>CAWDUY010000001.1:0-14156 GCA_963805555.1 uncultured Actinomycetota bacterium
GGCGTGGCAGAGACCAATGCGAACTGGAAACAGACGACCCGCATCGCGAAACGGAGCTCACCGTTCACCGCCCAACGCCGGACCTTGCGTATATTCCAAGCCTTTGGATAGCAACGCTCCGCTTACACCATCGCCGGCGATACTCGGTGACGTGCAGCTGACCGTGGAGGCGCGATGAGTCCCACCGAACCAGCGCATGGCCTGCCTGTCTCACCAGGGGCGGGGGCGAAGCCTGGGACCGTGGACATGCCGAGTTGTTGCCCGACGACGGGCGGCGTTACGAGATCATCGACGGGTTGCTCATCGTGAGCCCGAAACCGGCTCCCCGCCACAGCGCGTCATCGCTCTGTTGTACCGGATCCTGGAAGACACCTGCCCCGACGACCACGAGGTGTTCTCCGCCCCGCACGACTGGCAACCCGACCGCCGCACCTCATTGCGGCCCGACCTGCTCGTAGTCGCGAAGGACCGGATCGGCGAGAAGAACATCACCGAACCCCTGCGCGCCTCGTGGAGGTGCTGTCCCCCAGCTCGTCCCGTTACGACAGCATGCTGAAGTCGGCCAGGTACTCCGAGGCAGGTGTCCCGCAGTACTGGGTCGTCGACCCGCTGACCGTGGAAAGGCAGCTGCCGTCGGTCGAGGTCTACGACCTGGACGGGGGCGGGTCCTACCTGCTGACTGCCGGTCCGAGGGTGACCGGGAGATCAGCGTGACGGCGCCGATCCCGATCCCGGTCACGGTGTCCGCGTCTGCACTCTTTGGACGCTGACGCTGCCGAACGGCCCCGAGTAGTGCACCAGCTCGATCCGCCTCGCCGAGATGCCTTTTCGGATAGACGTCGTCGATCGACGGCCGGTGCTGAAACAGAGCGTCGCGGCCTGAAGTTGTTCGAACGCATGAGTTACCCACCGGTTTGACCTGGGTCGTTCGGGTGCGGCGAAAGCGGCGTGATCTCATCAGTGCGCCAAATCCGCAGCGGCATCGAGGAGAGAATCTTCTCGAGCTGGGTATCGTCGTCGGCGGCGAACAGGCCGAGGGTGCGCCATTCGCCCGGTTGCAGCGGCGGACGCCACAGCCGCAGCAGATGACCTTGGGCGGCGAGGTCCCGCGAGTGGGTCGCCTCGCGGCGCCGGATGTCCTGCACGGCTGCGTCCGATGTGCCGTCCGGGACGCTGGTAGTCATGCTCACGAGAAATTCCACATCGGCTCCTCCAAGGCTGGTATCGGTGGATGTTGCTCATGGCGAGACGAAACATGTGGCGCGTTTCTGCTTGGAGCTCTTGCGTCCTACCCTTCGGAGATCCGGACGACCCGGCTCCCGATGTATGGCGATCCTCGGTCGAAGACCGACGCCAGGGCCTCAGGCGCACGCTCCAGACCCTCGAACTCGCTGACCACGACCCGTAACAGCTTCGCGCGCAACAACTCCCCGATCTGTTCGCGGATCGGCAACAGCCGCTCCGGGTAGAAATCGCTGACGATGAAGCCTCTCAGAGTGATGCGCTTGAAGACCGCGTCACGGAGGTCCGCGCCCGCGTCAGCATCATCCGGGCTGACGTAGCTGCTGACCGACCCGCACAGCACGACGCGGCCAAAGTTGTTGAGCACCGACAGCGCGAGCGTGAGTTGGCGCCCGCCGACATTGTCGAAGAACACGTCGATGCCGTCGCCCGCCGCCTGTGCGAGATTGCCGGGGAACTCTGGGTCGCGGTAGTCAACCGCGACATCGGCGCCCAGCAACTTCACGGCATGCTCGGTACGACCCGGGCCGCCCGCGATGGCAACGACCCGTGCACCGGCGGCCTTTGCCAGTTGGACTGCAACACCTCCCACGGCTCCGGTGGCAGCGCTGATCAGCACGCTATCGCCAGCCTTTACCCGGCCGATATCGTGAATACCGACGTAGGCAGTCACGCCGGTCGTGCCCAGCACGCTGAGCCATTCCAACGGACCGCCCAACGACGGGTCGGCAATCTCGGTCGGTCCGACAGTTGTCGTGGCGTAGGACTGCCAGCCGGTGTAGGTGGCGACCTGTGTGCCCACCGGCACCCCCGGGTCCTCTGACCGCACGACAACGCCGACGCTGTTGGCAGGGACCGGTTCGCCGATGGCGACCGGAGCGACTTCGGTCGATCCCCGCAGCATTCGCAGCTGGTATGGATCGACCCTCGTGACGAGGTTGTGCACGACAACTTCGCCCGGGTTGGGTGCGCGGAGGGTCCGACGCTCAGCGATCAGGTCGCCGGGACGCAACGCCGGACCCGGACGGTGGTTCAGGACGATGACGTCGGAATGGCTGGGTACGGACATGTCCAACGCCTTTCCGACTGTGCCGGTGGACCGCTACTACCTCAGTATTCTCCGATCAGCACGCTTCCGACAGGTGACGAAATCCCAGGGGAATCGTCACCATCAACATTGATACGTGGGTCTGCGCTTGGCCAGTCGCGGGAGGCAGGGTCGGTCAACGGCGATCGCAGAACCATGCCGAATTCGATTGTCGGTGGCCGAATCGGCTTCGATTGCCGGCGCGGCCGGTGTCCGCGTGGGACGGCCGCTATCGACTCGGGCAGGCCCCAGCCTCGTCAGGCGCCCATCCAGAAGTCGATCTCGCGGAAGGACCTGTCCCGTGCTGCTGCGCTTCCAATGCCAGGGCTGCCAGCTGGTGTTGTCCTTCAGCCCGTCCCAGCTGGTTGACGGCACTTCTTCAGCCGGTTGAACCGCCGGCGGTACTGGTTGTAGACGGACATGATGTTGGTGGCGTAGGCCGATGCCAGGCCCGGCGCGTCGCGGATGATCAGCAGGTTCTCGTCCTTGGTGCCGCTGGCTTTCGGGCCCAGGTTGTGCGAGCCGGTCATCAGCACCGGGTGCGGACCGAAGGGGTCGACGAGCACCGCCTTGCTGTGCACCATGGCGAAGGCGGTCGGGACCTTCTTCTTTTCGCGGGCGAACCAGCTGGTGGCCACGTCGATCGCGGCCGGCAGGACCACGTCGAAATCGGCACGGTCGACGTTGGCCTGGTCGAACAGTTGCACGTTGGTGGCGGCGGTGCTGGGGTCCTGGTTGATCGCGCCCTTGATGTAGAGCCGCTGGCCGGCGACGCCCGTCCGGGCGTTCTTGATGATCTGGTTGGGCAGGGTGTCCGCCGGCCCGGGTTGAACGTCAGGAACAGGATGGCCTACTCCGCGTTGTCGATGTAGGTCCTGGCGTCGGCCAGGTCGACCCGGCCGACCGTGGGGGTGAACCACAGTGTCGTCGGGGCTGTGCCGATGTGCAGCTGGTGCGGCGCGGTGTTCTGGTCCTTCAGGGTCTGCGGGGTGGCGGCCGCGGCCGCCCGGAGATCGTCCCAGTGGCCCTTGGAGATGCCGGCGAGTTCGGGGTCGTCGATGAGCACCGAATTGTTGGCCTGGGTGCATAGACCGGTTTTCGCCCAGTTCTGGCTGCCGGTCCACACCCACCGCGGCGCGCCCGCGTCGTCACAGATGACCAGGAACTTGTTGTGCGCCAGTGCCCGCGGTGACGTCATCCGGTCATGGAGGTCGATGGTGCCGGCGAGCCGGGCGCGGGCGTCGCTGTTCTGGTCCTCGCCCTTCTTCTTGACGCTGCCGTTGCCGAGCACGATATGGGCGTACCGGCCGAACTTTTCCAGGGCGGCTTCCAGTTGCTCGTCGTCGAGCTCGTATGCGCCCGTACTCGTCGGCCGCCGTGCCGGTTGGCACCCCGCCTGGATCATCGGACTGGCGATGGTGCTGCGCTGGCCGTTCCACATCTACCAGGGTTTCTGGACCACGCTGCCCTGGGCCATGTTCTGGGGCGGTGCTTTCGCGGCCGCCTTCCTGTACCTGCGGCGTTTGTGGCCCTGGTCATGATGCACTTCTTCAACGACGCCCAGATCGGTATGGCGTCCGCATACGGCGGAACCGGTCGACTTGTAGTGGTCCTTGTCGGTTTCGGGTGCATGGCGCTCCTGGTCTGGCGCAGCGTCGTTGACCAGCAACGCCGGCTCAATCCCGGTGTCCCGACACGCCGCGTGGTGGGTCCTGAACTCGGCGTACAACGCGACCAAACGTGATCGTCCGTCGCGACGAGGATGGTCAAGTCACGGGCGCCTTTCGCTGGCATACCAGTTGCACCGGCCACAGCACACCCGATAGCTCCAGTGAGGGCATCGACATCTTCGACGCAGTCGGTGAAATCGCCCGCGCTGATCACCGGGCAGTGGTCATCAGCCCAGTGACAAGGAACTCCAAGCGAGATTCGCTGCCCTCGGCCTGTACCCGACCAGCGGCCGCCACCCGTTCCTCCGGATCCACATTCCCGGCCGAACAGGCTCGGCAATTGAGCGCATCAACGACAGCGAGGCCCGCGGCTGAGGAATAGGAGCGCGCGATTCGCGGTCGCCCGCGACGGCGTGCAATCACCGCGCCTGCTGTCGATTAGGCCCGGCCAGCGATAGGTCGGTTGGCCAGGCAGGCGCGCCGGCCGACCCCGTCAATCAATCTTTGCACGTTGGCCCCGGCCTCGTACGCTTTGCCGGAGTTCACAACGACAGTGCATCGTTCCGATGGAGGTTGTAGCCATGGCCGATCCGGTTCACGACGGACCCGCGATGAATGCCCTGATCCATAAAGCGGTGCGCCGAGATCTCAAGGGTTTCAGCACCGCGTTGACGGACTTTCCTGCAGGTGAGAAGGAACGCGCCGCTGTGATCGCGGCGCGGTTCTCTTGGTTCGACACCCTGCTCACCCATCACCACGAAGGCGAGGAGCAGATCCTCTGGCCCGTGCTGCGCGGGAACCCCGACGACACCGCGGAGGTTGGCGAACTCACCGACGAGCATGAACGCATTGTCAGCGCCCTCGCGGCGGCGCGCGAGGCGATGAATCGATTCGGTGCGAGTGCCACCGCCGAGGACGGGCGGGCCGCGCAGTTGGCGATCGCTGAACTGAATGCCGCGGCCACGGAACATTTCTCGCATGAAGAGAGCGAGATCGTCGAACTTTGCAGGCACGCCGATCCGGAGGCCCTCGCAGTTGCGCTGAAGAAGTTGGGCCGCGGCGCGCCGATGCGTGAGAGCCTGTGGTTCCTGCAATGGGTGACGGACGGGACGACGCCCGACGAGGCGGCATTCCTTCACACTCTTATCCCAGCGCCAGTGCACTGGATCTCGAGGGCTGTCGTGGGCCGGAGCTATGCGAAACAGACCGTGCCGCTTCGGGTGTGACCCGCAATTGGTTCTTCCTGAATTCCGGTGGTGCTGGGTCACTGCAGGCAGCCCTCTGCAAAGATCGTGCGTCGGGCCGAGCAGCCCTGTGGTTCTCGTGGAACGGCAACACCCGATCGAATCTGGGGCCGTCGGCTCAGCCTGGGATCTTCAGGTGGTCAATGAGTTTGTCGTATCGGCGGCCGCGCCAGCGGGGGTGGCGGAAGGTGCCGCCCGCCGCCGTCAGTTCGGTGTAGGCGACCTCCCCGACGAGTTCCGGATGCACCCAGCGGACGCCGCGGACTTCGGCGGCGAAGGGTCTGATGTCCAGGGGTGGGGTGTCGCGCCGGAGGGGTGCCAGTTCGTCGGCGAGGTTCCGCAGGGCCTGGTCGGTGAAACCGGTGCCGACCTTGCCGACGTACCGCCAGCCGCCGGCGGGTTTCCCGAGTTCGTCGGTGCTCGGGACGGCCATGACCACTGACCCGATCCGGTCGGTGCGGCCGCCCTGCCCGGGTTGCCAGCCGACGATGACGGCTTCCATGGACAGCAGGTGTTTCACCTTCACCCAGGACTTTGTCCGGGCGCCGGGCGTATAGCTGGAGTCGACGCGTTTCCCGACGATGCCCTCCCAGTGGGCAGCCTCGGTGCGCGCCATCGCGTCGGCGAGGGTGCCGGTCATCTGGTCGGGCACCGTGCAGTGCTCACCGTTCAGCGGCAGCGCCGCGAGTACCCGTCGTCGGTCGTCATACCGTTTGCCCAGCAACGAGATCCCGTCCAGGTGCAGGACGTCGAAGACCAGGAAGGTGGCCGGGAACCGCTTCGAGTTGGTGGCGATCACCGACGCCCGGGTCTGGCCCATCCGCTGCTGCATCATGCCGAAATCGGTGCGGCCGTCCTGGTCGAAGCAGACGATCTCGCCGTCCAGGACGGCCGTATGCCCGGCCAGCAGTTCGGGCAGCTCCCACAGCTCGGGGAACGCTGCGGTGTTGTCCCGGCCGATCCGTGACCGCACCGACAAACCGCCAGGCTCGCCGGTGGACGGGTCACTACCGACCACAAAGGCCAAGGCCCGCATGCCATCCCACTTGCCTTCCCACCGCCACAGCGTCGGGTCGGTCACCAACTCAACCCGGCCCGGTGACGCGAGCATCGGGCTGAGCGCCATCGGCAGGGTCGAGGTCGACGTCACCGGCGGCGGCATCCGCCGGGCGGGCGGCTGCGCTTTGGCGGCAGCGGGCCGAGACGACGTGGCCGGGACGGCTTTCCCCGCTTGCGGGGCAGGTGAACTCGGCGCGGATCGTGCGCTTGTACGGGCCAGCACCCGCTGACTGTGTAACTCCCCCAGCGGATCGACACCGGCGGCCACCCTGGCCATCACCTGCCGGTAGTCCAGGTGAGCCAGGCCGCCGGCGGCCAGCTCCTCCCAGGTACGTGGGGCGGCGACCATCGGGTGCTCCCGGCCGCGCATCGAGTACGGCGCGATCGTGGTCTTGGCGGCTGCGTTCTGTGACCAGTCGAAGAACACCTTGCCGTCCCGCACCGCCTTGGTCATCTTCCACACCACCAGCCGGGGCAGCGCCTTCTGCATCTCCTCGGCGACCTGCCGGGCCCATGCGGATGCGTCCTCGGAGGTGATCGGGTCAGGCAACGGCACGTACAGGTGCATGCCTTTCGAGCCACTGGTCACCGGCACGATCCGCTTACCCAACGCACCTAGGCGTTCCTTCACCAGGAACGCGACCTCAACGCACTCGGCCAGGCCCGCGCCCGGTCCGGGGTCCAGGTCGAACACCACCCGATCCGGGTGCCGCTGCGTCCCGCCCCGGTGCACACCCCCGGAACGCCCGCCATGGGCGACGGGCCCGGACGGGGCGAACCGCCACTGCGGGACGTGCAACTCCAGCGCCGCCGACTGACCGAACCAGACCAAGGCGGCCAAGGAGGAGGCCACCGGATAGAACTTGGGCGCCGAGGAATGGTCCACCTGAACGCGTTCCAGCCACCCCGGCGTGCCCACATCGAGGTCTTTCGCGAAGAACGACAGGCCGTCCACACCGTTCGGCCAACGCTTCCGGGTCACCGGCCGGCCCACCAGATGCGGCAACATCACGCTGGCCACCGCCGTCAGGTACTCGATGGTGTTGCGCTTCGTGGTCCCCGTCGCCGGATACAGCACCTTGTCCAGGTTGGTGAGCGCCAACTGCCGCCCGTCGACCTCGACCAGGGTCTCCTTCTTCGCAGGCACAGCTCACCCCCTTCACGGACGGACGTTCGCGATGTCGGCCAGTGCCGCTTCCTGATGAACAGTTTCCCGCTTCCAGCATTCTCAGCAAAGTGATCGGCCGGCAGGTGCCGACTGCCCGCTTGGTTATGGCTGGCGCCGATTTCGGACGTCCACGGCCCTCTTTGCTAGTCGTCGAGGTCGAATGCCCGGACGAGTGCCTGGTGCAGGGCCGACTCCTGGTGGGCACCAAGGAAGCCCATGAATCGACCGAGGTCGGTGCGCAGGATGGTCTGTACGTCGTCGAGGTTTACCACGCAATTGTGGTCCAGACCGTTGTCCTTACCGACCGGCAGTTCGGTGGCCACGCCGCGGATGGTTGAGGTGATCGCGGCGACGGTGACGTCGCGGGCACCAACCGCGGCCTCACGGGTCAAGATCAGCACCGGCCGCGTCTTGTCCAGCCGCGCCAGGTGGATCGCTCTCACTTGCTGATCGTCGTTCTGTTTGTCTTGCCGGAATCCGCGGCCGTTCGACGTGTGCGGGTAGTGGCGCTTACTTTCGGTTCGCTGGTCGTGCGGCCGGACTCGCGGGTGGTGCCACTGCTTGCCCGGTCCTGGACGGCCCCGGTCGCGACAAGATCGGGAATGCTTACTGCGTGCTGTTCGTCGGGATAGCTCAGATGGTCGTCGATCGGGGGATACTCCCGGGTCCGCATCCATTCCAACCTGGACGCCTCGTCGGGGTCCGGACTGGCCAGGATCTTCAACATGTCCGCCTCGTCCTCCTGGCGGCGCTGCGCTTTCGTGAGCAGCTTGGCCAGCCCAGCGGTGCGGGACGGGAACCGGCCGGCGGAGACTTCAGCGTCCAGCCATGCCACGTTCTCGTCCGGCAGTCGCACCGTGATCTGCGTCGTCATACCGGGATCATACCATCGCGGGATAACTCAGCCCTGTCTCCAGTATGCCGGTTCAAGAACGTGGCCGGAGCACGGCCGATGGCCGGCAAGTTTCGACGGTGGAGTGCGCAAGGGTTTCGCTGCTCGAATGATCGAGCACATCTCGATGCTGACCGCGGTCGCCCCGGGTCAGCTCGTCAGGTACCGCGGGGTCAGCGGGGTGAAGGCGGGATAGCCGGCGTCGACGATCTGGAGCGGCGCTGAGGTATGCGCCAGCGTTGCGGCGAGTTCGGCCGCGCTGTGCAGGGTGGGGGGTCCGGGCATGCTCTGATGTGTGCGGCGGGGAGGGTGGACCGCCTTACTGATCGATTCTGGACGAGATCATCGACGTCTCGGCGCCGTTCGAACCCGCAGGATCGACCGCACCCAGACCGGTCTGCGTTGTCTGATGGTCACCGTTCGCGGATGTCAGCGGGTTGAACGTTGTAGGGGGCTGTACAGCTGGTCGACCGGCGCGAATTCGTCGGTTAATACCGGCGCTCCGGCAATGAACGCCGAACCATGGCCGGCGAGCAGGATTCCATCGTCGTCGCCTCGAGATTCGTTGTGCGACAGGATCGCGGGTACGTCGATCGGCTGGTGCGAGGCGATGAGGATCATGTTGCCGCCGACGGTGCCGGCCAGGCTGCCCGGGGTGGCGAGCACGGCGACGTGTTCGAAAACTGTGGACAGCGTGGCTGCCTCGGCCTTGGCGAAAGCCAGTGGTGGGTGGTCGATGAGGTTGATGGCGTAGACCCCATCTGGCCGCAGGACACGGTCAACCTGTTCGACGAACTCGCGCGTCGCCAGGTGCCAGGGCACCGCGACCCCGCCGAAGGCATCCCCGATCACCAGATCATAGGAGTCGTCTCGCGCATCCCGGATGCCAAGCCGGGCATCGCCGACCTGCACCTGCAGGTCCGCGGAGGTCCGCAGGCCGAGCACGTCTGTTGCGATCTGCACGAGCGACGGGTCGAGTTCCAACACCAGGCTCGTCGAGCCCGGGTTGGCGGCAGCGAGGTAACGCGGCAGGCTGAACCCGCCGCCCCCGATGTGAAGCACATCCAAAGGTGCGCCATCGGGTCCGACCGCGGCGACGACATCGCTGAGCATCTGGGCGTAACTGAAGTCGAGCCGCTGCGGGTTGTCCGGATGGATGCAGCTGTGCCGCAGGGTGTCGAGGAACAGGGTCAATCCGCCGATGCACGGCTCCAGATCGGGCAGCACCCGCGCGCAGTAGTACGCGGTCTCCCGCCCGCAGGGATTCAACGCACGTTCCACGACAACGCCGAGCAGGCCGACCGGGACGACAGCCGCCAACACCACCAGCACGGACCGGCCGGACGGTTGAGCGCCACCCGCACGTCGGGTGGCCAGGATGATGAAACCGCCGAGAACCAGGAGGGCGACCGCAACCCCGACCACGATCGGCGTCGTCGGCAAGGTTGCGACCAGGACAAATCCGGTGGCGAAAGTACCGAAGATCGCGCCGGCGGTGCCGATCGCAGACAGGCGACCCACGGTGCTACCGGTCTCGGCCAGATCCGAGAGTTGCAACTTGATCACAGTCGGCGGCACGGCGGACAGCACCGCCGCGGGAGCGAAAAACCCGGCGAGTACCAGCACCACCACCGCGCCAGGGCCACCACCCAGCTGCAGGCCGCCGATCAGCCGAACGACCGGCACGATGCACAGCGATAGAGCGCCCCCGACGATCAGGATGGGACCCAAAAGACCGCGCGGATCGCGCCGGTCAGCAAGCCGCCCACCCACCCACGTGCCGAGCGCGATGGCCGCAAGGATCGTCCCGATGATCGCCGTATAGGTCTCCAGGGTGACGCCGACGTATGGGGCAAGCAGGCGTGCGGCGAGTATTTCCAGCACGAGCACGGAAGCCGACGTGAGGAAAACCAGCGCGCCAGCGGCGAGGGGTCGCATGGCAGCCAGTATGCCTAAGGGGTGGCGGTGGATCCGTCCGCGCCGGATCCTCCACCGACACCGGTATGCAAGCCGCAAGCACCCGCCAGGAAAGCACCATGCCGGCGGTAGCGGTCAAAATGGGTTACCGGAATCCGCATCTACTTGGAAATGCGAGATAGGTTGTGGCACAGCCGCTTCGACTGGCCAGAATCCGCCACCGTTTCGGTTCGATCGCCGGTCGGCCACCGGGAGATGCGGATGGGTGTGGGCTATGCGAAAGGGCGGCCGTCATCAAGTACGGCGGCGGCGGCAGCGTAGGTGTCCAGGATGCCGCGAGCCTTTCCGCCATGTCCCGTCGCACGGTGTCGATCAAGGTGTCTGCTTCGCCGGTGAACTGCCGAAGGCGACGCCTAGTGTCCTGCCACCACAGGCTTTCCGTGGCGGTATCGCTGTCGATCCCAGGTTCGCCTGGGACCGTCGCGAGATTCGTCTCCGCCAGCATCGCGATGGTTGTCGCGGACCGGCGTAGTCGGGCGAGATCGTCGCCTCCGCTGGTCAGCGCGTAGCGGGCGTCGCGTGCAGGTGCGGATTCAGCACGGCCAGCCGACCGTCCAGACCGGCGGTTTCGGGCGCCTCATGCTCGCAACATTGCTCGTCGGCATCAACGGCGGATACTTCGCCGCCGCCAAAGGCGTCCTGTTCGTGGGCGTGATGGGAGTGCGCGCTCCTCGGGAGTTGTGCACAGCGGAAATCCCTCTCGGGTCACCAAGCGCTGCAGGGGCGATCACGCTGACCCTGGAATGCGGTGGTTTCGACGCGGGCCGGCCGGTTTACTGGGACTGATGACATATCGGCGTTGTGCGGTAAGACTGCGCCGCCGGATCCACCAACGCGCTCGGAGGCCGATTTTGCCGGCACTGCACACACTGTCACGGAGGCGACTGTTCGCACTCGGGCCCGCCCTGGCCCTGGTCGCCGGCTGCTCATCCGGCTCGCCCGCCAAGGAGCCGGTGCCGACCGGCGGGGCGACCGCAGCATCCGCCACGGCCTCGACCGCGGTGCCGACGTCTGCATCGGATCCGGTGGCCCTGGCCGGCGAGTGGCACGGCACGATCGACATTCCCGGGCAGCCCCTGGAGATCGGCCTCACCTTCACCGAGGACGGCGTCGTCCCGGCCGGCACCATCGATATCCCGGCGCAGTTGGTCGCTGACGCGCCGCTCGCGGATGTCACGCGCACGGGGACATCAGTGAAATTCGCCATCGCCGGCATCCCGGGCGAACCTACCTTCGACGGAACGCTCGTGGCCGGCGGTTTCACCGGAAAATTCACCCAGGCAGGTGCCGAGTTCCCGTTCTCGGTGATCCCGGGACCGCTGCCGGAGCCGGAGCGACCGCAGGAGCCACAGTCGCCTTTCCCCTACCTCACCGAAGACGTCACGGTCGCGGCCGGCGCTGTGACCCTGGCCGGCACGCTGACCCGGCCAGAGGGCCCCGGCCCGTTCACGGCCGTGCTGCTGATCACCGGCAGCGGTCCGCAGGACCGTGACGAGACCCTGGCCGGCCACCGCCCCTTCCTGCTGCTGGCCGACACGCTGACCCGGGCGGGGTACGCGGTCCTGCGGCTCGACGACCGGGGCGTCGGCGATTCCACCGGCGACCTGCAGAGCAGCACCTACCAGGATCTGACGGCCGACGCCGCAGCTGCCGTCGACCTGCTGCAGGCTCGGTCCGACGTGGATCGGGTGGGCCTGCTCGGCCATAGCGAGGGCGGCTACCTCGCGCCCCTGGTGGCTCAGCAGGATCCCGACATCGCGTTCGTCGTGCTGATGGCCGGTCCGGCGGTGCCCGGCGACCAGGTCGTGGAACGGCAGCAGCAGATCCTGCTGGCCGCGTCTGGTGTCCCCCAGGAGCAGATCGACGCGGCAGTCACGGCCGGCCGCGAGCGAACGGAACTGCTGCGGGCCCACGACTTCGCCGGCGCCACCACGGCCACCCGCGCGTATTTGGAGGCCCAGGGACTGTCGCCGGAGCAGATCGATGCCCAACTGCCGGGCCTGGTCTCGACGTACATCCGCTCGTTCCTGGTGCACGACCCGGCGCCATCGCTGGCCGCACTGACCGCGCCCGTGCTGGCTGTCTACGGCGGAAAGGACTTGCAGGTGCCCGCCGACCAGAGCGTTCCTCCGTTGACCGCCCTGCTCGCCGCCAATGAAGATGTCACCATCACCACGATTCCTGAGTTGAACCACCTGATGCAGCCTGCCGTTACCGGGTTGCCGGGTGAGTACCAGTCCATCGAGACCACTTTGAGCACGGAGTTTCTCGACCTGCTCAGCCAGTGGCTGGCCGCGCGCTTCCCGACCGGCTGAGCACGGCGTGCAGCGAACGGTCCGACATTCCGTGATGCCGGCCGGCTTTCTGCCGACGCGACAGACAAGATGGTGTGGCTTCGTTGGCTATCGCTGCTGCTGCGACTGGCCACTCTCGGATGAGTCAGTGCCCGTTGCCCCTCGCGGGCAGCAGCATATTGCTGCAAACACAACAGCTCTCGAACGCCCGCCATCGTGATGCCCCTGCGCATGTTGGCCAGCTGTGGCGGTCACCGGCTGGTCACGGTCCGCCTGCCGGACGGGTTCGACGCGGACCGGCACGCGGCCGCCCTGGCCAGGTTGATCGCCGACCGGCATGGCGCGGGGTTCGAGGTGGTGTCGATCGACCCGGCGGGCCGGACCGCCTACGCGACGCGGCAGGTGGCGATCAACGAGGTGACCAGCGATCGGGCGTCCAGAGACGGTTTCGAGGTGTGCGACTGGCCCGCGGCACCAGGCCCGCGGCACCAGGCCCGCGGACGGCGAGCGGTTGGCGGCCAAGCTGGCGGAGCACAACCCGGGGTTCGAGATGACAGCGTTCGAGCCGTTCTCGGGCAGGCGACGCTGAGCCGGCTGGACTCGGCAACGTCACGGTGCCGGGCCGCCGTCGCGGTGGCCCTCGGGGTCAAGCCGTCGGCGGTGTGGGTCCGCCCAGGTGCCCGCGGCGGGTTCGACGTGCAGCTGCCCGGCAGCTACTCGCCGTCCCGGCACGACCGGAAACCGGCGGAGGTCGCGACATCGGTGGTGGGCGGGGCACCGGCGACCCCGGTTGTTGCGGATCGGCCGCGCGTTGCCTCCGCCGGGACAGCTCACCGGGCCGGAAGTCTGCATCGACTGGTCGGCCCAGTCTTTCGCGCTGCTGGCGTAATGCCCGGCAGCGGCAAGACCAACCTGCTGAACGCCGCAGTCGCCGGGTCGCTGGCCGCCGGCGTCGAGCTGGTCGTCGTCGACCTGCCGTCCAAATCGGTCGACTTCCTCTGGTGCAAAACCTTTGTCCGGCCAGGCGGCTGGGGCTGCGACTCCCCTGAGGCAGCGGTCACCGTGCTCGACCTGGTGCCGGCCGAGGGACGCCTCCGGGCCCGGGACCTCGCCGCCGCCGGCGCCATCTCCTGGACGGAACTGCCGGCGGACGAACGGTTCCCGCCGATCCTGAACGTCGTCGACGACGCATCCGGCTTGCTGCCGGACAGGATCCCGGCCGGCATTCCGAAAGACCACCAGCTCGCCGCCGAGGCAGCGCGGGCGAACCTGCTCAAGGCCGCACTCGCCCGGTCCATCAACTATCCCTTCCCGGACCGCGAGAAACCAGGCATTCAGCGGACAGCCCGGCGCCCACCGCGGAGCAGATCGCCCGGCACACACCGGTTCTCTGACCCGGGCCTCGGAGCCGGCGTCATCTGCACTCGGGCGACGGATGAGCAATCCTCCATTGCAACCGACATGGCTGAACCACATGCTGGGAAATGGACGCCAGTCATGCCCCACTCTGTGGAATGCAAGGG
>CAWDUY010000002.1:0-120000 GCA_963805555.1 uncultured Actinomycetota bacterium
TTCATCAACTGAAATAGCGGGCCTGCTGCTCGGCAGGACCAGCCACGCCGGAGAGCTGCTCAGTCGGTAGGTCTGGGTTCCCGGGTGCGCCTCTTGGCGGCGTGTCTCGTTGCGTCGATCCGTCGAGCCCTCGGGCAACAGGGTGGTCCCACACGCTGGCCAGCGACACCAGGGTGTATCAGCACTTGTATGTGGCCGACGACCCACTTGCACCAACACATCGCAGCTCAGAATCGGCGACCGTGAATGAAGTCTGTGATCGGCTGAGTCGCTCCACCGAGGAAAAGCGTTTGCATCGCACTTTTGTGGTCCGGGCTAGAGGCTAAGTTGCCAACCGCGTATTTCGGCTGTTCGCTCAAATGGAGCCAAGGAATGCCAGAGCTGGACGTAACGACCATATTCGAGCAACTCCCGTCACGTCGCCACTTCTGGCGTCCGAGGTTCGATTCCTGCGCACGGATTTGCTGGCGACCGTGTTCTCGCACTTCAACCATGTCCGCGTCGGTCGACCTTATCGCGACGCACTTCTCCATCCTCATGCTTAGAGTTGGGCAACGTTCGGAGCGATCGAGTCGCGGCCAGCACCACCGGAACGCAGTAGACCTAGGCGGCCAGTCCTGGTCAGCCTCACGTGGGTCCGGTCCCAAGCCGGTGATATGAACGAAGGGATCGCTTCGACCTTGCAGCGCATGGCGTCGCTCTGATCTCCGGGGCGAAGCAGCAGCCCTTTCGCCTTGGTGTACGCCGAGGTCCGCTCCCATGAGCGGACCAAGGTATTACACCTGGGTCGACGTGACCGGAACTCTCGTTGACGGCAAAGTGTCAATGATCTGGTAGAACCCGTCTGTGGCGGTTGAACAACTGCGTGCCACGATGATCAAGCTGTTCCTGCAGTCAGGGACGGGGGGTTTTTACTTGGCAAAAGCGGAGATGCAGTGGTTAAATAGTAGGCGATCACGATTCAGGTTCCGACAGGTATCGCGCGCAGTCAATGCACGATTCGGGCCGCATCCAGCTCAAGCAACGCACGAATACTCGCCACGACTCGATGCACTGCCCGAACGGCAGCCACTCGGACACGGAACGACAGCGCAGAACCGGAGAGATCAGCTTTGTCGGACAAGGTATACTTGCGAGGTGGGCTTCACCGTCCCCCAGAAATGCTCGACCGACAGGTCGCCGCGCCTGCTCAGAGACATCCTCGCATCAGGTGTTGTTGCGTTGCTTGTCTACATCGGCTTCTTCAAAGGCGCCCCCTTTATGACCTGGGCGCCGGTTGACCTGACGGTCGCCGCGTTCGGCGTTGTAGCGGTTTGCATTGTCTGTTGCCTCATGGGGACCAGCCGGAATCGCAGGACGCTGAATTTTCATTCAGTGATCTTTCGTTGCCTCTGTTTGCCCGCAGCCCTATACCCTGTATGGAGCGAAAACGCCTGGGACAACGATTGCGCCTGCTTATTCCCCTGATCGTGGTTGTTGCCGCCGTCACCCTGATTACGTCCTATAGGAGGCAGCAGATCTGGGTGTGGCTCCAGGTTTCCGTCGGGTATTATTCTTGTCGCGACCGGGACGGCTATTCAAGAAAGCGACCTTGTTGAAAGATTAGCGGGCGCGGGGTCGAATACAATCGGCGCGGGCCGTGCCAGCGGGGTAGCAGTCGTAGCGCTGGTACGATCACTTCTGGCCGGCGCGATCCGCAGGTTATGGCTGATCGCGACGTTGGTCGCAATTGCTGCATGGCTTGCCTTCGCGCTGATTAGTACGGGATCTAGGGGCCCCGTATTTGCCTGCGCCGCTGCGATTCTGGTAACTGCGGTTTTATCCAAGGGTCAAGGGAAGACTTACCGTGTCATTGCCGCCAGCGGAGCGGTCCTTGCTGGCTGGCTTGTGCTCGCGGATGCAACTGGTGTAGGAGCTAATCGGATCGTGGGATCGATTGACGGCCAGACAGTTCTGTTCGGCCCCCGCCTCAATCTATGGACAACGGCTATCGAAACAATCCAAACCACTCCTTTCTTTTGGTCTGGGATGGGGGAACTTATATATTGATCCATTGTTCCCGAAGTGTCGGTCGGGCGAACTATCCACATAACGCCGTTCTAGAGGCTTTCGTCGAGGCTGGTTGGCTCGCAGGCGCGTGCTTGATCGTGCTGATAGCCCGAAGTCTGGTCCGGCTGCGGCGCAATGCCACGCACCCGTATGGGGCGGCTCTACTAGGGATTGCGGTGTTCTTCACGATCAACGCGATGGTCTCGGGAGATCTTAACGATAATCGAACTATGTGGGCGATCATTGCAATCGCATGGGTAACAGCAGCACCCCCAGGCTTAAGAGCGGAATTCTGGCTCAGGAAATTCAGGATCAGAACAATTCTCCCAGGTGAATACAGTTGAAAGTGCCACTAGCAAGGCTCCGCCTCGGGCCCTCCAGGGTGGTTGAGTCTCGTCGTGACTTGCCTTCGGATGGCGGTTTCACGCTGGCCATTACGAGGGGCTTGGTCCGTGAGGTGTGTTTGCGGCGACTTGGCCGGTGACGACGAGGGATGTCCTTGATGGTCACTGGTGAGCATTCCCGGGACGGGCGCCGATGATGATCGTCGCCAGAAGGGACTCCGCGGGGGCCGGGTGACGGCCTTTGCCTGGTATCCGGCATACGGGCGACGTGAGATCGCCGCCTCCGGTGCCCCTGGGCTCATGGACAGGCAGCAGAGAGCCGCGCCGTAGAACGCCAGTCAGTGAACGCTAGGTAATCGGCGTGCTTGAACCCACGTCGTGTCACTCCTGGATACCCGTTCCTCCGGTCTGCTGACCCGGGCAGATTCAACTGCCTGTCGGTCAATGCGTCGCTCTACTTCGGGGATCGCCTCTTCGCGCTACGAATTTGCCGATAACCTTCAAGCAGTGTCCGCTCCTCGTGTTCCCAGTTTAGGTGTCGAACCGCCGCGGCTCTCGCGTAAGCCCATGTCTATCTAGCATTCGTCGTCTTCGGCATATGTGCGGATTGCCCGGGCGACCGCCGCGGGAGACTCCTCATCAACGACCGTACCACAGTCATCTCTCTGAACGATCTCCCGCCAGAGCGGAAAATCACAGACAATGACCGGTGTACCCGCCGCCAAATATTCAAACATTTTGGTGGGGAGCGCGGAGAATGCGCGTCCATTCGTGACAACACAACCAGCCCAACGCGAGACTCAGCGGAGATATCCCGGGCCTCATCGGACCGACCAGAGCCCTCAAAGTGGACCTTACGCCAGCCAGGACGAGATTTGAGCTCATCCAGTAGTGCCCCCGGCGAAGTGTGCCCAGCGAGTGTCAAATGCCAGCGCAATGGGGAAATCCTCAGCGTCCATTGCGTCGATCATTACACTCGGTCGGCGGCTGCACTCACGAGGCCGACATAAGCAACTGCCGAGGTCGCTGAGACGGAGGTGGTAGTCCCTTCTCCAACTCGCGCAATCTTGGGAAATTTCGAACCAGAATAGTCTTGAGCGCGGATATCGCTCGGCGATCTGCTCGGTGGCTGCCACTACCATCGAACTCCTCCCGGCAATCCAAACGATCACACGTGCGACGATCGATCGGTCTCTTAAGCCGGGCATCGATGTACTCTTTTCCCGCGAACTGGTCTGGAAGGTCCTCATGCGCGTCGAATACAACCGAGATCCGCAGCAGACGGAGAATCGGAACCGCCCATACCAGTTCGGGGTCATGAAGATGAACGATATCCGGTCGCAAACGCAACGTCTTGACGACGACCTGCATCGTTCCCCAAAGAACCCGTTTGACTCGCGGGTAAACCGGAATCGTCAGCACCTTTACCCCAGTCGCCGGATCTCGACGTCTCGCTCTACGGCTATCAAAGTGACCTCGTAACCAGCGTCAGCAAGTCCCGCGGCCTCGCGAAGATGCACCCGGTTGTCGCTCCAGGGGTGCGCAGAGCTTACTGCACAACTCGCACCCGCCGGTCGCGCATCTCGCTGGGTCTCATCTCGTCACTCCTCGCTCCGCGCGGGCGACCATGGCCCGCGACAACCGTGTCAAGACCGGTAGACAGTTGCAACGCCAGTGATTCGTACGAGAAGTTCTCGAGTACATACCGTTGAGCATTTCGACCCAACTGTGCTCGATCCTCAGGCGCGAGTTCCACCATTCGAGCCATCGCATCCGCTATGTCGCTGGCACCTACATTGCGTAGGCCGATTCCCGCATCCGCCAGGTTCACGGGATTCAATCGACCGGCGACGCCAAAATGATCGGTCGAGCGGCTAGCATGTAGTCATAGATCTTGTTCAGGCTGATGCCGTAGCGGTAGACGCATAGTCGCCCATGACAGCTACTAGACAATTGGCCTCAGCCGCGCGGTCTATCACCTCGGCACGCGGTATGCGATCAAAAAACTTGATAAACTCCGCAGCGCCTGTGGCTTCCGCGTAGGCGATCAGCTCCTCTTTTAGTGGGCCATCTCCGACGAATTCTAGGCGGGCCACCGTGGTGGGGTGATCGCGGCGGAAGATATTGAATCCGTCAATCAGGTGGTCTAGGACATTGGCATTTCCGTGCGAACCAAGATACATGAAGACGAACGGTTCCGCAGAAGGCTGATCCGCGTCGGGCAGGCTTGGTGGGTCTCTGCTCCATTTGATATCCAGAGGAAAGGCTTCTTGGCCTCGCCAATCTGCTCAAGGTATAGAGGTATACCTGGGAGTGGCGATAGAACCATAACGGACTCGCGCACGAGATGCATCATCAATTTCCTGACACTGCGAGCCTTCCACCCATTAGCTTGCCAATGCCCAAAGTCAATCAATGTTTCCGGCCAGACGTCCCTTATTTCGAAAATGAAAGGCACCCCCTTTCGACGCGCTAGGCGAAGTGCCGCCCAGGCCGCGAAAGGGTGCACGGTACTGCCGATTACTACATCCGGTGCCGGCAAGCTGCGTGTCCGTCCAGGCAATAACACCGAGACCGTGAAGCAGAGCATGTTGACGATTCGGCTTGCTCCGTTCGACCTGTAACCGGGGGTTCCGATCCACAGGTAATGGACATCCGCTTCGACACCACGCTTGCAGAGTTGCCACCACGGCAGTCTGCGGTCTCCGCTCGGATGTGATGTTCCTGAAGCGATGATACTGCTGTCCCAACCGTTGGATTTAAGGTAACGTGCCAGAGCGAAATGCCGTCCCTCGCTCTGATCCTTTCCTGGAAAATTTGCATAGTGGTTTACTACCCAGATGCTCGAGCGCAGTTCCTCACGTGACGTCGGCCAATCTCCTGACGCCAGCAAATTAGCTGGCCCTTCGGAGATGGTGTCAACTGTTTGACGGTGTTGGTGATCCCAGCCTCTAGGGATGGAGGAGGCACCTTGAATCTTCTTCATTTGCCGTCGGCTACGATTCCTTAACATGCCATCCCCTCGGTCGCGACGTGTGGTACAAATTGACAACTTTCATCACTAGTGAAAGGAGAATGAGCTCAAAAGGGGCATCAAGCATTCACTCGTATCACGATGGGCAACCAAAGTCGCACGCCAGAGCAATCGGGGGCAGAATGGATGCTCTTCCCAAACGCGTTAGCCGGCGATCCATTATGCAGTGACCGAGTAATGTTTGCATTCCTGGGCATCAAATCCCTATTCGTTGTGTTGAAGGTTCAATCGGTAGGCCATGAATCGAGCGAGTCTTGTGTGATCAGGAAGGCGTTTCGACCAGATATGTCTGTCGCGGTCGTCAGGAATCAGAATGTCACCAAACCAAGAAGGGAGCATTGGCATGACCGTCGCCCACCGTGCCGATAGGGACACGATCCGGGCTGTTCGGAGCCTGTGCTGAATAATATGCTGGCAAATCGTTGATTCCCGAATCGCCCCTTGAGCCGGGCGGCCTGACACGTACCTAACGTAGCCCTGCACTTTGTGGTCAGCTTCCAAGGACACCTCAATGCGAGATGTTCTTGCGAGCGGCCACCCTTACGGTGGTTAGCCACAATATCTCCATATCAAATCTGACGGTTCGGCGTCTCAAGTATTCGGCGTCCAGCAGAGCTTTTGCGTGGATCGGCAAATCATCACGTCCGCCGACTTGTGCCCAACCGGTGAGGCCCGGCGTCAACTCGTGAACTCCAAGTCTGGTTCGGATGTCGATTAGGTCATACTGATTGAACAGTGCCGGCCGGGGGCCGACAAAACTCATATCGCCGACGAGAATGCTCCAAAGTTGTGGCAGTTCGTCCAGACTGCTTTTCCGGAGGAAGCCCCCTACAGGAGTGAGATATTTGCTCGGCTGCCCTAGCAGGTGAGACGCTACCTCGGGAGTGCTTAATATCATGGTACGAAACTTTGGCATTCTGAAGATCTTGTTTTGGCGTCCGACGCGGTCGGACCAATGCAAAGCGGGCCCTTGTGAAGTAGTTTTCACTAAGACAGATAGCGCTACGGCAGGTACCGCCAGCAGGACTAGGCGGCCACAGCGATAACTAGATCTAGAGTACGCTTCATCAATCCCGCCTTAGGCTTATCGTGTAGACTCGTTCATTGACACACGAGACGAGTGGATTTCCATTCCTATTGTCAGCCCAGGCCAGCTCCCAGGCTGAGTTGCATTATCAGTCCTCACGTCCAACAGGGACAGGTTGAGCGGGCCGGCTAGTGGGCAAGAGGTTTGTCTATCGTACAGAGCGTAATAGTTGTTAATTATACAGTGGCCGAATTGGTGGAATGGTTATACGGTTGGTTTGACATCTGCCTCCTGTCCATGTGCGGTTTCCTAGCCGGCCCGGGAGGCTCTGCGCCGCCGGACTCCGCTAGTCCCGAAGAACAGGAGTGCAAGTCCAGCAAAAAGTGCAACGAAGCCGATCGCCAATGGCCCGGCGAGACTGGCGCCGGTGGTAGCAAGGTCGCCGTCATTACTCGATCCCAAGGCTGCTGCGGTTCCAGTTCCGACTGCAGCAACAATCGTCCCGGCTTCTCCGCCTGGCGCGACAACCGTGACGGTCAAGCTGGCCGACTTGCCACTCGCCCGGCCGACCGCCGTGATGGTGGTTATGCCCAGGCTGTTCAAGGTAAGCGGGGTCGCGAACGTGCCGTTTCCGTCTGCTGAGGTGTCCAGAGCGGAAGCCGCGGTGTTGAGCTGTGACAGCCCTCTGGTACTCCGCAGGCCGGATGGGCCGCTGATCAGGATCTCGATGCCTTCACCGGCGTCGAAACCGTCACCGGAGAATATGAATTCGCCGCCAATGAGGACGGTGATCCTGCCGTCGATGACGCTGATGTTGTTCCCGCTGATGTTGACGGTCACCGTGGTCGCCGGCGGGTAACCCTGCGCAGCATTTGCTATCCCGGCTTGCGCGATGAGCCCCAGAAGAGCGATGACTATCACGGTACAAATTCTTCGCAACATTGCGATGCCCATCCGTCAGGTATGTCGTAGGAACACCTGACCCCCGCCCGGTGGTTGTTTCGCCTGCGTGACGAGCTTATTGCAGCCCCGCAGATTGGTCACCCGCCCCAGCGGAGCGGTGTTCACACATCCGAGAACTCCTATCACTCAATAGGTTGGCGCTGCCGCGATGGGCCAACGCCGCGTGACCATGCCCACGGGACAACTACCAGCAGCTACATTTCCGGAGCATTCTCCGGATTCGGGCTCCGGTCGTACACGAAAGTGTGGGTGTGACCCGGAGCACATTCCACTGCACCAGGTTCCCGCGCGTCAGAAGCCGATCGCTAGTGGCCCGGCGAGATTGGCACCGGTAGTGGCCAGGTCACCGTCGTTACTCGACCCCAAGGCTGCAGCGGTTCCAGTTCCGACTGCAGCAACCATCGTCCCGGCTTCTCCGCCTGGCGCGACAACCGTGACGGTCAAGCTGGCGGACTTGCCACTCGCCCGGCCGACCGCCGTGATGGTGGTTATGCCCAGGCTGTTCAAGGTGATCGGCGTCGCGAACGTGCCGTTTCCGTCTGCCGTGGCGTCCGGAGCGGAAGCCGCGGTGTTGAGCTGTGACAGTCCCCCGGTACTCCGCAGGCCGGACGGGCCGCTGATCAGGATCTCGATGCCTTCACCTGCGTCGAAACCGTCACCGGAGAAGGTGAATTCGCCGCCGAGGAGCACGGTGATATCTGCCGTCGATGACGCTGATGTTGTTCCCGCTGATGTTGACGGTCACTGTGGTCGCCGGCGGGTAACCCTGCGCAGCGTTTGCGATCCCGGCTTGAGTAGTGAGCCCCAGAAGAGCGATGACTATCAACGTGCACATTCTTCGCAACATTGCGATGCCCATCCGTCAGGTATGTCGTAGGAACACCTGACCCCCGCCCGGTGATTGTGTCGCCTGCGTGACGAGCTTATTGCAGGCCCGCAGATTGATCACCCGTCCCAGCGGAGCGGTGTTCACCTATCCGAGAACTCCTACCACTCAATAGGTTGGCGCTGCCGCGATGGGCCAATGCCCGGTGACCGTGGTGCCGGAACAACTACTAGCCGCTACATCCCGGGAGCATTCTCCGGATTCGGGCTCCGGTCATACACGAAAGTGTGGGTGTGACCCGAAGCACATTCCACAACGCCGAGTTCCCCGCGCCAGCATCAATTCTCGCCAGGCATACACGGCCGAAACGAGTCGGCTGACTCGACCCAGGGGTTGACTCCCGGTGTCAACGCAAGAGCCGGAGTGACATCTGCTTCCGTTCCCAGCGGCGGTGGACCCAGCACATAGAATTCCACCTCACCAACCCCTCCTGGCGCGATGACGACCGTCACCGTCGCAACGTCAAGGGCGCCTTCCTTTCCCGGCTGGAAGCCCGTGGCCACCCCGTCGACCATTGCGTTGATCAGGCTGCCACCGACCGGCGCGAACACGGAGACGTTGGTCTGGATCGAGTACGGCTCCCCCGGGCCGGGCGAACCGGCTACGTATGTTGGTAGGCCCGACGTGGGCGCGGCATAGCCCAGGGTGACCTTGACCTGCAGCTCTCGACGCCCATCGGCTCGACAGTTTCCAGCGTTCACCGCCACCCCGTTGCTCAGGTAGTAGCCCAGCTTGTCGGCACCGCCGTCGTTGAGGAAGACCCCGATCGTCGGTGTCCCGGGTGTCTGCGGCAACTGACCCGCCAGCTCGGTCGCCGCCAAGTCGGCCTGTTCCACGGGATCTGCGCTCCACACCAGCAGTCGGCGCTCACCGGACGCCTTGACCAGACCGGCCATGATCTGTTCAGCGTTACCGCCGCCAGCCGTCACAGCCGTGAAAACGGCGCCGGCAGCCCGGGCCAGGAACGCGTCCCGCAAGCCCTGATCAAAGCCGTCCGCATAGTCCTGATAGGCCGTGGACAGCAGGACCGACACCACGTTGTCGGCGGTGAGCACGACCCCCTCACCGGCATCGACCGGGCCGGTCCCCGCCATCAGGTAGGACAGGGCGACCGGATCGATCGCGATCACCCCGTCAACCGCGTTCCCGGTGCGGGCCGTGTACATCTTCGCGAAAAGGTCTGCCGCGACGGCGAAGTCCGGCGTGAAGTTCACGTCGGCCGGGTAGACGGCCGGTCGTTCGGTGTGTAGCCGGATTTGTTCGGGCGACAGTTGCACAACTGGTGGGTCGAACACTCCGAGGGTTCGGGCCGGCGTCCCCTCGTCGAGGACGGTGACCTTGCCCTGGTCGACGTGCACGGCCGCGAACGAGCCGAAGATGCCGCCCGTCGCGCGCGGCTCGGCGAGGTTCTGGAACACGACAAGGTAGTCGCGGGGGCCGTTCGCCCCGAACATCGGCGGCAACAATCGGGCCGCCCGGGCGCCGGTGCCGGTCACCGAAGCCGCCGCGGCGAGCTTGTTCTCCAGCGCCAGGACCGCATCCCCCACCGGCGCCACAAGTTCCGAACGATCGATGCTGCCGATCACCTCGCGGGACGCGTTAACGGCCTCGTCGGCGATCTGCAGGGCGCCCGCGGCCTGCTGAATCGGCGCGAGATTGACGACCCCATCGCGCGGCGCGAGCTCCGCCGGCCGCAGCGACCGGGCAACCTCCACCAGGGACGGCAGCACCTCGGTGGCGAGGGTATCGACGGATACCGTTACCTGCCGGACAGCAGCCAGATTCGGGCCCAGCCAGGGCAGCGACGTCGCGGCCCGGAACACCGGGTCGTCCACCGCGGACCGGGCCGCCGCCGATTCCTCCTGCAGGTGCGCCATTGTCGCGGTCGTCGCGGACGGGTCGGCCGTGGCGACGCTCCGCAGCTCGTCCTGCAGCCGGCTCACGTCGGCCGACGCATTCGTCAGATGGGTATAGGCCTGATAGCTGCGCCAGCCCAGCCAGGAGAACCCGACCAGGATGGCGATGCCGGCGACGATCATCGCCCAGGACAACACCCCGGCGACCGGGCCGCGCTGGCGCGAAGCTGCGGCGTCGGCCGCACGCTCATCCTGATGATCATCGGGTGCCGAAACGGAGTCGGGCATCGAGTTGTTCCGATCTCGGGCTTCGAAAGCCCTGGCTGTGACGTGCCCGGCACTCGGGTGGGCCACGCGCGGATCCCCTGGGAGTGGGAAACCGCTCCGATGGGCGACGTCCTCCGGGTGGCTGCCCCTCAGTTGGCTCAATACTGGCCAGAGTGCGTCCTGAGAGATGTTACGGGGAGTACCGTGTTCGTAACCTAGCGTATCAGCGACTCTGGTAGTAGCTCCCTACCCCGGTCGTCCACCATGCGCTACGAATGGGCCTACCGGCCATCCATTCTGTTCTTATCCTCTGGAGGAAA
Organism: uncultured Actinomycetota bacterium; assembly: GCA_963805555.1. GTDB lineage: Bacteria > Actinomycetota > Actinomycetes > Mycobacteriales > Nakamurellaceae > Nakamurella. The sequence continues at coordinate 10,747 of CAWDUY010000002.1, forward strand.
AACTGTGGAACTGCGCGACCACCTGCGGGTTCTACGGCGGCAATGGCTCCTCATCGTCATCTGCGTGCTGGTCGGAACCGGCGCAGCGGCCTTGGTGGTTTTCCGCACCACCCCGCAGTACGCATCCACCGTCCGGCTGTTCGTGTCGACACCCACCTCAGATAGCGCGAATGCCCAGTCGTATCAGGGTGGCCTTTTCTCCCAACAACGGGTGACGTCCTATGCGGACCTCATCAAAGGCTCGTCCGTCGCGGAAAAGGTCATCGAGAAACTCCAGCTCGACGTTTCCCCGACGGCAATGGTCGACAAGATCAGCGCGGTGGCGGCGCCGGAGTCGGTCATTCTCGAAGTGACCGTCACCGACCCCGACCCCGCCGAGGCGCAATTGCTGGCCCAGACCACCGCGGCAGTCTTCGCCGATTACGTGTCCGAACTGGAGGGCGCGTCCAGCGCCGCGACCGCGCCGATCAAGGCGAACATCGTCGACGCCGCCGACCTGCCCACCACCCCGGTCGCCCCTCGCCCGCTGACCACCATCGGCCTCGGCGCGATCCTCGGCCTGCTGATCGGTCTGGGCGCCGCCTGGCTGCGGGAAACCCTGGACACCTCCATCAAGAGCGCGGAGAAATTGGAGGAGATCACCGGGGCGGCATCCATGGGCGCGGTCTATTACGACCCGGCCGCGGCCAAGAATCCACTCGTTACGGAGTTGGACACCAATGCCCCGCGGCTGGAATCGTTCCGCATGCTGCGAACCAATCTCCAATACGTCGATGTCGACATGCCTTCCAAGGTCTTCACCATTACCAGTCCGATGCCGGGCGACGGGAAATCCACGACCGCGGTGAATATCGCCATTACGCTGGCGCAGGCCGGGCAACGCACGCTGCTCCTCGAGGCCGACCTTCGGCGGCCACGGGTCGCCGACTATCTGCACCTCGAACCCGTGGTCGGCCTGTCCACCGTGCTGTCCGGGCGGATGGAGTTCGCCGACGTCGTCCAGCGCTGGGGCACCGTCGGCCTGGACGTCGTCACCAGCGGTGCCCTGCCGCCCAATCCGGCCGAACTGCTGCAGTCGAATGCGATGAAGACGCTGCTGGCGAAGCTTCGGCTCATTTACGACATCGTCATCATCGACGCCCCGCCGCTGCTGCCGGTGACCGATGCCGCCCTGCTCGCCGCCGAGTCGAACGGCGCCATCATGATCATCCGGCACGGCAAGACCTCGAAGGATCAAGCGACCCAGGCCAAGAAGCGACTCGATTCGGTCGGGGCGGCGCTGGTCGGAACCGTCCTCAACTTCGCGCCCGAACGTGGCGGCAAGGGCTACGGGTACGGATACGGCTATGGGTACGGATATGCGCCCAAGGCCGGGGCCGAGATCACCGCGGAAGTTCCGCTGCTGGCAACGGTTTCCCCGGCGCCGACCCCGGAAGCACCTGCCGCCGGCACCGTGGGCGGCGTCGAACTGGCCAAGCCTTCCGACGGTGACGCGGATCCAGTCGCCCAACCACACACCGCCCCGAGTGCCAATGGCGCGCTGACGCCGACCACCCCTCATTCACGGTGACGACCACTCGATGAACCGGGGCCGCGACGACCCGCGCGGCCCCGGCCGACCGGCAGGGCGTCTTGATCCGAATCGCCCCGTCGATATTCTCTTCGTCTGCACCGGGAATATCTGCCGCTCACCGATGGCGCAACAATTGCTATTAGCGGCGTTGGGTAATGGTGCCGACGCCGCGCGATACCGGGTGACCAGCGCCGGCACTCACGGGTATGACGGTCATGACATGGACCCGCCCGCCGCGGCCGAATTGCGCCGGCTGGGCGGTGAGCCGGCCGGCTTCCGATCCCGCGCGCTGACCGATCGCGCCTGCGAAGCAGCCGATCTCATCCTGACGGCGACTCGCGCACAGCGATCGATTGTCCTTGATCGGGTGCCGAGAGCGCTCCGTCGTTCCTTTACCCTGCTGGAATTCTCGCAGTCGATCCAGGCCCTGCCGAATGTGCCGATGGCCGGCAACAACCCGGTGACGTGGATACCGATCATCGCCGCGGAGCGCGGCAACAATCGTTTTGCGAATTATGACGTGACGGACCCCTACGGCGGGACCGCCGACGTTCACCGGCGGGTTGCGGACACCATTGTCGGCGCCGTCGACATTCATTGCGGCGCAGTTGCGCACCCCACCGCCAGGTCAACACTGACCCGCCGGTGATCACTCCCCCGGTTGTCCTGAACCTCCGCGCTGAGCACGGTGATCGGTCCCCGCACCAGCACATGGTCCAATCGCATCACCGGAATCATCGGACCGCGCCACAACGGCCAGGTCGCCCCGACTCCCCTGCCCGCCTCGTCGAACGCCTCCCGTAGCCCGCTGTCCAGCAACCTGCCCATGGGCACGTGATCGGCGGTGGCGTTGAAGTCGCCGGCCACGATCAACGGGGCGGTCTCCTGGGCGGCAAGCCGGCCCAACGCCGCCAACTGGTCGTGCCAGGGGGCAACCTGTTTCGGGATGGACGGCGCGAGCGGGTGCACGTTGAGCACGACAACGGTGCCCGCTTCGGTCACAACCTCGGCTCGGGTGATCGGATATCCGGCGATCTCGATCACCCCACCGCTGGTGATCGGCATTGTCGACAGGATCGCCGATCCGTGCGGCCGCTCACTCGGGGCGAGGACTTGAAACGGGTACCTGTCCAGCACACCGGCCGCGCGCAGCACGTCAAGGTGCTGCTCCGTCACCTCCTGCAACAGCAGCAGATCCGCCTCGATGGCTGCGAGATCCGCTGCCAAGAAGTCCATCTCGGGATTGCTGTCGAAAATGTTCGCCGTCACCAACCGCATTCGAGCGGCGCCGACCGGGGCGACCCGAGGCGTGCCCCTCGCCGACAGCTGCCGGCGCCAGCCGAGGTGCGCCACCGCCAACGAGACCGCGATGCCGCCCAACGCCCACCTGCGGGCGCACAGGGCCGCCACCGCCAGCGGGTACGCCGGGATGAGCAGCCACATGCCGACCGATTGCAGCCCGATGAGGCGCGGAAAACGCCGCGACCGGAACACCCGGTTCAGCCCGATGCCGGTCATCCCAGCGGCCAGCGCCCAGCCACCGGCCGGCGCGGCTCGCGCGACCAGCCTGCGGGTGGCGCCGCTCAACGGGCGGCCGACAGACAGCGCCGGGCCACCTGCGGTCGGTGGGAATCGCGGTACGTTATCAACGCATTATCTACTTGCCGGTCGGTGATGCTGCCGAAACTCCAGACACACCGGTGATTCTCTATGCCGACAGAGTTTTGTCCTCATGATGGCCGGCCTCAAACCAGCCGAGCCCGTGCCATCGAGGACGCCACTAGGCGGCGCCCGTTTCGGCCAACTGGTCGCCGCCGACCCACCAGATTTAGGCCAGCACCGGGAGCAGTAGCAGCAGCGGCTTCCCGAGAGCGCCAAGCCAGCTGGCGAGTGTGCGCAGCGGTCCGACAAGGGCTGCGGCGGCCGTCGTCAGCCGCCCGGCCTTGAGCAGCAGTTCGGTGAGCCGGTGCAGCGGGCCCGCAACGCGTGACCGGTCGGGTTGCGCCGACACCATCTCGGTGACGACGTCCTCGACCCATGTGCGCGCTTGAGCTGCCTCTCTCTGATCCAGGGGGGTGTGAGCCACCCCGTCCCGGAGGTCACGTGCCGCGGACCGGGCGTCACCGTCGCCGACGATGCTTCCGTACTGGCCACCGGTGATCTGCTGGTTGCCGTCGACGTTGTTGATGACCCCTGCGGTCTGGGAGCCAATATTGAAGGTCACCTCGGCCCTCCCCACTGGCCGGACACCGGCCAAGCGGGATACGCCGGGAGCTCCCGATCGACCCGTTTGCGCCGCGACGTCGCGACGACGTGCAGCACGATCCCTATGACGATCAGCAGCGTGCCGGCTGCGGCGACGGCCCAGCCCAGCAGCCCGGACGGAATACCCCCGACATCCGGCCCGAAGGGACTGTCCGGCGTTTCGAGGTTCCCGCTGCTGACGGCGTGTGCTGCCTGTGACAGGAAACCCAAGATGCCTGCCGCGAATACGGCGAAACCCGCCACAAACAGAGCCAGCCCGGTCCAGACCAGCCAGCGGGCCTTCGTCCTGGTTGCCGCAATCGCCCGCAGAAAGCTCTCCCGCTGCTGAACCTGGTGGACGTAGGAATTGTGCTGATCTCGCCCGACGTTGTTGATCACACCAGCGTCCTGACGATTGATGTCGTAACGCACCGGATCACTTCGCCGGCCGGCCGGGTCGTACGGTTGATGTGACATGGGATAACCCCTCTACGGGCGCCGCGAATCGGGCCATAAAGGGCAGATGACGATCAAGCCATCCTGATACAGAGGTTGGCACTTGGCGTAGCGGAACCTGGCCTGACTGGGCTCGACCAGTCGGTCCACGGTCCTTGCTGCTAGTCCGGGCGCATTGTCGTTATCGCGCCGACCAGCTGGGGTCGCGCCCGGCCAGCCCGAGGACCCGGTCCAGCAGCGGTGCGTCCGGCGGCACCTCGACGACGGGCCCGAAGATACCGTCCCGCATGGCCTCCTGGCCGGGCGTCGCCGCCTCCAGCACGAACCCGTGCACGACCTGCAGCGAGGCATCGTCGTAGCCGAACCGCTGCCCGCTGGCGACCGCGAGATCCCAACCGTGAAGGAAGATCTCGTCGAGCGCCACCAATCCCGCGACCTCCCCGGGCAGGTCGACTCCGCCGGCCATGGTCATTCCCGTCCATGCCGCCGGATCGCGCCACGCGGCGGCCATGGTGAGCAGGTCGGCAGGGATCCTGGCTTGCCAGTCGGCGCCCAGTCGCGAGGCGTCGCCGGCGGGGGCCTGCGACACGGTCGGGCCGCCGGCCTTGGTCGCGGCGCCGGTGAAGGCGATCGCCAGTCCGCCGATGTGTTCAACGAGGTCACCCACCGTGTAGGCAGGACAGGGCGTCGGTGCACCGAGTTGGTCGTCGCGCAGTGCCGCGACCGATGCGGCGATGCCGCGGGCAGTCGGTTCCAGGTCGATCATCATAAGGCTTCTCTCCCATCGGGGGATCTGAACATCAATCCGCCCAGGGCCGACCCGCCGGGCCGCCGGAACTCATCGGACATCGTCGAGATGTCTGTCCTGGCGATGACTGTGTTCCCGACGACCGCACACCACAGGCACACGCCAGTACTCATGTCCGGGTCTCCGATGTTGCATCGAGGACCGGCTACCCCCGATTGCGCGCGTCAGCTATCTGACGACCCTGGTTCGGTCCTGCAACTTAGCCCGGATCCACGTGCGCCGTGAGGCGCTGCTGTTTGAATAGGGGGTGAGAGACCTTCTGTCGCCGACCTTGTCGCAGCAGGGCGGTGAAGCTGAGGGCAGCCTGTCCCAGGAGGTGCCGGGTGCGGGTGGGAGCAGCCCTGACAAAGCCGGGCCGTGTCAGCACTGCCAGATGGTGCGGGTCCGCTCCGAAGCAAACGGGTTCGGCACCCGGTGCGCGTCGAGGAATCTGAAGTCGGTGACGACCTTCGAGCAGCCCCCACGCGTGACTCAGAACCCGGCACTGTTGACGTCCGTCGACGTTGTCCTTGCTAGTCATGCCCCAGAGCATTTACTGTAATGCCCCGAGGGGGCGGTCATGGGGGGCACGCACGCTAACCATGAGCCGGATACCCCGACCTCTTCGAGAGTGACGACCGACACGGAAACCGTGTCCCCGGGAGCGGGCCTTATGGTGGGCTCGCTGACGCCTGTGTCGGGATTGGTCTACCGCCCGGATGCCCAGCCGCTACCTGACCAAGCAGACCCACTGGGCGGTACCGCGATTCCGAAGAACGCGCTCGCCGCCCTGCGCAGGAACCAGGGCACAGGCCAGCCGCTACCCAACCAAGCAGACCCACTGGGCGGAACCGCGATTCCGCAGAACGCGCTCGCCGCCCTGCGCAGGAACCAGGGCACAGGCCAGCCGCTACCCGACGATCTGAGCGTAACCGCCGGCCGCGCATTGGGCCAAGACCTTTCGCCGGTTCGGATACACACCGATACGGCGGCCGCAGCGCTCGCCAGCTCGGTGGAGGCGGTGGCCTTCACCCACGGCCACGACATCTACTTCTCCGCAAACTCGTACCGGCCCACCGAGCCCCAGGGTCAACGGTTGATCGCACACGAACTCGGCCACATCGGCCAGCCCGATTCCGGCGCCGGCGGAACCATCGGACACGCCGACGACCCTGCCGAAGCCGCCGCCGACAGGGCAGCGATCGGCGTGATCGCGGCGCTGCGACGCCGGGCCGCCCTGGGTCGTGTCGCCGCGTACGAGGACCACCAAGTTCACGATCACAGTATCGACCGGCTGCGCCGGATGACCGTCGCCAAGGCCGGGCAACCCACTATTCGACGCATCGCCCGCGATGCGCTCGTGGAAGGTCGGTCCTACCACCTGCTCGTGGACGATGCGCATCGAGTTGCAACCTTCCTCGGAACCGAGGCACGCGGAACACTCACCGAGTACTGGTTCAGCGAGAACGACCACCGGTTCTACCTGAAATCGACCGACACCTATCCGGTCATGACCGACGCAGAGTGGCAGGACAACCGGGCGACACTCGCGGGCCTCAGGGCAGGAACGGTGGCATGGGAGGAATACCGGGCGCAGGTGGCTGGCGTCACCCAGGACGAGAAAGCGTGGGCGGACGGAGTGGCGCCGGGCGGCTCAAATCGGTACTTTCTGATGGCAGCCTTGGCCAAATGGCGGCCTCTAGGCCATGACATCGTCCTCCCGCAAAAGATCATCGCGACAGGCGTTGTCGGTCGTCCTGTCTACGACATCGTCACAGCGGCTGCCGGCCTTGTCACCGGCGGAAAGGCATCCGCAGGAAACGTTCTGGGCATTGTGACGAGTTACCTGACGGGCCCATTGCGGCAAGCACTTTTAGTCCAGTTCTTCGGGAATCTGAACCGTCTATCAGTTTCCGACGCGGCTACCTTCATCGGCGACGGCGGGCGGTGGATGCCCAACTTGATGCAACTCGATAACCTGCTGCAATTGGTTCTGGCTGTCCCCGGTCCGCGCGGGTTAGCGGCGCTCAGGCACGCACAATATGTCTTTGCGAGTTCCCAAACCTTGCTCGAGATGGTTCAGCACGCGCCCACCGCGGATTTCGCGGTCCTGCAGTGGGTCGCGAATGCTGGTCGACCAAGCGGAGACACGGCGCGTGCGCGGGCGGACAGCGGCGAGTTCATTCACTCGTACCACGCCGTACCCGCGTGGCAACAAGCAGCGCAGTGGATCGTTCGCGATATGGCGCAGCATGACGCGGCCCGCGTGGCTGTGCACGACTACGTCACCAACAACGGCGCAGTCACTGACCCATCGGTGCTACACGAGCGGTTTATCGCCGTCCGCCGTTCCAACGGAAATCCGACGATCGCGAACAACGGTCTCGGCGCCAACTACACTCTCGGCGACGCACACGCGATCCTGGTCGCTTCTCAAGTTCCGCGGAAGCACACGGCCTCGAACGCTCGCGAAGCGGAAGCCAAGACTGTGTCCCGTGATGAGGGGACGACCGCCAATTCCTCTACCATGACCGGCATCGCCACCCTGCAACATGAGCTTCACCGCGTGATGGTCCATTACCGGGCCGAGATCGCTAATCTGCCGAATAATGCCATGACACCGCTCCTCGAACTGGGCGTCGCCACCCCGGAAGATATCTTGTTCCGTGATGGTCCGGTCGGCGTCCGGGCCCAGAGGGTTCCGTGGTCCAGCCTCGAGGTGGTGTTCGCCAAGAACGGAGCGGGCGGCCTCGTCCTGGTGCACGCGCAACCCAACTCACGTCCTGCGAGGCTATGACGCCCGGTACGCAGTTTGGGGCATACCATTCATGCCGTCTGACGGTCGTCGTAGCTTTCGTCTCCGCAGAGCGGATCCTGCGAGTGTCCCAACGGGTGGCTCGGCTCATCAGCATCACCGCCAGGCCGCGCCACCTGCTTGCGTCAGGCTTTTTCCGTCGAAACGCACTCAGCGCCGTCTGCGACGATCAGGTATCGAGAAATGAAAACCGAATAGAAACAAGAATGGATAATTTCGCGCGCAGTGAGAGATGACTTGGGTTGCTTCATAGAAATGACCCATCAGGACACTCGCTATCAGCGCGGTGCTGGAGGTTTTGCGGCGTAGCACACGTTGAAGCTCTCAGACAGGGGGATGCCGGCGAATGTCATGCTGGCGTGTTGGCAGGCCCGGTGGGCAGCTCCCAAACGGACAATCCCATCAGCAGAGCCATGCCGAGGACGGCGACCGCCGTGAGCAGCACCGTCGGCACAAACGTCACAACGTCCTTGACCAGGGTCATTGGGTATCCATCTCGATGGTGAATCCGTGCGTCATTTCCTGACTGGGAATGGCTGCCCGGGTGATGTCTGGGGAAACCCGGGGCAGCGGCGCATCGGATCCTGCAGAGTGGATGCCCCCTGCGGCCGAGCCGAAACATCCGGTGACCCGGGCCACTCCGTCCACCGGGGAGCCGAGATCGCTGTGAGGACGATCATTCCCCGGGGTGGGTTTGCCGGCCCGGTCAGCGGGTGACTCAAGAGGAATGACCACACCAATTCTTGGATATGACCGTGTCGGCTCCGGTGAGCCGCTGGTGCTGCTGCACGGTTTCGGTAGTACCCGTGACGACTTCGCCGCCCTGGTACCTGATCTCGCCCGTGATTTCGAGGTGTACTCGATTGACCTGCCCGGGCACGGCAGCTCACCGATGATCGACGACCGGCCGTCGGTTGCCGCGCTCACCGATGCCGTTGCCGCCGATCTCGACGCGCACGGCCTGGGCCGGGTGCATGTGCTGGGCAACTCCCTCGGCGGCCGGCTGGCCATCGAGCTGGCGTGCCGGCACCGCGCGCTGTCGGTGGTGTCGATCTCCCCCAGCGGGCTCGGCGCCCCGCTGGAACGCGCACACCAGGGTGCGTTGATGACGACGGCCCGGATCGTCAACCGGGTCCGGTACCCCTGGATGGACGAGCTGTCCCGCACGCCCGCCGGCCGGTCCCTGCTGCTGGCCGGGATGCGGGCGCTGCCCTGGCAGGCCTCGGCCGCCGAGGCCCTCACGATGAAGGGCGGATTCGCCGACCAGAGAGGTTTCTGGGCCACCCTGTGGAACGCGATCATGATCGACGTGCCGACCGGTCTGGACCAGATCGACTGCCCGGTCACCGTCGCCCAGGGCGTGCTGGACGTCGTCGGGTCCGGGCAGACCCCTCGCTACACCCCGCTGATTCCCGGCGCCCGGTTCGCCCTGCTGCCCGCTGCCGGGCACGCACCCCAGTCCGACGCACCGCAGGCCATCATCGATCTCGTCCTTGCGGCGGCCAACCGAGCTGCGGAGCCCGCCGCAGCCTGACCTTGGCCCGGGCAGGGCCGGCCGGCGCCGGCCCTGCCCGGATCAGTCAAGCGTTCACGGTGTTCTCGTTGCGCTGCTTGGCATTTCCGTTGCCGTGATGGCTTGCGGTGATCGACTGGTCGCCGCCGGCCTCGCGGCTGATGGTGATCTTCCGCGGCTTCGCCCGTTCCGCGACCGGGATCACCAGGCGCAGGACACCGTCCCGGTACCCGGCCTGGATCCGGTCCAGGTCCACGTTGTCCCCCAGCACGAGTTGCCGGCTGAACACCCCGCGCGGTCGCTCGGCGGCCAGGAACTCGGCCTGATCGTCCAACGGCGGCCGCTGCGCGGTCACGGTCAGCACGTTCCGCTCGACGTCCAGGTCGACCGAGTCCGGGCTCACCCCGGGTAGGTCGAACTCCACCACGAACTGCTCGCCGTCCCGCCAGGCGTCCATCAGCATCGCCGACGGGCGGGCATTGGTGCCCAGCAACTGTTGGGTCAGCCGGTCCAGATCACGGAACGGATCGGTACGCATGAGCATCACGAACCACCTCCCAGGTCCTTCCACTTGACGTGTGCTCTCCTCCCGTATCTCTCACGGAAGGAATAGATTTGTTGTACCACCGTGCGCAGCGCGATGCAAGTCCGTGGCAGGGACAAGTGCTGCGGTGCAGGCTCTTTGCCAATCCGACGCCAGCACCCAGGGCCGGACACGGGAAGAGGCGGCCACCGGGTTCAACCGGTGACCGCCTCTTTCGGAGCCGGTGACCACGCCGCGCGGCCTGCTGGTCGGATGCGTCACGAGACGCGGGTGCGGTGTCCAATCGTTGTCCGCAACAGGGGTGTGACACGGTGCAGGCGGCGTCGGCGCGGCCACGCGCGGATTGTCATGGGATTCGCATCACCGTCCATTCGACTCGGGCGAATGTTCTTGCAGGGCTTGGTGTTTGCAGAGTTCAGCGCATTGCCCCGAGCGGGGGTGACCGCTCGCGGCGCCACCGTCGGCCGGGAAGTCCCCCGGTCCGCCACCCGGTCACGGAAACTCGAGGTGGCACCCGGCAGCGCAGGGCCCGACCCGTCCGGTGGTGCCGCGTCAATCCTGTTGGGCCGGAACGATATCCGCACCCGGGTCTCGCAGGGCTCGCTCACGATCGCGCCGAACTCCGCCGCCAGCCATTCGTCGTCCGCACAGACCAACGCCCAGAATTCGGCGTTCACTGTTGCGGTATCGGCGCCGACCGTGTCGATGTCGGCCGCCGCGGCTTCGAGCGCAGCTGCGGTGTTCTGCCCACCGTGCATCTCTTGTCTCACCCCCTGACCGTCATCACGAGTACCTGCTGATGTGTGCCTTTTGGAGTAGATTTGGTATATCACCAGAGACAAGCGGTGGGCAAGAGGTCGAGGCAAATTTCTTGGCCTGACTTCTCGAGCACAAGCCCCCAGTCGACCGCCAGTGCCGGAGCCACCGGTTCGGTCAGCTGCTCGGTGAGTTACTCGCGCGCGACGAGCAGTTCCTAGTTCTCATCGCTCACGCAGGGGCTGACCGAGCCTGCATGGCCGCGGCGAGGCTCTGCTGGTCCTCGCCCTCGCCGCGGGCCAGCTCTGCGTCGGCTTCACTGAGCGATCGTAGGAGCGCAGGATCGGACAGGATGGCGAGCGTTTCCTCGATCGAACGCGTCTCCGACATGGTCATCAGTATGACCATGCTTTGACCATTGGTAGGCGGTCGCCGTCACCGATCCGGGTCCCAGGGGTCCACTGGTGTCGGCGCTCCTCGGCGCGGTACCGACGACCTGATCCTCGGTCCACGCCGATGATCGCACCGCTGGCGATCATCGGCTCCGTTGCGCTACGCCTGACCCAGCACGGTCCCGTCCGGGATCACCCCGGGCGACCCGTCGGCGGCGACGGTCGCGACGCCGACCACCGTGACGTCCTTGCCGAACGTCCAGTCACCCTTGACGGTCAGCTGCTCGCAGCCGACCAGCGACGGCGCGCCCGACGGGAACCGGGCATCGAAGTCGTTGACCAGCTTGTAGGGCTTGTCCAGATCGACCAGCGGCGCCGCGGACCGGGACGGAACCAGCCGGACCTGGGCGCCGTCGGTCAGCTCGTAGGCATCCGACCGCAGGACCAGCAGGTCGCTGGTCGCCTTGACCGGCAGGAACCGTGAACGGTCCACCTCGATGGCGCCCGCGCCCTCGAACACGCCGATCGCCGCGCCCATCGCGGTCTCGATCTGGATCACCTCGGGGCTGGCCGGGTCGGCGGGGTCGACGGTCTTTACGTTCCGGATGATCGGCAGGCCCAGGACGCCGTCATTGGCCTGCAGCACGGCGTCCAGCGCCACCAGGTCGAGCCACAGGTTGTTGGTGTTGAAGAACTTGTGCCGGTTGATGTCGCCGAAGGCGGCCTCGTCCGACGGCTGGGTCTGCGCGGATTCCCGCAGCACCAGCTGTCCGTCGCTGGACCGGCGGGCCAGGTGGCCACCCTTGCGGTCGGCGGCGGTGCGCCGGCAGAACTCGGCGGCGAACGGGCTGCCGGAGGCGGCGAACCAGGCGGCCAGCGCGGGATCCGGCCGGGCGCCGAGGTTGTCGGCGTTGGAGACGAACAGGTACTTGTAGCCCTGGTCGAGCAGGGAGCGCAGCAGGCCGGAGGCGTCCAGCGCGGTGTAGATGTCGCCGTGCCCGGGCGGGCACCACTCGAGGCTGGGATCCGCCGGCCAGCTCACCGGGGTCAGGTCATCGGAGCGGAGCTTGGGCTCGCGGTTCTGCAGGAAATCCAGCGGGAGCCCCTCGGTCTGCAGGCCCGGGTGCGCGGCCAACGCGGCCAGGGTGTCGTCGGAGGTGCGGAAGCTGTCCATGAAGACCACCGGCAGCGCGACGTCGTACTGCACCCGCAGCGCCAGCACCTGTTCGGCGATGATGTCCAGGAAGCTCTTGCCGGGCCGGACCTCCAGCAGGGACTTGGCCTTGTCCATGCCCATCGAGGTGCCGAGCCCGCCGTTGAGCTTGACCACCGCGGTCGCGGCCAGCGCCGCCTTGGCCGCTTCGGGGTCGGTCTGAAGGTCGGCGAGCCTGGGCAATTCGGCCACCGGCTCCAGATCCGCCTCGGCGAGCATCCCGGTCTCGCCGGAGGCGAGAACGCCGTAGGAGTGGGCGAACACCGCGATCGCCCGCGGGTGCACTCCCCCCTTCGCCATCAGATCCTTGGCCTGCTGCAATCCGTCGCTGTTCATGCGCAAAATCGTAGGGCCAACGCTGACTCATCGCTGACGTCCTTCGCACACTGCGTGACCATTGCCATTCCGACGCAACCTGCGCGCTCCCGCAATCTCGCGGCCGGGACCCGTCGATCGAAATTTCCTATCATCTAGGGTCTTGCGGTCGAAACAGTTTCGATACATAGTGAGAGCACGACAAGGCCGCAGGGCCACCAGATCACTCGCAATCCGGCAGACACCACCAGGCGCACACCTGGCGATGCGTGCTGCCCGCACACCGAAGTGCTGCTCCGGCAGCGCCCCGAATCGCCGGCCCGCCGGCCCCGATCACGTCAGCAGTCTTCCTGTCCCGCAAGCGCAAAGGAGCACGTCGAGCAATGACTGTCATGGAAAGCCACACGACCCAACGAGGAACACGCTTCCGCCGCCGGGTGATCGGCGCGGCGGTGGGCGTGTTGCTGCTCGCCAGCACGTCGGCCTGCGCGTTGACCGGCGGTTCCTCCAGTTCGGCCGCCACCGACACCGCCGCGCTCCGACGCCGTCGTGGTGGGAACCGGGACCGCGCCGGTCTACCCGGCGCCCGTACCGCTCGGCGACGGCTCCGCAGCCTCGCTGGACAAGATCGCCTTCAAGGGCGGAACGCCGACCATCGCGTACCTGCCGATGGGCACCGAGTTCAACTACCACCTGGCACTGTACGAAGGCATCAAGTCGGTCCCGGGCGCCGAGAGCTTCATGCTCTCGCCGTATTCGGGCAGCGATCAGGCGGCCCAGCTCGGCATGCTGCAGGACGCCACCTCGCGGGACGACGTCGACGCCATCCTGTTGATCAGCTTCGACGAGCACTCCCTCGCCCCGCTGGTGCAGAAGGCCGTCGACGCCGGCAAGGTCGTCATCATCATCAATTCCGACATCCCGAACTACCCCACTCCGGTGGACGGCGTCGTCGGCGTCACCCAGCGCACGGCGAACAAGGCCCTGGCCGAATGGGCCCTCAAGCAGTCGGGCGGCGAGGCACGGCAGGTCGGCATCCTGGACGGCGAGCCCAGCTACCTGGCCACCGAGCGGGCCGGCGGCTTCACCGACGGCATCGAGGGGTCGAACTGGACCGTCGCCGCCCGGGTCTCCGGCGGGTGGAGCGTGGAGAAGGGCAACACCGCGGCCATGGACCTGCTGCAGGCCCACCCGGACATCACCGTGCTGTATGCCTCCAACGACTACATGGCCGAAGGCGCCGCCCTGGCCGCCAAGGCCCTCGGCCGGACCGATCTGACGATCCTCGGCTACGACGGTGACACCGCAGCCATCGAGAGCATCGCCGAGGGTGGCGGCGTCACCGCCACCACGAACACCTCACCGATCCAAATGGGCGCGATGGCCGCGCAGTACGCCATCGACCTGCTGAACAAGAAGGCCGCGGTCGGCTACATCAACGCCCCGACGGAAATTGTCACCAAGGAAAACGCGACCGCCATCCTGCAGGATCCGGACAGCCTTTTCCCCAAGCCGTCTCGCGATTTCTGATCGGTATCCGGCGAGCAGAAACGGAGCAGGCGATGACCACACCGAGCAGCAACCAGCTGGCCCCCACGCCATTGTGGGCCCTGCACGGCATCAGTAAATCGTTCCCCGGCGTCAAGGCGAACGACAACATCTCACTCGACCTGCTGGCCGGCGAGATCCATGGCCTGCTCGGTGAGAACGGCTGCGGGAAGTCCACCCTGATCAAAATCCTGTCCGGGGTCCAGCAGCCGGACAAGGGCACGATCCTGCTGAACGGCGAACCCGTTCACCTGGCGAATCCCGCGGCCGCCCGCCGGGCCGGGATCGCCACGGTCTATCAGGAATTCTCCCTCGTGCCCTACCTGACGGTCGCCGAGAACATCTCGCTCGGCCAGCACCCGAAGCGCGGCGGCCGGCTCTTCGTCGACTGGTCGGCCGTCACCCGGGCCGCCACGGCGATCCTGGAAGAGCTCGGCCTGAAGATCGACCCGTCCACCAAGGTGGGCGACCTCTCGGTGGCCGAACAACAGCTGGTCGAGATCGCCAAGGCCCTGTCCCAGAAGGCCAACCTGCTGATCCTGGACGAGCCGACCACCGCCCTCGGCCAGCACGAGATCGAGCTGCTGCACGGTCTGTTGCGGAGCCTGAAGCACCGCGGGGTGGCGATCCTCTACATCTCCCATCGCCTCGACGAGGTGGTCGAGTTGGTCGACTCCTTCACCGTCCTCAAGGACGGCCGAGTGGTCAGCGCGTCCGGCGAGACCCGGTTGGACGTCAACGACATCGTCTCCAGGATGATCGGGACCGATATCCAGGAGCATTTCCCGAAGGAGCGCAACGCGACCACCGAGGTGGTCCTGGCGGCCACCGGCATTGCCACCGCACAGCGGGTGCAGGACGCGACCTTCGACCTGCACCGGGGCGAGGTGCTCGGCCTGGGCGGCGTCATCGGCTCCGGCCGCACGGAGATTGCCAGGGCGCTGTTCGGCGCCGACCGGATCGTGGCCGGCACCCTGCGGATGAACGGCACACCGGTGACGTTCCGCAGCCCCACCGACGCGATCCGGGCCGGCATCGCCCTGGTCCCGGAGAACCGCAAGTCCGACGGGTTGTTCTTCAACTTCGCCGCCGGACCGAACATCACCATGGCCAAACTGGGCGGCGTCACCCGCGGCCCGCTGTTCGACCACCGGCGAGAGGGCGCGGTCTGCGACACCTACATCAAGGACCTGGAAATCACCCCGCTGGCCGGGACCAAGCCGGTCAATCTCATTTCCGGCGGCAATCAGCAAAAGGTGCTCATTGCCCGCTGGCTGTTCAGCCAATCGCAGGTGATCATTCTCGACGAGCCGACCCAGGGCATCGACGTCGGCGCGAAACTCGCGGTCTACCGGCTGATCAATGAGCTCACCAGGGCCGGCAAATCCATTGTGCTGATCAGCTCTGCGCACAACGAGCTGATTGCGATGAGCGACCGCATCGCCATCGTCAAACACGGTCGCATCACCGACATCCGGCCGGCCGCCGAGGTTTCGCATGCCGACCTGGTCAGCGCGGCGGAAATACCCGCACTCGAACCCGTCCCCACTGCAACGCACACCTGAGAGGTGTTGACATGAAACGTTCCTCGTTCGCCGAATTCGTGGGGCCGGTCGTCGCCCTGTTGATCATCATCGTCGTGGTCGCGCTGACCACGCCCAATTTCATCGCGATCGACAATTTCCAGAACATCGCCATGCAGGCCGCGGTGCTGTCCATCGTGGCGATCGGATCGACGGTGGTCATCCTGACCGGCGGGATCGACCTGAGCCCCGGCTCGATGATCGCGCTGATCACCATGGTGCTGGCGTCGCTGATCAAGCTGGACGGCTGGAGCCTGGCGATCGCCATCCCCGCGGCGCTGCTCTGCGGCGCGCTGCTCGGGGCGGTCAACGGCTTCTTCGTCGCCTACCTGAAGATCCCGTCGTTCATCGTCACGCTGGCCGCCCTCAGCGTCTTCAAGGGCATCGCTTTGACGATCGGCGGCGGCACCCCGATCGTCTCGCTGTCCCCGAACCTGGAGGCGATCTTCTACGGCCAGATCCTCGGCATCCCCTTGCCTTTCATCTACGTCGTGGTGCTGTATGCGGTCGCCGTGCTGGTGTTGAACCACACGGTCTTCGGCCGCGAGATCTATGCGATCGGCGGCAACGAGGTGGCCGCCCGGCTCTCCGGGATCCGGATCAAGCGCATTCGGCTGCTGGCCTTCATCATCGCCGGCGGCTGCGCGGCCATCGGCGCCGTCCTGCTGTCCGCCCGGCTGAATTCGGGGTCACCCAACTACGGCACGCTGATCGAATTGCAGGCCATCGCAGCGGTTGTCGTCGGCGGTGCCAGCCTCTCCGGCGGTCGAGGGCACGTCTTCAACACGCTGATCGGCGTCCTGATCATCACCGTCGTGCAGAACGGCCTCAACCTCAATGCCGTCTCCCCCGCCGTGCAGAGCATCGCGATCGGGCTGATCATTCTGCTGGCCGTCGCCATCGACATCTGGCGCGGACAACTGACCCGCGACCTGGTCGCCAAGGTCTTCAAGCGCCCCGCCCTCGCCGCCACCCACTGAAACCCTGAACGGAAGCGAAACCACCCATGAACAAGCTCGGTTTGCACTCCCTGGTCTACACCTCGGACTGGACCCCGGCCAACGCCCACCGGGTCTTCGGCCGCGCGGCCGACCTGGGCTACGACCTGGTCGAACTGCTGATGTTCGATCCGGCGGCCACCGACACCGTTTTGACCGCGCAGCTGGCCCAGCAGTACTCGGTCGGGGTGGTGGCCGGCATCTGCGGGACGCTGACCGCCGACCTGTCCAACCCCGACCCCGACATCGCCCAGCGCGGTGAGGAGCTGATCGGCGACGCCATCAGGGCCGCCAGGGACATGGGCGCCACGATGCTCGGCGGACCGACGTTCTCCGCGGTCCACCGGTACACCCAGGCGCCCTCCGAGATCGCCCGGGAGCGGGCGGTGGAACGCTACGGCCGGATCGCCGACCAGGCGTCCGCGGCGGGCATCCGGGTCGGGCTGGAATCACTCAACCGGTACGAGAGCAACTTCATCAACACCGTCGGCCAGGCCGCGGACATCGTCCGGGCCGTCGGCTCGCCGTCGCTGTTCGTGCACGCCGACCTGTTCCACATGAACATCGAGGAAGGCGACCTCGGGCAGGCGGTGGAGAGCGTGGCGGACGTCCTGGGGTACGTGCACGTGGCGGAGAGCAACCGCGGTCCGCTCGGCACCGGCAACACCGACTGGCCGAGCTTCTTCACTGCCCTGGCCCGCATCGACTTCCAGGGCCCGATCACCTTCGAGTCCTTCTCCCCCAGCGTGCTCGGCCCGGACTTCGCCAACCTGGTCGGCCTCTGGCGGGTGCTGTGGAACGACCCGGACCAGGTCGCCGGCGATGCGCTGGCGTTCCTGCGCCGCCAGCTGTCCGCAGCCGCCCCGGCACCGACCTCTGTGGCGGCAACGCAGATGGCGACGGTGAGCTGACCGATGGACCTGCGCCTGTTCGGAAAGACCGCACTGGTCACCGCGTCGACCGGCGGGATCGGTCTGCAGATCGCCCGGACGCTGGCCGCGGAGGGGGCGAGCGTCATCGTCAACGGCCGGACCCAGGATTCCGTCGACGCCGCGGTGGCCGACGTGCTGGGTGCGGACCCCGCTGCGCAGGTCCGCGGGGTGGCCGCGGACGCGGGAACCGCGGAGGGTTGCGCGCTGCTCATCGCGGAACTCGGCGAGGTCGACATCCTGGTCAACAACCTCGGGATCTACGTGTCGGTGGACTTCGTCGACACCACCGACGACGAATGGCTCCGGCTGTTCGGCATCAACGTGATGAGCGGGATCCGGCTGAGCCGGCATTTCATCCAAGGCATGCTCGACAAGGGTTCCGGCCGCGTCATTTTCATCTCCAGCGAGGCCGCGCTGACCCCGGCGCCGGAGCTACCGCACTACAGCGCCACCAAGACGATGGAACTGTCCATCTCGCGGAATCTCGCCGAACTCACCAAGGGCAGCAACGTCACCGTGAACGCGATCCTGCCCGGATCGACCAGGACGGACGGGGTGCGGACATTCGTCCAGGACCTGTTCCCCGACCTGCCGTACGAGCAGGCCGAGGCCCGGTTCATGACCGAGAACCGCCCGACCTCGTTGATCGCGCGGCTCATCGATCCGCAGGAGATCGCCAACCTGGTCACCTTTGTCGCCAGCGACCTGGCCAGCGCCATCAACGGTGCCGCGCTCCGGGCGGACGGGGGCATCGTTCGGACGGTGTTCTGACCAGGACCCAGCCGCTGCACCGCCATCGAGATGCCCTCTGCCGCAAGGGCAGTCGCCAGGGCATGGGGCCGCCGGCAGCGGCTCCATCAGCCGGCGGCGGTCACCTTCAGGTCGTCCCAGCGGACGGCGGCCGGCCCGGACGTTGCCGCCGAGCTCAGGTAGGTGGCCAACCGGAGCGCACCCGGCCCCTGCAGCGCCGCAGTGCTATCGGTGGTCGTGTAACGCCAGGCTGCCGGTTCTGCGGTGCCGGTCGGCCAGACCTTCGCGCGGATGGTGGTCGGCGCGCTCCCCTGCACCTGCACCCGGACGGTCAGCTTGCTGCCCGCCGTTGTGGTGATACCGGGAACCGTGCCGCCGACCAGGGTGGTGCCGCTGCGCTCGAGGTACAGCTGGGTCGCGCCGTTGGCATAGAACTTCACCTGGGCGCCGTAGTCGGCCGTGCCGATCAGCCGGCCGGATACCGTGCTGAACACGGTGTTGTTGGGGATGGCGTCGAGCGAGACCACCGCGGTGACGTCGGTGGAGGCCGCGCTCACGCCGGCCAGTGTGGCGCTGGCTATCACGCCGGCGGGCACCTGAAAGAGTCCGGTGCCGGCGCCGACCGAGTACCGGCTCGGCGTGCCGCTGATGGTCCACGAGCCGCCGCTGTCCGCAACGCCCCAGCCGTTGCTGCTCGTCCGGCCGAACGCATCCGCGGCCAGCACCGCAGGACCCTGCGGTGCAACGACTGTCACCGTGCTGGTGACGCTCGCCGGTGCACCGTCGTCGTCCGTGACGGTCAGGGTGACGGGATAGCTGCCGGCGGCGGCGTAGGTGTGGCTTGCTGTTGCGCCGGTGGCTGTGCCGCCGTCACCGAAGGTCCAACTGCGGGACGTGATGGTGCCGTCCGGATCGGTCGAGCCGGCGGAGTCGACGGTCGCCGTCAGGTCGGCGGTCGTCGAGGTGAAGGACGCGACGGGCGGCTGGTTGGGCGGCGGGGCGGTGCCGCCGATCTGGGTGACGGACAGATCGTCCCACCGCGCCGTCATCAGTCCGCCGGTTGCCGTCGAGCTGATGTAGGTCTGCAGCCGGGCACCGCCGGCGGTCTGCAGGGCAGCGGTCGAGTCGGTCGAGACATAGTGCCAGACAGCCGGTTCGGTGTTGCCGTCCCTCCAGACCTTGGCCCGGACGGTGCTGGGTGAGGTCCCTTCGACTTGCACCCGCGCCCGGAGTTTCTGGCCGGCCACGGCGGTCAGTCCGGCGACCGTACCTCCGGACAGCAGCGTGCCGCTGCGCTCCGTGTGCAGCTGGACCAGACCGTTGCTCAGCACCTTGATCCGCGCGCCGTAGTCGGCGGTGCCGACGGTTCGCCCGGAGACGGTGAAGTACGCGTCGCCGGAGAGCCGGTCAAGGGACACGGTGGTCTGTAGGTCTACCGCGGTGGCGGCGACGGGGCCGAGCGCCGAACTGACGGTCCGACCTGGCTCCAAGACGTGCTTGCCGACCCCGTCACCCACGGCGAACCGGGTGTTCCCGCCGACCAGGGTCCAGGCGCCGCCGGTATCGGCGGTCCCCCACCCCGCCGTCACCGACCGGTTGAAGGCGTCGGCGGCCAGCACCGTCGGACCCGCCGGGGCGGTCGTGTAGGACCAGGTCTGACTGCGGGTGGTGCTGGTCCCGTCGGAGACGGTGACGTACCAGTCCACCGTCGTGCCGGCCGGGACCGTGGGACCGGTGGCGGCTGCCTCCGTGCCGGACGGAACGGTCGCGGTGCCGACCGTCGGCAATTCCGGCGGCGGGGCCATGTTGTAGGGCAGCACGAACTGGCTGTCGGCATCCGTCTCGTACTGGTTCAGCGTCGGTGAATACGTGAACGCGCGGATCTCATTGGCCGCCGGCACAAAGGTGTAATAGCGCAGCCAGCCGTTGCCGCCGTTCGCCCGATCCTGATAGTCGGTCAAAATCGAGTCAACCCGCTGACCGCAGCTATTGGTGTCGGTGCGGCGAGCCTCGGCGGTGACGCTGTCGGAGAAGTGTCCGTTGACGACCAGGAAGATCGAGCAACTCGGTGCGACCAGCTTGGTGAACAGAGCCTGGCCACTGTTCCCGCCGTCGGTTCGACTGACCTGCGTCGTCAGGCTGCCGTTGAGGTGGACGTAGCTGTGGGTGGCCAGAATCGCCCGCCGGTCGGGGTAGGCAGCCAGGACCCGCTTCGCCCAGTCGACCGCATAGTCGGGAGCGTTGAACTCCAGGTTGATCAGCAGGAAGTCCATTCCGCCGGCGGTGAACAGGGCGTAGTTGTCCATGTTCTGCCGGTCAACCGGGTCCGGCCCGAATTGGTGCTGCCCGAGATATCCGCCGTAGGACGCGGTCGGCGAATTCCACCCGGCCGTCGCGTACCGGCTCGGCGGGAAGTACTGCTGATACAGGGGTGCGGCACCGGTGCTGAGGTTCAAGTCGTGGTTGCCGGGGAGCACGGTGTTGGGCACCCCGGCGGCGTCCAGCGTTGCCAGGTATCGGGAGGCGCGGTCCCACTGGACGGTCGCGGTGTCCAGGCCGACGATGTCGCCGAGGTGCGTGACAAAGGCCAGGTTCAGGTCGGTTCGGTGGTCAGCCAGCCATTGGGTCTGGATCCCCATGGTCGGCGCCAGCGCGGAGGTACTCACATAGTTCTGGGTATCGGGGATCACCCCGAAGGTGAACGGCGCCGACGAATTCGGCGCGCCGGCGGTCCGCGCCTGAGCGTGGAACGTGACATCCACCGATGGGTCATCGGGGTCCGCCGGACGGACCCGCAGGTCGGTCGGCGCGATCACTCCCGCCGGCCCCGGCCGCTGGGGCGACGAGTTCGACTGTGGGAGCAGCACCGGCCGCGTTCGCCGCCGGGGCGGACAAGGGCAGGACGGCAACCGCGATCAGCACGGCAATCAGCTGAACCCGCAACAGCCGACTACGTAACGTCAGATTC
Source organism: uncultured Actinomycetota bacterium (assembly GCA_963805555.1). Taxonomy (GTDB): domain Bacteria; phylum Actinomycetota; class Actinomycetes; order Mycobacteriales; family Nakamurellaceae; genus Nakamurella. Next base: position 32,134 of record CAWDUY010000002.1, read on the forward strand.
TCTGCTGGCATTCGTGTGAACACTGCATCCCCCATCCGCACACAGGAGACCCAGAGGACACTGCGCGCACCCGTAACCCCGGGTATTCTCGCACATCACGCGCATTCGGGGAATGACCAGCCAACCCACGCTCGGCGATCACTGTCAGTGAGGATCGCCTGAGTTCCACCCAGCATCGCCCGTTCGGCGCAGTCCCTCTTCTGGCCTGGGCGGATCGTGTCGCGGACGGGTCTCCACCGCCCGGCCGGATGAACCGGCCAAGTCGCTGGCGTCGGGCAGCCTGACGGACCTAGCGCAGGGCACCCGCGAGCTGCCAGGCCGGCGGCAGGCCGACGAGCGGCGCCGGCGCAGCTGTCCTGGCGGTCGAAGTCTGGAACGGGTTCGGGTTGGCCGGGCATCGAGTGCCCGGCTTGGGCAGGGAGCCGTCCAGCAGGTATCCGACGACGGCCCCGGTCACGCAATCCGAGCGCCCGAACGCGGTGTGACCCCATCCCTCGTAGGTGAGCAGCCGGCTGCCACGCAGCAGGGTTGCGCTGGCCTTTGCTCCCGAGTACCCGGTGGCCGGGTCGTAGCGGTTGCCGACCACCAACACCGGGGCCGACGTCCGCGTTTGCCACGGCCCGCCGTACCGGTCCGTGTTCATCGGCCAAGCGGAACACGGCGCGTTGGTCCACCACCAGTACGGCCCGAACCGGGATCCGGCGGCGGCGTAGGCGTCGATCGCTTTCCATTGCCTGAAATCATGGGGGTATTGCGCGTCCGCGCATGTGTTGCCGAAGTAGGCGTCGAGACCGTTGAAGAAGTACGGTTCCTCCTCCCGGTCGGCCGGTGAGTGAGCGCCGAGGCGTTCGAGAATGGCGCGTCGAGAGTCCGCGATCCCGGTTGCGGCCGCGGGCGTCGCACCGAGCGCGGCGTCGGCGATGAGGTCGAAGTATGCCGCGGCGCCGTCCGGTCCGCCCCAGATCTCTGGCACGTACAGCACGGACGCCATGTCGGCGATCAGGAAGTCGTAGCTGTAGACGAATCCGCCGAGGTCGACCGGTTCCGTGCGGAGCTGTTTGGCGAGCCGATTCCAGCGCGACATCGCTGTTTCGGTGGTGTGGAACGCGCAGTCCGGACCGGCTTTGTCGCACAGTTTCAGGAACTGGTCGAGCACCTGTTGGCTGGCGACCCGATCGGATTGGATTTGCCGGCCGCTCGACCAGAGCCTTGGGTCGAGCACCCCGTCGATCACCATCGCCCGGATGTTCCTGCCGAACATGTTGGCGTAGGTGTTCCCGATGTAGGACCCATAGGAGAAGCCGACAAAGGTGAGCCGCCGGTCACCGACCGCGCGTCGCAACAGGTCGAGGTCACGGGCGACGTCGGCGGTGCTCATGTGCGCGACGATCCGCTGGTCCCTGGCCAGGCACCCGGTCGCATACTGACGCCACTGGTCGAAGAAGGGCCGGTACTGCCCGGGCTGGTAGGGGAAAACCGGCTGACCGGCGAGTAATTCGGCCGCACTGTCGTTGTTGTCGAAACACTGGATCGGTTCGGAGCCGGCCACGCCGCGCGGATCGAAGCCCACCACGTCGAACCGGCCGTTCAACTGCTCACCGAGATAGCTGCCGAATCCGAATCGCAGCATCTCCACCCCGGAGATTCCCGGCCCCCCCGGATTGACGAAAACCGTGCCGATTCGGTTCTTCTGGTCGGCCGCCGGAACCCGCGCGAGCGCGATCCCGATCGTCCCGCCCCTCGGCTTGTCGTAGTCCAGCGGCACCTGGACGGTCGCGCACTGGGCCGCGGGGTCGCCCTCCCCGACGCACGCCGCCCAGCCGATCGTCGGAGTTGGCGGGTTCCCGCGGTCGCCCGTGGAGGGTGCCGGCGGAGCGGCGGACGCCGCCGTCGAGGGCAGGGTCATGACTGCCACCAGCAGCAGGATCACGCCGGACCACCCGGTGCGGGCCGCGGTGCGATGACGTCGCGACGAGGTCGTCCGACCGCCGGGATCCGCCGCCAACCCGTAGGCCATGAACGCCACGACGGCCACCGCGGCCGCGACCAGCCAGAACCAGCCCATCGAAGTCCCCCTCCGCGCTCCGCGCCAGACCCCTCGCTCCCGACCTGACGCCCGAATTGATTAACTTAGGCGTTTTGTCGGGAATGCTGTCAAGAGCAGCAGCGATGGACAACCCGGATGCCGAACCGGGCCACCATTGGGCGTTATCTACCCGCACGAGGGGGATACGGACCGCGTCAGCGCGAGGCGGCAGCCGCAACGTCCAGCGCGATCTGCGACAAGGCGTCGAACTCGGGGCCGGCGGTGGGGATGTCGATGCCGAAGACCTCCGCGATGACCCGGGTCCAGCCGTGCAGGAAGTAGAACCAGCCGTCGACGGCCCGAACCTGGCGGGTTTCGGACTGCGCGCGGGCCTGGTCGAGGAAGACAAGATCACCCCGGTAGTTGAAGTCCCAGGCGGTGGCCCGCTGCGGGAAGACAACCGCATCGGTGAGCGGCGATCCGGGGCGGTCCTTGCCCAGGCCGGTGGCGTTGGCGACCACCGAGTCCGGCGGCAGCGCAGCAACTCTCGCGTCGTTGAGATCGGGTGTCGGCGCCAGGTGGTACTCGACCGGTAGCGCGATACCCAGCCGGCGATGCACCGCCTGCATCTCTTCCAGCCGGCCCGGACGCCGGTTCGTCACCACCACCTTTAACGGAACATCCTGTCCGGCAAGGGCTCTGCGGTGCAGGTAGAGGGTCAGCGCGAGCGAAGAGCCGCCCGCTCCGAGCAACAGCAGTTCACCGCCGGTGCGGCCCCAGTACCCGTCATCGACCAGCGCCTCGAGGGACAGCCCGCAGGTGATCGGGTCCATCGCGTGGCCCCACAGCTCGGTGCCGCGCTTGGAGATGCTGCTGACCTCCTCGAGGATCTCGGTGTCGGAGCCGACCCGGTCGAACAGGTCACTGGCCGCCTTGTAGAGGTTCAGCTTGTGCGTGGTGACCAGCGCACCAAGCGACAACGGGTCGTTCTTGAGGAATTCCACCACCGCCCGGTAGTTCTCCGGGGCGTCGTCCAGCGGGAGGTCGATCCCGGTGATCTCCGCGTCCAGGCCCAGGTGAGCGGCCCAGGCCGGGAACACCTTCATGATCGAGGAGCTGCCCGTCGTCACACCGACGAAGTAGAACGTCGGCGTGGCAGCGGGTTTCGGGGCTATGAACGAAGACATCAGTGCTCCTGCCAATCGCGGACGCGGCCGACGGCCTTCTGCCAGCCGGCGTAGAGCTGGTCGGCGTCCTTGCGGTCCATGTCGGGGGTGAATCGGCGGTCGAGGTGGAACGAATCGACGAGGTCCGCCTGGTCCTTCCAGAACCCGACGGCCAGGCCGGCCAGAAACGCGGCGCCGCGGGCGGAGGATTCGGTGACGGTCGGCCGCAGCACCGGGACGTCGAGCAGGTCGGCCTGGAACTGCATCAGGAAGTTGTTTTTCGAGGCGCCGCCGTCCACCTTGATCTCCACCGTGGTGATCCCGGAGTCGGCCTGCATCGCGTCGACGACGTCGCGGATCTGATAGGCGATCGCTTCGAGCGCCGCCCGGATGATGTGATTGCGGTTGGCGCCCAACGTGAGTCCCAGGATGCCGCCCCGCGCATACGGGTCCCAGTACGGCGCGGCCAGCCCGACGAAGGCCGGCACGAAGTACACGCCGTTGGTGTCTTTGACCCGCTTCGCCGCGTGCTCGGTGTCCGCGGAGTCGTAGACGATCTTCAGCTCGTCCCGCAGCCACTGGATCGAGGCAGCTGAGACGAAGATCAGGCCCTCCAACGCGTACTGCACCCGGCCGTCCAGGCCCCAGGCCACGGTGGTCAACAGACCCTTGTCGGATAGCACCGGCTTGTCGCCGGTGTTCATCAACAGTGACGCCCCGGTGCCGTAGGTGGACTTGACCATGCCTGGCTCGAAGCAGGCCTGCCCGAACAGCGCCGCGTGCTGGTCGCCGACAGCGGCCGCCACCGGAATCCGCTGCCCGAAGAACACCGATTCGTCGGTGTGGCCGTAGATCTCGCTGGTCGGACGCACCTGCGGCAGCATCGCGCGGGGAATGGCCAGCTCGGCCAGTAGCCGGTCGTCCCAGACCAGCCGGTTGATGTCGAACAGCATGGTGCGGGAGGCGTTCGAATAGTCGGTGACGTGCACCGCGCCGCCGGTGAGGTTCCAGATCAGCCAGCTGTCGACGGTGCCGAACAACAACTCGCCACGCTCGGCCCGGTCGCGCGCCCCGGGGACGTTGTCCAGGATCCAGTTGATCTTGGTCCCGGAGAAGTAGGCGTCGATCACCAGACCCGTTGTCTCATGGACGTAGTCGGTCAACCCTCGGGCATTGAGCCCGTCGCAGAATCCGGCCGTCCGGCGGTCCTGCCAGACGATCGCGTTCATCACCGGGTGGCCGGTCAGCCGGTCCCAGACAATCGTGGTTTCCCGCTGGTTGGTGATCCCGATCGCCGCGATGGCATCCGCCGACACCCCGGCCGTGTCGAGAACCTTCTTGGCGACGGTGATCTGGGTGTTCCAGATGTCGAGGGGGTTGTGTTCCACCCACCCGGGTTCCGGGTAGATCTGCGGGAATTCCTGGCTCGCCTCGGCGACCAGGTCACCGGAATGATCGAAAAGAATCGCCCGGATACCGGTGGTCCCGGCGTCCATCGCCATGACGTATTGGGTCTTCATATTCCTAGGCTCCTGACTGCTCGCTACCATCAAAGGACACCACTGCTTTCATCCCGGCGCCCGATGCGGCGTACTCGAAGGCACCAGCGATGTCCTGGATCGAGAACGTTGCGGTGAGCAAACCGGACAGGTTCACCCGGCCGTCCCCCACCAATTGCAGGGCCTTGGCGTAGTCGGCGTTGCTGGATCCGGTGGTCCCGGTCAGCGTCAGACCCTTGTAATGCACCCGGTTGGTGTCGATGCCGACGTCGGCGGCGACGCCGAGGCCCGCGAAGAAGTTCAGCCGGCCGTGGGTGGCGAGCAATTGCACCGCCGTCGCCTGCACCTGCGCGCTGGACACCGCGGTGACGGCCACATCGACGCCCTGGCCGTCGGTTTCGGCGAGCACGGCAGCGGTCAGGTCCTGCTCGCTGACGTTGATCAGCACGTCCGCGCCGAACTCCTTCATCCGGTCCAGCCGCGGCTGGCTGCGGTTCGCGACGATGATCTTCTTCGCGCCGGCCAGCCTGGCGAGCATGACATTGAACGCCCCGATCGGCCCGGCACCGACGATCAGCACCGTGTCCTCGTATCCGACAGCGAGCGCCTCCTGACCCCGCAGGCAGCACGAGAAGGGTTCCACCAGAGCGGCTTCGGCGTAGCTGACGCGGTCCGGCAACTGGAAGACGTTGCCTCGCTGGACCGCGAACCCGGGGATCCGCAGGTACTCCTCGAAGCCGCCGTCCAGGCTGACGCCGAAGGCCTCGTAGTCGGGGCACATGTTGTTCAGGCCGAGCCGGCAGAACCGGCAGTGCCCGCAGCCGACGTTGGGCGTGACGCTGACCCGGTCACCCTCGCGGTAGCCGGTCACCTCCCGGCCGACCAGCACCACGTCGCCGGCCACCTCGTGGCCCTGGACGCGGTGCTGACCGGCGGGGATCTTGAAGTGCCCGTGCCGGGAGATCCGCAGGTCCGTGCCGCAGATGGACGCCGAGCGCACCCGGATGAGCAGTTCGTCATCGGCAATGCTGGGCACCGGGATGTCCTGGACGATCATCCGACCCGGCTCGTGGAACACCGCGGCCTTCATGACGCGCCCACTTCGGCAAGCGCCCCTTGCGTTCTCGTGACAGCAGTCGGGACGACGGCGGCGTCCTTCGTCTCGGCGAGCGCTGCCGCGGACACCGCGAAGAGCACCTTGTTCGACCACACCCGGCGCCGGACCATGTCGTCGAACGTCTGCGCGGCGGTCTCCAGCGGGAGCGCATGACTGATCAACGGCGCCACCTGCAACCGCCCGGCGGAGATGTTGGCGATCACCATGTCCCATTCACTCCCGCCCACCGGCGCGATCTTCGAATTCCAGGTACCGAGGACCGTCAGTTCGCGGCGGATCAGCGAGGAGACCAGGGCCCGCGGAATCGTGACGTCGCCCTTCAGATCGCCCAGGACCAGCACCTGACCCCGCGGTGCGGTGGCCTCGAGGGCCTGCAGCAGGGTGGCCGGTAGACCGCTGGCCTCCACCGCGGCATCGACGCCCGACCCGGTCAGCAGCAGTGCCTGCCGCACGGTATCGGCTGCCGCGTCGATGGTTTCGAAGCCCAGCTCGCTCATGACGCGGCGCTTCGCCGGATCGATATCGGCCACCAGCACCCGGGTCCAACCCAGGATGCGCAGCCACTGCGCGGCCAGCGCACCGATCGGGCCGGCCCCGATCACCAGCGCGCTGCCGTTGGCCGGCACCTGCAGCTTCAGCACCGCGTGCAGGGCGACAGCGGCCGGTTCCACCATTGCGGCATGCAGCAGCGGCATCGAGGCCGGTACCGGGATCAGGTTGCGTTCCGGCACGTACAGCAGCTCGGCCATCCCGCCGTCCCGGCGGGAGCCGAAGTAGTCGTAGCCGGTGCCGAGCGCCGGCTCCCCGATCCCGGTGAGCGGATCGTCCGGATTGGCCAGCAGCGGGAAGACCGCAACCCGGTCGCCAGCAGCGAACCGACTGCCGGCCGGCGACTGCTCGACCACGGCGGAGAATTCGTGGCCGAGCACCAGCGGGTAGTGGTACGCGGTGCCCTTGCCGAATCGCAGCAGGTCGGATCCGCAGACTCCGACGGCACCGACCCGCACCAGCACGGGGCGCTCGCCGAACGGCTCCGGATCGGGCACGTCGGACCAGGAAAGGACTTGGGGTGCTTGCAGTACGGCTGCCTTCATCGCGCAGTCCTCAGACTTCCATGCCGTAGCGGTGGGCCTTGTGGGTCGGGTACATCGACATCGTCGGGATGGTCACGTCCGGCGTCCTGGTCGCGACATAGAGCGCGGCCTCGGCGACATTGGCGACGTCGATGCAGCTGGCGTGGATGCCCTCCTTGATCTCCTTCTCGTCCAGCCAGCCGTCGACGTAGGCCGGGATGTCGCCGTCGTACAGCCCCTTGTCGATGATCTCGGTCATCGGCGTCGCAACGTGCGACGGGTTGATCACCGTCACGCCGATCTTCTTGTCCTTGCCCTCCAGCAGGATGTTCTTGCTAAAGCCGAGCATCCCGTGCTTGGAGGCCCGGTAGGGACTGTGCCCCGGCCCGGAGGCGATCTTGGTCGACGACGACCCCATGTTCATGATGCGGCCGCCGGCGGACTGCTTCTCCATCACCCGGAAGGCCTCCCGGCAGACCAGGAAGACCGCGGTCAGGTTCGGCCCGATCGTCTGGTTCCACTCCTCCAGGGTCACCTCGGTGACCGGCGGGGACAGCGAGTCGCGGCCCGCGCTGTTGACCACCAGATCGACGCTGCCCCAGGTGTCGACGGCCTGCTGGAAGACCGCGGCAACGGCGGCCTCGTCACAGACATCGGCATTCACCCCGACGACTGTCGCCCCGGTCTCGGAGATGCTGGCCACCACCTTTTTCAGCCGGTCCTCGTCGATGTCCACCAGCAGCACCTTCGCCTGGTTGGCGGCGAAGATCCGGCCGACGGCGTCGCCGATGCCCGATGCGCCGCCGGTGACGATGGCGACCTTGCCGGCCAGCGCGGTGCCCGGCTGGGCGGTGTAGTCGGGGACGTAGTCGGTGCTCATGATGCTTTCCTCGTTTCGTCGGTGGTGATTTGTTGGGCGTGGGTGTACGGGGCGGCGAGTGCGACCGCTTCCGCTGCAGTGACGGCGATGTCGTCGAATCGTCGGTCGAAGATCGCGGTTTCGGTGGCGATCCAGCTGCCGCCGCAGGCCGCGACAAATGACTGGGCGAGGTAGCGCGGCAGGTTGTCCCGGGAGATGCCGCCGGTCGGCATGAACGACACCCCGCGGTACGGACCGGACACCGCCTTGAGGAATTCCAGGCCGCCGGCGGCCTCGGCCGGGAAGAACTTCAGCAGATCGAGCCCGCGGCCCAGCGCCGCCTCGATGTCGGTCGGCGAGCTGACGCCGGGGATCACCGGAACCCCTAGTTCCAGACATCTGTCGACCACCACCGGGTTGAACCCGGGGGCAACCACGAAGGTCGCACCGGCGGCGACCGCCCGGTCCAGGGTCGGCAGGTCAAGGACCGTGCCGGCGCCCACCAGGAAGTCCGGAAAGCCGTCCCGCAGCACCCGAATGGCATCGGCGGCCGCGTCGGTGCGGAAAGTAATTTCGGCGATCGGCAGTCCGCCGCGAACCAGCGCAGCACCGAGATCCGCGGCGGCAGCGGCCTCCCGAATTGTGACGACGGGCACCACACCCCTTGCCCTGAGCTGCTTTTCAATGGTCGACGTGCCCGTCATGTCGGGTGATCCCTCTCCGTTGGGGCTACCGGGACCGGCCATCCGGGTCATCGGATCGCCTGGTGCAACCGGTGCATGAGGAGAGAATCGCAGTAATTTCGAGTCGAGTCAATACCTGTCGCAGAAATTTCGCACTTCGGCATCTGCGCACCCGACCGGCGCAGCAGCGGGCCGCCTCAGTGCCTGGCGATGGCCGGCACCACGACGGCATCCGACTGCACGGACAGTTCAACCTCGAAGCGGGTCCGGTCGCCCCGATGGAAGGCGTGGAACACCTCGACCGGCCGGCCCGCCCCGGTCCGCCCCACGCTGGACAGGAACAGCACCGCGGCTCCCTTGGCGAGCCCGAGATCGCGCGCCAACCCCGCGTTGGCCACCCGGGCCTCGATGCTGCGCCGGCCCTGCACCGGCCGGACCCCGCGCCGATCCATGATTTCGTATAGCGACCCGTGCTCCAGGTCTTCCTGTTCCAGATCGCCGATCAGGTCGGCCGGGAGGTACGTGGTGACCAGCACCCAGGGCAGTTCGGAGATGTAGCGCAGCCGTTCGAGCAGCAGAACCGGCGCGCCCGTTGCGATCTGCAGATCGCGGGCGACGTCGGCCGGCGCCGGAACCGTCTCCAGCCGGCGCACCTGGCTGCGCAGCGTCATTCCATGACTGGCAACGTCGTCGTACAGCCCGGCCAGGGACTGCACCAGCCCCTGTGCTGACTTCGGTTGCGCGACAAACGTTCCGCGGCCCTTTTCACGCACCAGGACGCCCTCGGATTCCAACTCGCCCAGCGCCTGCCGGGCCACGGTGCGGGAAACGCCGTAGCGCTCGCACAACTCGTGATCACTGGGCAGCCTGTCCCCCGGCGTCAACCCATCCCGGGAAATCTGTTCGACCACCAGCGATTTGAGTTGGTGATAGAAGGGAATGAGGGACGTCCGGTCGATCCCGCGGGTGCCGGTGGGATCGAGTCGGGCGGCGGACGGGCGGGCACCAGTCCCATCAGCGATGACCATGCCGCCAACCGTAGGTCCCGGCGTCGTTCACCATCGCCCGGGCGCGCCAGGTCCGGCGAACGGGGGCTTGCGGACAGCACCTCCGACCTGTCATCCTGTCATTACAAGTCATCGAACGACACTTTCATCGAAAGGATTTTCATGACCACCTTCCTGGCGCCGCCGCTCGACCCGATGCGGATCGTCTTCGACAGCGCGTCGGCCAGCGTCACCCCGACCGGACCAGTGCTGACCCGCCGGATGTCCAGCCTGGAAGGGCTTTTCGAGGCCGAGGAGCTGCGCCGCGAACTCGCCAAGGGCGCCGACCCGGTCGTCTACACGGTGGCGTCCTCCCCCGTGCCCGAACTGCCGCGGGAGCTGCCGCAGTCGGTCACCACCATCCTGCCGGGCAATCTCGCCGGCGAGTTCTACATGACCAAGGGGCACCAGCACCCGGACCCGCAGGGCGAGATCTACCTGTGTCTGCGCGGCACCGGCGGCCTGCTGACCTTCGACGGCACCCGCACGTCCTGGATCGAGATGACCCCGGGCGTCATCGGCTACATGCCGCCCGGGTGGGCTCATCGGAGCGTCAACACCGGCACCGAGGAATACCAGTTCCTCGCCGTATATCCCGGCTCGGCCGGCCACGACTATGGCTGGGTCGTCGAGAACGGCATGGGCGAGCGGATCTTCGAAGGGCCGACCGGACCGGTCCGGCGCCCGTTCACCTTTCACTCAGGAACTTCGTCATGACGGCCGACAAGGCAAGGTCACCAATAGTTCTGGTGACCTCCAGGTCCTTCTCCACCGGCACCAGGAACCTGGTCGACGAGCTGGCGGCCGACGGCATCACCGTGCTGCCCGGGCCACCCGATCACAACCTCACCGGAATCGCACCCCTGCTGGCCGGGGCTGACGGCTGGATCGCCGGCACCGGGCCGATCACCGACGCGCATCTCGCCCTCGCCCCGGGCCTCAAGGTCGTCGCGCGGTACGGCGTGGGCGTTGACGCCGTCGATCTTGCGGCCGCTGCGAGCCGCGGGATCGTCGTCACCAACACCCCCGGCGCGAACAGCGGAGCCGTCGCCGACCACACGCTCGCCCTCATCCTGACCGCCCTGCGTGGGGTGGCCGCCGGCGATCGACGGGTGCGCGCAGGCTCCTGGACGGTGCAGCGAACCAGGGAACTCGGCGGGCTGACGGTCGGTGTCATCGGGTTCGGCCGGATCGGTCGTGGTGTCGCCGAACGCCTGCGCGGCTTCGGATGTCGCGTCCTGGCCAGTGATCCGTACCTGACCGACGCCGCCATCGAGGCGGCCGGCGCCGGCGCCGTTACGCCTGCGGACGTGGCCGCCCAGTCCGATGTCATCACGCTGCATGCCCCCGGCGAGCAACTGATCGTGGACGCCGCCTGGCTCACACGGGTGCGGGCCGGACTGATCCTGATCAACACGGCGCGCGCCGATCTGGTCGACGAGGACGCGCTGGCCGCGGCCCTGCGCGAGGGCCGGGTCAGTTGCTATGCGGCCGATACGCTTTCAACGGAATCCGGCCGCCCGGGCGGCAACCCCAGCCCGTTGCTGGCCGACGACCTGGCCGACCGCGTCACCCTCACCCCGCACACGGCGGCACAGACCGTTGAGGCGGTCGACCGGATGGGCGCCGGTGCGGCGGAGGCCGTTCGCGCGGTGCTGCACAACCGGGCACCGGACCCCGGCCTGGTGGGAGTTGTTGTCGCGCGGGCGATGCTTACGGCATGACGATCGCGGAGGACAACACCGATTCCGGCACCACCATTCGGACCGTGACCGGCGACGTCCGGGCGGCAGCGCTCGGCACGGTCGACTATCACGAGCATCTGTTCCAGGTCAGTCCCCTGCTGCCCGGCGACGAACTCACCGACGAGGACGCCAGCGGCGCGGAGGCCGGCCTGCTCTTCGGGTCCGGGATCTCCGCGATGGTGGACGCAACGCCGACCGGGCTCGGCCGCCGGCCCGCGGCGCTGGCCCGGATCAGCATCGGCACCGGGTTGCGGATCGTCGCGACCACCGGCGCCCACCGCGAGGCCCACTACGGCCCCGGCCACTGGCTGGCCGGGCTCACCGCCGACCAACTCGCCGCCCGTTTCCTGGCCGACCTGCGGGACGGACTACCGCAATCCGACGGGCCGGCCGCGTCACCGGCCGCCCTGACCGAGTCCGGACAACAGATCCGGGCGGGGGTGCTGAAGGCGGGCATCGACTACTGGTCGATCAGCTCGTTCGAACGACGCGTCATCGAGGCCGTCGGCAGTGCGTACCGGGCGACCGGCGCGGCGGTGATGGTGCATCTGGAGCACGGCAGCGCGGCCTTCGAGGTGCTGGCACTGCTGGCCGACAACGGCGTCCCGGCGGCGGCGACCGTCCTGGCCCACGTTGACCGAAACCCCGACCCCGGCCTGCATGCCGAGATCGCCGCGGCGGGCGCCTATCTCGGCTACGACGGGATCGCCCGCAGCAAGTCGTGGCCGGACTCGGTGGTGCTGGACTGCCTGCTGCGGACCGCCGAGCAGGGCGGGCTGGACCGCATCCTGCTGGGCGGCGACGTGGCCCGCCGCACCCGCTACGTCGCCTACGGCGGGATGCCGGGCCTGGCCTACCTCGGCGACCGCTTCCTCCCCCGATTGGCCGCGGCCGGATCGCCCGAACTCGTCGAGCAGGTCATGGTCAGCAACCCGGCACGGTGGTTGTCGGGAGACGCAGCTCCACGCTGACCGCTGTCCAGACGCGCGGGGACGTGCGAAGGTCGGCGCGCTGCCATCGTGGAAACTATGACCATGGCGACGTCCGAGGGTGGCAATCTTCTCCACGAGATCTCCAGCAAGCTCCCGTACATGGCGCCGGCCATGCGGCAGATCGCCGAGTTCGTGTTGAACGATCCCGAGCGGGTGCGGATCATGACCATCACCGAATTGGCCTCCGCGGCGAGCGTGGCCGATTCGACGGTGTCCCGGTTTGTCCGGGAGTTGGGACTCGACGGCTATCGCTCGCTGCGGCTCGGCATCGCCGAGGCGACCTTCGCCACCCGGGCCAGCGCCAATGGGGAGACGGAACAGTATGTCTACGAAGGGATCTCGCGGGATGAACCCGCGGAGTCGATCATCGGCAAGGTCGAGCGCAGCAGTCAGGCGGCGCTGCGGCAAACCGCGCTGCGGGTGAACCCGAAGGCGATCGACGGTGCCGTCGACCTGATCGAACGGGCCGACGTCATCGTCTTCTTCGCCATGGGCCTGTCCTGTGTGGCCGCGCAGGCAGGGGTGATGCGGTTCACCAGGGCCGGCAAGAAGTGCCTGCTCTTCCACGACCAGAGCATCCAGGTGATGTCCGCGACCATCCTGACCAGTCGCGATGTGGTGATCGGGATCAGCGATTCCGGCCAGACGACGGCCGTGGTCGATGCGATGCGGCTGGCCAGGGCGCACGGCGCGGCCACTATCGGGGTCACCTCCGTGGAGCGCTCCGCACTCGTCGCACACGCCGACGTTGCGGTCTTCACCTCAACCGTGCCCGGCAGCGGGCTGTACGGCGAGTCGGTGACCTCGAAGTGGGGTCAACTGCTGGTGATCGACACGCTCTACGCGACCTACGCCTCGCGGCATTTCGACGAGACGTTGGCGCACCTGGAAGAGACCTTCACCGCGGGCATCCTGCACTCCCGCAGCTCCGAGGGCGGCCTTTAACCTGCCGTCCTCCGGTGGGGCCCAGCCGGGCCGACGCACTCCGGACGGGAGCGCGCCAGCCACTGGCATCCGGCACCGACCTGAGCCTGCCGACGTTATTCCCGGCGAATCAGGCCAGTGCGGCATCCAGGGTGATCTCGACGCCGGTCAGCGCCTTCGAAACCGGGCAGGTTTCCTTCGCCGTCTGCGCTGCTTCGGCGAATCCAGCGGCGTCCAAACCGTCGACCTGACCGCGCACGGTCAGCTTGATCCCGGTCAGCCGGAAGCCGCCTGCCGGATCCGGTCCGAGGCTGACCTCGGCGTCCGCGACCAGACTCTTGACGGTGCCGCCGGCGTTGCCGACCACCGCGGACAGTTGCATGCAGTAGCAGGAGGAATGAGCCGCTGCGATCAACTCCTCCGGGCTGGTGACTCCGCCGGCGGTGTCGGACGTGCGGCGTGGGAAGGACACGTCGTAGGTGCCGACCCCGGAGCTGACGAGCTCCACCTGGCCGGACCCGTCCATGAGTCCACCGCTCCACTGCGTTCTGGCAATACGTGACGGCATGCATCTCTCCCTGTGTTCGTGGGGCCTGGTGCGACGTTCGCAAAGAGGTGCGGTCGCCAAGCCACCGGCCGCCCCGCCGACCAACTTAGTCGGACCCGACGTAGGAGGGGCCGCCATTCAGCACGGAGGACAGCACTGAGGAAACCTGGCGACGCAGGGTGGGCTTGTTCAGTGCTGTCCTAACAGGATTCGGTGACCGATTCAGCGGGATCGCCCGTCATGGCGTAGGTCGCCATGGCGACAACCGTCATGAACAGTGTGGGTTCGACGATCGGCGCCGCATACCGGGCGGCCTTCGGCAGCACGGACGGCGTCGGCGGCGCGGTCGGCATCGACACGGTTGTCGCCGGCTCTACGAGACATGAGGCGGCCGGTGGCAGGGGCGCGTCCGGCGCGGTGGTCTCCGGCGCCGCGGGAATCGTCGGGGTCTCGGCCGAGGTCGCCGGCATGGGCGTGGGTGTCGGCAAGGCGCCGGTGGTTTCGACCGCCGTTATCGGTGCAGTAGCCGGCTCGGTCGAGGCCGGAGTACTCGCCGCCGGGGTGGTGCTCGGCTCGGCAGTTGTCGTCGCCACACCGGGCGCGGCCGTTGCCTCGGCGTTGTCCGACGTAGTGGTCGGCCCCGCAGTGGTCGGCCCCGCAGTGGTCGCCGGAATGCTCGGGGCCGGAGTGACCGTGGAAGCTGTGGTCGGTGCCGACATCGGCGAAGCACTGGTCGCAGGAACGCTGGTCGGCGACGCTGTTGTCGGGGACGCAGCGGTCGGGGTGTTGCCGGCCAACGTCGCCGTGGTCGGACTCGTCTGACTCGCCGGTGGCGCCGGGACTGTCGGCGGTGCACTGGCCGTTGGCGCCGTCGACGCGGGCAGGGTGGGCGCCGGTGCTGCGGCGACCGGCGCAGGGGCAACCGGCGCAGGGGCAACCGGCGCAGGGGCAACCGGGAAGTACCTGGGGATGGTCGAGTAGTACGTCCGAGAAGACCCGGCGCCACTGGCGCTGCTCCACGGGCTCGCCGGGATGAAGGTGCCGCCGTTCGCGCCGATGTGCGGGATGCCGGCCCAGAACCGGTAGACCTGCGGGTCGGCATCGCCGCGAGTCAGTTTGACGATGTGCACCGGCGTACCAACGGTGGAGGCCTCCAGGATGTACCGGACGCCGCCGATCGAGCCGAGGTAGATCGCCACGTGTCCGGGGAACCCGACGACGTCACCTGGCAGTGCCAGGTCCCAGGGGATGCGGGTGCCGACGGCCCGTTGGCTGGACGAGTCACCGGGGATGCCGAAGCCGGCCCGGCCGAGCACGAATGCGGTCAGGCCGGAGCAGTCGAAGCCGATCTCCGAGCCGCAACTGTTCAGGGCACCGCCACCGCGGGAACAGCCGTTGTTCGGCCCTGAACCCGACCCGCCGCCACCCCACACATACGGCAGTCCCAACGCGGCGAAGCCGGCGGCCAGCCCGGCGGCGACCGACGCCGTCGGCGCCGTGATCACCCGGCCGGCCAATGCCGGGTCGACGAACCCGTTGTTCGGGATGGTCACCTCGGTCATCGCCGGACTGTTGATCGAGGCCACCCTCGCGGTGAACAGGGTGCCGCCGCTGCCGGTTCGGGTCATGCCGCCGAGGCTGGGCTGACCGGAGGTTGTGTCACCGAAATACTTGCCGAACAGGAAGAAGAAATTGCGGTTCCCGTAGGCCGAGCAGGCATCGCCGGTGCCCGGGTAGGACGCCAGGGCCGCGGCGTTCGGCTGGTAGGGGGTGTAGTTGTACAGCGACGCGGTTGCGGTGTTGGCGATCGTCACCGGCGCCGACCCGCAGCCCGACTCCACCACGTTCCACAGGATGTTCACCGTCTGACCGGCGCGGTAGTTGTAGTTGAAGGGATCAACCCGGTACCGGGACCACTGCTTCGCCATCCCGTATGCCTGGTTGAAGAAACCCGCATGGGCTGGGTCGCAATTCGCGCTGCCGCCGGGCCCGGTGTCCGGGCAATGCCATCCCCAGGCGGCGTCATACGTCGACGCGGTCGGGTCCGTCCGGCCGAGCAGCCCAGATTCCTTCTGCAGCGTCACCAACATGACCTGCGGGTTGACCCCGCACGCCCGCGAGACCTTGCCGAGCACCGCCGCCGTGTCCTCGTTCACTCCCCCGGCGTAGGCCGAGCAGTACTGATCGGCCGGCTGATCCTGGGTGGTGACCCGAAGGTTCTTCAGGCAGTACGGACCCGTGCAGCCGACGCCCTGGGCGTCGATGAAATCCCGGATCTGCACGTCGCTCATCGCGGCGGTGTCATAGAAGGTACCGTCCGAAATGATGTTCCCTGGGTCGAAGACCGACCAGTTCATCCCTGCCGGTTCCGTCACCGCACACACCGATGGCGGCGCCAACGCCGCGCCGGCACCCAATCCGGCGCCACAGGACGTGTCAACCGCTGCCGCCGCCTTCACCCCGACACCAATTGCCGGCGCCGAAAGCCCTTCTACCGCAACCGTTGTGTCGGCAGTCTTGGCGGCAGCTGCCCGCCGGGCGTCGACGACGTCAAAGTCGCTCGCCCGATCGATGAGCGATTGACCGCTCTTGACCTCGGCGGCGTCGGCGGAGGCCGAATTCACTGCCCGCTGCGGCACCATTGCCGCACTGACCCCGACCGGGATGGTGGCGAGCAGCGTGACGACCAGAATCGAAATGCCGCGGCGGGCACGGAGCCGGCGCCGTTCGCGGGTTTCTGCGGAGGTTCGGGGGACCCGGTGCCGTCCTCTCACCACGTGCCCCCTCATTCGGCGTAACGGACAAGAACGACGGAAATGCTTGACGTTGGCGCGGCCCGCACATCCGGTGAGGGCAATTCGGAGTATTCAGCACGACGGATGGGTGTCCCATCCCCTATTTGCGGGGGTGAGGTACCGGAAGAACAGCGTTGCCACCGGCTGCTGTAGGCGACACCGACCGCCGAAAACGGTTGGCCGATGGTGAACCTGACCGTTCACGACTGCAGGGCCGGACTCCGAGAATGACTCGAGGTCAGGCCCTGCAGGTGTCGCCAACCATGTCGGTTGTTGAATGTGGTGATCGAGCTCCGATCAACTCAGGGTGCGGCCCGCCCCCTACAGCGGGCCGCCTCCGAGTTGATCGGCGGACCTACGGCCCGGTGATGAAGCTCCACTGGGTGGCGACCAGCGGGTTGCCGGCGGCATCGGTGATCCCGCTCCTGAGGCGCACGGTGTACTGGGTGTTCGCCCTCAGGTTCGCGGTCGGGTTGAAGGTCATCACCCTGGTGGCGGGGTTGTAGGAAATCACCCCCGCTGCCGGTGTACCGGTGGTTGCCTGGCCGACCTGCACCGAGACATTCGCCGGAACGCTCGCGTTCAGCACCGGTTCGTTGAACGTCGCGGTGATGTTGGTCGCCCGGTTCACCCCGCGGGCGTTGTTGGCCGGTGTCCTGGCGATGACCAGCGGCGCCGGCCCGGTGAGGAACGTCCGACTGGTCGCCGCGACCGGGTTACCGGCCGTATCGGTGGCGCCAGTGATCCGCAGGGTGTACCTGGTATCCGCCGCCAGGTTGGCATTGGGGTTCAGGGTCACCACCCTGGTCGTGGCGTTGTAGCTCACGACCGACGCGATCAATGTCCCGGTCGCCGTGGTGCCCAGTCGCAGGTTCACGTTCGTCCCGTTGATAGTGGTCGCCACCATCGCCTCACTGAACGTTGAGGTGATGTTGCTCGCGACCGCAACACCGGTGGCGTTGTTGGCCGGAGCCAACGGGGCCACCGTCGGCACCGGGCCGGTCAGGAACGACCAGGTGACAGCGACCATGGCGTTGCCGGCCACATCCCGGATCCCGTTGGTCAACCGGACCGTGTACCTGGTGTCGGCCAACAGGTTCGCGTTCGGGTTAATGGTCAGCACCCGGGTGGTGGCGTTGTACGTGGTCACCGCGCCCACCAATGCGCCGGTGGCCAATGTGCCCTGCCGGACCGTCGCGTTGGCACCGATCACGGTTGCCGCATTCATGGCCTCACTGAACGTCGCCGTCACGTTGGTTGCCACCGCAACCCCTGTCGCACCGACTGCCGGGACCCTTGCGGTCACCGTCGGCGGGACCGTGTCGACCGCTGCTGCCGTGGTGAACGTCCACGACACCGTGGCCAACGCGTTGTTCGCGGCATCCCGGATACCCGTGGTGGCATTGCCCGTCAACGTCACCGTGTACACCGTGCTCGGTGCCAGGTTCGCCGTCGGGTTCAGCGTCCACTGGTTCGTGGTACCGACCTGGGTCACGGCGCCAGCCAGCACCGGGTTGGCACCCTGCCGAACGGTGAAGTTCGCCGGAGTAACACCCTGCACCGCCTCACTGAAGGTCGCCGACAGATCGGCTCCAACTGCGACACCCGTGGCACCAACTGCAGGAACCCGAGCCGTCACCGTCGGCACAACAGTGTCCGGAGCCGCAGCCGTGGTGAACGTCCACGAGGTGGTGGCCAACGCGTTGTTCACCGCATCCCGGATACCCGTCGTGGCATTGCCCGTCAACGTCACCGTGTACACCGTGCTCGGTGCCAGGTTCGCCGTCGGGTTCAACGCCCACTGGTTCGTGGTCCCGACCTGGGTCACCGTGCCCGCCAACACCGGATTCGCACCCTGCCGAACAGTGAAGGTCACCGGAGTGACACCTTGCACCGGCTCACTGAATGTCACCGCTAGATCCGCGCCAACAGCAATTCCCGTGGCGTTGATAGCAGGCACCCGAGCCGTCACCGTCGGTGGCGTTGTCTCGTTCGGAGTGACGATGTTCGACAGGGCCGAGAACGCACCCGCGCCGAACGCGTTCGTGGCCGCGACTCGGAACTGATAGGCAACACCGTTGGTCAGGCCGTTCACCGTCGCGGTGGTGGCCGTCTCATCGGTCACCAGGGCGGTGACAGTGGTTCCACCGGCGGTGGGCACCGCCTCCACCGTGAAGCCGGTCAGTAGACCCGCCGGCGCCGTGAAGCCCACCGTCGCCGAGGCGTTGGTGGCCGAGGCCACGCCGATGACCGGGGCAGCCGGCGGAGCAACCGTCACGTCAACATCAGTGAACCGCAAGGTCTCGACATTGCGCACCGTATCGATCCCGTCTGTTGCGGTGCCACGGACTTGGTTGACCGTGATCGCGGCGAGGTCACCGGTAGCGACGTTCGCGGGCACGGGGGTGATGTCGTAGTCGGCCACCGGTCCGGAGAACAGCGCGACGTCGGTGCCACCCGTTCCGGTGAGGATCTCCCGGACCGCAACGATCTGGCCGGGATTGACAGTTCCGGCAAAGACCGCTTGCTGGAGAGTGGGGCTACCGGCAATGAAGGTTCCGTCCGGGTTGCGCCGGTACTGGGTCGTCATCGCGCTCTGCGAGGTATTCTCGACACTGGCCCAGCCGATCTCGGGGCCGGTGCCGTCCTTGTTGGTGCGGACACTGAGCCTGACACCGAAGTACTTGTCTCCGTCAATGATGTCGTCGGCGCCGCGGCCCTCGATCAGGTCGCTGCCGGCACCGCCCAGCAGGATGTTCCCGGCGCCCCAGACGTTCGGGCCGGTCAGGATCGGGCAATCCTGCGACGCGGAAGCCGCGACAACTGTTGCCAAGGGGACGGTCAGCGGCGGCAGCAGTGGATCGAGACCGGCGATCATGTCGATGCCCGCCTGATCCAGCACGTCACAGCCGATGAATCCGCCTCCGCCAACCTCGGCGGGAATGACGTCATCGCCACGGATGAAGTCGTTGAACTTCCAACCGGAGAGTGCCTCGACCTCGTTGAACTTGTCCCGAACGCCGACCTGGAGAATGCCCAACGGCGGAATCGGCAGGGCCAGATCCAAGTCCTGTGCAGCGTTCTCGCCCTGGCCGATTTCGAAGTCGTACCCGGACGCACCGGCAACCTTCTCGATGCCCTGACCCGAGACGCCGACGTCGTTGCCACCCTCCATGTCGTAGTCGTCGTCACCGCCCTGGCCGATCAGGATGTCGTGACCCGGGGTCTGCGAATCATCGAGGAAGAACAGGTTGCTGCTGTCCCCGATCATCAAGTCCGGCTGGTCGCCGCCCTCTTCCCAGTCGTTGCCGCTGTCGCCGAAGGCGGCGTCCATACCTTGTCCGAGGTAGATGAAGTCGTCATCAGCCCCACCGAAGGTCTCGTTGGCGTTGGCTCCACCGTTGGTGAAGTCCTTGCCCTCGCCGCCCATCAGGATGTCAAGGCCGGGACCTGCATCGATGGCGTCGTTGCCGGGACCACCCTTCGGAACATCGTCACCGGCGAGGTCGGTGATGATGTCGTCGCCCTCGCCGCCAAGCGCGACGTCGGCACCGGCGCCACCCTCGATGACATCGTTGCCAGGGCCACCCCAGAAGGTGTCGTTGTCATTGCCGCCGCGCACACGGTCGACACCGGTGGTGCCGTTGTACACGGCCTGGGCGTTGATCCCGGACGGATCGACAGCGTTGAACTGGCGGTAGTCGATCCTGCCGTCCGGCTGCCGAATGAGAACGAGGTTCTCTTCGCATTCGGAATCAGCATCGTCAGCAACCGTGTTGCCGAACTGGGTGAATCCGGCGGCAGTCCCGGCCAATTTGCCCAACTGGAACTTGCAGTCCGCTGTCGCGAAGGCATCGGCCTTCAGGGTGTTCGCGCTCGTATTGCGCATCATCATCTCGGCGAACGAGTTGCCTTCGAGCTGGGTGCGCAGGTTCATGCCCGGGGTGCGGGCGAGGTAGTACAACCGGTCACCGTTCTGCAGATCGGTCAACTGGTTCTCGAACACATAGTTGAACGTGGTGCCCAACAAGCCGCCGAACGGGGTGGTGATTTCCGCAAGGCCACCGACCCACAGGTCGACCTTGTCCAGACCGGTGATCGAACTGGTACCGGTGTTCGCCCACGCAGCCACGCTGTTCATGAACGCGGACGCGTCAGCCGGAACATGCAGCTCACCCAGTGCTGGATTGGCCAGGCGCTTCGCAGCTGCGCGCCGCGAGGCCAGGGTGGCCGGGCCGTTGTCGGCGGCTTCGTCGACCTCGGTGGTGGCCGGGTCGTCGACCAATTCACCATCGGGGCCCACGTTGGTCAGGATGGTCGGGTGCTGGCCGTAGGCCGCCACAAAGTTGACCAATGACTCCGGATGCTTGAGGTTT
Organism: uncultured Actinomycetota bacterium; assembly: GCA_963805555.1. Lineage (GTDB taxonomy): Bacteria > Actinomycetota > Actinomycetes > Mycobacteriales > Nakamurellaceae > Nakamurella. Next base: position 52,982 of record CAWDUY010000002.1, read on the forward strand.
TCACCGAAGTCGACCCAGCTGGAGTACGGGGTCAGTTGACCATCGTTGGTGGCATCGAAGATCTGCCGACGAAGGACGTTCAGCGGCGGGATGCCCTCGGAACGCGCCCGAACCATGTTGATCGAGGCGAGGTCAAGGGGCAGGCCCAACAGGTTGTTCCGGAGTGTGTCGGTGACGAACTCGTCGAGCTCGTTGCCGACCTGATCGGACATGCCCATGATGATGCTGCCAGCGGCCTCCTCAGAGGTCAGGGAGCCGGCAGCACCGCCGTCGGTGTACGAGGGTGGGTTGAGGAATCCATCGAGCAGCGAAATGTCGTTCGATGATCCCAGAATGTCGTCGGAGGTTCCGAATTCGCCGTCCGGGCCCGGCAACGTTTCATTCGTCCGGGAAATCGTCTCGGTCAGCATGGAGTGACCGAAGCGGTAGACCGCGTGGGCGAACTCGGCGCGGATCGACGGGTCGAGATCGGTCTGGGTGAAGGCGAACGGTTCGAAGGGGTTGATCGCCGGCTGAACCTTGCGCGCGAACTCCTCGAACACCAGGTGCTGGTATTCCATCTCGGTGACGAACCGGGCGGCCTGGAACAGCCGCTCGCCGTACTCGAAGGTCGAGCCGGAGGTGGCCTGGTAGGACGCGAGCAAGGCGGCATTTTCCGGCTTGGCAAGAGTCGTCTCGACGTCATCGACGAGCCGGTCGTGCTCGGAGTGGAAGACCTGATGGATCGCGGTCAGGCCGATGTTCTCGTTGACCCGCCCGTCACCGGCAACGAAGTGAGCGTCCAGCAGTTCGTTGTCGTAGGACCCTGCGGGCACCGTGGTGTCCAGACTGCCGCCCACCGTGGTGTCGGTGTCGGGAACCGCGGTCGGCACCGCGCTGTGTGCGATGTCGGTCAGGAACGGGGTGGCGAAGTGCAGTGCGTTTGCCGGGACCAGCACCGGGGCGACGGTGTCGCCCTCGACCGGACCGGTGGTCGTCATGTACTGCGGCAGTCCGCGAGCGGGACCGGGAACGAAGTTCCCGTAGGCGTCGGCGACCAGCATCGGGATGTCAACGGCGTCCTTGTCCAGCAACTGCAGGCCGAGAACCGTCGCGGCCTGGGCCTTGGTCGTCGCCCAGGTGGCCATGCCGCCGGCCGTCGGACCGGCCGGGCCGCCGAGCAGCTTGCCGGTCGCGACCGGCACGCCCGCTACGGTTTCGTACTCCCGGAGGAAGACCTGGTGTGACGGGTGGGAGGTGTAGGTCTGGCTCTGGTCGACCCAGGGCGAGTCGGTGTTGATCGTGTCGCGGATGTCGTCGCCCGTGCCGAGCACGCCGTCGGGGCCAGGCTGGTTCTTCCCGCGGGTGAGGACCATGAACCGCTGGCTCGCGGGAAGGTTATCGGCGGTGGTGGCGAAGTTGTGGTCGGGTCCCGCAACCAGCGGGTCATCGTCATTCAGCGGCACGAAGACCGTGCCACTGCCACCCTTGTCCGTCTGGTCGATGCCGTGGTCGAAGAACTGCCCGAACAGCGTGAACAGCGAGTTGTACGGCGGTGACAGACCGACGTCGGTCGTCACGTTCGGAATGAACAGCGTCTCGTGGGACGGGGTGCAATCGAGTGGCACAGCCGCAACGGGCGGGTCCGCCAGCGGGTCGGGATCGGTGGCGCACGGCACGACCCCCGGGTTGCCCTGGGTGCGCACGGGGAACCCGGCAGCCGCGATCGCGGCCGGGTTGGTGGAGGTCTGATCCACGATCAGGTTGCTGACCGTGCGCGGCTGGGTGTCGAACACGTTGCCGCTCGTCTGTTCGTACGACGACCCAGCGGGCGGGCCAAACAGCGGCGGATTGCTTTCGGCGGTCGCGAACTGGGCCGGGGCCAGGCGCGGGAAGAGTTGGTCGGCCGCGCCGCTCTGTTCCTTGCCCGCCACCAGGTTGTTGCAGGATCCATCGACCGTTCGAAGTCCTTGCGAAACCAGCGGGCTGGCTATCTGGTCGGGTCCGGTGCCCACCAGTGCTCCGCACGGGCCGGTGGCCGAGGTGGTGTTCACCACATGAGCTTCGGCGATCTTGATCTGCTTCAAGATGAACGCCAAGTCGGAGGCCGTGACGGAGAACCCTTGGCCTACCACCGGAGCAGCAGCCGCGGCCGGTGCTACCAGGCCGGCCGTGGGTATCGATATCGCCACGGCGACCACTGCAGCTAAGAATCTCTTGGTCTTTCTCATTGCGACCTCCGTGGGGATGACGGTCCGTGATCCCAAACCGCGTGAAGGGGAACGCGTTTGGCGGTCACGGAGCAACGACCTTGGGGCCAGTCCCCCCAGTGGAGGCTGACGGTTCGGAGTGTGCGGCGGAGGCGTCAAAGATTTGTGAAATTCATAAGAGCCCTGCTCAGAGGTCATGAACGGTGACCAACGCATGGTCCGTCCAGTCCTCGCACACCCCCCTTATTAGGGGTTCAGGTACCGCAGAGGCATCGCTTAGCGTCAATACGACCCAAGAGGGTCCGGCCCGTTGACCGGATGACCTAGTTACTGAACGCCACCATGACCGAATGACACCGGGGAGGGAACGTGACGACTGGCCTGGTGGTGGAATCCACCACCACCGACGTCCGTTTCTCCATGCATTCCTTGCCGGCGGTCAACCGGCCGACGCTGGAGATCAGCATGCTCGGCCCGTTCCATGTTCGCCGGCACGACGGAACAGTGGTCGATCGCCGTGAATGGCGGACCGGCAAGGTTGCGGACCTGCTGCGACTGCTTGCCTTGCGCGGCGGCGAGCCGGTGACCACTCAAGCCCTGGTGACCGCATTGTGGCCGGGTTCTGATCAGCGGCGAGGAAATGCCAGCCTGCGGACCGCCGCGTCACAGCTGCGCAGAGTGGTCGGCGGCGAGTTTCTCGAACGTAGTCTCGCCGGGATCAGTTTGCGTGGTGTCTGGGTCGACGTCCCGGAATTCCGGGAACTGGCCGCGAAGGCTCATCATTTGGTCGGACGGGGTGATATATCGGCTGCCGACGCCGTGGCCCGTCAGGCCGACGCACTTTATCGGGGTGACCTGACGGCCCACGACGACGGCGCGGACTGGGCGCAGAACGAGCGGCGGGGATTGATCGCCACCCACCAGGTGCTGCTGTGCGATGCCGCCGAATCCGCGGCGGCGCTCGGTCACGGTCACGACGCGGTCGACTTCGCCTCTCGGGCAGTCGATCTCGACCCGTTCAGCGAGCGGGCCAGCAGACTGCTGATGAATGGGCACGCCGACGTCGGCGAATTGTCGCTAGCGCTTCGCGAGTACGAGCGGTGTCGGACCCTGCTGTCCGACGAGCTCGGCATCGACCCGTCCCCACAAACCCGCGAGGTGCATCTCACGCTGTTGCGGAGCCAACGGCGTACCCCGCATCGGGTCATCACCCCACACCGGCTCCGGGTCGAATGTCCCGTCGAGGGTGCCCTTGCTGCTGATCACCTGGATGACCGCGCCGGTCTGGCGGATTCTCGGCTGGCCACCGCACGGGACTGCATCCTCCGGCGCGATCTGGCCCGGGCTCGCCGACTGGCCGACGATGCCGCCCGAACGACCGCCATGCCGGAGGTTCGGGCCAGGGCCATCGTCATGTCCTGGATCCCAGACATCCTGCTCGGTGGCTCCCGGGATGCTCGGGAGCCGCTGGCACAGGCGACCAGGTTGGCAGCTCAGTCCGGCAATCGGCTGCTGAGCAGTCGCATCGCCGTCGTGAGCTGCCTGGTTGCGCACGACACCGGGGCACCGGACTTCGCCGCACAATGGGCGCACGCAGCGAACAACTGCGAGTTCGAATTGACCGTGAACTGGGCCTGGCTGATGATGCGAATCGCTCTGGAGCGAGATGATCTCGACACCGCGCAGGTGGCCGGGCGACTTCCGCTGGCCGGCAAAGCCGGCCCACTCGCCCACCAGCTGCACCGACTTGCGTCCGCGAGCCTGCTCGCGGCGCAGGGTGCGACCGACGATGCGGTCAGAAGTCTTGAATCGCTGCTCGCCGCTCTGGACCGGACGGGGCACCGCCTCCTGCTGCCGGAGACCCTCACCCGGCTGGCCGGGCTGCTGGCGACCGACGACGCCGCGCAGGCCGAACGACACCTGGTCCGACTCGACAGCACGATCACCAGCCAGCAACTGCTGCCCCGGGAGGCCTACCTCCGCCTCATCGCGATTGCCGGGGTCCATTCCACCCGGGGCCGGGCGGCTGCGGCCGCCGCTGCCGCGGCACGCGCAGCCGAAATCGCCGATACCAGCGGACTGCATCAGTTGACCGCCGGCGCGTACGAACTGTGTGCCGACTACACCAGCAAGGCCCAATCCGCGGCCACACACCGGTACGTCCGCGGATCGCTCCCGCTGACAGTGTCGATGGTGGCTGTCTGAAGGGGTGGATATCTCGTCGGTGAATCTGACATTCGTGTCAACGAACCGCGTGGACGGACTGAACAATTGCCAACAACATCTGACAAGGTTGTCAATGTTGCTCTCCGGTGCTGATCTTCGCCCTGCGTGACCGGAATGCGCCGTTCCCCCATTCGCCGGTGGACACGTCTCGCAAGTCGCGGCAATCCGATCGAGTTCCATGCGCGCGCAACAACCCTCGGCGGTGGTTTGTTTGTGTCGTTGACGAACACGATGTTGGTCCACCCACTAGGCCATTCGAGCCGAAAGCCACTCAATCAGTCATCAAAATGACGGGTTTGGCGAGCGCGTAGACACCAATGCTTGATGTGAAGCACACTCAGGTACCGCGTCGGGGCGCGGCGGTAACCTTGCGTAGTTGTTGCATGTGCAACCAGGACCAATGGGGGTCAGCGCCATGACGAGCCAACTGTCGGCCGATGAAGAAGTGTTCCTGGACGCCGCCGGACTCGGCGTTTCGACCATCCTCGTCGTCGATGATCACCGTTCATTCGCCGATCTGCTAGCGGCGGCATTGAACTCGGTTGGCGGTATGCGATGCGTCGGTACCGCCTCGACCGCCGTCGAGGCGATTGCCAGGGCCGCCGAACTCCAGCCCAATATCGTCATCATGGATATTCAGATGCCCCGACAGGATGGCCTGGCGGCCACCAGGAAAATCCGGGAAATCGCGCCGAACTCGGTTATCGCGGTAGTCACGGCGTATCGCGATCCCGAATGGATATCCAGGGCCGCCCAGGCTGGCGCCTCTGCGTTCATTCCGAAGAATGGCTCGCTGGTCGAAATGATCGATGTGCTGCGCCGGGTCAGGCAGGGTCAGATGCTCGTCGCACCCTCTGCTTTCAGCGGTGGCCCGGCCCTACATCCCTACCCTTTCACTGAACCCAGGCCGGTTCTCACCCAACGCGAGCTGGAGGTTTTGACCTACCTCGGGCAGGGCATGCCCACCCAGGGAATTGCCCGGGTCCTGGGAATAAGCTTGCATACCTGCCGGGGATACATGAAATCCCTGCATTGCAAACTCGGCGTCAGCACACAATTAGAGGCTGTTATCAAGGCTAAAGGCCTCGGCCTGATTGACTCTCCCGTATGAGAACTGAGCGACAACCCGCCGCACTGCCCAGGACCGGTATTCGTCGAGAACTGTTCCTTTTCTACGGTGCTGCCGCACTGGCCCTGATCGTGGTGGCGGTCGGTGCCGTTCTCGCGAGCCGATCGGTGGCCCAGTCCCAGGCGCTCACCGAGTCCGAGGGCATGACGACCCGGATGGCCGACCTGGTCATGGGTCCGCTGCTGCTCGCCGCGATGAATGGCGGCGAAGACGAACGCGCCGCCCTGGTCAATGCCGTCGAGCACCGGATGAAAGATGGATATCTCCGTGAGGTTATGGTGTGGGATGCATCGGGCCGGGTGATTTTCGCGGACGACCCCAATGAGATCGGTCAGCAGGTGGAGCCGCCACAGGAAGTCATCGATGCAATCACCCGAGGCACGATCAGCTCCGAGTTCGAAAGCGAACCCGAGGCGAGTGGGCTATCGCCCGAGGAGACCGAAGACGGCTTCGTCGAGGTCTACGTACCACTTGATCTGCCCAACCAGGCTCCGATGGCTTTCGAGGCGTATTACGACTACGCGCGGGTCGACGAAAATGCCAATAGCCTGATGGCCCAACTGATCCCGCTGGTGCTGATACCGCTGGTCGTGCTGATGATCATTCTCGTACCCATCGCGCTGTCCCTCTCCCGTCGCATCCGACGCAGCGATGCCGAGCGGGCTGAACTCTTGGAGCACAGTCTTTCGGTTTCGGAAAAGGAAAGAATACGGATCGCCGCGGATCTGCACGACGGGCCGATCCAGGATCTGGCCGGCGTCGGGTATGCCTTGGGTGCGGTGGCTGTCGCGGTACCCGAGCAACAGCAACCACTGATGCAGGCGGTGCAGCAAACGGTGCTGAGCGCCATCGAGTCGCTGCGCCGACTGATGGTCGACCTCTACCCACCGGACCTGAGCGCGAGCCAGCTGCCGGCGACGCTGTCCGATCTCGCCGAACCGCTGCGGAAGGAGGGCGTCGAGGTCTCCATCAATGTCGACCCGCTGCCAGATATCGGCAATGAGGTGGTCACCGCGATTTACCGGATCGCCCACGAGGCGCTGGCCAACGTGTCCGAACACGCGGGGGCCTCCACGGTGAGCATCGACCTGGCGAACGGCGGTGACCCAAAGACCCACACCACAGAATGGATCACCCTTCGGATCGCCGACGACGGCGTCGGAGTCGACGACAAGAAGCTGGACCGCCGGTCCGAGGGTCACCTGGGGCTTCGCCTATTGCGGACCAGGGTGGAGGATCTCGGCGGCGCCGTCACGGTCTCCAGGCGCGAAGGCGGCGGCACGACGGTCAACGCAACCCTCCCGCTGGTCGATCACCGCAAGCTGATCATGGCCAGGTAGTTCGCCGGCTGCCGATCGGCGCCGAAGGCGCACAGCGGCTCAGGGACGAAGTGGGCAGGTACATCATGCCGTGGTCGAAAGCACGACGGCAATGCCGATGGTCGCGCCCATGACGAGCAGTTCACCAGCCGCGAGCTGCAGGAGGGGCAGCAGCCTGCCGGTCGATGCCTGCTCGACCGTCCGTTGCCGGTGCCAGAACCCGATGACGACCAGCACCGCCAGCAGGGCGGCCTTCGCGATCATCAGGTGACCACGTTCGGTCTCCCACAAGCCGGCCCAACCGTCCAGCAGCACAACACTTTCCACGACCCCGGACACCCCGACGGCGACCACGCAGCACAAGGCGATCGCACTGAACCGCGGGACGGCCAGCCGGAGCTGGTCGGGAAAGCCCCGCAAATGGACGACCAGGGCCAACAAACCGCCCATCCAGACGGCTGCGGCCACCAGATGTACACCCAGGCTCACCATCGCGGTCTCGGTGTCATTGTGGTGCCCGGCATGACCGCTCAAGGAGCTGGGCAGCAGCGCGATGGTCGCCAGCACCAGCGCGGCGCCGGTGCTGGCCCGGCCGGTGAGCCTGGTGGCGAACAGGGCGATCGCCAGGGCGACCCAGAGGGTGGCGAGTTCCGCCAGGATGCGGTTGACGCCCAGCACAATGCCCACCACGTCGAGGTGGCTGCCCAGCTCGATGACTGGCAGCCCGGTCAGTTCCGAGATCGTCAACACGATCCACACCAGCGTGCTACCGACCCAGAGCCAACCCCACCGGGTCGCCATCGCGTTCAGGTGGCGATGCGCTGAATCGGCCTGCGGAGTGAGCAGAAAACAGCGCAGGAACAGCAGGCCGACCACCGCAACGCCGGCCATCTCATGGACGAATTGCGCGATCGGCAGGCCGACCGCCGTCAGCTGCCCCGGATCGGTGAGGCCGAAAGGTGCTGGCTGGTAACCGGTCCCGGTCAACCACCGGGCCACGATGACGGCTTCCAACCCGGCAATGAGCATCGCCCCGATGACGATGCGGGTGGCGAACAGTCGGCGTTCGGCCGGTGGCACCTCGATGCGGTTGGTCAACTGCACCATGTCGTCACCCTCCTCGTCACTGGTTAGGTCAGCACTGCGTCGGTCATTCATGGTCGGTGGCGCTCAAGGACAGTTCGACCACAGCCTGAAAAGTAGTTTGCCGTCGATCGCCGAGGTCGGTATCGGCCCGTAGGCACGGGAATCGATGGCTATTTCACGGTTGTCGCCCAGCACGTAGACGAAACCCGGCGGCACCGTCACCGTCGGGGTATAGACCCCGTCGATGCTGGCGTGATCCACATATGGTTCGTCGACGCGTATTCCGTCGACGAACAGTTCGGCATCCTTGATCACCGCACTCTGGCCCTCGGTGGCCACCACCCGCTTGATCATCTGTGTGCCGTCGATCGGGCTGGGAAAGGTGACGATCTCACCGTCGGCAACATTGTCGTCACCGCTCAGCCGGGCCAGCACTGCCACGTCCCCGGTACAGACCGTCGGCGACATACTGTCCGACGACACCGAAACCACGTCGATGAACTGGGTGCGAATGATCACCGCAGCGACGACGACTGCCGCCGCCACCGCCGCTGTCACCCCCCACCGCATGCCGGTCAGGGTGTGTCGTCGGGGATGGCCGGGTCGCTCCAGATCGGGTCGTTGGTGTCGGGGTTGCCGACGCTGAACTGCCCCATCATGTCGTGGTCCTCGTGGACCAGGTTGTGGCAATGAATCATGTACTTCCCGGTTTGGACGTGGAACTCACTGTTCGGGTCGGTACTGCCGAATTTCATGATGACCCGCACCTTTTCCCGTTCACCGACGTAGACGACGTCCTTCGGGCCCTTTTCGTAGTCGAAGGGGGCCCGCCCATTGCGGGTGAGAATTCTGAAGTCGATCAGGTGGATGTGTAGTGGGTGGAACCAGCCGCCGGAGGAATTCTCCAGTTCCCAGATCTCGGTGTCACCGAGCGCCGGGTTCGCCAGCACCAGCTTGAACCCGGAGGCGACGACGTCCGCCCAAGTCTTTTCGTTCAGACTCCACTCGTTCGTGATGTCATCGTGTTTCAACTTGATGTTGCGAATCTTCTTTGCGTCCTTCTCCTTCAGATTCATCGCCTGTTCGCCGGGGTTCAGCTCGTTGGGGATGAAGTTCCAGGAACGGTCATTCAGGTCGAAGGCGTCGCCGATGACATCGAAACGCATGATCTTGTTGGTGTTGTCGTAATCGCGGTTATTGGGGTTGCTGAGGTTCCGCATCTCGATCTTCGTGCCGACCGGCACATTCCGGAAGTCCATCAGGAATTCATAGCGTTCGGCAGATCCGTGCCGCCAAGACGTCACCGGCATCGCCTTCGGCATCAGCCCGCCGTCGGTAGCGATCATGTAGACCGGCACGGCCGGCGAGAAGGTGGGTCGGTACGACCGGGACGGCGAGGCATTGAGCAACCGGAACCGGTAGACCCGCCGCTTCACCTTCATCACCGGCCACGCCTTGCCGTTGACCAGGATGACATCGCCCCACAGGCCGGAACGGGTCCGATCGTCGTACAACTGCTGGGCATTCGCCTGAAACATGATGTCCGACAGCGTCAGGGCGACGTCGAATTCGTAGTACGGCGGGATCATGCCGGGGTCGGCCGCCTTCGGCGTCACCGGAATACCCACCTGCCGCTCCATTTCGTCGTGCAGGTGGTATTGCGATGCCAAGCCGGAGAATACGTTCTGCGCTGTGTAGTGGACGCCGTGGTCGTGATACCACAGCGTTCGTGCTTCCTGGCAGTTAGGGTAGTGGTAGGTCTTCTTCTGCCCCGGCCGGGTGAGATCGCTGGCATAGCCGTCGTACTGCGGCAAGGACGCAGAGCCATGCAGGTGGGTTGACAGGTCCGTCGGTGTGCCGAATGTCGGATGTGGGCTCGGCAGCTTGTTCCGCAGATACAGCTTGATAGGCGTGCCTTGCTCGACGTCGATGCGGCGGGCCGGCACCCGTCCCTCATACCCCATCACCGGGGTTGCCGCGCCCGAGACGATATTCACCGCACCTACCGCCGCGGTGATGTTGTAGACCGCAGTCACCTTGCCGGTCTCCGGGTCGATTTCGGTCCCGGACGGCGGCAACACCTCCAATCGCTGGAAAGTTGTCTGGAAGGGCACCGGAATCTTGCCCTTCGGCAACAGGCTGGCGGCCGAACCGCTGACCATGTTGCCCAACGGAATTGCCAGGCCTGCGGCACCCAGCGCGCCCAGGCCACCGAGCTTGAAGGCATCCCTGCGGGAAAGTGGCATGACAGTACCCCGTTCGTCCGGGTCGGCAAGAAGCGAGTTCGGACCGATCCGCGCCCACCGGGACAGGCATTGGCCGGGTGGGCAGCGAATCGACCCGAGGGGTTTTCAACTGCCAGAGCAGCGTCCCTTTACCCGGTGTTACGGGGCTACCCCGATAGAGGGGGTGCCCGACCCCCCAAAAGTGGGGGTGGTTCGAGCCAAATGACAGCCCGTGACGTTAAGTGAGCTGGCCCATCATCCGGACGGCCTGACCGAAGGTCATATTGGGTAGGTAGGCATGCGAAATGCCCAGGCCGATCCGCGGCAGCACGGCCGCCTCCGGGTAGCACATGTACATCGGCTGGTACACCGGCTGGAACTTGGCCTTGAACCGCAGCAGCGACCGGAACCCGTACACGGGCTCCATCGTCTTGCCGACGATGCCGAGCAACTTCTGCACCCCGACCTCTTCTTCGCCGGGGTTGGCCTGCGCCAGCGGGGCACCGGACAGGCTGACGAACTCGGCCCCTTCCTTCTGCAGATCCAGCGCGGCCGTTCCGATCAGGAACTCCATCACGCCCTTGAAACCCTCACCGCGGCGCCGCATGAAGTCCAGGGTCCAACCGACGGGGACGCCATCTCGGTAGCAGGGCATCCAGCTGGTGATGCCATGGATCGTCCGGTCCTGGTCGATCGCGATCAGGCAGCGCACGGCGGGGTCGTCGAGTTCGTCCAGACCACCGAGGGTGAAACCCATTTCCGGCAGCGCCTTGTCGGACACCCACTCCTCGGAAATCGCCTGGATCTGATCGCGGATCGCCAGCGGCGCCGCTGAGTAGTAGTGCCATTCCGCGGTGATGCCGCCTTTGCCTGCCCGGCTGATGGACGTCCTGATGTCCTGGAACTTCTTGCCGGTAAAGGCCAACTTCCCGAGCGGCAGCACGGTTTCTTCGGCCACCTGCAGGCTCGGCCAACCGAAGCCGTCGGTGACCTCCTTGACCGCCTCCGTGGTGCTGTAGAGGCACGGGGTCCAGTTCTCGGCATTGCAGAACGCCACGAACTCCGCTGTCGTGCGGGCCAGATCCGCTGGCGGGCCGACCGGGTCCCCGGTGGTGATCGCGACACCGCCCTCGACGCGGTAGGCGACGAACGATTGCCCGTCGGCTGAGAACCAGTAGCTGTTGCCGTCCCAGGTGGTCAGATACGACAGCGCGTTGGTGCCGTTCTGCTCCAGCAGCTTCCGGGCCCTGGCCCGATCCTCCGCGTTGGACTCGACCCGGGCGGCAACAAAGGTGCGCAGCAGGCCGAGCAGGATGACGACCCAGAACACCACCGGAATCCAGTCCGTGATGAATCGGGCGACGCCGTCGGTTGGCACGAACCCCGGGTCGATGATGTAGAGGTACCCGTTGGGCAGTAGCCGGATCGGGAAGTCACCGATCAGCTCACCGAACCCGACGCTGGGGGTGAACTGGTCCGCGACGATGGTGCCGACGACCACGTACAACGCCCAGAGGCCGATCAGCACCGCTAGCACGCTGAGGCCGAACTTGCGGTAGATCCCGACGGGCGCCTGCACGGTGAACGACCGCCGGGTGACGGCGAGCATGACGATGATCAGCACGGGCAGCAGCACCAGTGGCAGCAACCAGGCGATCCAGCTGAAGCCCTGGTCGAGTTCGTCGTTCTCGACGGCCCAGTTGTAGTAGTCGATCGCGTAGAACGTGCCGAGGACGAGCAACAGCACATGGAAGGCCATGGCGGCCCACCAGGCGAACCGACGACCCCGGCGCAGGCCGGCCGCCAGCACCAGCACCAGCAGGGCCGGCATGACGGACATCAGGATGTCCGCCAGATCCCGGTTGGGGCTGGTATCGGAATAGGCGTTGGGCCCGACGTACAGATCGGCGAGCGCCGACAGCGGACCCTCCACCTCGCCGGTGATCGCGACCAGGATCGGACCGAGGGCGGTGGCGGCGACGACAACGGCCACCAGCACTCGGGTTTCCCGGCGGCTCGCATGGCCGACGAGCGCTCGATCGCCGGTGTGCAGGAACAGCGCGCCCGCCAGCAGGCCGACCAGCGCGGTACTCATCCGCAGTACGTCCTGCAATTGGCCGCCGTAGAGCATCGCGACCAGGCACGCGGTGAGCACGCCGATCCGGATGCGCCGACGCCAGAGGGCGGACAGCCCGCCGCTGTAGGCCATCAGCAGGCCCGCGATCAGCGCGCTCGCACCGACCGCGATGTCGTCGGCCAGATAGCCGGCCCACGCCCAGTCGAAGAGAGCATCGCTCAGGGCGACCAGGCCGACACCGAGAGCCACGCCGACGATCTGCACCACCAGCGTCATCCAGAGCATGCGCACGCTGCCCCAGCGGCGCTCGCAGAGGCTGCCGATCACCAGCAGCAGCACCGTGACACCGAGGTAGGTGATCAGATCAGCGGCGAAGAATGCCGCGCTCAGCGGTGTCCACCACTGACCGTCCTGCAGCGCCGGCACCCCGGCGCCCACTTTGAGCAGCAGACTTTCCGACGGCCCGTCGAGCAGGCTGCCGGTGATCGCCCCGACCACCCACAGAATGACCACCAGGGCGAGCGTCACCGGCGCCTTGCGCGCCTCACGCACCTGCGTCGTGGCGAAGGCCCGAATCCCGTCCCACCAGCGTTTGGCCGGTGAAACCGGCTTCGCCGCTTCGACCTTCGTCGGTGACGTCATCGGACTACCAACCCCGTTCTCGATACCAACCACGGCCCTGCCGGCACGAACCCCGCACCCCACACGCGCCATTCATGGCCCCCGGGGAGGATCTTCGCACAGGTCAGAACGCCCACCGGAATGCGAAAGGCCCCCGATCCGCTGCTGCGGTTCGGGGGCCTTTCGGACGATCAGGTGGAACTGAAGTTCAGGTCATGCTGGGACAAACCGTCAGATGACGGTGACCGCAGTCGCCTGCGGGCCCTTCTGGCCCTGGGTCACGGTGTAGCTGACCTTCTGGTTCTCCTCGAGCGAGCGGTAGCCGCCCGCCTGGATCTCCGAGTAGTGGACGAAAACGTCCGGCCCGGAGCCCTCGGGGGTGATGAACCCGAAGCCCTTCTCAGCGTTGAACCACTTGACGGTGCCCTGTGCCATGGTGCTCTCCTTGCGGGGTGAATCCGATACGAACCGGCGCACTGTGCGCTAATCCGGGCTAGTCGACGATTTCGACACCTTCGGATGAAAACACCCATGGAGCCAAGCCCGTGGCGACATCTTGCAGTCGCGTGGAACGGACTCAAGAACGGTAACCGGCTATAGCCTCTCACGATTCGACAGGAAAGACCACCCAACCCCGCAATTGATCACAACCTCACCCGTCGAGACGTCACCGGCAAGAAGTCACCGCACAAGTCAGGGCCGGGCGCGCCCTCCCGGTCACGACGAAGCCCGGACAACCAGCTCCGGCGGGAAGATGGTCGGCGGACCGAGCGGCTCGTCCCGCAGGATTCGCTCCAGCAGCACCCCACCGGCCGCACGAGCCATCTGCACGACGGGGTTGACGACCGTCGTCAGCGGTGGGTCGGTGACCAGCGCCACCGCTCCGTTGTCGTAACCGACCAGCGCGACATCGGCCGGCACGGCCCGGCGGGCCGCCCGGAGCACCGCCAACGCACCCACCGCCATCAGGTCGTTCGCCACGAAGATGGCATCCAGATCGGGGTAGCGATCGAGCAGCGCACGGGTGGCGGCCGCACCGCCGTCGGTGGTGAAGTCGCCGTGCGAGATGGCGTCGGCCGGCAGCCCATTCGCGGTCAGCGCGTCCGCCCAGCCGGCCGCACGGTCGACCGCGGCGATCATGTCCGCGGGGCCGGCAACGGTGCCGATCCTGCGCCGCCCGCGCTCGATCAGGTGAGTGGTCGCGAGCTTCGCACCCAACCGGTTGTCGGTGTCGACGTAGCTGAGCTGGTCGGGCATGTACCAGGGACGACCGACGAATACACACGGCATCCGGGCCGACAGCAACATCTGCTCGAACTCGTCCACCTGATGGTGCGAGACAACGACGGCGCCGTCGACGTGCCCTTGCCGCAGGTAGCGGATCGTCCGATCGGCGTCCTGCCCCTTTCGTGCCATCAGCAGCATCAGCTGAAACTCGGTCTGCCCCAAGGCCTGCCCGAGACCTTGGATGACCTGCCCGAAAAAGGGATCGCCCGAAACCCGGTCGTCCGGTTCCGGAATGAGCAACGCGACGGAGTTGGCCCGATGCGTGACCAGAGCCCTGGCCGCCCGGTTCGGGGTGAATCGCAGATTCTGCACGGCGGCGTCCACTGCGGCCTGGGCGTCCGGACTCACCCTGCTGCCGCCGTTGATCGCCCGGGATGCGGTCGAGCGGGAAACGCCGGCCGCGGCCGCGACGTCTTCCAGGGTCGGGAGGCGAGCCTGGGGGGTCTGGTCGCCGGAGGTCACCGGGTGAGCATCGGGCGAGGCGTGGGAATTGTCCAGCCTGTTCACCCGGAAGGTTCCCGTGGCCCGGACAACAGCACGGCAGGCCGTCTCTCGTCGAAGCTCGGCGGGACGCCCTGCACAGGCCGAGCGCGGCAGGCACTATGAAGGGCCGAACGCCGCATGGCGGCGAAGCAACGCCCCACCCGAACCGGCCACTCCCGCGCGAGCGGGGTGGCAGCCGATTGCACTGGAGTCATTGATGCGTTTGCTGGTGATTGGCGGTGGGCCCGCCGGAGTGTCCGCTGCGTTGCAGGGCGCCGAACTCGGCGCGTCCGTCACGTTGGTGGAGAGCAAACGGGTCGGTGGCACCAGCATCAACGAGGGCCCGGCGCCGATTCGCACCCTGGCCAGGGCCGCCCGGCTGGCCAGGGACGCGAAGTCCTGGGAGACCTTCGGGCTGCGCGGGGCCGCCCCGACCGTCGATGTGAAGGCGGCGGTGGCCAACGCCACCCGGGTGGCTGACTACTCCCACGACGTCAAACGGATGAGCGACTACATCGCCGCCTGCGGCGTCGAACTGGTGCAGAACGCCGGACCGGCGCGGTTCGTCGATGAGCACACCATCGAGGTGCCGGACGGCCGTCAGTTCTCCGGTGATGCCATCGTCGTCGCGGTCGGTGGGCACGCCGGGCGGCTGCCGATCCCCGGCGCCGAGCTCGCCCTGACCTACGAGGACATTCGCGATCTGACCGAGCTACCGGTGTCCTCGGTCGTGATCGGCGGCTCGGACACCGGCTGTCAACTGGCGTCCATCCTGGTCGATTTCGGCTCCAAGGTCACCGTGCTGGAATTCGCCGATCGCATCAAACCCCGCTCCGACAGTGACGTTTCGTCCGGTCTGACGGCGGCGTTCGAGGCCAAGGGGATGGAGGTGATCACCGGTACGAGGGCGACCGCCATCGAGCGCAGCGGGGACGTGTTCGTCGTTCATCACTTCCGCGACGGGGTGGAGCACTCGCTGCCGGCCGACACGGTCTTCTTCGCCGTCGGCTGGCCGGGCAATGCCGGCAGTCTCGACCCGACGGCGATCGGCCTGGGGGTGGAACGCGGTTACCTCAAGGTCAGCGACCGATTGGTCAGCAACATCCCGCACATCTTCGCCGCCGGCGACATCAACGGGATCAGCATGTTGGTGCCCAGCGCCCGGCAGCAAGGTCTGGTCGCCGCGGAGAACGCCGTGATGGGTACCAGCCGGCGTAACAGCCACGAGATCGTGCCGACCGGATCATTCACCGACCCTGAGTACGGCAGTGTCGGCCTGACCGAGGAGGAGGCACGGGCGCGTTTCGACTGCGAGGTCGCGATCGTCCGCTACGACGATCTGCTTCGCCCGGTCGTTGACGCCCGCTCAGGCGGCTTCTGCAAGCTGATCGTGGAGTCCAACCGGCACTACATCCTCGGCGCGCACGTGCTGGGCGAGTACTCCGCCGAACTGATCCAGATGGTCGCGGCCTGTATGGCGACCAACATGCGGGTCGAGCAATTGGCCGACCTGCCCTTCGCCTTTCCCACCTTCACCGAGGCTGTCGGGATGGCGGCGCAGAAGTGCGTGCGGCAGTTGGGGATCGCGCGGATCGCCCAGCAGTGGAGCGACCTGCGCCCGCACACCGAGGACCCGCCGCGAGTTGAGTAGACTTTCCCGCGATATGCGGGCTCAAGAGCGTCGATCACTCGACTCAACTGAGAGGCCGACGTCCATGTGGATTCCGGTACTGGTCATGGCGGTCTGCGTTGCGGTGTTGGGTGCGCTCGGCACCCGCGGGACGGACGGCCTGAAGGGAAATCCGATTCAGGCTGCCCTGATGTTCATCGTGCTGCCGGTGATCGCGTCCTACTGCTTCGTCTCGCTGGGCGTCATTTCCGGCGGCTAGCCTGCCCGTCGGACCGACTTGGCCTACCCCGTGACCACCACCCGCAGGATGACGCCTGGGTTCTGGTCGGTCGCGATGTAGAGGTTGTTGTTGGTGGGATTGAGGACGGCGGATCGCAACCGACCGCGATCGGTGATCAGCGTCGTCTGTGTCGTCACCACCGTGCCGGCGGTGTTGAAGCATTGGATCCGGAGTTGCTGCCGTTTCAGCACCGCCATCGCCAGGCACCGCTCCCAGGCCTTCCAACGCGGGCCGCTCAGGAAGGTCCCGCCGGACGGAGCGATGGTCGGGCTGCCGGACGACCAGGCCGCCGACACTGCGGCGGGGTAGCGCACCAGGTCGGTCATCGGCCGTGACTCGTCATAGGAAACCGCGCCGGTGAGCGGCCTCGGGTCCCAGCCGTAGTTCGCGCCGGGGTACAGGCGGTTGACCTCGTCGTCCCGCCCGGTGCCGTGCTCGATCGAAAAGGCCTTGCCGCCGGGGCTGAAGGCGATGCCCTGCACATTGCGGTGGCCGTAGTTGTAGATCCGCGGGTCGAATGGTGCTGGAGCATTTCCGGCGACGGCCTGACCGTTCGTGTCCACCC
This sequence comes from uncultured Actinomycetota bacterium, assembly GCA_963805555.1. Classification (GTDB taxonomy): domain Bacteria; phylum Actinomycetota; class Actinomycetes; order Mycobacteriales; family Nakamurellaceae; genus Nakamurella. The sequence goes on from CAWDUY010000002.1 coordinate 70,099, forward strand.
GCAGCACCTTGCCGCCCAGCGAGGTCGGGCTCTGCGGAACGGTCGCAATTGCCGCGTCACCGGTGCCCAGCCAAATCCGGCCGTCCGGGCCGAACCGCGGCCGGCACCCGGAATGCCGGCCCGAACTGACCGGGATCCCGGTGACGATGTCGGCGCGATCGGTGAGCGCAGTTGCCGCGTCGTTCATCCGCCAGCGGACGAGCCGGACGTCGAGCGATCCACCCTTGTTCGACAGGAAACAGGTGTAGATGCGCCGGTTCGTCGTGAAGGCCGGATCGACGACCACGCCCAACATCCCGCCCTCCCCCTGCGCCACCACGTCCGCCGGCCGGGCGAGCTGCCGAATCTCGGCCGTGGCCGCAACGCGGTACTTGATCGGGCCGGGCCGTTCGGTGAACACCATTCCGCCGTCCGGCGTGAAGCCGAGATCCCAGGGATTCTGCAAACCCCCCACCACGACAGAGACCGCCAGCTTCGGCGGCGGCAAAGGGGCAGCGGCGGCGGGTGCCGCGGTCAGCACCGAGGCGGACGCCGCAAGCGAAAGCGCGAGAATGCATGACATGGCACGACGTCGGACCATCGTGGGCCTCCTACCCTCGCCACGACCGTAACGGCCGCGCGTCCGGCAGGCGCTGGGCTCCGCCCGCTGCATCTGGAAATGCCCCCGAATGGCACCATCACGGTGGCCACCGAGGGTCACAGCGCAGCGAGCCAGTCCAGCACAGCGGCGGCAATGGTGGCATCCGCATTCCGCGGATCATGTCCGCCGGTCAGCCAGAGTTGCGTCACCGGGCCGGGAATGGCCGCCAGGTGGGCGTCGAATTCCGCCGGCGAGCCGAAGGGGTCGCTCTTGCCGGAGATCAGCAGTACCGGGACCGTGATCGCCGGGAAGTGTTCCGTCCGGAGGTTCGCCGGCTTTCCGGGCGGGTGCAGCGGGTAGCTCAACAGAATCAGCCCGGCCGCCGGCAGGCCCTGCGCGACCGCCATCGAGCACATTCGCCCGCCGTAGGACCGACCCCCCAGGACCAGCCGGGCCGGGTCGATCGCCGCCTCGGTGCTCAGCTGTGCTGCCTGCTCGATCAGATGCGCAATCGCGACCGGCGCCTTGTCCGGAACGCGTCTGCCCTGCAGCCGGTAAGGGAAATCGACCCGACGGCAGGGCAGCGGCGCGACTGCGTTCTCGACGGCCACCAGGGTGTGTTGATCGCGGGTGGCACCCGCGCCGGGGGTGAGCAGCAACGCACCGGGCCCGGTCGACTTCGTTTCTGCCATCTCTGATTCCGCTCCTGCAGGTCGGTCGCTGCGGCAGCTTACGTCTGCGGGCCGGCAGACCGCTCGCCCGTCCTGCTGACAGCGAGCGGGCTGCGGGGCTAGGGTCAACAAGATCGCTACCACGTGGCGATCGTCACACTGCAACGCTCTCTCGCCGCCGACCGGGAGGTTTGATGACCGACTCCGCGCTCCTCGCCTTGCAACGCTCCATCGACGAATTGAAGTCCGCTGTTGCCCAGCTGTCGCACACCCACGGAAAGGTCTCCGTGGTCGCCCGCCTGTGCAACGACCTTGAGCGACTCCAGCTGGACGCCACCGATGCGGAGGCCCTGCGTTCGCCCGACACGCCCATCGTTGCCGTGGGATCGGCAACCGGACCCGCCGTCTTCCAGATGAGCGACGAGCCGTACGACCCGAAGATGTGGGGCAACGACTACGACCAAGAGGGTCTTGGCGGCTACCACGGGCAGAGTCGTTGAGCGGGGTCAATACCCCAGGACGCGCACTCCTGGCAGCTAAGACGCTGCGGAAAGACAACTGGTGGCTGGCCCCTGCCGCGACGGGGATAGGGCTGTTCCTCTTCGGTGTCTACGCAACCATTCGCGCCTTTCAATTCGACTACTACTATTCCGCGCCCTATCTCTCACCGTTCTATTCGCCGTGCCTGACCACCGGCTGCACACCGGAGGCCAGTGATTTCGGTCAGCCGATCAGCTGGTGGCCGCTGTCCCCCGCGTTGATCATCTTGATTTTCCCGTTGGGTTTCCGGATGACCTGCTACTACTACCGCAAGGCCTACTACCGGGCGTTCTGGTTCTCCCCGCCCGCCTGTGCCGTCGCAGAACCGCACAAGCGGTACACCGGCGAGACCCGGTTCCCGCTGATCGTGCAGAACATCCACCGTTACTTCTGGTATGCCGCAATGGTTTTCGGCGTCATCCTGACCTATGACGCGATCCTCGGCTTCCGCAACGCGGACGGCGAGTGGGGGCACATGGGCCTCGGCACCGTTTTCCTGCTGATCAACGCCGCGCTGATCTGGCTCTACACCCTGTCCTGCCATTCCTGCCGGCACATCATGGGCGGCAAGCTCCGGCACTTCTCCAAGCATCCGATCAGATACAAGGCGTGGCAGCAGATCTCGAAGCTGAACGCCAGACACATGCTGCTCGCCTGGGTGTCGCTGATCTGGTTGGCCGTCACCGACTTCTACATCGTCATGCTGGCCACCGGGACCATCAACGACCTCCGGTTCTTCTGACCCCTGACCAGAACACGCACCACCAGAAATACGCTCACCTGACGCGGTACAGCCCGGGAGGCACACCCCTTTGTTGAACACAGCAATCACCGACGGCAGCATCGTCGGCTCACCACCGCTGGACGGCATGTCAACGGGTACTGCGCCGACAAGTGCAATGGCATGACAGATCACGAGGAGCACAGCTACGACGTCTTGATCATCGGCGCCGGCGGGGCCGGACTGCGGGCCGCCATCGCGGCGCGTGAGGAGGGCATGCGGACCGCCATCATCTGCAAGTCACTGTTCGGCAAGGCGCACACCGTGATGGCCGAGGGCGGCATCGCCGCATCGATGGGTAACGTCAATTCCAAGGACAACTGGCAGGTTCATTTTCGCGACACCATGCGCGGCGGCAAGTTCCTGAACCATCCGCGGATGGCCGAACTGCACGCGCAGGAGGCACCGGACCGGGTGTGGGAGCTGGAAACCTACGGCGCGCTGTTCGACCGCACCCCGGACGGCCGGATCAGTCAGCGCAACTTCGGCGGGCACGAGTACCCGCGACTGGCCCATGTCGGCGACCGGACCGGTCTCGAGCTGATCCGCACCCTGCAGCAGAAGATCGTCTCGCTCCGGCAGGACGAGGACAGTGCTGCGGCCGAGGCCGACGCCGCCACACCGGGGGTCGAGGACACAGATGCGGGCCTGCGGGTGTTCGCCGAGGTCACCATCACCGAACTACTCACCGACGAATCGGGGGCGATCGCCGGGGCATTCGGGTACCGACGGGAAACCGGCAAGTTCGTCATCTTCCGGGCGCCGACCGTCATCCTGGCCACCGGCGGGATCGGAAAATCCTTCAAGGTCACCAGCAATTCCTGGGAGTACACCGGCGACGGCCACGCCCTCGCGCTGCGGGCCGGCTCGACCCTGGTGAACATGGAGTTCGTCCAGTTCCACCCGACGGGGATGGTCTGGCCGCCTTCGGTGAAGGGCATCCTGGTCACCGAGTCCGTCCGCGGTGACGGCGGGGTGCTGCGCAATTCCGAGGGCACCCGGTTCATGTTCAACTACGTCCCCGAGGTGTTCCGCGCGAAGTACGCGGAGACCGAGGAGGAGGCGGACGGCTGGTACCAGGACTCGGAGAAGAACCGGCGGCCACCCGACCTGCTCCCCCGGGACGAGGTGGCCAGGGCGATCAACTCCGAGGTCAAGGCCGGCCGCGGCACCGAACACGGCGGCGTCTTCCTCGACGTCTCTACCCGATTGCCGGCCGAGGAGATCAAACGGCGGCTGCCGTCGATGCACCATCAGTTCTCCGAACTCGCCGACGTCGACATCACCAAGGTGCCCATGGAGGTCGGGCCGACCTGTCATTACGTGATGGGCGGGGTGGAGGTCGATCCCGACACCGCAGCCGCCGCAAGGGTTCCGGGCCTGTTCGCGGCCGGCGAGGTGTCCGGAGGTATGCATGGGTCCAACCGGCTCGGCGGCAATTCGCTGTCCGACCTGCTGGTCTTCGGCCGCCGTGCGGGGATCGGCGCAGCCGACTACGTCCGGACCTTGGCCGGCGCGATCCCACAAGTGCAACCCGGCACGATCGAGGCCGCCGCCGAACGCGCGGTCGCGCCGTTCCAGCCGCCCGCCGACGGGGTCGGCGAGAACCCGTACACATTGCATCGTGAGCTGCAGCAGTTGATGAACGACCTGGTCGGCATCATCCGCAAGGAGGCGGAGATCCAGCAGGCCCTCGATGCGATCAACGCGCTGAAACCACGCGTCGCCGCGGTCAGTGTTGAGGGGCACCGGCAGTTCAACCCCGGCTGGCACCTCGCGCTGGACCTGGTGAACATGCTGATGGTCAGCGAGTGCATCGCCCGCTCCGCGTTGATCCGGCAGGAGAGCCGCGGCGGGCACACCCGGGACGACTACCCGGGGATGAGCGCGGATTGGCGACGCAAACTGCTGATCAGCACCATCGACGGTGACGGGATCGCCGTCATCGAGCAGGCGAGCCCGCCCATCCGGCCCGATCTGCTCGCGCTGTTCGAACGCTCCGAGCTGGAGAAATACCTGACCGCGGACGAACTCGTCGGTTTCGTCGGCACCGAAGAACCCCCCGCAGGCACTGCACCAGGAGGTCAGGCATGAGCGAGGCTTGCCGAGCGAATCATGAACACCGTCATGACTGCACCCTGCGAGGCACGAGCGGGGTGCAGTCATGAGCCGGGACGCGAAGTTCCGGGTGTGGCGGGGCGACTCGTCGGGTGGCGAGCTCAAGGACTACACCATCGAGGTGAACGAGGGCGAGGTCGTCCTCGACATCATTCATCGATTGCAGGCCACCCAGGCCGGCGACCTCGCGGTCCGCTGGAATTGCAAGGCCGGCAAGTGCGGTTCCTGCAGCGCCGAGATCAATGGCCGCCCGAGATTGCTGTGCATGACGCGGATGTCGACGTTCACCGATGACGAGGTGATCACCGTGACCCCGATGCGGGCGTTCCCGGTCATCCGCGATCTGGTGACGGACGTGTCGTTCAATTACCAGAAGGCGCGGCAGATCCCGGCGTTCGCGCCGCCGGCCGATCTCAAACCCGGCGAGTACCGGATGGCCCAGGTCGATGTGGAGCGTTCGCAGGAATTCCGCAAATGCATCGAATGCTTCCTGTGCCAGGACGTCTGCCATGTCACCCGCGACCACGAGGAGAACAAGCCTGCATTCTCCGGTCCGCGGTTCTTCATTCGGGCCGCCGAATTGGATATGCACCCGCTCGACGCCAGGACGGACCGCCGCGAATTCGCCCAGGCGCACCAGGGCATCGGCATGTGCAACATCACCAAGTGCTGTTCCGAGGTCTGCCCGGAGCACATCAAGATCACCGACAACGCGATCATCCCGATGAAGGAACGCGTCGTGGACCGGAAGTACGACCCGCTGGTGTGGCTGGGCAGCAAGCTGTTCCGGCGCCGCGCTGACTGACCTGGCGTCTGTTCATTAGCCCGACTGGACAACACCTGAGCGGTCTGGACAACGCCCGGAACGTTGTCCAGACACATCGTCGGGTGTCCCGAGCGGCCACGGTCGAGCGGCGTGCCTACTCGCCTGATCGCGATAGCCGCTGCCAGAGGCCACGTTTACGGCCGGATTCGGAATCAGAACTCGATGCCCCGCGATTCATGTCCTCTTCGCCCGGCTCTTTGCGTTCCGGCTCGTCCTCGGCGATGACGCCGATCAGCCGACCGTTCTCCACCACCGGCGACCCGGGTTCCGCGGTTCGTTCCTCGGCCTTGGTGACGGGCGACCTGGCGACCAGGTTGTCGGTGTCCAATGCCGCTGCCAGCGAGGTCGGGGACAGCTGATTCGTCATCGCGGCCTGCAGTGTTGCGACGTCGAAGACGTAATAGGCGGGTGCACCGTCGACCTGCCCCACAACCACGACGGGCAGCTTGACGCTGCCGGCGGTCAGCAGCCGCAGCCTGGTGGGTCCAACGGTGTCGGTGGCGTTCACGGCAATCACCGGCAAAGTTCGCACACGCCGAACCTACAAGAGCCCGCAAGGCCCGGCGAGTGGAACCTGTGGGCCCGAACAGCACCGACTCCAGGCGTCAGACCAGCGAACGAGCTGCGGCGTTCCGTGCGAGCAGTGCCGCGCCGATCGGTTCATACCCGGACGCCGCGGCCACGGCACCATCCAGCAGTCGCACCGGAATCGGGTCGATGATGTCGAAGGAGTTGATGCCCTTCGGTTCCAGGTTGACGAAGCCGAGGAGGTTCCAGGCGCCCGATCGCTCCTGCACGAACGGCGCTGCGAACAGGTCGGGCTCGGCCTCGAAAGGTTGGGCCCTACTCATGTCCCACGGACCGGTCAGCGACTCCCCCGGCACGGACCACGTGCAGTAGAGCCCTGATCGCTCCTTGCGTTCCGCGGTCTGCACGTCGGGGTGGCAGGTGAAGACCAGCGTCGGCCGCCGTCGACCAGTCGGGCCTGCGGAACCTCTATCTGCCCGAACCCGGCCGGCACCGAGATCGGCGGGCCGAGTTCCCACAGCACCATGTCGGCGCTGCGCGCATGACCGATGACGCCGTCGTCCAACCGCGGGGCGCCCTTGTCCCGGGCGGTGATCAGCATGTGCCAGCCGTCGCCGTCCGGGTCACGGAAGACGAACGGATCACGCCACGTTTGGCTGGCGTCCGGGTCATCCTCGACGCCGAGCGTTTTGTACCAACGCGGGTCGGCCGTCAACGGCGGTCGGTCGCCGACCCGCCGCCAGGTGAGCAGGTCGTCGGACTCGGCCAGCCCGATGCGCTGGTCGAGGGCGCCGCGTCCGGCGCTGGAGATCGCGGTGTAGTACATCCGCCAGACCTCGTCATCGCCCTACACCGTCGAACCCGTCCACAACGCGAGATCGTCCCAGTGGCCTCGCGGCCCGGGTGCGAGCGCGACACCCTGATAGGTCCAGTTAGTCAGGTCCGTTGAGGTCGCATGCCCGAGCTGCGCCGAGGTGTGCCGGTGGCCGGCGTCGACCAAAGACCGCGGCGCCTGCAAGAAGTACAGGTGATAGGTCTCGCCGTCATCGGCGATCCAGCTATCCCAAATCCAGTAGTCGGCGAGTGAGAGCATCGATCTTCGTGGTCGGGCGGGTGCGACGCAGACTATCGCCAGCCGCAAAGTTGTGCCCATTGTGCACGCGCGATGACCGAACGTGATCCTGCGGCGAAAATTCGTTCCAAAATGCGCTCTCACCTGCAAGAAAGACGAAAACGAGGACCAACCTAGATATCATCTCCAGGGCACTGCAACCGGCGGGATGCCGGCTGATTCATGTGGACGGAGCGACTGGGTGCGCCACGAATTGGCAACCGTTCAACCGCCCATTGTGCGCGGTCCCGCAGAGGTCACCAGCACGTTCCTGGCCAACCTCGACCGCGCCAGAGCTGCCGCGCCGCAAGCGCCCGAACTGCTGGTCCCGGTGACCGCGCAAACGCTGTTCGTACCGACCGAACCGTTCATGACGGAGACCCACATGAAGCTGCCGGTCGGCCGACAGCGGATGGAGGTCCTGCACATCAGCGACTACCGGCGGACCGAGGAGGCACTGCGCGCCCGCGGCATCTCCGGGCCGTTGTCCCAAGCATTCGAACCGCGGCTGTCCCGCGTGCTGCGGCGCCGGCTGGGCATCGGGCACGTCAACAACGGCGGCCCATGGATGCTGGACGAGCCCGCCCTCACCGACGTCCGCAAGCTGATCTCCCGTCCGTTCAAGCCGACCGCGGCCCGATCGCTCGCGATCGACGTGCGCACGATGGCCGATGAGGTCCTGCAGGAAACGCTGGCCGGGGACGACCGGATCCTCGATGTCGGGAACTACTCCAACGAAGTCCATTTCCGGATGATGGCCAGGATCATGGGTGTCGACGATGAACTGGCGCCCGTCTTCCGGGAGTGGATGCGCGTCTTCAACGAATCGGATTCATTGGCCGCACTCAATCGCCAACCCGACATCCGGCGGCGGCTGGACACGCTGTTGACCCAGGCAATCGGTGCCGAGCGCTCGGGCACCGCTGCGCCGGGATTGCTCGGCGAACTCGCCCGCGAATATCTCGCCGGAGCGACGATCGGAACGCTTCGGTTGCGCAGGTCCGACGTGATCAGCCTGCTCTGGTCGGTGATCGCCGCCGGCAGCGACACTCCCGGCACGGCCGCAACGGCGACCGTCTACTTCACCCTGCAAACCGGCGACTTCCGAGACCTGACCGACCTTGATCGGGCGAGAGCCGCTGAGGCGGAAGCACTTCGGTTCTATCCACCGTTCCCGAAGCCGCTGATGAAGGTCACCCGCGATTGCGTCGTCGGTGGAGCCCGGTTGAAGCGGAACCAGTGGGTGGAGGTTCACCTGCCGGCCGCCAATCGTGACGAGAGCATGTTCTCCCGCCCGCACGAATTCGATATCGACCGGTCCGACGGCAAGAACGCGCGGCCCTTCGGCGACGTTCCGCACTACTGCATCGGCTCGCATTACGGCGTCATGGTCGGCGCCCAGGTCGTTTCCAGCCTGGCCACCGCGATACCCAAGCTGGCGTTGCTGCCGAAGCCGCGACCCTACCGCCGGCACACCGGACTGCTGCACCGGTTCGACAGCATGCCCGCGGTGACCAATCTCTGACCAGGACCGGGCCATCTTCGCCCCTGAAACGTCGAAACGCTATACATTTCGCTATACTGGTGCGATGGCTACGAGGGCATCAGATCCAGGGGTCAAGGCGACTGAAGCCGCTGCGGCCGCCATAGAAACGCGGGCCCCGACAGTGACGCAGATCAACTTCCGGGCGGATGCGGAAACCAGGGCCGCCCTGGCGGAGTTATCCGCGGATGGCACCCCGGTCTCCGAGGTCATCCGCAACGCCATCAGAGCCGCGCGCCGTGCTGCGCGGAAGGCTCAGGCCATCGCCGAGATGGAGGCGATCATGTCTGATCCGGCCCAGCGGGCCATCTCCGAGAAGGTGTACCGGGACATGAGCAACCTCAGTGCGTGGTGACGTTCACCAGGTCCGTTTCGTTGGTCAAGGCCATGAGCAACAAGGGTTGAGATACGCAGTCGTCGTGCAAGCATCACACTTTGAACTGTCGACCACCCTGGTGTGCCCGACGTCAACCAGCGCACAATCTGGAGTGCTTCGACCCACTGTTGTGTGGGACGCGGACGGCACGAGCACTCAGGTGCTCACCGAGCAGTTGAGGGCGGTCGACAACAACGTTCTCGGTCCACTGGTCGGTCATCTGCTCAGCGATGACATGCAGCGAATCGACGAGGCCATTGGGATCATTCTGGACCTTCACTAACAGGTCACGACCGCCTCTACGGCAACGTCCTGGCTACCCGCCGTGCGAGCAGCAGTCTCGGGACACTGTGCTTCCGACCCGGAAGCGTTGAGTGACTCAGTTGATCCTGAATGAGGATCGAGTTTAAGGGCAAAAGGCGGCAAACCTGGTGGTTTGCCGCCTTTCTCGACCGTCGGGATGACAGGATTTGAACCTGCGACCCCTTGACCCCCAGTCAAGTGCGCTACCAAGCTGCGCCACATCCCGGCCACCCGGGGCGACCCGGGCGCCCTGAAGACTACCTCAGCCGGGCCCCTTGGCTGACACACTCTGCAGCACCGCCCGGCGCCGGGTACACCGAAGACCGGGAGGCTCGATGAACACCGTCACCCTTGGCTGGCCCTTCGCTGTCCTGGTCGTCGCGTTGACCGCAGCCGCGGCGGTTGCCACCAGGCTGGCCGGCCTTGGTACTGCCCGGCACGTGGTGGTCGCGGCGACTCGTGCCGTCGCCCAGTTGGCCGCAGTGAGCCTGGTCATCGGGTTCGTCCTGCAGTCACTGGCGCTGACCGCCCTGTTCCTGACGCTGATGGTGGCCGTCGCGGCGGGGACGTCGGCGCACCGCATCACCGGCTCGCTCCGCCCTCGCGGCTGGTGGACCACGGTGCCGATCCTCGCCGGAATCGTCCCCACGATCGCCGCGATTCTGCTGAGCACCGTGATGCCCCTCGAGCCGGTCGCGATCCTGCCGACCGCCGGCATCCTGATCGGCGGCGCGATGACGGCCACGTCGATCGCCGGGCGCCGGCTCACCGAGGAACTCACCAACCACCGCGGCTCCTACGAGGCGGCACTGTCCCTCGGATTGTCACGCCGGGACGGGGTGACGCTTGTCGGTCGGGAGGCGGCTGGCATCGCCCTTATCCCTGGGCTGGATCAGACCCGGACGGTTGGCCTGGTGACCCTCCCGGGCGCGTTCGTCGGTGTCCTGCTGGCCGGTGCTTCGCCACTGCAGGCCGCGGCCGTCCAGCTTCTGGTGCTGATCGGGCTGCTGCTTGTCCAGGTGCTGGCGGTGACCGTGACGATCGAGCTGGTCTCCGCCGGCCTGCTGCCGATCGGCGCTCACCCGCTGGACGAATAGGGCGGCATGTGCGTCCGCGGACCGATCAGCCCGCTGGCGCGCTGTTCTGGTGGGCCAGCAGGCTGGTCATCAGCTCGGCCGGAACCGGCTCGCTGAAGAAGAATCCCTGGCCATACAGGCATCCCAGGTGGTGAAGTTGGTCCCGCTGGGCGGCGGTTTCGATTCCCTCCACGACACTGCGCAGGCCAACTGATTCGATCAACCGCAGAATGGCCGAGACGAATGTTGCCTGCTGGCTGTCCGTGGCAATATCCCGGATCAAGGATTGATCCACCTTGACGGTATCGATCGGCAGCCGTCGCAGATAGCTGATTGACGAATACCCCGTCCCGAAATCGTCGATTTCCACGCCGACCCCCAGGTTCTTGAGGGTCATCAACGCGGCCAAACCGGCGACATCGCCGGTCATCAAACCAGTTTCGGAGATCTCCAGGGCGAGTCGGTGCGGTTGAACACCGCTGCGATCCAGCGCATCGCGAATGAACTCGGCCATTCCCGGCCACCGCACCTCAACGGGCGCCAGGTTGACGTGCAACTGGAACGCGGTGACCGGGAATTCCAGCTCCCAGACCCGCAGCTGAGCAATGGCCGCACTGACAACCCAGCGACCGAGTTCGATGATGTGCCCGCTGTCCTCGGCGACGGGAATGAAGTCGCCGGGCAACAGCAGGCCCCGCTCGGGATGCAACCACCTGACCAGAGCCTCGGCGCCGACGATACGGCCGGATTTCAGTTCGACGATCGGTTGGTAGTACAGGTCGAGTTCCCCCCGATCGATGGCCTCCCCGAGCTCGGACGCAATCCGCAACCGCTCGCTGGCCATCTGGTGCATTTCCGGTTTGAAGGCCTGAATGTTGCCGCGGCCCTTGGCCTTCGCCACATACATCGCGGTGTCGGCATCACGCAGCAGGTAGTCGGTGCCCTGCCCGGGCCGTCCGTAGCAGAGCCCAATGCTGGCGCCCGCCCAGACCGCCCGATCGCTCACCGAAAACGGGCTGTGCAGCTCCTTGAGTGCCCGCTCGGCGACCCGCAGCGCGTCATCCTCGGAAATGTCCGGCATCAGGATCGCGAACTCATCGCCCCCCAATCGGGCGACGGTGTCCGTTTCTCGCACCACACTGGTCAACCGCCGGGCGACGTCGATCAGGATGCGATCGCCGGCACTGTGACCGAGACCGTCGTTGACGGTTTTGAATTCGTCGAGATCCAGCACCAGCACGCAGGGCGGCCTGCCGCCCCGCTCGGATCCGAGGTTGGCCTGTCGAATGCGATCGCCGAGCAGCGTGCGATTGGCCAGCCCGGTGAGGGGGTCGTACAGCGCCATTCTTTCCAGGGCAATGCGCGCCTGCTCCAGCACCAGGGTGCGCTCGGCGATGCGCTCCTCCATCGTCAATTCGAGCTCTTCGGCGAGCAGGTTGATTCCGGTGATGACGGCATCGAGTGAATCCCGCGCCGGTGACGGTTCGAGCCGTGCAGAAAGGTCGCCGGAAGATAGTTGGACGATCAGGTCGACCAACTGGTCAAGGCGCCCGTCATCAAACGTTTCGGTCATTCATGCCTTCCCGAAGGAACGCATAAGCCTGGTCTCGATCGGTGAAGAACTTCGTCGGGCAGGGCGGTCGAGGCGGAATCCGGCCCAAAGCGAAATTGGCGATCACCCGATCGACCGGGCTCCGGCCGAGCATCGCGATCCTCGACGCGGCGCACCTTTCGCCGAAGACGACCCTGGCCTCCCTGGCGACGGACTTCGTCGTTGCCATGTCCACCAGCATCGGGCGGCGGGCGTCACCGCAGATGCGATTCACCTCGTCCATCGCATGCCGGGCGGCCGGTCCGGTGATCGTGACCCCGCGGGGCCACACCAGAATCAGCATTCCCTCGTCGTCAATCGAAAGGGACTCGAAATCGCTGCTGCTCTGGGCGTCCTCAGGCGAAGCGTTCACACCCTGCTCCCTTACCTCTCGGATCCGGCGTCCGGAACGTACGATTCTATTCGAGTGCTGGCGTTTTGAGTGCTTGTTGGGGAAACCGCTGGCCACCAAGAGCTGAAGGGCCGATACCCACTCAACCGGCACACGCATTGCACAATACGTGAATATGGTGAGATCACGACATCCTATTCGGGTGTTGTTTGCCCGAATCTGACCCTTCTGCGGTCAAGCAAATCACTCTCCGTGCTCGGCGGGCCGATGCGATTTCATCGCCCGCGACGAAGCCGGCAGACGTCACCGAGCAGTAACAACCTCGGTCCGGGGATACCGTTCGGCAATGACCCCACCCGACGCCGGACGAACCGTCTACGCCCCCCGCGGGATGGTCTGCACAGTCGATCATCTCGCGTCGGCGGCCGGTGCCGCGCTGCTCCGCGCCGGCGGTAGCGCGGCCGATGCGGCCGTCGGCGCCAGCGCCGTGCTGGCCGTCACCACGCAGCACATGTGCGGGATGGGCGGCGACCTTTTCGCCCTGGTCCACCACGGTGCGAGCGCACCAGCCGCGTTGGTCGCCGTGGGGCGGGCGGGCTCCGGTGCCGACGCCGGGGCCCTGCGGGCGGCGGGAATGACGGCAATGCCGATGTTCGATGACGTCAGGGCGGCCACCATTCCCGGCTGCGTGGATGGCTGGCTCGCGCTGCACGAGCGGTTCGGTCGACTCCCGCTCGCCGAGGTAGTGGCCTCCGCCCGGAGCTATGCGGAACAGGGATTTCCCGCCTCACCGTTGCTGGCGCGGGCCACTGCACAGATCACCCGGGTGGCCGGCGCCGACGACTATCTGCCGGCCGGCGGTCTGCACACCGGCGACCGGGTCCGGCGACCGCTGGTGGCGCAGGCGCTGGACGCCATCGTCCGCGACGGTCGGGCCGGGTTCTACAACGGCGCCTTCGGAGCGGGCCTGATCGCACTGGGCGACGGACTTTTCAGTGCTGCAGATCTCGAGAACCCGCTGGCCGGCTGGGAAGATCCGCTGCACGTCACGGCCTGGGATCGGGACGTCTGGACCGTACCGCCGCCCTCCCAGGGCTACCTGAACCTGGCCGGTGCCCGGATCGCCGACGGCCTCGACCTGCCGGACGATCCGGACGACCCCGCGTGGGCCCACCTGCTGTCCGAGGCCGCCCGGTGGGCCGGTTACGACCGCGACGCGGTCTTGTTCGACGACGCCTGCGGACGCTGCCTGCTGGAGGATGATCGCCTCGATGCTCGCCGGGCGGCAATCGATCCGCTCCGCCGCACGGGGCCTTCGGTTCCACCGGCGGCCGGCGGAACGATCCATCTCTGCACAGTGGACGACGACGGGATGGGCGTCTCGTTGATCCAGTCCAATGCCGCCGGGTGGGGTTGCCGGCTGGTGGTGCCCGGCACCGGCATCTTCCTGCAGAACCGCGGGATCGGATTCAGCCTGATCCCCGGCCATCCCGCCGAGCTCGCCCCGGGCCGCCGCCCACCACACACCCTCGCCCCGGCCCTGGTGACGAATGGCAGCGAACTGGTTGCGGTGCTCGGCACGATGGGCGGGGACATCCAGCCGCAGGTCGTGCTGCAGCTGCTCGCCCGGTTGCTGCGCAACGGCGAGACGCCCGGTCAGGCCATCACTGCGCCGCGCTGGACCCTCGGTGGCGGCGGGTTCTCGACCTGGTCGGGCGACGGTCCGCAGGTCACCACCGTGGAGTCCACCGCGCCCGCGTCCTGGGTGACCGGACTGGCCGCCCGGGGTCATCAGGTGGTCCGGGCGGAACCCGGGTTCAACGTGGGGCACGCGCACGCGATCGTCCTCCGAGGTGACGGGATGCTGGCCGGAGCCTCGGATCCGCGTGCGCTGACCGGAGCGGCCGTCGGCTGGTAACCCGCTTGCAGCGCGCGTACCCGCGTGCGGTGCCGGCCGAGCGGCTCGGGGTGATGGCGGTCACATGCTGGTCCGAGAACCGTCCGAACACCTCGCCCGTACTCCTTGTTGCCAGCCGCTCAGGCCTCTCAGTCCTGGAGCGACAACCATTCCATGACAGGGAGTTTCACGATGTCCGCTGCCCTCATCGATCTTGCATCCGATACGTCTGGCGACGCCGTTGGAACGCCATCGCGTCGCTCACGGACCACATTTCCGGTCGGCGCTCGATTCCCGCGGGGGGGCCGCGCTCGGTTCAGCCCCCTGCCCGCTGACACGGCGCGAGTTCATGTCGCCAGCGCGCCGGTATTTCCGGTCGGCGCTCGATTCCCGCGCCGCACCGCCGCGGATGTCCTTGTGTATCTGGCCGAGTTGGAGCTTCGCGGCGAACCTGTCCGGTCGACCGGCCCGGTCCGCCCGATCGGCGCCCGGTTCCCGTTGCGCTGAACGCCGCACTCGGGTCGGATCTCGGGTCCCGGCTGACTGTCCCCTGATTGGTGGACAGCGCAATCCACCGGCGGAGCCGGCAACCGGCCGACTGACCGCCGGCTGCGTTCGCGGGAGGGTTGTCCCAGGGCCGCAACAAGGCAGCCGCCCCGGACACCCGCAATCTCCCGGAGGGCATCATGACCACCACAACGAGCACACCGCAGTCGGAGTCGACGCATAGCGGACTCCACCCGACCCGCCCGAGTAACACCGTGCGCTATGTGGCCGCCGGCATCGCGCTGCTGGCCGTTGCCGTCGGCAGCTTGGTCGGGGCGGTCACGGACTGGAGCCAAGTCGCCACGTCCGGGTTCGTCGGCAATCACTACCTGCAGCTGATCGCCGCCGTCCTGGGTTGCGCACTGGTTGTTAGCGGAATCGCGACGGGTCGGAGGCAGCGCTGAATAGGTTGCCGCCTGCGCAGCCAGTTGCTGCAGTGTGGGCCCTCTTCCCTAAGTGGCGGTGGTTCTTCATCGGCCGCGATTCGCATGCGCAATCCCTCGACGGAACAACCGGCCGTGCCAGACATCGGCCGGCGGCACACACCTACCCTGGTCGCCGGCCACCGCGGAACCTGCGGCGGGTGTCGGATTAGGAGCTGCGACAGAACGGTCACAAGCGCCACTGTCGGTGTCGAACGCTAGTCTGTTTTTATGGGGTTGACCTCGGTACACGACTCGGCACAGGCCGAGATCGCAGTCGCGTGCGCCGCCCTGAAAACCTTGCAGGGACTGGACCTGTGGAAGGTCCCGGAACTTGACTTGCTGTCCATCGCGCAATCCGTCGAAGGGCTCGCCCGATTGGGGTACGCCGCGCAGGTCCGGCTGGCCGGGGAGGTCGACGCCCGGCACACCGCCGCGAGCTTCGGGGCCGCGTCCACCGTCGCGTTGCTCCGCGAAACCCTGACGATCTCCGCCCCGGACGCCCGGACTCGGGTGAACACCGCGAAAATGGTGCTCCCCCAGGTACAACCCTCCGGCAGCACCGCAGACCCGGTCCTGCCAGCCCTGGCCGCCGCACTGGCCGACGGGATGATCGGCATCGAACAAACCCGCACCATCGTCGCCACCATCAAGGGCATGCCCGCGGACGTGGACCCGGGAATGCTGGAATCCGCAAAGGTCATCTTGGTCCAGGCCGGGACCGTCACAGAGCCCAAACCGTTCGCGAACTTCGCGAAATCCGTTGCCCTGTCCTGCGACCCGGACGGCAAACTCAACGACAAAGACCCCCACGACCGGGTCGAGCTCACCATCGGCACCCGCAACCCCGACACCGGCATGACCGGCATCCGCGGCCAACTCGACGACCTCGGAGTCGAACTACTCGGCAAAGCCATCGAAGGACTCAGCGCACCCCAACCCGCCGAGGACGGCACCCCCGACCGGCGCAGCGCCGCCGTCCGCCGCGGACACGCCCTGAAAGACATGCTGCGCCGCTACCTGAACCTCGGCGACACCCCCACCCACGGCGGCGAACACCCGCACATCACGATCACCGTCGACTACGACGACCTCCGGAAACGGATCGGCGCCGCCTACCTCGAACTCGGCGGGGCGATCAGCGCCGCCGAAGCCCGGATCCTCGCCTGCGACGCCGACATCATCCCCATGGTGATGGGCTCCACATCCGAGGTCCTCGACGTCGGCCGGGCGAACCGGCTGTTCACCGCCGCCATCCGCAAAGCCATCACCCAGCGAGACAAAGGATGCACGTTCCCCGGATGCGACCGGCCACCCGGCTGGACCCAGGCGCACCACGTCAAGCACTGGCTGGACGGCGGGATCAGCTGCTACGCCAACGGGTGCCTGCTCTGCGGGCACCATCACCGGATCATCCACCAAGGCCACTGGCAGATCCGATGGGCAGCAGACGGTATCCCCGAATTCGTGCCACCACCATGGGTGGACCCGGAACAAAAACCCAGACGCAACAACCAACACCGCATCACCGACCTGCTCACCAGCAAGCCGGACGGACCACCCGATCCATGACGCGGGTCGAGCTGCGGTGCTACCCCTTGCGCCCGCCGCGCTTCTCGCGCACCCGGACGTTCACCCGCACCGGAGACCCGGTGAAGTTGAAGTCTTCCCGCAGTCGGCGCTCGATGAACCGGCGGTACCCGGCCTCCAGGAATCCACTGGTGAACAGCACGAACGTCGGTGGCCGGTTCGCCGCCTGGGTGGCAAAGAGCACCTTCGGCTGCTTGCCGCTCCGCACCGGCGGCGGTGTCGCCTGGATCAGTTCGCCGAGCCAGGAGTTCAGCCGTCCGGTGGGAATGCGCCGGTCCCAGGAGTTCAGTGCGGTCTGCATGGCCGGTGCCAGCCGGTGAACGCCACGGCCGGTCTGCGCCGAGATGTTGATCCGCTCGGCCCAGGTGACGCGGTTCAGATCGTGCGAGAGTTCCTTCTCGATCTGTTCGCGCCGGTCCGCATCGACAAGATCCGCCTTGTTCATGGCGATCACCAGGGCCCTTCCGGACTCGATGACCATGGTGATCACCCGCTGGTCCTGTTCCGTCAGCGGCACCGACGAATCGATCAGCACAATCGCGACTTCCGCTGCCTCCAGTGCGGTTTGGGTGCGCAGCGAGGCGTAGAACTCCATGCCCTTGGCCTGATTGACCCGCCGCCGCAGTCCCGCCGTGTCGACGAATCGCCAGACCTGCCCGTCCAGCTCAACGAGCGAATCCACCGGATCGATCGTGGTTCCGGCCACCGAATCCACCACCGACCGGGATTCACCGCTCAGCTTGTTCAACAACGACGACTTGCCGACGTTCGGCTTCCCCAGCAACGCCACCCGGCGAGGTCCGGTCCCGGTCGCCGCGAACTCCGACGGCGTGGCCGGCAGCGCGTCCAGCACCGCATCCAGCAGATCACCGGAACCGCGACCGTGCAGCGCGGACACCGAGTACGGCTGGCCAAGGCCGAGCGACCACAACGACGCGGCGTCCGCCTCGGTGCGCTCGTCGTCGACCTTGTTCACCGCCAGGATCACCGGGCGGCGAGACCGCCGGAGCACCTTGGCCATTGCCTCCTCGGTCGCCGTCGCGCCGACCGATCCGTCGACCACCACCAGCACCGCGTCGGTGGTCAACATCGCCCGTTCGGCTTGCGCGGCCACCGCGCCCTGCAGCCCATCGGCGTCCGGTTCCCAGCCACCGGTGTCGACCACCGTGAACTTGCGGCCGCGCCACAGCGCCTCGTACGAAACGCGGTCCCGGGTCACCCCAGGGATGTCCTGCACGACCGCCTCCCGGCGCCCGATGATCCGGTTGACCAGCGTCGACTTGCCGACATTCGGCCGTCCGACAACGGCGAGCGTCGGAGTGGGAATGACAATTCCGTCGTCGTCCGGCCCGTCGCCGTCCTCCCCTTCCCAGCCGCTGAATTCGCTTTCGTCGCTCCAGGTTCCGTCGGCGCCAGTATCGGCCTGGCCGACAGTGCCTGCATCGTCAAAGGTCTCGCTCACGTCGTCGTCCTCACTAAGGACGCCGAGTCTTTGGCAATCTCGGCGTCAAGGCTGGCCACCAATGCGGCCAGATGTACTTGAATGGCATCGGTCGCCGCCGCGACGGCCTTCCGGCCACCGCCCTGCTCAACCGGAAATGGTTCCCCGACCAGAACGCGGACCTCGGGCCGGAACCGCCGGCGCGCATTCGCCGGACGATCGGTACCGCGAATCGCGACCGGTACGACGGCCGCGCCCGCCCGGGCCGCGAGCCAACCGGCACCGGCGAAAACGGTCTCGACGTTCCCGGCACCGCGGGTGCCCTCCGGGAAGATCCCGATCGCGCCGCCCGCCTTCAGCTGAGAAAGCGCCTGCAGCAACGGTTGCCGATCCGGAACACCGCGGACCACCGCGTACTGTCCCACGTTGATCAGCAACCAGCCCAACGGTCCCTTGACCGCCTCGGCCTTCACCAGGAACGAGACCCGGCGGGTCAACGCACCGAACAGCACCGCGCCGTCCATGAAGTTCTGATGGTTGGCGACCACCACCAGCGAACCCTGCGCGGGCAACCGCCCCATGCCGTGAATCCGCATCCGGTACATCACCAAGCTCAGCGCGATACCGATCCGGCGGCCGCGATCCATGCCCTTGGGGCCGGTGTGCTCGGGCGTCGGATCATGCGTGCCGCCGAGATGGATCCACCTCACCGGACGCCCCGCTCCTTGGCGAGCGCCAAAACCCTGGACACCGTCTCGTCGACCTCAAGGGTGGAGGAGTCGATGACGTCGGCATCGGCCGCGGCCTGCAGCGGGGCGTGCGCCCGGGTGCTGTCCTTGGTGTCCCGCCGGTGCAGATCCTGCGCGACGGCGGCGAGATCAGCTGCGGTATCGGCAGTTTGCGTCGTGCCGGCCGGAGTACCGGCGGTGAGAGCTCGGGCTCCGACCCCGGCGCCGCCGGACCCAGCGGCCCCCGACACGGTGCCGCCCGACGACGAACTGCCGGCGGCAGAGCTGCCGGAGCCGTTCTCGGCGCGGGCCCTGATGTTCACGTTCTGCTGATGTCTGCGCCGAGCTCGTTCTCCGGCATCCGCGGTCAGGTAGATCTTCAGGGTGGCATCGGGCACAACAACCGTGCCGATGTCCCTGCCCTCCACCACCATTCGACCGGAATGTGCCAGGTAACGCTGCCGCTCGAGCAGAAAGGCGCGCACCGCGGGGTTGGCCGAGACCGGAGTCACCGCGAGAGTGACCGCCGCTCCACGGATCTCGGTCGAGACATCGCGGTCCGCCAGCCGGTGATGTTGCATTCCGGGGTTGATCGGTGTCTCGAACGTCAACTGCGGCAACAGCTCTGCTACGGCGTCGGCGTTGTCGGGATCGACCCCGGCGTCGAGCACGGCCAGGGTGACGATGCGATACATGGCGCCCGTATCGAGATACCCGGCGTTCAGCGCCTGCGCCACCCGGCGGGCGACGGTCGATTTACCGGTACCGGCCGGCCCGTCAATGGCGATCACGAACGGCCCGCCGGGCGCCGCTCCGCCCCCGGGATGGGGTGTACCGCTCACAACCCGACCGCCTTGTACAGCTGCGCAATCTCCACCGGGTTCAGTTTCCGCAGCGTGCCGGGCCGCTGATGGCCCAGCTGCAGCTCACCGATCTTGGTCCTGACCAACCGGGACACCGGATGATCCACCGCATCCAGCAACCGTCGAACGATGTGCTTGCGACCCTCGTGCAGGACGACCTCCACCACCGCGCGACCGTTGTGCACGTCGACCACCTCGAACGAATCGACCTTCGCCGGGCCGTCCTCCAACTCGATACCCGCCCGCAACCGGCGACCGAGGTCGCGCGGCACGGGTCCCGGGATCTCCGCCATGTAGGTCTTGGGGACGCCGTAGGACGGGTGGGTGAGCCGGTGCGCGAGATCACCGTCATTGGTCAACAGCAACAGCCCCTCGGACTCCATGTCCAGCCGGCCCACATGGAAAAGCCGCTCGGGACGGTCCTCCAGCAACTGCCCGATGTTGGGCCGGCCCAGCTCGTCGGACATCGTGGAGAGCATCCCCGGCATCTTGTTCAGGGCCAGGTAGACCTGGTCGGCACGCAGCACCAACCGGTTGCCGTCGACATGCACGACCGCCTCGTCGGGGTCGATCCGCATCCCCATCTCTTTGACGACGATGCCGTCCACCTTCACCCGGCCGGCCTTGATCAACTCCTCGGACTTGCGCCGTGACGCAACACCGGCCGATGCGAGGACCTTCTGCAACCGGACGCCGTCCGGGCCGTCCTGCTCGTCGTCGGGATCCGCGGACCGGGGACGCGCCGACGAGGTGGCCGGCCTGGGTCGGACCGTGGTCTTCGGCCGGGCCTTGCGCGGTTCCTTGGTCGGTTCGTTCTTGTCGTCAGACATCATCAATTCCCTCGATATCGGGTAGCAGTGGGCCGAGCGAGGGCAGTTCCGAGAGGTCCGAAAGACCTAGCCGCTCAAGAAAAAGATCGGTGGTGCGGTACAGCAGTCCGCCGGTGTCCGGGTCGGCGCCGACGTCCTCGATGAGTCCGCGGGACATCAGGGTGCGGACGACACCGTCGACGTTGACCCCGCGGACTCCGGCCACCCGCGCCCGGGTGACCGGCTGGCGGTACGCGACAACGGCCAGTGTCTCCAGCGCCGCGCGGGACAACCGGCCCTGCGCGCCGTCCAGCACGAACCGTTCGACGACCGGCGCGAACCGGTCGCGGGTGTAGAAGCGCCACCCGCCACCCAGTTCGCGGAGTTCGATGCCCGACGACGCCGCCGTATACCGTGCGGCCAACTCCAGCAGCAATTCCCGGACGCGGGCCGCGCGGTGCCCGACAGCCGTCGCCAGCGCCGCCTCGGTCACCGGAGCGTCCACCACCAGCAGCACCGCCTCGAGCGCACCCGGCAGATCGTGCTCGGGAACAATCTCGACGGGAGCGGGAGCCGTTGGCGCACTGCCGTTGTCGGTGTCATTGGACACAGGTTCAAGCGCGAAGAGTTCCGGCGCCCGGTCCGCAGGGGAGGCGCCTTCACCGGCGCCGTCGTCGATCACCGGCACGTCGGCAACCACTTGGTGCGCGTCCGGATTGTCCTTCTTGGCCGCAGATGTTGCCGCCGCGCTGACCCCGGTGAGGTCGTCGAGGAGGTCCTGATCGGGTGCGACGGTGGGCTGGTCGCCGCTCATTCATACTCCTCGTCGGTCGCCGAGAGGGACCCGACCGCGACAGCCGCGCCCGATCCGAGGGTCCACCGCACGGTGAGGGTGCCGAGCGGTTCCGGCTGATCGAACGCCACCGCGGATTCCCGGTACAGGTTCAGCAAACCCAGGAAGCGGGCCACGATCTCCAGGGTCGCCGAGCAGCCGGCGACCAGCTCGCCGAACGTCGCGGTGCCCCGGTCGGTCAGGATCGCCCGCATCGCAGCGGTGTGCTCGGCCACCGACACCGGTGAGGCGTGGATGTGATCGAGATTGACGGTCGGCGGCGGCTTCGGCCGGAAGACCGCGGCGGCCATCAAGGCGAACTGCTCGGGCGTCAGACCGATCGTGATCTCCGGCAGCAAGCCGAGGTAGCGGGATTCGAGCGTCACCGCCCTGGGGTATCGGCGCAGCGCACCGGCCTCGAGCTCGGAGAACAGCGCGGCGACCTGCTGGTAGGCGCGGTAGGCCAGCAACCGCGCGAACAGCAGGTCACGGGCCTGGAAAATGTCGTCGTCGAGGACGCTGTCGTCGGCGGATGAATTCGGCAGCAGCCGGGATGCCTTGAGGTCCAGCAGGGTCGCGGCGATCACCAGGAACTCGGTGACCTGGTCGAGGTCCCAGTTGGCACCCATCGACTTGATGTGACCGATGAAGTCGTCCGTCACCTGGTGCAGGGCGACCTCGGTGACGTCCATCCGGCGCTGGTTGATCAGCTGCAGGAGGAGATCGAACGGGCCGTCGAAGTTGTCCAGCCGGACGTGAAAAGCCCGCCGGCCCGGCGCCGGCGCAGTGCCCTGGTCAACAGCCTGCTCGGACGCAGCCGGGTCGACGGCAACCTGATCACCGGGGATGCCCGGGTCGGGCTGGTCGGCGGCGGACTGTTCGACGACCGGGCGGGCAGGGTCAACGTGCGCAGGGTCAACGTGCGCAGGATCGACGTGCGCAGGATCGACGTGCGCAGGGTCAAGGGGTGGAGGAACGAACGACCCCGCGCCGGTCTGCGGCGGGGCCACGGTCATCGCGCAATCACTTCGCGCGCGAGCGCCCGGTACGCCTGCGCTGCAGGGGATGTCGGCGCGTAGGAGGTGATCGGCTCACCGGCGACGGTGGTCTCGGGGAACTTCACGGTGCGCCCGATGACGGTGTCGAAGACTGTGTCACCGAACCGCTGGTGCAGCATCCCGACCACCTCGCGGGCATGCACGGTGCGCCCGTCATACATGGTGATCAGCACGCCCTCCAGCGACAGGTCCGGGTTGATCCGGTCCTGCACCTTGGAGATCGTGTCCACCAGTAACGCGACGCCGCGCAGCGAGAAGTACTCGGCCGCGAGCGGAATGATGACGCCGTGCGCGCAGGCGAGCGCGTTGACGGTGAGCAGGCCCAGGGACGGCTGGCAGTCGATCAGCACATAGTCATAGGCGTGCAGGACGTGCCGCAGTGCGCGGGCCAGGGTGTGTTCCCGGCCGACCTCGTTGATCAACTGCACCTCGCCGGCGGCCAGGTCGATGTTCGCCGGGATCAGATCGACGCCCTCGATCCCGGTCGGCATCAGCACGTCCGTCATCGGGGTGTTCGGGGACAGCATCAGGTCGTAGATCGTGCGCTCGAGTTCGTGCGCGGCGATACCCAGCCCGGCGGACAATGCGCCCTGCGGGTCGAGGTCGACGAGCAGTACCCGGCGGCCGTACTCGGCCAGCGCCGCGCCGAGGTTGATGGTCGACGTGGTCTTGCCGACGCCGCCCTTCTGGTTGCACATGGCCAGCACAATCGCCGGACCGTGACTGGTGACCGGAGCGGGTTCCGGGTCGCGGCCACGCATGGCACGCAGCGCCGGCGACGACGATCCGGCGACTCCGGCGTTCGCATCGGCAGATTTCACCGTCGCGCTCGGCGCGGGGTCGGCCCAGAGACCAACCGTGGGCTCGGCGGCAGCCGGGTCCGGCGCGGGCGGCGCGGCAGACTGATCGGGTTCGCCGGCTGGCGCCGCCTCATCGCCAACAGCGAGGCCGGGCAGCACGGTCAGCACGGTGTCGCCTGTTGAATCTTCGGTGCCATCGACCCCCGTGGCTACCGATTCACGTTCGTCGGCGGGCCCGTCATCGGGTCGGGGTGCACCGGCCGCCGCGATCCAAGCCGCGTCATCCGGTTCGCTCATCGACCTACGAACTCCTGCCTACTGGAAAACGTCGTCATCCCGACGACAGGCCCCAGCCTAAGCGACGAAGCCGCCATCTGAACAATGCGACCCGCCAGCAGCGCCGATTGCGAGTCACCACCGCTCGCACTGCATGTCCATCCAACGCTGCCACCGCGCGTCGACCAGCCGTTCCCAGCGGCTGGTCATGCGACCATCACCGGCCCGAATGCGCCACCGCCCGATGATCGGCGCCAGCGGTGCGAGGCTCTTCTCGGGTGTTCCGGACAACGCTTCCTCACCTTCGATCGTCATCCATCCACTACGCGCCCGGGACGAGCAACCCGGACTCGTAGGCGATCACCACCAGTTGGGCCCGATCCCGCGCACCCACCTTCGTCATGATCCGGCTGACATGGGTGCGGGCGGTGGCGCCGCTCATGTGCAACCGGCTACCGATCTCGTCGTTGGACCATCCCGCACCCACTTCGGCGAGCACCTCCCGCTCACGCTCCGTCAGCGGATCCAGCCGGTCCGTCCGGGCCGGGGACGGCGACCCGAGCGCCGCCGCCCGCATCACCCGGGCGGTCACTGCCGGGGAGAGCAACGATCCGCCGCCGGCGACGACGCGGACCGCGCGACGCAGATCCTCCGGCTCGGTGTCCTTCAGCAGGAAACCCCGCGCCCCGGCCCGGATGGCCTCGAACACGTGCTCGTCGGCGTCGAAGGTGGTGAGCACGATGACGGCCACCTCCGACAGCCGGGAGTCCGCGGTGATCCGGCGGGTCGCGGTGACCCCGTCAAGACCGGGCATCCTGATGTCCATCAGCACGACGTCGGGCCGGTACTGCAGAACGGCCCGCAACCCCGACTCGCCGTCGGTCCCCTCGCCGACCACCTCGATATCATCGGCGCGTTCCAGCAGCGCCCGGATTCCGGCCCGAACGAGGTGCTGATCGTCGACTATCAGCACCGTGATCATCTGCTGATCATCGCTGCCCGCCGACCGCGCCGGCACTGCTCCGGCTCGTCACGTCGACTGCGTCGACGGCACCGAACGCGCCGACGAGGCGGGAAAGGGCAGCACGGCCGAGACCTCGAATCCACCGGTCGGTGTCGGCGCCGCATTGAAGGTGCCGCCGAGTAGTTCGACCCGTTCGCGCATGCCGGCAAGTCCGAATCCCCTACCCACCGGCGCGGTGTCCGCTGCGGCCGACGGACCAGCCTGGCCGCCATCATCATTGGTGATCCGCAGCCTGATCTCCGTTGGCCGGTAATCAACGTCGACGACTGCCTCGGCGGATGCCGAGTGGCGCAACACGTTGGTGATCGATTCCTGCACAATGCGGTGCGCGGCGGCGTCGACGACCAGCGGCACGGACGCGCCGCCGCCATCGACCGGTGTGTGCCCGAGGGTGCCACGTGGGACACAGCCGCGCGGCACCACGGTGACCTGCAGTCCGCTGTCGGCGGCGGTGGCGACCATCCGATCCAGATCCGCCAATCCACCCACCGGCGGGGCGTTGTCCGGACGCACGACGGCAGCCGGGTCACGGAGCACTCCAACCGCACTGCGGAGGTCGGCCAACGCCGAGGTGCTGACCTGCCGTATGTTCCGCAGCGCCGCGGCCGCGTTCGCGGGTTCGTCCGGCAGCGCCTCCAGTCCGACGACGCTCTGGATCGAGATCGCCGACACGGAATGGGCCAGGACGTCGTGGACCTCTCTGGCGATCCGCAGCCGCTCCTGCTCCACCTGCGCCCGGGCGTCCCGCTCGTGCTCGAGCCTGGTTTGCCGGTCGCGCAACCACGACTGGCGTCGAACCTCCCGGCGAGCGCGAACGCTGTCCCCCAGAGCGATCACCGCGACCAGCAGCACCAGGTTCTGTGCTCCCTCGAAGCCGAGCAATTTTGCCGCCGGCTCCTCCGCGAGCCGGTACAGGGTGGAGACGACCAGGACGGTGGCCGACACCAGGATCGCCAGCCGCAGCCGGCCCTGCTCCGCCGCCGAATACGCTGCGCCGGCGATCGGCACCGAGACCCCTACCGCCGGGTAGCCGATCATGTAGTAGGCGAAGAGCAGCACCACGGTGGCGATCAGCACGCCGGCCGGCCAGCGCCGGCGGACCAGCATCAAGGCGCCGAGCCCGACGGCGAACAGGTAGGCCCACACATCGGGTTCCAGTGCCTCGGGTTCCACCTTGGCCGAGATCGCCAGGGCCACCGCCGACGTCACGAGAATCGCCAGCACAACGTCGATCAGCACCGGCGGCACCCGCGGTCCGACCTGTGCGGACACCTCGTTCCGCGTCTGGGAATCGACCACCGATTCAGCATACGAAGCCGACCCCTACGGGTACATCCGTCGACGGGCGTAGCCACGGCCGAGCGCCGTACGCCGGACACCGTAGGACGAAGGAGACCGGTGACGGACGACAGCCGGCCGGGAGATTCCTAGCGTTGGTGAGGTTCCGAACACGCCGCCGAAACGAACGACTCCGGCAGCTCCCTCGTCAGGTCAGGAATCCCGTGAGCATCCACCGCCCGCCCGCCGCACCGCCCTCGTCGCAGCAGGATCGACGCCGCGCCCGGCCCGGCTGGCGCTGGCCGCTGCGGGTGATGGCCACCCTGCTGACGCTGCTGCTGTGGACGCAGCCGCTGCTGATCGGGCTGTTTCTCGGCGGCGATTTCGACATGCTCGCCGTCCACGCCGCCGTCGGCGGGGTGCTGGTCGCGATGACGCTCATGCAGTTCTTCACGGTGATCCCGGCCTGGCGACCGGGCGGCCTGCCCGGCTGGGTGGTCGCGGTCGGCGCCGCGATGGTGGTCGGTGCCGGTGTGCAGATCGCGGCCGGGTATCAGCGCAATCTCGGTGTGCACGTGCCGTTGGGCGTCACCCTGGCCACTGCCGGACTGAGCATCGCCGTTCGGGCCTGGTGGCCGACGCCCGACCCGGGGGTGCGGCAGGTCGCGGCGCCCCTGCCGAACCCGCCAGCGCCGGATCGGTCCCGATGAGGCTCACCCGGCGGGACTTCCTCGGCCTGGCGGGCGGCGCCGGCCTGGTCGCCGCGACGGCGTCGCTCGGCCTGATCACGCTCGGGCCGAGCACCTCCACCGGCACCGAGTTGACCAGTGAAGTGCCGTTGCCGCAGGCGTTCTCCCGGCCGTTGACATTTCCGGCGATCGCCCGCCCCGTCGGCGGAACCGACATGTACCGGTTGGTCCAACGACCCGCGACGGCGGACATCGTTCCCGGTCTACCGACGGAGATCTGGGGTTTCGACGGTCAGTTCCCGGGTCCGACGATCCTGGCCCGGTCGGGAAGTCCAGTGTCGGTCGAGGTCGAGAACCGGCTGACCGTGCCGACAGTGGTGCACCTGCACGGCGGCCACACCCCCGCCGATTCCGACGGCTATCCCACCGACCTCATCCTGCCTGCGGACGGCGCCGTTCAGTGGACCTCGCGCCGGACAACGGGAGTGCGAACCGTCGGGCGGCGTGACTATCGATACCCGTTGCAGCAGCGGGCATCCACGCTCTGGTACCACGATCACACGATGGATTTCGCCGGGCCGAACGTCTATCGCGGGCTGGCCGGATTCTTCATCGTCGGCGACGAACAGGACGACTCGCTCCCGCTGCCCCGCGGCGATCATGACCTGCCGTTGATGATCTGTGATCGGGCCTTCGCCGCCGACGGCTCGTTCCGTTACCCGGCGCTGTCCCCCGCTCAGCGTTCGCCCGGTGTGCAGACCTCCTACATGGCAGGCGTTCTGGGAGATGTGTTGCTGGTCAACGGGGTTGCCTGGCCGCGGCACGAGGTGGACGGCACGCAGTACCGGCTGCGGCTGCTCAACGCGTCGAACGCCCGGCGGTACCAGTTCGCGCTCGACCCGCCGCCGCCCACGGGTTCACCGTTCGTGCAGATCGCCAGCGACGGCGGACTGCTGGCCGGCCCGGTCCCCCGCGATTCGGTCACCCTGGCATCGGCCGAGCGGGCCGAGGTGATCGTCGATTTCGGCACCTATCCGGTGGGCACCCACGTCACCCTGGTCAATCGGCTCGGCACCGGCTCGACCGTTCCGGTGCTGCAGTTCGCGATTGTCCGGGCCGCACCGACAACGACATCCATTCCGCCGGTGCTCTCGGTGATCGAACCATTGCAGCCGGCACAGGCCCGGGTGACCAGGACGTTCGCGTTCCAACTGCGCCGGGGGCCGATGGCCGGTCCGTCGGCAGCGGGGTCGGTCGCCCATGGTCACGGGGCGGACCACGGCGGTGTTCAAGGTGCCGGTGATCAAGGTGCCGGCGACCAGGGCGGCGGCGCCGGTCAGCTGATGTGGATGGTCAACGGCCGGCCGTTCGATCCCACCGCCGATCTCGCGTCACCCCGGCTCGGCGACGTCGAGATCTGGCGCCTGATGACCGATCTGCATCATCCGGTGCATGTGCATCTGAATCCGTTTCAGGTGCTGCGGCGAGGCGGGCGGACGCCGGGCGCCGGTGACCTCGGGTGGAAGGACACCATTGATCTGGTCCCCGGCGAGACGGCGGAGATCATCATGCGGTTCGGCGGATATCCCGGCCGGTATGTCTTCCATTGCCACAACCTCGAACACGAGGACATGGCCATGATGGCGAACTTCTCGGTTGGTTGAGCGACGGCGGTGCGCGGACCGCACCGAGGTGAGGTTGTCACCTCGGTTCTGCGGATGCGTCCCATGGTCCGTCCGGACAAACCCCCTGCTGTCTGGACAACGCCCGGGACGTTGTCCAGACAGCTGCGGTGTTGTCCAGATCCCTGGACCGATGAATCAGACCGCCGCGTGCTCGACCGGAACATTCTCGACGGGCGGCGCAGGGTCGACCGGCTCCCGGTTCCGCTGCGGGTTGACAGCGATGTACGCGGCGAGCCCGGCCAGCAATGCCAGGACGACGGCCCACAGCACGCCCGGGTTCTCCAAGCTGAGCAGCACAACCACCAACACGATCGCGACAATCGCTGCCGCTGCCCGGAGGATCAGGTACCAGCTGGAATCGCGCACCAGCCCGGCGAGCGCACTGGCCTCGCCGCGCAACCCGACCGCACTCCTGGACCGGCCGAACAGCCAAGCCGCCACCGAGATCACCGCTGCCACAACGAGGATGAACCTGATCGTGTCCTGCAGGTTCACGGTCAACTGCCGGGTGAAGGCCTGCGTGACGTCGGGCTGCAGTGGCGCCTTGGAGATCAACCAATTCCGCCCGATGATCAACACCACGGTGAGCACCACCATCGAAACCGCCAACCAGCCAGCCGCCTTGGACAGCCCCCCGAGTCTGCTCGGCGCGATCACAATCGAGATCAACAAGAACAGCAGAGCGAGAATCGGCAGCCAGGTGCCGAGAGTGACCAGCAGGTCGTAATACCCTGCGACCCGCTGCACATTCGCATTGCCGGCGATGTCGATGACGACCGGTACATCGGGAATGTTGGACGCCCATTCGACGCCGGAGGCTTCAAGTTTCTGCTTGATCTGGGTCACCGCGGCGCTGAGATCGAGATTCAGGGCGTGCAGCTTGCCGGGACTCTCGCCCTGCATCACCTGAACGAACTTCGTGTGCAGGGTCGCGTTGGCGTCATTCCAGATCGTGGCGAGTTTCGGGCTCTGCAATAGTTCGTCGACCATTTTCGTGATGGCGGCGGTGATGTCGGTCCGGAAGGTCGCCAGATAGGTGGTGGCCAGCGTCGCGAGTTTGGGTGGCAGGCCGAGCGACTGGAGCTCGGTACCGATCTTGTCAGCCAGTTGCAGGTTCGTGATCGCATCGTCGATGCCGGCGACCAGGCGGGTTTCGGCGGCGGTCACGATCGCCGGATCGGTGACCAGCGGAGCCACCGCCTCCAGGTACGCCTGCTGGTCGACCACCAGGTTCTTCGCCCAACTCGCGGTCACCCCGATGGGGGCGAGCACGCAGCCGATGATCAGCAGGACGATCGACAGCACCCGCCACGGCTTGCCCTGCGGGCCGCGGTCCACGGCGTGCCAGATGCGTGCCGCACCGGCTGCCGGCGCCGTCGCTGGTTGGGCAATGGTGGGTGCGTCCCCGGGGCCCGGTTGCTCGGAAGTCGGCGCCGATGGGCTGATGGCCAGCGGTTCGGTCAGTGACGCTTCTGCTGGCGGGTTTGGCTCGGCCGGGTCGCTCAGCTCCGGTTCACGTTCATCAGCCATGTCGCCACCCTCCGAAATGGTCAATTTGTGACCAGTGTGATCTATGTTCCCGGCGTGGCAAGTGTCTGCGCTTCATCCGTCCAGGATGATGTCACCCAACGGATGTCGCTGAGAGGGTCTGACAGACCTTCGGAGTATCGACGTCGGCCCCGACCAGATGACCGGATCGGCAACGGTGATGACGGTTGAGTGCCGACGCTGCTCGCGCCCTCTGCTCGGCTGTCCCGAGACCCGAGCACCACCCCGGCTCGAAGTGACCTGGAGAAACGGACCACATCATGACGGACACCCCCGCCCCCTCGGGCAACACCGATCCGGAATACATCACCAAGGTGGCGCAGTTGCAGCCGCATCCGAAGGACGGGTACGGCCTGCCCCGTGGCCTGATCATCATTCTCGGGCTGGCCGCCGGCGTCGTCGTCGCCGCCGGGATCCATTCCATTCCGGACATCCTCGGGCCGGTCTTCATGGCCGTGGTGCTGGTCGTCACGGTTGATCCCATTCGGTCCGGTCTCATCCGCAAGGGCGCGCCGAAATGGCTCGCCACTCTGGCGGTCATCCTGGGCATTTATGCCATCGTGATCGGCCTGTTCGCGGCGGCAATCATCGGAATTGCGCAACTGGCCGCCCTCATGCCGCAGTATGCCGATCAGTTCCAGTCCCAGTTGGACGGCTTCAAATCCTGGCTGACCAGCATGGGCGTCACGCAGGCGGACGTCCAGAAGGCGGTCAGCGGCATCGACAAGAGCTCGATCCTGTCGGCGGCCGGTGCGTTGCTGAACAGCATCAAGGGGATTTTCAGTTCGGTGTTCTTCCTGATCGTCCTGGTGATCTTCATGGGCGTTGACGGTTCGGTATTCGGTGATCGAATGATCAGCCGGCGGCCCGGGCGCGAGCCGATCCTGACCGCGCTGGGCACCTTCGCCGCCGGCACCCGCAAGTACTTCGGCGTCGCCACCATCTTCGGCGGCATCGTCGCCATTCTGGACGGCATCGCCCTGGTCATCCTGGGGATTCCGGCCGCAGGGCTGTGGGCACTGCTGGCTTTCGTCACCAACTACGTGCCCAATGTCGGATTCCTGATCGGCTTGGTCCCGCCAGCGTTGCTCGCGCTGCTCACCGGTGGACCGAGCCTGATGATCACCGTCATCGTGGTGTACTGCGTGCTCAATTTCATCATTCAGTCGGTCCTGCAGCCGAAGTTCGTCGGCGATGCCGTCGGTTTGACGACCACGGTGAGCTTCCTGTCGTTGATCGTCTGGGCCTACCTGCTCGGCCCGATCGGAGCGATCCTGGCGATCCCGGCCAGCCTGCTGTTCAAGGCGCTGCTGGTCGACGTCGACCCGGACGCCAAGTGGCTGCAGCTGTTCCTGGGTGACGAGCCGGTCTTCAAGGTCAAGGACCCGAATCGACCCAAGCGATTCGGGAAGAAGAAAGACCCCGCCGCCGTGGCCGCGGCGCCGCCAGCGGGATCGCCGAGTGCGGGACCGCCGCCGGCTGGATCGGCGCCGGCCTGACTCCTCAGGCCACGACGAGCGAGCCGCGCAGTGCGCGCATCTCGCGGGCGTACTGTTCCTGGCCCACCATCCGGTAGAGCACCCGCGCGGGTCCCGGCACCTTGCCCATGAGGTTCGCGCGCTCGGCCGGCGTTGCGTCCTCCAGCATCGCGCCGAGCAACCAGGCCATCCGATGCAACGGGATCCAGCTGGCCGCCCGCAGACCGAGCGCGAGCCACTCGGCCGCGGTGAAATGTTCGTCAACGGCAGGAAGAACGAACTCCGCCGACGCATCAAGATGGCTGGCGACGGCGTCGGCGAGTTCGGTCAGAATGTCCGCCAGCACGGCACGCAGGTCGGCGTCCGCGCCCTGTTCCCACAACGGCAACAGACCGTCCAGTTCGACCAGCAGCGCTGCATGGGTGCGCTGCCCGTCCCGTAGCCGCGCCGCGGCGGCGGCATCGAAGGGTGCGCGGTCACGCAGCCGCGGCCAGAGCAACTCACTTTCGGCCGCGTGGTGGTGGCGCAAGGCAGTGGTCAGCTCACGGCAATGTGCGGCCAGCGCAACGGCTCGGCTGCAGTCCCCGGATTCCACGCCCGAGATCAGCAGGGGCAGCAGTCGCAGTTCCCGACGAAAGACCTTGTGAACCAGCACCAGGTCGGACGTCAGGGACCTGGCCGCCGCGCCGGACTGGGTCGGGTTCTCCTCTCGGGGGCCGGCGCACGTCGCGGTGCGGCCGGTCCAGTTGGTCATTACCTTGCCGAACGACACGGCAGGTCCTCCGATCACACGGGAGCTTCGCGGGTTTCTCGACGGCGAGCCGAGCGCAAGGCTCCGGGCCGGCGCGGCTCAACGACACCAAGAGCGTCGAGCCCCGGAGTTGATACGCACGGCGGCCCGACTCCGCGGCGGCCCGACTCGCGAGGAGCGCGGCCGGTTAGCGAGCCCGTGGATGCGAGGTCGCATAGACCTCGCGCAGTGAGTCGACCGTGACCAGGGTGTAGATCTGCGTGGTGGTCACCGACGCGTGGCCCAGCAGTTCCTGCACCGAACGCACGTCGGCCCCACCCTCCAGCAGGTGCGTGGCGAAGGAATGCCGCAGGGTGTGCGGGGAAATCCCGGCGCCGCCGTCGCCGGACCGGATACCCGCCCGCTCAGCGGTGTCCTGCAGCACCTGCCACGCGCTCTGCCGGGAGAGCCGGCCGCCGCGGTTGTTCAGGAACAGCGCACCCCGGGACCGCCCGGCCGACGCCAGCGCGGGCCGACCGCGGACCAGATAGGCCTGCAGCGCGCTGATCGCGTACGACCCGACCGGTACCAACCGCTCCTTGGAACCCTTGCCGCGCAGTCGGACGACGGAAACCAGTAACTGTTGCGTTGTGCCGAACCCTGCCGTGCCGACACCCGCTGCTCCGACACCCGCTGGGCCGACACCCGCTGTACCGACACCCGCTGTGCCCGCGCCGACCGTGCGACCGAGGTCGTCGACGTCGTCGACATCCAACCCGACGGCCTCACTGATTCTGGCGCCCGTGGCGTACAGCAATTCCAGCAGCGCCCGGTCCCGCAAACCCCGCGGATCGTCACCCGACGCGGCCTCGAGCAGCGCCGTGATGGTGCCGACGGGCAGCGCCTTCGGCAGCCGTCGAGCAGGGGCCGGCGGATGCACATCCCGGGAGGCGTCGGCGCTGACCGTGCCCTCGGCGAGCAGGAATCGATGCCAGCCCCGGGCGGCGACGACCGCCCGGGCGGCGGACGACGCGGCCAGGGCGGGGCGTGAATCGGTGCCGGTCCGGAGGGTCGCGAGGAACTCGGAGACGTCGGCCGAGGTGATCTGGCCCACCCTGGTGCGGCCCGACGATGCCAGAAAAATCAGGTATCGCCGCAGGTCCCGGCGGTACGAGAGCAAGGTGTTCCGCGCGACGCCGCGCTCGACGGCCAAGTGGTCGAGGTAGCCACGCAGGGCTGACGAGAGTTCGGCCGAGGGTTCGGGCAGTGCCGGTTCGGCCGTCATCGGCTCGGATGTCGCCGGCTCGGATGTCACCGGCCCGGACGTCACTGCGGCGCGGATCCGTTCAACGCCGGGGCGGCCGGCGCCCCCGGCCCGGTGTGGACGGTCCACGGTCGATCCTGGTCGAACTGCGACTCGTCTGACCGGTCGACGGTGACCGCGCTCCCGCGCAGCACCGCGTCGGCCGCGAGGATGCCCGCCACCGCCATCACGTTGACGATCCGGCCGGCCAGCACCGATTCCACGGCAACAGACAGCGGCACCCGGACGACGCGCAGGTCCGCCTCCTCGTGTTCACTGTCCGGTCGGCCGACATCGGTCAACCCGGTCGCCAGGAAGATCCGCACGGTCTCCTCGGTGAACCCCGGCGAGGTGGCCACGTCGAGCAGCACCGACCAGTGATCTGCCGCATAGCCCGTTTCTTCGATCAGTTCCCTGGCGGCCGCCGCCTGACCCGACTCGCCTTCGAAGTCCATCAAGCCGGCCGGCAGTTCCCACAGCCGACGACCCAACGGGTGCCGGTACTGCTCGATGAGGATGACCATGGTGGCCGAGTCCTCGGCGTCGACGACGTCGAAGTCAGCTGCCTGATCGAGGGGTCCGGCACTGTCCAGCGCGACGATGGCAACGGCCCCGCCATGCTCGACGACCTCCCGCTTGGCGGTCCCACCGCCGGGCATCACGACCTCGTCCACCCGCACCGAGGCGACGACACCCTCGAACTTCCGCTCACTCGAGACCACCGAAAATACCTGTGGGGCAGGGGCATTCGCGTCCGTATCGACTGTCACGGCGGCCGGCGTAGCGGGCGAGCTCATCGGGCGACCGCGCCGGCCACCAGCTCCTCGCGGGACCGGGTGGCTGACGATGCGTCATCCGCGATCGGCAGGCGCTCCGATTCCAGGTAGTCGAGCGCGGCCCGGATGAACGCCGCGAACAACGGGTGCGGCCGGGTCGGCCGGGACTTGAATTCCGGGTGCGCCTGCGTCGCGACCAGGAACGGGTGCAGTTCGCGATCCAGCTCGACGAACTCCACCAGCGACGAATCCGGTGATGTCCCGGACAGGTGCAGTCCGGCCTGTTCCAGTGCTTCCCGGTAGGCGTTGTTGACCTCGTAGCGATGACGGTGCCGCTCGGTCACATTGGTGCTGCCGTAGATCTCGGCCACCAGCGAACCGTCGGCGAGCCGGGCCGGGTAGGAGCCCAGCCGCATCGTGCCGCCCATGTCCTTGGCGCCGGCGACGACGTCATGCTGGTCGACCATGGTGGCGATCACCGGGTCGGCGGCGTTCGCGTCGAACTCGGCGGAGTTCGCGCCGCCGAGCCCGGCCAGGTTCCGGGCGGCCTCGATGACGATGCACTGCAATCCCAGGCAGAGCCCGAGCACGGGGATCTTGTTGATCCGGGCGAACGTGATGGCGCCGATCTTGCCCTCGATGCCGCGCACCCCGAAGCCGCCGGGGATGAGCACGCCCTGCACCTCGCTGAGCGCGGCGGTGGCCCCGGCGTAGGTCGTGCAGTCGTCGGACGGCACCCAGACGATCTCCACCCGGGCGTTGTTGCCGAACCCGCCGGCGCGCAGCGCCTCGGTGACCGACAGGTAGGCATCCGGCAGGTCGATGTACTTCCCGACAACGGCGATCCGGACGGTCTCGGCGGGGTGGTGCACCCGCTCCAGCAGCTCGCCCCAGATGGTCCAGTCGACGTCATGGAAGCTCAGGTTCAGCCGGCGGACGACATACGCGTCCAGCCCCTCCCGGTGCAGCACCCGCGGAATGTCGTAGATCGACGGGGCGTCCGGGGTGGAGATCACGGCTTCGGCGTCGACGTCGCACATCAGCGAGATCTTCCGCTTGAGCGGCTCCGGGATGTCCCGGTCGGCCCGGCAGATCAACGCGTCCGGCTGAATGCCGATGTTCCGCAGCGCGGCCACCGAATGCTGGGTTGGCTTGGTCTTCAATTCACCGGACGGCGCCAGGTACGGGATGAGTGAGACGTGCAGGAAGAAGACGTGTTCCCGGCCGACGTCATGGCGGACCTGCCGGGCGGCCTCCAGGAATGGCAACGACTCGATATCGCCGACGGTGCCACCGATCTCGGTGATCACCACGTCCGGGATGTGGCCATCGGAGTCCGGTTCGGCCATCGCCCGGATCCGGTCCTTGATCTCGTTGGTGATGTGCGGGATGACCTGGACGGTGTCGCCGAGGTACTCGCCGCGGCGCTCCCGGGCGATGACCCGCGAGTACACCTTGCCGGTGGTGACGTTCGCCTCTGCGGACAGGTTGCGGTCCAGGAACCGCTCGTAATGCCCGATGTCCAGGTCGGTCTCGGCGCCGTCCTCGGTGACGAAGACCTCGCCGTGCTGGAACGGGTTCATCGTGCCGGGATCGACGTTGATATACGGGTCGAGCTTCTGCATGGTGACCCGCAGGCCGCGGGACGTCAGCAGGCGTCCCAGGCTCGAGGCGGTCAGTCCCTTACCCAGGGATGAGGCGACGCCGCCGGTGACGAAGATGTGCTTGGTGATGCGCGGCGATTGCGCCAATGCGACTCCCGTGTTCGTCGTCTGCGGGTGATTCGACCTCGCCCTGCGCCAGGGACAAGAGACTCGTCAACACGCTGACTGTGGTTTTGCGCCGGCTCTCCGGCGACCACCCCACGGGATTTCACCCTAACATCACACCCCCGGTGGACGGTGCTCGACGACGCGCCGGTGTCCCCCAACCGGCCAATCGAGTCGCCACAATCGTGCCCTTACCGGCGCTGAAGGACCCAGTAGTGGCCACTCGATCTTCCGGATACAACGAAGCGCCGGGCCTGCCGGGGCTCGTGACCCCGACCGACCCGGCGCTCCCGGTTTGTGACGAGTCAGCCGACCGCCAGCGTCGGCACCTGGGCCTGCGCGTTATCGCCGAAGCCGTACCGGCCGACCCCGCCGCCGTTCTGCTCGACCAGGCCTAGCACTGCGGCAATGCGTCCGGACGCGGTATCGACGTTGTCGACCGTGGTGACGGTCGCGCTGAGCGCCGTGTCACTGCGGATGACGCCGACCGTCCCGGTCTCGCCTTCGGACCCGGTCCTACCGGCGACGACCACGCCGGTGGCGGTCTGTCCCAGCTGATTGGCCAGGTAGGCGGCGGCCGCAGCCTTGTCCGCCTCGGACCCGCCGGTGACCTCCGCGCCGGTCAGGACGACGACGGATTGTCCGGCAACCGGGGTTCCGGTCACCGTGATGAAGCCCGCGCTGGTCAGCGCGGCCAGGACGGCGGCAGCTTGTTCCGCACTGGCCGGGGCGGCGCCGCCGGCCGGGGCGATCAGCACCGAGCCCAACAACCCGCCGGCGATGGCGCCGGCCTGCGGCACCTCCGGCAGCGTCACGCCGGTCGGCAGCGTTGTCGCTGCAATGGACCGCAGCTCGTCGGCCCGGGCCGGATCGCTGAAGTCGTTCGTCAGCTGGATCTGCGCGGTGACGGTGGCACCGGCCCGGTTCAGCAGGGAGAGCACGGCATCGCGGTCGGCGGGATCCGCACTCGCGGTGGTGATCAGCACGACGTTCGACTTCGGCAGCGTGCCCCGCACGGTCAGCGCCCCGACCGCTCCGGCGAACTTCTCGTCGGCGGCGACCTGGTCGGCCAGTTCCTTGTTCGTCGACGTCAGTTCGTCATGCTGACTGGTCAGGTCGGCGTTGTTGCTTTCCAGCCCGGTGATCAGCGGCGAGGAGATCTTGGTCGCGCCGAGCACGATGCCCAGCGCCAGCGCCAGGAAAATCGCAGCCAGCGAGACGATGTGATACCGCATGGAAATCATCAGAAGAGCCCCTTGACCCAATCGACCAGCTCGAACCACCACTGCCGAACGAGATCGGCATAGCTACCGCCAACGTCGGACACCATCAGCGCCACCACCATCGCCAGCGCCGCCGCGAGAATCAGCAGGGTCACGACCCACCAGGAGATGCGCGACCGGTACAGCGCCGCAACCGCCGGCGCCTCGACCACCTTGTTGGCCACCCGCATCCGGACCAGGAACGTCGACGCGGTCGATCCATTGCCGCGATCGAGCAGGTCGATCAGGGTGGTCCGCATGCCGACCGTGACGATCATCGACGCGTCCCGGCCGTCGGCCAGCAGCAACGCGAGGTCTTCGGTGCTGCCGCTCGCGGGGAAGGTCACCGCCCCGACGCCCAGGTCCTGCAGTCGCTCCAGGCCGGGCGCGTGGCCGTCGGTGTGCGCCGGAATGATCACCTCGGCCCCGCACCGCAGGGTTTCCGAGTCGATGGTCTCCGGGTTGCCGATGATCAGGGCCGGCTTGTACCCGGCCGCCCGTAGCGCGTCGGCGCCCCCGTCGACGCCGACGAGCACGGGCCGGAAATCGGAGATGTACTTCTTCAGGGACTTGAGTTGCGCCTTGGTGTCCGCGGACGCGGCGACCAGCAACACCTGCCGGTCGGCCAGTTCGGTACTGATCTCCGGGATGCCGACACCGTCGAGCAGCAGGGTTCGTTCACGCTTCATGTACTCGATCGCGTTGGCGGCGAAGGCCTCCAACTGCGCGGACATCCCGGTCTTCGCCTCGATCATCAGATCGGCGATCGATTCCGGGGTCTGCTCGGTGCCCTGGGCAATGGGCTCTTCGCCGGCGTAGACGTTGCCGCCGTCCAACCGGATCTTGGCGCCGTCCTTGAGCCTGCCGAAGATCTTCTCGCCGACCCCATCGATCAGGATGATGCCGGAGGCCACCAGGATCTCCGGGCCGAGGTTCGGGTACCGCCCCGAGATCGACTCTGCGGCGTTCACCACCCCGGTGATACCGGCCTTGACCAGGGCATCTGCCGTCGCGCGATCGATGTCGGTGTGGTCGATGACCACGATGTCCTTGTGCCCGACCCGACCAAGCAGGGTGTCACTGCGCCGCGAAACCCGTGCGACCCCTGTGACTCCTGGTAACGCGCGTGACTGACGTGACAGAAGCTTCATGGTCCGATCGTGACAGTTGACCGTGTGATAAGGCGGTAGGTGCCGCCTCGTGTCGCTGCATTACTAAGCCTGCTGAACGGGCGCCGACCAACTGCGCGACCGTCAGTCGACTGCTGCCCGTCGAGCAGCAGGAGCACCTCGCGGCACGCTCGCGGCGCGCCGCTTCGGTTTCACCGGTGGCTCCGGCATCACTGCGGTGGCGATCAGGTCCCTGGCGTGGGCCTTGGCGCTGGCCCCGTCGGTGCCGCCGAGCATCCGGGCGAGCTCGATCTCCCGGGCGGGCCCGGCGACCACCCGCACATCGGACGTGCCGACCCGCCCGCTGGTGGACGCGTCGACCACGTAGTGCCGGTCCGCGAACGCGGCGACCTGGGCTAGATGCGTGACGACGATAACCTGGTGGGTGCGGGCGAGAGCGGCCAGCCTGGAACCGATCTCGCTGGCGGCCCGGCCACCGACGCCGGCATCGACCTCGTCGAACACCATGGTGGCGACGGGATCCGCGTCGGCCAGTACCACTTCGAGCGCGAGCATCACCCTGGACAGCTCACCGCCGGATGCGCCCTTGGCGATCGGCAGTTCCGGGGCGCCGGGGTGCGCGACCATCACGATGTCGACCTGGTCGACACCGTCCGGACCTGCGGTCACCCAGCGGCCTTCGACCTGCACGGCGTCGGCGTCCTGCTGGCCGGATTCCCGCTGTGTCGCTTCCCGCTGGGCGACCCGGACCCGGACCACCGCGCGGGCCATGGCCAACTGCTCGAGCTCCTTGGTCACCAGCCGGCCGAGCCGTTCGGCCGCCTCGGTCCGGCGGCGGGACATCTTGTCCGCGGCAGCACCGACGTCCGACCGAAGGCCGTCGAGCCTGGTCTGCAACTCGGCCAGTCGATGCTCGGAGGAGTCCAGATTCTCCAGCTCTAAGGCCGCCTCGTTGGCCCAGATCAGCACGGCGTCGACGTCCTCGCCGTACCGCCGGGTCAGCGTGCGCAGCGCAGCCTGCCGGGCGAGCACCTCCTGCAGCCGGGCCGGATCGGCATCCAAACCGGCGAGGTAACCGGCCAGTTCGGAGGCGACGTCAACCAGGGTCACCGAGGCCTGCTGCAGTTGACCGGCCAGTTCGGTCAGCCGGGGATCGGCGGAGGATTCCAGGTCATGACGCGCCGCCTGCACCAGCCCGACGGCGGTGGGGGCATCGGCCAGCTCCTCTGATCCGGACAGCGCGGTCACCGCGACCTGGGCCGCCGACCGCAACCCGTCGACGTTCTCCAGCCGGCGGGCTTCGGAGATCAGCTCGACGTCCTCGCCCGGCAACGGCGAGATGGCGGTGATTTCCGACAGCCCCAGCCGCAGCAGCTGCTCCCGTTGCGCTCGTTCCCTGGCCCTGGCCCGCCGGTCGGCAAGATCCGCGGCGAGCTGCTGCCACTGTGCACGCAGGGCGCGGTAGTCGCGCAGGTCGTCATCCAGGCCGGCGAACTGATCGAGGACGGAACGTTGCTGCGCGGGCCGCAACAGCGAGATCGCCTCGGACTGGCCGTGCACGGCGATCAGCGGATCGGTCAGCTCGGACAGGGTGGCCAGCGGCACCGACCGGCCGCCGAGGTGCGCGCGGGACCTGCCGTCGGCCCCGACCGAGCGGACCGCGATGACGGTGCCGTCCTCGTCCAGCCTGCCGCCGGCCGCCGCGGTGATCGATGCCGGGGTGCCGGCCGGATCAATGGCCAGGCGGGCCTCCACCACTGCGCGATCGCTGCCCGCGCGGACCCGGGCCGCGTCGCCGCGGCCGCCGGTGATCAGGCCCAGCGCAGTGACGATCATGGTCTTGCCCGCACCGGTCTCGCCGGTGACGACCGTGAAACCCGCATGCGGCTCCAACACGGCGTCGTCGATCACGCCGAGGTCAGTGATCCGCAATTCGTGCAGCACGTGCCTGACGGTAACCGCAGGGTCCGACAATTCCGGGAGCCGCGCCAATCCGATCGGACACTTGTGCGGTTTATCGACCCGGAAAGGGATGACAGCGACCGACGACAGGGCCCGCTGCGGCACGTCCGGCTTTTTGCAGACCCTAGTGCCGCTGGTCCCGCCAGCCGTGCACGGGCAGCTTGAACTTACGAACGAGGCGATCGGTGAACGGCCGGTCATTCAGTCTGACGAGCGTAACCGGCTTCTCCCCCTTGCGGACGTGCACGCGGGCTCCTGGCGGCACCTCGTGAATCCGGCGCCCGTCACAGGCCAGTACCGCGCTGGGTCCGTCCGGATTGATGTGCACGGTCACCGTCGATTCCGGTGCCACGACGAGCGACCTGGCGAACAGCGCGTGTGCGTTGGACGGGGCGATCAACAACGCGTCGACCCCCGGCCACAGCACCGGGCCGCCCGCCGAGAAG
Source organism: uncultured Actinomycetota bacterium (assembly GCA_963805555.1). Lineage (GTDB taxonomy): Bacteria > Actinomycetota > Actinomycetes > Mycobacteriales > Nakamurellaceae > Nakamurella. Next base: position 110,837 of record CAWDUY010000002.1, read on the forward strand.
GTGTAGGCGGTGGACCCGGTCGGGGTCGCGATCAGCACCCCGTCGCAGCCGTAGGCGGAGACACCGTGCCCATCTACCTCCACGACGACGTCGAGAATCCTTTCCCGGGTGCCCTTTTCGACGCTGATCTCGTTCAGGGCCCAGTCAACGGCGACGACGTCGCCGTCGTGCTCGACGGTCACCTCGACCGTCATCCGGGACGACACCCGGTATCTGCGGTCGATGATCGCGTCCAGCGCCTCGTCGAGCTGGTCGACGTCCACCTCGGTCAGAAAGCCGACGCGGCCAAGGTTGATGCCGAGCACCGGCGCCCGCAGCGGCCGCGCATGTTCCGCCGCCCGCAGCAGGGTGCCGTCGCCGCCGAGCGCCAGCACGATCTCGATCGGGCTCTCGTCGGTTGCGGTGGGGTCGAAGACCGCGAGGTCGAGCTCACCGCTCTCCCGGGACAGCGACACCAGATCGATACCGGCCGCGGTCAGCTTCTTCGCCGCCGCATCCGCGATCTCCGAGATGTCGGAGTGGCCGGTGTGAGCGACGAGCAGCATCCGCCGATCCGTCATGGCCCACCCTTCTCAACAGCGTCAGCGATCGCCTGCCGACCACGCTCAGCAGCGGCGTCGTCGGTGGGTGCGTCCTGTCGCAGGTGCACGAAGAACTCCACATTGCCGCTCGGTCCGGGCAACGGGGAGGCGACCACACCAGCCAGGCCCCACCCCAGTAGACCAGCAGCCCGAACCACCCCGGCAACCGCATCGGCCCGGTGGCCGAGGTCGCGCACCACACCGCCGGCGCCGAGCCGGTCCCGTCCGACCTCGAACTGCGGTTTCACCATCGGCACGAGGTCGGCGCCGGGCGTCGCACACGCGGTCAGCGCCGGCAGGACCAGGGTCAGCGAGATGAACGACAGGTCGGCGACGATCAACTCCGCCGGCCCACCGATGGTCTCCGGAGTGAGGGTCCGCACGTTGGTGCGGTCGTGAAGCTTGACCCGCTGGTCGGTCTGCAGTCGCCAGACCAGTTGTCCGTAGCCGACATCGACGGCCACCACCTGCTTGGCGCCGCGGCGCAGCAGGACGTCGGTGAAACCGCCGGTCGACGCCCCGGCGTCCAAACACCGACGCCCCTCGACTGTGACGTCCGGGAACGCCGCCAACGCACCGACCAACTTGTGTGCGCCCCTGGAGGCCCAGTTCTCGTCGGTGACGTCCTGTTTGACCAACAGCGGCGCGCCCGGATCGACCGCGGTGGCGGGCTTGGTGGCCTCCCGCCCGGAGATGGTGACCCGACCGGCGGCGATCAGTTCGCTGGCCTCCTCGCGGGATTTGGCCAGGCCGCGGCGCACCAGCTCGGCATCGAGCCGGGCTCTACGCACCCTGGTGTCCGCCGGCCGGTGATCCCCCGGTGTCGGCGGTTCTGGCGAGCGCATCGGCCAGCGCTGTGTGGATCCGATCGAACACCGGCACCTGCTCCTGAGGGTTCTTGCCGTCGACCAACGCCAGGTCGCCCTCGACACCCGCCAGCAGCCGTTCGGTCTCAACGCCCTTCAGCTCGGTGCCGGGCGCACCGGCACCGGACGCAACGGCATTGCGGGCGTCGGGGCCGGGTGCGCTGGGAGCACCTGGACCGGGCGAATCGAAGCGGCGACCGCCGCCCGGTACGCCGACCGGCCTGTTGTCCGGCTGGTTCATGTCGTCCTCCAGAGCTGCCATGGGTCACCCACCAATCGCCGGCATGGAGCTCCTGCGACTCCCGGACAACGCTAGTGCAGGGGCACGCGGCTCTCCGTCCGGCCGGTGCACCTGCGTTGCGGCGAATGAACGGATGTGCTCACCCTGCCGGCAGGAGACCGCACCGGGTCAGCGCCGCGGTCGCGGCGTTGTCCTGCGCGCGGACATCGGTGATGCCGGACGCCCATGCCCGGCCGGTGAGCATGGCCAGGGCGCGCAAGGCGCCCGCATCGGTCATGGCTCCATCGGTGCCGCCGTGCCCGGCGAGCACCAGGGAACCGTTGTTGGTGGTGACGGTCCATTCCAGGCTGCTGGACGACGAGGACGCGGCCGGGATGCGAACAGCATGATCCTCTTCGACGAGCCCGCGGAGGTCGAAGGCGAGGTAGGTCGGACGCTGCTCCGGGACGGCCGACAGCAGATCCTGAGTGGTCGAGACCCCGGTGAACACCAGCAGACTCGGCGAGCCGGCCGCGACGGCGCAGGCGATGTCGGTGTCCAGCCGATCACCGACGACGAGCGGCTTCTTGGAGTCGACCAGCCGGATCGCCGCGTCGAGCAGTGGCCGCTCCGGTTTCCCGGCAACCCTGGGTGCCAGCCCGGTGGCGGCGATGAGGGCGGCGACCATGGCGCCGTTGCCGGGCAGCAGGCCGCGGTCGGTCGGCAGGGTGCTGTCCACATTGCAGGCCACCCAGTCTGCGCCGGCGCGAAGGGCGATGCAGGCCTCGGCCAGTTCGCGCCAGCCGGTCTCCGGGGAGTGTCCCTGGACGACGGCGGCGGGATCGTCGGTGGCCAGCCGGACCGGGACAAGACCGGCCAGGGTGACCGACTCTGCTAGCCAGGGCGCCCCGATGACGAGCACCTTGGTGCCCGCGGGGTGCCGGTCGGTGAGCATGACGGCCGCCGCCTGCGGGGAGGTCAGGACATCGTCCGGCTCGGCGGCAACACCCATCCCGGTCAGCGACTCGGCAACCTCGGCGGGTGGCCGGGATGCGTTGTTGGTGACGAAAACCGACCGCGCGCCTTGCTGTTTGGCCCTGGCCAGGGCCGGTGCGACATGGTCGATCGGCTGGCCGCCCAGGTAGACGGTGCCGTCGAGGTCGAGCATCAGGGCATCGTGGGTCTCCGCAAGGGTGCTCATCGATCGCCTGCCTCTTGGTCGTCGGAAAACAGCAGCGCGGGTGCGCCGTCGATACTGGTGTCGCTGTCGTTCTCGAATTCACCTGGTGAATCGGACGCGTCGCCGGACGACGTTTCGGGGTCTTCCTCGGGCTCGACTTCCAAGGGTGGGTCGGTGTTCTCCACGTCCTCAGCGACCGCCCCTGCCACATCGGCGGCCGCAGAATCCGGGCCCGCTGGCACGTCCTCGGCTGTCAGGTTCTCGGATTCACTCAACTCCGCGACCCGGTCGAGTGCGTCGGTCTCCTCGTCGTTGTCGACGTCGGCGGAGCGGATGAACCAGCTGAGCGCCTCCTGACCGCGGCCGGCCTTGAGCAGCAGGTCCGCGTAGGCGTAGGCCAGCCGCGGGTGTTGTTCGGCCTTGTCCAGGCCGATCCGCTCCAGATGCGCCAGGGCGGCGTCGATCTGGCCAAGGTCGGACCGTGCGCCTGCGACGACGATGCTCAGTTCGATGGACGCGTCCGGATCGAGCTCGTCGGCCTCGGCCGACCTGGACAGCTCGATGGCCTTCTCCGGGTGCTCCAGCGCCCGTTCACAGTCCGCCATCACCGCGAGGTGTCCCGGGCCACCGCCCATGCGGCGGGCGGCGCGCAGCTCGCCGATGGCTTCCGCCCACTCCCCCGCCCGGTAGGCGACGAGTCCGACGGTTTCCCGGACGACACCGATCCGGCCGCCGCGAGCCCGCGCCGCCCTGGCGTGCCGCCACGCGGTTTCCGGTTCGTCATCGGCCAGCGCACCGGCCGCGACCAGGTGCGCGGCGACCCAGTCGGCACCTTCCTTGCTGAGCCCGCGGAGGTCCCGTCGCACTTCGACATCGAGCGCTTCGGCGGTCGCCCACTCGGGCAGGTCCGGCCAGGTCTCGCCGATGTCTTCCTCACGGCGCCGGGATCCGCGCTCGGGTTCACGCTTCACATAGGCCGGGCCGTCACGGTTCTCGCGCCGGTCGCTGCTGCTGCTGCCGCCGTGGCTGCTGCCGCCGTGGCGGGGCGGCGGGCCCGAACGGCGGTCGCCGTATGCGGGCCGACGCTCTGTCGAATCCGGTCGGCGGTCCGGGCGTCGATCTGCTGAGTCCCGGCGGTCGTAGGACGACGGTCGGGACGCTGTCCGCTCGTCGCGGGCAACCGGTGTGGCAGCGGCCGGGTCACGGAAACCCTCGCTCAGGTCCCCGCCGAAGGCCGACGGCCGTGCGGGTCGTTCCGCCCGTGGTTCGCTCCGGGGCGACTCGTCGCGGCGCGGCCGGTCCTGATGGGGCCGGTCCCGATCCGGGCGGTCGCTGCGGTCGTCGACAGGGCGCGGTTTGCGGTCGAAGGGACGAGCCTCGTCCCGAGCGGGGCGATCCCCGTAGGAGGGGCGGTCACTATCGCGGCGGGGCCGGTCGTTGTACGACGACCTTTCACCGTCACGGCGCGGGCGGTCGTTGTAGGACGGACGGTCCCCGTCGCGACGGGGCCGGTCGCCGTACGTCGGCCGATCGGCGCGTCGTCCGCGGCCGGTCACCGTAGCTGGGCCGATCCCGTCGCGGCGGGGCCGGTCGTTGTACGAGGGGCGGTCGCGTCGTCGCTGCGCGGGCCGGTCGCCGTGTACGGGGCGGTCGGTCACCGTCGCTGCGCGGGCGGTCCTGGTACGACGGCCGGTCACCGTCCCGGCGGGGGCGGTCGTTGTAGGCGGGCGATCATCGTCGCGCCGGGGCCGGTCGCCGTACGTCGGCCGATCGGAGCTCGTCCGCGGCCGGTCACCGTAGCTGGGCCGGTCGCCGTCGCGGCGGGGGCGGTCGTTGTAGGACGGTCGGTCACCGTCGCGACGTGGACGATCCGCATAGGGGGGGCGGTCACCATCGGTGCGGGGGCGTTCGTTGTACGACGGCCGGTCACCATCCCGGCGTGGACGCTCGCTGTGGGACGGCCGATCGTCGTCTCGACGCGGACGGTCACCGGTGGCCGGTCGATCCGATTCGGAACGCGGCCGAGAACCGTACGGCTGGTTCTGGTCTCGGCGCGGCCGGTCGCCGTACGGGCTGCCGCTGTCCGATCGGGGCCTGGTGCTGTACGGGGCGTTCATGTCGTCGCGAAGTCGCTCGTTCGACGCCCGGTTCCGATCCTGCCGATCTCCACCGGATCGCTGACCTTCCCGCGGTGCCCAACTACCGGCCGGGCGGTCGGCGTCCCGGCGCGGTCGATCCGCATAGGGACGGTCCGCCGCTGAGCGCTGGTCGTCACGCGGCCGGCGGTCGGCCGAATCCCGAGGATTCGATCCCCGATAACCGCCGGCGGCCGGCGGCTTCTGACCGCGGTCTTTCGATCCAGCTCGGTCCGATGAATGGTCGCCACGGTGCGAGGGTCGTTCACTCCGCTCGGAATTACCGCGGTCTGCGCGCGGGGTATCGCCACGGCCCGAATCACGACCAGAATCGTCCGGGCTATTCATCGTGCGCCATTATCGAACAACATATCTAAACTTCCATTTTCTCTTGGAAACGCAAAAATGCCAAAGGAGGTCACCTGCGATTTGACTCGCAAGTGACCTCCTCTGGAATGATTGTCCGGCGGTGTCCTACTCTCCCACACCGTGGCCGGTGCAGTACCATCGGCGCTGAAGGGCTTAGCTTCCGGGTTCGGTATGGGTCCGGGCGTTTCCCCCTCGCTATGGCCGCCGTAACTCTATGGAATTATCAACACATTCCCCACACCTCTGGCTAAAGGAGGTGTGGGCTGGTTGTTGTTCCAGAACCGCACAGTGGACGCGTAGCATTTTTGTGGTAAGTCCTCGGCCTATTAGTACCGGTCAGCTCTAACACCTTACGGTGCTTCCACTTCCGGCCTATCAACCCGGTGGTCTTGCCGGGGGCCTTACCCCACTTAAGGGTGGGAGTCCTCATCTTGGAACAGGCTTCCCGCTTAGATGCTTTCAGCGGTTATCCCTTCCGAACGTAGCCAACCAGCCGTGCTCCTGGTGGAACAACTGGCACACCAGAGGTTCGTCCGTCCCGGTCCTCTCGTACTAGGGACAGCCTTCCTCAAGACTCCTACGCGCGCGGCGGATAGGGACCGAACTGTCTCACGACGTTCTAAACCCAGCTCGCGTGCCGCTTTAATGGGCGAACAGCCCAACCCTTGGGACCTACTCCAGCCCCAGGATGCGACGAGCCGACATCGAGGTGCCAAACCATGCCGTCGATATGGACTCTTGGGCAAGATCAGCCTGTTATCCCCGGGGTACCTTTTATCCGTTGAGCGACGCCCATTCCACAATGTGGCGCCGGATCACTAGTCCCGACTTTCGTCCCTGCTCGAGATGTCCCTCTCACAGTCAAGCTCCCTTGTGCACTTACACTCAAAACCTGATTGCCAACCAGGCTGAGGGAACCTTTGGGCGCCTCCGTTACTCTTTAGGAGGCAACCGCCCCAGTTAAACTACCCACCAGGCACTGTCCCTGATCCAGATCATGGACCTAAGTTAGATATCCAGTACGACCAGAGTGGTATTTCAACGTTGACTCCACAATAACTGGCGTTATCGCTTCACAGTCTCCCACCTATCCTACACAAGTCGAACCGAACACCAATACCAAGCTATAGTAAAGGTCCCGGGGTCTTTCCGTCCTGCCGCGCGTAACGAGCATCTTTACTCGTACTGCAATTTCGCCGAGCCTATGGTTGAGACAGTAGAGAAGTCGTTACGCCATTCGTGCAGGTCGGAACTTACCCGACAAGGAATTTCGCTACCTTAGGATGGTTATAGTTACCACCGCCGTTTACTGGGGCTTAAATTCTCAGCTTCACCACCGAAGTGATTGACCGGTCCTCTTAACCTTCCAGCACCGGGCAGGCGTCAGTCCATATACATCGTCTTGCGACTTCGCATGGACCTGTGTTTTTAGTAAACAGTCGCTTCTCCCTGGTCTCTGCGACCAAAACATGCTAGCCCGCAAGGGGCTTCACACACCTCGGTCCCCCTTCTCCCGAAGTTACGGGGGTATTTTGCCGAGTTCCTTAACCATAGTTCGCTCGATCACCTTGGTATTCTCTACCTGACCACCTGTGTCGGTTTGGGGTACGGGCCGCTCGAAGCTCGCTAGAGGCTTTTCTCGACAGCATAGGATCACTCTGCTTCGCCTCAATCGGCTATGCGTCAGGTCTCAGGATAATGTTCCAACGGATTTGCCTATCGGAACTCCCTACACCCTTACACCAGTATTACCACTGACTGGCGGAGCTACCTTCCTGTGTCACCCCATCGCTTGACTACTACCGGATCGGGTCACGCGCTCCCCGCCGGCCCCCCGAAGGGAACCATTGGCTCGGGCGTTTAGCATCACCGGGTTCGACATGGGCGCTTCTTCGCGGGTACGGGAATATCAACCCGTTGTCCATCGACTACGCCTGTCGGCCTCGCCTTAGGTCCCGACTCACCCTGGGCGGATTAACCTGGCCCAGGAACCCTTGGTCATTCGGTGGAGGAGTTTCTCACTCCCCATTCGCTACTCATGCCTGCATTCTCACTCGTGTAGCGTCCACGGCTGGATCACTCCGCCGCTTCACTCGCCACACGACGCTCCCCTACCCATCCACACCACTGCACCCCAATGAAGGGGCGGATGTTCATGTGTGAATGCCGCGGTTTCGGTGGTGTGCTTGAGCCCCGCTACATTGTCGGCGCGGAACCACTTGACCAGTGAGCTATTACGCACTCTTTAAAGGGTGGCTGCTTCTAAGCCAACCTCCTGGTTGTCTGGGCGACTCCACATCCTTTCCCACTTAGCACACGCTTAGGGACCTTAACCGGCGATCTGGGCTGTTTCCCTTTCGACAATGAAGCTTAGCCCCCACTGTCTCACTGCCACGCTCTCACTGACCGGCATTCGGAGTTTGGTTGATTTCGGTAAGCTTGTGGGCCCCCTAGACCATCCAGTGCTCTACCTCCAGTCAGAAACACGTGACGCTGCACCTAAATGCATTTCGGGGAGAACCAGCTATCACGAAGTTTGATTGGCCTTTCACCCCTACCCACAGCTCATCCCCTCCATTTTCAACTGAAGTGGGTTCGGACCTCCACGACGTCTTACCGTCGCTTCATCCTGGCCATGGGTAGATCACTTCGCTTCGGGTCTAGAGCATGCGACTCAACCGCCCTATTCGGACTCGCTTTCGCTACGGCTTCCCCACACGGGTTAACCTCGCCACATACCACTAACTCGCAGGCTCATTCTTCAAAAGGCACGCCGTCACCTCACCACAAGGGCTCAGCTCCGACGGATTGTAAGCACACGGTTTCAGGTACTATTTCACTCCCCTCCCGGGGTACTTTTCACCTTTCCCTCACGGTACTAGTCCGCTATCGGTCACCAGGTAGTATTTAGGCTTAGCGGGTGGTCCCGCCAGATTCACAGCGAATTTCACGGGCTCGCTGCTACTTGGGAAACATTGAAGGGAGAACAGAAGTTTTCGTCTACGGGGCTATCACCCGCTACGGCTGGTTTTTCCAATGCCATTCGACTAACCACTATTTTTCTTACTCCCCGCCAATACGGCAGTACCGGCAACAACACTCCCACGACCCCGCCCACGCAACCCCTGCCGGGTATCACGCGTGAACGGTTTAGCCTCATCCGCTTTCGCTCGCCACTACTCACGGAATCACGGTTGTTTTCTCTTCCTGTGGGTACTGAGATGTTTCACTTCCCCACGTTCCCTCCACACACCCTATATATTCAGGCGCGGGTAACACGACATGACTCGTGCTGGGTTTCCCCATTCGGAAATCCTCGGATCACAGCTCGGTTGACAGCTCCCCGAGGCTTATCGCAGCCTCCTACGTCCTTCATCGGCTCCTGGTGCCTAGGCATCCACCGTGTGCTCTTAAAAACTTAGCCACAAAGATGCTCGCGTCCACTGTGCAGTTCTCAAACAACAACCCGAAGACCAACCCCACACCACCACCTACCCCAACAAAAGTTGCGGCGGTTTGACAGCAGGCCGGCCCGGAGAAAGAAACAAACAAAAAAGGGAACCTCATCGGCTCCCCCTATGCCCGTCCTCTCAGGACCCAACAGCGTACCTACAGCCCACCAACACCCTCCCCGCCCGTTCCAACCCCCACACCCACTCCGAAGAGCAAAGCAATGACACCTGAATGAACAGGAGCCCCAGATCAAAGACCCAGGAAAAGTCGTACTAGACACGAGGAAACCATCGTGAACCGAACTAGTCAGCGTTCCACCCGTGAGCTCCACCACCGGACATTCGCCGATGAAATGGGCCT
>CAWDUY010000002.1:122500-177500 GCA_963805555.1 uncultured Actinomycetota bacterium
ACCGGAGGACGGCGGCATGGGCACCTTGGCGAGGTAGGCGAGTGCGGCGAGCGTGGGCTCGGCGGACGACAGCGTCGTCAGGTCGACGTAGATCCGCGACTTCGCCTCGTCATTGGCCTGGAACCGGCACATCGTGGTGCTCTCCCCCAGTTCCAGCCAGTTCGCCTGGTCACCGTTGGTGCCGTAGTAGGCGGTGCGGGTTTGCACCTCGCCGCCTTGTTGCTCGCAGTAGTCGGCCGCCTGTGCGTCTGCTTCCCCTGCGCCGGCGCTCGAGGGGGCCGGTGAGCCGGACGCGACCTGGCCCGACGATCGCGCGGTGCTGCTCGGCGGCGACGTGGCAGCGGTCGAAGAAGCAGTTGAGGTGGCGGGAGCCGATGACGCGGCGGGTGCTGCCGTCGTCGTGTCGGCCGCTCCGCCGGACCCGCAACTGGTCAGCACCACGGCCAGGCAGCATGCCGCGGCCGACAGGACAAACCGATGTGCCTTCAACGTCCACCCCTTGCTATCGCACCACTGGTTCGCGCACTGCGGGCAACCGCACTGCCTGTTCGCACCGCCCTGACCGATGCCGCGCAACCCGCCCCGGTTTCGCGCAGGACTACGTGACCGGATACCGGTTGTAGTCGGGAAAGTTTCCGTACAGCCGCTCACCCAGCGGCCCGTAGGTCACCGCGTGCACCAGGTGCGCGCCACCGACGAACGCGCCCTTCCAGGAGGCCCCGCGCCCACCGAACGGCTCGTCCCGGTCGCCGCGCGATCGCGGTTTGTTGATGCCGACCTTGAACGCCTGCAGGTGCTCCGTCATCTCGCTCGCCTGTTGCGCGTCGTCACAGGCGATGCTGGCGACGAGGGCCCCGGTCGAGGCGTTCATCTGCGCGACCAACTCGGCCGGGGTGTCGACCACCACGATCGAGTCGACCGGGCCGAACGGTTCCTCGTGCATCAGCCGGCTCGCCCCGGGTGGTGCCAACATGGCGACCGGGGCCACGTAGGCGCTGGTGTCCTGCCCGTCGATGAACCGGGCCGGGTCGAGCGCACCCCGGTACAGCGGTACCGCGCCCCAGCGCAGCGCCTCCTCCACCTTCGAATTCAGCTCGGCGGCCTTCGCGGCGGAGATCACCGGACCGAAGTCCAGTTCCGGCAACGGGTCACCATCGGCCGCGACCGCCAGCGGGTGGCCCACCTTGATCGATGCGACGAGCGGCAGATACATGGCGAGGAAGTCCGGGACCAACGCCCGTTGCACCACGTACCTGGGGTAGGCGGTGCAGCGCTGCTTGCCGTACTCATAGCCCTTCTTCAGATGGGCGGCGAGACCGTCCCAGTCCGAGAAGTCCCAGATGCCCCAGGTGTTCAAGCCTTCCTGCTCGAGGAAGTGCCGCTTGCCGGTATCCACGAGCTGCGCGGCGACGCGGCCACCGTTGGAACGGCCGCCGACGAAGGCGAGCGCGCCCAGACCCGGATGCCGGACGAGGGCGTCGGACAGCGTGGAGCCGTCCCCGGAGAGCAGGGTGACCGGCAGGCCTTCGCGGACCATCAACGCATGGGCCAGGGTCAGCGTGATCGCACCGCCCTGGGTGGGGGTCTTGGCGACCACGGCGTTGCCGGCCAGCAGTTGGACGAGCTCGGCATGCACCTGCACGCTCATCGGGTAGTTCCAGCTGGCGATGTTGCTGACCGGCCCGGGCAGCGGGTTCCGTTCGAAGGGGTTCCCGTCGACGTCGGTGGAGAGCATGGACTCGATGTTCTCCACGTACCAGCGCACGCCGTCGAGACCACGATCCACGTCGGCGCAGGCCAGCCGCCACGGCTTGCCGATCTCCCAGCCCAGCAGCAGGGCGAGGTCGTCCCGGGCCTCGGCCATCGCATCGACAGCCGCGGTGACCCGGGCCTTGCGCTCGGCTAGCGGCACCGCCGACCAGGTTTTGTGCGCCGCCACCGCGGCATCCACCGCGGCCTCGGCATCGGCGGCGCCGACCTTGGCGAGGGCGACGGTCTCGGACCCGTCCACCGGCGAGATCATCATCGATGGCTCGCCGAGGTCGTTCCAGCTGTTGTCGGACAGGTTCCGCAGCCGGTCGGCCGCGAACGCCTCGGGCGCCCGGTCGGCAGCCCTACCGAGGACGGAATCGAAGGACGCAGCGGCGGGAACGTGGAGGTTCGTCACCTGCAGGATTGTTCACCAACACCCCGAAGAGCGCAGGCTGAAGTTCCTGGGAATCGAGCGGGCCGTGCCGGTCGGGCAGGAACCGGCCCAGGGTCACGACCGCCAATAATTGTTCGCTGCTGCAATTGTCTGGAATTCGATGGCCACGACATGGCCGGCCGCGATCAGACTCTCCGGGGTGGTCGAGTAATTCGGTCGGCCACCGCCGAGAACATCGAGATCAGGCTGAATATTGTGGATGGTGTGACGTGCGATGGCGAAGGCGAGGGCTCGGCCGAGTTCCGGCGTTTCCGTTATCAGCGTTCCGCCCGGGATTTTGGTCAGTTCGGAATCGGGCACACGGTTCACGTTTCCTCCAGGTGAATAAGCTCGCTCGGCGTTCACTGCAAAAGCGAGTCGCAAGACGCTCGACTACATCCCGTTGTCCTTCAGCCAGGACAGGCACCCGTCGGCGATGTCACGCCAACCGTGGTCCACCACCAGCGAATGCCCGCGGTCCGCGAACTCCACCAGCTCCGTTTTCGCGTCCGAGTGGCGATACTGCTTCAGCGTTGCCTTGGTCACCGCTTCTGGCACCGTGTGATCCTGGCCGCCCATCATCAACAGCAGCGGCCCTCTGCCTTCGTTCCCCGTGTTGACCGCGGCCGGCGAGTGCGGGGAGAAATTCGCGGTCGCAGCCTCGAACAGCGGTTTGCCCGGTGACGGCACCGCCCAACGCTCCCAGATGGCGTCGGACTCCGCGGCAGGTACGGCATTGGCGAATCCGTAACGAAACTGATCAGCGGTCAATGACACAGACCGATGTCTGTTCGCCGGATTCTTGAACACCGGCAATGTCGACCGCAATGCCGACAACGGCAACGGCAGAACCCCCTTGATCTGTGCCGCATCAATGGCGATCGCCGCCGCAGCAGCGTCATTGCCCAGCAGCTTCTCGGCGATCATGCCGCCGAAACTGTGACCGATCAGCACCGGTGGCGCCGACAGACTGGAGATCAGGGACGCATAGTGATCGACGACATCGTCAATCCCCAAACCAGCGACCGCATCGGGTTGCTCCCGGGCGGCAGCGACGGTGTCCGGTTCACCCGGCCAGCCAGGGGCCGAGCAGGAGTAGCCGTGCTCGGTGAAGAGCTCCACCCACGGCTGCCACGAGGTGGAATGCAGCCAGAGACCGTGGATGAACACAACGGGTGGACGGGCTTCGGTCATGGCGTTATCCCCAATCGGCGCAGCGAGCTGAATGTGGCTCTAGCCTGCGCGCTCGGATCGCTGCGGGCTTCAGTCATCCGACTGGTCGTGCCGGAAGCACTGGGGTGGCAGTCGTCGGTGAGGCGATTGCAGTCAGCTCACGCAATCACCAAGGGCCGGCCGATTACTACGGTTGGTAACCATGGCAACAATGCAGGCACTGGTCGCTGACGAACGGGGCGGTCCTGAGCAACTGCGGATGGCGACCGTACCCCGCCCGCAGCCTGGACCGGGTGAGGTTCTTGTCGAGGTGCACGCCGCAGCCATCACCTTTGCCGAACTCGGGTGGCCGGAGAGCTGGACCCATCGACCGATGATCCCGTCACACGAGGTGTCGGGGGTTGTTGCGGCGTGTGGCCCGGGTGTATCGGACCTTTCCGATGGCGAGCAGGTGTTCGGTCTGATTCGGTTCGATCGGCTGGGTGCGGCCGCCGAATACGTGGCCGTCCCGGCCGGTGACCTGGCCAATCGGCCGCGCCAGATTTCGCACGTTGTCGCTGCGGCGCTCCCGCTGGCGGGCTTGACCGCCTGGCAAGGTCTCCATGATCATGCCGGCCTCCGACCGGATGACGAGGTCCTTGTCCATGGCGGCGCCGGCGCGGTCGGTGGACTCGCGGTGCAGTTGGCCGCGCAGGCGGGGGCGATCGTCACCGCAACCGTCCGCGGTTCCGACGACGCACTCGTCGCCCGCCAGTTGGGCGCCCGACAAGTCATCGATGTCAACGGCGCGGCGTTCGATACGCCGCCGACCCGGTACGACGTCGTCCTGGATACGGTCGGCGGCGAAACGCTGGAGCTCTCGTACCCGCTGCTTCGACCGGGCGGACGGTTGGTGACGTTGGCCGTTCCGCCGTCCGTCGAGCAGGCTGCGCGCTATCAGGCGACTGCGATGTTCTTCATCGTCACGCCGGACCGGAACGAGCTCGCCGAGCTGGCCGAACTGGTGGACTGCGGCGCCCTGGAGGTGACGGTAGCAGCGACCTTTCCGTTGGCGGAGGGCCGCACGGCCTTCGAAAGCGGTCGACTTCGGCGACGTCCGGCAGGAAAAACGGTGCTCATCGTTCGCGAATAGCCAACAGTGAGCGAGGGGTTCGCGATTTCCAGATGTGACTTGCGTTATCAGTCCTGGGACGCGAGCCTAACGATTCGTGACCACCGGTCCGTTGGGGCGAGCAAAGACCGAGCTTGTGGGTCGTACGGCGGAAATCGCCACCATCGAGCTCTTGCTGGGCAACGCCGGCCGGCAGGGTGGTGTGCTCGTCGTCCGGGGTGACGCGGGAATCGGGAAGTCGGCACTTCTCGACACCGCGCGGCAGCTGGCCGGTGGCAACGGATTCAGGGTGCTGGCTGCGACGGGTGTGGAGTCCGAGGCGAATTTGTCGTACGCCGGTCTGCATCAACTGTTGCGCCCCCTGCTCGACGGCGTTCATCAGTTGCCGGTGCAGCTGCAGGAAGCGCTACTCGGCGCCTTCGGCATGCTGGGCAGCGGGGTTGCCGACCGGTTTCTCACCGCGCTGGCGGCGTTGGAGCTACTCGCCGATGCAGCTCATGTACGGCCACAGCTGGTCATCATCGACGACGCCCAGTGGCTCGACACTCCCACTGTTGATGCGCTCGGATTCATCGCCCGACGGATCGACGCAGAGCCGATCGTCATGCTGATCGCCGTCCGCACGGGTCATCCGACCGTGCTGGCCGGTACGCACCTGCCTCAGTTGGATCTGGCCCCGCTCGATGCACATTCCTGCTCCGTCCTGCTCGACCGGATCAAGCCTGTACTGAAGCCTCGAGCCCGTGGCCGAATCCTCGCCGCTGCGGCCGGTAATCCGCTGGCCTTGGTAGAACTACCGGTAGGGCTCCATTCGGCGGCGCCCGTTGGCCAATTCGCAGAGCAACTATCGCTGACCGAGCGACTGCAGAACGCTTTCACCGCCCGACTGACCGAGCTGCCTGATGCAACCAGACTGCTACTCCTGGTGGCGGCAGCGAACGACGGCGATTCGTTGGCTGAGTCACTACTTGCCGCGTCGAAGCTTGTCGAGGTGGGGGTCTCCACCGACACCTTCGAGCCTGCCGTCGCCGCCGGCCTCATCCGCATAGATCTGACACGTGTGCGATTCCGGCACCCGTTGGTGCGGTCCGCCATTTATCAGTCTGCGACCCTGACCGATCGGCGCCTGGTGCACGGCGCGCTTGCCGACGCTCTTGGCGGCCACCCCGACCGGCGGGCCTGGCAACTTGCTGCCATGGCCATCGCACCGGACCAGTCCATTGCGGACGAGATAGCCCAAGCAGCGAGGCGCGCCGAGGCACAAGGCGGGCTGGCAGTAGCCATTGATGCCTTTGCCCGCTCGGCTGAACTCAGTGTGGACGCCGGCCAGCGTGCTCGACGGTTCCTGCACGCGGCCGACCTGGCCTTTCAGATCGGCGCGCCCGACAACGTCAAGTTCCTGCTCGCCGAGGTGGACACCGCGCGGCTCACCGGCCCTGAGTTGGCCCAGCTGGAGCTGCTCCGCAGCTCAACCGAACCACTCATCCCCGGCGATCCGGCCAAGGTGATGTGGCTGGTATCCGCTGGTGAGGGGCTGGCCGACGACGGCAATGTCGACCTGGCGCTGCGGTTTCTGGAGGTCGCGGCGACCCAGGCCAACCTCGCCGATCCCGGCAAGGCCGCCCGCTCCGCGGTCAGCGCCGCCGCTTTGCGCGTCACGGTGAGCCCTGACGATGCTCGGCTGTTGGCCATTCTGGCCTTCGCGGAACCCGAGGAGTACGGCGCCTTGATCGTGGAGCGCGCTTCGGCGTTCGCAACCGAGCGGCAGCAGGACCCGGAGGCGGCTGCACTGCTGGGAGCGTCCCTCAATGTCGTCGGCGCCTTCGATCTGTCGGCATCCTTCCTGGCCGCCGCGGTCGCCGGGATCCGGGATCAGGGGCGACTCGGCCGGCTGCCACTGGTGCTGACACATCAGGCATGGACGGCGATCAACACCATGGACTGGACGATCGCAGTCCCGGCCGCCGATGAGGCCGTGCGGTTGGCCGAGGACGTCGGCCAGCCACTGTGGGGCGTCGGCGCGCGGACCGCGGTGGCGATGCTCGCTGGTTTGCGAGGTGACTATGCAAGGGCCGACACCGAGAGCCGGGCGGCCGAGGCGATCGCCCTGCCGACCAAGGCGTCAGCGATGCTCGCCGGTATCCGGTTGACGCGCGGTGTCGCGGCACTCGGCGCTGGCCGATATGACGTGGCCTATCAGGAGCTGCGGCGGATGCTGAGCCAGCGCGACCCGAGCTACCACCACTTCCAAAGCCTTTGGGGCGTTGGCGATTTCGCCGAAGCGGCACTGCACAGCGGGCATCTCGAGCAGGGCCGCGCGCTGCTGGCCGAGCTGGAAACGCTGGCGCTGACGGTGCGCAGCCCGTGGCTGACGGTCGGGCTTCGCTACGGGCGCCCCCTGTTGGCGCAGGACCCGGACGTCGAGAGACTGTTCGAGGACGGGCTCGGCGCCGATCTGTCTCAGTGGCCGGTCTATCGGGCGAGACTGGAGCTGCAGTACGGCATCTGGCTTCGTCGCCAGCGCCGCATCGCCGATTCCCGCTGGTGGCTCCGCGCAGCCATCGACGACCTCGAGTCCCTCGGTGTGACCGGTTGGGCCGCCCGCGCTCATCAGGAACTCCGAGCGTCCGGTGAGGCGAGCGTCGAACGGTTACCCGAGGCTTGGTCGCTACTCACCGCGCAAGAGCTGCAGATCGCAAGAATGGCGGCCGTGGGTATGTCCAACCGGGAGATCGGCCAACGGTTATTTCTGTCCCACCGCACGGTCGGCTCGCATCTCTACCGACTGTTCCCGAAGTTGGGTGTCACCTCGCGAGTGCAGCTGTCGGCGGTGATCAGCACACGTTCCGGACCTGAGTCCCGCCCGGGCGTCAGCTGACCGCCGCCCGGCCCGCCTCGAGCCGGGCGACCGGTACCCGGAACGGGGAGCAGGAGACGTAATCCAGTCCGGTCTTGTGGAAGAAGTGGATGGACTCCGGGTCGCCGCCGTGCTCGCCGCAGACACCGAGCTTGAGTCCGGGTTTGGTCTTGCGGCCCTCGGCGGCGGCGATCTCCACCAGCCGGCCGACACCGTCGCCGTCGATCGTCTCGAACGGCGATACGGTGAACACGCCCTTCTCCAGGTAGGCGGCGAACACCGAGGACTCCACATCGTCCCGGGAGAATCCCCACGTCGTCTGGGTGAGGTCGTTGGTGCCGAAGGAGAAGAAGTCGGCGGCGTCGGCGATGCGGTGCGCGGTCAGCGCCGCACGCGGCAACTCGATCATGGTGCCGATCGGGATGCTCAGCGTGACGCCCTTCTCGGCCGCGACGTCGGCCAGGATCTGCTCGGTTTCGTCCCGCACCAGATGCAGTTCCATCACCGAGCCGACCAGCGGGACCATGATCTCGACCTTCGGGTCCTTGCCGGCGGCGATCTGGTCGCTGGCTGCCTCGGCCACCGCACGCACCTGAAGGGCGAACAAGCCGGGCGTCAGCAGGCCGAGACGGACGCCGCGCAGCCCCAGCATCGGGTTCGACTCGTGCAGCTTCTCCACCGCGGCCAGCAGCTTCCGGTCGGCGTCGACCTGCTCGCCGGTCTCGCCGGTGGCCTCGGCGACGGCGACCTTGACCGCCAGGTCGGTGCGGTCCGGGAGGAATTCGTGCAGCGGCGGGTCGAGCAGCCGGATGTTCACCGGCAGCCCGTCCATCGCGTCCAGCAGTTCGGTGAAGTCCTGCCGCTGCATCGGCAACAGCGCGCCCAGTGCGTCATCGCGTTCCTCGGTGGTGCCGGCCAGGATGACCCGCTCGATCAACGTACGCCGGTCGCCGAGGAACATGTGTTCCGTCCGACACAAGCCCGATCCCCTGCGCGCCAAGGGATCTCGCCCGGATCGCATCCTCTGCGGTGTCCGCGTTCGCGCGGATAGCCAGCCGGCGGCGGACGTCGGCATGGGTGAGCAGCCGGTCGACGGCCTTGACCAAGGCGGTGGTCTCGCCATCCACGCTGTCCAGCGCGGCGGCGAGGCCGGACTCGATGTAGGTGGCCACCGGTGACGGCACGACCGGCATCGCGCCGAGGAAGATCTCGCCGGTTGAGCCGTCGATGCTGATCTCGTCGCCCTCCCTGATCAGCACGGTGCCGACGGTGGCGGTCCGGGAATGGGCATCGACATCCAGTGCCTCGGCGCCGCAGACGCAGGTCTTGCCCATCCCGCGGGCGACCACCGCCGCGTGCGAGGTCTTGCCGCCGCGCGCCGTCAGGATGCCGTTCGCCGCGATCATGCCCTCAAGGTCGTCCGGGTTGGTTTCCTTACGGACCAGCACGACCTGCTCGCCGCGCTCGGCCCAGGCCTTCGCGGTCGGCGAGTCGAACACCGCACGACCCACCGCGGCGCCGGGCGAGGCAGCCATGCCCTTGGTCAGCAGCTCACGGGCCGCCGACCGGTCGAACTGCGGAAACATCAGCAGCGCGAGCTGGGATCCCGAGACCCGGGACAGCGCCTCGTCCATCGTGATCAGGTTCTCGTCGACGAGTTGCCCGGCGATCCGGAAGGCCGCTGCCGCAGTCCTTTTCCCGACCCGGGTCTGCAGCATCCACAGCTTGCCACGTTCGATGGTGAACTCGATGTCGCACAGGTCGCGGTAGTGGGTTTCCAGCCGGCGCATGACCCTGGTCAACTGCTTGTGCGATGCCGGATCGAGCGCTTTCAGGTCGTCCAGCGACAGGGTGTTCCGGATCCCGGACACCACATCCTCGCCCTGAGCGTTCGACAGGTAGTCGCCGTACGCGCCGGTCTGCCCGGACGCCGGGTCCCGGGTGAAGGCGACGCCGGTGCCGCTGGTCTCGCCGAGGTTGCCGAACACCATGGTGCAGATGTTGACTGCGGTGCCGAGGTCCTGGGGGATCCGCTCCCGCCGGCGGTAGAGGCGGGCCCGGTCGGTGTTCCACGAGTTGAAGACGGCCCGGATCGCCATGTCGAGCTGCTCGCGGGGGTGCTGCGGGAATTCCTGGCCGGAGTGCTCGCGCACCGCATCCTTGAACGTCGTCACCAGCGACTTCAGGTCGTCGACGTCGAGGTCGACATCGCTGGAAACCCCCTTGCTGGACTTGGCCTTGTCCAGCGCGTCGGAGAAGACCTCGCCGGGCATCTCGAGGACGGTCTTGCCGAACATCTGCAGCAGCCGCCGGTAGGAGTCCCAGGCGAACCGCTCGTCACCGGATTCTTCGGCGAGGCCCTTCACGCTGGCATCGTTCAGGCCGATGTTGAGCACCGTTTCCATCATCCCGGGCATGGAGAACGCGGCGCCGGAACGGACGCTGACCAGCAGCGGGTCATGACGATCACCGAGCCGGCGGCCGATGTTGTCCTCCAGATGACGCAGCGCCATCGTCACCTGCACCCGGAGGGCGCCCGGCTCGCTGCCCTGCGCCAGGTACTCACGACAGGCCTCGGTGGTGATGGTGAAACCGGGCGGCACCGGCAGACCGAGCTTGGTCATTTCGGCGAGGTTCGCGCCCTTGCCGCCGAGCAGATCCTTCTGATCCTTGTTGCCCTGGGTGAAATCGAATACATAGGTCGTCGTCATTGGTTCGTCCTTCGTGAGTTGGGCGGACTTCGTCGGTGGGCGGATCCGAACCGCTCGGCAGCGTCGCCAAGGGGACGCGGATGATTCGCGCGCAATCCCCGTCATTGGGCATTACCGGTTCTGGAGACAATAGGGGTGAAAACAGTGGGATAAAAGAAAGTACAGTGTGGCCTGGGCCACACTGTACTAGTATTCTTGCGCTCGCTATGCAATTTCCGAACGACACTGGTTGCCTGGCAGGCACTCTGATGCATCAAGGATGCGCAGTGACAGCCAACACGTCCCTGTTCGATCTTGTTTGATTATTTTCTTTTGCGGTTTAATGCGGGGTTTCCTGGGCTTATCGAAGCGAATTCAGTTTGCCCTCGACTCGCCAGGTCACTATCGGGCGCCGCGCTGCTCCCTGGCCAGATCGATGGCCACGTCGATGATCATGTCCTCCTGCCCGCCGACGTAGCCAGCCTCGCCGACCCGGCGCAGGATCTCGTGGGCGGACACCCCGTACCGGTCGGCCGCCCGTTCGGCGTGCAGCAGGAAGGAGTTGTAGACGCCGAACCGCCCTTGAACGATCGAGGCGCGATCGGCCACCGGCATCCTGGTGATCATCGGCTTCAGCACCTCCTCTGCTGCCGCCAGCGCCAGGTCCACGTCGACACCCGTTGGCACATCGAGCAGTTCGAATGTCGTCGCCAGGATCTCGGTGGGCGAATTGCCGGCACCGGCACCCAGTGCACACAGCGTGCCGTCGATCTGTCGGGCTCCGTTCTCGTAGGCGACGATCGAGTTCGCCACCCCGAGCGACAGGTTCTGATGCCCGTGGAAACCGACCTGAGCGTCGTCACCCAGCTCGGCGACCAGGGCCTGCACCCGATCCCGCACGTGTTCGGGCAGCAACGCGCCGGCGGAATCCACCACGTAGACGCACTGGCAGCCGGCGTCGGCCATGATGCGGGCCTGCTTGGCCAGGTCATCGGGGCTGATCCGGTGGGAGAGCATCAGGAATCCGACGGTCTCCATGCCGAGCTCACGGGCCGCTCCGAAATGCTGGATCGAGACGTCCGCCTCGGTGCAGTGGGTCGCCACCCTGGCGACCTGGGCGCCGACACCGTGCACCGCGCGGAGATCGTCAACGGTGCCCAGACCGGGCAGCACCAGCACGGCGATCTTCGCCCGCTGCACGGTCTTGACGGCGGCCTCGACCAGTTGGACGTCGGTCCGGGCGCCGAAACCGTAGTTGAACGACGATCCCGAGAGCCCGTCGCCGTGCGTCACCTCGATGACCTGCAGCCCCGCGGCATCCAGCGCGCCGGCGACCTTGACCACGTCATCCTCGGTGAACTGGTGGCGGACGGCGTGGCTGCCGTCCCGCAGGGTGCTGTCGGTCAGCCGGACAGCGGGCTTCAGCATTGTCGTGCTCATCGGTTAGCCGCCTTCGCAGTCACGATCAGTTCGCCGGCGCGCACCGCGGCGGCGGTCATGATGTCCAGATTCCCGGCCCATTCGGGCAGGTAATCGCCATTTCCCTTGACCTCCAAGAACACCGCGACCCGGCCATTGCCGTGCCACAGCGGGGTGGGGTCGTCGAATTGCGGATCGCTGCGCAGTTGGTAGCCGGGCACGTACTTCTGCACCTCGGCGACCATCGAAAAGATCGACTCGCTGATCGCGTCCCGGTCGACATCCGGGCCGATCGCGCAGAACACGGTGTCCCGCATGATCATTGGCGGGGAAACCGGATTCAGAATGATGATCGCCTTACCGCGGCTCGCACCGCCAACCGCCTCGATGGCGTGGGACGTGGTCTCGGTGAACTCGTCGATATTGGCCCTGGTGCCCGGCCCGGCGGATCGGGAGGCAATCGAGGCGACGATCTCCGCGTACGACACCGGGGTCACCCGGGAAACCGCGTGCACGATCGGGATGGTCGCCTGGCCGCCGCAGGTGATCATGTTGATATTCGGTGCGCCGGCGTGGATGTCGACGTTCACGGCCGGGCAGACGAACGGACCGACGGCCGCCGGGGTCAGGTCGACGGCGATGATCCCCGCGTCGGCGTAGCGGGTGGCGTTGGTGATGTGCGCCTTGGCCGAAGTGGCCTCGAAGACCAGGTCGGGCAGTTCATCCTGCTCCAGCAGCCAATCGACACCGCCGGCGCTCGACTCGACCCCCAGCTTTGCGGCCCG
Source organism: uncultured Actinomycetota bacterium (assembly GCA_963805555.1). GTDB lineage: Bacteria > Actinomycetota > Actinomycetes > Mycobacteriales > Nakamurellaceae > Nakamurella. The sequence goes on from CAWDUY010000002.1 coordinate 134,721, forward strand.
TGCCAGTCCATCGGAGGACGGGTCGACACCGATCATGTAGCGGACCTCGATGGCGTCGCTGCGCCGCAGCTTGACGAGCAGGTCGGTGCCGATGTTGCCGGGTCCGACGATGGCGGCGGTCGGCTTGCCCGCCGTCTGCCGCGGTTCACGGGTGGGGGTGGTTGTCGTCATGGGTGCCTCCTTGCGTAGGTCGTTGCACTGTGCCCACACGCAGGGCCATCATCAAGCAATGCGTACCGGTGAACGGAACACTTTCGACTCTGTGGTCGGCCGCGCGGCGGCCCTGCTGGGTGCTTTCGACGCCCGGCACCTGTCGATGGGGGTGTCCGAACTGTCCCGCCGATCGGGGTTACCGAAGTCGACAACGGCACGGCTCGCGGCCGAGCTGACCACCCATGGATTCCTGGAGAAGGCCGAGGGCACCGATCTCAAACTCGGCACCAAGCTGTTCGAATTGGGTGAGCTGGCCTCCCGGCAGCGCAAGCTGCGTGAGGTGGCGCTGCCCTACATGGCGGACCTGCGTCAGGTCAGCCGGCAGACGGTGCACCTGGCCGTGCTGGTGGACACCGAGGTGATGTACGTCGAAATCGTGCGCAGCCGGGATGCGCCGCGAATGCCGTCCGAGGTGGGCGGCCGGTTGCCCGCGCACGCCGCCGGGGTCGGCAAGGCACTGCTCGCATTCTCGCCCGACGAGGTGGTGCAGGCCGTCATCGATCACGGGCTGGCGGCGGTCGGCCCGCGGACCATCACGGCGCCGGGACTGCTGCTGCGGGAGCTACGCCGAATCCGGGACTCTGGTATTGCCTACGAGAGCGAGGAATCCGCTCATGGCGTTGGTTGCGCGGCCAGTCCCATTCTCGGGCCGGACGGCCGACCCGTTGCGGCCATGTCGATCTCGGGCTGGAGTGGCACGCTCGACCTGCGCCGGGTCGGCCCGGCCGTCAAGACCGCTGCGCTGGCGTTGAGCCGCGATCTGCAACTGCGCGGCCCGGCCAGCGCGCCGTCGTGGGCGGTCCCGCGCTGACGTTCGCGGCCGGATAACCATGCGCGGATCGAGCGAGCACCACTAGCACCCGTCCTTCCCCGCTCGGTCCTTGGGGAGGCGTGCACCCCCAAGTCGAGAGGCATGTTCGCACCATCGTCCCGGCTCGGCGAAAGAAGGACTCTTTCCAGGACCCCATTTCCCGGTTCTAAGGAAGACTCATGTCCACCAACACGCTCACCCGATCCGCCCACTGGATGCGCGGCGCCGCCATCCGCGCTGTCGTCCTGCTGACCCTCATCCTGTTGGCGTTCCAGTCGGCCGCGGTCCTCCCGGCATCCCGTGCCTTCGCGGAATCGCCCTCGCCGGCCGCGGTCCAACAAGCGCTGAACACAGCCATGCCGCAGGGCGCCGAAGTCACGGTCACGCCACCGCCCACCGATGGCGCGGCACCACCGGCCGACCCGCCGGTCGCCGATGCCGCCGTCCAGGCCGCGCCCGAAGTACCGGCACCAGCGCCGGCACCCGCCACCCCGGCTGCCGCACCACCGACGGCCACACCCGCACCCCCGACACCCGTCGTTGCCCCAACCGCCGCGGCAACGACGCCGCCACCACAACCCACCGCGCCGCTGACCGTGGCCGCCGCACCGGCCCCGGCCCCGGCCGACGTCACCGATCCGGCCAATCCCACCGATCCCTCCAATCCCACCGATCCGGGAGCGCCGTCCACCTCCTTCGCCCTGTCGTCAGCCGTCCGGAGCTTCCTGGCCGGCCTGAACATCACGCTGCCGGACGGACCCGTCACCGGCACCCTGTCCGGTTCCACCCTGACCGTCGCGGTCGGCGCACCCGCCCTGCCCGTCACCCTGCCGATCGGCGCGCACGCGCTGTCATTCTCCGGCGCCACCCTGACCATCGACGAGGCCACCAAGTCGCTCGGCTTGTCCGCAACGGCGGCGTCCGACAATGGCATCACCGCAAACCTGACCGTGACCATCGCCAAGGCCGACAGCACCGAGCTGACTGCCGGCGCCGGCACCAAGGCCGACCTGAGCGCGACCGTCGACATCAAGGGCGTTCCGGCGCTGGGCACCGTGGTGGATCTGACCGGCACCCTGTCCTACGTCGGTGGCAAGCCGACGGCATCGTTGACCGGCACCCTGGTCAAGGATGCGGTTATCGCGCAGGATGCGCTGACCGTGAAGTCCGGTAGCACCATCACCCTGTCCACCGCAGACGGGTTCAAGGTCGACGGCTCGGCCGACATCGGCTCCGGCGACACCGTCTTCACCGTGGGCGTCAAGGGCGAGGTGCACGACCCGCAGACCTGGTCGGTCGACGTCAGCACCGTGACCGACAGGACCTTCAGCCCCGTCGACGGTTTGACGATCACCCCGCACTTCTCCGGCAGCATCAGCCGCGCGGCCGGAGCCGTCAGCTTCGACGTCAACACTGACCAGACCGGTTCCTGGACAACGGGTCCGGCCACCCTCGCGGTGAAACACGTCGAGGTGTCGAACAAGAAGCCGGCAGCCGGTCCGGCCTGCCCCGCCATTGCTGACGGCCAGCTCTGGCTGGACATCACCGGCAGCCTCACCGACAGCGCCATCGGTCTGAATGCCGACGGTGAGGCCTGCATCAATGCCATCGACAAGACCTTCCAGCTGACCGCGAACGTTCCCAATGTCCCTGCCGCCGAAGGGTTCTCGGTGGACAACGCGCGACTGATGGTGACCCGCAACAAGACCGGCAAGATCTCCGCGTCGGTCGCCGGCACGCTGACCATCACCGCCGGTCTGCCGAACGCCGTACACGTCCCGGTCACCCTCGCCCTCGGCGCCGACGGCGGCTTCGTCGCGGCCGGCAGCGTGAACCTCGCCGAGCTGAACCTGGGCTCCGGCACCGCCACCGTGCTGGTCAGCACGAAGGCGGTCGACAACTACGACGCGTCCGATCTCGGCGTCACCGGTGGCCCGGTGACGCTGCCGCAGGGCGTCACCGTTCTGCTGCCCAACTACCAGCCGGGCGGAGACGTCACCCGGGCGCTGAACTTCCTGAAACTTCCTGTCCCGCAGAGCATCCAGGCTCAGGCTTCATTATCCACCAGTGGTTTCGCCACCACTCTGGCGCTGAAGTACGGCGCCGGGAACACCGGGCCGACGCTGCTCGGTCAGGGCACCCCCGGCGGTGGCAAGCTGTACCTGAACTCGATCTCCCTCGGCCTGAACCTGAACACCACCAACGCATCGATCAGCGTGTCGGGCTCTGCCTATCTCGAACTACCCGCCCTCTACCCCGGATCACAGGGTTCCCACGTCCAACTCACCCTGACCGGCGCGTTGACCCTCACCCCGGACACCGTCGGCGTCAAGATCGGCTTCGACATCGATGCGCCCGGCGGTTGGCACGACGCCTTCGGCATTCCCGGCATGACGGTACGGCGGGTCGCAGGCACCCTGGGAGTCGTGTACAACCCATTGGAAGTCCTTCCGCTGCCGACGGTATCGTTCCTGGTGCAGGACGTGCAGTTGCCCGCGGACTGGAACTCGGCGATCGGCATCACCGACGATTCGAAGATCTCGCTCAGCCTGGCCATGGACGTCAACAACCCCATCGTGCACGTATCGATCGCCGCGCCGAACCCGAACGACCCGAACAGCATTGCGTTGCGGCCACTGACCTTTGCCCAGTCGATTCCGGGTGGCAGCGCGGCGGTGAACGCGATCGCCATCCACCAGGCGGAACTGCTGTTCGCGCCGGCAGGTGGCAAGGATGCCGCGGGATACATCGTCAAGCCGGGCGCGACGCTGGTGTTCGACTCCGTCATCGGTGGTGTGCCAGCACATGTGGACGGCAATATCGCGGTACTGCCCTACCCGAGCCTGACCGCCAACGTCACAATCGGCAGCTTCAAGATCGGGACCGTCAACTTCGACCAGGGCACCACCCTCGGCCTGAACTTCAGTGCCGATCCCGCGAATCCCAAGGCGGACTTCATGTTCTCCGGCGGGTTCACCGATTCGGTCAGCCAGGTCTCCTTCCACGCCAAGGTCGATCTGGGCGCGTCCTCCGACCTGGCCAGGGCCGGAGTGGCGCTGAGCATCACCGGCGGACTGCCGAAGTACCTGTCCGCGCAGGCCGACCTCACCGGGCAGGTCTCCGGTAGTGCCTCCGCCGGATTCGCCTTCTCCGCCGCCGGTAACGTCCGGCTGATCGTCAACGGATTCCAGGGCTATCAGGATCTGGGCAACGTGTCGTTCAATTACTCCTCCAGCAGCGGAGCGCTGTGGCAGCAGCTGTCGCAGGCGCCCAATGTGATCGCCAATGTCTTCCGGCAGGGCTACGGCTGGACCGATGTGATGATCGCCCAGCAACTGCGGTCGCTGAAGTTCACCGCCAACGACGTCGCCAAGGGCATCGGCCAGGGCCTGAACGAGACGAACGCTCAGGTCACTGCTGCGATGTACCGGGCCGGTTACACCGCCGATCAGACGGTGCAAGCCGTGAAGGCCTGGGGCAACGCCACCGTCGGCGACATCGCCAACGGACTGAATCAGGCCGGCGCCACCACCGATCAGATCATCGCCGCCGCGAAGAACGCCTTCGGCAACAGCGCCGCGACCACCTATAACGCACTGCAGGCCATCGGCCAGGGTGGGGAGAGCGCGCTGGCCTCGGTCGCCAACTTCTTCAACCCCGGTTCCTACTACATCTCCAACAAGGAGCACTGGTACGACTTCCCGATGTACTTCGACGTGAGCAACGCGTCCCAGGTCCCGGACACCCATGTCCTGCAGTGGACGTGGAACGGCGGCCACAACCAGCAGTGGTACGTGCTGCCCACCGACAGCGGCTACGCGGAGATCGTGAACCGCAACAGCGGCCAGTGCCTGTCGATCTACGGCAACTCCGCCGGCCCGGCCCCCCTGGTGCAGTACCCGTGCTTCGGCGGCGCCAACCAGCAGTGGTACTACACCGGCGGCACCAGCAACCTCGGTGGCACGACCGGAAAGCTGTGGAGCCGCAGTAACGGTCTGGTGGCCGACGTGGCCGGCGAGAGCGCCTCCCCGGGTGCATGGATCGACGTCTGGTACTCGACCGGTCACAACAACCAGTACTTCACCTTCACCAACGCGATCGGTTGATCGGAGGCTGATCTGCGACGTATCCGCATCTGATGGACCGGCCCGTGGGGATCTCCCCACGGGCCGGCTCAGTCTCGTGTCCGGGCCATCACCCATTGAAGGCCGTGGCCTCGATCATGATCTTGGCGTGCTCGCCGGTACGGCCGAATTCGGCTGACTGGATCGCCGACCTGGCCGGGCGGTGATCGCGAAAACGTTCTGCCCACACCTTGTTGAAGGCCGGCCGGTCACGCTGCAGGTCGCGCATGACGATGCCGACCCGCACCACATCGGTCAACGTCGCACCGCCAGCGGCGAGGATCGCCACCAGGTTGTCGAAGATCTGCTGTGCCTCCGCCGAAACGTCCTCCGGAATCACGTGGTTGACCGGGTCGGCGCCGAACAACGCCGACACGAAGATCCACCCGCCGGCCGACACCGCCTGCGGCACCGGCCCGAGGTGCGAGGGCGCGTCGTCGGTGTGGATGACGTCCACGAAAACTCCTTCTCGTCAAAAATTCTCGCGGAAAGCGGGCCCGGCGGGGTGATCAGCCCTGGCTGCCGGCCGCATCTGCGCCGGAGCCGGCCGCGGCGGTACCGGTCGCGGACTCGCCCGCGCCGTCCGATTCGGTCTGCACGGGCCCCCAGGTCACCACGAGTTCCCGCCGGGCGCCGAATTTCTCCAGATGACGCTGCAGCACATCCTGCACGTGCAGCAACGATTCCGGATCGGCGGCGGTCGCCCGGAGCACAAGCTGCCCGGGCTGCGGCAGCACCGTGCCGACGCCGTAGGCGAACACCAACCGGCCGGCCGGCGCGGGTTGGTCGGGCAGCGGCTCCACCCGGACCTTGTGCCCCAGGTGCGAAAGCAACTGCTTCCCGTACCGCGCGGACGCATCGGTCGTCACCACTGCTGTGGACAGCAACATCTCAGCCAAACCTCCGCACTCGGATGTGCGCGACCTCACTCGTTCCTCGTGTGGTCACGCACTACGGTAGTGATTGCTCGCTCGACGAGTCTCGCTCATTCGCCGTAACATTCGATCGCGCCGAGTCCGTCGAACTCGAACGTCACACTGCCTCCCGGCACCACCGGGACGGGCGCGGTGACCCCACCGGAGAAGATCAGCTGCCCGGCTTTCAGGCTCTGGCCTTCGGCGGCCAGCTGGTTGGCCAGCCACGCCACTGACGCGGCCGGGTGGCCCATCACCGCCGCACCGGCCGCCGTCATCACCACCTCGCCGTCGACCCGGACCACACAGCCGAGCAGGTGCAGCTCAAGCTCCTCGGGGCGCCGGGCGATCGGGCCGAGGTAGAAGGCCCCGGCGCTGGCGTTGTCGGCGACCACGTCGCCGAGGGTGAACTTGAATCCCTGGTACCGCGAGTCCAGCACATCGACCGCGCCGTAGATCAGTTTGGTGGCGGCCAGCACCGAGGTGACCGTTGCCGGGGCCTCGATGTCGCTGCCCAGCAGGAAGGCGATCTCCGATTCGACGCGCGGGTGGATGAACCGGTCGAACGGGATCGGCTCGCCGTAGGTGGACAGCATCGAGGCGGTGACCCGCCCGTACAGCGGCGAATCGACACCCATGGCACGCTGCTTGTTCCGGCTGGTCAGGCCGAGTTTGTAGCCGACCAGCCGGTCACCGGCGTCGAGCTTGGACTGGACGAAAGCCCGCTGGGCCGCGTACGCCGTGGCGATGTCCGGGTCGCCGTGGGTCACGCTGATCTGCGGGACTTCCGTGCGATCCCGCTCGCCGGCGATCAGGATCCGGGCGATCTCCTCGGCGGTGATCGTCACTGAGCTTGGTCGCGGTTTCCGGAGAACCGCACGGTGACGCCACCGAGATGGGCGAAATCGGCGCGGAAAACGTCACCGGGCTGCACCGGAACCATCTTGTGCACGGCGCCCGGCAGCACGATGTCGCCGGCCTTCAACCCCGCGCCCAGGCTGCCCAGTTTGTTGGCCAGCCAGGCAACGCAGCGGGCCGGGTTCCCCAGTGCTGCCGCCCCGGCGCCGGTGTCGATCACCTCACCATGGCGCGCGACGACAACGCCCAGCAACCGCAGGTCAAGATCCTCGACCTTGCGCATCCGGCCGCCGACGACCAGCAGCCCGGAGGAGGCGTTGTCCGCCACCGTGTCGACCAGCTTGATCTTCCAGTCCGCGACCCGGCTGTCGACGACCTCGACGGACGGCAGCGCACCGGCGATCGCGCGCAGTGCCCGGGCAGTTGTCACCCCGGGACCGGCCAGGTCGGTCTCCATCAGGAAGGCGAGTTCGGCCTCGACCCGCGGCTGGTTCAACCGGCCGAGATCGATCAGGTCACCGTCCTCGACGAACATGGCGTCGGTCAGGACGCCGAAATCGGGTTCGTTCACACCCAACAACTGCTGCATGGGCGCCGAGGTCAGGCCGACCTTGCGGCCGATCGCGATCTCGCCGCGGGCGATCCGGCGATCGATGTTGATGGTCTGGATCGCGTAGGCGTCCTCGACCACCAGGCTCGGGTAACGCTCGGTCAGCGGTGAGATGGGCTTGGCGGTCTGGTCCGCATCCCAGAGCTCGTCGGCAAGTTGTTGGTGCAATGAGTCAGTAGTCACCAGTGCAGACTCCCGGCCGCACTGCCCGCGAGCAACCGGACCCGTTGGCGCTTCCGGGCAGTGGGAACTTTTTGGCCCGACCGCGCCGGGTCAGCGCCCATCCGGTAGGTCGGTCAATCGGTCTGGAAGCTGCCGTCGCGACGTCACCCCCAATTTGGCGAACGCGTTCCGCAGGTGATACTCGATCGTCTTGATGCTGACGACCAGATCATCGGCGATTTCCCGGTTGCTTCGCCCCTGTCCGGCGAGTCGGGCAACCACCAACTCCTGTGCGGTCAGGCCGGCCCGGTCCCGGCCGATCCTGGTGACCGGGTTGAGGCCCGAGGCAGCGAGTTCCTTGTCGCACCGCTCGGCGTAGGGCGCCGCGCCGAGCGCCAGGAACCGTTGCTGCGCAGCGTCAAGCAGGTCGGCCGCCCGCCTGCGTTGCCCGGCGCGCCGGAGGAATCTGCCGGCCGCCAGTTCGATCCGCCCCCGCTCGAAGGGCACCGACAATCCCTCGGTGGCATCCAACGCGAGCGAGAAGGCCGCCTTGGCCTGATCGGTCCGGCCGGCCGCAGCCTCGAGTCCGCCGCGCGCCCTGGCCAGCCTGGCAATCGCTGTGCGGCGACCCCGTTGTTCGGCGCGTTTTTCGTGGCCGAGCAGAAATTCGTCGGCCTCCTCCAGTCGCCGGGCCGCGACCAACGCGTCTGCATAGAGGTCCTGCCAGGGCCAGAAGCCGGGTTCGTCGGCCGCCTCGCGGTTCGGGAACTTCAGAACCGGCGCCAGCGCGGCGAGAACGTCGGCCGGGCGCCCTCTGGCCTCCGCCACCCGGGCGCGCGACATCGCCAGTGCGACAACGGATCGCTCATAATTGGGCGACGCCGCCGTCATTGCGGCGAGATAGGAATCAGCGGTCGAGAAATCCCCGCGACCCGCGGGCACCAGCACCGCAATGCCGAGAACCGCTGTCTGCATGAAGCCGAAGTCCGATTCCAGGTTGATCGCGACTGCGCGTTCGGCATGCAGGAGCGCGTCATCCCAGGCACCGGCGACCCACTCCGCCCGCGCGAGGTAGGCGAAGCTGAAGGCCGAGGTATTCAGAATGCCCAGTCGAGATGCCGTCGCGGCCACGGATTCCAGATCGGCCCTGGCAGCATCCAGGTCGTCGTCAACCAGGCGCAACACCCCGCGAGCGGACCGTGGATTGAGCCACAGCTGGTCGGCATCCCCGGGAAGTTCGCGGGCGGAGTCCGCCGCCGCCACCGACTCCACCGTCCGCCCGGCGTAGCCGAGTCCGTGCACAAGATAGGTGACGGCGACCGCGCGGATGGCGGCGCCGGCGGCATCCGGGCCGGCGGAGATGGCCGCCAGCGCCCGTTCACACCAGGCAACGGTGGCCGTGGCATCCAGCCGCCCGTACCAGTGGATCGCCGTCATCAGGGCGGCGGTCGCGGCGATCTCGGCGTCCTGCCCCGAGTCGAGCGCCGCCCAGGCGGCGGTCAGCAGTCGCTCAGCGGCGGTGGGGTCCTCGGCGGCCATGGCCAGGGAGCCCAGGACGACATCGCGCAATGGGCTGTCCGGATATCCCGCGATCTCGGTCGCGGAGCCGGCAGCGGCGGCGGCGTCCCCACGGACAATGGTCCAGAGGACGGCGCGCATTACCCTGCGCTGCGCCTCCTGCGGGTCCGGGCTCAGTCTGCTGGCCGAGACAAGATGCGCGGCAGCGCTTTCCCAGGATTGCCGGCGGGCCTGCAGATCAGCGAACGCGGTGAGATCGGCCGCCAACACCTCATCCGGTTCGGCCGCGGCTGCCACCCGGTGCCGCAGCACTGCCGACTCATCGGTCATCACAGCGGCGGCGGCCGTGTGCAGGGCATGCCGACGAACCGGACCGATCGCCTCGTACACCGCCGCCCTGACCAGCGGGTGCGGGAACGACAACGTCCACGGTGAACTCGCCTCCGACACCCGGAGCAGATCGTGCCGCGTCGCCTCGTCGACGGCCGCCAGGAGTGCCCTGAATAACCAGGCTCCTGCGTCGCCGGGTTGTTCCAGTGCACTCCCGCTGTATCGATTGGCGGCCCCTCCTTCGTCGGGTCCGACTAGCGCGTCGGTCACCTCCGCCAGCAGGGCGGCCGTCGGCAACGCGCAGTGCGGGCCGAGCACGGCGGCCGCGTCGATCAGCCTGCGGGTCGGTTCCGCGCAGGACGCGTATCGATCCTGAACGAGCCGACGGAAGGACCGCGGTGACGGCAGCAACTGATCCTCGTTGCCCCATTCGGACGGCGGGAATTCCTCCAGCAGGGCACGGGCATGCAGCGGATTACCTTGCGTTCCATACCGCAACCGCCGGGCCGCCACCGTGCCGATTCCCTCGATACCCAGCTCGGCGGCAAGGTCCCGCAGGTCTTCCTCATCAAGGCCGCGCAGCCGAAGTACCGTGCCGCGTTGGCCATTGATCAAGCGGCCAAGACTCTCCGGCAGATCGGTGATGCTGTCGTCCCGCACCGCAATGAGGGTGAGCACCTGATCTGCGGCCAGCCGGCGCAGCGCGAAAATCAGTGCCTGCAAGGACGGTCGGTCCGCCCAGTTCGCGTCGTCGACGGCAAGGATGACCGGACTGGACTTCTGGCCGGAGCCGCCGAGTCGATCGAGGAACTCCAGCAGCCGGGTGCCGACCGTCACCGGGTCGTCGACGGGATCGGGCACGGCGGCCGCACCTGCCGCGGCAGCCGGAACGGCCTCCGCTGGATTGTTCGTCGCCGGCTTGGGGATCGCGACCGACCTGGACATTTGCTCAATGACCCCGTAGGCCAACAGTTCCTCGGTCTCCTCCCCGCTGGCCCAGACCACGACGGGTCCCGGCTCGGCGCGGACCTCGGCCAGGAAGTGCTCCAGCAGGGCGGTCTTTCCCATTCCGGCCGGACCCTGGATCTGGACGATCTGGGGTCGACCGGCGAGCGCGTCACCCAACCGCGCGCGAAGTACGGCGAGTTCGGGCTGCCTGCCGACGAATGGAGTCATCACATCCCTGCGGGTCAACGAGCGCACCGGCTCGGATGGGCGGGTCACCGCCCGGCGACTGAATGGGCCGACCCTACCGCCATCGCATGCGGCCGGACCGTCACCGATCGGTGACCCGCGTCCGGGACCGGATCAATGCGCCGTCATGAATGCGATGGGCTGGCTCCGGCACCAATGGCAACAGCTCCGTGGGGTAGCGCCGCGTCCAGCAAGCCCTGAAGCAGTGCCCGGCCAACCTCGGAGACCAGCAACTCGTCGTACCAGTAGGCGGCGACCTCCCGGATCATCTCCGGGTCATCGAAACCCAACAGCACAACACCAGTGGTGTCGGTGTTGTCGAGCGCAACCGCATTCGCGATGCCGATGCCCACCCCGCTTCGAACCATCGCGACCAGGGTCTGCGGGGCGTCGACCGTCGACCGAGGGGCAGTGTCCAGGCCCCGGTCGGCCAGCATGGAAACAATCTCCGGCCCGGCGTTCGCCGACATCGCGCTGACCACCAGCGGATACCCGGCCAGCTGCGCCGGCGAGATGACCGCGCGGACAGGCGGGGCGGCAGCCACCTCATCGGTCGACGGTGCGGCCAGCCGAGCCAGTTCGTGGCCGACCGGGACCACCGCCAGCATCGGCTCCCGCCAGAGCAGTCGCTCCTGCATTCCGGACGCCTGCGGATGCGACAGCGTCGGCAACACCGCGAGGACAAACCCGTCCGCAGGATGACGGCGCTCGCCGTCGTCCTGCCAACCGTGTTCGGACAGCGCCACCCTAGCTCGCGGGTGGGCCGTCAGCAGTTTTGCGAGCACTTCCGGGAACAACGCGGCACCGATACAGGGCGTGGTCAGCACGGCCAGGGACTCTTCGTCCATGGCCCGCACTACCCCGATTGCGGATCGTGCCGACCGGACGTCGGCGAGGATGTCCCGGGCATGCGTGGCAAAGATCCGGCCGGCCGGGGTGACACTCGCCGGCCTGCGGGATCGGTCGATCAGCAGCACTCCGAGTTCCCGCTCGAGCGCCGCGATGTGCGCACTCACCCGCGACTGCGAGCGATGGACCTGCGCCGACGCGGCTGTGAACCCGCCGCGGTCGACGACCGCGAGATACGTCTCCAGCCAGTCCAGTTCCACCCCAACATGATCCGGACCCGCTGCCCCATTCGCCCCAGTGGTACACCCTGGGGTTGCCTCGGGTGCACCCATGGATCGGGTTCTTCGATCCGTGTCACGGATTGTTTCCTTGGGATGACGCTCTGGCGCGAATGGCACTACCTTGTGTTTGCTAGTCGAGGACTTGATCACCGACGAACAGGTCCATCGGCAGGGCTAATTGCCGCATGACCGGTGAGACGAGGAGGATCCAATGGCGGGTAACTCCACCGAATCAGGACGATCAGTCACCAGCAAAATCACCTCCATCCTGCTCACCTTCACCGAAGGCAGCGAACACTCCCTCACCGAAATCGCCCGCCTCGCAGGACTTCCCATCTCCACCGCGCACCGACTCACCGCAGAACTCGCCTCCTGGCGACTCCTGGAACGCACCGAAGACGGCCACTACCGCGCCGGCCTGCCACTCCGCATGATCGGCACCATCGACGCCTGCCCACCCAGCATCGCCGAACGCGCCCCCTGCGTCCTGGAAGACCTCTGCACCGCCACCAAAGCCCGCGCCCGCCTCGGCGTCCTGCAAGAACTCAACGTCGCCTACATCGAAAAACAACCAGGACCCCGCCCCGCCACCGGCTTCACCCCAGCAGCGACCCTGCCGGCCCACCCCACCGCCCTCGGCCGCGCACTGCTCGCGTTCTCGCCCACCCGCACCGTCGAAATGACGATCATGCGAGGCCTGCGGCCCTACACCCAACACACCATCACCTCACCCGACCGCTTCCGCCGCGCCCTGGCCGTCACCCGACTCACCCGCGTCGCCGTCACCCGCTGGGAACTCGAAGCCGGCGTCTGTGGCGTCGCCATGCCCGTCTTCGGACCAGGCGGCGACGTCGTCGCCGCCATCGAACTCGCCGTCCACGACCTCGCCAAAGACCTCCAACCCGTCATGGCCGCCCTCGCCATCGCCTCCCGCAGCCTCTCCCGGGAGTTGGCCGGCGATGCGCGGCAGAACATTCCGGCGCAGACCCCGGGGCCGCTGGACGAACGGACGATGGCCGTCAGTTCCTAGACGGCGGCCTCTCCCGTCTTCTCCCCGCGAGTGAACGCTGTGCAGGGCAATCGAGCCGTCCGGCCGGCATTTTCCCTGCAGAACGTGCAATCGACGGCCGACGGGGATGGCCGCTCATCGAGTCGCGACGGTCAGGTCTTGACGTAGCCGCCGGGGCCCTGCTCGATCACCGGGTGCTTTTTGCTGCCCATCGCCGGCGGGTCCTGGAGCGGGCCGGAGCTGTTGGCGGACCACACCGCCCAGTCCTTCCACCAGGTGTCCTTACGGCGTTCGGCGGTGGTGTTCCATTCGGCACCGGTCGCGGGCAGGGAATCGCTGTCACTGACCATGTGCCAGGCCTTCGGCCCGGGTGGGCTGACGATGCCGGCGATGTGGCCACCGCTGCCCAGCACGAAGCGGACCGGCCCGGACACCAGACCGACTGTCTTGTAAGCCGATTCCCACGGCACGATGTGATCGTTGATCGCGCTGACGATATACGTCGGATTCTTGATCACACTGAGATCGATGGCAGCGCCACCGAGTTCGAGCTTGCCGGCCGGAATGTTGTTCTCCACGTAGAAGTTCCGCAGATAGAACGCGTGCATTGCGGCGGGCATCCGGGTGCTGTCGGCGTTCCAGGCCAGGATGTCGAACGCCGGCGGGTCCTGGCCCATCAGCCAGTTGGAGACCACGTAGTTGAAGATCAGGTCGTTGGCCCGCAGGATGTCGAAGGTGCCGGCCATGGTCTCGCCCTCGAGGGCACCGGCCTTGAGCATCTTCTTCTCGAGCTTGGCCACCGTCCGCTTGTCGGTGAACATGCTCAACGCGCCCGGCTCTGCATAGTCGAGCATCGTGTTGAGCAGGGTGAGGGTGCCGACCCGACTGTCGCCCTGCTGGGTCAGGTAAGCGGCGGTGATCGCCGTCATCGCGCCGCCCAGGCACAGCCCGACGATGTCGATCGTCTCGGCGCCGGTGATTTCCTCGATGACGTCCAGCGCGGTTTGCGGCCCGTGCAGCAGGTAGTCGTCCATGGTGGTGCCGGACATCTCCGCCGACGGGTTCTTGTAACTGATCGCGAAGACGGTGCGGCCCTGCTTCACGGCCCACTCGATGAAGCTGCGGTCCGGGGCGAGGTCCATCACGTAGTACTTGTTGATCCACGGCGGACTGCACAGCAGCGGCGTCGCATGGACCTGCTCGGTCTGCGGTTCGTACTGCAGCAGTTCCATCAAGTCGTTGCGGTACACCACCTTTGACGGCGTGCAGGCCATGTTGACGCCGACCTCGAAGCCGCTGCTGTCCACCTGGCGGGGCTTGCCGCCGTTGTTCCGGACGTCGTCGACGAAGTTCCTGGCACCCTTGATCAGGCTGCCGCCGGCGGTGTCGAACGCGCGCTGCAGGGCCGCCGGGTTCGTCGGCAGGAAGTTGGTCGGGGACAGCGTGTCGGTCAGCAGGCTGAGCGCCATGGCGGCCTTCTGGGCGGTCTCGGGGTCCATGGGAGCGGACTCGACGACGTCGCGGGCGAACTTGGCGGCGGACAGGTAGGCCAGCCGGACCGAGTAGTACGCCGGGTTGGTGCTCCAGGCGGGTGCGGCGAAGCGCCGGTCCTTCGGGTCGACCTCGACCGGCGGTTCGACCTCGCGGCCGAACCAGCGGGCGCCCGCGACGAGCGGAATCTTCACCAGGTCGGTGGCCAGGTGGACCGCGGACTTCGCGGGCTGCACCGGGTGGGTGACGGCCGATCGGAGCGCCTTGGTGAGCGCGTCACCGAAGCCGGCCGAGTCCATGTCCTCGAACAGGTCGGTTTCCGGTGCGAGCACGTTGACGGCGCGCTCGGCTACTTCGCGGAGTGCCTCGGGCAGTTCGGGAGCCATGTCCTCATCCTCGCGTCATGTCGATGTTGCCAGCAGGTGCGCCTGCGCCCTCCCGCTGGTCGGAACAGGCGGCCGGACGTGTTCGGAATTTCAATGGTGCGCGGTAACTCTGAGGGTCAACGGACCCTTGGGGGCGATCATGTCAGTCTTGTCCACTTCCGCTGCGCCTGTCTCATCGACATCAGAGGCACACGTCACACCGACCCGGCCGAAGACGGCAATCGCCACCGTCTGCATTTCCGGCACGTTGGAGGACAAGCTGGTCGCCGCTGCGGCCGCGGGGTTCGACGGGGTGGAGATCTTCGAGCCCGACTTCGTGGTCTCCCCGCTGTCCGCACCGCGGGTGAAGCAGCGGTGTGCCGACCTCGGGCTGACGATCGACCTCTACCAGCCGTTCCGGGACTTCGACTCCGTGCACCCGGCGGCGGTGGAACACAACCTGCGGCGGGCCGACCGCAAGTTCGACGTCATGGAACAGCTGGGCACGGACCTGGTGCTGGTGTGTTCGGCCAACTATCCGGACGCCGTCGAGGACGAGGAACAGATCGCCGAGCAGTTGCACCGGCTGGCCGAGCGCGCCCAGGAACGGGGCATGCGGATCTGCTACGAGGCACTGGCCTGGTCGACCTTCGTCAATACCTACGAGCAGTCGTGGAACGTCGTGCGGATGGCGGATCACCCCGCACTGGGGCTGTGTGTCGACAGCTTCCACATTCTGTCCCGCGGCAGCGACCCGGCCGGCATCAGGGACATTCCGGGCGAGAAGCTGTTCTTCCTGCAGCTCGCGGACGCCCCGTCGATGGACATGGACCTGCTGCAGTGGAGTCGGCACTACCGGCTCTTTCCCGGTCAGGGCGCCTTCGACCTGAAGGCCTTCCTCGGCCACGTGCTGGCCGCCGGGTACACCGGCCCGCTGTCCCTCGAGGTCTTCAATGACGTCTTCCGGCAGTCCGACCCGGCCAGGTCCGCGGTGGACGCGCACCGATCACTGTTGGCGCTGCACGAGGCAACCGTCGGGTCGCTGCCGCTACCGGACGGCGACGCAGTCGCACCGCAACTGCCCTCGCTCGGCGGCTTTGCCTTCGCCGAACTGGCCGTCGACTCCGGCAGCAGCCCCGCGGTCGAGGGCACGCTGGCCGCCCTCGGCTTCACCCACTCCGGGCAACACAAGTCCAAGCCGGTGCAGCTGTGGTCGCAGGCCGGGGCCAGGGTGCTGTTGAACTCCGCCATCGGTCTTGACGAGCATCCGACCGGGGCCGCCGTCGCCGCCATGGGGTTGGAGACCGCGAACCCGCCGGACGCCGCCGCCCGTGCGCAGGCCTTGTTGGCCCCGGTGCTGCCGCGCCGCCGCGGACCGGCGGAGGCCGACCTCTCCGCCGTTGCCGCACCGGATGAGACCGCGGTCTTCTTCTGCCGGACCGGGGCGGGCGATGACACCAGTTGGCTGTCGGACTTCGAGCCCGTCGCGGACGGGGCGCCCGATCGCGCCGACGGTGCTGCCGGCTCTGGTTCTCCCGCCACGGGAATCAGCCACATCGACCACATCGCCCTGACCCAGCCGTTCGACCGTTTCGACGAGGCCGCGCTGTTCTATCGCACCGTGCTGGGACTGCAAACCCAGCACAGTTCCGAGATCGCTGCACCCTTCGGTTTGGTCCGCAATCGTGCCGTAGCCAACCCGGATGGCACCGTCCGGGTGTGTCTTTCCGTCTCGGTGTTGCGCCGTGGAACGCAGTGGCAGCCGGGTGTGACCGATCCCCAGCATGTGGCCTTCGCCACCGACGACATCTTCGCCGCAGCTCGCGCCGCGCGGGCCGCCGGCGCCTTGATCGTTGAGGTGCCGGAGAATTATTACGACGACCTGGACGCGCGGCTGGCGCTGCCATCTGCCCAGCTCAGCGACCTGCGCGAGCTCAACGTGCTACTGGACCGCAGCGCGGACGGGGAGTTCCTGCACTTCTACACCGGCGTCCTCGGCGGGCGGGTCTTCTTCGAGGTCGTCCAGCGGATCGGCGACTATCAGGGCTACGGCGAGACGAATTCGCCGGTTCGGATGGCCGCGCACCGCCGCCAGCGCAGTTCCATGACGACCGACCCGGCGTAGTCTCGTCATCGGACGGAACTCACAACAACTCCTCAACGACGTGGCAGCCAGCACGCTGGTTCCGCCCAAGTCCACCGTCGGTTTCCTGAGGGAGTACGTCAGATGCATACCAAGATCCGTCACCGGGCAGGCGCCGCGCTGATCCGCTTCGCCGTCGAACGTTCCGTGGAACGCCAGCAGATGGAGCGCAGGCTGAACAGCGTCACCCGGCCCGGCAGCACCGCACCCGCCAACGCGTTGGTCGCGCTCGGCGCCGCCCGCTCGTTCGAGTCGGCGATGCTGTGGGTGGGTTGGCGGCTGCACCCGTCGCGGTTGCTGTTGTCCGGGACTGACGAGTTCAGCCACTGATCGCCGCCGTCCCGGGCTGATGCAGGCCGGCCTCACACCCCGTCGTTCTGCAACTGCGGGATGACGTTCTCGTAGTCCCGGACCCCGGCGATCTTGCGCGCGGCGATGTAGCCGAACGTCATCGCCGGACCGATGTTGATCCCGCCCGACGGGTAATGGCCGCCCATCACGTTGGCCTGGTCGCTGCCGGCCACGTACAGCCCCGGAATCGGCACGCCCGTCGCATCAAGCACGGCGGCGTCCGCATCGGCCCGCAGGCCGAAGAAGGTGCCGAAACTGCCGGGCAGCACCTTGATCGCATAGAACGGACCCTTGGTGAGCGGGGCCAATGATGGGTTCGGCTGGTGCTCCGGATCCCCCGAGGCCCGGTTGAACGCGGTGGTCCCGCGTTTGAACTCCGGGTCCTCACCGACGACGGCGTACCGGTTGAAGTCCGCGACCGTCTGCTGCAGACCTTGCGGATCGATCCCGCACTTCGCCGCCAACTGCGCGAGCGTCTTACCCTTCTTCAGATAGCCGGATCGGACGTACGGCCAGGTCGGGATCGGGAACGGCTTGGACATGCCGAACGGGTAGCGGCGCTGGAACTTTCGGTCGCAGATCAGCCAGGCCTGCACCGGTTCGCCCGCCGGTGTCGCATTGATCATTCCCGTCGTGAACTGGTAGTAGCCATCGGCTTCGTTGACGAACCGCTTGCCGTTGGCGGTGACCGAGATCAGTCCCGGCTTACCGCGGTCGACGATGTGCGGGTACGTGCCCACCCGGCCGCCCCGGTACTTCACCAGGGAGACCGGGCACCAGGCCGCGGGGGACGCGAGGGTCTTGTCGAGCTGACCGCCGACGCTCTCCCCCAGGGTCACTCCGTCGCCGGTGGTCTCTTTCGGGGCGAGGGTCCAATGCTCTTTGCCGGTAGGGGTTCTCGGGAACAGCTCGCGGCGTCGGGCGATGTCGTTGGGGAAACCGCCGGCAGCGAGCAGCACCCCCTTGCGGGCCGTGACCGTCACCGTTCCGTCGGTCCGCTGCAGCACCGCACCGGTGACCGCTCCGGCGTGGTCGGTGGTCAGGCCGGTGACGGGTGAATCCACCCACATCCGCACACCAAGGGCGTCGGCCGACTTCACCAGCCGGGCGATGAGCGCCGGGCCGTTGACCAGCTGCATGCCGCGCCGGTAGGTGATCAGATCCAGGACGTGGAAGGCGACCCGCCAGGCCGCGTGGAGGAAGGACTTGACCGACGTCGTGGTGTGCAGGAACGCCTGCAGATCGGGTCCGGCCATGATCCCCATACCCAGGAATGACGTCTCGTACAGCTGCGGCCGGACCAGCGGCCGCAGGTCCTTGCGCAGCTTGCGGGCGTTGAACGGCTTCGGACCGACCGACCGCCCGCCGGTGCCCGCGCCGGGCAGCTCCCCCTGAATGTCGGCGATCCAGCTGCCGCTGACGAATTGCAGTGCCGTCTTCTTCTCGAAGAACGCCACCATGTGCCGGGAGTTCTGCAGCAGCGCCTCGACCCGCGGCTCGTCGTATTCCGCGCCGAGCGCGTGCTTGAGATAGGTTCGCGGCTCGTCGATGTCCTCAACAATCCCGTCGGCCTGGGACAGCGGGTTCAGCGGCGCCCACATCCAGCCGCCCGACCAGGCCGTCGCCCCGCCGAGCACCGACGCCTTCTCCGCGACGATGACCTTGAGCCCGTGGTACGCCGCGGTCACCGCGGCTGAAAGACCGGCCGCGCCGCCGCCGATCACCAGCAGGTCGCAGTCCACTGTCCCGTTTGCCGCTGCCGGGTCCGGCGAGTTCGATTGATTCGTCATGCTCACTCCACATCTCCGTCAGCGATCCAGTAGACGGGGCCGGAGGTGCTGCGGTCCATGCGATTCCGCACGTCGGAAGGACCGACCTGCCACCTTCGCCGACCACCAAACTTGGTCGGGTGAGCGCATCGCAGTCGGCTTCGCCGGGCAACGCAGACGCACGGCCCTTCGGCGGCCGCCCCCCGCTGGTGATCAGTTCCTACACGCTGGGCACGGTCGTTCCGTACCGGGCGCGGGTGCGGGCGGCGGCCGCTGCCGGCTTCGAAGGGCATCGGCCTGCGAGCCGAGAATTACTGGGAGGCAAGGGCTTCCGGGCTCAGCGGGGAAGCAATGGCCGACATCGCCCGGGCGGCGGGCACTCCCGTCCTCGAGGTCGAGTACCTGACCGCCTGGGGCACCGCAGCCGACCGGGATAGCGCCCAGCAGGAGAAGGAGCAGACGGTTTTCGAGATGGCCCGGACGTTCGGGGTCGGCCATCTGAACGCCGGACTGCTGGAGAAGCTCCCCCTGGACGTCATGGTCGAGGCTTTCGGCGCGCTGTGCGATCGCGCGGGCGACGACCTGATGGTCGCGCTGGAATTCATGCCCTACAGCGGGGTGCCGGATCTCGCCACCGCCTGGCACATTCTCGAGGGCGCGGGCCGGTCCAACAGCGGACTCATCGTCGATGTGTGGCACTGGGCCCGGGCGGGGATGACCCCGGTGGACCTCACCGGGGTACCCGCCGAACGGATTGTCTCCGTTCAACTGTGCGACGTGCAGGCCGAGCCGATGACCCCGCTGCGCGCGGAATCCCTCGGTCATCGGCTCCCGCCTGGCGAAGGCCACGGAGACGCGGTTGGCCTGGTCCGGGCTCTCGATCAGCATGGCGTGCGACCCAGAGTTGTTGCCGTCGAGGTGATCTCGGACGACCTCGTCGCCCGCGGGGTGGACATCGCGGCGCAGACCGCGCACGACACCGCCCGTGCCGTCCTCCGCGCCGCCGCCACCCCCGCGCCCTGACCGCGGGCCGCACGCTGCGAACTGGAGCCGAGGACAGGTCAGCCGGCGATGTTCACGGGCTCACCTGTGCGCGCGGCTTCGATGACGGCATCGACGACGACCAGCGTCTTGAGCCCGTCCCGGGCGCTGCAAACGGGTTCCACCTCGCCGCGGATCACCGCGGCGAAGTGCTCGACCTGGTTGGCCAGCGGGTCGGTCCGCTCCAGGTCCACCGTCGATGACGTGAACGGCTCCCACCACGAGGCATCCCCGTCATAGACCTTCAGCCGCATCGTCGGAACGGACAGCGACCCCCTGGTGCCGGCGATGTGGTAGCAGTCCTCGTCGAGATAGCTGTCGTAGCTCTTGTTCTCCTGCGACGTCTGCTCCCAGGACCGCGGGGAGGCCGCGGTATCGGACAGCAGGAAGGTGCCAAGCGCGCCGTTCGCGAACGTGAACACCATCGCCGCGGTGTCCTCCACCGGATAACCGCGCGTGGCGTTGGACGTCACCGCCTGGACCCGGACGACATCGCCCACCAGCGCGAGCAGGTTGTTGATCTCGTGGGTCAGGTTCAGCATGATCGGCCCGCCGCCGGACTGCCGGCGCCATCCGCCACCAACCTCGAAATAGCCGTCCGGCTTGTAGAACAGCGCCGTACCCACGACGGCCACCACGGACCCGAGGATGCCGCTCTGCACGATCTCCCGAGCCTTGCCCATGATCGGGCTGTAATTGCGGTGGTGCCCGGTCAGCACGGCGACACCGGCCGCCTCACCCGCCTCGACCAACCGGGTCGCGGACTCGACGGAATCGCCGATCGGCTTCTCGACGATCACCGGCACGCCGGCCGCGACGCATTCCAGTCCACCGGCGACATGCAGCGAATTGGGGGTGGCCAGGATGACCCCGTCGGGCTTGTCCGCCGCGAACATTTCGGCGAGCGACGCGTAGACCGGAACCGAGTATTTCGCGGCAATCTCGGCGGCCGCGGGGAACGGATCGACGATCGCGGCGAGGGTTGCCGACGAACTCGCGTCGATTTCCTCGATGTGCCGCTGTCCGATCAGCCCGGCACCCGCGACGGCGATCCGGACGGTCACGTTCGCACGCCCGGCTTCAGGTTCTTGGTCACTTCCGCTTGGTGCAGTTCGTACAGGCCGCGGATTGCGAGGGAGTAGCC
The DNA here is from genome assembly GCA_963805555.1 of uncultured Actinomycetota bacterium. Taxonomy (GTDB): domain Bacteria; phylum Actinomycetota; class Actinomycetes; order Mycobacteriales; family Nakamurellaceae; genus Nakamurella. The sequence continues at coordinate 155,898 of CAWDUY010000002.1, forward strand.
CGGCACCCCAAATCCGACGATGATGCCACGGGCCACCGGGGAAATAACCGAATGATGGCGGAATTCCTCACGTGCGTGGACGTTCGAGATGTGCAATTCGATGACCGGCACCTGGGCGGCTTCGATGGCGTCACGAATGGCATAAGAATAGTGGGTGTGCGCGCCCGGATTGTAAACCACACCGATCGATTCGCCTGACTTGAAGGCCGGGCCGAGCTCGTGGATCCAGTCGATCAATTGACCCTCGTAGTTGGATTGATGGAACTTGAGCTCGAGGCCCAGTTTCGCGGCGTCGGCCGAGCAGAGCACCTCGACGTCGGCCAGCGTTGTGTGCCCGTACACCTCAGGTTTGCGAGTGCCGAGTGTGTTGAGATTGGGACCGTTCAAGACGGTGATCGACGGCATGTGCAGATTCTCCATGGTTGCAGCGGACTGAGGGACCGAACACGCAAAAGGCCGGTCGACGCACAGTCGACCGGCCGCTTGCGGAGCACAAAGAAGTTCGTGAGGGTCAGACAGGCTGGTCCACACCGGTCTTGCGGATTCGGTCGTACTCCTCCTTCGGCACCGGAACCGCGTCGTTGCTGCCCAGGTCGTTCAGGTGGACCCGGAACGTCTCCCTGGCACTCCAGCAGGCGATCGAGGCGATGATGGCGATCCCGAAGGTGAAGCTGCCGACAACCCAAACGACATCCATCTCGATCGAGTCGGCCAGCTGACGACAGGTCTGGCCGGTATCGAGAATTGCATCCGGCTGGAATTTCTTGTCGACCACACATGGCTCACTCGGGGTGGGCCCGGCCAACAGGGTATAGATGGCCGGCAGGAACGAGGTGAGCATGGTGCCGATGTTCTGCGAAATCGCGAATCCGGTCACCCGGTTCTTCGTCGGGAACAGCTCCTGGAAGAAGGCCGGGAAGACCGCGTTGTAGCCCTGGTAGACCACGCCCCACATGAGCATCGCGAAGAAGAACGACATCAGCAGGTTCGCTTCGCTGACGAAGTAGAGATAGGGATAGGCCAGGATGCCGGCTCCAAGACAGCCGATGATCATCACCGGACGCCGGCCGATCCTGTCGGACCAGTTGCCCACGAACGGGATGAGGACTACTGCGACGATGTTGCCGGACACCGAGATCCATAAGTAGTTCGTGGCCGTCAGGCCGACACCATAGGCGGCGTTGGTCGCGAAAGTCGCGCCGAAAACCGTCACCGCGGTCGGGACGGCGTTCATCAGCGCCATGCACAACACGCGAAACATGTCGACGCCGTTCTCTTTGAACGCCGAGACAATCGGGGCCTGGGGTACCTCGCCGTGGTCGGCTTCCTCCTCGAAAGCCGGGGTTTCGGGCACCCGGCGGCGGATAATGAACCCAATCAACACGACGACCGCGCTGAGCAGGAATGGGATCCGCCAACCCCAGGTCAGGAACGCCTCCTTGGACAGGATGGCCGACAACGGCAGGAAGATCGCTGCCGCCAGGATCTGACCCGCCTGCACGCCTTGCAAGGTGTAGCTGGTGTAGTAGCCGCGACGCCCGAAGGGCGAGTGCTCCAGGATCATCGCGCTGGCACCGGAAATCTCCCCGCCCACCGCGAAACCCTGGATGAGGCGAAGGATCACCAGCAGGGTCGGCGCCAGCGCACCGACCGCCTCATAGGTCGGCAGCAGACCCACGCAGAAGGTCGAGAAGCCGATCAGCAACATGCACAGGACCAGTACGTTCTTGCGGCCGTGTTTGTCACCGAAGTGGCCCAGGACGAACGCGCCGATGGGCCGGGCGACGTAGCCGACACCGAACGTGGCGAACGAGGCGATGATGGCGACCTGCGCGTTGTCCGACGGGAAGAAGAGGTCAGGAAAGACGAGCGCGGCGGCCTGGGCGTAGATGAAGTAGTCGTAGTACTCCAGCGCACTGCCGATCCAGCCGCTGGCCGCGGCCTTCCCCGGGTCCTTGGCGTGCTCGGTCGGTTCGTGGGAGCCCGGTGGCTCCTGAATCACGTCTGCCATGTGGTCTCCTCGTCACTGGTCGCCGGGCGCGACTTGCGGCGGCTGTGAAGTAGTGCACAACCCCGGCACGACGCGGTCAACGACCCCCGGCTTGCCTTCCGCTGGACGGCAGCATCCCGGTCGACTGGTCACGGTGCGAGTGCCACCACAGTGACGGCACGAAAACGATTGACAGACAGAGTGAGTCGCCCGACGATGACTCCCGACCCCGAGGTCGGCCCCGAATCACGCCCCGTACGTCGGTAGGCGACCATTGAATCCGTGGCGGTGTCCAGACCTGATCGGGAGATCCGCAGGGTCGGCAGAGCCACACCCGTTGCGCAGTTCGACAGCTCGGCGGGGCGGTGCGACGAGCGAGAACTACGGGACGAAGCGGTCCCGCATGACCAGGTTGACAACCGTCGACAGCACACCGATGGCGACCAACAGCCAGGCGACCATTGCGAAGTCGGAACCGCCTCGGAACAACAGTACGAGGCCGCCGAACAGAACCGAGACAGAAAATCCCACGGCCAGAATCCACCGCCAGCGCGCCGACATCACCGTCAAGTCGGAATCTGCGCGACGGCCCGGAGTTCGTCGGGCGTGGTCGAGCCGTAGCCGAAGAACTCCAGGTAGGCCGGGATCTGCTCGAAGAGCATGTCCTTACCGACCTGGATCTGGCAGCCCTTGTCGATCGCGGCCTGCAGGAACGGGGTGATCTCCTGCTTCATCACCACATCGGCGACAAAGGTCGTCGGGGCGATCCGATCGACGTCCATCGGAAGTGGGTCGTCGTCCTTCATCCCCAGCGGAGTCGCGTTGACCACCAAGTCGAAGCCGTCCGGATCCTTGGAACCGACGAGGACTTCGACGTCCGGGTAGTGCTTGGCGATCCGCTCGGCCAACGCCTCTGAAGCGGCGATGAACGGGTCGAAGAGGCCGATGGTGGAAACACCGTCGGCTACCAACGATGCGGCGATCGGCGAACCGACACCGCCATTGCCCACGACCAGCGCGCGCTTGCCGGCAACATCGAAGCCCTTACGGGCCAACCCGCGGGTGAATCCCGCTCCGTCGAACTGGTCGCCGAGGAGCGATCCGTCCTCCCGCACCAGGACTGCGTTGGCCGCGCCGGCCACCTGACCGATCGGGGTGACCTCGTCGACCAGCTCGGTGGTGACCACCTTGTGCGGCATGGTGATCAGGGCGCCACGGATGTTCGTCATCTTGAACAACAGCGGAAAGATCTCCCGATACTCCTCGGGCTTGATGCCCATTGGGACGACAACCGCGTCGATGTCCCGCTTCTCGAACCACGGGTTGTAGATCATGGGCGACTTGAACGCAAAGGTCGGATATCCGATGTGCGCGATCAAGGTGGTTGTTCCGGTGATCATGGTCTCTCCTGTGGTCGGTGGCGGCCCCACACGCCAACGGCCCCTTGCCGAGTCGTGGCTTCGGGGCTGTTGACGGTATGGGGCTGCTGAAGAGTCAGCTCTTGAGTTGCTTGCTAATGGCCGCGAACCAGACTTCGGAGGTGTCGCGCACGAAGTTGGCGTGCTGGGTCGCGAGGGTTGTCGCCCACTCGACTCCGGTGCCCTTTGCCGCCTGCTCTTCCATGTCGAGCAGGTTCTTCAGCACCTTTTCGTAGCCCTCCAGCCAGGCAAGGCCGTTTTCCTTCGCCTGCGCGGCGACCTTGTCGCTGAGGTCCTTGACGCGCTGCGCGGCAGCTTCGAGGTCGGCGGTGACGTCCGGCACGGTCATGGCAAGACTCCTTCTCGTAGACCCTCGAGGCTTCCACGTCGCACGAGATCGGGCACGGCCTGACAACGCAGTTCCGACCAGTGAGAGCGATCCGCGGCTCGTCTTCGAGGGGCCGTCCAACCGTCGGCAGGAGAGGAAAGTCCCGGACGATGTCCACTCGACGGAACTAGCCATGATCTTTTGGCGGCGCGGTCGGCCACCTTCTAGCGTTGGGGAGCCGTTCAATCGCGCGTCCGGCGCGGGCCGACGTCCGCTCAGGGACCGGCGACTCACCACGAAGGAAGGACACAGAATGGGAGGTAACCGAGCGGGATGAGCCTTTACATGGTCCAGCGCTGCTTGTTCGACCACCTGCGGAGGCTGGAGGCCGCCGGTGACGGGCCCAAGCCGGCCATCGTCACCGATGGTTACAAGCTGACGCCCGAGGAGGTGCGCGCCGTCACCGAGCCCGATATCGGTGCCATTTATCGCATGGGCGTGCACCCGGTGATCATCAACGGATTCTGTCGAGCCCTCGGCTACAAGCGAGCCGACTACCGCCCGTTACTCACGGACCCCGACGCCAGCACCCAAGTGAAAGTGAAGGCACGATGGCAGAAATAGTGATGGCCTACGCGGCCGCGCACGCACCGATGATGACGGCGGACCCCGGCTCAGCACCTCGCCAGCAGGCAGAGAACTTCTTCGGCGCCCTGGAGAAGGTGCGCGATACCGCCAAGGAGACCGGCGTCCAGGCCATCGTCATGATGACCGGCGAACACTTCACCAACTTCTTCCTCGACGGACTACCGCAGATCGCGATCGGTCTGGACGACGAGCATCTCGGCCCGCCCGAGGTGTGGCTGCAGGTGCCGAAGAAGATGGTGCCCTCCGACGCCGGGCTCGCCGCGCACATCACGGCCAGCCTGATCGAACAGGGCCAGCAGCCGGCGCTGTCCTACGGGATGAAGATCGATCACGGCTTCATGACGGTCTACTACTGGCTGGACAACAGCATGGAGCTGCCGATGGTGCCGATCGTGCTGAATTGCACGACGCCGCCGTTGATGACGATGCAGCAGTTCTACGACTTCGGCGTCACGCTGGGCAAGGCAATCCGGTCCTACACCGGGCTGGAGCGCGTCGGCCTGGTGGCCGGCGGCGGACTCTCGCACTTCGTCGGCGAACCCCGGGTCGGCGACATCGACGAGGAATTCGACCACTGGTTCCTCGATCGACTCGCCACCGGCGATCTGAGCGAAATCCTCAGCATGCCGAACGACGAACTCGCACTGGCCGGTAACGGCACCGGCGAGCTCCGGGCGTGGGTGGCCTTGGCCGCGGCAATGGGCAGTGCGCCGGGCAAAGTCCTGTCGTACGAACCGGTGTACGAGTGGATCAACGGCATGGGTGTCGTGCTGTACGACGGCGACAGCGTAGCCGCCACAGCTTGATCGGATCTGGGTGATCTGACGTCATCGCCGGGCCCTCGGGTCCGGCGATGACCCTGCCTACGCTCACGCCACCACAGGAGTCGCTATGACGGTCACCGCACCATCCGATGCAGTACCTCAGCAGGCGGGCAGCGGATCGGCCATCCCGGCGCTCGACGTGCACGCACACGCCATGCCGATGCCCCTCCTGCAGACGCTGGCCGACCGGGGGCTCGCGGACCTGTCCGGCGTCCCGCGGGGCATCGTCCGGCTCGACCCCAGGGTGAGCGGCGTCGGCCCGAATGCTCCCCTACCGTTGGCGCGCTCGATGCACGACGTGCAGATCCGACTGGGTGAGATGGACGACGAGGATGTTCAGGTGCACGCCGTCTCGCTGCCGCCGTTCCTGTTCTGTTCGACCGCCGACGACGAATCCTTCGTCACCGGCATCGTCGCGCAGGGCAATGACGAACTGGCGCAATACGTCTCGGCTGCCCCCGACCGGCTGCTGGGTCTCGGGCATGTGCCGATCGGCTGGCCGGGCGCCGCGGCGGAGGCCAGGCGGGCGCTGGACGACCTGGGGCTGGCCGGCATCGCCATCGGCAGCCGCGGCGGCGGGAAGGATCTCGACGACCCGATCAACGACGACCTGTGGGCCCTGCTGTCCGAGCGGAACACCTTCGTCTTCATGCACCCCAGTGGGGTTCCGGACGGGCCGCGGCTGAAGGACTTCTGGATGCCACAACTGGTCGGGTATCCGATGGAGACGGCCATTGCGGTGGCCCGGCTGGTCTTCGGCCGGGTGCTGGAGCGGACGCCGTTCCACCTGTGCCTGGCGCACGGTGGCGGATGCCTGCCGTCGCTCCGTGGCCGGCTCGACATGGGTTGGAACCGCAAGGATGTCGCGCACACGACCGCTGTCCCGCCGAGCGAGTTCACCGACCAGCTCTACTACGACACCGCGGTTTTCAACTCCACGTTGCTGCGCCGGATCATCGAGGACGTCGGCGCCGAACACGTCATGCTGGGCACCGACCATCCTTTTGAGCTCGGCGATTTCACCCCGCGCGAAACGGTGGCCGCGGCCGGCCTGGACGACGCGGGCAATCGGGCGGTCCTGTGGGACAACGCCGCCAAGCTCCTCGGGCTCCCAGGAGCGCCTTAGCCCTTTCGCGTCCCCCCGATCCAGACACCGCTACCGAGTGCCATCCCATCAGGGAGATTCGCGCCCTCGGAGCCACATTGACCCTGTTCCGATGGCACTCAATACGTCAAGGCAGGTCTAGCGTTCGCGCGGTCCGGCGTACAGCCAGCGTTGCAGGAGCCGGGCGGCCCTTGGCATCACCAGCCAGGTGGCGATGGCCGTGACCGGGACCGAGATGACGATGATGTGCAAGGCAAGCGGCCAGCCATCGAGCGCCCAGCCGTAGATCAACGACAGCGTCAGGTTGAGCAGGTAGAACACGGTCGCCGAGACCAGGAACATCTTCCACTTCGGTGGGGCAGGAGCGGTCCGGCCGGGCAGTGAGAACCAGGTTTCCAGGCCGCTGACCCGGTGCATGTCGGTCTGTTCGATGAGCTCTTCCCCCACCGCGAGCATGGCGCGCCGCTCGGGCGATCCCTCCCAGGCACCCAGGTGTTCGGCGCTGTCGAACCGGAACACCACGTGCCACGGATCACCGACATGGCTGGGACGCAACCGGCCGGCGCCGAGGAACCCGGCGTAGTTCGCGGCCGCGGCGGTGAGCTCGTCGCTCCAGTCCTCGAAGTCGGCCTCGCGGCCGGTCGCGACGCGGCGGGCCACGGTGACCGTGACGGGTTCAGATTGCATCCACCGATCCGTCACGTCACACCGCCTCGCCCGCCGCTGCGTCAGCCGACCTCCGGCTCCCAGTTCCGCTGCTCGAGCGAGTCCCGGATATGCATCAGGAACAGCGACGCGGTGGACCCGTCGAACGCCCGGTGGTCGTACACCAGGCCGATGATGCCGGTCGGGTGGATCGCGATCATGTCGCCGACGGCGACCGGGCGGCGCTTCACCCCGTCCGTGCACAGGATCGCCACGTTCGGCTGGTTGATGATCGGCGACGAGGCGTAGCTGGCGAACGGCCCCGGGTTCGTGATGGTGAACGTCGAGCCCTTCATGTCCTCGCTGCCGAGCTTCTTCGACCGCGCGGCACCCGCGAGCTCGGTGACCTTCTTCGCGATGCCCCGCATGTTCAGCGAGTCCGCATCCTTCACGACCGGGACCACCAGCCCTTGCTGGTCGAGATCGACCGCGATGCCGAGGTTCACGTACGGGTGCAGCGTCATCGTCTTGGCGTCGATGTCGATCGAGGAGTTGACGGTGGGGAACGCCCGCAGCGCGTCGACGACCGCCCGAGAGACGAAGGGCAGGTAGGACAATGACGCGCCGGTCTCCTTCTTGAAGACGTCCTTGAACTTCCGGCGCACCTTGTCGACGTTGTCGAAGTCGACCTCGATCGAGGTCCAGACCGACGCCGAGTTGGCGAGCGATGCCATCATGCCGCCGGCGACCGCCAGCCGCATCCGGGACAACGTCACGACCTCATCGCGCGGGTCGTTGGTCCCGGCCGGGATCGGCTGCGTCTTCACGGCCGGCGCGGCAGGGGCCGGTGCCGACACAGCTGGTGCGGCAACAGCAGCGGCGGCCGGGGCTGCCTTGGCACCACCGTTGGCCAGCACCTTCTCGACGTCTTCCCGCCGGATCCGGCCGCCGACGCCGGTCCCCGGAATGGCAGCGGTATCCAGCCCGTTCTCGGCCGCCAATCTGCGGACCAGCGGGGAAAGCATCAGCCCGGGGGCCGCGCCACCCACCACGCGGGCGCCCGCGGGCACCGCCGGAGTCGACGCGGGCGCAGCGGCGGGTGCCGGCGCCTTGCCTGCGGCGGCGGGCACATGGGTGCCGGCCTCACCAATGCGCGCGAGCGGGGTCCCGACCGGGACGGTTTCACCTTCGCCGACCAGGATCTCGAGCAGGACGCCGTCATACGGGCTCGGGATCTCCGAGTCGACCTTGTCGGTGGACACCTCGAACAGCGAGTCGTCCATCTCGACCGTGTCACCGGCCTTCTTGATCCAGGCGCTGATGGTCCCCTCGGTCACCGTCTCACCCAGTTTGGGCATCAGGATGTCGTGGATGATCCCGGCCGGTGCCGTGACGTTGGGTTCCTCGTCGGACGGCCCCTCGGAGCCGCCCATCTGCGGCGCCGCCGGGTCACCGAGCGCCGGGCCGCCGGCGGCCGCGACGTGGTGCCCTGTTGAGGGCAACCGGTTCTCGACCTGAGCCGCGCCGACCGCGCCACCGGGCGGGACGATGCGCACCAGCGGCGTGCCGACCGGCACGACACCGCCGGTGGCGACGAGGATCTCGGCGATCACCCCGTCGTACGGGCTGGGGATCTCGGAGTCGACCTTGTCGGTCGAGACCTCGAACAGCGGGTCGTCGAACTCGACCGTGTCGCCGACCGCCTTGAACCAGTTGGTGACTTCGCCCTCGGTGACCGTCTCGCCCAGCTTGGGCATGGTGACGATCCACTCGTCGTTCGACATGCAGCGCTCCCATTCCGTTGCCCCTGCGGAGCAGTGTTGCGGTCAATTCCGTTGCCCCTGCGGAGCAGTGTTGCGGTCAATTCCGTTGCCCCTGCGGAGCAGTGTTTCTCAGCCGTGCAGCGAGCGACCGGAGAAGGTGATCATGGTTTCGCCGATGGCCTCGGACAGGCTCGGGTGGGCGTGGATCAGCCGGCCGACATCGCCGGGCAACGCCTCCCAGTTGACGGCCAGATAACCCTCGTGCAGCAGCTCGCTGGCCCACGGACCGACGATGTGGAAGCCGAGAATCGGGCCGTCCTTGGCCGCGACAATCTTGACCAGGCCATCGGTCTCGCCGAGGATCATCGCCCGGCCGTTACCGGCGAACGAATGTTTGTGCACCACGACGTCGTGACCGGCGGCCTTCGCCTGCGCCTCGGTCAGCCCCGACCAAGCGACCTCCGGGTAGGTGTAGACCACCCACGGGACCTTGCCGTAGTCCACGGGCACCGGGGTCTCCCCCAGAATGTGGTCGACCGCGACAACCGCTTCGGCGTAGGCGAGGTGTGCCAGGCCGGGGGTGGCGACGCAGTCGCCGATCGCGTAGACGCCGGGCTTCGTGGTCAGCATGGTGTTGGTATCGACCTTGATGAAGCCGCGTTCGTCGATCTCCACGCCGGCCTCGGCGGCGCCGATGCCCTCGGTGACCGGGCGGCGGCCGATGGACACCAGCACCTGGTCGACCTCGATCTTGTCCGAACCCTTGGGGGTCTCGAACGGCACGATGACGCCGGTCTCGGTGTGCTGCAATGCCCCGACCCTGGCCTCGGCGTGGATCTTGGTGCCGCGCTTGGCCAGCGATTTGGCCAGCACATTCGCCACGTCTCGATCCGGACCGATCGGCAGCACGCCGTCGTTCATCGCTTCCAACAGCGTGGTTTCGACGCCGAGATCGGTGTAGACGGAGGCGAACTCGGCGCCGATGACACCGCCGCCGATGACCGCGACCCGCTTCGGCAGCTCACTGGCGTCACTGTTGGTGGCGTGATCGGAGTTGATCACCTTGACGCCGTCGACGTCCATGCCGGGGATCCCGCGGGGCACGGAACCGGTGCAGATGATCACGCCATTGCCCTTGAGCGATTGACCGTCGACCTCGACCGTGCCGTCCGGCCCCAGGGTTCCGGTGCCCATGATCACCTGCACCTTGCGGCGCTTGAGCAGCCCGGACAGCCCGCCGTGCAGTTGCTTGACGATGCCGGCCTTGCGCGCGTTCGCCGCCGGCCAATCCGGTTCGGGGACAACACCTTCCGGCAGCTTCACGCCGTGCACGCCGGCGTGGTTGACGGTCCGGAACACCTCGGCGGCGTGCAGCAGCGCCTTGGCCGGGATGCAGCCGCGGTGCAGGCAGGTACCGCCGACCTTTTCCTTCTCGACAAGGGCGACCTTCAGGCCGGCGGACGCGGCGTACAGCGCAGCCGCGTAGCCACCCGGCCCGCCACCCAACACCACAACGTCATAGTCAGCCATCAGGCCTTCGCCACCTTTCGAATGGCGTCGGCGATGTCCGCGGGTTGCGGGATCACCGCGTCCTCCAGCCCTGGGCTGGTGGGCGTCGGGGTGTTCTTCGCCCCGATCCGGTGGACCGGTTGGTCGAGGTAGAAGAACGCCTCCTCCTGGATCGTCGCGGCGATCTCCGCCCCGTACCCCATCCTGGTCGCGGCCTCGTGCAGGACTACCGCCCGCGACGTCTTTTTGACCGACTTCACGATGGTCTCGACATCCAGCGGAACCAGGGTGCGGATATCGACAACCTCGAGGGAGATGCCTTCCTTCTCCAACTCGTCCGCGATCTCCAGACCCTGATGGACACCCGCTGAGTAGGTGATCAGCGTGACGTCGGTGCCCTCGCGGACGACGTTCGCGACGCCCAGCGGAATCGGGTCCATGGACAGCTTGCCGGTGGCCTTCAGCCGCCGGTACAGGTACTTATTCTCCAGGTACAACGTCGGGTTGTTGTCCCGGATCGACGAAATCAACAGTCCCGCAGCATCTTGCGGCGTACCCGGCATCACGATCTTGATGCCGGGAACGTGCGCGAAGTAGCTTTCGACGCTCTGCGAGTGGCAGGGCCCGGCCCGCAGTCGACCGCCGAACGGCGCCCGCATGGTCACCGGCATCGAGTCTCCGGTGCGGTAGTGGTGCCGGGCGAGGACATTGACGATCGGGTCGAACGCGCAGGAGATGAAGTCGGCGAACTGGTACTCCACGATCGGCCGGAGCCCGACCAGCGCGGCACCGGCCGCGAGCCCGGTGAAACCCGTTTCAGCAATGGGGGTGTCGACCACCCGGCGGGGGCCGTACTTGTCCAGGAAGCCCTTGGTGACCTTGAAGGCGCCGCCGTACTGACCGACATCCTCGCCGATCAGGAACGTGTCGGGATCGCGCTCCATCTCGTGGTCCAGCGCAAGTCCCACCGCCTCCAGGTAGGTGGCCTGGCCTGAATCAGTCGGCATATACGCCCTCCTCGACCGTGCTCGGATCCGGCATCGGATCGCCGAGCGCCCGCTTGCGCGCGTCGATGGCTACCTGTCGCGCGTCCTTCCTGACCTGTGCAGCGACATCAGCATCGATCACACCGGCTTCCAGCAGCACCTTCTCGAACAGTTCGACCGGGTCTTTCTTCGCCCATTCCTCGTACATCTCGTGCGGCACGTAGTCGGCCGGGTCGTGCTCGGCGTGACCGTGCATCCGCATCGTGACGCCCTCGACGATCGACGGGCCGTTGCCGGCGCGCGCCCGGGCAACCCCCTCGGCGACGGCGTCGTGCACGGCCAGCGCGTCGGTGCCGTCGACGGTGACACCTGGTATGCCGTAGGCGACGGCCTTGTCGGAGAACTTCTCCGAGTTGGACTGCATCCGGATCGGTGTCGAATACGCGAACTGGTTGTTCTCGATGACGAACACATTCGGCAGGCCAAGCGCGCTGGACATGGTCAGCGCCTCGTGGAAGTCCGCCCGGGACGTCGAACCATCACCGCAGAACGCCAGGCACACCTTGTCCTGGCCCCGGTATTTCGCCGCGAAGGCCATCCCGGTGGCGACCGGGAAGTTGGCCGGGATATGGCTGGGCAGGTTGTAGTGCCCCAGGTCCAGTCGGCCGTAGTGCAGGGTGCCGTCCCGGCCACCGGTCGGCGAGGTGGCCTTGCCCATGAAGCTGGCCATCACCTGCCACGGCTCCATTCCGCGGTACAGGTGCGCGCCGAGATCGCGGTGGATGGGGGCCATGTAGTCGTCCGGCCGCAGTGCCGACGCGGCGCCGACGCTGATCGCCTCGTGCCAGTGCCCGGTGTAGAGGGAGCCGAGCAGGTCGCCGCCCTTGTACATCGCGACCATCCGGTCTTCGACCGCCCTGGTCAGCACCATCGTCTCGTAGATCCGGCGCAGCAGGGCCGAGTCGCGGTCGGCCACGGCGGTCGCGGTCGGTGCCGCTGCCGCCGCGCCGTTCGACTCGTTGCTGGCGGTCTTCGCTGATGTCGCCACGTCAGCTGCGCTTACTGGCCGAGGAAGAAGTCGCGGACGAGCCGGTTGAAGTCGGCGGTCCGTTCGATCATCGACCAGTGCCCGCAGTGCGAGAAGACCGCCAGGTCGGCGTTGTCCAGCAGCTCGATGAGCTTCAGCGACGTCGACAGCGGGATGACCTGATCCTCCCGGCCGTGCACGATCAGCGTGCGGTGCGGCAACGCCTTGATGTCCTCTTCGGGCGTCGACATGGCGTCGACCCAGCGCTGCCGGGGCGCCGGGAACATCGAGGAGAACGACTCCTGGAAGCCGGGCTGGTTGCTGCCCTCGTACCGGACCTTGGCCAGATCGTCATTCACCAGCACCCGTGAGTAGGCGAAGTAGTCCAGCACCTTGCGCATGTCCTCGTAGGTGCCGTCGTACCCCCACACCTTGTCCAGGCCCGGGGTGATCTCGAAGTGCACACCCATGCTGCCCATCAGGACCAGCTTGTTGATCCGGTCCGGGTGCTTGGTGGCGATCCGCAGCGCGATGGACCCGCCGAAGCTGTTGCCGACGAGGTTGGTCTTCTCGATGCCGAGCGCGTCCATCACCCCGACGGTCTGGTCCGCCCACGTGTCCAGCCCGTACTTGATGCCTTCCGGGCGATCGGAGTACCCGAAGCCGACCATGTCCGGTGCGACGACGTGGAAGTCCTCGGCAAGCTTGGGAATGACCAGCCGCCAGTTCGCATAGGACGTCACGCCGGGTCCGGATCCATGGATCAGGACAACATTTTCTCCCGAGCCGGCCTCGAGGTAGTTCGTCCGAATCCCGTTGGCCACCACACTTTGGCCAACCTCGGTCAGTTCGGTCGTGGTTGTCATGTCGAGCTCCATCTCCTTGGTCGGGCGGTATTACGTCGGTCTGGAAAGGGCATTGACCGTGAACGCTGTACCGGAATGCAATTGTTGACTTGTCATGCGAGCGCCGAGGTGGCCGCGGCTGCTGCGCTCAGTTGTAGTAACGGAAAACGAGATCGGCCACGCAGCAGGGCTTTGTCTCACCCTCGACCTCGTAGGTCAGTCGATAGACCGCTTCGGCGCCCTTGCCGTCGAGATCTTTGACCTCGGCCAGCAGCACGTGCATGCGAATTCGGCTGCCGACCTTGAGCGGCGCCGGGAATCGCACTTTGTTGAGGCCGTAGTTCAGGACGACGGCAAATCCGGAAATCGTGCAGACCTCCCAGAGGAACCCGGTCGACATCCCGAGGGTGAGAAACCCGTGCTGAATGGTGGTGCCGTACGGTCCGGCCTTCGCCCGTTCCGGGTCGACGTGAATCCACTGTTCGTCACCGGTCAGAGTGGCGAACGAGCTGATGTCGGCCTGGGTCACGTCACGCCAACTGCTGACCCCGAGGTCCGTGCCCAGGCGGGCCTGCAGACCTTCGAGTCCATCCAGGACCAGCGGCCCGGCCGTCACTTCTGCGTCAGCGGTGATCGGTTCAGTCATCTTCGTCCTTCAATCCGGCACGGCATCCTGCGGGTGTTTCGGGTCGGTACTCGCCGGTCGAGTCAAACACCGGGCGAGCCGCCGACCCGCAGGCGGGAGCCTGTTTCCTGCTGAGTGGGAGCGGTGCGCGGGTCCACTGTCGCACCGGGGTCGGGTGGCTGCGCACCGGGCCCGATCGGGGCCCCGACCGGCTCAGGATCTGACCAATCCGGCCGCGTCCAGCGGCGCGTCACTGGTGCTGAACCACTCGTAGATTCCGTCCGACCGGATCCGCCGCTCGATCAGGCCGGACCAGCGCAGGTACGCGATGTGGGCGAGCGTCTCGTTGATCGCGAGCTGGCGCTGATGGGCCAGGATCGCCTGCGCGACCAGCTTGTCCGTCAGCGCTCCGACTGTGCACGGACCGTCCTGGATCGCCCTGCGGATCCGCTCGAGCCTTCGCACCTTGTTCCGCATGATGGCCTCGATCCGCCCAACCGCGTCACCGAAGGGCCGGCCGTGACCGGGGTAGACCAACTGCGGCCGCCGGTCCCGGATCAGCTGCAGTGAATTCATATAACTGCGCATCGGGTCCGCGTCGAATCCGCGCTCGAAGGTGACCGGCGGGGTGATGCCCGGCAGCAGGTGATCACCGGAGAGCAGCAGATTACGGGTGGCCGAAAACAGGCAGACATGGCCGAGGGAATGGCCGGGGGTGTGGATGACTTCCCAACTGTCACCGCCGATCTCGATCTGCTCGTCGCCGCGGAGCCGGGTCGATGCCTCGACAACGGAATGTAGGTACGGCAGCCACCGGGTGAGGTGATCGGCGAGGTCGCCCTGCTCGTCCTCGCCGATCCCGTGGTCGGCGTAGGTGTCCTTCCGCCTGGATCGTGACGTGTCCGGGTGGCGGTACTTCTCGCAGTCGAGGTCGGTCATGGTGTGCATGGACAGGTCGGCACCGGTCAGTTCCATCACCCGACCGGCGAGCCCGTAATGGTCGATGTGCGCGTGCGTGACAATCACCCGGGAGACGTCGGCCAACGCATAGCCGGCGCCCTCCAGGCCGGCCTCCATGGCGGCCAGGCCGCCGTCCGGCAGATCGGGCCGCCAGACGCCGCAGTCGACGACCGTCACCTTGTCGCCGTCCGCGAGCACGTACATGTTGACGCTCTCGATGGCGTTGACCCCGATCGGCAACTCCACCCGGGTCACACCGGGGATCACATCGGGAGGCAGGCTCATCCGTGCAGGCGTTCCAGCAGCGTGAACCAGACCTTCAACTCGACGTTGTAGGTGGTCGACGATTCGTCCACCGCACCGGAGATCCGCTGTACCTCGAACCCGGTGATCCCCTCCAACGACTCCCGCGCGCGATCCAGGGCCTGCGCCACGGCTTCCTGAATCGTCTCGCCGCTGCCGCTGAGGTCGATTGCTTTCTGCACGGTCACGCTGATCATGATTGGGGACGGGGCGCGCCGAAGCGCCCGCCGGACCGCGCGTTCCCGCTCGATGGAAACAATCGATGGCGCTGCCGGAATCCACCCAGCGTTGCCGCGTGGCTCGCGTCCCGCCGCCGGCCGACTGGTCGGGACCCATGTTTCACCCAGCGGCAAGTGCCGACCGGACCCATTCTCCGCGCCGCCCGGTGTGCCTACCATTTATTTCTGGCGCGAAAGCGGGTGCAGCAGGGTAGGGGATCGAATTCGACCGATACCGGGCGGGAAAGTCGAACATGCCCGGTGCTGAAGTACGCGGCATCCACGAGGAGGGCAGATGGCGGAACACGAGTGGCAGCCACCGACCCGCCTTGTTGCGACGCCGCTGCCGGCCCACGACCCGCTGACGGTGCGGGTTCACCGGTTGTCGGGCGGTGTCATTCTTGTTGAGGTGGCCGGCGCTATCGACCTGTTCACCGCACCGGATCTTGGCCGACAGTTGTTCGATACCAATCGGATCGGGCAGGTGAACCCGGCCCGGCTGGTGCTCGATCTGTCCGGCGTGACGTTCCTGGATCACGCCGGGCTCGACGCGTTGCTGCATCTGCAGGACCGGTGGGGCGCGGCGTCGGGGACGCTGGAACTGCTCGCTCCGTCGTCGTCGGTCGTTCGGCTGTTGCACGAAGCCGATCTGGACGGTGCGTCGTGGATGAGCGAAGTCCACCAAGCGCCGGACGACCACCGGGCGCCGTAGAGTTCGCAGGCCGTGGTGGCCCATCGTCGCTGACCATTCCCAGCGCTCGATCGGAATAGTCAGCATTTCCCTACCGACTCGGCGAGAACACCTCACGAAGTGGCCGCGGGACCACGCCACGGGCGGCGTCGAGCTTGCGGGACTTTCGCCGGGTGATCAGTACCGCAACAACAGCAAAAGCCCAGACCGGGTACTGCACCAGCCAGGCGACCCGAAAGGCCTCCGCTGTCAATCCGCCCAGTGCGGTCAGAATCATCCCCATGCTGGCCAGCACCAGCAGGGTGGCCAGGAATCCCGCGGTGTTGACCATGCTCTGAGCTACTCCGAGGTTGGTGCTCGGATTGGACGTGCGAGCGATGTCGAAGCCCACGACCGACCCAGGGCCATCCGCGGAAAGAACGACCACCAGGACGACCAGCAGCCAGAGCGGCGCGGGGCCGGACAACGACAGCACGGCGGTCCAGACCGTCACATTTGCGGCGATGATTCCGAGCAGCAGCCAGGACCGGCGCATCGGATGACGCATGGTCAGCAGGCCGATGACCGGGCCGATCAGGATGGTGCACATGACGAAGGCCGTCATCAGGGCGCCGGCTGTCGCCGTCGAAAGCCCTTGCGCCGAAACAAGGTACGGCACACCCCAGAGCAGCACGAACACCATCATGGAGAACTGGGTGCCCATGTGACCGAAGAAGCCCAGCCGGGTCCCCGGGCGCAACCACACCTGGCGCAACTGCCCACCGATCGCCCGAACGGATACGCTCGGCGCCGGCGCCCAGGTCTTTCCAGGCGCATTGCGGACCACCGCGATCACCAGCACGATCGCCAGCGCGCTGCCTGCGGCAGCGGTGCTGAACGCGACCGACCAACCCGCGCCGTGCAGTAGCGCCGCGAACGGAATCGCGGACAGCACCTGTCCCAGCTGGCCGGTAATGCCGGTGAGCTGGGTCAACAGCGGGACACGCTTGGCCGGGAACCAGCGCGGGATCAGGGCAAGCACCGCGACGAACACGATCGCGTCACCAGCACCGACGAGCACCCTGGCTGGAATGGCGGTGCCGAGATCGGCAGCGAATGCGAGCAACAGTTGGCCGGCCACCAGCAGCACACCGCTGATGACGATCATCCTGCGGGATCCCCAACGATCGACCATCAACCCGGCCGGGATCTGCAGCGCCACATACACGGCCACTTGAATGAAGACGAACATCGACAGCGCTCCGGGGCTGACCTCGAACCGCGCGGCGGCGTCGATGCCGGCGACCCCGAACGTCGTCCGCTGCATCACCGTCAGGACGTAGGCAAGGACTCCGACGCCCAGCACGATCCATGCCGTTCTCGGGCTGGTCGGCGGCGAACCCTTGGTCGCGGTCACGTCACTCCCGTCGCCTACTGCTCCGCCGATCCTCATTGGCAACAAGTATGGCAACCTTTGCCATGCGTTGCCAGCGTTTGGTAGAAATGGGTCATGGGTCACAGCGGGCCGCGACCCGGGTTCGGGCGGCAATGAGCGCCGACAGGCCCGCGCGCCCCGGCACCGTGACGCTGCAGGATGTGGCACGCGAAGCAGACGTCGCGGTATCGACCGTCAGCCGAGCACTGTCCAATCCGGATCGGGTGAATCGCGCGACCCGGGAACACGTCGTGGCGATTGCTCGCCAGCTCGGTTACCAGGTCAATCGCGCCGCCGGTCGCAACCAGATGCTTGCCCTGCTGGTCAACGACATCACCAACCCGCACAACTTCGACTTGATCCGCGGCGCGGAGGCACAGGCGCGGGCTGCGGGCTACACCTTGGTACTCGCCGACAGCCAGGAAAGCCCCGACCTGGAGTCTCTGCACGCGGAACGACTGCGATCCGCCGTTGACGGACTCGTGCTGGGGGCCAGCCGCTTGCCCGATGAGCAACTCCGGGAGATCGCGGCCCGAACACCGGTGGTCCTGTTCAACCGAGAATTGCCCGGAATGGCCAGCCTCGTCATGGAGTCGGTGGACGGCAGCCGGCAGATTATCGAGCATTTGGTTGCTCTCGGCCATCGATCCATCGCCTACCTCGCGGGGCCGCGCAACGCCTGGATGACGGACGAACGGTGGCGGGCACTGTCAGCTGCCGCCGTCGACGCCGGGGCCGAGATCACGCGGCTCGGGCCCTTCCTGCCGACCCTCGACCAAGGTGCGGCTGCCGCCGATGTCGGGCTGGCCAGCGGCGCCACGGCGCTTGTCGCGTTCAACGATCTACTCGCGATCGGCGTCCTACAACGACTCGAGCGCCGCGATGTCGCGGTTCCCGGGCGAATCAGTGTCGTCGGGTATGACGACATCTTCGGCTCCGACTTCTGCCACCCGCCGTTGACGACGGTCACCGGTCCACTGGAGCAGGCGGGTCGAACATTGGTCGACCTGCTGCTCGGGGCGCTGGCCGGCGCGGCGGGTCAGCGACAGAGCCTTCCGACGCGGCTGCGGATCCGGGATTCCACCGGCGTGGCCCCGGCGCAACCTGACCGGATTCAATGACGACATCCCGGCGATGACCGCCCGGGTCATTCGACCAGCGGCGACATGGCCGGCGGGGTGTTGGCGCTCGAAACTCGGGCCGGCGGACTGACCCGCCAGTTCCGCCGCGTTGTCAGCTCCCCGGGACCGCGGGAGCGAGCAGTCGATACACCGAAACGTGCGAATCAGACTCAGCGGTGAACTCCGATCCGACCCAATCCGCATGCCTGGATTCGAGTTCAAAGCCGGCGAGTTGCGCCATCAGGTCGAGTTCGGCCGGCCAGATATAGCGGTGCGGGCTACGGAAGAGCTTCGCTTCGCGACCGTCGCTGAAGGTGAAGTGATGCGAAACCATCTGCTGCCGTAGGACGTCGTAGGTGTCAAGGCCGATGTAGCCGGGTTCGGCGGCAAAGATCACCGCCGGTTGGCCCGGCGGGAGTTTCCGCAGCTCGGGGACCCCCAGCTCGATGACAAAGCGACCACCTGCACTGAGGTGCCGGGCGGCATTGCGGAAGCACTCGACCTGCTCGGCCTGGGTGAGGAGGTTGGAGATCGTGTTGAAGACGAGGTACACCAGCGTGTAGTGGCCAGCGGCGGGAGTCGTCGACATGTCTCCGACCACTACTGGGATCCGATCTGGATCGACCTTGGTGTGCAATTGTTCGATCATCGGCTCGGAGAGCTCGATACCGCTGACGGGGACGCCCCGCTTGACGAGTGGAACGGCCACCCGGCCGGTGCCGATGGCAAACTCCAGGGCCCGGCCCGATCCCGCCAGTTCGGCCAGTCGGTCGACCGTCGGGTCAAGGACTTCCGCGGCGAACATTCCCGCGCCCGGAGTGTCATACCGCCGGGCGGCTTCGCTGTCCCAGATCTCGTTCTGTTCCATGAATTCGACCCTTTCAGCACACCAGCTGCCGGGTCCAGCGAATTTCTTGACGGAAATCATCGGCCGAATGCCTTGGAAATGCAAATAGGGGGACCCCTGAGGGTCCCCCTATTTGGGAATGATTGTCCGGCGGTGTCCTACTCTCCCACACCGTGGCCGGTGCAGTACCATCGGCGCTGAAGGGCTTAGCTTCCGGGTTCGGTATGGGTCCGGGCGTTTCCCCCTCGCTATGGCCGCCGTAACTCTATGGAATTATCAACACATTCCCCACACCTCTGGCTAAAGGAGGTGTGGGCTGGTTGTTGTTCCAGAACCGCACAGTGGACGCGTAGCATTTTTGTGGTAAGTCCTCGGCCTATTAGTACCGGTCAGCTCTAACACCTTACGGTGCTTCCACTTCCGGCCTATCAACCCGGTGGTCTTGCCGGGGGCCTTACCCCACTTAAGGGTGGGAGTCCTCATCTTGGAACAGGCTTCCCGCTTAGATGCTTTCAGCGGTTATCCCTTCCGAACGTAGCCAACCAGCCGTGCTCCTGGTGGAACAACTGGCACACCAGAGGTTCGTCCGTCCCGGTCCTCTCGTACTAGGGACAGCCTTCCTCAAGACTCCTACGCGCGCGGCGGATAGGGACCGAACTGTCTCACGACGTTCTAAACCCAGCTCGCGTGCCGCTTTAATGGGCGAACAGCCCAACCCTTGGGACCTACTCCAGCCCCAGGATGCGACGAGCCGACATCGAGGTGCCAAACCATGCCGTCGATATGGACTCTTGGGCAAGATCAGCCTGTTATCCCCGGGGTACCTTTTATCCGTTGAGCGACGCCCATTCCACAATGTGGCGCCGGATCACTAGTCCCGACTTTCGTCCCTGCTCGAGATGTCCCTCTCACAGTCAAGCTCCCTTGTGCACTTACACTCAAAACCTGATTGCCAACCAGGCTGAGGGAACCTTTGGGCGCCTCCGTTACTCTTTAGGAGGCAACCGCCCCAGTTAAACTACCCACCAGGCACTGTCCCTGATCCAGATCATGGACCTAAGTTAGATATCCAGTACGACCAGAGTGGTATTTCAACGTTGACTCCACAATAACTGGCGTTATCGCTTCACAGTCTCCCACCTATCCTACACAAGTCGAACCGAACACCAATACCAAGCTATAGTAAAGGTCCCGGGGTCTTTCCGTCCTGCCGCGCGTAACGAGCATCTTTACTCGTACTGCAATTTCGCCGAGCCTATGGTTGAGACAGTAGAGAAGTCGTTACGCCATTCGTGCAGGTCGGAACTTACCCGACAAGGAATTTCGCTACCTTAGGATGGTTATAGTTACCACCGCCGTTTACTGGGGCTTAAATTCTCAGCTTCACCACCGAAGTGATTGACCGGTCCTCTTAACCTTCCAGCACCGGGCAGGCGTCAGTCCATATACATCGTCTTGCGACTTCGCATGGACCTGTGTTTTTAGTAAACAGTCGCTTCTCCCTGGTCTCTGCGACCAAAACATGCTAGCCCGCAAGGGGCTTCACACACCTCGGTCCCCCTTCTCCCGAAGTTACGGGGGTATTTTGCCGAGTTCCTTAACCATAGTTCGCTCGATCACCTTGGTATTCTCTACCTGACCACCTGTGTCGGTTTGGGGTACGGGCCGCTCGAAGCTCGCTAGAGGCTTTTCTCGACAGCATAGGATCACTCTGCTTCGCCTCAATCGGCTATGCGTCAGGTCTCAGGATAATGTTCCAACGGATTTGCCTATCGGAACTCCCTACACCCTTACACCAGTATTACCACTGACTGGCGGAGCTACCTTCCTGTGTCACCCCATCGCTTGACTACTACCGGATCGGGTCACGCGCTCCCCGCCGGCCCCCCGAAGGGAACCATTGGCTCGGGCGTTTAGCATCACCGGGTTCGACATGGGCGCTTCTTCGCGGGTACGGGAATATCAACCCGTTGTCCATCGACTACGCCTGTCGGCCTCGCCTTAGGTCCCGACTCACCCTGGGCGGATTAACCTGGCCCAGGAACCCTTGGTCATTCGGTGGAGGAGTTTCTCACTCCCCATTCGCTACTCATGCCTGCATTCTCACTCGTGTAGCGTCCACGGCTGGATCACTCCGCCGCTTCACTCGCCACACGACGCTCCCCTACCCATCCACACCACTGCACCCCAATGAAGGGGCGGATGTTCATGTGTGAATGCCGCGGTTTCGGTGGTGTGCTTGAGCCCCGCTACATTGTCGGCGCGGAACCACTTGACCAGTGAGCTATTACGCACTCTTTAAAGGGTGGCTGCTTCTAAGCCAACCTCCTGGTTGT
>CAWDUY010000002.1:182500-936425 GCA_963805555.1 uncultured Actinomycetota bacterium
GCCGTCGAAGCCGGCGTTGCAGAATTCGGCCGGCTCGACATCGTCGCGGCCAATGCCGGGATCTGCACTGTGCAGACCTGGGACGAGGTCACCCCCCGGGTGTGGCAGGACACGCTGGACATCAACCTGACCGGCGTGTGGAACACCATGGTGGCGGCCACTCCGCATCTGATCGCGGCGGGCGGCGGCTCGATCATCGCCACCAGTTCCACCGCGGGAATCAAGGGGCTGCCCTTCCTCGCGCCGTACGTCGCGGCCAAGCACGGCGTTGTCGGAATCTGCCGGAGCCTGGCCAACGAACTGGCGAAGTACAGCATTCGGGTCAATACCGTGCACCCCACCGGGGTCGACACCCCCATGGTCGCCGGGCTCGGCGGGCTGGACCCGATCCTGGGCAAGGATCCGCAGCTCGGCCCGATCTTCATGAACAGCCTGCCGGTCGAGATGGTCGATCCACGGGACATCAGCAACGCCGTGCTCTTCCTCGCATCCGACGAGGCCCGCTACGTCACCGGCCTGGAATTCACTGTCGACGCCGGCAACACCATCCGCTGAACCACCCACACACACTAAGGAGCAGCAACATGGGCAGAGTCGAAGGCAAAGTCGCCTTCATCACCGGAGCCGCCCGCGGCCAGGGTCGTAGCCATGCGATCCGGCTCGCCGAGGAAGGCGCCGACATCATCGCGATCGATCTGTGCGAGCAGATCGACACCGTCCCGTTCCCGATGTCGACCCCCGCCGACCTGGAACAGACGGTCAAGGAAGTAGAGGCCCTCGATCGCCGGATCGTGGCAATTCAGGCCGACGTCCGCGATTTCGGCGCCTTGAAGTCCGCCGTCGAGACCGGGGTCGCCGAGCTCGGCCGACTCGATATCGTTTGCGCCAACGCAGGTATCGCCGGTGGGAACAAGCCGGGTTGGGAGACCGAAGAGCAAGCCTGGCAGAACACCATCGACGTCAACCTGACCGGCGTTTGGCACACCTGCAAGGCCGCGATCCCGCACCTGATCGAGGCCGGCAACGGCGGCTCGCTCATCCTCACCAGCTCGGCAGCGGGCCTGAAAGGGATGCAGAACATCGTCGACTACGTTTCCGCCAAACACGGAGTGGTCGGACTGATGCGGACGCTTGCCCTGGAACTCGCCCCGCACATGATCCGGGTGAACAGCGTCCACCCGACCGTCGTCGACACACCGATGATCCAGAACGACTGGACGGCACAGCTTTTCCGGCCGGACCTGACGAACCCGACCATCGAGGACGCGCACGAGGCGTTCCGCGGTCTCAACGCGTTGCCCATTCTCTGGGTGGACGCCCGCGACATCAGCAACGCGGTGCTGTTCCTCGCCTCCGACGAGGCCAGGTACATCACCGGCGTGACCCTGCCGGTCGACGCCGGTTTCGGCGCGAAGTAAAAGGGGCGTGACCATGGGAAAGCTCGACGGCAAAGTTGCCTTCATCACCGGCGCCGCCAGAGGCCAGGGTCGCAGTCACGCCATCCGGCTCGCCGAAGAGGGCGCCAATATCATCGCCGTGGACATCTGCGCGCAGATCGCGACAGTGCCCTATCCGATGTCGACACCCGACGACCTCAAACAGACCCTCAAGGAGGTCGAATCACTGGACCGCCGGATCGTCGCCGTCGAGGCCGACGTCCGGGACGGCGCAGCCCTGCAGGCCGCGTTCGACGCCGGCGTCGCCGAACTCGGACCGGTCGACATCGTGCTGGCCAACGCCGGTATTGCCCCGATGTCGATGAGTCCGCAGGCGGCGGAATGGCAGGACGTCCTGGACGTCAACCTCACCGGGGTCTACAACACGGTGCAGGCAGCCGTCCCGTCAATGATCGAACGCGGGGCCGGCGGCGCGATCGTGCTGACCAGTTCGACGGCCGGTATCAACGGAATCGGCGGCAACTCGCCCGGCGGTCTTGGCTACACCGCGTCCAAGCACGGCGTTGTCGGCCTGATGCGGTCATATGCGAATATTCTTGCGCCGCATAATATTCGGGTCAACACGGTGCACCCGACGGGCGTCAACACCCCCATGGTGGTGAACGACGCGATGCAGGAGTTCCTGACCAGCGACCCCACTCTGAGCAACGCGATGACGAATGCGCTGCCGGTGCCGATGATCGAGGCGCTGGACATCTCCAACGCAATCCTGTGGCTGGTGTCGGACGACGCGCGGTACGTCACCGGGGTCACGCTGCCGGTGGACGCCGGATTCACCAACAAGAAGTAGTCCATTCCGGCAGCGCCGAAAGTCCGTCACCACTGAAAGTGCCCCGCTGACCGGGCGCATCGAGGCACAGTTGGGTAGGTCCCGCAAGTGAGCATTGGGCAAGAAGCAAGACCAGTGAGTTCGACCAACGGTTCGGCTGCGCCGCCCGGCGCGCCCGGATCGCCGGGCATGACCCCCGGACCGGCCGATGACATCGCGGTGGTGCGGGACCGGGTGGCCGCCCGAATCGTCGGCCGGGAGCGGGAACTCGACCTGGTGCTCGCCGCGGTGGCAGCCGGCCGGGACATTGTGTTGGAGGGGCCACCCGGCACCAGCAAAACCACGATGCTGCAGGCGATCACGGCCGAATGGGGCATTCCGCTGCTGTTCGTCGAGGGCAACGCCGACCTCACCCCGGCCAAGATCGTCGGGCATCACAACCCGGCCCGAGTGCTGCGGGAGGACTACAGCGCGGACAACTTCGTTCCTGGACCACTCGTCGAGGCGATGAGCAAGGGTGGGTTCCTCTACATCGAGGAGTTCAACCGGGCGCCCGAGGACACCCTCAACACACTGCTGACCGCCATCGCGGATCGGGTCATCGCCATCCCGCGGGTCGGCATGATCCGAGCGGCGGCCACCTTCCGGGTGATCGCGTCGATGAACCCGTACGACAACGTCGGCACCACCAGGCTGTCCACCAGCGTGCACGACCGGTTGTGCCGAATGGCCATCGACTATCAGGACGATGCCGCCGAACGGGATATCGCGTTCCTGCGAACGGGCGCGAGCGGCCCGCTCGGCGAACGACTGGTGGCCGACGGGGTCGCCGTCACCCGGGCGACCCGGACGCACCCCGACGTCCGGCAGGGCAGCAGCGTCCGGGGCGCTATCGACACCGTGATGGTTGCCGAAAAGCTCTGTGCGCTCAGGAGAATCGCTGTTCCGGATGACGAGCGCTACGCGGCGACGGTGCTCGACGCGATGATCGTGGCGTTGTCCGGCCGGATTCACCTGGACGAGGCGGCGGAGACCACCCCGGAGATCGTGCTGCAGGAGATCTGGCAGGACCGCTTCATTCTGGAGCCCGCGACGGCCGCGCCCGGTTGAAGAGCGGTACCGGCGGACACACCGGTGCGACGTCCCGGGGGCACCCGGCAGGCGGTTCGACAGCCGTTGCGTCGCAAGCCCAAACAGCTGACCGAGGCTCCCACCGCGTTCGAGCCGGCCGGAAAGGGAGCCGGCGGCCTGGTGCTGATCGCGACGCCCGGTGGCCGACGTGGGCGGGACGCGCCGCCCGGCAGCAGCGCGCCGGGCACGACCGACGAGCCCGCCGCATTGGTGACGCCGGAAAGCTCAACCATCGCAACCGATCCCGTCGCTCGCACGATCGCCAGGCAGATTGCGGCCCGGCTGTCGGTGCCGCGGCCGCGGCGGGACACGTCGTCCAGGCGTGGCTCCGGCGACCTGGCGAGCCTGCCCTACCGTGGCGGCTCCGACGACATCGATCTCGACCGCACCATCGAGGTGCTCGCCGAACGACCGGTGCCCGAGGACGAAGACATCATCGTCCGCGACCGGATCCGTACCCGTCGCTCGGTGGTGTTGCTGGTCGACGCGTCCGGCTCCATGCGCGGCGAGCGGGTCCGCACCTCGGCGGCCACAGTGGCCGCGCTGGCGGGTGAACTTTCCCGCGATCACCTTGCCGTGCTTGCCTTCTGGTCCGACGCCGCGACCCTGGTGCACCTTGGTCAGCGGGTGGAACCACTCACCTTGCTCGACCAATTGCTGGCGCTACCGGCGCGAGGTCTGACCAACCTGGCCTTCCCACTTCAGTTGGCCGCGAAGGAGTTGGCCCGGATCCCCGCCCGCGACGCCCGGGTCGTGCTGCTCTCGGACTGCGTGCACAACGCGGGCCCCGACCCGCGCTCCGAGGCCGCCCGGTTGCCGAGGCTGGATGTACTGCTGGACGTCTCCGGTGAGCAGGACGTCGGCCTGGCCCGGCAACTCGCCCGCACCGGCCACGGAACGCTGGCCAGGATACGCACCTACCGCGACGTGGCTCCGGCCCTGAGTCGCGCCTTCGCCGAGTGATCGCGTAGGGGCCATGATCGATCCGGCCGTTGTTCGACCGGAGTTCGCCACCGAACCGGAGTTCACTACCCAAATGGAGTTCACTACCCGAAATGGAGAGCCCGTGAGCATTGTCGTTGTCGCGACCATCTACCCGAAGCCGGAGCATCGTGATGAGGTGATCGCCGCCTTCCGGGAAGCCGTGCCGGCCGTCCATCGAGAACCCGGCTGCGCGCTCTACGCCCTGCACCAGGGGCCGGATCGGCTGGTGATGATCGAACAGTGGGAGAGCAGGGACGCCCTCGGGATCCACTCGAAGGGCGACGCTCTGCGGGCGCTCAACCCGAAGCTGAAGGACAAGCTCGCCGCCGAAACAGAGGTGCTGATCTTCGATCCGCTGCCGGTGGGCGACGACGAACAGGGTCGGCTGCGGCCCTGAACGGACGCGCCGTTCGAGTGTCCACTTCCGTGCCCTTCACGACCCCACCGGCGAAGGGCACGGAACTGGCCGTTCGATGCGCCGACTTCAGCGCTTGATCTGAACTCCGGCGACCGCACGCTTTCCTCTGCGCAACACCAGGTACTTGCCGTGCAGCAGGTCGCCGGTGGCCGGGACGTGCTCGGGGTCGCTGATCCGCACGTTGTTGATGTTCGCGCCACCCTCGGCCACCGCCCGGCGGGCTTCGGAGAGGGAGGACGCCAAACCCGACTCCTTGAGCATTTGCACAACCGTCAGACCTTCGGGCAGTTCAGCCAGGCCGGCTTCCGACAGCGCCGCGTGCAGGATGCCCTCGTCGATACCGGCGAGTTCGCCCCGGCCGAACAAGGCACCACTGGCCTGCACCACCCCGTCCCGGGCGGCCTCCCCATGCACCAGTGCGGTCAGCTCGCCGGCCAACGCCCGTTGCCCCTCGCGGGCCTGCGGCCGCTCCGCCGTTGAGCTCGCAAGTGCGGCGATCTCGTCGAGCGGGCGCATCGAGAACACCTTGAGGTACCCGCCGATGTCCCGATCGTCGGTGTTGAACCAGAACTGGTAGAACGCATAGGGACTCGTCATCTCCGGGTCGAGCCAGACTGCGCCGCCCTCGGACTTGCCGAATTTGGTGCCGTCCGCCTTGGTGATCAGCGGTGTCGCTACCGCATGAACAGCGCGGCCCTCGACCTTGCGGATGAGCTCGGTGCCACTGGTCAGATTGCCCCACTGATCGCTGCCGCCGGTCTGCATCGTGCAGCCGTATCGCCGGTACAGCTCCAGGTAGTCCATGCCCTGCAGGATCTGGTAGCTGAACTCGGTGAACGACAGCCCTTCGTCACTGTTCAATCGCGCGGACACGGTCTCCTTGGCCAGCATGCGGCCCATCCGGAAGTGTTTGCCGACGTCCCGCAGGAAGCCGATGGTGGAGAGCTCCGCCGTCCAGTCGAGATTGTTGACCATCCGGGCGGCGAAAGAGCCGTCGAAGTCGACGTAGTGCTCCACCTGGGTGCGAATCCGCTCCACCCAACCGGCGACGATCTCCGGCGAATTCAGCACCCGCTCCCCGGACATCCGGGGATCTCCGATCAGGCCGGTTGCCCCACCGACCAACATGAGTGGGCGATTTCCGGCCTGCTGGATCCGGCGCATCGTCAGCAGCTGAACGAGATTCCCGATGTGCAAACTCGCCGCGGTGGGGTCGAAGCCGACATAGGCGGTCAACGGGCCCGCAGCAAGGTCGGCACCCAACGCCGGCAGGCCGGTGCTCTGCGAGATCAGGCCCCGGTCGTTCAGGTCGGCCAGTAGCGGAGGCAGCGGATCGGCCGCGTCTCCGGGTTCGGTGAAAACCGCGGGGCTCTCGTCGTCGGGAGGTTCGACATCAGTGTTCGGCACGCCGCCATCCTTCCATCGGACGTCACAGGTTTTTCCGCAGCACCGTTTCCCGCAGCGCCCCGCGCGGTCCCGGTGTGCGCTTGCGGGGGGTCCATTCGCGGTAGGTCGACACGCTCGGGTCGGCGTTGATCCAGTAGCGCCGCTGCACCTCCGCGGCGGCAGCGACTCCCACCCGCGGGCCGGTGCGGACCGCGCTCGCCGGCGGCGGCTCCCCCGCGAACAGCGCGATCGCGCCATCCATGCCGCACAGGTCGGCGCCGTTCGATGACGAGTCGAAGCCGAGGACGGACGCGAGCCCGGCCGGGCCGCGGGCCAGCTCGTGGATGCGCGCCACCTTCGGTCGGTGCAGTCGCGCTGTGTCGACTCCGTCGACAACCTCACCGGCGCGCAGCAGCACGGCGGACGCATCCCCGTCGGCACCGGTGACAATGTTGGCGCACCAATGCATTCCGTAGACGAAATAGGTGTAGAGGTACCCGGCCGGGCCGAACATGATCGACGTGCGCGGGGTGCGTCCCCGGAAGGCGTGCGACGCCGGATCGTCCAGGCCCGCGTAGGCCTCGACCTCGGTCAACCGGACCGCGACACTCTCGCCGTCCCGATCGGCAGCGATCACCCTGCCGAGCAGGTCCCGCGCGACGACATCGACCTCCCGAGCGAAAAACGAGCGCTGCAGGCGCCGCCCGAATTTCTGCACCCGCCGATCCTCTCATCAGCTCTCACCGAAGTGCGCCCGAGCCGTTGCCCGCCCGCCCGGCGGAGTTGATCATGACGCAAGCTGCGCGACTCGCCGGCGACACGCCGAACAAGCGGCAGTGACCGTCATGATCAACTCCGGTGTGGGAGTTTCTTTCGGGTCAGCCGGTGATCCAGGCCCGATCCGCGGCAATCCTGGCCTGCAATTCCCCGATCTGCTCGGCCACCCGGACCGGGGCCGTACCGCCGACTCCATCCCGGGATGCCAGCGATCCGGCAACGGTGAGCACGTCCCGGACGGCCGGTGTCAGTTCCGGGTTGATGCCGGCGAATTCGTCATCGGTCAGTTCATTGAGTTCACGGCCGGTGGATTCGGCCAGCGCCACGCATTCCCCCGCCACTTCGTGCGCGACGCGGAACGGAACGCCCTGCCGGACAAGCCATTCCGCGATATCGGTGGCCAGGGAGAAACCGGCGGGGGCCATGGCGGCCATGCGCTCGGTATTGAAGGTCAACGTCGCGGTCATCCCGGTGACTGCCGGCAGCAATAATTCCAGTTGCGCCAGGGAGTCGATGAGCGGCTCCTTGTCCTCCTGCAGATCCCGGTTATAGGCGAACGGCAGACCCTTCAGCGTGGCCAGCAGGCCGGTCAGATTCCCGATCAACCGACCGGTCTTGCCGCGAGCCAATTCGGCAATGTCGGGGTTCTTCTTCTGCGGCATGATCGACGATCCGGTCGCGAACGCATCGTCCAGCCGGGCATAGCCGAACTCAGCGGTGGTGAAGACGATGACCTCCTCGGCCCACCGGGAGATGTCCACCGCGAGCATCGCCAGTACGAAGGCGAGCTCGGCGGCGAAATCCCGGGACGCGGTGCCGTCGATCGAGTTCTCCGACGCTGCGGTGAATCCCAATTCGGCGGCAACGGCTTCGGGATCCAGGCCCAATGACGACCCGGCCAACGCCCCCGACCCGTACGGGGAGACCGCGGCCCGGCGATCCCAATCCCTTATCCGGTCGACGTCCCGGACCAGCGCCTGCGCGTGCGCGGCCAAGTGGTGCGCCAGCAGCACCGGTTGGGCGTGCTGGAAATGAGTCCGGCCCGGCATCGCCGCGCCCGGGTGTGCCAGCGCCTGCCCGATCAGCGCGGTCTGCAGGTCGGTGACCAGGCCGGCGACCGCGCGGGCCCGGTCCCGCAGGAACATCCGGTACAGGGTGGCCACCTGGTCGTTGCGGGAGCGGCCGGCGCGGAGTTTGCCGCCGAGGTCCTTGCCCGCCCGATCCAGCAGGCCGCGTTCCAACGCGGAGTGCACGTCCTCGTCCGCCGGTATCGGCGCGAACGCCCCGGACTGCACGTCCTGGGCGAGATCGTCCAGCGCAGAGAGCATTCCGGTCAGCTCGAGGTGGCTCAGTAGGCCGGCGGAATGCAACACCCGGGCGTGGGCCTTGGAGCCGGCGATGTCGTACGGCGCGAGCACCCAGTCGAAGTGGGTGCTGACGCTCAGGGCGGCCATCTCCGGGGACGGACCGGCGGCGAACCGCCCGCCCCACAGCGGTGTGGCCGCGGATTCCGGGTTGGCCGCGGTGTCCGAAGTGGATACCGCGTCGGCGCGCGAGTCGGCAGAGTGATCGACAGGGTGGTTTTCAGACATCGGGGTCAGTCGGTCCCGGCGTCCATGGCGGCGCTGTCGCTGGCCTGCTCGATCGCCTGCTCGAGCTCCTCCTGCTCGTCGGCTTCGGCCGACAGCCTGGCAATCGCCGCCGCCTGCCCGGGACGCAGGGTGCCGACCAGAGTGTGCTCCGTGTCCAGCTGACCGAGGCTCGCGTACAGCTCCAGCTTAGAACGGGTATCGGCGATGTCCAGGTTCCGCATGGTCAGTTGACCGATCCGGTCGCCGGGACCGAACGCGGCCTCCGCCACCCGCTCCATCGAGAGCTTCTCCGGGTGGTAGGACAGCTCCGGGCCACTGGTGTCCACGATCGTGTAGTCGTTGCCGCGACGCAGCCGCAGGGTGACCGACCCGGTGATCGCGGAGCCGACCCAGCGCTGCAACGACTCGCGCAGCATCAGACCCTGCGGGTCGAGCCAGCGACCCTCGTAGAGCAGCCGGCCCAGCCGCCGGCCCTGGTCGTGGTAGGACGCCACGGTGTCCTCGTTGTGGATGGCGTTGACCAGCCGTTCGTAGGCGATGAACAGCAAGGCCATGCCCGGCGCCTCGTAGATCCCGCGCGACTTGGCCTCGATGATGCGGTTCTCGATCTGGTCGCTCATCCCGAGACCGTGCCGCCCGCCGACGGCGTTGGCCTGGATCACCAGTGCCACCGGGTCGAGCTGGACCCCATTGATCGCGACCGGCCGGCCGCGCTCGAACGCCACGGTGACGTCCTCCGGTTCGATGGCCACCGACTGGTCCCAGTGCGCGACACCCATGATCGGCTGGACGATCTCGACGGTGGCGTCCAGGTGCTCGAGCCGCTTGGCCTCGTGGGTGGCGCCCCAGATGTTGGCGTCGGTGGAATAGGCCTTCTCGGCCGACGCGCGGTAGGGCAGGTCGCGAGCCAGCAACCACTCGCTCATCTCGGCGCGGCCGCCCAGCTCGGCCACGAACTGCCGGTCCAGCCAGGGCTTGTAGATACGCAGCCGGGGGTTGGCCAGCAGCCCGTAGCGGTAGAACCGCTCGATGTCGTTGCCCTTGTAGGTCGACCCGTCGCCCCAGATGTCGACCTCGTCGTCGGCCATCGCGCGGACCAACAGGGTGCCGGTGACGGCCCGGCCGAGCGGGGTGGTGTTGAAGTAGGTCAGCCCGGCCGACCGGATGTGGAACGCGCCGCAGGCCAGCGCGACGAGCCCCTCCTCGACCAGCGCCGCGCGACAGTCGACGATGCGCGCGATATCGGCGCCGTACTCGACCGCCCGGCCCGGGACCCCGGACAGGTCGGGTTCGTCGTACTGACCGAGGTCGGCCGTGTACGCGCAGGGCATGGCGCCGTTCTCGCGCATCCAGGCCACGGCCACCGAAGTGTCCAGACCGCCCGAGAACGCGATACCGACCTTCTGCCCCTTGGGCAGCGACTCAAGAACTTTGGACACGAGGTGGGAGCCTATCTGTGCGGGTGAGGGCGCCGTGTCGGCGGCTGTCGGTGGTTCAACGGGGCCGGGGAGCGCCTGGCGGAGAGTCGATCAGGCATCCCCGGCGGCATACCCGGCCATCATCCGGCCGACTTCGGCGCCGGTCAGGCCGTCCCGGGCGACGACCAGGATGGTGTCGTCACCGGCGATGGTGCCGATGACGTCGACCAGGCTGGCGCGGTCGATGGCCGACGCCAGATACTGCGCGGCCCCGGGCGGCGTCCGGAGCACCGCGAGATTGCCGGACCCCTCGTAGGAGAGCAACAGTTCGCCGAGCAGCCGGGACAGCCGGGAGGTACCGCCTTCCATCGGTCGGGGGCCGCCGTCCTCGGGGATCCGGTAGACCGGCGCCCCGCCGTCGACGCCGCGTAGTTTCAGCGCGCCGAGTTCTTCCAGATCCCTGGACAACGTGGCCTGGGTGACCTGGAGTCCGCTGACCGCAAGGAGTTCGGCCAGTTCGGTCTGCGAGCGGACGACGTTGTTGCGGATCAGTTCGGTGATCCGGCCGTGCCGGGCGGCCTTGGTCGCCAGCGCGCTGCCGGTGGTCAAGGCCGGGCCTGGGCGAACTCCGGCAGCGACGCGCTGCCGACATGCTCGGCGACCAGGAAGGCCAGCAGCGCCTTCTGGGCGTGCAGGCGGTTCTCGGCCTCGTCCCACACCGCCGACGCCGACCCGTCGATGACCTCGTCGGTGATCTCCCACCCCCGGTGCGCCGGCAGGCAGTGCAGCACAATCGCATCGTCGTTCGCCCGGCCGAGCAGCGCGGCGTTGATCTGGTACTGCCGGAACGGGCCGACGCGGTCCAGTCCGTCGTTCTCCTGCCCCATCGATGTCCAGGTGTCGGTGACCAGCACATCCGCGCCGTCGACCGCAGCGTCCGGGTTGCCGATCAGCTCGATCGCGCCGCCGGTCTCGGCCGCGCGGCGCTTCGCGTCCAGCAGGATGTTGCCGTTCGGGTCGAAGCCCTGCGGCGACGAGATCCGCACCGTGAGACCGGCATTCGCCCCGCCCAGCATCAACGAGTGGGCCATGTTGTTGGCGCCGTCGCCGAGGTAGGTCAGCGTGAGGCCGGTCAGCCGACCCTTGCGCTCGCGGATGGTCTGCAGGTCGGAGAGCACCTGGCAGGGGTGGAACTCGTCGGTCAGCGCATTGATCACCGGGACAGTGGACGTACTGGCCAGCGCGTTGATCCGCCGTTGGGCAAACGTCCGGATGGCCACCGCGTCCACGTAGCGGGACAGCACCCGGGAGGTGTCCTCGATGGTCTCCTCGCGGCCGAGTTGGGACATCCGGCCGTCGACGATCACCGGTTGACCGCCGAGCTGGGAGATGCCGACCTCGAACGAGAGCCGGGTCCGGGTCGAGTTCTTCTCGAAGATCACGGCAACGGCCTTGCCCACCAATGGCCGGAAGCCGGTCCGGTCGGCCTTGTAGGTGTCCGCGAGATCCAGGACGGTGAGCAGCTCGTCGGGCGACAGGTCGTCGTCGCGCAGGAAATGTCTCAGGGCGGTGGTCATCATGAAACCTTTCCGTTCGCGGTGTGCAGGCTTGCGACATCAAGTACGCCAGGCAGGGCACCGACGAACGAGTCGGCCTGCTCGGTGGTGAGAATCAGCGGCGGCGCCAGGCGCAGCACATTCGGGGCCGGTGCGTTGATGATGAAGCCGGCTTCCCGGGCGGCGAGAGCGGTTGCCGGGCCGATGTTCTCGGTGAGCACGATGCCGAGCAGCAGGCCGGCTCCGCGGACGTGGTCGATCAGCGGGTGGGCGAGCTCCTCGACGCCGGTGGCGATGTGCTTGCCGAGCGCGTCGACATGGTCGAGCAGGCCTTCGGTGTCGATGGTGTCCAGGACGGCGAGGGCGGCGGCGGCGCAGACCGGGTTGCCGGCGAAGGTCGACCCGTGGTCGCCGGGTTGCAGCAGCAGGGCGGCATCACCGATGCCGATGGCGGCGCCGATCGGCAGGCCGCCGCCGAGCCCCTTGGCCAGGGTGATCACGTCGGGGACGATGCCGGACTTGGTGTGCGCAAACCAGTTCCCGGTCCGGCCGATGCCGGTCTGCACCTCGTCGATGACCAGTAGTGTGCCCTGCTCCGCGGTGATGCTGCGCGCGGCGGCGAGGTATCCGTCCGGGGCCGGTACCACCCCGGCCTCGCCCAGGATCGGTTCCAGGAAGACCGCGGCGACGGTGTCGTCGACGGCCGCCCGCAGGGCCGGGATGTCGCCGTAGGGAACGAATTCCACGCCGGCCGGCATCGGCTCGAACGGTGTTCGCTTGGCCGGTTGACCGGTGATCGCCAGGGCGCCCATGGTGCGGCCGTGGAACGCCCCTTCGCACGCGATGATCCGCGGCCGCCCGGTCCGGCGAGCCATCTTGAACGCGGCCTCGTTGGCCTCCGCGCCGGAATTACAGAAGATCACCCGGCCGGGATGCCGATCGCGGGCGCCGCTGATGTCCAGCAGTCGCTCGGCCAGGGCCAGCACGGTCGGGTGGGTGAAGAAGTTCGACACATGGCCGAGGGTCGCGACCTGATCGGAGACGGCCTTGACGATCGCCGGGTGCGCGTGGCCAAGGGCGTTGACCGCGATGCCACCCAACAGATCCAGATACTGCTTGCCGTCCGCGTCGGTGACGATGGCGCCCTGTCCGCTGACGAGTTCGACCGGCGGCACACCGAAGTTGTTCATCAAGGCGAGCGACCAGCGTTCGGCGGCCGCCTGGTTGCCCGAGAATTCCTGCGAAACAACAGTTGTCATGGCGAAACCGCCAGGTTCGGGACGATCATGGTGCCGACTCCTTCATTGGTGACGATCTCCAGCAGCACTGAATGCGGAATCCGGCCGTCGATCACATGGGCCGCGGCGACGCCGCCGCGCACCGCGCGCAGGCAACCTTCCATCTTGGGCACCATGCCGGATTCCAGGTTGGGCAGCATGTCCTCGAGCGCGTCGGCAGACACCCTGGACAGCAGCGAGTCCCGGTCCGGCCAGTTGGCGTAGAGGCCCTCGACATCGGTCAGCATGACGAGTTTCGCCGCGCCCAACGCGATAGCCAGTGCGGCCGCGGCAGTGTCGGCGTTGACGTTGTGCACCACCCCGTCGACGTCAGGTGCAACGGTGGACACGACGGGGATCCGGCCGGCGTCCATCAGGTCGATGATCGCGGCGGGGTTGACCGCGACGACATCACCGACCAGCCCGATGTCGGTGGCGACGCCGTCGACCTGCACGGTGCGACGGGCCGCGGTGAACAGGCCGGCGTCCTCCCCGGACATGCCGACGGCCAGCGGGCCGTGGGAGTTGATCAGCCCGACCAGCTCACGGCCGACCTGACCGACCAGCACCATCCGGACGACGTCCATCGTGTCCGGTGTTGTTACCCGGAAGCCACCCTTGAATTCACCTTGCAGGCCGAGTTTTTTCAGCATGGCGCTGATCTGCGGGCCGCCGCCGTGCACCACTACCGGGCGCAACCCGACGGTCCGCAGGAACACCATGTCGGCGGCGAACGCCTCCTTCAGGCCCTCGTCCGTCATCGCGTTGCCGCCGTACTTGACGACCACGATGGACCCGGCAAACCGGCGCAGCCACGGCAAGGCGCCGGCCAGCACGGCGGCCCGCTCCCGGGCGCCTTCCAATTCGGACGGCCGGCGCGGTTCGAGCTGGACCGGTTCGGGCTGTGCAGGTTCGAGCTGGACCGGTTCGGGCTGTGCAGGTTCGAGCTGGACCGGTTCGAGCTGCACAGGCTCGAGCTTCACAGGCTCGAGCTGCACAGGCTCGAGCTGCACAGGCTCGAGCTGCACAGGCTCGAGCTGCACAGGCTCGAGCTGCGCAGGGGGGATGGTCATGTCGAGTACGCCGAGTTCTCGTGGACATAGGCGTGGGACAGGTCGTTGGTCAGGATGGTCGCCGCTTCGGACCCGGCGTGCAGGTCGATCACGACGTGCACCGATCGCCCGGTGAGGTCGACACCGTCCCGGTCTTCACCGGTGGCGCCGCCCTTGCAGATCCAAACCCCGTTGATGGCAACGTCAATCGCGTCGGCGTCGAAGGCAACATGCGGCCCGACGGTGCCGACGGCGGCCAGGATTCGCCCCCAGTTGGCGTCCTGGCCGAAGAAGGCGGTCTTGACGAGATTGTTCCGTGCGACGCTGCGGCCGACCTCCACGGCGTCGTCCTCGCTGGCCGCGTGCACCACCTCGATCGCGATCTCCTTGGTGGAGCCCTCCGCGTCGGCCAGCAGTTGCTCGGCCAGCTGCGTGCACACCCGGGTGACTGCCGCGCCCAGCAACTGGGCGTTCGGGGTGATCCCCGAGGCCCCGGAGGCGAGCAACAGGACGGTGTCGTTGGTGGACATGGCACCGTCGGAGTCGAGCCGGTCGAAGGACACCCGGGTCGCCGCGCGCAGTGCGGTGTCCAGCGCGGCGGAGTCCGCGATTGCGTCGGTGGTCAGCACGACGAGCATGGTGGCCAGTCCCGGCGCCAGCATGCCGGCGCCCTTGGCCATCCCACCGACGGTGAACCCACCAACGGTCACCTGCGCCGTTTTGGGCACCGAATCGGTTGTCATGATGGCGGTCGCGGCATCCAGCCCGCCGCCCGTTGTCAAAGAACCGGCGGCCTTGTCGATGCCGGGAATCAGCCTGTCCATCGGCAGCCGGAGCCCGATCAGGCCGGTCGACGCGACCGCCACCCGCTGCGCCGGGGCGACCACCAGCTGCCCGACATGTTCGGCGGTGGCGACGGTGTCGGCGTACCCGTCGGGGCCGGTGCAGGCATTGGCGCCGCCGGAGTTCAGCACAACGGCGACCAGTTCAGCACCGGGTCCGGTCAGGATGCTCTCGCACCAGCGGACCGGCGCGGCCTTGACCCGGTTGCTGGTGAACACCCCGGCCGCGGTGTAGTTGGGTCCGTCGTTGACGACGAGCGCGACGTCCGGCAGCCCGGATGACTTCAGCCCGGCGGTGACCCCGGACGCCCGGAAGCCTTGCGCCGCAGTCACTCCGATGCCTGTTGAAACCGAGTTCTCGGTCATGGCGCGACTCCCACGGTCGGCAGGCCCGTCGTCTCCGGCAGGCCGAGGGCAAGGTTGAGGCATTGCACGGCGGCGCCGGCGGTGCCCTTGGTCAGGTTGTCCAGCGCCGCAACGACGACAACGCGGCCAGCCGCCTGGTCGATCGCCACCTGCAGCAGCACGGTGTTCGCGCCCAGGGTTGCGGCCGTACTCGGCCACTGCCCTGCCGGCAGCAGGTGCACGAAAGGCTCGTCCCCGTAGGCCTTCTCGTACACGGCGCGGACATCGTCCAGGGTGACGCCGGCCCGCACCGGGGCGCTGACCGTGGCCAGGATCCCCCGCGACATCGGCACCAAAACCGGGGTGAAGGAGACCGTCACCGGGACACCCGCAGCAGCGGAAAGGTTCTGGATCATCTCAGGGGTGTGCCGGTGCACGCCGCCGACGCCGTAGGCGGATGCGGCACCCATCACCTCGGAGCCCAGCAGATTCACCTTCGGCGACTTGCCGGCACCCGAGGTACCGGAGGCGGCGACGACGACCACGTCGGGTTCGACCAGCCCGGCGGCCAGCGCCGGCGCCACTGCCAGCGACGCCGACGTCGGATAGCAACCGGGAACCGCGACCCGCTTCGTGCCGCGCAACGCGTCCCGGCCGTTCGGCAGCTCCGGCAGCCCGTAGGGCCAGGACCCCGGATGCTCGCCGCCGTAGAACTGTTCCCAGGCAGCGGGATCGGTCAGCCGGTGGTCGGCGCCGCAGTCGATGACGACGGTGTCGGCACCGAGCTTGGCGGCGAGCGCGTGCGATTGCCCGTGCGGCAGCGCGAGAAAGATCGCGTCATGCCCGGTCAGGATCTCCGCGGTGGTCGGCTCGATGATCCGGTCGGCCAGCGGCAGCAGGTGCGGTTGATGGATGCCCAGCCGCTCGCCGGCGCTGGTGTAGGCAGTGACCGCACCGATGATCACGTCGGGGTGGCCGAGCAGCAGGCGCAGTACCTCGCCGCCGGCGTAGCCGCTGGCTCCGGCCACTGCAACGCGGAACGTCATCCGAACACCCTTCAGCCAAAAGACCCGAATCAGGGACTATACAGAAGGCCGCATGATCATCCAACTGGCTGG
Source organism: uncultured Actinomycetota bacterium (assembly GCA_963805555.1). GTDB lineage: Bacteria > Actinomycetota > Actinomycetes > Mycobacteriales > Nakamurellaceae > Nakamurella. The sequence goes on from CAWDUY010000002.1 coordinate 198,623, forward strand.
CGGACGGCGCCACCACAGTCGCAGCGCTGTTGAAGTCTCGCCGACCCGAAGGTCTTACTGATGAACTCCCGATCACCCAGGCCGATGATGGACTCGACCGGCCACCGGAAAGGACCGCTGATGTTCACCGAGATCTTCCCCATCCTGTCCACCTGCGATCTGACGGCATCGCTGCGCTTCTACCGCGACCTGCTGGGCGGGTCGGTGGAGTACCAGTTCCCCGATGACGGACCACCGGTCTACGTGGGGATGACGATCGGCTCCAGCCATCTCGGGCTGGGCGCGGATCCAACGGCGGGCACCGATGGTCCGGCCCAGCGGTTCTCGCTGTGGGTGTACGCCGACGACTGCGACGCGGCGATCGCCGAGCTCGAAGCGGCCGGAGTGCCGGTGATCGCACGGCCCGAGGACCAGCCCTGGGGCGAGCGAGTGGCCAGGGTGCAGGATCCCGACGGCAACGTGGTGATCATCGGCTCCCGTGCACCGACGGCCGGCTGAGCCCCGGACGATCAATCCTGGTGCACCAGGAGCGGCACCAACTGCTCCGCCGGCGTCATCGAGCCGTGCTGGCCGATGAGCTTGAGCACCTGCGGCCGGGCCGTGCGGGAATCGACCAGCACGAAGGGACCATTGCCGGCGACGACAACGTCACCGATCCGGCGCAGCACCCGATCGTCGACCGGCCCGAACCAACCGGCGGCAACGGCCTCATCGCGGGTACGCACCCAGGCCCGATCGCCGAGGACGTCGGCGAACCTGGCCGCCACGGCGGCCACGTCATCCGGGCCGGCGGTTGGCGGGCAATAGATCTGCGCAAACCGGCCCTCGCCGCCGAGGACGCCGATCCCCTGGCTCAACTCCTCCGATGACGCCAGGTCCACCCGGTCGGCATGCGGCACGTCCAGCATTCCGTGGTCGGCGGTGATCAGCAGCAGGGTGCCGGCAGGCAGCCGACGGGCCAGCCGCGCGAATTCCCGGTCGGCACTGCGCAGGGTTCGGCGCCATTCGCGGGAGCGCCAGCCGTACACATGACCGGCCCCGTCGACGTCACCCCAGTACAGATAGACCAGGGATCGCTGCGGCCCGGTCAGCGCATCGACGGCGATGTCCACCCGGGACCGCAGGCGCTTGGCGCCGACGAACTCACCGCCACGCAGCGCCGCGGTGGTCAACCCGGATCCGGCGAATTCCGGGTTGCCGATCTGTACCACCCGCACGCCGTCGAGGACCAACGACTGGAACACCGTGCGATGCGGCTGCCAGACGAGCGGGTCGGTCGCCGGATCCCACCTGAGTTCGTTCAGCAGCACCCCGCGGTCGGGGTCCATCACCTCGTATCCGACGAGGCCGTGCCGTCCCGGCGGCAATCCGGTGCCGAAGGAACCCATCGAGGTCGCCGTTGTGCTCGGGCAACCTGCGGTCAGCGTGCGGCTGCCGGGCAACAGGGAGGTCAGGAACGGTGCGGACGCGGGTTCCTGCTCGAGGAGTTGCCGGCCGAGACCGTCGATGATGACGACGCAGACTCTGCTCGCGCGAGGGAATTCGACGGCCGGCAGGTCGGTCGCCACCCCCAGCGCCCTGGCCGCCCCGGGCAGCACCGCACCCAGGCCGGTGTCGTCATACCGCGGGATCAGTGGGTCGGCTGCTGCGGCACCCCACGTGGCCGGGGACCCATCGGTCACCGGCGAAACGCTGCAGCTGTCATCTTCGAGAGCGACTTTGCGAACGCGACCGCGTCCCGCAGCGCGGTCTCCCCCTCCGCGTCGGCACTGATCCGCAACGACAGATCGTCCGCGGTGACGCTGCCCGTCATCCCGTGATCGGCCTCGCACTGTGGATCACCGCAGGTGGCGGGCTCCAGGTCGATCCGCGACACCGCTCCCCAGCCGATCGTCAGCGTCAGTTCCCGGCCCAGGGTGCCCGGCTTGTACTTCTCCGGGTTCGCCACCACGTGCGCGACCATCACCGACCGCACCGCAGACAACGGCACCGACTCACTGGTGGCGATGCCATGGGACTCGTCGCCGTGTTCCTCGTCGCCGCCATGATCGTCGGCGTGCACGAAGATCAGCCGACCCGGCGTGAGGACGACCACTGACAGGTGGCGGCGGATGGTGTCCAGATCGAAGGTCGTCTCGCCGTGCACCAGGTGGGCCAGGACGTCTTCGTCGGCGAGGGCGATGTCGAGCACGTCCGCGACGAGCGCGGGGTAGTAACCCGACTTCTCGATCTTGCGGACCAGGTCGGTCGGTTGCTTCAGGGGCATGAGCACATCGTGGCACTCCGGAGTGGCTGACCACGAACCGAGCCGGTTCTGTGGACGCCGGAACCTGAACTATCCACACCGTCGTCGGTCTTCGTGGGGCGCGTGCGCCGGGACGCGGTTGGCGTCGTCGCCGTCCGGGACGCAATGATGGTGGGCGTGACGGACCGCGAACTCCCTGCGTTGGCGCAGGGTTTTGGCGTGGGCGGCGAGCAGTGGACGCTCACCACCCAGCTGGATCGCAACCGGGTGCGGACGATGGTTCAGGTGGTGGAGCCCGACGGGCGCCGCTGGGGTGCCGGGTTCGGTGGCCGGCCGGTGGCACCGGACCGTCGAGTGGCGACCTTCGTCGGCCGATCCGGCGAGAGCTCGCACCTGGTCATCGTGCGGGTCGCCCCCGAGGTCAGGGCCGTACGGGCCACCTTGAGCGACGGAACCGTCGATGACCTGACGTTGCACGGCGACATCGACGAACTCGGCGCCCGGATCGCCGTGCTGGTATACCCGGCGCCGCTGGACCTGCACCGGCTCACCCTGCTCGACGGGCGGGGCCAGGAGCTGCCGGACGTGCTGTAGCCGGCCGGTCGGTTCGGGGAACGCCGAGCGCCCGGGCCGAACACGTCCTCGGCCCGATGTCAGGGCGTTCAAGCCCGGATGATCAACGACCGTGGCCATTTCACGTTGCGCGGCAACCTCACATGGACCCGGACGTTGATCTTCACGGGCTCGGCACCGGTCAACGGAGCCTCACCCGACAGCAGCCCATTTCGCAGGCTGGCGCAAGCGGGACTCTCACCCGCGCAGCGGAGCCCCCCGCGGGCTGGACTGGCGGCCAGCGAGACCCTCACCCCCGCAGCGCAGCCCCCACTCGCTCGGCCGCCACGGCGACGGCCGCGTCCCGGACCGCGGTCGCGTCGGCGGCGGTCAGGGTTCGGTCGGGCGCCCTGACCACCATGGCGAACGCCAGCGACTTGTGGCCGGCGCCGACCTGTCCGCCGGCGTAGACGTCGAACAGCCGGACGGACTCCAGCAACTCACCGCCACCGTCGCGCAGCGCACTGGTGACGGCGGCAGCAGGTGTTGAGGCATCCACCACCAGTGCCACGTCCAGGTGCACTGGCGGGTAGGGGCTGATCACCGGCGCGACGGGCGGCCGTCGTTCCGGCAGCCCGTCCAGGTTCAGTTCGAGCGCGGCGGTCCGCGGCGGCAGCCCGAGCCGCTCGACGACGGCCGGGGCGAGTTCGCCCGCATAGCCGATGGGCCAGTCCCCCACCCGGATGCTCGCGCATCGGCCTGGATGCCAGGGCGCCTGTTCGGCGGCGACCACTCGCAGCTCGACCCCGGAGACGGTGCCGATACGCCGGGCGAGCTCGATGGCGTCGGCCCAGCCGGCGCTCCGGCCGGCACCCCACCAACCCGGGCGTTCCTCCGAGCCGGCCAACACCACGGCGAGGTGCACCGGCTGGTTGGGCAGCGCGGCATTGAGGGCCGCGAGAGTCGCCGGGTCCGGTTTGTGGTCGACGGCAGCCTGCGGTGGCCGGGGCGCGTTGCTGCGCGGCAGGAACACCGACCCGATCTCGAATACCAGCAGGTCACGGGTGCCGCGCGAGAGGTTGCGCAGCACGGTGTCCAGCAGGCCGGGCAGCAGCGTCGAGCGCATCGACGGGCGGTCGGCATCCAGCGGGTTCGCCAGCCGGACGGTATTCCGGCGCGCGTCGTCCGCGGCCAGGCCGAGCCCGTCCAGCTCGGCGGCGCCGATGAACGGGAACGCCAGCACCTCCGTCAAGCCCGCGGAGGCAAGGTCGGCGGCGATCAACCGCTCCCGGCGCTGCCCGGCGGTCAGGCCGGTGCCGGGCGGCGCCTGCGGCAGTACGGAGGCGATCGAGTCGAAGCCCTCCAGCCGAGCCACCTCCTCGACCAGGTCAGCCGGCCGGGTGAGGTCGGGCCGCCAGCTCGGCGGGACAACGGTGAGGGTGCCAGCATGGCCTCCGGCGCTGCCGTCGGTGACAGTGCAGCCGACCTGCTGCAACCGGCGGGCGATCACGGCCGGTTCGTACGGTCGCCCGATCAGCCGCTCCGGCTCGGTCAACGGCAACGCGATGACGGCCTGCGGCAACGGGTTTCCGGACACGTCGGACCGGCCGACGATCGCCCCACCGCCGTACCGGACGAGCAATTCGGCGGCGGCTTCGGCGGCGACAACGGCCACCCACGGGTCGACGGACCGCTCGAAACGCCGGGACGCCTCGCTCGGCAGCCGGTGCCGCCGGGCGGTCCTGGCGATGACGGTCGGCTTCCAGTAGGCCGCCTCGATCACCACAGTCGTCGTGCTGGCGGAGATCTCGGTGGACTCACCACCCATCACGCCGGCCAGCGAGATGGCGCCCGACTCGTCGGCCACCACCAGATCGTCGGCGACCAGGGTGCGCTTGGCGCCGTCCAATGTCAGCAGCGTCTCGCCGTCCACCGCCCGGCGCACGGTGATCGGGCCGGTGAGCTTCCCGGCGTCGAACGCATGCAGGGGCTGGCCGAGGTCGAGCATCACGTAGTTGGTGACGTCGACGGCCAGCGAGATGGATCGGATCCCGGCAGCGGACAGCCTGCGCCGCAACCAGAACGGGCTGGGCGCGGCCGGGTTGATGCCCTCCACCCGCACCGTGACGAAGCGTCCACAGCCGTCCGGGTCGGCGATCGTCACCGGCCACCCGCCCTGTGCCCGATCCGGAACGGCGTGCGCCGCGGGGTCGGTGAACGGCAGGTCGAAGGCGGCGGCCAGCTCACGGGCCAGCCCGCGGATGGACAGGGCGTACCCGCGATCCGGGGTGATGGCCAGCTCGATGACGGCGTTATCGGACCCGATCAGTGCCCGCGCATCGGTGCCGGGCGCAGCGATCGGGCCGATGACCAGGATGCCGTCGTGCTCGGTGCCGATGCCGAGTTCTCGGGTGGAACAGATCATTCCGTCGGACACCCGGCCGTAGGTCTTCCGCGACGCAATCGCGAAGTCACCCGGTAAGACCGACCCGGGCAGCGCCACCACAACGGTGTCGCCGACCACGAAGTTCGTTGCCCCGCAGATGATGCCGCGCGGATCGTCGGTGCCGTCCGGACCGTTGCCGGGACCGGCGTCGACCAGGCAGAAGCGGATCGGCTTCTTCAGCCCGGTGAGTTCTTCGATCGAGAGCACTGTGCCGACAACGAGTTTGCCGGTCGTCGGCGGCACAGTGTGCACGCCTTCCACTTCGAACCCGATGCGCAGCAACGCATCGGTGACGTCATCGGTCGACGTTCCGGGCGGCAGCGTGACGGCGTCGGACAACCACTCAACTGACAGATGCATCGCTCAGACCTCCGATCCGAATGCGGCGGTGAACCGGACGTCGCCCTCGACCAGGTCGCGCATGTCCGGTATCTGGTTGCGGAACTGCAGGGTGCGCTCGATTCCCATGCCGAACGCGAACCCGCTCCACTCCGCCGGATCCAGGCCGCAGGCCCGCAGGACGTCGGGGTCGACCATGCCGCAGCCGCCCCATTCCACCCAGCCGGCGCCGCCCTTCTTGTCCGGGAAGTACACGTCCATCTCCGCGCTGGGTTCGGTGAACGGGAAGAACGAGGGCCGCAGCCGGGTCCGCGACTGCGGGCCGAACATCGCCCTGGCGAAGTGGTCGAGGGTGCCCTTGAGGTGCGTCATGGACAGGTGCCGGTCGATCGCCAGGCCCTCCACCTGATGGAACACCGGGGTGTGGGTGGTGTCGAGTTCGTCGGTGCGGTACACCCGGCCCGGGCAGACGACGTAGATCGGCGGTTCCTTGTCCAGCATGGTGCGCACTTGCACCGGCGAGGTGTGTGTGCGGAGTACCAGCCCCGTCTCCTGTGCGGTCTCGCCGGTCGCTGCGTTGCCGGCGACGTAGAACGAATCCTGCATGGCCCGCGCCGGGTGGTCCTTGGGGAAATTCAACGCGTCGAAGTTGAACCACTCCGCTTCCAGTTCGGGGCCTTGCGCGACCTCCCAGCCCATCGCGACGAAGACATCCTCGATCTGCGCCATCACGGTGGAGATCGGATGCCGGGCACCCGCCGGGCGCCGGTCGTAGGGCAGGGTGACGTCGACGGTTTCCTCGGCGAGGACGCGAGCGTCCCGCTCGGCAATCAACTCCGCTTCCCGCGCCGCGATGGCGTCGTTGACCCGCTTTCGCGCCTTGCCGATCGCCTGACCAGCCGTGGCCTTGTCCGCCTTGGGCAGGTCGGCGATGGCCCGGTTGGCCAGGGCCAGGGGGCTCCGGTCACCGGCATGCGCGAGCCTGGCCGCCTTGAACTGCGTCCAGGTCGGACGCGGCGGCGACCGCAGTGATGGCGGCGGTCGCCGCGGCCTGCACAGCTTCGGCGTCGATGGGGCTCGGGTGGTCGGCCCGATCAATGGGGGTGGACATACATGCCTTCCGGTGGGGATGGTGCCGGCGGCGCTGCCCGGTCGTCGTCCACCGCCCGGGTGTCGACCGTGAGGGATCAGATACAGCCGTGGCGTTAATCGTCGAGAGGTGCATGGCCAGCAGGGAGTCTAGGTGACCGGTCCGGTAAGGCCGGCCCGGGCGAGGGGAAGCGGTGACGACCACCTTCACATTTCGACATCCATGCGTCACGATTCGTCAGGAGATTCGTCCGTCCGCTCAGCCGATCCGCGCCCACAGCCTGGAGGTCAGATGTGTGAATCGATGCCTGAGGTGTGCGACGGCGAGCCGTCCTCGTAGATTCTTCGTCCGCTCGCGCCGATGCTCTGGAAACTCACTGCAGCAGCCCAAGCGGCCGAATCCTGCGCGGCGGCCTTCTCCTGGGACGCTGCCAAGGCATCGGCGGGCGAACGGCCGGAGCGGAGTTCGCCATGGTAGGCGCGCATGATTGGCACGACGACGTCGTCGCCGACGTTGAACACAGGGGCAACAAGTGAAGATGCGCCCTGTGCCAGCAGGGCAGCGGCAAGGCCGAGCACCTCGTCAACCGTAATGGTCTTGTGGCGGGCCGTCTCGCAAGCGGCGAGCACCACGTGGTGTGGGGCGTGCTGGATCCGCTCCAGGTCGTACACGGTCAGCGGGCCGTCCGCCATCAGCAATGAAGAGAAGTACGGGTTGTCGGAACGTAGTCGACCATGTGCGGCGATGTGGACCACCGTGGCTCCGTCCGCTGCCGTCGCCAGCGCGGCGGCACTTGCTTCGTCATCGAGCAGGAGAACCGGGTCCCGGTAAATCTCGGCGATCGCGAGGGCTTCGTCGCGGGCCCCGGGTAGACCCGGTCCGGCAGCGACCACGACTTTCCCGGCCGGCGGCGCCAATCGCGATGCGGCGCCCAACCACAAAGTGGCGGACGGCACGACCGAAATCGATCGCCCCGCGCACGCTGGGATGACTGGCCAGGGGATGCCTTGCAGGCTGACAGACGGGACGACCACTACCGGTCGGTCCCCGATATGCCCGGCGATCGGCGCAAACAGCACCGCATTGAGTGTCCGCTGAATGCGGTTCAACACGGCCGTCGCGGCCGACTTCGTCCGCGCGGTCGATCTGGGGTTCGCCAGTCGTCGCAGCGCGAAAGGCAGTAGCGGAAGGCACTCGCGTACTGGGCCGGCGGGCCCTAGGTGATGAAGGCTTGCGCGGCCGGACACGAGGGTCACTGCATGCAGCCGATCGTCCAGTTCGATGTATTCGATCAGGGCCGAGTCTTTCAGCGCGATGGCGAGTTCAACCGCGCCGGTGGATAAACGACGGGGTGAGCCAGGTTGGGCCGCCATCTCCCGGGACTTGCGTTCAATGATCCTTTCGAGCCGTACCTGGTGTTGGACGAGGCTAGCTGCGGAACGACCTGCTTGCCGGCATTCGTCGATCTCTTTCATCGTTATCCGCAGATCGGCGAGAGTCCTGGACAGCACGGGGTCGTCCGGTGGGCGAGGAGTCGGAAACAAGAGGGCGCTCGCGCGACCACGTTCGACAAAGGTCAGGACCCGCCGCGCGTTCCCGACCTCCAACGCCATCCGGAGGCCGAGCTTGCTCAGTGATCCCCGGTGCATCGTGATGTGCGCGCGCAGTTCGGCCGCACCAAGCGCAGCCTGGTTATTGTCAAGAATGCGGAAGCCGGCGTTGACGGCGATGCCGGCGGATCTCCGACGACCTTCCGCGTACCGGAGCATGGCCTCTGCCAACCATCCCCGGACCCTGACATCGGCCGGACCCGTGAATCGGACACGGCTGGCCAATCGAAGATCGTTCCGTGCCTCGTCGACGTGACCCCGTTCGAGGCCGATCAAGCCGGCCAGTACCCGGGCCTCGAGAGCGGGCACTGTCCACCCGACGCGACTGAGCTCATCCGCGCACCGTCGGGCGTCACTCGCCGACACCGATTGCGGCTCACTTGCGTAGCGCGTTTGCAAGCGTGCATAACGCGCCAGCGCCACGCCCCCGCGATTGCCGAGTCGGCGGAATGCCCGAGCGGCCTGCTCAGCGGATTCCTGGGCAACCGTGATATCTCCCTGCACAAGAGCAACAGTGGAGAGCAATAGCAGGGCGTTCGGGGTCTCCAGACGATCCTGGTCGGATCGATGTACTCGTACGGCTCCGTCGGCGGCTGCCCTCGCCTCATCGAGAAGCCTGGCAAACAACAGCAATTGGCCACGATCGACAAACAGCGAACCTGTTTCTTTTCCGAGCCCCCGGAACTGCTGTTCTGCGGATTCCAAATGCCGAAGGGCCGCAACAATTTCACCTTTACTGGAATGAAGCGCACCAAGGTTCTGCTCGACGTACGCGGCCCAGAGGTGTAATCCGTTCTCGTTGCTCAATTTCTTGGCTACCAGCAGGTCCGCCTCGGCCGCGGCAAATGAGCGTCGCGAGATGTGCAGCACACTACGATTCGACAATGCGCCCGTCGCCCAGTCCGCATCTCCGGCCCGCATGAGCTGAGGTATCGCCTGACGCAGGTCCGAGAGAGCTGCGTCCGCACGCCCGAGCAATTGCAGCATCGCCGATCGCTGGGTCATCGCCCTGGCCGCGGCGACTCCGTCAAGATCGTCGATGGCAAGATCGATCTGCTTGAGCGCCTTGCCGGGCCAGCCACGAACGCAGAGCGAACCCGCGAGGCTGGCCCTGGCCTGCGCGACAAGAATGCGAGAACCAGCGGCACGACCTGCCCGAATGGACGCACGATAATGATCGACCGCGCCGGTTACGTCGCCCAACTGATGTGCCGCGACCCCAGCGGCATGAGCCGCAATACTCAGGGCGGCAGGTTCTTTGGCGGCCGTCGCAGCGGCCTGCGCCCTCGCTGCCGACGCCTGGGCGAGTTTCGGATTGATGGTGGCGAGCCGGAGCGCCTCACGAGAGGCGATCTCAAGTTCGACATTCTCCGGGCCCCCCATGAATAGCCTCGTTTCGCGGGCGTCAGGGTTCACCTTACCGTCGGGTCACTATTATACGTTGCGATGCCGTCGCGGTCGGTCCTAGGATCACCGCTCATGGTGATGGGCGCGCAGGACATGAGCAGTTTACCCATTGAGAGTAATACTATTCTCGTTGCGGTAACCCATTTAGCCCTCGTTCGGGAGACTCTGAGCGAGCAGTTGGCCCTTCAGTCGCGAGAGGTTGATAGCGACGCTGCGCTTGGGCTAGCGAAGCTGAAAATCCTGAAACCCGACGAGCCGGCCGAAGACGGAAGGGTGTCCAATCCTGCGAGAGAGCTTCTCGTGCATCAGGAGGATCCCGACAGAACTGATTGGCCGGAAGACGATTACTACGATATCGATAAAGTTCTGAGTGAGCTGACAAAACACTTCGAACTCAAGTTCAACGGGTGGGTTCCCCCGATGGGCAAGAACCGCACGGTGGGCCTCGCGATCGAGGGCGGAGTCATCATCCGGGAGGGCACCCCACCCAAACTCCCCGATCCTCCCAACAAGCTGCCGCAATGGTTGTCGGCCCGACGCCTCTCCGGTCCGGGCCAAGGTGTCGTGGTCGGTCTGGCCGACACGAAGATCGCACCACAGGCATGGATGGATGGCGCATGTGTGGCCCGCTACTCCGATCGGCTGTGGGGCCCTCCGAAGACATGGCAGAACGGGCATGCGACCTTCCTGGCCGGTTTGATCCTCAGTCAGGCACCTGGAGCGAGCATCGACGCACGCTGCGTCCTGGGTCCCGACGGCACAGGCTCGTCGTGGGATGTCGCCAAGAAGATCATGCAATTCGCCGATTCCGGCGTCGACATACTCAACCTGAGTTTTGGCGCCTTCACATATGACGGAAAGCCGCCCCTGGCAATCTCGACGGCAATCGCAAAACTCAGCCCGACCATCGTTGTGGTCGCGGCGGCCGGCAATCACGGACAACTGAGCTCTGAAACCAAGGACGATATTCGCCCGCTTTTCCCGGCTGCCTTGCCGGGGGTCGTCGCAGTTGGGTCGGCAAATCTCAACGGCAACAAGTCAGCTTTCAGCCCACCGGCCGAATGGGTGGATGTGATTGCCGTTGGTGAGGATCTGGTCAGCCTTTTTCCTAGTGCCACCCTCACGTTCAAGGCAGCGCCCGAAGACCTCACGAAAACCGTGACGTTCGGAGGCTACGCGGCATGGTCGGGGACGTCCTTCTCGGCCGCACTGATCAGCGGAGCCATCGCCGCCGGGATGCAACGCGGACGGATCTCCGCCCGGCAGTCGTGGGACAACATGCGCGAAGAGCTTCCCCCACGCCCCAGGCGCAGCGCTTCGCCGAAGTTGGGCACGGCGCCGCCGCGGCCTCCCTACCTCAGATTGGATCTGTGATCCACCTTTTGCCTACTGGACCCGGCCGGAGCAGGGGCTGACACGGCGATCACTCCCGCCAACCAGAACCAGTGCCGGCCGGTAATGGCTAGGTAGGGTCTGCGTTCATGTCCTTCTTCTCCCGACTGGGCGACGCGCTGCGGTCAGCGTTCGGAACCTCCGCCAAGACGCCCTCCAAGACAGCGGTTCGGCCAACGTCCGCTGACCACCGGACCGGAACCCACCGACCGGCCGGCACGGCCGCACTGCCTGCAGACCCGGCTTTTCAACCAATCTCGCCTGGTCAAGCGGGTCCGTCGGCAACCGTCGAGATCGAGCCGCGATCGATCGGGGCCGTCCGGATGACCTACTCGCCGTCCACCGATGGCGCCCCGGACCCCGGTGAGGTGGTCTGGACCTGGGTGCCGTTCGAGGAGCGGGACGGGCGAGGCAAGGACCGGCCGGTATTGGTGGTGGCCGCAGAACGCGGCGGAACATTCCTGGCCGTTGCGCTGACGTCAAAGGCACACTCCGGCAGCGCCGAGTTCGTGCCGATCGGCGCGGGCAAGTGGGACTCCGCCGGGCGACCGTCCTGGGTGAACATCGATCGGGTTTTCCGGCTGCACACCGGTGGGATGCGGCGGGAAACCGCGGGCCTGCCCGCGTCCTCCTTCGCCGCCGTCGAGGCTCGGCTGCGACAGCGGTACGGCTGGCGCTGATCATTCGCCGGCGGGTGGGCCAAGCTGACCGCTGACCGCTCAGCCCTGCGCGGGTACGACGATCTCGGTGCCTTGGAAGACCACCGTCAGCGACTCGGTTCGACTGATCCCGGCCGGGACTACCACCGAACTGGTGAACGGCGCCAGGTCCGCGGTGCAGGTTCGCGGGGTCGTGGTGGCTAGTGACGCCGCGGTATCACCGGTCGCGAATTCCAGCCGCTGGTCACCGGCCCGGATGACCCGATCGATGGTGTTGGGGCAGCCGCTGCTGCCGTAGGTCGTCACGAGCAGGTATTTGCCGGCCAAGTCCCAGGCAATCACCGCCTGACCGAAGGCGGAGTCGGGCTCCGTCATCCCCGTCGCCTGGTCAGGGCCTGGCAGCCCCGCACTTGCACTCGCCACCGAACCCTCGCTGGCGGCACCGCTCGATGGATGGACAACGCTCGCGGCTCCTGCGGATGACGAGGCCGGGTCGTTCCCGCTGCATCCGGCGATCAGCCAGACGGTCATGACCGAGCCCAGGAGGACCGACCAACGGCGGTTGTCTGACAGCGAATTTCGGGCCGATTGCGCTGCATTCACCGGTGTTCCTCCACTTAGCGACCGCCACGCTACGGCGCCGATCAGTAGACGGGCGTCAAGGGCGCAATCGTTGCGTCAGACCGACGAGTTGATCTCGGCTTCCACTCCCGCCCTGCGCTGCGCGCTGGCACTGGCGTAGAGACAGATCGCCGCGGCACTGGCGAGATTCAGCGATTCCGCCTGTCCGTAGATCGGCACCCGCACCGCCTCGTCGGCCAGCGCGATGACGTCGTCGGGTAGACCGTGCGCCTCGGAACCGAACAGCCAGGCCGTCGGCAGGTCCAGGATTCCGTCGGCTCCCGCTGCATCGAGATCGACCTCGGCGGCGCCGGTGGTGGCCAGCACGGACAATCCGCTCGCGGAAAGCTCGTGCGATCAGCGCCGCCGGGTCGGCGGCGCGGGCCACCGGTAGGTGGAACAGGCTGCCGGCTGAGGCCCGGATCGCCTTCGGGTTGAACGCGTCGACGGAGTCGCCGGCGAGAATGACCCCACCCGCACCGGCAGCGTCGGCCAGCCGGATGACGGTGCCCAGGTTGCCCGGATCGCTGGCGCGAACCAGCACGGCGATCAGCCGGGGCGTCCCAGCGAGCACGTCGGCGACGGCGACCGTCGGCAGCGCGCAACGTACGACGATGCCCTGCGGCGTGACGGCATCAGTCAGTGATGCGGCGGCCCGCTCGGTGATCTGCGTGACCTCGACGCCGGCGCCGAACGCCGCCCTGACCAGGCGCTTGTGCTTCGCTGCGGCAGCCTCGGTGATGAACAGTTCCAGGACTTCACCCGGATGATCCTTGGCGTAGCCGATCGCCTCGGTGACAGCGGGGGCTCCCTCGGCGAGGAACTCGCCGACCTCGGTGCGACGGGAGCGCCGCAGCAGCCGGTGGGCGGCGACAATGCGTGCGGACCGCTCGGTGAGGACGGCCTCGTCCTGGCCACCGTCGTCAGCAGGACCGCTGACAGCAGAACGCCCGGCCGACGAAGTTCCGGCCGGGCGTCGACGAGGGTCGTCCTGCGGGCTCAGGCTGCATCCTCTGCGGAAGCCGCGGACTGGTCCGCAACGGACGGAACGGCCTCCCGGGCGACGACCACGAGCGCGGCGAAGGCGGCCTCGTCGGAAACGGCAAGCTCGGCGAGCACCTTGCGGTCGACCTCGATGCCGGCGACCTTCAGGCCCTGCATGAACCGGTTGTAGGTCATTCCGTGGGCGCGGGCGGCCGCGTTGATCCGGGAGATCCAGAGCTTGCGGAAATCGTTCTTCCGCTTACGCCGGTCGTTGTAGGCGTAGGTCAGCGAGTGCAGACCCTGCTCCTTGGCCTTCCGGTACAGCCGCGAACGCTGGCCGCGGTAACCGCTGGCGCGCTCGAGGATGACGCGGCGCTTCTTCTGGGCGTTGACGGCCCTTTTCACTCTTGCCACGGGACACCTGACTTTCTACTTCGACCCGGTGCTTGCGGTACCGGGTTTGGACTGTGGGGTACGGATGGGGCGCGGGCCGGACGGATGACTGGCGGCCGCGGAGGGAGGCTCAGATACCGAGCAGCCGGCGGATGCGCGGCGCGTCCACCTTGGCGACTTCCTTGGCACCGTCAAGGCGACGGGTGCGGCTGGTCGGCTTGCTCTCCAGGTTGTGGCGCTTTCCGGACCCCGCGTGGGTGAGTTTGCCGCTACCGGTGACCTTGATGCGCTTCTTCGTACCGGAGTGCGTCTTGTTCTTCGGCATGGCTTCTTTCGCTCACATTCGTTGTCGTCGTACTGGAGTGGTGCTGTTTCGGGTGACGCTGATCGCGCCGGTGACGCTGATATCGGGGGTGACGCTGGTAACTCGGGTGGAACTCGTACGGACAGCCAGCATCGCCGTGCCCTGACGGGCCCGGAGGTACACCGCGTGTCGCGGACATGCTGCAGGGCCGAATCGGCGGTGGACCCGGTTGGATCCGTCCGCCACCCTGCCGGCCGCCGACTAGGAGACTGTCTCCGCTGACGGAGCCGAGGGCTGCGGATGCCGCTGCCCTGGCTTCTTGTGCGGAGCCAGCACCATGATCATGTTGCGGCCATCCTGCTTCGGCGCGCTCTCCACGAATCCCAGCTCGGCGACATCGGCGGACAGCCGCTGCAGCAAACGGAACCCGAGTTCGGGACGGGACTGCTCCCGACCACGGAACATGATCGTGACCTTGACCTTGTCCCCGGCGTTGAGGAATCGAACGACGTGACCTTTTTTGGTCTCGTAGTCGTGCGAATCGATCTTCGGCCGGAGCTTCATTTCTTTGATGACCGTCAGGACCTGGTTTCGCCGGGCCTCCCTGGCCTTCTGCGCGCTCTCGTACTTGAACTTTCCGTAGTCCATGAGCTTGCAGACGGGTGGGCGGGCGTCCGGTGCGACCTCGACAAGATCGAGATCGGCTTCCTGCGCCAGTCGCAGGGCTTCGCCGATCGCAACAATGCCGATCTGCTCACCCTCGGCTCCGACGAGGCGAACCTCGGGAACGCGGATCCTGTCGTTAATGCGTGGTTCGACGCTGATTGAGTCCTCCTGGAAGACGGTTGATATCGGTCCTGCTACGGCTGCTCCCCCAGCGCCCGCACCGGTGTTGACCTGACGATCAACACCAAAAGGGCCCTACGAGTGAACTCGTGGGGCCCTTGGATACATCCGTCGTACGCCGAAATGCAGGCGCGCGCCAACGACGTTTCCGTCGATGGACCGGTACCCGGCTGCCGTGAGGCTGCTCGGGTGGGAGTCGGGCTCCACTTGTTCCCCCGCTTTCACGGGAGCTAGTCGCACATGACAGCGTACAGGATGTGAGCACTCCCGAAGAAACGCCTGATTCCCCCGCTGATCCGGACGTCGTCCTCGATGCCACCGCGCTCATCCACGGTGCTGAGGGCGCGGTCTCCGACGACTTTACCGACGACGATTTCACCGACGATTCCCGCGACCTGGTGGATATCCCGGCGGTGGAGGTGATCAGCCGCGCGGCCGTGCTCCTGATGAGCGCAGCTGCCGAGCAACTCGGCCTCGCCGCATCCGACCCGGATCGGCCGGAGCACCGCGATCTCGACCAGGCCAGGACGCTGATCACCGCGCTGGCCGGGCTGCTCAAGGCATCGCTGCCGGACCTCGGCCCGCACGCCGCCGCCTTCCGGGACGGGCTGCAGGGACTGCAGGGCGCCTTCCGCGAGTACTCGATCCACCCCGACGAGCCGGGCAAGGGCCCCGGCGAGTGAGGTAGGCGGATCTGCTCGACCGCCACTATCCGTTTCGGGCACCCCGCCTGCCGTCGAGTGCCACCTGAGCAGGGCGACTGAACGTTCTGCAGGGCCGGAACGCCCCACTAGCCCGTACTTCCCTGCAGAACGTTCACTCGGCTGGCGGGTGCAACCGCAGCCGAGCGATTGTTGCCCTGATGGTGGAGATCATCAGGTCGGGATCGCCGGTGACCTGCTTCCAGGTGAAATGCAACACCGTCCAACCCGCCTCGACGAACTCGTTATCCCTCGCGCGGTCGCTCTCGAAGGCTTCTCGACTCCCGTGGTGCTCGCGGCCGTCGATCTCGATGGCCAGCTTGATGTCCATCAGGGCGACGTCGGGATGCCTGATTCCGCTACGCAGCCGAACCGGCGGGTTGGCGACCCATCCGGTGATTCCGGCTTCCTTCAGTCGGCGGTGCGTGATTCGTTCGCCAACGCTCCACGGATTGTCGACAACCTCAGCCACGGCCCGGCGCGCCCCGAGCTGCCCTCGACGACCTCGGCCACGTTCGAGGGACTGCTCGATCCGGGGAATGTCCGTCCGACGCAACCGCAGCGCGGACTCCAGCCGGTCGGGCTGGTCCTGCCGGGCCAGGTCCAGGCAGGTCCGGGGGACCCTGGTCACCCTGATCCAGTCCTCGAAATCCGCGTCACGTGGATCGACTGTCGCGCGCACGACGTGAACTCCGGCCTGCGGATCGCGCCGCGTGGCCAACGGAACGATCACCGTGATCGTCACGGGCGGTTCCGGAATGAGCCCGAGCCACCACGCGGCAGCCTGGCCGGCAATCACCGATTCGTCGCCCGCCCAGAGCCAGCATGCGCGGGTGCGAACTCGAGGATCGTCGACACGATCGCCCACCAGATACACCCTCGGCAGCACCGCGTTCCAACGGCGCCGCCGAACCAGATCGTCGACCCTGGCACGGGTGAGACCGGCGGCGATCGCCTGGTCGCGCCGGATCACCTTGTTTTGACCCCTGAGGAGCGCATCGAGCCCGAGAACTCGGGCGAACGCAACTGGCTGCACCGGTGCCATTCGACCTGTGGTGGTCGAACCTGCCTAGGACGCCGTCGGCAATGTGGATGGAATTCGGACATAGGAATAGCGGGGTGGGCCCGGCGAGTGAACTGTCCTGTTCGCGCGAACTCTTCGTTGTTCAGGTCAAAGCTGCAGGCAAAGCTTCGTTGTTCGGATCAAGATTGCGCAGGAGCGCTGGAGAGCCGAGATCGAGGCCCAATTTGGACGCAGGTCCCCGGCACCAATCGATCGCGCCAGCCGAATCTGCAACCTTGACCTGAACAAAGTCGAACCCGATTGTTCGGATCTACCTTGCGAACCCCCGTACGGCGGGGCGTCACACGCAAGGTTGAGCTGAACAGGACATGAACGTTCTGCAGGGAAATGCGGGCTTGTAGGGTGCTTTAGCCCTGCAGAACGTTCAGTCGGGGGCAACTCAGCCGATTCCCGCGGCGGCCACTACTGCCCGCCGGGACAGCACCCGGGCGAGGTGCTCCCGGTAGTCGGCCTGTGCGTGCAGTTCGCTGGTCGCATGGGTGCCGTCGGCGGCATTCGCGGCGGCCGCGCCAACGGCTTCGACGGTGGCGGACACACCCCTCAGGGCATCCTCCACGGACGACGCCCGCAGCGGGGTGGCTCCCATGTTCGTCAGCGCGACCCGCGCCTCCGCGATCGAGCCGTTCTCGCGCCGGACAGCCGCGGCAACCCCGACCATCGCCCAGGACTGCGCGGTGCGGTTGAACTTCTGGTACTCGTAACCCCAGCCAGGACCCAGCTTCGGCACCCGGACGCCGACCAGCACCTCGTCGAAGGACAGGTCACTGGTGAAGTAGTCGACGAAGAAGTCCGCCGCCGGTACCTCCCGTCGCCCGGACGGCCCGGCGACCACCATGACGCAGTCCAAAGCCAATGCGGCCGTGGGCATGTCGCCGGCCGGGTCGGCATGGGCGAGGGACCCGCCGAACGTCCCGCGATGCCGGATGGCCGGGTCGGCCACGGTGGCAGCGGTCAGCGACAGCAAGGGCGCATGCTGCTTGACCAGCGGATCGGTCATCACCGCGTGGTGTGTCGTCGCCGCGCCGATCACCAGCGAATCGCCGGCGTCGGTCACCCCGAGCATGTCGGCGATCCGGCCGCAATCGACGAGCACGGTGGGCGCTGCCAACCGGATCCGCAGTAACGGCAGCAGGGACTGCCCGCCGGTGATCACCTTCGCGTCATCGCCACCGGCAACCAGCGCGGCCACCGCGTCGTCGACGGAAGTGGGCCGGACGTAGTCGAACTTCGCCGGGATCATGCCGCGCCCCCGTTCCCGGTCGACCCTGCAGCCTGAGCCACCTGTATCGCCCGCCAGACGGTTTGCGGGGTGGCCGGCATCAGCACGTCCGTCACACCCAGTGGTCGCAGGGCATCGATAACGGCGTTCATCACCGCAGGGGTGGAGGCGATGGTGCCCGCCTCGCCAACACCCTTGGTGCCGAGCGGGTGCGTTGTCGACGGCGTCACCGTGCGGTCGGTGGTGTAGAACGGCACGTCAACGGCGCTCGGCAGCAGGTAGTCCGCGAGCGACGCGGTGGTCAAGTTGCCGTCCTCGTCGTAGTGGGCGCCCTCCCAGAGCGCCTGCGCGATGCCCTGCGTCAGGCCGCCGTGGATCTGCCCCTCGACGATCATCGGGTTCACCTGCACCCCGATGTCGTCGACCGCGACGTACTTGCGGATCTTCGTCATCCCGGTTTCGGTGTCGATGTCCACCGCGCACAGGTGGGTGCCGTGCGGGTAGGAGAAGACCTGCGGGTCGACCGTGGACACGCCGAACAGATTGGGGTCGGTGCCGTCGGGCAGGTTGTGTGAGGTGAAAGCCTCCCAGGCGATTGCCTGGATCGTCTTCGACGACCCGGGGTCGCCCTTCACGCTGAACGACCCGTCGAGGAACTCCAGGTCGTCCGCGCTGACCTCCAGCAGGTGCGCGGCGATCACCCTGGCCTTGGCCACCGCTTCCTCGGCGGCGTGCAGGATGGCGACCCCACCGACGGCCAGCGACCGGGAACCGTAGGTGTCCATGCCGTACGGCGACCGCCCGGTGTCGCCGTGGATCACCTCCACGTCCTCGACCGGGATGCCGAGCGAGTCGGCGGCGATCTGACTCCAGGCTGTCTCGTGGCCTTGCCCGTGCGGGGAGGTGCCGGTGACGAGTTCGACCTTGCCGGTGGGCAGGATCCGGATCGTGCAGTGCTCCCAACCGCCGGCCGCGTACTTCATCTCCGCCAACCATCTGGACGGGGCGAGGCCGCACATCTCGGTGAAGGTGGAGATGCCGATGCCCAGCTGGACCGGATCCATCAATGCTCTGCGGTTGGCCTGTTCAACTCGCAGCCCGGCATAGTCGAACAACTCCATGGCCCGGTCGGTGGCCGCCTCGTAGTTGCCGCTGTCGTAGATTTCGCCGGTCACGGTGGTGTACGGGAACTCGTCATGCGTGATCCAGTTCCGCCGTCGCAGATCCATCGGATCCATTCCGAGCTCGGTGGCGAGCTCATCGACCATTCGCTCGATGGCGAAGGTGGCCTCGGGGCGGCCCGCACCTCGGTAGGCGTCGGTCGGAGTGGTGGTGGTGAAGACGCCGGTGCACGTGAAGTCGTAGGCGCCCATTTTGTAGATGCCGTTGAACATCGTCTGGCCCAACAGCGGGATTCCTGGGGTGAGTAACTGCAGGTAGGCGCCCATGTTCGCCAGCAGTTCCACCTTCAGGCCAAGGATCGTGCCGTCGCGCTTCGCGGCAAGCTCAAGGAACTGGACCTGGTCGCGACCGTGGTGGGTGGCGACCATGTTCTCGCTGCGGGACTCCGTCCATTTCACCGGACGGCCCAGCCGGTTGGCGATCTTCGCGGCGAGAAGCTCCTCGCGGTAGACCTGCAGCTTGGACCCGAACCCGCCGCCCACATCGGGGGCGATGATGTGGAGCTGGTTCTCCGGGATACCGGTCGCCAGGGACATCACCACCCTCAGCACATGGGGGATCTGAGTGGACGACCAGAGAGTCAGCTCGCCACTGGCCCCCATCGGCGCGGCGACGACAGCGCGGGTCTCCATGGACACCGGAATGAGCCGCTGGTTCACCAACCGGCGTTTGACCACGATGTCGGCCGACGCCGACGTTGCGGCGTAATCCCCACACGCGTAGTGCTTGGTGTAGCAGTGGTTCGTGCCAGCGGATTCGTGGACCAGCGCGGCGCCGTCGGCCAACGCGGCCTCCATGTCGATGACGGCCGGCAGCGGCTCGTAGTCGACCTCGATCGCCTCGACGGCATCGGCGGCCAGGTAGCGATCGGTGGCCAGGACGACGGCGACACAATCACCGACATGACGGACCTCGCCAACAGCCAGGGACGGAAAGTCCGGCATGACGATGTCGTCGACGACCGGCCAGACACAGATGACCTTCGCGTTGTCGTCGCCCAGTTCGGCGGCGCTGAAGGCGGCGACCACGCCGGGCATGGCGAGGGCGGCCGTCAGGTCGATACGGGTGATCTTCGCGTGGGCGAACGGGCTGCGGACGAACTGCATGTGCAGGGTGCCCGGAAGCTGGATGTTGTCGGTCCAATTGGTGGTGCCGGTCAGCAACCGGGCGTCTTCCTTGCGGCGGACGGACTGCCCGATCGAGGGCGTGGTGACGGCCGGGTGGTCGGCGATGTCGGTCACTGGGCCAGCTCCTTGTCGGCCGAATCCCCTTGGGATGACGGCTGTCTCGCCTGCTCCTTCATCAGGTCGGCCGCGTAGGCCACCGATTTGACGATGTTCTGATAGCCGGTACAGCGACAGAGGTTGCCCTCCAACCCCTCTCGGATCTCGGTGTCAGTCGGGCTGGGATTCTCCGACAGCAGGTCGACCGCGGCGAGCACCATGCCGGGCGTGCAGTAGCCGCATTGCAGGCCGTGGCATTCCTTGAACGCCGTCTGCACCGGATGCCAGGCGCCACCGGGCCCAGCACCGGCCAGACCCTGGATCGTCGTGATGGTGCTGCCATCGACTTGGACTGCCAGCACACTGCAGGACTTCACACTGCGCCCGTCGAGTAGCACGGTGCAGGCACCGCAATTGGAGGTGTCGCACCCCATCGGGGTGCCGACCAAACCGATCTTGTCGCGCAGCCAGTGCACGAGCAGCATTCGGGGTTCGACTTCGTCCTCACGCTGGATGCCGTCCACATTGACGCCGATCCGAGCCATACGCCAGCACCACCGATCCAAGATTGGCAGCGTTGAGGCGGTGCTGGATTGCGCCCGACTCCTTCGTCGCGTGCGACAAACGCCGACTCACGGACCGTAGGACGATTTTCGGAGGTTGGCGCGTCGAACCACCAAGCTGTTTTCTGGACCGATTCCGTTGATGGTCAGACGTCACCCCGGAGTGACCACCTCGGCACGCCAGGTGACCTCGAGGCTCATCCGGACCGCGCGCAACTGCCGGGCGGCGGCTGCCCGGGAGGCGAACTATCGGGCGGAACCGCCCTGCTTGGCTGCCTTGCGGTCCTGCTTGGCCTTGAGATCGCGGTCCCGGGCGGCGGCCTTCTGCCGGTCGATGATCTCCAACCGGCCGAGCGGGCGCGGTGGGTCCTGCGTCAACGGGGGTGTGACGACGGTCGGTGTGGGTTGCGGGGGCGCATACTTCGCCTGCAGCCCCCGGACCGCCTCCAACGCTGTCACCGCCCGGCCTCGATCCATCGCCTGAATCGCCATGATGGGCTTGGTCTCGTCGTCGGGCATCATCAGTTGGGCCCAATTGGCCCCCTGCGGGTAGGCGATGCGGACCACCAGCGCCCACGGGGTGAACTGGTCCCCCAACACGTTCCGCACCCACAGTCCGTTGCGGTCCACCCGCAACCTGGGCCGGGCGGCCGTCATGATCAGCCCGCCCAGAATCAGCCCTATCCCGATCAGCCCGACCTGGTCTGACGTCCGGAATTCCACGCCTTCGTTGGTGTCGCGCAGCAGCAGCCCGACGACGATCATCGCGCCGACCACCAGGGTGGCGGCGATCGAGGCATAGATGGCGATCCGCCTGGGCCGGACCTGCAGGAGCACCGGCGCTTTCTCCTCGCCTGATTCTGGCGGCACGGACGCCGCGGGTTGCTCGGTCATTTGCCGAAACCCATCCGGCCGCCCGGACTTCGCAGCCCCCGCAGCACCAGCGCGGTGGCCAGCGCCGCGGCCATCGACTCGGCGCCCTTGTCCTCCGCGGCTCCCGGTCCGCCGCTGCGGTCGACCGCCTGCTCAAGGGTGTTGCAGGTCAGGACACCGTTCCCGACGGGAACCCCGGAATCCAGTGCCACCCTGGTCAGCCCGGCCGTCACCGAGTCGCACACGTAGTCGAAATGCGGGGTGCCACCGCGGATCACGACGCCGAGGGCGACCACCGCGTCATGCGAGGTCGCGAGAGCCTGCGCGACGATCGGCAACTCGATCGTCCCGGGCACCCGGACCACCGTCGGCGTCGTCGCGCCGGCCTGGGTGGCCAGCCACACGGCGCGCTCCAGCAGGGTGTCGGTGATCTCGGCATGCCACGAGGCCGCCACCACCCCTACCCGCAGGCCCTGCGCCCGCGGGATCTCCAACGCAGGCCGTCCGTCACCGCTCATGTCGCCGTGTTCCCTTTCGCCGAATCGCCTTTTGCTACTGCCGAACGCTGGGTGACCCGATTACGCGTGGCCCTCGCCGTACAGCGCGTCGAGTCCATCGAGCTCATGGCCCATCCGGTCCCGCTTGGTCGTCAGGTACTTGAGGTTCTCCGGATTCGCCGATACTGGAAGGGCAACCCGCCCGACGATCGTCAGCCCGTAGCCCTCCAGCCCCGCACGCTTCGCCGGGTTGTTGGTCAGCAGCCGCATGGACCTGATCCCCAGGTCGGCCAGCACCTGGGCGCCCGTGCCGTACTCGCGGGCATCGTTCGGCAGGCCCAGCTGCAGGTTGGCATCGACCGTGTCGGCCCCCCGGTCCTGCAGTTCGTAGGCCCGGAGCTTGTCCAGCAGCCCGATCCCCCGGCCCTCGTGCCCGCGGATGTACAGCACGACGCCCCGACCCTCGACGGCAACCGCGTGTAGTGCCGCGTGCAGTTGCGGTCCGCAGTCGCAGCGCAGCGATCCGAGGACGTCCCCGGTCAGGCACTCGGAGTGCACCCGGACCAGCACGTCCTGGCCGTCGCCGATGTCGCCGTAGATCAGCGCGATCAGTTCGCGGTTTGTCACGGTGCTCATGTACCCGACGGCCTGGAACTCGCCCTGCGGCAACGGCAATCGGGCCGCAGCGATCCGGCGGATCTGCACCTCACGCTGCCGCCGGTAGGCGATCAGGTCGGCGATGGAGATCAGCGCCAGCCGGTGCCGGCGCGCGAACGTCCGCAGCGCCGGGAGCCTGGACATCGAACCGTCGTCGTTGACGATCTCGCAGAGCGCGCCGGCCGACGCCAGCCCGGCCAGCCCGGTGAGATCCGTTGCCGCCTCGGTATGGCCGGGCCGGACCAGTACCCCACCCTCCCGGGCGCGCAGCGGGAACACATGCCCGGGCCTGGTCAGATCGTCGGAGGTGGTCGACGGATCGGCCAGCAGCTTGATCGTTCTGGTCCGTTCCGCAGCCGAGATCCCAGTGGTAATACTTTCTTTCGCGTCCACCGAGACCGTGAACGCGGTGCCCTTGCGGTCCTGGTTGACCCTGGACATCGGCGGCAGGTCGAGCCGATCGCAATCCGGTCCGGTCAGCGCAACGCAGATGACGCCGGAGGAATAGCGAACAGTGAAGGCGACCAACTCCGCGGTCGCGAGTTCCGCCGCGAAGATCAGATCGCCCTCGTTCTCCCGGTCCTCGTCGTCGACGACGACAACCGCGCGTCCGGCGGCGATCTCGGAAATCGCGAACTCGATGGTGTCGAAACCGGATGCCGTTTTCTCCCGGGAAGGGTTCCAGGCTCGTGGTGCGGCGCGGATCTCGTCGAGGTCCATCGGGATGCCGGCGCGGCCGTAATCCTGGTCGTCCTCGACGTTCTCGATCGGCGGCTGTTCACCCGACGGTGCCGCATCAACGCTGGTGCTCGTCATGGTGAGTTCTCCCGATTCCTGGCCGCAAGCAGCCGTTCGACGTACTTGGCGACAACATCGACCTCCAGGTTGACCCGGGAGCCGATCTTGACCGCACCGATCGTCGTGGCGGTGCGGGTCTCCGGTATGACGCCGATGCCGAATTCGGCGCCGTCGTCATTGTCAACAACGTCGATGACGGTCAGCGAGATTCCGTCGACCGCGATGGCGCCCTTGCCCGCAAGGTAGCGGGCCAGGTCCGGTCCGACCGCGATCCGGATCTCGTCGTAGGCCTCGTGTGGGGTACGGACGGTGACGACTCCGGTGCCGTCGACGTGCCCCTGCACGATGTGCCCGCCCAGCCGAGTGGTGGGCTGGACGGAGCGTTCGAGGTTGACCTCGTCGCCGGGGACGAGTTCGCCGATGGTCGATCGCTTGAGCGTTTCGGCCATCACGTCGACGGTGAAGGTGTCCTGTTGGCGGTCGACAACGGTGAGGCAGACCCCGGAGACCGCGATCGAGTCGCCGTGGCCCGCGTCCTGGATGACCAGCGGGCCGCGGACGGTGAGCCGGGCCGAACCAGCGTCGGCGTCGTTCACCCGCAACTCGACGACCTCGCCGCGTTCCTCGACAATCCCCGTGAACATGATGAGTTCCAATCCGCCTCGATCAGGATGCCGACGCGAACGGCGTCGGCGACCGCTCCATCCTCCCCCATGCCGGGGTGGTGCTCTCGCGAGCGGCGGGACGGTTCAGTGGCGGTGACCGGCTGCGGTGGCGCGCAGGGCAACGACGGCTGCCGCCGGATCCTGCGCGGAGTACACGGCGGAACCGGCGACGAAGCAGTCGGCACCGGCCTCGGCCGCCTGCTCGATGGTGTCGGCGTTGATCCCGCCGTCCACCTGCACCACCACCGTCAGGTGCCCGGTATCGACCAGCGTCCTGGCCTGCCGAACCTTGGCCATCATCTCCGGCATGAACGACTGGCCGCCGAAGCCAGGTTCGACCGTCATCACCAGCAGCGTGTCGTAGTGCTTGAGCACGTCGACCCAGTCCCCCAGGTCGGTACCGGGCTTGAGGGAGAGCCCGGCCTTGGCACCCGCCGCCCGCAGGTTGGCGGCCATCGCGATGGGCTCGGCCACCGCCTCGGCATGCACCGTGACGTTGTAAGCACCCGCTTCCGCATAGCCGATGGCCCAGCGGTCCGGCTCGGTGATCATGAGATGGCAGTCGATGGGGATACTCGTCGCCTTGAGCAGCGACTGCACGACCGGCAGGCCAAGGGTGAGGTTCGGGACGAAGTGGTTGTCCATCACGTCCACGTGCAGCCAGTCCGCACCGATGACGGCGTCCGCCTCGTCGGCCAGGTGCGCGAAGTCGGCGGACAGGATGCTCGGTGCGATCAGAGGGGCCACGGTGGGAGAGCCTATCCAGGCGGGCCGCCCTGGATGCGAAGCAGTCAGCAAACCCCGCGGCGCGTACCGCTGAGCGGCACAGGATTGGTCTCACTTTCTGGCCACAGCGTCGCACGATCAACGGCCTGAGCACAAAAGAGTTGTCCCCGAGCTGCGCGCACCACACTCAGGATTGGTCACACCGAGAGAGGTCGATTTCGGCGCTGGTCCCTTGACGGGACCGGCGCAACGCACCGGAGAGCCGGGGCCGTTCGGTCCCGGCTTTCCTGCTTTTCCCGGCCGACCGATCGAGCATCATGGAGTCGGGCCCTCCGTCAGATTCGGCGGAATCAAGGCGCTGTTGAGGTGGCCCTCAACCGTTCTGCGGAATGCTCTCGGTCGGCGTAACCGTCGGCATTCACGGGATATTGCGCAATTGCTACGGCATTTCTGCCGAAAGGTGCGACCCCAAGTTCCGATCAGTCCGGCATGGACTCACCGTGGCTGGGCCGTCCCGCAACCCAGGGGTGTCATTCCGCTGGGTCCGCTCGGCCCGGCGTGGACTTTGCGGCTGACGACGGCGGTGTTGCTCTGCTGGGTATGACTCTGGCAAGGCCTCGCGCGCCGGACAACCCATCCGTACCGACCAGTGGCACAGCAATGTGATGCTGGCCGCAGCAGCGTCAGGAAGTCCTGCGCAGCACGGCCAGGAACATGCCATCCGTCCCGTGCCGATGCGGCCACAGCTGCACCGTCGGCCCGGCCCCGAGGTCCGGAACCCCGGGGAGCAGGGGTCGGGCGTCGATCAACTCCAGGCCGGCCGGGCGGCGGCCGATCACACCGGCGGTCTCGGCGAGGTGCGGTGAGCAGGTCACGTACGCGAGCACCCCACCCGGGCGAACCAACCCGGCCGCAGCAGCCAGTAACTGCTGCTGGAGTTCGACGAGTTCGGCGACGTCGGACGGCTGCCGTCGCCACCTGGACTCCGGACGCCGGCGCAACGCGCCGAGACCGGTGCAGGGCGCGTCGAGCAGGACACGGTCGTACGAGGCCGTGGGCAGGCCGGGCTCGCGGCCATCCGCCGTGTAGACGGTGACGGGCAACCCTCGAACGGTTTGCCTGACCAGCTCGGCCCGGTGCGGGGTGATCTCAACGGCGTCAACGGCCGCGCCGACTTCCGCGGCCAGTGCGCCCAGCAGACCCGCCTTGCCACCCGGCCCGGCCGCGAGATCGAGCCAGCGGGTATCCGGCCCGGCCAGCGGAGCCAGGGTGAGCGCAGTGGCAACCAGCTGTGAGCCTTCGTCCTGGACCGCGGCCCGGCCGTCCGCCACCGCGCGGATGAGGCCGGGGTCGCCGCCGTCCAGGTAGACCCCGAAGCCGGAGTAGCGGGCCGGCTGCCCGCCCGACGCGGTCACCAGTTCGGCACGGCTGATGCGGCCAGGGCGCGCGACCAGATGAACTGCGGGCGGCTGGTCGTCGGCGCGCAGCGCGGCCTCCAGCTCCCCACTGGCCGACTGGGCGGTCAGTGCCTCGTCGAGTGCGCTGACGATCCACCGGGGGTGGGACACCGCCATCGCGAGGTGGCCGAGCGGGTCCTGCTGAGCGTCGGGCGCGAGCCGTTCGATCCAGGTATCAAGGTCAGCCTCGGCGATCCGCCGCAGCACAGCGTTGACATACCCTGCACCGCCTGGCTTGTCGCTGGCCCGGACCAGGTCAACGGTTGCCGATACCGCGGCGTGCGGTGGGATTCGGGTCCGCAGGATCTGGTAGGCACCCAGCCGCAGGGCGTCGACCACCACGCCGTCGAGGTCGGCGATCGGCCGGTCGCCGCAGGCCGAGATGACCGCGTCGAGCTGCCCCAGGGCGCGGCAACTGCCGTACGAGAGCTCGGTGGCCAGCGCCGCGTCGCGGCCGGACAGGCCGCGCTCGTTCAGGATGCCGGGCAGCGTCAGGTTGGCGTAGGCGCCGCGTTCCCGAACGGCGGCCAGCAGGTCGAGGGCGGCCTGCCTGGCCGGGTCCGGCTCGGGCGGTTTGCGGGTGGGTGGGCGGCGCGGCGGTCCGCTGGTGCCGCCCCGGCGGCTCCGGTCGGGTTGGCCGCTCGACGGGCGCGGGCTGCGACCGCGGTCCTGGGGGGTCATGACAGCACCGATCCAGCGGTCGGGCGCACGCCTCTTGCCCAGTCGGCGGCGACCATCGCCCGCCGTCCTGGCGGGGTCACGGCGCCGAGCCGCACCGCCCGAGTGGCCGTGCCGACCAGTACCTCGGACTTGCTGACAGCCAACTCTCCAGGGCCCAGATCGTCTCTCACCGTGGTTTGCACTGGGCCGAGACCCATTCGACCCCAAGGGGAGTCGGTCCAGGCGCCGGGTTCCGGGGTCACCGACCGGATGAGCCGGTCGATGCCGGCAGCGGGCGTCGCCCAGTCGATCCTGGCGTCGGCGACGGTGACCTTGCCTGCGTAGGAGACGCCGTCGGCCGGTTGTGGGCGGGCCTGGATGCTGCCGTCCTGCAGGCCGTCGAGGGTGGCCAGCAGCAATTGCGCGCCGCCCGTCGCGAGCCGCTCCAGCAGATCGCCCGTGGTGTCGTCCGGCCGGATCGCTTCGGTGATGATGCCGTAGACCGGCCCGGTGTCCATGCCTGCTTCGAGCCGGAAGGTGCTCGCCCCGGTGATGTCGTCGCCGGCCCGAATCGCTGCCTGCACCGGGGAGGCCCCGCGCCAGGCCGGCAGCAGGGAGAAATGCAGATTGACCCAGCCGAGTGGTGGGATCGCGAGGACGGCCGCCGGTAGCAAGGCGCCGTAGGCCACGACCGCGGCGGCCTGCGGTGCCAGATCGGTGAGCTCTGCCTGGAATGCCGGGTCTTTGGGTGACTCGGGGGTGAGCACCGGCACGCCCGACTTCGCCGCGAGTTCGGCAACTGGCGACATGCTGACCGTGCGCCCTCGGCCGCGGCGGGCGGCGGGTCGGGTGATGACGGCGGCAACCTGATGGTCGGATTCGAGGAGGGCGGCCAGGGACGGCACGGCGGCGGCCGGGGTGCCGGCGAAGACGATGCGCAGGGGGTCCTGCCTTCCGGTTGGCGAATGACGTCCGATGTGCCCGGTGACGGCTGGCCGTTCCGGCGAAGGGAGCGGGCGGCAGCCCAGTCACCTGCGACGAAGCCGCCGGCCGCCATCGGGCCAGTAGATAGTGTCCACCGAAAGGGCGGGCTGATCGAACACCGGCGACAGTGACGCCGACGAGAGGGGTGACGACATGGCGGTGCTGCTTCCGGACCGGCGACCTCTGGTCGGGTCCGTCATCCGGCTCGATCCGGTTGCGGTGACGGACGCGGACGGGTTGTTCGCGGCACTGAACGATCCGCGGGTCTATGCGGCCGGCTTCGGCGGCGGGCCGGCCGGCCGGCCGCGTGCGGTGGCGGACATGGCCGGCTGGTTGCAGTCGGCGGTCACCGACCACCGCCGGGTGGCCGCCTACACGGTGCGCCTGTTGACCGACGGCCCCGGCGGACCGGCGGGCACGATCGTCGGGACCTCCAGTCTCGGTGACGTGTCCCTCGCCGACGAACGGATTCACCTGGGCTGGACGGCCTATTCCCCAGCCGTCTGGGGTAGCGCGGTGAACCCGGACTGCAAACTGCGGCTGCTGTCCCACGCGTTTGACGACTGCGGCTTCGGCCGGGTGAAGATCCAGACCGACAATCTCAACACCCGCTCGCAGGCCGCCATCGCCAAGCTCGGGGCGGTGCGGGAGGGCGTGCTGCGCCGTCATCAGGTTCGCGCCGACGGCTCCTTCCGCGACACCGTGGTGTTCTCCATCCTGCGTGACGAGTGGCCCGGGGTACGGGACGGGTTGATGGAGCGGTCGCGACGTAAACACTGACACGATGCGGCCGAGCGTCCATCGACAGACGTCCTCGCGGCAGCCGCTGGCCACACTGGAGCCCTCGCAAACTCGGGCAACTAGAAGAGGTCGAGCGGATCGACCCGGATCCGGACCCCGCCGCCCTCCTTCCGGGCGGATCGACCGGCGGCAACGGCGTGCAGCGATGCACTGAGCACCTTGCGCTGGGCCTGTGGCGCCCGGACAAGTGCGCGCAAGGTGATCTCGTCCGCTGCGGGTGGAACCGCATTCGCCGTGGCCGACGGGCCTTTTCGTCCGGACGAGGGTGGCGCGGGAGCACCGTCGACGCTCCCGAGGTCATCGAGCGCGACCGGCCCGAGGACCTCGCCGTCCGGCGGGATCGGGAGCCTATCGAGGACCTCAAGGACAGCTTGTTCGTCACCCTCAATGGAGGCCATTGCCGCGGCGGGTGGAAATCCGAGCTGACGGCGCGCCGCCAGCTCGGCAGCGGCATGCCCGACCGGATCCCAGCGGATCAGTGCTTGGACCGGCGGGAGGGACGCGTCCGCACCGATGATCACCCGGCCGCCGGCGGCGGCCGACCGAACCAGGGCGGCCGCGGCCATCCAGCGGCGCAGCGTCTCCTCGGCGGCCCGCAAATCCGGGCGGGCGAGCATCGCGGACCCGTCGAGTAACAACGCTGCGCCATAACCGGCCCGGCAGAACGGTTCCGCCCCCGGTGTCGCGACAACCAGGGCCGGCTGATCCGGTACCTCGACCCGAACCTTCTGGCCCGACGAGTTGATCACTGGGATCCCGGGAAAGGCCCGACCGATCTCCTCGGCGGTCCGGCCGGCACCCACTGACACCGCGCGCAGCCGGTCGGAACCACAGGCCGGGCAATTGAAATGGGCCTCCGCCACGCCGCACCACCGGCAGCTGAGTAACCCACCGGGACCAGTCAGCGAGGTCGCGCCGCTCAGCGCGAGTGGTCCTCGGCAATGCCGGCACTGGGCCCGCCGACGACATCGCGTGCAGGCCAGAGTCGGCACGTAGCCGCTTCTTGGCACCTGCACCAGCACCGGCGCGCCCGCCTTCAGCGCCGTCCTGGCCGCGGCGAAAGAGGCGGGCGAGAGCCGTGCCTGCGCGGCGGCAGAATCGGCGCCGACCGCGAACTCGTCACCGGCGGCCTCGATCCGCGGCGCGGCCGCACGGACGGTCGCTCGTTGCGCGACAATGGGCTGCGCCCAACCACTCTCCACCAGCAACTGGGCCTCGGCGGTGCGCGCGAAACCACCGACCAACAGGGCGCAGGAGCGCGCGGCGGATCGCAGCATCAGCACCTCACGGGCGTGCGGGTACGGGGCGCGCGGCTCGGCCAGCAGGTCGTCACCGTCGTCGAACACCGCAACCAGCCCGAGGTCGCGGACCGGCGCGAAGACCGCGGCCCGGGTCCCCGCGACCACGCTGACCTGGCCGCGGCTGACCGCGAGGAACCGCCGGTAGCGTTCGGCGGGACCGAGATCGGCGGCCAGCGCGACATGCCTGGCGCCGTCCATGGTGATCGTCAGCGCCGCGTCCAATCGGGCCAGGTCGCGAGCGTCCGGCACGATCAGCAGCGCGCCGAGGCCGGCGTCGGCCGCGGTCCTCGCCGCCTCGGCCAACCGAGTCGGCCAGTCCTCACCCGGCAACGCCTGCCATACCGCGCGGGCCGGTCGCCGGTCCCGGATGGCGCTGATGAACGCCGCACCCGCCGAGTAACGTCCCCAGCCGGTCGTCCCGCCGGCACGCTCCGCCGGCGCGGCGTCGGGAGCCGCAACCTCCGCCCCGGCCGATACCGCCCCGGCGCCGTGCCCGACCTTCGCGGCGTCAGCAGTCGTCAACTCCGCAGCGCCGGCCGGGACTTCCGCCTCGGTCTTGGCGTGCCTTGGCGGCACGGCCAGGCGCAGCACATCGGCCGTCGAGCCTGCGTACCGCTCGGCCACTACCCGGGCGAGGTCCGCGACCTCGGCCGTCAGAACGGGTTCGGCGGACAACACCCGCTCCAGAAATCCCAACCGCCCCTGATGCTCGGACTCCGCCAGTCGCTCCAGGACGTACCCGTTGACCAGCCGACCGGCGAACCGGACCCGGACCCGGACACCGGGCTGCGCCGCGGCGCTGTCGGGCTCGGGGACCAGATAGTCGTACGGCCGGTCGAGGTGCGCCAACGACACGTCGACCAGCACCCGCGCGACGGGCAGCGCCGCCGCTGGCTCCTTCGCGCCCGGCGCCGCTCGGCGAAACCCGGCCCGCGCCCGCGGGAGGCGCGGGCGAACGGGTGCGGTCATGTCCTGATGAATATCAGACGCCACCGTCAGCCAATGACCGCCGATGTGGCCGGGCGCAGGGGTGCCCGCTGGTCAGATGCCCAGGACGGACTTGAGGTCCGAGGCCCGGCTGGTGCTTTCCCAGGGCAGGTCGACGTCAGTGCGGCCAAAATGACCGTAGGCGGCGGTCTGCGCGTAGATCGGCCGCTTGAGGTCCAGATCGCGGATAATCGCGGCCGGCCGCAGGTCGAACACCTGGCGGATGGCGTCGGCGATCTTCTCCGGATCCACCTGTTCGGTGCCGAACGTCTCGACAAAGAGCCCCACCGGTGAGGCCTTGCCGATCGCGTACGCCACCTGCACCTCGATCCGGTCAGCCAGGCCGGCTGCCACCGCGTTCTTGGCCACCCAGCGCATCGCGTACGCAGCCGAGCGGTCCACCTTCGACGGGTCCTTGCCGGAGAACGCGCCGCCGCCATGCCGGGCCATCCCGCCGTAGGTGTCGACGATGATCTTGCGGCCGGTCAGCCCGGCATCACCCATCGGACCGCCGATCACGAACCGGCCGGTCGGGTTGACCAGCAACCGGTAGCCGGTGGTGTCGATGTCCAGCGCCGCGAGCTCGGGCTCGACGACCTGCTCCCTGATATCGACCGCGAGCAGCTGCTCCAGGTCGATGTTCTCCGCGTGCTGGCTCGAGACCACGACGGTGTCCAGCCGGACGGCGCGATCGCCGACGTACTCGATGGTGACCTGGGTCTTGCCGTCGGGCCGCAGGTAGGGCACGGCTCCGGACTTGCGGACCCCGGTGAGTCCGCGAGCGAGCCGATGCGCCAGGGCGATCGGCAGCGGCATCAGTTCGGGGGTGTCGTTGCAGGCGTAGCCGAACATCAGCCCCTGATCGCCGGCGCCCTGCCGGTCGAGGGCGTCGTCGATCTCTTCCGCGCTGTGCGTCCGCGCCTCATAGGCGGTATCGACACCCTGCGCGATGTCCGGGGACTGCGCCCCGATCGCCACGTTGACCCCGCAGGAAGCCCCGTCGAAACCCTTGGCCGACGAGTCGTACCCGATGCCGAGCACCGTCTCCCGGACGATCGTCGGGATGTCCGCATAGGCGGTGGTGGTGACCTCGCCGGCGACATGAACCTGACCGGTGGTGACCATCGTCTCGACGGCCACCCGGCTGGCGGGATCCTGCCGGAGCAGTTCGTCCAGGATGGCGTCGCTGATCGCGTCACAGATCTTGTCGGGATGACCCTCGGTGACGGATTCAGAAGTGAAAAGGCGGGAGGTCACGGCTGCAGACTCCTACATCAGGGGATCGGTGGTTCATTGGCGTTGGGCGAGCGGTGGAACAGGCGCAATTTCAGCCGACCCTAGCGGTTCGGCGGGCCGGATTCGGTCATGGTGGAGGTTCCCGCGCGGGTCCGAGCCGGGCGGAGATCGCCTCGCACACAGCGGCGGCGAGCAGAGTTTTGGGGCCGAGCGGTATCTGCACCGGGTCCGATCCGTCGGCGGCCAGGATGACACCCGCATTGTCGGTGACCTCGAACGCCCGGCCGCCGTCGACCCGGTTGACCACGAGCAGGTCACACCCCTTGCGGGCCAGCTTGTCCCGGGCGTAGTCCAGCACCGAGCCGTGCTCGTCGCCGGTTTCCGCCGCAAAGCCAACGACCACCCGAGGACGATCGGGGCCCGGCACGGCCAGGCCGGCCAGCACGTCGGGGTTCTGTACCAGCGCGAGCGGCTCCGGTTCGAGGCCCGGTCTTTTCTTGATCTTGGTCGCTCCCGTGGCGGCTGGCCGGAAGTCGGCCACCGCCGCCGCCATCACCACCGCGTCAACGCCGGGGCTGAGTTTGGTCATCGCCAGTTGCAGGTCACGTGCGTCATGGACCGGGATGACGGTGACCGCAGGCGGATCGGGCAGCGAAACGTTGGCCGACACCAGGGTGACCTGCGCGCCGCGCGCGGCGGCCACCAGGGCGAGCGCGTACCCCTGCCGTCCGGACGACCGGTTGCCCAGGTAGCGGACCGGGTCCAGCGGCTCCCGGGTGCCGCCGGCGGAGACGACGATCCGCCGGCCCGCGAGGTCGTGCGGCAGGGCAGCGTGCTGCTGCAGCAGCAGTTCGGCGAGGGCTTCGAGGTGTTCGGCATCGGGCAGCCGGCCGGCGCCGCTGTCCGCGCCGGTGAGCCGCCCGACCGCGGGATCGATGACGACGACGCCACGGGACCGCAGGGTCGCCACGTTCGCGACGGTCGCCGGGTGGGTCCACATTTCGGTGTGCATCGCCGGCGCCATCAGCACCGGGGCACGGGTGACCAGCAGGGTCGCGGTGAGCAGGTCGTCGGCGCGGCCGGTGGCCGCCCTGGCCAGCACATCTGCCGTTGCCGGGGCGATGACGACCAGATCGGCACGCTGACCGGTGGCCACATGGGCGACGCTCGGGATGTCGGTGAACACATCCGTCGCGACCGGGTGCCCGGACAGGGCCTCCCAGGTCGCGGTTCCGACGAATTCCAGGGCGGCAACGGTGGGCACGACCGTGACGTCGCAGCCGGCGGCCCGCAGCCGGCGCAGCAGCTCACAGGCCTTGTAGGCGGCGATACCGCCACCAACGCCGAGCACCACTCGCGGCGCCGGGCGTGCGTCCGGCTGGGTCACTCGCCTTCGGTGTGGGTGAGCAGGCCGGCGTTGATCTCGCGCAGCGCGATCGACAGCGGCTTCTCCTTGGGCAGCGGCTCCACCAGTGGCCCGACGTATTCCAACAGGCCTTCGCCGAGCTGTGCGTAGTAGTCATTGATTTGCCGCGCGCGCTTGGCGGCGTAGATGGACAGGCCGTACTTGGAGCTGGTCCTGGTGAGCAGCTCGTCGATCGGCGGGTAGGTGATGCCGGCAGCCGCGATGGCCGCGGCCGTGGGCGCGCCGGTGTCAGATGAGTTACTCATGGAAGATTGCTCCTGCTTTCGTATGGCTGGCACTGCATGGGCGCAAATTGTTCGGTCGTGCCAAGTGGGACACCGCCTCGAACTGCTCCTGCTGGCGGCCGTCCATCCTCAGCGCACGGGCGAACCAGGGCGCGACTCAGCCATCAACTGTACCAAGCCGGCGGCGGCGGATTGAACGTCCGTATTCACCACGGTGTGATCGAATTCCGCCTCGGCCGCCAGCTCTTGCCTGGCAGCGGCCAGTCGGGCCGCCCGATTCGCCTCGTCCTCGGTTCCCCGGCCGACCAGCCGGCGGGCCAGTTCGTCATACGAGGGTGGTGCCAGGAAGATCAGCACCGCGTCGGCGCCGAGGCCGGGCGATGCCCGCACCTGACGCGCCCCCTGCAGTTCGATCTCCAGGATGACGTCCTCCCCCGCGTCGAGCGACTCCTCGACGTAGTCGCGGGGGGTGCCGTACCGATTTCCGGCGAACCTGGCGTGTTCCAGGAACTTGCCCTGCGCCACCCAGTGATCGAACTGTTCGTCGGTGATGAAGTGGTAGTTGACGCCGTCCACCTCACCCGGCCGTTGCTTCCGGGTAGTGGCCGAGACCGAGTACTTCAGGTCCTGCTTCAGCGTCGCCAGCCGGTCCAGCACCGTGCTCTTGCCCACCCCGGACGGCCCCGACAACACGAACAGCCGCCCCCGGCGGGGTCGGTCGACGGGCTCGGCCACGGGGCGGGCTGACCCCGGACCGACCGACGCTGTGGCCACGACCGGTCAGTAGCCGAACTCGTTGAGCAACGCCTGCCGCTGCCGCTCACCGAGCCCGCGAACCCGCCGGCTGGGGGCGATCTCGAACTGTTCCATCAGCGCCGCGGCGCGGACCTTGCCCACTCCGGGCAGGGCCTCGAGGAGCGCCGAAACCTTCAGCTTGGCCAGCGCCTCGTCACTCTCGGCGTCGACCAGCACCTGCTTGAGCGTCGTACCACCGCGCTTGAGTCGCTCCTTCAACTCCGCACGGGAACGACGGGCGGCGGCGGCCTTCTGCAGAGCCGCAGCGCGCTGCTCGTCGGTCAATTGGGGCAGAGCCACGTCGGCCTCACTTCGTTGGAGAATGTGAACTCGAACTCGCCATACTCGACCAGCCCGATCGTCCGCTCATCGTAGGTGCACGTCAGCGGTCCAAAACGAACCTACCCAGGCCGGAGCGGACCGGCAAACAGCACCCCCGGTTGGCCCCACCCCGATAACGAGAGTGGTCACCGATCCGCCGGTGGCGCGCCGTCGGTCGGCTCCGTCGTCTTGTTTCGAGCCTTGAGCTCGGACAGCCAGGCGGCGTCGACGTCCCCGCGCGCCGCCTGCTGCCCCGCCGCCGACCCCCTTCCCGGCGGATCCTCACCGCCGGGGACCCAGCCGGCGTCCTGCTCGGCATGCCAGGTCGCCTTGAGCTCCTCCTGGGTGAGCGCCAACCCGTCGCCCGCGCGCCGACCGACCAGCGAGTGCCGCTTGCCGTAGGCGAAATAGACACCGACACCGAGGGCCATCCAGACCAGGAATCGCACCCAGGTGATCGCGGTGAGGTTGATCATCAGCCACAGGCAGGCCAGCACCGACAGGATCGGCACCACCGGCATGAAGGGCACCTTGTACGAGCGCTTGAGGTCGGGCCGGGTCTTGCGCAGCACGATGACGCCGATGGAGACCAGCACGAACGCGAACAGCGTCCCGACGTTGACCATCTCCTCGAGCACGCTGATCTCGGAGAACCCGGCGATCAGGGCGACCACGACGCCGACGCCGACGGTGATCCGGGCCGGGGTGCCGCGCTTCTCGTCGACCTGCGCCAGGCTCCTGGGCAGCAGCCCGTCCCGGCTCATCGCGAAGATGATCCGGCTCTGCCCGAGCAGCAGCACCAGCACCACGGTGGTGAGACCGGCCAGCGCACCGATCGCGATGACATTCGCGGCCCAGTCGACGCCGACGTTGCTGAACGCCGTCGACAGGGTGGCCGCGTCGTTGTCGCGGGTTCCGTCGGGCAGCAACGGCCCGAGCTCGTTGTAGGGCAGCATCCCGGTCAGCACGATGGTCACCAGGACATACAGCACGGTGACGATGGCCAGCGATCCGAAAATGCCGCGCGGCAGGTCGCGGCTGGGGTTCTTGGTTTCCTCGGCGGCGGTGGCAACGACGTCGAACCCGATGAACGCGAAGAACACCAGTGACGCGGCCGTCAGGATGCCGAAGACGCCGAAGGAGGACGGTGCGCCCCCGACGATCAACTGCAGCAGGGGTTGTTCGAGGCCGGACTTGGTGCCGGCCGGCGACGGCTGGCTCGGCGGGATGAACGGCGAGAGGTTGCTGGCGTTGAAGTAGAAGAAGCCGACGATGATCACCAACAGGACCACCGCGACCTTGATCCCGGTGAAGATCATGTTCGCGCGGGCGGACAGCTTGGTGCCCTGGACCAGGATGAAGGTGATCACCGCGACGATCAGGATCGCGCCCCAGTCGATCTCGAGGGAACCGATGACGAGCGTGGTCTGCAACGACCCGCCGAACTGGGTGAACAGGTTCCCCAGGTACAGCGACCAGCCCTTGGCCACCACCGAGCCGCCGAGGGCGAGCTCGAGCACCAGGTCCCAGCCGATGATCCAGGCGATCAGCTCGCCCAGCGTCGCGTAGGAGAAGGTGTACGCCGAACCGGCGACCGGCACCGTCGAGGCGAACTCGGCGTAGCACATGGCCGCGAGACCGCATGCGATGGCGGCGATGACGAACGCGATGGACACCGCCGGCCCGGCCGTCGTCGCCGCGACCCTCGCGGTCAGGGTGAAAATACCGGCGCCGATGACGACCGCGACGCCGAAAACCGTCAGGTCCCACGCCGTCAGGGTGCGCTTGAGTTTGTGGCCCGGTTCGTCGGTGTCCCGAATGGACTGTTCGACCGACTTTGTCCGCCAAATGCTGCTCATCGTCAGGCCTTTCGACTATTCGAAGGACGCAAGACGGTCCTCGCCCGAGCACGCTATCGCTGATGGTCTTCCGATGCCGGGGTGCCCCGCGGACGGCGATGTCTGCGGGTGACCGTCGTGCGCGTCCCTGCTGGCGCTAGCTGCTAGCCGGTCAGTCCGTCGGTGGCCCGGAAAGCCGTCCCCGGACCGCTGACCCAGGCCCGTCCGTCGCCGGCTGCCACCCAGACCGACCTGCCGCGCGGCACCGTCAACCGTTTGCCGGTCGAGTCACTGACCTCGATCTCACCCTCGACGGTCAGCAAGACCTGGGGACCGTCATGGGTGATTTCACGTTGCCCGGCAAAGGGTTCCAGCCGGGACAGGCGGAATTCGCGGGCCGGGGTCGGGTAGACCCACTCGCCCGGCATCCCGGGATCGCCGCGCAGCACCGGAACATCCCCGGGGCCGAAGTCCAGCACCCGCATCAGCTCGGGGACGTCGACGTGCTTCGGGGTCAGCCCGCCCCGCAGCACATTGTCGGAATTCGCCATGATCTCGATGCCCACCCCGGACATGTAGGCGTGCAGGTTGCCGCCGGGTAGATACAGTGCCTGACCCGGCTGCAGGGTGATGCGGTTGAGCAGCAAGGACGCCAGCACCCCGGGGTCACCCGGATAACGCTCACCGAGCTCCAGTGCGGTCTTGTACTCGGCGGTGAATTCGCCGCCGTCACGCACTTTCTGCACGCATGCCGCGAGCACCGCCGACAACAGCGGCCCGAGGGTGATCGGCGGGATGGTGATGATCGAGGAGAACAGCGCCCTGGTGCCGTCCGCGTCCGGTTGCCCGGACAGCAGACCGAGGTAATGGTCCAGTTGCGGCACGCCGAGCGCGGCCAGCAGGCGCACGGTGGTGGCCGGCTCACGAAAGCCGCACAGCGCATCGAACGTCGTCAGCGCGCAGATCAGTTCGGGTTTGTGCGAGCTGTCACGGTAGTTGCGCTGCGGGGAGGACAGCGGCAGTCCGGCCGCTTCTTCCTGGGCGAAACCCTTTGCCGCCTGCTCGGCGGACGGATGCGCCTGCAGGGACAACGGCTCGGCGGCCGCCAGCACCTTCAGCAGGAACGGCAGCCGGGAGTCGAAAACCTCGTGTGCCCGGGGCCCGAGGGTGGCCAGTGGCTCGGCGGCGATGACGTCCGCCAAGGAGCGTTCACCGTCCGGGCCGATCAGCTTGGAGGAATCGGCCGGGTGCGCGCCGACCCAGAGCTCGGCCTGCGGATGTGGTGACGGACGTGGCTCCCCCAGCAGTTCGGCGATCGCCTCCCGGGATCCCCAGGCATACGGGCGGATCGCGTTGTGCATTAACTCCACGAACCGGACTCCCTGTCGCTCCACGATGCTCGGCCGCCGGGTGACGGGAGATGCTGCGCCGCCCGGCCGCTGCGGCCCAGGCCGTCGGGGCTGTCGGCCGGCGGCCGGGCCCGGGTCAGCAGACCCAGATAGACCGCGGCGAAGTCGATCCGGCTGAGCATGGACACCGTCCAGGTGAAGGCATCCCGCTGCCCGACAACCGGCGCCCCGGGCGGCTGCTCCGGGTCGGTGGTCGCGGAACTGGGCAACTCCTCCGGACCGATCCGCATCGCCCTGGGGAG
This sequence comes from uncultured Actinomycetota bacterium, assembly GCA_963805555.1. Taxonomy (GTDB): domain Bacteria; phylum Actinomycetota; class Actinomycetes; order Mycobacteriales; family Nakamurellaceae; genus Nakamurella. The sequence continues at coordinate 237,380 of CAWDUY010000002.1, forward strand.
CGCAGCCTCCAGCGCGGCCACCAAGGGCGACACCGGCGGTCCGGCAGCCGCGGCGAAGGGTGTCCCTTCGGTCGGTAGCAGGCCGGAGCCGGTCAACGGGCCGGCAGGTGCCTGGCCAGCCGGCCCGACCACGAGCACGGTGCTGATCTGCTGCCCTTGGTCGGCTTCGTCGTCATAGGGGTCCCAGAAGATGTCGCCGGCCCCCGCCGCGGCCGGACCGTGGCCGCGAGTCGCGGCCCTGGCCAGAATCGGCGGTGACGCGGCTGCCTGCGCGGACGTCAGCGAGGCACCGGCGCAGCCGGCGAGTCCGGCGAGCGACCGGCAGGCGTGGGCGCCGAGGGCGTCCGCGACCGGGTCTGTCCCGATCAGCAACGGGCTCCCCGCGGCGAGGTGCTCGGCCAGCGTCAGCGCCGGGTTCACGAAGAACTCCGATGACGGATGGCAGGCCATCGCCATCGCATCCAGCTGTTCGGCGGCCGCCGCGAAGTCGGGCCGGGGGTAGAGGCCGGCAGCTGCAGCGACGGCGGCCAGCACAGTCAGCCGGGCGGTGCCGGCCAACGCCTCCGGCACCGAGACCAGCGGGTCGAGCAGCGCCGGGCCCGCCGCCGCGGCCACCGGTCCTTCGGCGGACGCCCGCACCACCACCCGGGCACCGCGCCGGCTTGCCTGCGCAGCGGCCTGTGCCGCCGGCCGGTCATCGACGTCACCAGCGAGCACCACCACGATGTCGAGCGGGCCAACCCAGCCCGGCAACGTCGCCGATGCGACAACGGGGGCCGGCGATTGATCGCCGATCAGCGCGGTGAGCAGGGCGACGTCGATCGCGGCCGTGCCACCGACGACGACGAGCGCCCGGGGCCGATCGAACTCCGGCCGGCCGGCGAGTTGCTCGGCGGCCGACCGGACCTGCGCACCGGCCAGCGCCGCGGACGGCAGCAGGGCGGCCGTGTCGGCCGCTACCAGGGTGCCGCCGTCATGCAGGTCGACGACCTGCGGGCTGGTCACGGCAACGCCCCGACGGTTGGGCCACCGGTCGCCTCGTCCAGCAACAGCACGGGGATGCCATCCCGGATCGGGAAGACCCGCCCGCACTCGGTGCAGGTCAGCGCGGCTGCCGACGGATCGCCGGGCTCGCCCATTTCCAGCGGCGCGTGGTGGTCCGCCGGGCAGGCCAACACCTCCAGCAGCACGGGATCCAGACTCAGCGGAGAGGCCGGCCCGGGTGCGCCTGACTCGGGCGGGGTTGCGGGTGATCCCGGTGCTGCGGTCATGTGTCGACCTTTCGTCTACCGCACATCGTGCTGTGCAGAGGTTGTCCTTCAGTTCTAGTCCGAATTACCACCTGCGTGGTTCCCCGTCGGCGATCTCCGGAATCGTGCCGGCTGTGGTCCGGGCGGTATCAGGAGCGAATCAGCGCGAGGATTTCGTCCCGCAGAGCCCCCATGGTGGGCTGATCGGACGCTTCGACATTCAGCCGCAACAGCGGCTCGGTGTTGCTGGACCGGACGTTGAACCAGCGGCCGTCGGACAACGAGACGGTCAGCCCGTCGAGTTCGTCGATCTCGGCGCCGTTGGTGTCCGCCCAAGCCCGGATCAGTGCGATCTTGGCCGTGGCGTCGTCAACCGTGGAATTGATCTCCCCCGAATCGGAGTACCGCTCGTACTCCGCCGCGAATTCCGACAACGGGATGTCCTGGCCACCGAGCGCGGCCAGCACATGCATCGCGGCCAGCATCCCGGTGTCTGCCCGGAAGAAGTCCGCGAAGTAGTAGTGGGCGGAATGCTCGCCGCCGAAAACCGCGTTGGTGGCAGCCATCTCGGCCTTGATGAAGGAATGGCCCACCCGGGTGCGGATCGGCACCCCACCGGCCTCGGTGATGATTTCCGGCACCGCACGCGACGAAATCAGGTTGTACAGAATGGTGGCGCCCGGGTGCTTGACGAGTTCGCGGGACGCCACCAGGGCCGTCACCGCACTCGGCGACACCGGATCGCCCTTCTCATCGATGACGAAGCAGCGGTCCGCGTCGCCGTCGAAGGCCAGCCCGATGTCGGCACCGGTCCGCCGGACCTCCTGCTGCAGGTCCACCAGGTTGGCCGGCTCCAGCGGGTTGGCCTCGTGGTTGGGGAAACTGCCGTCCAGTTCGAAATACAGCGCGTCGACCCGCAGCGGCAGCCCGTCGAAGACCGCCGGCACGGTGTAACCGGCCATCCCGTTGCCCGCGTCGACGACGACATGCAGCGGCCGGATCCCGGTCAGGTCGACCAGCGACCGCAGATAGTCGGCGTACTCGGTGAGCAGGTTCTGCTCGGTGACGGTGCCGCGCCGGTCCGCGATGACAGCCGGGGTTCCGTCGAGCACGGCCTGGGCCTCGTCCCGCACCTGCGCAAGCCCGGTATCGACACTGATCGGTACCGCGCCGGCCAGGCACATCTTGATGCCGTTGTAACGGGCCGGGTTGTGCGAGGCGGTGAACATCGCACCGGGCAGATCGAGGTGACCGGAGGCGAAGTACAGCAGATCGGTGGAGCCCAGACCCGCCATCACGACGTCGAGCCCGGCGCCGGTGACGCCCTCGGCGAAGGCGCCGGCCAGCTCCGGGGAGGATTCCCGCATGTCGTAGGCGATCACCACGGCGGTGCTCGAGCCGGCGACGAACCTGGCAAAGGCGTACCCGATGGCCCGGCTGACGTCGGAGGTCAACTGCACGCCGACCAACCCGCGGACGTCGTAAGCCTTGACGAACGAGGTCAACCTCGTCAGCTCATTCGACGGTGCGGCCAGGGCGACGCCGGCCGCCGCGGTCGGTTCCCCCACGGGTTGCTCCTTCTGTTGGTCAGATCTCTCTGACGTGTGCGTCTCGTCGAACTCGCTGCTGATCTCCGATCCGGTGGTGGCCGCGTGCGCGAGGTCCGGCACGCTGGTCAGCGCTTCGAGTACGCCAAGACCCTACCTGCGACGCCGCACCGTAGTCGGCAACCCGCAGGTCGACCACCGGCGGCAAAGAGGGAAGGACTCGCGACCGACCGGTCCGCGCTGTTCAGGACTCCGGGGACCGCAGCACGCGCAGGTGGCCGCGGCGCCCGGTACCCACCGGGACCGGGTCGCTGACCCGCTCCGCCCGCCCCGCTTCGCGGACGGCATTGGCCAGCGCCTCGAGATCATCGGACCGGGCGCCGGCATCGCTCAGTTCCTCGTCCGGCCGTACGACCTCCCAGCCCTTGGGCGCGGTCAGTCCCTGCGCATGAACCGAGCACAGGTCGTAGGAATGCGGTTCGGCGGCGGTGGCCAACGGGCCGACCACCGCGGTCGAATCCGCATACGCAAACGTGAGTGTTGCGACGGCAGGGTTCGTACACCCGCTCCGTGAACATCGTCGCAGTCTGGCCACTGCGGCACGATAACGCGGCCAACCCCGGCGCGGTGCGGCGGCGCGCCGGGACGGGGGCTTTCACCGGCCGCGGCCGGGCCAAGCCGGACCCGGCCCTACACTGGCCCGGTCATGGAGGGCCAGGAACCAGACCCCGTCCGGCGCACCCGTGCGTCCGTAGCGGGTCGGTCATCGCGGCCGACCCGATCGTTTCTGCCTCGCCGCCCGGTCGCTCCGGCCACCGATCCGGCGCCTGCCCGACGGGACCGTCGAGGCCGGGGACTGCGCACCCCGTTGCTGCCCATCGACGTTCCGGCATCCAGGACACGGGCCCAACGATTCGACCAGGCGGTGCTCGAAGCCGTCGCCGATCTCGAGGAGCGCTGGCCGGGCAGACTGGAGGCGATCGAGTTCGCGGTCGATGAGGTGCCGATGATCCCCGCCGATGGGCCGGTGCCGCCCTCCGACGAGGTGGTGCTGGACGGCGGGGTACCGCTGACCAGGTTCATGCCGCCCGGGATCGACGGCCGTGGCCGGCCGACCAAGGCCAGGATCGTCGTCTACCGACGCCCCCTTGAGGTGCGGTCGGGTGATTCCGGGGACCTGGGCGATCTGGTCGCGGACGTTTTGGGCGAGCAGGTCAGTGCGGTCCTTGGGGAAGCGGGTGACGGCGGACCCGGGGTCAGCTGACGGTGTTGAGCGCTGTCGGGTCGTTGAGCTTGACGATTTCCTTACCCAGCGGCGCGAGGGAGATCGGGATCAGCTTGAAATCGGCGATGCCCAACGGGATGCCGATGATGGTGATGCAGAGCAGCACGCCGGTCACCAGGTGGCCGATTGCGATCCACAAGCCCGCAACGAGGAACCAGATGACGTTCCCGATGAACGACGGCGCCCCTGCGCCCGGCTTGTTGGCCATGGTGCGCCCGAAGGGCCACAAGGCGAAGCCGGCGATCCGGAAGGACGCGATGCCGAACGGGATGGTGATGATGAAGATGCAGGCGATGATGCCGAAGACGACGTAGGCGATGGCCATCCAGAATCCGCAGAGCACCAGCCAAATGATGTTGAGCACTGTTCGCATGACACTCAGCGTAACCGGACAAATGGCGTGGTTGATCCGCGCGGGGAGCCAGCCGTTAGCGGGCGCAGGTCAGCCGGCAGCGCGCTTGAGGCGCCGGCGCTCCCGCTCGCTCAGACCGCCCCAGATGCCGAACCGTTCGTCGTGCGCCAGGGCGTAGGACAGGCACTCGGAGCGAACCTCGCAGCCGGTGCAGATCTTCTTGGCCTCGCGGGTCGATCCCCCCTTCTCGGGGAAGAATGCCTCGGGGTCGGTTTGCGCACACAGTGCCCGTTCGTGCCATTCCGGTTCGGCGCTGTCGACCAGCGTCAGCGGAATCTGCGGCATGGAGATCTCCCCCAGGTTGGTCACGTGTTGCTTCCTCTCCGTGGTGCCGGTCGCGAGGCGGATCGCGATCGACTACCGACTCACCGGGGCTGGAGCCCTACGTCGACCCGCCACCCCTGGATACGGAAGAATTGATCTTCCGCGGACCCAGGCGGGGGAATCGACCGGCGAATGACACCGATGTGATTACACCCGTGTGTCCCGCGTCTCGTCAAGCTCCAAAGGGTGCTATACGGCGCGTCGTGGCCAAGATTGACCCCATTGTGAGCATCGCAACGGCAGTCGTGCCCCTGCGTAACCACGGGTCACACTGGTGGCATGGCAAAGACCACGGGCGGCTCATGGATTTTCCCGGCCGTCGTGCTGGCCACCACGGGCGCGGGGATCGCAGCGCACACCGGCACCCAGCCGATCGGGGTATGGGTCTTCGCCGTTGTCCTCGGCGGCTGGGTCATCACCCTGTGCCTGCACGAGTTCGCCCACGCCGCCGTCGCCTACGCCGGTGGTGACAGCTCGGTCCGGGCCAGGGGCTACCTGACGCTCAATCCGCTCCGGTACACGGACCTCGCCTACAGCGTGATCATCCCCATCCTGTTGCTGGCGGTCGGCGGGATCCCGCTACCCGGCGGCGCCGTGCTCGTCGAACCGGGCCGGTTGCGGCAGCGGTGGTACGCCAGCGTGGTCTCGGCCGCCGGGCCGGCGACCAATATGGCCGCGGGGCTGATCCTCGCGGTGGTCGCGGCCTCGTTCACCACCGCGTCCGGCGACTACACCGCGCTCGCCGCGGCGTTGTCCTACCTGGCGTTGCTGCAGTTCGTCGCGGGAATCCTGAACCTGCTGCCCATCCCGGGGTTCGACGGCTTCGGCATCATCGAGCCCTACCTGTCACCCCGGTTCACCGAGCGGCTCCGGCCCTTCCGGCCGTGGATCCCGCTGGCAGTGTTCTTCATCCTCTTCTCGGTACCCGGGGCCAGCAGCTGGTTGTTCGACGCCGGCTACCGATTGCTCGATCTGGCGGGCGGCAGCGAATTCCTGGCGGCGGTCGGCTCCGGGTTGTTCCGGTTCTGGGCCTGAGCGCTGCCCCGCGCCCCCGCCTTGACCATGCCACCGACGACGAGGTGATGGAACGGGCGGACGACGGAGAAGTACAGCGGCCCGGTCCACTGGTGGTACCGGACGACCGTCACGACCTGAACGCGCCGCAGGGAACCGGGCGCCGGATCAGCAGGGACCACGACGAAGGCCAGGTACCCCGTCAGGTGCGTATCCGAAGCCGACATCAGCAGGAACTGGTCCTGCTGGGCCGCCGTCACGGTGAAGAACGAAACCGCCGCGCCGGCCCGGAATGGGATCTGTTCCGGGCGCAACCGCCCTCGTGACCCAGTCGATCGGCCGGCCTGCCGCAACCGGAGCATCCAGGCGAACACCGCCCGAGCACCGAACAGCGCGGTCACCCACCAGGGACGAAAACTCAGGGCGGCTGCCACGAACTCCCGTAGCCCCAATTCGGATTCGACCGACTTCACATCGACGTGATCGGCCCCGTCGAGCACGGCCGCCAGCTCGGGGATCTCGCTGCGAAACGGGGCCACGTCTTCGTCCTTCCATACGTCTGCGTACGGTCAAACATACGGTAGCGTATTGTCGATGGCAGGCCAAGGGCGTTCCCGGCTCACCCGCGATGACTGGACGGCCGCCGCCCTGCGGGCCCTGGCCACCGGCGGGCTCGGCGCCGTCGCCATCGAACCCCTGGCCACGACCCTGGGCGCCACCAAGGGCAGCGGGTACTGGCATTTCGCGAATCGGGCGGACCTCGTCACGGCAACGCTGGACCGCTGGGAACAGGACCACACCGCCGCCGTGATCGCCCAGGTGGAGCGAAGTGCCACGGCGCAGGTGCGGCTGCGCGATCTCTTCGAGTTGGTCATGACGCACGCGGGCCCGAACTCGGTCGAGCTGGCTCTGCTGGCCTCCGCGACGGACCCGCCGGTTGCCGCGGCTCTGCACCGCGTCACGCAGCGGCGGTTGACGTATCTGACCGAGCTGTTCGCCGAGCTCGGTTTCGACCCGGCACTGGCGCACCATCGCGCCCTGCTGGCCTACACGACGTACCTGGGCCACGCCCAGCTCAGCCGCACCGCGCCGTCCGCCGTGCCGGTCGGCGACGACCGTGCGGCCTACCTGCAATCGGTGATGACCGCGCTGCTGGGCCACTGAGCGCGATTCCGACGACGCGAGTGGCGCGGCGGGCAGCGCTGCGTCTGGAAGGATCGGGCAGCGTGAAGATCGCGGTTCTGGTCGGTGGTGTCGGCGGCGCAAAGTTCCTGCTCGGGGTGAAGCACTTCCTGGGTTGGCAGGCCTACGGGCCGGCGCCGGCAACCTTCGGCGCACCCGAGGGCGGTTTGCCGTGGGAACACGCCCAGGGTGCGGCCCCCCACGAGGTCGTGGCGGTCGTCAACACGGCCGACGACATCCGTCTGCACAACCTGCAGATCTGCCCCGACCTGGACTCCTGCATGTACACCCTGTCCGGTGCCGCCGATCTGCAGCGCGGGTGGGGACGGGCGCAGGAGACCTGGACGGTGTCGGCCGAACTTGCCGGCTACGGCGCAGAGGCACCGTGGTTCTCCCTGGGCGACAAGGACATCGCGACCCATCTGATGCGCACCCGGATGCTGGACGCCGGCTACCCACTGTCCGAGGTGACCGCCGCGCTGTGCGAACGCTGGCAGCCGGGCGTCACGCTGCTGCCGATGACGGACAGCCGGGTGGAGACCCACGTCGTCGTGCAGGATCCCGAGCCATCGCGGGCCGCGATCGCGGCGGGCGAGGCATCCGGGGCGCCGCCGCTGATCGCACTGCACTTCCAGGAGTGGTGGATCCGCTACCAGGCCGCCCTCCCGGCGCTGTCGATCAAGCCCATCGGGGCCGAGGACGCCCTCCCCGGGCCGGGGGTGCTGTCGGCGATCGCCGGCGCCGATCTGGTGCTGATCGCACCGTCCAACCCGGTGGTGTCCATCGGGACCATCCTCGCGGTCCCCGGGATCGAGGCCGCATTGCACGCGACATCCGCACCGGTGGTGGGCGTTTCGCCGGTGATCGGCAGCGCCCCGGTGCGCGGGCACGCGGACAAGTGCCTGGCCGCGATCGGCGTCGAGTGCAGCGCCGAAGGGATCGGCCGGCACTACGGCGCACGCTCGCGCGGTGGCCTGCTGGACGCGTTCCTGATCGCCGAGGACGACACCGCCGATATTCCCGGTGTCACCGTGATCCCCCGGCCGCTGCTGATGTCGGACCCGGAAACCACCGCCGTGATGGTGGCCGCCTGCGCGGAGGTGGCCGGTGTCCGCTGATCGCGTCACCGGCGTCCCCGACCCGGGATCGGACGCGCCGGCCCCGGCCGGCCTGCAGGTGTTACCGGTGACGGGACTGCCCGAATTCCGACCCGGCGACGACCTGGCCGGCATCATCGCCGCCGCCGCGCCCTGGCTGGCCGATGGGGACATCCTGCTGGTGACGTCCAAGGTCCTCTCCAAGGCGGAGGGCCGGCTCGTCGCCTCTCCCACTGATCCGGTCGAGCGAGATGCGCTGCGCCGCAGACTCATTGACGACGAAACCGTTCGATTGGTCGCGCAGGTCGGGCGGACCAGGATCGTCGAGAACCGCCTCGGCATCGTCGCCGCGGCCGCCGGGATCGACGCGTCCAACGTCCACCCCGACGAGATCGCCCTGCTGCCCGCAGACCCCGACGCGTCGGCGGCGCGGCTGCGGGCCGAGTTTGCCCGGCGTGGTCTGGACATCGGCGTTGTCGTCACCGACACCCAGGGCCGGGCCTGGCGGCTCGGGGTCACCGACGTCGCGATCGGCGCCGCCGGGGTGCCGGTCCTGGCCGATCTCCGCGGTGACGTCGACGTGCACGGCAACGAACTGGTCGTCACCCAGGTCGCCGTCGGCGACGAACTGGCGGCCGCCGGGGATCTGGTCAAGGGCAAACTCGCCGCGGTGCCGGTGGCCGTGGCCCGCGGACTTGTCAGCGAAGCGGCCGGGTCCGGCGGGCCGACCGCAGACCCGCCGGGTGCACAATCGCTGATCCGCCCAGCGGACGAGGACCTTTTCCGGTTGGGCACCGACCTGGCGATCGAGCAGGGCCGGCGGGAAGCTGTGCTGTTGCGCCGGACGGTCCGGACCTTCACCGGCGAACCGGTCGAAGAGACGGTGCTGGCCCGCTGCGTCGACGTTGCGCTGACCGCACCGGCGCCGCACCACACCCGCCCGGTCCGGTTCGTCTGGGTCCGTGAACACCGGCGTGCCCTGCTCGAGGCGATGCAGGCGGCGTGGGAGGCCGATCTGGCCGACGACGGCTGGACGCCGGAACGCATCGCAAAGCGGGTTCGCCGCGGGCAGGTACTCCGGGACGCGACCGAGATCGTCATCCCGGTGATCACCGGTGACGGCCGGCACGACTACCCCGACCAGCGGCGACTCACGGCCGAACACACCATGTTCACCGTCGCCGGCGGCGCCGCCGTGCAGGCTCTCCTGGTGGCATTGGCCGCCGAGGGCCTTGGCTCTGCCTGGATCTCGTCCACCATCTTCTGTCCGGCGGTCGTCCGGGCGGTCCTCGACCTGCCTGCCGACTGGGAGCCGCTCGGTGCCGTCGGGATCGGCTACCCGACCGAGGCGCTCTCCCCCAGGCCGCCCGCCACCGGCGGCCTGGTGCTGCGGTGACTGCGCCGACGCCCGAGGCGACGCTGCACGCCGACGTCAGCTCGGTCCTACGCAGCTGGCCGGCCCCCGACCTTGGCCAGCGCGCCCTGCGGGAGGCCTTCCTGGGCTTCCTCGCCGCCCGACCGGACGCCACCGAGCGGGCATGCCAGCCCGGCCACATCACCGCGAGCGCCGTGGTGCTGTCCGCGGACCGACGGTCGGTGCTGTTGACCCTGCACCCCCGGATCGGCCGCTGGGTGCAGCTCGGCGGGCACTGCGAACCCGAGGACCCCACGATTGCCGCTGCCGCGCTGCGGGAGGCCACCGAGGAGTCCGGGATCTCCGGGCTCGTCATCGACCCGATCCCTGTGCACCTGGACGTGCATCCGCTGACCTGTTCGCTGGGCCTGCCGACCCGGCACTTCGACATCCGGTTCCTGGTGCTCGCTCCCGTTGGCGTGGTTCCGGCGATCTCGGCCGAGTCCGATGACCTGCGGTTCTGGCCGGTCGATGCACTACCGCCCGACTGTGACGAGGGTGTCCGGGCTGCGCTGGCCGCCGCGCTCACCCGCCGATCGCAGGAGTTGTGATGGACCAAGGATCAACGGGTGGCCGGAACCGCAGGGGCCCAAGCGCGGCGATCCTGTTACGCGTTTTCGGGCTGGCCGTGGCGGTGGCTGCGGTCGCCCTGTGCGTCCGGACATTGGTGGTCGAATGGTCGAGTATCAGCGCGTCGCTGCGAACCGCCGACCTGCGGTGGATCGCCGCCGGCGCGGTCAGCGGCGCCGCCGGGCTGTTCTTCCTGGCCGTGCTCTGGCACCAGTGCCTGCGTGTCTTCGGAGCGCCTACCCGCCTCGGGCCGACGACCGCCTGGTTCTTCGCGGGCGAGCTCGGGAAGTACCTGCCCGGCGGCATCTGGCCGGTCGTCGGCCGAGGCGAACTGGCCCACCGCGGTGGGGTCGACCGACCAACCGCGTATGCCACCACCCTGCTGTCGTCCGGGCTGATGTGCATGGGCGGGGCGATCACCTGCGCGCTGTGCTGGCCGTTCATCCCGCACGACGGCCGGGCACCGGGCCTGGAACTGCTGGTGTTGGCGATCATCCCGGTTGGCCTGGTGCTCGTGCACCCCGCTGTATTCGGTCCGATTCTGCGTCTGGCCAGGAGAATCAGCAACGGCCGGATCGACCTCGCCCCGCCCACCTGGGGCTCGATGATCCGGTTGGTGCTGGTCTCCGTACCGACCTGGCTGCTGATCGGTGCGTCATCGGCTATGGTCACCGCGGCGCTGGGATACGAACAGCAGCCGGCGAGGATCGCCTTCGCGGCCGTTGCTGCCTGGATCGTGGGTTTCCTGGCGATTCCGGTTCCCGCTGGTGCGGGCGTCCGGGAAGTGGTGTTCGTGCTGGTCTGTGGCCTGGCGGCCGGCCCGGCGACCGCCGTGGCGGCCGTCACCCGGCTGATCTTCGTGGCGATCGACGCGGTCGGCGGTATCGGCGCCCTACTGTGGCTGCGAGCCACCGGACGATCGGGCTCGAAGGATCGGAGCGTGCGCAGTGTCGACTGACAGCAAGCGAACAGCCAGCGCAGGTGTGACGGACGAGGCAGCCGCAAGCCCGGCACCTAACCTGCAGGGTCGGCTCGCCTGGACAGCGAAACAGACCTATGCCGGAGTGGCCAACGGCGCCGGACGGGCGCTGACCCGGGTCGGCGTGCTGCCCGCCCAGCCGCCTCATCGTGATCGCCGGTTCAAGCACTGGATCACCAGCCTCACCAGAGTGCACGACTCGCTGGCCATCGCCGATCTCGGTGTGCCCTGGTGGACCTATCGGGCGATCGACGTCGTCGACGCCTGGATGACCGCACACCCACGGCCGATCCGGGTGTTCGAGTATGGATCCGGTGCATCCACGGTCTGGCTGGCCGAACGAGCCGACGAAGTGATCTCGGTCGAACATCACGCCGGGTTTGCCGACGTCATCGGCCCGACCCTGGCCGCGCTGCCGACGGTCACCCTCCGGGTGGTGCAACCTGTGCCCAAAGCGGAACCGTCCATCGGGTCGGCAAAGCCGGGCAACCGGGGGCTGGATTTCTCGGCCTATGTTCACGCCATCGATGCGACCGACGGCGAATTCGACGTCATCGTTATTGACGGCCGGGCCCGGGAGGCCTGCCTGAGCGTGGCGATTCCACGGCTGGCTCGCGACGGGTTGATCGTCTTCGACAACTCCCACCGCACTCGCTACCAGACGGCAATCCGGGCCAGCAAGCTACGCGAGCGGCGCCTGCCCGGCCTCACCCCCACCTTGCCCTATCCGGATCAGACGTCGCTCTTGTTCCTGTCCGCAGCGGGGATACGTGCGGAAGGCGCAAGTGGGCCAGAGCCAAGCTGAGACTGGAACAAGCGAGGAATGACTGAGGCCGGACCGGTGACGCAAGGCGGGCTACCCCTTCGGGCATCCGGCGGAATTGCGCACGAACAGATGAGCTCAGTCGAGTCGCGGTTCCGTGGGCCGGTCGACCGGATTGCTCTGCTGACCATGGTCGCAGCAATTATCACCCTGGTCACCGTGCAACTCGGTCCCGCCCTCATCGGCCTGAAGAGCTTTTCGGGCGTGGACATTCTCACGGGTTTCGCGCCGTGGAATGACCGCTGGCTGCAGGAACCTTGGCAAAGCCCCTGGGTGGGCGACTCCGTCGACTTCTTTCTCCCCGGTTACATCGAGATCTATCAGCGACTCATGTCGGGTGACCTTCCCTGGTGGTCAACGTTGGGCGGATCCGGCGCGCCACTACTGAGCGCTCCCACCATCCCAACCCTGACGCCAAACAGCTTCGTTCTGATGCTGTTGCCGACCTGGTGGGCGATCGGCGCGGCGAAACTGCTCCAGCTGGCGATGGCCGTTGCCGGCATGATGCTCTGGTTGCGTCGACTTGGCACGACTTGGGCCGCCGGCGCTTTTGCCGGGTTGCTCTATTGCAGCTCGGGCTTTTTTGTTGCATGGTCCAGCTGGCCGGCGCAGTCCAGTGTGGCCGCGACTATTCCCCTCCTGTTCTGGGCCATCGAACGTTTCCTTGCCTTGCGCACCGCCAGGTCCGCGTTGCTGATCAGCCTTGTCGTGGCGTGGCTGCTCCTCGGCGGATTCCCAGCGGTGGCGGGCCATGCGTTGTATGCCGGGGCCGCCTACTTCCTGGTCCGTTGCGTGGTCGAGCTCCGCGGCGTTGGCGGTCGCGACCTCTTCCGTGTGGTCATCGGCGGCGCGGCGGCAGTTGGTCTGGGCATCGCAGTGACCGCGGTTCAACTTCTGCCGATGACTTTCGGCCTTTCGGAAACCGACACCTCGTATCGCGATGACTACTTCGACCGGACCCTGCCCTTCCGGTCATTGCTGTCGGTCTTTTTCCCGCGAATGTTCGTGGGCGGCGACACCGTCATGCAAGGTTTCGTCGGCTCGAACCCCATCGAGTCCTACGCCTTTCTCGGGTTTGCGACTGTTGGTCTGGCACTGCTGGCGATCCTCGCCGGACGGTGGCTCGGTGTGGCCAGGGGCGCGGCCCCGACCCTCACCGTCATCGGCCTGCTGGCCGCTGCTCTGACCTGGAAGCACGGATTCTGGACAGACTGGCTGAGCGATGTCCCGGTTTTCGCGAACAACATGCCGGGACGGCTGCGGGCGATGGTCGCGCTCGTCGGATGCGCCTTGGCCGGTATGGGCTTCAACCTGTTGTTCGTCCGAGCGATTCCGCAGCGGGTTCGGCGGCGCCTCGTCGTCGGCGCGTGGGTGATTCTCGGCACGGCCGTCGTCGGTACGGCAATCGTCGCAATCAACTACGCAGACGAGGTCGACGGCGTCGTGTTCAGCGTGGATGCCGGACTCGGCTTGGCGGGCCTGCTTTTGGTGGCCATCTCGTTCACGGTTGCCTACGGCCCTGTCGCCACCCGTGGCGCCGGTCTGACGACGTCCGCTGACTCGACCACGGCGCGGATCGATCCCGCGAACTCGAACGAAACTCCGCACGTCGGCGCTGCAAAGGCCGGCGTTGGACGAATGCGGCGCAACCTGTTGGCGATCACGGTCGCCGCGTTCGCCGCGGTCACCTGCGTTCAGGCGGTGACATCGACCGGGTACTTCTGGCCGCTCTCAAACGTCGAAGACTTCTATCCGGAAACGCCCGGGGTTGCGGCGGCCGCAAGAGCGACGGCCGGCGATCGTGCCCTCCTGGGCGACGGCACTTTCCTCGGGTCCAGTGCGTCCGCGCACGGTATCCGGGCCGTCACCGGGCATACTTTTCAGGCCGAAAGTTGGAAGGACTACCTCCTGAGCCTGGACCCGGAGGCATTCGCACCACCCGGCCGCTCGCCGACCTACCCAAGGGTCAGTTTCTCGTTGGCCGACGGAACCTTGGACAATCCACTGCTGGATCGGCTTGCGGTATCGACCGTGCTGACTGCGCCGGACACCCCGGTTCCCGGCCCGATAGTCGGTGTGGACGAACCGCCGCCGGCGCTGCAAACAGCCGCCGGCCGTGTCCCGACCACTGTCGGGTCCACCGAAGTACCCGCTGGTTTCCTTGCACCGCAGGCGCTGCGCGGCATCGCCGTCGAAGTGGTTGCGCCGGCCGGGGACGGCGTCCATGGCATTGGCCTGACCGTCACCGTGCGTGACTCCGGCGGTCAGGAAATCGTCAGCGGCACCTCCATCCGCTTTCGGTGGGAACCGGGATGGACGCAGATCGCCGTGGCCGGAGAGGATCTCGGTGAGCTCACCGGGTCGCTATCGGTGTGGGTCTCGGCGTCGGCGAGGGACGTGCCTGATCAAACCATCGAACTGGGCTCGGTTTCGGGCCAGGTCGAGACGGTCCGGATCGGAAGCCAATCGGACGGGCTGCGTCTTTACTATGCAGACGCCGCACTGCAGGTATGGGAGCGGTTGACTGCTCTGCCCAGGATCCGTTGGGCTGCTGCCAGCGCGGTGATCGAGGACCCGGCATCTCGGCGCGCCGCACTTGCCGACAGCTCGTTGCCCGATTCAACGGTGGTACTCAGTGAGCCGGGGCCGGAGTCGTCCGGACAGGCAGCAGAGGTTTCGGTGGTGTCGGACTCCGGCGACCGAGTTGCCGTCGATGTCACGGCGAACGGAGCCGGATACCTCGTCCTGGCCGACAGCATCCAGTCCGGGTGGGCTGTGGTGGTCAACGGTGAGCCCGCAAGGTTGGTGCAAGCCGATCACGCCTTCGGTGCGGTCTACCTCCCGCCGGGTTCGAGTTTGGTCGAGTTCTTTTTTGTCGGCAACGGGCTACGCGCCGGGGCTGTCATCACGGCCGCAGCTCTGCTCGTGGTTCTCACCGTGATCGTCGGTCCCACACTGATCCGGGGACTTCGACGCCGCAAGGTCAGCGAGCCGTCTCGGCCGGCGACATAACCCAGGCACCAATACCGGCCTGCGCCGCGCAGTTCCAGCACGCGTCCGAATGACCCAGAAGTACACTTGCCGATTGATCGTGTCGTCTACCCTCATGGACGTGGAATCCGGCTCAATCGTGGCGACGGGCCGTTGATGGCGCTCGACACCTCGGTCGAGGGGCATCCGGCTGATCCCGCTACCGACAGAACTGGCGGCGTGTCGGCGTCAGCCGGGTTCCGGAAGCTTCCGTGGGCCCGCGTCGGCGCGGTGTTCGGAGTGCTCATCCCGTTCGCGCTGTTGGTCCGGTACGCGACTGTCACCGGCCCCTCCTTCGATGGGGCGATGAATCTGCAGGTGGCCGAGAACCTGAGCAACGGGTTGGGCTACGTCCGGTTCTACGGAGAGCTGGTCGAGTTCCCGTTCGAGATCCAGACATCGGGCGCGTACATCTTTCTGGCTGCCGCCTTCATCAAGGTCTTCGGCGGCGGCACCTTCGTCTACGAATTGCCGAACCTGCTCTTCCTCGGACTGTTGCTGGTCTCTGTCAGCTACGGGCTGCGGAGCTGGCCGGTGCTGCGCACGATCGGCCCGTTCATCGTGCTGTTCGCGACCCCGGGCATGGTCGAGAACTCCATGAAGGGCTACGGCGAATACGTCGTCGCGGCGCTGGTCATCGCCGCCTTCGTCCTGGTCGGAGCGGCCGCGGCAGGCAATCGACGGCCGGTGCTGGCGGTCGGTACGGCCTTCGCCCTGATCGGGGTGGCGTTGACCGTCAAGATCATTGCCCTGCTGGCGCTCCCGGTGCTGCTGCTCGGCCTGGTCGGCGTCGCACTCGCCCGGCCCGCCGTGCGACGGTCCGGGTTGGCCGCGACGGTGCTGTGCACGGCGCTGCCGCTGATCCTGGTCGAGCTGCACCGGTTGGTCAGTCTTGGGCCAGCCGACTACGTGTCCTACTGGACGAATTTGCTCGGATTTGTCGGCGCCCAGGCCGGAGTGTCGGAGGCAGCCGGGATAACACCGGACTCCGGTGTCGGCCCGGTCCGCAAGATTGCCGACCACGTTCATCTGCTCTCGGTGGCCACGGGCATCAATCCGGTTCTGCTGCTGCTCGCTCTCGGACTGCCCTTCATCACCCTCATCGCGCTGTTCGTGACCCGGCAGCTGCCCTGGCAGCGGTGGTTGGCGCTACCCGGAACGCTCCTGGCGGTGATGCTGGCCAGCTACGCGGGCGGCTACCTGATCTGGTGGTTGGCCATCACGCCGACCTCCAAGGCCTGGCTCCGAAGGCTGGTCATCGCACTGATCGCCATTGTTTTCCTGGCACTCCTGCTGGCCGGGATGGCGAAGGACAGCTGGAATGCTCGTTCAACCACCGCCGAGTCGAACCCGCGGAGCCTGCTGGCCCGGACAGGTTGGGCGATCGTGGCCGTGCTGGCCGTGGTCTGCCTGCTGCCGGCCGTGACCACGATGAGCAAGCAGGTGCGCAGCATCGCGTCGGCTGATTCGTCGAGCATCGACAGCGCAGAACGACTCGCGCAGGCGGCATCGTCACTCGCGGCGGAGGGCAACACCATGTACGGCAGCGGTTGGTGGTCAGCCCCTGTGGTGGCGTTGTACGGGGACATCTCGCTGGGCAACCTGGAAACCGTGTCGGCCTGCGATCCGGCCACCGGGATCCCGTCCGGAAATGCCTATCTGGTCTGGGACTTCTACGCGGTCGCCATCGCGAGCAAGGTTCCGCAGAGCACGCGGTACGACTTCACCGAGTTGCCGGACAGCAAAGGTAGGTACGGCGCGATCTGGAAGATCACCCCCAAACCCACCGTCACCTGCTAAGACGGCCGACGAGCCCATCCGGCCGGTCGAACTCTCCAGAGCCAGTCGGTGTGCGCTTCGACCACTGGCGTCACGTCGCGACGGTTGTTACCGAACTGCCATTCCGGTCGGGGACTTGTGTGACGCCGGATTCGGTCGGTTGCCGGCCCGCCGTGGAATAGCCGTTCTCTCGATATCCGCCATTGCGCCCGGCGTCGACATCCGGGCCGGGGTATTGCAGGTTCTTGATCCGTTCGAGGCTCTCCTCCAGCAGAATTCGATTTGTCCGCTGAAGATCAGCAATGATCAACAGCGAATAACACAGCAGCGACGCCACCAGCATGGACGTCCCGAAGATCAAGGATTGAATGTGTCCGCCGTCGTTGTCGGAGAGCCACAGGATGCCGAACCGGACGAACGGTATTGCCCCCACTAGTCCGAAGATCGTTCCCAGGGTGGCGAGCAAAATGTACGGTCGGAACATCAGGTAGCTGCGGACGATCGCCACACCCGACTTGAACATGTGGTGCCACATGTTCTTGAACAACCTCGACTCGCGGGTCTTGGCATTGGTGTCGATCTTGATGCTTTCGATCCGGAGTCGACGGTTGCCGGCCTGGATGATCGTTTCCATGCAATAACTGAATTCGGTGATGATGTTGATCCGCATGAGCGAGGCCCGGGAATAGGCGCGAAAACCCGACGCGGCATCCGGCAACTCCGTCCGGGCAGCCTTGTTCACCACCCCGCTGCCGACCCGCTGCATGGTCTTCTTGAAACGCGAGAAATGCGCGATTTGCGCCGTTTGCCGGTCGCCGATCACGATGTCGGCCTTATCCAGCAGGATCGGTTCGATCAGGTCCGGGATGCGCTCCTGCGGATACTGGTTGTCCCCGTCGGTATTGACAACAATGTCGGCACCCCGGGACAGCGCGTAATCGATCCCGTCCCGGAACGACCTGGCCAGGCCCATGGTTCCCGGGTGCCGGATGACAGCGGCCCCATGCGCCCTGGCGACCGCGCTGGTTCCATCGGTGGAGCCATCGTCGATCACCACGACCTCGATGTCGTCGATCCCCGCAATGCGATCCGGTATCGACGCCAGCACAGCGGGCAGCGTCGACTCCTCGTTCAGGCACGGAATCTGAACCAGCAGTTTCATGACACTCCGAAAGGTAGCCGCGCAGCCGACGAACTGACTATTTCGTGCTCGTAGGTTAACGTCCCGAGCGTTCTGCCCTGGTCCATCCGGGCGGCAGCCGGTCCCGGTGAGCACGGAACGGGCCGGATGCGCCCTGCCGCCGGGATATGCTTTGCCCGATTCAGCAGTGCACCGTGGCACCACAATCAGGACGCCCAGACTTCGAATGTCCTGACGACACTGACCAACGTCTGCTCGGCAGACGAGCCAGCGAGGAGGTCCCCGGGCGATGGGTGAAATCGTGGACGATGCCTGCAAGGGGGCAGTTCTCGATTCACTTGACAGTGGAACCACCGCTGTCCGCCATCTTCGGGACGCCGGCATCAGCTACCGGGACGGGGCTGAACAGCGACTGCTGGACATCGTCGAGGCGAGCACGGACCGGTCCTCCACCAGCGACGAACTGCATTGGGCCGCCACCGACTGGCCCACGACGTATTCGCTCAGCCGATCCCGGCCCAACATTCTGCGGGGCTTCGACATCCCGGCAACGGCAAAGGTCTTGGAGATCGGTTGCGGCTGCGGGCCGTTGACCCGCTATCTCGGGGAGACCTGCGCCAGAGTCGACGCCGTTGAGCCGGTCGAGGCACGCGCGGCGGTGGCCAGGGCCCGGACCGCCGACCTGCCCTCCGTCGAGGTATTCGTCGGGACCATTGAGGACATTCCAGCGGACCCGATCTACGACGTCGTGGTCGTCGTCGGCGTTCTCGAATACGTCGGATCAGGTGCTGCGGATGCGTCGCCCTATGTCGAGTTCCTGCGCCAGTGTCAGGAACGCCTCGTGGACGGCGGCGTACTGATCCTGGCGATCGAGAATGCCCTTGGTGTGAAGTACCTCGCGGGTGCACCGGAAGATCACACCGACCGGGTCTTCGACTCGCTGGAGGGCTACCCACAGGGCAGTCACGCCAGGGTCTTCGCCCGTTCGGAGTTGTGCACGCTGGTGGAAACCGCGGGACTCACCGTCGATCGCAGCCTGAGTGTGTTCCCCGACTACAAGATCCCGCGGGCCCTGATCGCGGACGAACTCTTCGATCGGGCCGTCGAACTCACCTGGCGACTGCCGCTCTTCCCCAGCCCGGACTGGCAATCCCCGCGCCCGCGGCTGGCCGCTGAATGGCGATTGTGGCGAACGTTGTCGCGGGCCGGCCTCGGACCTGCCACCGCCAACTCTCTTGTCGTGCTGGCCGCAAAGGGCATGCCGGCGCTGCAGCTGTGCCGCCCCGGCTGGTTGGCCACCGCTTGGTCCAGCGAACGCAGCACCGGGTACGCCGTCCAGACCACGGTCCATGACGACGGCAGCGACGTGATCGTCACCCGGCGGCCGATCCCCCGGGCCGGCCCTGGCCAGGATATCGCCGACCCGCCACGAAGCTGGTCCGAACCCTTCACCGCAGGTGCGGATGTCGTCGAGCTGTGCTCCGATGACCCCGCCGCGGTCGACAAAGTGCTGGCCGGCTGGCGGGACCTGCTGGACGATCGTTCAACCGTTCCCCTCGATCTGGTACCGCACAATCTGCTGGTCCAATCGGATGGCTCACTGGCCACGATCGACCAGGAATGGCCCAATGCCGAGGTCGAGTGGGTCCGGTCCCGCGGAGCGTTCCTGTTGGCCAGCAAGCTCGCCGCGCGATCACTGCCGGGCGCCTGGCCGGAGCAATCCATCGGGGCGCTGGCGGAACGGTTCCGCGGCTCGGCCGGCGGTGCCGTAGATCCGCACGCCTGGACCCGCTTCGTCGAGGTCGAAGCCGAGATGATGGCGAGGGTGATCGGACCGGACACCGCCGGCAAGCGAACCGCGCTGCGCGCTGAACTCATCGAGATCCTCGACCGCCCGATGCCGACGCCGGAGCTCGCCGATCGCCACCTCGATGCCCGGGATCAGCAGGTGCCCGACCTGGTTTCCGCACTCGCGGCGGAACGCGTGGCGATCGCCGCGGCACAGAGCGAACTCGTCGCCATCAAGCGTGATCTCGCTGTCGCCGGCGCGCAGGTGGCCGGCCTGCGGATCGAGGCGGAATCCGAGCGCCGACGCAAGCAGGAATGGTCCCGGCTTGCCGCGGAATACGAGCTCGCCGCCCGCTCGAGCGCCACCATGCTGAGCACCGTGAGCACGGAGACCGAACGCCTCACCGGACAACTGCGGGATGCGCAGCACCAGTTCCAGGCTGCGGCGCGGCGCGCCAGTGACGCCGAAGCCGAGGTCGCCCGGCTCCGGGCCGATGAAGAAACCGCGGGCCGTCGGGCCTTGGCGTCCTACCGGCGCACGCTGGACCGGGCAGCACCGTGGGGAACCCACCGCAAGGGTGTCTACCTGCGGTTGCGCGCCTGGAGCGGCGGACACAAGTACGTCCGGCCACCGGTCGGACCCGGACCGGTCTTCGTGCCGCCGCTGCTCACCAGCGGTCAGCCGCTGGTCTCCGTGGTGATCTGCGTCCACGGCCGCTGGGAATTCACGGCCCGATGTCTCGCCTCCATCGCCGCAGCCCCGGGCAAGACCCCGTTCGAGGTGATCGTCGTCGATGACGCATCACCGGATGACACGGCGGCCCGGCTGGCCCAGATCCAAGGAATCAGGGTGGTCTCGCTGCCGACAAACGTCGGATTCCTGCGGGCCGCCAACGCCGGGATGGCCGCCCGGCTCGGTCAGCACGTCCTGCTGCTGAACAACGACACCGAGGTGACGGAGGGCTGGCTCGACAATCTCGTGCAAGTGCTCGACGACGACCCGGCGGCCGGCGTGGTCGGTGCCCAGCTGGTGTACCCGGACGGCCGGCTGCAGGAGGCCGGCGGGATCATCTTCAACAACGGCGCCGGGTGGAACGTTGGCCGCGGCGACAACCCGGACCTGCCGGCCTACGGGTACCGCCGCGAGGTGGACTACTGCTCCGGCGCCGCCCTGCTCGTCCGGGACACTGTCCTGATCAGCACCGGCGGCGGGTTCGACGAGAGCTTCTGCCCGGCCTACTACGAGGACACCGACCTGTGTTTCCAGGCCCGCGCCGCGGGGTTGAAGGTCATCTACCAGCCCAGATCACGCATCGTGCATCACGAGGGCGTGTCCCACGGCACCGACGAGAACACCGGGGTCAAGGCGTACCAGGCGGTGAACCGGGACCGTTTCGTCGAGAAGTGGGCGACCGAACTACAGCAGCAGGCAGTGCACCACGAGTCATCGGTTGCGCTGGCCGCCCGCCACGGCGATCGGCCGATCTGCCTGGTCATCGACCACGAGATCCCCAAATGGGACGAGGATTCCGGTTCGCTGCGGATGACCTCGTTGCTGGAGATCCTGGTGAAGGGCGGCTACGACGTCACCTTCCTCGCGCACAACAGGGCGGATTCACCCAGGCACCGGCACATGCTGCAGGATCTCGGCATCGAGGTGCTGTGGGGCGATGTCGACCCCTGGGCGATCCTCGCGGGGTACTCCGGGCGGCTGGGTGCCGTCGTGCTCAGCAGGCCGCATCTGGCCTGGGACTACCTGCCGATGGTCCGCCAACTGGCCCCGCATGCCACGCTGCTCTACGACACGGTTGACCTGCACCACGTGCGGGAGGGCCGGCGCGCCAAGCTGGAGAACAACACTGCACTGCTGGCGGTCAGCGCAGCCATCCGCGAGCTCGAGCTCTCGCTGATCCGCACGGTCGACGTGACGCTCGTCGTCTCCGAGGCGGAGCAGCAGTACTTGCGCGACATCACTCCCGACGCCGACGTCCGAGTGGTGTCGAACGTGCACCGGCCGCGCTTTCCCACCGCCACCCGCGACCAGCGGCACGGTCTGCTGTTCGTCGGCGGCTTCCGGCACCCACCGAACGCCGACGCCGTTGCGTGGTTCGTGACCGACATCTTCCCGCTGGTCCGGGCCCAACTACCGGATGTCGTGATCCGCATCGTCGGCAGCTCGATGCCGCCCGAGATCACCGAACTCGGCAGCATCGATGGAGTCGAGGTGCTGGGTTGGGTCGCCGATCTCGCGCCGGTCCTGGACCGGAGCCGGGTCAGTGTGGCGCCGCTGCGGTACGGCGCCGGAGTCAAGGGGAAGGTCGTGGAGGCCATGGTCAACGGGCTACCGGTCGTCACCACCTCCGCCGGCGCCGAGGGCATCGCCGACGCAGCGGACGGCGCGCTGCTGATCGCCGATGACGCCGAATCGTTCGCAGCCCAGGTGGTGCGGCTCTACACCGAGGCAGACCTGTGGGAATCGACCGTAGCGGCGGGCAGGCACGTGACGGTCGCGAAGTTCGGACCCGCGGTCGTCGGGCAGGCCTGGTTGGCGGCGGTCGGCAAGCCGTCGACCGCGGACCGCTAGTAGCCGCTCGTCGGCGGCTGTCAGGGCTCCGCGGAGAACCGCACACTGGCAGCGGGCAGCATGACCCCTGGCCAGATGCGGATACCGGACAGCAATTCGCACCGGTCACCGATCACCGCACCGTCACCGATGACGGCGTCCTGCAGGACCGCATCGGCGCCGATCACCGCACCAACACCGACGATCGACCGGGTGACCTGAGCGCCGCCGGCGATCCGGGCGCCGTCGAAGATCACCGACCCGTCCACGGTGGCGCCCGCTGCAACGGTGACGTCGCGGCCGATGGTCGCGCCGCCGGAAATGGTCGCCGTGGCATCGACGACCGCGCCGGGCAACACCAGGCTGGCACCGGTCGGCCCGGGGAGGGCATCGGTCGGTGCCACCCCGGTGACCAGATCGGCGGAGCCGCGGACGAACGCCGCGGGCGTGCCCAGATCCAGCCAGTAGGTCGAGTCGATATGACCGAACACCCTGGCGTTCGACGCCAGCAGACCGGGGAAGGTCTCCCGCTCGACGGACACCACCCGGCCCGGCGGGATGGCGTCCACCACGCTGCGCCGGAACACATAGCAACCCGCGTTGATCTGATCGGTCGGCGGGTTCTCGGTCTTCTCCAGAAAGGCCTGCACGCTGCCGTCCGGCCCGGTCGGCACCGACCCGAATGCCCGCGGATCGGCCACCTTCACCAGATGCAGTGTGACGTCGGCGGCATTGTCGCGGTGCGTCGCGAGCAGCGCACCGAGGTCGAGCCCGGAGACGACGTCACCGTTGAACACCATGACGGTGTCGGCCCGCAACCGATCGGCGACATTGCGGATGGCCCCACCGGTCCCCCGCGGCACGTCCTCGACGACATACTCGATGTCCAGGCCGAACGCGGACCCGTCACCGAAATAGTCGGTGAACGTCTCCGCCTTGTACGACGTGCCGAGCACGACATGGGTGATCCCCGCCGCCCGGATCCGGGACAGCATGTGTTCCAGGAACGGCACACCCGCCGTCGGCAGCATCGGCTTGGGTGCCGAGAGCGTCAGCGGACGCAGCCTGGTCCCCTGCCCGCCGACCAGCACAACAGCATCGACGTCTTCATTGCCACCCATGAATGGGTTCCTCCTACGCTGGACGGTTTCTCGGCAGGGCAGTGCCGCACGCTCGGACGCGGGCGGGCCCTCAGCTCTTCGCGCCGGCCGCCCTGGCCACCGAGATCACGTACTGCCCGTACGGGGATTTCGCCAGCGACTGCCCGAGGGCGAGGCACTCGTCGGCGGTGATGAAACCGGAGGCGAGGGCGATCTCCTCGAGGCAGGAGATCCGCACGCCCTGCCGGTGTTCCAGCACCTGCACGAACTCGCCCGCTTCCAACAGTGAGTCGTGCGTGCCGGTGTCCAGCCAGGCGAACCCGCGACCGAGGTCGACCAGGGACGCCTTGCCCTGCTGCACGTAGATGTTGTTCAGATCGGTGATCTCCAGTTCGCCGCGGGCGCTGGGCGACAGCTGTGCGGCGTGCGCGATCACGTTGTTGTCGTAGATGTACAGGCCGGTGATCGCCAGGTTCGACTTCGGTTTTGCCGGTTTCTCCTCGATCGAGATGAGCCGGCCGACGGCGTCCTTCTCTCCGACGCCGTACCGCTCGGGGTCGCGCACGGGGTAGCCGAACAGCACGCAACCGTCGACACCGGCGCCTTCCACCCCGGACACCGCGAGCTTGAGCGTCCTGGAGAATCCCTGTCCGTAGAAGATGTTGTCGCCGAGGACGAGGGCCACCGATTCGTCGCCCACGTGATCGGCGCCGATGATGAACGCCTCGGCCAGCCCGTTCGGCGATGCCTGCTCGGCGTAGGTGAGCTGCAAGCCCCACTCGCTGCCGTCACCCAGCAACCGGCGGAAGCCGGCGTTGTCCTCCGGGGTGGTGATCACCAGGATCTCCCTGATGCCGGCCAGCATGAGCACGGAAAGCGGGTAGTAGATCATCGGCTTGTCGTAGACCGGCAGCAACTGCTTGGACACCGCACGGGTGATCGGATGCAGTCGAGTGCCGGCGCCGCCGGCCAGAATGATCCCCTTCATCGGCTGTGACGCCACCCCGCTCTGCTCGATCCAACCCGATTGTCATCCTGCTGCCCTGGTCACGCGTGCCCGGGGCGCGTGTGACCCTACCGGAGCGAAGGCTGCACGGATGAACGTCAGCCGACGCGCCGCTCGGGCAGACTCGCCCCGGCCGCCACCTTCGCGGAACGTTTCGAGAGCTGCTCACGCACCGACAGGCCGAGCTTCAGGGCGAGCCGGAGCGGGGCCTGCCAGGGCGCCGGGTAGCGCCGGGAGAGATACCGGTAGGCGCTGCGGTGATGGGCCTGCGCCATCGCGGCCGGCGCCCGCTCGGTGGAGTGCCCGCCCTGATGGACTGCCCGGGCACTGGGAACGTAGACGCTGGTCCAGCCGGCCAAGCCGAGCCGGTAGCCGAGGTCGACGTCCTCGAAGTACATGAAGTACGCCGGGTCGAACCCGTCGATTTCGCTGAACGCCCTGCGGCGCAACAGGAGGCACGATCCGGATAACCAGCCGGTCGTGCGTTCGACCGGTTCGGCGGCGTCCTGCCGGTAGTTCCGCGTCCACGGGTTCTTCGGCCACCACCAGCCGAACACCGCATGACCGACCCCGGCGCCGATCGACGGGAGGTGCCGGGCCGATGGATAGACCACCCCCTCCGGAGTGGTGATCAACGGCCCGAACGCGCCACCGCTCGGGTGCCGCTGCGCGGCGTCGAGCAGTGCGTCGACGGAGCCCGCGGCAAGTACGACGTCGGGGTTGATCACCACCACCCAGGCGATGTCGGGATCCAGCACCGCAACTCCGGCGTTGGCTGCTGCGCCGTAGCCGAGGTTGCCGCCGGTGCGCAGCAGTTGCACGCCGGGCCGGCTCGCCGCGGCCTCGACACTGCCGTCGGTGGAACCGTTGTCGGCCATCACAACGGTGACGGGCCGGCTGGTTGCCGCCGGTATGGAGGTGAGCAATGCGTCCAGGGATTCGCCGGGCGAGTAGGTCACGGTGACCAGCCCGACCACGTCAGCAGTATTCGGCACCGCAGTATTCGGCACAGCAGTATTCGGCACAGCAGGGTTGGGTGCCGTCATGCCGACGCCGTCGCGGCCGCGCGGTCGTAAGCGGTCATATGTGCCTGCGCGCTGGCCGCCCAGGTGAACCCGCTGGCGCGCTCGACCGCCGCTCGTGCGAGCTCCGCTCGCCGCTCCGGTTGGTCGAGCAGGTCGGACAGGGCGGCGGCGATGTCGCCGGCGCCGGTGCCGGTGTAGGCGACGGCATCTCCGCCGACCTCGGGCAGCGACAGTTTGCGGGTGGTCAGCACCGCGGCGCCGCAGGCCATGGCCTCCAGCACGGGCAGCCCGAACCCCTCCCCCAGGCTCGGGTACGCGACCACCAGCGCACCACCCAACAGCCCGGGCAGCAGCTCGAACGGCAGGTGTCCCGGGCGCAGCACCGTCATCCCGGGCGGCACCGCGGCCACCGCCGGCTCAACCCCGGAATCCCATCCGGACGCGCCGGCCAGTACCAGGGCCGGTCGGTCCGTGCGCGGCGTCATCGCCCTGATGTAGGCCCTGATCAGCGCGGGAACGTTCTTCCGCGGTTCCAGCGTGCCCAGGAAGGCGATCCACCCCTGCTCACCGAGGTTCAGGTAGTCGGCGACAGCGGTGATCTGCTCCGGCCGCGGCACCCGGAACGCGTCGTGGTCGACGCCGTGGTAGGCCACCACCATCGAAGCGAGGTCGGCGTTGACATACCGCACCAACTCGTTGCCCGTCGCCCGACTGGGCACCACACAGATGGCCGCCCGACGCAGCGACGTCCTGGTCCAGGCCCGGAAGAACCGACCCTTGACCCCGAGATGCAGACCGCGATCGGAGAAAAAGGTGGCATCGTGCAGGGTCACCACAACGGGAACCGAGGCCGCCAGCGGCATCGTGTAGTGCGGGGAGTGGATGACGTCGACCGGCAATCGTTTGGCCAATCGGGACAGCGTGGTCTGCTCCCAAGCCAGGCGGGCCGGCCGGTTGCCGAGTTCTTCCGCCGTCGGGATGATCCTGCTGCGCGGCGCGAGCCGGGCGAAGATCTCGGCGTCGCCGTTCTGGCAGACCACCGACAGTGCGGCACCGGCCGCGTCCAGCGCCCCGATCAGATTGTCGACGTACCGGCCGACACCACCCCGTTCCGCCGGAATCGCCGTCGCATCGAGCAGGACACGAGGTTCGGTGCGCAATGACCCACCCTTCAGTTCCGTCATTCAGCGCGCAGCCCGGGCTGCGCGACTTACTCAATCACGACGGCCAATCAACGGCTCGGGACGACCGGGATCTCTACCGGATGTCTGTCCACCGGATCCACCGGTCCGCTCAGCGCCGCCACAGCGCCGCCGACACCGAACGCCGGCTCCGCGCGGAGGAACACCACGATCAGCAGGGCAAGTAGGACCACCCGCCCCCACACTCCCAGAATCAGCACCTGAGGCCAGACTGATGCGGTGATCGAATCAGTCCCGGACCCGATCATCTTCAGGAATCCGACGCCGGTCATCACGTCGGCGACGAAATAGCCAAGAATCCATGGCGCTGGAATCCGGATGAGGACGAGGAACGGGATCATCCACAGCGCGTATTGCGGTGAATGCACCTTGTTGAAGATCAGGTAGGCGCAGAGCATGGCGGCGCTCACCTGCAACCAGGGATAGACGCCGTCCCGATGACGCCGCCACAGGCCGAACAGACAGATCGCGATCAGCGACAACCCGGTGGCGGCTGTTGCTCCCAGTGCCATCAGCTGCTGCAGATCCAGGTTGGCGCTCTCGCTGTACGGCCGCAGTCCCCAGTACCAGATCGAGTTGGTGGATTGATCGATCGGCCGCTTCCACTGGAAGCGGTACGCGGCCCACCAGCCGTCGAAATTCCACAGCACAAATGGCAGGTTGACCAGCACGAAGACCGCGGTCGCCATCCCGCCGAACCCCGCCGCGCGTAGCCAGCGATCTCGTCGCGGCTCCGGGTCGGCGCCGGTGGAACGGTCACCGAGGGCGATCCACAGCGCGATCGGCAGCACAAACATCAGCGGGTAGAGCTTGAGCAATCCGCCAACAGCCAACAGCACAGCGGCCAGCATCAGCCAACCGGTGCGGTGCCCGGTGCCGGCATCGCCACGCCCGGTCCCGGAGCGGGTGCCGGCGACGACTGCGGCGATCGCGCCCACCGTGGCGACCACGGCGAACATGTCCCAGTTCAAGACCGTGTACAGCACAAGGGCCGGCGCGAGCGACCACCACAAGGAACGCCAACCGGTCAACCGGGCCAACAAGAACGCGATGCCGAGGCCGCACAGGCCGAGCATCAGCGCCGACCAGCGGAGCAGGTCGAGATCGGTAGCGGACGGCACGGCGGCCAGCCAGATCAGCAGCCCGGACAGCACCGGGTACTCCAGGGCACCGCCAACCAGTCCGCCGCCGCTGTCCATTCCACCGTTGAGGTAGGGAAAGCGGTGCTCGAACAATTGACGGCCGCCCCAGAGCGCCTGGATGTCGGTGTAACAAGCCCCCCGGGTCCAGCGGTTGAAAAGGTCCGGGCCGCTGGTCCCGTTGGGATCGAAGACCGGGCCGAAACACCTTGCCTTGAAAAGGTATCCGGCCACCATCATCGTCCCGCACAGGACCGTGGACAGCACAACGACGGCCAACGGAGCCGACCACCGGGTGGCTCGCAGGTCGACTGGTGGGCCGGCTGACGTGGCTGGCACCGGCGGCCGCTCTGCGGTCGTCACTACGCCGAATGCCAGCAGGCGGCGGACGGTTGCTGAGCGACGGGAGTCATCTCGTCATCATGTCGCAGCGGGAACGAGGAAACGGCTGCGGCTCACCGAGCAACTACCGGAACGCGGCTGAACCGGTATGCAGATCCCACAGTCGGTCGGCTGCGGCCCGCCAGCTGAAGTCCCGCGATCGCCGGATCCCGCGACCTGCCAGCTCATCCGCCGCCGATTCGTCAGTCAGTAGATGCCCGAGCGCCTCGGCTAGCGCCTCCGGATCCTCCCTGGCCGTCACCAGTGCCGCGCTATCCGCCAACTCGACCAGGGCTGGCGCGTCCGAGATGACCACCGGGACACCGCCGGCCATCGCCTCGAGAACCGGCAGGCCGAAGCCCTCCGACCGGGACGGCGCCGCGAGCACCGCGGCGCCCGTGAGCACCGCGGCCAGATCGAGGTCGGACAGCTGCCCGGTGACATTGACCCGATCCGGGGACAACCCCGCCGCCGACGCGACTTGCCCGATGTCGACAGCACCCCAGCCGGGCGGTCCGACCACCACCAAGTGCTGATCACGCATCGGCGGCAATGTCATTGCCTCGACCAGTACATCGAGCCCCTTGCGCGGTTCGATGGTCGCGACACAGAGCACGTAGCGCTCCGGTAGCCCGAGCCGGTTCCGGCGCTGGGTCGCATCCGCGGGCGGCGGCAGGGGGGTCACCCCGTGCCCGACGACATGGATCCGGTCAGCGGCCGCGGGGAAGATCCCCGACAGGTCGTCGGCCACCGCCAACGACGGCACGACGATCGCGTTGGCCCGCTGGGCGGCCCTACCGATGATGTCCCGATGCCACGCGACGCCGCGCGGGGTCAGCGTCTCGGGGTGCGTCCAGGGCACCGCATCGTGCACGGTGACGACCAACGCCCGGGTGCGGCGCGGCGCCAACGGGGTGGTGGCGTGCACGCTGGTCCCCCGCACCGTCGGCGGCAGACCTCGCCGCCACAGTTCCGCCAGCACCCGCCGGCCGGCCGGCAGTCGGTGTGGCCCGTCCGCGGCCGGGATCACCGCGGGCGTCACATTCCGGTGCCAGGCCGCCACCGTCCGGACGGTCCACCCGGCCGGTGGTCGCGCCGCCAGTGCGGTGGTGATCTCCCGCGCGTACCGCCCGGTACCACCCGGCACCGGGGCCAGGCATTGCTCGATGACGACGGTCAGTTCCGGCACCCGAACAGCAGACCACACGGATCTGCGGTCTTCGACAACACTGCGCGAAGGCAACAATGGCAAGATCCAACCCGGTGGCCCGCGGGGGCCGCAGATCCGATCCGGAGGTGCCGTCCGTGGGCGTCTCGCTGCAAGATGGCTGGCTTCGTGTCCTCATCGCGGCGCTGGGTCTGGCGAGCTTCGCCTTCCTGCTGATCCGGCCGCTGCGCTGGTGGTGGTTCTGGGTGGTGCCGTCCGTCGCCGTCGTCTCCGCACTCGGCGGCTACCTGGTCGGTGAATACGTCGGCCCGACGATCACCGACAAGCCGCTCGAGACGATTCTCGACGTCTGGATCGGGGTGATGATCGCCGGGGTTCTGCTGGCCATCGGCTACATGTTCAAGTCCCGCACCTGGCAGAAGCTCCTCGCGGTACCGGCCGCGATCCTGGTGGTGGTGGCTGCCGCGAACCAGATGAACATCCATTTCGTCCAGTACCCGACGCTGGGTGACGTGTTCGGCGTGACGTCCGACGAGGAGATCGCCGGGCCGCCGCCGGTCAACCCCGGCGACACGACAACGACTCCGACGTTGCCGCCGGGCCCGCTGACCACCAGCTGGAAGCCGACGGGAAGCCAGATCCCGTCGGACGGCAAGGGGCGCACCAGCGAGATCACCCTGCCTGGCACGAAGTCCGGCTTCCAGGCCCGCCCGGGGGTGGTGTATTACCCGCCGGCGTATTTCGCCGACAACCCCGAGCCGTTGCCGGTGCTGATCCTGATGGCGGGCCAACCAGGAAATCCCAGCGACTTCTTCCTCGGTGACCGGGTGCAGAGCATCATGAACGACTTCGCCGCCCAGCACTCCGGCATCGCCCCGGTGGTGGTGGTCCCTGACCCGCTCAGCGCGGAGACCGGCAATCCGCTGTGTTCCGACGCCTGGGAGGGCAAGGCGGACACCTATCTCTCACAGGATGTTCCGGACGGCATCAAGAAGCAGATCCGGGTGAATCCGGACACCAAACAGTGGGTGATCGGCGGCTGGTCGGCAGGGGGCACCTGTGCCTTCATGCAGGCGACGAATCATCCCGACATCTACCCCAATTTCATCGACATCTCCGGTGAGTACGAGCCGTCGCTCGGCACCCATGAGGAGACCGTGTCCAAGGGGTTCGGCGGCGACGAAGCCAAATTCCGGGCCGTCAATCCGGTGGACCTGCTGGCCACGAACAAGTACCCGGACTCCGCCGGCTGGTTCATCTGGGGGTCGACCGAATCCGATGTCGACGTCAAGCGACTCATCCCCCTGGCGAAGGCCGCCGGCATGCAGATCCAGCAGTACGAGAGTGAGGGCAACGGTCACGACTGGGCAACGGTGGTCGCCGGCCTCACCCAGGCAATGCCCTGGATGGCCACCCAGATGAACCTCACGTCGTGACCGACACCGGGCGCACCGATGCCGTGGTCACCGTGGTCGTCGTGACCTATCGCGCGGCGTCGTTCATCGGTGCGGCACTGGCCGGTCTGGCCGCCCAAACAGTGCCGCACCGGCTGCTGGTCATCGACAATGCCTCGACCGACGGGACTGCCGAGGTGCTGGCGAGCATGTTGCCGGCCGCGTCGGTGCTGCGCCAGCCGGTGAACCTGGGCTTCGCCGGCGGGGTCGCGGCGGCGTTACCGCTGATCCGGACGCCCTTTGTCGCGTTGTTGAACGATGATGCCGTGCCCGACCCGGGCTGGCTGGCGGCGCTGCTGGCGGCGGCCGACGGCGACGGTGACGCCGCCGCCTGGACCTCGCTGATGCTGCTGGCAGACCGACCGGACACCGTGAACAACTTCGGCGCGGGACTGACCGATCAGTGGTACGGCATCGACGTTGGCGCGGGTGAACCGGTGGCCACCGTCCCGGCGCGGGTCCTGGATGTCTTCGGCTTCTGCGGCGGCGCCGTCCTGCTACGCACCGCCGCCGTCCGCGCGGTCGGTGGTTTCCCGGCCGAGTTCTTCCTCTACTACGAGGATCTGGACACCTCATGGCGGTTGCGCCGGGCCGGTTGGATGATCCGAGCTGTTCCGGGGGCGGTGGTGGTCCACCGGCACGGCGCCACTGCCGACCAACGCTCTGCGCTGTTCCACTTCTACAACGAACGCAACCGGCTGCTGACGCTCATCCGGTGTGCACCGCCGGTCGTTGCCCCCGTCCAGTTCGCCCGGTTCCTGCTCACCACCGCCTCGTTGTCGCTCAGCAGGCTGTTGCGTCGGCAGGTTCCGGACGCCGCGAACTTCCGGTCCGGCCTGCGACTGCGGGTGGCCGCAGATGTCCTGCGGATGGCCCCCGGTCAGTACCGGCAGCGACGACGACGGGTTGTCACCTGACATGCGCGCCGATCTGGTGGTGGTCGGTGCTGGCCTGTTCGGGCTGACGATCGCCGAGCGCTGCGCCACCGAACTGGGCATTGATGTCGTCGTGCTGGATCGCCGCGGACACGTCGGCGGGAATGCGCACAGTGAACCGGAACCACAAACCGGCATCGAGATCCACCGGTACGGAGCGCATCTGTTCCACACCTCGAACGAGCGGGTCTGGGATTACGTCAACCGGTTCACCGGCTTCACCGACTACCAGCACCGCGTCTACACCACCCATCGCGGTGAGGTCTTCCCGCTGCCGATCAACCTGGGCACCATCAACCAGTTCTTCCGGGCCGCCCACACGCCGGCGCAGGCCCGTGCCCTGATTGCCGACTTGGTGGAGCAGGAGCCACCGGTCGACCAGTCACTGGCCACGCTCTCATTGCAGGACAAGGCGATCGCCCAGGTGGGCCGCCCGCTGTACGAGGCGTTCATCCGCGGGTACACGGCCAAGCAGTGGCAGACCGACCCGGCGCTGCTGCCTGCTTCGGTGATCTCCCGGCTGCCGGTCCGCTACACCTACAACAACCGCTACTTCTCCGACACCTACGAGGGCCTGCCCATCGACGGATACGCCGCCTGGATGGACCGGATGGCCGACCACCCCCGCATCGACGTCCGACTGGACACCGACTTCTTCGACGACGACCCGCTCGGCAGGGCCGCGGTGCTGGGCCGGGTGCCGGTGGTTTACACCGGCCCAATCGACCGCTACTTCGACTATTCCGCCGGTCCCCTGGCCTGGCGCACCCTCGACTTCGAACAGCAGGTCCTCGACGTCGCGGACTTCCAGGGTTGCCCGGTGATGAACTACGCCGACCCCGATGTGTCGTACACCCGCATTCATGAATTCCGGCATTTCCATCCGGAGCGGAATTACCCGGGCGACGCGACGGTGATCATGCGGGAGTACTCCCGATTCGCCGATCGCGACGACGAGCCGTACTACCCGGTGAACACCGCGGCCGACCGGTCCAAGTTGTTGGACTATCGCGAGCTCGCCGCGGCCGAGCCGGCGGTGCTGTTCGGCGGTCGCCTCGGCACCTACCGGTACCTGGACATGCACATGGCGATCGGCTCCGCACTGTCGATGTTCGAGGCAAAGCTGAAGCCGCACTTCCTCGACGGCGGGCCGCTGGCCGACAGCAGGTCAGCGGCTACTCGGTGACGATCGAGCACGGCAGGCCGAGTTCCCAACCCATGGGTTCTGTAGTGATGACGATGGTGGCGTCCGGTGTCGTCGCGCAGACCACCTTCCCGGCCTCGATCTGATCGGACCAGAGCGGACCCTGGACGACCGGTCGGTACGTCAGGTTGACCACCATCGCGAGCAGCATCAGGCCGAGCACGGTGACGGCGGCCGGCCACCAGCGCGGGCGCCATTCGATCAGCGCGGCGACGGCGACCGGGACTGTCGCGGCCAGCATCAGCGAAGCCGACGTCCCCCATCGCCCCAGCCGCAGATTGTTCAGTTGTTCAGGTGTCATCTGGCTGAAGTAGAACTCAACAAAGTTGTTGACCACCGAGGACAACGTCCAACTGGCCAGCGAGCCGAGAACCAGGGTCAGCAACATGGCCCGGACCGGGGCCCGGCCACGCACGAAACCGAAGGCCGCAAGGGCCAGGATGCCGGCCACCCAGACGAAGCCGATCCACCAGCCGACGGTCACCACCGCGCGTCCGAGCAGGTAGCCGCGCGAGGTGACGATCGACATGCCGACCTCGATGACGTACCCGTCGGCGATCGAGGCAAATGGCGGCCGGCCGGCTGTCTGCACCCGGGGCGCCGTCAGGTAGGTCACCGCCTGGAACGCGATGCCCACCGCCCAGGCCAGCATCACCAGCCTGGTGCGCGGGAAGGTCACGAAACGCCAGAGCACCAGTGGCGCGAATATCAGGCACTGCGGTTCCGTCGCGGTCGCGAGCAGGGCGACGACGACCGCGACCCCGATGCCGAGGCGGGATCGCGGGGTGCTCATCAGCACCCAGGGCATCAGGTACAGCAGGAACCAGTGCAGGTTGGCCAGGTTGCCCAGTGGCTGCATACCGGCGACCGGAATCAAGACCACGATCAGCCCGAGCACGATCCGCGAGGGGTAGTAGGCGATGACATCGCCGCTGTAGACGAAGACCAACGCCGCGATGACGCCCACGATCGCGCAGGCGATCAGCACGACGACCAGACCCCACAACGGCACGGGGAGGAAGGTGGTGACGAACCAGGCCACCGATCTGGGGATCAGGTGCTGATAGCCGGCGTAGGGCTCCCAGAGCAGGGTGACACCGCCGCGCACGGCCTGGTCGTGGACGAACAGCACACCGTCCTCGGCGTACAGCGTGTCCCGGACGTCCGGTTGCAGCCGGAGCCAGGCGAGGCAGGCCGCCAGTAGGCCGAGCACCGCACGGCCAGATGGGCGACCGGGTGACCGGCTGGCCGCGGATCCCGGTGATCTTCACCGGCGACTGGACGGGTGACTCCGACTTGTTCAGCAAGGCACGTGTCTCCCGATGTCTTCATGGCAGGTCGGTGACCGTCCGGGCCGGTGTCCCGGAACAAACGGCCAACCGCCACCGTGCGCCCGACGATGTCACTCGTCGAGCACCGAACACGACAACCGTAACCGGGCGGCCGTGGAATGGCCGGTGCTATGTCCGCCACCGAATCGCGGGAGAAGCGGCCTAACCTGTTCCAGTGCTCAAAGGCAAGGGAGATGTGGCGGCGATGTTCGCCGGCACCCTCTTGGTCGGTCTATCCGGTTTTCTGTTTCTCGCCGTCATCGGGCACGGACGGTTCGACGCCGCCACCAGCGCCGCATTATCCGCGACCTACCTGCTCGGCAACGTGCTCGGCGTCGGCGTCTTCATCGCGGTCGAGCAGGAAACTTCGCGGGTGGTCAGCGACTCGATCACCAAGGGTGGGGATACCCGATTGGCTAGCCGGCGGATCGCGGCCGTGGATTCCGGACTCGCGTTCGTCACCTTGCTCACCCTTGCGGCGGCGGCCCCCCTGCTGCTCAGCCGGGTACTTGATGGCGAATTCGGCCTGGTTCTGGCGCTCGCGGTGGCGATCATCGGATCTGCCGCCGTCTACCTCATTCGCGGGCTGACCGGCGGACACCAGCACTTCCGTCGCTACGCGATGACGGTTCTGCTCGACGGCGCCACCCGGGTCCTCGGATGTCTCGCGCTGGTGATGGTCGGAAACACCAACCCCGTCGCTTACGGCCTTGCCCTGTGCGCCGGGCCGGGGGTCGCCGCGCTGTCAACGGCTCGTCATGCCGGGTCATCCCATCAAGGCACCGTCGGTGTCGCGCCCGGCATCGGCACGCTCGCCCGCGGAGTCAGCTGGTTGTTGATCGCCTCGGCACTGTGGATGGCGATGGCGAATCTCGCACCGGTGGTCGTCACAGCCATGTTGCCGGGGGACCCCGTGACGGCAGCCGGGTTCGCTGCGGCAGTGGTGCTGACTCGCGTGCCGTTGCTCTTCATGGGGCCGATTCAGGCAATGATCCTGCCCGCGATGACGTCCGCCGTTGCGGTCAACGACCGCCGCCGTCTGGGCTCCACCGTCATCCGCGGGCTCATGTTGATCATCGGCATCGGCATCGTCGCGGTGATCGGCACCGCGCTCCTCGGCCGCCCGGTGATTTCGATGCTGTTGGGCAGTGAACGGGACACCACGGACACCAGCGGGCTGGTCTGGCTGACCGTTTCATCGGCGCTGTTCATGTCGGTGATGCTGCTGCAACCTGCGTTGGTCGCCCTCCGTCGGCACCGCGCACTGGTGTTCGCGTGGGTTGCGGGCGCGATCGCGTTCACCGTGTCTTTCCTCGTGCCACTGTCGGCCGTGGATCGGGGCGTGCTGGCACAAATCACCGGCCCGCTCGTCACCCTGGCGGTGGAACTCGCCGTTCTGGGTAGCTACTGGCGGCCGTCCCGCCGCGCCGGCAACGCCGCGCAGGACCGTGACACCGGACCGACGGTCGCGCCGCAGGCCCCCGCACTCGACAGCTGAGACCAACCGACGGTCGACGTGATCAGTGGGTGCTGATCCGGGTCAGGCTCATGGTGAAACTCACCATCACCAACTGCAGGCCGCTGATGATGAACACCATGCCCAGAATGGGCAACCGCATCGTGGTGATCGGGTCGAGCGCGCCGAACCCTTCCGCCCCCCAGCGGATCAGGGCAACGACGAACCCGACGATGCCCAGCAGTGCCAGGATCACGCCGATGATCAGCCCGCGTTCCAGAGTGATCCGTTCCAGGGCGTTTTCCAGCCGTTGACTGGACGGGAGGAGCCCCAAATGAGCGGCATAGGAGCGAGAAACGATCGCCAACCCGATGGTCTGCACACCGGCTATCACTGCGGTGGCGCAGGCCAACATCGTCTGCACACTGAACGCGACTCCCCCGACCTGGCGGGGACCGAACGACAGCCAGAGCAGACCGACCCCACCGGCGACGAGCAGGATCAGCGCCGGGTACAGCATCAGCCACCGCGGGCTGAAAGCCAGCAGGAACCGCAGGTGACGCCACCCGTCTCGCCAGGTTCGCAGGTGCGGTGCCCTGGTCCGGCCGTCCGGTCGCAGGGTGGTCGGCACCTCGGTGATCGCCAGTTTGTTGAGCGATGCCCGGACCACCATTTCGCTGGCGAACTCCATGCCGTCGGTGCGCATGCCAAGGCCGAGGATCTTGTCCCGTCGGAACGCCCGCATGCCGCAATGGAAATCACCGACCGGGATCTTGAAGAACAGCCGTCCGACCAGCGACAACACGGGATTGCCGAGATAGCGGTGCAACGGCGGCATGGCGCCTGGGGCGATACCGCCTTGGAATCGATTGCCCATGACGAGGTCCGCACCGCCACGCAGGCTTTGGACAAATCCGCCGATGTCGTCCAGGGCGTAGCTGTCGTCCGCGTCGGCCATCAGCACGTAGGTTCCACGGGCGGCTTCGATGCCACCCTGCAGGGCGGCGCCGTAGCCCCGTCGCGGGATCGGCACCACTCGAGCGCCCTCGGCCGTTGCGATGGCCTGCGACCCGTCGTCGGACCCGTTGTCGGCGATCAGCACCTCGCCGTCGATGTTCAGTGCGGTCAACGAGCCCCTGGCCTTGCGAATGCAGACGGCCAGGGTCTCCGCCTCGTTCAGGCAAGGCATCAGGATGGTCAATTCGCAGCCGCGATCCGGAGCGGTTCCGATGGCTGGTTGCGGCTCCGTGGACCGGACGGCGGCCGAGGCAGGTGGCACAACCTCGGACGGCCCGCTCTGCGATTCGGCGGCCGCAACGCTTCCGACAGTCGTACTCGACACTGCTGATACCTCGCCCACGTCGTGAATTGTCACCCCTGTCGCCGGAGTTGCGCGACTGTCCCCGGCCGGTCGACCGATCCGGGTACTGTAACCGGCCCGCGGAGCCGAAAAGCGCGCATCGCGGCGGTGTCACCCTGAATTGTCCGCGCCGCCGGTATCGTGCGGCAGGTCGCCTCGGGCCAACCGGCCGCCCGGGGCAACAGCCGTGAAAGGACACCCGCATGTCGACAGCCACCTCCGACGGTGGGTCGCCGGCGCCGGCCGGCCAGTGGGATCGACCTCGCGCCTTGATGGCCCGCATCACCCAGCCGGCACCGACCGGCTTGCCCCGCTGGCCGATCCTGTTGTGGTTCCCCGGGGTATTGCTCGTTCTGTTGATCGTCTTTGTCGCCCTTGGCATTTCGGGGACATCGAGCGGGATGTTCTGGCAGCTGTACGGCTCTGGGGCCGACCCGGACCTGCTGGCCGGCACCCCGCGCGGAGTGCGCAGTGACGAATGGCTGACGTTCGGATCCTGGGTCGTTTCCCAGTATTCGCAGGGTTTCCCGGCAACGAACGGGGTTTTCCCGGGCGGCATGGACATGACCGTGCTGCTCGATCTCCCGACCTGGGATTGGTCAACACTCTTCCGTCCGCAGTCCATTGGATTCATGTTGTTCGGCCTCGACCACGGCATGGCGGTTCGCTGGTGGCTACCCGGACTCGGCATGGTGGCTGCCTGCTACTGCATGGCGATCACGCTCGTTCCCCGGCGGCCGGTGACCAGCGCCGTAGTCGCTGTCGCCTTCTTCTACAGCCCGCTGCTGCACTGGTGGTACGCGCCGAGCATCCTGCTGCCCAGCGCGTTGTGCTTCCTGGCCATCGCCGCCGTGGCGTTCTCATTGCGGGACCCGCGACGGTGGGTGCGGGTGGTGTGGGCCGCCCTCACCGGGTACGTCGCCGTGTGTGTCGTGCTCACGCTGTACCCGCCCTACATCATCCCGGCCGTGTTGGTTGCGCTCGCGCTCTGCATCGGCGCGGTGCTGATGGAAACCGGTCGCAACGGCATCGGGCTGCGCGCCGCGCTGGGTCGACTGATTCCGATCTTCGTCGCCGCCGCCATTGCCGTTGTCATCGTCCTGCTCTTCTTCTGGACCAGGTCCGACACCATCAAGGCGATCACCGACACCGTTTACCCTGGCCAGCGAATTGAGCCGACCGGTGGCGTCGGTTTCTCCGCACTGCTGGCGATCTTCGGGGCACCGTTCGCCGACGGTTTGGACGGCGCGGAGACATACGTGGGTCTACTCGGCCCGAACGCATCGGAGGCTTCCACGCCATTGCTGCTCGGCCTGTTCTTGCTGATCCCGCTCATCTGGTTCGTCGTGCGCGACTGGCGGGAGAACAGGCTCCTGCAGTGGATGATGCTGGGCTGCATCGGGATTGCCGGGCTGTACTTCGCCTTCTTGCTCATCCCCGGCTGGACCGGCATTGCCCGCCTGCTGTTGTTGGACCGGACGACGAACGGCCGGATTCGGCTCGGTCTCGGTTTGATCTGCGTCGTGGCCATCGCCCTGCTGATCCGCCGACTCGACGAACGTGACGTCAAGGTGCCGTGGGGCGTGACCTGGGGCAGCGTCGGCGCGGTCGCCACCAGCATCATCCTCGTGTGGTCCGAGTTGGCCGAGGTCGGCGACCAGGCGCTGGTGAATTCCGAGCACCATCGGCTGCTGGCCGTGCTGATAGTGCTCTCGGTCTTCCTCTATTGTCGCGGTCAGGCATTACTGGCCTCGCTTGCCTTCCTGATCGTCTCGCTGGTGCTCAGCCTCGGGATCAACCCGCTCTACCGCGGGATCTTCGACCTCACTGACACCGCTATGGGTCAGGATGTCGAACGAATCAACGCCGCCCGGCCCGGAACCTGGGTCGGCATCGGCAGTTTCCAACTGAGTTCGGTGCTGGTGGAGACTGGCGTCGATTCATTCAACGGCGTGCAGCTGTACCCGCCGGTCGAGATGTGGCGGGAGGTCGACCCGGACGGGCAGTTCAGCGACGTCTGGAACAGGTATGCCAGCGTCGCGTGGGAACCAGGGACCGGCGAACCCGTCCTGCGGAATCCGCAGGCCGACGTCGTCATCGCCACCTTCGATTCCTGCAGCAACTTCGCTCAGCAGCACGTCACCTACGTGATGTCGCAGGACCCGCTGGATCAGCGGTGCCTACAGCAGGTCGACCAGGCGAGTTCCGGGCCGTCCACCTACTGGTTCTACGAAGTGGTCGGCTGAGCCAACACTGCTCAGACCACCCGGCGCGGCGGGTGACTCAATGCAGCTCGCGCCGGTAGCCGAGCAGGTAGTTGTTCCGGCGCGGCGGGATCCTGGCCTCGATCACCAAGGGATCGCCGAGCCAGCCGTCGACCATGCCCTTCATGTCCGGCAATGGCACATGCGATATCCGGTCACCGGTGATGTACCGGTCCGCCCCGTACGCCGCGTAGTGGCCGAGTGTGCGCGTCGGCTCCCAGTCCTTGACCACATAGTGGCCACCGACGGCCGTCAACGACTGCAGATCGCGCAGCAACGGCTCGCGCAACGGGCCCGGGACGTGGTGGACGACGTCGACCAGGACCACAAGATCGAACACCCCCGGTGAGGTGGCGATGAAGTCGGACGAACTCATGCTGTGAAACGTTGCCCGGCTCACGTCACCGCGGAACAGCCCGCCGGGCTTCGGTGCGATATCAATCCCCACATACTCGGCCGCTGGGTACTTGGCCAGCAGTCGCTCGCCGAAACTACCGTCACCGCAACCGATTTCGAGAATTCTACTAGCGGGCCAGAGGCTGGCCAGCAGCGTTGCACAGTCTTCCAGGTTGATGAAAACCGAGCGGTAGGCGTCAGCAGCGGGGATCTCCCAGCGACCCAACCGGCTCCGGATGGCGGGACCGATCTTTGGTGAAGGCATCGGCGCAGCATACCCAGCGGCCCGGTTTCGACCCTTCTTCGACGCGGTTCGGCCAGGTCGGGATCGAGCTGAACAGGGCGGCGCCGCGACGGTCTGACAACCGCGTTTCCGCCCAGGGCCGCAGTATCGTTCTCGTCGATGTCGACAATAAAGTCCGGTGGCGGACGTGTGTCATCGGGCCGCTGGCGGGACCGATCCCGTCAGCTGGTCGCCGAGTTCAGCCAGCCTGCCGCGACCGGCCTGCCGCGGTGGCCCGCGGTCTGCTGGTTTCCCCTACTCCTGCTGGCGGTGCT
This sequence comes from uncultured Actinomycetota bacterium, assembly GCA_963805555.1. Lineage (GTDB taxonomy): Bacteria > Actinomycetota > Actinomycetes > Mycobacteriales > Nakamurellaceae > Nakamurella. Next base: position 277,557 of record CAWDUY010000002.1, read on the forward strand.
GGTCGTCCTGGTGACGCTCGGCCTCTCCGGCAGCTCGACCGGCATGTTCTGGTCGATGTTTGCCTCCGGCGAGGATCCCAATCTGCTGGCCGGAACGCCCAGGCCCGCCCGCAGCGATGAGTGGCTCACCTTCGTGCCCTGGCTGATTTCGCAGGCATCGCAGGGGTTCCCGGCCGTCAATACCGTCTACCCCGGCGGGATGGACACCACCGTCCTGCTGGACCTGCCGGCCTGGGACTGGGTGACGCTGTTTCGCCCGCATGTCGTCGGGTTCCTGTTCCTGGGGCTCGGTCAGGGTCTTGCGCTGCGCTGGTGGCTACCGGCCTTCGTGATGACGGCCGCCTGCTACTGGCTGATGATCGGGCTGCTACCGCGGCGGCCACTGGTGTGCGCCACGCTCTCGACCGCGTTCCTGTTCTGCCCGCTGCTGCAGTGGTGGTTCGCGCCGAGCGCGTTCTACCCGCCGGCGTTCTGTTTCCTGGCCGTCGCAGCGGTGCTGTTCGCCCTGCGCGATTCCCGGCTCTGGGTGCGCGCCCTGTGGGCCGCGGCGACCGGTTACGTCGCAATCTGCATGTTCCTGACCCTGTATGTGGCGTTCATCATCCCAGTAGTCCTGGTCGCAGCTGCCGTGTGCGCCGGTCTGCTGTTCACCGAATCCGCTCGCGACGGCAACCTGCGCTGCGCCCTGCGCCGGCTGCTCCCGCTGCCGATCGCCGCCGGCGCCAGCGGCGGTGTGCTCCTGCTGTTTGCGGTCACCAGATCATCGACCATCAGCGCCATCACCCGGACGGTGTATCCAGGCACCCGGCTCGATCCGACGGGTGCAATCGGCCTGGACGGACTGCTGCAGATTCTCAGCGCCCCGTTCGGACAGCGACTGATCGGTAACGGCATTTACTCCGGTGCGCTGGGCCCGAACCAGTCCGAGGCGGCCACCCCCGTCCTCATCGGGTTGTTCCTCCTGGTGCCACTCGGTTGGTTCGTCGTCAGGGATTGGCGGACGGACGGCCGCCGTCAGTGGGCGATGGTTGCTTGCATCGCAGTGACAGTGGTATTTCTCGCCTACCTGTTCGTACCGTCATGGGATCCGATCGCGCACCTGCTGTTGTTGGATCGGATACCGGCGAATCGGCTCCGGCTCGGCCTCGGAGTGCTCAGCATGATCGCCATCGGACTGCTTGCCTGGCGACTCGCGCAGGGCGAGGTCCGGGTGCCATGGCCGATCACCTGGATCACGACGGGATTGGCCGCTGTCAGCTTCTTCGCTGTCGCCGCCTGGCTCGCCGCTGCGGGTGACACAGAAGCAGGCGGGTCGCTGCGCGACCTGGTGGTCGGGGTGCTGGTGGTCCTGAGCGTCACGTTTTTCACCCGGGGCAAAACAATGCTGGGTGCGGGCTTCTTCCTGATCGCCTCACTGATCCTGAGCATCGGCGTCAACCCGGTCTATCGGGGGATCTTCGACCTCCGGCAGACCGCCGCCGGCCAGGCCATCGAAAGCGCCAACGGCCGGGCCCCGGGTACTTGGGTCGGGATCGGCAATCGACAGCTCAGCGCCTTGCTGTTCGAAACGGGCGCCAATTCCTTCAACGGTGTTCAGCTGTACCCGTCGGCGCAAATGTGGCAGGACATTGACCCGACGGGCGCGCAGGAGCAGCAGTGGAACCGATACGCCAGTCTGGTCTGGACACCCGGGCCCGGAGAACCACAGCTGAGCAACCCCGAGACCGACGTCATCGCCGCAACTTTCGATTCGTGCAGCACCTTCGCCAAGGAAAATGTCACCTACGTTGTCGCCGATCAGCCGGTTGATCAGAGCTGCCTGACGGAGTTCGGCAGGCAAACCCAAGGTGGCAGCACGGTCTATCTGTACCGGATCGTCCGGTGAAGAGCCCGGGGTTTCGGGCCGCTACCGTAGTGCCACCCTCGCCGGTCAACGGCGAGCGGGATCTCCGGGAAAGTGAGTTCAATGCCAGCCGAGCAATTCCGCCGCGACCGAATGGCTGCACTCGCAGATTTCTCGGTCGGAACCGGGTTGGAGATCGGCCCGCTCGACCGGCCGATAGCACTCAAGTCCGAATGTGACGTGCGATACGTCGACGTCTTCGACGCGCCGACGATTCGCGCACACTATGTCGACGACCCTGGCGTCGACACGGCAGCGGTCCCGGACCTCGATTTCTGCCTACACAAGCCGGATGGCTCCATCCAGAGCCTGGTCGACGCCGTCAGCCGGGACGCACCGTTCCAGTGGGTCGTGGCCTCGCACGTCATCGAGCACGTGCCCGACCTGATTGGCTGGCTCGGCCAGATCTCACAGGTGCTTGTCGACGGAGGCACACTCGTACTGGCAATCCCCGACCGTCGATACACGTTCGACGCGCTGCGTCCGCAGACAACAGTGGGTCAGATCCTGCAGGCCAGCGTTCAACCCGACACCATCCCCTCCGTTCGCGCGGTCTATGACCACTTCCGGTCACTGATCACAGCGTCAGCACCCGACTTGTGGGCCGGCATGCCGGCCTCCGAGGACAGCCGGGTGTACCCGCTTCCCCTGGTGCTCGATCAGGTTAGGCTCGCCGGCGAGCAGGGCAAATACGTCGATTCCCACGTGTGGATGTTCACCCCGAAGGATTTCGTGGCGCAGATGGCCGAACTCGGCCGGATGAAGCTCATCGATCTGTATGTGGAACGGGTCATTCCGACCGGCTTCAACGAATTCGAGTTCTATGCCGCCCTTTCCCGGGTGCCAAGAGGTTCCTCCGAGGAAGAACTCGCCGAACTGATTGCGGCAAGCGCCGTTGAGCTGGTAGAGCCCGTCCGACCCGAACCGGAACCAGAACCCGAGACGGTGGTGGCTGCTGACACCCCGCAGCCGGATCCGGTCGAACCGGGCTTTCCACTGTCGGACCGGGAAATCACGCTGATCCGGACAAAGCGCCGGGTAATCAACCTGCTGCTGCGCAGGAAGTAGCGGCCGGCGGGTCAGAGGTAGGTCAGGCCGGGCAAATAGTCGTCCCGTTCCGGCAACCCCCACCTGGCGAGCACCAGTTGGTGCTCGAAGGGCAGGACGGTCTTGTCCCTGGTCCGCGACTCGAAGTGATACAGCTTCACGTCCGCCAACCAGACCAGCCGGTATCCGGCGGCCCGAACCTTGAACGAGAAGTCCACGTCGTTGAAGGAACCCGGCAGCTCCTCCCAGAAGCCGCCCACATCCTCGTACGTTTTTCGCCGCAGAGCGACACAGGCGGCCGTGAGTCCGGACACCTCGCGGTTGATCCGCAACACGCCGAACGGTCCGGGGTCGTCCTCCGACACGCCCTGAAAGGCATGCGCGTAGTGCCCGTCCACATAGGCGTGTCCCGCGTGCTGCAGGGTGCCGTCGCTGTACAACAGGTACGCGCCGGTCATCCCGACGTCGGGTTCGGCAAGCGGCGCGACCAATTGCGCGAGGAAGTCGTCGGAGATCACCTCCATGTCGTCGTTCAGCAAGGCGATCACGTCACCGGACGAGGCCAGGAATCCAACGTTGCACTTGGCGCTGAAGTTGAACGGTTCGTCAAAGGGCACCAGCACCAACCGGTCGCCGACGATGTCCCGTAACTGGTCGAGCACTCGCGCCGGGGTCGCCGTGTCATAGACGATGACGATCTCAACGCGGACCGGTCCCGCTTTGGCGACGATGGACCGGACACATTCGACGACGAAACAGCGGCGCTGACCCCAGACCAGTCCCGAGCCACCGCGGGTCGGGATGACCACGCTGACCAGCTGATCGGGGTCGGTGTCCCGCACCACCCGGTAGCACCCGGGGATGTCGGAGACGGTCACGCGTGCGCTGATGCCGATGCGATCCAGGTGTGCCTGCACCGCTCGCCGCCCGGCGTCCCTGGCGTAGGGCTTGGCGTTGACGTCGCCGGCCGCGGAGCCGGGGACCACTCGCCAGCTGTAGAGCACCTGCGGGATGTGCACAACGGCCCGCGCCTGTTCGGTGACCCGCAGCGTCAGGTCGTGATCCTGTGAACCGTCGAAGCCGGTGTGAAATCCGCCAACCTTGCGCACCAGGTCGGCACGCATCACCGAGAGGTGCCCCGTGTACATCTGTCCGCGCAACCGTTCCGGCGACCATTCGGGCTTTCGGAATTCGTTGTAGTGGTTGTTGTCCGCGTCGACTTTGTCCTCGTCGGTGTACAGGTAGTCCACCAGCGGCTCGCCGTCGATGGCCTTCTTCACTTCGGCGAGAGCCGTTGGCGCCATGAGATCGTCGTGATCCATGAAGACGATGAACTCACCCCGCGCGGCATCCACCGCGTCGTTCGAGGCCGCGACGATCCGGCCGTTCGTCGCTCGTTCGATCACCCGGATCCGCCGGTCCTGCGCAGCTGCTTCCCGCAGGATCACCCGCACCTGCTCGGACGGCGACCTGTCGTCGACCAGGACCAGCTCCCAGTCGTCGAACGTCTGCGACCGCACGGACTCGATCATTTCCCGCAGCACATCGAGCGGAGGCTCGTAGACCGGAGTGACGATCGAGAACAACGGTCGCGCAGGTGCTGCCATCAGTAACGGCCCGTCAGGATCTTGCGGATCGGCCGGAACGGCGCCGTCATGAAACGCCACACTCTCGGCCCGACCAGCTGCGCGAAGGCCATTCTGATCCGTACCGGCAGGTGTGCGGACTGCGCCAGCTCGGTGACCCGTACCAGCTCGGTCCGGTAGCGGTGCGCATCGACCCGCGCCGCGTTCGCCTCGGCCTGGGCGATGGCCAGCTCCGCCCTGGTCCGGCCGATCTGCGCTTCGGCGCCGATCGCGTGGTCCCGACTGGTCAGCACGGCCCGTCGCAGATCCACCACCTGCTGATGCTCGGCCGCCAGTTCGCCGGTCAATTGACCGACCCGGGCGGTCAATTCCGCGACTTCGGTGTGAACGTCGTGCACCGGCTCGGAACTGATGGCCGGCACCACCATCGGCTCATCGGCGGCGTTGTCAGCGGTCGTCCGTTGCGCGGCCAGCACGAATTGGTAGGTGTGCCCCTGCTCTTGGTTCCGCACCCAGTCGACCACGCCGGTCGGCAGGTGGGCATCGTCGATCCCGACCTCGGTGGCCAGCGGGTCGGCTGTGGTCGACCGGAAATCGGTCACCGTCAGGCCGGCGTCGTGCAGCATCTCCAGGAGGGTGTCGACGGTGAAGAAGCGGATATGCGTGCGATCCAGCAAACCGGTCGGGGTGTAGTTCCAGCGGCCCTGCAGCAGCGCGAGCCGCACCGACCCGTGGGCGACGTTCGGAATGGAGACCACGATGGTCCCATCGGCCGCCAACAACCCCAGGGACGACTTCAGGACCGCCGCCGGCTCCAGCAGGTGCTCGAGCACATCCCCGAAGACGATCGTGTCGAAACTGGTGTCCGGGAACTGGTCGGTCAGATCAACCTGATTGAGGTCGGCGACCACCAACTGCTGGAGGAATGGCCTCGCCTTCTCTGCCTCCTCAGCGTCGTATTCGATGCCGCTGACGAGGCACCCATTCTTCTCCAGCGCCTCCGCCAGATACCCGGAAGCGCAACCCACGTCGAGCACCACCCGGTCGGCTCCCACCAGCTCGAGCATCAACGAATGGCTGGTGTTGCGTTCGGCCGGATCAACGGTTGCTTGGTAGACGGACACGCAGGCAAACTCCTTCGGACGGAAAACCCCCGGCATTCCGGCCGAAGCCGGTTCGCGGACGTCGCAACTCTCGAAATCCGCCCGCATCCTCTCACGCTGGGATCACCAGGACCTGCGCACCCGATCCTGGCCGGCCGATCTGGGACGCCGTTCCAGGAAACCGCAGCCCGCCGGGCAAACTACGATCGTGCCCGCACAGCAAGCGGGCCGGCTCCGATCCGGGTCGTCCGAGCCGACCGGAAGGACCGCAGTGACAGTGCCGATCGACGTCACGTTGCCGTATTACGGGGACGTCGCTCTGATGAAGCTGGCCGTCCGAAGCGTGCTTGCCCAGAATTATCGGGATTGGCGGCTGATCGTCGTTGACGACGGCTACCCGGACCCGGAGCCTGCGCGATGGTTCGCCGCGCTTCGGGACCCGCGGGTCAGCTACCTGCGGAACCCTGCGAACCTCGGCGCGAACGGCAACTATCGAAGGTGCCTGGAGCTGACCTCGGCTCCGCTGATGTTGATGATGGGCGCCGACGATGTGATGCTGCCCGACCACCTCCAAGTGGTCACCGACGTCTTCGCCCAGCACCCGGCGGCGACCGTCGTGCACACCGGCGTACGGGTGATCGACGACAACGGCACCCTGGTCAGACCGTTGGGCGATCGGATGAAGACCTTCTATGCCCCGTCCGGGGATCGTCGCAGTGTGCTGACCGGTGAGCATATGGCGGTCAGCCTGCTGCGCGGCAATTGGACCTACTTCCCATCGATGGCCTGGCGGACCGACGCCGTCCGCGCGGTCGGCTTCCGCACCGGCCTGGATGTGGTTCAGGATCTCGCCCTGCTGCTCGATCTGGCGATGGCCGGCGGGTCCCTGGTCTCCGATCCCGCGGTGACCTTTCATTACCGGCGACATTCCGAGCAGGACTCCTCGGTGCGGGCCCTTGACGGCCGCCGGTTCGACGAGGAGCGCGACTTCTTCGTTCGGGAGGCCGCTGTCTTCGCTGCTCGGGGCTGGACCCGGGCGGCCCGGGTGGCGCGCTGGCACCTGTCGTCCCGGCTGAATGCGGTCACGCTGCTGCCGCGGGCCGTGCGGGCGATCGGCTGGAGAGCTGTTCCGCGATTGGGCCGGCACGTTCTGAGTTGAGCCCGGGGCCCCGAACCGCCGAGCGGCGCCGGATACGCCGAAGCCGGCGCGGCGCCGTTACGCTTCGACCGTGGCTATGGACGTTGACGTCATGGTTCCGGCGTATGGCGACGGTCCATTGATCAGGGAAGCGATCGGCAGCGTCCTCGCGCAGGACGACAGCGGCTGGCGTCTCACCGTCATCGACGACGCCGCGGCGACCGAGAACGGCGAACTCGTGCAGATGGCTGCGCGGGCTCGGCGACCCGCGGGTTCGGTACCTGGCCAATCCGGAGCGATTGGGTATCAACCGGAACTTCCAGCGCTGTGCGGACGAGAGCTCCGCCGACTGGGTCGTCATCCTGGGTGCCGACGACCGACTGCTGCCGACGTTCATCTCCCGGGTCCGGAAGTACACCACCGAGTTCCCCGATGCGGCGTGGATCCACACCGGCGCGCGGATCATCGACGACAACGGTGAACCGCACATGCCGATGGCCGACCGGGTCAAACACCGGACGATGCCCAAAATCGACCAGCGGCGAGCGATTGCCGGCGAGGAACTCGCGGTGTCCCTGCTCAAGGGCAATTGGATGTACTTCCCGAGCTGCGCGTTCCGGCGAACAATGCTGCAGAAGACCGGCTTTCGACCCGGCTATGACATCGTCCTGGACCTGGATCTGTATCTGCATCTGCTGCTCGCCGGTGGCACGTGCATCCTGTTGGAGCGGCCGGGCATCGAGTACCGGCGGCACGCGGCCAGCCTCTCATCGACCGGTGCGCACGACGGCTCCCGTTTCGCCGAGGAAAGCGCCTACTTCGACGAGATGGCAGCGGCGATGTCCCGGGTGGGCTGGGAGCGGGCCGCGAAGGCCGCGCGTCGGCATTGGACGTCGAGAATGCATGCGGCGGCGAAGATCCCCTCGCTACTGCTGGCGAGGAACTTTCGCAACGCCGGATCGATGGTGCGGGTCGCGGTGGCCCGTTCCCCGCGGTCGGCCCCCCCGGGTTCCGGCCCGCCGACCGTCCACCCGCGGCCCACTGCCCCGCCTGGATCCTGACGATTACCTGGGAGCCGACTCCTTGCACGTTCTGATTACCGGCGGGGCCGGTTTCATTGGCTCGACACTGGTGGACGCTTCGCTGGCCCGGGGTGACAAGGTCACTGTGGTCGACAATTTCACCAACGGACGGGTCGACAACCTGGCCGCGGCGCAGAGCAAGGCCACGGGTTCGCTCCGCGTCCTGCGGATGGACGTTCGTGATCCCGGACTGAAAGACGTTCTGGCTGAGCGGGTTCCCGAGGTCGTCTACCATCTGGCTGCCCAGATCGATGTCCGGGCAAGCGTTCTCGACCCACACCAGGACGCGAGCATCAACGTGCTCGGCACCATCGCGGTGGCGAGGGCCGCTATCGCGGCAGGCGTTCGCAAGATCGTCTTCGCCTCGTCGGGCGGGTCGATCTACGGTGAATCTCCGAATCTTCCCATTCCCGAAACAGCTGCGGTGGAACCACTGTCGCCGTATGCGGTCTCCAAGGTCGCGGCCGAACTCTATCTGAACTCGTTCTCCCGGCTGCACGGCCTGCAATGCACCCACCTGGCGTTCGCCAACGTCTACGGCCCCCGCCAAGATCCCGGCGGCGAGGCCGGCGTGGTGTCGATCTTCACGCAGGCGCTGCTCGCCGGGACGCCGACTCGGCTGTTCGGCGACGGAGGCAACACCCGGGACTACGTGCATGTGTCGGACGTGGCGCGGGCGCTCACCCTGGCGGCAGGCGATATCGGCGACCGGCAACGGTTCAACATCGGCACCGGGGTGCAGACCAGTGATCGCGAGCTGCACACCCTCATCGCCCGAGCGGTGGGCTGCCCCGACCGGCCAGTGCCGGCCCCCGCCCGGCCCGGCGACCTTCGCCATTCGTCCATCGACTGTTCGCTTGCCCGCAGCGTGCTCGGCTGGGTACCCACCTATCAACTTCCAGCAGGCATCGCCGACACGGTGATGTCCTTCCGTAGCCCTTGAATCACCGCTGGATACGATCCGTAGCGGAGCCCTCGCTGAACGTGATGGCCACAGCGCCCGAGAGGGGCAAGATGGCTCGGATTCGGCGGTTTCTCGTCCTGGCGACAGTGACAATGACGATGACCCTGACGATGACGGCGGCAACCATCGGTATCGGCCCTGCCGGAACGGCACGGGCGGCCAGCGCGACCGATGCCGTCAATTCGGCAGTTGCCTACGGTTCGGCCAACTCCGTCACCGAGTTCATCAGCGTGGTGGATCGCGGCAGTGGCGCGGTCCTGGCGCAGACCGGCAATGCGGACACCCAGGTGGCCTCCGAGTCGATCATGAAGTTGTTCCTCGCAGCCTATTACCTGACCAGCATCTACCCTGGGTACCTCAACACCCCCGACGCGGTGAAGAACCGGCTCAGTTACATGTTGCGAGTCTCCGACGACGGCACCGCGACTGCGCTGTTCAGCCCCAATGCGATTCCTACCGTTGCCGGCCGCTACGGGTTGACCAACACCAGCAACGCCACCGATTCAGTCGGTCACTGGGGCGCCGCCCGGATCACCGCGCGGGACGTAACCCGATTCCTCTACGGTGCCTTCGGCGATCCGCTGGTGGGACCCTGGCTGTCCGTTGTGATGTCACAGACCGAGCCACGCGGGTCCGACGGGTTCGATCAGCACTTCGGTCTCAACGCGCTGAACGGCGTGCACGGGTCCAAGCAGGGCTGGGGTTGCGACAGCTACTTCACCTCCCCCACCTGCGCGATCCACTCCGTCGGCTACACCGATCGCACGTTCGTGGCCGTCCTGCAACTGGCTGCCAGCTACCCGGATCCGATGCGCAACACAGCCACGTACGCCGCACAGGTGATCCAACAGGCGACTGCGAAACCGGACCCGATCGGATCGGTGGACGCCGTCACGAACCCCGCGTTGAACGTCCTTCGGGTCGGCGGCTGGGCGGCCGACCCCGCGGCCCCTGGCCAGCGGACGGAGGTACACATCTACGTGACCGGCCCCAGCGGACGGGCAGGGTACGCGGGCACGTTCACCGGCGCCGCCAGGCCCGATGTCGCTGGCGTCGTGCCGTGGGCGGGTGGTGCTACCGGATATCAGGCCTCGGTGCCTGCGCAGGGCGCCGGCCTGAACCAGGTTTGCGTCTATGCGCTGAACGTCCAGCCGCCCAACACCAACCCGCAGATCGGGTGCAAGTCAGTCCAGGTGCGGGACGCCTTCGGCTATTTGGACGCGGTCGGATCGGCCACCGGGCAACTGATCGCCGGCGGCTGGGCAGCCAACCCGAACAACCCGACCGAGAAGGTGCAGATTCATGTGTACGACACCGGTCCGAGCGGAACCCGTCGATACCCGGGTTTCATCGCCGGGTCGAGCAGGCCCGACGTCGGCGCGGCGCTGCCCGGCTACGGCATGGCCCATGGGTACTCCGCGGCGATCCCCAGCACCGAAACCGGTGCGCACACCGTGTGCAGTTTCGCCATCACCACCGCGGGCGGTTCGGGTAACCCCCTGCTGGGTTGCAAGAATGTGCAGGTTCGCAATGCCTTCGGCTCCTTCGACCTGGTCAGTGCCAGCGGCAACACCATCAGCGCTGCCGGATGGGCGCTCAACCCGAACAACCGGGCCGAACACGTCGAGATCCACGTCTATGACACCAGTGCGTCGGGAACCCGTCGGTACCCGGGCTTCATCGGGCGCGAGCTACGTCCGGACGTGGCTGCGGCCTACCCCGGTTACGGCCCGGACCGCGGCTTCTGGGCAACCATCCCCGCCGTTGACAGCGGTCGGCACACCGTCTGTGCGTTCGCCATCACCACCGGTGGCGGCGCCGGGAACCCGCTCCTCGGCTGTCGTGACGTCGTCGTTCGTTGATCAGCCTTCCGCTGCGGTATCTCGCCGGCCGGGCGTCAGCGGAGTTGGGGCGCCACCGGATCCACCCACTGTCCGGCGAGTTGCTCCAGCGTGCCTTCGACCCGGAGCCGGTCGATCGCCCCGGACACACAACCCGTCAAAGCAGAACCCTTGGGCAACAACGCCTTGAACTGGGTGGGCTGAATGCTGGGGTCGATCGGGAGTTGACCGACCAGCAGTAGTCCCGGGTCGGCGGCCGCAGCCGCGAGTGCGTCCGGCGTCGAGAGCACAACAGCAGGCACTGCACCGGCCGAGAGTGCGGCGAGCGCCAGGCGTTGGTCGGCAAAGGCGGTCGGCGAAGAACCTGTCACCCGCGCCGCGGTGCCGGCGCCGGACGAGCCCGCCACCGCGCCGACACGTTGACCCGCCAGCGCGGCGACCGATGCCGTCGGCAAGGGGGCGGATCGGCTCGCGACAAGCGTGTCCGTCACCGAGAAGTAACCGGTCGAGTAGTCCACCGCGCTCGCCGGCAAATCCGGGGCCGTGAACTGGTTCAGGACGAGGTCGGACCCGGTCGATGCACCGGCGGCGGCCCGCGAGCGATCGACGGTCAGCCAGCTGACCTGCTCGCTGCCGTAACCCAGGACTGCGGCGACCGCGTAACCCACCGCCGACTCAAGACCCTGGCCGTTGCTCGGAGTACCCGCGACGAACCACGGGGCGGCCGCCGGGGATCCGGTCCCGATGGTGAGGGTGCCGGGCACCACGGTCGGCAGCGCGCCGTCGCCGCATTCCACCAGCGGCGGCGCTGTGCTCCCGGCGGCCGACGTTCCCGCGGTGGTCGTCAACGTGATCGACCCGGGGGTGACGGACGGCACCGGCGATCCGGTCGCCGCCGACCCGGCAGGTCCGGCTGCGGCGCAACCGGCCAGTACCAAGCCCAGGGCGGCAACCGCCGCCGGCCACCGGCGCCGCCGCGCGCTCAACTCGTCACCCGCGTCGCTGCTCGGCACCTGGGCACCCCGCGACAGCACCAGCAACCCGCCAACGGCCAGCAACCCGATCGCCAGCATCGCGCCGATGACACCGCCGGCCAGCGCGGCGAGGGCCACCGCGGCGATCGACTCAACGGCAATCGCCGCCCGGCGGGACCAGGGCGCCAGCCGATCGAGACGTTGATGCAGCCGGCGCAGCGCGCCCGGGTCGGTTGCGGTGCTGCTGAGCAGCACCGCGGAACCCCTGACCAGCCCGAACAACGCGCCCGCCGCCAGCGCGAGCACCGGCGAACCGCCCAGCACCGCCAGCGCAACTGTCAGGTACACCGCGGCGGTCATGATGTAGGTCGCAAAGCCCGAGCCGATCTGTGCGCCGAAGCCGGCCGCATACACCCACCGGCGGTACTGCCCGAGCCATCTCTCGTTCACCTGACGCGGGTGGGTGGGCAGGGCGAACGGCACCGCCGAACTATCGGAGGCGACAGCAACCAGGCAGCAGGCCGCGGCCACGGCCGCGCTGACCGTGATCGAGGTGCCGGCAGCACCCCAGAGCAGCGCCCCGACCGCCGCACCGGACCCCAGGGCAAGCCCGCCGGCCACGGATCCTGCGATGAACCAGACCGAGGTCACGGCGTACCGGTTGCCACGGGAGAACTCGGTGAACGGGTTGATGGCGGAGATCATCGACAGGCCACAAGGCGACCACACGCCCCGAATCGCCGCGACCACGGCCACGGCGGCCAACACCATCAGGAAACCGGCCATCACAGCACCCGCGCCGATTTGCTGCCGATCGACGGGTTACCGGCGGCAGGCCCGACGTTGATCGCGAAGACCTCGACGCTGTGCTGACCGGGTGGCGCATCGATCCTGATGTTGAACCCGTGGTTGCCGCCGATACCGAACACCGAGTTGACGTCCGGCCGCGGGCTGCCGGTCGGGAACCAGGCCACCCCGACGCCGTTCCGGTAGACGGCGACCTGAATCGCCGTGTTCGGTTGGTCGGGGTCAAAGGCCCAACCCTGGATGAGCAACGACCTTCCGTCGGCCGCGACCCGATCCAGCGAACCCATCGCGATACCGACCCGGGTCTGACCCCGGCCGACCAACGGATTCCCGACGCCACCGCCGATATTGATCGCGAAAACCTCGATGGACTGGTCGCCAGGTGGGGAGTCGATCGTGAAGTCGAAGCCATGGCCGCCGGTGATCCCGAAGACGGAATTCACGTCGGCCCTGGCCCGACCGGTGGGAAACCACCCGATGCCGCTGCCGTTCCGGTAGACGGCGACCTGGATCGCGGTGGCCGGCTGGTCGGGGTCAAAGGCCCAACCCCGAATCCTGATCTTGCTGTTCGGCTCTGCCGACACTGCATCCAGAAACCCGATCGGCACGGCTCCCACGGTGACGGTGCCGCTGCCCAACAACGGGTTGTTCGCGCCGCCTGCGACATTGATGCCGAACAACTGCACGGTGTGCGTCCCGTAGGCGGCGGGGAAGGTGAAGTCGAAACCGTGGTTACCGGTGATGCCGTACGCACCGTTCACATCTGCCCGCGGTCTGCCGGTACCGAACCATCCGACACCAACGCCGTCCAGATAGACAGCGACCTGGATCTCGGTCGACGGCTGGTCCAGATCCACCGCCCAGCCACCCAGGTGGATCGAGCGTCCGGTTGCGGCGAGAAGATCCAGACTGCCGATCGGCAACTGGCCGATACACGGCGCCGAGTGGGTCGCCGTCCGGTTGTCGGTGGCGCTGGAGCTGGTACAGGTCCCCCCGAATTGCTGCCACGGCGGTGTGCAGGACACCATCCGGCAGACCACCGGCCCGGTGTTCGACGCGGGCACGTCCAGGCTGCACTGCCCGTACCGGAACTGGTTGCAGGCAACCCGGCGCTGATCGCAGGTGCCCTCGGCGCACCGACACTGCCAGGCGCCGTTGCGGTAGGCGTTGCAGTCGATGTAGTACCGGGCCGAACCACCGCAGAAAGAGGAATTGTCGGCCTTCCACCACCCGCCGATGAAGGAATTCGGCGGGCAGGTATTGCTACCGTTGTTGATGGTGCAGCAGAACACCGAGTAGCCGTCGGCGCAGCCCGCCTCGGATCCGCACACGGTCTCGTAGGCACTGGCCGGCCGGACCAGGTAACCCCACGGATTGACCGCCAGCGCCGCCCCGACCAGGGCGGCCGTGCCGAGGAATCCGCGCCTGGAGGTCCCGCTGCGCCGACGCCGTGCACCGACGGTGTGCACCAGTCGTTCGCTCAGTGTCATCGTCATCAGGCGGTGACCTTGACCCGATCGAGCATGGCATTGACCTGTCTGCTCAGCGGGCCCGCGTTCTGGTGCGAACCCACCACGACGTACAGGCACAGCGGCCGACTCTGTTCGGTGAAGAATGCCTGGAAGCCAGCCTGCCCGGGGATGCGCCGCTGTAAACCGTTGGGGTCGAACCGATCCGGGGTCACCCGGGGCAGCCCGACGGAGCTGTAGAGCGCAGTACCGAGGCATTCCGGGCCGAACTCCACCAGCGCGATGAAGCTGTTGCCGGTACCCATCCGTTCGACCGCACCCGAGCCGTAATCGCCCCGCTCGGCCGGCAACGCGAAGTTACCCAGGTGCAGCACCGGCCGGGTCCGCTCTCCCAGCCACCCCGCACCCGCGCGGGCGGCGCCGTCCGCCGCGGCGGCCCGGTTCGTCGGAGTGAACGCGGTGGTCGGGGCCGGCCGCTGGTAGATCCGGCCCTCCCAGGTGGAGGGCAGGGTCACCGAGAAGCCGTGACCGCCGATGGTCGGCTCGGCGCGCATCAGCCGACCCGCTGCCGGTCATGCACCTGCGGACCGCTGGCCTCCCCACTCCTGCACACCACTGCCCTGCACACCACTGCCCTGCACACCACGGTCGACCTCGGTCAGGTCGAGCAGCTGGTGCGTCGGCTGCGCCGCCGCGTGGCCGGTCCCCGCGTCCCCGTACAGGCTGGGATGGCCGGGGCCGATCCCCGCCGCCAACAGGACCCGGTCGACGTCGACCTCCCGCTCGGTGTCCGCCCGCGGCTTCATCACCGACCGCAACACCGGCGCCGACGCGCCGTCGCCGAAGGCCTGCCGCATCAGACCGGAGACCTGGGTCAGCGAGGTACCCGATCCCTCTCCCTTGACCCGGCCCGACCGTCCGTCGACCACGATCACATAGGGCGAACCGGGGACGGCGTAGTCGGCCCAGGCTTGGCTGGACATGATCAGATCGACGCCGGCCGGGCGCAGTTCGCGCAGCAGGCCGACGCTCTCGTCCTGCGGGCTCTTGGTCACCACCAGCACTCTGGTGTTCCCGGTCGCCCTGAAGCTGTTGCGGTCGGCCAGTTGCTCCCAGAAGGTGGTGCATCCCGAGCAACCGGAGGACAGGAAGACGATCACGGTGTCGTGCTCGACCCCGAGCGTCCGGACGGACACGATCTCGCCGGACAGCCCCTCACCGGAGACGTCGTGGGCCGGCAGGAACTGCTGTCGATCAGTGCCCGCCGCGCCGCCGCTCGACCGACTGACGTCCGCCGGCGGCTGAACACCGTCGACGGTCCGGAACTCCGGCCGCGCGGTACCAACCGCGACGCCGACCTGCTCGCCGCCGTCGAGCCGGTGCAGCCGATCGAGCACCGTCGCATAGGACCGCAGCAACCCGACAACCAGCACGCTCAGGACCACCAGCACAACGGTTTCCACCACGATCAACACCATCATCTGGGGGCTGCCACCTTCGCTCGGAGAATCAGCAATGCAGGGAGGGATGTCATCAACTGGTAGCTCAGCGCGGCGAGCAGAACGGCTAGCCCGAGTACCGGAACAACTGCAGCACCAATGCTTTTCAGTTCGCCGGCGACGCCGTTCTGCGGCCAGGCGACAGCAACCGCGGCGACCAGTGTGTAGCCGGCGTTGACCGCGATGTGCCAGCGACTGACCGGCTCGGCGGAGGCGCCGAAGCAGCCGCAGTCCGTCGTCGGGGCACGCTTGATCATCACCACGGCGATGACGGTCAACACCAGGTACGAGGCCGTCAGCAGGGCAGCGGGTATCGCCCCACCGACGCCGAGGACTGTCAACCCGACGACCACCTCGACCAGCCCCAGCAGTCGAACCATTCCGGTGTTGCCGAAAAAGGCGGCACCGGGGACCTTCGCTGCGCGAAGGGCCGTGTCGGTCGGGCCGGGACGAAAGACCTTGGCCAGCCCCGCAGCGGTGAGAAGCAACGCACCGGCCCAGACCAGACCCACCACAGCAGCCTCCGATTGGTTACCGACCGTGCTCGCTGACTGTACCCAGCGCGACCCTGTCCACTCGTGAGGCCGACGAGCGATTCTTAGTGCGCGGCGATCCGGTAGGCGCCCATGGTCGCCTCGGCACATCGCTGCCAGGTCCAACCGGCCGCATACTCCCGGCGTTGCTTCCGGACCTGCTGCTCCGCTGCGTCGTCGACCGGCAACGCTGCGCCGTGCAGGGCAGCAGCCAATCCGTCAATGTCGCCGATCTCGAACACGGCGGCATGCCCGCCGGCCACCTCAAGCAGCGCCGGAACGGTGCTGACGATGACGGCGGTGCCGACGGCCAGCCCTTCCAGCACGGGCAAACCGAAACCCTCGTCCCGAGACGGCATCACCAGCGCCCGCGCACCGGCGACGATACTGCGCAACGCCTCTGGCGCGGCGTAGTCCAGCAGTCGGACCCCGGTCGTCGGTGCCTGTTCGTCGCCCCAGCCCCGCGGCCCCACCAGAACAAGGTCCGGCGGGTCGCCCCCGGTGGTTGCCGAGGAGCCTGACCGAGACCAGGCCGCGCGGAATACCGCATATGCGGCCACCAGGGTGGCCAGATCCTTGCGCGGTTCCCGGGTGCCGACGAACAGGAAGTAATCGAGCGGTACACCCAGTTCCCGCCGCCGATTCTCGTCGGGAGTAGTCGCGTCCAGCCAGGACTGCTCGACACCCAGCGGCGTGACGACGATGTCGGCGACCGCCGGCCCGTAGGCGTCCAGCACCTGATCGGCGACGGCGCGGCTGGGTGTGCAGACCACGGCCGCCCGCGCCAGACTGCGGGGCACCAGGTCGCGCAGCGCCCGACTGGTGGCATCAACCGTGTCCGGCATGGTCAGGTAAGCCAGGTCGTGGACTGTCACGACGCCGCCGGCCCGGCCGGTCGGCGGCAGCACGAAGTTCGTTGCGTGGAAAACGTCGGCCCGGCCGGCGAACAGCGAGACCGACGGGACCTCGAGATGCGTCCACACCGACCGCAGCAGCCGGGCCGGGACGGGTAGCGACCTGGTCGCCACGCCCGGCGGCACCGCGGCCCGCAGCGAGCCGGCGCCGCGGAGGGTGAAGGCTGTTGCCGACACGCTGACGTCGTCCCGGGCCGCCAGGGCGGTGAGCAGGTGCTCGGTGTACCGCCCGATGCCGGTCCGCCGGCCGAGCAGCGGGGTGCCGTCAAGGGCGACGCGCACCACTCAGCTCCGCGCTGCCTTGCGCTTGCGCGCGGCCGAGTTCCGTTGCAGCCGAGCGGTGATGGCCGCCGTCATCCCGCCGACCCCCTCGGTGGCCAAGTATTTCCGCGCCGTCTTGATGTCCTTACGAACCCGGGCGCGCAGTCCGCGGGCGACACTGGCCTGCCGCTCGGTGGAATCCTCCAGCCGCAGGCGGTCCGGGGCCGGCCGCGGGTCCCGGCAGAACTCGACCAACGGAGCCAGTGCCTTGTCCCAGGTGAACTCCTGCCGCACCCGCCCGACATTGGCCCTGGCCCGCGCGCTCGCCTCGTCGTCGAACAACATCCGCTCCAGCGCATCGGCCAACGCCTGCGGATCCGCTTCCCGCACCGCCACCCCGAGGCCTTCGGAACTGACCAGGTCCCCGAACCCATCGCCCCGGGTGGTGACGATCGGCAGGTGGGTCCACAGGTAGTCCAGGATCCGGGTGCGGAAGGAAAAGGTCGTCTCGATGTGCTCGAAGTGGGTGCTGACGCCGACGTCGGCATCGAGCAGGTAGTTCTGCCGATCGTTGTACGGGACCCACTGCTCGTTGAAGAAGACGTGCTTGCCGGTCAAGCCGAGTGATTCGGACAATTCCCTGGCCCGCACCGCCATCTGCATCTGCGGGACGTTCGGGTTCGGGTGTTGCATGCCGAGGAAGAACAGCCGGATGGTGGGGTGCGTCCTGGCCAGCATGTCGACCGCGGTGATCAGGCTCAGCGGATCGAACCAGTTGTAGATGCCACCGCCCCAGATGATGATCTTGTCCGCGGCCTCGATGCCGGGAATGACGCCGCGCAGCGCGGGGGCGTTCTTCACCGGCTCGGCGGACGGCAACCCGAACGGCACCAACGCCAGCAGCTTGTTCAGCGAGCTGTCAGCACCATAGGTCAACGGGTTCAGCCGGCCGAGCGAGGCGAGCTGGCCGAGCCAGAAGTGGCGTTGCCGCTCGCTGGCGCACAGGAAGAAGTCGCCGCGCTCCATCTGCTGGTTCAGCACCTCGGTGGCGGACTCCACCTCGCGCGCCCACTTGACCGGGCCCTGCTCCTTGGCCTGCTCGAGCTGTTCCAGGTGCATCGGGTCGTAAAGATCGACAACGATGACCTTGCTGGTGTCCTGGATGGCCGGGAAAACGGCCATCGCATGGCCCTGGAAGATGATGACGTCGCACCAGTCGACGTGGATGTCGGCGGCGTGCGAATCCTTCGGCGAGATCGTCAGCACGTCGAAGGCCCTCGGCGACACCCCGACCGTTCCGAACGTCAGCAGCCGGACCTCGTGTTCGCGGCTCAGATGCTCGGCCATGTTCCACGACCGGATTGCCGGGCCGGCCATCACCTTGGACACCGGCTCACCGGTGATGATGATGATCCGCTTCTTCCTGGCCGGCTCCTCGATGTCCAGCGCCTTGATGATGTCCTCGTGACCATCCAGGTACCGCGGAATCGGGTAGGCCGGCTCGAGGAGTTTGCCGAACAGCGGCCGCAGGCTGGAATCGGCCACTCGGCGACGCTGCTGCAGGTCGTGCCGGGTTTGAGTCATGGAGGTGATCTGCTCGACGAACTGGTCGATCGCATAGATCCCGGCCAGCGTGTCCTTGGGGACGGGACGATCCGGTGCCCGGTCGTCGCCGGGACGGCGCAGATCGAGTTCAGTGGAGTCGAGGTCGCCCCTGGCCACCGCTCGGCGAACCGCCAGCAGCAGCGCCCCCGGGAAGTACTGGGCCAGCGAATCGTCGTCCAGATTCTTGTACATGGTGAACAACGCGTTCCGCTCGAGCAGGTAGCTCTCGCGGAAGGCGCCGAAGGACTTCATCGACGCGTGGTGCTTGTGATAGGCCAGCGACGCCGGCTCGTACCGCACCTTCCAGCCGAGCAGATTCAGCCGCCAGCCGAGGTCGACGTCCTCGTAGAACATGAAGTAGCGCTCGTCGAAACCGCCGACCGACTCGAAGACATCGGCTCGGACGAACATCGCGGCGCCGGTGCCGAAAAGGATGTCTCGCGGCGTGTCGTAGTCGCCGGGATCCGGCTGGCCGGCGAACGGCTTGTAGCCCATCCCGAACCAGGTGACGGCGGAATCGACGAAGTCGACGAGTTTCCCGTCCCAGTCGAGCACCTTGGACGCAACCGAGGCGATATCGGAGCCTTCGTTGAAGGCGTCGACCGCCGCGCGCACCCAGGCCCGGTCCGGCCGTGCGTCGTTGTTCAGGAAGGCGACGAACTCCCCTGACGAGCGCTTGACGCCGAGATTGCAGCCTCCGGTGAAGCCGAGGTTGTCTGCCGATTCGACCAGCACCACATCGGAGTCGGCGGCACGGATCCGGGCGGCACTGTCATCACCGGAGCCGTTCTCCACGCAGACGATCTCCAGCAGTTCCGCCGGCCAATCCAGTTGGCGAAGGGCGGCAATGCAGGTGATGGTGTCGTCGGCGCCCCGGAAGTTGACCAGCACCACGGAGACGACACCGGGCTTGCGATGGTGCGGCAATAGCCCGCTCATGCCAGCTCTCCGCTCGTCCCTCGCGGATTGCCGGCATCTGGCCCATTGTTCGCTCGCTGTCGCTCGCTCATGTTGGCTCTCCGCTCGTCCCTCGCGGATTGCCAACAACTGGCCCATTGTTCGCTCGCTGGCGCTCGCTCATGCGGCCCCCTGCCGCAGGTTGCCCCAGGCACCGCCGAGCGCGATCGGGCCGCCTGACTCTCTCGGGGTTCCCAGCTCGACGTCGAACCGGGTGCAGTTGCGGAGGAAATCGTAGGTGTGGGTGGTCGAGTAGTCGACGATCGAGGCCGTTATCTCGAAGGTGCCGGGCTGCAGCATCAGGCTGGGGACCGTCATGTCGACACTGCCCTTACCTTCGACGGAATCGGGCACGAATTCACCGTCCCGGCTGTGCAGCGCCCAGAGGTAGACGCCTTCGAGGGTGGTGATGGCCAGCCCGAACACCGGCTTGTCGATCCGCTTCTTGAAGTCGTAGTCCATCCGGACGATGAACTTCTCTCCGGTGTGGAATCTGGAGGTGCGCTCACCCACGCCGTTGATCAACTCGACGTCGGTGATCGTGGCCTCACCTGAGCCCCAACGATTCGGGTCGGCCGCGACCTCGACCGGGCGTTCGACGTGGGTGGCGTCGACATAGTCGTCGACCGTTTGCGCCGTGGTGCCGACTTCGACGAGCCGGCCCTTTTGCAGCCAGGCGGCGTGATCACACATGGAGCGCAGGGAACCCATCGCATGACTGACGATGACCACCGTCTTTCCGGCCTTGCGGAAGTCGGCGAACTTGTCCATGCATTTCTGCTGGAAGGCGGCGTCGCCGACCGCGAGAATCTCGTCGACCAGAAGGATTTCGGGGTCGATGTTGATCGCGATGGCAAAGCCGAGCCGGACGTACATGCCCGACGAGTAGTTCTTCACCGGCTGATCGATAAAGGATTCGATACCGGAGAAGTCGACGATCTCGTCGAACTTGGCCTCGAGTTCCTTCCGGCGCATGCCCAGGATCGAGCCGTTGAGGTACACGTTCTCCCGGCCGGACAACTCCTGGTGGAAGCCCGAGCCCAGTTCCAGCAGCGCCGCCAACCGCCCCCGGGCGACGACCTGCCCTTTGTCCGGCTGCAGGATCTTGGCGATGCACTTGAGCAGCGTGGACTTCCCGGAACCGTTCTCGCCGATCAGGCCGAACGTCGACCCCTCTGGGATCTCGAAGCTCACATCACGCAACGCCCAGAACTCCTCGAACGACGCGCGCTTGCCGCGCATCAGAGCAGCCTTGAGGGACTGATTCCGTTCCCGATACATCCGAAAGCGCTTGGAGACGTCCTCGACGCTGACCGCAACCCCGCTCACAGTTCCTCCGCGATCTTGCCCTGGAACTTTTTGAACACCCAGGCGCCCAGACCCAGTGACAGCGCTGTTGCGCCGAGGCAGTAAGCCATGTCATCCCACGGCGGCAGCCGGTTGTCGTAGAGCAGATCCCGGAATATCTGGACAAAGCGTTCCATGGGATTCAACTGATAGAACCAGAGCAACGGGAAATCGTTTCCGGCTGCCTTCCACTCCGCCTCGGTCGCCACAATGAGGGTGACCGGGTAAACGATCGGGGTGGCATAAAACCAGACCTGCATGAATATGCCCATGAATTGGGCGGTGTCCCGGAAGTAGACATTCGCAATGGACAGCATCAGGCCGATACCGAGACCGAACAGGGCCAGCAACACCACGAAAACAAGAACCAGCGGGATCCAGATCCAGATCTGACTACCGAACAGCACGGCGATTCCGGCCAGCACCAACAGCTCGAACCCGAAGGAAACCAAACTGGCCAGCATGTTCGACACAACGAGCGTGTACCTGGGGAAATACACCTTCTGAACCAGGTTGGCGTTCCCCAGCAGGGCCTGCATGCCGCCGTTCACCGTGCTGGCGAAGAAGTTCCACGGAAGCACCGCACAGGCCAGCCAGAGGGTGAAGTTGTTGATCCCGCTCGGATCACCCGGCGGCGGCGTCGCCTTCAACACCAGACCGAAAACAACCGTGTAAATGGCCAGGGATGCGATGGGATTCAACAGGGACCACGTTTGGCCCAGGAAACTACGTTTGTATTTGCCTCGCACTTCACGCATCGTCAGGTTCGACAAAATCTCCTTCGACGCGCGAAGGTCACTCGAAAGGCTCATACCGGAAGCACCCACATCGTGTCGATGCTAGTCCATGACGGACCGCCGACCGCCCGGTCCGCGGGTCAGGCGCGGCGCAACATCCGCAGCGCCGCCGATCGGGTACGCAGCGTCCTGGTCGCCATCAGGGCATTGAGTTCCCGTTCGGCCGGCGTGACCAGTTCCGCCCGCGCGGTCAGCTCGTCGACCTGCGCCTGGAGGCCGACGATCGTCTCCTGGGCCAGGATCAGATCGGCCTGGGCGCGGGTCAGTTCGGCTTCGAGGTCGGTGCAGCGCGCGGTCATCTCGGCCAGCTTCGCGGCGCCCTCCTGTGCTCCCCAGGCCGTTTCCGCGGCAATCGTGGTGGCGTCCCTCGGTACGGCGGTCAACACGAACTGGTAGACGAGTGCATCCGGATCGTCACTGATCAGCTGAACGACCGCAGGATCGACCTCCGTCCGGTCGACGCCCAACTCGGTCCCGAACAGCGGTGCGGTCGTGGTCCGCACTTCGATCGCCGCGAACCCGGCGTCCTCCAGCAGTCCGCGCAGATTGGCTCTGGTGAAGAATCGCAGGTGGGTGGAGTCGAGCAGGCCCAGGTTCCGATACGGGAAACGCCCGAGCAGCAGCGACATGCGAACGTCACCGTGCGCGATATTCGGGATGGAGATGACGATGTAACCACCGGGCGCGAGCAGCGAGCGAGCCTGCTGCAGCGGAGGCAGCGGATCGCGCAGGTGCTCCAGCACATCACCGAACACGACGACGTCGAATTTCTCGCCGTCGAAGGCCTGCCGAAGGTCGACGTGATCGAGATCGGCCACCACCACTCGGTCAGCGAACGCCCTGGCCCGGTCGGCCGCCTCCGGGTCGTACTCGACGCCTGTCACCGTGTTGCCGAAGGACCGCAGGGCCTTTGCGAGGTATCCGGTCGCGCAGCCCACGTCCAGGACGGTCTTGTTCGACCCGATCATCTCGACCATGTGCCGGTGCGAAGTCCCGGGTGCTCCGAGATCGACCTCGATGTCGTATTTCGCCGCTGACATTTCGCTCCCTGCCGCTCTAGTCGGACCCGACGAAGGAGGGGCCGCCAATCGACATAGCAGGAGAGCTCTGAAGCAACCTGACGACGAAGGAGTCGGGTTTTTCAGTGCTCTCCTTGGTGGAGCACACGCTAGTTCGCCGCAGCGCCGCTGCAGGTCAGGCGCGCGGAGCATGGTGGATTTGTCCGCGTCAGGGGTTCCTGGGCAGCGGGCACAAGCCGTCCGGCGCGAACCTCGGACAGGTTCCATCGGGCAGCACGGTGTTGTGCGAAATCCAGGCCATGAACTTGCGGTCGCCCCCTCCACCTGCCGGCATGAAGCGATCGGCGGTTGCCGATCCGGTCGATGCGAACGTGAACATCAGCGGGATCAGGAGCAGCGCGACGGGCGCGGCCCGCCACACACGTCGTGGTGTTCGACGGGCATCGGAGGCGTCGTTGCCCTCGAGCGTGTCCCCGGCGGATTCATTGGCCTCGTCGACGGCGGCAGCCGTTGTCGTGTCGGGTTCGGTGAGTTCGAGGAGTGCGCGGCGGCGGAGTTCGTCACGGATGCGGTCGACGGCGAAGAAAATCGCGAACGCACCCAACAGGAGCAAGCCGAGCAGGATGAACATGGTCGTCCGCGGGTAGAGCCGGACGAGCCCGCTGTCGTACATCTGGCTGGCGAAATACTGGCGGAGCAGCCAGGCGCTGACCATCGGCAGGCCGATCCCGATCACCACCGTTCGGCGCCAGCCGAGTCCGATCGCCAGGGCGAGACCGGCGATCAACAGCAGGGTGAAGACGCCGACCCCGGCGAACTCCGCCAGGGGTGGCCAGGCGCCGGTCGCGGCATCACCGGGCATGTCGTCACGCCACATCGCGATGTAGGCGGGGTCGGTGTCCGTGTCGAAGTACATGTAGGCGTCCTGCACCGCGCCGGTCTGACTGAGCAACCCGCGGATATGCACCCAGGCAACTGCCACGAAGGTCAGCAGGGTGGACCCGAGGATCAGCAGTGCCGGACGCAGCCCGGTACGCCAGGGCAACAGCACCAGGACGGCGACCACTGCTCCTACTGCTCCCCAGACGAACCACCCCGAGTAGGTCAGGAACAGCACACCGAATCCCGCCCCGAAACCAGCGCCGGTCACGATCGCTCGCATGCTGCTCATCGACGAACAGCGCCGCAACACGTCGAGAAACTTGATCAGCAAGGGCATCAGCATGACCAGAACGATCAACGTGTACGGCTTGAAAGGTTCGATGAACGGCACCATCGTGACGACACCGATGGCCAACGCCGGCAGGGGCGCGAGCGTCAGCCGCCACATCAGATAGGCGGCCGGTCCGTACAATGCCGTGACAACGATCTCGAACACCTTGAAGGCATAGCCGAACGGCTGATCCCCCCAGTCCTGCAGGGCGGCCAGCGCATACAGCGGCAGCGGCGGGTAATGCGCGGGGATCGACTGACCGTCGACGATCGTCTCAACCCATTGCTGCATCCAGCCGGTATCGCTGTAATTGATGGACAGCCCCCAGGGCGTCCCGTTCAATGCGACGACGATACCGCCGGCGACCAGCCCGCTGGACAGACCGGCGACGGCGGCGCAGCCGATTGCCCGCGCGTGCGGCGCGGCCCTCGGGAGACGAAGTTCGATGAACAACAGCACGGCCACAATGACAACGCAGACGATGGCGAACCGCAGCTGCAACGCGGCCAGTCCGCTGACCTGTCCGACCCGGACCACCGGGTTGACATCGATCGTCAAACTCCAGGCCGCGAACAGCAGGGCAGTCCCGACTGCAACTACGACTTCGGCCAGGCGCCAAGGCCAGCGTGGGTCAGATCTCACCGATGCCGAGATCGGCTCGTTGACCGACTCGTCCGCCGTCCCTGATTCGTCCACCGTGGGCGGGGCAGCGGGCACGCGAGTCACGTCGGCCGGAACGCTTGCGGATCGGTCGACAAGGTGGCCGTCAGTGCTGCCTACCAGTCCCGCAGGGGTGTCAGCCCGGCCTTGATCCAGGCCGCGGATGACAGCACCGAGTAGGCGGGCCGCGGCGCCGGGCGGGGGAAGTTCGCGGTGGTCGTCGGCTGCACCCGCTCCGGGTCGGCGCCCAGTTCGACGAAAATCGCCCTGGCGAAATCGAACCAGGTGGTCTCGCCCGCGTTCGTCAGGTGCAGGGTGCCGCCGGGGAGATCGGCTGCACCGGCCAACTCCAGCAACCCGCCCGCCAGATCAGCGGAATAGGAGGGAGTTCCCCGTTGATCGTCGACAACGGCGAGCGTGGGCCTTGCCGATTCAAGCTTCGCCATCGTCTTCACGAAGTTTCCGCCGTTCGTTCCCCACACCCACGCAGTCCGCACGACGTGCGCCGCCGGATGCGCCGCCAACACCGCCAGCTCACCGGCCAGCTTCGAGGCCCCGTAGACACTGTGCGGGCCGGTCGGATCGTCCACCTCGTAGGGCCGCGTTCCGTCGCCGGGAAAGACGTAATCGGTGGAGACGTGAATCAGCCCGAGACCGAGTTCGGCGGCCGACCTGGCCAGGTGCGCCGGGCCGGCCTCGTTCACCGCATACGCGGCGTCCGGATCGGACTCGGCGTCGTCAACGGCGGTATAGGCGGCGGCGTTGATCACCACTGCCCGGCCGGTGACATCGTCCGCGGTGGCCGCCTTGGCGAACGCGGACAGCGCCGCTTCGACGGCGGCCGGGTCGGTGATGTCGAGTTCCCGTGAGCCGAACGCCCGCGCCGGGATCCCGGCAATCGCAGCCGCTGCGACGAGGTCCGAGCCGAGCTGTCCCCGGGCGCCGGTGATCAACACTGATGTCACGCTGTTCGACCTCTCACTGTGGCTGTCACTTGTTGATAGCGCTTGGAGAAAGGCGGCGTGCTTGGCCTCTGCACCGGGCGCACGCCGGACCGCGCCTTTGCCGCCCGGTGCCCCACGGGCGCCGGCCTTACCGCGTCCGAACACCCGGGGATCGTCGTCAGCGGTCGATCGCCGAGCGGGCCTTGAGTGGCTCCCACCAGTCCCGGTTCTCCCGGTACCAGGTGATGGTGTCGGCCAGTCCCTGATCGAACGGCACCTGCGGCTGGTAGCCGAGTTCGGTGGAGATCTTGCTGTGGTCGACCGAGTACCGCTGATCGTGCCCGCCGCCCCGGGGGTCGACGATCCGCTCGATGAAGCTCTCGTCGCGCCCGGTGGCCTCGATCAGTTTCATGGTCAATTCGGCGTTGGTGAGCTCGGTGCCGCCGCCGATGTTGTAGACCTCGCCGGACCTTCCGCCGGCCAGCACCAAGGCGATGCCGCGGCAGTGGTCGTCGACGTGCAGCCAGTCCCTGACCTGCGAACCTTCCCCGTACAGCGGCACCGTCGCGCCATCCATCAGGTTGGTCACGAACAGCGGGATGACCTTCTCCGGGAACTGGTACGGGCCGTAGTTGTTCGAGCATCGGGTGATCGCCACCGGCAGGCCGTGGGTCTTCGCGTAGGCCCGGGCGATCAGATCCGACGACGCCTTGGAGGCGGAATACGGCGAGTTCGGCTCCAGCGGCTGCTTCTCGTCCCAGGACCCGGTCTCGATCGACCCGTAGACCTCGTCGGTCGAGACGTGCACGAACTTCTGCAGCTTGGTGTCCAGCGCGGCCTGGAGCAGTGTCTGGGTGCCCAGCACATTGGTCAGCACGAAGTCTGCGCCGCCCATGATCGAGCGATCGACGTGCGATTCCGCGGCGAAATGCACGACGGCATCCGCGCGGCCGACCAGCTTGCTGGTCAGCTCTGGGTCGCAGATGTCGCCCTGTTCGAAGCTGTACCGGTCGGAGTCCTCGACCTCGGAGAGGTTGGCGAGGTTGCCCGCGTAGGTCAGCTTGTCGAGCACGGTGACCTCCGCACCCTCCAGCCCGGGGAAGTCGTCGGCGAGCAGATGTCGGGTGAAGACCGACCCGATAAACCCGGCACCACCGGTCACGAGAATGCGCATGGTGAGCCATTGTGCCGTACCCAGGTCGAATCGTTGGCATCGGCGCGGACGCCCGGAACGCGGCCACACGCCGTCACCGAGGTCACCGGATCGGGGAGTCCACGCGGCTACCCTGGCAGCAATCAGGTCCCCGATCGCCACACCCGCGATCGAGCCGGTGGCGGTGACCAGGCAACCTGACAGGTAGAGGGTTCGTCTAGGGACAAGACGTCAAAAGTCCGGTGCAACGCCAGACTGATCATGGACCGTGGGCGGAAAGGTAGTTGCATGACGAACTCGGATGGCTCGGATCCGCGGCGGGGGCCCCGCCGGTACGGGCCGAGCGCCGGGTCACCGGCCGGCCCGGGCGGGCCGCAGGTCCCGCCGAAGAATGACGATTTCGACGACTCAACGACGGTCTACCCCCGCCAGGACGGCGGATATCAGCCGCGCCCGGCGGCACCCCGCCCCCCGGCCCATCGGCCGGCCCAGGGCAATGCGGGACCGGGATACCAGGGTCCGGCCTACCCGGGATATCCGAGTGCAACGCCGCCCGGACAGCCAAGGCCGGCGCCGCCCAGTAGCCCGTCGTGGTCGCACACGAACCCACCGACCGCCAAGTTCCCGAGTTACCCCGACCAACCGGTCCCCCGGCAGCCCATCGCACCGGTGTCCCGCGGCTACTCGGCCGCCAGCCCCGTTCCCGCCGCCTATGGCGGAGGCACCCCGCCCGGCGGCCGACCGCCCGGCCCGCCGCCGCGGTCCGGCGGCAGCGGTGGGTCCGGCGAGCCGCGCCGTCACCGGGTCTCCGGCGCCGTGCTGGCGACCCGGATCGTCGCTGCCGTGGTGGCGGCGATCGTGCTCGTGGGCGCGGGCGTGGCGTGGGGCATCACCGGCACCTTGCAGTCGAATAGTGGTACGTCCAATGCCGCCGGTAACGCGGGTAACGGGGGCGTCATTTCCGAAGGCGGCCTGACCATCCTGCTGGTCGGGTCCGATGCGCGGACCGACGCCGACGGCAATCCACTCAGTGCCGAGGAATTGGCCCAGGTCTCGACCGAGGACGACGGCGGCGGCGTCAATACCGACACGATCATGCTGGTGCACATCCCCGAAGGCGGCGGCAAAGCCACCGCCGTCTCGCTTCCACGGGACACGTGGATGGGAAAGAACGTGATGGGCCAGGTCGTCGGCCCCTATGCGGACGGCAGCGAAGGCGCCTACAACCCCAACAAGATCAACTCCTACTACGCGACGGCGAAGGCCTATACCGAGGAACGGCTGGTGAACGAGGGCGTCACCGACAAGGCGCAGCTCGAGCGGGAGTCCAACGAGGCCGGCCGCACCATGCTGATCAGGGTCGTACAGGCCTTCAGCGGCATGAAGATCGACCACTACGCCGAGGTGAACCTGCTCGGTTTCTACTTGCTGTCCAACGCGATCGGCGGGATTCCGGTCTGCCTTAACGCGGCCACCCAGGACGATTTCTCCGGCGCGAACTTCCAGGCCGGACCGCAGGATGTCCAGGGCACCGCCGCACTCGCCTTCGTCCGGCAGCGGCACGGATTGCCGGGCGGCGACCTCGACCGGGTCCGCCGGCAGCAAGCCTTCCTGGCCGGCGCGGCCAAGAAAATCCTGTCGGTCGGCACCCTGACCAACCCGTCGAAGCTCAGTGACCTGATCGGCGCCATCGACCGGTCGGTCATCTTCGACAAGGAGTTCTCGGTGCTGACGTTCGCCCAGCAGATCACCGACCTGTCGGCGGGGAACATCAACTTCGAGACCCTGCCGACGACGGGACCGGAATCCTCCACCGACAAGGACGCGCTGGCCACCGATCCCGCGCAGATCAAGGCCTTCTTCGGGGCCATTTCGGGCGGCACGGCGGTCGCCGAAGCGCCTGCCGCGGCGGCCGCGGTGGATCCGGCGTCGATCACCGTCGACGTCCAGGACGGCACCGTGGCCGACGGCGTCACCACGTTTGCCACCCAGGTCGTCCGTAACAACGGGTTCGAGCTGGGCCAGGCCAGCGTGCTGTCCGGCACCAAGTCCGGCAACGAACAACTGACCACCGAGATCCACTACCCAACCGGTGCCGAAGGCGCCGCCCAGCAGGTGGCCGCTGCGTTCGGGGTCGGTGAGTTGGTCGAGGACGACGCGATCAACAGCGGCCACATCCTGGTGGTGGTCGGCACAGATCTCGATATCTCGGGATCCGCCTCCGCCGCTGAGAATGCGACGACGCAGGCCGCACCTGCTGCGGCGCCGGCCGAACAGGCGACCCAGGCTCCGGCCGCCGAGCCACTCACCGCGAGCGAGTCGACGGTGCCGTGCGTCAATTAACGATGAGCGCAGCGCCCGGCGGATGTGCTGCCGGGCGGAACCACCTGAGGGGTCGTTACCGGTGAGCACTCCCCTGCCGCCGGGCGGCGTCACCGCTGCGCTTCTCGGCCCGCTGATCGCAGCGGACCCACACCGCCCGCGACTGATCTGGCACGGCGCCGGCCGGACCGAGTTGTCCACCGCGACGCTGGCGAACTGGTCGGCCAAGACCGCCGGTCTGCTGGTCGACGAACTCGGCGGGCGAACGGGCGGCACCGTCGTCTGGCGGGTCCGCCGGTCCTGGCAGGCCGTGCCGCTGTTGCTCGGTTCGTGGTGGGCCGGGTTGGTCGTCACCGACCTGTACGACGAAGCAGCAGAGTCGAGGGCCGTCGCCGCCTTCATCGACGATGACGACGAATCCGGGGCGGACGAGGTGATCGTCGCGTCATCCCATCCGTTCGGCCTCGCCACCGGCGAGATCTCCGAATATGCCCGGCATGTCGCCGACGCGGTGCTGCCACAGGCGGACCGGTTCACACCACGGCAACCCGCCGCCACTGCCGACTCCGCCGCTGCGTTGACCACGGAAGGCAGCTATTCCGTCCGCGAACTGCTGGACAGGGCCGCGAGGGCGGCCGAAGCCATCGGCACCGGCGGCCGGGTGCTGTCGATCGCCGACCTGACCCTGCCGGACCGCGTCTGCACGGCGTTGCTCGGCGCGCTCGCCGCGGACGGGTCGCTGATCCAGGTCACTCACGCAGCGCACGTCGATTCGGCCGGTCTGGTCGCCATTGCCCGGGACGAACGGGCCACCGTCACCCTCGGCGTCGATATCGAGGGACTCCCCCGGCTGGATTGAGCGGACCGGCCGGCATCGGTCAGCGCAGCAAGGCGCGCGCCATCACCAGACGCTGCACCTGATTGGTGCCCTCGTAGATCTGGGTGATCTTGGCGTCCCGCATCATCCGTTCGACCGGGAAGTCCCTGGTATAGCCCGCACCGCCGAGCAGTTGCACCGCATCCACGGTCACCTTCATCGCGACGTCGGAGGCCAGGCACTTCGCGGCGGCGGACAGGAACGTCTTGTTCGCATCGCCGCGCTCCGCAGCGGCCGCGGCCTGGTAGACCAGCGTCCGCGCGCCCTCGATCTCCATCGCCATGTCGGCGATCATGAACTGCAGGCCCTGGAAATCGGCGAGTTTCTTGCCGAATTGCTTGCGCTCCTTGACGTATGCCACCGCAACATCGAGCGCACCCTGGGCGATCCCGATCGCCTGCGCACCGATCGTCGGCCGGGTGTGGTCGAGTGTTGCCATCGCGGTGCTGAACCCGGTGCCGGGTGCGCCGATGATCCGGTTGCCCGGGATCCGGCAATTCTCGAAGTGAATCTCCCTGGTCGGCGAGCCCTTGATGCCGAGCTTGCGCTCCTTGGTTCCGACAACAAACCCGGGATCATCGGCATGGACGACAAACGCTGAAATGCCCTTGGACCTCTTGTCAGGGTCCGTGACGGCCATGACGGTGTACCAGCTGGAGATCCCGGCGTTGGTGATCCAGCACTTCGTACCGTTCAGCACCCAGTCGTCGCCGTCGGCGACCGCCCTGGTGCGCATCGCCGCGGCGTCGGAGCCGGCCTCGCGTTCGGACAGCGCATAGGAGATCATCGCCTCACCGGAGGCGATCGACGGCAGCACCAGCTGCTTCAGCTCTGCTGATCCGGACAGAATGATCGGCATGGATCCGAGCTTGTTGACCGCCGGGATCAACGACGACGAGGCACACACCCTGGCCACTTCTTCGATGACGATGACCGTGGCCACCGCGTCGGCACCGGCCCCGTCATAAGCCTCCGGGATGTGCACGGCCTGGAAGCCGGCTGCCGTCAGCGCTTTTTGTGCCTCCACCGGGTAACGCTCGTGCTCGTCGACATCCGCGGCATGCGGCAGGATCTCGCCCTCGGCGATCTCCCGGATCGCCGCACGGACCGCCTGATGGTCGTCGGTCAGGGTGAACAGCTCAGTCGTCACGTGATGTCCCTCGAACTTGGGCGGCTGGGGCGAGCCGCGTGCGCAGTCATCCGCGGATGATGTTAGCCGCCGGTAACAAACTCCATCCTAGTCGGTGCGGCGTGCACCGATCAGTGACGACCACTTCACCTGCCCCCAGCCGAACCCGTCAGATCGTGAAGGCCATTGATCCGATCCTCGGGTTCCCCGATCCACCTTTGATGTCGATGGCATAGACCTCGGCCAGGTGCCTACCGGGTGCGCAGGGAATCGTGATGTCGAAGCCATGGGCGCCGGTGATGCCGAAGACGTTGTTCACGTCCGGCCTCGGCCGCCCGGTCGGGAACCAAGCAATGCCGCGCCCCGTCGATGTAGACCGCGACCGGGATCTCCGCAGCGGAGTCATCAGCGTCATAGGCCCAGCCCTGCAGGCGCACGTTCCGGCCACTGGCCGAGGCGGAGTCCAGGAATCCGAGGGGTGTCACACCCACCTGAACGCTCCGGGTGCCGATCAACGGATTGTCACCGGCGGGGGTGTTGATGGCAAAAACATTGACCGAGTGAGCTCCCGGCCCTAACTGAATTAACGCTTCGTAGCCGTGGCGACCGCTAATTCCGTAGGCCGCATTCACATCGGAGCGCAGCGATCCGGTCGGAAACCATCCGATCCCGATGCCGTCGGCGTATATTGCGATTGGAATCTCTGTGCTGGGCAGGTCAGGGTCGAAGGCCCAGCCGGCTACCCGTACATTTCCATTGCCGAGATAAGACACAACATCGACCGACCCGACCGGGAGCTTCACCTGCCTGGTCTTGGCGGCCAGCTTGGCCACTGCCGGATCACTCGGCGGCACATCGATCTCGAAATGCATTCCGTCGACGACACCCCGATAATCCTCACCCCAATAGACCACATCGCCACAGAACGCCAGGATGCGGCGGACGGCCGCGATCTTTGCGGCGGTGAACGTCCCGGCAGCCCCGTTGGGGTGCTTCAGCGAGTTCAGGTCAATCGCCGTGCCGGAGGCATGGTTGGACCAGACGCTGGGATTGTTCACGTTCGCCCGATAGTCGTAGCCCCAACACTGGCCCTTCAGGATCGGTTCCACCTCGGCGTTGAAACGCCTTGCCACATAGCCGAGAATTGTGGTGACGTCACCGGAACGGAGCGGCAGCACGACGGATGTTCCTGCTACCGCGTAGTTCACGATTCCGATCGTCGACCCTGGGGTGCCGACGGTCCAGCCGTTGTACGAGGTCGGCGCTGTCGGTTCCGCCGCGAGCAGGCGGTTCTGCGGCGCCCCGGGCGGCGGCGGCGCACCGTCCGCGCCGGCGCCCGTTCCATCCGCTCCGCCGCCAGGGGCCGGAGCACCCGCGATGGCTGTCCCTCGGGCCCCGAGCAGGCCAACCCCAACAGTCAGCGCACCGGCCTGCAAAAGGCGACGACGAGAGGTCATGGATTCTTCGGACTGCTCGGCCATCAAGCCTTCCTATCTTCTTCGGCGACCGAATGGATGGCGAATCAACGCCGGAAAGGGCTTATCGCCCATTTGTGGCAACTCGGTCTGTATGCCTCATTGCCGAAACCAATTCAGATACCGAACGTACGCCATGGCCTTGCCCGCGCTGCCTCGGGCTGACATTGACAACCCCATAGTGAAACGCGGTGATAGTTGGCTCGGACCAGATTACGGAGAGTAATACTGCTGTACGCTGGCCACCCCCGCCGACGAGCCGGATACCGCGGACCGATGACTCGGACGGCATACAGCGCGCCCGGAACCGTCTTCGGAGCGAGCAAAGTCGCGTCAGTGCCCGCTGAGTTCGCGCAGCGCGTCATGCTTTCCCAGCACCGTCGCCTCCAGGTCACCGGCGAAGACCGCCAACCGTTCGGCGAGTTCGCCATCGCCCGGCGAACTCGCCAGCATCCGGACGGCGAGCAGCCCCGCGTTCCGGGCGCCACCGATCGAGACACAGGCGACCGGTATGCCGGCCGGCATTTGCACGATGGACAGAAGTGAGTCCATCCCGTCGAGGGTGGCCAGCGGCACCGGTACGCCGATCACCGGCAGCACCGTGGCCGACGCCACCATCCCCGGCAGGTGGGCGGCGCCGCCGGCCCCGGCGATGATCACTCTCAGCCCGCGCCCGGCCGCCGCACCGGCGTAGTCCAACATCCGCTGCGGAGTCCGATGCGCGGAGATCACGCCGACCTCGTAGGCCACCCCGAACTCGTCGAGGAGTTCGCCGGCCGCGGCCATCACCCGCCAATCGGAGTCGGACCCCATGATCAGGCCCACCACGGGGGTCGTTCCGACCGAGCCGGTCATCGAACTGCCTCCGAGCTGCGGGCTGACCCATTGCCACCGACCGCTGCCGCTGCCGCAGTGTCGGTTGCGTCGCCAGGTGCTGGGTCGCCAGCTGTCGCGATCGGGCCGCGAGAGCTGAGCGGCGCGTCGTCGGGTAGCCGGTGGATGTCGTACCCGTCGGGCCACACCCCGTCGCCCAACCAGCCGGCCGCCAACCGGGCGCGGCGCCGGAGCTCGCCGAGATCGGCGCCGATGACGTTGACGTGCCCGAGTTTGCGGCCCGGCCGGAAGGCCTTGCCATAGAGGTGGACCTTGACGTCCGGGAACCGGGCGGCGAGGTGGTGCACCCGTTCATCCATGCCCATCGGGGTGGCAGCCACGGTGTGCCCCGCAGCTGACTCGTCGGTGGGGGCTGGTGATCCGCCCAGCACGTTTCCCATCACGACGAACGGCGCGACGAGATCGGTCCGACCGAGGGGATAGTCGAGAACGGCCCGCAGATGCTGCTCGAACTGGCTGGTCACCGACCCGTCCATGGTCCAGTGGCCGGAGTTGTGCGGGCGCATCGCAAGCTCGTTGACCATCAACCCATCGGGCGCCTCCGCACTGGGCGGAACCTGGAAAAGTTCGACCGCCAGCACGCCGACGACCCCCAGCTCCGCCGCCACGCGAAGAGTGAGACGGCTTGCCGCCGAGGCGATGTCGTCATCGAGGCCGGGGGCGGGGGCGATCACCTCGACGCAGATGCCGCCCTGCTGGACCGTTTGCACAATGGGCCAGGCGGCCGCCTGGCCGAACGGCGACCGGGCGACAAGGGCGGCGAGTTCGCGCTGCAGCGGGACAAAGGATTCGACGACCAATCGGCCGGCGCCGACCAGGTTCGGGGCCAACGATTCGAGGTCCTCCGGAGCGGACACGACCCACACGCCGCGGCCGTCGTACCCGCCGCGGGCGGTCTTGACCACGACCGGCCAGCCGTGCCCGGTGCCGAAGTCACGCACGCCGGCCACGATCGCTGCGGCCGCCCCCCCGGGGTCGAGCACGGCGAAGGCCGGGACGGGAACGCCGAGCTCGGCGAGCCGGACCCGCATCAGGGCCTTGTCCTGGGCGAACTGCAGCGCGTCGGCACCGGGGTACACGGCATATCCGTCCGCAGCGAGGGCGCGAATGTGCTCGCCCGGGACGTGCTCGTGGTCGAAGGTGACAACATCACAGCCGTCGGCGAAGGCCCGCAGGGCAGCGAGATCGGTGTGCTCGCCGATCATCACATCGGGGGTGACGAGGGCCGCGCAGTCGTCGGCGGATACCGACAGCACGCGCAGCGTCTGACCGAGGGCGATGCCGGCCTGGTGCGTCATCCGCGCCAATTGGCCGCCGCCGACCATTCCGACGCGGGGCATACCGGTGCGAGGGTCCACGGTGCCGAAGCGTAATCGGCCGGCGCAGGCTGTCGGTCCACCGGCGTCCACGATCGTGATCGACTGCACGTTTTGCAAGCTTTGCGCCGGCAACCAGTACCGGACCCTGCAGACCGTTCGGTCGATGACCAACGTGCTTCCCCCGGTGACAGCTTGCGCGGTGATCGTCCCGTCCCCTCACACCCGGTTGCGCACCGTTTGCAAGCTCGAGACGATCACCGCGGCAGCCTCAGGCGTCCATCCCCGACGCCCGATCACCCTCCCCGGGTTTTGCAAAATCTCAGTGATCCAGTTGGCCGATCAGGTCAACAGCCGCGGGCATGGAGTCCGGTAGCCGCTCGATCCAGACCCTGGGTCCCGGCAGCGGGTCACGTCCATCACGGGCCAAGCGTTCGGTCACCAACCCCGCCAAGAGCTGGGCGCGGCGGGCCAGCATGAATTCACGCTCGGTGAGTACGACAGCCATGTGATCTGCCAACCGAGCTAACGTCTGCCCACCGTCGAACACAGTGCGCATCGCATCGCCCGACAGGATCAACGGCGTGATCCGGTCCCAGCCCGTCCGACCGGTCAGATCCAGCCGAACAACCACCAGCGCGTGGGTGGCGGAGACCTTCGTCGCGGCTACGTCGGCCGCTCGATAGACCTCGCCCACGCGGGTCCGCAGATAGTCCCTGGAGACCAGTCCGGTCAGCGGATCGAAGACCGACTGCCGCGGCGCCATCATCCGGTCGGCCCAGCCGAGTGACACAGCACGGTGCAAGACGTCCGTGGGCAACCCGGGCAACACGTGGGTCAGCCCGTCCACATCGGCCAGGGTCTCCCCCAGCGACACCCCGGCCTCGGCCCGTGCGGAACCCAGCCGTCGCGCGGCGGGCCAGATGTCAACGCCCCGTAGGCAGGCTTCGCACAGCGCATCGATGGCCGGTTCGTGCCAGTCCGAGGCAAAGACCCACCCGGTGTTCGAGGACTGCACGAACCACAGATCCTGCAGTTCAGCACTGGTCAGCGTGGTGGTCCCATGGAGTTGATCCACGTGCCTACCGCCCTTCGATCGTTCGTCCGAATTCGCTGTGCCAGTCGGCGCGGCTCACCTGGATGCGGCAACCCGTGGCGCTGGTCCTGATGGAGAGACGCCCGGTACGCGCGCTCATCACGCGAACTTGGCAGGTATTTTTTCGCCCGGTCCGCTGACGGCCGATTCAGCGCACCGCAAGGCCAATCCGCGCTAGACCATTCGGGTTAACATGGTGGGCGATGGGTGACCCCCGCCGGGCGTTTGTAGTCCACAATGGCGAGGCATCGCGTCGGCGTTTCCGGGCAGGGATGACGGTCGCCCGTCGACGGCAGCGGACTCTCGGATCGCAGGGTTCTCGGATCGCAGTGAGGAGGCGCACGGCGTGCCGGACCAGGAGGCTGACGAGTACGTCGTCAGCGACCCCGAGCTGATTACCCGGGTCCGCACGGGCGACCGGGAGGCGTTCGGCGAGCTCTACAAGCGGCACGCAGGTGCGGCCACCACGTTGTCCCGGCAATTCGCGAGGTCGGCCACCGAATCCGACGATCTGGTGTCAGAGTCGTTCGCCCGGGTGCTGGACAACCTGCTTGCCGGCAAGGGACCGGACACCGCGTTCCGCGCGTATCTGTTCACCACGATCCGCAACACCGCCTACGACCGGACCCGCAAGGACAAGCGGCTGCAGTTCACCGACGATATGACGACGCACGACAGCGCTGTCGTCGGTGACGATCCCGTCCTGGCGAAAATGGAGAGCGGCCTGGTCGCAGCGGCTTTCGCCCAGCTGCCCGAGCGGTGGCAGGCGGTCCTGTGGCATACCCAGGTCGAGGGTGAGACCCCGGCGCAGGTCGGCGCCTTGCTGGGGATGGCTCCTGGCGCGGTGTCGTCGCTGGCCTTCCGGGCGCGGGAAGGACTCCGGGAGGCCTACCTGCAGGCCCATCTCGCCGAGACCGCTGCCGAGCAGTGCCGGACGACGGTCGAGCGGCTCGGCGCCTGGACCCGCGGCGGGCTGTCCAAGCGCGAGAAGGCCCAGGTGGACGCGCACCTGGAGACGTGCGAGCGCTGTCGCGCGCTCGCCGCGGAGCTCGAAGAGGTCAACCACGGACTCCGCGGATTGTTGGCGCCCCTGTTGCTGGGTGGGGCGGCGGCCGGCTACCTGGCCACGCTCGGCCCCGTGGCACCGCTGGCGGCACCCGGCACGCTGATCGCCGGCGCCGGTTCCACCGGTGCCGGCTCGGGTGCGGGTGGTGCTGGTGGTTCGGGCGCTGGTGGTTCTGGCGCTGGTGGATCTGGCGGAGCAGGCGCGGCCGGTGGCGGCGCAGGTGCGGCCGGCGGGGCTACTGCAGGTTCAGCGGCGGCCACCGCCGCCGGGGTGGCAGCGGCGGCGGCCGCGGTGGCGGCGGGCGCGATCGGAGTTGCGGCGTTGGCCTCCGCCGGTTCGTCCGGCGCCACGGCCGCCGCCGCTGGGACCGGAGCCGCAGCAGCGGGCGCGGGCGGGGGCGGCGCGGCCGGTGCCGCCGGTGCCGCCGCTTCTGGAGGCGGCGCCGCCGGTGCCGCCGGCGCCGGCGCTTCTGGAGGCGGCGCGGCCGGAGCTGGGGGCGGTACGGCCGGCGGCGGCGCGGGCGCAGCCGCCGGTGCCGGAACGGCGGCCGGAGCGGGAGCGGCGGCCGGTGGTGGCGCAGTTTTCGCGGGCCTCGGGGTCGGTGGCCTGGTCGCTGCCGGTGCCGCACTCCTGGTAGCGGCCGTGGCTGCCGTGGTGTTCGTCGTTTCCGGCAACTCCCCGGACACCACCAACACGGCAGGGCAGGACGTCGCCAGCAGCGATGCCGCGCCGGCCAGTGACACCGGGGCGGTCAACGATCCAGGCGCGGCCGGCGGGATTACCCTCGCCGATCCGGGCGCCACCGACGGCACGGCGGGGACCGCTGCCTCGGTGCCGATTGTTCCCGGCGCAGATCCCGCCACGACTGGCGCCACCGACGGCGCGGTGGTCCCGATCGTCGACACCACCAGCCAGCAACCTGATCCGCCGCAACCCACCGCTCCGACCAGCGTGAACACGATCCCGAATACATCGTCGACAGGCAACGTCCCATCGAGCTCCTCGGACTCGACGTCGTCAGTCCCAGGCTCGTCATTGCCAAGCTCGTCCGAGCCCACCCCGACCGGGCCAACGACCACCGAACCAACCACCACCGAACCAACGCCCACGACACCGCCACCGCCGGTCGCGGATCTCGTTGTCACCTTTCCGACGGTCGCACCGCCGCTCAACGCCGGCGCCACCGGCACCGTCTCGCTGACGGTGACCAACAACGGCGACGGCGCATCCGCCGCCCAGCCGGCGGACCTCGTCCTGCCCGGCGGCGTACAGGTCACCAACGTCGAGGCCACCGCCCCTGTCCCGGCCCTCCGTAGAGCAGCGATGGGACTACTCCGCGCCGGACCGTGCCTGTCTGCGCAGTCGACCAACTGCTCGATCGACCTGCCCGCCGTACCGGCCGGTCAGCGGGTCACGGTGACCCTGACCCTCGCCGTGGACTCCACCGCCACCGGCGGCGAAATGACGATCACTGTGCTGGGCAAGCCCTTCACGATCGCGTTGCAGGTCAACTCGCCCGCTGCTCTCGGCCTCTCCGACCTGCAGGTCACCCAGGATCTGTATGCGGGTGGGACCGGGCAGCTCAGCGTGCGCGTGACCAACAGCGGCCAGCAACCGTCGACTCGACAAACCGTCAACGTCAGCGACCTGCCGGCCGGCGTGACCGTGTCCGGCGTGACCGGTAACGGCGTCACCTGTGCGGCCGACCAGAACAACGCCCGCGCCGTCGGCAGCCCGGTGTGCACGCTGCTCCCAGTCGATCCCGACGCAGGCGGGACGCTGCTCATCGATCTCGACGTTCCACCGTCTGCGCCTTCCAGCACTGAAACCGCAACGACCCTCACCCTCGGTGACAACACCGACGGTCCGTCCCGATCGTTGACCGTGCTGCCCAGCATCCTGTCGCTCGATACCGCAGCGGCGGGCCCGTTCACCGCCGGCCAGCCCGCCACCCTCGCAGTCATCCCGGACGTGCGTGACGGCGTCACGAATACCGGCCCGATCACCGTGACCTCGACAGATGCCGCCGTGACGTTCCGACCGTCCAGCGGCTGCCTGCCGATCGACGACGCCAACGCCGTGACCTGCGCGAGCAGCGGTTTCGTCCTCGATATCGACATTCCCGTCGACCACAAGGCAGGACCCCTGGAGATCACGGCGACCGACGCCGGTGGCCGCCGACTCGATTTCCCGAGCGTCACGTTGAGGATCGTCGCCGCCGCACCAGCGAACCTGGAAGTCACCGGCCTGACCACCAGCCAACCGCTGACCGCGGGCGGGACCGGCCAGCTGGCCCTCGATGTCAGCAACAAGGGGCAACAAGCTTCGATCGACCAGGAGATCAAGGTCGATGGACTTCCCGACAGCGTGACACCGACCGACATCACGATCCGCGAACTGTCAACATGCGATCAACAACCGGCCGGGAACGCACCCGTCGCAGCCGGGCTGACCTGCACTCTCCCACCGCTGGACCCCGGCCAGCAGGTCACGCTGCTGATCGACCTGGATGTCCTACCGTCCGCGCCGACCACGGTCGCACCCTCCGTGACGATCGGCGGCACGCTGACCGGCGAGTTCGGACCGTTGACCGTGGTTGCCGGGATCACCGGACTCGACACCTCACCGGCGGGCCCGTTCCTCGCCGGCCGCCCACTGCAACTCACACTGACACCGAAGGTCCCGGACACCATCACCGCCGGCGATATCACACTGACGTCGACCGACCCCACTGTGACCTTCGGGGCGGTACCGGGCTGTGACCTGACTGCGCAGGCAGATGCCGTCACCTGCTCCGGCAACCGCCCCTTCACCGTCCCTGTCGTCATTCCGGCAACGCACGACGCCGGCGACCTGCTCATCACCGCGGTTGACGAAGGTCAACGCCAGCTGAGCTTCACCTCCAAGCTGCAGATTCAAGCCGCAACACCCGCCCGGTTGACGCTCGACAAACTGACTGCGAGCAAGCCACTCATCGCGGGCGGGACGGGCCGACTCACCGTGCTGGTGACCAACAATGGGCAGCAGACGTCATCGGCCGAGTCGATCGGAGTCAGCGGCCTTCCCGAGGGGGTGTCGCTCAGCGACATTACGATCGACGGCACCTCGGTGTGCGACCCCCCGCAGGCCGAGAACGCACGGGAGCTGGCCGCCGATGCGTCGGGCTGCCGGCTGCTGCCCCTTGAGCCCGGTCAAGGCGACCTCGTGCTGATAGATCTCGACGTTGCGCCGTTCGCCAGAACCCAGCAGGGGACCGACACCACCACCATCAGCATCGGCGACAACCTGACCAGTGCGTCCTTGCCGCTGACCGTGCTGCCGGGGATCACTGCGCTGGACACCGCACCGGCCGGCCCGTTCACTGCTGGCCAACCGGCCGCGCTCACGGTGACCCCGCAACTGGCGGACACCGTAACGAACCCGGGTCCCATCACGGTGACCTCTCAGGACCCCACGGTGACCTTCGCACCGTCCGCAGGGTGCGCCCAAGTCGCCGAATCCAACGCGGTCAGCTGCTCGACGAGCCCGTTCGATCTGAAGATCGTCATCCCCGTTGACCATGTGGCCGGGAAACTGGACATCAGCGCCACCGACGCCGGCGAACGCTCGCTGCGCTTCACCAATATCCTGGAGATCGTCGCGGCCGCACCAGCGAACCTGGAAGTCACCGGCCTGACCACCAGCCAACCGCTGACCGCGGGTGGGACCGGCCAGCTCACCGTCACGGTGAAAAACACCGGCGAACTCCCCTCCGCGGATGAGGCCATCGACGTCGACCTGCCACAAGGCATCACCGTCACGGGTTTGACCGCCGACGGCAGCCAGTTGTGCACCATCTCGGATGGCCGCGTTATCTGCGAGGATCTGCCGTCACTCGACGCGGGTCAGTCCCGGACACTCGTCATCACACTGGCTGTCGCCTCGGCAACCACGTCCGAACCCGAGCCCGGGTACGCGACAGTGACGATCGGCGACGGTCCGGTCAAGAGCAGCTCCACCCCGCTCACGGTGGGCAGCGCCATCACCTCGCTCAGCTCGGACGCGAAGAACCCGCTGTTCACGGGCTCGACGACGACCCTGCGGATCAAGGTCGCCGCAACGGTCGAGGAGCCTGGACCCATCACGTTCATCGCGACCGGCACCGGGGTGAGCTTCGGCAAGTCGGCCGGCTGCGACGCACCGTCCGGCACGTCAACGATCGTTTGCGACGGCGACTCGATCGGTCTGTCCATCACCATCTCGGCCGACCAGGCGCCGGGCATCCTCCCGGTCACCGTGGTCGATGCCGGCGACCGGAAACTGGATCTCAAGGACGCGGCCGGCCAGGACTTCCGGATCGAGCGGGCCAAACCATCACTGCAGATCGACAAGCCCTCCATCAGCACGCCGCTGCTGGCCGGTGGGACCGGTGGGGTCACGGTTCAGGTGTCGAACACCGGTGGCCAGCGTTCCGAAAAGGGTCCGATCGAGATCGACCTGCCCGATGGCGTCAAGCTCTCGGGCATGACGTACGGCGAATCCGCGTTGTGCACCGCAGTGCGGGACGCCGCGCCGACCTGCACGTTGCCCGAGATCGACCCCGGCAAGCCGATCACCGTCGTCATCGACCTCACCGTGCAGCCCGATGCGAAGTCCGACCCCGGCAACGCCAAGGTCGTCATTCCCGGCGACACCGAGTCGGTTCCGCTGGCGGTCGAGGCCGGAATTTCGGCCCTGGTCGCCGACGAACGCGGACCACTCACCGCTGGAACGACGGTAAAGCTCACGGTGAGGGCTGATCTGCTGAAAGGCGTCACCGAGGCCGGGCGGGTGACCTTGACGGCGGCCGACGGTGTGGTCTTCGGCGAGTCATCAGGCTGTTCACCGACTAAGGGTGGCAGCACCATCGACTGCGATGGCAGCGGATTCACGGCTACCGTCGTCATCCCGGCCAACTATTCGGCAGACACCTTGTCGGTGAAGGCCGCCGACGCCGGCCAGCGGACGGTGGCCCTGCTCGATGCCGCCCGGAAGTCGTTCGAGGTGGTGGCGGCGCCGAAGCATCTCGACGTCTCCGACCTGGAAGTTGAACAGCTGCCGAACCTTTCGGGGACCATCACGCTCAAGGTCAGCAATCCTGCCGATGCACCGTCAGCACCAATGCCCATCGACATCGTCCTGCCCAAGGGGTTCACCACCGAAGCCGTTGTCTCGGTCTTCGAACCGAAGTTCCGGCTGACCGTGTGCACCAACCCCCCGTGCACGTTGGAGCCGGTCGACTCGAGGGGTTCGGCGACCCTCTACGTCGGCTTCACTGCGCGGGAGGGCGCCACCACCGGCCCGGCGATCGTCACCATCGACGGAGTAACGAAGGAAGCCCAGGTCATCGGCGGCGGCTTGAACGTCGACCTGCTCAAGCCGAAAACCGAGAACGCGCCGACCGACATCGCCCAGCCTCGGCCGCTGATCGGCGGCCAATCGGACCAGTCTTTGCCGATCCCGCCGACGCCCGCAACGGGCAGCGCTGCAGCACAGTCCGACCCCCTGGGAGCGGGGGTCGGAGTCGAGACGGAAACGCCCTCCGTCGACGCAACCCCGACAGGAACGGCACCGACATCGGCTGGTAAGCCCAGCGCCGGGGCAACGAGTCCGTCCAGTCCTGCGCCCACGACACCGTCCGCCGCCGGTGGACCCGCAGCAACCGACACGTCCATCACCGACACAGCGACGATGGACGCAACCACACCGGCAGATCCGACCACCTCGGCGCCGTCGACCCAGGACATCACCCCGAGTTCGATCGAGGACACCACCCCGGCGCCGGCAACCACCAGCGATGCCCCCACCACGCGGTCGGCGGGCCCCGCCGCGGTAGCACTCAGTAGGCCCGCCGGCGCCGAAACCCTGACCGCCGGGGGCACCGGAGCGTTGCGCTTCAGCGCCACCAATTCCGGTGGTGAGCGATCCGGGCCAACAGCGTTCGACATCGACCTGCCGGCCGGCGTCATCGTCCAGAGCGTCAGCATCAATGGCAGCACGATCTGCGAAAGCCGGTCCTGTCAGTTGCCCGGTATCGAACCGGGAGCGTCGATCACCGTCGTGGTCGACATCGCAGCGGCGTTGGATGCTGCGACCGGTGGGGCATCGGCCACTATCGACGGCAGCGGCGTCGGGTGGATGGTGACCGTTGAGCCGGCCGCCGGTCCCGGCACGGGCGACACTCCTACCGCCGTCTTGCCCACCGCCGTTATCCCCGGGCTCGACGACTTGATCCCTGCCGGCAACTGAGCCGCGGACCCGTCCCGGACACCGGCCCGACGTCCGGGACGGCGCCTGGTTGCCCGGACGAGACGTTTGCCATTGAGCCGTTCCAACAACGGGGATTCACTCTCGTCGCCCGTAGACTCGGCCCGTGAGTCTGATTGAAACCGTTCGGCGGCACCTACCCGTCAAGTACCGGGAACTGGCCAAGTTCCTGGTTGTTGGCGGCACGTCGTACGTGGTCGACGTCGGCCTGTTCAGCCTGTTGTCCCACACCGTGCTGGAGAACAAGGTCATCACAGCCAAGGCCTTTTCCATCTTGGTCGCGACCGTCGTCAGCTACATCCTCAACCGCGAATGGTCCTTCAGCCGGCGCGGTGGTCGCGAGAAGCACCACGAGGCGATGCTGTTCTTCCTGGTCAACGGCATTGCGCTCGGCCTGAACCTGATCCCGCTGGCGCTGTCCCAGTACGTTTTCGGGTTCAATACGTCGAACTATTCCTCCCTCACGGTCACCATCACGAACTTCATCTCGGCGAACGTCATCGGCACGATCCTCGGCATGGCGTTCCGTTTCTGGGCCTACCGCAAGTGGGTCTTCCCCGAGGAACTGACGCCGCATCCGGAGATCCTCGCCGAAGCCCTCGCGCTGGCGGAGATGCAGGAACAAGCCGAAGCCGAGGCCAAGGCCGCGAAGCAGGCCCGGGCCCACCCCAACGACCCCGACGACCGTCGGCGACCTACCGACCTCCCGGTGACCCCCCAGTAGGCGTCGGCCCACTAGAGGTCGGCCCACTAGAGGTCGGCACGGTAAGGGTCGTTCCATTCCCGGTCGGCACGGTTTCTGTGTGTCCCGTGACCGCAGGGTCCGGTGCGCCCTCCGGATCGACGACGGCCGGTGGCTGGCCGATCGCCAGGAAGATCGCGAAAATCGGTGGTGCCGCCCTGCGCAACTCCAGCCGGCCACCGTCCGCCTCGATGAATGCCCTGGCCAGTCCCAGCCCGATCCCGGTGGATGACGCCGTTGACACCCCGCGGTCGAAGACGTGGGCGACCAGACCCTCCGGCACGCCCGGACCTTCGTCGCTCACCTCCAAGACGACCATCCCGCCGGAGCCACGGGGCTCCCCCGATCGACCCGTTGACCGCACGGTGATGCCGACCGCCCCGGCGCCGTGCCGCAGCGAGTTCTCCACCAGCACGCCGATCGCCTCCCGCAGCCGACCCGGCGTCGCATGAACCCAGGCGTCCCGTGGGCAGCGCACGGTGAGGCTGCGGCCGGCCTCGACCAGCCGCGGGCCCCATTCGGCCTCGATCTCGGCCAGCTCGTCGCCGAGCACCACCTCGCTGGCCCCGGCAGCGCGTTCCGACCGGGCGTTGGCCAGTAGGTCGTCGACGACGGTGACCAGCCGGTCGGTCTGTTCCAGCGCCTCTTCGACCTCTTCGACGACCAGCGGGTCCGGGTGCTCGGCCAGTTCCTCCAGCCGCAGGCGCAGCCCGGTCAGC
This sequence comes from uncultured Actinomycetota bacterium, assembly GCA_963805555.1. GTDB lineage: Bacteria > Actinomycetota > Actinomycetes > Mycobacteriales > Nakamurellaceae > Nakamurella. The sequence goes on from CAWDUY010000002.1 coordinate 322,294, forward strand.
CTGGTCCGCAGCTGGTGGGAGATGTCACCGGCCAGGTCGCGTTCCCGGGCGATGAGCGCGGCGATGTCCTGCGCCGATGAGTCAAGGACGTCGGCCACCCGGTCCAGTTCGGCGATGCCGTAGCGGCGGCGGAACGTCCGGAAATCCCCCGATCCCAGCCGGGCGGCGCGGCGGGCGACGTCCGTCATCGGCGTCACCAGACGGCCGGCCGTCAGCACCGCCACTCCGGTGCCGACCACCACCGACAGCAGGACCGCCAGCCCGACCAGGGCCAGCGCGGTCCACTGCTCGGCCCGAAGGTAGGACTCCGGGACGGACAGCCGCAGCAAACCGCCGCCGGCCATCGCCAGCTGCTCGGAGTAGACCTGATCGGTCGGCGCGGCACCGATCGACTGGTCGATCCGCCCGGCCATCCGGATCTCCAGCCGGCCACCGGCCGGGACCGCCGCTTCGAGCTGCCCGAGGTCGATCTCCGATGAGCCGGATTGGTTCGCGATGGACGCCGCGATCGACTCCAACCGGCTCGACAGGTCGCTGTGCATCAGGTCGTCAACGACCCGCCAGGACACGATCGACAGCGGCACACCCAGGGTCAGCACGGTCGCCGCGATCACCAGCAGGATCGAGATCAGCACACGCCGTCTCATGGCGGCAACCGCATGGGCCCTTCGCCCCTAATCCGTTTCGAACCGGAAGCCGACACCCCGCACCGTCGAGATCCGCTGATCGGCTGTCCGGGCCGAGCCGAGCGAGCCGGCACCCTGCCCGGCGAGTTTTCGGCGGAGCCAGGACATGTGCATGTCCAGGGTCTTCGACGTCTTCATCGACGGGTCGTTCCACACCTCGGAGAGGATCTCCTCGCGGGTGACGACCTGCCCCGCGCGGCTCATCATCACCCGCAGCAGCTCGAACTCCTTGTTGGACAGGGCGATCTCGACCCCGTCGACCTCGACCCTGCGCGAACCGGTTTCCACCCGCACCCCGCCGATGTCCATCAGCGCCGGGATCCGGCGCCGCTGCAGCGCGCGCACCCTGGCCAGCAGTTCGGCGATCCGGAACGGCTTGGCGACATAGTCGTCGGCGCCGGCGTCCAGCCCGACGACGAAGTCCGCCTCGTCGGTCCGCGCGGTCAGCATCAGCACCGGGACGTCCCGCCCGGCAGACCGGATCCGCCGGCAGACCTCAAGACCGTCCAGGTCCGGCAACCCGAGGTCGAGGATGACCAGGGTGATGTCGCTACCGAGGTCGGTGAACGCAGCCACCGCTGCCCCGCCGGTGCGGACCGCGTGGACCCGGTACCCCTCACGCTGCAGCGCCCGCGTCAAGGGGTGGGCGATCGCCAGATCGTCCTCGACCAACAGCACCATCGTCACGCCGACCACCCTACGGGGACGCGCCCGTCCCACAGTGCTTCGCGAGGCTCACGTCGTTCCGCGCGCCACCCATGATCAACTTCCCGGACCATCTGAGGTCGTGCTGCAGCACCAGATGTTCCCAGAAGTTGATCATCGTGCTTTCGCAGCGTCCCGCTATGCCGGAGGCCGCGGCACCGACAGCGGCGTGCCAATGCGCCGGATACTCACACCGGAGTGACCCCGTGCCGGCGCCGGGAGAACGTCCGGTCCTTGCCGTGGGCCGCGGCCAGGCGGGCGATCAGTTCGCCGCGCAGGTCCTCCGGTTCGACGATGGCATCGACCACCAATTCCGCGGCGAGATGGACCAGGTCGATGTCCCGCTCGTACTCCTCGCGCCGGGCCGCCACGAAGGCAGCACGCGCGTCGGGATCGGAGATGGCGGCGATCTTGTTGGCGTAGACCGCGTTGACCGCCGGCTCGGCGCCCATCACCGCAATCTTCGCGGTTGGCAGTGCCAGGGTCGCGTCGGGGTCGAATCCCGGTCCGGCCATCGCGTACAGCCCAGCCCCGTAGGCCTTACGGACCACCACGCAGATCTTGGGCACCGTCGCCTCGGACACCGCGGTGATCATCTTCGCGCCGTGCCGGATGATCCCCTGCCGCTCAACGGCGGCACCCACCATGAAGCCGGGCACGTCCGCCAGGAAGATCAGCGGGATGTTGAAGGCGTCGCAGAGCTGCATGAAATGCGTTGCCTTGTCGGCGGAGTCGACGAACAGCACACCGCCTTTGAAGATCGAGTTGTTGCCGACGATGCCGACCACCCGGCCGTCCAGCCGGCCGAGGCAGACCAGTACCTCACGGGCCCAGCCGGGGTGGATTTCGAACACCGACCCGTCATCGAGCAGGGCCCTGGCGTACCGGCGCATGTCGAAGGCCTGCCGCTCCGATTTCGGCACCAGTGCGCGCAGATCACCCTTCCCGGGCCCGATCGGCTCCGCAACCGGCGGTTCGAGCGAAAAGTTGTCCGGGAAGTACCCGAGACAGCGGCGGACGGCGTCGATCGCGGCCTCGTCGGAGTCGACCAGCAGGTGACCGACCCCGGAGACGGTGGTGTGCATCTTCGCGCCGCCCATCTCCTCCAGCGTCGTCTTCTCGCCGGTCACCATCTCGACCATCCGGTCGCTGCCCAGGTACATCGAGGCGTTGCCGTCGACCATCACCACCAGGTCGCAGAACGCCGGGATGTAGGCGCCGCCGGCTGCCGACGGCCCGAACAGCGCGCACACCTGCGGGATCGAACCGGATGCCCGCACCTGGGTGTGGAAGATCTTTCCGGCTCCGCGGCGACCGGGGAACAGTTCCACCTGATCGGTGATCCGGGCGCCGGCCGAATCGACGAGATAGATCATCGGGACGCCGGTCGAGTACGCCCGCTCGATGATCCGGATGATCTTCTCCACGGTCCGCGCACCCCACGACCCCGCCTTGACCGTCGAGTCGTTGGCCATCAGAGCGACGCGGCGGCCATCGACCGTCGCCAGCCCGGTGACGACACCGTCCGCGGGCAGGCCGTCGGCCAGCGCGTTGGCGAACAGCCCGTCCTCGATGAACGATCCGTCATCGACCAGCCTGGCGATCCGCTCGCGCGCGAACAGCTTGCCCTTGGCCGCATTCGCCGCGTGGTACTTCGCCGCCCCGCCGGCCCGGATCGCGGTCACCCGGTCCGGGAGTTCAGGTCCGGGTGCAGTTTCGGGTTCGCTCAAGACTGTGACGCCGGACGACCCTCACCGGGCGCCGGAGAGGGCGGGGGTGACGCAACCGGGGTGGCCGGCGGCGGAGCGGCCTGGGTGGGCTGGCTGACCGGAGCCTGGTAGCCGGGCGGCGGGTACCCGGGTGGTTGCTGGTAGGCCTGGGTGGGTTGGTAGCTCTGTTGCGGGCCGCCCTGCGGGTAGCCCTGCTGCGGATAACCCTGCGGTGCGGGGCCCTGCGTCGGATACCCCTGCGGTGCGGGGCCTTGCGCCGGATACCCCTGCGGTGCGGGGCCCTGCGTCGGATACCCCTGCGCCGGGTAGCTCTGCTGGGGGTAACCCGGCGGTTGGTAGCCAGGCGCACCTGCATCCGGGCCGCGCTGTCCCTGATAACCGCCCGACGGGGCTTCGTCATGGCGGTGGGTGGCCTCCCGCTCGTCCCGGATCAGCTGGTTCAACTGGGCCTGCACCTTGGACAGCGAGGCGACGTTGCGGAACTTCAGCGGCTGGTCCGCGGACGATTCGACGATCAGCGACCCGTAGCCCATCAGCCGACCCCAGAAGGTGACCTCGGTTTCCATGTTCGCGATCTGCCCGAGCGGGATCTGATGCTCCCGCCGGCGCAACAGGCCGGAGCGGAAGAACACGTGGTGGTTGGTGATGACGAAGTGTTCGGTGCGCCAACGGATGAACGGCACCAGCACCAGGATGATCAACGCCACCACTGCGACACCGATGATGACGTAGTCGATGATCGCCTCGTTCGACCAGTCCCGGCTGTTGATCCAGGTGGCCAGGGCGACCCCGCCGCCGATGATCAGGATGAAGAAAACCGTCGGTAGAATCAGCACCTTCCAGTGCGGTCGCTTCCGGACGATGACGCGTTCGCCCTGCACCAGCAGGTTGTCGGGGTAGGGCATGAGAGGCCCCTTTCATCCGTCGGGACACATCCGTCGGGAAGCCGCCCGACCATTCGCGGCGCGCGGGTGCGCCACTGTGTCGATCACGCTACCGTCGCGGGCCGACATCGGACGGATGAACCCCTTGGCGGGTAGTGGATCAAGCGACGGGCGGGCGCTCGCCGAACACCGCGGATCCGAGCCGCACGATGGTGGCGCCCTCGGCAATCGCGACCGCGAAGTCGCCGCTCATTCCCATCGACAGTTCGGTGGCGTTCTCCGCCCCCGGCACCCGCTGGGCGATCGCGGCGTCGCGGAGTTCAGCCAGCTTCCGGTAGCCCGCCCGGATCGCCGAGATGTCCGGCGAGTTCAGGCCTATCGTCATGAATCCGCGGACCGTGAGCCGGGGAAACCGGGCAACCTCCGCCAGCAGGTCAAGGGCTCGATCCGGGGTGACGCCACTCTTGGACTGCTCACCCGACACATTGACCTGAATCATCACTGCCAGCTGCCGATCCCGGCGCTCCAGCCTGGAGTTCAGGCGCCTGGCAAGGTCGGCGGTGTCCAGCGTCTGCAGGCAGTCGATGTGCTCGAGCAGCTGGTTGATCTTGTTCGCCTGCAGGTGGCCGATGAAGTGCATTTCGTGCGGAAATGCCGCCAGCTCGTCGGCTTTCGCGACCACCTCCTGCACCCGGTTCTCGCCGAGCAACGTGTACCCGGCCCGCAGCACGGTCTGGATCCGTTCCGCCGGCTGGGTTTTGGTGGCCAACAACAGCCGAACGCCGGCCGGCTCCCGACCGGCTTCCACGGCCGCCCGGCCGATCTCGGCGACCACCTGCTCCAGCCGCTGCAGCATCGGATCGTCGGGGGTACCCATGGCACCGACCCTAGTGAAATCGGGGTGCACGCACCGCCACCGGCGATGAAGATCAACAGATGGCAGCCGGAGACCGGACGGTCGGAGTGGTGAAGTTCTACCGACCGGAAAAAGGCTGGGGCGCGATCTCCTGCGCCGAGCTACCGGACGGGCTCGACGCGTGGGTGCATTACAGCGTGATTCAGCTGCCGGGCTACCGCCAGCTGACGGCCGGCGAGGTCGTCGACTTCGAGTACGAGGCTGCGGTGCAGGACAGCTTCCGGTACCGAGCCACCCGGGTCTGGCGCCGTGAGCCCGCCGATCCGGTGATCGATTGAACGGTGTGCAGGTGATTGCTGCCCCGTCGCGCGTGATTTCCCTGCAGAACGTGCAGTGCGCGGTCAGGAGTCCGGAGCCGGCCGCAGGTGCACCACGTCGGCGGCGGTGTACGACCGGCGGCGACCGGTCGAGTCCTCGACGACCAGCGCGCCGTCAACGCCAACGTCGACCGCCAGGGCCAGCAACTGTTGTCCGCCCGGGAGAATCAACCGCACCCGGGACCCGACGGTCGAGCAGGCGGCCAGGTAGTCCGATCGCAGATCACTGAGATCGACGTTTCCGCCGGCCCGCGCCCACCGGTCGAGTAGATCGCCGAATTCGTCGAGGATCGCCGCCAGCAGCGCGCTCCGGTTCAGCCGATCGGGCGCGGAACCGGCCAGCAGCAGCGAGGTCGCATCGGCCCGCGGCAGCTCGTCCGCACGCAGGGACACATTGATGCCGGATCCGATGACGAGGGCGTCATCGGCCACCTCACCCAGGATGCCCGCGCATTTGGCGCCGTCGATGAGCACGTCGTTGGGCCACTTCAGGCTTGCGCGCACGCCGCAGACCCGGTCCAGAGCCCGGACAATGGCCACTCCCAGGACCGCCCCGGTCCACCCCCGGCGCTCCGGCGGGATCTCCGGGAGCCGCAGCAGCACGGAGAACATCAACCCGGCGCCCTCGGGACAGAACCAGTCCCGACCCGACCGGCCGCGGCCCGTCAACTGTTCTTCGGTGATCAGCACCCGCCCGTGCGGCGCGCCGGCCGAGGTGGCCAGGTCGGCGTTGGTCGACCCGGTCACGGGAACGTGGGTGATCGTCCAGTCGCGTTGCCGGGTCAGCAGTCCCATGACTGCGGCCGGGTCGATCGGTCGCCTGGAGGCAAGGACGAGTTCATCCTCGGAGTCGGCACGGTTGGTCGGTGCTGTCATCGACGCCACCCTAACGGCAGCCGCTCCAGACCGGCGCCGACCGGGCGACTCTGGGCCGCGCCGGGGGTGAACGCTGGTGAACTCCGCCTCACCTGCGCGGCGCGGTCCTTCGCGGTGGGTAACCTCCTGCACGTGAGTCGGTCCGCGGGCGCCCAGCAGAACATCGAACCAACCCCCGGCACGGCACCGCCGCCCGGTGCCCCAGCGAAACCGTCAGACACCACCGCACCAACCGCCACCGCACCAACCGTCACCGCCCCACATACGACGGCCGGCAAACTCGCCGACCTGGACCGGCGGATGGACGAGCACGTGCATGCGGGTTCGGCCAGGGCAGTCGAGCGGCAGCACGCCCGCGGCAAACTGACCGCTCGCGAGCGGATCGACCTGCTCCTCGACCCGGGCTCGTTCGTCGAATTCGACTCGTTCGCCCGGCACCGCTCGACCAATTTCGGGCTCGCGGACAACCGTCCGTACGGCGACGGCGTCGTCACCGGGTACGGCACCGTCAACGGCCGGGACATCTGCGTCTTCTCCCAGGACGTCGCCGTTTTCGGCGGGTCCCTCGGCGAGGTGTACGGCGAGAAGATCGTCAAAATCCTGGATTTCGCGCTCAGTACCGGCCGGCCGGTGGTCGGGATCAACGAGGGTGGGGGCGCCCGGATCCAGGAAGGCGTTGTCTCCCTTGGCCTCTACGCGGAGATCTTCAAGCGGAACGTTCACCTGTCCGGCGTCATCCCGCAGATCTCCTTGATCATGGGCGCCAACGCCGGCGGGCACGTCTACTCCCCCGCTCTCACCGACTTCATCGTGATGGTCGACAAGACGTCACAGATGTTCATCACCGGCCCGGACGTGGTCCGCTCGGTGACCGGTGAGCAGGTCACCCTGGAGGAACTCGGCGGCGCCCGGACGCACAACACCCGGTCGGGCAACGCGCACTACCTGGCCCGTGACGAGCCGGACGCGATCTCCTATGTGCAGGACCTGCTGTCCTACCTGCCGTCCAACAACCTCTCGATGCCGCCCGTGCTGGACGACCCTCAGGACATTAACCGAGCCGTCGACACCGATTCGACAGAGACGGATCTGGCGCTCGATACGTTGATCCCGGATTCGCCGAACCAGCCCTACGACATGAACACGGTGATCCATGCCGTCCTGGATGACGGCGAATTCCTGCCGGTGCAGGAGCTCTACGCGCAGAACGTGATCGTCGGGTACGGCCGGGTGGCCGGCCGTTCGGTGGGTGTCGTCGCCAACCAGCCGATGTACCTGGCCGGCACGTTGGACATCAATGCCGCGGAGAAGGCAGCCCGGTTCGTCCGGACCTGCGATGCGTTCAACATCCCGGTGCTGACCTTCGTCGACGTCCCTGGTTTCCTGCCCGGCACCGACCAGGAGTGGAACGGGATCATCCGGCGCGGCGCGAAACTGATCTACGCCTACGCCGAGGCCACCGTCCCGCTGGTCACCGTGATCACCCGCAAGGCCTACGGCGGTGCCTATGACGTGATGGGCTCCAAGCACCTCGGGGCGGACGTGAACCTAGCCTGGCCGACCGCGCAGATCGCCGTGATGGGTGCCGCCGGCGCGGTGAACGTGTTGTACCGCAAGGAGTTGGCCGCCGCCGGCGAGGACGATGTCGACGGACTCCGGGCATCGCTGCAGACCGAGTACGAGGACACCCTGGTCAACCCGTACATGGCTGCCGAGCGCGGCTATGTCGACCAGGTGATCAAACCGTCCGCCACCCGCGCGATGATCACCAGCGCCCTGCGCGTGCTGGCCGAGAAACGGCAGACCCTGCCGCCCAAGAAGCACGGGAACATCCCCCTATGACGTCGCTGGATCGTCGAACCCGGCAGCGTCGCCAGGACGACGACGACGCCGCCGTTGTGCTGACACTTGTTGCAGCCCTTGCCGCCTCGACCCCAAACAGCACCGGCGGCTCGGGAAACCCGGCCGCGCCGTCGTGCTGGGGAGATCCTGGACATCGACTTGCTGCCGGTCGGCCGTCCGCGACCGGTTGGTGGGCGTCGGGCCTACCCCGATGACGACCGTGCTGCTCGCCTCGGCCTCGCCGGCCCGCCTCGCGGTCCTCCGGACTGCCGGGCTCGACCCGCTCGTCACGGTGTCCGGTGTCGACGAGGACGCGGCGCTGGCCGGCCTGCACGACCGGCCGCACACCGAGCAGATCCTGGCCCTCGCCGAGGCGAAGGCCGATGCGGTGGCACACCGGTTGATCGGCGGCGAACTGCCCGACATTCCCGGCAATGATGTGGTTGTCGTCGGCTGCGATTCGATGCTGCTGATCGACGGTGACCTCCAGGGCAAGCCGGTTGATGCCGAACAGGCCAAGGCCAGGTGGGCACAGATGTCCGGCCGTGATGCCGTCTTGATCACCGGTCATGCACTGCGCCGGGTGACCGCCGGGGCCGTGCTCGCTGCGGCCTCGGCTACCAGGTCATCGGTCGTCCGGATGGGCCGGCCAACCCCCGCGGAGATCGACGCCTACGTCGCGACCGGCGAACCGATGAACGTCGCCGGCGCCCTGACCATCGACGGTTACGGCGGCTGGTTCGTCGACGGCGTGGACGGTGATCCCTCCAACGTGCTCGGGATCTCGCTGCCGCTGACCAGGCAGTTGCTCACCGAGGTCGGCGTCCAGGTCACCGACCTGTGGCGGGCACCATGACGACAACGAACGCCCGCCGACTGCACCGCCACCAACCGCATTCCGGCCGACAACGACCACTGACGGTTCAGTCGATTCCTGTCACCACTCACGCCCAGCCGCGACACCCGAAGGAACCCTCGTGCATACCGTTCTGATCGCCAACCGCGGCGAGATCGCCGTCCGGGTCGCCCGGGCCTGCCGCGACGCCGGCCTGCAGTCCGTCGCGGTCTACGCCGACCCCGACCGGGACGCCCTGCACGTCCGGATGGCCGACCAGGCCTACTCGCTCGGCGGCTCCACCCCGGGCGAGTCCTACCTCGACGCCGGCAAGCTGCTCGACGTCGCCGCCAGGTCCGGCGCGGATGCGGTGCATCCCGGCTACGGGTTCCTGTCCGAGAACGCGGATTTCGCGCAGGCCGTCATCGATGCGGGGCTGACCTGGATCGGCCCGACCCCGCAGGCGATCCGCGACCTCGGGGACAAGGTCACCGCCCGGCACATCGCGATGACGGTCGGCGCACCGCTCGTACCCGGCACCAGCGAACCCGTCGCCGGCTCCGCCGAAGTCGTCGAGTTCGCCCGCGAGCACGGCCTGCCGGTGGCCATCAAGGCGGCCTTCGGTGGGGGTGGCCGCGGCCTCAAGGTGGCCCGCACCATCGAGGAGATCCCGGAACTGTTCGACTCGGCCGTCCGGGAGGCAGTGACGGCGTTCGGCCGCGGTGAGTGTTTCGTGGAGCGGTACCTCGACCGGCCGCGGCACGTGGAGGCCCAGATCCTCGCGGACCAGCACGGCACGGTGATCGTCGTCGGCACCCGGGACTGCTCGCTGCAGCGGCGCTACCAGAAATTGGTGGAGGAGGCCCCGGCCCCGTTCCTCACCGACGATCAGCGGGCCAAGATTCACTCGGCGGCGCGGGCGATCTGTCTGGAGGCCGGTTACCACGGCGCCGGCACCGTGGAATTCCTGGTCGGCCAGGACGGGTCGGTGTCGTTCCTGGAGGTCAACACCAGACTGCAGGTGGAGCATCCGGTTTCGGAGGAAACCGCCGGGATCGATCTGGTGCGGGAGCAGTTTCGTATTGCCGATGGCGAGAAGCTCAGCTGGACAGCAGATCTGCCGCCGCGGGGGCATTCGATCGAGTTCCGGATCAACGGCGAGGACCCGGGCCGCGGCTTCCTGCCGGCGCCCGGCACCGTCACCAGGTTCGTTGCCCCGGCCGGCCCGGGAGTACGGGTCGATGCCGGAGTCGAATCCGGCTCGGTGATCTCCGGTTCGTTCGACTCGTTACTGGCCAAGGTCATCGTCACGGGAGCGGATCGGCAACAGGCCATCGAGCGATCCCGCCGGGCGCTGGCCGAGATGACGGTCGACGGTATGGCAACCGTGTTGCCGTTCCACCGTGCGGTGCTGGACGACCCCGCGTTCACCGCCGCGGACGGGGTTTTCGACGTGCACACCAGGTGGATCGAGACCGAGTTCGTCAACACCATCGAGCCGTTCACCGGAACCGGAGCGGCCGCCGAGCCGACGGACCCGCGGCAGGAGATCGTCGCCGAGGTCAACGGCCGCCGGGTGACGGTCAGCCTGCCCGCCGAGTTCGCCCTCGGCAGTGCCGGAGCCGCCAGAGCCGGCAAGAGCCCGGCGCGCCGGGCCAAGTCCGCGCACACCGCACCCACCGCGAGCGGCAACGCGGTTGTCGCCCCCATGCAGGGCACAGTGGTCAAGGTGGCCGTCGCAGTGGGCGACCCGGTCAGCGCCGGTGATGTGGTCGCGGTTGTCGAGGCGATGAAGATGGAGAACCCGATCACGGCGCACCGGGATGGGGTGGTCACGTCGGTGGCGGTCGAGGTCGGCGGCGCCGTCACGGCCGGTGCGGTCGTCGCTGAGATCGGCGACCCAGCGCCAGCCGAGTAGTCGATTATGACGACGGCCAGCCCGTATAAGCCTCGGCAAGGTACGCCGAGCCATATCGCGAATTGACCACGGCGCTCAATTCCCCGAGCTGCCGCTTGCGGTCGAACGGGTTCGTGCCCGGTCGTTCGTGCAGCATGGACGTCATCCAGTACGAAAAGTTCTGCGCCCTCCAGATCCGTTGCAGCGCAATGTCACTGTACAGATCCAGCAGGTCCCGGGAGCCGCTCGACGCCCAGGAATCAATGCCCTCGAACAGCACCCGAACGTCCGCGAACGCCAGGTTGAGCCCTTTGGCGCCGGTCGGCGGCACCGTGTGCCCGGCATCGCCGGCGAGAAAGAGGTTGCCGTACCGCAGCGGCTCGCACACGTAACTGCGGAACTTGAGCACCATCTTGTCGAAAATGTGCCCGCGCTTGAGCTGGAACCCGTCCGGCCCGTCCAACCGCCGTTGCAGCTCGTCCCAGATCATCTCTTCCGTCCACCCGCTGACGTCCTCGTCCGGCGGGCACTGGAAGTACATCCGCTGGATGTTCTCGTCCCGCTGACTGATCAACGCGAAGCCGCGATCGGAGTTGCAGTAGATGAGCTCCTCCGCGCTGGGCGGCGCCACGCAGAGAATCCCGAACCAGGCGAACGGGTACTCGACGAAGTTGTCCGTCCGAAACTCCTGCGGGATCGACCGTTTGCAGATCCCGCCGGAACCGTCGGCGCCGACAAGGATCTCGGCGTGGATCTGCTTCGCCCGGCCCTGCGCTTCCGTGAAACTGATCTTCGGGGTTTCGGTGGTCAGGTCGGTCACCACGGTGTCGGACACCGAATAGTGCACCTGGCCGCCGTCCCGTTCGCGGGCGGCGGCCAGGTCGACGAACACCTCGTTCTGCGGGTAGAGCCAGACCGCCTCGCCGACCAGCTCCTCGAAGTCGATGCGGTGGCTTTCCCCGCCGAACCGCAGGTCGATTCCCTCGTGCTTGTACCCGGCTGTCAGCACCCGGTCGGAGACTTGCGAATCCACCAGCATTTCCACGCTGCCGTGTTCGAGAATCCCTGCCCGGTGGGTGGTTCGGATCGTCTCGTGGTCGCGCTTCTCCACCACGACGTTGTCGATACCCGACCTCGACAGCAGGTGCGACAGCATCAGCCCGGCCGGTCCGCCGCCGACAATTCCCACCCGGGTCCTGATCACTTCGGCACTACTCACGTCGGTTTACCTCTCGCGTCGACCCGGCTGGACTGAAAATCAGAATCGGGGGTCGGCTGGGTACAGTCAACGAGATGCTTCCGTCCAATGGAAGCCCGGCCAGAGGCAGGCGAACAGCTCGATGACGAACCGAGCTCCGACGCGGCCCAGCGTGACATCCAGAGCGCTCTCGGTCCTTGACACGTTCGACGCCGCCCACAGCAGGCGGTCGCTGACCGAGATCGCAACAGCGGCCGGCCTTCCGCTGTCGACGACGCACCGGTTGGTAGCGGAGTTGGTCGCCTGGCAGGGACTGACCCGGGGCCCGGATGGCAACTACGAGATCGGCCGCCGGATCTGGGATCTCGGTGCGCTGGCCGCGGTCTCCAGAGAGCTGCGCGAGGCGGCCGGGCCGTTCATGCAGGACCTGGCAGCCACCACCGGCGAGAACGTGCACGTCGCAGTCCTGGATGGCACAAGCGCCCTGTACATCGACCGGATTGCGGGCAAGAATGCCGTCCCCGTTGTCAGCAAGCCGGCGGCCCGGTTGCCGCTACACGCCACCGGCGTCGGCAAGGTCCTGCTGGCCCATGCCGAACCGGACGTTCTCCAGGAATGCCTCGGCACGCTTCGCCGGATGACCCCGTACACCGTCGTGGAACCGAAACGCCTGCTGCGGCAGCTCGCCGAGATCCGCAGTCGCGGCTATGCGACCACCTCCGAAGAAATGACCATGGGCGCGAGTTCCATCGCCGCACCGATGACCGATGTCGGCGGCCGCGTCATCGCCGCGCTCGGGCTCGTCACGAACAGCCATCACCGTGGGCTCAGCCGACTCGCCCCCGCCGTTCAACTGTGCGCGCGGGGTATCGGCCGGTCGATGGCTCCCCGGTGAGCTGGCGGCGCGGGCTCCGACCGCCGGGATCGCACCCGCACCCGCACCCGGCCGTCGAGTCGCCGCCGTAGAGTCTGTGGGGTGACCGCAGCCTTCCCCGGATCCGACCCGTCCAACATCCGTATCGGCGATGCCGAGCGGAATTCGGCCATGGACGCGCTCGGGGAGCACCTGTCCTCCGGCCGGATCGACCTCGACGAGTTCGGCACTCGGAGCGCGATGGTCTCCCAAGCGAGGACGGTCGCCGACCTGCGGGCGCAGTTCACCGACCTGCCGGCGCCGCACCCGGTGCTGCCGGGACCCGCACCGGTCGTCAGGTCGGCCTACGAACCACCGGCGAATTCCCAATACGACGTCGCCCGGCCGACCGACACCCGGACCGTCGCCCAGCGGATGGCCGGCACCGCGGTGGCAGCCTCCGGAATCATCGCGGCGATCCTGTTCTTCGCGCTGCATTTGCCCTGGTACATCTTTCTGCTGCCCGCGCTGGTCGGCGTCATCACCGGCGCCTGGTGGGGTGGCGACGGCGGCAAGGACCGGCGCCGCTGAGCCCCGCGGCCGGGTGATCATCTCCGGCCGGATCCGTGGACATACCGGGCGCCTTTGTTGGTTGGACACGCATCGCCGCACAAACCTCACGGCCCGGACGGTGTGATCTAGCTCATACTCGCTGCCGGACTGTCCGGCGCCACCGTTCTGGCAGGCGGATGCGGCCGGTGAATGCGACGTGACTCACAGGGGCACTGTGTTGATGCAACCGTTCGCTGGGTACTCCATGAGTTCAGAGCGGGGTAGCCCGTCACCGGGAGACAAGGAACCCTGACATGTTCGCTATCTTCAGATTGTTGTCGGCCGTGAGCGCCGTTGTCGCGTTCATCCAGAGTCCATCCGGTCAGCGATTGATCGGCCAGATCCGTTCGTTCATCGCGCGACGTGCCGACCGCGGGATCGTTGTCGACGCAGCACCTCCTACGACGAAGTAGGGCAAATCCACCCCCTGCACCGCCGATCGAAGGAGATTTTCCGATGGCCAAGAACCCTTTCATGAGTGCCTACCTCAGCGCAGCCAACCGAGCGGCGAACACCGCACGCGGCAAGGCCAATTCCGAAGTCAAAAAGGCGTCGAAGCAGCAGTCGACCAGCATGATGAACGCCTGGGTCAGTGCCTGGACACCCAAGCGCAAGCGCCGCTGAAGCTGCGCTGATCACCCGAATTCACGCCGTTCATCCGGATTCCGGACGGCCGAGCGTATCCGGCTGGCGGAGATGACGGGACGGCATGTGTCGGCCGACCCGCCGCAGATTCCCCACTCCGCGCCGGGTTGGGGTGAGAACTGTTGCCCAAAAGGGACTGTCGGTGGTCCCCGCTAGGGTTCTTGGTATGAGGGAAGGCGCCGTACTTGAGTTGGCCGAGGCCGATGTCAAGGTTGCGTGCGCCGCCCTGCGGGACCTGCAGGACCTGGATTTCTGGAAGATCCCCGAACTGGACCTGCTGGCGTTGGCGCAGTCGATCGAGGGCCTGGCCCGGCTCGGGTACGCCGCACAGGTGCGGGTCGCGGGGGAGGTCGACACCCGGCACACCGCGGCGAGCTTCGGGTCCGCGTCCACCGTCGCCCTGCTGCGGGAGACATTGACGATCTCCGCGCCGGACGCCAGAGCCAGGGTGAACACCGCGAAAATGGTCCTCCCACAGACTCAACCGTCCGGTGGGGTGGCGGACCCGGTGCTCCCGGAACTCGCGGCCGCGTTGGCGGACGGATCGATCGGGGTGGAGCAGACCAGGATTGTGGTGTCCACCATCAAGGGCGCGCGGAACCCGGACCCGGGGATGCTCGACGAGGCGAAGAAGGTCCTCGTGCAGGCCGGCACGGTGACCGAACCGAAACCCTTCGCGGCGTTCGCGAAGTCCGTTGCCCATGCGCTGGATCTGGACGGGAAACCCGACAACGACCCGGCCGACCGGGTGCAGTTGACCATCGGCACCCGCAACCCGGACACCGGGCTCACCGGGTTCAAGGGCCAGTTGGACGACGTCGGCGTCGAACTACTCGGCAAGGCGATCGAAGGGCTCACGAACACCAAGCCGGGAGCGGACGGCACCCCGGACCGCCGCACCCCGGCGGTCCGGCGGGGGCACGCGCTCAAGGAGGTCCTCACCCGGTACCTCAACGTCGGTGACACCCCGACGCATGGTGGGGAACGCCCGCACATCACCCTCACGATGGACTACGCGGACCTGCGGAACCGGATCGGCGCCGCGTACCTAGAATTCGGCGGCGTCATCACCGCCGGGGAAGTGCGGCTCCTGGCGTGCGACGCCGAGATCATCCCGATGGTGATGAACGGCAAGTCCGAGGTCCTGGACGTCGGCCGGGCGAAACGGTTGTTCACCGCGCCGATCCGGAAAGCGATCACCCAACGCGACCGTGGGTGTTGCTTCCCGGGTTGTGACCGGCCACCGGCCTGGACCGACGCCCATCATGTGCTCTCCTGGCTCGATGGTGGGGACAGTTGCTACGAAAACGGTTGCCTGCTGTGCCGTTTCCATCACACGGAGGTCCACAAGGGCTTCTGGAAGATCAACTGGGGCGCCGACGGCATCCCCGAATTCGTCCCACCGATCTGGGTGGACCCGGAGCAGAAACCCAGACGCAACACCACCCACCGCGTCACCGACCTGCTCAACCCGTGAGTGAGCATCGGCCCGGATCCTCGCACCCGCAACAGCGGACTCGTGCACGCCGCGTTGTCCCCAACTTGGTGTCCGCGACAGGCGGAGTCGTGCACGCCGCGTTGTCGATACCTCGATGCCCGCAGCTCCGGATCGATAAGAATGCCCACGTGAACGGGGCGATCTCAGGCGACCGGCGAGGTGATCAGGTCCCGCACCTCCGGCGCCTCCAGCCGCATCTTCTCGGCGGAGGTGTCGTCGGGCTCGGTCTGCGACCGCCGTTCGGCCTCCACCCTGGCCCGGTACACCTCGACCTCGCGGGCGGCCTGGGCATCCGTCCAGCCAAGGACCGGCGCCATGATGTCCGCGACGCGCTGCATCGACTCGGTCCCGCGGTGCGTGTATTCGATGGAGATCCGGGTCCGCCGGGCCAGCACGTCCTCCAGATGCAGCGCCCCTTCGTGCGTCACCGCGTACAGCGCCTCTGCCTGCAGGTAATCACCGGCACCCGGAATCGGTTGCAGCAGAGCCGGATCCGCAGCGGCGGGGGCGAGCAGGTCATGGATCTGCGAGCCGTACCGGTTGAGCAGGTGGCGGATCCGATAGGGGTGTACCCCGTGCTGTGCGGCCAGCCGGTCCGCCTGGTTGACCAGCGCCTGGTAGCCGTCGGCGCCGAGCAGCGGGACATCCTCGGTGCAGGACGGGTTGATCCGACCCGGTAGGTCCTCCGCGCAAGCTTCGACGGCATCCGCGCCCATTACCCGGTAGGTCGTGTACTTGCCGCCGGCGATGGCGATCAGGCCGGGCGCGACCCTGGCCACCGCGTGTTCGCGGGACAGCTTGGAGGACTGTTCGCTCTCCCCCGCCAACAGCGGCCGCAGGCCCGCGTACACGCCCTCGATGTCGTCATGGGTCAACGGGACGGCGAGCACCTTGTTGACGTGGTCGAGGATGTAGTCGATGTCCGCCTTGGTCGCGGCGGGGTGCGCAAGGTCGAGATTCCAGTCCGTGTCGGTGGTTCCGATGATCCAGTGCGACGTCCACGGGATGACGAACAGCACCGACTTCTCGGTCTTGAGAATGATGCCGCTCTCCGAGGTGATCCGGTCCCGGGCCACCACCAGATGCACGCCCTTGGACGCGCGCACCCGGAACCGCCCGCGCCCACCGGACAGTCGCTGCAACTCGTCGGTCCACACGCCGGTCGAGTTGATCACCACCCGAGCCCGGACATCGGTCTCCGCACCGGTTTCCACGTCCCGCACCCGCACGCCGGCGACCCGGTCGGACTCCTTGAGGAACCCGATGACCTGGGTCGAGGTGCGGATCACCGCGCCGTACGCGGCCGCGGTGCGGGCGACCATCATCGTGTGCCGGGCGTCGTCGACCTGCCCGTCGTAGTACTTGATGCCGCCGACCAGCGCATCCCGGCGCAGCCCCGGCACCAGGCGGAGCGCCGCGGCCTTGCTCAGGTGTTTGTGCCCGGGGACGGACCTGGCGCCGCCCATCGAGTCGTACATGATCAACCCGGCACCCACATAGGGGCGCTCGATCACATGTTTGGACAACGGATACAGAAAAGAGACCGGCTTGGCCAGGTGCGGGCAGATCTTGGTGAGCATCAACTCGCGCTCCCGCAGCGCCTCCCTGACCAGCCCGAACTCGAACATCTCCAGGTACCGAAGGCCGCCGTGGAACAGCTTCGATGACCGAGAAGAAGTGCCGGAGGCCAGGTCTCGCGCCTCAACGAGGGCGACGGACAGCCCGCGGGTGACGGCGTCCAGGGCCGCACCGGCGCCGACCACGCCGCCGCCGATCACTACAACGTCGAACATCTCGCTGCCCAGCCGGGAGAAACTGGCGGCCCGCTCGGCCGGTCCCAGCCGCGCACTGCTGTTGCGCGGCCCATCATTCGGAGCACCAGCACTGCCGACGTTGACGGTCATCTCGACCCCGTCCCTCCTGCTCGGGGCAAGCCTGGACCGCGGTGTCCAGTTGCCCGTCGAACCACCGGCCCGGAGCGCCCCGGAACACGCACCCGGGTGATCTTCGAACCGGCGAAACCCACGCTACCGCCGCGCCGCGCAGCCGCAACCGCGCACCGTCAGA
Organism: uncultured Actinomycetota bacterium; assembly: GCA_963805555.1. Classification (GTDB taxonomy): domain Bacteria; phylum Actinomycetota; class Actinomycetes; order Mycobacteriales; family Nakamurellaceae; genus Nakamurella. The sequence goes on from CAWDUY010000002.1 coordinate 339,855, forward strand.
CGGCGTCCTGCCCGACGTGCATCAGCCGCCGGCCCAGCTCGGTGATCGACCCGGACAGCGACGGGTAGACACTGAAGGTGTAGGCGAGATCCTTGACGGTCAGACGGTTCTGCACGGCGACCGCGATCGGCAGAATCAGCTCGGAGGCCTCCGGGGCGACCACCACGCCGCCGATCACGATCCCGGTCAACCGCCGGGAGATGATCTTGATGAAGCCCTCCTCCAGCCCGAGCATCTTGGCCCTGGCATTGGTGGCCAGCGGGATCATCAGCGTCTGGGCCAGCGCCGGCCCGGTCTCGGCCTCGACCTCCGAGTAGCCGACCGTCGCGATCTCCGGGTGGGTGAACACGTTGGAGCAGACCGTTTTCAGCCGCAGCGGGGCGACACCCTCACCCAGCGCATGCCACATCGCGATCCGACCCTGCATCGCGGCCACGGAGGCGAGCATCAGCACCCCGGTGCAGTCACCGGCCGCGTAGATGCCGGACACCGAAGTCCGGGAAACCTTGTCGACCTCGATGAAACCGCCCCGACCGACGGCGACGCCGACCTCGTCGAGTCCCATGTTCTCGGTGTTCGGCACGGCGCCGACCGTCATGAGGGCGTGTGATCCCCGGACCTCCCGGCCGTCCTCCAGGGTGACGACCACCCCATCGCCCTCGCGCCGGACGGATTTCGCCCTGGCCTGCTTGGCCAGCACGCTGCCGCGGGCGGAGAAGACCTTCTCGATCACCGCGGCTGCGTCGGCGTCCTCGCTGGGCAGCACCCGATCCCGACTGGACACCAAGGTGACCATCACGCCCATCTCGGTGTAGGCGGAGGCGAATTCGGCGCCGGTGACGCCAGAGCCGATGACGATCAGATGTTCCGGCAGCTCGGTCAGCGAGTAGACCTGCCGCCAGGTGAGGATCCGCTCGCCGTCCGGAACGGCATCCGGCAGGATCCGCGGGGTGGCCCCGGTACCGATCAGCACCACGTCGGCCGTGTGGTCGGTCACCGTGCCGTCCGGACCCGTCACCTGGACCTCGTGCGAGGCCAGCCCCGGGTGCGGGTCGGACAGCACAGCTGTTCCTTCGACGATCCGCACCCCGCTCCGCAGCAGGTTGGCCCTGATGTCCGCGGACTGGGCGAGCGCCAACCCGGCCACCCGACCGTTGACGACGGCAACGTCCATGGCGACCTGGTCGGGATCGACCATTACCCCCAGGCTGCCGGCCGCCAGCACCGCCGTGCGGCCGCCGGCCGACGCGATAAACGTCTTCGACGGCACGCAGTCGGTCAACACACAGGCCCCGCCGATCCCGTCCCGCTCGATCAGCGTGACGTCGGCGCCGTACTGGACGGCAACGAGCGCGGCCTCATAGCCGGCGGGCCCGCCGCCGATGATCACGATCCTGGTCATAGCTGAACCGTAGTCGGCGACGACCGTGACTCGAGCGTGCCTGGCAAATACCGCCAGACACGCTCTCTGTGCCCGTTGGCGCCTCAGGACTCCGTCGGAGGCGACTGGGCCATTGGGAAAACTCGGCCACTCAAGGTCCGGCTACGCTCTGCTCCCATGGCGTTGTACGCGGCTTACGGGTCGAACATGGATCCGGCCCACATGCTCCAGCGGTGTCCGTCGTCACCGGTGGCCGGCACCGGCTGGCTGCCCGGCTGGCGACTCACCTTTGGTGGCGAGGACCTGAGCTGGGACGGCGCCCTGGCAACCGTGGTCGAGGATCCGGATTCGTCGGTGTTCGTCGTGCTCTACGACATGGCCGACTCCGACGAGCGCACCCTCGATTCCTGGGAGGGCGCCGGGCTTGGCCTGTACAGCAAGATCCGGCTCCGGGTGCACACCCTGGATGGCGACGTGCTGGCCTGGTTGTACGCCCTGCAGGCGTTCGAGGGCGGCCTGCCATCGGCCCGCTATCTGGGCGTGATCGCCGACGCTGCAGAGGCCGCTGACGCGCCCGCCGAGTACGTCATCGACATCCGCAGCCGGCCGCGGCGGCAAGGCAGCTGAGCTCCGTGATCCGGGTCCTGATCGTGGACGACCACACAATGGTTCGCGAGGGCCTGCAGAAACTGCTGACCGAGGCAGCCGATATCGAAGTGGTCGGCCTGTGCTCCGACGGTCGGCAGGCGCTACCCCTCTCTGCCGCCGTTCGTCCCGATGTGGTGCTGATGGATATCCAGATGCCGGTCATGTCCGGAATCGAGGCGACCCGGCAGCTGCTCGCGCAGCAACCGGCCAGCAAGGTGTTGATGCTGTCGGCCGCAGGCGGGCAGCGCGTGCTGGCCGACGCCGCACTGGCCGGCGCCAAGGGCTACGTGAGCAAGAACGGGGATTCGCTGGCGCTGGTCACCGCCGTCCGGGCCGTCGCCGCCGGCGATGTCGTGTGGCCGGCAGCCGGTGGTTCACCCGGACAGTGACTCGCTCGCGGCCGGCAGCGCCGACGTGGGTTCCGGCCGGGCTGGTCCGGTCAGCCGCGGCAGGTCCACCGTGAACGATGTCCCCTCGCCGACGGTGCTGGCCACCCCGATCCGACCGCCGTGCGCCACCGCGATGGCCTTGGTGATCGTCAGGCCGAGGCCCACCCCGGGAACCGCGTTCTTGGTCGCCGTCGACGCCCGGAAGAACCGGGAGAACAGCCGGTCGATCTCCTGGGCCGGAATTCCGAGGCCGGTATCGCTGACGCAGATCGACGCGCGCTCGTCGTCTTCGCCGAGGGTGCCGATCGTTACCGCGACCCGACCGCCGGGCTGGGTGAACTTCACCGCATTGGAGATGAGATTGTCGACCGCCTGGCCCAGGCGCATCGGGTCACCCCACACCGCCAGCGGCTGCTCGGTCGCGGACAACTGGAGGCGGACGTCGCGGGCACTCGCCCCCGGACCGGCGGTTTCCAACGAAGCAGCAACCAGGGCGTGCAGATCCACCTCCTGCTCCACCAGATGGAATCGGCCGGCCTCCACCTGCGCGGTGAACAGCAGATCGGAAACCAGCCTCAATAATCTGTTGGCATTTCGTTCGATGGTACCCAGGTACTTGATTTGTTCGGCCGACAACGGGTTGTCCTCGTCGTCGATCACCAATTCCAGATAACCGAGAATCGAACTCAATGGAGTCCGCAGTTCGTGTGAGATCAGGTTGACGAACTCGTCCTTCATCCGGGCCTGCTCCCGGTCCTGCGTGACATCCGTTGCGACAAAGAGAAAGCCATCAATCTCGTTGCTCGCATCAGTTCGGGACGTGACGGCGACCTGCACCCGGATCTCATGGCCGTCCCGCGCGACATACGTCCAATCAGCGAGTCTGGGCGCGCCGGCCTGCACGCCGGCCACCAGCGCGCTGAAGGGGCTGACCGACCGGCCCGGTTCGCCGACCGAATCATCGACGACCAGCTCGGCGGACACATGGAACGCGGTGATCGAGCGACCGATCGCATCGTGCGCGGCCACCCTGAGCATCTTCTGGGCGCCGGCGTTGAACACCTCGATCCGCCCCATCCGGTCGGTGGCGATGATCGATTGTTCGGTGACCGCATCGATGACGCCGGCCAACTGATTGGTGGACTCGCGCAGCAGAATGGATGCGGCCGCAGTGATGTCGGCATGATCCTGAGCGGCGGCCAGCAACTGCTCCTGCTCCCGCTGCAGTTGCTTGACGGCTCGCACCTTGGACCGCAACCGGCGGGTGAGCTCGTTGGCCGACAGGCAGATCAACCCCATGATGATCGGCACGTAAATCAGCCGACTCCATTGCCCGTTCTCGAGCGAGTCAGGGTCGTGAAACACCGGTAGCAACAGCGCAACAAACGTGACCGGGCCACCGAGCAACATCGGCAGCCGGCCCGGCTCGACGCCCAGCGAGATCACCGGCAACGCCATCATGATGGTGAAAATTGATGCCGTGCCACCTGTTCCGGCTCGCAGACAGCCAACGGCGAGAATGCCAACGAGCGGAATGATCATTGCGGCGCGCGGCGGAATGTGCGGGGCCCTGAGCACAAAGGCACCCACGGTGGCGGCAATCGTCAGGACACACCCGGCGATGATCATGTCCGGCTGCGTGACATTGACGCCGGGAATCAGCAGAAAAGGCAGCGACAGGAAAAATACCGCTGCCGTGCAAATCTGCCGCTCCAACACCGAATTGGGATCGGTGGCGAATCCCTGGATCAGGCCGACGAGACCACGGTCCCGCGACCGCGCAGCAGAATCCGCCAAGCGCAGCCTCGAGCTGCCGTGATGCGCGGTTGCAGTACTCATTCAGGCCCCCCTGCACAAAGTGCGTCGCCTTGCGAACAGCACCCGAAAGCACGGTCCAGGCCGGCACTCAGATTACCCTATGCACACGAATAATCACTGAGTGTCAGGCTTACGCAGCTTCTACTGTCGCAGCGCGGCCAATGCGGTATGGGTCATCAGTCGGATACCTGCGGCGACAGCCCGCTCGTCAACGGTGAACGACGACGAGTGCAGATCGACCTTCGGGCCGATCCCGTCCCAGACCCCCAGCCGGGCGAGCGAACCCGGGACGTGTTCCAGGAAGACCGCGAAGTCCTCGGCACCGGTGGACTGCTCGGCCAGCGCCACCGCATCCGGCCCCAACGCCCGCTGTGCGGCCGTTCGCATCAACTCGGTGGACAGCAGGTCGTTGTTCACCGGCGGAACCCCGCGGTGATAGGTCAGCTCGAATCCGGCCCTCGTCGGGGCCAGCAATTCCGCAACCAGTTCCCGCACCAACGGCTCGGCGACATCCCAGGAGCCGCGGTCCATCATCCGCAGGGTGCCGCGGAGTTCGCCGTCCTGCGGGATCGCGTTCGCCGCTTCGCCGGAATGCACAGCACCCCACACCAGCACCGCCGCCGCCCGGGGATCCAGCCGACGGGTCAGCAGCGCCGGCAGACCGGTGATGACGCTGCCCAGCGCGTACACCAGATCGGTGGTCAGATGCGGACGGGACGTGTGCCCGCCCGGCCCGAACACCCGCAGGTCAACCACGTCGGACGTCGAGGTGATCGCGCCGTCCTTGAGCCCGACCCGACCGGACTCCAGGCGCGGATCGCAGTGCAGCGCGAACAGCCGGCTCATCCCGTCAAGGGCCCCGGCGGCGATCACGTCATGCGAACCGCCCGGAAAGACCTCCTCGGCCGGCTGGAAGATCAGCCGGACGCGGCCACCGAGCTCGCCGGCCCTGGCCAGCGCCCGCGCGGCGCCGAGCAGCACGGTCAGGTGCACGTCATGCCCGCAGGCGTGCGACACCTGCGGCAGGGTCGAGGAGTAGGGCAGGCCGGTCGCTTCCGCGATCGGCAGGGCGTCTATGTCCGCCCGCAGACCGACCACCTCTGACCCGGTGCCGATCTCCGCGATGACGCCGGTCCCGGTCGGGATCAGCGCTGCCTTGATCCCGTCGGCCTCGAGGGTGCGCATGATCAGCGCGCTGGTGGCCGATTCCCGGTGGCCGAGCTCCGGATGGGCATGCACCCGGCGACGCAGGGCCACCAACCCGGCCAGATCCGTCCGGAGCATGTCGTCGAGCCACTGCGGTCCACGCCCGGCGCCGTGGTCGCCCACCACTTCGACATCGGGAACCGGGGTCGCCGAGGACGTCGCGGCGGTCACGGTGTCGGTCATTCCGGTCAGCCTAGACGGCGCGGGCAGCCGGCCCTGACGGGACGCGAGCCACCGACCGGCCCGAGCCGCGGCCCGGACTTGACCCCGGCCCGGTCGACGGTCCGGACCGGACCGGACCGTCGACCGCGGTCGCGACGCGACGGAAGCTTGTGGTTGGGTTATCGCACGGCCCGGGCGGGCCACCAGGCGGCTTTGCTTCGCGCTCAGGAGGACCACCATGGGTGACGACATCGCGGCGACGACCTACACCCGGGAACAGCGGCAGGCTTACCGGGCGAAGGTGCGTCGCTGCCTGGACGTCTTCGAGCGGATGTTGGTCGAGCATTCCTTCGATTTCGGGCAGCCGATGACCGGGCTGGAGATCGAGCTCAACCTGGTCGACGAGCATTGGCAGCCCGACATGTCCAACGCCGAGGTGTTGGAGGCGATCGCCGACCCCGACTTCCAGACCGAGCTCGGCCGCTACAACATCGAGTTCAATGTGCCGCCCCGTGGGCTGGCCGGCGACTCGCTGCTGGACCTGGAAAAGATGCTCCGCGCCTCGCTCGACCACGCCGAGGCCAGGGCCAACGAGACCGGCGCCGAGATCATCATGATCGGCATCCTGCCGACCCTGCGAACCGAGCATTTCGAGTCCGAGTGGATGAGTGCCAACCCGCGGTACCAGGCGCTGGACGAGGCGGTATTCGCCGCCCGCCGCGAGGACCTGGAACTGGACATCTCCGGACCCGATCACGAGCACCTGAAGATGTTCGCCGACACCATCGCCCCCGAGTCGGCCTGCACCTCCGTGCAGTTGCACCTGCAGGTGTCGCCCGCCGACTTCCCGGCCACCTGGAACGCCGCGCAGGCACTGGCCGGGCCGCAGATGGCGCTCGGCGCGAACTCGCCGTTCCTGTTCGGCAAACGGCTGTGGGCCGAGACCAGGACGGAGCTGTTCCTGCAGGCCACCGACACTCGTTCGCCGGAACTGCGGAACCAGGGGGTGCGGCCGCCGGTGTTCTTCGGCGAACGGTGGATCACCTCGATCTTTGACCTGTTCGAGGAGAACGTCCGTTACTTCCCGGCTCTGCTGCCGGAGACGACGGACGAGGACCCGGAGTCCGTGCTGGCGTCCGGCAAGGCACCGCGGTTGCAGGAGCTGCGCCTGCACAACGGCACCGTGTACCGCTGGAACCGGCCCGTCTACGACGTCGTCGACGGGCGGCCGCACCTGCGGGTGGAGAACCGGGTGCTGCCGGCCGGGCCGACCGTCGTGGACGTGTTGGCCAATGCGGCCTTCTACTACGGCGCCTTGACCACGCTGACCACGGAGGACCGGCCGGTCTGGACCAAGATGTCGTTCGACGCGGCGAAGGCGAACTTCGACGCCGGGTCCAGGCTCGGCGTGGACGCCGTTTTCTATTGGCCCGGGTTCGGCGAGGTCACCTGGGACGAGTTGCTGTTGCGTCATCTGCTGCCCAAGGCCGACCAGGGGCTGGCCCGCTGGGGCGTCACCCAGGAAGCCAGGGACCGCTATCTCGGGATCGTCCGGGACCGCTGCAAGACCAGGCGGAACGGCGCCTGGTGGCAGGTGGAGACCGTCGCGGCCTTCGAAGGACGGGGGCTGACCAGGGATGCCGCACTGACCGAGATGCTCAAGCTCTACTCGAAGGGCATGCATTCCAACGAGCCGGTGCACACCTGGGAAGTGCCGACCTGAACGGCACCTTTCCCATGACGACTCCCGACCCGGCCGGCCTGGCCGCAGAGGTGCTCGCCGGCTCCCGCACCGCGCTGTCCCGCGCGATCACGCTGGTCGAGTCAACTCGTGCCGACCACCGCGCGGCGTCCCGGGAATTGCTGATCGCGCTTGCCCCGAACAGTGGCGGCGCCATGCGGGTCGGCATCTCCGGCGTTCCGGGGGTCGGCAAGTCCACCTTCGTCGAGGCACTCGGCGGCCTGCTCACGGCTGCGGGTCATCGGGTGGGTGTGCTGGCCGTCGACCCGTCCAGCGTCCGAACCCGCGGATCGGTGCTGGGTGACAAGACCCGGATGCCCACCTTGGCCGCCGATCCCCGTGCGTACATCCGCCCCTCCCCCACGGCCGGCACGCTCGGCGGGGTCGCCAGGGCAACAGCGCAGACCATCACCATCCTTGAGGGCGGCGGGTACGACGTCGTGCTGGTGGAGACGGTCGGCGTCGGCCAGTCCGAGACCACCGTCGCCGGCATGGTCGACAGCTTCCTACTGCTCGGGCTGGCCCGATCGGGAGATCAGTTGCAGGGAATCAAGAAGGGCGTGCTGGAGATCGCTGACGTCGTCGCGATCAACAAGGCCGATGGCGACCGGGTGATTGAGGCGAAGGGCGCGGCCCGTGACCTGGCCGGCGCGTTGCGACTGGTCCGCGGCCATGCCGGCTGGGTCCCGCCGGTGTTGACCTGTTCCGGCTTGACCGGGGCCGGGGTGCCCGAACTGTGGCAGGCGGTCCTCAAGCACCGGGCTTCGCTCGGCGCAGAAGGCCTGGCGGACAAGCGATCCGGCCAGCGTTGGGAACTGACCTGGGCGCTGGTCCGGGACGAGTTGGACCAGCGACTGCGTCGTTCACCGGCTGTGCTGGCGGCCACCGAACAGCTGCGGGCCGAGGTGCTCGCCGACAGCACTCCGGCGCCGAGTGCCGCCGACGCGATCCTGCGCGCGTTCGACGGCGACTGACACGAGCGACTGAGGACTGATGGGGTGATGTCGATCTTGACTGGACTAAGTCGGACTAAATAGTCTGAACCCATGACAGTATTCGTCAACATCCACGAGGCGAAGACGCACTTGTCTCGACTCCTCGAGCAGGTTGCGTCAGGTGAGCGGGTGGTTATCTCCAAGGCAGGACACCCCGTCGCCGAACTGGTCCAGCACCGCCGGATGCCGGTCGTCGTGGGTGGCCTGCAGGGCCGGGTGAGCTATTCGGACACGGATTGGGAGGACTCGGACCCCGAGATCGCCGAAATGTTCTACGGTCCTGATGCTACTTCTTGACAGTCAGGTCGCGCTGTGGCTCGTCGACGACAACCCACGGCTCGGCCCGATAGCTCGCCGACGTATCGAGGACGCTCCTGTCGTTTACGTCTCCGCGGGAACGGTCTGGGAGCTGACCATCAAGTCGATGCTCGGCAAGCTGACGCTGCCGTACGGTTTCGCGGGCCTGCTGGTCGACCAGGGTCTGGCGTCATTGCCCATCACCGCAGACCATGCTTCCGGGATTGCCGGGTTCCCCGAGCTGCTCCGTCACGACCCATTCGATCGCCTTCTGGTCGCCCAGGCGCGTCATGAGCGACTTGATCTCCTGACCGCAGACAGAGTGCTCCTCGGCCTCGGCCACGAATTCATCGTGGACGCCACCAGATAACGCCGACCACTGACATTCAGCGACCCCTCCTTTGTCGGGTCCGACTAGACGTTGCTTTCCGTCATCGGGATATCGGGCAGCGCGGAGGCCGGGCCGGAGGAATCACTCGCCACACCGCTGACCGGCTTGTCGAGGCCAAGCGTGTAGGCGGCCATCGAGATCGACCCGGCGACATGACCGTCGACCAGGAGCTCGAGGGGTTGGTCGTTCGCCAGACCGGCGATGTACAACATCGGCAAGTAGTGGTCCGGGGTGGGCACGGCCTTGGCGAAGTCCGGATGTCCGTCCAGCGCCGCGATATTGCTCGGGTCGGACTCCAGTACCTCCCGCGCGTTTTCGTCGAATCGCTGCGCCCAGTCGAAACTGCTGTCCGGCTGGGCGAAGTCGACCGCCGGCAGGTTGTGCACGATGTTGCCGCTGCCGATGATCAGCACCCCGTCGTCGCGCAGCGGTGCGAGCCTGGCACCCAGTTCCATGTGATGGTCCATGCCCTTGAACGCGTTCAGCGACAGCTGCACCACCGGGATCGATGCGTCCGGAAAGGCATGCATCAGCACCGACCAGGTGCCGTGGTCCAGTCCCCAACTGTCGACGTCACAACCGACCCACCGCGGTTTGACGGCATCGGCGACCTGTTCGCACATGTCCGGCATCCCCGGCGCTGGGTATTCGACATCGAACAGTTCTTGCGGGAAACCGTAGAAGTCGTGGATGGTCCGGGGCCGGAGCATCCCCGTGACGGCGGTGGCGTTGGTGTACCAATGAGCCGAAATCACCAGGATGGCGCGGGGTTTCGGCACCGCCCGGCCGAACGCCCGCCAAGCCTCGGTGTATTTGTTTCGCTCCAGGGCATTCATCGGATTGCCGTGGCCCAGGAATGCGGCCGGCATCGTGGTTCCCGTCATGGACCTACCTAACACCCCCGGCGGCGTTTCGTCGGGTAACAAGATCGGTGGGCGGCCGATGGATATTCCCCGGGACTGCCCGATCGCACGGACTCGTCCGCCTTCTCCCTCCCCGGCTCGGCCTCAGGACTCAGGCCTCAGGGCTCAGGGCTCGAACCGGTACCCGACCCCCGGCTCGGTGATCAGGTAGCGGGGATGCGCCGGGTCGGGTTCGAGCTTGCGCCGCAGCTGCGCGAGATAGACCCGCAGGTAATGGGTTTCGTGTTCGTAGGCCGGCCCCCAGACCTCGATCAGCAGCTGTTTTTGCGGGACGAGCTTGCCCGGGTTCCGGACCAGCAGTTCCAGCAGCGACCACTCCGTGGGTGTGAGCCGAACCGTGTCGTTCCCTCGTGACACTCGGTGTGCGCCGAGGTCCACGGTGAACGCGTCGGTGGTCACCACGTCGACGACGTCCGATTTGGGCGGCGTTGCCCGGCGGACAGCGGCCCTGATTCTGGCCAGGAGTTCTTCCATCCCAAAGGGTTTCGTGACATAGTCGTCCGCGCCGGCGTCCAGCGCCTCGACCTTCTCCGCCGAGGTCGAGCGGGCAGACAGCACAATCACCGGAGTGGCGGACCAGCCTCGGATCCCGGCGAGCACCTCGATGCCGTCGATGTCGGGCAAACCAAGGTCGAGGACCACGACAGCCGGATGGGCCCTGGTCACCTCCGTCAGCGCGGTCCGTCCGTCATGCGCAACGGTGACGTCATAACCGTGCGCCTTGAGGTTGATCGCGAGCGCTCTGGCCAGCGGCCGGTCGTCGTCGACCACCAGCACCCGAATCACGAAGCCGCCCCGTTCGTGCCTACGCCGGTCTGCGCGACAGACTCCCGGGGACCGGCGACCGGCACCGTGACGATCATCGTGAGCCCGCCGCCGGGGGTGTCCTCGACCTCGATGGTGGCCTCCACCGCCTCGGCCAACCCGCGGGCAACGGCCAGTCCCAGTCCGACACCGGTGCCCTGCGGCACGTCGCCGAGTCGCTGGAACGGCGCGAACATCGCCTCCCGATCGACCTCGGCAACCCCCGGTCCGCTGTCCACCACCCGGATCTGCACTCGGCTGCCCTGCTCGTCGGTGATCTGACCGGCCAGCAACCGCACCGGTTTTCCTTCCGGGGAATGCCGCACCGCGTTGGCGGTGATGTTGGCGATCACCCGCTCCAACAGACCGGCATCGGTGTCGATCAACGGCAGATCATCGGGAATTGCATCGCGGATCCGGCCGATCGGGATACCGATCAGCGCCCGGTGCACCACCTCGTCGACCGATGTGGGCCGGCGCAGCGGCACCAGCACCCCGGTCTGCAACCGGGACAGATCGAGCAGGTTCGCCAGCAACGCATCCAACTGATCTGCTGCCTCGTCGGTCGCCGCCAGCAGCTCGGTCTGATCCTCTTCGGTCCAGGCGATCGACCGGTCCCGCAGGCTGGAAACGGACGCCTTGATGGTGGCGAGCGGGGTCCGCAGATCATGGGACAGCGCGGCGAGCACGGCGGTCCGCACCCGATCCGCCTGCTTGAGCCGCTCCCCCTGTCGGGCCTGCGCCGTCAGCCGATCCCGTTCGACGGCGAGCACCGCCTGGGCTGCGAAGACCTCGACCAGCGTGCGGTCCGCCGGCGTCAACGGCCGCCCGTACAACGCGAGAATCCAATCCCTGCCGGCCGAAACCGCGACGTCGGCTCCGTCTGGGTTGATTCCGCCGCCCTGGCTGGTGGGCACGTCGACGCCGGCGATGCTCACCGGCCGTGGCAGCCCTTGTTCGGCCGTAGACAGCAGCACCACCGATGTCATCCCGAATCCGACCCTGGCCTGATCCAGTACCGCGTGCACGGCATCGGCGGCGTAGACGATGCTCGTCGCAACGGACGCCACCAGTTGCGCCTCGGCCCGGCCGCGGGTCGCCTGACTGGCGCGGACCGCGCTGCGATCGACCACCGAGCCCACCGTGACGCCGACGACGACGAAAACAACCAGCGCGAAGGCATTCTCGGGCTGGGCGATGGTCAGCGAACCGTACGGCGGGGTGAACAGCAGGTTGGCCAGCAGGCCCGCGAACAGGGCCGCCAGTGCGGCCGGCAGCACACCGCCGATCAGCGCGTTGGCCAGCACTCCGAGCAGAAAGATCAGCAGCACCGTGGACAGCGCCAGGTCATTCCGCAGCGGCAGCAGCGCGGCCGCCAGCACGCCCGGGATGAGCACCGCCGCGATCCACGGCCACGGGCCTGCCCGACCGAGCCGCGGGAACGCCCAGCCGCGCCGACTGCCCGCCGCCTTCTGGTGGGTGACGACATACACATCGATATCGCCCGAACCGCGGACGATCGCGTTGGACGTGCTCGGCCGCACCAGTTGGGCGACCCGGCCGTGCCGGGATGCGCCGACCACGATCTGCGTGCCATTCACCGTCCTGGCGAATTCCAGCACGGTGGCGGCGATGTCGTCGCCGACGACGAGTTGCAGGCTGCCGCCGAGGTTTTCGGCGAGTAGTCGCTGTTTCTCGATCTCGCTCGCCGAGGTTCCGACGCTGCCGTCGGACCGGACAACGTGCACGGCGATGAGGGATCGGCCAGCGACCCGGCCGGCAATTCGCGCCCCGCGCCGAAGCAGCAGCGGGCCTTCAGGTCCGCCGGTGAGGGCCACCACGACCCGGTCCCTGGCGGCCCAGGTGCCGCGGATCCCGTGCTCGGCCCGGTACCGGTCCAGGCCCTCCTCCACCCGATCCGCCACCCAGAGCAGCGCCAGTTCCCGCAGCGCGATGAGATTGCCTTCGCGGAAGTAGTTCCCCAGCGCGGTGTCGATTCGGTCGGCCGGGTAGATGTGCCCGTGCGCCATCCGCCGACGCAGCGCCTGCGGTGTCATATCGACCAGCTCGACCTGTTCCGCCGCCCTGACCACTTCGTCCGGGACGGTTTCGCTCTGCACCACACCGGTGATCGCCGCCACCACGTCGTTCAGCGATTCCAGGTGCTGAATGTTCACCGTGGTGATCACGTCGATCCCCGCTGCGAGCAGTTCATCGACGTCCTGCCAACGCTTCTCGTTCTCCGACCCGGGTGCATTGGTGTGGGCGAGCTCGTCGACCAAGGCGACCTGCGGCCGCGTATCGAGCACCGCCCGAAGGTCCATTTCGGACAGCTGCACGCCGCGATGGGACAGGGCCCGCCGCGGCACGACCGGCAATTCCCCGACCTGTTCGGCGGTGAACTCCCGGCCGTGACTCTCCATCACAGCCACCACCACATTCGTCCCGCGAGCGGCCCGCCGCCGCCCCTCGGACAGCATCGCGACGGTCTTGCCGACGCCGGGTGCGGCGCCGAGATAAACCCGGAGCCGCCCGCGAGCGCGGGTGTCGGCGGATCGCGTTCCCTGGCCGTCGTCATTGGACGGCCGGGCACGCTCCGGGGCACCGGTCATGACCGGATCAGCCCCCGGCGCCGAGGGTGGAGTCGGTCGGCAGCGCCGCAAGAGCAAGATTCAGCTCCAACACGTTGACCCGCTCCTGTCCGATGAAGCCCGGTGTGCGCCCCGGGATGGGCGCCTCCACTAGATCATTCACCTCCGACACCGGCAGCCCGCGCGCCGCGGCGACCCGGTTGACCTGCAGCAGCGCGTACTCCGGGCTGATGCCTGGTCGGGCCCGGAGGCCGACGCGGTCACCGCATCCCCGGGGACGGCCGCCGGGTCCACCCCGTTGGCGGGCTGCGCAGCCGCCCGAGACCGAGAACCACTCCCGCATAAGCGCTACCCAGCAGCACCGCCGTCGCGAGAAGGAATCGCAGGGCGACCAGCACTTGCCGGCCGACGATTGACGCGACCGCACCACCCGACGGCGGCGGACTCGTTTCCGGGCTTGTCCTGCTGCAGCCGAATCGACATCACATTGTCGAATTCGCGATCCTCGTTGGCCAAGGAGAATGTGGTCCGCCCACCGCGGGTGATCAGCAACTGCTTGCCGATCTCGACGACGTCGATCAACTTGGTGGCGCTGGAATCCATGTCCTCCAAGATGCCGGCCTCCTTGGCGGCGGCAGATTCCGGCTGGCACGTCATGTCAGGTAGCGCTACATCAGGCAGTGCCATCAGGCCGGTGCTGAAGCGTTGCTGGTGGGGCAGAACTCCCGCTTGATGGGTGCTGCAGTCACCGTTGAGCGGGTGATGAACCCCTTCAGCAGTGGTTCGGTGGCTGGCCTGTCGATCCGAGATCCGTTGCTGAAAGGGGACTGTCGGTGGTCCAGGCTAGGGTTCTTGTATGGGGATGGACACCGTTCTGGACTCGGCGCAGGCCGATGTCACGGTCGCGTGCGCCGCCCTGCGGGACCTGCAGGACCTGGATTTCTGGAAGATCCCCGAACTGGACCTGTTGGCGTTGGCGCAGTCGATCGAGGGCCTGGCCCGGCTCGGGTACGCCGCGCAGGTGCGGGTCGCGGGTGAGGTCGACACCCGGCACACCGCGGCGAGCTTCGGGTCCGCGTCCACCGTCGCCCTGCTGCGGGAAACGTTGACGATCTCCGCGCCGGACGCCAGAGCCCGGGTGAACACCGCGAAAATGGTCCTCCCACAACCCCAGCCGTCCGGTGGGGTGGCGGACCCGGTGCTCCCGGAACTCGCGGCCGCGTTGGCGGACGGATCGATCGGGGTGGAGCAGACCAGGATTGTGGTGTCCACCATCAAGGGCGCCCGGAACCCGGACCCGGGGATGCTCGACGAGGCGAAGAAGGTCCTCGTGCAGGCCGGCACGGTCACCGAACCGAAACCGTTCGCGGCGTTCGCGAGATCCGTTGCCCATGCGTTGGATCTGGACGGGAAACCCGACAACGACCCGGCCGACCGGGTGCAGTTGACCATCGGCACCCGCAACCCGGACACCGGGCTCACCGGGTTCAAGGGCCAGTTGGACGACGTCGGCGTGGAACTGCTGGGCAAGGCGATCGAGGGGCTCACGAACACCACGCCGGGAGCGGACGGCACCCCGGACCGCCGCACCCCCGCGGTCCGGCGGGGGCACGCGCTCAAGGAGGTCCTCACCCGGTACCTCAACGTCGGTGACACACCGACGCATGGTGGGGAACGCCCGCACATCACCCTCACCATGGACTACGCGGACCTGCGGAACCGGATCGGCGCCGCGTACCTCGAACTCGGCGGCGTCATCACCGCCGGGGAAGTGCGGCTGCTGGCGTGCGACGCCGAGATCATCCCGATGGTGATGAACGGCAAGTCCGAGGTCCTGGACGTCGGCCGGGCGAAACGGTTGTTCACCGCGCCGATCCGGAAAGCGATCACCCAACGCGACCGTGGGTGTTGCTTCCCGGGTTGTGACCGGCCCCCGGCCTGGACCGATGCCCATCATGTGCTCTCCTGGCTCGATGGTGGGGACAGTTGCTACGAAAATGGTTGTCTGCTGTGCCGTTTCCATCACACGGAGGTCCACAAGGGCTTCTGGAAGATCAACTGGGGCGCCGACGGCATCCCCGAATTCGTCCCACCGATCTGGGTGGACCCGGAGCAGAACCCCAGACGCAACACCACCCACCGCGTCACCGACCTGCTCAACCCGTGACCGGTTCTTGACCTCGACCGCCACCTCCGGCCGGCTCTTGCGCACCTTGGCGTTCGCGTTGCACTTGTCGTGCACGTCTTGCGAGTCATCCTTTGTCGACCACCGCGCCACTGAAACCACCCCGGGTGAGGCCGCGAGGACAGTCGGGGCGGTGACGAGATCCGGCGCCGTTGCCCGAACCCTGCGGTTCAGTCACTTCCCGGACCCACCAGAGACGATTCCGCGACCGGCTGACCGACTCGGGGGAACCCGACCCCACCGCTGATCACCGATCCGCTGAATGCCGATCGGGTACCCACTATCTGTTCACCACGACTACGGGGGGAGCAGGACGACCTTCCCGCTGGTCGTGCGCGACTCCGCCAGCGTGAGGGCGGCCGCAGCTTCGGCAAGCGGGAACCGGGCGGCGATCTGCGGACTGATGACGCCCCGATCGAGCAGATCCAGCACCGCCGTCAGATCGGCGTGCTGACGATGCCGGAACTTCCGAAGCGACACGGAATGCCCCGCCCAGAAGTTGTAGAAGTTCGCCCGGCGCTTGTTGGGCAGGACGTTCCAGCTGTACAGCCTGGCGATCACGCCGAGAAACATGATGAGCATGGAATTGTCGTCGTCCAGTCGTGATGCTGTCCCGTAGCCGACCAGCGTGCCGCCCGGCGCCAGCAGCGGGAAGGAAACCCGGAAGCTGTCCAGTCCGAGGTGATCGAAGATCGCATCAACCCCGTTGGGTGCAAGCCGCCGGACCTGCTCGCTGACATCCTGGCCGTAGTCGATCGGTTCGACACCCAGGTCGCGCAGCGCCGCGTGGTTGCGTGGGGCCGCGGTACCGATCACCCGGATTCCGTCGTGCCGAGCCAGCTGGACCAGGATGCTGCCAACGCCCCCGCTGGCCCCGTGGACCAAGATCGTTTGGCCGGGTTGGACCCTGGCGCTGCGGTGCAGCATCTGATACGCGGTGATGCCGTTCACCACCACGGTCTCCACTTCAGCTGGATCAAGCCCGGCGGGCACGGCAATCAGGTCGGCGGCAGCCACGATCGCATAGCTGGCCCAGCCGCCGGTCTTGGTTGCCGCGGCCACCCTGGTTCCGATCATGGCCCGATCAACGTCGGCGCCAACAGCCGCCACGGTTCCGACCAGGTCGTAGCCGGGAACGAACGGGAACTTCGGCTGCCCCGGGTAACGCCCGCGCCGCATGCCCTGTTCGGCGAAGGAGACCCCGGTGGCCTCGACCCGGATCACCGCCTGTCCCGCTGCCGGCGCCGGCAACGCCCGCTGCCGAATCTGCAGCCCAGCGGGCTCCACCAGCCCGGGCAGCACCACTTCGGTGGCGATCACGTGTTCGGCCGCCGCGCTGACGGCGGGGTCGGCATGGGATGCAGTCATGGCAAATGTCCTCTTCCAACGAGTAATGGTCGCTTGCTTTCGTTATAGACTATAACTCCAATAGAGTGTGCTTCACAAGCGGAAGCAGGAAGAACTTTGAACCAGCCAATTGAGGGCCCTCGCGCCCGGTACCGCCAGCAGGTGCGGGACGAGGTGCAGACCCGGGCCTGGGCGCAGATCAGCGAAGCGGGTGCCTCGGCACTCTCGCTGAAGGCGATTGCCACCCAGATGGGCATGACGGCCCCGGCGCTGTACCGCTACTACGGCAGCCGCGACGAACTACTCACTCAGCTGATCCTGAGCACCTACCGGGAGATCGCCGAGCTGGTCGAGGCGGCGGTCGACGTTGACAGCACGCCCAGTGGCCAGCTCACCGACATCGCGCAGGCACTGCGCCGGTGGGCCGTCGCCAATCCGCAGCGGTATCTCCTGCTGTACGGCACGCCCGTTCCCGGCTACCACGCTCCGCCGGCGGCAACTGAGCTGGCCCAGCGGATCCTCGACCCGATACTTGCCGGGTTCGCCGCGCTCGTAGACCACCACGCTGATCCTGGGTCGGATTCGACGACGCTCCTGCGATCGGTGACGTTCTGGACCCGCCTGCACGGCGTGCTCAGCCTCGAGCTGGCCGGCCATTTCGTCGGTATGAGCATCGACACCGACCAGCTCTACGCAGCGGAAATCCACAACCTGCTGGCGGCTGCCCGGTGAAAGCTGAGCGGCTGTCCTGAACCCGGAATGACCTACCGATGAGTTGCCCGGTCCGCCGTGCGCGACATCACTGATCGCACAGTTCAGGGCTTCTCCTGAATCGAGGCAGGTTTGGCAGGATGGCGTCATGCCCCCGCCCGCCGCTCCGCCACCGGACCGCCCGGGAGCCGGCGGTGTGCCCGCTCGGGGAGCGTCACCGGCCGATCACCCCCGCGTGCTTGTCGGTCGCTACCGGCTGGACGCCGTCATCGGCAAGGGCTCGATGGGGACGGTCTGGGCCGCGACCGACCAGATCCTGAACCGGCAGGTCGCGATCAAGGAGATCGACTTCCCGGTCGGCACCCCGGCCGCCGAGCGGGCCCAGCTCGAACACCGCACCCTGCGCGAGGCCAGGGCGATCGCCGCCCTGTCGAATCCCTACGTCATCACACTCTTCGACATCCTGACGCTGGACAACGGCCCGGTGATCGTCATGGAACTGCTGCATTCCCGATCCCTGGCGGAGATCCTGCGCAAGGTCGGCCGACTGCCGGACGGGCAGGCGGCCACCATCGGCGTCGCCGTGGCTTCCGGCCTGCTGGCCGCGCACTCCGCCGGCATCACCCACCGAGACGTCAAGCCCGGCAACGTGTTGATCTGCGATGACGGCCGGATCAAACTCACCGACTTCGGGATCGCCCGCAGCTCCGGCGACCAGACCATGACGGCGACCGGCCTGCTCCTCGGCTCCCCGGCCTACATCGCACCCGAGGTGGCCAATGGCGTTCCGGCGGGGCCGATCTCGGACGCCTGGAGCCTGGGCGGCCTGCTCTTCGCCGCCGTCGAGGGCCGGCCGCCGTTCGACCAGGGGACCGCGATCGCGACATTGACCTCGGTGGTCAAGGACCCGGTCCCGCCACACCCACATTCCGGCCGCCTCGGCGCCGTCGTGTCCGGGTTACTGGTCAAGACCCCGAACCTCCGCATGCGGATCGACCGCGCCCTGATGATCATGCGAGGGATCGCCGACGATCCCTCGGGCACCAACCTGGCCGCCGTCGCCCGGATCCCGCGGGACGGGCGCCGGGACGTTCACGCCCGCCAGGACCGGGTCATCCGCTGGTGTGCAGTCGGGATCAACGCCGGCCGACCGATCCATGCAGTCCACCCAGCAGGGCAGAAGCCCCGGCCCCCCGCTGCGCGCGACCGCCCGGCCACCGGCCAGCAGCCCGGCCGACGCGTCCACCCACCCGCCGGGCGCGCCGGCGATTGAACCGACCGCAACCGGATCGGGTCAACCCGGCTCATCGTCCTGGACGTCCGCGACCCCGACCGGGTCTGCCCAGCAGCCCCGGTCGGAGCAACCACCCCGGTCGGAGCAACCACCCCGGTCGACCCAGCCACCGCGCTCAGCCCAGCCATCACCGGTTCCGGTCCCGCCAACCGGGCGGTCGGCAAGTCCTCAGCATCCGCAGAGCTCCCAACAACTCTCGCGGCCTTTCCTGCAGTACGCGGCACCTTCGACGCCCGCCCTCCCACCGCCACCGTGGGCGCAGTCGGACTCGGCAACCCTCGCCCCGCTTCCGCTGGCGGCCCCGGAGACCCCACGACGGGGCCGGATGCTCGCAGCGGTTCTGGTCGCCGTTGTCGCCGCAGTCCTCGGTTACTTCGGGGTGCGGGTGATCGCCGACCTGGCGACCGAGGATGCGGCTGCACCAACGGTGTCGTCGGCGACCGCGGCCGTATCCCCGGCACTCATCGCCGAAGCCTGACACCGGCATGGCAGCGAACACCGCCTGACGTTTCGGCATCGCCGCAAACGCCGCCCGACGTGCTCCTGGCGACTTCGATCGCGGGCGACTACGCTCCCGGAATGCCTGTGGACCCCGCGACCGAGACCCGAGCCAAGGCCGAAGAGGCCGCCACCGCGATCGCCCGCGCAACCGGGGTGCTGCACCACGACGTCGCGCTGGTGATGGGATCGGGCTGGGTGCCAGCAGCGGAGCGCCTGGGGCAGCCCACCGCGGAGATCGATGTGTCGACGCTGCCCGGCTTCTCCGCACCGGTGGTCGCCGGGCATTCGGGACGTATCTTGTCGATCCCGATCGGTGACAAGCGGGCACTGGTGCTGCTGGGTCGCACCCACCTGTACGAGGGGCGGGGGGTCGGCGCCGTGGCGCACGGGGTGCGGACCGCGGTCGCCACCGGCGCCCGACTGGTGGTGCTGACCAACGCGGCGGGCGGGTTGCGCCGCGACATGTCACCCGGCGATCCCGTGCTGATCGCCGATCACCTGAACCTGACCTCGGTCTCCCCCATCGCCGGCGCGAACTTCGTCGACCTCACCGACCTGTACTCCCCGCGCCTGCGGGCGCTGGCCCGGACCATCAAACCTGAACTGGCCGAAGGGGTTTACGCCCAGCTCCCCGGCCCGCATTTCGAAACCCCGGCCGAGATCAGGATGCTGCGCACGATGGGCGCCGACCTCGTCGGGATGTCAACGGTGCTGGAGGCCATCGCCGCCCGGGAGGCCGGCGCGGAGGTCTTCGGCCTGTCCCTGGTCACCAATATGGCGGCCGGGATGACCGGCGAGCCACTGAATCACGAGGAGGTGCTGGCCACCGGGCGGGCGGCCGCCGTGGCGATGGGCGATCTGCTGGCCGAATTGATTGCCCAGGCATGACTTTCCCTGACGGGTCCAAGCATCTGACCCCAGCGCTACGGGACGCCGCGATCCGCTGGATCGCCGACGACCCGTCACCGGTGGACCGGGCGGAACTGCAATCGGTGCTGGCGAACGCGATGGCCGGGGCGCCAACGGCCGTCAACGAACTGGCGGAACGGATGCGAGCCCCGCTGACCTTCGGCACCGCCGGGCTGCGCGGGCCACTGCGGGCCGGGCCGGCCGGCATGAACCTGGCCGTCGTCCGCCGCGCAGCGGCCGGGATCGCGGCGTTCCTCATCGGGCAGGGCCGGCGCGGGCAGCAGGTGATTGTCGGCTACGACGGCCGGCACCGGTCTGCTGAATTCGCCGCAGACGCGGCGGGAGTACTTGCCGCGGCAGGTTTCTCGGTGCTCCTGGCACCGTCCGCGCTGCCCACCCCGGTGACCGCGTTCGCCGTCCGGCAGCTCGGCGCGGCCGCCGGAATTCAGGTGACGGCATCGCACAATCCACCGCAGGACAACGGCCTGAAGGTTTACCTGACGCAGGGCGCCCAACTCGTCAGCCCCCAAGACACCGAGATCGAGTCGGCGATCGCCGCCGCGCGGCCCGCCCACGGCATCGACGCCGACGGCCGGCCGTCGCCCTGGCCGGCGGAGCTGCTGCAGTCCTACCTGGACCGGGCCGGCGCACTGGCCCAATCGACGCCGGCCCAGGCCGCAGACATCCGCGTCGCCATCACCCCGATGCACGGCGTCGGTGGTGAGACAGCAGTGAAAGCACTGCATCTCGCGGGATTCACCGATGTTCACGTGGTCACAGAGCAGGCCGCACCGGACGGCGATTTCCCCACAGTGCCCTTCCCGAACCCCGAGGAACATGGGGCCACCGACCTACTTCTCGCCCTCGCGGCCAAGGTCGGGGCCAGCATCGCGATCGCCCTTGATCCGGATGCCGATCGGTGCGCCATCGGTATTCCACTGCCGGCCGGGGGCTGGCGCATGCTGACCGGCGACGAGACCGGCGCAGTGCTCGGCGATCACGTCCTGCGGACGCTGGACCGAGCTGCCCACCCCGATCCGCTGGTGGCCACCACCATCGTCTCCGGCGAATTGCTGCAGCTGATCGCGGCGGCCCACGACGCCCGTTACGACGAGACCCTGACGGGTTTCAAATGGATCGTTCGCGCCGGTGACGGTGCCGGGACGGGCTTGGTCTTCGGATACGAGGAGGCCCTCGGCCTCTGTGTCGACCCCGACCACGTTCGTGACAAGGACGGGATTTCCGCGGCCGTCCTCGCCTGCGACCTGCTGGCCGGGCTGCGAGCACAGGGCAAGAGCCTGCAGGACCGGATGGACGACCTGGCGCGCACCCACGGGCTGTGGGTCACCGGCCAGCACTCCGTCCGGGTGCAGGACCTGACCCAGATCTCGACAGCGATGACCCGGCTGCGGCAGGCGACACCGAACACACTGCTCGGCGAACCGGTGTCCGAGGTGACCGACCTGTTGCCGTTGACCGACGGACTCCGACTGCGCACCGGGCGGGTCCGGGTCGTCATCAGGCCGTCCGGCACGGAGCCGAAACTCAAGGCCTACCTGCAATTGACCACCCCGGTTCCGGACGGCGCCGACCTCTCGGAACTGCGGGCCACAGCCGCAGGCGAAATAACGACCCTCAGCGCCGAGATCGCGTCGGTCATCGGCCTGTAGCAGGCAGCGATCAGCCCGCGGAGGTGGCCGTGGCCGATCCGGTTGCGGTGGCGAAGGCGTCCGCTCCCACTGTCGGGTCGGCGAGGAACCACAGACCCGTGACGCCGTCGGTCGCCATGATCTTCAGTCGGGTGCCGGACGGATCGGTGGTCACCTCGTAGGGCGTGACCCCCTGCAGGACCGCGTTCATGACGGTCTCGAGCGCTCCGCTGGGACCGTCACAGAAGATCAGCGTGCTGCGCAGCGCACCGAACGTGATGTCGGTGTCGCCGATCTCGGCCGGTCCGCCACCGCTGTTGCAGGAGTTGTTGTACGCGACCTCGCCGGCGTTGAACCGGATCCAGGCACTGAGCGTGGGGTCGACCGCCGAGACCGTGCTGCCGGAGACGGTAAGGATGTCCGTCAGCTTCCACCCGGTGCCCTCCACCGCCGCAGCCCCGCTGGGCGCCACCCCGAAGACGACGGTGTCGGTGCCGTTGGTCAAGGTGAGAACCCCGTCAACGTAGGTGTAGGTCGGCGAGGACGCGAGGAAGGCGGCGAACCAGGTCTCCTGCTCCATCACGCCATCACCCATGCAGGCCATCATGGTCGAGGCCATCAACGGTGCGCTCAACACGTCACCGGTGATGGTGTAGGCCCCGTTCATGGTGTTACACCCGGCCGTTGCCGACAGCCGTTGATCGTCGACGACCGTCAACTTGATCATGGAACCCGGCGCGATCGACCGCGAACCGGTCACCTCGGTGGCGACGAAGGTCGTGCCGACCAGCCCCTCGGGGGCAGCCGCCGAGCCGCCGCCGCTGCCCGTGGCCGAGCCGGCGGTCGACGACGCGGCGGCAGAGGACGACGCTGCCGACGAGGAGGCCGCGGCGGCAGAACTCCCGGCCGCCGGTGTGGAGGTAGTGCTGCTGGCGCACGCTGTCAGACCGGTCAGCAACGCCATCGCTGCTGCTGCCGCCAGCAGACTCGTCGAGCGGATCTTCGTCCTCACTTGTACTGATGCCCTCGTTCCGCCGCCGTCGCGGCTGTGTGTCCCGCCATCTGCTTCGGGGCGGGAGCGCCTGCCCGACGGATCTGTCCGTCGAGTCCCACTCTCCTGTTGCTCTTACCTCGCACTGAGGGACGTAACGCCCCCCTGGGATGGTTGCAGGAGAAGACAGAACTCGCCCGTCACACCGCGCCGAACTGCCGATCGCCGGCATCGCCCAGCCCGGGAACGATGTAGCCGGAGTCGTTGAGCCGCTCGTCCACCGAGGCGGTCACCACCCGCACCCCCAGCTTCGCCGCGGCCAGGGTGACCAGCCCCTCCGGCGCGGCCAGGGCGCAGATGGCCGTGACATCCGTCGCGCCACGCTCGATCAGCAGCTCGATGGTGTGCACCATCGACCCGCCGGTCGCCAGCATCGGGTCGAGGACGTACACCGGCCGCCCGGCCAGCGACTCCGGCAGCGACACCATGTACGGGGTCGGCAACAACGTCTCCTCGTCCCTGGCCAACCCGACGAACCCCATCTGCGCCTCCGGGATCAGGGCGTGGGCCTGATCGGCCATGCCGAGCCCGGCGCGCAGCACCGGCACCAGCAGCGGCGGATTGGACAGCCGGGTTGCCGATGTCCTGGCCACCGGGGTGTGGATCGGCACCTGCTCGGTCTGCAGAGTGCGGGACGCCTCGTAGATGAGCATCAGGGTGAGCTCCCGCAGGGCCGCGCGGAACACCGCATTGTCGGTCCGGGCATCGCGCATGGTGGACAGCCGGGCGGCGGCCAATGGGTGATCGACGACGGTGACATGCAGGTCATCGGGGATCGCGTGCGGCGCGAGCTGCTGCGGAGTCATGGGCGAACTCACTTTCGGCGGGATGGGGCATCGCGTCTATCGGTACAGCGTCTGTCGGCACAGCTCGTATCGGCACAGCTCGTATCGGTCAAAACCGTATCGGCAGCACCGACACCGCACCGCACGGGCGTGCCGGTCCCTCAGGAGAGCATTGGCGGCCCCTCCTTCGTCGGGTCCGACTCTAGGATGGCGTGCATGAGCATCGTCGCCCCATCAGGTCCATCGACCGGCGAACTGACTGCGAACCTGCCGCCCCATCTACGGGACGTCGCCACCGACGAGGCGTCATTGCGGCGTTTCCTGCACGGCCTGCCCGGCGTTGACCCGGTCGGGGTGGAGCAGCGGTCCGCCGGCCTGGCCACCCGCTCGATCAAGAAGGATGCCAAGCTCGCGGCGATCGACCTGGCGATCTCCATGGTGGACCTGACCACGCTGGAAGGGTCTGACACCCCGGGCAAGGTACGAACGCTCGCCGCCAAGGCCCGCCGGCCCGACCCGGAGAATCCAGGGACACCGCACGTCGCGGCCCTGTGCATCTACCCCGACATGGTCGCCGTCGCAGTCGATGCGCTGGCCGGCTCCGGCGTCGGAATCGCCTCGGTGGCAACGGCTTTCCCCACGGGAAGGACCTCATTGGCGGTACGCCTGGCGGACACGGAGGTCGCGGTCAGCGCTGGCGCCACCGAGATCGACATGGTCATCGACCGCGGCGCCTTTCTGGCCGGCCACTACGGCCGGGTCTTCGATGACATCACCCGAGTCAAGCAAGCCTGCGGCGGCGCGCGGCTCAAGGTCATTCTGGAGACCGGCGAACTGGCCACCTATGACAACGTCCGTCGCGCGTCCTGGCTGGCGTTGCTGGCGGGCGGCGACTTCATCAAGACCTCGACCGGCAAGATCTCCCCCGCTGCCACTCTGCCGGTGACTCACGTGATGCTGCAGGCAGTGCGGGACTGGTACGAGCAAACCGGGCAGCGACGAGCCGTCAAACCGGCCGGCGGAATTCGCAACACCAAGGACGCCATCAAGTATCTGGTGGCCGTCAAGGAGGTTGCCGGACCGGAGTGGTTGGACCCCTTCCTGTTTCGCTTCGGCGCGTCCAGCCTGCTGAACGATCTTTTGATGCAACGCCGCACCCAACTCCAGGGCCACTATTCCGGGCCCGACTACGTGACCGTGGACTGATCGGTGACATGAAGGGCAACACTGAAATGACGACCGGCCGAAGCACGCCAACACATCTGGACTGGGACTACGCGCCGGCACCGGAATCCGCGGCGATCGGCAAGCTCCGTGAGCGTTACCAGATGTACGTCGGGGGAAGGTTTGTCGACGGCCGGGGTGACGACGTCAAGACCGTCAATCCGGCGACCGAGGAGCCGCTCGCCGCGGTGAGCACCGCCAGCACGGCCGATGTCGACGATGCGGTTCGGGCGGCCCGGTCGGCCTATGACGAAATCTGGTCCCGGATCTCGCCTGCCGAACGCGGAAAGTACCTGTACCGCATCGCCCGTGGCATCGCGGAGCGCGCCAGGGAACTCGCCGTCGTCGAGACGCTCGACAACGGGAAGCCCATCAAGGAGTCTCGCGACGTCGACGTGCCGACCGCGGCGGCACATTTCTTCTACTACGCAGGCTGGGCCGACAAGCTCCGGCATGCGGGTTTCGGTGCGGCACCGGCATCGCTCGGGGTTGCCGGTCAGGTCATCCCGTGGAACTTCCCGTTGCTGATGGCCGCCTGGAAGATCGCCCCCGCGCTCGCCGCCGGGAACACCGTGGTGATCAAACCCGCTGAGACCACACCGCTGTCGATCCTGGTGCTGGCGGAGATCATCGCCGACGCCGGCCTGCCACCCGGCGTCGTCAACATCATCACCGGAGCCGGGGACATCGGCGCAGCGTTGGTCAACCACCCCGGCATCGACAAGGTCGCCTTCACCGGCTCGACCGACGTCGGGCGGCAGATCCAGTCCTCGCTGGCCGGCACCGGCCGTCGGATCACCCTGGAACTCGGCGGCAAGGCCGCGAACATTGTGTTCGATGACGCCCCGATCGACCAGGCCGTCGAGGGAATCGTCAACGGGATCTTCTTCAACCAGGGCCACGTGTGCTGCGCGGGATCCCGGTTGCTGGTGCAGGAATCGATCGCCGACGAGGTCAACGAGAAGCTCCGGGCGCGGATCGCCACGTTGCGCCTGGGAGACCCGATGGACAAGAACACCGATATCGGCGCGATCAACTCGTCGACCCAACTGGCCACCATTCGGTCGCTGGCCGACACCGGAGAGGCCGAGGGCGCCCTGCGCTGGACCTCACCGTGCCCGCTGCCGGAACGCGGATTCTATTTCGCGCCAACGGTTTTCACTCAAGTCTCGCAGTCGATGCGGATCGCCCGGGAAGAGATCTTCGGGCCGGTACTCTCGGTGCTGACCTTCCGCACGCCGGACGAGGCGCTCGCGAAGGCCAATAACACCCCCTACGGGCTGTCCGCCGGGGTGTGGACCGAGAAGGGGTCACGCATCCTGGGAATGGCGGCATCGTTGCGGGCCGGGGTGGTGTGGGCGAACACCTTCAACAGGTTCGACCCGACAGCGGCGTTCGGCGGGTACAAGGAGTCAGGGTTCGGCCGGGAGGGCGGACCGGCGGGTCTGGGCGCCTACCTGAACACCGATGACGAGGCCCCACCTGACGGCACAGCTGAAAAGACCAGCAGCGCGGCTGTTTCGATGGCCGGCGCCAAGGGCGAGACAGAATTGCCATCGGGCGCCGCAGACCTGGCCGAAGCCGCGGCACTGGCCGACGCCGTCGAGGTCGTGGCCGCATCCGCAGCCGCGCCCGACGACCGGGTCGCGATCACCAAGACCTACAAGCTGTACATCGGCGGCGCCTTCCCGCGCTCCGAATCCGGCCGCACCTATCAGGCGACCGGCGGGCCCGGTGGATCGACGGTGTCGAATGTCGCCCAGGGCTCCCGCAAGGATGCCCGGGATGCGGTGGTTGCCGCCCGGAAGGCTTTCAAGGGCTGGTCGTCATCGACCGCCTACAACAAGGGTCAGGTGATCTACCGGATCGCCGAAATGCTCGAAGGCCGGCGCGCGCAATTCGTCGACCTCCTCGGCGGCCGTCCCGACGACGCCGTATCGGTGGACGCTGCGATCGACCGTCTGGTGCATTACGCCGGCTGGACCGACAAGCTGGCCACCGTGTTCGGCGGGGCAAATCCCGTTGCCGGGCCCTACTTCTCGTTCTCCACCCCGGAGCCGACCGGAGTCGTCGCCGCCATCGCGCCACAGCAGGACCCGCTGCTCGGGCTGGTGTCCGTCA
Organism: uncultured Actinomycetota bacterium; assembly: GCA_963805555.1. Lineage (GTDB taxonomy): Bacteria > Actinomycetota > Actinomycetes > Mycobacteriales > Nakamurellaceae > Nakamurella. The sequence goes on from CAWDUY010000002.1 coordinate 366,978, forward strand.
TTGCGCCGATCATCACCTCCGGAAACACGCTCGTGCTGATCGCAGCCAAGGATCAGCCGTTGCCAGCGGTGGCCTTCGCCGAGGTGCTGGCCACCTCGGACGTTCCGGGGGGCGTTGTCAACATCCTGACCGGCGACCCGGCCGAGATCGCCCCACACCTGGCCGCACACGGCGATGTCAATGCGCTCGATCTGACGGGGACAGCCGGCGCTCTCCGCACCGCGTTGGAGAAGTCGGCCGCCGGCACCATCAAACGGGTCTACGCGCCCGCTGCACAGGACTTCTCGCGGCTGCCGGGCACGGCCCGACTCAGGGCGTTCCTGGAGATCAAGACCGTCTGGCACCCCACCGGGGCGGTTTCGCTGTCCGGCGGAACCGGCTACTGAAGGCCTCAGGCGCCCGGCTGAACCGTCACGAGCGAGGCCGACCGCGCCGCAGCTGCGAGTCTGCGGTCATAGGCGACGAATGCCGTCAGATCGGTGGCAACGGCTAACGCGCTCGCCAAGTGCAGCGCGTCCAGGCTGCGTAATGGCGGGTCGCCGAGCGCAGCTGCCTCATCGACAACCCGACCCGATAGCGGGATCAGGTGAAGATCGCTGAGCAGCGCACGCGCACTAGGTAGAGCGCCCAGGTCCAATCGCCGAATCGAGCCAAGTATCTCGACCTTCGCCAGTTCACTACTGGCCAGACCTTGATCAGTTCGGCTCGAGAGCCATTGCTCAAGGGCGGCGCTCTCCGGCTCATCGACCACCAGCTTGATGAGCGCGGATGAGTCGAGGTAGATCAGAATCGTTCCTCTCGCTGCTCGTCGAGCACCGCGCCGCTATCCAAGGCGACTTTGACACGCCGAGGAAACCTGAAGGGACCACCCGACTGAGCTGGCAACAGCTTGCCTTCGGCAATCAGTCGATCCCTGACGGTCAGAGCTGGGCTCGGAGGGACCAGTAGTGCGACCAATTGTCCGCGCACGGTCACCTCGACTGTCTCACCGGCCTTCACCTTGTCGAGGTAGCGGCTGGCGTTCTGCCGAAGCTCTCGCACACCGATCCGCTCCATAGGTCAAGAATAGCACTTCATGTGCTACACGTTGCGGAATGCCTGCCGGGCCTGCGATATCCGCGTGACGGGCGTCACTACGCACGCCTGATGACCCTGCGACCTTGATCACGATGGACCTGAGCATCGCCGGCGTCTCCTTACCCTGGAAGGGTTGCCTAACAAGAGCAAAGCAGCCAGACCTGCTCTTGCGTCTTGATGTATGCCTGCCGATTTCATCGCAGGCGACTACCGAGGAGAGTCGTTATGCCCCTGCCCCTGCGGGTCGCCGTCATCGGCGCCGGACCGGCCGGTATCTACGCCGCCGACATCCTCACCACGAAGGATCCCGAAGCCACGGTCGACATTTTCGACCGGCTGCCGACCCCGTACGGGCTGATCCGTTACGGCGTCGCGCCGGACCACCCTCGCATCAAGGCGATCATCGTCGCCCTGCACCGGGTGCTGGAAAACGAGCGCATCCGGTTCATCGGAAACGTGCACATCGGTGTCGATGTCAAGGTCGACGAACTGCGGCAGTTCTACGATGCCATCATCTTCGCCACCGGCGCCGAGCGTGACCGCCCGTTGCGGATCCCGGGCGAGGACCTGCAGCGCTCCTACGGTGCCGCCGACTTCGTCGCGTTCTACGACTCCCACCCCGACCGCGAGCAGACCTGGGACCTGTCCCAGCAGCAGTCCGTCGCCGTCATCGGGGTCGGCAACGTCGGCCTGGACGTGGCTCGGATGCTGGCCAGGACCGCCGACGAACTGCTCTCCACCGACATCCCCCAGCACGTCCACGAGGTGCTCGCGAATTCTGCCGTCACCGACGTGCACATGTTCGCCCGCCGCGGACCGGCTCAGGCGAAGTTCACCCCGGTGGAGCTTCGGGAGCTGGACCACTCGCCGAATGTCCAGGTCGTCGTGGCGGCTGAAGGCATGGAGTTCGACGCCGGGTCGCAGGCGTCGCTGTCGACCAGCAAGTCACTGCGGATGGTCGTCGACGTACTCAGCGACTGGGCCATGCGCGACCCGGAGCCGGGCCCGCACCGCCGGATCCACCTGCACTTCCTGGAGAACCCGGTCGAGGTGATCGGCGCGGACGGGGCCGTTGTCGGACTCCGCACCGAGCGGCAGGAGCTGACCGGTGACGGCAATGTCCGCGGCACCGGCGAGTTCACCGACTGGGACGTGCAGGCTGTCTACCGCGCGGTCGGCTACCGGTCGGAGGCCATCGAAGATCTCCCGTTCGACCCGCGCCGGTTTGTGCTGCCGAACGACGGCGGCCGGGTCCTGGATCTGGACGGCGACCCGCTGCCCGGCATCTACGCGACCGGGTGGGTCAAGCGTGGCCCTGTCGGCCTGATCGGGCACACCAAGTCCGACGCTGCCGAGACCATCGCACACCTGCTCAGCGATGCCCCCGGGTTCAGCCCGGCACCGCAGCGGGACAGCGCAGCGGTTGATGCGCTGCTGGCATCGAAGGGCCTGCCGGTGACCGACTTCCACGGCTGGGATCGGCTGGATGCGCACGAACTGGCGTCCGGCGAGCCGCACGGCCGCACGCGGATCAAGCACCACTCCCGCGCCGGGATGACGGAGATCGCCGCCCGCGCCTGACGGCGGTTACCCTCGCGAGGGTTTCCACAGCAGTCACGGCGCGCCCGGTCGCGGGCAAAAGGAGTCAGCAATGGTGCACGAGGTCCAGGGTGTCATTTCCCGCAGCAAGGACGCCCCGGTCGAGCTGACCACCGTCCTGGTTCCCGACCCCGGGCCGGGTGAGGCATTGGTGAACGTGCAGGCCTGCGGCGTCTGCCACACCGATTTGCACTACAAGCTCGGCGGCATCGGCAACGACTACCCGTACCTGTTGGGCCACGAGGCTGCGGGGATCATCGAGGCGGTCGGCGCCGGCGTCACCGACGTTGCGCCCGGCGACTACGTGATTCTGAACTGGCGCGCGGTCTGCGGTTCCTGCCGCGCCTGCCTGCGCGGCCGGCCGTGGTACTGCTTCAACACCCACAACGCCACGCAGAAGATGACGCTCGCGGACGGCACCGTGCTGTCCCCCGCGCTCGGCATCGGGGCGTTCGTGGAGAAGACGCTGGTCGCCGCCGGACAGTGCACGAAGGTGAACCCGGCGATCCCGCCCGAGGTCGCCGGCCTGCTCGGCTGCGGGGTGATGGCCGGCATCGGGGCGGCGATCAACACCGGCAACGTGACCCGGAACGATTCGGTGGCCGTGATCGGCTGCGGCGGCGTCGGCGATGCCGCCATCGCCGGGTCCAGCCTGGTCGGGGCACACACCATCATCGCCGTCGACACCGACCCGCGAAAACTGGAGATTGCCAAGGAGTTCGGCGCCACGCACACCGTCCTGGTGTCCGACGGCGACGTTGTCGAACAGATCCAGGCGCTGACCGGTGGTTTCGGCGTTGACGTCGCGATCGACGCGGTCGGCCGGCCGGAGACCTGGAAGCAGGCGTTCTACGGGCGCGATCTCGCGGGCACCGTCGTCCTCGTCGGGGTCCCGACACCGACGATGACGCTGGAGATGCCGCTGCTGGACTTCTTCGGACGCGGCGGCTCGCTGAAGTCATCCTGGTACGGAGACTGCCTGCCCAGCAGGGACTTTCCGGTGCTCAGCGAGCTCTTTCTGCAGGGCAGGCTGCCGCTGGACAAGTTCGTCTCGGAGAAGATCGGCATCACCGACATCGAAGCGGCCTTCGACAAGATGCACCGCGGTGAGGTGCTGCGCTCGGTTGTCGTGCTCTGAAGCCTGTTCACGACGGCCCACCGGAGACCGGCGAACTGGCGGCTGTGACGACGATGCTCACCATTCCGGTACAGGTCGACCCGCGGACGGCGGCACGTCAACGGGCGGTGAGCCGTGACGTGACCTCCGCCGGGCGACTGACAGTGGACTTGCGCCGCCCGGTCAGCCGGACTTCCGGCGGAACGTCCGGGTGGCCTTGTGACTGGCCGTCGCCCCACCGACGCCACCGTGACCGTCCAGGTGCGCGCTCCTGGCCTGCCCGGCGGCCTTCTTCTTCTCCAGTGCCGCAGCGAAGATCTCCTTCGCCGATTCCGTCACCGGCCCCTCGGCCGTGTCGTCCTCGTGCGAGTCCGTCACTGCCGGATCTTGATCTGCGGAATCCGCTGGCATGGTGTACCTCCAGGCTGCAACTGCTCGAACGTCTTTCACCGGACCCGCCCATCATTGCCTGATCCGGCGGCACGTTGCCACTTCATTGGGCCGGACACCCGGCCGACAGAGCGCCGATCGTGCTGGCCGCGCGGGTTGACCCGTTAGGCTGGCGCCGCGTTCACAACTCGAAGTCAGTATGGAGAGGACCACCGGTGGCAGCGGACATCATTCCGATTGAGCTCGGCCTGACCGCCGGGAACGGGTTGACCCTGTGGGCACCGAGCTGGCGCGAGGACGGCGAGGACTGGGAAGCATTCCTCGGTCACGGCGACGATCTCTACGTTTTCCCGACCGCCGCGCATCTGGCCGCCTTCATCCGCACCAGCACCGAGCACGACCTGCTCGACCACCCGGAGTGGGAGACGGCCGCTGAGCTGTTGGTCGACGAGCTGGCCCCCGATGACGACCACTGCTTCGACATCGTCGGCGTCCCGGATCTGGTGGCGGAGCCGGCCGACATCTGGACCCTGGCCGCGTTGACCGACACGATCGCGATCCTCCGGTCGTTGTCGGAGGTATGCGGTCTCGACGCCGTCGACGACGTGCTGAATGCCACCGAGGGCTTCAACCTGCTGTCGGCCGGCCAACTGGCGTTCACCGGCCGCAACGGCGAGAAGCTCTGGAACGAGATCGGGTCCGTGGTCGCCGAGCGCTGGGACGAGGTCGTTGACGCGCTGGACGCGATCGTCACCACGCCCGAAGTGGACACCGAGGCCCTGGAGATGGGCCTGGCCGAGGCAGCCGCGATCAGTGCGGCCGAGAAGCAGCCAGCGGATGCGGCAGCCGAGGACGAACCGGATGAGGACCGGGACGAGGACCTCGAATTCTGGGACGAGACCGGGGTGGACTGCCTGGAGGTCACCATCGGTGGCCGCACCGGATACACCCTGCGCTGCTACCTGGGCGAGACTCCGGTATTCCTCGCCAAGGGCGGCCGGATCCAGATCTACACGCTGCCGGAGGATCTGGAGAACTACCTCACCGAGACCGATCCTGACCACGCATTGGCCTCGCTGGCCGTTTGGCCGGACATCCGCAAGGCCGTCGTCGAAGGCGCGGCGGCCGTCCTGGCCGGACCCGAGAACACCTACCGGATGGACGATCTCGACCGCAACCTGCTCGAAGGGCCGGAAGCGGTCGATCGCAAACAGCTCGAACTGGCGGTCGAACTGCTCGTCGACGCGGCCATCCAGCGGGACGACCAGGAGACGATCGACGCGGTGGGTTCGTCGAGCCCACTGGGCAATCTGATCGGCGCCACCATCAAGCCGGACCCCGAGCGGCAAGCCCCCGCACCCCCCTACGACGACGAGGTCGCGGCCTGGACGGTGCTGGTCGAACGGTTCAGCGGCACCCTGGATTGGGACGGCGAACGCGGATAACCCGCGCACCTGCAGCCCCCCGCCTAGAACATTTTGCCCGCATCCCGCGCCTCGGCGTGCGCCTGTCGGCGGCCCATTTCGGCATCCGCGGTGGCCAGGTTCGGCCGGAACGCCACCTCGGTGATGTCCTGGATGCCCGCCCAGGTCAACCAGTCGCGTAGGTACGGAGCCTGGAAGTCCGAGCCGAAGGACGGCGGCCGGCCAACGCCGTAGACCGCGCTGGTGTACACCACCGCGGCCTTCCGGCCGGTCAGCAGGCCCGTGTAGCCCTCCGCACCGTCGAAGGAGAACACCATGCCCGGCTGGCTCACCACGTCGATGAACTGCTTGAGAATGTAGGGAATACCCGCGTTCCACATCGGCACGCTGAACAGGTACTCCTCGGCCTCGGCGAACCGCTCGAAGGCCTCCTTGGCAGCCCGCCAGGCAGTAGCCTGCTCTCCCAACGGGTCGGCGCCGGCGAAGACCGCCATCTTCGCTTGCGCGGCGGCCGGCCCGAACGCCGGCAACGTCCCGTCCCACAGATTCCAGGTCTGAATCTCGTTGTCCGGGTGGGTGTCTCGGTAGGCGTCCAGGAACGTGTCGGCGAGCGCGAGCGATTCCGACCACTCGCCGCGGGGTGATGCCGAGATGTGCAGCAGGGTTGTCATGTCCATCCTCCAGGTAGTCAACTAGGTGCGTGCGCACACACTATCAGGTGCGTGCGCACGCACGCAAATGGTAGTTTTGGTAGATGTCGGAGAAGGCGCCGCTGACGTCCACCACCCCGGGCAGCACGCCCGCGGCCGATGCTTGGGGCGCCCTGCTGCGGGTGCACGCCACCCTGGTTCCCTCGCTCGACCGGGAACTGCAAGCGACGCACCAACTCCCGCTTGCCTGGTACGACGTGCTGCTGGAGCTGAACTCCGGACCGGACCGCCGGTTGCGGATGAGCGAACTCGGTGAGCGCGTCACGCTGAGCCGGACCCGCGTCAGCCGGCTGGTCGATGAGATGTCCGTCGCCGGGCTCGTCCGGCGAGAGGCGAACCCGGACGACCGGCGCTCTGCCTATGCCGTGTTGACCACCAAGGGCCGCAACGTGTTTCGGCAGGCCGCACCGACCTACCTGGCAGGCATCGACCGGCACTTCGGGCAGGCGATGACGGTGGCCGAAGTCACCTCGATCCGGAACGGCCTGGACAAGGTCATCCGGCGCGCAGCCGGTCGTAACCCGGCTTGATCACCTCGTTGATGATCGCGAGGCGCTCGGCGAAGGGCAGGAACGCCGACTTCATCGCGTTCACCGTGAACCACTGCAGCGTGTTCCAGTCGTAACCGAAAGCCTCGCTCAGCGCGGTCATCTCGCTCGTCATCGAGCATCCGGACATCAGCCGGTTATCGGTGTTCACCGTCACCCGGAACTTCAGTGCGGTGAGCAATCCGATGGGGTGGTCGGCGATCGAGGTGGCCGCGCCGGTCTGCACGTTGGACGTGGGGGCCATTTCCAGCGGGATCCGCTTGTCCCGGATATAGGCCGCCAATCTGCCCAAGGTGGCCGTGCCGTCGGGCGCCACGGAGATGTCGTCGACGATCCGGACCCCGTGGCCGAGGCGGTCGGCGCCGCACCACTGGATGGCCTCCCAGATCGACGGCAACCCGAAGGCCTCCCCGGCATGAATGGTGAAATGCGCATTCTCCCGGCGCATGTACTCGAAGGCGTCGAGGTGCCGGGTGGGCGGGAAACCGGCTTCGGCACCGGCGATGTCGAATCCGGCGACCTCCAGATCACGAAATTTGATGCACAGTTCGGCGATCTCCCGAGACCGCGCGGCGTGCCGCATGGCGGTGAGCAGAATTCGGGCGCGGATCACGTGCCCGGCCTCCGCCGCGGCCCTGGTGCCGGCAGCAATGCCGTCCAGCACCGCCTGCACCACTTCGTCGAGGGTCAGATTGCGTTCGGTGTGCAATTCGGGCGCGAACCGGATCTCGGCGTACACCACCCCATCGGCGGCCAGGTCCTGCACGCATTCCGAGGCCACCCGGATCAGGGATTCCCGGGTCTGCATGACCGCGGTGGTGTGGACGAACGTTTCCAGGTACCGCTCCAGCGACCCGGAGTAGGCGGACTCGGAGAACCAGCGCGCGAGGTCAGGAACAACTGTCGTCGGCAGGCCGTCGTAGCCGTCCCGGTCGGCGAGGTCGACCAAGGTCGCGGGCCGCAGACCGCCGTCCAAATGGTCGTGCAGCAGCACCTTCGGAGCGGTGGCGATGGTGTCGGCGGTCAGTGGTGTCGGCATCCGGCGGACGTTACCTGCCGCGGGTGAACACCGCCGATGAGGCCCTGCGCCGCCCGGCGATCTCAGGCGCCGCGGATCACGTCCAGCACCAGCGGCGGCCGCTGAACGACGGTCCCGGGCGCGGCGATGTGCAGGGCATCGGCGAGGTCGGCAAGGGCCAGCGGGAAGCGCTCCGGAGTATCGGTGTGCAGTTCGAAAAGCGGCTGCCCGAAGGCGACGACATCACCCGGTTTGGCCAGGCAGAGGATCCCGGCGGCCTGCTGCACCGCATCCTCCCGGCGGGCCCGGCCGGCACCCAGCCGCCAGGCCGCGACGCCCACCGCAAGCGCGTCAAGGCCGGAAACAACACCCGCGGCATCGGCCACCACGATTTCCCGGAACCTCGGGACGGGCAGCGCAGCGTCGGGATCCCCGCCCTGCGCGGCCACCATGGCCCGCCAACTGTCCATGGCCCGGCCGGAGGCGAGCACCTCGGCCGGATCGACATCCAGCCCGGCCAGCGCCACCATCTCCCTGGCCAACGCCAGCGTCAGCGCCACCACATCGGCCGGTCCCCCACCGGCCAGCACCTCGACCGATTCGGCCACCTCGACAGCGTTGCCGACCGCGACACCCAGCGGGGTCGACATGTCGGTCAGCAAGGCGGACGTCCGAACCCCTGCCCGTGCACCGAGTTCCACCATGGTCCTGGCCAGTTGGGCAGCGTGGTCGGCGCGTTTCATGAAGGCACCGGATCCGACCTTCACATCCAGCACCAGCGCCGAGGTGCCCTCTGCGATCTTCTTGCTCATGATCGACGCGGCGATCATCGGGATCGACTCCACCGTCCCGGTGACGTCCCGCAGCGCGTAGAGCTTGCGGTCGGCGGGCGCCAGATCCGCCGATGCCGCACAGATGACGGCACCGACCGACGCCAACTGCGCCGCCATTTCGGTCGGAGTGAGCGTGGCCCGCCACCCGGCGATCGATTCCATCTTGTCCAGCGTGCCGCCGGTGTGCCCGAGCCCCCGGCCGGAAAGCTGCGGCACCGCTGCTCCGCAAGCCGCGACCAAGGGTGCGAGCGGCAGCGAGATCTTGTCCCCGACGCCGCCGGTGGAGTGTTTGTCCACGGTCGGCCGGCCCACCCGCGACAGGTCCATCCGGATCCCGGAGTTCAGCATTGCCGTTGTCCAGGAGGCAATCTCCGCGCCGCTCATGCCGTTGAGCACGATCGCCATCAGCAGTGCCGACATCTGTTCCTCGGCCACCTCGCCATGTGTGTAGGCGTCGATCACCCACTCGATCTGCTCGCGGCTCAGTTCATGGCGGTCGCGTTTGGCGATGATCACGTCCACCGCGGCAAAGGCGCTCACGGCAGGTCCCTGGGACCGAACGCGGCCGGCAGAATCCAGGTCATCGTCTCCGGCCCGGTCGGGGTGTCCACCATCAATTCCTCACCACCGAACTCGTAGATCACCTGCCGGCAACGCCCGCAGGGCATCAGCAACTCGCCGGTTCCGGACCGGCAGGCCAGCGCGACCAGCCGACCGCCACCGGTCAGCCGCAACTGCCCGACCAGTGTGCACTCGGCACACAAACCCAGCCCGTACGAGGCGTTCTCGACGTTGCAGCCGGTGATGAGCCGGCCATCGTCCACCAACGCGGCCGCCCCGACCTGCAGGTGCGAGTAGGGGCAGTAGGCGGCACCCGCGGCCTCGACCGCCATCGACCGCAACAGCTCCCAGTCCACAGTCAGCGGCTCGGTCATCAGCCACCGCCCTTGCGGTAGATGAGGCCGTCGGCCTTGGGCATCCGCAGGTTCTGCGACGCGAGCGCCATCACCAGCAGGGTGATCGCGTACGGGGCCGCCTTGACCAGTTGCTGCGGCAGCTCATCGGTGGCCGAGAACCACCACAGGCACAGTGCCGCGATGACGGCCGCGACGCCCGCCACCACCGGATGACCGGCCCGGTACTGCAGGATCGCCACCGCGATGAGCGCGATCGCCACCAGGATGAGGAACGCGTGCATCGCCGAACCCGACGAGTCGTACTGCTGGACGCCATCGGTGTACCCGAAAAGCCCCGCGCCCATCGCCATCCCGCCCGGGCGCCAGTTGCCGAAGATCATCGCCGCCAGGCCGATGAAGCCGCGACCGCCGGTCTGCCCGTCCTGGAACTTCAGGCCGACCACCAGGAACGCGCCGGCCAGCCCAGCCAGTCCACCGGAGATCATCACCGCGATGTACTTGTACCAATAGACGTTGACGCCCAACGACTCCGCCGCGTACGGCGCCTCGCCGACGGACCGCAGCCGCAGCCCCAGCCGGGTACGCCACAGAATCCAGCCGGACAGCGCGATCAGCACCGCGGCAAGGACCGACAGCAGCGACAGGTTCGTGCAGAAACCGCGGATGATCCCGGCCAGGTCCGAGACGAAGAACCACCCCTTGGCCTCGATCTCGCCGAGCCAATCGGACAGGAACGGCAACGTGATCCGGCCGACGTCGGCCACCGGCGGCGACTGCCGCTGGCCACCGCCGGGCGCATCGGTGAAGACCAGCCGGGACAGGTACAGCGCGAGGCCGGGCGCGAGGATGTTGATCGCCACACCGGAAATGATGTGGTCGACGCCGACCGTGACGGTGACCAACGCGTGCAGCAGCCCACCGAGCAGGCCGCAGATCACGCCGAAGAACACCCCGGCCCATGGTCCCCACTGGTATCCGGCGTATCCGGCACCGAACGTGCCGAGGATCATCATTCCCTCGATGCCGATGTTCACCACCCCGGCACGCTCCGACCACAGTCCCGACAGTCCGGCCAGGGCAATGGGAACCGCAGCGGTGATGGCCGCCTGGATCGCACCGGAGGAGTCGAGGTTGTTGGCCCCGGTCCAGATCCGGACGAGGGAGACCACGGCGATGCCGCCGGCCGCGATCGCCAACCACATCACCGGGCGCAGGTTCCGCTGCAGCCGGTACTTCGGCAGCGGGACGGCGACCTCCGACTCAGTTCCCATGCCCATCAGACCGCCACCTCCTGCTTGCTCTGTACGGCCAGGGCTCTCGCGACGTCCTTGGCCTCCAGGACCAATCGGTAGCGCCGGACGAACTCGTAGGCGACGACCACCGACAGCACGATGACGCCCTGCATGATCGTCACCAGTTCCCGCGGCACCCCGACGCCCTGCAACGCGTTGGCCGACGAATCGAGCGCCGCCCAGAGCAGTGCCGAGAAGATCATGCCGATCGGGTGGTTCCGGCCAAGCAGGGCGATGGCGATGCCGGTGAACCCGATCCCGGTCGGGAAGTTCAGCGAGTAGGAGGCGGCAGATCCGTTCAGCAGCTCCGGCATCCCGACCAGGCCGGCCACCGCCCCGGACAGCAGCATCGCGGAGACGATCATCTTCTTGACCGAGATGCCGCTGGCGATGGCGGCGGTCTCGGATAGCCCGGTCGCCCTGAGCGAGAAGCCGAACACCGTGCGGGACAAAACGAGTGCGTAGATCACCCCGACGATGACGGCGAGAAACACGCCGGAGTACAGCGGGGTGGTCGAGCCCTCGAACTGGAACACCGGGAGTTGCCCACCCTCGGTGATCTTCGGTGTGCTGATGTTGTTGCCCTCCAGGACGGCCCACATCTGCGGCGTCAGGAGGTAGGCGATCAGGAAGGTGGCGATCGCGTTCAGCATGATGGTGCTGATCACCTCGCTGACCCCGCGGGTCACCTTGAGCAGGGCCGCTACGCCCGCCCAGGAGGCGCCGACCACCATCGCGACGAGCAGGGTGATGGCGATGCGCAGGAAGCCGGGCAGCGAATCCATGAAGGCCGCTCCGGCCACCACGGCCGACATCATGGCGGCCAACCGGTACTGGCCGTCGACGCCGATGTTGAACAGGTTCATCTTGAAGCCGATGGCAACCGCGACGGCCGAGAGGTAGAACACGGCGGTCTGATTGATCGTGCCGAGGACGATCCTGACCCGCTCGAAGGCCGAGATCATCGCGCCGAACGCCTCGAACGGGCTGTGCCCGGTCAGGAGGAGCAACACAGAGGTGATCAGCAGTGAGAACAGCAGTGCGCCGACCGGGGCTGCTGCTCCGAGCAGGATCCGCCGCCCACGTGAACCGGTCATCAGGCCACCTCTCCGACCTGGTCGTCGCCGGCCCCGGTCATCGCAGCGCCGAGTTGCTCCGTGGTCACGGTGCGCGGGTCGTAGGTCCCGGCCAGCTCGCCGCGCAGGATCACGGTGAGCCGGTCGGACATCCCGATCAGCTCCTCGAGATCGGCGGAGATGAGCAGGACGGCCAGCCCGGCCGCCCTGGCGTTGCGCAGGTGCTCCCAGATGGCGGCCTGCGCGCCGACGTCGACACCACGGGTCGGGTGCGAGGCGATGAGCAGAACGGGCTCCTCACTCATTTCCCGGCCGACGATCAGCTTCTGCTGGTTGCCACCGGACAAGGACGCCGCGGTGACGTCGATGCCCGGCGTCCGGACGTCGAAGGTCTCGACGATGCGCCTGGTATCGGCCTTCGCGGCTCCCCTGTCCAGCAGGAACCCGCGCGCGGAGGGCCGCCGGGTCTGGTGGCCGAGAATCCGGTTCTCCCAGAGCGATCCCTCCAGGATCAGGCCCTGACGCTGCCGGTCCTCCGGGATGAAGCCGACCCCCGCCTCGCGGCGGGCGGAGGTGGACAGGCGCCCGATGTCCTTGCCCGCCAACTCGATCGTGCCGCCGGCGATCGGGCGGATGCCCATGATCGCGTCGACCAGTTCGGCCTGCCCGTTGCCCTCGACGCCGGCGATGCCCAGCACCTCGCCGGCGTGGATTGTCAGGTCGATGTTGGACAGCACGTCCCGGCCGCCGGCGACCGACCCGGCCAATCGCACCCCCGTCAGCTGCAGGACCACCCGGTCGGTCACCGTCGATTCGCGAAGCTCCGGCACGGGCAGCGCCGAACCGACCATCATCTCCGCCAGTTGCCGGTTGGTCACCGCCTTCGGATCGGCCGTCCCGACCGTCGTTCCGCGGCGGATGACGGTGATCTCATCGGCGATCGACCGGACCTCGTCGAGTTTGTGCGAGATGAAGATGATGGTCAGCCCCTCGGCCTTGAGCTCCCGCAGGTTGCCGAACAGCTCGTCGACTTCCTGTGGAACCAGGACCGCGGTCGGCTCGTCCAGGATCAGGATCTTGGCGCCGCGGTAGAGCACCTTGAGGATCTCCACCCGCTGCCGGGCGCCGACCCCCAGCACTTCCACCAGCGCTCCTGAGTCCACGACCAGGCCGTAGCGGCGGCCGAGCTCGTCGATCCGAGTACGGGCAGCTTTCACGTCCAGCCGCCCGCTGGACGTCGGCTCTGAGCCGAGAACGATGTTCTCCCAGACGGTCAGGTTGTCGGCGAGCATGAAGTGCTGGTGCACCATGCCGATCCCGACCGCGATGGCGTCCGCCGGCGAGTGGAACGAGACCTCTTTGCCGTCAACCCGGATGGTCCCCTCCTCCGGCTGGTGCATGCCGTAGAGCGTCTTCATCAGCGTGGACTTGCCGGCCCCGTTCTCCCCGACCAGCGCGTGCACGCTGCCCCGGCGCACGCTGATGTTGATGTCGGAGTTGGCGACAACTCCGGGGAAACGTTTGGTGATGCCGGTCAACTGCACCGCGAGCGGCACGTCATTCGGCGCCGGCGTCACGAGATCGGGCGGCTTGGCGTCTGAGGACATCGGTCCTGCCTCCGTTGGAATCGGTGAACCGGCGGACGAAACCATGCGCTACAGGATCATGCACTTTAGTCGCCTGCGACGAAGTCGCCAGGCGCCATCGGGCCGGCGCCCGAACGCACACGGCCCCGACGGGAAACTCCCGCCGGGGCCGTGAACAGTCAACCTGTGGTCGCGATGGTGTGCGACAAGGGTCAGCCGGTCGTCGAGGGAACCGTGACAGTGCCGGCAATGATCTCCGCTGCCGCCGCGTCCAGTTCGGTGACGATGTCGTCGACCTGTCCGCCGGATGTCGAGTATCCGACGCCGTCGTTCTTCAGGTCGTACCGGTGCTCACCGGTGAGCACCTCACCGTTCACCGCGCTGGTGATGAAGTCATACGTCGCGACATCGACCTTCTTCAGCATCGAGGTCATGATGACGTCCTTGACGTCGGCCAGCGTCGGCGAGTTGTACTGATCGGAATCGACGCCGATGCCCAGGTTCCCGGTGGCCTTGGCCGCCTTGAACACGCCGGCACCCGATCCGCCGGCCGCGGCGAAGATGATGTCGATGCCGTCGTTGTACATGCCGGTGGCGATGGTCTCACCCTGCTGCGGGGAGTTGAAGCCGGCGAAGTCCGGCGGCTCGGTGATGTACTTCGAGGTCACCGTGGCGTCCGGGTTGGCCGCCTTGACACCGGCCTCGAAGCCGGCCTGGAACTTCTGGATCAGCGGGACGTTGACGCCACCGATGAAGCCAACCTTGTTGGTCGTGGTCTTCAGGCCGGCCGCGACGCCGACCAGATAGGAGCCCTGCTCCTCAGCGAAGGTCAGCGAGGCAACATTGGCCACATCGGCCAGGGAAGCGTCGTCGACGATGGCGAAGTTGACCTCGGGGTTGGCGGCTGCCACCTCCTTGAGCGGTCCGGCATAGGCGAAGCCGACCGCGATGATGTCGGTCGCGCCGCTGTCGATCAGCTGGTTGAGCCGGTCGACCTTCGCCGAGTCGGGCTCACCGGCGCCGGCGGTCAGTTCGCCGACGACCTCGACACCCGCGGCGGAGGCCTGGTCCAGGCTCTTGGCGGCCAGGTCGTTGAACGACTGGTCACCGCGACCGCCGATGTCATAAGCCAGTCCGAGCTTGACCGATGCCGGATCACCGGTCATCTCGGCCGGTCCGGAGACGGCCGCGCCGCTGGACGCCGATCCGCTAGCGGCGGCCGACGACTCCGCCGCCGACGACTCCGCCGCCGACGTCGCCGCCGCGCTGGTGGTGCTGCTGGAGGTACTGGATCCGGACGAACAGGCGGCCAGCGCGAGGCCGGCCGCCGCAAGTCCGGCGATGAGCTTCAGGCTTCGAGCTCGACGCACGTTGTTCTCCTCTTCATTCACTGCACGTCACCCCGGACGGGGGACGGAACTTCATCGATGGACCCGCCGACTCCCGTGCCGGCGTGTCGGGCATCGAACGGACGTTACCCGCGGGTAGTCGACTTGGGCGAGTGTCGGTCCCCCTCCGTAACCGAATCGTTCCGCAAAATGGGTAAATAGTCCGTTTGCCGCAGAAAATCCTGTCTCTTAGCCCGGCGAACACCGGAAGTTCCTCCGTTCGGCGCAACCGATGTAGCCACGCTGATCGCGGAGGGTTACCGAACGGGTGCAGGCCTTCGTCTACCAGCTGAGCCGGAATTCCGCTCCGGACCGGCGGTGTGCGCGAACACACGGCCGCTGTCGGTCTCGTCACACCTGCATCCGGTCGCTGCGGATGTGAAGTCAGGGTTAGCCTTGGCGACAGATCGCTGCGTGGTGGCCCGGCGGTCGCACCGCCGCAGCGCAGTTCGTTTACCAGGTCCCATCCAGGCGCGTCCGCCGTCGATGCCGGAGGTCGAGAACGATCATGTCCAACCCCACTGCATTCGCTTCCGGCGAGCGGGTGCCGAAACCGCGCCGCGGCTCGGTCTACCGCGGCGATGCCGGAATGTGGT
Source organism: uncultured Actinomycetota bacterium (assembly GCA_963805555.1). Classification (GTDB taxonomy): domain Bacteria; phylum Actinomycetota; class Actinomycetes; order Mycobacteriales; family Nakamurellaceae; genus Nakamurella. The sequence continues at coordinate 382,549 of CAWDUY010000002.1, forward strand.
CGTGGGTCGCCCACCGCATCACCGGTGTGCTGACCTTCTTCTTCCTCTTCGCCCACGTGCTGGACACCGCCCTGGTGCGAGTGTCGCCCGAGTCCTACAACACAATTATCGAGACGTACAAGAACCCCTTCGTCAACCTGATGGAGGTCGGCCTGGTCGGCGCGGTGCTCTACCACGCGCTGAACGGCATCCGAATCATGCTGGTGGACTTCTGGGCAAAGGGCGCGAAGTACCAGCGGACGATGCTGTGGATCCTGCTGGCCATCTGGTTCGTGGTGATGATCCCGGGCGTGTACTTCATGATGCAGCGCACCGTGAGTGATCTGTTCGGTGGTGGCTCGTGACCGCCGCCTTCGACCCGCCGGCCACTCGAGGCATCGAGGCTCCGCGGGCCCCTCGACGCCGGGTGTCCGGCCGGCGCAGCAACGTCGAGATGTACTCCTGGATGTTCATGCGGATGTCCGGCATCGTGCTGGTCGTCCTGGTGCTCGGCCACCTGCTGATCATGAACGTGCTGGACGGCGGGGTACACCGGATCAACTGGGGCTTCGTCGCCGGCCGCTGGGCCAGCCCGTTCTGGCAGGCCTGGGACCTGATCATGCTGTGGCTCGCCGAGATCCACGGCGCCAACGGCCTGCGCACCGTGATCAACGACTACGCCCGCAAGGACGGCACCCGCTTCTGGCTGCAGTTGATGCTCGCGGCGTCGGTGGTCCTCATCCTCGGTGTCGGCACCCTGGTGATCTTTACCTTCGATCCGAACATGAGCTGACGGGAGCACGACTGATATGCAGTTTCACCGTTACGACGTGGTGATCGTGGGTGCCGGCGGCGCTGGCATGCGCGCCGCCATCGAATCCGGTAAGCGGGCCCGCACCGCCGTGCTGACCAAGCTGTACCCGACCCGGTCCCACACCGGAGCGGCACAGGGCGGCATGTGCGCCGCGCTGGCCAACGTCGAGGACGACAACTGGGAATGGCACACCTTCGACACCGTCAAGGGCGGTGACTACCTGGTCGACCAGGACGCCGCCGAGGTGATGTGCAAGGAAGCCATCGACGCGGTCCTCGACCTGGAGAAGATGGGGTTGCCGTTCAACCGGACCCCCGAGGGCCGGATCGATCAGCGCCGGTTCGGCGGTCACACCCGAAACCACGGCGAGGCCGCCGTCCGCCGCGCCTGTTATGCCGCCGACCGCACCGGGCACATGATCCTGCAGACGCTGTACCAGAACTGCGTGAAGCAGGGCATCGAGTTCTTCAACGAGTTCTATGTCCTCGATCTGCTGCTGACCAAGACCGACGAGGGCGAGGTCTGCACCGGCGCTGTCGCCTACGAGCTCGCGACCGGCGAGATCCATGTCTTCCAGGCCAAGTCGGTCGTGCTGGCCACCGGTGGCGCGGGGAAGATCTTCAAGACCACCTCGAACGCGCACACCCTGACCGGTGACGGGCTGGGCATCGTGTTCCGGAAGGGTCTGCCGCTGGAGGACATGGAGTTCTTCCAGTTCCACCCGACAGGCCTTGCGGGCCTTGGCATTCTGATTTCAGAGGCGGTTCGGGGCGAGGGCGGCATTCTGCGCAACGCCGACGGCGAACGCTTCATGGAGCGCTACGCGCCGACCATCAAGGACCTCGCTCCCCGCGACATCGTTGCCAGGTCAATGGTTCTCGAGGTTCGGGAAGGCCGCGGAGCCGGACCCAACAAGGACTACGTGCTGCTCGACGTCACCCACCTCGGCAAGGAGGTGCTGGAGACGAAACTGCCTGATATCGCGGAGTTCTCGCGCACTTACCTGGGCGTCGAGCCGCTGGACGAGCCGGTCCCGGTGTTCCCCACCTGCCACTACGTGATGGGCGGCATCCCGACGAACATCCAGGGTCAGGTGCTGGCCAACAACACCGACGTGGTGCCCGGGCTGTTCGCGGCCGGGGAATGCGCTTGTGTCTCCGTGCACGGCTCCAACCGGTTGGGCACCAACTCGCTGCTGGACATCAACGTGTTCGGCCGGCGCGCCGGCCTCGCCGCGGCCGACTATGCCAACGCCACCAGCGAATTCACCGGCCTGCCGGAAGAACCCGCCGCGGTCGTCATCGACATGGTCAGCAAGCTGCGGGACTCCACCGGCACCGAGCGGGTCGCGGACATCCGCACCGCCCTGCAGACCTCGATGGACATCAACGCCGCCGTCTACCGCACCGAGGCCTCCCTGAAGGAGGCGCTCAACGACATCCGGTTGTTCAAGGAGCGCTACGCCAGGGTGTCCATCCAGGACAAGGGCCAGCGGTACAACACCGACCTGCTGGAGGCCGTCGAACTCGGCTTCCTGCTCGAATTGGCTGAGATCCTGGTCGTCGGCGCGCTGGTCCGGACCGAATCCCGCGGCGGGCACGCCCGGGAGGACTACCCCAATCGCGACGACACCAACTGGATGCGGCACACCATGGCCTACAAGCAGGGCATGGAACTCACCGCAGACATCCGCCTGGACTACAAGCCGGTTGTCCAGACCCGCTACCAGCCGATGGAGCGCAAGTACTGATGACTTCCGTCCTGGAAACTCGGCCCGCTGACTCGAGCGGACCCGCCAACCTGCCGCCCGTGCCGCCCGGCGCCGTCATGCTGACCGTGCACATCCAGCGGTACAACCCAGAGCTCGACGAGCTGCCGCACACCGAGTCCTACCGGGTCCCGGCGCTGCCCGGTGACCGACTGCTCAACGTGCTGCACTACATCAAGTGGTACATCGACGGCACCCTGACCTTCCGTCGGTCCTGCGCGCACGGTGTCTGCGGGTCCGACGCGATGCGGATCAACGGGCGAAACCGCCTGTGCTGCAAGGTCTTGGTCAAGGATCTGATCGGCGACAAGAAGAACGAGGTAACCGTCGAGCCGATCAAGGGCCTGCCGTTGCTGAAGGACCTGGTCGTCGACATGGAGCCGTTCTTCGACGCCTACCGGGCGGTCAAGCCCTTCCTGATCACCCACGGCCACGAGCCGACCCGGGAGTACGTGCAGTCGCAGAAGGACCGCGAACGGTTCGACGACACCACCAAGTGCATCCTGTGCGCGGCGTGCACCACGTCCTGCCCGGTCTACTGGTCGGAGGACGCTTACGTCGGCCCCGCGGCCATCGTCAACGCCCACCGGTTCATCTTCGACTCGCGGGACGAGGGCGGCCAGGAGCGGCTGGAGATCCTCTCGGACTCCGAGGGTGTCTGGCGCTGCCGGACCACCTTCAACTGCACCGACGCCTGCCCCCGCGGCATCCAGGTCACCAAGGCGATTCAGGAGGTCAAGCGCGCCCTGATGTTCCGCCGCATCTGAGGCCGCTGACCCCCCGGGATTAGTTGCGGTCGTTCCTTGGTTGAACCAGCCAGTACATCTGTCTTTTCAACCGAGAGGAACCGCTGGCATGGCCACGCAGGCATTGACCAAGACCACCTTCGAGCCGACGGTCGACGCCGACGGCATCGTGATCGTTGACTTCTGGGCCTCCTGGTGCGGCCCCTGTGTGCGGTTCGCGCCCACCTTCGAGAAGGCGTCGGAGAAGCACACCGACATCACCTTCGCCAAGGTCGACACCGAGGCCGAGCAGGAGCTGGCCGGTGCCGCCGGTATCCGGTCGATCCCGACGCTGATGGCCTTCCGGGACGGCATCCTGGTCTTCTCCCAGCCCGGCGCCCTGCCGCCGGCCCAGTTGGAGCAGGTCATCGAGGGCGTCAAGGGCCTGGACATGGACGACGTCCGCGCCCAGGTCGCCGCGGCCCAGGCCGGGGCGGCTCAGCAGCACGCGTAACTCATGAGATCGGTGAGGGCCGGTTGATCAGTGTCGAAAGCCACCGATCGACCGGCCTTTTACTGTGTCCGATCCGAAGGCAGTGTCCGATCCGAAGGCTGTGTCCGATCCGGATCGGCGGCGGCGCTGAGCACTGCGGCCAACCCACCGCCGCCGAGCCGGTCAGCAGCAGCTGCCGCGGCCCGCAACACTTCGGGGGTCGCCAGTCCGCTCAGGTAGCGCACCGCAACCGCGTGGTCGTGCGAGGCCTCCCCCGGAGACCGTTGCTCGGACAAGGTGCCCGATGGCCCGACCGGCACACTGACCGTGGTCAACGCGGGGTGTGACGCCGCCACCTCGTCCAGGATCCGACCCCGCGCCGCAGCGTCCGCCAGGTCCGTCCCGGGGGTCGCCAGTAACTCCTCCAGCCGGACGATTCGACCGTAGACAGCCGGGTTGCTGATCTTCACCCGCGCCCCGGTGATCAGCTGGCTGATCATGGGCGCGCTCAGCCCGATGACGGCGGCCAGCCGGGATTGCGATATCCCGTAGCCGCGGAGCAGCCGACCGAACCGATCGGCCCAGTTCTCGCCGTACATCTGCAACTGCTGCGCGGTGACCGATCGCTGATGGACGGTGGGGTTCACCGGTCCGGACACGGTTAGCCTCTTTCATGACGTCGGGGGGGAGCAGCAGTGGCACTCGGTTTGCCAATCGCATTTGCATGTGCAAATATGAAGCTGTTTGCACATGCAAACCATAGCGAGGGGGTAGCCATGACACCACTCACGGGTGGGACTCACCCGCCACGACCTGCCACTTCTGCTGCCTCGACCCCTGCAGACCGGAGAGCACCTGTCGCAGGACGCTGATCACCGTGCTCTCGGCGAGCGGACCGTAGTCCCCGATCAGCGTGTGCAGGGAGCCACCCGTCATCAGGCTGCTCGCGATCAGGACCGTGCCGTCCTCGGCGACCCAGCTGTACGGGCTGACGATGTGCGGGTGGTCCAGCCGGACGGACTGCTCCCGCACGAATCGCAGCAGGTCACCGGCGTCGCGCTGGCGCAGCAGCTTGGCCGCGCAGTAGCGGTGCTCCTTGCGGTCGAAGGCGCGCCACACCGTTCCCGCTCCCCCGGACCCGATCGGGTCGCACAGGGCGAAACGACCGGCAATGACGTCCGCCGTCACTCTGCATCGCCCCCCGATTGATTGCGCCCCCGGCAGTATTCCAGCGCGCGGATCACCGGAAGCTCATCCGGAGCCGGATAAAGTCGGCCCCGATGATCAACACCCAGCCCCACCGATTCGCGGCCGGCCCACCTCGCCGCGCGCACCGGCGGTTCCTGACCAGCGCGCTCGCGGCCACTGCAGCGCTTTCCTGCCTGCTGTCGACCGCTGCCATCGGCTTGCCCGCTGCCAGCGCGTCAGTGGTCGAACGCGCAGTGCCGAACGGCGACCCGTACGAACCACCGAGCACCACCGTCGAGACGCCGTCAACCGATGACTGCGCACAGCGCACCCAGCCGCCGCCCGCGGTTGACACCTCGGAGGACGTCCCGCCCGGAGCGACCGCGCCGACTCCGTTGCCGGTCCCGGCCAATCCGGTGGGCGGCGGGCGGCTCGGTGAATGCGGACTGATCGTGCCCGACGGGGCGCCCCCACTGCCGTCGGACATTTCGGCGGGCGCCTGGCTGATCGCCGACCTGGACACCGGGGAGGTCCTCGTCGCCAAGGATCCGCACGGCCGGTACCGCCCGGCGAGCACCCTGAAGTTGCTCACCGTGCTGCCGTTGCTCCGGAATCTGAAGGACCTCGATCAGATCGTCGACGGCACCGAGAACGACGCGGGCCAGGACGGTACCCGGGTCGGCATCGAGGCGGGCGGCAAATACACGGTGCGGCAGCTGCTGACGTACCTGATCATCATCTCCGGCAATGACGCGGCGAACGCGCTGGCCCGGGTCAACGGTGGGTACGACAAGACGATCGCCGACATGAATGCCGCGGCGTTGGCGCTCGGCGCGCTGGACACCCGCGCGGCAACGGTTTCCGGGCTCGACGGGCCCGGCCAGTCGACGTCGGCCTATGACCTCGCCCTGTTCGCCAAGGCGGACATGGCGACCCCGCCGTTCCCCGAGATCGTGTCCAGCGTCGATGTCCGGGTACCCGCCGCCGACGGCGAGGGCTACATCGCGGCCAACGACAATCAACTGCTCTACCAATATCCCGGCGCGCTCGGCGGCAAAACCGGGTTCACCGACGATGCCCGCAACACCTACGTCGGAATGGCCGAACGTGACGGTCGACGCCTGGTGGTGACGATGATGAACGGCAACCACCAGCCGCGTCGGCAGTGGATGCAGGCGGCCTCTTTGCTCGACTGGGGTTTCGCCCTCCCGGCCGGCACCCCGGCGGTGGGCACGCTGGTCACGTCACTGGCCCAGGCCACCGCCGTCGCTGCGGCGCCGACCCCGACCACCGGCCCGCCAGTCAGTTCGGCCACTGTTGCGGACGGATCTTCGACAGCCGGCGTTGCCACGTCAGGCACGGGCGCCACCACCTCGGAGGGTGCCCCGGGCACCACCTCGTCGAGCTCGAGCGGAGTGCCGACGGCGCTGATCCTGGCCGGGATCGGGCTGCTGATCGTCATTGCCGGCATCGGTTTGCTGCTACGCCGGCGGCACCTGAACAAGCGCCCGGTCTTCGCCGGCGACGCCATGCCGGCCGAGCCCGAGACGCCAGCTGAACCAGAGACAGCAACAGACCACGATGCGGCGGAACCTGCGGCCACCGACGCACCTGCGGCCTCACCCACTGCCGAGCCGGACCCCGACCCCAACTCCGACCCCAACCCCAACCCCAACCACTGAGCTCAGCGCCGGCGGCGCGCCGCCCCCCAGCCCACCGCGGCACCAACCCCCACCAGTGCCGCGGCTCGAGTGGCGGACACGTCCTTGCGGACCAGCAGCGTGGCGTCGGGCACTTCCGGCAGCGGTCCGTCGTCGAGTTCCGGGCCGCCCTCGGCGGTGGCGATCCAGGCCGCCACGAAGAGCACCAGTTGGGCCACCAGGTTGAAGAAGAAAAGCAGGCCGATGACCGGGCCGAAGATGGCCGCCGTCTTCGACGTCGATCCCGCCCCCGGCAGCAGCACGATCAGGGCGTATTTGAGGATCTCGAAGCCGACGGCCGCCAGGATCGAGCCGCGCAGCCGGGCCTTGAACGGCGACCGTAACTCCTTGCCGGGCAACATCGTGTAGACCCACATGAAGATCAACACGTCGGCGGCCATCGCAATCAGCAGCGTCAGGATGGTAACCACCGGGCCGAGCCAGGCCTGATCGCCCAGCCCGAGCCAGTCCAGAGTCTGGGTGGCGAACTGCTGGCCGAAGGTGCTCAGTCCCAGCGAGATGACGATCGCCACACCGAGGCCGGCCAGCGACCCCAGGTCCTTCAAGGTTGCGATGACGATGTTGTCGGCGGTTGCCTTGTCCCGTTCGAACTCCGGGCGCCAGATCGCCCTGGTCGCCTTGCGTAGGTTGCCCATCCAGCCGATGCCCGAGTAGGTCGCAATCAACAGACCGGTGATGCCGATGCCCAGCGGGTTCTCCACCACACTGTCGATCAATCCGGTGATCGGCGCGGCCAATTCCTCGGGCAGCAGGATCGCGACCTGATTCTCCAGTTCGGTCAGCAGGTCCTGATTGTTCTGCAGCACGATCCCGCCGATCGCGAAGCCGACCATCAGGATCGGCACCAATGACAGGAACGAGAAGTACGTCATCGCCCCGGCGAACTGACTGCCCAGCCGATCGCCGTACCTGGTAATCGCGTCGATCAGATGTTTGACGCTCTTCTGGGAAGCAATGCGCTTGCCGCGCAGGATCACCCGTCCGATCAGCGACGGCTTTGGTGGGATCGGCGCCTGCGGCGACTTCTGGCCGGCGTTCTTCTGCGTCGAGACTGTGGTCGAACCGTTGGCGCCGGCCATGGGACCTCCTGGGTCGGGCTGCACGAAGCGTGCATGATCGGATTGCCGACGAGAGTCAGCCGCGCAGCAATCCCACTTTGTCGTAGACCGCGGCAACCGTGGCGTCCGCTACCTGTCGAGCCCGCACCGCCCCTGCCGCCAACACCTTGTCGAGTTCCCCTGGATCGCCGAGGTAAACGGCCACCTGAGCCTGCACGGGCTCGACAAAAGCGGCCCACACCTCGGCGAGATCACCTTTCAGGTCGCCGTACCCCTTGCCCTCGTACTGCTTCTCCAGGGTCGGGATGGGGGTTTCGGTGAAAACCGACAGCAGCGAGAGCAGGTTCGACACCCCTGGCTTCGCGCTCTCGTCATACCGGATCTCCCGCTCGGCGTCGGTGACCGCGGACTTGATCTTCTTCACCGATGCCTTCACCGGGGCGAGCAGGTCGAGCGACCCGCCGGGCGAGGACTTGCTCATCTTCGCGCTCGGTTCGGACAGGTCGTAGATCTTCGCCGTCTCCTTGAGGATGTACGGCTCCGGCACCGTCAGGGTCGGTCCGTACCGGGAGTTGAACCGCTGCGCCAGGTTGCGGGTGAGCTCGAGGTGCTGGCGCTGGTCCTCGCCGACCGGGACGGCGTCGGCCTGATAGGCGAGGATGTCGGCGGCCTGCAGGATCGGGTAGGTGAACAGGCCGACGCTGGAGCGGTCGGCGCCGCCCTTCTGCGACTTGTCCTTGAACTGGGTCATCCGGCCGGCCTCGCCGAAACCGGTCATGCACTCCATCACCCAGGACAGCTGGGTGTGCGCCGGCACGTGTGATTGCACGAACAACGTCGAGCGTTGCGGATCGATGCCCAGGGCGAGCAACTGCGCGGCCGCCACCCGGGTCCGCTGCCGCAGCACGGTCGGATCCTGCTCGACGGTGATCGCATGCAGGTCGACGATCGAGTAGAACGTCTCGTGACTGGCCTGCAGATCGACCCACTGTCGCAGCGCACCGAGGTAATTGCCCACGTGGAACGAGTCGGCAGTTGGCTGAATCCCGGACAACACCCGGGGTTTCTTCTCGCTCATAACGGCGATCTTGCCATCCGCCCGAGGCTCATTCCGCCGCCGCTCGGATCTCGATGCGGGCGACCCGGCGGCCCTCCATCGCGGCCACCGTCAGCACCCGGTCGCCGCACGCCACCGCGTCCCCGGCCTGCGGGAGCCGGCCCAGCCCGGCCATCAGGAATCCGGCGGCCGTGTCGTACGGACCGGCCGGCAACACGATGCCCGTCACCTCCGCGAAGTCGTCCAGGTTCAGCCGGCCGTCGACGTCGGCCAACCGCCCACCCGGCACATCGGGCTCGGCCCCGACCTGGCGCTGCCCCTGCTCCACCATTTCGCCGACGATCTCCTCGACGAGGTCTTCGAGCGTGACAATGCCGTCGGTGCCGCCGTATTCGTCCAGCACCACGGCGAGATGGTCACCAGCGGCACGCATCTCCTGCAGCGCATCGAGGACGCCCTTGGTGCCGGGCAGCACGGTCACCGGATGACAAACGTCCCCCACGCTGGCTGCTCTGCCGAGTGGGTGGCCGGGGGCCAGCAGGTCCCGCAGATGGACGACGCCGACCACTTCGTCGGAGTCGTGCCCGATCACCGGAAAACGCGAATGCGATTGGCCGAGCGCTGTTCTGGCGGCCCGGGAGACGGACATCGAGGCCGGCAGGAACTCGACCTCGGGCCTCGGCACCATCACCTCCCGGACCCGGGTGGTCTCGGCGTCGAAGACGTCGACGATCATGCGGCGCTCGACGGAGGTCAGCGAACCGTGCGCGAGGACCAGGGAGCGCAGCTCATCCGGGCTCATCACCGAGTCGGCGCCCTTGGAATTCCCGCCCAGGACCCGGGCCACCACGGAGGAGGCCCGTTCCAGCAGCCAGACGATCGGGCGCAGCAACCGGGCCAGCACGGCCAGCGACCCGGACGCGGCCAGCGCGATGCCCTCGCTGTGCTGCAGTCCCAGACGTTTCGGGGCGAGTTCGCCCAGCACCAGGGCGAGGAAGGCCACGATCAGGGTGACGACCACCAGCGCGAGCGGGTCCGCGGCGTTCTCCGTCATGCCGAAGGAGATCCACGACTCGGCAACCCTGGGCGCGACGGTTGCGGCGCCGATCGCGGCCGCCAGAATCGTCGTCACGGTGATCCCGATCTGCACCGATGCCAGGAACCGGTCCGGATCGGCGACCAGCAGCGACAGCCGCCTGCCGCGCCGTCCGCGGGTCTCGGCGAGCCGCCGGACCTGTCCTTCCCGCAGGGAGATCATCGCGACCTCCGCGGCCGCGAAAGAGCCGCCGATCAGGATGAGCACCATGATCAGGAGTAGGTCCCAGGCCAACGTGCTCACTGGCAGCAGGACCGGCGCTGATCATCGACCTGGGCCAACCCAGTTGGATGACGCCGCGGGTCCACGGTTCACGATCGTACGGTGCGGCAGTTCGAACGGGCGCCCTCGTCCGATCAGGCCCCGTCGTCCATTCAGGCCATGTCGTCCAACGGGCGGAGTTCGTCGGCGTAGGAAACCGACTTGCGCCGCAGTTGGCCACTCGCGCCGAGCGTGTACTGACCCATCCGCCACAACGGCGGGGAGTACGCGTGCACGGAGACGCTGCCCGGGTCGCGGCCCGTCAATCGGTGGATGTGATCGGGGCCGAAGCTGTAAGCGTCGCCGGCATGAATCTCGGTCTCGATGCTCGGCGTTCCGATCGCCAGGTTGTGCTCGGTCAAGGTCCCCTGGGTGACGGCCACGGCTCCCGAGGAGATGTCGTGGTCGTGCCAGCCCGTGTCGTTCTCCGGCGTCCAGCAGAGCAGCCAGACGTCGACGTGGGTGTCCCGGTGCAGGCTGACATAGTGCCGTTTGTCGTTGCTGAACGCGACGTGGTGTTGCAGGTCAGCGGCGTTGGCCGCGATGGACCCGGCGAGGGAGAGCAGCTCCGCCTGGTCCAGGTCGCGGCCCGGCAGCGTCCGCAAGGTGAGCGCGCCGGGATCGGCAGCGAGACCCGAGATGGTGACGGCCCGGCGGGCCGGAACGGCGTCCTGATCAACCCGGCCGGCGATGTCGGCCGCACCGTATGTCTGCAAGGGGTCACAGAGTCCGGCGTCCTGGGATCGGACGACAGAATCGCCGCGGAGTGTCGAGTCGACTGACGATGTGGCTGGTGCGGTCATGTGCGTGTTCCTTCCAGGAGTCGGAGCGGGTTGGTGTGCCGGAATGCTTGATCGAGGGCGTCACCCTGATCGGTGACGAAGGGCCGCCCATAGGGCCGATCACTGCCGATGACGATCGGGTCGACGCCGAGCGCCCGGATCAGGCTGTCAACGCCCTGCCGGGAGTAGGACGACGTGTCGACGAAGGTGTGCTGGTCGACCACCAGCGGCCGCCCACCCCTGGCCAGGAAGCGTTCGTGGTGCACCGGCGCCAACCCGGCGCCGGCGGCGAAGCAGATCCGCAGGTCAGGGAACAACGACCGGCCGACCGCGTGCCAGGACCACCAGGCGGCCAGCAGCTGACTGGGGTAGTCGACCACCGCCGCCCACCAGGAGGGCCGGATGTCATCCTGGTGGGCAACCGGCTCAACCGGACCGGGGTGGACAAAAACCGGCCGGTCCGCGTCGGCCGCGACCGCCAGCACGTCGGCCAGTTTCTCCAGGGAGGCGGGTGTCGAGAGCCAGGTCGCCGGGATCTGCAGGCCGGCGAATCCGTCGGCCAGGAGCTTGGCGGCGCCGGCCAGATCCGGGTCCTGCCGGTTCACCGACACCCAGGCGTCGAAGTCGGGCCGCAGGGCGACGGCGCCGTCGTGCCAAGCGGTGAGCAGGTCAGCTCCCTCGCCGGCGGGCAGGTCCTCGATACCCAGCGGACTGGACAGGCCGATGACGATCCGCCCACCGTCCAGGGCACGCCGCGCGGATGTCCGGTGGTCCGCGGGGGTGACGTCATACGGCGGTTCCCCGTCCAGCAGCAGGGTCCAGCCGTCGAGGCGCGGCGCGTGCCGTCGCGCCCGCAGCGCCCCGATCAGCTCAGCGGGCCAGAGGTGCTGGTGTACGTCGATCGCCGGGGACGGCGTCATGAGGGTTCCGTTCGAGGGAACTCACCACCACCGATGGGTGGTCGTGAGCGAGCAGCGAGGACGGGGCGCGAGAAAGCGGACGTCGCCGATCGATCGGAGACAGCCGGTACCGCCTGGATCAGCGCGTCAGCGCCGACACAAGGCGCTGGCGACCCGCCGCAGGTCGACGTGCCGGCGGCGATGGTTCAGCCGCGCGTGCGGGAGCGGCACCACGAGGGCGCTCCGCTCGACCGATGTCATCCGCACACCTGGAACGTAGGGTTCCCTGACGCACATGTCAACGACGACGGGCTGCGCCCGATGTGACGTTCGCGGCTCAGCGGCCGGGTGTGACGTCATAGTCGACCCATACCGGGGAGTGATCGGACAGCCGTGCGGCATAGGAACTTTCCCGGTCCACCCCACCGGTGATCGCCGCCGCTGCCAGCGCCGGCGTCGCGAGTTGGTGATCGATGCGCCAGCCGGCGTCGTTGTCGAACTGCCGTCCGCGCCAGGACCACCAGGTGTACGGGCCCTCCTGGTCGGGATGCAGCACTCGGACAACATCGACCAGTCCCCCGGTGCTGATCAATGCGCCGATCCAGGCGCGTTCGGCCGGCAGGAAGCCGATCGTCCGTTGGTTGGTCTTCCAGGACTTCAGGTCGGCCCCGGTGTGTGCGATGTTGAAGTCCCCGCACACCACGAATCCACGGCCGCCGCGTTTCGCCCGGCGTACGGCCTTGGCCGTGTGGGCGGCAAGTTGGGTCATGAAAAGCATTTTGGCGTCCCACTTCTCGCCGGTGACGTCACCCTTGGGTAGATACAGCGAGCCCACCGTGACGCCAGGCAGGTCGACCTCGATGTACCGGCCCTCTCGGTCGAACTCGGTCGAGCCGAAGCCGACCCGCACGTCGGTTGGTGGGGTCTTGCTCAGCACCGCAACTCCGGCCCGGCCGGGCTGATGGCCCTCGTGATACGCCACGTGATAGCCGCCGAAGACGTCGTCGGTGATGTGCTCGCGTTTGGCCCTGACTTCCTGCAGGCAAAGCACGTCCGGGTCGCGCTTCTCGAGCCAGCCGGCGATCCCCCGCCGGGTGGCCGCCCGGATTCCGTTGACGTTGTGGGTGGCGATGCGCAGCAAGGGATGTCTCCGTCCATGGCGGGGTGCTGATAGGTTCCCGACCGACACGGGGTGCCCGCTGAAGCGGGCTGAGAGAAGACCCGTACCCCACCTGATCTAGGTAATGCTAGCGAAGGGATGTCGTCATGACCTCTGCATCCGAATTCACCCCACCATTGACATCTGTTCTGTTACAGGCACTGTCAGCGATCAGCCGATGATTGTCCGCGCGTTGTCCATCGCCGGCTCCGACCCGTCGGGTGGTGCCGGGATCCAGGCCGACCTGAAGTCGTTCGCCGCACAGGGCGCCTACGGGATGGCGGCCATCGCGTCATTGACGGCCCAGAACACCCGAGGTGTCAACGGAGTGTTCACCCCGCCCGCGGAGTTCCTGACCCGGCAGCTCGAGGCGATCAGCGACGACATCACCGTCGATGCGGTCAAGATCGGGATGCTCGGCACCGCCGCCAACATCAGCGCGGTCGGGGCCTGGCTGACCGGGCACCGGCCGCCGTACGTGGTGCTCGATCCGGTCATGGTGGCCACCAGCGGCGACCGACTGCTGGATCTGGACGCCGAGCAGGCGATCCGCGACCTGCTGCCGCTGGCCGACGTCATCACCCCCAATCTCGCCGAGCTGGCAGTGCTGGTCAACGAGACACCCGCCATCGACCTGCCTGCCGCCATCGATCAGGGTCGCCGACTGGCGGCCAGCACGGGCGCCCGGGTGCTCGTGAAGGGCGGCCACCTGCCGGTCGCCGACGACACCCCGGGCACTGACGAGGAAGCGACCTCGACCGATGCACTGGTCGACCCGGACGGCAGCCATGTCCTGGTGCCGGGACCCTGGATCAACACGAACAACACCCATGGCACCGGTTGTTCACTGTCCTCGGCGCTGGCCGCGCTCCGCCCGCAACGGCACAGCTGGGCCGCCGCGGCCGTCGACGCCAAGGCCTGGCTCTCCGGCGCGCTGGCCGCCTCCGACCAGCTCGACGTCGGATCGGGCGCCGGCCCCATCCACCACCTGCACCATCTGCAGGGGACGCCCGGGGCAACCGTCGAGAGATTCTCCGCACGGGCATGGACGCGGATCGCGCCGATCCGCGAAGCCATCGAAACGATGCCGTTCATTCGGGCCTTGGCCGACGGCAGCTTGCCATGGCCGAACTTCCGCTTCTATCTGGCGCAGGACGCCTTCTACCTCCGGGACTACGCACGTTGCCTGGCCCGGGTGGCAGCACTTGCGCCCGACCAGGACGCGCAGGAGTTCTTCGCGAATGCCTCCGCCGGTGCCCTGACGGCAGAACTGTCGCTGCACCGCTCACTGCTCAGCGAGCACGGCGAAACCCTTGCCGGCGTTGAGGTCTCGCCGATCACAGCGGCGTATGTCGACCATTTGCAACGGGCCTGCGCCACCGCCGATTATCCGGAGGCGATCGCCGCCGTGCTGCCGTGTTTCTGGCTCTATCAGCACATCGGCGAACTGCTGGCAGCACTGCGGGACGCGACCGACAGGGACGCGGCGACGCCGGACTCGGCACATCCGTACGCCGCGTGGATCGACACCTACGCGGACCCGGAATTCGCCGAACTCACGGCGACGGCGATCGGCTTCACCGACCGGGCAGCCGCGACCGCGTCCACCCTCCAGTTGCAGGCGATGGCGGCGGCGTTCGAGCGGTCCAGCCGCTACGAGTGGATGTTTTTCGACCAGGGAACGCAAATGCCCCGCTGGCCGGTCTCGGGAGACTGAACCACCGGGGCATCGGCACCGCGGCTCAGCCGAGCCGCGCCTGCAGGTTCTCGTCCAGGGTGTTCAGGAAGTCCTCGGTGGTCTGCCACTCCTGGTCGGGGCCGACCAGCGCCGCGAGGTCCTTCGTCATGGCGCCGCTCTCCACGGTCTTGATGATCACGTCCTCGAGGGCATCGGCGAAGCCGATCACCTCGGGGGTGGAGTCGAGCTTGCCGCGGTGCTTGAGGCCGCCGGTCCAGGCGTAGATGGACGCGATCGGGTTGGTGGAGGTCGGCTTGCCCGCCTGGTGCTGCCGGTAGTGCCGGGTGACGGTGCCGTGCGCGGCCTCCGCCTCGACGACGCTGCCGTCGGGGGTGGACAACACGGACGTCATCAGGCCGAGCGATCCGAAGCCCTGCGCGACGGTGTCGGACTGCACGTCACCGTCGTAGTTCTTACAGGCCCAGACGTAACCGCCCTCCCACTTCAGCGCGGACGCCACCATGTCGTCGATCAGCCGGTGCTCGTAGGTGAGCTTTGCCGCCTTGTACAGATCGGCGAACTCGGTGTCGAACACCTCCTGGAAGATGTCCTTGAACCGGCCGTCATAGGTCTTCAGGATGGTGTTCTTGGTCGACAGGTAGACCGGGTAGTTCCGGGCCAGGCCGTAGTTCAGCGAGGCCTTGGCGAAGTCCCGGATCGAGTCGTCCAGGTTGTACATCGCGAGCGCGACACCGGCGGCCGGTGCGTCATAGACCAGGGCCTCGATCGGTGCCGAGCCGTCCTCCGGGATGAACGACATCATCAGCTTGCCCTTGCCGGGGAACTTGAAGTCGGTGGCGCGGTACTGGTCGCCGAAGGCATGACGGCCGACGATGATCGGCTTCGTCCAGCCAGGGACCAACCGGGGAATGTTCGAAATGATGATCGGCTCGCGGAAGATCACGCCGCCGAGGATGTTGCGGATGGTGCCGTTCGGCGAGCGCCACATCTTCTTCAGGCCGAACTCCTCGACCCGGGCCTCGTCCGGGGTGATGGTGGCGCACTTGACGCCGACGCCGTGCTTCTGGATCGCGTGCGCGGAATCGATCGTGATCTGGTCGTTGGTGTCGTCGCGGCTCTCGATACCGAGGTCGTAATACTCCAGGTTGACGTCCAGGTACGGCAGGATCAGCTTGTCCTTGATGAACTGCCAGATGATGCGGGTCATCTCGTCGCCGTCGAGTTCGACGACCGTGCCCGTGACCTTGATCTTCGACATGAGCTGTCGTTCCCTTTCGAAGGCGTCGTTTGATCACTGTCCGACAACACTTGCGCGACGCGGACCGCAATAGTGGTGCGAAATCTCCGGGCTGACCGTACCGTCAGGGCTCGAACGTGGGACGCGGTGGGTCGGGGCCTGCCGCGATAGGGCTTGTGCTGGCACCGTCTGGGGGACGAAGGCCATGGGTTCTGGTCGTTTCGAAGGGGATCGCAAGGCGGCGTGGACCGGGCTGTTGACGTCCCAGGCCAGGACGATGAAACGGCTGGGTCAGGAACTCGACGACGCCGGCAAAATTCCACTCAACACCTATGACGTCCTGGTTCAGCTCAGCGAGGCGGGTGGGCGGCTCCGGCTGCGTGATCTGGTCGAGCGGGTGCTGCTCTCCCAGCCGGGACTCTCCCGCAAGGTGGCCCGGATGGAGGACGAAGGCCTGGTCGAGCGACTGCCCGATCCACATGACGGTCGCGGAGTTTTAGTCCGGATGACCAGATCCGGCCGCGCGGCGCTCAAGAGCGCGGCAATCGTGCACATCGCGGGCGTGGAACGCGAGTTCACCTCCCGGATCACCGACGAAGAGGCGGCGACCCTGGCCCGGGTGTTCGCCCGGCTACTGGACGACAGCGATACCGCCTGAGAAACAGATCTGCTGGCTCATTGTGGCGGGCCTGCCCACACGTCACACTATTGGTACTGGCGGCAACTACCCGCACGATTGTCGGGGTCCGTCCGGTTCGGGGAATATGCGAGTGCATGGAAACGCTGCTACCCACACACCCTGTTCCTGGAGGTCGCGATGCCAACGGTCACGGTTTCGAATGTCCTGACACTGCCGCGTGTTCCGAGCCCGGACCCGGTGTCGGCCGTATCCCGGCAGATCAAGAGCATCACGACGTCGACCCACGGTTTCGAGGGTGAGGGCTTCCCTGTTCGACGCGCCTTCGCAGGTGTCGACCTGGCGACGCTGGATCCGTTCCTGCATCTGGACCAGATGGGCGAGGTCGACTACGCGCCGGGCGAGCCCAAGGGCACCCCGTGGCATCCGCACCGCGGCTTCGAAACCGTCACCTACATGATCGACGGCGAGATGCAGCACCACGATTCGATGGGCGGCGGCGGGTTGATCGGCGGCGGCGATACGCAGTGGATGACGGCAGGTGCCGGGATCCTGCACATCGAGACCCCGCCCGAGCATCTGGTGGCGTCCGGTGGCCTTTTCCACGGATTCCAGCTGTGGGTGAACCTGCCCAGGTCGATGAAGTTCGCCGACCCGCGTTACCAGGACATCGGCTCCAAGCAGGTCGCGCTGGTGACCAGCGCCGACGGTGGCGGACTGCTGCGGGTGATCGCGGGTGATCTCGGGGATCACCATGGTCCCGGTTCCACCCACACCCCGATCACCTTGGTGCACGCCACGGTCCACCCGGGCGCGCAACTCCGGCTGCCCTGGCCGGCGGAACGCAACGCCTTGGTTTTCAATCTGGGCGGCCGAGCGACGGTGGGCGACGCGCGGCAGTCGCTGCTGGAAGGTCAGCTGGCGGTGTTCGGGGCAGGCGATGCACTGACAATCGGCGCCGAGACCGGCCAGGACGCCCGGCACGCCGGCGGGGTGGAGCTTCTGCTGCTCGGTGGACGGCCGATCAACGAGCCGGTGGCGATGTACGGGCCGTTCGTGATGAACACCCGCCGGGAACTGCAGGAGGCGTTCTCCGACTATCAGGCCGGCCGACTGGGCGTTATACCTGCCCAGTACCTGCCGCACACCTGACCTGACTCAGGGCATGCCGACTGCCAGGGCCAGCATCATTGCCGCCGTGGTGAAGTAGAACAGCAGGTCAAAGCCCTTGCCGCGGACTGCCAGAACACCGATCGTCCGCTCGCTGAGCACAATCCGGAACATGGCGGCCAGCAACATGGAAATCCCGAGCGCAAAGGTTCCGCGGCGCCAGTAGGCGAATGCGATCAACAGCAGCGCCGCGGCGACGATCGTCAGCACAACGGTGATCGGGATGGCGCGCAAGATCGGCCGGCGCGACGTGACGTCCATGCCATCCTCTCGCGAGCCGAGCCGGCGGGCCTTGGTGCTGGCCCCTGATCGAACCTATTCGGCGGCGCGGGCTTCCGCGGCGTCCACCACATTGGACAACAGCATCGCCCTGGTCATCGGGCCGACACCGCCGGGATTGGGCGCGAGAAATCCAGCGACCTCCGCCACTTCTGGTGCAATGTCGCCGACGATCCGCCCGTCGACCCGGCTCACCCCAACATCGAGCACCGTGGCGCCGGGCTTCACCATGTCTCCGGTGATCAGCCACGGGACACCGGCAGCCGCGATGACGATGTCTGCCTGCGACACCATCGCCGGCAGATTCCTGGTGCCGGTGTGACAGAGGGTGACGGTAGCGTTCTCGGAGCGACGGGTGAGCAGCAGACTCATCGGACGGCCGACGGTGAGGCCGCGGCCGACGACGACGGCGTGTGCGCCGTTGATCGGAACCTCGTACCGGCGGAGCAACTCGATGATCCCCATGGGCGTGCACGGCAGCGGTGCGGGCTTTCCGAGTACCAGGGAGCCCAGGTTGAACGGGTGCAGACCGTCGACGTCCTTGGCTGGGTCGACCCGGCTCAGGATGGCGAACTCGTCCAGGCCCGTCGGTTGCTGCACCAGGAAGGCAGTGCACGCCGGGTCGGCGTTGAGTTCGTCCACGACGGCCTCGACCTCGGCCTGACTGGTGCCGGTGGGTAGTTCGCGCTGAATGCTCGCAATGCCGAGTTCCGCGCAGTCGCGGTGCTTCGCCGAGACGTACCAGCGGCTGGCGGGGTCGTCACCGACCAGGACGGTGCCAAGTCCCGGGACGAACCCCTTGTCGGCCAGGGCCTGAACCCGGCCACGGAGTTCGGCCTTGATGGCGGCCAGCGTTGCTCGGCCGTCCAGGATCGTCGCAGTCACGAGGGGTCATGATGCCACCTTCCGGATGGCGGTCCTGCTCGCCGCGTTCGGCCTCAGCCGCCGGGTCCGACCAACACGATTCGATATTCGGCGACGTCGAATTGGTCTGCCGCTGTGGCCGTCAGCGTGTCTGTTCCGGCTGCGCCGGTGTTGGACTGCCAGGCCACTGCCCAATTGGTCGTTGCGGTGATCGGCCAGGTCCCGGTTCCGCCTGTGCGCTCCTTGAGCGAACGCCAATGAAACTTGTGCCCACAGGGCGGTTCTGCTTTCCAGTCGTAGCCGGGCGGCGGTGGTGTGCCGACTCCCGTGCAGGTGACCGTGACCGGCGGGCCGGCCCGGTAGCCATCGCCGGTGCTTGCGGGTTCACCCAAAGACCACGTTGTGGAGGTCAAGGTCGCGGTTGCCGTGACAGAAACACCGCCCGCCGCCACGGTGACCGTGACAGGTGGCGCCTCATCGACCCACAGCCAGGTCCAAAAATTGACCGCAAGTTTCGTCCGATCCGGGCCGGCGCCGATCGCGGGCTTTGGAACTCTCAACTGGCCGATCGCCTGCTGGGCCAAGACCTCGGGGCTCGGCGGCGGCGGGGGGCCAGCAATCGCGGGAGCACCATTTGGCACGAATCGGGTCTGGACGCGGGTCCCGCCGGGTACACCCGGATCACCCACTGCACATTTATTGATCTCGATACGTCCGGCGGATGGGTCATTTCCGGCCCACCAGGACGATCCCGCACCCAAGTCCTCTACAACCATCCATGGGCATGGATCAACTTCTGTTGAACCCGAAGAAATTTTCGTGGAATCGGCTTTTGGAGGGGAATCCGGATCTACTGCGGCGCGACTCGTCATCGCATCAACTGTGGCCGTTCCGACACAACCGGTTCGATCACAATCGAATCCCGCGTCGTCCGCACTGGCTGGAGTAACGAGTCCGCCAAATAGAACGGCAGAGACCAGGGCGACCAATCGCCACTGTCTCAGCAAGTTTGAGACCAATCATCCGAGACGAAAGCAACTGCCCATGCGAGATCCTGGCGCTGTACTACCTGGATGGTCGACGGATGTCTAAAGTAGGATCCGGGACCATTCGGTGCTTTCACTGAGTTTCCCGAAGCATCCAATGAGTCTGTGCTCGTCTTGTCAACACAATCCGAAATTGCCACAACACCACTTTCGACCGTCGTCACGATCGGCGCGATGACGGTGGTGCCTACGGCACGCTGACCACGGTCAGCCAGCTTTTGGAGGGTTTCCACAAGCGCGGTCTTCTCTGGGTTCGTTGCATATTCCGAGACTTCGGCTGTCCAGTCTTGACCTGGATCTGCAGCAGCAACATCGACCACGCGCCAATAGTTCCGGTATGTCTCTATTGCCGCCTGAGCGGCTGCCACCTGCTCCGGCGTGAGGTCGTCAGGCCAGGGGTTCGGCGTTGTGGGCTCGGCGACGCTGGGGGTCGGCTTCACAGATGAACTGGACGGTGTGGATGCCGGCACCGACGAGGGCGACACCACCGGCGAGGCCGAAGTCGGAGGGACGGACGTCGACGAAGTCCCAGGATCAGCGGTGTTCGACGTGCAGGCGGTCAGCGCGACCAGCGCCGCTACCAGTGCCGCTACCAAGCGCGTCGTCTTCGGCATGTTTCCTCGATCCGTCGGACCGCGCAGCGGGCATCACCGAGGCGCTTCTGAACCTGAGGCGCGATCGGGTGACGATACCTATCACTACGCCGCAGGGAGAAATCCGAGGGTGCGGATTGTGGATAACTACCGACCCGTGATGTAGTTCCACCGCGGTCGCGCCCACGATTGCCTACGCCACCGTCCGGATCAGCGAAAGCAGCCTGCGTTCGAGAGGACTCTTCGCAGACAGGGGCCGATCAGGCCCGTGCTTGATGGGCCAGTATTCGATGGGCCGGTCCTCGGCCCACGGTGTGGATCGCGGTGGTGGTGGCGGGACACTCCGCACGGTGTGCCCGGTCGGGGTGGTGATCGTGATCCCGGCCTCGTCGACCACGGACTGCCAACCGGGCTGCTCCTTGGTGTGGTTGCACCGCTCACATAAACCCTGACCGTTGACCGTCCGGGTCGGGCCGCCCTGCTCGTGCGGAACCACATGATCGGCATGCCGGATCGGGGCATCACAGAACGGGCCACGGCACGTCTGATCCCGCGCGATCAGGTATTGCCGGGCAGCATGGGAGAACACCCGGCGTCTGGAATCGGCGTCGATCAACTGCCCGGTCCCGGGATCGGTATACAACCGGCGGATCCACGACTTGATCGATGGTGACGCCTCCCGAACCAGCCGGCGGGCCAACGCCGCCGGGATCGGCCCGTACCCGGTCAACACCGCGGGTTCGTTATCACCATCGAACAGGGTGCGGTCACTCATCACGAGCTGGATATCCAGGCCGACCCCGGGCGGGATCACCCCCACACCGCCCGCACAACCATCGGCATCACGATCAGCATCATGATCGGCATCGGCATCGGCATCGGGATGGGGATCGGGATCGGGATCGGGATCGGGATCTTCGGGGCGGCCGGCGCTCGAATTGGCTGCTGAACGCGGAACAGCCTCAGCGATCTCAGTGGTGGCGGTCTCGTCCCGGCCCGCGGCACCGCACGACGGCGCACCAGCACGCGTGGCCGAACCTGCTACCGAACCCGGGGCCGCGCCCGGTTCGGGCATGGAGGCCGCGGCACGGTCACCTCCTCCTGGACCGGTGCCAGCGTTAGTCCCGGTGCCCGCACGCGTACCGGTGGCGGCGCGGCTGCCGGTGCCAGCTGTGCCGCCCCCAGTCGGGATCCGGGAACCCGTGCCGACCTGCGCCCCGGCACCGGTCCCAGCAGCAGCAGCAGCGGGGGCGGTGATCCGGTGCACGAACTCATCAGCCATCAACTGCCCCCGCGACCGCGGATCACCCACCGCCTTCGCCGCAGCCGCATGCTTGACCAACGCCGCATACACCGCAACACCCCACGCCACCGGCACCAACGCCGTCACATACGTCATCAAATCCGGCGCCGGCCGACAACTCACCCGCCGATCCCCCACCGCCTTCCGCGCCCGCGCCACATACTGCCCAGGATCGAGCCGCTGCCCGATCCGCGCCGCCGCCAACGCCGCCTGCTTCTCACTGAGCCCACCCAACTGACCGACCAACTCCGCATCCACCCGCCGCCGATCCGCCACCTCCAGACACGCCGTCTCCCGCACCACCAACGTCGCCGCCCACTCACTGATCACCCCCGACCGCAACGCCGCGAACACATTCGGCATCTCCGAGGTCAACACCGTCGCCAACCCCACATGCCGGCCACCCCGAAACGGCGACTCCCGACGCGCCACCGCCACCTGCCCAGACACACTCCGCCGGACCCGCTCATCCCGTGCCCGCTTCGTCGACAACCCCGCCGTCTGCGACTGCACAAACGCCACCGTCAACACCGCCTGCGCAGCAGCACACGCCGACTTCACCCGCTCCAACTCCCGAATCCGATCAATCCGCTCCACATCACCGGCCCGCACATCCATCACGGCCAGTTCCTCCACCCACCCCGCAAGATCAGCAGCAGACAGCCCACCACCCGACTGCTCCCCCACCACCGTCTCGATCATGTGTTCGAGTCTACTCTCGCAGTACCACCAGTTCAAGACCTATTTTCGAACACCTGTAGTAACCCGTCTCGAATCCGTCCAGGCCGTGTAGGCCTACGACGCCTACCTTGGAAACATGGCTGCTCCCACCGAACTCAGGACCCCCACCGGCGCCGACGCACCAACCAGCGACGAGCAACCGCCGGACCTGCTGTCCGCAGACCTCTTCGGCTATGAGGCGATGCTGACCCCGGCCGAATGGGACGTCGTGCGCCGAACCCGCGAATTCATGGCCACGCACGTCGCACCCATCGCTCAGGACTGCTGGGCCCGGGCGGAGTTCCCGTTCCAGATCATCGAACCGCTGGCACAGGTCGGCATCATCGGCCAGGCCTACGGACTGAACAACGCACCGGCGGCCAGCCAACTGCTGACCGGCTTCGTCGGCCTGGAGATCGCCCGGGTCGACCCGTCGATCGCAACGTTCATCGGCGTGCACAGCGGCCTGGCGATGGGCACCATCGTGCTGTGCGGCTCGTCGGAGCAGCAGGACCGCTGGCTGCCCGCGATGCAGCGGATGGAATTGATCGGTGCCTTCGGGCTGACCGAACCGGACGGCGGATCGGACGTCGCGGGCGGGATGCGCACCACCGCCAAGCGGACCGGTGACGGGTGGGTGATCAACGGCGCCAAGCGCTGGATCGGCAATGCCACCTTTGCCGACCTGACCATCATTTGGGCCAGGGATGTCGACGACGATCATGTCAAGGGGTTCGTCATCGAGAAAGACACCCCCGGCTTCGTCGCCACCAAGATCGAGAACAAGGCGTCGCTGCGAACTGTGCAGAACGCCGACATCGTGCTGACGGACTGCCTGGTCAGCGAGGCCAACCGACTGCAGAATGCCAACTCGTTCCGGGACACCGCCCGGGTCCTGCGAACGACCCGAGGCGGGGTGACCTGGTCGGCTGTCGGCTGTCAGATCGGCGCCTACGACGCGGCCGTCGACTACGCCAAGGAGCGCCACCAGTTCGGCAAACCGATCGGCCATTTCCAATTGATTCAGGACTTGCTGGCCCGGATGCTCGGCAATATCACCGCGTCACTCGGAATGGCCGTCCGCGTGTCCCAACTTCAACAGCAGGGCATTTTCCGGGACGAACAAGCAGCGCTGGCGAAGTGGTATTCCACCACCCGACTTCGGGAGACTGCGGCGTGGGCACGAGAAATCATGGGCGGCAACGGAATTCTGCTGGACCGGGACGCGGTGCGGTTCTTCGCGGACGCCGAGGCGCTGTATTCCTACGAAGGCACCGCGCAGATCAACGCGCTCATCGTCGGCCGGGCCATTACCGGGAAGTCGGCGTTCGTCTAGGTCGATTGCTCAGCCGTGCGGCCCTACCGCGATTTCGTCACCCAGTCTCGCGCCGAGCAGGAATTCCAGCCGGTCACCGCTCCAGAATTTGCCGGGGTCGTACCAGTTCTGCGGTCGCTCGGCGGGCAGCAATCCCATGGCCTGGTAGGTGACCGCGACAAGTTCCGCGCAGTAGATCGTCTCGGCGGAGCGGTGGTACCGCAGCCGTCCGGTCAGCCAGCCCTGCGCGAGACCGCGCGTCGTCGGGAACGGCTTGCCGTCCAACCTGGCGATCGTCTTCAGGACGGCGTCCTCCATGTCCTTGGTGACGTCGAAGGACAGTTGCCGCATCCAGGCCCGGGCGTGGTAGCGCTCGTTCCAGAGCGTTACCGCATCGGCGAGATCGTGTAGCTGGACGCCCCGCTGGCGCTGACCGGTCCACATGTCGGGTAGCGAACGACCCAGCTCCGCGTGCCACAACAGTGGCGGCAGATCCTCCAGGACGACAGCCATCCCGACATGGTTGACGGGCGAGTTGGTCAGCGTCTGAATGGCCCGGTCGGCGGGCGTCGATCCACGGAAGAGCCAGACGTCCCCGGTCCGCGTGAGGTCGACGGCGTCGCTCAGAGTCAGACTGCTTCCGGGTCGGGTGGCGGGCATCCGGCTAGGTTAGCGACATGCGGGTCTGGAAATGGATAGGTGTGGCCGGGCTGGCCGGCGTCGCGGCGACCGGCGCGGTGATCGCCCGGAACGAACGGCAACGACGGGCCTACACGCCCGATGACGTCCGTGCGCGACTGCACGAGCGCGCCGCGACGATCGACCACGCCGCCACGCCTGCTGTGCCACCGGAACCCGAAATAAGTTTGCGCAGAAGGGTTCTGCGGCGCCTGCACCCGTAGTTCCGAGCCCTGGCGCGAGCGAAGGTTAGCCTGGGTAGATGACGCAGGACATGCTCGGCAAGACCGTGGTGATCACCGGTGCCAGCTCAGGGATCGGAGCGGCAGCTGCCCGCGAGCTTGCCGCGGCAGGGGCGACCGTGGTCCCGATCGGCCGGAACGCGGAACGAACCACCGCCATCGCCGACGAGCTGGGCGTGCAGCCACTCTTCGCCGACTTCGCCAACCTGTCCGATGTCCGCCGGCTGGCCGAACAACTGCTCGAGCGTTGCAGCGTGGTCGACGTCCTGGCACACAACGCCGGCGGCCTGATCCCGGATCGCCGGGTCACCGCGGACGGCCACGAGATGACCTTCCAGACGAACTACCTGGCGCCGTTCCTGCTGCAATCCCTGCTGCACGACCGACTGAGCGCATCACAGGCCAGGGTCATCGTCACCAGCAGTGCCGCCCATCGGATGGGTCGCATCGAACTGGACGATCTGGAATTCGCCCGGCGCTCCTACTCGGCGCTCCCGGCGTACGGCGCGGCGAAGCTCGCCGACCTGATCTTTTCCAGGGAGATCGCCCGCCGCACGGCCGAAACCGGAATCACCGGCGTTGCCTTCCACCCCGGTCTGGTCAGATCGAGTTTCGCGGGTGACGCCAAGGGTCTGACCGGCCTGCTCTACCGCACCGGACTTGTCGGCCTGGTCTCGATCAACAATGCCGCGGGCGCGGCACCCCTGGTGCATCTGGCCAGCATCCCGGACGCGGCAACGATCAACGGACAATATTTCAACAGGCTCAAGGGCGACGCCGCGACCTCGCAACAGGCCAACGACAAAGTGCTCTCTCGCCAACTATGGGCTGCGACCGAGGCGATCCTGGGCATCCCCGTTCTCGATCATTGACCCTCGCGGGAATCGGTGAGCCAGGCCAGGGCCAATCCCTCGGATTGCTCGGGTCGACAGCTGACGTCAGGTAGCACGCCAACACCCTCCCAATTGGTCCCGCTGACCACATCTGTCGTGGTCGCCTCCGGGATCAGGGCGACGACCGTCGGCGTTACCCGAATCGGTGTCACGTGGTCGGCAGCGCCGGGCGTCCACTACTGCCCCAGCAGATACCCGGCGGAGTGAGTGATGTCGTCGAATCCGTCGATGCGCAGCAGCCCGCAACCGTTCTCGAATCGTTCCACGCGTCGGACGAACCCGGCGCGACGCTCAATGACGTGTTGCGGTACTGGGGGCCAACCGACAACGTCGACATCAATCGGGGCGGCGGGCCGCAGTTCAAGTGTCAGATGACGCGCCGTGCGGTGACAGACGGTCTCGACTTCTCGGAGAGTCTGCTCGGTGATCGGGCCGGCATGGCTTGCGTGCCGCCACGTTTCGGCGAGCAGGTCGTCGGCCAACCGCTCGGCTCGCTCGCGGTCCGGAATGAGCCGGCGGCTCCATCGGATGATCCCGTCGATCAGCGTTGCACCGGTCTCGGGGACGGCCATCCCGGGCGCAGCGGACGCGTCGTGACTCATCTGACGAGGCTATGCGAGCACGTCCCCTGGCGCCCGCAATATCAGACCGTGGGAGGTGGCGAACAGTACGGCCTGCTCGACGTCCACGACCGCCCCGGCCAGCCTCGCACCCACCCACAATCCGGCATCGATCCGCGCCCCGCGCAGGTCAGCACCCGTGACGTCCAACCGCTCCGTGCGCGCACCGATCAGGTCGGCACCGCGCAGGTCACAGCCGGAAAGGTTGGCGCCCACCAGGTTCGCTTCCCGCAGGCGCAAACCGGAGAGGTCGGTTCCGGTGAGCTTCGCCCCGGCGAGCGAGACCAGCGTCAGGTCGCAGTCCCGCAGGTTGATCGGCAGCATCCGGCAATCGGTGAACGTTGAACCGGTGAGTCGGCAACCCGTCAGGGACGCCCGATGCAGGGCGGCCCGTTCGAACGTGCAGGAGGCGAACGAGCTGGCCTGGTGGCTGCTGCCATAGAGCTCGGTGCCGACAAAACGGCATCGTTCGAACGTCACGCGTCGGGTCCGGACGTCCACCAAGGACGCATCGGTGAAATCGCAGTCGCTGAAACTAACGTCCTCCAGAACCGAGCCGGTGAGGTCGACGTCGGCGAAATCCTCATCCGAGTAGACACTCTCGGTCAGCTGTAGCGTCATCATCAGTGGAAGAAGTGCCTGGTGCCGGTGACGTACATGCTGACCCCGGCCGCCTCGGCGGCGGCGATCACCTCAGGGTCGCGCACCGATCCGCCGGGCTGCACGACGGCCCGCACCCCACCGGCGATCAGGATTTCCAGCCCGTCGGCGAACGGGAAGAACGCGTCGGAGGCAGCCACCGAACCAACGGCGCGCTCCCCTGCCCGCTCCACAGCGAGCCGGGCGGAGTCCACCCGATTGACCTGACCCATCCCGATCCCGACGCTGGCGCCGCCGGAGGCGAGCAGTATCGCGTTGGATTTTACCGAACGGCAGGCCCGCCAGGCGAAGTCGAGGTCGTCCAGGGTCGCGGCGTCGACCGCAGGGCCGGCCACCAGGGTCCAGGACGCCGGCGCATCGCCGGGCGCATCCAACCGGTCGCGCAACTGCACCAGCAGACCACCGGAGATGGCCCGGAATTCGGCGGGGTCCGGCGTGCTGTCCGCCGGCATCACCAGGAGTCGAATGTTCTTCTTCCGGGTCAGGATGCTCAGTGCCTCCGCCGAGAATCCCGGCGCCAACAGCACTTCGGTGAACACCTCGGCGATCTGTGCTGCGAGCTCCGCCGTCACCGGGCGGTTGACGGCAATGACGCCGCCGAACGCGGACACCGGATCGCAGGCGTGTGCGCGTTGGTGGGCGATCGCGACATCCGCATCGGCGCCGCCGGCCACCGCTGCTATGCCACACGGGTTGGCATGCTTGATGATTGCGACGGCCGGATCGGCGAAATCGCTGGCCGCACGCCAGGCAGCGTCAACGTCGACGTAATTGTTGTAGCTCATTTCCTTGCCGTGCAATTGCTCTGCCGAGGCCAGACCGGGCCGCCAGTGCCGGTAAAGCGCCGCCTGCTGGTGCGGGTTCTCGCCGTACCGGAGCGCGGAGACCTTGTCCCAGGTGGCACCGGTCCATTCCGGCCAGCCATCGTCCGGGCTCACCACGCCATTGAGATACGACGCGACCGCGACGTCGTAGGCGGCGGTGTGCGAGAATGCCGCCGCCGCCAGCGCTGTCCGCTGCGCAAGGGTGAAACCGCCTGCAGCAATGGCTTTTTCAATCGCGGGATACGCGGACGGGTCGACAACGACCGCCACCGATGGGTGATTCTTCGCCGCCGCCCGAATCATCGCCGGACCACCGATGTCGATCTGCTCGACGCATTCGTCCTGCGAAGCCCCGGCGGCGACCGTTTCCCGGAACGGGTACAGGTTGACCACCACCAGGTCGAAGGGCTCGATGCCCAGCTCCGCGATCTGCTGGACGTGTGACGGCAACCTGGTGTCCGCCAGCAGCCCGCCGTGGATCGCGGGGTGCAGGGTCTTCACCCGGCCATCGAGGCATTCCGGGAATCCGGTGACCTGCTCGACCGGGGTGACCGGCAGCCCCGCCTCGGCGATCGCGCGCGCGGAGCCGCCGGTGGACACCAGGGTGACCCCGTCGCCGTCCAACAGCCGAGCCAGTTCGATCAGACCGGTCTTGTCCGACACCGATAGCAGGGCCCGGTGAATCGGCCGCCGACCGGCATCAACAGCAGCGTCCACCACTGGGCTCGATCCGTCCGTCGTCATCCGATGGTCACCTTTCGTCCGGCCACTGCATAGGGGGCGCTGGTCAACGCGGAGACGACCTCGACCAGCAGGGTCCGCTCGGCGACCTTGATGCGTTCGTGCAATGTCGCGACGTCGTCGTGATCACGGACCGGCACGGCCCGCTGAGCGACGATCGGCCCGGCATCGACCCCGCCGTCAACCAGGAAGACCGTGCAACCAGCGAGCTTGACCCCATGAGCCAGGGCGTCGGCAGGGGCATGCATACCGGGAAAGGCGGGCAGCAGCGACGGGTGCGCATTGACGACCCGATCGGGAAAAGCAGCCAGGAAGACGGGACCAACCAGCTTCATGAACCCGGCCAGCACCACCAGGTCGGCGTTGAAGGACGCCGTGAGGACGGCCAGGCCACGGTTCCAGGAATCCCGGTCGGGGTGATCGGCGATCCGGCAGGTGAAGGTCGGCACCCCAGCAGCCTCCGACCGATCCAGGGCCGGGCAACCGGATCGGTCGGACCCCACTGCGGCGATGCGGTACGGCTTGGGCGCCGGGTCGTCCAGCAGGGCCTGCAACAGGGTCCCGGATCCCGACGCCAGGACCACGACATTCTTGACGGTGGGGGGTGGCGCGGAAGTCACCGGGAGTTCTCTCCGAACGGGTCGGGTGGCGGTCGATCGGGCAGTGTGGGACGGCGATCTTGCTGGTCGGCAACGCGGGTCCAGGGTAATCGACCGGCCCGGGTGCCCCGGACAAGGACCGGCGACATGTATCAGCGGGCGTCCGGCGCGATCCCCTTGTTGGACGTCAAACAGCTTCTGGCTGCGGATCCGACAGCAAGCGCCGAGAATGACCGGTAGCCCGCCTCCCGAAGGGTGACACAGTCGCGATGACCGAAGACCAAGGGCAACCGCCTTCGAACGGTCCGAACCGGCACGGACGGCACCATCGCGATGCGCCTGGTGGGTCGCCGGCGCGCAATCGAACGTGGATCATCCTGGCGTTGGTGGTCGCGATTGTCGGCGCCGCCGGGGTGATCACCTGGTTCGTCAGGTCGGATTCGACCACCAGTGTCACTACGGCAACCACGGCGGCCACTGGTTCAACCCGGCCGACGGCGACGGGCAGCCCATCGGCAACGACGTCGGGAACATCAACCGCCCAGTCCACGGGCACCCAGAACGACTGCGCGGTCCCCGGCGGCTCCCTGACCGTTGCCGTCTCCCCCGACATCGCCGGCGCCATCGCACCGCTGGTTGATGCCGCGAACTCCGCGACGAACGGCGGCGGGTGCGACGTGACCCTCAGCCCGATCGATTCGGCGGATTTCGTCGCCGGCAGTGGATCGGGCGCCGCCGTCTGGATCCCCGACTCGACGATGTGGATCGAACAGGCCAAGGCTGCCGGCATCAGCGTTCCTGCGGAGAACCCCTCGATCGCCAGCAGCCCGGTGGTACTCGCCCTGGCCGCTTCGGCGGCGGCCCCACTCAGCGCGGCCGGGAGCCCGACCGTGGCAGGCATCCTCGCGAGCCGAAAGACTGCCGCCCCGGTACGGGTGGGCCTTCCCGATCCGAGGAAATCGGCGGCGGCCGTCGCCGCGATCCTGGCCACCCGAGCCGCAGTCACCGGCACCTCCGACGCCAGAGCGGCGTTGACCTGGGCCGTCCGGTCCAGCCCGGCCGCGATGCCGACCAACGACAATGACCTGCTCGACCGGCTGGCCACGGACCCGAACACCGCGGTGCCGGTCAGCGAGCAGGCGCTGATCAGCCACAACTCTCCAGCGGGCGCGGGGGCTGCGGTTGCGGTCTACCTCGGCGCCGATGGCGGGGCACTGGACTACCCGCTGGTCGCCCTCGCCACCGATGCGGACACGGTCGCCGCCAGCAATGACCTGGTCACCCTGCTGCTCGGCGCCGATAGTCAGGCGGCGCTGCAAGCCGCCGGGTTCCGGGCCCCGGACGGCACACCGGGCGCATCCATGACATCCGCGAACGGGCTCAACCCAGCACTGCGGATGACGGCGCCGTTGCCGTCAGTGCAGGTGATCAACGACGCGATCCGCAGTGTTCAGATCACCAACGAGCCCACCAGAATGCTGGCGGTCATGGACATCTCGGGATCGATGCTCGGGGTGGTCCCCGACGCGGGCGGGGCGACCCGGCTCGATCTGGCGAAAGATGCCGCCTCCCGCGGACTAGGGCTCTACGGACCGGACAGCGACATCGGGATGTGGGCCTTTTCCAGGACGCTCACCCCGGACAGCGACCATGTGGAACTGATCCCGGTGAGTTCACTGGGCCCGGACGGGCAGGGTGGTTCAGGTGCGCAGCGCCTCGCCCAGGCCATGGCCGGGCTACAGGCCGTTCCCGAGGGCGGCACCGGGCTCTACGACACCGTGCTGGACGCGGTCCGAACGATGCGGGCGTCCTATGACCCGGCACGCGTCAATGTGGTGCTGATCCTCACCGACGGCATGAACGACGATCAGGGCAGCATCAGTCTCGAGGGCCTGATCAGCACCCTGACCGCCGAGCAGGACGCCAACCGGCCGGTGCCGGTGATCTCGATCGCCTTCGGCCCGGACAGCGATGTCCAGGCGCTGAGCCAGATCAGTAAGGCGACCGGCGGGGCAGCCTACGAGTCGAAAGACCCGCGGCAGATCGGCGAGATCTTCCTCGACGCCGTCGGCCAGCGGCTGTGCCGGCCGGCCTGCTGAGCGAAGGATCAGGGTGCCGTAGGTCGGGGGGCTTCGCCGTCGGTGGTTGTTGCCGCGGAATCGTCGTCGCTGGCTGTTATCTCGACGCCGTCCGTTTCGGTGTTGTCTTGATCGGCACCGTCCGTCTCTGCGCTGTCCGTCTCTGCGCTGTCCGTCTCGGCGCTTTGCGTCTCTGCGCTTTGCGTCTCTGCGCTGTCGATATCGACGCTGTCTGTATCGCTGCTGTCCGGGTCGGTGCTGTCGGTCGCCGAATCCTCGGGTTCGGACAGGTCGGGCTCGGTACTCGCCGACCTCCGGGCAGTGGTCGTGGTCGGCGAATCCAGCCGCCAGGGCACCGTCCGACCGCCGGCCACACCTGCGATGGCCATCGCGACCGCGCCGATCTCGACTGCGACGACGGCGCCCAGCAACGCAGGTGGCGCGCCGAAGGCCGACCACCGACCGTCCCCGACGCCGCCACGGGCGATCATGGCGACGAAGGCCAGCAGGCCACCGGACAGCGCGGCGCCGACGGCCGCTGCCAACACCCGGTCGGACCTGGTCGCCAGGATCTTCACCGCCGGACGCGCGATCAGATAGCCGGCGATGACGGGCACCGCGAGAAATGCCAGGCCGATCCAGGATCGACCCGCCTGGTCGGGGGCCGCGGCGAGCAGCGGGACCGCCGGGAGGTCGACTGCCGTCGTCCCGAGCGGCGAGTACGTTCCGGCGCCCATTTCGAACCCGACGCCGCTGACGTAGCCTGCGGCGGCGATGACCGCATTCGGCACGTAGGCCATGCCCAGCATGGCCATGCCCAGGCCGTCCAGCCAGGACGGTGCGGCGAGCGCAGCCACCCCGACAGCGGACCCGAAGTGCGTGATCAGGCCGACTGCCAGCGCAATCCCGCCGCCCGCGATCATGACGCCAAGACCGATCCCGCCACCGCGCACCCCGACCCTGGCCCACCCGGGTGCGGTATCGGACCACCATTCGTGCCAGGCCGATCCCCGGCGGAGCATCCCGATCGACGTCGCGACGAAGGCCAGCGCAGGAGCCGTCCACACCCAACCGGCCGGAACCGCCTCCGGCGGACCGAAGCCCCTGGTGGTTGCCGCCACGATGATTCCGTAGACCGCCGCGGTGACCAGAATCGACACGGTCTCCTGATAACGACCCTGCGGCAGGAACCGGCCGCGGCGGGCAGTGGCCGCCAGCAACACGGCAATGGCGAGAGTCAGCAGCAGCGGGGGCAGGGTCAACGTGATGCCGCCGATCAGCACCGGCACGAGGTTCGCCGCAGCGAACGCGACGACTCCGCCTTGCAGCGCGATCCCGGCGTCCGATCCAGAAGCGGGCGTGATCGCCCACAGCACCATCGCCAGGCCGGCCGTCAGGATGAGCCCTGATGCCGCGACCGCAACGGCTCGAACGGCCGCTGCCGCTGCGACGAGCCCCGTTGGGCTGGGTGCGTCCGGGGTGTACACCGCTGCAGCGGGGCGCTCGGGAGCCAGCTGGCGAATCACCACGCAACTGTCACACGAGGATCTACGGTTGCCGCCCAGGCACGCCGCCGGCCGCCGAATCAGTGTCACCGTCGCGGCGAAGGAGTTCCGGACCGATGACGACCTGTGGTCCGGTCGGCGCCTCGCTCTGGTCCGGCCACCAGGGTTGCGGTAGTGGAACACCTGGCTGAACCGATCCGGGCGACGCACCGAGCGGAGGGGCATACCGGGCCGGCATCGGTCCGGCGGACGGGTCGAACCATCCGGGCTGAACGGAGGCGGCCGGATCGCTGACCCCGTTGGTGCCGGCGCTACCGGCCGCACGCTGCGAGAAGTCCGCCCCGACCACATATCCCGCAATGGCGACGACCGCCTGGATGATGCCGAAAACCACCAGCAGCGTCGCCCCGAGGCCCTTGCTGACCTGACCGGTCGCCAGTAATTCCACCGGTCCGGTCGTACCCAGCGACACAATCGCCCCGGCTGCGCCGCCGACCGACACCGCGGCCACCGCGAGCCGCGACCGTTCACTGCCCGGCAGGAGCGCCGCCAGTGCCAGCAACCCGGCGATCAGCAGCAGGATCGGGACGTAGGCGGGGCCCACCGCGAACACCGAGAGGTCCTCGTTGATCCGCGGCGCTGTCAGCTCCGGCAGGAAGCCCCAGATGAAGTTCAGCCCACCCAGACCGGCCACGGCCAGGCCCAGCAGCTTGGCCGGGTCCGGCCCGGCGGACCGGGTCTGTGCCGGGGCCGCCGCCGGGCCGTACGGCGGCTGGCCGCGGCTGCCGTCAGGACCGATCATGCTCAGGCAATCGCCGCACGCAACAGCCGTGCGGTCTCCGACGGCGTCTTGCCGACCTTGACGCCCGCTGCCTCGAGGGCTTCCTTCTTCGCCTGCGCGGTGCCGGCCGAACCGGACACAATGGCGCCGGCGTGGCCCATGGTCTTGCCCTCGGGGGCGGTGAAACCGGCAACATAACCGACGACCGGTTTGCGGACGTTCGCGGCAATGAACGCGGCGGCACGTTCCTCTGCGTCGCCGCCGATTTCGCCGATCATCACAATCGCGTCGGTCTCATCGTCGGCCTCGAAGGCTTCCAGGGCGTCGATGTGGGTGGTCCCGATGATCGGGTCACCACCGATGCCGATCGCCGTGGAGAAGCCGAGATCCCGCAGCTCGTACATCATCTGGTAGGTCAGGGTGCCGGACTTCGACACCAGCCCGATCCGGCCGGCGCCGGTGATGTTCGCTGGGATGATTCCCGCGTTGGCCTTGCCGGGAGAGATGATGCCCGGGCAGTTCGGCCCGATGATCCGGGTCTTGTTGCCGCGCCCGGAATTCGCTGCAACAGCGTGCGCCCAGGCGACTGCGGAATCGTGTACCGGCACCCCCTCGGTGATCACAACGGCCAGCCCGATCTCAGCGTCGATGGCCTCGATGATCGCGTCCTTGGTGAAGGCCGGGGGGACGAACAGCACCGAAACATCGGCGCCGGTCTTCTCCATCGCTTCGGCAACGCCACCGAACACCGGCAGCTCGGTACCGTCGAAATCGACTGTGGTGCCTGCCTTTCGGGCATTCACGCCGCCGACGATCTGGGTGCCCGACGCAAGCATCCGCCGGGTGTGCTTGGTGCCCTCGGAACCGGTCATGCCCTGCACGATGACGCGGGAGTTCTCAGTCAGAAAGATGGCCATAGCGGGTCAGACTCCAATGCCGTTAATTGACGCTGCCGCGAGCTCCGCAGCCTTATCGGCGCCTTCGTCCATGGTTTGCGCCTGCGTCACCAAGGGGTGTGCGGCCTCATTCAGAATTCGCCGGCCCTCTTCGACGTTATTGCCGTCGAGCCGGACAACGAGCGGCTTGGTCGCTTCGTCACCGAGCATCTTCAGCGCGCCGACGATGCCGTTCGCGACCGCGTCACACGAGGTGATCCCGCCGAACACGTTGACGAAGACCGATTTCACATCCGGATCGTTCAGGATGATGTGCAGCCCGTTGGCCATCACCTCGGCGCTCGCGCCACCGCCGATGTCCAGGAAGTTCGCCGGGGTAACGCCCCCATGGGATTCACCGGCGTAGGCCACCACGTCCAGGGTGGACATCACCAGGCCGGCACCGTTGCCGATGATCCCGACCTGGCCGTCCAGCTTGACGTAGTTCAGGCCCTTCTCCTTGGCTGCGACCTCGAGCGCGTTCTCCGCGGAGGAGTCCGCGAGCGCCACATGGTCGGGGTGCCGGAATTCCGCGTTCTCGTCGAGGGAGACC
Source organism: uncultured Actinomycetota bacterium (assembly GCA_963805555.1). Taxonomy (GTDB): domain Bacteria; phylum Actinomycetota; class Actinomycetes; order Mycobacteriales; family Nakamurellaceae; genus Nakamurella. Next base: position 417,521 of record CAWDUY010000002.1, read on the forward strand.
TTGCCGTCCAAGGCGAGGACGGTGCCGTCCGGGGTTTTGACCAGCGGGTTGACCTCGACCAGGGTGGCATCCTCGCCGACGAAGGTGTCCCACAATCCGATCAGGATCGCGATGATCTGGTCGCGGACCTCGGCGGGGAACTTGCCGGCGTCGGCGATCTCCGCGGCCTTTGCGGCGTCGATCCCGGTCAGCGCGTTCACCGGGATCCTCGCCAGGGCGTCCGGGCGTTCCTCCGCGAGCTGCTCGATCTCCATGCCGCCCTCGTGGGTGGCCATCGCCAGGAAGGTCCGGTTGGACCGGTCGAGCAGGAAGGAAACGTAGTACTCCTCGGCGATGTCACTGGCCGGGGTGATCAGGATTTTGGTGGTGATGTGGCCCTTGATGTCCAGGCCGAGGATGTTGCCAGCGTGGGTTCGCACGTCGTCCAGTGTCTTGGCGAACTTCACGCCGCCGGCCTTGCCGCGGCCGCCGATCTTGACCTGGGACTTCACCATCACCGGCGTGCCCAGCTCGGTGGCAGCCGCCACCGCTTCGTCAACAGTTCGGGCGACGATGCCGGCCGGAGCCGGAACGCCATGCGCGGCAAAGAGTTCCTTCGCCTGGTACTCGTACAGATCCACGTGTTCTCCCTCGCAGGGCGGCTTTTGCCGGAATCGGGCCTGGCGCTGCCGAAGACCCGGGCGCCGTAGACCATCGTCGTTACCCTAGCGACCCAGCTGGTTGTCTCGGCAGCCCGGGACGTGAGACCTCTCCCACGTCGGTCGTATCGTCAGTGCTCGTGGACGTCCGTATCGCTGCCTACGGGGTCATCGTCAGAGACGGTGAGCTGCTGCTCACCCATTGGAACGAGCATGGACGCACCGGTTGGACCCTGCCGGGCGGCGGTTTGGAGGACTACGAAACGGCGGAGGCCGCAGCCGTCCGGGAAATCCGGGAGGAGACCGGGTATGACGCCGAGCTGGTCACCCTGCTGGGCGTGGATTCGATGTTCATCCGCCCTGAGGACCGGTGGGCTCCCAGCGGAAGGGGTTTCCACAACCTGCGGATCATCTACGTCGCCCGGGTCGTCGGCGGGGTGTTGACGCACGAGGCCGATGGTTCGTCCGATGAGGCCCGGTGGGTGCCGCTGGACCAGGTCGGCGACCTGCCGACTGTTTCGCTGGTACCGGCCGCGATCGATCTTCTGCTGAAGCGGCTGGCCAAACGGGGGGACTGATCCGAGCTGCGCTCCCCGATCAGTCCTCGGACAGCCGCGGCGCGACCTTCTCGCGGAGCCAATCGACAATCGTGGCAGTCGGGGCGCCCGGGGTGAAGATCCCGGTCACCCCGATCTCGGCCAGTTCCTTGATGTCGTCGGCCGGGATGATCCCGCCGCCGAAGACCACGATGTCATCGGCGTCCGCCTCCTTCAGCAGCGCGACGACCCGCCGGAACTGGGTCATGTGGGCGCCCGACAGCACCGAAAGCCCCACGGCATCGGCATCTTCGGCCAGCGCGGCGGCGACGATCTGCTCCGGGGTCTGATGCAGTCCGGTGTAGATGACCTCCATCCCGGCATCCCGCAGTGCGCGGGCGACGACCTTGATGCCGCGATCGTGCCCATCGAGCCCCGGCTTCGCCACCACCACTCTGATCGGTCGCATCAGTTGCCTTTCGTTCCGACAGTGTCAACCGGCGAGAAGGGGGCCGAACGAGGCCGTTCGGGTGACGGGCCTTCCTGGAGCGGCGCCGGCACATTCGTCCGCACCCGGCCGGCTACCGCCGCGTAATACGGTGCCGTGGCAAGAAGCAGCACCACGACCGCTATTCCCACCCACAGGCCGGCACTCCAGGCGTACCCGGCAACGTCCCGCACCACCTGGGGCACGATCAAGGGCTGGACCACCAGGGCCGCCGCCGATCCCAACCAGACTGCTGCCTTTCCGGCGTGCCGGGTCACCGAGGCCGCCCACACCGCACCGACACCGCCGATGGCCAGCGCCCAAAATCCCCAGGTGTCCAGGTCGTAGCCGTGCAGCAACGACGGCGCCGCACCGGTCAGATCGGTGTGCACCGGAAGGGCGAGGGCAATGACGATTCCTGCGGCCAGCGCCACGCCCGGCCACAGTCGACGGGCACGGGATTGCGCAAGCGTTGCGTCGTCGACGATCTCGAGCGATGCCTGGTCGACCCGCCTGGAGCCGAGCACCGCCAGTACCGCCGCGCCCAGCGCGAGCACGGTGCCGAGCATCGAGAGCCACTGGCCGGGCCCAGCGGTCCAACTGTGCTGGCTGGCGTCGGCGCCGCCGGCCGTGGCCAGCACCAAAGACCTGGCCCACAGGGCCTGACCGAAGGCGTAGACGGCGCCCGCCCAGAGCACCGCGACCGCGGCGCGGCCCACCGCGGCGACCGGGCGGATCAGCGCCAACAGCCCGGCAATGGCCAATGGGATCGCCGCGACCAGCTGCGGAGGTCCCACCGGTACCAGGGCCGCACCGGCGATCCCGTCCGGCGCAGCACCGTCCAGGTGCAGCAGGGCCGTTTGGGACGCCCCGACCAGCGCACCGGCGGCCAGCAGCGCAAGCACTCCGGTTCCTGCGGTCAACCATTGCTGCGGTGGGGCGGCGTCCGGCTGCCGACTTATTCCTGACGCGGCGCCGCTCCGCGCCAACAGGCCGGCGAGGGCCAGGATCGCGGCGCCGGCCAGCCCGCACCAGACCACCGGCGAGAGGGAAGTCGGAGCACCCGACAGCACGGCGACGACCGCGGTGATGCCGGGAACTGCTGCGGCCAGCGCGGTACCGGCCAACAACGCCTGTGCGATCGACCTGGGTAGCGCACCGGCCACCACCACGACGACGGCGGCCAGGAAACCCACCAGAACAGCGGCCAACAACCCGGTCAGACTGGATCCGAAGGGCAGCACCCGGAGAGCGAGATAGCCACCGGAGTAAGGGGTTCCGAGCGCGCCGACCATCAACAGCAGCGCCCCGAAGAAGCCGACCGACACCATTGGCAGGTTGAGTGGACGCCGGCCGGGTTGCGGCTCGCTCAACGCCGCAGCCAGTGCTGTGCCTTCCTCGTCGCCGGAGTTGTCCGGGTCCGGGCGGTCCCTCCTCGCCTCGACATCGCCGAAGATGTGCTCCGATTTCGTTTGGCCTACCCCCGAAATGAGGGCGGCAGTCCTGATCGCCGCCAGCACACCAACGACCAGCCACAGCACGTCGGCCGCGATCAGCAACCAGGCCCCGGCACCGGCCGAAAACGGCCGAGCGCGGTCGGTTGTCTCGGCGAACAGTTCGGGGCGGGTGATCCGGTCGGTCTCGGTGACCACCGCGATGTCGGTGAGCAGCCGGACAACCCCGACCACCCCGGCACCGGCTGTTGCCGCTAGACCCAGAATTGGACGCCGGGCCGCCAGGAGCACCGCCAGCAGGCCCGGCAGTATCGCGACGAACGCCGCAACCGTGGCCGCGGTGGTCGGCGAGGCATCCGCAGTGCCGACGACACCTAACAGCGGACTCAGCCCGGCCAGCACGCCGGCCGCCAGCAACAACCCGGCCAACACCAACGAATTCCGTCGATCCACGGAGTTGGGGTCCGAGCCCAGGCCCGAGCGCGCGGTCGTCATCGCGACGCCGCTGCCTGCAGCGAACGCACCGGAACCAGACGACTGTGCACGGAACCGACCGTAGCAACTCCGGCCGACAGTGGGTTTCCGCGATTCGGACTTCGCCGCCCAGATCGGCTACCGTTTGCGCGGCGGATGTGGCCCCAGTGCCCATGACGAGCATGAACGGAGCCACCACGTGACCCCTCGTCATCGCCGGGCGGGTCGGCATCGCCAACCGGCGACCAACCAGCGCGCCGGCCGCGCCGTCGTGGTCACGATGGCAACCGCCGCAGTCATCATCGCGATGGCGGCGCCCAGTATCGCGACCGAATCCGTCTCGCCGATGGTCGCGTCGGCGGCGGCACCGACGATCAACTCAACCGGTCAGTTCGGCCGGGCCGACCGAGCGGCGAATCGCTCCCGCACGTCGAGTCCCTATCTCGCAGGGTCGACGGCTGCTGCCTCTGCCGCCGTACCCGAACAGACGAATCCCCCGCTGACGGCCGCACCGGAGCCTGTGACGGCCGCACCGGAGCCGCCAGCGGCCACGCCGGCGGCCGCCCCACTCCCGTCCTGGGTGCTCCCCGCTCACGGCCGGTACACCAGTTGTTTCTGTGAGCGTTGGGGGGAGATGCACGGCGGGATCGATCTGGCCAACGCCAACGGCACCCCGGAACTCGCTGCGGCCGCCGGGACGGTGGTTGTCGCCGGGCCGGCGGGCGGCTTCGGGCAGTGGGTGCAGCTTCGTCATGATGACGGGACCGTCACCGTCTACGGCCATATGGACACCATCGAGGTCGTCGTCGGGCAGCAGGTCGCGGCCGGGCAACTGATCGCCACCATGGGGGCGCAGGGGAATTCGACCGGTCCGCATCTGCATTTCGAGGTGTGGCCGGCGGGTGATCGCGCGCAGCGGATCGACCCGGCGGTCTGGCTCACCGAACGTGGGGTCGTACTGCCGGAGTACACACCTTGACCTCGCGGATTCCGAAGCCCGCCTATTCGATCAGCTCAGCGCGATCAGTCATCATCGAAGGATGATCCAGGGTCTCGCCATCGGCGTCCTGTCCGCCGGGCTGCTGTTCGGTGCGTGGACAGGTATTCAAGGATGGCGACGACGGCCGACCACCGAAGCGCAGATGGTCGGCGCCATCATTGTGGAGGCGGCGCTGCTCGTGCAGACCGTCATCGCGATCGTTCAACTGGTCGGCGGACGGGAATTGGCCGAGCCGGTGACGTTCGTGGCCTATTCCGTCGGGATCCTGCTACCGCTGCCGCTGGGCTTCTACCTGGCCCGGATCGAGCGGACCAGGTGGGGCTCGCTGTCGCTGTGCTTCACTGCAGTGGTGGTAGCAGTGATGACCCTCCGGCTGATGCAGCTCTGGCAGGCACCTGTTGGCTGAGAATCTCTCCGAGCAGCCCGTGTCCGACCAGCCGGCCGCCAACCCGGACACCGTCGCCCAGGACGACGACACTCCCCCCACCGGTCCCCGCCGGGTACTGATCGCGCTGTACGCGGTCTTTGCGCTGGCCGCAACCGCCAGGGGCATCGTGCAGATCGCCACGAAATTCGACGAAGCCCCTGTGGCGTACCTGCTGTCCCTTTTCTCCGGGCTCGTCTACATCGCCGCGACGGTCGGCTTGGTCACCGATCGCCGCTGGTCCAGGCCGCTGGCCTGGGCAGCAGTCGGCACCGAGATGGTCGGGGTGGTGACGATCGGGTTTGCCTCGATCTTCGACTCCACGGCGTTCCCGCACGACACTGTCTGGTCCCGATTCGGCGCCGGTTACGGCTACGTGCCGATCATCCTGCCGGTGCTCGGGTTGATGTGGCTGTGGCAGACGCGGCCGCATCATGAAAGATCCGCTACCTCGAACTGACGTCACCAGTGTGGACAACCCACCTCGCCTGCGAGGGTGGTCTGCCACAGTCCGCGTGTGATCGTTCGTGACAACCCAGCCGCGGGAGTGGACCATGACAGCCATGCCGGTGATGCCGTATGAGTTCCGCGATTGGACGGTCGACGACCTCGCTCGGATTCCCGACGACGGCCTGCAATACGAACTGCTCGACGGCATGCTTCTCGTGAGTCCATCCCCGGCGGCCCGGCATCAATGGGCGAGCGGTCGACTGTTCCTGCTCCTCAGTGAGGGCTGCCCCGCTGGAATGAAGGTTTTCTTCGCACCACTGGATTGGCAGCCAGACCCTCTCACCTCGTTCCAACCCGACCTGCTGGTAGTCCGCGACGAGGACGTCGAGATCAAGAACATCACGCGCCCGCTGGTCCTGGCCGTCGAAATCCTCTCCCCGTCCACGCGAAGAAAAGACCTCTTCCTCAAACGCTCGAAATACGAAGACGCCGGCGTCGCGAGCTATTGGATCGTGGACCCCGAAGCGCCATCCATCACGGCCCTCGACTTGGTCGACGGTCACTACGTCACAGTTGGCGAGGCCACCGGCCACGGGGTACTCATGCTCGAAAAGCCATACCCGATCACGATCGTCCCTTCGATGTTGATCAGCTGACCTGGTTCGCTCATCTGCATTGTGGATAACTGGACTCTCGCCCGGTCGCAGTCTGTCAGTCTCCCCGCGTGATCGTTCGTGACAACCCAGCCGCGGGAGTGGACCATGACTCATATGACCGTGATGCCGCGTGATTCCATCGAGTGGACGGTGCACGACCTCGATCTGCTCCCCGAGGACGGTCTGCGCTACGAACTCCTCGACGGGACACTGCTGGTGAGCCCGGCACCGACGCGCCGTCATCAACGTGCGGTCTTCGAACTCGGAGCGCAACTACGCGACGTCTGCCCACCCGACATGGAGGTGATGGTGGCGCCGCTGGATTGGCGACCTGACCAGCGGACCTCGCTGCAGCCAGATGTTCTGGTGCTGGCCAACCGGAACCTCGAGTCGCCGGCCGAAGACTCGATGATCCTGGCCGTCGAAGTCCTCTCGCCGTCGTCCCGGCGCAAGGACGCCGTCTACAAGCGGTCCAAGTATGAGGACTCGGGAATCGCGAGCTACTGGATCGTGGACCCGGAGGCACCGTCCATCGTGGCCCTGGACCTGGTTGACGGCCGGTACGTCACGGTCGGCGAGGCAACCGGCGATGAGACTCTCACCGTCGAAAAACCTTACCCCGTCACGATTGTGCCGGCGAAGCTGATCGCCTGACGGTTACAGCTTGGTCATCGGGACGCCGCCGATGAGCATCAGCCGAACCTTGCCGGTGGTCCCGAAATCGATGGTCGCGGTGGCCCGCTGCCCGACACCGTCGACAGCGACAACCGTGCCCAGGCCGTACTTGTCGTGCGAGACGCGGTTCCCGACCGCGAGTTCCAGCACCGGCCCGGAGCCCAGCGGCCGCCGGGTACCTGCCCTGGACGGCGACTTGTCCCCGAACCGGCTCGCGGTGACCGGGGCCGACCGGCCACCGTACGTCGACGAGCCCGAACCGAACGTTCTGGCTCCCCCGCGCGAGCCGAAAGCCCTTCCACCGTAGGCGAAGTCACCCTCGAACGAGCTGTCGCCGATGAACCCCCCTGACCGGGCGTCGGCGTCCGTGCGACGCCAGTCGATCAGGTCGGACGGAATGTCGTCGATGAACCGGGAGGCCGGGTTCGCCCCGGGCTGACCCCAGGCCGATCGCAGCATTGCCCGGGACAGGTAGAGCCGCTGCTTCGCCCGGGTGATCCCGACGTAGGCCAGCCGCCGTTCCTCGGCGAGTTCGACGTCATCGCCGAGCGACCGTTGGTGCGGGAAGATGCCGTCCTCCCAACCGGTCAGGAAGACCACCGGGAATTCCAGGCCCTTCGCCGTGTGCAGGGTCATCAGGGTGACCACCCCGTCCGCGGAGTCCGGCACGGCATCGGCGTCGGCGACCAACGAGAGTTGCTCCATGACGGCGATCAACAGGTCACTCGCGTCCGGCGGAACGTCCTCGTCGCTCCCCGCCTGCGCGACCCCGTCCTCCACGGCCGCGAGAGCCGCCCCCGCCACCAGGTTCTCGGTGGCCTCCCGGAGCACACTGACCAACTGGTCGAGGTTTTCCAGCCGCGATCCGTCTTGCGGGTCGTCGGAGGCTTCCAGCTCCGCGCGGTACCCGGTGCGGTCCAGTACCGCGGACAGCAGGTCGGCCGGTTCCATCCCGAAACCGACCTCCGAGCGCAGCCCGGCGAGCAGTTCACCGAAGGAGCCGAGCGAGTTCGCCGACCGCGCGGCCAGCCCGGGGATCTCCGGGATCCGTTGCAGCGCTTCACCGAAGCCGATCCGCTCGCGCTCCGCGAAGACCGCGACGCAGGCCTCCGCCCGATCGCCGATCCCTCGCCGCGGGGTGTTCAGGATCCGGCGCAGGTTGATCTCGTCATCGGGATTGGCGATCGCCCGCAGATAGGCGAGCGCGTCCTTCACCTCTTTGCGCTCGTAGAACCGCACCCCGCCGACGATCCGGTACGGCATCCCGGTCCGGATGAACACGTCCTCCAGGGCCCTGGACGCGGAGTTGGTCCGGTAGAACACCGCGACGTCACCGAAGATCGCGTCGCCGGAGTCGACCAGGGCGTCGATCTCCTTGCCGACGAATTGCGCCTCGTCGTGCTCGTTGTCGCCGACGTAACCGATGATCTGCGTCCCGCCGCCCTGTGCGGTCCAGAGGTTCTTGGCCCGCCGCTGCGGGTTTCGGGCGATGACGGCGTTGGCCGCGGACAGGATCGTCTGGGTGGAGCGGTAGTTCTGCTCCAACATGATGGTCCGAGCGTTGGGGTAGTCGCGTTCGAACTCGACGATGTTGCGGATCGTCGCGCCGCGGAAGGCGTAGATCGACTGATCGGCGTCACCGACGACGACCAGCTCGGCCGGCGGGATCTCCGAGGCCAGCCCGCGCACCAGTTCACCGTCCGCGGTGCGCACCTCGCGCTCGTCGTGGGTTCCGCCGACCAACTCCTTGACCAGCATGTACTGGGCGTGGTTGGTGTCCTGGTACTCGTCGACCAGCACGTGCCGGAAGCGGCGGCGGTAGTGCTCAGCGACGGCAGGAAAAGCCTGCAGCAGGAACACGGTTTGCATGATCAGGTCATCGAAGTCGAAGGCCGCCGCGGCCTTCAGCCGGGACTGGTAGCCCTCGTACACCTTGGCGACGATCTTCGCCTGGTCGGAGTCCGCCCGGTCCAGCGCGGTTTCCGGGTCGATCAGCTCGTTCTTCAGGTTCGAGATCTGCGCGGCCAGCGATCGGGCGGGGTACTTCTTGGTGTCGATGTTCAACCCGGATGCCACCAGCTGCGCCAGCCGCTGTGAATCGGCCGAGTCGTAAATGGTGAACGTCGATTTCATCCCGAGCTGGCCGGCCTCGGCGCGCAGGATCCGCACACACATGGAGTGGAACGTCGACACCCACATGGCCCGGGCCCGGTTGCCGATCAGGTCACCGACCCGTTCCTTCATCTCTCGGGCGGCCTTGTTGGTGAAGGTGATGGCCAGGATCTCGCCGGGTTGGGCGCCACCGACCGCCAGCAGGTAGGCGATCCGGCGGGTCAGCACCCTGGTCTTGCCCGACCCCGCACCGGCCACAACGAGAAGCGGCGCCCCACGATGCTCGACGGCCTCCCGCTGCGGCGGATTCAGCCCCTCGAGCAGCTTGTCCGCCCGCTCTCGGGCTCGTTGCGCCCGCTCCCGGGCACGATCGACCTCGGCTTGCGCCCCAGTGGTGTCCAGCGCGGCTGCAGGGAGGTCGAAAAGGCTCGTCATGACGGCCACAACGCTACCCGGACGAGGCGACAGCCCTGCCCAGTTCTGCACATCCGCCGGGCGCGAAGGGCCGCATGCACAGGAGAACCGCCCGGTCGGCAAAGTCATTTGCACTGGTGCTGGCCAGGTCAGCTGTGGTCTACTACCCACCATGACCAGCCAACCGAACCCCAGCTGCGCTCTCGCGCGGCCGGAGTTTTTTTATGGGTACCGGATCCCGGTGCCTGTTAGCGGCTGAGCCACCCGCCCACGACACGCCCCGAGGTCCGCAAAGACCCGGGGCGTTTTTCGTGCCCGGCACCAGCGGACCGGGGCAGAATGAGGATCGATCATGACCAGCACCCTCGCCACCATCCCGGTGCACCAACGAACCCGAGCGACCCTGGAGCAGGCCATCGACGCCACTGCCTCGTCCCCCGACGGCACCACCACCGAGAGCGGACCCGAGGCGGTCCCGGTTCCGGTCGACCAGGCCGGCATCGACACACTCCGGATGGAGATCGACGCCGTCGACGCCGAGCTCGTCCGGCTGATCCTGCATCGCACCGCGATCTCGCACGCGATCGGCACCGCCCGCAAGACGCTGGGCGGCCCGAAGATCGTCTACAGCCGGGAGATGGCGATCCTGGAACGTTTCCGCGCGCTGGGACCGGCCGGCACCGACCTCGGCATGCTGTTGCTCGCGATGGGCAGGGGCAAGCTCGGCCGCAAGTAATCAGACCAGCCGGCGGTCGGTGGCCCACCGGGACAATTCGTACCGGTTGGACTTCTGCGTCTTCCGCAGGACGCTCGACACGTGGGTCTCGACCGTCTTGATGGAGATGAACAACTGCGCCGCGATCTCCTTGTAGGCGTAGCCGCGGGCCAGCAGCTTGAGCACCTCCCGCTCCCGGGGCGAGAGCAGGTCGAGCTCCGGATCGGCGACCGGCGCGGGCCCACCGCGATCGGAGAAGGCGTCGAGCACGAATCCGGCCAGCCGGGGCGAGAAGACGGCGTCTCCGGCGGCGACCCGAACGATGGCATCGGCAAGTTCCCGGCCGGAAATCGTCTTGGTCACATAGCCGCGGGCGCCGGCGCGAATGACGGCGATGACGTCCTCGGCCGCGTCCGAAACACTGAGCGCGAGGAACACCACGTCCGGCAGTTTCGCGTGCACCTGGTCCAGCACGGCACGGCCGCCACCGTCCGGCATGTGCACGTCGAGCAGCACGACATCAGGCGGCTGCGAGGAGATCCGCACCACTGCCTCACCCACCGAACCGGCCTCGCCGACCACTTCGATCCGATCGTCGTCCAGACCGGCCAGTTCGGCCTTCACCCCGGTGCGGAACAACGCATGATCGTCGACCAGGAACACCTTGACCGGATGACTCATGCCGTCCACCACTCGTCCCTCGCGGCTGCCGGGCATGAGAAGACATCGATCACTCGCTGGCGCTCGTTCATGCCGAGGGTCCCTTCGCGTCGGCGTGCGCCCTGACGGTACCGGCATCGGCGCCGTCCGAGGTGTCGCCGGCCGCGCTGCCCTGTTCGGTCGTCGCCGTCACGGGCATGGTGAGCTCGATCTCAGTGCCCTCGCCGGGCTTCGACTGCACCTTGGCGGTCCCGCCGTGCCGCTCCATCCGGCCACGGATGGACTGCGCGAGGCCGCGGCGGTCAGCGCCGACCTCCGCCTGGTCGAAGCCGATGCCCCGGTCCCGGACGAACACGCTGACCGTGCCGTCCTCGACCTCGGCGTACACGCTGATCTCCTCGACCTCCGCATGCTTCGCGGCGTTGACCATCGCCTCCCGCGCTGCCGCGACGAGCGCAGCCAGATGCTGGTCCATCGGCACATCGCCGACGATCACGGGAGTGACGGCGATCGCGTAGGTGTCCTCGACCTCGCCGGCCGCCTCGGCCAGCGACACCGCGAGCGAACTGGACGCGGGGGTCGGGGCGTCACCGGCAGAGGCGTAGCCGGCCGGGCCGTACAACCAGGTGCGGAGCTGCCGTTCCTGACTGCGGGCCAGCCGCTGCACTTCCCGGGCGTCGCCCGCCTGCCGCTGGATCAGGGCCAGCGTCTGCAGGACCGAATCGTGTAGATGGGCGGCGATCTCCGCGCGTTCGCGCTCCTGAACCCGGCCGCGCCGCTCGTCACCGAGGTCGCGAACCAACCGCAACCACCACGGAATGGTGATGATCGAGACGCCGACCAGGGTGAGCACAACGGCGATCAACGACGAACGGACGACCGTGAAGTCCAGCTGGCCGAGCGCGAACACGGACAACCCGCCGACGACCAGCAGGCAACCGCCGATCAGCCGCCACCACGATCCCGTTGACGGCCCGACGATCCCGGCCGCGGTGCGGCGCCAACGCGCCCGGCGCGCATCGTCGGCCTCCCGCCAGATGAAGGCGGCCCCGATGACTGCCAGCCCCAACGGGCCGAGCACCCAGGTGAGAGCCTCACCGAAACCCAGAGCCGTCGCGACGATCAGCAGGGCGATGCCCAATGCCGCGACGCCGTAGGCCTGTCGCCGCTCGAGCGGGCCGGCCGGCAGCACCGGATCCTGATCGGTACTCGGGCGCTGCGGGACGAAGATCCAGAACAGCGCATAGGCGAAGACGCCCGCGCCGGCCATCATCGCGAGCACCGCGAATGTCACCCGGACCCACAGCACCGGCACCTTGAGGTGCTCGGCGATGCCGCCGGCAACGCCGCCGAGGATCGATCCCTCACGCCGGCGGGTCAGCTTGGGAATACCGTCGGGGGTGAACCGCCCGGCGGGTGGTGGCGGGAGTGGCTGACTCGTCGACTCCTGCGGCCCTGTTTGCCTTGTTGACTCCGTCGGCGCTGGCGGCGCATCGCCCGGGCGCTCGGCGTTGTCCGGGGGCGCCCCGGCCCAGGGCGCGCTTCGCACAGGCGGATGCAACTTCACCTCTCCAGGGTCACACGGACCAGCCCCGGGCGGTATCGGGGTTCACCCTGGAAGGACAAACCAGGGTGATCCCCGATGGTGTCGAACAGCGGCCGCCGCCACGCTTGCACCATGAGCAACGAGCAGTACGAACGGACTGTGGGATCAGGTGTGGGATCGGGCGCCCCCGGCGGTACGGGACAAGACAGCGACTGGTGGTCGCGGCGCCCCCGTCGGTCCGCGAACGACCGCAAGATCGCCGGTGTCGCGGGTGGATTGGGTCGGACCTTCGGCGTCGATCCGGTGCTGTTCCGGGTGGCCTTCGCGATTCTGGCATTCACCGGGTTCGGCCTGCTGCTGTATGTGCTGGGCTGGCTCCTGCTGCCGGCTGACGGTGACGAGGTCTCGCCCGGGGAAGCGTTGCTGGGTCGCGGGCAATCCTCGACGCCGCCTGCCGTCGCCGTCGGCCTCGGCATCGCGGCGATCATCATCGCCGGCGGCACCTTCAGCTGGGGACTGCCCGTCGTGCCGCTGGTGATCGGCGGCATCATCGCCGTCGTGGTGCTGCGCAAGCGGTCTCGAATGGGTGGCTGCGCCAAGAGCCGCGGGCAGATGTCCGGCGGGCAAACCGGGTATCAGTCCGGGGGGCACCAATTCGGCGGGCACCAGCAGTGGGCAGACGAATGGTCGGCCAAGGTCGGTCAGAAAGCGGAATCCTGGGGAGCCCAGGCCGAGCAGTGGGTGGCCCGCCAGCCCTGGTCGGGGACGCCGGGGTCAGCACAATCGTCACAGTCGTCGCGCAAGTCCGGACCGGCGTCGCCGTTCGACCAGCCGGCATTCTGGGACGAGGACAACTCCACCCAACGAGGCGGCTCGGCAGGCAACACCCCGGGCACCGGCCAGCGGCGAATCAACCTGAGCAAGGACCCTGCCACTTCGGAAGGACCTGCGGAGCAGACGCCGCCGGCCTGGGATCCGCTGGGCGTCGCCCCCTTCGCCTGGGATCTCCCCGAACCGACTCCGATTCCCCCGGCACCGCCGGCCCGTCGGGCGCGCAGTGTCGTCGGCCGGGTCACCATGGGCGCGGTGCTGCTGATCGGTGGCCTAGCGACGGTCGGCACCATCGCCGGCTGGTGGCAGCTGACCTGGGCCGGCGTTGCTGCCATCGCCCTGACGGTGGTGGCGATCGGGCTGCTGATCGGATCGCTCCGCGGCCGCGGGCAGTCGTTGATCGGACCCGGGATCTTCCTGTCCGCGGTCACCCTGGCGCTCGCGGTGACAGGCATCGACGGCACCTCGGGCTACGGCCAGCAGACCTGGGCGCCTACCACAGTGACGGCGGTCGGCCCGGAGTACGTGCTGAACGGCGGACAGGGTGTGCTTGATCTGCGGAACCTGGACGTTCCGGCCGGCAAGACGGTCGACACCCAGGTCGAGGTGCGTGCGGGGCAGGCGACGGTGATCCTGCCCGACGACGTCACAGCGAATGTCTCCTGCTCAACCAACGCAGGGGACGTGGATTGCCTCGGCACACATCAGAGCGGCCTCCGCCAGGAGGTCTCGGAGAGCCAGCCCGGTTCATCCGACAACGGAACCATCAACCTGCAGGTCCATGTGGGTGCCGGACAGGCGGAGGTGCGCAATGGCTGAATCAACTCACTCGACGGATGGAACGCCCAGGACCCAGCAGCGGCGGGTCAGCGTCATCGGCCTGATGTTCTCGTTGGTGTTCCTCGCCGTGGCGTCCGTCGGCTTCACCGGTGACCCGTGGTGGTTGTTGAACGAGGCCACCAAGTGGGTCGTCGCCGGGGTGGTTGCGGTGGTCGGGATCAGTCTGCTCGTCACCGCGCTGCCCGGCCGGAACCGCAAGGAAATCTGAGCCGGCGCCAGGCGGGTCCCCTCCCCGCCGGCGTGAGAGAGAAAGGCCTCGCCACCATTCCCGCAAGGACTGGTGGCGGGGCCCTTCGCCATGCCGGTTGTCACTGAAACCGGATCCGGTGCCCCGTCCCTGGTCAATCCGGTCAGCGGCGTCGCCGGCGGGCAGCACCCGCACTCTCATCCGAACGCCCGCACCGTCACCCCGGCGGTGCGCAGCGCCGCACCGACCGCCCGGGCCAGCTGCACAGCGCCCGGGCTGTCGCCGTGCACGCAGATGCTCTCGGCTCGGACATCGATGTCCATGCCGTCCACTGACCGAACGGTGCCGTCGACGACCATCCGCACCGCCCGCCGTGCAACCTCGTCCGGATCGGACAGCACCGCACCCGGCGCGGAGCGGGCGACCAGAGTGCCCGCAGCGGTGTAACCGCGATCCGCGAACGCCTCGGCCACCGTCCGCAAGCCCCGATCTGCCGCCATCGACAGCAGCGCCGACCCGGCCAATCCCAGCAACGGCAGACTCGGGTCGATCGCCAGCACCGCCTCAACGACCGCTAACGCCTGAGCTTCGTGATGAACAGCCGCGTTGTACAGCGCGCCGTGTGGCTTCACGTACCGCACCGTCGTCCCGCTGACCGCGGCGATCGCCTGCAGCGCACCGATCTGGTAAATCACGTCGTCGGTGAGCTCACGTGGGTCCATGTCGATGAACCGGCGGCCGAACCCGGCCAGATCCCGATAACCGACCTGGGCGCCCACCACCACCCCGGTTGCGGCGGCCAGCTCGCAGGTCCGTCGGATCGTCGTCGGGTCGCCGGCGTGGAAACCGCAGGCAACGTTGGCGCTGGTCACCGAGGCGAGCACAGCCGCGTCGTCGCCCAGCACCCAGCGACCGAAGGACTCACCGACGTCGCTGTTCAGATCGACGGTCGTCATGGTGCCTTCTTTCTGCTCTCCGGCGGACCCGGCAGGGTACTGATCACGTGTCCGTCAGCAGAGTCTCGTCCACCTCGCCGCCCGGATAGCAGCCGCGCCACCTCGAGGACGGCCTCGCCCCCCGCCGAATGTCCCATCCACGACAAGCTGGCCCTCATCCCGGTGCCAGGTGTTGGGGTGGCGCATCGATCCGGTGCACAACGGCGGGCCGGGCGAACAACAGCGCGGCCACCCCGATCACCGTGGAGATCAGCGCGGTCACTGCCATCGCCAGCCCGCTGGTGACGTCGCCGATCCCGACCAGCGGCGCGGTGACCGCACCCAGCGCGAACTGGGTCAACCCGAGCAGCGCCGACGCCGAACCGGCGATCACCCGGTGCCGGTCCATCGCGATCGCCGAGGCGTGCGGGAGCGCGAACCCGACCGCGGACACCATGACGAACAGCGACACCAGCATCATCGCCAGCCCCCACCCGAGCAGCACGGTCACGGTGAGCAGAACGGCGCCGAACAACGCCTGAGATACCCCAACGGCCAACAACACGAAGGACGTCGTCCAGCGCAGCAGGACCCGGCCGATCTGGGTGGCCAGGACGATGCCGATCGCGTTGAGCGCGAAGCAGGCGCTGAACCATTGCGCGGACAGCCCGAAGCGATCCTGCAGCACGAACGGTGAGGCGGAGATGTAGCCGAACATCGCCGCGGTGACCATCGACCCGGCGAGTACGGTGCCGACGTACCCACGATCGCCGGTCAGGGTGCGGAACGCCCGGAGGGTGCCCCCGAACCCGCCCAGCGTTCGACGCTCGACGGGCAGCGTCTCCTTGATCACCACCGCCGAGAGGACAAGCAACACCACGCCGATTCCGGCCAGCACCCAGAAAACTGTCCGCCAGGTACCGACCAGCAGCACCTGCCCGCCGATCACCGGCGCCAGGATCGGGGCCAGCCCGTTGATCGTCGCGATGGCCGAGAAGTACGCTGCCGCAACCTTTCCCGCGAAAAGGTCGGCCACTACCGCGCGGCCGACCACGATGCCCGCGGCACCGGCGGCGCCCTGCAGGAACCGGACGACGATCAGCAGCGTCATCGACGTCGTCACCGCACAGATCACCGACGCAGCGACGAAGATCGCGACGCCCGCCAGCAGCGGCCCGCGGCGGCCGAGCCGGTCGGACAACGGCCCCGTGATCAGCTGGCCGACGGCCAGCCCGATGATGCACGCCGACAGGGTGAGTTGCGCGGCGGACGAGGTGGACGACAGCGCGGCGGGTAACTCCGGCAGCGCCGGCAGGTACATGTCCAGGCACAGCGGCCCGAAGCCCGATAGGGCGCCGAGCGTGATGATCAGCCACAGGCCGCCGGGTTTCGTATCGAGAGGGCCAGGCTCCTCAGCGCGCCGAGGACTCACTCCCACTCGATGGTGCCCGGCGGCTTGCTCGTCACATCCAGCACGACTCGGTTGACCTCGGGAACCTCGCCGGTGATCCGGTTCGAGATCTTGGCCAGCAACTCGTAGGGCAGCCGGGACCAGTCGGCCGTCATGGCATCCTCGCTGGACACCGGACGCAGCACGATCGGGTGGCCGTACGTGCGACCGTCGCCCTGCACCCCGACGGAGCGAACGTCGGCGAGCAGGACCACCGGGCACTGCCAGATCTGCGCGTCAACCCCGGCGGCCGTCATCTCCTGCCGGACGATCGCGTCGGCGGCCCGCAGGATCGCCAGCCGGTGGGCGTCCACCGCCCCGATGATCCGGATGCCGAGGCCGGGGCCTGGGAAAGGGTGCCGCTGGACGATCTCCGCGGGGAGCCCGAGCTCGGCGCCGAGCAGTCGGACCTCGTCCTTGAACAGCGTCCGCAGCGGTTCGACCAGCGCGAACTTCAGGTCGTCCGGCAGCCCACCGACGTTGTGGTGCGACTTGATGGTCGCCGTCCCGGTGCCGCCGCCGGACTCCACGACGTCCGGGTACAGGGTGCCCTGGACGAGGAATTTCACTCCACCCTCCTCGGCGCTGATCTCGGCGGCAGCGCTTTCGAAGACGCGGATGAATTCCCGGCCGATGATCTTGCGCTTGGTCTCCGGCTCGGTGATCCCGGCCAGCGCCGTCAGGAACCGTTCGGAGGCATCGACGGTGACCAGCTTGATCCCGGTGGCGGCCACGTAGTCCCGCTCGACCTGCTCGCGCTCCCCCGCGCGCAGCAGCCCGTGATCGACGAACACGCAGGTCAGCTGGTCCCCGACGGCGCGGTGCACCAGGGCAGCGGCGACCGCCGAGTCGACGCCGCCGGACAACCCGCAGATCACCTTCTCCTGGCCGACCACCGCCCGGATTGCAGCCACCTGTTCCTGCAGGATCTCGGTCGGGGTCCAATCTGGGGCGATCCCGGCCACGTCGTGCAGGAACCGCCGGAGCACCTCCTGACCGAACTGCGAATGCACGACCTCCGGGTGGTACTGCACCCCCGCCAGCCGGCGCGCGACGTTCTCGAAGGCGGCGATCGGGGTGTCCGCCGTCGTCGCCGTGACGGCGAACCCGGCCGGCGCCTGGGACACCGCGTCACCGTGGCTCATCCAGACGCCCAGCGTGCTCGGCAGGTCGTGCAGCAGTGCGGCGCTCTGGTCGGTCACGGTCAGCTCGGTGGCGCCGTACTCGCGGCGACCGGTCTGATCGACCCGCCCGCCGAGCGCCTGCGCCATCACCTGGAAGCCGTAGCAAATCCCGAAGACCGGCACCCCGGTGTCGAACAGCCCTGGATCGATGCTGGGTGCGCCGTCGGCGTACACGCTGGCCGGGCCGCCGGACAGGATGATCGCCGCCGGGTTCTTCGCCGCGATCTCCGCGGCAGTGATGCTGGACGGCACGATCTCGGAGTAGACGCTGGCCTCCCGAACCCGGCGGGCGATCAACTGCGCGTACTGCGCGCCGAAGTCGATCACCAGTACCGGATGGGCCTGGCCCTCTGGGTTTTCGCCGGGCACGAGGCCGCCTTTCGTCATCCAACAAATTCAAGAGATGTTGTGCTCGAAGATCTCTCCCCAGCCCGGCGGAGTCTATCCAGCTCTACAGTCACCCGTATGACGGTGCTGATCGACCCGCCACGCTGGCCGGCGCACGGCCGGGTGTGGTCCCACCTGGTCAGCGACGCCTCGCACGACGAACTGCACGCGTTCGCGGCGGCCAACGGCATCCCGGAACGCGGCTTCGATCACGACCACTACGACGTTCCCGGCGAGCGTTACCAGCTGCTGATCGACGCCGGCGCCGTACCGGTCGATTCCCGGGAACTGCTCCGGCGGATCGGCGCTGCCGGGCTGCGCCGGCCCAAGCGCGACCGCCGGGGTCCATCATGAACAGGTGAGCGTCACCACGCACGAACGGATGACCAAGCCGGGTCGACCCGCGCGCTCGGTGCTCTGGCAGGGCGGCCACACCATCGCGTCCGACCTGTCGGCCGACCGGATCGCCGACGAGCTCGCGACGAATCCGGACGCCAGGGCCTGGTGGTGCCTGCCCAGGGACGCGGCAGCGGTGGCGGGAACGGCGGAACTACTGGGGCTGGACCAGTTCGCGATCGAGGATGTCATCGCCCCGCGGGAAACCCCGAAGCTGGACGCGATCGGCGACACGATGATCGTGGTGAGCGCGGCGTTGTCCTTCGACGTGCCGCCCGCGGAATTGACCATCGACCGGGTGTCCATCCTGGCGACGGACCGGGTGCTGGTCGTCATCGCCGATGACGGCCCACTGGGGACGCTGATCCCGCTGTTGAATCTGTGCGAGGCCCGGATGCGGACCGAGGGCATCCCGGCGGGGGTGCACATCGTGCTGGAGTCCCTCATCGACGGCTACGCCGCCGCGCTGGAGGACATGGAGGAGGCGACGGATCTGCTGACCGCCGCCCTGTTCGACGATCACCCGATGGGAAAGGCCGAGCAGCTCAGGGCATTTCGGCTGCGGCAGGCCATCGGCAAGCTACGCAAGGTGGCAACGCCGATGACGGAAGTCACCGCCGCACTGGCCAGTGCCTCCTCGAGAGCCAAGGAAGAACAGGTGGACGACCCCATCGCCAAGCTGCTGGGCCATGCGACGGCCCGGCGGTTCGCCGACGTTGCCGACCATGCCCGGCACGCAGCCGACGGCACCAGCGGTTTGCGGGAGATGTTGAACTCCGCCTTCGAAACGAACCTGGCCCTGTCCGACGTGCACCTGAACACCATCATGAAGAAGCTCTCGGCCTGGGCGGCGATCATCGCCGTACCGACACTGATCACTGGGTTCATGGGGATGAACGTCCCGTACCCGGGCTTTCAGCAGGGCACCGGATTCTTCGCCGCGCTGGTGGTGATGATCAGCGCCGTCGTCACCCTGTACGTGCTGTTCAAACGCAGCGACTGGCTGTAGCCGCTCTCTCTCGCACATCCCGGCTCACGCGTGGACGCTGAGCCCCACCTTCTGGAATTCCTTGAGGTCGGAGTACCCGGCCTTGGCCATCGCCCGGCGCAGCGCGCCGAACAGGTTGGTGCGGCCGTCGGCACCGAGCGCCGGACCCATCAACAGCTGCTGTAGCGGCACGTCGGCCGGCCCGCAGGGCGCGGCGAACCCGCGGGGCAGCACCGGGTGCGCCGCGGTGGTGGGCCAGTACCAGCCGGCGGCGGGGGCCTCGGCCGCCCAGCTGAGCGGCTCACCGATCATCACCGCGTCGGCGCCGCAGGCGATGGCCTTGGCGATGTCCGCGCTCGAGTCGATGCCGCCGGCGGCGATGACATGCACGTACCGGCCGCCGGTTTCGTCCAGGTAGGACCGCCGGGCCGCCGCGGCATCGGCGATGGCGGTGGCCATCGGCACCGCGATGCCCAGTACGTCATCGGTGGTCGTCGTGTGGCCGTGCCCATGGCCGACGATGACGCCGGCGGCGCCGGTCCGCATCAGGTGGGTCGCGGTTTGGTAATTCGAACAACCACCGACAATGACCGGGACGTCGAGGTCCGCGATGAACGACTTCAGGTTCAGCGCAGTGCCATTGGCCTGCACATGCTCCGCGGAGACGATAGTGCCCTGGATGATCAGCATTTCGACGCCCGCCGCAATTGCCGGACCGGCCAGCGCGAACGCGTTCTGCGGGGACAACCGGATGGCAACCGTGCCGCCGCCGTCGCGCAGGGTATGAATCGCCTCGGCGAGCAGGTCGAGCGAAACCGGTGCCGAGTACACCTTCTGCAACGCCGCGATGACCTCGTCCGGGTCGTCCGCGGCCGCGCCCAGCTCCAGCAGCTCGTCGATCACCCGCTGTGGGTCCGGGTACCGCGCCCAGAGTCCCTCGCCGTCCAGTACGCCGAGGCCACCGAGGGCGGCGACCGCGGTCGCCACCGCGGGCGAGACGATCGCGTCCGTCGGCTGGGTCAGCAACGGGATCTCGAACCGGTAGGCATCAATTTGCCAGGAGGTGGAGATGTCCGACGACGACCTGGTCCGGCGGGACGGAACGATCGTCACGTCCTCCAGCTCATATGCCGAACGGGCTGTTCGCCCCATGCCGATCTCGACCTCAGGCACCGTTGCTCCTCGCAGATAGCGGACAGTTGCGCGTGGCAAGGGTAGGCGACGCAGGCTGCCCACGCGCACCAACGGACGCTGCGGCGACGCCTCAGCGGTCGATGTAGTTCGGCGCCTCAGAAGTGATCGCGATGTCGTGCGGGTGCGATTCCCGCAGGCCGGCGGCAGTGATCCGGACCAGCTTGGCGTCCTTGAGTTGCTCGATGGTCGCCGCGCCGGTGTAGCCCATCGCGGCCCGCAGGCCGCCGACCAGCTGGTGCGCGACATCCGACAGCCCACCGCGGAACGGCACCCGACCCTCGATGCCCTCTGGGACGAGCTTGTCGTCGGAGAGCACGTCGTCCTGGGCGTACCGATCCTTGGAGTAGGACCGGGCCTCGCCGCGGGATTGCATCGCGCCGAGCGAACCCATCCCCCGGTAGGTCTTGTACTGCTTGCCCGCAACGAAGATCAGCTCGCCAGGTGATTCGGCGACGCCGGCCAGCAGCGAGCCGAGCATCACCGTGTCCGCGCCGACGGCGATCGCCTTGGCGATGTCGCCGGAGTATTGCAGGCCGCCGTCGCCGATGACCGGAACCCCGGCCGGCCGGCAGGCCTTGGCCGCCTCCCAGATGGCGGTCACCTGCGGCACCCCGATCCCGGTGACGACCCGGGTGGTGCAGATCGAGCCAGGGCCGACGCCCACCTTGACTGCGTCAACCCCCGCATCGACCAGTGCCTGGGCACCTGCCCGGGTCGCGACATTGCCGCCGACGATGTCCACCCGGGATCCGACGTCGTGCTTGAGCCGGGCGACCATCTCGACCACCCGCATCGAATGCCCGTGCGCGGTGTCCACCATGATCACGTCGATACCGGCGTCGACCAGGGCCATCGCGCGTTTGTACGACTCCTCGCCGACCCCCACCGCGGCTCCGCAGAGTAGCCGGCCGTCCGCATCCTTGGTGGCTTGTGGGTACTGCTCGGTCTTGACGAAATCCTTGACGGTGATCAGGCCGCGGAGTTTCCCGTCGCCGTCCACCAGTGGCAGCTTCTCGATCTTGTGCTTGCGCAGCAGCCCGAGTGCGGCCTCCGCGCTCACCCCCACCGGCGCCGTGACCAAGGGCATCGGGGTCATGACCTCGCGAACCGGCCTGGTCATGTCGACCTCGAACCGCATGTCCCGGTTGGTGATGATGCCGACCAGCCGGCCCTCCGAGTCGGTGACGGGCACCCCGGAGATCCGGAACTTCGCGCACAATGCATCGGCCTCGCGCAGGGTCGCATCGGGCCGGCAGGTCACCGGGTCGGTGACCATCCCGGCTTCGGATCGCTTGACGATCTCCACCTGGGATGCCTGGTCGTCGATGGACAGGTTGCGGTGCAGGACGCCCAGGCCGCCCTCGCGGGCCATCGAGATCGCCATCCGGGACTCGGTGACGGTGTCCATCGCGCTGGAGACCAGCGGCACCCGGAGCCGGATGTTCCTGGACAACCAGGTGCTGGTGTCCGCTTCGCTGGGTACCAGGTCCGAAGCATCGGGCAGCAACAGCACGTCGTCGTAGGTCAATCCGACCGTGGCGAACTTTTCATCAAATACCGACGACATGACCGACCCTCCGCTGACGTCTGTTCATCGTAGGCGAGCGCCGGGCGAGCCAAGAACGGCCGGGACGGGACTCTCAGCCGGTGGCGGTGGCTGCGGGATCGAGCTTGTTCAGCGCGACGGTTTCGGTCGACGAGATCGGACCAGCGCTGTCCGTGGCGGTGGTCTCCACCGCCGGGCTCGGCTCCGACGGTGTCGGTGCCGGCGGGGATTGTTCGGTCGCCGACGGCGGTTCGGACGCCGAGACCTCGGCCGGCGGATCGACCGGCACGGTGGGTGGCGGCGGAGTCGACGGGACCGAGGGCGGGGCGGCGGTCGTGACCACAACGGGCGGCGCGGTGACGACCGGGACAACCGGCGCCGCGGACGCGGAAGGCGCAGCACTCTCGGTCACCGCCGGCCCGTCAATCGGCGGTGGCGTGACTGCCGCGGTGGGCCACCCGGCGCCAAGCGCTGCCTGCACGGCGCCGGTGGACGGTTCAGCGGGCAGAACGATCTGCTGTCCTGCCGATTGCGGGGCGGCAACCTGCGGACCCGCCGGCTGCGCGGCAACGGTCGTTCCATCGGTGGCCGGTGCAGCGAGGATGGCCAACGGAGTGTTCCGCGTCGTCGAACTGGCGGCGGCTGACCGGGTCCCGGGCGCTGCCGGCCGGGCGCCAGGCGCTGTCGGCTGGGCGCCGGCCGCGGAATTCGGTTGAGTACCGGTGGACGACGGCTGCGGCGCGACCTCGACCCACAACGCGGCAACGACGTCCTGCCTGTCGCCCTTGCCGTCGACGTCATCGACACTGCCCAACGCCACGGTGGCCCGGAGCAAGGCCAGCTGCGCATCCTGGGTCCGGCCGTCCTGAATCGCGGTGCGGGCCTCGAGGAGAATGGCATCGACCTGGTCGGCCGAGGCGACCGATACCACCCGATTGGGCCAGAGCACCTGAGTCAGCACGAAGAGCGGGCTCTCCCGCGGGGCATCCTTCGAACCGATCGACGCGGCACCGACCAACAAGGCCCCGATCGCGGCGGCGATGGCCAAGGCGGGCCGCAACGTCCGTTTCCTGGACGGAGGCCGACGCTGCACCGGCGCAACAGCCCCGAGGGCATCGGGCGGGGCCGGCATCGGCTCGACGGCAAGCTCCTGACGCCACAACTCCAGGAGTTCCGTCAGCGGGTCAACCGTCAGCAGCGATCCACGTGACGAACCGGCGGCGGCTCGGCTCACCGAGCTGCTGGTGAACCGAGCGGGGTCGCCGCCCCAGGGTTGGCCGGCAAAGGAATCGACCAGCGCGTCATCGGCGAACACGGCGTCCAAGTCAACCAGTGGTGAACCCGGATCGACCCGTCGGCGACCGGACCGGCCGGCCATCACACCAGCTGCTCTGTCAACAAGGCGTCCTTGGCCAGCAACTGCCGAAGTTTGGCCAGCGCACGGTGTTGGGACACCCGCACGGCGCCTGCGCTCATGCCGAGCGCCTCAGCGGTCTCTTCGGCGCTGAGGCCGACCACCACGCGCAGTCGGAGGATCTCCTGTTGGGCCTCGGGCAGCGTGCTCAACATTTCGTCCACCACCAGCGCAGTGGAGTTCGCGACGACGCATTGTTCCGGGCTCCGGGCCGTCGACGGCGCGTCGGGCACCTCGGCCACCGGGTGGGTGCGCGACCGGGCAGCGGCCCGGTGCGCGTCGGCGACCTTGTGCGCGCAGATCCCGTAGACAAAGGCGAGGAAGGGCTTGCCCTCGTGCCGGAAGGTGGGCAGCGCAGTCAGGACGGCCATGCACACCTCCTGGGCGACGTCGTCCGCCGACGCCGACGAGCGGTGTCCAGCAGACATGCGGGAACGGCAGTACCTGACGACTACAGGGTGGATGCGCCCGAGGACGTGCTCCAACGCAACCGCATCCCCGTTGGCCGCCCGATCAACCAGGTCTTCCAGGTCGTTCGGATCAGCCACATCATGTACCTGCTTCATCGCCTTCGGCGACTCCCCCGTTACATCGGGTGACGGAAAGTTACGCACTTTCCCATTTCACCGACGCGCCCCGACGGCACAGTCGTCTCATCGTAGCCACTCAGGCGACAAAACCCCGCCGGAAGCCCAGCGCAACCGCTTGCGCCCGGTCCCGAGCGCCCAGTTTGCGGAACAACCGGCGCGCGTGGGTCTTGACGGTGTCCTCCGAGAGGAACAACTCACGGCCGATCTCCCCGTTGGACTGACCCTGGCTCATCCCGCGCAGCACCTGCATCTCCCGCTCGGTGAGCGGCGCTTCGCCGTCGACCGAATCACGCAGTGCCGGCAACCGCGGCGTGGTCAGGGTGTCCGCCAGCGCAGCCACGATCTCCGGTTGGGTGGCGTCCCAGCGGAGGAAGCCCCGCGCCCCGCAGGCGATCGCAGCGGCGATCGACGCGGTGTCATCCGGCGAGCCGAACACGATCACCACGGCTGACGGATGAATGGCGAGCAGCCGCCTGGTGGCTTCGATCCCGCTGGTCAGTGCTCGCTGGGTGCCGATCAGCACCACGTCGGCCGGTTGCCGGCCATAACGCGACAGCAACTCGTCACCGCTGGCCACACAATCGATACCCCCGTCGACCGACGGCACAGCCGTCATGACTCTGGTCAGGCCATCGCGAGCGCTCCGACGCTCGTCGCAAATCAGCACGCTTGTCACGTGATTCCCCCTGCGGACGGTGTGGATGGTGCATCAGACTTCTTGACTGTCGAACTGCTCTTCGGCTCGCCGGACCCCTGACCTTCGGCGATACGACAATACGGTCCCCAAAGGGGATGGTTCGGACAAATATGCGCTGCTGCACCGGCTTCTACTGCGGAGAGTAGTCGTACGTACACGAATGGCCACGGACCGGTACCAATTCGAGTGTCGCCGACCGTGTGAGCGATACCACACGCCGCCCGATTGACGGACCCGACCCCCCCTGATCCAACAACCCGAAAAGGATCTTCACCAAGATCGACAAAAAACAAGATCAAGGTCTTGTCGCGGACGCTGAAGCGATCTAGTGTCTGGTCAACATCAGCGCCGGGATCAGCGCGGATCCGGCCCCAACGCGGTACACCACACAGGCTTCGCCCCGACTTCATGACCCGGGGGGCGGCGTGCTGGCTGAATCGCGTTACCGACCGCGCCCAGATCCCAGGCTCAGTCGGAACACTAGAGATCTGATCGCTCCAGAGGGGATCGAAGTGGCGGATACCAGGCGCCTTCCCGGCCCGAATGCCGATCTGTGGGACTGGCAGTTGCACGCGGCGTGCCGCGGGATGGCCAGCTCGTTCTTCTTCCATCCGGAAGGCGAACGCGGACCAGCCAGAGCTCGGCGCGAGGCACAGGCGAAGGCGGTGTGTTTCGAGTGCCCGGCAATGGTCGCTTGTCGCGCCCACGCCCTGCAGGTGCACGAGCCCTATGGCATCTGGGGTGGGCTCTCCGAGGGCGAACGAGCCCAGATGCTGACGCTCACCGGAGCACACTGAAGCGTTCGCACCACCCGAACGAGTCCAACGTTGTCGTCCAGACGGGCGCACCCGTTGGGGTCTGGTCCGCGAATGGACCACCTCGAAGCGCGCCATCACTCGATGGTAGTGCTCCGTTCGGCTATTCGCGCACCATTGGCAGCCCTCGGGTGTCACCAATGAGTAACCACGCACAGCACAACAGGCGGGAAGCCACCGTTGGTGGCCGCCCGCCTGTCGGTCAAGAGCTGTTAGTGGCTGTGCCCGTGATGGCCGTGGCCGCCGCCGGCCGCTGAGTGGTCGTGCTCGTGCTGCACGATCTCGGTCACCGTTGACTCCGTGGTCAGCACCATTCCGGCGATTGACGCCGCGTTGGACACTGCAGACTTGGTCACCTTGACCGGGTCGATGATACCGGCCTTGACCATGTCCACGTACTCGCCGGTGTTGGCGTCGTAGCCGTGTCCGATCGGCAGTTCGGCGATCGCGTTGACGACCACCGCGCCCTCCTCGCCACCGTTCGCGGCGATCCAGAACGCCGGCGCGGACAGCGCCTTACGGACGATGGCAACGCCGGTCGACTCGTCGCCGGTGAGCTCGGCCTCCAACTCCGCGAGCTTCGCGGCGGCATGGACGAGGGCGGCTCCACCGCCGGCGATGATGCCCTCGGCAACCGCGGCCTTGGTGGCGTGCACGGCATCCTCGATGCGGTGCTTACGTTCCTTGGCCTCGGTCTCGGTGGCGGCGCCGACCTTGATCACCGCGACGCCGCCGGCCAGCTTGGCCAACCGCTCCTGCAGCTTCTCCCGGTCCCAGTCGGAATCGGTGTCCTCGATGTCCTTGCGCAACTGCGCGGACCGCTCGGCCACCGCCTCGGCGGATCCGCCGCCGTCCACCAGGGTGGTGTCGTCCTTGGTGACGGTGACCCGACGGGCTGTGCCCAGCACCTCGAGTCCGACATCGGACAGCTTGAGTCCGACCTCGGAGGAAACCACCTCGGCGCCGGTGACGATGGCCAGGTCCTGGATGAACGCCTTGCGCCGGTCGCCGAAGAACGGCGACTTCACCGCGACAACCGTGAACGTCTTGCGGATCGCGTTGACCGTCAGGGTGGAAAGGGCTTCGCCCTCGACGTCCTCGGCAACGATCAGCAACGGCTTCTTGGCTTCGAGCACCTTCTCCAGCAACGGCAGCAGGTCGGCGAGAGCGGAAATCTTCTCCCGCACCAGCAACACGTAGGTGTTCTCCAGGACGGCTTCGCCGGCCTCCGGATCGGTCGCGAAGTACGGGGAGATGTAGCCCTTGTCGAACTGCACGCCGTCGGTGTATTCGAGCTCGGTGTTCAGGCCGGAATGCTCCTCGACGGAAACGACGCCGTCGGCGCCGACCTTCTGCAGCGCGTCGCCGAGCAGCGCGCCGATGAGTTCGTCACGGGAGGCGATGGTGCCGACCTGCGCGATCGCATCGCGGTCGCCCGCCACCGGGGTGGCCCACTCGGTGAGCAATTCGTTGACCCGATCGGCGGCCTGGGTGATTCCGGAGCGCAACGCCAGCGGGTTCGCGCCGGCGGTCACGTTGCGGATGCCCTCGGCGATGAGCGCCTGGGTCAGGATGGTGGCGGTGGTGGTGCCGTCGCCGGCGACGTCGTTGGTCTTCGTTGCCGCGGTCTTCGCCAGCTGCGCGCCGAGGTTCTCCTCGGGATCGTCAAGGTCGATGTCCCGGGCGATCGTCACACCGTCGTTGGTGATGGTCGGGCCGCCGAACTTCTTGTCCAGCACCACATACCGGCCACGCGGGCCGAGGGTCACCTTGACGGTGTCGGCCAGCTTGTCCACGCCGCGCTGCAGCGCCGAGCGGGCCTGCGAATCGAAGCTGATCTGCTTCGCCATGTGTTGTCCAGTCTGTCGAAAGTCAATATTGGGGATCAGGTGAGCTATTCAGATGCGCACAAAAAAACGCGCCCCGACCGCCCGCGGGTGCGGGCCGCCGGGGCGCGTCTGTCTCAGTTCAGTTGAACCTGAACATCAGGTGCGGTGAACTACTTGGCAACCTTCGCCAGCACGTCACGCGCGGACAGCAGCAGGTATTCCTTGCCGCTGTACTTGACCTCGGTGCCGCCGTACTTCGAGTAGATGACGACGTCACCCTCTTCGACGTCGATCGGGATTCGCTTGCCATTGTCGTCATAACGACCTGGGCCGACTGCAAGGACGGTGCCCTCCTGGGGCTTCTCCTTGGCAGTGTCAGGAATGACGATGCCGGACGCGGTCGTCGTCTCAGCCTCGTTGGCCTGGACGAGGATCTTGTCCTCGAGCGGCTTAATGTTCACGCTCGCCACGGTGTGACCTCCCCCTTCTGGGGTTCGATTCTGTGGCAGCGGCCTTCCGGCTACTGCCGTGTGGGTTGTCTTGATGTGCCCGGCGAGGATCGGGCCCGTCGTCGCGGGAGCCAGGCCGTCACTGTGCCGTTCGACTAGCACTCTAGCCATGCGAGTGCCAGTTCTCAACCACCGGGCCCGGAATTGGTTCGCCCGGACGAAGGGTTTGCGTTCAGCGCCACCTAACGCGAGGCGAAGAAGGCGTTTGCCTTCGGCGAATACAACAGGATCAGCACGATCACCGCGAGCAGTGCCGAGCTCAGCGAACTCCAGCGGAGATTCCCGCTGTGAATGATCACCCCATAGATACCGGAGGCCAGCGACAGGATCGCCACCAGGGTGCACAACCCGCGAGCCAATCCGCTCCCCCTGGTCAGCCCGCGAGCAACAGCCAGATAGACCAGCGCGATGATGACGCCGACGATGCCCACCCACAGCAGCGTGCCGGCGGTGACGCTGGTGCTCTGCACGAACTCATCGTTGCTTCGGCCGATGATCACGGCGATCGCCCCGAACAGCCCGAGCAGTCCGCTGATCACGATCAACACCGCCAGCAGGGTCACCCCGCCGGGCCGCGGTGCTCGATCACCCAGGAAATTCGACTCAGTCATGCGGGACAACTTCTCACGCTCAGGTCGCGTCGGCCAATCCGTCCCGCAGTCGCCGCAACGAGCGCAGGGCGACCGGCAACGTCCCGGCCTCCTGGTGCGCGGCGTGCCACTCGTTGTCCAGGTTCAACTGGATCCTGGCCAGGGCCGCGGAAGCGGCGAGCATGCGCCCCGGGGTCAGTTCGGTGTCGACGTTGTGCAGCCAGTGGCGCAGGGCGGGCTCGTCGTCGGCGCCGTCCAGCAGTGACGTGTCGTACTCGCTCAACAGCAGGGTGATGGCGGCGATCGCGGCGTCGACCTCGGCGGCCGGCAGCGTCGTTCCGGAGGTGGTGACGGCCCGGATCGCGCCCGATAGTCGGTCGCCGGTCCGGCCGTCCGTCGCGCGACGGAGATCGGCCAGCAATCCGACCGCCCCCTCGCTCCCGAGGAACGGGTTGGCCGAAACAGGATGGGGATCGTGGGTGGTTGCCGCGCTCATGTTGGGCTCCTTTGCACCGGGGCGGACCGGGTCGCGGTCACCCATTGCCAGGGTAGGCCGGGTCCGCAAGCGCGGCCGGGCTTTCTGCCGCCGTTGACTACCCGGCCCGGCGCAACGCGGTGATCGGCTCGATGGTGCCGGCCTTGATCGCCGGGTAGCCACCAGCCAGCAGGCCGATCAGGCCGCCGACCAGTGGCGCGAACAGGGCCACCCGCACGTCCAGAATCGGCGTCCAGTCCCTGGCCACGCACACCGCGACGACCGCGGCGGTCACGGCTGCGGTCGCTTGGCTGACCGCGGCCTCGTCCGCCGGCGTCGGCGTCGGCGTTTGCCGCGCCTCGTCGTAGGCGGCCTGGGCCTGATCGATCGCGCCGCAGCGGCGGCGTCGTCAACCTGAGCCTGCGCGGCCGGAACGGCGGCCTTCGCGTCATCGGCCGGGGGCGGCGGTTCGTACCCCAGGGTCCGGTAGTGCGCCGCGACGGCGGCCCCCGCTGCCGTGTCGTAGAGCTTGTCCTGGGGGCCGGGGTCGTAGCCGAGACCGGCCAGGGTGGCCTCGAGCTGTTCGACGTCCGGCCCGCTGTTGCCCGGCGCCAGCGTCCGGTCGGTCGGCAGTTGACCGGAGAATCCGATCACCGGACGACCGGTGACCTCGATGACGACCGATCCGGGCTGCACGAGGACACCGACTTCCGGTATCCGCCCGGTGACGACCAGGTTCGTCGCGCTGCTGTCGGCGAGTTCGACGTCCACCGAGCCACTGAGCTCGATCTGACCACGGGTGACGATCTTCGCGTGAAGCCGCTTTCGCTCGACCGCGACGGTGATCGGCGGTCAGCTGGTCGTCGCCTTCCGGACGGCGGCCGCGACGGCGGCGCTCACCGCCGGGTCGAAGACGGACGGGACGATGTAGTTGGCGTTGAGTTCACTGGACTTGACACAGTCGGCGATCGCGGTGGCCGCCGCCAGGAGGCATTCGTCGGTGATCTCATGCGCACCGGAGTCGAGCATGCCGCGGAAGAACCCGGGAAACGCCAGCACGTTGTTGATTTGGTTGGGGTAGTCGGAGCGGCCGGTCGCCACGATGGCTGCGTGCTGGCTGGCCGCGAAGGGGTCGACCTCGGGGTCGGGGTTGGCCAGCGCGAACACGATCGCCCGGTCAGCCATCTTGGCGATGTCGTCACCGGTGAGCAGGTTCGGCGCCGACACCCCGATGAAGACGTCCGCGCCGACGAGCATCTCGGCCAGGGTGCCCTGAGCGCCGCGCGGGTTCGTGGTGTCGGCGATCCACCGGCGGTACTCGTCCAGGTTCGGGTTGTCGGGGCGGATCGCACCGTGCCGGTCGCAGCCGATGATGTCGCCGAAGCCCTGGTGGTGCAGCAGCTGGATGATCGCCCGGCCAGCGGCGCCGACCCCGCTGACCACGACCCGGACGTCCTTGGGCTCCTTCTTGACGACCCGAAGCGCGTTGGTCAGGGCGGCCAGCACGACGATGGCGGTGCCGTGCTGGTCGTCGTGGAACACCGGGATGTCCAGCGCCTCGCGGAGCCTGCGCTCGATCTCGAAGCACCGCGGGGCGGCGATGTCCTCCAGGTTGATCCCGCCGTAACCGGGGGCGATGGCCTTGACGATCATCACGATCTCGTCTGAATCCTGCGTGTCGAGCACCACCGGCCAGGCGTCCACCCCGCCGAATTGCTTGAACAGGGCGGCCTTTCCTTCCATCACCGGCATCGCCGCGGCCGGACCGATGTTGCCCAGCCCGAGCACCGCGGACCCGTCGGTGACCACGGCGACGGTGTTCCGTTTGATGGTCAGCCGCCGGGCGTCCGCGGGGTTCTTCGCGATCGCCATGCACACCCGGGCAACGCCGGGGGTGTAGGCGCGGGACAGATCGTCGCGGTGTTTGAGCGGGACCTTCGGGACGACCTCGATCTTGCCGCCGAGGTGTAGCAGGAACGTCCGGTCGCTGACCTTGCGGACGTTGACACCGGGCAGGTCCTCGATGGATTTGGTGACCTGGTCGGCGTGCGTTGCATCAACTGCGTCGCAGGTGACGTCGACGACGATGAAATCGGGACCGGATTCCACCACATCCAGCGCCGTCAGCGAGCCGCCCGCGGTCATCACCGCGCGAGCGAGATCCGCGGTGGCGCCGATGGCCGACGGGGCCTCGGCTCGCACGGTGATCGAATATCCGGGACTGGTCGTGGCCATCGCAGAGTCCTTTCGGGCGAGTGCGTCGTCGGTGTCGCGCTCGGCTCGACCAGCCTGCCACGGCGTAAGGCCGACGGCGCGACGGGCAGTGCCTCTACGCATCGTGTCGAAGGCGCCCCAGTGAGCACTCTCCTGTGGCATTGACCCGCTTCTGCCCATCATCGCCGGCGATCAGGCGGAGCGGGCGAAGGCGAATGCCGTTGTCAGTTCCGCCATCGAGTCGCCGCCGTCGACGGCCATCTGGCCGAGTTGCCGAACGAGCAGCACGGTGACCGGCCGCCACCTCCATGATCGGTCAGTGCGCGGCCGGACCCGGCGGGAGCCCGCGGTAGAGCGTGTCGAGCAGCGCCCGGTAATTGCGCTCGGCATCCTCGACCTGCAGGAGCCCTTTGATCTCCAGTTGGACCGCGCCATGGACGGCGCTCCAGATCTGTTGGGCCACTTCCTCCGGGTCGCCGTCCGCAACGGTGCCGCCGACCATGCCGTACCGGACGTGGCCGACCAGTTCCTCGAACGCCGCCCGGGCGTGCTCCATCACCTCGTCCGCGGTCGTTTCCTGGTGCAGGGTGTCGTCGAACATGGCCAGGTAGCGCGCCGGGTGTCCGAGCGCGAACTCGCGGTAGCGCATCCCGGAGGCCAGCAGTCGTTCACCCGGATCCGACTCGCCCTGCGGGGCGATCGCCGCGCGGAGGGCGATGAAGCCGCGGGTCAAGACCGCGTCGACGAGTCCGTCCTTCCCGCCGAAACGGTTGTAGACCCCCATCGGAGCCACGCCGGCCTCCGTCGCGACGGCGCGCACGGTGACCGCCTCCGGGCCTTTGGACGCCAACACCCGTTCGGCTGCGTCCACCAGCGCCAGCTCGACGTCCCGGCTGGGCGTTCTGCTGCTGGCGGACCTCTTACTGGGTTGAGGGTTGCCCAGCGGACTGCTGCTCGTGCCGCCCACTGTGCGCATGCCCGCATTCTCCCCGTTCAGCCGCGAAGGATTGTCCCGTTCGGTGTCGAAAGGGCTTCACAACCAGCCGAACCCGTGGTAGAACGATGTTCTGTAGTTATAGAACGTTGTTCTATCTAGGAGCGAACAATGACCTTGTCGATTGCTGAATCTCCTCGTGCGACCGCTTCACCGGGGCGACACCGACTCGTCAAACAACCCGTTTCCCAGCGGGGCGGGGCCTCGCGCCGGTGGTGGGCCCTGGGTGCGCTGTGCCTGAGTGTGTTGCTGGTCGGCATCGACAACACGATCGTCAACGTGGCGCTTCCCACCATCGGTCGGGATCTCGACGCCAGCACCAGCGACCTGCAATGGGTGGTCGATAGCTACACCCTGGTGTTCGCGACCCTGTTGTTGTTGGCCGGCCACCTGGGCGATCGATTCGGCCGCCGCCGCACCCTGCTGGCCGGGCTTGCGATCTTCGCG
Organism: uncultured Actinomycetota bacterium; assembly: GCA_963805555.1. Taxonomy (GTDB): domain Bacteria; phylum Actinomycetota; class Actinomycetes; order Mycobacteriales; family Nakamurellaceae; genus Nakamurella. The sequence goes on from CAWDUY010000002.1 coordinate 450,274, forward strand.
CTGACCTCGATCGCGGCCTCGTTCGCCACCAGCACCACGGGGCTCATCGCCGGTCGTGCCGCCATGGGTGTCGGTGCGGCACTGATCTTTCCGGCCACGCTGGCCCTGCTGGTATCGCTGTTTCCCGATCGGAAGGAACGCGCCGCGGCGATCGGCATCTGGTCGGGTGTCACCGGCCTGTCCGTCGCACTGGGTCCGATCGGCGGGGGCCTGCTCGTCGAGCACTTCAGTTGGTCGGCGGTCTTCCTGATCAACGTGCCGTTGGCCGTCATCGCGATGGGCGCGACCCGACTGTTGGTCGCCGAGTCCCGGGACCCGAAGCCGGGGCGGTTCGATCCGCTCGGCGCCTTCGGTTCGATCGTGGGTGTCGGCCTGCTGGTGTGGGCGATCATCGAGGCACCGGCGAATGGCTGGGGCTCTGCCGTGACGATTGGCGCGCTGGTTGCCTCGGTGGCCGCGCTGGGCGGCTTCGTTTGGTGGGAAGCGCGTCGCCCCGATCCACTGTTCGACGTCACACTGTTCGCCAACGCCCGGTTCTCGGCCGCGAGCGGCGCTATCGCCGCCGCGTTCTTCGGCCTGTTCGGGTTCATCTTCCTGATCACCCAGTATTTCCAGATCGTCCGCGGCTACGGCGTTCTCGAAGCCGGCATTGCCACCCTGCCGTTCGCCGTGGTCATCGGGTCACTCTCACCGGTTGCCATCGTGCTGATGAAGCGTTTTGGCACCACCGTGGTGGTCGCTGCCGGGCTCGGATTGATGAGCTCCGGGTTCGTCCTGGCCGCCGGATCCGACGTCGACTCGGCGTACTGGGGGCGGATCGTGGTGTCCATGGTGCTGATGGCCGCCGGGCTGGCCCTCACCACCGGGCCGGCCACCGAGGCGATCATGGGTGCGCTGCCGGCCGCGCGGGTCGGCGCCGGGTCGGCCGTCAACGACACCACCAGGGAGATCGGCGGGACCCTGGGGGTTGCCATCGTCGGGTCGGTGATGAACTCGATCTACGGCTCCCGTTTGGTGGCTGCGCTCAGCGGCACATCACTGACGCCGGACCAGGTTTCGGAGGCGAGCCGATCGGTGACCGGCGGATTCGAGGCCGCCGCCCTGGCCCCGCCGGCCGAGTCGGCCTCGGTCGCCGCGGCGACGTCGCAGGCGTTCGTGGACGGCCTGAGCGCCGGCTCGTGGGTTTCCGCGGCGACCACGGCGCTGGCGGCCATCGGTGTGCTGATCTTCCTGCCGGCTCGCCATCGCTGAATCGTCAGACGACATGCACGACGGACACCGGCAGCCCTGGATCCCCGGTGAGCAGTTCGTTCGAGGGTTGCCCGCCGGCCGCGATCACATGGGCACCCACCGCGGCGATCATGGCGCCGTTGTCGGTGCACAGCGAAATCTTCGGTACCCGCAGGCCCAGACCTGCTGCCGCGCAACGCTGTTCCGCCAGGGTGCGCAGTCGCCGGTTGGCGGCGACCCCACCGGCGATGACCACCGTTCCGATACCCAGATCCATTGCGGCCCGGACAGTTTTGGCGGTCAGGACGTCAACCACCGCTTCCTGAAAGGACGCGCAGATGTCCGGGACGTCGATCACCCGACCGTCGCGTTCCGCCGCCTCGACGTGCCTGGCGACCGCAGTCTTCAGACCGGAAAACGAAAAGTCGTAGGGGGCGTCGCGGGTACCGGTGAGCCCGCGCGGGAACTTGACTGCGGCGGGATTGCCACCCGCGGCCAGTTTGTCGATGACGGGCCCGCCGGGATAGCCGAGGCCGAGTAATCGCGCGACCTTGTCGTAGGCCTCGCCGGCCGCGTCATCGACGGTGCTGCCGATCTCGGTGATGTCGCCGGCGAGGTCGTCCACTGTGAGCAGCTGTGTGTGACCACCCGAAACCAGCAGGGCAAGTGTGGGTTTCGGCAGCGGGCCGTGCTCGAGGGTGTCGGCGGCGACGTGTCCGGCGAGGTGATTGACCCCGTAGAGCGGGACATCCCAGGCCGTCGCGTACGCCTTCGCCGCGGCCACTCCGACCAGCAGCGCGCCAGCCAGGCCGGGACCACTGGTGACCGCGATCGCGTCAACATCCTGGTAGTTCAGGCCGGCATCGGTGAACGCCGCGCGGACGGTCGCGGTCATCGCCTCCAGGTGCGCTCGGGAGGCGATCTCGGGCACCACGCCGCCGAACCGGGCGTGCTCGTCCTGGCTGGAGGCCAGGGCTTGGCCGAGCAGTTCCGGGGCGCCGTCGGTGATCTGGACCAGGCCGGCTCCCGTTTCGTCGCAGGACGATTCGATACCCAGGACGATGGTTCCGATCGCTGCGTTTGCGGTCATCGGGGCCTCGCCATCGTGTAGGCATCGGCCCCGGAGTGGTAGTACCGCCGCCGGACGCCAAGCGTGGTGAAGCCCTCCGAGGCGTACAGGGCAATCGCCGCAGCGTTGTCGGTGCGGACCTCCAGGAGTAACCGTCGATCGTCGGCCACGGACATCAACTGCCGCAACAGTTTTCGGCCCAATCCGTGGCCCTGGGCGTCAGGGCGGACGCCGATGGTGTGCACCTCGGCCTCGTCACCGATGATCGCCAGGCCCGCGTAGCCGTCGATCACGCCGTCGCTGTCGCGATGTACCACGTAGTGGTTGCCGACCTCCAATTCGGAGGCGAACATCTCCCAACTCCACGGAGCGTCACCGGGGAACAGGATCTCCTCCAGATCGACCAACGCAGGAATGTCCGCGGGGTCCAGGAGCTCCAGGCCAGGAGCGACCGGGATGTCCCTCCGATGGATCGTCATCTGCGAGATCACCTCCCCAACACCGACTTGCGGGCACCCGGCTCGGTCGCGTCAGGGCGACGCAGGTAGAGCGGAGTCAGCGGGCCGGGGACGGCACCGGTCAGCAGTGGGATGGCCGCCCGTTCGACCAGGCCGAGACTCTTGGCAATGCCGACACTGTCGATCAGTTCCGGATCGAAATCTGGGCTGCGTTGTCCGTCGAGCAGCTGCGCACCGGTGCCGGTGATGAATGCAGCAGTGACACCGTGCTCGGCGAGCAGCGCCAGCACCTGCGCCGGCGCGATGACCAGCGGCCCGAGTGCCCGGCTGCCGTCCGGGCGGTAGGCGGAAAGGTAGACCTCCCGGCGCCGGGCATCGGTGACAACCAGTAGGTGACCAGGCAACTTCGATGACAGGGCCGCGGCGAGTGCCCGTGCTGTTCCGTCGTGGCTGGGAACCCCGTGCACCGGTATGTCCAGACCGTCGCCGAGCGCCGCCGCCGTCGCGATGCCGACCCGGAGTCCGGTGAACGGGCCGGGTCCGAGGCCGACGACGACGGCATCGATGTCCCTGACGGTGTGTCCGGTGTCGGCAAGGGCGGCCTTGGCCAGCGGAATGAGGCGCTCCGCGTGCGCGAATGGGTTGGTCACGAACTGCTCGGACAGCAAGTCTGATGGCTTTGGGGCGACGGCGGGATCACGATGGATCGCGGCGGTGAACTCATGGGGTCGCAGCAGCCGCACGACGCCGGCGGTGACTGACGGCGTTGACGTATCGAGGGCAAGCACAAGCACGAGAAGCCATCCTACGGAGCGCGCGAAGGGTCCTGGACCGCTCGGATCGGCCACTTGATCCAGTGGTGGCGTGATCTCCGGCCGATAGGCTCGGCGACTAGGTAGCCCCGGCATGACGCAGCGAGGAGGTCGACCGTGTCCGAGCAGGTCACGCTCGCCGACGTCGCCCGCTGGGCGGGAGTATCGCTGGCGACGGCGTCCCGGGCGTTGCACGGTTCGACGGGCCGCACCGTCGGTCCGGAGATGCGGGCCAGGGTCCGAGCGGCGGCGGCGGAGCTCAACTACTCCCCCAATGCCAATGCGCAAGCAATCGTGCGTGGCACGACCACCACCGTTGGTCTGATCGTGCATGACATTGGCGACCCGTCGGCTGCTGCGTTGGCATCCGGCGTGATGGCTGCCGCCGCGGAGCGCGACCTGATCGTCACGATTGCTTCCACGCTGTCCGACCCTTTTGTCGAGATCCGGCACGTGGAGGCATTGCGCAGTCAGCGCGCCAAGGCGGTGATCCTGGCCGGATCCCGATTCAACGACACGGAATCCTCCGAAAGACTGGCCGAGGAATTGCTCGGCTTCTCGGTGGGTGGTGGGCACGTGGCGATCGTCGGTCAGCACACCCTGCCGCTGAACACAATCGTCATCGACAATGCCGGCAGTGCAGCGCGTTTGGCTCAGGTGCTGATTTCTCTCGGCTATCGACGGTTTGCGGTGCTTGCCGGACCTGGGTCGTTGGTCACGTCCGAGGACAGGGTGGCGGGCTTTCGTCAGGCAGTCTTCGACGCCGGCCTTGAACTGCCCGAGGAAAACATCATCGAGGCGCAATTCACCCGTGACGGCGGCTACGTCGCGATGACCGAACTCCTCGACCGGGAAGTCGAGGTAGACGCGGTTTTCGCGGTCAACGATGTGATGGCCGTCGGAGCCACTGCCGCGCTCCGCGACCAGGGATATCAAGTGCCACGCGACATGGCGATCGCGGGTTTCGACGACATCCCCACACTGCGTGATGTCCGGCCGGCCTTGACGACCGTACGTCTGCCGCTGGTGGAGATCGGGCGCAAGGCCCTCGAACTCGCGCTCGGCGGGCCGGGCGTCAGCGTCGACGGCGCAGCAGGTGACCCCATTCTCGTTGCGGTACCTGGCGAGGTTGTCGTTCGGGACAGCACTCCGCGGCGGGCCTGAGCAGCATCGGAAACACGCGGCCGGACCGCTCACAGCGCTCGCGGTGTCGCTCAAAGGGCCGCCCCGGCGTGTTCCACCGTCGGCGCTATCCCTGTTTGCGGTCATCGACTGGCGGGTCATCGGCTGGCGGGTCGTTGTCGGTGGGCCATTGCTCGGTGGGAAAGGGCGTGTCGGTCGAGGTGTATTTGTGTCCGGTTGGGGTCACCCACTCCGTCGTGTGCGGGCCGGTGCGGGCGGATTGGTGCCCGGCGTGGGTCTTTGCCCGGTGTTCGTGTCGGCAGTTGTCGTTGAGGTTCCCGGCGGTGGTGGGTCCTTCGGGAACGGGGATGACGTGGTCGATGTCGCAGCGGATCGCTGGGGTGGTGCAGGTGGGCCCGGTGCAGGTGCCGTCGCGGAATTTCACGGCCAGGGCGAGTTTGCGGGACGGGAACCGGCCGAGTTCGGTGACGTCGAGCAGGTTGCCGTTGTCGTCGGTGAGGAGCCGGTGGAACAGGGTGCCGCGCTGCTGGGCGAGTTCCCGGATCCGGTCGGCTGGGATGAGGGTTGAGCGGTCCATGAGTTGTCCGGGGGTGTTGCTGAACCCGAACAGCGATTGGGCGGTGATGACGATGCCGATGGTGACCGGGAGGGGGCGGGGGTGTCCGTCGCCGGGGCAGGGCGTGATCCTGGTTCGGCCGGGCGGGTAGGTGCCGATCCGGGAACCGTTGGTGGCCAGCGGTTTCTCGGTTGAGGCGGGGTTTCCTGGATTGTCCGGGTCGGGAATCTCGGTGCGGTGGTCGGGGCGGAACACCGATGCTGGTTGGTCCCAGTCGTTCGCGTCCCAGGCCTCGGCTGCCGGCTCGCCGATGGAGTCCGCGACGTCGTTCACGGTTCCGTCGTTGTCGTCGGCACGATGACCGGTGCCGTCGCTTTCTCGGTCGCCGTCGCCGTCGCCGTCGCCGCCGTCCAGACCACCGCAATCCCGACCACCGCGGTCCTGCCTGTCGTGATCTTGGCCGTCGCCGATCGCTCCGTCACCGGGGCCGGTGGTGTGGCCAGGGGCGGCGGTATCGGGTTCACCGGGACAGGCGTCATGCCCGTCGGGGTCGGCATCGCTTTCGCCGCCGGGGTCGGGGTCGTCGAGGTGGTCGTCAACGTCGGTGTTGGTGTCCCACACCACATGACACCCGTTGCTGACCCTGCCGAGCAGCACATCGACCAGGGCATCGGCCCGCCGCTGCTGCAGCGTCCGCGGATCACCGGGCTCGGCGATCCCGGCCACCGCGGTCAGCACCTGATCGATCGCGTGCGCGTCCACCGCGGACAACTCCGCGGTCAGGAAACTCATCCCGTCCAGATCCGGCCGCACCGAGACGTACCGGTCCGCCACGGACCGCTGCAACCGTTCGTCCTGCAGATCCTTCTCGATCTCCAGGATGAACTGATTGAGCCACCGACCCAGGATCTCCGGGGTCTTACATACCGCGACATCGACGACCAGGGCATTGAGCAGCACCTTCGATCGTTCCCGTTGCAGGCGGCGTAATGCCCGGTTGATCCGCTCCACCTTGTCCTGGTCGATATCACCGGCCACCCAGGCGTCCCACGCGTCCGGGGCCTCCGCCCGGACCCGGCGGGTCATCCCGATCACCCGCTGCGCCACGTGTCGGGATGTCGAGCAGGCCATGCTGACCTCGTTCGCGGCGAACTCCCCAGCCGTGTACCGGGCATCGACCCCGCCCGCGCGTAACCCCGCGATCCGCTGCCGGTCCAACGACGTCCGGGTATCGGCGAAGGCCACCATCAACTCCGCGTTCCTGGCCTGCGCCCGCGCCAGCACCCTGCGCTCACCGATCAACTCATCGATCAACACCCGCGCCGCACCCCCGGCCAGCACCTGCCTCGTTCTCCCCATACCAAGAACCTACAACACGACACCGACAGTCGACTCACTTATCCACACAGTTCACTTGCTGATATTCGAACACGTGTCTATTTTCGTACAGGAGCACAGTTGACAGCGTTTGGAGATCAGGAGACCGAGATGCACGAAGCTGGTGAGGGTGATCCCGTGGCATTGTTAACTCTGCGGGAGGAGGGCTGTCCACCGAATCGACGAACGATCGGTGTTCTCAACCAGGGAGTCAGCACGTCAGATTTCCGTAATGGCTCAGACCTTGATCGGTTCGTACCTTCTGCGGTTTTCTGGTCTGGACACCGCCTGACGCGCAAGAGTCGGGGCGGTCCAAGACCGCCAGGAGTGACCGGTGACCGACCTCGATACCCGCCCACCGAGCCGTCCGCGCTTCCGACGGAAACCGCTGTGGATCGCGGCGGCGGTGATTGCGGTCATCGCCGTCACTGTTGGTCTTGCGCTCTTTCAACCTTGGCGGATCTTCACGCGCAACACCGTGGACGAGGCACTTCCGGTCGCGGCCACCGGTCAGACGGCGGCGATCACCCCAGACGCGATGATCACGGTCCCGGTTGCCATCGAGCCCGAGTTGAACGGCACGCTGGCCCAGACCCCTGAGGTGACCGAGCCGGTCGAGGCGCCAGGCCTTGATTCCGCTACCCAGGTCGCAACCTCGGCTCCAGCCCCGGTCGAACAGCCAGCCGCGGTCGACGCACCACCCGTCGCTGAGCAACCGGCGACAGTGGAACTACCAGCCGTGGTGGAGCAACCGGCAACGGCCCAGGGGCCCAACGCCTCGGTCACGGAGCCGATCGTGCTTGCCACCGGCACTTTCGTTGACGGCGAGCACTCGACCTCCGGCACCGCGCGCATTCTGCAGTTGCCTGACGGATCGAGATTCGTTCGATTGGAGGGTTTCTCGACCAGTGATGGTCCGGACGTCCACGTCTGGCTGTCCGACCAGCAGGCTGGCGGGGACGACTGGGGAAAGTACGACGACGGCCGCTACGTCCCACTTGGCAGCCTCAAGGGCACGGACGGCAACCAGAACTACGCCATTCCTAGCGACGCCGAGCTTTCCGGACTCAGCTCCGTGGTGATCTGGTGCGATCGGTTCAACGTCGCATTTGGATCTGCCGCGGTGGCACTGTGAATCAGGCGGCGACCCCTCTCGCTGCCCGAGGTTCTTGGGATTAGAGTCCGGTATGTGCCGCTTCGAGTGATCTTTGCCGAGGACAACTACCTGGTGCGTGAGGGCACCTCGGCGTTGCTCGCCGAGGTGACGGAGATCGATCTCGTCGGTGTCGTCGAGGACTCGCAGGCACTACTCAAGGCCGTCGGCGACCTTGGACCGGATGCGGTGCTCACCGACATCCGGATGCCGCCGACCTTCACCTCGGAAGGCATCGACGCGGCCAAGCGGATCCGGGTCGAACACCCGCAAGTCGGAGTGGTCGTGCTCTCCCAATACGCCGAGGACGACCTGGCCTTCGAGCTGCTCTCGGACGGGGTCGCGGGTCTCGGCTATCTCCTGAAGGAGCGCATCTCGCAGGTCGATGAGCTCGTCCGCGCACTGCAAGAGGTCTGCCGGGGTGGCTCCGCACTTGACCCGAAGATCGTTGAGGGACTGATGTCGCGGCGATCCAAGGAGGCGAAGTCCCCGCTGAACGGGTTGACCGATCGCGAGCGGGATGTGCTGGCCGAAATGGCTGCCGGACGCAATAACGCCGCCATCGCAAAGGCGTTGTTCCTCAGCGACCGAGCCGTGGAAAAACACATCGGCGTCGTCTTTCAGAAGCTCGGCCTGATCGATGAAGGCGAGGTGAACCGTCGGGTGATGGCGGTTCTCGCCTTCCTGGAGGCCAACAGCCCCGGGCGGCGAGCCTGAGCCAGGGTGCGCCGCAGCCGCTCCGCGCGAGGGGCGTACCGGTGCAGCGCATCAGGCTCGGCGGCGAACTGCGCGGCCCGAGTCAGCCGAAGTCAGCTGCGGTGAATTCCTTGGGCTCCACCAGGACCAGCCAGTTGCCGGAGTTGTCCCTGATGACCGCCTCGACGCCGTAGGGCCGATCGGCCGGTTCCTGGAGGAACGTGACACCCTTCGCGCTGAGCTCGAGGTGAGCCTTCCGGCAATCGTCAACCCGCAGGCCGAGCCCACCCATCTTGCCCAGTTCGAGTTGCCGGCGGACGAAATCGGCGGCAGCGGCATCCAGCGGCGGACCCGGCGTCATCAGGGTCACTTCCAGCTCCGGCTGGTTCGGATGATTGATCGTCACCCACCGCATGCCCTCGCCCATCATCACGTCGGTGTTCGGCACGAAACCGAGGACGTCGACGTAGAAGTCCCGGGCGGCGTCCTGGTCGAGGCAGTACACGGTGGTCAGGGAGATGTTGGTGATCATCGCTGAACCGTAGGACCGACTGCTGTGTCGTCGCTTCTCTCAGATTGCGCGATGCCCGACCCGCGGCGCGGACGGCACCGGATCCAGTACCCCACAGACGAACAGATAGCAACCAGGCACCACCCGTGCCCCGCCGTACGCCGCCCAGCGATCCCGGTACACGGTGGGCGACTCGCCGGTCAGCTGGGTGAACCGGGTCGAGAACGACCCGAGGCTGGAAAACCCGACGGCCATGCAGATCTCGGTCACGGTCAGATTGGCTGACCGCAGCAGATCCTGCGCCCGCTCGATGCGCCGCCGGGTGAGGTAGCGGATCGGTGTCTCACCGTAGACACCGGCAAAGGACCGGGCGAAGTGGAACTTGGACACGCCCGCGACGGTTGCTAAGTCGTCGAGTTCAAGTGGCATTCGGTAGTGCCGGTCGATGTGATCCCGCGCCCGCCGCAGGTGCGGCAGAAGGTCAACCGGCACTGCCCGAGTCGCGATCGCCCTCATTCGACCAGGGTAAGAGCACCCGTCCCGTTCGGCGACGGTCGTGGATTGCTCAGTTCCCCGTCGCCACCCGTATTGACCTACTCCAGGTCGTCCCCGGGTGCTTGCCCCAGTGAAATCAGGGCCTGACCGCACCACCGTTGGGACGTTCCCACCGTGGGGTAGGGATTCGCCCACCACGTCATCGGTGATTCCCCACCCCGAGCTCGGGATGCGTCCCCAAAAAGTGGTGGCCTCGGCCCCGACAAGACGGCGGTTAGCGCCCTGACCTGCGGCTTTTCCAATCCATAACGTCATCGGTGTTCCGACAACCAGGTTGGAACATGATCGTTAAGGAGGCTCGGGATGACCACCATCGAGCTTCGGCGGAGCAATTCGACAACGACGCTGCAACGGCCGGCGTCGGCGATTGCCGGTACCGCCACGGCGATGGACCAGCCGGCCAGGGTCGCACTGGTCGCAGCCGTCGCGGCCGTACCACCGATCAGCGTCCTGCATATGAGCGCCACCAGTGCGGTCGATCCAGTCAGCTGGACGATCAGCGACTATGTCGTCACCTTGCCGTACGGCACTCCCCTGTTCGCGATGACCACCGGTGCATTGGCTCTGGGCGCCGGTGCGCTCGCCCGCGGACTGGGCCGGCGGACCGGCACCCGGACCGTGCGGACGCTACTTGCGGTCTGGGCCGCGGCGGTGCTCATGCTGGCCGTCTTCCCCACGAATCTTCGGGGCACGCCGGAGAACGTCTCCTCCAACATCCACCTGGTGGCCGGTGCCGTGGTCTTCGCGGTGCTGCCGATCGCGGGTCTGGCGCTGGCTCGCTGGGTTCGCAGCGCTTTCGGCCGGAACACCGCTTCGCTGACCGCGATCTCGTTGTTCAGCGGGGCGCTCAGCGCCGCGCTGATCCTCAACCGGCTGCCCGGCGTGATCGGGCTGCCCGAAATGTTGCCGCCGGGCATCCTGCAGCGGGCGGCCGGCGCCGTCGAGATCGTGCTGCTCGCGGCCGCTGCCGCCACCATGTTGCGGTCCGGACGACACTCGCACTGACCCGCGACGGTCAGCCGAGGAGAGGGGGTTGGCCCCGCAACATCTGAGGGACAGCCCCCTGCCCGAAAACCCTTGGCCGGAGGATGCTGAGCCGATGGCGCGAGCGCGAACCCGATCGGTCGCCGGGCTGGCGGTGGACCGAGTCCGACAGGACCACGGGCTGGGTCTGCTCACTGCTCTTGCCATGGCCGCATTCGTCGTCGTTGTCTACGCCGTGATCGTGCTGGGCGCCGGCACGTTGCTCGGCACCAGCGGCACGCCCAGCCTGTGGCTGTCGGTACTGGCCACCGCGATAGTGGCCCTGGCGTTCGAGCCGGTCCGGCGCTCGGTCAAGACGCTCCTGGCGCGGGCCCTGGATCAGGATCGGGTCGCGCCGTACCAGGTACTCGCCCGGTTCCCATCGACGGTGACCGGCAGCTTCCCGGCCGAACAGCTACCGCTGCGGATGGCTGCGGTGCTCGCCGAGGGCACGGCTGCGCAGCAGGCCGAGGTCTGGCTCACGGTGCACGGGCGGCTGGAGCTGGCGGCAGTCTGGCCGCCACAGCCGGACCCGATCCCGGCCGATCGCACGCCCCCGTCCGATTCTGCGTCCATGCCGATCACGGCCTGCGCCGCCGCCGCGCCGGGGCTCGGCCTCGATCGACCAGGTGCTGCACCGCGGATCGTCGACGAGGGTCGCCGGCGCAGCCTTGCGGTCCGCGAGCGCGGCGAGCTGCTCGGCGCACTGACTGTCGTCCTGCGGGAGGGGCAGGAACTGACGCCGGTCGAGGAGCGACTGTTCGCCGGGTTGGCCGCGCAATCCGGACTGACCCTGCGGGTTGCCGGTCTGCGCACTGAACTCGAGCAGCAACTCGACGGTCTGCACCGTCGCACCGCAGAACTCCGTGCCGCCCGTCGGGACCTGGTGGCCCGTCAAGATGCGGAGCGAAAGCGCTTGGAGCGCAACATCCATGACGGCGCCCAACAGGAAGTCATCGCGCTGCTGGTGAACCTGCGACTGGCCCAGACGTTGCTCAGCCGGTCGCCGGAGCGCGGCGCGAAGTTGCTCGCCGAGCAGGCCGCAGCAGCCAGGGCAACCATCGACACCCTGACCGCACTGTCACGCGGGCTGTATCCGCGGCTGCTCACCGACGCCGGCCCGGTCGCGGCCCTCGCCGCCGCGGTGGCCTCCGGCCCGATACCGGTCGAGCTGACCTCCGGCGACGTACCGCGCTGCACGCCCGCCGTGGAGGCGGCTGTGTACTTCTGCGCGCTGGAGGCGGTGCAAAATGCCACCAAACATTCCGCCGCGACCCGGATCACGATCAACATCCGCCGGCGTAGCGGCACCGGACCCATTGAGCTGACCGTCACCGATAACGGCCGCGGGTTCACCCTGGACCGACCCTCGACCGGTGGGCTGGCCAACATCCGCGACCGGATCGAGTCCCTCCAGGGCACCGTGACCATCTTGGCGAACGTCCCCACCGGCACCACTGTCCGGGCGCTGATCCCCGTCACCGGCGGAGCCTGACATGCGCGCACTCGGGTGGGTGGTCTTCGTTGCGACATGCGTCATGGTGGTGCTGCATGCTGTGATGCTTGCAGTCGGGGATACCCCGCTGCTGTCCTACGACGTCCTGGTCGACCAGGCATTTCCGCTGCTCGGCATCGGGGCGATCGTCGGCGCGGGGGTGGGCGCGTTGATCGTCTCCCGCTACCGGCGCAATGTCATCGGTTGGTTGTTCCTGATCAGCCAGTTCGGTCAGGCACTCGGCCTGGCGGCCGCGGCGTTTGCCGCACTGGTCGCCGATGGCACCATCGACGCGCCGACGGCCGGTCGGATCGCCCTGTACATCAACCAGTTCATGGACGCCGCTTTTACCGTCGCGATCATGGCGGTCATCTTCATGATCGTGCCGGACGGGCGGCTGCTGTCCCGCCGCTGGCGGGCCGGTGTCGGGCTCGCGATCCTGGCCGTCGTCCTCCGCATCGGCGCGATCGCCGGTCAGCCGTCGAACACCTTCGTCCCAGGCGAGCCCGTCCCGTACAGCGGATTCAGCCTGCCGTTGGTGATCGCCAGCTTCTTCACGCTGCTCGCCGCCGTCACCCTCGGCGGGGTGGCGCTGGTGCTGCGGCTGCGCCGCTCGTCCGGCCAGCAACGGCTGCAGCTGCGCTGGATCTCCACCGCCGGTGCGGCGCTCGCCGGGATCTTCGTCGTCTTCGCCCTTGATCAACTGGTGGAGGGCCCGGCAGTCTGGTTGCTGACCGAGCTGACCCTGCTGGCGTACATCTTTCTGCCGGTCGCGGTCGGTGTGGCGATCCTGCGCTACCGGCTCTATGACATCGACGTGATCCTGAGCAGAGCCATCGTCCTCGGCACGCTTGCGGTCTTCGTCACCGTCGGCTACATCGCGGTCGTTGTCGCGATCGGCTGGGTCCTGGCCGCCGTGACCACCGCCGGCTCGACGCCGTACTGGCCGTCGTTGGTCGCCAGCGCGCTCGTGGCCGCCGCCTTCCAGCCGCTCCGCCGGCACGTGCTCCGACTGGCCGACCAGCTGGTGTACGGCAGCCAGGCGGCACCCTACGAGGCGTTGGCCGCGCTGAGCCGGCAGCTCGCGGACAGCCCATCGCCCGACGCATTGCCGGACAGGGTCGCGCAGGCCGCGGGGCGAGCGGTCGGTGCCGCCCGCACCGTGGTCTTCCTCGGCACCCCCGATGACGGAGCCCCCCTGCTGGTGGCCGGGTGGCCCGAGGACGACCGGACGGCCGCCGAAACGCCGACGCTGCGCCTGCCCGTCCTGGACCGCAACGAACAGGTCGGGAGCATCGAAGTGTGCATGCCACCGGGCCGGGCCCTGCGAACCTTCGAACGGCGACTCCTGCAGGACGTGGCCGCGCAAGCCGGTGTCGCCTTCCGCAACGCGCTGCTGGAGGCCGAACTCGCCGCCCGAGTGGCCGAGGGCCAGGCACGATCGGCCGAACTGGCCGACTCCCGGCGCCGGCTGGTCGGCGTCGAGGACGAAGCGCGCGAGCGGCTGGCCGCTGCCATCCGGCGCAGCGTGGTCCCCCACCTGGCCTCCGTGGACACCGGACTCGCCGGTCACGGGCCGAGCGCCGACCGGACCCTGCCGCCCGACCGGTTGGAGCCCCTGATCGCCGAGACCGAACAGGCTCTCGAGGAACTGCGCAGCGTCTGTCGCGGTGTCTTCCCGGCGCTCCTGGAGCGGCGCGGACTGGTTCCTGCGCTGATCTCGCAGCTGGACGCAACACATCCGCGGGCCCGATTGGACGTCGCCGGCAGCGCCGACAGCCGGCTGGATCGCGCCGTTGAGGCCGCCGGGTACCAGTTCTGTGTCGACGTCGCACCCACCGATCGGCCGTGCGTGATCGCCCTTCGGGTCGACGACAACCGGCTCACCGTCACGATTACCTGGGCCGATACCTGCGGGCGGCAGAGTGGCAGCAACGATGACCTACCGAATGCCACGCTGCCGGCGAAGGTTTCCTGGCAACACGCCGAGGATCGGGTGGCCGCGTTGGACGGACGGGTGCTGGTCGAGCGGAGGGACGACGGTTCGGTGGCCGTCCGGGCGGAGATTCCGTTGCCACGTGAAGCCGACCAGCGGGCAGCGACACTGATCAGTCAGTGACGCCTGTTGGCTGCAGCACTGACGCCCGTCAAGCTGCCTCGGATATCGCTGCCCAGACCGTTTCCAGCCGGTCCGGACCGAAGGCGGACTTGGGGACGTACGCTGCTGCGCCGGAATCGGCGGTCAGGTCGGCGAACTCGGCTTCGTCGTAGGACGACAGCAGGATGACCGACACGTGCGGATGGGAGGCGCGCAGCAGTCGGCTCGCCTCCATCCCGTCGATCCCGGGCAGGTTGACGTCCATCAGCACCAGGTCCGGCTCCAGTTCGGCGACGGCCGTCAGCGCATCCTCCCCGGTGGCGACCGCGCCGATGACGACGAAGGCGTCGGTCGATTCAACGACGGCCTGGGCGGCACGGCGGAACGGCACCTGATCGTCGACGATCAACACCCGCACGCTCGGCATGGGAAACACCTCCACTCCCTACCGATCGTCACCCACGAGCGTCCGGCCGAGAAGGAGGCTGACCGCACAGCAATGGGTGGGCAGCCCCATCAGGCCGATCCCAGCTGCTGCAGGGTCAACACCTGCGCGGTAATCATGCGCGCGATCTCGCCCGGGTCGACGCTCTCGTTGGACGCGTGGATCCGGGACAGCTTGGTGTCCTCGGCGCCCCACAGGATGACGTCGGCCCGTGGGCAGGCGTTCTTCAGCGAATTGATCAGCGGGATGGACCCGCCCGACCCGATCGTTTCCACCGGCGTCCCGAACGCAGCGGTCAGCCCGGCCTCGGCGGCCAGCACTGCCGCCCCGGACATGTCGACGGCGAACGGCCAGCCGGCCTTGAGCGGGGTGACCTCGACCTCCGCGTGCCAGGGGACCGCCGACGCCAGATGCGCGACCAGCAGCGACAGTTCGTGCTCGGCATCGGCGCCGGGCACGATCCGCATCGAGACCTTCGCCGTGGCCTCGGGTATCAGCACGTTGGACGCGGCCTGCACCGTCGGTGCGTCGATCCCGATGACCGTCACCGATGGCTTGGCCCACAGTCGGGAGGCCAACGTCCCGGACCCGATCAGCGCAACACCGTCCAGCACGCCGGAGCTCTCCCGGTACATCGCCTCGTCGACGTCCGCGCCCGACCATTCGCCGGTGGCCACGCCCGGCACGATCGTGTTACCGGCGTCGTCGTGCAAGGTCGCCAGAATCTTGATCAGGGTCACCAGCGCATCGGGGGCGGCCCCACCCGCCACCCCGGAATGCACCGGGAAGGCCAGGGTGCGGACCCGGACGGTGCACGAGACCTCGCCCCGCAGTGCCGTCGTCAGCGCCGGCCGGCCGACAGTCTGGTTGCCCATGTCGGCGATGACAAACGCGTCACAGTCAAACATCTCGGGGTTGGCGTCGACGAAATCCTCCAGGTGGCTGATGGTTTCCTCCTCGCCCTCGATGAGGATCTTGACGCCAACCGGAAGGTCGCCGCCGAGCACCTGCAGGGTGCCGGCATGGATGATCAGGCCCGACTTGTCGTCGGCCGCTCCGCGACCGTAGATCCGGCCGTCCGCACCGGTGGTGGCGACGAACGGGTCGGTGTCCCAGCCCTGTTCGACCGGTGCGGGCTGCACGTCGTAATGCGCGTACAGCAGCACCGTCGGAGCGCCGGCGGGGGCGGGAATCTCGGCCCAGACGGCCGGATAACCGCCGGGGATGTCCAGCAGCCGGGCGTTCGCAGCGCCGCTGCGCTGCAGCAGGTCGACGACGGCCACGCTCATCGCGTGCACCGGGGCGGAGGGGAAGCCGGGGAAGGCAACCGAGGGGATGGCGACCAGCGTGGACAGCTCGGTGATCAGGCCCGGCATCAGGCCGGCAACCTTCCCGGCGACGGCGTCAGGTGAGTTCATCGCGCCAGTACATCAGTCGTCCGCCGCCCTCGTGCCGCCCGGCGGAAATTCCGTTGGTCGAGCCGCGCACGCGCCCCTACGGTGCCCGGTATGCCCGATCGTGTCGTGACCCTGGTGCTGTGCACTCCGTCGGGCGAACTACTCGGCGCGCTCCCGGAGTTCGTCGTGCCAACCCAATGGTGGCAACACGTCGATGACGTGGTTTCCGGGGCCAAGGACACGTTCGGTGTCGAGGTTCGGGTGTTGCGCCTGCTGACGTGCCACGGTCACTACTACCCGGGCGGTGGGCCTGTCACCTACCTCGCCGAAGTGGACACTCCGCCGGTCACGCCGCTGACCCCCTGGACCGTCACGGATCCACTTGTCGACCATCCGCTCCGGCTCGGCTACGCCCGTCCTGGCGGCCACCAGCCCGACCTCGCCTGGGCCGAACAGGTGCTACGAGGCCACGGGATGACGATGATCGAGGCCCCGCAACAAGTTCGGACCTGGAATCTGTCGAGCGTCTGGCGATTGACGACCAGCGCGGGTGACGCCTGGCTCAAGGTCGTGCCGCCGTTCTTCGCTCATGAGGGCGTCGTCATGCCGCTGCTCGACCCGGCGCTGGTGCCGCCGGTGCTGGGTGCCACGCGCGGGCGGGTACTGCTGGCCGACGTGCCCGGCGAGGACCACTATGAGGCCACCGGGGAGTCCCTCATGGACATGGTGCGGATGCTCGTCCGGCTGCAGGCGGGTTGGATCGACCGGACGGCCGAGTTGCTTGCTCTTGGCGTGCCGGACCTGCGGGGTCCGGCGCTCAGCCGCCGGATCGGGGCGACCGTGGCCCGGCACCGGACGGAGCTGAACCCGGCAGAGCGCCGGCGGGTCGATGATCTCGTGGCGGGCCTACCGGAGCGGTTCGCCGCGCTCGCGGCGTGCGGACTGCCGGACACGCTCGTACACGGGGACTTTCATCCCGGCAATGTCCGCGGATTGCCCGGCCGGTTGACCATCCTGGATTGGGGGGACAGCGGCGTCGGACATCCGATGCTTGACCAGCTCGCCTTCGGGCAACGCTTGGACGAGTCGGACCGCGGTGCGGCGGAGCAAGAGTGGGTGCTGCAGTGGCGCACCGTCCTGCCCGGTTGTGACGCCGACCGGGCGGCGTCGCTGCTGCGACCGGTCGCAGCGCTGTACGGGAGTGCGGTGTACGACCGGTTTTTAGACAACATCGAACCCGACGAGCACTGTTACCACGCGGGCGATTCGCTCGCCTCGCTACGGCACGCGGCCGACCTCGCGGGTTGATCACACTGCAGGCTGATCACACTGCGACGGGCAGTCGCACTTCGAACCGGCAGCCGTCACCGTGGTTGCGCACGCTGATCTCCCCGCCGTGCGCCTGCACCAAACCGCGCGCAATGGCCAACCCGAGCCCGGCGCCCGTCTCCGCGGGGTGCCCGGACAGGACTGGCTGCGGTGACCGGGCCTGCGCCCCGCGGAACGCCACGTCGAAGACACGTGGCAGGTCGTCCGGATCGATACCACCACAGGCATCCTGCACGGCCAGCCAGGCATAGTCCGCAGTCTGTCCGGCGACCACCTCGATGGTTTGGTCGGAGGGGGTGTGCCGGATCGCGTTGACCAGCAGGTTGCGCAGCACCCGGATCAGTTCGTGATCGGAACCGCGGACCGTCGGCCACCCCGGATCGGCGGAGGCCGTCAGGTGCACACCGCGCTGATCCGCGGCCGGCGCCGCCGTTTCCATGGCTTGCGCGACCAGCTCCTCGGTCGAGATCGGGCCGAACGTCAGGGCAAGCGCACCGGCGTTGATCCGCGACAGTTCGAACAGGTCATCGACCATGGTGGACAGCCGGGTGGTTTCCTGGCTGATCCGCCTGGCGTAGTCGGCTACCTCCGCCGGCTCGACCACCACGGCGTCCTCCAGGGCCTCGCTCATCGCGCGGATCCCGGCGAGCGGAGTGCGCAGGTCGTGGCTGACCCACGCGACCAGTTGCCGGCGGGAGGCTTCCGCCGCACGTTCGGCGGCGCGCTCCTGTTCCGCCGCCACTGCACCCAGCGCGATCCGCCGGCCGAGCAGCACCGCAACGGGGATGACAACCACCGCGATGAGCGCGCAGGCGGTCGCCGTGACGGCCAGCGCCGAGGTGTACATGAACCCGCTGATGGCCACCACGAAGATCAACACCGCGAGAATTGGAATCGCCACCAGCGCGGCGATATTCGCTGCGACAGAACGCGTTCGGAGCACGTGCAGGGCGGCAAGCTCTAGCGCACCGGTCAACACCGCGGCCAAGAGCGCCCACGGCAGGATGTGCACAATGTCGTCCATCACGATTCTGTCCGGTCATTGCCGGGTAGCGGGACGGAACCCGGGTCCAATCGATAGCCGACGCCCCACACCGTGACGATCCGGGTGGGCCGCGCCGGATCGGGCTCGATCTTCTCCCGCAGGCGCCGCACGTGCACGGTCACCGTTGACTGGTCACCGAACGACCAACCCCACACCTTCTCCATCATCTCGGCCCGGCCGAAGACCTGGCCGGGGTGTTGCAGCAGGAAATGCAGGAGATCGAATTCGCGGCTGGTCAACGTGAGCTCGGCGCCGCGCCAGCGGGCGGTCCGGGACACGGGGTCGGTCGACAGTTCACCGTCGGCGCTGACCGCCGTCGCGGCCACCCCCTGCCCAACGTTGCCGAGACTCCCGCGACTGCGGTCCAACACCCGGCCGACCCGCAGGGCCAGCTCACGCGGGCTGAACGGTTTGACCACGTAGTCGTCGGCGCCGTACTCCAGGCCGACCACCCGATCCGATTCCTGGCCGAGTGCAGTCAGCATGATCACCGGAATCGTCGAGGTCCGGCGGATCTCCCGGCACACCTCGAGCCCGTCCATCCCGGGCAGCATCAGATCGAGCACCAGCAGATCGGGCTGCTCCGCGCGAACCAGATTCAGCCCGGTGATGCCGTCGGCGGCCTCCAGAACCTGGTGCCCGTCCCGAGTGAGATAGCGACGCAACACTTCTCGGACGGTGTCGTCGTCATCGACGACCAGCACCCGCGCCTGAGGAGTCACCCCACCAACGGTAGGCCGGGCAGCACCGCTCGCACCAGCGATCTCGGCTCCCTACTCCGAACCGTAAGGAATACCGGCAGCGTCGATTGCGGTCAGGATCTCGGTCACCCGGGCCGGCCAGGTTTCGCCGACGGCGGTCAGCCGCGCGGTGCGGGTGTCGTCGGGCAGCCGGACAAGTTCGACGATCAACCTGTTCTCCGATAGCCGGTCCGCGACCCCCTCGCCCCATTCGATGACGACCGCGGCGGCATCGAGATCGGTATCCAGATCCAGGTCGTCCAGTTCGACGGCGCCGGCCAATCGGTAGGCGTCGACATGGACCAGCGGGACGGTGCGGCCGTCATCGGCGGTCGGGCGGTGCACCCTGGTGATGACGAAGGTCGGCGACGTCACCCGCCCGCTGACCCCCATCCCGCTCGCGATGCCTTTGGTCAGCGTCGTCTTCCCGGCGCCCAGCGAACCGCTGAGAATGATGAGATCGCCTGCCCGGAGCCGGTTGCCGAGCTCGGACCCCAAGGCAAGGGTGCGTTCGACCGAGTCGAGGGTGATGATCATAGATGCGCCCTGGCCATCGCCGTCTTCAGCAATCGACGCAGCGCATCGTTGGTCAGCGTCGGATCCTCCATCATCGCCATGTGCCCGGACCCCTCCGCAATGACGAATTCCGCGTCGGGCAGCACGTCGGCGATCGCCTGCGACCGGTCGATGGGCGTCAACCGATCCTGGTCGCCGCAGATGATCGCCGTCGGGATGCCGGCCAGCGCCGGCACCGCAGCACTCTGGTCGTGGCTGAACAACGCCGGGGTGAACTCGGCGATGACCTCGACCGGCGTTCCGGAGATCATCTCGTCCAGGTAGTCGACCATCGCGCCCGGGATGTCCTTGCGGGCGAACCCCAGGCTGCGGGTCAGCAGCCACACCGCGTCCCGGCTGCTGGCCCGACCGCGCTCGAAGACCGCGGGATAACGGGCCGCCACCGTGGTGATCGCTCGCACAACGGAGTTCCCGCGTAGCACCAGCAAGCGGTTGAGCTCGGAGGCCTTGAGGTAGGTGGCGCCCGTGCAGACCAGCCCCAGCCCGGCGATCCGTTCGGCGAACAGTTCCGGATGGGCGGCGGCCAGCGCCAGAATGGCCATCCCGCCCATCGAATGCCCGATCAGCACGACCGGTCCGACGGGTGCGGCGGTGGCGATCATGCTCCGCAGGTCGGCGGCCAGGAACTCCATGGTGGAGTGGCCTTCCGGGGACCTCGTTGACTGGCCGTGCGACCGCTGATCGTAGAAGACCAGCCGGGCCGCCGGCGTGAGTTGTTGGCCGGCCGGCGCGGCGTGATCGGCGGAGTCCGGAGCCTCGCCGAAGCCGGGGCCGGCCAGCCCGAGCCGCTGGTAGTGCCAGGCTCCCGACCGCAGCGTCCAGCCGTGCGCGAAGATCACCGTGATCGGTGCGGTGACCGGGCCGACCTCCTCGACGTGCAGCGCGACCCCGTCATCGGTGTCCACCGAGTAGGTCCGGTCCGGCTTCAGCAGCCCGTAGGGGTGCTCCTGGTGCGGGTCGATCATCAGTGCGGACTGGGCCGACTGGTACTTGCGGACGGAGATCCGCTGGGCGGTGACGCCGCCGAGCGCTGCGGCGCCCAGGACACCGGTCGCGATGCCGGCGGCGCCGAGGATCTTGCCGACGGTGCTCATTGGTCGACTCCCGGCTCGTTCCGCTCCTCGGCGCCGGCGCGCCTGCGATGCTCGCTCGCCTTCGTCTCCGCGCTCATTGGTCGACTCCTCCTGATCCCACGTACCGGCGCGGTACCCGCGGGCCGATCCTGGTGACGATCTCGTAACCAATGGTGCCGCAGGCTGCCGCCCAGTCGTCGGCGGTGGGTTCGCCCTGGTCCCCCGGGCCGAAGATGATCACCTCGGCGCCCGCGGTGACGGAATCGTCGCCGCAGTCGACGACCACCTGGTCCATCGCCACCCGGCCGGCGATTCGCCGCCTTTTGCCGCCCAGCAGCACTTCACCGACCGAGCTGGCCGCCCGCGGAATACCGTCGGCGTAGCCCAGCGGCACCAGCGCCAGGGTGGTGTCGGCGGTGGTCCGGTAGGTCAGCCCGTAGGAGACCCCGTAGCCGGCGGGCACCCGTTTGGTCAGCGCGACGGTTCCGCGCAGGGTCATCGCCGGCCGCAGCGCGACCGGGCTGGCCACCGGGTTGAGGCCGTAGATCCCGATGCCGCAGCGGCCGAGGTCGAAATAGGTCGCCGGATGATCGAGCACCGCGGGGGTGTTCGCCAGGTGTCTGGTCGTGGCCCGGATACCCGCCCGCTCGGCGAGATCGATGACGTCCCGGAAGATCGCGGTCTGCTCGGCGACCGACGGATCCCCTGGCACGTCCGCGCTGGCCAGGTGGCTCATCAGACCGGCGACCTGCACCCGGCCGCCGCGCTGGGCGGCTGCGAGCGCGTCCAGCATCGAGGTCAATTCCGCCGGCCCGACGCCGTTGCGGCCCAGGCCGGTGTCGACCTTCAGCTGCACCGTCGGCAGTGCAGGCCCGGATGCGGCTCCGGCCGCGATGACCGCGTCCAGGTGCGCGAGGCTGGAGATGCCGAGCTCGACGCCGGCAGCCACGGCGGGCCGGATATCCTCGCCCGCCGGCCAGAGCCAGGCCAACACGGGGGCGGTGATGCCCGCCGCGCGCAGTTCCAGCGCCTCGGTCGGGGTGGCGACACCCAGGCTGCTGGCCCCGCCGCGCAATGCCGCGTGTGCGGATTCGACCCCGCCGTGCCCGTAGCCGTCGGCCTTGACCACGGCCATCAGGTTCGCGACCGGGTTGTGCTCGCGCAACCTGGTCAGCAGCAGCCGGGTGTTGCCGGCAATGGCGTCGGTGTCGATCACCGCCTCGCCCCTGACCTGCACCGCCTCGATCTGGGCGGCCCTGGTCTGCCCCGCCTTGATCTGCACCGTGTTCACTCCACGATGCAATCACGTTCTGGCGTTCAGGTGCTCCCACAACACCTGGGCGCCGAACAATCCGGTGCGTTCGGCCCGCTCCCCCGCCCGACCGTGCAGGTGAGCGCCGGCAGCGGCGGCGATCAGCGTCGGCAGCCCGGTCGCCAGCAGCGACCCGATCACCCCGGACAGCACGTCACCTGATCCGGCGGTGGCCAGCCAGGACGAGCCCGAGAGGTTCACCGCCGCCTGCCCGCCCGGCTCGGCGATCAGCGTGCGGTGGCCCTTGAGCAGCACCGTCGCGCCACTGTCCTTGGCCGCCCGGCGGACGGCGGCCAGCCGATCGTCGAGGTCGATGTCCGGGAACACCCGGGCGAACTCCCTGTCGTGCGGGGTGAGCAGCGTGGCGTTCCCGGTCCGGCGGCGGACGGACAGCAGCGACGGCAGCGCAGCGAGGATGGTCAACCCGTCGGCGTCGACCAGCACCGGAACGTCCTGGTTGAGCACCCAGCGGAGCAGGGCGATCGAAGGGCCGTCGGTGCCCAGCCCCGGCCCGACGACCCAGGCCTGCACCTTCCCGGCGTCGGCGGGGGTGGCAACGGCCACCACCTCCGGCCAGTGGGCGAGCACCGCGGCGGCCTGCGCCCCGGCGTACCGGACCAGTCCCGGCCGGGTGCGGACGGCGCCGCCGACGGACAGCACCGCCGCCCCCGGGTAGCCCGGCGAGCCGGCGACGATACCGACCAGCCCACCGGTGAACTTGTCGGCGGCCGGGCCGGGTCCGGGCAGCAGTCGCTGCAGGGAGCCGTCCGTCATGGCGATCAGTTCGGCGGGTTGGTCCGTCATTTCCATTCCGATCGGCACGCTGACGATCGTGCCGGTCTGCTCGTCGGCGATCAGCAGACCCGTCTTGATACCGCCGAAGGTCACCGTCAGATGAGCCAGGAAGGCCACCCCGCTGACCCGCCCGGTGTCCGGCTCGATGCCGCTGGGCAGGTCGACCGCTACCCGCAAGGCGTTGCTGGCGTTGGCCTTTCCCACCAGGTCCGCCGCGTTCTCGCGGAGCGGTGGTTTCGCGGACAACCCGACAAGGCCGTCGATGATCACGTCCGCGCTGTCGATGACGGTGTCAACCGCCGGGTCATCGGGCATCAGCAGTCTGCCCCTGGTGCGGTGCAGGGCCTTGAGTCCGCCCTGGTGAGCCTTGTCCGGGGCGATCAGAATCGCCGTCACCCGCATTCCCCTGGCCCGCAGGAACGCTCCGGCGTACAGGGCGTCACCGCCGTTGTTCCCGGAGCCGACCAGCAGCACCACCCGCTTGCCGGGATGCGGGTACGGGGTGTGTTCGGCAACCACCAGCGAGATTGCGTACGACGCGCGGCGCATCAGCGT
Organism: uncultured Actinomycetota bacterium; assembly: GCA_963805555.1. Taxonomy (GTDB): domain Bacteria; phylum Actinomycetota; class Actinomycetes; order Mycobacteriales; family Nakamurellaceae; genus Nakamurella. Next base: position 473,717 of record CAWDUY010000002.1, read on the forward strand.
GCCGTCCCCGTCCCTGGCCAGCGCGGCGGCCTCGACGGCCCGGATCTGTGCGACGGAGTAGGCCTGGATCATTCATTCATCCTGGCCCCACCGCCGCTGGCGGGTAGGTGCCGGGCTCTGTCGTCTTCCGACATTGTGTTAGTGCTGTTATATTAGCGCTGTGACATCTTCTGATCCCACCCTGTCCAGTGCGCTGAGGCCCCTGAAGCTGCTGCTGAACGACATGGATGACGACATCGGCCGGCTCTACACCGAACGCGGCGTCGCCGGCGTCCGTCCTCGGTTCAGCATGACGCTGATCCGGCTGCATCACCTCGGCCCGCTGACCATCCGGGAGTTGGCCGCCGAGGTCGAGGTCACCCACTCGGCGATGAGCCAGACGATCGCGGCGATGCGGCGGGAAGGCTTGGTCGACAGCTCTCCAGGGGTGGACGCGCGCACCAAGACTGTCGTCCTCACCGACAAGGGCCGGGCCGTCGTGCCGTTCCTGGAAGCGGAGTGGCGAGCGACCGAAAGCGCCTATGCAGCACTGGAAACCGAGCTTCCCTATGCGCTCACCCAGGTGGTTCGGGACATGGCGGCCGCGCTGGCGCGGCGGTCGTTCCACGATCGGATCATCGACCACCTCGTCGAGCCGGGCGGTGCGCCATGACGATGACCGGCCGGCTCGTCGACACCCGCCCGGTCCGGTCCAGCCGGGCTTTCCGGCGGCTGTGGATCGGCACCACCGCGTCCGCGTTCGGTGGCCAGCTCACGACCGTCGCGGTGCTCTTCCAGGTGTGGGAGCTCACTCACAGCCCGGTCTGGGTCGGCACCATCGGTGTTGCTCATGCGGTGCCGCTGGTCGTCCTTGGTCTCGTCGGTGGTTCGCTCGCCGATGCGATGGACCGCCGGAGGCTCGTTCTGGTCAGCACGTGCGGGTCGATAGGGGTGTCGGTGCTACTGGCGACCCAGGCGACTGTCGGGCTGGACTCGCTGCTGCTGGTGTTCGGGCTGGTCGCCGCGTCGGCGGGGTTCGGCGCCGTGGGTTCGCCGGCCCGGCGGACGTTCGTCCCGCACCTGTTGACCCAGGACCAGGTCGCTGCCGGGATCGCATTGACGCACCTGGGATTTCAGGCATCGATGTTGATCGGTCCCGCCGTCGCTGGTCTGCTGATCGCCGGGTGGGGCCTACCGGCCTGCTACCTGGTTGATGCCGTGACGTTCTGCGTCGCCCTGTACGGGGTCGCAAGTCTGCCCGCGATGCCGCCCGTCGGCGAGATCCACCGCGCGGGGATCGCGGCGATGCTGGCCGGCTGGCGGTACATCGCGGCGCGACCCGTGCTGCGCGGGTCGCTTCTGTCCGACCTGGCCGCCACCGTGCTGGCGATGCCGATCGCGGTATTCCCGATGATCAACGAGGAGCGGTTCGGCGGCGGACCGGAAACCCTCGGGCTGTTTCTCTCCGCGATCGCCGTGGGCGGCGTCGTTGCCGGCCTGTTGTCCGGAACAGTCACCAGGGCCGCCCGGACGGGTTCGATACAGCTTGCTGCGGCGGCCATCTGGGGTGCCGCCTTGACCGGTTTCGGCCTGTCGGGCTCGTGCTGGGCGGCCTTGTGCTGCCTGGCGATCGCGGGCGCCGCCGACACAGTTGCGGTGATCGCGCGGGGCGCGGTGGTACAGGTGGCGACCGCTGATGCCTACCGCGGGCGGGTGAGCTCGGTGGAACAGATCATCGGGGTGGCCGGCCCCGAACTGGGCAACGTCCGCGCCGGGGTGCTGGCCGGGCTGACGTCGGCCGGGTTCGGGGTGATCGTCGGTGGGCTGCTCTGCGTGGCGGGCGTGGCCGCCGTCGCGGCCACCCACCCCACGTTGCGACGGTTCACGATCACGCCCGATCACCAGCGGTAGTGATCGAGCACCGCCTCGATCCGCGGCAGCCTGGCCGGACCGAAGTGCCGCAGTCCGACAAGCATCTTGTGCAGTTGCAGGGCGGGCCGGCGCTGCTCGTAACCGGGTTCGAACGGCCATTCCTGCTGATAGGCGTCGAACAATTCGTCGGGCAATCCGCCGGTCTGCATGAACGCCAGGTCCAGCTCCCGGTCGGCGTAACTGACGGCCGGGTCGACCATCCACCGACCGTCCACGACGTTGCCGAACCACAGGTCGCCGTGGGTGAGCGAGGCGGGCGGGTGCGTCGGAAGCAGGTCCGGCAGCGGGCCGGCGCAGGCCCGGCGGAGCCGGTCGGCAATGCTTTTGGGGACGGCCGGATCATCCAAGTGGGCCAGGATCCGTTGCTGCACAAAGAATGTCGGCCAGTCGTCGGTCCAGTCGTTCTGCTGGTCGAACAGGCCGGCCGGGTTGTTCCGGTGCCAGCCGTACCGGTCCGCGGTGCTCCGGTGCACCCTGGCCATCGCCCGGCCCAGCTCCGCCCAGGCGGGCGAGCCCTGGACGAATTCGAGGACGAGAAGGTGACCGGCGGCGGCGACCACCTCGGGTACCGGTGCGCCGGCGGCGGCCAGCGCACGCAGTCCTTCGGCTTCGATCTCGGCGGGGTAGGGGCACCGTTTGACGACGACGTCCCGGCCGTCGGCCAGCCTTTCCCTGGTGGTGGTGCAGATCATTCCGCCCTTGAGCAGCACGGATCCCACCGACCGGGGCAGCGTCGCCGGCCAGTCCGGCTCCGTGTTGGGGACCGTCATCGGCGCCCGCACCTGGACTGTCGGGGTGCGTCCCTATGGTGTCCGGCATGACGAACATCCATCACGCGATCGACTACATCGAACTGCCGGCGGCCGATCTCGCGGATGCCCGCGCGTTCTACGATCGGGCATTCGGCTGGCAGTTCAACGAGTACGGACCCGAGTACGCCGGCATCCGGTCCCCGGCCGGCGACGGCGAGGTCGGCGGGCTGGACGGCACTGCCGGGCCGGATCGTCGGGCACCCCTGGTGTTGCTGTACTCCGATGATCTCGACGCCACCGTCGCGGCGGTCACCGCGGCCGGGGGCACCGTGGTGCGGGGACCTTATGAGTTTCCCGGTGGGCGGCGGTTCCATTTCACCGACCCGAGCGGCACGGAGCTGGGCGTCTGGGCGAGTTCATGATCAGCCCAGTGCGATGACGACGGCGGCGGCGATCCCGGCGTCATGGGAAATGGAGATCCGCCAATCGGTCACGCCCATCGACACGGCCGCTGCTGCGACGGTGGCACTGACCTCCAGCCGGGGCTTACCGGAATCTTCCGACACCACCTGGCAGTCGTGCCAGTCCATTCCGGTCGGCACACCGAGCGCCTTTGCCGCTGCCTCCTTCACGGCGAACCGGGCGGCCAGCGAGGCGGGTCCGCGGGGGTGTCCGGACGCCGTGACCTGCTCGCGCGCAGTGAACAGCCGGCCGGCCAACCCAGGGGTTCGGCGGAGCGACGCGGCGAACCGCTCGACCGCGACGACGTCAATTCCGACCGAGACAACCCTTGCGCCCAGCGGCATCTGGGGCACAGTCATGCGGTGTCTATTCCACCGTCACGGATTTGGCCAAGTTGCGCGGCTTGTCGATGTCGTATCCCCTGGCCCTGGCGATCTCGGCGGCGAGTACCTGCAGCGGGATGGTGGTGATGATCGGCGCAAACAGCTTGGGTACCACCGGAAGCTCCACCAGGAAATCGGCGAACGGTGCGACGGTGTCATCCCCCTCCTCGGCGATGACGATGGTTCGGGCGCCACGGGCCTGGATCTCGCGGATGTTGGACAGCAGCTTGGAGTGCAACAACGGATCGGTAACCGGCGAGGGTGTGATCACCACCACTGGCAGCCCTTCTTCGATGAGCGCGATGGGGCCGTGCTTCAGCTCGCCGGCCGCAAATCCCTCCGCGTGCATGTACGCCAGTTCCTTGAGCTTCAGCGCACCCTCCAGCGCGACCGGGTAGCCGACGTGCCGGCCGAGGAACAGCACGGCCTTCGACTGGGCGATCTCCTGCGCCAGCTTGCGGACCGGATCCATCAACGTCAGCGTCGTAGCGACCGCCGCCGGCATCTCGGTGAGCAACTCGAATTCGCGCTGAATCTCGTCCCGGTACTTGGTGCCGCGGGCCTGCGCCAGGGCCAGCCCCACCAGGTAATTGGCGGTGAGCTGCGCCAGGAAGGCCTTCGTGGAGGCGACGCCGACCTCAGGTCCGGCGTGGGTGTAGAGCACCGCATCGGACTCCCGGGGGATCTGCGAGCCGTTGGTGTTGCAGACCGCGAGCACCCGCGCCCCCTGCCGCCGGGCGTGCCGCACGGCTTCCAGGGTGTCGGCGGTCTCACCGGACTGACTGACCGCAACGACGAGCGTGTCCCGGTCGAGAACCGGGTCACGGTAACGGAACTCACTGGCCACCTCGACCTCGACCGGGATCCGGCACCAGTGTTCGATGGCGTATTTGGCGATCAACCCCGAGTGGAAAGCGGTACCGCAGGCCACCACGAAGACCTTGTCGATGGTGCGCAGGTCATCATCGGACAACCGCAGCTCGTCCAGGACGATCCCGGATCCGTCGAAGTGCCCCAGCAGGGTGTCGGCGACCGCCGAGGGCTGCTCGGCGATCTCCTTGTCCATGAAGAAGTCGTAGCCGCCCTTTTCCGCGGCAGAGAGGTCCCAGTCGACCCGGAACGGGGTGTAGATCACCTCGCCGCCGGTGAACGAGGAGATGTCGTAGCCGTCCGGGGTGATCACCACCAGCTGGTCCTGGCCGAGTTCGATGGCGTCCCTGGTGTGCGCGATGAACGCGGCAACGTCGCTGGCGACGAACATTTCGCCGTCGCCGACGCCGACGACCAGGGGCGAGTTGCGGCGGGCGGCCACCAGCATGTCCGGGACGTCGGCATGTACGGCCACCAGCGTGAAGGCGCCATCCAGGCCGCGGCACACCTGGGCCATGCTGGCGGGCAGGTCGCCCGCGGTGGGGCCGTCCGCGAACGCGGCGCCGAGCAGGTGCGCGACGACCTCGGTATCGGTGTCGCTGCGCATCGTGATGCCCTTGGCCTCGAGGGCCTTCCGGAGCACCGGGAAGTTTTCGATGATGCCGTTGTGGATCACCGCAACCCGCCCGCTGACGTCGGTGTGCGGGTGCGCATTACGGTCCGTCGGACCACCGTGGGTCGCCCAGCGGGTATGCCCCATGCCGGTCTGCCCGTTCAGCGCCACGTCACCGGTGTCGATGTAGGTCTCAAGATTGGCCAGCGCCCCGGCCTTCTTGGCCGTGCTCAGGCCACCCGCGCCGTCCAGAATCGCCACCCCGGCGGAGTCGTAGCCGCGGTACTCCAGCCGGCGGAGCCCCTCCAGGACAAATGGCAGGGCTTGACGGGGACCGGTGTATCCGACGATGCCGCACATAGGTCAAAGGCTAATGGGTCGGCGGTGCAGGGTTGGCACCTGTAACCCATCAGGGACCTTCGGCGGGTCCGGGCGCACCATTCGTGACTCTCCGATGCGTCATCTACCCCCGGCGTGCGGGAAGGAGCACTCGTCGGCGAAGATCCGGCGGTGGTGCAGGTGCGGCGGGAGAGCGTCGAGCCGTGCCCGTCAGGCCTCGATGGCCCGGCCACCCCTGGCCAGCACGGCCTCGGCGGGGACCACCGGCGCGACATCACCCGGCTCCGGCGTTGAATAGCCGGCCCTGGCCTCTGGTGTCGAGGCGGCGACCGCGCGAACGTCCGCCCATTCGCGGAGCGCGGCGATCTGCTCGGCCTGCGTCACCGACAACGGGACGGTGTTGCCGATCTCGTGCAGCAGGTCGTCGGTAGTCAGGGCGCGCCGTTCGTTGAACGCGTCGAAGCAGGCCGAGATCACCACCTGCTCGATCTCCGCGCCGGAGAACCCCTCCGTCTCGGTGCACAGCAGGCCGAGCAACTCATCCGTCACCGGCAATCCACCCAACGCCGGACCGGCCTTGAGCCGCGCCTTCAGGTGGATCGTGAAGATCACTCGGCGCTCGACGTCGGTGGGCAGGTCGATGAAGAAGATCTCGTCGAAGCGGCCCTTGCGCATCATTTCCGGCGGCAACAGCGAAATGTTGTTGGCCGTCGCAATGACGAACACCGCCGACGTCTTCTCCTGCATCCAGCTCAGGAACGTGCCGAACACCCGGGCGGACGTGCCGCTGTCGCCCTGCCCGGACGCGCCGGAGGCGAAACCCTTCTCGATCTCGTCGATCCACATGACGCACGGCGCGATCGCCTCCGCGGTGGCCAGCGCGTTGCGCATGTTCTGCTCGCTGGCCCCGACCAGCCCGCCGAACACCCGGCCGATGTCCAGCCGGACCAGCGGCAGCGACCACGCCGACGACATCGCCTTCGCGGTCAACGACTTGCCGCAGCCCGGAACACCGGTCACCAGAACACCTTTCGGTGCCGGCAGGCCGTAGGCGGCGGCCTCGTCGAGCCAGGAGCCGTTCCGTTTACGGAGCCAGGTCTTGAGGTTCTCCAGGCCACCGATGTCATCCATCCTGACGGTCCCGCGGACCACCTCAAGGACGCCGGACTTCTGAACGATCTGCCGCTTCTCCTCCTGGACCAGCGCGATGTCGTCATCGGTCAACGTGCCGTCGTCGACCATCGACCGAGCAAACGCGTTCTCCGCCTCAAAGGCGGTCAGCCCGAGCGCCGCCTTCGCCAGCCGCTCGGCGCCGGCCGGCCCGAGGGCGACCTTCAGCGCCCCGGCCGCGGTGTTGCGGGCGATCATGCCGTCCAGGGTGGCCCGGATCTGCGGCTCCGTCGGCAGCGGGAAGTCGACCAGGGTGACCAGGGATTCCAGGTCCGGCGGGATGCGCGGGGTCGGCGAGATCAAGATCATCGTCCGCGGCACCGGGCCGTCCTTGTAGTAGCGGACGGTGTCCTTGAGCGCCCGCACCAGCTGGGTATCGGGTGGCGTGGAGTTGGACCCCAGCCACGGGTGCAAATCGAGCAGCACCACCACACTGGGCATGGTCAGTGCCGCGGCTGCCGTCAACGCGGCGTGCGGGGTCCGGGTGTCCTGGTTCCCCGGCTGGCCCAGCGCGGCGAATCCGTTTGCGGTCGACCAGGTGTAGACCTGCCGGGCGGGCGCCACCTGGGTCCGGTTGCCGACGACGGCGGCGATCTCGGCAAGCGCCCTGGATTCCTCGGCCGTCTGGATGGACAGCAGCGGGAACCTGGCCCGGATCAGCCGCCGCAGGGTGGTCGCGAAGTCGTCTGCCACGTCCGTACTCACCTTCGTTGCCGGGCCGAGAGGGTGACCCGGCCACGGGCTACTGTACGAGGGCAATTGCGCCGGTCCCGCCTGTGCACACCCGACTTGGAGGAGCAGATGGCCAAGCGCCCGCCCCCCAGCATCAAGAACCCCACGTTCGAGTACTTCTCGTACAGGGGACCGCACCGCGTCGCCATCGGCGACCTTGCACCGGCGGGGATGCCCGGCGTGATCTTCGCGCCGACGTCCGGGCGGCGGTTGCCGATCGTCGCGGTTGGTCACGGCTGGTTGCAGTCGGCCGAGCGGTATTCCGACACCATGCGTTACCTGGCCTCCTGGGGCATCATCGTCGTCGCTCCGAATACTCATCGCAGCTTCTTCTCCTCGCACCAGGGCCTTGCGCTGGACATGTCCAGGGCATTGCGGATCGTTGCCTACGGTGATCTGGGGGCCGGCCGGGTACGCGGTGACCTGCGCAAACTCGGCGTCCTCGGCCATTCGACCGGTGGCGGCGCCGCCGTGCTGGCGGCCGCCAAGGACGACCAGATCAGGGCAGTGGTGACGGTCACCGCGGCCGAGACCAGGCCGTCGGCGATCGAGGCGGCCGGCAAGGTCTACGTGCCGAGCCTGCATCTGATCGGCTCGAAGGACGACATGGCCGAGTCCGACGGCGCCAAGATCGCCCGGTCCTGCAGCGGCCCGGCGCAGTTGCGGATGGTCAAGGGCGCCGGTCACCTGGGCCTGTCCGAGGGCAAGAGTTTCGTCAACGGCATCATCGGCGCGGACTCGGACAAGAAGGTGCAGCACGCGACGCGGATCCTGGCGTCCGCGTTCTTCATCCGGCACCTGACCGACGCGGATCAGCTCGCCGACGAGATGGAGAACAAGGTCAGCGGCACCACCATCGAGGACCTCGAGGATCCGGATCTGGACGGGCCGATCGATCCTTCAGATGTCGCCGCTGTGGCGATGATCTGAGCGCAGAGCCCGGCCGGTTGTCGAGTTCAGTCGACCTTTCGACGGATTTTGCCAGCAAAAGGGTGGATAAGTCGACCCAACTCTGGCCAACTCCGGATCACCCGCGCCGAGTTATCCCCAACTCCCCGACGCCCCGCCCACTGAACCTGCTAGCCATCACAGTGGTGCGATGGGCGAACCCAGACCACTCCCCGATGAGCTCCTGACGCTCGCCCGAACCCAGCGATCGGCACTCACCGGGGCGCAGATCCGGCAAGTGCTCACTGAACGGGGTCTGCGTCGGACCGTGGACGATGGACAGCTCATCAAGCTGTGGCAGGGCGCGTACGCAGTCCCGAGCCCGAACCCGCGCGCGTCCGCCACTACACCCGAGTCGGCGCCGTTCGTTTCGAATGGGCACGCGGTGCCGGTTGTCACCAGACTCGCCGCCGACGAACTGACCCTCGGCCGGCCCGTCACCGCCTGTCTGCACTCCGCCGCCGAGCTCTACGGGTTCGCCACGGACCCCGACTCGCAGACCCACGTCATCGGGGCGGCGCCGTCGCTGCGCCCCGACCTGGCGATTCACCGGACGCCGCCGCAAACGCCGACAACAGTTCCGTCGACTTTCGGACACTTTTCGCCCGGATTCCGTGGAAGGTCGACCCAACTCCGGCGGGCGGCGGGCGTGGCGGGGCAGCCGGGGCCGCCTGACCTCGTCAGACTTTCGAGACGACCTCGGCAACCTGCTCGGCGATCCGCTGCGCATCCTCTGACGTCCCGGCCTCGACCATCACCCTGACCAGCGGCTCGGTCCCGGAGGGTCGCAGCAGCACCCGGCCGGACCCGGCGAGTTCGGCTTCGGCTCGTGCGACGGCGTCGAGGACGGCCGGAGAGGCGGCCACCGCACGCTTGTCGCTGACCCGGACGTTGATCAGCACCTGCGGGAAGTTCGTCACCAGGGTTGCCAACTCGGCCAACGGCTTGCCGGCTGCCGCGACCGTCGCCATCAGGTGCAACGCGGACAGCAGGCCGTCTCCGGTGGTGGCGTGATCGGCGAGGATGAGGTGACCGGATTGCTCGCCGCCAAGCGAGTATCCGCCGGCCCGCATCTCCTCCAGCACATAACGGTCGCCGACGCCGGTGGTCTTGACCGTGATGCCTTCCTTCTCCATCGCCTGGTGGAAGCCGATGTTGGCCATCACGGTGGCCACCACGGTGTCGTCGACCAGTCGGCCGCGGTCGCGCAGGGAAACAGCCAGCAGGGCCAGAATGACGTCGCCGTCGACATCCGAGCCGTCCGCGGCGATCGCCAGGCAGCGGTCGGCGTCCCCGTCGTGGGCGATACCCAGGTCGGCCTGCTCGGAGACAACAGCCGCCCGCAGACCGGCCAGGTAGGTCGACCCGACCCCGGCGTTGATGTTCAGCCCGTCCGGGCTGCCCCCGATGACGACGACCTCGGCGCCGGCGCGCCGGTACACCTCGGGCGCCAGTGAAGACGCCGCGCCGTGCGCGCAGTCGACCACGACCCGCAGCCCGCCCAGCGGGTTCGGGGTGGCGACCAGCAGGTGGTCCAGGTAGCGGCGATCGGCGTCGACGGCCCTGGTGATGCGACCGACACCCTCGCCCGTCGGCAACGGCGCCGGGTCCGCCATCCGGGCTTCGATCGCGTCCTCGACGGCGTCATCGAGCTTGAGCCCGCCCGCCGCGAAAATCTTGATGCCGTTGTCCGGCATGGCGTTGTGGGATGCGGAGATGACGATGCCGAGGTCTGCGCCCAGGTCAACGGTGAGGAACGCAACGGCGGGGGTCGGCAGCACGCCGAGCAGCACGACGTCGACACCGGCCGAGGCCAGACCGGCCGCAACGGCGGCCTCCAACATCTCGCCGCTCGCCCTGGGATCCCGGCCGAGGACGGCCAGCGGACGACCCGGGCTGGCCTGCCTGGCCGCTGTCGCGACTGCCCGGGCAACGTCACCGCGGCGGCGTCCGCCGGGCCGGGCGCGACGCTCCGCGGGCGGGGGCGGAGACGCCAAACTCCGGCGCTCACCCAGTACTTGCGCGGCCGCAGTGGCCAAACGCAGGGCGAGCTCCGGGGTCAGGTCGGCATTTGCCAGGCCTCGTACACCATCTGTGCCGAACAGTCGTCCCCCCACGACCGTTAGCGCTTCGAGTACTGGGGAGCCTTGCGGGCCTTCTTCAGGCCGTACTTCTTGCGCTCGGTGGCGCGGGCGTCGCGGGTGAGGAAGCCGGCCTTCTTCAGCGGCGGGCGATCGGTCTCGTCCAGCTCGATCAGGGCGCGGGCGATCGCGAGACGCAGCGCACCGGCCTGGCCGGAGACACCGCCGCCGTGCAGCCGGGCGATGACGTCGAAGTTCTCGGACTTCTCCAGGATGACCAGCGGCTCCTTGATGAGCTGCTGGTGGACCTTGTTGGGGAAGTAGTTGTCCATGCTGCGGCCGTTCAGCGTGAACGTTCCGTTGCCGGGCATCAGGCGGATCCGGACGACAGCTTCCTTACGTCGCCCGACGGTCTGGATCGGGCGCTCCATGTGGATCGGGACCACGACCGCGGGGACAACCTCGGGCGCGTCATCATCGGAGAGCGCATCGCTGACGATGTCGTCTTCGATCTCGGCGACCTCGGCGTCAACAACCGCCTCGATCTCGGCTTCTTCGGCCAGCTCGAGTTCTTCGGAGACGGCGGCTTCGGGGTTCTGGCTCACTGACTGACTCATCTCGCTGTTCTGGGTGCGGTGGTGTGCTTAAAGCTGCTGTGCTGGACGAAATGCGCGAGGCGGCGGTCGGCCACCATCACTGAGCAACCTGGACGATCTCGAACGGCTGCGGCTGCTGCGCGGTGTGCGGATGCTCCGGGCCTGCGTAGACCTTGAGCTTGCGGGCCATCGACCGGCCCAGCGAGTTGTGCGGCAGCATTCCGATGACGGCTTTCTCGACGAGCCGGTCCGGCTTGGTGTCGAGCAGCTCGCCGACGGTCTGCTTGCGCAGGCCACCCGGGTAGCCGGAGTGGCTGTAGAGGAACTTGCCGTCCCGCTTGTTGCCGGAGATGGCAACCTTGCCGGCGTTGATGATGACGACGAAATCGCCGGTGTCGACATGCGGGGCGTAGATCGCCTTGTGCTTGCCACGCAGCAGCTGCGCGGCCTGGCTGGCGAGCCTGCCGAGCACGACGTCGGTCGCGTCGATCACGTGCCAGGCGTGTGTCACATCACCGGGCTTGGGGCTGTACGTGCGCACGGATATGCCTCTTCGTTCAGTATCAGGTGGGTCGTCGTCCACGGTGGGTCTTGCCGGGGCACAATGCGGATTCCCTGCACGCGACATTGCACACGCAAAAAAAACCGCCGCACGCAGCCGCGCGGCACACCGACTAGCCAGAGTACCGCGCGGGCCTCGAGAAGGTCAAAACCGCGCTATCCGTTCCCCTGCTACTCCTCCGCGTGGTCGGCGTCCGCGTCGGTGCCGTGACCCACCAGCCACGTTCTGGCGTCCTCGACGGCCGCCAGGGTCGAGGCGCCCAACACCTCGGTGGCGTTGAAGATCTTGATCCGGCCCTGCACATCCTCGACCTGGCTGCGGTGGAATCGGTTGACCATGTCGTCCTGCACGCCGGACAGGTAGAGCCGCCCACCCGCGGCTTCGAGCGCCTCGGCGTACCCGGCGATCACCCCGAAGAACGTCGAGCCCAGCGAGGTTCGCCCACGCAACCGAAGGATCACCACCGGACGCTTGCTGGCGCGAGGATCCGGCAGCCGGGCCCCGAGGGTCCGGGCGCCCGCGTACAGCAGGCTGCCGTAGACGTCCAGCACGACCGGCTCGGCCTCCGGCAGCACCGTCGGCACGGGTCGCTCGACGAACAGTCCGTCGTCGTTCCGGACCAGCCGGACGACGCGCAGGTCCATCAGTTCCTTGTTCAGTTGCAGCATCAGCGAGCAGACCAGCCCGACCCCGACGGCCGCCGCAACGGGCAGCGCGAGGGTCGCCACAAAGGTCACGACCATCCCGATCTTGCCGGTGTAACTGGTCTTCCAGACCACCCCGACGTCGCCGAACCGCAGGGACGACACCGCGGCGAAGATCAACACGGCGGCCAGTGTCGGCATCGGCACCAGCCCGACGGCGCGGGAGAGCGCCACCAGGATCAGCAGCATCCAGATGCCCGCCCAGACGGACGCCCAACGGCTCCGCGCGCCGGCCGCGACGTTGAGCGCCGTGCTGCTGACGGACCCGCCGACGGGGGTGCCATGGAAGAACCCGGACGCCAGGTTCGCGACGCCCTGGCCAATGAAATCGCGGTTCATCCTCGACGGCGAGCCGTCCGGATTGGGCGCGGCCTCGGACACGCCGGCGCCCTGGATCAGGGCGATCGCGGCGATGGCGAAGGCGCCGCTGATCACCCCGACGGTCAGGTCCGACAGGTGCGGCAACACCAGTGGCGGGAGACCACTGGGGATTGCCCCGACGTCGGCCACCGTCGCCACGTCGGTCAACCCCATCACCGCGACGACGACCGTCGGTAGGACAACCGCGATCAACGTCGCGAACAGCGCCAACCTGGTGCGGGCGAGCAGGAACATCACCGCCAGGGCCGATACCCCGACGATCGCCGACGCGGTGTTGACGCCCGTCGGATGGGTGATGACGTACAGGGCCTTCTGGGCGGCGACCCCGCCCTCGGTCGGCGCCCCGAGCAACCCAGGGAGCTGCCCGAAGAGGATGTTCACGGCCACCCCGGTCAGGAACCCGAGCATCACCGACCGGGAGACGAACCGGATGTACCGGCCCAGGTGTAGCAGCCCGAACACGATCATCACCAGGCCGGTGAGGATCGTCAGGGTGATCACGGCGCTGTCCCGGTTCTCCGCCGGGATATCGGCCAACGCCGAACCGGCGGCCAGCGAGGCGGCCGTCGTCGTCGTGACGACCATCAGTTTCGTACTGGTCGACAGGCCGCCACCGATCTTGCCGGTGAACGAGGCGTACAGCCCATAGGCCGGGTTCACCCCGGCCAGCAGGGCGGTCGCCATTCCGTCCGGCACCGAGCTGATGGCGCCGGGCAGGCCGGCCAGCACGTCGGCCCTGACGTCCCGGCGGCGCGGCCGGATCCCGCGCCACCAACCGGCGAACATCAGCCGCGCCCGGGCCGTCACCGACCCGCTCGTCGGGGTAGAACCTGCTGCTGCGGGACCGGTTTCGGGTTCAGTCGGCGGCACGTCGGCGCCATTCCCGGTCAACCGTGCCACCTTCCCCTGGTCCCGAAGATCAATCTAGATCGACCGGGCCCGCAGGGTCATCACCCGCTCCGGGGGAGGTGCCCCGGTCGTCAGACACAGCTGCCCGGCAGCATTTTGCAGCGGCGGACTGCTCTGATCGGAGCCGCGCTGATGGATCTGGACGATCATGAGCACAACACCCGCGATGGCCTGCATATTGCGTCGTCGGCCGGGGCATGGATCGCACTGGTCCAGGGTTTCGCAGGTCTTCGCGAACGCGACGGCAGTGTCGCATTCTCCCCCCGGCTACCGTCGGCAATCACCCGACTGGCCTTCACAATTGGCGTCCTGGATTGCCGGCTGAAAGTCGAGATCACCCGGCGACGACCACCTACGACATCTTGGACGGGCCGGCACTGGCGTTGCTGCACGACGGGCAGCCGTTACGGGTGTCCGCCGGCCGCCCCATCAGCGCGCCTACCCTGACCGCCCCGCCCCGCACACCGCCGACCCAGCCGCAGGGCCGGGCGCCGGGGCAGCGCGGGGGGGCGTCCGGGACGACGTGAGCCTCGCCTTTCCTGACAGGCCGGTTCGACGCGTACCGGTCAGAGTTGGTCGCGGAAGCCCTGCAATTCCTCATGGCGCTCGTCAGTCGTTTCCGGGTAGGACATCTTCAGTTCCCCCAGCGTGTCGAGGAGGATCTGCGAGATGATCAGCCGGGCATTTTTCTTGTCGTCCGCGGGCACGGCGTACCACGGCCCGTTTTTGGAACCGGTGGCGCTCAGGCAGTCGCCGTAGACCTTCATGTAGGTGTCCCAGAAGGACCGTTCGTGGATATCTGCGAGGCTGAACTTCCAGTTCTTGTCCTGGTTGTCGATGCGAGCCCGGAAACGCTCGGCCTGCTCGTCCTTGGAAAGGTGCAGGAAGATCTTGACGACCTGGGTGCCGTTGCGGTGCAGGTGCCTCTCGAGGTCGTTGATGGAGCGGTACCGATGTTTCCAGATGGTGCCCTCGTCGATCAACTCGTCGGGGAGTCCCTTCCCGTAAATAATTTCGGGATGGACGCGGGCGATGAGAACGTCCTCGTAGTACGAACGGTTGAAGACCCCGATCCGGCCGCGTTCGGGCAGGCAACGGTTGGTGCGCCAGAGGAAGTCGTGGTCGAGCTCCTGGTCGGTGGGTTGTTTGAAGCTGAACACCTGGCAACCTTGCGGGTTGACGCCGGACATCACGTGCCGGATCGCTCCGTCCTTGCCGGCCGCGTCCATGCCCTGAAAGATCACCAGCAACGCCCAATGACCGGAGGCGTAATGCAGTCGCTGCAGTGAAGCCAGTTTCTTGACCCGCTTCTTCAGATGCTTCTTGTATTTCTTCTTCGATTTGTACAGCTTTTTGACCGAAGTCGGCAGATCGGAGAGGTTGACCTGTTCGTGATCATCGATCCTGAACTTTGCCGGGTCAATTTTCACGGGCTTCCCTTCGTGTGGCCGATAGCGCAACAGCACCGTTCCCTCGCTGCGACGGGTGTCCTCCTCGTCATACACGGGATCGCCGGCTTCGGCACGGGCGGAGAAGGCGGTGGTGCTCGTCCCGCCCGTCACCTTCCCCCGCGTCGATCCCCCAGGGCGTCATCGTTCGTGTGCGCGGTTGTCCCCATCTCGGGCGGCCAGGGTGCAGTGCGCTTCCGCTGCGCCAGGGCAACGCCTTGGTGACCTTGAGCCATTTGGCGTGCTGGGTGAACATCGAGTCGACGATATGGATGAACGCCCCGTAGCAGTTGAACAACCCGTGCCGACCGGTGAGCAGGTAACCCTCGAGCCAGCCCTCGCTCTGGTGTTAACTGAGCATCGAGTCCAACACCCGGCCGGCGGGAGCCAGGAACTCGTCGTTCTCGACGATGCCGGCCCGCCGCTGCCGGTCCGTGACCTCGAACACCGCGCCGAGCATGTTCGACAGGGTCTCGTCGGGGCCGAAGATCCGGAAGTTTCGCTGCTCGGTGTTGAGTGCGATGACATCGCGGAGGAATTCGCCGAGCACCTGGGTGTCCTTCGACTCGACCGCGCCGGGTGAGGCCACCGCGACCGCGTGCGCACCTCTCGGTTTCATCTTCGCCGAACTCCGCAGCGGATACGATTCCACCTTGGGCGGCCCCGAAAACGTCGACCGCGTACGCGGCCGTGTCGTCCACGACCGGTTGATCCCCAAGGCCCTCGACAGGACAGAGCTGGACGGTGTCGGACCGAGGATCGGCATCGCCCCCACCGGCTCCCGACCCGAGGCCGACGACCGCGGCCACTGGTCACTACATCACGATAGTCGGACCCGGTTCGGTGGTTCGGTGTGCCCTGGTGAGCTGCGCCCGGGCCGCGAGCTCAGGGTGTGGCGGATAGTCCACCGCCACCAGGGTCAGCCCGTGGGCAGGTGCGACGTGGATCTGCGAGCTACGCAGCCCGGCGGCCTGCAGCTGCGCCGGCCGGCTGATCGGGACCCGATGCTCACCGACGCTCAGCAGCGAGCCCACCAGTGCCCGCACCATGGAGTGGCAGAACGCGTCGGCGGTGACGTCGATCCACACCTCGTCACCGGCCGCGTGCACGGTCAAGGCCTGCAGCTCGCGCACCGTGCTGGCGCCCTCCCGGGGGCGGCAGAAGGCGGCGAAGTCCCGCAGCCCGACCAGAGTGGCGGCGGCCAACGTCATGGCTTCGAGGTCCAAGTCCCGCCGGCGGGCGAGCACGTACTTGCGGTCCTGCGGTTCGACACCCCATTCGCCGGTGCCGATCCGGTAGCGGTAATGCCGGCGCAGCGCGGAGAACCGGGCGTCGAACCCGTCAGGGGCGGCCTGCACCCGGCGGACCCGGACGTCCGGCGGCAGCACACCGGCGAGCCGGCGCAACAGGCCGACCAGGCCGGCGTCGTCCGGGCTCGGCGTCGGATCGACGGCGGGGAACACAGGTGCCTCGGCGGAAGGATCTTCGCCTGCCGGTGATCCAGCTGCGGACGGGAGTAGGCCGGGCGGCGCCGGTGCGGCGGCTGCTCGCCGTCTGGATCGGGCGGGGTGCCGCGGTGCCAGTGCTGCAAGGGCGTCGACCGCCACGTCGACGTGTGCGACCTGGCCGACGGCGTGCACCCCGGCGTCGGTGCGGCCGGCGACCACGATCTGCACGGGATGGCGGAGCAGCACCCGCAGGGCATCGGTGAGCTCGCCGGCGACGGTGCGCAGTCCCGGCTGGACCGCCCAGCCCGAGAATTCGGTGCCGTCATAGGAGATGTCCAGCCGGATCCGGCTGAGGTCGTCACGCATGGTCGCCGCCCGCACCCCGACGCGTCGCAACCGGCCAACCCGGCGAATCCACTTGTCGAAGATGCACCTTCCGGGCGCCCGGGAAGGTGCATCCGTGACAAGTCGATGCTTTCGCGAGCCCGGCGCGCCCGCGGGACGTGAGGAACCGGCGCGGCAGACAACAACGGGGGCGAACCGACGTCGCCGTCAATCCGCCCCCGCTGCCCAAGTGCATGGGACTTACTTCTTCTCGTCGGCGCCTTCGGCCGGATCCTCGGTGGCGGCCTCGATGGCCTGCTCGGAACCGCTCTCGCGATCCGCGGCGTCCTCGGCCGGAGCCTCGGAAGCCTCAGGGGCATTCTTGACGACGTCCGCACCCTCTGCGGTGACGTCAGCACCCTCGGCCGGGGCCTCGGAACCGGCCTCGACGGCCTGCACGGAACCACTTTCGCGATCCGGTGCATCCTCGGCGGCTGCGTCAACAGCGACGGCGGCGGCACCGGCGGCACCGGCAGAGGCGGCGACGCGGGCGCTGCGATCACCGCTACGACCGGCGGCGGCCCGGCGGGCAACCTTGGACGCCGCGGAGGACACCGACTCCTCGTCGACGAGCTCGATGATCGCCATCGGGGCGTTGTCGCCCTTGCGCGGCGCGGTCTTGATGATCCTGGTGTAGCCACCGTCGCGGGTCGCGAACGACGGCGCGATTTCGGCGAAAAGCCGGTGCACCACGTCCTTGTCGCGGACGGTCTTCATGACCTCGCGACGCGAGTGCAGCGTCCCCTTCTTCGCGGTGGTGATCAACTTCTCCGCGTGGGGGCGGAGCCGCTTGGCCTTGGTCTCGGTGGTGGTGATCTTGCCGTGCTCGAACAGCGACGTGACGAGGTTGGCCAGGATCAGGCGCTCGTGCGCCGGTGATCCGCCGAGGCGAGGACCCTTCGGGGGCGTGGGCATGTGATGTTCCTTCGATCGTTGTCCGCGGTGGATCCGCGGGTGAGGCGGCGGCCCGGGAGCGAACTCCCGGGTGCCGACGGTTTCCTATCCGTGTTCGGTGCGCCGCCCCAGCCGGAGCCGGGACGCCGCGCCGCCCACCCGAAAACTGCGGGTGGACCAGGAGAGTCGGGCAGAACTAGATCTGCTCGGTCTCCGCGTAGTCGGTGTCGTCAGCGGCGAACGTCGAGACGTTCGCGGTGGTGTCGACGTTAGCCGCACCGTAGGTGCTGTCGTCGGTGTCGTCATTCCAGTCGTCCGCGCTGTAGGCCAACGCAGCGGCGGCTGGATCGAACCCGGCCGGCGAGTCCTTGAGGGACAGGCCCATGCCGGCGAGCTTGATCTTGACCTCGTCGATCGACTTCTGCCCGAAGTTGCGGATGTCCAACAGGTCGGCTTCGGTCCGGGAGACCAGTTCGCCGACAGTGTGGATGCCCTCACGCTTGAGGCAGTTGTAGGAGCGGACGGTGAGGTCCATCTCCTCGATCGGCAGCCCGAAGGCGGCGATGTGGTCGGCCTCGGCGGGCGACGGCCCGATCTCGATGCCTTCCGCGTCGACGTTCAGCTCGCGGGCCAGCCCGAACAGCTCCACCAGGGTGGTGCCGGCCGAGGCCAGCGCGTCCCGCGGGGAGATGGACGGCTTGGTCTCGACGTCCAGCACCAGCCGGTCGAAGTCGGTCCGCTGCTCGACGCGGGTGGCCTCGACGCGGTAGGTGACCTTCAGGACCGGCGAGTAGATCGAGTCGACCGGGATACGGCCGATCTCGGCGCCGACGACCTTGTTGGGCGAGGCGGGGACGTAACCCCGGCCACGCTCGACAACCAGTTCGATCTCGAGCTTGCCCTTCTTGGTCAGGGTGGCGAGCTTGAGTTCGGAGTTGTGCACGGTCACGCCGGCGGGCGGCGCGATGTCGGCGGCGGTGACGTCACCGGGGCCCTGCTTGCGCAGGTACATGGTGACGGGCTCGTCGTCCTCGGAGGAAACCACCAACTCCTTGAGGTTCAGGATGAGCTCGGTGATGTCCTCCTTCACGCCGGGGACGGTGGTGAACTCGTGCAGCACGCCGTCGACGCGGATGCTGGTGACGCTGGCGCCGGGGATCGACGACAACAGGGTGCGGCGGAGCGAGTTTCCGAGGGTGTAGCCGAATCCGGGCTCAAGCGGTTCGATCACAAACCGCGAGCGGTTCTCGGAAACTGATTCT
This sequence comes from uncultured Actinomycetota bacterium, assembly GCA_963805555.1. Classification (GTDB taxonomy): domain Bacteria; phylum Actinomycetota; class Actinomycetes; order Mycobacteriales; family Nakamurellaceae; genus Nakamurella. The sequence continues at coordinate 492,566 of CAWDUY010000002.1, forward strand.
TCGGTCAATGCTGGGCGCTGGGAAATCAGCACGGTGATTCTTTCCTTTCGCAGGTGACATCCGCCATATGACGTCACTGTGGGGTACTTCATGGAGCTATGCGCAACGGCCGGTCCAACGGCCGTGAACCGACACAGGGCGCCGCCCGGCCAACCGGCCGAACGGCGCCGCGCGCCGGGTGAAGCAGGTAGAACAGTCCGCCGAGGCGGTCAACCAACTGGCGGGCCAGCGTGGTGCTTTCAGCCGCCCGGAGGGCGACCGTTGCCTACTCGCGGAGCGAGCGTTTACTTGGAGTAGAACTCCACGATCAGCTGCTCGGTGATCTGCGAATCGATCTGCGCACGCACCGGCACCGAGTGGATCAGGATCGTCAGCGACTCGGGGATGACCTTCAGCCAGGCCGGGGTCGGCCGATCGCCGAAGGTTGCCCGGGCGAGCTCGAACGGGAAGGTCTCCGTCGACTGCTTGCGGACCGTGATGATGTCGTACTGCTCGACACGGTAGGACGGGACGTCCACCCGCACGCCGTTGACCAGGAAGTGGCCGTGCGTGACGAGCTGACGCGACGCGCGCCGGGTGCGGGCCAGGCCCGCGCGGTACACGACGTTGTCCAACCGGGACTCAAGGATCTGCAGCAGGGTCTCGCCGGTCTTACCGGGGCGGGACGCGGCCTCCGCGTAGTAACGACGGAACTGCTTCTCCATGACGCCGTAGGTGAAGCGGGCCTTCTGCTTCTCCTGCAGCTGGGTCAGGTATTCCTTCTCCTTCGTCCGCGCGCGACCGTGCTGGCCGGGCGGGAAGGGGCGGCGCTCAAAAGCCTGGTCGCCACCGACGAGGTCGGTCTTCAGGCGACGGGACTTCTTGGTCATGGGACCGGTATATCTAGCCATTACTGTCCATTCCTCCTGTTCGTCAGATCAGACCCGACGCCGCTTGGGCGGCCGGGTTCCGTTGTGGGCCTGCGGGGTGACATCCGAGATCGCGCCAACTTCCAGGCCGGCGGCCTGGAGCGAGCGAATCGCGGTCTCACGACCCGAACCTGGGCCCTTGACGAACACATCCACCTTGCGCATGCCGTGCTCAATGGCCTGGCGGGCGGCGTTCTCGGCCGCCATCTGCGCGGCGAACGGGGTGGACTTTCGGGAGCCCTTGAAGCCGACATGGCCGGCGGACGCCCAGGAGATCACCGCACCGGTGGGGTCGGTGATGGAGACGATGGTGTTGTTGAAGGTGCTCTTGATGTGAGCGTGGCCGTGGGAGACGTTCTTCTTCTCCTTGCGGCGCACCTTCTTGACTGCTGCATTTCCAGAACGGGCTTTGGGGGGCATCGTCGTTACCTGGCCTTCTTCTTGCCGGCGATCGTCTTCTTCGGTCCCTTACGGGTTCGCGCGTTGGTCTTCGTGCGCTGGCCGCGGACCGGGAGGTGACGGCGATGCCGCAGACCCTGGTAGGAGCCGATCTCCATCTTCCGGCGGATGTCGGCCTGCACCTCGCGGCGCAGGTCACCTTCCACCTTCAGGTCGGCCTGATCGATGGCGTCGCGCAGCGTGAGCACGTCCTCGTCGGTCAGGTCCTTGGAACGCAGGTCGGGGCTGATGCCGGTGGCCTTCAGCAGTTCGAGGGATCGGGTGCGCCCGATTCCATAGATGTAGGTGAGCGCGATCTCCATCCGCTTGTCGCGGGGCAGATCGACGCCAACGAGTCTCGCCATGAGGCGCGGTACTCCTTTGTCGTTCCCACAGGTGTCGGTCGCGTCCCGTCCCGGCTATCTGAACCGGGCCCCGGCCTGTAGTCCGGGGGTGTACCGCGGCGATCCGGCCTGACGACCGGATCATGCGGGTGGTGACGCGATTGTTGGTAGGGCCGGATCAGCCCTGGCGCTGCTTGTGGCGAGGGTTGCTGTTGCAGATGACCATCACGCGACCGTGACGGCGGATCACCTTGCAGTGCTCGCAGATCTTCTTGACGCTGGGTTGAACCTTCACTGCTGTCCTGCCTTCTCTAGTACCGCCCCGGGATCCGGGGCAGACCACGCGCACCTGTCGGCGCGCTCCCTATCGGTCCTGCGAATTGAGGCCGATCGTCCCGGGTCCTGTCCCGGTCCCACCCCTGAGTCGGGGGTGGATTTCAGTGCTGACTTTCCGTGCGCCTGTCGTGCCGACTACTTGTAGCGGTAGACGATCCGACCGCGCGAGAGGTCGTAGGGCGAAAGCTCCACGACGACCCGGTCCTCAGGCAGGATGCGAATGTAGTGCTGCCGCATCTTGCCGCTGATGTGTGCGAGCACGCGGTGCCCGTTTTCCAGCTCAACCCGAAACATCGCGTTGGGCAACGGCTCGACCACGCGACCCTCTACCTCGATGGCCCCGTCTTTCTTGCCCATGTCCTCCGCAATCCGTTCCGTTGGCAGTACTGTCATCGCACTGTGTTTTCAACTGCTGTGTGTCAACAGCACTGGGTCCGATCACCTGCTCCACCGCACGAAGCGACCGATTCGGCGCTGCCTTCAACAGGCAAGCCGAACCAGTTTCCCCGGGGAGGACGGCGCGCTCAGATGCCATTCATCCGATGCCGGCTGGATGCGTGCAGCACCAAGCCGACACGACCCGCGCGCCGACGTTCTACTCTACGCCGGTCCGGCGCTGCCTCCAACTCGCCCGAAACCTGGCCTTAACCGTGCTACCCGCCATCCGGACACCGATGCGCGCTACCGTTGCCGCACCATGACTCTGATCTGCCCCCAGTGCCAGCACAAGATGCGCAGTTTCGAACGCAATGGCGTCACCGTTGACCAGTGCAAGGAATGCCGCGGGGTCTTCCTCGACCGGGGCGAACTGGAGCTGCTGATCGCAGCCGAGGCCCGCTTCCTGGGCCTGGAGCCCATCGATCCGGCGCTGGCCCCGCCGCCGATCAAGGACTACGACGCGCCGCGCCGGCCGGTCTCCGACGACCGCAAGCGCTCCGAACGGCTGTACGGCGAGGATCGCAAGCTGCGCAAGAGCAAGAAACGCAAGAAGACCTTTCTGGAAGAATTCTTCGACTGAGCGTTGTCTGATCTTTTGCGGTGATCATGGGAACCTCTGACTCCAGGAGGCCCGCCATCAGTTTCCCCAGCGACACTTTCTTCGAGTACGGCTATGTCTGGCTGCCCTATGCCGTTGCCGCGCTGATCCTGCTCGCGCTGGGCGCGGTCGCCGCCGTGCGCTGGCGCCGTTCGTCGCCGGGCACCGCGGAACTGCTCCTCACCAGCGGCGCCCTGCTCGCCATTCTGGCAGCGATCGTGCTCGGCCTGGCCGACGGTGCGACCGAGAGCAACGGCCTGGCGTCCATCGACCCGCCGGTCTGGCAGTGGATGGTCGATCACCGCTCCCCCGCGCTGACCAGCCTGGCCATCTTCGTCACCGAGATCGGCAGCACCGTTTCCATGACGGTAATCGCGGCCGCCACCATCGTTTTCCTGCTGATCAAACACCGACGGGGCGACGCCGTCCTGGTGGCCGTGGTCGCCGCCGGGGCGGGGCTGCTGGTCAGGTTCGGCAAGGCGACGGTCGGCCGGGAACGGCCCCCCGTCGACTACCGGTTGGTCACCGAGACGAACGAGTCGTTCCCATCCGGGCACGCGCTGGCCTCGGCGGCCATCTTGGGTGTGGTGCTGGTGGTGCTGCTGCCGTTGATCAAGAGCACTCGCGCGCGAGTGGCAGTACTGGTCGGGGTCGGCCTTTTCGTGCTGGCGATCGGCTTGTCCCGGCTGTATCTCGGGGTGCACTGGGCCACCGACGTCATCGGCGGCTGGGTCACCGGGTTGGCCTGGTTGGCGCTGTGCCTGACGGTGCGGCAGGTCTGGCGACAGACGCACGGCAAGCCTGAACTGCTGGTCAGCGAGCCAGGGCCGCCGGCGGAGCCGGCCGCCAACAACGCCGAACGCCCCGGCGACTGATCGGCGTTCCGCCGGGTTGACCCGGCGTTCGGTCAGCCGAGTCGCTTCAATCCGTATCGGGTTTCCGGCCGCCCGACTTGCCCGTACCGCAGGCTCCGCTCGGCGACGTTGGTGTCCGCGAGGTGCTCCAGATAACGGCGGGCGGTGATCCGGGAGACGCCGAGGAAGTCGGCGATCTGGGTCGCCGACGCCTCACCGAATTCGCGGAGCGCACCGACCACGATGGCGAGGGTTTCCTTTGTCATGCCCTTGGGCAGCGACCCGCCCGGCGGCGACCGGAGGATCCCCAGCGCCCGGTCGACGTCAGCCTGGTCGACGTCGGAGTCGCCGGCAACCTGATTGCGGAACTCCTGGTAGGCCAGCAACCGGTCCCGGAGGGTGCCGAACGCGAACGGCTTGATCACGTACTGAACGGCGCCCTGCGCGACCGCCGATCGCACGACGTCGGCGTCCCGGGCGGAGGACACCACCATCACGTCGACGGTCGACCCCGCGGCCCGGATCCGCCGGAAAAGGTCGAGCCCACTGCCGTCGGGCAGGTGCAGGTCCAGCAGCACCAGGTCGACGCCGCCGCGGCCGAGCGCCCGTTCGGCCTCCATCCGGGAATGTGCAACCCCGGCCACCGAGAATCCGGCGACCCGTTCCACATAGGCCTTGTGCGCACGGGCGGCGATCGGTTCGTCCTCGACGACGAGCACGTGGATCACTGGGTGACCTGGTCAGCGCGATCGCGCAGGAGGGTGCCGGTGTCGTCGATGGTGGTTGCCGCACCCCGATACGGCAGCCAGACCAGGAATCTGGCACCAGGACCGGGCTCGGCGGTGATCGTCCCGCCGCAGCGCGCGACCGCCTGGGCGACCAGCGCCAACCCGAGCCCGCGATCGCCCGCGGGACCGCGGGCCGACTTGGTCGACCAGCCCCGGACGAACACCGACCGTGCCTGCGCCTCGGTCAGCCCGGGGCCGGTGTCGGTGACGGTGATCTGAACCCCAGCGCCGTCGAGCACTTCGCCGGCCACCTCCACCCGCCGGTCCCGGTCGGCGGGCAGGGTGGACAGCACGTCGAACGCGTTGTCCACCAGATTGCCGATGATCGTCACCAGTTCCCGGTCCGGGGCCGTGTCCGGCGGCAGGTAGGAACCGGCACGGACGCTGAGTTCGATGCCACGTTCGGCGGCCTGCGCGGACTTGGCGAGCAGCAGGGCCGCGACCGCGGGATTGCCGACGCCGGTCAGCACCCGGTCGGCGAGGTTCTGCGCGGTCTGCAGTTCGGCGACGGCGAACGTCAGCGCGTGGTCGGTTTCGCCCAGCTCGATCAGCGAGATCACCGTGTGCAGCCGGTTCGCCGATTCGTGCGCCTGCGCCCGCAGCGCGTCGGAAAAGCCTTGCACCCGGTCGAGTTCCCCGGTCAGCGACTCCAGTTCGGTGTGATCCCGCAGGGTGATCACTGCCCCGGACGGGTTGCCGCGGACCAGCACCGGACGGCGGCTGATCAGCAGCACCCGATCGTCGGAGAGGGCCAGTTCGTCGGTGAGGCTGTCCGGGTCGTCGATCAGCGCGGCTACCTGCCCCGGCAGCCCGGCCTGCACTGCAGTCTTCCCGACGGCGTCGTTGGTGAGCCCGAGCAGCCGCCGGCCCTCGGTGTTGACGCTGACGATCCGGCCTTCCCCGTCCAGCAGCACCATGCCCTCGTGCACGGAGGCGAGCACCGCGTTGTAGTAGGTGAACAGGCTGGCCAGCTCCTGCGGACCCATGCCGAGGGTCTGCCGACGGACCCAGCGCGCGATCAGCAGCGACCCGACGAAACCAACGATCAGGGCGCCGAGCGCGACCAGGCCGATCAGCAACACCCGGCGGTTGGTCGCCTCGTCGACATGATCGACCGTCACCCCGACGGAGACCAGCGCGACGATCTCGCCGTTGTCCCGAACCGGGACGATCGCCCTGATCGACGGCCCGAGCGTGCCGGTGTAGGTCTCGATGCCGATTCCACCCGCCAGCGCGGCGTCCCGACTCCCCCGGTACTCCTGCCCGATCTGCGCCGGATCGGGGTGGGTGTAGCGAATCCCCTCGGGACTCATGACAACGACAAAATCGGCTCCGGTTTGCGTCTTGACATCCTCTGCGAAGCCCTGCATGGCCGCGGACGGGCCGGTGATCTCCTCGCCTGCCGGGTAGGTGGCGGTGACCGCGGCCCGCACGCTGGGCGCGGCAGCAACCGTCGACGCCACAGCCGTCACCCGGTCGCCGGTGGTGCGCTCGGTCTCGGCGTCGGTGTCGACCAGCAGGGCGGCGAGCAGAGCCCCGAGGACGACCACCAGGACAACGGCCTGTAACGCGAGGATCCGGCGGGCCAGGGACCAGCTGGAACCGGTGTGCACGGGCGGACCTCCCGCAAGGTCTAGTCGCCTGCGACGAAGTCGCCAGGCGCCAATGTGCCAGTAGATCGCGTCTGCTGCGGTTGAGCAGACACGATCTTTTGGGATGACCGCGGCGCCGCGGCCCGCACCTGACCCTACTCAGTGGCCCGACGACAGCGCTCAGCCACCGATTCAGGCCTGGGGATTTGCCACCTCGGTGAACAGCGCGCCCTGCGCGGCCCCAGACCCTGCCCGTCCGCCGCCGGGTCCCCGTAACACGAAGGCGGTGCCGACGGCGATGACAGCCCCGGCCAGCGGTCCTGCCACGTAGACCCAGTAGGCGCCGAAGTCCATTCCCACCAGCGTCGGCCCGAAGGTGCGGGCCGGGTTCATCGAGGCACCCGAGATCGGGCTGCCCCAGAGGCCGGCCAATGCGATGTAGCCGCCGACGCCGAGGGCCCCGATCACGCCGAGGTTCTGCGCGCCAGAGGCGGTTCCGAGGATGACGCTGACCAATCCGAAGGTCAGCACCGCCTCCATCACGAAAGCGATGAAGGACGTGTAGCCCGGCGCCGGAACGTTCGACCCGTAGGACGCCGAGACGCCGATCACTGCCTGCAGGAACCAGGCGGCCAGGGTCGCGCCGATCAATTGGACGACGATGTACCCGGGCACCCGCCGCCAGGGGAAATCGCCGCGCAGCGCGAACGCGACGCTGACGGCGGGGTTGAGATGGGCGCCGGACACCTTGCCCATGAACAGGATGATGCCCAGCACCATGAGCGCCGGTGCGGTGACGGCCGCGGTGCGGCTGATGGTGTCCGGGAAGGCCTGGCCCATCATCCCGCCACCGGCGGCCACCAAAACCAGGAAGAAGGTGCCGAGCAGTTCCGAGAACAGCCGGCGCCACTCCTGGGACGGGTCCTTGAAGTCGGTGACCGTCTTGATGAACTGGTCCTCGAGCGAGACGATCGGCGATGCAGCAGCGGCGGGCCGGGTTGGCGCGTTCCGCGGCGGGGTGCGCTTCTTGTTGGGCGGTGGCATTTCGTCCTCCTGGAGAACCTGACTCGAGGCCGTCTCGACCCAAGCGTCGTCGGACATGTTTCCTGTCCGGGCTGCTCCGCGATTCACCCACACCGGACGATCTTCGCGATCCGCCGGCGAGATGACCAGCGGCCGCCGGTCCCTGCGACCATTGGCGGGTGTTCCCGGACCAGGTTTCCCCCGACACCTCGCTGAGCCTGTCCGTCAGCGTTCTCGACGCCGATAGCGGGGCATTGCTTGCGTCGCTGGACGCCGACCGGATCCGGCCAACTGCGTCGATCGGCAAGGTGCTGCTGCTGATCGAAGTGGCCCGCCGAATCGGCAACGGCGACCTGGATTCGTCGGTCGCCATTCCGCGCACGACCGACGATACGGTCGCGGATTCCGGTCTCTGGCAACACCTTTCCGTGCCGTCGTTGCCGGCTCCCGACCTGGCCGCGCTGGTCGGCGCGGTCAGCGACAACCTCGCGACGAACGTGTTGCTGCGCGCAGTGGGCTTGCCATCGGTGACAGCAACTGCCGTCCAGCTCAATCTGACCGCAACGCGCCTGCACGACCGGGTGCGTGACGTCAGGGGCCCGGCTGATCCAACGACGCTGTCAACGGGCTCGGCGACGGAACTTGCGGGCCTGCTCGCCCGGTTGCACCGCGGTGAGGTTTTCGGCGCAGCTATCAGCGACAGGGTTCTCCGGTGGCTGAACCTGGATACCGATACGTCCATGGTGGCAAGTGCTTTCGGCCTCGATCCGCTGGCCCATACCGCTCCGGACCGGGGCTGGTGGCTGGCGCACAAGACGGGCACCGACACCGGGATTCGCGCCGACGTCGGCCTGGTTCGCGGTCCTGGCCGGGCGGTCAGCTACGCCGTGCTGGTGGAATTCGACGACCTCGACAGGGATTTGGTGCTGGACACCACACGCGAGTGGGGCCGCAGGATCCGCGAGCTCGCCGGCTGAGGGACCGGCCGGCTCAGGTGGGGCCGTCCGAAGGTGTGCTCTCCAGATCGGCCCGCAGGGCCGCCAGCAGGTCCTCGATCACGCCTGGGCGAGTGCGTGCCACGTAGTACCCGGACTGCAGCATGTAACGAGCCACCGCATGATGCTGCTGGCGCATCCTGGGCAGATCATCCAGCGCCTTCCACAGCGCACCCCAGATCGGCCGATCCGAATACCACTGCGCGGGCGAGAGCGTCCGGACCTCCACGATCCCGATCCCGGCGCCGACCTGGGCAGCGACCAGGAAGACGCGGCGCAGGTAGGGCGCGTCTTCTTCGGCCACCTCACCCAGCGGGACGGCCGGTAGCAGCCGGTCCATGAGTTGGTCGGCGACGGTGTGCGCCTCCGGTTCGAACGCCTCTCGGTAGCCCATTTCGTAGAGCGTCGACACCTCGAAGGACGCCCGGCCGACGGCCCCACGGTCCGGCCACGTGCGGCCGTCCAGCCTGGGTAACTGGAACGGCAACGGCTCCGGTCGCCCCCTCCTCATCGACACAGCCTCATCATCGACACAGCCATTCAATCGGCATGGCACTGCCGGGCCACGGGTGATTCCCCTGGCCCGGCAGTGTGATCGAGGCGATCAGTGGTACTGAGACGATCAGTGGTCTAGGGCCTTCCCCTCGGCACCCGCACCGGTGATGGAGCGAACCTCCATCTCGGCGGCCTTGTACTCCAGGTGTTCCTTGCTCCAGATGCTGCCGAGGAAGCCGAGCAGGAACGACGCCGGGATCGAGACCAGTCCGGGGTTGGACAGTGGGAACCAGGCGAAGTCCACGTTCGGGAACATGGAGGACGGGCTGCCGGACACCGCTGGCGAGAACACGATCAGGGTGACGGTGATGACCAGTCCGCCGTAGATGCTCCACAGGCAGCCGCTGGTGTTGAACCGCTTCCAGAACAACGAGTAGAGGATCGTCGGGAGGTTCGCCGAGGCGGCAACCGCAAAGGCCAGGGCGACCAGGAACGCGATGTTCTGCCCGTTGGCGGCGATACCGCCGATGATCGCCACGATGCCGACGACGACCGCCGAGATGCGGGCCACCCGGACCTCGGCGCCGGCCGGCGCCTTGCCCCGTTTGATCACACTGGCGTAGATGTCGTGCGCGAAGGACGCCGACGCCGTGATGGTCAATCCCGCGACGACCGCAAGGATGGTGGCGAATGCCACCGCCGAGATAATCCCCAGCAGGACCGTGCCGCCGAGCTCGTAAGCCAGCAACGGAGCCGCGGAGTTGGCCCCGCCGGGCGCGGACTTGATCGTTGCCGGCCCGACCAGTGCTGCTGCGCCGTAGCCCAGGATCAGCGTGAACAGGTAGAACAGGCCGATCAGGCCGATCGCCCAGACCACGGACTTGCGGGCTTCCTTCGCCGTCGGAACGGTGTAGAAGCGCATCAGGATGTGCGGCAGCCCCGCGGTGCCCAGTACCAGCGCAAGGGCGAGAGAGACGAAGTCGAGCTTCGTCAGGTCGGACAGGCCGTACTTCGCACCCGGCTCCAGCGCCGCACCGGCTTCGGCACCGGCACCCAGCAGGTCGGAGAAGTTCATGCCGTAGTTGGCAAGGACCCAGACACTCATCACCGCAGCGCCGGAGATGAGCAGGATCGCCTTGATGATCTGGACGTACGTCGTGCCCTTCATGCCGCCGATCAGCACGTACACGATCATCAGGGCACCGACGACGGCAATGACGATGCTCTGCTCGAAGCGACCGGTGATGTTCATCAGCAACGCCACCAGACCGCCGGCCCCCGCCATCTGCGCCAACAGATAGAACAGCGAAACGACGAGCGTCGAGGTAGCTGCGGCGGTGCGGACCGGTCGCTCCCGCATGCGGAACGCCAAGACGTCGGCCATCGTGAAACGACCCGTGTTGCGGAGGAACTCGGCGACGAGCAGCAGGGCAACCAACCAGGCGACCAGGAAACCGACGCTGTACAGGAAGCCGTCGTAACCGGACAGCGCAATGGCCCCGGCGATACCGAGAAATGATGCGGCCGAAAGATAGTCACCAGAGATGGCGATCCCGTTCTGCCGCCCGGTGAAAGATCCACCGGCCGTGTACATGTCGGCTGCGGTCTTGTTCGTCTTGCCGGCCCTGATGACGAACACCATCGTCACGGCGACGAAAGCACCGAAGATGGCGAGGTTGAGCCAGGTGTTGCCGACCTGTGTCGGTTCCTCGGCGGCAACCAGATCAGCGGCGATCAGGCTCATGCGAGACCCTCCTTTTCCATCTTCTCGCGAATGAGTGTCGACGCCGGGTCGAGAACCCGGCCCGCGTAACGGATGTACAGGCCGGTGATGGCGAATGTCGTGACGAACTGGAGCAAACCGAGCACCAGGCCGACATTGATGTTGCCCCACAACGGTTGCGCCATGAAGGCGGGCGCATAGGCCGCGACCAGCACATACCCGAGATACCACAGCAGAGCTGCAGCGGTGACCGGGAAAACCCAGCCGCGGTAGCGCTTGCGCAGGCTCTGGAACTCAGGAGACTTCTGTACCGCCAGGTACTTCGCCTCGAGGGGGGTGGGCGGCGGGACGTGTCCCGCTTGTTCACTCTTGGTGCTCATTGATTCTCCGGCTTCGCGTCATTGGGCCTGCCCGAGGGAAACCACCGTCAACGGGGTCCTTGTGATGCCATATAAAAACTGGTCCTCTTCACGAGGAGTGGTTACGGACTTTAGGCCCGCCCATTGCGGAAGAAAATCCGTGTTTCCCGGAATCGATGAATTTTGCGCTGACCGGCCATAGATGTGCGCCGACCGGCCATGGATGTGCGCTGACCTGCAGTGACATTTGACGACGCGACGATCAGGTCACGGTATGAGTGGCGAAGTTCCTGGCGGTGATCTCCTGGACGTCGCGGATGACGTGCAGGGCCTGCTTGAGCCTCTTGCGGTCAGCAGCCGACAACTGATCGGTGCCGATCAGGTTGTCCGCGGGCAGTTCGGCTCGGACCTGCACCAATTGGTGGCCCAGCCGCAGGCCGGTGAGGTAGCGGTAGGCATCAATCAGCGCATCGACATCCGGTTCGCTCAGCGTGCCCACCGAGGCCCGCAGTCGTTCCGCGGTGCTGTGCGCCGCAGAGCCGGACGCAAGGGCATAGAGCCGCGCCAGCAAGACGATCGGCGCTGTTCCGCTTTTCTTGATATCCAGCGCTCTGACATTCCCGGCGGCGGACTTCGTCGGGTGCAGCCCGCCCCACCAGGTCAGGGATGGGCGGAACAGGACGGCGGCCCGAGCCATCTGGGCCTTGAACGGCCCGCGACGACCACCGGCAACCAGCAAGTTCTCCAAGGGATCGATAGCGAGATCGCCGAAGCAGGTCTGCACGTCGAGGAACACCTGGGCCTGCAACAGGGCGTGTGGTTGCGGATCATCGATCCAGCTGTGGAAGAGCCTTTGGAATTCCGTCATCGGACGACACCAGGTCGTCGCCATGAAGCCGCCCCCGCACAGCGGCAGCCCGGCACGGTCCAGCGCGTTCACCACCAGGGCCGAGAGAGTCGCGAAATACGCCCGGATAGCAGGCTCGTCCGCCGGGTGTCCGCTTTCGTACGCGATGGCGCTGTCCTGATCGCTGGAGAGCACCTGTTCCCCACGGCCCTGCGACCCGAGGACCAACCAGGCGTAGCGGCACGGCGGCGGTCCGAGACGAGCCTCGGCGAGACCGAGGAGCCGCCCGGTCAGCAGATTGTTCGCATCGGCGATGGCAGTTGTGACCGCCAGGACGTCGTCGCCCTGCGCCAACCGGGCGGAAATGACGTCGAGCAGTTGATTCTGGTACCCGTCCAGTGGCCCCAACTCACCGATGTCGGCGATGTCGAGGACGGCGCGCAGCGGAAACGACCCGCTCACCGGCACGTCCATGGGTCACCTCGCCCGGCACGGCCCTGGAAACCTCGCCTCTGGCGACAGTAGCAGCGGTGCTGAGCGATCATCCGACGGACTGCCGGCAAGACGCATCTTCGAGTAAGGTTACCCTTACCAAGTCGATTCGCACTGGAGCAGCCGATGACCGAACGACCCGAGCCCGCCCGGCGCAGCCGACCGACGCCGCTCCCGGTGACCGTGCTGAGCACGCGGCAGCTGACCCCGACAATGGTGCGAGTCACCTTCGGCGGTCTTGATCTGCAGCGGTTCCGGGCGTCGGAATTCACCGACTCGTACGTCAAACTGACCTTCCCGCGACCTGGCGTGCAGTACCCGGAACCCCTGGACATGGGCGTGATCCAGGCGTCCTTCCCGCAAGCGGACTGGCCGGTCGTGCGCACCTACACGGTGCGGGCGTGGGACCCGGACCGTCATGAGTTGACCATTGACTTCGTCGTGCACGGTGACCACGGAGTGGCCGGACCGTGGGCAGCGTCCGCCCGGCCGGGTGACCGGATCTTCCTCAGCGGACCCGGCGGCGCCTACGCCCCGGATCCGCGGGCCTGGCATCTGCTGGCCGGTGACGAGAGCGCGTTACCGGCGATCGCCGCGGCCATCGATGCGCTCGACGCGACCGCGCGCGGACATGTGCTGATCGAGGTGCCCGGGCCGGCAGCGGAGATCGACCTACCGGTGCCGGCCAGGGTCGGACTCACCTGGGTGCACACCGGGACGTCGAAGCTGGGCTCACGGTTGGTGGAATGGGTTGCCGCCGTTGACTTCCCAGATGGTGACCAGGTGCAGGCGTTTGTGCACGGCGAGGCCCGTTTCGTGGCCGACCTGCGCAGGCACCTGCGAGTCGACCGGAAGCTGCCCCGCGAGCGGGTGTCGATCTCCGGCTACTGGCGGGCCGGCGCGACCGAGGAGGGTTGGCGGGCAGCCAAGGCCGAATGGAACGCCGCCGCCGAGGACGTCGAACGCCGCGCCGGCGTCGCCTGACGTCCCGCGCTACTGAACAACGATGACGTCCACGTCGAGCGCCCGATAGGTCCCCAGCGCGCGGCGATCCCGGGTCACCAGCGGCACGCCGCATTCAACCGCCGTCGCCCCCACCAATGCGTCGTACACCGCACCCCCAGACACTCCTGCGGACGCCAGAGCAACCAAGAGATCGGCCGCGGCATCCTGACTGAGAAACCGAGTGTGCGGAAAATTGACGGCCAGCATTCTTGCTGCTGCCGTCGCGGTTCGTCGCGCGGTTCCGGGCAATCGGGTTAATACCGAATACGTTTCGTAGGCAGCGTGTCCGGCGAGGCCGACCCGCCGACCCTGCAGCACAGCCAGCGCCGCCGCACGACCTTCGTGGTCAATGGCGCTCAACGCGACGGCCACGCTCGTGTCGACCAAGAACTCCGGTCCGGTATCCGTCGTCATCGCTGATCTGCATCGCGAAGCGTCTGTACATCCTCATCTGTGATCGGCGACCCCGACGATGGAATGACGAGCCACCCGTCGTGCTCCTCCAGTGCATCACCTGCCACCGGCCGGACGCGGAGATCAGCACCATCGGCTTCGACGTCGACGGTCCCCTGACGCAAGCCGAGACGTTCGCGCAATGCCCGAGGGATCACCAATCTCCCGGCACTATCAATGGTCGCCTTCATACCATTAGGCTACCAACAGCTCTGGGCCGCGCACAGGCTCGTCCCGGACCCCTTTCCGGGAAAAGGCGGGCGACATGGCATCCCAGCACCTGATGGCATCTGCAGTGCGGCTCGGTGCCTCGGTCGACGCGCTGGCTGCGTTGGCCGCGTTCGTTCGACTGGAGACCGAGGACCTGCCGGCGGACCCTGTTGTGCGAGAACTGCTCTCACGGATTGCCGCGGAGTTGGTCGGCACCGAAACCGGCAGTGCGGTCGCTGCGGCCGATCCGGCAGCGGCCGCGCCGGCCGTCGGTCTGGCCCGCACGTTCCTGCGGCAGGCGGCGGAACTGATCGAGAATCCCGGCCGCAGCGGCGGCTGGGAGCAGGTCGATGTGCCGCTGCTGCAGAGCATGGGCCGGCTGTCGATGGCGATCAGCGGCGCCATCCTGACGGCCGAGCGCCTGCTGCCCGACCTCGGAACTCAGCTGGGTCGCGCGGACAGCACCTTCCTCGACATCGGCACCGGGACCGGCTGGCTGGCCATCGCGATGGCCCAGACCCACCCGGATCTGATGGTGACCGGGATCGACATCTTCAGCCCGTCGCTGGACCTCGCCCGGACGAACGTGCGGGAAGCCGGGCTGGACGGCCGGGTCGAACTACTGACGCAGAACGCCACCGAGCTGACCGCGGGTCAACAGTTCGACGCGATCTGGCTGCCGCTGCCGTTCCTGCCCGGCGACATCATCGAGCCGGTGATCGCCGCCGCGGCCGGAGCGCTGCGCCCCGGCGGCTGGCTGCTGCCCGGTACGTTCATCGGGCCGGAGGATCGCCTGTCCCAGCTGCTGAATGACCTGCGGATCGTGCGCTCCGGCGGGCATCCATGGCGGCCGAACGAGATCACCGAAATGCTCACCGCCGCCGGGTTCGCCGGGTCACAGGAGATTCCACGGAGCTGGGCAGCGCCGGTGCAGTTGTGGGCCGGCCAACTCAGCTGACACCGCTCGGCAGGGTCGGCTCAGTCGTCCCGAACGGTCCCCGCCCGCCGGGCCGCGCTCGGCAGATGCAGTTGCGCCAGCACGGCATCAGCGCGCGGAGTGACTCGCGATCTGGTGAACAGGGACACCGCGATCATCGCGGCGAAGGCCGCCGGAACCGAGACAACTGCAGGCTGCCCGGCCAGCGAGCCGAGCGCCCCGGGCAGCACCCCGGGGAACACCACCGAGAACGTCAACGCTCCGAGGCTCAGCCCGCCGCCGACAATCAGACCGGCGATCGCACCGGCCGTGGTGAGGCCGCGCCACCAGATCCCCAGTACCAACAGCGGGCAGAACGTCGACGCCGCCACGGCGAAAGCCATCGCCACCACCCGGGAGATGTCCAGGCTGGTCGTCGGCAGGGCCATGGCCAGCGGTACCAACCCGGCGATCACCGCCGCCACCCGGAAGTCCCGCACCCGTCCGGGCAGCACGTCGGTGGACAGCACCCCGGCGGCCGCCACCACCAGCCCGGACGACGTCGCCAGGAAGGCGGCGATCGCCCCGGCGGCGACCAGCGCACCCAACAGGCTGCCGAGCAGACCGCCGACCGTCGCGGCCGGCAGTTGCAGCAACAGCGAATCCGCCTGCCCGGGCAGCGGCGGCGGGAGTAGCTGATGGATCAGGACGCCGGCGATGGTGGGGAACAGGTAGAAGACGCCCAGCAGCGCGATCACCCGCACCGTCGTGGCCCTGGCCGATCCACCGTCGATGTTGGTGTAGAACCGCACCAACACATGGGGCAGGCCCATGGTGCCGAGGAAGGTCGCGAGCATCAGCGAGTAGACCTCCGGAGCCGGGTGCGACCCGCCGAGTCCCTGCCCGGCATCGGCCCAGTCGCCGGCGAACATTGCCTGGACGCCCGGCCGGTTCACGGCCAGCACCACCAGCACCGGCAGCGAGATGGCCATCAGCTTGAACCAGTACTGCAACGCCTGCACCAGGGTGATCGACCGCATCCCGCCCGCCACCACGTTCAGCGTCACGACCAGCGCGACTCCGGTGACGCCGACCCACCGCGGCAAGCCGGTCACCTCGTGCAACACCAGGCCGGCGCCGTGCAGCTGCGGCACCAGATAGAGCCAGGCGATGGCCAGCACGAAAGCGGTGCACAGACCCCGCAAACGCCTTGATCCCCAACGGATCTGCGCGAAGTCCGGCACGGTGTACGCCCCGGAGCGGCGCAGCGGCGCGGCCACGAAAAGCTGCAACGCCAAGTAACCGGCGGTGAAGCCGACCGGGTACCACAGCGCATCCGGCCCGTACACCGCGATCAGCCCGGCGACCCCGAGAAAGGATGCGGCGGAGAGGTACTCACCGGAGATCGCGGCGGCGTTCCAGGCCGGCCGGACGGTGCGGGATGCCACCAGGAAATCGCTGGTGGTCCGCGCGAAGCGCACGCCGTAGGCACCGATGACGCCGGTGGCAATCACCACCAGGGCGATCGCGATCAGTGACAAGGTCGACGGATCAACCGATGTCATGACGGACCATGCCCGAGCAGCTCGGTGAACTCCCGTTCGATGCGTTCCGCCTGCCGCCGGTGCATCCTGGCCAGCAGGTACAGCACCGGGTACGCGAGCAGTCCGAGCACCCACCAGATCACCGGGATGCCGAGCAGCCGAAGGTCCTGCAGCGCGGGCACCAGCGCGAACAGGGCGGGCAACGGGGCGAACAGCGCCAGGGCCACGGTCGCGATCCGGAGCGACGCGGCCAACTGCGCGCGGACCAGACCGCGAACCAGTTCGCGGCCGACCTCGGTCTGTTCGGCAACTTCGTCGCCGCGCAGCACCGGCGCCTGCCCCGGTCTGCGGTCCGCGAGCACCACCCGCACGCGGCGGGGCGGGTGCCGGTCGGTCACCGGCCGGGCCGCCGGCCGGCCAGCAGTCGCTGCTTGAGTACCCGCAGGTGCCGGCGGCTGACCGGTAGGTCCGCCACCACCGGCTGCCCACTGACCTTGATCCGGTAGGCCCCGTCGACCGACCGCAGCTCGACGATCCGATTCAGCGCCACCAGATAGCCCCGGTGCACCCGGATGAATCCGGCCGGACCCCACTCGGCCTGCAACACGGCGAGTGGGGTCCGGATCAGGTGGCTGCCGCCGCCGGCGATGTGCAACCGCGCGTAATCACCCTGCGCCTCGGCCCAGCAGACCGCGGCCCGCGGCACGAAGCGGGTACTGCCGGCCAGATCAACGGCGATCATCGCCTCCCCGTCCGGGATCGGCGGAACGGCCGGCGGCGCCGGCTCGGCCCGGGAAGGCTGCGGCGGTGGTGGCGGCGGGACGGTCCCTGGCGTGGCCGGGCCGGCGTTGCCGTCGGCAGCGGCCGCCGCGTCGCGGGCCGCGCAGAACCTGGTCACCGCCTCCGCCAGCCGAGCAGCCCGGACCGGCTTGAGAAGGTAATCCAGCGCGCCGATCTCGTAAGCCTCGACGGCCCGATCGTCATGTGCGGACAGGAAGGCGACGGCTGGCGGCCGGGGCAACGCGGCAAGCACCCTCGCCAGGTCAACCCCATCCCACCCGGGCATCGCGATGTCCAGCAGCACGGCATCCGGAATGGGGTTCGGCGAGTTCGGCTGCAGGATCTTCAGGGCGCCGGCCGCGTCACCGGCCGTCAGCACCGTGCCGACCCTGGGATCACCGCTGAGCAGGAAACTGATCTCGTCCAGTGCCGGGGCCTCGTCGTCGACGGCAAGCACAACCAGTCGGCGGTCGGTCGGGCTGTCGGTGTTCGGAGAGTCGGTAGCGAAGGTATTCACAGAATCCTTTCCCGACCCGGATCCGACCCGTGTGCCCACTGCTGGCACCTCCAGCGCCTCATTGCGTGCCGTCGGACCCAGCATCCTTGTTGGTGCTGCCTTGGACAAGCCGCAACGCCCGTTCGGCCGTCACCGGTCCGCGCTGACTCCCGGCGCGAACTTGGGCAGCCGGACGATGACCTTCGTACCGGCGCCCTGGGCGGTCTCCACGATCAGGCCGTAGTCCTCGCCGAACGCGGCCCGCAACCGGTCGTCCACGTTGACCAACCCGACATGAGAACCAGCAGGGTCATCCTCCGCGTGCCGGCCGACCAGTTCGGGGTCCATCCCGATCCCGTCGTCCTCCACGCTGATCACGCAGTCCGGCCCGACATCCTCGGCGGTGACGGACACGGTTCCCCCACCAGGACGGCCGGCCAGGCCGTGCCGGACCGCATTCTCGATCAGCGGCTGGATGGACAGGAAAGGCACGACGACGCCGAGCACTTCCGGCGCCACCCGCCAGCGGATCTGCAAACGATCGCCGAACCGGGCCCGTTCCAGCGTCAGGTACTTCTCGATGTTGCCCATTTCGTCAGCCAGGGTGGTGAACTCCCCGGCCTGCCGGAACGAGTAACGGGTGAAATCTGCGAACTCCAGCAACAGCTCTCGCGCTCGATCGGGATCGCTCCGGACGAAAGCGGCAATGGTGGTGAGCGCGTTGTAGATGAAGTGCGGGGAGATCTGCGCCCGCAGCGCCCGAACCTCTGCCCTGGCCAGATCCGCCCGGGAAACGGCCAGGTCGGCCAGTTCGAGTTGAGTGGTGATGAACCTGGCGGTTTCGTCGGTGGCTCTGACGAGATACGGGCCGACCGGTGACTCGGCCAGCACGACGAGCGCACCCGCGGACCCGCCACCCACGGACCCGCCACCGGCGCCGGCGCCGAGCGGCGCGATGACGGCCCGGCCGACCTGGCAGCGCGGCTGTCCGCACGGCGGACAGCTGGCAAGCTGCCGCCGATCGGCCTTCATCGCGACAACAACCGTCTCCAGCACCTGCGTGGCGTGATGCGAGCCTGGCCCGAGGGCGCCGAGCACTGTCCCGTCCGGTCCGCACAGTGCGACGCCGGGCGTTTCCAGCAGCGCCAGCAAATAGGGCAAGGCCTGCGCAGCGGAGTCGGTCGTGAGGCCCTCGCGCAGCGGTGGACCGGCCAACCCGGCGGTGCGCAGCGCCTGCGCGGCGGCCTTGACGCCCGGCGGGTCGAGCATCCGGCGCCGCAACAAGCGGCCGGCAGCGACCACCGCCACCGCGATGAGCAGCACCGCGGCGCCCAGGGCCAGCACCGTTTCAACGGTGTTCATCGGGGCCGGTCGCTGAGGACCTCGTCGTATTCGACGGGCCGCTGGGCGGTCGGGGCCAGCACCCCCGGCGGGGGCGGCTCGACCACCTGCGACCGCAGAAACACCACGAACAACGCGACCAGCAGGGCTGCCCTGCCCCAGACCCCGATCAGCACCAGCTGCGGGGACAGCGCGTCATAGGCGCCGCTCGGTGCGCCGCTGCCGATCAGGTACTGCCAGCGGAAGAACCCGATGCCGATGGCCGCATCCGCGGCGAAGTAGGTCAGTATCCACCCCGCGCGGATCTGCAACAGCACGAAGAACGGCAGGAGCCAGAGCGCGAACTGCGGCGAGTGCACCTTGTTGAACAACAGGTACCCGCAGACCATCGCCGCGCAGACCGGTAGCCAGGGATAGGAACGGCCGACCTGACCAACCGCACTGCCGAACCGGAGCCAGCCGAGGGCGCAGGCCAAGAGCAGCGCGGCCAGCGTCGTCGCCGTGGCGGTCAACCCCAGGTCGTGCTGCACAGCGGCCTCGGACGAGTTGCTGTACGGCCGGAAGCCCCAGAACCAGATGGTGTTCGTCGTCAGATCGATCGGCCGGCTCCACTGGAACTGGAACGAGGCCCACCAGCCGGCCCACCCGGCGATCATGAAGGGCAGGTTGACGGCCAGGAAAACCGCCGCCGAACCGGCCGCAAACGCGGCGGCGACCAGCCAACGCCTGGCTGCGGTCACCTTCGCACCCAGCGGCCGCCAGCCGCCGGAGCCCAGCCACAACGCGATCGGCAACGCGAACATCATCGGATAGATCTTGAATCCCGCGCCGACACCAAGGGCAACCGCCGCGACCACCAGCGGGCCGCGACGGCTGATTCCACCGGTCTCCGGGCACGCCCGCAGTAACGCCCAGAACGCGATCACCGTGGCGCACACGGCGAACAGATCCCAGTTGTGGAAGGCGTACAGCACCAGCGGCGGGGCCAGTGCGAACCACCAGGACCGCAAGCCGGCCAGCCAGGCGAGCAGGGCGGCGGTCAGCAGACCGGCGACGGCCAGCAGGATCGCAGACCACAACAGGAAGTCGCCGTCCGTCGATGACGGAACAGCGGCCAGAAAGATGGCCATCCCGGTGAGCACCGGGTACTCCACCGACCCGCCGTAGAGCCGTTCGGTGGCCGCGTCATAGCCGCCGTGCACGTAGGGAAAGACATGCCGGTCGATGTCGCGACCGATCCACAGATTCTGGATGTCGGAGTAGCAGACATCCCTGGCCACCCGGATCCCGTAGTCCGGCTCGCTGCGGCCCAGGCTGTCGAAGTCCGGTCCGACGCAGCGGGCCTTGTTCGCGAATCCGACCGTCAGGGTCAGCCCGCACAGCAGCACGGTGATCAGGACGAAAATCGGTGTGCGCCGGGTCAATTCAGTCCAGCGAAACGGGTGTGACGCCGAACGGCGCGAGCCCGGCGAGACCACCGTCATCCGCGGTCAGCACACAGATGCCGTCCTCGGTGATGGCGATGGAGTGTTCGGTGTGCGCGGCCCTTGCCCCGTCCTTCGTGACGACGGTCCAGCCGTCGGACAGCTGCCGGGTGGCCGGCCGGCCGAGGGTGATCATCGGCTCGATCGCCAGTGCGGTCCCGGCCGCCAGCTTCGGGCCCTTGCCGCGTTTGCCCTGATTGGGGACGAACGGGGCCATGTGCATCGCGGTGCCGATGCCGTGCCCGCCGTAGCCCTCGACGGAGCCGTAGCGCCGGCCGTCCTCGTGACCGGACCGGGCGACGGAGCTCTCGATCGAGAAGGACACATCGCCGAGCCGGCCGCCGGCCCTTGCCGCGGAAATGCCGGCCCACATCGCCCGATTGCACGCGGTGATCAGGTCGACCTCGTCCATGGACGGCGGCTCCCCGACGTGCACGGACACCGCGGAGTCGGAGTGCCAGCCGTCCAGGATGCAGCCGGCGTCGATGGACAGCAGATCGCCCTCGCGCAGGATTCGGCTCGACGTCGGGATGCCGTGCACGACCTCGTCGTTCACCGACGCGCAGATCGTCGCCGGGAAACCACGGTCGGCGCCGCGGGCGCCGTAGTGCAAGAAATTGCTGGTGGCGCCGGCCTCGGCGATGACGGCCGCGACTGCGTCGTTGATGTCCAGGGTGCTCACACCCGGCGCGACCGCCGCGCGACCCGCGACGATCGCCGCCGCCAGCACCAGGCCAGCGGCACGCATCGCCTGCAGCTCACCCCGGGACTTGAGCTGAATTCCCCGCTCGGCCATCAGTCAACGCACAAATCAGCGCTGCAGCGCGGTCAGCGCGCGCTGCTGCACTTCTTCGACCGGTCCGACACCGTCGATCGCGACCAGCTTGCCGGCGTAGTGATCGAGCAGCGGCTTGGTTTCCGTGTGGTAGAGCTCCAGCCGGCGGCTGATCGCCTCTGCGGTGTCGTCGGCGCGGCCGCGGGCCAGCATGCGCTCCATCAACACGTCGTCCGGGGCATCCAGCAACAGCACCGCGTCCAGGTCGTGGGTGTTCTCGTGCAGCACCCCGTCGAGCCACTGCGCCTGCGGGACGGTGCGCGGGAACCCGTCCAGCAGGAACCCGCCGTCGGCGTCGGATTCTGCCAGCCGGGCCTTGACCATCGCACTGGTCACCTCGTCGGGCACCAGGTCACCGGCGTCCATGTACTTCTTGGCCAGCACCCCGAGCTCGGTGCCGGCGGTGACGTTCGCCCGGAAGATGTCGCCGGTGGAGATGTGCGGGATCTGCAGGTTCTCGGCGAGCAAAGCGGCCTGGGTGCCCTTACCGGCGCCCTGCGGCCCGACGATCAGAACTCTCATCAGCGAAGGAACCCTTCATAGTTGCGCTGCATCAGCTGGGTTTCGATCTGTTTGACCGTATCCAACCCGACGCCGACCATGATGAGCACAGCGGTACCCCCGAAGGGGAAGTTCTGGTTGTTGCCGTCACCGGTGAGGTCCAGGAAAAGGTTGGGCAGGATGGCGATTGTGCCCAGGTAGATCGAGCCCGGCAGGGTGATTCTGGACAGCACGTACTGCAGGTATTCGGCCGTCGGCCGGCCCGGTCGGATGCCCGGGATGAAGCCGCCGTACTTCTTCAGCTCGTCGGCCCGCTCGGTGGGGTTGAACGTGATGCCGACGTAGAAGTAGGTGAAGAAGATGATCAACGCGAAGTACAGCAGGATGTGCACCCAGCTGCTCTGGTTGACCACGTAGAGCTGCAGGAACTGCGCCCATCCGCTGACTTCCTGCTCGCCGGCCGCGTTAACCGACGTCGGATCCAGCAGTTGCACGAGCAGCAACGGCAGGTACAGCAACGACGTCGCGAAGATGACCGGGATGACGCCGGCCTGGTTCACCTTGAGCGGCAGATAGGTGTTCGTCCCGCCGTACATCTTCCGGCCGATCATGCGTTTGGCGTACTGCACCGGCAGCCGCCGCTGGCCCTGCTCGACGAACACCACGGTGGCGATGATGGCCAGCGCAAGCACCAGAACAACACCGAAGACGACCGGGCCCTGGTTGTCCAGGATGTTCTTGCCCTCGGCCGGGATCCGGGCGGCGATGGAGGTGAAGATCAGGATCGACATACCGTTGCCGATGCCGCGGTCGGTGATCAGCTCGCCCATCCACATGATCGCGGCGGTGCCCGCGGTCATGGTCAGGACCAGGACGATCAGCGCGAAGGCGCTCTGGTCCGGGATGATGACGTCGTTGGTGGAGCAGCCCGGGAACATCTGCCCGTTGATCGCCAGCGCCAGGAAGGCCGTGGACTGCAGGATGCCGAGCCCGATGGTCAGGTAGCGGGTGTACTGGGTCAGCTTGGCCTGGCCGGACTGTCCCTGTTTCTTCAACTGCTCGAACCGCGGAATGACGACGGTCAGCAGCTGCACGATGATCGACGCCGTGATGTACGGCATGATGCCGAGCGCGAAGACGCTCAACCGCAGCAGCGCGCCACCGGAGAACAGGTTGAGCACGGTGAACAGGTCGTTGCCGGAGCCGGCCTCGTCGATACAGACCTGAATCGCGGAATAGGAAACACCCGGCGATGGGATGGTGGCACCCAGCCGGTAGATGGCGACCATGGCGAGCGTGAAGAGGATCTTCTTGCGCAGATCGGGCGTCTTCAGCGCCGAGGCGAAAGCGGCGAGCAATGATCCTCCTGGCTACACCGGCCCCGGTGGAGACGGACCGGTGGCGGAAGCCCGGGTGTTCACCGGACAATCCGTCTTCCCATCACGGCTGTTGCCGTGTCCTGACGTGTTGCCTGAGCTGCGTTCTTGAGGTGCGGTGACGACTTGTCGGCACGCGACACAGCCAGGAAGACATCCTGCAGGCATCATCGCAGTGCCGGCGAGGCGCCGACCGCAGCCTTCGACTCTAACCTACGCAGCCGGGACGACAGGCATTCGAACAGCTCGCGACCGGGCTATCACTCAATCAGGCAGTCCGTTCAGGCCCGTCGATCAAGACGTGCGGTCCAGGATCTCCCTGACCAGGTCCATCGTGGTGTGCGGGTGCAGAAATGCGAACCGGCCGACCGTCTCCCCCTCCCATTTGCTCGGCGGGATGAACGCGACCTGGTCCGCGTGCAGCGATTGCGCCCACTTGTCGTAGTCCGCCGGTTCCCAGCCGATCCGACGGAACAGCACAACGCCGAGGTCGGGCTCCCTGATCAGCTCGAGCTGCGGGGTGGCCTTGATCAGTTCGGCGGTGTCCCGGGCCAGTGTCACCGCGGTCTCGATGGCCTCCCGATAGGCATCGACACCGTTGACGGCGAGGGAGAACCACAGCGGCAGTCCCCTGGCCCGGCGGGTCAGGTGGTAGGCGTAGTCGGTCGGGTTCCACTCTCCGTCAGCTGTATGGATGACATCCAGGTAGGACGCGTCCTGGGTGTGCGTGGCCCGGGCCAGTTCGGGGTTGCGGTACAGCAGTGAGCAGCAGTCGAACGGGGTGAACAGCCACTTGTGCGGGTCCAGGATAAAGGAGTCCGCCTGCTCGATGCCGTTGTACTTCGACCGGATCGAGGGCGCGAAGATGCCGGAACCGCCGTAGGCGCCGTCGACGTGGAACCACCACCCGCGCTCCCGGGCGATGGCGCCGACGCCGGCCAGGTCGTCGACGATCCCGGCGTTCGTGGTGCCGGACGTGCAGATCACCGCGACCACGTCGCTGATATCAGGGTCGGCCTCGATGGCCGCTCGGACGGTCTCGGCCGTCAACCGGTGGTCGGGGGTGTCCACCACCAGGGCGTCCATCTCCAGCAACTGCAGCGTGTTCACGATCGAGGAGTGCGCATCGGTGCCGACCACGACGCGCAACCGGCGACCCTTCGCCGCGTCACCGAGCCGTTTCTTCCCGGTTTCCCTGGCCACCGCGATGGCCGACAGGTTCCCAGCGGATCCACCGGAAACGAAGCAGCCGCCGGCACTCGCCGGCATCCCGGCCGCGTCAGCGATCAGCCGCAGCACGGTGTTCTCCGCGGCGATGGCGCCGGAGGCCTCCAGCCAGGAGATGCCCTGGATCGACGCGCAGGACACCAGCATGTCGAACAGCAGGCTGGCCTTCGTCGGCGCGGCCGGAATGAAGCCGAGGAAGCGGGGGCTGTCCGCGGAGATGATGCTCGGCGCGATGACCGAGGCGTAGACGCCGAGCACCTCGTCCGGCGACCGACCGCGATCCCGAATGACGCCGTCCAGCACGTGATAGAGATCCGCGGCCGACTGCGTGCCCTTGTCCAGCGGCACCGGGTCCATCCGGAGCCGGTTCTCGGCATACGCCAGGACACTTCGCACCATCTGCTCGGTGGTCTGGTCGACGTCATGCATGGGTGCTCGGTCCCTTTCCGGGGTCATCAGGGCTCGGCTGGGTGGGATCAGGGCCGCTCTGGTCGTGGAGCAGCCCGACGTGCTCGTGCCGACCGAGATGGGAGTGCTTCAGGCCGTAGGTGAAGTACCAGACCAGCACGATCGCGGTCCAGATAATGAAGACCAGCAGCGTGACGGTCTTGAGATCCTTGATGATCCACAGGCAACCGAGAATGGCCAGGATCGGCGTCACCGGGAACCCGGGCACCTTGAACGTTCGGGGCAGATCGGGTTGCCGGTAGCGCAGCACCATGACGGCCACCGACACGACCGCGAATGCCACCAGGGTGCCGACGCTGGTCATCTCGGCCAGGAAGTTGATCGGGATGAGTCCGGCGAGCAGGGCGATGATGGTGGCCACGATGATCGTGTTCGGCACCGGCGTCCTGGTCACCGGGTTCACCTTGTGGAAAAGCTCCGGGATCATTCCGTCCCTGGCCATGGCGAACAGGATGCGGGTCTGTCCGTAGATGACGACAAGGGTGACGCTGAAGATCGAGATCACGGCGCCGGCGGCGAGAACCGTGCCGGGCCAGGTCGATCCGGTGATGTTCTCCAGGATCTGCGCGAGGCCCGCCTCCTGGCCCTCGAACTCCTGGTAGGGCTGCGCGGCGACGGCCACCAGGCAGACCAGGACGTACAGCCCGGTCACTGTGACCAACGCGATGATGATGGCCCTCGGCATGGTCTTGTGCGGGTCCTTCACTTCCTCGCCGGCGGTGGAGACGGCGTCCAGGCCGATGTAGGAGAAGAAGATGATGCCGGCCGCCGCGCTGATGCCGCTGAAGCCGAAGGGGGCGAAGTCCGCGAGGTTATTCGAGTTCCATCCGGTGATGCCGATGGCGATGAACATCAGCAGTACACCGATCTTGATCAGCACCATCACGGTGTTGACGGTGGCCGATTCGCTGGCACCGCGGATCAGCAGCAGCGCACAGAGGGCGATCAGGATGACCGCGGGTAGGTTGATCAGGCCGCCCTGCTCCGGAGCCTGGGACAGCGCATCCGGGATCTGGAAGCCGAACAGGTTGTCCAGCAATTGATTGAGGTACTGCGACCAGCCGACGGCGACCGCGGCGCCGGAGACGCCGTACTCCAGCAGCAGGCAGCCGGCAACGGCCATCGCCGGTAACTCACCGATGGTCGCGTAGGCGTAGGAATAGGAACTGCCGGAAACCGGCACAGCGCCCGCGAGTTCGGCGTAGCAAACGGCGGTCAGCCCGGCGACGACGCCGGCGATGACGAACGACCAGATGACGGCCGGTCCGGCGATGGGGACGGCCTCGGACAGGATGAAGAAGATTCCGGTGCCGATGGTCGCGCCGACCCCGAACATCGAAAGTTGGAAGAGTCCGATCGATCGGGTCAGTTCGCTTGTGCCCGTCTCACTACCGGATTCGTCCTCCATTTCGACGACGGGCTTGCGCCGGAAGAGTTGCTGGCTCAGCGAAGACATGACTGCCTCCTACTGTTCTCACCCGCCCACCTTGGTCGGGGATCGGACTGCCGACGGTCGTCTGCGACGAAGTCGTCAGGCGCCATCGAGCACTTACCTTGGCACTTCACTCCACGTCGCGCATGGTCAGATCGGCCCAGGTCTCGCGGCGCACGACGAGCCGCGAACGGCCGTCCCCGGCGAACACGACGGGGATCCGCCGGTTGCCGTTGTAGTTGTTGCTCATGGTGAAGCAGTACGCGCCGGTGGCCGGCACCGCGAGCAGGTCACCCACCCGTGGATCCGGCAGCGGCACCCCGTCGACGAGCACGTCCCCGCTCTCGCAATGCCGTCCGACAACCGTCACGACCTCGCCGTTTTCGGCGTCCAACCGGTTTGCGATGCCGGCCTCGAAGCGTTGGCCGAACAGCGCGACCTCGAGGTTGTCGCCCATCCCGCCGTCGACGGCGACGAAGGTGACCGACCCCCGTTTGACGGTGGTGACCCGGTAGATCGTCGCGGCCGATGACGCGACCATGCTCCGCCCCGGTTCGATGATGATCTGCGCCTGCTGCGGGAGGTGCTGGGTGGCCGCGCCGATCAGCACATCGAGGTAGTCGGTCACCGGCGGCGGCTGGTCGGCCCAGGTGTAGCGGGCCCCGAGACCGCCGCCCAGGTCGTAGATCTCGAACTCGCCGAGGGCGCGGAGCGGGGCGACCGCGGCGGCCAGCGGCTCCGGCTCCATGATCTGCGACCCAACGTGCGCGTGCACCCCACGCATCGTCACTCTTGGGCTGTGCTCGATGCGGGTGATCAACTCCGCGGCGGCCGGCGGCGCCAGCCCGAACTTGGAACCCTCGTGACCGGTCAGCACATGCGCATGGGTATCGGCGGTGACGCCTGGGATGATCCGCACCAGGACGTCCTGGGTCCGGCCGCTCGGGACGATTGCCTCCAACCGGTCGACGTCATCGGGGCCGTCGACTACGACCAGCCCGACGCCGTTGTCGACCGCCATGGTGAGTTCTTCGGTGCTTTTCGCGTTGCCGTGCAACACGATCAGCGCCGGATCGACACCAGCCTTGAGCGCGGTCAGGATCTCCCCGCCGCCGGCCACGTCCAGCCCGAGACCCTCCTGCACCATCACGGCCTGGATGGCCGTGCACGGAAAAGCCTTGGACGCGAACACCACTCGCGAGTTCGGCCACCGCTGCGTCAGCTCGGTCCGGTACTCGCGCGCCCGGTCCCGCAATGCGTCCTGCGCCACCACCAGAACCGGCGTCCCGAACTCGTCGGCGAGGTCATCGGCCCGGCAACCGCCGATCGTCAGCATCCCGTCCGGGTCTTCGCTGCTGCCGGGCGGGAACAGTTCCAGCAGCTGTTCAGCCGCCATCTGGGTCCGCCTCCGCTGCTTCCGCCACCACGGTCTCCGCCGCCTCAGCGGCCACCGACGACGGGACAACCACCACCGGCACCGGCGAGTACCGGACGATCTTGATGGCGCCCGACCCGAGGAACACCCTGGCCAGGTGACCGACATGCGATGACCCGACGACCAGGATTTCGCCGGCCTCCCAGTCGACATCGTCCATGGCCTCGCCCCAGCTGCTGCCGGTGGCGATCGTGGAGGTCGTGCCACCGGGTAGCAGGTCCAGGTGGCCCAGCCGTTCAATGACCTGCTGCTGCTCCGCCTGCACCTGTTCGCGCCATTGCGAAAGAACCTCGTCCTCGGCGTGCAGCCCGACTTCCGGCGGGTACATGGTGCGGCCACGGACCCCGAAGGTGACGATCCGCAGCGGGCAGCCCAGTCGGACGCCCATCTGCGCGGTCGCGGTCAGCAGGTCGGCGGATTCCCCGGTGGCCGCGAACGAGCAGGTCAGCCGACCAAGGGTGGAGCCCCTCGGCGCGCGGTAGCCGCGGGGCGCGATGGCCACCGGCACCTCGGAGGAATGCAGCAGCGGAGTGGCGGTCGACCCGACGATGATCTGCCCGACCCGACCATCCGTCGATGACCCGAGTACGAGCAGATCGCCGGAAAGGTCCGCGCAGGCTTGCAGCAGGGCGGACGGGACCGACCTGCCGGTGCCCTGGTGGAACGTCAGCTGGACGTCGGGCCACTTGCCGGCGACGTACTGCCGGGCCTGGTCGAGGGCCGCCTCGCCCTGCTGGTGGGCCCAGGCGGCGAACTCGGCATCGACCTTGGCCATCGACGGAGTCGTCCAGTGCGGCGGGACGACCGTGACGACGGCGACCGGCTCGGCCCGGCCGGAGCGGGCCAACACGGCGGCCAGGTCAAGACTCGCCCGGCCACCTTTCGCGGGGAGATAACCGACGACGATCGTCATCATCGGAACCAAGCACGTTGATCATGAACCGGCAACTCGAAACGGATGTCCGGCGCAGAACGGCGCAGAATTGCAAAAGCCGCCCGACGGGCCTCGCAGAGGCGCGCAGGACGGCAATCACACGTTGACGACGTGGTCGTCAACTCTCAGACAGTGGTGGCACTCCCACCGGCAGCGGCCAGCTTCTCCTTGGCCGAACCGGAGAACGCGTTGGCGGTCACCTGCAGGGTGACGCCGTCCAGGTCACCGTCGCCGAGGACCTTGACCAGCTGGTTCTTACGGACGGCGCCGGCGGACACCAGGTCCTCGATGCCGACGCTGCCGCCGGCCGGGAACAGGGTGGCGATCTGCCCCAGGTTGACGACCTGGAACTCGACCCGGAACCGGTTCTTGAAGCCCTTGAGCTTCGGCAGCCGCATGTGCAGCGGCAGGTTGCCGCCCTCGAAACCGGCGGGAACGTTCTTCCGAGCGCCGGTGCCCTTGGTACCGCGACCAGCGGTCTTACCCTTGGACGCCTCGCCACGACCCACGCGGGTCTTGGCCGTCTTCGACCCGGGAGCCGGGCGAAGATGATGCACCTTGATCGGCATTACGAATCACTTCCTTGCACTTCATCGACCCGAACTTCTTCGAACGACAAGAGGTGGGTCGCCCGGTTGATGTAGCCACGGTTCGTGGGGTTGTCCGGGACGACGACCGTGTGGTGGATGCGCTTGAGACCGAGCGAACGCACCGACTCGCGGGCCGGCCGCTTGTTGCCGATGGTGGACTTGACCTGGGTCACCTTCAACGAGGCAGCCATGTCAGACCCCCTGTCCGGCGCGGGCGCGCAGCATGGCCGCCGGGGCGACGTCCTCGATCGGCAGCCCGCGGCGGGCCGCGACCTCCTCCGGACGCTGCAGGTTCTTCAGCGCCTGGATGGTGGCGTGCACGATGTTGATCGGGTTGTCCGAGCCGAGTGACTTGGACAGCACGTCATGGATACCGGCGCACTCCAGCACGGCACGCACCGGACCACCCGCGATGACGCCGGTACCCGGGGAGGCCGGACGCAGCAGCACGACACCCGCCGCCGCTTCACCCTGCACCGGGTGCGGGATGGTCAGCGCAATGCGCGGGACCTTGAACATGTGCTTCTTGGCCTCTTCGACGCCCTTGGCGATGGCCGCGGGAATTTCCTTGGCCTTGCCGTAGCCGACGCCGACCGATCCGTCACCGTCACCGACGACGACCAGGGCGGTGAAGGAGAACCGACGTCCACCCTTGACGACCTTGGCGACCCGGTTGGTGACGACGATGCGCTCGAGCAACGGGTTCTTCTCGACGGGGGCGTCGCGACGGTTGCCGTCCCGACCGCCGCGGCGATCACGACGATCGCCACCGCCGGCGCGGTCGCCGCCGCCCGCCCGGTCGCCGCCGCCGAAACCGCCGGTGCGCTGTGCTCCGGGCATCAGATATCCCTCTCGATCATGCTTGCGAAAATACTGTTCAGGTTCATTTAGAACTCCAGCCCGGCGCTACGGGCGCCATCGGCAAGAGCCGCGACCCGACCGTGGTAGGCATCGCCACCACGGTCGAAGACCACGGTGGTGACGCCGAGCTCGACCGCACGACGACCGACGAGTTCGCCGACCGTCCGCGCCTTGTCGCTCTTCTTGCCGTCCGCGGCCCGCAGGTCCGCTTCCAGCGTCGAGGCGGAGGTCAGCGTGCGACCGACGGAATCGTCGACCAGCTGCACCGCGATGTGCCGGGAAGACCGGGTGACAACCAGGCGAGGGCGGGTAGCCGTGCCGGTGACCTTCTTCCGAAGACGGAAGTGCCGCCGAGCGCGAGCGTTGCGCCGATCCTGGGAAACGGAGGATGCCATCACTTACCTGTCTTTCCGACCTTGCGCCTGACGACCTCGCCGGCGTACCGCACGCCCTTGCCCTTGTACGGGTCGGGCTTGCGGAGCTTGCGGATGTTCGCGGCGACCTCGCCGACCTGCTGCTTGTCGATGCCCTCGACACGGAACTTGATCGGGGACTCGACGACGAACTTGATGCCGGGAGGAGCCGTGACGGGCACCGGGTGCGAGTAGCCAAGGGCGAACTCGAGGTCGCTGCCCTTCGCCGCAACGCGGTAACCGACGCCGACGATCTCCATCGACTTGGTGTAGCCCTGGGTGACACCCACGACCATGTTGTTGACCAGGGTGCGGGTCAGCCCGTGCCGCGAGCGAGCGTCCCGCTCGTCGTTCGGCCGGGTGACAACCAGCTCGCCGTTGTCCTTCGTCACGGTGATGGGTTCGACCACCACGTGGCTCAGCGAGCCCTTGGGTCCCTTGACGGTGACCTGCGGTCCCTCGATGGTGACGTCGACACCCGCCGGAACGGGAATCGGCAAACGTCCGATTCGTGACATGTCTGCCTCCCCTACCAGACGTAGGCGAGAACTTCCCCGCCTACCTTCTTCTTGGCGGCCTGACGGTCGGTCAGCAGACCGGTCGAGGTCGAAATGATCGCAACACCGAGGCCGCCGAGGACCTTGGGCAGTTCGGTCGAGCGCGCGTACACCCGCAGGCCGGGCTTGGAGACCCGGCGAACCCCGGCGATGGACCGCTCACGGTTGGGGCCGTACTTGAGCTTGACGACCAACGACTTGCCAACGGTGGCATCGGCGGTGGTCCAGGAGGCGATGTAGCCCTCCTTGACAAGAATGTCGGAGATGCTGCCCTTCAACTTCGAGAAGGGCATGACGACCTCGTCGTGGTACGCCGAGTTGGCGTTGCGGATCCTGGTGAGGAAGTCCGCGATCGGGTCGGTCATGGTCATATTCGGTCGTGCCTTTCTCGCCTGGTTCCTGTGCCCGGTACACCGGGACAGGCCTGTGGCGAAGTTGGGTGCCTACCTGAGGTCGGCACCAGTGTTGAAAGTTTGGGGTTACCAGCTCGACTTGGTGACGCCGGGCAGTTCGCCGGCGTGCGCCATCTCGCGCAGGCAGATCCGGCACAGGCCGAACTTCTTGTACACCGAGTGCGGGCGCCCGCAGCGGTTGCAGCGGGTGTAGCCGCGAACGGCGAACTTCGGCTTCTTCTTCGCCTTCATGATCAGCGCGGTTTTGGCCATGATCAGTTCTCCTTGAAGGGGAAGCCCAGCTGCTTGAGCAGCGCGCGTCCCTGGTCGTCCGTCGTGGCCGTGGTGACGACCGTGATATCCATGCCGCGCGGCCGATCGATCCGGTCGATGTCGATCTCGTGGAACATCGACTGTTCGTTCAGCCCGAAGGTGTAGTTGCCGTTGCCGTCGAACTGCTTGGCCGACAGGCCGCGGAAGTCCCGGATACGGGGCAGCGCGATGGTCAGCAGCCGGTCCAGGAACTCCCACATCCGGTCGTTACGAAGGGTGACCTTCGCGCCGATCGGCATGCCCTCGCGGAGCTTGAACTGCGCGATGGACTTGGTCGCCTTGCGGACGACCGGCTTCTGCCCGGTGATGGTGGCCAGATCGCGGACAGCGCCCTCGATCAGTTTCGCGTCCCGAGCCGCCTCGCCGACGCCCATGTTGACGACGACCTTGACGACGCCGGGGATCTGCATGACGTTGCCGAAGCCGAACTGCTCCTGCAGCGCGGCGCGGACCTCGTCGTTGTAGCGGGTCTTCAGCCGCGGCTTGACGGCCGCTTCGCTCTCAATGGTGGGTGCACTCATTACAGGTCCTTACCGGTGCGGCGCGCGACGCGGACGTTGCGGCCTTCAGAATCAACGCGCTTGCCGACCCGGGTCGGCTTGTTGTCGCCGTCGACGACCTGCACGTTCGAGATGTGGATCGGCGCTTCCTGGGTCACGATGCCGCCGGACTTCGCACCACGCTGGGTGGTGGAAACCTTGGTGTGCTTCTTGATCCGGTTGACGCCCTCGACCAGCACCCGGCTGCGCTCCGGGTAGGCCTGGATGACCTTGCCGCGCGCGCCCTTGTCCTTACCAGCGATGACCAGGACGGTGTCGCCCTTCTTCACCTTCAAGCCCATCACAGCACCTCCGGCGCCAACGAAATGATCTTCATGTACTTCTTGTCGCGCAGCTCACGGCCGACCGGCCCGAAGATGCGGGTGCCACGCGGGTCGCCGTCGCCCTTGAGCAGCACGGCGGCGTTCTCGTCGAACTTGATGTACGAGCCATCAGCCCGACGCTTTTCCTTGACGGTGCGCACGATGACGGCCTTGACGACGTCGCCCTTCTTCACACCTGCACCGGGGATGGCGTCCTTGACGGTCGCCACGATGATGTCTCCGATGCCTGCGTACCGACGGGCGGAGCCGCCGAGCACGCG
Organism: uncultured Actinomycetota bacterium; assembly: GCA_963805555.1. Classification (GTDB taxonomy): domain Bacteria; phylum Actinomycetota; class Actinomycetes; order Mycobacteriales; family Nakamurellaceae; genus Nakamurella. Next base: position 525,522 of record CAWDUY010000002.1, read on the forward strand.
GATGCACAGGATCTCTTTGGCGCCCGTGTTGTCGGCGACCCGGAGCCTGGACTCCTGCTGAATCACGTCAGTCCCAACCTTTGCGATGTGCACTCGCCGGAGGGTTCTCCGCCTGCAAGCACTTGTCTTATTTCCTTGCCCCAGCGGGGCAGCGAACTTGTATCAGTAGAAATGCTGTTAATTACTGCGCACGCTCGAGGACGGACACCAGGCGCCAGCGCTTGGTGGCCGACAACGGGCGGGTCTCGGCGAGCAGGACGCGGTCGCCCACGCCCGCGGTGCCGTTCTCGTCATGCGCCTTGACCTTGGTGGTCCGGCGGATGACCTTCGAGTAGCGCGGGTGCTTGACCCGGTCCTCGAGCTCGACGACGATCGTCTTCTCCATCTTGTCCGAGACGACCATGCCCTCGCGGGTCTTCCGGTCGCCACGAACCTTTGCCGGGGTTTCCGAAGCGGATGCCTCGGTCGCGGCAGTAACCTCTGGCTGCTCGCTCACGCGGCACCTCCTTCATTGGCCAGCTCGTCCGGACCGGTCGACAGCCCGAGCTCGCGCTCGCGCATGACGGTGTAGATCCGGGCGATGTCGTGCCGGACCGTGCGGAGCCGGCGGTTGTTGTCCATCTGGCCGGTGGCCATCTGGAAGCGGAGGTTGAACAGCTCCTCCTTGGACTCGCGCAGACGCAGCACCAGCTCGTCGGCGCCCAGTTCGCGCAGTTCACCGGCTTGGGTGTCAGTTGTCGCCATCAGGAATCACCACCCTCCCGGGTCACGATGCGGCACTTCATCGGCAGTTTGTGGATTGCGCGGCGAAGGGCCTCGCGGGCAACGGCTTCGGTCGGGTAGCTCATCTCGAACAGCACACGGCCGGGCTTGATGTTGGCCACCCACCACTCGGGCGAACCCTTACCGGAACCCATGCGGGTCTCGGCCGGCTTCTTGGTGAGCGGACGGTCCGGGTAGATGTTGATCCAGACCTTGCCGCCACGCTTGATGTGCCGGTTGATGGCGATACGGGCGGACTCGATCTGGCGGTTCGTCACATAGGCCGGTTCAAGGGCCTGGATGCCGAAGTCACCGAACGTGACCTGGGTGCCACCGCTGGCCATCCCGACCCGGTTGGGGCGGTGCTGCTTGCGGTGCTTGACCCTGCGGGGAATCAACACGTCGATCAGACCCCTGTCGTTTCTTCGCCCGCCGGGATCGCCTCGGGGCTCTCCTCGACTGCGGCGCGGCCGGCGTCGGTGGACGTCGGCGTGGTGCCCGACGAACCTGAACGACGACGGGCCGGGCGCTCCGCACGGTCATCCGTGCGGGGACGGGTGTCACCCCGGGCGCTGCGCTGAGCTGCTGCGGCATCTGCCGCGCGCTGCTCGCCGAGCGTTCCGGACTTGTCACCCTTGTAGATCCAGACCTTCACACCGATGCGGCCGAAGGTGGTCTTGGCCTCGAAGAAGCCGTAGTCGATGTCCGCACGCAGGGTGTGCAGCGGAACGCGACCCTCGCGGTAGAACTCCGACCGGCTCATCTCGGCGCCGCCCAGACGTCCGGAGCACTGGATCCGGATGCCCTTGACCTGCGGCGAACGCTGCGCGGACTGCATGGACTTGCGCATGGCGCGACGGAAGGACACGCGGTTGGACAGCTGCTCGGCGACACCCTGGGCAACGAGCTGCGCATCGGACTCGGGGTTACGCACCTCGAGGATGTTCAGCTGCACCTGCTTGCCGGTGAGCTTCTCCAGCTGGCCGCGGATGCGGTCGGCCTCGGCGCCACGGCGACCGATGACGATCCCGGGACGGGCCGTGTGGATGTCCACCCGGACCCGGTCACGGGTGCGCTCGATCTCGACCTTGGAAATGCCCGCGCGGTCAAGTCCCTTGGACATGAGCTTGCGGATCTGCACGTCCTCGTTGACATATTCGGCGTAAGCCTTGTCGGCGTACCAGCGCGAGGTCCAGTCCGTGGTGATACCGAGACGGAACCCATGCGGGTTAACTTTCTGACCCACTAGCGGGTCCTTCCCTTCGCACTCTTGGACTGGCTCGCGTTGAGATCAACCGAGACCAGTTCGATGGTGATGTGGCACGTCCGCTTGCGGATCCGGAAGGCCCGGCCCTGTGCACGCGGCTGGAACCGCTTGAGCGTCGGACCCTCGTCGACGAAGATCTTGTCGACGACCAACGTTGCCGGGTCCAGGCTCTGGTTGTTCTCGGCGTTCGCGACGGCGGACGCGAGGAGCTTGGCGACCGGCTCGCTCGCAGCCTGCGGCGCGAACTGCAGGATCGCGGCGGCGTCGGCGGCACTGCGACCGCGGATCAGGTTGACCACTCGTCGTGCCTTCATCGGCGTCAGGCGCGCATAGCGCACCGATGCCCGGGTACGGGGCAGTTCTTCCACTGCCGGCTTCTTACTCATTGACTGACCGTCCCTTCTCAGCCGCGCCGTGCGCGACGGTCGTCTTTGATGTGGCCCTTGAAGGTCCGCGTTGGGGCGAACTCGCCGAGCTTGTGCCCGACCATCGACTCGGTGACGAACACCGGGACGTGCTTGCGCCCGTCGTGCACGGCGATCGTGTGCCCCAGCATGTCGGGGATGATCGTCGACCGGCGGGACCAGGTCTTGATGACTGCCTTGGAGCCCTTGTCGTTCGCTACGTCCACCTTCTTGAGCAGGTGGTCGTCAATGAACGGGCCCTTCTTGAGACTGCGGGGCATCTCTTGCCTACCTTCCTGCTCTGTTCTGGTGTGACGGCTGGATCTCGGTTTTCATGCTCTGTGTTGACATCAACGCTTCTTGCCGCCCTTGCGCCGACGACGAACGATCAGCTTGTCGCTGGCCTTGTTCGGCCGGCGGGTGCGACCCTCTGGCTTGCCGCCGGGGTTGACCGGGTGACGACCACCTGAGGTCTTGCCCTCGCCACCACCGTGCGGGTGATCGACCGGGTTCATGGCGACACCGCGAACGGAGGGGCGCTTGCCCTTCCAGCGCATCCGGCCGGCCTTGCCCCAGTTGATGTTGGCCTGTTCGGCGTTGCCGACCTCGCCGACGGTGGCGCGGCAGCGCACGTCGACGTTGCGGATCTCGCCGGACGGCATCCGCAGCTGGGCGTAGGGGCCGTCCTTGGCAACCAGCTGCACCTTGGTGCCGGCCGACCTGGCGATCTTGGCGCCGCCACCTGGGCGGAGCTCGATCGCGTGGATCACCGTGCCGACCGGGATGTTGCGCAGCGGCAGGTTGTTGCCCGGCTTGATGTCGGCGCTGGCGCCGGTCTCGATCCGGTCACCCTGCGACAGCTTGTTCGGCGCGATGATGTAGCGCTTCTCGCCGTCGGCGAAGTGCAGCAGCGCGATCCGAGCCGTGCGGTTCGGGTCGTACTCGATGTGCGCGACAACGGCTGGCACGCCGTCTTTCTCGGACCGGGTGAAGTCGATCAGCCGGTAGGCACGCTTGTGCCCGCCGCCCTGGTGCCGAGCGGTGACCCGCCCGTGCACGTTGCGCCCGCCCTTGGAATGCAGCGGACGGATCAGCGACTTCTCCGGGGTGTCGCGGGTGATCTCGGCGAAGTCAGCCACCGAGGCCCCACGACGACCGGGGGTCGTCGGCTTGTATTTACGAATGCCCATAGTTTTTCCCTAACCCGCTCAGGCGCCCGAGAAGACGTCGATCGGCTTGCTGTCCTTGGACAGCGTGACGATGGCGCGCTTGGTCGAACGACGCGTGCCGTAGCCGGCCCGGGTGCGCTTGCGCTTGCCCTGGCGGTTCAGCGTGTTCACCGAGATGACCTTGACCCCGTCGAAGATCTTCTCGATGGCGATCTTGACCTGCGTCTTGTTGGCGTCCGGGTGGACCTCGAAGGTGTAGCTGCCGGTTTCCAGCAGCCCGTAGCTCTTCTCGGACACGATCGGGCGCACGATGATGTCTCGTGGGTCGTAGATCATTCGGATGCCTCTTTCGAGATCGAAACGGGCGACTGCGGAGCATCGTCGTCGGCCGCGGCGTGCCGGCCGGCCGGCGCCTCTTGCGCGTCGAGCGCAACCGAGACGGTGACACCCTTGCTGGCGGCGGCGACGAACTCGTCCAGCGCCTGCCGGGTGAAGACCACGTCGTCGCTGATCAGCACGTCGTAGGTGTTGAGCTGGCCTGAGGTGATCAGGTGCACCTCGGGGACGTTGCGCAGGCTCTTCCAACCGGAGACGTCATCCGCGCTGAGCACCACGAGGATGTTCTTCGCACTGGAGACCGCCTTCAGCGCGCCCATCGCCGTTTTGGTCGACGGGGTGCCATCGATCGCCAGCGTGGACAGCACGTGCACGTTGCCACCGCGGGCCCGATCGGATAGGGCACCGCGCAGGGCGGCGGCCTTCATCTTCTTCGGGGTGCGCTGCGCGTAGCCATGCACTGTCGGGCCGTGCACCGTGCCACCGCCGTTGAACTGCGGTGCGCGGGTGGAGCCCTGGCGGGCCCGGCCGGTGCCCTTCTGGCGGTACGGCTTCTTGCCGCCGCCGGACACCTCGCCGCGGGTCTTGGTCTTGTGCGTGCCCTGGCGGGCGGCCGCAAGCTGGGCCACGACAACCTGGTGCATCAGCGGCATGTTCGCCGTCACATTGAAGATGTCATCAGGAAGTGCGATCAGCTCGGCCTTTTCACCGGCGGGAGTGGTGATCTGGACGGAGGTCATCAGACACCAACCTTGCTGTGGTTCTTGACGGCGGACTTGATCAACACGACGCCGTTCTTCGGGCCGGGGACGGCGCCGAGGATCAGCACAAGGCCCTTGTCGGCGTCAACCGCGTGGATGGTCAGGTTCTGGGTGGTGACCTTGTCGCCACCCATCCGTCCGGCCATCCGCATGCCCTTGAACACCCGGCCGGGGGTCGAGCAGCCGCCGATGGAACCCGGCGAGCGGTGCTTGCGCTGCACGCCGTGGCCGGCGCCGAGGCCCTTGAAGCCGTGCCGCTTCATGACACCCGCGTAGCCCTTGCCCTTGGACGTGCCGGTCACGTCGACCAGCGAACCGGCCTCGAAGACATCGGACGCCGTTAGTTCCTGACCGACCGTGTAGCCGGCAACGTCATCGGTGCGCAGCTCGGCAACGTGCCGGCGCGGCGTGACGCCCGCCTTGGCGAAGTGACCGGCCTCAGGCTTGGTCACCTTGCGCGGGTCGATGGCGCCGAACGCGAACTGCACGCCGCTGTAGCCATCGGTCTCCGGGGTGCGGACGGCGGTGACGACGACCGGGCCGGCAGCGATGACGGTGACCGGGACGACCCGATTCGCCTCATCGAAGACCTGGGTCATCCCGAGCTTGCGGCCCAGGATTCCCTTGATCGTGTTTGCCATGTTGGAAGTACCCATCTCCTGTAAGACATGTGCTCTCAACTGTGCGAGAGCGTATGGACGTGATCTGTTCGGGAACTGCGGTGGAGCAATCCCTTACTGGATGTTGACGTCCACGGACGCCGGCAGGTCGATGCGCATGAGCGCGTCAACCGTCTTCGGCGTCGGGTCGAGGATGTCGATCAACCGCTTGTGGGTGCGCATCTCGAAGTGCTCGCGCGAGTCCTTGTACTTGTGCGGCGAGCGGATGACGCAGTACACGTTCTTTTCCGTTGGCAACGGCACCGGGCCGACCACGCGGGCACCCGTGCGGGTCACCGTCTCGACGATCTTGCGTGCTGACGCATCGATCGCCTCATGGTCGTAGGCCTTGAGCCGGATGCGGATCTTCTGTCCCGCCACGCTTGCCGTCCTTCTCATTTGTTGCGGTTTCCCGCGCTGTCGCCACTCGCGGGTTACCCCGCGCCTGTCTTGCTCGGTCTGGAACGCACGCGCGCCCTGGCCCGGCGATCGGCACTGCACCCAATCGGTGCTGCGCCGCTCGCCAGCGGACATACGTCCGCCATCACTGTTCATCTATCCGGGTTCACCGGTCCACGCGGTCGGGCGTGTCGCCCTCACAGCTCACGCGTCCGCCCCGGAATCCTTGGCGGACGCTGGTGGACCGGCCACGCTCGGCTGAGCGCGACACTTGCTGTTTCCTGCTGATACTTCCCGGCTGCCCACCGAGTCAAGGCCGCGCGAAGGCACGGCCCCGCCGAAGGGCAACCCGAGAAGTATGCCTCACCGGGGCGGGTGAGTTCAAGTTGGCCCCTTCGTCCGGCCCCGGAGCTGACCCGGCGCCAGCCTCAGTGGGCCGCTGGCCGGTCCTGCTCGCCGGTGTGGCCGGCCTTTGCGGCATCACCGGCGGTCTTCTCGGCATCGGCGGCGGTCTCAGCATGACCGGCCTTCCGGCGACCGATCGGCAGCAGATGCAGCACCACAACAACCAGGGCCCCCACCAGGACCCCGAGCACGGCCGAGAAGAACGTGTTCGTGAGCCAGCCCAGCACGGGGCCCAGTCCCCCGGTGGCGTCGTGGACGGCCACCTCGATGTGGTGGACCAGGTCGTAGGGCGCATGTAGGCCCAGTTCGTCGGCCCCGACCAGCAGGATGTGCCCGCCGACCCAGAGCATCGCCACCATCCCGACCCAGGACAGGGTGGACAGCACGATGGGCATGGCGTTGACCAGCCCGCGCCCGAACCCAGAGACGGCCTTGCCCGGACGCTGGGCGAGCGCCAGACCGGCGTCGTCCATCTTCACGATGAGGCCAACGGCGCCGTAGACGAGCGCCGTGATCAGCACGGCCACCACCAGCAGAATGATGGCCCTGGACAGCAGGGGCTCGGTCTCCACCTCGTTGAGGGCGATCACCATGATCTCGGCGGACAGGATGAAATCGGTGCGGGTCGCGGAGGACACGACCTGCTCTTCCCGGGCGTCCGCATCCATGGCGGCCACTTCGTCCGGGTCCTGGGCCGTCGCCTCGTGCCCGGAGATCTTCTCCCAGATCTTCTCGGCGCCCTCGTAACACAGGTAGGTGCCGCCGACCATCAGGATCGGGGTGAGCAGGAACGGCGCGAACTGGCTCAACAGCAACGCCACCGGCAGGATGATCAGCAGCTTGTTGCGCAGCGATCCCTTGGCGATGCGCCAGATGATCGAGAGCTCCCGCTCCGGTTTGAGGCCCTGCACGTACCGCGGGGTTACCGCCGCGTCGTCGACCACCACCCCGGCCGCCTTGACACTGGCCCGGCCGGCGCCGGCCGCGACGTCGTCCAGCGATGACGCGGTGAGCTTGACCATGGCAGCAACGTCGTCGAGTAGGGCAAACAGTCCGCTCATGACGCCCATCCTGACATCCCGATGCCCCTGGTTGGACGATCTGGACAGCACCCGGTGCGTCCGCCCAACGTCCCGGGCGTTGCCCCGACCAATGTCCGGTTGTCCAGATGGGCCGGGCGCCGGTCGCGACGACGGCAACGGGTTGAATGTCAGCCATGACCGCCGAGCCGAATCTGACCGACTGGCTGGCCGGGCGGTCAACGGCCCAGCTCGCGGAGGTTCTGCAGAACCGGCCGGATGCCCGTTGGGGAGCGCCACTGCGCGGTATCGACGATCTCGCTGCCCGGCTTGCCCGGCCGGCGTCGGTGGCCGAGGCGATCACCCGGCTGCCGCTGCCCGGCGTCGAGTTGCTGCATGCCCTGGCCGCCCTCGGCCCGGTGCCCACCATCGGCGGCGCCGCCGAACTGCTGGACAAGGCCGGCCGGACCTCCCAGGCGCAGCGCAAGGCTGTCCGTGACGCGTTGGCGATCCTGGAAGGCAGTGCGCTGGCCTGGTCGATCGGCCGGGACACCGTTGCGGTAAATCCGGGTGTCCGGGTCGTCATCGACCAGCCGTTGGGGATCGGCCGCACCGTCGCCGGCCACCTGGAGCACACCACACTCGATCAGCTCCGCCAGCTGCTGCGAAACCTGGGGCTGCCGGACCGTTCTCGCCGCGCGGATGCCGTGGCGACGCTGACCGACTTCCTCACCGACCAACAATTGGTGCGGGAGTTGCTGGCGGCCGCACCGGAACCCGCGCGGGCCCGGTTGCGCGCGTTGTCCACGGGTGAATCGGACGATTCCGGCTTCTACCGACGCAGTCAGCAGGATCAGGAAGGCGAGAATTGGGCTCGCCGGCGCGGCCTGCTGTTCGGCGGTCAGTACTACGTGGCCGAGGTGCCGGTGGAGATCGCGCTCGCGGTTCGCGCCGGCGCGGTCACCGTCAGCTTCCACCCGGATGCGCCGGCGCTGCTCACCGCGCCGATGGCCGGAACTGGCCCGGCGGCCGCCGATGCCGTGTCCGCCGGGGCCGCAGCTGCCGCCGCGGAGTTCACCGAAACCGTTGCGGGACTGATGGACTCGATGAACCGATCACCCTTGGCTGCGCTGAAGTCCGGCGGCATCGGCACCCGGGAGGTGGCCAGGGTCGCGAAGGCGATCGGCAACGAAGAGCCCGTTGTCCGGCTGGCCCTGGAGCTGATCCGCGCCCTCGGGCTGCTCACCGGGACCGCGAACGGCGTCGGCGTCAACGCTGCGGCCGCCACCTGGCGGGCGGAAGAGCCCAGTGTCCGGCTGGCCGATCTGGCGGTGGCGTGGTGGGGGCTGCCGGTGACCCCGACGGTCACCCGCGACAGCGACGGCAAGGCGATCCCCGCCATCGGCGGCCGCACCGCCGACGGCGCCGCCATGCTGCTGCGCTGGGCCGTCATCGATATCGTCGGCGCGCTACCTCAGGGGACCGGACTGGCGGCACTCGATTCGTTGGCCGAGTACCTCAACTGGCGTCAACCGGGGACGATCGAGCCGCAGGACCCGGCGGTCGGCGCGATCTGGACCGAGGCCCACGCGATCGGCGTGCTGGCGGGCGGGGCGCTCACGCCCATCGGCTCGGCGTTGCTGCAGCGCGATCCGGCGGCTCTGCTGAGCGTCGCCGGTGCGATGGTGGCGCCGGCCACCAGCGTTGGCCGGTTCGGTTCGGACCTGACGGTGATGGTCGCCGGTTCCCCGTCCGCCGCCGTCAGTGCCCTGCTCGATTCCTGCGCCGACCGGGAAAGCCGGGGAGCGGCCGTCGTCTGGCGCTTCTCGCCGGCGAGCGTGCGCCGGGCCCTCGACGACGGCGCGACCGCGGACGACCTGGTCGCCGCGCTCCGGGCGATCGCCGAAACCGAGCTGCCGCAGCCGCTGACCTACCTGATCAGCGACGTCCAACGTCGGCACGGGTCGCTGGTCGTGCAGCCGGCGCTGTGCTGTGTGCGATCGGCGGACGAGGCGTTGTTGGTCGAGGTCGCGGCCCACCGCAGCCTGCGCCCGCTGCGCCCCGCGGTCTTGGCGCCGACGGTGCTGGCGTTCCAGGCCGAGCCGCCCGTGGTGCTCGCGGCATTGCGAACCGCCGGGTACCTGCCGGTTCCCGCCGATGAATTCGGCGCCGTGGCCCTGGATCGGGCGCGCGCCGAGCATCCAGCGGACGACGGGTCCGCAGTGGCCGAACGGATGGTGGATCAGTTGCGCGCGTTGAACTCTGCGCCGTCCACGCCGTCCACGCCGTCCACGCCGTACGGCGCCCGCGCCGGCACCGGGTCAACGGGCGATTTGCACGAGCTGGCGGGGGCGATCTTGGCAACGACCTCCGCGGCTATGGGCAGCTGGCGCGAGCCGTCCGAGACCGAGTCCGTCATCGAGGCGTTCGGCACCCAGTTGGACCCGGTGGAGCAGCGTCAACTGGCCTACGCGGTGGAGCATCAGCTGCCCGTCCGGATCACCTACCAGTCGTCCACCGGCGGCGTCACGACCAGGACGATCTCCGACATCGAGTTGGTTGCCGGGCTGATGTACGCCTGGTGCCACCTGCGCGATGACGAGCGAGTCTTCGCAGTGGATCGGGTGCAGGCCGTGCTCCCGGTCGACGTCTGACCTGCGCACGGCATCTGGCCAACCCCTGCTGCTACCGAACAACCGGTCGGCCGGGTGCTCTGTGACACCAGCGGTTGGCCAGACATGACGATGAAGGATGGCCTCGCGGGGGTACTCGGGTTGTCCCCATACCGCTGAGGCATCCACAATGAGGTCGGCCACCCACTGGTCGGCGAAGAGTCTTGCGAGCATCTCGCCATGCCTTCGAAAACTGAAATTCTGCCAGCTGTCATGCACCGCTCCGAACTTCTGGCCGCAGGATTGACCAACGATGAAATCCGAACGGCCCTCCGGTCCGGGAGATGGCGGACACTGCATCGAGGGACCTATGGCGACGCGGCATCCATAGCGCCTTTGAACGCCGACACCAGATACGAGTTGCGCGCTCGCGCGGTCGCGGCGCGCTCACCTCACCTGGTGCTGAGCCACATCTCGGCTGCCGCCGTTCTGCAACTCCCGATCTCAGGCACCAAACTCGACGCCGTACACCTGACCCGTATCGGTAAGGGAGGTGGTCGGTCAAGGCCGGGAAGGACTGTGCACTCGGCCCACCTACAAACTCGGGAAATCCTGAGCGGCACGGGTTTCCGGGTCACCGACGTAGCTCGCACGCTCATCGACGTAGCGTGCACCGAATCATTCGCGACCACGACTATCGCAGCGGACTACGCCCTGTATCGCCGACTGATCACTCCGGCGGACCTCGCCGCCGCCATCACCCGGACACAGCATCGCCGCGGCGCCGCGGCAGGACGGCGCGCATTATTGTTCGCCGACGGACGCTCGGAGAGCGTTGGCGAGACGCGCACCCGGCTCGCGATGCACCAGTTCGGTCTACCGGTGCCGATCCTTCAGGTGCGCATCTACGGCCCGGACGGCACCTTCCTTGGGCGGGTCGATCTGGGCTATCCTCAGCTCGGCGTCATGATCGAATTCGACGGGCTGGTGAAGTATCGAAAGCCGCTGCAACCTGGGCAGACTGCCGAAGACGTCGTCATCGCCGAGAAAGCCCGCGAGGACCTGATCCGCGGCCTGGGGTACGTGGTGGTGCGGTTCGTCTGGGCCGAATTGCAAAACCCTTCGGCCATGGTTGCCAAGATCAATGCCGCGATCGTCCGTGGACGCCGTGTTGTCGACGCCGGCGGAATCTCCGGGAGCTGGACCGCGGAATCGGCGCTCCAGGTGCCGCGCTGAGCCCAACAAGCCGGCGATCCCCCATCTGAACAACCCCAGGGGCTACTGACCAACCGCCCGGCAGGTTGCTCAGTGACACACGCGGTTGGCCGGACATACTGGTCCCACCCGAACGCCGTGGCCTTGCCACACCAACCCCCGAGCCGAACACCCAAAAAGCCCCGCTTGCGACGAATCGCGAGCGGGGCCCTGAGGTCGTGCGCAGCAGGCCGCAGCCTGCCGGAACTACTTGATGATCTTGGTCACCGAGCCGGCGCCGACGGTGCGGCCACCTTCCCGGATGGCGAAGCGCAGGCCGTCTTCGATGGCGATCGGCTGGATCAGCGTCACGGTCATCTCCGTGGTGTCACCGGGCATGACCATCTCGTTGCCCTCGGGGAGCTGAACGACACCGGTCACGTCGGTGGTACGGAAGAAGAACTGCGGGCGGTAGTTGTTGAAGAACGGCGTGTGCCGGCCGCCTTCGTCCTTGCCCAGGATGTAGACCTTCGCCTCGAACTCCGTGTGCGGGGTGATCGAGCCGGGCTTGACGACAACCTGGCCGCGCTCGACCTCTTCCCGCTTGGTGCCACGAAGCAGCAGACCGGCGTTGTCGCCGGCGGTTGCCGAGTCGAGCAGCTTGCGGAACATCTCGATGCCGGTGACGGTGGTCTGGAACGACTTCGGCTTGATGCCGACGATCTCGACAACGGCGTTGACGTTGATCGAGCCGCGCTCCACCTTGCCGGTGACGACGGTGCCACGACCGGTGATCGTGAAAACGTCCTCGATCGGCATCAGGAACGGCTTCTCGGTGTCGCGGACCGGCTCGGGAATGGACTCGTCCACCGCGTTCATCAGCTCGACGACGGTCTCGATCCACTTCGGGTCACCCTCGAGGGCCTTCAGGCCGGAGGTGCGGATAACCGGGGCGTCCTCGTCGAATTCCTGGGCGGCGAGCAGCTCGCGAACCTCGAGCTCGACGAGCTCCAGGATCTCCTCGTCGTCAACCATATCGGCCTTGTTGAGGGCGACCAGGATGTACGGAACTCCAACCTGGCGGGCCAGGAGCACGTGCTCCTTGGTCTGCGGCATCGGGCCGTCAGTGGCGGCAACGACCAGGATCGCACCGTCCATCTGGGCAGCACCGGTGATCATGTTCTTGATGTAGTCAGCGTGACCAGGGGCGTCGACGTGCGCGTAGTGGCGCTTCTCGGTCTGGTACTCGACGTGCGCGATGTTGATGGTGATGCCGCGCTGACGCTCTTCCGGCGCCTTGTCGATCTGGTCGAAAGCCGACGCCTGGTTCAGGGTCGGGTACTTGTCTGCCAGGACCTTGGTGATGGCCGCTGTCAGAGTGGTCTTGCCGTGGTCAACGTGGCCAATGGTGCCAATGTTGACGTGCGGCTTGCTCCGGTCGAACTTCGCCTTCGCCACTGCTGGTCCTCCTCAGGACTTGATGATGCGCCGCGCGACTTGAAGGTAATGCAGGTCGTCAGGGCGTTGGTGGTTGGATCTGGACCAGGCTCGGTGTCGAACCAGGACCCGTGTCGGTGGGGCTCACACCCCGCCGACTACGACTGTGGAGGGTACGGATGGCCACGCATTCGGGCCAATCCGTACCGCTCAGTTAGTGCAATTACTCGCCGTTCTGCTTCGCGATGATTTCCTTCGCCACGTTCGCCGGGACCTCCGCGTAACGGTCGAACACCATCGAGTACGACGCCCGGCCCTGGGTCCGCGACCGCAGGTCGCCGACGTAGCCGAACATCTCCGACAGCGGAACCAGCGCGGTGACCACGCGGGCCCCCGACCGCTCGCTCATGGCCTGGATCTGGCCACGCCGCGAGTTCAGGTCACCGATCACGTCACCCATGTTGTCCTCGGGGGTGACGACCTCGACGCTCATCAACGGTTCCAGCAGGACCGGCTTGGCCATCCGGGCGGCTTCCTTCATCGCGATGGAACCCGCGATCTTGAACGCCATTTCGGACGAGTCGACCTCGTGGTAGGCACCGTCGACCAGGGTCAGCTTGACGCCGAGCACCGGGTAGCCGGCCAGGATGCCGTACTGCAGGGCGTCCTGCGCACCGGCGTCCACCGAAGGGATGTACTCCTTCGGGATGCGTCCACCGGTGACGGCGTTGACGAACTCGTAGGTGGCGCCTTCCGAGGTCTCCATGTCCAAGGGCTCGACGGTGATCAGGATCTTGGCGTACTGCCCGGATCCACCGGTCTGCTTCTTGTGGACATAGCTGTACTTCTCGACGGTGCCGCGGATGGTCTCGCGGTACGCCACCTGCGGCTTACCGATGTTGGCGTCGACGCTGAACTCCCGCCGCATGCGCTCCACCAGGATGTCCAGGTGCAGCTCACCCATGCCGGAGATGACCGTCTGGCCGGTCTCTTCGTCGTTCTTGACCTTGAACGTCGGGTCCTCTTCGGCGAGCTTCTGGATCGCGGTGCCCAACTTCTCCTGGTCACTCTTGGTCTTCGGCTCGATGGCCACCGAGATGACCGGATCCGGGAAGTTCATCGACTCCAGGACGATCTGGTGCGCCGGATCGGACAGCGTGTCACCGGTCGTCGTCTGCTTGAGCCCCATGACCGCGACGATGTCACCGGCGCTGACCGAGGCCAGCTCCTCACGCTTGTTGGCGTGCATCTGGTAGATCTTGCCGATCCGCTCCTTGCGGTCCTTGGTCGCATTGACGACCTGGGTGCCGGTGTTCAAGGTGCCGGAGTAGACGCGAACGAAGGTCAGCTTGCCCAGGTGCGGGTCGGTCGCGACCTTGAACGCGAGCCCGGAGAAGAAGTCCTTCGGGTCCGGATGACGCTCGGCCGGGGTCTCGCCGTCGGTCAGGGTGCCATCGATCGCACCGACGTCCAACGGCGACGGCAGGTATTCGACAACGGCGTCGAGCATGGGCTGCACGCCCTTGTTCTTGAACGCCGAGCCGGTGACGACCGGGTTGACCTTGCCCGCAAGGGTTGCCCGGCGGATGGCCGCATTCAGCTGGTCGAGGGTCAGCTCTTCGCCGACGAGGTAGGCCTCCATGGCCTCGTCGTCGTTCTCCGAGATGGTCTCGATCAGCTTCTCGCGCCATTCAGCAGCCTGGTCGGCAAGGTCGGCCGGGATCTCCTCGATGGAGTAGTCCTCGCCCTTGACGGTCTCGCCGTGCCAGGTCAGGGCCCGCATCTGCAGCAGGTCGACGACGCCGATGAAATCGCCTTCGGCGCCGATCGGGATCTGCAGCACCAACGGGGTGGCCCCGAGGCGCTCGACCATCATGTCGACGCAGCGGAAGAAGTTCGCGCCGGTGCGGTCGAGCTTGTTGACGAAGCACATCCGCGGCACGTGGTACTTCTCCGCCTGCCGCCAGACCTGCTCGGTTTGCGGCTCGACGCCGGCGACACCGTCGAACACGGCAACTGCGCCGTCGAGGACACGGAGCGACCGCTCCACCTCGACCGTGAAGTCGACGTGACCGGGGGTGTCGATGATGTTGATCTTGTGACCCTTCCACCACGTCGTGGTGGCGGCGGAGGTGATGGTGATCCCCCGCTCCTGCTCCTGGTCCATCCAGTCCATAACGGCGCCGCCGTCGTGAACCTCACCGATCTTGTAGGTGATGCCGGTGTAGAACAGGATGCGCTCGGTCGTGGTGGTCTTGCCCGCGTCGATATGCGCCATGATCCCGATATTGCGGACCTTCTCCAGGGCGTTCGTGGCCACGGTGGCTTCCTCGTCTCAATTGCTCAGGGGTGGGGTGCTGCACGCTCGAGTCGTCAGAGGGCAGCACCAATACAGCGCCGAACAGGGGTGCGATATTCCTGCCCGGCACTGCTCAGGGCTACCAGCGATAGTGCGCGAAGGCCTTGTTCGACTCGGCCATCTTGTGCGTGTCCTCGCGTCGCTTGACGGAGGCACCGAGCCCGTTGGAGGCGTCGAGCAGTTCGTTCATCAGCCGCTCGGTCATCGTCTTCTCGCGGCGTGCCTTGGAGTAGCCGACCACCCAGCGCAGGGCCAGGGTGGTGGACCGTCCGGGCTTGACCTCGATCGGCACCTGATAGGTGGCGCCACCAACCCGGCGGCTCTTCACCTCGAGGGCGGGCTTGACGTTGTCGAGCGCCCGCTTGAGGGTGACAACCGGGTCACTGCCGGACTTCTCGCGGCAGCCCTCGAGCGCACCGTAAACGATGGACTGGGCGATGGAGCGCTTGCCGTCCATCAGGACCTTGTTCACCAGCTGGGTGACCAGGGGCGAGTTGTAGACCGGATCGGCGACGAGCGGCCGACGCGGTGCTGGACCCTTACGGGGCATTAGCTCTTCTCCTTCTTCGCGCCGTAACGGCTGCGAGCCTGCTTGCGGTTCTTGACACCCTGAGTGTCCAGCGATCCGCGGATGATCTTGTAGCGAACGCCGGGGAGATCCTTCACCCGTCCGCCGCGCACCAGCACGATGGAGTGTTCCTGCAGGTTGTGGCCCTCACCGGGGATGTACGCGGTGACCTCGACCTGGCTGGTCAGCTTGACGCGCGCGACCTTGCGAAGCGCCGAGTTCGGCTTCTTCGGGGTGGTCGTGTAGACGCGGGTGCAGACACCGCGCCGCTGCGGGCTCCCCTTGAGGGCCGGGGTCTTGGTCTTGCCGATCTTGTCGGTGCGGCCCTTGCGGACCAACTGCTGGATCGTGGGCATGTGCTGGCGACTTCTTCCTTCGCGATTTCGCGACGAGGCAGAGCTATTGGCGAACTGCTGGGTATGACGTAGTGGTCACGCTCCGGCCGGGTAGCCGGTGGAGTCTCATCATCCACCTACCGGCAGAGCCCCAAAGCGAGCACACGACTGTAGGCATACGACAGCGACCCAGCAGGACCGGGCCAGTTGATCAGACTACCCGCGCGAGCGGGATGGCTGCAAATCGTTGGCCGTACGGTCAGGGCTGGACGCCTGCCCTGCATCGTCGTAGTCCCCTGTGGACCCGAATCAGTGCGATCGAGACGTCGGCTCGACTCCCACCCTGACTCATCGTCAGATTCGTTCGGGTGGCGGGCCGGACCTCAGCGCTGGGTGCTTCTGTGCCGCACTCTACCGGGTCACGCCGACCGCAGGGCTGCATTGGTCTGTACGACCATGGCCTCGAGCGCATCCGGCGTGATCAGGTTGCTGCTGCTGGCCCGTTGGGCGCAGCTCCATCGCGCGGTCAGTTGGGCGCGTTGCACGGATTCTTCCAGCGAAAGGCCCTGGAGTTCATGCGCGACCAGGAAGCCGACGGCCAGGGCGTCGCCCGCGCCGTTGGTGTCCACCAATGGCAATTGACTGTGCGGCGGCGGAAACGCGCGAATCCCGTCGGTGGTGGCCACCGCCACCCCTAGCCCGCCGCGGCCGCAGACCACCGTGGCCCCACCGCTGCGGCGGACCAACCGCTTGAGCATCGGCGCCGGGTTCAGATGATGTGCCGACGACACGAACAGCACGTCGGCGCCCTCCAGGAAGTCCCGGAGATATTCGTCGTCGGGGTCGCGGACGTCCTGCAGATCGCCGGCGATCACAGCGCCGGCCCGGCGGGCGACCGGCAGCAGGTGACGGGCCCAATCGGGGAGGTGGAACAACGCGAGCCTGGCGCCGGCGAACAGGTCCGCGGCCAGTTCGGGATCGACGGTCAGGTCCTGGTGTCCCCGGCCGTCATAGAAGTTGATCCGCGAGCCGTCGATACCGACGAGGTTGACACTGCGCGCGGTTCCCGCCGGGTCGATACCGAGCCCGGTGAGGTCAATACCGTCGCCCATCAGCTCCGATCGGACCCAGGCGCCGAAGACGTCCTCGCCGACGTGCCCGATGAAGGACGTCGGCCGGTCGAGCGCGGCGAACCCGCGGCTGGTGTAACCCCCGGCCTGCCCGACATAGTCGACGTTCGACGTGAAATGCCCTTCCTCGCGGAGGCCGTCGATCAGGTCGGTCGAGCTGTGCAGAAAGACATTGGTATCGATCCCGACATTGCCGACGACAACCACTTCACGTGCGGACGAGGCATTCACGTGCTTCAGTGCAGGGCAGGGCCGTTGCGGTGTCAATGGATGAAACAGTCCGTTAACCGGCCGTTTGTCCGCTTGTCATGGGAACGGGTGGCACTGCCCAGTCCTGCGCCAGGGCGGCCAGGATCAGGTCGAGTACCACCTCCTCGTGCACGGCGACGCCCGTTTCCTGCATCGCCGCCGTTAACGACTCCGACCAGCCGGCCACCGACGGACCGCCGAGAAGGGGCAGCTCGGTGCGTCGCGCACCCGCGAGGTAATCGGCAGCCGCCATCCGCCACGGCAGCACCCCGACGGCTTGGACCAATCGGTTCGTGATGGCAATGCCGGGCCAGTCGAAATCGCCGTGGTAGTCCAGTCGCGCGCCGCCCGCGCGCAGTCGCCGCAGGACGTCCATCGTGACCAGGCTGGGCTGGCCGGACGTGCAGATCACCGGAACTCCGGTGCCGAATCGGCCGACCACCGCCTCCAGTACCTGCGGGTTCTCGCACACCAGCACTCGCGTCACGCCAGGCCAGACCGCGGGCAGCGCCCGCAGGTCCCACCCGGTGAGATGGATCGGATCGCCCGCCGCAGCCGCGGCGCGCAGCCGCCGCAGGGCCGACGATCGACCGGGCTCGACGGCCGGGTCGTCCTGCTCGGCGATCGGCGCGACCCCGGCGAGCAGGCAGGTCGACGACACCAGGTCCGGCAGCACCCCGGCGGCCTCCCACGCCAGCCGCCGGGCAACCTGTTCGGTGGGCATGGGTTCGCCGGCTCGCGCGGCCAACCCCCTGAGCACCAACGACTCTCGAACGGTTCCTGGATCGAGTGCATGTGCGTCGCCGAATGCCTCCGCCGCGAACTGCGGACGGCTCAACCCACTGACCGGAAGCCGGCTGATCGCGGCCACGACGCCCCGGAGGTCGGCTGTGGTGAGCCCGAACCGGGCGACGAGTCCCTGACGGGTGATCCCGTCGGCCCACACCGTTCCCCAGGCTGCGCGCTCGGCATCGGTCAACGAGTCCAGCGCCGCCCGCACCGGACCGGCGCGCGCCGCTGACGCGTCGGCGGCAAGTTGCGCCCGATCGGGGACCGGTCCGAGAACGGCCTCGACCAGGTCCAGCAGGCCCAGTCCGCAGCGCACCAGCAGCACGTCCTGCAGCGAGGCGACATCGAGCCGGACGTCCGGGTCGAGCAGCACCCGGCCGACCAGCGCGCCGATCTCCCGTCGACTGCTTTCGGTGAGGCCGTTGATCGCGACGGTGCGTGGGAGATTCCGACCGGATCGCTCCAGCGCGCGAAAGGCGCTGCGCCACAGGGGTTCCAGTTCCCTCGAATAGGCCCACTGCGGGGCTGCTGCCGTCACCTGTCGACGGTGGTCCGTCGCCGGCCGTCCCACCGGTACTCGTATTGCGCGATGCCGATTTCCCCAGGGGCCCGCAGCGTTTCGTAGATCGCCAACGACGGCAGCCGTGGCGTGTCACCCCAGAGCCGTTCACTGGTGATCACGAAATCCAGATCGAGGTCGACGAGCAGCCCGAACAACAGCGGATGAGTGTGCACGTCAATCTTCGGGAACGCGTCGTCCAACAGGATGAACCGGGGTGCATGCGGTGCGTGCGCGCCGGCGACGGCGGTGAAATGCGCAGCAGCGGCAGCGAACAGCGGCAGGTAGCAAACCACCTTCTGCTCGCCCTGGCTCAAGCCGGTGGTTCTGGTCAACGGTCGCCAGGCGCCCGCCCACTCGGGTCGGTTGATCCGGACGGTGAAGCCGTGCCAGGACCGGTAGTCCAGCGCCGTGCCCAGATGCTCGGTGTAGGACAGTTCGGGGGCATCGGCCTTGGCGTTCTCGATGATGTCGTGCATCAGCTCGCGCAGCCGTTCCCGTTCGGCGCTGCTCAGCTGGCTCATCCGGCGCAACAGCCGAACCGCCTCCGCTGCGCCGATCCCCGCGTCATCCCGAACGGCCCAGTCCAGCCGCACTCTGATCCCCTGCGACGTGCTGACAGATGCCAGGATCCTGTTGGTGGCGGCCACTAGTTCCTCGGCCTCCTGCAGCCTGGCCCGCAATGCCTCGCCGAGGTCGCCGAGCAGATGTTCCTCGAACAGTCGCCGTTCGCGGTCGGTGAGCAGGTCCTTGTCTTCCGTGACGGCGGCGCCGAGCATCCGGACGATCTCGGTGATCGGCCCGGTCGCCCCGTTGTGTTCGGCCTGCGCGGACCACAGCCCGCCCTCCTCGGTGATCCTGGGGTCGTTGTCAGCGGCGGCGGTGGTGTTTGCCTCCTGGGCGGCCTTGTGCAGGATGTTGACCGACAGTTCGGGCTGATCACCGAGTTCACGCACCCACCGTCTGGCGAGCCGGATCAGGGCGGTGCCCTGCTGCGTTGCCGCCAGGGTTGCCGCGGCGCCGCGGTCGGTGCCCGGCTGGGCATCGGCGACACCCTGGTCATGAGCGGCGACACCGTGCTCATCGACGGCCGGCTCGACCCGCTCGGCCCGCGGTTCGACGGCACCGGCTTGGTCGTCGAAGGCCGCGCCGACCAGCCCTGGGATTTGTGCCAGGAAGCGCAGGTCGCGTTCGGCAGATGCCAATGCCTGTTCGGCCGCGCTCACGGCATCCGCCGAACCGGCAACCGCCTCTTCGGCGCGGCCCTGGTCCCGGGCGGTCTGCTCGATGGCCGCCTGCAATCTGGCGCCGGCCAGCTTCGCCTCGCGTTCGTCGGTGCGCGCCTGCCCGATTCGCTCTGCCAGATCCTTCAGTTCCGGGTCGGCCGCCGTCATCGCCGCCCGGTACTGCGTCTGGGCCAGGTCAGCCTCGTTGTGCGCCGTCTCGGCCTGCTCCGCAGATTCCTGGGCCGACAGCCGGTCGTCCACCGCCCGGACGACCGCGCCGACCCAACTACGAACCTCCGCCTGCAGCCGGGACACGCTCGTCGGTACGCCGGCGGCAAGACGGCGTGCCTCGTCCGCGTCCCGCCGGCGAGCAGCTACCAGATCGGCCTTCGGTGCGACATCGGCCCGGTTGGCCAGTTCCTGTGCGCGGTCGCGGGACTCGGCAAGAGCCGCACGGGACTGTTCGGCCCGTCGTCCGGCCGCGGCCGCCGCCGCCCGAGCCTCGTCACGCTGTTCCTCCCGGAGGTCCCTGGCCCGCCAGGCGTCGAGCACCGTGCGCCCGGTCGGGGCCTGCCCCAACCAGGTCCGCAGCTCGTCGAGCTGCCGGCCAAGTAGCTCGGCCTGCGTTTCGGCCTTCTCAGCGAGGATGACGGCTTGGGCGATCTGCTCGTCCAGGACCGCTAGCAGGCGCAGCCGCTCGGCGGCTCGGGCGGTTGCGCCCAGGTACTGGGCTGCGGGTTTGGTGCTTCGGCCGGTCAACGGGCCCAACCGGAAACTGCCGTCGACTCCGACAGCAGCAACGCCCGGGGCGCCGACACTCGTCGGGCCGCCGGCGGGTGCCGGCTGGACAGCGATGGATGCGAGCAGGCGGGTCACGGTGGCGCCGTCGACCGGACTGCCGTCGGGGATACTCGGCCGGAGCAGCGCGGTCAGGCTCGCCCCCGGGGCGCGGTGCCCCGGCTCGAGCACCACGTCCCTGGTACCGGGGTCCAGGGCGGTGCCGTCGGGCAGGACGAGGGCATCGAGCAAGCCGGCGGCCTGCAAGCCGGCCTCCAGGCCGGCCCGGTGGGCTTCATCGACCTCAGGTTGGACGTCCACCAGCCGCCACAGCGGCATTCCGATCGTCTGCTCCCGGCCGTCCCGATCCCATTGCGGCGCAGGGGGTTCCGGATCTTTCCTGGCCGCGACCGCAGCCCGTTCGGCGGTCCGCTCGGCCTGCTCGGCCCGTGCCGACAGTGCTGCGTTCTGCCGCTCGGCCCGTTGATCGGCCAGCGACCGCTCGGCCGGCGCGGCCCGTTCCCTGGCCCTGGTCGGCAGTGTGGCGATCGCCTCGCCGTCCGGATCGCCGGCCAACAGATCGTCAACATTCACCCCGCCGCGCCGGTCATCGACCTGCCACCCGGCCAGCTCACGCCGATAGCCGTCCTCCGCTGTTGCGACCTCGCTGTTGGCGTCCGCCAGCCGGCCCTCGGCCTGCTCGGCTTTTGCGTCCGCGGTCGCGAGTTCCCGGTCGTCGGCCTCGACCCGAGCAGATCGCCGCTCCATCTCGGCCAACGCCCGGGCGAGGTCGTCAAGGAGGGCGAGCACCCCGGCCAGTTGCTGGGACATCTCGGTGGCGGCCGGGACGACCTGCTCCCAGGGAAGCAGGTTCCGCTCGGCAAGCTCCCCGAGGGTCGCCTCATCCAATTCCGCACCCATCGCCGCGTCGACATCCCACGCCGCATCCTGAGGAACGACCGGCGCACTCACCCTGAGCTCCGCGCCGGCCTCCGCGAGCTCGCGGACCTGCTGGATGACGCCGGATTGTTCGCGCACCAATCGGTTCGTCGCGTCGTCGGCCGATTTCCGGGACCGGATGCTGCGACCTTGGTCGGCAGCGGTTCGGGTGGCGAGCTCGCTGGCCTGCGCCGCCAGACGCCGTGCGGCCGCCCGCTGCAACTCCAGCTCACGGCGCCGGTCCGCCCCGGGGCTCCGGTCAAGTTCGTGCAGCGTCGCCGCGGCGGTCTGCTGGAGTTGCCCCGCGGCAGCGTGATCGAGCCGTTCCGCCGCCAGCCGCTCGGTCAGTGCCTGGAACTGCGTGATGTGCTGCGTGTACTCCCTGGCGGCCGCCGCCTGCCTGTTGGCCGATTCCACCAAGGCCCGGGACCGCAGCGCCGTCACACCCTTGGAGTAGCGGCGGTACGCATCGGCCAACTGCCCCAGCGCGACCAGGGCGTCCTGCCGGCGCGCGATCCGCTCCCCGAACGCGGTCAGCTCGTCAAAGGTGGCCCCCACCTGCTTGACCGCCTGGTCCGGCAGCGCCGGCAGGGCGTAACCCAGCATCTCGGCGATCTTCTTCGGGTCGATATCCTCGCCCACTTGCGGGCGGCGTAACCAATACAGCAGCCGGAGGAGCTCGTCGTACCTGTCGGGCTGGAGTCCGAACAGCACCTTGCCGACGTGGGCGCGGAACTCGCCGGGACGTTGGAAAACTCGACCGGATTCGCCAATTTCCTCCTCCAGCGCACGGACGGTGAGCGGGCCGTTCTCGGTCGTCAGGCAGAGGTCCGCCGCGTCAACTCTTCTGGTGGTGGTGAAGTACCACTTCCCGACCTGTTTGGCCGACGCACCGAGCCGCAACCCGACGCCGCAGGTCAGCGTGTGCCGGACACCGGCGGTGTCGGTCCTGGCGAACTCGACCCAGAGGTAGCCGAGCCGTGACGAGGCGCCCGTGGTGATCCCCTCGGACATCAGCCAGATCAACCCTGAACCGCGCCGACCGGTGGCGTCCATGGATCCGGCGTCGCCGTCGAGGACGAACGGCAGCAGCATCTCCAGCGTCTTCGACTTGCCGGCGCCGTTGGTACCACGCAGGAGCAGCCTGCCATCGGCAAACTCGAAGACTTGTTCGTCGTATTGCCAGACATTGAAGATGCCCGCCCTGGACAACCGGAACCTCTCCGGCGCCGTGGGTGCAGCTGCCAACTCAGCGTTGCCGCCGGCCGCGGCGGTCGTCGGCCGATCGGCGAGGGTTCCGACCTGCCCCGCAGCGGTCACGCTCACTCGCCCTGCCCGTCCGTCACATCGAAAAGGCCCGGGCCGGCCGACTTCCCGGGTCGATCGGTGGTGGTCTGCACGGTGACCGCATACCGGCCGGCCGCCGCGTGGACGAGCCAATCCGGCCCCGCGGCGCGCAGCAGACCCATCCGACTGAGCAGGGCAATGACCTCGAACCGCAAGGCGACCGGATCCTCCCGGAATTCCTTCCGGAAACCCTTGCGATGTTCGGCCACCACCGCATCAACGCAGCCTTGTAAGGCCTCGTCGGATACCGGCCACCAGGCCGAAGAGCGGCCGGTCGATGTTCGTGACCGCTCCCTGATCTCGCCGGACAGTTCCACCAACACCAGCAGCGCGGCGTGCCGGACCGTCCCGGTGCCGGGAAACTGCTCGTCGGATAGTTCCTCGTCGGGATCGATGGCCAAGGCACCTTCGGCTCGCAGCTCGAGCCGGAGCCCGAGGACCCGATCGAACCAGTCGACCTGCTGGAAGCGGGTGCGTGCCCACCATTCCCGATATTCCGGGTCAAGGTCCTCGGTGGTCAGCAGGGGTGATTCCGCCAGCATCCGCCGGGTGGCGATTCGGGCGCCGCCCGCCCCGGAGCTCAACGGCGCGGGGTTCAGGATGTCGGTGGTGCTGATTCCGGTCGGCATCGGGACCGCCAGCAGGAGGCCGAGCCGCTCCATCGACACCTCGAGCAGCGATTGGGCGGCGCTGTTCTCCGCCCAGTGCTCCAGGTCGCCGTCCTGTTCCAGGACTACCCCGAAGTCGATCAGGACCAGCAGCACGGTGTGCAGCAGGCGGCGATCGACAGCCGAGTCCAGATCGATCGCAATATCGACATCAGCTGCGGCGGAACGGATTTCACCGACGAGTTCGGCGAGCATCAGCTGAGATCTGACCCGCATCAGGACGGCCATGGTGACCATTAGCAAGGCGTAGCCGCGCGGCGTGAACGCCCGTCCGGCGACGCCGCCCCTGGCCGGCCGGCGCAGCGGCCGCGACCCGTCCGGTCCCAACCCGGACTTCACCAGGCGGGCTCCGGCAGGTTCGACGATCAACCGGTAACGCAGGCCATTGGCAAATTCCGCAGTGATCGCTTCGCGGTGGCGCCGAACCAGCAGCAGATCCTGCGCGTTCCGGTCCGTTTCCTGAGGCCCACCGGCGTGTAGGAGCGGGGTTGCCAGCAGGGCGCGCATCGCCTGCCGCCGCTCGGCGGCCGCCCGGAGATCGGCCGCATCGCCCGGCCGATCCAACAGGGCGCGGGTCGTTCTCGGGCCGCTCACGCGGACCGCTCCCGCAGGTCCGCGTCGTCGGTTGCGCTCGATGATTCGTAGCGCCGCTCGGCGACAAGAATCTCGATGGTCATCCCGTGAAAGGTGAGATCGCCGTCGGGGCTGTGGATCCGGGTGTCCGCAGCAGGGTCGGCCCTGATCCTGATGCCGACTTCGGCGGAGGGATCGAAATACTCCGCCGCCTCGTGACGCCAATCCCGGGCACTCGATGCGTCGGCGGCATGATCGGCCATTGCCCGGGAATGCAGATCCAACAGCGCTCCGCGGGCCTGGCTGGTCAGTGTCCGGCCGTTCGCGAGACCCGCATGGGCCGCGAGTTCGGTCAGCGCCAGCAGGCGCGAGCTTTCCTGTGCGCGGCGGATCGCCAGCCGATGCGCCTTGACTGCCGTGAAGTCCTCCGCGGCCGAAACCCGGCCGCTCAGTCTGCGTTCGCCCCGCTCGAGAAGACTGACCGGGACGTCGGCCACTGCGGACCGCAACCACGACGCCGTGGCCGGAACATCCGCGAACTCGGCCGCGGGGAAACCCAGGTGCCGCGCCGGATAGAGCCCGAAGACATTGGCCCACAGGGCATGTGCGGTCTGGTCGTCGGCCGCGGCGAACCGCCGGGCAAGATCCATCACGTCCGCCCGCCGGCTGACTTCACGTCCCGGCTCGCCGACGATGCGCCGCAGGTTGACTACCAGGGCACGCATCGCGTCGGTCGCGAGCGACCGCACCTGGGCCGCGTCGGACTCTCGACCGCCCCCGCCGAGGAACCAGCTGCGAAGACCCTGCCAGTCCGCCTCCGCCAACCCGGGATTGCGCCGCGCGGCCACCCCGGTGACATCGACCAGCCCGGGCCGGTCGTTGGCCCTGGCGACGAGCGCCGGCACCCTGGGCACCAGTCGCTCGAGGATGTCGCCGATCTGCGGCATGTGCCTGGCGATCTCATCAACGAAACGCTGCAGATAATCGAGCAGCACCGTCTTGAACGCCCGGAAATCCTCCCGGCCCAGGTCGTATCGGCCGAGCACCTGACCGAGGTAGGAATAGAACTCCCTGGTCGACTCGACCAGGTTGCGGTGCTGGACGAAGACCGTACTGATCCGCCGCGAAAGCTCTTCCGGATCCATCACCGCAACGGCCCCGGCGTCGAGCCGATCCAGCTCGGCGAGGCCCTGATGAATGGCGCCGAGCATCTCGGTGGAGACCTCGCGGACGGTGTCGGTGGCCCCCAGGAGCTCCTCGACCAGGCGGTGGGTGAGTTCGCCCAACGCGGTCAACTGATACCGGGAGCGGGTTCGCAGGTACTCCTCGATGGTCCGTGCGCGGCTCTCCCGCGGCGAGCGGGCCAGGTTGCCGTGTTCGGCCAGGTACGACAGGCGATCCTCGACGGTCGGCTCCTCCAGCAGCATCCCGTGTTCGGCGGCCAGCCGATCGGACACCTCGCCTGCCGAGAGATCACTCATCAGGCCGGACGTGCCGCCGGTGAACACCCGCATGACCGACAGGTACTGGCCGGCTTCGGTACTGGTGGCGTATCTCAGCGCGGACAGTCGAAGCTGATCGGCTGCCCGCAGGTCCATTGTTGGGCCGTCCGTTGACGCCTCCGTTGACCCCTCGGTAGCGATCCCACCAGTATGGATCCCTCCAGTAGGGATCCCACCTGTGGCGATCGGCTCGTGTCCCGGGAACATGGCAGAAGGGTAGCGAGACACCCCGACAACGAGGGTGCCGCGCGGCCGTCAGCTGAGTAATTCCCGGATATCGGCAGCGGTCAGCGCGCTTGCCTGCGCCGTCCCGGAATCCATGATGCTGCTGAACAGTTTCGCCTTGGTCGCCTTGAGCGCCATCACCTTGTCCTCGATGGTGTCCTTGGCGACCAGCCGGTAGACCATGACGTTCTTCTGTTGGCCGATCCGATGGATACGGTCGATCGCCTGATTCTCGGCCTGCGGATTCCACCACGGGTCCAGCAGGATGCAGTAATCGGCTTCGGTGAGGTTGAGCCCGACGCCACCTGCCTTCAGGCTGATCAGAAAAACGGGCGCGCTGCCGGACTTGAATTCGGCGATGACCGCGGGCCGGTTCCGGGTGGTCCCGTCCAAATAGCAGTACTCGATCCCGGCGGCGTCCATTCGCCTCCGCACCTTGTCGAGAAAGCCGGTGAATTGGCTGAAGATCAGTGTCCGGTGCCCTTCGGCGACGACATCGCCGACCTGGTCCATCAGGGCGTCCAATTTGGTGGACGGCACCATTGCGTACTGCTCGTCGACCAGTGAGGCGTCCAGGCTCAGTTGCCGCAGCAGGGTCAGGGAGCGGAAGATCTCGAAGCGGTTCTTGGACATGTCGTCGATCAGGCCGAGGACTTTCTGCCGTTCACGTTGCAGGTGCGTCTCGTAGACCTTGCGGTGCTGGGCGTTCATCTCCAGCTCGATGACCTGCTCCTGTTTGGGCGGCAGATCCTTCGCGACTTCTTCCTTTGTCCGGCGCAGCATCAGCGGCCGGATGCGTCGCCGAAGTTGCGCGAGCCGATCAGAGTCGCCGGAGCGTTCGATCGGAGTCTGGTAGTACTCCCGGAATCGGGCGCACTGCGGAAAGAGACCCGGGGCGGTCACCGCGAAGATGGACCACAGCTCCAGCAGATTGTTCTCCATCGGCGTGCCGGTGATCGCGAGTTTGAAAGGGGTCGCAAGCTTGATCGCGCACTGGAACGCCTTGGACTGGTGATTCTTGACGACCTGCGCCTCGTCAAGAATCAATCCGGACCAGGCGAGGGCGGAATACTTGGCAAAATCCAGGCGGAACAGCGCATAAGAGGTGACGACGATGTCGGCGCCCCGAACCAATTTCGGCAGGTCCATTCCGCCGCGGGCCGCGGTTTCGGTGACCGCAACAATCCGCAGTCCGGGAGCGAACTTCGCACATTCCGCGGCCCAGTTGCCGACGACACTCGTCGGCGCGACAACCAAGAAGGGCCCCGCACCTGGGCGTTCGAGCCGGGCGTGGCAGATCAGCGCGAGCGTCTGCACAGTTTTTCCCAGGCCCATGTCATCGGCGAGAACACCGCCGAGGCCGTGGTCGTACAGGAAGGCGAGCCAGTTGAAGCCGTCCTGCTGATAGGGACGCAGCTTCGCACGCAGCGTCGCCGGGACTTCGCGTTCGATGGCCGCGTCGCCGGCCAGCAGTCCGCCGACGGAGTTCTGCCAGGCCGCCGCCTGCTCGGTGACGACGCTGATGTCGGTGAGTTCATTCCACAGCGATGCCTGGAACCGGCTGAGCTTGAGCGTCCTGCCGGGTACGTCCTCGATCCCTCTGGCCTCCTCGATCAACTGCCGGAGCTTCTCGAACGGCCCGCCTGCCAGTGCGAAGTAGGTACCGCTCGGCAGGATCATGAATTCCTCGGCGGCGGCCAGCGCCTTGAACAATTCGTCGAACGGGACTTCCTCGTCGTCGATCGTCACCGTGATGCCGAGGTTGAACCAGTCACGATCGTCGCTCTCGGAATGCGACAGCGAAATGACCGGTGCCTGCTCGGCCGCCCGGAACGAGAGTTCGTTGATCACGGTCACGGTGAGCTGCGGCAGTTCGCGAAGTCTGGGCAGCGTGGTGGAGAAGAATTCAACGGCGGCGAGACCGTCGAGGGTCATCCTGGGGGCCAACCGCCGGCCGAGCCGACTCGGCCCGGTGAGTTGCGCAGCCTCCTGCGGGGTGAGGGACAACGCCTGCAGCGCAACGTGTTCGCTTTCCCTGTCACGTGGCACCGGGTCAGCACCTGACGACCACAACGGCAATGCTGTGCTGGTGTCCCCGAACCGATAGCACCATTCCCATGCGAGGCCGGCCCGATGGCCCGCCAGACCGGTGACGGTCAACGACAGTGTCGGCGGATACTTTTCCGGAACGGTGATGACGCTGGTCGCGGACACCACCGGCACCCGCCGAGCGAGCCTGGGTAGGTAGTCGCGGACGAAGTCCGCCTCGTCCTGCGCAGGGATGCGGACGGCGCCGCCGGACAGGAACTGCCGCAGCTCGGCGGAAACCGGCTGGCTCGACGGCACCAGCGTCAGTCCGGAACTGTTCATGTCCGCACCCGCCGCCCAGTAGGCGACGCCGTGCACCGGGTCGCCCAGTAGCGCGAACTCGACGGGACCGACCGGCTGTCCGTCAACGGCGACGGTTGGCCCGATGACCAGGTCGCCCCCCGCCCGGTCGGCTTCGAGGACAATTTCGGCCCGGCCGTCGGACACGGTCACCGCCGGCTGTCCCCGTCCCGACTGCACGATTTCGATGCCGGCCGAGCGTGCCTCGGCCAGCAGGTCCCAGATGCGCCTGCTACCGATGCCGTCCAGATACAGGTAGTTGATGTCGTAGGAGAAGTACCGCGCGGTGATCGACAGTGAGTGCAGGAGGTGGATCTCGCGCAACAACCGAACGTGATCCGCTCGCGGCCCTAGCTGCCTGAGTTGGTGCGCGCTGATCTTGTCCCAGGACACTCCGGTGCGGATCCAGCCGCCCTTGCGGCCCCGGACCACCGGCCGGAGCCCTACGCGCACCGCGGGGACCGGCCCGGTCCCGATTCGCCGCCCGGAGGTCGGTGTGACCGGAATCAGCTCCACCTGAAGCCCCAACGGCTCACCCTGCTCATCCCGGTCCGGGACGTCATTGGTCAGCAGGTCCGTCATCGAGCGCTGCCACGCGGCCGGTGGCGCCGGGACCGCCTCCGGGCGCAGCAGGATACGTCCATTACTGGCGGCCAGCGCCAGGTGCCGGTCGGACGTCGCCTGCAGCGCCCGCATCTCCCGGAACGCGGTGATGGCCATCGCGAAAACGTGCTTGCAGTTGGTCACCACCGGGCAGCTGCAGACACCGTTCAACGAGGTGACCAGGCCAGAGGCGCCCTGAACGACCGTGGCCGCACACGTGTAAGGCGCGCGGTTCGTGCCCTGCACCCGGCCGCTGATCCGAAAAGGGTTCTGGTGCAAAGCAACCTCGATGACGGCACCCGTATCGACATAGTCCGTCGCCCGGGAGAAGGTCATCCGGTCCGTCAATCGCGCCAGGCTCAGGGCAGCCACTCTCGAGCGATCGCCGACGGCGGACGGCAACTCATTCGTTCGGTCAACGGTCATCTGTCGAACGACTCCCCCGGCGACGGCTGATCCATGTACCGATCTCAGCACGCCGCACCGACAACGCCCGTGAACGACGGCCCCAACGCCGGTCGCGCCGCCCTACCGGCGGACTCGAAACCGGGTTGACCGTTACTCGTCGTACCGCAAGATCGTGGTGCCGTCCGGGAGTTGTACTTCAAGCGCGGCGATCCGGTCCCGCGGCACCGCGGTGGCAGTCACCACCCTCGCGGTCACGCCGGGCACGGCCCGCCAGGTACCTGCCGAGGTGAGATTGCCGTCGGTGTCCACGACGGCCAGGTCGTAGGGCGTTGAGCTGTCGATGTCCTGGTCGTACTTGCAGAACACGGTGATGGCCGTGCCCCACTTCTTCTCGACCAGTTCCAACGACGCCGACATCGGCCCTGGCTCCAGCGCAAACATCGGCTCTGGCTCCACCGGGGGCGTGGACGCCGACGTGCTGGACGGTGCCGTGCCCGCAGCGACGGTTCCCTCGGCGGACGGCCGCAGCACCACCGTCCCGACCAAGGCCAGGATCAACGCGATCGACGCTGCCAGCAGCCCGCCGACGAGCCAGCCCTGGCGCCGTCGCACCCCACGTGCCCTGACGACCAGCGACGGCAACAGCGAATCGGGGACCTGCGGGCCCGCGTCCTGCAGGGTCTCGGCCGTCGTCAGCGCCAGCAGCCCAGGCATGCCGGCCAGCCGCTGCACCGAATCCCGGCAGTCGGCGCAGTCCCGCAGATGATCCTCGAACGCCCGCCGGTCGCCCGGCGACAGCGCGCCGAGCACATAGGCGGCGTCGCTCTGGCAGATGTCCCCGTCCGGACTGAATTCAGTCACGTCACCACCCCCATCTCTTCCAAGATCAATCGGAGCGCATGCAGCGCGTAGTGCAGGCGCGACTTCACCGTGCCGACCGGGACGTCGAGCCGGACCGCCGCCTGGCCGGCTGTGCATCCCCGGAAATAGCACTCCAGGAGGACAGCTCGGTGGTCTTTGCTCAACCGGCGGAGCGCATCGGCCACCATGATCGACTGCAGCGCCGTATCGGTGGCGTCCGGCTCCAGTGGTTCGGCCACCAGTTCCGACGACGTGGTCGGCCGACGCTGAGCCGCCCGCCAGTCGTCCACCACAATGTTGCGGGCGACGGTGAACAGCCAGCCGCGGGCCGACGCGTCCTGTTGTTCCAGCACTGCCGGTCGTCGCCAGGCCCGAAACAGCGTCTCCTGAACCACGTCCTCGGCGCGGCCACGGTCCCCGCCGGTGAGGTGCAGGACAAATCCCCAGAGCGCGGCAGCATGTTCGTCATGCAGGGCCCGCAACAGCTCCGCATCGTTGGCGCTGTCGGCACCGTCCCCCCCGGCACCGGTGCGCCGAACACCGCTGCTCCGGGACCTGGCGCTGTGGGCGCCCCCGTCGACGCCCACCCGCACCACCTCCACACGGCCGATACCTGACTTTGGTCAACACTTCGGTTACTGCGGTAAACACGCTGCAGCCGGGTCAGGAGTTCGAACCTGACCGAGATCGGAAAGAAGTCGTTCACCGAACGTTTCGTAACGACTGTCGGTGGTACGGGACACACTGTGGAACGTACTTCGCCGAACGTCGCCCGGAGGTCAAACATGCGTTCCGTCGAGAGCCTGTCGATCAACACCGTGTCCACCGCCATCGAGCCCCCGCTGTCCGAGGCGGCGGCGGAGGCGTGGATCCCGCGCACCTGTTTCAAGAACGGTCCGCCGTCCCAGATCGGGGTCGAAGTGGAATTGCTGGTCGCAGATGCCCGCAAGACGCCCGGGCTCGCGGCGCCTTACCCGCGTCATCGGTATCCGGCATTGCTCGCCGACCTCGGCGAGGGCCACCTGGACGGCCGATTGACCGTGGAACCCGGTGGGCAGGTCGAGCTCAGCTCCCGCCCCGGTTCGAATCTCCCGGACACCATCGGCACGGTTCGCCGAGACCTGTCCGAGCTCCACCGTCGGGCCGCCAGGCACGGCGCCGTCCTTTCCGGTGTCGGAGTGGATCCGGTCCACCCGGCCCGGCGCATCACCGACGAACCCCGTTATGTCGCGATGGAGCGCTACCTCGACGGCTGGGGCACGGCCGGCCGCACCATGATGTGTTCAACGGCGTCGGTGCAGGTCAATGTCGAGGCCGGAGTTCACCCGCCAGGACCCGGTCGCCGTGGCTCGCCGGCACCCGTAGCCGGGTTTGCCGAACGCTGGGATCTGCTGCACGCGATCGGCCCAGCCCTGGTGGCCGCGTTCGCGAACTCACCCCACCGACATGGCCGGTTGACCGGGTGGAAGAGCACCCGCCAGGCCGTGTGGCTGGACCTCGATCCGGCTCGGACCGGTGTCCCGGAGCGCAGACCCGGCGAGGAGGTACCGGCCGCCTTCGCCCGCTGGGCGCTCGACGCCCCGCTGATGATGATCCGGCGGCAGCGCGGATCCTGGTCGGCGCCGGCGGGTTTGACGTTCCGGACGTGGCTGCAGCTGGGCCGGGCTGCGGTGCCCGACCGATCGCCGGCAACGGCCGATGACCTGGCCTACCACCTGACAACGCTATTCCCGCAGGTCCGGCCGAAGGGGTACCTCGAGGTCAGGTTCATCGACGCGCAGCCCGGCCAGTGGTGGAGTGTGCCGCCGGCCGTCATCGGCGCGCTGCTGGACGATTGCGCGGCCGCCCAGGAGGCGCGCGACTCGTGCGCGCCGGTGCAGGGCCGGTGGCGGGATGCCGCCCGGATGGGGATGGACGACGCCGACCTCCGGCGCGCCGCAAACCGGACACTGCGCGCCGCCGCGACGGCACTGCATCGCCGGCCGGATCACGGACAGCTCGCCGGGCAGGTCGAGGCCTACCTGGAGCGGTGGTCGGCGCAGGGCCGATGTCCCGGCGACGACCCGCCGGGGCAATCACACGAACAGTTCACGCAGCACAGGCAGGGGGATGAATCATCATGACCGCACCCATCAATCTCGGTGTGACGCAGGAACTTTCGGACGACCAGACCAAGACCCGGATCGTCGCCGACCTCGAACGCGCCAGGGCGCGCACCCAGTCGCTGACCGAGGCGCTGGACGACGCCGAACTGGTGCAGCAGCATTCCCGGCTGATGTCGCCGCTGGTGTGGGATCTGGCCCACATCGGCAACCACGAAGAGTTGTGGTTGCTCCGCGACGTCGGCGGCAAGGACCCGATCCTGCCTGAGACGATCGACCAGCTGTATGACGCGTTTGCGCATCCACGCGCCGACCGCCCCGCCCTGCCGTTGCTCGACCCGGCCACCTCCCGGCGGTATGTCGGCGAGGTGCGGACGAAGGTCATCGACCTGCTGGAGCGCACCCCGTTGCGCGGTCGCCGGTTGACCGAGGGCGGCTTCGTCTTCGGCATGATCGCCCAGCACGAGCAACAGCATGCCGAGACGATGCTGGCCACCCATCAGTTGCGGCGTGGAGATCCGGTGCTGACCGCTCCCCCGCCGCCGATCCCGGTCCGCGTCGACCGGCCCGGCGAAGTGCTGGTGCCGGGTGGCCCGTTCACCATGGGCACGTCCGCCCATCCCTGGGCGCTGGACAACGAGCGACCGGCCCATCAGGTGCAGGTGCCGACGTTCTGGCTCGACACCGTGCCCGTCACCAACGGCAACTACCAACGGTTCATCGCCGCCGGCGGCTATGCCGACCAACGATGGTGGCATCCGGCAGGCTGGCGGCACCGGGTCGAAACCGGCGTCACTGCCCCCTTGTTCTGGCAGCAGGATGGACGAGAGTGGCTGCGGCGCCGGTTCTCCCGGCTGGAACCGGTCCCCGCCGACGAGCCCGTCATGCACGTCAGCTGGTACGAGGCCGACGCCTATGCCCGGTGGGCCGGCAAGCGCCTCCCGACGGAAGCGGAGTGGGAGAAGGCGGCCCGACACGATCCGGCGAGTGGGACGGTACGGCAGTACCCGTGGGGTGATGACGAGGCGACCGCCGAGCGGGCGAACCTCGGCCAGGGCCATCTGCAGCCAGCACCGGTCGGGGCGTACCCGGCCGGCGTCTCGCCGTTGGGGATCCATCAACTCGTCGGTGACGTGTGGGAGTGGACATCCAGCGACTTCACGCCGTACCCGGGCTTCGTCGCCTGGCCGTACCGGGAGTACTCGGAAGTGTTCTTCGGGCCCGAGTACAAGGTGCTGCGGGGCGGATCGTTCGCCGCCGACCGGGTGGCCTGCCGTGGGACGTTCCGGAACTGGGACTACCCGATTCGCCGGCAGATCTTCGCCGGCTTCCGCTGTGCCCGCGACGCCGCACCCGGCGAGGGCTGAGCCTTGTGCCGTCATCTCGCCTATGTCGGCGAGCCGCTACGACTGGGCGAGTTGCTCACCGATCCACCGCACTCGCTGGTGCGGCAGTCGTGGGCGCCGCGGCGCCAGCAGCACGGCGTCGTCAACGCCGACGGGTTCGGGATTGGTTGGTACGTCGACGGTCTCACCGACCCGGCGCGGCACCGGGCGGCCGGACCGATCTGGTCCGATGAGACGTTCGCCGACCTCGCCCGGGTAGTGCGAACCGGTGCGCTGCTGGCCGCTGTTCGCTCGGCCACCGTTGGCATGGCCGGCGGCCAGGCCGCTGCGGCGCCGTTCCGGTCCGGCCCATGGCTGTTCAGCCACAACGGCGCCGTCGACGGCTGGCCGGCCAGCGCCGGGCGTTTGGGTTGGGGCCTGGATCCCGGCGCGCTTGCCCTGCTGGAGGCTCCTACCGATTCGGCCCTGCTCTGGGCAATGACCTGTGCCCTGCTCGCCAACGGCAAGACCGCAGAGGCCGCACTCGCCGAGGTGATCCGCCGAACAGTGGCAGCCGGCGGCGGCCGGCTGACCTTCCTGCTCACCGATGGGCACCGCATCACCGCAACCGCCTGGGGCACCAGCCTGTGCTGGCGTCGGTTGCCCGGCGGCGTCGTCGTTGCCTCGGAGCCCTACGACGACGATGCGTCATGGGTGGACGTCCCGGACCACTCACTACTGGTCGCGGACGCGACCGGCGTCACCGCCACGCCCCTGACCTGACCTTTCGACTCACTACGCGGAGGCCCTTATGCCCATCCTTGGCTACACCTATGCCGACCACCTGCCCGCCGACTTCAGCGACCAAAGCTTGCGCGCCGACGTCTTGGCGGGTCTGACCGCAGCCCGGAAGTGGCTGCCGCCCAAGTGGTTCTACGACAAGATCGGCAGCGAACTGTTCGAGGACATCACCCGACTGCCGGAGTACTACCCGACCCGCACCGAACGGTCGATCCTCACCAACCACGCCGCAGAGATCATCGACGCGGCCGGTTCCGACACCCTGATCGAGCTCGGCTCCGGCTCGTCGGAGAAGACCCGACTGCTGTTGGACGCCCTGTCCGACCGGGCTCGCGACACGGCGTCCTACCTCGCCCTGGATGTCAGCGAGGACGCCCTGCGCTCGGCCTGCGCCGGACTGGTCGCGACCTACCCGGGGCTACGCGTCGGCGCGCTGCGGGCGGATTTCACTCATCAGCTGGACCTGCTGCCGCGCGGCGGGGCGCGGCTGGTGGCGTTCCTCGGCAGCACCATCGGCAATTTCGACCCGACCGACCGCACCGAGTTTCTGCGGGCCCTGCGGGCGGGCCTCGGACCCGGCGACTGCTTCCTGCTGGGCGCGGACCTGGTCAAGTCGCCCGACGTGCTCGTGCCCGCCTACGACGATGCCGCCGGTGTGACCGCGGCCTTCAACCTCAACCTGCTCGACGTCCTCAACCAACGACTGGACGCCGATTTCGACCGGACTGCGTTCGAGCATGTCGCCGACTGGGACGCGGACAACGAGTGGATCGAGATGCGCCTGCGGGCCGGCCGCGACCTGGTCACCGAGGTGCCCGGGGTCGGTCTCACCATGCGCCTGGACCGGGGCGAATCGATCCGCACCGAGATCTCCGCCAAGTTCCG
The DNA here is from genome assembly GCA_963805555.1 of uncultured Actinomycetota bacterium. Taxonomy (GTDB): domain Bacteria; phylum Actinomycetota; class Actinomycetes; order Mycobacteriales; family Nakamurellaceae; genus Nakamurella. The sequence continues at coordinate 560,565 of CAWDUY010000002.1, forward strand.
CCGATCCGGCCTGACCGCCGAACTGGCGGCCGCCGGCTTCGCGCAACGAGGATGGTGGACCGACGAGCGCGAGTGGTTCTCGTTGTCGCTGTGGGGAGCGGGCTGACCTTTCTCAGCTCCGCGCCAGCTCCCCGGCACCCACCTCGTGGGCGACCTTCTCCACCTGGTCCTTCGCGTCACCGAACAGCATCGCCGCGTTGTCCTTGTAGAACAGCGGGTTCTGCACGCCCGCGTAGCCGGTGGCCATTGACCGCTTGAAGATGACGACCTGCTTGGCCTTCCAGACCTGCAGCACGGGCATCCCGGCGATCGGTGAGCCGGGATCGTCCTCGGCGGCGGGGTTCACGGTGTCGTTGGCGCCGATGACGAGCACCACGTCGGTCTGGGGAAGCTCGTCCTGAATCTCGTCCATCTCCAGCACGATGTCGTACGGCACCCTGGCCTCTGCCAGCAGCACGTTCATATGCCCGGGCAGCCGACCGGCGACCGGGTGCACGGCGAACCGGACCTGCTTGCCCATGGCCCGCAGCCGCTCGGTCAGGTCCGCCACCTGGTTCTGGGCCTTGGCGACGGCCATGCCGTACCCGGGCGCGATGACGATGCTCTGCGATTCGGCGAGGAGTTCGGCCAGCGCAGCAGTGCTCGTCTCGCGGTACTCCCCCAGATCCTGGTCGCCGGTCGAGGTGGCGACCTCGTTGCCGAAGCCGCCCAGGATGACCGCCACGAAGGACCGGTTCATGGCCTTGCACATGATGTAGGACAGGATCGCACCGGAGGATCCGACGAGAGCCCCGGTGATGATCAGCAGGTTGTTGCTGAGCATGAAGCCGGCGGCCGCTGCCGCCCACCCGGAGTACGAGTTCAGCATGGACACCACGACCGGCATGTCCCCGCCGCCGATCGCCGCGACCAGGTGCAGGCCGAGCAGCAGGGCAATGACCGTCATGATCGCCAACGGCCAGATGCTGGGCGCCGCGAGGTACCAGCCCAGCAGCGCAGCGCTCACGACCAGCGCACCCAGGTTCATCCAGTTCCGGCCGGGCAGCGTCAACGGCGCCGACTTGATCTTGGCCGACAGTTTCAGGTAAGCGATGATCGAGCCGGTGAAGGTGACCGCACCGATGAACACCCCGAGGAAGACCTCGACGAGATGCACTGCGTCGCTTGATTCCTCGGTGAGGTAGGAGTTGAACCCGACCAGCACCGCCGCCACCCCGACGAAGCTGTGCAGGATCGCGATCATCTCGGGCATTTGCGTCATTTCGACCCGGCGGGCCACCCGGGTCCCGATGACGGCCCCGATCAGCAGCGCGCCGGCGATCAGCGCAGCGGTGATCCCGGGGTTCTGGTCCGACTCCAGCAGGGACAGCCCGACGGTGGCGATCAGGGCGATGACCATGCCGATCTTGCCGGCGGTGTTCCCCGCCTTGGCGCTGCGCTGATGCGCCAACCCCGCTAGCGACAGGATGAACAGCACCCCGGCGATCAGGTACGCGGCCTGGATGAGGGAATTCAGCGTCTGGTCGTCCATCAGGCGTCCTTCCGGAACATCGAAATCATCCGGCCGGCCACGCCGAAGCCACCGAAGATGTTGATCGAGGCGACGGTCGCGGCGGCGAAGGCCAGCACGACGACCAGGACGTTGGTGCTGCCCAGCTGGAGCAGCGCGCCGACCAGGATGATGCCGGAGATCGCGTTGGTCTGCGCCATCAGCGGGGTGTGCAGTGACGCGCTGACGTTGGAGATCACGTAGAAGCCGATGAAGACCGACAGCACGAACACGGTGAAGTAGCCCAGGAAGCTCGGCGGCGAGAACGTGATGGCCAGGGCAACGGCGACGGTGGCGAGTCCGTACACCGCGTACCTGCGTTGCTGTTTGAGCTTCGCCCGCGCCGCCAGTTCCTCCGGCGTGGCGACCACGGCGGTGGCGACGGCAGCGGCGGCCGGCTTCGGGGCGGCGGAAACCTGCACGGGCGGCGGCGGCCACAAGGTCTCGCCGTCTGCCGTCACGGTGATCGACCGTTGCACGACGTCGTCCATGTCCAGCAGCAGTCGCCCGTCCTTGCCGGGCGTCAACAGCTTGAGCAGGTTGACGATGTTGGTGCCGTACAGCTGCGAGGTGTGCGCGGGCATCCGGCTGGTCAAATCGGTGTAGCCGATGATCGTCACCCCGTTATCGGTGACGATCTTCTCCCCGGGCACGGTCGACTCGCAGTTGCCACCGCCCGATGCGGCGAGGTCAACGATGACGCTGCCCGGCTTCATGTTCCGGACCATTTCGGTGGTGATCGTCCGCGGCGCCTGACCGCGGACCAGCGCGGTGGTCACGATGACGTCCGCCTTGGCCGATTCCTCGGCGTAGACCTGGGCGGTCCGGGCTGCCTGGTCGTCGGTGAGCGCCGCGGCGTACCCGTCGGTCGAGACCTCCTGGACGCCCCCGCTGGCCGACACGAAGGTCGCGCCCATGGACTGGATCTGCTCGGCAACCTCCGGCCGCACGTCGAACGCCCGGACATTCGCGCCGAGGCTGCCGGCCGCGCCGATGGCGGCGAGCCCGGCGACCCCGGCGCCGATGACGAAAACACTGGCCGGCTGGGTTTTGCCGGCCGCGGTCACCTGCCCGCTGAACATCCCGCCGTAGGATTCCGCGGCCTCGATCACCCCGCGGTACCCGGCGATGTTGGACATCGTCGACAACACGTCCATCGACTGCGCGCGGGAGATCCGCGGAATCGCGTCGAGGGACAGCCCGGTTGCCCGCCTCGCGTTCAGGGCCGCGAACAGCTCCGGCTGGTCACCGAGCCCGATGCGGGCGATGACGGCGGCGCCCTTCCGCAGCCGGCCGATCTCGTCCGGGTTCGGCTCGTCGACCTTGACGATCACGTCGCTCGCCCAGACCTGGTCGGACGGGGCGATGGTCGCCCCCGCGGCCTGATAGGCCTCGTCCGGGAGCTTGGCGTCCGCGCCCGCCCCGGCCTCGACCAGCACCTCATAGCCGAGCGCAACCAGTTGCGCCGTCGTCTTCGGCGTCGCCGCCACAACAGTCTGACCGGGCCGACTCTCCGTCGGTATTCCTATACGCACGGACGACGTTGTCCTTCCACTGATTCCACCGGAGCGATTCCCTGGAGGTCTCGCGGTCAGCCTGCCGGCCGCCGCAGTTCCAGCGGTGGGCACAGCTGCCAACGAGACAATGACCGGCACCGCCGAAGGAACATATCCTGCAACCGCGCCGAACAGCGAGTGACGCACGCCACGCGCCGATGCAACTGTCTGCAGCGCCCAAACAGCGATCATGCCGAACGGCTGGGCCGCATCGCCGGTGACGCCGGCCGGGGGCCAGACCGAGCTTTCTTCGCGTCGGCCGCCAGATGGCGAGCACGACTCTGCTGCATCAGACGCGGAGAGTCAGCCCACGCCCGCCGCCTAGGCTCGTCGCCATGCCTCGGTCCAAGCCACCACGACACCCGCGCCGCAAAGGTCCCACCCCGCCGCGAACCAGCACACCCGACCCGAACCTCCCTCCGGAGATTGCGCAACTGGTCGGGCAACTGAGGGCGGCATCACCTCACTTCGAGCATGCACGTCCCGTCCCGTCCCGGCGCCGGCCGCCGCGTGAGCAGGCGGTCACGTACCGGATTCGGGTTGAGCTGGACGACGTCGAACCCCCGATCTGGCGGCTTCTGGAAGTGGCCAGCGACCTGACGCTGGATCGGGTGCACGAGATCCTGCAGACGACAATGGGGTGGACCGATTCGCACCTGCATGAATTCGCCAGCGGCGACAGCCCGACCGACCGGCGCGCCGAGCACTACCGACCGCAGGACTCGATCGACAACGACCTCGACGGCGTCGACGAGTCCACGGTCAGGTTGGACGAGGTGCTGGTCGAACCTGGCGATCGACTGTTCTACGGGTACGACTTCGGCGATGACTGGGCGCACACCCTGCTGCTGGAGGCCGTTGCTCCCCACGAGCCGGAACAGGCCCGGGCCCGATGCCTGGCCGGCGCGCGAGCGTGCCCGCCCGAGGACTGCGGCGGGGCCTGGGGCTACCACCATCTCCTGGCAGCGATGCGCGATCCCAGCGCACCGGACCGCGACGAGCTGGTGGAGTGGGTCGGACCCAACTTCGATCCGGAACTCTTCGACGCCGACCACACCAACGATGTGCTCGCAAGGGTGGACCGCATCGAGCGCGCCCGCGCCGAGGTACTGACCGTTGTCGATCCGGCGACACCGCTCGGCGAGCTGCTGTCCCGAATGGTCCTGCTTCCGGAATTGCTGGTCGACGCCGTCGCGACCGCCCAGCTTGCGACAGTTGAGCCCAACCTCGCCACCAAGACAGCGATGCTCAGTGCCCATTCGCAGCTCCTGGAACTTGTCGGGGACAAGGGCGTCACGCTCACCCAGGCGGGATACCTGCCGCCCGCGTTGGTCGAAGCGGTGTCCGAAGTGCTGAATCTGGACGACATCTGGATCGGCAAGAATAACCGCGAGGTGCAGACCTACCCCGTCCTGGAGTTCCGCGAGTCAACGCTGCGACTGGGCCTGCTCCGCAAGGCACACAACAAGTTGACGCTGACCAAATCCGGCCTCAGGGCCCGAGCCGATGTCGAGACGCTCTGGCGCACCATCGCCGACGGGCTCCCGCTGGTGGTGACCACCCGCGGACCCGAGGTGCGGGCCAGCCACGACGCCGGCCTACTCCTGCTGCTCGGTGTGGCGGCCGGATACCCTAGAGCCGAGCGCACGGCCCTGGTGACCGAAAGTTTGGACATCCTCGGCTGGCGCCCCAGCCCCTTCAGCGCCTTGAGCGACAGGGACGTCCGGCAACTAACCGGTCCGACCGAAACCGTCCTTGAACACGTCGGAGCGATCCCGCGGAGCGCCTGGCGCGACCCAAGCGCCGACCGCTCACCGGACCCGGCCGGCGCAGCCTTCGCGCGCGCCGCACTTGGTCTGTGATGCTGGTCGGGATGGGCGAACTGGCCCCGCAGTCACGCGCATGCCAGAGCTGCGGCACGGTGCGGATGCTGGGCGACCAGGCTCGTGTACGACCGCTCGTCCACGGCGTCCAGCAGTACCGGTGCCGCGTCGCGCAGTGGAGCCAGCAACTCGGCACCGGCCGCCGGATCACCGACATGCGCGAAGTGCACGTGGACAATGGCGCGGCCCCACAAAGCCGCTGGCACTCCGGCCGCAGCCGGCGCGGTGATCCGGATCAGAGACGTTCTGGCCGTCGCGGGCAGTTCTGCCACCCATTCGCGCCAGCGCCGCTGCACGAGCGCCGCCGATTCCTCGGCAAACCACAAACCACCGGCGTAGAGCCGATCGAGCGGCAGCAGTTCGATGGTCGCGGCGGTCACCAGGCCGAACGCCGCCCGCCGCCGACGCAACGCCGAGAACAGGTCCGGATCCTGACGCACATCGACCGTGACCAAATCACCCTGCACAGTGACGACCTCGACGCTTCGAAGGTGATCGGCGGCGAAGGCAAAGGTCCTGGCGATCGGCTCATGATCGGCGGAACTGCTGACCGGCGCCAGCCCGAAGGGTTCGGCGGCCGCGAGCACCTGCCGCCAGGTCGAACCCGCACCCACCGTTGCGGTTCTACCCGCGGGGTCGATCCGCACCCGGGCCAGGAGCCGGGTGACGAGCAAGATGTCGTCCGGGCCGGCCGGGACCTCGGCGTTGCCGGTTGCCTGGACGACGACCCGGCGGCCGGCACGACTCGCGGCCCGGACCACGGCGGCCACATCGGCCGAGTCGGCGGCGATAACAACGACGCCCGGCCGGGACACTGCCGAGGCCTCGCCGCCGAAGTTCCGGGCCATGCCGAACGCGGCGGCCGGGAAGCTGGCGTCGTCGGGGGCGACGACGTCGCCATGGACGACGGCCCGCAGCACGGCGACAAGATCGTTGACAGTCAGGGCGCTATGAGTCGTCATCAGGTTCTCCACGTGGTGTGCTCGGGTACTGCAGTGATCACACCGTGGAGGACTTGAGGATGACTTAAAGAACCCTGTAACTGTCGGCGCACTGAGGCGACAGGGCAGTCGGGGCTTTCAGTCCGGCTGCTGACGTCGCTGGGCGTATCTCGGGGCCATCGACTCCATCTGCTCCATCACAATCTTGATGGCGGCGGGCTGCTGATCCGGCGGGTACCCGTGTTTGGCCAGCAGCCGTTTGATCGACGACCGCAGCTTGGCGCGCACATCATGTGCGGACGGGCCAATCGGTCCGGATATCGCGCTGCATCACGGTGACGAGGTCAGGCCCGTCGAGATGCCCCATGCCCGCGAGTCACGGCACCGCGTTGTGGTTGTGCAGGTTGGTCGACGGGGCACCCGCTGTCATTGATGGAGTCGTTCCGGAATCACGCAGAGTGCTGCGCCAGCCAGGCCTCCACCACTGACCGACCTGCTGCATCCCATCCGGGTCGGCCCGGCTCACCTTTTCGATCAGGGGCGACCTCGGGTCAACCAACGAACATCCGCTCCGGGCTCGGACCAGGCGCGTACCAGAGTACCGATGGGGCGCCGCCGGCACCGACGAAATCCCCGATGATCGGGGTGTAACCAATGCCGACCGGCGCGTTGCCGCTCGGCTCGATGACCGGGGATGCGCCACTGAAGTGCCAGAGGCTCGGACTCCCGTCCCCGCTGGACCAAAGCATCACCGGGGCGCCCGGACCTGGCAGCGCGAACGCTGCTGCACCTGCCGCGGAGGACACGTCGGTGGACCCGACCGCACCGGTGGCGTCGACCGTCCACAGGTAGTCCCCCGCTGAGCCCGGCGCGTAGAACAACAACTCGAACTGCCGATCTGTCCCGACGAGGTCCGCCGCGATGACCGAATATCGCCCGTTGATACTGACAGGGATATCGCGGTAGCCGGTTGACCCTGCTGCATTTCCGGTCATCAACCAGATGGCGTCCGGTGCCGCGCCGGGGGCGTACCACAGCACATCCGCCAGCCCGTTGCCGTCGAGGTCGCCGACGACAGGCTGGTAGGCGCCGTTGATCTGCGTCGGTCTGGACGTCACTTGGATCCGCTGCCCAATCTGCCAGACGAAGTGGTCGATCCGGTCGGCGGCCGGGCCGGCGACGTAGTACAGCAGTTCGTCCTTGCCACCGCCGAAGCCTGGGCGGTTGTCCAGCAGCACTGCGGCAGTGACCGTCGCGGGCACGGCGAGGTCGGTGCTTTGCACCCGTGGCGACGCCGTACGCGCACCGGAGTCGAATCGCCACATGTACGCGACGGTTTGACCGTTCGCTCGCCAGAGGATCTCGTCTCGGTCATCGCCGACGAAGTCGCCGACAACCGGTTGGTAGGTGCCTCGCACCGTCACACCGGACGACGTGAAACCCCCGCTGCCGTCGGAGATATGCAGATAGTCGGCGCCGCTGGGCGAGTAGTAGAGCACGTCGTCGTTGCGGCTACCGCCGAAGTCACCGACGAGCGGCAGATAGCTTCCGTTGACCGGTGGCGTCGCCACCTCGGCGAAGTACGGGGCACCCTTGATCACCGCTGAGCGCCCGTGCGGCAAGACAGCGCCGCCGCTGTCGAGGGCTTCGACGGCGAGATATCTGCTTGCTGCCGCTGTGCCGACCACCGTTTCGAAGCCAGTGCGCGCGGTGGTGCCCACCGGTGCGAGGGTTCCGGGGGTTGACCCGGACAGCAGCCGCCATGACGCGGCACGGGTGTCCCCGTTCCAGCTCACCGCGATGCTCACCGCGCTACCCGACCGCGCCGTGACCGCGATGTCCGGCGGCGCGGTCGGCCGCCCCACCCACTCGTGCCGCTCCTGGCGGTAGGTGCCCGCTGACAAAGACGAGGTGAAGATCTGAGCGTCCGCAGCGGAGTACTCGTCGGCGACTCCGAGGCCCCCCCAGGCGACGAGATTGCCGCCGTCAGGCAATGCCTGCATGCGGCCCTGGGTCGGCCCGAACAGGCCGCCGGGTTGATGCCGAAGGATCTTGGTGTACGTCGCGGTCTTGGTGCCGTTGTCCAGCGTCACCACGACAGCCCGGGACGTCGCGGTCCCGTCTGCCGCCTGCCGCCTGATGCCGTTGTCGAAGTAGCTGTACGAGCCGGACCCGCGCGCTCGAAAGTCGTGTGGGTAATCGGGTCCCTTGATCGTCTCGGGATCCCCGACGTAGGTGAACTGGTCGCGCTTGCCCCCCAAAATGAAGATCACCGCACCGGACTGACGGTCGATCTTGTACAGCGCGGACGTATGGCGTCCGGACAGCAGAACGTTGCCGTCGGCGTCGAGGTCGAGCGAGTTGGGGTGCAGGAAGTCGAGTAACGAGGACGACAGGCCCACGTACGAGTCGGTCAGCGGCAGATGGTCGATCGCGTGCCACTCGAACAGCAGGGCGTCCGTCGCGATGTCGACCTCCTGCACCACGCCGTCGAGGACTGTGGCCCCGGGCGCACATCCCTGAATCGCCACGCCGTCGCAGATCAACGGGTTGTACGCCACCATCAGCGCGGTGCCCTGAGGGGTGATCAGGAAGTCATGGATGTCCGCCTGGTAGCCGTTACCCATCCGCACCGGAGAAAGCTCCTGGTAGGAGCTGTCGACGAGCTTGTACTCGCCGCGGTAGTTGCCGGCACCGTAGGGTGCCGTGCCCTCGAACCACGTCAGCACCGGCTCCCCCGCCAGGGTCTGAACCGAGGCGTTGCCGACCACCAGGCCGGGTGCCTCGTGGAACCACACGACGGCCCCGTTGTTGTCGTAGACCACAACGCCGGCGGCGCTCGTGGCCGTCTGAACCGGAGTGGCGAACAGCAGGCCGGGGGCAGTCGGTGTCGGTGTCGCGGTGATGTCGATGGACGGTGGTGCCAGATCCGGGCGGCTCGCGTACGGACTGTTCGGGTTGGGCGTTGCGACGGGTGGGACGGCCGCCGCGGCCGCACGCGTAAGTTGCCCCTCGATCGGTGGCGTCTGACCCATGGGCTCGTTGTCCAGGAGCAACCCGGGGTGGACCCCCGGTGTGGCAACCCTGAACGAATAGGTCCCGCCGTCGCTTCCGATCACCTCAGGTGGGCCCTGCACCGTGACCGTCTCGCCCGGGGCAAAAGGAGCGTCCGGCTGAAAGGTGACGCCCCTGGCGTCGCGATGGGGTTCGAGAGAGCCGGTATGCGAGCCGCTGACGCTGCCGGCCACGGTGAGGTGGGGGACGAGCCCGGCGGGCAGCGATCGCAGCGTGATCGCGGTATCCGGTGAGGCCGACATCGATTCCGCGGCAGGAATAGCGACGACGCCCCCCTCCTCGGCGACACTCCCCGCACCCTGCGCGGCCGCAGCTTGTGCGCTCATCGTTGCCGCGACGACGGACGCAACGAGCGCGGTCAGCATCATTCGCACCGTTCGCGGTCGGTCGCAGCGCAATCGAGGGCGTTCCACCACTGGCATAGGAGACCTCCCGGACGTCGGAACCGGAACAGCTCCGTGGGTGCGACCCTCCCACACACCAACCGGACAAGCAGGACTCGGATTGCAATTCGGGTGCTGCGGACGGTGTACGCCGCACAACTCGGATCGGCCTTGACGATGACGATGTTCTGCGAGTGTTGCCTCAGTGCGCGCCCGAAACGCCGAACGGGCCGGGCGCCTCCCCCGAAGGAGAAGCACCCGGCCCGTCGTAACAAACGACAAACTACCGGTAGTCGCGCCCCAGATCGAAGTCATCCAGCGGCACCGACGCCCCGGCGGAGACCCCGAAGGTGTCTGCGCCGTAGTAGGTGTCGTCGAAGGTCGGCAGCGTGTACGCCGCGGCCCTGGCCTCTTCGGTCGGCTGCACCGTGATGTCGCGGTACCGCGCGATGCCGGTCCCGGCGGGGATCAGCTTGCCGATGATGACGTTCTCCTTGAGCCCGACCAGGCGATCGCTCTTGGCGTTGATCGCCGCGTCGGTGAGCACCCGGGTCGTCTCCTGGAAGGAGGCGGCCGAGAGCCAGGACTCGGTGGCCAGCGATGCCTTGGTGATCCCCATCAGTGCGGGACGACCGGCGGCCGGCTCTCCACCCTCGGCGAGCACCCGGCGGTTGGACGCCTCGAACTCCTTGCGCTCGATCACTGCACCAGGCAGGAACTCGGTCGAGCCGGAGTCGATGATGGTCACCCGCCGCAGCATCTGCCGAATGATCACCTCGATGTGCTTGTCGTGGATGGACACGCCCTGCGAGCGGTACACCTGCTGGACCTCGCGGACCAGGTGCAACTGCACCTGGCGGGGGCCCATCACGCGCAGCACCTCGTGCGGATCCGGGTTGCCTTCCAGCAACTGATCGCCGACCTGGACGGTGTCACCATCGACCAGCAGACGCTCGGAGCCATCGACGGTGATCGTGGCGAGCCGCTGCGTGCGAGGCAGCTTGTCGTACACGATCTCCTCAGAGCCATCGTCCGGGACGATGGTCATCTTGATGAACTTGTCCGCGTCCTCGATCCGGATCCGGCCAACGGCGTCGGCAATCGGCGCCTTGCCCTTGGGGATCCGGGCCTCGAACAGCTCCTGCACACGGGGCAGACCCTGCGTGATGTCCGAGGACCCAGAAGCCGCACCGGTGTGGAAGGTACGCATCGTCAGCTGGGTGCCGGGCTCGCCGATGGACTGCGCGGCGACAATGCCCACGGCCTCGCCAACATCAACGAGATTGCCAGTTGCCAAACTCCGGCCGTAGCAGGTCGCACAGGTACCGATGGCCGCCTCGCAGGTCAGCACCGAACGCACCTTGGCGTTCAGGATGCCCGCCTCGGTGGCCGCCCTGACATGCTGATCCTTCATGTCGGTGCCGCGCGGAACGATGACCGTTCCATTGGCATCGACCAGGTCGACCGCGAGAATGCGTCCCTGCACCGAGGTCTCGATGAACTCGGTGATGTGCACGCTGCCGTCGGCGTACCGGTCGGCCATCTTCTGGTCGACGCCACGCTCGGTCCCACAGTCCAACTCGCGCACGATGACGTCCTGTGAGACGTCGACGAGACGACGGGTCAGGTAGCCGGACTCTGCGGTGCGCAGCGCCGTGTCGGCCAGCCCCTTTCGGGCGGAGTGGGTGTTGATGAAGTACTCCAACACCGACAAGCCCTCACGGAACGAGGAGCGAATCGGCGCCGGGATCTGCTGGCCCTTGGAGTTGGCCACCACACCCTTCATGCCGGCCAGCGAGCGGACCTGGATCCAGTTACCGGCGGCACCGGCGGCAACCAGGATGTACACCGGGTTGTCCTTCGGGTACGCCGCGGGGATGGCCTCCTCGATTTCCTTGGTGGCCGCCTCCCAGATCTTCACCAGGTCGTCATTGCGCTCGGCATGGCTGAGGTTGCCTCGCTGGTAAGCCCGCTCGACCCTTTCGGCCTGAATATCGTGGCGGGCGAGGATCTCGTCCTTCTCCGGCGGGATGATGACGTCGCCGATGGCGACGGTCATGCCCGAACGGGTCGCCCAGTGGAAGCCGGTTTCCTTGAGCCGATCCAGGGTCTGCGCGACGACGGACATCGGGTAGTGCTCGGCCAGGTCGTTGACGATCAGGGCCTGCCGCTTCTTGGGCAGCTCATCGTTGACGAACGGGTAGCCGGTCGGCAGCAGCTCGTTGAACAGCACCCGACCAAGGGTGGTGTCGGCGATCCACGGCGTTCCGGGCTCGTAATCCTCGGGTAGGACGGCGTCCGGACCTGGCACGACGGATCCGGAGAGCCGGACCTTGATCGGTGCCCGCAGGTCGATGTAACCCGCGTCCAGCGCCATGATGCCCTCGGCCGGTGAGGAGAACACCCAACCGGCGCCCTTGCCTTCCGGCTTGAGCCCGCACAGGTAGAACAACCCGGTGACAAGGTCCAGGGACGGCATGGCCAACGGCCGGCCGGAGCCCGGGGACAGGATGTTGTTGCTCGACAGCATCAGCACGCGGGCCTCGGCCTGCGCCTCGGCGGACAGCGGCACGTGCACGGCCATCTGGTCACCGTCGAAGTCGGCGTTGAACGCGGCGCAGACCAGCGGGTGCAGCTGGATGGCCTTGCCTTCCACCAGCTGCGGCTCGAAGGCCTGGATGCCCAACCGGTGCAGGGTGGGTGCACGGTTCAGCAGCACCGGGTGCGCGGAGATGACCTCTTCGAGGACGTCCCACACCTGCGAGCGCTGACGCTCGACCATCCGCTTGGCGGACTTGATGTTCTGCGCGTGGTTCAGATCGACCAGGCGCTTCATCACGAACGGCTTGAACAGCTCGAGGGCCATCAGCTTGGGCAGGCCGCACTGGTGCAGCTTGAGCTGCGGGCCGACCACGATGACCGACCGGCCGGAGTAGTCGACGCGCTTGCCGAGCAGGTTCTGGCGGAACCGGCCCTGCTTACCCTTGAGCAGATCGGACAGCGACTTGAGCGGGCGGTTGCCCGGTCCGGTGACCGGCCGGCCACGGCGGCCGTTGTCGAACAGCGCGTCGACGGCCTCCTGCAGCATCCGCTTCTCGTTGTTGACGATGATCTCGGGCGCGCCGAGGTCGATCAGTCGCTTCAACCGGTTGTTCCGGTTGATCACCCGGCGGTACAGATCGTTGAGGTCGGAGGTCGCGAAGCGGCCACCGTCCAGCTGCACCATCGGCCGCAGCTCCGGCGGGATCACCGGGACGCAGTCCAGGACCATGCCCAGCGGGGAGTTCGAGGTCTGCTGGAACGCAGCCACCACCTTGAGCCGCTTGATCGCGCGGATCTTCCGCTGACCCTTGCCGTTCTTGATGGTGTCGCGCAGGATCTCGGTCTCACGATCGATGTCGAAGTCCGAAATGATCTGCTTGAGCGCCTCGGCGCCCATGCCGCCGTGGAAGTAGTCGCCGAAGCGGTCCTCCAGTTCGCGGTACAGGACCTCGTCGATGATCAGGTCGCGGACCTTGAGCTTGCGGAACGTATCGAGCACCTCGTCGAGGCGATCGATCTGCCGCTGCGCACGGTCGCGGATCTGCCGCTGCTCACGCTCGCCGCCCTCGCGCACCTTGCGGCGCACATCGGACTTTGCACCCTCGGCCTCGAGCTCGGCCAGGTCGGCCTCAAGCTTCTTGGCGCGGGTGTCAATCGAGGCGTCCCGCTCATTTTCTAAATTCTTGCGCTCCACCGACATCTCGGCCTCGATGGTCGGCAGGTCGTTGTGCCGAGCCGTGTCGTCGACCGAGGTGATCAGGTAGGCCGCGAAGTAGATGATCTTCTCGAGATCCTTCGGGGCCAGGTCGAGCAGGTACCCCAGGCGTGACGGAACGCCCTTGAAGTACCAGATATGCGTGACCGGCGCGGCCAGCTCGATGTGCCCCATCCGCTCACGACGCACCTTGGCGCGAGTGACCTCGACGCCGCACCGCTCGCAGATGATGCCCTTGAACCGGACACGCTTGTACTTACCGCAGGCGCACTCCCAGTCCCGGGTCGGGCCGAAGATCTTCTCGCAGAAGAGCCCGTCCTTTTCCGGCTTGAGGGTGCGGTAGTTGATGGTTTCCGGCTTCTTGACCTCGCCGTGGGACCACGCGCGAATGTCGTCCGCGGTGGCGAGACCGATACGCAACTCGTCGAAGAAGTTGACGTCAAGCACTGGTGGCACGTCCCTGTCTGTGTCAGTAATTCAGGCGATCCGGGCGCGCTTGCAGCAACTGCAAGTCGGCGCCGGGACCAGGGGTGGAAGTGGGACCTGTGGTGGGGCGGGGCTCGCGGGAGGTGAGTCCCGCCCCACCACAGGTGGCTTCCGTCAATTCACAAAAATCAATTCACCAAGTCATCGACCGAGGCCGACTCATTGCGCGACAGGTTGATTCCAAGGTTCGCGGCGGCGCGCTCGAGATCGTCATCATCCGAGTCACGCATCTCGATGGCCACACCGTCACTGGAGAGCACCTCGACGTTCAGGCACAACGCCTGGAGCTCCTTGAGCAACACCTTGAAGGACTCCGGGATTCCGGGCTCCGGGATGTTCTCGCCCTTGACGATGGCCTCGTAGACCTTCACGCGGCCAACGATGTCGTCGGACTTGATGGTGAGCAGTTCCTGCAGGGTGTACGCAGCCCCGTAGGCCTGCATCGCCCAGCACTCCATCTCACCGAACCGCTGTCCACCGAACTGCGCCTTACCGCCCAGCGGCTGCTGGGTGATCATCGAGTACGGACCGGTCGAGCGGGCGTGGATCTTGTCGTCGACCAGGTGGAGCAGCTTGATGATGTACATGTAGCCGACCGCGACCGGGTACGGGAACGGTTCCCCGGTACGGCCGTCGAAAAGCGTTGCCTTGCCGTCGGTGTGCACCAGCCGGTCGCCATCCCTGGTCGGGGTGGTGGAGCCGAGCAGGCCCAGGATCTCCGCCTCCGAGGCACCGGAGAACACCGGTGTCGCGGTCTTGGTGAACGGCTCGCCGGAGCGCGCATCCGGACCCAGGTTCTTCGCCCAGTCGGGGTCGCCGTCGATCGACCAGCCCTGCGCGGCGACCCACCCGAGGTGGGTCTCCAGGATCTGACCGATGTTCATCCGGCGAGGCACGCCGTGCGGGTTGAGCACGATGTCGACCGGGGTGCCGTCGGGCAGGAAGGGCATGTCCTCGGCCGGCAGGATCTTGCCGATGACGCCCTTGTTTCCGTGCCGGCCGGCGAGCTTGTCGCCGTCCTGGATCTTCCGCTTCTGGGCCACGTAGACGCGGACCAGCTCGTTGACGCCCGGGGGCAGCTCGGCGCCGTCATCCTCGCGGTTGAACACGCGGATGCCGATCACCTTGCCGGTCTCACCGTGCGGCACCTTCAGGGAGGTGTCGCGGACCTCGCGGGCCTTCTCACCGAAGATCGCGCGCAGCAGCCGCTCCTCCGGGGTCAGCTCGGTCTCGCCCTTGGGCGTGACCTTCCCGACCAGGATGTCGCCGTCCTGCACCTCGGCGCCGATGCGGATGATCCCGCGCTCGTCGAGGTCGGCCAGCACGTCCTCGGAGACGTTCGGGATGTCCCTGGTGATCTCCTCCGGCCCGAGCTTGGTGTCGCGGGCGTCGATCTCGTGCTCCTCGATGTGGATCGAGGTCAGCACATCGTCCTGGACGATGCGCTGGGACAGGATGATCGCGTCTTCGTAGTTGTGACCCTCCCACGGCATGAAGGCGACGAGCAGGTTCTTGCCGAGCGCCATCTCGCCGCCGTCGGTGCACGGACCGTCGGCGATGACCTGGCCCTCTTCGACCCGAACGCCCTCGTCGACGATGGGCTTCTGGTTGAAGCTGGTGCCCTGGTTCGACCGGCGGAACTTGTTCAGTCGGTAGGTGCGGTGGGTGCCGTCATCGTTCATCACCGAGACGTAGTCGGCGGTGGCCTCTTCGACCACACCGGACTTCTCCGCGATGACGACGTCCCCGGCATCCTTGGCCGCGCGGGCCTCCATGCCGGTGCCGACCAGCGGCGCCTCGCTGCGCAGCAGCGGGACGGACTGACGCTGCATGTTGGCGCCCATCAGGGCGCGGTTGGCCTCGTCGTGCTCCAGGAACGGGATCATCGCGGTGGCAACCGAGACGGTCTGCCGCGGGGAAACGTCCATGTACTCGACCTCGTCCGGCAGGACCTGGTCGACCTCGCCGGAACCCTTGCGGCGCACCAGCACCCGGGCCTCGGTGAACCGGCCCTCGCCGTCCAGCTTGGCGCTGGCCTGGGCGATGACGAACCGGTTCTCCTCGTCCGCGGTCAGGTACTGGATGTCATCGCTGGCGATCCCGTTGTTGACCTTGCGGTACGGGGTCTCGATGAACCCGAAGGGGTTGACCCGGGCGAACGTCGCGAGCGAGCCGATCAGGCCGATGTTCGGGCCTTCCGGAGTCTCGATCGGGCACATCCGGCCGTAGTGGGACGGGTGCACGTCACGAACCTCGAGCGAGGCGCGGTCCCGGGACAGACCGCCCGGCCCGAGCGCCGAGAGCCGGCGCTTGTGGGTCAGCCCGGCGAGCGGGTTGGTCTGGTCCATGAACTGCGAGAGCTGGCTGGTGCCGAAGAACTCCTTGATGGAGGCGACGACGGGCCGGATGTTGATCAGGGTCTGCGGCGTGATCGCCTCGACGTCCTGGGTCGTCATCCGCTCGCGGACGACGCGCTCCATGCGGGACAGGCCGACCCGGATCTGGTTCTGGATCAGCTCGCCGACGGTGCGCAGGCGACGGTTGCCGAAGTGGTCGATGTCATCGATCTCGACGGGCCGCTGCTCGCCGTGCACGGTCCACTCCTCGTCGCCCTGGTGCAGCCGCAGCAGGTACTCGACGGTGGAAAGCAGATCGTCCTCGGTCAGCGTGCCGACACTGGTCGGCTTGTTGACCCCGAGCTTCTTGTTGACCTTGTACCGGCCGACCTTCGCGAGGTCATAGCGCTTGTCCTTGAAGAACAGGTTGTCCAGCAGGGCCTGCGCGCTCTCCTTGGTCGGCGGCTCTCCCGGACGCAGCTTGCGGTAGATATCCAGCAGCGCCTCGTCCTGGCCGCCGATGTGGTCCTTCTCCAGGGTCGCCAGCAGCACCGGTGACCAGGAGAAATACTCCCGGATGCGGTCGGCGTCCCAGCCGAGGGCCTTCAGCAGCACGGTCACCGGCTGGCGACGCTTGCGGTCGATGCGCACGCCGATGGTGTCGCGCTTGTCGATGTCGAACTCGAGCCAGGCGCCACGCGAGGGGATGACCTTGACGGAGAAGACGTCCTTACCTGCGGTCTTGTCCAGGTTCTTGTCGAAGTAGACGCCCGGGGACCGGACCAGCTGGGAGACGACGACACGCTCGGTGCCGTTGATGATGAACGTGCCCTTGCTCGTCATCATCGGGAAGTCGCCCATGAAGACGGTCTGCGACTTGATCTCACCGGTCTCGCCGTTCATGAACTCGGCGGTGACGAACAACGGTGCCGAGTAGGTCATGTCCTTGTCCCGGCACTCCTCCTCATTCGCCTTGACCTCGTCGAAACGCGGATCGGAGAACGACAGGGAGAGGTTGCCGGAGAAATCCTCGATCGGCGAAATCTCGTCGAGAATCTCGTCCAAGCCGCTCGGTGTCGGCTCGGACTGCTTGGCGCGCCAGCCAGGAGCACCAATCAGCCAGTCGAATGAATCGGTTTGCAGTGCGAGGAGGTTCGGTACTTCTAGTGGTTCGCGGAGCTTGGCGAAAGAGACTCGCTTCGTTCCGGATGCTGACCTGGACATGCTGCTGACTGCCAAGATGCGTCCTTCCGAGGACAAACGCTGTGTGGACACGCTTTGGTCGTACTGCACTGCTGTGCGAACACTGCTGGAACTGTCTTTACTGCTGGGTGCGGTACTGCTCGGTGTATTTGCCCAGGTCAGCAGGGATTCCTCGCGGATGGGCGGGGAGTCCCAGAACCTGGGCAGCACAAAGAGGGCAGCGCAAACAATCAGCCTAGCACCAGAGAGCACGTCTGTCTAGACGTACCCTCCGTGCTCGAACCACCACCGGCGAGGAGTGCGACGAATCGCACCACACCATCAAGCCGACGGACGGTTGAGTCCGAAGGACGCGGCCCTGCATATGACCGACGTCGCGCTATAAGCGTGGCCCCCAGAGCGGCATCCGTCAAGCACCAGCGCGATACCAGTTGTGCCCGCAGCGACTGGTCGACGGTTCCCCGCAGCGTTCGACGGGACGTTGGTCGGTCGTTCCGGGTGGCGCAACAGGCCGACTCGGTCGACACTAACTCGAACGTGCGGGCAACGACCCGTCTGCCACTGCGCCGTGCGTGTTGTTGTCGAAATGATCGATGTCGAACTGTGACTGACAGTAGCGAGGCCGACGAGTACCGTTACGCGGACAACGGGTAACAGAACGGGCACATGCGACCTTCATGACCGAACACCCATCCATTGTCAGCAACACCGAAGCCGCTCTGCGACAGGGACTTCCGCTGCCTCGCACCCCGCTGATCGGGCGGGAGATCGAGGTTCAGCGGGTCGGCCGACTGCTCGACGAGAGCCGCCTGGTCACCATCACCGGGCCCGGTGGTATCGGTAAGACAAGAGTGGCGATCGAGGTGGCGCGGCGACAGTCGCGCCGTCTCGTCTTCGTTGCGTTGGCCGACCTGGATCGGTCCGGAGTGGCCGGCGCGATCTTCCGCGCCTGCACGGCAGGGACGCACTCACGGCTCTCCGGACCCATCGCATCGGGCTCACACATCATGGCCGGGGTCTGGGCCGGCCTGGCGCAGGAGATCGCCCGCGATCCGCTGGTGCTGGTGCTGGACACCTTCGAGCACCTCACCGATGCGGCTCCCCTGGTCAGCCAGATCCAGGGCGCAATTCCCGACCTCACCGTGCTGGTGACCAGCCGCAGCCGGCTCGGGCTGACCGACGAGCGGGTGGTGCCGTTGGCGGGCCTCAACGTCGACCTCGGCGGACCGGCGGTGCAATTGTTCATCGAGCGCTGCCGTGGTGTCGGCGGTGATCGCGACCTCGAAACAGTGCCGGCGCAGGCGGCGGTGGTGGAGATCTGCCGTCTGATGGGCGGTGCCCCTCTCGCCATCGAACTTGCGGCCGCCCGCACCGCGGTGATGTCGCCCATCGCGTTGCTCGGGCAGCTGCAACTGCCCGACGACGGCCGGGTCCTCGGCCTGCTGGCCCACGGCCCCGTCGACCTGCCCACTCGCCAGCTGAGCATGCGCGCAACGATGTCCTGGAGTTACCAACTCCTGGACGGGACCCGGCAGACGTTGTTCCGCCGTCTCGGTGTCTTCCCGGGCTCGTTCTGCCTTGATGCCGCCGAACACGTCTGCACCGGTATCGGTCCGGGTGGAGAATGGCTGGCCCCGGACGCACTGCTGGACGGCATCGCCACGCTGGTCGACCTGCATCTCATCGAGCCGATGCCGGACGCCGGGGCGGGGAACCCGGCTGATGCCCGATTCACGATGAGCGGTGCTCCGCGCGCCTATGCGGTGGAATTGCTGGAGATGTCCGGCGAGCACCGGGCCGTCCAGGGCCGGATGCACGAATGGGTGCTGAACTTCGCCCGAAAGGCCGAGCGCGGGACCTACTCGGCAGAAGAACGGCGGTGGCTCAACCGGATCGATGACGAGCTACCGCTGATCAGGCATTCTCTGACCGCCTTCGCGCAGGACTCCGATGCCGCCCGGGGCGTGACGCTGGCGGCCGGCATCGCCGGTTTCTGGACGATCCGCGGCCCACTGATCGAGGCCCTGCAGTGGTTCCGCACCTTCTTGGCGATCGACCGGGCCGGCAGTAGGTTGCCCGACCCACTCCGGGCAGTGGCCATCGGTTGGGCCAACCGCCTCGGTCTGGAATCCGGGGATCTGCCGGACATCGTCGAGACCAGGCGGGCAAGGTCGACAATCCTGGCCCACCCGAGTTCGGCAGCCCTCTGGTTGCGCTCGACCGACCACCTCATCTACGAGCTCATCAACGGACTGGGCGCGGCGGCAGCGAACACAACCCCGGACGCTGCAGCTCCATCAGACATTCGCGAGGAGTGTCTGATGCTCGTCGCCGAAGGAATCAGGCGGGCGCGCGCCGGCAGTGATTCCTACTGGCTGGCCCAGTACCTGTTCTGGCGAGCGCAATTGGAATGGATGGCCGGACGCCGCGACGCACTGCCCTTCGCCGAAGAAGCGGTGGCCGTCTCCCAGGAGAGCAATCACTCCAGAATCGCCGCGAAATCCTTGGCGCTGGTTGCGGTGTGCCGGATGACGCAGGCCAACTGGCCCGGCGCCCGGGAGTCGATGCAGGCCGCCCTTGGCAACCTGCAGGAAACCGGTGACCTGGCCGGTGCCATCGATGCGATGACCGCGATGGGCGTCATCCTGGTCGAACTCGGAGACATGGTGCAGGCGGCCGGGTTTCTTCGCGACGCCATGACCGAGGCCAGGCGGATCGGTTATGGGCAGGGCGAGATCTACGGCGCCTGGACCGTTGCGTTTCTGGCGTGCCGACATGGGCTGTACCGGGACGCCGCCACCATGGACGACGCACTTGCCGAACACATCGGCATCGTCGAACGGGGGCTGCCCCGCAGCATCTACCTGGACTACGTCAAATCCATCGAGACCGCCCGTGTCGCAGCCGGTCTGCCCCCCACCCGGCACCCGGACGGCCGCGGCTGGGGCTGGCTGCGGGCTCGCGCCCTGGAGCTCGCCACGGAGATCAGCACCCCGGTCGAGCACGACGAGACGATCCAGCCGCCATCATCGCGGCACACCCGCACCGCACATCGACATGATCTGACGGCCCGCGAGTTGCAGATCCTGTCCGCGATCGCCAGCGGCCAAACCAATGCGCAGATTGCCGCGGCCCTGTTCCTGTCCGCAAAGACGGTGATGCACCACAGCACCAGCATTTATCGCAAGCTCGAAGTCGGCGGCCGGGCGGAGGCCGTCGCGCTGGCCTACCGGACAGGCCTGTTGCGGACCATCGCAAGGTAATCGGTACTCGCGTGCAGAAATAGGGCGATCGCCCGATGCTCCTCCCGGGCGATCCTGATGGGCTCACAGGCAGCGGTGCCGTGCCAGGCAACGCAGATGATGGCGCTCGTTCCGACGGGGGTGGTGGCGTTGGTTCGAGAGGTTCGGCGAGCGCGACTAGCCGGTCAAACCCTCGGCGCCGCCACCATGCTGCTGGCGCTCGGCGGCTGCAGTTGGGTGTCCGGGATGTTCGGCACCGATGATGGCCCGCCCACGGAAGAGGTCTCGGTCTTCAATATCGCCATCGGTCAGTGCTTTGCCCAGCAGCAGGGAAAGCCCGAGGTGGAGCAGTCGGCGCTCGATGCCGTGCCCTGCGACGGGCCGCACCGGCAGGAGGCCTACGCGATCGTCGACTACGTCGCGCCGGCCGGCGTCACCGGTGATGCCTTTCCCGGGGACGCGACGCTCAAGGATTACGCCGACGCGAAGTGCGCGCAGAGTTTCCAGGACTACGTGGGGATCAGCTACCTCGACTCGTCGCTCTTCTTCACCTACTTGACGCCGTCGGCCCGCGGCTGGGAACAGGAAACGGACCGCTCAGTGGTCTGTTTCATCACCACCACCGGCGCGGAACTGACTGCCTCGGCGAAGGCGTCACGACTGTGACCGGCCGAATCGTGGTGCCGCGCAATGGGTAAGCCGTGTGTGGTGTCCGGGGCCATGATCATGTGCAGTTTCGGCCTGGCGCCGTCGACGCTGTCCGTGGTTGCACCGCGCCCTATGGTGGAGGGCCGGCCGGTCGCGACCATCGCCGACGTCGCACCCGGGGCGAATATCGCTCCGTTCGGCATGTGCCAATCACTGGCCAATCCCACCGTGGCCGCCGCAACGGCGGCCGCGCTCGGGGTTCTGACCCCGATGCCCTGCGTGCCGGTCGTTCCAGCGCCCTGGACACCGCTGGCACCACAGATGACGGCCGGTGGCATCCCGGTACTGGTGGCGGGGGCCACCTGCGTCTGTGCGTTCGGCGGAAACATTTCGCTGACGATGCCCGGCGCCGTCCGAACGACGGCGGCCTGAGATGAACTGTCTATTCAAACCGATCCGGACCTAGCACTACCCGACGACAGGAGTGGGAATGCCGACTTACGCCGCACCAGGTGTGTACGTCGAAGAAGTCGCGTCAACGCAAAAGGTGCTGTCCGCAGCACCCACGGCGGTGGCGGCCTTCGTCGGCTTCACCGAGCGCTACCCGACCGACGATCCGACCGACCCGGACGGCCTGGCCCCCAAGATGGTGACCAGTTGGGGCCAGTTCGAAGCCCTGTTCGGCGGCTTCACGCCGGGCGCTGTGCTCCCACTCTCGGTGTACGGCTACTTCGCCAACGGCGGATCGCTGGCCTACATCGTCCGGGTGCCGAACACCGCGCCATCCGGCGAGCCGTCCCGCCGGGAACTGCCGGCGGCCGACCGGGCGCTCGGGCTGCCGATCGCCGTCGAGAGCATCGAGCCGGACGCCGACATCACCATCCAGGTCAGCACCCAGGACACCGACGAGGAAGGTCCCAGCCCGTTCTCCATCGACGTGCTCTCCGGGCCGACCATCGTTGAATCCTTCCCGGACCTGACCCTGGACAAGGGCAAGCGAAATGTGGCGACGGTCATCAACGGGACGTCCACTCGGATCAAGGTGAACGTTCTGCTCGACGAGAAGACCGACCTGTCCAGCCAGATCGAGGTGCTTCGGCCGGGCCTGTACTCGCTGGAAAAGGCAACGCCCACACCGGTTCCGGTGACCGGCCGGAAGTTCGCCGGATCCGAGACGACGAGGCAGGGTATCAACGGTCTGGCCGTTGCCGACGACGTGACCATGGTGATCGTGCCCGACCTGGTAACCGCGGCGACCAAGGCCGACGGCTCACTCGACCTTGGCCTGTGGAAGGCCGTGCAGACGTCCTTGATCAGCCACTGCGAACAGAACGGCAACCGGATGGCGGTGCTGGACGCCCCGCCTGGCATGACCCCGCAACAGATCCGGGACTGGCGCAGCGATGTCGCGATGTACGACTCCGCATACGCCGCGCTGTACTACCCGTGGATCAAGGTGGAAAACCCGATCGGGGTGAACGGCGACGCCGAGGTGCTCATCCCGCCCAGCGGTCACATTGCCGGTGTCTGGGCGCGGACCGACGAGACCCGCGGCGTGTGGAAGGCGCCGGCCAACGACACCATCCGCGGCTGCCTGGACGTCGCGTACGGCGTCACGCAGAACGAACAGGCCGTCCTGAACCCGATCGGAATCAACTGCATTCGGCCGTTCGGCACCCGCGGCATCCGGATCTGGGGCGCACGGACGCTGGCCAGCGATTCCGACTGGCGCTACATCAACGTCCGCCGGCTGTTCAACATGGTCGAGTCGACCATTGCCGAAGGCACCCAATGGGCAGTCTTCGAGCCCAATGATGTCGCCCTGTGGGAAGGCATCAAGCGGACTCTGAACGCCTTCCTGAAGGGCTTGTGGAGTGCCGGGGCCTTGTTCGGCCAGTCGGTGGATCAGGCGTTCTACGTCAAGTGCGATGCGGAAACCAACCCGCCCGAATCGATCGACCAGGGTTTGCTGATCGTCGAGGTCGGCATCGCACCGGTGAAGCCCGCCGAGTTCGTGGTGTTCCGCATCGCCCAGCACAAGCAGACCGCCAATTGATGTCGGCCCGAGTGACCCTGACCGCCCCATTCACTTCTTCCTCACCAGGAGCCCCGAATGCCCAATGAAGCACTCATCGCCGTCGATCCACTCATTGCTCAGAACTTCTTCCTCGAGATCGACGGTGAGGTGGTCTCCATCCTCGCCAGCGTGTCCGGCCTGGACGTCGAGATGGAGGTCGCGTCCATGCAGCAGGTCGGCAAGGACGGCAAAAGCCAGACGGTGAAGACCCTGGCTGGTCGCAACAAGGCGCCGGACCTGTCGCTGGTCCGGATGGCCCCGCCGGATTCCACCCAGGACAAGCTGTGGGGCTGGTTCATGGACATCATGAACAAGGGCATCCTGCTGTCCGACCGGACGAACAATCGCAAGAGCGGGTCGATCGTGATGTACGACTCGACCCACGTTGAGGTGGCCAGGTTCAACTTCACCAATGGTTGGCCCAGCAAGATATCAACGGACCAACTGTCGGTCGATTCGAACGATCCGGTGAAGGAGACCATCACCCTGACGATCGAGAGCCTGGCGCGGGTCAAGTGAAACTGACCACCCAGTACGAGTTCACCCTCCCCCGCGGCTATGTCGACCGCGAGGGAGAGGTGCACCGCAAGGGCCTGATGCGACTGGCGACCGCTCGGGATGAACTTGAACCCTTGCGTGATCCGACCGTGCAAGGTCCGGACGACCCCCGGCTGACGGTGCTGATCCTGGCCAGAGTGGTGCAGAAGCTCGGCGCCCTCGACATGGTGACACCGCACGAGATCGAGGGGCTGTTCGCAGCCGACCTCGCCTTCCTGCAGGACTTCTACGGAGTGATCAACTTCGGCAACCAGCAGGAATACGAGGAACTGCTTGCCGCGCAGGCGGAATCGGCACCGTTGATCGGCGTACAGGCACCTGTTTCACAGCCACCTCCGGCAGCTGCCCCACCCGATCCGGGCACCAACGGTGAGGCTGACCAGCTCGCCCCCCGCCCGCCACGGGCGCGGGTCGAGGAAATCCCGCGCGTCCCGGTCTGATCCGCGATGCTGCGCTACCCGGTCGATGTGCTGTGGCAGGAGGTCGCGTACCTGGCGTACCACCTGCACTGGTCGATGGACGACCTGCTCGACCTCGAGCACATGGACCGGGTGCGGCTGGTGCGCGCGGTGGCCGGGCTGAACGAGCGAGCGTGGGAGGTGGTCCGTGAGTTCGCCTGAGTCCCAGCGCTTTCTCGGTGGCGAGCCCGCTCTAGGCTCACGATTCCTGTTCGAGGTGGACGGCGTCGAAATCGGCATCTTCACCTCTGTTGTCGGGCTGCAGGTGACCTCGCGCACCGAGAACATCGTGGAGGGCGGGCAGAACGGCTACACCTATAAGCTGCCCGGCCGCCTGGAATGGCCGAACATCACCTTCACTCGTGGGCTGACCGATGCGGATGCCCTGTTCGACTGGATGAACAAAGTCTCCGGCGAGGGATTCGCGGCCGCCGGCAACAAGCTGACCCGATCAACCGGTGCGATCACCGCGATGTCGAACAACGGGGATCGGTTGCGCGCCTGGTCACTCGAAGGCGTGTTTCCGGTGCGTTGGACCGGACCGGATTTCGGTGCCGGCAAAGAAGACCCGCTGACCGAGGAGCTCGAGGTCGCGCACCACGGGTTTCGTAGTTCAGCGCCGAACGGGTGAGCGAGGTGGCCGATCCCGCCCCGTTCGACACCTCCGTATTCGGCAGTGCGGTGGCCCGTCGTTGGGCGCCCCCGGGTCCGCGATCGCGCCCGCGACCTGCGCCGCTCGGCAGCGTCGGCGCCGCGGCGGTGCGATTCTCGGCTGGGCTGGGTCAGGTTCCGCAGGTCCGACGACAACTGGCCGGGCCGCGGCCGATTCGGGCAGCCGGTGCCGCAGCCGGCAACGTGGCGCCGCCACGATGGTGGGTTCCGACGCCGGCGCGGACAGAATCTTCCTGGGGCGCGAGCTCGTCGGCAGGCGGCGTGAGCCCGGATGGTGGCGTCGACGCGGGCGCAGTCGTGGCCGGTGGTCGGCAACTGCGGCGGGCGGTTGGCCCGGCGCCGAGCCTGGCGAACCACCGGCCGGGGGCAGCCACCGCGGCGATGACCGGCAAGACTATTCCGGTCCGGCGAGTTCCCGAAGTGGCCTTCACCGGCAACATGAAAGGTGCTGCCAGCAAACTGGTTCCGCCGAGAAACAGTAGTTCCGTGCCGATCGCTGATCGACCGAACTCAGCACGCTCGAAGGCGGTTGGTCCACCGGGGCCGACCGCGGGGGACGGCGGTTCGCACCGGCCCGCCACCGGCGCCGTCCCCCGGTCAGACGCACTCCGGTTCGGTGCAGCATCAGCTGCTCGGACCAGAACTGTTCGCAGGCAACAGGTTTCGACCGCAGTTGGCGTTGGGACGCGACCGGCTGCTGCTGCGTCTGTTGTGGTGCCCGGGGTACGGAATCGTTGGTCGGGCGCGGCGCGCGTCCGGGCCCCGGCAGCGCACGCGTTACCGCGCGAACGGCCCGCGCAGGTCCAGCCGTCAGCTGTCGAAACAGCAAACGTGGTCCGGCGTGCCTGGTCGCGTCCGGCGACCAGTAGCTCAGCGCAAACCAGTAGCTCAGCGCAAACCAGTAGCTCAGCGCACAACTCCGCCAGCGCAACCACCGGCCCGCTCTTCCCCACTGAATCTCGCACGGCGACGGCAGCGCCACAGCACCCAGACCCTGCGGCCCGCAACGAATCGGCCGGTCCCATCAGACGGGTCTCTTCTGCCCCAACGGTTTCCGCTTCCTTATCGGTCCTACCGGTCTCACCCGGCTCATCCCCAACACCGGATTCCTCCCCCGCACCTCACTCGTCCCCAGCGCAGGTCTCAGGTTCCGCACCCGTCTTTGCCGCCGTGCCCGTCTCCGCCGCAACGAGAACCACGCCAACGGGCCCAGGACATCAGTCCCCCACCGATGCGGCCGGGGGGAACAGCCTCAGCAGCCGCCCGCCGAGCGGGCTGCACCACTCCGATACCCCGACGGCGATTCCGAGCGCCGGTGTGTCACCAGCAGGGCCGCCCGACGTACCCGCATCAGGCCCCAATCCGCGGCCCGCTGCCGGAGATGAATCAGCGACATTGCATCGACTCCCCATGGGCCAAACCCCGTTGCGCCGACTCCCACTGGCGCAGCGCACCGCGCGAGGCCGCCTGCCGCTCGCCGTTGATGCGCTGCCCGGTCCTGACTCCGCACGATCGGGGCTGTTCCGGTTGACGTCTCGTCACAGCGGCGGTCTCGGTGCGGGAACTGTTGCCCCGCAACCCATCAGAGCCGTTGGCGTCAAGCATCTGCCGATCGCGCCGACGGCCGCCAGGTTCAGCCCGAGCGAGGCAACTACACCCGTACCGTCTGCGACGATCCAGCGCCAGACCCCCGCGCCAACAGGTCCCACCGCGCAGGCACCTGCCGTTGCCAGCATGCCAGCGCCCGCCAGCGCAGCGCCACCGGCGTCTCCAACTCCAATCCCTGCCTCCCCAACGGCGGTCTCTGCCGTCCCAGCGCCACCTGCCTCCCCACCACCGGCCATTGCCATCCCGGTGCAACCTGCCTCACCCACAACGGGCGCTCTTGCACCAGCGTCCAACTCCCCTGCATCACCAGTGCGGCGACAGTCTGCCCCCGCGTCCGCAACCAGGACTCCCTCGACCCCCTTCGCCGCAGCCCAGCCCGGCCCGGGTGGAGCTGACGGTCCGGCATCAACCGCCGGAGCGGCCATGACCGCCGCCTCGGAGGCCTCCGCAACAGGTGGCGCCGCACCGACCTCAACGGCCAGTTCGGTGAACGTCACGCATTCGGCGTCGACACCACCATCGGCGGGACAACCTGTTTCGGCGACCCCGACCCCAGCAGCAATGTCGGGGATGATCCACCGTTCTCCCGCCAGCGTGGCGGAGAGTCACCCAGCGATCAGTTCATCCGCCGGGTCGAACACCCTTCCCGAAGCCGAGCCTGCCGACCACGAGCAACGCAGTCCTCGGGTCCGCCGAATGCTGGCTGTGCAATCCCTGCTCGCCGGCGTTCCGGTCAATGCTAGGTCGATCTCGGCGTTTCCGGGGTCGCAGGAAATTGCCGCGACGCGTACCGCGGCTTCGTCACCTGTCGGCTGGCGAGGACCTGTGGTGCTGCGCGCAATGACCGCAACAGCACGGGCGACCGTTCGGCAAACGAACTCTGCATACATCAGGAAAGCGGCGCTGATGGTGCCGGAACACAGCGGCGCCGCGCAGCAGTCGGGCCGCAGTTCCCCTTCGGATTCGACGGCGCGGCAAGCCGTCCTTGCCGATCTGCGTCCTGGGCGGGTCGCTGCTGCCCCGCTTCGGACGGCCTCCGCCGGCTCAGCCGACACAAATTCCAGATCAGCGGTTACCGATTCATTGACCCGGATGCGACCCACGCCCGGCGTATCGCGGACGACGAGCTCGCCCACCGCTGAGCGCGTGACCGCCGCAAACGCGTTGCCTGCCACCGGCGCGATGCCCGCCGCCGGCCGCACGCCCGGCACCAGCGCCTTGCCGACCTCCGGCAGGACACCCCTCCGCCGTTCGGTCCATGGCTCGACTGCGATCTCCCCGGTGAGGCTGCTACCGGGTACACGTCCGGCGCATGCCACGCGCACGATTGCTGCGGCTAGCACCCTTCGCGCAACGTCCCCGGCCGGTCTCGCCCAGCGGGCATCAGGCCCAACGATCATCCCAGGGCAGCCCGGTTCCGGATCGATACCGCCCGCCGCCGCCCGCCGATCGCTCAGCGCAGGGTTCCCCGAGGTTTTGCGGAGATCAAGCCTGCCCCGTGGTGCGGCGCCACAACACGCCGAGCAACGGGTGGGCCTGATCAGGGCGGCACTGCCGCCGGCGATGCTGCCACCGGCAAGCATGGTCGGAGCGAGCCTTGCACCGGCAAGACGGCTCGGAACTGACGCGGCCATCTATTCGCGTCGTTCGCGAGAGTCGCTGCCCGGCAACGGAGTCCGCCCCGGACCTGTGCGCAATGCCGCCCGCAGGGACATCCAACCCGGCCCAACCCAGACCGCGTCACCCCAACTCAGCACTGCGCCACCCGGCCCAACTCAGACCACCGCCCCTCCTCGACGCAACCCTGTCCAACGCAGCCCTGATCGAGCCAGCGAGATCTACACCAACACTGCCGGTGCCAGCAGTGCCGGACTCACCAACAGCCGCTCCCGCCAGGTCATGTCCGCCGTGTGGTCATCCGCGGGCGTACCCCCGGCAGCGAATTCCACATACGCGTTACCGACGAGCGGCCTGATCACGTCAGGACCGATTCGCCGCACCACCGAGCACCGGCTGGCCGACCGGAGATCCACAACCCGCCGCAAAACCGACCGCGGTGACCTGGCGGACTCCTTCGACAACAGTCCTCCGGCGGCGTCCTCACGGGCCCGAGTCCCGGCGGGCACCGCCACCGCCTACTCGCTGCTGACGAGTGGAGTCAGCACGTCGGGGGTCATCCGGCGCAGTAGCGCTCTGCGGATCGGGCAGTCGGTGTCCGCGCCGGCCGTTGCCGCGGTTCGCGACAATGTCGGGGGTCGGCCAGGACCAGGTGCGGGGCGGGTCCGCCGGTCTCTGCTGAATCCGACGGCCACCCGATCCGAGCAGACAGGCAGCACCGCAACGCGCCTCGAGCCGGACCCGCCCGCCGGACAGCGATCCTTCGCAGCAATCCAGCAGTCGGCGGGCCATCCGCCACCCGCCGGCCCGGCGACCCGAACTCCGCCCAGCGGGCCAACCCCGGCCGCCGCCCCACTTGCCTCTCGATCCGACGTCCACCCCGCCTTTGGGCCGGTCAACCCCCAGTTCACCGGCTCACCTCTACAGCTGCGGCACGTCATCGCTCCGGCAACGACATTCCAGCCGGCTACTGCATCACTGATCCGGCGATCACCAGCGGCGCCGCCGGTCGGCACCCCGCGGGGTAGGGCCACCCCGCCGGTCCCGGCAACGGGTGCCGGTGGCGCCCTGCCCGGCACCCTCACCCCCGCGAACCTGGCCGCCTTCGGTGCCGCCGCGACCGGAACCACGCAGCTGTCCAGAAGGTTCGCCGCTGCCGCCGGGGCAACGGCGGGCGCAAGGCCTCCAACGGCCGGTCCGCAATCCATCCCGGACACGACGATCAGGCGCTTCTTCGACGTGCCGTCCCCGTCGGATTTGTTCGAGCGCGCCCGCAGTTGGTTCGCAGGCACCGCGGACGGCTCCCCGGCCGACCCGAGCAACCCGGACCACGGCGGCAACCAGCCGGCCGACCCATCGGGCCAATCACCGGATGGACCAGCGAATGGGCAGGAACCACCGAGCAACTCGACAGAACTCGCCGAACGCCCGCGTTCGTTGAGTGCGCTACTGCGTCAAGGGAGTTCGATGACCGAACCCAGAACGAACCAGTACGACCAGCCGGTGGGCGACGCGCTGAGCCCGCGGGAATGGGACCAATTGGTCGATCTCGTGGTGGAGCGGATCGAAGAGCGGGTCCGGGATGAGCTGGCCCGTCGCGGCCGGCGCTTCTCACCGGGGGTTTTCTGAAGTCATGACAACGACATCGATGGACTATTTGGAGCTCCCATGGCCCTGACCGAGAAGGCCTTCCTGGAGATCGAGGGCAGCACCACCACGATCCCCTGCATGTTCAACCCGGCGGAACTCGCGGTCAGTCGATCGAACTCCTGGGCCGGCACATCCATTGCGGGCAAGGGCGTTCCACAAATCAAGTACCTGGGCGCAGCGTCCGGTGCGATGGCCCTGCATTTGACGTTCGACACCACCGACACTGGTGACGCCGTCACCAGACACACCGGCAAAGTGCTGACCCTGATGGACGTTGACCAGTCGCTGCCGGGCACGGACCCACAAACCAACAATGCTCGTCCGCCGTATGTCATCTTCCATTGGGGGAACCTGCATTCCTTCAAGGCCGTGGTCAGCAGCCTCAATTTGCGATTCACCTATTTCTCGTCAACCGGTGTCCCGCTCCGGGCTCAGGTGGACCTGTTGCTGACCCAGTTCGCGGAGTCCGCGGCCTTCGGCCCGCAGAATCCGACGTCGGGAACACCGGATCCGCACCGGGTGCACCGGGTTCAACCGGGCGAGACCCTCGACCGAATTTCGGCCAAGTACTACGGCGATTCCACCCGTTGGCGGGCCATCGCCCAGGCCAACGGTGTCGTCGATCCCCTTGCCCTGCGGACCGGCTCACTGCTGTCGATCCCGAGGTCCACCCAATGACGAGTCCGCTGATTCAGACGACAGCACCCGTCATCAAGGTCAATGGGCAACCACTGTCCGACCTGGCGCTGATGCAGCTCGACGATCTACGCATCTCCAGGGTGCTGCGGTTGCCGGGAAGGGTCAACCTGCGCTTCTCCGATATCGGCTACGCCATCGCGGCCGGGCAGGTCTTCGCCATCGGGACGACGGTAGAGATCAGTGGGCAGGACACGGTGATCTTCAAAGGTGAGGTCACCGGCGTAGACATGACGCTCGAGCGCGGGCAACCGGAATTCACCGTCATCGCCGACGATCCGGCCTACAAGCTCACGCTCGGCACCAAGGTGCGGACCTTCACCCAGGTCAGCTATTCCGAGGTCATCGGACAGATCGCCGGCGAACACGGACTGCAGCACACGGTCACCGGTCTCACCACCCCACGCCACGACTACCTCATGCAGGCGGACAGCGACTTCGGCTTTCTCAACGAGATTGCCGACCGTTCCGGGTCCGACTGGTGGATCGACGATGGGGCATTGGTCGTCCAGCCCTACGAAACCACCTCCACACCAACCACGCTGTCTGCCGAGGACATGCACTCCTTCTCGGTCCGAGCCAGTGCCCTGCATCCCGGCACGGCAACCATCAAGGGGTGGTGGCCGAAAACCAAACAGTCGGTCAGCGCCGACGGCGCCACCTCGACCAGCGGGGCGGACGCCAATCTTGTTCAGCCGTACCTGCAGGCGACGAACCTCAGCGGTGCCAACAAGACGATCAGTACGGCGGACATGCCCGGCGATCAGAGCGAGGCCGAGAATCTGGCGGATCGGCTGGTCGGGCGCTGGACAGCCGGGTCCGTCACTGCCAAGGGTTCCTGTGCGTCCAACCCGGGCATCAAGCCGGGCGGTTCCGTCACGATCTCCGGGGCGGGGCCGGCATCTGGCACGTACCAGGTCAGCGAGGTGGAGCACACCTACAATCGGCGTGGCTTCGAGACCCGTTTCACCGCAGGCGATCGACGCCCGTCCGGGCTCGTTGACCTACTCTCCGGCGGGCAGCCTTCGAGTTTCCGACGAGAGGGTTTGGTGATCGGAATCGTCACCACGGTCGGCAATTCGCAGGGCTCCGCGGGGGATATCAAGGTCAAGTACACCTCGCTCGGCGGCGAGGTGGAGAGCAACTGGGCCCGGGTTGTCACCCTGGGCGCCGGCGCACAACGCGGCATGACGTTCCTGCCGGAAGTGAATGACGAGGTCATCGTCGGCTTCGAGGGCGGCGACGCCCGCCGTCCGGTGATCCTGGGCGGCGTCTACAACGGCAGGGATGTTCCCGTCGAGTTCGGCGTCGCCAATGGGACGGTCAGCAAACGGCGAATCACCTCGCGGTTGGGACATTTCGTGGAGTTGGCCGATGGCACCGACCCGGCGAATCAACACATCGGGCTCACCCTTGCCGGCGGGAACCATCAGGTTCGGCTGGGCAAGGACAAACTCGACGCGACCGTTCCGGCGGGCGTGCCGATCACCGTCAAATCCGGCGACGCATCCATCGAAATCGGCAACGACGGGTCCATCACCATTTCCGGCCAGAAGATCACCCTCAAGTCGAAGACCGACGTGGAGATCTCCGGCGTGAACATCACCTCGAAGGCGAGCGTCAAGTCGGCCATGTCCGGCACGATGGTGGAGGTCAAAGCCTCCGCCACCGGGGAGGTCTCGGCCAGCGGGGCGTTGACCCTCAAGGGCGCCATGGTGGCGGTCAACTGATGGCGGAGACAGTGGCGGATTCGGCCGGCTCGATGGAGCCGGCCCAGTCCAGCGCGTCGTTCGTGGGGCGCGGCTTCTTCTGGCCGATGGAGGTTGACCACACGGGATCCATCAGGCTCACCGACGGTGCCGCCGATATTGACGCCGCCATGCAGGTAGTGCTGGCCACTGCCCCTGGTGAGCGGGTGATGCGGGCCCAGTTCGGTTGCCGCATCTGGGATCTGCTGTTCGAGCCGGTCACTGCCAATGTGCTGGGACTGATGGCGCAGGCGGTTCGGGACGCATTGGCACAATGGGAGCCCCGGGTGGAGGTCGAGCAGGTGAACGCTGTGCCGGATCCGCGCGATTCGGCCCTGGTCATGATCACCATCGGGTACCGCGTCAAGGCGACCAATGATCGGCGCAATCTGGTCTACCCGTTCTATGTGATTCCTCATGAGGAGGGCTGATGGCGCTTCCCGCACCCAATTTGGACGACCGGACCTTTCAGGACATCGTCGACGAGGCCAAGCGCCTCATCCCCCGGTACACACCCGAGTGGACGAACCACAATCTGTCCGATCCGGGCGTAGCGCTGATCGAACTGTTCGCCTGGATGAGTGAGATGGTGCTGTTCCGGGTCAATCAGGTCCCGGACCGGCTCTTCGTGCATTTTCTGAATCTTGTTGGTATCGAACCGTTTCCGCCATCGGTCGCGCGTGCCGACATCACCTTCTGGCTGTCCGCTGCGCAGGAGAACACCGTCACGGTCCCGGACGGCATGCAGGTGACGACCGCACGAGAGACGGCGGGCGAGCAGCCCGTGGTGTTCACCACCGTTGGCCAACTCGACATTCGGCCGCCGGAACTCACAGCCGCGATCACCACGGACGCCAAGTCCGTCCGGTTCACCGACGTCACCGATGACTTGCGGTACGAGGGCTCGTCGGTGGAGTGCTTCAGCACCGTCGATTCCTCCGGTGCCCTGGTCCCCGGCGACGCGTTGATGCTGGGCTTTGCGCGTTCGCTGGCCGGGGTCGCTCTCCGGCTGTCGGTCAGCTGTGTGGCGCAGGGCATCGGCGTCGACCCGCTGCGGCCGCCGTTGGCCTGGGAGGTCTGGAACGGCGAAGCCTGGATCGCCGCCGACGTCTTTTCCGACGGCACCGGTGGACTCAACCGGTCGGGCGAGATCGTGCTGATGGTGCCCAGCGAGCACGAGCTGCTGACCCTGGGAAATGTTGCCGCGTTCTGGATCCGGGTTCGGTTGACCACCCCACAACCCCACCAACCGACCTACCAGGCGACGCCGATCGTCGACGATCTGCAGGTCGCGACCATCGGCGCGACGGTGCGGGCCGAACACGCGTCGGGCTCGCCCACCGAGGTGCTCGGGCGCTCGGACGGTAGCCCAGGGCAGGAATTCAAGGTGACCTTCCCGCCGGTGCTGCCGCGACGGACTTCCGAAACGGTCCGGGTCACCGATGCCGGAAGCTCGGTGGAATGGTCCGAGGTGGAGGACTTCTCGCGGTCCGGCGCGACGGACAACCACTTCGTGTGGGATTCCGCGACCGGCATCGTCCGGTTCGGCCCGCGGATCCGGTATCCGGATGGGTCGGTGCGGCAGCATGGCCGGGTCCCGCGCGACGGGGCCGAGATCGCGGTGACCGGGTACCGGTACGGGGGTGGGTCCGCCGGGAACGTCGGGGCCAGGACGCTGACGGCACTGCGCAGTTCTGTTCCCTACATTTCCGGTTGCGTGAACATGCGAGGCGCGACGGGCGGGGTCGATGCGGAAACCGTTGAAGAGGCGAAGATCCGGGGGCCGCTGACGCTGCGCACCGGGCAAAGGGCAGTAACGGCAGGAGATTTCGAGCGGCTGACCTTGGAGTCCTCCATCGAGGTTGCTCGGGCACGCTGCCTGCCATCGGCGACCGGCCGCGGCCCGGTACGTCTGCTGGTGGTGCCAGCCGTCCGGTCCGATCCGCGGACGCAGGTGCTGGACGACTTCGCGCTGGCAGCGCCGTTGATGCGAAAGATCACCGAGCACCTCGACGCGCATCGCATCGTCGGGACCGCAGTCGAGGTGGGAACTCCCTACTACCAGGGGGTCTCGGTCGCGGCGCTGGTTCATGCGCCGCCCGGGCGACCACTGGCGCTGGTGCGTCAAAGGGCGATTGACGAACTCACCCGGTATATCCATCCACTCACCGGCGGCGCCGACGGTGCCGGGTGGCTGTTCGATGCCGATCTCAACGCCGCGGCGATCGCTCAACTGCTGGAGACGGTCGAAGGGATCAACCGGGTCGATGAGGTGCAGTTGTTCGAGTACGACCTCCGGACCGGCCAGCGAATCGGGGGCGGCCGGGACGTCATCAGGCTGGATCGGCATTCGCTGTTCCTGTCCGGAGCGCATCGAGTGGTCGTTCGATGACCGGTGCCGATCCGGGTCCACCTGGTTCTGACGAGACTTCGGGCGGTGCCGCGGCCGTGCCCGAGGAGACCGCCGGGCCAGCGGGCTCTGGGCCATCTGGCGCCGTGCCGTCAACCGCGGTCGACATCATTCCGGCCTCGGCGACGGATGTTGCCCTTGGGGTGCACCCGACCGTCGGCGTTCCGGCGACCGGTGTCGGGGTACCGGTGCGCAGGGGAATGCGGGTGAGTCGGCCGGCGCGCCATCCTCGCTGGCTGGTCGACCAACTCCCGGTCGGGATGGTGCAGAGCGACTTCTTCGTGCGATTCGTCGGCATGTTCCAGGAACTGTCGTCGACCTTGCTGGACGATGCCGATCTGGTCGAACATGTCGCCGACGTCACCGTGACTCCGGTCCCGATGTTGCAGTACCTGGCCGGATGGGTCGGGGTCGAGTCCGTCGACAAGTCGTTGCCGGAGGACCTGCAGCGGACCATCGTGCGATCGTCATCCCGGTCGTTGGCACATCGCGGGACCGTCGCCGGGTTGCGCGGCTTTGTTGAAATGCTCTCCGGCGCAGCGGCGGAAGTTGTTGACGGTGGCGGCATCTGGCCGGAGGGCGAGGCGCCGAATGATGTTGCCTGGGTGACGATCACAGTAGCCGGCACCGGCCATCTGTCGGAGGACGAATTTGTCGCCCTGGTGCGGGATGAGGTCCCGGCGCACGTCCGGGTGGAACTGTGGGTGGGCAAGCGCCGAGTGTTGTCAACAATGGAGGACGATCGATGACCGTGCCGCTTGATCCCGACCTTGATCCTCACGAAGTCAAGAGTTCCCCGGTCGATTCGACAATCGATCCGGCACCTGCCGCACCGGGCCCGTTGTTCGTGGATCAGGGCGCGGAACTGAAGTCCGCACCGGTGGCCGAGCAGCTCGAACCGGCGACCGCCCAACCCCCCTCTCCTGCTCCTGCCTCGGCGGCGGAGAAGTCGGCACCGGCGCCCGTCCCGTCAGCGCCGCCAATTTCCAGACCCCTTTCGATGCAGAAGCCGCCAGTATCGGGGCCGGAGTCAGCACCCTGGACGGGCGGACGATCCCCGTTCGCGGGTGGTGCCGGCCCGGTCACCTCGGACTCCGACTTGGACGCGACGTCCATTGCGCAAGTGCCGGTGCGACCGTTCGTCGCGCTGGCGGAGCGACCACAAGCCGTGCTTGGATCCGGGCCTGCCGCGGTGTTCCCCGCGCCCAACGAGCCGACGCGAGCCGCGATGGCCACCGACGTCGTGACCTGTCCGGAGTGCGGCCAACTGGCGACGGTCGACATGGCCCGCCGGCAAGCGGAGGACTTTTGTCGGCGTTGCGATTTCCCGTTGTTCTGGGCGCGAGGGACGGTGATCGCACCGGAGGGTGCCGAGTCCGGTGCGTCGCTGCGGCGCCTGCCTGGAACGGTCGGCCGGGCAGCGACAGCAGCGCTCATCTGTCCGCACTGCTCAGAGCCGAATTCGCCGGCGGCAGAAATCTGCGTGCGATGCGCCCTGAGTCTCCACCCTGTGGATATCCCGGAGCCAGAGCCCGTGGTCATTGCGCCACCCGAGCCCGAACCGGAACCGGATCCGTTGCCCGAGAAGAGTTTCGACTGGTGGTGGATTGTGGCAATTGCCGCTGCTGTCATTGCGATCGCCCTTCTCGTTGGCCTGCTGTATTTGCGGTGATTGGCGTCTGATTTCCCGTGAGCCCTCATCTCGGCTCAGAACGGGGGCGCGTCTTCACCGTCGTCGGACGCGTCGGGTCCAGACTGGCTGTCGTCCTTCGCGCCGCTGATGGCTGCGAGAGTTGCTTCGTGCGTTGGATTGTCGACCATTCCGGTCAGCCACTCCCTGGTGTGGGTGGTGTAGGTCCGGCCGGTTGGGCTGGTGAAGGTGATGCTGTCGTCTGGGTGATGTTCGGTGTCCCACAGACCAAAGGTTTTGAGGTCATGGTGAAACTTGCAGAGGCACGCGAGATTGCAGGGGCAGGTGACCCCACTGTCTTGTTTGCCGGGGCAGAATTCGTCGGAGTGGTCCAGCTGGCATCGCCAGGCGGGCTGTCGACAGCTGGGGAACCGGCAGGTTTGATCTCGCTGGTTGACGTAATCCCGTTGGGCCTGGCGCGGCCGGTAGGCGGTTCGGCCCAGGTCGAGCGCCGTACCGCACGTCGGGTTGACAGCGACTGCAGTGATCGTTGCGGCGCTGGCCGCCAGCGTGCGGGCGAGATCCGCCGGAATCGCACCGTGACCGTCGAGTTCGCCGGGGAGATCGTCGAGTCCGACAAGGGTTGTCGCGGCAATGGTGACGTTCAGCCCGGTCTTCCGACCCTGGTGGGTGCCAAGGCCCCAGACCGGTGGCGCCGCCGCCGAGATCGCCCGGTCCTGGCAACCGCAGCTGGTCATAGCGGTGGTGGGCACACGCTCAGCGGCATGCGTCGCCAGCACTGGGGCGGTTAATCGGCGCTTCAGCCGCGCAGTCTCGGCCTCAACGACGCGCCGCGTGCAGCCACACTCATCAGCTTCGGGCCGCGGATCAACGGGCCCGTCGTCGTTGTCGTGAAAATGATCGGTGCCGTGACCATGGGCGTTGTCGACGGCGGGCTCACTGCCAGCGGCGTCGACGGCGGGCTCACTGCCAACGGCGTCGACGGCAGGCTCACTGCCAACGGCGTCGACGGCAGGCTCACTGCCAACGGCGTCGACGGCAGGCTCACTGCCAGCGGCGTCGACGGCAGGCTCACTGCCAGCGGCGTCGACGGCAGGCTCACTGCCGACGGCGTCGACGGCAGGCTCACTGCCAGCGGCGTCGACGGACTCAATGTCGACGGAGGTCTCACAGCCGGCGGTGTCGTCGACCGACTCTCTGTCGTGCGTGTTGTCGGTCTCCTTGGCGCGCTCACAGCCGTCCGAGTGATCAACCTCGTTGCTATCAAAGCAATTGAGGTCTACGTCGGCGTCACCCATCGCCCCGGGGGCTCTGGGTCCGGATGCCCCACCGACGGGCACAGCTGGCTCGGCGTGGTTCGTGCAGGGCCGCCTCGGATCAACGTTGGAGTGCCCCTTGCCCAGAATGGTGTGCAGGTGCACGGAGCCGTGGTCGGCGAGTTGGTCGAAGATGTCACCGAAGGCGTCGGCTCGGAGCGCGTTGATGGTGCGACCTTCGGTGGCGCGACGAGAGTTGATGAGCGCGATCTGGTCGATCACCGTGAATGCGGTGCAAGCCTTGTCGGCCGGCAGGTCGGCACGGAACATCGACATGCCGTCCTCACCCGCGCGGAGTGACACTCCGCGGTTCCGACGGGCCGCCTCTTGACGCTTCTTCGCAGCTGCTGGGTCGGCAGCGATCACGGCCCTGTCAACGATTCCCCGGAGTTGCCCTGCGTTGCGAGTGACCGCCTTGGGCACGACGACGTCCTCCACCCGCCGCCGTAGGTCGGGCGGCAGGTTCTGGGTTCGATCGGCGATAACGAGTGAACGCCCGCGGTCGATCACCCCCCGCTTCAGTGCAGTCAGCGTGACAGGCAGTCCGTCGGTGAAGTCGACAGCCTGACTGACGCGCCGGCTTGCGCTGATCGGTGACACCCGAAGCGCGGCGGCAACCTCGGCCGCTGCAACCTTGAACGCCGCCAACCCGAGCGCATCGCTGGTTGCGGGGTCTCCATGGACCTCGGCGCCAGAGCAGCTCAGATCCTCGTCCGCTCGAGAACGGACCCCTCGAGCAGTTGATCCGGAATGCGCGCTCTCGTGATTGGCGGACTTCTGATGCAATGGTTGACCGGGAGCGGATGCATATTCGGTCAGGTTTTCGGTGGATGCACAGACTCCCGGCCGGGCGAATGCAGCCAGATAGCGGTGCTGCACCGCTTGGGTCCACGATGCCAACCGTTCGGCGGCGCACGCTGCGTCCAAGAGGCCAGTCGCGGAGAGCCGCCGCCTGGCAATCGCGTCCAACATCAATGCCGTAGCAGGGCCGGGATCCTCCGTCCTCGCGCGAGCGGCAACCCGATCCGCCCCCTGGATCGTCTCGGACTCCTCGACCAGGTCCTCAAATGTCTGCTCCGGCGCGTCGTCATCCTCCGGCGGAACCTCCGGCATTGACAGGAAGTAGCGCACAAAATCGGACTCCTGCTGCGCGAATGCGACAGCATCACTTCCCTCGTCCGCCGGAAGGTCGGAACCCAAAGAGTTCCCCTCGCTACGTGCCACCTCATCACCACCCCTGTTCACTATCGCCCTCTCCGAGCTGTCCTAAAAGGATCGTACAGGTGTTCGATTAATGGTGCAAGAGCAGTTACGATAGGATACAGGGAGCTCCACGGCTCCTGCCGCGCCAAGCGAGGGGGTAAATGCCATGGGCGACGACGTGGCCGGTTGCGTGACTGTCCGAGGGTGGGGGCGGCGACTCCGCGGTTTGGTTATCCGCGGGCGCATGCTTGCCCGTCGGTTTATGGGCGCGCGTGCGGGCGGGACTCGGGCCGACAATGGCGCCGATGACAACAGCCGGAAGGGCTCACGAAGCCGCTCCGGACTCATCCGTCCGCGGATCCACGACTCCGAACACGTCCGTCCGCACGTCCATCACCTCGGACTCATCGGCCCGCAGGTCCGCGACCCGAGGTTCATCCCTCGACAGATCTCGATGCCGGATTCCTGCGGTCTAGGCCAACTGGCGGCGGATTTCTCGCGCGACCGCCGCGGCGCCGACGTCGCTGAACAAGATGGTGTAGTGGTTCACACCGAGGACGTCCTGGCGATCGATATTCGGGAGGCGTTGCTGCCACACCGATATCCACTCCGGTGGATACAGGCCTGGCTCCGAGCCCAGCATGCCGCGTTGTGCTCGGAGGAACGGCGTCCCTTTCGGCAGCCTCTGCAGAGCCGGAAGCAACCACCGTTCGCTGTCTTGCAGATCGGCGGAGTCTTCGGCCATTGCCTCGAACCTGGTGGTTGCAGTGAGGTGCGGCGGTTCGCCGATCAGGTCGTAGTCGACATAGTCGGTCACCGCGTCGTTCCAGTCATCGGCGAAGGCCGGGTGATCGCGGAAGAACTGTTGGTAGCTCTCGTGATCGGGAAAGGTCATCGACAGCCGTTCCTTTGCTGGTCCCAACCGCAGGGTCGTGAGTTCTTCGGCGGTCACTCCTTCTGGTGTTGGCAACGGCAATCCACCGTCAATCAGCACGAGCGAGAGTGTGCGCTCTGGAAAACGATCGAACAAGGCGACGGCACCAAATGCACCCATGGAGTGAGCGGCCACCACAGCGCTCGGAATTCCCAGCAGGTCCATCGCGGCAACGACGTCATCGGCGTGCTGCGCCATGCCGTATGGCCCAGGCAGATCGCGGGAGCGCCCTCGACCGCGGAGATCCGGGGCGACCACCCGGACGCCCGGCAATTGCTCCGCCACCGACAGCCAGCAGCGGTGGGTCGCGGTGACACCGTGGATCGCGATCACCGTGGCATTGGTATCAACCGCCGACGGACCCGCACCGTCGGTCTTGTCGGTCTCGTCGGTCTCTGGCTCCCAAATGCCGACCCGCAGGTCGCCGCCACGAACGGTCACATCGACTGTCCTGTAACGGGTCTCGATGGTCATCGGGCCATCCACCCGCCGCCGACGGCAGGCGCGGTATCAGTGTCCGCCGCCTTCCGACCGGTAGGCGGCGTGAAACCCGTGGTGGGGAGCGCATGCGTCGACGACATGCATTCATTGTGGCCAATGAGCCCGACGTCACAGCCGCTGGGGAGGCAAGCAGACCTCGACAGGCCGGGAACTGCTACGAGAACGGAAGCAGGACAGACGAATCGGCCAAGTCAACCGTTGTCCCGCCCTCCCCCAACGCCGACCAGATCTCCACCTGGACTGTGCCGGCGATGAGTTCACCGAGCACGCCACTGCTGGTCAGCAGACCTTCGCCTTGGGTGTAGCGCTCAGTACCTGGCTCCGGGTCGGTGGCGAAGTACTTGTAGGTCTCCACCCGATCGAAGCTGCCATCGCCGGTCAGGTCGTAGGACACCCTGACCTGGGTCGCCGATCCGACGGCGTTGCCGGCGTCGAGGGCCAGGTCGAATTCCGTCTCACCGCCCGTCGGTGTCAGCCACACATTGGTCGCGGTGAAAACCAACGGCCGGTAGGGATCCCCGTCTCGGGTCTGGCCGTCGGCGGGGTTCAACGGCACAAGGGAGGGCGGACCGGGCTGCGACTGAAGGGTGCCGTCGGATTGCGGGAAAAGTTCGGGGCTGGAAGGAATCTCGGGCCGGACCGGGGGCGGGCTGGGCGGTGCGGAGCTAGCTGGCGCGACACTCGGCGGCGTGGCGCCCGACGACCCGGCACCCGACGACCCGGCTCCCGACTGCGAGACACTCGGCTGCGAGACACCCGACTGCGAAACACCCGACTGCGAGACACTCGACTGCGAGACACTCGACTGCGCCGAGCCGGATGCACTTTGCTGGGCGCCCGCGGTGACGGCCGGAGGTTGCTGGGCGGCTGACGCGGCGCACCCGGTAGCCAGTAGAGCAACCGCCCCCAGTGTCATTGCGGCCAACCACCCACGGTTACCGGCGCTGGACACCCAGTCAGAGTAGTCGCCTGCATGCCCAGTGTTAGCCCATCCGGGGGATGACGACCAATGCCGCTACGACCGTTCAACCTTCCGACACTGCAATCGTCGTCCGACAGTTCAGCCCGCCGGCACCGCGATCGTGAGCGGAACGTTCACACTTGACCCGGCCGCCGGATTCGCCGTTGCGGTGCCCGTGTTCACCACCCCGCCGATGGTGATAGTTCCGGTCACCGTGTAGTTGGCGGCGGGGATGTCCTGGAAGGTGGCCACCCCTGCTGCATTCGTGAGCTGCGGCGATGTGGTCCCGCTCGACGGAGCCGGGTCCAGTGCGACCGACACTCCCGCCGTCGCCGTTCCGGACGCTGTCACCGTCAGCATCACGGCCCGGTACGGCAACGTCAGCGTCGACCCTTGGTTGGCGGAAGGATCAATGTTGTTGGCTGTCACAGGCCCGAAGATCGCTCCGGTCGTGGATGCGGTGAGCGAGTAGGTGCTGCCGGCGCCAATGAGCAGTAGTGGGCCTTGGACGGGCCCAACGGA
This sequence comes from uncultured Actinomycetota bacterium, assembly GCA_963805555.1. Classification (GTDB taxonomy): domain Bacteria; phylum Actinomycetota; class Actinomycetes; order Mycobacteriales; family Nakamurellaceae; genus Nakamurella. The sequence goes on from CAWDUY010000002.1 coordinate 602,206, forward strand.
CGACGCGGGTATCGACAACTGACCTGTCCAGACCGTGGCGGCCCCGAGTGTCAACGTCGTGTCCACAGGCGTCGGGGCGGTGGACAACACTCGTCCGGCCACCTCCTGCAATCCGACAGAAGGCTGGAAGCGGAACCCTTCAAACGCCGGCACCTGGTTCGGGCCGGCGCGGGTGATCTCGAAAGACTTGTCGGGGAGCAAGATCTGCGGCGAACCGGTCGTGTCACGGACAGAGAAGGTCCAACCGGCACCTGGTGCCAGGCAGAAGTTGGCGACGCCGGAACCGTTGGTCGTCTTGGGCGTCACAGTGCCGCCGGGCCCGGGTGCCACGGCCCGGATCGTCCGGCCCGAAACCCCGACGCCCCCATCGGTTAGCGAGGCGGTCACCGGGACCCCCGGCGGGATCAGATCGGCGGACGAGGTGACAGGTGGTGTCCCGGCCGCCGGAACATTGAAGGTTCCGGTGCCGCCGGTCCACCCGGCGGGCAGGGTGGCGACCCAGGTATAGCCGTCGGTGGGTGGCAGCAACACGTCGACGGTGGCAGAACCCGATCCGTCTCCGGGGGCGGTGACCGCCGCATTCAACGTGACCGGATTCTGCGTGCCGGGTGGGGTGGCGCCCGGCTTCGTCAGCACGATCGCGAGAGTCGGGTTCGTGGTCGGCGGGGCGCAGGCGTCTGGCCCGGTCCCGCCGCTCGGCCATCGCACGGTGATTGTCGCCTTGCCCTGGGCCAGGGTCCTGGACTCGGTGACCGGCGGCGCAGTTGGGTTGGGGTTCGTCGGCGGATCAGCAAGAGGCGGTTCGGACACCACAACTGCCTCGGTCTCGAACGGACCGAAGGCCGTCCCGCTGGAGGGCGTGACACGCAGCGTCCACGTGCCGGTCGGGACCTGCGGAGCGGAAACCGTATAAGGGGGCGTACTTGACACCAGGTAATTGGTCAGATCGACATTGGTCGGCGTGCCGGCCGGCTGAGTTCCCGTCGGGTGGAAGGTGACGTTGGCACCGGCCAGGTTGACCGGGCTGCCGGCGGTGTCGGCCGTTGAGGACAGGGTCACCGTCACCGTCCGTTGAGCACGAACCAATCGGACAACTGCTGGCGGAGGGGAAGTCGAATTCGCGGGCATGGTGATCGGGAGGAACGATCGCTCCCAACCCGGCGCGTCGACCATCACGTAGTACGGCAGCGAATCCCGGACCAAGCTGAACGAAAACGTGCCGGTGTTGTTGGTCGTGATCGGCGCGAACGGGACATCGTTGATGTTCTTCGCCACCGAGGCGACGTCGCCCTGTGGGCGCAGGGTCACCACCGCGTCGGCAACCGGTTGACCGGTCGATCCCAGCACCGTGCCCGTCAGGGTGGCGGCCCGAAGCGACAGGAAGATGTTCGCCGGTTGCTGAGTCGGCGTCGGGGTCAGCTCCCTTTCGGTCGTAAAGGGTTGATATCTGTCGTCGCTGGAAACGAACCTGACCGAGTAGACGGCTGGGACCAGCCCGGTGAAGTCCACGTGGGCATCGGCGCCGGTCGTGACGGAAGTGCCAGTGCCGGGCGGCAAGGTGGGATCGGGATCGCAACTGGAGGCATTTCTGACGGCCAGCACACAGGTGACGGTGACATTGTTTCCGACGACCGTGATGGTGCCGGCGGGCAAGGTCAGCACATTGTTCTCGTACAGGTTGACGCGCATCGTGACCGGTTTCACCGGCAAGGTCAGCTTCAGGCTGCCGTCGGGCTCGAGCGGCAGGGTGCCGGCCCGCAACTCGTTGTTGTTGACGATCTCCACCGTGCCGGTGACGTCCTCGTAGCCCACCTTTCTGGCGGTGATGTCATAGACCCCGGTGAGCAGACCCTCGTTGCTCGTTGTTCCGGTGATCAGCCCCTGCCCATCCGGGCCGGTGGTGATCGCGAACGCTGCCGACGCCGGGTCGCCCTGCCGCAGCGCGGTCACCGCCACCGAGGACAACACCGCGGTCCCGCTCTGCCAGGTTCGGAGCGGGATCCGGCCGAGTTGAGTCAGCGTGATCGTGCACGTCGTGGGGCCGGGCTTGAGCCCGTTCGGCGGTCCAACACCGGTACAGGGAATGCTAGACAACGAGACCGACTGCTGGGACAGGAACCCGGGCGCCTGGACCGTCAGGGTGTATGACGTGTCCAAGGTCGACATCGGCTGGAACGTGGCCGCAACCGCGTGGTCGCCGGGTTGTGGCGGCGCGATCGGCTGCGCGTTGAGTGGGCCGAGGGTTCCGGTGGAATTACCGGTCAACAACACGGTTGCCCCGGTCGGTGCGAGACCGCTCACCCCGACCAGGCTGCTCCTGATGACGATCGTGGGTGTCGCCAGCTGGCGGAGCACGAGGCTTGTCGGCGGCGTTGGCGAAGACAGCGGGCAGCTGTCGTTCCCGGTCGTCGTCGGCGGCGGGGCGGCGCAAGTGAACGTCACCGGTTGGCTTTCGAACCCGGCCAGCGTTGCCGTCACCGTGTACTGGCCGGGCGTGATCAGATTTGTCGGTGCGCCCGACTCCTGCCAGGTGAGCACCGTGCCGGTGGCCTTCAGCGAGATTCCGGTCAGACCGCTGGCCGCCACCACCTGGTAGCTGGCTCCGCTGATGCTCACACCGGCGGGTAGCGCCGTCACCGTTCCGCTGAACGTCGGGTTGCGGATCAACGCGAAGGCATTGGGGACGGGCGTGACGTCGCTGTCGGAATCGGAAGCGACGTAATAGCAGGCCGCGCCCAGGGGGCAGTAGACGTTCACCTCCGCCGCGCCGGAGGCAGAGTTCCGCATGGCCCAGCCGGCAACGCTGGCGGCGAGTTTGTAACGACCGGGCGCCGCCAGATTCGACAACGGCTGGGTGGTGTCGGTCCAAGTCAGCACACCGTTGGCTTCGGTGACGGACACCAGACCCGACCCAGGCGGTTTGCTGATCAACGTGATGTTGGCCGGCCCGCGTGGTGGCGACGGGTTGGCCGGGATGGAGGTCAGGTTCAACCCTGTCGTCGGTGAAGGTTTCGGAATCACGGTGATGACCGGCAGGGACTTGATGTCGGCACTGCCCTCGACAGCCAAGCTCACCGTGAGTGGGCCCTGCGTCTGGTCTGTCTCAGAAGCCACCACCGTGACCGGTCTGGCGACCAGAGACCCTCGTCGCAGATCGGAACCGATGAAGGGCGCTACAGCGGAAGAGTCGCCGTCAATGACAGTCGGGCATGGCGATAGAAACGGCGGTTGACCTGGCAGCACATCAATGCCCAGGGGTTTGATGGCGAAGCAACCGTCGTCATTCGTTGTCACTGTTGCCGATCCAAAGGTCGCGGTGAGACCGGAATAGCCGCCCACGCCCGTGACAGTGATCGTGACGCCCTTGGCCCCCACCGGTTCCGGTCCACCGGCGTTGGTCACCACCCGCCCGACGACAATGCCGACGGGCTTGGTCACCACCATGGTGAGCGGCGTTGTCTGATTCAACGGTGCGGACTGCTCGCCCAAGCTGGCGGTTGCCCCGTCTTTGGACGCCACCACGTTGTAGGGGGTGCCGAGCAGTTCGGTGATCAGGGCCTTTCCGTCGACATCGGACGTCGCCGACCTCGATTGCCCGTCAGCATTGGTAGCGACCACGGTGGCACCGACCAAGGGGACCAGGGTGGCCGTTGCATCGTCCCGCGGGGTCATGACCGTCACCGCGAACTGACCGTACCGATCCAGCACCTGGTTGTAGGTGGCGTCGCTGGCCAGTTCGACGTTGATGCTGAACGGCGGCGGCTCAAGGTATTGCGGATCGCTCGGGAACACGTAGACGGTGTAGCCGCCGTGCACCAGCCCGCGGACCTGGTAGTTCCCGCCGGGTTGCTGTACCAACCCGCAGCGCAGGGATGGGTCGTCCCCCACCACACAGGTCACCGCGTCGGCGTTGGCCACGCAGGACGATCCCGCCGGCAGCGCAGGGGCACCCGCCGGGGTCACCACGACGCAGGTCGGACCCTCGGGGGTTCCCACCTGGGTGGTGATCCGGCCGGCGATCATTCCCAACGGGGCCATGGCAACCGGCGCTGCCGTGGTGATGGAACCCTGCGCCACCTGCACCGATGTGCTGGCCGGCTCGTAGCCGGGTGCGGAGAGGTTCACCGTGTACAGACCGGCGACCAGCCCGGTGTAGAGCGGGTCGTCCTCTGCCGGCAGCAGGTAGTTCTCGGCGGGGCTGGACACCTGGGAGATCAATACCTTCGGCAGGGAGGGGTCGATCCGGCCGGTGTTCGGGTTGATGGCCGGCGCCATCACCGAGGCGGTCACCAGGCACTCGTCGCTGACATTGGCAGCCCGGTCACAGGTCAGCGTGTTGCCCGTCCTGGCGTCCACCACCCGGCCCTGGATATGCGCCGTCGCCGGCAATTCTGTGTCGGCGGAGCTGAGCAGGGTCAGGTCCGCAACCGCCTCACCTGCCGCCGAGACCTCGACCGTCACCGATGACGGCACCCGGCCGAACATGGTCCCGGTCAGCACGTAGACCCCCGGCGGAACCCCGGTGAACCGGAACGAACCGGGTGGGTCGGAGGTGGTCATCGTCTTCACGGCACCTGCTGGCCCGGTCAGGGTCAGCCCGGCCCCGACCAGCCCACCCTCCGCCGGTTGGCCGTTCGCTGCCGGGTCGCCGACGACGGTGCCGGAGACGACACCGTCGGCCCTGGTCAGCGTGATGGCCAGTTCGGCAGCGCCGGCGCCGGCAGCCAGGCTGACCTGCCGGACCTGGTCCTGATACCCGGTGCCGGAGACGGTCAGCGTGTACTCACCCGGCGTCGGCAGGTCCGGCAAGGTGAACCGGCCGACCGGACCGGAGGTCACGGTGGTCGCCGACCGGGTCGTCGTGACGTCCCCGGACTGCCCGGTGGCCACCACGGAAATCCCGCCGATGCCGCCCAACTGACCTAGCTGATTGGTGCCGGAGACCTGTCCGGTGATCGCGGCAACACCGGCCATCAGCGTCAGGTCCGCCGTCGCTGTGCCGCTGGCCGCCAGGGTGACCAGGGACGACGCGGTGCCGTACCCGGGGCTGGACACCGAAACCAGGTAAGAACCGGGAGTGGACAGACCGCTGACGTTCCAGCTGCCGGGCGCCCCATCGCTTCCCGTTGACACGCTGGAGGTCTCGAACGACACGCTGCCATCGGTGATCGACACCGTGGCGGCGCCGACCGGACCATTGGGGCCGTTCACGGTGCCGGACAGTGCACCCTTCCCGGCGACCAGTTCGACCTTGAGCGGGTCGGCATCGGCCAGGGTCGCGGCGTTCACGATGAACCGCTGGGTTTGGTAGCCGGCTCGGGCGAACGTCAGCAGATATAACCCGGGTGCCCGGATTCCGGCCATCGAGAACGTTCCGTCCTCAGCGGTCTCGGTGGTCACCGTCGGCGGATCGTCGAATTTGCTCAACCGCATCGCCGTTGACGGAACCTTTCCGACCGCCCCGATGGCCGCCCGCAGTCCGGAAGCGGTGGCCTGATCGGTGACGCCCGGAGCTGCTTCGGCCCCGGCACCGGCGGCCTCGATCACGCTGGACGGGGCCAGAATGACGGTGACGCCACCCGGATCTTGTCCGGTGACCAGCCCGCTGAGGCGTTCACCTGATGCCCCCGCGGCGCCAGCTGCACCGTCAGCTCCAGCTGCACCATCCGCGCCTGCCGCGCCATCCGCGCCTGCCGCGCCATCCGCTCCCGCCGCGCCGTCAGCTCCCGCCGCGCCGTCAGCTCCCGCCGCGCCGTCGGCCCCGGCCGAACCAGTGGCGCCGTCCGTCGTTGTACCGGTGCCGCCGGCCGTCGTACTGGTGGTGTCGGACGTGAAGTACGAGGTGATCCGCGGGATCGCGACGATGGCCAGGCCGACCCAGAGCGCGACGACGAGAACCGTTGCAATTGCCCTGACCAGCGCGCCGCGGAAGACCGGCCGGGCCCGGAGGTTGCCCTCGATGACGACCGGTGCCCCCTGCCCACGGGCCGCGATGGCATAGGTGTGGACCTCGCTGGTGCCGAACAGCCGCGGTTTGCGGACCCTGAGCTTGCCGCTCACCCCGACCGTCCGGCCGGCCGGGACGTCGACCACGTCATGCTCCAAGCGGAGCGAAATCCCTTGCGGCACAGTGGGTCGCAGGGTGAGCTCGCGATCCTGCGGCGACGGGTTGGTGATCCGCAGCTGGACCTTGCGACCGAAAACGGCGGTGGCCTGGACCGGGTCGACGGACAGGATCGCCCGCTCTCGGCTGCCAACGGCCAGCGTCGACTCCGCGGTGGTCATCACTGGTCCGCCTGCGCCCAGCGGGTCCAGTGACTCGACAGCAACCACGAATGGGTAACTGGCGCTCAGTGCACCGGGCTCCGGACGGATCTCCAGGTCGATCCGGGTGGCCTCGCCCGGCTGCAGCGCGAGCATCATTGGCGCCGGCACCCACCCGGGATCGAGGCCGTGCACCATCATCGTCAACCGCGCCGGCTGTGGCCCGGGGTGCCGCACGAAGACCTCGAGGATGATGCCAACCCCGGCGCCGGTGGCGATCTGTGGCGCGATGGTGACCTCGGGTGCGCCCGGGTTCACGCCGGGTCCGGGCCTCATGGCGGCGGCACCGGTTCGGGAGCGGGACCCGGCGCCTGCGACGTGCTGGACGGCGGGGTGGTCAGCACCGTGCCGGCCGCCGGCGCGTTGCCGACGGTGATGTTCAGCACCGCCGCCTGGCTGGCGTTGAGTACCAGGGTGGCCGAACCGATGGCCCCCAGCGTGGTGCTGCGCACCTCCAGCACATAGGCCTGCGGAGCATCGACGTCGGCGAAGGAGTAGGTCCCGTTCGGCCCGGTGGTGGTCCGCTGGGCAGCCTGGACCGGGTACTCCGATGACCGGAACAGCACCACTTCCAACCCGCCCATGGTGTTACCGGACTGATCGGTGACGGTGCCGGTGATCGACGCCGGCGGGATGAGCACCGGGTTGTAGGGCAGCGCCTGACCGGCGGCGACGGTCACGATGACGCTGGTCGGGGAGGTGCCCCGCCGACTGGCCGACAGCGTGTACGTCCCAGGGACGATCCCGCCGACCTGGTACGCCCCGACGCTGCCGGCCGGTTCGGAGGCGCTGATCACGGTGTAGGTATCGGCGCCGGAGGTCAGCGTGACGACTGCTTCACCCACCGGCTGCGTGCTGCCGTCGGGGCTGCGTTGACTCACCACGCCCGACACGGTGGCGAATGCTGACGTCATGGCGACGCTGATGCCACTCGGGCCGACACCCGAACCGGCGGACAGGTTCCCGGATGCATCCAGCGTCACCGCGACCGTTTGCGACTGCAGATCGGGCCGGCTGAACGTCACCGTGTAGGGGCTCGGAATGGCCAGGCCGGCGATCGTCCAGCCGCCGACCGTGCCGGTGGACTGGGTCACCGTCTGCACCGTCGCGGTCCCCGCGGTGACGGTCACCGTGACCCCGGCGGCACCCGCATTGCCCGGCAGGGTGGTCACCACACCGAACAGCGACCCGGACGAGCGGGCCAGTGCCAGCTGGACACCGGTCAGCCGTTGACCATCGGCCAGCGACACCGACGTGGTCTGCGGACTGAAGCCCGGCGAGCTGACCGTCAGCGTGTACGTCGCCGGGGTGACCAGACCGCGCAGGATGAACTCACCGACCGTGCCCTCGGTGAGCGACACCGTCTCGACCGTTGTCGTGCCGGTGGTGGCCGTCACCACGGCGCCGCCGATGGGCCCATCCGGTCCGGTCACCATGCCGCCGATCTGGCCGTCACCGGTGCGCAGCCGCAGCTGAACCCCGGTCCGCGACTCGCCTCCGGTCAGGTCGACGCGTTGCGATTCGGTGGCGAACCCGGTCTTGGTGACGACCAGGTCGTAGATCTTCGGCGAGGGCAGATCGGTGACCTCGAACAGCCCGTCGGAGCCGATCGGAACGGACGTCAGGACGGCGCCGGCCGGGTCTTGGGCGGAGACGGTCGCCTCCTCGTCGGCAACGGCCTGCGGATCGGCGGGCAGGAACTCCACCGGCACCTGCACCGTGAGCACCGCGCCGGCGACATCGCTGCCAACCACCTGACCGGACACCGATGCCGGTAACCCACCCATGGTGATCTGCAGATCGGTGAGCTGCTGCCCGACGTTCAGGGTGATTTCCTTGGCATCGGATCCGGACAGCGCGTTCAGGTACCAGATCTCGGCGAGGCCGGCCCCACGTGCCCGGAGCTTGTAGGCCCCGGCCGGCAGATTCCCGATCGCCCACGTGCCGTCATCCCCGGTCGCAGTGTTGCGAACGGGCGTGGAGAGCTGCGAGGCCTGGAACAGGTCGACAGACACCCCGGCGACCGGTGCACCGTTCGTCAACAGCACAACACTGCCGCCGAGGGACGACGAACCGGCCAGCGCATCGGAGTTGCGCGCGGCGGCCACCTGAATCGCCAGATCGCGATCTGCCGCCGATTGCCCCACCAGCGCGGTCAGCGCGAAGGTGATGACGGTGGCGAAAACCGTCGCCGCGAACAGCAGGCCGAGCAGGGAGAGCAGCCCGCGGCTCAGTCTGGCCTTTTGCACCAAGGTGCCGGTCGCCAGCGGCTCGGGCGGCGGGGCCGGTGCTGAGATCGGAGCCGGGTCGACTGGACCCAGGGGAGGCTCCACCGAGGCGGGCGCTGCGATAGCCGGCAGCGGACCGCCGGGCACCGGATCGGTGAGCGCATCTGTGGTGGGTGGGTCGGGGGGTACAGCTGGGGGCCGGATCAACAGTCCGAAGGTGCGGACCACCGGTTGGCCGAACCAGCGCCGGGGGCCGGTCGCCTTGAGGTCGGTGATCGCCTGGTCGCCGGGCGCCAGGGTCAGCACGGGCGGCTCGAAGACGAATTGCATGACGTCCTCGGCGTCGGTGCCGGCCAGTTCCGCGGTGACCGGAGTGTTGCCGGTGTTCTCCAGCACCACCCCGAAGGTCCCCGACTTGCCGCCCATCACCGTCATCGGCGACATGGTGACCCGCATTGACTCAGCGGGCGGCACCATCAGTTCGATCTCGGCGATCGAAATCGCCTGTGGTGGAGTCAGTTCCCGTACCTGGACGGCCATCCGGCGTTCCCCGGCCGTCACCCCGGGCGGTATCCGCACCACCGCCCGCACCGTCTCGGACGCGTCCGGGAACAGCGACAGGTTCTCGGTTTCCAACGTCACCCAGTCCGGGTCGGCACCGAGCACCCGCAGGTGGTAGCCGCCGATCAGGGTGCCGGTGTTGTGCACCGTGACGTGAATCTCGACGGCGTTGCCGTCGCCCAGTTCGACCCGGTCGGGGGTGAGGAAGACGCGCACAGCTACCCACCTGCCCCATTGGTGCCGGCCGGATTGGTGGCGGGGTCGGGGGGCAGGGAGAAGTCCGCCGTCGCCTGACCGCCGGCCGTCACCGTGACCAGAGTGGTGCGGGCAAGACTGGCCGGGTCGGTGGCCGTCACCGTGTAGGCACCGATGGGCAGACCGGCGATGACGTAGCTGCCGGCGGCGCTACCGGGGGTAGCGGACGACGAGGTCACCGGCCAGGACCTCTTGCCGTCGGTGGCGGTGACGGTCGCACCGCTGATCGGCGCGCCGTCGGAGTCGGTGACGGTCCCGCTGATCCGGCCGAGGGAGTCCGCCATGGTGACGGTCAGCGGCGCCGTGTCCGCACCGAGCTGGACCGGCACCGTCGTCGGCGCGTAACCCTCCTTGTCAAAGGTCAATGTGAGCGAGGCACCGGCGGGTAAACCGGCGAAGGAGAACGCGCCGATCGTCCCCGCGGTCAGGGTGTTGGTGACCGGCGGGTCGGCCATGCCGCCGACGGTGACCTTCGCGCCGCCGATGCCAACGCCGTCCGTGCCGACCAGCACCCCGCTGAGCTGTCCCGTCCCCGAGGACAGCGAGACGGCCAGGTCATCCCGTTGCTGGCCGGCCGTCAGATCGACAACGACGGTGGTGCCGCCGTAACCGGCTCCGCTGATCGTCAGCACGTAGGTGGCCGGGGTCGGCAGGTCGCCGAGGACGAAGCGGCCGACATCACCGGTGGTGGGGGTGCCGGTGGTCACCGTCTTGCCGGCGACGGTTGTGGTGACGGTGGCACCACCCAACGGGGCGGTACCGCCGGTGACGACCCCGGAGATCTGACCTGGGCCGGCGGTGAGCAGCAGCGTGGGCTGAATCCGCTGCGAGGCGGCGTCCACCGTGGTTTGCACCACCGACGGTTGGTAGCCGGCGGCCGAGAAGCTGAGCTCATAGACCGCGGGTGCCGGCAGGTCGGACAGCTGGTAGGCGTTGTTGTCGTCGGTGGTGGTGGTGGCGACGTCCTGGCCCGCATTTGCGCCCTGCGTTGCCCTGGCGACGACGGTTGTTTCGACGTGCTGGGTGTCGCCCAGGTCGACCTCGCCGATGATCGATGCCGGCTGGCCGGTAATCACCACGTTGATCCCCGGGGTGACCGAGGCGGAGGCGGCGAGCACGGGGACCGCGCCACCCTGGTCGGCGGCGCCCGGGTAGTAGACATCGTTGAATCCGGTGGCTCTGAACCGCAGCAGGTAGCTGGCCGGGAAGAGGCCCGCAACCTGGTAGGAGCCATCAGCCTGGGTCGCGGAGGACGCCGCCAGCACGAGAGTGCCGTCCGGGGTGGGCCGCAGTGCGTCCACCTGGATCCGGCCTACCGGTTCGCCGCTGCTGGTCGCGGTGACCGTACCGGCGATCGTGCCGCCGAGGCCGGACGTCATGCTGCCGTCCTTGGGCATCATTCCGGTCGGGACCGGCTCGCCTGGCGCGCCGGTGTACGCGACCGGGGCGATGTCGGTGGCGACGAAGAACGACGCCGGCGCGATCTTGGTGGGCGGGTCGGCGCTGAAGACCTCCCGCAGGCCGAACAGGAACACCGCTGCCCACAGCGCGATGATCGACAGCAGGATCAGCGCGGTGAGCATGCCCCGGGTGATCCACGGGCGCTGGCGCAGCAACAGAACAACGGACTGCGCGGGGCCGCCCCCATCGTCACCTGCAGCATCCACATCAGGCGCGTCCTGCAGTTCGGCCGGGTGATCGGTCGATGTTCCGTCGACAGTCGCCGTCGCCGTGACGGTGACGGGGCGGTCCAGTTCCGCGCCGAGAATCATCCGTGGACCACGGACCTCGACCAACACATCGCAGGATCTGCCCGCCTCCAGCTGCACCCGCTCCGGCGTCACCCGCGGCGTGATGACCTTCTCCGGATCGGTGGCGGCAAGGGCTATCTCAAGCCTGACGTTGCCGGAGTTGGTGACCGTGACCACGAAACGGCCCGTTCGGTGCGCCCGGACGATTTTGGGCCGAACGGCCAGCAGGTGCTCGGCCCTGGTGGGCACCATCAGATCCAGATCGAGATACTCCGGCGCGATGCCGTCCTGCCTGGAGTGGATCTCGACGGTGACCGGATGCCGGCCGGCCGGGAACGCCGCCGGAACGCCCAGGTTGACCGTGAGCCGGCCGGTCGCCTCCGGGAACAGCGCAAGCACGGGCGGGGAGGTGCTGACCTGCCGCGAAGGCAGGCCGATCACCCGGGCGGTAATGCCGTCGATGACCGGGCCGGTGTTGATGACATCGAGGTCGACGGCCGCCGAAGAACCGGGGTCGAGGTCGATCAGCGTGGAGCCGGCGGTGACGCGCACGTCAGTCGCCGGGCCTTGAGTCGTCCGGCCTTGGGAGAGGCGCGACCAGGGCAGAAACCCGCTCGACGCTCGGCGGCAGGTCGAAGTATGGCGACGCGTCGCCGGCCGTCGTCACGATCAGCTCGAACGACGGCTTGATCGCGCCGCCGACCGTCGACCAGACGTCCTTGGCGCGGGTGTTGTCATAAGGGGCGATGGTCAGCTGGATGTTGGCGTTGACCTCGCCTTCGAGCATTTCCGCCGGCAACACCTGGTTGTTCATCACGCAGGCCAGGGCATCGCCGAGCAGTTGATGCTCGTCCCGTACCACACCGGCCCACGCCGACACCAGGTAGTGCAGTTCGAGCATCGGGATCTGGTGACGGCGCTGCGGTCGCCCGTTCACCGTGCGGTCGGCGGCCGGCCGCGGGGGCTGCGGAGAGCGACCGACGCCGAACAGGAACAGGTTGACGGTGATCCGGCTGAGCTGCGCCGACCAGGTGCCCGACGGCGACTCGAAAGAGATGTCACCGACTGCCTCTGGCAGCGGAAGCCCGTTGCGCAGCAAAGCTTCCAGTCCGGTGTCGACGGTCGGGATAATCATGCGGTGGGTGCCGCCGTGCGCCCGGCGACAACGGCCCCCGCAGCCAACGCGGCGATACCGCACTCGCCGGAGCGCAACGGTGTTGTCATCGGGCCCCCCGAACGGTTCACGGGTATCGACCGCGCCGTCCAGCCGCGCCCCCACCGACGGTGGCGCGGCTGCCCGACGCTTCGGGTTGAGCCCACCATTGCGCATGCCGGTGTGCATCGGGCGATCGCCCTATGTTGACCCCGCCGACCCGTCGTACCGAAAAGCGCCGGCCGGAATCCGCCGGCCGAGCTTGGTGTACTCCCCCACCGCGGCCGCGACGATGTGCCGCATCCCGGGCAGCACACCCTCGATGGCAGCGTCATACCCGGCGGCGACCACGATGTTGCGGATATCTCCCCCGGTCAATTCGACGGCGGCGGCGAGGTGGGCGGCATCAATGGGATCCGCCGGGTCCAGGTCACCCAGCCGGGCCGCGTGCGCCGCCCAGAGCCGTTTTCGGGTGGGGATGTCGGGATCCGGGAAATGCAGGATGAAGCTGAGCCGGCGGCTGAAGGCCGGGTCGAGATTGCCGCGCAGATTGGTGGCCAGGATGGTGATGCCGTCGAACTGTTCCATCCGCTGCAGCAGGTAGGCGACTTCCTGGTTCGCGTAGCGGTCGTGAGCGTCCTTGACGTCGGAACGACGACCGAAAAGCGCGTCCGCCTCGTCGAAGAACAGCACCACGTTGAGGCTCTCGGCCTGCCGGAAGACCCGTTCCAAATTCTTCTGCGTCTCGCCGATGTACTTGTCGACGATGGCCGACAGGTCGACCCGGATGATGTCCATGCCCAGCTCGGCGGCCACCACGTGCGCCGCGAGCGTCTTCCCGGTACCCGGGCTGCCGCTGAAGAGCGCGGTGATCCCGCCGCCGCTACCACCGGATTCGACGATCAACCCGCCGGCGACCAGCCGTTCCCGATGCCGGGCCCAGCCGACAAGTCGGCGGATCGAGGCGCTGATCAGGTCCGGCAGCACCAGATCGACGAAGCCGACGTCATGTGCCGGGGTGGGTACGCTCGCTCCACTGACACTCCTGGCGGCCTGCCGCACCAGTTCTGCGGTGAGCGGCACATCGGTGCTGCCGGCGATCAGTCGTGCATAGCGGGCGGCCTGAGTCAGCGTCTGCGGTGAGAGCCGGAGCCCATCCAGCGCGCCGGGCGGCATTTGAGCCCCGGCGGCGGCAGCCCAGAGGCGCTCCGAATCGTCCGGGGTCAGGCGCGGCGCATCCAACTGCAACGGGCCCAGAGACGGCGCCCAGCCCGGGTCCCAGGGCACCTCGGCAACCGCGATCAGCGGCACGACGGGTCCGGCCAGCACAGCGGCAACGGCACTACCGTCACCGGTGAAGAGCCGCTGCGCACCGTCGAGCAGCAGGCATCTACCCAGTAACGCGGCCTCCCGCACGGCCGACCGGGCAAACGCGGCGGCCTGATTCTCGGCGAACTCCATCGGAACGACGAGAGTCAGCGTCCGAACGTCCATCTCGGCCAGCGACCCGGCCGCCATCGTCAACCCGGCCGTCCCGTGTGGGGCATGCAACCAGATCAGGCCGACACCGCTGTCCAATGCCGCAGCGAGTAACTCCCGACCCGCAAGCTGCAGCGGCACCGGGTCGAGCACTGCGGCCGCGAGGTCTGGATCCGGCACGTCAAGACCGCGCAGGTGAGCGACCACTCGGTCCGGGCACCAGAGCTCGCGGGACAGCCAGGGGCCGGCGGCACCCGCCTCGACCAACGCCACACTGCGGAGATGACTGGCGGATCCCAGCCGCGCACTCGCGGCCGCGGACAGCGACGACACCCCGACCAACTCGAGCGCCAAGCCGATGCTGGGCCTCCCCGGCACACCGCCGCCGCGCAGCAGGCCGTAGACCAACGCGACATTGGCGTCCAGGTCGGCGGCAGCAGCGATCAGCAACAGGGCCCGGTCGACTTCGTCCAATCCGAAGACATCGCCGAGCTGATCGAGGGTTTCATCCAGGACGTCGAGTTGGTCGCTGTTCGCCTGCTCAATACTTGAGTAGTCCAGCTGCAGCACCTGCAGGGTTTCGTCGAGGCGGGTGAGCTGACCCTGCTCGTGTGCGCCGCGGCGATCCGCCACAGCCGCCGACAGCCGCTTGACCAGGTCGATCAGGCGCGTCATGGTCGGCCCCCGGCCTGGTTGGATACTTGCGGGGCGCGGACCAGTGCCGCGCTGTGTCAATCATCAGATGCTCCGCGGCCAGCAGGCATCGGGCGAGTGCCCTATCCCGGGAATAGCAAAATGGGGTGGACCCGCACATGCGGATCCACCCCATTGAGGTGCAACGATTACTGTTACTTGACGGTTGCCTTGGCGCCGGCGTCCTCGAGCTTGGCCTTGGCCGCCTCGGCGACCTCCTTGGTGGCCTTCTCCAGGATGGCCTTCGGGGCCGCGTCGACGAGGTCCTTGGCTTCCTTCAGACCCAGGCCCGAGACCAGCTCGCGAACGGCCTTGATGACCTGGACCTTCTTCTCGCCGGCGGACTCGAGGATGACGTCGAACTCGTCCTGCTCCTCGGCAACCTCCGCGGCACCGGCGGCCGGACCGGCCGGGCCGGCGACGGCGACCGGGGCGGCGGCGGTGACGCCGAAGGTCTCTTCGAACTGCTTCACGAACTCCGACAGCTCAATGAGGGTGAGCTCCTTGAAGGCCTCGAGCAATTCGTCGGTGCTGAGCTTCGCCATGATGGGCGTCCTTTCACATCTACTGCCCGGCCGCGTTCTGAGCGGCGACGGGTGAGTATTTCGGTGGGAGACGATCGGACCAGTGCCTGGCCGACCGGTGTTACTGGTCGATCAGGCCTGGGGGGCCTGGTCCTGATCTTCTGCTGTAGCGGCGGCAGCCTCGATCTCGTCGACCTCGGCCACTGCTTCCTCGATGATCACGTCCTCGGCGGCCGCTGCCTGCTCGACAACCTCCTCCGCGACGGTCTCGATGACCGCTACCTCTTCGGCAGCAACCTCGACGATCGCTGCCTCTTCGGCCAGCGCCTCGACGACGACGGCCTCGGCGGCATCGTCGTTCCCCGCGAGTACCTCGGCGGCGGCGATCTCGTCGGCGACGGTCTCGATGACGGCAACCTCTTCGGCAGCGGCTTCGACGATGGCGACCTCTTCGATCGCTGCCTCGACAACCACCTCTTCGGCGGCCTCCTCGATGGCGACAACCTCTACGGCGGCCTCCTCGATGACGGCTTCCTCTTCGGCGACGGCCACCGCGGCGATTGCTGCTTCCTCGACAGGCGCGGCAACAACCTCAAGGGTCTCGCCGTCGGCGATCCGCTTGTCCTGCAGGGCCGCAGCCAACCGCGCCACCTGCGAGGGCAGCGCGTTGAGGACGATCGCTGCCTTGGTCAGGGTGGCCAGCATGGCGCCGGCCATCTTGCCGAGCAGGATCTCCCGCGACTCGAGGTCGGCAAGCTTGGAAACCTCGGCGGGCTCGATCTTGCGACCGTCGAGCAGCCCGCCCTTGATCACCAGCAGCGGGTGGGTCTTGGCGAAGTCGCGCAGCGCCTTCGCGGCATCGACCGGCTCGCCGGCGATGAACGCGACCGCGGTGGGACCGACGAACATGTCGTCGAGCCCGGTCACCCCGGCATCAGCGGCAGCCCGCTTGACCAGGGTGTTCTTTGCGACGGTGTAGGCGGTGTCCTTGCCAAGGGACCGGCGGAGCTCAGTGAGCTGCGCCATGGTCAGACCGCGGTACTCGGTGACCACCGCGGCACTCGAGGTGCGGAACTTGTCCGTGATCTCGGCGACCGTTGCGACCTTGTCGGCCTTCGGCATGCGTCGCCTCCTTCCTGACATCTCAAAAGTCGTATCGGTGCGGCAACTGCCGACACCGTCCACCGGAGACGTTCGGGAAAGAGCCTGAGACATGACGAACGCCCCATGCGCATGGGCACGGGGCGTGAGAATGGCGGCCGTTAGCGGGCTGCTGGTCTGACCTCGTCCTCCTGCGCGGGCCGCCCGGAATATGCTCCGGAACCTTCACCTGGTGTGCTCGTGGTGAGCGCATGCAGGAGCCGACGGTCTTCGGTGGATCGGTTCCCAGGGTACGTCAGCGGGATCACCGGACCAAATCGAGCTCGCACGTCAGTGGCTGCGGCGCTGAAACGTTGCTGGAGCAGCAGTTCTACTTCTTCGGGACCCCTGCAGTCGTGCCGAAGCGGGGGATCCGCCCCACAAGCAGCGCTTCAGCCGGGCGAGCCGCCGGTCCCGCTAGAACCGACGAACCGCCACGGACCCCTGACGGTCGGTGGCGGTTCGGTCGGCGAAATGCGTCTGACTAGACCTCTTCGGTCCCCAGCAGGTTCCTGGTGCGCGACGGGTCGACCAGGATCCCGGGGCCCATCGTGGTCGCGAAGGCAACCTTCTTCAGGTAACGGCCCTTGGCGGCGGCCGGCTTCGCGCGCAGCACCTCATCCAGCGCCGCGGCGTAGTTCTCGACCAGCTTCTCGGTCGGGAAGGAGACCTTGCCGATGACCAGGTGCAGGTTCGCGGCCTTGTCGACCCGGTAATTGATCTTGCCGCCCTTGATCTCGGTGACGGCCTTGGTGACGTCCGGGGTGACGGTGCCGGTCTTCGGGTTCGGCATCAGGCCACGCGGCCCGAGGATGCGGGCGATCCGGCCGACCTTGGCCATCTGGTCCGGGGTGGCGATGGCGGCGTCGAAGTCGAGCCAGCCACCCTGGATGCGGGCGATCAGGTCGTCGGAACCGACGGCGTCCGCGCCGGCGGCCTCGGCCTCGGTGGCCTTGTCGCCGACCGCGAAGACGATGACGCGGGCGGTCTTACCGGTGCCGTGCGGCAGGTTGACGGTGCCGCGAACCATCTGGTCGGCCTTGCGGGGGTCGACACCCAGCCGCATGGCAACCTCGACGGTCGCGTCCATCTTGGTGGCGGAGGTCTTCTTCGCCAGTTCGGCGGCCTCGAGCGGGGAGTACAGGTGCTCGCGGTCCACCAGTTCGGCGGCCTGCTTGTAGGCCTTGCTGCGCTTCATCTTTGGGGGCTCCTTGGTGCTGGTTGCTGGGACTGTTCGTCCCGGGCGGAGGTCGTGGTACCGCGGGCCGCGCTCGGCCCTCCCACGGTGACCGTCGGAGTAGGTCCGACAAGTCATGTTGCAGTTTGGAACGATCACTCACTAGTCACTAATGGTGATGCCCATCGACCGGGCGGTGCCGGCGATGATCTTCGACGCGGCATCGATGTCGTTGGCGTTCAGATCGACCTGCTTGAGCGTCGCGATCTCGCGGAGCTGGGCGGCGGACACCGACGCGACCTTGGTCGTGTGCGGGGTGCCGGAACCCTTCTCCACACCGGCGGCCTTGAGCAGCAACCGGGCGGCGGGCGGCGTCTTCAGCTTGAAGTCGAACGTCCGGTCTTCGTAAATCGAGATCTCGACCGGGACGACGTCACCGCGCTGCGACTCGGTCGCCGCGTTGTACGCCTTGCAGAACTCCATGATGTTGACGCCGTGCTGGCCGAGGGCCGGACCAACCGGGGGGGCCGGGTTGGCCATGCCGGCCTTGATCTGCAGCTTGACGATAGCTGCGAGTTTCTTCTTCTTCGGGGGCATTTCGCTGTACTTCTTTCTTGGTAGTACGGATCCCGGGTGGTCAGGCACCCAGATGTCGGTGTCAGAGCTGTGCCATCAAATCTTGGCGACCTGGGTGAACGACAGCTCGACGGGCGTCTCGCGGCCGAAGATGGAGACCAGGACCTTGAGCTTCTGCGCGTCGGCGTTGACCTCGTTGATGGTGGCCGGCAGCGTCGCGAACGGGCCGTCCATGACGGTGACCGACTCGCCAACCGAGAAGTCCACCTCGGTGCGGGTCGGGGCGGCACCACCGCTGGTGGTGGCGACCGCGGACTTGCGCGGGGCGGTCGGGGTGAGGATCTTGACGACCTCGTCGACGGACAACGCAGACGGCCGCTGAGCGGTTGCACCGACGAAACCGGTGACGCCCGGGGTGTTCCGGACCGCGCTCCAGGATCCGTCGGTCAGGTCCATCCGGACCAGGATGTAGCCGGGGTAGACCTTGCGCTGCACCTGCTTGCGCTGGCCGTTCTTGATCTCGGTGACCTCTTCGGTCGGGACCTCGATCTGGAAGATGTACTCCTCCATGTCCAGCGACTTGATCCGGGTCTCGAGGTTGGTCTTCACCTTGTTCTCGTAACCGGCGTAGGAGTGCACGACGTACCAGTCACCGGCCGCCCGCTTGAGGGCGGAGCGGAGCTCTTCGGTGGGGTCGAGCTCGGCCTCTTCGGCCGGCTCGCCTTCGGCGACAGCTTCAACGGCCTCTTCGATTTCGACCGTCTCGGCTTCGGTGTCGTGCTCCAGGTCGTCGGTTTCGGTTGCTTCGACGAGAACGGTCTGTTCGCCGTCGGTCAGGACGAGGCTGCCCGAAGGCTCCTCGGCTGTTGGTTCGGCGTGGCTCGACACGGTTGTTCTCGCTTCCTGCTACTTGTTCGCTATCGATGTATTGGTGCCGGTGAATTGGTGGGGTACAGATCGGCGTCAGCCGAAGACCGCCAGCACGCCCTTGGCGAACAGCAGGTCAAGGACGCCCACCAAGGCGACCATGAACACCACGAAGACGATCACCACGATGGTGTAAGTGACCATCTGGTTCTTGGTCGGCCAGATGACCTTGCGCAGTTCGGCGACGACCTCCCGGAGGAAGCGGCCAAGCCGGGCGAAGACGTTCGGCTTCTTCGTGGTGGTGGCAGCCGCCCGCTTCGGAGTGGCTGCACCCTTGGCTTCGGAGATACCGGCCCGCGCCGCGGTGCGCCTGGCTGCAGCGCGAGCCGAACCCGCCGAAACCGGGCCGGGCGTGGCCAGAGCTGCCGCATCCGCACCGATCGGATCGACCGGCTGATCCGCCACCGGCGCCGTCCGGGGTTTGTCGGAGCTGTCGCCCGCGACCTCTGCCGATGCCTGCGGTGCTGACTGTTCCGAGGCCTCGTCCGACGGGGTGGCGTCGGCGGGCTCCTGCCCGTCCTCCGACACTCCGTCGTGATCGTTGCTCACTCGTTTACTAACCTCACGTCCTTGTTGCTGTTCCATTCGGTGTACTGCAGGGGCGACAGGAATTGAACCTGCAACCTGCGGTTTTGGAGACCGCTGCTCTGCCAATTGAGCTACGCCCCTTTGGCCCGTCCCGTCACCGGAACCGACCGTCAGAACCCCATTCGCACGTCCGGGATGTGCCCACCTACCCGACACGCGGGCAAGCGACAGCACACCCCAGAACGACCAGTGTAAGCCACCGGACGCCGAGTGAACGAACTGCGCGCATTGCACCCTACCGGCCGCAACCCGGATGACCGACAGCGTCCGTGCGTGGAACGATGGGCGACATGAGTATCGACGCCCCGGAAGGCACTGTCGCCGACTTCAGCGCAGCACCCGAGCCCCAGCCCCCGGCCGGGCGACACAGTCGCATCTCGGCCCGCATCGGCGGGATCGCCGAGTCGGCCACGCTGGCCGTCGACGCGAAGGCGAAGGCGCTCAAGGCCGCCGGCCGCCCGGTGATCGGTTTCGGCGCCGGTGAACCCGATTTCCCGACGCCCGACTACATCGTCGCCGCGGCCGTCGCCGCCTGCTCGGTGCCCGCGAACCACCGCTACACCCCCGCCGCGGGGCTGCCCGCGCTGCGGAAGGCTGTTGCCGAGAAAACGCTGCGCGATTCCGGCTATGCCGTGCCCCCCGAACAGGTGCTGATCACCAACGGCGGCAAACAGGCCGTGTACCAGGCCTTCGCGACGCTGCTCGATCCGGGCGACGAGGTGCTGTTGCCGGCGCCGTACTGGACCACCTACCCGGAGGCGGTTGCGCTCGCCGGCGGCATCAGCGTTCCGGTAGTTGCCGACGAGAACGCCGGTTACCTGGTGACGCTGGAGCAACTCGAGGCCGCACGGACCCCGCGCACCAAGGTGCTGTTGTTCTGCTCGCCGTCCAACCCGACCGGCGCCATCTACCCGCCGGAGCAGGTCGCGGCGATCGGCCGCTGGGCCGCTGACAACGACATCTGGGTGATCACCGACGAGATCTACGAACACCTGGTCTACGGCGACGCCCAGCACGTCTCGATGCCGGTGGTCGCGCCGGAGATCGCCGATCGCTGCATCGTCGTCAACGGTGTCGCGAAGACCTACGCCATGACGGGCTGGCGGGTCGGCTGGATGATCGGCCCGAAGGACGTCATCAAGGCGGCCACCAACCTGCAATCACACCTGACGTCCAACGTCTGCAACGTCGCGCAGCAGGCGGCGTTGACCGCAGTGACCGGCTCGCTGGACGCCGTCCATGAGATGGGTGCGGCGTTCGACCGGCGGCGGCGGAAGATCGTCGAGCTGCTGGACGCGATCCCGGGGGTGAGCTGCCCGACACCGGACGGCGCCTTCTACGTCTACCCCTCGGTGACCGGGCTGATCGGCAAGTCCTTCGACGGGGTGCGGCCCGCATCGTCGGGCGAACTTGCGACGCTGATCCTGGAAAAGGCCGAGGTGGCGGTGGTCCCCGGCGAGGCCTTCGGCACTCCTGGGTACTTCCGGTTGTCCTATGCGCTCAGCGATGACGACCTGGTCACCGGGGTCACCCGGATGGCCGAGTTCCTGGCCACCGCCACGGACTGATCCGGCTCAGCTGAGCTGGACGGTTGCCCTGGCCCTGCCGAGGATGGTCTGGCCGTTGAACTTCGCGGTGACGTCCACCTTGGCGGTCCGGGCCTCCGGGTCCAGCGCGGACACCACGCCAGTGAACTCGACGGTGGCCCCTTCGACGTCGTCCGGGACGTAGACCGGCCGGGTGAACCGGGTGCCGAACTCACGCACCGCTCCGGGATCTTTCACCCAGTCGGTGACGACCCGGCCGGCCAGCGCCATGTTGAGCATTCCGTGGGCCAGGATGCCCGGCAGGCCGACCGCGGCGGCCGCGGATTCGCTCCAGTGGATCTTGTTGAAGTCGCTGGACGCGCCGGCGTAGCGGATCAACCGGGCGCGGTCGATGGTTTGGGTGATCGGGGCGAGCACGTCGCCGACGGCGACGGACTCGAAGGACGGAACCAGCGTCATTTGTCCGGCCCCCGCACGACCAGGGTGCCGAAGACGGTGCCGACCGGCTCACCGGCGGGGTCGGCCATCTCGGTGCGCAGCCCGAGGAACTCGTTGCCCTGCACCATCCGGACGCTGTCCACGAAGAAGGTGCAGAACAGCTCGTCCCCCGCGACGATCGGACGCTGCAGGACGAACCGCTGGTCGCCGTGCACGACCCGCGAGTAGTCCAGCCCGAGGGCCGGGTTGAACAAGACCTCGTCCTGCGCCCGGGTGATGATCGAGACCCCGAACGTCGGCGGCGCGACAAGATCGGCGTGGCCCGCGGCGCGGGCCGCATCCCGGTCCCAGTAAATGGGGTTGTCGTCGCCGATGGCCTCGGCGAAGTTACGGATCTTCTCCACACCAACGATGTACGACATCGGATACGGGAAGGGCTTACCCACCCAGGTGGGATCGACAGGCACGGATCAGGACCTGATCAGCGGGTCTCTTTGTGCTTGCGATGCACGCCGCAGTTCGGGCAGAACTTCTTGATCTCCAGGCGATCAGGGTCGTTACGCCGGTTCTTGCGGGTGATGTAGTTGCGGTGCTTGCATTCCTCGCACGCCAAGGTGATCTTGGGGCGGACATCTGTGGCGGCCACGGTAGCTGCCTCTTTCTCGATTGCAGGTGCTCGGACGGCCGGCTGGTGTTCGCCGTCCGCGTTGGACTGCCGCCAACTGGCAGCGGGTCTTGCAGGGTAGCGATGGCCGGACTTGAACCGGCGACACAGCGATTATGAGTCGCTTGCTCTGCCAGCTGAGCTACACCGCCTTGCGGGCCCATCAACCCCTTGTGGGCCAATCAACCACTGAGGCAACGACCTAGCCGCACGAGGTATTCCACCCCGCCGCTGCCGCCTTCCCGAGCCCCTTTACGGAATCGAACCGTAGACCTTCTCCTTACCATGGAGACGCTCTACCGACTGAGCTAAAGGGGCCTGTACTGCTGATCTGATGTCCGGGAGGACCTCTGTTCGGATTCGGTCGAACCCTCCTCGCTGACAGCCTGGGCAACTCTACATCAGGGCGCCGAATGCACGAAAACGAGAGTTCTCAGCTCATCATCCGCAGCACATGGGTGGTCGATGCCGGGTCGTAGATGCTGACGGTGCGGGCCTGCAGCCAGGCCTCGAACCGATCGAGCGGCATCGGCCGGGAGATCAGGAAACCCTGGGCCTGATCGCATTTCATATCTCGCAGCGCGTCGCGCGCCGCCTCTTCCTCGACGCCCTCCGCGACGACCCGCAGGCCGAGCGAGTGCCCGAGGTCGACGATGGCCCGGACGATGGCCAGGTCCGAGAGGTCGGTGCCCATGCCCTGCACGAAGGACCGGTCGATCTTGATCTCGTCGATCGGCAGCCGGCGCAGGTACGCCAGCGACGAGTACCCGGTGCCGAAATCGTCCACCGAGAGGCCGACACCCATCGAGTGCAGCTCACGCAGGATGGGGAGGGAGTGCTCCGGGTCGGCCATCACGCTGGACTCGGTGATTTCGAAGGTGAGCAGCTCGGCCGGCACGTCGTGGTGCCGCAGGGCGTTGGCCACCATGGTGGAGAAGTTCTCGGCCAGCAGGTTCCGCACGGAGAGGTTGACGGCGGCGGTGATCCTGATGCCCTGTGCGGTCCAGGCCCGCAATTGCTGCAGCACCGTGTCCAGAACGTGCCCGAGCAGGATGTCGATCGACCCGGTTGCCTCGATGGCCTCGACGAACTCGGCGGGCGAGACCAGACCGAATTCCGGGTGCATCCAGCGCACCAGGGCCTCGACGCCGACCAGTTCGCGCTCGGCGAGGTCCAGCTTGGGCTGGTAGTAGACGATGATCCGGCCCTGCTCGACGGCCTGCCGGAACTGCGTGACCAGCTGGAACCGTCGGCGGTACACCTCGCCCATGCTGGGCCGGTAGATCTGCAGCGGCTCCGACTTGGCCTTCGCCGCCAGCATTGCCATCTCGGCGCGCTGCAGCAGGGTGCTCGGGTCCAGGCCGCTGTCCCCGCCGACCTCAACGCTCCCGCCCGGCACGAAGGCGATGCCGACGACGGCCTGTGGATCCACCTCGATGCCGTCCAGGGAATAGGCCCGGCCGACGGTGGCCAGGATCTCGGTGCCCAGGGCCGTCAGTTCGGCCTCCGGCATGGCATTGACCAGGACGGCGAAGCGGTCCGCCTCGATGCGCGCCACCGGCCGATCCTCACCGACCAGGGCGACCAGCCGCTCGCCGGCCATCCGCAGCAGCCGCTCGCCACGATCGTGGCCGAGGGCGTTGTTGACCTGCGACAACACGTCGAGTTCGACCAGCAGAATGGCGCCGCCCCAGCCCTGGGTGATGGCGGCCTGGCCTTCGACGTGCAACCCGAGCCGGTTCCGCAGGCCGGTGATCGCGTCGTGATAGGCCTCGTGCCGCAGGGTCTCCAGCAGCCGCAGATTGTCCAGCGCGGTCGCCACGTGTCCGCTGAGGGTTTCGAGCAACTGCAGGTCCTCGTCCCGGAACCGGCCCCACCTGCTCAGCCGGTCGCGCACCTCCAGGTAGCCGCGGTCACGGTCGCCGGACCGCAGCGGCACCACCAGGACGTCCCACGCCTTGCGCTCGGCCAACGCGGCCAGCACCTCCGCGTTCGGACTGCGATCGGTGGACGCCCGGGCACGACCGGTGATCCGTGCCGTCGTCAGTAGGGGGTCGTCCTCGCGCATCGGCGGCTCGTCCAGCACGCCGTCGGGGCCGATCGCCAACGTGCGCAGGGCGCTGTCGCCGTCGTTCAGTCGCAGTACCCCGACCTCGGCGTTCAATTGGTCACGGACCTGCTCCAGCACGCCACGCCAGTCGTCAATCGACGAGCCGACATTGGTGACCTGCCGGCCGAAGCTGTACATCCTGGTCAGGTCGGCATGCTGGCGCAGGAACAGGAAATAGGTCCGGTAGAGGACCGCCAGCACTCCGGCGAGGGCGATGCAGACGGCGGGGCCCCAGTAGGTGCCCTCGTCCCCCGCCGTCCAGACGGTGTAGCCGGCCAGTGCAAAGGTCACGATCGCCGCGGCCGACAGCATGGATCGGCCGATCACCCGGGCCAGCGGCTCGGCGGGGCCCAGCAACCGGTAGGTGAGCCCGACCGCAACGGCGGACATCAACGCGCCGGCCAGCACACCGAGCGCCACCGCGAGGTACATCATCCCGACCGACGCGCCGGTCTGGTCCGCCCCAAGGATGGCAAGCATCACGAAGGCAGCGGTGCCGGTCTCGACGGTGATGAAAGACAGGTTGACGGCAATGTTGCGCCAGCTGTCCCGGCGAATCAGGAAGACCAGTGCACCGGCGGCGATGTGAGTGAGTCCGACGGTCCACGCCGGCAGCAACAGCAGGCCGAGCACCATCGGCAGTTCGGACCCGCTGACCAGCAGTGTTTCCCGGCGGACCTCGATCTGCAGCGGGAAGAGTTCGCCGGCCAGGAACGCGGCGAGCAGGATCGCGGAGCCGACCAACAGCCGCTCGTTGCCGACGCTCTGACCGGCCTGGAGGACCGGTAACCACACCAGGATGGAGACCCCGAACATCAGCCCGGCGACGATCGGGAAGACCTGGCTGCCGGTGTACTGGCGGCGCGGCTTCTCGGTCTCGGAGAGATCGGTCGTCATAACGAACGCCTCCCCCTCAGGTCGGGTCGCATTCGGGGTAAACGACCCATCGGGCCGTTGTCGTCCGGGCAGCATCTACCCCGTTCATGCACGGAGCGTAGCGCCTTTGCGCCAAAAATGGCAGAACGAATTCTTTCGAACCCTCATCCGGTCGCATCGTCATTCCGAAGGGGTGAACCTACCCACCCAGAGCGGCTATCTACTTGGCGCAATCGGGGGGGCCATCGACCATATGCAATCGGCGGGCTTCCCTGCTCGGGAAGCCCGCCGATGCGCGGCGCAACAGTTGTCACTGTGGTGGCAGGTGAGGGATTCGAACCCCCGTAGGCAATGCCGGCTGATTTACAGTCAGCTCCCTTTGGCCACTCGGGCAACCTGCCGTGACGCCCGCTCGAACTTGGCGCTGGCACAGCCTACAAGCCAGATGCCGGAGAACCGAATCGGTGCAGGGCCGCTCGTGATCACCCGATTCTGAGCGCCAGATCGACGGCCGCTTCGACGTGCAGTCGAGTGGTCGGGAAGACGGGTACCGGGCTGTCCTGCTGCCCGATCAGCAGCTCGATCTCGGTGCAGCCCAGGATGATTCCCTGCGCTCCGGTGGCAACCAGGCGGGCAATCACGCCTTGATACCGGCCGCGCGACTCGTCTCGCACGATGCCGAGGCAGAGTTCGTCGTAGATGATCCGGTGCACCTCGCTGCGATCCTGCGGAGGGGGAATGAGGACCGTCAGGCCGTGGGTGGCCAGCCGGTCGCGGTAGAAGTCCTGCTCCATGGTGAAGGCGGTACCCAGTAGGCCGACGGTGCCGAGCCCGGCCGCGGTCACTGCCTCCGCGGTGACGTCGGCGATGTGCAGCAGCGGAATGCCGATCGCCGCCTGGATCCGGTCCGCGACCTTGTGCATGGTGTTCGTGCAGAGCACCAGGAGGTCCGCGCCGGCTGCCTCGATCCTGACCGCTTCCGCCGCGAGGATGTCGCCCGCTTCGTCCCACCGACCGGCGACCTGTCGTTCTTCGATGACGGCGAAGTCGACGGACGCCAGCACACACCGGGCGGAATGCAGCCCACCGAGCCGCTCCCGCACCGCCTCATTGACCAGCCGGTAGTATTCCGCGCTGCTCTCCCAGCTCATCCCGCCGAGCATGCCGATGACGAGGGACCGGGTACTGGTCGGTTCGGGTGTGCCCACTGGGGCATCCTGTCAGGGACGGCAAACAGAACAGGAGTAGTTCAGTGGCAGATGCCTCGTTCGACATCGTGAGCAAGGTCGACCACCAGGAGGCCGACAACGCCCTCAATCAGGCCGGGAAGGAATTGTCCCAGCGGTTCGACTTCCGCGGGACGGACACCACCATCGCCTGGGCCGGCGAGGACGGCGTCACCATCACCTCCAGCACCGAGGAGCGCTGCCTGGCCGCGATCGACGTGTTCAAGGACAAGCTGATCAAGCGCGGAATCTCGCTGCGCGCCTTCGAGGTCGGCGAACCCGCGTCCTCCGGCAAGACCTACAAGGTCACCGGGTCGTTCGTGCAGGGCATCGCCTCGGACAAGGCCAAGCTGATCAGCAAGAAGATCCGGGACGCCGGCCTGAAGGGCGTCAACGCGCAGATCCAGGGCGATCAACTGCGGGTGTCCGGCAAGAAGCGGGACGACCTGCAGGCCGTCATCGCGCTGCTGAAGGACGCCGACCTGGACATCGCCCTGCAGTTCACGAACTACCGGTAGAGCGGGTAGCGGCGTGCGCCGTGGCATCACGTTCGGCGTCACCGCCTATCTGATCTGGGGCCTGTTCCCGCTGTATTTCCCGTTGCTGCAGCCGGCGGGCGCCCTTGAGGTGTTGGCCCACCGGATGGTCTGGTCGCTGGTCGTCTCCGCGATCGTGCTGACCGTGGTGCGCGGCTGGTCGCACATCCGGGCCATGCCGCTGCGGGTGTGGGGCCTGGTGCTGGCCGGAGCGAGCCTGATCGCGGTGAACTGGGGCATCTACATCTGGGCTGTGAACAATGGGCACGTTGTTGAAGCAGCGCTCGGGTATTTCATCAATCCCTTGGTGACGGTGCTGTTCGGGGTGGTGATCTTCGCCGAACGGCTTCGGGTCACCCAGTGGGTGGCCGTCGGACTAGGTGCGGCCGCCGTGACGGTTCTTTCCGTTTCCGGTGGGTCGTTTCCGTGGATCGCGGTGAGCCTGGCGGCGTCCTTCGCGTGCTACGGACTGGTCAAAAAGGTCATTCCGTTGCCGCCGACGTCATCGCTGACCGCTGAGGGTCTGGTGCTGCTGTTGCCGGCGCTGGGCTACCTGACGTTCCTGGGTCTGCAGGGTTCGTCGACCGTGCCGTCCGGTGGGATCGGACATCTGTTGCTGCTGGCCAGTTCCGGCGTGGTGACGTGCGTTCCGCTGTTGGCCTTCGCGGCGGCCGCGCAGGCGTTGCCGCTGTCCATTCTCGGACTGTTGCAGTACCTGACGCCGGTCGCGCAGTTCCTGCTCGGGGTGTTGTGGTTTCACGAGGCCATGCCGCCCTACCGCTGGGTGGGGTTCGTCCTCGTCTGGGGTGCGCTCGCCGTACTGACCTTCGATGCGCTGGGACACGCCCGGCGCACCGCCGTCGCAGCGGCGACGCGCCGGGCGAGTGCTACTGAGTCGAGTGCCGGTCCAGGAAGGTGAGCACGTCGGTCTGGTCGACGCCCGGGAAGACCCCCGGCGGCATGGCCGCCAGCAGGTGCGAATGCACCCGTGCGGACGGCCAGGCACTGCCCTCCCAGCGGCCCGCCAACTCGGCCGGAGGCTGGGAGCAGCAAGCCGGATCCGGGCAACGCGATTTCGACCGTTCGGTGGTTTCCCGGCCACGCATCCATTTCACATCGGCGTACGGCACCCCAACACTGACCGAGAAAACCCCCGCCGGCGTCCGGTCGACAACGGCTGTGCACCAATAGGTTCCGGACTTCGTGTCGGTGTACTGCTGGTATGCCGAGGAAAGGTCCGGGCGGTCGAACACCACCCTCGCGGTCCAGTACCGGCAGACCCGCTGCCCCTCGATGGCCCCCGTCGCATCCGTCGGGAAGTGCACGCCGTCATTCTCGTAGGCCTTGTAGATCACGCCGGATGACGAGATCCGCATGAAATGCACCGGCAGGTCGAGGTGCCGGGTGGCGAGGTTGGTGAACCGGTGCGCCGCCGTCTCGTAGGACACGGCGTAGGCGTCACGCAGGTCCTCGATCGCGATGTCCTTGGCCGCCTTCGCCCGCTTCAGCAGGGCCAGCGCACCCTTCTCCGGGATCAGCAGCGACGCGGCGAAGTAGTTGATCTCCACCCGCTGCTCCAGGAACTCCGAGTAGTCCTCCGGCACCGAGTGCCCCAGCACCACATGGCCGAGGGCCTGCAGCGCGAGCGAGCGGGAGTCGTGCTGGCCGGCGTCGGGCTGCGGCAGGTAGACGATCCGGTGCGCCAGATCGGTGACGGTTCTGGTGGACTCGGGCAGGTCCGTGGTGTGCACCAGACGGAATCCCAGGTGGGCTGCCAACCGGTCGACGACTGTCCTGGTGATCGGCCCGCCGTCGTACTTGGTCGCGGTCAGCAGATCGGCGGCGACGGTCTCGATCTCGCCGAAGTAGTTGCCCTGCCGGCGCATCCGGTCGCGCAGGTCGGCGTTCGCGCGTCTGGCCTGCTCCGGGGTGGCCGCGCGTTCCGCCTGGATCCGGGCCATCGCCCGGTGCAGGCCGACCAGCGACTCCAGCGCCTCGGTCTGGAGTCGCGGTCCCGGCCGCACCGCCGGGATCTCCAGAGCCTTGAAAGCCTCGGAGCGTTGGGCCTTTTCGAGTTCGATCTCCAGCGCGGCGCGCCGGCTGGGCGCCGCCACGGTGAGCAGGTCGGACAGCGTGCTGTCCAGCGCGCCGGCGAGGGTGGTCAGCAGGGACAGCTTGGCCTCCCGCTTGCCGTTCTCGATCAGCGACAGCGCGGACGGGCTGATGCCGGCGACATCGGCCACGTCGGACAGGGTTTTTCCGCTTGCCTTGCGCAGGTGCCGGAGCTGCCGGCCGATCGTCAACGGGTCCGGCGCCGCGGTGGCGTCTGTTTCGAGGGGAGCGAGGTGGGCGGTGGGGCTTGCTGCGCCGTTTTGTGATTTTTTGACGGAAACCCTGGGTTCCGTTGTTGATCTAGCAGATTGTGACGAGTGTCCCGAAAATCGCTGTGGCATTTGCTGTCCCGGATGCAGCATCGATCCGGGGTGATGCGGATCACGCAGGGCCGGAGGGCCATTTTCGGCCTTCGGAGGGGCAGTTTCGGTCATTGCTGCACGATAGCGCAAGAAACGCGTTTCTTCACTGGTGGGGTTGGTTGAGTACCGCGGTTCTTGACCACACAGTTGCTAAGTCAGCTAACACACGCTGCTCCGCAGGGGCAACGGAAAACACACCAAAGTACTGATGAAAGGACGGCCAGCGATGACCGCCACGTTGGATCCCACCACCACCTCCGCCGGAACCCAGGGCCGCGACACCCGGATCTCGGATCAGGCGGCGCTGCTCCGCCAGGAGTGGGCCGACGATTCCCGCTGGGCCGGCATCGACCGCACCTATTCCGCCGAGGACGTCGTCCGGCTGCAGGGCACCGTTCAGGAAGAGCACACGCTGGCCCGGCTCGGCGCGGAGAAGCTGTGGAAGGCCCTGCACACCAAGAATTTCACCCGCGCGCTCGGCGCCCTGACCGGCAACCAGGCGGTGCAGATGGTGCGCGGCGGCCTGGAGGCCATCTACCTGTCCGGCTGGCAGGTGGCGGCCGATGCGAACCTGTCCGGCCAGACCTACCCGGACCAGAGCCTGTACCCGGCGAACTCGGTGCCGGCCGTCGTCCGCCGGATCAATAACGCCCTGCTGCGCGCCGATCAGATCGACCACAGCACCGGCAAGGTCGGCACCGATTACCTGGTGCCGATCGTCGCCGACGCCGAGGCCGGTTTCGGTGGCCCGCTGAACGCGTTCGAGCTGATGAAGTCGATGATCGACTCCGGTGCGGCCGGCGTGCACTGGGAGGACCAGCTGGCGTCGGAGAAGAAGTGCGGCCACATGGGCGGCAAGGTGCTCGTGCCGACCACCCAGCACGTCCGGACCCTGAACGCCGCCCGGCTGGCCGCCGACGTCTCCAAGGTGCCGACGCTCGTCATCGCCCGCACCGACGCGCTGGCCGCCGATCTGATCACCAGCGACATCGACCCGATCGACCAGCCGTTCCTCACCGGTGAGCGCACCGCGGAGGGGTTCTACCGAGTAAAGAGCGGCCTGGAGCCGGTGCTCGCTCGGGCCAAGGCCTACGCGCCGTACGCCGACCTGATCTGGGTCGAGACCGGCAAGCCCGATCTCGGCCTGGCCCGCGAGTTCGCCACCGAGCTGCACAAGGAATTCCCCGGAAAGATGTTGGCCTACAACTGCTCTCCGTCGTTCAACTGGAAGGCAGCGCTGTCCGATGACGAGATCGCCACGTTCCAGGACGAGCTGGGCGAGCTGGGCTACAAGTTCCAGTTCATCACGCTGGCCGGTTTCCACGCCCTGAACCACTCGATGTTCCACCTCGCCCAGGGCTATGCGAAGACCGGGATGAGCGCCTACGTCGAGCTGCAGGAGGCCGAGTTCGCCGACGAGATCGCCGGCTACACGGCCGTCAAGCACCAGGCCGAGGTCGGCACCGGGTACTTCGACAAGGTCGCCACCGCCCTCAACCCCGACAGCGGCACCCTCGCGCTGGTCGGCTCCACCGAAGAAGAGCAGTTCCACTAAAGTTTTCGCCCACGCGTCAGCTCGGACAAATACAGGAAGGCACGTCATGTTCGGACCACCGAAGAGCCCACGGGTCAAGGGTTCGCTGCATCCCCGTTTCGAGGAGATCCTGACGCCGGAGGCCCTGGCCTTCGTCGCCAAGCTCGACGGCGCACATTCGGGCCGCCGGGCCGAACTACTGGCCGCCCGCCGCGAGCGCGGCAAGCGCATCTCCGCCGGTGAGCCGGTCGACTTCCTCACCAGCACGGCCGAGATCCGTTCCGGCGATTGGTTCGTCGCGCCACCGGCTCCTGGGCTGGAGGACCGGCGGGCGGAGATCACCGGTCCGCCGACCCGCAAGATGAGCATCAACGCGTTGAACTCGGGCGCCAAGGTGTGGATGGCCGACTTCGAGGACGCCACCTCGCCGAGCTGGAACAACGTCATCGACGGCCAGATCAACCTGTACGACGCCATCCGCGCCAACCTGGAATTCACCTCGGAGGACGGCAAGGAATACCGGGTCGGCGAGACCACGCCGACGATCGTGGTCCGCCCCCGCGGCTGGCGGCTCTGCGAGAAGCACATCAGCATCGACGGGCGCCCGCTGCCCGCCGCACTGGTCGACTTCGGGCTGTTCTTCTTCCACAACGCGCAGCAGCTGATCGACAACGGGGCGGGTCCGTACTTCTACCTGCCCAAGCTGGAGTCGCACCTGGAAGCCCGGCTGTGGAACGACGTCTTCGTGCAGGCGCAGGCGCTGCTCGGCATCCCGCAGGGCACGATCCGCGCGACCGTGCTGATCGAGACCCTGCCGGCGGCGTTCGAGATGGAGGAGATCCTGTACGAGCTGCGGGACCACTCGTCCGGCCTGAACGCCGGACGCTGGGACTACATCTTCAGCTACATCAAGACCTTTGCCCAGCGCGGTGACGAGTACGTCCTGCCGGACCGCTCACAGATCACCATGACCACGCCGTTCATGCGGTCGTACACCGAGCTGCTGGTCGCCACCTGCCATCGGCGCGGCGCACACGCCATCGGCGGGATGGCGGCGTTCGTCCCGAACAAGGCCAACCCGGCCGTCACCGAGCAGGCGTTGGCCAAGGTGAAGGCCGACAAGGAGCGGGAGGCCGCCGACGGCTTCGACGGTTCCTGGGTCGCGCACCCGGGTCTCGTCCCTACCTGTATCGAGGCATTCACCGCGGTGCTCGGCGACCGGCCCAACCAGCTGGACAAGCAGCGCCCTGACGTGCACGTCACGGCCGCGGATCTGCTGTCCGTCGGTTCCGCCGGTGGCAGCGTCACGCTGGCCGGGTTGAACACCAACATCTCGGTCGCGCTGCAGTACCTGACCGCCTGGGTCAACGGCCAGGGCGCCGTCACCATCGACAACCTGATGGAAGACGCCGCCACGGTGGAGATCTCGCGCACCCAGATCTGGCAGTGGCTGCACCACAAGACCAAGCTGGCCGAGGGCTTGGTCGTCACCCCTGAACTGGTCAACGAACTGGTCGGCCACGAGGTCGACCGACTCACCGCACTGGCCACGGACGACCGTGGCCGCCGGCACGTCAACGAAGCCAAGGACGTCTTCGTCGAGTCGGCGATGGGCGAGGACCTGCCCGGGTTCTTCACCCCGTACGCCTACGT
The DNA here is from genome assembly GCA_963805555.1 of uncultured Actinomycetota bacterium. Lineage (GTDB taxonomy): Bacteria > Actinomycetota > Actinomycetes > Mycobacteriales > Nakamurellaceae > Nakamurella. The sequence continues at coordinate 634,640 of CAWDUY010000002.1, forward strand.
GCGGTACCTGATCGACAAGCCGCTGCAGCTCACCGGGCCGCTCACCCCGGACGACCTGCGGATGTCCGAGCGGGTGCCGCGCGACGAAGACGCCCGCCAGCCGGCCTGACGGTTCGGGTCAGCAGAAAACGTCGGTGCCCCGGTGGTCGTGATGACCGCCGGGGCACTGTCACGTTCGGCCGGATTGTGTGAGGAGGACCTTGGACCTATGCCGTCGTCCCGCGCGCTCAACTAGGGTGGGCGGTAACGTACTTAGTCCACCCTTACCGTTCGGAGTCACCTGATGTTCTCCAGTCTTCATAGGCAGTACAGATGAGCGCCTCGGTGGGCAAACTGCCCACCGGCCCGGAGGGTTTCCAGACCCGGCTGCTGCACGAACTGGAGCCGGTCGTCGAGGAAAACCTCAACCGGCATTACGCGATCGCCAAGGATTGGCAGCCGCACGACTACATCCCGTGGAGCCGGGGCCGGGACTTCGCGTTCCTGGGCGGCGAGGACTGGGTGCCGGAGGACTCCCCGCTGGACCCGGTGGCCAAGACCGCGATGGTCGTCAACCTGCTGACCGAGGACAACCTGCCGTCCTACCACCGGGAGATCGCCACCCGGTTCAGCCGGGAGGGCGCCTGGGGGCAGTGGGTGGGACGCTGGACCGCCGAGGAGGGCCGGCATGGCATCGCGTTGCGCGACTACCTGGTGGTCACCCGCGGCGTCGACCCGGTCAAGCTCGAAGCGCTCCGGATGGAGCACATGACGGCCGGCTACGACTCGGGTGAGAAGACAGCCCTGCAGGCCGTCGCATACGTCTCGTTCCAGGAGCTGGCCACCCGGGTCTCGCACCGCAACACCGGGGCGGCCACGAACTGCCCGGTGGCCGAGCAGTTGCTGGGAAGGATCGCGCAGGACGAGAACCTGCACATGATCTTCTACCGGAACCTGGTGCAGGCCGCGCTGGACCGGGCACCGGACGAGACGATGTCGGCCATCCGGGACGAGGTGGTCGGCTTCACCATGCCGGGCGCCGGGATGACGGATTTCCAGCGGAACTCGGTGACGATCGCCAAGGCCGGCATCTACGATCTGCGACTGCACCACGACGCCGTCATCATGCCGGTGCTCAAGTACTGGAAGGTGCTGGAGCGTACGGACTTCGGCCCCGTTGGCGAACAGGCCAGGGACGAACTGGTGGCCTTCCTGGCGGACCTGGACGTCCAGGCGACCCGCTTTGTCGAGCAGCGGCAGAAGCTGCGGGATCGGCAAGCGGCCCGCGCCGGGAAGTAACCGCGGTCGACTGAACGTTCTGCAGGCCAGCACCGCCCTTCGAGCCTGGTTCGAACCTGCAGAACGTTCAGTTGCGCAGCCGCTGTCGCAGGGCCCAGGGCATCACGACGGCAAGCAGCATGATCAGGGCCGAGATGGGCGCCAGTCCGTCAAGTGCCCACAGCCCGTAGATCGCGATCGCTGACAGTTCGCTGAGCAGACCCGCCACCGAGTTGACCGTCGCACGGGCCGGGCCCGTGATGGCATCTTGCAGGCGGCTGTTGACCGCCACCAGGACGATCCGGTACAGGCCGTAGAAAACCGCAACTCCGGCCAGTCCGGCCGGTCGGCCGAACCACTGCGACACCGCCAGCAGGACCGCGCCGCCCCCCAGCGCGAGCGCCAGGGTCCGTGCCGCGAAGGCCTCCTTGGTTGGTGACCGATGGGCCATCCACCAGGTACCGACCGCTCCGGCCAACGGGATGGCCAGCGCGGCAACCGGTATCGCCTCGATCGGGACGCCCCAGTCGTCGGCCAGCAGGGTGAAATACTCCTCCAGCGCGTCCAACCCGGTGAGCAGGGCGACGATTAGCACCAGCGCGCGCAGCGCCGGGGTCGAGACAGCCTCCAGGACTCCGGCCTTCAGTGTCGCCACATAGCCGAGGCCGGAGTCGTCGTCGTCCGGTCCCCCGCCATCAGGGTTCCCACCATCAGGGATATCGCCGTCGGCACTCGCGCCGGCCCGGTCCGGGCGCACGTCCCGCAGGAGCAGCGCCAACCCGGCCGTTACCAGGCAGCAGCAGACGCTGATCCAACCGACAAGTGCGTACCCGCCGACCAGGAACAGCAGTGTTGCGGCCAGCGCGGCCGGGATCTGCGCGATCAGCCCGGCAGCGGTGATCCGGCCCAGCAACCGGGAGTAGTGACTGGTCGCGCCGACCGCCTTGAGCCCGTCGTAGAGCAACGCTTCCAACGAACCCGAGGTCAGCGCACCGCCAAGGCCCCACAACACGAACCCCGCGGCGTACCCGGCGAACCCGGGGACCGCCAGCCACACCGCGTAACCGATAGCTTGCAGCACACTTCCGGCGGCCAACGCTCCCCGCCGGGAAAACCTGTCCGCGATCGCGCCGGTGGGAACCTCGGCGACGATGCCGACGCCGGACCACACCAGGAACAGTGCCGAAATCTCGGCGTCGGACAGTCCGTTGTCGGCGAACATGAGCGCGTACAGCTCGTACAGCGGAACCAGGTCAGCACAAAGCGCCCAGCAGGCGGTCAGCCGGCCGAGCCGGCGTACCTCCGGTGGGATGGCGCCGCTTGCGCGGCTAGTGGTGCGACGGTGTCACAGTCAAAGAAAGGGCATGAGGGCACCTTAGGACAGACACCGACAGGCGGGAAGAGCAAGTTCGCCCGCGACGAAGTCGTCGGGCGCAGAAAGGGCACGAAGACAGCACTGGAGCAACCTGCAACGCAGGAGCCGGGTGCTTCAGTGCTGCCCTAGCGAGTACGGGCGATGACGTACCGGACGAGCGAAGCCAGCGCATCCCGCGACGACGATTCCGGCAGCAGGGCCAGTTCGGCGTTCGCCACATCGGCATAGCCGGCCAGCGTCTGTTGCGCCTGGACCATGCCGGGAGAGGTCCGGAGCAACTCGACCGCCTCGCGCAGCTCGTCCTCCGAGGTGATCGGTCCGGAGACCAGCTCCCGCAGCCGCGGGTCGGCGCCCGGATCGGCAAGCGTGTACAGCACCGGCAGGGTCCGAACGCCCTCCCGCAGGTCCGTCCCCGGGGTCTTGCCGGAATCAGTCGAGGAGATGTCGATGATGTCGTCGGAGATCTGGAACGCCATGCCGACGGCCCGGCCGTAGCGCCGGAGCGCAGCGGTCTCGTCCTCGCAGGCGCCGGAGAACATCCCCGCGTACCGGGCGCAGGTGTCGATCAGCGCAGCGGTCTTCTCGTCCAGGACGCGCAGGTGATGCACGATCGGGTCGACATCCGGTCCGGCACCGACAGTTTCCCTGGTCTGCCCGGTGACCAGCTCGGCGAACGTCTCGGCGATGATCCGGACCGCGTCCGGACCCAGTCCGGCCACCAGCCGGGAAGCGTGCGCAAACAGGAAGTCGCCGGTCAGGATGGCGATCGAGTTGTCCCAGCGGGCGTTGGCGGACTTCGCCCCGCGACGCAGGTCCGCCTCGTCCATCACGTCGTCGTGGTACAGCGTCGCGAGGTGAATCAACTCGACGACTGCGGAGGCGACGATCACGTCCTCAGCGTCCGGCCGCGGCCCGATACCGGCCGCCACCAGCGTGAACAACGGCCGGAATCGTTTGCCGCCCGCGTGCATCAGGTGCGACGCGGCCTCGGTCACGAAGCTGAATTCGCTGATCAGCTCACGCTCGAGCAGATCCTCGACGCGGGCCAGGCCCGTGGCTACCCTGACCGACAGGTCGGGGTCGGCAAGCTCGATGCCGGCGAGCATGGTCGGGGCGTTCACACTGACGAGCTTATGTCAGGCCGGCGGGTGCCCCGTCCGTGCGGTGAGGTATGCAACACCATGCTCACTTCTTGGGGACTCACGACAACAGGGGCAGCGGAACGGTCAACCAGTCCAGAACCGGGCCCGGGAACAGACCGAGGCCGAGCGTCACAATGACTGCCACCGCGATCACGATCACCGTCAGGATGCCGGGCACCACGACGTAGGGAGCGTCGGTGCCGCCCGGTGCCGGTGAACCGGCCGCCGAAGCGCCAGAAGTCGATCCGGAAGACGATTCGGCGCCGACGGAGACCGGCACTGGGACGGGCGTACTGACCGGGTCGGAGAAGTACATGACCACGACGATGCGCAGGTAGAAGAACGCGGTGACGGCCGTGGCCACCATCGCGAGGACCACCAGCGCGCCCATCCCGGATTCCATCGCGGCGGTGAACACGCTGAGCTTGCCGATGAAACCGGCGGTCAGCGGAATCCCCGCGAAGGACAGCAGGAACAGGCTCATCGAGGCCGCAAGCACCGGGGAGCGCTTGGCCAGCCCGGCCCAGTCCGACACGTGCGACGCCTCGCCGCCACCCTTGCGGACGAGCGTGAGGATCGCGAACGCGCCGATGGTGGCCATGCCGTAGGTGAGCAGATAGAACATCGTGGCGGATGCGCCGCTCTCCGACATCGAGAGCACGCCCAGCAGGATGAAGCCGGCGTGCGCGACGGACGAGTAGGCCAGCATCCGCTTCATGTCCGTCTGCGTGATCCCGATAACGGAGCCGATGACCATCGACGCCCCGGCGATGACGCCGAGCACCGGTTGCCAGGTCCACGTCATGGGCTCCAAGGCCACCTGACAGACCCGCAACATCGCGGCGAAGGCGGCGACCTTGGTGCAGGACGCCATGAAGGCGGTGACCGGCGTCGGCGCGCCCTGGTAGACGTCCGGCGTCCAGAGGTGGAACGGGCCGACGGAGGCCTTGAACAGCAGTCCGACCAGCACCAGCGCGAGCCCGCCGATCAGCAACACGTCGCTGCTGTCGCCGGCCCTGGCCTGAGCTGCGATCGAGGCGAATGAGGTGGAGCCGGAGTAGCCGTACAACAGGGCGAGTCCGTAGGCGAAGATCGCCGAGGTGAACGCGCCGAGCAGGAAGTACTTGACCGCCGCTTCCTGCGAGATCAGCCGGCGCCGGCGCGCCAGCCCACAGAGCAGGTAGAGCGGCAGGGACAGCACCTCGAGAGCGACGAACAGCGTCACCGTGTCGGTCGCGGCCGGGAAGATCATCATCCCGCCGATGGCGAACAGCGCGAGCGGGAAGACCTCGGTCTGCATCGGCGCGCCGACCCGGGTGGCCACCCGGTCGCGGGCCGATCCGACCTTCGCCGCCGCCTGGGTGACGAACGAGCCGCCCGGCTCGGACACCCGGTCCGCCATCAGCAGCACCGACGGCAGGGCAAGCACCAGCAACACTGCCCACATCACATAGGTGGCTGCGTCGACCGCGACCGCACCGCCGAACGTCACGCCGTAGTCACTGTTGTCCGCGCCGACAAGCGTCCACACCAGGGCTGCGGCAACAACAATGACCGCAAACCCGGCCTGCACCGGGTACCGCAGATTGCGCGGCAGGAAGGCCTCGAACAGGATCGCCAGTACCGCCCCGCCGAGCAGGATCAACACCGGCGCTGTCTGGCTGAAGCTGATCGCCGGAGCGGTGATCGGGTCCGTCGGGGCCGAGGTGACCGCGGCTGCCGTCGGCGCCAGTGCTGCCAGGATGCTCATCAGTTGCCCCCCACGATCGGCGCGTCGATGGCCGGCGGCGGATCACTCTGACCGACGTCGACCATGGTGCGTTCGGCCGTCGGGTTGATCACGTCCAGCACCGGTTGCGGGTACACACCGAGCACGATGATCAGCACCACCAACGGGGTCAGCACGGTGATTTCCCGAGCGGTGAGGTCGCCGAACTTGGCGCGGACACGGGACGGGGCGTGGTGCCCAGCAGCGTCGTGAACCGACTCGGCTCCGCTCTCGGACGACGGCTCGGCGCGGTGATGCGCCCCGCCGCTCTCGATAGCGGCAGGTGCCGCGCCGACCGGGACCGGAGTAGGTCGGTCCAGCCCAAAATCTTCGTCACCACTGTGGGCGCCGCCCAGGACGCCGAACCCGCGGATCGGGCCCGTCATCGTGCGTTGGAAGATCCACAGCATGTAGACGGCGGCGAGCACGATGCCGACGGTCGCGATGACCGACCACACCGGGTACCGGGTGAACGTGCCGATCAGCACCAGGAACTCGGAGATGAACGAGTTCGTGCCGGGCATCGCGATGGTGGCCAGCGAGGCGACCAGGAACGTCCCGCCGAGCAGCGGGGCGACCTTCCAGACGCCGCCGTAATCGCCGATCAGCTTGGATCCGCCGCGGGTGGTCAGCATCCCGACGACGATGAACAGCAGGCCTGTCGCGATGCCGTGGTTGACCATGTACAGCGCGGCGCCGGCGATCGACTGGGTGGTGAACGCGAAGACACCCAACGCGATGAAGCCGAAGTGCGCGATCGAGGTGTAGGTGACGAACCGCTTCAGATCGGTCTGCCCGGCGGCCACGATGGCGCCGTAGACGATGCCGATGACGGCCAGCAGGATGATCACCCAGGCCAGCTTCGCGCTGGCCGCGGGCAGCAGCGGCAGACAGATCCGCAGGAAACCGAAGGTGCCGACCTTGTCCAGCACACCGACCAGCAGGGTGCCGGCGCCGACCGGGGCTTCGGTACCGGCGTCGGGCAGCCAGGTGTGCAGCGGCACCAACGGCGCCTTGATCGCGAAGGCGATGGCGAAACCGGCGAAGATCCACATCTGGGTGGACTCGGGGATCTGACTCGCGACGGCGCGCAGTTCGACCCAGTCGAACGTGCCCTTGCCGAGCACCTGACCGGACGCGACGTAGATCCCGATCACCGACGCCAGCATCAACAGGCCGCCGAGCAGCGAGTACAGGAAGAACTTGGTGGCCGCATAGGCCCGGCGAACCCCGCCGAACGCCCCGATCAAGAAGTACATCGGGATCAGCATGACCTCGAACATGACATAGAAGACGAAGACGTTGGTGGCCGCGAAGACGCCGATCATGGCGCCCTGCAGGACCAGCAGGAGAGCGAAGTAACCGCCGATCGTGCGGCCGGCCGGCAGCCGTTCCTCCCACGAGGCGCCCAACACGATCGGCATCAGCACCGCGATCAGCGCGATCATGGTCAGCGAGATGCCGTCGACACCGAGCGAGAAGTTGATCCCGAAATAGGGGATCCAACTGACCGAGAACGTCTCTCGGAACGGCTCCGCGACCTGGTCGAGACCGTCGCCCATGGATCCGCGGTAGGCGGCCCACAGCGCGACCACGACGGCCAACTCGGCCAGCGAGAACGCCAGTGCGACCAGCTTCACCGTCTTGACCGGCGCGCCGCCCATCGCTGCCAATACGACAGCGCCAACGACCGGCAAAGCGATCAGAATGACCAGGTACAGGGAGTTCATGCGATCCTCACCAACAGCAGCATCACGATGACGACGAGCGTCCCGGCGAACATCGACAGGGCATAGGACCGGACGAAACCGTTCTGCCAGTGCCGCCATCGGCCGGACAGCCCGCCGAGGGCCGCGGCCGTGCCGTTCACCGCGCCGTCGATCCCCTTGGCATCGGCGTACACGGACGCCCTGGACAACCAGATCCCGGGCCGGGCGAACAGCGCCTCGTTGATCGCGTTACCGCCGACGTCGGCCCTGGCCAGCGCCACCACCGGGCTGACCGGCATCGGCGCGACGACCGGGACCGGTCGGCGGCCGATGAACCAGTAGGCGATGAAGACGCCGACCGCGACGACCGCCAGGGTGGCAACGGTGATCACGATCGCGGGCACCGGCGGCTCCGGATGCTCGTACGGGCCGACAGAGGGAGCGAGCCAATTCGCCAACCGGTCACCGATGGCCAGGAAGGCCCCGGCGCCCACTGACCCGACGGCCAGAATGATCATCGGAACGGTCATCACCAACGGCGACTCGTGCGGATCGTATTTGCGGGCAGTCGCGTCCTCGGTTGTCAGTTCCTTCCAGCGTGGCTCGCCGAAGAACGTCATGATCATCAACCGGGTCATGTAGAACGCGGTGATGCCCGCGCCGATCAGCGCGGCGGACCCGAGCAGCAAGCCCTCTGCGCCCTCGGCGGCGAACGCGGCCTCGATGATCGGGTCCTTCGCATAGAAGCCGTCGAACAGCGGGAACCCGATGATCGCCAGGTACGCGCAGCTCATCGTGACGAAGGTGATCGGCATCCGCCGCGCCAATCCGCCGTACCGGCGCATGTCGACGTCGTCGTTCATCGCGTGCATGATCGAGCCCGCGCCGAGGAAAAGGCCGGCCTTGAAGAAGCCGTGGCAGAGCAGCAGCAGGATGCCCAGTGCGTACACCCCGGCGCCGAGCCCGACGGCCAGGAACATGTAGCCGATCTGCGAGACGGTCGAATAGGCGAGCACCTTCTTGATGTCGTCCTTCGCGCAACCGCCGATGCAGCCGACCAGCAGCGTGACCGCGCCGATGATCGCCACCACCAGGCCGCCGTCCGCGGTCAGGTCGTAGATCGGCGAGCAGCGGGCGATCAGGTACACGCCTGCGGTGACCATGGTCGCGGCGTGGATGAGCGCGGAGACCGGGGTCGGGCCCTCCATCGCGTCCGGCAACCAGGCCTGCAGCGGGACCTGGCCGGACTTGCCGCACGCGCCGAGCAGCAGCAGCAACGCGATGACGGTCACGGTGCCGGGCGACTGGTCGGCGAGTTCCCCGATCCGGGCGAACACCCCGCTGAACGACACGGTGCCCATCTCCTTGAACATCAGGAAGATGGCGAGGGCGAGGCCGACGTCACCGACCCGGTTCATGATGAACGCCTTCTTCGCGGCGGTCGCCGCAGCCGGACGATCCGACCAGAAACCGATCAGCAGGTAAGAGGCCAGGCCGACACCCTCCCAACCCGCGTACAGGGTGACGAACGAGTTGCCGAGCACCAGCAGCAGCATCGCCGCGACGAACAGGTTCAGGTAGGCGAAGAATTTTCGCCGGTCGGCATCATGGGACATGTAGCCGATCGAATAGATGTGGATCAGCGAGCCGACACCGGTGATCAGCAGCACGAAGGTCACCGACAACGGATCCAGTAGCAGACCGAAATCGATGGTCAGCGATCCGGAGCTCATCCAGGTGAAAACCTCGACGTTGTGAATCCGGTCGTCCGGCGCCTCGCCCAGCAGCGTGGCAAAGACAGCGACGCCAACGCAGAAGGCCGCGATCACGGTCGCGCACCCGACGATGTGCCCGATCCTGTCCAGCAGCCGGCCACCGAGCAGCAGCACGATCGCGCCGGCCAGCGGCAGGGCGATGAGCAGCAGCGATGCCCCGTAGATACCCGTCACGGGATCAATTCCTTCGCCTCTAATATCTGCACGAGTTCCCGGCCCCTAGAACTTGAGCAGGTTCGCGTCGTCGACGGAGGCACTCCGCCGGCTTCGGAAGATGGACATGATGATCGCCAGTCCGACAACGACCTCGGCCGCGGCAACCACCATCACGAAGAACGCGAAGACGACGCCCTGCAGGTTGCCCCAGAGGTTCGCGAACGTCACCAGCGACAGGTTCACCGCGTTGAGCATCAGCTCGACGCACATGAACACGACGATGGCGTTCCGGCGCACCAGGAAACCGACAGCGCCGATGCCGAACAGCAGCGCGGACAGCACCAGGTAGTGGTTCGGGGTCACCGGTCCCGTCCCCCGTTCGAACCGTTCGTCTCGGACTCATCCGGCCGGGTCGGGTGCTCGGCGCTCTCGATCTCGGTGACCGATCCGCCGGTCCGGAACCGCTTGGCGACCCGCTCGCTCTCGGAGAATTCGACGAGGTCGGACACCGAACCCGGCGCGATCGAGCCGTCGGGCAACAGCGCGGGGGTGGCGTTGGACGAGGACGTCGCGAAGACGCCAGGGCCGGGTAGCGGTGACATCCGGTCGGACCGCATCCGCTCATGCACCCGCTGGCGCTGGGTCTTCCGTTCGCCCGGCGCCTTTTCGATGTGCGTGAGCACCATCGCGCCGGTGGCCGCCGTGATCAGCAGGGCGCTGGTGAGTTCGAACGGGAACAGGTAGTCGGTGAACAGGAGTTCGGCGATCGATCCGATCGGGCCGCGGTCGGCCATCGCCTCGGTCAGCCCGACGGCGGGTACGGCTTCCAGCGCCCGAAGCAGGCCGGTGACGAGCAGGGTGACGAACCCGATGCCCAGCACGGTGGCGATGATTCGCTGTTTCTTGAGCACCTCGAACGCGGAGTCGCCGGCGTCCCGCCCGGTCAACATCAGCACGAACAGGAACAGCATCATGATCGCGCCGGTGTAGACGATGATCTGCACGAAACCGAGGAACTCGGCGTTCTGCGCGATGTACAGGCAGCCAAGGCAGAGCATGGTCAGCACCAGCCAGAGCGCGGAGTGCACGGCGCTCTTGGAGAACACCATGCCGACGGCGCCGAGCAGGGCCAGCGGCGCGAGGATCCAGAACGCGATCAACTCACCGCCGGAATCCGCCGGGGTGTCGGCGGCAACCTGGGCTGCGACGTTGAGAACCTGACTGATCACGGCTGCGCACCTGCCGGGGCCGGCGCGGCCTGCTGTCCCGGGTGCGCGTCACGGAGCAGTTCGGGTCCCTTGGCGTAGTAGTCGTGCTCGTCGCCCAGCCGCATCGGGTGCGGCGGCTGTTCCATGCCCGGCAGCAGCGGCGCGAGCAGCATGTCCTTGGTGTAGATCAACCGCTGCCGGTCGTCGTCGGCCAGCTCGTACTCGTTCGTCATGGTCAACGAGCGGGTCGGGCAGGCCTCGATGCACAGCCCGCAGCCGATGCACCGCAGGTAGTTGATCTGGTAGTTCTTCCCGTACCGCTCCCCCGGCGAGTAACGCTCCTCGTCGGTGTTGTCGCCGCCCTCGACAAAAATCGCATCCGCCGGGCAGGCCCAGGCGCACAGCTCGCAGCCGACGCACTTCTCCAGCCCGTCGGGATGACGGTTCAACTGATGACGACCGTGGTACCGCGGCGCCGTCTGCTCCGGGTTCTTCGGGTAGTCCTCCGTGACGACCGGCTTGAACATGGTCGCGAAGGTGACGCCGAAACCCTTGACGGGATCAAGAAATGACATCGCTGCCTCCCGGCAGTTCGTGGGAACCGGTGCTCACACCTGCGGCCTGCAGCGCGACGCGTTGATCGGCGGCCCGCTGCTCGGCGGCGCGGACGGCCCGGATCGGCGGGACCGGCACCTTCAGATCCAGCGGCGGGACCGGGTACCGGCCACCACTGCCGGCCGGGATGACGTTGGGGTCGCCGGAGCGGGCTTCGGCGAGTTCGAGCAGGCTTTCCTCGTACGCGTCTTCCGCCTCGTCCTCGTCGGTCTGTTTCTTACCGGGCCAGGCGACGGCGGCAATCAGCACGACGGCGAGCGGGATGCCGACCCAGAGCAGCACCTCGGTGGTCGAGTAGCCTTCGGCGTTGCGCAGCACCCGGACGGCGCCGACCAGCACGATCCAGACCAGCGAGACCGGGATCAGCACCTTCCAGCCGATCGACATGAACTGGTCGTACCGGATCCGCGGGAGGGTGCCGCGGAGCCAGACGAAGGCGAACATGAACAGCAGCACCTTGACGAAGAACCAGGCCATCGTCCAGTAGCCCTCGTTGGCCCACGGGAACAGCGAGAACGGCCACGGTGCGCGCCAGCCGCCGAGGAACAGGGTGGTGGCGATCGCGGAGACGTTGATCAGGTTGATGTACTCGGCCAGGAAGAACAGCCCGAAGCGCATCGACGAGTACTCGGTGTTGAATCCGCCGACCAGTTCACCCTCGGCCTCGGCCAGATCGAACGGCGCCCGGTTGGTCTCGCCGACCATGGACACGCAGTAGACGACAAAGGACACCGGGAGCAGCCACACGTACCAGCCGGGCTCCTGCTGCGCGACGATCGCCGAGGTGGACAGCGTGCCCGCGTACAGGAAGACGGCGACGAAGGACAGGCCCATCGCCACGTCGTAGGAGATCATCTGCGCGGCAGAGCGCAGCCCGCCGAGCAACGGGTAGGTGGAACCGGAGGCCCAGCCGCCGAGCACGATCCCGTAGACCCCGATCGATGCCAGGGCCAACGCCACCAGCACGCCGACGGGCGGGTCGATCAACTGCAGCGCGGTCTGCTCCCCGAACATGGTGACCTCGCCGCCGACCGGGATGATCGAGAAGATCAGGAACGCCGGGATGGCCGCGAAGGCCGGGGCAAGGATGTAAACAACCTTGTCCGCCCTGGCCGGAATGATGCCTTCCTTGAAGTGCAGCTTGACCGCGTCCGCCAGCGACTGGAGCAACCCGAACGGGCCGTTCCAGTTGGGGCCGGGCCGGTGCTGCATGCGGCCGACGACCTTGCGTTCGAACCAGATGGCGAACAGCGTGAGCAACAGCAGCATCACGAAGATCATCAGGGCCTTGATCAGCCCCAACCACCACGGGTCGTCGGCGAGTAATGGCTCGACGCTTCCGTCAGTACCCAACGGGACGGCCTGGGCGAACGCCTGCGCAGCACTCATGACGAGATTCCTCCTTGCAGACCTACCGGCTCGACCCGGACCCGGTCGGCGGCCGCCGCACCCAACCTGCCGGTGGTGGCGATGCCGTCGATGTGCGCGGGCAGCCAGACGACGTCGTCGAGCATTCCGGTGACGGCAAGCGGCAGCGTTACGGAACTCGCCGCGCCGCGCACCGTGACCTGATCGCCGTCCTTGACGCCCAGCGCTTGTGCGGAGCGCGGCGACAGCCTGGCGACGTCCGGTTTCGCGGTGCCCGCCAGGTGCGGCTCGCCGTCCATCGCGCGGCCGCCGTCCAGGTTCATTCGCCAGCCGGTCAGCAGGAACTCGCCTGATGCCCCCGACCCAGTGTTGATCATGACGTTCCCTGCACGACTCGCCGACGACGCGCCGAGTTCGTCGTGAGGATTGCCATGATCAACTCGGGTATGCCGGGGACGCTGGCCGGACCAGACGCCGAGTCGGTTGATCTCGGCCGTCGCCGCCGCCGGGGTTTGGGTATACAGATCGACGTCCATCTCGACGCCGAGGGTGTCCAGGATCCGGGCCTCGTCCAACATTCCGGCCTCGGGCAGGGCAGCCGCGAACGGCCGCACCCGGCCCTCCCAGTTGACGTAGGCGCCGGACTTCTCGGCCGCGGCGGCGACCGGGAAGACGACGTTCGCCAGTTCGGTGACGGCGCTGACCCGGATTTCCAGGCTGACCACGAAGCCGGCGCTGGCCACCGCCGCCAGGGCCGCAGCCGGATCGGGTAGGTCGGAGATCTCCACGCCGCCGATCAGCAGGCCGGAAAGGCCGGGCTCGGCGGGTTCCTCTGAAGCCAGGGCTTCGCCGGCCTCTACTGATTCAGGTTCGGCAATCCCGACCGCGTCCAGAATCCCGGCGGTGTCCCTGCCGGGTGTCGCTGGAATGGATGCGCCCCAGGCCTTCTCGACCTCGGCGCGGGCCGCGGGGTCGGCCAACGGCCGACCACCCGGCAACAGCGTGCCGAGCGCCCCGGCGTCCAACGCGCCCCGCTCTCCCGCGCGACGGGGCACCCAGGCCAGCGACGCACCGGTCGCATCGACCAGATCGCCAACCGCGGTGAGCAGGCCCGGGGTCTGCGCCGCCCGTTCACCGACCAACACCACGGCGCCCGGGGTGCGCAGCAGCGCGCCGAGTCTGTTGCGTTCCGGAGCGTCCCGCACCCCGTCATCGGCGACGGTGTCGCCGGCCAACCCGGCGAGCACGGTGGGTTCGGTTCCCGGTTCGGCACCGATCAGGGTGCCGTTCATTTTGTGCAGGCCGTTGCTGATCAGGGCGGCCACAGAAAATACCGGAAGACCTCGTCTCGCCGCCTTGCGCATCCGCAGGAACAGGATCGGCGATTCCTCCTCCGGCTCCAGGGCGACCAGCAGCACCGCCGAGGCCTTTTCCAGGCCGGCGTAGCTCACCCCGCCGCGCTCCGGTGAGGTTCCGGCGACCCTGGCGCCAAGGAAGGACGCCTCCTCGGCGGAATGCGCGCGGGCCCGGAAGTCGATGTCGTTGGTACGCAACGCCAGCCGGGCGAACTTCGCGTAGGCATAGGCGTCGGTCAGGGTCAGCCGGCCGCCGGCCAGCACCCCGACACCGCCGTTGTCCCTGGCCTGCGCGAGGCCGGCCGCGGCGGCGGTCATTGCCGCTGTCCAGGACGTCGGCTGCAGCAGGCCGTCCGCGTCCCGGACCAGCGGCCGGGTGATGCGGTCGCCCTCCCGGACGTACGGAAACGCGAAGCGACCCTTGTCGCAGTTCCAGTCCTCGTTGACCTCCGGGTCGGTGCGGGCCAGTCGCCGGGTGACGGCGCCGGCCCGGTGATCGGTGCGGATCGCGCACCCGGAGGCGCAGTGTTCGCAGACCGTGTCGGTGGAGACCAGGTCGAACGGTCGGGCGCGGAACCGGTAGGCCGCAGAGGTGAGCGCGCCGACCGGGCAGATCTGGATGGTGTTACCGGAGAAATAGGACTGGAACGGCGCCGCGGAGTTGATCCCGATCTGCTGCGCGGAGCCGCGTTCCAGCAGGTCGATGAACTTGTCGCCGGCAATCTGGTCGGAGAACCGGGTGCACCGCTGGCACAACACGCAGCGTTCGCGGTCCAGCAGGATCTCGGAGGAGACGTTGATCGGCTTGACGAACACCCGCTTCGGGTCGCGCAACCGGGAGACGTTCGACCCGTTGGCCAGCACCTGGTTCTGCAGCGGGCACTCGCCGCCCTTGTCGCAGATCGGGCAGTCCAGCGGGTGGTTCAGCAGCAGGAATTCCAGGTTGGAGCGTTGCGCCTTCTCCGCGACCGGGGAGCTGAGCTGGGTCCGGACGACCATTCCGTCGGCGACGGTCTGGGTGCAGGAAGCCTGCGGCTTCGGCATCGGCCGGCCGCCCATCTCGACCTCGACCAGGCACTGCCGGCAGGCGCCGACCGGTTCCAGCAGCGGGTGGTCGCAGAATCGCGGAATCGCGGTGCCGATCCGTTCGGCGGTTCGGATTACCAGTTCACCCTTGGGTGCGATGACGCTGACGCCGTCGATGGTCAGCCGGACGTGCCCTTCTGGAGTTGGGGGGGTTACTGGTTCATCACCGGTGGTCGGCGGAACGGCAACTTGGGTCATCAGTGCGCCCCCACGAGCAGACGTGTATCAACGACCGGCGGAGTCCGGCCGGTGACCAGGTCCTCGAAATCGGATCGGAAGTACTTGAAGCTGGACAGGATCGGCGTGGCCGCGGCGTCACCGAGGGCGCAGAACGACCGGCCGGCGATGTTCGACGCCGCGTCGGCCATGGTGTCCAGGTCCTCGAGAGTGCCGCTGCCGGAGACGATCCGGCGCAGGATCTGGACCAGCCAGCCGGTGCCCTCCCGACAGGGCGTGCACTTGCCACACGATTCGTGCTTGTAGAACTCCAGCCACTTCCAGACCGCCCACGGCACCGACACGGTCTCGTTGAAGCACATCAACGCGGTGGTGCCGAGCATGGATCCCGCGGCGGCCACGTCATCGAAGGACAGCGGCACGTCGAGCTGGGCCGGGGTGAAGATCGGCGTCGAGGAACCGCCGGGGGTGAAGAACTTCAGCGGGATCCCATCCAGCATGCCGCCGGCGGACTCCAGCAGCTGCCGCAGCGTGGTGCCCATGGGGGCCTCGTACTGTCCCGGCCTGGTGACGTGCCCGGACAGCGAGTAGATCTTCGGTCCGGGGGACTTCTCGGTGCCCATTGATCGGTACCAATCGGACCCGCCCATCACGATCGCCGGCACCGAGGCGATGGTCTCGACGTTGTTGACGACGGTCGGGCTGGCGTACAGACCGGCGACGGCCGGGAACGGCGGCTTGAGCCTGGGCTGGCCGCGACGGCCCTCCAGGGAATCCAGCAGCGCGGTTTCCTCACCGCAGATGTAGGCGCCGGCGCCGGCGTGCACGACGATCTCCAGGTCGTACCCGGAGCCGAGGATGTTCTTGCCGAGGTACCCGGCGGCCTTGGCCTCTTGCACGGCGTTGGCAACGCGGCGCAGTGCGTGCACGGCCTCGCCGCGGATGTAGATCGCGCAGAACGGCGCCTTGATCGCGTACGAGGTGATGATGCAGCCCTCGATCAGCGAGTGCGGGTCCGCCATCATCAACGGAATGTCCTTGCAGGTACCGGGTTCTCCCTCGTCACCGTTGATCACCAGGTAGCTGGGCTTGGTGCTGGCCGGCGGCAGGAAGGACCACTTGAGACCGGTCGGGAACCCGGCCCCGCCACGGCCGCGCAGACCGGAATTCTTGATCAGCTCGGTGACTCGGCCCTGTTCGACGCCGAGCGCCATCGGCAGCGCCTGGTAGCCGTCGAGCTGCCGGTAGGTGTCGATGCTCCACGACCGCGGGGAGGCCCAGCGCCGGGTAAGCATCGGGGTCAGCGGGGCGGCGCCGTCCGCGGGCGTCGGCCAATGCTCGACGCGCGCAGGTTCCGGAGCCAACGTCGGTTCGACGGTGACCGGCACCGGGCCGGCGCTCTCGCCGGTGCCCGGCGAGCTGAACGTGCCCGGTCCGACCTCAGATGAGGCCACCCCGCTTTGCGGGCTGTGACCCACGGGGTTGTCTGCCACGGGCCTGACGGGCAGCGGCTGGTCGGGCTGCGACGGGTTCGGTGGAGTGCTCATGGCCGGCTCCTCTACTTCTTTTCGGGCAACGGCGGGAACTCGACGGAGTTCGGCATGGTGGGTGCCCGTTGGTCCGTGTGCTCGGCCAGCACCGAACCACGCAGCGTCGGAACAGAGGCTGTCGGTGCATCGACCCGGTTGGGCAGGTCGGTGAAGATCCCGGCGATTTCCAGCTCGACGCTGCGGAAGTCCGTCAGCGCAGCGCCGCGGGTCGGATGCGGACGCTCACCCGCCTGCAACGCGGAAACGAGATCCAGTGCGCTGTCGGGGGTCTGGTTGTCGTAGAACTCGTAATTCACTTGCAGCACCGGCGCGTGGTCGCAGGCGGCCAGGCATTCGGCGTGCTCGATGGTGATCGATCCAGGAGCACCTGGCTCGCCGGCCGTCTCTTCGTTGCCCACGCCGAGCCGGGCGGTCAACGTCGCGAAGATCGCGTCCCCGCCGAGCACCGCACAGAGCGCGTTGGTGCAGACACTGACCAGGTGCTCACCGCACGGGGTTCGCTTGTACATCGTGTAGAACGTCGCAACGGCCGAGACTTCGGCGTCCGTGAGGCCCAGTTTCTGGCTGCAGAACTCGATCCCCGGCTGGGAGACGAAACCCTCCACCGACTGCACCAGGTGCAGCAGCGGCAGCAAGGCCGACCGGGACTCCGGGTAACGGGCGATGATCTCCTCCGCCCGGGCGTGCGTCAGGTCGTCGAACACCACGTCACTGGCCAGGAAGACCGGAACACCGATCCGCCGGTTCGTGTCTGCGCTCACTGGTCGACTCCCTGCTCGTTCCGCTCCTCGGCGCCCTGGGGGCGCCTGCGATGCTCGCTCGCGTTCGTCTCCGTCATCGGTCCACCCCACCCATCACCGGATCAATTGACGCGACGGCGGCAACGACATCGGCGATCATCGAGCCCTCCGCCATCGCCGGCATCGCCTGCAGGTTGACGAAACCGGGATCCCGCAAGTGCACCCGCCACGGTCGGGTCCCGCCGGAGGACACCACATGGCAGCCGAGCTCGCCGCGCGGGTTCTCGATGCCGACATAGGCCTGCCCGGCCGGCACCTCGAAGCCCTCGGTGACCAACTTGAAGTGGTGGATCAACGACTCCATCGACTGGCCCATGATCTTCCGGATGTACTCCAGGGAGTTGCCCATCCCGTCCGAGCCTATCGAGAGTTGCGCCGGCCAGCCGATTTTCGCGTCCTGCACCATCACCGGTCCAGGCTCGGAGAGCCGCTTCACGACCTGCTTCATGATCTTCAGGGACTCCCACATCTCGGCCAGCCGGAGCAGGAACCGTGAGTAGCAGTCGGCGTCGGTGGACGTCGGTACCTCGAAGTCGTAATCCTCGTACCCGCAGTAGGGCAGCACCTTGCGCAGGTCCCAGGGCAGCCCGGCGGACCGCAGGATCGGCCCGGTGACGCCCAGTTGCATGCAGGCCTCCAGCGGCAGAATGCCGACGCCGACCATCCGGGCCTTCCAGATCGGTTGCCCGGTCAGCAGTTTGTCGTACTCCGGCAGCCGGGATTCCATGATGGTGATGAACTGGTTGATCCGGTCGATCGAGCCCTCCGGGAGTTCCTGGGCCACCCCGCCCGGCCGGATGAACGCCATGTTCATCCGCAGCCCGGTCAGGAACTCCATCAGGTGCAGCGCTTCCTCACGCTCCCGGAAACCGGCCGTCATGCCGGTCAGTGCGCCCAGTTCCATCGCACCGGTGGCCAGCGCCACCAGGTGGGAGGAGATCCGGGTCAGCTCCATCAGCAGGACCCGGATCACCTGGGCGCGAACGGGAACCTCGATGCCGAGCAGCTTCTCGGTGGCCATGCAGTAGGCGGCCTCGTTGAACGCCGGCGACAGGTAATCCGCGCGGGTGACGAAGGTGACGCCCTGGGTCCAGGTGCGGTACTCGCAGGACTTCTCGATCCCGGTGTGCAGATAGCCGATCACCGACCGCGCCTGCACAACGGTCTCGCCCTCCAGCTCGAGGATCAGCCGCAGCACACCGTGCGTCGACGGATGCTGCGGACCCATGTTGATGATGATGCGTTCGTCGTTCTCGAACTGGGTCTCGGCCAGCAGGTCGTCCCAGTCGCCACCGGTGACGGTGAACATCCGGCCCTCGGTGGTGTCCGTGCCGCGGGCGCGGCGGGGGCCGTCGTCCTCGGCGCGGTATTTCGCCGCACTGTCCTGCAGGTCGGGCGGCAGGAAATCCTCGGCGAACTTCGTCGAGAACCCAGGGCCGCCACCGGGTGTCGATTCGTTGGTCATGAGTACGCCCTCCGCTGATCCGGGGCGGGAATCTCGGCACCCTTGTATTCCACCGGGATCCCGCCGAGCGGGTAATCCTTTCGCTGCGGATGCCCTAGCCAGTCGTCCGGCATCAGGATCCTGGTCAGACCCGGGTGTCCGGAGAAGTTGATCCCGAACATGTCCCAGATCTCCCGCTCCTGCCAGTCCGCGGTGGGGTAGACCGCGACGGCGGACGGGACATGGGCGTCATCGACGTCGACCGCGACCTCGAGCCGGATGTGCCGGCGGTACGTCATCGACGTCATCTCGTAAACGACATGCAACCGGCGGGCGACCTTCTCGCCGTAATCGACACCGGAGATCGACGACGCCAGCTCGAACTTGAGCGACTCGTCGTCGCGGATCGCCCAGAGGAACGCGGTGATGTAATCCCGCGCGACGTAGAAGGTGATCTCCTTGTTGGCGACGGTGGTCTGCAACAGCGCCTGCGGCGGAATCGACCGGGCCGCCATCGCCGCGAGCAGCGCGTCGGCCACCTCGTCGAACTGTCCATATTGGTCGGAGCCGCTGCTCCGCTCGTCCCTCGCGCCGCGCACTCCTTCGGGGCCTCCATACGGCCGTTCGGCCGGTGCCGGGGTGTACGGCTGGCTGACCAGCAGACCGAAGCCCGAGGTGTCGCCGGAGCCGTGCACGCCGAACATGCCGGTGCGTTCGACACCGGTCGTCGGCGCCGTCAGCGCCGGGCCCGACGGGGTGGGGTCGTGCAGGCTGCGGGCAGCGACCTCGGTGCTTTCGGTGCCTTGGGCGGAGGCATCGGAGGTGGTGCCTTCGGGCTTCTCGGCGGGCGAATCCACCGAGGTATAGCCGCCCGCTGCGGACTTCTGGCCGTCACCGCCGGGGACCGATGGGGTGCTCATGACCGGCCCGCCGTGATCTCCGGAACGTTCACCGCGGGGGTGCCGATCGGTGCGGGGAGCTTGCCGTAGCGAACGGAGGAGGCGACCAACTCGGTGCGCTTACCCAGCTGCTCGGCGGCCCGTTTCGGGCCGAGCGGCTCGTCCATGATCTTGGCGTGCAGCTTCAGAATCGCGTCGATCAGCATCTCCGGCCGGGGCGGGCAGCCGGGCAGGTACATGTCGACCGGGACGATGTGGTCGACGCCCTGCACGATGGCGTAGTTGTTGAACATGCCACCCGATGACGCGCAGACGCCCATCGAAATGACCCACTTCGGCTCTGCCATCTGGTCGTAGATCTGCCGCAGCACCGGGGCCATCTTCTGGCTCACCCGGCCCGCGACGATCATCAGGTCGGCCTGCCTGGGCGAGGCCCGGAAGACCTCCATACCGAATCGGCCGAGGTCGTAGCGCGGCGCCCCGGTCGTCATCATTTCGATCGCGCAACACGCCAGCCCGAAGGTAGCCGGGAACAGCGACGCCTTTCGGGTCCAGTTGACCAGCTTCTCGACGCTGGTCAGCAGAACCCCGCTGGGAAGTTTCTCTTCCAGACCCATTGCCCTGCTCCCTTCTTCGCGATGTGGACATGAACGGTGCTCATGGACAGAAGTGTGTTACCGGAGGGGATCAATCCCAGTCCAGGCCGCCGCGCCGCCAGGCGTAGGCGAACACCACGCCGACGGTGACGATGAACAGGATGATTTCAACCAGGCCGAGCACGCCGAGCGGGATAGCGGACTGGGCCCATGGATAGAGGAAGACGATCTCGATGTCGAACACGATGAACAACATCGCGGTCAGATAGAACTTGATCGGGAACCGGCCCGCCGTGCCGGCCGGCAGCGGGGTCGGCTCGATCCCGCACTCGTAGGCGTCCAGCTTCGCCCGGTTGTAGCGCCGGGGGCCCAGACCGTCGCTGACCACCGTGACCATGGTGATCGCGAAGCCCGCCACGACGACCAGCAGGATGACGATCGGCAGATAGGAACTCAGCACGGCGTGATCCTCCTCCGGCCCGGCGACAGTGCCCGGCCACCCCCTGTTATGCGACTAGACACTGGGTGCCAGCCTGGTCAGCGAACGCACAACTTTGTCCGCCCAGTCGCCGTCCCGGCTGTCGTACAACCCCGCCAGCAACTTCAGCACCAGGTACATCAGGCGTTTGCGTGGCAGGCCCAGCCGGGTCGCGGTCTTCATGATCTCCGGCTTGCCGATCAGGATGGAGAAGATGCCGCCGAGCCGGTAGTAGGCGCCGAGGTGGTCCTTCATCGCCGTCTCGTAGCCGTGCAGCGCGGCTTCCCGGCTGGGACCGTCCGGCCGGCCGAGCGCCTGCAGCACCGATTCGGCGGCCAGCGCCGCCGACTCCATCGCGTAGGCGATGCCCTCGCCGTTGAACGGGTTGACCGCACCGCCGGCGTCGCCGACCAGCAGCAGTCCGTCGGCGTAATGCGGGGTGCGGTTGAAGCCCATCGGCAGCCCGGCGCCGCCGATCGAACCGATGGCGTTCTCCTCGCGCAGGCCCCACTCCTCGGGGGTGCCGTCCAGCCAGGTCCGCAGCAGGGCGCGATAGTCGGTCTTGCCGAACGCCTTCGACGAGCTGAGCATGCCGAGCCCGACGTTGACCGTCCCGTCACCCAGTCCGAAGATCCACCCGTACCCGGGCAGCAGCTTCGCCTTCGCCGGATCGGACCTGTCCCACAGTTCGAGGTGCGATTCCAGGTAGTCGTCGTTCGTCCGGGTCGGGGCGTTGTAATAGCGCCGGACCGCGACGCCGAGCGGCCGGTCGTCCCGCTTGTTGATGCCCATGCCGAGCGCGACCCGGGCCGAGACCCCGTCACAGGACACGATCAGCGGGGCGCGGAATTCCTTGGGGCCGTCGGCGGTCTTGGCCGTGACGCCGGTGATCCGGCCGGTCCGGTCGTCCCGCACCGGCGCGGTCACCGTGGTGGCGACCCGCAGCCGAGCGCCGGCCTTCACCGCAAGGGTGGCCAGCATCTCGTCGAAGTCCCGTCGCGGCCGGACCAGGCCGAAATCGGGATAGTCCTGCAGCACCGGCCAGGGCAGTTCCAGGCTGTTACCGCCGCCGACCACCCGCAGGCCCTTGTTCTTGATCCAGTCCGCACCTGAGACGTCGACGCCGAGCGCGAGGACCTGCTTCACGCCGCGCGGGGTGAGGCCGTCCCCGCAGACCTTGTCCCGCGGGAAGGTGGACTTCTCCAGCAGCAGCACGTCGACCCCGGACCGGGCCAGATACGTGGCCGCGGTTGCACCGGCCGGGCCGGCGCCAACGACGATCACATCAGCCGAGCTGTCCGGGTCGTTGACCGCGTTCGACAGGCTCATCGGGACCTCCCCCGGTTACCGGTGACATCAGGCCTGGAGGGGTTGCGGCGGCAGTCCCTGCGACAGGCGATCGAGTTTGTGAATTCGTTCACGAGGTAGTTCGCCATCAGTGTAGGACTCGTCACAACACCGGAGTACCAAGGGCCGCGGTGCGCCCCGATCGGCACCGATCAGGCAGCCGCGGTCAGGTTCTGCGCACCGCGTGGTGCAGTGCGACGACCCCGAAGGTCATGTTGCGCCAGACCACATCCGTCCATCCCGAGCGGGCGATCATCCGGGCCAGCGACGGCTGGTCGGGCCACGCGTCGATCGTCTCCTGCAGGTACAGGTAGGCCTCCGGATTCGAGGAGACCCGGCGGGCCAGCAGCGGCAGCACATTACGCAGGTACCAGCGGTAGCCCCACCGGATCGGCGCCGGTCGCGGCCGGGAGAACTCACACACCAGCAGCTGGCCACCGGGCCGGGTGACCCGGGCGAACTCCTGCAGTGCGGCGCCGGGATCGTTGACGTTGCGCAGCCCGAACGAGATGGTGACCGCATCGAAGGTCCCGTCGGCGAACGGGAGATGCAGGGCGTCACCGGCGACCCTCGGCAGCCGGAAGTCCGGCTTGGCCGCGGACAGCATGCCGAAGGAAAAGTCCGTCGCGACGCACCAGGCGCCGGTTGCGGACAGCGCAAGGGTGGAGACACCGGTGCCGGCCGCGACGTCCAGCACCTTCTGGCCGGGCACCAATTGGAGCGCGCGGACCGTGTGCCGACGCCACCTGCCGTCCTGGCCAGCGGACAGGATGGTGTTCGTCCGGTCGTACCGCTCGGCCACCGCGTCGAACATCGCGGCGACTTGGCGTGGCTCTTTTTCCAGCCCGGCCCTACTCATGTGCAACCAGCCTCGCTCATGCCGTCGCCTCACTCGTGCCTCGTGACCCGACGGTACGAGAGCGCCCATGATTCGCTCGGCAAGCCTCGCTCATATCGTCGCCTCACTCGTGCCTCGTGACCCGACGGTACGAGAGCGCCCATGATTCGCTCGGCAAGCCTCGCTCATATCGTCGCCTCACTCGTGCCTCGTGACCCGACGGTACGAGAGCGCCCATGATTCGCTCGGCAAGCCTCGCTCATACCGTCCCCGTGCCCATGGGGTCGGAGCCTACCGAGCGAGGGTCGCCGTTAGGGACTCGTGGGCGTCCCGGATGCTGCGGCGTGTCCCGGACCACGCCGCAGACCGAACAACGGGAGTCTTGACCGGCGCAAACACCACCAGATCAGCGGAATCGCAATGACGAACGTCACGCCGGCGATCAGCGCGATCTGCACGTTCCCGACCGCCGCCGTCCGACCGGCGACGCGGGCGATTTGTGGATCCAGCGTCGAGTACTCGACAACGAACTGCTGGTCGAGGGAGAGCAGCCCCGGATAGAGCACACCGCCCACGGGACGAACCGTTGCCCCGCTGGCGTCCACGAATTCGATACCGGTGCGCAGCAGCGACACCGATATCACCGTCGCCGTCGCGCTGCCGAGGTGTTCGTCGATCGCCGAGTCGTTCGACCGCATGCCGATGCCCAGGGCGATCAGCATCACCAGGACGGCCAACGCCAGCAAGGCGATCGCCCTGGCGGCCCAGCGCCATCCGCGTTGCCGGCGGCTGGGACGGTGAGCCCGCTCCCGCTCCGCGTCGACGGAACCGGCGGAGTCCGGCGGTGCGTCGGCGGGACCTTCCAGGGACGCCACGGGTGCGAGTGTATTGCCGGTGCAGTGAGCGTCACGTCGGCACGCGACGAGTTCTCCCCCGGCGGACGACTACTCTTGGCGCTCGTGACTGCCGTGCCGACCACCCGACTCGCGGTGACGGCGGTGTCCGAGAAGCTCGACTCACCGACCGAATTGCTCGCCGCATTGGCAAGTCCAACCGGAACCCTGTGTTTCCTGCGGGCGGGCGAGGGCTTCGTCGGGTGGGGCGTGCACGAGCGATTCAGCGCGACCGGAGCGGACGCCGCCCAGCAGATTCAGCGGTGGTTCGCGGAGGTCTGTACCGGCATCCGCGTCGACGACCGGGTCGGGCTGCCGGGCAGCGGGCCGATCGCGTTCGTCTCGCTGGGTTTCGACGACGACGACGTCTCGGTCGCGACGGTGCCCAAGGTAGTGACGGGCAGGTCGGGCGGGACGGCATTCGTGACCAGGATCGGTGACGCCGGTGCGACGGGGAACGCGGATGGTTCCGGCCGCCACAGTCAGGTTCGTTCGCCGGGGCGGGTCAGCTACGCCGACGCCGACCTCTCGGTGGCCGGCTTCACCACGGCGGTGGCCGCGGCTGCCGCCCGGATCCGGACCGGCGAACTACAGAAGGTCGTCCTCGCGCACGACCTGGAGGCCACCACCGCCCGCGCGGTCGACGAACGCTTCCTGCTCAGTCACCTCGCCGCCGCCTACCCGGACTGCTGGACGTTCGCCGTCGAGGGCCTGGTCGGGGCCAGTCCCGAACTGCTGATCCGGCGCACCGGTGCCGCGATTGCCTCCCGGGTGCTGGCCGGTACCGCCTGGAAGGAGCACAGCGGGGACGCCGTGTCGGCCGGCCTGCTCGGTAGCGCCAAGGACGTGGTCGAGCACGCGTATGCGGTCAAATCGGTGGCTGACGTCCTGGCCAGGGCCACTGTCGACCTGGACGTGCCGTCCGCGCCGGTGCCGCTCGAACTGGCGAACCTGACGCATTTGTCCACCGACATCACCGGCCGATTGGACGATCGGGCGCCGACCGCACTGGAGCTGGCCGCGCGACTGCACCCGACCGCCGCCGTCGGTGGAAGCCCGACAGATGTTGCGCGGCAGGTGATCCGGGAGCTGGAGCCGATGCGCCGCGGCCGGTACGCCGCCCCGGTCGGCTGGATGGACAGCCGAGGTGACGGCGAGTTCGCGATTGCCCTGCGCTGCGCGCAGGTGCAGGGTCGCAGTGTCCGATTGATCGCCGGGTGCGGCATCCTGGCCGACTCCGACCCGGAGATCGAGGCCCGTGAGGCTCAGATCAAGATGATCCCGATCCGCGACGCGCTGGAAGCCCGCAGCTGAGGCTTTGCACGCCGTTCCGACGCGCGAAGCTCCCGCAAACCCGACGTAACGACCGCCGACAGGGCTACCCTGATCTTGTCGGCACGAAGATGTCCGGCGGCCGGAGGACTGCCATGCAGGTGAAAGATGTCTTGGCGCACAAGGGTGCCGCCGTTGCCACCATCGCGCCCGGAGCGCCCATCACCGAGGTCATCGCCTCGTTGGCGCAGCACCATGTGGGTGCGCTGGTGGTCAGCAGTGACGGGCGGCGCATCGAGGGAATTATCAGTGAGCGAGACGTGGTGCGGGCCTTGCACTCTCGTGGCGCGGAATTGCTCGGCACCCCGGTCAACGAGATCATGACGGCGAAGGTGCTCACCTGCGGTCCGGGTGACGAGATCCGCAGCCTGGCACGGACAATGACCGACCGGCGGTTCCGCCATCTGCCGGTGGAGATCGACGGCGTCTTGAGCGGAATCGTGACGATCGGCGACGTCGTCAAGGGCCGGCTGGACGAGCTGGAGACCGAGCACGATCAACTCATGGGCTACATCTCCGCCGGCTGACGTAGTTACCTACTGCCGCCACTTCATTGCCCGGTACATGTACATGCACAAATACATGTATTGTCTCGGGGGTGGTCAACGACTCGATGGACGCAGTCGAAAGAGCGATGGTCGTGATCCGGCGCCGGCAGAGCCGCCGGGTGCTGGCTCAAAGCGTTCGACAGCAAGGCTTTTCGGCCAACCTGATCGCAACTGCGGAGATCCTGGACGATATCGACGAGGCCGCGAACGTCGGCCTCGACCGCACCGTCACCAGCATTGCCGAGCGCCTGCGGATGGATCAACCCCGGGTCACCAGACTCGTGGCCGAGGCGATCGACAACGGACTACTCGAACGCTTCGCCGACCAGGGTGACGGCCGGCGTGCGTTGCTCGCGCTCACCGAGGCCGGCACCGAAGTCCTTGCGGGTATTCGGCGCAACCGCCGTTTTCAGTTCGAGCAGGCAATGGCGGACTGGACCCACCAGGAGCGAGTCGTCTTCGCCGGTCTGTTCACCCGCTTCGTCGCTGCCCTGGATTAGCTCGTCGCTGCCCTGGCTGATTCCTCCCCTCGATGGGCGCAGTGCGACTCAACGGGCACAACTCGATCAGAGCACCGCGCGAATCGCCTCGGTGAGCCGGCTCAGGGTCGCGGTCAGTTCGGTGCGGGACGTCGGCACCTCGACGATCCGGATGCCGCCCGGATCGGCGATCGCCTCGGCCAGCTCATCGGCGGTGGAGACAAAGACGTGCTCGGCGCCGCAACCTTCCGCAATCCCGGCCAGCAGCACCCCGTGCGGCGTCCCGAAGACCCGGTCGAAGGACCGCGCGTGCTGCGGTTCGCCGGGTTCGAGGGTCGAGAAGATCCCGCCGCCATCGTTGTTGCTGACGACGATCGTCACGTCGGGCCGGGGCTCGTGCGGTCCGATGACAAGTCCGGTCATGTCGTGCAGGAACGTCAGGTCCCCCAGCAACGCCACCGTCGGACCGTCATCGCCGCCGCCGGCGAGGGCAACCCCGATCGCGGTGGACACCGTGCCGTCGATACCGGCCACGCCGCGGTTGGCCACCACCCGGAGGCCGTCCCGGCGCGCGCTGGCGAGGGCGACGTCGCGCGGCGCCTGGGAGGACCCGAGGACGAGGGTCGCGCGCAACGGCAACGCCGCGACAAGATCTCGGGCGAGTCGGGTCGACGACCCGATGTCCAGCTCATCCAGTACGGCGCCGATGGCCCGCGCGGCGGTGCCATCGGCGTCGCGCCATCGGGCCGCCCAGCCCTGGTCCGGCAGTTCCCGCAGGTCCGGCCACCCGGCGGCCACCATCCGGGCAGCTCCCGACGGGTCGGCATGGGCCGATGGTGGGGCAATGACGTCGACGGTGATCCCAGGATCGCCGAGCAACCGCTGCACCTGCCGGAACATCGTCGGGCGGCCGAGCACGATGACCCGTGACGGTCGCGCGGTCTGCAGGAACTCGGCGTTCGCCAGCAGGTGCAGGCCGGCGGCCAGCACGGTCGACCCCGCCGCACCGCCGGCCTCGGAGATCACCAGATGCCCGGCATCGGCGACCGCTGCGGCCCAGGGATGGGTCAGGTCGGCCAGGAACAGCACCCGCTCGCCGGGCCTGGTCGCCGGCACCGGCGGGCCGTAGGTGGCATCGCCGGCGACGATCCGAGTCCACTGGCCGTCCCGGCCGGTCAACGGCTCCGGCCAATCGGCAGCACTCCCGGTGCTCGGGGTGTCCGGCAGTAGCGGGTCGGCGAGCGCAATGTTCAGCTGCACCGGACCGGGCAATCCGCCAGCGCCATTGGCGGCAGCAACTGCCCGGCAGAGCATCGCCCGCCATCCCGCATTCTGACCCGACATTCGCTGGGGCACAGCGAATTCATGGAACAGGCGCAGCGCAGGGCCGAAGACCGACCGCTGGTCGATCGTTTGGTTGGCACCCACATCGCGCAGCCACGGCGGCCGATCCGCGGACAGCACGATCATTCCGACGCCGCCGTGATGCGCCTCCAGGACGGCCGGGTGCAGGTTCGCGACGGCGGTGCCGGAGGTGGTGACGACCGCCGCCGGCCGTCCCGACCCGCGCGCCAGCCCGAGGGCGAGAAACCCGGCGGTGCGTTCATCGATCCGGACGTGCAACCGGATCCGGCCGGTGGCATCCGCCTCGTGCAGTGCCATCGACAGCGGCGCGTTACGGGAGCCAGGGGAAAGGACGACCTCAGTGACGCCGCAGGCCAGCAGTTCGTCGACCAGGACACCGGCCAGCGCCGTCGACGGGTTCACCGCTGCAGTGTCCCCCGAGCCCCACCGGTGCGCGCCCGGCGGGTGTCACCGGGTCGATGAACCGTGCAGATCAACCCACGTGCCACGGGCCAGCACACCCTGCACGGCGAGGTCGGCATCCAACACGACCAGGTCGGCCGACCCCCCGCCGACCAGACCGACCGGACCCAGTCCCAGCGCTGCCGCTGGGGTCACCGAGGTCTGCCGAACGGCCGCCAACAGCGCCTGATCAGACGGCAAGCCGCTGTGCTGCAACGCGTACCGGAAAATATGATCCATGGTCGCGGTGCTGCCGGCAATCGTGTCCGACCCGGTCAGCCGGGCAACGCCCTTGGTGACGGTGACGGCAAGCGCACCCAGCTGGTAGCCCCCGTCCGGCATTCCGGCCGCCACCATCGCGTCGGTGACCAGGGCCACCCGGTCCGGGCCGGCAGTGGCGGACACGTCGCGGTAGAGCGCCGGGTGCAGGTGCACCCCATCGGTGATCAACTCCACAGTGACCCGCGGGTCTTCGAGCAGGGCGATCACCGGACCCGGCTCCCGGTGGTGCACCGGGCGCATCGCGTTGAACAGATGGGTCCCCACGGTGGCACCCGCTTCGATGGCTGCTCTTGCCTGCTCATAGGTCGCATCGGTGTGCCCGACGGCGGCCACGGCGCCCTCGTCGACCACCAGCCGCACCGCATCGAGGCCGCCACGCCGTTCGGGCGCGAGGGTGACCATCCGGATGGTGCCGCGGCCGGCCCTGAATACCGTGGCCAACTCCAGTGGATCCGGATCCCGAAGTTGGGACAACTCATGGGCGCCGCCCCGATCGCCCGACAGCCACGGGCCTTCCAGATGCGAACCGACGATCAGACCCTGCTCGGTCAGGCCCGCCATCACCTCGACCTGCCGCAGCAATTCCGCGGGCGCCGCGGTGACCAGGGACGCGACCGTCGAGGTGGTGCCGTGCCGCCGGTGCATCTCGATGGCCCGACCGGCGTCATCGGGATCTCCGGTGGGAAAGGCGCCACCGCCACCGCCGTGCACGTGCATGTCAACGAAGCCGGGGACGATCGTCACCTCGCCGAGCGCCACGTCCGGCGGGGTCGGCGGATTGCCGGACCCCACTCTCGCGACTCGTTCGCCGACGACCTCGACCCAGCCGGGCCGAAGTATCTGCTGACCGGTCACGACGGTGGCTGCGGTGATCAACATGGTGGATGTCCTCGAACTCTCGTGGGCTGTTGGTGCCGAGCCAGGTCCCAAAAGTGACAGTGGGAAGAGGTCGCACATTGGTCTAGTCCAATGAGTCTTAGATTGGCATAGACCAATCCGGTCGTCAAGAGGTAACATCGTGATCCGCGGAACTCTACCCAGCTCCGCACTGGCGACCGGCCGAGGATGGAAAAGAGGCGCAGCGCACCGTCATGCATGATCACCGATGAAGGTTCCGAAGTACTTCCAGGTCAAGAGCGCCATCCTGGCGCTGATGGCCGACCAGTCCCCCGGATCACCGCTGCCGACGGAACGCGAACTGGCGGAACACTTCTCGACGTCGCGGACCACGGTTCGGCAAGCCATTGCGGAACTGGTCGCGGAGGGTCGACTGGAACACACGCAGGGCCGCGGCACGTTCATCGCACACCCCAAGCTCATGCACGTCCGGCAGTTGACCTCATTCACCCAGGACCTGCGGGCGCTGGGCCGGAACACCAGCAACGTGGTCCTCGCGCTCGGCCGCGAGCCGGCGGCCAGGGACGTCGCCGAGGCCCTTGACCTGCCCGTCGGCACCCAGGTCCATCGCGTCGAACGGCTGCGTAGCGTCGCCGACGAACCGATCGCGCACGAGATCGCCTACCTGCCCGGTCCACTTCCGCGACTGCGCGCCGAATTGGACCGCAGGGGCTCGCTCTACCAGACGCTGCGCGAGGCCTACGGCATCGAGTTGACCGAGGTCGAAGACGTCGTCGAGACGGCGCTGGCCGACCCGGTGGAGGCGTCACTGCTGGGCGTCGACACCGGACTGCCGATGCTGCTCGTGCACCGCACCGCCCGGGACGCCACCGGCCGTCCGGTGGAGTGGACGCGGTCGGTGTTCCGCGGCGATCGGTTCCGGTTCGTCGCGCGCAGCGCCACGAGTTAAGCGCCTGTCCGGGATCCTCGCGCAGGCATGCAGCAGCACGAACCAGAGGGTCAGATGACTTCGGGCTCCGGACCGAAGACGAACTGGCGGCCGGTCACGCTCATCGGCTGCACCCTGACGAAGACCGGCTTGTGGGTGGCGACCCACGGCCGGAGGCCGGCGACCTGGGCCTCCTCGAAGTCCACGCCCCATTCGGCCGCGTGGGCCTGGCCCTTCACCACGACACTCCAGCCACCGGACTCGTCATGGCCGTCGATCTCCACCGCCACTGCTTCGTTGACGGTGAGCGCGGCCAGCTTGGTGCCCGGCGCGGTACGGAACAGCAGCGTGCCGTCCTGCACGACGTAGTTGATCGGGAAGATCTCCGGTTGGTTGCTGACGCTCAGCGCCAGCCGGCCGAACTCGTTGGTCTCCAACAGGTTCCAGCTATCCGCTGCGGAAAGGTGACTGACGGGACTGATGGTTTCGGTCATGGTTCGAGCATGACGCGCAGGGCCGGATCCATGACAGGGTCCAAGGTCCCGGATCTCAGAGTAGTGCCGCGACCCGCTGTAACCGGTCCAGCCAGTGACTCCTCGTTGCCCGGTCCGCGGCCACCCTGTCGTAGTGGTCGGGTTCCGGTGCGGTTGACGGGACCTGAATGCGACCGCCCGCCGGTGTCAGGCTGGATGAAGCCACGTCCGTCGACAGCAGCGTTGCCGTGCCCAGGCCGCAGGCGTAGGGCAACTGTGGGAGTGCGGCGGCGAGCGCCAGCCCGGCGGCGAGCCCGACCGAGGTATCCACCGCTGAGGACACCACCACCGGCAGGCCAACCGCCGTGGCGATCCGCAGCGCCGCCCATACCCCGCCCAACGGCGCCACCTTGATGACCGCGATGTCGGCCGCCCCGGCGAGCGCCACCCGGGCCGGATCGTCGGCCCGACGAATGGATTCGTCGGCGGCGATGGGCGTGGCGACCAGCCGCCGGACCTGCGCCAGCTCGGCCAATGACCGGCATGGTTGCTCGACATACTCCAGTCCGCCGGCCGCCGCTTCCAACACCGCGATCGCCGCCACCGCCTCCGGCACCGTCCAGACAGCGTTGGCGTCCACTCTGATCCGGCCCGTCGGTCCGAGGGCGTCGCGCACCGCGGCCACCCGGTCCGCATCCGCGGCCAGCGTCACCCGTGGGTCGGCGACCTTGATCTTGGCGGTGCGGCAGCCCGACCCCAGCACCAGTTCGGCGGCCCGTGCCGGGGACACCACAGGCACGGTCGTGTTCACCTCGACTTGCTCGCGGAGTCGGTTCGGCCAGGTGTTGGTCGCCGAGTCGACCGCCGCGCGAAGCCACGGCACACATTCGGCGTCGGCATAGTCCTTGAACGGGGCGAACTCTGCCCAGCCGGTCGAGCCCCGCAGCAGCACACCTTCCCGGACCGTGATGCCGCGGAATCGTTCGACCAGCGGGATGGCGAACACCCGCGCCGTTGCGATCAGCGCGTCGAGGTCGGTGGGCACGGACCTATCCTGCCCGGGTGGCCGGCACGGGCGCTCGCAGCGGCAGCCGGATGGTCATCGCCACACCGCCTTCGACGGCGGGTGACGCCGTGATCGTCCCGCCCAGCCGACCCACCAGGCCGTGCGCCAGCGCCAGGCCCAGACCTGCCCCGCCCGGGCGACGGCCGCGGTACCGCTCGTGCAGGACACCCTGCTCGAACGCCACCGGATAGTCCGCAGTCGTCAGGCCCGGCCCGCCGTCCCGGACCTGCAGAACGGCCGACCAGCCATCGACGCCGACATGCAGCACGAGTGGTTGCCCGGGAGCTAGTTGTCGCAGGGCGTTCTCGGCCAAACCGTCCAGCACCTGACGGATCCGTCGGGCATCGGTCTCGACCACGACAGGCGTACCCGGTCGCTGCACAAACAGCTGAACACCTCTTGCCGCGCAGCGAGTTTGCCACACCGGGGACATCTCGGCGACCAAGGCGGACAGGTCGCAGGGCGCCAGGTCGAGACGGAAACTGTCCGCACCGAGCCGGGCCAGATCCAGCAGATCCGACACCAGCCGCTCAAGCCGGGCCGCCTCACCCTTGATGCTGCTGCCCACCTCTGCCTGCTCAGCCGGTGGCACGATTCCATCGGCCAGGGCCTGGGCCTGCCCGGTGATTCCGGCCAGCGGGGTCCGCAACTCGTGGGACACCGAGGCGAGGAAGTCCCGCTGTCGGGACTCGCTGTGCTGCAGGGCATCTGCCAGCTCATTGACCGCCACAGCGACCTCGGCCACCTCACGCGGCCCGGCAACCGGAGCTCGTAGGTCGCGCGCCCCCTGACCCATCGCGCGAGCCAGCCCCGCGGTCCGGCGCAGTGGCCTGGAAACCACTCTGGCCACCAGCAACCCGACCAGCACGGCAGCCACCAACCCGCCGAGAATCGCCCAGAGCAGGCGCCGTTCCAACGCCTGCCGGGTTGCTGCGGCAACGTCCGCCGGGGCCACCAGGGCAAAGCCGCCCACCGCCGTCGAACGGGCCTGAACCAACAGCAATCTCCCACCGACAACCGCCGAGCCGGAGACCGCTCGGCCGCCAACTGCCAGTTCGGCACCGGCCTGGCGCGCGGCCCGCACCGATGGGCGGTCGGCGCCCGTGAGCTTGCCGCCCGGGCCGATCAGCAGCACCTCGATACCCTGCTCGGCGAGCACGCCGGCGGTCGCCGACAGCGCCCGCTCGGAGTCCGCCGGCGCCGCGACCACCTGCGCCAAAATGACATCGGCGCGGTCGGCCAGAGCCTGCGTCGTCACGTCGATCAGGGTTCTGCGGACGACCAGCACCCCGACCACGCTGGCGATCACCGCGACCAGCACGGCGACCGCGACCACCAGCAGCGTCACCCGGACCGCCAGACTGGTTCGCGCCGTCGGTGGCCGGGAAACCCGCCCCGCGGCGGCCGGATGCTGCACTCCCGTCACCGGGCATCCGCCGAATAACCGACACCGCGCACGGTTCGGATCGGGCTGGCAGCACCGAGTTTGGCGCGCAGCGCGGCCACATGGACGTCCACCGTCCGAGCACCTGCCGTCGACGTGTAACCCCACACCGAGCTGAGCAGACTCGACCGCTCGAACACCCGGCCAGGATGCCGGACCAGGAAAAGCAACAGATCAAATTCCGTTGCGGTGAGTTCGATCTCGTGGGGCGTAGAGTCCGCCGTGGCGGTCCTGACAATGCCGTCGGGACCGTCTCGCAGCAGCCCTCCGGTGGAGCCATCGGAGTCGGTGGGCGGATCGTCACCGACCGGCAGATCGACCCAGACCCGGCGTTCGGCCGGATCGATCCGGACCCGCCCAGCCCGAAAGACTTCAGTGGTCACCGACCCGGGCCCGGCCGCCCGACGCAGGACCGCCCGCACCCTGGCGACCAGTTCCCTGGGGTTGAAGGGTTTGACCAGATAGTCGTCGCCGCCCATTTCCAGGCCGAGAATCCGGTCGACGTCCTCGTCCCGTGCGGTGACGAACAACACCGGCGTCCAGTCTCCCGCCGCCCGGAGACGCCGGCACAGATCGAGTCCGTCCGTATCCGGAAGGCCGATGTCGAGCACGATTGCGGCTGGCCGATCCTGCCGGATGACGGACATACCCTCCTGCCCCGTCCCGCAGATCCGCACCCCAAAACCGGCAGCAGTGAGATACCGCCGCACGACGTCGGCGATCACAGTCTCATCCTCGATCACCACGATGAGCCCGCGTGCCGGGCCGATACCGCCGGCTAGGGTCGGCGTCTCGGCCCGACCTGGGTCGGTCGGTGATGGCATGACGTCAGCCTTGACCACGCCCGGTGCCCCGGGCGACTCCACGCGCCGACACTGCCCGCGCGAATTTCGGCTCGCTCAATTGCAGTGCGCCTGCTGGACGGCGACGAGGTCGGCGGTGACCGTCTTGAGCGGATCGAGAACCTGTGACCGGAGGGCGGCCCGGTCGGTGAACAGTTTGGCCCGTTCGGCGTTCCCGCCGGAGGTGGCGGCCGCGGCCCTTGCGTTCAGCCAGGCGATCGAGCCTTTGGTGTTCGCGTCGCCCTCCAGCCGGGTCACGACGGCCTGCCGCTTCGGCAGAATCTTGTCGATTCGGTCGCAATAGGCCGGGCGGTTCTGCCCAGCTGCCACCGACGACTGCCCAGCGACAACCGCCCGGCCGCCGGTTTCGGCAGCCGCCGGGGGCGCGAACACCAGCACCGCCGCCATCGCCGCGGCCGCCGATCCGCCCGCCAGCAGGCCCACGATTGCTTTCTTGGCCATTGTCAATTCTCCCTTGACAGTTCCTGGGCCGCCGCGGTGGTGCGGCGATCCCCCTGTAGTGACATCAGCTTCGCCGCGGCGCTTACGGGGTCGGTCTGGGCAATGTTCAGATTCGGTAAGGACGAGATCGGACTCGATTGGCGCGGCGGTGAGCGTTCCGTCGCTGCACCATGGTCGGCATGACTGCACCGAACTCCCCAGTGCCGAATACCCCTGGGCCGAACACCCCAGGGCCGAACCTGCCAGCAATGACCAAGGGCGCCAACATGCCGGTGGCGGCGGCATCCGTGCGCGCGGTGCTGACCTGGTCCGCCGCCCCAGGGGTACCCGACGTGGATGTGTCGGCACTGCTGCTCACCGAGCAGGGTCGGGTCCGCAGCGATGACGACTTCATTTTTTACAACCAGCCTCGGCACTCCTCCGGAGCCGTGTCGCATGGCGGGAAATCTGCGACCGGCTCCGCGATGACCGACGTCATCCGGGTCGACCTGAGCGCGGTGGAGCCGGCCATCGGTTCCGTGCTGATCGCCGCCTCAGCGGACGGTGGGACCTTCGGCGACGTCCCCGGACTGGCGCTGATCGTCAGGGACGCCGCGGGCACCAACCTCGCCACGTTTGAGATCACCGATGCCACCACGGAAACCGCCTACGTCTTCGGGGAGTTCTACCGGCGGGCGGGTGGCTGGAAATTCCGGGCCGTCGGGCAGGGTTACGCCTCCGGGCTCGGTGGCCTGGCCGCCGATTTCGGCATCAGCGTCGAGGACGAACCGCAACCGGCAGAGCCGGTCGAGCCGGCGGTCAGCGGTCACCCGAACATCGCCCAAGAGAGCGCCCGACCGGCCGAACCGCCTGCCTGGCCGCCCCGGCCGCCGCAAACACCGATGCCCCCGCAAACGCCGGCGAGTTGGCCTCCCCGACCACCGACCGCACCAGCGCCGCCGAGGATGCCGGCACCGATGCCGCCGTTCCCCGCGGTGCCGTCTCCGTTTCCCGCTCGGGGCCGCTGATCAACGGATGGTGTACGGGCCGGTGCTGACGGTGTGGTAGCCCTTGGCGCCGACGGCAACGGCCAGGTCGCTGCGTGGCTCCTCGCCGGAGGCGAGCCGTTGCAGCACATGCGCGAAGTCGTATTTCGGATGCCAACCCAGTTCCGCGCGCGCCTTCGCGTTGACATACACCCGGTCAATGTGGGGAAACATCCGCCAGTGACGGGCGGCGTAGAGGGTGGCTGCCTCGGGGAAATACCGACCCAGGACGGCGGGCGCGTCGGTGCGGAGCTCTGCCAGGTCCGCCGGTGTGAAGGGCGTGGTGGCGCTGACGATGTACCGGCCGAAGCCGACCTCCGGCGCCCGCTCCAACGCCAGCTGATGTGCTCCCACCACATCGGCGAGATCGACCCGGCGGTAGAGCATCTCGTTCGCCTGCACATTGGCGGTGGAATAGGCCCCGCGCACGTCGGCGCTGTCGTCGGGCTCAGGGAAGAACCGGGACGTTCGCAGGATCAGGCACGGCAGGCCGTGGTCGCGGCTGACCAGTTCGCACAGGCTCTCCGCGGCGACCTTGGTGGCGCCGTAGATGTTGCGCGGGATCGGTGGCACGTCCTCGGTGATCCAGGTCGCCGGTTCCCCGCCGGCCGGTGTCAACGCCCGGCCGAAGGCGCTGGTCGTGCTGGTGAACACAAACCGACCGACACCGGCGGCGATCGACTCCTCCAGCAGGGTGAGCGTCCCGGTGACGTTGGTGTCGATGAACGCCTGCCTGGAGTGCGAAGCCACGTGCGGCTTGTGCAGGGTCGCCGTGTGCAGGACAGCCTCGGCGTTCCGCAGGGCCGCCCGGACGGCCGCGCGGTCGGTCACGGTTCCCACCACGGTCGTCGTATCGGACGGCTGGACGTCGAGTCCGTTCACCTCGTGGCCGTCGGCCCGCAGGACCCGGACGAGTGCTTCACCGAGGTGACCCGAACTACCCGTGACCAGGATTCGCATTCCGAATACCTACCTCATCGATCGGCGGGCCCCGCCGGGTGCTGGTGCCCACCGGCGCACGGTGCGCCCCTAAGGTGGCGGGATGGGCACCGCCGTCAGTGCGATCTTCGACCCGACCCGCTGGCGCGAGGTCGAGGGCTTCGGCTTCACCGACATCACCTACCACCGGCACGTCGGCCCCCGTCCGGGGTCCGAATCTGGCGACGTTGTTGACCTACCGACGGTGCGGATCGCGTTCAACCGGCCGGAGGTCCGCAACGCCTTCCGGCCGCACACCGTTGACGAGCTCTACCGCGCGCTGGACCACGCCAGGATGACCAGCAACGTCGGCTGCGTCCTGCTGACCGGCAACGGCCCCAGCGAACGGGACGGCGGCTGGGCCTTCTGCTCCGGCGGCGACCAGCGGATTCGCGGCCGCACCGGTTATCAGTACGCGGAGGGCCAGACCGCGGAGACGGTGGACCCGGCGCGCGCCGGGCGGCTGCACATCCTGGAGGTCCAGCGGCTGATCCGGTTCATGCCGAAGATCGTCATCGCCGTCGTCCCCGGCTGGGCCGCCGGTGGCGGGCATTCCCTGCATGTGGTCTGCGATCTCACCCTGGCCAGCGCCGAGCACGCCAAGTTCAAGCAGACCGACGCCGACGTCGGATCGTTCGACGCCGGGTACGGGTCGGCCTACCTGGCCAAGATGGTCGGACAGAAGTTCGCCAGGGAGATCTTCTTCCTCGGGCGCGAATACAGCGCCGAGCAGATGCACGCGATGGGCGCCGTCAACGAGGTCGTTCCGCATGCGGAGCTGGAAAGCGTTGCGCTGCAATGGGCCGCGATGATCAACGGGAAATCGCCGACGGCGCAACGGATGCTGAAGTACGCCTTCAACCTGACCGATGACGGCCTGGTCGGCCAGCAGTTGTTCGCCGGTGAGGCAACCCGGCTGGCCTACGGCACCGATGAGGCGGTGGAGGGGCGAGACTCGTTCTTGCAGAAGCGATCCGCTGACTTCGCAGCGTATCCCTGGGCCTACTGAGGTCCGCCCACCAAACGAATCGGCCGTCAACCGCGGGACGCGGCGTAACCCAAGACAGCAGCGAGGCCGAGCACGCTGCGTGGCTCGTAGGCGCCGCGCCACAGCCCGCCGTGAACGGCGGCATGGGCCTCGTCCTGCCACGGATGGTCGTGGGGCACCCGGCCGCCGGCGATGTCCCGAACCAGCAGGGCCGCCATCAGGGTGTTGGCGGTGTCCGGTTCGAAGACCTCGATACCGAAGCGCCGGGCACCGGCAAAGGCGGCCGCCAGCGCCCGGTTCTTCATCACCGAGTGGGTTCGGGTGGACGGGGCCACATGGAAGGAGACCAACCGGCCGTCCCGCCGGGCGACCGCGGCTCGCCACCGCTGAATCCGCTTGGCCAGCGCGTAGTTCGGTCCCTGGGCCGGTACCAGCGCATCGGCGATCCCCGGGTCGACGCCCGGTGGGTAGGCCCGGTGGAGCAGCCTGCCGCGGGTGACCCAGCGGAGCGGGCGGCCCGCCACCTTCGCGGTTCGGGAACGGTTCCGGTATGCCAGGGCCGACTGCTCGACCGCGTCCCCGGGCACCACGAAGACATCGGTCGGCGTTGCGAGAAAGGCGAGCGCGGTGTCGCCGCGGGCCGAACACAGTCGCTGGGCAAGCAGGTCGGTCGCCGCCGACAACCGGACGTGGGTGCCGCCATCGGCGTACAGGTAGTTGCCCAGGACCAGTCGGCCGTCGAGACCGGCCAACCAGTCGGCGATCTCGGGCACCTCGGTCAGCAGGTCGGCCCCGGCGATGGCCGGCAGGTCGCCTACACCCGAGGAGTCGGTGGGCAGCAGCAGCGTCCCGGCCGAGGTCCTGGCCCCTCGCAGCACCCGCTCCCAGATGCCCGGCCGCGGCAGGTCGACGGCGGCCACCCGGGCACCCCAGCGGAGCAACGGCTCGATCGGGCCCATCTCGGCGCCGGCACCCAGCACGACGACCGTGTCACCCTCGAGCCGAAGCCACTCCGGGTGATCGACGACATCCAGCACCGCGGCAACGGCCGACGGTTCGAGCACCCCGAGGCGATCCCACGCAAGCAGCCGGTCCCGCAGTTCGTCGCCGCGCAGCGTTTGGCCGCGATAGGGCAGCAGCAGTTCCCGCTCCGGGCTCCCGCTCCCCATGACCTCCACGGTCGTCACCGCACGTTTCGACGGTTGCGCCAACAGGGTCGGCAATGGCAGTTCGGTATCGCTGCCGGCCACCACCACCACCATGCGTTCCGCGACGGCGGCAAGTCCGGCGTCCGCGATCGACCACCACGCAGCGGGAGTACCCAGTCCCGCCTCCACGAGTCGCCTCAAATGCTGTAGATAACGGCTGCGCCAGGCTGTCTCGTGGTCCACTGCGCGGGCGCCCACCGGATCGACGGCGCGCAATGCGGCCGCCGCGACATCCCGTCCGGTCGGAGTGGTGGGCCGATTGCCGTCGGGACCGGCAGCGAACGAGACTCCGTGCGACATCGACCCATCATGGCTGCCGACAACAGAACCCGCCGGATAGTCTTGAGCGTGCCAAGACTCCTGCAGCCGCTGTCGATCCCGACGGACGACCGGGTGTTGACCGTCATCCCCCTGCTGCGTGCCGCGATGGCCGGCAACGGTCCGGTGCTGCTACCGGTTCCGGCCGGCGACCAGCGGGAGACCGCCCGGCTGGTCACGTCGCTGGCCGCCGGCACCGCCATGGCGGACTGGGAGGACGATCCGCACGACCCGACCGCCCTGGTGGTGGCGACCTCCGGGTCCACCGGTGTCCCGAAAGGTGCCCTGCTGCCCGCATCGGCACTGATCGCCTCCGCGCAGGCCACCCGGCATCGACTCGCCGGCCGGCGACCACCTGGCGGGGGCCCGCCACCGGGCCGTTGGCTGCTCACGCTGCCCGCCACGCATATCGCCGGCTTGCAGGTGCTGCTCCGGGCGATCGCCGAGGGCACCGAGCCCACCGTGCTGGACACCGCGCCGTCGTTCACCGCGGAGAGGTTCGTCCGAGCCGTCAATTCCATGCCGTCGGGACCGCGGTTTACCTCGTTGGTCCCGACCCAGTTGCTGCGGGTGCTGACGGACCCGGACGCGACCACCGCGCTGACCACCTTCGACGCGGTGCTGGTGGGTGGCGCGTCGACCCCACAGGCGTTGCTCGACGACGCGGCACAGGCCGGCGTCCGGGCGGTGACGACGTACGGGATGAGCGAGACCTGTGGGGGGTGCGTCTACAACGGTGTGCCATTGGACGGGGTGAGCCTGTCACTCGATGTGACCTCGGGTGACGGCCGACCGGGCAGGGTGTCGATTAGCGGACCGGTGGTCGCGCGGGGCTACCGGGACCTGCCGCGGCACCCCTCCTTCGTGCAGGAGCCGGGCGACCGCTTCCGCACCTTCGTCACCGAGGACGTGGCCGTCCTGACGGCCAACCGGTGGCAGGTGGTCGGGCGGGTCGATGACGTCATCGTCACCGGCGGGATCAAGATCGACCCCGGAATCGTGGAATCGGTGCTGATCCGGGTCAGCGGCGTTCGCGAGGTGATCGTCACCGGGGTACCTGACGCCACCTGGGGTCATGCGGTGGTCGCGGTTGTCGTCGCCGGGCCCGAAGGCCCGCCGTCCCTCGACGCCCTGCGCAAGGCCGCCGCCTACGCGCACGGCGCGGCCGCGGCGCCGAAGCACCTCGTGCTGGTCGGTGAATTGCCGCTACGCGGACCCGGCAAGCCGGATCGAGCGGCCGTCCGGGACATTGCCACCGCTGAGTTGACCGCCCGGCTACTTGCGAAACAAGAGATCCCGGAGATCCGCTGGTGACCGTGCCGAGAAGGTTCACCCGCGCACAGTTGGAGTCGTATCACGGGGCCGAGGTCGACGACCTGGTTCCTCCCGGGCTGCGGCTGCTGTTCGTCGGAATCAACCCCGGGCTCTGGACGGCGGCGGTCAACGCGCACTTCGCCCGGCCGGGGAACCGCTTCTGGCCGGCGCTGCAGCTCGCCGGCATCACCGCCCACCGCATCGACGCGAGCCGCGGACTGCTGCCTGCGGACCGGGAGGAGTTGATCGCAGCCGGCATCGGAATCACCAATCTTGTGCCGTTCGCCACCGCACGGGCGGACGAACTCACCGCCGAGCAGTTGGACGCCGCAGTCCCCTCGCTGACCCAGCTGGTGCGGCGAACCAGGCCGCGGTTGGTTGCGGTGCTCGGGCTGACCGCCTACCGGCAGGCATTCCACGATCGCAAGGCAACTCAGGGCCGCCAGGCGGCGTCGGTTGCCGGCGCCGACCTTTGGGTGCTGCCCAATCCGAGCGGGCTGAACGCCCACGAAACACCGGCAACCCTCGCCGTCGCCTATCGGGAGGCCGCGGCGGCGGCGGGGGTGCCCCTGAAGTCCCAGTAGGGTCGGTGCACGTGGCAACCGCACAGCAATGGATCTCGGCCGCCCGTCCCCGGACGCTGCCCGCCGCCGTCGCCCCCGTTCTGGTGGGCACCGGAGCGGGCATCGCGCTGGGCGGGTTCTCCTGGTTGCGCGGCGGATTGGCCCTACTGGTGTCCCTCGCCCTGCAGGTAGGGGTCAACTACTCCAACGACTACTCCGACGGGATCCGGGGCACCGATGCCGACCGGGTGGGCCCGACGCGGCTGGTCGGCGCCGGCCTGGCCCGACCGTCGAGCGTCAAGCTCGCCGCGTTCGGCTGCTTCGGGGTCGCCGGGCTGGCCGGGCTGATCCTGGCGGCGCTGACCTCGTGGTGGCTGATCCCGGTTGGCATTGCCGCCGTCGCCGCGGCCTGGTTCTACACTGGCGGCCCCAAGCCCTACGGCTACGCCGGGTTCGGCGAGATCTTCGTTTTCGTGTTCTTCGGCCTTGTCGCGGTCCTGGGCACGACATACGTTCAAGCTGGCCGAATCTCGCTCACCGCCACGGTCGCGGCGGTCGGCATCGGCCTGCTGGCCTGCGCCCTGCTGATGGCCAACAACCTGCGCGACGTGCACACCGACGTCGAGTCCGGCAAACGCACCCTGGCGGTGTTGCTCGGCGAACCGCTGAGCCGAAAGGTCTTCGCCCTGACGGTCGGCGGCGCCTACCTGGCCGTGCTGGTGATCGGCATCCGGCACCCGTGGTGCCTGCTGGCGCTACTGAGCCTCCCGCTGGCCGTTCCCCCCGTCCGGCAGGTGCTCGAAGGCGCGAGCGGGCGCGCCCTGATCGCCGTCCTCGGCGCCACCGCCCGCGTCGAGATCGTCTACGCGGTGCTGCTCGCGGTCGGGCTGGCCGCCGAAGTGTGGGTGTAGGGCCGGGCCCTACCCGGGCACTGCCGATTCCGCGGTTGCACTGGCACCATGGAGGGCATGTTCATTGCAGGGACGGAGTGGGCGAAGATCACCATCGCCGAGCCCGAGGCCCTGCGGATTGCCCTTTACGTCCGTGACGTTGCGGGCCTGGTGCCGGACACCGACCCGGCGATACCGCCTCTGGATCCACCCGCCGATAACTGGCCGGTCTGGTTCCGGCGGCCGGTCGACGTCCCGACATCCGGTGGCGTCAGGCTGCTCGGGGGCCGGGACATCGACCTGCGGATCGCCTCGGAGCAATGGGCCAGGTGGTGGCGCCACGCACTGGAGATCGGTAACGGCGCGATCGACGACCTCAGGCCGCCGGCCTTCGCCGCGCTTTCCGGTGTTCCGGACCTGCGCGCCCTGATGCAACGGCACTTCCACAACGCCTCGATTTGGTCGGACGGGCTCAACGACGATCCGAGGGTGAAAAGCGCCCTCGCAGCGCCCGGCCTCGGGCTCAACGCGCTGATCAGCAATCTCCCGGCGATCCTCGGTCGAAAACCCCTGCCGTTCGGCCTCCGGGTCACCGTCATCGGCGTGCAGACCAAGCACGCGTGGGTACTGGCCCCCAACCACCTCATGTTGACCAGGCAGCTGATCGCCGATGTGGACAACGCCCTGGATTGGCTGCGGCCGCGGATCCTGGCCCTGGCCTGATTTTCTCCGCCCACCCGGCGGCTCGACCTGCGGCATGTGGACAACTCGGCTGCGGAAATTGCGATTCGCCTACCGTCCTGCCTCGGCACGGCTCCCTCTCGAGCCTGCCTGCCGGGGAGGTCATTCGTGTTACAGGTTCCGTCCAGCCGGCGTCGAGCAACTCGACGGCGCATTAGTTCGTTGATCCTCGCGCTCGTCGTACTTGCCGGGATTGTCGCCTGCACCTCTGACGACCCGGCGCCGACGCCGGTCAGAACCACAGTGGAGAAGGTCTGGACCGCCGCGGGCATCGACCCGGTCAGCGCGGTCGACAATGTCGGCGGAGTGGCCGTCGTCTACGGCGCGGTCCCCGATGGGCTGATGATCTACGGACTCGACCCGATCAGCGGCGTGCAGCTCTGGAGCAAGCCCGCGGTCCTGGCTACGGATGCCAATTATGTTGCCGTAGCGCAAGCGCATGGCAAGGTGAACTACCTTCGGCCGAGCGGCACGGACCGCATCTCCGAATTGGTCATTGCAGACCCGCGAACGGGAGCAGATCTCGCAGTTTCGGCACCTCGCTACTGGTCATGGACCGGTTCCGAATGCGCGGGCAACACCGCGGCGGTGTGTTTGCAGTCCGAGATTCAAATGGCCAATGGTGAATGGGAAAAGCGAACGTTTCGGGTCGATGAGGTAACCGGCCAGACCAGACCGGCCGAAGCGCTCGACGTGGGTGCTGACCCCTCGTATTCATCCAACGGCGATCTGCGATTCACCGCCGACGATGCCGGCGAATTCACGGTTGTGCGACGATCGGACGGTGTCGATCTGTGGACCAGGAATTTCAGCGAGCTATTCGGGCCGGTGCTGACCGGACCCGGCCAATTCGATCAGCATGAATCGGCAGACGGTAACTATTCGGTGGTGACGGCACGTAAGGACTGGTGGACCAGACAAAGTCCGGTCGATTTGTCCTCAGAGATCGTCACGGCCGGTATTTCGCTGACAGACGGGGCTTCGAGGTGGACTGCGCCAGGAACTGTCGTCGGTTGTCTGGGTGATCACCGGATGCTCGACTGGGACGCAGCCGCAGCGACCCAGGGCCGCGCCTACCGATGTCGTTACCAGGGGTCGGCGACGGGCACCATATCCACTCCGGCCGTATCGGCGTACAACACGAGCGACTTGGACGTCAGCATCGAGCGCTTCGATCCGGCATCGGGCGAGGTCATGTGGTCGGCGGCGGTCGGTGACGCACCGACCTTGGCCGCTGACGGTCGGATCGGACGTGCCGATGCGGTGCTTGATGACACCCATCTCTTCGTCCCACATTCGACCGGGGGCATTCTCCTCAATCTGGAGGATGG
Organism: uncultured Actinomycetota bacterium; assembly: GCA_963805555.1. GTDB lineage: Bacteria > Actinomycetota > Actinomycetes > Mycobacteriales > Nakamurellaceae > Nakamurella. The sequence goes on from CAWDUY010000002.1 coordinate 678,352, forward strand.
CCTGACCCGCCCAGCGACGGCAGCAGATTCACTATGGTGCATCGACTCTCGCGAGTACGACCGAGTTGAGCCCTACATACCTGACATCTCGGTGCAGATCTCGACAGCACGCCGCTACGGCGTATATCGGACCTGTAATTCGGAGGGTGCAGATGCGCCCGTCCCGACTGCGGGAGTTCCGGCGGTGGTGTCCGCTGCATTCGACGGCGAATTGCGCGTTGTCGCCGTCAACGGTGCGGTTTCAGGCTTCCTGTCCCCACCGTCCAGCAATCCCAGCGATGATCGTGCATCAGACGAGTCCGTTGAATCTGCACCGCAGACGACATCGACGGCAGCGGAGACCACGGAGAGTGCGAGCGCCTCGGACGTCATTGTGGACAAGCCCACCCAGGTATGGTCCAGCACAGGTTTCGAACCGTTGACCACTCCCGAGATCATCCAGGACACCGCGGTGGTTTACGGGACAGTTGGAACTGATCTGTATTTGTTCGGACTGGACCCGAAATCAGGCAAAGAGCGATGGCGGCAGTGGGCTTCAGCGGCCGGCTTGAAACCCACCACCGAGATCCAGATAGCCGAGATCGACGGGGCAATTGCCTACCTTCGGCCGACCGAGCGTTTGGACGAGCGTTCGGTACTGGTTGTCGCAGACGCGGCCGCCGGTCTTGATCAGTTGGTGACCGAGGAGCGCTGGTGGGCAGGATTTCCGAGGATCTGTGATGACGATTCGGCATTCTTGTGCGGTTGGAGTTACGAGAAATCTGAAACGGACTACAGATTGGCGTCGATTCGAATCGACCGTGCGAACGGGTCAACCAGCGTGGTCGACGACGATACGACCACCGCTCAGCGGCCGTACAGGCTCCTGTGGGGCGACCTCGTCGAGGTCAACGGAGCACCCATCGAAACCGTGGGTGTGCTCAGTGACGAGACGCTGCTCTGGTCCAGTCCTTCGACAGACCTGCTGGGCGGTGGCGCCTCCCTGGACGAGGGTTGGATCATATCCGGGCGCCCCGGCGTACCACGGATCATCTATCTGACCACCCCCATCGACTGGAAGGCCGACGGCGCAGGGAACTATCCGGCCCTTGATCTCGCCGAGAATCTCGTCACGGTGGGATTGAACTATCAGAACGGATCGGTGATCTGGCGAGAGCCTGGGACCTCGATCTTGTGCCGTGCCCTCTTGGGCGACATGCAATTCATGTCGACACCGGGATCAGGCTATCCCGCGTTGCGGTGCAGATATTCGGGACGACTGGATTCCTCGCCACCCGGTGGACGCGACGAGCTCACCGTGCCGACCGATCTGTCGGTGACCCTGGAGCGGGTGGACTTGACGACCGGAAAGGCAATCTGGTCGATCCCGCTGGGCGCGCAGGCGTCGTTGGCCATCGACGGCTCGGAGCATTCCACCATCCTGCTCGACGATCATCGAATGCTGTTCGGCGATCAAGTCGTCAACGTGGCAACCGGGGCCGTCAGACCGGCGGTCGCCGGCGACTTGTTCTGGTGCCCAGCGCGGCAGACCTTTCGCCAGTCCGTCGGCGTCATCTTCCGAGATGTCAACCGCACGGATAGATCTGCCGGCGGTGAGGTTTACCTGTGCGATGCGAAGTTGAACCCGACGTCCGGCGTTCCAGCCGCAGTGCCCTTGGCAGTGTCGGCGGCGACAGACGACGGCTTGCGTTTGGTGTCAACACCGTCGGGTGTGGTCGCCTACCGGGTGCCGCTCTAGCCGTGCTGAGGACACCCCAGTCGATGTCCATGCTGGCCCGCCGGCAGACGGCGACGGCGATGATGGGCCGGATGAGCGCCCACCGGTACGGGGCGGGCTTTTGGCCGGGTCAGAGTCGATCGCCGAAAGGGTCGATGAAGTCCTGACCGGATTCGGCCAGGACTGACCTACACGACCGCAGGACACGGGCGATCAACCCTGGATCCATTCCGTTGAGTCGGTGAATTTCTCCAGCACCGCCTGGATCGGTTCGACCCCGATCCCCGGCCCGGTCGGCACCTCGATCTGCCCGTCCTCCAGCACGAACGGCTCGGTGATGTCCTGGTCGTAGAACCGGTCCGACGCCGAGATGTCGCCCGGCAACGTGAATCCCGGCAGCGCGGCGAGCGCGGCGTTCGCCGCCCGGCCCAGTCCGGTTTCGACCATCCCACCGCACCACACCGCGATCCCGTTGGCCTGACACAGGTCGTGGATGCGCCGGGCATTCAGGTAACCCCCCACCCGGCCGGCCTTGATGTTGACGACCTGGCAGGCACGCAGGGCAATCGCGTCGGCCGCCGCCCGGACGGAGACCACCGACTCGTCCAGGCAAATCGGTGTCGTGATCAGCCGGGCCAGTTCGGCGTGTTGCCGGATGTCGTCCTCGGGCAGCGGCTGTTCGATCAGCAGCAGGTCGAACGCGTCGAGCCGGCGCAGCAGACGGGCATCGGCGAGTGTGTAGGCCGCGTTCGCGTCGACCTGCAGCAGCAGTTGCTCGCCAAACCGGTCTCGTACCGCCTCGACCGGCGCGACGTCCCACCCCGGCTTGATCTTGAGTTTGATCCGGACGTAGCCGTCGGCGATGTAATCGCCCACCACATCCAGCAGGGCGTGCACCGACGGTTGGATCCCCACCGACACCCCCGACGGCACCGTGGTTCTCCTGGCGCCGAAGTAGCCGGCCAGTGACTGACCGGAACCGCGCAGTTGCGCGTCCAGCACGGCCATTTCCAGCGCTGCCTTCGCCATTCGATGACCGACGATGGGTTCCAGGAGTGGATCGACCAGCTCGGCCGTGACGTCCCGGCCGGCCGCGCTCTCGGCGAGCAACGTCGGAATCAGGAAGCGCCGCAACACCTCTGCGGCGCCGGCGGCGTATTCCGAGCTGTAGAGCGGCAATTCCATGGCCACACATTCGCCCCAGCCCTGCACCTCGGTCGCGTGGGGTTCGAGGTGCTGGTCATGACGCACACCGTCGCGCCGCCCCCGGTCGGTGACCTTCCCGACCACCCGGATGAGCACCGCCACCCGTTCGGATTCCACGCCGAAGGATGTCTCGAACGGGCTCTTCAAGGGCATCCGGATGGTGCGCAGTTCGACCCCGGTGATCTTCAACGTTCGCTCCCGTTGCCTGCCCGCTCGCCGAGCGGCGAGTGGCTGTTCATTATCGGCGTTCCAGCAGATACCACCCAGCACGGGCGAAACCGGTAACGTGCCAGGACTTGTCGGCCATCAGTGCCAGCGCCGTACGCAAAGCGTGTCGCCAGGCCAGCGACCGCTCGACCGCCACCACCCGCACCCGTTCGATGTCCGGCGGAATCCCGATCAGCACTGGCCGGTCGCCGGACGGCGCAGCGGGACCGGTGACGGGCTCGCCGCCGGATCCCACCGAGAGCAGCACCGTTGCCCCGGCCGCAGCCAGCGCTTCGACGTCGGGGCCGTCGCCCTCCGGCGTACCGAGCCGCGCCGACTCAGCGCAGTCGATGGTCGCGGGTGCGGCCAGGTCCCAGCCGATCTGCACCCGATCGGTCGGCTGGCCGCGGTTGGGGCCGTCATTCATGACGCCGTAGAAGTCGACGAAGTAGGTCTCCGGCCGGCCGCCGAGGCGGGTGAGGTTGAAGAAGGAATTCCTGGCGATCAACGGGTCGTAGGTCCAGGTGATCCTGCTCAGTCCCCGCTCCAGCGCCCACTGCCGCTGGTGCCACTTCAGCGCGGCGCCGACCCCGCGTCCGGCCGTGCCGGCCAGCACTCCGGTGATGTGCGAGTGCATCGCGGACCCGAGTGGTTCGGTGAAGAACGCCGAGCTGGCCCCGATCAGCTCCCCACCGTCGTGCGTATACGCCCCGACCAGGTAGTTGCCGCCGTGTCCCAGCGCCCGCAGCAGGTGCGGCTGAACGTCGAAAACAACCCCGGGCTCCACGCCCCACACCCTTTCCAGGACGGCACAGGCAGCGGTGATCTGGTCAAGGGTCTCCAGTGGGCGAACGTCGACCCCGGCCCGCTGCGCCGTGGCGGCCGCCGTCGCGGCGGCCTGCGCCAGCATCTCCCGAGCCGCCTTCTTGCTCACGCGAGTACCTCACTCGTTCCTCGTGAGGCGCTCGCCCGACGGTATCGATGGTTCGCTCGACAAGTCTCGCTCACGCGAGTACCTCACTCGTTCCTCGTGAGGCGCTCGCCCGACGGTATCGATGGTTCGCTCGACAAGTCTCGCTCACGCGAGTACCTCACTCGTTCCTCGGGAGGCGCTCGCCCGACGGTATCGATGGTTCGCTCGACAAGTCTCGCTCACGCCGACGTCCGGTCTGAGTTCAGAGCGTCCTCGATCAGCGCCGTCAGCAGGGCAGTCCTGGGGAGCAGTTCGGCCAGCAGGATGTGTTCGTCATCGGCATGCGCCCCGCCGCCGACGGCACCGAGGCCGTCCAGCGTCGGCACCCCGATGCCGGCGGTGAAGTTCCCGTCCGACGCCCCACCGACCGAGCTCTGTACCAGTTCGCCGAACCCGCCCTGCCGATACAGCGCCTGCGCCCGGTCGAACAGGGCAGCGCCCGAGGTGACCTCCATCGGCGGGCGGTTCGGCTCGCCGAGCACCGTCAGGACAGCGCCGGGGACCGTCGGGGTCAGCGCGAGCATGGCCGCGTGCACCCGGTCCTGTTCGGCTTGCGTGCCGGCCCGGACGTCAATGGTGAGGAAGGCAGCGGCCGGCACGGTATTCGTGGTGGTGCCGGCGCCGGCGACGGTCGGGGTCACCGTCGTTCCCAGCGCCGGGACGCCCATCCCGGCCCCTCCGATACCCGCCCCTCCGATACCCGCCCCTCCGATACCCGCCCCTCCGATACCCGCGACGGCGATGATCAGGTGCGCCAGCTCGACGGCTGAGTTGATGCCCTTTTCCGGTTCCGCCCCGGCATGCGCCGCTCGGCCGGCGATCTCGATTCGGTACCACGAGGTGCCCTTGCGGCCGGTCTTCAGCGAACCACCCGGCCCGGCGCCCTCCAGCACGAAGCAGGCTGCGCTGCCGCGGGCCTCGTCCTCGATCAACGCGCGGGACGTCGGTGACCCGATCTCCTCGTCGCCGGTGACCAGCAGGCAGACCCCGGTCAGGTCGAAGCCCCGCTGCTGCAATTCCGCAAGGGCGTGGATCGCCTGCACCAGCCCGGCCTTCATGTCCACCGTGCCCGGCCCGCGAATCACCCCGTCGGCGATCGACCACGGGTGGGTGGCCAGCGACCCCAAGGGCCAGACGGTGTCGTGATGGGCCAGGACGACGACCCGGTTCGCCCCCGTCCCGAAGCGCCAGCGTAGATGGCTACAACCGTCGATCTCGAGCCGATCCGGCCGGAAACCCAGTCGCGCGGCGCCGATCTCGGCGATGAGGTCCGCGCTGCGCCGGACCGCGGACAGGTCCGCGGACGGCGATTCGCATCGCACCAGCCGCTCCAGGTCGGCGAGCAACTGCGGTAGGCCGGGAGCGGCCGCCGGTTCATCCGTCGGCTCGGTCACCGCGACACTCCGGCCAGGTCCGGGGCGGCGGCCGGTTCGCGCCACGTGCCGTCCGCGAGGAAGTCCCGCACCGCAGCCCGGTACGGCGCCAGGTCCCAGCCCTGTTCGGCGACCCAGGTGTCGTCGTAATAGGTCCGGGCGTAGCGGTCACCGGAGTCGCACAGCAGGGTGACGATCGAACCCGCGGTGCCGGACTTCCGCATCTGGGCGATCAGCCCGAACACGGCCCAGAGATTCGTGCCGGTCGACGGGCCGACCCGGCGCCCCAGAACCCCTTCGAGTTCGCGCATGGTGCCGACGGAGGCCGCGTCCGGCACTTGGACCATCCGGTCGATCGCCTGCCCGACGAAGGACGGCTCGACCCGTGGCCGGCCGATACCCTCGATCTTCGACGGCGACCCGACCTGCGCGGGGTTACCGTCCCGCCAGGCCGGGAAGAATGCCGAGCCCTCCGGATCGGGGACACACACCCGCGTGCGGTACCCGCGGTAGCGGACGTACCGGCCGATGGTCGCGCTGGTGCCACCGGTCCCTGCCCCGATGACGATCCAGGCCGGCACCGGATGACGTTCCAGGCTGAGCTGGGCAAAGATCGATTCGGCGATGTTGTTGTTACCGCGCCAATCGGTGGCCCGCTCGGCATGCGTGAACTGGTCCATGTAGTGCCCACCGCACTCGGCGGCCAGCCGCCTGGACTCCGCGTAGATCGTCCCCGGATCGCTGACCAGATGGCACCGGCCGCCCTGGGTCTCGATCAGCTCGATCTTCTCCCGCGACGTCCGAGCCGGCATCACGGCGATGAACGGCAGGCCGATCATCCGGGCGAAGTAGGCCTCGGACACCGCCGTTGACCCGCTCGATGACTCGATGACGGTGGTCGTCGCGCTCAGCCAGCCGTTGCACAACGAATACAGGAACAGCGATCTGGCCAGCCGGTGCTTGAGCGAGCCGGTGACGTGCGTGCTCTCGTCCTTGAGGTAGACATCGATGCCGTTCTCGGCCGAACGTGGCCCGGCGGTCGCCGACGGCTCGATGGACACGGGCGCCAGCGGGAACCGCAGCAGGTGGGTGTCCGCACTGCGTTGCAGGTCGGCCTCGATCAGCCGCACCGCGTGCGCGATCCAGGCCCGCTGGTCCGGGTCGGAGCGGTCATGCACGAAGCCGCTGCGCTGGCCGATCAGCGTCGGGTCGATCACCGTCGGGTCGACCGTCATCGGGTCGACCGCTGTCGGCTCGGCCGCTGTCGGCTCGAACACGGGAGATGGCATACGGGGAGCTTAGGACGGCAGCGCCGGCGGCGAGCGACCCCGTCAGAGTGGCCCGATCAGCCGGCCGGATCGCCGTCGGTGACCGCGCCCGGAAGCGGCTGCCTGGTGGCAGGGGGTGCGTCAACAACGGCCGGCTCGCCGGAGAGCGCCGATTGCAGCCGCTCACGTTCTTCGCGGCGGCGCGCCGTCGACACCGCCATGGCGTCGTTCACCCGGCTCCTGGGGCCGGTGAACAGCAGCCAGGCCAGCGGCAACTGGAGGATGATCGCGAACAGCAGGGCGACGATCAACGGCATGAAGAACGCCAACACCGCCGTCAGCACGATCACCAGCCCGAGCCGCAGCACGGTGTAGACGACCAGGTATTTCGCCAGGTTCCCGGTGCCGCTCACCGACGTGCCCGGCACCGTTTCGGGCGCAGGCGGGTCTGGCTGGGTCGCCTCCTCGGGTCGCGGCGTCGAGCCAGTGGATTCCACCAGGCCAGGGTATCCATTGCCGGCCATAGGTCTCACCGGAATGGTCACGACGCGATCGTCACGCCGGGTCAGTGGGCTCGACATCCCGAGTGGGGCGGTGTTCGAATCGGGTCGCCAGGACGACGGTCGTCCGGGTCCGCGCCACGCCCTCGATGGCCCGCAGCCGGCCGATGCACCGATGCAGGTGGTCCACGCTGGCCACCCGGACCTGAACGACGAAGGCCTCGTCGCCGGCCACCCCGTAACAGCTCTCGACCTCGGGGATCGCGTCCAGCGACGCCGCGATCAGCTCGTCCCTGCCGTACTCACCCGGCTCGATACCGACCAGTGCGGTGACCCCGAGACCGATGGCGCCGAGATCAACCGTCGCCCGGAAGCCGGTGATGACGCCGGTTGATTCCAGCTTCGACACCCGCTCGTGCACGGCCGACGAGGACAACCCGACGAGCCTGGCCAGCTCGGCGTAGCTCGCCCGGCCGTCGTGGCGCAGCGCATCGACCAACTGCCGATCGACCGCGTCCATGGCCACTCACCGCCTTCACCGGAGAAACAGAACCCACCGGGAAACGTACCGGCGGCTCGGCGGGCGCTATGCAGCCGGTCACGACAAATCTTCTGCTTGATCCTGCCAGGACAGGGAAAGAACTACTCAGCAATAAAAAAGGGGGCCCGTCCCCTCGCGACTAACCAAGGTGTCAATGTAGAATCAGGACAAAGGGTACGTAGTCCCGGCGATCGGTACCCCGAGTCGGATTCAGGTGTTCCGGCACAACGCTCGATGAAGTACCTGCAATGTCGCACAATGGACAGACGCCAGCCCGGCGGACGAGGCCAGTCGGGGCCCGAATATGGAGGTGGCACGTGACCATGGAAATCTCTGAGAGGTTGCTAACCCCAGGAGAGGTCGCATTGATGTTCCGGGTTGATCCGAAGACTGTGACGCGGTGGGCATCCGCCGGTCGCATCGGATCGATCAGGACTCCCGGTGGACACCGGAGGTTCCGCGAATCAGAAGTGAGTGCGCTGCTCGCCGATCTGACCGTGGATGCATCGCGATCGACCGCCTGAAAAGTACCTGCACGCTCAGAGCCCATCTCGGCATGTCCGGCACCCGCCGGATCGTCGGTACCGGGTTCGCACCAATCCTGACGCCCCGGATTGCAGCATTCGCTGCCAACCCGGGGCGTTGGGGCGTTCGGGGCTCGATCGACCCCAACCTGATCTCATCCACATTGGGCAGGTCGCACCGCGCGGTATGTGCGTACTCTGAGGAGTAGTAGAAGGAGGTGGCCGATGTACATGCTCGTAGCGATCGCCGTGACGATTCTGGTGATCGCCCTGGCCTGGCGTGGGATCGGTGCACGCACCCCGGGCGCCGAGTCGCCGGGCCCGGGCCCCAGCAGGCCCCAGCGGCAAACGCGCACCCTTGCGCCCGATGACGATCCAGAGTTCCTCAACGAGATCGATCGCAAGCTCCGTGGCGAGGACAAGAGCGGCTGACCGAGCCGCACTTCGTGATCGATCACATTTGGTGCCAATCGGCACCGACGCTGATGTGCTGCGCAGACAACAGGCCGAGCATCCCTTTCGGGAAGCTCGGCCTTTGCGCGCTGCACCCCCGAGGGGGACCGCTCAGTTCAGTCCGGCGTAGGAATGCAGCCCTGACACGACCATGTTCACGAAAAACAGGTTGAACAGGATCGAGGCGAACCCGACGACCGAGATCCAGGCGGCGCGACGACCTCGCCAGCCGGCCGTCGACCGGGCGTGCAGGTAGGCCGCGTAAATCACCCAGCTGACGAACGCGCAGGTCTCCTTCGGATCCCAACCCCAGTACCGGCCCCAGGCCACCTCTGCCCACATCGCGCCGGCAATGACCGCGAACGTGTAGACCGGGAAGGCGACGATGGCGGTCCGGTAAGCGATGCGATCCAGGGTCGCCATGGACGGCAACCTGGCGAGCATCGAACCCGCGCCGGTCGTCGTCAGCTGCGCACCGTCGGCGGTGGGTAGGCCGTCCGGCACGGAACTGCCGTCGGCGGGCCGGGCTGCCGGCGACATCGCTGCGGCCTTCCGGTCATGGCGACCGCGAAGGAGGTATAGCGCGGACGCCGCCCCGCTGACCATCAGCACACTGGACGACAACGCAATGGTCGTGACGTGGATCCACTTCCAGTACGAGTTCAGGGCGGGGACGACGGGCGCCGCCGGCACGTACAGCACGGTGCCGGCGACGAACAGCAGCACCACCACCGGCAGCATGACGAACATGCCCATGGTGCGGGCGCCGGTCTTGGCCAGCACGATCAGCCAGCAGAGCACCGCGGCGGCGCAGATGACCGAGGTGAACTCGTACATGTTGCCCAGTGGTAGGCGGCCGGTGGCCAGTCCCCTGGCGACGATGGACAGCAGGTTGGCTGCCAGGCCCACTGCGGTGACGACGACCGCCGCCCGGCCGAACCGCTGCCCCCACGGCACGACGCGGGAGGGCAGCACCCCGATCGCCGTGCTGTCGACCGCATTGGTGCCGCCGGTTCGCGTCAGCGTCGAGGTGCCGCCTGCGCGATTCGACGCTGCCGCAACGCCCACCACCTGATCAGCGGGGACGTCACCGCCGCGGCGCGAGGCGAACTCGATCGCGTAGCAGACCAGCGCAACGACGTACCCGGCCAATGCCGCCTCGAAGGCGAGGTCGGAGATACGTGCCCAGGTCTCGTTCATCTGCTGCTCACCCATTCCTACGCGCGTGCGATCACCATGTCAGCGATGAGCCGGATCCGCTGGTGGATCCTCGGGGAGGCCGGCCAGTAGCGCGAACTCCTCGCCGTAACCCGCCTGGTCCGTGCGGGCAAGACCGCCGACCTGCACCACGGTACGGTCCCGCCGATCCGGTTGCGCAGTCAGCTCCGACACAGCTCGCAGCCGGAACCAGACCCGGCGCCGCTTGAACACCAACGACACCATCAGGCCGACCATCAGCAGGACCGCGAAGACCAGGGCCCACACCTGCGCCGGGTCGTAGGAGGTCTGCAGGGAGACCCACTCGTTGTATCCGGTGAAGGTGATCTGGGTGCCGTCATCGAGCGTGATGGACTCGCCGAGCATCAGGTTCGCCCGTGCCTGCTTGGTCAGCAACCCCTTGTCGACCTGTGAGGTGTCGATGGCGAAGACCGACTGCGAGCGGCCGCCCTCCATCCCGAGGTCGCCCCGGTAGACGTCGACCGCGACCCCCGGATTGTCCGGGGAGGGGAACGAGGACGTCATGATCGCGCCGTGCAGCAGCGCGGTCGGTGCGAAGATCCCGACGATGGCCAACTGTTGCTTGCGCACCTCGTCCCCGGTCGCTCCCGGCGGATCCAGGATCTTGACCGCGCCCTCTGAGGTGAAGTTCGGGTCGTTCGCCGCGGGCGCGAACGGCTGCGAGTAGTCGCGCACCGTGCCGTCCGGGTAGGTCACCTGGAAATGTGGGGTGAAGCCGTGCCCGAGCAGGTACAGCCGTTCGCCGTCCATTCGCAGTGGGTCGTTGACCTGCAACTCCGCGGACTCCCACCGGTCGGTGCCGGCGTCGGCGCCGCTCTGCGCGCGGATCTGCGCCACAAACCCGCTGGCCTGGCCGGCGGCGGTGTAGGACGCGGTGAACTGCTCGACGTCCACGCAGAACGGCGCCATGTCGGTGCCGTCGACCAGCAGACCGGGCCGGAAATTGTCGTAGGACGCAGGTGAGGTCGAGCAGAACTGCGACCCGGCGTTGACGATCACCGAGCCCTCATAGCCGACCATCTTCCCGACCGCGATCGCGATCAGCAGCCCCAGCAGCGACAGGTGGAAGACGAGGTTGCCGACCTCCCGGAAGTAGCCCTTTTCGGCGGAGATCGTGACGGTGGCCGCGTCGGGACGGGCGTCCGGGCCGTCCGGTTCAACACGCCGGGCAATCCGCCACCCCTTCAGCCCCTTGGCGATCCGGTCGGCAACGACATCGGGAGTGCCGGGCACCTCGGTGGTGTGGTGGTGCGGGAGCCGGCCAAGATTGCGCGGGGTCGCGACCGGCGGCATCCGAAGCTGGCCGGCGAACTCCAGCGAGCGCGGCAGCAGGCACCCGATCAGTGAGATGAACAGCAGCAGGTAAATGGCCGCGTACCAGGGCGAGCCGAACACCTCGAAGAAGCCGAACCTGTCGAGCAGCGGGCCGATCGTCGGGTAGTCGATGATGTACTGCGCCGTCTTCGCCGAGTTCAACGACCATTGCGGCAGCAGAGCACCCGGCAACGACGCGAGGGCCAACAGGAACAGCAGGATCAGCGCGGTGCGCATGCTGGTCAGCTGCCGCCAGGTGTTCCGCCCGAAGGCGATCAGCCGACCGAGACCACCCTGCGTCGGGGGTTCGGGAACGTCCTGCACCTGCGGCTCGCCGTCTGTTCCGGTGGCGGTCCCAGGTCCTCCGAAGTGCCGGGCGTCGCGGACGGTCACAGGACAGTCTCGATCCCGGCGAACCGACCCTGCAGCCACGCGATGAACGTGCCCCAGACCCCGGTCAGCATCAGCAGGCCCAACACGATCAAGCAGACAGCGCCGACGATCTGGATGGTGCGGGTGTGCCGCCGCAGGAAGCCCATCGCGCCGGTTGCCCAGCTGAAACCGAAGGCCAGCAACAGGAATGGGATACCGAGGCCCGCGCAGTAGAAGATCACCAGCGACAGACCGCGCCAGGCCGAGCCGCCCCAGTCGGTCGCGTTGGCCAACGACAGCACCCCGACCAGCGTGGGGCCGAGGCAGACGGTCCACCCGAGCGCGAAGACGGCGCCCAGCAGCGGCGCGCCGAGGATCCGACCGGCAGGCCGCAGATGCAGCCGGCGCTCGGTCTGCAGTGGCCGGATCAGGCCCAGCATGGCCAACCCCATGACGATGGTCACGGCACCGCCGACCCGCATCAGGGTTTCGCTGTTCACCAACAATGCCCGGGAGAACCCGATCACCGCGACCGACTGGGCGAGGAAGACAACCGTGAACCCCAGCACGAACAACGCGGTCGCCGTCACCGCCTTCCCTCGCACGGCGAGCGAAACCCGTTCACCCGACCCGGAGCCGCCACCGCCGGCCGGCACCGCAACGGCTGCCTCTGCGCCGACCAGCGACGTCAGGTAGGCCAGGTAACCCGGCACCAGCGGGACCACGCAGGGCGAGGCGAACGACACCGCGCCGGCCGCCACCGCGAGCAGCGCGGCCAGCAGGTACGGCCCGGAGATGATGGTGTCGGTTACGGCCGGCATGACGCCACCCGGCCGGTCGGCACGCTGGTTCTGGCGGCCATCTCAGCTGCTCTCGGCGGCAATGGCCGACGCGGCGTCGACCAGCGGCGCGGCGTCATACAGCTGGCCGATCCAGATATGCGCCACTCGTCCCTCGCGGTCGATCACAAAGGTGAACGGGAGCCCACTGGTCGGGAGGCCGCGAATCGACAACATGGTTCTCATCGACGGGTCGTAGATGGACGGGTAGGACACGTTCTTGCTCTTCAGGAAATCCGCGCCCGCGTCCCTGGTGTCCTTGACGTTCACCCCGAGGAACTGCACGCCCTGTCCCGACAGTTCGGCAGCAGCCTCTTCCAGGATCGGCGCCTCGGCCCGGCACGGCCCACACCACGAGCCCCAGAAGTTCAGCACAACGACCTTCCCACGGTAGTCCGACAGGGCCAGGGTGCCGTCGCCGGCGAGGTCTTGCCCGGACAGGTCGGACAGCGTTCCACGTTCGGCAACCGGGTAGGAAAACTCGGTCTTGCCGCCGGGCGAGACGAAGGTGAACGACCCGCCAAACACCGCGGCATCGTTGCCGGTGCTGCAGGCTGCGGTAGTGACCAACAGGGCAACCGCCAGCGTCGCCGTCACGGCGGCTCGCAGGATTCCGCCCGCGCGGCGGGGGCCGATCACGAGGCCGCTCCGGCCGGCGGGACCGCAGGTTGGCCCGGGACGACCGATTCCGGATCGTTCACCGCAGCGATGTGCGCCACCGGTTCGGCATAGCTCGACCCGGTGAAGACGCCGTCGGTGAAGGACAGCGAGGTCAAGGATGCGACCGAGCATTCGCGTCGGGACGGGTTGTGCCACAGGCGCCGGCCGTGCAGGTAGCGGCGGGCGGTGACGATCGGCAACTGGTGCGAGACCAGCACAGCCTGATGACCGTCTGCGGCCTGCACGGCGGCATAGATGGCTGCCACCATGCGATGGGCGATGTCGAGGTAAGGCTCACCCCAAGACGGCTTGAGCGGATCGCGCAACTTGATCCAGGTCTGCGGTCGTCCCAATGTCTGACCGTTCAGCCCGAACTCGAGGCCCTCGAACTCGTTCGCGGCCTCGATGATCCGGTCGTCGGTGACGATCGGCAGGCCGAAGGTGCTGGCCAGCGGCCCGGCGGTTTCCTGCGCCCGTTGCAGGGACGACGCGACGAGATGGGTGATGTCGGATCCGGCCAGGTAGTCGGCCACCCCGGCCGCCATCGCCTGCCCAGATGCGGCCAGCCGATAGCCCGGCAGCCGGCCGTACAGGATGTTCCCGGGGTTCTGCACCTTGCCGTGCCGCAGCAGGTGGACGACCGTGACGCTCACGCGTACCGGTCCGGAGGGTGGTCGCCGCCGATCGAGTGACGCCGCACCAGGGTCAAAACGCCCCGAAGCGCGGAATCACCCTGCTCAGGTGTCACTCGATCGCACATGATCGAATCCGCTGCGGCCGCCACCCCTGAATTGTTCCAGGTGATCCGGTGGTCCGGGGTCGCCCCACACTGTGCCCTCACACACCACACGGAGCGCACCCCCCGCACCCGAGCTTGCGACACTCTCACCCTGGATCCCGCTTCGCCCGAGACCAACGCACCAGGTCGATGACGGCGAACAGCAGGAAGAGCGCGGCGATCAGGGCCATCGCCGACGCCGCGGTCAGCCAGGGACCGGAGTACCTGGTGATCGGGGTGGATTGCCGGCCGTCGATGAACGGCGGGAAGTCATCCGTCCGGATTCCCTGCCGTAGCAGGAACCAGGCCGCGACGGCGGCGAGTACGGCCAGCACCATCGTGACGGCTCCCCGAAGCAACCGCCGCCGAGCCGGAACTGCTGGAGGGACGGACAGTGCAGCGCCTTGACTGTCAGCCGACGCTGCCGGGCCCACCGGAGCCAGGTCGCTCCCGGCCCCGGCACCCGTCGCGGTCACACCGCGCGCCGGGCCTTCAGGCGAGCAAAGTAGACCGCACCCTTACCGACGAAGCAGAGCATCACCGCGATGATCATCAGCAGGGTGGCCACCAGGGTCAGCAGGTTCGAGACCTGGAACGCCATGGTCAGGACCACCGAGATGATGACCGCACCCACCAGCGCAAGCCGGCTCCACCGAGCACCGGTCCGGAGGAACCAACCGCCCGCCAGGGCCACCACCCCAATAACGGTAATGACGACGCTGATGATGATGTTCTGGGTTCTCGCCGCGGAGATCGTGTCGTCGGTCAACGGCTGATAACTCTTGCAAACCTCGGCCGTCGCCGTAACATCCCCTGACGCCCCGGACGGGACGACGACTGCGTCACCGATTCCCTGGAACTCGGTGGTGCAATCGGAGATGGCAGCGTTGTAGGAGGCCACGGCGCTGTTCAGCTGATCGTCCGTTGTCAACAACGAGAACCCGCCGATCACCAGGAAGACCAGCCCGGCAAGCATGGCGAGCACGGTTGCCGCCGTCACGGTGCCCGGCGGCTTGATGGGTTGACCATCGTCCTCGGGCAGGGGCGGTGGCGTCATGGCCGCCCGGAAGGAGTCGAAGATTCCAGGGCGCTTGCGGGCATCGCCCAAGCCGAAACTCATGCCTACGAACTTACCGGGATTCCGGCGTGTTCGGTTCCAGGCGCGGTCAGTGCACCGTCAGCGCTGAAACTGCTGGTAGGCCTTCGCCTGCCGGTACGTCTTCGAATCGGCGAAAAACCTGTTCGAGGCACTGAGGAACATCAGCACGATCGCGGCAAGCGCGAGGACTGCGGTCACGTAGAACGGCCACTGCCCCTGCGGCGCCTCGTAGATTCGCGCGTCGATCGTCACCTCGCGACTGGCCGGGGCGGCCGTGAGCAGCACACACACCACTCCCAGCACCGTGATCGAAATCCGGGACCAGTTGCGTCCCGCCCACATCTTGTAGGCGAAGAAGGCGAAGAACGCGGCAACAGCGACGAACAAGAAGACGATGACGCTCTTCACCACGTTCACCGCCCCTTGGGCGGCGATGGCTTCCGATGCCGACAATCGGGCCGTCGCGATCGCGAGATCCCAAATGGGGCTGTTCAATATCAACACCAGCCCGACCAGCGAGAAGGCAATTGACCCGATCCAGCACCAGAAGGCGTAGGTGACGGTGTTCGGCCGAGCTGGGTTCGGCGGCAGGTAGCCGCCCGGCTGACCCGCGTACAGCGGCTGACCGGGATAGGGCGGTTGACCGGGAGTTTGCGGCTGACTCGCGTATGACGGCTGCCCGGGGTACTGCGGCTGGCCGGGATACTGCGGCTGACCGGGATACTGCGGCTGACCGGGGTAACCGCCCTGCCCTCCCGGGTATCCGGCCGGCCCTCCCGGGTATCCGGCCGGCCCTCCGGTATAGCCAGGTTGAACACCGGGGTAGCCACCCTGGGCGGGATACCCGGATGTTCCGGGCTGGAAGGGATCGCCGGCACCAGCGGGGTACCCGGGCCGGCCGCCCGGGCTGTACGGGTTG
Organism: uncultured Actinomycetota bacterium; assembly: GCA_963805555.1. Taxonomy (GTDB): domain Bacteria; phylum Actinomycetota; class Actinomycetes; order Mycobacteriales; family Nakamurellaceae; genus Nakamurella. The sequence goes on from CAWDUY010000002.1 coordinate 694,334, forward strand.
TTGTCGGGGTTGTTCGGCTGGTTCGGCGCACTCATGTCAAAACGGTAGCGCGAAGCAACCCCGTGGATCGTCGAAAACATCGGCGATCCCGCGGACCGCCCAACAGCGACGGCCCGCGGTGCGGCGACGGCTCAGCGGCGGCGGCTCAGCGGCGGCGCGGGGACTTGCGGGGCGGCGGCAGGGCACCCTCGGCCCGCAGCCGGGTCGCATGCTCGGCCAGCGATTCGATCAGCGCACCGATCTCGGCGACCTCCGGCTGAACGTCGACCCGAAGCCCGAACTCCCGCGCGGTCTCCGCGGTCTTCGGTCCGAGGCAGGCCACGATCGACCGGGAATGCGGCTTGCCGGCGATACCGACCAGATTCCGCACGGTCGATGACGAGGTGAAGCACACGGCATCGAAACCGCCGGTCTTGATCGCCTCCCGGATGGGGGCGGCCGGCGGCGCGGCGCGCACAGTGCGATAGGCGGTGACGTCGTCGATCTCCCAGCCCCGCTCCCGCAACCCCTCGGCGAGCGTCTCGGTGGCGATGTCCGCCCGCGGCAGCAACACCCGGTCGACCGGGTCGAGCACGTCGTCGTAATCCGGGAACGATCCGAGCAGCCCGGCGGATGACTGCTGGTTCTCCGAGATCAGCTCCGGAATGATGCCGAGCGCGCGAACCGCGTCACCGGTGGCGCTGTCCACGCAGGCGATCCGGACACCGGAGAACGCCCTGGCGTCCAGACCGAACTCGGTGAACTTCTCCCACAGTGCCCGCACGGAGTTCGTCGAGGTGAAGACGACCCACTGGTACCGCCCGTCGACCAGGCCCTTGACGGCCCGCTCCATCTGGGCCGGGGTGCGCGGCGGCTCGACCGCAACGGTCGGCACCCGCTGCGGGATGGCGCCGTGCAGCCGGAGCAGGTCGAGCATGCCCTCGGCGGGGTCCTTGGTCTGCGGGATCAACACCCGCCAGCCGTACAGCGCCCTGGATTCCCACCAGGAAAGTCGGCCGCGCTGCGAGGTGCCGGAGCCGACCGTGACGACCAGCGGTCCGATCATGTCGCCGCCGATGCCGTCGAGCGTTGCCAGGGTCCCGTCGACGGTGCGCTGGGTCGGCAGTGTCGCTCCCGAGGTCACCGACGCAGGCGTCTCGCCGGGCATCCCGGACTGCGCGAGCAGCGTGGCGGTGTCGGCCAGGTGGCCGGCCGCGGCCTGCAGCAACAGCGTCCCGGGGGCGGCAGCAAGCTTGCCCCAGTCGGAGGTCGATCGAACATCGGCGATGGTGTGGACCGAGCCGACCGCGATACCGGAGTACGACGCAACAGCCGCCGCGGACAGCCCGGGAATGACGTCGAACAGCACCGAACTCCGGGACACCCCTTGCAGTTCCTTGATGACGGGGTCGGCCGTCAGCACGTCGCCGGCCACCAGTCGCACGACGAACTGACCCAGCCGGGCCGCCGTGACCAGGGTCTTGGCGACTTCGGCCGGTTCGCCGACGGCGGGCCGGATCTCGGCCTGCGTGGCCAGGGCGGTGACGTCCGGCGATACCTCCGGGTCGGTCACCACCACGGATGCGGCCGCCAATGCCTCTGCGGCTCTCATGGTCAACAGACCCGGATCACCTGGCCCAGCGCCGACAAAGGCGATCCGGCCGACAGTTCTGCGTGCACGGGTCATGACGTGCTCCTTGCGAGTGGAGGTACGCCGGCGCGCAGACCCTGCGACACCGACCAGAGGTTTGCCGACGCGGGGAGCCCGCGGCGGCGTGCGATCCGTAACGGATCGCCACAACATTTCGGGGTGGCCACTTTCAACGAACCGCGGCCGTCGTTCATGACGTCACCGCCACCGCTTCTATCGAGGAGGCCTGGATCGAGGAAGCCTTGGGCAGCGAGGTCTGGACCGACGAGCCTGCGTGTCCGGGCCGTACATCGGGCACGTCACCGGCCCGGCGGGACTCGTGGAAGGCGAGAATCTGCAACTCCAGCGAGAGGTCGACATGTCTGACCTCGACACCGGAGGGGACGGTCAACACACCGGGCGCGAAATTCAGGATCGACCGGACACCGGCCGCCACCAGAATGTCGGCCACCTCCTGCGCGGCGCTGGCCGGTACGGCGATGACGCCGATGGTCACCCCACTTGCCCGGCAGACGGCGGCGGCGTCCTGGATGTGCTGGATCCGCAAACCGGCGACATCGAGGCCGACTCGGCCCGGGTCCGCGTCGAACAGGGCGGAGATCACGAAGCCGCGACCGGCGAAGCCGGGATAGCCGGCCAACGCCTGACCGAGATTGCCCAGTCCGACCAACGCAACTCGGTGTGCCCGATGGGCGCCGAGGGCCCGGCTGATCTCTTCGGTCAGGGTGCCGACTTCGTACCCGACACCCCGGATGCCGTACGAGCCGAGGAACGAGAGGTCCTTGCGGAGCTTGGCCGAGTTCACCCCGGCCGATTGGGCGAGTTCGTCGGAGGAGATCGTCGACTGGCGTTCGCCCTGGCGATCGCCGAGGCCGGAGAGAATCCGCAGGTAGACGGCGAGGCGGGCGACGGTGGCCTCTGGAATGGTCCGCGCGCGGCCACTCTCCCGAGTACCGCCGACCTGACCTGTCACCCGTTTGCCTCCGCAGTGGGGAACGCGCCCCCACCGGTGCCGTGGCGACCGACATGTGGTAGGTCCCCGGTATGCAGGAGCCTAACCATTCGTGAACGCGTGCACAAAGTCGTGATGGGACCGGAATCCCAAGATGTGGGAGTGGTCGGACTGTGGGTGACTTCCGTCACGCCGGCGCAGCGCAGCGTGCGGCTCAGCGGATGAGTGCGCGGCGCAGCCGGTCGGGCTCGACCCGGTAGTAGCCGTGCTCGACACTGTCGACCAAGATCACCGGAACGCGATCGCCGTATTCGGCCCGGTCGTCCGGATCGACGTCGACATCGACCTCGGAATAGGTCGTGCCGGTCTCCGCGGTGATGGCCGCGACTTCGGTCAACGCCTGCTCGCAGAGGTGGCAGTCGACCCTGGTGTACACCGTGACGTGCCGGGCGGACTGCTCCGTCATGGGGTCCGACCCGGCTTGTTCGTGGGCTTCAGCGAACGGGCGATGACCATCCGCTGGATCTGATTGGTGCCCTCGACGATCTGCAACACCTTCGCCTCCCGCATGTACCGCTCCAGCGGATGGTCTTCGACGTATCCGGCGCCGCCGAGCACCTGCACCATGTCGGTGGTAACCGCCATCGCCATGTCGGTCGCCGTGAGCTTTGCCATCGCCGCCTCCGTCGAGAACGGCTTGCCGGCGTCCTTGCGGCGGGCCGCGTACAGATACAGCTGGCGGGACGCGGCGATTCGGGTTGCCGCGTCGGCCAACAGGAATGAGACGCCCTGGAAGTCGTCGATGGTCCGCCCGAAGGCCGTCCGGGTGCCGGCGTAATCGGCGGCTAGGTCCAGCGCCGCCTGGGCAAGGCCAACCGCACAGGCAGAGATACCGAGCCGCCCCGCATCGAGCGCGGCCATGGCGATCCGGAAGCCCTGGCCCTCGGCGCCGATCCTGCGGCCCGAGTCCACTGCGACTTCGTCGAACCTAACCCCGCTGGTCAGCGACGCCCGAAAGCCCATTTTGCGCTCCGGTACCCCGGCACTGACCCCGGCTGCAGCGGCCGGGACCAGGAAGGTGCTGATCCCGCGCGACCCGTCGCCGCCGGTGCGGGCCGCGACCAGCAGGAAATCAGCCACCGGGCCATGGGTGATCCAGGCCTTTTCTCCGGTGATCACATATTCGTCGCCATCCCGGACCGCCTTGGTGCGCATCGCTCCAGCATCGGAACCGGCATGTGATTCGGACAGGCAGTAGGCGCCCAGTGTTGCGCCGCCGAGCATCTCCGGCAGGAACTGTTCCCGCTGCTCTGCGGTACCGAACTCGGCGACGCCGCTGCAGGACAGCACGTGCACGCTGGTGCCGAGGGCGATCGTCGCCCAGCCCCTGGCCAGTTCCTCCAAGACCTGCAGGTAGACGACGGCCGGCTGCCCGCCGCCGCCGAACTGCTCCGGGTAGGGCAACGACAGCAGCCCTAGTTCGCCCAGTTGAGCGAACACCTCCCGCGGGAAGGACCCGGCGGCCTCGGACTTGTCGGCCCGCGGCAGCAGTTCTTTGACCACCAGGTCTCGGGTCAGCTCCAGCAGGTCGGCAGCCTCGGAGGTCGGAAGTTCCCGGTCGATGACGGTGCCGGGCATCAGAAGAGGTCCTCGTCGGTGTCCTGGACGCCGCGGTCTTCCCGACTGCCGGTGCCCGGCAGCCTGGCGCCGAGGTCGGCCAGGTCGCCCGCCAACTCCGGCGCGATGTCCGGCGGCACCGGATCCTCGTCCAGTGGTGCGGCCGCCTCGTCGCCGTCGGTCCCGGTTGCCACCGCCGCCAGCCGGGGCAGCGGCAGCCCGGCGGCCCGTGCGTAGCCGCGCTGCACCGAGGCCCGGTCGAGCCGGCCGACCTCGGTTCGCGGCAACGCCTCCACCAGGTGATAGACGGCGGGCCGCTTGAACGCCGGCAGATGATCGGCAACGAACTCGGCCAGGTCGTCCGGTGTCGGATGCTTTCCGAACCGCGGGACGATCACGGCCACGATCTGGTCCTGCCCGTCGATGCCGGGCATCCCGATGACGGCCACCTCAGCGATGTAGGGATGGGTGGCGAGCACCTCCTCCACCTCGCGGGGGTACACGGTGAAGCCGGAGACCTTCACCACCTCGGCCGCCCGGTCGACCAGGTGCAGTTCGCCCGCGTCGTCCAGGAAACCGATGTCGCCGGTCACAAACCAACCGTCCGGACCAGGGCCACCACCGCCGTCCGGCCAGTAGCCGGAGAACAGCGTCGCGCCGCGAATGACAATCCGGCCGACCTCGCCCGCATCCGGCACCTCGGCGACGAAATCCAGCGGGTCGTGCAGGACCGGTTCGGCGTCATCGACGGTGACCGGGCCCTGGCCGGTATTTGCATCTCGGCCGTCTGGACCGACGATCCGGAGTTCGATACCGGCCAGCGGCCGGCCGACCGAACCGTGGTGCGGCTTCGCGGTGCGCAGCGCACTGGTCACCACCGAGGCGGACTCGGACAGCCCGTACCCCTCCCACACCGGTTGTCCCATCAGCGATCTCACCACGGAGAAATCATCCGGCTCGAGCGGCGCGGTACCTGAGGTGAGTAATCGGACCGTGGACAGGGATCGTTCGGCGCCCTGGATAGCGACAAGATGGTGGTAGAAACCGGGCGCGCCCGGCACCAGGGTGACCCGGTGGGTGTGCGCAGCTTCCAAGGCCGACTCGGTGGCGAGCCGGCCGGCGGCCGCCGCGTCGCCGCCCTGCGCCGAACCACCGTGCACCCCGACGCCGACTGTCGCGGAGTCGAAGCCGACCGACGGCACCACCGATGCCCCACCGACCATGGCCAGCGGCAGGAACGCCACCACCCAGCCGGCCAGGTGGTACATCGGCAGCACCTGCAGTGCCCGATCGTGATCGCGCAGGCGGAGCGCGCCGACACCGCCGATGGCCTGCACCGCGGCCAGCACCGCCCGATGCGACAGCATCACGGCACGGTCCCCGCGGGCCCGGGCCAGCAACGTCAGATCCTCCCCGCCGCCGATCGCCGGCGGCGGGTTCGACTGCGGGCCGGCACCCCACCAGGCCTGCAGATTGCTCACCGAGATGGCCACCGGAAGCCCATGGTCCGGGTCGTCGGAGATGGCGGCCAACGCGCCCACCCGATCGGCGAAGGCGCCGGTGTCCCCGCGGGACGGCCCGAGCGGCACCGCGATCAAACCGGCTCGCGCGACGGCGAACAGCGCCAGCGCCAGGTCGCCGCCGCTGGGCAGGGCGATGACGACCCGCTCGCCCGGTTCGACGCCCAGCGCGGCAAAGGCCGCGACACCCGCGTCCGCGGCAGCGTCCAACTCGGCCCAGGTCCTGCTGCCGCCTTCCTCGATCACCGCCGGGCGATCCGGATGCCGCATTGCGGCACCTCGCAGCAGGTCTGCCACGTTGGTTCCGGGGTAGGCGGGTATTCCGATGTCTCCGGTTCCAGGGCTACTCACCCTGTCATTCTCGTTCACCGGCCGATCGGGCACTCGGTGAGCCCCTCGGCAACCGGAGCGCCACCCGGCGAGGGCGGCCGGATCGGCGGATAGTCTGACCGGGCACCGGGTACCGGCTCCGGATGCCAGCTCGGCCGTACGGCGATGTAGAGAGGTTGGTCAGGCAGCTGTGAAGAAGAGCAGGGCGAACGTTTTCGGGGAGCAGGCGCAGGCCTCGGAGATCGCCGGTGCCGCTTCCGCCGAAGCTGCCTACCTGGCAGTCCACGAGGACGAACCGCCGGTACCACCCGGCGCCGACTTGACCGCGGCGGCATTTTTCGATGTCGACAACACGATGATGCAGGGCGCCTCGATCTTCCATTTCGCCCGCGGCCTGGTCGCCAGGAACTTCTTCACCACCGGCGACCTGGTGAAATTCGCGTTGTTGCAGGTGAAGTTCCGGCTGACCGGCGAAGACGCCGAGGACACTTCGAACGCCCGGGAGGGCGCACTGGCATTCGTCGCCGGCCGGAACGTCTCCGAGATCGTGGAGCTCGGTGAGGAGATCTACGACGAGCTGATGGCGGACAAGATCTACCCGGGCAGCCGGGAGTTGGCGCAACGCCACCTGGACGCCGGACAGCGAGTGTGGCTGGTGACCGCAACGCCGGTGGAACTGGCGCAGATCATCGGCCGCCGGCTCGGGTTGACCGGAGCGCTCGGCACCGTCGCGGAGAACGTGGACGGCGTGTACACCGGTCGACTCTTCGGCGAGATGCTGCACGGCCAGGCGAAGGCCGCCGCCGTTCGTTCACTGGCTGCACGGGAGGGCCTGGACCTGCGGCGATGCACTGCCTACTCCGACTCGGTGAACGATGTTCCGATGCTGTCGGTGGTCGGCACCGCTGTCGCGATCAATCCGGACAGCGCACTGAAGGACGTCGCGCGCGAGCGGGGCTGGCAGATCAAGGACTTCCGCACCGGACGCAAGGCAGCCAAGATCTGGGCGCCGATGGTGGTCGGCGCGGGCGCGGTCGGGGCTGCGGTGTTGGTCGGCCGGTCGATCACCAGGAAGGCTTGACCCGGGTACAGATCAACCGAGGAAGGGATGCCCCCGGCGGAGCAGCAGCCGGTAGAGCGTCTGCTGGATCGTTTCCCGCACCCGGTCGGTGAGGTTGAAGACCACCATCGGGTCGTCCGCCGCGTTCTCGGCATATTCGTCCGTGGGGATGGGCTCGCCGAATTCGATGATCCACTTGCTGGGTAGCGGGATAGCGCCCAGCGGACCGAGCAGTGGGAACGTCGGCGTCACCGGGAAGTACGGGAAACCCAGCGCCCTGGCCAGCGGCTTGATGTTGCCGATCAGCGGGTAGATCTCCTCCGCGCCGACAATCGACACCGGGATGATCGGCACCCCGGTCTTGACCGCAGCGGTGACGAAGCCGCCACGCCCGAACCGCTGCAGCTTGTACCGCTGGGAGTACGGCTTGCCGACCCCTTTGAAGCCCTCGGGGAACACCGCCACCAACTGGCCCGACGCCAGCAGCCGCTCGGCATCCGGGTTGCACGCCAACGTATTGCCCGCCTTGCGGGCGACGGACCCGAGGAACGGTGTCTGGAACACCAGATCGGCGCCCAGCATCCGCAGCGGCCGTTTGGCGGGGTGGTGCTCGCGTAAGGCGACGGCGGTCATCAGCGCGTCGACGGCCACAGTCCCGGAATGGTTGGCGACCAGTAGTGCGCCGCCGGTGTCCGGGATGTTCTCCATGCCCAGCGTCTCGATCCGGAACCACTTCTCGTACAACACCTTCAACGGCGGCACGAAGACGTGATCGGTGAAGTCCGGGTCGTACCCGAAGTCGTCGACCTGATAGTCGCCGGTCATCCGGCGCCGGACGAAGGCCAGCGATCCCGCCAGGCCACGCTTCCAGCCGGTCTCGGCCGGCAATGCCGCCCCGGGCCTGGCCGGCTGCGCCACCGGGGGCTCCTCGGGCACGGCGATTGGCGGCGGAATCTGCGACACCGTTCCTGGAGTGTCCGCCAGCGGTGCGCCCTTCGCCGGCGTCGGACCCAACGGAATGTCGGTGTTAGCCATGGTGGGTCCCCCTTCCGGTCTCAATGCTGTCTGCCCTCATCGGCTTCTCCTCCGACGGGGCGTACCGGCCGCATCTCCGGTGATACCCACCAGCCGTGGGCGGCCGATCCGCTGATCGTCGATGATGCCCAGTTCGTCAGCGGCGATCGGATCGGCGAGCGGGTCCACCGGCTCATCCTCGAGCGCATCGATCACCCGAGCAGACCCGCCCAGCAGTTGACTGCCCGCCATGGCCGGAACATCCGGGAGCGGCCGGGCGCCAACTGCTTCGGCGATCCGCACTTCCACCTGCCGCACGGTCGCGGGGGCAATCGCGGGACGTAGCGTCCGGGCGAAATCGTCGAACGCCTCGATGGTGGTGAAGCGAGGGGTGTAATCGGCCCGTTCCCGCAGCCGGGTCGTGTCCAGCACCCGGCCCGCCGACAGCAGTTTGACCTGGCCCGGCGAGAAGCCGCCCATCCGCAGCGTCCGCATCGTCCTGCTCAGGCCGTCGAGGGCGATGCCCGGCACCGCCAGCGGCACCCGACCCGCCCGGTGGATGGCCTGCGCCAGGGTGATCGCGCCATCGCCGGCAACGTTCACCGTGCCCGAGAAGTCGCCCACCGCAAGATGTTCCATGACGCCGACCGCGTCTGATTCGTGCACCAGCTGCAGCCTGGCGTCTCGGCCGAGCACCATCGGCACGAAGGGCGACAACGTGAAATAGCGGGTCAACGGCGTGACCAGGGTGGGGCCGATGATGTCCGCGAATCGGGGTACCGCGATCCGCACGTCCGGCCGCCGGCGACCGAAGCCGCGCACGTAGGCCTCGATGTCGATGGCGTCCCGACCGGGTCCGGAGGACGGCACCGACCGGGCCGACATCTCCTCGGTGAAGATCGCCGGATCCCGGGAGGACGCGCCGTAAACGGCGCCGGTCGAGCGGACGATGAGATTCCGGACGCTTTCCGAACGCTGACAGGCGGCGAGCAGCTGCATGGTGCCAAGGACGTTCATCTCCTTGGCCATCGTGCGAGCGGCCGTCGAGACCGGCGTCGACGACGCCGACGCATGAACGACCGTGTCGACCCCGGCCGCCTCGATCACCCTGGCGACCAGCGGGTTCCGGATGTCCACCCGGGCAAAGTCGGCGCCACCCATCCGGGTGCGAGCCGCCGGCTCCGGCAGCGCGGCGTCGACACCGATCACCCGGTCGACACCGGGATGCTCGGCAAGGCGACCGGCGAGGCAGGAACCGATGAACCTGGTGACACCGGTCACCAGGATGATCAGACCCGCCATTGCACTGCCACCCCTTTGCCGATCTCCAGACGCGCGTCGAGCGCTACTTGCCGGCCTTGCGGCGAGCCACTCGGGTCTTGCGCAGCAACTTGCGGTGCTTCTTCTTGGCCATCCGCTTGCGACGCTTCTTGATGACAGAGCCCATGAAGGTGTCTCTCCAGGTGTGGTGCCGCCCGCGCGGTTTGCGGCCGCGTCGACGCCGGGGTGAACGCAGGCGAGCCAGTCCGCCCGCCAGTCCGGCGGTTTGCCGGACCCGGGCCACTCTACCGGCCGCGCCAAGCCCGAGTTGCTACCCGTTGACGGATGACGGGACCACTGTGGACCGGAACAACGCGGCGTCGGAGGGCCGCTTGTTCAGTGCTGTCCTATCCGACGTCGTTGAAGGCGGTCCGCAGATAGTCGTGGACCGCTCGCTCGGGTACCCGGAATGATCGCCCCACCCGGACGGCCGGGAGTTCACCGGAATGCACCAGCCGGTAGACCGTCATCCGGGAGACGCGCATCAGTTGGGCAACCTCAGCGACCGTCAAGAACCGCATTTCGGCCAGCGTGGGATCCCGAGGAGGTGTTTCCCTCGGGGGTCGATCGTCACCAGCGGGCATCAGGGCACCGTCTTCCGGCACGTTTCGCGCCGCCGGGCTTCCCCTCCGGCGAACACCTAACGCACGTGCTCATTGAACTCTAGCGTTACTGGTGGGAATAACGCGATGGCGAGTTTTCGCTGGCAGCGGCCCCGCAGGTGGCGCATTCACCCGGTCGTGTCCGGCAGCGGCACTGCCGATCACCACGAGCAGCGGGCTGCGGCCATTGATCGACCGCCGGCCATTGCCAGTTCGACCCGACAGGAGGAATCTGGGTTTTCCGGCAGCGCCGTCGGGGCGCTGCATCCTCGAACCAAGGGGGTGCGTCACATGTACGCACGTTCCACGTCACTGCAGGCCAGGGTGTCCTCGATGGATGCCGGGATCAAACTGATTCGTGACGAGGTACTACCCGCTGTGCAGGCCATGCAGGGTTGCGTCGGCCTGTCGATGATGACGGATCGCAAATCCGGTCGGTGCATCGTCACCAGCGCCTGGGAATCGCAGGACGACATGCGGGCCAGCGACGCCGCCGTCGCCCCGCTCCGGGAACGCGCCGGGAAGGTGCTGGGCGGCGTCCCGTACGTCGAGGAGTGGCAGATCGCCGGCCTGCACCGCAACCATCATTCGCATCAGGGCGCCTGCGTTCGCGCGGTATGGATGCACGCCACCGGGCCTTCCGCCGCGGAGACGATGGACAAAGGGACGGAATTCTTCCGGACCGTCACCCTGCCGACGCTGGAACAGCTCGACGGCTTCTGTAGCGCCAGCCTGTTCGTGGACCCGGCCACCATGCGCGCCGTGAGCTCGGTGACCTGGGATTCTCGGGCGGCCATGCAAGCCAGCCGGGACGCCGGGATGAAGCTGCGGGCAACGACCAGTACCCAGCTGGCAGTCGACATCATGGACGTCGCCGAGTTCGATCTGCTGGTCGCCCACCTGCGCGTCCCGGAAATGGCCTGACGGCCGACAGAGCTATCGAAGAACCTTCAGAGCGCGGCGATCAGCAGGTCGAAGGCCACCGTCAGGACAAGCGCCCAGACCGCGCAACCGATGACCGCCCAGCACAGCAGGTGACGCCGGCTGCCGCCGAGCGCTACGCCGGCGGCCGGCACCATCCACCGGCCGAACACGGGTGCGAGCAGCGCAACACCCGGGACACCCAGCCGATCCAGCACTGCTGACGTCCGGTCGATCGCCACCGCGGTGCGCGCGCCCGCCGCGCGGGCGCCGGCGCGCTGCCAGACCCTGGCCAGCCGGGGGGCCATCGCCATGGCCCACCGCGCCCGTCGGCCGGCGGCCTCCGGGACCAGGTTGAGCACGATCGGCACCGTCAGACAGGCGAATCCCGCGCAGCCGGCGAAGACGCCGAGTACCACCGCAACGGGTGGCAGGCCGATGGCGAGGCCGTACGGCGCTGCAGCGACGCCGAACAGGACGGCAACCAGGACAACCGAGGCGAACTGCACTGCGTCAGACAGCACTGTTTTCCTCCCGGCCGGCCCGCTCTCCTCACCGGTCGCGCTCCAGACCGGCGTCGCTCACGGCGATCATGGGCGGCGCCGCGACCGGTGACGCCAAGGCGCGCCGGGCCGCCAGGTCAGTTGCCGTCGTGCGCCCTGCCCAGCTCGGCCGACCGCAGCGCGGCGGCCTCGATGGCGGACAGCAACGCAGCCCGCACCCCGTGATTCTCCAGTTCCCGGATCGCGGCAATGGTGGTGCCGCCGGGTGAGGTGACCGCCTCCCGCAGCAGGGTCGGGTGCTCACCGGAATCCCGCAGCATGATGGCGGCGCCGACCGCGGACTGAATGATCAGTTCGGCGGACACCGTGCGGGGCAGCCCGAGCAGAATGCCGGCGTCGATCATCGCCTCGACCAGGAAGAAGAAGTACGCCGGCCCAGACCCGGACAGCGCGGTCACCGCATCCTGCTGCGCTTCCGGCACCCGGACCACCTTGCCGACGGTGGAGAGCAGATCCTGCACGAGCTGCAGGTGCTCGGGCCCGGCGTGCGATCCGGCGGAAATCGCGCTCATCGCCTCACCGACCAGCATCGGGGTGTTCGGCATCACCCGGACCACCGGGGTCCCGGCCGGCAGGTGACGCTCGTACAGCGAGGTCGGCAGCCCTGCGCAGAGCGAGACCACCAGGGTGCCCGGGGTGATAGCGCCGGCCAGTGACACCAGTAACGGCTCGATATCCTGCGGCTTCACCGCGACGATGAGCACATCGGCCAGCTTGGCCGCCTCGTCCGTCTCGACGCCCTGCACCCCGTACCTGGCGGTCAATTCGGCGACCCGGTCCGGGTACCGCTCGGTGAACATCAACGAGTCCGGCGAACGACCCGCCGCCAGCAACCCGGCCAGCATGGCCTCACCGATCTTGCCTGCGCCGAGAATGGCGATCGTCGTCATGGCGATCAGGGTGCCATGCCATCCGCTGTCATGACTGCCGGGACCGGTCGATCAGCACGGAAACGCCGTCCAGGATCCGCTCGATGCCGAACTCCAGGGCATGCGCCGGGTCGCCCGCGCTCTGGTGGTACTCCCCCGCCGCCTGCCCGACCCGGGAGCCGAGCGGAAAGCCGGAGCGGTCCATCAACGTCGCCAGGGCCGGTTCCAGGTTGTTCCACCATTCGTTGTCCGACTCGCCGCTCTGCGCTCTGACCTGCAGCAACGAGACCTGCCAGCGGGCCAGCCCCTCGACGTGCATCAGTACCAGGGTCAACACGCTGTCCATTTCGATATCTGTCAGCCCGATACCGTCCAGCGGCCCCAGCTCGGCCTCGTACTTCCGGTTGATGTTCGGGCCGAGCACCGGGCGACCCGTCAGGACCTGCAGCAGCCATGAATGGCGCAGGTACCAGTCCCAGTTGCGCCGCGCGATGAAGGCGAGGGCCTCGCGCCAGGAACCCGGCTGTGCCGATGGCTCGTGAACGTCGGCATAGACCTGCCCGGCGACGGCATCGATCATCAGCTCGATCAGTGCGGGCTTGCCGGGGACGTGCGTGTAGAGCGACATGGTGCCGGCGCCGAGCCGTTCGGCAATGCCTCGCATGGACACCGCGTCGATCCCCTCGGTGTCTGCCAGGACGATCGCCGCGTCGACGATGGCGCGGACGGTCAGACCCGAGCGGCCCGGCCGATCCTGCGGACCCCAGAGCAGCGCGAGGTTGCGGCCAGGGTCGTGGGACGAGCCCTTGGCCCGCTTCACCGCAGCGGCGCCGGCCGGCGTTGCGGAACTTTTCTCGGTCACCGGGAACATTCTCCTGCCTCGCCCCGTTCAACTCCATCGTACGGTGTACCGTACATCGTACGGTAGTGGTCCGACCAGGAGGAACCATGAAACAGCCATCGGCAGATCTCGCCATTGACGTCGGCGAACTGCGCAAGCGCTATGCGCACTCCCCTGACGGCAGCGGGCTGAATGGGATTGATCTACAGGTCGCGAAGGGTTCGGTCCACGGACTGCTCGGGCCGAACGGCGCCGGCAAGACAACCGCGATCCGCATCCTGACCACCCTGCTCCGGGCCGATTCCGGTACCGCGTTCGTGGCCGGATACGACGTCCGGACGCAGGGCCGCGATGTCCGCCGCCGGATCGGCCTGGTCGGTCAGGCGACGGCCGTCGACGACGTGCTGACCGGCCGGCAGAACCTGCTGCTGGTCGGCCGGCTCAACCACCTGCCGGCGGTCGCCGCGGCCAACCGGGCAGACGAACTGCTGCAACGGTTCTCCCTCACCGACGCCGCCGCCCGCAAGGTCGCCGGCTACTCCGGCGGGATGCGCCGCCGGCTCGACCTGGCCGCCGCCTTGGTGGTGGCCCCCCAGGTGCTCTTCGTCGACGAACCGACGACCGGCCTCGACCCGGAGGGTCGGCGTGCGGTCTGGTCGGCGATCCGGGACCTCGTCACCGGCGGTACTACCGTGCTGCTTACCACGCAATACCTGGAGGAGGCCGACCAGTTGGCCGACCGGATCACCGTGCTGCGCGCGGGCGCCGTCGTTGCGCAGGGCAGTCCCGACGAACTCAAGGCGCGGATCGGTCACGACTGGCTCGATGTCTCGCTCACCGATCCGGACGACCTGCCCCGGCTCCGGGAAATGGCCGGGCAGTTCGCCGACGGGGAACTGCGGTCCGACGCGGGTGCTGCGCACGTCAGCATTCCCGTCGCCGACCGCACCCGGGCGCTGGTCGGCCTGTCCGCAGCACTCGCCGAGGCGGCCATCGAACCGCTGGACATCACTGTCCGGCGCCCGACGTTGGACGAGGTCTTCCTGCAGTTGACCGACACCGATGTGCTGTCCATCGACCGGACGGCGGACAGCGCATGACGACGGCCACCACAGCAGGTAGCACCCTGCAGCCGGATGCGCTGCGCGGCAACGGTTCTGTCATCGGCGATGCCTGGACGATCACCCGTCGGCAGTTCTGGCATTGGCGCGCGCAACCGGGCGTGCTGCTGGTCGGACTGCTGTTCCCGGTGCTCGTCACGCTGATGTTCGGCGCGCTGTTCGGCGGCGCGATCGCCGGCCCGGAGACCGAGTACGCCGGGAACTATTACGCGTATTTGATGCCCGGCATCTTCACCATGGCGATGCTGTTCGGCGTTGAGTCGACGATGACAGCGGTCAACGTCGACGCCGCCAAGGGGGTGACGGACCGGTTCCGGTCGCTGCCGATCAGTCCGGCGGCAGTCGTGCTCGGCCGGTGCATTGCCGACATGATCAACAGCGTTGCCGGGCTGGCGGTGCTGATCGGCGCCGGGCTGCTGCTGGGCTGGAGCCCCAATAACGGGCTGCCCGCCGCACTGGCCGCCTTCGGCCTGCTCCTGCTGTTGCGGTTCGCCCTGCTCTGGGTCGGCATCTTCATCGGACTGCAGGCGAGCGGACCGGAGGCCGTCGGCGCAGTGCAGATCCTGGTCTGGCCGATCAGCATGCTGTCCAACCTGTTCGTCGACCCGGCAACGATGCCCGGCTGGTTGGGTGCCATCGCATCGGTGAATCCGCTTTCGGCGACCGCATCGGCCACTCGCCAACTGTTCGGCAACCCGGGTTGGAACGACGGGAGTTGGCTGGCCGAGAACGCGGTACTGCTGGCGGTCTGCTGGCCGGTACTGATCACCGCGGTGTTCGCGCCGCTGGCGATCCGCTCGTATCGCCGACTGGGTGGCTAGCCCCGATGAGAGTTGGGCTCGCTAAGGCCGGGGGTGCAGTCCGTGGACCAGATGCCCGATGGTGGCGGTGAGCAGGTCGCCGGCCGCGTCCGGGTGCAGCAGGCCGGCGGCGATCAGCGCGGCGAACCCGTGCATTGTCGCCAGAATGGCGGTGGCGATCTCCTCCAGATCCCCGCCCACCACCTCGCCCCGGCGCTGCGCCTGTTCGATCGCCCGCAGCGGAGCCTCGAAGGTCCGGTCAACTGCGGCGCGCAGTTCTGGCGGCGCCTGTTCCCGGTGCTTGGCCGCGAACATCACGGCCAGCAGCGAGGCGTTCTGCACCGCGAAGCGAACGTAGGCAGTGGCCAGCTGGGCGAACTCGTCGGCGAAGGTCGTCGCCAGCTGGCCGTCGGGCGCGAGCGCCCCGGCCAGCTCAACCCGGAGACGGTCGAATCCGTTCAATGCCAAGGCATCCAGCAACGACTGCTTGTCGGGAAAGTGCCGACTGGGCGCGCCGTGGCTGACTCCGAGATCGCGGGCCAGCTCGCGAAGGGACAGCGCGCCGACCCCGTCCGCGATGACCACCTCGGCGGCCCTGGCGATCAACGCCGCGCGCAGGTCGCCGTGGTGATACCGGGAAGGTGCGACCATCGACCCTCCTTCCGATGTAGGCGTTGACAACAATGTAGACGACGCCTACTTTGGTGTCCATGACCTCAACCGGATGGACAGCAGCAGATCTTCCCTCATGGACCGGCCGGACGGTAGTGGTGACCGGCGCCAACAGTGGCCTCGGCCTGGTCACCGCCCGAGAGCTTGCGAGGGCGGGCGCCCGGGTGGTGATGGCGGTTCGCGACGTCGCCAAGGGCGAGCATGCCGCCCGCAGCGCGCCGGGCGACGTCGAGGTCCGCCGCCTCGACCTGGCCGACCTGTCATCGGTCCGATCCTTCGCCGCCGAGTGGGATGGCGATCTCGACGTCCTGATCAACAATGCCGGCGTCATGGCGATCCCCCGGGCCACCACCGTCGACGGCTTCGAAATGCAGTTCGGCACCAACCATCTCGGGCACTTCGCGCTGACCAACCTGCTGCTGCCGCACATCACCGACCGGGTGATCACCGTCTCCTCCGGTGAGCACCGCCGCGGCACCATGCACTTCGATGACCTGAACTCGGCGACCGACTACCAGCCGTGGCCCGCCTACCGGCAGTCGAAACTGGCCAACCTGCTCTTCGTCCTCGAACTGCAACGCCGTTTGACAGCGGCCGGCTCGTCGGTGCGCTCGCTGGCCGCCCACCCCGGTTACGCGGCCACCAACCTGCAGTCGCACTCCGGCAAGCCCCTGACGGACGCCTTCATGAAGGTCGGCAACACGGTGTTCGCTCAGAGTGACGAGAACGGCGCCCTACCAAGCCTTTACGCGGCCAGCCAGGATTTGCCGGGCGCAAGCTATGTCGGACCGGACGGCCCGCTGGAGATGCGGGGCAAGCCCGCCCTCGTCGGGCGGACCGCCGAGGCCAGCGACCCGGAAGCGGCCAAGCGGCTCTGGGCGATGTCGGAGGAGCTGACCGGGGTCAGTTTTGGACTGAGCGCCATGCCCGCCTGACCCCGGCCGTCAGCGGCCGGCCGCCGACTCGTACTTGCGCACCGACAGCGGCACGAAGATCAGCAGGATCGCCACGATCCAGATCAGCGAATAGATCACCGGATGCTGCGCCGGCCAGACGTCCGGCGGCGGCAGTGCGGGGCTGGTGTTCCCGAACAGCTCGCGCGCGGCCAGGGTCACCGACGAGACCGGATTCCAGTCCGCGAACGCCTTCAGCACCGGCGGGAAGTTGTCCGTCGGGACGAAGGTGTTCGCGATGAACGTCAGCGGGAAGATGATGATGAATGAGGCGTTCTGCACCACCTCCGGGGACTTAACGGACAGACCGACCAGGGCCATCAGCCAGGAAATCGCGTAGGCGAAGAGCAGCAGCAGCGCGAAGCCGGCCAGCGCGTCCAGCACCGAGGTCCTGATCCGCCAGCCCACCAGCAGGCCGGTGACCGCCATCACCGTGATCGTCACGACGTTGTTGCCGATGTCCGCGGTGGTCCGTCCCACCAGGACAGCGGATCTGGCCATCGGCAGGGACCGGAAGCGGTCGATCAGCCCCTTCTGCAGGTCCTCCGCCAGGCTGGCACCGGTGATGGTGCTGCCGAACACGACGGTCTGGGTGAAGATGCCGGCCATCAGGAATTCCTTGTAGTCCACCCCGGGCAGCGGGATCGCGCTGCCGAAGATGAAGGCGAACAGCAGCACGAACATGATCGGCGAGAGGGTGGCGAAAACCAGCAGCTCAGGGACGCGCTTGATCTTGAGGAGATTGCGCTTGGTGATGATGGCGCCGTCACCGATGGTCTGGGCGAGCGAACTCACGACCGGGCCCCCTTCCTGCTGGCGCGCGCCTTGTCGGCGCCCGGATTGTCGGCACTGCCGCCGGCGTCGGGGGCCGGCGCGCCGGTCTCCGAGGAGTGCCCGGTCAGGATCAGGAAAACGTCATCAAGGTCGGGCCGGCGCAGCCCTACGTCGACCAGGGTGACGCCGGCGCCGTCCAACCGGCGCAGCGCGTCCCGCAACACCTCCGCACCGCCGCGGACGGGGACCGACAGCGACCGCGCCTGCTCGTCGATAACCGGATCGTCGACCGCCAACGGTCGAAGACGCTCCAGCACGACCGGCAGATCCGCGGCATCGGTCACCGTGAACTCCAGCCGGTGCCCGCCCACCTGGGACTTCAGTTCGTCCGATGTTCCCCGGGCGATCACCTTGCCGTGGTCGATGACGACGATGCTGTCCGCCAGCCGGTCCGCCTCCTCCAGGTACTGGGTGGTGAGCAGGATCGTGGTGCCGTCGGCGACCAACGATCCGATGAACTCCCACATGCCGTTCCGGCTCCGCGGGTCGAGCCCGGTCGTCGGCTCGTCGAGGAACAGCACCCGGGGCCGCGCGATCAACGAGGCGGCGATGTCCAACCGACGGCGCATCCCGCCCGAGTAGGTCTTCGCGATGCGGTTGCCGGCATCGGCGAGATCGAATCGCTCCAGCAGCGTCGACGCCCGTTGCCGCGCATCGGCTCTGCCCAGGTGATAGAGCTGGCCGATCATCTCCAGGTTCTCCTGACCGGTCAGGTACTCGTCCACCGCCGCGTACTGTCCGGTCAACCCGATCATCGCCCTGACCTGGTTGGCGTCGGCGATCACGTCCTTGCCGAAGACCCGCGCCGAGCCGGCATCCGCGCGCAGCAAAGTGGCCAGGATCCGCACCACGGTGGTCTTGCCGGCGCCATTGGGGCCCAACAGCCCCAGCACGCTGCCCTCGGGGACATCTATGTCCACCCCGGCCAGAGCCGTTGTCTCCTTGAACGTCTTGACCAGCCCACGCACCTCGACCGCGGCCATCAGCGGGCCAGGCGGAGGTGGCTGGCCGGGGCTGAGCGTTTCACTGCTACTTCGATCTGCATGGCGTTCCCATCGAAAAGAAACTCGGACATGGTCACCGTACGGAGGACCCCCGACATCGCTACCGAGGGATGACCCCCGGTCGGATGCAAACTGATCGCCCGGGTTTGTCCATCCGGCCGCAGGCCGATCGTCCTTAGGGTGGAGTCGGCGATCGGCGCCGGCCGCGATTTCTCCCAGGAGTGGACATGCCCAGCTACGTAGCCCTGACCTACACCGCGGACGTCGACTGGTCGCACCCCGACCAGGCCGCCGAGATGACCGAGTACTTCGAATTCGGGGCGGCGGCCGCTGCAGTGATCCGCGGCGGTGCCGCCCTGTACCCCACGGCCACCGCAACCACGGTGCGAACGTCACACAAGGGCGGCGACGTCGTGAGCACTGACGGCCCGTATGCCGAGACCAAGGAGGCGCTGACCGGCTTCTATCTGCTGGACTGTGCCGACCTGGACGAGGCGATCGCCTGGGCAGCCAAGATCCCGGCGGCCTGGAACGGCGCCGTCGAGATTCGTCCCCTTGTTCCGCCGATGGCCTGACAGGTGGACCCGGTCGCCGGTGCCGCGCTGAGCTCGCTGACCAGGGATGACCGCACCCGGATCCTGGCCACCCTGATTCGCGTCACCGGCGACATCGGGTTCGCGCAGGACGCCCTGCAGGACGCGATCCTGCGGGCCTTGCAGACCTGGCAACGGGACGGCGTGCCCGATAACCCGCGGGCCTGGGTGACGGTGACCGCCCGCCGCTGCGCGATCGATCGACTGCGCCGGGAAGCCCAACGCGATGACAGGGAGCTGGCCGCGATGCAGCTACAGGGCCAGGAGGAATGGCAACCACCGGACTCCGTCGTGCGAGATGACCTGCTCCGCCTGGTCTTCACCTGCGCCCATCCCAGCCTTTCGGCGGAGGCCAGGGTGGCCTTGAGCCTGCGCACCCTGGGCGGCTTGAGCACGGCGGAGGTTGCCAGGGCATTGCTGGTTCCAGAGGCGACGATGGCCAAACGGCTGACCAGGACCAAGCAGAAAATCTCGAAGGCGCACATTCCGTACCGGGTGCCCACCGACGCCGAGTTGCCGGACCGGCTGCCCACGGTGCTGGCCACCGTGTACCTGATCTTCAACGAGGGCTACGCCGCCTCATCCGGGCCGTCCGCCGTTCGCGAGGAGCTGCTCGACGAAGCGATCCGGTTGGCGCGACTCTTGCTCGAGTTGATGCCGGACGAGGCCTCGGTGTTGGGGCTGATGGCACTGCTGTTGCTGCAGGACTCCCGCAGGTCCACCCGGGTCGATCCCACGGGCGCCTTGGTGCTGCTGGCCGATCAACAACGTGCGGACTGGGATCAGCGCAAGATTGTCGAGGGGCTGCGGCTGGTCGGAAAAGCCCTGCAGCGCAGTAAGGATCGGCCCGATCCTTATGTCGTGCAGGCCGCCGTTGCCGCCTGCCATGCGTTGGCGCCGGACTATGCCGCGACCGACTGGACCGCGATCGTGTCCTGGTATGACGTCCTGCTGACGGTGATCGACACACCCGTGGTGCGGCTCAACCGGGCAGCGGCGCTTGCCGAACGCGACGGACCGCTGGTGGGGCTGACCGAGGTGGACAGCATCGACGGCCTCGCGGACTATCCGTACTGGCATGCATCCCGCGGGGACTTGCTGACCAGGCTCGACCGGACCGAAGAGGCGGAAGCGGCCTTCGCGCGGGCAATTGCCCTCGGACTCAACGGGGCACACCGCGATCATCTACGCGCCAAACGGTGATCCACGGCTGCCGGGCGCAACCTCGATCGCCGCCGCAGCCGATTTCCCGGCGTTCTTGGCCAACCTTGACACGATGCGAAAAATGCGCAGAATGTGAGTGAGTACTCGCATTACATTCTACGGAGAGGCTCGCGTCGATGACGGTCGTCAGCACCACCACTCTCACCCGCCGGTTCGGATCATTGACCGCAGTTGACGCCCTGACCCTGCAGCTACCGGCGGGCGGAGTGGTCGGCGTGGTCGGGCCGAACGGGTCGGGCAAGAGCACGTTGATCCGGATGCTGCTCGCGCTGATCCGCCCCACCTCCGGCTCCGCGGAGGTGCTCGGTGCCGCGATCGACAACCCGGCGCAATTCGCCGGCCGGGTGGGCGCGCTGATCGAGAGCCCGGCATTCGTCCCGACGTTGTCGGCGCGGGCCAACCTCGCGTCACTGGCTCAGCTCCGCGGGCTGCCATCGACCCGAGTCAGTGAGGTGCTTGACGTTGTTGGGCTCACCGGGCGCGATCGCGAAACGGTTCGCGGCTTTTCGCTTGGCATGAAGCAACGCCTCGGTATCGCCGCCGCACTGCTGCCGGACCCGCAATTGCTGCTGCTCGACGAGCCGACCAACGGCCTCGATCCGGCCGGTATCGTCGAAATCCGTCGCCTTCTCAGGACTCTCGGTGCGGGTGGCCGTACGGTCGTGGTCTCCTCGCACCTACTCAGCGAGATCGAGGCCATTTGTGATCACGTTGTCGTCATCCGATTCGGTGAACTCCTCTTCGTTGGCCCGATGGCCGAGCTATTGACCCAGACCCGCGAGTACATCGAGGTGGCGGCCGAACACGAAGCCGATTCGGCCACTTTGGCCGACGTTCTTGTCACAGCAGGCTGGCAGGTTGCGATCGACAGCTCGACATCCCGGGTTCCAACCCCGTTACGGGTTGCCGCACCGGTCACCGAAGCCGCGGCGGTGAACCGAGTGGTGACGGCCCACGGACTGACCCTGGCCAGTCTGATCCCGCGGCAAGAGACCCTCGAGGATGTCTTTCTGCGTCTCACCGGTGATACCGACGGCGCCCTCGTTGCCGATAGGGCCGGCCAATTCGGATCGGGTGCACCGCCCAGCGGCTTGATGCGGCGGGTGGGCAAGGCCCTGGGGCGAGCGTCATGATCATCGATGCCACCCGATCGGAGCTGACTCGGTTGCGGCGGCGAAGTTTCGCCATCGGCTGGCTCGGGCTGACAGCGTTGCTCGCCTTTTTGTTCACGACGTTTGTCTTCGTCGCGGCCGCCGATGGCACCGAGATCCCGTCCGCCGCCCCGGGCGGAACGTTCCCGTCCGCTGCCGCACTCGCCGGACCGGACGGCCGGGTCCTCGGGCTCAGTGCCGCCGCAACGATTCTCGGCGTCGTCGCGCTCTCATTCTGGGCGGTGGCCGCGGCGGCTGACTACACAACGGGGTTGATCCGGCTGCTCGTCCAGGCTCAGCCGCGGCGCGTACGACTATTGGCGGGGAAGGTGGTGGCCCTGATCGGCTGGACCGCGGTCGCGGCGGCTGCTGCGACTGCGATCGTGGTGCTGGTCAGTCCGGTGATGGCCGGCGGCACCGAATTGTCCGCCGCGAACTGGGAGTCGGGCACAGCGGCCGTTGCCGGGCAGATTCTCGGGGCCTGGCTCAACACCTTTCTGGCTTTGACGGTCTGGGGGCTGATCGGGCTGGTCATTGCAGTTGTCACCCGAAGCTCGGCGATCGCGATCAGCTTCGGGCTCGGATATGTTCTCGTCATCGAGGGACTGATTCGGTTGGTGTCTCCGGACGCCGCCGACTGGCTACCGGGGGCCACCCTGTCCGCACTTGCCAGCGGCGGCAATTCGGCGGTCGACTACTGGACGGCGGTTGGGCTCGGGCTCGGATATGCGATCCTCGGGCTCGTTGTCGCCGGCGTGACCTTCAGCAGGCGCGATGTCACCGATTGACGACGAATGTCGGGCGGCCCGAGCGCGATGAACGTCAGGGGCGATCAGACCCGCGCGAGGCTCATCCAGGCCACCATCGACGTTGTTGCCGAGGTCGGGTATGCCAGGGCGACGACCCGCGCCATCGCCGAAGCAGCCGGGGTCGCGGAAGGAACCATCTACCGGCACTACGCCGACAAACGAGAGCTGTTCTTCGCGGCCGTTTTCGATCGGAATTCGGCCGTGCTGGATTGGGTGACGGCGCTGCCGGGACGGGCCGGCAAGGGCACCGTACGAAGCAATCTTCACGAGGCGATGATCCGGCTGGGGCAACTGCGCGCCGAACTGCTGCCCCTTGAGCTGGCGCTCCGAGGTGATCCGGACCTTGCCGGGACGCTACGCACACCCGGTTCGCCCGAAACCGGGGAAAGTCATTCCGGCGGGGTTGATCTGGGACTGCCCGGACCACCTGCATTCGTCGCTGCCTACCTCACCGCCGAGCAGAGGCTGGGCCGGATAAGGGCCGACGTCGACACCGCGCGCACCGCCGTCATCGTGCTTGCCATGCTGTTCGGCATCGCGATGCTGCCATCGCCGGACGGCAGTATGGACGCCACCCTGATCGACATTGCCATCGACACCATTTTTACCGGAATCGGGACCGGGCCGGCCTGACCGTCCCGGCGGACTGCGGCAACCCCGGCGGCCGGAGAACGCGGCCCAGCGATCGGTACCTATCCTCCGCAGGTGACAAGTTCCAGCGCCCCCATCGGTTCCAGGGTCCTGGTGACGACGGCGGTCCTGCTGTTGGCCATCAATCTTCGCCCCGTCGTGAACGCGCTCGGCGCCGTCATCCCGGAATTGCGCGACGCGACCGGGTTACCGGCCGGGACCACCGGCCTGTTGCTGTCGCTCCCGACCTTGGCGTTCGCCGTGATGGGCCTCGCCGCACCCGCCCTGGCAGCGCGGCTGGGTTCCCACCGCACCGTGGTCCTCGCGTTACTCGCGTTGATCGTCGGGCAGCTGGTCCGGTCGCTGGTGCCCGGCACCGCGGCGCTGTTCGTCGGCTCGTTGATCGGCCTGGCGGGGATCGCGGTGGGCAACGTGCTGCTTCCGGGTCTCGTCCGGCTGCATTTCCCCGACCGTATTCCGCTGATGACAGCGGCCTACACGACGCTGCTGACGATCGGCGGCGCCGCGGCCGCCGCGGCCACCCTGCCGGTCGAGCGGGCACTCGGTGGCGATTGGCGGCTCGGCATCGGGATGTGGGCCGCGACGGCCCTGGTGGCGCTGATTCCGTGGCTGTTGCTGATCCGTCGGCCCACCGACCGGGCGGGCAGCGCAGCAGCGGGCAAGCGGTTGCCGTTGTCCGCCCTTGCCCGGACCCGGGTGGCCTGGGCGCTGGCGCTGTACTTCGGCTGCCAGTCGATGGTCGCCTATGTCGTCTTCGGCTGGCTGGCCGAGATCCTCACCGACGCCGGGATGACGGACACGGCGGCCGCCTTCCAGGTCGGCATCGCGATCACGGTCGGCATTCCGCTCGCGATGTTCGTGCCGCCGCTGCTGAGCCGACTGCGGCGGCCCGCGATCCTGGTGGTGGCCCTGTCATCCTGCTATCTCGCAGCGTTTCTCGGGCTGATCCTGATCCCGGGCCAGCTGGTGGTGGTCTTCTCCGTGCTGATCGGGATCGGCACCGGAGCCTTCCCGCTGGCGCTCACCCTGATCGCGCTGCGGTCGCGGACCTCGATGGCGACGACGTCGCTGTCCGCCTTCACCCAATGCTGCGGTTACCTCATCGCATCCGTCGGACCGCTGGGCTTCGGCTTGCTGTTCGACCTCAGCGGCGGCTGGACGGTGCCGTTGACCGCGATGTGCGGGGTGGTGGTGGTGCAGGCGGTCGCCGGTTGCCTGGCGGTCCGGCCGCGGTACGTCGAGGACGAACTCACGCCGCTGCCCGCCTGATCTCCCGCCCGCGACTTCCCGGACCAGCGGTGTTGATCATGGCAAACACTGTCCGACACACCGGTGACACGCCGATCAGGCCGCAGCGATTGCCATGATCAACTCGTGGCGGCGGATCCGACCAACAGAGCGGTCGCGAGCGCCGCCCGGCCCTCACCGCGACCGGTGAGGCCGAGGCCGTCGGTCGTGGTGCCGGCGACCGAGACCGGGGCACCCAGCACCTCGGACAGCACCTGCTCGGCTTCCGTACGCCGGGGCGAGAGCCGCGGAGTATTGGCGATCACCTGCACAGAAGCATTGGCAACCGCGAACCCGGCGTCCCGCACCCTGGTCAGCACCTCGGTCAGCAGCGCCGCACCCGAAGCAGCCGCCCAACGTGGATCGTCCGTTCCGAAGATCGTTCCCAGGTCGCCCAGCCCGGCCGCGCCGAGCAGCGCATCGCAGAGCGCGTGCGCCGCGACGTCGCCGTCCGAATGTCCGGAACAGCCGTCTACGCCGTCGAACTGCAACCCGGCGATCCAGCACTGCCGGCCGGGCTCGATGGGGTGCACGTCGATGCCCGTGCCAACCCGAAAGCCTGCCGACGGGCTCGAAATTGGGGACATCATGCGCTCCGCTTCCACCAGGTCGGCCGGAGTGGTGATCTTGAACGCCGCCCGGTCACCCGGCACCGTGCCGATGTCCATGCCCAGCGCCTCGACAAGGCCGGCATCGTCGGTCGCCGCTTGCCCCCAGGCAGCAGCTGCTGCATGGGCCCGCCGCAGCAGTGCAGGGTCGAAGCCTTGCGGGGTTTGCACCACCCGCAGTTGGTCCCGGTCGATGGTGCCCGCCAACGTGCCGTCCACCCGGACGCCACGAATGGTGTCGACGACGGGCAGCACCGGGACGACAGCAGGCCGTCCGGACCGCACGGCAGCTATCACGGAAGCGATCATCGGCGACGGGGCAAACGCCCGCGCCGCGTCATGCACCAGGATGACGTCGGCAGCGGCGTCCACCATCGTCAGCGCGGCCGCGACGGACTGTGTGCGGTCTGCCCCGCCGACCACGACGGTCGCGCTGGCACCGAGCAGTGCCCTCGCCTGATCGACCTGGGCGGCGGACGCCGCGACGACGATCCGGTCGACGCCCGCAGCCTGCAGCCGCTCGACGGCGTGCAGCAACAATTCCTGACCCGCAACCTGAACAAACGCCTTGGGCACGGATGCGCCCAGGCGTTCGCCAGTTCCTGCGGCCGGAACCAGAGCAAAGATGCTCACGTCAATACGGCAATCCTGGATCTGCGGACCCGGCAATGACCGAGCCCGGTCAGATCAGGAAGCCAATACCTCGTCGAGGATGCCCTCGGCCTTGAGCTCGTTGGTGCCCTCGGCGAGTGCCAACTCGGACACCAGAATCTGCCGAGCCTTCGCCAGCATGCGCTTCTCGCCCGCGGACAGCCCGCGTTCGCGATCACGACGCCAGAGATCACGCACGACCTCGGCAACCTTGTTCACATCGCCGGAGGCGAGCTTCTCGAGGTTGGCCTTGTACCGGCGGGACCAGTTCGTCGGCTCCTCGGTGTGCGGAGCCCGCAACACCTCGAAGACGTGGTCCAAACCGGTCCGGTCGACAACGTCGCGGACGCCGACGATCTCGGCGTTGTCAGCAGGGACCTTCACAGTGAGATCGCCTTGCGCGACCTTGAGGACCAGATAAAGCTTCTCGACACCCTTGACGGTCCGAGTTTCGGTGGCCTGGATGAGTGCTGCCCCGTGGTGGGGGTAGACAACAGTTTCTCCAACATTGAAAACCATGAGCGTTCAAGACCCCTTTCGCTGGGACCCAGTTTAGCACGACTTCAGCTCGGACAGTGCCTGTTGTCGCAGGTCAGGGCCTATGCCGCTACTTGACAAATCTGCGGCCGGCGTGCATCCGGCACCCCAGGCGACCAGGGCAGCAAGCGAGCTCACCGGCAAACTCGTCACGAACCGGCCGCGATAGGCGTGCCCGGCGAGCACAGCCACCCCCGCGGCAGCTAACCTCATGCCAAGCTCGGCGACCGCTCACCGGCGCCGGGTGATCTGTTCAGCGCATCCGTGCCAGCGCAGGTGTCGTGACCAAGTTGTTTCAGGGTTTTCGGTAACTGTTGAGAAGAGGGGAACCGCCGTGTCCCGCACCGCCCGCCTCCAGCGTCGCGCGCTCGTCCCGACGTCCATGGCGCTTTTGGTGGCAGCCTCGCTGGCGCTGAGCGGGTGCGCCGCAGGGCAGTACTCCCAGACGGCCGACCAGGTCGCCGCGATCGACGGCGCCAACGGCACCGTCGGCGACATCGCCGTTCTCAACGCACGTTTGGCGCCGACTGAGCGTCAGGACTATCCAGCCGGCTCGAACGCCAGGCTGCTGCTGTGGATTTCCAACGACAGCCTCAATCCCGACACCCTCAATGGCGTGACAACGTCGGCAGCGTCGTCGGTCAGGATCGTCGGCGACCCCATCGTGCCCGGCCAGACGCTCGCCGACTTCGCAACGGAGGACGGCACCGAGGTCATCGTCACCGGCTTCACCCAGACGCTCGACTACGGGGTGTCGATTCCGATGACGTTCTCCTTCGCCACCGCCGGGACCCTGTCGCTGAACATCCCGATCGAGCTCCCGCCGGAGCGTTCCACCGATCGCGAGAAGGTCGAGATCCTGCCGCCGCATCCCACGCCGATCTGGGAAGAGGGCGGGCACGGCGAGGAGGCGGCCGCGGGCGAGGACGCGAGTCACGGCGGAAACGTCGAGGGCGCGGAGTCGACGACCAGCTCAACCGGCGGCTGATTTCTGCCGTGCTGATTTCGTCCGTGCTGATTTCTACGGTGCTGATTTCTTCGGTGGTGAGTAGTCCCCTGCCGCGAACTGGCCGAGGGCTGTTCCTGGCCGGTCCCGGCGGGTTTTAGTACAACTGTCGGACCCGGCGTCTAGGGTTCGGGCCATGAGATCAACCATGCCCGACCGGTCGAGCCGAGCCAGCAAGGCCGCTCCCAAGCCTGCCTTTCGCTGCAACGAATGCGGTCTGGAAGCGGCGAAATGGCACGGGCGCTGCCCGGAGTGCCAGGCCTGGGGAACGTTGATCGAGGCGGCCCCGGCCGCCGTGACGATCCGCCGGTTGACGGCCGGTGCGGTGACCGCGCCAGCCCAGCGGATCGACCTCGTCTCCGCCGACCAGGTGAGCCCCCAGGCCAGTGGGGTGGCCGAACTCGACCGGGTCCTCGGCGGCGGGTTGACGCCGGGCGCCGTCATTCTGTTGGCGGGCGAGCCGGGCGTCGGCAAATCCACCCTGTTGTTGTCGGCCGCGAAGGAGTGGGCGAGCAAGGGGCAGGGGCCGGTGCTCATTGTCAGCGGTGAGGAATCGGCCGCGCAGGTGCGACTTCGGGCGGACCGGATGGGCGCCCTGCACCCGGACATCTATCTGGCGGCCGAGAGCGATCTTGCTGCCGTCCTCGGTCAGGTCGAGCAGGTGCAGCCCAAGTTGCTGATCGTCGACTCGGTGCAGACGATCGCGACCGCCGAGGTGGACGGCAGCGCCGGCGGGGTGAGCCAGGTTCGGGCGGTCGCTGCCGCCCTGTCGGCGGTCGCCAAGGAGCGCAACATGGCCTGCGTCCTGGTCGGGCACGTGACCAAAGACGGCGGAATCGCCGGACCACGGGTGCTGGAACACCTGGTGGACGTGGTTCTGCAATTCGAGGGTGATCGGCACACAAGCCTGCGGACCATCCGCGGGGTGAAGAACCGGTACGGGCCCGCGGACGAGGTCGGGTGCTTCCAGATGGTGCCGGACGGCATCGTCGGCCTCGCCGACCCGTCCGGGCTGTTTCTGACCCGCCGACGTGCACCGGTGCCCGGCACGTGCGCAACGATCACCCTGGACGGCCGGCGGGCGTTGCCGGCCGAACTGCAGACCCTGGTCACCGCCAGCACCGGCGAGGCGAGTCGGCGCACCGTATCCGGGTTGGATTCCGCCAGAGCGACGATGGTGATCGCGGTCCTGCAGCGCTGGGGTGGGGTTGCCCTCGGCGGCAAGGATGTACTCGCCGCGACCGTCGGCGGCGCCCGGATGCTCGAGCCGGCGGCCGACCTGCCGCTCGCCTTGGCGATCTGGTCGTCGGTGCGGGACATCCCGCTGGCCCCCGGTCTGGTGGTCATCGGCGAACTGGGGCTCGCGGCGGACGTTCGCCCGGTGAGCGGTATCGCCCGCCGGTTGACGGAGGCAGCCAGGCTCGGCTTCGACCACGCAGTCGTCCCGGAAGGAGTCGGCGCCGATCGACCACGGGGAATGCGGGTCGACGAGGCATCCAACCTGGGTGATGCCTTCCGCTCCCTCGGCAACGATGATGGCGTCGTTCAGTGGCTCCAGCGCCGCAGCGGTTCGTCCCGCGGCGCTTGATCAGAGCAGTGCATGATTCCGCCTGGGAATTGAACTGGCCGAAGGAATCTGCCGCGGCTTGATGTCGTCAACTTCCTGCCGCTCCAGTCGCCTGCGACGAAGTCGCCAGGCGCCATTTGGCCAGTAGATCGTGTCTGCTGCTGTTAGCAGACAGGATCTAAACTGATCGCGAAGACGCGGGTAGGGGAGGGTCGGGGTGGAAGATCGGATGAGCGTCGCGGCGCACCGCGCCGTCCTGGCGCGGGTTGCCCCCGGCACGCCGCTGCGGGACGGTTTGGAGCGCATTCTGCGTGGTCGAACAGGTGCGTTGATCGTCCTCGGCTTCGATCAGGCGGTCGAGGATCTGTGCGACGGCGGCTTCCGTCTCGACGTCGAGTTTTCCTCCACCCGGCTGCGGGAGCTCTGCAAGATGGACGGCGCGGTGGTGCTGAACGATGACGCCACCCGCATCCTGCGGGCCAACGTCCAGCTGACCCCGGATTCCACCATCCCCACCGTCGAGTCCGGCACCCGGCACCGCACGGCCGAACGGACGGGCCTGCAGACCGGGCACCCGGTGATCGCGGTCAGCCACTCGATGTCGATCATCAACCTGTACTTCGGCGGTCGCCGGCATGTGGTAGCCGATCCGCCGACGATCCTGGGCCGGGCGAACCAGGCGCTGGCCACGTTGCAGCGCTACAAGTTCCGGCTCGACGAGGTCGCTCGGGCGCTGTCCGCGTTGGAGATCGAGGACTTCGCGACCCTGCGGGACGCCATGACGGTGCTGCAGCGCCTGCTCATGGTCCGGCGGATCGCCGACGAGCTCACCAGCAACGTCGTGGAGCTCGGCACCGACGGCCGGCTACTCGGCCTGCAGCTCGACGAAATGCTCAGCGGCACCCAGGGTCTGCAGGAACTGCTGATCCGTGACTACCTGCCGCCGGAGCAGAGCCCGAACCAGATCGAGGAGATCGTCGCAGCGCTGGACGACCTGGACGAGGTGACCCTGCTGGACCTGACGGCCGTCGCCCGGGTGCTGGGGCTGTCGACCTACGGCGACGCGCTCGATGCCGGGGTCAGCCCGCGCGGGTATCGGCTGCTGTCCGGAATTCCCCGGGTGCCGCCCGCCGTGCTGGATCGGCTGATTCTGCACTTCGGCAACCTGCAGGGGCTGCTCGCGGCCACCGCGGCGGACCTGCAGGCCGTCGAGGGGGTCGGGGAGGCGCGGGCCAGGGTCGTCAGGGAAGGGCTGTCCAGGCTCGCCGAATCGTCGATCGTCGACCGCTACGGCGCCGCGCTGTAGCCCCGGAGTCGACGGATCAGGCGGTGATGGCGAACCCCGTCGGCGGGCTGCTCAAGGCACCCAGTTGCGCGACAACCGTGTAGTCACCCGCTGGGACAACGGCCCGTTCCCCTGCGCAACCAGGCGCGGATGAGGTACCGGACCACTTGATCGTGTACTGCACGGTCTGCCCCGGGGTGAGCTCTCTGACCTCCGTGCCCTCACCCGGGAAGCAGTCCGTGGTCGACCAGACGCGGCTACCGTCGGCGGCCGTGACCGTGTAGACCTGCTGCGTCCCGGAGACGTCCTGCTGGCAGGCGGCGGTGCCGGTGTTGGTGACGACCATGCCGAGCTTCGGCTGGCTGCCTACGGCGAAGCTGGGCGCCGCAGTTGTCGCCGTGACGGTCACCGCCGACGCCGGGCAGATCAATTTGCCCTGCGCGTCGAACGAGGGGGCCGGCTCGGGTGCCGGTGCCGGTGGCGGCTCGACAGCAGCAGGTGGGGCGGCTTCGGGTGCCGGTGCGGCCGCAGCAGCAGCAGCGGCGGCTGCTGCCTGAGCGGCGGCTTCGGCCTGGGCGGCTGCCTCGGCTGCTGCCGCGACCGCCGGATCGGGTGCGGCGGGGACGGGGGACGGCGCCGGACTGGCAACGGCTGAACTGCTGGCCGGTGGGACGGTCGGGGACGGGCTCGGCGACGGGACGGTCGAACGGCTGGCTCCGCTGGACGCGGCGAGCACGCCGGTCAGGGTCGGTGCCGCCGAGGTGTTGACTGCGGCCGCAGCCGTGTCCTGCCCGGCGGACGAGCGAGAGGTCCGGCTGGCCAGGAACCAGACCATTCCGATCAGGACGGCTACTGCGAGCACCACGATCGAGACTCGGCGTACCCAGTACACCTTCGGATTCAGCGGGCCAACGGGGTGCATCACTTGTGCGACGGTAGTCTCGGGGCGTCGAGTTTCCGGGGAGCAACGCCGAGGAGTGAAGTGTGACGGCTATCGACGAACTACTGGCCCGCAACCTGGCCGCCGCCGAGTACCACCCGGTCGGCATGGGCCCGATGCCTACGCTGAAGATCGCCCTGCTGATGTGCATGGACGCGCGGATCGACGGGCACGGCGCCTTCCGGTTGAACCTTGGTGAGGTTCACCTGCTGCGGAACGCCGGCGGCGTCGTCACCGACGACGTCATCCGGTCGCTGTCGATCTCCCAGCACGCGCTGGGCACCCGCGAGATCATGATCATTCACCACACCGATTGCGGCCTGGCGCGGCTGGAAGAGGACAAGTTCCGGGCGCACCTGGCCACCTTCGCCGGGTATCGGCCGACCTGGGCCGTGCAGGCCTTCAAGGATCCGCACGACAGCGTGCGGGAGTCGCTGCGACGCATCCGGGATTCGCCGTTCCTGTTGCACCATGACGCGGTCCGGGGCTTCATCTTCGACGTCAACACCGGCCTGCTCGAAGAGGTCTTCGTGGACGGCGAGCAGCCGACCGGGCAGCTCGCGCCGGTCGCCACGCCACCGCCGGCGGGATCGGCCCGAGCCGTTGTCGCCGGTGCCGTTGCCGCGGACTCCGATGGTGCGGCCGCCGGTCACTGAGCCCGCGGCCCACCGGCATCGACTGCAGCAGGCACACGATGCCGGGCCGTCTCCGCTCGATGTCGACACGCTGATCGGATTCTTCGACGCCCAAGGCAGGGACCTGCCGTGGCGCGGTCCGGCCGCCTCGCCCTGGGCCGTGCTGGTCAGCGAGGTGATGCTGCAGCAGACCCCGGTCGTGCGGGTGCTGCCGGTGTTCGACGGGTGGCTGCAGCGCTGGCCGCAGCCGGCCGATCTGGCCGCGGACTCCCCGGCTGATGCGATCAGGGCGTGGGGCCGGCTGGGTTACCCGCGTCGGGCGATGCGGCTACACGCCGCCGCGACCGCCATCGCCGTCGATCATGGCGGGGTCGTTCCGAATACCGTCGAGAGCCTGCTGCGGCTGCCGGGTATCGGCGAGTACACCGCCAGGGCTGTTGCCGCGTTCGCCTTCGGCGCCCGGACACCGGTGGTGGACACCAACGTGCGGCGGGTGCTGTCCCGGGTCGTCCGCGGCCGGGACGAACCGCGGGAACCGGCGACCGCCGCTGATCGCACGGAGATGGACACCCTGCTGCCGGAGGAGCCGGCCCGGGCTGCCCGGTTCTCCGCGGCCGTGATGGAGCTCGGCGCCCTGGTGTGTTCGGCCCGCTCCCCTGCCTGCGGATCGTGCCCGCTGGCCGACCGTTGCCGATGGCGGCTCGCCGGCTCCGTTGCCGGCACGGCCAAGCGCCCGGTCCAGAGCTGGCACGGCACCGATCGGCAGGTTCGTGGCCGGATCATGGCGGTGTTGCGGCACAGCGCAGTGCCGGTCCCGGAGAGCGCGCTGAATGCGGTGACAACGGACGTCGACCAGGTCCGCCGCTGTGTCGCCTCACTGGTCGTCGACGGCCTGGCGATCCGCGTGCTGCCCGACCATCTCGAGCTACCGCACTAGGAAACAGCTCTGGCCCGGTCCCAGGAAGGGACCGGGCCAGAACAGGCACAACCGATCAGACTGCCTCGCCGGCGTCGGTGGCCAGGCCAACCGGAACAACCTCGGGAACGGCGGACGGCCGGGTCTCACCGCGGAAGGTGAATTCCTGGTCCTTACCCTCGCCCTCGACGTCCACGAGGATGATCTGGCCGGGACGGATCTCGTCGAACAGGATCTTCTCCGAGAGCTTGTCCTCGATCTCCCGCTGGATGGTGCGACGCAGCGGCCGCGCGCCGAGCACCGGGTCGAACCCGCGCTCGCCGAGCAGTGTCTTCGCTGCCTCGGTGACCTCCATGGTCATGTCCTTGTTCTTCAGCGCACCCTCGACACGCTTGAGCATCAGGTCGACCATCTGGTGGATCTCGACGGTGGTGAGCTGGTGGAAGACCACGACGTCGTCGATCCGGTTGAGGAACTCAGGACGGAAATGCCGCTTGAGCTCGTCGTTGACCTTCTGCTTCATCCGGTCGTAGTTCGACTCCGCATCGGTGCCCTGGGCGAAGCCCATGCCCACCGCCTTGGAGATGTCCTGGGTGCCGAGGTTGGACGTGAACACGATGACGGTGTTCTTGAAGTCAACCGTGCGACCCTGACCGTCGGTCAGCCGGCCATCTTCCAGCACCTGCAGCAGCGTGTTGTAGATGTCCTGGTGCGCCTTTTCGATCTCGTCGAACAGCACGACGGAGAACGGCTTGCGGCGCACCTTCTCGGTGAGCTGCCCGCCCTCTTCGTAGCCGACGTACCCCGGAGGGGCACCGAACAGCCGCGACGCGGTGTACCGGTCGTGGAACTCGCCCATGTCGATCTGGATGAGCGCGTCCTCGTCACCGAAGAGGAACTCGGCGAGCGCCTTGGTCAGCTCGGTCTTCCCGACGCCCGATGGCCCCGCGAAGATGAACGAGCCGGACGGCCGCTTCGGGTCCTTCAGGCCGGCACGGGTACGCCGGATCGCCTGCGAAACCGCCTTGACCGCCTGGTTCTGGCCGATGATCCGCTTGTGCAGCTCGTCTTCCATCTTGAGCAGCCGGGTGGTCTCCTCCTCGGTCAGTTTGAAGACCGGGATGCCCGTCCAGTTCGCCAGTACTTCGGCGATCTGCTCGTCATCGACCTCGGAGACGACGTCGAGATCGCCGTCCTTCCAGGCCTTTTCCCGCTCGGACTTCTTGGCCAGCAGCTGCTTCTCGGAATCCCGGAGGGCAGCGGCCTTCTCGAAGTCCTGCGAGTCGATCGCCGACTCCTTGTCGCGGCGGACCGCGGCGAGCTTGTCGTCGAAGTCGCGCAGGTCCGGCGGCGCCGTCATCCGGCGGATCCGCATCCGGGCGCCGGCCTCGTCGATCAGGTCGATCGCCTTGTCCGGCAGGAACCGGTCGCTGATGTACCGGTCGGCCAGAGTGGCCGCCGACACCAGCGCGTCGTCGGTGATGGTGATCCGGTGATGCGCCTCGTACCGGTCGCGCAGCCCCTTGAGGATCTCGATGGTGTGGGCCACCGTCGGCTCGCCGACCTGGATGGGCTGGAAACGACGCTCGAGGGCGGCGTCCTTCTCCACGTACTTGCGGTACTCGTCCAGGGTCGTCGCACCAATGGTCTGCAGCTCACCGCGGGCCAGCATGGGCTTGAGGATGGACGCCGCATCGATCGCGCCCTCGGCGGCACCGGCACCCACCAGGGTGTGGATCTCGTCGATGAACATGATGATGTCGCCGCGGGTGCGGATCTCCTTGAGCACCTTCTTCAGGCGCTCCTCGAAGTCGCCGCGGTACCGGGAACCGGCAACCAGGCTGCCCAGGTCCAGCGTGTAGAGGTGCTTGTCCTTCAGGGTCTGCGGGACGTCGCCGCGGATGATCGCCTGGGCCAGGCCCTCGACGACCGCGGTCTTGCCGACGCCGGGCTCGCCGATCAGCACCGGGTTGTTCTTGGTGCGGCGGGAGAGCACCTGCATCACCCGCTCGATCTCCTTCTCCCGGCCGATGACCGGGTCCAGCTTGCCTTCGCGGGCGGACTGGGTGAGGTTGCGACCGAACTGATCGAGCACCAGCGAGGTGGACGGGGTGCCCTCGGAGCGGCCGCCCTCTGCTGCGGCGGTCTCCTTGCCCTGGTAGCCGGAGAGCAGCTGCAGGACCTGCTGGCGGACCCGGTTGAGGTCGGCGCCGAGCTTGACCAGCACCTGGGCGGCGACGCCCTCGCCCTCACGGATGAGGCCGAGCAGGATGTGCTCGGTGCCGATGTAGTTGTGGCCGAGCTGCAGCGCCTCGCGCAGGCTCAGCTCAAGGACCTTCTTGGCCCTGGGGGTGAAGGGGATGTGACCGGACGGGGACTGCTGTCCCTGGCCGATGATCTCCTCGACCTGGGCACGGACGCCCTCCAACGCGATACCAAGGGATTCCAACGCCTTGGCGGCAACGCCCTCGCCCTCATGAATGAGGCCGAGCAGGATGTGCTCCGTGCCGATGTAATTGTGGTTGAGCATCCGGGCCTCTTCCTGGGCCAGGACAACCACACGACGCGCTCTGTCGGTAAACCGTTCGAACATTTTGCACTCCTTACGGGCGTGCGCGGCTATGCGGTCGATTGCTCCACTCGTCCCGCTGCCACCAGATCGACGTGCCCGCCGATCCTTCACGACAGTGGTTGACTCACTGTAGTAGGCGCTGCGGGTCCGACGATGCGAGTCACGGACCGGTGACGACACTGCGCACCGTGCCGTCACTGCTGTTTAACGCTGCCCCAGCGTGTCTCGTTCCGCCATATCGATGGCTACGCCGTGGGCGAACAGCACCGGTCAGCGGTACCGGAAAGGTCGACAACCACGCCCCCAGTAGACACGGACTCAGCAGGCACGAACCGACAGACACGAACCGACAGACACGAAAGCCCCCGTCCGCGGATGCGGAACGGGGGCCGAGGTGCCGGACGCGAGGCGCGACCAGGTGTGGATCAGATCAGTGCGCTGCCTCGAAGGCGGCCAGCACGCTGGCGGACAGCCGGCCGCGCTCGGAAACCTCGTGGCCGTTGGCCCGGGCCCACTCGCGGATGGCTGCGGTCTGCTCGCGGTCCGGAGCGGTGCGGGCGCCACGGGCGACCTTCGCGGTCTTTGCTGCCTTCGGCGGCCGACCGGGACCGCGGCGTGCGCCGTCGACCCGACGGGCACTGGCAACGTAACCGGCCAGCGCGTCGCGCAGCTTGTCGGCGTTGCCGTCACTCAGATCGATCTCGTACGACGCCCCGTCAAGGGCGAAAGAAACGGATTCCGATGCTTCGGATCCGTCCAGATCGTCGACCAGAGTGACGATGGTCTGGGTTGCCATGCTTGTTCCTCCTAGAAAGCCTACGTTTTCCCCGAACGCTCAGCCTAGTGCCTATTTACGCGCCTTTCCACCATATCTACGAAATGTCATCGAACGAGTCGTGGCGCACCCGATCAAACCCACAGCAACCAATCGCGGCGAACACGGAGCGAGCGGTTGCGCTGCCACGCCGGCCGCCCCGGGAAACGGCTGTCGACAATTCACGGCGCCGACGATGATTGCGGTTTCGGCGCCGGCCGCCCGTTCCGGGTGTCATTCCCCAGGGCGAACGAACGGAAACAAGATGGTCTCCCGGATCCCCAAACCCGTCATGGCCATGATCAATCGATCGATACCCATTCCCATACCACCGGACGGCGGCATTCCGTACTCCATCGCGCGCAGGAACTCCTCGTCCAGCACCATCGCCTCAGCGTCACCCAGGCCAGCAAATCGAGCCTGATCCATGAATCGCATCCGCTGAACCACCGGATCGACAAGTTCCGAGTATCCGGTGGCCGTTTCAATCCCCCGGATGTAGAGATCCCACTTTTCGGTCAAACCGGGCACGGTTCGATGATCACGAGTGAGCGGAGAGGTTTCAACCGGGAAATCCCGGACGAACGTCGGTGCGACCAGCGAGTCGACCACCAACTTGTCGAACAATTCCTCGGCAAGTTTGCCGGGACCATAGTGCGGCGCAACCGGCACCCCGACCTTCTCGGCCAGCGCGACCAACTCCGCCATCGGCGTGTCCCCGGTCACTTCCACCCCGAGTGCCTCCGAAAGAGATCCGTAGAGCGTGACCGACTTCCAGGTTCCACCGAGATCGAACTCGGTGCCGTCGGCATGCACGGCCGTGGTGGACCCGTGCACGGCAATGGTGGCCTGCTGGATCAAGGCTGTCGTGAGTTCGGCCATACCGTTGTAGTCGCTGTACGCCTCGTAGGCCTCCAGCATCGCGAACTCCGGGGAATGGGAAGAATCCACTCCCTCGTTGCGGAAATTGCGGTTGATCTCGAAGACCCGTTCGATTCCGCCGACAACGACGCGCTTGAGGTACAGCTCCGGCGCGATCCGCAGGTAGAGGTTCATGTCCATGGCATTCATATGGGTGACAAACGGGCGGGCGGCGGCCCCACCGTGCAACACCTGCAGCATCGGTGTTTCCACTTCGAGATAGTCACGCTGGTGCAGAGTTGCTCTCAGCGAGCGATTGACCACGCTCCGCACTTCGACGGTCCGCCTTGCCTGTGGCCGCACGATCAAATCCACATAGCGTTGACGAACTCTGCTCTCTTCGGAGAGTGGTTTGTGCGCGACGGGCAGCGGCCTGAGTGCTTTCGCCGCGATAGACCAAGAATCGGCGAGAACGGACAGTTCGCCGCGCCTTGAGGTGATGACCGTCCCGTGCACGAACAGGTGATCCCCGAGATCCACGGTGGACTTGAATGCCGCCAGCGAATCTGCGCCGACGCTGGCCAGCGACACCATCACCTGCAATTCGGTGCCGGTGTCACCGGCGCCGCCCTCGCGAAGGGTGGCGAAACACAACTTTCCGGAGTTTCGCTGGAAGATGACCCGTCCGGTGATGCCGACCAATTCGCCGGTATCGGTATCCGGCGGCAGGTCCGGAAAAGCCTCCCTTAGTGCGGCTAATGTCGTCGTTCGTTCGACGCCGACCGGGTAGGGCTCGATACCGTCGTCGATCAGGCGTTGCCGCTTGTCCCGCCGAACTCGCAACTGTTCGGGGAGGTCGTCGCCCTCGCTCTGGGCAGGATTCGTCGGCTTCGTCACGGCTGAGAATCCTACTTTGCAGCGGTGGCGTCGCCGACCTTCGCCCGCACGGCGTCAACTAAGTTCCGGATGCGGGAATCGCGGGGCACAGCAGTCACAATCAACGGGTG
The DNA here is from genome assembly GCA_963805555.1 of uncultured Actinomycetota bacterium. Classification (GTDB taxonomy): domain Bacteria; phylum Actinomycetota; class Actinomycetes; order Mycobacteriales; family Nakamurellaceae; genus Nakamurella. The sequence continues at coordinate 732,071 of CAWDUY010000002.1, forward strand.
CGGAGGGAATCGGAGAGAGGCGGGTCGGCAGCCGTGGACTCGCCGACGGCGGACTCGTGGCGAACTGCGTTCGCCAACCGCTCATTGGCCACCGCATTTGCCGACCAGGCGGCGCTCTATGCCCGGCTGCGACCCGATTATCCGACGGCAGCAGTCGCTCTCGCCCTGCCCGCCGGGGCGGCACGGGTCCTCGATCTGGGTGCCGGGACCGGCAAGCTCACCGGCGCGGCACTCGCCCGCGGCACGCAGGTCGTTGCGGTCGAGCCGCTCGAATCGATGCTCGAAGAACTTCGTCGGCGATTTCCGACGGCGCTGGCCGTCGCCGGTACCGCGGAGTCCATCCCGCTGGCCGACTCCACGGTCGACGCAGTGGTGGTCGGCCAGGCCTTTCATTGGTTCGACCCCGGCCGCGCGCTGCCGGAAATTGCCCGGGTGCTGCGGCCCGGCGGAACCCTCTGCTTGCTGTGGAACCACGATGACGACACCGATCCCCTTGTGCTTGAGGTGGAATCGGCGCTGAACCGGGCCGGCCGACCGGTCGGCGGGAGCACCGGTCGGGCCGGCGCGTCGGCCCGGGCCGCCGAACCGGCGCACCCGTCGACCGCGGCCAAAGATGGTGGCGCAGCGACACAGTCGGTCGGAACGATCAGCTCGATCTACCTCGAATCCCGGGTGGCGCCGTTCTCCGGGGATCCGGCGCTCACCGACCCGGTGCTCACCGAGATCGCCTGGACCCGCGAGCAGAGTGTCGAGGACTACCTGGGTCTGCAGCAGACGTATTCCTACGTGATTCGGGCCGCCGCAGGGGTGCGCGCCGTTCTGGACGCCGAGGTGCGGGCGATCCTGCAGCGGCACCAACCCGACAGCCCAGCTGTCCGGATCCCGGTGACCTGTCAGGTGTGGCGGTCGACATGCCGGTGACGGCAGGCGCCCTGACCGTACTGACCGCCGCCGAGTGGCGGCCACTAGTAGAAGCGCACCAGGCGCGGGTCGACGAACTGACCAGCAGTCACCGGGCCAGGGCGGGTGGGCAGATCCCGCACCCGGTTGAGGATTTCCTGTTCACCTACTACTCGTTGCGGCCGGCCCAGCTCAGGCGTTGGTACCCGGGGGCCGCAGTGGCCTTGGCCGATGCCGCGGATCGGCTGGACTGGCGATTTCACCGGCAACTTCCGGCCGTCGGGGTGCCGGCGGGCGGCGCGCAGTCCGATCGCGGCGGCCCGCTCGTCACCGTCGATCTGGACGCCTTCCGGCAGGCTCGCGGATCCCAGCTCGCCTTCACCGCCCGCCTGCTCGGTGCGACAGCGGCGGCGCCGGGACACTTCGGCTGCTTCGGGCTGCACGAGTGGGCGATGGTCTTCCGGCAGGACGACGGGGCGCGACGTCATCAGGATTGGCCGCTCCGGTTGGGTCAGGAAGGCACCGACGATGTCGTGCGGGATCACCAGATCAGATGCACCCACTTCGACGCCTTCCGGTTCTTCACTCCGCACGCGCGCCCGCTCAACGGCTTCCAACCGAACCGGGATTCCCAGGTGCTGATGGAACAGCCCGGCTGTCTGCACGCCTCGATGGACGTCTACAAGTGGGCCTACAAGCTGATTCCGGCCCTGCCGAGCAGCTTGTTGGTGGACGCTTTCGTGTTGGCGAGGTCCATCCGTGAACTTGACATGCGGGCCTCGCCCTACGACCTGACGGACCTCGGTTACGAACCTGTGCAGATCGAGACACCCACCGGCAAGGCCGAGTACGTCGCCGCCCAACGGGGATTCGCGCAACAGGCTCAGCATCTGCGGCGGCGACTGCTCGATACGGTCGTCGACGTCATGTCGTAGGCATTTCTGGCCCGGGCATCTTGCCGGAGGGCGCGGGGGGTTCGCCGCAGATCAGAGTTCGACACCCGGGGCCCGGCAGCAGTTTTCGAGGTAGAGGGCGCCGCCGATCATCACGAACGCCCCGACCAGGCCGATGATCCCGGAGATTCCGTCGGCCTGGGCGGCCGCGACCGTTGACCAGGAAGGTAGGACGTACAGCAGCAGCCCGATCCACAGACCGGCAACGGCGGCGCCCGCCAGCGACGTCGCCTTCGCGGCCATCACGGCGCGCGCTGCGGTCAACGGCGGCACCGGCTTTCGCGTCGAGACGCCGGACGCTGCGCGCGGCGGCGGCTGGATCCGGCGGCGCAGACCGAACCCGGCGACCGCTTCCCCGACACCGACCAGGGCGGCCGCCAGCCCGGCGAACCGCGGTAATGGGGGGAGCCGCTGGTAGCTCAGCCGGATGGCGACATAGCCGAGCACGGCGGCGGTCACGCCGACCACCAAGAGGTCGCGCGGGCGGGTGAAGCCCATGCGGTTCGCGTCAGCCATGGTGCTCCCGCGGAACCCATCGCGGTTCAGCGCACATGCCCGACCCTGGTGATGCCGGAAGTGTCCAAGCGGTCGATCAGGTCTGCGATCGGGCCGGCCCCCGGGAGCTCGGCCGTCGGATCGACCTCCGCCCAGGGCACCAGCACGAAGCCGCGCTCGGCCGCCCGCGGATGCGGGAGGGTGAGCTCCGGGTCCGCGCTGATCACCGGATGTCCGTGCAGTTCAACGGAAATGACGTCGGCGTCCAACGTCCGCGGGCCCCAGCGCACCAGCCGCTCCCGGCCGGCTGCCTGCTCCAACTCCTGGCAGCGCTGTAACCACTGAGCCGCACCGCCCAGGTCGTCCTCGGCGATCACCACGATGTTGTAGAAGTCGTCCTGCTCGACCCCACCCCACGGCGGCGTCCGGTAGATCGATGAGACCGCCCGCACGGAGCGGCCGAGGGCGGCCACCGCGGTCTGCAGATGTGCCGTCCGATCTCCGATATTTGAACCGATGGAGAGCACTGCGCGCGTCATGCCCCGGGCTCCGGCCCACTGATCGCTCGCTGACGCTCACTCATCCCGGTCCTCCGCTCGTCCCTCGCGGACTACCGGTCCCTGGCCCACTGATCGCTCGCTGACGCTCACTCATCCCTGTCCCGCCGATCGACGGATTGTGACGCTCACATCGGCAAAGGTGAGCGGAATCGGGGCGCCTGGTTTGTGGATGGTGACGTCGACCGGGGATACCGGAAATTCGGCCAGCACGGCATCGGCGATGTCACCGGCCACCGATTCGATCAGGTCGCGGGACGGCCCGGCGACAATACGGGCGGCCAACTCGGCCAACTCGCCGTAATGCACAGTCTTGGTGAGGTCATCCGTCGCAGCAGCGAGCGAAAGATCGAGCCACACCGAGATATCCACCACAAATGTCTGCCCGTCGCGCTTCTCGTGATCGAAGACGCCGTGATGCCCGAAAACCGCAAGGCCGGTGAGGGTAATCCGATCAGCCATGACGGGCCGCCTTCGGCGCCGGCCAGGCCAGGTCCCGCACCGGCCCGCGTCCGGTGGTGGCCGCGGCTGCCCGCACGGCGTCCAGCGATGCGGCCGGCTCGTGCACCCGGACACCCCACACTCCGGCCGCCGCGGCCAGCGCCGAAATGGCCGTGGTGGCCGCCTCGCGGCCGTCCGGCGGGCGGGGTCCGTTATCGGCGGCCAGCAGCGCACCGAGGAAACGCTTCCTGGATGCCCCGATCAACACCGGAAATCCCCAACCGGGTCCGGCCAGGCCGGTCATCTCCGGCAGCGCCCGGAGCAGCGACCAGTTGTGCTCGGCCGTCTTGGCGAAACCCAGTCCGGGGTCCAGCACGATGGCCGATTCGTCAACGCCGGCGGCCACCGCGGCGGCCACCCGATCCAGCAGTTCGGCGCGCACCTGTTCAACAACGTTGTGGTAGCTGGCCAGCTCGTCCATGTCGGCGCTGTGCCCGCGCCAGTGCATCAGGATCCACGGGACGCCCGCATCGGCGACGACGGCCGACATCTCCGGGTCGGCGAGTCCCCCGGACACGTCATTGACCATCCGCGCCCCCGCCGCCAGCGCGGCGGCGGCCACCGAGGCTCTGGTGGTATCCACGCTGCAGGCGATGCCGTCCCCGGCGAGCTCGGCGATCACCGGGACCACGCGTTCGGACTCGGTGGCGGCCAGCACCCGATGGGCACCGGGCCTTGTCGACTCGCCGCCGACGTCGATGATGTCGGCCCCGTTGGCCACCAGTTCGCGGGCTCGAGCAATGGCCGCGGCGAAATCCAGATAGCGACCGCCGTCGGAGAAGGAGTCGGCGGTGACGTTGAGGACCCCCATCACCAGCGCACGATCGGCTGCTGGAGTCCGATCGCCGGGCGCCGCTGTCGCGGGGTCGGCGGGCCTGCGGCCCGCCGGTGTGACCATGTCGGTCACCGGCCCGTGATCAGGCTCATCGCCTCGGCGCGCGTGCGGTCCTGCGACTGGAAGATCCCGCGCACCGCGGACGTGGTCGTCACGGCACCGGGCTTGCGAACGCCGCGCATGGCCATGCAAAGGTGCTCGGCCTCGATCACCACGATCGCCCCGGCCGGCTGCAGTCGATCGACGAGCGCATCGGCGATCTGCGTGGTCAGCCGTTCCTGGACCTGCGGTCGTTTCGCGAACCCGTCGACCAGCCTGGCCAGCTTGGACAGTCCGGTGACGCGCCCGTCCCGGCCCGGGATGTAACCCACATGCGCCTTGCCGAAGAAGGGCACCAGGTGATGCTCGCAGGTCGAGTACAAGTCGATGTCCCGCATCAGGATCATCTCGTTGTGGTTCTCGTCGAAGGAGGTGTTCAGCACCGTCGACGGGTCGGTGTTCAGCCCGGCGAACTGCTCGGCGTAGGCCCGAGCGACCCGGCCGGGGGTGTTGCGCAGACCGTCCCGGTCCGGGTCCTCGCCGACGGCGATGAGCAGTTCGCGGACCGCGGCCTCGGCTCGCGCGGCGTCGAAGAACGGCTTCACGAGGCCCGACGTGGACTGGCCATTGGCGAGCCCGACCGCGGCCGCACCGCGGCCGTCGACGGCAACCTCGCTGAGCCGATCGGTCACGACGACCGCGGGTCTGTCGGCGGCGCCCATGGATCCGTTGGGTCGCTACCGGCCGGTCCGCTGTTCCCCTGGCCACCGCTGCTGTCGGGAAAGGCGTTGTTGGCACCGCCGTTGGTGGGGCCACCGTTGGCACCGGAGTTATTGGGACCGCCGTTGTTTCCACCGTTGACGCCGTTGTGACCGGGCCACGACGGGCTCGTTCCGTTTGCGCCGCCGTGCCCGTTCGCCCCCGGTCCGTTCGGATACCCCCGATGCGGACCTGCGTCGTACGGTCCACCGGCGCCCGGATAGCCGCCCGGGGCGCCGGACTGGGGCGCCGCGTCCTTCTGCAGCCGCGGCGGCCGGTTCCCTGGATCCTGACCGGGCTGCCAGCCGGGCATCGGGGCGAGCGGACCCGGCAACACTCCGCCGGTCCAGTTCGGTGGCGCCTGGGACGGTTGCGGTCCGGACATCGGGGCCGGCCCGGAACCCGGGTAGCCGGGTCCGGTGTTGTAGCCGCTCTGGCCGGGGTAACCGGAGACGGCGCCGACGGGAACGGGGGCGTCGACCGCTGCTGGCAGTTGCTCGGGCGGCGGCCACGGCTCACCCCGCTCGATGGCCAGCTCACCCGGGGTCTTGATCGGCGGCCGGTCGGACGGCAGTCGCGGCCCGAACTCGTCGAAGGTGGTGATCCTGGGCCGCTTCTCGACCTCGGCGAAGATCACCTCGAGATCCCTGCGGTCCAGCGTCTCCTTCTCCAGCAACGCGGACGCCAGGGAGTCCAGGATGTCCCGGTAGGTGTTGAGTACTGCCCATGCCTCGGTGTGGGCAGCCTCGATCAGCGCCCGCACCTCGCCGTCGATCTCGCTGCCGACCTCGATGGAGTACTCCGGGCCGCTGCCGTAGGTGCGGCCGAGGAACGGTTCGTCGTCGCCGTGGCCGTACTTGACGGCCCCGAGCTTGGCGGACATCCCGTACTCGGTGACCATCGCGCGGGCGATCTTGGTGGCCTGCGCGATATCGGACGATGCTCCGGTAGTCGGCTCCGCGAACACCAGTTCCTCGGCGGCACGGCCACCCATCGCCATCACCAGCCGGGCGATCATCTCCGACCGCGTCATCAGCGATTTGTCGTCCTCGGGAACGACCAACGCGTGGCCACCGGTGCGGCCGCGGGGCAAGATCGTCACCTTGTAGACGGGTTCCAGGCCGGGCATGGCCCAGGCCGCCAACGCGTGTCCTCCCTCGTGGTACGCGGTGATCTTCTTCTCCTTCTCGGAGATGACCTTGCCGCGACGCGCGGGTCCGCCGACGACACGGTCGACGGATTCCTCCAGCGCGGCGTTGGTGATCACCGTGCCGAACTCGCGAGCGGTCAGCAGAGCCGCCTCATTGATCACGTTGGCCAGGTCGGCGCCGGACATCCCCACGGTGCGCTTGGCCAGCGGGAGGAAGTCGACATCGGGTGCGAACGGCTTGCCCTTGGAGTGCACGGCCAGAATCGCCTGCCGGCCCTTGAGATCCGGCTGTCCGACGGGGATCTGCCGGTCGAACCGGCCCGGCCGCAGCAGCGCGGGGTCGAGGATGTCGGGCCGGTTGGTGGCGGCGATCAGGATGATCCCGCCCTTGGCCTCGAAACCGTCCATCTCGACCAGCAGTTGGTTGAGGGTTTGCTCGCGCTCGTCGTGCCCGCCGCCCATGCCGGCACCGCGGTGCCGACCGACAGCGTCGATCTCGTCCACGAAGATGATGGCCGGCGCGTTCGCCTTGGCCTGTTCGAACAGGTCACGCACCCGGGAGGCGCCGACGCCGACGAACATCTCGACGAAGTCCGAGCCGGAGATCGAGTAGAACGGCACCCCGGCCTCGCCGGCCACGGCACGGGCCAGCAGCGTCTTGCCGGTACCGGGCGGGCCGTACAGCAGGACACCCTTGGGGATTTTCGCACCCAAGGCCTGGTACCGCGTCGGATTCGCCAGGAAGTCCCGGATTTCGTCCAGCTCCTGGACGGCCTCGTCGGCGCCGGCGACGTCGGTGAACTTGGTGACTGGCATGTCCTTGGTCAACAGCTTCGCCTTGGACTTGCCGAACGAGAGGACCTTGTTGCCGCCGCCCTGGGCGTTGTTCATCATCCAGAGCAGGAACAAGATGATCAGCCCGACCGGGATCAGGTAGATCAGCAGCGAGAACAGCGTCGATTCGCTGGTGACGGTGGTGTTGTACCCGCCGGAGATGTTCGCCGCCTGGACATCGTTGAAGATCTCGTCGGTCGACTGCGCCGGGTAGGACGTGTAGATCTTGGTCGAGCCATCGACCGGGTTGGTCAGGTCGAGCCGGAGCCGTTGCTCCTTGTCGTCGATGGTCGCCTGAGTGACGTTTCCGTCCTTCAGTTGCGCGAGGGCGACCGACGTCGGTTGGGTGACATACCCGCGGGTCTCGTCGGCGAAGAACGAGTACGTCAGGTACAGCACCAGCGCCACGGCGATCCACACCAGCGGTGAGCGGACTAGGCGTTTCATATCCATGTGGCTTTCGGCCGCTCGCGGCCTCGACCCTCCCTGACGTTCTCGAGTGTGCGAGCCCAACGGGCCGGATGCGCCGGACCGGCTGAACTCCGTTGACGGGAATCCGGCGAACCCAACAGATCCGGGCAGCGCAGGGCGCGACCAGTGGTTTTCAGACTACCGCGCGGCCCCGACGTCACCGCCGGTGTTCACCGAAGGGATAGCCGAGAGCTTGAACTCCCGCCGTCCCGTTGTGGTTCCCGGTCAGCGGTACATATGTTCGCCGAGCAGCCCGACGAAGGGCAGATCCCGGTAGCGCTCGTTGTAGTCCAGCCCGTAACCGACGACGAAGTCGGTGGGAATGTCGAATCCCACGTAGCGGACATCGACCTCGACCTTGACCGCCTCGGGCTTACGCAGCAGAGCCACGATGTCAACCGCCGCCGGACTCCTGGTCGCCAGGTTCTTCAGCAGCCAGGACAGCGTGAGCCCGGAATCGATGATGTCCTCGACGATGATCACCCGGCGGCCGGTGATGTCCCGGTCGAGGTCCTTGAGGATGCGGACCACACCCGATGACGACGTCGCCGACCCGTAGGACGACACCGCCATGAACTCGAGTTCGGACGGGATCGGCAGCGCCCTGGCGAAGTCGGTGGTGAACATGACGGCGCCCTTGAGCACGCAGATCAGCAGTGGCGGCGTGTCGAAGGTGTGGTCGGCGGCGACCGCGGCGGCCAGCTCGACGATCTTTGCCTGCAGGGTCGCCGCCGGGATCAGCACGGCGGACAGCTCGCCGTGATAGCCGTGCTCGGCACCCGGATCCCAGCCCTGGGCCGCCGGGATCGCATCGGCGCTGCTGAAATGGGTCGTCAGGCTCGACCACCCGGCGGTGCTGGAACCCGCGGCGGATGTCGACAGCTCAGGACCGGTCACGGCTCTCCCACCGGGTCGGATCGGACAAAGGCTGGATCGGATACTGGCTGGACGCCTGCACTTGGCGCCGCAGCTGAGCTTGCCATTGCGTCGAGACGCCGCCCTCGGCGACCCCGATCCGGAGCAGTCTGAGCAGCTGCCCGTCCTTCACCACGTCGAAGCCGCCCGGCAGCCGCACCTGCGGCGAGCCTGACCGGTCGAGTTGGTGATCCATCCGGGTCAGGTGCTCGTAGGTCAACTGGCCGACGCCCCCGGCGATGCTCCAGGCGCGCAGCACTCGTCCCCTGATCGCCGACGGTTGTCCGGCGAGCGCGGCCGCGTCGATCGCTCCGTCCGCGAGTGTGACTCGTTCGAACACCGCCGCAGCCATGTCGTCAAGTGCTTGCAGATCCTGGGCCATCAGGTCGGCGGTCCGGCCCAGGGCGTCCCGGACCCCACCTCCGAGGACGTCCTCGAGCAGTGGTAGCACCTCACGACGCAACCGCACCCGAGTGAAGGCCGGGTCACTGTTGTGCGGGTCCTGCCACGGCGACAGACCGGCCGCCCGACAGGTCGCTTCTGTTGTCGCCCTCGTCACGCCGAGCAGTGGTCGGCCCCACGGTGGGCGCCAAGGCCGCATCCCGGCGATCGACCGCGGGCCCGATCCCCTGGCCAGGCCCAGCAGCACCGTCTCGGCCTGGTCGTCCGCGGTGTGCGCGAGCAGCACGGCGCAAGGTTGCTCCGGTGTCCCGATCTGCTCGGCGAGTTCCTGCAGGGCGAGGTACCTGGCCCGCCGGGCGGCTGCCTCGGGGCCGCCAGGCCCGCCGACCGTAACGGTGAGTACCTCGGTCCGCTGATAACCGAGCCCGGTGAGCAGGTCCGCGGTGCCTCTGGCCCGGTCGGCCGAACCGGGCTGGAGGCCGTGGTCGACGGTCGCACCCACCAGCACGCGACGATGATTCGATCCCGGATCGACCCGGGATGCCGCCGTCACGACCAGGTGGGTGGAAACAGCGAGCGCCAAGGAGTCAGCGCCACCGGAGCAGGCGACGATCAGCGGATCCCGCGGCGCGGTGTATTGCGCCAGCCAGGTTGCAACGGCGACAGCGACCTCACCGGCTCTGAGGTCCGCCGGAAGGACTGCACGATCAGCGGGCCGAGACACTCCCCTGGACATTCTCGTGATGTCAGCCGTGTACGCGGCGGACCCAGGCCGCCGGTTCGGCGATTTCTGCCCGGGTCGGCAGCGTCTCCGGTGAGGTCCAGATGGCGTTGAAGGACGCCATTCCGACCTGGTCGACAACCGCCCCGACAAACGCACCGCCCTTGACGTACTGGGCGAGCTTCATGTCCATCCCGAGCAACGCCCGCAGGAGCCGGTCGATCGGGCCCTTAGTCCGTTTGCGACGCTCGGTGAACGACGCCCGGATGACGGCAACGGACGGCACGACCGTCGGGCCGACAGCGTCCATCACGTGATCCGCGTGGCCCTCCAGCAGCGTCATCATCGCCATCAGCTTGTCGAACACGGCGCGTTGTTCCGGCGACTGGATGCCCTCGATCCACGATGACCGTTCCTTGCCACCCTTGATGGCCGTGACGGCCCGCTGCAGCATTTGGGTTGGGTCGGTATCGGCCTTCTCGGCGAATTCGCCGACCAGCGACTGAAAGTACTCGCGGAGCCAAGGAACCGCCGTGAATTGGAGCCGGTGGGTGCTCTCGTGCAGGCAGACCCACAACCGAAAATCCGTCGGATCGGCGCCGAGCTCTCGTTCGACCTTGACGATGTTCGGCGCCACCAGCAACAGCCGGCCCGGCTTGGCCGGATCACCGCCGAGCGGATCGAACTGCCCGAGCACCTTGCCGGACAGAAACCCCAGAATGAAGCCGACCTGCGATCCGGCGGCGCCGCGCGTCCAGGCACCGGGCGTCCGCCCGCCCGCACCGGCGAGCTTCGCGGTCAGCGGTGCGGCCAGTAGCTCCATGCCCTCCGCGGTGGCCTTGACCCAGCCGGGCCGATCAACCACATCGGCGTCATCGACGGGTAGTCCGTGGCCGAGCCCGGTGGTGTCGCGGACGGCGAGTTCGGCGCGGGCGGAAAATGCCCGTAGGTCGGCCACCACCCCGGCCGCCTCAGCGGCGGTCACGGACGGTCCGGTCGGCGCGAGCTTCTGCCCGGCCCGTACTGCTGCCGCCCAGTCGATCGGGGCCGTGCTCACATCTGCGCTCACCAGAGCCACGGTAGAGCAACGGCAAGAACGCTCAGACGCACCCGCAGCCGCGGAGCCCGGCGGCAAGCGCGTCCAACGCGGGACGGGTGGTGACGGAATCCACCCCGTTGGACACGAACGCGAACACCAGGATCCGGCCGTCGACGTCCGGCACGTATCCCGCCAGCGCGTAGGTGACCTCGAGGGACCCGGTCTTGGCCCGCACCCACCCGGCGCCGGCGCTGGAGCCGGGGTCCTGGTAGCGGGTCGCGAGGCTGCCGGAGACGCCGGCCACCGGGAGCCCGGTGAGCAGGTTGCGCAGTGCGGGCGGTTCGCCCTTAACGGCCAGCGCGACCACCTGGGCCAGCACGGCGGGCGGCACCCGGTCCTTGGTGGAGATGCCGGAGCCGTCGAACATCTCGATGCCGATGGAGTCGATCTTGAGGTCCTCGAGCGCTTCGATGATGGCCGCGGACGCACCGGCGAAGCTGGGCGGGGCCCCGCGGGCGATGGCCACCTGCCTGGCAAGGGCCTCGGCAAGCACGTTGTCGGAGTTCTCCAGGGCCTGCGCCAGCAGCACCGACATCGGCTGCGAGGACACCTGCCCGATGACCGCAGTGTCCTCGGGCGCCGTGCCGTCCACCAGCGGCAGGTCCGGGTTGCCGAGCAGCCGGGCGAGAGCCTTCCCCGCTGCGTTCGCGGGGTCCCCGGTCCGGATCGAGTTCTCGTTGGCCGGATCCTCGCGGTCGCCATCAACCATCAGCGGGGACATCCGGGTAATGAAGCCCTGCGCGCTGGCGGCGGTGCCACGGATGTCGCCGGTCTGCCAACCGTCAGCCAGATCCGGACCCGACCAGTAGTCGGTGTCCAGCACGATCCGCTTGACGTCGACTCCGCTCGCCCGGACCTGCGCGGCAAGGTCGGCCATCAGCGGGGCGCCGTCATACACGGTGCCGACACCCTCGTTCCGGGCCGACAGGGTGACGTCGCCACCGCCGACCAGCACGATGTCACCCTCCTGGTCACCCTGCACGACCTTGGTGATGAATCGACTGGTCGGATCGACCGAGGTCAGCAGGGCGGCACCGGTCAGCAGTTTGGCCGTGGAGGCCGGGAGCTGCGGATTGTTCGATTCCTTGTTCCACAGAACGGCACCGGTGGTCGGATCGATGATCACCCCGGAGAACTGGGCCAGCGCGGGGTCGCCCAACTGGGCAGCCAACTGGGCCTCGATACCCGCCGTTGTCGGGACCTTCTCGGACGCGGCGAGTGGGACGATTCTGGGCGGTGGCAGCGCGACGGGCGGGTCGACAATGTCGGCGGCCGCGGTTTCGGATCCGGCCGTCGTCGACGTCGAACCCCTGGTGGTGAAGAAGACCACCGCCCCGACGGCCACCAATGCCGCGACAACAACGGCCGCGACAATGATCACTGTCCGACGGGACGCGGGTGACGCAGCCACTGGTACTCCCTCTGTGCTGGTGATCGGGCTCACCGATCAGGGTACGTACGGCGAGCCCGACGACCGGGTCCAGACTAGAGTCTGATCGGGCCCGTTCCGGGCCACCGATCCGGGGACAACCCCGAATCGTGCCCGCGGTTCGGGTCTGCGGTGGGGGCACTTCGACCACCGCTGACCTTCAGACGCATTCTTGAAAGGTGACACTCGTGGACTTCGACGTGACCATCGAAATCCCTAAGGGCAGTCGCAACAAATACGAGGTGGACCACCATTCGGGCCGGATCCGGCTCGACCGGACGCTGTTCACCGCGACGCAGTACCCGGCTGACTACGGCTTCATCGACGACACCCTCGGGCAGGACGGCGACCCACTGGATGCCCTGGTGCTGTTGGCCGAGTCGACGTTCCCCGGCTGCCTCGTCACCGCGCGGGCGATCGGCATGTTCCGGATGACGGACGAGGCCGGGCCGGACGACAAGGTGCTCTGCGTGTCGGCGAACGACCCGCGGCAGGCGCACCTGCAGGACATCGGGGATCTGAACATCTTCGAGAAGTTGGAGATCCAGCACTTTTTCGAGGTCTACAAGGACCTCGAGCCCGGAAAGAGCGTCGAGGGCGCGAACTGGGTGGGTCGGGAAGAGGCCGAGATCGAGATCGGCATTTCCTACGATCGAGAGAAGAAGCGACTTGCCGCCGAGGCGGCCATTGCCACCGGCGACCGGCACACGCACCGCGAGGGCGACGCCGTCGAGGCACCCAGCCCGGGTCGGCAGGCCGCGCACAGCTGAGTTCGATCAGGGCCGGGGCTCGGCGTCGTCGATCCGACGCCGGGCTCGGTCTTTCCTGCTGTGAGCCGGGCCTTCACCGAAGTTCGAGGCGTTACCAGCGCCCGCCGCGCTGTACCTCGCGCAGCCGCGGCCGGACGTCCAACAGGTAGACGAGGCTCCCGGTGAGTCCGGCCAGCCACAGCAGGTTCTGCGGCGCGAATACGCCGCCGAAAAACGCCAGGCCGAGCACCACAGCGCAGGCCACGGTGATCCCGGCCCAGGTGCCCTTGGTCTGCTTGTCAGCGGCTGCGAAGGCATCCGACCTGCGGCTGGCAGCGTCCACGGCCGCAAATACCCCGGTGATCGCGCCGCCGATGGCAAGCAACAAGGTCACGATCTCGATGATCGGAATGATCAGGCCCACTCGGTAAGGGTACGTGCCAGCCGGGCCGGGTCCAGCACTCGAGGCAGATCCACAGCACGGCGGGCATGTCGCCGGCCGATCGTCGAGCGGAAACTCCGTTGAGGATGACGAAGGCCGGAGACCTGAAGAGGTCTCCGGCCCGCCACGAGCAGCTCCCGCTCATGGGCATCACTGCCTGTCGTCGGTGAACGCCAACTGTCAGCTTGCGTCGGTGCTGGCTACCGTCGGGCGCCGAGTGGCCGCCTTCACCGTGCGGGCCCGTGGCGTGCTGGGGGTGCCCTCCTTGGCGGCCGCCTTCGTGCGGGCCGTCTTGGGTGCGGCCGTCTTGGCTGCCGCCGACTTGGGTTCGGCCGACTTGGGTGCGGCCGTCTTGTCCGCGGCAGCCTTTGCTGCCGACTTCGGCGCGGTTGCCTTGGCAGCGGTTGGCTTGGCCGCGGCGCGCTGTGCGGTGGCGACCTTCGGAGCCGGCTTTGCGGCGGTTTGCTTCGGCGCCGCAGCCCTGGCCGCACGAGCCGTTGTTGGAGCTGCGGTTGTCACCTTGTTGGCCGTGCCGACCTTGCGCGGGGCCGCGGCGGGTGCCTTCCGGGTGGCCGTCTTTGCAGCGGCCTTGGCAGCGCGGGGGACGCTGACCGCGGCTTCCACGACGGTGCCGGGCTTCAGCGAAGCGGACCGCACCCGGGACCATGTCCGGTCGCCTCGATCGGCGAGACTGCCGTAGATCGCGCCGACCAGTTGGGTGTACGCCTCCAGGGTGTCGCGAACGGTTTCGACGGTCAGATCGCCGGTGAATTCGGCGATCTTCGCCGGCAGTTCCGCGACGAGTTCCTGAGTCCTCGCCGGCACTTGGGTCGCGAACGACTGGATCGACTCGGACACGTCAACGGCGATCTGCTGAGCGCGGGCAGACAGTTCTGCGGCCGACTCCGGGGCCTTGCCGAGATCGCTGACCAGCTTCTGGGCCTTTTCCGGCAACTCGCCGACGGCCTGCTGAGCTTTGCCGGGCAGCTCTACTGCTGCCTGTTGCGCCCTGCCCGGCAGGCCGGACGCGACCTGCTGCGCCTTGTCCGCGTAGCTGGTCGCACTGTCCGAGGCCTTGCCGAGGTACCCGGTCGCCGCCTGCTGGGCCTTGCCGACATAGTCAGTCACGGTGTCGGTCACTCTGCCGACGTAGCCGCTCGCGGTTTGCTGGACCTTGCCGACATAGTCGGTCGCGGTCTCGGTGACCTTGCCCACGTAGTCGGCAGCAGCGTGTTGCGCCTTGCCGGGGAGATCCGCGCTGAAAGTGCGCAGATCGGCCGGCCGGGCGGCGCTCTCGGCGAGCTGTGCCAGCAGGCTCTCCCGCAGTGCGGCGAGTTGTTCAACGGCCAGGTCGCCCGCGCCGATGGCGGCGAGCAGCGGCCTTGGCAGGTCATCGAAGCGGTCGGCGAGCTGCTCGATCGCATTCTCCGAGACGGCCCGGAAATCTGTCACGATGGACATGAGGTGCTCCTTCCGGCATCAGGTTTCGATGCCTCTTGCGTGCAATTGAGTGCGGCGTAGTGAGCTGTTCGGCGGCGCCGTCAGGCGGGTAGTGCTGGCGATTCGGGGCCCGGATCGGTAACGGTCGGGCCGTCGATCGCCGGTGTTTCCACCGGTTCGGCGGCTATCGCGGTAGCTGCTGCGAGGGCGACTGCTGCCTCTGTCTCCTTGCGGAAGGCCGCGTAGATGTCGATCAGTGCGGACTTCTGGCGCTCGGTCAGCACCTCGTCGGCGCGAACTGCGATGACGACGCCCGGGGATTCCGCGGTTTCCAAGATCCCGGCCTTGGCGAGCAGGGACTCCACCGAGATCGACAGGCCGTGTGCGATTTGCGCGAGGATTTCCGCGCTCGGCCGACGCAGCCCTCGCTCCACCTGGGACAGGTAGGGATTGGAGACGCCGGCCTTCGCGGCCAGGCCCCGAATGGAGATCTGGGCGGCGGTGCGCTGCTCCCTGATGAACTCGCCCAAGTCCCGTACGGGGGTCAGCACCGGGTTCAGGTCCATCACCCGCGCCCCACCGGAACTACTCCTCGCAATGTCATACTTCCCACGGTACGCGGCCTGCTTGCAATTGCAAGCACTACGGTTAGCGCAGATGGGTGGGGTGATGAGGCTCACCTTCCGGCTCCCGCCGCCAGGCGATCGCCGGCGCGGCCGGATGGTCAAACGCAACAACAGCCTTAGCCCTGCTGGCCGGCTGGTCCTCGTCCCGGTAGCGCTCGAAGGCCTCGACCCACCAGTGGCGGTCACCGGGTAGCGAACGGTCGAGAGTGCTCGTGGAGACCTGCAGGTACACGGTTCCGACCAGCCCGGCGGCGTCGCTATCGAGACCGGACGCCTGCAGGAAGGGACCGTCGAGCAGCACCACGGACGCGGGCGCAACACGAACTCGCTCTTCGCGTAGCGAGCGGTCCGAACGCGGATCACGTAGACGCCGCAGATACCACCCGGAACCCCCTGGCCGCAACGGTTCGAGGAGCTCCCGGCGCAGTGCGGCGGTGTCGACCCAACCGCTCAGCAACATGTCGAGGTCAGTGCGGCCCAACTCCAGCCGCAACGACGCCGGCCGCCACCACCAACTGGTCGAGACCCGGATGACGGGCCGGCCCAGTGCCCGAACCCGGGCCGAGACCGCGTCCGCGAGTGTCGCGGCGCCGACTTCGGCTGCTCCGTCGAACCCCACCACTGGGTGCTCGGCCTCAAGGCCATGGATCCAACCGGCCAACTCTTCGATGAGGCGATCGGGCGTGACCGGGACGAAGCGCACGGCAGCCAGCCTGCCAGCTTTCCGGCTCGTGCTAACCCGGCTGCAGACAGAGGCAGAACGGGTGACCAGAAGGATCCAGATACACCCGGAAGCTGCTGGGTTGTTGCGGCTCGCCGGTGGCCCGTGCCCCGATGGCCAGCACCTGCGCCTCGGCGACATCCAGATCGGGGACGTTCAGATCGAGGTGGCCCTGCTGCGGGATCGTGTCGTCCGGCCAGGTTGGCGGGACGAAGTCAGGTGCCAGCTGAAAGGCTATCCCGGCCCCGCCGCCCCCGCGGATCGCGATCCAGTCGTCGTCCACGTCGACGATCTCCCAGCCGAGCAACGCGCGGTAGAAGTCGGCGAGTGCCTGCGGCTCCGGCGTGTCGAGTACCGCGAGATCGAAAGTAGCGATGGGTCGACCCGCCGTCGGGCCTCCGGGTGGGGTAGGCGTTGGTGCTGATGTCATGGCTCCATCTCAGCATCAGGGTCCGACAGTCCCGCTCGCACGGCTCGGCGGTCAACGGCCAGGCCGTCAACGGCCGAGGGGTCAGCGCAGCACCAGCTGGGCGAAGGTATAGATCAGCAGACCGGCCAAGGCCCCGACAACGGTGCCGTTGATCCTGATGAACTGGAGGTCGCGCCCGACCTGCAGTTCGATCTTTCGGCTGGTGGCCACCCCGTCCCAGCGGGCGATGGTCTCGTCGATGATCCCGGTGATGCTGCGCGCGTGGTTCCGGGCCAGATACCCGGCGGCGTCGGCAACCCAGCCGTCGACCTTCCTGGCCATTGGACCGTCCTCGGTGAGCGTGGTGCCGAAGGAGACGAGGCCGTTGGTCACCGAGCGACGCAATGGGGAGTTGGGGTCCTCTGCTGCCTGAACCAGTGCGTCCTTGATCGACGTCCAGGCACTTGCCGCCAGGGATCGCACCTCGGCGTTGCTGACGATCTGGTCCTTGATCGACTCCGCCCGCTCGATCGTCGCCGGGTCAGTCTGCAGATCGACGGCGAACTCGCCGAGGAACCGGTCAAGGGCGATCCGGAGCTGATGACCTGGATCGTTCTTGACCGCCTCGGCGAAGGCCAACACCTCGTTGTAGATCCGGTCGGCGACGAATCCGTCCAGGAAGCGCGGCGACCAGGACGGTGCGCGTTGAGAGACCACCCGCGACACGGCGGTGTAGTTGTCCCGGATCCATTCGTAGCAACGCTCGGTGATGAAGTCGACAAGCGGGTGATGGTCACCGCGTTCGAAGACTTCCGCAGCGATCCTGCCCAGTGGTGGACCGATCTTCGTTTCGGCGATTTTCCGCCGGGCCATGGATTCGAGCAAGTCGGCGATCTGGTCGTCACTCAGGACGTTGCTGATGCCCCGAACGGCCGTCGCCAGTTCCGCTGTCACCCGCTCCGCGGATTCCGGCTTGGACAGGTAATCGCCGATCCGCTTGGCTACCGAGAAGCCGGCGAGCTTCTCCCGGACCACCGCTTCGGACAGGAAATTGGTGGCCACAAACTCCGACAGCGACGAGCCGATGGCGTCCTTGCGGTTCGGAATGATGGCGGTGTGCGGGATCGGCAGGCCCAGTGGCCGTTTGAACAGCGCCGTGACCGCGAACCAGTCGGCCAGCGCGCCGACCATGCCGGCCTCGGCCATCGCCCGAACGTAACCGAGCCACGGGTACCGCTCCTCGAGGGAAAAGGCGATCACGAAGATGATGGCCATCAGCACCAGGGCGCCGGTCGCGACGGCCTTCATCAGGTTCAGCCGGCGGCGGCGTTCCTGGTCGGCCGGGCTCAGCACGTCGGACCCGAAGCCGGCGGAGGCCGGCGGCGCAACCCGGGCCTTGGATTGCGGTCGACCGGCTGCTGCGCCCGACGCAAGCCGACCGTGCGCAGGCGGCGGAGATTCGGTGGATTCTCTTGCGGTCGGGCCAGATTCCGTGGTGCTCATGGCCTCATTGTTCCCCGCCGCGCCGTTGACGACGCTGCGCCAGGGCCAACTGGGGTCCTTCTTCGGCGGGCGGCCACCGCGACCGGGGTCCCCGGCCACCCGCGGGCACGGTAGGAATACCTCATGACTCTGGCGTCCGAACAGTCGACGGCCCGGTTGACCGACCCACTGGTCCGCCGGTTGCGCCCGTACACGACGACAATCTTCGCCGAGATGTCCGCGCTCGCCACGGCGACGGGTTCGATCAACCTCGGACAGGGGTTTCCGGACACCGACGGCCCCGCGTCGCTGCTGACGGCCGCCCAGCGGGCCATCGCCGACGGGGTCAACCAGTACCCGCCCGGACCAGGCATCCCGGCCCTGCGGCAGGCCATCGCCCACGCGCGGCTGCGTGATCACGGTCAGCGGTTCGACCCGGACACCGAGGTGCTGGTGACGGTTGGCGCCACCGAGGCCCTGGCCGCAGCCGTCCTCGGGCTGTGCGAGCCCGGGGACGAGGTCCTGATGCTGGAGCCGCACTACGACTCCTACCCGCCGATCGTCGCAATGGCCGGCGGCACGCACCGCAGCGTGCCGCTCCGACCGGACGAATCCGGCAGATTCGCGCTCGACGTGGACGAACTCGCGGACGCCGTGGGTCCACGGACCAGATTGCTGATCCTCAACACCCCGCACAACCCGACCGGGACCGTCTTGACCCGCGCGGAACTGACCGGAATCGCAGCCGTGGCCAGGGACAACAACCTCATCGTGCTGACCGACGAGGTGTACGAGTACCTGGTCTATGACGACGCCGTCCACCTACCGCTGGCCACGTTCGAGGGCATGGCGGAGCGGACGATCACCATCTCCAGCGCCGGCAAGACGTTCAACACCACCGGTTGGAAGATCGGCTGGGCCTGCGGCCCCGCGCCGTTGATCGCGGCCGTTCGGGCGGCCAAGCAGTTCCTTACCTACGTGGGTGGCGCGCCGTTCCAGCCGGCGATCGCCGCGGCCCTGCACGACGAGATGGGCTGGGTCGCTGGGTTACGAGAAAGCCTGCAGGGCAAGCGGGATCGGCTCTGCGCAGGACTGGCCGCGGCCGGCTTCGGGGTGTACCGGCCGCAGGGCACCTATTTCGTGATGACGGATATTCGCCCGCTCGGCGTTGCTGACGGGATGCAGTTCTGCCTCGATCTGCCGGCCAGAGCCGGGGTGGTCGCGGTACCGGACGAGGTATTCCACGACGACCCGAAGAACGGCAAACCCTTTGTGCGGTTTGCGTTCTGCAAGCGCGACGAGGTTATCGACGAGGCAGTTCAGCGATTGGGAGCACTGCGGTGACGAGCAACACAGTGACTGTTGACGCGGCGGTTCCGGATCGGATCTCGTCGGTCTTGGCCAGGTCCCCCGTCTTCGACGGCCACAACGACCTGGCCTGGGCGATGCGCAAACAGGTCGCCTACGACCTGGCACAGCGGGACATCACCGTGCACCAACCCTTGTTACACACCGATATTCCGCGACTGCGGGCCGGCGGCGTCGGCGCGCAGTTCTTCTCCGTCTATGTGCCCGGAACGCTGGCCGGCGGCGCAGCGGTCACCGCAACTCTCGAACAGATCGATTGTGTGACAAGGATTGTCGCCGCGCACCCGGAGACGTTTGAATCCGCTCGGAGTGCCGCGGATGTTCGCCGGGTGATCGCCGGCGGCAGGATCGCCGCGCTGCTCGGCGCCGAGGGCGGACACAGCATCGACTGCTCACTGGGGGTGCTCCGGACGTTGCGCCGACTCGGGGTCGCCTACATGACGCTCACCCACAACCAGAACGTGCCGTGGGCCGACGCGGCGACCGACGCGCCGGCGGTCGGTGGGCTCAGCGAATTCGGCCGCGAGGTCGTGCTCGAGATGAACCGGATCGGCATGATGGTGGACATCTCCCACGTCGCGCCCGCGACAATGCATGCGGCACTGGATGTATCGCGGGCGCCGGTGATTTTCTCGCATTCCTCCTGCCGGGCCCTGACCGACCACGTGCGGGACGCTCCGGACGCCGTCCTGGAGCGCCTGGCCGACAACGACGGCATCGTCATGATCACGTTTGTGCCCGATTTTGTGTCCCAGGCCTGCGCCGACCACTCGAGGGCCGAGGACGCCAAGCGGCACGAACTCGGCCTGGACAAGGTCACCATCTACACCGAACATTCCGGTGAGCACCACGAGCCGACCGCGGCCGCCGAATTCGCCGCCTGGCAGGCCGAGAACCTAGCTCCCCCGGCGACTCTCGCTCAGGTTGCCGATCACGTCGAGCACGCTCGGGAGGTCGCGGGGGCCGCGCACATCGGGCTCGGCGGAGACTACGACGGCACCGAAAGCCTGCCCGTCGGCCTGGAGGACGTCTCGACCTACCCCGCGCTGCTGGCCGAATTGGCGGACCGCGGCTGGTCGGACACCGACCTGGCGGCGCTGACCAGCGGCAACATCCTGCGGGTGCTGCAGGCAGCGGAGGACTGTGCCGAACCGGGTTTCGGCGCCTGACCGCTGCCGGGCTCAGGCCCGGTACACCGTCGTCGTCATCACCAGTTCACCGGCCGCGACGTCGCCGGCCAGCTCGACGGTGATCGACCCGACTTCCGCCAACGATCGCAGATGCGTTCCCCCGCAGGCGATCCGCTGAGTTCCCGCCGGGAGCACGCACACCCATTCGCGAAGGTCGGTCAACCGTGGACCGCTGACTGCGATGTCGATGGACGCGCCGGTTGCCACCCAGTCGGCCAACTGCCCGTTTGCCGCCGCGGTGCTCGCCGCCAACGCTGTGTCCAGACCTTCGACCGCAAAACCCTTCTTGCGCAAGGACCTGCCGAGCCGGTAGGTGTCGACGGCCCCGAACGGCGTGATCCTGGACGAGACGATGGCCAGCTGATCGAAGTCCGGGTGCCCGAGGCCGTCGGTGGCGACCGGTTTGCGCCACCGGTCGGCCAGTGCCGCGTTCAACGCCAGGGCGGCGACGTGACAGCCGGTGTGACCGGCGGACAGCGCAGCCCGGTGCGCGGCGTCGACTGTCAGCACGACCTCGTCACCCTCGACGGGTATCGGCCCGTCGGCCGCAACGGTGTGCACGACAAGGAATGCCCAGCCTGGTTCGCCCCGACGCACCGGGACGTCGTCACCGACGAACAGCGTCGCGCCATCGGTCGCGCCGATCACGCAGTCGAGCAAGGCCACCTGCTGCCCGGCGATCGTGACGGTGCCGATATCTGGTCCTTGATCGGGCCACCGCGGGTCGACCGGATGAACGCAGCTGCGGTCGGTGATCAGGTGGATCCGGTCGGCCGCCGCGTCGACAGGAAGAGCCTCGACATGAAGAACTGCGGCGCGCTCGGACAGCGCACCGCCGGGATAACTGACCAGGGTGTCGTCCAGCGGCAGGGGCATGGTGGCCATTCTCGCCCACGGGTCGGCACAGGTGAATCGATGAAGAGCAATCGGGCCCTTGCCAGCACCTCCGCCCGGGGGTAGACCTGTTCCACACGAAAGGGCGGCGCGACCGCATCGATGGCAACACCGGCGCGCGGCGTACCACCCCGAGTGAGTCGAAGAACAGGACCAGACGGTCGGCGATGGGCAACCTTCGCTCCCCCGAGGTGACATCGGATGCGGGTCCGGCCTTGATCTTCGACGCGGCGGGCGGACGTCGCGCAACCGGATCCGAAAGGGTCGGGCGGCAGCGATGGGACCGGGAGTCACACCGGCGTCCGGTTGCAGGCGTATCAATGCGTCGGCCCGGGCCCCCCTCCGCAATCAGCGGGGCTCGGCGCAAGCGCCGAGCCCCGCTTCCATACCCATTCAACTGCGTGGGTCCCGCCGCAAGCGCCGAGCCCCGCTTCCATACCCATTCAACTGCGTGGGTCCCGCCGCGAGCGCCGAGCCCCGCTTCCATACCCACCGAAGACCGGTCCGTGTTGTCGACTCGGCGTGCAGGGGCGAGGATCAGCCAATGCGCATCGCGATGGCCAACGACCATGCCGGCTACTCCCTGAAGCAGGAGGTCAAGCAGCAACTCGAAGCCGGCGGACATGAGGTTGTCGATTTCGGCACCCACGACGAGAACGCCTGCGACCTTCCCGACTTTGCCTACCCGGCTGCGCTGGCGGTCGGGCGCGGCGAGGTCGACCGCGGGATCTTCGTCGACGGCGTCGGATATGGCAGCGCGATGATCGCCAACAAGATCTTCGGCGTCTACGCCGCGGTGTGCCAGGACCCATTCTGCGCCGAACTGGCCCGCTCGCATTCGAATACCAACGCGCTATGCCTCGGCGGCAAGATCATCGGTTCGGCGATCGCCCTGGAAATCGTCCGGGTGTGGATGAGCACGGACTATCTGGGCGCCGCGCCCGGTGGCGAGAAGTACCTGCGCCGGGTGGACAAGGTGATTGCCATCAACAACGACCACCTGATCCCTGTCACCTAGTCAACCGGCAGCAAGCTACCTACCCTGTTCGGCGGGCGTCACCGACTCGCCGCGGGTGCGCCGCAGCTCCCGGGCCTGTGCCAGTTCCTTTTCGTCCTTGGCGGCGTTCTTGTCGATCACCAGGGCGTCCCGCGGTGGCAGCTGAATCTCCTCCTCCGCCCTGATCCCGGCCTGCAACTGGCGGCCCCGTTCCATCTCGGCGTCGAGTTCCGCGCCGAACAGCAGCGCAAGGTTCGTGATCCACAGCCACAGCAGGAAAATGATGACGCCGGCCAACGACCCGTAGGTCTTGTTGTAGTTGGCGAATTGCGAGACGTAGAGGCCGAAAAGCCCGGAAGCGACGACCCAGGTGATGATCGCGACGGCTGCACCAATGCTGATCCACCTGAACTTCGGCTGCTGCACGTTCGGGGTGGCGTAGTACAGGATCGCAACGACCAGCGCGGCCAACGCCAAAAGTACCGGCCACTTGAAAATACTCCAGATGGTGACTGCTGTTGCCCCCAACCCAAAAGCGTCGCCGATGGCCCGCGCCAGCGGCCCGGACACCACCAGACCGATCGCCACCAGACCGGCAAGGATGACCGACGCCAGGGTAATGATGATCATCAGCGGCCGCAGTTTCCAGAACGGCCGGCCTTCCTTGATCTCGTAGATGCGGTTCATGGCCCGACCGAACGCACCGACATAGCCGGAAGCGGACCAGAGCGCGCCGGCGATACCGATGATCAGCGCAAGCCCGGCGGTCGAAGTCTGACTCAGTTGGTCAAGCGGACCCCGTACGGTATCGGCGACGGAGCCCGCACCCATGTCCGACAGCACATTGATGAGCTCTTCGGTCTTGCCCTGCTGCCCGACGAGACCGAGCAGTGACACCAGGGCCAACAGCGCCGGGAACAACGCCAGGACGGCGTAGTAGGTCAGGGCGGCAGCGAGGTCGGTGCATTGGTCGTCGGAGAACTCGCGAATCGTCTTGCGGGCGATGTATTTCCACGACGGCCTGGTCAGTTGTGTTGGGGCGTCCGGCTTTCCGGGATTGTCCGGGTCCGGCGCGGCTCGTCCGGCTGAATCGTTGCGGTTCTCTGACATATGTTCCCCCTCGGCGCAGGCATGGCAGCTGCACCCTCACCCGGCCCGGCACAGGCTGCCCGAGCTTGCGAAGGCGCCATCAAACACGGCAGGACGTGATCGGATCTCGACCTCGGTCCGGTGGTTATTGCCCCGTCCACCACCCGGGCAAACTCCCGAGCCACGAATCCGCGCCGTTCGACTGCAGAAGTGCGACTGTTGACCGGTGCACCGCGCTGACAGAACCCGCCGCGGCGCGACCGCGGGCCGCGCAGCGGTCGTGCTCGTCGCGTTCGTCCTGACCGCACTTGTCCTCACCGCCTGCTCCGCGCCGGGGGCTGCACCCCCGCCCGCAGAGACCCCGGTCAGTACGTCGGCCAGCGGCGCCGCCAACCCCAGTTCTGCCCCTGCCGTCACGCCGGCGACGACGACACACGCGGTACCGGAGAGCCCGCTCAGCCCAACGGTGGCGACGCCCGAGCCTGCACCAGCGCCGGTGGAATCAGCAGTGGCAGAGTCCGCAGGGGCGGAACCCGCACCTGCGGAGCCGACCCCGGAACCGAGCTCACCGCCAGCGACCGGTTTCGTCAGCACGATCAGCGAGATCGACCCAGCGACCGCGGAACGGATGTCCACCAGCTGGCGGTCCGGCTGCCCGGTTGCGTTGTCCGACCTGCGCTACCTGACGGTGACCTACCGGGGCTTCGACGCTGCCGATCATCAGGGCGAACTGGTGGTGGCGAATTCGGTGGCGAGCGATGTCGTGGACATCTTCGGTCAGCTGTACGCCGCCCGGTATCCGATCGCGTCCCTGCGGCTGGTGGATGACTTCGGCGGCAGCGATGACGAGTCGATGGCAGCCAACAACAGCTCCGCGTTCAATTGTCGCCCGATCACCGGCGGCGGGGGGTTCTCCGAACATTCCTTCGGCACGGCGATCGACGTCAATCCGGTGCAGAACCCCTACCTCAGCGGCTCTCTCGTGTTGCCGGAGCAGGGCCGTCCCTACGTGGACCGGCAATCGGCGCCCGGTGTCATCGAACCGGGCGACGCTGTCGTCACCGCCTTCACCGGTCACGGTTGGACGTGGGGCGGGAGCTGGGACGGACCGATTGACTACCAACACTTCTCGGTGTCCGGACGGTGATGTTCGACCAAGAGGTCGGCAGCAGGTTGGTCAGCAGTGGGATCATGAACAACACCGCGAGCGTCTTGCCATGACGCTTGCCGAGATTCGCTACCTCGATCCTGTCATTCGCCTTTTCTCGCCTGCGCGGAACAGCCCGGAAATCACGCGACACTCAGCCACTGATGACAACCTTCCCGCGCACCTTTCCGCCGATCAGGTGACGCATCGCGTCCGGCACCTGATCCAGTGGGTAGGTCCGGTCGATGGTGGGGACCACCTTTCCGGCGGCGATGAGGTCGGCGATCACTTCGAGGTCGGCGGCGTTTTCCTTGTTGACGACACCGGTGAGTCGCTGCCCCACGAACGCGGACAGGATCAGGGCACGCAATTGGCGGTCGATACCGCCGGTCAGGTTGCCCTTGCTCTCACCACCGACGATCACGACCGTCCCGGTCGGCGTCAGCGCGCGCCGCAGCCGGCCCAGCGTGGGGTTTCCGCCGATGTCCAGGATCAGGTCGTACTTGTGCGGCGCGTCTTCGAAGTTCTCGCGGGTGTAATCGATGACATGATCGGCGCCCAGCGACCGCACCAGATCCAGCTTGCCGCCGCTGCACACACCGGTCACGTCCGCGCCGAACGCCTTCGCCGTTTGGACGGCGTAGCTGCCCACCCCGCCGGACGCGCCGATGATCAACACCCGTTGACCCGCCTGAATCCGGCCGGCATCCCGCAGGGCCTGCAGGGCAGTGAGCGCGGACACTCCCGCGACTGCCGCCTGATCGAAGGAAATGTTGGCCGGTTTCACGGCGAGCTTGTCCTCCCGGGCCGCCGCGTACTCGGCGAAGGACCCGCGGCTGATCCCGAACACTTCGTCGCCCACAGTGAATCTGGTGACCGCCGAACCGACCGCCACCACTGTCCCCGACACATCCAGGCCGGAGACCGTGTTCTTCGGTTTGCGGAACCCAAATCCCATAATGCGCATCAGATAGGGCCGGCCCGTCATGAAGTGCCACGTCCCCCGGTCGAGACCGGCCGCCTGCACTCGGAGCAGGACCTCGTGGTCGGCGATCTCGGGCACGCTGATCTGTTCCAGATTTAGGACATCGGGCGTTCCGTAGGAATGCTGCACGATGGCCCGCATGGTGCCTGCCTTCGGGCTCGTGGCGGTGATCGATGTTGGTTGACCATCGGTTCCCATGACTGTTTCCTTTCGGGCGATTGACAGGGTTCGTACTCAGTACGGTGATCGGCGGCGTCGACAGCCTCGACTTTGTCGTTGCCGGCGCCGGTGCTGCCTTACATAGTACGAGACTATATAGTACTAAGTACGAAGGCGCTAGTCCCTGGGAGCACAATGGTCAAATCAGTCAGCGCGGACCCAGTCGGTGAACGCACTCGGGAGCGTGCACCGCTCAGCCGGGATCGGGTGCTCGACGCGGCGATGGTGGTCGCGGACGCCGGTGGGATCGGGGCGCTGACGATCCGATCGCTCGCGCAGCAACTCGGCGTCAAACCGATGTCCGTCTACCACTATGTCGCGAACAAGGACGAGATCATCGATGCCATCGTCGACCTCGTGTTCAGTGAGATCGAACTGCCGGTGGTCGGCGCCGATTGGCCGATCGAGATGCGCCGGCGGGCCGGTTCTGCGCGCCGGGTGCTGAACCGCCACTCCTGGGCTACCCCGCTCCTGCAGTCACGGTTGCACCCGGGACCCTGCACCCTGCGACACCACAACGCCTTCATCGGTTGCCTGCGCGCGGCGGGGTTCTCGATGGAGCTGACCGCGCATGCCTTCGCGCTGATCGACAGCTATGTCTTCGGTTTTGCCATGTCCGAAGCCGCGTTGCCCATCAAGGGTCCGGACAGCGTTGCCGACACCGCCGGGGCGATGATGGAGCAGTTCTTGGTTCCAGCTACCTACCCCTACCTCCTGGAGTTCACCACCGAGCACATGATGCGACCGGACTACGACTTCGGGGCGGAGTTCGAATTCGGGCTCTCCGCGATTCTCGACGCCCTTGCGACGTCGGAACTGAGGGTGCGCTCGGCAGTGGTCTAGAACAGGACGGAACAAACCCCGCTCCTGCGTCGCCAGGTTTCTTCCGTGCCGTCCTCCTGTGCCAGATGGCGGCCCCTCCTTCGTCGGGTCCGACTAGATGTCGAGGTCGACGTAGATGGCGGCGTGGTCGGACGCGGCCTGCCGGGAACTGTCGATTTCGGGGTAGATCGTCCAGTCCCGCGGCGGGTTGATGTTGCTGGGGGTGCCCCACAGACCCTTTCGGAAGATGCCGCCCGTGGTGGCCGTGGCAGCGAGTTCAGGCGACAGCAGGATGTAGTCGAGCCGGTTACGCAGCGAGCAGGATTGGAATGTTCCCGGGCGGGGTCCGACGTCGAATCCGGGCAGGTCGTAGGCGTCCACCAGCGGAGTGCCCGGATCCAGCAGGGGCTCGAGAGTGGGGTGATGGGTGGGGTTCCGTGGATCGGGTCCCTTGTTGAAGTCGCCGAGAATCGCTATCAGGGTGGCGCCGGCGGCGCGCAGTTCGTCATAGATCTCCCGGACCCGGGTGGATTGCCGGGTTCGCAGTGGGTCGGGATTTCCGGAGGAGAACGACTGGGACTTGAAATGATTTCCCAGCACGAGGATCTCGACCCCGCCGGCCAGTCGAAGACAGTAAACGGGGCAATCGCGGGAGAACAATGTCTTTCCGGGACGCGCGGGGTCCGGGTCGTCGACGTGGCTCTGCATCGACACAATGTCCACGTCCGCGGAACAGTAAAGGCCGACGTCGATGCCGCGCGGGTCGTTGCCGTCGATCACCATGCCGTGCCCGTACTGCCCGGCCAGGAGTTCGGTGTTGAACTGCACCAGGGCCGGCCGGTCTTCGGCCTCAACCAGGCAGAGCACGTCCGCGCCGACGTCGGTGATCACTCTGGCCGTCATCTGGATCGCGACCTCGTCGACGGGTTCGGTGATCAGTTCCACCCAACCTGACCAGTCGGCCCGACCGGTCGCCGTGATCCGAGGCGCTGCATCGGCGGGTGCGACCAGGAAGTCGCCGCGGTTTTCCCGGAGCAGCGCCCAGGCCTGGAACGGTTCCGGATTCAGCCGGATACCGGCGGGGGTGGTGACCAGTACCCCCAGGCTGAGGAGGGCAGCCAGCATGCCGGACTTGTCTTGTTCGGTGTACACCGGCTTGGCCGCGATGGTGTTGAACACCTCGTAGGCCTTCAGCGCCGGCGCACCCTCCGGCCAGGTTGTGGTGTCCAGGGCTTTCGCCCTGGCGAAAAGGTTCTCCACGTTGAACGAGGCCAACCGCATGACGCACCCTCCTAGAAGGTCATTGACGGCGACGCAGACTCCTTGCATTCGAGGTGGTTTCGTTGAAGGCGGCGAAGGAGCCCGCGATAATGATGGCGCCGGGCACCATCAGCAGGAGCTTCCCCCAGCCACCGGCAATTCCTGGCGTCACCCCGACCAGCACCATGCCGAGGCCGACGATCATCCCGAGCACCGCGACGCCCCGGATGATCCACTGCTTACGGGTGGCGGTGAATCCAGCCGGATCGGCGACGGGCCGTTGCGTCGCCTTCGGTGTCGGCCGAGGGGTGCCGGCCGGTGGTGGGTGGTGATTCTTTTTGCTCGATGTCATGACGCGTCCGTCGCGATCGCACTCGAGGAGGACAGAGCAGAGGTCGGACGACCGTGGCCTTCACACATGTCCCTCAGTATTGCCGACACCGCCAGTTCGCTGGGCCTACTTGTCCTGAGTGGAAGTGCCGTTCGGGTCCCGGGCCAGCCGGGCCGCCCGCCCGTGCAGGTAGCGCTGCTGGGGAATGCTCATGGCCCGGCTCGCCGCTTCCAGATACGCCGCGTGGGCCCCGGCCCGGTCACCGGCCATCTCCAGCAGGTGCGCCCGGACCGCTTGCATGCGGTGGTCCGCCGCGATCCGATCATCGGTTTCCAGCTCCAGCAGCAGGTCGAGGCCGGCCAGCGGGCCGGTTGCCATGCCGACCGCAACAGCGTGATTCAACCTGACCATCGGGTTGTCGGCGGTTCGCAGCAGCAGCTCGTACAGGGCGACAATCTGCGGCCAGTCGGTGGATTCGGCGTCCGGTGCTTCGTCATGGATCGCGGCAATGGCCGCCTGCAGCTGGTACGGACCCGTTCCACCGCGCGGCAGCGCGGCGCTGATCAGCGCAACGCCCCGCTCGATAGCGGCACCGTCCCAGCGGGTTCTGTCCTGCTCGGCCATCGGGACCAGGGCGCCGTCCGGGTCGACCCGGGCCGGTCGGCGGGCGTCGGTGAGTAGCATCAGGGCAAGCAGGCCGGCGACCTCCCCGTCGTCGGGCAGCAGTCGATGGACCAATGTGGCCAGCCGGATGGCCTCGTCCGACAGTTCCTCGCGGTGCAGGCTCGGCCCCGAGGTGCTGGCGTAACCCTCGTTGAAGATCAGGTACAGCACATGCATGACCGCGGCGAGCCGCTGGTCGCGCTCCGCCTCCGGCGGCAGCCCGAAGGGCACACCGCTGTCCTTGATCAGCTGCTTGGCCCGGCTGATCCGCCGGGTCATGGTTCCCTCCGGGACCATGAACGCTCTGGCGATCTCGGCCGTGCTGAGCCCGCCGACCGCCCGCAGGGTCAGGGCAATCTGCGAGGCGGGCGACAGCGACGGATGGCAACACAGGAACAGCAGGATCAGCGAATCGTCGTGATCGGGATCGGCGCCGGTTGCCGCCCAGGACCTGTCGGCGGCCGGCGCCAGCCATTCGTCCGGCAAGGCCCAGGTGCGTGCGGTGTCCTCGCGCTGCCGGCGGGACTGCTCGCTGCGCAGCAGGTCGGTCAGCCGGCGGGCAGCGACCGTGATCAACCACCCCCGAGGGTTGACCGGCGTGCCATCCCTCGGCCATTGCGTTGCCGCCGCCAGCAGGGCCTCCTGCACAGCGTCCTCCGACGAATCGAAGTGTCCGTACCGGCGCACGAGAGCCCCGAGGACCTGCGGCGCAAGCTCGCGCAGCAGGTCCTCGATCGGGCGCTCGGTCACACGACCAGTTCGTCGTGGCCCTCGAGAATGGGCCGGACATCCACGTAGCGAATGTCGTTGTCACCCTTGGGACCTGGCGGGCACTCCGACAGCCGGGCAGCGATTTCCGTTGCCCGGTCGAAGCTCTCGCACTCGACAATCGTGTAGCCGGCGAGCACCTCCTGCGTCTCGGCGTAGGGCCCGTCGGTGACGAACGGCACCCCGTTGCGAACGCCGAGCCTGCGGGTGTGGACCGGCTCCGCGAGACCGCGTGCGTCGACGAACTCGCCGCTCTCGACCAGTTCGTTGTTCCACTTCTCCATGAACGCGCCCATCGCAGCGAAATCCTCGCCGGTCCAGGCCGGCTTGTCGGTGGGCTTGCCGGCCATCGCGTCGTACTCCTGCTGCGAGCCGTAAAGCATGAGCATGTACTTCATGGTTCTCCTCTCAACCCGGCACCCGTTCGGCGCCTCTCACCGGAAACGTCGGAGCTGCCATGGCCACCCGGACATCCGGCACAGAAATTCTTTGTTCGTCAGGGATGGGCGATGAATGCTCAGCCGCCGGTCAGCACGTCGGCCAGATTGAACCTGACGGGACGTTCGAGTTGGTCGTAGGTACAGGATTCCGGATCGCGGTCGAGCCGCCAGCGGACGAACTGTGCCGTGTGCCGGAAGCGGACGCCCTCCATGTAGTCGTACCGCACCTCGACGACCCGCTCGGGCCGCAGCGGGGTGAACGACAGATCCTTGCCCGCGTTCCACCGGCTGGTCTCGTTCTTCCGCGGGGTGCGTTCCCCTTCCTCGTGCGCCGCCCAGTTCCACGGGTGGCCCTCGAAGGTGGTGACATAGGGCTGCAGTTCGTCGAAGAGCTTCTTCCGGGTGGCCATCGGGAAGGCGCCGATGACGCCGACGGAGGCCAGCACACCGCGATCGTCGTACAGCCCGAGCAGGACGGAGCCGATCGTCCCCGGGCCGGACTTGTGCACCCGATACCCGGCAACCACACAGTCCGCGGTCCGTTCGTGCTTGATCTTGCTCATCACCCGCTTGTCCGGCTGGTACCGCAGATCCAGCTTCTTGGCGATCAGCCCGTCGAGGCCGGCGCCTTCGAATTCTTCGAACCAGCGTTGCGCCTCGGCGAGATCCCTGGTGGCGGGGGTGATGTGGATCGGGGGTTGGGCGTCACCGAGCGCCCGCTCGAGCGCCGCCCGCCGCTCGATCAGCGGGGTGTTCATCAGATCCTCGTCACCGAGGGCGAGCAGGTCGAACGCGACGAAACTGGCCGGGGTGGCACCCGACAGCATCTTCACCCGACTGGCGGCGGGGTGAATGCGTTGCTGCAGTGCCTCGAAATCCAGTGTGTTGCCCTCGAGGTTGGCGACGATGATCTCCCCGTCGATCACCGCTCGAGGCGGAAAGTTGGCCTTCACCGCCTCGACGACCTCCGGGAAGTAGCGGGTCATCGGGCGCTCGTTGCGACTGCCGATCTCGACGTCGTCACCGTCCCGAAAGATGATCGACCGGAAGCCATCCCATTTCGGCTCGTAGAGCTGGTCGGCGGGGATCGCGCTGACCGGCTTGGCCAGCATGGGCGAGACAGGGGGCATGACGGGTAGCTGCACCCGCCCAGTGTCCCCGGCAGACGGTGAAAGTGCAGGCGACGGGTGCGGAAACCGCGTGGAGACGTCCGGCTCGTGGTCGCAGGAGCCGCCGCGGCGCGGATCGGCGCAGACGGCTGCGGGCAAGTAGCCGAGCCCCGGTTCAGTCGACCTCGCCGTCCCACTCGGACAGCGGAGCGGGGTGCGGATGCCAGTGCGTCTGCCGTTCCAAGCCTGGGAGGTCGGCCCGGCCGGTCGCCCAGAGCAACGTCTCCCAGGTATCGGTGTCCCGCGGCGCCCAGGGGAACAGCCGGCGGAGCACGGCCCGGCTGAGGACCTCAGGCGGCTCGAATTCCAGGCCGAGACCCCTGGCCGCATCAGAGGTATGGACGAGCAACTCATCACAGCCCATCGCCGAAAAGCCTGTCGCGTCGGCAATTCCTTCGGGGTGCCAGCCACGCTGCCCGGGCGGCACTCCGTCGACGACATAGCTCAGCAGGGCGCTGCAGGCGGTGACCGTCTCGATCAGCTCCGCCGGCTGGGACGATCTGAGCACGGTCAACTGCAAGGTGGTCAGTTCCTGGGTGCCCCCCGACAAGTTGCCGGCGTTCCACAGCAGCACCTCGGAGATGTGCGCGACAACTTCGCGCACGGACCAAAGCATTCCCGGAATTGGCTGATCCCAGTCCAGACCCAAGGTCGACGTCAGGAACGAGGTACTTGCGCGGGCTGATTGTCGAAGGTTCGATCCGTCCATCCGACCATTGAATCGGACCGGGCGCTTCATCAGCGAACTCGACGACCCGCCGACGCACTGCCGCGCCCGGTCCGAGAAACCCGACGGTGTAGCCCAAGCCGTACTGCGCCGGATGGCCGGTCATGACGTCCACACCGGTGGTGGCCCGCGCGGTGATCTTGGTCAACCGATCCGGCGAGACCAGCCGGGCTCGCCGCCTTCCCGGGTAGTTCTTGCAGCAGAGTCGGAACCGGCGGCGCCTGCACGACAAACCCGGTCGACGGCCAGACCGGTCAGACCGTGATGACGACCTTTCCACGCGCGTGCCCGTCGACCATCCGCTGGACGGCCGCGGCCGTCTCGCTGAGGGGGTAGGTCCGGTCGATCACCGGAGTCACCCTGCCGGATTCGACAAGGGCCGCCAGCGCCAGCAGGTCCGCTCGGTTCTCCGAGGCGACCATTGGCCGCAGCCGCTGCCCGACGAACGGCGAGAGCAGAAACGCCCGGAGTTGCCGGTCCAGTCCGCCGAACCAGCGCCCACCCGTCTCGGCACCCACCACGACGAGCGTCCCCTTTGCTGTCAGTGCCGCCCGGAGCATGCCGAGCGGACGACCCCCACCGATATCGATGATCGCGTCGTACCGCTGCCCGCCGGCGTCGATGTCGCCGGTGCGGTAGTCGATGACGCTATCCGCGCCGATCGACCGGACCAGCTCCAGCTTTCCCGTGCTGCAGACCCCGGTGACCTGCGCCCCAAAGGCCTTGGCGATCTGCACGGCGAATGTCCCGACGCCGCCGGATGCCCCGATGACCAACACGTGCTGGCCGGCCTGCACGTTCGCGTGGTCACGCACCGCCTGCAGCGCGGTCAGTGCGGAGTCCGACAACGCGGCCGCCTGTTCGAAGGTGAGGTTCTCCGGCTTGGGCGCCAGCTTGTCGGCGCTCGCGCGGGCGTATTCGGCGAAGCACCCCTCCCCGATGCCGAACACCTCGTCACCCACCTGCAGCGTGCGGACATCCTTGCCAATGGCCTCGACCTGGCCGGCAACCTCACGCCCACGCACCCGTTCCTTGGGTGCCCGCACGCCGATGCCGGCCAGCCGCACCGGATATGGCACTCCCGCCATCAGGTGCCAGACGGCGCGCCCGACGGCGGCCGCGTGGACCCGGAGCAACACCTCGTTGTCGCCGATGACGGGCCGGGGGATCTGTTCGAGACGAAGGACCTCGGACTCGCCGTACCTGTCCTGAACGATCGCCCGCATCGTCGGGGTCTGCCCGTCGAGATAGCCCGCACCCGACCGCTCGCTCTGCTCCGTTGCCACCTGATCTTCCCCTTACGTCGTAAGCTTATGTCGTAAGTACAGCGCTTACGTCGTAAGCTTGTCAAGACCACTCGACGCACGACCGGAGGACGCCGATGACGGACCCGGGCAACCAAACCCGAGCACGTTTGACGCGGGACCGAGTGTTACGGGCTGCCATCGGACTGGCCGACGCGGCAGGCATCGAATCGCTCACCATGCGCAAACTGGGCGTGGAACTCGGGGTCGAGGCGATGTCCCTGTACAACCATGTGGCCAACAAGAGCGATCTGCTCGACGGGATGATCGATGCGGTCGTCGGCGAGATTGATCTTCCGCCGGCGGGCACCCCGTGGCGGTCCGCGATGTTCCAGCGGGCGAGTTCGTTGCGTGACGTCCTGTCGCGACACCCGTGGGCGACCATGTTGATGGACTCGCGAACGTCACTCGGACGAGCCACTTTGCAGCATCACGAGTATGTGGTCGGCACACTCCGGGACGCAGGCTTCTCGATCAGGTCGACGGCCAGGGCGTTCTCAGTGATGGACAGCTACATCTACGGGTTCGCCTTGCAGCAGAACAACTTGCCGCCGAATTCCGCGGAGACGGCGCAACTCGCGCAGCACATCACCCAGCAATTCGCGGCCGGCGACTATCCGCACCTGCATGAATTGGCCATGGAACACGTACTGCAACCCAACTACAAATATGCCGACGAATTCGCGTTCGGCATCGACCTGATTCTCGATGGGCTGGAAAGGTCGCGGCAAACATGAAGGCAGCGGTACACACGAGATACGGTCCACCGTCGGTGGTGCGGATCTCCGACGTCGAACCGCCGTTACCCGGGCAGGGCGAGGTGCTCATCAAGGTCCATGCGACGACGGTGAACCGAACGGACTGCGCCTACCGTGGCGGCAAGCCATTTCTCGCCCGCGTCGCCTACGGGCCGTTCAAACCGCGGGCGACGACATTGGGAAATGAATTCGCCGGCCGGATCACCGCGGTTGGCCTAGGCGTCACCGAGTTCGCCGTCGGCGATCGGGTTTTCGGTTACAATGAGGGCCCATTCGGCGCCCATGCGGAATACCTGGTGATGCGGGCGAACGGCCCGCTGGCGACGATGCCGGCGGACTCGACCTACGAACGGATGGCACCCGCATTTGAGGGGGCGCACTATGCGCTCTCGACGATCAACTCAACTCAGATCCTCAGTGGTCAAAGGGTTCTCGTGTACGGAGCGACGGGCGGCATCGGGTCCGCGGCGGTCCAGCTGCTGCGGAATCTCGGTGTCGAGGTCACGGCAGTTTGCCGTGCCGAGCACATCGAGCTGGTCAGAAAATTGGGTGCGGACCGGGTGATCGATCTGCAGAACTTCCCTGCCGACGAGCACACCTACGACGTCGTCATCGATGCAGTTGGCAAATCGTCCTTCGGCGCCTGTCGACACCTGCTCGCCGCACGCGGCGTCTATGTCTCCTCGGAACTGGGTCCGCATTCGCAGAACCCATTCCTCGCACTCTCCACCCCGCTGTTCCGGGGCAAAACGGTGAAGTTCCCCATCCCGAGGCAAAACCAGGAAATGGTGCGATATTTCAAGGGTTTGATCGAATTCGGGAGGTTCGCTCCGCTCATCGACCGGACCTACCCGCTGGCGAAGATCGTCGAGGCCTATGAGTATGTGGAGACCGGCCAGAAGATCGGCAACGTCGTGATTTCCGTCGACGCTTCGGAGTAGGACGCCACTGAAAGACCGGCTCCTACGTCGCCGGGTTTTTCAGTGCTGTCCTCCTGTATCGGATCGCGCCCGACGACTTCGTCGCGGGCGACCAGAGACCCGCTCACCAGTTCCGGTCAACTCGTCGGTCCGGTGGTGTCTTTCGAGGTTCGCTGCTGGTAGGAGTTCACGAAATTGTCGTTGACCACGTAGGCGGTACCGCCGGTGACGAGATTCAGTTGATCGGTGAGGGTCTGGGTGGAGAATGTCCAGCCGGTCGGCAGGATCAGCGTCTGCGCGAGAGTGGGCAGTTCCTGCAGCGTCAACGCCGGGTCGAGCTGGGTCGAGTACGACTGCATGACATAAACGTTGCCGTCCGGGTCGGTCAATTCGTAGATCGTGGTGCCGGGCAGATAGATCCAGACGGTGTCACGTTTGACGGTGTTGACGACGTAGTACTGGTCGCCGACCACTGGCGCGCCGACCGCGGTGGTCAACTGCGCCCGGAGACCCA
This sequence comes from uncultured Actinomycetota bacterium, assembly GCA_963805555.1. Classification (GTDB taxonomy): domain Bacteria; phylum Actinomycetota; class Actinomycetes; order Mycobacteriales; family Nakamurellaceae; genus Nakamurella. The sequence goes on from CAWDUY010000002.1 coordinate 767,565, forward strand.
TCTCGATTCCGCCGAAGGTGAAGGTGGCCGCCGCCCCGTCGGTGGGGGCCGGCGCAGCCGGCTGCTGCGCCTGGTCGATCACCCAGTGCCGTGGACCGTTGAGTTGCGCCGTTTGGGACCCGTACTCCTGGTTGACAATGTCTTCGGTCAGGTCCTTCCACTGCCGCTCCGGACAGTTGTTGTACCCCAGGGTGTTGTACACCGTAAAGGTGACGGAGTCGCCTTCGGTCACCGCAGGGATGACCTCGCAGTACCGCACGTCACTGAGGTTCTGCGGGACGGCACTACCAGAAGACGAAGCGGCCGACGACGACGAGGCCGACGACGAGGCGGTGCCTGCGGAGGTCGAGCTCTCCACTGAGGTCGAGCTCCCCGCGGACGAAGACGCCGCTAACCCGCAACCGGTGATCATTGCCAGAGCCGCGATTGCCACGGCGGACAGCGAAATTGCGTTGCTTCTCATGACTGTGTCCGTCCTGTCAGGGGCGTTGTAGAAATGGAATTCTGAAACCCCGAGCCGGCGAATCAGCTGACGGTGACCTGACGGTTTCCTGACTGTGTCGCACATCGGCCCATCCGGCGGTGTTGAGGGTGGATGATCACCGCGTGGACGACCGTCGCCGGGTGATGATCATCGACGATGACGACGGCATCCGCGAGATGCTGCAATCAGCGCTCACCTTCGCGGGGTTCCGGGTCACCTGCGCGACCGACGGTCCGACCGCCCTGGAGATGCTCAACACTCGGGGGACGGACGCGATCGTGCTGGACGTCATGATGCCCGGGGTCGACGGCTTCGAAGTGGTGCAACTACTGCGGCACCGCGGGAACTCCGTTCCGGTTCTCTTCCTGTCGGCCCGCGACACCGTGCAGGACCGGGTCAAGGGGCTCTAGCTGGGTGGCGATGACTACCTGACCAAGCCATTCAGCATTGTTGAGGTTGTCGCGCGATTGGAAAGCCTCTTACGCCGATCCCGGGTCCATCCAACGACGATGACCGAGCCAGGTCCGACGGAGCCCCCCGCGTTGCGTTGCGGCGACCTCGAACTCGACGAATCACGCCACCGGGTTCACCGCGCCGGGGTTGCGATCGAGCTGTCACCGACGGAGTTCCGGCTCTTGGCCTACCTGATGCGGAACCAGGGCCGGGTGTTGTCGAAAGCTCAGATCCTGGAACATGTCTGGCAGTACGATTTCGGTGGCGAGGTCAACGTGGTGGAACGATTCGTGTCCAACCTGCGCCGCAAGATCGATCCCCTCGGCTCGCCGCTACTGCATACCGTCCGCGGCTTCGGCTACACGATCAGAACGGATGCCGGGTAGTCGTGGGCGCACGCGACGCCGGCGGCTGGACGATCCGGACCAGACTTGTCCTACCGATGTCGGGTGTGATCTGTGTGGCGCTGGCTGCGTCCGCAGCGATCACGGTGGTCGCTGTCCGCGACTACTTGAACGATCGGATGGCCAGCCAGCTCATCGCAGCGGCGACCCGAACGGCACCATCCCTGCAGGCCCTGAACGGGGTGACGCTCGACTACGTTCAGTTGGTCGGGGTGCTGGCTCGCCAAGCCACGATCACCGTCGTGGAATCCGCGGGTGCGGCCGTCGCGTGGGCGCACACCGACCCGGCAACCGCGAGCGACCTGGTTCGCTCCGCCGTCTCCGAGGTCGAGCCGGGTCCCGTCAACGGCCATCCCGATCTCATCGCCATCAAGGTCGATACCGAGGGGTTTGGGTTGGCGACCCGAACACCGGAAGAGCTGGTCGAGATCGACAGCGTGGTCATCGCACTGGATTCCACCGATGACCTGGCCTCCGTCCGCGGGATCATCGCCACGAATCTGATCGCGACCGTGGTCGCCATTGTGGCCCTGATCGTCCTGACCAACGTGATCATCCGCCGGGGACTGGGACCGTTACAAGCGATCTCGCAGCGAGCGGCCACCATCGCCGCCGGCGGTCGAGCCAGCCGCCTGCCCGTCCCGCGTAACGATCCGGATATCGGAAGATTGGCCGAGACGGTCAACTCCGCCTTCGACGCGCAACAGGCCGCTGAGGTGCGGCTGCGGAACTTCGTCGCCGACGCCTCCCATGAGCTGCGGACACCGCTGACGACGGCCAGCGGCTGGGTGGAGCTCTATCTGCAGGGCGGCCTCGCCGACCTCCCTGAGCGGGACCACGCGATGGAACGGGTCGAGGCGGAACTGGGCCGCATGCGTCTGCTGGTGGACGAGCTCGCGCTGCTTGCTCGCATCGACCAGGGACGCCCGCTGGACATCGTCGTGGTCGATCTGGCCTCGCTCGCCATGGATGTGGTCGAGGACGCCAGCGTGGCGGACCCGCAGAGCCGGGTGACGTTCGAGGCGGCCGGGCCGGCCTGGGTGGTCGGCGATGCGGCGCGACTGCAACAGGTGCTGCGAAATGTGATCGGGAACGCCGTACAGCACACCCCTTCCGGGACCGCCGTGCAGGTGAGCATCTTCCAGGACCGAGCGGGGGATTCGGCCGCACCGGTCCAGGTTCTCCAGGTCAGCGACGAGGGGCCAGGGATCCCCTTCGATGATCGCCAACATGTCTTCGAGAGATTTTGGCGGGGGGACCACAGCCGCAGCCGCAACACGGGTGGATCGGGTCTCGGGCTCGCCATCGTGCAATCCATCGTCCGGGCCCACGGCGGAACGATCGAGATCAGCGGTCGACAGCCATCGGGCACCTGTGTGCGGGTCAGTCTCCCGACACTCGACCCCAGCGGTGGTCAGGCAGGCAAGGCCGCCTGCTGAGAACAGGACCTCGGGAGCGCCTGCGGATAGGCGTCGGGTACGGCGGCGCCGTCTACTCCGACCAGTTGCGGCGCGGTGGTCGCGGCTCCGCCGGTAGTCCGGTGTCCCGGCTGGGTTGGACTCGTTTCGGTTCGCCCGGCATTTTCGGGTACTCAGGGGGATACGGCAGGTCGCCCTGGCCGCGGTCGGTTTCGTCGCGCTCGGACATTTCCAGCAGTGTGTCCAGCGAGTACGCCTCGTTGTTGACCGCCGCATGCAGGTCACCCACCTCGGCGAACCGGGCCGGCATGGTGATGACGTCGAAGTCGTTGGGCACCACGTCCGGAACCTCTTCCCAGCGCAGCGGCGCGGACACCCGCGCCCGGGGGTTCGCCCGCACGGAGTACGCGGAGGCGATGGTCCGGTCCCTGGCCATCTGGTTGAAGTCGATGAAGATCCGCTCGCCGCGTTCCTCCTTCCACCAGTTCATCGTCACGTGGTCCGGCATCCGCCGTTCCAGTTCACGACCCAGGGCGATGACGGCCCGCCTGGCCTGGACGAACGTCCAACGCGGCTCGATCGGGACGAAGACATGCAGCCCGCGGCCGCCGGAGGTCTTCGGATGGCCCTGCATTCCGAGCTCGATCAGCAGTGACCGCAACTCCCCCGATGCCCGCACCGCGTCAGAAAAATCGGTCCCAGGCTGCGGGTCGAGGTCGATCCGCAGCTGGTCCGGTTGGTCGGTATCTGTCCGGCGCACCGGCCATGGGTGAAAAGTCAGGGTGCCGAGGTTGGCGCAGTACGCCACTACGGCAAGCTCGGTCGGCGCGATCTCGTCCGCGGTGCGACCACTCGGGAACGTGATGGTCGCGGTTTCGACATACTCGGGCGCACCCTGCGGCACCCGCTTCTGGTAGAAGGCGTCGCCCCTGTTGTCCATCCGGGTGGACAACTTCGCGCCTTCGAAAACGCCGCTGGGCCAGCGCTCCAGGGTGGTCGGCCGGTCCTTCAACGCACCCAGAATGCCCTCGCCCACGGACAGGAAGTACTGCACGACGTCAAGTTTGGTCAGGCCCCGCTCCGCGAAGTAGACCTTGTCCGGATTGCTCACCCGGACGCTTCGCTCGCCCACCTGCAACTCGACCGCCGGTGTCGTCCTCGCCATCGGAGCAACTTATCCCGCCACGGGGATCTTGCGCCGGACGGGTATTACACAGCCGTAAGCACTCCCCGGGAACGCCGGCCGCTGGATCGTTGTTTACCCAGACATGACAATGAAGGGTATGAACACCAACAAGACCTACGACGTACAGAAGTCCGACCAGGAGTGGCGCGCTGAACTGAGCCCGCAGGAGTACAAGGTGCTCCGGCAAGCCGGCACGGAGCGGCCGTTCTCCAGCTCCTACGAGACCGATAAGACCATCGGTGTGTACCGCTGTCGCGGCTGCGGTTCCGAGCTTTTCCGCAGCGAGCACAAGTTCGACGCCCATTGCGGTTGGCCGGCGTTCTACACGCCGCTGGCCTCCGACCGGGTCGAATTGCTGGAGGACCGCTCCTTCGGCTCCGTCCGCACAGAGGTGCGCTGCGCCACCTGCGGCTCGCACCTGGGGCACGTGTTCTCCGGCGAGGGTCACGGCACGCCGACCGACGACCGCTACTGCATCAACGGCGTTTCGCTGCAACTCGAGCCCGACAACGGCTGATCCGCTGGCTGCCGGCCTGCAGAGATGTGGGGTGAACCACGCCCGCGCCCGCCGGGGGCCGGTTCACCCCATGGGAGGATCGAGAAATGAACTCCCGCATCGTGTCCGCCTTCCGGATCGTCGCCTTCGTCGAGGCCCTGACCTGGTTGGGTCTGCTGATCGGGATGTATTTCAAGTGGATTGCCGAGACCAGTGAGGCCGGAGTGAAGATCTTCGGGCCGATCCACGGCGGCGTCTTCGTTGCTTACATCGTGCTGGCCGTCATCACCGCCCGCGTGCAGCGCTGGTCGTTCTGGACGACGGCGTTCGCCCTCGGCGCGTCGATCCCGCCGTTCTGCACCGTGTGGTTCGAGATCTGGGCCAAGCGGTCGGGCCGGCTCGAGCCGACCGGTCGACCTGCCGTTGCCGTCGGCGTCTGAGGCCGGTCGGTCTGACGGGCACCTGCCGAGTGGAGCAGGATGCAGGTCATGAGTGAGCGAGCGAACGAATCATGGACACCGCATGACCGGAGCCCGCGAGGGACGAGCGAGGGCCGGTCATGAGTGAGCGAGCGAACGAATCATGGACACCGCATGACCGGAGCCCGCGAGGGACGAGCGAGGGCCGGTCATGAGTGAGCGAGCGAACGAATCATGGACACCGCATGACCGGAGCCCGCGAGGGACGAGCGAGGGCCGGTCATGAGCCCGGCAGACACCTACACCCATGGCCACCACGACAGCGTGCTCCGCTCGCACCGGTGGCGGACGGCACAGAACTCCGCCGGATACCTGCTCCCGCACCTGCATGCCGGCCAGTCGCTCCTCGACATCGGTTGCGGTCCGGGGACTATCACGCTGGATCTGGCCCGTCTCGTGGCACCCGGACAGACGGTTGGCCTCGACCGGGAGCTGGTTCCGCTGGTCTCCGCCCGCGCGGCAGCGACCGAGCAGGGTGTCAACAACGTCGGCTTCACCGTTGGCGATGTCTACCAGTTGGACTTCCCGGACCACAGCTTCGACATCGTGCATGCGCATCAGGTGCTGCAGCACCTCACGGATCCGATCGCCGCGCTGATCGAAATGCGCCGGGTCTGCCGGCCCGGCGGGTTCATCGCGGCCCGTGATGCGGACTACGCCGCCATGACCTGGTTCCCGGCGGATCCGCGGCTGGACCGCTGGTTGGAGCTGTACCACCAGGTCGCGCGCGGCAACGGCGCCGAACCGGACGCCGGCCGCCGGTTGCTGTCATGGGCACGCGCGGCCGGATATCAAGACATCGCCAGCACGGCAACCGTCTGGTGCTATTCGACCCGGGACGAACTGGCCTGGTGGAGTGACCTGTGGGCGGACCGAATCACCCAGTCTGCCCTGGCCCACCAGGCGTTATCGGGCGGTTTCGCCGACGAGCAGGAGTTGGCCGATCTGGCCGCCGGATTTCGGGAATGGGCGACACACGAGGACGGTTGGTTCGCCGTATTGAACGCCGAGATCCTCTGCCGTGTCTGATCTTCACTCCATCGGCCGAGGAATCGGGTAGGTCAGGGTACCCGAACGGTCCGGCAACCGAGCAGCGGATTGCCGCTACCGCCCGCAGTGGTGATCGCAAAGACACATACCGAATGACTGCCGGAACCGAGGGCCGGCAGGGATGCAGAGAAGCCGTGCGACGGGCCGTAACCCGGGTACGCGCCGCCAACGTCCGGTCGGGACTTGTTCGCGAGGAAACCCGGGTAGCGGCGAACGCCCGTCGGGCCGGTGTCGTAGACGTGCAACTCCACCGAGCCGGCCCGATTGTTCGGGTTCAGCGCCCAACCGTTGGCGACGATCGCGCCGTTCTGCACAGACACCGAGTCGAGATAGCCGAACGCGTTCTGCACGTTCACATTCCGGCAGCCGATGAGCGGGTTCGTGATCGGCGGATGCACGTTGATCGCATACGCGCAGACCCGGTTGACGCCGGCTCCGGCTGTCGGGACCGTCGCAATGAAGCCTGTTCTCGGCCCCGCCCATGGAATGGCCGCGGTCACGTCCGGCCGTGATTGCGTCGTACTTCCCGACCCGAACACCGTTCCGCCCGGACCGGTCACATAGAAGTGGACTGCCTCGGAACTGGCCGGCGCGCCAGGGTCGACCGCCCACCCTGCGACCCGCAGCTTGCCCTGCTCGATGGAGGTCACATTGTCCAGCGAGCCGAGCGGTCCGGGCACATCGACGTCGCGGCAGCCGATCAGCACGTTTGCACCCGCCCCTACATTGATCCCATAGACGCACACCGAGTGTCGGCCGGGCCCGAGCAGGTTGATGGACCCGGAGTACCCGGTCCGGGGACCCACACCGGGAAAAGCCCCGGCCACGTCCGCCCGCGCCCCATTGGTGATCAATCTGACGCCCGCCTGTGAACCGTCCGGACGCTTGTCGTAGACGTCGACATTGATGGCCTGCGACGGGGCGTTCCAGTCGAACGCCCACCCGGCGACCTGGTAGGTACGGCCGGACAGCGCCGCCCAGTCGAACGATCCGACCGGATTGGGACTGGCCACCGCGTTCGCGCCGACCACCAGCACCCCGCCGGCATAGGCGCTGATCACCGCGTTGCCGCGGCTGATGCGCAGGCACAGCCAGTACCGACCGCCGGCCTTCCCTGCCGTGTTCCACACCGTCGTGTTGATGCCGGCTTTCACCGGAATCCCGGAGGCTACGGTGGTCCCATTGCAGCCACTCCGGTCCGTGTCGGCGATGATTGTCGCGGTGCCGCCAGGCTGGTAAGCCGCGTCCTGCCAGGTGATCGGAAACGAACCGTTGGTCGTGAAGTCCGATCGCAGCTGGACGTCCTTCAGGTACCACCGGCGAGCGCCGCGGTCCTCGTTGGGATCCCAGCGCAACGCGCTGATCGCCGCCGCCGAGGAGAAGGACGCGCTGCCGGTACCGGGTTCGAGGACCTGCTGGTCCGGCAGGCCGAGGTCCATCGTCACCGTCCGCGAACCGGAGTAGGTGAGGACGTCATTGGTCTGACCGCTGGCGCCGTCGCTGCGCGCCCAGACGACCCGGGCCATTGTTCCGCCACCCGCGATGTCCCGAAGATCGAAGGGACCGTCGTAGGCGGAGGTGACGGTGAGGTTGCGGTACACCCGACCATCGATGCCGCCGGGGCCAACCCGTAGGTTGATGAAGGGATCATTGGTGGCGTTGGTCCCGGCGAGCTGCACGCCGTCATACACCAGATTGGTCGATCCGCCTACGCCTGCCACATCCGCGGATCCGTTGAGGTCCCACGGGTCGCCCAACGCGGTGGCCGCGTAGTCACGATCACCAACGGCGTTCGGCGTGAGAACGCTGGGCAACGGCGCGGCCAGAGTGACAGCCGTCCACCCGGTGAACCCGGTCGATCCATGGAAGCCGATCCGGTAGCTGCCGCTGGGCAGGATGGAGAGGTCGACCGAACCGGACGTGCCGGAAGCCTTGGCCAGCACCCCCCAATTGGTCTGGCTGCCGATGTTGTTGGCGTCGCTGCCGTCGAGGTCCCACACGACGTCGCCGGCCCCGCCGCCAGGGTTGGACCAGGGCGCGGCGCCGCCGGAGTTGGGCTCAACGACCCGGAACCAATCGAGCGCGAAGTCGCTGCCACCCGCGCCGGGAGAGACCGCGAGCCGCAGACCATTGATCGAGCCACCCCAGCCCAGCGGCCAGCCGCTGAACGCCGACTGGCCGGGATTGAGGACATAGGTATTCCATCCAGCGCGAAGCGAGAAGGGCTGCCCACCACCGCATTCATTGCCGGCACCGCCGCCCGGACAGTTGAACCAGAACAACCCTGCCGGGACGTCGCGGCTGGAGAAGGCTTCGAAGGCCACCGTCCGGTATCGGTTGGCGTTGAGGGCGTTCCCGGGTTTGCCACCGTCCCTGCCGAGTAGCAGGGATCCCGTGTAGCCGCCCCACAACGGCGAGACGTAGCCGTCATTGGTCAGGTGTACGACAGCCATTCCCGTGCCGTTGGCGATGGGTGTGCTACTGCCCGCGGGTCCGCCATCGAGCAGCAGATCGTCGGTATTCGAGTAGTCCCACGGGTCAGCGAAGACATCCGTCGCGTAGTCGTGTCCGGCCGCGCCCGCTGCCGCAGCGCTGATCGCCTGCGCAGACCGCGCCGCCGTCGAACCCGACTCGACGGATCCCGCAACTGTGGATCCCACCTGTGCGGGACCCGGCTGTGCGAAACCCGGCGGCGCAGTACCTGCCACGGCGACCGGCGCCGATCCCACCGCCACGAGCACACAGGCCAAGGCCAGGGCGGAAATCGGACGTCTGTTCATCGAACCAACCGATCAGCGTTCATGAGTGGAGCGATGCTGGTCACGGACGGTGCAGCTTTGACCACGTCGACGTTCACGTTCGTGCGCGACACACTCCAATTGCTGAGTGTAATCAACTCAACACTGAGTGTAACTTACCCGGTCACCGCACTTGCCGGTGACCGATCGGACTGCCGCCGACCGCGAATCAGCCGGTCGGTTGCCCGACTGCCACCCTGGCCAGAAAAGTTGTTGTCGCCGAGACGATCTGGGCCGAGGCAGTCTCCCGGTCGACGTCGGCCTGTCCGTCGCCGGACTGCTCGCCGTAATCGCCGAAGTAGGCGTGGATTCCGCCGTCGATCTCGGTGAACGTGGCATCCGGCGGGAGTCTCGCCTTGGACTTCTCGATGTCCGCGGGAGTCGCGAGCGGGTCGTTGCTCCCGTAGATGGACTCGACCTGCAGGGACGTCATCGCCGAGAGGTCGCCGTTGGGAAAGGACGCCCAGAGCAACAATCCGGACACCGTGTCCGGATTGTCGGCAGCGAACGAGGACGCGGCAACCCCACCCAGGGAATGGCCGCCAACGGCCCATCTCGGGATCTCGGGATGGTCGGCGATCGGCCCCGCCGACTGGCCGATCTGCGCGATGGCCACTCCGAACGGCACCTTCAGAATGACGACCAGGTACCCCGCTGCGGCGACCGACCGCAACAGGTCGGTGTATGCGCGCGCGTCCACCAAGGCGCCGGGTGAGAACACCAGTCCCGCCGTCGGCGACGCCGGGGTGACCGGCCTGAGTTCGATGCTGGTGGTCGTGTCGGTGACGGTGACCAGTTCGTCCGATTGCAGCGCGGCCATCGCCTCGGTCCCGGCGGGGTACGGGCGCAGCCAGGCCAGTACGCCGATCAACACGACCACCAGGAGAGCAACGACGACCCGGCCGGCAGTTCGCCAGCCGTGCCGGATCCTCGGGGCCGTCCTGGCCGCCGCCGCGGCCTCCTCCGCCTCCCAGGGCGGGCCATTCGGCTCCGGGTCTGGCTGCCATGGATACATCGCGAAGCCGATCAGCGTCAGCCCGACGCCCGCCGTCACCAGCAAGGTGGTCGGGTACGCGGGATGGCCGTTCCAGATGGCGTCGAGCCTGCTGAAGAGCACCCACAGTGCGCCGACCAGGAGCACCAGACCGATGCTCAGCCGAAACCAGCGGGCCGGGCCCATTGCCTATCCCCTGACGTTTGATGGTGGCGCGCCTGACTCTGCCGCCCGGTCATCATCGTTCCTGACGCGCAACACCGCTGAACCCGGAAAGGCCTCGTCCGGTCGATCGGCCGCGCCGCTCAGGTCCGGCGGTAGCCGGCCGTTCCGCGATTCTTCGCCGGCGCGGGTTTGGTTCCCATCGGCTTCATCGGCTTGCCGTCGTCGGTGGGGGTCGGCCCGGGTTGGCAGCTCGGGCAGTAAAAGGCGGTGCGCTGCTTCAGTAGTGGCCCGATCATCGCCACCCGAACGATGGCGCCGCACCGCTGGCAGGGCTTTCCTGACCGGCCGTGCACCCAGTTCTCCATTCCTCGGCGCGGGTTGCCGGTGGTGGTCGGCTTGGCCTGGGTTGCGCCGCGTAGCAACTGCCGGCGCGCGGTCGCCAGCAGGGCCCGGACATCCACATCGGCGATCGGCGTCCATGGTGAGACTTTCTGCACGAACAGCGCTTCGGCCATGTACATGGTGCCGATCCCGGCGACGGTGGTCTGGTCGAGCAGGGCCGCTCCGACGTGACGAGTCGGGTCGGTGGCGAGCCGGCGCTCGGCCTCCACAGCGCCGGACGGATCGAAATCGTCCGCCATGATGTCCGGCCCGAGGTGACCGATGAGTTCGTGTTCGGCAATGGTGGGGATCAGGTCCAGCAGGCCCAGCCAGTGACCCACCGCGGTCCATTCGGTGCCGCCCAGTACCGCGCGGACGCTGTGTCTATTCACTGTCGGCCAGGGCTCTGCGTCCCGGGCGTGGATGTACCAGCTGCCCTCCATCCGCAGGTGCGAGCGCAGCGTCAGCGGTACCGCGGCGACCGTCGGGATGCGGGACTGCGGCGCCGTTGGGTCGGCGGCTGCGAACCGGGTCAGGATCTGCTTGCCGTAGGCCACCACCTCGGTGACGGTGCGGCCGGCCAGATTCGCCTCGCCGAGGCTCGGCCAGCGCAGTTCCGCGCGCACCAACGACCGTCCGGCCAGTGCCTGATGCAGCCGCCGGACCGTTCGCAGCACCGTGTCACCCTCGGGCACGGGTCACCGACCTCCACGCTCGATCACCGGGCGCTGGGCCGCCGGGCGCCACCGTGTTGCGTCGAGTTTTCGAGCGTTTCCGACCCGAGAGGTGCAGGAGACTCGACCCAACTTCGGCGGAGTCCGAGCGGCCCGCGACCTCAGCGGGGTCCGGGACTCCGGGACTTCGGCGATGCCCGGGCACGTCATCGGACACCGCTGCGCAGGCGCAGACCCCGTGGGGTCATGGTGAAACCGGCGGTGGTCAACGCATCGACGACCGGCCCGGCTGTGCTCACCGCTTCGGCGCCGTCCAGCTTGGTGATGGTCAGCGACCCGATCCGGCCCGACCGCACGCGCTCGGCCAACGCCTCGGCGGCCGCTCCCAGTGCCGCAGGATCGGGGGTGAATGACAGCACGGACCGACCGCCGCGTTCGGCGTAGAGCACCGCCGCCCCGTCCACCAACACCGTCAGGGCTCCGGCCCGCCTGGCCGGGCGGTGCCGGTCGACGCCCGACGTCGGCCCCGCGCCCCCGGCACCGCCAGCGCTTTCCCCCTGCCCGCCAACGCCTCCCGCGGCGCCGTCACCGCCTTGATCGGCAGCGCGTGGATCCGCAGCACTTCGACCGGCAGAGCTCGGATCGGCCGAGCCTCGACCGGCAGGGCTCGGATCGGCAGTCCCCGGATTGGCAGTGCTCAGACCGGCAGTGCTCAGGCCGGCCGCTGCGGGCCAGGGCAGGGCCGCTCCGTAAGGGTTCGCCGGATCCGCCGCGGCCAGCACGACGCCGCGCGGGACGTCACCGTCCTCCCCCGGGCGGGCGGCGAAGGCGCGGACCCGGTCGACCGCTCCAGCGGACGCGAATTGCGATGCGCCGAGGCCCTCGACGAAGTAGCCGCGCCTGATCCGGCCGGTTTCCTCCAGCGCGGCCAGCACCCGGTAGACGGCGGCGAATCCGCCGACCGTGCCCTCCGCGACCACCGCGCCGCGAGTGACGATCCCGTGCCGATCCAGCAACACCTCCGCGGCGGCGTGCGTCCGCACGGTGACCTCGGTCTCGACCTCGGGCACCAGCGACCACCGCCCGACCACGGACGGCGGCACCCCGCGCCGGATCCCGGTCGCCGCGTCCGACGTCGGTCGACCACGATTCCGGCCGGCCGACAGCATCGCCAACCCCGAAGGTCCGCGCATCCTGGCGCGTGGCGCGGGTGTCCGGGAGCGGTGGGTGGTCTTTCCGCCGGTCAGCTTGGCCCGCAGCGGTGCGAGGGAATCGCTGGTGACGATCCCGGCGAACACCAAGTCCCACAGGGCATCCGCAACTCCGAGATCATCGACAGGTCCACTGTCCGCAATGTTCGGTACGCGCTCGCTGTCCTGCGCCGGTCCCCGCGCGGCCAGCACCTGCGCCACGGCCTGGGTCAACGGTCGGAAGAAGAACGCCCCGCCGCCGGCGAGTACCTCCACAATCGCCTCGTGCACCGGCCCGGCCGGCCTTACCGCGTCGGCGGCCGGCAGGGGGATCGTCAACGGCGCCGTTTCGGCCAGGTGCAGGGCAATCCAACCGTCGTCACCGGCCAGCGACCCGTGCCCGGTCCACAGCACCTCGCCGGCCGTGGTGAGCTCGTCGAGCATGGCCGGGGTGTAGCCGGCGATCCGGGCCGGCAGGATCAGCGACTCCAGGGCCGACGCCGGGACCAGCGCGCCCGCCAATTGCTCGACGGCGCGCAGCAGGCCGTCGGTGCCGCGTAGCGCGTCTGATCCGCGAACGATGCCGATTCCGTTCCAGGCCGGCAGGAACCGTGCCAGCGCCTGCTTCTCGACCGGTTCGACCTCGGCCCGCAGTGCGGCCAGCGACCGGCGGCGGAGGAGCCGGAGGACTTCGGCATCGACGAACTCCGAACCGCCGCCGGCATCCCCGCCGCGCACTTCGGTGGACCCCAGCGGCCGGAACTCACCCTCGGCCAGCCGCCCGGACCCGGTCAACCGACGCAGGACATCGGTGACGACCGCGACGCCGAGGCCGAACCTCGTCGCGGGTTCCGCCGCGACGAAGGGACCGTGAGTGCGGGCGTAGCGACCGAGCAACCGACCGAGCGGGTCGTCGATCGTTGTCAGCAACGACTCCGCGATGCCCGGCGGCAGTGCGGTACCCAGGGCATCCCGCAGGAGGGGCGCATCGGTGGGATCTGCCCAGCGCACCTCGCCGCCGATCCGCACCTCGATGGCCCGCCGGGTCGACCCGAGCTCGGCCAACGCGGCCGAGACGTCATCCACCGAACTCCGCAAATCCACCTCGGTGATGGTGAGCGGACCGAGAATCCTGAGCAGGTCGGCGATCTCGTCCACGTTGCGAGCGCGGCGGTCCTCCGCCAAGCGCTGCAGTTCGGCCTCAATGTCGGCCAACGCGTTCGGGTCCAGCAGGTCCCGCAACGCCAGCCCGTCGCCGTGCCCGAGCAACTCGGCAAGCAGGGTCGGGTCAACCGTCAGTGCAGCGGCGCGGCGCTCGGCCAGCGGCGAGTCACCCTCGTAGAGGAACTGCGCTACATAGCCGAACAGCAGCGATGACGCGAACGGCGAGGGCGATTGGGTCGTCACCTCCGCGATCCGCACGGTCCTGGCCTCCAGTTCGCGCATCAGGGACACCAGGGCGGGGACGTCGAACACATCCGAAAGGCATTCCCGGACCGCCTCGGCGACGATCGGGAACGACGGGTACACGGAGGCTACCTCCAGCAGCTGGGTCGCCCGCTGCCGCTGCTGCCAGAGCGGTTGCCGCTTGCCGATCTGCCTGCGGGGCAACAGCAATGCCCGGGCGGCACACTCCCGGAACCGGGCGGCGAAGATCGCGGCGCCGCCGATCTCGGCGGTCACCTCGGCCTCGAGGGTCTGCGGATCCAGCACGACGAACTCGGCGAAGTCCGGGGCGCCGTTCTCGTACTCGACATCCGGCAACCGCAACACGATCCCGTCGTCGGCGTGCATCGCGGCGACATCCACTCCGTACCGCTCCCGCATCCGGGCCGAGATCACCAACGCCCACGGCGCATGCACCGCAGCGCCGTACGGCGAATGCAGGACGATCCGCCAATCCCCCAGCTCGTCCCGGAACCGTTCCACCACCAGGGTTTTCTCATCAGGCACGATGCCGGTGGCATTTCGCTGTTCGACCAGATAATCGACCAGATTGCGGCGGGCATATTCGTCCAGTCCCGACGCGGTCAGCCGGGCGTCGGCGACCGCCCCGAGGTTCGAGGAGATCTCCCGGACGAACTCGCCGTGCGCGCGGCCCAGTTCCGCCGGCCGGCCAAGGGTGTCGCCCTTCCAGAACGGCAGCCTGCCGGGCAGCCCGGGGGCAGGCAGCACCAGCACCTGGTCCCGGGTGATGTCCACGATCCGCCAGGAACTGGAACCCAGCGCGAAGACGTCACCGACCCTCGACTCGTAGACCATCTCCTCGTCCAACTCACCGACCCGCCGACCAGGCCCGTCGCCGCCGGCGAGGAAGACTCCGTACAAGCCACGGTCCGGGATGGTTCCGCCGGACGTGACGGCCAGCCGTTGCGCCCCTGGACGTCCCGTCAGCAGACCGGTCGTCCGGTCCCAGGTGAGCCGCGGCCGAAGTTCGGCGAACTGTTCACTGGGATAGCGCCCGGACAGCATGTCCAGCACCGATTCCAGGGCCCCCCGGCCCAGCGCGGCGAACGGCGCCGAGCGGTGCAGCAGTTCGAACAGGTCGTCGACGGCGATGGGTTCCATCGCGCAGATCGCCACGATCTGCTGGGCGGCGATATCGAGCGGGTTGGCGATCACCGACAGGGATTCGATGGCCCCGATCTGCATCCGGCCCGCAACAACTGCGGCGGAGATCAGGTCACCGCGGAACTTGGGGAACATCACCCCGTGGCTGGGGGCGCCGACCTGATGTCCGGCTCGACCGATCCGCTGCAATCCGCTGGCCACCGAGGGCGGCGACTCGACCTGGATGACCAGATCGACGGCACCCATGTCGATGCCCAACTCCAGCGACGAGGTCGCGACAACGGCCGGCAGCAGACCGGTTTTGAGTTCGTCCTCGATCAGGGCCCGTTGCTCGCGGGAAACCGATCCGTGGTGGGCCTTGGCCAGTGTCGCCGGAGCTCCGACCGCGGTGCCCGATTGCGCCATGATCTGCGCCGCCGGCCCGTCCTGCTCGGCCTGCGCACGGAGATCCCGGGCCTCGAGGCGCTCAGCATGGATCTCGTTGAGCCGCGCGGTCAACCGCTCGGCCAGCCGGCGGGAATTGGCGAACACGATCGTCGACCGGTGGGATTCGATCAGGTCGACGACCCGCTCCTCCACATGCGGCCAGATCGAGGTGCGAGCGACCTCGCCGGCCGCCTGACCGGTGAGGTCGCCGGTCGTCGCGCCGAGCGCACTCATGTCGGGCACCGGGACAACGACATCGACGTCGATCTGCTTGGTGGACGGCGGCTGGACGACGGTCACCGGGCGACCGCCGGCCAGGAAACGGGCAACCTCCTCAACGGGCCGGACGGTGGCGGACAGCCCGATCCGCTGGGCCGGCCGCTCGAGCAGGGCGTCCAGCCGGTCGAGCGAAACGGCCAGATGCGCGCCGCGTTTGGTGCCGGCGACGGCATGCACCTCGTCGATGATCACGGTGCGGATGCTGGTGAGCATCTCCCGCGCCCGGCTGGTCAGCAGCAGAAACAGCGATTCGGGTGTGGTGATGAGGATGTCGGCGCCGTCCCGGGCGAACGCGCGCCGGTCGCCGGAGGGGGTGTCGCCGGACCGCACGGCGACGGTGATCTCCGGCAGCGAGACGCCCCGTCGCGCTGCGACAGCACCAACCCCGGTCAACGGCGAGCGCAGGTTCCGCTCCACATCAACGGCCAGGGCCTTGAGCGGCGACAGGTACAGCACGGTGCACCGCTCGCTGGCTTTCCCTGCCGACTCCCCTGCCGCCCCGCGGGCCACCAGGTCGTCGATCGCGGACAGGAACGCCGCAAGGGTTTTCCCGGAACCGGTCGGCGCGACCACCAGGGTGTTGTCGCCCTTGCCGATGGCGTCCCAGGCTCCGGCCTGGGCGGTGGTCGGCTCGGCGAAGGCGGCGGTGAACCAGTCCCGCACGAGCGGGTCGAACCGGTTCAAGGCAGCGGCCGGCCCCGGTCCACCACCGGACGCCTTCCTGGTGCTCACCCCGTCATTGTGCGTGGCACCACCGACAGCCACCCACCGTCACCACCGACGACCCAGGAAGTTCAGTGGAGAAATCCGCGCCCAACGGGCCGAGACCGCGCGAAAGCTCGACTGAACTCGGCCGGCCCCGACCGCACCCGACCGGACGCGACCGACCGAACCCGACCTACTCGGGGATGATCAGCGTCGGGGTGTCCCGCCGGAGGGTCTCGCCGCGGAAGAACGCGGGTGCCTTTGCCCGCCAGATGAACATGAAGACCAGGCCGAGCAGGATCAGCCCGAGCCCGAGCACCAGCACGGTCCCCACTCCGAAGACGCTCGATCCGGAGTACTCCGGGTCCGCGCTGTCCCGGATCGTCACGAAAAAGACGAACCACAGACCGAGCCCGCCGAGCAGTGGGAACAGGAACTTGAAGATGACGTTGTAGAAACTGGTGAACAGTTCCTTGCGGAAGTACCAGATACAGCCGATGGCGGTCAGTCCGTAGTAGAAACAGATCATCAGCCCCAGCGACAGGATGGTGTCGAAGAGCACCGACTCGGAGACGAAGGTCAGCACCGTGTAGAAGGTTCCGGCGACGATGCCGGCAACGATGGTGCCGAAGCTGGGTGTCAGGTACTTGGGATGGATCGCGGCGAACCGATCGGGCAACGCCTTGTAGGTCGCCATGCCGAGCATCGTCCGGGTGGTCGGCAGGAAAGTGGTCATCAGGCTCGCCGCAGAGGATGCCAACACCGCCAGGAACAGCAGGTTGTGCCAGGGGGAACCCATCACCGGCTCGGCCAGTGCGCCGAACACGTTGTCCTGGATGTCCTCGTTGGCCAGACCGAGGCCTTCGTCGCTGTCGCCCGCGTACATCAGGGTGGCAACCGAGACCAACAGGTAGGTCAACAGGATGGACAGCACACACAGCAGCGCCGCCCGTCCCGGCGTCTTCTCGGAATCCTTGGACTCCTCGTTGACGGTCAGCGCGGTGTCCCACCCCCAGAAGGAGAATATTGAGGCCGATAGGCCGGCGACGAGCGCACTCACGGTCAACCCGGTAAACGGGTTGAACCAGTCCCAGGAGAACGGGATACCGCCGGGATCGTCTGGCCCGCCGGCCTTGGTGAACGCCATGACGACGAAGATCGCGAGCACGATGAGCTGGAAGAAGACCAGGACGAATTGCACCTTCTCGGTGGTGGTGATGCCCCGATAGGCGACGAAGGTGGCCAGGACGAGGAACGCCAGGCAGGTCAGCACGTTCACGAACCTGTTCGTCCACAGATCACCCAGTTCGGGGTTGTTGAAGACGCTGCCGAGCAGTTGGTAGAGGAACTGCACGCCTATCCCGGCCAGGTTGGCCAGCACGATGATGGTGGCCAGAATTGCCGCCCAGCCACCGAGCCAGCCGACGTACGGCCCGAAGGCCCTTGTCGTCCAGGTGAATGACGTCCCGCAGTCCGGATCGACCTTGTTGAACTCGCGATAGGCATACGCGGCGAAGAACATCGGGATGAACCCGGCGATGATGATGATCGGCATCTTCACCCCGGCCACTGCGACGATCAGCCCGATGGTGGCGGTCAGCGCATAGGCGGGTGCGACGCTGGAGATGCCCAGCACGGTGCCGCCCAGCAGGCCGACAGACCCACTGGCGAGGCCCTTTTCGAGCTGCGGGTGGTGATGCCCGTCGTGCGGGGGCTCGTGCGGATGTGGCACCGCACGCTCGTGTTCGTGGCCTTCGATCGTCATTCTTGCCTCACCCGGCTCGAAGTAGGTGGCTTCTCGTGTACTGACTGGCACCCGACGACATCGTCGCGTCGACTCTAAGCCGTTCCGGTCCGGGTGATCGGCTGAAGTGCCCAGAGATTTCGTTACGACGATCAGCGCCTGCCCCGCAGTCGACTCGAAGCATCTCCTCAGCGATTGCCGGACGCGCGTCACGGCCCGTAGCGGGTCCGGTATCTCCAGGCAGTGCGGTGTATTCGTTCGATCGCCAACTGCTCTGAATATTCAGCGCACCGAACATCGGGATGCGGACCGAATCACCACCGACTCACCAGGAGTACGAATGAATTCGCGCCCCAAGTCCGAGCCTGCCATCGGCGATTCGCAGCGCCTGAACGTGCATGTTGTCGGCACCGGTGGATATCAGCCGGGCGACCCGATCAGCACCGCGACCATCGAACGGCTCGCCGGCCCGCTGCCGGCCGATGTGCTGGCGGGAATATCGATAGAGCAGCGGTTCTGGATGATCGACCCGGAGACAGGTGAGCATCGGGAGAACAACTCCGATATGGCCTACAAGGCGGCGGTGCAAGCCATCGAGAGCGCCGGCCTGCAGCCCGCCGACATCACGCTGATCATTCTGGCCACGGGGACTCCCGACTATCCCTTGCCCCCGACCGTCAATCTGGTCCAGGAACGGCTCGGCCTGGAGAAATGCGCGACACTGGAAATCCGCTCCGGCGGCGCCGGCGTCGTACAGGCACTCGATATCGCCCGGATGTATCTGGAGACGGGCGTTCACCGCACCGCGCTGGTGATCGGCAGCGAGGCCATTTCACCGGTACTGGCGCCGATCTTCCTCGGGCAGAATCCGAACAAGATCCGGGTCCGAGACCGGATGCCCGTCTACATGTTCGGCGACGGCGCCGGGGCGATCGTTCTGTCGGCAAGCCCAGCGCCGGGTGGACTGCTGCCGGGCGCCATGTCGTGCATCGGCGGCTTCCGCAAACCGGGGATCCAATCCGTCGGCGGCGGCACCCACGCCCCCATCCACGAACAACTCAAGGCGAAGCGCCTGGTCGATCTGCGGGTCGATGTCGTCGGTGCCGGCGACTTCACACCCGTGATGGTGACCAACGCGATCAGCGAGACCCTCAGTCAGTCGGGCGTTGACGTGGAATCGGTCGACCTCTGCCTGGTCCCGGAGGGCAACGTCGCCTGGATGCTCGACTCGCTGCACGAATCCGGACTCGACGCCGGGCCCTGGCAGCAGTTGAACGGCAAGATCTTCGACAGCCTCAGCACGATGGGCGCGGTCGGCTGCGCGGCCGTGCCACTGTTTCTGGACGACGCCTGGCGCTCCGGGCGCATCGCGAACGGCGCCAGGTTGATGCTGGTCGGTGTCGAGAGCACCAAATGGATCTACGCCGGCACGGTCCTGGATTGGACGCTGCCGCCCCCGGCAACAGCACGCGTGGAACGGCTTTCGGCATGAGCCAACCCGCCGAACGGGTCGAGCCGCCGTCGGCCGGCCGGGATTTCACGCCGGAGGAGTTCCGCGCCGTCATGGGCAGGTTCATCACCGGGGTCACCGTCGTCACCCTGCAGGCTCCGGACGGCCCGCACGGCACCACGGTCAATTCCTTCAGTTCGGTATCGCTGGATCCGCCGATGGTGCTGATCTGCCTGCGGCGGGACGCGCGTACCGCCCGCGCATTGGAAAACTCCGGACATTTCGCGGTCAACATCCTTGCGCAACATCAGCAGTCCCTCGGCCGGCTGTTCGCCACCAGGTCACGTCCGTCCGGATCGGCGGCATTCGCCCACATCGCGCACCGGACCGGCGTCACGGGGGTGCCGTTGCTGGACGGTTCCGTCGCGCATATCGAATGCGTCTCGGCCGGGCGGTTGCGGGCCGGCGATCACACCATCTTCATGGGCGAGGTGGTCGCAGTGGCGGCGCACGAGGATATCGGCCCGCTCGCGTTCCATCGCGGCAAGTTTCTCGCGGTGAGTTGACGCGACGAAGAGGGCCCTTGTGACGAGCGGCCTTCGGTATCTGCGTCCCGGCATCGAACTGCGCAACAACGGCGACCGTCATCGGAAATTCCGAATGGCATCCGACTTTTCTACTGATCTTGGAGATCGGCCATGCGGACACCCATCGGTGATCTGATCGTCCGTTATCGCAAGAGCGTGCTGATTGGTGCGCTGCTGTTTGCCTGTGCGGCCGGTGCCTTCGGTAGCGGTGCCGTTGAATTGTTCAAAGGAGGGGGCCTGATTGATCCCGCCTCGGAGTCGGCGATCGCGGCGGACGTGCTCAGCGCCGATTTCGGTGCCGGCACACCGAATCTGGTGTTGCTCGCCGAATCAACCGATCGGGCAGCCGGTGTCGATGATCCGGCTGTCCAGGCGGCCGGGATTGACCTGACCCAGCGACTGTCCCAGGAAGCCGACGTCTCGCGAGTGGTTTCGTACTGGACGACGGGGGCGCCCGGTCTGCGGGCGGCTGACGGTAGGACTGCGATGGTCCTCGCCGAGATCGACGGTGACGAAAACGCGGCGTTATCCCGACTCAAGGAATTGCGGACCCACTATGTGGACCCACCGGGAATCCTGATCGTCCGCGCCACCGGCGCCCTTGAACTGGAGCGGCAACTCGAAGAGACAATTTCTGCCGACCTGATCCGGGCAGAATCCGTGGCCGTTCCGATCACCCTGATTCTCCTGGTCGTCATCTTCGGGACGTTGACCGCTGCCACGCTGCCGTTGATCGTCGGCGGGCTCAGCATTCTCGGCACCTTGGCCATTCTCCGCACCTTGGAGATCTTCACCGACGTCTCCGTCTTTGCCCTCAATCTGACCACGGCGCTGGCCCTCGGTCTGGGGATCGACTACGGCCTGCTGATGGTCTCCCGATTCCGGGAGGAATTGGCCGCCGGCCTGGATCCGCACGCCGCCGCCGCGAAGTGCGTCCGGACTGCGGGCCGGACGATTATCTTCAGCGCAACAACTGTCGCAGCGGCGCTGTCCGCCCTGCTGGCCTTCCCGCAGTTCTTCTTCCGCTCCTTTGCCTATGCCGGCGTTGCGGTCTGCCTGCTGGCAGCCGTCGGCGCAGCGGTGGTCCTACCGGCATTGCTGGCCACCCTCGGCCATCGGGTCGAGTTCCTGACGGTCCGCCGCCGGACCGTCCCGGGCCGCCACGCCAAGGGCTATTTCTATCAACTTGCCGAGAGCGTCATGCGCCGGCCGGTGGTGATCGCCGCCGGCGTCACCCTGATGCTGCTCGTGATCGGAATCCCTTTCCTCAGCGCGAGGTTCAGCCTGCCGGATGACCGCGTGCTACCCGCAGAGGCGTCGAGTCGGCAGGTTTCAGACCTGATCAGGGACCAGTTCAACAGCAGCGAAACTGGTGCCACGTACGTCGTGGCGGATCACAGCGACGCGACACCCGATCAGCTGACCGCCTATGCCATGACGTTGTCCCAGTTGGACAACGTGAGCCGGGTCGACGCGAGCACGGGGTCATATGTCGACGGCAGCGCGATCGCCCCCGCCTCCCCGGCATTGGCGGCCATGGAATCAGCCACCGGCACCTACCTCACCGTTGTGCCGAATGTCGACCCGACCTCAACAGCTGCGGAGACGTTGGTCGATGCCGTCAGGTCGACGCCGGCGCCCTTCGAATTCCAGGTGACCGGCGCATCCGCCAATCTGGTGGATGCGAAGCAGTCAATGGCCGAGCATTTGCCCATTGCACTGCTCATCATCGGCATCACGACGTTCATCCTGTTGTTCCTGATGATGGGCAGTGTCATTCTTCCGCTCAAGGCGATTGTGCTCAACCTGCTGAGCCTGACGGCGCTCTACGGTTCCATGGTCTGGATCTTTCAGGACGGCCACTTCTCCGATCTGCTCGGCTTCACCGCGACCGGCACCCTCAATCTGGCCATGCCGGTCCTGATGTTCTGCATCGCGTTCGGGCTCTCGATGGACTACGAGGTCTTCCTGATGTCCAGGATCAAGGAAGAGCATGCGCGGGGTAGCAGCAATGTCACGGCGGTAGCGCAGGGTCTGCAGCGCACCGGCGGCATCGTCACGGCCGCGGCCGTCCTGATGTCGGTGGTGTTCCTGTCGTTCGCGACGTCCGGCGTGTCGCTGATCAAACTGTTCGGTCTCGGTGTGACGTTGGCCGTGCTGATGGATGCACTGGTCATCAGGCCCCTGCTGGTGCCGTCGTTCATGAGAATGGCCGGCCCCTTGAACTGGTGGGCGCCACGCCCCCTGCGGGTGTTCCACAACCGATTCGGCTGGGTCGAGAGCGCTGACCACCCGGTGCCGGCGGCGAACCGCCCACCGGCTCATGCGACCTCAACGCCACCCACGACCAGTCGGCCCCTGCACGCCGCGGTCGAGTCGGTCTGAGACGCGAATCGGCCGCGCCGCTGTGGCGGCGCGGCCGATCGCTATTCACATGGCCAGTGCCGGGATGTCCCCTGGCTTGAAATTCGGCAGTCGGACACCGGTGTCCAGGAGGGACAGCACCGCTTGCGCGGTGTTGACGCCGGACAGGATCACCCGGAACGACGCCGGGCCCTCCTCGGTCCAGTGACCGGACAGCAGCAGCCCCGGCACCGGCGTCTGGTGTGCCAATCGCTTGCTGCCGACCTGCTGCGGCGCAAGATCCCACCCGTAGGTTGCACCCTGGTGATTGCGGGTGAACCGCTCAATGGTCTGCGGCGTACCGCATTGCGCGAACGTCAGATGATCCCGCAGGCCGGGGATGGTGGTCTCGAATTCGGCGAGCAACTGATCGGCGAAAGCGTCTTTGTGCGCTGCCCAGTTCAAGCCATCGGGCCGGAGATAGGGGGTCACGGCCGTGGCGATCAGGAGATGTTCGCCGGGCGGGGCGAGTTGCGGATCGAGCATTGTCATCACGCTCAGCGACATACCGGCGGGCCTGCCGGCCAGGACGTCACGCCAACTGTCCTCATGGTCCCAGTGCCGATACTTGAACGTCTCGTGCGCCGGATTGAACTGCAGCACATCCTGCGTTGTTGCTGCGTACACCACACAGGCCGACATCGACGGCCGCAGCCGGCCAAGTTTCTTGGCGTAGCTGCTGGGTAGGTTGTCGATACCGACCATGTCCAAGAGGGTCTGCCGGGCATCGGCATTGGAGACCACGACGCCTGAGTGGAAGACGGAGCCGTCGGCCGTCCGGACGCCGATCACCCTGCCCTGTTGGAGCAGAATCTTGTCCACGGCGGTATCGGTGCAAATGTCGCCGCCACCGCGGCGGACAGCGGTGACGAAGGCGTCCACCAACCGCTGAAAACTCCCTTTGCAGTAGTAGGGGCCGTCGACCAGGACGCCGATGAACTGGGCATAGGCGAAGAAGGACAGCCGTGACGGCGGGAGCCCCATATAGGGCCACAGGGCGGCGCAGGCGGCTTTCAGCTTGGGATTCGTCAGGTACTCGTCCAGGACGTCGGCCAGGGTTGCCGTGCGATACTTCATCAGCGTCGGGAACCGTTGCAGCGCGCCGTCAATGGCCGCCGTTTCCAGTCGCATCGGCAGCTGGGTGGCCTCCAGGAACATCCGGCGCCGGAGCTGGAAGAACTCCCGAATCCCGGCGGCCTCGTCCGGGAATTCCCGGATGTGGGCGTCCATGAATTCTTCCAGACCGGCTGGCGCGAAGATGCTCAGATCGGGGAATTCCACCCGGTAGAGGTGGTCGACGGGGGTCAACTCGCACTCGTCGGAAACACCGAGATAGTCGAGCAGGGCCAGCACCATCTCCCCCTCGGCGAGCACCCGGATCGCTGAATCGAACGTCCGGCCGTCCCGGTTGAATGCGTGGGCCAGCCCGCCCAGCCCGGAACTCTGTTCCAGGACCAGGACGCGAAGACCGTTGCGGGCAGCGATGGCGGCGGTGGACACCCCACCCAATCCGCTGCCGATCACGATGAGGTCGTAGGTGTCATCCACCAGGAATCTCCAAATCTGCTTGTCGTCAACACGTATGGGGCCGCTGGTACTTCCGGATCAGCTGGGCCGGCCCAGGCCCAGCGCGGCCATCGCGCCCCCATCGGCGTTGACCAGCGACCCGGTGAGGTAGCCCGATTCCGGCCCGGCCAGGAAACGGACAACACGTGCCACCTGGTCCACCTCGGCGAAACGCCGCATCGGGATTTGCCGGGTGATCGCCTTGCCCGTCGCCCCATCGGCGAGACCGGTCACCAGGTCGGTTGCCGCGAAGCCGGGCAGCACTGCATTGACCCGGATCCCGAACCTGGCGGTCTCCATCGCGGTGCACCTGGTGAAGGCGTTCACCGCTCCTTTCGAGGCAGAGTAATTGGATTCACCGATCCACCCGCGCTCCCCCATCACCGAAGAAACATTGACGACAACTCCGTCGCCCTTAGCCATGAAGTGCGGCAGCACCGCCTGCGTGCAGTTGAACACGCCACCGAAGTTGACCCTCATCACCTCCCAACAGTCCGCGGGAGTCATGTTGTAGATCAACGAGTCCCGGGAGATGCCCGCATTGTTGATCAGGATGTGCAGGCCGCCGAGTTCGTTGATCACCCGCTCGACCAGCCGGCTGGATTGTTCGTGATCGGCCACGTCACCGCCGACCGCGATCGCCCGGCCGCCGGCCGCCTCGATCTCGGCAACGACCTGCTTGGCCTCCGCCTCACCTGATCGGTAGTTGACGGCAACGATGGCGCCGTCCGCGGCCAGCAGTTTGCAGATCGCCGCCCCGATTCCGCGGGACCCGCCCGTCACCAGCGCAATCCGATTGTCGATGTTCATGAAAGAGCTCCTCAGGTCAGCCGGAATAGGGGGTGATCAGCAGGCAGGCATGGCTGCCGGTCAGGGACGAGCTGTTGATCAGGGCCGGCGCAGTCGTCCCGGTTGCCCAGTTCGCGATGGCCAGCGCGGTGGTCAGGGCGCCTGCGACGCCCATCGGCTCGCCGAGGAAGACCTTCGGCGCATGCCGTTTCGGGCCGCTGCCGGCCGGACCGAAAACCCGCCGTACGGCACGAGTCTCGGCCCGATCGAGGGCGCTGTGCCCGGCCGCGGCGAGCCAGATGTCGGCGATGTTGCCCGGCTGCTGACCAGCATCCGCGAGGGCGGCGTGGATGGCGCGTTCGATGCCGGAACCGCTGCCGACGCTTCGACGGGCGGTGCCGTCCGAGGCCAGCCCGGACCCGCTGATCACCGCGAGCGGTTCCGCGCCGCGGGCCATCGCCGCCGACCGCCGTTCCAGGACGAACGACACGCTGCCCTCGGCGAGGGCGAACCGGCCGTCCGCCTCGGCCCCGTCGTCCCGTCGGGAGACCAGGCCGTTGGCTGCGTAGGCCCGGGCAACCGGGCCGGTGATGGTGTCGGTCGCCGTGACGAGGAGCATGTCGGCGCTTCCGGAACCGATCAGGTCGGCCGCGTAGGCCAGCGAGGCCACCCCGGTGGCGTGCCCGATGCTGAGGGTGGACGTCGGGCCATAGAGCCCGAGATGCATCGCCACCTGCCCGGCTGCCTGGTTGTACACGGTGTTGGGGAACACTCCCGGGTCACCGGGCGCCCCGGCCTGCTGCAACAGCGGCAGCACGAACCTCTCCATGGCCTCCATCGGGCCGGATCCGGTCCCGAAGATCACCCCGCAGTCCGCGACCTGCGCGGTCTTTCCGGTGAGCCCGGCAGCGGTCAAGGCGCGGGCCGCGGACACCGTGCTGAGCACGCTGAGCCGGTCCATTCGCCGGCGTTCGCGGCGATTCAGGAACGGCTCCGGGTCGACATCGACCAGGCCCTGCCGCAGCCCATCGGTCAGTCGGTGCACGTCGCGTCGATCGGTGTAGGCCCGCCAGGCGTCATGGACGCTGTTCCCGGCCGGGTTGAGCACCGAGAAGCCAGTGACAACAACCTCTTCCGGTTCGGCACGGGTTCTTTCGGGCGCCCGATCGGGCCGACTGACGACCAGGCAGGCGTTGGCCCCGCCGAAGGCGAAGTTGTTGGACAGTGCGATGTCTGTGTGCAATGGCGCGGCAGTGTTCGGCACGTAGTCCAGCGGGCAGTCCGGATCCGGGAATTCGTAACCGGCCGTCGGCGGAGCGATCTGTTCGCGCAACGCCCCGATCGTGACGATGGCTTCCACCGCGCCGGCAGCACCCAGGAGATGTCCGATCATGGACTTGGTGCTGCTCACCGCAATTCGCTGCGCCCGGTCGCCGAGCGCCAGCGCGATGGCCTTCGATTCGGCGGGGTCGTTCTTCGGTGTTCCGGTGCCGTGCCCGTTGACATACCCCACCTGGTCGGCGGTGACGCCCGCCGACAGCAGGGCCGCGGTGATGGCCCGCGCTGCTCCAGATCCATCGGGTCGCGGCGCCGTTGCGTGATAGCCGTCGGCGGAGAGCCCGTAGCCCGGCACCTCGGCTATGACCGGCAGCCGATGGGCGTTGGCGAGGCCCTTGGCCATCAACAGGACCATGCCGCTGCCCTCCCCGAGCGACAGTCCCTGCCGATTGCCGGCGTAGGGCGCGGCCGGCACCGGGGAGAGCGCCTCCAGTGCGCTGAATCCCGCAAACACGATGTCCGACAGGGCGTCCGTGCCGCCGGCCAGCACCACGTCGGCACGACCGGTCCGCACCAGGTCCGCCGCGAGCCCGATCGCGTTTGCCCCGGAGGCGCAGGCGGTGTTCACGGCGAGCACCGGTCCGGCGAAGCCGATTCGGGCGGCCAGCGCATCGGCCAATCCGCCCGGCGTCACCAGGCGAGCCAGATCGGCATCGGGGAGTTCCCCGGCGAGCTCGCGGCGGAGCCATTCGCGGGCGGACAGCAGGCCCGCGTTACAGGTGCCGAGGACGACACCCATGCGCTCCGCGGGGATCTCACCGGCCAGCGCGGCGACCGCCTCGGCCGCGGCGAGCACGGCCAGCTCGAACGCCCGCTCGGAGAAGTCGGCCGTCGACCGTTCGGTGGCGCCGGCCGGGACTGCCACCTCACCGCCGATCTTGGTCTGAAAACCTCGCATGTCGACGCCCTGGACTTCTCCGATGGCTACCCGACCGGCTCGGGCGCCTGCCCAGAGATCGGTTGCCGACGGGCCGAGCGACGTCACCGCGCCAAGCCCCACAACGGCAACCCGACGCGGATCCACCGAACCGGTTCCCGCCTTGTTCATGTCAGTCCCCTATCTGCCAAAAGTCTTGTCTTTCATCACGTTCCGGTCGCACCCCGGGCCGGTCAACTCACGACCGCGCGCAACGTCAGGGCCACCTGCTGACCCTCAAGGCCCCTGGCCAACGCAACCGCGTTCCGCGGTGAGGCGTGGCGGCCGTCGCCGATGACCCAGTTCCAGGCACACTCCGGATCGGTCTGCTGCAGGTTCAACGTCGCGGGCACCGCGCCGTCGTCGAGCGCGAGTCCGCAGATGGCCGCGTTCAGCGCGCCGGCACCGGCGACCAGGTGTCCCGTCGCCGGTTTGACACTGGTTCCCACGGTGGCCGGTTGAGCACCGAAAACGGTTCGGAGCGCACGGGTCTCGCTGACGTCACCGAGCCTGGTGGCGCAGCCATGGCTGGCCACGAGACCCACGTCGGACGCATTGGTTTCCGCCTCGGCAAGCGCCCTTCCCATGGCCACTGCCAACGCCTCGCCGTTCGGCTCCGGGGTGAGCAGGCGTTGAGTGTCCATGGTGCTGCCGAATCCGGTGATCTCGGCGTAGATGTGCGCGCCGCGCTGCCGGGCGGCGGCCAGGTCCTCCAGCACCAGGAAGGCCGCACCCTCGCCCAGCAGCGAACCGCTGCGGTCGTGGTCGTAGGGCCGAAAAGCACTCGCACCACGGTCATTTGCGGTCGAAAGCACGCCCAGGCCATCCATCTTCGACATCGACCACCAGGACGCGGCGTCGTCGAAGCCGCCGGCGATGACGACATCGGATTCGCCCCGCCGGATGGATCGGTAGCCGCGGCCGATGGCTGTTGCGCCGGCGTCTGCGGTGCCGTGGAAGTAGGCGTTGGCGCCGCGGAGTCCGTAAGCCTGCGAAAGATAGAACAGGGACGCCGATTGCAGCCCCTCAACGTAGAAGAGCGGGTAGAAGGCCCCGGAGGCCTTCTCCCCCAGCAAGCCGATGTCGGCCTTCCCGTCGCTGTCCCGCCCGACCAGGCTGCCCTCGAGCAGATGCTGGGGCTTGGAGATCTCCTTGTTGCCGCCCAGGAACAGGCCCGCCTTGGTGGGGTCGAATGTTCTGGTGTCAAGTTGTGCGTCCGCCACCGCCAGGGCCGCCCCCGCTATCGCCAGCTGGTCGTTTCTCGTCGTCATCCGGAGCGCACGGCGATCCGCAAACTGCCGCGGGTCGAAGTCGGGGATCTCGGCGCCCCATTGCGTCCGGAAAGAGGCCGGATTGAATTCGGCGAACCGACGGATGCCGCTGCGCCCGGCCAACAATGCCTCCCAGGTCGCGGCTGCGCCGACGCCCAGTGCGGTGATCATACCGATGCCGGTGACGGCGACCCGCCTCATGCCGGCTCTCCGCTCGTTCCTCGCAGATTGCCGGCCCCTGGCCAGATGATTCGCTCGCTTCGCTCGCTCATGCCGCACCAGCGCCGATCATCGGGCGCAACACGAGTTCGTTCGCGATGGTGACCGGCCTGCCGTCCACCCGCACCGTCCCCTGGCAGGTCGCTGAACCGTCAACCACACCCGTCACCCGGACGGTGATCTCCATCGAGTCGCCGGGTTGGACGAAGTGCCGATAGCGGATCCGGCCGGCCCTGGCGAGTTCCCACCGGTCCACCGGCGGGTGGCCGACGCGGGTCACCCCTTGCAGGGCAAGCCTCGCGACCTCCACCAGATCGTCCAGAATGAGCACGCCGGGCAGCACCGGAAACAACGGGAAATGGGTGGCGAAGACCTCAAGGGTCTGCGGCACATGACGAATGGCCGTCACCGTCCGGCCGGGCACCACTTCGATGATCTCGTCGAGGTCGGTCATGTCCACTCCACTGTCTGCTCCGCTCGCTGATCGGCCGGCGCGAATTCCCGGACGATGAACGAGGCGTTCGTGCCGCCGAAGGCAAACGCATTGACCATCACCGTCCGCACGCTGCGCTCCCTGGCGACGAGCGGCACATAGTCCAGATCCAGCTTCGGGTCGGGATTGTCCAGATTGATCGTCGGCGACACCAGGTCGTCGGCGAGCGCCCCGAGTGCGGCGATCAGGTTGATTCCCGCCGCAGCAGAGGTGAGGTGGCCTGTCATCGACTTCGGCGAACTCACCACCAAGTCGAAGGCGGCCGGACCGAAAACCTCTTTGATGGCGGTGGTTTCACTGAGGTCGTTGCCGTGCGTTCCGGTGCCGTGAGCGACGATGTAGTCGATGTCCTGCGGACGCAACCCGGATTCGTCGAGGGCCGCCTGCATGGCGTGAATGGCGCCGCCACCATCCGGCGGGGAGTCGGTGATGCGGTACGCGTTGAGGCTCGATCCGTAGCCGACCAACTCGCCGTAGATGTGGGCACCACGGCCGACGGCAACATCCCAGTTTTCCAGGACAGCCATCACCGCCCCCTCGCCCAGCACGAATCCCGCCCGCTGCGCATCGAACGGGCGCGAGGCACGTGTCGGGTCATCGTTGCTCCCGTCATTGAGCGCACCCAGCAGGGAGAAACCCAGTACGTCCATCCAGGTGGTCAGGGAGTCGAAGCCGCCGGCGATCACGGCGCTGCATTCGTCCTCCTGCACCCGGCGGTACCCCTCACCGATGGCGTGCGCCGCACCGGCGCAGGCCGTGCTGACGCTGATCGCCGGGCCCGCGCACCCCGAGATCCTGGCAATGGCAGCGACTCCGACATTCTGATCGCGCAACAACACCTTTCCGGGCGACTGCCGGTAGAACTCCTGCTGATCGGTGCTGGACAGCACGTACGACATATCGACCATCTCCTGCAGATCCGGTCGGCCGACGGTCGCCCCAATCGCGACGCCACGGTCGAACGGGTTGCCGCCTCCCCAGCCCGACCCGGCGTCCCGGACCGCCTCGGTAGCAGCAACCACGCCGAACTGGGCCGCCCGGGAAAGGTGTTTACGGCTGCCCTTGTCCGGCAGCGCCACGGCCGGGTCGAAGCCGGTGACCTGCGCCGCGATGCGCACGGGAAAGGTTGACGCATCGAAGGTTTCGATCTTGGTGACGCCCGAGCGTCCGGCCAGCATGCCGGCCCAGGTCGACGGGGCGTCCAGCCCGAGCGGAGTCACCGCGCCGATACCGGTGATCGCGACCCGGCTCACGCTGCTCGTCCCGGCACACGCCTGGCCGGCGGGGTCGCCCGGTTCAGCTGACGGTGCATGCGTCTGATGGTTTCGACGTCTTCCAGTTCGGCGGCCGGCAACAGCGCGCACATGATTCGCTGCGCGGCAAGCACCAGGTCGCCGTTGACTCGGGCCGACCCGGAGAGCACCGCGACCTCGGGGCCGATGGAATCGACGAAGCCCTCGATCTGCAGGACATCGCCGGGCTGTACCGGTCGCGGTCCGAATTCCAGACTGTCGACCGAGAGCAGCGCGGCCCGCTTCTCGAAGTCTGTGGAGCTCATCACCAGCCAGGTGCCGGCCTGACACAGCGCCTCGAAGATGAGCGCGGGGGGCATTTGCGGGCCCCGACCGTCATCCCGCCAATACGATTCGCGGTGCGAGGTCAGCTTCTGTGCCACGACACTTTCGTTGGGCTGCAACGACTCGAGACGGTCGATCAAGTGGAATCGCATAGAGGGCTCCTCATTGCCTGAGTCGGCGGCGCCTGCTCGGGTGTCGGGAAGAAGACCGCGGCGTTCGCAATGGCGTGCGTTCGGGTGTGCGAGAGGGAGACCTCTGCTGACCCGCCCCGTCCGGTCACCATCGCCGCCGGCAGGCCGTGCAGGACAAGGTGTGGCCGCCCGAGCGAATCGTTGTTGACCTCGACATCGGTCCAGCGCATCCCCGGACCAAGGCCGGTGCCCAGCGCTTTCAGCACAGCCTCTTTGGCCGCGAATCGGGCGGCCAGGTGAGCGGCTCTGTTCTTCTTGCCCGCGCAGTAGGCCCATTCCAGCTCGGTGAAGATCTCCGCGCAGGAGGCCGGATGCTCGTCCAACATCCGGCCGATCCGGGCAACGTCGATGATGTCGACGCCGACAGTGAATTTCATTGTTGAGTGGTCAGGTCGCCATCATCACCGAGCCGCGCTGTAGACCTGCGTCGACTGCGCTGCCCATCAGGTCGTTATCGACTGCATTTTTCTGCGCATCGAGGCGACCGCGAACCAGAACGACCAGATTGTCCACGGTGAACAGGCTCATGACGGATCCGGCCTGTAGCCGTCCCGCTAGCTCCGCGGTGTCGATCTGCGGCATGACGCGCGCCAGCTGGGCCAATCCCACCGCAGTGATCACCTCGTCGGCGTCACCGAACTCATCGTCCGCGATCCCGCCCTGGACGTATTCGGCCAGCTCGCCTGCGGTAATCTTGACGCCCAAAGATCTTTCGATCCGGAAGAGGATATCGAGCAGATCAATTGATTCGGCGCCGAGGTCGTCGAGCAGGGTCGCGTCCGCGGTGACTTCCTCCGGTTCCGCGCCCAGGGCATCTGCAACCGCTGACGCCACGGACTCGAACAGCTCGCTGTTTTCCATGTATCTCCACCCCTGAAGAGTTTTCAGCCGCTACCATTGTGGTTGCGTCCGTCTGTAGTAATCGGAGCACGGAAATCGACTCCGGATACGTCCGAGCCGGTGACGACGGAACTTTCCTTATCCGTCGCAGGTCGGTTGATCGAATCACCTGAGGAAAACCGCGCCGTCGATGACATCGACGGCGTGCGTGCGCAGAGCGTCCTCCGCCGGTGACTCGATGACGTCGCCGGTTCGGAGACAGAACCGACTGAAATGCCATGGGCAGACGATGGTGTCCCCCTCCAGCTCGCCATCGACCAGCGGCGCACCGTCGTGCGTGCACTCGCCGCTCACGGCGTAGACGCTGCCATTGACGTTCGCCAACAACACAGTGCGATCCACAATAACAGCGGTCCGCATCGAACCCGGCGGCAATTCCTCGACGCGGGTAATTGGAATTCTCTGCTCATTTCCGGTCATTGGTGAATACTCCCGCTTGCGCTGTCATGTGGATAGGGGCAGTTGCGCGGACCGCCTTCATCGGCCGCCACCGATGCGGGCACAGCGGCGCCGGACAGGGCCGGTTCCTCGGCCAACGCGCGAAGCCTGACCTTCAGGTGCTCCTGCTGGCCGAGGGTGATTCCGGGTTTGGGCACGGGGGGCATTCCCGGCACCGACTCGAGCCGGAATCGCTGCGCGATCATCACGATGACCAACTGCATCTCCAGGTGGCCGAAGAAGTCGCCGATGCATTTGCGGGGCCCACCGGAGAACGGCCACCAGCCGAACCGGTGCCTGCCCGGCGCCGACGCTGCATTCCACCGATCGGGGTCGAATCCAGCTGGATTCGACCAGACATCCGGATGGCGGTGCGTGACGTAGGGGCTGAGCAGCACCATCGACCCGGCGGGAATCCGGTAGCCGTTGATGGTGTCGTCGGCCGCCGGTGTTCTGGAAATCAGCCACACGGGCGGGTAGAGCCGCAGACACTCCTGGACCACTTTGCCGCTGTACGGGAGGGACTCGAGATCGGCCATCGTCGGCGGCCGGCCACCGAGCACGTCGCGGACCTCCCGCTCGAGCCGGCGAGCCACCTCGACGTGCCGGGACAGCAGATACAGCGCCCAGGTCAGGCCGGCGGCGACGGTCTCGTGGCCACCGAACATGAACGTCATCACTTCGTTCCTGACCTGCTCGACAGGCATCTGCGAGCCGTCGGGCAGGGTGGCGGTCAACAACGCTTCGAGCAGATCGTCCGGATGCGGCGCCGCCGCCCGGCGGCGGTGGTCGATGACCCGATAGATGATCTCGTCGAGCCGTGCCTTCGACGCGGCGAAACGTCTGTTCGCCGGCGT
Organism: uncultured Actinomycetota bacterium; assembly: GCA_963805555.1. Taxonomy (GTDB): domain Bacteria; phylum Actinomycetota; class Actinomycetes; order Mycobacteriales; family Nakamurellaceae; genus Nakamurella. The sequence continues at coordinate 800,457 of CAWDUY010000002.1, forward strand.
CGGAATGCCGGCCGGAATACTGACGAACTGCCCGAACCGGCGATAGGCCTCGCCGATCGTCACGTGGACGGCCTCTGCCATGGCGTCGGCGTCCTGCCGCCAGTTCGCGTCGAACAAGGCCTGTCCCAGCACGTTCAGCGCCAGTCGCGTCATGTCGGTGGTGAGGTCGATCTCGAGGCCGGCACGTTCGTCCCGCGCCCACCGGTTGAGCAGCTCGCCGGTGGACTCGGTCATCGTTGGTGCGAATCGCTGCACCTGGTGCCGCTGGAACGCCGGCTGGGACAGCCGCCGCTGCTGCCGCCAAAAGTCGCCTTCGCTGCAGATCAAGCCCTCGCCGACGAGCGCCCGCCAACGGTTGTTCACGAAAGGGGTCTTGGGGTAATTGCGATGGTTGTCCTGCAGGACATGTTTGACGCCGTCGGGGTGGGCCACCAGATACACCGGGAACAATGGGCCGACGCCGTCGAAGCGCACGACGTCGCCGTAATCCTGCCGACCGGCCAGGAGCGTCGGGATGAGATCGCGCTGAAACCGGCGGGCGTTGCCCAGGATCAGTTCGCCCCGCGGACCCGGGGCGGGCTTCGTCATACCGCAACCGCCCTGACCGAATGCGCCGGGCTCACCCGCATCAGCACCGGGTCACGCGGGCGGAGCGAGATGGCCGGCTCGGGAATCACCCGGGTGCCGTCCAACAATTCGAGCTTGAACCGCTGAACGATCATCGCCAGCACCAGCGGCATCTGCAGCATCGCGAACGAGTCGCCGATGCACTTCCGCGGTCCACCGCCGAAGGGCAGATACGCCATTCGAGGTCGGCCCGCGCTGCGCTCCGCAGTGAATCGATCCGGATCGAAAGCCTCGGGGTTCTCCCAGAAATCCGGGTGCCGATGGGTGACGTACGGACAGATCACCACCCACTGGCCGGCCGGAACTCGATACCCGAGGATGGTGTCATCGCTGGTGGCGCAGCGCATGTAGACGAAAATCGGCGGGTAGAGCCGCATCGCTTCCTTCAGCACTCTGGTCGTGTATCCGAGCCGTGGCAGGTCGTCGACGGTCGGTGTCCGGTCGCCGAGGACCTGGTCGACCTCGGCCTTCAGCCGGCGCCAGGCATCGGGGTGCAGGGACAGCAGGTAGTTCGTCCAGGTCAATGCCGAGGACACGGTCTCGTGCCCGGCGACAAAGAACCCACTGACCTGGTCGCGGACCTGCTCGTCGGAGAATCTCGCCCCGGTCTCCGTGTCGATGGCGTCCACCAGTCGGCTGACCAAGTCGGTTCCACCGGGCTTTCGACGCCGCTGGGCGACCATCGGGTACAGCACCGAGTCGAGGGTCGACAGCGCCTTGTTGAAGTTCCGCCGTTGGGGGCTCGGCACGAGGTAGGGATCGATGGGGGTGGTCAGGCGACGATTGGTGAACCGCAACAGGTCGGCCACCGCAGGTTCGATTCGATCGAGGCGGCTACCGAGATCGGATTCGAACAGCGCCAGCGAGAGATTCGTCAGGGCCAGGTGCATCATCTCCGACTTGACGTCGATCGGTATGCCGGCCGCCTGCTTCGCCTCCCATCGATCGAGGGCGAGAGCCGCACTGCGAGTGAAGGTCTCGCCGCAGCGAGCAAGCACATCGGAGTGAAATGCCGGTTGGGCGAGCCTGCGCGATCGCACCCACTGCGGCCCTTCGGCCGCGACGAGCCCGGAGCCGACGATTGTTGCCAGGCAGCGTTGCACCTTGCCCGGCCGGGGGTAGTTCTTGTGATTGTCCTGCATCACGTGTTTGACCCCATCGGGGTGCACGACCAGGTCGATCTTCAGCGGGCCACGGAAGCTGACGATGTCGCCGTACCCGGTGAACGCGGTCATGAAGGTACCGATGTTGTCCCGCTGGATGTCCTGGATGCTGCCCAGGATCGGGTGTCCGCGCGGGCCGGGCGGCCGGTGGTTGATCATCGGCTGGTCCTTTCGATGGCACCGGCGCAACAAGAGCTGGTAGGCCCTACTACGACTCGGCCACTGTTTCGATGTGGCTTCGACTGATCAATTTCTCGACTGGCCGCTGTTTCGACCTGGCGCTGGTTCGTCAGGGTGCGGAGAACGGCCCGCTCCCATCAAGGCGGAGCGCACGCCGACATGGGTGATACAGCCGCTTGACCGGCGGGATGTGTCGGCCGCCGTATCTGCGACGGTTGCCCACCGCTCCGTCCCCAGTAGTCATCAGGGCGGCGGAACCGAGGAGAATGAAAAATGACCATGGCACCTGCGCGTGACTCGGCGAGTTCGTTCGCGCTGCCGCCGGGCCCACGCGGCAATCCGATCCTGGGCAACGTTCTGCGGTTCAAGAACGATACGGTCGGGGCCATCGTCGACGGCTGGCGCGAACACGGGGACATGGTGTATTTCCGGGGTGTGGGGCCATTCTTCCCGGTTTACCTGGTCGCCCATCCGGACGCGATTCAGTACATCATGCAGGAGAATTTCCGGAACTTCCGGCGCCCGGATTTCCTGAACAAGAAGTTCAGCATGGTCGTCGGCAACGGGTTGGTGACGAGCGAGGGCGAGAATTGGGTCCGGCAGCGCAAGCTGACACAGCATGCCTTCCAGCGCGCCAAGTTGAATCTGCTGGCCGAGAGCATGACCAACACCACCGAGGAGATGCTGTATCGCTGGCGGGCGCATGCTGCGGATGGGGTGTCGATCGACATACAATCGGAGATGACCCGTCTGGTCATCGCCATTCTCACCAGAACGCTCTTCGGGGCCGACATGTCGCGCCACGCAGACACCATCGAACAGGCCGTTGCCGTCCAAGCGAAGTACCTCAACAACCGACTGAATTCGCCGTTCGATATCCCGGAGAACGCTCCGATACCGGTCCAGCGTCGCTTTCTCCAGGCGCGCTGCACGTTGGACGGATTGGTCGACGACCTGATTGCGGAGCGTCGTCGGTCGGGACTCAACGGGACCGATCTGCTGAGCATCCTGCTGCATTCACGTGACGAGGAGAACGGCGAGCCGATCACCGATCGGCAGGCACGCGACGAGATCAAGACGCTGCTCATTGCCGGTCATGACACCACCTCGACCACTTTGGCCTGGACGTTCTATCTACTGTCGAAATCGCCGGGCGTCGCGCAACGGCTACAGCAGGAGGTGCGGGACGTGCTGGGTGGGCGAACCCCGACGCCGGAAGACATTCCACAGCTGAAATACACCAAGAAGGTCCTGTACGAAACCCTCCGGCTGTATCCGCCCCTGTGGATTGTTGCCAGAACCCCGATCGAGGACGATGAGATCGCCGGTTACCACATCCCCGCCGGATCCACAGTTCTGATCAGCAGCTATGTCACCCATCGCCATCCGGACTTCTGGGAGAACCCGGAAGGATTCAACCCGGACCGATTCTCCGGCGGCGCCTGGGGAGACAATCGGCACCGCTTCTCCTTCATTCCGTTCGGTGGCGGGGCGCGCAGTTGCATCGGCTTTCCGTTCGCGATGATGGAAATGCCGCTCGTCCTGGCCCAGGTCGCCCAGTCATTCGCGCTGGAACTGGCCCCCGGCTTCCAGGTCGTTCCCGAATCCGCGATCGCCCTGCGGCAGCGGCCGGGCGCCCAAATGTTCCTCCGGGGGTGGTGAGGGCTCGTTCCGCTGATCGGACGAACTCGCATCCGGGAGGCCCGCCAGACCTTTCGCTACGAGGCGTGCCGCGTTCGCCAGTGGGACAGGCCGTCCTTCGCCTCGAGGATGGCCATTCGAACCACAGTGCACAGCATGTGGACCGCTTTGCCGGCAGGTGGGGCGTCCTCGGCCGGGACCACTCCCAGTTGACGAGCGGCACCCATCTGGTCGAGTTCCAACCACAATTCGGCGATCCGGTCGCCCTCGAACCGGAAGATCTGAATGGCCGTGACCTGGATCGACCGTCCGGTCGGCGGAACTCCGCGGTAACGGCCGGTATGGGTCTGCCTGGTCGTCCGCCATCTGGCGACCACCTTGTCATCCACCGCGAACAAATCCTCGATCGCGATCTGAATGTCGGGGAATCCCGTTCGCAGACTCTTCGCAATGGTGATCAGGGCCGCGGCGCCACGACCCGGATCGAGAAAGGGCACGTGCGGAACGGCCGTGGGCGTCGTGATCTCCTCGGCAATATTGAATTTGCCCTCGTTGATAACCTCGGTAAAGAGGCGCCTGACGACGTCCATGTTGCAGGTTTCCGACACGGATCGATGATCGAGGCAGATCGGTTGTCGAGCAAGTGAAATATTGCGATCGGCCGACCGGCCCGGTCAATGGCCCAGGAGGTTGGGGCGTCATCGGAGCGCAGCGGCACCAGACGAACACTGACTCACCTGCATTGCTCGACCGGGTTGTGCAGGCGTACGGCGGTGCGGAGCGATGGCGCGCCGCCGACCGGGTGGAAGCCGACTTCGATTGCGGCGGCCGCTCTTCGGCTGGAAGCGGCTCGGCACCAACTACCCGGGCCGGCAGATCTCGGCGGAGATCGGCGCGCCGCGGATCCGCATCAATCGCTTCGATGACCAGGGCAATGCCATCGTGCTCGATGGCCATGACGTCCGATTGGAGCGAGCAGACCGCTCTGTCATCCGGACGCGAACCGCAGCCGATCGCTACTTTCCTTACGGCCGGCGCTTCGTGCACTGGGACAGTCTCGACTTCGGATACTTTCTGGCCCAGGCGATGTGGAACTATCTGGTGCTGCCCGGTTTGCTGTTGCGCACCGACATCGAATGGCGACAACTGTCGCCGTCAACGCTCGAGGGCGTTTTCCCGGATCATCTCCCCACCCACTCACGTGTCCAGCAGTACCATTTCGACCGGGAAACCGGCCTGCTGCGGCAATATGACTACACCGCCGAGGCCTTTGGCGGCTGGGCCAAGGCGGCCCACCTGGTGACCGAACACCGCACCTGCGGGGATCTGGTGTACACCTCCCGGCGACGGGTACTGCCGAGAAGCCCCGGCGGCAAGGCCTGGCCGCTACCGCAGCTCATCTGGGCGGACATTCACAATTTCGTCATGCTCGAGTCCGAACCTCAGGCGTATCAATGTGGTCCCTCCGTGGTCCGAATATCAGGAGAACACGGGTGACGCACTCAGCGCGGTAGCCCAGAAGGGGTCGGTGCCTGGATGACCGTGCTCAACGTCGATGGTGCACTGATCATCTTCGAAGGCATCACCGCCTGCAGTGGCGCAATCAGGATTGGTTCGATCAGCCGTCGGCGGACGGCGAAAGTGTTTCGACTGAAAGAGCTCTCAGTCACGTCTGGCCGGACAGAGAGACCGGCGCCCGAATCCGGCGGAGTATCGATCAGCACCAGCGGGTGGTGGTCGTGCTGGACGAAAAGCTGCCGGTCATCACCCTCGCGCGTCATCGGGTGCGGCGAATCCCGGATGGCGCGTTCGAATTGGCTGGATCCAACAGCACTGAATATCTGCTGTCAATTCCGCCCTTCACCTGGCTGGCGGAAAGGCATCGTCGACGAGGCGAGGAATTCACGGCGAATTCCGGGCGCATCGGCCTCCCATCGCCCGGCCGGGCCTTGCCGAACCTGCTGGTCGAGGACTCGCTCATCGGCACACGCGAGCCGGTGCGATTCATCTACGCGCTGGCGCCTCTTTCCTTCGGGGTGCTGCGTGCCGCGATTGACCGGCTGTACCGGATCGACGTGGCGGCGACCCACGAAGTCACCGAACTGGGTGCGGCACATCCGGATCTCTGCCCGGTCGAGATTCCCGCCGAACGACGAAGGGCCGCCTGACCGGACGGACCAACCGCTGTTCGCCCTCAGCAAGATAGTTGTGAGTGAGTCCTCACTCAGCTAGGGTCGGACGTCATGACACCGGCTCCCACCCGAGCAGCACCCTTGCCGCCTGACGAGCGCCGGGCGGCCATCGTCGCGGCCGCCATCCCACTGGTCTGCGACCACGGCAACGCCGTCACCACCCGGGAGATCGCCGCAGCCGCCGGCATCGCCGAAGGAACGATCTTCCGCGTTTTCCCGGACAAGGACGCGGTGATCAACGCGGCGGTGGCCAGCGTCCTTGACCCGGCGCCGTTCGTCGCCGAACTCCGCCTCATCGATCCCTACAGCGGTCTCGAGCAAGTCCTGAACGAGGCGGTCGATGCAATGCGCCGGCGCATCGAGACCGTCTGGCAGATCATGTGGATGCTGCGGGTCTCCGGCCCGCCCGGGAACGAGCACGACACCTCGAAGTTCGTGGTGGTGACCGGTACCAACACCCGCGTCCCGGTCAATCCCGGACCGGACATGACAGAGGCGACCAACACGCTGGCGGATCTACTGACCCCACACCGGGACGAGCTTCGGCTGCCACCCGGTGAGGCCGCCCGGATGTTCCGGCTGATCACCTTTGCCAGCGCCCACCCCAGGATCACCGAAGGTCAGCCGCTGTCGACCAAGGAGATCGTCGACCTGTTGTTGCACGGGATCGGCAACGGCAGCGGACCCGCCGATCGCGACACAGCTGAGAAAACGAGTATCGCTCGGTCAGTACGAGGGACAGACTCACCAGTCGGCCAACGCCCTGCCCCAGAAACCAGCCCCCAAGGAACCAGCGCCGCCGGGACCAGCGGCAAACCAGTACCCATCCACGCCCAACCAGTCGGAGCCCCGTGATGTTGATCCCCCTGCTGCGCAGGTATCTGCGCCCCTACCGCGGGCCGCTGACCGCGGTGGTCATTTTTCAGCTCATCGGAACCATCGCCTCGCTTTACCTGCCGGCACTGAACGCGGAGATCATCGACGACGGCGTTGCCAAGGGCGATACCCAGCTCATCATTTCGACCGGCGGCATCATGCTGGCCGTCACGATCCTGCAGATCGTCTGCACCATCATCGCCGTCTACTTCGGTGCCAGGACGGCCATGGGCTTTGGCCGGGATGTCCGGGGGGCGCTGTTCAAGCAGGTTGGCTCGTTCTCGGACCGGGAGATCGCGAAGTTTGGCGCCCCCACCCTGATCACCCGCAATACCAACGACGTACAGCAGGTGCAGATGCTGGTGCTGATGACCTGCACGCTGCTGGTCTCCGCGCCGATCATGTGCATCGGCGGCATCTACATGGCCCTGCGGACCGATCTCGGCCTGGCCTGGTTGCTGCTGGTCAGCGTGCCGGTGCTGATCATCGCGATCAGCCTGGTCGTCGTCCGGATGATCCCGCAGTTCCGGCTGATGCAGGCCCGGATCGACGTGGTCAACCGGGTGCTCCGCGAGCAGATCAGCGGCGTCCGGGTGGTTCGCGCGTTCGTCCGGGAACCCCTGGAGACCAAGCGGTTCGCCGGCGCCAATCAGGAACTGACGGACACCGCGGTGCGGGCCGGCCGGTTGATGGCGCTGATGTTCCCGATCGTCATGCTGGTCCTCAATGCCTCCAGCGTGGCCGTGCTGTGGTTCGGTGCGCACCGGATCGACAACGGGGACATCGAGATCGGCGCCCTCATCGCGTTTCTCAACTACCTCATGCAGATCCTGTTCTCGGTGATGATGGCGACGTTCATGGCCGTCATGGTGCCCCGGGCGTCGGTGAGTGCGGACCGGATCACGGAGGTGCTGAACACGGACTCGTCCGTCGTTCCGCCCACTGCGCCGATCTCGCCGAAGACCAACACCGGCGAAGTCCAGTTGGACCGCGTCGAATTCAGCTACCCGGGCGCCAGCGAACCGGTGCTGCGGGACATCAGCCTGCTGGCCAGGCCGGGGACGACGACCGCGATCATCGGCTCCACCGGCGCCGGCAAGACGACACTGCTGTCCCTGATCCCCCGACTGTTCGACGCCACCGGCGGCGCCGTCACGGTCGACGGGGTGAACGTCCGCGACTACGACCCGGAAACCCTCTGGGACCGCATCGGTCTGGTGCCGCAGAAGCCGTTCCTGTTCACCGGGACGGTGGCATCCAACCTGCGGTACGGCAACCCGGACGCGACCGATGAGGACCTCTGGACCGCGTTGACCATCGCCCAGGCCAGGGATTTCGTCGCCGCCATGCCGGACGGAATCGATTCCCCCATTTCGCAGGGCGGGTCCAATGTCTCCGGCGGTCAACGACAGCGGCTCGCGATCGCCAGAGCGCTGGTCGCCAAGCCGAACATCTACCTGTTCGACGACTCGTTCTCGGCGCTGGACCTGGCCACCGACGCCCGGCTGCGGGCGGCACTCCGCCCGACCACCAGGGACAAGACGGTGATCATTGTGGCGCAGCGGGTGTCGACGATCGCCGACGCCGACCAGATCATCGTGCTGGAGGACGGGTTGATCGTCGGCACCGGGCGGCATGACGAATTGCTGGAAACCTGCACCACCTTCATCGAAATCGTGCAATCCCAGCTCGCCGCGGAGGTGCCGGCATGACGAAACCAGCCACCAAGCCGGCGGCGCCGGAACGGCCGAAGTTCGCCCCACCACCCGGCGGCGGCCGACCTGGTGGCGGCGGGCCGTTCGGCGGCGGCATCGGCATGCCGGCGGAGAAGTCACTGAACTTCGTGCCGTCCGCCAAACGGTTGCTGCGCCGCATGCGCCCGGAACGCATCGGGCTCATCTTCGTGGTGCTGCTCGGCGTCATCAGTGTGGCGTTCTCCGTCATCGGGCCGAAGCTGCTGGGCAACGCCACCAACATCATCTTCGACGGCATCGTCAGCAAGCAGCTGCCGGCCGGCATCACCCAGCAGCAGGCCATCGACGGTGCCCGGGCCGCCGGGAACACCACCTTCGCCGACATGCTGTCCGCGATGACCCTGACCCCCGGCGCCGGTATCGACTTCACCGCCCTTGGCCAGGTGTTGATGCTGGTGCTGGTGCTCTACGTGTTGGCATCGGTCTTTGCCTACCTGCAGGGCTGGCTGCTCAACGGCATCGTGCAGCGGACCATCCTCAAGCTCCGCGCGGAGATCGAGGACAAGCTGAACCGGCTGCCGCTGAGCTACCTGGACAAGCATCAGCGTGGTGAGGTGCTCAGCCGGGTCACCAACGACATCGACAACATCTCACAGTCGTTGCAGCAGACACTGTCCCAAACCCTGACGTCGTTGCTGACCGTCGTCGGCGTGCTGGCGATGATGCTGATCATCTCGCCGTTGCTGGCCATCGTCGCGCTGATCGCGATCCCGCTCTCGCTCGCGGTGACCATGGTGATCGCCAAGAAGTCGCAGCCAAGGTTCGTGGCGCAGTGGCGGAGCACCGGTGAATTGAATGCCCGGGTCGAGGAGACATTCACCGGCCACAGCCTGGTCAAGGTATTCGGCCGGCAGCAGGACGCGGAGCAGGCGTTCGACGACAAGAACGCCGAGCTCTACCGCGCATCCTTTGGGGCGCAGTTCATTTCAGGCATCATCATGCCGTCGATGATGTTCATCGGGAACCTCACCTACGTCGCGATCGCGGTCGTCGGCGGGCTCCGAGTGGCCTCCGGCAGCATGTCGCTCGGTGACGTGCAGGCGTTCATCCAGTACTCCCGGCAGTTCACCCAGCCACTCACCCAGCTGGCGTCGATGGCGAACGTCCTGCAGTCCGGGGTTGCATCGGCGGAAAGGGTTTTCGAATTCCTGGACGCCGACGAGCAGTCGCCGGACCCGGCCAACCCCGAGCGGGTGCAGACACCGCGTGGGCGGGTGGAGTTCGAGGACATTTCCTTCCGGTACGACGCGGAGACCCCGCTGATCGACGACCTGTCGCTGGTCGCCGCGCCGGGTCAGACGGTTGCCATCGTCGGGCCGACGGGCGCCGGCAAGACCACGCTGGTCAACCTGATCATGCGGTTCTACGAGATCGACGGCGGCCGGATCACCCTGGACGGCGTCGACGTGGCCAGGATGACCCGCGCCGACCTGCGCTCCCGGATCGGGATGGTGCTGCAGGACACCTGGCTGTTCGCCGGCACCATCCGGGCCAACATCGCCTACGGCCGGCCGGACGCGACGGAAGAGGAGATCATGGCCGCCGCCCGGGCCACCTACGTCGACCGGTTCGTGCACTCGCTGCCCGACGGGTACGACACGCTGATCGACGACGAGGGCAGCAACATCAGCGCCGGCGAGAAGCAACTGCTGACGATCGCCAGGGCGTTCCTGGCCGACCCGGCGCTGTTGATCCTGGACGAGGCGACCAGCTCGGTGGATACCCGGACGGAGGTGTTGGTGCAGCATGCGATGGCGGCACTACGCCAGGACCGTACGAGTTTCGTGATCGCGCACCGGCTTTCGACGATCCGGGACGCCGATCTGATCCTGGTGATGGAGTCCGGCTCGATCGTCGAGCAGGGCACCCACACCGAACTACTGGAACGCGACGGTGCCTACGCGGCGCTGTACAACGCGCAGTTCGCCGGCGCCATCGTCGACGCGTAGTCGCCCGCGAGGTACGAGCCGGGCGCCATCGAGCACAGAGATCGGGTCTGCCCGCCTTTGGCAGACCCGATCCAAGCGCAGGGGAAGGGCACCGCGGCCGGCGGTGACACAGTGCTGGGGACGTGACCTTGGCGACTGCGGTGCTCCTTCCGGTGGTTGACCCCGTACTGTTGGTACAGACGGCACCGCCTTGGTGCGCGTCGAGGTCGCTGCTGTGAACGCCAATGAAGGCGTTCCTCTTCTCCACACGGGTGCTTGAGCATCGCGAGTCGGCATCACGGCCACCCGCTGCTTCACCACCGAATGGATACCTGGCTACTACATGAGCACTTCCCAGTCTGCTGCGCGCCCGAACTCCCGTGACGACGCCTTCACCACCGGCGTCTTCTCCGTCGGCGCCTTTTCTTCCAGCATCCGGTCCGCCGATTCCGGCACGCCACGCACCGACCGGCCGGCATCGTCCCGCTCGTCCGATCGGCTGAACCGGACCACCGAAACTCCCAGCACCGCAAGCCGAAGCGCCCGCAGCAATGACGGCCAGCGCCGTCGGCAGCGTGGCTCCGAGACCAATGGCCGGCCCGCCGGTCAATCCCAGCCGCGCCAGGGCGCACCGCGTCAGGGCGCACCGCGTCAGGGCTCGCAGGGCCAGGGTGGCGGCCGGCAGGGTGCGCCTCGTCAGGGCGGCCAGCGGCAGAACGCCCCGGCACGCCAGTCGAATCGGCCGGCGGTCGTCGAGGCACGCTCCACTGCGGCGCAATCCACTGCCGCGCATTCCAACAACACCGCGTTCCCCGTTGCAGCGCAGCGGGTTGCGGTCGTGCCGGGCGAACCGACGAAGACCTTCGCCGAACTCGGCGTGCCCGCAAACCTGCTGCCCGTCCTGACGACTCTCGGTGCGGTGTCACCGTTCCCGATCCAGGAAGCCACCCTGCCCGAGACCCTCGCCGGCCGGGACGTGCTGGGCCGCGGGAAGACCGGCTCCGGCAAGACCATCGCCTTCGCCATCCCGCTGGTCACCCGGCTGACCGGCGGCCGCCGGGTCGCCGGCAAGCCGCGCGGTCTGATTTTGCTGCCCACCCGTGAGCTCGCGCTCCAGGTGGCCCGCACGGTCGAACCGCTGGCGGCCGCCGCCGGCCTGCGCACCGTCGTCATTTTCGGCGGCGTCGGGTACGGCAATCAGACCGCCGCGCTGCGCAGTGGGGTCGACATCGTCATCGCCTGCCCCGGCCGGCTCGAGGACCTGGTCAACCAGAAGGCTTGCGACCTCAGCACTGTCGAGGTCACCGTGCTCGACGAAGCCGACCACATGGCCGATCTCGGTTTCCTTCCCGTCGTCCGGCGGTTGCTCCGGACCACCCCGGCCAGGGGCCAGCGTCTGCTGTTCTCCGCCACCCTGGACAACGGGATCTCGGTCCTGGTCAAGGAATTCCTCACCGACCCGATCCTGCACGCGGTCGACGACGAGACCTCCCCGGTGGAAGCCATGGAGCATCACGTCTTTGCCGTCAGCAGCGAGAACCGCCCGCAGGTGATCCGCGAACTCGCCCAGGGCGGGGGCCGCCGGATGCTGTTCACCCGAACCAAGCACAGCGCCAAGAAGTGGGCCGCCGCACTGTCCAAGCAGGGCATCCCCGCGGTCGACCTGCACGGCAACCTGTCGCAGAACGCCCGTGAGCGCAACCTCGCGGCATTCTCCTCCGGCAGCGCCAAGGTGCTGGTGGCCACCGACATTGCGGCCCGCGGCATCCACGTGGACGACGTCGAGCTGGTCGTGCACCTTGACCCGCCCACCGAACACAAGGCGTACCTGCACCGTTCCGGCCGCACGGCCCGCGCCGGCAACGGCGGGACCGTCGTCACCGTGATGTTGCCGGACCAGGCCGCAGACCTGCGCAAGTTGATGAAGCTGGCCGGGATCACCGCGGCGACCACCCAGGTCTCCCCCGGCCACCCGGCGATCGCCCGAGTCTCGGGCTGACAGCAGAACGTCCGACCCAGGCACAACTCTTGCGCGGAGGCAACCCGCTCGGACAACAGTTAGGATCGGACCGACAAGCTCGTCGCCCCGGACCCCGGTGACCGCCTGCTAGAGGCATCGGATCCGGGGGTACGAACATGGTGTTGGTCCCGATGAAAAAGCCGCCATCGACCGTCGGGGACCTGATGGCGCCCAGGCCATCGAGCATCGATCAGCTAGATACCGTCGTCGCGGCTGCCCGCCGGATGCGGGCGTCCGGACTGGTGTCCATACCGGTGACCGGCGAAGGCGGGGATTTCCTGGGGATGCTGTCGGATCGAGACATCGTCGAGCGATGCATCGCCGCCGGTCTCGACCCGGCGACGACATCGGTCGGCTCGATATTCCAGCCGGGTCAGTCCACCATTCCGCCGGACCGGATCGTCGATGCATCGGTGATGCTACAGATCGCTCAGTACGCCACCGCGGAACTGCCGGTCGTGGAGGGCAGTCGACTGGTCGGAATGCTGAGCATCGCCGATGTGGCCATCCCGTTGCTCGGTGAGATCGACGAGAACGGTGACGCGGGCGAGGAGACCGGCTGACTGATGCCGGCCTCCGGCAGGCTGCGGACTCACTGCAGCGGCTCGAAGAATCCCTCCACATCTGCGTCGGAGACCTCGTCGAGGGTCGCCGGGATCCAGGTCGGTCGACGGTCCTTGTCGATGATCATCGCGCGGATTCCTTCGGCCAGATCGGGGTGCGCGAGAAAGTGGCCGCCGACCCGTAGGTCCTGGTCCAGCACCTCATCCAGGGTCAGCGCCGCCGCTCGGCGGATGGCCTGCAAGGTCACCTTCAACGCTGTCGGGGACATGGCGGTCAGGACACCGGCCGCGGCCAGGGCTGCGGGTTCCGGCCTGGCCCGCAGCCGTTCGATGATCACGACGATGTCATCCCCGGCGTAGCACTCGTCGATCCAGCCCCGCGCCGCGGCGAGCGCGCCGACCGGCGGTTCGTCACCGAATTCCGGAATGACGCCGGCCCGCAGTCGCTGGGTCAGCTCAGCCAGGCCCGCGATGGGAACGAAATAGTCGGCGAGTCCGGCGTAGATCGCGTCCGCCGGACCGAATCTCGCCCCGGTCAGGGCGGCATGGGTGCCCACCTCGCCCGGCGACCTGGACAGCAGATAGAGCCCGCCGACGTCCGGGCTGAGCCCGATCGCCGTCTCCGGCATGCCGACCTGCGAGGTTTCGGTGACGATCCGCACGCTGCAGTGCCCGGAAATCCCCACGCCGCCACCAAGAGTCAGTCCTGACATGTAGGAGACGACCGGCTTCGGGTAGCGACCCAGCGTCGAGTTCATCCGGTACTCGTCCGCCCAGAACGTCGCCGGCGCCGCCGCGCTGCCCGCAATTCCCTCGTGCAGCAACCGGATATCCCCACCCGCGCACAGCCCGCGGTCACCCGCGCCGTCGATCAGTACCAGCCGGGCGTCTGGATCGGTCACCCAGGCGTCGAGAGCGCCCTGAACGGCCCGGATCATGCCGAAGTTCAACGCGTTGATCTGTCCGGGCCGGTTCAGGGTGATGTGCCCGAGTTGATTCTCCCGGCGAATCACCACATCGGAATTGTCGGCATCGCCTGCGCTGTCGCTCATTCGGGCAACGGTAGCGACCCCTGATCGCCGCTCCCCGGGCGCCCGCCGAGACCGAATTGTGATCATGAAGACCCGGTTTGACCAGGCCCAACACGGATAAGGAAGGAGGTAGCGCACTTTCGAGATGCGGATACCCCCAGGAGTGGAAAGCTCTCTCCCAGCCAGCTTGGTGAAAGGGGACCCCATGGGCGAGCACGGCGCGTCATTCAGTGGTGAGTCGATCTACGACGACACAGACGAAGGCTCCGGAGTTGTCCGAATTGCCGCGGTCGCCGCGCTCGGTGGCTTCCTGTTCGGCTACGACAGCGCCGTCATCAACGGGGCAAACGCGGCCATCGAATCCGAGTTCAACGCCACCAGCGCCGAACTCGGCTTCGCCGTCGCCTCCGCGCTGCTCGGCGCCGCGGCAGGTGCGTTGATCGCCGGCAGGTTGGCCGATCACATCGGCCGGTTGATGGTGATGCGGATCGCCGCCATCCTGTTCTTCATCGCCGCGATCGGCACCGGCTTCGCCTGGGACCTGTGGGTGCTGGTGCTGTTCCGGATCGTCGGCGGCCTTGGTGTCGGCATCGCCTCGGTGATCGCGCCGGCCTACATCGCCGAGATCGCACCGGCCAAACTCCGCGGCCGATTAGGTTCGCTGCAGCAGCTCGCCATCGTCACCGGCATCTTCATCTCACTGCTGGTCGACTTCATCTTCGCGTCGCTTGCGGGGGGCTCCGGCGAGATCCTCTGGTTCGGTCTCGAGGCCTGGCAGTGGATGTTCCTGGCAATGGCCGTGCCCGCCGTCATTTACGGCTTGCTGGCGCTGACGATTCCGGAATCACCCCGCTACCTCATTGCCAAGCACCGCATCCCGGAGGCCAAGGAGATCCTGACCGGGCTGCTCGGGCCGAAGAATATCGATAACAAGATCGCCCGCATCCGCGAATCCATGGAACGCGAGCAGGAGCCGTCCTGGCACGACCTCAAGGTGCCGGCGACCGGCAAGATCGCGACCATCGTGTGGGTGGGTTTGGCGCTATCAGTCTTCCAACAGTTCGTCGGCATCAACGTGATCTTCTACTACTCGAACATCCTCTGGGAGGCAGTCGGTTTCACCGAGGATCAGTCGTTCGTCATCACGGTTATCTCGGCGACGATCAATATTCTGACCACGTTGATCGCGATAGCCACCATCGACCGAATAGGCCGAAAACCACTGCTGATCATCGGTTCCGCCGGAATGACTGTCACCCTCGCGACCATGGCGGTCATCTTCGGGACCGCGTCGGCCTGCACGGCCATCACCGCCAACTGCACGGCCACCGACATCACGGACAAGACCCCCGACCTGACTACGGCAGTCCTTGGTTCGGCGTCCGCCAACGTTGCCCTGGTCGCCGCCAACCTGTTCGTCGTTGCCTTTGGCATGTCCTGGGGTCCGGTGGTGTGGGTGTTGCTCGGCGAGATGTTCCCGAACCGGATGCGGGCCATGGCATTGTCGTTGGCCGCCGGTGCGCAGTGGGTCGCCAACTGGGTCATCACGGTCAGCTTCCCGACCCTCAAGGACATCGGGCTCGGCCTGGCCTACGGGCTGTACGCCGCCTTCGCCCTATTGTCGTTCTTCTTTGTCCTCAGGTTCATCGAGGAGACGAAGGGCAAACAACTGGAGGACATGCACGCCTGAACCGACAGGCACCTCATCGCGCGAAGCCCGGCAGCATTTCCCGGGCTTCGCGCGGTCTTGCGTATCTGAGCACCGGCGGGCCGGTCGGGTCGGATTCCCAACCGCGGATCCGTTGTCGTTGGCGGGCGAACGACGCGAAGTGCCAGACGAAGATCGAGTCGTGGCTGAAGACTCCGCGCAGCGTCTCCCGGTTGCCGTTGCAGACGATTCGCCGATCTGCCACCCGCAGCGCTGTGCGCCGCACCAGGCGGCCCAGCGACAACCATCGCGGGTAGTCCAGGCCAAGGATCAGCTCGACCCGGGCCAACGGTATGTCCAGCCACTTCCCGTACGCCGCATCGAGAATCCACTCGTCCCGCGCGCAGACCTCAGCGATCCTGCGACGCTGTCCGATGACCGGAACCTCGGTCCAGCCGGGTTCCCAGGTCAGGTCGTCGACGGAGGTCCAGGCAATGCCGGTCACGTCGCTCAGGGCGGCCGCAAGGGTCGACTTCCCCGACCCCGTCACGCCATAGACCAGGATCCGCTTCGCCTGCCGCTGATCGACGGTCGCCCGCACGCCGCGGACCCTATCGCGGCCGATCGATTCGCCGAAAATGTACCTTCCAAGGCACTCGGAGGGTCCGTTCTTGGCGAATCGATCGCCCATACACCGCACCTACTCAGCGGTGATGGCCCGCAACACGTCCATCTTGGCCGCCCGCCGGGCCGGCCAGACCGCGGCCAGCACCCCGACCACCGCGGCGAGCACCACGAAGATCAGCAACTGGACCAGGGGAACGTTGAGCACACTGATCCCCTGGTCGGAGATCGCCCGCTGCAGGCTGATCCCAAAGATCAGACCCAACCCGATGCCGAGCACCGCGCCCAGCACCGAGATGGCCACCGACTCCAGCCGAATCATCGACCGCAGCTGACGCCGACTCATCCCGACGGCGCGTAACAGCCCGACCTCCCGGGTCCGTTCGATCACCGACAGGGCCAGGGTGTTCACGATGCCGAGCACGGCGATGATGATCGCCAACCCGAGCAGCGCGTAGATGATGCCGAGCAGTTGGTCGATCGGGGCCCGTTGGTCCGCGGCGAAGGCGTCCTGGTCCTTCACCGTCACGGTCGGCAGATCGGCGAGCACGCCCTCGATCCCGGCCTGCACCGCCGCCGGGTCGGCGCCGGACGCCCGCGCGACATAAACGATGGAGTCAGCGGGCGCGACACCGCCGGACTCAAGGGCAGCGGGCGGCAGCACAATGTCGGAGCCGATGAACGGGCTGGCCTTGACGAGCCCGACGATCGGCAGCTCTGCCGGACCGGCCGGCAGGCCGACGGTGATCGAATCCCCCACCTGCCAGCCCTCCGTCGCGGCCCGGTCGGTGACCACCAGGACACCATCCGATTCGGTGTTCAGCTCGCCGGATTCCACGGTGATCGACACCACCTGGCTCATCGCCTGGCCGTCGAAGGCGGCCACGAAGTTCTGTTCACCACCGATGTCCGCGGCGCCGAACCGGAACGGGACGGCCGCCGAAACACCCTGCACCGCGGCGATTTCCGGCGCGATCGCGGCCGAGAACGGCGCCTGAACCGCATTCGATACGACGTAGTCGGCCTTGAGATCGGAGCTGACCAGCTCGTCGACGCTGGACTTCGTCGACTGGCCGAGGACGGCCATCGTGGTGACCAGGGCCAACCCGATCATCAACGCTGACGCGGTGGCCGCCGTCCGTCGCGGGTTGCGGCGGGCGTTCTCCTTGGCGAGCAGCCCGACCGTGCCGAACAACCTCGGATAGCCGCCGGCGATGACGGCGACGATCGGCCGGCTGATCACCGGGCTGAGCAGGGCGACACCGATGAACACCGCGAGCACGCCCCCGCCGAGCGGTTGCAATCCCCCGTCGAACGCGAGCGCCCAGATCATCAGCCCGGCGCCGAGGACGGTCAGCGCCGTACCGCCGAGCAGTCGGCGGTGCATCGACGATTCCGGGATCGCCACGTCATCTCGCATCGCGGCGACCGGTGGCACCCTGGCGGCCTTGCGGGCCGGCAGGTACGCGGCCAGCAGGGTCACCAGCACCCCGACGGCGTAGGCGGCGATGGCCGTTCGTGGTTGGAAGACCAGTCCGGCCGCACCGAGATCGATGCCGATGGCGCCGAACAGCGCCTTGAGGCCAGCCGCGAGCCCGAACCCAAGGGCCAACCCGACCGTGGCCCCGACCAGGCCGACGATCAGCGCTTCGAGCAACACCGATCTGGTGACCTGCGCCTTCGATGCCCCGAGCGCCCGGAACAGCGCCAGCTCCCGGGTCCGCTGGGCCACGATGATCGAGAAGGTGTTCAGGATCAGGAACGTGCCGACCACCAGGGCGACGGCCGCGAACACCAGCAGGAAGGTGGTGATGAAGGACAGGCCCTGCTCCAGCTGATCCTGATTCTCCGCGGCGAATTCGACGTCATCCACGGCCTCGAACCCCGGCGGCAGGGCCGCCGCGACCTCGTCCCGGAGCGCGACGTTCGTCAGGCTGCCGTCGCCGGTGACCGCGACGTCGTTGTACGCGTCGGCGCCCCCGAGGTAGAGCTGCTGCGCGGTGGTCGTGTCGAACAGCGCAATGGTGGCGCCGATGGTATTGCCGGTTTCGCCGAATCGAACGGTGCCGACCAGCGTCCCGGAGACCGACGGCTGTTCGCCGGTGGTGACCAGCTGGATGGTGTCGCCGATAGCGAAACCGCCGGTGGCTGCGGACTTGTCGTCGATCACCACCTCACCGGGGCCGTTCGGCGGTGCACCCTGGGTGATCGTGACGATCGCCGATCCGTCGGCGGCCGGGGCGTCGTTGAAGTTCCCGCCGATCCCGGGGGCACCGCCGCCACTGCCGAGGACCTTGCCGTCCCGACCGATGATGTAGGTGCCCTGGTTGGTGATGTTGCCGTCGGCCCGCTCGACGCCGTCCAGTGTGGACAACTCGTCGGCGACGGCGGCCGGGACGGTCCGTGAATCGCCGCCGGTGAATCCGCCGGAGGCCGCCGCGGCGGCCTGCGCCGGCCGGACCGTCACGTCGGGCGCCGTTTGCGCGAACAGTTGGTTGAAGCTGCTGCTCAGGGTGTCGGTGAAGATGAGAGTTCCGGCGACGAACGCCACACCGAGCACGATCGCGAAGGCGCTCATCCCCATCCGCAGCTTGTGCGCGAACAGGCTCTTCAGTGTTGCCCGGAACACGTCAGTGCGCCGCGGTGCTGGACGGACGGGGTTGGTGCTGGGCGTCGAAGCCCTTCATCCGGTCGAGCACCCGGTCCGCGGTGGGCTCGGACATCTCGTCGACGATGTGCCCGTCGGCCAGGAACAGCACCCGGTCGGCGTACCCGGCGGCGGCCGGGTCGTGGGTCACCATGACGACGGTCTGGCCGAACTCCTTCACCGACATCCGCAGGAAGCCAAGAACTTCGGCGCCGGCCACCGAGTCGAGGTTGCCGGTCGGCTCGTCGGCGAACACGATGTCCGGACGCCCGGCCAGGGCCCGGGCACAGGCCACCCGCTGCTGTTGGCCACCGGACAGCTGGCTGGGCTTGTGGCCCAACCGGTCGCCCAATCCGACGGTGCTGATGACGGTGTCCAGCCATTTCTCATCGGGCTTCCGGCCGGCGATGTCCATCGGCAGGGTGATGTTCTCCATCGCCGTCAACGTCGGGACCAGGTTGAACGACTGGAAGACGAAGCCGATCCGGTCCCTGCGGATCTTCGTCAACTCCTTGTCGCCGAGCGAGGTCAGGTCGGCGTCACCGACGAAGACCTTCCCCGACGTGGCGTCATCCAGCGCCGCCAGGCAGTGCATCAGCGTTGACTTGCCGGAGCCGGACGGCCCCATGATCGCGGTGAACTGGCCGGGCCAGAACTCGACGTTCACCCCGTCGAGGGCGGCGACCTGGGTGTCGCCCGAGCCGTAGACCTTGCGCAGGTTGACGGCTCGGGCGGCGGCCGGACCGGTCGGCGTTGGAGCTATAGCTTCGAAGGAGCTGACAGCGGTGGTGCCGTCGGTGGCGATGTCGTCCTGGTCGGGCGCGGCATGGGTCATCGTGGGCTCTCCTGCGGTGGGGGTTGCCCCAAACGGTAGGACACCGGCCACCCCGGGCGATATCGGGTTTGTCCCTGATTTCCAGATCGCGCCTACCAGGGGTTCATCTGCTAGTTCAGCAGATCGCCCAGGGGTGGCGCGGAGGACGTGCCCGGATGCGTCGATCCGAGCATAGAAGACCCTTCCTGGACCTTGAGGCCGAGCCGTTCGATGATCTCCGCCGCTTCCTCCGCGGGTTTGCGACCGAGATCCACCACCAGCGTGTTCTCGTCCGGTCCTGGCGGTTCCAGCGTGTTGATCTGCGAATCGAGCAGGGTGGTCGGCATGAAGTGATCCATCCGGGCGTTGAGCCGTCGTTCGATGGTGTCCTTGTTGCCGGCCAAGTGGACGAAGATCACGTTGTCGCCGCGCATCCGGTCCCGGTAGGTCCGTTTCAGGGCGGAGCAGGTGATGATGCCGGGCAGCCCGGCTGCGGTGTGTTCGCCGATCCAGGCGGCCACCGAGTCCAGCCAGGGCCAGCGGTCCTCATCGGTGAGCGGGATCCCGGCGTGCATCTTCGCGACGTTGGCCGCGGGGTGCAGGTCGTCGCCCTCCTCCAGGTCCCACCCCAGCTGACCGGCGAGAATGCCTGCCACAGTGGACTTCCCGGACCCGGACACGCCCATGATCACCAGGACCGGCTGTGCGACGTCGTTGTCTTCCATGATCTTTCCTTCGCTGTGTAGGGAGGTTCTATCGGAGCAGGTAGTTGTGAACACCGACGGGCACCGGCAGGACTGCGTCTGCCGGTGCCCAGCGAGTCAGGCGATGACGAAGACCAGGCTGGCGAGTGCGAATCCCATGACGCCGATGAGTGTCTCCATCACCGTCCAGGTCTTCAGGGTTGTCTTGACATCCATGTCGAAGAACCGGCCGACCAGCCAGAATCCGGAGTCGTTGACATGGCTGAGGCAGACCGAACCGCCCGCAACAGCGAGCACAACAGCGGCAAGTTGGACTCCGTTGAGATCCGCGGCTGCTACCGCAGGTTCGATCAGGCCAGCAGCAGTGATCAGCGCCACGGTGGCCGAGCCCTGGGCGACCCGCAGTACGAGGGCGATGACGAAACCGGCCACGATCACGGGAAGACCGATGCCGTCCAATACCTCGGCCAGCGCGTCGCCGATTCCGGACGCCCGGAGAACTGCACCGAACATGCCACCGGCGCCGGTGATCAGGATGACCGAACAGACCGGTCCGAGCGCTGAGTCAAGCGTCTTTTCCAGTGCGGTCTTGTCCAGCCCGCGACGCCGACCGAGAACGTAGGCCGCTACCAGCACGGCGATGAGCAGTGCGATCGGTGTCGTTCCGATGGCCCGCAACACATTGACCCAGGTGTCGTCTCGACTGACCCACCCGGCCGCCGCCGCCATGTCGAGCCCGGTGTTGATGAAGATCAGTACCAGCGGCAGTAGCAGGACGAGCACCACAGTGCGGAACGCCGGCGGGTCGACGACGTCCTCGTCGTTCGCGGTGCCCAGTAGTTCCGGCACCGGCAGTTCGAACTTCTTGCCTGACCAGACGCCGAACAGGTAGCCGGCGACGTACCAGGTGGGGATGGCGATGACCAGTCCGATCGCGATGACCAGGCCGACGTTGGCGCCGAGCAGTTCGGACGCCGCGACCGGCCCCGGGTGCGGCGGCACGAAGATGTGCATGACGGAGAATGCCCCGGCCACCGGTAGCCCGTAGATGAGTACGGAACCGCCGAGCCTGCGGGCCACGGAGAACACGACCGGCAGCATGACAACCAGGCCGGCGTCGAAGAAGATCGGGAACCCGAACATCAGCGATGCGACGCCGAGCGCGAACGGTGCCCGCTTCTCTCCGAAAACCCGGATCAAAGTGTCCGCCACGACCTTCGCACCGCCGCTGGTTTCCACCAATCGGCCCAGCATGGCGCCGAGTCCGACGAGCAGCGCAACCGTCCCGAGGGTATTGCCGAATCCCGTCGTCAGGACCGGCACGATCGAGCCGAACGGAATGCCGGTCGCTACCGCGGTCAGGAAGCTGACCAGGATCAACGCCAGGAAAGCATGCAACCGCACGGTGATGATCAGGAACAGCAGCAGGGCGATCGCACCGGCGGCGATCAGGAGCAGGGGGGTCACAGTGAGCGTCTGTGACCAGTCTTCGGGGAGCATCGGGCCTCCGTCGTTGGGGGTCGGAACAGGACGGCGCGGATACACCCCGTCCACATCGCTTGCAGAAGCGCCAGCAATGAATATGACTGACATGAGGATGTCGTATGTAAACGATGAAGACAAGACTTCACTATGAAAAATACTATTATTCACCCAAATGCAGCTCACGTCTGTGACTTCATCCAGTACTTCCGGCATACTTCAACTGTGAGTGATGACGCGGCAGTGTCCCAACAGCTGCATGACTCCGTCGTGCAGCGGTGGGGTTGGGACATCGTTTCCGGATCTCTCCCTCCCGGTACCCGGATTGTGGCCGACGACGCGGCCACTCAGCTCGGTGTCTCGCGCACCGTGGTCCGCGAGGCCGTCCGGGTACTCGAGTCGATGGGTCTGATCACCGTCCGGCGTCGCGTCGGTATCACCGTGCTGCCGCCGTCGAACTGGAACCCCTTCGACCCCAACATCATTCGCTGGCGACTGGCCGGACCCGACCGGCTGATCCACCTGCAGTCGCTCAGCGAGCTGCGATCGGCGATCGAACCGCTCGCGGCCCGGTTAGCCGCGGACCACGCATCACCCGAGCAGTGCGGCGCACTGACGGCCGCCGTCATCGGCATGTCGGCGACCGCCCGATCCGCCAACGCAGCGTCCTACCTGGCGCACGACTCGGAGTTCCACCGCACCATGCTGTTGGCATCCGGCAACCCGATGCTGGCCGGGCTCGCCGATGTCGTCGTCGAGGTACTGGCGGGACGGACGCGGCACTCGCTGATGCCCACCGTCGCCGAACCGGAGGCCATCCGCCTGCACGGCGTCGTCGCGTCGTCGATCCAGGCCCGGGACGGGAAGGCGGCCGAGCAGGCGATGCTCTCGATCGTCGCCGAGTCCGCAACCGCGATCACGGCAATCCATGACCAGCCGGGATCCAACGGCGACGACGGCGCCACCCGGACACCAATGCCGTCAGTACTCTCGGCCGCCAAGCGCCGCAGACCAGCGCAGCAGGACGGTCAGAAGAGCCGGTTTTCCCTTTCCCCGGAGGGAGTTTCGAGCTCCAGAAGGAAAGACTTGCGCTCCAGCCCGCCGGCGTAGCCGGTGAGTTTGCCGTTGGATCCGACAACCCGGTGACAGGGAACGATGATCGACAGCGGGTTCTGACCGTTGGCCGCACCGACCGCGCGGGCCAGACCGGGGTCACCGAGCGCGTCGGCGAGCTGGCCGTAGGTCCGGGTCCGGCCGTACGGAATCTGCCTCAGCTGCGCCCATACCTTGTGCTGGAATGTGTTCCCGGCCGGCTCAAGTTCGAGATCGAACGCGGTCCGCGTACCGGCGAAATATTCGGCCAACTGCCGACGCGCGGCGGGAAACGCATCGTCGTCACGCGCGCCGAAGGTCTGCTGGTCGGGGCGTCGAACATGCTCCGGGAAGTACACCCCGGACAGCGCATCGTCGTGCCCGACGAGCGTCAGCTCACCGACGGGTGAGTCGACGACCGCGTGCAGCACAAGCACTGTCGACGGCACGTGGCTCTTCACAACCGGGCGAGGAGTTCGGTCTTCTTGGCAGTGAACTCGTCGTCGGTCAGGAAGCCCTTGTCCCGCAGGCCGGCCAGCGTCTCGATCGCCGCGCCGATCTCCGCCGGGGTGGTCGCGGCCCCGACCGGCGCGCCGGAAACAGGCGGCGGGGCCGCCGCTGACGGTGGGCTCGCGGGTGCAGTGAGGTCGGCCGGGTGCGACGCGACCGGAGGGTGCGGCGGCAGCTGGTGCGACGCGACCGGAAGGGGCGGTACCGCCGCACTGGACTGCGACTGGGCCTGTGCCTGTCCGGGGAGCCGTTGGGCTGCTGCTGACGGCACCACCGGCGGCTCGACCGCAGCTGCCGGTTGCTCAACCGCCGCTGCCGGCTGCGCAATCGGCGGTGCGGACGGCTCGCCCGCTGTCGCCGCGCCGGCATCAACGACAGGCAAGGAATCCACGGTGAAGGAGCCAAGCTGACTGGAGAACTCCAGGGACCCCCGTCCACCCTGTTGCTGCTGGACACCGGAAATCGAGTGATCACCGGTGTCGTACAGGGTGATGGCCCCACCCCGGCGGATCGCGAGCCGCCGCGGGCCGGGGAAGTAGGCGTAGGCGGCGTCGTTCTGGCCACCGGACGAGCTGGGTCGGCCCAATTCCGCCGGCCACCAGTCACCGCCGAACGAACCGAAGGCCGCCCCGGCCGCCGCCCGGTCCGGGACCGTCACCAGCACTACCCCAGAAGCCAGCTGGGACGAAAGTTCCGAGCAGATGCCACTCACCGTGGACTGCAGACCTGAGTTGAACATGTCGCCGACCATCGTCATGCCGCCGCGCATCCACTGGCCATTGCCGCCCAAGTCGGGATGGGAGAACTGCGCCATCGCGCCGCCGCCGCGAATGACGGCGTCCAACAGGTTTCGGACCGCTCCGTCGCTGACGCGGTAGCGCTGCGCGAGGTCGGCGACGGCCGCTTCGCCAGCGGGGGTCAGTGGTGCAGACATCGGAAACCTTCCGGGTTGCGGGCTCGTTGAGGGTACCGTCGCGCCGAAGGCCGCCGGTTCGCTGATCGGCCCCAACTCCGTGACCCGCATCGCAACACCGCCCGAGCGTGCGCGTTCCACAGGGGGAATCCAGCCACTGGAAGGATCGACGCCATGACTCCGCGCCGTCTACTCCACTGGCCGAAGGAACGGCCGGTTCGGACGATTATCGGGTTCCTCGGCATCGCTCTGGGCGCGAGGGTGGTGCATCGGGTCAGGTATGACCGGGTCGGTCACATTCCGGCGACCGGCCCGGCGATCGTCGTGGCGAATCACCTGTCGACGACCGAGACCCTGGCGATGGCCCGGCTGATCACGGGGCATCATCGATTCCCGCACTTCCTGGCCAAGGCCGAGGTCTTCACCTGGCCGGTGATCGGCCGGCTGTTCCGGGCGGCCCGGCAGATTCCGGTGTTCCGCGGCTCCGATCGGGCGAGCGACTCCCTGGCCGCGGCGGCCAAGGAGATCGAGCGCGGGCACGTCGTCTGCCTGTATCCCGAGGGTCATCTCACCTCGGCGGCCGATCTGCGGCCGGGCCCCGGAAAGACCGGCGCCGCCCGGCTGGCACTGGCGCATCCCGGGGTACCCGTTGTGCCGGTTGGCATGTGGGGTCCGAAACCGGGCCGCAAGCACATCTGGCACCGGCACACGGTTCGGCTGGTCGTCGGGGCACCGATCGACCTGACGGAATGGGCAGGGGCGACGGACGCCGATGCGTTCCGGGTCGTCACCGAGCGGATCATGATCGGCATCACCGAGCTCGCCGAGCAGGCCAGGGGCGCCCGATTCGAGGACGAAGACGAACCGCTGACCGCCTGACCGCCTGACCGGCCGCAGCCGGGTCTACCCAGCGAGGATGCTATGAACATCGCTGATAATGCACCCTCTTCCGAACGTTTGTACAATTCCTGAATGTCGCCGGATCAGCAGTCGCAGGGTCATGGGTACGAATCTCGGCCGCCCGGACACAGCGGTGTCTGTTGGGCATCGGCCATTGGGACTGCCCGTCACGAGATTCCTCTTGCCGGGTGGGACGCGGCCTTCGAACTTGCCGGGCGGATGTTGGTCGACGGCCGCAAGGAATGCCTGTGCCGACGGTCAAGGCGTGGGCGGGGGCAGATCAGATGACGCCGGTCGACCGGAGGGTTCGGGGCAAACTAAGTCTATCCAGCTCGGTTTGCAGCGCATCGATCAGCACAGCCAGGTCGGGCAGCCGATCGGGGTCGGCGATAGCGGTGACGGTCAGCGTCCCGGCATAGGACAGCGCCATGAAGGTCACCGTGACGTTGCCGAGATCGGTGACGGCGAGCGGGATGATCGACTCGATCGGCGCACCCGCCAGGGTGACGGCCCGGCCGGGTCCACGGACGTTGCTGACAATCGTGTGAAAGCGACGCTGGCGCAGCAGGTACCGGCGGTAGGCGCCCATGTGCGCCAGCACGCGGAACGCCGGCCCGACGATGGCAGCGGGGGACGGACCGGAACCCATCTCCCGGGCGGCCCGAACCGTGGCCGAGATGCTGCGGAGGCGCTGCGCGTCGTCCCCGGCGCCTGGAAGTTCGACTACCAGTACGGAAGCGTCGTTGCCCATGACCCGGGCTGTGTCGGACTGCCGGCCGGCGACCGGGACGGTCACCCGGAAAGTGTCCAGGGTTTCGCCGCGGCGCATCAGGAGTTCGTGCAGCGCCGCGCTGACGGCGGCCAGTAGCGCGTCGTTCACGGTGGCGCCCTGCGCGGCGGCGACCTCGTGCAGCGCGGCGAGATCGGCTCGGGCGACGGCCAGCTGCCGACGTGGACCGGTCCGGCGCAACAACGAGCAATCGCCTGCTGGTGGTGGATGCAGGCCGCCGGTCGTCCGGAAGGATCCGGGCAGCTGACGGAGCACCGCCGGCGACGACCGCAGTGCCTGCCACCGGGAGCGCATCGCGTCGGCGAACAACTCGCGGACGGTCGGCCGAGGGCTACACCACCGGTCGGTCGTGCCGTCCGCAGCGGCCGGGGACACCCCCTCGTCCACCAGCCCGGCCAGCACTGCCAGGCCGCCGATACCGTCGGCGAGAACATGATGCAGCACCAGGATCAGCGCCGCCCGGTCACCGGTCAACCCGCTGACCAGGATCGCCGCCCACCGGGGCCGGGACGACGGAAGCGCCGCAACACATGCCGCGGCCGCGAGGCGGAGCAGCTCAGGCTCGTCGCCAGGTGGCGGGCATCGCAGGTGAGTCAGGTGCCGACCGACATCAAAGGACGGATCGTCGACCCAGACGGGTCGTCCGCAGCCGAACGGCGCCCGAACCAGGCGCTGGCGCAGCCTACGGATACTGCTGATCCGGGTCCCGATCACCCGTAAGGCGTCATCGACGTCCAGGTTCGGGCCACCCTGATCACCGCCACCCTCATCGCCACTGCCTCGATCACCGCTGCCGGCCAGAACGAGCACCGCACCGACAGTGTTCGGAACCTGACCGCCGGCTTCCGTCGCCAGCATCACCAGGTCGTTCGTGCTCGCGCGATCGACCTTCACCGCGGCTCCCGTCCGTCCCCTCCAGCATGTGTGCGTCGGAGGCCGCCGGACAGGGCCGAACGTCACGTTGAGAGCGCAGCCGCTAGGGAAGTCGGCCGGCTCGCCGGTGCGGGGCGGCCATCCGCACCCCGACGGTGAGAAGTGCGCCGCTGACGGCGACGAAAGCCAGGGCCACATACAGGTCCGGGTTGACGAACAGCACGGCGTTGATGAAGGCCGCCCCGACCAGGCAGATCGCGTTCATAGTGCCCGGGCGACCCTTGGGGTCAGCTGTCACGTTCATGGACCCGGCGACCGCCAGTCCGATCAAGATCAACGGCATGGCGACGATGCCGAGCAGAATGGCGAAGACCAGCCGCTGCTGACCGGTCAGCACGGTGGCGAAGACGAACACCCCCAGCAGGCCACCGGTCAATGATGCCCAGCGGAACAGCCGGAGGCCGGCATCCTGCAGTCGTTGTTGGCGTTCGGTCACGACGAGCTCCTCGTTCGGGCTTGCCCGAACGTCCTCGTTGACGCCGGGGAGCGCGCCCCGGCGACCGAAATCACCGAAGGACCGCAATGTCCACCCGGGACCATCTTGACCCACGCGCCAGCGAAAGCGCACATCCTGATTTCGCCGGGGTCGTCCTCGGGTGCGTCGGTCAGTGCGTTCGGTCAGTGCTCGGGATGCAGCGGGGAGTGGGTGGCGCCGACCTGGTGCAGCAGGGCATGGATTTGTTCGCTGGCGATGCTCCACCGCCGTTCGCGGCCGGAGCGCGTTGACCGAACGATTCCTCGAACCCGCAGCGCGGCCAGGGCGTGCGACGTTGCGTTGGCCGACATCTCGACCGCCTCGGCGAGGTCGGTGACGCAGATACCCGGCGTGTAGTGCACGGCCAGCAGGATCCTGAGCCGGTTGGTGTCCGACAGCGCCTGGAACAGCTCCGCCCAGTCCTCGACGACGTGCGGTTCGGCGGCACCCGGGGTAGCTGGTGGCATTTCGGCGTGCCCATGAATCGCGTGGTCGACCTGTTCGCGCGGCTCGGCGATTGCCGGCGAGTGGTGGTCGGGAGCAGCTGTCACCAGCCCAGTGTGGCATCGAGAACGGCGAAAACGGTGACCAATCCCCCACCGGACCGGCGCCGAACCTGTCCTATCGGGCTGGTCACCCCGTCCATCAGCAGGGGCAAAGTAGCGGATTATCGGAACGTCTGAGCCGATGGGCTGGTGCGGGTCTAGCATCTGAGCATTGCCTGCGACCGCGTGTTCCCGGTCGCAGCACACGTCTTTGCCGAGCATTTGTCGAGCAGGTATTCGCGCAGCACCACCCGGCTGGAGGCACCATGCACATCCCCGACGGCTTCATGAACGCCCCTACCTCGCTCGTCGGCGGGGTGGTCGCCGTCGGACTGATCGCCATCTCGGTCAAGAAGGCCGCCAGCAGCCTGGACGACCGTCAGGTGCCGATGGCCGGCCTGGTCGCCGCCTTCATCTTCGCCATGCAGATGCTGAACTTCCCGGTTGCCGGCGGCACCAGCGGGCATCTGCTCGGCGGCTGCCTGGCGGCCATTCTGGTCGGCCCCTGGGTGGGCAGCCTGGCGATGTCGGTGGTCTTCCTGGTGCAGGCGCTGGTCTTCGCCGACGGCGGCCTCACCGCCCTCGGCCTGAACATCGTGATGATGGGCTACGTCACCTGCTTCGGCGGCTACGGCATTTTCCTGCTGCTACGCAAGATCCTGCCGGCGACCAAGGCCGCGGTGACCGGTGCAGCAGCCGGCGCCGCCTGGTGCGGAGTCGTGCTGGCATCCTGCGTGTTCGTTCTGTACTACGCCATCGGCGGCAGCGGTGACGCCCCGATCCAGACGGTGGCCATCGCGATGATCGGCGTGCACATGCTGGTTGGTATCGGCGAGGCCGTCATTACCGGGCTGACGGTCGGCGCCGTGCTGGCGACCAGACCGGACCTGGTGTACGGAGCAAGGGATCTGCAGCCTGCGCTGGTCACCTCGTCGACGGCCCAGGCGGCGAAGTGATGGCCACTCGGAAGTCCTCCATCGCGGTGTTCGTCGTGCTCGGTCTTGCGGTTGCCCTGGCCTTTGCGTTCTTCGTCAGCCCGTTGGCGAGTTCCGAGCCGGACGGACTCGAGCGGGTGGCCATCGATCAGGGCTTCGAGGGTCAGGCCTCCGAGCACGCCATGGCCAACGGCCCGCTCGCCGACTATGCGGTGACCGGGGTGAACAATTCCTGGCTCTCGACCGGGCTGTCCGGCGTCATCGGCGTGATTCTCTGCTTCGTCATTGCCGGCGCGGCGGTGCTGGCCATTCGCGCCTTCCGGAAGCGCGCGGCGTCCGATTCGGCCCCGACCTCGCCCGGAACCGGCTGATCTCGATGGGCGGCGGCGCGGCCCATACCCATGTGTTTTTCGTGCACGCCGACTCCGGCGTCCACCGGTTGGCTCCGGAATGCAAGCTCGCCGCCACCGTGCTGTTCATCTTTGCCGTCGTCGCCACCCCCAAGGAGGCGATCTGGGCGTTCGGGCTGGACGCGCTGATCATCGTCACCATTGCCGTGCTGGCCCGGGTGCCGCTGGGCCGGTTGGCCCGCCGTCTGGTCATCGAGGTGCCGTTTCTCGCCTTCGCGGTGTTCCTGCCCTTCGTCGGACGCGCCCCCTACGTGGAGATCGGCTTCCTGACGCTGTCGGAGGCCGGGCTCTGGGGGGCGTGGAACATCGTCGTCAAGGGGACCATCGGCGTCGCCGCGTCCTGCCTGCTGACGGCCACCACCCCGGTCCCGGAACTGCTCCGGGCGCTGGAGCGGCTCCGGGTGCCGCGGCCGATCGTCGGGATCGCCAGCTTCATGGTGCGATACGGCGAGGTGCTGGCCGGCGACGTCCGGCGGATGCGGATCGCCCGGTTGTCCAGGGCCGACGATCCGCGCTGGCTCTGGCAGGTCGCGGGCGTCGCCCGGACGGCCGGCGCATTGTTCGTCAGGTCCTACGAGCGCGGGGAGCGGGTCTATGTCGCCATGCTGGCCAGGGGTTACGGGTTCGCGCCGGCGGACGCCGAGGCGGCCAGTTCGGACCGGCGGAGTTGGGCGAAGGCACTGGTCGCACCGGTCGCCGCCGGCGTGATCTGCGGTGTGGCCGTGGCCGTCGCGTAGGTCGGACGGCGCTGGATCTGGCAGCACAACATCTGAACTGCTCGAGAAACCAAAGAACGGGCCAGGGGGCGGATACCCTCTGACCCGTTTCCATGGTGGCCAGGGCCGGGATCGAACCGGCGACCTTCCACTTTTCAGGCGGACGCTCGTACCGACTGAGCTACCTGGCCAACAGAACGGGCCGGTCCCACTCTCGTGGATCCGGCCCGATCAGCGACCCCGACGGGACTTGAACCCGCGACCTCCGCCGTGACAGGGCGGCGCGCTAACCAACTGCGCTACGGGGCCTTGGCATCGACTCTCTTCACGACCTTAGTCGATCTGAGAACCGCGTACCCCCAACGGGATTCGAACCCGTGCTACCGCCTTGAAAGGGCAGCGTCCTAGGCCGCTAGACGATGGGGGCTGGGCCGTAAAACCCGCCTCCAACGGCTTGCCGTTGGGAGCTTCGAAAGCATACGGCACCTCCGTGGAGACCTCCAAAACCTACATCACCCGCGGGCCTGCTCTGTCACGTCGGGCCCTTCGCGCCGAACTCGGCCAACAATTCCGCCAGGCCGGCCGGGTCCGCCTCGGCCAGCTCGGCCAACGAATTGCGAGCTCGGTCGAGGGCGCCGAGCCGGTATTCGTCCTTCTTGGTCTCGATTTCCGCGCAGATCTCTCGCAGCTTGACCAGCGCGTCCGCCGGCACCTCGGTCCCCTCGGCCAGCGCCAGGACCAGGGCCGTCAGCGGGCCGAGTTGGGCACCGTACGTCGCGACATCGCGGACGATCTCGCTTTCCAGGTCCGGGTCACCGCGACCGTTGACCGTCACGGTCGGCGAGAAGATTCGCAGCCATTGGCTGACGTCGCCGCTGAGCGGCTGCTGGGACGCGGGCTGATCGAGCGCAGTGAAGTTGGACAGCCAGGGTGCCCAGGGGTTCAGAGCCATTGGCTCACTGTCGCATTCGCTCGATTCGCGCATCAAGCGCTTTATGTCGCATCCGACGCCATATCGGTCAGATCGGCGGCGATGACGCCTGCGCCCAGAACCGCTTCGGGATCCGACCGGCGAGCCGAGCGTTCCGCCCTGCCCGGACGGCGGCTGACATCGCCAGCGCCATCCGCTCCGGGTCCTGCGCCCGGGTCACCGCCGACGCCAGCAGGACGGCGTCGCAGCCGAGTTCCATGGCCAGCGCCGCATCGCTGGCCGTACCGATCCCGGCGTCCAGGATGACCGGCACGGTCACGTTCGCCACGATCATCTCGATGTTGTGCGGGTTCGCGATGCCCATGCCGGTACCGATCGGTGAGCCCAGCGGCATCACCGCCGCGCAGCCGACGTCCTGCAACCGGCGGGCGACAACCACGTCGTCGGTGGTGTACGGCAGGACAACGAATCCGTCATCGACGAGCCGCTCGGCCGCGTCAACGAGCTCGATGACGTCCGGCAGCAGCGTCCGCTCGTCCGCGACCACCTCCAGCTTGACCCAGTTTGTTTCCAGCGCCTCGCGGGCCAACTGGGCGGTGAGCACGGCCTCCGCCGCGCCGCGGCAGCCGGCGGTGTTCGGCAGCACGGCGATGCCCAGTCGGCGCAGCAGCTCCAGCACCCCGCCGCGACCGGCGGCGTCGACCCGCCGCATGGCCACCGTGGTCAGCTCGGTACCGGATGCCAGCAGCGCTCGCTCCAGTACGGCGAGGTGCGCGGCCCCACCGGTGCCCATGATCAGCCGGGAGCCGAACGGCCGACCCACGATGGTCAGCGCATCGAACTCCGAAGCAACGGCCGAAGGGGCGGTGATGTCCGCCCCGGCGCTGATCCCGGTCGGGGCGCTAACCCTGGCACCGGCACCGGCTCTGGCCACCTCAACCACCTTGCACCGCCGTCAGCACATCGACGACCGCCCGGTCCGGGACCGCGTCACCCCATCGGGAGGCCGGTACCACCCGGCCATCGACCGCGACAGCAACACCCTTGGCGGGCGCCCCGGCAACAGCGACCAGCTCGCCCACCGACGCACCGTCGGGCACCTCGCGTCGGGCACCGTTGAGAACCACCATCATCCAAACCTCCCAGGGTCAGCACAGGCGAGGTCCACGATCCGGGCCCCTTCGAGCTCCGCGAGCACGGCATCGACGGTGATCGGGGCCAGCAGGATGCCGTTTCGGCCGTGGCCCGTCGCCAAGACAGTCCGTGCGTCGATCCGGCCGATCAGCGGCAGGCCGTCCGGCGTCATCGGACGCAGGCCGGCGCTCACCTCGATCAGTCCGTACTCGGCGAGGCCCGGCATGACCGCTTCGGCATCCGTGATCAGCTCCCGGACGCCGCCGAGCGTGACCTCGTCGTCGAATCCCGCCTCCAGCTGGGTCGCGCCGACCACGACGCCATTCGCGCGGGGAACGACATACACATGACGGCCGTGGATCAGCGCCCGCACCGTGCAGGTCGGTGCCGGCAGGGCTCCGGGTCGGCGCCGCAACCGGAGGATCTCACCCTTCACCGGGCGGACCTTGGCCTGCGGGGCCAGGGCGGCGGACCACGCTCCGGCGGCGACGACGACCTGCTCGGCCGGCAGTTCCGCGGTGTTTGCGACCGGGTGCGGATCGACGGCGACCCCGGCGGTCGTGCAGGCCTGCAGGAGGGCGGCCAACAGGACGCGGTTGTCCACCGCGAGATCGCCCGGGACGTCCAGTCCGCCGCGAATGGTATTGCTCAGCAACGGTTCTCGAGCCCGGAGTGCCCGGCGATCAACGGTCGTGACGCTGCGGCCGCGGTCGGCCAGCCAACCGGCCAGCATGCTGAGCTGGTCAAGATCCGCCTGATCGACGCCGACGACCAGCGTTCCGTCCGGTTGGAGGGCGGACGGCATTGCCGAGGCCGCTGTCAGCTCCGCGGCGAACGCCGGCCAGCGGTCGAGTGAGCGGGCGCCGAGTTGCAGGGCGGCATCCTCACCGGGCAGCCCCTCGGTAAGTGGGGCGAGCATGCCGCCGGCCACCCAGGACGCACCGCGCCCAGGCGTCGGGTCGTGCAGGATCACCCGCCAGCCGGCGGCCGCCGCCTGCCAGGCGACGGACAGCCCGATAACACCGGCACCGACGACGGACAGTGTGCGCATGTGCGTGCTCCTCGCTCCCTGCGCCGGCATGATCCGGATCAGGTTCGACGGTCGGAGCGCGGCGGTCGCGGACGACCAGATCGCTCCCTCTCAGCCCCGCATGACCGCGGGACTCCCGTGCTGACGCCGATCACCCTATGCGGTGCGCACACTGCCTGCGCAATGGACGGCACGGAAGTCGCCCGACTCCTGCGTCGCCGGGTTGCTCCAGTGCTGTCCTCTGCACTGAACGGCGGCCCCTCCTTCGTCGGGTCCGATTACGGTGTCCCGATGCCGTCACACGACCAGCTCACCAACCGCCTGTCCCGCTCCGTGCTGTACCTGTGCACGGACGCCCGCCGGGAGCGTGGTGATCTCGCCGACTTTGCCGAAGCCGCGGTCGCGGGCGGTGTCGACATCGTGCAGTTGCGGGACAAGGGATCACTAGGCGAGCGTGCGCTCGGCCCGTTGGAGGCCCTGCAGGAGTTGGCCGCGCTTCACGTACTGGCCCAGGTGTGCCGCCGGCACGGTGCATTGTTGGCCGTCAACGACCGCGCCGACCTGGCGGTTGCCGCCGCCGCAGACATGCTTCACCTCGGGCAGGACGACCTGCCCGTCGCGGTCGCGCGGGCGATCGTCGGCCCTGACATGATCATCGGCCGGTCCACCCACGACATCGATCAGGCGCTGGCCGCCGCTGCGGAACCCGGGGTGGACTACTTCTGCACCGGTCCCTGTTGGCCGACCCCCACCAAACCCGGGCGGCCTGCTCCTGGTCTCGATCTGGTCCGCGCCACGGCGGCCGGCGGGGTCGGCCGGCCGTGGTTTGCGATCGGCGGCATCGACACCGCACGACTGCCCGAGGTGCTGGCCGCCGGCGCTACCCGGGTGGTAGTGGTGCGGGCGATCACCCAAGCCGCCGACCCAAGGGCCGCCGCCAGGCAGTTGCGGGCGTCGTTGGCCTGACGACGCGTCCCTCTTCCGCGGAACATCCTGTTGGGCAGCACAATGTTCCGGGTCGGTGGGTGCTGACGGGACGTCAACCAGCCGGCGGCACCGCCGCACCGCCGACGCCGGCCCCGCCGCCAACGCCGGCACCGCCCAGGCTGGCACCGCCGCGGAACCCGCCGCCCGTTCCTGTCCCACCGAAGGCTCCGGTACCGCCCAGGGCGCCGGCGCCACCCAACGCCCCGGCGCTCCTGGTGCTCGCAGTCGACGTGGGCAGGGCCGCGGTGAGGTCGGCCAGCGCCACCGTTTGACCGGCCGTCAGGCCGCTGAGGATCTGTGTCAGATCGGTGCCGATGGCGCCGACGGTGACCTCGGCCGTGCTGGTCGCACCGTTGTCGACGATGGTGACCGTCGTCCGGCCGGCGTCGGTGTGCACGGCTGAACTCGGCACGGTGAGCACGTCGTCGACCTGGCCGATCGTGATCGAGATCGACGCCCCGGAGCCGGTGTAGAGGGTGGAGCTGATCGGATCGAGGGCGATGATGACCGGGAAGGCCGTCACGCTGCTGGTCGTCGATGATGCCTTGAGTGTTCCGATGCTTGCCACCGTCCCGGTCAGCGGCGTGTCCACCCCGTCGACCCGGACCGAGGCCTGCTGGCCCACTTTGATCTTGTCGACGACCGTCAGCGCGGCCGTCGTTGCCACCCGGTATTTCCCGGGGGCGAGAATGGTGATCACCGTGGTTGTCGATGCGGCGGTCACCGTCGACCCGGCGGTGATGGACACCGCGGCCACTGTGCCGGCCGACGGACTGGTGAGGGTTGCGGCGGCCAGGTTCTGCTGCGCGATCTGCACGTTGATCTGGGCCAGGTCGATCGCCGCCTGATCTGCCGTGAGGTCCTCGGCCGTCGCAACCGTGGCGGTGGCCCCGGATGCCCCGGCCATCGAGCCCGAGCCGGTCTCGGATGAGCCCATCCCGCTCGAACCGCCCGACGAGCCGGTGCCGGTGGATCCGGACGTTGCGGCCCCGGCCGCGGACGTGCGCGCCGACGGGCCTCCCGAACCGCCACCGGTCGACCCGGTGCCGGAAGTGCCGCCACCGCCCCCGGTGCCGCCGTTGTCGACTGGTGCGACCGTCGAGGGCGAACTGCTCTGCGAACCCGTCGACCCCGCCAGCCGCGCGTTGCTCAAGGCAACAACAGCCGCATTCAGATTGGCCTCCAGATCGATCTGGTCGGATTGTGCAGAGGCAACCGCCGCCTGCGCGGCCTGGACCGCGGTCAACGCGGCCTGGCAGGACGCGAGAGCGCCGGAAACGTCATCGCCGGTGACGGTCTGGGTCGTCGTGGCGGTGACCGTGGTCGGCGCAGTTTCCGTGACGGTGGCGGTCGCCGGCGGTGTTGCGGTGACGGTCGCCGTCGCAGTTTCCGTTGCCGTCGTGGTCTCGGTGGCTGCCACGGTCTCGGTGGCTGTTGTGGTCTGAGTGTCCGTCTGTGTCACCGTCGTCGGGTCGGAACTCGTCGTTGACTCGGTGGACGTCGTTGAACCGGCAGCCGGATCGGAGTCGCCCACGGGCTCGGCCCGGAAGGCTGCCGGCACGACGACCGCGTTGACGGCGCCGCGCAGTGCCGCTGGCGCGACCGTCGACGGAGCCGAGGTACTGCTCGGCGACTCGGTGGAATCGGCCGTCGGACCGGTGGTGCCGCCGGGGGTGACGGCCAGCACGGGCGCGCAGATGGCCTGCTGGTCTGCGAGCGCTCGATTGGCCGCGGTGATCAGTGTGTCGACCAGCTGCTGCTGGCCGATGACGGCCTGCTGAGCTGCCTTGACTGCGCCGACCAGGTCGGCGATGTCGTTCGCCGGGTCGGCAACAGTCGTGCCCCCGGTCTGCGGCGAGGACGGACGGCTGGGCGCTGCCACCGTGGCTGTCGGCGACGTGGTCGTCGGTGAACTGGTTCCGGCAGAACCTGTCGAGCCGGAGCCGGTGTCCGACGATCCCGAAGCAGAGCCAGAACCCGCCGCGCTCCCCGAGCCGGACCCGGAAGTATTCGATCCGGCCGACGAACCGGTGCCCCCCGCGGTCGCGCTGGTCGAGGAGTCCGAACCGGTGTCGGCGGTCTGGCTCGCGGAGTCGGTCGCGAGTTGCTGCTGGTCCTTCGCCAGGTCGGCGTTGGCCGTGTCCAGGGCCGCCTGGAGGTCCGTCGGACTCATCGTCGCCAGGGTCTGACCGGCAGTCACCGTGTCACCCACCGCCACGTCGACCGTCGACACGGTTCCGGCGACCGCAAAGGCGGCATCGGCCCGGTCGACCGCGCTGACCGTCCCGACGGAGTTCTCGATCTGCTGGACCGAGCCTGTCGCGACCACCGCGGTGCGGTAGGTGGGCGAGGCGTTGCCCGTTCGTGCGACCGCGATGCCGGCGCCGGCGATGGTCAGCGCGAGGACCGCACCCACCGCCGCAACCACCCGTCGGCGACGACGACGGGAAACCCTGGCCGCGGTGGCCGCCGACCCCTTCGGCGCTCGCACTGCTGCCGCGACCAACGGAGGGGCGCCGACAGTGGCTGCGGCATCGGTACTCTCGCCCGCGGACTCAGCACTCCCGCCGACAGTGACTGCAGCATCGACGCTCTTGCCCGCAGCATCAGGGCTCCCGCCGACAGTGGCGCCTGCTACAGGCGCCGCGGCCGACGGCTCGGCCCGCAATTGCGGGCTGTCGGGCGGTTGTTCTGCTGCACTGATTTCGTCGGTCGGAGGTACCGCAGGCAGCGGTTCGTCAGGCCGGGGTGCATCAGGCAGGGATTCGTCGAGCATGTCAGCCGCCCGCAGTGGACGGTGCGGCACCCGCACCGCCGCGACCCTGTCCGGAATCGGGCTGACCGGTGCCGCCCTGGCCGTTGCGCCCTCGCCCGAAGCCGGTGTTGCAAGTCGTCGATCCCGCCGGCGGCGCGCTGATTGCGATGCTGGTGGCCGTCACGGCGCCCTTGCTGTCTGCGCTGCCCTGGACGACCGCGCACTTGCCCACCGCGAGGGCGTCCGACGCCGCGGTCATGGTCTTGGTGTAGGTAGTTGTCGAGGTCACGGTGACCGAGCGGTCGCTGCTCTGGTTGCTGGTCGGATCGGTCACGGTCACCACGATGACGTCGCCGGTGACCGACGCGACGGTGCCCGATGCGCGCTCACCGAAACCGCCGGCACCCGCACCGTTCGGGCCCGCACCGTTCGGGCCCGCACCGTTCGGTCCGCCGCTGGGAGCTGGGCCGCCGCTGGGCATGACACCGCCGCTGGGCATGACACCGTCGGTCGGCACGGGTGCCCCGCTCGGAACTGCTCCCCCACCGGGCAACGCACCACCGTTGGGCGCTCCACCACCGGGCACGAACCCGCCGGGCGCGCCGCCGCCGAACCCGCCGGCAACAGGGCAGGCCCCATCAACCGGGTCGCGCAACTGCACAACGGTGGCCGTGAACGGGCCGCTGTTCGAGCTGGTAGCGCCCGAACTCGGGGCGGCCGCGGACGGCGGCGCGGCGCTCGCCGAGGCGCCGGCCGAGGGTGCGGCGCCGGCGGGCGGGATCGCCGCGGCGGTCATGCAGCTGCCCACCGTGACGGCCGACAGGTCAACGGTCTGGCTGTTGGTGAAGGTCGTCGAATCGGAGTAGTTGACCGTGGTCTGCGCGGTGGCGGACTGGACCTGGATCGTGCTGGCGGCCACCGCGGCAATTGTTCCCGAGGCCGCGGAGCGCACCCCGCCGTTCCGGCTCGCCTGCCCGCCGCCCTGGGCGGCTTGACCGGAGGCGGGCGCGCTCGCCGCGCCGGTGTCCGCGGCCACCGCAGCGCCACTGGTTGACGTCCCGCAGGCTGCGACGAGACCGACGACCAGCGCGAGGCCGCCGGTCGCTGCGGCCATCGTCCAGGATCGGCGGGTGCGGCCCGATTCGTGTGCGGGCGAGCGGTGCGGTGCCGATGGTGGTGTCATGAGCTTTCCTTCGTCGATGAGAGCACTGGTGGAGTAGGGCTTCTCGGGTGGCATGCGGGGAGCGTCATTCGCTGCGCAGCGCGTCGATGGGGGCCATCCGGGCGGCCCGGGTCGCCGGGTAGACGCCGAAGACGATCCCGATGCCAATGGCGATTGCGATCGACCCGACCACCGCGGTGGGCGAGATGACGATGGTGGTGTCGAGCAACCCGGGCAGGATCTTTGCGCCGGCGACGCCCAGTGCTGCGCCGAGCAGTCCGCCGGCGAGCCCGAGTACGACGGCCTCCACCAGGAACTGCCGGCGGATCGCGGTGGGCGGCGCTCCGAGGGCCTTGCGGAGCCCGATTTCCCTGGTCCGCTCGGTCACCGAGACCAGCATGATGTTCATCACCCCGATACCCCCGACCAGCAGGGACAGCGCGGCGACGCCCGTCAGCAGGATGGTCAGCGTCTTGGACACCGAGGTCGCGGTGGCCAGCAGCGACTGCTGCGAACTGATGGTGAAATCGGCGGTCGCGACCGAAGTGGACTGGTGCAGGTTGAGCAGCAACGCCTGCGCCTCCTGATATGCCGCGGACAGGGTGTCGGCCGACTGGGCCTCCAGGTAAATCGTCGACACGGCATTCCGGCTGGCGCCGCCGACAAGGCGATTCGCCGACGTCGACAACGGCACCAGGGCCTGGTCGTCCAGGTTCGCCGAGGCATCGGAGCCCGCCGGCGTCAGCACCCCGACCACACTGAACTCGATGCCGTTGATGGTGACGGCGCGGCCGACAACGTCGGTGGAGCCGAACAACTCGGATGCGGTTTCGGAGCCGAGAACCGTGACGGCGGCGACATCTGCGTCGTCCTGGTCGGTCAGGAAGCGACCCGCAGCGAGCGTCCTGGCGCGGACATCGAGCCAGGACGGTGACGTCCCGACGACGGTGGTGGTCCAGTTCGTGCTGCCGGCGGTCAACGACAGCGAACTGTTCTTGATCGGCGCAACAGCCTTGACATCCGGCGCCGCGACCGGGGATGCCAGCGCAGTCGCATCGCTGATGGTCAGCGTCGACGCCGACCCAAAGCCGCCCCGGACGCCGCTGGTCGTCGTGCTGCTGCCCGGCGAGACGATCAGCAGGTTGCTACCGAGCGAGCTGATCCGGGCACCCACTTCCTGCTGGCTGCCGAGGCCGAGACCGACCGTCAGCACCACGGCGGCGATCCCGATCAGGATGCCCAGCATTGTCAGGCCGGACCTGAGCCGGTGGCTGCGGATCGCATCCCAGCCGGTGCGAAATGTCTCCAGCCAGTTCACGTTTGGCCACCCGCCTGACCGACGAGGCCGCCGTCCGACTGGATCCGGCCGTCACGAACCCGGACGATCCGGCGTGCGCGCTGCGCGACCTCGTACTCATGCGTGATGAGCACGATCGTCCGGCCCTGGGCGTGCAGCTCGTCGAACAGGGCGAGGGCATCCTCGGTGGCCACCGAATCGAGGTTGCCGGTCGGCTCGTCGGCCAGGATCAGGGCCGGATCGGAGACCAGGGCCCTGGCCACCGCGACCCGCTGCTGCTGCCCGCCGGACAGCTCACCGGGCCGGTGGCCCACCCGATCGGCCAGCCCGACCCGGTCCAGGGCCTCGATCGCCCTCCGCTTGCGTTCGTCCCGCTTCACGCCCGCGTAGGTCAGCGGGAGTTCGACGTTGCGCCAAGCGTTGAGGGACGGCAGCAGGTTGAACTGCTGGAACACGAAGCCGATCTGCCGGTTCCGCACCTCGGCGAGCTCGACCTCGTCCATCTCGCCCACGTCCTCACCGGCCAGCAGGTACCGGCCGGCGGTTGGTACGTCCAGGCAGCCGATGATGTGCATCAGCGTGGACTTCCCCGACCCGGACGGCCCCATGATCGCGACGTACTCGCCGCGATCGATGCGCAGGCTGACCCCCTGCAGCGCACGCACTTCCAGCGAACCGGTGGCGTAGACCTTGGTGACGTCATGCAGTTCGATGACGGGAACCGGGTCCGGTGCGGGGCCCACCGGATCGAGCACCTGCACCACGGAGGCTGCTGTGTCGGCGCCGCCGGCGGAGTGCCGACCGGCCGCCGGATCGGGCGCGGGCGGCTGCTGTCCCCAGGTCAGGATGTCGGGCACGTCAGCCACCCGCCGGAGCGCCGGGAAGGGCGCCCGTGAACCCGCCGGCGCCGCCGGTCCCGCCCGGGAAACTGCCCGCACCACCGGGGAATCCGGCCCGCACCACCGGTCCCGCCGGGGAATCCACCCGCACCACCGGTCCCGCCGGTTCGCCCGGTGCCGGTTCCCACGCCCGATCCGCCACCGGTCCGACCGGCGCCCGTTGTGATGGTGACGACCACCTCGTCGCCCTCCGCGAGACCGGCGGTGATCTGCGTGTTGGTGCCGTCCGAATCGCCGATCGTCACTGGCGTCGACACCTGCTGGTCCCCGGACATCTTGTCGACAACGGTTTGCCCGTCAACGGTGTGGATCGCGGCGCTCGGCACGGTCAGCACGTCGGTCAGCTGCTGGTAGATCAGCGTGACGGTGGCCGCCGTGCCGTCATGCAGGCCGGTTGGTGTTCCGGTCACGGTGACTACCACCGGGTAACTGGCGGTGTCGCCCGTTGCGGTGGAGATCAGCCCGATGGAGGTGATGGTGCCGAACAGCGGGTCGGCCGAACCGCTGATGGTCAGCTGAGCCTGGTCGCCACCCGCCAGCAGGCCGATCTGCGCGTCGTCGACGGTGATGTCGACCTTCCAGGAATCGAGCCCGACGATGACGAACGCGGCACTGGAGGTGCTGCTGGACCCGGTGCTGCCGGTGCTCGAGGAGCCGCCGGTGGCGGCGGCTTTGGCGCCGGACGAGCCGCCGGCGGCGCTTGCCGAACCGGTGGAGCCCGTCGAACCCGTGGACGCGCTGGAACTGGTGGTGGAGGTTGTCGATCCGGTGACCTTCTGCCCGACGGACACGTTGACCGTCGACACGACGCCGTCGATGGGCGAGGTGAGGGTGGGCGAGTTCAGCGCCGTCTGCGCAGCGTCCACCGTCGACTGCGCGGTGGTGATCTCCGTTTGATCGACGGCGACCTGCTGCTCCGCGGTGGTGAGTTTGGCCAGGGCGGCCGTCGTGTCGTCACCGGCGTTCTGCGCGGTGCTCAGTGCGTCCTGCGCGGTGGTCAGAGTCGCCTGATCGCCGACCAGGGTCGCCTGCGCCTTGGCCAGCGCCAGGTTGGCGGTGGCGAGCATCTGCTGCATGGTCAGCGTGTCGACGGTGGCCAGCGGCTGACCGGCCGTTACCTGCTGACCGGCGTCGACGTCGACCGCGGTCACCGTGCCACTTGCGACGAACGAGACATCCTGTTGCACAGCCGGTGTCAGCGTTCCCGAGGTCGCGATGGTCTTCTTGATGGTGTCCGTTGCCGCGGCCACGGTGCGGGTGATGGTGGTCGGCGTTGCAGCGACCGCGGCCGTGTCACGACCGAGGTACCACCAGGCGCCGCCGGCAATCGCCAGCCCGCCGACCAGCCCGATCAGGCCGGCAGCGAGGGTCTTCCGGCCGGGCAGGTACTTCTTGATTCCCATATGAGGACGCCTTCTTCTCGTCGCCGGCGCCGAGCGCGGGACCGAGCTGAAGCCTTCGCAGGCAAGCTGTGAGGACCCCCTGGAAGTCGTGAGGGTCCGGCATGTTGAAGCCAGGAACCGCAGCGAGTCTTTCTCCGCCCTTCATTACTACTGGTAATATCCTCATTACATTGAGTTACGACTGGGCGGGCGGTGTCCATGGGGTTGGTCCGTTGGATGCAGCCCCGGGATCACCGGGTCGCCGGTCGAACCGCGTCCACTCTCGGCATGGTCGCCGCGGCTGTGACGCTGGTCTTCGCGATCGGGCAGTTGGTCGATGATGAGGCCGCCGTCGTCGACATCGTCGTCACTGTGGTCGCCGCCGCGCTGATTGTGGTTGCGGGCCTGTCGGCTCGACTGCTGGGCGATGCCCATCCGTGGGTGTGGGCCGGGTGGCCGTTCGCCGCCATTTCGCTGATCGTGGCGCTGGATTTCCTCACCGGTGATGCGACGCTGTCGGCCCAGGTGTTTTTGATCTTCCCGGCGCTGTATGCGGCGTCCGAACTCCGACGGCCCGGCGTCGTTGTCATGGTGATCGCGGTGATCCTCGCTGAGTGGTCCGTGACCACGGTGATGTTGCCCTGGGAGCGGGCCATCGTCGAGGCCAGTTACATGTCGGCCGCGATCGTCGCCACTGCAGCGCTCCTCACGCTCGCCGGGGAGCGTCAGGAACGGCTGGTCACCCAGTTGGAGCGGCAGGCGGCCATCGATCCGCTCACCGGCCTGGTGACCCGGCGGGTCTTGGACGAAGCCGCCAGTTCCGCGCTCACCGGCGCGGCGAGCGCGCAGGGAACCGCGCTGATCTTGATCGATGTGGACAACTTCAAAGCCATCAACGATGCCTACGGCCACCCCGGCGGTGACGAGGTGCTCGTGCAGCTCGCCGACGTGCTGATCAAGGGCTCCAGGTCCACCGACGTCGTCAGCAGGTTGGGTGGCGACGAGATCGCACTGTTGCTACCGGGATGCTCCGCGGACGTGCTGACCGCCAGGGCCGAGCAGATCCTCAGCGAGATCCGGGCCAGGCAATTCGTCCTCCCGGACGGTCGCAGAGTGACCGTCACGGTCAGCGGCGGACTGGCCCACGCACCGACCGACGCGGTGGATTTGCGAACCATGTATGCGGCGGCGGACAAGGCGCTCTACCAGGCCAAGGAACTCGGCCGTAACCAGATCCACGCCGCCGGCGCGGCCGTCGACCGACCGACCATCAGCCGGGCCGAGGCCCCACTTTGGACGCATCGGCCGGTGCCCGTCGTCGCACTCGGGTCACTACGGCGCGGCGAAACTCACCCGTGACGTTCCGCGCCGAGCCTGCTACTGTCCCCGGTTAGGTCATGAGTGCCAGCAGATAGCCCCGGCTTGCTGGCCGGCAACCCTCCAACCGCGGTGGGGTGCCCCGGGTGAAGACCTGGCTGGGCGCGCGGTGCGTCCGGCAAGCGCGGGCCTTCAGGAATCCTGTCGGTCCCTGGACCGTAGGAGAAATCCCGTGACCATCCTGCTCGAGCGACCCGACCTTCTTTCCGCCCTCGCCGCGCGCCGCCCCGCGAGCCGGTATGACGGCCTGCTGGCCGGCACCCCGATCACGCGCTCCGTCTCGCACCCGCACGCACCCGGCCTGGAGATCGTCGGCGCGGACGCCGACGTCCCGCTGGCCGCCGGCGGTCGGATCGCCTACGCCAATCTCGACCACGGCGCTTCTGCCCCGGCACTGCGGGTCGTCAAGGACACCGTCGACGCGCTGCTGGAGCGGTACGCCAGCGTGCACCGCGGCGCCGGCTGGCACTCCAAGATCTGCACCGAGCTGTACGAGGGTGCACGAGAACCGGTGCGGGACTTCGTGGATGGCCGCGCCGATGACGCGGTGATCTTCACCCGGCACACCACCGATTCGTTCAACCTGCTGGCCCACTGCCTGCCGGCCCGGACGACTGTGGTGGTCTTCGAGACCGAGCACCACGCGGCACTGCTGCCTTGGGGACGGGCTGCAGGCTCAGGGGACACCCGGAGCCAGACCGTGATCCGGCTGAAGGCACCCCGCACGACAGCCGAAGCTGTCGCGGCGGTTGATGATGCTTTGCGCCGCCGAGCCCCCGGGCCAGCACTGCTGGTGATCACCGGCGCCTCGAACGTCACCGGCGAGCTGTGGCCGGTGGCCGAGCTGGCCGCCGTCGCCCGGTCGCGCGGGGCAAGGACCGCCCTGGACGCGGCGCAGCTCGCCCCGCACCGGCCGTTCTCGATCGACGAACTCGGCGTCGACTACGTCGCGTTGTCAGGGCACAAGCTCTACGCCCCCTACGGCGCGGGGGCGTTGGTCGGCCGCGCCGACTGGCTGGCAGCCGCTCCCCCGTACCTGATCGGCGGCGGCGCCACCGCATCCGTCACCGATGACGAGACGACCTACAAGCCGCTGCCCGAGCGTCATGAGGCGGGTTCCCCCAACGTGCCAGGCGCCGTCGCGCTGGCCACCGCCTGCCACGCCCTGGCCACCGCGGACCGGACCGCGCTGGCCCACGCCGAACTCGCGCTGACCGACACGCTGCGCCGCGGACTGAGCGCCATCCCCGGCGTCACAGTGCATTCGCTGTTCGGCGGCGCGGTGGACAGCATCGGTGTCGTCACGTTCACCATCGCCGGCCAGCAGCCCGCCGTGGTAGCGGCCGCGCTGTCCGCCGAGCACGGCATCGGGGTCCGGGACGGCGCGTTCTGCGCACACCCCTTGGTCCGGCAGCTGCTCGGCGCGGCCGGCTGCAACGTCGATGACGGCGGGCAGGCAATCAGGGCATCGGTCGGCCTCGGCAGCACCACCGAACACGTCCAGCGGCTGGTCAGCGCGGTCGAGTCGATCGCTTCGCGGGGCCCGCGGCGGCGGTACGTCGTGGTCGACGGTCGACCGGTGCCGGCCGTCGACGACCGCACGGTGCCGCTGATCGCCCCGTGGCAGCGCTGAGCGCCACATCGAGTCGCCACATTCGTACGTTGATTTCGCGCGGGAGCATCCGTTCCTGGCGAATCGACTGGTCGGTTCACGAGCAAGCGGCCCGCCCCGGGAAGCTCCCGGGGCGGGCCGCTCTTGTACCTACACTGCAGATCAGGCGCGGTGCCTGCCCCGCCCTGGC
Organism: uncultured Actinomycetota bacterium; assembly: GCA_963805555.1. GTDB lineage: Bacteria > Actinomycetota > Actinomycetes > Mycobacteriales > Nakamurellaceae > Nakamurella. The sequence goes on from CAWDUY010000002.1 coordinate 845,326, forward strand.
TCGGTGTCCACCCGGACGACCTCGCCATCGAGCACCACGTCCCCGTCCCTGGCGTGCGCGCCGCCGGTGCCGACGAGGGCGTGCGCGCCGGTGCCGACCGACTCCCGCTGCTCGTCCTGGGCGACGATCGCGTCCATCTCCGCATCGGTGATCACGGTTTCGGACACACCGTCCGCCCGGTCGGCGGCCAGCGCGGCGTCCGAATCGGCCTGCTCCTGCAGTCGCTCGTCCAGTGCGGACTTGGTGCGCAGCGGCAGTTCCTTCATGACCAGCACCAGCAGGAACGCGAGCACCATGATGATGCCGCCGATGATGTAGACCAGGTGCGTGGAATCGACGTAGCCGACCTGGAACGGCCGGGCGATGTTCGGATCCAGGCTGTTCAGGAACGACGAGTCGGTGCTCAGCGCGTCACCGATCGAGGCGCCGGCAGCGGCGTTGCCCTGGGCAGCGGAGATCAGATTCTGCGCCACCGCGTGGCTCGGGCTGTTCGGGTCGGCGGCCGCGGCGGCCACCGCCTGCTGGAAGGCCGGCGTGCTGCCCGCGGACTGCAGCGCGCCCTGCACCTTGTCCGGCAGGGAGTTGAACAGCAGCGAGAGGAAGACCGCGACTCCCAGCGTTCCGCCGAGCTGACGGAAGAACGTCGCCGACGACGTCGCGACGCCCATGTCCTTGGCGGGCACGGTGTTCTGCACCGCGATCAGCATGGTCTGCATGCACAGGCCAAGGCCCGCGCCGATCATCAGGAAGTACAGGTCGAGCACCAGGTAGGAGGTGTCGACGGTGACGGTCAGCATCAGGAAGAACGACAGCGCCAGCAGTGCGGTGCCGATGACCGGGAAGATCTTGTACTTGCCCGTCCGGGAGGTGAGCTGACCGGAGCCGATGGAGCCGATCATGATGCCGAGCATCATCGGCAGCAGCAGCAGACCGGATTCGGTCGGCGTCGCGCCCTTGACCAGCTGCAGGTACAGCGGCAGCGTGCTCAGCGCGCCGAACATGCCAAGGCCGATGAGAACGTTCACCGACAGGCCGATGCTGAACACCCGACTCTTGAAGAGCCGCATGGGGATGAGGGCCTCGTCCTTCATCCGGATCTCGATCATGATGAAGGCGACGACGCCGATGATGCCAAGGGCGATCAGGCCGAGGACGCCGGCGGAGCCCCAGCCCCAGATGCGGCCCTGTTCGGCGACGATCAGCAGCGGGACGATGCCGAGCATGAGCGCGGCGGCGCCCCACCAGTCGATCCGGTGGTCGGTGCGGATGTGCGGGAGGTGCAGGGTGATCGCGACGACGACCAGCGCGATGATGCCGATCGGCACGTTCACCAGGAACACCCAGCGCCAGCCGGTGATGCCGAAGATGGAGTCGGTGCCGGCGAAGAAGCCACCGACGAGCGGGCCGATGACGGAGGACATGCCGAAGACGGCCAGGAAGTAGCCCTGGTACTTGGCGCGCTGCCGCGGCGGGACGATGTCGGCCAGGATGGCCAGCGCCATCGAGAACAGGCCACCGGCGCCGATGCCCTGAACCGCACGGAACGCGGCCAGCTCGTACATCGAGGTGGAGAACGTACACAGGATCGAGCCGAAGATGAAGATGCTGATCGCGGTGAGGAACATCGGCCGCCGGCCGTAGATGTCCGAGAGCTTGCCGTACAGCGGGGTGGTCACCGTGGAGGTGATCAGGTAGGCGGTGGTGACCCAGGCCATGGCCGACAGGCCCTGCAGATCGTCGGCGATGGTGCGGATCGAGGTCGAGACGATCGTCTGGTCAAGCGCGGCCAGCAGCATGCCGGCCATCAACCCGAGCAGGATCACCTGGATTTGCTTGTGCGACAGACCAGCCGGTGATTCGGCGACCTTCGCGGTTTGCGTGCTGGACGACATTACTGGGATTCCTTCCAAGGCTCTGGACGAGCGTGGTGCTCGAGCAGGGTCGAGATGATCTCCTCGCGATGCGACTCGATGCCCTCGGTGTATTTACGGATCAGCCGCAACAGGTCGATGCGGTCCTGGGGGGACCAATCGGCGATGACGGGTTGCATGGTGACGGCGCGGCGGTGGCTGAACTCCTCGACCCTGGCCAGGCCGAGCGCGGTCGGGACCAGGATCGAGGCCCTGCCGTCATCGGGGTCGGCGCGGCGTTCCAGCAGTCCACCCTTGACCAGCGAGGCAACCTGACGGGACACCGTCGACGGATCGGCGCAGACAAGCTCGGCCAGATCGCTGGCCCGGCTGGGTCCGTACCGAGCGAGTTTGTACAACAGGAACATCGGCGAGTGGTCCGCCTCCGGGCCGGAGGTCACCCGCGACTTGATCCCGCTGAACTGCTTAACCATCTCGATGACGGCGGCGGCAATTTCGGCGGACTCGTCAAGGCTCGGCGCCGCGTCGGCGGCGTCGTGCTCGGCTGTTTCTATGGGTGTCACGGTGCTGGTCATTGCTACGGGTCGGCGCTCCTCGGTCACATCAGCCTGCAGGCGATCAGTTGCTTGCTACCTGCATCTAGTTGCTGAGTGCAATCATGCGCCCGGCATGCGGAGGAAAGCAAGCCGCTACTTCAAAGAATGAGCAGTGCTTTCGATCACTGAATCAGGATCGGATGCAGGTCCCGGACCCGGAACCGGCGGCGACGGTGCACGACGAAGATCGTCAGCCCGATCGCAACGATCAAGAACCCGGCCAGCACGGCGACATCGCGCCACAGGTTGTCCAGCTGGCCACCGCTGAAGGTGATGCGCAGCGCGTCGACGACATAGGTCATCGGGATGAAGTCGTGGATCGCGCGGAAGGGCGCCGGCAGCGTCTCCACCGGATACAGACCGCCCGCACTGGTCAGCTGGATCATCAGCAGGACCAGCATCAGGGCCGAACCGAAGGATCCGAGCCAGGTTCGCAGCAGGTGGGCGATCGCCGTGAAGGTGGCTGCCGTCAGCAGGATCACCCCGATCGCGCCGCCCGCGTTGACCGGATCGAGGCGCAGCCCCAGCCACACCACGCCCAGCAACAACAACGACCCCAACGCTCCCAGCACGAACACCGGCAGCCAACCGGCCATCGAAATCCGCCAGGACGAGGCACGGCCGGCCAGCGCACGGCTGGAGATCGGCCGCAGGACCAGGAACGCCGCGGTCCCGAGGATCCAGACGGCAATGGCGAACAGGAACGGGGCAAGCCCCCGGCCGTAGACGGTCGCCGGATTGTCGATCGTCACCTCGACGTTCGCCGGCGCGGACAGCACCTGCTCGGAGCCCTGCGCCACATCGGGTGCGACGGTGGGGATCCGGTCGGCGGCCGCAACCAGGTCGGTGGCGAGCTGGTTGATCCCGGCGTCGAGTTGGGTGATGCCGTCCACCAGCGGTGCCGAATTCGTCACCAGCACCCCGAGGCCGTCGTCGAGCTGCTGGGCACCGAGCTGAAGGGCGCCGACTCTGGCGTCGAGGTCGGTCGCCCCGGCGCTGATCGTGATGATGCTGCTGTCCACGGTGCTGGCCCCGGAGCTCGCGGTGCTGATCCCGGTGCTGATCGCGTCCATCCCGGTGGACACCTGGGCGGCGCCGGTCGCGACCGCGCTGGCGTCGGAGTTGGCCGACGACAGGTCGCCGGCGGCCGAGTCGACGGAGTTCGAAGCCGAGCTGACCTGCCCGGCGGCCGAATTGGTCTGACTGGATGAGGTGGCGACCTGGCCGGCGGCGGTATTGATCGCAAGCGCGATCGCCGGATCGAGATTCGGCGTTGCCGCGATCGTGGTGAGGTTCTCGGAAATCGTGGTCAGGTTCTCGCTGATCACCGGCAGATCGGCACTGGCCTGACCCAACGGGGCCACGGCCGCATTCACCGAACTCGTCGCGGGTCCGATGCTGCCGGCGAGCTGCTGGCTGGTGGAGGCGACGTCGGCTGCGGTCGAGGAGGTCTGGCTGGAACTGGTTTCCAGAGTGCTCAACCCCGTCACCAACGACGCCGATCCGGCCTTGGCATCACCGGACGTGGTGACCAGTTCGGTCGAGGACACCTTGATGTCGGCGAGGCCGGCAACCTGCTGGGCGGACAAATCCTTCGCAGTGGTGATGCCGGTGGCCTGGTCGGTGGCCCCGACGAGCGCCGCATCGGCTGCGGTGGCCAGCGACGTCGCGGTGGTCGCCGCCGCCGTGACACCGACCTTGATGGTGTCCAGATTGGCGAAAACGGCCTCGAAGTAGGCACCGGCCGCCGCCCGGTCGATCGCCGCCTCCAGCCGGGTCTGCGCGGACAGGACGAGCACGTCGGAGAGGTAGCCGTTCGCGTCGTTCAGGATGAGCTGGACCACGGCTCGGGTCGGATCCGCACCCGCTCCGCTGACCAGGTTCTCGGAAAAGTCGGGCGGGATCTCGACAATCATGTAGTAGGTGCCCTCGGCCAGCCCTTGCTCGGCCTCGGCCTCATCCACGAACTGCCAGTCGAAAATCGGGTCCGCCTGTAATTCGGCGACCAGCCGGTCACCCGCGGCGACGGTCCGGCCCTCCACCTGCACCGGAACGTCCTGGTTCACCACGGCGACCGGGACCTGATCGAGCTTGCCGTACGGGTCCCAGGTGGACCAGAGGTACAAGGCCCCGGACAGCGTCGGAATCAGCAGCAGGAACAGCAGCGCGACGATCGGCAGCGGCCCCTTGAATCGCCGCAGCTCATACGTGGCGAGCCGGACGGTCTTGATCATCGGTGGTCCTCCGTCGGAGCGTCATTCCGCTGGTCGAGGTCGGGCTCGTCCTGGTCGATCGGTGCTGGTGGCGGGGGCGTCTCGGGCGACCCGGGATCGAGTTCGGGTGCAGCCCACTGGCTGTCGTCGCCCGGATCGTCGGAGCGGTAGTCGTAGCTCTCGTCGGAGCTCTCGTCGGGGCGGCCCTCGGGGGCGGCCTCGATTTGTCGCAACACGGCGCCGGACGGGGCCGCCGCCGGTTCGAAGCGCCAGACCGTCGCGCCCTCCTGTGGCGTCAGGTCGAGCACCACATCGGCTTCCATGACGGGGATCCGGTCGGTGGTGGACATGATGATCGTCGGGCCGGTCTTGGCCAGCCTGATCACGGCGTCCAGAATGGTCTGCTGCATGGCAGCTGACACGCCCCGATCAAGGTCGTCCAGCACGATCACGGCGCTGGCCCGCACGCAGGCCAGTGCGAGAGCCAACAACGTCGCCTGGTCCCCCAACAACGTTGCGACCAGCGCGTTCGGGTCGAATGTCACCCGCAGCGCCGCGCAGGCCTCAGCGAACCGGGCCCGTCCGACGGTGGCGTTGACGTCCTCGATCAGGCAGCGCTCGTCGATCGATTGGCGAATGGTCAACCCCGGCTCAGGCGCGATGACCGTACTGATCCGAGCGACCGAGGTGAGGTTTCGGACATGGCGTGGTTTGTCCGCGAAGTTGTGCCCGGCGACGGTCAGGGTCCCGGTGTTCGGGTCCATTCGTCCGCTCAGCGCGAGCAACAGGCAGGACCGGCCCGTGCCCGACGGGCCGACGATCGCCGCCACCGAGGCAGGGCGCAGGGTGAGGTCTATGTCCTTGAAGACCCATCCGGACTTGGTCAGCAGACCAAGTCCCGCAGCGACCAACACCGGGGCCGGTGGTTCGGCGGGCGGGGTCGGTCCGCCCGCCCGCTCACTGTCGGAATCGCCGCGGTCTCCGGGGCCGATCGCTGCCCGCGGGGTGCCGCCGGTGCCCGGTTCCAGCGCGGGGTCGGCGTCGACATACGGACCCGGATCGGAATCCAGGACAGTGGGAATGGTCGTGGTGGGAGCGTCATCCTCCGACTGCTGTTGCCACGAACCGGCATACGCCGCGGCCGGTTCCCCGTCCCCCGAAGGGCGAATCTGCGCCGGCTGATCGACCGTCGACCAAGCCTGATTTCCCCCGGCAATGACGGTCGTCTCATCGACTTCGCGTGCCTCATCGTCCCGCGCCATCGGCTGTCCCCTCGCTGTGGTGTCTGATGACATCCAATCGAGCCGGTAGGCTCGCGTCGCGACCGGGGGCCTTTCCGGACCCGGATCGCGGGCCTCTAGCTCAATTGGCAGAGCAGCGGACTTTTAATCCGCGGGTTGTGGGTTCGAGTCCCACGGGGCCCACCCTTCTCGGCACCCATCCTGGTACATCGGTTCGCCGTTTCGGCCCAGTTTCGCGGCCGACTCCGACATTCCCCACCAAGAGTGCGGGCAGTTTTTCGCGCCGCTGCGAAACCGTCGGCGTATCTGCAGATGGGCTCGACGCAGCCGTGCGAAGCAGCACGCATACCCGCGAAACCTGGTCTGGCAACGGCTTGTCAACCAAGTGGGAAACCAATCCCCCGAACGGGTTAGACCGCCACGCGGAAACGCCTCCGCTGAACCACCGACCGTTACGAGCCATTCCCTGCGCACACCCATTAGCCTTAGTCCTGGCGCGCCAGCGTCAGGACCAAGGCGTTCTGACCCGTTCGACCTGGGATCCGTCGATGCTCAGGTCCAGCCGCTCCTGATAGAAGCAGACCATCCCTTGCACCCTGACTGCGTCCTCCAACGGCTCGGGGTAGCTCCAGGCGATGTTGGTGAGTTCATCGCCGCCGACGACGGCCGAGTAGTGGGTGGCCTTTCCCTTGTAGGCGCAGACGGTTTCGATCGTCCCGGGTAGCAGGTCGACCCGGACGTCCTGTCTGGGCAGGTAGAAGCGCGGCAACGGGAAGGTGCCTTCGAACAACCACTGACCGCGATCGGACTCAGCCAGCACAAAACCCCGGTGGGCCAGCCGAACCCGTCGCGAACTCGGTCGCACGTCGATCCGGTGGAACGGATCGCGCGGATGGCTGACGATCGGTTCGTCCTCCTCCCACCAGTCGAAGGCGTCGAAATCCAGCACCACATAACCGGACACGTCGGGATCGGTGAGCCGGTACGCGGCTCCCGGCCGACTGGCGGCCCCGGCTTCGACCGTCAGCACCTCACCGTCGGCGGTGTGCACCGCGAACGGCACGCTCGGGTCGAGCAACTTCGACGGGTCGTCGGCGAACCCGACGGGACGGTATTCCGGCACCGGACCGATGGGTACGTCGATCAACTCGGCCGCGATGTCCGCCGCCGGCACGGCGTACGACGCGACGATCCGCATCGGTTCCCAGACCAGCATCGCCCGGGTGGTGTCGACGATTTCCGCGCCCGCCAACTGCACCCGGATCCGCTTGGTAGTCGGCTGAAACCGTAGCTGCGGCAGCGCGGACATCATGTGCTTCATCATCGAGATGGCCATCACGCCATGCTGCTCCCCAGCAGACCTCGGAGCAACGAACCCGTTCGGATCCGATCCGTCGGCCCAGCACCTTGTCAGCGCCGTGGCTGCCGGACCGGGGTCAGCGCGGCGACGGCAGCATCGCGTACCGCATCCGGACATCGGGCCCGATCCTGGTGACGTCTCGCAATTCCGCCCGGTAGGCATCCGTCAGCGTGCCGACCACGCTGTCGTCCAGCGCGGGCCGACCGGCCCCGAGCAGGCTCGGCGCAACGTAGACCACCGCCTCGTCGACCAGACCGGCATCGAGGAACGCGGCCGCCAGCCGCGGGCCGCCTTCCAGCAGCACGTGGCGCTTTCCCCGCTGATGCAACCTTTTCAGCACCGCAGGCAAATCGACCTTGCCGTCCGGCCCCGTACCCGGGTCGTCACCGGTCGCCACCCAGGTCTCCGCCGAGTCATCGAGAACCCTTGCAGCACCGGGTGTTTGAAGGGTGGTGTCGATGACGACCCGCAGCGGTTGCGGACCGTTGACCCGCCCGTCGGCGTCCCGGACAGTCAGTTGCGGATCGTCAGCCAACACGGTGCCGACGCCAACCATCATGGTGTCGACCCTGGCACGCAGCGCGTGCACGTCGGCGCGGGATTCGGGCGAGGTGATCCACCGACTGGTGCCGTCGGCGGCCGCCACCCGTCCGTCGATCGTCATTCCGACCTTCCAGCTGACGAACGGGCGGCTGCGGCGGGTGGCCGTCAGCCAGACCCTATTGATGTCCTCGGCCGCATCAGCCGCGGCCTTCGCCGCGGAATCGCCGGAACCCGCGGAGAGATCGATGACGTCGACGCCAGCCGCCCGCAGTCGGTCGATCCCGCCGGCCGCGGCGGGCCAGGGGTCGCGGACTGCGACGATGGCCCGCGCGATACCCGCCTCGATCAGTGCCTCGGAACACGGACCGGTCCGTCCGGTGTGGTTGCAGGGCTCCAGGGTCACGACCGCGGTTGCCCCGCGAGCCCACTGACCGGCCGCCTCGATCGCGGCGACCTCCGCGTGCGGGCCACCCGGCCGTTCGTGGAATCCCTCGCCGACCGTCCAGCCGCCGGGCGCCAACAGCACGCAGCCAACGACGGGGTTCGGCAGTGCAGTGCCGGCGCCCAGACCCGCGAGCTCAACGGCTCGGTGTGCGGCAGCGATCTCCTGCGGCCAGAGTTGCGAGGCAGTCACCAGCCCAGTCTGCGTGATCGCCGCGGGACCGCTACCAGCGGGTCGCGGTGATAATGAAGGAAACCTTCACGATCTGCCATCGAAACCATTGCTGGTGCTGTCGATTCGCGCGACCGATACTGATCCCATGAGCACCAGCGCCACTGCAGCAACACCCCTGTCAACACCCGCTGGGACCTCCTGGCGGGTCTTCGCCGCCGCGGCCTTCACAATCGTCGCCTGGGCATCGGCTTTTGTCTTCATCCGTTACGTCGGGCAGGACTACTCCCCCGGCGGGCTCAGCCTCGGACGGCTCCTCGTCGGTTCGGCCTGCCTGAGCTTGATCATGGCGCTGGGTCGTCGCTGGGTGCCGATGACCGGACGGGAGTGGGGCCTGGTCACGCTGATCGGGGTGTTGTGGTTCGGCGTCTACAGCGTCGCGCTCAACGCCGGCGAACAACATGTGGATGCCGGAACAGCAGCCATGTTGATCCAGTTGGCGCCTATCCTGATCGGAATCCTGGCCGGCCTGCTGCTCGGCGAGGGATTCCCGCGGATGCTCGTCATCGGCGGTCTCGTCGCCTTCGCCGGCACCCTGCTCATCGGGGTGGCCACGAGCAACGGCCACGCCGACATCGGCGGCGTGTTGCTGGTGTTGCTCGCGGCAGTGGTCTACGCCATGGCTGTCGTCGCGCAAAAGGTCGTGTTGCGCCGGGTTCCCGGCCTGCAGGTGACCTGGCTGGCGTGCCTGATCGGCACCTTCGCCTGCCTGCCGTTCACCCCGGCCCTGATCGCCGACCTCGCCGCGGCGTCCACCGGGACCACCATCGGAATGATCTACCTGGGCGTCGTGCCGTTGGCTGCGGCGTTCCTGACCTGGGCGTATGCGTTGGCGCGCAGCGACGCCGGCCGGCTGGGGGCGACCACGTACGCCGTCCCGCCGATCGCCATTGCGCTGGGCTGGATCTTCCTCGGCGAGGTGCCTGCGCTGTTGGCGGTGGTCGGCGGCGTGATCTCGCTGATCGGGGTCGGAATCGCCAGGCGGCCGGCGAAGCCCGCCGTCACCGCACCGCCGGCATAGGTCACACCGCAACCGGGCGTGCGTCAGCGGGGCACGAGTCAGTTCATCTCGAACGAGCGCTTGGCCATGCCGTACCAGAATCCGTCGACCGTGCTGTGCGCGTCGGACCAGGTGTCCGCGGTAGCACCCAGGGAGACGAACAACGGAGCGAAGTGCTCGGTGCGCGGGTGCGCGATCCGGGCGGCCGGCGCGTGGTGCTCGAAATCCAGCACGGCGTCGACATCGCCGGATTCCACGGCCTGCTTTGCCCAGGCATCGAATTCCTGTCCCCACACCGGGGCACTGCCGGTGGTGTCGCCGAACCGCGCCTGCGACAGGTTGTGCGTGGTGAAGCCGGACCCGATGATCAAGACTCCTTGGTCACGCAGCGGGGCCAACGAGCGCCCGAGTTCGAACAGCCGGCGTGGATCCAGCGTCGGCATCGACACCTGAAGCACCGGGACATCGGCCTCGGGGAACATCTCGACCAGCGGCACGTAGGCACCATGGTCAAGGCCGCGGTGGGGATCCTGGTAGACCTCCTGACCGGGCCGGCCAACGAGCGCTGCGACGTCCTGCGCCAATTCCGGGGCACCGGGCGCGTCGTAGGTGACCTCGTAGTAGCGCTGCGGGAATCCGCCGAAATCGTAGGTCAGCGGCACCTTCTCGGTCGCGCCGACAGTCAACGGCGCGGACTCCCAGTGCGCGGAGACAACGAGGATCGACGTCGGGCGGGGCAGGTCCTTGCGCCAGGCCGCGAGCTCGGCGGTCCAGGTCGGGTCGTCGGCGAGCGGCGGCGCCCCGTGCGACAGGTAGAGCACCGGCATCCGGCTCGGTTCGCTGACGCTGGGGACATCGGCGAGGTTCTCGGTGGTCATCGGGACTCGATTCACGGGGTGAGATGTGGCGTTCCAGTCCCCTTACGGTACTCGATTTTAGTTGAGCGTTCAAGTACTTTGTCCTGGATGCCCACGGAAGGCGTGGCGCGCGTGATAATCAGCGCGTGCGCGACGAACCCTGGCTCTCCGACGAACAGCAGCGGGTGTGGCGCGCCTTCCTGCGGATGTCCGGTGAACTCAACGAACGCATCGAACGCGACCTACAGCAGGCGGCCGGGATGCCGCACGCCTACTACCTCATCCTGGCGATGCTCTCCGAGGCGCCCGGGCGGCAATTGCGGATGAACCAACTGGCCGACGTGGTCCGGGCATCCCAATCCCGGGTGTCGCACGCCATCGCCCGACTGGAGGAAGCCGGCTGGGTCCAACGGATGCCGGCCCCCGGCGATCGCCGCGGACAGATCGCCGAGCTCACCGACGCCGGATTCGAGAGGCTCGTCGAGGTTGCGCCCAGCCACGCGGAAACCGTGCGCTCCATCATGTTCGACCCGCTGAACCCAGAGCAGTTGCAGAACTTCGACGACATCTGCCGGACGATCCTCGGCCAGCTGGATCCGCCGCCCGACGGCCCGCCGTGCTGAAACGCCGCTCATGGGGTTCTTCTCCCGCTGGAGGACGCCTGCAGCACTGCCTCAGGGGGAGATCCACCCCACGAGCACCGCTTCAGCACTGCGCCGGCCGTTCCAGCGGTGCGCGATGTCAGCCGCCGACGACGGGCGCCAGCTGGCTGTTGATCATCTGAGCCAAACTGAAGCCATCGAAACTCGCCGGATCGTCGAGTGCGGACACCACAACGACGAGGTCGAGGTCGGGAACGACCTCGATGACCTTGCTGAAACGCTGCTGATGGGGCACTTCTCCCGCTGTTGGGGGACTGCAGCGTCACCCCAGCGGGAGGTTTACCCCACAAGCAACGCTTCAGCGCCAGCCGGCACGCTCAGCATCGGGCCAGCACGCTCGGCCCGGCAGACGTTCGGCCCGGCAACGCCCGCCGCAGCCCTCTCGACGGCTGGCCGCCCGGTCAGGAATCGGTGCGCTCCGTCATCCCCGGGGCAATCAGCTCGATCATCGTGATGTCCGGCGGCGCGCCGAGCCGGGCGATCGGTCCCCAGAAGCCGGCGCCATTGGTGACGAAAACCTGGGTGGCCCCGAATGAGTACAGCCCGGACAGTGCTCGGCTGGTGGCGGCGATGATCCAGGCGGACGGGTAGAACTGCCCGCCGTGGGTATGGCCAGAGACCATTAATTGCACGTCGCGCGCGATGGCGTCGTCCACCAGGTTCGGCGAATGGCTCATCATGATCACTGACTGCCCGGCGCTGCGGGTGGCGAGGGCGGCATCCATGTCGGGGCCTCGGCCACTCGGTGCCCCGTAAATGTCATGCACACCAGCGAGCAGCATCCCGCGGAGCGGCACTCCTTCATTCGCCAGCACCCGGATGCCCAGTTGCGGGATGAACTCCAGCCAACCGTCCGGGTCGAAATAGAACTCGTGATTGCCGGTGACGAAGAACGTGCCCTGGGCGGATCGCAGATCGGCAAGCGGACGCAGATCCTCCCCCAGTTCGCTGACCGTGCCGTCGGTCAGGTCGCCAACCAGCAGGACGACATCAGGATTCTGCGCGTTGACCAGATCGACAACGGATCGGCAGAAGTCCCGGCCCAGCACACTGCCCAGGTGCAGGTCGCTGACCAGCGCGATCCGCATCCCGACCGCCTCCGGCGGGATCCCGGGAATGGCGATCATGGCGGTCCTGACGGCCGGGCCACCGACCGCGGACCGTGCGGCAATCCCGGTGGCCAGTGCCGCGGTGCCGCCGATACCGACCGCCAGCACCCGCTGCAGGAAAAGCCTGCGGTCCAGCGACGCCGAGACCGGCCGTTGCTGCGCAGGTTGCGCGGCCGGCGGCGAGGAGTGGCCCTGTTGCGCGGCCGGCGGCGAGGAGTGGCCCTGTTGCGCGGCCGGCGGCGAGGAGTGGCCCTGTTGCGCAGCCGGCGGCGAGGAGTGGCCCTGTTGCGCAGCCGGCGGCGTTGAGTGGTCTTTCGCGGCCGGCGGCGTTGAGTGGTCTTGCTCGGTCCCCGGGAATGAGTGATCGGGTTGAGCGACCGCCGGCACCGGGGTTGCGGCCATCCGTGTCCGCCGCTGCCACCACCACCAGATGCGGATCGGTTCGGTGAGCACGGTGGCGGTGGCCAGGAAGATCACCGCCGCATAGGACAGCCAACCCGGCCAGGCGATGACCCGCTGCGCCGGGATCGGCAGTGCGTACTGGGCGATCAACGCGATCGGGCCGAGCAGGGCGATGACAACCGCGAGTCCGGTACCGATCCGGCGAGCAGCCGAGTGTGGTCGGGTGGTCCCGAGGACCAGTCGCCACCACAGGTAGACGCCGACCGCGGTCAACATGCCGACGTTCGGCCACACCCACCCCGGCACTGATCCCATCAGAGCAACTGTAGGTTCCGCGGCCCGACGGCCTCCAGGCAGCCGGCGTGCTGAAGCGCCCCTCTTGGGGTTCCTCTCCCGCCGCTGGACGCCTGCAGCATGCCTCGAGCGGGTGAAGAACCCCTACAGCGACGCTTCAGGCGCCGTCCCGGATGGCGTCCAGCGCGCCGAGCACCCGCAGCGTCAACCCGCCGGCTTCGTCCACCGCCGCTCCCGCTCGCCGTCCTGGAGCCGGAGCCTACGGATCAACGAGCATCACGCCAAGTGCTTCCCTCGTCAGCACGAGAGGCAAATCCTGGAGCCGCTGTGGGGAATCGAACCCCAGACCTTCTCATTACGAGTGAGACGCTCTGCCGACTGAGCTACAGCGGCGGCGAGCAGAAGTCTAGCCGCTGCGCCGGGTGGTTCGGTTCAGTTGCTGGCGTCCGCCGACTTCGCCAGCCACTCGTCCCAGGTATAGGACCAGTCGTAAATGTCGCCGTCGGCTGCGGACAGCGGAACGCTGGTGCCGGTGACCTCGACCGGGTCGCCGTAGATGGCGGACTCGAAATAGGCCTGTGCGCTTTCCGCCGACAGGTTGATACAGCCGTGGCTGACGTTGTCGACACCCTGATCACCGACGGTGTCCTGGTTCTGGTGGATGAACTCGCCGTTGTCGCTGATCCGCACGGCCCAGTGCTCGGTGATGTTGGTGTAGCCGTAGGCGGGGTTGCTCATCTTGGTGGTTTCCTGCTTGTCCATCACCACATGCACGCCGGACCGGGTGACCCGGTTCGGGTCGCCGATCTCGTCGCCGCTGCCGTAGGACGCGTCGTAGCTCACAACTGTGACGCCGTCCCGCTGGACCACGATGTTGTGCGCATTCGCATCCGCGAGCACGACCTGGTTGCGGCCGATGGTGAAGTCGCTGGTGACGTTGTCGCCGCCGTAGTAGCCGTCACCGAAGTCGAGGCCGTAGATATTCGATTCGACGTGCACGACGGTGCCGGACGGCCAGTAGGTCTTCGGCCGCCAGTCCAGCGACGGGTTCGGGTCGCCGTCATGCTTGATCCAGGCCCAGGCGCCCTCGACCTGCGGCGTGGTGGTGATCGTGATGTGGCTGGCGATAAGGGCCTTGTCCGCGGGCTCGTAACCGAGGTGCACGATCACCGGCGCCGCAACGCCGACCACCGCACCGTCGCCCGGCGAGATCGAGGTGGTGATCTCGTCGACCGGGGTGACCGTCGTATAGGAACCGTCGATCGGCACGGACTTGCCGTCGGTGCCGAGCGCAGTCCCGGTCACCGTGTAGTCGCGCCCGTAGCCCAGCGGCTCGGCCAGCGTCCACGAGGTCTTGTCCGCCGACAAGGTTCCGGAAACGGCGACGCCCTCCGGGTTGGTGAAGGACAGATCCGAGATCGTGCCCTTGGCCACCGTGATGGTCACCGGTTCGATGGGGGTGATGTCGTCGGAGTCGAACGCGGGGGAAGCGGTCACCTGGGCGACCGGCTTGGGCGCGGCGGTGGTGGTCGGTGCGCCCGAGGAGCTGCTACCGTCAGCGGCCGAATCCGCCTCGGAGTTGCCACCGCCGGTGGCCGCTGCCTGGCTGACCGATCCGGCCGAGTCCTGGGCAATACCCAGCCCTGCCGACGAGCCGGAGCATGCCGCGGTCACGGCCAGGACACCAACAGCGAGCAGGGCGAGCGCGGCCCGTCGGGCCGGCCTCGAATGGTGCAGCTGCATGTGTCCTCCGGAAGTCGTCAACGAGCCTCGGCCCATCGGCGGCCAATTCGTCGTGTCTATGTACAGACGTGTGGACGCACCGCGCGTTGACTCCCACCGCCATCTCATTCCACCGGACGGCACAAGAAACCCCGCGCCCCGCACGGTGTTTCACCAACCAGAGGATCTCGGCGCCCCGCCGACGCCGTCGGACGCCGCACTACCTGACAGGTCAGAATACGACATCGCAGCGCGCGAATCGCGCAGCCGAACCGAGAGTGACGAGAGACTCATCCAGGTCGCCGACCGGTGCCCGATCTGCCGTCCGGCAACCCGGCCGGACAGGCCGGACAGGCCGAAGGCCCGGCCGGACGTCGGGTGACGTCGCGGCCGGGCCTTCGGAAACTGCTGTGGGTGCCCTGCGGGTCAATTAGCGGATGAGATGACTTCCGCGGTAGTCGAACTGATCGGCCGAGATTGCCTGCCGAGCGGCCATCCGGCTGTTGTCCTCGAACAGCCCACCCTTGCTCTTCGCCAGCGTCCACGTGGCATGTACCGCGGCGTCGCCCAGTTCGTAGAGCGCCTTGGTGCTCAGGTTGGTGATGTCATCGCACGCCTGGTGGTAGCAGGAGTCGTACGGTTCGCCGGCGGTGCCGCCGTAGACGGCCGCCTCTTCCGCGGTCTTGATGCCCTCGGCCCCGCTGAACAGGCCACCGGCGGGAATGCCGGCCGCGATGAAGGGCCCGTAGTCGGACCGGCCATCAAATGCGGTCGGCTCGGTCGCCAGACCCTGACCTTCGAAGTAGCCGTTGAAGATCTGCTCGATCTGCGCTGAGCCGGGAGGACCCACGACACCCTCGGACGACCCGTCACCGTCGTAGACGAACCGGACGTAGTTCGGCGAGCCGAGCATGTCGAAGTTCAGGTTCGCGTAGATCTTGCCCAGCTCGACGTCACTGAGGTTCTCGACGTAGTGCTCGGAGCCGAGCAGGCCTGCTTCCTCGGCACCCCAGAATGCGAACCGCAGCTTCTGGGTGGGCACGAGCTTGAGTTTGGCGATCTGGACCGCGGTTTCCAGGTTGACTGCGGTGCCACTGCCGTTGTCGTTGATGCCCGGACCGTCGAGGACCGAATCCAGGTGCGCACCGACAACGACGACCTTGTTCGGGTCGCCCTTCTTGGAATCGGCGATCACGTTGGTGGTTGGTCGGATCTCCGAGAACGTGTCGGTGTGCACCGTGACGGTGGCGGGGCCGGGGGTGGCGGCCGCAGTCAGCGCTACGCCGTCGGCATAGCTGACGCCGACCACCGGGATCGGCACGATGGCGCCGATCGTCACGCCGGTGAGGAGATCGGTTCGACCGGGGTTGCCTTCGTTGAAGACGACAACGGCGTCGTACCCCGCCGCCACGGCGTTGTTGACCTTTTCCTCGAAGGTGCAGGTGCCGCGCTGGATCAGCGCGACCTGCGGCTCCGTCGCCGGGGCCGGGATGAAGTCCGATGGCAGGCAGCCGGCCGACGAACTGGGCGTCGGCGTCGCCGGAATGACGTTGTTGATCGCCGGGACGAGGGTGCCGGTCACGTCGCCGTCACCCGAGTACTCCAGGGTCGACGACTCGATGACCTCGTTCGGTTGTGCCGTCAGCGTCAGTGTCGACGGACCGACCTCCTGGTAGAAGGGGAAGTCGAAGACCTGCTTTCGGACGGAATACCCGGCCTTGCGGAGGGTGGACGTCACGTAGTCAACGGACTTGGCATAGCCCGGCGTGCCGGATGCCCTGGTCCCGCCGTTCTGGTTGGCGATCCGCTGCAGGGCACGCTCATGACCAAGAATGCCGTTGACGGTCACCGCCTGGCGCAACTTGGTCGTGTTGACGTCATCCACCGCTGCCGCGGCGGTGCTGACCGGGACCACCATCGCGGCCGCAATCACGCAGGTCAGCAATGCTGCTTTTCCTCGCACAAATGCCTCCAAACAGGACAATCTGCACCCAGGACCGGGTACAACTGGAAATCCTTCGTTCGGGAGGTTGCCTCGTTGTGACCGAACTATCACTGCGAGTAGGTCATCGTTACCGAATCGTTATTTCGATGAAGGGGCATAGTGGGATGATGCCGACGATTTCGGTACGAATCGGGTAATCCCGAATGCTGTTGACGGAGAGGTGACGCAGGTACACCGTCGTCCGAGAACCGTTTCGCCGCGACGCCCGTAAGACTGTTCGGCTGGTTCTTCAGTCTCGGCAAGTGCGCCCGTACCCGTTCTTGCCGTGATCCCGATTCGGCCGTATCCCACTCGTGCTGATATTTCGAGGTGCCATGACGTCGACCCACATTCCACCCGTCAAGCAGCCGCCGCGTTGGGCGCTCGCTTCAGCGGCCGGCGTCGGCATCGCCGTGGCCGCCGTGCTGGCCGCGTACGCCCGGGTGTCACCCGGCGACGGCGCGGTGATCACCACCTTCGGCTTCTCGGCCCTCTACGCGATGAAGTCGTGGTTGACCACCGTGGCCATCGTCTTCGTGCTGGTGCAGATCGTGAGCGCTCTTGCCATGTGGGGTCGGCTGCCCGGTGTCGCGGGGTCGCCCGCCTGGGCCGCGCCGCTGCATCGCTGGTCCGGCGTGGTCGCATTCCTGTTCACCTTGCCGGTGGCGTTCCAATGCATCTGGTCCGCGGGCTTTTCCGACGACACGACGCGCACCTTCGTCCATTCCCTCGCCGGCTGCCTCTTCTACGGAGCGTTCGCCGCCAAGATGCTGTCGCTGCGGTTGCGCGGACTGCCCGGTTGGGCGTTGCCCGTACTCGGCGGACTGCTTGCCGTGCTCTTGACGGTCATCTGGTTCAGCTCCGCGTTCTGGTACTTCACGCAGCCCGGGCTGCCCAGGTTCTGACCGGCACCAACCACCAATTCGCAGCAACAGGGGAGCAGCCGTGAACTCTGCAGAGCCACCCATCGATCCGTCCGGCGCACCACCGCCGATCCCGGGTCCCGCATCGCCCGCGGGGCGTCATGCGGCGGACCAGACCGTCGTCACGACGGGCCTGCTACCCAACGTCTCGGACCCGAACGCCTTCCGCCGTGGATCGCCGCCTGCTCGCAACGCCCAGTTTGGCCAACCAACGCCGCCGAGTGGGCCTCCGCCGTACAGTCCGCCACCACCGGTCAGCGGCCGGTCCGCCGGACCATGGCCCGGCGGGCCGCAGCAATACCCACCCCAGCAACACCCGCCGCAGACACCCGCCGCAGCAACACCCGTTCGGGCGGTCCCAGCAGTACCCGACCAACCAGTATTCGGGCCAGCAGGACGCGGGTGGGCCCTCGGGGCAACCGTCGCAGTTCCCACCCCCGCAGTACCCGCCCCAGCAGTACCCAGCCCAGCAGCACCCGCCCCAGCAGTACCCAGCGGCTCCTGGCGCCCGAACCTGGCCGACCCCCGGCCAGCCGCCTTACTCGGCACATCCCCCGGTGATGCCGTACGCCGGCCCGCAAAATCAGAATCCTGCCCCATCCGGAGCAGCGAACCCTTCGGCGAACTCCGGTGATGTCGCCGACCGCAGCCAGGCCTCCAGACGCGCGGTGATCGTGGGGGCCGGCGTCGCGGTCGTTGCCGGCGCGGCAGGCTTCGCCTGGTTCACCGTCGCAGCACCCAAGCCGACTGCCGGCGCGAGCAGCGAGACCGGCACGCCGGGAACCGGCGGGTCACCGACCGAGCTCGCGGCCGTCGCGACGATCCCGGAGAACGGCGGCGTCATCTTGGCGGATCAGAAGGTGGTACTGACTCGCGAAACCGGCGACAGGGTGCACTGCTTCTCGGCGGTCTGCACACACCAGGGCTGCCTGGTCTCACAGGTCGAAGCCGGGAGGATCAGCTGCCCGTGCCACGGCAGCCTCTTCGACGCGAACACCGGCGCGGTCGTCGGCGGTCCGGCGCCCAGCCCGCTGGCCGCGGTTCCGGTCACGGTCGTCAACGGAACCGTCTACTCAGGATGAAGGTATCGAGATGAAGCACCTACCCACCTGGATCTGGGTTGCCGCTGCTGCTTTCACTGCGGGGGCGCTACTCGCATCTCTATTCTGAGGACCACCCATTTCGAACATCTGGCACAACCGTCGCCGATCAAAGGAGATCTGCTGGTGGATGACGCCACCGCCACCGCGTTGGGGAACCTCGCCGCAAAGACCGGGCGCAGCGTCCAGGAATGGCTCGACATCGCCCGGCCACTGGTTCCACTCGGGCACCGGGCCGGGCTGGAGAGGCTGAAGGCCGACTACGGAATCGGCCATGGGTACGCGAACACGCTGATGCTGACGGTGCGCGCGGAGCAGTCGCCCGACCTCGGCGCCGACCCGGTAGACCTGCAATATGCGGGAGCCAAAGCCGGGCTCCGCCCGCTCTACGAACTGCTCGTCACCAGCGCGACCAGCCTCGGTCCGGATGTCCAGGTGGCACCCAAGAAGGCGACCGTCAGCCTACGAAGGGCAAAGCAGTTCGCCCTGATCACCCCGGCGACGAAGGACCGGATTGATCTGGGGCTCAATTTGCCGGGCGACCCTGGCGGCGGCCGGCTGGTCGTTGCTGGCGGAATGTGCACCCACAAGGTGGGGATCCGCAGTGTCGACGAGGTGGACACCGAGGTGCTCGGCTGGCTCCGTGCCGCCTACCAGCGGGCCGGCTGAGTTTCGGCCGGGTTCGTTGCAGCGCAGGTCGCCGTCACTTGCTCAGGTGCTGCTCCTCGTAGGCCTTGCGGGAGCCGCAGACCGAGGCCTTCGGGCAGACCTGCTTGGACCCGTCGGCGGCCAGCTTGATGACGACCGAATCACCGGGCACCGAATGGCCGACGACCCGGCCCGGCCCGGCGGGTGAGTCGACGTCCTCGCCGATCGCCGGGGCGGTGGCCTTGAAGTCCTGGTACAGCGGGTGTTCGTACTTGAGGCAGCACATCAACCGGCCGCAGGCACCCGAGATTCGCATCGGGTTGGCGGGCAGTTCCTGGTCCCGCGCCATCGCCAGGGTGATCGGCTCGTAGTCCTTGAGGAACGTCGAGCAACAGGTGTCCCGGCCGCAGGAGCCGATCGCACCGGTCACCCGCACCGCGTCCCTGGCGGCCAGCTGCCGCAGTTCGATGCGATTGCCCAGGGTCGCGGACAGATCCCGCAGCAGCGAGCGGAAGTCGACGGTCTCCGGCGATGAGTAGTAGATGACGGTCTTGCCCGCACTTGGCTGCGGGTCGATGGCCAGCACCTTCATCGGCAGCCCGTGCTCACGGATCAGTTTGCGACTGGCCACCATGGTGCGGGCCTTGGTCTTTCGCATCTGTTCGGTGGCAGCCAGGTCGCTCTCGCTGGCCATCCCCAGCAGGACCGGGAAGCCCTCGGTCTCTTCGGGTGAGTACTCCGCTGCCCAGACAACGCGCGCCGCGACAGAGCCGTGGTCGGTGGGAAGTAGCACCATGTCGCCGACCTCGGGGCGCAGTTCGCCCGGATTGGCGTAGTGCAATTGCCCGTTCGACGTGAACGTCACCGCGCACAGCATGCCCATGGGCAATCACGGTACGCGGTGTGATCCCGACCACCCGACCGCCCGTGGCCGGTCGCCCGTCGGCGGTCAGCGCCTCCGGGATCAGGTCATCGCGCTGACCGGCCCGGCGAACAGCGCCATCATCATGGCCTCGACCGCGATCTGCGGTTTGACGTTGACCTCGATGGCCTCCCGGCAGGCGAGCACTGCATCGAGTCTTTGCAGGGCACCGACGGAGCCCAGTCGGGATGCCGCCACCTCGATGTCCCCGGCCATATCGGGGTTCATCAGCGGCGCCGTCGAACCAAGGCTGCGCGCGATCACGTCCCGGTAGAACCCGGACAGGTCGACCAAGGCGCGATCCAGCACATCCCGCTGCGTTCGAGTGGCGCGCGACTTCTGCCGTTTCTCCATTTCCTTGACAACGCCGGCCGTGCCGCGGGCCGCACCCGCGGCACCCTTTCCGGTACCGCCGGCACCGAGGGCGGTCTTGAGTTCCTCGAGTTCGGCGGCATCGCGGCTGTCGGACATCGACGTTGCCTCGCCCTTTGCCGTCGCCAGTAGGTCGTCGGCCTCGACGAAAACGTCGGCGACGGACCGCAAAGCACCCGGGACGGCGAGGATGCGCCGGCGCTGCTCCCTGGCCTCCTCGTCGGTGGCCAACCGGCGGGCCCGGCCGACGTGTCCGGCGGATACCGAGGCCGCCCAGTCCGCCATTCCGGGATCGATGTGATCCCGCCGGACGAGTACCTCGGCGATCGATGCTGCCGACGGGGTGCGCAGGGCGAGCACCCGACACCGGGACCGGATCGTCACCGAGACGTCGTCGGGATGGGTCGACGGCGCGCACAGCAGGAATACCGTGTGCGGTGGCGGCTCCTCGACGGCCTTCAGCAGGGCGTTCGATGCGCCTTCGGTGAGCCGATCCGCGTCCTCGATCAACACGATCTGGAAACGACCGGTGGCCGGCCGGCGGGCAGCGAGCTGCACAACGGCGCGCATCTCCTTCACCGAGATCGTCAGACCCTCCGGGGTGACGGTGCGGACGTCGGCGTGCGTGGCCGCCATCACGGTCCGGCAGTGCGAGCAGTGCCCGCAGCCGCTGTACTCGCATTGCAGCGCGGCCGCGAACGCGCGGGCGGCGACGGATCGTCCCGAACCCGGCGGGCCGGTGAAAAGCCACGCGTGCGTCATCGCGGCGGTGGGGACCCCCGGCTCGCCGCGGGAGGCGGCCACCGCGGCGGTCAGCACATCGATCGCCAGTTGCTGGCCGATGACGTCATCGAAGACCGCTGCCGGCACCAGGTTGACCTGCTGGGTACTGGTCATGATTGGACTTCCGGGATGGCCCGGCCAACGGCGACCAGGGAATCGGTGCGCCCGGCGTTCGCCCGGCGCAGCGGCGACGTGGTCACCGAGGTGATCACCAACCCGGCGCGGGCGGCGACCAGCCGCAACGTCGCCGGTGTCAAGTGCCATATGTGCTGCTCGGGTTTGAGCGTCCACCAGCGCTCCCGCAGGACCTTCGACGGCACCGAGGAGAAGTACGGGATCGACAACGCGAACACCCCGTCGGGCGCGAGCCGGGCCCGCACCTCGCGCAGGAACTCCACCGGGTCGGGTACGTGCTCGAGGGTGTCCCAAAAGCAGATGACGTCGGCCGGCTCCGTCGGCGCGCCGGCGAGCTGCCCGCAGTAGACGTCCAACCCGAGGCGCATCGAAGCATGATCGACACCCGTCCGGGACAGTTCGACCCCCCGCACGTCATAGCCCGTGGCCTGGGCAGCTGCCAGGAACAGGCCGTACCCACTGCCGATCTCCAGGAGCCGGCCGGGCGCCGGGCGAAGCCGATCGATCTCGCTGAGCCGGCCGGCAGTCCAGGTGCGCTGCAACACCATCGCCGGCGACAGCCGTGATTGCCCACCGTAGACGCCGCCGGCGAAGTCGCCGCCTTCGAAATAGGCGGGCGCGTCATACATCCGCTGCAGCGCGGCTGAGGTCAGCCGGGGCGAGACGAAGACCAGCTCACAAACGGGGCAACGGACCACCCCGAAGGGCGGCAGCCGGTAGACCGGCATGCCCTCGACTCCGCAGACGCAGCAGCGCACCGCCTCGGTGTCCGCTGCGGTCCACGAGCTCTCGGACACGATCGTCGACCCCCTTGAAGCAGGTCCGAGGGACCTGTGGCTGCGTTGTCGGGTCACGGTAGCCGACCTCACCGACAGCGGCGTTCCACCGCCGCACAACCCGGGCCGCCCGGCCCCACGACGCGGTCTGTGGTTGTCGAGCCCTCCCACACAGAGGACGCTGGCGGGATGAGTGAACAGACTTTCGTGATCATCGGGGCCTCATTGGCCGGAGCAAAGGCCGCGGAAACCCTCCGTGACGAGGGATTCACCGGCCGGGTGGTGCTGATCGGCGAGGAAACCGAACCGCCCTACGAGCGGCCGCCGCTGTCGAAGGGGTACCTGCTCGGCGCGGACGCCCGCGAGAAGGCCTACCTGCACGAACCGCAGTGGTACCTGGAGAACAACATCGAATGGCGCGCGGGAACGGTCGCCGTCGGCCTCGACCTCGCAACAAAGACCGTCACCGTGCATCCGGCCGACACCATCGACTACGACAAGTTGCTGCTGGCCACCGGCTCCCGGGTCCGGACCCTGACCACCCCGGGCTCGGACCTGCAGGGCGTGCACTACCTGCGCACGCTCGATCAGTCCGATGCGCTGCTCGAAGGCTTCAAGACCGGCGCCCATGTGGTGGTGATCGGCGCCGGCTGGATCGGCCTGGAGACCGCTGCCGCCGCCCGGCAGCACGGATGCGCGGTGACCGTGGTGGAGTTGGACACGTTGCCACTCCGCCGGGTGCTCGGCGACGAGGTTGCCACCGTCTACCGCGACCTGCACGCCGCCCACGGGGTCGATTTCCGATTCGGCGGCGGGGTCCAGGAGATCGTCGCGTCGGAGGACGGTTCCGGCACCGTGAGCGGGGTCCGAATGACGGATGGCTGGGAGGTGGCGGCGGACCTGGTGATCGTCGGCGTCGGCATCGCGCCCAATGTCGAACTCGCCGCAGCAGCCGGCCTTGAGGTGGACAACGGCGTGGTCACGGACGCTCTGCTGCGCACCTCCGACCCCAACGTTTTTGCCTGCGGGGACGTGGCGTCATCGTTCAACCCGTTGCTCGGCAGCAGGTTACGGGTGGAGCACTGGGCGAACGCCCTCAACGGCGGCCCGGCGGCCGCCCGCTCGATGCTGGGCAAGACCGAGGAGTACGCGCCGGTGCCCTACTTCTTCTCCGATCAGTACGACCTCGGCATGGAATACACCGGCTGGGTGAGCCCGGGCGACTACGACCAAGTGGTCTTCCGCGGCGACCCGACTGTGGTCCCGGGGGCCGCGCCGGAGTTCCTGGCCTTCTGGGTCCGTGGCGGCGCGGTTCTCGCCGGAATGAACGCCAATGTCTGGGACGTCACCGAGAGCATCGCCGGCCTGGTCAAGGCCGGGCTGCGAGGCCAAAAGGTCGATCTGCAAGCACTCGCCGATCCCGAGATCCCGCTGGACGACCTGCTGGGCTGAGCCGGGAGCTGACCGGTCGGGGCCGGTTTCAGGTGGCCGGCTGCGGCTCGACCATGGCGGGCGAACGCTGGCGGAGCACGGAACTGACGCGTTCGATCACCTCGGGGTTGATCGCCCGGCCCTTCTCCTCTGCCAGCGGGCGGACGATGAGGTACCGCTCCGGGGCGTACGACGCCCGGTCCCGGTAGGCCTGAACCGGTAGCACGGGTTCCTCGTCGTCGTCGGTCGGGGGCTCGGCGGGTGTCGTAGCGTCGATCTGGCGGGCGTCGATCGGGCGGGCGTCGATCTGGCGGGCGTCGATCGGGCGGGCCTTGTCCTGGCCGGCGGGCGCCTGAGTGGTCGAGTCGAGGTCGACGACCGCGGCGCCAGCGATCGCGCTGCCCGAAGACGCGTCGGCAACCGCTGTCGGTGGAACCGGATGTCCGGCACTACCGGGTTCGCCGGCACCGGATTCGTTCGTATCCTCCCCGGCAACGGTCAGCAGCTGGGCCGGCTGCTCGGCGGGTTCCGCCGTGCTGTCGGCGGGCTCCAGCATCCCGTCCACCAGCACCGTCAGATCCGCCTTCAGCCCGTTCACGGCCCACTGGGCCACCCGCGCCAGGCGCTGCTCCTCCACGCCGGCCGACCGGTAGCGGACCACTGTGGCGTCAACGAAGCCCTCGCAGATCACGACCGCGCCAGCCTGCAGGGCGGGTTTCACCCGTTCCGCCGTCAGGTCGGCCAGATCCGCTGAGGCACGCAACGCATCGGCTGGGCTGTCCAGGCCGAAGACCGCAGCAGCCGGCGCGTCAGGACGCACCCGAACAATCAACCAGCCGTCATCGACCAGGTGATCATCGAGCAGGCCGGCGTATTCGGCGACGGCCGCCGGGTCCGCGCCCTCGACGGCGATGAGCACCCCCGTGTGATCGTCCTGTTCGTCCCAGATATTCACCCCGCGCCGGCCGAAGACCCGCCGGACCAGGCTGGACGTCAAACCACCGATCTGCCGTCCGGTGAACAGGCTGACGCCCCACGCGATCAGTCCGCCGACGGCCAGCACGATGGCCGGTCCGGTGATGTCGAACCGGAAGTCGCCCACCGTCACCGGGTAGGTGCCGATCGCACCGGCCAGAATCGGGCCGGCCGCGATCGTCATCAGCAGCACGATCCGGACCGAGGACATCACGAACGCGAACACCCGGCCGCGGAGCTGGTCGGAAACCTCGTGGCCGATCATGGTGAAGCCGTTGATCCACGCGATGCCGGCGAAGACACCCATCACGGACGCAGCGAGCACCGCACCGAGGAAGTCCTGCAGGACGCTCATCACGATCAGCGAAATGCCGGCCGCGCCGATGGCCGGGGTGAAGATCATCCGCCGGGGCACGGTGGGGAACACCTTCGGGCCGATCAGCATGCCGAGCGCGAGCCCGGTGAACACCGACCCGAAGAGAATGCCGTAGCCCGCGTTGCCTGCCCCGAGCGTCGCGACGTAGGCCTGGGCGACGCCCGCCACCAGACCACCGGCGAAGAACGCCCCGAGGATGCCGATGTAGATCGACCGCATCAACCGGTTCTTGCGGACGAACGAGACACCCTCGGCGATCAGCGAGAAGATGTTCTTCGACGTGCTGCGATCGCCGACAAAGGCCGGGATCATCCGCCGCGAGAGGAACACCATGCCCGCGGAGAAGAAATAGGTGCAGGCGTCGATGCCGAGCGCGAGGTCGATGGCCAGGGTGCTGGTCGCCCCGCTGATCAGCGCGGTGCCCTCGTCCGCGACGTTCGGCACGCCGAAAAAGGACGCGGCAGTGGACAACAACGCGAACAACAGGGCCGCGATCGGCACCATGCCGTACACCGACACGTAGTTCAGCTGGTTGGCCACCGCCAGCCGTTCGCGGGGCACGATATTGACCCACATCGCCTGCTTGGCCGGGGTGGAGAACAGCCCGACCGCCTCGACCAGGAACTGCGCGACCAACAGCCAGAGCAGGTTGCCGCTGACGATGATCGACAGGTAGAGCAGGCCGGCAATGGTGTCGCCGGCGATGGCCACCTTGCGCCGGTCGAACCGGTCCACCAGGGCACCTGCGATCGGCCCGAGAATCAGGTCCGGCAGCAATCTGGTGAGTAGCACGCCGGACACCGCAGCGCCCTGCGCGAGGTTGGACGAGTCCTTGGTGAGATAGGCGGCCAAGGCGGTGGTGGCCAGCAGACCCAGCCAGTCGCCCAGGCTGGAGATCGCGATGGCGGCCCACAGCCGCCGGAAGACCGGGATGCGCAGCAGCACGGCGACGGAGTTGGGTTCCCGTTTGCGGCTCACCGGTTGAACAGCTCGCTGATCAGGTCGATCGCCTTCTCACCCAGACCGGACGCGAACAGGATGATGAAGAAGAAGACCAGGACCGCGCCGACGCTGGATCTGCGCCGGCTGTTCGCACCCCGGTCCGGGGTGGGCGCGGTGCGCCGGCGCTCCTGCGACCGTTCGCGGGCTTCGTTGCGGGCCTGACCGTGACCGGAGTACTGCGAGGCCATCGGCGCGGCCGGGGCGACCGCGGACGGCGCCCCTGACCCGGCCGATTGCGGATGCGTGGCCTGGAACGACTCCCGGTCGACCTGCGACGGCTGGTTGGGCATACTGCCGCGGAACATCGCCGACAGGTCGGCCGCCGTCATCGTCTTGCCCTGCCAGGTGAAACTCGGCCCGGTCGGCCGGGCCGGCTGCACCGGTGAAGTCTGGCTGATCGGCCGGTACGGCTGGACCGCCGGCCGCGGCGGGACCGGACGCACCGGGGCCGCCGGGCGGGCCGGTTGCTGCCGCGCAGCAGCCTGCTGACGGGACGCGGCCTGCTGGGCCGGCCGCTGCGTTTGGGCCCGCTGCGCCTGCCCCCGCTGGGCGGGCGGCCGATTCCCGGACCGGTT
Source organism: uncultured Actinomycetota bacterium (assembly GCA_963805555.1). Classification (GTDB taxonomy): domain Bacteria; phylum Actinomycetota; class Actinomycetes; order Mycobacteriales; family Nakamurellaceae; genus Nakamurella. The sequence continues at coordinate 871,871 of CAWDUY010000002.1, forward strand.
CGCCGGGCCGGCCACCGGCTCGGCCCGCACCCCCGGCTGGGGCGGCTGGAGCACCGGCGGCACGATCACCGGTATCAGATCATTCGGCATGGCGGCGGACAGCGCATCCGGGTAGACATCGAGAACGGGCATCATGATGGACGGGTCCCCGGTGCCGTCGGACCCGCTGAGAGCATCAGTGAACCGATAGTCGGTCCCGCTTGTGGCGTCGAAGGCCGCCGTCATAACCGAATCGTAGGCCGGGACACCGTCGGTGAGTGATCCCGGCGCGAAGACCAGGGTCTTTTCAGGGTTCGGCGAGCGCCCGACGTCTACGTCGCGGGCGCCTAGGGCATGTCCCGAGGATCACGCCCAAGTCATGCGCCCGGTGTGCTGACAACCTTCGTCGCGGTCTTCCGGACCGCCGGCTTCTTTGCTGCCGCGGTTTTCGATGCCGCCGCGGTTTTCGATGCAGCCTTGGGGGCGGCCTTCTTGGCCGGCGCTCGCTTCGGTGCCGGCCCGCGGGCCCGCCGATCGGCGAGCAGTTCCGCGGCCCGCTCCACGGTCAAGGTGTCGACCTCGTCGCCCTTGCGCAGTGAGGCGTTGGTCTCCCCATCAGTGACGTACGGGCCGAATCGGCCGTCCTTGATCACCATGGGCTTGCCGCCGGCCGGGTCGGTACCAACCTCGCGCAGCGGCGGGGCGGTGGCAGCCGATCGACCCCGCTGCTTGGGTTGCGCGTAGAGCGCGAGCGCCTCTTCGAGGGTGACGTCGAACAGGGCATCCTCACTGGCCAGTGACCGGGAGTCGGTGCCTTTCTTCAAATATGGCCCGTACCGGCCGTTCTGCGCGGTGATCTCGACGCCGTCGGCGGGATCATTCCCCACCACCCTGGGCAGCGAGAGCAACCGCAGCGCGGTCGGCAGGTCGATGGTGTCCAGCGTCATGGACTTGAACAACGACGCGGTGCGCGGCTTGACGGCCTTGGCTGCCCGCTTCGGTGCAGCTGCCGCCGCGGTGTTCGAACCCGTCCCGGTCGCCCCATTGGCGGCCACCGGTTCCGGAAGGACCTCCGTGACGTACGGCCCGTACCGCCCGTCCCGGGCGACGATGAGGTTCCCGGAGTCGGGGTCGACGCCGAGTTCGTTCTCCGCCGAGTCGCCGGCCTGCGCGAACAATTCCTCGGCCACCTCCGCGGTGACCTCGTCCGGCGGCAGGTCCTCCGGCAGGTTCGCCCGTTGCACCGATGCGCCGTCGGTTCCATCATCTCCGTCACCGGTGGACCCGCCGTTCGGGCCATTCACCGGACGTTCCAGATATGGCCCGTAACGGCCGACCCGGACAGTGATCTGTCGGCCCTGCGAGTCGATCAGCAACGGCAGCGAGTTGACCTCACGGGCGTCGATGTCCTCCAGCCGGTCGCCGACGAGCTTCTTCAGCCCGCCGGTCCGCCCGACCGAACCCTCCGGGCCAAGATCGCCGCCGAAGTAGAAGGCCCCGAGCCAGTCGGTGCGGCCGATCCGGCCGTCCGCGATGGCGTCGAGTTCGTCCTCCATGGCCGCGGTGAAGTCGTAGTCGACGAGCCGGGCGAAGTGCGTCTCCAGCAGCCCGATCACCGCGAACGCGATCCAGGACGGAACCAGCGCCTGGCCCTTCTTCCACACGTAACCGCGGTCGATGATGGTCCGGATGATCGAGGTGTAGGTCGACGGCCGGCCGATGCCCAGGTCCTGCAGGGCACCGATCAGGGACGGCTCTGTGTAGCGGGCGGGCGGGGTGGTGACGTGGCTGGCCGGGATCAGCTCCCGGATATCCAGTTGCTGCCCGACGGTCAGGTTCGGCAGCCGGCGTTCGGCGTCATCGGCCTCGCCGCCCGCCTCCGCGTCGACGGTCTCCACGTAGGCCCGCAGGAACCCGGGGAACGTGATGGTCCGTCCGGACGCAGCGAACACGCACTCGCGGCCGTCGGCCGACGCGGTGATGCGCAGCGACAGGGTGAGCCCGCGGGCATCCACCATCTGGGAGGCGATGGTGCGCTGCCAGATCAGCTCGTACAGCCGGAACTCGTCGCCGTTGATGGATCGGGCTACCTGGCCCGGGGTGCGGAAGGTCTCCCCTGCCGGCCGGATGGCCTCGTGTGCCTCCTGCGCGTTCTTCACCTTGCGGGTGTACTGCCGCGGCGCGTTCGGCACGTACTCGGGCCCGTAGAGCTCGCGGGCCTGCGCCCGGGCGGCCTCCTGTGCGGTGGCGCTCAATGTTGTCGAGTCGGTTCGCATGTAGGTGATGTAGCCGTTCTCGTACAGTCGTTGCGCCGTGCGCATGGTGCGCTCGGAGTTGAAGCCGAGCTTGCGACCGGCCTCCTGCTGCAGCGTCGACGTCATGAACGGCGGATAGGGCTTGCGGGTGTAGGGCTTCTCCTCGACCGAGCTGACCGTTGCGGTGCCGCCCTGCAACTGCCCGGCCAGGGTGCGGGCGCCGTCCTCGTCCAACAGCAGCACGTCGGTGCCGGCCTTGATCGCGCCGGTGGCCGGGTCGAAATCCCGGCCCGCGGCCAGCCGGCGGCCCTCGACCGTCGCGAGGGAGGACTTGAACGCCTGGCTGTCCGCCTCGGTGGGGGCCATGGCGGCGTCCAGGCCCCAGTAGGTGCCGGTCCGGAAGGCCATCCGCTCGCGTTCGCGTTGCACGATGATCCTGGTGGCGACGGATTGCACCCGGCCGGCCGAGAGCTTCGGCATCACCTTCTTCCACAGCACCGGCGACACCTCGTAGCCGTACAGCCGGTCCAGAATCCGCCTGGTCTCCTGCGCGTCGACGAGGTTGTCGTCCAGCGCCCTGGGGTTCTCCGCGGCGGCCCGGATCGCGGCCGGGGTGATCTCGTGGAACACCATTCGCTTGACCGGCACCTTGGGCTTCAAGGTCTCCAGCAGGTGCCAGGCGATGGCCTCACCCTCACGGTCCTCGTCTGTTGCGAGGTAGAGCTCGTCGGCGCCGACCAGCAACGACTTCAACTTGGCCACCTGCGCCCGCTTCTCCGGCGAGATGACGTAGAGCGGCTCGAAGCCGTTCTCGGTGTTGACACCGAGCCTGGCCCAGGGTTCGCCCTTGTACTTCACGGGGACGTCCGCGGCACCGCGCGGCAGGTCGCGGATGTGCCCGACGGACGATTCGACGATGTAGCCGTCGCCGAGGAAACCCGAGATGGTCTTGGCCTTGCTCGGGGACTCCACGATCACCAGACGCACGCCGGTGCCGGGGCCCGTCCCTGACTTGCTAGTGGCCATGTGGCTCACGTTCTCCTTATATATGCACGCTCATCAGTCCTCCCGGAAACAGGGCAGATGAGGTTGTTCTCCACAGAAGCCGCCGGACAGGCGGCGGCACCCGACACCCGGGGGTGTCCGGAGCAGGATGCCACAGTGTGCCCGTACTTCTGTCCGTCGTGTGACGCACGTGGGCAGATCCGGGTCAGTGGCCCAACGCCGGGAAGGCATCCCGCGGGGCCTCCGGGGGTGGGCTGCCGATCATCTCGGACAGCCGTGAGCAGCGCCGATAGCCAACAATGCGGACCGCGGGGCCGCCGCCGCGGGCACCCAGCAAGGAGCCGGCAAGACCGGCCGCGGCGCAGGCGGCGGCGAGCGGTTCGTGAGTGTCGGGGGCGTGCGGGTCCAACCCCAACACGAAACCGACGTCGGCCGGATGGCCGGCGGCGAGCGTCCAGCAGCGGAGGAATCCCGGACTCAGCACGATGTCGGCGGGCACCGACTTGACCGCACCGCGGGTCCACTGCGCTGCCAGCCCCGCCAGCAACGGAGTGCGATCGGTCTGCAGCAAGATGACGGGCTCTGCCGCCGGCTCGTCCAGCGTCGGTGACGCCGGGCTCGGCGCCGGCGGAATCACCGCGGGGATATCACGCACCCGGCACTCCCTGAGCAACGCGGCGGCGCGCCAGGGCTCGGCCAACAGGATCGACAGCCGCACGCCGTCCGGGCCGGCGGTGAGCTGGCCGTGGGCGGCGAGGAGCCCGCCGAGATCCACGAGTTGCGGCGGTGTGAGATCGGCAGAGAACAGCGACAGCTGGCTCACCTGCGCCCCCTCCCCACGGATGGTCAGGGTAGCCCCACCGCGGCCCCGACACCCACCGCCGATCGGGAACACCGCCGAACGGCCTCGCGGGCTGCGGCGGAATCACGGCCGGCCGAACACCGCCTTTCCGGTGTCGTCGACCACCGCACAGAAGGTCGCGCTCGGACAGGAGATCGCTGTCGGCTTCCCGACCGAGTCGATCCGCACCGGTACTGCCCAGCCGGAGCCGGAGTACTGGACCGCGAAACCAGTTGAACTGACCGCGAAGCATGTTGCGATCGTCATACAGGACACCGCCACGACAGGGCCGGCACCGGCGATGGCGGCCGGAGCCGACCAGTCGCTGCCGTTGAAGACGCTGACCCGTCCGCCGGCATCAGCCGCGACACAGACCTTGGCCGGTTGACATGACAGGGCGATGGGTTCCGCATTGCCGGTCGAACTGATGCTTTTCGGCGCACTCCAGGATGTCCCGTTGAAGGTGGTACTGGTGCCGGTTCCGGTTGTTCCGGCTGACGTGGCGACGCAGAAGTTCGCCGCACCGCAGGACACCCGGGTGTATCCCTGGGGCGTCGACGCGGTCCAGGTCGATCCGTTGAAGAAATACACGACATCGGAGATTGCGGCACAGAACGACGCACTGACGCACGACACGGACCAGGGGCGAACCGGCGGGACTTCGGCATCGACATCGGCCCAGCCCGCGCCGTCATAGCGGGCCAGCCCAGGCTCGTCCGACCATCCCAGGTCCTTGTTTGCGAAGCAGAAAGTGGCTGCAGCGCAGGACATCCCGCTGACAATCAGCGGCGGATCGCCGATTCGTCCGATCGTCGTGCTCTCGACGAACCCGGACTCAGCGAAGGTGACGGCGGTCACCCGATCCGCACCCATACAGAATGATGCGCTGTCGCAGCTGACGTAGTTCAGCGGCTTCGGGTCGTCCGGCACCGTCACGACCGCGCCAAAGGTAGTCCCGTTGAAAGTGACCACCTTGTTGCCCGCGGCGACGACACAAAACGTCGTCGACGAGCACGACACGGCGGACGTCCCCGTCATCGCGATCGGTGAACCGGGAGCGGACCAGCTGGTCCCGTTGAACGTGGAAACGCCGGCCACCCCGACACCGACGCAGAAGGTCGAGGTGCGGCAGGACAAGGCGGCCACGGCCGGCGCTGTCACCGGACTCCCCCATGCCGACCCGTTGTACTTGTACGAGACAGGTCGCCCGCCGGTATTCATCCCGGTCGCGACACAGGACGTTGCGCTGGCGCAGGACAGGGTATCGGCGCCAGTCAGGCCGGGGGCGTCCGCCCAGCCGGTTCCGTTGTATCGGATCGCCGAGCCGTTCAGCAGCGCCAGACAGAAGGTCGTTGAGGCACAGGAAGTCGAGTAGACATCCGTTATTCCCGGGCTGGCCTGGCTGTGCAGCGACCAGGTCGACCCGTTCCACTTGGCCCAGCCAGTGCCCGACCACGGCGGAGTTCCGATGCAGAAGGTCGGCGACGTACAGGACGCGGTGCGAATCTCGAAGCTGTTGGCGGTGAGTTCTGCCGACCAGGCGGTGCCGTTCCAGGTCGAGATTCTCGTCTGGGGACCCAGGTCATAGGAATATTCGGTGATGGCCACACAGAACGTGGGCGATACGCAGGACATGGACCGGGCCCGCAGGGAGTAGACGTCATCGGTGAGGAACGCGTCGTCGCCGACCCTGGTCCAGGTGCTTCCGTCGAACCGGAAGAAGAAGCCGCTGTTGTCGCCGGCCATGCAGAAGGTCGGTGACGTGCAGGACACCGAGCCGAAGTCGGCCGGGCCCTGGGAGTTGATCTGTTGGGGCGCGGTCCAGGTCAGGCGCGAGGTGCCCAGGTAGTAACCGACGACGTCCGCCCGGACGGTCACCGCAGCCAGGGCCGAGTTGAACACACTGATCGAGCCGGCGGCGCTGACCGGAACGATCACCAAGGTGGTGCTGCGCTGGCCCGGAACGAACGGTACCTGCGGGGTGGTCGGCCTCCTCGCACCGGCCGCGTACCCGGTCAGGTTGCCGGCGACCGTCCCGCCGCTGGCCGTCAACTGGATGGCCACCGCGCTCACGCCGGTGGCCGGAATAGCCGCGACGCCGGTCACCTTCCTGGTCACCGCGCTGGTCGCGGCCACGGTCGAGGTGAACAGCGTGGCCGGCGCGGCCTTGGTGAAGGCCGCAGCGACGGTGGGGAATCCGGTGCGGAAATAGCCGACGATGTCGGCCGCCACCGTGACCGGCACCGAGGAATTGTTCACGATCGTCAGCTGGCCGGCCGCGCTCACGCGCACTGCGGACAGCGCTGCCTGCGGCCAGCCGGCGGCGAACGTCAGGCTGTGGGTAGCTGGCGCGGCCGTGCCGGCCGGGTACGCGGTGATCACGCCGTCACCTGCCGCGGCCGTCACCGACAGGTTCGCCAGCACAATGGCGGCGCTCGTCGGAACGCCGGCCACCCCGGTCGCGGTCACTGTCCGAGTGGCCTGGGGCGCGATGACCGTCGGCGCCAATACCCGAACGGGGCTGACCGATCCGAACATGCCGGGCGAGCCGGGGGCGCCTGCGGTGTAGTAGCCACTCACGTCAACGCGCATCTTCACCGCGACCGTTGCCGAGTTCCGCATGTCGACGGCGCCGCCGGCGGAGGTCGGAATCGCCGCGGAATTCGTCGCGGCCTGCCCGGCGGTGACCGTCACGACCGGCATCGAGGTGGCCGGTGTCCCGCCGGGAAAAGCGGTGATCACGGCGGGAACACTCGGCGCCGCAACGGTCACGGTGAGCCAGGCAACCGATCCCGCCGGAACCCCGGCCGGGGAAAACCGCACGGACCCGCCGGCCGGAATCGTGCTGGAGAATGCCGTCGTGGTCCGGATCGCCACAAATGAACCACCTGGGGCCTGCTCCACGGCCGCTGCGCGGGCCGTCGAGGCCGGCAGCGCAGCCGCTGTCGGGGACAGCGGGCCGCTCAGCACCAGGCCCGCAACGCACGCGAGCCAACCAGACTTGCCCAGCATCACATTCACCCCAATGTCGACGCCCGAACGTGCAGTCCACACACGGAGTCGATTGATCCGCCACACCAACGAATGAACCTGCCTGTGCAGGTGCCCCCACCCGGCGCAATCGTGCTGGCGCTGGGAAGAACGCTAGCCGACCCGCACCCGATCAACAACGAAACTGGTCACGCTTTCACCCATCCAACGGCGCATCGTCCGGGTGGCCTATTCCTCGGTCGGTCGATGACCACGTTTACCCGGCAAGGCCCCCTCATTCGGGTGGACCGCCTGGCGTCGGAAGCCGTACGTCCGGCACGCCGGACCTTGGCGGCCCGCAGCCCGTATCCGACACCCCATCACCGGGCAAACTCCGCGCAGGAGGGGATCTTGGCGATCTCGGCGCCCAGTACCGGGTCAAGGTCGCCCAGATCTTGCAGGAAGCCCAGGGAGCCGACGATCTGCTGGCCGAACGCCGACCGCCCGGACTGCAATGCTGCCGGGTCGGCGGGATCGATGGCCGAGAAAGTGCCGGCACCCTCGGCGAGCTGCTGCGCCGCGGCGGTCATCCCGGCCGTCACACCGTCGACAACCTGCTGGCCACCCTCGAACGTGGGCGGGGGTTGGGCGGCGAGCGCCGTGGCACTGGTTGCCAGGATCTCGCCGGCCTGCTGCGCCGCGCTGACGATAGCCAGCTGCTGAACGGTCGCACCGGTCTCGGAAAGACCGGACTGTCCGAGGATGCCGATCGACTCGGACAGAGCGGGGCAGAGGGTGTCGAACCACGCGATCGACTGCGCGTCGAGCGTGCTGGGAACCGCACTGTCGGACGGCGCGGCCACGGAGCCGACAGTTGGTGGATTCGACGCCGGGACGGCCGAACCCGTGGAACCGCCACCCGGACCGCACGCCACCAAAGCGAGTGCGAGGGCCGCAACGGCCGGCAGGATCCAGCCGGCTCGTCTCACAGACCCAATGCCTGACAGGACGGGATCTGGCGGACCCCGCCCTGCACATCGGCCGGGGGCTCCGCGAGCGTTTGCAACGGCGCCAGCGCACCCAACGCCGCGGTTCGGAGGGCATTCTTGGCCGCCCAGTACTCGCCGGTGGCGCCCGCCGGGACGGCGTCGAAGGTCGTTACGGCGGCCGAGATCTGCTGGCCGGCGGCGCCGAGACCGCTGACCGCTGCGGTGGCAAACTCTGCGCCGCCGTCGAACGTCGGGGGTTCCTGGGCGGCCAACGCCTGGGATGTCTGGCTGAATGCCGCAGCGGCCGCACTGACACTGGAGACGAGCGTCTGCTTCTGGATCGAGTTGTCGGGGTCCGCCGGATCCGGCGCATCTGTCGGGCCACTGTTCACCGCCTCGCTCAGATCCAGCGTGCCCAGCGGGGCCAGCCCGGCGCAGAAGGTGTCGAACCAGGAGACGGTCGGCGCGTCCAGTTCGGGGACAGGATCGCCGCCGGTGGGTGCGCCGGAGGAGCCGTCAGCGGGCGTTCCCTGCGCGTCTGCGGTGCCCGTGCCCGTGCCGTCGGAGGCGGCCGTGCCGTCGGAAGTGGCCGTGCCGCCGGAGGTGGCCGGCGAGCTCGGTGCGGCGCTCCCGGACCCGTCGGCGGTTGACGTCGCGCTCGGACTGGGGGTCGCGGTGTCCGGGTCACCGGACGAACAGCCGGCCATCAGCACCGAGCATGCGGCGAGTGCGGATAGGAACCATGCGGCGCGCTTCATTCCATGTGCCTTCCCCGGCGAGGCCGCGACACGCCGGCGACGGAGGCGTCGGCGTGCCGAATTCTGCGTGACGATACCGCCGGACCGATGTGGGACCGGCAACGGCATCCACGGGCAGACCGGCAAAACGACTTCGGCGAGGCCACCCGCGGTTCGCGGGGACCTCGCCGAAGCCGAGCAAGCTACCGATCAGGGGGTGTGCAGCGGTTCCTCCGCGTGCAGAGATGATTCGCGGCGCTTGGAAACCATCACGGCCGCAACGATGATCACCACAGCGATGCCCGCGATGCCGTACCGGATCGCCGGGTTCTCCTGCGATCCGACCGTCAGTGTGACGATGGCCGGCGCGATCAGCAGAGCGACCAGGTTCATCACCTTGAGCAACGGGTTAATGGCCGGGCCGGCGGTGTCCTTGAACGGGTCACCGACGGTGTCACCGATGATGGTGGCCTCATGGGCCGGCGAGCCCTTGCCGCCATGGGTGCCGTCCTCGACGATCTTCTTCGCGTTATCCCACGAGCCACCGGAGTTGGCCAGGAACACGGCCATCAGCGTGCCGGTGGCGATGGTGCCGGCGAGGTAGCCGGCCAGCGGACCGACGCCGAGGCCGAAGCCGACGGCGATCGGGGCGAAGACGGCCAGCAGACCCGGGGTGGCGAGCTCGCGCAGCGAATCGCGGGTGACGATGTCCACGACCTTGCCGTATTCCGGCTTGTTGGTGCCCTCCATGATTCCGGGGATCTCCCGGAACTGCCGGCGAACCTCGCGGACCACCGCGCCGGCCGCCCTGGCGACAGCGTTGACGGCCAGCCCGGAGAACAGGAAGACCACGGACGCGCCGAGCAGCATGCCGACCAGGGTGCTCGGCGAGACGACGTTGGCGGTGAAGACGCTGACCTGCTCGCCCGCCGCCACCAGCGCGGTCGCGATGGCATCGGAGTACGAACCGAACAGGGCGGTCGCCGCCAGCACAGCGGTGGCGATCGCGATGCCCTTGGTGATGGCCTTGGTGGTGTTGCCGACAGCGTCCAGCTCGGTGAGGATCTTGGCGCCTTCCTCGGAGACCTCGCCGCTCATCTCGGCAACGCCCTGCGCGTTGTCCGACACCGGCCCGAAGGTGTCCATGGCCACGATGACACCGACGGTGGTCAGCAGCCCACAGCCGGCAAGCGCGATCATGAACAGGGAGACGATCAGCGAACCCGACAGCAGGAACGCTCCGTAGACGGCGCCCGCGATGACCAGCGCGGTGTAAACGGCCGACTCGAAACCGACCGAGATGCCGGCCAGGATGACGGTCGCCGCACCGGTGAGCGAGCTCTTCGCGACGTCCTTGGTCGGCTTGTTGTTGGTATCGGTGAAGTAGCCGGTGAGCCACAGGATGACGGCGGCCAGCACGATGCCGATGACGACGGCGCAGATCGCGATGACGGCCGGGTTCCCGGTCACATCGGCGACGGCCGGCACGTTCAGTTCGCGGAAGTTGCTGGGCAGGTAGACGAATGCGGCCACCGCGGACAGCACCGCGGAGATCACCGCGGAGATGTAGAACGACCGGTTGATGGTGACCAGTCCGGCCTCGTTGGCCCGGGCCTTGGTGATGTAGATGCCGATGATGGCCGTGATGACACCGATCGTCGGGATGATCAACGGGAAGACCAAGCCCTTGGCGCCGAACGCGGCGCTGCCCAGGATCAGCGAGGCGACGAGCGTCACGGCATAGGACTCGAAGAGGTCGGCGGCCATGCCTGCGCAGTCACCGACGTTGTCGCCCACGTTGTCGGCGATGGTGGCGGCGTTACGGGGGTCGTCCTCGGGGATGCCCTGTTCGACCTTGCCGACCAGGTCGGCGCCGACGTCGGCGGCCTTGGTGAAGATGCCGCCGCCGACCCGCATGAACATGGCGAGCATGGCGGCCCCGAAACCGAAGCCCTCCAACACCTTCGGCGCGCCGCCCGCATAGGAAAGCACGACAACGGAGGCACCCAACAGGCCGAGGCCGGTGGTGGCCAGACCGACGGCGCCGCCGGTCCGGAAGGCGATTTGCATGGCCTTCTCGCGGCCACCGTCCCCATTGGCGGCCGCGGCAACCCGGACATTGGCCCGCGTCGCCAGCCACATACCGAAGTAGCCGATCGCGGCGGAGAACGCGGCACCGAACAGGAAGGCGATGGACCGGCCGATCCGCTCGCTCATGGTCTCCGCCGGCAACGCGAAGAGCAGCACGAAGACGATCGCGACGAACACGCTGAGGGTGCGGAACTGGCGGCCGAGGTACGCGGCGGCACCTTCCTGGACAGCCTCGGAGATCTCCTGCATCTTCGGAGTGCCCTTGCCCGCGGCGAGCACACCGGCACGGAGCACAAAGGCAATGACCAGTGCGATGACCGCAACGACCGCGACCCCGATGAGAATTGCTTGATCACTGCCGGTAACGACGAGATCCGCGGCGATTTGGGAAGACATCGAGCTCCTGATCCATGCAAGATGCATATTCTCTGGACCGGCCAACTCGTTGCGGACCGGCGCTGGTCGTTCGCGTCGCCCGCCGGTGGCCCGACGTGACGCTGAGTACTCTAAAGCACCGGTAACACCCCAACGTGCCGCAATGCCGACTGCTCCGCCAGTCGTGGCGTGCACCCCACTGTCGGACCTCGGCGGGACAATGCAGAAATGACATCACCGGATGCCTGGGCAGATCCTCGCGGTCTGCTGGGAGTGCTGAATCGGTGCAGCGGCCCCACAGTGACATCGGTCACACCATGCATCACCCATGTGGAGCAAATTCCCTGGCGCCCGGGCCGGCCGACGGCCTGGCCGACGTGGGTCACCCCGGCGATCCGGTCCTGCTTTCAGGCCAAGGGCATCGAGCGTCCCTGGTCCCATCAGGCGCAGGCCGCGGAGTTGGCACACGCCGATCACGACGTCGTCGTCGCCACCGGTACGGCCTCCGGAAAGTCACTTGCCTACCAACTGCCGGCGCTGACCGCGCTGATGTCGAACCCCAAGGCGTGCGTGCTCTACCTCGCGCCGACCAAGGCCCTGGCCGCCGACCAGCTGGAGTCGCTCGAATCCCTCGGCCTGCCCGGCCTGCGCGCCGGGAGCTATGACGGCGACTCCGACATGACGGAGCGTGATTGGACCCGGTCCCACGCCAACTGGATTCTCACCAATCCGGACATGCTGCATCGCGGGGTACTGCCGGCCCACGCCCGCTGGGCGCGAATGCTGCGCCGGCTGAAATACGTGGTGGTGGACGAATGCCACGCCTACCGCGGCGTCTTCGGGTCGCATGTCGCCCTGGTGCTGCGCAGGCTGATTCGGCTGGCCAGGATGTACGGCGCCGATCCGGTGTTCATCTTCGCGTCCGCGACCTCCGCCGACCCGCCCGGGTCGACGGCGAAACTGATCGGCCGCCGGGTGCTGGCGGTGACCGAGGACGGCGCCCCGCGGCCCGGCGCCGACTTCGTGCTCTGGGAGCCCGGTGTGCTGCCCGGGTCCGAAGGCCAGGACGGCGCACCGGTGCGCCGGTCCGCCCCGGCGGAGGCGGCCAGGATGATGGCCGATCTGGTGGCCGAGGGCGCACGGACGCTGACCTTCGTTCGTTCCCGGCACGGTGCCGAGCAGACCGCGTTGTCGGCCCAGCGGCGGCTGACCGAGACGGCGCCGGACCTGGCGGGCAAGGTGGCCGCCTACCGGGGCGGGTACCTGCCGGAGGATCGACGGGAGCTGGAGCGCGCCCTCGGCTCCGGGGAACTGATGGGGGTCGCATCGACAAATGCCCTCGAACTGGGGGTGGACATCGCGGGGCTGGACGCAGCCGTCCTCGCCGGTTACCCGGGCACGCTGGCCTCGGTGTGGCAGCAGGCCGGCCGGGCCGGCCGGCGGGCGAGCAGCGGTCGCCGTGCCCTGGTGGTTTTCGTCGCCCGCGACGATCCGCTGGACACCTACCTGGTGCACCACCCCGAGACGGTCTTCGGGCGGCCGATGGAGGCCGCCATCACCGATCCGACCAACCCCTTCATCCTCGGCCCGCACCTGGCCTGCGCGGCGGCGGAGCGGCATCTGACGGAGGCCGACCTCGAGCTGTTCGGCGGCAGTCAGATCCGGCCGGTGCTGGAGGATCTGCTCGCGCGCCGGGTGCTGCGGCGCCGACCCACCGGGTATTTCTGGGCGCAGCCCGGGCATCCCGCCGAGAACGTGAACCTGCGCGGCGGCGGAGGCGGTCAAGTTGCCATCGTCGATCAGGACACCGCCCGGTTGCTGGGCACCGTTGACATCCACCGGGCGCCGGCCGCAGTGCACGCCGGGGCCGTACACCTGCACCGTGGCGAGAGCTACGTCGTCCAGGATCTCGATCTACACAGCGGTGTTGCGTTGGTCCGCCCTGATCGACCGGAATGGACGACGATCGCGCGGTCGTCGTCCACGGTCACCATGGACCGATCGACCGGCACGGGCCCGACGTCTCGCGCAACCCGCCATCACGAGCACCGCTATCCCGGCGGCGTGCGGGCCGGCAGCGGGCCGGTCGAGGTGACGGAGCAGGTCGTCGGGTATCTTCGCCGGCTGCCCGGCGGTGAGCTGCTGGACGTCATCGGCCTGGACATGCCGCGACACACCCTGCACACCAGGGCGGTCTGGTACACCGTCACCCTTGAGGCCCTGCTGGCCGCCGGAGTCGCCGAGCGGGACGTTCCAGGAGCCCTGCATGCCGCCGAACATGCCGCGATCGGCCTGCTGCCACTGTTCGCCGGGTGCGACCGCTGGGACATCGGCGGCCTGTCCACCGCACTGCACCCCGACACCGGCGAACCGACGGTCATCGTCTACGACGGCTACCCCGGTGGTGCCGGGTTCGCCGATCGCGGACACGAGGTGCTGCCCACCTGGTTGGCCGCTGTCCGGTCGGCAGTGGCGGACTGCCGGTGTGAGACCGGCTGCCCGTCCTGCGTGCAGTCCCCCAAGTGCGGCAACGGGAATCACCCGCTGGACAAGGCCGGCGCGGTACGCGTGCTGGATGCCGTCCTCGCCGCCTTGGCATCTCCTGCTGCACCAACCGGAGAACCGGTGCTGCTGGCCGCGATCCAGTGAGCGCCCTCAGCGGCCGATTCGCCGCGCCAGGGTGCGCTGCGGAGTATCGAAGGCCGCTGCCATCAGGTTGATCTCACCTGAGGCAAGGCCCAACTGAGCGGCGGTGTCGCGCCAGCCACGAGTCGCTTGCACGACGTCGGCCACGACTGTTCGCGCAGTCGGTGCGTCGAGCCCGAAATACTGTGCGTTGTCTAGGGCAAGCGTGATGTCAGCCGAATTGTCGCCGAAGTCAATGGATGTGCTGAGGATTCCCGGAGATTCGGGGTCGGGATTCAGGTCGAAGGCCGGCGACAGCCGCCACCCCCTGGTTGCCCGGAGAAAACCGTGATTCCGGAGGTGATCGTCGGTATTGGAAACCAGAATCGAGAAAATGATGCGACGAAACAGCTGGCTGTTGTCCACCGACGATGCAGACCCGAACTGAGCCAACGCCTCTGCGATCTCCAGGTAGCTGCGCCGCTCGCCGTCGGAGGCCTCCAGCATGGTCATTGCACTCACGTAGCCCCATCGACGATCACCTGTCCGGTCGAATCGTTCGACGAGTAGCACCCGCCGACCACCGACGAGAATCAGTCGCGAACGCGGGACCGAGATCCCAGCGCTCCTGGCGAGGTCGAGCGTCGCGGCCTCCCAACCGATGACGTCCCACTCATCCGACCCCCGTCGTGGGAACTTGGCAATCGTCAGGACACCTCGGGAATTCAGCACTGCGGCCTTTGGCCTGGCACCGCCCAGCGAACTACCCGCAGCGATCAAATCCCGCAAGTCTGACGGCGACGAATACTCATGTCCGACGAGCTGATCCGTGGTTCGCAACAACGATGTCAGCGAAACCTCTCGCGGGACGCCCGTCGGGCTCGAAGTGAAGTACTCGGACGTACCGGGCCGCCGAAATCGGAGCGCGCCCTGGCGCAGGACGTCATTGACCGCCAGCAGGAAATCGACAGCAGAAAGCGTGCGCGGCGTCGTGTCAACAGTGGCCGCACGCTCCCGCTCAGCCCTCCTGGCAAGGTTCCGGCCCCACCGATCTGGAGCGGCGTCCGAGAAGGCATTGGGTAGAACTTTTCCCGGCGGCGTGTGGGTGGTGGCCGAACTCAGCGGGAGCGCCGGGTCGAGCGCATACGCACGAGGATGGGCCAGATAGTCGGCGGCGTATCGAAAGGTGGAACTCTTGTCGTGTGGCCACATGGTGCCCACCACAACTTCACTGCCGGCCAGGTCGACGGTGACTTCAACCGCACGGTCAGCCACCATCCGGTTCCTTCGCCGGCCGCACCCTGATCGGCAGTCGTTCGCCCATCCGCAGCCGCCCTACGTCGGTGGTGAGCGGGTTGGCCGCGGCGGTGACCGGCTGCAGAATGCCGAGAGCCTGCAGGACGCGGAAGGTGTTCTCCAGATTGACTGTTCCTGTACCGCTCTCCAGGGAGCGAAGTGTGTCCCGGGAGATTTCCGCCCGGGTTGCGAGCTCAACGGCCGTCAGCCCGTTCAGCTTTCGCCAGTCGGAGACATGTCGCCCGAAGTCGCGTAAGCCCTTGCCAACAGCGATCGAGGTTCGCTTCATTCTAGCTCCCTACTGCCGGTCTCAGCCGACACTATCATCGGTAATGTTGGCTAGGATCAACATAATCCGAAGGGCATCTCCCCGGTGCACCACCACACGCAGCACGCCGGGCCACCCCGCCGCGCCCCGTAGCGGGTTCGACGGTCCCGCGATCCTTCGCGCACAGTCCTCCATCTGGACTGACTTGGACCCTCCTAAAGGACTACTCCGGTTCGATGCGGACGCTCGAACAGGAGCAGCATGGTGTCCTGACCCCTATGGCTGTTCCTGCCCTTCCGGCAGATGCCTCGGAACGATGCAGACCCGAGGCTGACGAGCAGGCGACAAAGGAGAACCGCAGATGAGCGAATACAACGATGTGTTCCGCGCCAGCGTGGACGACCCGGAGACATTCTGGCTGGGCGCCGCCGCCGCGATCGACTGGCAGGTTCCGCCGACCCGGGCCCTCGACTCGACGAACCCGCCGTTCTACCGCTGGTTCCCCGACGGCGAACTGAACGTCGCCTACAACGCACTCGACCGGCACATCGACGCCGGTCGCGGCGAACAGCCCGCCCTGATCCACGACAGCCCGGTCACCGGGACGCAGCGGACCTACACCTACCGCGAACTACGCGACCAGGTCGCCGCGTTCGCCGGGGTGCTGTCCGGGCTCGGCGTCCGCAAGGGTGACCGGGTGGTGATCTACCTGCCGATGATTCCCGAGGCGGCCATCGCGATGCTGGCCACTGCCCGGATCGGCGCGGTGCACTCGGTGGTCTTCGGCGGCTTCGCACCCAAGGAACTCGCCGTCCGGATCGACGACGCCCGGCCCACCGTGATCGTGTCCGCGAGCTGCGGTATCGAGGGCAAGAAGGTCATCGAATACCTGCCCATGCTGAACAAGGCCATCGAGCTGGCCGAGCACAAACCGGCCAAGCGGATCATCCTGCAGCGCCCGCAGGTCGTGGCAACCCTCGGCCCGGACGACATCGACTGGGCAACAGCCGTAGCCACGGCGCAACCCGCCGACCCGGTACCGGTGAAGTCCACGGATCCGCTGTACATCCTCTATACCTCGGGCACCACCGGGAAACCCAAGGGTGTTGTCCGGGACAGCGGCGGCTATGCCGTCGCCATGCAGTGGTCGATGAAGAACGTGTATGACGTCGGCCCCGGCGAAACCATCTTCACCGCATCGGATGTCGGCTGGGTCGTCGGGCATTCCTACATCGTCTACGCACCGCTGCTGGCCGGTGCCACCACCGTGCTCTACGAGGGCAAACCGGTCGGCACCCCCGACGCCGGCCAGTTCTGGCGGGTCGTCGCCGAGCACAAGGTGAAGGTGCTGTTCACCGCGCCGACCGCATTCCGGGCGATCAAGAAGGAGGATCCGCAGGGCAAGCTGCTGGCGCAGTACGACCTGTCCAGTCTGAAATACCTCTTCCTGGCCGGGGAACGACTGGATCCCGAGACCTACCGCTGGGCCACCGACCTGCTGCAGATCCCGGTCATCGACCACTGGTGGCAGACCGAGTCCGGCTGGCCCATCGTCGCCAACCCGGCCGGTATCGAACTGCTCGAGCTCAAGGCCGGCTCACCGTCCCGGCCGCTGCCCGGCTGGGACGTCCAGGTTCTCGACATCGACGGCACCACAGCCGATGTCGGTTCCGACGGCGCGATCGTGATCAAACTGCCGATGCCGCCGGGTTCGCTGACCACGCTGTGGAATGACGACGACCGGTTCGTCCAGTCCTACATGTCCGCGTTCAAGGGGTATTACCTGACCGGCGACGGCGGTCACCTCGACGCCGACGGGTACCTGTTCGTGATGGGCCGCACCGACGACGTCATCAACGTTGCGGGCCACCGACTCTCCACCGGCTCGATGGAGGAAGTCCTTGCCGGGCACCCGGACGTCGCCGAATGTGCGGTCATCGGCGTCGCCGACCACCTGAAAGGCCAACTCCCCCGCGGGTTTGTCGTGCTGAAAAGCGGTGTCCGCACCGACTGGGACTACGAACAGCAGTTGGCCGCCGAATTGGTGCAGCTGGTGCGTGACCAGATTGGCGCGGTCGCCTCGTTGCGGGAGGTGCATGTCGTCGCGGCACTGCCCAAGACCAGGTCGGGAAAGATCCTGCGCAAGACCATGCGGAACATGGCGGACGGCACCGACGAGGCAGTTCCCTCCACCATCGACGACGTCAGCGTTCTCGAAGCGCTGCGACCGGTGCTGCGCCGGGAGACAGCCGAACCGGCCGGGACCCGCTAGCCAGCGGCCTCTGCTTTCCTGCTCGCACCGCGGTTGTCGCTTCGTCGTTGTCCGTCATGGTTGGAGTATTCCGTGGACCTGATTCGGCCACGGTCTGGACTCGACCGTGGCTCGGGGCCGCCACCGTGGCTCGGGGCCGCCGGTGCGTCCCACGTACCATCCGGGCGCCGACTGAAACAGCACGGTTGATCCGAAGGGTGGACGGCGCATGGGCCGCACTGTCGGAGTCCTGATCCCGGGGAACACCCGTCCGGCCGATCTGCCGGCGTTCGCGCGGCGGGCCGAGGATCTCGGATTCGACACGTTGTGGGTGGTCGAGGACTGTTTCCTGGGCGGCGGAATCGCCCAGACCATGGCGGTGCTGGCGGCTACGTCCCGGATCACCATCGGGATCGGCATCCTCCCCGCAGCCGCGCGCAATCCAGCCTTCGCCGCAATGGAACTCGCCACCGTCGCCGGTCTCTATCCGGGCCGGGTAATCGTCGGCATCGGGCACGGCATGCCGGGATGGCTGCGCCAGGCGGGCATCTGGCCGGCAAGTCCGCTCACCATGTTGCGCGAGACGGTGCAGGCGATCGGGTCGCTGCTGCGCGGCGAATCGGTCACTGTGGCCGGCCGATACGTCTCGCTCACTGACGTTCAGCTGACCAATCCACCCGAGATGATCCCGCCGATGGTGGTCGGTGTCCGGGGACCGAAATCGCTGCGGATGGCCGCAGCACTCGCCGACGGCGTCGTGTTGGCCGAACCGGTGACCCCCGAATACCTCGCGTTGGTTCGCGGGCACATCGGGCCAGACCTGCCCATCCATGCCTACAACGTGGCGGCCGTCGACGCCGACGTCGACCGGGCGCGCCGGGCCGTCCGCGCCGGGTTGAGCTGGATCGGTGACGTCGACTGGGCGCCGCACATCCAGGCCTTGCCGTTCGCCGACGAGTTCGCGGACCTGCGGCGGCGGCATGCCGACCGGCAGGAATTCGCCGCCGCGCTACCCGACCACTGGGTCGACCAGCTCGCTGTCACCGGTACCCCCGCCGATGCCCGGGAACGACTGGCCGGCCTCGAGCGCGCCGGTTCCAGCCATGCGGTGCTCATCCCGGCCGACCCGGATGCGTTCGGTGCGCTGGCCTCGCTGGCGACGGTGTTGCCCGGCTAGCTTTTTCTCGGGATGGCAACCAGGGCGTCAGAATCCGAGAACCTCGTTGAGGTGGCGGCTGACCGGCCAGGCGCCGTCGGACCAGTTCGCAACGACCGTGAGCGTTCGCCCGGCATTCGGATCGTGCGACGACCTGAACGACACCCCGGCGTCGTACCCCTCCAGCATCGCCACGTCACTTGTCGGGTGCAGCCAGAAGCCGAGGCCGTAGCGCCGGGGGTCTTCGGGCGATGTGCTGCGCGGCGTGGTCATCTGTCTCACCCGGTCTATCGGGAGAATCCGGCCGGCCATCAACGCGGTCCAGAAGGCGTGCATGTCTGCGACTGTTGTGTAGATTCCGCCGTCCCCGGTGCCAACAACGGGTAGATGGTGAATGTTGGTGCGTGGGCCCTTCTCGTACAGGTAGCCGAGCGCGGTGCCCGCGGGTAGTTCGTCGGAGCGCAGGAAGTCCGTGTCAACCATTCCGGCCGGACCACTCACAGCCTGCTGGACGAGCGTCGGGAACGGTTGACCGGCAACCCTTTCCGCAATCAGGGCGAGGACCGCGTAGCCGCCATTGCAATAAGCGAAACGCTCCCCCGGCGGAAACTTCTGCGGGAATCCGCCGAGCACCCGCAGGTAGTCCTCGGTGGCGGCGAGTTGATGCATTGGCACCGTCAGGACGTAGTCGGTGATCTCACCCTCTTCGTCCTCATCGAAGTAGTCGCCGATGCCGGACCGGTGGGCCAGCAACTGCTCGACCGTGACGGCGTCATCGATCAGCGGAAGATCCTCGCCGAGAACGGATCTCGCGGTGGTGTCGAGCGCGAGTTGGCGCTGCTCCACCAGGCTCATCACGGTCAGCGCGGTGAAAGTCTTCGCTGCGCTGGCGGCGGCAAAACGGGTGTCGACGGTATTGGCGATCTTGTTGGCTCTATCCGCGTACCCGAAGGCCTTCGCCAACCGGGTTCCACCGGCGTCGTCGAACCGCACGGCGCCGGTAAATCCCGTGTGCTGCACGACGTCGTCAAGTGTTCGTTCGAGCTCATCCACGACAGGGGACGGTACTGCTGCCGACCTGGAAAGGGCAGTGAATTACTCACCCTCTCCACCGTTCGCCCGTGAACAGTGACAGGGTGGTCCGGGTGGCGCCCCATCGGTGGGCTCATCGACGCGCCATGAAAATTCGTGAGGGAGATCGAGATGAGCATCAGCCGGACCGATATCGAGATCAGCGAGCTCGCCCGTGATTACCTGAACCTGGACTCGTTGTTCACCGCCGATGAGCTGGCGCAGCGGGACAAGGTCCGGGAGTTCGTTGATGCCCGGATCCGGCCGAACATCGCGCGCTGGTACGAGGACGCGCATTTCCCGCTGGAGATCGCAGGAGAGTTCGGTGATCTCGGGCTACTCGGAATGCACCTGAAAGGGTACGGCTGCCCCGGACGCAGCGCCGTCGAGTACGGCCTGACCGCGCTGGAGTTGGAGGCCGGTGACTCCGGGCTGCGGACCTTTGTCAGCGTGCAGGGGTCGCTGGCGATGAGCGCGATCCACAAGCACGGCTCGGAGGAGCAGAAGCAGCAGTGGCTGCCCGGGATGGCGAAGGGTGAGCTGATCGGCTGTTTCGGGCTGACCGAACCGACCGCGGGAAGTGACCCGGGCGGGATGACGACCCATGCCCGGCGGGACGGGTCGGACTGGGTACTGACCGGCGCCAAGCGGTGGATCGGGCTGGCCTCGATCGCTGATGTCGCGGTGATCTGGGCGCAGACCGACGACGGGATCCGCGGTTTCGTCGTCCCCACTGGTGCACCGGGTTTCGTGGCGACGCCGATCGAGCCGAAGCTGTCGATGCGGGCGTCCATCCAGTGCGACATCACGCTGACCGACGTGCGGCTGCCGGCGGACGCGGTGCTGCCGAACGTGGTCGGGTTGAAGGGGCCGTTCGCCTGCCTGAACGAGGCCCGGTACGGGATCATCTGGGGCGCGATGGGCGCCGCCCGCGACTCCTACGAGGTCGCGTTGCGGTACAGCCAGCAGCGCATGCAGTTCGATCAGCCGCTGGCCGGTTACCAGTTGACGCAGCAGAAGCTGGTCGACATGGTGCTGGAGATCCAGAAGGGGATCCTGGTCGCGTTGCAGACCGGCCGGCTGAAGGATACGGGAACCCTTTCACCCCAGCAGATCTCGTTCGGGAAGCTGAACAACGTGCGGGAGGCCATCGCGATCTGCCGGGAGGCCAGGACCATCCTGGGCGGTAACGGCATCACCCTGGACTACTCGCCGCTGCGGCACGCGAACAACCTGGAAAGTGTTCGCACCTACGAGGGCACCGACGAGGTCCACACCCTGATCATGGGGCAGGCCATCACCGGCCTGGCCGCCTTCCGGTAGCCACCCTTCCCGACAGCCGATCTTCACGAGCTGGGGCAGATCGCCGGCTGACGTCATCCAGGCCGGCCGGCCGGTGGATGGGCCGCTGGTCCCGGTCAGGCTGGCCGGGCGCAGCGGAAACCCAGGTGGCTGGTCGTGCTGCGGACGGTGTGGCCCTGCCGGGCGGCGGGCCGGTAACGGTGGCAGTAGGACGGTGCGCACAGATGCGAGCCGCCCTTGGTGACTCGCTGATCGGCCTCGGTCAGCGCTTGGGGCGCGCAGCAGGCGTGACCGCCCGACTCACCGGTTTCGCCGTCGACATGCGTCGGCTGCCAGGGGGAGCTGGTCCATTCCCAGACGTTTCCCGCGACGTCGTACAGCCCGAAACCGTTGGGCGGGAAACGTTTCACCGGCGTCGTCCGGTCCTGCCCGGCGGGCGTGGTGTTCTCGAACGGGAATCGGCCATGCCAGGTATTCGCCATCACCTTGCCGTCGGGCATGAATTCGTCACCCCAGGGGTACCGCGCCTGCTCGAGTCCACCACGGGCCGCATGCTCCCATTCCGGCTCGGTGGGCAGTCGCTTGCCTGCCCATCCCGCATATGCCAGCGCGTCCTCGAAACCGACATGCACAACGGGATGCAATTCCCGGCCGTGCAGCGTGCTCTGGGGGCCCTGCGGGTGACGCCAATCCGTTCCGGGCGCCCAGGCCCACCAGCGCATCCAGTCGTCCAGCGGCACGGGACCGGCGGTGCCGACGAACAACTGGGAACCGGGCACCAGGTCAGCAGGATCGGCTCCGGGAAAGTCCGCCGGGTTCGGGGTCTGCTCTGCGACGGTGACGTGACCGGTCTCCTTGACGAAGCGACGGAACTGCGCGTTGGTCACCGGGTGCTCGTCAATCCACAGATCCGTGACGGTGACCCGGAGCAAAGGGCGCTCCTCGGGATAGAAATCACCGCTGCCCATGACGAACGGTCCACCCGGAACCAGCACCATGCCCTTCATCGGCGCAACGCTACGGCGGCGACGGGCCCAGGCGCGGCGGGCACTTCGCGGCTTTCGAGGAGCCCGAGCTCTACGCGGGGAGCTGCGCGAGTTTTTCCGCCCCTACCGGCTGGCAATCGCGAGCTGAAGGTGGCCGCCGGCGGACCGAGTTCGCCCGGACATCCGGCGGACACCAGGACCGCCGCTCGCTCAGAACCGCCGGTCGCGGCGATCGTCCCGCCGATCATCCCGGCGGTCGCCGCGTCGCCGTACCCCGTGCGCGACCACTGCGGCAGTTGCGACGGTCGTCGTCGCACGGGCAACCGGTGCAATAACGGCCGGGCGGCCGATCCGTCGTCGTCCCAACATGTCAGGCTCCTTCTTCTTCGGCGGTTGCTGATTCGTCGTCGTCGGCTTCCATTGCGGCGATCAGCGCCTGGACGGGGATGCGACCGTTCGCGATCAATTGGCCGCCGGATCGGCGGACTGCCGAGGCAAATGGTGCAGCCCAGAGGTTTTCGTACACGAGGAGACCAGCGGTGCTGCCGGGCTCCAGCGCCTCGGCGACGGAAGCGACGTCCTCCGCACTGAGCACGTCGGCAAGTTCCCGCTCGAGTTCCCGCAGTTCGCCCAGCACACCGTCCTCGATGTCGTCGAATTCGAACGCCTCGAACGAGCCGTCCTCCTCCTTCTTGATCAACACCAGATCCAGCACCTTCACGATCCCCCGCTGTACGAGATCCACCAGTTCGGGCAGGATCTCGCCGTTGAAGTTGCTGCCCGGAAATTCGACCACCAGGTAGTCGACAGGCCCCAACTGATCGATGGGTTCGGTCATCGCATGCCTTTCGCTTGTCAATCGTTGCCCGCCTTGGACGGTTCCCACGGACGGTCGTCCGTTCACCTGTCGGGCGCGGCTTGCCCGTGTGACGTTAGGACTCCCGCCGTCGTTCCGGGTCACCCACGTTGGGTGACTTTCCCTGGGGCAGTCTCTCGGATCGGTGGGCAGCCGGGGCGCCGGGTCCTCACCCGAGTCCCGAGAGGGCACCAACTCCCTGCGTTCATCCCACCGCGCCGCCGACCGCCAGCACCGGGCCGGCCCGGGCCCGCCCTGTCGCGTTCCCGGCCAACGGGCCAGAGCCAGTGCGGGCCGACACCACCACCAGCACGTCGGTGCCGACGACCGAGCACGACAGCACGTCAACCTGGTTGGCCACCCCGACCCGAACCACCGCGGCACAGGCGGTGTCGGGCCCCTGCAACACCTTCGCCGCGCCGGCCAGGGCGGCCAGGTCGGCGCCGGTCTCGGCGCGATGCCGAGCCAGCGCGGCCGCTCCCAGGTGCAGTCCGAGGCCGAACACGACGAGCAGCACCGCGATCCCCAGGCAGGCGTAGACCGTGGCGACCCCGGCGTCGTCCCGCTCGGTCACGACTCGGGCTCGCGGGCAGCGGAAGCTGTGGCGTGGATCGTCACCCCGGGCAGCAGACCACCGATCGCCGGCACCGTGACCGTTGCCTGCACCAGGTCACCCGTGCCACCCAGACTGAGTGCCGCCCCATCCGGTGCCAGTGCCGCGACGGCCCTGGACGCACCACCGGTGTCACCGCGACCGGCGAGGCGCGCCGCCTCCCGGGCGGCGTCGGCGCACCGAACCTGGGCGATGACACAGGCCACCCCGGACAGACACGCGACCAACACCACCGCCAGAACGGCCAACGCCATCGCCGCCTCGACCGTCACACTGCCGGCGTCGACCTCCTTGTCGTCGACAGCCGGTGGACGGGTTCCGTTGATTCGCCGCCCGCCCGGGGTGGCCATGTCTCTGGTCCCGTGCTCAGAAGGAAGTATTCAGCGCGGTGTTGATCAGATTGGTCAGCCCGGCAATCACGGAATCACCGGTGACGATCCGATACAGCACCGCGGCAAACGCCGCCGCGACAACGGTTCCTACTGCGTATTCCACCGTGCTCATTCCGGCGTCCACACTCATTTCTGCCGCCGGCGGGTCGTTTTCCGGCGGCGGCGCGAACTCGGAGCGCTCCG
Organism: uncultured Actinomycetota bacterium; assembly: GCA_963805555.1. GTDB lineage: Bacteria > Actinomycetota > Actinomycetes > Mycobacteriales > Nakamurellaceae > Nakamurella. Next base: position 896,112 of record CAWDUY010000002.1, read on the forward strand.
GTTTCTCCCTTGCCGCCCTTTGGGTCAGGACCACCCATCCATCGCGAATATGTTGCAGCACAACGCTCCCCATTCCCGGCCCGCCCCGTGCCGACCGCTCGAGCACAGCCTGCTGTCAGTTGCACCGCAGGGCGAGGAGTTGGAACGGAATGTGGATGAAAATCGGTCATGTGAACAATTACCGAAATCGCACTTTGGCTGACAGCTGCAATTGCTCTGGCGCTATCAGAAGATGTCCAACTGGCCGAGCAACCCCACCACGACGGGCGCCAACCCCAGGCACAGGAAGGCCGGCAGGAAGCACACACCCAGCGGTGCCGTCATCATCACACCGGCTCGACCGGCGGCCCGGACCGAGGATGCCGCAATCTCCTGCCGCAACTGCGCCGCGTGCTCCCGGACGGCCTGCGCCAGCCCACCGCCACCTGCAGCGGATCTGCATGCCGCGGCCGCCAGGGGTGCCAGATCCTCATCGAGCTCGGCGATCCGCCAGGCTGCTGAAGGATCCGCGCCGAGCGACAGCATGGCGGCGACCGCGTCGAGGACGGCAAGGGGCCCGGCATCGTCCGGAGGTGGCCGACTCGGGGGCGGGCCACGGTCGGACAGCACATCCGACACCGCACGCAGAGCCGGCTCAACCGCCATGCCGGCGTCCAGGCAGGACGCCAGCAGCTCGGCATGGACGGCGATCAGCCGCCGATCCGCGGCCCGCGCCGCGGCGGACCGCCCCGCGGGCAACTGGGCGAGCACAATTCCGGTCAGCGCCGCAGCCGGGACAACGATCCACCACAGCGCCGGAGCGAGCACGAATCCAGCACCGCAGACTGCGGCGGCGCCGACCAGCCCGTTCCGCCACGGTGCAGAGATAGCTGGAGCGGGTGGGTTCGCCCCGTTGACTGCCAGCGCCGTCCGCCGTTGCGCGCCCCACCTCGGCGCCGCCGGCACCGCCAACAGGGCAGCCGCACCCAACAACAGGGCGACAGCGGTTGTCCCACCACCAGTCTCACTCATCGCCGCCGTGCTCACCGCCGGACGATCCGCGCCGACCAGAGCAAGCCCGCGCAGGTCAGCAGCACCCCGACGAGCAACAGGATGTTCCCGACCGGCGTCAGCAGCAGCACCCGGAACGGATCGGCGCCCATGCCGACCCCGAGCGCAAGGCCCAACAGGGGCAACACCGCCATGACGTAGCCGGACATCTGCGGGCCGGCAACCTGACCGGCCCGTTCGGCATCCGCAGCGATCTGTTCGGAGAGATCGGCCGCCAGCGCGTCAATCAGCGGAGTGAAGGCTAGACCATGCCGCCGGGTCAGCAACCACCCGCTCCGCAGCCGGGCCGCTGCCTGGGCGAGCGGGTTATCCGGCAGCTGTGGCGTTCTTCGGCCGATCTCAGCAGTGGTCGCACGGTCAACACCGGACCCCGGGGGTGCCACACCCCCGTGCCCGGCTGACCCGGACCCCACCGAGGGCCGGTCGTCGGCCAGGGTCAGCCGGGCCAACCCACGCAGCACCTCGGCACCCGCCCCCCTGGCCGCGGCACCGGCATTGGCCGCGGCGACCGAGGGTTCTGCCCCGGCCCGAAGCTCCCGGCCGAGTATCCGCAGGCCGCCGGTGATGTCGATCAAGGCAGTTCGGCGGCGACGGTCCGCCATCGCCTGCCGAACCAGCACCGTGCCGGTCACCAGGACCGCAGCGGCGACGATCAGACCCACCACCCCGGCCACGGCGAGGATCAGCCCGAGCGCGCCGCCCATACCCGCGAGGATCAGTGCCCGCTGCGGGCGGCCGGCGAACCACCCGGCGGTGGCACCCGAGGAACCCAGAACGTCGCGATCCGGCGTTGCGAGCAGCCGAGCATTACGTCCCGGCGCCCACCCTCGCGATCGGACCGGCCAGAGCGTCACGGCGGCCGCCAGCAGCAAAAAGGTCACCATGGAACGGGTTCCCCGCGCTCGCGCAGCAGGTCGGCCAGTTCGCCGGCTCCCGGCTCCGCCGGCTCGCCGAGAACGAGTGCCGGTACCGAGTACACGACGCCGTCCGGACCCCTTCGCAGCACTCCGATCTCGCGAAGCACCCGCCGCGGGCCGTCCCGGCGGACGTGCAGCACCACCCGCACAGCACCGACCAGTTGAGCATGCAGGGCCTCGCGCCCGATACCGCCGAGGCTGGCCAGCGCCTCCAGCCGGGCCGGCACGTCGGCCGCGGTGTTGGCATGCACCGTTCCCGCGCCGCCGTCATGCCCGGTGTTCAGGGCGGCTAGCAGATCGACCACCTCGGCCCCGCGCACTTCACCGATGACAATCCGGTCGGGCCGCATCCGCAAGGCCTGCCGGACCAGATCGCGCAACGAGATCGTCCCGGCCCCTTCGACATTCGCTTCGCGCGCGACGAGACGCACCACATGCGGGTGCGGCGGCCGGAGCTCCTCGGCGTCCTCCACCGTGACCAGACGTTCCTGCGCCGGGACGGCGGCGAGGAGCGCGGACAACAGCGTCGTCTTCCCGGATCCGGTGCCACCGGAAACCAGAAACGTCAGGCGCGCACGGAGGATTGCGCGCAGCGCAGGCAGTGTGCCGCTGGGCAGGCTGCCGCCGTCCGCCAGCGCCGCAAGATCGTGCCGGACCGGTCGCAGCACCCGCAGCGACAGGCACGTGCCGGACGCCGCAACGGGGGCGAGCACGGCGTGCAGCCGGGTCCCGTCCGGAAGTCGGGCGTCCACATGCGGATGCGCGTCGTCCAGCCGGCGACCTGCCGCGGTCGCGAGCCGCCGGGCCAGCCGTTGGACCGCGGCCTCGTCGGCGAAACGCACCCCGGTCGGCTGCCAGCCGCCGCCTCGATCGACCCGGACGTCGTCGGGTGAATTCACCACAACGTCGGTGGTCAGCGGGTCGGCCAGCAGGTCCGCGAGCGGACCAGCGCCGACCAGTTCCCGCTGCAGCAGGCGGATCAGCCGGAGCATCTCGGCATCGCTGACCAGCACTGTCGATTCCGCGCGCAAAGCCCTCGCCAGGGCGGTGGAGGTCGGCGCGACATCGTCGTCGGCCAATCGGCGCTGGACCCGTTGGATCACGGTCTCGGTGAGCTCGATGGTGGCACCGTTCACGACGCTTCCCGGAGCGCCAGCAGCACGTCGCGAGCCGCCCGGTCCAGCGGCCGCCGCCGGCCCGCGCCGGTGGCCAGGCCGTACTCCAGTTCCCGGGGCAAGGCGGACACCGGACGCATGCGCGCCAGTAGCGGCAGCCCGAGGAACTCCGCCATTTCCACCGCGCCCATTCCGCCGGGCGACGGCCCGCGGACGACGATGCCGGCGAGCGACCCGAATTGTCTGATCCGCACACACACTCGCTCGGCGGCCCAACACCCACGGACGTCGGCCGGGGCCACCAGAACAATCAGGTCCGCCTGCTCGAGTACCCGGTCCGCAGCCGGACCGGGTTGCCGGGGCAGGTCGACGATGGTGACAGCCCCCGACCGACGGCCGGCATCCAGGACGACCGCTACGACGTCGGCGCTGACCTCGCCTGCTGGCCGACGTCCATGACACAGCACGCCCACCCGCCCGGACCCCACACCGACTCCCGGGATCGCCTGATGTAGCGCATCGACCGGGAGCCGGCCGGACCTGGCCGCCAGATCGGCCCACCGCAGGCCCGGGTCATCCTCGATGCCGAGCATCACATCGAGCCCGGCTCCCCACGGATCGCAGTCGATCAGCAGTACGCCACTGCCCGCGCCGTCCCGCGCCGCCGCGAGGGCCAACGAGCTGGCGAACACCGAGGCGCCCGCGCCGCCGCACGCACCCAGCACGGCGACACAGCGGCCATTGCCGGTACCGCCGGCCGCCGCATCCGACAGCAGTCCGATCAGCACCTCCTCCGAACGATCGAGCAGCAGCGTGCGGTCGGCACCCAACCGCACGCAGTGCGCCCACAGTTCCGAGTCGGGCTCAGTCGTCGCAATGACCACAACGCCGGATCGACGGGGCAGCCGCGCCGCCACGGCCATGCTCACCACGGTCGCGTCGATCAGCACCAGGGGTGCCGATCGCCACATTGCCCGGGAGTCTGCCTCCCGCGTGTGGAGGACGTCGACACCGGCCGCCGCCGCGAGCCGTAGGAGGTCGTCCAGCACCAGTTCGTCGTCGGTGATGATCAACGGGCGATCGTCCATGGCTGTCCCCTGCGCTGCGGCCGACTCCCAGAAGGTCGGGCATCGACAGCACACCGCTTTCGGCCGATGCCCGACAGCGGCCAAGCGAAATGTGGATGGATTTTGGACATGTGGACAAGCGCGGGTCAGGTCGGGGAACACCCGGGCACCGGACGGCCTTTGCCACAACGGCCGGAATATCGGAAAGCTCCGACGCAGATCGAATGGTGAAAACGCTTCCAGCATGCCCAATGGGCCGACATTCATGGGCCGAAACGGCCAAAGAATAGGGGCGGCCCCCGCCAGGGGGGAGGGCGGGGGCCGCGGGGTTCAGCTCCGGGGGGTTGAGCTGAACCAAGTGGTCGGCTCCGGGGGGGTGGAAACCGACAAGTTCACTGTAGACCCGCGACCGCGAGTTCGTCACCTAAAGAGTCCGAGCATGTCGGAAAGATCTTCACGTCAGCCTTCGCGGCGACCCTTTCGGGTGCATCTGAATCGGTCAGGGTCATTCCGGCATCGTCCGCCTGTTGCCGTCGGGAGCATTGCGGCGTATCACTGAGTCAGGGACCCCCGCTAGGCCAGAGACGGAGTGGAAGAGAAACACCGTTTACCCCTATCGGAGCTCCCCGCGTAGTCCCCGGTACCCACTCACCGCTATAAGCCGCGGGAGGTACGTCGTCAGGGTTACCCACGAGAGTCGGAGGAGCCCGTCACGACGAGTCGTGGTGAAGCTTGGTAGCTGGTCAGTCTGCGCAGACGGCGCCCCACATCATGTGGGGCGCCGTCTTCATATCCACAACCGGTAGATGTGAGCCGGATACGAATTCTCTCGCTGATCCCTGCGGCGCCGATCGGTCAGCGACCGCCGACCGAGTCGGAGTTCGACGGTGTCCGTGCCGGTTCGTCCTGGCTCCGCCGCCGCGCGGTGGCCGCCGGCGCATTGTTGGCCCGGGTTTCGGACGAGGGTTGTCCAAGTGGCCGGGAACGCTTCAGGACGATTTCCCGGCGATTGTCGAAAGGGCGCCAAACAACGTTTCGACAAGATGCCTATGTGGCAACCTGTGAGAATCACCCGATCAGACGCATTTTGTTGACACATCCGTTTGAAGCCAAATACGACTCCCTGTAGTCGGGAATCACTCTATGCACAGGCATACATCTCGCCAACAGGCCATTGTCAGGCTGCATCTCACCGCTGGCGCCTGAGTGTCGGATCCACGTTGGAATCGCTTCCACGGCCCAGCCCTCGCGTCGCCTACCTAGGAAACAGCGGCATCGGCAATCGAAACGCCCTCCCGGACACCATCGATCAGGCAGCGACAGATCTCCAGAATCCAGGCACCCACGGCATCCTGCTCACCCGTGGCGAAGCCTGCAGCCAGCTCTCGATACCGGGCACCCGAGCGCAGATGCCCCACCTCTGGAATACCCAGACCAGCCGGATCAAGTCCGGACGAAATCATTGCGAGCCGGGCGGCGCCCCTGGCCACCACACCGTCGGCAGACCCGAAAGGCTGCATCGTCAGCAATTCACCGTGCACCACGGCGACCTGAACCGGCCCCGGCCAGGCGTTCGTCGTCACGGTGGCCGCCAGCGCGTTCAACCGCCGACTGATCTCGGGATCGGACGTGCGCGGTCGACCCAGGTTGTCCGCAGCAACCAGATCCGCCGCGGCCAGCGTGTGCAGTTTGGCAAGTGCCTGCAACGGCGACCGCGACCAGACGGTCGCCATCGACCCGATCCCAGCCGCGACACGCAACGCGCCCGCAATGACCGGATCGGCGACGCTCGCCGCTTCCAGGTCCAAAGCCAGCGGCGCACCGTCCAGCGCGGCCGAAGCGCGGGCCGCACGGATTGATGCCGCCGCGGACGTTCGCGGCCACCCGGTTCGGTTCGCCGGATGCCGCCGCAGGGCCGTGACGGCCGCGCGCACGTCCTCGACCGCAGCGTCAACTCCGGCGAGCCCGCTGGGGACAGTGCTCACAGGTCGACACTCCCCTAGTCAATCCGGGGCCGCCCTTTCCGCCGCCCACTTTCGCCCGCACACTACGGCCAGAACCAACCTGTGCAGCCCCAGCGACGCCGCCGAGCAGTGATCCCGGCAGCACCTCTGGAAATCTTCGGCGCCGTCCACCGCAGTTCTCCTGCCGTCTACCGCAGGTCTGCCGCCGTCCTCCGCTCGGGCATGGCGCCGACCCGTCGCCAGGGATACGTTCGGACCGGCTCAGCGTCGCAAGCCGTCCGGCAGTCACGTTCGGCCGATTGGTCCCGTGGACCCCGCAACGACTACGCAACGGCCGGGGAACGACACTGAGCATGAACCATCTGATAACGCCCAACAGATGAAGACCTGACAATGCCGTCACCAAGGAGAAGCCCTGTGAGTGGTCCCGCAAACACACTGCCGTCCGCGTCCGCAACCAATGGCGGCGTCCCCGACCGCGAGTCCGCGACCTTGGACAATTTGGGGACGGAGGATCGGGTGTTTCCGCCGTCGGCGGAGTTCGCTGCTGCGGCGAATCTGACCGCTGAGGCGTACGACCGGGCGGCGGCCGATCCGGAGGCGTTCTGGGGTGAGCAGGCGAACCGGTTGTCGTGGGCGAAGCCGTTCACCACTGTGTTGGACTGGTCGGACAAACCGCACGCGAAGTGGTTCTCAGGCGGTGAGTTGAACGTTGCCTACAACTGTGTCGACCGGCATGTCGAAGATGGGTTCGGGGACACGGTCGCGATCCATTGGGAGGGCGAACCCGGGGATTCGCAAACGATCACCTACGCGGACCTGCAACGTGAGGTGTCCAAGACCGCGAACGCGCTGATCTCGTTGGGGCTCAAAACCGGGGATCGGGTGGCGATCTATCTGCCGATGATCCCGGAGGCGGTGTACTCGATGCTGGCGTGCGCCCGCCTGGGGCTGGCGCACAGTGTGGTGTTCGCGGGGTTCTCCGCGGAGGCGCTGCGGTCCCGGATCGGCGACGCGCAGGCCCGCGTGGTGATCACCGCAGACGGGCAGTACCGGCGCGGCACGGCCGTGTCCTTGAAGGCCGCCGTTGATGAAGCAGTCGAGGCCTCCGATAGTCCGGTGGAACACGTCCTGGTCGTCAAGCGCACCGGCATCGACGTGGCCTGGACCGCCAAGGACGTGTGGTGGGACGAACTGGTCGATGCCCAGTCCGACCAGCACACGCCGGAGTCGTTCCCGGCGGAGCAGCCGTTGTTCATCCTGTACACCTCCGGGACGACGGGGAAGCCCAAAGGCATCCTGCACACCAGTGGCGGGTATCTCACGCAGGCGGCGTACACCCACAACGCGGTGTTCGACCACAAACCCGGCAGCGATGTGTACTGGTGCACCGCGGATATCGGGTGGGTGACGGGGCATTCGTACATCGTGTACGGGCCGTTGGCGAACCGGGCCACCGAAGTGATCTACGAGGGCACCCCGAACACCCCGCACGAGGGCCGGCACTGGGAAATCATCGACAAGTACAAGGTCAGCATCTACTACACGGCGCCGACGTTGATCCGGACGTTCATGAAGTGGGGCGCCGACATCCCCGGCAAATACCAGCTCGACTCCCTGCGGGTGCTCGGCAGTGTGGGTGAGCCGATCAACCCGGAGGCGTGGATGTGGTACCGGGAAACCGTCGGGCACAACAACTGTCCCATCGTGGACACCTGGTGGCAGACCGAGACCGGTGGCATCATGATCTCCCCGCTGCCCGGGGTGACCGCGACGAAGCCGGGGTCGGCGATGATCCCGCTGCCGGGGATCAGTGCGACCGTCGTCAACGACGAGGGAATCCCCGTTGGCAAGGGTGAGGGCGGGTATCTGGTCATCGACAAGCCATGGCCCGGGATGCTGCGCACCATCTTCGGTGACGACGAACGGTTCAAGGACACCTACTGGTCCAGGTTCGCCGCGCAGGGGTACTACTTCGCCGGTGACGGCGCGAAGTACGACACCGACGGTGCCCTGTGGTTGCTCGGCCGGGTCGATGACGTGATGAACATCAGCGGGCACCGGATCTCCACCACCGAGGTCGAATCCGCCCTGGTGTCCCACCCCTCGGTTGCCGAGGCTGCCGTGGTCGGGGCCGCCGACGAAATGACCGGACAGGGCATCGTCGCCTTCGTCATACTCCGCGGTTCTGCGTCGGATACGGACAGCCTGGTCGGCGAGCTGAAAAACCATGTGGCGAAGGAGATCGGCCCGATCGCAAAGCCGAAGCGGATCCTCGTGGTGCCCGAACTGCCGAAGACCAGGTCCGGCAAGATCATGCGACGACTGCTGCGGGACATTGCCGAGAACCGCGAGGTCGGCGACGTCAGCACCCTGCAGGACACCGCGATCATGAACCTGATCAACTCCGGGCTCTCCGGAGCCAAGTCCGACTGAATCACCCTGTGCCGGCGTCCGCGTGCCCGGTCTGAACATCCGCCGTTGCTACTGGCCACCGTCCGGAAGGGGTGGTCAGTAGCACCGCAGGTTGGTCGGACGTCCGCCATCGCCGGGAATTGATTGGCCAGGTCTACGCGACCCTTTCACCCGCCTCAGCGCTGTCCGCCAGTAGCTATCCGGCGCCCTCTGCTTCGTCGAGTTCGACTAGCGTCTCCGGCATGGCATCAATGTCGACCCCCAGCCAGCCGCTTGTCATCGTCCTGTTCGGCGGGACCGGTGATCTGGCCAAACGGATGGTCATCCCGGCGTTCTACACACTGTTCCTGCAGAAGCTGCTGCCGAGCGACTTCGTGTTGATCGGCAACGGCCGGGGCGACGTCTCCCACGAGGACTTCCGGGGACACGTCCACGACGTCCTCACCGAGTTCGGCACCAAACCCGAGGGCACGGACTGGGCGGAATTCGCCGATCGGCTGCGGTTCGCCGGCGGCGGGTTCGACTCCGACAACCCGGGCAGCCTGCTCGATGTCATCGCCGAGGCGCGCAAGCAGCTGGGCGACGGCTGCGGGCTCATCCACTACCTGGCCATCCCGCCGGTGGCCTTCGCGGACATCACAGCCGGGCTCGGGGCGCACCACCTCGCCGAGGGCGCGCGGGTGGTCTACGAAAAGCCGTTCGGCACCTCCCCGGAGAACTTCCGCGCACTGGACAAGGCCGTACACGAGGTGCTCGACGAGAACCAGATCTACCGGATCGACCATTTTCTGGGCAAAGAGGCAACTCAGGACCTGCACGTGCTGCGATTCGCCAACCGGCTGTTCGCCACGCCGTGGAACGCCGAGCACATCAAGGCCGTGCAGATCGACGCCCCCGAGACGCTCGACATCGACGACCGCGCGGTGTTCTACGACGCGACCGGCGCGATGCTGGACATGTTGATCACCCACCTGTTCCAGGTCGCGGCCGAGGTGGCGATGGAGCCACCGGCCAGCATGAACGCCGCCGACCTGCAATCCGCCCGTGAGGAAGTCATCGGGTGCTTCCGGCCGCTGGACCCGAGCGAAGTCGTGCTCGGTCAGTACGACGGGTACCGCGACGTCAAGGGGATCGCACCGGACTCGACGATGGACTCCTTCGTCGCCGCCCGCATGTGGGTGGACAACGACCGCTGGCGTGGGGTGCCCTTCCTGCTGCGCACGGGGAAGCGCATGGCCGGCTCGACGCAACGGGTGAGCATCATCCTGAAAGATCCGCCCCAGGCCCCGTTCGAGGTTCCGAAAGACGGTGGGGTACTGACCCTGACGCTGGCCGGTTCCGGGTCGGTGGACCTGTCAATCGTGGTCAAGGAACCCGGACCCGGCCTGCAACTGGTCACCACCGACGCCAGCATCCTGCTCCGGGATGTCGATGGCGGCGATGCGCTCGCGCCGTATGTCCGGCTCATCCACGACGTCCTGATCGGCGACCGGTCCCTGTTCACCCGGCCCGATGGCCTCGCCCACGCGTGGGACGTGCTGGAACCGGTGCTGAACAATCGGCCGCCGGTGCAGCCGTACCCGCAGGGATCCTGGGGACCGGCCGCCGCCGCCGAGCTGGCCGCACCGGACCGCTGGTTGCTGGGTCAGTGACGGCCAGGGGGCGTGCGGCGCAGCCGGGTCATCATCGGCATGGCACGATGAACCCCGCCACGTCCCCGAGGCCGTTGTTCCGGAGTGATTGACGGCCCGATGTCCGGGGCACAGCCGTTTCGAACCCGAACGGGACAGACCAGCACGGAGCCATCGACCGGTCCACCGGTCCCAACCTTCAGGAGAGGGCTGTGACGACTTCCGGCACCCCAACGCCGCCGAACCAGTTCACCGTCCCAGGGTCAACCGGCGCATCCATTCCCCTCGTCGCAGAGCCGGCAGTGGATCGTGGCGCATCCATGGGCACGCTGGTCAAGGATGTCTCGACACATCTGTCGACGCTGATCCGCTCCGAGATCGAGCTCGCCAAGCTCGAGATCACCGAGACCGTGAAGACGGGCGCCACCGGCGGGGTTTTCTTCGCCATCGCAGGCGTCATCGGCGCATTCTCGACGTTCTTCTTCTGGTTCATGGTCGCGTGGATCCTGGCCATCTGGCTGCCGACCTGGGCGGCCTTCACCATCGTGTTCTTCGTGATGGTGCTGATGGCGGCCCTGTTCGGCTTCCTGGGCTGGCGCAAGGTGAAGAAGATCAAGAAGCCGGAGAAGACCATTGCCTCGCTGGAGCAGACTGCGGCGGCACTGAAGACAGCCGCGACCGGCCCCTGACGACGACGGGCTGACGCCGCGTGGACGATTCACAGCCCAGCGAGGCGCGGTTCCGCCGCTGGAAACGGAACCGCCCGGCCGGCAGCGGCGCCGACCATCAGGACGCCGACGACCAAGAGGGCCTGTACTCGCCCGCCGACCCGACCGACGAACCCGACAAGGTACCGATCCCGGACGGTTCGGTCGTTCGCGACGAGGGCCCATGGACCCATCGGGACGTCAGCGCCAACGGCATTCGTTTCCACATCGTGGAGGCGGGGACCGGCCCGCTGGTGATTCTGCTGCACGGGTTCGGGCAGTACTGGCGCGCGTGGCGATATCAGGTCCCCGGTCTTGCCCAGGCCGGGTTCCGGGTCGTCGCGCCCGACCTTCGTGGCTACGGCGACACCGACAAGACCCAACGCGGGTATGACGCCTTCACCCTCGCCGACGATGTCGCCGGACTGGTCAGGGGCCTTGGCGAGCGGGACGCCGTCCTGGTCGGTCACGGCTACGGAGGAGTGACGGCGTTCAACACAGCTGTCATGAAGCCGGCGCAGGTCAGGGGTGTCGTCGCCATTGCCGCGCCGCACCCGATTCGGATGGCGCGCATCCGCCGGCCGGTGCAGTCGGATCGGTACGGCCGGCTGCTGACCTGGGCGGGCACGCCGGCCTGGCCCGAACGGCACCTGCTGGCCGGGAACGCCGCCCTGCTGGAGCGGATCGTGCGGTCCCAGTCTGGCCCGGTGTGGAAGGCGTCGACGGACTTCACCGAGACGATGGCCAAGATGCGGCAGGCCATTCGCATCCCCGGTGCGGCCCGGGGAGCCGTCGAACACCTGCGTTGGGTCGCGCGCTCACCGTGGCGGACCGATGGGCACCGGCATCGGGAGGCGCTGGCCGCTCCGATCACCGCTCCGGTGCTGCACATTGTCGGCGACGCGGACCGCTTTACCCCACCGTCGTCGTTGGTCGACGCGCGCGAGCAGTGTTCCGGTTGGTACACCATGTCCACCGTGCGGGGCGTCGGGCACTACCCGGCCGAGGAGTCGCCGGACCTGGTGACCAGAATGATTGCCGAAATGGCCAGGCGAGCCCAACCCGACTGACCCCGCCAGGGATCAGGCAGCGGTGCAGGCCTCGGTGGAGGCCGCCGAGTCATCCGCCAACCCCGCCTCCACCACCGGCGCGACCTCGGCGGCAGTCAGTGCGAAACCGACATCCGGTTCGTCGATCGCGGCGCCGAAGATCACCCCGAGCACCGTGCCGTCGGGCGCGAGCAGCGGCCCGCCGGAGTTCCCCGGCCGGACCTGGGCACGCAAGGTGACGACCTCGCGGGTGACGGTGGCGCTGGAGTAGATGTTCGGTCCGCGGAGTTGGATCACCGATCGGACCCTGGCCGGGGTGAGCGTGTACGGCCCGTCCAGTGGATAGCCCGCGACGATGGCATCGGCCCCCTCCTGCGCCTCCTCCGCGGCGAAGATCAACGCCGGAGAAGTCAGCTCGGGGACGTCGACAACGGCAAGGTCCCGTTGCGCGTCGTAGAGCACGACGGTGCCCTCCAAAGTCTCGCCGTCTACCTCGACACCGGCCCGATTGGACCCGGCGACGACGTGTGCGTTCGTCATCACCTTGCCGGGCCCGATCACAAAGCCGGTGCCCTCCATCCGCCGCGAACACGACTCAGCGACCGCACGGACCTTGACGATCGACGCGCCGGCAGCAGCCACCTGCTGGGTCGACGCCACCGCCGGGTCGGGCGGGTCCACCGAGGTGTTCGGGGTGGGCGCGAGCGGGTCGAGGATCGCCGGGAAACCGGAGTCGTTGAACACCTCTCGCAGCCGCGCCGACACGTCCTGCGCCTGTGCGGGCATCGCCTCATTGACCTTGGCCAGCACGGCGGAGCCGCGGATCGCCGACGACAGCCACGGGAACGGCACGGACGCCAGCGGGACAGCGATCAGCCAGATGACGATCAGCACGGCGATCGAGTAGCCGAACAGGCCTAGGGTGCGGTCGACGGTCTGCGCCGGGCGCCAGCTGATCCGCTTGGAGATGGCCTTGCCGACCGTCGAACCGGCCACCTCACCGATGCCGACCCCGGCCACCACACACGCGATACCGATCGCGATCTTCGCCGTCGAGTCGTCCACCAGCTCCATCAGCAGCGGCGCCAGCTGGATCGCGGCGATCGCCCCGGCAATGGCCGTCACCAGGGTGAACATCGCGGTGATGAAGCCCTGCCGGAAGCCGGAGATGGCGGCGGCGATCACCAGCAGGACGACCAGGATGTCAACGAAAGTCATCGTCCGACCCCGCTCCGCGAGGTCGGGACGATTCGTACCCATGATTCGCTCGCCCGCTCGCTCATCGTCCGACCCCGCTCCGCGAGGTCGGGACGATTCGTACCCATGATTCGCTCGCCCGCTCGCTCATCGTCCGACCCCGCTCCGCGAGGTCGGGACGATTCGTACCCATGATTCGCTCGCCCGCTCGCTCATCCGTCCGACCCCCGGCGAAACCCGCTTCATCTGTCCACCGTTGGCAGCTCGAAGGCCCGGTTCCGATCCCAGGGCACCGACCAGCCGCCGAGCTCGAGCAGGGTGTCGACCAGCCCGGCGGTGAATCCCCACACCAACAGGTCCGCCACCTGGAAGGCCGGGCCGATGAAGCCACTGGAATGCTGCACCTGGCCGCGGTTGGCCGGATCGGCCAGCTCGGCGACCGGGACCCTGGCCACCACTGCGGTCTCGGCGGGGTCGACGGGGCCCACGGCGCCGGGCTCCCGCCAGTAGGCGAGTACCGGGCTGACCAGGAAACCGGAGGGCGGTAGATAGAGGTCAGGGAGCAAGGCGACCGGCAGCACCGATGACGGGACCAGCCCCGTCTCCTCGTACCCCTCGCGGAGCGCCGCAGCAACGGCGTCCTCGCCCGGATCGGCAGCGCCGCCGGGGAAGGCGGGTTGACCGGCGTGCGACCGCATCGTTGCCGCCCGGCCGGTGAGCAGCAGGTCGGGTCCCTCTGCGCCCTCGCCGAACAGCATCAGCACGGCGCCGCGCCGGGCGTCCGACGGGGCGAGACCGACCAGGTTGTGCAACGGACCCGGCAGTTCGGCGTCATGCACCCTGGCCACCAGTGGATGCAGCCACGACGGCAGCTGGTCGTCACCGACGAGCCGGCGCCCGCGGGCGGTCACCCCGGCGGCTGCGTCGTCGAAGTCCATCAGGCCTCGCCGGTGAGCTGTCCGGCGGCCGGCGCCGGACCCAGCCCGACCAGGGACAGCAGGTGCTCCCGTTCGGGTCCGACGACCAGCGCGGCTGCGGCCTCCGGATCGGTGGTCCCGACCCCGTAGGACGGGCACAACGGCGCCAGGAAGCACGCCCCGCAGGCCGCCTTCTTGGCGTGGCAGACCCGGCGCCCGTGGAAGATCACCCGGTCGGAGAATTCGGTCCACTGGGCCTTGGGGAGCTGCGCGTTCAGTTCCAGTTCGATCTTGACCGGGTCGGTCGCTGTGGTGATCCCGAACCGCTGCGTCAACCGCGCCATATGCGTGTCGACGGTGATCCCCGGCACCCCGAACGCATGGCCGAGGACGACGTTGGCGGTCTTGCGGCCGAAACCGGGCAGCGTTACCAGTTCGGCGAGCGTTCTTGGCACCTCGCCGTCGAACCGTTCCACCAGCGCCTGCCCGAGGCTGATGATCGACGTCGTCTTGTTCCGGAAGAACCCGGTGGACTTGACCAGGTCCTCCAGCTCGCCGCGGGATGCCCCCGCGTAGTCGGCCGCCGTCCGGTACTTCGCGAACACCGCCGGAGTCGTCATATTCACCCGGACATCCGTCGACTGCGCCGACAGGATGGTGGCCACCGACAGTTCCAGTGCGTTGCTGAAGTCGAGTTCGCAGTGCGCGTCCGGGTACCCCTCGCCCAGTCGCGCGGACAGCTGCCGGGCTCGACGGGTGCGGGCCAGCGGGGTCGCGGGGATCGTCGCCTTTTTCGAGGTGGCTCGTTTCAACGATGCTCGTTTCGATGTGCGGGTCGATGCTGTGCTTGCCGATACCGATGCCGTGGCCACGCAGCCAGGTTGCCATAAGGGTCTGACGTCGCGGGTCCGGCCGGGTTGCGCGACGCGCGCCGAACCGGGTGCGATCGTTACTTCGCCGACCGATGGGGGATGATGGCTGCACCATGACGGTCTTCCTGGTGCTCCTCATCCCTCTGCTGCTGATGGTGTTCGCCCTGTTCATGGAGCGGGTCGAGAAGCGGCTCAAAACATCCACCGTCAGCGAGGCGGACGTTCAGGAGTTCCTGGACACGGCGCGACCCGAAGAGGTCAACACGCTGATCCGGGAGGGCTGGACAAAGGCGTTCGCCAACTTCCGGCTCCGTCGGCGCCCTCGCTTCCGGCGCAAACAGAAGGACTGAGGTCCTCCCGGGCTCGGTGGGAATGTGACGTGATCGACACCCGGTCGGTCCGGTTGACCGGCCGTTGTCCGTGTCGGCAGGCGCTGCCACTACCCTCACCTGCGGTAAGGCTGAGACGCACGACACCAGACCCGCCGATCCCGTCCAGCGCGACTGGGGGGCGGTGGGGAACCCTCGCCCCCTAGACTGTGCTCTGCGTCTCAGTGGGGACGTGGTTGACGGCTGCGGTTGGTGACTGGAGGACAGGGTGGAAGAAACGCTCGCAAAGGCCGGGATCTTCCAAGGGGTGGACCCGGATGCGGCGCTTGCCCTCGGATCGCAGCTGGAGATGGTGGACTACGCGCGCGGCAGCTCGATCTTCTCCGAAGGCGAACTGGGCGACCGGCTGTACGTGATCCTCTCCGGCAAGGTCAAGCTCGGTCGGCACTCCCCCGATGGTCGGGAGAACCTCCTTGCCGTGATGGGGCCGTCGGACATGTTCGGCGAGCTGTCGGTGTTCGACCCCGGACCCCGGACATCATCGGCCACTGCGGTCACCGATGTCCGGCTGGCGACGATGGACCGCGACGCCCTCAAGGAGTGGATCAACAAGCGCCCGGAGATCGCCGAGCAGCTGCTCCGGGTGCTGGCCAGGAGGCTGCGCCGGACCAACAACGCGCTCGCCGACCTGATCTTCACCGACGTGCCCGGCCGGGTGGCCAAGGCGCTGCTGCAGTTGGCCAGGCAGTTCGGCCAACAGGAGGGCGGGCACCTGCGGGTGACGCACGACCTCACCCAGGAGGAGTTGGCGCAACTGGTCGGCGCCTCCCGGGAGACCGTGAACAAGGCCCTCGCCGACTTCGGGCACCGCGGCTGGATCCGGCTCGAGGGCAAGAGCGTCGTGCTGCTCGACGCCGAACGGCTGGTCCGCCGAGCCCGATAGCCCGGTCACTCCGCGGCGAGGACGCTGACGGTCACCGCCATGGTGACCGTCGTGATCTCGGCGAGCTCGCTCACCGACATCTGCAGCTGGTCGGGGCTGATGTGCCGGGCCGCCGGCCCCATCCGAACCAGGGCGGCGACGTCGCCCCGACTCAGCAGCATCCCTACCTGGACCTGCCGGCGGTCGATCGGTCGCAGGAGTCCGGCGAACGCGTCGTCGAGGCGACCGGATTTCCCCGGGTCCACCTCGAGCAGACCGACCGCCGAACGGATCTCCGCGAGATGCCCCGGTTCCGGGGTGACGACGATCAGCCGGCCATCCGGGGCCAGCACCCTGGCGATCTCCGCCGGATCGCGGGGAGCGAAGATGCTCAACACCGTCGAGACGGCCCCGTCCCGCACCGGCAGCCTGGACCAGGCGTCCGCGACGATCGAACCGACCCGTGGGTCCGCCGCCGCCCGCCTGGCCGCAAACCGGGAGGCGTCCAGCGCGATCCCCACCGCAAGATCGGCCGCGGACCCGTTGTCGAGCAACCCGTCGAGCGCACCGCCGAGGTAGTACCCGGTGCCGGCGCCGATCTCCAGGACGGGCCCATCGATCACCTTGGCGGCAATCTCGTCGGCGATCGGCCGGTAGTGACCGGCCCCGAGGAAAGCCACCCGGGCCTGCACCATGTCCGCCGAATCACCGGTGTCCGTGCGAGACCGGCTGCCCAGCAACGACAGATAACCCTGTCGGGCGATGTCGAAGCGATGACCGTCGACGCAACCGGCAACACCACCGGCCCGGCGGTTCAGCGACTGAGCACAGTGCGGGCAGGCCAGCAGGGGCAGGACGGCGTCCAGGCCGGACTCGCTCACTGCTGCTGCGGTCCCGTTTCCGCACCCCGCAGGTACGCCAACTGTGCGGCGACGGAGTACTCCGCAGCGAACCTGACGGATGGGTCGATGTCGTCATAGACCAGATCGGTGACGGCCCCCACCGCCGCATCGGCGCCGAGAACGTCCAGGGCGGAACGGATCTGGTCGAGCCGCTGTTCGCGGTGCGCCAAATACTGCGCGGCGACGGACTGCAGATCCGGTAGCTGCGGCCCGTGGGCCGGCAACACGAAACGTGGTCCCAGCGCCGCCAACAACCGGAGCGAGGCGAGGTAGGCGCGCAGGCTCCCGTCCGGCGGCGCGATCACGGTGGTGCCGCGACCCAGGATGGTGTCGCCGGTTAGTACAGAGCCGGTCGACCCATCGCCACCGAGCAGGAAGCACACCGAGTCGTCGGTGTGCCCTGGGGTGGCGATCACCGTGACGACAAGGCCTGCGGCTTCGATGATCTCGCCGTCCACCAGCGGCGCATCGTCGATGCAGAAGCGTGGGTCCGCGGCCCGAACGGGCGCTCCGGTCAACCGCGCCAATTCGGCAGCGCCCTCGGTGTGGTCGTGGTGCCGGTGGGTGATCAGGATCAGGTCGATCGGCCCGGCCGCCGCCAGCGCAGCCAGGTGACCGGCGTCGCCCGGACCGGGGTCGACCACGATGGATGATGCCGAACCGGCGCCGGTCAGGACGTAGGAGTTCGTGCCGTCCAGCGTCATCGGGCCGGGGTTGGGCGCCAGCAGGAATGCCGCCAGGTCGGTTGCCCTCCGCGGCTGCGCGATCGTCATTGCTGCACCCTCTCACCCAACCTGCTCGCTCAGTCAAAGCCGGGGAAGTCGCCGACCCGGACCCGGACCGGTGTGACGATCCGTTCAGCGGCCATCGCCTCGGGAACGGAGCCGAACTCCGCCAGGTCGGTGAGCATGGCAACGGTAGGCGGCATCAGGGCCGTTGTGCCGGCATCCCGCTCCGCGAACAGCGCCTGCGGTGACCGCCACTGGCCGAGATCTGCCTCAGTGGTGAGCATCTCGGCCTCCTGACCGTCGGGCAATGCGGCGACGAAGAAGAAGGTGTCGTACCGCCGGGTGCGTCCGGGTGGGGTGATCCAGTTGGCCCACGGGCGCAGCAGATCGGCCCGCAGATGCAGTCCGGCGACTGCCAGCGCAACGGACAGGGTGATCCGGTGATCGATCATGGCCAACCGGGTCGAGTCGTCGAGACCGCCGATGGGTCCATCACCGGCCACCCCCGCGAGCAACACCCCGGTCTCCTCGAACAGCTCACGGACCGCAGCGACCAACAGTCCCCGCGCCGCGTCCGGCTCGACCTGCAGATGGTCCGCCCACCACGCCTGGTCCGGGCCCAGCCACGCCAGCGGACCGACCCGGTCCGTTGGGTCGACGCCCCCGCCCGGGAAGACCGTCATACCCGGGGCGAAGGCCATCGCCGCGACCCGGCGCAGGACGAAAACCTCCAGGCCGGGGAAGGTGTCCCTGATCAACATCACGGTCGCGGCGGGCCGGATCAGTTCAGTACCCTGCAGGGCGGCGTCGGCGCTGGCGGGTCGGGTCACTCACCCAACCTATCCGGGGGTCCCCCATTGACGCGCAGCCGTGCCGCCAACTAGCTCGCTCGGAGCCACATGCCCTTCCTGGACATCGGGCAAGCCCGGCGCCTCATCCCCGAGCCCGGCGCCAACTTAAAGCGGCGCCCACCTCCGTGCCGAGGCGCCGGCAATCTGGCTACCGTAGTGAGGTGGCCGGCAGCTGGCAGTGGCTCGTCGATGACGAGGTCAGGATTGGCGTCACGACGAGTCGGCGCGAACGCACCACCAGCACCGTCGTCATTTCCGGCGGGGCAGCGTTGCTGGTTGACCCGGGGTGGGACCCTGACGAGCTGGCCTGGATCGCCGACGATCTCGCGGCAGCCGGAATCGCGGTCACGGCCGGATTTGCCACCCATGCCCATCACGACCACCTGCTCTGGCACCCGGGCTTCGGCGCGGCACCCAGGTGGGCATCAGGCGCGACGACACACCTTGCGGGAGCTGACCTTTCCGCACTGATCGAGGCCCTCGGCCCGGGCTGGCCGGTCGAACTCGCCCCACTCGTCGGGCAGGTCACCGGGGTCTCCGGCAGCCGAGTGCCATGGGATGGCCCGACTGTCGATTTGATCACCCATGACGCTCACGCGAAAGGCCATACGGCGCTGTGGATTCCGGCAGCAGCGACGCTGGTCGCGGGTGACATGCTCAGCGACGTCGAACTGCCGCTGCTGGAGGAATCCACCCCGGAGGACTACGCCGACGGCCTGGCCTCGCTACGGCCGTTCGTCGAACAGGCACGCGTGGTGATCCCCGGGCACGGGCGTCCCGCTGTCAGCAACGCCGCAGCACGGGCCCGGCGGACGGCCGACAAGCGCTACCTCGCATCACTTGTCGGCGGCACCGAACCGGCGGACCCGCGACAACTGCTGCCCGGCATGCGGGAAGCGCACGCCCACAACAGGTCGCGGGTCGCACGGTGAATTCGGTTTCAGCGAACCTGCAGAATCGCTTCGACCTCCACCGGCGCGCCCAATGGCAACTCGGCAACGCCGACGGCGGACCTGGCGTGCCGACCGGCCTCGCCGAACACCTCGAAGAACAGGTCGGACGCGCCGTTGATGACGCCGGGCTGACCGGTGAAACCCTCCGCCGACGCCACGAAGCCGACCACCTTGACGACCCGTTCGACATTGTCCAACCCGACGGCGGCCTCGACGGCCGCGAGCACGTTCAGCGCCGACTGCCGCGCATAGCCCTTGGCGTCCTCCGGCGACACCTCGGCGCCGACCCGACCGGTGGCCGGGAGCCGCCCGTCGACATACGGCAGCTGCCCGGCGGTGAACAGCAGGTTCCCGGTCCGCGCCGTCGGCATGTAGGAACCCGCGGGTGCGGCCGCGGTCGGCAGGGTGATGCCCAGCTCGGTCAGCCGGTCCTTGATCGTCATGCGCGTTCCCGCTTCAGGTAGGCCACCAGCTGCTCCGGGTTCGGTCCGGGCACGACCTGAACGAGCTCCCAGCCGTCCTCGCCCCAGGTGTCCAGGATCGCCTTGGTGGCGTGCGTGATGAGGGGAACGGTGGAGTACTCGAAGGTCTTGCGCGGGGTGGAGGGGTTTGACATGCCACAGACTCTAGGGGTGATGGCGACAGTTGACTTCGTCGCCCGCGACCAAGATCCGGACATCCCTATCCTGTAGCAATGGCGGCGGACGGGTGGCACTGGGCGGCGGCGGCCATCGTCGCCATCCTGCTGGGCATCCTGGTGCTGCTCTGGTACGACACCCTCCGCGACCGGCCCGGCTGGACGATCGCCCGGGCCACCAAACACGCGGCGGTCGGGGCGATCGTCATCCCGGTCGGGTTTGTCGCGGCGCTGCTGCTCCCGCTCTGGGTGGGCGGCGTGCTGATTGCCGTGCCGCTGGTCGCAATCGGTGTGATGGCGCTCGCCGACTGACCACCGGCAAGCCGCTCACTGGGCCAGGATGATCTCCCGCAGCTGATCGGCCTTCGCCGTCGACCATCCGGGCGGTTGGATGACCTGGGCCCAGCCGTCGACGTACTGGCTGGTGTAACTGTGGCCGTGCCCCTGCGGCACCGGGACCGGCTCGACCATGTCCGCGGTGACCTGCCAGAAGGTCACAAACGGGATCCACACCATCTCGTCCAGGACGTCGCTGCCGGCCGGCTCCTCGAGCCAGTCCGGGCGGCCCAGGATGAGATCGGTGCTCCACCAGACGATCGGGTCCGACGGATGCGAGAGGTACAGCACCCGGGTGCCGTCCCACGGTTGGGCGTCCGGCGAGATCGGCCCGCTCGGGTCGTCGGTGAATCGCACGGTCCGGCCGTCCCGGAACACCGGCTGCACCTCAGGGCTGCCGGCGTCCCGGCCGTCGGTGAACTCGCGGAACAGCGTGTTGAAGTTCGGCGGGCCGGCGAACAGGGCACCATCGGTGCGGTTTCGCAGGTCGAACTCGCCGCTGAAGGCGGCCTCACCGGAGAAGGACCCGAGGCTGACGCCGAACAGCAGCAGTTCCGGCCGCTGATCGGCGGGCAGGTCGTTCCACCTGTCGTACACGGCGTCGAACAGGGCCCGCCCGGCTTCCCTGGCCCGGCTCTGGTCCACGATGAACGACACCCACGACGGCAGGTAGGAGTACTGGATCGCGACGCTGGCCACGTCACCACCGGTCTCGTACTCCAGGCTGTCGATCGCGCCCGGGTCCACCCAACCGGTGCCGGTGGTACCTGCGACCAGCAGGTACTTCCGGTCGAACCCGCCGGCACGCTCCAGATCGTCGACGGCCAGTTGCGCACGCGCCTCCACCTCGGCTGCCGACGCGATCCCGGCATACGCCCGGATCGGGTCCGCCGCGGCCGCGCCGGTAAAGGCGGCGATCTGCTCGGCCGTCGGGCCGGTGCCGATGAAGTTCCGGCCCTGGAATCCCAGCGTGTCCCAGGGGACCAGCGATTCCGGACCGCCCGACCGTAACGGGGTCTCTGGTTGACTGGCCGCGTCGGCGGTGGTGGTGTCCAGCACCGAGAAACTGCTGTCCGCCACCCCGATTGCGCCGTCCAGCAGCACCCCGCTGATCAGCAGGAAGGTCAGCCCGGCCACCAGCACCCAGCCCACTCCGCGGGCGGCCCGGCGACCCATCCACCGGCCGAGTCGATCCGCGACCCAGCGGAAGAGCCCCCGAATCACGCGCGCGGCCGCGACCAGCGCGACGAAGATCAGCGCGCCGACCACCGGCAGCAGCAGTTGGGCGAAGAAGCCCTCGGCGGGCACGCTCATCAGCTCGCGGATCTGCAGTTGCCAGCGCAGCCCGAGGACGTACGAGGTTACCAACGCCACCGCTCCGACGATGAAGAACACCTGCCAGGACCGCCGTCCCGCGGGGCGGGCCGGCCGGTCGGCGAACTGCCGCCACAGCCATGCCCCGACGACGCCGATGCCGTAACCGATCGCGCCGTTCAGCCCGCAGACGAAGCCCTGGAAGAAGGCGGGCCTGGGCAGCAGGGACGGCGTGAACGACAAGCAAATGAAGATCAGCGCCACCCAGGCGCCCGGCAACGTGTAGCGGAACCATTGACGCGTTCGACGCGCAGCGGGCGATCCGGATGAATCGGTGTCCGCAATCGGTGCTGGCGCTGCCTCGGCGGCGGGCTGCGTCGTCATCTCGTTCATCCCTTTGGTCGAACATGGTTTGCCAGCACGGAGTATGCGGGAGAAAAACGACACTCAGGTCACGATCGCGGGCCCGGACCGGATCTCCGCGCTCAGCTCACCAGCAGGAACAGCTCGCCGAAGCCATTGATGGCCCAGTGCACCATGACCGGCGCCAGCAGGCTGCCGCTGCGGGCACGTAGCTCGCAGAACACCACCCCGGCCAGCCCGGTCAGCACCACCGTTCCAACGACCCGGAAGACAATGCCCGCCGGCCCGTCACCGACGGCATCGGCAACCGTCTCGTTCGCCGCACCGCCGCCCAACGACGGTAAAACGTGCCACAGCCCGAACAGCGCGGACGACACGATGGTGGCCGCTCGACGGCCCGACTCCCGGCGGAGCAGGCCCCACAGCACTCCCCGGAAGGCGAACTCCTCGGGGATCACCGTGACGAGCGGGATCACCACCAGGGCCTTGACCAGCGCGTCCGGCCAGGAGGTGGACGATTCGGCGGTGACGTCACGGATGGCGGGAATCAGTGCAGCGACGCCGTAGCCCGCCGCGACGACGGCAGCGGAGATGGCGCCCCAGCGGAGGCCGGCGCCCCAGGTGCGACGTGCGAGGCCGAGATCGTCGGCACTCAATCCGCTGGCCCTGGCAATGACGGCCAGGCCGCCCACCAGGCCCAGACCGACCGCGGCGTTCGCGTTCGGCAGGATCCGGTTCGACAGCAGATTCGCGGACGCCATCGTGCCCAGCGTCAGGCCGAGCGAGGAACGAAAGCGCACACCGCGCATCCTCGCAGCCCAGGGCGCCGACGCGCCGGTCAGCCGGTGCTGCCGAGCAGCACCACCGGGATCCTCGAACGCGACCGCCGCCGGAGCGCGCAACCGCCCGCCGGGCCGCCTGGCAGGATCAAGGGATGAGCGTCCCTTCCACCGCGGCCCACCAAGACGGGCTGTGGGCCGAACGCGTCGGCACCCGCTGCTATACCGGTCACAACGCCCGCGGTGCTCAGGTTCGGATGGGCCCGGTCGAGGCCGGTGACGTCTTCACTCCCGGCGAGCTGTTGAAGATCGCGCTGGCCGGCTGCGCCGGGATGAGCGCCGACCACTCGATCGCCCGCCGGCTCGGCGCCGACGTCACGGTCACCGTTCGGGTGGCCGGACCCAATCATGACGAGCGGTATCCGAACCTGTACGAGGAACTGGTCGTCGACCTGTCCGCTCTGGAAACTGCCGATCGCGAGCGGTTGCTCACGGTGATCCACCGCGCCATCGAACGGAACTGCACTGTCGAAAGGACGCTGGCGGCAGGCGCCACTGTGGACCTGACGATCAACGACGCCCCCTTCACAGCTGCTCAGGTCGAGGCGAACCGATGACGACAACCAGAGCCAAGGTCGCGAGCGGCGGCGGCTCGGACGATTCCGCTTCCAACGGGCCGGCGGCCGCCGGGTTCGAGGAACCCTGGACCACCGCGTGCCGACGGGCCCGGTTGCACGTCATCACCGGTAAGGGCGGGACCGGAAAGACGACCGTGGCCGCTGCGCTCGCCCTGGCCCTGGCCGCGAACGGCCGGCGGGTGCTGCTGGTCGAGGTGGAGGAGCGGCAGGGAATTGCCCGGC
This sequence comes from uncultured Actinomycetota bacterium, assembly GCA_963805555.1. Taxonomy (GTDB): domain Bacteria; phylum Actinomycetota; class Actinomycetes; order Mycobacteriales; family Nakamurellaceae; genus Nakamurella. The sequence goes on from CAWDUY010000002.1 coordinate 919,987, forward strand.
TGTTCGACGTTCCCCCGCTGCCCTACGAGGAACGCAAGGTGGCCATCGCCACCGGCGGCGGCGAGGTCAGGGCCCTGTGCATCGACGTCGAGGCCGCCCTGCTGGAGTACTTCGAGATGTTCTACAACCTGGGCTTCGCGGGTCGCAGCCTGAAGAAGATGGGCGCGGTCGAGTTCGCCACCACGCTCGCCCCGGGGCTGCGGGACGTCCTGCTGACCGGCAAGGTCAAGGAGACCGTCACCCGCAAGGGCAACGACAACCTGCCGGTGTACGACCACGTCGTCATGGACGCGCCACCGACCGGCCGGGTGGTGACCTTCCTGTCCGTCACCGAGGCGATGGCCGGCCTGGCCAAACGCGGTCCCATCCACAGCCAGGCCGAGGGCGTCGTCCGGCTGCTGCACTCCCCCGACACGATCGTGCACCTGGTCACACTGCTGGAGGACATGCCCACCACCGAAACCCTGGAAGCCATCGCCCATCTGGGCGAGACGGACCTGCCGGTCGGCACGATCATCGTCAACGCCGCCACCGAGTCCCGGCTGCCGGCGAACTCGCTGCGGCCGGCGGCCGAAGGCCGGCTGGACACCGCACGGCTCGCCGCCGGGCTGACGGAGACGGGGATCACGCCGAACGATGCCATGCTCGAAGGCCTGGCGACCCAGGCCGCCGAACATGCCGTCCGGGTGCTGGACGAGGCCGACTGCCGGGCCCAGCTCGCGGCGACCGGGTTGCCGATGCTGTCGCTGCCCCGGTTGGTGGAGGGCGCCGATCTCGGCGGGGTGTACGAGCTGGCCGACCGGCTCGCCGAGCAGGGGGTTCGATGAATCAGCCAAGAGAGGTCGGACGATGAGCCAGCACACGAAACTCGACCTGGCGCCGGTGTTGGCCGATCCGCGGACCAAGATTGTGGTGACTTGCGGCTCCGGTGGGGTCGGCAAGACGACGACGGCGGCGTCAATGGCGCTATGGGCGGCCGACGCCGGCCGCAAGGTCGCGGTGTTGACCATCGACCCGGCCAAACGCCTGGCGCAGTCCCTCGGCCTGGAGGAACTCGACAACGACCCGCGGCGAGTCGAGATCGAGCTGGCCGACCCGGCCGGCGAACTGTGGGCCATGATGCTGGACACCCGGCGCACCTTCGACGAGATGGTGGCCGCCCACTCCACCCCGGACCGGGCCGCCGCGATCCTGGCCAACCCGTTCTACAAAGTGATCTCCACGTCGTTCTCCGGCACCCAGGAGTACATGGCGATGGAGAAGCTGAGCACCCTGTCCGCCACCCACCAGTTCGACCTGATCGTCGTCGACACGCCGCCCAGCAGATCGGCGTTGGACTTCCTGGACGCGCCGCAACGGCTGTCATCATTCATGGACGGCCGGATGATCAAGCTGCTGGCGACGCCCAGCCGCGGGGTGATGAAGATCGTCGGCGCCGGTTTCGCGCTGTTCTCCAGGGCGGTCACCACCATCCTCGGCGGCCAGATGCTGCAGGACGCCGCCCAGTTCGTGCAGCTGTTCGAGGACATGTTCGGTGGCTTCCGGCAGCGCGCGCAGGCGACCTACGAGCTACTGCGGGCGGCCGGCACCAAGTTCGTCGTGGTGTCCATTTGCGAGGCCGACTCACTCCGCGAGGCGTCGTATTTCGCCGACCGGCTCCGCGCCGAACACATGCCGCTGGCCGGCCTCATCCTGAACCGGACGCATCCGCCGCTCGCCGAACTGCCACTGGCAGCCGCCGAGGCCGGCGTCGGAAAGCTGGCACGGACGGCCCCGCTGACCTCGGCGGTGTTGCAGATCCACGCCGAGCGGCTCGCGGTCCGCTCGGCGGAACTACACATGCGGGCCAGGTTCGACCGGGTCCACACAGACCTGCCGGTCATCGAGGTCGCCGCATTGCCCTCCGACGCCCACGACCTGCCGGCGCTGCGGGAAATCGGCCGCCGGCTGACGGCCTGCTGACCCGCGGTGGGAAACTGTGGCCCGGATCATGGTGGCCGGGCGGTGATTCGGCCATCGCTCCCAGCGGTAGATCACGGTCCTCACACGTACCCGCCGGTACTCTGGGTCAGTGCGTGCGATGAGCGGTCTTGGACGTCTGGTGCTCGGCACCCTGCTGGCTGGGGTGCTGGTCGCCGGTCTGCTGCTCCCCTATTCGGTCGGCATGGGTCTGGCGGCGAACTCGGTGACCACCGCCATCGAGGACGCCAAGGCCGATCCACTGGACGGCGAGATCCCGCTGCGCACCACCCTCACTGACGCCAGCGGCGCCACCTTCGCCACCCTGTACGACCAGAACCGCGTCCATGTGCCGTTGTCCTCGATCTCGGATTACCTGCAGGTCGCCGTGATCTCGATGGAGGACCGGCGCTTCTACCAGCACCAGGGCGTCGACTGGCGCGGAACCGTGCGTGCGCTGCTGCGGAACGCGCAGTCCAGCACGAACTCCCCGCAGGGCGGATCGACGCTGACTCAGCAATATGTCAAGAACTACCTCTACCTCGTCGAGGCGAAGACCGAGGCGGAGAAGGCCGACGCCATCGCGACGACCCCCATCCGCAAGCTCCGCGAGGCGAAGATGGCCCTGAGCCTCGAGCAGACGCTGAGCAAGGCCGAGATTCTCGAGCGGTACCTGAACCTGGTGGCCTTCGGGCCGTCGCAGTACGGCGCCGAGGCCGCGTCTCAGTGGTTCTTCGGGGTCTCCGCCGACAAGTTGTCGCTGGCCCAGGCCGCGTTGCTGGCCGGGATGGTCAACAACCCACCGAAGTACAACCCGCTGGACGAGAACCACGTGCAGGACGCCAGAGCCCGCCGCGACCTGGTCCTCGACGTCATGGTCGCCGCCGGCCGGCTGTCCAAGGCGACCGCCGAGGAAACCAAGAAGCAGGACCTCGGGCTGAACCCCAAACGGACCCGGAACGGCTGCATCCCGGCCGACAACTCGGAGACCAACGGCTTCTTCTGTCAGTACGCGCTTGACTACCTCGCGGCCGCCGGATTCGACGCGAAGACCGTGGCCCGGAGCGGCTGGACGATCAAGACGACGATGGATCCCGCCGTGATGGCATCGGCGAAGGCCGCGGCGACCGCCCAGGCCGACCCCACCGTGCCCGGGGTGGAGCGGCTCGCCAATGCGGTCGCCGTCGTCGGCAAGGACGAGCCCCGCAAGGTGCTCGCGCTGGCCGCGAACCGACCGTATGGCCTCGATGTCAGCAAGGGGCAGACCGTCCAGCGGCTGCCGACCACCTTTGCGCCGCTCGGGGCGGGGTCGACGTTCAAGGTGTTCACCGCGGCCGCCGCGATGGAGAGCGGGCTGGGCACCAACGCCCAGGTGGACGTCCCCGCCGCGTACACCAGCCCCCTGGTGCCGAACGGGTCGTTCAAGAACGCCGGCAGCTACCCGGCGTCGATGACGCTGGCGCAGGCATTGGCGACCTCCCCGAACACCGCGTTCGTCGCCCTGGAAGACCAGGTCGGGCTGCAGAAGGTGGCCGAGATGGCGGTGCGACTCGGCCTGCGCGGCTACTCGTTGGACGCCGGAATCGTCGACCCCGCCTTCGCCGGTGCCGGCACCGACTACACCGCTCAGGTGACAGCGCAGAAGATGGCGTCCTTCACCCTCGGCGTGTCCCCGGTCAGCCCGCTGGAGTTGGCCAACGTCGGCGCCACCCTGAACTCCGACGGCAAGTGGTGCCCACCGACGCCGATCGACACCATCACCGATCGCACCGGCAAGTTCGTGACCTGGGACAAGACGCCCTGCGAGCAGGCTGTTCCGGCCGAACTGGCGCGCACCCTGGCCGTCGCGATGGAAGGCGACCTGACCGGTAACGGCACCGCAGCCGGGTCCGCCGCCGGCGCCGGCTGGACCTGGACGGCGGCCGGCAAGACCGGCACGACCCAGGAGTACAAGTCCTCCGCCTACCTGGGCTTCACCCCGGAGATGAGCGCGTCGGTGATCCTTTGGGATTCCGAGCCGCGTCCGCAGTCCATCTGCCGGGACCCGATCCGCACCTGTTCCACCGACGAGGCGATGGCCGGCAACGGCGTGTCCGGCGGATCGATTCCGGCGGCCACCTGGTTCGCGGCAATGAAACCGCTGAAGGAGGGTCAGCCGGATACTTTCTTCCGGCCGGCATCGGCGGCCTACCTGAAGGGATCGGCGAACACGCAGGTGCCGAACACGGTCGGCAAGAACGTGGAGGAGGCCAAGGCGCAACTGACGGCGGCCGGCTTCACGGTGAACACTCCGGTCGCGCGAACCGGGCAGGGCACCGCCGTGAACATCGTCGTCGAGCAGAGCCCGAAGTCGACGGCACCACCGGGCGGGGCCATCACGCTGTACATCTCAGCGGGCGGCGCGGGCGGCTGACCTCATGAACTCGACGCGGACCGTTCTGACGGCTGCAGGAACGGTTGCCGCTGCGGGTACCGCCGCCTTGGCCTGGTCGACCCTGGCCGAGCCAAGGCTGTTCGCCCTCCGGCGATTCGACCTGCCGGTGCTCGATCAGGGCGCGTGGCCGATCCGCCTGTTGCACATCTCGGACCTGCACATCAGCCCCGGCGAGCAGCGCAAGATCGCCTGGGTTTCGGCGCTGGCCGACCTGCGCCCGGACCTGGTGATCAACACTGGTGACACCTTGTCGCACCTCAATGCAGTTCCACTGGCGGTCACCGCGCTCGGCGAACTGTTGGACGTCCCGGGCGCCTTCGTCTTCGGGAACAACGACTTCTACGCCCCGGTGCCGAAATCGCCGCACCGCTACTTCCTGCCGGCGAAGCCCCCGGTCCCCAAGGGCGCACCGCTGCCCTGGCAGGACCTCCGCGCGGCGCAGGCCGAACGCGGCTGGCAGGACCTCACCAACGCCACCGCGACGATCACGGTGCGCGGGCAACGCATCGCTTTGGCCGGGGTCGACGACCCTTATACGCGTCGGGATCGCTACGAGAAGATCGCCGGTCCCGCGGACCGGGCCGCGGTCGTCCGGATCGGGGTCGCCCACGCACCGGAGCCACGCGTGCTCGACAGTTTCGCGGCCGACGGCTACGACCTCGTGCTGGCCGGCCATACCCACGGCGGGCAGGTGCGGCTGCCCGGTGTCGGCGCCCTGGTGACGAACTGTGGAATCGACCGGTCGAGGGCCAGAGGGCTGTCCCGCTGGGGTTCGCACACCATGCTCAACGTCTCCGCGGGCCTGGGTACCAGCCCGTACCTGCGGATGCGTTTCTGCTGCCGCCCGGAAGCGACCCTCATCACGCTGCGGTCCCGATAGGGCATCGCGAGGCGGTCGGCGCTGCTGCGCGCGGTGCGATTTCGGTGGTCCGGAACACCTGACGACATCGGCTAGACTCGTCGAGGCCTCGGGGTGTGGCGCAGCTTGGTAGCGCGCTTCGTTCGGGACGAAGAGGTCGCAGGTTCAAATCCTGTCACCCCGACCAGTGGTGCTGATCCGGCGGCCGTCAGCGGCCGGCAGGTCAGCGCGCAGTGCCAGAAGGGGCTCCAGCAGATGCTGGAGCCCCTTCTGGCATTTCCGCGCACTTGTTGCTCGCGATGTGCCCCCGGTACTGCTGGCGGAGTCACGGACGGTGGTCCGCGGCGGACACCGCCTGACGTTGAGCGCATCCCAGAGCCCGGTTGGATGTGCTCACCCCTCGCCGCCGCCAGACTATGAGATGAATGCACTAAGGAAATAGCGGCTTCGGTAACGGTTGAGCAACGGCGAGCCGACTGCTACCCGCGGGCACGACCCGTCATCCAGGTGCTGGCGGCGGCCAACAGCACGGCAGCCGAGAGCAGGACCAGGATCTCGACGACCCGGAGCGGTTCGAGCCCTATCGGCAGCTGCGCCTCGGGCATGGCCGCGACGAGGAGATTTCGGGCGATCGTCGCCGCGACCACGATGGCGACGGTGACCACCATGGCCGGCACGGTTCGGCGCAGCAAGGCGCCGCTTGCCGTGCCGACGGCGAACCCGAGCAGCCACCATGCCATTGCGCCGGCGCCGCGAACCTGCGCGAACGACATGTCCGCACCGGTGCCATCGATCAGGTTGAAGCCGCTGAACACCGAAAGCCATTGATTGACAACCAGTCCCATGACGAGGCCGCCCAGGGCAACCAGCAGTCCCAGGGTGATGATCCTGGTGAGCACCCAGGATCGCCGGGTGACCGATTGGGTCCAGGCGAAGCTGGTGGTGCCGGTCTCGAATTCGCGGCCCAGCAGCGGCGCTCCCCAGAAGGCGCCGATCGCGGCCGGTAACAGGGCCAGATAACCGAGCAAGGTACCGCCCAGCTGGAACCGTTGTGCGACGTCATGAGCCAGTGACCCGCAACCGGCCGGTCCGCAGGTCTGCGCGTCTCGTCCGGCGATGAAACCGGCCGACACCGATCCGTGCAGCGCCGCAGTCGCGAGCAGCACGACGAGGAACGCCGCGGTGACCACGATCTGCGCGCGGTGCAGTCGGAGCGTCGCCAGCACCAGTCCGCGCGTCACGGCACCGGCTTGTTCAAATAAGCCAGCACCACGTCCTCGACAGTGGGTTGCTGAACCTTCCAGCGCGGATCGATCCGCAGGGCGGGATCGTCACCCCTGACCAGCAGGTTCGCCTGCCGATCGCCACGCTGGGCGGCTATCACGGTGAGCCTGTCGCCGACCCGGTCGGCGTCATCCGCGGGGCCGACGAGCACCTGGTGCTGCGCCAGCAGGTCGTCAATACGCTCCGCGATCCGGACGCGAGCAGCGTCAACCACCACCAGCGAGTCGGCCACCCTGACCAGGTCGGTCAGTGAATGCGATGACATTACGACCGTGACGTCACGCTCCGCGAGATCGACCATCAGGGCGCCCATGAACTCCCGGCGCGCCAGCGGGTCAAGGGCGGACAGCGGTTCGTCCAGCAACAGCAGATCGGGGCGTTTGGCCAGTGCCAGGGCCAGCGCGACCTGCGTTCGCTGGCCGCCGGACATCTTGCCGATCTTGAGATCGAAGGGCACGGAGCGGTCCCGCAGCCGGTCGGTGGCGAACTGCCGATCCCACACAGGGTTGAGTCGCTGCCCCAGGGTGAGCAGGTCCGGGACACAGAGTCCGCCGTACAACGGCTTCTGCTGTGCGACGAACCCGACTCGGGCCAACAGGTCGGCCCGTGCGGGCCAGACCGGCTCGCCCAGTACCGCTACCGAGCCGGCCTGCGGTCGCAGTAAACCGGCCAGCATCTTGAACAAGGTGGTCTTTCCGGCGCCGTTCCGCCCGACGACGGCGGTCACGCTGCCCTGCGGGATCTGCAGCGAACAATCGACAAGCGCCCACCGTCGCCGGTACCGAATCCCCGCACCTACAGTCTCAATTGCCAGCTCGCCGTGGACTGCGGGAGTGACCGAACCGATGCGCCCGTCAGTTGCCGCCGGTGTCGGCACGACGCTGAGGCGCCGGGTCCCACGCGCCCGCTCGGTCATGCACTGCGGGACGCCGACGCCTCTTGGGCACCTGCGAACATCGCGAGAATGTCCTCGTCGTCCAAACCCGCCGCCGTTGCTCGGTCCATCCATGAGCGGAGCTCGGCGTACAACCGATCACGACTCTCGGGGGAGGCCGACCCGAGGCCCTGCCGGATGAACGTCCCCAGGCCGGGACGCGGCGAAACGAGTCCCTCGCGCTCCAGTTCCCGGTACGCCTTGAGCACGGTATTCGGGTTGATGGCCAACGAGCCGACGACGTCCTTCGCGGTTGGCAGCCGGTCACCCGGACGCAATACCCCCATCCGGAGTCCGTTCTTGACCTGCTGGATCAACTGGACATACACCGGCACACCGGACTGTGAGTTCAGCACGAAGACAAACACCACGACACTATAGAAGCAGGGAATTCGCAGGCCCCGCGGCGGAACCGGCTCATTCGCTCTTCGTCATCGATACGGTCGGTGCCTTGGCGTGTCGCGAATCACCCCACCGAATTCGCTTCTCATCCCCTGCACGCACAATCGACCAATGGTTTCCACGTTCGGCTGGGAGATTGTGGAGGTCCCCAGCCGAGCCTGCCAAAAAAGTTGGTCACAAGAACGTGTGCGTCAATCCGCCACCAGCCGTGGATCGGTCCGGATTCCTGCCTCCCCCCGGGTGGTATCGCCGATCGGATCATCTCCGTCAGCGGTGCTGACCTGCTGCCGACAGGCTGGGCACCGGCCGACAGATTGCCCTTTTGCGTTCTTGGAGTCGCGTGCTGCACGGAACGAGCCTGACGCGCACTGACAGCTCAGCGTGACACTAGGCGCCTCGAAACACCATTGACCTGCGTCATGAGAGCGGTTCTGGCGCGTCTGTAACCTGGGAGTGAAACCTCCCGCTGTCCAAATGGATGATGCCGCATCATCCGGCGCACGAGTATCGTTGCCGCAACTTGGCGACGAAGGCATCGTGCTGCTGGCCGTCAGGGACACCGCTGATCCCCACGCGTCGGCCGACCTGTGATCGAGTATCGAGAGGGATTTCGTGGTGACCAAAGCTGTCGAAACGCGCCAAAGCATGTATCCATTACGTGCTGTTGACCGCGTCTGCGACATCATCGACCTGCTGGCGCAACACCCGTCCGGAATTACCCTGTCCGCCATCGCCGCGGCCGTACAACTGCCGAAGAGTTCCGCATTTCGGTACCTGGCCGCGCTGGAAGTTCGCGGGTATGTCACCCGTTCGGACGACGGAATCGGTTACCGGCTCGGCGCCCCCCTGGCGAGCTCGCATCCCGTGGTCTCCGGGAAATTCGATCGATTGGTCAAGCTGGCCAAGCCGTACACCGACCTGCGCCACATCGGCGAGTCACTGCTGCGGGTCTCGACCGAGCGCCTCGGCCTGGTCGGGCTGCTGTCCTGGCTGCGCGAGCAGGTCGCCGAGGCGTGAAGCTCGAGGTGGCCTCCGAGCGCACCCGTCGGCTCGACTCCGACGCTGCGGCCGTCCAGCTCGTCACGATCCACGGCAGCAAGGGCCTGCAGTAGCCCGTCGTCTACCTCCCGCCCTGTGGAACCGCCACGTCGCGAAGCCGACCCGGCCGCTCTTCCACGACGACGAGGGGCGACGGTGCCGCGACGTCGGCGGCCCGAGCCGCTGGCGCCGCGACCGTGCGTCGGCGCTGGCGCGAGGACGCCGGCGAGTCGCTGCGACTCCTCTATGTCGCGATGACCCGCGCCCAGTCGCAGGTCGTCGCCTGGTGGGCGCCGACCAAGCAACACCGCGCGCTCGCCGCTGCACCGGATGCTGTTGCGCGCCGCCGCGCATGGCGAGGTGCCGGACAGCCGCCGGTCGTCGAGGAGGACCGGTGGTGGCGATCCTCGCCGTGTGGGGGGACGCGGGCGGCCCGGCGCTCGAGCTCGCCGAGCTGGCCGACCCCGGCCCGACCCGCCGCCCCCGACGACCGCCGGCCCTCGGGGTGCGGCCGTTCACCCGCGACGTCGACACGAGCTGGCGCCGTACGTCCTACTCGTCGCTGGCCGCGTCGAGCGCCGCCCACGCCGCGGCCGCGCGCTGTCGCGAGCCCGAGGTCGTCGCCAGCGACGAGGACGCCGACGTCACGGCCGACGACCGCGACCTCCCCTCTCGGGCGACGTGCCCGTGCCGTCGCCGATGGCCGCGCTGCCGGTCGGCGCGACCTTCGGCTCGCTGGTGCACGCTGTCCTCGAGCACGCCGATCCGGCCGCCGCCGACTTGCGCGCCGAGCTGCTGCGCCACATCGTCGAGCAGCTGGTCTGGTGGCCGGTCGACCTCGACCCGAGGAGCTCGCCGACGCGCTGGTGGCGGTGTGCGACCGCCCGCTCGGCCCGCTGGTCGGCGACCGCACGCTGCGTCAGGTGCCTGCCCGACCGGCTGCGCGAGCTCGACTTCGAGCTGCCGCTCGCCGGGGGCGACCTGGTGGCCGACCCCGACCGACGTACGTCTCGGCGACCTGGCCCCGCTGCTGCGACGGCACCTGCCCGAGGGTGACCCGGTGCGCGTCTACGCCGACGCGCTGCGCCGATCCCGACCTCGCCGCCCAGTCGCTGCGCGGCTACCTCACCGGCTCGATCGACGTGGTGCTGCGGGTGGCGGTCGACGGTCGGCGCGCGGTTCCTGACGGTCGACTACAAGACCAACTGGCTGGGTCCGATGGACGAGCCGCTGACCGCCCACGACTACCGCCCCGAGGTGCTCGACGAGGCGATGGGCCACTCCGACTACCCGCTCCAGGCGCTGCTCTACACCGTGGTCCTGCACCGCTTCCTGCGCTGGCGGCTCCCCGGCTACGACCCGGCCGCGCACCTCGGCGGCGTGCTCTACCTCTACCTCCGCGGCATGTGCGGGCCCGGACACGCCGGTCGTCGACGGGGCGCCGTGCGGGGTGTTCTCCTGGCGTCCGCCGGTCGCGCTGGTCGAGGCGCTGTCCGACCTGCTCGACGGGACCGGGTGGCGTCCGATGAGCGACATCTTCGAGCCGGTCGGCGACCACGACCGCGCCTCGCGCCCGGCGCCGACGGCCTGCTCGCGCGCTTCAACGTCGCCGGGGTGCTCGACCGCGGCCGACGTCCACGTCGCCACCCGCTCGGTCGGCTCGGCGGCGAGGCCGACGAGAGGGTGCTGCTGGCGGTCGCGCTCGCCGTGCGGGCCGTGCGCCGCGGGTCGGTGTGCCTCGACCTCGCGGCGGTGCCCGAGCGTCGCGCCCGACCTGCCCTGGCCCGAGCCCGACGCCTGGGCCGCGGCCGGTCGGCGGCTGCCACTGGTCGCCGCCGGCGTGGTGCCCTGGAGCACGGCCTGCTCTACCTCGACCGCTACCACCAGCAGGAGACGCAGGTGCTCGACGACCTCGCCGCGCGCGTCGCGCGGTCCGCCCCGATGGTCGACGAGACCGCGCTCGCGCCGCGCTGGCGCAGCGTGCCCGGCGCGGCACTCCAGCGCGAGCAGCGGGCCGCGGCCGCCGGGCGCCGCCCGGCCGTCGGACCATGATCTCACCGGCGGCCCCGGCACCGGCAAGACGACGACCGTCGCCCGGCTGCTCGCGCTGCTCGCCGACCAGGCAGCCGCGCGCGGCGGGCGGCTCGCATCGCGCTGGCGGCGCCGACCGGCAAGGCCGCGGCCCGGCTCCAGCAGGCGGTGCGCGAGCTCGCCGACGCTGGCGACGGCCTGCCCGAGGCGCCGGCTGCGCGGCCGGCTCACGGCGATGACCCTGCACCGGCTGCTGCGGCTGGCGGCCCGGCAACGCCACCCGCTTCCGCCACCACCGCGGCAACCGGCTGCCCCACGACGTGGTCGTCGTCGACGAGTCCTCGATGGTCGAGCTGACGATGATGGCGCCGGCTGCTCGAGGCGATGCGCCCCGAGGGCCGGCTGGTGCTCGTCGGCGACCCCGACCAGCTCACGTCCGTCGACGCCGGCGCGGTGCTGAGCGACCTGGTCGCGCGGCTTCGAGGGCGCGCCGGACTCCCCGGTCTCCGCGCTGACCGAGAACCACCGCTTCGGGGAGGAGATCGGGGCGCTCGCCGAGGCCCTGCGGACGGGCGACGCCGACGGGGTGATCGCGGTGCTGCGCGCGCCGTGCGACGCAGGTCGCGTTCGTGGAGGCCGTCGACGAGGCCGCGATCGGGCGGCGCTGCGCACCGACTGCGGTCGCCGCCGCCCTCGCCGTGCGGGACGCCGCCGAGCGCCGGCGACGCCGCCGGCGCGCTGGCCGCGCTCGACCAGCACCGGCTGCTGTGCGCGCACCGCGACGGGCCCTACGGCGTACGCCACTGGAACCGGCGCGTCGAGCAGTGGCTCGCCGAGGAGACCGGGGTCGACGCCGCGGTTCGGGCAGCGGCAGTGGTACGTCGGGCGACCGCTCCTGGTGACCGCCAACGACTACGCGCTCGGCGTCTACAACGGCGAGACCGGCGTCGTGGTCCGCCAGGGCGCGCGGCCGCGGGCGTTCGTCGCCGGCTGCGAGCGGCTCGCGCGACTTCGCCCCGGGCGTCTCGGCGACGTCGAGACGATGCACGCGATGACGATCCACAAGTGCCAGGGCAGCCAGGCCGAGCGGGTGACGGTGCTGCTGCCCGACGAGGACTCGCGCCTGCTCACCCGCGAGCTGTTCTACACCGCCGTCACCCGGGCCCGCAGCACGTGCGCGTGGTCGGCTCCGAGGCCGCCGTCCGCGCCGCGGTCGCCACGCGAGCGCAGCGCGCGACCGGGCTGCGGCTCGGCTGGCCTCTAGTTGGGCGTCGACGGCGATGACGGTGAGCTGGCCGGTGATCACGTCTCAACGGGTGCGCATTGCCGGCGTAGCAGGTCAGGGCGATCGTGCCGGCGCCGGTTGTCGTCCCGGCGCCCTCGAAGGTCAGGTAGCGCTCGACGTTCGGGTCCATCCGGACCTGGTAGGTGGGGAGCGTCGAAGCTGATCCCGGGCCCGGCGAGGTCGCAGTCGGAGCGGAAGTTGTTGCCCGGGTCGGCCTCGTTGCCGGTCTGTCCCTGGATGCGGGCGGAGACCACGTACGTCGCCGGCCGGGGACGGCCACGCTCAACAGCGTCTCGCTGGTCGACGCGGCGATGGGGATGGTGGTCGTGAGGGAGTCGGCGCACGCATGGACCGGGCCGGCAGGCCCGACTCGGGACCGACAGGACCGACAGGGCCCTGTGCCGCTCTTTCGCGCCAGGCGATCCGGTCGCGCCATGCAGCTGTTGGCGGCTGGCCTTGGAGAGGTCGGCCGTGCTCAGGGAGCCGTTCTTGACCTGCTTGGACGACGTGATGACGTACTTCGACGCGGCGTACGACGTGGTGCCGGTCGCGACGAGGACGAGGGCCAGGACGGTGGCCCAGAGGATGGTGCGGCGCATGTGCTTCCTCCCGAGGGTTGCGATGACCTCTCCACCCAAGCCGCCTGCGCTGGAGCCTTTGTCACTGACCCGAAGAGGTCAGTCCGGTGGCCACCTGTCCCGCCAGCCGTCCGCGAAACCACGCCGCAACCTGGTCGGGCTAGGGTCGAGTGCAGATTGGAGAGTGTGATGCCCTTCCTGCTGCGAGTGGAGCTGCCCGACGTCCCCGGTTCGCTGGGACGGCTCGCGGCGCCATCGGTGAGGTCGGCGGCGACATCGAGGCCATCGAGATCGTCGAGAAGCGCGACGGGACTGCCGTCGACGACGTGCTCCTCGAGATCGCGCCCGGCACCATGCCCGACTCCCTCGTGTCGATGGTCAACGGTCTGGACGGCGTCCGCGTCATCTGGATCAGTCGCTACAACGCCGGCGGCAACCTCTTCCTCGACCTCGAGGCCGTCGAGGAGCTGACCGCCGACCCCGAGGGTGCGCTGGACCGGCTGATCGACCTGCTGCCCGTCACCTTCCGGGCCGACTGGGCCGCCCGGGTGAGCAAGATCGACGGGATCGTCTACACGACCGAGGCGGCGCCCTCCGACCTCGACCTGGGTCCCGTCGACCGGGCCGAGCCGATCCGCCCACGACGACGAGAACACCATCGCCTGCGCCGCCCGGCTCAACAGGACCGAGATCGTCATCATCGGCCGACGCGGCGGCCCGGAGTTCCTCGACTCCGAGATCGCCCGGCTCGGCCACCTGGTCGGGCTGGCGATGTCGATCGCACGCGCGGCCGCCCCCGCGCACTGAGCGTCAGAAATGGTCCCCAGACCCGCTGAGTCAGAAATGGCTCCTCCAGCAGGTGTGTCAGAGACTACCCCACCGACGGGACGGACTTGATCCGGGTGACGAAGATGGAGCCCAGGATCGCGGCGGCGAACGCGCTGCCGTAGAGGATGCGGGTGAGCCCACGGAGAACCCGTCGCCGTTGGTCTCGGTGACGCCGCCGAAGCGCCTCGACCACGATCAGGATCACGGCCGCGATCCCGGGCGCGAACACCTGCGGCAGGGCGTTGGCGATGTTGATGACGCCGAGGTCCTTGCCGCGGTCGTCGGCGCCGGGCAGCACCTGGGTGATCAGCGCGAAGTCGACCGACGTGTAGATGCCGTAGCCGAAGCCCATCAGCACCGCCGCGACCACCGCGGTCGGCCAGGTCTGCCCGACGGCGAGCAGCAGGGACGCGCAGCCGCCGACGACGCCGGACCAGATCACGAAGACCTTCCGCTTGCCGCTTCGGTCGCTCCAGATGCCGAACGTCACCGCGGTCGCCATCAGCACGGCGGCGTACGTCGCGGTCAGGATCAGCACCCGGTCGGCGGCCTCGTCCTTGTCGAAGCCGATGACGTCCTGCATGTAGTAGAGGAGGTAGAGCAGGCCGAGGGCGTTGCCGAGGTTGACCAGGAAGCGGGTCAGCCAGGCCCAGGCGAAGTCGGGGTGCGCGCGCGGCGAGACCCAGAACGACCGGAGGAACGCTCCCCAGTCGAACGGCGCCGGCTGCTCGTCCGGCGCCAGCGGATGTCGCGGGAGTCCAGGCAGTAGGGGATGGTCAGGACCAGCAGGAAGCCCGCGGTGACCAGGTAGCCGGCGGCGATGCTGCCGGTCGCCGACGCGATGCCGGTGCCGCCGACGACGCCGACCGTCTGGGCGATCGCGAGGATGCCGCCGACCTTGCCGCGGTGCCGACCGGCACCTGGTCCGGGACGGTCGCGGTGACCGCCGCGAGCATCGCGTTGAGCGACGCCTGGACGCCGCACCGCCGAGCGCCATCACGATGACGTTGTCGGCCGCGGACAGCACCACGAGGGACAGGGCGCCGCCGAGAGCGCCGGCGACGATCCAGGGCAGCCGCCGCCCGGCGCGCAGCGTCGTCCGGTCGGAGAAGGCCCCGAAGACCGGGTTGCAGATCACCGACGTCGCGGCACCCAGGCCGAGGACCAGCGAGAGGATCTGCTTCTTGCTGTCGGCGTCGATCGCCTCGGCCTGCTGGGCCAGCAGCACCGGAGATCGGGCCGAAGAAGCCGGCCCAGAGCCCGATGCTCGCGAGGGTCAGGAAGGCGACCCACCGCCCGGGCGGGTTCTCGGTCGGCTCGGCCAGCGCCGAACGGCGCAGTGCTGATCCGGTCGGGGCTCGGTCGCGGTCGGGGGGGTGTCGGTGGTCACACCGGCATTGTGGGGCCGATCAGGTGCGTTCGAGCAGGAACACCGGGATCTCGCGGTCGGTCTTCTTCTGGTACTCGGCGTACGGTCGCCCAGGTGGCCACCGCGAGTCCCACCACTCGGCGCGCTCGTCGCCCTCGGCGAGCGGGCGCCGGTAGGGGTGCTTCTCGGCGCCGTCCTGGAGGTCGACCTCGGGGTGGTCGACGAAGTTGTAGTACCAGGTCGGGTTCTCGGGCGCGCCGCCCTTCGACGCGATCGCGACGTACGTGCCGTCCCTCTCGACCCGCATCACCGGGTTCTTGCGGAGCTTGCCGGACTTGGCGCCCGCGAGGTGATCACCACGATCGGCCACTCCGGGTTGCCGCGCAGGGTGTTGGCCTCGCGCGCCGTCGGAGGCCTCGAACTCCTCGACCTGGTCGCGGACCCACTGCGCGGGGCTGGGCTCGTACTCGCCTTCAAGTGCCATGCCTCCAGAAGACCACCCGCGGCCGCGATATTCCAGCGGCGATAGCGTCGCGGCCATGAGCGCGATCGAGGGAGTGTCCGAGATCTTCGACGCCGACGACTGGGACGACGTGCCCGGCTTCGAGGACCTGACCGACCTGACCTATCACCGGGCGAAGGCGCACGGCACGGTCCGCGATCGCCTTCGACCGGCCCGACGTACTCAACGCCTTCCGGCCGCACACGGTCGACGAGCTGCTCCGCGTCCTCGAGCACGCGCGCACGTCGGGCGACGTCGGGTGCGTGCTGCTGACCGGCAACGGCCCGAGCGCCAAGAACGGCAAGTGGGCCTTCTGCACCGGCGGCGACCAGCGCATCCGCGGCCGCGCCGGCTACCAGTACGCCGACGGGCGAGACCGGGGAACCGTCGACAAGGCCAAGCTCGGCGCGCCTGCACATCCTCGAGGTGCAGCGGCTGATCCGGTTCATGCCCAAGGTCGTCATCTGCGTCGTGCCCGGCTGGGCCGCCGGCGGCGGCCACAGCCTGCACGTCGTCTGCGACCTGACGCTGGCCAGCGCGCGAGCACGCGCGCTTCAAGCAGACCGACGCCGACGTGGCTCGTTCGACGGCGGCTTCGGCTCGGCGTACCTCGCCCGCCAGGTCGGCCAGAAGTTCGCCCGCGAGATCTTCTTCCTCGGCGACGAGTACTCCGCCGAGGACGGCGTACCGGATGGGCACGGTCAACCGGGTCGTCGCCCACGCCGAGCTCGAGAAGGTCGCCCTCGACTGGGGCCGCAAGATCAACGGCAAGTCGCCCACGGCGCAGCGGATGCTGAAGTACTCCTTCAACCTCCTCGACGACGGCCTGGTCGGCCAGCAACTCTTCGCCGGCGAGGCCACCCGGCTGGCCTACATGACCGACGAGGCCCAGGAGGGCCGCGACCAGTTCCTCGAGAAGCGCGAGCCCGACTGGTC
>CAWDUY010000003.1:0-11725 GCA_963805555.1 uncultured Actinomycetota bacterium
TTGCAAGGCGGGGGTTGAGAGTTCGATTCTCTTCGTCTCCACAGGGTCTGACCTGCGGTTTCGCGTCACAGGATGATCCAAGCCCACCAGCAATCTTGGGTTGGTACAGCCTAACTACAGCCAAGGGCATTCCTGGCGATGTCACTTGCTTCCTCCTAGCACTCGATCGACGGCATCCGCGGCGCTTCGTGCGCGCGACGGCAAGACGTGTCCGTAGGTGTCGGCGGTCAGCCGAATCGTGGAATGACCGAGCAGGTCCATCACGGTCCTGAGCTCCTCGCCCTGGTCAAGTAAGAACGTTGCGAAGGCGTGCCGCAGGTCATGAAGCCGCACCCATTCCAAGCCGGCAGCAGTGCGGGCGGTGCTGAATCGGCGATTCACATTCCTGGGCTCTAACGGCGTTCCGAGGTGGGTTGCGAACACCAGGCCGTGGTCCTCCCAGGCGGCGCCGACAAATAGTCGGTCCTCTGCCTGACGCACCCGCTGTGCCGTGATGGCGGAGATGGTGAGTTGAGACAGCGGCATCGAACGTGTGGACCGATGGGTCTTTGGCGGCACGAACCGCAGCTCGCCGCTGATCCGCTGCACCGTCTGACGAACGAAGAGTGTCCGGCCGGAGAGATCGATGTCCTGCCAGCGGAGGCCGAGGACCTCTCCCCGGCGAAGTCCAGTAGACAGGGCCACGATGAAGACGCTCTCGAGGCGATCTCCGCTCAGCTGGCGGAGAAGTGCCGTGCTTCGATGGGCGTCAGTGCCCTCCGTTCTGTCCGTGTCAGCGATGCAGAACGAACTGCCTTTGCGACATTGCGGGCGACCAGGTCCATGCGCTCGGCGTCTGCGAGAGCGTTCCGTAATACGCCGTGAATCTTGATGACGGAGGCCGGAGCGGCGGTCTGACGAAGGTGACTGACCATCAGTTGGACATCGCGTGGCGCGAGTGCCGGCAGTTTGATCCGCCCGATCAGCGGAATGAGGTGTACTCGCACGATCTGGTCGTACCGGGCCAGAGTGGATGGGCTGGTGCCGTCGCCGGCCTTGACGGTTTGAAGCCATTCGTTCAGCCACTGTTCGACCGTCCTCGGCGGATCGGCCAGATTGACACCTCTCGCCAGCTGACCGCGCAGCTGGTCACGCTTCGCGAGCACATCCCGCTCGCTGCTGCCGTAGACCGTGCGGCGGCGTCGGTGGCCACCGATCCAGCCGAGATCGACTTGAGCGACCCACATCCCATTCGAACGTTGGAACACCGATCCCTCGCCGTGCCCGCGTCGACCCCGGCCGCTCATGCCGACTCCATCGCCTCGATGAAGTCGCCGAGTGCGTCGACGGGGACACGCCGCAAACGACCGATGTGGATCGATCGAAGTGTTCCGGCGGCCATCAATTCGTACACTTTCGTGCGCGAGACACCCAACTGCTCGGCCGCCTCGACGGCAGTGAGTAGGAGCTTTGGTGCATTGGTTGCCGTACGCATTCGGCTCTCCCTGGCTGTTGGGCTGGAGCTAGTGGCATATGCCACTTCAAGAGTGGCATATGCCACCACGATCCGTCAACGTTCGCGCGCTATCCGTGATCACGGGGATTTGCCGGCAGCTCAGCATGTCAATGAACGAGCGCGTACTCCTGGTCGAAGATCCATCGTCCCGATGATGGATAAACTGCGTCAGCTATTTCAAGGGGACGGTCTTTACGATCAACGACGACGTGCAACACAACCAACACGGCGGCCGGGTCGTCTAGGGCAAGCTCTCGCCGCTCAACTGCCAGAGCAAGTCTCGCCGAGAGCTCATCTCGCGCGACGACGCCACGCCGCCCAACACTTGTCTCGATGTACGCCAAAGACCCTTCACGGATTCTTTGGCGATCTAGCAGTCGAGGCGCTTCGACGACAATGTCTGGCGGGAACCACGATGTCGAGATTTCGTTCGGGCCGTTCGCATCACCCGTGATGCGATGTCGACGTCCGATCATCTCGCCAGCAGCGATTCCCATGGCCGCCGCTATACGTGCCGGCGCTCGGACCATTTTGGCCGAGACAATCGTCGCCCACTCTCCTTCGGAGTAGACGCGTCCAGCTGCTTGCGATCGGGCATATCGATCGCGAGCGCGGCGATGGACGTCGAGGTGTCCACGCACAAACGAACCCGAACCTTGCCGTGACTCGACGAGGCCCAGTCGGCGTAGCTCTTGCAACGCCCTCGCAGCAGTTGGTCGAGCGACTCCCCACTCGACAGCGAGCGCGCGTTCGGAAGGTACTTCGTCTCCGGCAGCAAGGTTGCCGCTAAGGATCTGGTCGCGTATCCGGTTCGCCATCTGAACGAACTTCGGTAGCTCGCCGTGGCCTTCTGGCAACGCTCCTCCTCAAGTGGCATAGACCACTGGAGAATACACAGGCTAGATTAGCCAAGTGCGCAGACCGTTCTACGTTGCTGCGGGTGGCGGAGGAGACGCACTTGCTGCCGCCTTGTTACACCACGCCTACGGGCACGCTGGATCGCCTGTGATCGCAACACTTTCCTGGGACCGTCTCATTGTGGACCCGTTGCCAGGCCCTCGGTCCGTCCGGGACTTCACTGGGTTGGGCACAATGAACGGCCTGCCCAACGTCGTGAGCCTGCGGACGCAACCAATACCACCGGCGGGCTCGACGCTGCCCGCCCTCGCAGGTTCACTCACTGGACCGCTCGCAGCCACTCTTGTTCTGCTTGATGCAACTGGGGGAGTGGTGGATCTGCACCGGCAGCTTGCCGCCCACATTGCTGCGACCTCGTCGGACGGCGTCGTGCTCGTCGACGTCGGCGGGGACATCCTCGCCGTCGGTGGGGAACCGGGCCTGCGCAGCCCGCTCGGCGATGCCCTACTCCTTGCTGCTGTCGCTTGCCTTGATGTCCCATCAGCTGTTTGGGTCGCTGGCCCCGGCGTCGACGGGGAGCTTCCTTCTAAGTACGTGCTCGCGCGACTGGAATCCGTCGGAGCGACAGTCCAGGACGCACTGACACCCGCGACCACAGACCTCGCGCGGCCCATACTTCGGTGGCACCCGTCCGAAGCCACGGCGTTGTTCGTGGCTGCGGTCAGCGGGGTTCGCGGCGTCGTCGACATTCGATCGGGCGGCATGCCGGTACAGCTCGACGGGGACAGCCCCCTCGTTTTCGAGGCTCGTCACGATCGGGTCATCGACGCGGCGCCGATCGCACAGCTGATTCACGCAACGGAATCGCTCACCGAGGCCGACTCGCTCGTGTCTGATGCCTGTGGGCGATCAGAGATTGCCTTCGAAACAGCAAAAGCTGCTTCGCAGAATCTCCGCCGAGAACTCCCCGGCCTCGAGCTCACATCGTTGACCTCTTACGTCCGCCAGGCCGAAATCGACGGCGTAACTCATGCCACATATCGTCGAATCGCCGAACTCACGGGTGTCAATGACACAGCCGTGGTCCGCGACCTCTTATTGGTTCGGTGGCCGGGATCTGAGGATTGCTGTCTCTGGAGAGTCCCATAGACAAAAGCAGTTTGATCAAGCCGTGGTGAGAAAAGGGGCGCTATTGAGATATTTCCGAATGACGACCTGAAACGAAGAGCGGAGTCGGATCAAAATGGATGAAATCTGCGAGGTGTTCATCACTGCGCCAGATGCTGACTGGATGGCGCAGTTAACGACGGACCTTGTCAAAGAGCTCTGAGCAGCTTGCGGGCAGGTCGTTGCGCCGACTAGATCTATCTAGCGGTGGCAAGGTGAGATCTACGATGTTGGTGAGGCTCGTGTCGCACTACACACCAGGATTTCTCTGGCGGAGAGAATTGTGGAGAAGACCAACCGGGATCATCCATACGAGGTTCCATGCGTCATTTGCTACGGATGTATTAGTCGGCAATCCCTCATACACACAGTGGGTACGCGACGAAACGTCGGACCGGTAGTAGCCATGGTGGGAAGACACTCATTAATCCGCCCCCAACAGTCATAAGTGGCGGTCTGGTGGACGCACGGCCACGAAGGAGGACCATACAGAATGACGTTGCAAACGATCTGCGGTAGGCGCCGGACGGTCGACCGTGCAGGGGAGGAAGCGCCGTATTATCAACGCGAAGCTTGACTGTGTCGGTTTCGCGGATTTGAGTACGAGCGTTTGAGCACACCGCCGGGGAGGGGTGCGGGCAGCGGTCAGCTCAACGGCGGGGTAGCGAACCTTGCAGAATTGCTGACTCCGAGCCAAGCCAACGTTCGTGAGGACTTTCTCAACTCCTTCAAGACGCTGGTGTTCTCGGGTCGACCAGGATCATGCAGTGACCTGGATCATGCAGGCGTGGGGACGGACCGCCACCTCGCCGTCAGCGCCGCTGGAGATGGTGGTTGACGATGTAGCTGCCCACCGTGCGGCCGAGAGCCTTGCCTTGCTCGGTCGCGAACCGGAAGTGGATGCCGGCTCTCACGCGTGAATCGGCGTTCTCGTTGGCCGCCCGGGTGAAGGTGTTGAACGAGCGGACGGGGTTCGCCGGCAGCGCCGTGAGTGATTCCATCGAGAACGGCACATGATCGGTCCCGAAGCATCGCTTGAGGACCTCGGCCGCTCCGGCGCCGAGCACGCTGTGGGTCGAGGGGTAGTCCGGGACCGGCGGCGTCTCGAGATAACTGTGCCAGGTGGTGTCCTTGACGGTGCTGGGGTTGCCGTCCGTGTTGCCGGCTCGGATCGCGGTGTAGGGACGCCAGAAGTCCCAGTGGTACTTGGAGTCCCAGCCCGCGACGTAGCCGTCGTAGACGGTCATGTGGATGAGCGCGAACATCCGGGCAGCGCGCCAAAGTTCCAGCTCTTCGCTGGTCGTGGTGACCCGGGCGACGCGGGCCCAGCCGATCTCGGCGGATTCGTACCACCAGTTGGCGTAGTTGCTCTGATCCGTGGTGCGGGTCGTGCTGTTGATGGCTCCGACCGACTTGACCTCGTTGTAGGACTTCGCGTAGGTGCGGCTCGTCAGCGCCGGGGGCGCGGGCACGCGGAACTGCTTGGGTGATTTGAGTCCGAACGGCGTCGCGTACCGGAGGTCCTCCGCGAAGGCGAAGTCGTACGGGGGGACGAACTGGTAGTCACCCGGCTGGGTGCCCGGCGTGTAGTTGGGGCTGAAGAGGTCGACGTTCGTGCCATCGTTCTGACGGAGCGCGACGATGGCCGCCGCCGCCTTGGCCCCGAGGGTGAGAGCCTTGGTCTTGCCGCTGCCGTTGGACACTGTCGCGAGCCAGGTCGCGAGCTCGGCATCCAACGTCGCCTGCTGGGCGGGATAGACCGCCACGAGCACGTCGTGCGCCGCCTTCGCAGCGGCCGCGATCGGGTCCGCGCCGTGCGAGCGACCAAAGTAGGCGTACTGGTCGAACCTGGGTTCGATGGCGTTGAGCGCGTCGTGCATCGCAATGTGCATCATCGCCTGGTTTCGCGGGCCCATGAACGACACGAAACCGTCGTCGGTCATCGCCGCTTCGAAGACGATCCGGCTCCAGTCGACGACGACGTCGCTACTCGTCGCGGTGGAGACCGTCGAGGCGGTGGGCGCCTCGGCCGCGGCTCCGGAGGGGGTCATGTAGGCGACGGTCGCGAGTGTGATCGCGGTCGTGAGTGCCCAGAGTCGCTTCATTCCGACCTCCCTGGTGGGAGCCGGCACCGGTCGTGCCGGCATCCGATCATGCTGACCCTAGGGTGGTTGCGAGTCAAGGGGGCGCGTTGACTCATCAGAAATGCGCGCGTAGGGGTCATCGTTGACTCACGAAGGAATGCGCGCCTTGGGCGCGCCTGCGGGACCGGCTTCGGTCGTGCGGTTGGGCCCGGATGATGGGACTGACGATGGTGCAGCGGCAGGCGGTCACAAAGACGAACGCGACCCGTTACAAGCGCGCCGACAAGGCCGGCAAGGGCTTGATCCTGGACGAGCTGTGCAGCATAACCGTCGGCGCCTGCCACTCGTCGCTAACGCCAGACGGACCTCGCGACCTGCATGTTTACGACGTGGGCGGGGTCGGGTCCGATCTCGAACAGCGTTCACACCGAACAGGTCAACTCCCCCGCGTCACGGGCTCGCCCGCAACTTGGCAAAGTCTAGGGCGTGGACATCCGGCTGCCGGTGCGCCACAATTGTGTCCATGACTACTGCTGAACCGCTGCGATCGGTTCGCGACCATCTATCCGAAGTCGTCGATCGGGTGGAACACCAGCACGAGCGCGTCATCATCACCCGCAATGGGCGCGACGCGGCAGTGGTGATCAGTCCCGCGGATCTCGCAGAGCTCGAGGAAACCATCGCCGTTCTGAGCGACTCCGAGGCACTGGCCGACATCCGCGAGGCCGATGCCGCCTATGCCAACGGCGACGTTGTCCGCGGCATCGACGCCGTCCGCCGCCTCGCCCGTTGACAAAGCAGGAACCATACGAACTTGTTGTTACCCCACCTGCTCGTCGAGCACTGACCGATCGACTTCCTGAAGCGGTCGCTACCGCAGTGATCGACTTCCTCACCACCGCCCTGGTGGAAAACCCACGACGTGTCGGCAAACCGTTGCGGGGTGACCTGGCCGGCATTTGGTCGGCCCGTCGTGGTACCTACCGAGTGCTGTACCGACTTCGCGAAGACCCCCGTGAGGTGATCGTCATCCGTGTCGACCACCGAAAAGACGCCTACCGACCCCGCTGAGAAATACCCCGCACAAGGTCCGGCGGCCGCCCGCTCTGCGGTGGTTGATTGGTCACGCTGCCCCGCCGCAATGACAGATGTGGTGATGAGCCTGTCGCGGATGGCGTCGGTCGACTATCTGGTCGGCCACGTCGCCGCCGGCGACGGTCGGGGACCGTCGGCGGGGTCGCCGATGACCCGGTACTACACGGCCTAGGGCTACCCACCGGGCACCTGGCTCGGCACCGGCCTCGCCTCCCTCGGTGCTGCAGAACGGGCCGGCGCGGAGGTCACCGAGGAGCAGCTGCGGGCGCTGTTCGAGGACGCCAGGAACCCCTTCGACGGCACACCGTTGGGCCGGCCGCCGGTGAAGTACCCGACCCGGCAGGACCGGATCGCGCGGCGGATCGGCGCGCTGCCAGGGTCGATGACCGCGGAGGACCGGGCCGCAATGGTCGAGAAGATCACCGCGGAGGAGCAGGACACGAAGACCCGGGCCGCGGTGGCCGGCTTCGACTTGACGTTCTCGGTGCCGAAGTCGGTGTCGGCATTGTGGGCGTTGGGCGACCACCCGTTGCAGGAGCAGCTGTACCTCGCGCACCGGGCCGCCGTCACGTCAACCCTGGAGCTGGTCGAGGCCGAGGCCCTGTTCACCCGCACCGGTGCCCGCGGCGCCCGCCGGGCCCGCACCGGCGGGATGATCGCGGCCGCATTCGACCACTGGGATTCCCGCAAAGGTGACCCGCAGCTGCACACCCACGTCACCATCGCGAACCGCGTTCAGGGACCGGACGGTGAGTGGAGGACCTTGGACTCCGCGACGCTGCACCGGGCAGTGGTGGCGTACTCGGAGACCTAGAACCAGCTGCTCGCCGACGAGGTCACCCGCCGGACCGGCATCGGTTGGGAACAGCGCGAACGGAGTGGCCGCGGTCGCCGTCCCGCCCGGGAACTCATTGGCGTTCCGGACGATCTGATCGCCGCGTTCTCGCAACGCTCTGCCGACATCGAAGCTGCCGTCGACACCGCCATCGACCAGACTGTGCAGCGCAGCGGGCGGCATCCGTCGACCAGGTCATTGAATCGGATCCGGCAGCACATCACCCTGGCCACGAGGGACCGGAAGAAAGCCACGTCACTGTCGGCCGCCGTCGCGGACTGGCAGGTCACAGCCAGGGCTGTCCTTGGAACCGACCCCACCCAATGGGCCCGGAACCTCGCCAGCGGGCTCACTGAACCCGCGGGGATGCTCCGCGCCGCCGACGTACCGGACCTCCTGTTCGTCAGGACTGCGACCCGGGTGGTCGACGAGGTGGCCGGCTCCCGGGCGACGTGGACCAGTTGGAACCTGACAGCAGAGACCATGCGGCAGATCACCGCGGCGGGATGGCAGTTCACCAGCCCCACGGACACCGTCATGGTCAGGGACCGGATCGTCACGGCAGCCCGGGAACTGTCCGCGACGCTCAGCGCGGGCGAACTCGCCGCGGTACCGGACGCGTTCCGTGATCCGGATGGCGTCAGCCAATTCGCCCCCCAGACGGTGTTCACTTCGACGAGAGTCCTCGCGGCCGAAGACCAGTTGCTCACCCTCGCCGCGGACCAGACCGGACCCACTGTGCAGCCCGAGCGGGCGGCACGGATCGCCAATCAGCTGCTTCCCGGCCGCGGGTACGGGCTGTCCAGGGAAGACCAGGCGCCGGCCGCGGTCAGCGTCGTCACCTCCGGGCGGGTTGTCGACGTGCTGGTCGGCCCGGCCGGCACCGGGAAAACAACATCGATGGCCGGGGTCCGCGCGATCTGGGAAGCCGAGTACGGCCCCGGCAGTGTCATCGGGCTGGCCCCGTCAGCGAAGGCCGCGCAGGTGCTCGCCGCGGACCTGGGGATCCTCACCGACAACACCGCGCAATGGGCCGCCCAGCAACGCCTGCAGGCCGACCGGGAGCAGCGGATTGCCACTCTGACCCGGCGCCGTGACCGAGCCGGCCGCGGCGGGCACGACACCACCAAGCTCGACGCGGCGTTGATCGAAGCCCGCGCCGAGTTCGACCGGTGGCGGCTGCAACCCGGCCAGCTGCTGATCGTCGACGAGGCCGGAATGGCCGGCACCTTCGCTCTCGCCGAGCTCGCCCAACAGGCCCGGACCGCCGGCGCGAAGCTGCTCCTCGTCGGCGACCCCTGCCAGCTCTCCGCAGTGGAGACCGGCGGCGCATTCGGACTCCTCGCGTCAAGTCGCACCGACACACCCACCTTGACGGAGGTCCGCCGATTCATCGACTCGGACGGCACCCGCCGCACCTGGGAAGAACATGCCGCCGCCGGACTGCGCACCGGCGAGGAATCCGCCGCGACGGAATACCTGCAACATGGGCGGGTCCACGGCGGCGACCGGGACACCATGACCTACGCCGCCTACGCCGCGTGGCTCTAACCGCTCTGGGCGATTCCCCCGGGACGGCCAGGCTTCTCGAAGACAAGGACTTCGACCGGCTCGTCACAGCCATCCGGCGAGCGCACGCGGCCGGTATCGACCTACCCGCCGTGCTGCCGAGGCTCTCGTCCCCACTGCAGTCCCGGGGGAGCTGTCCGCCGGCGGACTGGCCGACGCGATTAACACCCACACCAAGTCGACCACCGCAGCCGGCAAGATCCCGAACAGTCAACTGGTCGCCGGGATCCTGCCCGACGCCACCGCGGGCTTGACCGACCCGAAGATGCTGTCCGCGTTGCGCCAGCGATACCAACTGATCGAGAACCGGGCCGACGCCCTTCTGGACCGCGAGATCATCGACAACGCCACGTGGCTCCGCGCTCTGCCCTCCTCGGAACGCTCCCCGGGGGACTGGCGGGCCACTGCTCGGCTGGTCGCGGCCTACCGGGACCGGTGGGAGATCATCGAACCAACCCCGCTGGGCCGGGCACCTGACCGCGCCGGCTCCTTCGCCCAACAAGCTGACCACCGCCGGATCACCTCCGCAGTCAGATCCCTGTCCAGCCCGCCGGAAATCTCCACGAGTCACCAGCCAAGTCAGGTTCGGGCGGGGCGGGAGTTGTAACTCTCCAGGTTTGTGCAGCACATCACCGGTGACCGCAGTTCACACCAGGAAGGGACACCGGACATGACCGCACGGATCAGCATCGACGGAAACCTGGTCGCAGACCCCGATTTCGGCGTCGGTGACTCCGGGAAGAGCTGGGCCCACCTGCGGGTGGCCAGCCACGAACGGATGCGCCGGGACGGCGAATGGGTGTCCACCGACCCGGAGTTCTACAACGTCACCCTGTTCGGTGCCGCCGCCGAAACCGCCGCGAACGAGCTGAACAAGGGCGACCGGGTCAGCATCGAGGGACGCCCGCAGTTGGAGATGTTCGACCGCAGGGACGGGACCGCTGGTGCCGCGATCAAGGTCTACGCCCGCAAGGCCCTCAAGATCGACGACAGCGCCGGCGCCGAGAGGTCCGCTGCCGACAGGGATGTCAACACCGGCGAGCCGGTTGTCCGGATCGACGACCCGGACAACCCCTGGGGCCACCCGCCTACGAGGGCCCCGCATCCGCCGCCCACACCAGGCTCACCCCCGGCATCTACACCGCCTCCACCTTCGGCGACGGGGTCACGACTTTCGAAACCACCGAAGCCGCACCGATCCGCGTCCGGGTGACCGGTACCGCTTCCTACATCGCCACCGACCCGGTCGCGACGAGCCCCGGACCGGACACCGCAGGGAGCCCACGGATCCATCACACGGCGGAGGGCACCGCGGTGGTCGGGGTCGGCCGGACCGCCGCGGCACTGCACAAAACGTTGAAGGACAACGGGTTCCGCTGGTCCACAGCCACGACCAGTTGGAACCTGCCGAGGGACATGGACGAGCACACCCGCGCCGCTCGGGTCAGTGAACTGCTCTCCACCGTCCGCGCCAACGGCCGCGACCTTCCCGTGGTCAACGACCCTGCACCGGTGGCCGCTGCCAAGTCGGTGGCGTCACGGGCCACCGCCGGTGCGCCGCCCGCCGCGTCCGTCACCGCGCTGCGGCAGTCTGCGGGTAGGTCGCTGTGAACGATCCTGGTAGCCGGGAGGAATCCGAGCCCCACGACGACGTCCCGCCGACCCCGGAATTCGACCGCATCGTCCAGGCGAACGGATTCCGGTTCCACGTCTACGACGCTTTGAAGGACGACTACCGGCTCACCCCGGCGGAGGCCGACCGGGCCACCAACGACTACCTGTCCGGGCGCATCACAGATCCCGGTGACCCGGCAAAGATGGCGGCCACCGCGGTCGCCGATGCGTACGCAATGTGGGCGACGACTGCCGACCCGACCATGGTGGCCCGCCGGGAGGCAGACCGACGAATCAACGGGATCGACGCTGACATCCCCTACGACGGAGGAGATCTGGACTCGGAGGAACACGGGTCAATGCTCACGCTGAACATCGCTGACGAGGACCTCGCCGCCGCGGCGGGGCCGGATACCGGAGGGTTCCTCTACAACACCGCGTATCTGGACGGCGCCGCTGCCGCCTTCGCCGAACTCGCGGTCCCCGCGCACTCCGATCTGGACGGTGGGAACCCGGCGCCGCCTGCGGCGGCACGATCGGGTTCAGCGGCCCAGGACCTCGCCGCCGCGGAGGCAGCGATCACCCTGCTCCGGGAAAACCGCGACCGGCACGGCTACACGGCTGACGACGCCGAGACCGCCCATCAGCTGCGCAACGTCCTTGATGTTGCGCAGGCCTGGGACGAGATGCCCTCACCGACCACCGTCGACGGATAAGCACCGCTGGATCAGGACCTGTGCCCGGACCGGGTCCGCCCACGCCCGGGTTACGACGACACCGTCATCCTGGACGCCGGTTTCGCCGGCGCCACCATCACCGTGCAACGCAGCGGCCCCGCCCACCAGCCGGGTCAGTACCAGTTCCTGACCACCGGGCCGGGTGGACGCGGCCCGTTGCGGGACGTCGACACGACCGAGATGGGCGTCATCGCCGCCGGCGACCGCGAACCCCGACCCGACCGGGCGGATGTCTACGCCGACCTTGGTGCCGAGGTGCGGCAGCACCTCA
>CAWDUY010000004.1:0-194122 GCA_963805555.1 uncultured Actinomycetota bacterium
ACTGACGAGCGCCCACCACCGGCCGTCGGTGACCAGGCCGATGGTAGTGCGGCTACCCGGGCTGCGGAGCAAGAGTTCCATCCGGTCGATCGGGCTGAGCCGATCCTGCGTGTTGTCCGCCTCGGGTCCGTCGGCAGCCTCCCGAAGGTCGTCGACCGGGTCGACGACCATGACCAACGCGCCGACGAGTTGGCCGTGCACCAGCGCCGCCGACGGTCGGATCGGCACACCCTGCGGTGCGTGCGCGACCGCCGCAATGACACTGTCCGGCCCGGAGAGCAGGTCGCCCCACCCGAGCACCGAGCGCAACACGGCGTCGACCCACTCGTCGCGGGGTCCGAGATAGGCGGCAAGGGCCTTCTCGGGGTCATTATGACGCAGCCGGTCCCAGCCATCCCAGGCTGCATCGAACGCGGGCTGGCCCGCCGCCAGGTCAGCTCGGCGCTGTTCGGGCAAGGGTGGAATGCCCTGCGGCCACACTCGTGTCAGCGCTGGGACGGCCAGGAATGGACCGTCGGTATCGACCATCTGGAGCCACTGACGATGCAGTTCGCTCGTGGTCTTCATCCGTGGCCGTCGGCGCATCATCCAGCACCGCCCCAGGTCGCCGCGTCCTGCTCGGTGATCGCGAACACCACGGCCGCGGTCGAGGTGAACGGCCGGATGTCGGCGTACCGCTCCCGGAGTCCGGCGATTTCCTGTTTTTCCTCGTCGTCCAGGCTGCGTAGCCGGTCCCGCATCGCGCGGATGTCTCGGCGTCGCTGCTGTTGCGCCTCGTCGGTCCACAGCATCATCGCCTGGGCGTCGTCTGCGGCCGCCAGGTCGGTAAGCGTGTCATTGAGGTTCTGCCGGAAGGCCCCGAAAATCTGTGTTGCGCGGTCGATGTCGGAATCCCGCCGCAGATTGAGACTATCGGCCACCGCCCGCTGACGGGCCTGCGCTCGACGCTGCACCGCAGTGTCCAGCCGGGCGCGCAGCGCGGAATCGGCCGAATTCCATTCGTGCGCCAGCGCTGCGCGAACTCCGGCGCCGACGGGCTGCAAGCCTGGGTCGTCCAGCGCTCGGTCGATCAGCGCCTGTGCCTTTTCCTCCGCCAGTTGCTGTCCACGGAAACGTACCCCGGTCAGAAAGACCTCCTCGTGCAGCCGCAACCCGCCCCGGCCGACCAAGACGAGCCGGGACACCGCTGCGACACACGACACCTGCAGGTCTGGCACGACCACTGCTGTTACCCGGTTGATCCGCGAATCGGATCCGACCAGCGCGCTGCGCAGAATACGAGCCGACTTGGCCATCAGCGGATGACCAAGATGCACGTGTACGAGGTCGGTCCGGCCTCGCGCGGCCTCAGGGTCGAACGTGATGGGGCGCAATACATCCGGGTGGAGACGGGTGGCCAGTCCGGCCACCGCCTGCTGCCAACGGTTACCGACGGCCGGCACCGCAAACACCTCCGCGTCGGTGTCGGCATCCCCGATCTCTCGCAGCGGAGGTTGTGCGGTCAACCGCAGCGCGGTATCCACCACCCGGTGCGATGTGTTCGGGGACAGGTGCAGGGCGGCGCGCTGCTCTTCGTAGGTGCGCGACAGGTCGGTGAGTTCCCGGTTCAGCGTCTGCTCACCGGCCAAGGCCCGGTTGATCGCGTCGATGCCCGGAGTAGTACGGGTGGCGACGGAACGCCGGGCGGTCTCAGGTGAGAATTGCTCGATGATGTCGGCATCGATCAACGGGTTGATCGCCCCCAGGTCTTCCTTGACGGTGGCCACCTTCTCACCGATCCGACGCAGGAATTCCTGGTCGCCGGCGTAGCGGCTCGAGCTGACAACCGGCGCGAAGTAGAAGATCTCGGGAGCGAACTTCTGGCCGTAACGGTCGATCCGGCCGATCCGCTGCTCCAACCGGGACGGATTGAACGGTACGTCGAAGTTGATCAACCGATGGCAGTAGGCCTGCAGGTCGATACCCTCCCCGGCCGCGTCGGTAGCCACCAGGATGCGGATTTGATCGGCCTGCGGCGGCTCGGCGAACCGGGCCCGAATCTGTTCCCGCTCATCCACCGGCGTCGACCCCTGAATCGACTCCAGCACATCGCCGTAGCCGTGCTGCTGCAACACGTCCACGATCCAGGCGAGCGTGTCGGTGTACTCGGTGAAGATCACCACCCGCTCGTTCGACCAGGTCTGCCCATCTGGCCGACAAATCGCCGCCAACTCGGCGAGCAGCGCGGTCAGTCGCGTATCTGGCCGGTGCTGGTAGCCCTCGCCCCAGGCGATCAGCCGCGAGATATCACCCGGGGCCGCGGCAACCAGCGGTCGGGTCCCCTTACTGCGCTGGAGACTGGCGAATTCCGGTTGCTCGAAACGGCCCTCCTCTTCGTCGGACTGCTCGCTACCCAGGACCTCGGCGTAGTACTCGTCGTCCACGTCGGGCAGTCGGCCGGTGGCCGCTGCCTGGTCGTAGGCCGCAAGGGTACGGGCAAATGCCCAGGGGCTGGACAGGAACCGCTTCTTGAGCAGCAGTGCAACGATGTCCAACCCCCGCCGTCCGTTGCGCCGGGCGCTATCGACCAAAAGCGTGTGCAACAGCTCGAAGTTCGCGTCCTCGGCTGCCGACGGAGTGAATGGCAGAGTCTTGATCGCCCGACGCTGAAAGTCTTTGTCCAGCAACTGAGTCTTCAGACGCCGCACCGTCACTTGATGCAGCGCCTGCTCGTCCAGCTGGGCGCCTCTGCTGAACCGCCGGTTGTCGATCATCTCCAGCAGCGCCGTGAACGACTCAGAGTAGCCGTTGTGCGGGGTCGCCGAGAGGAAGAGCCGATGCTCGCATCGCTCGGCCAGGGTCCTGGTCGCCACCGTGCGGCGACTGTCGATCGCGTAGCCGCGGCCACCGCCGACCGTGCTGGGACTGGCCGGCGCGACGTGATGCGCCTCGTCAACCACCAGGACATCGAAAGCGTAGCGACGGGCCGAGTTGCTGCGACCGACATCGGCGAGCACGCCTCGGAGCAGCCGCTGAGCGCGCGGGGTGGGCAACCAGGCCATGCTGACGATCACCCGCGGGAACAGCCGGAACGGGTTGGCCGCCAGCCCGTGGGTTCGGCGCACCTGGGCCATCAGATCGCTGTTGACGATCGTGAAGTCCAGGCCGAACTTCTCCAACATCTCGTCCTGCCACTTCAGCGACAGGCTCGGCGGGCAAACGATGATCACACTGCGGGCCCGATGTCGCAACAGCAACTCCTGGATCACCAGCCCGGCCTCGATCGTCTTGCCCAGACCGACATCGTCGGCCAGCAACAAGTTGGTTCGGGGCGCCGACAGGGCCCGGCGGAGCGGCTCCAACTGGTACGCCTCGATGTTTGCGCCACTGCGGAATGGCGCCTGATATGCGTGGGCGTCGGCCGACGTGACTGCACCCCAACGGGCCGCATCGATGAAGGCGCCGAGGACGTTCGGATCATCGAACGCGTCAGGTTCGATCCGTTCCGGCAGACCCAACTCCGGCACGACCGTGTGACCGACCTCCAGCTCCCACACCACCGACAGTTCCTCGCCGAGCCGGTCCTCCTGCAACGACTGCAGCGTCACCACATGTTGCGTGCCCGGCCGCCCTTCATCTGCCGGACTGCGTGGCAGCCCTTGAACGCGGACCTCGGCCACCGCCCAGATCCCGCCACGCACCTGCACCACGCGGCCCGACTCCGGCAGTTCCGGGACAGGCTGTCGGGGTGAGGTGACAAGCTCGGGGGCACCGGCACTCACGGTTGCTGGCCTTTCTGGGGGATGATCTCGATGTCACGGGCTGTCGATCGCAGCGTCGCAGACGGTAGCAACGATGACGCAGACCACCATGGCAGACGATTGCGAAAATCGCAACAGCCGTCTATTGTTGAGCCTATGAGCACATCGATCGAGAGGATCCGAGAGGTCATCGCCACGTCAGGGATGAACCAGGGGGAGTTCGCCCGGTTGATGGGCCTGGATGCTCCCAAGCTCTCGAAATCGCTCGCCGGCACCCGCCGGTTCACGTCACTCGATATCGCTCGGATCGCCGAGGTGGGCGATGTCAGTGTGGATTGGCTCCTCGGCGGCGCCGAACCCATCCTGCTGACGGCCGCGCGAAGGGCCGCGGGCACCACCGGCGAGGTTGCAACTGTCGCCGCTACCAGATTGGTCGAGCTGCGCGAGGTGGCCAACGCACTGGGCCGTTTCCGGTCATTCCCTGAAATCTCGGGTGATTCGCTGAATGGCCCGGATCGTGCTGCGGGCCAATCGTTGGCCGATCAAGCGCTGCGCCTGGTGGCTGAGCGGGGCCTGAGTCCAATCGGCCTCGATCTGGCGTCGGTGATCGAAACCTGCTTCCAATTCGACGTCGCCGTTGTTGACCTTGGAGCTGGCTTCGACGGCCTGTCTGTGCACGCGGACAACGTGCGAATGGTCTTGGCCGCACCGACGGCCAACCTCGCTCGGCAACGGTTCACGATGGCCCACGAGCTCGGACACCTGCTGATGCGCGACGATCAAGCCGTCCACCTCGACCAGGACATCTACTCGCCGTCACAGAAGGCACTACCGTCCGAGGTCCGGGCCAACGCCTTCGCGGCGGGTTTTCTGATGCCCGCATCAACTCTCGCTGAGCGCGTTCGTCCAGGTTTCGATGAGCACGCCTTTGCGGCGTTGGCGATGGACTGCGCGGTGTCGCCGACCGCGCTCGCGATCCGGCTCGGCGCGCTTCGACTCGTCGACCAGATCGCCGTTGAGCGATACCGCCGAATCACCGTCGAGAAGGCGGCCATCCTAGCCGGACGCTCCGCGGAACTCGGGCAATGGACCCAACTCGGTGTCACGCTGCGAGTGCCGAGTCTGCTCGCCGAAGATCTGTTCGCGGCCTACACCGCAGGCGAGACCACGCTTCGGCCCTATGCCAGATTGCTGGGCGTCGACCCATCCGAACTCCGGCAGAGCCTGCGTCACGAGGGCGACTGAAACGTGGCCGCTGCCGTCTTCCCCGACAACACCGTTCTGATCAACTTCGGAACGGTCGATCGGCTCGACCTACTCGAAGCCTGGTTGCGAGGCCGCGGCCGATGGACCGAAGCGGTGGCAGACGAGGCCCGTCGATCAGGAACATTTGTGCCGGCGTTGCAAGGACTGGAATCCGCCGGATGGTTGGGAGCGCCGATCGAGATCGACGACGGTGCTGCAGTCGCTGAGATTGAACTGTTGCGGCGCACCGTGTTCGGCGGCACGACCGCGCAACCGCGCAAACATCTCGGAGAATCGCAGACTTGCTACCTGATCAAGAACGACCCGGATTGGGCCGGCTCCTGGTGGGTCAGCGATGACACTGACGCGAACGAATGGGCACAATTTCAGGGTTTCGTCGTCCGCACCACGGTTGGGGTGATCCAGGAACTCGTCGCTGACGGCGACCTGACAGCCGTGAACGGCTTCGAACTGCTGCAGACGATGGTCGCCGCCGGTCGGGACAACATCAGGTTGCCGCGCGCGCCGAGGGACCTGCTGAGCTGACAATGGGCGGCGCCAGGAGGACGGACCAACGGGCAAGTCATGTCGCGGTATCGAACTGGCCAGCGGTATCGGCAGCCATACTGGCGAAGTGATCCTGTCCCGCAACTGGTCGTTGTTTCTCATCGCCGCCGGCGCCTTCAACTGGCTCATCTGGCCACGGTTCGCGATGGCAATCTGGAACGACCAGCGGGCGTGGTCGGGTGGGATCGGGCAGTCGACGCCGACCGCATTCTTGCTGGTGCACGCCGTCTTGATCATCACCGCGGTCACGATCGGCACCATCATCCTGGTGCTGGGTATCCGAGGTTTCCTGGCTTCTCGGCGGGCCAGTTCGGGTCGGTCGAAGGCGCTCAGCGACCACGCGTAGTCCGGTCGTGGGTTCAACGAACTTGCCGTCAGGTGGTGCCGTCGCGCTCGGCACGCAGCGCGCGGACATGTTCGTCCGCGCGCCGGGCGGTCAGTTCCCCGTCCGGCACATCCAGACCGGCAACGTCGTGCAGAAGTCGGGTGAGCACCTCGGCGTCCTCCGCCGCCGCTACGTTTCGGATGGTCGACAGAGCTGCCTTGGACCCTGCTCATCAATTCATCTTCGTTGGTGGCCGGAATCGCTGTTGCGCACCTTGCTTACTCAGCCCGTACAGGGCGCCGATCTCACTCCAGGTGGCGCCGGCGGCCCGCGCGTCGGCCACGGTGCTGGCCTCGAGGGCTTCCAGATGCTCCAGCGAACTCCGCACGGCCTCCAGTCTCGTCAGCGGGTCCGGTATGGCCCGCAAGCTGTCGAGCGCTCGCTGGAAACGCTTGACATGCACTGGATCCGCCACGCGCAGAGAATAACTTGCTTTCCGTTGCCGTCAACACTATGTTGCCTTCAGGTCAACGAATCATTGACCAGTACGTCAACGAATCATTGACGTATGGCGCCGTTGGAGGTTGATCGGCGACAACGTAGTCGGACGGTCGAAGGGAGGTTTTTCGATGGCGAAGAAGAAGAAGAGCAAGAAGGGCAAGAAGAAGAAGTAGTTCTCGCCCGGCACCCTGGGCAGCGGTCACCCCCGTCGAAGGCAGGTTCGTCGCGGGTGACCGTGCCTGTGCTCAGGGAGATGCCGGCGATCGGCCAGAATGGTCGGCACACGCAGCCTGAAGGAGACGTATGCCGGCGATCGATGGCTTGTCCGAGGTGGCGGGTCGGGCAGCCCTGGCCGAATCCACCACCCGTTCGGTCACCTGGCAGGACCAGGACGGTATCGACGCGGCCGCGAAAAAGGTCGACAAGTCGCTGGCCCAGGATCGCGTCGCACTCGCACAGCCTGGCATGTCCGTAGTTGCACCATCGGAGACCTGGCGCAGGCGGCTGGCCGAGCTGGTTGACCCGAACCGAGACGCACACGGCGGGCCCGAACCGTTAGACCCTGTGCTGGCAGCCGCGCAGGCCGAGGCCGACGCCGACGCCGCCGTTGCGGTGGCCCGGCTATCCCTGATCGAGGCGCATCGGGCGGTCCTGTACGCCCGCAGCGCTGCCCTGCGGGCAGGGGACTCCGAGGCGGTCGCCGCGGCAGTCCGTGGGTACCGGTTCCTCCCGCCCGGCAACACGGTGGTCCGGCACGGGCAGGCCCTGGGTAGCGGAGTCACCACCGAGTTCTCCAACGTCCTCAAGTCCCGGCCGCGGTCAATCCTGAACAAACTCCTCGTCGGGTTCGTGATCGGCGTCGCGTACCTGATCTTCATCTGGGCGCTCGACTGGGACAGCAATTCCGAACTGCTCCCGTTCTTCGCGATCTACGCGCTGTCCGGGGTGATCGGCGGCGTTGTCTGCACGAACGCACTGAGCTGGGACGCCGCCCGGGTGCGGGCCGACCTGATCGGCGGGCGCCGCCTGTGGCACGTGCTGATCAGCAAGAACTGGTCGATGTTCGTCCTGGTCGGCACGGTCGGCGTCGCGCTCAGCGTGCTGTTGGCCTGGCCGACGGGGGAAGTCAGCACCCTGATCGCAGCCCTCGGTGAATTGTTCACCATGATGCTGATCTGGCTGGGCATCGGAAATGTGCTGTCCGTCCTGTCGCCGCTGCGGGTGGAACCGCTGAAGGATCGATTGCACGACGGGACGCTGAAGCCGTTCCTGTTGTCGTTCGCCATCTCCTATGTCGTCGGTCTCGGGGTGAACCTGATGCTGACCTGGCGGGTGTGGGCGAAGAAATCGATGATCGCGGAAATGGGCGGCCTGTGGGTGCCGGTGCTCATGCTGGTTGTCAGTGCGTTCGTCTCGTATCTGCTGCTGACCGTGGTGGCCGTCAGCCTGGCCGACCAGCCCAGGATCCGCCGGACCCTGCTGCGGGAGATGATCGACTACAAGGCGGCGAAGGCCGCCGGCCCGCAGTCCACCGGCCCGATGCCCGGTGCCGCGCAGGACACTGCCACGCACGACACCTCTGAAGCGCCGGCGGACACGGCGCAGACCGCCGGTACACGGACCGACATATCGCCCGCTCGACCGTCCGTCAGCGACGCTTGACGGTCAGCACCAACAGGTGTTGGCCGCCGCCGGTCTCGACGGAGGCGGTGACGGGCAGGGTTGGGGCGAGCCGGGTCAGCCTGTCCACCAACCAGTCCGAGGCCTGTTTCCCGTCAGCGGCACTCGAGCAGCGGCCGACGACCTCGCGGCCACCCTTGCGCTCGAGTCGGTCGACGGTCGTCAGTAGCACGGCCGGGTCGGACACGAAAAGCCGGTCCGGCCAACGGATCACCGGTGTGGTGGCGCCCTTCTTCGTATTGCAGGCGCGGTGCGCTAGACGTTCCGCGCCTGCACTGCCCTTGATGGATTTGGCCTTGGCCGACTTCGAGGCCGTGAAGTAGCTGTCGATACTGGGCCCGCGGGCATCGTTCACCGACTTGTCCGGATCGACCGGTTCGTCGCAGATCCAGCAACGCCAACCGTCGCGCGCACCAACCTCATCGAGTCCACTCACGTCCCGCCTCCGCTCCGCGGCGTCGGGACGCTCGGTTCTCTTGGTTCGCTCGCAAGCTCGCTCACGTCCCGCCTCCGCTCCGCGGCGTCGGGACGCTCGGTTCTCTTGGTTCGCTCGCAAGCTCGCTCACGTCCCGCCTCCGCTCCGCGGCGTCGGGACGCTCGGTTCTCTTGGTTCGCTCGCAAGCTCGCTCACGTCCCGCCTCCGGTCCGCGGCGTCGGGACGCTCGGTTCTCTTGGTTCGCTCGCAAGCTCGCTCACGTCGATCGACGCTATCAGTGGGCGGCTGGGCCGCCGACCGTTCCTGGATCGCGGCCCGCCGCGGCCGTCGGACAGAATGCAGATATGACAGTTCGCCTTGAGCTCCCGTTCACCATCACCACCTGGGATGTCGTTCCCGATACGGCAGCGACCGACGAGGGCGCACCAGATACCGGTCGCGTCGAGCTCGCCAAGTCCTACGCGGGCGACGATCTCAACGGCACGGCCACCGGCCACGCGCTGATGACGCGCGGCGAGAACGGAGCGTCCTACGTCGCGCAGGAACGAATTGTCGGAACCCTGCGCGGCCATTGGGGGAGCTTCGTGCTGGAGCACGGCGCGTCCATGGGGGAGGGGCAGGAAACGAAGATGTTCGCCGTTGTTGTTGCCGGGTCGGGAACGGGGGCGCTGACCGGGATCTCGGGGACCGGAATGGTCGAACACGAGTTGCTCACGCTGGAGGTCGACGTCCCCGGCTGGTGAATTCCCGCAAGTGGCCGCAGCGCCGGCGGCGGTCCGGACGGAACATCCGATCCGCCGCCGGGTGACACCGAGAAAGCTTCAGTTGTTGAGGTCTTTGCCCTTCGCGGCTACCTGATCGACAACCGAGTCGACGTTGTCCGGCGTCTTCGCCTTGATCGCCTCGGCGACCTGATCGATCCGCTCGTCGGTCAGCTGTTCCTTCGCCTTGTTGACCAGGTCATCGAATCCCATGATGTTCTCCTTCGTTTTGGGCAGCCATGCGCCGTGGCGCACCTCCGGTACCGGTACCGGGAGTCGAGCCTAAGCCGCGCCCCCACCTCGGGCAACAGCCGCGAGTCGGGCAGGAAACGCCGGTCGCCCGCGGCTCAGTGCAGGTGACGTTTCCAGTCGCTGGGCACCCGGCCAGCTGGACCGGGCGCCGGCTGGTCGACCGGGTGGTGCTCCGGCGGGGCGAGCTTGGGTCCCTCGTAATAGTCGTCGGTGTCGAAGCTCCAGTACCAGCTCTCACCCGGCTCGTAGCTCGTGATGAACGGATGCCCCGCCTGCTTGGCGTGCTTGCTGCCGTGCTGCGACGGCGACGTGTCGCAGCAGCCGATGTGGCCGCACTCGGCGCACCGCCGCAGGTGGAACCACCACCCACCGGCGGCTTCGCACTCGACACAGCCCGGGCCGCTCGGCGGCACCGACGGGTTGATTCCGGCGATCTCAGACATCCGCAGCATCCTCCAGGTCGAAATTCTGTCCATCCGCCGCCCGCTCCGGCGCGGTGAGCGGCAGTCGGACCTTGAACCGGGTGTCCCCGGGAACGGAAATCACCGTCAGGTCGCCGTGATGCTTCTTCACGACGATCCGCCAGGAGATGTCCAGGCCGAGTCCGGTTCCGAACCCGACGGCCTTGGTGGTGAAGAACTGTTCGAAGATCCGGCCTTGAATGTCCGGCGGGATACCCGTTCCGGTGTCACAGATCTCGACCAGCAGGCTGTCCTCGAATCCAGCGGTCCGGACGGTCAGCGTGCCGCCGCCGTCCGTCGCGGCATCGCCCATCGCATCGACGGCGTTGTCGATCAGGTTCGTCCACACCTGGTTCAGCTCGGCGGCGTAGGCCGGGATCTCCGGCAGCGTTCGGTCATAGTCCTTGACCACGGTGATCTTGCCGATCTTGCCGCTCAACATGGTCAACGTGCTGTCCAGCAGTTCGTGCACGTCGACGGTCTGGAACGGCGCCCGGTCCATCTGCGAGTACTGCTTCGCGGCGCCGACCAGCGTGGAGATCCGGGTGGTGGAGTCGTGGATCTCGTTCATCAGCAGTTCGGTTTCGACGGTGTAGTTCAGCCACCGGACGGCGCCCTCGAGCACTCCTTCCGGTACCGAGTCGGCGACCAGGTCGAGCCACTCGTCGTCCAGTCCGGCCTGCACGAAGGTGGGCGCGAGATCCCAGCCGCCGTCAATGCCGTGGTCCTCCAGCCATTCCCCGAGTGCGTCCTCCCGGTCGCTGGCTTCCATCGGGGTCAGCACGGGCGCCTTCGCGACCCGCTCGACGGCCGCTTCCTGCAGTTCGATGAGCGATTCCATCGCCGTCACCGGGAATTTCCCGGCCACGATCATGCCCAGCTTGTGCCGCATCCCGGCGACCCTGGTGCGCAGCGCCGATGTCGCCCGGACCGCGGCGGAGGCCGGATTGTTCAACTCATGGGTCAGGCCGGCGGACAGCGACCCCAACGCCAGCAGGCGTTCTCGCTGGTTGATCACCTCGTTGGTGTTCCGGATGCCGTAGAACAGGCCGTCCAGCAGGTGGACCGCCATCGGGAACCATTCGCCCATCATCTTGGAGAAGAGCGGGGCATCCAGCACGAAGAACCGCGACTTCTCGGTCACCCGCATGCTGCCGTTGTAGATGTCCGGGGCGTTATTGCCCAGGTAGGCCCGCATGGCGCCGGCGTACACCCCGCGCTGCGAGGTCCTGGTGGTCTCGATGTCGTCGGCCCCGACCCGCCTGGACAGCACCAGGGTGCCGTCAAGCAACACGTAGAAGCAGGTCGCCGG
Source organism: uncultured Actinomycetota bacterium (assembly GCA_963805555.1). Lineage (GTDB taxonomy): Bacteria > Actinomycetota > Actinomycetes > Mycobacteriales > Nakamurellaceae > Nakamurella. Next base: position 11,281 of record CAWDUY010000004.1, read on the forward strand.
GTCGCCCTCGGTATAGACCGGACCCGCCTCGAAGTACTCGACGTGCCCGTTCTTGCACAACCAGTCCAGCTGGTCGTCGGTCAGTTTCTCGAACAGGAACAGCGTCCGCAGTTCGTCGACGCTGCACCTGAGCGGATTGTCGATCTTCGTCAAAGTTCCATCACCACCCGACTTGTCGCCTGAATTGGTCATCGCTTCTCCAGATACCGGTGCACCAGGGTGACCGCCATGGCGCCCTCGCCGACCGCGCTGGCCACCCGCTTGACGGAATCGGCCCGCACATCGCCGGCCACGAAAACGCCGGGGATGCTGGTTTCCAGGTGATACGGATCGCGGTCCAACGGCCAATCCGCCGGTCGCTGCCCGTCGATCACCAGATCGGGTCCGGCAACGACGAAGCCGTGCTTGTCCCGGACGGTCGCCCCGTCGAGCCAGTCGGTCCGCGGCGCAGCGCCGATGAAGCAGAACAGCAACCCGGTCGCCACCTTCTCCTCCTCGCCGGACACGTTGTCCCGCAACGTCAATCCCTCGAGGTGTTCCTCGCCGTGCGCACAGACGATCTCGGTGTTGGTGCGCACCTTGATATTGGCAATGTCCGCGATCTGCTGGATCAGGTAGAACGACATCGATGCGGCCAGCGACGGTCCGCGGATCAACATCGTGACCGTGCGCGCGTACTTGGAGAAGTACACCGCGGCCTGCCCGGCTGAGTTGGCGCCCCCGACGATGTAGACGTCCTGCCCGGTGCAGGACGGCGCCTCGGACAGCGCGGAGCCGTAGAAGACGCCGCGGCCGGCCAGGTCGTCCAGCCCCGGCGCGGCCAGCTGCCGGTAGGACACCCCGGTTGCCAGGATCACGGTGTGCGCGTCGATGGTGCCGCCGTCGGCGAACCGGACGGTGCGCGCGGAACCGCTCACCTCGACGCCGACGACGTCCCGGGTGGTGATCATCTCCGCGCCGAACTTGAGGGCCTGCCGCCGCGCCCGCTCGGTGAGCTGCGCGCCGGACACCCCGTCCGGGAAGCCCAGGTAGTTCTCGATCCGGGAGCTCTGCCCGGCCTGACCGCCGGTGGCCGTGCGTTCGACCAGCACGGTCCGCAGGCCCTCGGATGCCCCGTACACCGCAGCGCCCAGCCCGGCCGGCCCGGCGCCGATCACCACGATGTCGTAGAAGTCCTCGGCGGGGGTGGTGCTCAGCCCGACCCGGTCGGCCAGTTCGGTATCGGTCGGTTCGACCAGCGCGTCGCCGTCGATGGTGATCACCACGGGGAGCCGGGAGTCGTCCAGACCCGCGGCCTTCAGCAGTCGGTCGCCCTCCGGCTCATCGGACAGGTACGTCTTGTAGGGCACCTGATTGCGGGCCAGGAAGTCCTTCACCTCGCTCGACCTCGCGGACCACCGGTGGGCGATCAACTTCGTCTGCGGGATCTCCTTGCGGTCCGCGTGCCGCCAGGAATCGAGCTGGGTGTCGATGACCGGGTAGAACTTCTCCTCTGGCGGATCCCAGGGTTTGAGCAGGTAGTAGTCCAGATCAACGACGTTGATGGCGCTGATCGCGGCGTCGGTGTCGGCATACGCGGTGAGCAGGATCCGGCGGGCGGTGGGGTAGACGTCCATCGCCTTTTCCAGGAACTGGATGCCGTCCATCTCCGGCATCCGGTGGTCGGCGAGCAGCACCGCGACGTCCTGCCCGCGGAGCTTCATTTCCTTCAGGGCGTCGAGGGCGTCGGCGCCGGATTCGGCGCGGACTATCCGGTAGTCCTTGCCGTACCGGCGGCGCAGGTCGCGGGCAACCGCGCGCGACACCCCGGGATCGTCGTCGACGGTGAGGATCGCCGGCCGGGTATCTGCCGGGCGGGAGCCGGTGGTTGCCTGTGGGTCTGCCGTCATCACACATCTTTCTTCATCTCCCGGCCGGAGCCGCGGGCGCCGCACCTGCAGCGGGCCGGGGACCGCCCGCCTGGGGTCATTCATCGCTACACACACCGCGCGCGTGACGGGAGGCGTTCATCAGCACGAACGGTGCTCGACGGCGCCTGCCGACGTCGTCGCGGGCGATCACCGCATCGTAACGGCGCACCGGATCCGGATGATCCCGCACTTCACCGTCGGCTGAATCAGCTCCCGTTCCCGGGTGTCGGGACGCCCCGTCGGACGGGCTGGTCCGGCCGGAACTGAACATCACCAGTGATCACTGGACAACGGTCCCGGCGGGAGTCCGGCCGGCACTGCGGTTGTCCGGACGGCACTGGGTTGTCCGGACGGCACTGGGGTTGTCCGGACGGCCACCATCGCAGCAGCGAGCGTCGTTGATGAATCCCTTGGTGGTCAGTGCTCGACCCGGGACTGCCGGTGTGCCCGCTCGGCGAGGTGACCGATCAGCGTCACGACCAGGACGATGGCCGCGGACAACGCGACCCCGGCGCCCAGATGCACTGTGATCGCCAACGCCCCGCCGGTCGCTCCGGCGCAGATCAGGGCGAGCGCGGCGATACGACGCATCCACGGTTGGCCGATTCCGGCGCCGATCCGGGAATCGGCGGCCAGCCCGGTGATCAGCGAGGTGACGACGACGGTGGTGATGTCCTTGACGGCCAGGTGGCGGGCGGTGGCGGCCTGGATGCCCATGGCGACGGCGAGCAGGGCTGTCAGGACGAGCTCCACCGGACGCTCTGGCCTGTTCCCGGCCAGGAACAGGGCGATCGCGATGACGATCATCAGCGCCGCGACACTGGCGAACAGGGCTGTCGAGCGGGTGGACCAGCCGGCCGCCACCGGTTTCAGCACCCGCCCGCCGACGGCCGCCCCGGCCATGAAACTGACCAGTGCGACGGCCGGGCCGGCGACCGGGAGGCCTTCGGCGCCGGTCAGGGCCATGCCGAGGATGACGACGTTTCCGGTCATGTTGCCGGTGAAAACCTTGTCCAGGCCGAGGTACCCGACCGCATCGATGACGCCGGTGGAGAAGGTCAGCGCGAGCATCAACCCGAGGTGAATCCGGGCCTGGCTGTAGTTGGCCAACCGGAGAACCGACATGTGCTTCCTTCCCGTGGTTCCGTCGAACGTCGGTCCGTCCGCTCACAATGCGGCAAAGCGTGCGGCCGACAACGGTGAGTGGGGAAACGACTGCGAGCCATCCTCGACCGTCTGGAAAACACCGGCGTCGGGGGGATACCGTCCGCTCATGGCCATTCCGACCACCGACGAGAGCCTGCACCGCCTGCGCGGCCTGTTCCTGGCGCTACCCGGGGTGACCGAGCGGATCAGTCACGGCGAACCGGCCTGGTTCGCCAAGAAACAGCTCGCGACGTTCGCCGATCATCATCACGACGACCGGGTGGCGTTCCACGCGGCCGCCCCGGAGGGCGCACAGGAACGCTGGATCGCGGCGGACCCGAAAAGGTTCTTTCGCCCGCCCTACGTCGGCGGGCGCGGCTGGATCGGCGTGTACCTCGATGTCGAGCAGGACTGGCAGGACATCGCCGAGATCGTCGATGGTGCCTTCGCCGTCGTCAACGAGTCACGCCGGAGCAACGCCTGACGGTTCGGGTGTGCCGCTGCCTCGCCGGTAGAGCGAGCACGACCAGCAGAGCACCAGAACCGCCACCCCGCCCAGCCACAGCCACGTCGCCGCGGACGCGGCGGGCCCGGTGACGAAGAAGCCGAGCAGCAGTTCGACGATCCAGGACGCGACCGTGAGCAGCGCGACACCGATGGCGAACACCGCGGTACGACCGGGATGCCGGTGGACCGTCCGGACTGCGGCGGCCGGGGGATGCCGATTCCCGTCGGCCGCGGGAGGCAGGACCAGTGCGCCGAGGATCAGGGCGAGCGGCGCTGCCCACCAAGCGAGGACCGTGACGGCAACCGCGAGCAGCCCTACGCCGACGACCCAGATGGCGACGGCCGGATGCGCAAGCAGCCCCGGCGTCCTGGGATGGCCGTCGATGGCGGCCAGTGCGGCGCAACTGCTGAGCCACACCATCAGCCACACGCCGACTGCGGACCCTGCCGCCAACAGGCCAAAGTGCCAGGACATCAGCGGAACCGGATCCGCGGACACCAACAAGGCCTGGATGCCGGCGTTGAGACCGACCGCCGGGAGGAAAACCCGCCAGCCGGACAGCGCCGCCCGCATGAGGCCGACCCGAGGCGCCGGTGGTGCGGCCTTCGCGGCGGCGCTGTTCGCATTCGGAGTCGTCACGGCCGGGCGCCCGCGTCGATGAGGTCCTGGACCGACCCGGCGTAGATCGTCCTGTCGCCGACCTGCACGGTCATCTCGGCCTGGTCGTCGGTGCTGGATGTCACGGTGATTGCCGCACCCTGCAGGCTGCTGCCGCGGCAGGTGACGTCCCGGCCATCCGCGGTGCAGACCGGCGCGACCAACAGCTCGACGCCCTGCTCCACCAGCACGTCGTTGGCCGCGAACCTGATGATGGTCAACCGGTCGCCGCCCACCGGCGCGAGCGCCGCGACCTGCGAGCAGCCCGTGAGAGTCAGCACCGCAGCAGCCAGGACGAGTGCGCGACTGGCACGTGTCGGCCGATGCCCGCTCATCGGGGGAGTCTGGTTTCGTAGTCGACCAGCCGGGCCCGCCCCGCGGCCTGCTGGGCTTCCAACAGTGCGTCCGGAATTGTCGACAGGTCGAATGGGGCGGGCAATAGCAGTTCGGTGTTGCGGTCCAGCGGCGATCCCCTACGCATGAGGGGATTCTCGGCCCAGTCGTTGGCCGCCAGCTCGCGGCTGCGGGACGCCAGATCAGGCAGCGAGCCGGTGTTGCCAGGCGTGACAGGGGAGGCGTGATCGAGCACGGTGGTGAAGATCGACATCGTGCCGTCGCGGTTGTCCACCAGCTCCACCACCTGTTGTTGCTGCGGGAAGTCGATGCAGGACGCAGTGGTGATCTCCCAGAAACCGCCACCGTCCGCGCGGGGATGCGCAAGGATCTGGTTGAGGTGGGTGTGCCCGTTCAGCCAGCCGACGACGGACGGAAAGCCCAGCAGCAGATCGACGAATTCCTCTGCGCCGTGCAGGATCTGGGATTCCCCCGGCCGCCCCGCGCGGTTCTCCAGGGTGAGGCTGTTGTGGTGGCTGAAGATCAACACGAGCTTTTTCTCCGCCACGGCTGTGGCGAGCTCGGCTTTGAGCCATTGGAACTGATCGTCCGGTACCGCGCCGTCTGGACCGGCGACCTGGTTGCAGGTGTCAAGGCCGTAGGCCCGCACCTGCGGCGTCAGATCGGCCTTCCACCAGGTCTGACCGGAATCCAGGTTGTGCTGGGTGAAACCGTGCCCGACCGGTCCGGGCAGCGGCTGGGTCGTGAAGTGTTCAAGCATGAAATCGCGTTGCTCGAAGAGCCTCCGACTTTCTGCGGCCGGCACCGATCGCAGACCCGGCCGCAGCCCGGACTGCACCGCCCAGGCATCGACCAGCCGCTGCAGCGGGCTGGCGGTGGCGGCATACCCGGTCAGCGCGGTGGTCGCGGTGCCCTGCAGGGTGAACGACTTCTCCCCACCGACCGCCAGTGACCGCCACTGGGAGCTGACGTCGAACGTGCCCAGCATCAACGTGTCGTGGTTGCCGTACACGGCGTACCAGGGCACCGGCAGTCCGACGGACTCGACCGGGCGGGACACCGCCTGGGCCAGCAAGTCCGGAAGCTGCGGGAAACCGTAGTCACCGAACGAACCGCCCGCCGGGTCGCTCGGCCGGTAGGCCCACTGTGCCTCCGGCCAGGCCTGCACGCCCTCGAAGAGCGGACCGGCGCCGCTGGTCGGCCGCACCGGTACGCCGTCGAGAATGTCGATGTACCAGCGTAGTTCGAGGTGTGAATGCATGTCGGCGCTGTCGCCGGTGACGATGGCGGCGCCCATCGGGGCGCCGGTCAGCGGGCTGGTCCGAAGGTCCGCGAAGGACTGCACCATGGAAGCCGTGACGTGCACCGTCAGCGGGTCCTGTGGGTGGAAGGCCGAGCCCCACGCAGCATGGTCCTGAATGATCATCGGCTCGATGCGGCCCGGCGATTGGGCGTCGATGACGTGCAGATCCGACAGGTGGCCAAGGTAGAGCAGCGAGCGGCGTGCCTGCGACCGGGCAGTGCCGGCCCTGCGGCCGAGCAGGTCCAATCGCGGGACGTAGGGTTCACCGGGTCCGGCGACCAGTGTCCGGTAGCTCCCCGACCCGGCGGTGCGCGATGCCGCCGTCCCCTGCAGGACCGTTTGCAGGAGGGTGCTCGACGCGTCGGCCGGCGCGGCCGGCGCCGCCAGCGCGTTGCCGAGCATGGTGGGGTCGAGCGCCCAGAAGGCGGCCAGGGTGGCCACCGTGGTGGTGAATTGACGACGTGAGAGCCCCGGCACCCGTCACCCCTTCGGAATCAGACGATCGGGAGGTTAACACGCGGCGCGACGAGGATTGTCGACAATCGTTCACCCGTCGGTGGGTGTCCCGGCCGAGCCCAGTGCGATGACCGTAGCGAGGGTGTCCACGTCGCCGACGGACTTGTCCGGCCGGTAACCGAGCACCCGAGCGAACCGCAAGGCGATCCCGCCGGGGTACCTGGTGGACGCCTGCACTCCGTCGATCGCGATCTCCGCAACGAACGGCGGGTCGATGTACACGGTGGTCGTCGTGCGCCTGGACTCTCTGGCCTGGAACTGCTCGGTCTGCCAGGTCAGCACGGCGTCGGTGAGGCCCTTGAAGGTCTTGCCCAGCATCACCAGCTCGCCGGTGGCCGGATCCCGGGCGGCCAGGTGCAGGTTCGACAGCCAGCCCTGCCGGCGGCCGTAGCCCCATTCCGCGGCGATCACCGCGAGGTCAAAGGTGTGTCGTGGCTTGAGTTTCACCCAGCCCGAATCCCGGCGGCCCGCCGCGTAGGGAGCGTCGAGTTTCTTGACCACCACCCCTTCGAACCCGTCGGTGACCGCAGCGGCGAAGACCTCGGTGACTTCGTCGGGGGTGTCGACGATCCGCCGCCGCACCACCAGGTGGGCGGGCAGGACCTCGGCCATCACCCCGATTCGTTCCGACAACGGCTGGTCCAGTAGATCGCGACCGTCGACGTGCAGCAGGTCGAAGCAGAACAGCGACAACGGCGTCGTGGCCGGGAGCGCGTCGGGATCGGCCTTGTCCGGCCGGGTCATCGTCCGGGACGCGATGACCTGAAAGGTCAGCGGCCGGCCGTCCGCGCCGACGGCCAACACCTCCCCGTCCAGCACGATCCGCCGGAGGGGCAGCGCCGCCACCACCGCCACGATCTCCGGTACCCGGTCGGTGATGTCGTCGAGGCTCCGCGTGTAGACGCTGATGTCGTCCGCGTCGCGGTGCACCTGCACCCGGATGCCGTCGAGTTTGGTGTCGACGACCGCGGGCAGGCCCGTCTTGCCGACCGCGCCGGCCACGTCGGGTGCGCTCGCCGCGAGCATCGGCCGGACCGGCTGGCCGACCGCGAGAGTCACCTCCTGCAATCCGGCCAACCCGGACGCGGACAGCACCACCGCGGCCGATGCGGTCGACCCGAGCAGCATCGCCGCCCGCTGGACCGCCTTGGCCGGCACCCCGAACGCCTCTGCGAGTCCGTCCTGGACCAGCGAATCCAAGGCACCCTGGCGGATCTCGTCGAACACCAGGCCGCGCAACAGGCGCTGTTCGGGCTCGGTGGCCCTGCCGAACAGCGCCTCGACGGCAGCGGCCCGCAGTGCGGCAGAACCGGTGCCGCCGAGGGCAGCGATCTCTTCGAACGCCGCGTCGACGTCGGCCACCTCGAGCGTGGCGGCCGGTGCCGGCTCCGGGATCGAGGACAGCGAGGCCCAGCCGACCCCGGTCCGCCGTTGCCGCAGCGACCCCGACAGGTAGGTCACGACCAGGCCGATCTCGGCGGGGTGGCCGTCTTGCGGCGGTGCCCCCGCCACCGGCGCGGCCTCCCGGATGGCGGCGGCCAGCAGGGCTCGCTTGATGAGCCGGGATCGGGTGGCGCCGACCTCTGCGGAGGTCGCGGCGAGTCTGGAGAACAGCACCCGCACATCTTGTCCTGCGGCACCGACAATCACCCCCGCGGCGCTGAGCCATCACGGCCCGGCGGGTCGGGCAGCCTGGGCGACCCGGTCAGCTCAGCTCGCGGCCGGCCAGCCAGCCCGGTCCATCGAGGGCCAGCCAGCCCGGTCCGCTGCCCGCCCGGTTATCCGTCGGATCACCCGTTCTGCGGGATGCGACGGCCGTGCTTTCCGGATGAGATCATTCCAGGGCCCTGGCGTGGGCACCGGTCATCGGGGCCTGGCTCGTTCTTCGACAGGACCTGACGACCCGGCGAGATCGAACCCGCCTGAGCAGCGGAGGACGCGAGGGTAACCGTGACCACTGAATACCGGGCGGACCCGGACCAGGCCACGGCCGGGTCGGGGCGGCGCTGGCTGGCCAGGGCGGCGCTGGCGGCCTTTGTCGCGGCCATTGTCGTCGTCGTCGCCGCCGAGGGACTGAGCGGACTGACGCTGACCGTCATCGGCCTCGTCGGGGCGGCCGTGGTGCTGGCCGGCGGCTACTGGTTCATCGCCAAGCGCGGCGTGCTTCGCTGGCTGGGTCTGGCGCTGGCACTGGCGGCTGTGGTGCTCACCGTCGTGATGTTCTTCCGCGAGGGACTCGTCGCGATCGCCCTCGTCTCGCTTGGCCTGCTGATCGCCGGGGGCGCGGCGGCCCGCACCGCCCTGCGGCACGGGTCGGGGCAGTGGATGCCGACCACTCCCGCCACGCCGGTGGCCCACCCCTTCATCGTGATGAACCCCAGATCCGGTGGCGGCAAAGTGGTGCGCTTCGATCTGGCCAACAAGGCCAGGAACCTCGGCGCCGAGGTCGCCGTGCTCGACGGTCCCGGGTACGTCGATGTTGCCGCCCTGGTCCGTGACGCAGTCGATCGCGGCGCCGACCTGCTGGGCGTTGCCGGTGGGGACGGCACCCAGGCCCTGGTCGCCGGCATCGCCGCCGAGCACGACATCCCGCTGCTGGTGATCAGCGCCGGCACCCGGAATCACTTTGCGCTGGACCTCGGCCTTGATCGGGACGATCCGTCCACCTGCCTGCAGGCCCTCACCGACGGTGAGGAAGTCCGGGTGGACCTCGGCATGATCGCCGACCGGCCGTTCGTGAACAACGCCTCCTTCGGCGCATACGCCGAGATCGTGCAGAGCCCGGAATACCGGGACAACAAGAACCGCACCATGCTGGAAATGCTGCCGGACCTGCTCAGCGGGCAGAAGGGTGCCCACCTGACCGTCCGGGCCGGCGACACGTCGGTCAGCGGCGTGGCCGCGGCGCTCGTCAGCAACAATCCCTACGGCGCCGGCAAGCTCCGCGACATGGGTCGCCGGGCCCGGATCGACCAGGGCACGCTGGGAGTGATCACCGGTCAGCTCGGCAGCACCGGTCAGGCAGTGAGCCTGCTCCGCCGCGCGGGACACCGGTCGATCGCCACCCTCGCCGGATCGGCCGAGGTCATCATCGACGCCGACACCCCGACCATCCCGGTCGGGATCGACGGCGAGGCCGTCACCGTCGACACCCCCGTGCACTGCACCATCCGCCCGCGAGCGCTGCGGGTGCGGCTGCCCCGCAACCGGCCCGGCGTGCCCGAGTTGCATCGCAAGATCGACTGGAAGTCGCTGTGGCGGTTGGCGTTCGGGTGACGCCGACGGGACGCCGGACCCTGGTCGAGGCCCTACGCCGCAGGCGGTCGCTGCGGGCCGGGCTGGTGCAACTGCTCTATGTCGCGGGCGGGATCGCCCTCGGCCTGCTGGTGCCGAACCTGGATGTCGGTGCGACGATCCCCAGTGTCGAGGCCGCCGCCCTGCTGGCAGGGACAACCGCGGGCCTGTTGGCGCTGATCGGCATCGTTTTCGCGCTGCTGTTCCTGGTGATCCAGTTCGCGGCCACCGCCCAGTCGCCGCGCCTGCACCTGTTCCGCGACAACCCGCTGGTGTGGCACGCCCTTGGCCTGGTGGTCGGGGTGATCGTCTACGCGACGACGTGCGTGGTGGTCACCGCGGACGACCCGACAACGACGGTGCTGGTGCCGATTTCGGTGCTCATCCTCGCGCTCCTCGCCGTCGCGCTCACCCGCCGATTGCAACTGGCTGCCCTGCAATCGGTCCAACTGTCCGCGACCCTCGACCAGGTCACCTCCCGCACCCGGGAAGTCATCGACAGGTTATACCCGACGCCGTTTCCGCAGCCCCCGATCGCGGCCCCGGCCGCACCGGAGCGGATCGTGCAGGTCCGCTGGCCCGACAAGCAGGGGTACCTGCGGCAGATCGACCTGCCGCAACTGATCCGCGCTGCGCGGCAGGCCGACGCGGTCATTCGGTTGCACGTCCTGCCGGGGGATCTTGTTCGCGAGAACGCTGTCGTGCTGGAGTTCTGGGACGCGCGCGCCGTCCCCGAAGCGGGTGGTGTTCTGAAATACCTGGAGGTCGGCATCGACCGCAATTTCAACCAGGATCCGCTGCTGGGGTTCCGGCTGCTCAATGATATTGCCCTGCGGGCGATGTCCGCGGCGATCAACGACCCGGCGTCCGTCGTCCAGGCGATCGACTCGATCGAAAGCCTGCTGACCGTCCTGGTGCTGCGGGACCTCGCGATCGGGAACGTCATGGATGACGCCACCAACACCCCGCGGGTGATCTTCGACGGCCACGATTGGGACGACTTCCTGGCCGCCGGGGTGGATGAGATCGCCCAGATCCCACGGTCGCCGATGGTCGACCGCCGGCTGCGGGCGATGCTGGACCTGGTCCTGTCCATCGCGCCGGACGATCGCCGGCCCAGTGTTCAGCACCGCATTGCCGCCTTGCCGACTCCGGCCTGGCCGGCTCCGACCATGCCGTGAGTGAGCCGGTTTCAGGCAAGAGGGCCGAGCGCGAAACGAGTGATCCTGCCGCCAGAGAATCGTGCCTGCGCCAAGCCCTTTTGCGGCTTGCCGTTCGCCGCCGGCAACCGGATCCGCCAATTCACCAGATCACCCGAGATCTGTTTACGGGTGAGGTCGAGCCGGATCTTCCGGCCGAGCGCTGTGGTGACGAAATCGCGAACGCCGTCCTTGCCGTTGCTTGTTTCTCGCACGGTGAAAGGAGCCGCGGAACTGACTTCGGCGTCGTCGGCGAAATAGCCGATGACGCGGTCCGCATCCCCGGCCCGCCAGGCCTGCTCGAAACCCAGCGCGGCGACGAATTCGGCCGCGCGGGCGGCGCCCTGTTCGATCAGCTCATCGAGGAATTGCGGGTCGCGGTTCAGCTTGGACGCAGCGCCGAGCTTCTGAGACTTGTCCGAGCGGGCCATCTCGATGATCCGAATGGTGATCGGCTTATACCCGCCGCCGACCAGGTGGCCCTCCTCGATCATCGAATCCATCCGTTCGATGAAATGCAGCTCCTGGTAGAGCGAGAGATTGCCGGACAACTCGTTCCGCCGGTCGGCGATTTCCAGGATCGTCCGCGGCTCGGCCGTGCGTTCCTTGGCGTTGATCTGGATCACCCAGATCTCGTCCGGCTCGGTGGCCAGCAGATCCCGGACGGGCGGATTCTGCGAGAACAGCCCGTCCCAGTAGACGCCGCCGGCTTCGTGCACCGAGCGGAACAGCGTGGGAATCGCTGCGGACGCCAGCACGGCATCCGCGGTGATCTCGCCCTGCTGGCTGTCGAAGGCCTTGAACTCACCGGAGGTCACGTCAACGGCGCCCAACAGCAACCGGGGGGCCTCCGGATCCGACCGGACAGCGGTGAAGGCGTCGAAATCAACCGAGTCGGTCAGCAGGCTGCGCAGGTGATCCAACGCCATTTCCGACGTCGGGATGTCGTACGGGCTGAATTCCGGCGTGAGGACGAAGTGCGCGACCTGGCTGGCCCACAACGCGAAGGTATTCATCATGCGTTCGGGCAGGGATGACGCCGAGTTCGCCGACCAGAACTGCCTGAGCAGTTTGCCGGCCCGCGTCGGATCGTCGCCGATCAGTTCCGACCAGGCGAGCATCGCGCAGATGGCGCCACCTGAGGTGCCGCTCAGGCCGACGACCCGGTACTTGGACAGCACGTCGTCGGCGAACAGCCGGCCGAGAACGCCTGCCGTGAAAGCCGTGTGACTGCCGCCACCCTGACAGGCAATGGCCACCCGCGGCCGGTCGTCGGACATGGAACTCCTTCGGTCAGCTGCACTTCGGGGCGCGGCCATCGGACCGCCGGGGGACGTCAGGGCGCCGCTGTCCCGATCGTCAGTTCAGCCTAGAGCTTGGATCCGGCTCGGGTATCCGTCGGCCCCAGCGCTGCCCGATGGTGATCAACGCACCGGCGGCAACGCACAACGCCGGGATCACCAGGAACGCCGTTTGCACCCCCACCTGGTCGGCGAGGGCGCCGAGGACGAAGGGGCCGATCCCGGAGGCAAGCCCGACGCCGATACTCATCACCGCGATCGCCCGGTCCGGCTGCCCACCGGACAGCGCCATCACCATGGCCGCCCCGAGCGGGTACTGGCCGGCGATACCCAGCCCGACGACGAACAGGCCGACGACGGCCGCGACCGGGTTGGTCGACAGCCAGACGAACACCCAACCGCCGGCGGCGACCACAACACCCACCAGGAACAGGCCGAGCGCGCCTCGGTTGCGGGCGAGGGCGCCGACGAGCAACCGGCCGGCCGCCATTCCGCCCACCACTGCCGACACGGCGCCGCTGGCGGTGCCGGGGCTCATCCCAGTTCGGGTGGACAGCAGGTCCGGGGTCCAGGTGATCATGCAGAACTCGATCGCCACCGCGCAGACAACGGCCGCTGCGGCCAGCCAGTACGCCTGCGGCAGGCCGCGCAGGGTGAATCGCGCGGACCCCACCGGCACCGCGGCGTAGGCGGGAACGGTGCGGTGCCGGGTGATCAGGATCCAGGCCGTGACGGCGAACGGGATCACCAGCACCATGGCCGCCCGCCAGGTCAGACCGGCCGCGGTGGCCGCGCCGATCACCAGCGGGGTGATGAGCCCGATCCCGGCCGCGGCGGCGTTGCCTTGACTGAGCCTGGCCGGACCGAGAACGCCGTTGTGTTCCTGCAGCAAGGTGGTCGACACATTGAGCATGAGTCCGCCGGCCAACCCGGCCACCAGCATCGCGGGCAGCGTCACGAACAGTTCGGCGCCCGTGAGCATGGACCCGGCGGTGAACAGCAACACCGCGAGGGTGAACACCAGGACCCCGCGCCGGGCCACCCCGTAGCGTCGCCATCGCCGCCCGAGGTTCACCCCGAGCAGCCCAGAGAGCACCACGCCCGCGGCGAGCATCAGGCTGTGCAGGCCGGCCATGGCGCTGCTGATGCCAAGTTCGTCCCGGAAGAGCGGGAGCGCCGGGCCGACCCCGTACAGGAACCAGGTGTACGCGCAGAGCGTGGCATAGGCAGCGACGGACGTGCCGTCGGGACGGGCCGTGCCCCGGTCGGCCGCCGCTGTGTTTCCCGGTTTGTCGATGTCGGTTCCGCTCACCGCGACGCCCGCGAAGCTGTGCCCCGGCAGGACGCTCCAGCAGGGCTCGGGTACTGAGCCCCGCTGACGATCCGCATGGGTTCAGGCTGTCAGATCGGCGGGCCGATCAGTAAATCCGGATCACGCCGACTGCCCGCTCCGGGCGGCCCTGCGATCTTCGGCCGCCGGCCTAAACCGGATACTGCTGGTCGGGTGCCTTTTCGTCGGGGTGAGCGAGGAGTTGATGCTTCCGCGGGATCGGGATCACGGCCTTGCGGCAGGCCGGGTTTCGCTGCCGATCCTCCGCGTTGATCTCCTGCGCCGCGCATCGTCACGCGGCGACCAGGCGCAGCGCCTCTCGAAGCACCAGCGCGGACGTCTGCGGTGCGGCCTGCAGGGCCGACCAGCCGTGCGCGATGCGCAGCAGCGCCAACGCCCGGTAGAACGCCATGGTCGGCCGGTCGGTGGCGGGCTGCGCACGGACGTCGGAGTACGCCAGGGCCAGGTCGTCGGCGACCTGCCAGCTGGGCTGCCGGCCGCTGGTCAGCATCGTCACCCAGGTCCAGGCTCCCCAGTAGGAGATGTCGCGTTCCGGCGCCGCCATCTGCAGGCGGTCGAAGTCGATCAGCGCCACACCCTGGGGGGTCAGCAGCACGTTCCGCGGGGAGAAATCGCCGTGGCTCACCACCAGTTCAGCGGTCGCCGGGACCGCCTCGGCGAGGACATCGACGAACTGCCGAGCGAGGTCGACGGCTTCCCGGTGATCGACGCTGCTGCCGACCGTCCGGTCGAGATCGTCGACCTTGCGCCTGGCCGAGCGCACCAGGGCAGCCGGGCCGCGACGCCGAGGCACCGCGACGCCACTGCCGTGCAGGTCGGCGAGCAATCGACCGACCTCCGGCAGCAGTTGCACCGACAGTCCCAGCTGACCCCGGCTGCCGATCGGTTCGCCGGCCAGGTATCCCATCTCGACCTCGGCACGTGTCACGTCGAGCCCGACGGGGCGGGGCATCCCGGGCGGCCGTCGGTTCTGACCGAACGGCGAGGACCACAGCGCGCCCATGTCGGCGTACACGGTCTCCGCACCGCCCGCGAGATACCGCTTCACCACAACCTGGTCGGCACCTCGGGTTTCCAGCCGAACGGGTCGGTCTGCATGTCGGTCGGCGAGCACCGTCATCGCAGCACCAGCCGATCGGCAGTGGACGCGGCGGCCGGCCGGCGGGCGAGCAGCAGTCTGTCGTGCAGGGCCCGATCCCCGTGACGGGTGGCGGCCAGCGCGGCCAGTCGGACCGTGGCCACGTCCGTCCACCGATCGAGGTCGGCCAGCTGAACGGCCGATCCCAGTCGATAGCCGGCCAGGAACTCCAGCTCGGCGGCATCGCTGATCGCCAGATCACGCGCGCCGCGCAGGTTCTCGCGTCGCAGGTGGGCAACCAGGTTCCCGACGTCAAGGGACCGCGGGGCCATGGTGCAGTCGTCCAGGTCGATCCACCGGACCGCGCCCGTGGATTCGACGATGACCTGACCGGGGTGACAGTCCCGATGAGCACAGACCCAGTCCGGATCCTCGGCTGCCGACACCGAGGCCAGCCCATCGACAGCCGTGCGGGTGCTGCGCAGCGCATGCCGCCGCAGCTGCTCCATCTCCTGCGACCATCCCCATGACCGGTCCAGCTGGGCTCCGCACTCATGCAACCGGCGCAATGCGATACCAACCTGGTGGCAACCGGCGATGAAGTCGCCATCGGGTAATTCAGGGAGTTCTACACCGGGATGATAGCTGACCAGCTGGACGTGCCCCTGCGCGTCGGTGCCGAGGCTGCTGGGCACGATGGGCGCGGCGGAACTGGCCGCCAGGATGCGGAGCCGGCGGTCGTTGCCGCGGGCCCGCGGGGCGGCGAACACCTTGAGAACCGTTCGGTGTCCATCGGTTTCCCGCTCCAGCAGGGTGGTGACCCGGCGGCCAGGTAGGTGACGCAGCACCGTGCTGACCCGGAACCCAGCGGCCAGTTCGGCGGCCGCCGGTTGGAACGGGGTGAGCGCGCGGTCGGTCAGCAGTGGATGATCGGCCGGCCATTCAGGACTGGTCCGCACGGACCCAGCCAGCGCGGCCCGCTGGCTCGTGCCGGTGATCGGTCCGGGCCGGACGTCATCTGTGACGTCGCGATGCTCGGTGCGTTGCTGTTCGGCCACGTCGTCGGCGGCGGCCAGGATGCGCGCGGCGCGATCCGCCCAGCCGTGCCGAGTGAGGGCGTACTCCCGGGCCCTATCGGCGCGGTCGCGGGCAGCGGGCAGCGCCGCCACCTCCGCGGTGATCGCCGCGGCCAGCGCGGCCGGGTCACCCGGCGCGACCAGCCGGCCCCAGCGGCCGTCGTCCAGCGCACCGCGAATCTGCCCGATATCGCTGGCGACGATGGGCGTACCGGCAGCGAGGTACTCATACAGCTTGAGCGGAGAGAACCCGAAGTTCGGCAGTTGCGGGTATGGGGCCAGGGCGAGATCGCAGGCGGCGAGCATGTCCGGAACGCGGGAATGGGGCAGCGCACCGAGCCAGTGAATGCGAGTCTGGACGCCCAGCTCGATCGCCTGCGCTTCCAGGTGGGCCCGCACCGGGCCGTCACCGGCGACGACCAACCCGATCCGCTCCGGTAGCTCGGCCAGCGCGGCGACGGCGACATCGAGGCCGTGCCAGGGCCGCAGCGACCCGGTGAAGCCGAGCAACACCCCGTCCCGCGGCAGGCCGAACGCGACGCGGGACCGTGTCCGGTCGTGCCGGGCGGCGAACACCTCGGTGTCCACGCCGTTGGGGATGGTGATAGACGTCCGGCCGGCGGCAGCGGGCGTGATGGCCTGCCGCACCTCATCGCTGACCGCTACCCGCAGGTCGGCCGAGCCGATCACCCGCTGCTCGATCTCCCGGGCGAGCGACACGAGATGCAAGCCGCGCCAGGCGCTTTCCTCCGCGGTGAGCAGCGCATTGACTTCCAGCACATGCCGGGCGCCGGTCGCAGCGGCGAGATCCGCGCCGGCCGTTCCGAACAGCGAGAGCCGCTCGTAGATCAGCTCGGGCCGAAGGCTGGCTGCCACGTCGTGCGACAGCCGGCCCACCGCGTTGGTCGCCGCCAACTTTCGTCGCTCGCGTTCCAGGCCCTGGGACCGGCCCGGGTGCGGCACCAGGTGGACCGGCATGGTCCACCCGCGTGCGTCGTCGGGATTCGACGGCGCGATACCGACCACCTCAACCCGGTGCCCGAGGGCGGCGAACGCGTGCGAGATCGCCCGAAGGTGCAGGGACGCACCCTTGCCATCACCGATGCGGACCCCGGTGTCCGAGCAGAGCACCAGGATTCTCATCGGAACCCGCCCGCGGTTGCCAGCTCCGGCGTCGTCGGAGCGGAGTCGAGAGCGGTTCCGGCCCAGCGTTTTTCCGATCCGGCGAAGACCTCCAGCAGCTGGCGGGTCGCCTGTTCGGGGGTGAAGTCAGACCCGACCAGGTCACGGCCGGCCCGGCCGAGCCGGCGGGCCAGTTCGGGGCTGTCCAGGACTTCGCCCATCGCGGCCGCCAACGCCGCATCGTCGTCGGCCGGCACCAGCAGGCCGGTGACGTGATCGCGGACCAGTTCCGGGACACCCGGAACATCGGTGGAGATCACCGGAACGGCCCTGGCCAGCGCCTCGACCAGCACCGTCGGCATGCCGTCGCGATCGCCGAACTCATCGATACGGCAGGCCAGCACCACCGCCCTGGCCGCGATCATCGCCCGGTTCACCTGCGATGACGTTGCCGCGCCGACGAAGTCGACCGTGTCGTCGAGCCCGAGTTCGCTGCGCAGGACCAGCAGGTCGGCCAGCAACGGGCCGGTGCCGATCACCGTCACGCGCAGCTCCGGATACCGGCGAACGAGCAGCGCGGTCGCCTTGAGCAGGACGTCGACGCCCTTCTTCGGGACGAGCCGGGCCACGCACAGCAGCGTGCCGGCGGCACCGGGATCGACCGCGGGTCGGACCCGGATTCCGTTGTGGATCAACCGCACTCGCCGGCTGCCCGCAGCATTGGACGGTCGCTGGTCCGGCAGCACGCCCGCAAGGTGGCGGACGTTCGCCTCGGAGACCGTGACGACGGTGTCGGCCGCCGCCAGCCGTTTCGCGACGTGTGGCGCGTTGTCCCGGTGATGGATGTCCTTGGCGTGTGCGGTGACCGAGCAGCTGACCCCGGCGAGTTGCGCTGCGACGGTGGCCACCTCGGCGGCGGCCGTGGCGAAGTGCGCGTGGATGTGCCGGGCATCCTCCCGGTGCACCCGGTCGGCGACCATGCCGGCCTGCAGGAACCGGCGCCAGGTGCCGGCCCGCCGGGCAGCGACCGCCAACTGGACCCAATGCACCGGATGCCGCAGGGCAACCCGGAGATGGGCCTGCCGGACCGCCGGCATCGCCGGCTTCGGGCGGGCGGGCACGTACCGCACCTGGGCCAGCAGGTCGTTCAGTTCGCGGTGCCTGATGCCCTGTTCGGGCGGCATCAGTGAGTCGACAAGAACCCGAACGCCGGCGCTTTCCAGGCCAAGGAGTTCCTGCAGCACAAACGTTTCCGAGAGTCGCGGGAATCGCTTGAGGACGTACATCACCGGCCGGTCGTCGTTGTCCGGTCCAGCCGAGCTGATTGGCTTGTCGGTCATGTCGCTACTCCCTGCATCGCCGGACCGCTGGTGGGCCACATCGTGGTGTGTTGGGCGCCGACGAATTCGGCGTACTTTCCGTTGCTCCGCAGCAGCTGCGCCGGCGGCCCGACCTCGACGATCCGGCCGTTCTCGATCACCGCGACCCGATCGGCCTTGCGGACGGTCGACAACCGGTGCGCGATGATCAGCGTGGTGCGATCCGCCGGGAGTTGTTCCAGCGCCCGGATGATCAGCTGCTCGGACAGGGCGTCCAACGCACTGGTCGGTTCGTCGAGCACCAGAATCGGCGCGTCCCGCAGGATCGCCCTGGCGATCGCCACCCGTTGTCGCTGCCCACCGGACAACGACGCGCCGCGTTCGCCGACCAGGGTGTCAAGCCCGTCGGGCAGTCGGTCGGCAAACTCGTCGACCAAAGCAAGTCGTGCGGCCCGCCCGATCTCGGCGTCGGTGGCGCCGGGCCGGCCGCATTCGATGTTGTCGCGCAGCGAGCCGTGCAGCAGCACACAATCCTGCAGGACCAGGGAGATCTGTGATCGCAGCGAGGCCAGCGTCAACCCGGTGGCGTTCAGCCCGTCCAACCGGACGGTGCCGCTCTGCGGGTCCATCAGCCGCGAGACCAGGGCGGCGACGGTGCTCTTTCCGGCCCCGGTGGGCCCGACCAGCGCCACCGTCTCACCGGGGAAGACGGTCAGCGTGAAGTCCTGCAGCGCCGGTTCCCGCCCGTAGCTGTAGCTGACCTCGGAGAAGTCGATCCGGCCGGTCAACGCGGGTGCTGGACGGGCGTTCGGCCGGTCGCGTACCTCGGGTTCGCGGTCCAGTACGTCCATCACCCGGTCCGCCGCGGCAACGCCCTTGGACAGTGCGGTGGACAACTTGGCCAGTGCCTTCAGCGGTTTGTACAGGCTGGCCACATATCCGATGAAGACCAGTAGGACCGTCACGTCCAGTTGCCCGTTCAGCACCCTGGTCGCTCCGAACCACAGCACCAACGCGCCGGAGAAGGCGCTTGCCAGGTCCACCACCGGGCTGAACCTGGCCTGCAGGCGAACCGCGTCCAGGTTGCTGGAGGTGCTCTGGCCGATCAGGCCCGCCACGTGCGACCGCATCCGGTTCTCCAGGGAGAACGCCTGCACCAGGTGGACGGCGCTGAGCCCCTCCGATGCGGCGGCCGCCACCTGGCCGTCCGCCTTGCGGGCGCGTCGGGCAGCGGCGGTCAGCGCCCTGGTCGAGCGGAAGACGACAAGCGTCATGAGTGGGATTGCCGAGAGCGCGACCAGCGCGAAACGGGGGTCCAGCGCGATCATCACGGTGACCATCCCGCCGACCAGCAGCGCGTTCGGGATCAGCACGGCCAGGGTCTGCACGAGCAGGTCCTGCATCCGGTCGACGTCGCCGGTGATGCGGGTCGTCAGGTCACCGACCCGCTGACTGCTGTGATAGCGCAACGACATTCGCTGGAGGTGGGTGAACACGTCGACCCGGATGTTCGCGGCCATCCGCAATCCGGCCGAGGACAGCAGGCGGGTCGAGAGGTAGTCGACCGATCCGGCCGCCAGGGCGATGACCACCATGGCCAGGGCGGCCAGGACGACCGCGGCCGAGGCGGGTATCGCCGGCTCGGCGCCGGGCGTGAGTACCTGGCCGACCAACAGCGCGACGGGCCACGGCTGCGCCAGGCTGATCAGCACCTCGACAACGGCCAGCGCGGCGCCAAGGGTCAGCGGCCAACGCTGCGGGCCGGCGTACGGTCGCAACCCCCGCGCGATGGCCCTCATGCCGCACGCACCGAGACGTGGGCCGTCAGCCGCGCGGCCGCGTTAGCGGCACCGTCGAAGCTGATCCCGGCCCGTTCGCAGGCGCCGGGCGGCAGCCGCCGCGGTCGATCCAGCAGCCAGGCCACCTCGGCCGGTGATGCCGATTCGTCGACCATGTCGGCGAGGCCGAGGCAAGCGAGTCGGGCGGCGCGGATGGCCTGCTCCCGGCGGGGTGTCCGGCGCGGCACCAGGACGGGGCGAAGCCCGGCGGCCAGCGACTCCACCGTCGAGTTGTAGCCGGCCATCTGAACCGTCGATCCGGCGCCGACGAGCAGGTCGCCGGTCGCGCCGCCGTCTCGGGCCAGCCGAACCCGGGCGCTCAGGTTCGGATCGGAGTCCAGGGCATCGCTCGCCCAGTCGTCGGCGTAGGGGCCGGCAGCGATGACGGCCCGCAGGTGCGGCCGGAGCTGGACGACGCCAAGGCCGAGCAGGAAAACCGCGGCCCCGTCGCCACCGCCACCCGCGCTGACCACCAGCAGATTGTCATCGGGTCGGGCGGCGGCGGGGGTTTCGACGACCCAGCCGCAATATTCCGGGCGCATCGGCAGGCCGTATTCCGCCTGCTGGTCGCACAAGGCCGGATCGCCGTAGACCAGAATCTCGTCGAAAATACCCGAAACACCCTGCCAACCGGCGGTCGCCAATTCCTGCCGGACGACGTCCTGTTCGTCGATAATGTCCCGCAGGCCGAGCACGATCAATGCTCCGGAACGCCGGGCGATGTTCAGCCCGGTGCGCAATTCACCGGCAGTGCCGAAGGGGTGCCGGTCGACCACAACGACGTCCGGCTGGAACCGCTGGACGGTGTCACGGAAGACTCGTGCCCGCTCGGCAAGTGCGTGCTGGATCGGCATCTCCGCGTTGCGGTATGCCCCGTCGTCTCCCTTGAGTAGCGGGGGTACGGCGACGACATCCAGGCCGGGCTGGTCCAACCAGACCGGCCGCCGCGGAACCCCGGTGACCAGGGTGACTTCCGCCGTCGGATCACGGCGCAGGATCTCCCGGGCGACCAGCACGTTCCGGCGGACGTGACCGAGACCGTATCCGTCATGGGACGAGAATAAATACCTAGCCACGTGAATACCCCGCCCGGTCGAATTCGAAGAAATGGTGAACGACCGGTGAACAACGGCCGCCTCATTACCTTCACGCACGCGAACGGAAAGGGCTAGCCCGACAATGGTATTAGTACCGGTGGGTGCCGGTAGTAGAACCAGCGGGCAAAGGTACTAGTACCTCCGCACCATGCGCGGACAATAAAATGACGGGCGTATTACCGCGCCATTCCCCCGGCGACCTTTATCCACTGCAACGATGCCGGCTGCTCGCGTCTTTTGAGTCACCTGGCCTGGACTAGCCTGGCCTGACATGTCCAGTCAGCGCGAGCCGGGGATGACGTGACGACACCAGGAGCTCAGCCGGGGGGTTCGCCAACTCCCGGGCCGGGGTCCGCGGCCCCAGCGGTCATCGAGCAGCCGCTTCGCGGGCGCCGATTGCACCCCGCCTGGATCGTCGCTGGTGTCTCCTTTATTGCGCTGATCGGCGCCGCGGGGTTCCGGTCCGCCCCCGGTGTGCTGATGGTCCCGATGCAGGACGAGTTCGGCTGGTCCCGGACCCTGCTGTCCGTTGCGGTCGGGATCAACCTGATCCTCTACGGGCTGACCGCGCCGTTCGCGGCCGCGCTGATGGATCGATTCGGCATCCGGGTGGTGACCAGTTCCGCGCTGGTCCTGGTGGCCCTCGGCAGCGGGTTGACGGTCTTCGTCAACGCCGGGTGGCAACTGGTGTTGTCCTGGGGCGTGCTGATCGGACTCGGCACCGGTTCGATGGCGCTGGTTTTCGCGGCGACCATCGCCAACCGCTGGTTCGTCCGCCGCCGCGGGCTGGTGATGGGGGTGCTCACGGCGGCCAGCGCGACCGGGCAGTTGATCTTCCTGCCGTTGATGGCCTGGCTCGCCGAGCAGTACGGCTGGCGGGCGGCGTCGCTGATGATTTCCCTTGCCGCCCTTGCCGTCGTCCCGCTGGTGCTGCGCTTCGTCCGGAACTACCCGGCGGATGTGGGGGTGCGGCCCTATGGCGCGGCCGAACCCTCGTCCGTCGACAGCGCGCGAGCCGACAACCCGCCGGCCGACAACCCGCCAGCCGGCAGCCCGCCGGCAGGCCGGCGCCGCGAGGGCGCCGAGGGTCCTGCCGAGTCAGCTGTCGACTCCGGGTCTGAGGCGGGAAGGACCGACCTGGCGCCGGATTCCGATCTCGAGACGCCGCCGCCGTCCCGTGGGCACCTGGCCCGCGGCGATGACGGCGAGGTCGCGGTGGTCCAGCACGGCGCCGTCCGGCGGACCCTTGTCACCCTGCGGGAGGCGGCCAGGACGCGAACGTTCTGGGCGTTGGCGATCGGGTTCGCGATCTGCGGGGCGACCACCAACGGCATCATCGGCACGCATTTCGTCCCGGCCGCTGTCGACCACGGCATGCCGTCCACCACGGCCGCCGGGCTGCTGGCCGTGGTCGGGATCTTCGACATCGTCGGGACCATCGCCTCCGGGGCGCTCACCGACCGGTTCAACCCACGGCTGCTGCTGGCCTTCTACTACACGTTCCGCGGAGTCGGGCTGCTCATGCTGCCGGCCCTGCTGTCGGACTCGGTGCACCCCAGCATGCTGGCCTTCGTCATCGTCTACGGCCTTGATTGGGTGGCGACGGTGCCGCCCACCGCGGCGCTCTGTGCGGACGCATTCGGCGAGGCGGGGACGATCGTGTTCGGCTGGGTGTTCGCCTCGCACATGATCGGTGCCGCGCTGGCGTCGGTCGGGGCCGGCTACATCCGGGACCTGACCAGTGACTACACGATGGCCTGGCTGGGCGCCGCCGGGCTGTGCGCGGTGGCCGCGCTGATGTCGCTGGGCATCAGAAAGGTGCCGCGGTCCGGGGCGCCCGCCGCCCATTGAAAGTCGGCAGCCGGCGGCCAGGTGGGCAAGATCAACGTCCGGGAACATCTGACGTCGTGCTGCGACGTCAAATGGTCCGAGAAGTTGATCACCCCGACCGTGGGTGGGCCTACGGCAGCGAGTTTCCGAGTTGCCGGCACAGCAGGGCGCACAAGGTCAGCCGCATGAGCGCCGGGGAGTGATCTCTGCAAAGCTCGCAGTGATGCCCGCACCGTCGCGGGCCGGTGGCAAGGGAGCCCCTGCGATGACCCAGTACGTCTACGACTTCACTCAGGGTGACAAGGACCAGAAGGACCTACTTGGCGGCAAGGGCGCGAACCTCGCCGAGATGACCAAGCTCGGGCTGCCGGTGCCGCCCGGGTTCACCATCACCACCGAGGCGTGTCGGGAATACCTGGCGTTGGGTGATGAGCCGAGCGAGCTTCGGGTTCAGGTGACGATGGCGCTGCGTCATCTGGAGGACAACGTCGGCCGCCGGCTCGGTGATCGCCACGATCCGCTGCTGGTGAGTGTCCGTTCCGGGGCGAAGTTCTCGATGCCCGGGATGATGGAGACGGTGCTGAACATCGGCCTCAACGACGCCAGCGTCAAGGGTTTGGCGGAGGAGTCCGGCGACGAACGGTTCGCCTGGGACTCCTACCGCCGGCTGCTGCAGATGTTCGGCAAGACGGTGCTGGAGATGCCGGGCGAGGTGTTCTCCGATGCGTTGGACAAGGCCAAGTCCGCCAAGGGGGTGACCAGCGACCTGGACCTCGGTGTCGACGATTTGCAGGCCCTGGTGATGACGTTCAAGGACGGAATCCGCGAGCATTCCGGCCATGAGTTCCCGCAGCACCCGCGGGAGCAGTTGGATATGGCGATCAACGCGGTCTTCGATTCCTGGAATACCGACCGGGCCCGGCTGTACCGCCGCCGCGAGCGCATCCCGCAGAGCCTGGGCACCGCGGTCAACGTCTGCACGATGGTGTTCGGCAACCTCGGTGAGACCAGTGGTACCGGTGTCGCTTTCACCCGCGACCCGGCGTCCGGGCAGACCGGCGCCTACGGGGACTACCTGTCGAACGCGCAGGGCGAGGATGTGGTGTCCGGGATCCGGAACACGCTGTCCCTGGACGATCTGCGATCCCTCGACCCGGCGTCGCACAAGCAGTTGACCAAGGTCATGCGCCGGCTGGAAACGCATTACCGGGATCTCTGCGATATCGAATTCACCATCGAGCGCGGCAAACTCTGGATGCTGCAGACCCGGGTGGGCAAACGCACTGCGGCGGCGGCCTTCCGGATCGCCGGCCAACTGGTCGACGAGCAGTTGATCACGATGGACGAGGCGCTGTCCCGGGTCTCGGGATCCCAACTCGCCCAGTTGATGTTCCCGCAGTTCGACAAGTCCGTCGCCCGTGACCTGTTGATCAAGGGCATGGCGGCATCACCGGGCGCCGCGGTGGGCCGGGCCGTCTTCGATTCCCCGACGGCGAAGGCGTGGGTGGAACGCGGTGAGCAGGTCGTCCTGGTCCGCAAGGAGACCAACCCGGACGACCTCGAGGGCATGATCGCGGCCAACGGGATCCTGACGGCGCGCGGCGGCAAGACCTCGCACGCGGCGGTGGTCGCCCGCGGCATGGGCAAGACCTGCGTCTGCGGGGCGGAGGCCCTGGACGTTGACGCAGCTGCCAAGACCGCTCACGTCGGGTCGGTGGTGATCAACGAGGGCGACGAGGTCAGCATCGACGGGTCGACCGGCGAGGTGTTCCTGGGTGCCATGCCCGTCGTCCCGTCACCGGTGGAGACCTACATCGAGTCCGGTCTGGACGCCGCGTTGGATGGCGCCGATGACGAGACCGCCGCCCTGGTCAAGGCTGTCGATCGCCTGCTGACCCATGCCGATCTCCGCCGGCGGTTGGCGGTGCGCGCCAACGCGGACACCGCCGAGGACGCGGTGAGGGCGAGATCACTTGGCGCGCAGGGCATCGGCCTGTGCCGGACGGAGCACATGTTCCTCGGTGACCGGCGCGGCCTGATCGAACGGGTCATTCTGGCCGACACGGTCGCGGAACGGGACGCCGCGTTGGAGGCGTTGTTGCCCTTGCAGCGCAAGGACTTCACCGAATTGCTGGACGCCATGGACGGGCTGCCGGTCAATATCCGGCTGCTGGACCCGCCGCTGCACGAATTCCTGCCCGACCGCACCGAACTGTCCGTGAAGGTCGCGCTTGCCGAGGCCGCCGGCACCACCGGGGCTGAGGTCGATGCCGACCGGAAACTGCTCCACGCGGTCAACCGACTGCACGAATCCAACCCCATGCTGGGGTTGCGCGGGGTGCGGCTCGGCCTCACCACACCCGGCCTGTTCGCGCTGCAGGTCAGGGCAATCACCGAGGCGGCCATCGCCCAGGTGCAGGCCGGCAAGCACCCGAAGGTCGAGATCATGGTGCCGCTGGTGGGTTCGGTGATGGAACTGCACCTGGTGCGCGACGAGTCGGACGTGCTGATCAAAAAGATGTGCGCAGAGGCGGGCGTCGAACTGGACGTCCCGATCGGCACCATGATCGAGCTACCGCGGGCGGCGCTGACCGCCCACCGGATCGCCGACGCCGCGGACTTCTTCTCCTTCGGCACCAACGACCTCACCCAGACCACCTGGGGATTCTCCCGGGACGACGTCGAATCGTCGGTGTTCGCGACCTACCTGGAAAAGGGTGTTTTCACCGTCTCGCCGTTCGAGACCATCGACGCCGACGGAATCGGGCGGTTGGTGCAGATCGCCGTTGACGAGGGACGGCGGACCAAGCCGAAGCTCAAGATGGGCGTCTGCGGTGAACACGGCGGCGACCCCGAATCCATCCACTTCTTCCACACGGTCGGGCTCGACTACGTGTCGTGTTCGCCGTTCCGGGTACCGGTTGCCCGGCTCGAGGCCGGTCGGGCCGCGGTGAGCTGACCGGGTTCTCGCCCACTGCGCAGACTCGCGACGACCTCACGAAAGAGCGTGCAGAATCGGTCGGTATGGACCGGCGCTGGTGGGGCACTGCGATGGTGGTGCTGGCGTTGCTGGCTGCCCTCGTCGTGCCCAACCTCGCGGGCCGGCGGATCGACGGGGCGGCGATCCGGGTGCCGATACCTGGTCCGCCGGTGGTGGGGCAGTGCCTGCTCGCCGACAGCAGCGGGCAGCAGGCGGCGCTGAATTACGCCCAGGTGGTGGTGGCCGCTGTGCCGGTCGGGTCCTGCGCCGACGCGAACTTCGGCGAGGTGGTTTCGGTGACCGCCGACCATCACCAGTTCCCCGCAACGGTGGTGAACCGCATGCGTCATCCGGAGCCGTTGGCCTGTCAGCCGATTGCCCGCCGGTATTTCGGCTGGCCCACACCGCCGGTGACGGCAAACGACGGATCGGCACGGGTCGATGCATCGCCCGATCCCACCGGCGACCCGGGCGGCGCACTCGGCCCGTGGTGGCCGGTGTCCACCGGGTTCGTCGGTTTGCTGGGTCCCGACATCTCGCAGTATCTGAGCGGTCAGGGATGGATCGCCTGCGTGGTGTACCCGCGCGCCGGGGAGTACTCCGGGACTGTTCGCGGCGGCCGGGCCGGGCCGGCGGCTGCCGCCTTCGCGTCCTGCCAGGATGGAGTGGAATCTGCTGTGCAACGGCGGGTTTCCTGTCGGGGACCGCACGACACCGAGATCTTTGCCATCGCCAGCACGGTTGACGCGGATTCCGATGTGCTGAGCGCGGCCTGTCGGGAACTGGTGACGACGGCGACGGCAATGGCCGATCCGACGGCCGGTGGTGCACTGGCCGTCGACGTCATGATCAGGGGGTCGTTCGGGGACTCGGCGCGGCCGATCAATCCCGGCGCCGGGTCGCCGGTCTTCGCGGATCCGGTCGACGCGGAACGTGGCCAGGTGGCCTGCGTGATCAGTGTCGTCGGTGACCGGAAGCTCGTCGGCAGCCTCACCGGGCTGGGCGACGGCCCGCTGCCGTGGGCCTGACGCGCCGGCCACGAAGCGGGACGGCGGGATGGCGGTCAGCTGCGGTGCGCCGCCAGCACTGCGGTGGACAATCGTGGCCACCGGTCCGCCGCCCATGGGCCGAAGGCGGTGTCGGACAACGACACGCAGGCCAGGTTGGCGGCCGGGTCGACCCACAGGAAACTCCCGGACTGGCCGAAGTGGCCGAAGGTCTCGGGTGAGTTCTCCGGTGCGGTCCAGTGCGGACTCTTGTGATCCCGGATCTCACAGCCCAACCCCCAGTCGTTCGGTACCTGCCGGCCGAACCCGGGCAGCACTCCGTCCAGCCCCGGGAAGGCCACCGAGGCTGCCAGCGACACCACGTTCGGCAGCAGCAGGGTGGGCCGCAGTAGTTCACGCCCCAGTGCCGCGAGGTCGGTGATGGGGCCGCGGGCACCGTGCGCCGGCGGCCCGGCCAGTTCGGTTCCGGTCATGCTCAGCAGGTCCAGCACCCGCTCGGACAGTTCGTCGGCGAACGGGCGGCCGGTTCGGGCGGCCAGGTGCTCGGCGGCCAGATCGATGCCACGGTTGGAGTAGACCCGGCGGGTGCCGGGTCGGGCCAGCACCCGGTCACCGTCGACCGCCAGCCCGGAGGCATGGCACAGCAGGTGACGAATGGTGGACCCCGGTGGACCCACCTCGTCGTCCAGCCCGATCACGCCCTCGAACGTGGCGTCCAGCACCGTCAGCGCCGTGACGACCTTGGTGACGGAAGCCCACGGGTAGGCCCGCCCGTCATCGATCATCTCCAGGACACCGGCCGGTCCGATGACGGCGACGGATGCCGATCCCACCGGCCAGTCGGTGATCTCCGCGCGCAGGTCCATCTGCTGTCCTCCCGGAATGTCGTGGGTGTGCAGCCTACGAGTCGGCGGCCGGCTGGTCGGTTGCGCGGCTCCCGGGCGGTGCCTCGTCGTCGGCTGCCAGCGCGCGCCACTGCCGGGGGGTCAGGCCGTAGGCCTCGCGGAAGGCACGGCTGAAATGGGTGGCGTCGGCGAATCCCCACCGCCTGGCGACCGAGGCGATCGTCCGGTTCCGGGTACCGGGGCGGGCCAGCTCCGTGCGGCACTCCTGGAGGCGCTGCGTGCGGATCCAGTCGCCCAGGCCGATCCCGTCCCGGGCCAGCACGGTGTAGAGCTGCCGGACCGAAATGTTGTGTGCCTGCGCGATCCGGGCCGGCGTCAGGTCGCTGTCGGCCAGGTGGGCCTTGATGAACTCCAGCACCCGGAGCAGCAAGGTTTCGTGCAGCGGGGTGGCGGCGACCCGGGCGTCGCCGAGTTGGGCGACGATCAGCGCCCGGATCAGCTCGATGCTCGGTCGACCGAGGGTGTCGGCGATGCGGGGCGCACGCAGTGACTCGTCGGTGGCCAACCGGGTGAAGTAGGTCGCGGCCAGGTGGGCGATCGGGTTCTCCGGGCCGAGCCGCACGGCGGTCACCCGGTTGATGGTGTCGGCCGGCAAGGCGATCTGGTCGCGGGGGATCCGGAAGTAGTGCTGGTGGATGCCGTTGTCGTTCAGCAGCGTGTAGGGCGAGGTGGTGTCGTACAGCGCAAGATCCCCGGGACGCAGGACGGCCTGCCGCCCGCCCTGCAGCACCATGCTGGAGCCGGTGACCTGCAGACCGAGGAACAAGCTCGGTTCCAGATCGTCCTGGCTCAGCGTGGGCGTCCGGCGAATCGTGGTCGCATTCGACCGGACGGAACAGGCGCTGATCCGGCCGAAGTTCTGGATCAGTCCGGTGGCGCGGATGCAGGCCGGGTCATCGTTGTGCTTGATCTCGACTCTGACGACCGTGTTCCAGATCGTGTGCCGGATCAGCTCGGCGCGCTCGGCCGGGACGATCTGCGCGGTGTTGAATCCGATTCCCATGATCCGCCCGTCAGAGGTTGTGACTGGTCAACCAGTCGAGGCAGTAGTTCGCGACATCTTCCCATCCGCCGTCAATGACCAGGCTGTGGCCGACGGCGGGAAAGACGTGGTGGTCGGTGACGTCGTTCGGATAGCGGCGCCGGCCGAACTGCTCCCAGGCTCTGCTGTCACTCTCCGGGCAGAGTCGGTCCTTGCCGCCGCTGACCAGCAGCAGCGGGGGACGCCGGGGCTCCGGGCCGGGTGCGGCCCGACGGCCGGCGCCCCCCGGTTCCCGCCAGGTCCAGGACGCCTGCAATGCCGGTCGCGGCGATCCGGAGACGACGAAGCGGTCGTACAGCAGCGCCGACTCTCGCGCGGTCGCCGAGTTGGCGTAGCAGGCGGCGAAGGCCGGCAGGCTGAGACGTCCGGTCGTGGTCATCGGCCGCCGGCCGAGCGCGACCCTGGTCCGGAGGTGCCTGAGCAGGGCAGCTCGGCAGACCCAGCCGGCGGCCGGCGGGGCGATCGCCACCACAGCCGCCGCGACATCACGGCGGTCGGCCAGCACCTGGGCGACCAGGGCGCCGATCCCGTGGCCGATCAGGATCGGTGCTCGCCGGAGGTCGGCCACCAGGTTTGCCGTGCCCTCGAGCAGATCGGCCAACGACACCGGCGCGGCGGCTCCGGCAGCAATCCGCGCGTACGGTGGGCCGGTCCAGCCGGCGATCACGCTGTCGTAGCCGTTGCTGTCGAAGTGTTCCTGCCAGGACACCCAAGCGCCGGGGTGCATCCAGGTTCCGTGCAGGAAAACCACCAACCCGCGTCCGTCGTCGACGGCCTGGTCCGAAGGCTGCTGCACAAGATCCACCCGTCGTCCGAGCTGCGTGGCGAGAGTGACGCTAGCCCGGCCCCGGCAGGTCGGATGTGCTGAGCATGCACAGCCGTGTGCCGACCGTGCAGTGCTGTCGCCTCCGTCCGCCGCATTCGGGACGGACCCGCCGGCGCACGGTCAGCACAGAATTCTGCACTCCGGGCCGAGTCAGGTGGCGGATTTGCCCTTAGCCTTGCCACCACGATCACGGTCCGCCGCCGCCGGAGGGAGGACGCCGATGGCAGTCATTCTCGACACCGACCGGCTCCCGGCAACGGAGCGGTCCGACGCGGTGACGGATGCGATGCTCCGGTCGGGGGTTCCGGCCAGGGTGACCCATGAGCCGCCCCCCGAGCAGGTCTTTGCCCGCATCGAACTCTGGCAACTCGGTGGCGGAACGACCCTGATGCACCGCGACGGCACGGGAATCTGCCTCACCAGGACGCCCCGGCAGGTGCGTGCCGTCGCGCCGGAGCGGATTGCGGTGACCGTGCTCGGACCCGGCCGCTGGTCCTACGTGCAGGGTCGGCACGACCAGCGGGTCGAGTCCGCCGGACCCGCGATGGTGCTGACCGACCACGCCATGCCCTACGAGTTCACCCGCATCGGCGGCGGGCAGACCTTCTCGTTGAACCTGGACCACGGCGCGCTCGGCCTGCCCCTCGACCGGGTGCACGCCGCGGTTGAGCGGATCGAATCCAGCCCGGTCTACCCGCTCGTCCGCAGTCACATCCTGCAGCTGCGCAACGAGATCGGCGCCATCCCGGCCGGGCCGGCGCTGGGAATGATCGGCAATGCCGCGACGGAACTGGTCCGTGCGCTGATCGTCAGTTCAACGGTGGACCCGGACCGCCGGCACGTCGCGATGACGGACAGCCTGGCGCTGCGGGTCCAGCTGTACCTGGAGCAACACCTGTACGAGCCGGATCTGACACCCGGGCGGATCGCGCAGGAGCACCACATCTCCCTTCGCCAGCTGTACAACGTCTGGTCAAGAAGTAACGAGGAGACCCTCGGGCAGTGGATCATCGCCCGCCGACTGGACGCGGCCCGTCGCGATCTCGCGCGGCCCGACGCGCACACCTCGCCGATCTCGGTCGTCGCGCGCCGCTGCGGTTTCGTCGACACCGCCCACTTCGCGCGCAAATTCCGCCAGGTGTACGGGATGTCACCTCGGGAGTGGCGGGCGATGGCACGTCCGGAACCCTGATCGGCGACCTACACCTGGCGGAACTCTGCGTGCCCAGCACATAACGCTGCACGGAGCGGAGATTTCCCTTGCCGCAACCGTTTTACGGTCCTGGGGAGCTTGTTCATCCAGCGTCCACGAGTACCCGACCGCAGTGAAATCGGGCGCCTTTCGGGACGCATCACCCACTGCAGAGGAGCCGACCGTGACCGACGCCGCAACGCCGACACTGACCGACTGGGAGACGGCGGAGATCGCCAGAGCCAACGAGTCCGGGCTGCCGCCGGTGGCCTTCGTACACGGGCTGTGGCTGCTCTCCAGCAGCTGGCAGAAATGGCGAGACTTCTTCGAGGCAAACGGCTTCACCACCATCGCGCCCGGCTGGCCGGACGACCCGGCAACCCTGGAGGAGGCGCGAAAGAACCCGGATGTCTTCGCGCACAAGATGGTCCAGGGCGTCACCGATCACTACCTCAAGGCGATCTCCCACCTGACGCGCAAGCCCGCCGTCATCGGCCATTCCTTCGGTGGGCTGATCTCGCTGAAGATCGCGGGCGAGGGGGCGTCCATCGCCACCGTCAGCATCGACAACGCGCCCTTCAAGGGGGTGCTGCCGCTGCCGATCAGTGCGCTGAAATCGGCAGCACCGGTGCTCGGCAACCCGGCGAACCGCGGCAGGGCAATTTCGTTGACCTTCGAGCAATTCCAATTCGGCTGGACCAACAATCTCGACGACGCCGAGGCCAGGGAGCTCTACGAGACCTACCACGTGCCGGCCGCCGGGGCGCCGCTCTTCCAGGCCGCGATCGCGAACTTCAATCCGTTCGGTGGCGAGACCAGGGTCGACGTCGAGAACCCCGACCGCGGACCGATTCTGGTCATCGCCGGGGACAAGGACAACACGGCGCCGTCGGCGATCACGCACGCAACCCACAAGTACCTGACCAAGCACAGCGACGCGGTGACGGAGATCGTCGACGTCCCCGACCGCGGTCATTCACTCACCATCGACCACGGCTGGCAGGAGGTGGCCGAGCTGGCACTTGGCTTCATTCGGCGATTCAGCTGACGTGCGAACGGGTTTCGGCCCACGCCGGCTGTCGGGCGTGATCAGCGCAGGTCGTATCCGTCGTTCGGCAGACCCGGTCCACCCACCACTCCCGGAGAGGAACAGTTGATGAAACACATTGGCACCACACCATTCCCCGACGACGGCGGCCCCCACCATCGGCCCGGGCGGCGCGGCGCCCTGACCGCCCTGGCCGTCACCCTCACCTTCCTGTTGTCGTTGGCGTTGCCCGGCGCCTCCGCGGCGACCGAATCCGTCGGTGTCGCTCCGACCGCGGCCCTGACCCCGAGTGTGGCGCTCGACGCTGGGCGGCACGGTCCAACGGTCAAGCCGACCATTGTGTTCGTGCACGGGGCGTTCGCCGATGCTTCCGGTTTTGCGCAGAGCATCTCCGATCTGCAGCGGGCCGGATACCCGGTCCTCGCGCCGGCGAACCCGCTACGGGGATTGGCGGCCGACTCGGACTCCCTGCGGGCATTCCTCAGCACACTGACCGGACCGATCGTCCTCGTCGGGCACTCCTACGGCGGCGCGGTCATCACCAATGCCGCAACCGGAAACCCCAACGTCAATGCCCTGGTCTACATCGCCGCGTACGCGCTCGCGGCGGGTGAGACGGTCGACGCGGCCAACTCGCTGGGCGGCGGTCATTCGGATCTGTTGAACAACATCGAGGTCAAGCCGATCCCCGGTGTCACACCGGCGCCGCCACCGGATGGCGATCTCGACGTCTACATCCGGCTCAGCTCATTCCGCGCCATCTTCGCGGCCGACGTTCCCAAGGACACCGCAGCGGTGATGGGCGCCACGCAGCGGCCGGTCGCGCTGTCCTCGTTGCTCGCACCGTCCGGCACGCCCGCGTGGGCAAGCATTCCGTCCTGGTACCTGGTCGCCGGTCAGGACAAGGCCATCCCGCCGGAGGCCGAACGGGCCATGGCCGCCCGGGCGAAGGCCACCACGGTCGAGATCCGCAGCTCGCATGCGGCGATGGTCAGCCACCCGCGGGCCGTCACCGCGCTGATTCTGGCCGCGGTGAAGGGCACTCGCTGACGGCGAAGGGTGTCGGTCCCCGCCCACCCGGGACCGACACCCTTGATGCTCATCGCCCGGGCAGCCGGGCGATGAGCATCGGGCGCGCCCGTCTGCCAGCATCGGCGCTGTGGTCGACGAAACCGGTGGACGCAGCATCACGCTGATCGATGAAGGCGCGACCGGCGCCGACACCGGCCGGGACCAGTTGCTCGACATCGCGCTCGGGCCGGCACTGCTGCAGCAGATCGCGGCCGCCGGCGGACCGGAGACCCTACGGGTCTACCGCCCACGGCCCACCCTCGCGTTCAGCGGCCGGGACTGCGCCTCTCCCGGTATTGCCAGGGCCGCCGCGGCAGCCCGCGAGGCCGGCTTCGCACCGGTGCGTCGCGGCCCGGGTGGGCGCGCGGCCGGCTACCACCGCGGCGCGCTGTGCCTGGACCATGTCGGATCGGAAGCAGCCGGCCCGCAACAGATTCGGCCGCGCTTCGCGGAGTTCGGCGAGCTGCTCGCCGGCGCCCTGCGGGAACTGGGCGTCGACGCACGGGTCGGCCCGGTGCCGGGGGAGTACTGCCCGGGCGAGTTCAGCATCAACGACGGCCTGGGTCACAAGCTCGTCGGCACGGCACAACGGCTGGTCCGCGGCGGGTGGCTGTTCGGGGTCGTCATGCTGGTTCTCGATCCGGAACCGGTGCGGGCTGTGTTGACCGACGTGTACGCCGCCCTCGACGTGGACTGGGATCCCGGGACGGTCGGCGCCGTTGACGGGTCTGCCGCGGGCGTCACGGTCGATGACGCCAGGGCCGCGGTGCTCCGGGCGTACGCCCGGCTGGGTTCCCTGGTGCCGGGCGAGCTGCCCGCTGCCGCCGTCGATCTGGCCGGGTCGAGGGCCGAGAGGCACCGACTCCCGAACGGCTGAGTCCGGGCGAGCAGGGACGCGGTGGAAGTCGACCCGGCCGACCCGGGTGAATCCGGCACTTATCGTTAGTGCGTGACGCAGATGGTGGATCAGCACAACGACGGGCCGAAACCTGGAGGCGGGGTCGACCCCAGTGTTGTCGACCCCGGCGACCTCGCCACCTGCCTACGGGTGATCGCCCAGACCGAGACGCTGCCGCCGGAACACCCGGACGCCGTCGCGGTCCGGCGGGCGACGGCGCGGATCTTCAAGACGGTGAAGAACGCCCGCCGGGCCGAGCGCCGGGACGCGATCAGCGCCCTCGACAAGGCCGTCGTCGCCGCCACCGCGACGGGCTCACCGGACCGCATCGATGACGAGACCGAGGGCATCCCGCTGGTGTCCAACGCCACCGGCGCGCTTGCCGGGATCTTCGTCCGGCCGCGGCCCTGCTACATCTGCAAGAACGACTACACCGAGGTCGACGCGTTCTACCACCAGCTCTGCCCCAGCTGCGCGGCCGTCAACCGGTCCAAACGGGACGCCCGCACGGACCTGACCGGACGGCGCGCCCTGCTCACCGGCGGCCGGGCCAAGATCGGCATGTACATCGCGCTACGGCTGCTGCGGGACGGTGCGCACACCACCATCACCACCCGCTTCCCGGGCGACGCCGTCCGGCGGTTCACCGCCATGGCCGACAGCGCCGACTGGCTGCACCGGCTGCGGATCGTCGGGATCGACCTGCGGGATCCGGCCCAGGTGGTCGCGCTGGCCGACTCGGTGGCCGAGGCAGGGTCACTGGACATCCTGATCAACAACGCCGCGCAGACCGTGCGCCGGTCGCCGGGTGCCTACGCCCCGCTGGCCGCCGCCGAATCCGAGCCGCTGCCGAGCGGGCCGCTCCCGGAACTGCTGACGTTCGACCACATCTCCGACGCGCACCCGCACGCGCTGGCGGGTTCGCTGTCCGAGCACCCGCTGCCGCATCTGCCGGCCGGCGCGACGGGCGCCGAACTCTCCCGGCTGGCGTTGATCGCCGGCTCCGCATCCGCGG
This sequence comes from uncultured Actinomycetota bacterium, assembly GCA_963805555.1. GTDB lineage: Bacteria > Actinomycetota > Actinomycetes > Mycobacteriales > Nakamurellaceae > Nakamurella. Next base: position 46,164 of record CAWDUY010000004.1, read on the forward strand.
AACTCGTCGAGGCCGGCCGGGCCATCGACGCCGGTGGTCTCGTCCCCGACCGCAGCAGGGTGAACAGCTGGACCCAGCGGGTCAACGAGGTCGACCCGCTGGAGCTGCTGGAGGTGCAGCTCTGCAACATGACCGCCCCGTTCATCCTGGTCAGCAGGCTGCGGGCGGTCCTGTCAGCAAGCACGGCGAGGCGGAAGTACATCGTCAACGTCTCCGCGATGGAGGGCGTGTTCGGCCGCGGCTACAAGGGCCCCGGCCACCCGCACACCAACATGGCCAAGGCCGCGCTGAACATGCTGACCAGGACCAGCGCGCCCGAGATGCTGACCGACGGGATCCTGATGACGGCGGTCGACACCGGCTGGATCACCGACGAGCGGCCGCACTACACCAAGGCCCGGCTCGCGGAAGAGGGGTTTCACGCCCCGCTGGACCTGGTCGACGGTGCGGCCCGAGTGTACGACCCGATCGTGCAGGGGGAAGCCGGGGTCGACCTGTACGGCTGTTTCCTCAAGGACTACCAGCGCGCGCAGTGGTGAATCCGGGCCACCCGAGTCGCCCTGCCTCGGTCACAAATTCTCGCGCCCGGGCCAGGTTCGATTACCGTGGGGTCCGGGTAACCCTCAGTCCACATACGCAACGGCGTCCGGACACTCCCAGGTGGTCCTCGCTGACGCGGATCGCTCTCTCGTGCGACTGCAGGAAGGTCCAAGATGCGCGCCGGTAATTCGATCCACCGATTCGGCAACACCTCGGTGCTGGCGGTCTGCGCCATCGACGCACCGGTCGTCGTCACCTCCGCCGACATGGACGACCGACTGGCCGACGTCTACGAGCGAGTCGGCCTGCGCCCGGGGATGATGCAACGCCTGGCCGGCATCCACGAGCGGCGCTGGTGGAACAAGGGCACCACCTTCGCCGACGGCGCTGCGATGGCCGGCGCAAAGGCGATGGCCGAGGCCGGCGTCAACCCCGGCGACATCGGGTTGATGGTCAATACGTCGGTCAGCCGGGCGCACCTGGAACCCTCGACCGCGGTGGCGGTGCATCACGCCCTCGGGCTGCCCAGTTCCTGCCAGAACTTCGACGTCGCGAACGCCTGCCTCGGCTTCGTCAACGGCATGCAGCTCGCGGCGGCGATGCTGGAGAGCGGACAGATCGACTACGCGCTGGTGGTCAACGGCGAGGACGCCAGGGGCATCCACAACGCCACCATCAGCCGGCTGCAGAACGGTGACGGTGACGCGAAGGCGGTGTTCGCCCAGTTCGCCTCGCTCACCCTCGGATCCGGCGCGGCCGCCATGGTGCTGGGCCGCAGCGACGCCCATCCGGAGGGGCACCCGTTCCTCGGCGGGGCCACCCGGTCGGGCAGCGAGCACCACCTGCTCTGCGTCGGCGACATGGACTACATGCACACCGACAGCACCGGTCTGATGAACGCCGGGCTCGCCCTGTCACGGGAGCTGTGGGCCGAATCGGCCACCGACTTCGGCTGGAACGACCCGGACCGGGGCATCGCGCGGTACGTCATGCACCAGGTGAGCACCGTGCACACCAAGGCCATCTCCAAGGCGCTCGACATCGACCAGACCAAGGTCCCGCTCACCTTCCCCATCAGGGGGAACCTCGGGCCGGCCGCGATCCCATTCACCCTCTCCGGCATCTCCGACCAGTTGAATCAGGGCGACCGGGTGCTGCTGATGGGCATCGGATCCGGGCTGAACGCCTCGATCTCCGAGATCGTCTGGTAACGGACCTGTCCCGAGTGAAACCGTCCAGGATGAAACCGCCCCGGGTATCACGGGTGCAGCAGTCACGGGTGCAGGCGGCTTCGTTGCCGCCGGCCGGGCTGCCGGGATTGGACCCGGCGTGGTCGCGCCTGGTCGACATCGTCGACACCGACGGTGTGACGCGCACCTTCCACGTCCTCGACTCCTGGGCCGGTCGGGCCGCGGGCGGCGCGTCGGACGATGCCGAACCGGTGGGCACGCTGCTGTGCGTGCACGGCAATCCGACCTGGAGCTACCTGTGGCGCCGGCTGGTGGCCGCCGCGCCTGCGGGCTGGCGGGTGATCGCCCCCGACCACCTCGGGATGGGCTATTCCGAACGGATCGACACGCCCAGGGTGCTCGCCCAACGGGTGGATGATCTCGGCCGGCTCACCGACGCGCTCGGCGTGACCGGTGCCGGCCGGACCGGGCCGGTGGTGACGGTGGCCCACGACTGGGGCGGCATCATCTCGCTGGGTTGGGCCGCCGAGCACCGTGCGCAACTGCACGGCGTCGTGCTGACCAACACCGCCGTGCATCAACCCGAGACCTCGAAGGGGCCGGTGTTGATCCGGCTGGCCCACCAGAGGCTGCTCAACCAGGTCTCGTGCCATTGGACGCCGTTGTTCGTGCGGACCACCACCTCCTTGACCTGGCCGCGGCTGCCGCCGGACGTTCGGGACGCCTTCGCCCTGCCCTACGACACGGCAGCCCGGCGGCTCCCGGTCAGCGAATTCGTCGCCGACATCCCCTTTGCCGACGGACACCCCAGCCGCCCCGCACTGGACCGCATCGCGGACGGCATCGCCGGTCTCGGGGTGCCCGCGCTGCTGCTCTGGGGGCCGCGGGATCCGGTCTTCCTGGAAGAACACCTGCGGGACCTGCAGGAACGGCTGCCGCAGGCCGACCTACACCGGTACGAAAAGGCCAGCCACCTGCTGCCAGAGGATGCTCCCGAGTACGTCGCCGCCATCGAGCAATGGATCGCCCGGCTGCCGCTCGACGCATCAACGTCAGGTGCTGAATCGCGAGTACCCGGGGCGGGTTCGACGCTGCCGTCGGTCCTGACCGAACTGTCCGCCCACGCCCATGACGACAATCAGGCGGCGGTAGAGGTCGGTTGCGACAGTACTGATCAGGTCAGCATCAGCTGGGCCGAGCTGGCCGCTCGAGTCCGGAACACCGCCGCCGGCCTGGCCGCCGCGGGCGTCAAACCCGGTGACCGGGTGGCGCTGCTGGTCCCGCCGTCGATCGATCTGACCGTCGCGCTGTACTCGGTGTGGCAGGCCGGCGGGGTGATCGTGGTGGCGGACAAGGGGCTGGGGCTCCGCGGCATGGGCCGGGCGTTGCGCAGCGCGCGGATCGACCACCTGATCGCGGCGGCACCCGGGCTGCTCGCCGCCGGGCCGATGCGGGTGCCCGGCACCAGGATCGCCACCGGTGAGGTCTCCGGCGCGCTGCGCCGGGTGGCCCGCGTCGGGCACACGCTGCCGGCGCTGGCCCGAACCGGTCAGGACCTGCCACCTGCCCCGGAGTCCGCCGCCGATGACGAAGCCGCCGTCGTGTTCACCTCCGGCGCGACCGGCCCGGCCAAGGGTGTGCTGTACCGGCATCGACAGCTCCGCGCCCAGCTCGAACTCATCCGCGCCACCTACGGCATCACCGGGGACGACCGCATCGTCGCCGCGTTCGCTCCCTTTGCGTTGTACGGGCCCGCGCTCGGTGTGCCGTCCGCCGTTCCGGCCACCGACGTCACGAAACCGGGCACGCTGACGGCCGCGGCGCTGGGTGACGCCGCCGCGGCGATCGAGGCGACCGTGGTGTTCGCCTCACCGGCCGCGCTGGCCAACGTGCTGGCAACAGCGGCCGAGGTGACGCCGACCCAGCGGGCCGCGCTGGGCAGGGTACGACTGCTGATGAGCGCCGGCGCGCCGGTGCCGGCCGAGTTGCTGCGCCGGCTGACGGTCCTGCTGCCCAATGCCGCCATGCACACCCCCTACGGGATGACCGAGGGATTGCCGTTGACCGACATTTCGCTGCCGGAGATCGAGGCCGCCGGCAACGGTGACGGAGTCTGCGTCGGCCGGCCGTTACCCGGGGTCGACCTCCGGGTGGCGCCGCTCGACAGCACCGGTGGCCCGGGCGCTGAGTTGACCGCCGAACCCGGCGTGACCGGTGAGATCTGGGCACGCGCAGCACATCTCAAGGACCGCTACGACACGCTGTGGGTGTTGGAGCAGGCCGCGGCCGCACACCCGGGATGGCATCGCACCGGTGATGTCGGCGCGTTGGACGAGCAGGGCCGGTTGTGGGTGCAGGGCCGGATGGTGCATGTCGTCAGCACCGCCGCCGGTCCGGTCACCCCGGTCGGGATCGAGCAGCGGGTACAACATCGGTTGGGCAGCAACGGTAGTGCGGCCGCCGGCAACGCCGCCGCGGCCGGTCGGCCGGGTGTTGCCGTGGTCGGGGTCGGGCCGGTCGGTACCCAGCAGCTGGTTGTCGTCGTTGCCGGACCCGACGGGCCGTTGGCTCCGCTGGAACTTGCCGACCAGGCGAGATCCGTTGCCGGGCATGACGTTGCCGCGGTTCTGGTGATGAAGCAACTGCCGGTGGACATTCGGCACAACTCGAAGATCGACCGAGTCGCGGTGGCCCAGTGGGCCGACCGTCAGCTGTCGGGGAGCTGAACGTCCGCCATGAGGACCGGGGAAAGCGGGCCGGCGGCGACGGACCTGTCGTCATGAAGATTCTGCTCACCGGCGCCAGTGGGATGACCGGTCGCGCGCTGGCCACCGCGCTGACCGCCCGCGGCGACACCGTCACCGTTCTGCAACGCCGTCCGTCCGGGTTGGACACGGCCGAGGTGTTGGGCGACATCGTCGACACCGAACTGGTCCGGCGCGCGGTGACCGGGCACGAAGTGGTCGTCCACCTGGCCGCCAAGGTCGACGTCGTCGGGCCGTGGGCCGACTACCAGCGGGCGAATGTTGACGGCACCCGGTCGGTGGTGAACGCCTGCCGGACCGCCGGGGTGGCCCGGTTGATCAACGTCTCGTCACCGTCGGTCGCACATTCCGGGGCGGCGATCGTCGGCGCGAGGGCCGGCGTCGCGGACCCGGCCGCCGCGCGCAGCAACTACTCCAGGTCGAAGGCCATCGCCGAACAGCTCGCCCTCGCCGCGGACGGTCCCGACCTGGCCGTGCTGTCCCTGCGGCCGCATCTGATCTGGGGCCCCGGTGACACCCAGCTGGTCCAGCCGATCGTCGACCGGGCGCGGGCCGGCCGGCTCCCGCTGATCGGCGGCGGCACCGCGCTGATCGACACCACCTACGTCGACAATGCCGTGCAGGCAATGGTTGCCGCGATCGACGCCGGTGCCGGGGTGCACGGCGAGGCCCTGGTGGTGTCCAATGGCGAGCCACGCACCATCGCCGAAATTCTGGCCAGGGTCTGCGCCGCAGCCGGGGTGCCAGGACCGCGGGGCAGGGTGCCGCTGCGGGTCGCGACGGCGGCCGGTGCCGTGGTGGAGGCCGGCTGGCGGGCGGCGCGACGACCGGGAGTGCCGCCGTTGACCCGGTTCCTGGCCGAGCAACTCGGCACCGCGCACTGGTTCGACCAGCGGCGCACCCGGCAGGTACTGGGCTGGGTTCCGGCGGTCGGCCTTGACGAGGGGTTTGCGCGGCTACGCCGCAGCTTCGTCGAACGATGATCAACGTTGTTGGCCGTCTGGAGTCCCACCACAGCCTGAGAAGGCCAGGGGCGTTGATCATGGTCCGGGCCGCGGGCCCTTGTTGTTCGCGGTGACGAGGGCGACCGGCCGGTGTGGGCAGGGACACGTAGGCGTCGACGCCTGGATCGATTAAGGTACTGCTTAGCGATTCAGCTCCGCAGGTGGCCGTCAATGACGCTCAGTCCCCGGCAAGCTGGCCGGTCGGGTCCAAAAGATGGCCCATTCTCAACCGGCTGCGATGTCATTCCTCGATGGGCCAGTGCCGCCCCGGGATGCCTCGCCCGAACCCGCCGACAACGCGCCCATGGCGCCGTGCGGTTTCTCGCTGAGCCTGCTGAAAAGGACGAAATGAAGCTTCTCAAAGATATTTGCATCGTTGTGCCCACCGTTGTCGTCACCGCGACTGCGGTACTCGGGGTCGCCACCGTGATCGGCCTGTCCTCCTGGGCACTGCTGTGATGGGCACTGCTGTGATGCCCGTCGCGCGTAGGTTCGCGCAGTGGCCCTGGCATTCGGTCGGGCCGCGAACTCCGGCGGACATCGGTCGTGGCATCGTACGCACCGCCGGCCGGCTGACGAACCCGGACGGCCTGAGCCGCTGGGTGCTCCGGCGGTTGGAGAAACTGCCGGACGTCGCCGAGATCGTCTGAGCTACAACAGCTGTCAATGTACCCCTGTCTTTTGCGGACGGGGTGTTTGGCAACCCCGCGCCGCCGATCCGTACTCAGCCAGACGTATGCCCATTCGAGAGATGACTACGCCCAGCACCGACATGAACACAGTTGACGACGATGTGACGGCAATTCAACGGATCACCCGCGAAACTCTGCTGGCGAAGATCACTGCGCAATCCGATGCGCTGATCGTCGACGTCACGGGTGGCCCCCGCGCCCATGAGGTCGCGCTCACCCTGGTGCAACTCGTCGCCGGCCACGCCGCCATCGTCGGGTCGGAGAACCAATCGGGATGCTCGCGTGCCCGGGCGGCGATGTCCGAGAGCTTCGTCGCGGATGTCGATCTCGTCGATGCCCATTCGTGTAGGGGATGACGGCGGGCATCCGGCCCGCCTTTCGCGAGGAGATGCGCTATGCGAAAGCTTTCGGTCACGGTCAGCCTGTCCCTCGACGGTGTGATGCAGGCCCCCGGTCGTCCCGACGAGGATGTCCGCGGCGGGTTCGAGCGCGGCGGCTGGGCGAATGCCTACAACGACGAAGTGATGGGCCGCCGGATGGCCGAGGGGATGTCGAAGGAAACCGAACTGCTCTTCGGCCGACGGACCTACCAGGACTTCTACGGCGTCTGGCCGAATCGCACCGACAACCCGTTCACCGAGGTGCTCGACCGCACCCGGAAGTACGTCGCGTCCCGGACCCTCGTCGGCCCGCTGCCCTGGCAGAACTCCACCCTGTTGTCCGGTGACGCCGCCGACTCGGTGACCGAGCTGAAGCGCAGTCCCGGACCCGATCTGGTCGTGCTGGGCAGCGGCGATTTGGTCCAGACGCTCCGCCGGGCGGGCCTGGTCGATGAGTTCTTCCTGCTGATCCACCCGCTGATCCTGGGGACCGGCAGCCGGTTGTTCCCGGACGGTTCGCCGGCCGACCTGCATCTGGTGGAGAGCCTGACCACCACAACCGGTGTCATCATCGCCTCGTACCAACCAACGTGACAGCCCGTCAATTGTGAGGACAGACCGACGATGACCCGGTATCTGCTGGCGATCTACCAACCGGACGGCCCGCCGCCGGCGCCCGAGGTCATGGCGCAGATCGGCGCGGACCTGCATGCCCTCAATACCGAACTCAAGGCCGCGGGCGCGTGGGTGTTCACCGGCGGGCTGCACAACCCGGGCGCCAGCACCGTGGTGCGCCGGACCGGGCAGGATTTCGTGATCACCGACGGTCCGTACGCGGAGGGCAAGGAACACATCGGGGGTTTCTGGATCGTCGATGCGCCGGATCTCGATGTGGCCCTGCACTGGGCGCAGAAGGCAAGCGCCGCAACGACCCTGCCGATCGAGGTACGTCCATTCCAGGACGTCCCGGACTACTGACCGTGCCCGCGGAATCGCCGGGGGTGCGAGGCCGAACCACCGAGATCGAGCAGCTGTTCCGCGCGGACTACGGCCGCGTGGTCGCCGTCCTGATCCGGGCTTTCGGCAGTATCGATCTCGCCGAGGACGCGGTGTCGGAGGCATTTGCCGCGGCGATGGCGGACTGGCCGACCCGTGGTGTGCCGCCCAGCCCGGCCGGCTGGATCATCACCACCGCCCGCAATCGGGCCATTGACCGGCTGCGCCGGGAGGCCACCCGTGACGATCGGCAGGCGCAAGCGGTGTTGCTGGCGGCCGACGCGGATGCGGAACCGACGGACCGGGATGGCGACGTGGTGGGTGACGAACGGCTGCGGCTGATCTTCACTTGTTGCCATCCGGCGCTCGGCCGTGGCGTGCAGGTTGCCCTGACCCTCCGGCTCCTCGGTGGACTGACGACAACGGAGATTGCCAGGGCGTTCCTGGTGCCGGAACCGACGATGGCGCAACGACTGGTGCGGGCGAAGGCGAAGATCCGGGACGCGAACATTCCGTATCGCGTCCCCAGCGAGCCCGAGCTGCCGGACCGGTTGCGGTCCGTGTTGGCCGTCATCTACCTGATCTTCAACGAGGGATACGCGGCCAGCTCCGGAACCGATCTGGTTCGGGCCGAGCTTTGCGCCGAGGCCATCCGCCTGGGCCGGGTGCTGGCCGAGCTGATGCCGGACGAACCCGAGGTGGCCGGCCTGTTGGCGTTGATGCTGCTCAGCGAGTCCCGACGGGCCGCCCGCAGCACGACGTCGGGTGTCCTGGTGCCGCTGGCCGATCAGGATCGTTCGCTGTGGGATGCCGGATTGATCGCCGAGGGGCAGGCGATCGTCCGAGCCTGCCTGCGCCGTGCGGAACCCGGGCCGTATCAGCTTCAGGCCGCCATCAATGCGGTCCACAGTGACGCCGCGACGGCCGGGCACACGGACTGGTCGCAGATCGTCCAGCTCTACGACCTGTTGTGCACCCTCGACCGCAGCCCCGTCGTGGCCCTGAACCGGGCTGTCGCGGTCGCCGAGGTCGACGGGCCGGCCGTAGCGCTGGCCCTGGTCGACGCGCTCGACCTGGATTCCTATTACCTCTTCCACGCCATCCGCGGCGAGCTGCTCGCGCGGCTCGACCGCCACCCGGAAGCCGCTGCGGCGTTCGACCGGGCCATCGATCGCAGCGACAACGCCGCCGAACAGGCGTTCCTCCTGGCCAAGCTGCGACGACTTCGACCCGACCCGGCGGCTGGGCCGTGATGATCAATGACTCGGGCCCCTTGACGTTGTGCCACGACGTCAGATGGCCACGCACGTTGATCACCCGGGGTTGAACCCGACAGTTCGGAGCGCCCCGCGCGGCCGCTCGGACGTCAGTGCTGACCTCTGCCGCTGCCGGCCCCGGTAGGCCTGAGCTGTGGGTTTGGCGCAACTCCATGCGGGGGAATGGAATGATGGGTGCCGTTGTTGAGGCGAGCAGAACCGGTTGAAGTGTCAACTACCGGGGAGAAGCAATCGCGCCGCCTCCGACGAACTCGTGAGGCGCGATTCGATGCAGTCTGAGGAGCTCACCATGCAGTTCGGAATCTTCACCGTCGGCGACGTGACCACCGATCCGACCACCGGCCGGACGCCCACCGAGGCCGAGCGCATCAAGGCGATGGTGGCCATCGCCCAGAAGGCCGAAGAGGTCGGGTTGGACGTGTTCGCCACCGGCGAGCACCACAACGAGCCCTTCGTGCCGTCCTCTCCGACGACGATGCTCGGCTACATCGCCGCCAAGACCGACAAGCTGATCCTGTCCACGTCCACGACGTTGATCACCACCAATGACCCGGTGAAGATCGCCGAGGACTTCGCGATGCTGCAGCACCTGGCCGACGGCCGGGTCGATCTGATGATGGGCCGCGGCAACACCGGTCCCGTCTACCCGTGGTTCGGTAAGGACATCACCAAGGGCGTCGAGCTCGCCGTGGAGAACTACGCGTTGCTGCGCCGGCTGTGGCGGGAGGACGTTGTCGACTGGCAGGGCAAGTTCCGTACCCCGCTGCGCGGCTTCACCTCGACCCCGCGCCCGCTGGACGGTGTCCCGCCGTTCGTCTGGCACGGATCCATCCGTACTCCGGAGATCGCCGAGCAGGCCGCCTACTACGGCGATGGTTTCTTCGCCAACCACATCTTCTGGCCGAAGTCGCACTTCCAGCGGTTGATCGAGCTGTACCGCACCCGGTTCGAACATTACGGGCACGGCAACGCCGACCAGGCGATCGTCGGACTCGGCGGCCAGGTGTTCATGCGGAAGAACTCGCAGGACGCCGTCAAGGAGTTCCGGCCGTACTTCGACAACGCGCCGGTGTACGGGCACGGACCGTCGCTGGAGGACTTCACCGAGATGACGCCGCTGACGGTCGGCAGCCCCGCCGAGGTCATCGAGAAGACGCTCAAGTTCCGCGAGTACTTCGGTGACTACCAGCGCCAGCTGTTCCTGATGGACCACGCCGGCCTGCCGCTGAAGACCGTGCTGGAGCAGCTCGACCTGCTCGGCGAAGAGGTCATTCCGACGCTCCGCAAGGAGTTCGACGCACTGCGCCCGGCCCACGTGCCACAGGCGCCGACCCACGAGAGCCTGAAGGCCGCCGCATTGGCCGCCCTGGCCGACGAGGCGACCGAACTGGAAGGTGTAGGGACCCGGTCATGACGACCTTCACCATTGCCGTGATCTCGGCCGGCCTGAGCCAGCCGTCGTCGACCAAACTACTGGCCGACCAGCTGGCCGAGGCCGCCCGCCGGGAGGCCGCCCACCGCGGCCGCCAGGTGCAGACGGTGTCCGTCGAACTGCGCGAATTGGCGCATGACATCACCAACAACCTGCTGACCGGCTTCGCGCCGCCTGCCTTGCAGAAGGCAATCGATCAGGTCACCTCGGCGGACGCCATCATCGCGGTGACCCCGGTGTTCAGCGCGTCCTACAGCGGGCTGTTCAAATCGTTCTTCGACGTGCTCGATCCGCAGGCGCTGGTCGGCACCCCGGTGCTGATGGCGGCGACCGGCGGGTCGGCCAGGCACTCCTTGGTGCTGGACTATGCGCTGCGGCCGCTGTTCTCGTACTTGAAGGCCACCCTGGTCGCCACCGGCGTGTTCGCGGCGACCGCCGACTTCGGGTCCGACGAGGCCGGCCGCTCGCTGGCCGACCGGATCCACCGCTCAGCCGCTGAGCTGGTCGGATTGCTGGAACCTGCGGGTCCGGTCGATCTCGCCGCCAATGACGCCCGGATCGGCCCTGGACCGGCCAAGCCGGGCCGTCCGGTCGCCGAGCCGGACCCGTTCGACGAATTCGTCCCCTTCGCCGAGCTCCTCGCCCGCTGAGTCTCGCCCGGCCCCGGCTCGCACCCCGGCCGCAAGGCCCGGGTCAGCCGGGTGGCTCGTCGAGGATTCCGATGAAACGCGTTCCGATGCCCTCATAACGGCCGCGGTAAAGGCCAGGTTCGGCGCCGGGGATGGCTTCCTCGCCGTGGTGTGCGCACAGCACGTAGGTGAACTCCGGCCACCATTTCTTCGGTCGCGCCGTCTCGGTGTATCCGCAGACCAGGCAGCTCAACTCCACCCAAACCGGCTTGCGTCCGGTGCGGTTCGCTCTGGATTGCGCCAGCCATGGTGGTGGGTCGGAATCGATCTCGGCCAGTGCTACTTCGCTGATCCTGGCCGGGATCCCGTTGCGCGCAGCCATCTCCGGCGGAATGTCCAGCCGGATGGCTGCCTCGCGTCTGGTCACCATTCTGGGCGTTGCCATCACCGTCAGCCGAGCGCCGTGGTGATCCCGGCGACCAGTTCGTCGACTTGCTCGTCGGTGATCACGAAGGCCGGTGAGATCTGGATGCCGCCCGCCCCAACGGCTCTGGTGGCGATGCCGTGTTCGCGGACCTTCTTCGCCAACCCCAGTGCGGCGCCGGCGTCAACCAACTGAACTGCCGCAACCGCGCCGAATCCGCTGCGCACCTCGGCAACGGACGGGTGGTCGGCCAGCCCGGCCAGCTTGCTGTGCAGGGTGGTTTCCAGCCGCGCCGACGCCGTCAGCAAGTCTTCGGACTCAATGATGTCGAGGTTGGCCATCGCCGCAGCTGCTGCGGCAGCATGCCCGCCGTAGGTGTAGCCATGTCGCCACCACACACCGGCGGCCGGGTCGAAGAACGGCTCCGCCACCCGGGGAGCCACGAAAACCGCGCCCATCGGCACATAACCGGACGTGAGACCCTTTGCGGTGGTGACCATGTCGGGTTCGAGGCCGAACTTGGTTGACGCGAACCAGTCGCCGCCGATCCGGCCGAACCCGGTGATCACCTCGTCGGCGACGAACAGAATGTCGTTGTCCCGGCAGATTTGTCGGACCTCGGCCAGGTAACCGGCCGGCGGGGGATAGATCCCGCCCGCGCCGATGATCGGTTCACAGAAGAAAGCGGCGATGTTGTCCGCGCCGATCCGCTCCACCGCCTCCAGCAGGGCCTTGCCGGAATTCCAGGCGATGGTCCGGGCGTCGGTCATCAGTTCGCCGTAGCCGTCGTGATTACCGGGAATGCCGGCCAGTGCCGTCCCGGCGACATGCATACCGTGGTAGGCCTTCTCGCGACCGATGACGATGTTCTTGGTGGGGTGCCCGGTCTCCCGCCAATACCGCCGGGCCAGTTTCACCGCCGTGTCGACGGAATCCGAACCGCCGGAGGTGAAGAAGATCTTGCTGCCGGGCACCGGGGCGATGGCGGCCAGTCGATCGGCCAGCGCCACGGTGGTGTCGACCGCGTAGTCGCCGAAGGTGGAGTAGGCCGCGATCCTGCCGATCTGCTCGGCGACGGCATCGGCGATCTCCGTGCGGCCGTGGCCCACGTTGGTGAACCACAGGCCGGCGGTGGCATCGAGGTACCGGCGACCGGCCGAGTCCCAGATCTGCGCCCCGTCACCTCGGGTGACGACGAACTCGCCGTTCTTCGTCACCGCCCCCATGTCCGCAAAGCCGTGCCACAGTGCTTGCTGCCGTTCGGCGCCCATGCTCATTCCCACCTTCGTCCGTGCGATCAGGCTCAAACGCTACCGTCGCGCGGAGGTGGCGCCGGTCGTCGCCGCTGACGTACGGGCCTCCTGCTCGGGGCGAGAACGGGCGATGACCCGGCGAATGCGACAATTCACGCATATCTGCTGCCGTCAAGGAATCGAGATTGTGTGCCCAAGCCACCGATCGATCCCGTTGTCTGGCGACCGCCCCCGGCGACGGAGCGCGCGCGGCAGCGGTCCTCTGCCCGCACGTTCGATCTGGACCTGGTTGACCTCCCGGCAGCGGGCGAGGACGTCGCCGTCGACGGCGGCAGTCGGGTCGTCGTGGGAGTGTCCGATGGCCGGATCCTGCGGATCGACCAGGCGGGTGAGATCTCCGTGGTGGCCAACACCGGTGGCCGGCCGTTGGGCATCGAGATCGCTCCGGACGGCACCCTCGTCGTCTGCGATTTCCGCCGCGGTCTGCTGCGAGTCGATCCCGGAACCGGCTTGGTGGAGGTTCTGGTCGACCAGATCGGCGGACAGCCCATCCTGTTCTGCAACAACTCAACGGTAGCTCGGGACGGAAGTATCTATTTCACCGACAGTTCGACGCATTTCGACCAACCGAACTACGTCGGGGAACTGCTGGCCCACACTGGATCTGGTCGGCTCTTCCGCCGCGGACCAAGTGGCACAGTCGATCTGGTCGCCGACGGTCTGGACTTTGCCAACGGGGTGACGTTGTCGGCGGACGAGAACTTTCTGGTCGTCGCCGAGACCGGAGGCTATCGGCTGCAACGGATCTGGCTGACCGGGCCGCGATCCGGGGAGCAGGAGGTCTTCGTGGAGAACCTGCCGGGCCTGCCGGACAACGTCAGCACCGGCAGTGACGGGCTGATCTGGGTCGCCCTGCCCAGCCCTCGCAGCCGGATCCTCGACCTGCTGCTGCCCCGGCCGCCGGTTCTGCGGAAGGTGGTCTGGGCGATGCCGGAACGCCTGCGGCCCAAGGACACTCCGACGGTGTGGGTGCAGGCGTATGACGCGGCGGGTCTGTTGGTGCACGACCTGCAGACCACCCATCCGCGGTTGCGGATGATCAGCGGTGTTCGCGAGTCCGGCGGCACCGTCTGGCTCGGCAGCCTGGAGTCCGCAGCCATCGGCCGCATCACGCTGTGAACAGTGGAATTCAGCCGGTCTCCAGCGGCGCCCGGGATCGCCGCGCGGCAATCTCCGGACCGCCGCCATGGCGTTGCACGAAGTCCGTCAGCAGCAGGCGGACCTGGTCCGTCGCGGCGTCGCCGAACCTGGCCCGGAGTTCGAGTTCCATCGCCTGACTTTCGGCCAGCGCCGTCGACCGCACCTGCTCGCCCAGTTCGGTCAGTCGTAACGGCGTTCGGCGTCGATCGGCAGGGTCCCCGCCGCGCTGGAGAAATCCCGCGGTCACCATGTCGTCCGCCAACTTGCTGGCGGCCTGCTTGCTCACTCCGAGCAGCTCGGCCAATCGGGAGACCGTCGGCTCCTCGGCGGCCACCGCGCGGAGCACGAAACCGTACGAGGAACGCATTGCGCCGCTGCCGACCTCGTCGACAGCCCGGACCAGCCGGTCGGCCACACATCGATTGGCCGCCGTCACGAGAATCGCGAAATCAGGCTCCGTCATACAGATCAGGCTGTCATTCGGCCCAGGGTGGCACGAAGGTCGCGCCGTCGGGCAGCATGCACGCCTGGCCACCGGCCGGCATGCACGCGACGGCGCGGAAGGGCTGATCCGGCCCGGCGGTCAACGTGAACGGTGTCGTTGCCGGCAGGATCAGGCAGTCCCCGGCGGCCACGGTCGTTTGCCGTCCGTCCACTTCAACGACCGCCGATCCCTCAAGGCCGAGAAACACCTCCTCGACGTCCATCTGGTGCAGCGGGCTACTGCTGCCCGCCGCGAGTTCGACGCGCCACAGGCTGATGGTCGTTGCCCCCCGTGACGGTGCTGCGTAGCCGGTGATGGTGGTCCCGCCGGCCGCGAAGGGCGGGGCGGATTGCTGGGAGATGAGGTTCATGAGGAAAGAATAAGTCAATGCAAGTTGACCGTCAATAGCGATTGACTAACTGGTTGGGGTGCCGGCTGCGGATGTGCCGACGATCTGCCGCCGGTGCTACCGGTATTCGGCTCGGCAGACCGATCAATTTTGGGTGTGCTAGTACCCCCTCGATGCGGCTTCCTGAACGAATCCTGAACAGCCAGCCTGGTGAGCGGACCGGTGCCGAGACCTGCTTCCGGACCGATGCGCTCAGCCCCTTCCGGCTGTCGGACGGGCCCTGTCAAGGAGGAATCGTGAACAGTTCACGCACATCACCACCGACTCTCAACGGGCGGGGGTGGCTGGGCAGGCGCGTTGTCGCCACCGTGCTCGTGGCCGGCCTGGCGGCCGCCGGTACCGGCACCGCCATCGTCAACGCGGCCGTGCCCACCTTCGACATCGGGAATATTGTCCTGTTTCCCAACCGTGACTTCATCACCGTCGAGGGATACCAGGAGTACCTCGGTCAAACCGCGATCGTCACGGTTACCCGCGGCGGCGCCGTGATCGGTTCGGCGAGCCACGTCGTCGAGGCCGGCGACGTCGCCTTCGAGATCAACCACCCGGGTGGTGCCTGCTGGGGCGACGGAACCGGCCTGAAAGTCACACCCGATATCCGGCCCGGCGACAAGGCGACCATCTCCTTCGACGGGCTGGCCAACGCCGGCGACACCACCGCGCAGGACGCCTATGCCACCGGCATCGACTACGACGGCGACGTAACCCTCAGGGTCACCGGCCACATCGGTCCGGGCGTGATTCAGGCGCAGACCGAACAGCGGATCGTCAATCCGAGCCTGGTCGACACCGTGGTGGCCAAGCGGGACATCCGCGCCGTCCCGGGCGGCCTGGCCAGGGCGCCCAAGGGTGGGTACTCCTCCAACCTGGAGTTCTCCGGCGATCGCTTCACCGCCACCTACCTGTTCGACAACCCGGTCGTCGCACAAATGGCCGCCACCGGTGGCGGCACCAGATTCATGACCTGGCAGGAGGAGGACGCCGACGCCAACCGGCAGGGCCTGACCATCGCGGAGATGGAGGAATCGGGTGGTCCGGGCATGGGCGGCTGCCCGGCCGGACCCACCGAGCAGAGTGCCCCGCTGCCGGGCGGTGCCTTCGCGGCCCGCTCCGCGGACAAGCTCAGCCTGAAGGTCAACTGGGAGCCCGCGATCCCGCAGCCGGGTGCCGCTGCGGTGACCGGCTACTCCGTCGAGGCCATCGGCGACAGCACGAGCAGTACCACCAGTCAGCAGGACTCCGTCGGCGCCCGGGTCAACGCCAGTTCCAAGGGTGCCCTGCTCACCGGCCTGAAGCCGACCGAGGGCTACACCGTCGAGGTCCGCTCCCTCACCGGCGGCAAGATGAGCGAGCCCTTCTTCGTCACGGCGCCGACCCCGACTGCCCCGACAGGTGACACCACTGCGCCGATCATTACGGCCACGCCGCCGCCGGCCGCCAACCCCTCGACACCGGTGAGCGCGTCCCTGGTGACGCTGTCCAGCAACGAGCCGAACACCGCGATCTACTACACCACCGACGGCAAGCCCGCCGTTGAGGGCGATCTGCCCACCGACGACGCCATGCTCTATGCCGGGCCCATCGCGATCACCGATCCGATCAAGCTCCGCTGGGTCGGCATCGACGCCGCGGGCAACACCGATGTGACCGGTGCGTTTGGCACCTACCAACCGGCCTCTGCCACCGTGCAGCCACCGGCCGCCCCGACCTCGCTCGTCGCAACGGCAGGCCAGGGTTCGGTCACCCTGAAGTGGACGTCCACCGACACCACGGTCAAGGGATTCACGGTCCAGGCCTTCGCGGCTGGGGCGCCCTACGGTGACCCGATCGACACCACGGACAAGACAGTCACCGTCAAACCGCTGACGTCCGGCAGTACCTTCACCTTCACCGTCACGGCGAAGAATGCCGGTGGCGAGACGACATCGGCGGCATCTGCGCCGGTCACCCCGCTCGCGGTCACCGACACGATCTCGATCAGCACCGCAAAGTACAAGGCGGGCAGCGACTTCCGAGTCACCGGTTCGGGTTCCGTGGTCGGCCCCACCATCACGCTGTACCTGGTCAACGCCAACGGCAGCATCGGCGCGGCCATCCCGAACGCTCTCACCACCGTCACCGCTGCGGCGGCGCCGGCCATCGGAACCTGGGAGATCCGGTTGCGCAACGGGAACGTCCCGCCGACGAACCCCGTCCGGGTCATCGCGAAATCCAGCTCCGGCGGGGTGACCGCGCCGTTCACCGTCACGGTCGGTTGATCCAGTAGCTGAGCCCGCCGTTCGACAACCGGGCGGCTCAGCCCGGTTCCACCGTTGGGCCCGGCACTAACTGTGCCTGGCCCAACGGCCGCTTCGGTGAGGCCGCGCCGCTGTGAGTGCAAGTGCAGTGGCGGCCCGCCCGTCCGTCGGGGGATGGGCGGCGCCGCTGCTGGACCGCAGGTACCGAGGCGGCATTGCTCGGCAGCGGCTCGGTAGTGGCTCGTCAGCCGCCGAGCAGCGCCTGGAGGCTGGTGGCCGGGTGCCCGGTCACCAGCAGGACGTCATCGGTGACCTCGGCCAGCTCACCCACGGCGATGGCGATGTAGGTGCTCACCCAGGCGTCGAGCTGCCACTGGGTGGCGCCGTACGTCGCCCGTGACGCGTAGGCCTCAGCGATCGACTCGGGCTCGTACCGGACGTGTCGCCCGGTCACCCGGGTGATGGTGTCCGCGACCTCGCCCAGCGTCAGTGCTTCCGGTCCGGTGAGCCGGTAGGTGATGCCGTCGTGGGCGGTCCGCCGGTCGAGGACGCCCGCCGCCGGCGTCAGCACGGCAACTGCGGCATCGATCACGTCAGCGCGGGCGACCGCGGAAATCCGACCGTTGCCGGCCGGTCCGCGCAGCACGCCTTCCGGGCCCGCGAAGTCCAAAAGGGAGTCGGCGTAGAGATTGTCACGCAGGAAGGTGAATTCCAGGCCGCGTTCGCGGATGTGCAGTTCGGTGTGCCAGTGGTCCCGGGCCAGCAGGAACGTCGAGGTCGCGCTGGCCTCGAGAAACGACGTGTAGACGATTCGCCGGACGCCTGCCCGGGCGGCGGCATCGACGAAGGTGCGGTGGCCGGTCAGCCGGTCCGGGCTCTCCGCACCGGAGACCATGAAGACGGTGTCGATGCCGGTCAGGGCGGCGACGGCGGCCGCGGTGTCCTCGTACGAGGCCTGGGCGATCTCGGCGCCGGGCAGCGACGGAGTGCGGCCGGGGGAGCGGACGACCAACCGTTGAGCGATCCCGGCATTGGCCAACCGGCGCGCCACGCTGCCGCCGACGACGCCGGTCGCCCCGGTGACGGCAATGACCGGTCTCATCCGGTTGTCCGGCTGAACCGGCAGGAGAGGTGCACCGCTGAAGTTTCGCACTGCGGCGGCGCGCCCGAACGCCGGGCACTCGTGAGGTGGGTCGAAGCTCCTACCATCGGTGGATGATCACCGTGCACGGACTCCTCGAATGACCGGCCGCGCGATCGGCAGCGGTCTTCGGCTGCTGATGGCCGCCGCAGTGGTTGCCGCGATCAGCACTCAGCTCGCCAACACGATCAGCGTCGGCAACAGCGTCACGAACTTCTTCAGCTTCTTCACGATCCAGTCGAACATCATCGGCGCGATCGCCATGGTGACGGCGGCGCTCGCGGGCGAAACAGCGCGACGCAGTGTCTGGCTCAGCCAGTTCCGGGGTGCGGCGACCCTGTACATGGGCATCACCGGAATGATCTTCAGCCTGCTGCTCAGCGGCGCCGACGTGCAGACCCCGATCCCGTGGGTGAACTCGGTGCTGCACTACGTCTTTCCGTTGTTCATCGTCATCGACTGGCTGGTCGACCGGTCGGTGCGGCCGCTGTCCTTCCGGCAGGGCCTGATCTTCCTGGCCTACCCGATCGCGTACGGCGTCTACACCCTTATTCGCGGACCGATCGTCGACTGGTATCCGTACCCCTTTCTCGACCCACGGACCCTCGGTTACCCGTACGTCGCCGTCATGATGGTTTTCGTGGCGATCGTCGGTCTGGCCCTTGCGTGGTTGCTGTGCTGGACGTCGCGGCGGGACTTCGGCCGGCAGGTCGAGCCCTCCCCGACGGTGGGCTCGACCCGCTGACCTGGCCAGTCAGTGCTGCGCCACGGGGCCGCTCAGTGGTGCGCCACGTACGGCACCGGCTTCGGCAGGTGGGCCTCCTCGCGGACCCGCTGAGCGAACCGCTCGATGGACGCCATCGCACTGACAACCTCGGCGCTGCTCACCTCGAACGGCATCGAGTGGATGGTCTCGCCCGGCACCGTCGCCGCGTCGGCGATGGTCGTCAACGACTCGAGATCGTCCGCCTGCAGGCCGACCTCGGTGAGCGTGGTCGGCAGCCCGACCCTGGTGGTGAACTCGATGAAGTCGCGGATCTCGGACGTCGGCGCACCCTCCATGATCAACTGCGTCACCGACCCGATGTTCACCTTCTGCCCGTGTGCCAGCCCGTGGGTCTGTGGGACGGCGGTCAGTCCGTTGTGCACGGCATGCGCCGCGGCGAGGCCACCGGACTCGAATCCGAGCCCGGACAGCAGCGTGTTCGCCTCGATGACCTTCTCCACCGCCGGCGTCACCTGGTGATCGAGTACGGCATCGATGGCGGGAAGGGCGTTCTCCCACAGCACATCCCAGCTCAGCTGCGCCAGCGCGGTACCGGTCAGGGTGGGCAGCCCGCCGGCCATCGTCTTGGAGTTCGAGCGGGCCGTCGCCCTGGCCTCCAGCCAGGTGGCCAGCGCGTCACCGACCCCGGCGATCAACAGCTGAACCGGCGCGTTCGCGACGATCTGTGAATCCACCAGCACCAGGTCCGGGTTCCGCGGGAAGAACCGGTACTCGGAGAACTCGCCGGTCTCGGTGTAGATCACCGACAGGGCGCTGCACGGCGCGTCGGTGGAGGCGACGGTCGGCGAGTTGGCCCAGCGGATCCCGGCCAGGAAGCCGGCGGCCTTGACCGCGTCGATGGTGCTCCCGCCGCCGACGGCGAGCGCGACGTCGGAGCCGGTGGACTTGATGACCTCGACCAGTCGATCGACCTCCTTCGCGCTGGGGATGCCGTTGAACTTCTCCCGACGAACCGGCAACCCGGCGCTGGTGAGCGATGCCTCGACGTCGTGGCCGACGAATCCCCACACCAGGTCGTCGGCGACGATCAGCGGCGTGGATCCGATCTGCTTGAGGTACTCCCCGAGCTGGGCGATGGCGCCCTTGCCCTGCACGTAGCGTCCTGGGCTGATAACGGTCCGTACGGTTGCTGCCACGAGTCCTCCTGGGTGGGTACGACAGGGGTGCGTTGGGGAATTCACGGCCGCACATTTGGCCGATGGGACAACGCTATGGCGTTCGGGCATCGCGGTGCTTGCCGATCTCAGATTGAGAATCAGCAGGCCCGGCCCGGCCGCGGTGTCAGTGTTGCGGCGGGATATCCGTCCGGACGGGCTTGATTCCGAAGCGTTTGACCTTGCGATACATCGTGGCCCGGGAGAACCCGAGATCTTCGGCGGCGTCGGCGATCGCGCCGCCATTTCGGGCCAACGCCGAGACAATCGCGTCCCGTTCGATGATTTCGAAACGACTGAGCCGGAATCTGGTGGTGCTCTGCACCGTTGCCCGGGGGAGCGGTGCCGCCGACTGGAGGTACCCGCGCCGGTCGTCAACGGGCCGCGGTCGCAGGCCGCCGGCCAGTTGGGCCTCGATGTTCATCGCGGTCTGCCCGGCCAGCGCGAGCAGCAGATCACTGCGTTCGGTGGACCAGGTGGTCAGGCTCAGTGCGCCGACGACGCCGCCGCCCACCGGATCATGGATCGGCACCCCGGCGCAGGTGTACCCCATGAGGTGCGAGTTGTAGTGGTCGTCCCCGGCGACCAGTGCCGGGGCGTCATTCGCCAAGGCGAGACCGAAGCCGTTCGTCCCGACCGCGGGTTCGGAGTAGGTCGCCCCTGGGGCCAACGCGACCTCGTCAAGGGCCCGGATGATCGCCCGGTCGTTGCACAAACGGGTGAGCACCAAACCGGTCTCGTCCGACAGCATGATGCTGATCGGCTCATTCTCCAGGCTGGAATGCAGGGCTCGCAGCACGGGCCCAGCACTGCGCGTCAGCCTGGATTCGGCATCGAACGCGCTGGTGAACGGCACCTCCAGCTGCGTGATGGGCATACCCCGGTGCTCACAGCGTTCCCACGATGCCTTGATCACTCGGCTCACCGGGCGCACCACACGGCCGGGCCTGCGCAACTCCAGCGCATACAGCTCGCGGTCCAACAGAGATCGCGGCTTCTCCGAAAGCACCATTGCCTCCCAGCTGCCGAACCCCCGCAGGCTACACCGCGCCGGCCCGTTCGGCAGGCTGCGGACCGTCTTAGATTGAGACGCCCGAACCCTGGTTCGCCCGGCTCGGTCAGCGTTCAATGTGTCGCATCGCCGACGCCGCCGGCGGCTGCAGCATGAGAGGAAGTCGATCATGTATTCGAAAGACGGAGAGAATTACTTCATCGTCGATGCGCATCTGCACATGTGGGACGGCTCGGACGAGAATCAGAAGAATATTCACGGCGCGCAGTTCATTGAATGCTTCTACGATTATCACCGGAATCTTTCGCCGGAGGAATACGTCTGGCCGTTGGAACAGTACAAGAAGTACTCCGAAGAACAATTCATGACGGATATCTTCGACAACGGGTACGCCGATCATGCGATTTTCAACCCGGCCGCGCTGAACGACTTCTACATCAACGGCTTCAGCCGCCCGCTGGCGTTCGAGATGGCGCAGCGCAACCCGGATCGGCTGACGTACAACCACAACTTCGACCCCCGCAACGGTGAGGTCGGGCTGCGCCAGCTGGAGGAGGACGCGGCCAGGTACAACCTCAAGGGCGTCAAGCTCTACACCGCGGAATGGCACGGCGACAGCCGCGGCTACAAGCTGAGCGACCCGTGGGCGTACACCTACCTGGAAAAGTGCCAGGAGCTGGGCATCAAGAACATCCACGTGCACAAGGGCCCCACGATCAAGCCACTCGATCGGGACGCCTTCGATGTCAGCGACATCGACCACTGCGCCACCGACTTCCCCGACCTGAACTTCATCGTCGAACACGTCGGGCTGCCCCGGCTGGAGGACTTCTGCTGGATCGCCACCCAGGAGTCCAACGTGTACGGCGGTCTGGCCGTGGCCATCCCGTTCATCCACACCCGCCCGCGGTACTGGGCGCAGATCATCGGTGAGCTGCTCTACTGGATCGGCGAGGACCGAATCTTGTTCAGCTCCGACTACGCGCTCTGGCAACCGAAATGGCTCATCGAGAAGTTCGTCGACTTCCAGATCCCCGAGGACATGCAGGGCGAATACAAGCCCATCACGACGGTGCAGAAGAAGAAGATCCTCGGCCTGAACGCAGCCACCCTGTACCCACACATCAAGGTGCCGGAGGAGCTGCAGCTCCGCGAACCAGCCATGGCCGGTTCGTCGTCGCAGGGTCCGATCGGGTCGGAATGAGCACGGCTGCAACGGATACCGCCCGCCGGGGAGTGGTGATCAAGGCGGCCGGGGACGGGCTGACGGAGACCAGGAAGGCCGAGGTCGACGCCGCCCTCGGGACCGTGATCGACCCGGAGTTGGACGAGCCGATCACCGACCTCGGGTTCGTCACCGGGCGGTCCGTCACGGGTCGTGATGTCCTCGTTCGGCTGCGGCTGCCCACGGCCTTCTGCTCACCGAACTTCGCCTATCTGATGGTCTCCGATGCGCATGACGCGGTGTCGGCCCTGAACTGGGTGCATGACGTGCAGATCGTGCTGCAGGATCACCATGACGCCGACCGGATCAATCGCGGTGTGGCGGCCGGTCTCGGCTTTTCCGGGATCTACCCGGACGAGGCCGCCGCCGAGCTCGATGCGCTCCGGCGGGTCTTCCGGGTGAAGGCGCACACGGCGTTCATCGAGCGGGTCTGCACCATCGTCATGCGCGATACCGATTGGCAGGTCGAGGATCTCGGTCGATTGCGGATCTTGGACCTGCCGGCGGGCCGGCCCCGGGACGGACTGTGCCGGCGTCGACTGGACCTCGGGATGTCCTGCGAGCCAGACGATCTCGTCCTGGTCGACGAATTCGGCGAGCCATGGCCGGCGGACCGGATCCCGCTGCGGCTGCGCTTCGCGAAGTCGGTCCGGATCTCGATCGACGGCAACGCGCACTTCTGCCGGGGCCTGCTCCGGACGAGGTACCCGGAATCCGCGGCCGACCAGCGGCCGCGGGCGCACGAGACCGTCGGCACGGATCTCGGTCTGCCGGCAGTACACCGTTCGCACGATTCGGCAGGAACCAACTCAGGCAATCACATCGGAACAGAACTGGGGAGCACACGATGAGAGCCGTTCAGGTCGTCGAGTATCACAAGAACCTGGAAATGCGGGACGTCCCGGAACCCGAGACCACCAGCCCGCTGGACGTGATCGTCCGGATCGGCGGCGCGGGCGTGTGCCGCACCGACCTGCATATCCTTGAAGGCCAGTGGGCGGAGAAGTCGGGCGTGGCCCTGCCGTACACGATCGGCCACGAGAACGCCGGCTGGGTGCACGCTGTCGGGAATGCGGTGACCAGTGTCGCGGTCGGTGACAAGGTCATCCTGCACCCGCTCGCGACCTGCGGGCAGTGCGCCGCCTGCCGAGCCGGCGACGACGTGCACTGCACGAACAGCGCGTTCCCGGGCATCGACACCAACGGCGGCTACGCCGAGTACCTCAAGACGTCCTACCGCAGCGTCGTCAAACTCGACGACTCGCTCGAGCCGGCCGACGTCGCCGCGCTGGCCGACGCCGGGCTGACCGCCTATCACGCGGTGGCCAAGGCGGCCCGGGTGCTCCGTCCGGGCCAGGTGGCCGTGATGATCGGCGCCGGCGGTCTCGGGCACATCGGTATCCAGGTGTTCAAGGCCCTCAGCGGCGCCACGCTGGTCGTCACCGACCGCAACCCGGCCGCGCTCGCGCTGGCGGCGGAGCTGGGTGCCGAACACACGGTGCTGTCCGACGCGAACGGCTCGCACATCGATGCCATTCTTGAGTTGACGGGCGGGCACGGCGCCGAGGCCGTCATTGACTTCGTGGGCGAGGGTGGTGCCACCGCGGAGGGCGTCAGAATGCTCCGTCGGGCCGGCAATTACTACGTCATCGGGTACGGCGAGAACATCAACGTGCCGACCATCGACATCGTCTCGACGGAGATCAATTTCATCGGGAACCTGGTCGGTTCGTACACCGACCTGTCGGAACTGATGGTGCTGGCCGCGCAGGGAAAGGTGAAGCTGCACACCACCAAGTACCAGCTGGACGACTTCCAACAGGCCATCGACGACCTGGACAACGGGCGGGTGCGGGGACGGGCGATCCTGATCCCCTGACCCGGGTATAGCGCGTGCCTGGCACTATCGTTGAGCGGTTTCCCGGTGGCTGGCGTCGACGGGTACCGTGGATCCGTCGCTGATGAGATCGCTGGGTGACAGGAGCCGCAGAGTGTTCGCGCACACCGCACTGACCACGAGAAAAGTTGCGCAGCAATTGATCTCGACACACAGGTCGAAGACCGGCCGGAGCCGACGGTGAGCCGACCCCAGGGTTCCGCGCAGCTGTCCCTCGCCGACCGGATCGCTGACGGACCGATCGTGCTGGACGGCGGGTTGGCCACCCTGCTCGAGGCGCACGGCCACGATCTGACCTCGGATCTGTGGTCGGCCCGGCTGCTGGCCGAAAACCCGGCAGCGATCACCGCGGCCCACCGGGAGTACTTCGAGGCGGGCGCCCAGGTGGCGATCACCTCCTCCTACCAGGCGTCATTCCAGGGCTTCGAACAGCTGGGCCTGGATCGTGGGCAGGCGGCGGAGTTGCTACGGCGGTCCGTTCGGCTGGCCAGGGAGGCTGCCGAATCGGCCCGTCCGGCGTCGGGTGCGGTTGCGCAACGGTGGGTGGCGGCCTCCGTCGGCCCGTATGGAGCTGCGCTGGCCGACGGTTCGGAGTACCGCGGCGACTACGGGCTCTCGGTCGCCGAACTCCGGGAGTGGCACAAACCGCGGCTGGAGATCCTCGCGGATTCCGGCGCCGATGTGCTGGCGCTGGAGACCATCCCGTGCCTGGCCGAGGCGGAGGCCCTGCTCGAGGAGATCAGGGCGCTGGCGGTGCCGGCTTGGCTCTCGATGACTTGCGCGGCAGGCAGGACAAGGGCGGGTGAGCCGGCCGAAGAGGCCTTCGCGATGGCCGCCGGGCTCGATGACATCGTGGCGGTCGGGGTGAATTGTGTCGACTCGGTGGAGGCCAGCGACCTGGTGTCCACCGCAGCGGAATCGTCACGCAAGCCGGCGCTCGTCTATCCGAACAGCGGCGAGAGTTGGGACGCGCGGCAACGGTCCTGGGCCGGCAGCGCGACCTTCGGCCCGGAGCACGCCGCGGTCTGGGTGGCATCCGGCGCCCGGTTGGTCGGCGGCTGCTGCCGGGTAGGACCGTCGGCGATCAGGCAGCTGGCCCGGTCTGCGCCGGGGTGGCCGGTCGGGGATTCCGGGGCTGTCTCCTCGCGTTAGTTGTTCAATGCACTCCTGAGACTCGTTGTCCGGCGGCCGGTGGCATGCAGGACCCAGATGCCCAGCGCGATGACGGCGAGGACCTCGGAGATCACCAAACCGCGCTCGACCAGGCCCAACGGGATCGCCCGCCACCAGGGCGTACCGGTCACCGGCGATAACAGCAGCGCCCCGAAGATCGGGGCGAACCAGGCGAGCGACAGCACGCCGAGCCAGCGGGCGACCCGTGCCGGAACCGGTCGCGGTTGCCGCGCGTTGCCAGTGGCTGGCCGGGTCCTGCGGGTGAGCAGGAGCACGGCAACCGGTAGCGCCAGGAAGGCGACGATGCTGGCCACCCGGTGAATCTGGCCGTTTGCGCTCGGCCCGACGGCCCAGTTGTTCTTGGGGAAGAACATGATCACCAGCAATGCAGCCGACCAGACGCCGATCAGCGCGATACCGAGCGAGCCGGCCCTGGCCAGCCCGGCGATCACCAGTCCGGCGGCGATGGCCAGCGACCCGACCGCCAACGCAACCACGCCGACGTCGAAGACCCAGCCAACACTGCTCAGCGCGTACTCGCTGATGGTGCGCCGGATGGGGTCGACCCCAGCTGTCTCCGGCCACAGGTGCAGACCGCCGACCAGGACCATCGACGTCAGCGCGCCACCGATGCCCAGCCAGGCCAGCAGCCGAGCCGGACGGCCACCCGCCGGGTCGGCTTCGCGGGTGCCGGGAACCGACGAGGCGATGCCGGTGGATGGCGCTGTCATTCCTCGTTGTCTCGCTTCCGCAGTCGACTTCGTTGCTCCGCTCACCACGATACGGACCCGCTTCCGGCCCAGCTGCGGTCAGCAGCCCGCGGTGCTGACCGCCGCCCACGGCTGACCGTCCGCGCTGCGCCAATCGGGTCGGGTGAGGTCACAGAAGGGTGACGTTCGGCGGGGCACGGGAAAATGTGACCGGGACCCTACGTTCCGCCCGGCAAACTGGGGTGTCCGCCATGGGTGGCCTGTGGGGGATTGGTGGGGGTGTGCTATGGATCGATACGTCAGGTCAGGAGGCGCGGCTGTGCTGGACGGGGACGCAGGACGCAGCCGAACCGGCCGCGGCAAGGTGCGCACGAGGCGTCGTCGGTGGGTCCTGCTCCCGGTGGCGATCGCCGTCATCGGGGTGCTCTCCGGCTGCACGGCAGCAGGCACCGGCACTTCCGCGTTGAGTTCACTGGCCGCCTCTGGTTCGTCAGCTGCCCCGGCTTCGGGCACTTCGGTTGCCGATCAGTCGGCCGGCGCGTCGACCAGTCCACGCCCGACGCCGTCCTCCAGCACCCCGGCGCCACCACCCCCACCGCCGCCGGCTGCGGTGACTGCCAACCCGGCCAACGGCGCAACGGGCGTCGATCCGTTGACGCCGCTGGCCTTGAGCGTGACCGGGGGCACCCTGGAGGCCGTCACGCTCACCAACCCGGAAGGCGTCGACGTCCCGGTGGCCGGCACATTGGCCGCCGATCAGCTGTCCTGGTCGACCGGGCCGACCGAGCTCGGCTACGGCAAGACGTACACGATCACCACCGCGGCGAAGAACGTGGCCGGGGTGGTGGCGCAGACCCAAACCACCTTCACCACAGTGGTGCCGAACAACAAGACCGCGGCAAGTTCGTTCCCCAGCAACGGCATGACGGTCGGCGTCGGGCAGCCGATCGCGATTGTTTTCGACGAGCCGATCGCCGACCGGGCGGCCGCGGTGGCGGCGATCACCGTGACGACCACCCCGGCGCAGACCGGCGGCTTCCGCTGGATCACCGACCAGGAGGTGCGGTGGCGGCCGCAGAACTTCTGGCAGAGCGGCACCACCGTGGCGGTGAACGTCGACATCTACGGCAAGGACCTCGGTGACGGCGTCTACGGCCAGCAGGACATGTCGTTCGGTTTCACCGTCGGTCGCGCCATGATCGCCGAGATCGACGACAACACCAAGACGATGGTGGTCAGCCAGGACGGCCAGGTGATCAACTCGATCCCGGTCTCGTTGGGCAGCAACAAGTACCCGACCTACAACGGCATCCACGTGGTCGCGGAGAAGTACGAATCCAAGATCATGGACAGCTCCACCTGGGGTCTGACCGGCACCGGCGCCTACCGCACCGAGGTCGGCTGGGCCACCCGGATCTCCTCGTCCGGCGAGTTCGTGCATTCCGCGCCATGGTCCGTCTGGGCGCAGGGCTCCGAAAACGTCTCCCACGGTTGCGTGAATGTGGCCCCGGATGCGGCGATCTGGTTCTACAACACCTTCATCCCCGGTGATCCGGTGATCATCAAGAACACCGTCGGACCGAACCTGGAGGTCTGGGACGGTTACGGCGACTTCCAAATGCCGTTCGAGGAGTACATCGCCGCCTGACGCAGCCCATTGACCTGACATCAGGCGGTCGAACACAAAGGACCGGCCCCGCTGAGCTCTCGCGGGGCCGGTCTTTTGGTGTCGAGGCTGTGCGCTCAGTCCTTTGTTGCGCAGTCCTTGTTGCGCAGTCCTTGTTGCTCAGTCCTTGTCCGTCGCTCAGTCTTTGTACAGGGTATCCAGCTGACCCAGGTACTTCTTCTCCACGACCTTGCGGCGCACCTTCATCGACGGGGTCAGCTCGCCGTCCTCGATCGTCAGGTCGTGCGGCAGCAGCACGAACTTCTTGATCGTCTCCCAGCGTTCCAGTTGGCTGTTCAGCGAGTCGACGTGTTCCTGGAACATCGCGATGACCGCGGGTTCCTTGGCCAGGTCGTCCAGCGACTTGCCGGCCATGCCGTTCTCGTCGGCCCACTGGGCCATCATTTCCGGGTCCATGGTGATCAGGGCGGAGACGAACTTGCGGCCCTCGCCATGCACGACGATGTGCCCGGCCCAGGGGCATTCGGCGCTGAAGATGACCTCGACCTTCTGCGGCGCAACGTATTTCCCGCCGGAGGTCTTGATCAGGTCCTTCTTGCGGTCGGTGACCCGCAGGTAGCCGTCGTTCAGCTCACCGATGTCCCCGGTGTGGAACCAGCCGTCCGACGTCATCACCTCGGCCGTTGCCTCCGGGTTGTTGTGATAGCCGCGCATGACGCCGCCGCCGCGCAGCATGATCTCGCCGTCCTCGGCGATCCGGAACTCCGAGCCGGGCAGGGCGGGACCAACAGTGCCGATCCTGGTGTCCCCGGGCAGGTTGACGGCCGCGGCCGCGCTCGATTCGGTGAGCCCGTAGCCCTCCAGGATGGTCATCCCGACGGCGTCGAACCATTCGGCGACGTCCTTGGACAGGGCGGCGGAACCGGACACGAAGAACCTGATCCGGCCGCCGAGGCGTTCCCGGACCGTGCTGAACACCAGTTTGTCCGCTAGGGCCAGTTGGGCCTTGAGCAGGATCCCGGGCTCCTTCTTCTGCTGCCGGATACGCGATCCCTCGATGCCGACGCCGATCGCCCAGTCGAAGATCTTCGCCTTGAGCCCGCCGTGGCCCTGCGCCGTCAAGGTGACCTTGGCCCGCACCTTCTCGAAGATCCGGGGCGCCCCGCCCATGAACGTCGGCTTGATGACGGCGAGGTTCTCCACGATCTTGGTCAGGTCGCCGTCGACCGCGGTGCTGAAACCGAACTCCAGCTGGACCGCAGACAGCACCTTGCCGAGCACGTGCGACATCGGCAGCCACAGGTACTGCACGTCGGTCGGGCCCAGGATGTTCAGGGCGGCAACGGCTTTGCCCTCGTACGTCCAGTTGTCGTGGACCAATCGCACACCTTTGGGGCGACCGGTGGTGCCGGAGGTGTAGATCAGTGTGGCCAGATCCTCCGGGCCGCAGTCGGCGATCCGCTTGTCGACGAGATCCGGCTCGTCCTTCAGTCGCGCCGCGCCGCGAGCGCTGAGTTCGTCCAACGTCAGGATCGTGACGTCCTCGGTACTCTTCATCGAGCCGTCGAACAGCACGATGGCCTTGAGGCACGGCAGCCCCGCGGTGAGCGCCTTGGCGGCCTGCTCTGCGTCCTCGGCGAACACCACCACCGACTCCGAGTCACCGAGGATGAAGGCGACGTCACCGGCGGCGGTGGTCGGGTACACCGTCGTGGTGGCACCGCCCGCGCAGAGGATGGCCAGGTCGGACAGGATCCATTCGATCCGAGTGGTGGATGCGATCGCCACTCGTTGCTGTGGCTCCAGGCCGAGGTCGACCAGACCAGCGGCGAAGTTGAAAACTCGCTCCTTGGTCTGCAGCCAGCTCAGGGACTTCCAGTCCTCACCGACCCGGTAACGGAAGGCCTCCCCACTGGGGGTCTTGTCGACCCGATCCACAAACAGGTGCCCGAACGATTGGGCCCGCTCGGTCAACGTGGCGGTCATTGCGCGTCCTCCTTGACGCCGGATGGCTCTGCCAACGCCGCTCGATCGGGGCGTTTGAAGACAGTCCGGTTGGTGACGACTTTACGTGGGCCACGTCACTGTTGTCCCCTTCGTCGGGGATCCGGGCGGTTACCGAAGCCGAGTCACCCGAACGGTGACCTCATTTCCGGTGGCATCGGGACCGGCGTAGACGCCCTTGACCGGCGGCACATCCCCGTAGTCGCGCCCCCGCCCCACGACAACGTGCGCCTGCCCGGGTGCGGTCAGGTTCGTCGGATCGAACCGGTTCCAGGAGCCGTCGAACCACTCGATCCAGGCGTGCGATTCGCCGGTGACGGCCTTGCCGATCTCGATGTTGCCGCCGGGATGCAGATAGCCGGACACGTACCGGGTCGGCACCCCCATGGAGCGCAACATGCCGATGGCCAGGTGCGACAGATCCTGGCAGACCCCGCGGCGGGCCAGGTAGGCCTCGACAGCAGAGGTGCTGACCCCGGTGGCGCCCGCCTCGTAGGTCAGTGTCTTGTGCACCCAGTCGCAGACCGACTGGGCGGCCTCGGCCGGGTTGGTCGATGCTTCCTTGATCTCCGCGGCGATCCCGAAGAGCTCGTCGTCCAGGGCGGTCAGCGGTGTCGGGGTGAGGAACTCCTCGAAGCGATCGAAGCAGTCGGAGTCGGTGAGTTCCGCCCAGCTCATCGGGGTGGCGCCGGTGCTGAACGAGGTCGAGCCACCCGGAATGGCGCCCGGCCAACTCTCCGCGGGCGGGAACGTCTCCACGGTGGTGGTCGCGGTGACGGCCAGGTGCCGGTGCGGGCGATGGATGTCGAACGCCGACACCCGAGTGCCGAAGTAGTCGATGTAGGACAGCACGCCCTCGAACGGATCGATCTCGAGCCGGGCGGACAACACGGCCTGGCCGGGCTCGTCGCTGGGCTGCATCCGGACCTCGTTGTAGGAGGTCGTCACCGTGTCCGGGTACGTCAGCACCGTCCGGTGCACGATCAGCAGCCGCCAGATCTCGGGCATCGTCTGGGACTGCATGTGGGATCCCTGTGATTGCGATTGCGTCATGCCGCGCCCCCGTCTGCGCCGATGTTTGCCCAGGTCACAGCATCCTCCCGGCGGAAGAAGGAGCTCATCACGGCGGTGTGCGCGCTCGAAACCGTCCGCTGCAGGGTGGTCAGCAGGTGCTCGCGGTCGGCGGCCAACTCGGTGCCGGTGCGGTAGTCCAGGCTGGTCCTCGTCCGCCCGACGATCCGGCGGGCCGACGACGGGTCGCGACGTGGGTCCGCGTTGTTCATGTACACGGCCTGGGTCGCGCCCAGCGCCTCCAGTTCGGCGAGGCAGTGCTCGGCGGTGGTCAGCGTCCGCAGGACGGACCTGGGGAACTGCCGATCCAGCAGGACGAACTCGTAGGCGCTGCGCTGCCCGATCGAGCCGCCGTGGCTGCGGACGTAGGGTTCCCACCCACCGCAGGCGCTGACCAGTGCGCGCCAGGGCGGCACCGAACCGGTCTCGGACTCGGCCGCGGCGAGCAACCTGATGGTCATGTCGGCGCGTTCGAGCGAGCGCCCGACCACCAGGAACCGGTAGCCCTCGTCGTGGCTCATCACCTCGTTGACCAGGCCGTTGGCGATGGCGCAACGCTCCCCGACCCAGCGCAGGAACACGTGCGGACCGGCACCGTGCGCTTCCCGGGTGCGCAGTCCGTGCCAGGTGACGTTCAGGCATTCCCAGACGTCGAGCGGGATCGCGTCCCGCACGCCGCGGGCGTTCTCCCGGGCGGCGGTCAGGGCGCCGGCGACCGACGAGGCGCGTTCGCCGTCGAACACCAGCGCCCGGACGAGCTGCCCGGAATCGGCCTGACTGGCCGTCCCGACGGTGTCGTCGTCGGACAGCCCCATGGAGTCGAGTAGCGACCGGATGACCTGGTGGTCCGACTGCCAGGAACCGGCGGGCAGCAGGTGCAGGTAGGTGTCCAGGATCCGTGCGGTGCAGTCGGCCCGTTCGACGTGCCGACCCAGCCAGTACAGCGATTCGGCGATCCGGCTCAGCATGGGAGTTCCTCGCTACCTGTGCTCGCTTCCGTCGGGTGGCCTTGACCTGCGGATGGGACCGTGAAGTGGGTCGGGGCGTGCGGTTCCTGGACGGCATGCGGCAGGCGGCCGAACTGCTGCTGACCCTGTTGGTTCAGCATTCCCCCGGTGCCGTCGGGCGGGTTCGGTGACTGGTCGAACGTGAGGTCGTTCGGGCCGAAGGCCTTCATGACCTGGGTCTGATCGGCCGTGGCTTCCGGAATCGACTCGGCGTCGTGGTTACCGAAGAGCACCCAGGTGTCCTTGGAGCCGCCGCCCTGCGAGGAGTTGACGACCAGTTCCCCCTCGGGCAGCGCCACCCGGGTCAGCCCGCCGGGCAGGACCCAGACGGAATTGCCGTTGTTGACCGCGAACGGCCGCAGGTCCACGTGCCGCGGGCGCATCTTGTCGCCGATCAGGGTCGGCACCGTGGAGAGCGCGATCTCCCGCTGCGCGATCCAGCCACGTGGGTTGTCGATGATGGTTGCCCTGGCCTTGGCCAGGGTGAGGGAGTCGGCCTGCGACCCGATGACGATGCCCTTGCCGCCGGAGCCGTCGACCGGCTTGAGCACCAGTTCGCTGAGGTGTTCCAGGGCGTACGCCTGGTGATCCGGCACCTCCATCCGGTAGGTGTCGACGTTCAGCAGGATCGGTTCCTCGTTGAGGTAGTACCGAATGATGTCCGGAACGTAGGTGTAGACGAGCTTGTCGTCCGCGATGCCGTTGCCGACGGCGTTCGCGATGGTCAGATTGCCGGCCCTGGCCGCGTTGATCAGCCCCGGCGAGCCGAGCAGCGAATCCGCCCGGAACTGCATCGGATCGAGGAACTCGTCATCGACCCGGCGGTAAATGACATTGACCGGCATCTCGCTGGAGGTGGTCCGGAGGAACACCCGGTTGTTCCGGCAGATCAGGTCCCGGCCCTCGACGAGTTCGACGCCCATTTCCCTGGCGAGCAGGGTGTGCTCGAAGTACGCGGAGTTGTACACGCCCGGGGTCAGCACGACGACGTTCGGATCGGTGACGTTCCACGGTGCGACCGCGCGCAACGCGGCGAGCAGCTGACCCGGGTACTCGGAGATGGGCCTCACCCGTTGGTCGGCGCCGGCCTCGGAGAGCACCTGGGTCACCGCCTGGCGGTTCTCCAGCACGTACGACACACCGGACGGGATGCGGACGTTGTCCTCCAGCACCCGGAACTCGCCGTTCTCGTCCCGGATCAGATCAACGCCGGAGATCACCACCCGGGCGCCATCCTGCGCGCTCATGCCCATCACCTGGCGATGGAAGTGGGGGGAGGTCGTCACCAGACGACGGGGGACGACACCGTCGGCGAAGATCCGGCCCTGGCCGTAGACGTCGGCGAGGAAGGCCTCGAGCGCTCGAACGCGTTGCGGCACGCCGGTCTCGACGGTCTGCCACTCGAGTGCGGTGACGATCCGGGGGATCAGGTCCAGCGGGAACGGGCGTTCGACACCGCCCAGCGCGAAGGTGATCCCCTGATCGAGGAACGTCCGGCCCATGATGTCGGCCCTGGCCTTGAGATCTGCGGCGTCCAGTGTCTGCAGCGCGGCAAACACCGACTCGTACGCCGGTCTGATCTCACCGGGGGCCGAGAACATCTCGTCCCACGCCCGCGCGAACGGGTACTCCTCGAACAAATCCGCCATGGGTGCGACCGTAGGACCGCCATGTTGCGAGGGCATGAACACGATTGTGTCCGACGGGCACGACCCTGTCTCGATGTGGGTCCGCCTGCGTCACTTGGAGCGCATCCGGGAGGTCCGCCGGAGGCGCAAACTCGCATCGGTCAGGGGGGCGTCTTTCGGGCGGCGTGCCGTCGCCGGCCCGCGCGAGGTCACGGCACCCCGGCTGATCAGCGAGAATCATCCCGGCTGCGCAGGCATCGGCGCCGTTCTGATCTTTGACGGCAAGGAGTTGCAAGAAATGAGCACATCCGGAGGAACCAAGGCAATCCTTGCCGCGCTGCTGGCAAACCTCGGGATCGCGGTGACGAAATTCATCGCCTATCTGCTGTCGGGATCGTCCTCGATGCTTGCCGAGTCGGTGCACTCCCTGGCCGATTCCGGCAACCAGGTCCTGCTGCTCATCGGCGGGAAGCGGTCGCAGCGCGAGGCCGACACCGAGCATCCCTTCGGCTATGGGCGGGAGCGGTACATCTACGCCTTCGTAGTGTCGATCATCTTGTTCAGTGTCGGTGGTGTGTTCTCCATCTACGAGGGCGTGCACAAGATCCAGCATCCCGAGGCGATCGAACTCCCGTGGGTGCCGATCACGGTGCTGGTCATCGCGATGGTGCTGGAGTCGTTCTCGCTGCGCACAGCGCTCAAGGAGTCCGCGCCGCAACGGGCGGGGATTTCGATCCTGCAGTTCGTGCGCAGGGCCAAGGCGCCGGAACTGCCGGTCGTGGTGCTGGAGGACATCGCTGCGCTGGTCGGGCTGGTGCTGGCATTTCTGGGCGTCAGTG
Source organism: uncultured Actinomycetota bacterium (assembly GCA_963805555.1). GTDB lineage: Bacteria > Actinomycetota > Actinomycetes > Mycobacteriales > Nakamurellaceae > Nakamurella. The sequence continues at coordinate 80,351 of CAWDUY010000004.1, forward strand.
TCGCGGTGATCACCGGCGACGGGATCTACGACGGCATCGGCACGGTCTTCATCGGCCTGCTGCTGATCGTGGTCGCGGTGATCCTCGGCATCGAGGTCAAGAGTCTGCTCGTCGGTGAGGGTGCCTCGCCGGCCGATGTCGATTCCATCCGGGCTGCGGTCGTGAGCGGGGACGACATCGAGGAGCTCATCCACATGAAGACCCTGTACCTCGGACCCGATGAGTTGCTTGTCGCCATGAAGGTTGCGGTGTCTGCCACCGATTCGGCAGCGGCGGTTGCCGCGGCGATCAACGCTGTCGAGTCGAGGGTGCGGGCCGCTGTTCCGGCCGCCCGCGTGCTGTACGTCGAACCGGACATCTTCGATGCCGAGCGTTCCGCGGCGGGCGGTTCCGGCGGCGGTTCGGTAGCCGCCGACAAGCCCGGACTGGATTCCGCGCACTGAAATTTGCGGGCGCAGTGCACCTCGGACCGGGGAGTCTGCCAGCCGATCGCGCCCAGATGTGATGAGGTCGATGAAACCGCGGTGAGCCCGGGCTGTCCGCAAGTCCGGCCGGCCCGTCGTCCCGCACAGCAGGAGGTGCCCGGTGGCGCGTTCGAAGAAGAAGTCCGAATCCAAGGACGACAAGAAGAAGGCGGCGCGCAAGGCCGCCGAGAAGGCCGCTGCCAAGAAGGCCGCCCACAAGAAGGCCGCGAGGAAGGAAGCCGAAGCCAAGAAGGCCGCTGAGAAGAAGTCCGCGAGGAAGAAGGCCGAAGCCAAGAAAGCCGCTGAGAAGAAGGCCGCTGCCAAGAAAGCCACGGCCAAGAAGGCGAGGGCCCCGAAGCAGGCGGCCCCGGCGGCTGCCAAGAAGGCAGCGGCGGTGAAGAAGCCCCAGGTCAAGGAGCCGGCCGCAAAGGCCCCTGCGGTCAAGGCCGAGACGCCGGTTGCGGTGACGGCTTCGTCCCCGCGGCGTACCCCGAGCCCGCGACCCGCCGTCCGAAGGGACAGCACCCCGGCGCCGGTCCCAGCCGCCGATGCCCCGGCAGCGTCGGAACCCGCCGGTCCGATCGTCTCGGCGGCCGCTGCCGCCCTGGCAGCACCGATCGAAGCTGTGCAGGCGGTTGCTACTGCAGCGCAGGACGATGTCGGCAAGGCGATCCCCGCAGGTTCGGGGGCGTCCTCAGCTCCGGAACCGGCCGGCGCGCCGAGCGATGGACCTTCGAGGGCCGAGCTGTACCGGGTGGCGCAGCAACTGGATATTCCGGGACGGTCAAAGATGACGAAGGATGAACTTGCGGCCGCCGTGCAAAAGGCTCGTTCGTAGTCGACCGGCGGAAAATCAGGCGCTCTCGACCTGCCCACTGGCGAACACCGCCTTGTCGGCCGCCGCCCGGCCGGCGTGCCAGCCGCGAGCGTCTACCTGCTTCGCTCGCATGTGGCGGGTTTCCGGGAACAGTCGATCGAACGCCGTGTCAACGGCCTGTGCCCGCCGGGCCAGCACGGGCACGAGCTCAGCGCCGTGGCTCGACGTCGCCTCGGTGCTTGCTGCGGCGCCTGCCGCCTCGAGTCGTTCGCCAACGCGGTTGGCGTAAGCGAGCAGAAACGCCCGGCGGAACGATGGAGAGCGATTCAGCCGACCTGACTGGTAGCCCTCGGTCGATCGCGAGTTGCCCGCCTCGGTCAGCGCCCTGGTGGCCTGCACCAGCAGCGACGTGAACAACATCTCGACCAGCTCCAGGTCGATCGCCATCCCGACGGCGGTGGCCATCCCGTGGTGGTCGTCCCAGATCACCCTGACCCGGTTGATCCCTCCGACGGTGCTGAGCAGTTGCACCTTCGCCTGTGCATACGGATTGTCGATGTGGATGCGCCGGCTGAGGACGTCGCCGTGGCCCGCCGAATCCTCCAGGAGCGCCTCGTCGATGGAGTAGCGCGTCATCAGGTCCTGCGCTTTGGAGGTGAACGCGTCGGCTTCCTCGGTGAAGGTCGATGCCTCCGCCTTGGACAGCAGGGCGCGAATCTTGCCGAGCATCCGTGGATCGTGCCCACCGGTATCGGCATGTTGCTTGGCTGGATCGGGTGCGGGGCGTGGGGAACCCGAGCGGGAGCCGGACTGGTCCCATTGCGATGGCGGGGGGCCGAGCGGGGTCAGGCGATGCAGGGTCTGCAACTGGCCGATCAGCTTGAGAATGTCGTGCCAGCCGTCCCAGGGTGAGATGCCCTGTGCGCGTTGCCATTCGGTCATGAGTAACAGTCCCGGTCCGTCCCCGGTGGTGGCTGCGCCGCCGATCCCGAGGGATGCCAGCTGCGCCGACCAATCTGCGGGAGCACGTTCAACGGCACGATCCAGTCGTGCCTGTTCGGTCAACACCGCGGTCACCAGTGCGACCCCTCGTGCGCCCTGGTGTCGTCGCACAATGTGGACGAGATCCAATGGCTGCCAACCGTTCTCCCACAGCACGCCAACGGCCGCGGTCAGCGCGGTGGTTGCCAGTTCGGCGGCCAGCGTTGGTCGTAACTGCTCCGACGAGCCCAATCCGACGAGGCACTGGATGTTTCTTTCGACCCGCACCTCGTCTGTTGCGGGGCCGAACGCCAGTTCGGCGCCGCTGCTGAGCAAACCAGCAATGAGCTCGGCCGGCTCCACGGTGCGATCGGGTGGCCGGTCGGTGCTGGCCTCGGTGGCCGGTCGCCCGCTGGTTGGCTGGTTGTCGTGTGTGGCGGCGGCGAGGCTGGCGGCGCGTGCCCTGCGCTTCGCGACCCGGCGCTGTTGGTTGTTCTTCCCCATGGCCAGCAGTGTGCACTACCCCACCGACAGCCCCTGCTCTTCGAAAACTCCGAACACATGTTCGATAAGAAGGTGCTGATCAGAGGTGTTCGTGGACGTGCCCTGGGCTGTCGCCGATCGCTGTCACCCGGCTACCGTGGCAGCATGTTGATCGCGTTCTCAGTTGCCCCGGCCGGTGTCGGTGAACTATCCGGAGCTGACCCGTCAGGATCGGTCTCGGCGGCGGTGACCGAGGCAGTCCGGATCGTCCGCGAATCCGGTCTGCCGAACCGGACGGACTCGATGTTCACCACTATCGAGGGTGATTGGGACGAGTGCATGGACGTGGTGAAGCGCGCGTGCGAGGCGGTCGGTCGGTACGGCAGTCGGGTGTCATTGGTGCTGAAGGCCGACATTCGGCCGGGCCACACCGGTGAGCTGACCGGCAAAGTGGCCAGGGTTGAGGTGGGATTGGCCGGGACCACGAATAGTGACGGCCAGCCGGCCGGCGCAGGGGCGTGAGCGCCCGGATTCGGATCGGCGTCTCCGGGTGGACCTATCCGCATTGGCGATCGGTGTTCTACCCGCGTGGTCTTGCGCAGCGCCGGGAGTTGGAGTTTGCCTCGCGAGCGTTCGACGCCGTCGAAATCAACGGGTCGTTCTACTCGCTGCAACGGCCGAGTAGCTACGCCAGGTGGCGGGACGCCACCCCCGACGGTTTCGTCTTCGCGGTCAAGGGCAGTCGGTACATCACCCACCTCAAGAAGCTGGGGGACACCCACCAGGCGCTGGCGAACTTTCTCGCCTCCGGCGTCCTCGCATTGGGACCCAAGCTCGGTCCGATCCTGTGGCAGTTGCCACCGATGCTGCCCTATCGACGCGAGCGAATGACCGAGTTCTTCGCCGCGCTGCCGGCCACCCACGAGCAGGCCGCGCACCTCGCGGCCGGTTGCGACGACCGGATCAGGCAGCGGTTCAAGGAGGATCCGGTAGCGACCGCGGCGGATCCGGCTGCCCGCCTGCGGCACGCTGTCGAGGTTCGGCACGACTCTTACGCCACCGGAGAGTTTGCGGCATTGTGCCGGGAGTTCGCGGTGGCGCTGGTCGTCGCCGACACCGCCGGGCGTTTCACCTGGGTCGACGAGGTGACCGCAGAGCTGGTGTATGTCCGGTTGCACGGCGACCAGGAGCTGTACGTCAGCGGCTACACCGACGAGGGCATCGATTGGTGGGCCGGCCGCGTCCGGGGCTGGGCCGACACCCCAGGTGTCCGGGAGGTGCACGTCTACTTCGACAATGACGCGCAGGCGCACGCGCCCTACGACGCCCGCCGGCTCGCCGACCGACTGGGTGTCGCGGTGCCGCTGCAGGTGTCCCTGCCGTACTGAGCCCTGCCGTACTGAGCCCTGCCGTAATGAGCCCTGCACTGCTGCCTGAGAGGCCTAACCAGCCCCTCCTATCCCCAGGAAGGCAACCAGGTTTCCATCTGCAGGCGTTCCGGGGTGATGGTGTCGCCGTTGAGCACGGGCCAGAGCCAGATGAAGTTGGCGACCACCAGGCCGACGTAGATCGCCACGACGGCGACCGAGGTCAACCGTCTTTCCACCCCGACCGACGCTCGGCCCAGGATGTCGCCGAGCACCAGGGTGATGCCGATGATCAGGAACGGTGCCAGCGGGGTCGCATAGAAGAAGTACATCTGCCGGTCGAGATTGGTGAACCACGGCAGGTAGCCGGCGCCATACGCGACCAGTACCGCCGCGTACCGCCAATCCATCCGGCCGATCGCCTTCCACAGCGCCCAGATGAGCACGAACAGCGCGATCCACCACAACGCGGGCGTGCCGATCAGGAAGATCCGGCGCACGCAATCGGTGCGCCCGTCGCCGCAGCCTTCGCCGTTGGCGGGGGAGAAGTACAGCACCGGTCGGGTGCCGAGCGGCCACGTCCACGGTTTGGACTCCCAGGGGTGACGTTTCGCCGGGTCGGTCGGGGTCAGCAGGTGGGAGTGGAAGTCCAGCATCTTCCAGGTCCACTGCCACAGGGTGTTCGACCACGCCGCCGCGATGTCGTACAGCCCACCGCTCTTCCAGTCGCTGCGATTGCTCTCCACCGCGACGAGGGTGTGCCGAGGCCACACCGTCTCGGAGGCGAACCACGCCCACCAGGTGGAGATATAGGTGAGCACCGGTACGACGCCGAGGGCCCACAGATTGGGCCCGAGGTCCCGGCGCACCACGGCCCGGACGGGTCTACGGATCCCGGCCTCACGGCGGGCGGTGATGTCCCAGATCACCGTCAGGATGCCGAACGCGACGATCCAGTAGGCGCCGGACCACTTGACTGCGGTGGTCAGACCCAGCAGCACGCCCGCGCCGAACCGCCACCACCGGGCGCCGAGCGCGACACCTGCCCAACTGGTGGCGATCGATCCGTCGGCAACCGCCGACGCCAGCCGGGCGCGTACCTGGTCGCGATCGGCGATCATGCAGGCGAAGGCGCCGAGCACGAAGACCGCCTGGAAGATGTCCAACAGCGCTGACCGGGACTGGACGTGGCTGACCCCGTCGCAGATCAGCAGAACCCCGGCGATCCCGCCGAGCAGGGTGGACCTGGTCATCCGGCGGACCACCCGGATGATCAGCAGGATGCTGACGATGCCCGCCACCGCGGAGGCCAGCCGCCAGCCGGTCGGGGTATAGCCGAGCAGCCATTCGCCGATGGCGATCAGTTGCTTGCCGAACGGGGGGTGCACAACGACGCCGAAACCCTGGTTGTCCTCCACGCCACCGTTGCGCAGGATCTCCTGCGCCTGGATCGCGTAGTACTTCTCGTCGAACAGCGGCGTCCCGGTGTCCGTGCTGTCGCCCAGCCCGACCAACCGGACCACCGCACCGATCGCGGTGACGATCAGCGTGACCACCCAGCTCCGTACCCGGTCGGTTGGCATCGGGGGCAGGACGGTCCGGCGGGCCCGGCGCGGTCTTACCAGTTCGGGGACGTCGCCGATCGGCACCACTGAGGCGGCCGGATCCGGCCTGGCCGCGTCGCTGCCGGTAGCTGTCGGTGCTTCGACCGGGGCCGGATCGAGGTCGATGTCCGCGGGGCCAGCGGCGGGGCTGACGACGGATGGTGGGGCGGACATGGCGTCGATCGTAAGGTGACCGAGTGACTGCGGATGTGAAGGCCGGCCGGCTCGTGCTCGCCGGTACGCCGTTGGGCCGGGTTTCCGATGCCTCCGACGGACTCCGCGCGGCGCTGACCGACGCCGATGTGATTGCGGCCGAAGACACCCGGCGGCTGCACCGGTTGGTCGCCGACCTCGGGGTGACGATCTCCGCGCCGGTCATCTCTTACTACGAATCCGTCGAACAGTCACGGATTCCCGCACTACTGGAGCGGATGCACGGCGGGCAGACGGTCGTGCTGGTCACCGACGCCGGGATGCCGTCGGTGTCCGATCCCGGCTACCGGCTGGTCGCTGCGGCCGCAGCGGCCGGACTGCTGGTGACGTCGGTGCCCGGCCCGTCCGCTGCCATCACCGCACTTGCCCTGTCCGGCCTGCCGTCGGACCGGTTCTGCTTCGAGGGGTTCCTGCCGCGCAAGTCCGGGGAGCGCGCCCGGGCGCTGGCCATGTTGGCGGGCGAGGCCAGGACGATGGTCTTCTTCGAGTCGGTGCATCGGCTGACCGAGGCGTTGACGGCGATGGCAACCGCCTTCGGCCAGGACCGGCCGGCCGCCCTGTGCCGGGAACTGACCAAAACCTACGAGGAGGTCCGCCGCGGGACCCTCGCCGAACTGGTCGTCATGGCCGAGGCCGGTGTTCGCGGTGAGGTGACGCTGGTGGTGGCCGGTGCCACCGAGCCGGTCGAGGCGGCGAGTGACGAGGTGCTCGCGGTCGCGGTCGCCGAACTGGTCAAGGCCGGCGGATCCCGGCGCGATGCGGTTGATGCCATTGCCGCTCGGTACGGCATCGCCCGACGCGTCGTGTATTCGGCGGCGACCAAGCGGTAGGCGACCGGTCGCTCCGAGTGCCACCCCATCAGGGACATTCGGCCCGACCAGCCCGGATCCCCCTGATGGGGTGGCACTCGACGAACGCCGAACGGCCGGCCCGCTATTGCCGGGTCCGACTGAGCGATTCGCCGAACCCGGCCACCAGGCGGCGGTAGCTCTCGTCCAGGTCCTGCGGCATCGCGAACCCGCCGACGGCCTCGAGGGAGACGAAGCCGTGCATGAGGGCCCGCAGGCCGCGGATTGCGTGGATGGCGTCATCGCCGGCCAATCCGTAACCGCTGAGCACGGCCGCCACGATTTCCACGACGGCTGTGGCGACTTGCAGATACTCCTCATCACCCGGCAACGGGGCGAGGACGCAGGCGGCATAGCGGCCCGGGTGTTTCTTGGCGAAGGTTCGGTAGGTCTCCGCCATGGCCAGCAGTGCGTCGGTGCCCGATTTGCCGACGGCGGCCGCGGACAGTTCCACGCCCAGTTCGCGGCCGGAAAGCACCGAGACGTCCCGGCGCAGCTCGGCGAGGCCGGCCACGTGCTTGTACAGACTCGGCTGCCGGACCCCGAACCTGGCCGCAACCGCAGCGAGAGTGAGCTGGTCCCAACCGCTCTCATCGGCGAGCTCGGCCGCATCAGCGGCAATGACGGCTCGCGTCAATCCCGCCCTAGGCATCCTTGTGTCCGGCGGCAACCGTTCGGGCGAACTCCAGGACCACCGGAGTGGTCAACTCGGGAAACTCGGATTGTGGGTAGTGACCGGCCCCGGGGATCATCGCGGCGCGCCCCCCAAGACGGTTCGCGATCCACTCCGCTTCCGCCTGCTGGTCGGGGAAGTCGGGGTCCTTGCTGCCCATCACGACGAGCACGTCCGTCGGGACCCTGGGCAGCGCGGCTTCGGCCGGCGCATGCGAGACGTGGGTGATCGCCCGGAATGCCCTGCTGTAACCCGGACGGGCCATGGCCGCGCCGATCGCGGTTCGGTGCTCGGCGTAGTCGTCGTTCTTTCGGGTCGGGAAGAAGGTGGGGTAGTAGGCGAGCCAGGCAAGTCTGGCCCACGGCCCGCCCATCATTGCCCGGAAGAGCAACCGCTGCCAGGCCGGTGCCGGCACATTCCTGACGAACGGTCCGACCAGTACCAAACCGCTGACCAGCTCGGGCTTCTCGGCCGCCGCAATGACGGCGGCGGCGGCTCCCAGGGAGTTCCCGATCACCAGCGCCGGCCCGCCCAACTGTTCGATCAGCGCGATGACATCCGATGCGACGCCCGGGTCGTCATAGGCGGTGAAGGACGTGTCGCTGTCGCCGTGCCCCCGCAGATCCATGGTCGCGACCCGGAAACCGGCCTCGACCAGGGCAGGCGCCAGGTGCCGGTAGGCACTGCGCAAGTCGCCCATCCCCGGGACTGCGACGACGAGCGGGCCGCTGCCGCTCACGTCGTAGGCGATCCTGCCCTCTGTGCGATCCAGGTACTGAGTTGCGTTGGTCGTCGTCATGGGGACTCCATCCGTATGGCTTGTTGTCATAGCTCACAAGCTACGGCCATTAGCTTTGACTGTCAAGGCGCATGCTGAAACTCTCGTGCTGCAGATCCGGCAGGAACACGAGCCGCGGTCACGACCAGCACGAGGAAAGAGCGACGATGACTGAAGCCAGCGGTGCGACACCGTTGAAGGCGCGGCTCCGAGCGGACCTGACCGCCGCAATGAAGGCCCGTGACACCCTGACCACCGGCACCATCCGGTTGGCGCTGGCGGCGATCACCACCGCCGAGGTTTCCGGCACCACCGCCAAGGAGCTCAGTGACGCCGAGGTGATGGCGGTGCTCAGCAAGGAGGTCCGCAAGCGAGCCGAGGCTGCGGAGGCGTTCGCCGGCGCCGGACGACCGGAGCAGGCGGCAAAGGAGGAGGCGGAGGCCGCGGTGCTGACGTCCTACCTACCGGTCCCGCTCACCGACGCCGAGGTATCCGAGCTGGTGGCGCAGGCTGTCGCGGATGTCGCTGCCAGCACCGGAGCTCCCGTCACCATGCGGCAGATGGGCCTGGTGATCAAGCAGGTTCAGGCGGCCGCGGCCGGTCGCGCGGACGGGTCCCGGATCTCGGCGGCCGCGAAGGCCGCCCTGGCCTGATCACGCCGGGCTGCACGGAAACGGGGACCTGCCGGTCCCGGAGGGCGAGCCGGCCGGGCCGGAGTGCGGCAGACCCCGCCGCGCGCCGTCAACGGCGGTGCGGAAGGCTTGGGTCTCGTCCGTACCGTCGTCCCCGCTTCCCGGAGGCTTGGAAATGAGCGACACCGCAACAACCCCGAAAGCCGAGATCGGCGTCACCGGCCTCGCGGTGATGGGTTCCAATCTGGCCCGCAACTTCGCCCGGAACGGGTTCGTCACCGCTGTCCATAACCGGTCCTATGCCAAGACCAAGGCCTTGATCGACGACTTCGGCGGCGACGGCACCTTCGTCCCGTCCGAGTCGTCTGCTGACTTTGTCGCTTCGTTGGCCGTCCCGCGCAAGATCCTGATCATGGTGAAGGCCGGCGGCCCGACCGACGCGGTGATCGACGAACTTGCTGAACTGGTCGAACCGGGCGACATCATCATCGACGGCGGCAATGCCAAATTCGAGGACACCCGGCGCCGGCAGGCCGCGTTGCAGGAGAAGGGCATCCACTTCGTCGGCTGCGGGGTCTCCGGCGGCGAGGAGGGCGCACTCAACGGGCCGTCGATCATGCCCGGCGGGTCGGCCAAGTCCTACGAGTCGCTGGGCCCGATCCTGGAGAAGATCTCCGCACACGTCGACGGCGCGCCGTGCTGTACCCACATCGGCACCGACGGTGCCGGGCATTTCGTCAAAATGGTGCACAACGGCATCGAGTACGCCGACATGCAACTGATCGCCGAGGCCTACGACCTGCTGCGGCGCGGCGCCGGGATGACACCGGCCGAGATCGGCGAGACGTTCGGCGAGTGGAACAAAGGCGACCTCGATTCCTTCCTGATCGAGATCACCGCGCGGGTGCTGGCGCAGGTGGACGCATCGACCGGCAAACCACTGGTCGACGTCATCCTGGATGCGGCCGGCATGAAAGGCACCGGAACCTGGACTGTGCAGACCGCCCTCGACCTGGGCATTCCGGTGTCCGGCATCGCGGAGGCGGTCTTCGCCCGCGGCCTGTCCTCGTCGCTGACCCAGCGTGCGGCGGCCGCCGGCAAGCTGCCCGGGCCGAACAACAGTTGGGAGGTCAAGGATCAGGCCTCGTTCATCGAGGACGTCCGGATCGCGCTCTACGCGTCCAAGATCGTCGCCTACGCGCAGGGCCTGGACGAGATCTTCGCCGGCGCTGCCGAGTACGGCTGGGACATCAATGTCGGTGCGGTGGCGCGGATCTGGCGGGGTGGCTGCATCATCCGGGCGAAGTTCCTGAACCGGATCACCGAGGCCTATGACGTATCGGCGGGCGTGGAGATCCCGGCGTCGCTACTGCTGGCGCCGTACTTCACCGATGCGATCACCACCGCGCAGGACTCCTGGCGCCGGGTCGTCGCCGGGGCCGCGCAGTCCGGCATCCCGACCCCCGGGTTCGCCGCAGCCCTGTCTTATTACGACGGACTGCGCTCCGAACGGCTGCCGGCCGCGCTGATCCAGGGCCAGCGGGACTTCTTCGGCGCCCACACCTACAAGCGGATCGACAAGGACGGCGTCTTCCACACCCTGTGGTCGGGCGATCGGACCGAGGTCCAAACCGCCTAGCGATCGGCAGATCGTGAAGCATCGTGCTGCCCCGAGCAGCACGATGTTCGACGATCGTCGGTCGGGCGGCGCGGACGTAGGCTCAGCCCCGTGACCGAACCGCCCGACCAGCCGCCCTACGACATCGTGCTCTTCGGGGCCACCGGGTTCGTCGGTCGGCTGGTCGCCAGGCGGCTGGCGGAGACCAGCGACCGGCCGGTGCGGATCGCCTTGGCCGGCCGGTCGGTGGACCGGCTGGAAGCGCTGCGACGGGAGTTGGGTGTCGACTGGCCGCTGCTCGCCGCCGACTCCGCGGACGAACCATCCCTGCAGGAGCTGGCCGGCTCGACGCGGGTGCTGGTCAGCACCGTCGGCCCCTACGCGCGGGGCGGACTTCCGCTGGTCAGGGCCTGCGCCGCAGCGGGGACGCACTACGCAGACCTCACCGGGGAACCGAAGTTCGTCCGGGACAGCATCGACGCGAACCACGAGACAGCTGTCCGAACCGGCGCGAAGCTCGTGCACGCCTGCGGGTTCGATTCGATCCCCTCCGATCTCGGGGTGCAGGTGCTGGCCGACCGCGCCCGCGCCGACGACGCCGGCGACCTGACCGAGGCCACCCTGCTGGTGCTCTCGATCAAGGCTGGCCTCAGCGGGGGAACCATCGACTCGATGCGGGTGGGCATCGACGACGTGCACGGCGACCCCGGCCTGGCCAGGAAACTTGCCGACCCATACCTGCTCAGCCCGGACCGGTCGAACGAGCCGGACCTGGGCCGGCAGTCGAGCACCTTCTTGGCCCAGAAGCTCGATGACGGAACCTGGGTCGCGCCGTTCATCATGGCGTCGTTCAACGCACAGATCGTCCGGCGCAGCAATGCGCTGCTGGGGCACCGATACGGGCGGGACTTGCGCTACCGCGAGGTTGTCCGCACCGGCACCTCACTGCTGGCGCCGGTGGTGGCCGGCGGCATCGCGGTGGGCACCGGCGCACTGGCCGCCGGAATGAGCAGCAGGTTCACCCGGCCGCTGCTCGACCGGCTGCTGCCCGATCCCGGCCAGGGTCCGAGCGAGAAGGTCCAGCGCACCGGTCATTTCAAGCTGCGGATCGACGGCACCACGACCAGCGGCGCCCGGTACTCGGCAATGGTGGCCGCCGACGGCGATCCCGGTTATGCGGCCACCTCGGTGATGCTCAGCCAGGCGGCGCTGTGCCTGGCCTGCGACGACCTGCCCGCGGGTGGTGGCGTACTCACCCCCGCCGTCGCCATGAACGGCGCATTGACCGACCGACTGCGGGCTCGCGGCTTCACCTTTGACGTCGAACGGGCCGACTGACAGCAGGCGGACGGCTCGCCGACCTCGCTCCGCCCACTTGGCGTGCTGTGTCGATTGGCGGCCCTCCTCCGTCGGGTCCGACGTGGAGTCCGCTGAAAAACCGGCTCCTTCGTCGTCGGGCTATTCAGCGCTCTCCTGCCGTGTCGATTGGCGGCCCTCCTCCGTCGGGTCCGACTAGCCTGATCGGAATGAGCACGCCTGTACTGACAGCAGTCGCCTGGCCCTACGCCAACGGCCCCCGGCACATCGGCCACGTCTCCGGATTCGGGGTCCCGGCCGACGTTTTTTCCAGGTATCAGCGGATGGCCGGGAACGACGTGCTGATGGTGTCCGGGACCGACGAGCACGGCACGCCGATCCTGGTGCAGGCCGACGCCGAGGGCGTCTCCGCACGCGAGCTGGCCGACCGGTACAACCGGGTGATCGTCAACGACCTACAGGGGCTCGGCCTGTCCTACGACCTGTTCACCAGGACCTCTACCCGCAACCACTACGCGGTGGTGCAGGAACTGTTCCGGACGGTGCACCGCAACGGCTACTTCGTTCCGAAGACCACCATGTCGGCGACCTCACCCTCCACCGGGCGCACGCTGCCCGACCGCTACATCGAGGGCACCTGCCCCATCTGCGGGTATGACGGTGCCCGCGGCGACCAGTGCGACAACTGCGGCAACCAACTCGACCCGATCGACCTGATCAACCCGAAGTCCAAGATCAACGGCGAGACACCGATCTTCGCCGAGTCCGAGCACTACTTCCTCGACCTGCCCGCGTTGGCCGAGGCGCTCGGGTCGTGGTTGCAGACCCGGACCGACTGGCGACCGAACGTGCTGCGATTTTCGTTGAATCTGCTCGATGACCTGCGCCCACGGGCGATGACCAGGGACATCGACTGGGGCATTCCGGTGCCGCTGGACGGCTGGCGCGACCGGCCGGACAAGAAGCTCTACGTCTGGTTCGACGCCGTCATCGGGTATCTGTCGGCGTCCATTGAGTGGGCCCGCCGCTACGGCGCGAACGGCAAGCCGGACCCCGAGGCGTGGCAGCGCTGGTGGCAGGGCGATCAGGCCAAGCAGTTCTATTTCATGGGCAAGGACAACATCACGTTCCATTCCCAGATCTGGCCGGCCGAACTGCTCGCCTATGACGGACTGGGGGAGCGCGGCGGCCAACCCGGCACGTTCGGCAGGTTGAGCCTGCCCACCGAAGTGGTATCCAGCGAATTCCTGACGATGAGCGGATCCAAATTCTCCACGTCCCGGAAAACGGTGATCTACGTCGGGGACTTCCTGCGGGAGTACGGGCCCGATGCGCTCCGGTACTTCATCGCCGCCGCCGGACCGGAAACCCAGGATGCCGACTTCACCTGGGAAGAGTTCGTGCGGCGCACCAACTTCGAACTCGCGAACGAGTGGGGCAACCTGGTCAATCGGTCGATCTCCATGGCGCACAAGAACTTCGGTCAGATCCCGCAGCCCGGGTCGCGGACCGACCTGGACGGCGAGCTGCTGCGCGCGTCCGAACAGGCCTTCACCACTGTCGGAGACCTGCTGTCCCGCAGTCGGTTCAAGGCCGCGTCCGGTGAGGCCATGCGAGTTGCCGGTCTGGCGAACAAGTACATCTCCGAATCCGAGCCATGGAAACTCGGCGGTGACCCGGAACGTCAGGCAACCGTGCTGCATACGGCGTTGCAGGTGGTGGACGACGCCAAGACGCTGCTCACGCCATTCCTGCCGCATTCTGCCCAGAAGGTCTTTGAAGCACTCGGCGGAAATGGCGTGTGGGCGGCCCAGCCCGAAGTGCGAGAGGTCACCGATTTCAATGACGACGTCGAAGGTGTCGGGGTTCCCGGGGTCGTCGACTATCCGGTGATCACCGGTGACTACGCCGCCGAGCAGGCAGTGTGGAGCCGCCGGGACATCGAGGTCGGTCGACCATTGATCAAGCCGACCCCGTTGTTCACCAAGCTGGATCCCAAGTTGGGCGAGACCGGGCCGCCGTGGGCCCCGCTTGCGTGAGGCTCGAAAATGACCGATGTTGATCATGACGAACACTGTTCGACACGCCGACGACACGCCGATAGTCGGGCAGCTTTCGTCATGATCAACATCGGTAGGGGGGTCGAGTGACGGGCCAACCACATCCCGCGGTCGCGGAACGGCCGATGGTTCCACCACCGGAGCCGCTGCCGGCCCCGGTGGTCGACGCGCACACCCACCTGGACGCCTGCGGTTGCGCGGACGCGGCCGACGTCGCCGAAGCCATGGCGCGGGCGGCCGCGGTGGGGGTGCGACAGGTCGTCACCGTCGCCGACGACCTGGCCTCGGCGCACTGGGCCGCGACCGCGGCGACCTGGCACCCGGACCTGTACGCCGCGGTCGCCCTGCACCCCACCCGGGCCGACAAGCTGGACGATGCAGCCCGGCGCGACCTGGAGACGCTGGCGACGCAGCCCCGGGTGGTCGCCATCGGTGAGACGGGCCTCGATCACTACTGGGATGCCGCCCCGCACGACGTCCAAGCGGCGGCGTTCGCCTGGCACATCGACCTGGCCAAGCGCACCGGCAAGCCGCTGATGATCCACGACCGGGATGCCCACGATGACGTCCTGGCCGTGCTGCGCGCCGAAGGCCCACCGGACAAAGTGATCTTCCACTGCTTCAGCGGGGATCTGGCGATGGCCCGGATCTGCGTCGACGCCGGGTACTACCTCTCCTTCGCCGGACCGGTGAGCTTCCGCAATGCGCGTGACCTTGCCGACGCCGCGCGGATCGTCCCGGACGGCCAGCTGATGGTGGAGACGGATGCGCCGTTTCTGACCCCGCACCCGCACCGGGGTAAGCGCAACGAGCCCTACGCTCTGCCGTACACGGTTCGCGCGCTGGCCGCCCTTCGGTCCCAGGACGTGCTGGACCTCTGTGCGGCCGTGAGCTTAACCACACGAAATGTGTACGATTTGCCCGATTTATAGTCAATTTATCGACCTTGTCGGCAATTCACAGTAAGCTGTCACCCATTCGGTAGCAGTTACTTGACCGTTTCTTTGGTTGCCAGTTCGTGCTCACCCCGTTACCCTCCCGTGATAACAGCCGGGATGGGGAAGTCCCGGATGCGACTGGGGCAGGACTTATCGGCGACAGGCCGGATCGGATTGCGCGATCCGGATGTCGGGGATAGGCCCTGCTTTTTTGTGCCCGGACCTCGGTGAAGCCCGGGCTCGCCCCAGTGCGCATCCGCATCGCCCTGCCCGGGCACAACGACGTTCGGATGTGACGTGGCCTCAACCAACGATCAACTCGGCACCAGCGGTGCCGTTGGCAGTGTCGATGAAGCCGACCCGGGCGTCGTCCTGGACCGACTGGGAACTGGCGCCGGGAGCGCGCTGTACACCCACGAGACTGCCGGATCGTTCTGGGGTGAGGATGGTGCGCACGGCGTCGAAGATCCCGCCGGCGCCCATCGCGAGATCGAAGCCGGCGACGGGGGCGGCTCCGATCTCGGCACCGATGACGGTGCGGACAATCCGCCGGCCGCTTCCCGGCCGGCCGCCAGCGGATGGCGCAAGCCCGCCCTGATCGGGGTGGCCGCCCTGGTCTGCATCGTTGCCGTGGCCGGCGGTGTCGTCGCGTCGATGAACAAGACGGTGACCATCTCGGTGGACGGGGTGTCACAAGAGGTCAGCACCCTGGCCGGCTCGGTCGACGGTGCGCTGGATGCTGCCGGCGTGACTGTGGCCGAGCACGACACGGTCGCGCCGGCTGCCGACGCGGAGATCACCGACGGATCACAGATCATCGTGGAGCGCGGCCGACTGCTCACGCTGACCGTCGACGGGGAAACCCGGCAGGTGTGGACAACGGCGACGACGGTGGAGGAGGCCCTCGCCGAACTGGGCCAGGATCCGGCGGCGTTCAAGCTGTCGGCCAACCGGTCACGGCAGATCCCGCTCGACGGGCTGACGGTGACCGCCGACACCCTGCATACCGTCACCGTGACCAATGGTGCGGCGACGACGTACAGCAGCGCGGCAAAGACCGTCGCAGACCTGTTCACCGAGATCGGGTTCACCCCGAGCGCGGCTCAGCGGGTGTCGCCCGCACTGACCACGGCGCTCACCGAAGGCGCCGCAATCACCGTCATCACACTGCCGACGGTCACCCTGACCGTTGGGACCGACCCGGCCACCACGGCGGTTGTCGAGGGTGCGACGGTTGCCGACGCGCTGACCGCCGCCGGGGTTGCTCTCGGCGCCGACGACACGGTGAACCCGGCCGTCAGCACGCCGGTGACCGATGGCCTGCAGATCGCGGTCACCCGGATCGCCTACCTGAGTGAGACGGCGAACGAGCCGATCGCGCAGCCGGCCGACCAGCGGCAGAACGACAGTTCCATGGCGGCAGGCACGACCAGCGTGGTGCAGGAGGGTCAGGCCGGCGTCGCCGAGGTGACCTACCGGACGACCGTCACGAATGGTCAGAACGGTGCCAGAGAAGAGGTTTCGCGCCGGACGGTGACCGAGGCGACACCGACGATCGTCAAGGTCGGCACCAAGCAGGCGGCCGCAGCACCCGCGGCAGCGGCGCCGCAGGCAGCGCCCGCCGCAGCAACCCCCGCCGCCGCGCCGGCCCAACAGGCAGCGGCGCCGGCCCCCAGTTCCGGCAGCTCAGGCGTCGACTGGGATCGGATCGCCCGGTGCGAGTCGACCAACAACTGGTCGATCAACACCGGCAACGGCTACTACGGCGGACTGCAGTTCGACATCGGAACCTGGCTCAGCAATGGCGGTGGGCAATATGCGCCGCGCGCCGATCTGGCCACCAGGGAACAGCAGATTGCGGTTGCCGAGACCACCTATGCCGCCCGCGGCATGTCCCCGTGGGCGTGCAAGTAGGGTCGGCTGACCGATCAAGCCTGAGGTCGCTCCTCAGGTCAGCGTGGACGCGTGACGAAAGGGCCTCGATCCGAACCCGGATCGGGGCCCTTTCGCCGTCCACCTCGAAGCCGACAGCCCAGCCGCCGCCCCGCAATGGTGCAGTTCGGTAAAGAATGAGCAAAATAATGGCCAATGATCATCGCGACGGCTCGCTGCTGGTCAGCAATCAGGGCCTAGATAACGGTGCCGTGATCAACGCCGGTACGACTGCCTGAAACACGGCGACGACGTGTCCGCGGTCACAATTCGGGGGTATGCAAGAGGGTTTGGGATGTTCTGGATCACAATTCGGCCCGAATTCAGTATCCGGACGTGCCGCAGGCCACATTTTTGGTACATCAAGCGAGTGTCAGGTACGCCACAGTTTGCCCACAGGGGGTGTCAAAACGATGCTCATCCTTTATCGTTTTGTAATAGCAGCTGGGATGGGAAATCCTCAAGCGAGTCGCATCAGGTCGTAGGGCAAGAATTTCGCCGGGTATTAACAGGTAATAACAACCCGCCGCCCACCACAACTACCTGCGATGTATCCAGGCGAAGACCTGATGCACAACGGCGCGCTTGAGCCCTGCCTGGACACCTCTGACAGATGGATAAAAACTTGCCTTCCAACGACGATCTTACCGGCGCCACCGATACCAACACCTTCGACAGCATCTCTTTCGATAGCAACACCGCCGCAACCTCCACCGACACACTTGAGCCGATCGCCGACATCGACGGCGAGGACCGCCAGTCGAGCCATTCGGTGAAGACCGGCCGGAGCCTGCGCAAGCCGGTTCTCGTCGGCATCGCCGCGCTCGTTGTCGCGCTCGTCGCCGGCGGCAGCGTCGTTGGCGCGGCACACAAGACTGTGTCGGTCACCGTCGATGGGCAGCAGCAGGAGGTGGGCACGCTCGCCGGTTCGGTCGAGGGCGCTCTCGATTCCGCCGGTCTGACCATTTCCGAGCACGACACCGTCGCCCCCGCCGTCGACACAGCCATCTCCGATGGATCGCAGATCGTCGTCGAGCGCGGCCGGTTGCTGACCCTGACCATCGATGGCCAGACCCGCGAGGTCTGGACCACCGCGACCACCGTCGAAGAGGCGCTGGCCGAGCTCGGCCAGGACCCGGCAGCCTTCAAGCTGTCGGCAGACCGGTCGCGTGAGATCCCGATCGATGGGTTGGCCGTCTCGGCCGACACCCTTTTCAATGCAAGCGTTTCGGTCGGTGGCGCAGCCGCCGCCGCAGTGCAGTCCTCCGCCAAGACCGTCGGCGACTTCCTCGCCGAGCAGGCCATTGTGCTCGGCGCCGAGGACACCGTCGATCCCGCCGTCACCACCCCGCTGAGCAACGGCCTCGTCATCACCGTTGCCCGCGTCGCGACCACCACCGTGACCGAAGAGGTCGAGGTTGCACAGCCGGCCGACCAGACGGTCGAGGACAGCTCGCTCGATGCCGGAACGTCCACGGTGACCCAGCAGGGTTCCCCGGGCAAGGACTCGGTCACCTACCAGGTGACCACCGTCAACGGTGCGCAGTCCGCCAAGAACGAGGTTGCCCGCACCCCGATCGCCCCGGCCGTTGCCAGCGTGATCACCGTCGGCACCAAGGAGCAGCAGAGCTCCTACAGCAGCTCGTCCTCGTCGGCCGGCAGCAGCTCGTCGGGCAGCAGTTCCAGCCCGGCTCCGGCTTCCTCCGGTTCCTCGGGCATCAACTGGGACGGAATCGCCAATTGTGAGTCGACCAACAACTGGTCGATCAACACCGGTAATGGTTACTACGGTGGCCTGCAGTTCGATATGGGTACCTGGCTGTCCAATGGTGGCGGGCAGTACGCGCCTCGCGCAGATCTGGCCACCCGCGAGCAGCAGATTGCCGTCGCCGAAACGACCGCTGCGAGCCGCGGCACCTCGCCGTGGGCCTGCGGTGGCGCCGGCTGATCCAGCCGTAGCACAGCAATGAATTGAGATCTATTTCACACAAGAGCCCCGATCCGCTGGCCGGATCGGGGCTTTTGTGTGTCTCGGGTGGCGGGGACTCCACGAGTGGTGGAATCCAGAAAGTGGTCATTCTGCCTGGTAAACGGGCATTTCCGACCAGCAAATGGGCGTTGTGACCCACGCAACGCTTGATTTACCACGCATGGTGGTTGCCAAAAAGAGGCATCGACGTTACTGTTTTGTGATAGTAGCCGGGATGGAAAATGTACCCCCGGGGTCTACGCAGGGCAGGCAGTCGAGCAAATACATCCGGTCAGCTGATCAGCTATCCGTGTGCTCGGAACGGGCCTTCCCGATGTGAAACGGCAACAGCCATCACCACATCGCGCGGTCACCCCTGCCCCTGCCCGGGATCAACGAGCCCATCGGATGTGACGTGAACAAGCGCCCCGACAACGTTGGCGACGCGGACCTACACCTGCCGCTGACCGACGATTTGACTGCAACAGAGCCATCGACCGACCAGGTCAATTTTGCTAGCGCCACCCCTGCACACGTCGACGAGGCAACCGCGCCGGCGGCCAACGCACGGCGCGGCCGGCCCGCGCTGCGCCGCAAGGTGCTGCTGGTTGCAGCAGCCGCCACGATCGGTGTGCTGGCCATCGGCGGCGGCACCGCTGCATCGCTCGCCAAGCACGTCACCATCACGGTTGACGGCGAGCTGCGGCAGGTCACCACCCTGGCCGGATCGGTTTCGGGCGCGCTCTCCGCCGCCGGGCTGCAGACCGGCGAGCACGACATCCTCGCGCCGGCCGCCGATACCCAGATTGCCGACGGATCGCAGATCGCGCTGGAGCGGGCCCGCCTGCTCACGCTGACCATCAACGGACAGCAGCGCGAGGTGTGGACAACGGCAAACACCGTGGAAGAGGCCCTACTGCAACTCGGCCAGGACCCGAACGCGTTGGCGTTGTCCGCCGACCGCTCCCGCCAGATCCCGCTCGACGGTCTTGCGCTGACGGCCGACGCGCTGCGGACGGTATCTATCTCCGACGCCGCCGCCGCTCCGGTCACCGTTTCGACCGGCGCCGCCACCGTCGCCGACGCGCTGGCGGACCAGGGCATCACCCTGACACCGACCGACACCGTCACCCCGGCCCTGACGACGCCCGTCGTCGACGGAACCCAAATCGCCATCACCCGGGTCGCGGTCACCACGCTCACCGAGACGGTTGCCATCCCGCCGGCCGATCAGCCGATCGACGACCCGGCACTGGACAAGGGCACGACCGTCGTCGCGGTCGCCGGCACGCCTGGCACGCAGCAGGTCGTCACCCAGGTCACCACTGTCAACGGCGCGGAAACCGCTCGACAGGAGATCTCCCGGACCACCGTGACGGAAGCCACCCCGAACCAGGTGCACGTCGGCTCCAAGTCGACCCTGGACGTTCAGGGCAGCCGGGTCTTCTTCCACGACACGGAGTTCGGCGTCAACTGGGACGGTCTGGCGTACTGCGAGTCGACCAACAACCCGAACGCCGTGAACAACCCGGCCGGTTACCTCTCCACCTACGGACTCTTCCAGTTCGACCTGCCGACCTGGCAGTCGGTCGGTGGTTCCGGGAACCCGGGCGATGCCAGCCCGGAGGAGCAGTTGGTCCGCGCCAAGTTGTTGTATCAGTCTCGCGGCCTGGAGCCGTGGCTGTGCGGCTACGCGGCCTCCGGTCCGCCGGCGGGCTGATCGAACCAGCACCACAGTGAATTCCAGCGAAAAGGCCCCGACCACCCGGTCGGGGCCTTTTCGCTTATTCGTCACCGCATTTCGGGCAACGCCGTTCGCAGCGTCATCGACGGCGGATGGATCGTGTGAGGATGGTCGGGTGAGTGATCGTCAGCCGGTGACCCTGCTCGGTGCCGCCGAGATCCGTCGGCTCGCCGACGAGGTGGACCTCCGCCCCACCAAATCACTCGGTCAGAACTTCGTCCATGACGGCAACACGGTCCGCCGCATCGTGGCCGCCGCCGATCTGCGCTCGACCGATCACGTCCTCGAGGTGGGTCCGGGTCTGGGATCCCTGACGCTGGGTCTGCTGGACGCGGTCGCCGCCGTCACCGCGGTCGAGATCGACCCCCGGCTCGCCCAGTTGCTGCCGCGGACCGTCGCCCAGCATGCCCCGCATCGAGCGAAAGCTCTGCAGGTCATCGAGGCCGACGCCCTGCACATCACCGGCGATCGCCTGGCGTTGTTGGACCCGGAGATCGCCGCCCCGGCCAATCCCACGGCACTGGTCGCGAACCTGCCGTACAACGTCGCGGTTCCCGTCCTGCTCCACCTGCTGGCCGAGGTGCCCACCCTGCGGCGGGTCCTGGTCATGGTCCAGGCAGAGGTTGCCGACCGGTTGGTCGCTGGGCCGGGTTCGAAAATCTACGGCTCGCCCAGCGTCAAGACCGCCTGGTACGGGACGGCTCGCCGCGCCGGTTCGATCGGTCGGTCGGTGTTCTGGCCGGTCCCGGGGGTGGACTCGGCACTGGTCGCCTTCGAACGCAGCGAGCATCCGCGCACCGACGACCGGGCCGCGGTTTTCGCCGTCATCGATGCTGCCTTTGCCCAGCGGCGGAAGACCCTGCGGTCCGCGCTGTCGGGGTGGGCGGGTTCACCCGCCTACGCGGAGAGGGTGCTGAAGAAGGCCAGGGTGGATCCGGCTGCCCGCGGGGAAGTGCTGACCGTCGAGGACTATTCCAGGATCGCCGCCGCGCTGGAGGCGATTGACGCGGCCGAGCACGAATGACCTCGTCTCCCGCTGCCGGACCGGTGGTTCGGGTCCGAGCCCCCGCAAAGATCAACCTGCATCTCGCGGTCGGCGATGTCCGGGCCGACGGCTACCACGACCTGGTCACCGTGTTCCATGCGGTCGACCTGGCCGATGAGCTCACCATTACCGCCGCCGATCGGCATTCCGTGCGGACGACGCCGGCTGACGGCGTGCCGGTCGGCGCCCGGAATCTGGCCGGCATGGCGGCGCGGATGCTGGCCAAGCGCAGCGGAGCTGGCGGACCGGTCGCTATCGAGATCGCCAAGCAGATTCCCGTCGCCGGCGGTATGGCCGGTGGAAGCGCCGACGCGGCGGCCACTCTCGTCGGCTGTGCGGCGTTGTGGGGACTGGACATGGCCCGCGGCGAGCTTGCCCAGATCGGCGCGGAGCTCGGCGCCGACGTGCCGTTCGCGCTCACCGGCGGCACTGCGGTCGGGACCGGCCGCGGTGATCTGTTGTCCCCGGTGCTGGCCCGCACCCCGCTGCACTGGGTGCTCGCCCTGGCCGACGAGGGCCTGTCGACACCGGCGGTCTTCGCCGAGTTGGACCGGTTGCGGGCCGCCGGCGGGCAGGGGACGTCGGCGCCACCGCGGGTCGGTCCGGTCGAGGTGATCCTTTCGGCGTTGGCCAGTGCCGACCCGGCGGCGGTCGCGGCCGCCCTCGGCAACGACCTGCAGGCTGCGGCCGTCTCCCTGCAACCCGGCCTGCGGCGCACCCTGCGGGCGGGAATCGCAGCGGGAGCGCTCGCCGGACTGGTATCGGGCTCGGGTCCCACCGTTGCGCTGCTCTGCGCGGATGCCGAATCGGCCGGCGGGATCGCGGCTGAGCTGGCCGGCTCCGGGACCTGCCGGACCGTTCGAACGGCCTCGGGGCCGGCACCCGGCGCCCGGATCGTCGGATCGGCCGCCCGATCCGGGCACTGAACCACGACCGGTATCTACTCACCCGCTGGGTCGTGAAGACTGGCGATGACGGAAGACTGATGAGCACCGAACAGCGGAGTATCGATCACTGATGGGGATTGCGGGCTGATGGCGAATCTCGTCAACATCGAAGCAGCGAGCGTGACGCACGGCATCCGGACGATCCTGGACAAGGTGTCGCTCGGCGTGCAGACCGGCGACCGGATCGGCGTGCTCGGTCTCAACGGCTCGGGCAAGACCACCCTGCTGCGGCTGCTGGCCGGGCTCGATACGCCGGACACCGGCCGGGTTTCCAGCCAGCGGGGAACGACGGTGGCCTTCGTGTCACAGAGCACGGACCTGCCGAAGGACAGCACCGTGAAGGATGCGGTGCTGCACACCTTCGGCGACGCCGAACATTCGTGGGCGTCGGACAGTGCGGTCCGCGGTGTGCTGACCGGGCTCGGGCTGCGGAACATCGGGCTGGATTCGATTGTCGGCAGCCTGTCCGGCGGCGAGCAGCGCCGGGTGGCGCTGGGTGCGGCCCTGGTCACGGATGCGGACCTGCTGCTGCTCGACGAGCCGACCAACCACCTCGACATCGAGGCCGTCGCCTGGCTCGCCGATTACCTGCTCACCCGCTCGGGTGCCGTCGTCGCCGTCACCCACGATCGCTGGTTCCTCGACGCCATGGCCACCACCACCTGGGAGGTCGTCGACGCCGCCGTCTTGGGTCGCGAGGGTGGTTATTCTGACTGGGTTTTCGCCCGGGCCGAGCGGCTGCGTCTGGATCAGGCCGCAGAGGAACGTCGAAAGAACCTGGCGCGCAAGGAGTTGGCCTGGCTACGGCGTGGTCCGCCGGCTCGGACGTCGAAACCGCGATACCGCATCGAGGCCGCCGAGGCGATCATCGCCGGCGAGCCAGAGCCGCGAAACTCCGTGGAACTGCACGCTTTCGCCCGCCGCCGGCTCGGCAAGGACGTCCTGGAACTGAAGGACGTGACCGCAACGGTGACGGCGGTGGACGGCACCGAACGCACCCTGCTCGACCATGCGACCTGGCTGGTCGGGCCCGGTGACCGGATCGGCGTTGTCGGCATCAACGGCTCCGGCAAATCCACCCTGCTGCGCACCCTGGTCGGCGATCGCCCGCCGGTCAGCGGGTTGGTCCGGATCGGCTCGACGGTTCGGATGGGGTACCTGTCGCAGGAGGTCGCCGAACTGCCGGGCGAGTTGCGGTTGTTGGAGGCGGTCACCCAGATCGCCGGCGTCGTGGAACTCGGCGGCAAGACGCTGACCGCCGGTCAGCTCGCTGAGCGGTTCGGGTTCACCAAGAACAACCAGTGGACCCGGGTGGCCGAACTGTCCGGCGGGGAGCGGCGGCGGCTGCAACTGCTGCGGATCCTGATGGACGAGCCCAACGTGCTGGTGCTCGACGAACCCACCAACGACCTGGACACCGACACCCTCGCGGCGCTGGAGGATCTGCTGGACTCCTGGCCAGGGACGCTGCTGGTCGTCAGCCACGATCGTTACCTGATCGAACGGGTCGCCGACACCATCGTCGCGCTGTTCGGTGACGGCCGGATCACCCACCTGCCGGGCGGCGTCGACGAGTATCTGCGCCGCCGCGCCGCCGATCAACTGGCCGACGTCGCCGCTGCCCCGGTGCGACCGGCCGCCCCGGCCGCCCAGCCCGGTTCGGCAGCAGCCGCCCTCGAGCCGACTGCGACGCTGGACCCCCTGCAGCAGCGGGCCCTGCGCAAGGATCTGCAACGGCTGGAACGCCGGATGGAATCGTTGCAGCGCAAGGAAAAGGACCTGCACGACAAGCTGGCTGCCGCCGGCGCCGACTATGCAGCGGCCGCCGAGATGTCAGCCGCGCTGAAGGCCTTGGCCGCCGAGGTTTCCGAGGTCGAGACCGATTGGATGGCGGTGGCGGAGAACCTGGAGAACGGCTGACGGGTATTCCGCTGTTCAGAGCCAGCTGTGCATGCGGACCGTGGTGCCGGAGCTGTTCGAGCGGACCTGCACCAGGTCGCACAGTTCGTTGGCCAGCCGGATTCCGCGTTCCCGGGACTGGGTGGACAGCGCAGGGCCGCGCCCCACCAGCAGATCCTTGACCGTGCCGTGGTCGCCGACCTCGCAGACCAGGGCAGACCGGTCCCGCCAGAGCCGGACGGTGACCGCGGCACCGGAATAGCGGGTCCCGGCGTTCGCCACCTCGTCGACGGCTGCGGCCAGCTTCGCGGAGCGCTGCGTCGGCAGCCCAGCCGCTGCCGCGGCATCGAGCACCCGGTTCGCGACGTCGCTGCTGTTGCCGGCTCCCGCGGTCATGGTGACCGGGTGTTCGGCAGGCTCCGGCAGCGCAGCGGCAAACAAGGACTGCGCATGCGGCGTGTGGTCCACCTCGATGTCGGCGGTCTCCGAGAGGCCCGCTGACCAGCCGAGATCGGCCGACGCTCCGATGTAAGGATGACCGCGCTGTGCTTCCTCGATGATCGCCTGGTCCAGTGCGGTGATGTCATACGGGCACATCAGCCACAGCGGGGTGTCGTGATCGACCGCCAGGTTGAGCAACGCCTCGTGCAGTTGCGACTCGACGATTTCCGCGGCCCGCCGACCCGCCCAGATGGGTTCGCCCACGCCCCTGACCGGTCGGCCGTTGGTGCCGGCCACGAAGTCCCGCCACGCCGGAATGATGCTGGCCGGGTTGCTGCCGAGTTCGGCCATGTCGCGCAGAACCACTCGCGCCGCGTCCGTCCCGAGCGCCTCGCGAACGGCGGTGAGCCGCGGTTCGGCGACCGCGACCATCACCGGTTGATCGAGCGCCAGTCCGTCCAGAATGAACGGCACGACCGCGGTAAGGAACCCGTCGGCACCGCTGTAGAACACACACTCGTGCCGGTAGGTGTCGTGCGCCGGACGCGGCCAGGGGGCTGTGGTGGCCGTCGATGCCGGCCGGTCCTCGCCGGTCGGTGGTGGTGTACTGCGGGATTCACCGCGCCGCTGGAACGGAATGGCCGCAGCCACTCGTTCCGGGAAGGCGGGAATCCCGTGGAGGACGGACCCGTGGTCGGGCTCGTGCTGCCCGTCGGCGCAATCGTCCGTGCGCTGGTCCGGTTCCCTGGCGGGCTCCGCCCCCACCAATCGGAGGTGTCCGCGGGGCCGCGTCGGAGTGAAACTGTGCGTGGTGGCGACGACAAGTTCAACGAGCGCCAGCGGCGGCTTGACCAGCCCATGGTCCGCCGCCGCATGAGCAATGACCTGGTCCAGCACGCTCTGGTCGTCGGCTCCGGTGAAGACGTGTTCGCAGCCGGGGATGATGTCCTGGCAGGCAAATCTCTTCATCGCGCCCCCTATTTCCCAACCTGAATTCCGCCCCGAGATCCAGCCCCGCCTGTCAGCCCCGGTGCGTTAGCAGGTTCCAGTCTGCCCGAAGTTGTGGTCAGCGCTGTCATTGGCGGGAACTGATGAGCCGTTCGGCCGCAGGAGTACGCAAATGGCCTACAAATGGCTTCGTTATCTGGTCAAGAACGGCATCAGGACCTCGGCAAATGCCCGTGGATCGCTGGCGTGGCCACGCTTCGCGCCGGCCAGATCCACCCTGGTTGCACCCGGGATCGCCCCGGCCAGCAGGTCGAGCAGCGCCCGGTCGCCGGCGTCGGTGGCCCCACCGATGATCAAGGTGGGGGCGGTGATCTGCGCCAGCGACTCCCACCATCTCGGGTCCGCCCGGGCGAGTTGATCCAGTACCGCCTTTGCGCGGGCGAAGCCGGCCATGTTCTGTTTGATCCGGCCGCGGCGCAGCGTGGTCACCGCACCGCTGATCGCCATGCCGGGCGCCATTCGGCTGCTGACCGGTGGTCCGGAACGGGGCGGCAGTGCGGGGTTTTCCAGTACCAGGCTCGCGACAAGTTGCGGGTCCTTGGCGGCAACGCTGGCAGCGAGGTAGCCGCCGAACCCGCATCCGACGAGGTCAAGGGGCTCGGTGGTCAACTGCTCGATGAGTCGGTGCACATGGTCCACAAATGCCGCGAGGTCCGAGCCGCGAACCGGGTCGCAATGACCGGTGCCGGGCAGGTCAACAGCGACGATCTGCCGATCACGTTCACAAACCGCGCCCGTCAGGCACTCCCAGGTTGCGGCGGACGACCCGAGATCCGGGAGCATCAGCACCGGCGTCCCGGTTCCGTTGGAGTAAATCCGGACGTCCCGCTCGTCGATGACCAGGTCGTAAATCGCACTGAAAGCCATCCAGGCATCGTCTCATCCCCCGGGCCGGCTGTGCGCTGGTGCGGTTACGCGCGCGGCCGGCGTGCCGCCATTGCTCCGCTTCGGGATTGTGAAGGATCGTGCTGCCGTGGGCCGACGAATCCTTCACGATGCCTTGGGTTGGGCGCTCGCGGGTGCTCCGCTTCGGGATGTGAAGGGTCGTGCTGCCGTGGGCCGACGAATCCTTCACGTTGCCGTCTCCGGCCGGGGAAGCAACGTTGCGACTTGGCAGGTGGGGCCGCAGGTCCGGGGTTGACCCACCCAACCGCGGCTCGTTAGCACCAGCGCCACTTGGGCGGCCACGCCGCAGGGGTCGCCGACCACCTCGCGCCAGCCGTAGCGCAGCGTGGTATCCCCGCCGACGACGGCACGATTGTCGCGCCTGAGGTCCCGGAATGCCTGGTCGAGCGGATGCGCCTCCTTGCCGTCGAGTTCGACGATCAGCTGCCAGTGCCGGTATCGCACGTCGCGGTACACGCTTGCGCCCGACGGAGCCGACTCGCCTCGATTACGGATTCCACCAGGTAGCCGATGACGGAGCTCGACGTCCCGGCGATACCTTAGTTCCAGCGGCGAGGTGACACCTTCCCGCGCCTCGCTGAGCATCTCGATGAGCAGACTCCGCCATCGAAGCCGGGATCGGGCCTCCATCGCGGCGTGGATCCGCTCCGCGGTCGTGAGCCGTCGCTGGATCGCGCTCAGCACGAGATGTGTTACCTGGTTTGCAGTCTCGCGCTCGCACTGGTCCAACAACGCGACCTCGAGCCGGTTGCGCGGGGGTAGTGAACTCGGGTGGACAGTCTGCTGATGTGGGTCATCCAGTGCCCGGGACAGGTGGATGCGAACGTTCGGCTGGGGCAGGACCCGCCGCGACGCCGGGATGCTCACATGAACGGGGTCGGTCGGCTCGTCGAGGACTCTGGCCAGCCACAACGCAGTGCGGTGGCTCGCGACCGCGCCCGGCCCCGCGTACAACACGGCGGCCCAGGTCCGGGCGAGCGGGCTGACCGGTCCGGTGAAGGTTGCGTACACCCCTGGCAGCAGTCCGCGCCACCGACCGTTGTCGATATTCGTCCGGGCCTGTGCCGGCGTAATTCCTGCAGCCAGCAGTTGGCTGCGGCTGACGATTCCGTCCTGAAGCTCGGCCAGCGTCGTCCAGAGAGGTTGCACGGCACGACCGGCTACTCCGGGGTTGGTGTACGCGCGTTTTTGCCGGGGGAGCGAAGGCGTTCCGGTCAGCGGCGGCACCGGCAGATGATGCGCGTCGAGGCCCGAATGCGAGCTGGGCTATCCACAACGCGGGCCTCTGTCCGGGATCGTGAAGGATTGTGCTGCGCTGAACCGACGGATCCTTCACAGTGGTGCCCCGGAAGGGGGTGGGCCGCAGCTTGCGGGGACCGCAAGGTTTGCCGCCCCAGGTGGAGCCGGCATCGTGAAGGATTGTGCTGCCGTGGACCGACGGATCCTTCACCGTGGGCTCCGAACGGGCAGACCCCCTGTCAGCCGGTGTCCGGGCGTGGCCGCGGCGCGTCGGGGCGGGTGTGCCTTACCGTGTCGGGCATGAGCGCCTTTACTGATGCTCTGCGCAGCGCGGCGCAGGGCGATGCCGGGATGACGACCGGCGAGCCGCACGAACCTATCCGCACGACCTGGGCGCAGGTGCATGCGGCCGCGTGCGCGGGGGCACGGGTGCTGGTGGGGAACGGCGTACGGCCGGGCGATGCGGTGGCCATCCTGGCCGCAAAGCCGTTCGAGGTCGCACCGGCGGCGCAGGCAGCGTGGCTCGCGGGTGCCTCGGTGACGATGCTGCACCAACCGACTGCCCGGACGAACCTGGAGACCTACGCGGCCGACACCGCGGCGGTTCTCGCGCTGATCGGGGCGAAGGCCGCGGTGCTGGGAGATCCGTTCACCGACTTCGTCGAGATGCTGGACGGATCCGGGGTGACAGCGTTCACCGTCGACCAATTGGTGGCCGAACCCGGGGGCGCCGCACCGGATGTCGAGATCAGCGAGGACAGCACGGCGCTGCTGCAACTCACCTCCGGTTCGACGTCCACCCCCAAGGCCGTGCAGATCACCCACCGCAATCTGTGGGCGAACATCGAGTCGATGTGCGCCAGCGCCGGGATCAAGCCGGGCGAGGTGATGGTCTCCTGGCTGCCGCTCTTTCACGACATGGGCATGGTCGGCTTCCTCACCCAGCCAATGTGCAAGGGCATCGAGTTGGTCACCGTCACACCACCGGATTTTCTGTCCTCGCCGTTGCTGTGGCCGAAATTGATCAGCAAATACTCCGGAACCATCACGGCCGCACCGAATTTCGCCTATGCGTTGACGGCGAAGGTGTTGGCCCGCCCGGCCATCGGCGACAGCGATCTCGACCTGTCCAGCCTGCGGTTCGCGCTGAACGGCGCCGAGCCGATCGACGTCGCCGCGGTGCACGCGTTCCTGGACGCGGGCAAGCGGTTCGGGTTGCCGTCGACGGCGGTGGTCTGTGCGTATGGCATGGCCGAGGCGACGCTGGCGGTGTCGTTTCATCAGTGGGGCACGCCGCTGAAGGTCGACACCGTCCTGGCAACGGAATTGGAGCACGAGCAGCGCGCGGTTCCGGTGGACGACGTGACCGCCGCGCAGGCGCCGACAAGATCGTTCCCGGTGCTCGGTCCGCCGTTGCAGGGCATCGAAGTCGCGGTCGTTGGCGGGGATGGCGCGCACCTGGCGGAACGGCAGGTCGGCGTGCTGCATCTGCGCGGTGAGGCGGTCACCAGTCAGTACCTGACGGTGGACGGCCCGAAGTCGACCAGGGGAGCGGACGGCTGGCTGGACACCGGCGACCTCGGCTACCTCGTCGACGGTGAGGTGGTGATCTGCGGGCGGGTCAAGGACGTGATCATCATGGGCGGCCGCAACATCTACCCGACCGACGTCGAGCGGATCGCCGAAGGCGTCGAGGGCGTGCGGGCCGGCAACGCGGTTGCCGTGCGCTGGACCGCCTCGGGCGGGCGCGAGTCGTTCGCCCTCGCGGTGGAATCACGGCAGGCCGCAGATCCCGAAGAGGCCGAACGGATCGCCGCCGATGTCCGGTCCGCGGTCACTGCGGCGATCGGCGTTCGCCCCGCCCTGGTGACGGTGCTGCCGGTCGGCAGCCTGCCGAAGACCCCGTCGGGCAAGCTCAAGCGGTCCGCCGCTGCGGCGCTGATCGGCTAGGACGGCCCTGAACAAACCGTCTCCTGCGTCGCCGGATGGTTCAGGGCCGTCCTGCTGCATCTGATGGCGCCCTCTCCTCCGTCGAGTGCGACTCTAGCCCAGCCCGACGCAGGAGGGGCCGCCAATTCGGCACAGCTCGCCCAGCAGTTCAGGCCCCGTGCAGCTGGTTCTGGGTGGCTTCGAGGCCGAATTCGATCAGCAGCTCCACGGCATCGGCCGCGTGCTCCAGGTCGACGCCCAGCTCCTTGCGCTCGGCGGACGAGAAGTCCTGCAAGACAAAGTCCGCGGCGTCCATCCGGCCCGGCGGCCGGCCGATGCCGAACCGCACCCGCAGATAGTCCTTGGTACCAAGGGATGTCGAGATCGACCGCAGCCCGTTGTGGCCGCCCTCCCCGCCGCCGGACTTCACCCTGATGGTCGCCGGCGGCAGGTCGAGTTCGTCATGTACTGCGATGACATGGGACGGCTCGATGCTGAAGAAGCGGGCCAGCGTCGCCGTCGCCCCGCCCGAGAGGTTCATGTAAGAGCGCGGTTTCGCCAGCACCACCCGGGCACCGGCGAACCGCGACTCCACGATGTCCGCGACGGCCTTGTGATTCTTGAACCGGGCGTTGACCCGGCCGGCCAGCACATCGGTCACCATGGCGCCGACGTTGTGCCGGTTGCCGGCGTACTGCTTGCCCGGGTTGCCCAGACCGACGACGAGGAAGGTCTCGGCCGTCATGATCAGCTCTCGGCGGCGGACTTCTCGTCACGGACGACGCCGGCCTCGGCCTCGGCCTCTTCGGTCTCGGCCTCGACCTCGTCGGCCGTCGGCGCGACCTGAACGGCGACGACGAGCGACTCCGGGTCGGTGACCAGGATGGCACCTTCGGGCAGCACGACGTCGCCGGCCAGGAATTGGGTACCCGCCTCTGCGCCCTCGATGTCGACGGTGAGGCTCTCCGGGATGCTCATGGCTTCGACCTCGATCGACAGCGTGTTCGCATCGGTCAGCACCAGGGTGCCGGAAGCGGCTTCGCCGGTGATGACGACCTGAATGTCGACGGTGACCTTCTCGCCGCGACGGATCAGCAGCAGGTCGACGTGCTCGACATAGTCCTTCAGTGGGTGCTTGATGACGGACTTCGGCAGCGCCAGTTCGTCACCGTCGGGGAACTGCAGGGTCAGCACGGTGTTGGCGCCGCCCTTCAGCGCGTGCGAGAAGTCGCGGGCCGGCAGCGACAGATGCCGTGGGTCAGTGCCGTGGCCGTACAGGACCGCGGGGATCTTCCCGGCGCGGCGGGTGCGACGGGCACCACCCTTGCCGAACTCGGTGCGGATCTCGGCAAGCAAGCGAACCTCAGACACGTGCGGACTCCTCAAAGCTTTCAATCAGTGACATGTGATGACAGTGATCAGGCTGGGCGGTACTGGACAATTCGTGAGCGGTGGGACGTCATCGACCCGGCGAAAGACACGGGGGGACAAACCCACCGCGCCGAATCACGGCAGACCCGGATCGGCACAGACCCGAGTCGCCCTCGCCGAGGCAACCCCACCACCTTACCCGCCGGGTCAGTTCCGCTCAAACCGCCAGAATGCCCGGCAGAGGAAGGTCAGCGACGCGACCAGGGTGACCGAGCACATCATCGGAACGGTGGAACCTGATGCTTCAGGTCGGTTCCGGGGCCGGTGGCGCGGCGAGCCATCCGAGCACCTCGTCGGTGTGCTGGCCGAGCAGCGGCGGCGCGGTGTGCTCGCGGTGCCACTCCTCGCCGGTGGATTCGAAGAAGCGCAGCGGCGGGCCGGGCAGCTGGATCGGTCCGAGGACCGGGTGCTCGACGTCAATCAGCAGGCCCTGCGAACGGGTCTGGTCCCAGTCGTAAACCTGCTGCAGGTTCTTCACCTCGCCGCTGGGCACCCCGATCTCGGACAGCTTTGCCAACAGGTCGGGGGTCGAGTAGGCGGCAAAGGCCTGCTCGATCGCCGCCCGGACGACCTCGGAATTTCGCACTCGGTCGGGGTTGGTGCTGAATTCCGCTCCGGTCAGCGGAATATCGAAGGCGGGCGCAAACCGGGCCCACAAGCCCTCCGAGCCGACCGCGATCTGCACGACGCCGTCGGCGGAGTGGAACAGCCCGTAGGGGCAGATCGACGGATGGTGCGGACCCTCGGCCTTCGGGATCTCGCCCGCGACCGTCCACCTGGTGCCCTGATAGGCATGCACGCCGACAACACTGGCCAGCAGCGAGGTGCGGACCAGTCCGCCGCGGCCGGTCGTGGCGCGCTCGTGCAGCTTCGCGACAACCCCGTAGGCGCCGTACATCCCGGCCAGCAGGTCGGAGATCGGCACGCCCACCTTGGTCGGCGTTTCCGGGTCTGGACCGGTCATCGACATCAGGCCGGCCTCGCCCTGGGCGATCTGGTCGTAGCCGGCGCGCCCACCCTCGGGTCCGTCATGACCGAAACCGGAAATGGACAGCACCACCAGCGCGGGGTTCAGTTCGGTCAGCCGGGCCATGGTGAAACCGAGCCGGTCCAGCACGCCGGGCCGGAAATTCTCCAGCAGCACGTCGCTGCGGCGCACCAGTTCGGTCAGCGCTGTCCGGCCTTGCTCGCTTTTCAGGTCAAGGACGACGGATTGCTTGTTCCGATTGCAGGACAGGAAGTAGGTGGAGATGGTTTTCTCTGCATCAAGCGCCGCGGCGTCCTCACCGGTGGCGGCGGTCGTCGTCTGGGTGGGTGGTCCGACGAAAGGCGGTCCCCAGCCGCGGGTGTCGTCACCGTTGCCGGGTGTCTCCACCTTGATCACCCGGGCGCCGAGATCGGCCAGCATCATCGCCGCATGCGGGCCGGCCAGGGCTCGGGTCAGATCGACGACGGTGATGTCGGCCAGCGGTCCGCCGTTCACGGGTGCCTCCAAGATTCTCGGCTCAGCAGCCATTGCTCAGCCCGGTGTCAGCGTGACAGACCGGCTGCACTGGCTCTGCGGCCGGTCGGCTGCGCGTGCACAGCACTACTTGATCTTGACGTTGATCTGCTTGATCTGGGTGAACGACTCCAGGGCGCCCTCGATGGAGAACTCCCGCCCGATGCCGCTGGTCTTGTAGCCGCCGTAGGACTGACCGATGACCTGCCCGCCGCCCTGGTTGACCTGGATCCAGCCGGACTCGATTCGGTGCGCGGTATCCAGGGCATCGGTCAGGTTGTTGGACCAGATGTAGGCACCGAGACCGTAATGCGAATCATTGGCCATGCGGATGACGTCTTCGCGGTCCGTCCATGGAATGGCGACAAGAACCGGCCCGAAGATTTCTTCCTGGGCGATACGCCAGGTGTTGTCGACGCCGGCGAAAATGGTCGGCCCGGTGTAGAAGCCGTCCAATCCCTCGCCGGCGAATTCGGTGCCGTCCAGCGGAACGGTGACGCCGGGCTGGGACTTTCCGTCCGCGATGTAACCAAGGACAGACTCATACTGCTTCTCGTTGATGATCGAACCCATATCGGTGACTTCATCGAGCGGGTCGCCGACTTTCAGTGCCTTGACCTTTTCCACCAGCGCGGCGAGGAATGTGTCATAGACATCTGCGTGGATGAACAGCCGGGAGCCGGCGGTGCAGGACTGACCCTGCCGGGTGAACCGCATGGCGGTCAGCACGCCGGCCGCCGTCGCGTCGATGTTCTCCGGGGTTGCCGCATCCGGGAAGACGATGTTGGGGCTCTTCCCGCCGAGCTCGAGAGAGACATGGGCCAAACGCTTCCCTGCCTCCTCGGCAACATGCATGCCGACGCCCGTGGATCCGGTGAACGAAACCTTGTCAACGTCCGGATGCTGCAGCAGGGCCTCGCCGATCACCGAACCCTTCCCGGTGACGACGTTCAGCACGCCAGGCGGCAGGAATTCCGAGGCGATCTCCGCCATTTTGAGAATGGTCAGCGGCGCCTCTTGAGCGGTCTTCAAAATGAGGGTGTTTCCGGCCGCCAGGGATGCCGGGGTCTTCATCCCGGCGATCATCAACGGCGAGTTCCAGGGCAGGATCCCGGCAACAACGCCGAGTGGCTCGCGTCGGGTGTACTGGAGTTGATCGTCACCGGCCGGCAGCACGGTGCCCTTGAATTCACCGGCGACGCCGCCGAAATAACGGAAAAGGTTGACCAGGGTCTGTGATTCCGGCCGGGCCTGGGTGCGCAGTGCGTTTCCGGTATCCGCGGCGGTGAGCAGCGCCAATTCCTCGGCCCGTTCCTCCAATGCATCGGCAATCCGCAGCAGGGCCCTCTGTCGATCCTTGAAATGCATGGCTCGCCACGCCGGGAAGGCCGCCCGGGCCGCCTTGACGGCGCGGTCGGCGTCTGCGACGCCGCCGACCGGGACGCGGGCCAACACGGTGCCGCGGTGGCCGGGGGACACCACGTCACTCCAGCTGCCGTCGAGGGCGGGAACCCATTCACCGCCGATCAGCATCGGCTGGTCGGGGATGACGCCCGCAGTGGCCTGCGGTGTCGTGAGCGTCGTTGCCACGGATTCCTCCATCGTCGCGCCCGTCACCGGGCCCAGTCCTCCGACCCGGATCGGGCCTGTTGCGGTCGTGCAGGTGGTCTGGCTCGTTCAGCGCTGCACATGCGCAGGCGCCCGCGGGGTCGAGTTCAGAATACTTTGTCAGGACATTCTGTCAACAGAGCGGTTTGGGTCAGTGGTCGACCAGGGTGACCTCGAAGGAATACTGGCTGGCCCGGTAGCAATGCCGGCCCCACTCGACCGGGCGGCCCGAATCGTCGTGCGCGGCCCGCTCCATTGTCAGGACCGGGCTGCCGCGTTTCTCGCCCAGCAGCGAGCATTCCTCGGGAGTGCCTGTCCTGGCGCCGATCCGCTGTTTGGCCACCCGAATGTTGACGCCCTTCTGCCGCATCAGCTGGTACATCCCGCGGGCGGCAAGGTCCATCTGACCCAGGCTGATCAGGTCCCCGGGCAGGAAGTTCTCCATGATGGCCAGCGGCTCGCCGTGCGCGTACCGCAGGCGGCGAAGGTGCAGGACATCGCTGCCGGATGCCACCGCGAGCATCACGGCAACCTCGTCGGTGGCCGGTATCACCTCGTTGACCAGCACCACGGTGGTCGGCGTCTGATGGTGATTGGCCAGGTCGTCGAACAGCGAGGTCAACTCGACCGGCCTGGTGACCTGACCGTGCACCACCTGCGTGCCGACCCCGCGCTTGCGCACCAACAGGCCCTTGTCGACCAATTCCTGGATCGCGCGTCGCATCGTCGGTCGCGAGAGGCCGAATTGTTCGGCCAGACTGATCTCGTTGTCCAGCCGGTCGCCGGGGGCGAGATCGCCCTCGTTGATGGCATGCTCGATCTGCTGAGCCACCTGGAAGTACAAGGGGACCGGGCTGGAACGATCCAGGTCTACATAGAGCTCGGTCATCGCACCTCCCACCGCATTGTGGGCTGATCGTAGTACACGTCAGCCCGACATGAATATGACTATATGTCCTATCAAAGTCTTGACAGATGATCCGCAAGCGGCCAGAGTCACATCTCGTTACGGCGACGCCGCCGTCCGGACTCTTTGACTCCAGATGGCGCCGCACGAACCGTGGACATTCGCGGCAGGCCCGGTGAAGAGAACGGAAGGACGCTCAGTGGCCGAGCATTTCGAGGTGTTGACCATGGGAAGGGTCGGCGTCGACCTCTATCCCCTGCAGGACAACCTGGGACTGGAGGACGTCGAGACGTTCAGCAAGTCAGTCGGCGGTAGTGCCGGCAACGTCGCCATCGCGGCCGCCAAGCACGGACGCCGCGCGGCGCTGATCTCCAGGACCGGGCCGGATGCGTTCGGTCGGTTCGTGCACAAGGCGCTGCGGGAGATGAACGTCGACGATCGGTACATCACCGAACTGCCCGACCTGCTCACCCCGGTGACCTTCTGCGAGATGTATCCGCCGGACCACTTCCCGCTGCTGTTCTACCGGTTGCCGATCGCGCCGGATCTGATGATCCGCCCGGAGGAGCTCGACCTGGGCGCGATCGCGGAAGCCGACATCTTCTGGACCACGGTGACCGGCCTCTCCCAGGAGCCGAGCCGCTCCGCGCATCATGCGGCCTGGGAGGCCAGGGCCAAGCGTCCGATGACCATCCTGGACCTCGACTACCGGGACGTCTTCTGGAGCGATCCCGCGCTGGCGTCCCGAGAGGTTCGGAAGGCCCTGCCGCACGTCACCATTGCCATCGGCAACAAGGAAGAGTGCGAGATCGCCGTCGGCGAAACCGATCCCATGCGGGCCGGAAAGGCGCTGCTGGATGCCGGAGTCGAATTGGCGATCGTCAAGCAGGGCCCGAAGGGCGTGTTGGGGATGACGAAGGACACCGTTGTCGAGGTGCCGCCGACGCCTATTTCGGTGATCAACGGGCTCGGCGCGGGGGACAGTTTCGGCGGCGCCTTCTGCCACGGCCTGCTCTCCGGCTGGGACCTGGAAACCATTCTCCGGTTCGGCAACGCAGCGGGCGCCATCGTGGCCACCCGTCGCGAATGCTCGACCGCCATGCCGACGACCGAAGAGGTCGAGGCGCTCGTTCGAGAGGTGCAGAATGTCTGATCTAGCGACTGCAACTACTGCCACCGCCCCGACAACTGCTGCAGCACAGTTGATCTCGGGATCGACCAACCGCGAGCGTTATGCCGCGCTGACGGACCTGCGGGTGCACGATCCGGCGGCGATCCGGCGCGCGGCCGATGCCCGGACCAAGCGCAGTCTCAGCGGCGAGGACGGCCGGCTGATGATCATCGCCGCCGATCACCCGGCCCGCGGCGCGAATGGCGTCGGCGACAGGCCACTCGCCATGGGCAACCGGATCAGTCTGCTGGAGCGGCTCGAAACGGCCTTGGCCAGGCCGGGTGTCGACGGTCTGCTGGCCAGCCCGGACATCCTGGAAGACCTGCTGCTGCTCGGTGCGCTGGAGGGCAAGGTCGTGATCGGATCGATGAACCGCGGTGGGCTGCAGGGGGCGAGCTTCGAATTCGACGATCAGTTCACCGGCTATGACGCCCAGGCCTGCGCCGATATGGGGCTCAACGGCGGAAAGACCTTGACCCGGATCGCTCTCGACGATCCCGGCACCGTCAACACCATGGTGGCGACCGCCAAGGCGATCAACGAATTGGCCGAGCTCAATCTGATGGCCATGGTCGAACCGTTCTGGTCATCCCGGGTGAACGGCAAGGTCCGCAACGACCTCACCGCCGACGCCGTCATCAAATCCGTCGGCATCTGCAGCGCACTGGGCCGCACGTCCGCCTACACCTGGATGAAGCTGCCGGTGGTGGACGAGATGGAACGAGTGATGGACTCAACGACCCTCCCGACGCTGCTCCTCGGCGGTGACCCGGACGTCAGCCCGGAGGAGACCTACGCATCCTGGCGCGCAGCGCTGGCGCTGCCCTCCGTGCGTGGGCTCGTGGTCGGCCGGACGCTGCTGTACCCGGCGGACGAGGACGTCGCGGGGGCTGTTGACACCGCTGCGTCGATGGTGCGGTGATTGAGACGTGACGTCTTCCACCCAAACCTCAGGCCAGGCACCGACTCCCGCGGAAGGGTCGAAGCAGCTGTACCTGCCGGCGGGCACCACAGCGCAGCCGCCGTTCGACCTGGCCATCACCCCCGAATCCGCCGGGTGGGGATACTCCAGCCTGCGCGTGGTGACCCTGCCGGCCGGCGGGTCGGTCGAATTCGACACCGGGTCCGACGAGATGATCGTGCTGCCGCTCAGTGGCGGCGTCGACGTGACGATCGGCGACACGACATTCGAACTCGCCGGCCGGGACAGCGTTTTCACCGGCGTCACCGATTGCGCGTATCTACCGATCGACTCCCGGGTGACGTTGACCAGTCGAGCTGGCTGCACCATCGCGCTGCCCGGCACCCGGGTGGACCGGGCGCTGACGTTCCGTTACCAACCGGCGTCTGCAGTCGATGTCGCCTTGCGCGGCGCCGGTTCATCGACCCGTCAGGTCAACAATTTCGGCATGGGCAGCGGCATGGAATGTGTGAAGATGCTGGCCACCGAGGTGCTGACCCCGGCGTCGAACTGGTCGTCGTACCCGCCGCACAAACACGACGAGGACAACGGTAGCGAGACCGAGCTCGAAGAGATCTACTACTACAAGTTCGCCTCGACCGCCCCGGCCGGCAATCCGGCTCGGGATGCGAAATCCATTGGCTATCAGCGGGTGTACGGCACGGATGAGCGGCCGATCGAGGTGCTGGAAGAAGTGTCCGACGGCGATACCGTGCTGGTCCCGCACGGCTGGCACGGACCGTGCATTGCCGCGCCATCGCACCACATGTACTACCTCAACGTGATGGCCGGTCCCGGTGAGGGACGGGCGTGGGGGATCAGCGATGACCCCAACCACGGCTGGGTGCGCGACACCTGGTCCGATCAGCCCACCGATCCGCGCCTGCCGTTCTACACGGCTCCGGTGCCGAGCGAAGCCTGAAATACCAGAGAACCAAACACTTTCGCCACATGACAGAAGGAGAACCCTGGTGAACAGCACGAGCAGCTCCACCGGCTCGGCAGGGGGCATCGCCACCGTCCGGCTCACCGTCGCCCAGGCCGTCGTGAAGTTCCTCGGCCAGCAGTATTCCGAGCGGGACGGCGTGAAACGCAAGTTCTTCGCCGGCTGTTTCGGCATCTTCGGGCACGGCAACGTCGCCGGGCTCGGCCAGGCGCTGTTGCAGTCCGAATTGTTGACCCCCGGTGAACTGCCGTACCACCAGGGCCGCAACGAGCAGGCGATGGTGCACATTGCCGTCGGTTACGCCCGACAGCTGGACCGGCTGCAGGCGTTCGCGGTTACCGCGTCCGTCGGCCCGGGCGCCAGCAACATGTTGACCGGCGCGGCGTTGGCGACCATCAACCGGCTGCCGGTGCTGCTGCTGCCCAGCGACATCTTCGCCACCCGGGTGTCCTCCCCGGTGCTGCAGGAGCTGGAACAGCCCTACGGGTATGACGTCTCGGTCAACGACGCGTTCCGCCCGGTGTCCCGGTACTTCGACCGGGTGTGGCGGGCCGAGCAGTTGCCGGCCGCGCTGCTCGGGGCCATGCGGGTGCTGACCGACCCTTCTGAGACAGGTGCAGTGACGGTGGCATTACCGGAGGACGTGCAGGCGGAGGCGCATGACTGGCCGGTTGATCTGTTCTCCGAGCGGGTGTGGCGGATCGCCCGGCCCGTTCCGGAGCCGGAGGTGCTCGCCGCAGTCGCCGAGGTCATTCGCGGCGCCAGCAAGCCGGTGATCATCGCCGGTGGCGGTGTCACCTACGCGGAGGCCAACGATGCGCTGAAAGCATTCGTCGAGGCCACCGGCATCCCGATCTCCGAGACCCAGGCCGGCAAGGGTTCATTGCCGTTCGACCACCCGCTGAACCTGGGGGCGGTGGGCGCCACCGGCAACCCGGCGGCCAACCTGTTCGCCCGACAGGCGGACGTCATCATCGGAATCGGTACCAGGTACTCGGATTTCACCACCGCATCGCGGACGATCTTCCAGAACCCGGACGTCAGGTTCATCAACATCAACGTCGCCTCGATCGACGCGGTCAAGCATGCGGGGCTGCCGGTGCAGGCCGACGCGAAGCGCACTCTGGAGGCATTGACCCCCTTGCTGGCCGGCTATTCGACCGACGCGGCCTACCAGCAGGAGGCGCAGGCGAAGGCCAAGGCCTGGGACGACGAGGTGGTGGCGTCCTTCCACTCCGGCTACGGCGAGCGGACCGGCCTGCTCGCCCAGGCAGAAGTGCTCGGCGCGGTCGACGAGGTGATGGAGGCTCGGGACATTGTCGTCTGTGCTGCCGGTTCGCTGCCCGGTGACCTGCACGGCATGTGGCGGACCCGGGAACGCAAGGGTTACCACGTCGAGTACGGCTTCTCCTGCATGGGATATGAGATCCCGGGCGGGATCGGCATCCGAATGGCGGCACCGGATCGGGACGTCTTTGTCACGATCGGCGACGGCTCCTACCTGATGATGCCGACCGAACTGGTTACCGCGGTGCAGGAGGGCATCAAGATCATCGTGGTGCTGCTGCAGAACCACGGCTACGCCTCCATCGGTTCGCTCGCCGAATCCCTTGGTGTGCAACGGTTCGGCACCAAGTACCGATACCGCAACAACGAATCCGGCCGGCTCGACGGCGGCATCCTGCCGGTCGACCTGGCGGCCAATGCGGCCAGCCTCGGCGTCAAGGTGTTCAAGGCCTCGACCCTGGTCGAACTCAAGGACGCGCTGGCCAAGGCCAAGGCGTCCGAGACCGCCGTGCTGGTGCACGTGGACACTGACCTGGAGTACCAGTCGCCCGGTGGCGACGGCTGGTGGGACGTTCCGGTGGCCGAGATCTCCGAACTTGACTTCACCCGGGCCGCCCGGGACACCTACGACGAGTTCAAGGCCACCCAGCTGCCCCTGCTCTGACCCGCCCCCCAAGCTGCGAGGACGTACACATGACCACGATCACCGATCCAGAAGCGTTGCCCAGTGCCGACAACGACGCCGCACCCGGGGAACTGCTGACCGTTCCCCATTGGAAGGGCGGCACCCCGTTCGCGGGGGAGAGCACCCGGACGTCCGACGTGTTCGACCCGGCGACCGGGCGGGTGACCAAGCGGCTGGCCCTCGCCTCACCGGAGGACGCCGATGCTGTCATCGCTTCCGCCCATGCGGCATGGCCGGAGTGGCGGGACATCTCGCTGGCCCGCCGCACCCAGATCCTGTTCCGCTTCCGCGAGTTGCTCAATGAGCGCAAGGGCGAGGCGGCGGAGCTGATCACCAGCGAGCACGGCAAGGTGCTCTCCGACGCCCTCGGCGAGGTGACCCGCGGCCAGGAGGTCGTCGAGTTCGCTTGTGGCCTGGCGCATCTGCTCAAGGGCAGCCTGACGGAGAACGCCTCGACGAAGGTCGACGTGTCCTCGCTGCGGCAGCCGCTGGGCGTTGTCGGTGTTATCTCGCCGTTCAACTTCCCGGCCATGGTGCCGATGTGGTTCTTCCCGGTCGCCATTGCGGCCGGCAACTGCGTCGTCCTCAAGCCCAGCGAGAAGGACCCGTCGACGGCCAACTGGCTGGCGGCGCTGTGGAAGGAAGCCGGGCTGCCGGACGGCGTGTTCAGCGTCCTGCACGGCGACAAGGTCGCGGTCGACGCGCTGCTGGAAGATCCACGGGTGAAGGCGATCTCGTTCGTCGGATCCACCCCGATCGCCCGCTACGTCTACGAAACCGGCACCCGGAACGGCAAGCGGGTGCAGGCCCTGGGCGGCGCCAAGAACCACATGGTGGTGCTGCCCGACGCCGACCTGGACCTGGCCGCGGACGCCGCGGTGAACGCCGGCTTCGGGTCGGCCGGGGAGCGGTGCATGGCGATCAGCGCGCTGATCGCGGTGGACATCATCGCCGACGAGCTGATCGCCAAGATCGCCGAGCGAATGGCCACCCTGCGGACCGGTGACGGCAAGCGCGGCTGCGACATGGGTCCGCTGGTCACTGGCGTGCACCGGGACAAGGTGCAGGGTTACGTCGACGCCGGGGTCGAGGCGGGCGCCGAACTGGTGGTGGACGGCCGCAACCCCGTTGTCGATGGCGAACCGGGCGGTTTCTGGCTGGGCCCAACACTTTTCGACAAGGTCACCACGGACATGTCGATCTACGTCGACGAGATCTTCGGGCCGGTGCTGTCGGTACTGCGGGTCGACTCCTACGACGACGCCCTCACCCTGGTGAACAGCAACCCCTACGGCAATGGCACCGCCATCTTCACCAACGATGGTGGGGCGGCCCGGAGGTATCAGAACGAGGTCGAGGTGGGCATGGTGGGGATCAACGTGCCGGTCCCCGTCCCGGTCGGTTACTACTCCTTCGGCGGCTGGAAGGCCTCGTTGTTCGGCGACACCCACGCGCACGGCACCGAGGGCTTCAGCTTCTACACCCGCAACAAGGTCATCACCACCCGCTGGCTCGACCCCAGCCACGGCGGCCTCAACCTTGGCTTCCCGCAGAACGAATAGGTAGCGGACCGGGCGTTCCTGGACCCGAGGGCGACGTTGTGCCGGTGAACTGTCACCTTCTCGCCGGATCGAGCCCAGGTCCGCTCGGCCCCAGTGCTCGCATAGAACCGACACGCGTTGTCAGGAAAGCAATCTCATTCCGGCGACCCGTCAGCAGGGACCGTGTCCGGATGGTCAGATCACAACTGGGTCAAGACGTAAGAATGTCAGTACAAAGTATTGACATCACATGTGTCGCAGGCCACTCTTAGGCGAGCCGGTCGGACCGGCTGTTGAACGGAGGAATGAATGGGCGCCAACGGCGACGCCGAGTACCTGACAACCAGTTCGGCCCCCGATTTCCTCATCGGTACCCGAGTTCATCTCGACGTAATTCCGCAGGGCACCACAGACGATCGGGTGTCGCTCGGCACGAACGCCACCCACGTGAGCACCCGCGGTGCCAACAATTTGACCCTGGTTCGCGCATACCCCGCGCGGATTGGCAACGTCCACCCGAAGCAGGCGGATCCGGCAGTACCGGTCACGGTGAACGCGGGAAATCTCCCGTTCGGCCCGGCCGGGAGGCTCGATGCACTTGGTGCAGCGGCGTCAGTTGTTCCCCGACAGATCGCTAGCGGCCGAACCGGGCCACTTCGATAGCAAGCAAGCCCGTCAGTTCCAACCTCCCCCTGGGACACCATGTCCCGCAACGAAAGGACCCGAATCGATGACGATTCGCACAAAGGCCCTCGGGCTGACCGCGGTAGCCGTGGCCGCTGCTCTGGTTTTGACCGCGTGTAGCAGCAGTGGTGGCGCGGCCAACAACGAGCCGACGACAACGGCCGGTACTGGCGGTGCCAGCGGCGGCGGTGCGGTGGCCGACACCCCGAACTACACGATCGCCATGATCACCCACGAGGCGCCCGGTGACACGTTCTGGGACCGGATCCGGGCAGGGGCGGAGGCTGCGGCCGCCAAGGACAACATCACCCTCAAGTACTCCAACGATCCGGCCGCGGACAAGCAGGCCACGTTGGTGCAGAACGCCATCGACAGCAAGGTCGACGCCATCGCGACGACGCTGTCAACTCCCGACGCAATGGCGGGGGCAATGCAGGCCGCCAATGACGCAGGCATTCCGTGGGATGCCTTCAACGCAGGAATCGATGCCTACAGCGACTTGGGTGGGCTGATGTACTTCGGCTCCGACGAGACCGTTGCCGGCAAGGCCGTCGGACAGCGACTGGCCGATCTGGGTGCCAAGCACCCTCTTTGCATCATCCAGGAGGCCGGGCAGGTGCAGCTGGAGGCCCGATGTGCCGGCGTCGCGGCCAACGCGCCGGGTACCGAGAATCTGCAGGTCAACGGCCGCGACCTGCCGTCCGTGACGGCCACCGTCGGGGCGAAATTGCAGTCTGATCCGTCGATCGACTACATCGTGGCGCTGGGTGCCAACTTCGCGGTCGCGTCCATCGATTCCGTCAAGCAGGCCAACAGTTCCGCAAAGGTCGCCACGTTCGACCTGAACCCGGATGCCGCGAAGGCGATCCAGGACGGCTCGCTGCTATTCGCTGTCGATCAGCAGCCTTACCTGCAGGGATACCAGGCGGTTGACAACCTGTGGCTGTACCTGACCAACCGCAACACCCTCGGCGGTGGGCTGCCGGTACTGACCGGGCCGGCCTTCGTCGACTCCGAGAACATCGATGTGATCCTGCCGTTCGTCGAGGCCAACACCCGTTGATGCCCCGCTCCGGGGGAGGAGTCGTTACCGGACTCCTCCCCTCGGGGCACCCCAACTAGGGAGAAGTCATGAGTCAATCCCTGAAGTCCCCCGCTGGTTCGCCATCGGGTCCCCCCAGTCCCGCGCCCGCGGTGAAGCCGCAGGCATCGATGGTGACCCGGTTGTTGGCGCGCCCTGAGTTGGGTGCGTTGATCGCGGCCGTCGCGATTTACATTTTCTTCTTCATCGTGGCGCCGGCGTTCCGGTCGCCGGAGTCGTTGTCCACGATTTTGTACGCGAGTTCCACGATCGGGATCGTGGCGGTCGGTGTCGGCCTGCTGATGATCGGTGGGGAGTTCGACCTGTCGGCCGGTGTCGCATCGATCACCTACGGCCTGACGTGTGCGCTGATCTGTTACCAGTTGACGCTGAACATGTGGGTCGGCGCGATCATTTCTTTGCTGTTCGCCTTTGTCATCGGGTGGGCGAACGGGTACTTGGT
This sequence comes from uncultured Actinomycetota bacterium, assembly GCA_963805555.1. Classification (GTDB taxonomy): domain Bacteria; phylum Actinomycetota; class Actinomycetes; order Mycobacteriales; family Nakamurellaceae; genus Nakamurella. Next base: position 124,469 of record CAWDUY010000004.1, read on the forward strand.
GGTGAAGACCGGGATCCCGTCGTTCCTGGTCACATTGGGCACGTTCTTCGTTCTGCAGGGCGCGAACCTGGGTGTGACGAAGCTGATGACCGGGTCGGTGGCCAGTCAGAACGTGTCCGATATCGACGGGTTCGAGACGTTGAAGGCGATCTTCGCCTCGTCGTTCACGATCGGCAGTGTCACGGTCCGGATCACGGTGCTGTGGTGGATCTTCTTCGTGGCGGTCGCATCGTGGACGTTGACCCGGACGCGGATCGGGAACTGGATCTACGCGGTGGGTGGCAATGCGGCGTCGGCGCGCGCGGTCGGTGTGCCGGTGAACAAGGTCAAGATCGGCCTGTTCATGTGTGTGGCGTTCCTGGCCTGGTTCTACGGCATGCACCGGTTGTTCGGCTTCAATACCATTCAGGCCGGCGAAGGTATCGGTAACGAGTTCCTGTACATCATCGCCGCAGTAGTCGGCGGCACGTTGCTGACCGGTGGTTACGGGTCCGCGATCGGCACCGCGATCGGTGCGTTCATCTTCGGTATGACCACCCAGGGCATCATTTACGCGGGCTGGGATCCCAACTGGTTCAAGACCTTCCTGGGCGTCATGTTGCTGCTCGCGGTCGCGGTGAACCTGTATGTCAAGAAGCTCGCCACGACCCGGAAGGCATAGGGGACCAACCATGACAGACACGCTGAACGAACATGCGGATCCGACCCTGCACAAGGGTGAGCCGCTGATCGAGATGACCGACGTCGGGAAGTCCTACGGGGCAATCCGGGCGTTGTCCGGGATTAACCTGTCGGTCGGTGCCGGTGAGGTGACCTGCGTGCTGGGCGATAACGGTGCCGGCAAGTCGACCCTGATCAAGATCATGTCCGGGTTGCACGGCCACACCGAGGGCACGTTGAAGGTGGACGGGAAAGAGGTCAACTTTTCCTCCCCCCGGCAGGCACTGGATCACGGCATCGCGACCGTGTACCAGGACCTGGCCGTTGTCTCCCTGATGGAGGTGTGGCGGAACTTCTTCCTCGGCTCGGAAATGGCGGGCAGCTTCCCGCTGGCGCCGATGAAGGTCAAGGAAATGCGAGAGATCGCCGACACCGAGCTGAAGAAAATGGGCATCAGCGTCAAGGACATCAACCAGCCCATCGGGACGCTGTCCGGTGGGCAGCGGCAGTGTGTGGCGATCGCCCGGGCGGTCTACTTCGGTGCTCGGGTGTTGATCCTGGACGAGCCGACCGCAGCCTTGGGTGTCAAACAGTCAGGGGTGGTGCTCAAGTACACGGCGGCTGCCCGGGATGCCGGCCTCGGGGTGGTGTTCATCACCCATAACCCGCACCACGCCTACCTTGTCGGGAACCACTTCATCATCCTCAAGCTCGGGAAACGAGTCCTGGACAAGAAGCGTTCCGAGGTGACCCTGGAAGAACTCACTGCCGAGATGGCCGGCGGCCGGGAACTCGCCGAACTCTCCCACGAACTCCAAGCCACCCAAACCTGACGTTCATTTCAGCTTCCCCGCCAGCGCTTCACGCTGGGGTACGGGCGGGGAGCCCGCCCGTACCCCACGCTGGGGTGCGGGCGGGGAACAGTACTTGCAGATCGATCAATTCCTAGTGGAGGTACCAGACGTGACAGTCAACGTCGGAGTTATCGGCGTCGGCATGATCGGGAAGGACCACATCCGGCGACTGACAACAGTTCTCGCCGGCGCAGCGGTCGTTGCGGTCACCGATGTCAACCTTGATGAAGCGAAGCGGGTCGCCGAAGGTATTCCTGGTGCGTCGGCCTACTCGACCGGTCAGGAGCTGATCAACTCGGGCGATGTCGATGCAGTACTCGTGTGCTCCTGGGGTCCGACGCACGAGGAGTACGTGTTGGCCGCTATTGCCGCCGGCAAACCTGTCTTCTGCGAGAAGCCGTTGGCCACTACGCAGGAAGCCTGCCTCCGAATCATCGACGCCGAGGTCGCCTTCGGGCGTCGGTTGGTCCAGGTTGGTTACATGCGCCGCTACGACGCCTACTACCGGGCGCTCAAGGCCGTGGTCGACAGCGGCGACATCGGCGCTCCCCTGATGATGCACGCCACTCATCGCAACCCCAGCGTTCCGGGCCATTACACGCGCGAGATGGCGATCACCGACACTGCCGTGCACGACATCGACCTCGCGCGGTGGATGTTCGGTGAGGAAATCGTTGCGGCCCAGGTCCTCAAGCCGCGGAGGAACTCCCTCGGCGGCGAACTCGAGGACCCGCTGCTGCTGGTGTTCGAAACCAGCAGCGGCGCGCTGGTGGACGTCGAGACCAGCGTCAACATTCGCTACGGCTATGACATCCGTGGCGAGGTGGTCGGCGAGTCCGGTACCGCAGCCCTGGGTGACTTCAGCCCGGTCACCGTTCGGCGGAACAACCAGTTCTCCGGTCGGGTGCCGGAGGACTGGCGCGAGCGATTCATTTCCGCCTACGACACCGAGTTCCAGGAGTGGGTCAATGGTGTCCGCGAGGGTGGCACCTACGGACCCAGCTCTTACGACGGCTACGCGGCAGCAGCGGTGTCCGACGCAGCCGTCGAGGCCCTGCATTCCGGGGACCGCATTGCCGTCAAGCTCATCGACAAGCCGGCCTTGTACAACTAGTCGTGTGGGGAGGGGTTACTCACGACCCCTCCCCACCGCCCGCTCGGACGCCGTCACGTGCCGGCCGCAATTCCTGACGCCACAGTGCTCTATTCACCACAGCCGCGACGACGAAGGATTCATTCTCAATGGTCAAGATCGCTCTCGACCCGGCCATGTACCACGCCGACCTCTCCGTTGCCGACGAGGTCCGGAAGGCGGCCGATCTCGGCTACGAATACCTGGAGCTCTCCCCGCGACCGGACTTCTTTTTCTGGCACCGCTATCCCAAGGCCGACGATGCGGCGATTGCCGACGTCAAGCAGGCGTGCAAGGAAACCGGTGTCCAGGTACTGACTCTCGTTCCGGTGTTCAACTGGTCATCACCCGACGAGCAGGAGCGGCAGGCCCAGGTCCGGAACTGGCGGCGGCTGCTGCAGATCGCCGCGGAACTGGAATGCCCCGTTGTGATGTCGGAGCTCTCCGGTGACCCCAATGACGCGCTGCGGTCCGAGCACGCCTTCTACAAGTCGATGGAAGAGCTGAGCCCGGACTTCGAGAAGTACGGTATTGCACTGAATCTCGAGGCGCACCCCTACGACTTCTCCGAGACCAACGACGATGCAGTGCAGATCATCCGTGGGTTGAACAAGCCATGGGTCAACTACGTCTTCTGTGCTCCGCACGCCTTCCATCTCTCCGACGGTGCGGGTGACCTGGGCCGGATGATGAAGTATGCCGGCAACAAGCTGGCCCACCTGCATATTGCCGACTGCTACAACCACCGGGCCAATGTCGGTAATCGCTACATCGTCAATCCACCCGGTGTCGATGCCCGCGTTCACCAGCACAACGAGATAGGCAACGGCGACATCGACTGGGACGAGTTCTTCGGCACCCTGCGCGAGGTCGAATTCGACGGAATTGCCACCGTCTGCGTCTTCGGCTGGGAGGAGAATGCCGATGACATTCATCGGCGCATGCTGGAGCGGGTGTCGGCAGAGTTGAAGGGTGCCTGATCAACGGCCCGGACTTGCCCGCGGGGTGATCATGCTCACCGCCGCGTCATCTTTACCCCTTGCGGGACGTCTCATCTGTGCAGCACCAACACAGAGAGGCAAAAAGGACATGTTCACCAGATTGACCAAGACCGTGCACGACCGGCAAGAAGTCGGCAGGACCTACCGAAGGGCTCTCGATCGCTCGATCGGCCTTGACGAGGCCAAGGCCCGCGCACTTGTCGACAACGTCTTCCGGCCGGCGATTCGCTGACCTGGAGAGTCATCCCATACCCCCAGGAGAACTCGTGACAACGCCCAGCACTGACTATTCCCGGTTGACTCTGGGCACGGCGCCCGACTCCTGGGGGGTCTGGTTCGCCCGTGACGATCACCAAGTCGGTTGGAAGCAGTACCTCGACGACGTGCAGAACGCCGGGTATGTCTGGACCGAATTGGGCCCGCAGGGCTTCCTGCCGCAGGACCCGCAGCAACTGCGGGACGAATTGGATCAACGCGGGCTGAAGGTCTGCGGTGGAACGGTTTTCGCGGGCCTGCACAAGGGCAAGGAAGCGCTGGACAAGGCGATCGCCGAATTCGGCCAGGAGGCGAAACTGCTCAGCGAGGTGGGTGCGAAGTACCTGATCCACCTGCCGGAGCAGTACACCGACCTGCACACCGGTGCGGCGATGGAACCGGGCGAGCTGGATCCGGAGGGGTGGAAGAACCTGGTTTCCGGGACCAACGAGCTGGGTCGGGTGATCTTCGAGGAGTACGGCGTCAACCTGGTGTCCCACCCGCACGCCGATACCCACCTGGACATCCAGGAGCGGATCGAACAGTTCCTCGTCGAAACCGACCCGAAGTACGTCAATCTCTGTCTGGACACCGGGCACGTCGCCTACTGCGGCGGCGACAACCTGCAGATCATCGAGCATTTCCCCGAGCGGATCAGCTACCTGCACATCAAATTGGTCGACCCGAAGGTCCGCGAGCGGGTGCAGGCCGAAGGGCTGTCGCTCGCCGAGGCCGTGCCGCTGGGCATCATGGTCGAGCCCCCATACGGCGAGCCCAACGTCCCGTCGCTGCTGAACGCGCTGGCCGCCCTGGATCGGGACATGTTCGCCGTCATCGAGCAGGACCTGTACCCCATCCCATCGCACCTGCCGCTGGCGATCCAGGCAAGGGCCGCCGGGTACTTCACCGCCCTCGGCCTCGGTCCGGTGCGGCGCTGGCCATACTGACCAGCGTGATTCGTCGGTTCCGCTGGGTGATCGTTGCGGTGGTCGCCATCATTCTGGGTGTCGTTGCCGCCGCTGCGGCTGTGGGTGCCATCGGTCGAGTCGGCCTACCAGCTGCCCTGGGCCGCCGGCGGGACATATGCGGTGCTGCAGGGGAACTACTCGACCCAGGCGATGGGCGGCTGTGTGAGTGGGTGCGGAACCCACGACGACGACGCCATGCGGTACGCCTGGGATTTCGACCTCCCGGAAGGCACCGAGGTACTGGCCGCGCGGGGCGGCACGGTGGCACTGATGAACGGCAACTGGCGACCGGAGCACTGCGGTGGAACCACGGAATCCGAGGCCGGTCCGATCACCAGCCAGCTCATCGGCAACGAAGCCAACTTCGTCCAGATCGCCCATGGAGACGGCACTTCCGCGTTGTATCTGCATCTGAGCGAGGTGGCGCCGTCGATCGAACGCAAGGCCGTCACCGGTGCGCCGGTGCTGCAGGGGGAGTTGCTGGGCCTGTCCGGTAAGACCGGCTACACCCAGTGCGTGCCGCACCTGCATTTCCAGGTGGAGAGCAGTGTGCGGGCGGATTGGTTCACCACCTCGCTGCCGATCACGTTCGCCGACCCCGACGTCGTCTCTCGCACCCCGCTCGGGGTGCCTGAAGAAGGTCAGGCTTACATCTCGGACAACGTCCCGGTTTCCGCAACCGGCTGAATCGATTGTTCGTAAGGTCGACCGAAAACCCATTTCCCGCTCATCCTCGCCGCGGAAAGGCCGTCCTGCGGGTGGACCAGCACGCTGCCGACCTGATCGTGCATCCATTGATGGACGAGAAACGCCGCAGTGGAGCCGGCCGCCCTGTTGTCCAGGCCGACATAGGCACGTCGAACGCTGGCCGGCAGGTCGGTGACCAAGGTGACTACCGGAATTTCGCTCGGTCCAGACGCGATACTGCCGCATTGATCTCCGGCCCATCCGGTCGTCAACGCCCAGGCCCTGCTGACCTTCAAGGATCACGACATACCCTGACCCGACCCCGAAAGGACCGACAAATGGAACCGCTCCGCATCGGCATTCTCGGCGCAGCACGCATCGCCGAGCGCGCCATGATCAAACCCGCCGGCCTGACCGGCACCAGGCTGGTCGCCGTCGCCGCGCGTGACAGGGGCCGCGCCGAGGTGTTCGCCGACAAGTACGGCGTGGAACGGGTACATGACAGCTATGAGCAGGTCATCGCCGATCCCGAGGTGGAGGCGGTGTACAACCCACTGGCCAACGGCCTGCACGCCACCTGGAACATCAAGGCGCTGCAAGCCGGTAAGCATGTCTTCACGGAGAAACCCTCTGCCAGCAACAGTGCGGAGGCCGCCTATGTGGAAAAGATTGCCGCACAATCGAACTCAGTGTTCTTCGAGGGCTTTCACTATTACTACCATCCGCTGATCGCCCGGCTGTATGCGATTCTGCAGAGCGGTGAGATCGGCGAACTCCAGCATGTCGAGTCCATCATGGACATGCCGGCACCGCCGTCGACCGATCCGCGCTGGTCGCTCGACCTGGCCGGTGGCGCCTTGATGGACCTGGGCTGTTACAGCCTGCACACGCAACGCATGATCGGGTCGCACCTCGGCGGTGAACCCATAGTGGTCGCGGCGTCCGGTGCGGAGCGCGACGGGCATCCCGGCGTCGACGAGTGGATCACCGCCGAACTGCGGTTCCCCAACGGCGTGACCGGGACCGCCGGGTGCAACATGGCCAGCGATCATCAGCAGATGAGTCACCGACTGATCGGCAGTGCCGGCGACGCAGTCATCACCGACTTCGTCAATCCGCACAACGACGATCGGCTGGTCGTCACCACCGCAGCCGGCACCCGGACGGAACACCTGGGCAACCGGTCGTCGTACACCTACCAGCTGGAAGCGTTCACCAATGCGGTCCGCACCGGGGAACCAACGCGAACCGATGCCGCAGGCGCGGTCGCCACGATGAAACTGATCGACCAGACCTACCGGTTCGCCGGATTCGACCCCCGCCCCAGCACCCTCGAAGGACAACCCACATGATCAGCGCCCAGTAGATCGCGGACATCCTGATCGCTGCCGAAAAGAACCGCACCGGTTTCGCGCAAATCAGCGACGCCCACCCCTCCTTCGTCGGGTCCGACTAAGGGCGCGCGGGGTACCGCCGCTCACTCTCAGTTAACCGAACCCGCGGCGCGGCGTCGCACTCGATCGTGGCCGGGCCGGGCGCCTGAGCCCGCACCTCGACGGGAATGTAAGGGCCGGGCCAGCTTCACCTGAGGGTGGAGATGAGTCGGACAAACCTCGCGCCTCGACAGGATGCGGCACGGCAGGATGTCGCTGAACCGAGTTCTGTGCGCAGAATGCCAGCCCACATAGCGACAGAGAGTAACGACCGCGTCCGCACCCGACGGGGTTGGTTGGTTCTGGTTTCCACGAACGGACTAACCTTTTTTGTCGTTTGCGCCACATACGGCTACTCTCCAGCCAGCATCCGTTGCCCCCTGAGGAGCCGACCGTGACAAGTCCGACGCAAACTCTCTATGAGGCCCTTGGCGCCGAGGACGGAATCAGGGGTGCGGTCGACGCCTTCTATGAGCGGGTCGTCGCCGATCCCGAGCTGGCGCCGTATTTCGCCGACGTCGACATGATCTCCTTGCGCCGCCACCAGACGGACATGCTCGTGACGGCCACCGGGGGACCGCGGACCTACACGGGGCAGGATATGGCCGAGGCGCATTCCGGACTCGACATCACCGACGCCGCCTTCAACAAGGTGGTCGGTCATCTCGGCGCGACGTTGCAGGCGGCAGGTGCTGACGAGCAGACCATCGGCTCGGTCGTCGAAGCCTTGTCACCCTTGCGGTCCGCCATCGTGAGCGCCTGAGGTTCGACAGTGGCGCTCGATACCCAAGCACTGAAGAACAATTTCGCCGCCGTTGCGGCGCACGGCGGCGACGACGTCGCGCTGTACTTCTACAGCTACCTGTTTCTGAAGTACCCGGAGACCAGGGAGATGTTCCCGCCGGCGATGACCCGGCAGCGGGATCGACTGGTCGGCGCGCTCGTCCGGATCGTCACCAACGTCGACAATGTCAGTGAACTGGTGCCCTACCTGGAGGATCTCGGTCGGGATCACCGCAAATTCGGGACGTTGTCCGCGCACTACCCCGCGGTGGGCGAGGCGCTGCTGGCCACCCTGCGGCATTTCAGCGGTGACGACTGGACCGATGAGCTGCAGGACAACTGGGCAACTGCCTACGGAGTTGTCGCGGGGGCGATGTCGGGCGCAGCCGAGAAGGTCGCCGAGTCCGAACCGGCATGGTGGGACGCCGACGTCGTCGAGGTGGACCTCCGCACCTTCGATATCGCCGTGCTCAAGGTTCGTACCGAGACAGTTCACCCCTACGTCGCCGGTCAGTCGGTTTCGGTGGAGCCGACCACGCTGCGTCCGCGCGAGTGGCGCTTCTATACCCCCGCGAACGCCCCCGGTGGCCTGGAGATCGAACTGCACGCGAGGCTCATCGACGGCGGCCCGGTCTCGAGCGCCCTGGTGCGCGGCGCATCCGCGGGCGATCGGCTCCGGCTGGGACCGCCCTTCGGCCGGATGACGCTCGACCGGGGATCGACCCGGGATCTGCTGATGGTCGGCGGCAGCACGGGTTTGGCGCCGCTGAAGGCGATGATCGACCAGATGGCCAGGGACGGCGGGCGGCGGACACACTTGTATTTCGGTGCCCGGTCGGTGCGGGAAATCTATGACCGGAAAGACCTCGAGGCGATGGCCAATCGCTACTCATGGCTGACGGTCGTCATTGTTATTTCCGACGACATTCGGTGGAAAGGCCCGCGCGGCATGGTGGGAACTGTTGCCGCCGCGGCCGGTGACTGGACACAGCACGATGTTTTCGTCTGCGGATCCCCGGCGATGGTGGAGTCCACGGTCAAGGAATTGGTGGGCGCCGGGGTGCCCGAGAGTCAAATCAAGTTCGAAGAATTCAGCGAGGCCTAGCGGTGACCACCCAGAGGGAGACTTCCATGACGGATGCGACGAACAATTTCCGTGATGCAGATGCGGTGACCGGTTCCGACCTGAAGAACGTCACCTTCGCGTCATCGAAGGTCTTGGGTCGTGGCTATGACCACGTCGAAGTGGAGACGTTCGTCAAGCGCTGCGCGGACCTGGTCGACCAGCTGCGTGGGCAACTCCACGAGCGCAACTCCACCATCCTGGATCTGCAGGTGCAGGTCGACACCCTGCAGGAGCGGGTTGACCGGGACAGCCGCAGCAACGAGGTCGCCAACGCGATCAGTGTGCTGACCATCGCCCAGCAGACGGCCGACAAGACGGTCCAGCAGGCGGACGGTTACAGCGCCAGGGTGATGTCCGAGGCCAGGGACCTGTATGAGGACGCGCGACGCAATGCGGCGACCCTCGAACAGGAGACGGAGGTCAAGGCCCGGCACGTCTACGAGGAGGCCCTCGGCCGGGCCGAGGCACTCGAGCGCGAGACGAACGAGAAGCTGACGCAGCTGACTCTTTCCGCCGCGGTGGCGCAGCAGGAACTGGAGTCCCAGACGGCGTACTTGCGGACGTTGCGGGACTCCACCAGGACGCAGATGGAGGCCTTCCTGGAGAGCCTGCTCGATCACGTCACCGACGCTTACGGGCAGGCCCACCCAATGGCGGCAGAGGCGGCGAGTGCGCAGAATCCACGAAATGTGCGGCGCAGCAACCGCAGTGCCGGCCGGGCGAACGGATCGACCCGGGCAGCGTCCACGCTCAGGGTGGCTGGCGTGGGAACCCGGCGGATCACCGATCAGATTCCGTCGCCGAAGTCTGCACCCGTTGCGGAACACTGGGATAGCGACGAGTAGACGCAGTTGATGGGGGCAACGGGGCTCCGCCGCGGGTTCCCTGGTGACGCCGTTGCGCTGGCCGGGCTAGCGGCCGCTCATCGCCCGGACGCCGAGTTCCGCCTCGACGGCGGCCGCGAACACGTCGATGTCCTCCGGGGTGGTGTCGAACGCGCACATCCAGCGGACCTCCCCGGTGCCCGGGTTCCAGTCGTAGAACCGGAACTTGCGCCGCAACCGGTCGGCGACCGCGGGGTCGATGATCGCGAAGACGGCGTTCGCCTGAACGGGCTGGGTGATCTGCACACCGGGCAGGTCACGGACAGCCGCCGCGAGCCGCGCGGCCATCGCGTTGGCGTGCCGGGCGGATTCGATCCACAGGTCACCCTCGAGCAGGGCGACGAGCTGCGCGGAGACGAAGCGCATCTTGGATGCGAGCTGCATGTTCATTTTCCGCAGGTAGGTCAGCCCGGTTGACGCCTCGGGCCGCAGCACCACGATGGCCTCGCCGAACAGCAGGCCGTTCTTGGTGCCGCCGAATGAGACAACGTCGACTCCGGCGTCGGTCGTGAAGGCCCGCAGCGGGACGTCGAGACTGGCCGCGGCATTGGCGATCCGGGCGCCGTCCAGGTGCAGCCGCATGCCCAGCGGATGGATGTGGTCGGCGATCGCCCGGATCTCGTCGGGGGTGTAGGCCGTGCCGAGTTCGGTGGTCTGGGTGATGGAGACGGCGAGCGGCTGCGCCCGGTGCTCGTCGCCCCAGCCGTAGGCCTGCCGGTCGATCAGCTCGGGGGTGAGCTTGCCGTCGGGGGTGGGCACCGTCAGCAGCTTGATGGCGCCGACCCGTTCCGGGGCGCCGTTCTCGTCGGTGTTGATGTGCGCGGTTTCGGTGCAGATCACCGCACCCCAGCGGGGGAGCATCGACTGCAGGGAGAGCACGTTGGCGCCGGTTCCGTTGAAGACCGGGAAGACCTCGACATCGGGACCGAGATGGCTCGCCATCACGTCCTGCAACCGGGCGGTGTAGGCGTCCTCGCCGTAGGAAATCTGATGCCCGCCGTTGGCCGCCGCGATGGCGGCGATGATCTCCGGGTGGGCGCCGGCGTAGTTGTCCGAGGCGAAGCCGCGGCTGTCGGGGTCGTGCAGGGTGGTCACGTCGATGGAGTCTTTCGTTCGTAGTGGTGCCGGCTCACCGTGCTTGCTGACGGTTGCTGCCGGCACGGTGGTGTCGTGCGTCGCTCGGCACGCCCGTCCGGACGCCACTATCTCAGTGGCCGGCGGCGATCAGCCGTCGAGCCTGATCCGGGCGCCGTTGAGTTCGGCGGCATCAGTCGACCATAGCCCGACGAACCTGGCCGCCAGGTCGTCGACGTGGGTGAACCCCGGGAACTTCCGCTCCGGAGATTCGGCCCGCATCCGGTCGTCGACCAGGGCCTTGATCACCAGAATCGTGGCGGCCGAGGTTTGCGGAATCGGATGCTCCTTGCGACCGGACTGCGCGCGGCGCAGCGAGTCGGCCAGGGCGAGCATCCAGGCCTCCGCCGCGGCCTTGGCGGCCGCGTAGTTCGCGGATCCGGCAGTTGGGGACGCAGCGGCGGCCGCCGAGACGATGACGGCCCGTCCCGCCGGCGACCGAGCCAGGTCGTCATGAAAGGCGAGCGTGACGTGCCGAAGCGTGTCGATGAGCGCCGCAGACAGAAAGCGCCAATCCTCGTCGGTATTGGCCGCGAAGCCCGCACCGCCCCGATACCCGCCGATCAGATGAATGACCCCGTCGACGGCGCCGTGCCGTTCCCGCACCCGGTCGGCGAGGCGGCCGGCAGCCGGCTGGTCGCTCAGGTCCGCGACTTCGGTGAAGACACCGGTGCCGGCCAAGGCCGACAAGCGCTCGGCTGATTGGCCAACGGCCACCACCGTCGCTCCGGCCGCCTGCAGCGCCCGGGTGGTCGCGGTGCCGGCCGAACCCGTCGCGCCGGTGACCACGACGACCCGGCCAGCGGGCCCGGTCACCTTCGCTCCTTCATTCCGAGTCCCCGGCAAGTGGTCCGGCGCTCTCTCATCCGGTGATTCCGGCGGTGGACTGAACGACGGGGGAGAGCTTGCGGCTCAACGCTTCGTAGAACATCGACAGCGGGAACTCATCGGGCAGCACGGCATCCGTCAGCCCCTTGGGCGGTCCCGACACCGGGAGCTCTGCAGCGCCTTTCGCCCAGGTCGAAGCCGGGTGCGGCTCCAGGGTGCTGGACACGAGCTGGTACGCGGCGAGCCAGTGGCTGATCTTGGGCCGGTCGATCGAGCGCCAGTACAGCGACTCGATCTGCTCGCCCAACTCCAGGACGGCGTCGGTGACCTTGTCCCATTCGATGGACAGCCGATTGTCCGTCCAGTGCAGGACGTGGTGCTGGTGCAGCCAGGCGAACAGCAGTTGCCCGCCGAGGCCGTCGTAGTTGCGGACCCGGCTGCCGGTGATGGCGAACCGGAAGATGCGGTCGAAGATCACGGCGTACTGGACGAGCCGGGCGTGCGGGATGCCCTGCTGTTCCAGCGCGACGGATTCCCGGAAGGCCGTGAGGTCGCAGCGCAGCTCTTCCAGCGAGTACAGGAAGTACGGCATCCGCTGCTTGATCATGAACGGGTCGAACGGCAGGTCGCCGTGCATGTGGGTCCGGTCGTGGATGAGATCCCACATGACGAAGGTTTCCTCCGTCAGTTGCTGATCCTCCAGCAGGCGGGCGGCGTCCGGCGGCAACGCGAGTTTGGTGGTCTCGGCGGCGGCGGAGATGACGGTGCGGAAGCGTGCCGCCTCCCGGTCGGCGAAGATCGCGCCCCAGGTGAATTTCGGAACCTCGCGCATGGCAACGGTTTCCGGGAACAGCACAGCGGAGTTGGTGTCGTAGCCGGGGGTGAAATCGAGGAACCGGATCGGCACGAACAGCTTGTTCGAGTAGGCGCCGGCCTCCAGGTCGGCGATGAACTCCGGCCAGATGACCTGCACGAGGACGGCCTCGACGTGCCGGTCGGGGCTGCCGTTCTGGGTGTACATCGGGAAGACCACCAGGTGCTCGCGACCGTCGATGCGGCTGGTCTCCGGGTGGAACGCATTCAGCGAGTCGAGGAAGTCGGGGACGGCGAACCCGCCCTCGCTCCACCGCGTGAAGTCCTTGACCAGCGCGGCCAGGTAGTCGCCGTCGTGCGGGAAGCGCGGCGAGATCTCGGTGACGGCATCGATGATGTTGTGGACCAGGGTGGTCGCTGCTCGGTGGTTCTCGGTGTCCGGCACGGAGCCGTCGGCGACCTGCAGGCCCTGGAGTTCGGTGACGGCCGCCTTCAGCCGCAGCCAGGACGGGTCGGCGGTGGTGGTCGACCGGATCGGCGCCCGCCGGTGCCGCAGGTGCCCGGCCGCGTAGGTGATCGCGTTGAAGACCAGTTCGTCGCTGGACGTGTTGTCGGCCGGCCGGATGGCGAGCACGACGACCCGGCCCTGACCGAACTCGGAGACCGCCGCGACCGGGTTCTTTGCCGTTGCGTCCGAACGCAGCAGGGTGGCGGCAGGGGCTTGAACCTGCAGCGTGCGGGTGACGGTCAGTTGGGCGGGGTCGACCCGAGCCAAGCAGATCCAGCTCGGTGACGGCGGCCGTCTCGTCGCGGACAGCCCGTGCGCATCCGGTGGCGGTGTCGTCATGGATCTCAATACCGGCTTCCGCCAGCAGGGCGTTTACCTCGGCGGCGGCGGAGGCATTGTTGTGCCGGGCGGGATCGACCAGCACCACCAGTCCGACACCGGAGCGAACTGCGTCGACGGTGCTCGCGCCCACCGCACTGCCAGCCCCGATGACGATGACGTCGGGGGTTTCGGCGGCAGTGGTCACGCGGTAGCCCCGGGAGGTGGTCAACGCGCGGAGGTGGTCGGCGTCCGGCACGCCATCCAAGATGGCTACCCGTGGAAAGACTGTCATGATCAACCCCTTTGCATAGAGAATCTCCTGCCAATAAGGGTATCTGACGAAATTCCTTCGGTCAATGTGCGATAGATCTGACCGATTGTTCGGCGACCGCCGGATATGCCACCCGGGTGGATTCTCGCGCTCCGTGCGGTGGCCCGGGCGGCGAGCACACTCGCCGCCGGATCGTCGTTGGTTGGCGCTCGCCACGCGGTCCTCCTGGCATACTCTCCCGCGGATCGCGTCAGTCAGGCCACGATGGTTACTCTGCGTAGGAATCGCCCTGGAGATTGGCCTGTACGAGTAGGAATATCCGAATAGGGTCGTGACGCCTCTTGCGGAGCGTGATTTACTACTGCCGCACTCTCGGTCGGGCGACGGTGCGCAAGGGACCAGGTTTCCGGTTCTTTCGTCCGGCCATCCCCTGCGAGTTCGCTGTTGCGGCGTTGACTGGAGGGGTGGAATGCGTGCACCACAACCAATCCTGAGGTCCCGTTCGAGGCGATCACTCGGTGTCGCCCTGACTGCGTTGCTCGGCGCAACGCTGTTGGTGGCACTGCCTGCGCAAACCGTGTACGCCGCGCCGTGTGATGTGCCGGTCGTCAATGCGATCGCCTGCGAGAACACCAAGCCGGGCAGCCCGAGCAGCGTCTGGGATGTGAGTGGTTCGGGCAGCGCGACGATCCAGGGCTTCGCCACGGCAATGAGCGTGAACGTCGGCGAAACCGAGAGTTTCAAGGTCAAGACGGCGGCAACGTCCTACCGTCTGGACATCTACCGGATGGGCTACTACGCCGGCAACGGGGCTCGGCTGATCGCCACCGTCAACCCCGTTGGCCGCCAGAGCCAGCCGAACTGCCTCACGAGCGATTCGACAGGACTCATCGACTGTGGGAACTGGGCGGTTTCAGCGTCTTGGTCGGTACCCGCCACCGCGGTGTCCGGTATCTACTTCGCCCGACTCGTCCGGACGGACGGGACGGCCGGCGCGAGCCACGTGTTCTTCGTCGTTCGCAACGATGACAGTAGGTCTGACCTGTTGTTCCAAACCTCCGACACCACTTGGCAGGCCTACAACCAGTACGGCGGCAACAGCCTCTATGTCGGATCGCCCGCTGGTCGGGCTTACAAGGTGAGTTACAACCGTCCGTTCGGCACCCGCGGAACTGGGCCGGAGGACTTCGTCTTCAATTCCGAGTACCCGATGGTGCGGTTCATGGAGGCCAACGGCTACGACGTCAGCTACGCCTCCGGTGTCGACACCGATCGTGGCGGCCCGCAGCACCTGGGCATGCGCAACTTCATGCCGAAGGCATTTCTTTCGGTCGGCCACGACGAGTACTGGTCGGGCGATCAACGAACCAACGTCGAGGCGGCCCGCGACGCCGGCGTCAATCTGGCCTTCTTCAGCGGAAACGAGGTGTTCTGGAAGACCCGCTGGGAAAACAGCCAGGACGGAACCAATACTCCGTACCGCACGCTGGTCACTTACAAGGAAACGCAGGCCAACGCCATCATCGATCCGCTGCCCTCGACGTGGACCGGCACCTGGCGCGACCCAAGATTCAGTCCGCCAAAGGACGGCGGTCGACCCGAGAACCGTTTGACCGGAACGATTTTCAAGGTTAACTCCGGCACGGTCAACCTCCGGGTGCCGGCCGCCGACGGCAAGATGCGGTTCTGGCGCGGCACCACGGTAGCCAGTCAGACGGCCGGTGCGACGGCCACTCTTGGCTCCGGAACTGTCGGCTACGAATGGGACGAGGACGCCGACAACGGCTTCCGCCCACCCGGTCTCATCCGGTTGTCGACCACCCAGGCCAGCGGCCTTCAGGTGCTGCAGGACTACGGCTCGACCTACGGCAACGGTAGCGCCACCCACAGCCTGACGCTTTACCGCGCCCCGAGCGGCGCGCTGGTGTTCGGGGCCGGCACTGTCCAATGGTCGTGGGGCTTGGACAACAAGCACGACAGGGGCTCTGGCGCCGCCAGCACGCCGATGAAGCAGGCCACCGTGAACCTGTTCGCCGACATGGGGGCCCAACCGGTCACCATTCAATCGGGGCTGACCCTGGCGGCGAAGTCAACGGACACCGTCGCGCCGACGATCAGCATTTCGGCACCGACCAGCGGGTTGAGCGTCCAATCCGGTGCCGCGATCACCGTCTCCGGTACGGCGGCCGACACCGGTGGCGGCGTCGTCGGCGGGGTCGAAGTTTCCACCGACGGCGGGACCAGTTGGCACCCGGCGACCGGGCGGGCGACCTGGACCTACGCCTGGACACCCGGCAGCGCCGGCGCGGCGACGATCATGGCCAGGGCCACTGACGACAGCGCCAACATCGGTGCCGTGGCCACCGTTCCGGTCACGGTCGGTGCACGCTCCTGCCCCTGCAGCTTGTGGGGGTCGGGTGCGACCCCGGCAGTGGCCGCCGACCCGGACAACACTCCGAACGAGATGGGCGTGAAGTTCCGCTCGGAGGTGGCCGGCCAGGTGACGGCCCTGCGGTTCTACAAGGGTCCGGGCAACACCGGAACCCACGTCGGCCACCTCTGGGCCTCGACCGGTGGCACCCCGCTCGCGACCGTCACCTTCACCGGCGAGTCGGCATCGGGTTGGCAGCAGGCCAACCTCAGCACGCCGGTCACCCTCACCCCGGGGGCGACCTATGTCGCCTCCTACTACGCACCCAACGGTCGCTACTCCCAGGACGAGGATTACTTTCTGACGTCGGGCGTCGACGCGGCGCCGTTGCAGGCACTGAAGGACGGGGTCGACGGGCCCAACGGTGTTTACCGGCCCGGCAGCGGCGGCGGCTTCCCGACGCAGCCCTACCGCTCGGCGAATTACTGGGTCGACGTCGTCTTCGTTCCGTCCGTCACCGCGCCGGACACCACACCTCCCACGGTCGCCGCGACGTCACCCGCCGCTGGATCGACGGGCGTCGCGACCGGTGCCCCGCTGACGGCGACCTTCAGCGAGCCGGTGCAGGCCGGCACGGTCGGCTGGTCGGTCCGAGACTCCACCGGCAATGCCGTAGCGGGCGGAATCGGGTATGACGCGCCCACCCAGCGTTCGAACTTCACACCGGCGGCCGCACTGGCCGCGAACACCGCCTACACCGCGACGGTCAGCGGCGCGGCCGACCCGAGTGGAAACACCATGGCGCCGGTCTCGTGGACGTTCACCACTGCGGCCGCCGACATCACAGCCCCGACGGTCACTGCTCAGTCGCCGGCAGCCGGAGCGACGGGTGTTGCGGTCGGCACCACAGCAACGGCGACCTTCAGCGAGCCGTTACAAACCGGCACCGTCCTGGTGGCACTGAGCACCAACGGCAGCCCGGTACCCGGCAGCGTGATCTACGACTTCACCACGCAACGTGCGACCTTCACCCCGACGGGTGCGCTCGCCGCGAACACCACCTACACGGTGGCGGTCAGCGGTGCGAAGGACCTCGCCGGAAACGTCATGACCGGAACATCATGGTCATTCACCACGGCCGCGGGGCCGTCCTGTCCCTGCTCGATCTGGGCCGGCACCGCCGTACCCGGCGACCCCGGCCGAGCAGGACACCGCCCCGGTGGAGATCGGCACCAAGTTCCGCTCGGACGTCGCCGGGAATGTGACGGGCATGCGGTTCTACAAGGGCACCGGCAATGCCGGTACCCATGTCGGCCGTCTGTGGAGCAGCACCGGCCAACAGCTTGCGACGGTCACTTTCACCGGCGAGAGCGCCACCGGTTGGCAACAGGCCAACTTCGCGACGCCGGTCTCGATCCTTCCGAACACCACGTACACGGTGTCGTATTACGCCCCGGTCGGTCGCTACGCGGCCGACGCCGGCTTCTTCGCCGCGTCGGGGATCGACAGGCCACCGCTGCATGCCCTGCGGGACGGCCAGGACGGCGTGAACGGTGTGTACCGCTACGGGACGGGCGGCGGCTTCCCGAACCTTTCCTGGCAATCGAGCAACTACTGGGTGGACGTCGCCTTCGTCGCGGCGGGCTGAGGGGAACTGACATGCACGGTCCGAGGTACGTCCGCGCCCAGCTCGGACATCGCACGTCCCGCTACCGATGGCTTTGGCCATGGCCCTGTTCGTCTCGCTGCTGGTGCCCATGGCGGTTGCCGCGCCGGCCAGCGCGGCACTGCCGTGCCCCTGCTCGATCTGGACCGCAACGGCGACCCCGGTCAACCAGGCAGAGGCCGACACAGCGGCTGTTGAGGTGGGCACCAAGTTCCGCTCTGACGTGAACGGCTTCGTCACCGGCGTGCGCTTCTTCAAGGGCGCGGGCAATACCGGCACGCACATCGGTCACTTGTGGACGGCCACCGGTTCGAATCTCGGGACCGTGACGTTCACCGGGGAGAGTGCTACCGGTTGGCAACAGGCAAATTTCGCCGCACCGGTCGCGATCTCGGCGAATACCACGTACATCGTCTCGTACTACGCCCCGGTCGGTCGCTACTCGGCCGACGCAGGCGCGCTGGCGACCCAGGGCGTGGACAACGCCCCACTGCATGCGTTGGCCAACGGTGTGGACGGGGCCAACGGGGTCTACCGGTATGGCAGCGGCGGCGGGTTCCCGACCAACACCTATCAGTCCACGAACTACTGGGTTGACGTCGTTTTCAACACATCCGTGGTGGACACCACAGCACCGACCGTCACCGCCACCAGCCCCGCGGCAAGTGCCACTGGAGTCCCGCGGACCACCACCGTGGCCGCCACTTTGAGTGAGCCGATCCAAACCGGCACCGCGGCCCTGACTCTCGCGGCCGGCGCGACCGCCGTGCCGGGCAGCGCCGTCTATGACGCACCCAGCCGAACGGTGACCTTCACACCGACGGCTGCATTGGCCGCGACGACCGTGCACACCGCGACCATCAGTGGAGCGAAGGATCCCAGCGGTAACACGATGGCCCCGTTCTCCTGGTCCTTCACCACCGGGGCGGCGGCGTCGGCCTGCCCCTGCACTATTTGGGCCAACACGGCAGTTCCGGCAACGCCGACAGTGAACGACAACTCGTCGGTGGAACTGGGTGTCAAGTTCCGAAGTTCCACCGGTGGTTACGTGACCGGGCTGCGGTTCTACAAGGGAACCAGCAATACGGGGACCCACACTGGGTCGCTGTGGACCAGCTCGGGCAGTCGGCTGTCCACGGTCACCTACACCGGGGAAACCGGCTCCGGCTGGCAGACCGCCACCCTGCCGGCACCGGTACCGGTGACAGCCGGCACGACTTACATCGCCTCGTATCACACTGACGCAGGTTTCTATTCCGCCAATTCACCGGGCGGATTTTACGTCGGCAGTGTCCCGAGGGCCGCTGACCGCACTTGCCAACGGAACCGACGGCGCCAACGGCGTGTACCTCTATGGTGGCGGCGGCTTCCCGACCAACTCCTATCAATCTTCGAACTACTGGGTCGACGTCGTGTTCGACACCACCGCGGCGGACACCACCGCCCCTACGGTCATCGCCAGGGCGCCGGCCCCCAATGCGAGTGGTGTCGCCACCGGCACGACGGTCAGCTCTACCTTCAGTGAACCCGTCACGGCTGCCACCGTCTCCATAGCCGTCACCGGCCCGGCCGGCGCGGTGGCCGGTTCCGTTACCTACGACCCAGCCACGACCACGGCCAAGTTCACGCCGGCCGCGGCGCTGGCCTCCTCGGCCAGCTACACCGCCACCGTCAGTGGCGCGAAAGATGCCGCCAACAATACGATGTCGCCGGTCAGCTGGACCTTCACGACTGCGGCGCCACCCCCGCCGCCACCCGACCAGGGGCCGGGTGGCCCGGTGCTGATGATCAAGAACTCGGCCGCCGGGGCCAGCCAGTTCACTCCGTTCGTCGCCGAGATGCTCCGCACCGAGGGCCTCAACGAGTTCGCCACCGCCGAGCTGTCCACTGTGACGGCCACAGTCCTCAGCCAGTACGACGTGGTCGTGCTGGGGTCGACGCCGCTGACCGCCGGGCAAGTCAGCATGTTCACTGCCTGGGTGACGGCGGGCGGCAACCTGATCACCTTCCGGCCCGACAAGCAGCTCGCCGGGCTCCTCGGGCTGACCAGCACCACCGGCACCCTCGCTGAGGGTTACCTCAAGATCGATACGACGCAGGCCCCCGGCGCGGGAATCACCGATCAGACGATCCAGTACCACGGGCTGGCTGATCGATACACGCTCAACGGCGCCCGAGCGGTCGCCACGCTCTTCACGAACGCGACCGCTGCAACGACGAACCCGGCGGTGTCACTGGTCAACGTCGGCGGCAGCGGGGGACAGGCGGCCGCCTTCACCTACGACCTCGCCCAGTCCACGGTGTACCTGCGGCAGGGCAACCCGGCATGGGACCAGCAGGAACGGGACAACCAGGCGCCGATCCGGTCGGACGACCTGTACTTCGGCGGGGCCAGCACCGACTGGGTGAATCTGACCAAGGTGGCCATCCCGCAGGCGGATGAGCAGCAGCGACTGCTCGCCAACCTGATCGGCGCGATGAACCTCGACAAAAAGCCGTTGCCCCGGTTCTGGTACTTCCCGCGGAGCGGCAAGGCGGTCGTCGTTGGCACCGGCGACGATCACGGGAACGGCGGCACCGCCGGACGGTTCGACCAGTACGCGGCGAACAGCCCCACCGGTTGCGTCGTGGATAACTGGGAGTGCCTGCGGTACACCTCCTACATTTACCCGAGCACGCCGCTGAGCAACTCCCAGGCGAATGGCTACAAGAACAATGGCTTCGAGGTCGGCCTCCACACGACGAGCAACTGCGCCAACTGGACCCCGGGTTCGCTGGCCGACAACTACACCACCCAACTGAGCGCGTGGAACCAGAAGTACGCAGGGGTGGGCTCGCCCGTCACGAATCGGTTGCATTGCATCGTCTGGTCCGACTATGCGAGCCAAGCCACCATCGAGGGTCAGAACGGAATCCGGCTGGATACCAACTACTACTACTGGCCAGGCTCCTGGGTCGGCGACCGGCCGGGATTCATGACCGGCTCCGGGATGCCGATGCGGTTCTCCGCCAAGAACGGTGGCCTCATCGACGTCTACCAGGCGGCGACCCAGATGACCGACGAGTCGGACCAGAGTTATCCGCTGACCCCGAACAGACTGTTGGACAACGCAATCGGCCCGCTCGGTTACTACGGCGCATTCGTCGCCAACGAGCACACCGACGCCGCGACCGAGTTTCAAAGCGACCAACTGATGGCGTCCGCCATCGCGCACGGCGTTCCAGTCATCAGCGCCAGTCAGCTGCTCACCTGGCTCGACGGCCGAAACGGATCGTCATACTCCGACCTGAGCTGGGCCGGCAACACACTGTCCTTCAAGGTCAACGTCGGTGCCGGTGCCAATGGTCTGACCGGCATGGTGCCGACGACGGGGACCGGCGGCACCACCCTGACCGGCTTGACCCGCGGTGGTAGTCCGGTCTCGTTCACCACGACGGTGATCAAGGGGGTCAGCTACGCAATGTTCCTGGCCCAACCCGGTAGCTATACGGCCACCTATGCCGCCCCACCCCCAGCACCGGCCGGTCTGCGTGGCTCGGCCGTTCAGGGTGCTTCCGCTGCCGCACCGACGCTGTTCGAGGCACGCTTCGCGCCCGTCGTCGCGATCGCCCAGGACACGGTTGCGCCGATCGTCTCAGCGGTGAACACGCGGCCGTTGCCGGACGGCACGGTCGAAGTCACCTGGGGTACCGATGAGAATGCCGACGCGACAGTGCTCTACGGCCGGCAGCCGGACAAGCTCACCGATCTGTTTGACGATAGCCAGAACACTGCCCACACCGTGGTGGCGACCGGTCTACAGCCCGGAACGACCTACTACTACCGAGTGTCGAGCGTCGATGCGGCCGGCAATGCGACCACCTGGCCGGTCGTCACCGACCCGCCGGCGACCTTCGTCGCCGCTGCCTCCGGCGTGGCCGACATGACCGCTGAACAATTCCGCAACGTCAGCTCGCAGTCCGGCACCTCCGTGCAGCAGGACGGACTTGGCGAGGTATCGCTGGCACCAACCGTCGCCGCCGAGTTCAGCTCTGCATCGCTGCCGGCGGATTGGGACCAGCAGTCGGAGGCGGCGGCAGGTACGACCGTGTTCAAACGCGGCAGTCTGGTGCTGGATGGCAATCGGGCGGGAACCAAGTCCGCTCTTCGGACCTGGGCGGTCACTGGTGTTTCAGGCGACGTTCGCCGGGCAGGGCACTCAATGGGCCGGCTTCGCCGCCGGCAACGTCAACGACCCTTGGGCCATGTTCGGCGTGCGCAACGGCAAGCTCTACGCGGCGCTCAGCACCGACCGCCTGCAAACGGTCGAGCTCAAGGACAAGCTCGGTACCGCGCACGAGTACCGGATCGACTGGACCACGGCGGGTTTCACCTACTACGTCGACGACGCACAGGTCGCAACGATGAAGGCCTCGATTCCGCTCATGCGACTGCGAGCACGGGACACGGCGGCCGACGGCAGTCCACTGACAATTGACTGGGTGCGGTTGTGGGGTGGGGCCGGCAGCGGCAATCGGGTGTCGCGGGTGATGGATGCCCACGAGATGGTGACCTGGGACCGACTGACCTATCAGGCCGACGTTCCGGCGGGTGCGACCTTGCGGGTCAGCGTCCGGATTGGCAGCACCGCCAAACCCGACGCCAGTTGGTCGGCTTGGACGCCGGTCGCGTCCGGTGGCCGAGTGGTCGGTAGCTCGCGCTATCTGCAGTACCGGGTGGAGATGTCCGCCACCGGCGGCTCAGGCAGTCCGGTACTGCGGGACATCGGCGTGACAAACAGCGGGACGCCGTTCAACGCGCCGACGGAGACCGCCAACTGACCCAGGAACGACGGCAGAGAACTTCACGTCTCTATCGGACCGGCTCAGCCGCCGATACAGCTGGCATGGCCGCGACCGTCTGCGGGTTAGGCCAAATCCCGCACGATTGAGAGTGAGGTGATGACGCACAGTAGCGAATCCAGCCCTGCCTGGGCGGTGCTGGTCGGACTTTTGCAGCCTGCAGGTACCATCGATCAGCCGGATGGCCTATATTGAGCGCTGTTGACCACAGAGCGTAGTGACCTTGCGTGCCGAGCGGTCAGCGGTGAGTGAAGCCATCCGGGGTGGCTTTGTTCGGCGTCATTTCATCGCAATGTCGAGGCGAGGTCATCGACATCGGCGTCGGGTGGGGAGCGGGGTTGCCGCTCGTTGGTCGGCAGAGACACGGGAGTGCGCATGCGGTTGGTCGGCGCAGATCAAGGAGCACGTCGCATGGGATCTGACGGTCGAATGTTCGGACCCCGGGTTGACAGGCCCCGAGCCGGACGGCGGTTCGTCGCCGCCCTCAGTTCTCTGTTGCTCATGGTCAGCCTCTTGGTGGTGGTGGCACCACCGGCGACGGCAGCGGCCGCCGCAGCCTGCGCGGGCAACGAGATCGTCTGTGAGAACCAACTGCCTGGTACTCCCCAGTCGACCTGGGATATCAGATGGTGTCGGCGATACGTCGATCCAGGGTTTCGCGACCCAGATGAGCGTCAACCGCGGTAACACGATCCAATTCAAGATCGATACCGACGCCACCGCATACTCGATTGAGATCTATCGGCTCGGCTACTACCAGGGAGATGGTGCGCGGAAGGTCGCTGATGTTTCTCCGTCTGCCCCTCTCCCCCAGAACCAGCCGGCGTGCGCCAACAACCCAGCAACGGAGATCTACGACTGCGGAACCTGGGCGGTTTCGGCTTCATGGGCGGTTCCGGCGACAGCCGTTTCAGGCGTCTATATCGCTCGACTGATCAGGTCCGACACGGGTGGTGACAGTCACATACCTTTCGTCGTTCGCAATGACGGCAGCAATTCCGACGTTGTCTTCCAAACATCGGATTCCACCTGGCAGGCCTACAACACTTATGGACAATCTGACTTCTATCGAGGTTTGGCCAACGGTCGAGCATACAAGGTCAGCTACAACCGCCCGTTTCTCACCCGAGGCGACAACTCAGGGCGGGACTTCCTGTTCTCCAACGAGTATCCGATGCTTCGCTTCCTCGAAGCCAACGGCTACGACACATCCTACATTTCAAGCCTGGATACCGACCAGAGTGGCAAGAACCTGAATGGGAACGCCACGAACCTGCTGAATCACAAGGTATTTCTCTCGGTAGGTCATGACGAGTATTGGTCAGCAGACCAGCGGGCAAATGTTGAAGCTGCCAGGGATGCAGGTGTCAACCTCGCCTTCTTTTCGGGAAATGAGGTCTATTGGAAGACTCGCTGGGAGCCCAGCGAGGACGGCGCGAACAGCCCCAACCGCACACTCGTCTGCTATAAGGACACCTGGGCAAATACCCAGATCGATCCGGTAACCTCAACCTCCACCTGGCGGGACCCGCGGTTCGGTGTCGGAAAGCCCGAAAATGCCCTGACGGGAACGATGTATTTCGCCAATGACAGTGATCTTGCCATTACGGTTTCGGATAGCGAAGGCAAGTTGCGGTTATGGCGCAATACATCATTGGCGAACATGCCTTCGGGGACCAGCACTGAACTGGCGCCGCACACGGTGGGTTACGAATCCGACGAGGATGTGGACAATGGCTTCCGTCCTGCCGGATTGATACGCCTCTCGACGACGGTCGGACCAACGCCACAGTACTTGCAGGACTTTGGCAATACCGTACTTCCGGGCACCACGACACACCATCTGACCCTTTACAAGGCGCAAAGCGGTGCGCTGGTCTTCGGCGCCGGAACAATTCAGTGGTCATGGGCGCTCGACACATCCCATGACGGCACAGTGTCGCCGGTTGACACGCGAATGCAGCAGGCAACCGTCAACGTCCTGGCGGACATGAATGCAACGGCGACAACCTTGATCCCGGATCTGGAACCAGCGACGAAATCGACCGACACTCAGGCACCGACTGCGGTGATTACCTCGCCGAGTTCGGGGCCAGATATCGCGCAGGGAACCATCGTCACCGTTACGGGGACGGCGACGGACGCGGGCGGCGGGCAGGTGGCGGGTGTGGAGGTGTCACTCGACGCCGGCTCGTCCTGGCATCCGGCTCAGGGGACAACGAACTTCTCCTACACAGGGGCCGTTGGCGGGCCGGGTTCCGGACTGATCCAGGCGCGAGCAATTGATGACTCGGCGAATATTCAGTCGGTGCCGACGATTCTGTCCCTGGATACCGCCTGCCCGTGCAGCATCTTCGGCAATGTCACGCCAGGTACACAGGCTGCGTCTGATTCCAGTGCTGTCACGCTCGGAGTGAAGTTCACCAGCACTTCGAGTGGGTTCGTCACCGGACTCCGATTCTTCAAAGGCGCCGGCAATACTGGCACCCACACGGGAGCCCTGTATAAGGCGGATGGAACTCAACTCGCGAATGTCACCTTCATTGATGAGAGCGCGACTGGGTGGCAGACTGCGTCGTTTTCGCAAGCCGTCCCAGTCGCCGCGAATGCCACTTATGTTGCAGCCTATACCGCGCCTAACGGCCGCTATTCTGCCGATCAATACTACTTCTCCTACCAGGGCCACGGATCGGGCCAGTTGTCCGCGCCAGGGGGATTGGCGAACCTGAATGGAGTCTTCACCACGAGTCAAGGCATGCCGACGGCCAGTTTTAACCAGACCAACTACTATGTTGACGTGGTATTCTCATCCACCGACTCGACGCCGCTCAGTGTGTACTCGAATACTCCGGCGAATACCGCGTCGAGCGTTCCAGCGTCGGTCCCCATCTCGGCAACATTCAATCGAGCGCCCGACCAAGGTACCGTGAGCTTCGATGTCAAGGATTCTGCCGGAACTTCAGTGGCCGGGGTAGTTGCTATTGACCAATTGACTGCGACGTTTACCCCCAGTTCAGCGTTGACCGCTGGACAGTCATACTCTGTCGCTGTTGGCGCAAGCGCCAATGGTGCTGCGATGACGCCGGCCACGTGGTCCTTCACGACGGCCAAGCCCGACGGCGTTCCCGGAGTGTGCCCCTGCAGCATCTTCAACGACTCAGATGTTCCGACGGTCGGGGCGGCGGACGATTCCGCAAGTGTCGAACTCGGTGTCACTTTCACCGCAGACACAGCCGGGCAGATCACCGGTGTGCGGTTCTACAAGGCCGCCGGTAACAACGGTCCGCACACCGTTTCGCTGTGGAATTCCAACGGAGATCAGTTGGCCACTGCTCCGGTGACCGGCGAGGGCGCGACAGGATGGCAAACTGCTAACTTCCCCGCGGCGGTGTCCGTGACGTCCGGCGCCACCTACATCGCTTCCTATCGAGCACCGGTCGGTCGGTACTCCTACACAGTTGGCGGATTGAGTTCGCCGATCGACAAGGCGCCGCTGCACACCCCGGGCAGTGCAGGTCGATACAGCTATGGTGCGGGTGCTCCGTTGGCTGTGTCGACCGCGAACTACTTTGTCGACCCGGTCTTTACCGTCCAAGGTGCCCCCACCGTGGCCGCCATGAACCCACCGGATCAGTCGACATCCGTACCGGTGACAACGTCAATTGAGGTCAATTTCAGTACGGCGATCCAACAGGGCTCGGCGTCGATTTCTCTCGCCAGCGCCAATGGTTCCCCGGTTGCCGGCGAGACGGTAAGCCTGCCGTTGGCGACCACCGCAAAATTCATACCAGCGACGGAACTTGCGCCGGGTCAGCAATACATAGTAATAGTCAAGGACGCGAAGAATCTGGGTGGCGCCGTGATGGCTCAGCCACTCACCACAACCTTCACCACGTCAGGGCCGCAAGCGTGCCCGTGCAGCCTCTTGCCGAGCCTTGCGACCCCAGCAGTCTCCGATTCAGGGGACACCAGTCCGGTGACCCTGGGACTGAGTTTCCGCCCGTCACAGGATGGTTTCCTCTCTGGCCTTCGAATCTATCGCGATCAAGCAAACAGCGGCGCCAACACTGGAATTCTGTACTCGTCCGCCGGCGTAGCACTTGCCACACTCACTTTCCCGGCCGCGGGGCCAGGGTGGCAGAGCGCATCGTTTGACTCGCCGGTCACCGTCAACGGCGGCACCACCTACGTTGCGAGCGCATTCATGCCGAATGGGCGCTACTCCTACACCTCGAATTTCTTCGCCAGTCCCGTGATCAACGACCCCCTGACTGGCACGGCGGGTCTGTTCACCTACGGCCCGAATGCCAGCTTCCCCACCTCTTCGTACAACAATGGTTACTACTTCGTCGATGTTGCGTTCTCGCCGGCGACAGTGCCCAATTCGCCCACAGGCGTGACCGCAGTGCCTGACGACGCTTCCGCTACGGTCTCTTGGTCGGCTCCATTCAGCGGCGGTAGCCCGATTACCGCGTATACGATCACGCCCTACATTGGGGCAGTACCGCAAAGCCCGATCGTTGTATCGGGATCGTCACCAGCAACTGTCGCGACGGTGGGTGGATTGACGAACGGAACCGCTTATACCTTCCGCGTGTCGGCGACCAACTCGCTGGGAAGCAGCGCGCCATCGGCCGCATCGAACTCGATCGTTCCTTCGCCATTGCCAAGCGCTCCGATCGCGGTCACAGCGACGGCAGGTGACGGGTCCGCCGTGGTCAGCTGGACCGCGCCGGCCTCAGACGGCGGTCACCCGATCACGTCATACACGGTCACGCCGTTCATCGGAGCCATTGCCCAGACGTCAAAAACAGTTGCGGGCGCTCCGCCCGGTACCAGCACCGTCATGACGCGGGTTGGCAGCCGGCACCGCTTACACCTTCAGGGTGTCCGCAACCAGTTCGTCTGGCAGTGGGCCCGCCGCCGACTCAACTGCGGTGTCAGCATGCCCCTGCTCCCTGCTCGACGAACAGTGCTACCCCGCAGATCTCCGACTCGGGGGATGCAGAGCCAATCACCGTCGGCCTCAGATTCACTCCCTCAGTTGATGGGTCAATTGTGGGTCTGAGGTATTACCGCGATGCGGCCAATACCGGCACCCATACGGGCGCGCTGTACACGACCGACGGGACGCTATTGGCAACGTTGACCTATCAGAATTCCAATCCGGGATGGCAGGTCGCGTCATTCTCGTCACCCGTGAGCGTCACTGCAGGTACGACCTATGTCGCCAGCACCTTTATGCCGAATGGCCGATTCTCGGTCTCCAGCAATTACTTCGGCTCACCCGTTATCAACTCTCCGCTCACTGGATTGCTCGGCACCTACACCTATGGCAGTGACGCGTTCCCGACATCGAGTTGGTCCAATAGCCACTACTTCGTCGACGTCACGTTCAGCACCCAATCAGGAAATGCCGCACCGTCGGCGCCCGGCGCACCCACCGGAGTCTCGGCGACACCAGGAAACTCCTCTGCAATAGTTAACTGGACCGCACCTGCCGATGGGGGCACCCCTATCACCGGTTATACGGTTACCCCCAGCGTCGGTTCAGTCGCTCAAACACCAATCTCGGTGAGTGCCACGGCACCCAGCGCGACTGTCACAGGCTTGACGAACGGCACTGCGTACACGTTCACCGTGACCGCCACGAACGCTGTCGGAACGGGCCCGGTGTCTACTTCGTCCACTCCGGTGGTCCCGGCCACCCTCCCGGATCCGCCGACAGCAGTTTCCGCCAATCCCGGGGACGCATCGGCAGTGGTGTCGTGGACACCACCGCAGTCTGACGGCGGCAGCCCCATCATCGGCTATCGCATCACGCCGTTCATCGGTTCGGCCGCTCAACCAACAACTGACATCTCCGGTGCACCGCCGAGTACCAGCGCCACGATCACCGGGCTGACGAACGGCACCGCCTATTCGTTCAAGGTGATCGCGATCAACGCGGTCGGCTCTGGCGCCGTTTCGGCGCCGTCCACTGAGGTGACTCCGACAGCGCCTGTCACGGCCCCGGCAGCGCCAACCGGCGTCACCGCCATCGGCGCCAACGGATCGGCGACGGTTTCTTGGACCGCGCCGTCCAGCGGCGGCAGTCCCATTACTGGCTACACAGTCACGCCGTACGTCGGATCGGTGGCCCAAGCCCCTGTTCAGGCAACGGGAACGAGTCAGTTGGTCAGCAATCTGACGAACGGAACCGCCTACACCTTCACCGTGACAGCGACCAACAGCCATCGGCACCAGTGCCGAATCGGCAGCGTCGACACCGGTGACACCCGCAACGACACCTGGCACACCCACCGGCGTCACCGCCACCGCCGGGAACGCCTCCGCGAGCGTGGCGTGGACGGCTCCCTCGTCGAATGGCGGCAACACCATCACGTCCTACGTGGTCACTCCCTTCGACGGTGCGACCGCTCTGGGCACAACAACTGTCACCGGCAATCCCGCCGCGACTACTGCCAGCGTCAACGGCCTGACGAACGGGAAGGCCTACACCTTTACGGTCACGGCGGTGAACGGCGTCGGCAGTAGCACGCCATCAAGTGCGTCAACTCCGGTCACGCCGGCAACGGCACCGGCAGCACCCACCGGAGTGACCGCCACCGCGGGCAACGCCAGTGCCACGGTGACCTGGACGGCACCGTCGAACGGGGGCAGCGCGATCAGCAGCTACGCGGTCACCCCGTACATCGGTTCGACCGCGCAGACCCCCAGGACAGTCACCGGGGCACCTCCGGTGACCACCCTGGCCGTCACCGGTTTGACCAACGGAACTGCCTACACATTTGTGGTGACAGCGACCAACGGGGCCGGGACCAGTAGCCCATCACCAGCATCGGCAGCTGTCACTCCGACGGCTCCGACGGCTCCCGCGGCGCCCACCGGCGTCACCGCAACCGCGGGCAATACGACGGCGACCGTGACATGGGTTGCCCCCGCCAACGGTGGGAGCCCCATCACCAGTTACCTGGTGACGCCGACCAGAGGGACGACGGTGCTGACGGCGATCCCCGTGACCGGGAATCCGCCCGCCACCACGCTCAGCCTCACCGGCCTGACCAACGGCCAGAACTACACATTCACGGTGCGTGCCGTCAACGCGATCGGCACCGGTCCTGCCTCAGCAGCGAGCACTCCCGTGACGCCGGCGACGGTTCCGGGTGCCCCGACAGCGGTGACGGCAACCGCTGGAATCGCCGCAGCGACAGTGACCTGGGTTGCGCCCAGCATCCAACGGCGGAAGTGGGATCACCAGCTACAGGGTGACGCCGTTCATCGGGACCGACGGCGCAGTCGCTGCTGGCGGTGACGGTCACGGGTGCCCCGCCGGTCAGCACTGCGACCGTCAACGGCCTGACGAACGCCACGGCCTACACCTTCCGGGTGACCGCATCGAACGTCGCAGGCACCGGCGCGGAGTCCATCGCTTCCGCTTCGGTGACGCCATCGGGCCCGCCGAACGCACCGACCGGCGTTGCCGCAACCCCGCTGGGTGGGTCGGCGACGATTGCCTGGACCGCTCCGGCCAATAACGGCAGCACCATCACCAGCTACCGGGTGACGCCGTTCATCGGCACGACAGCTCAGGCTGTGACAACGGTGGCCGGGACGGCGACAACTGCCACCGTCACCGGCCTGACGAATGGCACGGCCTACACCTTCACGGTCATTGCGGTCAATGCCAGGGGCTCGAGCCTGCCCTCTGCGGCGTCAGCAGCAGTCACCCCATATGTGCCGGCCTTCATTCAACAGAATTCCAGTCGATCCACGTCGGCCAGCTCGATCTCGCTCGCCCCGACGACCAACGTCACTGCCGGCAACCGGCTGGTGGTCTTGGTGGGTGTCCGGGCCGGAGGGACCACTGCCGCGCAGAACGTGACCGACTCGGCCGGCAACACCTACACCCGCGTGGCGCAGACCAGGGCGTCCGACTCAACCGAAATGAGCGTGTGGACGGCTCCGATCGTCAACGGTGGCGGCAGCCGGCCGACGATCACCGCTACTCCCAACGGCACCGCCGCCCTCGGCGTTCAGGTACTGGAGTACTCCGGGCTGTCCACCGTGACCGGAGCGGGCGCAGTCGACCAATTCCGAGTTGCCACCGGCACGACCCTTGCGGCCGCCACGGTGTCAACCGGTGCCACTGCCGCGACGACGGCGGCGAACGAGTTGGCCATCGGCTTTTACCTGGATCGAGGATTCAACCGGACTCTGACCGCTGGTTCGGGGTTCACCCTCCGAGCGAACGCATCCCCGTCCACCGGAATGCAAATGTTCAGTGAGGATCAGTTGCCGGCGCTCGGAGCCACCCCGAACGCGGGCGTCGGGACTGGCTCGCTGACGACCTGGCTGATGGCAACCGTGGTGTTCAAGCACAAGTGAGAACTGTGACTCGTGATACGCGAACGGGTGATGGCGGGACCCCATTCGAAGGAACCGCTAGTACCAAGTGTGATCGATTGGGCGATTTCGTGTCAGAATCTGAGCAATACACCCCAGGG
Source organism: uncultured Actinomycetota bacterium (assembly GCA_963805555.1). Taxonomy (GTDB): domain Bacteria; phylum Actinomycetota; class Actinomycetes; order Mycobacteriales; family Nakamurellaceae; genus Nakamurella. The sequence goes on from CAWDUY010000004.1 coordinate 155,513, forward strand.
GGATCATTCATGACTGAACTACGAGTAGCCGTCGTCGGAGCCGGTTACTGGGGTCCGAACCTTGTCCGCAACTTCCGCGGCTCGCCGCACTGGGACCTGGTCGCCGTCTGTGACCTCGACGAGGACCGCGCTCGCAAGGTGATCGGTGCGCGGTCGACGGTCGAGGTGGAGACGTCGCTGGAGAGACTGTTGCGACGCGACGACATCGATGCCGTGGCAATTGCGACACCGGCTCGCACGCATGCGCCGATAGCCCTTGCCGCGTTGGCTGCGGGCAAGCACGTCGTGGTGGAGAAGCCGCTCGCGGACAGCCCGGAGGCCGCCGCTTCGATGGTGCTGGCCGCTCAGGACGCCGACCGGGTCCTGATGATCGACCACACCTACTGCTACACACCCGCTGTCCAGTACATCCGCAATGTCGTCGCCGAGGGTGTACTCGGCGACATCCTGTACATCGATTCCACCAGGATCAACCTTGGCCTGGTGCAACCCGACGTCAACGTCTTCTGGGATCTGGCTCCGCACGACCTGTCGATCCTCGACTTCATCCTCCCCGGCGGGTTGCGGCCGGAGACCGTCTCCGCGACCGGGTCCGATCCGCTGGGCGCCGGGAAGGCCTGTGTTGGTTACCTCAGCATGCCGCTGGCGGCCGGTGGCATTGCCCATGTGAATGTGAACTGGCTGTCGCCGACGAAGATCAGGCAGATGGTGATCGGCGGAAGCCGGCGCACCCTGGTCTGGGACGACCTGAACCCACAACAGCGAGTGGCCGTCTTCGATCGCGGTGTTGACCTGCACACCCAGGCGAGGGATGCCCAGCAGCGGGAAGCGGCCACAGTGTCGTACCGACTGGGCGATATCACCGTTCCCGCGCTGCCCGAGCGGGAAGCCCTCTCGACGATGGTTGCCGAGTTCGCCGCCGCCATCAACGAGCGCCGGGCTCCGATGACGGACGGGGCGGCCGGACTTCGCGTGCTCTCGGTACTGCAGGCGGTATCGGGCAGCCTCGCGAACGGTGGGGCACCAGAAGTTCCGATGAACGTCCTGGACTCCGCGACCGATCGAGTCACTCTGGACCGAGGGCGCGGCAGTTTCAAGTCTGGTGTGAGGCAAGCAGTTCACGACGGGTGCGGGGCCCGGAAAAACTATGGTTCGAGGGGAACAGGGAATGACGGCATTGACAGGCGCGTCCACGCTCGTGACGGGCGGCGCCGGCACCATTGGTTCGACCATCGTCGACCAATTGCTCGCGGCGGGGGTGGGGCGTGTCCGGATCCTGGACAACCTGGTTCGCGGGCGGCGGGCCAATCTCGCAGCGGCGTTGGAAGATCCCCGGGTAGAGCTGGTGGTCGGCGATCTGCGGGACATCGACCTGGTGCACGACATGACCAAGGGATCCGACCTGGTCTTCCACGAGGCGGCAATTCGTATTACGCAGTGCGCCGAAGAGCCCAGGCTGGCGCTGCAGGTACTCGTTGACGGAACCTTCACCGTTCTCGAGGCAGCGGCCGAACACAAGATCGACAAGATCGTCGCGGCGTCGTCGGCGTCCGTTTACGGACTGGCCGAGGAGTTCCCGACCACCGAGCGACACCACCACCACAACAACGACACGTTCTACGGCGCCGCCAAATCCTTCAATGAGGGCATGCTGCGGAGCTTCCGTGCGATGTACGGACTGGACTATGTCGCGTTGCGGCCGTTCAACGTCTACGGGCCGCGGATGGACATTCACGGCGTCTACACCGAGGTGCTGATCCGCTGGATGGAGCGCATCTCTGCGGGTCAGTCCCCGCTGATCTTCGGCGACGGAGCGCAAACGATGGACTTCGTCAACACCGTCGACATTGCCAGGGCTCATCTCCTGGCCGCGTCCTCGGACATCCGCGAAGGCGTCTACAACGTCGCCAGCGGTACCGAAACCAGCCTGGCCGACCTGGCCAGAGCACTGCTGCGGGCAATGGACTCGGACCTGCCGCTGGAGCACGGACCGGAGCGGGCGGTCAACGGCGTGACCCGCCGGCTCGCCTCCACCGAAGCCGCCGCCCAAGACCTGGGCTTCCGGGCCGAGATCGACCTCGAGACCGGTCTGCGTGACCTCGTGGCCTGGTGGCGCGCCGAGCAACTTGAGGTCGCCGCCTCAGCGCCGATCCCCGCTGGAACCAGCGCATGAGTCGCATCAACGTCATGCAGCCGTTCCTCGGCGCCGAGGAGATCGCCGCGGTCACCGAGGTCATCAGCTCAGGCTGGGTCGCGCAGGGACCGCGGGTGGCGGCGTTCGAGACCGCCTTCGCGGCGCATCAGCAAGCCGACCATGCGGTGGCGGTCTCCAGCTGCACCACTGCGCTGCACCTGGCGCTGATCGTCGCCGGCGTGGAGGCCGGGGACGACGTTGTGGTGCCGTCCTTCTCATTCATCGCAACAGCCAATGCCGCCGTCTACGTCGGCGCCCGGCCGGTCTTTGCCGATGTGGACCTGCAAACGGGGACACTGACCGCCGAGACGGTCGCGGCAGCATTGACCCCGAATACGACAGCAGTGATCGCCGTCGACCAGGGCGGTGTGCCGGTCGACCTCGATGCGATCCGGGCGATCTGTGATCCCCGGGGAATCGTCGTCGTGCAGGATGCCGCCTGCGGAGCCGGCTCGACATACAAAGGTCGGCCGGTTGGCGCTGGTGCCGAGATCGCCGCCTGGTCGTTCCATCCGCGAAAGATCATCACGACCGGCGAGGGCGGGATGATCACCACCTCCCGCGCGGACTGGGCCAGCGCGCCCGACGGCTACGCGAGCACGCCATGAGCGTGTCCGCGGCCGATCGTCATGCCAGCGTGCTGGCCCCGCCGGAGCAGTATCTGGAGGTCGGCTACAACTTTCGGATGACCGATCTGCAGGCAGCTGTCGGGCTGGTCCAACTCGACCGCCTCGACGGTGTCGTTAAGCGGCGGCGGGAGATCGCCGCCGGATACGCCAAGGCAGTCACCGAGCTGCCGGGCCTGCGTCTGGTTGCGGACCCGGACTGGGGGACCACCAACTTCCAGTCCTGCTGGCTCGAGGTGGGGCCCGGCTACGGCTGGGACCGAGACGGCCTGCTCATTGCGCTTGCCGAGGCCGACATTTCGGCGCGCCGAGGCATCATGGCTTCCCACCGGCAACCTGCCTACGCGGACCGGGATACCGGCGACCTGCCGTTGCCGGTGACCGAGCACCTCACCGACAACACATTGATCCTGCCGCTGTTTCATCAGATGTCAGAGTCAGAGCAGGCACGGGTCGATCGATGTGTTGCGGGCAGGGTCGCGGGCGGGCTGACGCATGCTGCAAGAGGTGATTTTGGTTGCCGCCGGTGGATTAGCTCGGGAGGTTAAGGCTGCAATCGAAGCGGGATCGACATGCCGCATAATCGGGTTTCTCGATGACAAAGTCGAACTTCACGGCGTAATCATCGACGGCGTGGCCGTTCTGGGCGGCATCGACGTAGCGGTCAAGTACGCCGATGCAAAATTCGTGGTGTGTGCCGGATCAGGGACATCGCGACAGTCCATTGTGTCCCGGATGACTGATGCGGGAATCGGTTCGGATCGCTACTTTTCGGTCGTTCACCCATCTGTCGGGATCCCCGGCAGCTGTCACGTTGGGGTAGGCGCAGTGATCCTGGCGCAGGTAGTGCTGACCGCGAACGTCACTGTGGGCGATCACGTCGTCGTGATGCCGCACGCCGTAATGACACACGACACGATCGTCGAAGATTTCGTGACACTTTGCAGTGGTGTGCTTTTGGGCGGAGGAGTCAAGATCGGACGAGCAGCCTACTTGGGGATGGGGTCTTCGATTCGCGAGGGTGTGCGGGTCGGTGAACTGGGTGTACTCGGAATGGGAGCAGTGCTGCTGGTCGATTTGCCTGCCAATGAGGTGTGGATTGGCGTTCCGGCAAAGCCAATGATCTCGTATGGAACACCCAAGGAGCGAGACGCAATGAACTTGGCGGGCATTGCAGATTCGACATCGCTATGAAACGAGAATCGCCGCGACCTTTGACCAGTCGACCAAGCGTTTCGGTCGTAGTCCCGTGTTACAACTATGGTCATTTTCTGCCGCTGGCAGTTGGTAGCGCTTTAGATCAGCCAGGTGTCGACGTCGACATTCTCATCGTCGACGATGCTTCCCCGGACGGGAGCGTCGAGGTCGCCCACAACCTGGCAGCCTTGGACCAGCGGGTCAAGGTACTGGCTCACAAGACCAATCAGGGGCATATCGCCACATACAAGGACGGTCTTGACCGCGCAGAAGGAGACTACGTCGTCCTTTTATCTGCCGACGATCTGGTCACGCACGGCTCGTTTACACGCTCGGCTGCTCTGATGGAAAATCATCCAGAGGTTGTTCTTACATACGGCTATACTGTGGACTTTACTGAGTCACCTCCAAAGCCAAATCTCACCGTTCGCAACTGGTCAATCTGGTCGGGACCGGAGTGGATTGCGCGGTTGTGCAAGCGCGGCAATAATGTCGTTGTCAATCCCGAAGCGATGTTGCGAACATCGGTGATGCATGATATCGGTGGTTACGATCGTGAACTTCCGCATGCTGCGGACATGTTGCTCTGGATGCAATCTGGTCTTCGCGGCAGCATCGGCCGCGTGAACGGACCCGACCAGGCCTTCTACCGCAACCATGGCGGCAATATGCATCTAACCGACTACGCCGGTCTGATGACCGATTTGCGGGAGCGACGGAAAGTCTTTGAGCGACTCCTGGAGGATCCGAGAGCTCAGGGCCTCGATCACGCTCGCCTGGACGTCGTCTCACGTCGCGCGATGTCCCGCGAGTCATTGCGGCTTGGATGCCAGGCCTTCGACCAGGGAGGAACGCATGGTGGCGCCGATGTCAACCAATTCGCAGAATTTGCCATTCAAACCTGGTCGAACGCTGAAAGGACACCGGAATGGCGCGCGCTCCAACGGCGACTTGCTGGCACAATACCGGGTTGGAAGGTTAGCACATCATCGCGGGCCCGTTGGTTAAGGGACGCGGCGCGGTGGAGACGCTGGCGTCGGTATGGGACATGAAAAAGGTCAACAATGCCTCCGGCGAAACAATACAATCCGAAGTGGACCAAAACCAGCCCTCTCTGAGGGGGCAGGTTCGGCGCGGTCTAGGTTGGAGCCTGACTAGCGCGCTGGTACTCCGATTGGGAAGTCTGGTTCTCGGCATAGTCCTGGCCCGGTTACTGACACCGGAAACCTTCGGTGTCTATGCGGTGGCGCTGACGGTACAGAGCATCTTGATGACCCTGTCCGACCTGGGGCTGAGCGCCGATCTGATTCGTTCCCGCGATCCAGAGCGGCGGGCGCCGACGGTGGCAACTCTGAGCCTTATTTCAGCAGTGCTGCTGGCCATACTGATGTCGTCGATCGCCGTTCCACTCGCAACAGCCATGGGGGCGCCGTCAGCCGCGCCAGTGATAGTCGTTCTGTCCCTGACTTTGGTGCTCAGCGGTCTCGGAGTTGTTCCTTATGCGAAGCTCCAGCGAGACATTGAGCAAAAGAAGCTTTTTGCAACTAGCGTGGCCGATTTTGTAGTCAGTACCTGCATCACACTAATATTGGTCATAGTTGGCATGGGACCGATGGCTCTAGCGATCGGGCGACTGGCCGCACAAGGCACCGCAACAGCATTACAGTTCGTCCTTACCCGGATGGTCCCAAGATTTGGGATGGACCGCAGTGTGATCGGCCCGTCACTTCGGTTTGGCCTGCCTTTGGCTGGTGCTAATCTATTGTCGTGGATATTGATCAATATAGATAATATCGTTATCGCCCGCGCCGCGGGTGGGGTGGCACTGGGCTATTACGTATTGGCCTTCAACATTTCTAGTTGGCCAATGAACGCGATCGGCACCGCAATCAGATCCGTTTCATTCGCCGCGTTTTCTCGGACTAACCGCGAGCGGCAGGATGTTGGCGAGGTCGGCCGGAGTTCGGACCTTTCGACGGCAACCGCCTTCGCTTGGGCTGCTGCCCTTCCGGCCGGCGCCCTGCTCGCCGTCCTATCGGTTCCACTGATCCAGCTCCTTTACGGTGATCAGTGGGGACCGTCCGCCGCCGTCCTTGCGGGGCTCGGCTTCTTCGGCGCCCTACGCGTAGTCTTCGACCTGATGGCCACCTATCTCATGGCTCACGGAGCCTCACGTCCGGTGTTCTGGATCCAAGCTCTCTGGATCGTCGCCCTTACTCCAGTGCTCGTCGTCGCGGTCAATCAATTCGGGGTGCAAGGCGCCGGATGGGCGCACGTGATAGTCGCCGCCGTCGTGATTCTTCCGGTCTACCTTTGGGCATTATATCGTTTGCGTGCAGACCTTCGCTCCATTTTGGGAGTCCTCTGGCCTCCGGTACTCGCTGGCTCAGCCGCCTGGATCGCAGCTGACTTGGTCGCCAACCGATTCGATACCCCTATTCTGGCGGTGCTTCTCGGTGGACTTGCCGGCTGCCTGACCTACATCGCTCTCTTGTATCGTTGGTTGCGCAGAGTTGGGACTTGGGTAAAGCGCGACGGAGGGTCGCGCAAGAAGCCATACATCACCATCGAAGGTACCAACGCCGATAGTTTATGAAAGGTATCATGATGAGCGATCTGCCTAGTGTGCCGTTCGTGGATCTAAAGCTGCAGCACCTGCGCCTGGCCGACAAGGTGCGTGCTGCAATGGACGATGTCATTGCGAAAACTGCCTATATTCTTGGACCACATGTAGAACAATTCGAGGTAGAATTCGCGAACTACTGTGGAACCGACTACGCAATCGGAGTTGCCAACGGGACGGACGCCGTCGAGCTGGCCCTGCGCGGGGCTGGAATCGGATTGAACGACGAAGTGATACTTCCGGCTAACACTTTCGTGGCAACTGCCGAGGCTGTGGTCCGATGCGGAGCTGTCCCCGTTCTTGTTGACTGCGATGAAGACTTCCTAATCGATGTGACGCAAGTAGCGGCGCGAGTCACCGATCGGACTCGTGCAATCATTCCGGTGCACCTTTATGGGCAAGCTGCTCCGGTAGAATTGATCCAAAGAGCGGTTGGGCCGGACATTCTCATAGTTGAAGACGCCGCGCAGGCACAAGGCGCCGAGCGTTGGGGTCGGCGGGCAGGATCGCTGGGTGATGTCGCGGCAACTAGCTTCTACCCGGGTAAGAACCTTGGCGCCTACGGTGATGCGGGGGCCGTCATGACCTCATCCTCCGCCATGGCGGACAGGATCCGAACCCTACGAAATCATGGCGGGATCCGGAAATATGAGCACACAGAAGTAGGTGTTAACTCTCGCCTCGATGGACTGCAGGCAGCGGTACTTTCAGTAAAGCTGGGCGTATTGGATGAATGGAATCGAGAACGAAGTAATGCAGCCAATGGCTATGGCCGGTTGCTCGGCGACTCCTCGAAAGTTGCACTCCCGCGCGTGGCCGACGGCAACAAGCATGTTTGGCACCTGTACGTGGTGAGGGTGCAACGACGCGACGAGGTGCTTGCTGCGCTCAATGCCGCCAGAATCGGCGCCGGAATCCACTACCCGACGCCAGTCCATCTCCTCCCAGCATTTCGGTTGCTAGGACATGCGAAAGGTGACTTCCCAGTCTCGGAACGTATGGCGCAGGAGATCCTGTCGCTCCCGATCTACCCCGGAATAACCTCGGAGCAGCAGAACGCAGTGGCTGCTATCCTTCTGGGTGCAGTTGACGCACGGTGAAAGTCACGCAACCTGTGCGACGCAAACTAGGACCACAACGGCACTTGCCGCGCGAACTTCATAAAGAAGCGTCGGTCAAGGTCTCTGTTGTCATCCCCAACTTCAACTATGGGCGGTTTCTACCGCAGGCTGTAAGAAGTGTGCTCTCACAGAACGGCGTCGATGTTGAAGTGATTATAGTTGATGACGCATCATTCGACGGAAGTTTAGAAGTAATTGATCGCTTAGCCGCAAGTGATCCACGCGTCACGTACGTGATTCATTCGCAAAATACGGGTCCTGTCGATACATTTAACGATGGATTGCGACTCGTTTCCGGTGAATACATAGTTCGGCTGGATGCGGACGATCTGTTGACGCCAGGTTCCCTGGCGCGATCAGTCGCTTTGGCCGAAAAGTTCCCACACGTCGGCCTTGTCTATGGACACCCAGTGCATTTTGTTGAATCGGATGGGAATCCGAAGATTAAGCGCCAACAGGGGTGGGCAAGGCCATTTCTCGTCCCACGAGGAGAACTTCCACCTATACGCACAAGTCCGACTTCATGGCTTATCTGGCACGGTCAGGATTGGCTGGCCGGCAGGTGTCGAACTGGGTTGAATGTCATTACTTCGCCGGAAGTATTGATGCGCAGTTCTGTTGTGCGACTGGTAGGCGGGCAAAAACAATTAGCTCATACTCACGATATGGAGATGTGGCTGAGAATTGCTGCTTATTCTGATGTGGGGTACGTCGGCGGGTCAGATCAAGCCTGGCATCGTGATCACGACGAGTCGCTATCAAGTAGGGCATCAGATGCAATGACCGACCTGGAAGAACGCCACGCAGCTTTCATTGTGCTATTCGATGGCGTTCATGACGTCGTCAACGATCACGTTAACTTGCTATGTTCTGCGGATCGTGCTCTCGCGTTGGAAGCGGTTAACCGGGCCTCGCACGCGTTCGACAGAGGTCGCGCCGAAGATGATTTGATTTTTCAACTCGAAGAGTTCGCCGTTGGCGTATGGACAGGTGTGCGAAGGTCGCGTCAATGGCGAGCCTTGACCCTGAGGAAGAAAATTTACCGCCTTGGATTGTCCAAGTACTCGCCGACCAGATTGTCGGCAATCGGGAGACGCGGTCGATTGTATTGGAAGGTGGCTCGATGGGAGCGTTCGGGAACCTAGGCCTTTTTGCTCGGACGCAAAGAGAAGGGCGTTGTGATGTCCTCGGTTCTCGCTAGGCGAATTACCCAGATAGGGAAAGATGTGAATCGTCATGGCGGTAAGATTCTTATCCAGAGAATCATTCGTCGAGTATATCGGCAAGTTCGGGCCGCCGAACTGGATTTCCCGCTCTTACCTGGCGATGTGGCAGACTCGTCGAACATTTCTCTGCCTTCTTTTCGCGGAATTCCACGAGGAAAGGCACTAAGGGTAGGATGGCTGGCGACACCGCCAGCAGCCGGCTCCGGTGGGCATACCACAATGTTTAGGATGGTCGAGGCCCTTGAGGCCGCGGGGCATTCGTGTACATTATATTTATATGATCGCCACGGATCGCCAGCGAGTTCGCATGAACAGGTTATTCGCGACTACTGGCCGAATGTGAAGTCCCGGGTGGGCGACGTTAACGGAGGTATGCTCGGCAGCGATGTTTATATCGCCACTTCTTGGGAGACCGCACAGGTTCTGGCGACTCGAAATTCGGTTCCTGGGAAGCGAATGTACTTCATTCAGGACTATGAGCCGTTCTTTTACCCGAGAGGATCCGTCTATGCTCTCGCCGAAGACACGTACAGGTTTGGCTTCCAGTGCATTGCGCTGGGACACATGGTTGCTGACTGCCTCCGCCGCGAAGTTGGTGTCCCGTCGGACTTTGTTCCTTTCGGGTGCGACAATTCGGTGTACAAACTAGTGAATCGCTCTGATCGCTCGGGAGTCGTCTTCTATACGAAACCGGATGTTGCGCGCCGGGGTTATCACCTTGCGGTGCTGGGACTTGCTGAGTTTCATCGAGAGCACCCGGATCAGCCTATTCATGTGTATGGCGAGCGCACTGGCGATCTGCCATTTCCGGTTGTGCGCCACGCCCGGCTGAGTCCAAATGCCCTCAACAAACTATACAACGAGTCCATCGCTGGCATCGCAATGTCATTTACGAATATCTCGCTCGTTGCCGAGGAGATGTTGGCCGCTGGTGCCATTCCGATCGTGAATGAGTCGATCTACTCCAGAGCGGACTTGACGCATCCGATGGTCGGGTGGGCCAAACCTACGCCTGGAGGAATCGCCCGAGCACTTGCGATTGCAGTAACGAACCATTCGGCGGAACTGAGTGTCAAGGCTGCATCTGCGGTTAGGTCCGGATGGTCCGATTCGCAGAGCGCTCTAGTGAAGGCCGTGGAGGCCGCTTTATATGCAGACTAAAGGGGTTCTGTAGCGTGCGATCTATTCTGACGTTGCATTCGCTGCTGGATCGGTATTAGTTAGGGGAGGCCGGCCTGGGATAGTAGCGCCTGAGGCAAGTGGGGAATGTTTGAAGCTTGGCATAGTGGGAGTTGCTCCGCGACATGGATCGGACGGTCAACAATGCGACTCTCGTGCCTAAAAGGGCTCTTCAGAATTAACAGGGACGCTGGGTTCTGGCTTGCGCCCGGCGTGATGTGCGGGTGCAGGCGAATCGTATCCGGCGTTTGTGGTTCTCGGTGTTCCGGAAGCCGAAGCCGATCCGGCCGACGTGCTTGACGATGCGGTTGTAGCCCTCGGTGCGGCCGTTGCTGATCCCGGTGATCAGGCCCTCGATGATCAATGGCTGCTACGCGTTGACCGTCCCGGCGAGCCGACGGAGCTGGGCGATCTCGGAGTCCGCGCAGTGAATGTAGAAGTGGCTCTTCAGACTTGATAGGGATGGTGGGCTGATCCGCGCGGCGGCGGGTCGGTGAGATGAAGGGGCCCGTGGCCTTCGAAACTGGTTGTTCTCAGGAATCAGACCGAAGGACCAAGAGCCATGGATCATGGGTAGTTCGCTGTTGTTAGGGATCGACAGGTTGGTCGTCGATTCGGTGCTGGTCCGTGAGTCCGGTGGGCGGATCGTGCACTGTTCGACTGATCCCGAGTTGGCGGGGTGGTGCCCTGACTGTCGGCAGCGGTCGTCGTCACCGAAGGAGTGGGTGACGACCCGGCCGCGGGATCTGCGGATCGGACCCGACCGTCCAGATCTGTTGTGGCACAAACGAAAGTGGCATTGTCGGGTGGCGGAGTGTGAGCGGAAGGTGTTCACCGAGTCGCTGCCTGAGGAGATCCCGGCGCGGGCCAGGATCACTACCAGGGCGCGGCGGGCGGCCGCTCAATCGATTGGCGATCAGCTACGCCCGGTGTCCGGTGTCGCGGCCGAGATGGGGATCGATTGGCGAATCGCACACACCCGACACGCCGCCGCGCGGATCAGCCCACGATCCCTACCAACTCTGAAAGACCCCCTAAAAGGGACCGCCAAACCAGTCAGGGGCCGAGAGATCACCGCCATTGGCGACAAGTTTTGTCCGTGTTGAGGCACGCGGCGAGTATCAGGTGAGGGCCTCGCGCAAATTCGGTGGACTGAATCCTTCCCAGCAGCCGTGAAGAACCTGTGAGGGGTTCGCGCCGAACGCGGCGGTGCAATCTGCTGTTCGGGTAGTCTGCAAGAGGCCCGAGTAGGTCGCTGTCTAGGCCAAGGGGAGTGGATCGAGGCGTGTACTTTCAAGATGCAATCAGAATATTGCTTCGTCGTTGGTATGTCGTGCTCGCTGGGCTCCTTTTGATCCTTGCGGCGTCTGGAGCGGCCGTAGCCCTGGTTCCGACTGACTATCAAGCGTCTGGGCAGGTGCTTCTGTTGCTTCCTGCAGATGCTACGGGTGTTGCCACCCCGACTAATCCCTACCTCAATCTCCAGTCAGGGCTCACGGTGACCGCTTCGTTGATTGCGGGCAACGTGACAACGAAGGACGCCCAGCGCGACATGGTAGCGAATGGATTCACTTCGGACTATGCGGTGGCGCTCAATCCCGGCACGGGTCCACTGCTGATTGTTACCGCAGAAGATAACGATACAGATGCTGCTGTGGCGACCCGCGACGAAGTTATCAGGCGTCTCGCACGCGAGCTCGAGCGAATTCAACTCGAAGAGAGCGTTCCGACGTCACAAATAATCCATTCTAGAACTGACAGTGTTGGAACGCAAGCGGAGGCGCTTCCTGGTAGCAAGATACGGGCGCTTGCCATTGTTGCGGCAGTCGGGCTAGTGTTGACGACGATTGTGGCATTCATTGCCGACCGCGCACTACTCGCTCGTTCGTCGAACCGGCGGCAACGCGCCACTGGCCGCGGTGTTGGCGATGTCGGTGAGCATTCGTCAGCTCCGCATTCGTTGACATCGTCTCCAGGTAACGCCATCACTGGTTCCGCCAAGACCACCGATCCGGCACTTAAGAGTGGCAGTCGACGTCTCGGGGTCCGGAAGCCGCCGCGTGATGGCGAGGTAAACGATGGAACTGCGCGTTGAGCGCGAGAGTCGCATAAAAGGTAGCCTGCGTGTCCCCGCGGTCGTCTTCATCGTTGTGTACGCGGGGCTCCTGCTCTGTATTCCCTCTCAACTGATCGTCCAGCAGATTGGCGCTCCCGGTACCCCGGCCAATCTATGGGGCTTGCTGGCTTTGTTGTGGTGGGTGTCAGTCACGCTCGGGGGGCGAAACCCAAATGGTCGCTCGCCGGTGCGATTAGCGATTGGCATCCTGTCGGTTGCGGTGCTCTCGGGGTATTTTTCGGGTGTGGTACAAGGGTGGTATGGGCCGCCCAACATCCGACAAGACACAGATTTGGTCTATGACCTGGTCCCAGTAACAGTTGATCACCTCACTGAAAAGATGATCAGTGCTGCCGACCGTGGATTATTGTCGTTTTTTGGCTGGGTGGGGATCGTACTGCTCACTGTTGATGGGTTGCGTTCTTGGCGAGATTTAGAGCTACTTGTAAAATGGATTACATTCTTCGCTGCGTTTGTGGCCGCGCTTGGGATTATTCAGTTCTTCTCAGGCCTAGATATTGCGGCCTTCTTTCGGATCCCAGGTCTTGTCGCGAACTCGGACTTTGGTGCGGTTGATACACGGTCAGTACTTCGGCGGGTCTCTGCCACCGCGGTGCATCCTATTGAGTTCGGCGTTGTAATGGCGGCAGTATTTCCAATTGCCCTTCATCGGACGATCAACGACTGGCGGGCCATGTGGACCTGGGTGCCTACGATTTTAATCGGGATTGCCATTCCGCTATCGGTTTCGCGATCGGCAGTTCTGGTCACTGGCGTGGCATTGGTGATATTGTTTATCGGGTGGCCGGTCGTATGGCGTCGACGTGCGCTTCTAGTCGCCCCCATGGCTATCATCGCGATGAGAGTGGCCGTCCCAGGTCTGGTCGGCACTATAGTTTCGCTTTTCACAAACTTTTTAAATGATCCAAGCATTACTGGTCGTACTGATGACTATACGGTCGTGCTTGCACTCTATGGGGATCATCCCTGGTTCGGGAGGGGTCTATTTACCTTTGTTCCAAGGTATTATAGAATCCTTGATAACCAATTTCTCATGTCTTTGGTAGAACTTGGTTTAATCGGATTCATCGCAATGGTGACATTTTTTCTAGCAGGATATTTTAGTGCCCGTGGAGCTCGGCGTCGCTCGCGGGATCCCAGAAGTCGGAATTTGGCTCTTTCGCTCTCAGCTTCTATCGCGGGAATCGTTCTCAGCTATGCCACTTTTGATGCTTGGGGATTCCCAATGGCTGCAGGAATGACCTTCCTGCTGATTGGCATGGCGGGGGCCTCGTGGCAAATTTCGGATCAAGAGCGGCGCGCTCGCAGGGAAAGCGAGTACGGGGCGTCGGGGAATCGGTTGGTTGTTGGAAGGAGTGCGGAATGACGCAAACTGAGGAGACCGTAGCACTCGTCGTAGTGACTTTTAACAGCGAGCGAGTACTGCCCGGGCTTCTACATTCTCTACAGGCGGGTCTGTGGGATGTTCCCTGGAAACTTTACGTTGCGGATAACGCATCCTCCGACGGAAGCGTTGCGGTAGTGAAAAGACTTGCCCCCTCCGCAATGATAATCGAGATTGACCGCAATGCTGGCTACGCGGCAGGCATCAATGCTGCAGTAGCGGCGACAGCGCCTCACACAGCGGTGCTGGTCCTGAATCCTGACGTGCGGTTGACCGCAGGTTGCGTTCCTGAACTACTCCGCGCACTTCGCGAGCCGGGGACCGGGATTGCTGTGCCGCGCCTGCTGGACGGCAATGAAGAACGGATCGATTCGATGCGGCGCGAACCAACTGTTCTGAGAGCTTTTGGGGACGCTTTTTTGGGCGCCCAGCGCGCTGGGCTCTACCCGCGACTGGGCGAGATGGTGACCGATCCCCGGGAGTACGAGGACGAGACTGTCTCCGACTGGGCAGAGGGATCGACTCAGTTAATCAGTGCGGAGTGCTGGGCTCAGTGCGGTCCTTGGGACGAATCGTATTTCCTGTACTCGGAAGAGACAGACTTCGATCTTCGGGCTCGCGACGCGGGCTTCGCGACGCGGTACGTCCCCAGCGCAGTGGCAATACATCTCGAGGGCGATTCGGGAAGTTCACCTCAGTTATGGGCATTGCTGATGGTGAATCGGGTTCGGTTGTTTCGAAGACGAAACGGGCTTTTGAAGGCCCTGCCTTTCTGGGCGGCGACAGCGCTTCGTGAGCTGACCCGAGTTCTTCTCGGGAAGCAGACAAGTCGTGCCGGCCTGCAGGCACTATTGAGTCCGCGTCGCTTTCGCGAAGCACCGGGGCCGGAGACTGTTTCACGACGCTAGTGGTCTGTGATTGAAGTTCTCTCCGGTCGGCCACGGTGCGGGCGGCGTGCAACGCGACGCGGTCGTGCTTGAACGAACGACCCTGAACCTTTTCGCGGTGGCCGACCGCAGCAGCGAAGTCGGCGAGGTCGGACTCGGTCAGCCCGACGAGGGGCCGCCCGGTCTGGATGAGCAGCCGCACCGTGACCTGGCTGGCCATCGCAGCATTTTGTTGCGAGTTGAACCCGAGCTCGGCCGCCGCGGCCAGGAACCGGTTCAGGTCTGCACCCAACGGGCTGAGCTTGGCCTCCCGCAGCACGGCAGACAACTTGCGTTCCAGCAGGTAGTCATACCCGGGACGGAGGAACCTGAACAGCATCAGGTGGTTCAGGAACGGCCGGGTCGACGGATTCACCGCCAGCCGGGCCGGCAACGGCTGTGCCGCCCACGTCTGGGGATCCGGCCACCGCCGCACGAAGCACCTGGCGCCGGTGGTGAAAAGCGCTGTTCCCGGCGCGCCTCGCTGCCAGCGCGGTCTGGTAACCGTCGAGCAACTCTTTCGGCGCCGGCTGGTTACTGGGCGCGTTGGCGTGCGCGGGCATCGTCATAGGAGGCCCTCACATGAGTTGGGGTGAGATGGATGTAAGCGGCGGAGGAATCGACCCGGTCGTGACCCATCAAGCGCCTGCAGTACTGCAAGATCCACCCCTGCCTCGGCCAGCGCGGTGCCGAAGGAATGCCGCAAGTGCGTGCGGGTGACCGGCCGGCACCCCGGCAAGGCCCGGTGATACCGGAACACGGTGCGCAGTCCGGCCGGCGTCAACGGCTGCCCACGATGAGAACCTTTGGCCACCAGAAACAATGTGCTGCTCGATGATTTCGGTCGCTCGGCCAGCAGGTAGGTCTGCACCAGCCCTGCGACGTCAACATCCAACGGCACGCGTGCGTTCCTTGTCGCCCTTGCCCACGACCCGGATCCAACGCCGGGGAATGTCCACATCCCGCACCTGCAGGGCCAGCACCTCGGCCGACCGCAGAACGAGAACAGCATCAGCCCGGCGATCGCCCGGTCCCGGTCCGTGCGGAAACTGCCCAGCAACGCTGCGGTCTCGGCCCGGTCCAGGCCACGAGGCAGTCGGCGGGGTTCCCGCACCCGGAGCCGGGACCGGGACTTCGGCCGGTCCAAATGCGCCAGCAACCCGCCCCGCTGCGCAGTCGTCGACCGGCGGGCAGCTGCCGACCTCGGCACCGGATTCACCAGAGCCGGGTCCCGCATCGCCCGGAAATCGGCTCTTCGGAGTTAACAGGGCTTGAGGGTTCTGGTTGGCGCCCGGCGTGATGCGCGGGTGCAGGCGAATCGTATCCGGCGTTTCTGGTTCTCGGTGTTCCGGAAGCCGAACGCGATCCGTCCGACGTGTTTGACGATGCGGTTGTAGCCCTCGGTGCGGCCGTTGCTGATCCCGGTGATCAGGCCCTCGATGATCGATGGCTGCCACGCGTGGACGGTCCAGGCGAGCCGGCGGAGCTGGTGCGATCTCGGAGTCGGCGCAGTGGGTGTAGAAGTCGGTCAGCTGGTTCCAGATCAGGTTCCGGTCCGGGTCGGTACCGGCCAGGGCGAGCAGCGGTCGGAGCATTTCCTTTCCCTGCCAGCATTTCTCGAGCCCACCGGACGGGTCCGCGCGGCGCATCGCGTCGTGCATCTTCGCCGCTTCGTCCTCGGTGAGGGACTCGGCGGCGCGGAGCAGCCGGTTCCGTTGCGCCCATTCCGGGTCGATCTTCCGGCCCCGCCGGCCGCGGCGCGCCCAGGCCAGCTCCCGCCGGTACTCGGTGACCGCCCGGTTCGCCAGAGCCACCAGGTGGAACCGATCGACGACGACGACCGCGTCCGGCAGGGCGAGCCTGGCGGCGCGGGCGTAGGTCGCCGAGGTGTCCATCGACACGTGGGTGATCCGGGCCCGCCACTCCGGGTCCTGCGCCTCCAGCCAGGCGATCACCGCGGCCGAGGTGCGGCCGTTGACCTGCGCGAACAACCCGCCGGTGCCGTCCAGATCGACCAGGCCGGTGTCGAACCGGTCGACCCACACCTTCGCCCCGGTCGACGTCTCGATCTCGTACTTGCCCTTCCCGCGGCGGGTCTCGTCGATGCCCAGCACCGCACCGGCGGCGGCCCGTCGGGCAGCACCTCGTCGGCGTAGGCGACGAACGCGTCGTGCGCGATCTGCCAATCCATGCCGAACTCGGCGGCGACACCGGACACCGGCCGGCAATGGTCACCGATCGACTGCGCCGCCGCCAGCCGGGCCCGGGTGGTGATCCTCGCCCGCGCCGGGATGTCCTCGGGCAGCGCCTCGGTGAACACCTTCCGCTCGCACTCCGGCACCCGGCAGTGCCATTTCCGTTTGTGCCACAACAACACTGGTCGATCCGGCCCGATCCGCACATCCCGCGGCCGGGTCGTCACCCACTCCTTCGGCGACGACGACTGCTGCCGGCAGACCGGGCACCACCCCGCCAACTCCGGGTCGGTCGAGCAGTGCACTACCCGACGTCCAACCTCGTCGATCAGCACCGACTCGACGATCAATCCGTCGATTCCCAACAGCAGCGAACTACCCTGGTCCATGCTCGTGGTCCTTCGATCTGATTGCCTGAGAACAACCAGTTTCGAAGGCCACGGGCCCTCACCTCACCGACACGCCGCCGCGCGGATCAGGCCCCGAGCCCTACCAAGTCTGAAGAACCCTGAAATCGAACAACCCCGAGATCGCCGCCATCCGCCGGTTGATCGTCGACGGGGCATACCCGGTCGACCGGCCGGTCCGCAACCGCACCACATTCCCGCCGGCCTGACCCGGCAGCACCGCAGCCCGGCAGAACGTCAAGAACCGCAGCAGCACATCGGTTGTCACCGCTGCGACCGTCAGGTCCTGATCGACCAACCACCGGGCGAATGCCAGCAAGTCGAAGGCATACGCCCGTTCTGTCCGCGGCGAGTAACCCCGATCAGCGACATACCCCAGGAACTCGTTGATCACCGCCAGATCCGCCGGGCCGCACCGACCAGGCACCATCGGCCAGCCGACTGCACCACGCGCAGCTCGTCGGCGTGGTGCGTTCATTCATGAGATGCAGGTATGCCAGACGTCTCACCACCAACGCAAGAACCCCGATGCCACTGCGTGTCGGGTTCCGTGCATCCGACCGGGTTAGCCGGTTAAGCGGGGTCGGTCGGCTGGGGCCAGGACAAGGGATTCGAACCAGTCCGGCCACGGCGTCCTGGAGACCGGGTCGCGGCGTGGATTCCCCGGCAGCGCAATGCCTTCCGCGGCCAGCACCCGCAACACGGTGGACTCGCACACGTGCACCGGGCCGAAGCCGTGACCCGCGGTGCGCGAGCTTGCGGTGCGACCGGTCGTTATCACCCCACGCGGTGAACAACTCCAGGATAGAGGCCCGTTCGACGGCCAACAGGCCGTGCAGCGGGGCACCGCCCGGGACCCGGTCGGTCAACTCACCCCGGTCCCGTCGCTGCCCGCGGGCCAGTCGGGGGTCGTCGATGCCGAGCCTGGCGGCCGCCCGCCGCGGTGACCACCCGGCGTTGACGGCGTGGTCCACCAGGTCCAGCAGGCCGGCCTTGACGCACGCGTCCACCCTGGACGGGACCGGGCCGGCGCTCAGTCCCAACGTGCTTTCCCTCGGCGAGGTGGATGACCACGGCCTGCTCGGTGACCGTCGCCCGGAGCCGCTCGATCTCCTCCCGGGCCGCGGCCATCGCCGCCTGTTCCCCGGTCTGGCCGGGTCGGCCCGGCACCGACGCGGCCAACGCGTCTAGCGCACCCTGCTTCGCGACCCGGCAAATATGCACGACCGTGGAACGGTCGACCTTCCTCCGCTCGGCCGCCTCCCGCTGGGTCGCCTGCCCCGTCAAAACCTCCAGGTACAGCTCGTACTTCTCGCTCGGCGCCAACCGCCGACGGCGTCGCCCAGCACCACTCGGATCCACTCCCACGCTGCCCAACCTCCTCGATCGATGATCTTGCTGGTATCGACCTGGCTGGTGGGTATTTCCAAGGCGGGTCCTACTCTCGAAGTCAGACGCAAAACACCGCGGGCGGACCTATTTGGTAGTTGACGGCGGGGCTGCACCATCGTTTGGCGGCCCGCGAGCAGATAGTTACGGCGGATTACCTGGCCGAAGTTGCCGGATGCTAAGCCGTCTCAGTGAGCCGAATGAGGGTAATGTAACAGTCGTGGGATGCATGTGCACGCCGCTGGACCTGCTGGGGACAACATCGAACTGCCGCGCGCAGACATCGGTGACCTGGTCGCAGTCTTTCAGGCTACGGCCTACGGCCTCACGGCGGGTCCTACGGCGTTTCTCGGGCATCCTGCACCGGCAGAAATACCTAGTTTAATTCGCGAAACGATGCGAGAGGTATTCGACAATGAAAGAATCTTCACCGGACGGAGTCAAGGCCGTCATTATCAGGACTTTCGGAATAGAGGACCGGGCCGGTACGCTCGACTCGTCCACTCCGCTCTTCGGGAGTATCCCGGAGCTTGACTCGCTTGCGGTCGTTGAACTTGCGGCCGCGTTGGAGGATCGATTCGATTTTGTGATCGATGACAGCGAGTTCACCGGTGACATTTTCGAAACAATGGGAACGCTGGCGGCGTTCGTCGACGAAAGGCGCGCTTAAGGTGCCGTCGCCGCGGAAATGGGCGGTTTTTGCTTCCGTAGCGACACTTGGGGTCGTTGCTGCGGTAATCGCAGTTGTGACCACTCGGCAATCAGGTGAGACCAATTCAGAGACAAGGGATCCTGCGCCGCAGTCGACAATCGAGGTGCCCACTAGCAGTGTGGGCACTGCCCCCTCTCTGATGGACTATCCTGGGCCGACCAATACGGGAGTGCCCGCAGGTATAGTTCTCAAAGACTATAATGAGCCGTGCGCGTTGACAGTTCCAGGAGCGGTTATTGACCGCGCTGATATCAAATGCGAGGCGCTAGTGGTGCAGGCCAAGAACATCTCTATAACCAACTCCCGCGTAAATAGTCGTATTGACGTCGACGGAGATTATAGTGTCTCGTTGACCGATGTGGAAATCGATGCCGGCGGTTGGGGAAATGCTGCGATAGGATTCAATGGATTGACTCTCAAGCGAGTTAATGTACATGGGGGTGGGACATCGGTGAACTGTTATGACTCCTGCTTGATCGAGGACTCTTGGTTGCATGGGCAATTTCTACAGCCTGGAACCGATCAACATTTGGGCGGTTACCTTTCAAGTGGCGGAGGTCAAAATGTCATCCTCAGACACAACACTATTGTATGCGATGTACCAAACAACACCACCGGGGGAGGATGTACAGGAGATGCTCAGATCTTTGGTGATTTCGGGCCGGTGAAGGCGTACACCTTTGATTCGAACCTCTTCAAGGCAACGCCTGGCGGGTACTGTGCGAGCTTTGGCTACAACCCCGACAAGACATACGGCTCGAACCCAGAGCAGATCGTCGTCACAGGCAATATCTTCGAGCGCGGGCCCACAGGCAAATGTGCGCAGTACGGGGCGGGCACCTCCTTCCTTGCAACCGCACCCGGGAGCGTCTGGAGAGGGAACATCTGGGACGACGGCACTCCGCTCAATCCCTGATGACCTGCCAAGTCACTGGCAGAATGCGCACATGTCCTCTTTGCTGGAACCTGCGCCTGGATTCCTCGCGGTCTCTTTTGTTGACGCGGACGGCCGAGACTTGGTTGACGTTGAACGCGCGGTTCGGCGGGTGACTGACGAATTACCGCAGTGGGCCTCCAGTCGGAGGATGATCACCGCTTCGTGGGGTGTTCTGCCTTCCGCAGCCAGGAACCAAGCGATAGTGCTTGCTCTAGCGCCCAGAAGAGGCGAGCGACCCCTGTCGGTCGACGATGTAAGCGACATGCTCCGGCTGCGCGACGGAGTGGCCTTGCGGGAGACTCTTCCGACATTCGCAGCCGTCCTAGCCGATGAGGAGGACTCCCTTGTCGCGGTCACCGACGCATTAGGGTTTCGGCACCTCTACGTCAGTAGTGGGACGGGTTGGAGCGCAGTGTCGACCTCGGCGCGTGCGCTGGCAACCCTTTCAGGTGCTGGCCCGGACCGCGAGGGCATTGCCGTGCAAAGTCTCCTCGGTTGGCAACTTCGGCAACGAACACTTTTCAGCGGAGTGGACAAGTTGGCGGCCGGATCAAGAGCAACGCTCCGAGCCGGCAGCCTTGTCATCGAAAGTTACCTCGAACCGGGGACACCCCGGTATCAAGATCCTGATGAGGCGGTCGGTAGTGCTGCGACCATCCTTCGTCAGTTCATGGCGGCGTATCTCGACGACCACCCTGAGGCAGTTTTGCAGCTGACAGGTGGACAAGACTCGCGGATTCTGCTGAGCGCAATCCCACCTCAACGCCGGCGTGGATTGAAGGTGATGACTCTAGGAGTTGCAGGGTCAGCCGATGTTGCGATTGCTGCCGGTATCGCTGAACGCTACTCGATGGTTCATCAGGTCGAGTCCCTCGGCGGACTAGAGGGATTGACTCCGGATGAGGCCTTTCGGCTCTGCGTTCAGGCGTCACAACGTCTTGAATGCATGGCCGACCCACTGGCGTTCGCCGCCCTCTCGTGGGCCGAATCGAAGTTCGATCAGGAGCCGCGCTTGTCCGGCCTTGGGGGAGAGGTGGCACGGGGTTTCTACTACTTCGGCCCGATGCGGGATGCGTCCGTAAGTCGACGCCGAGTTGCACAGCTGGCCAACTGGCGGCTGTTTGCGAACGAGGCAGTCTCTAGCGAGGCGCTGGCCCCCGGATTCGCGGCATGGTCGCGAGAGTTCACATTGGGGGAGGTGTTCGGCACCATATCTGGAACCGGATTGGACTGGTTTTCTGCGACCGACGAGTTCTACCTTGAACAGCGTATGCAGCGTTGGGCGGGAGTCACCGATACCGCGGTGTGTTTTGACCGCGAGGTCACGAATCCAATGCTCGACAACAGATTTCTGGACATCGCCCGAGGCTTGCCGTCGCGTTGCAAGCGCGGTGCCCGATTCCTGGGCCAGTTGCAGGTGGAGCTTGACGAGCAACTAGCGAACCTTCCGCTCGATGGTCGGCCTCCGCCATCCGCCTACGCCCACGGCGGATTGGCGAACTCTGCACGGCTGGCTTCGACCTCGATCGGGAAGGCGGCTCGGAAGGCCCGCCAAAGACTGAGCCGGGAGAATCGACCGCCGGCCGGCGGCGAAGTTCTCTGCGCGAAGGTTGTCGAGTACTGGCGAGGTTGCCCAGGGGTGCTGGACATCGTCCGCGACCTAGAAGTTTTTGATCCCGAGTGGCTGGACAAGCTGACCCAAGATGCTGCGGATCCAACCCCTGGATCTGTTGCGCTCCTCGTCAACCTCATCGCTAATGCCGTTGACGCGGGCTCGCCTTGAGCCGGGTCAAGGCAACTTACAGTAGAGACCTGTCTCAACAACGGACGTCCTGACCTGATCGAGTGATGGCAAGGTCGATCTTGCCGGTTCGGGTAGGCCCTAAGCTAAGTCAGCAAAGTTGCGCACCTCAAGTCTGTGATCGTCCGAAAATCGGACAAACAGCACGAACCTGCGATCCTCATGCCAGGTGAGAGCTGGAACACGTTGAACGCTCCAGTTCCCTCGAATGCCGAGGATTCTGCTGACGTCGAGCGATTCCCGTCACTGAACGACGAACTATGGCTGCGTCTTTTGGGGGAACGGCGAGCTGTTATCTGTTCGTGATCTTTCGAGAATCTTCGATACTCGATGAAGCGAGGTCTCTGTCGAATGGTTTGAGTTGTTGTCTCTTGTGCTCCTGAGGTAGCGTCCGACAGCTACTTTCTGTGATTCAATGCCGCACAGAGGGTAGTCATGGGGGTGGTACGACCGGCAATTGTCAATCACCATCGAAACCCATGAAACGGAAGTCGTATGACTCGGTTCAAACTCCCTGCCGTGCTCACGGTTGGTTCTCGGCCAGCACGCAATCGGGCACTCGGTGCCATCTTATGTGGATTGGTCGCAATAACAGCGGCTGTGTCCACATCGGCAGCGGCAACGGCGCAGACAGCAGTCAGTAAAGCGAGCTCGGCCCCTCAGACTTACAGCATCTTCGCTGACAGTACGCCGAAAGATGGCGCCGATCCTGATAACCAACCCGTTGAACTCGGAGTCAAATTTGTCGCTTTGAGCGATGGATGGATCACTGCGATCAGGTATTACAAGTTTGCCGAGGAGGCGGCTGCGACGCGCGGAACGCTGTGGTCAGACAAGGGCGACGTCCTTGCTCAGGCAGGTTTCGAGGGTACGACCTCGCAAGGCTGGCAATCCGTCAAACTGGACCAACCGGTCGAGGTGTCGGCCGGCCAAACATATGTCGCCTCCTACTTCGCCCCGAAGGGTCGCTATGCTGCCGACGAAGGTGGGTTGAATGACGCAACTGGTATTCAAAGATACGCGCTGAAGGCTGTTGAGGGTGTTTACAGCTATCGAGGTGGCCTTCCGACCAGGTCATGGAATGACGCGAACTACTTTGCTGATGTGACCTTCACCTCGGCTGATCCCGATGTGACTGCGCCACCTGCGCCGACCACTACACCGAAGCCCACAACGGCGACGCCCACAACCACCGCCGCTCCGCCAACGAGCGTGCCACCAACCTCGCCTAAGCCCACAACCGCTACGCCTACCACAAGCGCTGCTCCAACGACGGTCCCGACGGCTCCGGGCGGATTTCCGGGCGCTTCAAACACGGGTGTCCCTTCCGGGACCACGTTGTCCAACTACAGTGGGCCGTGCACTATCACAGTTGCCAATACGGTAATCGACGCCAAGACGGTGAACTGCTCGTTGAGCATCAATGCAAGCGGCGTTCAAATCAGTCGGTCGAAGGTCAACGGCTCCGTCGCAACATATAATGGCTCATTCACTATGACCGACAGCGAGGTGAATGCCGGTGGCAGTGGGTCGGCAACGGGTGTGGGTGACTCCAACTTCACTGTGTTGCGGTCTGAGATCTATGGCGGCAACCGTGGTGGATATTGCGATCACAATTGCTTGATCCAGGATTCCTGGATCCACGGTCAGATCGTTCCTTCTGGAAGTGGATCGCATTCTAGTGGACTTCGCGCTTCCCAAGACACGGTTTATCGCCACAACACGATTGCCTGTGACGCTCAGGATAATTCGAACGGCGGCGGTTGTTCCGCAGCTGTCACGATGTATGGAGACTATGCGCCGGTTCAGCGAGTCACCATCGAGAGCAATCTGATCAAGGCTGGCTCCGGCGGGTACTGCTCTTACGGTGGCAGCTCCGGTGGAAAACCTTACTCATCCGGCGCAGGCAATATTACCTATCGAAACAATGTCTTTGAGCGTGGCTCGAACGGCAAGTGCGGAGTGTGGGGCGCGATCACGGCCTTTGATCCCTCTCGCCCCGGCAATGTCTGGACTGGCAATGTTTGGGACGACGGCGCGTTGGTGGCCTCGGCAAATTAGGGTATAGCTGTCAGATGCCGGGCGGACTCATCTTCGGATGGCTCCGCCCGGCATTCCGTTGAAGCTTGGTATTGCTCGAAGACTATGGGCCAGTCGGGCAGGCGCCCCCACCCTACGAGCTCAGGCTCGTTGCTTACCTACCGCCGGTCGAGCCGCAGAGTTGGGCCCAGGCGATGGCGGGCTAAAGGAAGCTCAGCTGTATCGTGCGTCGTCATGGTGACGACCCGCTGCGCCGGATGAGTTCCGCAAACGCCTCCAAAGACGATGGACGCGCGGACATCAGGGCGCGGAGGGGGACCGGTCCGGCTATGACAGGCTCGATTACGCGGGCGGTCAAGCGCCGGCAAATCAACAGGCCAAGCAGGATCCGAAGTGGAAGGGTCCCCTCAGCTGGCCTGGTCAAGCAACGACCACGACCGGCAGTCTGTACCGGTAACCAAGAAATTGCTCTGCGAGCGGTCCTCGACGTGGTTGATCAGAAGCCTCCGGATGTGGTGGAGAAGTCGGCGTACCCGCCATCGTGGGCTCGGAATCCGAAGACTATAAAGCTTGCAGTCGGAGCTTCGCTGTTTGCCATGGTTCTGGCTTTTTCGGATTGGCGCTTCGCGGTCGCGTTCGCATTTGGCTACATGGTCGACTGGATCATAGGTCGCGACTAGAGCGTGGCTCCAGCTGTGGGTTATCACCGGACTGACCCGGGGTCAGGATCACCGCCACCGGGCGGGTCAGGTCGTCGGGTAAGGTGTGGATTTCGTGCTCAATCCGCCACGAGATCGACCGGCGCAGCGAGATCAGCAAGACCGAGCGTGTGCAGATCGCCGGGCGGCCTCCTCGGCCAGGTTCGTGGGGAATTTCATGACCGCTGAACCCACTCAGACGCATGCTCCGGCCGGACCTCCTCGACCCGCCGTACAGCACGTTCCCGCAGCTCCTTCGGGTCGACACGGGTAGCTTCCCGAACTCCTCGACATGACCCCATCCTTCCCAAGAAGTCAAGAAGTGGAGTCTCCGGCAAACCTGGGGTGGTTCAGAAAGCCCGCCGCTCATCATCACGATCAAGCCCAACAGGCCGTCTTGGTGACCTTGGTTCGAAGCCGAGCCGCACCGATGCAAACTTTGATTCAAGGGGATTCGTGATTCTCAAATGGACCCAATGATCTGCAGGATCTGGACGCGTAGAGCCAGCAAAGTAGGCCCGAAAGAGTAGGTCGATGCGCTTCTCGCTCGCCTACACTCAGTAGTTGAACAGTCACTCTATGTAGGCATGGAGCGCGTTCCTTCCGGGAGGACCCCAAATGTCGAGAAGATCTGTCAGCGCATTCATGGTCGGATTCATGGCCGTCATCTTGACTGTCATTTCGGGCGTGTTCCTGTCGACGCCGGCGCGCGCTGCTGCGCCCGCTTCGATATTCCGCAGCAGTACCCCCCTAGTACTATCAGACTCGGATACCGCCAAAGTGGAGTTAGGCATTCAGTTCAAGGCAAGGGTCGCTGGTAAGGTGACCGGGATCAGGTTCTTCAAAGGCCCTCTGAATGTCGGCAAGCACACTGGCTCCCTCTGGTCTGGTGCCAACCGAATTGCCACCGCACCATTCAGGGGCGAAACCTCATCCAATTGGCAAGAAGTCACCTTTGCTGAACCTGTCCCCATTGCGGCAGGAAAAGTCTATACGGCCTCTTATCTAGCGCCCGTCGGACGATACGCCGTGGACAATCCTTATTCGTTCCCGAAGACTATGGGCGACTTGACTGCGATCAAGGGTGTCTACCAGTATGGTGGGGGTTACCCAGAAAAGGTCTATCGATCTTCCAACTATTGGGTTGATGTGTTATTTGTGGCAACTGCATCCTCTGCTGACCCAACCCCCACTTCGAGTCAGAGTAGTCAAACCTCAACTCCGCCAAGCACAGTAGTGTCGACTTCCCCGAGTCCTCCGGCCTCGGCGACGTCCCCGCCTGTCACTCCGCCGTCTACGTCGACGACTTCGCCAGGCCCGGTCGGTACTTGGCCAGGACCCGACAATACCGGCGTGCCGAAACAGGTCATCCTAAGCGCGTACGCGGGTCCAATGACCATAACTGTTGCGAATACGTCTATTGACGCAAAGACGATAACCGGAGATCTTGTTGTAAGAGCTGCGAACGTCAGGGTGACAAACTCAAGAATCAATGGCTCGATCGCCACCGACGAGAACTCCACTGGATATTCATTCGTTATCGAGGATTCAGAGGTCTATGTAGGTGAGAGGCAAGGAACTGGCGTCGGTGCAGTCAACTTTACGGCAACGAGAGTAAATGTGCACGGCGGGAACCGATCGATGAATTGCTGGAAGACTTGTCTGATTCAAGATTCCTGGGTGCACGGCCAATTCACCGACAGAACAGGTGTCGCCCACGAGTCTGGGATCAGGATGGGCGCGGATGGAATTGTTAGGCACAACACAATCGCTTGCGACGCGCCGGATGTCCCACCGGACGCGGGTTGTTCAGCAGCACTCACGGGCTATGGCGACTTCGCTGCTGTCGCTAACATGACCATTGACGGCAACCTTTTGCTGGCGTCGACCGGTGGTTTCTGCGCCTATGGGGGAAGTTCAGCCGGCAAGCCCTTTTCTTCCGCCGCCCACGACATCAGGTTCACTGGCAACGTTTTCCAGCGAGGCGGAGGAGGAAAATGTGGGTATTGGGGCGCAATTACGGACTTTAACCCCGCGATGCCGGGCAACGTCTGGGCGCGCAACACATGGGACGACGGCACTGTCCTCAATCCATAAGGCGGGTGCGATCTCGATCGATCAGAGCCGGTGTGCGACCTCGATGATGCGGAACCCTCGTACGCCATCACCGAGGTAGGTACTCCAGCTGTCAGATACCTCAACATTGTTGGGCAGTCGGGTCCCCCCGTTACCTTCTTCATGACTCCGGGTCAGCGGTCGCTGACCTACAGAGGTCGGTATGACTCCCCCTGCCACCCATGGTCTGGGGGGTGCTGTCGCTGCTCGCGGTTTTGTGGAGCTGCCGGATTTGAGGACAGGCCGACCGTAGCGTGGATGCCTGTCGATCGTCGTTGAACCTGTCGATGATGCCCTCGTTGGTGGCGCCGATAGTCTGGGTTTGAAAGGCCCCGCCCGATGCTTCGGGCGGGGCCGTTGTCGTCGCTGTGCCGGGGTTGTCGGCCTTTGGCCGCCGCCTTCGGTGACCGCGAGGCGGGCGGCTTTCTCGTCGACGAGCGAGTCCCGGTGAGTCGCGACGGTGCACCGCTGGCGTGACGCTGGGTTTAGCACGCGATCGGAGTGTTCGGGATGTCGCTGCGCTGCGTAGGCGAAGAGGGCCCGGATCGCAGTCAGCCGAGCATTTCGAGTGCGGGCGCTGGCGCCTGGATGATGTCGACTGGCGCCGGGGCGAGCTGCTGGTGCGCGGCAGGGGCAACCGGTAGGACATGCTGCCGTCGCGGGTCGATGTGGGTGCGGCGATGGTTTCCTGTCTGCGTCGTGGCCCGTGCGGCGAGTGCAGCACGATGATGCTCGCGGCCGCCATTGGCACATGGGCCCCGCCGGCACATCCCCTTGACCTACGATCTGTTCTGGTCAACGAAAGTGGCCAGGCTGCCCAGCGTCTCGAAGACATCGCCGGTGAAGTCGTCATCATCGATTTGAAAGTCGAATTTTTCTTCCAGCGCCGCAGCGAGCTCCACCACAGCGAGTGAGTCCAGTTCGGGGATGCTTCCGAACAACGGCGTTGAGGCGTCAAGGGTATCTGATCGGTCCTGTATTCCGAGAATCGTGACGAGTACGGCTTTTACTCCGTCGAGTGTCGTGGCACTGTGGTTCATTGCGTCGTCCTTCATTCTTTGAGATTAAACGAGTACTTCGATGGCTTGTGGATGGCCGAGAAAGGAACTGGGGCTGGCAGTGAGGCCGTATGCGCCGGCCTGGAATATCGCAATCAGGTCCCCGACACGCGCGTCGGGAAGAATGACGTTGTCGCCGAGGAGATCGAGCGGCGTGCAGAGACAGCCGACGACTGTGACCGGATCCGCCGCAGGCTCGTTCACTCGGTTGGCCAGGGCAACTGGATAGTTGCGGCGAATGACCTGTCCAAAGTTTCCCGAAGCGGCGAGTTGGTGGTGCAGGCCACCGTCGACGACGAGATAGGTCTTTCCGCGGGATTCTTTGCGATCGACGACTCTGGTGATGTAGACGCCGCACTCGCCGACGATATACCTGCCCAGCTCGATGACGACGCGGGCGTCAGGAAGGTTGGGCGTGATCCGGGTGTCCATGAGTTCTGCAAGATTATCGCCGATGTGCGCGAGGTCGAATGGCTCGTCCCGGTCGAAGTAGGGGATGCCGAATCCGCCGCCGAGGTTGACGTACTTGATCGGGCGTGGAGGCTTGCTCGGCCAGTGACAGCACCAGGTCGACTGTCTTGCGTTGCGCTTCGGCTACGATCTCGGCGCGGAGGTTCTGAGATCCGGCGAACACGTGAAAGCCGAGGAACTCGACGTCCGCGGTACCGATGGCGGCGAGCAGGGCCGGAACCTTCTCCGCGTCGACTCCGAATTGCTGGGGTCCGCCACCCATGCGCATGCCCGACCCCTTGACACTGAAGTCGGGATTGACCCGGATGGCGACACGCGGCCGGATGCCCTGGCTCTCGCCTGCCCGTAGCACCCGCTCGAACTCGGTTGTCGATTCCATTTCGATCGTGACGCCCGCGGCGACGGCTTGGCGAATCTCCTGCGCGGTCTTGCCGGGACCGGCAAAGCTGATCCGGTTGGCCGGCATCGGGGAATCCAATGCGGTGCGCATCTCCAGGGCCGAGGCGACGTCCAGCGAATCCGTCAAGCCGGCCAAGTGCTGGACGACGGCGGGCATGGGGTTGGCCTTCACCGCGTAGCTGAGGTCGATTGATTCGGGCAGGGTCTTCCTCAGCACTTCCACTCTTCTGGTGAGGAGGGTGCGGTCGTAGGCAAAGAACGGCGTGGCGCCGACCCGTTCGGCGAGCCGTTCGACCGGTACGCCGCCGATGACCAGTTGGCCATCCACAGAGCCGAAGGTCGCCAGGCGTTCTTCGACGCTCATGATGCCAACTCCTGGCGCAGTCTTGCGCGATCGAATTTTCCGTTCGGCGAGCGCGGTATCTCGTCCAGCACCACCACGGATGCCGGAACCATATACAGCGGCAGCGCGCGTCTCAACGATCGCCAGAAGCTCGTCGACGTGAAAGCTTTGCGGCGTCGCGCGCTGCAACGACCAGCAGGACATGTTGACCCAATCTCTGGTCCTCGACACCGAGCGCAACCGCGTCGCGGACCAATCCGGAGTCATAGACGACCTCCTCGATCTCCGTCGGGCTGACCCGGTAGCCGGAGGTCTTGATCATCTCGTCCTTGCGGCCGACGAAGTACAGGAATCCCTCGTCATCGGCGACAACGGCGTCGCCCGACCACACAGCCAGCTCCGGTGCTCGCCAGGCGTGCATCGTGTGTGGGCAATGGCCGGAATCGCGCAGCAGTCCGCTCAGGGTCATTCCAATACCCGAGCGCTACCAGGGCGCCCCGATGGACGAGCTCCCCTTCCTCACCTGGATCGCACCGCTTGCCGTCGGGTCTCACCACGAGGATCTCGGCGTTCGGAATTGCCTTGCCGATGGAATCCGGACGCTTGTCGACCTGCGAAGGGTCGAGATAGGTCGACCGGAACGCCTCGGTGAGTCCGTACATGAGGAAGGGCTTCGCAAGCGGGAAAGTTCTGCCTGAGCCTGTCGAGTGTGGTCTTCGGCATCCGCCCGCCGGTGTTGGCGAAATAGCGCAACCGCTCGCCGACCTCTGGCGGCCAGCTTTGGTCCGCGATCTGCATCCAGAGCGGAGGCACGCAGGTGAGCCCGGTGACCTGGTGCCTTGCGCAGAGCTTGACGACGTCACCGGGCAGCAGGTAGTTCATCAGCACCACGTGGGCGCCGACGCTGAAGGCGGTCGTCAGCTGGCTGAAGCCGGCGTCGAAGCTGAGGGGCAGCGCGGCCAGGATGACGTCATCGGAGCTGTTCCCAAGGTATTGAGAGACGCTCTCGGCGCCGACGATCAGGTTGCGGTGACTGAGCACGACGCCCTTTGGCTTGCCGGTGCTCCCGGACGTGTACAGGATCGCGGCGATGTCGACATCGATCCTGGATACGTCCGGTGGGACGTGATTGGGTCCGTCGAACAGGTCGGACCAGGAATGGACGACATAGCCGTTATCGGCGGATCGATCCCGATCGGCGATCGGTCTCTCGACAAGCACGACGTGTTCGACCGAGGGGCAGCGCTTGAGCTCACTCGACCAGCAGGCTCCAGCGCTCGGGAGTCGTCACGAGCACTCGAACGTCGCAGTCAGCCAGGATGTAGGCGACCTGTTGGGGTTTGAGAGCGGGGTTGATCGGCACGAAGGCGCATCCTGCCGCCGAGGCACCAAAAATGGCTGCCACGGTTTCGGTCCGCTTGTCAAGAAAGACGCCAATTCGATCCCCGTTGCCGACTCCCATGTCCGACAGGCCATTGGCGACGCCAATGATCTTCCGCCACAGTTCGGCGTAGGTGAGCGTTTCCTTCTTGTAGGTGACAGCGGCCGACGCGCCGCGGTGATCCGCCTGCTGCTGGATCAGGTGATGGATGTTCGATCTCATCCTCGGTGCTTCCTCCCCCATTTGACAGCGACCGTCACCAGGCCACCCAGGCCAGTTCGCTGTACAGATAATCAACTTGATCGGGCTCAAGTGCGTCGCTGCGAACCATCTTCGGGCGAGGCGAGCGCAGCGCGAAGGCCGGCCGAGGACTTGTTCCGACCAGTCGTCGCTCGACCAGTGTCGCCGGAACCCGATGGCGGACGAGAAGGTGGCGGTGGATGATCCGAGCGGATGATCGAAAGACCCCTGGATTGCTGACATAGAGCAGCGATGCGAAGAGCGGCAGGTTCCGCCGTCGATCGCGGCGGAACATGACGTAGCACTGCTCAGCACCGCGGACGACGACGAAGTGTCGGGCCGCTGCGGATCTCCGATGGTCGAGGTAGATCTCCAGGTCCCGGCCATCCAGCAAGTCGGCAATCCGATCCGGTCTGGACTCGATTCGCGTTCTTCGAGACCACGATGGCCACGGCAGGTTGATGACCAGGTCCGTGGCAGTGTCGAGTTCACGGAACTTCATTCGGCGATTGAGCGCGACGACGTTGCCGCTGGGGGACAGGTCCGTGAACTCGTATCCGCGTTGCGCGAGCAGCGCTCGGGCCAGTCGAAGACCTTGTGATCGATAGTCGTCGATGACGCACCAGGCAGCGAGATTGCAGATCTTCAGCACCTGGCCATCGAAAACTCGCTCTGAGTAGAAGGCCAGATAGACGCCGACAATCTTGTTCCCCGACCGGAGCATGAAACCGTGGTTTGGGGTGGCTGACGTGGATGAGGCGAGCAAGGCCGCTTCCCAGGCCGAGGCAGGTACCCGCTCGTTCAGGTTGCGATGCAGGAAGTCGCCGACCGCCGATAGGTCCGCATGGGTGATGGGGAGCAGGTCAACGCTGCTTCCGGCTACCATGCTGTGAAGATTACGGCATGAATTGGCCCATCGTGACACTTTTGGCGCTAAAACCGCCGAACGCTGACTACACTGGGTAGGACTAGGCAACGACGCCAAGCGTCGTCGGTGGATCTGTCGTGACTGTTCGTGCCGACCAGGGGGCAATTCGCTATGACAAGTGTGGTGATCGCGGCGCACAACGAGGCGACCGTTATCGGCAGATGCCTCGACACCTTGTTACAGGACGCCGCGCCCGGTGAATTCCACGTCGTCGTCGTGCCGAACGGCTGCGCGGACGACACCGCGAGGGTGGCTTCCGATCGCCCGGATGTCACGGTCGTCGAGATACCGGAAGCAAACAAGTCGAAGGCGCTCAATGCCGGCGACCTTGCGGCCATCGGGTTCCCGCGCATCTACCTGGACGCGGACATCTTCCTCGCGACGGCACAGGCCAGATCGCTGCGCGACGCCCTGTCCGGGCAATCACCGGGCCAGCTGCCGAATGCGCTGGCCGCTGTGCCGGGGCGAGTACTGGACATCGACGGGCGGCCGTTGATGGTCCGCGCCTACTACGCAATCAACAGTCGACTGCCGGCATTTCGCGATGGACTGTTCGGCCGAGGTGCAATCGCTCTATCCGCAGAGGCCCGGGGCAGATTCGATACTTTTCCGGACATGATTGCCGACGACCTCTTCCTCGACTCGTTGTTCAGCGCTGCAGAGAAGGTCCAAATAGACGACTTCGCCACGACGGTGGCCGCGCCAAGACACACCCGTGACCTGGTCAGGCGACTGGTCCGGGTGCGCCGCGGCAACGCGGCGATGCGCGCTGCAGGTAGGGCCGGAAAGGTTGACGCGACCGTTCGGCCGGCAGATCGATCGGCCTGGTTCACCTCGGTTGTCAAGCCCAACCCGCGGTTGGCTCCGGCCGCCGTGATCTATGTCGGAATCACTGCTCTGGCCGCAGCTTTGGCACGGAGGTCGCCGCGATCCCAGGCGTCGTGGGGTCAGGACCAGTCGACCCGCACCAGCTCTTCCCACCGCACCAACCCTTCCCACCGCACTAACCCGTCCCACCGTAAGGCCAGCATCCATGGGTGACGGAGCCGTCGTCAACGTCTGTTTTCACGGCATTGGGACTCCATCACGCGAGCTCGAACCGGGAGAATCGCGATACTGGGTCACCGAAGCAGCAGTTCGAATCCATCCTTGACGAGATCGCCTCGTGGCCGTCGGTGCAGATCAGCTTCGACGACGGCAACAAATCAGACGTCGAATTCGGATTGCCCGCACTCGTCGAACGGGGGCTGACGGCAACGTTCTTTGTCCTTGCGGGGCGTTTGGACTCCGTCGGCAGCCTCGATCCGGGGGATATCGTTGACCTGTGCAGTGCAGGTATGACCGTCGGGACGCACGGTATGAACCACCGATCTTGGCGCGGCATGGACGCAGAAACTCGACACCGCGAGCTTTCGGATGCTCGCGAGCGAATCGCCGAGATTGCGGGCCGTTCAGTTGATCAGGCCGCCTTGCCGCTCGGTCAGTACGACCGCCGGCTCCTTGTCGCATCTCCGGCGACTGGGCTATCGAGTCTGTGCACACCAGCGATCGGCGCCTGGCACGGGCGGGGAGTTGGCTCCAGCCTCGGTTCAGTGTCCGCGCCGACGACTCGCCACAATCCATGCGGGAGGCCGTGAACTCCGCTCAGCAGTCGCGTCGCCGTGTGAAGCTCGAGGCCGTCGGCCTTGTGAAGCGGCTCCGATAATCTGCCTCGGCGTTCAGTTCGACGTCCGGCGACTCAAAAGTCGACCTTCAGCCAGTCACATTTCTGCGTTCACACGTACGAGTGAACTTTTTCGCCTCTCCGTTCCCGCCGGTGCCCGGTGCATTCGGTGCCAGCGGTCGGATCGGTTGACCAAACTCCCAAGTGACGGGGCATCTGGGGTGCATGTATGGCTGG
This sequence comes from uncultured Actinomycetota bacterium, assembly GCA_963805555.1. Classification (GTDB taxonomy): domain Bacteria; phylum Actinomycetota; class Actinomycetes; order Mycobacteriales; family Nakamurellaceae; genus Nakamurella. The sequence goes on from CAWDUY010000004.1 coordinate 189,140, forward strand.
GAAGTCAACCGCCCGGATGGACGTCTGATTTACGCGCGCTACCTATAGTCACTCAGAACCCTACTTCCGTGCAGCGTTGTCCTTTTCATCCCCCATATGGCACCATTGGGCGCGCCTGCGGTTACAGATCGTGGGGGGTCGCGAGGGGATCAATGCCGATGTCGTCAGTGCGCAGCCACGTCCTGATCATTGTCCAGAACCTGCCCGTGCCGCTCGACCGGCGGGTCTGGCTGGAATGCCAGGCGCTGAAGGCGGCCGGATACGAGGTCAGCGTGGTCTGCCCGAAGGGGCCGGGCGATCCGTCGCGCCAGGTCATCGACGACATCCACATCTACAAATACCGGCCGGCGCCGGAGGCAAGGGGCCTGCCGGGCTATGCCGTCGAGTTCGGCTACTCGTGGCTCCGCACAGCGTGGCTGTCGACTCGGGTGTGGCGCCGTAAGCCGTTCCAGGTCATCCAGGCCTGCAACCCACCGGATACCTACTGGCTGCTGGCCCGGACCTGGCGGTTACGGGGCGTCAAGTTCATCTTCGATCAGCACGACCTCAACCCCGAACTCTTCCTTTCCAGATTCGGCAAACCCTCCTCGTTGCGGGAGCGCATTGAATACAGCGCACTGCTGTGGCTGGAGCGGATGACCTACCGCACCGCCGATCGCGTGATCTCCACCAATGAGTCCTACAAGCACAAGGCCATCACCCGCGGCCGCCATCGGCCGGAGAACGTGACAGTCGTCCGGAGCGGGCCGGACACCCGGACGATGCGACCCATTTACCCGGACTCGGAGATCCGACCGAGTCGCCGATTCATGTTGGTGTACCTCGGCATCATGGGTCCCCAGGACGGCGTTGACCTGGTGCTCGAGGTGATGCACGAGTTGGTGCATCGTCGCGGGCGCTCCGATGTCCACGCGACTCTGCTCGGATTCGGCGATTGCCTGGACGATCTGAAGAAGCGATCAACCGAGCTCGGTCTCGACGACGTAGTGACCTTCACGGGACGTGCGGACAGGGACATGATCGCCGAGAAGCTCAGCGCCGCCGACGTGGGTCTGTGCCCCGATCTCAAGACACCGCTGAATGACATCTCGACGATGAACAAGACCATGGAGTACATGGCCTATGCCTTGCCCTCGGTCTCCTTCGACCTGATCGAGACCAAGGTCTCGGGGGGGGACACTGTTCTCTACGTCGAGTCCGGCGATGTCAACGGCTTCTCCGACGCAGTGGAGCGACTACTCGACGATCCGGAGCTGCGGACCGAGATGGGGATGCGCGCCCGTCGGCGAGTGGCCGACGAACTGGATTGGCGGCCGCAGTCGGTTGCGTACGTCGGGGTCTTTGACGAACTGACGGGCTCCAATCCCCCCAGGCCGGAAGTCGATGTTCGTGACGCCCTGGTCGAGCGTGTTTGGGTCGATGCCCGCGGTCGCAGCTATGTCGACGTCGACAACCCGGACGAACTGGCGCATTTCATCGTGAACCGCACACTGACCGCTCCGGTGGCTATTGGCGGACCACCGCGGGCGATGACGCCTGCGGAATGAGCACCGACGGGGCGCTGGTGCCATCGGCAGGCACCTGCCAGATGTCAGTTGTCGTTGCCTCGGTGCCCTCGCGGGGGAGTGCGTAGAGCACAGTGGCGTCATCCAGCCATTCGACCTGATCGTCGACGCTGCGGGTCTCGGCAAGCACGGTTTCCGTGCTGGAGCCCAGGTCGTAGACCGCGATCCGCCACTGCCCGGGCGCCGGATTTCCTTGCCTGGTCTTGTACGCCACCCTGGTGCGATCGGGGGAGATCGACGGGCATTCGGCGTCGGTACGGATCGACGTCATCGTCTGCGCCGCGATGCTGCCCTTCATCAACCAGGTCTTGCCCATCGAGGTCGAGGCCCCGGTTGCGTAGAAGGTGTCGTCGTCGACAAAGGTGACGCCCCAATAGTTCCGGTCGACCGCGGTGAACGGCTGCCCGTCGACGGTTGCGGCGAAGGACTCGAGATTTCCGACCTCCTCGCCGGTGTCGCGACGCAGCACAGTGGCGGTGGAGAAAGAAGTTTCCGCGTAGGAGTGGCCGGTGACGAAGGTGGTGGTTGCGATCAACGAACCGTCCGGGGAAATCCGGGCCCGACTGGGCAGGCCGGTCAGGTCGGAGCTGTTCTGTGGCGCCAAGTCGGCGTTGAGCTCGGTAATCCCGTACTTCGGCACGATCCCACGCTCGGCAGTGATGCAGGCCCCGTTGACCGCGGTGGCATAGACGCGTTCGCAGCTCGTCTCGAGCACGGCCCTGTCGCCGGCTGGATCGGCCAATGGCACGACGCTGAGCTTTCCGTAGCTCTCGCCAAGAGCGGTCGACCGGAAGACCACGTGGTCCGCCGCCAGGAGCGCGTCCAGGTCGGATGTTTGGGCGACCGCGGGAGCGTCAGCCATCTGTGCGTCGGCCGTCGACCTGGCGTAAGCGAAATAGGCCATCGCGCCGCCGACGGCGAGAACGCAGATGACGATCAGGGCAATCCACCGAACCCGGGTCGTCACCGCGCTCCACCCGGCTCGGCTGCCTCCACCGCGGGGCTGTCGGATCGAATACGCAGCAGCCAGGCGGCAACGGCGATCGCGACAATGAGGCCAACTGTCATCACCATGACGGCGGTCGTCAGACCGGCGAATTGCCACAGGACGCCGAATCCCACCGATGCGGCGAACCGTGCCAGAGCGACAACTGTTTGCGCAGCACTGATTCCGCTGGCCCTACTGGCCTGCGGGACCAGCAGGCTGGCCAGTGCCGCCAGCACACCGTCGGTGGCGGCGTAGAAGGTGCCGAGCAACAGCAGGACCAGCAGCAGGCCGACGATTCCGCCCAAGTTGAGGCCGGCGATGACATAACAGCCCAGCAGCAGCAGGTAGCCGCCGACGAAAACGCGGCCGCGGCCAACCCGGTCCGCGAGCCTGCCCATCGGGATGGCCAGCGAGAGATACGCCAGGTTGGTGCCGACAAACAGCAGTGGGAAGTAGGAGTTCGGAATCTGGCCCCCGTCCTGCAACACCAGGTAGAGGAAGCCGTCGCCGATCGTCACCAGGGAGAGCGCGCCGGCGGCGATCAGCAGTCGGCGCAGACCCGGCTGCTTCAGGTCGGCCCATCGCGGACCGGTCGCCGGTTCGGCGGAACTCGCCGGATTGGCCTGCATGACGGCCGGTTGGTCGGAGATCTGCTCGGAAACGCGGGCACCCTGTCCGCGCCGCAGATCCGGCACCGCCAGGCCCAGGACGGCCACCCCGATCACTGCGAAGGCAAACGAAAACACGAAGATCGTTTGGTAGCCGGCCAGTCCTACCGGGAAGGCGGCCAGCACGGCGAAGGCCAGTAGCGGCCCGATCAGGGCCCCGGTGGTATCCATGGCGCGGTGGACGCCGAAATTCCGGCCCAGGTGCGCCGGCTCCGAGGCGGTGGCGATCAGCGCGTCGCGCGGTCCCGTGCGCAGCCCCTTGCCCAAGCGGTCGATGGCGACGACGGAGGTGATCGCCCAGAAACCGCTGACCACCAGCAGCCCGAACCGGGTCACCGCCGACAGCGCATAGCCGGCGAAGGCCACCCACTTCGGCCGGTCCGACCGATCCGCCCACCGCCCGCCGGCGATGCGCACGACGGCGCTGATGCCCTGATAGATGCCGTCGATGAAGCCGAACGCCAGCGGTCCCAATCCGACGACCACAGTGATGTACAGCGGGAGGATGGCCGCCACCGACTCGGAGGAGATGTCGGTCAGCAGGCTGACGACGCCGAGTCCGATGACCGCCGGTGCGATTCGTGCGCGGCCATCACCTTGCTTTGCGGATTCCGGTCCGTCGGGTGCGCCCGACTGGCCCTTGGGTGTCCCCCGGAGGGTGATGTACACGTCTATCCGTTCGGATGGGCGGCCGCCGAGGAGATTTCGCGGAGGCCACCGAACGCGCTATCGTCCGGATCCTGTTCGAACGTGCGGCCACAGGCCAAGCAGCTCAGATCGGCGGTGAGTCGCTCGCCACAGGTGCACGCCCAGCCGATCCGGCGGGCCGGGTTTCCCACCATGAAGGCGTGTGCCGGAACGTCTTTAGCGACGACCGCGCCGGCCCCGACGAAGGCGTTCGCGCCGACTGTGATGCCGCAGACCACCACAACTCCGGCACCCAGCGTGGCGCCGCGGCGAACCGTCGTCGGCAGCAACGCCTCGGGTCCGCGTTTGATGTGCGCCCTTGGCCGTAGGTCGTTCGTGAACATCATTGCCGGGCCGAGGAAGACGTCATCCTCGATCGTGACGCCCTGGAAGATCAGCACCTGATTCTTGATCGTGACCCGGTCGCCGACGATGGCACCGCCTTCTATATAGGAACCATCGCAGACATTGCAGTCAGCTCCGACAACGGCGCCGGGCAGCACATGTGCGAAGGCCCAGACCCGGGTTCCCCGACCGACGTCCTGGCTCTCGCACAAGCCTGCCGGATGAACGAAAACTCCAGCCGACGCCGCCGCACTGTTGCTCTGCATGAATCCCCGGTCCTCTCGTCCCCCGACGCCTCCGTGATTGTCCGGAGGAATGAGGCTGCACTGGCGATGCGATCAGCCGCCGATGTCCGAGCATCGACTATAGCCATCGGTGGTCGTGATGAGAAGGCTCAGGAGGCCCATTCGAGTGAACAAGTAGGGTGCGTTTCGCTGCAGCCAGCTCGACCAGCGGGTGATGGGCACTGTGAGTGACGAACATCGTTATCGAGCTGCTCGTTTAGCCGAAGGACCGTTCGGGAACGACCTCGGTGCAACGTGTAGGACTTCCCACCCGCTGGTGGCCCGAGGGAGGGGTGACGGAACCGGCATTGGGACAGTGCGCCGATTTCGTTAGCAACGGTGATTAGTCCATTCGGGTGAAAATGGCGGATCTTGCCGAAAGCCGCGCGACCGCCGCGACACACGCACGTCTCACAAACGGCAACGGCGTGTCGGCAGTATTGCGG
>CAWDUY010000005.1:0-530633 GCA_963805555.1 uncultured Actinomycetota bacterium
ACGACTTCGCCGAGCCGGGGAAACAGCCCCCGGCCCGCAACCTGACCTCAGAGGCCCTGGGATTGGTGCTGACCGGTTCGATCCCCTGGCGGCAGCACTGCCACCGGGCGGACGACATCGCCACGGCGGTCCGGATCGCCGACGAATTCGGCTACCGGCTCGTCATCGATCACGGCACGGAGGCGCACCTGATCGCGGACTTGTTGGTGCGAAAGGGGATTCCGGTGCTGATCGGCCCACTGTTCACCTCCAGGTCGAAGGTCGAACTACGCAACCGGTCACTGGCCAACCCCGGACTGCTGGCCGCTGCCGGGGTGGAAATCTCGATCATCACCGATCACCCGGTGGTGCCGATCCACTTCCTGGTGCATCAGGCCACGCTGTCGGTCAAAGAGGGGCTGAACCGGGAGACCGCCCTGCGCGCAATCACCATCAACCCGGCCCGGGTGCTCGGCCTGGACAGCCGGCTCGGCTCGATCGGGGTGGGTAAGGACGCCGATCTGGTGCTCTGGAGCGGTGACCCGTTGGACGTCATGCAGCGGGCCCTGCACGTGTACATCGGCGGCCGGGAGGTCTACGCCTATGACGAAGCCACGCGAGCGGGACAGGTGCATCGCTGAGGAACACCTGTGCCCGATCTGTCAGCGGGCGGATTCCCGCCCCACCCGCAGAGCCCAGAGCACCAGTGGGATCTGCAGTGGCAACCGCAGCCACAGGACGGCCCGATACCAGGCGGGCCGCGTGCCGGACCGCAGCGCCATGGACACGTTGGCGGGGAAGACCGCGGCGAATAATGCGGCGGTCACCGGCCCGCCGATTCCCCTGGCGGCCGGGTAGGCGAGCAGTCCGGCGCAGGCCAGTTCGGCGGCCCCGCTGACCGCGACAAGCTCCTCCTTGCGCGGCAGGGACCGCGGAACAATCGAGACGAACGGCCCGGGACGCAGGAAGTGCAGGACTCCGGACGTCGTGAGGATCGCGATCAGGAACAGCCTGATCCTGCGGGTGGTGAGCATTCGTTCATCGTGCCCTGCCGCGCAGCCCTCGTGCGCCGGAGCAGCCCGACACCCAGACCGGCGATCACCACACCGATCCCCAGCCACACCGGCACACCGGGCATTCCGGCGCCCACCACCATGCCGCTGACCGCCGCCGCGACCGGGGCCACCCCGGTGAGCAGGGCGGCCCGTCCGGAACCCAACGCACTGACGGCGAAGTACCACAACAGGAATGCCACCGCAGTCACCATCACCGCCAGGTACCCGATCGCCAGCCACTGACCTGCGGTGATGCTACCGATGACAGCCGGGCCCTCGACCGTCACGCCGAGCGCGGTCAACATCAGCGCGGCGATCCACACTGCGTGCACGGAAACACCCCAGGGTCCAAGCCGTCCCAGGACCGGCAGCGCCAACAGCGTGAAGCCGGCCTCGCAGAGCAGCGCGACGACCGCCCACCCCACCCCGACCAGGTCAGCCCGGCCGAGACCGGCGACCAACACGCTTCCGGCAGTGACCACCCCAGCCGCGGCCAGCAACCGGCGGGTCGGCCGGCGGCCCTCCAGCAGCGGCCCGATGACGCTGATCAGCACCGGGGCGCAGGCCACGGCAACGGCGATCACGGCCGGCTCCGCACGTTCGACCCCTCGCACGACGGCGAGGTTGAACAGCACCAAGCCGGTGGCCGCTATCCCGCAGAGCAAGCACCACTCCCGGCCGCGGGGCGCGACAATTTTTACCCCGGCGCAGCGGGCGACCAGCAACAGGATCAGCACTGCAACCGAGTACCGCAGGGCCTGCGCCGTGAACAGCGGTGCGTCGACCAGGGTCCTGGACACCCCGACGCTCGATCCGACGATCACCATCCCGGCCGTGCCGGCGGCGACCGGGCGCCACATTTTGCCGATGGCGGTTTGGCCGATGTCGGGTGCCTTGGCGGGAGTTGAGAGCGTCACGCTGCCCACTGTGCGGCCATAATGGACCAATGCCCAGGTCCAAACAGGAAGTGCTTGATAGGTCCAAACGCTCCGCTGCCGGCACCGACTCGTCCGGGCTGTCCGGTTCGGACTTTCTCCTGCTGAACATCGCTGCAACCCCCGTCGGCGGCCGCGCCGACCTGTTGGCCCGCGAGCTCCGCGGCGCCATTGCCGACCGCCGGCTCCCCACCGGAACCACACTGCCGGCCAGCAGGGTGCTCGCTGCCGAGCTGGCGGTCTCCCGCGGCGTGGTCACCGAGGCCTACCAACGCCTCACCGACGAGGGACTGCTGGCCGGCCAGGGGCGCCGCGGAACCGTCGTCATCGCCGGCGTGCACGCAGGGCCGCGGTCATCGTCCGCGACTGCCGGCGGCAACGTTTTCGGCACGAACCAGCGACCGGTCGGCGAGCCGGCAACCGGCACCCGCCCGGCGTTGCACACCCCGCCCGCTGTGTTCAGTGGCGCTGCCGACAACTCGATGTTCGACGCGCTGCGAACCGCTGACGCCCGGATCGACCTGACGCCCGGTGCGCCGGACCTTGCCGCCTTCCCGCGGGCCGGCTGGTTGCGGGCCGAACGGACGGTCCTGACAGAGTTATCGGCCGATGCCTTCGGTTACCCGGATCCGCAGGGCGCGTTGACCTTTCGGCGGTCCGTCGCCGGTTGGCTGGCCCGTAACCGCGGCATGAGCGTCGACGCGGACCAGGTCGTCGTGGTGGCCGGCGTCGCCCAGGCACTCGCCTTGTTGGCCAGGGTGCTGCGGGCCGAGGGCATCGACCGGATCGCCGTTGAGGACCCCGGCTCGCGGGGTGCGCGACTGCAACTGCAGAGCTGGGGAATCGCGACCCCGGCAGTTCCGGTGGACGGCAGCGGGGTCCAGGTCGACGCCCTGCGCACTTCCGGTGCAAGAGCGGTCCTGCTCACTCCAGCGCACCAATTCCCCACCGGGGTGGTGCTCGACGGCCCGCGGCGGCGCGAACTCCAGTCGTGGGCGGCCGACGGCGGCCTGGTCATCGAGGACGACTACGACGCCGAGCATCGTTACGACCGGCCACCAACCCCCGCGCTGCACTCGCTGATGCCCGAGCAGGTCTGTTACACCGGCAGTGTGTCCAAGCTGCTGGCACCCGCGCTGCGGGTCGGCTGGCTCCTCGTCCCGGCTCGTCACCAGGGCGCGATCATCGCCGCGAAACGCGAGACGGACCTGGGCAACGCGGTGCTGACCCAACTCGTGCTGGGCAGGATGTTCGACTCCGGCGACCTGGAGCGCCATCTGCGGCTCGTGCGGCGGCGGCATCGCGGGCGCCGCGACGCGATGGTGGCGGCGATCGGCCAACACCTGCCCGATGCCCGGATCCACGGCGCCGCAGCGGGTCTGCACTTGACGATCACGTTTCCCGGGCGGGCCGCGATCTCCGACGTCGCGGTTGCGATCGCCGCGCTGGACGCGGGGATCAAGGTGCATCCGCTGTCCTGGCACCGGCAACGATCTGGACCCGCCGGCCTCGTCCTCGGCTATGCGGCCAGCTCCACCAGCGAGATCGCAGACGGGATAAAGCTTCTCGCGTCAGTAGTAGCCGGCGCGAGATCGTGACCGGCGCCGGGCCGCTACCGTGGCTCGCGATGCGAACAACCGGGCGAAGACGATCGCTGGTCCTTGCCGCCGCGAGCGTGCTGGTCATGGCGGCCTGCTCGACCGGCGGCACCGCCGCTGCGCCGACGTTCCCGACTTCAACAGCCACGCCGGCCACGACAGCTGCGCCTACCGGGATCACCCGCCCGCCGACCACCGCCACGGTCGCGCCGACGACGACCCCACCCCCGGTCGACCCCACCGCAGGTCCCGCCGCTTCATCGGCTACTGCACCGTCATCCGGTGCTAACCCGCCTCCATTCGGTGCGGTCGGCCTGTCGGGCGTCAACGACCCGTCCTGCAGGTCCGGACAGCGGCCCGTCGTGCTGATGCACGGCACGTTCTCGACGGTGAGGTCGAACTTCGCAGCCCTGGCGTGGGCGTTGCAGGCGGCCGGCCGCTGCGTGTACGGCATCGACTACGGGTTCGGCGGGCTGCGGCCGGTGCGGGAGTCGGCCGATTCGGTGACGGCATTCATCACCGAGGTGCTCGACGCCACCGGCGCCGAGCAAGTGGACGTCGTCGCGTTCTCCCAGGGCGGGCTGGTGCTGCGGACAGCGCTGCGGCAGGACGGCCTGGCCGACAAGGTCGCCGTCGCGGTGCTGATCGCACCGAGTTTTCACGGCAGCACCTCGACGCTGCTCGATGCCCTGCCGGCCGGAGCATGCCCGGCGTGCGCCGACCAGACCGCCGGAGCCGCACTCCTGGCCGAGCTCGACGCCGGCGGCGACCTCGACGGCGACGTCAGGTACGCGGTCGTTTCGAGCAGCGACGACACGGTGGTGACACCGGTGCAATCGCAGGTCCCGACCGGCCCGGCCGATCGGGTTCGGTCCGTCATCGTCCAGGACCAATGCCCGGGTGCGGTGATCGACCACATCAGCCTGCCTGCCGATCCCGGGGTGATCGCCTGGACGGTCGACGCCCTGCAGACCGGCGGCACACCCGACCCGACCGCGTTGTTCTGCCGGTGAACTCCTTGACCAACCGCACGGAATCCGACCTCACGCTGGTGAGCTGTGCACGGCGGTCCACGGCGGTTGACTTCATGGCTCCGGCCCGCTGGATTTGGGCCGGACTCCGCCCAGCTGGTAACCTCGAAGATCGTGTGCGCCGCAATACTGGCGCACGGCATCGCAAGAATTATCCCCCTGACGAAATGAAGGCAATCCGGCGTGGCCAATATCAAGTCCCAGATCAAGCGCATTCGCACCAACGAGGCTGCGCGCCTGCGCAACAAGTCGGTCAAGTCTGCGCTGAAGACGGCCGTCCGCCGGGTGCGGGCCGCCGCCGATTCCGGCGACAAGGCAGCCGCGCAGGTTGAACTCGTTGCCGCGTCGCGCAGCCTGGACAAGGCCGCGTCGAAGGGCGTTATTCACCACAACCAGGCCGCCAACCGCAAGTCGGCGCTGGCCAGCCTCGTCAACTCGCTCTGACGCTTTCCCGGTAAGACACGCAGGAGGAGCTCGGCGACAGCCGTTGTCGAGCTTGCCCCCAGCACACCCTGCTCAGCCGCGAATCAACCGGCTGAGCTTTGTTGTCCTCTTCAGGTAGCTCGTCGCCTCGGTCATTGCCTGCGTTCACCGTCGGTACCGCGCCGCAACCAGGTCCATCACCGCCTTCTCCAAGGCGTATTCCGCATCGACCGCCGCTCCTTTCACCGCGGCGTTCAACTCGGAGACCACGGCCATGCCGGCGACCAGCCCGTCGGAGGACCAGCCGCGACCTGCCTGTTTGGCCTTGTCGACCTTCCAGGGCGGCATCCCGAGTTGGGACGCCAGGGCGTAGGAGTTTCCCCCTCTGGCCCCGGACACCTTGGCGACCGTCCGCACGCCGTCGGCCAGCGCGTCCGCGATCAACACCGGCGCCACACCCACGCCGTAGGCCCAGCGCAACGACTCCAGCGCGCCGGGCAGATCACCGGCCATGACGGCATCCGCCACGGTGAATCCGGTGACCTCGGCCCGTCCCGTGTGGTAGCGACGGACCGCGCTCTCGTCCACCAGTCCCCCGGTGTCGGCGACCAGCTGACTCGCCGCCGAGGCGAGTTCCCGCAGGTCGGTGCCGACCGCCTCGACCAACGCGGCGACGGCATCCGGCGTGGTCGAGCCGCCCGCCCGGCGAATTTCGGACCGCACGAAATCGACCCGCTCGCCGTGCTTGGTGATCTTGTTGCAGACCACGACGGTGGCGCCGGCCTTCGTCATGGCGTCGGCCAGCGCCTTGTTCCGGGCGCCGCCGGAATGATGAACAAGGAGGGTCACCCCGTCCACCGGGTCGGCGCAGTAGGACGCCAATGCACCCGCCAACTCTTTGGCCGATTCCTGCGCCCCCCTGATCACCACCAGCCGGGGCTCGGCAAACAGGCTCGGCGCAACCAGATCCCAGAACTCACCCGCGCCGAACCCCGCCGCAACCGCGTCCCGGCGCTCAACGCCCGGATCCACCCGCCGGGCAGCCGCGGTGGCGCGCGACACCGCACGATCCACCAGCAACGATTCCTCGCCGCTGATCAGCACCAGGGTCGGGAACCCTGCTGGTTCGTCCCGCTCGCCAGTAGCTGCCATCCCGTCATCGTGCCAGCCGGCACCGACACTCCCGACGGCAGCGCATCCGGTCAGCTCACGGGGCATCGCCGATGCGAAGGAGCGTTGTCGGCCGGCCTCGATAGGCTGCGGAACGCAGCCCAGAGGTACCACCGACCGATGAGGATCCGTCTTGCACCCACACCTGTTCCCGTCCAGCCGGAAGTCCGCCGTCACCAGGGCGTTCGGCGTCATCTCGGCGGTCGTCATCGCGGTGGGGATTTCCGGCTGCGGGTCGTCGGCCAGCCCCGCAGCGTCCGCTGGAGCTGCGGCGGGCAGTGCGGATTGCACCTACGAGCCGAGCCCCCGGGGCGCCACCAAGGACGTCGGAGTACCGCCCGCAGTGGAACCGGCGACCGGAAGATCGACCGCGAGCATTGCCCTGACCGGCGGCACGGTGCAGATCGCGCTGGACCGCGAGACGGCTCCCTGCACAGTCGGCAGCTTCGCCTTCTTGTCCGAAGCCGGCTACTACGACGACACGCCGTGCCACCGGCTGACCTCGTCGCCGACCCTGAGCGTGCTGCAGTGCGGCGACCCGTCGGGTACCGGCAGCGGGGGGCCCGGTTACAGCTACGCCGATGAGACCAACCCCGACATGGTCTACCCGGCAGGCACCGTCGCGATGGCCAACGGCGGCCCGGATACCAACGGCTCGCAGTTCTTCCTGGTCTACGCGGACTCGACCCTGCCACCGTCGTACACGGTCTTCGGCACCATCACCGAGGGCCTGGATGTGCTGACCGGGATCGCCGCCAAGGGCACCTCGAACGGCGGCAAGGACGGCGCGCCGGCCGAGCCGGTGACGATTTCCACGATCACCATCGCGGGCTGACGCACCCGCCGGCGCCTCCGGAGCGGAGCCTGACCCCTCCGATCCGTGCGCTACGATGATCGGACAACTGCATCAACCCACTCATCCAGAGGGGCAGAGGGACACGGCCCGATGAAGCCCCGGCAACCACTGTCGATGATCACTTATCTCGTGACGGCGTAAGCCCGAGCGAGGCCGATCGACAGTAGGTGCCACATCCGTCCCGCAGCCGCGGGGAAGATGAGGAAAGGCCTCGCCATGACTACTGTCCTGCCCACCCCCGAGCACCTCGGTGACACCGCGACCAACTCCGCCAAGGCCGGAATCGACCTCGGCCCCGCCGTCGCGCTGTCCTGCCGCGAATGCGGACACCGCATCGAGCTCGGACCGTACTACGCGTGTACCGAGTGCTTCGGTCCGCTGGAAGTCGCATACGAGTTCGCCCTCTCCGGCGAAGCGCTGCGTCAGCAGATCGAAGCCGGACCCGACAACATCTGGCGCTGGGCGCCGCTGCTACCGGTGCCCGCCGGCGTCGCGCAGACCCGGAACATCAACCCGGGCAACACGAAACTGATCCGCGCCGACAACCTGGCCCGCGAACTCGGCATGAAAACGCTGTGGGTCAAGGACGATTCGGGCAACCCGACGCACTCGTTCAAGGATCGGGTGGTCGCCGTCGCGCTGGCCGCCGCCCGGGAACTGGGTTTCTCGGTGCTCGCCTGCCCGTCCACCGGCAATCTCGCCAACGCCGTCGCCGCGGCCGCTGCGCGGGCTGGTATCCGTTCGGTGGTGCTCGTACCGAGCAATCTCGAGCAGCAGAAGATCCTCACCACGGCTGCCTACGGCGGCACGCTGGTCGCCGTCGAGGGCAACTACGACGACATCAACCGGCTCGCCGGGCAGATCGCCGCCGAGCAGGAGGACTGGGCGTTCGTCAACGTCAACGTCCGGCCGTACTACGCGGAGGGTTCCAAGACCCTCGGCTTCGAGGTTGCCGAGCAGCTCGGGTGGCGCCTGCCGGAGCAGCTGGTCATCCCGATCGCGTCCGGCGCGCAGCTTGTCAAGATCGACAAAGGCTTCACCGAACTGGGCGAACTGGGCCTGGTCGAGCCGACCCCGTACAAGGTGTTCGGCGCCCAGGCAACCGGCTGTTCCCCGGTGTCCGCGGCCTTCAAGGCCGGCGAGGACACCGTGCGGCCGGTGCGGCCGGACACCATCGCCAAGTCGCTCGCCATCGGCAACCCCGCCGACGGTCCCTACGTGCTGGACGTCACCCGCCGGACCGGCGGCGCCGTCGAGGATGTCAGCGACGACGAGGTGATCGACGCCATCAAGCTGCTGGCCCGCACCGAAGGCATCTTCGCCGAGACGGCGGGCGGGGTGACGATCGCAGTGCTGAAGAAGCTGCTCGCCACCGGTCAGCTCGATCCAGACGCCGAGACCGTGGTGTTCAACACCGGCGATGGATTGAAAACCCTGGACGCCATCGCCGATGTGGTTGGCCCAACCGCCACCATTGCCCCGACCCTCGCCGCCTTCGAAGCCGCCGGCCTCGCCTGACCCCTCAAGAACCCGGCGGTATCGTCACCGGCCGCAAGACGCTCCTGAGGCCGTGAAGCCACCGATCGCCGCGACCCCGCGCGCCTCGCCATCGAGCCCTCACCGGTCCGGGTTTGACGCGACTACCGTTGCTCCGGAACGGGTTTCACCGGGCGCACCCCGGCCGCTGGTCAACGAGCTGACGCGTCTTCGGCTGCTGCGTCGGCTCGACGAGCGCTGGGAACACACGGTGACGGTGGTGTCCGCCGGCCCAGGCTTCGGCAAGACCACCTTGCTGGGCCAGGCCGTCCGGGCGCACCAGTTGGAACCACGCGGACTCGACGTCTGGGTCAGTTGCTCCGCCGAGCACGAGCGGTCGGAACGCCTGGCGCCGGCCATCATGCGGGCGATCTCGCCCGGCCGGGTCGCTCCGAAACGGCCCGGCGGACAAGTCCCCGGCGCCAGGGAAGTCCTCGCCGAGCTCATTGCGCAGGCACCCATGGAGGTCTGCCTGATCCTGGACGACGTCCACGAAATCCCCGTCGACTCCCCCGGTGCGGACCTCCTGGCCACGGTGCTGAGGATGCTCCCGACCACCGTCCACCTGCTGCTGTCCGGGCGCGGAACGCCGGAGCTGCCGATGGCGCGCCTGGAGGCCGCGGGCGAGGTGCTCCGGGTCGGCGCCGACGAACTCGCGTTCACCGCGGTCGAGGTCGGCTCGCTGGCCAGGCGACTGGGCAGCTCGGCCCGCCTCGCCGAGACGCTGCACGGCTGGCCCGCCCTGGTCAGATTGGCCTTCGCGGCCGGTCCCTCCACGCCGGCCCAGTACGCCCGGGAGGAAATCCTGCGCCACCTGCGGAGTCCGCAGACGCTGGCCCTGGCATCGCTGGCGGCCCTCGGGACCGCCACCGCCGGCGAGGTTGAAGCCGTCGCCGGATTTCCCGCCGACCTGGCGGACCTCGCAGCGCGAATACCGCTGGTGTCCGTCACGGCGCTGGATCATCCGAACGCCCGCGACGCCGTGCTGGCCTGCGCCGCTGAGGCCGCGGTCGCAGTCGGGCGGGGAGACGACAGTGCGGGAGCGCGCGCCTACGACGAGCTGCTCGTCACCTGGCCACCGACGGATCGGTTTACCGAACGGCATCTTCGGCGGTTTCTGACCCTCGGTTACGTGCTCTGCCCTCCACTGCAAACCCTTTGGGACACCGTCGATCTCGGTCCGGCGCAGACGCTGGCCCGGGCGGCCGGTCGCGCCCTGATCGCCGCGCGCAACGGCGACCTGAGCCTGGCCGGCAGGCTGCCGACCGAGCACGCGCTGAGTTTTCTGCCGCTGCCGTGGTCGGTGGAACTGTGCGCCCGGCTCGAATCCTCCGGTCGGCACCGTGGCCTGCCGCTGGGCGGTTGGCTGGCCGACAGGATCGGCCCCGCGTTCCACCGCCAACTGTCCGCGGCCATACACTCCGATGACCAGGTCATCGCCGGCGGAGCCGCCGAGTTGGCAGCAGCACTGCCCGCCCCGCCGACACATTCACTCGGTATTGCGGTCCTGGGACCGCTGCGCCTGACCAGGGACGGCCTGGATGTGGCGGCCCCGGAATTGCGGCGGGCCAGGGTCCGACAATTGTTGGGCGCGTTGGTGCTGTACCGCTCCCTGTCCCGCGACCGGGTGATGGACATGCTCTGGCCGGGTCTCGACCGGGCCAGCGCGGCCAGAAACCTCCGCGTCACCCTGACCCATCTGCGCCACCTGCTCGAACCCGATCGGGCCGGCGGCGCTTCCTACCACCTGCAGACGATGGGCGAGGAAGTGCGCCTCGCATCGTCCGCCGCGCTGACCGTGGACCTCTGGGCGCTCGGCGAACTGGAGGCGGAGGTCCGACAGGCGCGCCTGCGCGGCGATATCGACCGAGCCGCAGAACTTCTGCGCATGGCCGTCGAGCTGTTCCGCGGCGATCCGCTGCCGGACCTGGCGTTCGTGAATGACCCGGACATCGCCGGGCGCATCCGTGAGGTCACGGCCAAATATCTCGAACAGCTGCTGGAACTGGGCGAGTTGTCCATGGTGTCCGGCGATGCCGCACCGGCCCTGACGCTCGGCGAGCGGGTGCTTTCGCTCGAACCCTTCGATTCCCGCGGACACCGGCTCGTCCTGGCGGCGGCGCTCCGCGGCCGAAATCCGGTTCAGATGACGCGGGCTCGACAGCTGGTCCGCTCGGCGCTGACCGAGTTAGGGGCACCGCCGGACAGGGCGACATCCATTTTGCTACAACAGTTGTCGACGCTACTGGGGGCTCACGATCGACTCGGATTCGGCGTCGGCCCGACCGGAATGGCGCGGCGCCGCACCGGGTGACGCCGCCCAGCACGATTCGCACGGTAGCGGCGCACCGGGCCAGCGCGCGGCAGAGCGCGCGGACCATCTCGGCCCCACGCTCCGCCGTCGGCAACGCGATGCTCAGCGCCTGGTGAGTGTCAGGGTCGCGTTCTTGTCATTGATGTCCTTACCGCTGAACACCTGGACATAGTCGCGGTCCCCCTCGGCGCCCCAATGGATCTCGAACTGAATGTCGTCGTCTTTGTTGACATTCAGGTCCTGGACCACGGTTCGCGAACCACCGTTGGGGAGGTCGTTGATGGACCCACCCAGCACGAGGTCGTCCCACCCGTCCCCGCCGATTCCCGGGTTCTTCACCCGATGGCCCTCGCGCGCGATGCTCACGGTCTGTCCCGTTGCGTTGATGAATTTGATCGCAACGTCCTTCGTCTTACCGAATGCCATGACTCCCCCTACTGTGTTCGCATCAACTCGGTGATGCGGTGGCGGTCCTGATGACCACTACTCAGCAAGGTTCGCAAAGCGGCGTCGCCCGAACGCCAACCAGCGGAATGGGTCGGTGCGACCAGGAATCCGCAGGGAGGGGTCGGGCAGCAACGCGGCCCGCCGGTTCGGTCGGGGCCTAGCGCTCAGCTGGTCAGGCGGGTGGCGGTGGGATGGGCTGCCGACTCGGCGTCGGTGATGTCGATGCCGAAAACCGTATGCAGCGCCTGGACGTAGCCCGCGCCGTCGCCGGTGCGGGCCAGTTCCTTTGCCCGGAGGGTCGGGGTGTGCAGCAACGACTGGGTGACGCGGTGCAGCGCGAGCTCGACATCGGCGGCGATATCGGTCGGGTACTTGGCCCGGAGCCGGACCATTTCCTTCTCCACCGCACCCGAGATGTGTTGGCGTAGCGCAATAACGGCAGGATCTATCCGCCGGATCGCGAGCCGTTCCTCGAAGGCGGCGACGCCGGCGATCACGATGTCCTGTGCTGCGGTGACCGCGGAGACATGCGCCGGGTCAGCCTGTTCGGCGACGGTGTGCAGATCGATGACGCGGACTCCGGGGACCGACCGGGCGGCGGCCGAGACGTCAGAATGCAGGGCGAGGTCGATCACCGGCAAAGGCTTTTCCCGCCGGGCGACGGCGGTGCCCAACAGTTCCTCATCAAGGACACGGGTGGACGTGCCACTGCAGGTGACCACCAGGTCAGCGGCGGCGACCGCGTCGACCAGCCCAGCCAGCTCGAGGGGAACAGCCCTGTGCCGATCGGCGAAACCGGCGGCCCGGCCACTGGGCGAGAAGACGGACAGTTCACCGCAGCCACGCGTGCGCAGTTCGGCGGCGACCACCCGCGCGTAGGCGCCGGTCCCGACGACAACTGCTCGGGCGCCGGTCAGGTCAACCGACTGGGCGGCGATATCCAGTGCGACCGAGGCGACCGAGCGACCAGCCGCACCCAGACCGGTGTCCGTGGCGACCTGCTTCGCGACACGGGCCGCGAACTGGAACAACAGGTTGATGGCCGGTGACGCGGTACCGGCGGTCTGCGCTTCGCGGAACGACCGGGCGACCTGCCCGCCGATCTCGGCCTCCCCGACAACCATGGAGTCGAGGCCGGCGGCAACCGTGAAAAGGTGCGCGGCGACCGGGGCACCGACCCGGACCTTCAGTGAGCCACTGACTTCGTCGGGAGTTAGACCCGTTGACTGCGCGACGACGGCGGTCACCCCGTCGATCGCGTCATGGAATCGGACGGCGTCCAGATAGATCTCAAGGCGGTTGCACGTCGCGACAACGACGACCCCCGTCACCGGCGACTCCTCGCGCTTCGCGAGTGCGACCAGCGATCGGCTGAGCAGATCGGGGTCTGGAGTGAGCCGGTCCAATTGCGTCAGCCCGAGATCGCGGTGGCTGGCGCCGAGGACCATGAGCATGTGATCAATAGTATCGGTGCGGCAATCGATTTCGGTACGAAGGCAAGCCTCACCTAGCCCCCACGAGCCGCCCTGACCTGCGGTTTCCCGTGAACGTGAGCTGCATCCCGCCGTGCTCCGGCACGGTGGCAGGTGCCCGCCGGACCGGGTGACACCATGGAGCGATCATGACCGCTACCTCTTCCGCCCCGCCGGCCGCCGTCACCGCATCTTTCACTCCGGCCGCACAGTCAGCGACGACGCCGTCGGCGACGGCACCGTCGAACTCGACTACACCCACGCAGTCGGCAGCACCGTCGACCGATGCACTGCCATCGACCCATCCGCTGCGCGACGGGCGCACCGCTGGGTCCGCGCTCATCGCCGCCTACCGGGGCCGGACACCGGCGACCCGGCCCGTGTGGTTCATGCGGCAGGCGGGCCGGTCCCTGCCCGAGTACCTGAAGGCGCGCGGGCGTACCGGAATGCTCGAGGCCTGCCTGACCCCCGACCTGGCCGCGGAGATCACCCTGCAACCCGTTCGACGGCACCGGGTGGACGCGGCGATCCTGTTCAGCGACATCGTGGTGCCGCTGAAACTGGCCGGCATCGAGGTGGAGATCGTCCCGGGCACCGGCCCGGTGGTGGCCCATCCGATCCGCACCGCCGCCGATGTCGCGGCGCTGCCGCCGCTGGATCCCGCTGCCCTGCGACCGATCGTCCTGGCGGCGGAGGCGACGGTGGCCGAACTCGGCTCCACACCGCTGATCGGGTTCGCCGGCGCCCCGTTCACCCTCGCGTCCTACCTGGTCGAGGGTGGTCCGAGCCGCGAACACCTGCTCACCAAGGCGATGATGCACGGCGACCCGGACACCTGGCACGCGCTCGCCGGGTGGGTCGCCGGGGTGACCTCCGCGTTCCTGTCCGCCCAGGCCCTGGCCGGCGCCTCCGCCCTGCAACTGTTCGATTCCTGGGCCGGGGGGCTTTCACTGCCCGACTACGACCGGTTCGTCGCGCCGCATTCCGCGGCCGTGCTCGCGTCGGTGGCCTCCCTCGGAGTTCCCCGAGTGCACTTCGGGGTGGGTACCGGCGAATTGCTGGTCGCGATGCGGGATGCCGGAGCCGACGTCATGGGCATTGACCACCGGGTCCCGCTGGATGTTGCCAACGACCGATTGGGCGGCCGAACCCCGTTGCAGGGCAACATCGATCCGGCCTTGCTGTTCGCCGGACCGGACGCGCTACACGCGCAGGCCGCGGACGTCATCCGGCGTGGCGCCAGCGCACCCGGCCATGTGGTGAACCTGGGTCACGGTGTCCCGCCGAACACCGATCCGGACGTCTTGACCCGGCTGGTCGAGTTCGTCCATACCGTGCAGTGACCGGCCTGCAATGACGGGCGGGCGCAGGATCTGGCCGGTCGTCGTGATCGGCGGCGGGATGGCCGGGTTGGTGGTCACGCTCGACCTGGCCAAGGCCGGTCGTCGGCCGGTGGTGCTGGAGTCGGATGACGTCTGCGGCGGCGTCGTTACCGCTCATCGGGTTGCCGGCCTGACCCTCGACGCCGGCGCCGAATCGTTCGCGACAGCCCGTCCGGCGGTCGCCGACCTGATCGCCGAACTCGGCCTGACCGACTCGATCGTCCAGCCGAACCCGACCGGTGCCTGGGTGCGGTACCGCGCAGGAACCGCCCAGCTGCCCGCCAACGGATTCCTCGGCATTCCCGGCCGGCCTTGGGCGGCAGACGTGCGCCGGGTGATCGGACTGCCCGGCGCCCTTCGGTGTTCCCTGGATACGGTGCTGCCGGCCCGCGCCGGGATTCCGGCCGGCACCAGCCTGGGCGGTGTTGTCCGGTCCCGAATGGGTCGGCGCGTCCTCGACCGGCTGGTGGAGCCGGTCGCCGGCGGGGTCTACGCCGCCGATCCGGACACTCTGGAGGTCGCGACGGTGGCCCCCGGCCTGTCCGCGGCACTGGTCACCGCGGGATCGTTGGCGGGAGCCGCCAGGTCGCTGCGCACCGGCAGTGAGCGTCCAGGGTCCGCGGTGGCCGGCCTGGCGGGCGGGCTGCACACCCTTATCAAGCCGCTGCTGACCGCCATCGGCGACGCCGGCGGGATGGTCCAGACCGGCACCACAGTGGCCCGACTGAACCGCGAACCGACCGGCTGGTCGATCGAAACCAACCAGGGGACAGCGATTCTCGCCGAGCAGGTGATCCTCGCCCTGCCCGCTTCGGCAGCCGCCCGACTGCTGGAATCAGCAGCGCCGCCGGCGATCACCGCGGTCCTGCACACCCCGATCACGCCGGTCCTGATCTGCACCGTGGTGATCGACGACGACCGGCTCGACCGCGCCCCGCGGGGCACCGGTGTGCTCGTTTCGAGTCATGCCAGCGGCGTCCGGGCCAAGGCGCTCACTCATGCGACCGCCAAGTGGGCCTGGCTGGCAGAACTCGCCGGCCCTGGCCGGCATGTGCTGCGGCTGTCCTACGGTCGCGGCGACGGAACCGACGTGCCGGCCGAGTCCGACCTTGCCGCCATCGCCCTGGCCGACGCCGCCGAATTGCTCGGGGTTGTCCTGCGCCCGGCGGACGTCGTCGACCAGGCGGTGGTTCGCTGGCCCGCGGCCCTGCCCGCGCCCCGGCCCGGACATGCCGATGCGGTGCGGACCCTGCGAACCGGGCTCGACTCGGTGAACCTGGCCATCGTCGGCGCGGCGGTCGCCGGCAGTGGACTGGCCGCGGTGGTGGGTGATGCCCGCCAGCAGGCGGCGAGGTTGCGGCACACGATTCCGCAGCACTGATTCGCCGGCCACTGGATGCACGGCCGGCTGTGTTCTGTATCGCGCCCCCGTCAGCGACCACTGACCCGAACCCGGCCGCCCGGTGAGGGAGGATGGACGGGTGAGCACCGAACCCGACACCACCGCTGCCGTCGATCACCATGAGAGCCGACCCGCCACCGGCAAACCGACCGCGCGGGAGATCAACGCGCAGATCGTCTACACCGCCTTCGCCGTGTACTCCCGGGCCGGTGACCTGGACGCGCCCGCCGACAAGGCCACGGCAGAACTCGTCGACCTGGTCGCCGAACTGTGCGAGCGCGGCGTCACGCTGCGCGGTTTCTACGACGTCTCCGCACTCCGGGCCGACGCCGACCTGATGGTGTGGTGGCATGCGCCGACCGCCGAGGCATTGCAGGCGGCGGCGCGATCACTGCGCCGGACCGCCGTCGGGCGAACCCTGTCACCGTCCTGGTCGGCGATGGGCCTGCACCGGCCCGCCGAGTTCAACAAGGGCCACGTCCCGGCGTTCCTCGCCGGCGCCGCCGCCAAGAACTGGGCAACGGTGTACCCGTTCGTCCGGTCGTACGAGTGGTACCTGCTGCCGGACGCGGAGCGCCGCGGCATGCTGGTCGAGCACGGAATGATGGGCCGCGAATACGACCAGGTGCTGTCGAACACGGTCGCCGCCTTCGCCCTCGGCGACTACGAGTGGCTGCTGGCCCTGGAGGCCGACGAGCTGCACGACACGGTCGATCTCATGCGGCATCTGCGCGCCTCCGGAGCCAGAATGCATGTGCGGGAGGAGATCCCGTTCTTCTCCGGCCGCCGGATCGACGAGGCCGGCGTCGTCGAGGTGCTGCTGTGACCGGCATCGCCGCAGCTGAGCACACGCAATCACCCGCCGATCCACTGCTGCCGGGGTATGACGCCGTGCTGCTCGCCGGGTTCGGCGGACCGGAAGGCCCGGACGACGTGATGCCATTCCTGCGAAACGTCACCCGCGGCCGGGGCATCCCCGAAGAACGCCTCGTCGAGGTTTCCCACCACTACCTCGCGCTCGGTGGCCGCTCCCCCATCAACGAGCAGAACCGTTTGCTGCAGACCACTCTGCAGGAAGAACTGGACAACAGGGGGATCACCGTTCCGGTGCTGTGGGGCAACCGGAACTGGGCTCCGTACCTGGCCGACGTCATCACAACGGCCCATCACGACGGCCGGGTCCGGTTGCTCGGACTGGCCACCTCCGCCTACTCGTCCTACTCGTCCTGCCGGCAATACCGCGAGGACTTCGGAATGGCATTGTCGGGCACCGGACTTGTCGGGTCGGTCCGGATCGACAAGGTCCGCCCGTACTTCGATCGGCCCGGTTTTCGTGTGCCGTTCGCCGAAGGCACGGTCGTAGCGGTCCGCGAAGCTCTCGGCTCCGGGATCGACATCACCGATGTGGAGGTGGTTTTCACCACCCATTCGATTCCGCTGACGATGGCCGATACTTCCGGTTCCGCAGAGCTCGACGACCACCGCCCAGGCGGCGCCTACGTCACCCAACACCTGGCGGTGGCCCATGCCGTCATGGACCACCTGCGAGCCGACCTCGGCGAATCGCCGACCTGGCAATTGGCCTACCAGTCCCGGTCCGGTCCGCCGTCGATGCCCTGGCTGGACCCCGACATCAACGACGTGATCGACGATCTCGCGGCCGCCGGCCGCCGGTCCGTCGTGGTGGTGCCGATCGGGTTCGTCTCCGATCACGTCGAGGTGGTCTGGGACCTGGACAACGAGGCCGCGGAAACCGCCGCCAAACACGGCCTGCGTTTCGCCCGGGTCCGCACCCCGGGCGTCGACCCCCGTTTTGTCAGCGACCTGGCCGACCTGATCACCGAACGCCTGGGCCTCGGCCCGGCTGTCGACGACACGCTGCCCGGCGCAGCCGGTCGGCCGGACTTCTGCGCCTCCCGGTGCTGCGCAAACTCCCGGACCACCAGGCCGACCACCGCCGCCGCCGATTCCGCTGCAGACTGGGCCGGGCTCGATGTCGATCCCGCACTGCTGGAAGCGTCTGGGATCCGTGGGACGTCGGAACGATGAGCCGGTGACCGTTCAGGTCCTGCGCGTCGGCACCCGAGGTAGCGCGCTGGCTCTCGCGCAATCAGCTACCGTAGCCGCACTGATTGCCGAGAAGTCCGGCTCCACCAGCGAACTCGTGCGGGTGAAGACCGAGGGTGACGTCAACACCGGCCCGCTCGCGGCGATCGGGGGCACCGGCATCTTCGTCACTGCCGTCCGCGCGGCACTGGCCGACGGTCGCGTCGATGTCGTCGTCCATTCGTTCAAGGATCTGCCGACCGCCTCAGCACCGGGGCTGACGCTGGCCGCCGTACCCCTGCGGGAGAACCCGGCAGACGCACTGTGCGCCAGGGACGGCCACACGTTGGCCACCCTGCCGAGCGGCGCGCGGGTGGGCACCGGGTCACCGCGCCGGATGGCCCAGTTGCTGCTGCACCGGCCCGATCTGCAAGTAGTCCCGATCCGCGGCAATGTCGATACCCGGCTGCGCCTGGTCACCGACGGCACGGTCGACGCGGTGGTGCTGGCGGTCGCCGGACTGACCAGGCTGGGCCGGAGCCCTGCGATCACCCAAACCTTCACGCCGGACGTCATGCTGCCGGCCCCTGCACAGGGCGCATTGGCCGTCGAGTGCCGCGCGGCCGACGTCGACACCGCTTGGTACGGAACTGCTGTGCGGTCGCTGGACAGCTCGGACAGTCGAGCCGCGGCAGCCGCGGAACGGGCCATGCTGGCCACCCTGGAGGCCGGCTGCATTGCGCCCGTCGGCGCCTGGGCCAGAGTGATCGATGACGTCCTCACCGTCACCGGGGCGGTGATCGCGGTCGACGGCAGCACCCAGGTCACCGGCGAGCTCGGCGGGGCCGCTGGCGACGCGTCCGATATCGGCCGAGAACTGGCGCTGGAGTTGCTGTCCCGTGGTGCCGCTGGGCTGCTGGGGGTGGCGCGGTGAGCGGTCGATCGGGACGAGCCGATGCGGCGTTCAGATGAGCGGCGAGGCGCAGACCGGACCGTTGACCGGGTGGCGGGTGCTGGTGCCGAGGCCGGTCGACCGGGCCGGTGAGCTCACCAACCTGCTCCAAGCAGTGGGCGCGGAACCAGTTTCGGTCCCGTTGATCGCGATCGCGCCGCCGGCGGATCCCGGACCGCTCGATCTCGCGCTGATCGATCTCGGGCGCAGCAGGTTCAGCTGGGTCGGCTTCACGTCGGTCAACGCCGTTGACGCCGTCATCCGGCGGGCGGCGGAACTGGGCGTCGACCCGGCGATTCCGGCCGATACCAGGGTGGCTGCCGTCGGCGCCGCCACCACAGCTGCGCTGCGAAACGCCGGTCTGCCGGTGGATCTGCAGCCGGCCGGTTCGGGGTCCGCCGAGGCGTTGGCGGCACAGTGGCCGACCGCCCGCCCCGGGGAACCGGTCCTGTTGCCGCGCTCGGACATCGCCCGGCCCGGACTGCCCGATGCGTTGTTGGCCAAGGGCTACCGCGTCGAGACGGTGACCGCTTACCGGACGGTCGTGCAACCGTTGTCGGCGGAACTGACGGCGGATCTGCTGGCCGACCGCTTCGACGCCATTCTGCTCACCTCGCCGAGCTGCGTGACGGCACTCGCCGACGCACCAATCGGGCCAACCGTCGTGCTGGGCGCCATCGGCCGGCCCACCGCTGCAGCGGTCGCCGCCGCAGGACGCTCCGTCACCTTCGTCGCACTGCAGCCCACCACGACCGCGCTCATCGAAGGCCTGGTCACCGCCGCGCGTGATCGGGCCGCGTGTGACCGGGCCGCGCGTGACTCGGCCGCGAAGACCCCGGCTGCGCTCCCCCCTAACCCGCCGATTACTTCTGAAACGCGAGTGACCTCATGACCTTTCCCGGTTCACCTCCCGCAGCGACCTTCCCCGTTGCGCGCCCGCGCCGGCTCCGTCGCACCCCGGCCATCCGCCGGCTGGTCGCGCAGACCCGGCTGCATTCGGCCGATCTCGTATTGCCGATGTTCGTCAAGGAGTCACTGACGGAGCCGGTTCCGTTGAGTTCGATGCCGGGTGTTCTGCAGCACACCCGAGATTCGTTGAAAGCGGCTGCGGCGGAGGCTGTTGCGGCCGGCGTTGGCGGGCTGATGATCTTCGGCATCCCGGCGCTCCGGGACGCTGTCGGCTCGCAGGCCACCGATCCGGCCGGCATCCTCAATGTCGCTCTCGCCGATCTGCGCGCCGAGGTCGGCGCCGACACGGTCCTGATGGCCGACCTATGTCTGGACGAGTTCACCGACCACGGGCACTGCGGCGTCCTCACCGCCGACGGCGGCGTCGACAATGACGCGACTCTGGTGCGGTACCGCGAGATGGCTGTGGCCCAAGCGATGTCGGGTGCCGACTTCGTCGGCACGTCCGGGATGATGGACGGCCAGGTCGGGGCCGTTCGGGACGCGCTGGATGACGCCGGACACACCGACATTGCCGTCTTCGCCTACGCGGCGAAATACGCCTCCGCCTTCTACGGCCCGTTCCGGGAGGCGGTGGATTCGGCGTTGGTCGGCGACCGGCGGACCTACCAGCAGGACCCGGCGAACCGTCGCGAAGCCGCCCGTGAGGTGGCGCTGGACGTTGCCGAAGGCGCCGACCTGGTCATGGTCAAGCCCGCGATGTCCTACCTGGACGTCCTCACCGACGTTGCCTCCACCGTCACGGTTCCTGTTGCCGCGTATCAAGTTTCGGGTGAATACGCGATGATCGAGGCGGCCGCGGCGAACGGGTGGATCGACCGGGACCGCGCAATTGTGGAGTCCCTGACCTCGATCCGGCGCGCCGGCGCGCAGATCGTGCTCACCTACTGGGCCACCGAAATCGCCACCAAACTCCACAGGGGGCAGGAAACATGACGGACGCCACATATGCCGACGGCGAGGATGCGGTTCTTCCGAACGCGGTGGTGCAGGACCAGGTCGATGGCATTGCCGACCTGGACGCCGCTGCCACCGCCAGTGTCGGGCTCTTCCAGCGCGCCCTGCGGGTCACCCCCGGCGGGGTGAACTCCCCCGTCCGGGCGTTCCGATCCGTTGGCGGCACACCGCGTTTCATGGTGTCCGGCAACGGCGCACAGATCACCGACGCCGACGGCAACACCTACGTCGACCTCGTCGGGTCCTGGGGACCGATGATCCTGGGACATTCCTACCCGGCGGTGATCGAGGCCGTCGCCGCGGCAGTGTCCCGCGGTCTTTCTTTCGGCACACCGGGCGAGGGCGAGGTGCTGCTCGCCGAGGAAATCGTCTCGAGAGTCCCCGCGGTGGAGCAGGTCCGCCTGGTGTCCTCCGGCACCGAGGCCACCATGTCGGCCATCCGGCTGGCCCGCGGCTTCACCGGCCGGTCCAAGATCATCAAGTTCGCCGGGTGCTACCACGGGCACGTCGATGCATTGTTGGCCTCCGCCGGCTCCGGAGTGGCCACCTTCGCCCTCCCCGACTCGGCCGGTGTCACCGCCGCCACAACGGCCGAAGTGATCGTCCTGCCCTACAACGACATCGAGGCCGTGCGCGGCGCTTTCGCTGCCCACCCGGGCGAAATCGCCGCGATCATCACCGAGGCAGCAGCTGCCAACATGGGGGTGGTCCCGCCTGAGCCCGGATTCAACGGCTCTCTGGCCAAGGTGGCACGGGCCGGCGGAGCGCTGCTGATCTCGGACGAGGTGATGACCGGATTCCGGTTGAGCCGGTCGGGGATGTTCGGGCTGGACGCCGCTGTCGAAGGTTGGCGACCCGACCTGATGACGTTCGGCAAGGTGATCGGCGGCGGCCTGCCGGTCGGCGCCTTCGGTGGCCGCGCGGACATCATGAGCTACCTGGCGCCGGTGGGGCCGGTGTACCAGGCCGGGACGCTGTCCGGAAATCCGATCGCCACCGCGGCCGGATTGGCAAATCTGCGTGGCTGCGACGACGCCGTGTACGCACATCTGAACGAAACAGCGCTGGCCGTCGGCGATCTGGCCTCGGCTGCGTTGTCCCGGGCGGGTGTCCCGCACCGGCTGCAGCGGGCCGGCAACCTGTTCTCGATCTTCTTCGCCGACGGCAAGGTGGAAAACTACGACCAGGCCAGGAACCAGTCCAACGAGGCCTACGCCGCGTTCTTCCACGGCATGCTCGACGCCGGTGTGTACCTGCCGCCGTCGGCCTTCGAGGCCTGGTTCGTCTCCGCTGCCCATGATCAGTGGGCGCTCGACCGGATAGCGGAGGCTCTCCCCGGGGCGGCGCGCGCCGCCGCGCAGGCATTGGGCTGAGCTGATCGGGCCCGGCGCTCGCCTCTTTCTGTCGGCGGCCGTCAGCGGCGGGATCATTGGGGATGGGGTCGAATTACGGGCGAACGGCCGCGCCCCGAGCGGGCTCCGGCGTCTTGTCGGTCCTCGGTGGCAGGATCACCGCTATGCCTCCTCGCCGCCGTGCAGCTGCCCCGATCCCGATCGATGTCGAGGCGGTCCGCCGAAAGCTCGCCGAGGGCAAGATCGTTCGGGTGGGGATCAGCCGGTCCGCCCAGTTCCCGGAGGGTGGCACCGGTCGGGTACGGCATGTCGGCAGTCCCGAGGTTGACGGCGAGGAGTACGTCCAGGTCGAGCTCAGCCTGAACGGGACCCGGGACATCCTGCCGTTCACCCCGGCGGATCTGACGCCGGCGACCCGGGTGAAGCCGCCCACCGAGCCGGCGGTTGCCCAACCGTCCGCACGCACCAAGCCGAGCCGTACGACGGGCACCGGGGCTCCGACACCCACCGAGGCAACCGTGCCGCCCGTCACCCCGCCGCCGAAACATGTTCCCTCGGACGCCGCACCGGCCCAGTCCACCCCGCCGACCTCCCCGGCGAGCACGGACATATCTGTCACCAACCGGGATGTCACCAACCGCGATGTCATCAGCGGCCCGGCCACCAACCGTGCTGCCGGAAACCGCGCCAAGAACCCGCGCGGCCCCCGTCGCAGTCCACCGGTGTCCATCACCATCGCCACCACCGACGCCGAACCCACTCAATGGCGTATCGAGGCCCGCGTCGGCGCACGAGTGGTGCTGCGTCATGGATCCGTGTCACCGGCCCGCGTGTGGGACCTGGTCCGGCAA
Source organism: uncultured Actinomycetota bacterium (assembly GCA_963805555.1). GTDB lineage: Bacteria > Actinomycetota > Actinomycetes > Mycobacteriales > Nakamurellaceae > Nakamurella. The sequence continues at coordinate 22,728 of CAWDUY010000005.1, forward strand.
CTCGAGGAGCCGACCCTCATCACCGCGGTCGGCGGGATTCTGGACGAACAACGCCAGGCCGCGCAGGCACGAGCCGATGCGTTGGCTGCCGAGCTCGCCAAGGTCCAGGCCGAATTGGAGGCGTTGCCCCGAAAACAGTAGTGGTGAAACTTGGGGTACTGAATCGCCATCGCCGAGCGCGGGCCGACTCGATCTTGCTGTCGGTCATGACCGTGCGGTTGCCGGGTTCACCATTCCCGACGCAGGTTGACCGAACCTGAGCTCGTTGCCCACAGCGCATGATTGTTCAGCTCGTTCCTGCGGAGCAGAATTGTCAGCCAATCTCATGATCTGGTCCGGCCGGTGTGTTCCCCGGGGCCCGCCGCTATCGTGGTATTACGAAATCGCCAGCAGGACATCGTCAACGGCGCTGGCCTATTGCGAGATCTGTTGCTGAAAGGGGACTGTCGGTGGTCCAGGCTAGGGTTCTTGGATGGGGATGGACACCGTTCTGGACTCGGCGCAGGCCGATGTCACGGTCGCGTGCGCCGCCCTGCGGGACCTGCAGGACCTGGATTTCTGGAAGATCCCCGAACTGGACCTGCTGGCGTTGGCGCAGTCGATCGAGGGCCTGGCCCGGCTCGGGTACGCCGCACAGGTGCGGGTCGCGGGGGAGGTCGACACCCGGCACACCGCGGCGAGCTTCGGGTCCGCGTCCACCGTCGCCCTGCTGCGGGAAACGTTGACGATCTCCGCGCCGGACGCCAGAGCCCGGGTGAACACCGCGAAAATGGTCCTCCCACAGACTCAACCGTCCGGTGGGGTGGCGGACCCGGTGCTCCCGGAACTCGCGGCCGCGTTGGCGGACGGAGCGATCGGGGTGGAGCAGACCAGGATTGTCGGTGTCCACCATCAAGGGCGCGCGGAACCCGGACCCGGGGATGCTCGACGAGGCGAAGAAGGTCCTCGTGCAGGCCGGCACGGTGACCGAACCGAAACCGTTCGCGGCGTTCGCGAATCCGTTGCCCATGCGTTGGATCTGGACGGGAAACCCGACAACGACCCGGCCGACCGGGTGCAGTTGACCATCGGCACCCGCAACCCGGACACCGGGCTCACCGGGTTCAAGGGCCAGTTGGACGACGTCGGCGTCGAACTCCTGGGCAAGGCGATCGAGGGGCTCACGAACACCACGCCCGGAGCAGGACGGCACCCCGGACCGCCGCACCCCGGCGGTCCGGCGCGGGCACGCGCTCAAGGAGGTCCTCACCCGGTACCTGAACGTCGGTGACACCCCGACGCATGGTGGGGAACGCCCGCACATCACCCTCACGATGGACTTCGCGGACCTGCGGAACCGGATCGGCGCCGCGTACCTAGAGCTCGGTGGGGTCATCAGCGCCGGGGAGGTGCGGCTCCTGGCGTGCGACGCCGAGATCATCCCGATGGTGATGAACGGCAAGTCCGAGGTCCTGGACGTCGGCCGGGCGAAACGGTTGTTCACCGCGCCGATCCGGAAAGCGATCACCCAACGCGACCGTGGGTGTTGCTTCCCGGGTTGTGACCGGCCCCCGGCCTGGACCGACGCCCATCATGTGCTCTCCTGGCTCGATGGTGGGGACAGTTGCTACGAAAACGGTTGTCTGCTGTGCCGTTTCCATCACACGGAGGTCCACAAGGGCTTCTGGAAGATCAACTGGGGCGCTGACGGCATCCCCGAATTCGTGCCCCCGATCTGGGTGGATCCGGAGCAACGACCCAGACGCAACACCACCCACCGCGTCACCGACCTGCTCAACCCATGAAACGCAACGGGCCGACCGATGAGCACCGGAAGTTGACCCAGCAGTCGTGCGAGAGCGCGTTCGTCCTGTCGTCCTGTCGTCCTGCCCCGGTCCTGCTCGTGGCCACATCAGGACCCGCCTTGTTTGATGCACCGCATGAACTGGAGATTGTCCGCGGACATCGAGTCGATCGAGCAAGGGACGGTGCGGCCCAGTAAGCGCGGAGCCGATCACTGCCATCGAGCCCACCGCCCAAGCCCCTCCGCCCTCCGCAGCCTCCGGACCCGACCGCTGCCATCGAGCCCACCACCCAAGCCCCTCCGCCCTCCGCAGCCTCCGGAGCCGACCGCTGCCATCGAACCCACCACTCAAGCCCCTCCGCCGCCCGCAGCCGGGAATCAATGCGGTCGCTGTTCTGTGTCCACGACAACCCGCTTGCCCCTGCGCCCGGCCAGCTCGCGCGGTGTGCCAGTTCGCCAAGTCGCGCATTAGTTAACCGAATGACCTATATTCATCCCAATGAGTGGACCAGCAACCCGTTAGAGGACTATCACCCATTCGCGCTCCGCTTCTACACTCACAGTTATCTCGCCGAGCTTCGAAGGAGCGCTCATGACGCAATCGAGCACCATCCCCGTCAAGGCGGCCCACGACCTTCTTCAGCGGTACTCGCCGCCGATCAAGGCTGGTACTCCCGGCGAGATTGTTTCCATGACCGGGACCGGTCTGTATTCGTACACCGTGACGTTCTGGTCGGCCGACCTGGCCGGCGGATCGGCGACTCTTCGCGATCTCTGTCGGACGGACCTGCAGGAAGCCTGATTTAGCGATTGCCGATCCTGGCGAACCTCGGCGTCGCACGCAGTGGCCTGACACTCCGTCGCGGCCCAGGTCCGGCGGAGCACCCACAATCGGATTGCTCGATTCGAGTGACTTGCGTTGACCCAAGGAGCTCCCGCGAGGAGCATCCAAGGCTCCGACGACACCGAAAGTGATCCGGCATTGACACGCACACCGGAACAAATTCTGACCGCGCACGTCCTCGCCGTCACCAACGGCGATCTGCCGCAGATTCTCCAGGACTACAGCGATGACGCCGTTTTCCTCACCCCGCAGGGCGCGCTCAACGGACGCGAAGGTGTGGAGTCCTTTTATGTGCAGGCTCTCGCCTCGCTACCTGGTTTGGAACTGCAAGCCACCTCGGTCACATCAGGGGGAAGTGCCCTGCTGGTGAACTGGACGGGAACCTCGCCCGCGGGATCAATCGCAGATGGTGTTGACACATTCGTTTTCGCTGACGACTCCATCAAGCTTCAGACCAGTTCCTTCACCGTCCAACCGAGTTCACCGGCCTGATACTGCAGGTGCGACCTCACCAACGTCGCGGGTCATCTCGCGTCGCGCAGGTCTTTGGTCGATACCTCACATCCCCGGTTTGTCAACGAGTCCCGGCTGTCGGACCGCGTACGGCTGATGTCAACCGGCCGTCGACCAGTCCGACCGAGACATCTCCCTGTTGATCGGTGCGCAGGATCGTCGCCACGCCGTCGCGCGACAGCAGGTCCAGCGCCTTCGCGCTCGGGTGGCCGTAGTCGTTGTCGGCGCCGACCCCAATCACGGCAACGATCGGGGAGACCGCCTGGACAAACCGGTCCAGCAATTTGGCGGACCCGTGGTGGGGGACCTTCAACACGTCGGCGTCGAGATCGGCCGCGGAGTTCAGCAGCGCTTGCTGGGCCTCGATCTCGATGTCTCCGGTCAGCAGGATTCGCTCGCCGGCCCGTTCTGCCATCACCACCACGGAGTCGTTGTTCGGATCGGAATCCGTCCCGTTGAACTCGCTTTTGGGCCCGAGCACGGTCAGCGTCAGTTCGCCACTTGCCCACCTCATTCCGGGCCTCAGATCCACGACCGATAGTCCACGGTCACCTGCTTGCCGCTGCACGTCCTGCCATGACCCCGCCGGTTCACGTCCCGGCCCCACAGCGATCGCACCGACCGTCCGACCATCCATCGCGCCGGGCAGTCCATCAACATGGTCGGCGTGCAGATGCGTCAGGATCAACAACGCCACCGTCCCGATGCCCAGTCGATCGAGACAGGAATCGACCAGTGACGGTTCGGGGCCGGTGTCGACAACCACCGCGACACCTTCCTCCCCGGTGGACAGCACCATCGCGTCACCCTGCCCGACCTCGCAGGCTGTCAACAGCCACTCCGCCACCGGCCACGTCGGGGCAACAACGCGTGAGGTGACCAGGATCAGCACCACACCCGCGGCGGCCGCGCCGAAGAGTTCTCGAAACCGGCGAAGGCGCAACAACATCACCGCGGCCACCGACAGGCCGGCGAGCAGCAGCGCCCCAACGGGGGTAGCCGGCCAAGGAACCGTGGCATTCGGCCAGCGGGCCAGGGTTTGCGCAACAGCGGCAATCCAGGACAGCAACGGTGCGACCAGGTGCGCCAACAGTTCCGCCGCAGCCGGCCACCACGGACCGGTCAGTGCGCACAGCACGCCCAGCACCAGCGCCGGCGCAACAACTGGTGCAACCAGCAGGTTGGCGAACACTCCGACCATTGAGACGGACCCACTGATCAGCACGATGACCGGCATCGTCACCAGCTGCGCGGCAACCGGAACCACCAGCAGGTCCGCCCAGCCCCGTGGAATACCCCTGCGCTGCAACGACTCCGACCAGCCTGGGGCGATGAGGATGAGCCCGCCGGTCGCCAAGACGGACAACGCGAACCCGACGCTGACGGCCAGTTCGGGATCGATGAGCAGCAGCGTGATCACGGCCGCGGCCAGCGCGGGCACGCACGATCGAGTTCGACCTGCGAGCAGGGCGAGCATCGCGATCGCACCCATCGCCGCCGCACGCAGCACGGAGGGCGCCGGACCGACCAGGATCACCAACCCCACCAGGGTCAGGCTGCCGCCGACCGCCGCCGTACGCGGCCCGAATCGGCGCAGCACCACCACAACCATTCCGCACAGGATCGCGAAATGGGACCCTGAGACGGCCAGCAGATGGGTCACACCCGTGACCTTGGCGTCCGCGTCGAGTCGATCGCTGATTCCGCTGGTGTCCCCGACGACCAACCCCGGCAACAGGCCGGCAGCATCACCGGCCAGTTGGGACGCGTTGGACGACAGATCGTCTCGGATTCGCAAAGCGGCAGAGTTCCACCAGGGCGCCGAAGCGATGACCCGCGGGGGATCGCGAGCGTGCAGCACGATTCGTCCGGCAAGCCCGAAGGCCTGCTCGCCGAGCCTGCCGGAGGCGACAAGCTGTTCACCCGGCGTGATGTCCGACCAGGCACTCCCCTGCCCATAGACGGTGAGTCGGGCCTGCGACTCCCAGACTCGGCCGGCGACCTGAGCCTGTTCGGTGAACACCTCCACCCGCCAACGCGATTGGTCCAGTTGTGTCCCAACACTGTTCGCATTGTCGGGCGCAACGAATCCGGAATCGACCGCCCGCGGAAACCCCGCCGCTGACATTGTGACTGTGGCCCACGACCCACGCGTCGCGGCGACCGAGAGCGGATCGACGGACTGCATCCGGACATGCAGCGCTGACATGACAATCGCCACTGCCAGGTAGGTGAAAACCACCAACCAGCCCGGCTGCCAGCTGACCCGGACCACGCTCAGGCCGACCAGGATGAGGGCTAGCAGACCCGTTGTCCACCAGGCGATCTGACCAGACAGCAACCCGATCAGCGAGCCGACCCAGAGCGCAGCCGCGGCGGGCACCAGACGCAGATCGGCAGGGGGTGGTGATTCGTCCTCAGTCCAGGTCCGGACCTTGATGGCGCTCATTCACGGCACGGCCTTCGCCGGCGGCGCGGCTGGGCCATCGAACACGTCACGACACCGTCACCAGCGGAGATAGCTGCGCATAGCGAGACGGCCCGATACCGCTGATCTCCTGGAGCTGCTCAATGGTGGTGAACTTCCCGTTGGTCTCCCGCCAGGCGAGAATGTTCTGCGCCATCACCGGGCCAACTCCGGGCAGCGTGTCCAGTGCGGCCTCGTCGGCGGTGTTCAGATTGACCAGGCCCGCGGCGGCCGACGCGCCGCCGCCGCTGACACCCGCAGCTCCGCCGGCTCCACTCACCCCGGATCCGACACTGCCTGACGCGGGAGCAATTCCGATCACCACCGAGTCACCATCAATGAGCCGAGCCGCCAAGTTCACGCCGGTCAGGTCGGCGCCTTCACTCGCACCACCAGCTGCCGCTATCGCCTCGGCAACCCGAGCCCCGGCCGGCAACGTCACCAGTCCCGGCTGGGCGACGAGTCCGGTGACCGAGACAACGATCTCCGACGAGGCGGTCACGGTCACCGGCGACGACGGGCCGGCAGCACCTGCGGCCGACGATTCCGCACCGGCCCGATCGGCGGCGGCCAGATCTGCGGATCCGATGCCGGCTGACTCCGGTGCTCCCGCCAGGGCAGCGATCGCCGATGTCTCGACTGCCCGCGGTTCCGGTCGATCCCGCCAGACTCCGACGGCGGTCACCGACGCGGCGAGCGCGGCAACCAACAGCAGGATCAGCGCACCACGACGGCCCGGGTCCACCCTGGCGTCGCGTAGCGACTCGGGCACCCACAATTCGGCAAACCGCCCCCACTGACGACCCACCCGCCGGACACCGAACGGGTTGCGCGTCGACCCAGCAGTCCCCTGCTCCGGAGCGTCCGTTTCCTCGTCGACATCGACGGCAGTGTCATCGTTCTCGACTTCGATCTCGTCCAGGTCATCGTCCCAGTCGTCAACATCGGCATCGACGGCACTGCCATGGGTGCCCGGTTCGACGGGGCCCGAGTCGAACCACTCGTCGTCATCCCGGTCCGTCCAGCCAGGCGGCTCCCCGTCGCTACCGGCAGCGCCCCGGCCTGCCGTCAACGGCGGCTCGGCGGGCGACCGAGCAGTCCCGTCACGGCCGCCGGGAACCCATCCGCCCGCCAACGGCCGTCGGATGCCACTGCCTCTGCGCAGCCCGCCAACTCCCGTCGGACGGTCCGATCGACCAGCTACGGGTCGCCCGAACCCGACACCCTGCTCGACATCATCGGCGGATCTGTGACGGCCGGTGGAAACGGGGGCGGCACTCTCATTCAGCTCACCATCATCACGGCCTGCGCGATGCACCTCGACCGGGCCCGGCACCCAGCCCGAACTGATCGATGGCGGCGGCGACCCACGGGGGTCATCGACGGTCAGGTGTGCCGTTGACCTGTCGGCCGCACCCGGTCCGGGCACTGCAGCACCGGCATTGTTCTCGGCCGGCGGGGTCAACGGACCCCGCAGGGCAACGAGCCGGCTCATCGGGTCTGGACGGGAACGCACCACCAGGACGCTAGAGATCCGGCACCGGAGCCAGACTCGATCCCGGCATCATGTGGATAGATATCGGACATGGGAACAACCAGGTCTTGGTTCCTGACGGGTGTCCGGTCCCGGAGGTCAATCGGGCCGGTCGGCGCCTCCCACCGGATCCGGCTGTCGCTCAGCCCGGGTCGGGCTTATTCCTCACCGCAGCGTCCACGGTGCCCCGAACGACGGTTCAGCGCGGGTGGGGGTTGCTATGGTCCGAATCATGCCCCCCCGCGTGCGTCTCGTCAGCGACCTCGACGCCGCCCTTGAGGCACTGCAATCGGCTGACGATCGGGCCGACGAGAACGCGACGTGGACGGGGATCCACCATGTTCTGGGCTTGCTGTACCGGTTCGAGGACCGAGAAAAGCAGTCCGACGATCTCGCCTACTACCGACGCCGCGCAGACTCGACCGATGGACGGATCGTCGGCGGGCTGATCTGGGTGCGCGGGCTGCTGCTGCGCAATGAGGCTGAATTTCGCCTGCACCTGTTCAAACCGTTTGCCATCGCCGGCGATGACAACGCTCCACAACCCCTCGTGTACAAGATCGTTCCCGGCCGTGAACCGATCGTCGTTGACGATGTCCGTTGGCCCGAGCGGCGCCACCTTCCCGCTCCCGGCCGGCGGTACAAACCACACCAGCGGGACGAGTACTACGACGCACTGGTAGCCGGCCAACCACTGATGGCGCCGCTGCAAGCCGCGCGCGACTACTTCCTGGACGGGCGATGAACGTCGCTGGCGTCCCGGGTCAATACCTGCGCCACCCCCGGCCCGAATGATTGCGAAAGCGAGCGCCTGATGCGAAAGATCCTCCTGATGATCTCGGTGTCCGTCGACGGCTTCATCGAAGGGCCGAATCGCGAGATCGACTGGCACCTTGTCGATGATGAGCTGCACAGCCATTTCAACGAGCAACTCGCCGGAATGGGCGCCTTCATCGACGGCCGGGTGACCTACGAACTGATGGCGGAGTTCTGGCCGACGGCCGACGAGGACCCGGCCAATGCTGGCCCCATGGCCGAGTTCGCGAAGATCTGGCGGGACATGCCCAAGTACGTCTACTCGACAACGTTGCAAAAGGCCGAGTGGAACACGACGATCCTGCGAGAGCTTGTCGCCGATGACGTCCGGCAACTGAAAGCGCAGCCCGGCGGTGATCTGGCGCTCGGCGGGGCTGATCTCAGCGAATCGTTCCGCGAACTCGACCTGATCGACGAGTACTGGCTCTATATCCACCCGATCGTGCTGGGGCGGGGCAAACCGCTTTTCCGCCCCACCGACGCCCAGCTCAACCTGCAACTTGTTCAGACCCGGACTTTTGGCAATGGCGTCGTGCTACTGCGATACCAGCGGCCCGAAAAGTGATGCGGTGCAAGCACCCCCGTCGCCTGCGACGACGTCGGCAGGCGCAATCCGGCGCTACCTGAAGGTGTCGGCGGCAGCCTGTATCCGGGCAACGTAGTCACGCCATTTCGCGGCATCGCCGAAGTCGTCATGGTCGGCCCCGGCACTGCCGTCGATGAGTTCCCGGATGATGTCGGCATGTCCGAGGTGATGCGCGGTCTCGTCCAGCACCCGGATCAACAGCACGCCGAGCGTCGTCCGGCGCCGGTCCGGTGGCCAGTGCGCCACCGACCCCTCGGTGTCCAGGTCGAGTTCCGCGATGGTCCGGTCGGCGTGCGCGCATGCCCGCCGATACAGCCCGATGAGGTATTCGCTGGACTCGTTCGCGGTGGGCCACATGTCCGCGCCGTCCCAGATGGAGCCGTCCTCGATCCACGACATGGTTTCGGGCGCGGGACGATCGAAAGATTCGCCCAGGTAGCCGTACTCAATATCGGCGAGGTGCTTGACCAGGCCGAGCAGGTTGGTCCCCGTCGGCGTCATGGGCCGACGCATGTCGTATTCACTCAGCCCGGCCAGCTTGGCGACCATCGCGTCACGGTTGATCTGCAACTTTCGCGCAAGCTCCTGCTTGGTGGTGGTCCCCAGGTCGTCGTCAGCGTTGCCCATCCAGGCATGCTGCCACGAGCCGCACCCCATCGATTCGCCACTATCGGATGCCGTCCCGCGAAACCAAGCGCCGATACCGGCGGATCGATGCCCGGCTCGGCACACTCAGCGCGGCAACACGGCCTCGATGGCTGCCACGATCTCGGGCGCGTCCGGCGGCGTCTGCGGGCGGAAGCGCCCGACAACCCCGCCGTCAGGTGCGACGAGGAACTTCTCGAAGTTCCACTGCACGTCACCGGCCTTGCCGCCCCCATCCGGAACGGTGCTGAGTTCGGTGTAGATCGGGTCGCGTCCCGCGCCGTTCACGTCGATCTTGTCCGACATGGGGAAGGTGACACCGTAAGTGGCGGAACAGAACTCGGCGATCTGTTCGGCGGAACCCGGTTCCTGACCGGCGAACTGGTTCGTCGGGAATCCCAGCACGGTGAAGCCGCGATCGCCGAACCGGCGGTGCAGCGCCTCCAGCTGCCGGTACTGCGGAGTCAATCCGCAGCGGCTGGCGACGTTCACCACCAGCACTGCCTTGCCGCCGGTCAGTTCGCCGAAGCTGCTCTGCCGCCCATCGAGGGTGGTCACGGGAAGTGCGGACAACGGACTCATCAATGGCTCCTGCGCAAGAGTGGAAACTTTTTTCACGGCGCACGGCGCCAAACACTTCGCAACGCCGCCGCCCGAGTGTTCGTGACCGACGCGACCGGCCGACTGGTTACCCGGACCGACCGTGCCTGATCTACGTCCCCGCGACCTGGTCCTCGCCCCTGGGCAGCACCACGCCACCGAGACCGGCGTTGTACGAATGCAGCCGCCAGGCCCCGGCGAACCGATGCAGCACCACCCAGTGACAGTTGCCAACGCCGATCAGCGTGCCCCAGCTGTCCTCCGGTAGTGCGAGCAGGCAGCCGGTCAGGCCGACGATCAGCCCGCCGTGGGACACGATCAGCGCCCGGGTTGCGGTTCCGTCGTCGAGCTCGGTGATCACCTCGTTGGCCCGCTGGGCGACCTGCCAGCGGGATTCCCCCTGCGGCGGGGCGGCGTGCGCCGATGTCGTGCGCCACTGGTCCCACTCACCCGGCCAGTCGGCGATGACCTCGTCTCGGGTCAGGCCTTCCCACAGGCCCATCGACGTTTCCCGCAACCGTTCGTCGAAGGTGGCCTCGACGTCGGTGAGAACCGTGACAGCGGAGGCGGTTTCCCGCGCCCGCTGGAGGTCCGAGCAGACGATGACGTCCGGCCGCAGCGCGACGATCGACGGTGCCGCATCGATCGCCTGGTGATGGCCGATCGGGTTCAGCGCGATGTCCCGATGGCCCTGCAACCGTTGGTCCCGGTTCCAGTCCGTCTGCCCGTGACGCAGCAGAATCAGATGTTCCAACGTCATGGCGACGCCACGACATCGGCCGACTCGGCCGGCGTATCGGCGGCCGCATCGGGGCCATCCGCGACCGGCGCGGCCGCGTCGACGAAGGGCACCGTCGGGCAGTCCTTCCACAGCCGGTCGAGGGCGTAGAACACCCGCTCCTCGGCATGTTGCACGTGCACGATGACGTCGATGAAGTCGAGCAGCACCCAGCGGCCGTCCCGCTCGCCCTCGCGGCGCGGCGGCTTGGCACCGGCGGCCCGCATCTTCTCCTCGACGGAGTCGACGATGGCGCCGACCTGCCGCTCGTTCGCACCGGTGACGATCACGAAGACGTCGGTGATGGCGAGCCGGTCGGAGACATCCACCAGCAGAATGTCTTTCGCCAGCTTGTCGGCGGCTGCCTGCGCGGCCACCCTTGCGAGTGCCATGGCGGTATCGGTGGCGGTCATCTTTCTCCCTGCATCTGTGCGTAATTCGACATGAAGTAAGTATGGAATTCGGCGGCCCGGCGATCGCCTGCCTTGCTGGTCATGACGCCCCCTGATACGCGTTTTTCTGATACAAGCCATGTTTGGCGATGTACTGGACGACGCCGTCGGGTACCAGGTACCAGACCGGCGCCCCGCTGATCACCCGCTGCCGGCAATCGGTGGACGAGATCGCCAGCGCGGGCACCTCGACCAATGTCACCGACCCGTCGGGCAACTGCAGGTCGTGCAGGGTGTAACCCGGCCGGGTCACCCCCACGAAATGCGCGAGGGAGAAGAGCTGGTCGACGTCCTTCCAGGACATGATCGCGGCGAGCGCGTCGGCGCCGGTGATGAAGAACCATTCCGCGCCGGGTTCGGCCGCGCGCAGATCGGTCAAGGTGTCCTTGGTGTACGTCGGTCCTGGTCGGTCGATGTCCACCCGGGAGACTGTGAACCGCGGATTGGCGGCCGTCGCGATGACGGCCATCAGATACCGGTGTTCGGCCGGGCTCTCGCCGCTCTTCTGCCACGGCTGCCCGGTCGGCACGAAGATGACCTCGTCGAGCCCGAACTGATCGGCGACCTCGGACGCCGCAACCAGATGCCCGTGATGGATGGGGTCGAAGGTGCCGCCCATCACGCCGATGCGCCGGCCGGTATCAGCCACCGGACACCGCGCGGCTCCACCGCAGCAACGTCACGAGGACGCCCTGATCTGCCCGTTACCGGTGACGACGTACTTGGTGCTGGTCAATTCCGCCAACCCCATCGGGCCGCGGGCATGCAGCTTCTGGGTGGAGATCCCGATCTCGGCGCCGAAGCCGAATTCGCCGCCGTCGGTGAACGCGGTGGAGGCGTTGACCATCACCGCGGCCGCGTCGATCCGGGCGACGAACTCGTTGGCCGCCGCCACCGAGGAGGTGACGATCGCCTCGGTGTGCCCGGTGCCGTGCTGCGAGATGTGGGCGATCGCCTGGTCCAGGTCCGCCACCACCGCGACCGCGATGTCCAGCGAAAGGTACTCGGTGTCGAAATCCTCGGCGGTCGCCGGAACGACACCCGTTACGTCACCGACCATCTCGATCACAGCCGGATCGGCGTGCAGCGTGACGCCGGCCTCCCGCAGCGCCGCGACGGCAGCCGGGATGAACGTGGCGGCGGCATCGGCGTGCACCAGCAGGGTCTCGGCCGCGTTGCAGACCGATGGGCGGCGGGCCTTGGAGTTGATCAGGATTTCCAGCGCCATCGCGGTGTCGGCGGTGGCGTCGACGTAGACATGGCAGTTGCCGACACCGGTTTCGATGACGGGCACGGTGGAACCATTGACGACGGCCTGGATCAGCCCGGCCCCGCCGCGCGGGATGATCACGTCGACCAGCCCCCGGGCGGTCATCAGGTGCTTCACCGATTCCCGGTCGGTGCCCGGCACCAGCTGCACGGCGTCGGCGGGCAGCCCGGCGCCGACGGCGGCGTCGGCCAGGATGTCGACCAGTACCCGATTGGACTGGTGGGCTGACGCGGAACCCCGCAGCAGGGCAGCGTTTCCGGCCTTCAACGCGATACCGGCCGCATCGACCGTGACGTTGGGTCGCGCCTCGTAGATGATCGCCACGACACCGAGCGGCACCCGCACCTGGGTCAGGTGCAGGCCGTTGGGCAGCACCGAACCACGCACGACGGTGCCGATCGGATCCGGCAGGCCGGCCAGCTCGCGCAGCCCGGCGGCCATCCCGTCGACCCGAGAAGTGTTGAGCCGCAAGCGGTCCACCAGCGAGTCCGCAGTTCCAGCAACGATAGCCGCGCGCACGTCGAGTTCGTTGGCGGCCAGGATCTCCTCGCGCCGATCGAGCAACGCGTCGGCCATGGCCAGCAGCGCGCGGTCCTTCACCGCCCGGGTCAACAGGGCCAGTTCGGCCGCGGCCACCCGGGACCGGGCGGCGGACTCCAGCACCTGCTCACGCGTCGCACCCGAACCGGTATCCCGGACACCGTCCGCCGCCGGGCCGGTCACTGCCTGCTGGACATGCTCGATCACCGTCATGGCTGGGCTCCTTCACTCGCCGGGTGGCGCGCTGCGTCAAGGGTTTTCACGTCAAGAGAGTGCGCTGGGCCACCGGTTGTTGCAGTCGGCACCGCAATCAGGTCATCCGCGTGGACCACCGGGTGCCGCAGTTCGGCCGGCAGCTCCGACAACGAACGGCCGATGATGCCGGGCATCTCTGGCGCATCGTGGCCGACGAATCCGCGGGCGACGATCTCGCCGCCCGGGGCCAGCAGATCGACGACGTCGCCTGATTCGAAGTCCCCGTAGAAGGCAGTGATCCCGGCCGGCAACAACGACTTCCGGCGGTTGACCACCGCGGCAACCGCGCCATGGTCGAGGCTGATCGAGCCGGCCGCCGTCGCGGCATGCCGCAGCCAGAACAGCCGGGCGCTGGTCCGTCGGGTCGCCGGCGCGAACGCGGTTCCGACGATCGGACCGTCGGTGTCGTCCGTGACCGGCGATATCCGCAGCGCGGCAACGGCATCAGCGGCCGAGGCGAGCAGGACCGGAATGCCGGCGCCGGTCGCTGTGAGCGCCGAAGTCAGTTTGGATTCCATCCCGCCGGTGCCGACATCGCTGCCGGGGGCGGCGATTCCGATGTCGGCGAGCACGCCGGCGTCCGGTACCTCACGCACCGGGGTCGAGGTGGCCAGCCGCGGGTCGCCAGTGTAGAGCGCGTCGACGTCGGACAGCAGGATCAGCGCGGCGGCCCCGACCAGGTGGGCGACCAGCGCGGCGAGCCGATCGTTGTCGCCGAAGCGGATCTCCGCGGTGGCGACGGTGTCGTTCTCGTTCACGACCGGCACCACCCCGAAGGACAGCAGCTTCCCGAACGTCCGCTGCGCATTCCGGTAATGCGCCCGCCGGACGACATCGTCGCTGGTCAACAGGATCTGACCGACGGTGAGCCGGTGCCGGGCGAACGACCCGGCGTAGCGCTCGGCGAGTAGCTGCTGCCCGACCGACGCGGCCGCCTGCTGGGTGGCGAGATCACGGGGACGGCGGCCGAGACCCAGTGGGGCGAGCCCGGCCGCGATCGCACCGGAGGACACCAGGACGACCTGCGATCCGGCGGCCACCCGGCCGGCAACGGCGTCGACGAGTGCGTCGAGCCGGGCCGGGTCAAGTCCACCGGCCGCGGTGGTCAACGAGGACGAACCGACCTTGACGACGACGATCTTGGCCCGCCCGACAGCCAGCCGCGCAGCGGACAACCGGTCGGACAGCGGCTCGGAAGCGATGGACCGGTCCGTGGTGACACCGACAGCGCCGGCCGCCGAACCGTTCACGAACCGCCGTCCTCGCGGACACCCTGGTCACTCCGGTCGGCGTCCAGCCCGAATTCATCGAGGCTGTGGCCCTCGACGTCCAGCCCGCGGCGCAACCGGTGCAGCACCTTGCGTTCCGAGGCACCGACCCGTTCGACCTGGTCCAACCGCAGATCCGTGCCGCGGCCGGTGGGTACGACGTCGACACCGGCCAAGGTGGTCGGCTCCCAGTCGAATGTCACGTTGCCGATGGTGACGGGTGCGCCGGGCTGGGCGCCATGCGCGGCCAACTGCGCCTCGACGCCGAGCCGGGCCAGCCGGTCGGCGAGGAAGCCGACGGCCTCGTCATTGTTGAAGTCGGTTTGCAGAATCCAACGCTCCGGGCGCGATCCCCGGACGATGAAGCCGCCGTCGACGTCCGGATCCGGCTCGACCTGGAACTGCTCGGTGTCGATCGCCTTCGGCCGCACCACGATCCGGGGAGCGGGTGCGGTGGGCTTCGCGGCGCGGTCGGCGGCGACCACCTCGGCGAGCGCGAACCGCAGCTCGGGCAGCCCCTCATGGGTCACGGCAGATATCGCAATGACGCGATGCCCGGCGGCTTCCAGGTCGGGGGTGACGAATTCCGCCAGCTCGCGTGCCTCGGGCACGTCGATCTTGTTCAGCACCACCAGTCGCGGCTTGGCGGCGAAGTCGGTGGCCAGGGCCGGGGTGTATTCGGAGAGCTCGAACTCCAGCGCCATGATGTCCGACAACGGGTCGCGGCCCGTCTCGTAGGTCGCGCAGTCGATGACGTGCACGAGCACCGCGCAGCGCTCGATGTGCCGGAGGAACTCCAGGCCAAGGCCCTTGCCCTGGCTGGCGCCGGGGATCAGTCCGGGGACGTCGGCGATCGTGTAGACCTCGGAGCCCGCGGTCACCACCCCGAGGTTGGGTTCCAGCGTGGTGAAGGGGTAGTCGGCGATCTTCGGCCGTGCGGCCGACAGCACGGAGACCAGCGAGGACTTGCCCGCGCTGGGGAAGCCGACCAGGCCGACATCGGCGACCGATTTGAGCTCGAGGATGACGTCGGCGGACTCGCCCGGTTCGCCGAGCAGCGCGAACCCGGGGGCCTTGCGGGCCCGGGAGGCAAGGGCGCCGTTGCCGAGTCCGCCGCGGCCGCCGCGGGCCGCGGTGTAGGTGGCACCCAGACCGACCAGGTCGGCCAGCACAACGCCGTCCTCGGAGAGCACCACGGTGCCGGACGGGACGCGCAGTTCCAGGCCCTCGCCGTTGGCGCCGTCCTTGTCGTCACCCTGGCCGGGCCGGCCGTTACCGGCCTTGGCATGCGGGCGGAAGTGGAAGTCCAGCAGCGTGTGGACGTTGTCGTCCACCACCAGCGTGACGTCCCCGCCGTTGCCGCCGTCACCGCCGTCCGGCCCACCCAATGGCTTGAACTTCTCCCGATGCACCGACGCGCACCCGTGGCCACCGTCGCCGGCTTGCAGATGCAGGACGGCGCGGTCGACGAACCTGGCCACGGTCACCTCCTGGAAAATTCACACGATCATGGATGAAACGAACAGCCCCTGGTTCAACAATCAACCGGCCGCAAACATGCCGCAAGGGGCGGTCCCGGTGTATCGGGTCCGCCCCTCGCAGGGATGATCACAATGCGCCGAGGGGTCAGACCCCAGCCGGAACAGCGACTTGCGCCTCTGGAGAAACAGTCGCTGCCTTCACAACAATGTTGACGGTCTTCCGGCCGCGCTTGCTACCGAACTCCACCGCACCGGGGATCAGCGCGAACAAGGTGTCGTCCTTGCCGCGGCCGACGCCCTCGCCCGGGTGGAACTTGGTGCCGCGCTGACGGATCAGGATCTCGCCTGCGTTGACCTCTTGGCCGCCGAAGCGCTTGATCCCGAGCCGCTGAGCGTTGGAGTCGCGGCCGTTCCGAGAGCTCGATGCGCCCTTTTTGTGTGCCATGGTGGTGGCGCCTTTCTAGTGAATGTGCTCAGCTGGCGGAATCGGCCTTGGCCGACCCGACCGAGATCCCGGTGACCTTGACCTGCGTCAGCGGCTGGCGATGCCCCTGGCGCTTGTGGTATCCGGTCTTGTTCTTGAACTTGTGAATGATGATCTTCGGGCCCTTGGTGTGGGCGACGACCTCACCGGAGACCGTCACCGCCGCAAGTGCATCGAGCGTGGCGGTGACCGAGGGGCCATCGACCAGCAGCACCGCGGGCAGGGTGATTGCAGCACCGGGATCGCCTTCGAGCTTCTCGATCTCGATGACGTCACCCTCGGCGACCTTATATTGCTTGCCGCCGGTCTTGACGATCGCGTACATCGTGGACGCGCCTTCCTGCCTGTTGTGTTGCCGGTGTTGCCCGGTTTCGGTGGACTACTTGTCTTCGTGCTGTTTTGTCGTCTTCGTGCTGTCTTGTCACAGTGCGTCGTTCTCAATACTGAGCTGGCCGTCCAGGGTCTCCCCCGACGCCCGCCGCTATCGGCACCGCGGGACAACCCGAGGTGCGTCAGGCGATCAGTGTCGGTGGCGCCCCCGACGAACTCCCCGGAAAATCAGGGGGTTCGATCCGCCAGTACGGGACAAGCGAACCAGGGCACCGCAAAGCCCGCTGCGCAGCAGCGTGCCGACCGCCTACAGTACGCGGCCGGGCACTGCCGGGGCAAACCGAGGAGTCAACTCACCGGTTGCTCGTTGGGTATCGATTCGGCCGGTATCGACATGACGACCGGCTCCGGCGCCGACTCGCCGGCCGCCGGGCCCGCAGGACGGGACGCAGCGCGGCGACGGCGCGGCGGTGCCGCCGCCGGCACTGCCGGCGCCTCGGCGGAGCCGTTGCCCTCGGTTGACACCGACTGCTCGTCTTGCCCGTTGTTCGCGTGCTCGCCGGAACCCTGTTCGGTGTCCGGCGCCGTCCACTGCTGGGGTTCCGGAACCGCCTCCCGGATGACCATGTCAACGGGTTGCGCGGCGGGCGGAGCGCCGGCCGGCCGGCCGGCACTGCGCCGACCTCGGCGCCGCGGTTCGGCTGCCGGTGCGGGCTCTTCCAGCACCGGCTCGACGCCGGCTGCGGCGTCCTCCGGGGTGGGGTCTGCCGGCCCGGAGTCTGCTGGCGGGTCCCCGCCCAGCTCGACGACGATCTCCTCGACCTCCACGGGCGCCACATCATCGTGGGCCGCACCGCTGTGATCAGCGTCGCGGGTCACCGGCCGATGCGCCTCGAAACCATCTTCGTCGGCGTCTTCGGCAGCCTGGATCCCCGCTGACGCCGCGGCAGTGATCCAATCGATCTCGGCGCCTTCCACACTGTTGGGCAGGACGTCGACCGCTGGTTCATCGGCGATGACCTGATCAGGTTCGCTCTGCCGTCCGCCGGTCAACCCGGCCGGGGTCGGGCCCTTCGGGCCGCGCGGGTCCGGACGGCGACCGACGGGCTCGACCACCCGGGGCACCACGATCTCCTCGACGCGGTCGGCGTCGCGGCCACGACGGCGGCCGCTCTTGCCCCGGCGGTCACCGGCGTTGTCCTCGATCGGCGACGCGACCACCGGCAGGTCATGCAGCACCAGTCCGCGCCCCCCGCAATGCGGGCACGGCTCGGAGAACGCCTCGACCAGCCCGGTGCCCATCCGCTTCCTGGTCATCTGCACCAGTCCGAGCGAGGTCACTTCGGCAACCTGGTGCCGCGTGCGGTCCCGACCGAGGGCCTCGGTCAGCCGGCGCAGCACCAGTTCGCGATTGGACTCCAGCACCATGTCGATGAAGTCGATGACGATGATGCCGCCGATGTCCCGCAGCCGCAGCTGACGGACCATTTCCTCGGCGGCCTCCAGGTTGTTCTTGGTGACCGTCTCCTCGAGGTTGCCGCCGGATCCGGTGTACTTCCCGGTGTTGACGTCGACCACCGTCATCGCCTCGGTCCGGTCGATGACCAGCGAGCCGCCGGACGGCAGGTGCACCTTGCGTTCCAGCGCCTTGGCGATCTGCTCGTCGATCCGGTAGGCGGCGAAGACGTCGGGTCCGCCCGGCCGGTTGGGCTCGTACTTCACCAGCCGGTCGGCCAGTTCCGGCGCGACCGCGGTGATGTACTCGGCAACAGGTTCGTAGGCGTCGTCACCGTCGATGACCAGCCGGGTGATGTCGGAGTTGAACAGGTCCCTGATGACCTTGATCAGCGTGCCCGGCTCCGCATAGAGCTGGGTCGGTGCACTGGTCTTCTCCGCTGCCCGGCGGGTGATTTCCTCCCACTGGGACTGCAGGCGCTCGACGTCGCGGGCCAGTTCCTCCTCGGCGATGCCCTCGGCGGCGGTCCGGATGATGACGCCCGCGTCCTCGGGGACGATCCGGTCCATGATCGACTTCAGCCGCTTGCGTTCGGTGTCCGGCAGCTTGCGGGAGATCCCCGTCGCACCGCCACCCGGCACGTAGACCACGAAGCGTCCCGGCAACGAGATCTGGGTGGTCAGCCGGGCGCCCTTGTGGCCGACCGGGTCCTTCGAGACCTGCGCCAGGATGGTGTCGCCGCTGGACAGTGCGGTCTCGATCCGACGGGCCTTGCCGTTCAGGCCGGCGGCGTCCCAGTTCACCTCGCCGGCGTAGATGACGGCGTTGCGGCCGCGGCCGATGTCGCAGAACGCGGCTTCCATCGACGGCAGAACGTTCTGCACCTTGCCGAGGAAGACGCTGCCGATCAACGAATCGGACCCGGTCTGCGAGACGAAATGCTCGACCAGGATGCCGTCCTCCAGCAACGCGACCTGCGCCAGGTCGCCCCGCTGCCGTACCGCCATGACACGTTCGACGGATTCCCGACGGGCCAGGAATTCGGCTTCGGTGAGGATCTGCGGACGCCTGCGGGAGGAGTCCCGCGAGTCGCGCCGGCGCTGCCGCTTGGCCTCCAGCCGGGTGGACCCGCGGACGCCCTGCACCTCGTTGGACGGCGGGTTGGCCGAGCCGGCGGCCGATGAACCGGCCTGCGAGAGCCGCGGTTCCCGGACGTGCACGACGGTGTTGTCCGGATCATCCTCGCGGGGTGTTTCGTCCCCGGTCGAGCGGCGACGACGGCGCCGGCGGCGCCGGTTGCCGGCGGTGCTGCCCGATCCGGTGTCGCTGTCGGTATCGTCGTCGGACTCATCATCGGATTCCGCCGACGACGCCTCGGCGGGAACTGCCGGCTGATCGTCCTGGACCGCGGCTGAACCGTCGTCGGACACGGCCGAGCCGTCGCCGGTTCCCTGGTCCTCGGCGCGCTCGTCGGTGTCGGAAACCCGGCCCCGCCCACGACGACCGCGCCGCCGGCGCCGACCGCGGGATCCGGAATCGTCATCGCCGTCGGAGTCATTGGTGTCGGCGTCGGTACTCGGCGCGCCAGAGTCTTCTTCACTTGAGTCGGCAACGCCGCCGGCCGCGTTGGCCTCGTCGACAGCATCAGTGATGTCGACCGCTGGCTCGTTCTGCGATACCTCCGGGACGGCCGCTTCGTCAGCTGACACCGTGTCGTTGTCGCTGCCTTCAACGCTGTCTTGCGCTGGGTTGTCCTGCGCTGGGCGCCGCCCGCCGCCGGACCTGCCGCGGCGCCGACGTGACGACCCCGAACGGGCGGGAGGGCCCGACTCCGCTTCGGGCGCGTCCTGATCGGGTTGGACCTGGTCGTGCTGCTGCCGGGAACCGTCGACCTCAGCACCGCCGAACTCGGCCGGTGGCAGGAACAGCGGGTTGATCGCGTGCCCGGATTGCCCAGGCGAATCACCAGGAATGTCAGCGGCGGCCGGTTCAACGGGCGCCTCGAGTGGCACCGCTTCGGCGCCCTCCAGTTCAGCTGTGTCGGCCACTGCGCCGCCGAGCAACGCCTCGATCAGGTCCTGCGCCACGGCCAAGGGCACCGATGACGATGCGCTGCTGACGGTCAGTCCGCGGTCGGCAAGCGCGGCGAGTAGTTCCTTGTTGCTGATGCCGACGCGCTTGGAGAGCTCGTGCACTCTCGGTTTCGCGGGCAACCCGGCAAGGGCGGATTCTAGGGTAGGTGTCATTGAGACGGTTCCTCTCCGAGGCCCCCGGGCGCGTACTGGACGCGTCCGCACAGGGGCTTCGTACATTTCGTTTGCCCGCGGCAACTGCCCGATTGATCTCGAGCGGTTCCCACGGGAAGTCTGGGTGGTTGTCGGGCCGATCGGTTCCGCAGCAGCTCCGTACGTTCGCGCCCGGTGTCTCACCCACCGAGGCCAGTAACGAGCCGCCGCCACCCACCATGCCCGGGCCCGTCGCCACTGTGCGCAACGCCGAACCGCTTCCGAGTATCCCACACGCCGGGTGGGCGGTCGTCAGGCGCGGCGTCGACGGGCTTGCTCCGAGGTCTGTAGGCCGTTCGGCGGCGCCGCGGGTCACCCCGACCGGGTCAGCGCAGCAGCAGCCGGTCCAGCCTCTTGGCAGTCAGCAGGATCCCCAGCGCGGCCATCACCAGGAAATACAGCACGTGCCACAGCAGGCCCCAGCTCACGATGCCCAGGCAGAGCCCGCGCATCAGTTCGATCCCCTGGTACAGCGGCAGGCAGCGCACCACCGCCTGGATCGCCGGTGGGTACACGCTCAGCGGAAAGAACGTCGTGGAAAACAGGAACATCGGCAGGATCGCGGTGTTGATCCAGTCCAGCTGCTGGAAGGTCTTCATGAAGGACGTGATGGCCATCCCGACCGCGCCGAAGCCCAGCGCGATCAGCAGCGCCACCGGCACGGCCAGCACCGCCCACCACGACTCGAGCAGACCCATCAGCAGCATGACGGTGACGAAGCCGGCCGAGTAGATCCCGCCGCGCAGCAGCGACCAGGCGATCTCGCCGAGTGCGACGTCCATCGGGCCCAGCGAGGTGGCCAGCATCGCGTCGTAGAGCTTGGCGTACCTCATCTTGAAGAAGACGTTGACGGTCGAGTCGTACAGCGCGCCGTTCATCGCCGACGTCGCGAGCAACCCCGGCGCGATGTAGGCGGCGTAGCTGACCGGGCCGGCCCCGGCGTCGACGGTGCCGACCAGCGCGCCGAGGCCCGCGCCCAGTGCCAGCAGGTAGAACACCGGCTCGAAGAAGCCGGACACGATGATCAGCCACGCCCTCCGGTACACCCGCAGGTTGCGCTCCAGCACCACCGAGGCTCGGCCGGCATAGAGCTGCAGCGGGATCACCCTGAGCACCAGCGGCACGGCCGCCTTCTGCACCGGGGTGCTCATACGATCAGCCGCACTCGATAGCACCGTCGGGCAACCACGACGCCAACGGCCAGCAGGACGAGGAGATAGACCAGATGCCCGACCGCCGGCCAGAATCCGAGACCACCGAGCGCGGCGCCGCGGGCCAGTTCGTTGCCGTGCCACAGCGGCGAGATCCAGGCCAGCCAGCGGACCGCCAACGGCATCTCGGTGATCGGGAAGAAGGACCCGGAGAACAGCGTCATCGGGACGATGACGAACCGGAACAGGACGTTGAACGCGCCGCCCTCGGACCGCATTCGGGCTCCCAACGCGAGCACCCACACACCGCAGGCCAGCCCGGTCACCATCGCGACCGGAATCATCAGCACCCCGGAGGCGCCGCCGGCGGCCCCGAAGGCCAGCAGCACCAAGTAGTACAGACCCGACCCGGCCGCCATCCGGGTCGCGATGAACAGCACCTCGCCCTCGCAGACCTGGGCGGGAGTCACGGGAGTCGCAGTCACGCCCCAGAACACCCGACTCCACTTGAATCGGCTGTACGCGGGGTAGGACGATTCACCCACGGCAACCTGAACGGCCGCCGCGACGAGCAGCGCGGGGGCGATGTAGTCCAGGTAGCTGATGCCGCCGAGCGCCGCCGGGTCCGGCCCGGAGTCGATCAGCGAGCCGAGCCCGACCCCGAGTGCCAGCAGGTACAGCAACGGTGTGCCGACGGCCTCGGCCAGGCTGGACAGCAGGTAGCGCCGCCAGCAGCGGACGAGGTACTCCCAGACCAGGTAGCGGCCGCCGGTGGTCGTCGCGGGTGAGCGGGATGCCGATGCGAACACCATCAGTCCACCAGGCTTCGCCCGGTCAACCGGAGGAAGACGTCCTCCAGCGTCGACCGGCGCACCAGAGTGGTCGACGGCCGCAGCCCGAGCGCCTGTACGTCGTTCAGGGTGATGTCGCCGTCGTCGGTGTAGAGCAGCAGCCGGTCGGGCAGCACCTCGATCCGCTCGACGAGGCCCTCGACCCGCTGCTGCGCGGCGTCCTGCGCACCGGGCCGGAAGCGCAGTTCCAGCACCTCTCGGGATGAGTGCGCCGCGATCAACTCGGCCGGCGATCCGTGCGCCACGATCTTGCCGCCGTCCATCACCACCAGTCGGTCGCAGAGCTGCTCGGCCTCATCCATGTAGTGCGTGGTGACGACCAGCGTCACACCCTGATGTTTGAGCCGAAACAATCTGTCCCACAACACATGTCGAGCCTGCGGGTCCAGGCCGGTGGTCGGTTCGTCGAGCAGCAGCAGCTCGGGATCGTTGATCAACGACCGGGCGATGGTCAGGCGACGCTTCATGCCACCGGACAGCGTCTCGACCTTGGTCTCGGCCTTCTCGACCAGTTGCGCGAACTCCAGCAGCTCGACTGCCCGGCGCCGGCACTCCGCCCGCGAGATACCGAAGTAGCGCCCGTAGACGATCAGGTTCTCCCGCACCGTCAGTTCGTCATCGAGGTTGTCCTGCTGCGGGACGACACCGAGCCGGCCGCGGATCCGCACCCCGTCCAGCTCCGGGTCGAGGCCGAGAATGCTCAGCTGGCCACTGCTGCGGGGCGAGACACACGCGATCATCCGCATGGTGGATGACTTGCCCGCCCCGTTCGGGCCGAGGAACCCGAAGGACTCACCCCGGGCCACCTGCAGGTCGATGCCCTTGACCGCCTCCACATCGGCGCCGGACTTCACCGGGAAGCTCTTGCGCAGGTTGCTGGCCACGATCATCGGCCCGGCGCCGGTCGCAGCGGCCGCATCGCCGGATGCGCCGGGGGAGACCGCTCGCCCGCTCACCGCAGCGCGGGTGCCGCGAATCGGCGAGTTCCAGGACTTCACGGTGCCCGACGGTACCCGCGGGCCCCGACAGTCACCGCTGGTTTCCCGGCGCCACACTGAGCCCTGCCGACCGCCCACACCCGGCGCGGTTCGCTCGGGCCCCCACCAACGTGGCTACCCTGGGAGAAAGTTCACCCGTACGGCCGACGCGGGTACGCAACCCGGACATCGAGACGAACGTCTACCACATGTCAGGTATGCCCTGCCCAGATCGGGCAGACAGCGCCATTGCGGTCCGTTCGGTCCGCCAATGACGGCAGCGAGCAACATCAGGGAAAGGTGGGAGACGGCGATGAGCGGTTACCGCTCCTTCCGCAACTGGGTCACGGTCGGCGCACTCGCGCTGGTCAGCCTTGCGGTTGCCCTGCTGGCGGCACCGGCGGCGGCCGCCGAGCTGCGGGAAGCCCCGGTCGTCGTGCCAGATGCGCCGACGTCAGCACCGATGATGCTCGCCAGCACCGGCCTGGACATCACCGTGCCCGTGGTGATCGGCCTGGTCGCCTTGCTGCTCGGAACTCTGATGGTCGGCTGGGCGTTCCTGGCCACCGGCCGGCGCGGCCAGCACCGCTGACCGACCGGGTCGCGACGCTCAGATCAACCTGCAGGCCCGATCAGCCTTCAGGCCTGAACAGGAATTCAGCCCAGCACCGCGAACGCCCGCACCGGGAAGGTGCCCATGCCCCGGACGGCCGGCGGTGCTGCGGTAAACCGAAAACCGGTGTCCGGCAGCTCGTCGAGCCCGGTCAGATGCTCGACGACCGGGATCCGGGCGGCCAACAGCCAACTGTGCGCGGGACGGCGCCCGGTGTGCGTCGAGTCGATGTTCAGCGAGTCGATGCCCACCAGCGCCGGCTTCACCGACAATATGAATTCCACGGCGTCATCGGTCAAATACGGGTGCTCGGCGAAGTAGGCCGCCGTCCCCCAGTGATCGCTGTGCCCGGTTTCGACCAGCACCGCACGGCCGGCCAGCCCGCCGCCCGCCACGTCAACACCGTCGAGTGCGCTGCGCAGGTCCGATTCGCCGATCGCCCGCCCGCCGGCGCCGGGCCGCACCCGCACCCTGGCGACCACGCCGTCGAGGTCGACCATCCGGTCCAGGCTCAGCGCCGCGAGGTCCGCACCGTCCCGGTAGCGGTGCGCCGGGGTGTCCAGGTACGTGCCGGTGTTGGCCGCCATGCTGATGGTGCCGATGGAGAACTCGGTGCCGGCCGCATAGTGCGAGGCGGACTCGTCGAAGGTCAAGTGCGACCCGATGACAGGTCCGGGGATGCCCGGGTAGGTCACCATGCCGTCGGTGATGACGTGCGACAGGTCGACAATCCGCCGACGAGCCGCCGCACCGGCTGGAACCGAATTCGTCATAGCGTTACTCCCCAGACGATCTCGTCGCGACTTTCATCCGTTCCGGTCCGGATCCAGCCCGGCCGACGGCCCCATCGCTCAAACCCGAAGCGGGCGAAGAACGCGTTCAAACCAGGGTCGTCCGCCGCGTCGAGGTCGACGGCCACCAGTGCCCGATCCCGGGCGAGCCGGAGCACCTCGGTCAACAACTGCGCACCGATCCCGGCTCTGGCGTGCGCCGGGTCGACGAGGATCAGTTCAACGTGACCGGCATGGTCGGCACTGCCCCGGCCGGGGCGCAGCAGAGCTGCGCCGATCAGCCGGTGAGACCTGTTGGCCGCCACGGCGATCACCCGGCCGGTGCGAATCTCGTCCACCAGTCCGGCCGCCCGGGCGGCGACCTCGGGGCGGACGACCGGCACACCGAATCCGACCTGCCCGCCCCCTTCGAGGACGCGTTGCCACAGCGAGACAAGAGCAACCCCGAACGCGTTGTCCGACGGCACTCCCCCACCGGGACCCACCCGGTCGATCCGGAGCACCGGTTCGCCGTCGTGAGCCGAGTCGAAGTCCCGCGCTGCAGGCGCGGGCGCCGGCTGGAACCCGCTGGGCACCTGGGGGCTTTCGCTCACAGCTCCGGGAACCACAGCGCAATCTCCCGGGCGGCGGACTCCGGCGAATCGGAGCCGTGCACCAGGTTGAACTGGGTCTCCAGACCGAAGTCGCCGCGAATGCTGCCGGGCGCCGCCTTTTCGACCGGGTCGGTGCCACCGGCCAGCTGACGGAAGGCGGCGATGGCGCGCGGGACCCTCGGCCACGATCGCGACCAGCGGGCCACCGGTGATGAACTCCAGCAGGCTCTCGTAGAAACCCTTGCCGGCGTGCTCGGCGTAGTGCTCCTGGGCGACGGCCAGCTCGACGACCTTGAGCTCAAGGGCGACCAGGGTCAGGCCCTTGCGCTCGATCCGGGAGATGACCTCACCGACCAGGCCCCGCTCGACTCCGTCGGGCTTGATCAGGACCAGAGTTCGTTCCGACATTGAGCAGGAGCTCCCTTGTTTCGGGCGGCCGGGCGGCCGCGCTGGTGGTGCAGTGCGATGTAGTGAAGTGCTGTGTAATGCCGTGCTGTGGGCCGACCTGGGTCGGCTACGGGCCGCTCGGTTGCGGCGGCCCAGGCAGCGTACCGGCAGCGAGCCGCCGCCGGAATTCGCCGCGGAACCACAGGATGACCGCCCACACCAGGCCGAAGATGATCCCCATGACGCCCAGCGGCGGAGTGATCAACCAGCAGGCGATCATCACCACCTGCAGGCCGAGAATGACCTGCAGGGCGTACGGCTTGGACACGATGGCGCAGGCCGCGATCAACAGCACGGCGAGCAGGCAGATCACCGCGATGCCGAGCGGGCCGGCCCCGCCGCCGGTGTTCGCCGCCACCGGGATCGCCAGCAGGACGGTGATCGCCTCCAGCACCAGCGTCGCGGACATAATGCCGCGCAGACCCTTCTCCGGGTCCGGTGGCCGCCGCTGCGGTGCCGGCTGCGGCGCCGCCGGCCCCTGCGCGCTGGGCTCGGGTTCCAGAAATCCAGCCTGCTCGCTCACGCCGGCTCCAACCCGACCAGGCTCCGCCCGTCACCGGCGGACACCACGGAGCCGGTGATGATCACGCCGGTCCCGGTGACGTCGACGCTGCTGGTTTCCGCGAGATCGACGGCCAGCGCAATGGCCTCATCCATCCGTCCCGCAACGTGCACCTTCTCCTCACCGAACACCTCGACAGCCAACTCGGCGAGTTCCAGCGGTCCCATCGACCGGGGTGAGGAATTCCGCGTGACGACCACCTCGTCGAACGAATCGGCCAGCGCCTCGAGGATCCCGCGGGCATCCTTGTCCGCCATCACGGCCAGTACCCCGACCAACCGGGTGAAGGAGAATTCCGCGGCCAGCGCCGCGGCGAGAGCAGCCGCGCCGTGCGGGTTGTGCGCGGCATCCACCATGATCGTCGGCGACGTGCGCACCCTTTCCAGCCGCCCTGGTGACGCCACCGCCGCGAAACCGTCCTGCACGGAGGCGATGTCGAGTTGCCGGTTGGCTCCGGCACCGAAGAACGCCTCAACGGCGGCCAGCGCGACCGCGGCGTTGGTTGCCTGGTGTTCACCGGCCAGCGGCAGGAAGATGTCCTCGTAGACGCCGCCGAGGCCCTGCAGGGTGAGCCGCTGCCCGCCGACGGCGAAAGCCCGATCCAGGACGGAGAACTCGCTGCCGAAACGGGCAACGAAGGCGTCGACCTCAATGGTCCGGCGCAGAATGGCGTTCAGCGCATCGGGTTCCTGTGGCCCGATGACGGCGATCGAGTCCGCCTTGATGATCCCGGCCTTGTTGCCGGCGATCTCGGTCAGCGTGTCACCCAGGTAGTCGGTGTGGTCGATGCCGACCGGCGTGATCACCGCGATCTTCGCGTCGGCCACGTTCGTCGAATCCCAGGTCCCGCCCAGCCCGACCTCGATCACCGCCGCGTCGACGGGGATATCGGCGAAGGCGGCATAGGCCATGGCCGTGAGAATCTCGAACTTGGACAACGGCAGGCCGTCGGTCAACGCCGAGTCCGCGTCGACCAGATCGATGTAGGGCGCGATATCGGTGTAGAACTCCACGTACTGGTCGGCCGAGATCGGCGCTCCATCAATGGCAATGCGCTCGGTCACCGACTGCAGATGCGGTGAGGTGAACCGGCCGGCGCGCAGTCCCGACCGTTCCAGCAGGGCGTCGATCATCCGCGCCGTTGACGTTTTCCCGTTGGTACCGGCGATCTGGATCACCGGGTAGGACGTCTGCGGGTTACCCAGCAGGTCGAGCAGCGCGGTGATGCGCTCCAGGGTGGGCGAGATCTGCACCTCGCTGCGCCGCCGGTCCAGCACGGATTCGACCATGCCCAACGTCAGCGGCGGGGCGTCGGGCACGATGGTGGTCGTCCCGACCGGCACATCCTCGTCGAGATCGGCCGTCGCGGCGGCGATCTCACCGGTCGGATCGTCCTCGACCGGATCGGACGACTCCACCGGTCTACCGAGATTGCCGGCATCCCAGGCGAGATCGCCCACGTCGGCAGGATCGTCCGGGTCCGGAGGCAGCACACCGCCGGGGTCCGTCGGGCCGTTCGTCACGATGTCTCGCCGCGCAACTGCCGCAGCCGCTCGGTCAACCGCGCCACATCGGCATCGGCCTTCGCCGAACGGTCCCTGATCTTCTGCACGACCTTCTCCGGAGCCTTCCCGACGAACGCCGCATTACCCAACTTGGCCGAGCAGTCGGCGACCTCTTTCTCCGCAACGGCGAGATCCTTGACAGCCCTGGCGATCTCGGCGGCAACATCGATCGTCGATGAGGTGTCGAGGGCCACGGTGACTGTGCCCGCGGTGGCGAGGGCGACCTGCAGGGTCGCGCTCGCCAGCAAACGACTCGCCTGCCGGTTCCAGCCGAGTGAGTGCGGCGCAATAATCCAACAGATCGGCCGACGCACCACCATCCTGTTGGCCGAAACTCAACGCTGCCGGCACCCGCTGGCTCGGCGGCAGCCCCTGACCAGCTCGGAAACTTCTGATTTCGGTTGCCAGCAGGTCGACATCGGCCAACCAGGAGGCCGCCGCCACGTCCTTCCCCCGCCCGGAGGGCACCGGCCACTGGGCAATCACCAGGCTCTCGCCGCCGGTCAACGCCGTCCACAGCGTTTCCGTGACAAACGGCACGAACGGGTGCAGCAGCCGGAACAACCCATCCAGCACCGTGCCGAGTACCTGCTGCGTGGCGGCGATCCGGTCTGGATCGCCCCCACTTGCCGGGATCTGCACCTTGGCGAGCTCCAGGTACCAGTCGCAGACCTCGTCCCAGGCGAAGTGGTAGAGGCCTTCCGCGGCCTTGCCGAACTGGAAATCACCCAGCAGATCGGTGGTCTCGACGATCACCTCGTCCAGCCGATCCAGGATCCACCGATCGCGGCATTGGTCAGCGCCGCGGAATCCAACGGTTCCGTGGGCACCACAGCGCCGTTCTTGAGGGCGAACTTGGTGGCGTTGAACAGTTTCGAGCAGAACCTGCCGGAGCCGGCGACCCATTCGGTGGCGATGGCCTGATCCGCGCCCGGGTTCGATCCGCGGGCCAGGGTGAAGCGCACCGCATCGGCGCCGTAGTCCTCGATCCACTGGAGCGGATCGACGGTGTTGCCCTTGGACTTCGACATTTTCTTGCCGTACTGGTCGCGCACCAGCCCGTGCAGCGCCACGGTATGAAAGGGCACCTGCGGCTTTCCGTTGTCGTCGCTGGTCGCGTACAACCCGAACATCATCATCCGGACCACCCAGAAGAACAGGATGTCGTAGCCGGTGACCAGCACGGAAGTCGGATAGAACGCCTTCAGCGTGTCGGTTTCCTCGGGCCAGCCCATGGTCGAGAACGGCCACATGCCGGACGAGAACCAGGTGTCCAGCACGTCCGGGTCCTGGGTCCAGCCGTCCCCGGGGATCTCCTCATCCGGTCCCACGCAACGGATCTCGCCGTCGGGTCCGTACCAGACCGGAATCCGGTGCCCCCACCACAGCTGCCGGGAGATGCACCAGTCGTGCATGTTGTCGACCCAGTCGAAGTATCTGGGCGCCAATTCGGCCGGGTGGATGACGGTCCGCCCGTCCCGGACGGCGTCACCGGCGGCCTTCGCCAGCGGCGCCACTTTCACGAACCACTGGGTGGACAGCCGCGGCTCGATGACGTCGTCGGACCGCGAACAGTGCCCGACGGAGTGGATGTACGGGATCTTCTCGGCGACGATCCGGCCCTGCGCGCGCAACTCCTCCTTCACCGCCGCTCGCGCCTCGAACCGGTCCATCCCGTCGAAACGTGTTCCGGTGTCAACGATCCGCGCACCCTCGTCGAGGATGGTCGGGGCCGGCAGGTCGTGCCGGCGGCCGAT
Organism: uncultured Actinomycetota bacterium; assembly: GCA_963805555.1. GTDB lineage: Bacteria > Actinomycetota > Actinomycetes > Mycobacteriales > Nakamurellaceae > Nakamurella. Next base: position 52,422 of record CAWDUY010000005.1, read on the forward strand.
CTCGAAGTCATTGGGGTCATGCGCAGGGGTCACCTTGACCGCGCCGGTGCCGAACGTGGGGTCGACGTGCTCGTCGGCCACCACCGGGATCTCCCGATTCATGATCGGCAGCAACACCGTTCGCCCGACCAGGTGCCGGTACCGCTCGTCGTCGGGGTGCACCGCGATCGCCGTGTCGCCGAGCATGGTCTCCACCCGCGTGGTCGCGACAACGACTGAATCGGCCCCGTCCCCGTAGCGGATCGACACGAGTTCGCCGGCGTCCTCGCAGTGATCGACCTCGATGTCGGACAGCGCGGTCCGACACCCGGGGCACCAGTTGATGATTCGTTCCGCGCGGTAGATCAGGCCGTCGTCATACATCCGCTTGAACACGGTCTGCACCGTGTTCGACAGGCCGTCGTCCAGGGTGAACCGCTCGCGATCCCAGTCGACCGAGTCGCCGAGGCGCTTCATCTGGCCGAGGATCGCGCCGCCGTATTCATGTTTCCAGTCCCAGACCTTCTGCACGAACAGGTCCCGGCCGAAGTCGTGCTTGGTCTTGCCGTCAACCGCCAGCCGGCGCTCCACCAACGTCTGGGTGGCGATACCGGCGTGATCCATCCCGGGTAGCCACAGCACCTCGTCGCCGGACATCCGGTGCCAGCGGGCCAGCACATCCATCAGCGTGTGATCCAGGGCATGCCCGACGTGCAGGTTGCCGGTCACGTTGGGCGGCGGCAGCACGATCGAGAACGGCTTCTTGGCGCCGCTGAGCACCTGCTGCTCGTCGGCATGGAAGTACCCGGCCGCCAGCCAATTCAGGTACAGGGGTACCTCTACCGCCGCCGGGTCGTACTGCGTTGCAAGTTCCCTGCTGGCCGTTGCCGGACCCGGCAGCTCGTCACGATCGGCGGTGGTAGTCACCGACCTAGTTTAGGTGCGCGCAACGAGAGCATTTTCCGCCGAGTGATCGACGCCGACCCCCGTCAGTAGGACTTGGGCAGCTTCAGTAGGACTTGGGCAGCTTCAGGCTGTGCTGGGCAACGTAGTTGAGCACCATTTCGCTGTTCACCGGCGCGATCCGCAACAGCCGCGCCATCCCCCAGAGCGGCATCAGCCCGTACTCGGCGGACAACCCGTTGCCACCGTGGGTCTGGATGGCCGCGTCCACGGCGGCGGTCGCGGCCTCGGCGGCGGCGTACTTGGCCATGTTGGAGGCTTCCCCGGCCGGCAGACCCTGGTCGTAGAGCCAGGCCGCCTTGGCCGTCATCAGCGCGGCCAGTTCGACGGCGATCTTCGCCTTGGCCAGCGGGTGGGCGACCCCCTGGTGGGCGCCGATCGGCTGGCCCCAGACGTTTCTGGTCCTGGCGTAGTCCGCAGCGGTGTCGACGGCGTACCGGCCGATACCGACGCCGATGGCGGCAGCGGCGATCCGTTCCGGGTTGAGACCGTCGAACAAGGGCGCCCAGCCCTTCCCCTCCTCGCCGATCAGCGCGGTCGCAGGCACCCGCACCTCGTCGTAGAAGACGGTGTACTGCCGATCGGGGATCTGCGCCGCAACGTCGAGGCGATTCCAGCTCAGGCCCGGTGCGTCGACCGGCACCAGGAACAGCGACAGTTCCGCCTTCCCGGTGATCGGGTCGGTGCCGGTCCGGGTCACGGTGATGATCGCGGCGGCCTCGTCAACCCCGGAGATGTAGTACTTCTGCCCGCTGATCAGGTAGTCGTCACCGTCCCGCCGGGCGCTGGTGGTGATGTGGTGCGAGTTGGAGCCGGCGTCCGGCTCGGTAATCGCGAAGACCACCTTCGTCCCGCCATCGGCGAGCCGGGTCAACCATTCCCGGCGCTGCTCCGCGGTGCCGTGCCGCCGCAGAATCTCCACCCCGATGGCGCTGGACACCAGCAACGTGAGCAACGGGCAACCGGCCGCGGCGGACTCCTCGGCCACCATCGCGAGCTCCGCCATCCCGGCGCCACCACCGCCGAACTCCTCAGGCACATTGATGCCGATGAATCCGGCCTTGCCCAGATCACACCAAAGGCCGGACATCGGCGTCGATGTCCGGCCGTGCTCCGCGTACTCGGCGGGGCCATGCGAAAGGGTGATCTCGCGAATGGCGGCGCGGAGATCGGCGTACTCGGTGGGTTCGGTGAAGTCGGTCATGGTGAACCCAGAATGTCATATGTGAACTGCGGTTAACAACCTGTCGGTGACGGGGATCACAGCCGGTCAGCCCGGCAGTCTGGCGACTACTCAGCCAGCGCCATCGGGCCGTAGACCGCCTGCAAATCGTTGAACAACGAGACCGCGGAGATACCCTCATCCAGGAGATCGACGTAGCTCTCGCTCAGCCAGGACTCCGCTTCCTCCTGCGAGCCGAACGACATTGCCGGTCCGTCGGCGACGACACCAGCCTCGTCGGCATAGCGCCACAGGTACACCATTTCGTACTCCTGTTCACTCTTTCCGTCCGCCTTTGGACGGGTACTTCGACGGTAACGCGGGCAGCCGGGTAGTGGTCGTGACGTGCGGACTTTCATATCCGTTTACCGTCATACGCACTGGTCGCTGTGATCGGATCCCACGCGGGGCCTGTCCGTCACGGTCCGGTACCGATTCCCGGCCGCAGTTTTTCTGTTCACCACTACCTGGAGCGCCAATGACGTTGGACCTGCCGGATGTTCCGCCACTGGATGTCGCTGCCGCCGCGGCGGCGGCGGAGGTCCGTCAGTTCCTGCCGGTGGGCGCACTGGGCGTCTGGGGCTCGGTGATCGATCTGCTGGCGGCAGCTGCCGGTTCCGCGGCCGGCCCGTTGGCCCCACGTCGACCGCAGCTGGTGGTGTTCGCTGCCGACCACGACATCGCCGAGATCGGCGTCTCGGCGGCCTTGCCGACCGAGACCGTCAGTCGCGCCGTTGACCTCGCCAACCGGATCGGCCTGCCGGCCGCGTTGGCCGACGCGTCCGGGGTCGGCATCAGGGTGGTGGACGTAGGAATGTCGACGCCCAGCGATGCCGTACCCGGACGCGATCGGGTTGCCCGCCCGAGCCGGCGCATCGACACCGACGACGCCATGTCCGAGGACGAACTGATGGCCGCCGTCGGCAGCGGCCGACGGATCGCCGATGCCGAGATCGATGCCGGCGCCGACCTGCTGATCGGCGCGGTCTGCGGCGTCGGGGTGAGTACCCCGGTCGCCGTGCTGACAGCGGCGCTGACCGGGATGGAGCCGGTGGATGCCACGTCCCGCGGGTCGGGTATCGACGACGCGGCCTGGATCCGGAAGGCGGCAGCGGTCCGGGACGCGCTCTTCCGCGTGCGGCGCGGCGAGTCGGACGTGCTGAGCATGCTCAGGACCGGCGGCGGGCCGGACCTCGCTGCGCTCACCGGCTTCATCGCGCAGTCGGCGATCCGCCGGACCCCGGTGATGATCCACGACATGCCGAGCACCATCGCCGCCGTGCTGGCGCACCGGCTTGCCCCCGGGGCGGACAACTACCTGCTGGCCACCTCGCTGGCGCCCGACCGTGGACACCGACGACTGCTGGAACTTCTGGGCCGGGAGCCGCTGACCGACTGGTCCATCACCGGGCATTCCGGGGTCGGCGCGCTGCTGGTGGTCCCGGCGCTGGCCGCGGCGGCGCAGGCCTACGACGACATCGACCGCACCCTGGAGGGTGCCGCCCACTCGTCGTCGGCGATCAGCGCCTGGGACGCCAACCTGCTGTAGGCCCACGCGGAAGGCGCCCGACTGCTTCGTCCCGCTCGACGGGAGGAACGGCTCACCCACATCAGGTGAAAGCCACGCTGCTGCCCAGCGTCACCATCATCGGGCGTTATGTTTACCGCGAATTGTCCAGTTGGCCGGCACCACGACGTCCTCGCCGGACTGGCCGCTGGTCCGCTGAGGTGGCCGTGACGGCCGGCTGTTCTCTGCAGGAGAGGCGCATCTGATGACCGACTCGCACGGCGCTGCCGGCGCGCCCGCCGCCGGGGGACAGGCCGGCACCGCTCCGGGCGGTCCACCGAACATCGACCCGGTCGCGGTGATCCGGTCGAAGCCCTACCTTGCCGCGCTGATCTTCGCCGCAATCCTGGGCATCCCGGTCTCCGCCATCGCCTACGGCTTTCTCGCATCGGTCTCGAAGATCCAGCAGTACGTGTTCGATGACCTGCCGACCCAGGTCACCGGCGGGCCGGCCCCCGCCTGGTGGCCACTGCCCTGGCTGCTACTCAGCGGCCTGCTCACCGGTTTGACGATTCGCTACCTGCCGGGCAACGCGGGACATTCGCCTGCCTTCGGATTCAAGGCCGGCGGCGGTGCACCGGCGGGGCGGGAACTGACCGGCGTCTTCCTGGCCGCGCTCACCACGTTGAGCCTGGGCGCGGTCCTCGGCCCCGAGGCTCCGTTGATCGCGATCGGCGGCGGCCTCGGCGCGCTGGCGATCCACCTGGCCAAGAAAGACGCCCCGCCGATGGCGGCGACGGTCCTGGCCTCAGCGGGCAGTTTCGCTGCCATCAGCACCCTGCTCGGCTCCCCGCTGCTGGGCGCCTTCCTGATCATGGAGGCCGCCGGCATCAGCGGTGTCACGCTGAGCCTGGTGGCGTTGCCCGGCCTGCTGGCGTCCGGAATCGGCGCGTTGATCTTTGTCGGGCTGGATTCCTACACCGGGCTGGGTAGCTTCTCCCTTGCCTTGGTCACGGTGCCGCCGGCGGTCGATCCCACCCTGGCCACCATGGGCTGGGCGCTGATGATGGGCGTCGTCGGCGCGCTGCTCGGCTGGGTGATCCGGTGGATCGGGTTATCTCTCCGACCGGTCGTGCATCTCAACCGCGTGCTGGTGACGGCGGGTCTCGGCCTGCTGATCGGGCTGGTCGCGATGATCTATCAACTGATCACGGACAACAGCTTCACCCAGGTGCTGTTCTCCGGCCAGGACTTCATGCCCGACCTCGTCGCGAATGCCTCGGAGTACTCGGTCGGTGTCCTCATCCTGCTGATCGTCTGCAAGTCGGCCGCCTACGGCATCTCCTTGAGTGCCTTCCGCGGCGGACCCGTATTCCCGTCGATGTTGATCGGCGCCGCCATGGGCATCGCCGCCAGCGGGCTGCCGGGGATGAGCCTGGCGCCGGCCATCGGGATGGGGATCGGCGCGATGTGCGCCACCATGCTCCGACTGCCACTGACCTCCGCCCTGCTGGCCACCGTGCTGCTCGGCGCGGACGGAGTTTCGGTGACCCCGCAGGTCATCATCGCGGTGGTCGTGGCGTTCGTCATCACGATGGTCTTGCCGACACCCGGCCCGAAGGAACCCGATCTGCTGCCCGCTGCCGGCGCGGCCCGGCGGGCAGGCTGACCGGCGCCGCCATCGGCCGTACACCGATCCGCCCGGAGGATTCCTGGGCCGGCCGTCAGGCGGTTGGCGGCTCGTGGTGGCCGGTCCGCCGCCCTTCCTTCTTCCGGGCCACCCCACGCTGAGCCGCCGATGTGATGACCCTGATCACCGCGCCGAGCACCGCGAGGTTGAGCAGCATCTGGACCGTGACCAGCAGCTTCATGCCGTTCGTCGCCGCGACGATGTCACCGAACCCGACGGTGGCGAACACGGTGACCGTGAAGTAGAAGGCGGTGGTGTGATCGAGTGCCTGGGTGAAAGCCGCTGGATTCGCGAGCGAGTTGGACAGGTAGATCCGCGAAAAGATCAGCAGGAACAGCGGTACGACGACCGACAGGACCTCGACGGCGCGTAACACCGGGTAGTCCGATTTCACAATGGCCGGCACCTGCACGGCAACGATGACGGCGAAGACCGCCAACTCCAGAATCAGCCACGGCAGGTCCGACTGACCGCCGTCTGCCCTCGTCGGGATCTGGTAGTAGGCAATGAACAGCAGCGTGATCGACACCGTCACCCGCAGCAGCACACCGGCGACGACCTTGACCATCGTGCGCCTGGACGCAGGCGGATCCGGCAGGGACGCGGGCGGATCCGGCAGGACGGTCATACTCCGGAACCCTCTCGCGAGTGACCACCGTCGACCAAGCGCGGCGCGCCGAGCACCGCGAGGGTCGCTGCCAGCCCCGCCGCCGCGATCACCATCGCCATCGCCCCGGTCCAGCCGAAGCGGTCGAACACCACCGCACCCAGGAAGCCGACCAGGCTCGATCCGGCGTAGTACGACAGCGAGTAGAGGGCCGAAGACTGCGACCTGGCCGCCGGCACCCGCTCGCCGGCCCAGGTCGCCGCGATGGCGTGGGCGACGAAGAAGCAGAACGTCGCGACGACCAGCCCGGCCAGCACGCACCACAGCGGCGTCGCCAGGGTCAGCGCAACGCCGAGGGCCATCCCGTAACCGGCCGCGGCCAGCACCGCCTTGCGGCCGAACCTCCCCACCATCCGGCCGACCCCGGACGACCCGACGGTCCCGACCAGATAGGTCAGGAACAGCAGACTGACCAGCGAGGCCGGGAGCCGGTACGGGTCGTCGAGCAGCCGGAACGCCAGCAGGTTGTAGACCGTGACGAACCCGCCCATCAGCAGGAAGGCCTGCGCGTAGAAGACCCAGACGGTCCGATCGGCCAACGCCAGCCGGATCCGCCCCCGGTTGCGCACTGAAGTCGGCTGCCCGCTGGACCGCCCGGCCGCGGCGTGATCACTCGGCAGGAGGATGACGAACACGATCGCGGCGGCCACCACAAGGGCAGCGGTGGTGGCCAGTCCCCACCGCCAGCCGGCCGCTCCACCGACGGCGCCGGTGAGTACCCGGCCGGTCAGCCCGCCGATCGTGGTGCCGGCGATGTAGAGACCACCGATGGCCGAGACCCGGCCGGGTCGGGCCTGCGCGACCAGGTGCGCCATCGCCAGCGCCGGCAGCGCTCCGAGGGCAAGCCCGGACACCCCTCGCAGGGCCAGCAGCACGCCGAACGACGGCGCCAGCGGCACCAGCATGCCGGCGGTTGCCGCGATAACGGCGGAGATCGTCATCGCCTTGGCCCGACCGATCCGGTCGGCGACCGCGGCCCAGGGCAGCACCGAGAGCGCGAGCGCTCCGGTGGCCACCGAGACCGCCAGCGAAACGGTCGACTCGGTCAGCTGCCACTCCGCGGCCAGGGCCGGCAGCACGGCCTGCACCGCATAGAGCTCGGCGAAGGTGGCGATCCCGCCGGCGAACAGCGCGGCCGTCAACGGCCGCGAATCCGCGTCCATCGCCGGCCCTGGCCCAGCGCCCGGAACGGCATTGCCCGCCGCGCCACCTCCAGCGGCCGACCCGGCCGCTGGCGGAAGTCCCGTCACAACGCCCAGTCGACCGGCTCGCCGCCCCGCTCGACGAGCAGCGCGTTGGCCCGGGAGAAGGGTTTCGAGCCGAAGAACCCACGGTCGGCCGACATCGGCGACGGATGCGCCGACGCGATGATCGGCGTGTCGGCCAGCAGCGGCTGCAGGGTCTGCGCGTCCTTGCCCCACAACACCGCGACCAGTGGGCCACCACGGGCGACCAGCGCCCTGATGGCCGCCTCGGTGATCGGCTCCCAGCCCTTGCCGCGATGCGATGCGGGACGGCCGGGTTCAACCGTCAGGACCCGGTTCAGCAGTAACACGCCCTGGTCGGACCAGGCGGTCAGGTCGCCGTGCACCGGCGGAACGATCCCGAGATCGGCGCGCAGTTCCTTGTAGATGTTGCCCAGCGACCGGGGCAACGGGCGGACCTGGCGATCGACCGCGAACGACAGCCCGATGGGATGGCCAGGGGTCGGATACGGGTCTTGGCCGACGATCAGCACCTTGACCCGGTCCATCGGGCGTTCGAACGCCCGCAGCACCAGCGGGCCGGCGGGCAGGTAGTGCCGCCCGGCCGCCACCTCGGCCCGCAGGAAGTCGCCCATGGCCGCGACCCGATCGGCCACCGGCTCCAGTGCCGCCGCCCAGTCGTCATCGATGATGGTGCGCAACGGGACCGGCATGGCGGCAGGCTACCCGGGCTCCGACTGCCGCACGGACCTACCCGGTCAGCCGAAGTGGTCCCAGCCGCCGGCCGCCCGCCACGGCGAACCGTTGACCGAGATCCCGCTGCCGTCGGACACCGAACCGATGGCGGTCCAGTCCGCCGGCAGCGGCACGCCGCGCGGGAAGGTGGCGGCCAGGGCGTGGTCGTCGCCGCCGGTGAGCGCCCACTCCAGGTGATCCCGACCGAGCGCCGATGCGACCTCGACGAGCCGCGGGTTGACCGGCAGCGATGAGGTGACGACGTTGATCGCCACGCCAGAGGCGGCGGCGATGTGCCCCAGGTCGGCCAGCAGACCGTCGGAGACGTCGATCATCGACGTCGCCCCGGATGCGGCGGCGACGATCCCGGCCGCCAGCGGCGGATCCGGCACCCGGTAGGCGCCGACGGCCGCTGCCGGTGATCGAAAGCCCCTGGACAGCACCGCAAGTCCGGCAGCGGCCCACCCCAGCCGCCCGACGACCGCAACGACGTCGCCCGCTCGCGCCCCGGAACGCAGCACCGGCTCCGCCCCGCGGAGGTCGCCGAGCGCGGTGACCGCGATGGTCAGCACGTCCGAGCGGGTCAGATCGCCGCCGACCACCCCGGCGCCGGCCTTCGCCGCAGCCTGGTTCAGTCCCCGGCCGATAGCGGTGACCAGTTCGACCGGTGTGCTCGGCGGAGCGGTCACCCCGACCAGCAGTGCGGTGGGCGCCGCTCCCATCGCGGCGACGTCGGCCATCGCGGCCAGCGCGGCCCGCTGACCGATCTGCTCGCCGGTCGCCCAGTCGGTGCGGAAATGCACGCCGTCGACCAACACGTCGATGCTCGCGGCCACTCGGCCGTCGGGGGTGGCAATGACCGCGCAGTCGTCACCCGGGCCCAGCAGGGTGCTGACCGGTTGCGCGATGCCGGCGGTCACGAGATCGATGACGGCGAACTCGCCGGCCGTCGCCATGGTGCGGGCCGCGTCGGGGATGGCCGATGCGTCGGCGCCAGGTCCCGTCGGCGGCGCGGAAGGCGAGCTGCTGACGGTCCGGTCGCCGGGGCGTTGGGGTGTGCTGATGTGGCACCTCACTTGAATGACGCCACCGCGGTGACGCGTCGCGGCTGCGGGTGGACTGCCCACCAATGGTGCCCGACATCGGCTGTCCCGCCGACCATCGGGCCGGGTTCGGCGCTGCGAAAACCGGGCCGGGATCAGCCTGTTCGCAGTCCCCCGGCGCGGGCCGCTAGGCTCGGGCGGCGAACAGGTCGCGAGTCAGGCGAAAGGGGCACACCGTGGTGCAGGCGTTCATCCTCATCCAGACCGAGGTCGGGCAGGCAGCGGCAGTGGCCCAGGCAATCGCCGAGCTCCCCGGGGTCACCAGTGCCGAGGATGTCACCGGCCCGTATGACGTCATCGTGCGCGCCGAGGCGAACACCGTCGATGAGCTGGGCAAACTGGTCGTCGCACGGGTGCAGTCGGTGCCGGGGATCACCCGCACGCTGACCTGCCCGGTCGTGCACCTCTGACCCGGCCCAGCCCCGCGGACCACCCGGAACCACCGCGGAGAGCGTCCCGGGACAACCTGCCGAGGTGGCGCCTGGTGGCGGCCATCGCCCTGCCGGTGACGGCCATCATCGCGATCGTGGTGCTGGCCGGCGTCGTCAATTCCCGGCCGGTGACCGACGTCAACGACCCGCTCGCCGTCTCGTCGGTGGAGGCGCCCGACGCGACCAGCACCGCATGTACGACGCTGCTGGCCGCCCTCCCCGATCCGCTCGGCACGTTGCCGCGGCGCGAGTTGGTGCAGGGCGACGACCCGCTGCTGGCGGGGGTGGCGGCCTGGGGTGAGCCTGCGGTGATCCTGCGGTGCGGCACCCCGACACCGCAGGAGCTGACCTGCTCGGCGGCGGTTCAGGTGGTGGACGGCGTCACCTGGCTTCCGCTGTACGGCTCCGGCGTCACGACCTACCTCGCCGTCGATCGACCGGTCAGGGTCGCGCTGACCGTCCCGGACGGCACGAGTACCGGTCCGTGGCAGGACATGTCGAAGATCATCGGCGCGACCCTGACGCAGCGACCGATTTGCGTGGACGGCGTTCCCGCCAGTCCGGACGGCGGCTGACGGCACGGACCATCATGCGGGAACGGCGGTGACGCAGCGAGCATCAGCCCGGTTACCGCAACCCGGTGCCCCTGGCCAGCGCGGTCCGGATCAGCACCGTGATCAGCTCGCGGTAGGAGATGCCGCCGGCCCCCCACATCCGCGGGTACATGGAGATCGGGGTGAAGCCCGGCAGGGTGTTGACCTCGTTGATCACCACCTCGCCATCGGGCCGGACGAAGAAGTCCACCCGAGCCAGCCCCTGGGCATCCAGCGCGGCGAACGCCCGGCGGGACAGGTCCTGGATGCGGGCGGTGACATCCCCGGTCAGCACGGCCGGGATATCGAACGTGGCGGCCGCGTCATCGAGGTACTTGGCGTCGAAATCGTAGAAGTCATGGCCACCGCCGACATGGATCTCCGCCGTCGGTGACGCCTCGATCCGGCCGTCCGGGTACTCAAGGACGCCACACTCGATCTCCCGGCCCAGCACCGCCGCCTCGACCAGCACCTTCGGGTCGGTCTGCCGGGCGTAGCCGATCGCCCGGTCCAGGTCGGCCCAGGAGTCGACCCGGCTGACCCCGAGCGAGGAACCGGCCCGCGCGGGTTTGACGAAAACCGGTAGCCCCAAACGGTTCCGCTCGGACTCGCTGAGCGTCGGGACGCCCGACCGCAGTACAGCCCACTCGCCGACCGGCAAACCTTCCGCGGCCAGCAACTTCTTGGTGAACTCCTTGTCCATGGCGGCTGCCGACGCCAGCACCCCGGCACCCACGTAGGGCACGCCGGCCAATTCCAGCAGGCCCTGAATGGTGCCGTCCTCGCCGTACGGACCGTGCAGGACGGGAAAGACCACGTCCACGTCCAGGGTCGGGTCCGCCGGGCCGTCGGGCACCAGCGACACCATCGCGGCGGCGGTGGGGTCGGCCGGCAACGCAACGGCGGATCCGTGGCTGACCTTGGGCAGTTCACGCCCGGCCGCGGCCGGGATGGCCGCCGGATCCATCCGGAGCCAACTGCCCTCCGGGGTGATCCCGATTGCCGTCACGTCGAAGGCGTCGGCGTCGATGTTGGCCAGCACGCCGGCAGCGGAGATACAGGAAACGGGATGCTCACCGCTACGGCCACCGAAGACGACGGCCACCCGGATCCGCTCGGAGGTCATGGCGTCAAACCCTAGATGATCGGTGTGTCGGCAGCGGCTCGCCGCGACGGGTGGCGGCGGCGGTTTTCGCGCCCGGTGAGCTACTCCTGGCTGTGCGGCTGATCCATCAGGTAACTCATCATCTGCGTCGGCGGCAGGTGCCGGTAACAGACCTGGTAGACCGATTCGGTGATCGGCATGTCCACCTTGTGCCGCAGGGCCAAATCGCGGACCGATCGACAGCTGACGACGCCCTCGGCCACCTGACCGCCGGTGGCCTGCATGGCGGCCTCCAGGCCGATGCCGGCCGCCAGCCGGCCGCCCAGGGTGCGGTTGCGGGACAACGGCGACCAGCAGGTGGCCACCAGATCACCGAGACCGGCGAGGCCGGCAAAGGTGGCGGGCGAAGCGCCGAGCTCGACGCCCAGCCGGGACACCTCGTTGAGCCCCCGGGTGATCAGCGACGCCGAGGCATTGAGCCCGAGCCCGAGCCCGTCGGCGATACCGCAGGCCAGCGCGACGATGTTCTTTCCGGTACCGGCGATCTCGGCGCCGATGACGTCGGTGATCGTGTACGGCCGGAAATACGGGGTGGCACTGGCGACCTGGACGGCGAACGCACGTTCATGGTCGGTACACGCCATTACGGTCGCCGTCGGTCGGCCGAGGGCAATCTCGACCGCCAGGTTCGGCCCGGTCAAGACCACGATCCGGGCCGGATCGACCTGACCCACCCTGGCGATCACCTCGCTCATCCGCAGGCCGGTGCCGATCTCGACGCCCTTGGCCAGCGACACGATCGGCACCCTCGGCGGCAGCGAATCCCGGAAGACCCGCAGGTTCTCCCGCAGCGCCTGACTGGGCACGCCCAGCACGACAGCGTCCACATCTTCCAGCGCCTCGTCGAAATCCGAGGTGGCGCCGACGTTCTCGGGGAGCCGGACACCGGGGAGGTAGTCGCTGTTCAGGTGGTCCCGGCGGACCGAGGCGGCAACGGATTCCCGCCTGGCCCAAAGCGTGACCGAGCGACCGGCGTCGGCGAGCACCTTGGCGTACGTGGTCCCCCAGGACCCGGCCCCCAGCACCGCGACCCGCTCGATCGGCCCCCCGGACAGGGTCAACTGCCCGGCCCGTCAGCGGCTGGAGTTTCATCGGCCGCCCGCTTCGCCAGTCGCTCGGCCTTCTTGTGGTCGTAGAACTCGACGGGCGGTGTCTCGCCGCGAATCTCGGCGACCATGTCCCGCACCACGGTCATGATCAGCAGCGAGGCATCCCGGATCGACCGGGCGTCGACGGGCCGGGAGCGCAGTTCCGTCAGGTCGATCGGCTCGCCGAAGACGGTGTACACGTCCTTGCGGGGCAACGGCTTGAACCTGCGTCCCTCGACGTACGACGCGTACACCTGGTGCGATCCCCAGTGCGCGACGGGGATGACCGGGAAGTCACCTGCCAACGCCAGTGACCCGATGCCGGGGCGCGGTTTCATCGGCCAATGGCCGGGGTCCCTGGTGACGGTGCCTTCCGGGTAAATCAAAACCACCTTGCCGTTGCGCAGTGCCTCGGTCGCCAATTCGAGCGCTTGCTGACCAGCGCCGGCCCCACTGCGTTCGACCGGGATCTGGTCGGAGCCGGCCAACGCCCGGCCCAGCACCGGGACCTTCCAGAGCGACGCCTTGGCCATGAACCGGGGCACCCGGCCGGACTTTCGGACGGCTACCGAGTCGTACAACGGGTCCAGGTGCGAGATGTGATTGGCCACCAGCAGGTAGCCGCCCTCGATCTCGACGTTCTCCCGACCGGAGGTCTTCTTGCGGCCGAGCAGGAACGACATCGGGTACATGACCGCCTGACAGAAGGTCAGCCAGGCGTTGCCCTTTTCGTGTACCGCTGGTTTGTGCGCCACTATCCGCTCCTTCGCCAGCGCCTGGGCCGGCGAGATCTTCCGCAGCGTCCGCGCCGGCATGCTTCCAGTCACCCTAGAGCGATGGTGGCCGCGCCGTGGCTCGGACACGGAACCGGCGGCAAGATCCAGCCGATACCTGCTGTTCACCCGGTGCTGTGGCAATCCGTGTCCCGGACAAGCCAGAATGGCCAGGTGACAGCCAGCAGAAACTCCCGATCGACCGCCAGCAGGACTGGCGACTCTCCGCGCGCCGCACGATCGCCGCGCAGCACCGCCAAGAAGTCCGACGGCGGACCCATCCTGTCGGATGGCCTTGGCGCCTTCGCCGGACGCCTACTGGTGGAGGAGGCGGCGATCGAGCCGTTTCACGGCGGGCCGTCCGAGGCGGTTCACGAGTCGCTGATCGAACAGGACCCGCTACCGGAGGATCGGTTCTCCAACCGGGAGCTGAGCTGGCTGGACTTCAACGCCCGGGTGCTCGCACTGGCCGAGGACAAGGGCCAGCGACTGCTCGAGCGGGCCAAGTTTCTGGCGATCTTCGCGTCCAACCTGGACGAGTTCTACATGGTTCGGGTTGCGGGCCTGAAGCGCCGGCGGGATATGGGGTTGTCGGTGACCAGTGCCGACGGGCTGACCGCCTCCGAACAACTCGCGCTGATCTCGACCCGCACCCAGGAATTGGTCGATCGTCAGGGCCGCTGTTTCACTGACGACATCATGCCGGAATTGGCCGAGGCGGGTATCCGCATCGTGCACTGGGGTTCCATCGATCCGGCGGATCGCGAGCGACTGGCCGACTATTTCACCGCCCAGATCTTCCCGGTGCTCACGCCGCTCGCGGTTGATCCGGCGCACCCGTTCCCGTACATCTCCGGGCTCAGCCTGAACATGGCGATCATCGTCCGGGATCCGGAAACCAAGGCCGAGCGGTTCGCCAGGGTGAAGGTGCCCAACAACGTCGATCGCTTCGTCCGGGTGCGCAGCGGGGTCAACGACTTCCTGCCGCTGGAGGACCTCATCGCCGCGCACCTCGCGGAGCTGTTCCCGGGCATGGATGTGGTGGAGCATCAGGTTTTCCGGGTGACCCGCAATGCGGACCTGGAGGTCGAGGAGGACCGCGACGAAGACCTGCTGCAGGCCCTCGAGCGAGAACTCGCCCGGCGGCGGTTCGGCCCACCGGTCCGCCTGGAGATCACCGACACCACCAGCGAGCGGGTGATGAACCTGCTGCTCGGCGAACTGGACGTCGACCCGGCGGACGCGGTGGAAGTTCCCGGTCTGCTTGATCTTTCCAGCCTGTGGCAGCTGTACGGGCTGGACAAGCCACTGCTGAAGGACCCGCCCTTCGTCCCGGCGACCAACCCGGCTTTCGCCGAGGGTGAGACACCGAAGAGTGTTTTCGCCACGCTCCGCGACGGAGATGTGCTGCTGCATCACCCCTATGAGTCGTTCGCGACCACGGTGCAGCGCTTCATCGAACAGGCCGCCGCGGATCCGCGGGTGCTGGCGATCAAGCAGACGCTGTACCGGACCTCCGGCGACTCACCGATCGTGGATGCGCTGATTTCCGCTGCGGCGGCCGGCAAACAGGTCGTCGCGCTGGTCGAGATCAAGGCCCGGTTCGACGAACAGGCGAACATCTCCTGGGCCAAGGCGCTGGAACGTGCTGGCGTGCATGTGGTCTACGGCCTGGTCGGACTCAAGACGCATTGCAAGACGGCGCTGGTGATCCGGCAGGAAGGCAAGACCCTGCGCCGCTACTGCCATATCGGCACGGGCAACTACAACCCCAAGACCGCCCGCATCTACGAGGACCTCGGCCTGCTGACGGCCGACCCGGACATCGGCGCGGACCTGACCGACCTGTTCAACGTGTTGACCGGCTACTCCAGGCAGACCGAGTACCGGAACCTCTTGGTTGCACCGCATTCCATCCGCAGCGGCATCGTCGCCCGGATCGAGCGGGAGATCGAGCACCAGCGGGCCGGCCGCGGCGGGCTGGTTCGGTTGAAAATGAACTCGATCGTCGACGAGGGTGTCATCGATGCGCTCTACCGCGCCTCCCGGGCCGGGGTGCAGGTCGACGTCACCGTGCGGGGCATCTGCGCGTTGCGCGCGGGAGTGCCGGGGCTGAGTGAGAACATCACCGTCCGTTCGATTGTCGGCCGCTTCCTGGAGCACTCGCGGATCTTCTACTTCCGCAACGGCGGCACCGCGGATGCGGTGGCGGGCGAGGAACCACCGGTCAGCGGCGAGGAGTACTGGATCGGTAGCGCGGACATGATGCACCGCAACCTCGATCGCCGGGTCGAGGCTCTTGTGCAGGTCAAGGACCGGGCGGCCACCGAGCGAATGGCCGCGGTGCTGGAGATGATCGCCCGACCCGACACCCGTTGCTGGACACTGGGACCCGACGGCTGGGCGCCCTCTCCCGCGGACGGCACCGGTAAGGACATCCAGGACGAGCTGCTCAAGCGGGGCGCCACGCGTGGGGAATGACATGGCCGGCACGGTCATTCGAGCGGCGGGGGCGGTGCTGTGGCGTCCCTCCCGCCGCTACGGCGTCCGCATCGCGCTCGTCCATCGACCGCGGTACGACGACTGGTCCCTGCCCAAGGGCAAGGCGGAGCCGGGCGAGGTGCCGCCGGTCACCGCAGCCCGGGAAGTGGAGGAGGAGACGGGTTTCCGCCCGGCCATCGGCCGCTGCCTGACGACGGTGTCGTACAAGGCCAACGGCGGCCCGAAAACGGTGCAGTACTTCGCCGCCCGGCGAATGGGCGGGATCTTCGCTCCCAACAAGGAAGTTGACCGGCTGGAGTGGCTGCCGGCCGCGAAGGCCGCCGAACGGATGACGTATGAGTTCGACCAGGCCGTGCTGAGCACCTTCGCGCTGGAGCCGGCCGCGCTGAGCGGCGTGGTGCTGGTGCGTCATGCGCGAGCGGGTCACCGCGAGGCGTATGACGGGCCGGACGACATGCGGCCGCTGGACGCGAAGGGCCGTCGCCAGGCCGAAACGCTGACCGGTGAGCTCGGGGTGTTCATGCCGAGCGCGGTGCACACCGCGCCACTGGAGCGCTGCCGCGGAACCGTTGCCCCGTTGGCACAATCGTTGGGCCAGGATGTGCAGGTCGAACCGGTGTTGGCCGAGGACGCCTATCGGGATGATCCGGCCGGCGCCCGGCGGCGGTTGGTCGAACTGGCGTCCGCCGAGCCCGATGGCGGCAGCATCGTGGTCTGCAGTCAGGGCGGCGTCATTCCCGGTGTGGTCAAATCGCTGGCCGGTCGATCTGATGTGCCGATCGGTGAGGTCAGCACCCCCAAGGCCGCGTACTGGTTCCTGTCCTTCGACGGACGTCGCCTGGTCCAGGCGGATTCGTATCCGTCCCCGATCGTCTGAGGACCAGCAGATCGCCCGAGGAATAACGCAGATTCGGCGGGTAGCCGAGAACCGCTGCCACCCGCCGAATCTGACGGAACTGTCAGAACGTGAGCCGGGTTGTCCCGACTCGCGAATACCTCAGACCTTCGCCTTCGCCGGTGCGCGACGGGTCGCCGGCTTGGCAGCGGCTGCTGCCTTCGGTGCTGCGGCGGCCTTGGGTGCTGCGGCGGTCTTGGCGGCAGTCGCCCGCGGTGCGCGGGTGGTGGTGGCCTTGGCCGGCGCAGCGGTGGTCGCGGCCTTGGCGGCCGTCGTCCTGGTGCGAGTCGGGCTCGCCGTGCTGGCGGCGGCGGCCGGCTTGGCGGCCGCCCGCGTCCGCGGCGCGGCAGTGGTCGCCGCCTTGGTCGCGGCGGCGGCACGCGGCGCCCTTGTGGTGGTGGTCTTGGCGGCGGCCGCCGGCGCCTTCGCCGCAGCCGCGGCGGCCCGCGCACTCGTTGGTTTGCCGGTGGGCTTGGGCAGTTTGACCGTTCCGGCGATGACGTCCTTGAAATACTTCCCGGGACGGAACGCTGGGACGGTCGTCTTCTTCACCTTGACGGCTTCGCCGGTTCGCGGGTTCCGGGCGGTACGCGCAGCCCGCAACCGCTTTTCGAAGACACCGAAGCCGGAGATGGAAACGCTTCGGCCCTTTTGAACCTCACGCTGGACAAGGTCGATAAAGCCTTCGACCGCCGCTTGCGCGGCCTTTTTGTCCCCGTCCAACCGCTCGGCGAGCTGGTTGATCAGATCGGTCTTGTTCACTGTCCCTCCCAGGACTCTCCGGCCCACGGCAGGTGGGGGCCGATTGGTCGCTCACGGTAGGCGCAAAAACGCCGGAGCGCCAGCCCGCCACGCACAGGAGTCAGTGTGTTCTAACGGTTCTCACTGCCAACTCGGTCCGAAAACCGGGCCATTGAACGAGACACAAGGTCCCGGCAGAGATCTCCGGTTGTCGCGAAATCCCCTGCTGTACAGGGGCTTTCGCGTGCTAAACCGATCTCACCAGCGGTGATCCCGGGCTCAGCCAGTGACCGGGGTGAACGCCGGACGAGCCGCCTCAAATTTCTTGATTTCTTCGGCGTGCCGCAGGGTCAAAGAGATGTCGTCCCACCCTTCGATGAGCCGCCAGCGGATGTACGGGTCGATCTGGAAACCGATCACCAGGGACTTGGCCGAGATCGTTTGCTGCTCTAGGTCGACCGTCAATTCGGTGCCGGGCTCGTTCTCCAGCAGCTTCCACAGCAACTCGACATCGTCCTGGGTGACCTCGGCAGCGAGCAGCCCGCCCTTGCCGGAGTTGCCGCGGAAGATGTCGGCGAATCTCGGTGAGATGACGACCCTGATGCCGTAGTCCATCAACGCCCAGACCGCGTGCTCTCGCGAAGATCCCGTCCCGAAGTCGGCCCCGGCGACGAGCACGGAGCCGCCCGCGAATGCCGGGTGATTCAGCACAAAGGTGGGATCCGCGCGCCAGGCGGAGAACAACCCGTCCTCGAAACCCGTTCGAGCGATGCGCTTGAGGTAGACGGCCGGGATGATCTGGTCCGTGTCGACGTTGCTGCGGCGCAGCGGAATGCCAACTCCGGTGTGGGTGTGAAAGGCGTCCATCGTTTCTCTCCTGGCAGCTGATTCGGCAGTGAGGTCGGGTTGTTTGCTCAGCGCCCGGCGCCGGACAGCGCCGGCACCGGCTCGAGATCCCCCGGTGAGGACAGTGTTCCGCGAATGGCGGTGGCGGCGGCGACCAGCGGGGAGACCAGGTGGGTGCGACCGCCCTTGCCCTGCCGTCCCTCGAAATTCCGGTTGGACGTCGATGCGCTCCGCTCGCCGGGGGCGAGCTGATCCGGATTCATCCCCAGGCACATGGAGCAGCCCGCGCTCCGCCATTCCGCGCCGGCCGCGGTGAAAACGGCGTCCAGGCCCTCTTCCTCGGCCTGCGCTTTCACCCGCATGGAGCCGGGCACGACGAGCATCCGCAGCGTCGGATCGATGTGCCGACCGCGCAGGATGTCCGCGGCGGCCCGCAGGTCTTCGATGCGCCCGTTGGTGCAGGAACCGAGAAATACCGTGTCGACGCGAATCTCGCGGAGCGGCGTGCCGGCCGTCAGGCCCATGTACTCAAGGGCCCGCTCGGCGGCGCTGCGCTCGTTGTCGTCGCCGATCAGCTCCGGGTCCGGCACGGACGCCGACAACGGCAGCCCCTGGCCGGGATTGGTCCCCCAGGTGACGAACGGCGTCAGCGCGTCGGCGTCGATGATCACCTCGGCGTCGAAAACGGCGTCCTCATCGGTGATCAGCGAGGACCAGTACTCCACCGCCCGCTCCCACTGCTCGCCCTTGGGCGCGTGGTCGCGGCCCTGCACATAGGCGAAGGTGGTCTCGTCGGGGGCGATCATGCCGGCGCGGGCACCGGCCTCGATGGACATGTTGCAGATCGTCATCCGGCCTTCCATGGACAGCGCCCGAATGGCTTCGCCGCGGTACTCGAGGACGTAGCCCTGGCCGCCGCCGGTACCGATTTTCGCGATCACGGCCAGCACGATGTCCTTGGCGGTGACGCCCGGCGCGAGCTCGCCCTCGACCGTGATCGCCATGGTCTTGAACGGCTTGAGCGGGAGCGTCTGGGTGGCCAGCACGTGTTCCACCTCGCTGGTGCCGATACCGAAGGCCAGCGCACCGAAGGCGCCGTGCGTCGAGGTGTGCGAATCACCGCACACGATGGTCATTCCGGGTTGGGTCAACCCCAATTGCGGGCCGACGACGTGCACGATGCCCTGCTCCAGATCACCCATCGGGTACAGCGGAACGCCGAATTCCTCGCAGTTCGCGCGGAGGGTGTCGACCTGCAATCGCGAAACCGGGTCCTTGATCAGCAAGTTGCTGCCGATGAACGGGCCGCGCGGCATGGACCCGCCGCCGAACTCGGTGGGCACGTTGTGATCCTCGGTGGCCAGCGTGAGATCCGGCCGGCGAACGGTGCGTCCGGTCAGCCGGAGACCCTCGAAGGCCTGCGGGCTGGTGACCTCGTGCACCAGGTGCAGGTCGATGTAGAGCAGATCGGGCTCACCCTCCGCGGCGTGCACGATGTGTGCGTCCCAGACCTTCTCGGCGAGCGTCTGCCCCATTGCCGACCTTCCTTCACGATGCGCGGGCCCGCTGCATGCGGCGGGCAGTAGTCCTTCGGCGCCACGACCCGACGAGCGGCGGCCCGGCGTCGTTGGCATCTCAGCATGCGAGAATCTAGTATCGCTCCATGGGAAAGTCTAGCGGTATCGGCGTCTTGGACAAAGCGGTGGAGGTACTCCGGGTCACCTCGCTCTCCCCGACCGGACTTGCCGACCTGTGCGTGGCCACCGGACTCCCGCGGGCCACTGCGCACCGGCTCGCCGTCGGACTCGAGGTTCATGGGCTGCTGGCCCGGGATGCGAACGGGCGCTGGTGCCCGGGGCCACAGTTGGCCGTGCTCGCGGCCGGTGCGCCCGATCCGCTGGTGACCGCATCCGCGGATGTGCTGCCGCGACTGCGGGATCGCACCGGGGAGAGCGTGCAGGTGTACCGGCCGGATGGGCTGTCCCGGATCTGCATCGCGGTTGCCGAACCAACGTCGGGGCTGCGGGACACCGTTCAGCTGGGTTCCAGGCTGCCGATGAACGCCGGCTCCGGGGCAAAGGTGCTGACCGCCTGGGCGGACCCGTCAACCCAGCGGGCGGTGCTGGCCGAGGCGTCCTTCACCGAGCGCACCCTGGCCGAGGTCCGGCGGCGGGGTTGGGCGCAGTCGGTGGCCGAGCGGGAGCCCGGAGTGGCGTCGGTGTCGGCTCCGGTGCGGAACGTCAAAGGGGCCGTCATCGCGGCGGTGTCGGTCTCCGGGCCGGTTGAGCGCATCGGCCGCCGGCCGGGTGCCCGCTGGGCCGGTGATCTGGTCGAGGCCGCCGATGCCCTGACGGCGCGGCTGTAGCGCGACCCGGTGCACCCGCCACCGTCAGCCGGAACCGCCCGCCAAGTTGATCATGACGCAGGCTGCAGCAATTTCGGCGTGTCGTCGGTGGGTTGGGCAGCCAACGTCATGATCAACACCCGCGGCCGCGACCGACCCCGGAAAGCCAAAATCCCGGCGCGCGATGTGCGCTGCCGGGATGGCCGTGCTGTAGCCCCGAAGGGATTCGAACCCTCGCTACCGCCGTGAGAGGGCGGCGTCCTAGGCCGCTAGACGACGGGGCCCTAGAAATTGCTGTGGCAGAACGCTCCGGACCCAGCAGTAACTGCCTGAGTCCGCTTGGAAATGTTACATGACCGGCCGACTGGGCAGCACCATGATCACTCACACAACCAGCTGGGGTACTAGGACTCGAACCTAGAATGAGGGAATCAGAATCCCTAGTGTTGCCAATTACACCATACCCCAAGGGCCCTTGACAGACTCTGCCAGGCTGGGCGCCGAGGAACGATACTACCTGCGCGCAGCCCTGGGGAGAAATCCTCGACGCCGCCCACTTTCCATCACCGCCGGAAGTCCAGTTCGGCCAGCGAGGTGATCTCCACGATCTGTACCCGCAGGCCCGCCACCCCAGGCGAAGGCCGCGGCAGGCCGGCCCTGTTCAGCCACACCGGCCGCATCCCGGCGGCCGCTGAACCCACCACATCGACGTCCCAACGGTCCCCCACATAGCTGATCTTCTCGGTCGCAAGGCCGAGCCGGTCAGCGGCAATCTGGAAGATCCGCGGGTCCGGCTTGGCGACACCCAGCTCACCCGAGTAGAAGCCGGTGTCCGCAAGGTGCCCGAGACCCACCGCCGCCAGCTTGGTCCGCTGGTAGGCGCCGTCACTGTTCGACAGCACCCGCACCGTCACCCCCAGGTCCTGCAGCCGATGCAGGCATGCCGGGACGTCGTCGAAGACCCGGAAGTGCCCGAAGATCGCGGTGTTGCGGTGTTCTTCCAGGAGTTCATGGCTGAGCCGATCGGCGCCGGGCCGCCCGATCGCACCCAGAAACGCCGCCATGCGATTGAGCCGCATTTGGTCGAAATCGACCTCGCCGCGGGTGAACCGCTCGTACTCGCGCTCCGAGACCCGGTGCCAAGCAAGGTGGGCAGCATCGGCCAGAACGGCGGCGTCGTCATCGTCGCCGGCCAGGTGTGCCTGCACCACGTCGGCCAGGGCGAGCCGGGCCGCCCCGCCGAAGTCCACCAGGGTGTCGTCGACGTCGAACAACACCGCCGCCGGCGGCGGCTGGCGTCCGACGTCAGGCACCCGTCGCCGGCGCCGGGTCGGCCACCAGGTCGAGGGCGGCCAGTAGTCGCTGCAACGTGGTCTCCCGACCCAGCAGCACCATCGACTCATACAGCGGCGGCGAGATCGTGCGTCCGGTGACGGCCACCCGGACGGGCGCGAAGGCCACCTTGGGCTTGAGCCCGAGATCGTCGACGAGGGTCGATTTCAGCGCGGGTTCCAGGGTCGCCGCGGTGAACTCGGGCAGCGTGCGGACGGTCGCGATCGCCGACGCCAACACCGGCAGCGCCGCGGCGGTCAGCACCTTCGACACCGCGGCCGGGTCCACCGCGAACTCGTCGGTGATCAGGAACCGGATCATCAGCGCCGCCTCGGACAGCAATGCCGAGCGCTCCTGCACCAGCGGCGCCGCCGCGGTCACCAGCGCGACCTGCCGGTCCGACGGCGCCGCGGGCAGGTCACCCCGAGCGACGAGGTAGCCCAGCAACCGATCCGCGAAATCGTTCGGCGACAGCAGCCGCAGGTGCGCGCCGTTGATCGACTCCGCCTTCTTGCGGTCGAACCTGGCCGGATTGCCGGAGATCCGGTGGCCATCGAACGAGGCCACCAGTTCCGCCGGAGTGAAGATGTCCCGGTCGTCGCCGATGGACCAGCCGAGCAGGGCCAGGTAGTTCACCATGCCCTCGGTGATGAACCCGTCGTCGCGGTACTGGAACAGGTTCGACTGCGGATCCCGCTTGGACAGCTTGCGGTTGCCCTCCCCGGTGACGAACGGCAGATGACCGAACTGCGGCACGATTTCGGCCCGGCCGATCGCGATCAGCGCGTCGTACAGGGCGATCTGCCGCGGCGTCGACGGCAGCAGGTCCTCCCCGCGCAGCACGTGGGTGATGCCCATCAGCGCGTCGTCGACGGGGTTCACCAGGGTGTAGAGCGGGTCACCGGTTCCGCGGACCAGCACCGGGTCCGGCACGCTGCCGGCCGGGAAGGTGATCGGGCCGCGGACCAGGTCGTCGAAGGTGATGTCCCGGTCCGGCACCCGCAGGCGGAGCACCGGGGAGCGACCGGCCGCGATGGCAGTCTCGATCAGCACCGGATCCGGCGTGCGGTCGTAGTTGTCGTAGCCGAGCTTGGGGTCGCGACCGGCCGCGAGGTGCCGCGCCGTCACGTCCTCGTTCATCGAATAGGACTCGTAGAGATGGCCGGCGGCAAGCAATTCGGCCGCCACCTCCCGGTAGATCGCGCCGCGCTGGCTCTGCCGGTACGGCGCGTGCGGACCGCCGATGTTCGGGCCCTCGTCCCAGTTCAGGCCGAGCCAGGTCAGCGCGTCGACGATCGCCTCGTAGGACTCCTCGGAGTCCCGGGCAGCGTCCGTGTCTTCGATCCGGAACACGAAGGTGCCGCCGTGGTGTCGCGCGAACGCCCAGTTGAACAGGGCGGTCCTGGCGAGTCCGACGTGTGGGGTGCCGGTCGGCGACGGGCAGAAGCGGGCCCGTACGGGCCGGGCTGAAGTCACAAGATTCTCTGTCATGGCCCGACCACCCTAAGCCCAGTGCCAGTCCGGCCCGCCGTCACCTTCGATTGACCACCGGGTTGGTCAGCGTGCCGATGCCCTCCACCGTCACCGAGACCGTCTGCCCGGCCACCATCGGTCCGACGCCGGCCGGCGTGCCGGTCAGCAGCACGTCACCGGGCAGCAGCGTCATGATGCCGGAGACGAACTCGATGATCTCCCCCACCGTGAAGACCATGTCGGAGGTCCGGCCGTCCTGCAGCACGTCGCCGTCCAGCTCGGTGGACACCTCGAGATCGGAGGGGTCGAGCTCGGTCTCGATCCACGGGCCCAACGGGCAGAACGTGTCGTAGCCCTTGCCGCGGGTGAACTGCACGTCGGCCTTCTGCTGATCGCGGGCGGTGACGTCGTTGCCGATCGTGTAGCCCAGGATGACCGACTTGGCGTTCTCGGCCTTGACGTCCCGGCACGGCCGGCCGATGACGACGGCCAACTCACCCTCGAAGTCCACCCGCTGCGAGGATGCGGGCAGCTGGATGGGCGCGTTCGGGCCGATGACGGACGTGGAGGGCTTGATGAAGATCATCGGGTAGGCCGGGACGGCGTTGCCCAGCTCCGCGGCATGGTCGGCGTAGTTCCGGCCGACGGCGACCACCTTGGACGGCAGGATTGGCGCCAGTAGCCGGGTGTCGGCCAGCGGCCAGGAACGACCGGTGAACGTCGGCGTGCCGAACGGGTGATCCTCGATCTCCCTGGCGGTTTCGGCACCCACGCGCCCGTCGACCTGGACAAACGCAACGCCGTCGGGGTGGGCGATCCTGGCCAGGCGCATAACGGCGCTCCTTTTCGATGGCTGAAACCGGCCGGCACCGCCGGCTCAGGAAATCCGATCGTCAGACGTGTGCGGGAACCGCACCCTCGGCCACCGGTGGCTCGGGAACCAGAAAACCAGCGTCCGCCGGCCGCAGTGCGTAGACCAGCGCGTCGACCAGGGCCTGCCAGGATGCCTCGACGACATTCGCGTGCACGCCGACTGTGGTCCATTCCTTGCCGCCACGGGCCGAGGACACCAGCACCCTGGTGATCGAATCGGTGCCGGCGGAACCGGCCAGGATGCGCACCTTGTAGTCGACCAGTTCGACCTGGTTGAACTCCGGGAACTGTTCGGCGACGGCGATGCGCAGCGCGGAATCCAGCGCGTTGACCGGACCGTTGCCCTCGGCGGTGGCGATGATCCGCTTCCCGCCGACGTGCACCTTCACGGTCGCCTCTGATGTCACAGCGGGAAGGCCGTTGATCACGTTGTTTTCCACGATGACGCGGTAGGACTCGAGCCGGAAGGCCCGCGGCGACTGCGCGTCGGCCACTTCGGTGGCGATCTCGTCCCGCACCAGCAGCTCGAAGCTCGCGTCGGCGGCCTCGTACGACCATCCCTGCGCCTCCCGCGACTTGACCGTGTCGACGATCCGGCCGACCGCCTCCGGATGCCCGGAAAGGTCGACGCCGAGCTCGCGGGCCTTGAGTTCCACCGAGGCCCGGCCCGCCATCTCGGTGATCAGGATATGCATGTCGTTGCCGACCCTGGCCGGGTCAAGGTGGTTGTACAGCTCCGGATCGACCTTGATCGCTGAGGCGTGCAGCCCCGCTTTGTGCGAGAACGCGGACGAGCCGACGTAGGCCTGGTGGGTATTCGGGGTGATGTTGGCCAGCTCGGCCAGCGCATGCGAGACGCGCATCATGTCGCCCAGACCACCATCCGGCAGCACCGGCAGGCCCATCTTGGTCATCAGGTTGCCGACCACGGCGAACAGATCGGCATTGCCGGCCCGCTCGCCGTATCCGTTGGCGGTGCACTGCACGTGGGTGGCGCCGGCCTGGACCGCGGCGACGGTGTTGGCGACCGCGCAACTGGTGTCGTCCTGGCAATGGATGCCGAGGCGGAAACCGGTGCGGTCCAGCACCTCTCCGACGATCCGCTGCACGGACATCGGCAGCATGCCGCCGTTCGTGTCGCACATGACGACCACGTCCGCGCCGGCCTTCACCGCCGCCTCCTGCACCCGGACTCCGTAGTCCCGGTCGAACAGGTAACCGTCGAAGAAGTGTTCGCAGTCGAGAAACACTCGGCGCCCGTTGTCCACCAGCAGGCGCACGGTGTCGGACACCATGGCCAGGTTCTCTTCCGGCGTGGTGCGCAGCGCGCGCTCGACGTGCCGGACATCGGACTTGGCGACCAGGGTGATGACCCGCGCGCCGGAATCGAGCAGCGCTTTCACCTGCTGGTCGTCGGCGGCCCGCACGCCCGCCTTGCGGGTGGCGCCGAAGGCGACCAGCTCGGCGGTGCGCAGATCCAACTCGCCGGCCAGCGCCCGGGCGAAGAACTCGGTGTCCTTGGGCATGGCTCCCGGCCAGCCGCCCTCGATGAAGCCGACGCCGAGTTCGTCCAGCAGGGTGGCGACGGCGATCTTGTCGGCCACCGAGTAGGTGATGCCTTCCCGCTGGGCACCGTCCCGCAGGGTGGTGTCGAAGACATGGAAGGCATCGCCGAGCGGCGAGCTCCGCCGTCCTTGGCTCATCGGTGAGCTGTTCATTGTTGGTTTCTTCTTCGATTCGTGTTCTGTGACCGGAAGGTGCTCGGCTCAGCTCGAGGCGAGCGCTGCCAGCCGGTCGCCGACGGCGGAGGTCCGGGAGATGGACCCGCTCTGCCTGGTGGCCAGGTCGAAGGCAACGGCTGCCTCCACCCTACGGGCGGCTTCCGGCAGCCCGAGGTGGTCGAGCAGCAGCGCGATCGACAGCACGGTCGCGGTCGGGTCAGCGGTTCCGGTGCCCGCGATGTCGGGCGCCGACCCGTGCACCGGTTCGAACATGCTGGGGTTGGTCCGCGACACATCCAGGTTGCCGGATGCGGCGAGCCCGATGCCGCCGGAAACCGCGGCGGCCAGGTCGGTGAAGATGTCGCCGAACAGGTTGTCGGTGACGACCACGTCGAAGCGGCCCGGGTCGGTGACCAGGTGGATCATCGCGGCGTCGATGTGCGAGTAGGCGACGGAGACGTCCGGGTATTCCATGGACACCTCTTCGACCACCCGGCTCCACAACTGACCGGAATGCACCAGCACGTTGGTCTTGTGGATCAGCGTGAGGTGCTTGCGCGGCCGGCGGGCGGCCCGTTCGAAGGCGTCCCGGACGACCCGCTCGACGCCGAAGTAGGTGTTGATCGAGACCTCGGTGGCGATTTCGTGGATGGTGTCCTTGCGCAGCAGGCCGCCGTTCCCGGCGTACGGGCCTTCGGTGCCTTCCCGGAGGACGACCAGGTCGATCGCCTTGTCGCCGGCCAGCGGACCGGGTACACCTGGATACAACCGGGCCGGCCGCAGGTTCACGTGGTGATCCAGCTCGAACCTGATCCGCAGCAGCAGACCCCGCTCGAGAATCCCGGACGGCACCGTCGGGTCGCCGACCGCGCCGAGCAGGATCGCGTCGTGGTCGCGCAGCTCCCGCAGCACCGAGTCCGGCAGCAACTCACCGGTCCGGTGCCAGCGCGCGGCGCCCAGGTCGTATTCGGTCGTCTGGACGCCCGGCACGACGCCGCGCAGCACCTTGAGACCCTCGGCAACGACCTCGGGACCGATGCCATCACCGGGGATGACCGCGAGCTTCATCTTCGACCTCTCTGCCGCGCTGTCCGCGGAGGGCGACCTACGCCGCCGTGCTGGTGTGTTCGCTGGGTGGTGCTCTCGTACTGAAATACTTGAAATCACAGCCGGTGAAAAACCCGATTCCGGGCACGAGTCGACGTTTAGCCACGCCCGGCCCGGGTCAGGGTATCCGTCCGGCGGTAGCTTTCCGCAACCGGCGCGGCCATCCGCCCCAGGATGCTCACCATTTAGTGCTCGGGTATGCCCCGAATGGCGCTCGCGTCGACGACGTCGCCGATCTTCTCCAACAGTTCCTGGTCCGGGACCTGATCGACCCGGAGCACCATGATCGAGGCCCTGCCGTCCAGTTCCTGGGAAATCTGGGCCGCCTCGATGTTGATCTCCTGTTGGCCGAGCAGGGCGCCGACGGTGCCCATCACGCCGGGCCGGTCCGCGTACGCAACGACCAGCAGGTTGCCTTCCGCGCGCAGGTCGAAGTGCCGGTTGTTGATCTCGATCAACTTGGGGACCTGGTTGCTGCCCGACAGCGTCCCGGACACCGTCCGGGAGTCGCCGTCGGCCATCGCCGCCCGCAACTTCACCGACGAGCGGTAGTCCCCGGTTTCCTCGGTGGAGGTCCCGGTCAGCGTCAACCCGTGCTCGGCGGCCAGCGCGGGAGCGTTGACGAAGGTGACGGCCTCGGTGATGACGCCGCCGAAGATGCCACGAACGGCGGCCAGTTGCAGGATCGAGGTGTCCTGCGCGGCAAGATCGCCGCGCACCTCGACCACGACCTGGCTGGGCACGCCGCCGGCGACCGCGGTGAGGATGGTGCCGAGCCGGGAGACCAGCGGGATCCAGGGCTGCAGGTCGTCGGGCACCGGGCCGGCGGCCTGCACGTTGACCGCGTCCGGAACGAAGTCGCCGCGCAGGGCGAGCCGGACGGACTTCGCGACCGCGGTACCGGCCTTGTCCTGGGCCTCGGTGGTGGACGCCCCGAGGTGCGGGGTGAGCACGGTGTTCGGGGCGGTCCGCAGCGGGCTGTCCGCGGCCAGCGGCTCGGAGACGTAGACGTCGATGCCGGCGCCGCCGACCCGACCGGTGGTCAGCGCGTCGGCCAGCGCCTGCTCGTCGATCAGGCCACCGCGGGCGGCGTTGACGATCAGCACCCCGGGCTTCACGGTGGCGAGTTCGGCGGCGCCGATCAGCCCCAGTGTCTCCGGCGTCCGCGGCAGGTGGATCGAGATGATGTCCGCGGTGGCCAGCAGCGTCGGCAGGTCGACCAGCCGGACGCCGAGCGCGGCGGCGCGGGCCGGCTGCAGGTACGGGTCGTACGCGATGATGGTGGTGCCGAAGGCGGCGACCCGGGCGGCGAACAGCTGGCCGATCCGGCCGAGGCCGACAACACCGACGGTCTTGTCGGCGATTTCGACCCCGGTGAACTTGCTCCGCTTCCACTCCCCCGCTCGCAGCGACGCGTCCGCAGCCGGGATCATCCTGGCGACGGAGAGCAGCAACGCCAGCGCGTGTTCGGCGGCGGTGATGATGTTGGACTGCGGGGCGTTGACCACCAGCACGCCGCGGGCGGTGGCGGCCGGTACATCGACGTTGTCCAGACCGATCCCGGCCCTGGCGACGACCTTGAGGGCCGGCGCGGCCGCTAACGCCTCGGCGTCCATGGTGGTGGCCGATCGGATCAGGATGGCGTCGGCATCGGACAACGCAGGCAGCAGGGCGGCGCGGTCGGCACCGTCGACATGCCGGATCTCGAATTCCGTACCGAGCACATCGATCGCGGATTGGGCGAGCTGCTCGGCGATCAGCACGACGGGCTTGGGCACGGCTGGTCATCTCCATTACATATCTGGGCGGGGCCGGGCACGAGGCCGGAACCTTCCGGCGCAGGTAGCAAGAACAATCCGCCAACGGTCCGGAAGGACCGATGGGACGGCAATGCCCGGCGAACCATGCTAACCGTGCTGGACCGGGTCAATGACACCAGTGGCGAAGCGCCCGGGCCGCCGAGCCGGTACTCGCGGCAGGTCAAACCCGGCAGTTCAGTCCCTGCGGTTTCGTCCCAGATGTTCAGTCAAGAGCTATCGTCCAACCGTGAACCCTCGACTTGATCGCGCGCTGCGCATCACTGCCGGAGTGCTCGGCCTGGTCGTTGCCGTGCCGGTGACCCTGGCCGTCTTCTTTCTGATGGTGCTCGCCTGGGTCGGCAACGAGACCGGCCTGTGGATCCTGGTCCCGCCGCTGGCGATTCTCGCCGCCGCCCTGACGATTTTCGCCGTCCGGTCCCTCCGGCGGGCGCTGGCGACATGGATTTCACTGGCCATTCTCGGCGCGCTGGAGCTGGTGGTCGTCATTTTCCTGTTGGCCGCGTCCCGCCCGATCACCGGCGGCACGATCACCGGCGCGGTGATCAGCCTGGTAGCGGCGGGGATTGCGTTCTGGGCGGCACTGCGCGCTTACGCCACCAGGAATCAGCCGGCGGCGACCATTGCCCCTCGCAAACCAGCGCCCTTCTCGATCACCGTCAGGAAGCCCGCGAGCGCAACACCCAGCGGCAAGCCTGCTACTGGTCAGCCGTCCAGCCGGAGCAAGCGCAAGAAGTAGTCAGCAGTGAACCCTGCACGGGTCGGGAATTGCTTTACTGATTCGGCGGTGTCGGATCCCAGCCCTGCGCCCCGGGCGAAGAAGGCGGCTTTTCCATGGACGGGCCCTGTGGGCTACGAGTGCCCTCTGGCGGCTGCCCGTAATTGCCTTGCGGCGCACCGTATTGCGGCGGAGCGGTCGGGCCGGTGGCCGGCTCATTTCCGCTGGGCCCGTAGTTGTGCGGAGCGTTGGGAAACGCCTGGGTGCTGCCGTATTGCGGCGGCGGGCCAAAGCCGGGCTGTGCGCCCGGGTTCCACTGGCCGCCGGGGTTGCCGCCGCGCAACAGCTGCACGGCCAGGAACGTGTTGTCCCCGATCCGGAAGAACATCGCGATGACCTCGAAGGTAATTCGCGCGAAGATCAGGTAAATCAGGGTGATCAGCGGCGCGAAGATGATCGCCCCGAGGATGGACGTCGAGGTTCCGGTGCCCAGACCAACAATGAGAAAGGCAAGACCGGCAAGCAGAATCACCACGACAACAATCGCATAAATGACTTTCAAGAAACGCAAAGTCACGAACGAAGTGAAGCTGAAATCGAAAAGGGATGCGAGGAAGTTCTTCTGCTGGGAGTTGTTTGTTGTCATTTCCTACCCCATGTCGTTGGCAAGTACAGACAGGATCCTTGGACCACCCCAAGTCTGGGCACGCTACCACGACAGCACAGCCGTTCTGCGGCCAATGACCCGGGGCGCGCCGACCTGCGTTGACTCACGTTGACCTGGGCAGATCCGAGCGATGTTGATCACTGTCCGGGCGTTCGGCCCGCCCGAATGGGCCTGGTGGCCATCCTCGGGCGGGCGCGTGAAGATCAGCCCCGGTTAGCGGTTCCGGTGTAGTCGTCTTCCTTGGCCACCCAACTCATCAGGCCGCGCAACTTCCGCCCGGTCTCCTCGATCGGGTGCTGCTCCTGCTCGGCGCGGAACTTCTTGAATTCCGGTGCCCCGGCGTCCTGATCGGCGATGAACCTGGCCGCGAAGGTGCCGTCCTTGATGTCGGCCAGGACGCCCTGCATGTTCTCCGCGACGTGGTCGTCGATCACCCGCGGACCGGAGACGTAGTCGCCGTACTCGGCGGTGTCGGACACCGACCAACGCTGCTTGGCGATTCCGCCCTCGTACATCAGGTCGACGATCAGCTTGAGCTCGTGCAGGCATTCGAAGTAGGCGATCTCCGGCTGGTAGCCGGCGTTCACCAGGGTCTCGAAGCCCAGTTGGACGAGCCGCGACATGCCGCCGCACAGCACGGCCTGCTCGCCGAACAGGTCGGTCTCGGTCTCCTCGGTGAACGTGGTCCCGATGACGCCGGCCCGGGCGCCGCCGATGCCGCGGGCGTAGGACAGCGCAAGCGCCTTGGCGCCGCCGGTGTAGTCCTGCTCGACCGCGATCAGGCAGGGCACGCCCTTGCCGTCGACGAACTCACGCCGGACCAGGTGGCCGGGGCCTTTCGGCGCGATCATGATGACGTCGACATCCTTCGGCGGCTTGATGTAGCCG
Organism: uncultured Actinomycetota bacterium; assembly: GCA_963805555.1. Lineage (GTDB taxonomy): Bacteria > Actinomycetota > Actinomycetes > Mycobacteriales > Nakamurellaceae > Nakamurella. Next base: position 83,467 of record CAWDUY010000005.1, read on the forward strand.
AACCGGATGTTGAACCCGTGGCCGAACGCCAGCGCCTTGCCCGGCTTGAGATGCGGCTCGATCGCTTCCGCATAGACATGCCGCTGTACGTGATCCGGGGTGAGGATCATGATGACGTCGGCCTCGGCGGCCGCCTCGGCGGGAGTGACGACCCGCAGGCCCTGGTCGGTGGCCTTGACCCGGGACTTCGATCCCTCGGGCAGCCCGACCCGGACGTCGACGCCGGAATCGCGCAGGCTCAGCGAGTGGGCGTGGCCCTGCGAGCCGTAACCGATGACGGCAACCTTGCGCCCCTGAATGATCGAGAGGTCGGCATCGTCGTCATAGAAAATGTCCACGGCCATTGCTGATGTTCCTGCTTTCTGTTGGTACAGCGGTCTGCTGTCTACTGGGTTGTCCGGGCCGGACAATAGCGCCCGGCCGACTGTTGGCTGTGGGGCGCGTGCCTAATCTGTGCGACTGCTGGCCGAGGTAATAGACCTGGGCCCGCGGCCGAGCGCCACCATGCCGGACTGCACGAGCTCCCGCACCCCGAACGGCTCCAGCATCTTGACCAGGGCCTCCAACTTGTCGCTGGTGCCGGTGGCCTCAACCGTCACTGCATCCGGGGTGATGTCGATGATCCGGGCGCGGAACATTTCCACGATGGAGACGATCTGCGGCCGGGTGGCGCCGTCGGAGCGGAGCTTGATCAACAACAGCTCGCGCTGCACGGCCTGGGTCGGCGACAGTTCGACGATCTTGAGCACGTTGATCAGCTTGTTCAGCTGCTTGGTCACCTGCTCGAGCGGGAGTCCCTCGACGGCGACGACGATCGTCATCCTGGAAACCTCGGGATTTTCCGTCGGGCCGACGGCCAGCGAGTGGATGTTGAATCCACGGCGGGAGAACAACGACGAAACCCGTGCCAGCACACCGGGTTTGTTCTCCACCAGGACCGACAGCGTATGGCGGGTCACAGCGACATCTGCTCCTTGAAGGGCGGGTAGGTGGTTGACCGGGACGGCCGGATCAGCGTCGGCGGATTCCGGGCGCGGAACGAGCTTGGTGAACACCCGGGCCCAAGGGGCGTATCCGAGGGGTTGCGGCGCGTGCCCCGGCGGGTGGGAATGAGGTACTTCTTGCACTGCGCTCATTCTTCGTCGAACAGCGGCCGGATCCCGCGGGCGGCCATGATGTGGTCGTTGCCGGTGCCGGCGGCGACCATCGGCCACACCTGCGCGTCGGCGCCGACCACGAAATCGACGACAACCGGCCGGTCGTTGACGGCCATCGCCGCCTCGATGGTCTTGTCGACGTCCTCCCGCGATTCGCAGCGCAGCCCGAGGCAGCCGTAGGCCTCGGCCAGCATCTTGAAGTCCGGGATCCGGTGCTTGTGGGTGCCCAGGTCGGTCTGCGAGTACCGCTCGCCGTAGAACAGGGTCTGCCACTGCCGGACCATGCCCAGGTTGCCGTTGTTGATGATGGCGACTTTGATCGGGATGCCCTCGATCGCACAGGTGGCCAGTTCCTGGTTCGTCATCTGGAAGCAGCCGTCACCGTCGATGGCCCACACCGTTGCCTCCGGGCGGCCCATCTTGGCGCCCATCGCGGCCGGTACGGCATAGCCCATGGTGCCCAAACCGCCTGAGTTGAGCCAGGTTCCGGGCTTTTCGTAGGAGATGAACTGGGCGGCCCACATTTGGTGCTGCCCGACACCGGCGGCATAGATGGCGTCCGGGCCGGCGATCTTGCCGAGCCGTTCGATGACGTACTGCGGGGACAGCGAGCCGTCGGTCGGCCAGTCGTAGCCGAGCGGGAAGGTGGCCCGCAGCCCGTCCATTTCGGCCCACCAGGCGGTGAGATCGGCGACCACACCGGCCTTCTGCTCGGCCGTGACGGCGGCGAGCAGTTCGGTGATCACCTCACGGGCGTCACCGACGATCGGCACGTCGGCGACCCGGTTCTTGCCGATCTCGGCAGGGTCGATGTCGGCGTGAATGACGGTGGCGCCGGGCGCGAAGGTCGACAGCTGTCCGGTGACCCGGTCGTCGAACCGGGCGCCGAGCGCGACGATGACGTCGGCGCGCTGCATCGCTCCCACTGCCGCCACGGTGCCGTGCATCCCGGGCATGCCCAGGTGCTGCACATGCGAATCAGGGAAGGCGCCGCGGGCCATCAGCGTGGTGACCACCGGAATCCCGGTCAGCTCGGCCAGCTGGCGAAGGACGTCGGTCGCCCGCGCCTTCAGCACCCCGCCGCCGACGTACAGCACCGGACGGCGGGCGGCGGCAATCAGCTTGGCCGCGGCGGTGATCTGCCCCGAGTGGGGCCGGGTGGTCGGTCGGTAGCCGGGGAGGTGGAGGTCCGGTGGCCAGGAGAAGGTGGTCTCCGACTGCAGGACGTCCTTGGGAATGTCCACCAGGACGACGCCGGGTCGGCCGGTCGCAGCCAGGTGGAACGCGGCCGCGATCGTTTGTGGGATCTCGGCCGGGTCGGTGACCAGGTAGTTGTGCTTGGTGATCGGCATGGTGATGCCGCAGATGTCGGCCTCCTGGAAGCCGTCGGTGCCGATCATCGAGCGGCCCACCTGGCCGGTGATCGCCACCATCGGGACGGAATCCATCTGGGCATCGGCGATCGGGGTGACCAGGTTCGTGGCGCCGGGTCCGGAGGTTGCCATGCATACCCCGACCTTCCCGCTGGCCTGGGCGTAGCCGGTGGCGGCGTGTCCCGCCCCCTGCTCGTGCCGGACGAGCACGTGCCGGACCTTGGTGGAGTCCAGCAGCGGGTCGTACACCGGGAGCACCGCACCGCCGGGGATGCCGAAAACGATCTCGGCGCCTACTTCTTCGAGGGATCGGACCACCGACGCGGCGCCGGTGAGGTACTCGACCGGCCGGGTGGCCGGGACGGCCGCCGGGGATCCCGTCGTCGCGATGGTGGGAACGACAGTCTGTCGACTTTCGGCGATGCGGCCCTGCGTCATCGGAACCTTCTCTTCAGCGAGTTGATGCGGTACTTCCTTGGGAAACCGGGGCACTGGGTGCTCCGTACAGCATTGCTCAGTGCTCTTCTCAGCGATGCTTTGCTGCCCTGACCTGGCTTGTGACCGGCCCCGGACAACAAAAAACCCCTCGTCACCGGTAGGTGACCAAGGGGTTGCGCGCCTCCGCCGGTAGGCGAGGGCGCGCTAGCTGATTACGAGGATCTGGGACACCCCTGCAGGGTAGGACGCCGTTTGATCCGATGTCAACCAGGCGGGACGCGCGTCCCAGCATGTGGACATGGCGGCGCTGGGTCCGCCTCCGGGACCAACGGTTGGCACGAAGCAAGATCCAGCTGGTGTCACCATGGACGTCATGTCCCGTCCCGACCGTGCGGTCTTCCGGCTGCCGGCAGCCTCGTTGTTCCTGCCTGCGTTGCTGTTCTTCTGCATCACCCCGCTGGCAACGGCCGGCCCTTGGTGGGGCGTGTTGTTCGCGGTCCCGGCCGGCGCCCTGATCTGGATTCTCGTCACCCGCACGTCGGCAACGGCGACGGGCGTGACTGCGCACAGGGTGCTGGGTGCCAAGCGGATGGCCTGGCCGGATCTGGATCGGCTGGAGTTCACCGATTCCCGGTGGGCGATCGCGGTGGGCACCGACGGCCGGCAACTGCGACTACCGATGGTTCGCCCGCGCGACATTCCGGTGCTCACGTCGGTGGCCGGCGGCGGCCTGCTGTTGGGTGCTGACGCTCCGGGCGGCGGGGCCACCGGGGAGGAAGATGCCACCGACGCGACCCCCGCCGACGGCACCGCGTCGGAGGCCGTCAGCCCGCCAACTGACGCCGAACCGCAGCCGGTCCCACCAGGCACTTGACCCGTCCCTCGCGGACCGGCCGCACCGTACGCTGATCCCCGTGACGAGCCAACCCGCGACCGGGCTGCCTCCCGGCGCGCACGCGGCCGCCCACGACCGGCCGACGCGGGATACAACCGTGCCGCCAGCACTCGTGACGCCGGCGCCGATCACCAGCGGTGAGCCGCCGGCCGCCACGCTGCCCGGCGACATCCCCGCCGAACGTCACCAGTTGCCCAGACGCGTCACCCGTTATTGGCGCTGGCGGATCCTGTTCGGAGCGTTGCCGCTGCTGCTACTGCTGATCAGTCTGGCGATCGTCATTCCATGGGGGCCGTGGTGGGTTCGCTGGGGAATCGTCGGTATCGCCTTCGCCCTGATCGTCGTCGGAATGATTGTGCTGCCGCCGATCCGCTACCGGGTGTTCTGGTACGCCATCTCACCCACCGAGATCGACATCCAGCACGGAATCATCTTCATCAAGCGCAGCGTGGTGCCGATGCACCGGGTGCAGAATCTGCGAACCGAACGCGGGCCGATGGCCGATCACTATCGGATGATGAACCTCAAGATCCGTACGGCCGCGGGGTCGGTCACCATCAGTGGCCTGGACCGGTCCGAAGCCAACGAGCTGTGTGAACGGATCAGCAGGTTGTCCGACGTCGCCGACGATGTCTGAGCAGCGACGATGTCTGAGCGATGACGGTGCCTGAGCAATGACGGTGCCTGAGCTATGACGATGGCCGAGTCGCCCTACACCGACCGCCGCGGGCCCGAACTGCCGCGCGGCGTGGCGATTCCGGATACCCGGCTGCATCCGGCCTATCTGGTCATCGAGACGGCGAAGACGCTCCGTTCTGCCATTCCCTTCCTGGTGGTGACGATCCTCGGTGGCGCGCCGTGGTGGGTCAACACCATCCTGTTCGCGCTGATCATGGTGATCGCGGTTGCCCAGTGGCATGTCAAGAAGTACTCGGTGATTGCCGGAGTGCTCCGATTGCGCAGCGGGCTGGTCAACCGACAGGTGCGGGTGGTGCCGATCACCCGGATCACCGCCCTTGCCGCATCGCAGTCCTTGACTCAGCGACTCGTCGGGGTATGGAAGCTTGCCGTGCAATCTCCTGGCGACCGCAACGGGGCAGCGCTGGTCCTCGGCTGCCTGTCCGGGTCCCGGCTCGATCAACTGCGCGACGTCCTGGAAGCCGGGCACCTGCCCGAGCGGGCCACGCAGCCGAACCGGAACCGGAACCGGAACCGGAACCGGCGAAAATACGCGAATCCGATCGCCTGCCGGCGACGATCCAGCGGTACCTCGCGTGGCGACGGACGTCGTCGGTGCGGCATGCGCCGGACGTCATCGCGGTGCTGCGGACCACGGAGATGCTGATCGCCGCCGTCACCAACAACGTCGTACCGCTGATCTTCGCCGCCGCGCTGGTGATCTGGTTCCGGTTCTCCCAGTTCGTGCCGAGCCGTGCCGCCGACTTCATGAACGAAACCATCGTGCCGAACGGCATTGTCGCGGTGCTGGTGGCGCTGATCGTGGTCGCCGTAGTCGGCGGCGTCGTCTTCGGGGCGTTGCGGCTGAACCAGTTCACGTTGACCCGTGATGGCGATGTCCTGCGCAACAGTCGCGGATTGCTGGGCAAGCAGTCAGCAACCATCCCGATCAAGCGAATCCAGGCTGTCCGCATCGTCGAGGGCATCTGGCGACTGCCCATCGGCTTTTGCAGCCTGCAGGTGGAGGTCGCCGGAATCGGGGCGGCCAACACCAACCAGCGCATGCTCTTTCCCTTGGTGCGGACCGATCGCGCCGAGGCGATGATCCGTCGTGCACTGCCCGAATTGCCGTGGCCGTCCGAGCCGCTGCTGCGGTTGCCCAAAAGGGTGTACCGGCGTTACCTCACGCTGCCGCTCGAGTACGGAACCGGATTCACCCTGCTGTTCCTGCTGCTCCCGGGCTGGTGGCGGCTGCTGGCAATTCTGCCGCTGCCGCTGGCGTTTGCCCTGGGCTACGCCAGGCCTCGGGAAGCCCGATGGCGGGTCGACGACAACTCCGTCGTGCTGAGATGGCGTCGCCTGCTCACCCGCAACACGGTGATCGCACACCGCGGCGGAGTGCAGAGCACCGAATGGTCGAGTTCCCCATGGAAAGCCAAAGCGAACGTAGCCGGCTTCAAGATGAAATTCTCCTCCGGCCGCATCGCCAAGATTCGTTACATGGCCGACGACGATGCGCTGTTGCTCTGTCACGTCGTCGGTCGTGCCGCGCCCGTTGACGCGCCTGCCCGTTGACCTCATCGGACAGTCTCTGCACAGCTAGGTTTTCAGGTACTGGAGCACCGCGAGGACCCGCCGGTGGTCGCTGTCCGCCGGCGGCAAATCCAACTTGGTGAAGATGCTGTTCACATACTTGGCGACGGCGCTCTCCGAGACGACCAGGGCCGCCGCAATGGCCGAATTCGAACGACCCTCGGCCATCAGTCCGAGCGCCATCTTTTCCCGCGGCGTCAATTGTTCCACCGGGTTGGCTCGCCGCCGGACCATCAGTTGGGCAACGACTTCGGGGTCCAGCACGGTGCCACCCGATGCCACCCGGCGCAGCGCGTCCAGGAACTCGGAGACATCGGCGACCCGGTCCTTCAGCAGATAACCGATACTCCCCCGGCCAACCGACATCAGCTCACCCGCGTACCGCTCCTCGACGTACTGCGAGAGCACCAGCACCGCGACCTCGGGGTGCTCACGCCGCAGCCGGAGTGCGGCCCGAATCCCCTCGTCGGTGAAGGTCGGTGGCATTCGCACGTCCAGGACCGCGATATCCGGCGCATGCTCGTCAACCGCGGCGAGCAGTGCTTCGGCATCGCCGACGGCTGCGACGACCTGGATCTCCGCGCGCTGCAAGAGACTGACCAGCCCCTCGCGGAGCAGGACCGAGTCCTCGGCGATCACCAACCGCATGCTGCGTCTCACGAGTCCCTTCGACGGCCAAGGATGCTACGCATGGTAGCGGTCGCTAACACTGCGCGAGACTGGTCGCCGACCCCACTTTCCGCTCCCGGGCCCGGTCATCGGCGGCGCGAGCGACGACATCGTCAACAAGATCGGCGGCGGCCGGCACCAGATAAAAGTGGTCGCCCGGGAATACGCGAACGGTGAAGGACTGCTCGGTGACGATCGACCACTGCGCGACCTGGGCCGGTGAGCAGCCCGGATCCCGATCGCCGGCGTAGGCGGTCACCGGAGCGCTCACCCGGGAGATGTGGTCGCGTCGGTAGCGGCTCAGCATCCGATAGTCCGCCCGGAGCGCCGACAGCAGCAGCTCCCGGATTTCCGCCAGGGCAAACAGCTCGGTGTGGGTATTGCCGAGTCGACGAATGTGCTCGATCAGTTCATCGTCGCTGTAGTCGAGATTCCGTTCGTGGATCCGGTTCGGCACCCAACTACCGGATACGAACAACCGTTGCGGGACAATCGCATGATTCGCCTCGAGCCAGACCGCCGTCTCGTACGCCGTCACCGCGCCCATGCTGTGTCCGAACAGGGCCATCGGCGTTGCCGAGTACCGCAGCAGGGCGGCGCCGATCCCGGCGGCCAACGCCTCGACCGAAGGCGCAAACGGCTCGTTGAAGCGGTCCTGGCGACCGGGGTAGCACACCGAGATCACTTCGACATCGCCTGGCATCAGGTCGATCCAGCCTCGGTAGGCGGTCGGCCCGGCGCCGGCATGCGGGAAACACACCACCCGCAACCGTGGGTCTGGCACCGGCCGGTAAACCCGCAACCAATCCAGATTTGTCACCATTCGACGCTCACCTTCACCCTGTCGCGCACCGTTCCAACGGTCCGGCCCATTGCCTCGTTATCACCTTGAACTGGCCCGTACCCATCATTGCCACCGTGCCGAGATAGTCCGCACCGCAGTTGATGTCAGTCACCTTGCGGGTGTCACCGTTGGCGGGGTCCAGCACGGCGCAGCCGTCAACGGAGTCGACCGGGAACTTCAGCGCTTGGTCCAGCGGTAGTCCAGAAGCTTTTCCGGCGGCCTCTTTTCGGGTCCACAGCCGTAGAAACCACCAGACCTGCAGGTGCGCCGGTTGCGCCGCTACCGACCTCGCCTCCGCCGGCAGGAAGAATCGGTTCGCCAGCGCCACTGCGGCCACCGGAGTGTGCACGGCTTCGACGTCCACACCGACCGGGCCGTCCAGCGAGACCGCCAGCAGGGCAAGCTCGTCCGAGTGGCTGAGATTGTGCTGGAGCCACGGACTCCCCGCCACCGCCGGCTTGCCCCACCGACCGAGTTCATAGGCGAAGTCGGCCGGCCCGCAACCCAGGTACCCGCTGAGAATCGTCCTAGTGGCGGCATGCGAGACGGCGAATCTGCGCTGCAGGTCGACCGTTGGAAACTTGGCCAGCCGCAGGAGTTCCTGCCGGTCCAGCATTCTCCGGCAATTCTCGAAAGCTGCGTTCTTCGCTTCCAGCCCGATTTCCCACACCTCGACCGACCGCACTGCTCCCCCACTCCACGCTCTCTCGCACCGGCCGGCCGATCAGCCCGGATACGGCTCCGCCATGGCGACCGCGATCTTCCGCGGACCGGTGAAGGGCTCCCGGCTGTGCGCGGCCGTCATGTTGTCGACGACCAGGATGTCGTCGGTCTGCCAGTCGAACCGGACGGTCGCCGCGCGATAGCAGCTGCGCAGATGGTCCATGACGTCGTCCGGTATCCGTCCGCCGTCGCCGTAGTAGGTATTGCTCGGCAGGTCCTCCTCGGCGAAGAGTCCCAGCAGTCCGTCACGCACATCGGGCGCCAGCGTGGAGACGTGGAAGAAGGTCGCGTGGTTGAACCAGACCGTGGCCCCCGTGACGGGATGGGTGTGCACGGCGTCCCGGACGCCCTTGGTCCGCAGGACGCCGTGCGGCAGCCATTCACAGGTCAGACCGTGTGCGGCGCAGTAGGCCTCGACCGTTGCCGGGTCGTCTGAGTTGAAGACCTGCTGCCAGGAAACGCCGAACATGCCGTTGAAGTTTCGCACGACCATCCACCTGCGGGCAGCGAACTCTCGAACCACATCGGGATCAATGGATTCGTAGACCCGTCGGATATCGGCCAGCGGCGTTGCGCCCAGGGTGGTGGGCGGCTGCAGACAATGGAAGTACAGGTGCAGCGGCCAGGACGTCTGGTAGGAGCACTCGTTGTGCAGAAAGATCTCCTCGCTGGGCGGATAGTCCGTCGAGGTGTAGACCTGCCCCTTGATCGTGCTCCGCGGCGAGGAACGCTCGTTGTAGACCAGTGGGGTGCCGGAGAGCGCCCGGACGACCGCATCGAACCCGTCAACGCCGCCCACGTCGAACCCGCGGAAGAGCACTGCTCCGTGCTGCACGAGACGATCGCGGATCGCCGATCGATCTCGGCCGATCCGGTTCAGCAGGTCAGCGCTGCCGCCCTCTTCAATGATGAACGGCAACGTGAGCCGGTCCACGGTCGGTGCCCCCATGTTGTTTCCACCCCTTCTGTTCTGAACCATCAAGGCGCAGATACCCTCTCGGCCTGACAGGTCCGCAATCCCGTTGGCACCCATCATCGATCGACTGTCTATACGTTGACTATGACGGCGACACTGCAAGAAATAGTCGGACCAGGCATTTGACCGGCGGCGCCGAGCATCTCGCGCGAATAGGGCACGTCTGCCTGACATTTGGCCGACCTGCCCTATGCGCAATTACTGCGGCACATCACCGATAAGCGATATTCACATCACCGCTGACCGTCGACAGGACAATGGCTTTGGCGCTCGCCGTGTCCTGCTGGATCTCCACACGACGATCACCGGCCCGGGTATTGGCATCGATGTTGTACCCGGCGCCGGCACTGTCCTGCCGCGGGACGGTCACGGTGACATTTCCGGCGTCCAGGACCGATGCCTTGACCAGGTTCGGCGGCTCCAGGAAGCCCAAGGTGACATCACCGGCCTGGGTCTGCACATCGACCGCCGATGACGCAAGTGACGTGCCCTTGATCTCCCCCGCGTCACCGGTGATGCGGACGCTGCCGCTGGTTCGGCTGAGGCTGAAGTTTCCGGACTCGCTGGCCAGATCCAGGTTGCCACTGAGCCCGACGACCGAAACGTCCCCGTCCACCATTTGCGCCTGCACGGTGGTACCTGGCGGAACGCTGATGGTGTAATCGATCTCGCAGTCCGAGGGCTCCGGACAGACACTGGTGATGGTCAGGTTGGCGCCGTCCCAGACCTCGGTGAAATTCGGCTGCTCCTTCTTCCACTTCAACTGCCGGGTGATTCCGACTTCTCCGGCCGAGCCGGCAGTCACCGACAGTGTTCCCGAATCAATGGAGACTGCCAGGGTCGAGATCTCCTGCTCGTATTTCTGTTTCTGGGTCTCCGCCCGCGCCGGGCCGGAACCGCCGATGAATCGGTAGGCGAAAAACAGGCCGGTCAGCAGGATGAGAACAGTCACGACGACACCCGCAACTCGCCATGGTCGGGACTCGGGTGGGGCGGGCCGGGGTGGACTGATGACTGACATGATGACTCCTGGAGGGTGTCGGCGGTGAATGACAAGGCCCGCTGCGATTGCGGGTGGCTGACGATCATGAGGCTCCCTTTGGCTGTGCGGGCTATGTCTGTGCGGGTTTCACGGTGCACGGCAGATCGGCGACCAGCACCGTCGGCCCACCCGGCGGGCTCTGCACCGTCAGCAGGCCGTCCAGCGCTCGTATCCGCTGGCTCAGACCCTGCAAACCGGTGCCGCGGGCCGGGTCGGCACCCCCGGTTCCGTTGTCGGAGACGATGACTCGCAACAGATTGTCCTGCGCCGTGTAGTCGTGTTCGGTGTATTCGACGACCACGTCGACAACGGTGGCGCCGGAGTGCTTTGCGGCATTGGTCAACGCCTCGGAGACGACGAAGTACGCCACCGTCTCGGCCGCTCTCGGCGGGCGAACCGGTAACTCGACCATGAGCCGAACGGGAATGGCTGACCTGGCGGCGATCCCGGACAGTGCGGCGTCCAGACCGAGGTCGTCGAGCACCGCGGGATGCAGCCCGCGGACGAAATCGCGCAGTTCCGACAGGGCCAGCTTGGCCTCGTCATGGGCCTGCTCGATGGCCACCCGCACCGGCTCCGGCACATCGGTCATCGTGGTTCTGGTCATTCCCAGGTTCATCGCGAGCGATACCAGGCGCTGCTGGGTGCCGTCGTGCAGGTCCCGTTCGATGCGCCGGCGCTCGGCGTCCGCCGCATCGATGACGTCTGCCCGGCTCTCGGCGAGGACCTCAACCTGACGGGTGAGCTCCTCACTGCGGCTGGGTGACAACATCCATCGAACCAACGCCGCGTCGACGAACGCGGCAAGTCCGGCAACGGCCGGCGCCGCAAAGAACAGGACGAGTCCGACGATGGTGAGCAGGATTTGGAATGCGGCATTGTGCATCGGGAGGTTCAGGAAGATAGTTTCCGGCAATGCCCACCCGACGACGGTGATCGTGCCGAAGATGAAGCCGAGCGCCCAGAACGCCGTCACGGCGAGCGTGGTCAGGGACGCGGTGATCAACGAAAGACACTGGTAGCCGACCTGCCGCCAGACGTTCGAGGTACGCAGATTCAGCCACAGCCGCCGCCACCATGCCGGTGCCTGCGCGGGTTTCGGCAGCGGCGGCAACGGTGTCGCGCTGAAGCCCTGAAGCCGGGAACGCTGCCACCCGGAAAATGTCCGGCTGCAGGCGAACAATGCGATGAGAAAGGGAATGGCCAGCACTGCGGTGATCGCCAGGGCGGCTGTCGTCAGGGTCAACGTCAGCACCACGGTGCCGGCGACAATGGCAATGGGAAAGGCAAGCAGAACCTGAGCCGTATCACGCCATGCCGGATATCGGAACGGGGCACGAAGTATGGCGATGAACGCTCCGCGCCAACCCGCTGGTTGCGTTTCCGTTTTCATCGCCATACCTCCAAACCTAACTAGTGGTGGCCAGGTCGGCCATGAACCATGCTTCAAACTTCTGGTAGACCTAGCACCACCCGGGGCGGGGAGAGTGCGCCCCTGAACCGGCACCGGATCAACCGACCCCCACGGTCTGATCACCGATCGGCGAGGCAGCTTCGCGCGCGGCGTGCGCTCCGGTTGCAGCGTGCGCTCCCGTCGCTGGCTCCTCTGGGGCCGCGTGCGCCCCGACGGCCACCGTCTCCTTCGGTGTTGCCGGATCACCGGATTCCGAGGCTTCGTGAATTCCGTACCGGTCATGCAGGCGACGCAGTGGCGCCGGTGCCCACCAGGCCGCGTTGCCGAGCAGCATCATTGCCGCCGGCACCAGCAGACACCTGACGATGGTGGCGTCGATGAGTACTGCGACGAACAGGCCGAGGCCGATCTGTTCCAGCGCGCCGACCTTGGCCGCGGCGAAGCAGGCGAAGACGATCAACATCAGCGCGGCCGCCGAGGTGATGATCCGGCCGCTGCGTTGCAGTCCGTGCCGGACGGCCGCGTTCGTCGAGTCCCCGCCGTCGCGGTATTCCTTGATGCGGGCCAACAGGAACACTTCGTAATCCATCGACAAGCCGAAGGCAAAGGCGAACACGATGACGATCATGTAGGGGCTCAAACCACCTACGGTCAGGGTGTCAAGTGGACCGGAGAACCAGCCCCATTGGAAGATGGCCACCAGCACACCGAATGTCGCGGCGAGCGACAGCACGCTCATCACAATGGCCTTGAGCGGAATGACAACGGATCCGGTCATCATGAACAGCAGGATCGTCATTGCCAGGATGACGATCAGGACTGCGAGCGGTAGCCCGGCCTGCAAGCGGGTGTTCAGGTCGATCATTCTGGCCGCATCGCCGTTGATCCAGGATTCGTAGCCGACCGGACGGTCCGCCCGTAGTCGCTCGACCAGATCCCGCGCGTCCTGGTTCTGCCCGTCCCCGTTGACCGCAAAGGTCAGGACTGACAGGTTCGGGTTCAGGGCGACGGCCGGTTCGACGCGCGCCACCTCCGGATCGCTCGCCCAGCGCGCACCGTAGGCATCCAGCGTTGCGGTGTCGGTCCGAGCGACGATCTGTGCGCCGGCCTGGCTGGTCTGCCCGAACCGAGCGTTGAGAACGTCGGCCACCTGCACCGATTCCAGTGATCGCGGCAGGCCGTCCAGCTGCGGATCCTTGAGCGTGACCTGCAGGAACGGGATGGCCATGACCAGCAGGGCACCGACGCAGCCGACCAGCACCAGCACCGGGCGCCGCTGGGTTCCGCGGGCCAGTTTCACGAAGAAGCCGGTCTCCATTTCGGTGGATACCGCAACCGAATGACGTGCCCGCCGCCAGGGGGTGATCCGATCGCCGACGAAGCCCAGCAGGGCGGCGGTCAGGGTCAGCGCCGACAGCATCCCGACGAGGGCGGTGACGATTCCCGCTGCGGCGAGCGCCTGCAGCCTGGCGATGTCAAAGGCCATCAGGCCGGTCAGCGCGGCGGCCACCGTGAGGGCACTGAAGAAGATGGTGCGCCCGGCGGTCGACCAGGCGGCAGCGACCGCGTCGACCTTGTTGCCGGTGTGCACGAGTTCCTCACGGTACCGGGCCACCAGCAGCAGGCCGTAGTCGATCGACAGACCAAGCCCCAGCAGGGTAATGACGGTGATGACATTCGCGTCCAGGGTGACGAACGCGGAAAAGCCCAGCAGAATTGCGGTGGAGCCGAGCATGGTGGCGATAGCGGTGATTGTCGGCAGGCCGGCGGCTATCACTCCGCCGAAAACGATGACCAGCACGATCAAGGTCAGCGGCAGGGAATACAACTCAGCATTGCTGAGATCGTTCTGTACCGCCTCGTTTGCCTCATCGCTGATCAGGTCTCCGCCGCCGATTTGGACCGTGGCATTCGGCAGCTCGCCGCGCATCTGAAGCAACCGGTTCTGCGCATTGGTGAAGGGCACGTACACGGACTCCGCCCGATCGAGGGTGACCGAGATGACCACGGCACGGCCATCATTCGACGGCCCCGGCCCGGACACTTCCTGGACACCGGCGATGCCCTGTACGTCGGCGATCGCGCGGTCCAGCACTTCGACGCTCTGTTCGGCGTTGGGGTCGATGTTGTCGACGACCGCGTAGAATTCCACGCCGCGTTCGATTCCATTGTCAATGGCTTCTTGAGCATCACCGGTCTCAGTTCCGGTCAGCACAGTGGTATCACCCATCTGTGCGAATAATGGTCCAATCGCAAAGGAGCCCCCTGCGATGATGACGACCCACACGCCGACTACCAGCCAGCGCCTACGCATGCACCACAATCCAATGAGTTTTGTCATTCTACTATTGTTCCGTGCTGCCCGAGTATTCACAGTAGTCCGCTCTCCCCATTTTTTGGTGGTGCTAGCTACACCTTGTGGTCGGTTGTCAGTCATCGTTCAAACCCGCAGCCCGCTCGTCGGCCGCGGCCTGCCGCCCGCCAAAGGCCAGGATCGCCAGCACAGCGGTGACAAACATGGCGCCGCCGACCAGCAACATCGTCGAGCGGACACCCAGTGCCTGCAGGATCATGCCGGCGGCAAGCGCGCCGATCGCATTGGCGCCGGAGGCCAACAGGGTGGCGATGGAACCCACCCGACCCTGCAAGTGCTCCGGGGTGATCTTCATCGTGTAGACAATGCCCGCGACATTGGCCACGCCGGCGCCGTACATGATGAGACAGAAAATGGCGGCCAGCGCGAAGGTGTTCTGCGTGAAGGCAATCGAGGTCATGAGCACGGTCCATATGACATTGACGCCCATAAAAATGCGCCGGATACCGATCCAGCGCATGTAGAGGTTACTGGTCAGCGCGCCCAACATTCCGCCGACACCGCTGGCGGCCAGGATGTACCCGACCGTGCTGGGGCTGCCGCCATCATCCAGCACGATCACCAGCAGACCGAGCGCAAGAACCTGAAAGAGGAGATTGCTGATGGCGATCAGGCCGAGTGCCCGGCTGAGGTATTTCTGGCTACGGACAAATCCGAAACCCTCCTTCAACCCCTCCACGATCCGCGGGGTGTTCTCATTCGTCCGGTCGCCCTGCAAATCCCGCTTGATGAACAACAGCGTGGTCAGCGAGATCAGATGCGCAACAGCGGTGGCTGCGAAGGGCAACCAGCGGACGGCGCTGAACAGGAAGGTGCCGATCGGTTGGCCGATCAACCCGGCTGCCTCACCGCGGGCCTCATTGGCGCCGATCGCGGTGCCGAGCTGCTCCTCGGACACGACCGTGAAAACGGAGGCCCGCTCGGCAATCACATACATCTCGGTGAGACTGCCCTCCAGGAAGGCGATCACCATCAGGACCGGCACCCACACATGACCCATCGCGACGGTGACGGTCGCTATCGCGATCAGCAACACCCTGGCCAGGTCGCAACCGATCATCACCCGGCGCCGGTCCCAGCGATCGACCAGCACACCCGCCGGCAACTGCGTCACCAGGTAGGGCAACAGCGCCGCGAATGCGACGTAACTTGTCAGGGTGGGTGAATTGGTGGACCACAGCACCACCAGGCTGTAGGCGATGGCGCTGATTCTGGAACCGAGAATGGAAACGCCGGCCCCGGTCCACAGCAGGATGAAGTCCCGGTTTCGGTGCAGCGGTGGAAAGCTGTCCTGGCTCGCTTGTTGCAGGTTGTCCGGCTGCTGGGCTTCCGCCGATCCGGCCGGCTCCTTCTCGATGGCTGTCATAGCCCGGCTCCCTGGTTGTCGAAGGATTGCAGGCCCCGGCTCCACTCGAGCACTGCCATCGCGCTGTACATCTTGTTGTGCGCCTGGGTGAATGCGATGCTGGCCGGCCCGTCGAGCACCTCGGCGGTCACCTCGTCGCCGCGGTGTGCGGGCAGGTCGTGCATGAAGACCGCGCGCGGATTCTGCCGCCACATGCTGTGTCGAACCTGGAACGGCGCGAAGGTCTCTCGCCAATCCGGCGTTGGTTTCGTGGTACCGGTGGTTTGCCATTGGGTGGTGTAGATGACATCGAGATCAGCAGGCAGGTCGGACATGTCGTGCTGCTCTTTCACGACTGCTCCGCCGCGGGACGCACTGGCCAATGCGCGCTTCAGCACAGCGCCGGACAGCCCGTAGCCCGGTGGGGTGCGCAACTCGAAACTGACTCCGGGACAACGGGACAGACCCAGCGCCAGGGCCGCCGCTGTGTTGTTTCCTTCGCCGACGTACAGAATGCGGAGGTCGGTCAACCGGCCGAAGTGTTTCGACAGCGTCGCCAGGTCGGCGATGGCCTGGGTGGGATGCTCGTCAGCGGTCATCGCATTGATGACGGCCATCCCGCCGTGCCGGGCCCACTCGCGCAGCATGGTCGGATCACCGGCGGTCCGGGCGATCAGGATGTCCAGCATTCCCGCGAGTACCCGGCCGGTGTCCTCGATGGTTTCCCCGGTACTGAGTTGAAGTTCGGCCGGCCCGAGGGTGAGCACCCCCGCGCCGAGTCGCAGCGCACCGGTGGCGAATGAGGTGCGGGTTCTCGTCGACGGCCGGGAGAAGTACATCCCGGCCACCAAGCCGCCCAACGGGTTCGCCAGGCGCACCCGATGCTCGGCAAAAGCGACCGAGCGTTTGACGATGCCGAAGAGTTCCGTATCACTCAGGTCGTCGAGCGATATCAGGCTCCTGGCGGCTGACCGCCTGTCACTGAGCGTTTCTCGTGCCCGCGTGCCGATCATGTGGCTACCTTTCCGAGTGCTGTTGCGAGGAATCGGACGACTTCATGGCCGGAGTCGCTGTTGGTCAGCACCACAACACCGGCGCCGTCACGCATGCGGTTGAAGACCATGGCGCGGTATCCGGCGGTCTCCCCGCTGTGCCCGAACTCCAGGTCGCCGGCAGTCCGGTCGACCATGGACCCGAGGCCGTACAGATTGCCCGGCCGCGAGGTGAGCATTTGCCGGGCGAGGTCCTGATCGAGCAGCGTCGCCGCTCGACCCTGGTAGGCCCGCCGAATCTCGCCGACCAGCAGGCCGAGATCGATGGATGTCGACCACAGGCCGGCGGCAGCCACATCCGGGCGGGTCTGCCAGCCACCTGGTAGCGGCGCACCCAGCTCATCGTGACCTCGGGCCACCGACCTGCTCCGGCGAGACGGATACGTCTGATCAAAGGTGCTGCCTACCATGCCGAGTGGCGCAAAGACGGTCTCCCGAATCAGCTCCGGGAAGGGTGTGCCCGTGACGTCCGCCAGGACCTGTTGCACGACTGCGTAGTTGATGTTGTCGGCCCGGAATTCAGTTCCCGGCGGGTACTTCACCGTGACCGGTGGAGTGCTGATCGGCGGCCGCCCGGCCAGGAGATCGACCAGCGACGGTATCGGTTCGCCGGGCAGGTAGAGGTTCTGCCGGACCGAGGTGAGTCCGCTGTAGTGACCCAGCAGCATGCGCAGGGTGACGACGTGGTCGCCGGGAATTCGCCAAGACCTGAGGTAGGAGTTGACGTCGACGTCCAACTGCAGTCGACCGGTGTGCACCAGATGGAGCGCGCCGACGGCAGACACCAGTTTGCTGATCGACGCGACCGGGAAGGCCGTCGCCGCGGTGACCGGCTCCAGCCCGTCGGCGACCACGGTGCCGTATCCCGCGGCCTGGATCACTTCGCCGTCGTCGATCAACGCGATGCTGACCCCGGGGGTCCGGTGTTCGGCCATCGCCACCAGCGGCGACGGAATGAACCGCGCGGCAGCCTTTCTCGGCGGCGGGTCCACGTGGTCAGCCGACGCCGGCGAAACCATCTCGGCCACCTCGGGTTCGGCGGTGTTCAGGTTCAGTTCGACTGGTGCAGTTGGTGTTAGCTCCACCGCCGCGGCCAGCTCGGCCAGGGTGCGGTTCTCGTAGAGCATCCGCACGGACGGCCGCAAGCCGACCAGCTGCGCTTCCGCCACCAGCTGGGCGATCAGGATCGAGTGCCCTCCGAGATCCAGGAAACGGTCGGCCAACCCGACCTCGTCGACGGCGAGGAGCTTGCGCCAGATTCGGGCAAGGCTGATCTCCGCGGGGGTGGTCGGCGGGGCATATTCGTGACGAATGACCGCGGCGTCGTCCGGAGCAGGCAGGGCAGTGCGGTCCAGCTTGCCGTTGGTGGTCAGCGGCAGGCGGTCCAGTGTCACGAACGCACTGGGCACCATGTAGCCGGGCAGGGTTCTGGCCAACCAGCCCCGCAGGTCCGCCGGTCCCGGAATGGTGTCTCCCGACGGCACCACATAGGCAAGCAGCCGCCGGTCTCCGGCCTGTTCACGGACGACGACCACCGCATCTCGGATATCGGGGTGCGCCGACAAGGTGAGCGCAATTTCGCCGAGTTCGATGCGATAGCCCCGGATTTTGACCTGATCGTCGATCCGGCCGCAGAATTCCAGACTGCCATCGGGGCGACGGCGGGCCAGATCGCCGCTGCGGTAGAGCCGGGAGCCGGCCGGCCCGAAGGGATCCGGGACGAAGCGCTGTGCGGTCAGCGCCGGCCGATTCAGGTAGCCGCGGGTGACACCCGGCCCGCCGACGTAGATCTCGCCCGGGACACCGATCGGGACGAGTTGCCCGTTCCCGTCGAGCAGGTGGATGTGCAGGTCGGCCAGCGGGCGCCCGATCCGGTTGACGGCGTCCGATTCCAGATCGGCCCTGGTGATGCGATAGAACGTGGAATGAACGGTGGTTTCGGTGATGCCGTACATGTTGGCCAGCACGATCCGCCCGAGCCCGACCCGGTCAACCCAGGGGCGGAGGTCCGGCATCTGCAGTTTCTCGCCGGCGAAGATGATTGCCCGCAGCGCCAATTGGTCGATGCGGGGGTCGCCGGCCGCCGCCAGGGCCACCAGGCCGCGGAAAGCCGATGGCGTCTGGTTCAGCACCGTCACCCGGCGTTCGATCAGCAGGTCGAGCAGTTCGCTCGGTGACCTGGTGGTGGCGACCGGAACCACCACCAGCTGACCACCGAACAGCAGGGCCCCCCACATTTCCCAGACCGAAACGTCGAAGGCGAAGGAATGGAACAGCGGCCAGACGTCTGTCTCGTCGAATCCGTAATGCTCCAGACCGCAGTGCAGCAGGCGCAGCACATTCGCGTGGGTGACGCAGACGCCCTTGGGTCGGCCCGTGGATCCGGACGTGTAGATGACGTAGAGCAGGTCGCCCGGGTCACCGTCGGCGATCGGGTTCGTATCCGGCAGACCGGCGAGCTCGACAGTGTCGATATCCACAGTGTCGATATCCACAGTGTCGATATCCACAGTGTCGATATCCACAGTGTCGGCATCCACAGTGTCGACATCGATGGCTTGCGCGACCGGGCCCGAAAGCTGGGCCAGCTGTGCAGACTGGGCGATCAGCGTTGTCGCCCCGGCATCTTCGAGCATGAAGGCAAGCCGCTCCGACGGCTGGGCGGGATCCAGCGGGAGGAACGCGCCCCCGGCCTTCAGCACGGCCAGCAGGGTCGGTACCAGATCGATACTCCGGTCCAGGCATACTCCGACGATCGATTCCCGGCCGACGCCGAGCGCCCGCAGGTGGTGCGCCAATCGGTTGGCCCTGACATTGAGCTGGGCATAGGTCAGCGACATGTCGCCGTGGACAACGGCGATCGCGTTCGGCGCCTGGGCAGCTCGCTGTTCGAACACCTCATGCACCCGCGCGGTCACCGGCTCACTGGCCGAGGTGTGCTGGCCGGCCAGCAGTCGCTCGCGCTCCCCCGCCGGCAGACAGGCCTGCCGGCTGTCGCCGTCCGGATCGGCCAGCATCGTCTGGGCAACCATCCGGTACATCTCGGCCAGCCGATCCAGCCGCGGCCGGCTCATGGTGCCGCCGGCGGTCAGCAATTCGAAGCCGCCGACGGTACCGATCACCGACAACGCGAACTCCGTCGCCCCCTTGCCGACACTGGCATCCACCGTCAGGCCGGACGGCTCGACGGCCTCGGCTTCGCGGAAGTCCTGGTAGTTGAACAGGACATCGATCAGCCGGCCGCCAGCCGCGCGTTGGATGGCGGGCAGCGGGTACCGACGATGCGGCCACAGCTCGACTTCGCGATCGAAGACGTCACGAATGAGTTCGCGCCAGGTTCCCGCCGTTGCTCGATGCGCGAACGGCAGGGTGTTGAGGAACATCCCGTGCAACCGGTCCGCGCCGGCCGCCTCGGGGCGGGCATCACAGACCAGCCCGGAATAGAAGTCGGTCTCCGTGGTCAGCTGGCTCAATACCTTCTGGTGGATCGCATGCAGCACCGCCTTCACCGAGACCTGTTCGCTCCGCGCCAGGTCCCGCAACTCCGCGCTCAGCGGACCGAGATCCACTGCCGCCCGCAGTGGTTCGCGCGGGGCTGTTGGTGAACCCCAGCCGCCGGGCAGTTCAAACCTGGCGTAGTCCGCAACGATTCCTCGCCAGTAGGCGATGTCGATAGCTGACCCGAGTGAATCGAGCTCTCCGGCGATGAAGTCCGCATACCGCACATCACCGGGCTGCGGGTCGGGAACCGCTGCGCCGGTGCGGATCTGCGCATAGGTCGCCAGAATCTCACCGAGCAACAACCTGATGCTCCACCCCTCGGTGATGGCGTGGCAGACGGTGAAGGTGAGCCACCAACTGTCGTCGCTCTCGATCAGCACGGCGACCCGCAGCAACGGGGCCGTCCGCAGGTCGAAGAGAGCGGCACGTTCGGCTGCGATAAAGCCGTCGAGGGCGGCAGCGGCATCCGGGCCGGCCAACGCCCGGCCGTCCAGCACGGTCACCGCAGCGGCCACCGCCGAGTGCACCAACTGCAGTGGCACGTCGTACCCGGCAAGGGCGAAGGAGGTCCGGAGAACCTCATGGCGGTCGAGAACCGTTTGCAGCGCGGTCGTCAGGCTGTCCGCGGCGAACGGCTGCCGATCGCGGACCCGGTGCGCCTGCACGCTCTGGTAGTTGCCGTCCTCCTGCCCGGCCTGCAGCTCGGCGATCATGCCCAGCTGGATCTGGGACAACGGGTAGGCATCATCCAGGCCGTCGGGCAGGGCCGCCCGATCTGCGTCGGACAGCAACTGGAACGCACGTACGCCCACCTGCTCCGGCACGGCCAGGTCGGTCACCGCCGGCTCGGGGTCCCCGATCGCCTGCGCCAGTGCGGCGATCGTGCGGTGCAGGAAGATGTCGCGGACCGACACACCGAATCCAGCCCTCCGCAGCGCGCCGACCAGCGCAACAGCCCGCAGTGAATCGCCGCCGAGGTCGAAGAACCCGTCATGCACACCGATCTCGTCAACGGCCAGAACATCCCGCCAGATCCGCGCGAGGGTTTCCTCGACCGCCGAACGCGGCGTAGTCAACTCGCCAGAACGGGTACCGGCGGCAGCCGTCGGCAGCGCGCGACGATCTACTTTGCCATTCGAATTCAACGGGATACTCTGCAGCGCAATGAACGTCGAAGGAATCATGTACTCCGGGAGAAGTCCGGCGCAGTGCGCTATCAACTCTGCCGCGGTTGGCACCTGGTCCTCGTCGACAGCAACAACGTAGGCGACCAAGTGTTGATCCTGGGCAACAACGACAACATTTAGCACCGCCGGGTGCGCCGCAATCACCGACTGGACCTCACCGGGTTCGATCCGGTAACCGCGGATCTTGACCTGATCGTCAGCCCGGCCCAGGTAGTAGGCGTCTCCGTCCTGTCCCCACCGGGCCAGGTCGCCCGTCCGATAGAGCCTGGAACCCGGCTCCCCGAACGGATCCGGGACGAAGCGTTCGGCGGTCCGGTCGGGCTGCCGCGCATAGCCCAACGCAACGCCCGCGCCACCGACGTACAACTCGCCGACGACGCCCACCGGCACCGGCTGCAGCGCCGAATCCAGGACGTACATCGAGGTGTTCGGCAGCGGACGGCCGATCGGCACACCGCCAGCCAGCAGGTCATCGGCCGGCACCGCGAAAGCACAGTTCGCCACGGTGATCTCGGTGGGACCGTACTCGTTGATCAGGCCTGAAGATCCGAGCGCGGATGCCCAGCGGCCGGCCAACGGCACCGGCAGCGCCTCCCCGCCCACCAGGTAGACCGGCGCCACCAGCGCTGCGGCCTCGGCGCCGAGTTGCTCATCCAGCAACTGCAGGTGCGCCGGGGTGAGGGAGACGAAGCTGAACGGCCCGTTCCCCTGCAGGAAGGCGCCGAGGTCGGCCAGGTCGGAGCCGGCGGGCAGCATGCTGAGCCGTTGGCCACGAAGTAGCGGTCCCCAGATCACCGTCATGGAGAAGTCGACAGCAGGCGAGGAGAACAGTGGTGCGCCGCCGGTTCCCCGGTCGGCGAGCGACGTCGCCCAGGGCACCAGGTAGCTCGCCAGGTTCCGGTGGCTGGTCAGGACGCCCTTCGGCCGCCCGGTCGACCCAGAGGTGAACATCAGGTAGGCGGGCTGGTCGAGGTCGAGGAGCCCGCCAATCGACACGCCCGGCCGGCCGGCTATCTCATCGCGGTCACCGTCAACCAGGACGGCTCGACCGTTGAACATTGCCGCGTACCGCGCCGCGGTGATCACCACGTCCGCCCCGGCAACACCGAGCATGTAGTCGATCCGCTCAGCCGGATGCGTTGCGTCCAACGGCACGAAGTGGCCGCCCGCCTTCCAGACCGCCAACAACGCGGCGACCAGTTCGGGACCGCTGTCCAGCAGAACCCCCACGGCGGAACCGCACTCGACTCCTTGGTCGATCAGCTGATGGGCCAAGCGATTGGCGAGTTGATCGAGTTCCGCGTAGCTGTACTCCGCGCCGGCGCATTCGACAGCCGGCGCGTCCGGATGCGTGAGAACCTGCTCCCGGAACAGGTCGAGCACCGTTCGGTCGGCCGGCCGGCCGGTATGGACGGCCCACTCCCGGGTCGTCAGCACCCGCTCCCCGGCCGGCAGGACGGTAGACCGTGCGTCCGCATCCGGGTCGGCGACCATGGCGACGAGGACGGAACGGTACATCTGGGCCAGCCGATCCAGCTGTGCGGAACTCAGCACGTCGGGGTCACTGGTCAGTGTGATGAATCCGCCGACAGTACTGACGCTCAAAGCGAATTCAGTGCCCGCGCTATCGAGACTCGACTGCACATCCATGACGTCGCCGTCAACCTGGTGGAAGTCGGTGAAGTCGAACAGCACATCGATGAGTCGTTGCTCGGATCCGGATTCCCGCTGGATCT
Source organism: uncultured Actinomycetota bacterium (assembly GCA_963805555.1). Lineage (GTDB taxonomy): Bacteria > Actinomycetota > Actinomycetes > Mycobacteriales > Nakamurellaceae > Nakamurella. The sequence goes on from CAWDUY010000005.1 coordinate 106,464, forward strand.
GCGGCAGCGGGAACCGGCGGTGCGGCCACAGGTCGATCTCCCGCGCAAAGACCTGCCGGACGAGCTCACGCCAGGTGCTCGCGCTGCGGTCGTGGGCAAAGGGCAGCGTGTTGATGTACATGCCGTGCACCCGATCGGTACCCGACACCTCGGGCCGGGCGTCCGTCACCAGCCCGGTGAAGAAGGACGCCTCCGGCGTGAGTTGGCTCATCACCTTCAGGTGAGCGGCATGCAGGACGGCCTTGATGGAAACCGATGATGCGGCAGCGAAACTGCGCAGCGCCGGATCGAGATCGTGATAGCCGATACGCGCCTCGGCCGTCGGTGTATCAGTCGCGGCGCCGGACGGCGCGGGCCGCCCCCAGCCGCTGGGCAGCGTGAGCTTCGGATGGCCGGAGACGATGTTCGTCCAATAATCCCGGTCCGCTCCCGAGGCCAGTGCGTCGAGCTCAGCGGCAACAAAATCAGCAAACCGTGGCCCGCCCTGTGCTGGCGGCAACTGGTTCGCTGCTGCACCAACCTTTCCGTCTCGGTGCCGGAAGTAGCCGGCGACCAGGTCGGCGATCAGCGAATTGAAGTCCCAACCGCCGGTGACCAGGTGGCTGATCGTCAGGGTCAGCCACCAGGAGCCCGGCCCGTCGGCGTGCGCCGCTACCCGGATCAGCGGTGGGTTGTGCAGCGTGAACGCATTCCGTCGCTCCGCCTCGACAAACTCGCGGTGACCGGCCGTGCTTTCGTAGACCCGCACCGCCACCTGAACGCCCGAATGCACCAGCTGCAATGGCAGCGAGTAGCCCAACAGGTCGATCTCGGTGCGTAGCGTTTCGTGCCGATCGAGAAGCTCTTGTGCAGCCGTCTGCAGAGCATCGGCGACCAGCGGCACGGCGTCCCGCACCCGGAACGACGAGGCGATCTGATACAGCGCGCGTTCCGGGTTGTTCTCGATCTCGACGGCCATGGCGACCTGCGCCTGGGTCGCTGGATAGGCATCAACGATGTTGTCCGGCAGCCGATCCCGATCAACCGCGGAGAGCAGGGCGAACCGGGCGACGGGCTCGAAGGCCACTGTGCGGTCATTGCGACCGTCGATCAGCTCCGCCAGTTCAGCGACCGTTTGATGCAGGAAGATGTCGCGGACCTCGATATTCAGCCCGCCGGATCGCAGTGCACCGACCAGGGTGACCGCCCGCAGTGAATCGCCGCCGACATCGAAGAAACCGTCATGGATTCCGACCCTCGCCAGACCGATGACGTCGGCCCAGGCAACTGCCAGCCGCTGCTGCGTTGGCGTGCTGGGCGCGACGAAGTCGGCGCGGCCGCCGATTGCCCCCAGGCTGGGCGCGGGCAGCGCTGCCGTGTCGAGTTTTCCGGTTGGTGTCAGCGGGATCTCGTCGATGAGCACAAACGCGGCGGGCACCATGTACGCCGGCAGGGTGCGCAGCAGCGGCGCCCGTAGGTCCATCGGATTGACCTCGGCGGCATCGGGGATCACGTAGGCGATCAGCGAGTCGTCGCGGACCACCACGACGGCGTCCCGCACCCCTGGGAGCGCGGTGGTCGCGGCGGCAACCTCGCCCAGCTCGATCCGGTATCCCCTGATCTTGACCTGGCCATCCAACCGGCCGAGGATCTCGATGTCCCCGTCCGGCAGCCGGCGTCCCAGGTCGCCGCTGCGGTAGAGCCGAGACCCGTTCGTTCCGAACGGATCCGGCAGGAAGCGCGCGGCGGTCAATTCCGGTCGGCCGAAGTAGCCGCGGGTGACGCCACTGCCGCCGACGTAGATTTCACCCGGCACGCCGATCGGCACCAGATTGCCGTCCCGGTCCAGCAGGTGCACCTGCCACCCGGGCAGCGGTCGGCCGACTCGGCTGATTTTCGGCGTCTGCAGATCTGCCGGTTGAATGCGGTAATACGTGGTGTGCACGGTGGTCTCGGTGATCCCGTACATGTTGATCAACGCCGGGCGATCCAGCCCCACCCGGGCAACCCACGGCGCCAGTGCGGCGAATTCGAGTTTCTCGCCGCCGAAGACCACGAAGCGCAGGGCCAATTGACCGATCCGACGGTCGCCGTCGCGGGCAGCACCGACCAGCGCCCGAAACGCCGAGGGGGTTTGGCTCAGCATGGTGACCCGGTGCTGCACCAGCAGATCGAGGAACTCGTCGGGCCGACGTGCCACCGAGGGCGAGACGACGACGAGCGTGCCGCCGTGGGCCAACGGCCCCCAGAGTTCCCACACCGAAAAATCGAAGGCGTAGGAATGGAACATTGTCCACACGTCGGCGGGACCGAACTCGAAATCGGTTGCGGTGCCGGCAAAGAGCGCATGTACGTTGGTGTGCTCGACCGCAACCCCCTTGGGCCGGCCGGTCGAGCCCGAGGTGTAGATGACGTACATGACGTCGGTGACGCTGACATCCACCTGCGGATCGGTGGCCGGCTGCCGGCCGATGGTCTTGGCGTCCACGTCGAGGAGAACATTGAAGATGCAGGGCTTGTCGACCAGTTCGGTGGCGACGTCGCTCCGGCTCACCAGCAGCTTCGCGGCGGCATCGGCCAGCATGAATTCGCGTCGTTCTGCCGGGAACTCCGGGTCGATGGGCAGGTATCCGGCACCGGTTTTGACCACGGCCAGCACTGTCGAGACCAGGTCGAAGCCGCGGTCCAGGCAGACGCCGATCAGCGTGCCGGGTCGGGCACCCAGCGCAATCAGGTGATGGGCGAGCCGGTTGGCCTTTGCGTTGAGTTCCGCGTAGGACAAGGCGCCGCCCGCGAAAATGACCGCCGTCGCGTCCGGGGCTTCCTGCGCCCGGCGTTCGAACAGCCGGTGCATCGGTTGCGGCGTTGCGGCAGGCACCGGAGGGTTCCATTCGCCGAGCAGTCTGTCCTGCTCGCCGGTGGGCAGGAAGCTGCCCGTCGCATCACCGTCGGGGTCGGCCGCCATTGCCGTCAGGACCGCGTCATAGATCGACGAGAGCCGATTCATTCCGGCCCGGTCGAAGACTCCGGTGTTGCTGCTCAGGCCCAGCAGCCCGCTCAGCGTGGTGACGCTGAGATCGAATTCGGTCGGGCTGTTGGAAATGGTGCGGTCCAGTTCGACAAGTCCGCCGTCCACCACGTGGAAATCGAGGTAGGTGAAGATGACGTTGATCAGTCGGTCCCGGCCGGCCTGCCGCTGGATGGCCGGGAGTGGAAAGTGCCGGTGTGCACGGATTTCTCGCTCCCGGTCGTGTACCTGTCGGACGAGTTCCCGCCAGCTGGCCGAACCGCGGTCGGCGGGGAATGGCAGCGTGTTCAGATGCATCCCCAGCACCCGCTCCGCGCCGGGCAACTCGGGGCGGGCATCCCAGACCAGGCCGGTGGAGAATGTCTCCTGGTCCGTGATCTGACTGAGCACCGTCAGATGCGCGGCCAGGAAAACCGACTTGAGCGAGACCTTCGCCGTCGCGGCCAGTGCACGCAGCCCCTGTTCGACGGCTTCCAGCCGGACTCCACCCAGGATCGGTTCCGGCGAGTGCCCGGGATCCGACGTCCAGCCGACCGGCAAGGTCAGTCCGGGGTGCTGTTCCACCAGGGAGCCCCAGTAGTCGCGGTCAGCCCCTGAATCCAACGATCTCAGCTCAGCGTTGATGAAGTCCGCGTAGCGGGCGGTTGGAGCGACCGACTCACCCGGCTGGGACTCACTCGGTACCGGACCACTCAGCACGGTTTCACTTCGCAGTTGCCGGTAGGCGCTGATCAGCTCCATGAGCATGGAGTGATAACTCCACCCTTCGGTGACCGCATGCGACTGGGTGAAGGTGATCCGCCAGGAATGGTCGGACAGCACATGCACCGCGAACCGCATCAGCGGCGCCGCGGTCAGTTCGAACAGCTCGGCGCCCTGATCTGCGGTGTAGGCACGCACGATCCGGTCCTGCTCGTCGGCGTCGAGGGCGCGCAGGTCATGGAAGGAGAGCGGCATTTCCGCGGTCCGGTGCACCAACTGCATCGGCACCGAGTAGTCGGTGAGATTCGCTGACGTCCTGAGGGTTTCGTGTCGCGCGGTCAGTTGCTCGACGGCAGCAGTGAGGCGTCCTCTGTGCAGCGGCCGGTCGTCCAGGATCAGGAACGAATTGACGCTCTGATAGGCATTCACGGTGTCGCCGGTCAACATTTCGATCAGCATGCCGAGCTGCACCTGGGATAAGGGGTAGGCGTCAACCACCGTGGCCGGCAATGCGCGACGGTCCTGCTCATCGATCAGGGCGAACGGCTCGACAGGTTCCACCACTACGCCTGGCGTCGGGCGACCCGTCATCAATTGGGCCAGCCCAGCCACCGTTGGCTGCTCGAAAACGTCCTGGACCGAAGCAACCAACCCCGCGGCACGCATCGCCCCGACCAGGCTGATCACCCGGATCGAATCGCCGCCGAGGTCGAAAAAGCTGTCGTGGACGCCGATCTGATCCAGCTCGAGCACGTCGGTCCAGACCGCAGCGAGCTGCACTTCCAGGCTCGTTCGAGGAGCGACATAGCCACCTTCAGCCAGGGGTTTCGGCCCACCGGCCCTGGCCGGCCGAGGACCAGTGGCAACAGCAGCCGACCGGCCGATCCTGCCCAGGAACTCAAGACCACCCTCCGGCAGCCGGCGGGCCAGCTCGCCGGTGCGGAACAGCCTGGCGCCCGGCTCACCGAACGGGTCCGGCACGAACCGCTCGGCGGTGAGTCCGGCCCGACCCAGGTACCCCCACGCCGCACCGAGGCCGTCGAGATGGGCCTCGCCCGCGACCCCGTCCGGCACCAGATCGCCGCAGGCATCCAGCAGCACCACGGCGACCTCGGTCATCTCGAAGTCGGCCACCCGGGACGGTTGACTGATCTGCTCCGCGCTCGGCATACCGGCGGCGAAGTCGACGATCTCGGCCTCGAAGAGGCGATCAACCACCGGCCGATGCGCCACCGGGTCCAAGGCTGTCTGCCGATGCCCGGCAAGCAGCTCGGCCCCTTCACCTGCGGGCAAATACGTTGCCTGGGCGTCGCCGTCGTCACCGGCCGCCATCGCCTCGAGCACGGCCCTGTACATCCCCAACACGAGGTCGGAATGTGCCCGGCTCAGCGCGGCCGACGACGCGGTGAGGTGGATCAGTCCCGCCCGACTGGACACCGACATCGGGAACTCGGTGGCGCTGTTGTCCAGACTCGCCCGGTAGTCGACGATCCCGTCGTCGATCTGCCGGAAGTCCTGATAGTTGAAGTACACATCGACCAACTGCTCGCCGCCCACCGCACGCTGGATGGCGGGCAACGGGAAATGCCGGTGCGGCCAGAGCGCGACCTCCCGGTCGAACACCCGGCGGACGAGTTCACCCCAGGTCGCGGCGGTTCGGTCGAACCCGAACGGCAAGGTGTTGATGTACATGCCGTAGACGCGGTCGGCTCCGGCGCGTTCGGGCCGCGCGTCGCAGACCAGCCCCGCGGTGAACGCCGACTCGTGGGTGAGCTGGCTCAGCACCTTCAGATGAGCCGCCAGCATCACAGCCTTCATCGATACCCTGGCCCGGGACGCGAGCGACCGCAGCGGACGTTCCAGGTCGTGGTACGGCACGGCGACCACGTACCGCTCGGCGGCCGTTGAGCCCTCCCCCCACCCGGTCGGCAGCGAGAACTTCGGCTGCGCAGCTACTTCCCGCCAGTAGTCGAGGTCCGCCACTGATTCGACGGCGGACAGTTCTTCGGCGATGAAGTCGGCGAAGCGCAGTGCCGCGGGCTCGACCAATGGCAATTCGCGCCCGTCCCGGATGCTGCGGTAGCAGGCCAGCAGTTCCATCACCATGCTGTGGTGACTCCAGCCTTCCAGGATCGGATGGCATTCGGTCACCGACAGCCACCAGCCGTCGCCGTCACAGAGGTGGGCGGCGATCCGCAGCAGCCCGGGCCGGGTGATGTCGAAGAGTTCCGCACGCTCCCCCGCCTGGAACTCGCGCAGCGCGGCGTCGACGGCAGCGGCATCCAGCCCGCGGAGGTCCTGAACGGTCAGCGTCATCTCGGCCCGCGGGTACACCAGTTGCAGCGGCCGCGAGTACTGCTCCAGTTCGAATCCGGTTCGCAGCACTTCGTGCCGGGCGACGATGACCTCAACGGCGTCCTGCAGGGCGGCCACCGCAACGGCCACCTCGTCCCGAACCCGGAACGTGGTGACGTTGTGATAGGCGGCGTTGTCGCGATTGGCGAGCATTTCGACCAGCATTCCGAGCTGGGCCATCGACACCGGATAGGCGTCGATCAGCCCGTCGGGCAGGGCGGCCCGGTCCTGTTCGGAGATCAGTGCGAAGGGCGCCACCGGCAAGGGAACCTCGGCCGGGGCGGGTCGGCCGGTGAGGAACTCCCCCAGCGCGGCAACGGTTCGGTATTCGAAGACATCGCGCACCGCGACGTCGAATCCGGCGTTCTGCAGCGCGGCCGCCAGGCCGACCGCCCGGATCGAGTCACCGCCCAGGTCGAAGAAGCTGTCGTGTACTCCGAGTTGGTCGACAATCAAGGTGTCCCGCCAGATCTCGGCGAGCCGTTCCTCGGTTGCCGTGCGCGGCGCAACGCAACTGCCGCCGGCCACCAGCGACGCGCGATCTGGCGCGGGCAGGGCCCGCTTGTCCAGCTTGCCGTTCGTCGTCAGCGGCAACGTGTCGAGCTGAACAAAGGCGGCCGGCACCATGTACTCGGGCAGACCGGCGGCCAGGGTCGAGCGTATCTCCGTCACCGAGATGGTCCGGCCGGAAAGCGGAACCACATAGGCGACCAGGGTTCGATCGCCGCCGGCGGTCTCCCGGACAAGAACAACCGCGTTGCTGATGTCCTGGATTGCGGTCAGTGCCGCCTGGATTTCGCCCAATTCGATCCGGTAGCCACGGATCTTGACCTGATCGTCGATGCGGCCGCGGAATTGCAGACTGCCGTCGGGCATCCGGGTGGCCAGGTCGCCGCTGCGGTACAGCACCCCGCCCGCCGCGCCGAACGGGTCAGGGACGAAACGCTGCGCGGTCAACGCCGGTCGGTTCAAGTAGCCGCGGGCCACCCCCGGTCCGCCGACATAGATCTCGCCGGGCACCCCGATAGGTACCGGGCGACCGTTCCGGTCGAGCAGATAGATCCGCAGATCGGCCAGTGGGAATCCCACCGGATTGCCGCTGTCCCGGTCGATGTCGTCGACGGTCACCCGATAGAAGCTGGAGTGGACGGTGGTTTCGGTGATGCCGTACATGTTGGCCAGCACCGGAGCCTGTAACCCCCGGCGTGCGACCCACGGCGCGAGTTCGGCGAAGTCGAGTTTTTCACCGGCGAAGATCACCGCCCGCAGCACCAGCTGATCGATGCGTGGGTCGCCGGCGGCCGCCAACGCGACGAGACCCTTGAACGCGGAGGGGGTCTGATTGAGCACGGTCATCCGATGTTCGACCAGCAGGTCGAGGAAATCGTCCGGCGACCTGGTGATCCGCGCCGGAACCACCACCAGCCGCCCGCCGAACAGCAGCGAGCCCCAGAGTTCCCACACCGAGACATCGAAAGCGTAGGAATGAAACAGCGGCCAGACGTCGGTCCGGTCGAATCTGTAGTGCCGATGCGCAATTGTCAGCAGCCGCAGGACGTTCGCGTGCGTGATGCAGACACCCTTGGGCTGGCCGGTCGACCCCGAGGTGTAGATGACGTAGATCAGGTTGTCGGGGCAGCCGAGCACCTCCGGATTGCTATCCGGGTAGCCGGCGAAGTCGTTGTCTTCCAACAGGATCACCTGCGGGGCGCCGGTCGCTCCCATTGCGGCAGCAAGGTGCGAGCCGGCCGCACCGGAGGTGATCAACTGCGTCGCCCCGGCATCGGACAGCATGAAGGCGAGCCGGTCGGCGGGCTGCGCCGGATCGAGCGGGAGGTACGCGGCTCCTGACTTCAGAACCGCGAGCAGCACCGGCACCAGCTGCGGCCCCCGCTCCAGGTGTACCCCCACCACGGTCTCGGGCCCGGCCCCCCGGTCGCGCAGGCAATGCGCCAACCGGTTCGCGGTGGCGTTCAATTCGGCGTAGGTGAGGTGAACGCCGTCTGCCGACACCGCAATGGCGTCCGGGGTCAGCGTCGCCTGGAGTTCGAAGATCTCGTGCACACACCTGGTGATCGGTGTCGGCCGCCCGGCCGCGGGGCCGGCCAGTTGCACGCTCAATTCGGCGTCACCGAGCATGGACATTTCCGAGACCCGGGTTTCCGGGGCGATCGCCACCTGATCCAACAGCCGGACGAAGTGATCCGTCATCCGCTGCACGGTGGCTCGCTCGAACAACGCCTCCGCGTACTCCAGGGTGCCGGTCAGGGTGCCGTCGGGCGCCTCCTCCACCTGCAGGGTGAGATCGAATCTGGCGACGGGTGATTCGGCCTCTATGGTCTCCGCCCGAACGCCGGGTAGATGCAGTGCCCCGGTACGGGTTTCCTTCATGGTGAAGGCCACCTGGAACAGCGGAGTGCGGGACATGTCCCGTTCCGGCGCGATCGCATCGACGAGCGCCGCAAACGGTGTATCGATGTGTTCGAATGCTTCGGCAACCGTTGTCCGGCAGGCGGTCAGCAGATCGGTGAACCGTGGATCCCCCTGCCACCGGCCGCGCAACACCAGGCTGTTGATGCCGTAGCCGATGACCTGCTGGAGTTCGGGCCGGCCGCGTACGGAGACCACCGTGCCGATCGGAATATCGGTGGATCCGGTGTGCTGGTTCAGCAGCATTTGGAATCCGGTCAACAGGGTCATGAACATGGTGGCGTCGCACCGTCGAGCGGTCTCCCGCAGCAACTCGGTTGTGACGGCAGGGACCCGGAACGGCACCGCGGCACCGCGCCAGTCGCGAACGGCCGGGCGGGGTCGATCCGTTGGCAGTTCGATCGGCGTCAGGTCCGCGAGTTGCGAACGCCAGTACTCCAGGTGTCGGTAGCCGTTGGCCTGCTGACCCAGCTCCCACACCGCATAGTCAACGAATTGCACCGGCAGCGGCGGCACCTTTTCACCGGCATACATGGCCTGCAGGTCGGTGAGGAACAACCGGACGGACCAGTCGTCGCAGGCAATGTGGTGGAACACCACGACGAAAAGGTGGTCGTCATGGTCGATCTGAATCAGGCGCGCCCGCAGCGGCCACTGCTCCTCCAGGACGAACGGCTCACCGGGGAAGATCCTGGCCGATTCCGCGGCGGCCGCTGCCCGCTCGGCCGGTGTGCCCTCGGTGAGCACGACGAGCTCGAACTCGGCAGGCCCGGGCGGGTCGATCAGCTGCACCGGCCGACCACCATCCAAACCGTAACGGGTGCGCAGGATCTCGTGGCGGGCAACGACGCCGTCAAAGGCCAGCCGCAGCCGGTCCGGGTCCAACTCCCCTCGCAGCCGGAGGGCCAGCGGGGCGGCGTACTCCCAACTATCAGGTTCCAGCCGACTCAAGAACCACATCTGCTGTTGCCCGGTCGACAGCGGCAACGGGCCGGTGCGTCGCACTGAGGGTATCCCGCCCCGGCGACCGCTCTGGGCGCCGCGCAATCTCCTGCTGAGCAACTCTTCCCGGGCGAGGGTGGCGGGCCGTGGGGTCTCGACAATCTCAGTGGTCGTGGTCGGGCTCATGCGGACAGTCCGTCCGCTGCCGATGCTTCGGCCAGCACCTCATCGTCGGACAACGCGGCTATCTCGGCCCGGATCTGTTCTTCGACAGCGGCTGCCATGCCGGCGATGGTCGGCCGCTCGAACAGCACCTGGATCGGTAGGTTGATGTCGAACTCGGCTTGGATCCGGGAGATCAGCCGGACCACCAGGATCGAGTTGCCGCCGACCTGGAAGAACCGGTCATCGACTCCGGCGGTGACGCCGAGCTCGGCCCACAGCGCCCAGATGCGCTCCTCGACCGGTGTGCGTGGCGCGACGGGCGTTGGGCTGCCGGGCATCTCGCCCGGGTCCGGCAATTGCCTGCGGTCGATCTTGCCGTTCGGCGTCAGCGGAATCGCGGCCAGGCCGACAAACACCGCGGGCACCATGTACTCCGGAAGCCGGTCAGCGCAGTGCTGCTGCAGGGAAATGTCATCCATCGGGAGCGCCGGATCGACCGGCACCGTGTAGGCGATCAACCTGCCGTCCTTGGCCACGACGACCGCATCCCGCACCTGCGCCAGCTCGAGCAGCACTGCTCGGATCTCGCCGGGCTCGATCCGGTAGCCGCGGATCTTGACCTGATCGTCAGCGCGGCCGATCATGTCGGCCGAACCGTCACCGAGCCAGCGGGCCAGGTCCCCGGTGCGGTACAGCCTGCTCCCCGGTGCACCGAACTGGTTGGGCAGGAACCGGTCTGCGGTCAGTGCCGGCTGGCCGATGTAGCCGCGGCCGACGCCGGCACCGCCGACGTACAGCTCCCCGACGACACCCGCCGGCACCGGCGTCATGTTCGCGTCCAGGATGTACATCGTGGTGTTCGGCATCGGTCGCCCAATCGGCACCCGCGGCCCGACGATCGGCGCGACCACCGGGTGAATGCAGTTGCTGACGGTGATCTCGGTCGGCCCGTACTCATTGATCAGCCGGCCCGGCCCGAGGATTTCCAGCCATCGATTCGCCAGCGACGGCGGCAACGGCTCGCCTCCGACGACGAAAACCTCGGCCAGCCCGGCCAACTGCCGATCGGTCAATTGACTACCGAGAACGTCCAGGTGCCCGGGTGTCAGCTTGATGTAGGCATACGGCGCGCTACGCACCAACTGCGTCCCCAGCTCGCTCAACTCCAGGTCCGCCGGCAGCAGGCAGAGTCGCTGCCCGTGCACCAACGGCGCCCAGATCGGTGTGACGACGAGGTCGAAGGCGACCGACGAGAACAGCGGTGTCCCCCCGGAACGATTGCCCAGCAGTTCCCCGCCCCAGGTCAGGAGGTGATTGGCCAGATTGCGGTGACTGATCTGGACCCCTTTCGGGCGCCCCGTCGAGCCGGAGGTGAAAATGACGTAGGCAGCCAGATCCGGGTCGATCGAACGTGGTCGCGATGAAACGGCGTCGAACAGCGGCGGCGGGACATCGACCAACACGGTTGGCCCCCCGGATCGATCGCCATAGGTCGAATCGGTCAGTAACACCGCGCTGCCTGCTGCGGCGAGCACGTCATTGAGCCGGGCGTCGGGCCAACTCGGTTCCATCGGTAGGTAGGCGGCGCCGGCCTTCCACGCCGCGAGCATGGCGGCCACCAGATCGGGCCCGCGGTCGAGCAGCACACCGACGACCTGACCCGGCCGCACCCCGCCGGCGATGAGCCGGTCGGCCAGGTCGTCGGCGCGGGAATTGAGCTGCGCGTAGGTCAGCCGCTGCGATCGGAACTCGATGGCGACAGCGTCCGGCGATGCCAGCGCCCGCGACTGGAACAATTCGTGCACACACTGCTCTCGACGCTGGCCGGCGCTCGCATTGAACTCAACCAAGACTCGCTGCAGCTCGTCGGCCGTCAACATGTCGATTTCCGACAGCCGGATGCCGGGGTCTGCGGTCACGGTTTCCAGGACCCGCACGAAGTGATCCGCCAGCCGCCGCACGGTGGACTCGTCGAACAGCGACGTGGAGTACTCGAGGGCTCCGGTCATCGTGCCGTCGCTGCGCTGCCAGACGAACAGCGTCACGTCGGTCTTGGCCACTCGCCAGGCGCGCTGAAACGCCTGCGCTGTCAACGGATCGGCTGTCGCACTCGTCGTCAGGTCGCCGAACTGCAGGTCGAAGGCGACCTGATACAGCGGGGTGCGGGACAGATCCCGGTTCGGTTCCAGCTCGTCGACCAGTCGCTCGAACGGGATCTGCTGATGGGCATGCGCTGACACGCAGCTCTGCCGGATCCGGTCCAGCGTCGTGGTGAAGGTGGGATTGCCGGACAGGTTGCAGGGCAACGCAATCGGATTGAGGAAGAGCCCGACGACATTGTCGAATTCGGTCCGGTGCCGTCCGGCCAATGGAGTGCCGAGCGCGAACTCCGACTGACCGCTGTGCCGCGCGAGCGTCGTCGCCCAGGCGGCCAGCATGGTCATGAATGGTGTTGTGCCGGTCTTGCCGGCCAGGTTCAGGACCGCATCGGTGAGCTCGCGCGGCAGGAGGACCTCGACGCCGGCGCCAGCCGGATCCCGGTCCAACGGGCGCGCGCGGTCGGTCGGCAGGTCCAGTGGCTCCAACCCCGTCAGCGCCTCGCGCCAGTAGCCGAGCTCGCGGGCAGTGACTTCATCGGTCAATTGCACGCGCTGCCACGACGCGAAGTCGGCGTACTGGACCGGCAACGGGCCGAGCATCGCCGGGCGGCCCTGGTGGGCACTGACGCACAGTTCGCGCACCTCACGCTCGAGAACAACCGCCGACCAACCGTCCGAGGCGATGTGGTGCACCGTCATCAACAGGACGTGGTCCTGGCCGGGCAGCCGGACCAGCAGTGCGCGCCAGAGCGGTCCATCGGCCAGGTCGAAGCCGCGTTCGAACTGCTCACCGAACAGGCGCGTCAGGTCATCGACGGTGCCCTCCACGACCCGCAGCTCCACCGGAGCTGCGCCGACGACCAGTTGGGCCGGTTCGTCATCGACGACGATGTACCTGGTGCGCAACGATTCGTGGCGCTCCTCCAGCGCATTCAGCGCCTGCCGGACGGTCTGCACGGCGACGTCCGCCGGGATGCGCAGGAAGACCGGGGCGACCCACTCCGCGGATCCGGGATGCAGCCGGTCGAGAAACCAGAGCCGGTGCTGACCGAACGACAGCGGTAGCGCCCGGTCCCGAGCCAGCCGTGGAACGTCCTCCGGAACACCGGTTTCTAGTCGGTCCGGCAATTCACGCGGCTCGATCAGGCTTGCTTGCGCTTGCACGGTGCTCGCATCGAACAGGCCGCGCAGGTCGATGGTGCCGCCGATCTCGGCCCGCAGTCGGCCGGCCAACCGGGTCAGCATCAGGGATTCGCCGCCGAGTGAAAAGAAGTCGTCCCGCAGGCCGATGTCCTGCACGCCCAGTAGGTCCGACCAGACCCGGGCGACGATCAATTCGGCCTCGGTGGTCGGCGGCTCGAACGGCGGCCGGCCGTTCCGGATGACCAGTTCGGGCGCCGGGAGGGCGCCGCGGTTCACCTTGCCGCTCGCGTTCAGCGGGAACTCATCCAGCGTGACGAACGCGGCGGGGATGAACACCTCGGGAAGCCGGTCGCGAAGGAATCCGCGCAACTGCTCGGGCTGCACCGGACGACGGGCGAGTAGGTAGGCCAGCAAACGCTTGTCGCCATCCGGCTCGACGTGCGCGATGACCACTGCCGACTCGATATCAGGATGGGTGGCCAGTGCTGCCTCGACCTCACCCGGCTCGATTCTGACGCCGTTGATCTTGACCTGGTCATCGATCCGGCCGAGAAAGTCCAGGGTTCCGTCGGCGCGCCAGCGAACCAGGTCGCCGGTCCGGTAAAGGCGCTCGCCGGGGTTGCCGTACGGGTCAGGAACAAACCGATCCGCGGTCAGCTCGGCACGATGGAGATAGCCCCGCGCGAGCCCGACACCCCCCGCATACAGTTCCCCGGCAACCCCGACCGGCACCGGATCACCGTGCCCGTCGAGGACCAGGGCCCGCAGGTTGTCGATCGGCTTTCCGATCGGAACCGGGCCTGCGGCGCCGGCAGGGTCGAAGGGCTGGGCGGTGATGTCCACCGAGCACTCGGTCGGCCCGTAGGTGTTCCACACCTGGACATCCGGGACCGCAGCCAGCTGGGCAGCGAGCGCGCCGTGCAGCGGCTCGCCGGCCGAGAACACCAGCCGCAACGAGCGGCACTGCGCCCACTGCGGCTCGGCCGCCAGCGCTCGCAGCACCGAGGGCGCACCCTGCAACACGGTGATCCGGTGTTCGATCACGGCGCGCACCATGGCGGCCGGATCCCGCTCGGCGCCGGGCTGCGCCATGACGACAACGCCGCCACTGACCAAGGGAGCGAAGAACTCCCAGCTGGCCGCATCGAATCCGAGTGATGTCTTCTGCAGGGTCCGGTCGCCGGCGCCGAGCCGATGCCGGGTGACGGTCCACTGCACCCGGTTGGCGATACCGGCGTGCGTGACGACGACACCCTTCGGTCGACCTGTCGAGCCGGAGGTGTAGATCACGTATGCGGCGTTGTCCGGGTCGATACCAACTCCCCCGCAACTGTTCCGGCCAAAGCCGAGGTCGGGTGGCCCATCCGGCAGACCGTCCTGGGCGTGCCAGAGCCCGTCCAGCGATACCGGACGCGCGGCAGTGCCGGTGAACACGTTTCCACTGGACTCGTCGGTGATGACCAACCGGAGGCCGGTGTCGGCAACGATCCACTGAATCCGATCGGCAGGGTGCGACGGATCCAGCGGAACGTATGCGCCGCCCGCCTTCCACACCGCCAGTAACGCAACAACAAGGTCTGCGCTGCGCGAAAGGCAGACACCCACCAAGGTCTCGGGGCCAACCCCCTGACCCCGCAGGAAATAGGCGAGATGGTTGGCCCGTCGGTCGAGCTCCCGGTAGCTGATCTGTCGGGTTGCGTCGACGACCGCAGGGGCCAACGGAGTACGGGCGGCCTGCGCGGCGAAGAGCATCGGCAACAACCCGCCAGATCCGGGCGAACCGACATGCGCCTCCTGCGCGGTGAAAGCGGAATGGTCAAATCCGGCAGGCAGCGCACTCATGTTGGTCCTTAGCTTGTCTCGACGTGCTGGTATCGACGTGCTGGTTTCGAAGAAGGCGACGAAACGCTCAGGCGTTGTGCGCAGCCATCCGCTGCCGGAGACTCAGCGGTCGCATATCGGTCCAGATCTCGCCGATATGGGCCAGGCATTCCTCGCGCGTACCCTCGACGCCTTCGGCGGCCCACCCCGCCGGCAACGCCCGATTGGCCAGCCAGATCGAGTACTGCTCCTCGGCATTGACCACGACACGGTAGTTCGGCTCTTCGGACACGACTGTGCTCCCTTTCGTCATTTCAACGGGTATTGAGTTGGGCCCCTTGGCCCGGCAGGAAATTGACAATTCGCTCGCCCCGCTCGGCCGACTCGGCCAATTCGCGGACAAAACCGGCCAGCGCGATATCCAGCACGCCCAGGCCGAAGGGCGAGAACACGGTCACCTTGTCGCGGCAACGCCCAGCGCGGTGCTCCCCGGTGATCAGCTCCGCAATGGACGTCGCGATGAAATCCCGATTCCCACTGTTGGTCTCGGCACGATGCAAGGATGTCTGTTCCCGGCAGACGTGGTCCGCATCGTCCACGACGTTATGATGCGAAAAAACGGCGGATGGATACACGTCGCGCAGAGAAATGTGCAGGACCACCGTGCCCGGACTGCATGCCGAGAGGTCGGTGTGCGGTGTCGTCGAGGTGGTCGCGAAGGACACCAGGTCATGTCGCCGCAACGCGTCATCCAGCTGTCGGAGCTCTGTTACCTCGGCTGATGGCATCAGGTCGCGGCAGGTGGCCGCGAATTCCGCTGCCCGTTCGGGGTCGGTGTCGTGCACCGCGATGCTGGTCATCGCCGGGAACACCACTGAGAGGAAGCGCAGAATCTCGAAATTGATCACCCCGCAGCCGATCAGCGACACGCCGGCCGGCGTACTGTCGGTGGTCAGTAGCTCGGCGGCCAGTGCCGCACTTGCTGCCGTCCGGCGCGCGGAGATCAAGGAGCCCTCGATCAGCGCCTCCGGGTGACCCGTGCGGAGCGAATTCAGCAGAATTACCGCGCTTGCCCTTGGCCGGCCGAACTGCACATTGCCTGGAAATGACGATATCCACTTGACCCCGGCCGCCGGGATCGGGCGAGGGACGAAGGCGGGCAACGCGATGATGCGATTGGCTGGCTCGTCGGGGAAGCGCAGAAACGTGGAAAGGGGCAGCGCGTCAGAACCGTGATGGTGGTGCACATACGTGTCCCGCACCAACGCGATGAGGTCACGTTCGCGCCCGCGGAGCAGCTCGGAAACCAGATCGTGGCCGACGATCAGCACAATGCCGCCTCGTCGAGCGGTTGCTGCGACCACCTGCCGGAGACGTCACCGAAGTGCTCCTGCACCCACGAGTCGCAGTAGATGGTGTCGAGATAGCGGTCACCGCCATCGGGGAAGATCAACACGCAATTGGCACCGGCCGGAATTCGGTGCGCCAGTTGACGGACCGCAGCCAGGGTGGCCCCGGATGATCCACCGGCCAGGATTCCCTCCTGCAGCGTCAGATTGCGGCAGGCAGCGACACAGTCGAGATCGTCCACGTGAACGATCTCGTGCACCAGGGAGGGGTCGAGCAGGGCCGGACGCACCGCGGAACCGTGTCCGGGGATCAGCCGCCGACCGGCTCGGGAGCGGAACAGCAAGCTGCCGCTCGCATCCACCGCGACCAGCACGGTGCCCAGCCCCTGGTGCCGAACGTACTGCGCACAACCACGCATGGTGCCGAACGTGCTGGTCGCGCAGAACAGGTAGTCAACCCGGCCGTCGAGCGCCTCGACAATCTCCCGCATGGTGTTCTCATGCGCATTCGGGTTGAGCGGATTGGCATACTGGTTGGGGCAATAGGAATGTGGGATGAGGGCCTGCAGCTCGCGGACTCGTCGCAGCCGGCTGGGCAAGTATTCCCCGGTCGCCGGATCCGGCTCGGTCACGACCTCGACCTTGGCCTGATAGGCGCGCAGGATGGCCAGGTTCTGGTCGGTGGTCTTGGCATCGACGACGCAGATCAGGTCGATGCCGTAATAGCGGCAGATCTGGGCGAGGCCAACGGCCAGGTTGCCCGAACTTGATTCGATGACCACCGACCGACCCGGTTGAACGGCCCCGGTGAGGATCTGAGCCTGCAGCATGGCCAACGCCGACCGGTCCTTGACACTGCCTCCGGGGTTGAACTTCTCCATCTTGGCGAACACCCGGAAATCGAACCCTGGACGCAGTCCCTCCAATTCCACCAGCGGGGTATCGCCGATCGTTGCCAGAATTCCCTTGACCGCCCGTCGTGCCACGGCTGCCCCCTCTCTGATCGGCTCCAAACGCCGCTTCCGGCGATCGCGAACCAGCTGCCCCCCATGCGCAGCCCACCCCGGCGCGCAATAGCTCTCAGCATGAAATGCGCTTCTATATCGCAGCTATGCCGTTCTCGTACTATCTGGTGCCGGTCCCGCCCCGGTGGCGAATGCCAGCAGGTGAGCTCGTTCCTCGGGCGTGAGCAGGGACACCGCCGTCACCGGCATCGCAGCGTCCGACACCGCCGCCTCGACCAGCCGGAGGTAGGAATCCAGCAACCGCACGATCGTCGACTCGTCGAAAAGGCCGGTGTCGTACCGAAATACCAGCGTGAGCGAGTTCGTCGACCTGGTGATCTCGACGTTGAGGTCGGCTTGCCCCTCCAGTCGCGGGACATCGATGATCTCCATACGGAGGCCGCCGACGCTGGTGACTTGTTTGCCGTCGGCCAGATCGTCCAGCGCAGTCCCGTACCGACTTGCGCTGACCATCGTGACCGCGATGCGGAAGAACGCCGAGCGACGGGTTCTCATCGGCCCAGCGTCCAGCTGTTGCAGCAGCGGATAGGGGAGTCCAACGTGCGCAGTTCCCGACATGATCTGCTGTGCAGCCAGTTTCGCCGCCTGCGCAAAGGTGGTGTGGGGTTCGAAGTCGGTCCGGATGACAAGCGTGTTGACGAAGTACCCGACGACGCCCATCGCCCGTCGCTGGCGTCGCGTGGTGGTCGGGCACCCGACCAGGAAGGAACTCTGCGAGGTGTGGCGGTAGATCAGGGACTGAAACACCCCCAACAGCAGGGCGAACGGCGTAACCCCCAATTCGGCCGCGGTCCGGTGCACGCCATCGACCAACTCATCCGACAATCGCCGCGAGGTGGTGGCACCCGGCGCTGACCGGCGGTGGGGACGGGGCCGGTCCAAGGGCAGTTCCGCAGCTTCGATCCCGGCGCACACGCCGCGCCAATACCGTTCCAACTGCTCGCGTTTCGCCGTCAGCAGCCGTTGCTCGGCAATGACGTGGTCGTGGTAGTTGCCGGTCAACGGCACTAATTCCGGATGTCGCCCTTGCGCATAGGCTGCATAGGAATCGAGCAGGTCACGCCAGATGATCCACTGCGATGCCGCATCGGTCGCGATGTGGTGGTTCACCACCACGAGCACCGCGTCCGATTCGCGCTGCAGCAACACGATCCGCAGCGGTCCGGTCCGCTCGAGCTCGAACGGCTGCTTCGCCAGCGCGTTGACGGCACGCAACAAGGTCGCCTCGTCCATCCCGCCGATCCGGCGAACCTCCAGCACGGTGCCGCTCTGCTCTTCGATACGCCTTGGTAGTCCGTCGATCTCGACAAATCGCGAGCGAAGTATCTCGTGTCGCTGGAGGAGTAGCCGGACGGCGCGAGCCAGCGCCGCAATGTCTGGACCGGGAGTGAGCCGACCGGCACCGGCATCGTTGTAGGCCGGGCTGTCCGGCTCGAGCCGGTACAGCAACCACAGTGACTGCTGCCCAACGGACAGCGGCCGGCCGACATCCATTCCGCCCCCTCGACCAGATCCCCACGCGTTCGCCCCCGCGAATGCACCCCATGCGACTACCTGCGGGAAACCCTGCCGTGGCCGGCTACACCATTTCTATAGGACATCTCCGGGCGGTTCTTGACGAGATCTCCGGTCGGTACCTGAGGCCCTGTATAGAAAAACCATGGTTACCGCGCGCAACCTACTGCAAGAGGTCCATCGGGGGGTGGACTGTACAGCCAGCGGACGGGGCCCATCTAGTGCAGTACTGCGAGTTCGATTCAGCCGCGTACCTGGACCTGGCAGCCAGGTACGGGACGCCGCTGTTCGTCTATGACGGTGAAGCGCTGGCTGCCGGTGTGGACGAGCTCCGGTCCGCCCTGCCGTCCCGACTGGAGGTCTTCTACTCGCTCAAGGCCAATCCCAATATCAGCGTGGTCTCCCTGTTGGCGGCGCTCGGCGCGCGCGCCGAGGTGTGCTCGCTGGTCGAGTTGCGGACGGCCATCGCCGCTGGTGTGGCACCTGGGGACATCATTTTCCTCGGGCCCGGCAAGTCGTTGGCGGAACTGCGGGCGTGCGTCACGACGGGCATCTACGCGGTCGTTGCCGAGTCGTTCGGCGAGCTGACCGAGTTGGCCGACATCTGCGCCGTCCAGGGCCGACGGCAGCGGGTGCTGCTGCGGGTCAACCCGACGGCGAGCGCGCCGGGTGGCGCACTCACGATGGGCGGCAAACCCCGCCAGTTCGGAATCGACGAGGCCCAGCTGCTGGCGACCGGACCGCTGCCCGACAGGTACCCGAACCTGGACATCTGCGGCGTCCATGTCTATGTGGGCACCCGCATCCTTGATGCCGAACTGGTGGTGGAGAACACCCGTCGCAATCTGGAACTGGCCGAGCGCGTCGCCGCCGCCACCGGCATCCGGTTGGACGCCGTCGATGTCGGTGGCGGGCTGGGTGTGGCCTACTTCGCCGACGAGACCGATCCCGACCTGAGCCAACTCGCCGCCGGTCTGGCAGGCGTCGTTGCGGACTTCGCGAGCAGGCACGGCAGCGCCCGATTACTGTTCGAGGCCGGCCGGTACCTCACCGCGCGCGCCGGGCAGTACCTGATCGGCGTTCGCTACATGAAGGAATCCGGCGATCGACATTTCGCGGTGACCGATGGTGGCAGCCACCAGCATTCGGCCGCGGCCGGCGTCGGCTCCTACCTGCGTCGGAACCTTCCGGTTCGCCTGATCAGCAGGACGAGCAATGACGCATCCCGGCCCTGCACCGTCACCGGGCCGCTGTGCACGCCCAACGACACGGTCCTCAAGGACGTCGCGTTGCCGCCCCTGCGGCCCGGCGATGTCTTGGCGATCGGCCGGTCCGGCGCTTATGCGGCAACTGCCTCGCCCGGACTCTTCCTGAGCCACGGATACGCCGCCGAGGTGCTGCTCCGCGAGGGTCGGGACTACCTCGTCCGCGATCGTGATCAACCCGTCGACCTGATCCGAAAACAGCACTTCTACCACTTTGGGGGCCGTCCGATGGAACGCACACAGTTGATCGAACAAATCCGGATGGTCATCTCGCGGGTCACGTCCCGGGAAATCCCGGAGCTGGATGAGAACACCGAACTGGCTCAGCTGGGCCTGGACTCCACGGGCATGCTCAAGATGCTGATGAATCTCGAGGACCTCGGGTCGTTCGAGGTGGATCCGGACGAGCTCGAACCGGCGCTGTTCGTCAGCGTCGGGACACTGGTCGACTACATGACAAAAATGGCGAAAGTGCCGTGATCGGCGCCGTGATCAACACCGGGGACCTGGGCAGCAATGCGGTGCCCGCACCCGCGCTGGACCAGGTCACCGAGACCGCCTTCACGAAAGGCCTGGCGGCCGCGCTCGGATCAGTCCCGCTGGCCCGAGTGACGCCGCCCAGCAGCACCTTCGGCTGGACCCTGGTGCCGGCCGGGAGTACTGATGCCCTGCCGGCCCACCTGCCGCCCGACACATTGCCCTTCGCGGGCCGGGTGGCTGCTCTCGAAGGACTGGCACTCGTCCAGGCGGAGCTGCCACCCGAGCCGGCACACGCTCGCCCCGCTGAGTTGCCGTTCATTCTCCTTGCGCTGCGCGTCGGGCTGACCCGACGGATGCTAGGTCTGGCGATCGAGCACCTGCGCGGTCGGATGTCTGACGGACGTCCGCTCGTCCAGCGTCAGATGGTGCAGGAAAGCGTCGCCGAGGTCGCGGCAGCGTTGGAGATCTGCAGTTCGGCGATCACCGCCGCGCCCGGTCCCGCTGTGGGCACCCGGTCGACCGAATGGATGCACGATCGACTCGACCGGGCAGACAACCTGGTGGTCGCCATGTTCGGGGCGGCCGGGTTCCTGCTGGACCACCCGGTTCGCTGCCTGCACGTGGTTGCGCTGCTGCGTGACCTGTGGGATCCGGGCAGTCAGGGGGATCCACCGTGCTGATCGACCTCGACGACCGACTGCGCCTGCTGCAGGAGGAAATCCGTTTCCACGCAGGTGATCTGCGCAACCGAGCGCTCGACGTCGACCGCGCTCCCGATGACATGGCCGAACACCTTGCCGCGCCGGCCGTTCACGCGGTTCACCGGGTGAGCATGGGCGTCATCGGGCGGTCGCCGACCCGGTACGCCGAACTCGTTGCCGGCCTGGTCGAGGCGGCTCGCGGGGATGCCGGTGTGGTGCTGGCCTGTCCCGGGCCGTCGGTCGCCGGGGTGGTCGTCGATCAACTGGGTAGCGACGAACAACGCTCCGCCTTCGCCACCGCTGTGGCTTCCGGCACCACCTGGTCGTGCTGCGGCATCACGGAGCCGACGGTGGGCAGCGACGCCCTGAGCATGCGGGCCGAACTCCGCCCGGACGGCGCCGGGGGCTACCTGTTGTCCGGCACGAAACGGTACGTCGGTAACGCCTCGAGAGCCGCGGTCGGCGTGGTTTTCGCGCGGACCGGTCCGTCGCCCCTGTCCATCAGGGCCGTGTTGATCAACCAGCCGGCCCCGGGCCTGCGAACCGCGCCCCTGGAGACGATCGGCCTGCGCGGCGCGCGAATCGGTGAGATCACCATGACCGACTTGCCCATCCCCTCGGAAGCAGTGCTGGGGCAGCATCTGCCCGGCACCCGCAGGGGAATCTGGGGAGCCGTCAAGGCTTTCGACATCGTCCGCGTCCAGGTCGCGGCCATGGCGCTCGGCACTGCGATCGCGGTTGTCGACTACGTCCGGGAAAGACGTTGCTCAGCAACCGGTTCCGCCGGCGCCGTGCTGGACATGTTCGACGGTCGCATCGATGCCACCCGCCGACTGCTGCACAGCGCTGCCGCCGAACTCGACGCCGGGCGCAGTCGCGGGCATCTGTCGTCGCTGGTCAAGCTCGAGGCCGTCCAGCTTGCCCAGGTGGCGACCCGCCGGCTGCCCCCACTGCTCGGGCGCGGCGCACTGCTGAACCATCCGCTGCTGGAGAAATGGCGACGCGACTCGGCCGGCTTCGAAGTGATGGAAGGAACCGCCTCGATCCAGAAGCTGAACATCGCGGAAGGCCAACTTCGGGCGTTCCCCGGCGGTTCGCCGTGAAGACCAATCTCCTCGCGGTGTCGGCATACATCCCGCCGACGGGGGTCCACCTCGAGACGGCCGGGCCGGCCCTTGGCCTGTCCGACCTGGACATCAAGATGTTTGTGAAGTTCTACGGCCTGCGGGACGTCCGGGTCGATGCCGGCGCAGGGTTGCACGAACTGCTGGTGGCGGCCGCCAAGGCCATCGGCACCCTCGCCTGGGCCGCCCGACGGGTGCGCTACGTCATTCACGCTCGGACGATCCAGCCGGTGGGGCCGTACTCGGCGAATCCGCTCCTCGAGGTGAGGCGCACGCTCGGCCTCGAGCACTCGGTCGGCCTCGCCGTCACCCAGCACGCGTGCGCGTCGGGCCTGCTGGCCGTCGACCTGGCCGGTCGACTGCTCGCCGCGCACGGTGATCGTGACGCTCTGGCCCTGGTCCTCACCGGCGAGAAGGCTTATCCCCACGTCAATCAGCAGATGCCGGTGCCGACCGTGATGGGCGAGTCCGCCGCCGCCTGCCTGATCGGCGGCGGGGATGCCGGCGACCGCCTGCTGTCCTACGTCTGGCACACCGACGGCGCATACCGGGCGAGTACCGAGATGTCGGCAGAGCTTCGGCAGCAGTTCCAGCGCGACTACCCGGACACGCTCGCCCAGGTGATTCTGACCGCTGTCCGCAGAGCCGGGCTGGAACTCGCCGATATCTCGATGATATTGCCGCACAACGTGAACCGGGTTTCGTGGGTCAGGGTCGCAAAACTGATCGGCTATCCGGTCGAGCGGATCTATCTGGCCAACGTGCCCTTGACCGGTCACAGCTTCTGCGCCGATCCGTTCGTGAACTACGCGTGCGCACTCGAGCAGGACCAGCTTGCCCCCGGCGATCACTACCTGATGGTCAGTGTCGGCCTCGGCGCCGTTTTCGCGGCAATGGTCTTCCGGCACCGCGGAACATCGTCATGAACACGGGTCTGCTCGCGGTGCATCATTCGGTGTTCGCCGACTCGATCGACAAGCCCGACCGTGACGAAATTCTCGCGCTCTGGTCGGAGCGTCTTGACTGGGCAGGGGTCTGCGTCGACCGGGACCGGTATCTGCGTGGATATCACAATTCCTTCGCGTCGATGACCTCCGACCTCGCCGGCAGATTCAGCGCCGACGACCCGCTGGACATCATCGTCATCGCCCATGCCACCCCGGACGCCGACGCCCGGATTTCGCTGGCCGGCACGCTCGCCGCCGGAAACACCCTGGTGTTCGCCATTTCCGACCTTGGCCGGCTCGCGCCGTTCAGCGCGCTGGAGGCGGTTCGGTCATACCCCGAGTGCCGTGGGTTGGTCATCGCGCTGGATCAGGGCACCGTGCCGTACGCGGACCCGCAACTAGCGGCGCTGGATTCCGCTGCCGACCACGCGGTCGGGCTCCTGCTGGGCGACGGCGGTCAAGCGAACCTGCACACCCTGCGATTACTGACGAACATCCCGCCGGAGCAGGTCGAGGCACTGGTCGCCGCCGAGTTGGCCTGCACCCCAGTGGATCTCGCCATCATCGGCGCCCATGTGCCGAGCGGGGTGGCCCACCTGGTGCGACGGGCCCCGGCCGATCAACTGTGCTCGGCGGTGTGGAGCGCACTGGCACAGGAACTTGCCAGACCCGATTCCCGGTCCCGCCGCATTGCCGTCGTCGAGTACGAGCCTGCCCTCCACACAGTTGGGCTTCTGCATCTGGAGCTCTCAGCCCCAGCTTGTGCCCGTTCGGGCGAGCCTGCGACGGAGGTCTTCCTGCCATCAAGTCAAGCCGACATGAGGTGTGCCCCATGACAATCGCCCTGCTGCATGAAATCCTCGACTCGGCCGCCGAGCGAACCCCGGAATCCCCGGCAGTCACCGTCAAGGGTGTCACATCCAGCTATCGCAACCTGCGAACGGAAAGCCTCCGGATCGCCCAGTGGCTGACCCGCATGGGCCTGCGGCGTGGGGACCGGTTGGTGGTGGCCGCACCCACTCACCAGGTCCATGTGCCACTGATCTACGGGTGTTCCAGGGTCGGTGTCGTGTACGTGATCCTGCATGACCAGGTCACTTCCCACGGGTTGCTGCACGTTCTGCGCGATACCGAGCCGGTCCTGCTGATCACGGATGACCCTAGAGCGGAACGGATCGCCGAGGATCACGGCGTTCTGGTCGCCTCCCCGGCACAGGCCGCGCACGGCATGGCCGACATTCAGCAGCAGTTGCCTCCAGCGCCATTCACCACGGCCCCGCTCACTGTCGACCCGGTCTGTCTGATCTACACGTCGGGCAGCACCGGGATGCCCAATGCGGTGGTGTCCACCCATGCCCAGGTGGTCTTCGCCGCCAGCGCGATTCAGTCGCAATTGTGTTACCGGCCCAGTGATGTCGTGTACTCCCCGCTGCCACTGTCGTTCGACTACGGGATGTACCAGCTCTTTGTCGCCGCCCTGGCCGGCGCTCATGTCCATCTCGCCGATGCGGCGGACGCCGGAGTCCTGCTGCTGCGCAGACTGCGCGAATCCCGCGCGACGGTGCTCCCCGGCGTTCCCTCGCTGGCCGCGATCCTCGCCCGATTGATCGAACGCCACGGCGGAACCATCCCACTCCGCCTGCTCACCAACACCGGCGCCGATCTGCCGGCCAGGATCGTGGACCAACTGCGCAAGCAGCTGCCCGGGCTGCAGGTGCAGCTGATGTTCGGGCTGACCGAATGCAAGCGCGTCTCGATCATGCCGCCCGATCACGACCAGCAGCGACCCGGCTCGTGCGGAAAGTCGCTTCCGGGGACCGAAGTCGTCGTAGTTGATGACGACGGGCACCCCGTTCCGCCGCGGACCGTCGGCGAGATCATCGTTCGTGGACCTCATGTGATGGCCGGCTATTGGCGCCGCCCGGAACTGACGGCCAAGCGATTCCGCCGGGTCGCCGGGCTCTTTCCCCAACTGCACACCGGTGACTACGGCTGGCTCGACGAAGACGGGTTCTTGTATTTTTCCGGCCGCCGCGACGACATCTACAAGTCGCACGGTTTTCGGGTGAGCGCGATCGAAGTCGAGGCCGCGGCTATTCGGATACCTGGGGTGACCGCTGCTGCAGTATTACCGCCGAACGCGCAGCGACCGGAACCGGTGTTGTTCGCGGTCACCGACCTGACGCGCACGGAGCTGCATCAAATGTTGGTGGAGCAGATCGAGCACTACAAGGTTCCGCGGCACTGCCGCGTGTTGGACGAACTGCCGCTCAACCAGAACGGAAAGGTCGACAAGGCGGCACTGGCCGAACTGGGCTGGCGATCGGTCGGTACCGAACATCCACGAGAACTGGACGTCGCAGTGCCCAAGAAACTCTCCGCGTAGCAGACGGACGGCGTCCGGCACTACTCCCGATCAGCGGCAGGTCGAGCAGGTCGATCAAGCCAAGAAAAGAGACCCATGTCGAAGATGCAGCGAACGGCCTTTCTCTTCCCCGGCCAGGGCGCCTACCTACCTGGCGCGCTCGCGGAGCTGGGCGGCCATCCGGACATCGCCACCGGCTTCGCACAGATCGATGCTGCGGTGTCCGAGATCAACGGCAACCGGACGGACTGCTTGGCCCTGGAGGCAGCGCCGCGCGATATCGATGAGCTTCTCGCCCACGCGCCGGGAGCGTTGCAGACCAGCATCTTCGGCCTGTCCATTGCCGTGTTCTCGATGCTGGAAACCGGCATCGGACCGTCGGACGTGCTCGTGGGGCACAGCCTTGGCGAGGTCGCGGCGCTGACCTGCGCCGGGGCGTTCTCCGTCGCCGACGGCGCCCGGATCGTCCAGGCGAGGACGCACGCTGCAGCGCGAACCCCCGCGGCCGGCGGCGGAATGCTGGCACTGTCGGCGGATGCGGAGACTGCGGCCGCCCTGGTTCGCGCAGCGGACGACCCGGTGGTCGCTGTCGCCGCGCACAATGCGCCGCGACAAACCGTGCTCTCCGGCACCGTTGCAGCACTGGTCCGGGTACAAGCCGCGGCCACGGCGTTGGGCATCGGTGGCGCGATGCTCAAGTCACCGTTTGCCTTCCACAACCAGCTGCTGTCGACCGCAGTCACCCCGTTTCTGCAGAGCCTGGCGCAGGTCCGCCAACGACCACTGCAATACCGGGTCTACTCCCCGATCATCGGCCGGTACTACCGCGACGACGACGACATTCCGGGGTTGCTGGCGGCACACCTTGTTCGGCCCGTCCACTTCATGGAATGCATCAGAATGCTTCACGCACAGCACTTCTCGCACTTTGTCGAATGCGGCGCGCGGGATGCGCTGACCAGCCTGGCGCGGCACACCGTGCCGGACATCAGGACCATCGCCTGCCTGACATCGCGTGGTTCGGCGAGCACGGCGATCGAGAAAGCGGCCGGCGAATTGGGCCGGCACCAGAGCGAGCTTCGGGCCGCAGGCCCCGTCAACTCGGCGCACGATGGCGCACCGCCTCAGTCGGGCCCGGCTCCGATACCGTCACCGTCACCGCTACCGCCCGATCAAAGCCACCCCAGCCAGACGCAACTGCTCACCGAACTCCGGGCGTCCTATGCGCGGGCTCTGGACTACCCCGAATCCGTGTTCACCGAAGACGCCGACCTGGAGGCCGACCTGGGCGTCGACTCGGTCAAACAAGCCGAACTGCTCGCCCGGGTGACCGACAGTTACGCCCTGCACACAGATCCCGCGGACTTTCGGCTGTCCGAGCTCACGTCCCTTGGCAAGATCTCAGCCTTCGTACTGGCCTGCATGGAGCGGAACCCCTCGCCGGCCAAGACGGCGACCGGCCCGGCAACGAACCCCCCGACGTCGGCGCCCCTCCCCGCACCCCGCCAGCACAGTCGCACCCAGATCCTTGACGAACTACGGACGACGTACGCAGCCGCCCTCGACTATCCGGCATCCGTCTTCACCGAGACCGCCGATCTCGAAGCGGATCTCGGCGTCGACTCGGTCAAGCAGACGGAGCTGCTGGCTCAGGTCAGTGACCGTTACGCGCTGGTCCTGCATCCCGATGAACTTCACCTCACCGAACTCACCACGTTGGGAAATATCGCCGACCTCGTGCTGACAACCGACAGGATGAGCGTAGCCAGATGAGCGATCTCACCGGCAAGACAGTCCTGGTGATGGGCGGCGACCGCGGTGTCGGGCGGGCCGTCGTCCGCGCCTTCGCCGAACGGGGCGCCCACGTCCTGATCCACAGCAGCGGCAACGAGGCGGCCTCCGACGATGCCTTGGCCGAGGTGATCGGTGCCGGTTCGAGCGGCGCGTTGTACTTCTGCTCCCCCACCGATCGGGCGAAGGTGGAGGAGATGTTCGCCGTAATCCAGCGCGAACATCACCACCTCGACATTCTTGTCAACCGCGCAGCCGCTGTTGCCGTCGGTCCGTCCGCGGACGTACGGGCGCCTGGGCCGGCAGAGTCCGGTCCGAAAGGGATGGACCCCGTTGCGCAATTCCTGCGCTGGTGCGCCGAACTGGCTGTTCCACTGTTCACCGCGGGTGGCGGCGGAACCATCGTCCACCTCACCACGACCGACGCCGGTCCGGCCGGCGACACCTCCGGCGGGAAGGCGGGCAACAACTGCGCGGGACTCACCAGAGAGTTGGCCGGTGACTACGCGCGGCTGAACATCCGGGTGAACACCCTGCAGGGCAACCTGATCGACAATTCCGCCGCCGGTCTGCTGCCCGGGCTTGTGCTCTTCCTGGCCTCCGATGCCGCATCGTCGATCACCGGCCAGCAGGTCACCGTGGACGGTGGAATGGCGTTCGACGAGACGGTCGACCCCGGCCAGGCACTGCCGCCGGAGCAGGCCGAGCCCGGCCAGCAGGGGCCACTCAGGCCCCACGGCGCCGCCGAGCAGGACTCCGGGATGGACATTGCCATTGTCGGAATGGGTCTCAAGGTGCCTGGCGCCAGCGACCCGGAATCACTGTTCCGCCTGCTCATGGCGGATCAGCCGGTTTTCAGCGAGCCGGGCGCGCGGTGGGACATCGAGAACTTCTACGCCGAGGACGGCAGCGGAGTCGAGGACAGCACCTATGCCAGGAAGTCGGGATATATCCGCGATTCGGCCGAGCCCGGGATTCCCGAGGAGGACTACACCACCACCTGGTTGCGTCATTCCTTGATCCAGGCCCTGCAGGGTGTGCACCGCGTTGACCGGGACCGGCATCTTTTCGCCGTCGGGTATACCGCGGACGGCAGTCAACACCTGGAGGAATCCCTGGTCTGGGAGAGCGTCAAGGCCAGATTGGCACCGCATCTCGACCTGACCGACTCCGCGGTGTCGGCGGCCCTGGCGCAACTGCGTCAGGCGCTGCCGCACGCCACCGACAATGCCGCAGCCAGCCTGCCGTATGCGGTGGGATCCGAAGCCGCGCAGGGCATTCTGCCCGACGATGCAGAACTCGTGATGGTCGACACCGCCTGCAGTTCGTCGTTGTATTCGTTGAGCATCGGCATGCGCGCGCTGCGCAACGGCACCTGCGATATCGCCGCCTGCGGTGCGTCCTTTGCCGTCGGCCCGCGCAATTCCACCCTCTTCGCCAGTCTGCACGGACTGTCGGCGAGCGAGGACATTCGATCGTTCGACAACGACGCCGACGGCGTGCTGTTCTCCGACGGCGCCGCGGTCGTCATCCTCAAGACCCTGGAACGGGCCCGAGCCGATGGCGATCAGATCCTCGGTGTGCTGGCGGGTGTCGGCACGTCCTCGGATGGTCGCGGTCGGGCCATCTGCGCACCGAACCCGAAGGGCCAGCAGATCGCGGTGGCGCGGGCATTCGACTCGGCGGACGTCACATCCACCGATATCGATTGGGTGGTGGCGCATGCCACCGGAACACGTGCGGGCGACCAGGCCGAAATACAGACCCTCAAAGAGAGCCTCAAGAAAAATTCGGCCTGCTACGTGACGTCCAATAAGTCATTGTTGGGGCATACCGGCTGGGTCGCCGGCATCGTCTCACTGGTGCACGTGCTGGTTGCACTCGCGCATCAGACGATTCCAGGCCAGCGGCGTTTCTCGGCGGCTCCGCAAGAGTGGAAGCTGGACGAGTCATCATTGCGAATTCCGATCGCCGATACCGCCTGGCGACGTCGTGCATCCCCGCGTACTGCCGCAATCTCCGGGTTCGGCTTCGGCGGCACCAACGCACACGTCATCGTCCGGGAGGATGTCGAGGACGGACGTCGACGCTCGACACCGCCTGCGCTCGTTGACGATCCCGTTGTGCTGGTGGGGTGGAGCGCCGAACTGCCCGGCCGGCCGGCACCGTCGGAGGTCCAGTCCTGGTTGGCCGGAAAGACTGATTCGCCGGCCCTGTCCTTCGGTGAGACCCCCGAGATGCCGCGGGCCGGCGAATTCCGGATCCCATCGTCGACGCTGAACACCGTTGATCGCTGCCAGATCATGGCTCTGCAATGCGTGCGATCGCTGGAGGACGATCTGGGCAGCTTCTGGGGGCGCTACCGGGACACCACCGGGGTCATCGCCGGTCATATGGGCCCCACCCGTAACGGCGTCGGATATGCGCTGCGCACCTACCTCCGTCATTTGTCGACGACGATTGCCAAAGACCCAGCCCTGACCCCGCTGCGCCGGGCGTTCGATGACTACGCCGATCAGGTTCGCGCGCTGGTACCGGCGAGCAACGAGGACTCATCTCCCGGCATCATGCCCAATATCATCCCGGCCCGGATTGCCAACTATTTCGATTTCCACGGGGCCAATATGACGGTGGACACCGGCTTCGCCTCGGCCATCAGCTCCACCCTGGTGGCCGTGGATCGCCTCCGCGACCACGAGTTGGACATCGCGTTAGTGATCGCCATCAACGGCAACAACACGCCCGAAATGCGTGCGGTCCTCGGCGATGACCTTGCCCAGAACACTGAGCTGGCCGAGGGCGCCTTCCTGTTTGCCCTGACCCGGCGCAGTATCGCCGACCGGGAGGGTCTTTCGGTGCTGGCCGAGTTGCGCAAGGTGCAGGCGGAACGGGTCAGCGCGGGCGGCGGCCCGGCCGCCGACAGCATCCCCGGCCGGAATTACCTCGCTGCCGATGCGGCCATCGAAATGGTGCGATCAGTGGTGACCGGAATACCGATGACCGTCACCTGTCGCGATCCCAGAACGGGTCGTGTTGCTGCGCTGTCGGTGACACCGCAATCATCTCCCGCTGAGTCGGTACCCGCCCCGAATCGCGGATCCAGCGCGCCGGCCCCATCAACGGAGGCCGCCGCCGAGGTGCCGCGAACAATCATTCCGCATTCGGTCGCAATGCGCCTGTGTGCTGCTGAAACGGTTCGGTCGGCCGTCCCGGCAATACCGGAGAATTGTCTGATCGTCACCAACGACCCCGATCTCCTGCGCGGAGTTGAGCGGCCGGCCAGCACCCGGATCGTGTCCTGCGTACCCACCGTTGTCGCCGGAGTCATTACGGCGCCGGGACAATCGGATCCGGACGCGCTGTCCCGGGCAATCTCGGCGGATGGTTGGCGACCTCAGCACCTGCGCGTACTGGCGACGCTCGGACCTGACCGGGAACCTGGGAAACCGTTGTTCGGTGAGGTCGTCACGTTGTCGGACGCAGTCTTCCTGGCCGCGAAGGTCATCGAACCGGAATTGACATCGGGCGGCTCCGTCGCTGCCTTGTTACTGGACGCTGTGGTGTCGACCGAAGTCGATCCCATCGTCCCGCGGAGCTCGACCGGGCTGTTCACCGGCATGATCAAGAGTCTGGCGCAGGAGTTCCCGCAGTCGCTGGTCTACGCCCTGCTGAGCAGCACCACTCATATCGAGATCGGTCTGACCCAACTCGCAGCTGAATCACGTAAACCCCGCCATATCCCGGTAGCGGTGTACAGAGATGAGCAACGGGCGATACCGGTGCCGGTACCGATGAGACGCGAAACGCCGGGGATGCGATCCGGGCAGCAACAGCTGAACGGGGATTCGGTCGTCGTGGCCGTCGGTGGTTCACGCGGGATCACCGCAGCGCTGCTGGAGGCAGTCGCCACCCGGAGCGCACCCACCATCTGGATCCTCGGGTCCAATGTTCTCAACCACGCGGGACCAGCCCAGTCCGATTCCGACGCGCAACCCACCCGTGCCGAGTACCTCCGGGCGGCGCTATCCCTGCAGCCGACAACTCCGATCGCCGAACTCAACCGCGCCTTCGACCGGCTCAGCAACGCCCGCGAGGCTCGCGAGACGATTCAGCGACTGACCCTCCTGTGTGGTCCGGGTCGCGTCCACTACCGGGCGTGCGACATCACCAGGAGCGCGGACGTCGAGGCCACCGTCGGCGAGATCCTCGCCACCTCCCGGCAGATCGATCTGCTGGTCTTCGGTGCCGGGATCAGCCGAACGGCCCTGCTCAGCAAGAAGCGACCCGCTGATTTCCAGGCGGTGCGGGATGTCAAGGTACGCGGGTACGCCAATCTGCGGGCCGCGCTCGCCGGGAACCTGCCGCGCAGCTGGTGCAATCTGGGCTCGGTGCTGGGCTTTGCCGGCCAACTCGGCGAGGTCGATTACACGGCCGGCAATGACTTCCTCAACTCCTGCGCCCAGCACTCCAGGCTGGTCGACGACGTCGACGAATACACGATCGGCTGGACCCTGTGGGACACGATCGGTCTTGCCGCCAACCCCGTCGCGCGTTCCTTCTTCCATCGGTCCGGTCTGTCGGCCGGCATGTCGACGGCAGAGGGCGTCGAGCTGTTCCTCGCCGAGCTGGATAAGGACGAGCACGACCCGGTCACCATCCACCTCGGGCCTGCCGAGTTCGACATGTTGGAAAACCGATTCCCCGGGATTCGCGGGGCCATTTCCGATGCGGCCCGGCAGCCGCGGCGTCGCCGATCACCTGTCGCCATCGGACGGCGAATCGCGGCCCGGGATCGGGCACTTCCCGACGGTCGGACGTTGGTGCACGAGCGAACCCTGGATCAGAAGACCGACAGCTATCTGAGCGAGCACCTGGTGAACGGTCGGCCGACCCTTCCCGGGACCTTCGGACTTCAGATCGGCGCGGAGGCGGCGCACGAACTCGTCGCCGATCGGGTTCCGGTCGCCTTCGAATCGATCATCTTCGATCGATTCGTCCGGCTGCATCCGGTTCACGGCACCGCCACGATCCGGGTGTCCGCCGAACTGACTTCCCACACCGAGGCGGAAAGCCTTGTGCACGTTCGGGTTTCGTCCGACGTGCTCGCTCCGGCGGGCGAGCTGCTGATTGCCGATCGGCTGCATTTCGAGCTCGATGTGATTCTGGCTGACCATCCGGTCGCCGCACCGCTCTGGGCCCAGGAGGTGGCCGGTTCGCGCATCGACGTGCCCGACCCATATGTGCTGGAGAACCCCGCCGTCTATCTCCACGGGGTGATGGACACCCTGCACGGGACGAGCACGGACGGGCGAAGCGCGGAAGGTATCTTCACGCCGGCGCTGGGGGTTCATCAGGAACCATTCAGCCGATTTCAGGTGCCGGCCCTGCTGCTCGACGGCCTGGCAAGAACGTCGGTGCTGACCATGCAAAGCGGACATGACCTGCCGCTGATGGCTTTGGCCTCGATCGGAAAAGTCGAACTGTTCGGCGCGGCCAACGACAGTGTGCTGGCACGATCGTTCGCCGATATCCGCTTGGTCAGCAGGCCCGCCACTCGCGGGCCGAACGCGATTGCCTTTGATTGTGCCGCCGTTGCTGCCGACGGCCGCCTCATCGCGCGCATGACATCGCTCATCGGTACACCGATCGGGCAACTGAATCCGCAGACCAGGCAATTCTCTCCGGTAAGGATCGGGGATCGACCGGCGCCCCGACCGAGCAACGACGGCGAAGTGACGGCCGTTGACCGGCTGTTGGCGGTTCAGGGAGCGCACTGAATAACCAGACCTCTTCGTCGTCGTGTTGTTTCAGTGCTCTCCTGCCGTGTCGTTTGGCGGCCCCTCCTTCGTCGGGTCCGACGCTGGGCGCGCTCGCCTGACGCCGGCGGTGGTTGAGCAACCAGGTCCAGCCCGCATGGTTGCGCCGCTGGTCGATCAACTCCGTAAACCCGGTATCTCTGAGCCGGTTTCGAGGTCTTCCTAGATATGTCCGCCCTTCGATTTGCGACACACGGCGCGCGCACGACCGGTGCTACCGGCAGCTTCATCCGATCGGCTCATCCTCACTCACTGTCCGAGCGAGACGAATCCGGGCCCGCCGGAAAACGTTCACCCGGATTACAATTCCGTATCCTCGGACCCGTCCAGGTTTGGCGAGGCGAGTCCGAAATCCAGCTGGACGGATCCAAGCAGCGGACCGTCCTCGCTGCCTTGTTGTTGGCCCGCGGCCGTCTGGTCACCGACACCAGGCTGAGCGAACTGTTATGGGGCGAAGATCCGCCGAAGACATTTGCCGCACAGATTTACACCTACGTTTCCAGGTTGCGCAAGTATCTGGGCGTCGATATCGAGATTGTCCGGCAGCGGCCCGGATACTTTATTCCCGCAATGTCAGCAAAATTGGACTACGATGAATTCCAGCGACTGACCCGGTTCGGACGGGCGGCGCTGGCCGGCGGCCGGCACCTGCAGGCGGCCGCTCAACTGGCTGCTGCACAGGCGCTCTGGCGAGGGCCGGCGCTGATGAACGTCACTGCCTTCATGAACGACGCCGAGTTCACGCCGCTGGACGAAGCTCGTATCGAGAGCCTGGAATGCCGCATCGATGCCGACCTGGCCCTGGGTCGTCACGCCGAAGTAGTGTCGGAACTGACCGGATTGGTCGCCCACTATCCTTTGCGCGAGCGGTTTCGGGCGCAATTGATGGCCGCTTTACATCGCAGTGAACGACAGGCTGATGCGCTTCGGGTGTACTTCGAGGGACGCGAGACCCTCTCCGAGGAACTTGGCGTCGACCCCGGACCGATGCTGGCCGACGCCTACCAAAAGGTTCTCCTGGACGCCGATCCCCGTCCTGCGTCTGCTGCGGCCGTGCCGTCTGCCGGCCGCGCGTTGGTTTGCCTTCGACCCGCGATGCTGCCGCCGGATCTGCCTGACTACACCGGCCGAACCGAACAGCTCAGTCGACTGGTCGAACTACTGTCGCCGGGGCGAGCGAGCAGCAGCAGTTCGCAGCCGCGGGGCCTCATCACGGGAATGGCCGGCACGGGTAAATCGGCACTTGCCATTCACGTGGCTCACCGATGCCGGGCCAACTTCCCCGATGGTCAGCTCTACGTCAATTTCCGGCGGGCCGGCGATGCTCCGGTCGACCCGGCCGAAGCGCTCGCCTGGTTCTTGCGGGCCCTGGGGTGCACACCGTCGGAGGTTCCCGCCGACTTACAGGAACGGGCCCAGCTCTACCGCAGTTTGCTCGCCGACCAGCAAATGTTGGTGGTCCTGGACAACGCCTCCACCGATGAGCAGGTCCGTCATCTTTCGCCGGCGGGTTCAGCCTGCGGCCTGCTGGTCACCACCACCACACCAATGATCGACGTTCCTGCTGCGCATCGGGTGGAACTCCCACCGCTGACCGCCGACGAATCGATCGCCTTCCTGGCCCGGATGGCCGGCTGCCAGCCGATCGAGAGCGACCGGCGATCGGCCGAACTGGTCACCGAGTACTGCGGCCACCTGCCGACAGCGTTGCGCATTGCCGGAACCCAGTTGACGGGCCGGCCGCATTGGACATTTCGGCGCATGGCCAACACCCTCGCCGACGAGCACGGGCGGCTCGACAGGCTCCAGTTGGGATCGCTGACGGTTCGCCAGACGTTCGTCGGGGCCCTCCAGGAACTCGAACAGGACGCGCAACGCAGCCTTCGCGCGCTGTCGGTGTTTCATCAAGGGGTGTTCACCGCGCGCCGTGCCGCCATGGTCCTCGGAATGTCGGAAGCGTGCGCCGAGGACATCCTGGAATCGCTGGTCGAACATCACTGGCTCACCGTCACTCGCGGCGAGGACACCGGGTGCACCGGTTACCGGCTGCACGTCCTGGTCTCGCTGTTTGCCCGCGCCCTGAATTCCGTCCGCCCGGCGACCCGGCTCACCACCGTCAGCTGAGTGCCCACCACCCGGCCGCGGTCCCGTTTGCGCCGTACGCCGGGCTGACAGGTTTGGCCGTACCTTGGACAGCGATGTACTCCTCGCCTGCCCCAGCCGACCGGATCCCACGCGCCCGCCGGCCACGCGCGTTGCGCCGCCGTGCACCCGCGGTGCTGTGTGCGCTCTTGCTGACGCTGACCGCCGGCTGCGCGGACTTCTCCAGCGAGGCATCCACTTTCACGGTCCAGCCCTCACTCACCGCACGCGCCGCCCTGCCGGACGAGACCTCACCCGGGTCGCCGTTCAGCACATCACCGCCCAGCAGCCCATCCGGTTCTGCGCCGGCCAGCCCGGCGCCCAGTGGGGCGGAACCACCCGCCGACCCCTGCGCACCGACCGACGCTGCCGTCATCGCCACCTGCCTGAGCGCCCCCTGGGGGCTGGCGCCGATGGCGGACGGACAGTCGGCCCTGGTCGGCGAGCGGACCACCGGCCGCATCCTGCAGGTCGCCAAGGACACCGAACCGGTGCTGGTGGCGCAGATCGACGGCGTCGACGCCAGCGGGGACGGCGGATTGCTCGGGATCGCACTGTCGCCGTCGTACGACGAGGACGGGCTGGTCTACGCATACGTCACCACCGCCTCGGACAACCGCATCGTGCGCGTCGCCAGGGGGGACGTCCCCAAGGCGATTTTTACCGGCATCCCCCGTGGCGCCACCCACAATGGTGGCCGGATCGCCTTCGCCGTCGACCGGTCGCTGTACGTCGGCACCGGCGACACCGGGGTTCCCGCATTGGCTTCGGACCCGGCGTCGCTGGCCGGAAAGGTGTTGCGGCTGGACGAGTTCGGCAAGCCCGCGGAATCGAACCCGACACCGGACTCCGCGGTCTACGCGTCCGGATTCACCCAGGTCGCCGGGATGTGCCCGACACCCGACGGCACGGTGGCCGCACTTGATCAGCGGGCCACGCAGGATCTGCTGCTGCGGCTCACCGCGGGAGAGAACTACGCTGCGGTCGGTGAGGGCGAGGCCACCTGGACCTGGACGACCGCCGACGGTGGTGCGGCCGACTGTTCGATGAGCGGCGGAGTGCTGGCCAGCACCTCGCTGGACAAACAACAACTCACGGCCATCCAGTTGGGCCCCGGCGGCACGTTCACCGGATCACCGGAGATCCTGCTGGACAACCGTTACGGGCGACTGTTGACGGTCATCGGCGACACGCAGGGCCTGCTGTGGGTGACCACGTCCAACAAGGACGGGCTCGGCACGCCGGTGCCCAGCGACGACCGGGTGGTTGTCGTACCCTCCGGCAGCAGCGGCGGCGAGGGCGGGCCGGACTGATCCCGGCGGGAGTCGCGGCAGGAGAAGGCGGGCCGGACTGATCCCGGCGGGAGTCGCGGCAGGAGAAGGCGGGCCGGACTGATCCCGGCGGGTTGTATTTTCGCAGTTCAGCTGTTGTGCGGCCGAGAGTCCGATTGCCCTGAATTTTGGGTCCACGTCGCTCGTCTTCGGGTCCCGGCAGCAATGGCGGTTCCCGCCAGCGGCCGATCCGGCGGTCCCGGCTGGCGGCGTCCCGGCCGGCGGTGTCCGGCTCGGCGGTGTCCCGGCTCGGCGGTGTCCGGCTCGGCGGTGTCCAGGCTCGGCGGTGTCCGGCTCGGCGGCGTTCCGACAGGCAGTCCCGGCAGGGGTGTTCCACCTGACGTTCCCGGCCGTAGCTCGGCTGGGCAGGTCCGGCTGGTGCTCGCCTGGGCGGTATCCGTCGAGCGACACCACTTGACGCCAGACTCTTGCACTTGTCACAGTTCATTTGATATAATTCGAACACACGATCGAACATCGAGAAGGGGATTCGGCAATGCCTCAGACGACCGTCTCGGCCGCCAACTGGCCCACTCTCGTGACATCACCGCCCGGGCCAATGACGTTGTCCGCACTGACCGATGTCAATGCCGCAGAGCTCACCCCGGCCCACCTGTTGGACGCGATCAGCTGCACTGAACGTTTGCTCTCCCACGTCGCCGGCCTGCAAATCACCCTGCTCACCGAGTTCGCCAAACCAGGGCGGGCCGGCGACATTACCCGCATTGTCGACGCCCTGACCGAACTCGGCAGTGCTGCCCACACCGCCAACGGCAGCCTCGACCCAGACTTGTTGCATGCCCTGGTCACCGATCACGCGCATGGCATGGCCGCCGCGGAAGTCGCGGCCGCACTCAATATCTCCCCCATCACCGCCCGGAGCCGCGTCGAGAAAGCCATCGACCTCCACGATGAACTCCCCGCGACCCATCAAGCCCTCACCAATGGACTCATCGACCGCGGACGGGCCGCCGTCATCGCCGAACACACAGACATCCTCGACCCCGAGACCCGCACTCAGGTGGAGGACATCGTGCTGCCGCTGGCACAGGGCGGAACCGCGGGCAGGCTTCGTCCGCTCATCGACCGGGCCGTCATCATCGCTGACCCCGATGCTGCCGACCGCCGAGTCAAGAAAGCCCGCAAGGGCCGCGAAGTCACCCACCGCCCACTCAAAGATCAACTGTCATTGATCAAAGCGATCTTGCCCGCCGACGGCGCCGTCACGGTGTTCACCCTCATTGATCTACTCGCCGGCAAGAAGGTCAAAGGGGACGACCGACTGATTGGTGAGCGTCGCGCGGACGCCCTGTCCGACCTCTTTCGGCAACTCCTCACCCACGGCCTCGTCGACCTCCGCGGACTCCTCGCAGCAGACTCGGATGACCAGAACGATTCGGATCATTTCGATGACCTGCTCGACGATGAAGCACTCGACTGCGAAGAAGCTGCAGACGACTTCAGCGATCCCGCCGACAACCCAAACGGGCCTGTCACCAGCAACAGCGACTGGTACGACGACGACACGGGCACGGACACCGGCGCCACGGCCGACACTGATGGCGAGAACACCGCCAACGCCGATGCCGCCCCGCGTTCGACGGGCAAGTCAGTCGATCTCAATCTCGACGTCGCCGATGCAGATCCAGACCCCGATCCAGACCCCAGATCCAGATCCAGATCCAGATCCAGATCCAGATCCAGATCCAGATCCAGATCCAGATCCGGACCCCGATGTTTGCGTCAGCTCCGATCGCCAGGCCAGTCCCACGCCCGCGGCGTCGCCACCCTCGGATTCTCGTCGACTGCTCCGCAGGCAGGGCCGCCGACCACATCTCACCCTGACAATGTCCATGTCGACCCTGATGGCCCTGGACCGGCTCCCCGGGCACCTCGACGGCTACGGCGCAATCACCGCCGAACTCGCCGAAGCCATCATGGACTGCGCCGCGAGCCTGAACCTGGTCGTCATCGACCCAACCACCGGGCATCCCCTCCATGCCAGCGGCCGGGAGTACTACCGACCTCGACAGCAGCACCGCGATATCGCAGGAACCATGGCAGAGACCTGCCGTTTCCCGTCCTGCCGGCAGCCGGTCTGGAAATGCGACCTGGACCACCGCAAAGCCTACGACCACCGGCACCCCCAGCACGGCGGACCAACCGATTCTTGCAACCTGGATCCGTTGTGTCGTCGGCACCATTTAATGAAGCACCATTCGGATTGGTCTCCACAGCGGCAACCGGACGGCACCATGAAATGGACGAGTCCCACCAACCACGATTATGTCGATCCACCCCGCGAGACCACCCTGCCGGGCGAACTACTGATACCCCTTCCGAATCCTCGAACCAGCATCGGATTAGCCGACACCGAACACCAAAGCCATTGCACTGCAACGACTACTGAAGCCCAAGAACGACCGGGTGCGCTTTCCCATGCCTACGCCATACGCCTGGTCGACCGCGAAGAGCTACACCAAAGGGTGCTTCGACGCCTCGCCAATCTCCGACGCCAGCGAATCGCTGAAACGTCCGACACGAGGTCCGGCACCACGGGGGAAAGGACCGGCAGTTCCATTCGCCCGCGCGACGAACACGCCGACAAATTCCATTCGAACCATGACTTCTCGACGAACCACTCGGATTTCGATGATCACCCGGATTTTGATGATCACCCGGATTGGACCACCGCCAATATCCCCACAACCGTCGCCGAGTTACGTGCCCGCAGCGGTTTCAGCACGGTGCTCGCCGACGACGACAAGCCACCATTTTGAGACGGTGCATCGATGATCCTGGGCACCATCCAGGCATGGGCAAACCCACTCCCACCTGCCAGCCTGCCGCCAATGACCCGGCCGCCACAGACACGACATCGGGGCGCACGTCACCCGCAGCCTGCGAGCCGTCAAATCACCCCGTGGACCCGCAGCCCAGGGTTGGCTCAGAATCTGCGGTTGGCCAGCACCGGCAGTTCGGCCCGGGCGTCGATCGCCTGCTGCGGATCCACCTCGACGACAAGCAGGCCGGGCCGTTCGTCGAGTTGGGCGATGACCTCACCGAAGGGCGAAACAGCAACGCTGGCACCGATTCCGGTGGGGGCGGCACCACGCGGACTGATGCCGACAGTGGCTGGATCGGCTTGGGCCGCAGCAAGCAGGAAGGTCGTGGAGTCCAACGCCCTGGCCCTGGTCAGCAGATCCCACTGCGCACGTTTACCGGTACCAGCGCCCCAGGATGCAGCCAGCAGCGTCACCAACGCGCCACGGTCGGCGAGTGCCTGGAACAGACCGGGAAATCGAACGTCGTAGCACGTTGTCAAGCCGATGGTCACGCCACCGACGTCAATGGTGACCGGATCGACCCCCGGGGCCACCGTCTTCGATTCGCGAAACCCGAAGGCGTCGAACAGGTGGATCTTGTCGTAGGACGCTTCGACGCCCTGCCCGGTAGCCAGCAGGGTATTGCGCACCCGACCGCCGGAGCCGGGCGTGAACATCCCCACGACGACGGTGATCTCGTGCTTCGCAGCGATCACCCGGACTGCGTCCGCCCAGGGTCCGTCGAGCGGCTCGGCAACCGGCGCAAGGGACACGCCGAAAGCACACATCGTTGCCTCCGGCAGCACCACCAACCGGGCGCCGGACTCGGCGGCTCGCTGCGCCGCATCCGCAACCAGGCCGAGATTGCGCTCGGGGTCGATGCTGCTCACGATCTGTGCCAAGGCAATCCGCACGTCAAGGCCCTTCCTGTCAGCGCTGGTACTCACGTGCGGTTTGTTGTCGACCGCACATCTCGACTGCGAATACAGACTCGACTGCGAATACTGATCGGCCGACTGAGTGCGGTCGATTGCCAGTTACCAGCTGACAACCATCGGTTGTCAGCCTTCGACACCAAGAGTGCTGAGCACCAACTGCCGGACCCGGGCCGCGTCGGCCTGGCCCCTTGTCGCCTTCATCACGGCACCAACGATGGCACCGACCGCCTGTAGTTTGCCGGACCGAATCTTGTCGGCGACCGCGGGCTGCGCCGCGAGGGCGTCGTCCACCGCCTTCTGCAGCGATGAGTCGTCCGAGACCACCACAAGGCCCCGGGTTGCGATCACCTCGTCCGGGCTCCCCTCGCCGGCCAGCACGCCGTCAACGACCTGCCGCGCCATCTTCGTCGTCAGCGCACCGGAGGACACCTTCCCGATGACGTCGGCGAGCTGCGCCGGGGTGATCGGCAACTCGTCGAGCGACACCCCGAGGGTGTTTGCCTGCTGCCCGAGGTAGGACGCCCACCACGACTTGGCCTCCGACGGCGACGCACCGGCATCGACCGTGGCCGCAACCAGCTCGACGGCGTCGGCGGCAACGAGGTCACGCATCTCCATATCGGTGATGCCCCAGGCGGTTTGCAGCCGGTTGCGGCGCAGCCAGGGAAACTCCGGCAGCGCAGCACGAATCTCCTCCACCCATTCCGGTGCCGGCGCGAGCGGCACCAGGTCGGGTTCGGGGAAGTACCGGTAGTCCTCCGCGGTCTCCTTGGAGCGGCCGGACGCCGTCGTCCCGGTCGACTCGTCGAAGTGCCTGGTCTCCTGCTTGATCACTCCCCCGGCGGCCAGTCTCGCCGCCTGCCGGGTGATCTCATAACGCACCGCGCGGTCGACGGACCGCAGCGAGTTGACGTTCTTGGTCTCGGTACGGGTACCGAGGACCGGACTGCCGGCCGGGGTCAGCGACAGGTTCGCGTCGCAGCGCAACGATCCCTGGTCCATCCGAACATCCGACACCCCAAGGGACTTCAACAGATCCCGCAACGCAGCAACGTAGGCCTTCGCCACCGCCGGCGCCGAGGCCTTCGTCCCGGTGACCATCTTCGTGACGATCTCCACGAGCGGTACGCCGGCCCGGTTGTAGTCGAGCAGCGAGTACTCGGCGCCGGAGATCCGGCCGGTCAGCCCACCGACGTGCAGGGACTTCCCGGTGTCCTCCTCCATGTGCGCCCGCTCGATCTCGATCCGCACGATCTCGCCCTCGACCTCGACGTCCAGGTACCCGTCGTAGGCGATCGGTTCGTCGTACTGCGAGGTCTGAAAGTTCTTCGGCATGTCCGGGTAGAAGTAGTTCTTCCTGGCGAACCGGCACCAGGACGCGATGGTGCAGTTCAGCGCCAACCCGATCCGGATGGCGTACTCGACCGCGGTCCGGTTGATCGTCGGCATCGCTCCCGGCAACGCCAGGCACACCGGGCAGACCTGAGTGTTCGGCGGGGCCCCGAACTCGGTCGGGCAGGCACAGAACATCTTGGTCGCGGTGCCCAGTTCGACGTGCACCTCAAGCCCGAGGACCGGGTCGTAGCGTTCGATAGCCTCGTCATAATCCATCAGCCCGTCGGGGGCTCGCAGCGCGCCGGTCATGACGTCATCACTTCCAATTCGGGTGCGAAATCCGGGACTAGCCCGGAATGTGCCGCGGCGTAGGCGCTTTCGAACGCGGCACCGACGCGGTAGATCCGCTCCTCGCCGAGGGCCGGGCCCATGATCTGCAAGCCGACCGGCAGGCCGGTGTCCGAGGCGATGCCGCTGGGCACACTCATCGCCGGGATGCCGGCCAACGAACCAGGAATTGTCGCGAGGTCGTTGGCGTACATCGCGAGCGGATCGTTCACCTTCTCGCCGATCGGAAAGGCCGTCACCGGCGACGAGGGGGAAATCAGCACATCGACCGTACCGAAAGCGTTCTCGAAATCCTGCTTGATCAACGTCCGGACCTTCTGCGCCGAACCGTAATAGGCGTCGTAATACCCGGCAGACAGCGCGTAAGTGCCGAGAATGATGCGCCGCTTCACCTCGGCACCGAACCCCCGTCCCCGGGTCAGCGACATGACCTCCTCGGCCGAGGCGTTGCCGTCATCGCCGACCCGCAGTCCGTACCGCATGGCATCGAACCGGGCCAGGTTGGATGAGCACTCACTCGGCAGGATCAGGTAGTACGCGGCCAGCGCGTACTGGAAATGCGGGCAGTCGACCTCGACGATCTCGGCACCCGCTGCCTGCAGGGTGTCGACTGCGGCGTCGAAGGACTCCAGCACGCCGGCCTGGTATCCCTTGCCGCGCAACTGCTTCACCACACCGATCCGCATGCCGGCGACACCGTCGCGTTGACCCTGGCGGACCGCGTCCAGCACCCGGGGCACCGGCTGCGGGATGGAGGTCGAATCGCGGGGGTCGTACCCGGCGATCACCTCGTGCAGCAGTGCGGTGTCGGTCACCGTCCGGGCGCAAGGCCCGACCTGGTCAAGGGAGGACGCGAGAGCGATGACGCCGTAGCGGGACACCCCGCCGTAGGTCGGCTTGGTACCGACGGTGCCGGTAACGGCGGCCGGCTGCCGGATTGACCCACCGGTGTCCGTGCCGATCGCGAGCGGCGCCTCGAAGGCGACCAGCGCCGCCGCGGAACCGCCACCGGACCCGCCGGGGATCCTGGACAGGTCCCACGGATTGCGGGTCGGCCCGTAGGCGGAGTTCTCGGTGGACGAGCCCATCGCGAACTCGTCCAGGTTCGTCTTGCCCAGGATGACGATGCCCGCGTCCAGCAGGCGAATGGTCACCGTGGCGTCATAGGGCGGGATCCAGCCCTCGAGGATCTTCGAGCCGGCGGTGGTCGGGACACCCTTCTGCACGACGATGTCCTTGAGCGCCAGCGGCACACCGGCCAGCGGTGAGGCCGCGGTGGCGCCGTTCGCCCGCGCCGTATCGACGGCCCGGGCCTGGGCGAGCGCTGACTCGGTGGAAACGTGCAGGAACGCGTGCACAGCACCGTCGACGGCTTCGATCCGATCCAGGTGGGCGCGCGTCACCTCCTCCGCGCTGACATTGCCGTCGGCGATCGCACCGGCCAGCGACTGCGCGGTCATCCTGGTCAACTCGGCACTCTGACTCACTGCTCTTCCCCCAGAATCTGTGGCACGCGGAAGCGGCCATCTTCGGCGGCCGGTGCGGCCGCCAGCGCGGCCTCATGGGAAAGGCCGGGTCGCACCACGTCATCCCGGAACACGTTGGTCAGCGGGACAGCGTGACTGGTCGGTTCGATATCCGCATCGGCGGCGGCGACCGCGCTGACCGTCGCGACCGAGTCCAGGATCACCGACAGCTGACCCACGTACAGATCGAGCTCGTCGTCGCTCAGCTCGAGCCTGGCCAGGTGGGCGAGGTGCGCAACGTCATCGCGGGTGAGTGTCGTGGCCGATCCGGCAGCAGCGACTCCTGCGAGGTCACCGGCTGGCTGGTCAGGACTGGAGGGTGGGGCGCTGGACACTGTTCTCCCGGGCGTTCGGCATCGGTTGGCTCGCTGGATGGGCTGGTCACGAGGGTCGGCGACGATGCGGTCGGCAGTCACGTCCCAGGCGGACGTCTCATCCTAGTCGGGCTCGACGTAGGAGGGGCCGCCAATCGGTACAGCAGTGCTCTCTAGTCGCGGTGACCGCACACCCCGGTCAGGCCGGTGCACCAGGTGGGGCGCATCAAGGGTCCGGCAGGCTTCGGCCACGGTAGGACGGACGGTTCCAGCCGGGGCGGCGCGGACCTAGGCAGCACTTCGCAGCAGCCGAATGGGTCCGGCCGCGATCGAGCCGCCAGCGACTGCCCCGGCTCCGCCGAGGCGAGGGCCGATGTTGCCGGGTGTTCTCCACCCGGGAATCGCGCAGGAAGCACACCGGTGATCTGATCGAAACGCAATTCCGCCAAGATGGGCCGCGACAGGTACCCCGGTTTCGCCCGATCAGCGGGCGGGTCGGCGTACAGCGTGCATTACGGCCGCCACTGGGAGGCGAGCGAACCGCCATGTCATATGTATTGCGCCTGCTGCTACCTGATCGGCCGGGCACACTGGGGGCCGTGGCCACCGCGCTGGGTCTGGTGGACGCCGACATCCTCGCGATGGACATTGTCGAGCGTTCACCGGAGCAGGCGGTCGACGACATCGTCGTCGCCCTGCCGTCCGGGCGACAGCCGGATGTGCTGATCACCGCCGCGGAAACCGTGCCCGGCGTTCGGGTCGAATCCGTCCGCCCCGACCCCGGGGTCGCCGCTAGGCACCGCGAATGGGAACTGGTCGAGGCGATCGCCGCGGATCCGAAGGACGCGGTGGCGATCCTCGCGCGGATGCTGCCGTTGGTGCTGCGTGCCGGGTGGGCCATCGTCGTCCGCGTTGACTCCAGCGCCGCTGTTCCCGGCGGCGCCGGCAGCAACGGGGACGGCCGCACGATCAAACTGCTGGCCGGCGGTGGCGGTGTCCCGAACCTGACGGGGGTGATCCCCGGCTGGGCCCCAGTCGACAAGGCGACAGTGCTGGACAGCGAG
Source organism: uncultured Actinomycetota bacterium (assembly GCA_963805555.1). Lineage (GTDB taxonomy): Bacteria > Actinomycetota > Actinomycetes > Mycobacteriales > Nakamurellaceae > Nakamurella. The sequence continues at coordinate 151,329 of CAWDUY010000005.1, forward strand.
GCCGCCTGGGTTCCGGACGACTGGAAAGCCATCGGCACCGAAATGGCCGCCGCGCCTCTGTGGGATCCGGAGACCGCGGTCATCGTCGGTCGACCCGGTGGTCCTGCCATGCGCGATTCCGAGGTGGCAAGGCTGGCGCATCTGGCCGGCCTGACGTCGGTGGTGACCGGCCGGAATCCGCTCGGGATACTGGGAGATTGAGCGGGACACTGCTTGATGAGACCCGGCTCCGCCGGTCATCCGCGCGGTGTCGATGAGTCGATGAGTCGATGGCAGGCGGGATCACTCCATCACAGGTGTCCCAGCTCAGCGGACGATCCCGGATCAAATGCAGCAACAGTGCCGATGACGGTGATGGCCGGCGGGCGCACCCCCGCGGCCGCGGTGGCGGCGCCGATCCCACCCAACGTGGACAGCACGGTCCGCTGTCCCGGCATGCTGCCGTCCGCGACGGTGGCCGCCGGCATCCGGGGATCCATTCCCTGCGCGATCAACTCGTCGGCGATGGCGGACAGATTGCCGACCCCCATCATGATCACCAGCGCGGTTCGCGACCGGGCAAGGGCCGCATAGTCGAGCATTGACCGCGGGTCGCCCGGCGGCACGTGCCCGGTGATGATGGTGAATCCCTGATTCGCGGTCCGGTGGGTCAACGGGATCCCGGCCAGCGCCGGCACCGCCAGCGCGGAACTGACTCCCGGCACGATCTGCACCTCGATGCCGGCTGCGGCGCAGGCCTGCCACTCCTCACCGCCCCGACCGAAGACGAAGTTGTCGCCGCCCTTGAGCCGGACAACGCTCTTTCCCGCTGCGGCGTGCTCGATGAGCACCCGGTTGATCTCCTCCTGCGGCGTCGTCGCACCCCCGGGGATCTTGGAGACGTCGATAATGACGGCGCCCTTGCGCACCTCGTCCAGCACGGCCAGCGGAGCGAGCCGATCGTGCACCACGACGTCCGCCTCGCGGATCGCCGCCAGCCCCGTGACGGTGATCAGGCCCGGATCGCCGGGGCCGCCGCCGACCAGCACCACTCGCCCACCCAGCCTGTTCCCGCCGGCGACCTCCGGCGCGGCAACACCGGCGGACCCGGGCAGGCAGAACCGCTGACGAGCGGCGGCCCGCTCGGCCACCTCCGCATCGGCCGCATCGTCACCAATCGCCGCGTACATCAACCACGAGACGTCGATGTCAGTGTCACGCAGGTCCCGTTGATGCCAGCGGATCAGTCCCCGCTCCGCCAGGTCCGCGATCGAGGCCATCACGGTCGGCGCGACAACCGTCACGTCCGCGTCGCTGCCGCGGAGCAGGGCAATCTTGCCCAGCGCGGCCGGGCCGCCACCGACCACCAGAACTGGTCTGCCTGCGACGGACAGTTCGACCCGCAGTCCGGCGGTTCGCTTCACGGGCGTTCTCCTGATGCAATGGGGGTGGAATGGCGTGACGGGTAGCGCGTGCAGCCAGCATCAGTCCGACGGGTCACGGATGCCGGGTGTAGGGCCGATGCGTGAGAGAGTCGAAGGGTGTCAACCAGCCTGCGTCTTGAGATCTTCCCTGCAGATCTGAACGCGACAGTCCGGTTCTACGTCGATCTGCTCGGATTCGCGCTGGTCTCCGATCGTCGGGCGGACGCTCTTCCCTACCTGGCGCTGCAGCGGGATGACGTTCGGATCGGTGCGGTGACCGTTCCGGGGGGCAGCATGGCACATCGGCAACCACCGACCGGAGTGGAGATCGTGCTCGAAGTTGACTACCTGCACGCCGAACGGGATCGCCTCCGGCACGCCGGATGGCCGATCGTAGAGGACATCATGCGCAGGCCCTGGGGTCTTCAGGACTTCCGGGTATTGGATCCAGACGGCTACTACCTACGTTTCACCTCGAAGGCTCGGTGATTGGCGTGACCTCTCGTACGTTCACAGCAACGGTGCTGTGCCCCGACGGCGGCCCTGGGCACGCGGTCGCTGTGCCCTTCGATTCCGTCGAGGTCTTCGGCCGGGCCCGCGCACCGGTCGTGGTCACCGTGCCGGGGCACGAGCCGTTCCGCACCACCGTCGCGAGCTATGGCGGGCAGGGCTGGATCGGCCTGCGCAAGGCGCAGCGCGAGGACCTGATGGTCGGCGAGGGTGACGAGATCACCATGACGGTCGAACTGGACCAAGTCCCGCGGGTGGCCGAGGTGCCGCCCGAACTCGCGGCGGCATTGGCGGCAAATCCGGACGCCACCATCGCCTTCGAGAGCCTGTCGTTCAGCCACACCCGCGAGTACGCCGAGTGGGTCGGCGAGGCCAAGCGCCCCGTCACCCGGGAACGACGGGCGGCGCAGGCGGTGGAGCGGATCCTGAAATCGGGCCTTCCCCGCCCCGCCCCTCGCACGTCGGTCAGGTCTGCCGCCGCCACCACCGGTTCCGACCCGTCAGCGCCAACAACTCGGTGAGGTCGTCGGTGCAGCCCGGCACCGGGATCGGTGGGGCGTAGCGCTCGGCGGGGAACCACCGGTCGGCGGACTGCTTCGCCTGGTCGAGGACATGGGCCAGCAGATCGTTGGGGAATTCGTCCGGCGCGTTGATCGCCCTGGCCAGGTCCCAGGCATGCACCGTGAGGTCGATCGCCAGCCGCCAGCCCAGTTCTTCGGCCGGTGCCTGGCCGTCGGGCAGCTGGATGGGCGTGTCCAGCGAGCTCGTGGCGGTGAGCGCGGCGACCGCGGCCGTGGATGCGCTCGCCCAGTGCTCCACCAGTTCCGCCCCGGGTGTCCGTGCGTCGATGGACAGCCGGGCCGGTACCCGACCGGCAAGTACGTCGGGCACGCTGGCCTGCCCGACGATGACGTGCCGCACCAGGTGCTGGACGTCCCAATCGGCGTCCGGGGTACTGACCGACCATTGCTCCGGACGGACCGCCCGGACCCTGGCATCGAACTGGCGCACTGCACTGCGGTAGATCGGCAACAAATCCATGGCGCAGATTCGAGCACGCGGCTGGAGTTGGCGCTCGTGCGGGGTCCATCCCGTCGGCGACGTTCGCCGGGATCGGCGCTGCTATTCGCGCGACGGTCCTTTTTCGGTGCCGTCGGTGTTCTGCAGAATCTTGGGATACCGCGCCACAAGGGTGTACGGGGACTGGGTTCCCTCGATGCGCTCCACCGGCACACCGGGCATCAGATCGATGACCTGCTCGAGGACCGCCGGCGGCCACAGCATGCCGGACAGCAACAACGCGTTACGGCCGTCCCGGTCGAGCAGAATCAGCGTCGGGGTGCGCGGGCTCCATTTGCGACGGGCGAAGCTTTCCACCAGCACGGCCGAATGCACGTTCGACCGGTCGCAGGCGTTGCCGGCCTTCCCGTTCGACACCTTGATGATGTCCTCGGTGACGGTCAGCCGGATCTTCTTCGCCTGAAAACCGCCGGCGACAAGCGCTGCGACAACGCAGATCGGAACGGTGATCAGCAGCAACCCACCGATCGCCGGGAACAGCACGGCGACCAGGTACGACACGAGCAGCACTGCCAGGATCAATGGCCAGCTGTTGAACGCCATCGCCTTCATCGGCTGCGGCGTGCCGACATCGAGCAGGACACCCCGTTCGGGTCGGCTCAGCTGCTGGTCGCCTGCGGAATCATCGGACACGTCGGCAACGCTACCCGCGTGGGACGCCGCCGACCGGTATCTCGCGCACGGTCAGCGCACGCCGACCCGAAGTCCGGTCAATCCGCGAATGACGAAGAACGGCTGATACTCCGGCTCGGCCAGCAGTCGCAGTTGCGGACCGGCGTCCCGCAACTGCGCCACCGAGACCGCAATCTCCAGCCGGGCGAGCGGGGCGCCGATACAGAAATGCAGTCCGCCGCCGAACCCGATGTGGGTCGCGTCGCCGCGGCCGATATCGAAGACGTCGGGTTCGGCGAACCTGGCCGGGTCACGGTTGGCCGACCCGAACAGCATCCCGATGCGGTCACCGACACCGAACTGCCGCCCGGCGATCTCGACATTGTCGGCGAGGACCCAGCGCTCGAACATCTGCAGCGGCCCGTCCCAGCGGATCATCTCCTCGACGGCGAGGATTGGGTCGACCTCGCCGGACAGTACGCGGCCCCACTGTTCGGGATGGGTGAGCAGCGCGCGCAGACCGTTGCCAAGGGTGTTGACCGTCGCCTCATGGCCGGCGTTGAGCAACACGATGACGGTGCCGATGATCTCGTCCTCGGTCAGCCGATCACCCCGGTCGGCGACCTGAATCAGCTCGGAGATCAGATCCGGTTCCGGCTGCCGCCTGCGGGCGCTGATCAACTGCCGGACGTAGGCGATGAACTCCCCTGCCGCGTCCTCGGCCGCCTGCTGCTGGTCTTGCGCGGTGTGGAGCTCGTACATCTTCACGATCGCATGTGACCAGCGGAGCAACAGCGGGCCGTCCGCAACCGGCACACCGAGCAGCGTGCAGATGACGGCAACCGAGTAGGGCTGCGCATAGTCCGCGATCAGCTCGAACTCGCCGAGATCCATTGCCCGAGAGAGATATTCGGCGGAGATGCGTTCGATCTCGGGCCGCAGGGCCGCAATTGACCTCGCGGTGAACACGGCAGTAACCAGGCGCCGAAGCCGGGTGTGGTCCGGGGGTTCGAGGTTCAGCAACGAGAACCGCTCGGACTCCGCCCACCGCGGCCAACGGTTGTCCGGCTCCGGCTGGCCGAACTCCGCCGGGGTGAACCGGTGCCGGTAGGCGCGACCGAGCCGGCGGTCGCGGAGCGCCGCGTTGACGTGCTCGAACCGGGTCAGCAGGTGGATGCCGCGGGGCGGGTAGTACAGGACCGGGCCCAGCTCGCGCAGCGCAGTGAAAACGGGGTAAGGGTTACTGATGAAACCCGGATCCGCTGGCTCGAAACCCAAGGCAGCGAAATCGATGCCGGCGTTCTCGGGGAACTCATGCATCGTTGCCGGGGGTGCCATCCGGGGCATCCTCGTCACCGGGATCCGGCGCTCCACCGACTTGCGCGACTGCGCGTGCGGCGTCCGGACCGTCGGCCAGCAGAACGGCGAATCCGGCCTCGTCCAGGATCGGCACCTTCAACGAGACAGCTTTGTCGTACTTGGTTCCGGGATTCTCCCCCACCACCACAAATGCCGTCTTGGCCGACACCGAGCCGGCCGCCTTCGCGCCGCGTTCCAACAACGCGGCCTTGGCCTCGTCACGCGAAAGCCCTTCCAGGCCACCGGTCACGACGATGGACAGTCCGGCCAGTGTCTGCTCGGGTCGGTCGGTCTGGTCGTCCTGCATCCGCACGCCGGCCGCGGCCCAACGCCGGACGATCGCCTGGTGCCAGTCTTCGGCGAACCACTCGATGACCGCCGCCGCAATGGTCGGACCGACGCCTTCGGCAGCTGCGAGCGCCTCCTCGGACGCCTCCCGAATCGCCGGAATCGAGCCGAATTGCTGGGCCAGGGCCCGGGCAGCCGTGGGGCCGACGTGCCGGATCGACAGGGCGACCAGTACCCGCCAGAGCGGCTGCGAACGCTGTGTCTGCAAATTCCTCAAGAGCTTGGCGCCGTTGGCCGACAGTGCCCCCGCCTTGGTGGTGAACAGTGGCACCCGGAGGAGCACGCCTTCGGTCAGGCCGAACTGCACACCGTCGAGCTCTCCGGGAAAGAGGTCCCCCTCGTCGGTGATCGCGCCGGCCCCCAGCAGTGCGCTGGCCGCCTCGTAGCCCATCCCTTCGATGTCGAATGCCCCGCGGCCCGCCAGATGGAAGACCCGCTCGCGCAGCTGCGCCGGGCAGCTGCGGGCATTCGGGCAGCGGATGTCGACGTCGCCCTCGCGCATGGCCCGCAGTTCGGTTCCGCAGTCCGGGCAGTTCGTCGGCATGACGAAGTCCCGGAGCACCCGGCCGTCCTCCCGCAGCGCGACCACGGGCCCCAGCACCTCGGGGATCACGTCGCCGGCCTTGCGAACAACCACCGTGTCGCCGATCTTCACGCCCTTGCGGATGACCTCGTCGGCGTTGTGCAGGGTGGCAAGTCCGACCGTCGAACCGGCGATCACCACCGGCTCCAGGAACGCGAACGGCGTCACCCGGCCGGTGCGACCGACGTTGACCCTGATGTCCTTGAGCAGAGTGGTCGCCTCTTCCGGCGGGTACTTGTAAGCGATCGCCCACCGCGGCGCGCGCGAGGTCGACCCGAGCCGGCGCTGCAGGGCGGTCTCATCGACCTTGACGACCAGGCCGTCGATGTCGTGCGAGAGGTCGTGCCGGTGCTCGTTCCAGTACGCGATGCGATCCGCGACTTCCGCCGCGGTACGCACGACCTTGTTGTGCTCGGAAATCGGCAGCCCCCAGGACCGCAGCCGTTCGTACGCCTCGGATTGCCGTTCGATGTCGAAACCGACCCTGGCACCGATGCCGTGACAGAGCATCGTCAGGCCCCGTGACCTGGTGACCCTTGGGTCCTTCTGCCGCAGCGAACCGGCCGCGGTGTTGCGTGGATTGGCAAACGGCGCCTTACCGGCAGCGACCAGGGACGCGTTGAGCTCGGCGAACCCCTCCAACGGGAAGAACACCTCCCCGCGGATCTCCACCAGTTCGGGGACGCTGTGTGCCCCGTCGTCCCGCAGTCGATGTGGGATTGCCCTGATGGTGCGGACGTTGAGCGTGACGTCCTCGCCCACCCGGCCATCGCCGCGGGTGGCGGCCCGGACCAGCCGGCCCTGCCGATACGTGAGGTTGATGGCGAGACCGTCGATCTTCAGTTCGGTCAGCCAGCTGACCGGCGCTCCCGCGTCCCTGGCGGTGCGCTCCAGCCAGCCCGCCAACTCCTCAGCGGAGAACACGTTGTCCAAGCTCAGCATCTGTTCGGCGTGCTCAACGGCGGCGAAGCCGGTGGCAAATCCGCCGCCCACCCGTTGACTGGGTGAATCCGGCGTCAGCAGGGATGGATAGCGCTCCTCCAGCGCTTCCAGTTCTTTCAACAGCGCATCGAACTCGCCGTCGGCCATGGTCGGCTCGTCGAGCACGTAGTAGCGGAACTGGGCGTCACCGATTCTCTCGGCCAGCTGGGCGTGGCGCTGGGCAGCTTCCGGCGGCGCGTCGACCGTCGGCACGGCGGCGAGCGATTCTTCGACGGCGGCCGAGTCCGCGCCGGCCCGGTCAACCGGGGCGGCCTGCTCGGGCGTTCGGGTGGTCTTCGTCACCACCACACCCTAGAACCGGCCACCGACAGCGGTGCCGACCCGCAGGGTCGCGCTGGGCGGGGTGTGGATCAGGCGCTAGTCGGACCCGACGAAGGAGGGGCCGCCATCCGACACAGGAGAGCGCTGAAACGACCTGACGACATAGCAGTCGGGCTGTTTCAGTGCGCTCCCTGACGGCTCCGCCCAGGCGGGTGAAGCAGGTCACCCCCGGTCCGGGAACATTTGGCGCGGTTAAATGTTGAACGCTCATGTAAGCCTAGCCATCCCCCTCTCGAGGGGGATGTCGAACAATACAGATCCGTACTCCCCGTGGAGAGCGATAGACATGAGCACGCTGAAGATCATTCTCGGTTCGACCCGGCCCGGCAGTATCGCGCCGGCGATCGGCGACTGGGTGGCCGCCCAGGCCCGACAGCTGGCCGACTTCGACGAGGTAGCCATCCTCGATCTGGCGGAGATCAACCTGCCCTTCCTGGACGAGCCGCACCACCCGAAGCTCGGTCGGTACACCAAGCCGCACACGCTGGCCTGGGCAAACGACATCGACACCGCCGACGCGCTGGTGATCATCACGCCGGAGTACAACGGCGGGTACCCGGCGCCGTTGAAGAACGCCCTGGACTTTCTGCACGCCGAGTGGAGCAACAAGGCGCTGGGGATGGTCAGCTACGGCGGCGGCCTGAGCGGCGGCGCCCGCGCCGCGGACATGCTGTTGCCGGTCACCAGCCAACTCGGGTTGGCGTGCGCGCGGCACACGGTCGCGATTCCGCGGGCCAACCGGCAGGTCGTCGACGGTGAGTTCGTGCCAACCCCGGCCGACTCGGGGACCATCACCGCGATGCTCGCCGAACTCGCCCGCATGGACGCCCAACTCGCACCACGACGCGCCGCTCTAGCCCTCGCCAGCTGAGACCGGTCGCCGGTCAGCAGGAACGGGTCGTCTGTCAGGCCGGACCGTCGCCAGCCAGGCAGGAACCGGTCGCCGATCGGGCCGGGACCGATCCCCCCTTGCCCGTCAATGGCACCCTGACCGGGTGAACTTCGATCCGCGCGACCTCGATGACTCGGTGCTGGCGTTCCTGACCGAGCGACACCTCGCAACGCTGACCACCCTGCGGCGGGACGGCTCGCCACATGTCATTGCGGTCGGCTTCACCTTCGACCCGGCATCGGGCATCGCGCGGGTGATCACCAGCGACGGATCCGTCAAGGTGCGCAACGCGGAGCGTCCGGCACCCGATGGCTCACCCAGCAGGGCAGCGGTCTGTCAGGTCGACGGTAGGCGCTGGCTGACGCTGGAGGGTGCCGCCGGGATCAGCCGCGACCGTGTGCAGATTACTGACGCCGAGCAACGATACGGACGGCGCTATCGGACGCCGAGGATCAATCCCCAGCGAGTGGTCTTGACCATCGCCGTTGACAAGATCATGGGTCACCTATGACTCATCGCGACTATTCGGTGACGGATGCGGATTCGATCGCGGTGGACGCGGCCGGCGCCCCGAGAAAGAACCTCACCATTTCGGCCGAGGCATCAGGCCCCTGCGGGTCCGTGTAGCCGGCGCCGGCGGCACCGCCGGACCAGGCATGGCCGCCGCCGTGCACAATCCACGCCTCGATAACTACCTGGCCGTTATCGGCCGCATGCACCGTCCTGGTGTGCGACCGAGCCCCTGCGACGTCGATGCGGGTGCTGGTGCTGGACACCCGATCGGCCTTCCTTGACGGCATACCCCACTCCGAAAGACCTGCGGTGACGAGGCTTTCAGCATTGGCAACGGCGACGATCGAATCGCTGTCGCCGTGGAAGACGATCATCGGCAGCGCCGCCCCTTTGGTTCCTGACCCGCCGGTCATCATGGCCATCATCGCCGAACCGACGTCGGTCGCGGCGCCATAGGCAAGACCGGAATGCACTCCGACACCGGCATACAGTTCGGGATAGGCGACGGCCATGATCGCCGCCATCGCACCTCCGGCAGACAAACCGGCCACAAAAACCCGAGCCGGATCGACGGCGTAATCACGTTGAATCTGCGCGGTGATTCCCGCAAGGATCGACGGCTCGCCCTCGCCGGGACGTTGGTCGCCGGCGCGGAACCAATTCCACAGGCCATCACGGTTGGCTTCTCGTGACTGTTCGGGATAGGCGACCAAGAAAGTGTGGCGCTCCGCAAGGTCGTTCATCCCGGTGCCGGCCGCGAAATCGGCGGCCTTCTGTTCGCCGCCGTGCAACATGACGATCAATGGGACCGGCTCACCGCGATAGCCGGACGGCACATAGAGGTGATAGGTCCGGACACCGGCAGGCTCGGTTTGGGTCAACTCCAACACCTGGCCAGCCGTGCTCACGCCTGTTGTCCCGGCCGTGCTCACGCCTGTTGTCGCAGCCGGAGCGGACTGGCGCGTGGTCTGGGTCATTGTTCACCTCGTCTGTGCGGAGCGCTCGGATGAACGCAACCGGGTCCGCCTACCGCCCGATCGGCCACGGGGTCCCGGCGGCCACGCCCCTGGCAGCCGGACGGATCGACCTCGGAGACGGAGTGCTGTCCTGCGGTGCCTGTTCAGGTGGAATTGACGACTGCGGTCACTGTCAGTGAGCTTGCTTGGCATGCATCGCAATCAACCCTACGATCCTAACTCATGGAGAAGTCGAACGACATGGCCGAGGCCTTCGGGGCTTTCGTGAAGGCACAACGGCAACTGGCGAATATCTCCCAGCGCCAACTGGCGAAGGCCAGTGGAATGTCTGATTCCTACCTGAGCCAGATAGAGCGTGGCCAATACCGTCCGTCCGCAGAAGTGTTGCGCGGCATTGCTCAGGCGCTCGGCATGGCGCCCGCCGCGCTCTTCAATCAGTTCGGACTGTTGGATATCAACGACGACCAGGCCCCCAAGGTCACCGTCGAGGAAGCAATCCGCCTGGATGAGACTCTCACGCAGGACAAAAAGGACGCCCTGCTCCACATGTACCGGGCGCTGAGAGATTCTGCTTGATTCACCAAGCAGGATGCTTGACAGACCGCAGTTTGCTTGGCATACTGGGCATTATCCAGTTGAGCACAGCCCCAAGTGCACGCTACGAGAGGAACTACCCATGACCGACTACATCGCCGAGACCAACAAGGCCACCGAGCAGTACCTCGCGACCCTGGCCAAGGCTCAGGACGAGTACGTGAAGGCCGTCGAGACCTTCGTCAAGCAGGTTCCGGCACTGCCGAAGCCGGCCGTCGAGCTCCCCAAGGTTGACCTGCCCAGCGCCGGCGACATCACCTCAGCCACGTTCGACTTCGCCGAGAAGGTGCTCGCCCAGCAGCGCGCGACCACCGACAAGCTGATCGCCGCCCTCACCCCGGCGCAGTAATCCGCCGGCACCAACGGTGTCGTTCACCTGAATCACCGGTCGCAGTCCGGTCCTCCCGACGCGACCGCTGATCACCCAGACCCCGGATGCCCGGGGGCCACCGGCCTCCGGGCATCTGTGGATTGAGTGAAATCCCCGGCGCCCGAATTGACCACATCTGTCCTTCCACGCCTGTCCACCTATGTCCCGTCGGCAAGGAGCGCGAGAAAAATGAGCAGCGAGCTCAGCTATTTCCCCAGCATGCCGGCCGACGACGGTCAGTTCGGTCAGCCGGCCTCCACCCGGGCCGGAGCCACCCCCAATATCGCTGATCGCTTTGCAGACCTGTTGGCGCCGTTGAGCAGTCGGCGACGTCGCGGTCTGATTGCCCGGCTTTCTGTCGGCTACTACGAAGGCTGGCGGCCGAGTCGGGCCGAGGTCGCGGAACTCGTTGCCCAGGAACTGCGGCGCAGCCCGCGGTAATAGCATGACATTTCTTCAACGGGCGCCTGGGACCACCCGAATTGCCGCCCGGCCCGCCTAGGAATTCATCATGCTCGCCAATGCTTCGCGAGAATGCACATCCAGCTTTGTGTAAACGTGCCGCAGGTGGTATTCAATCGTCTTCGGGCTGAGAAAGAGCGCAGCCGCGGTCTCCCTGGTGGTTCGGCCGTTCGCCAGCATGGTGGCAATCTGCAGCTCCTGCGGGGTCAACTCACCCACCATGCTCGCCCCCTTCGGTTGCGGATTCTCCCCCGTGGCCCGTAACTCACCGCCCGCCACGGCGGCCGCGGGGTGCGCCCCGAGAGCGTCGAAGATGGCCAGGGCTTGCCGCAGCGGAACCCGCGCCTGCGCCCGCCGACGGCTGCGGCGCCAGTGAGAACCCAGCGCCAGCAACGTCTTCGCTCGCTCGTATTCATCCAGCGTGTCGTCATGCCAATCGACCGCAGCAGCCAACCGCTCATCGGCAGCGGCGTCGTCGGATTCGCACAGCGCCATCGAGCGTTCCGCCCTGGCCATCGCCCACGGTTGGCCCTTGGCGGTCGCCCGGTCCAGGAATTGCCCGGCGAGGTCGCGGGCAGCGCCCGGACGGCCCAGCCGCACCAGCAGCTCGACGCGTTCCGGGGCCGGGTCCAGATCGACGTCGTGGATGCCGACCCGGTCCAAATGCGTTGCCATGGCTTCGAAGTGGGCAAGCGCGGGCTCCACGAAGCCCATTCCGGCTGCCAAGTCACCGAGCCCGCTGTAGCACCAGGCGCGGAACAGGTGGATCTGGTGTTCGTCACACAGCTTGGCTGACTCCTCAAGGTGCGCAACGCATTCCAGGTGCAGGCCCTGCCGCGCCTGCAGCCAGCCGAGACCCGCCAATGAGGCGGCGAGCTCGGTGCTCTGCCCGGTCTCGCGGGCGAGCCGAATCGACTCGTGATACTCAGATGACGCCGCCGCCCACCGGTCGGTCGCGGCCTCGTCACGGGCGAGATGGAATAGCAATCTGGGCAGAGTGCCGATGGCGACGCGTTGCCGGCTCTCCTCGACCGCGCGATTGATCAGGTCGCGGCCGGTGCCGGACTCCCGCAGCAGCATGGGGGCCAGGACGAGCAACACCAGCCGGCGCGGGTCGTCATTCAACTCGCCTGTTCGGCTCAGCAGCTCGATCGACCGACGCACCGGTTCCATGCCGCCGACGCCGGCGAGCAATTGCGCGGTGCCGACAGCCATCAGTCCCAGAATCTGCGCGCGGACCGTAGCGGCCGTCGAGAGCAGGCCGGTGATCCGGTCGATCGCCGACAAACCCCACGCCGCGTCCCCGAGATAGAAGCAGGCGCTGACGGCATCCGCCAACAGCGTCACCGCAAGCTCCGGATCGAAAGGTTCGGCCTCCTGTGAGGCCGCGGACAGGATGTCCCGGGCGTCGATCAGCGAACCGGTTCGTGCGGCGATCGCCCCGAGAATCTCCTGCGTTCGCACGCGCTGGGCCACCGAGCCCGGTCGCCGAAGCGCTTCGGCCAGCAGGACCCGGGCGCGGTCCGGCTGACCTGCGAGCCAGGCGGATTCACCGGCCGACACCAGCCGTCCGATCCCGCTGGTCTCGTCGATGCTGAGCCTGGCCGCCCGCTCGAACGCGGTTGCCGCGATGGCATCGGCGCTATGGCTGACGGCGCGGTCCGCCACCCGTTCCAACAGGGCCGCCGCCTGTTCACTGGGCCCGACCACTGATTCGGCGAGGTGCCAGGCCCGACGATCCAGATCATCGGCCGGCAGCACCGCGAAGAGCGCCCGGTGCGCCGTCCGTCGCGCTTCGGGATCGGCCGCCCCATAGACCGAGGACCGCACCAGCGGGTGCCGGAAGAGCACCCGGTCGGCCGAGACCGTCAGCAGGCCGGCACTTTCCGCGCGTTCCAGCGCCCTTGCGTCAATGCCGAGCTGTTCGATCGCCCTGACGACGGGCAGCAGTTCTCCGCCGGAGGCCGCGGCAATCAGCAACGCCGTGCGGGCAGCCGGGTCGAGCCTGTTGGTTTCCCGGGCAACGGCGGCCGCCACCGTGCTCGGTACGGGCACCGGAGCACCCGGCGGCCGGTGCAACAAATTCTCGGCATCGGTGGAAAGCTCCAGCAAGGCAAGAGGATTACCACCGGTGGCCCGGTGCAACTGGTCCAGCAGCCCCGCCGGCAGGTCCGACCTTGACCGGCTCGCCACCAGTTGTGCGGATGCAGCCGCATCCAGCGCGTCGACGTGTACCTCGGGTAAACCGCAGTCGATCAACGCGCATGGCTCCCCCGTTCGGACCGTGGCCAGCAGCAGCACGGCGTCCGCCAGCAGCCGTCGGGCCGCGAACGCCAAGGCGTCGGCCGACGGCCGGTCGAGCAAGTGGGCGTCGTCGATGAACAGCGCAATCGGGCGGCGCTCGGCTGCCCGACAGATCAAGCTCAAGGTGCCGGCGCCGACGGCGAATCGATCGGCGGCCGCACCGGCACGGATCGCGAGCGCCGCAGACAGCGCGTCGGCCTGCGGACCGGGGAGGGAATCCAGCAGGTCGAGCAACGGCCGCAACAATTGCAGCAACCCGCCGAACGGCACTTCCCGTTCCGCCTCGATGCCCGTTGCCCGCAGCACCTGCATTTCGCCGACATTGGCTGCCGCCCAGGCGAGCAGCGCCGTCTTGCCGATACCCGCGTCGCCGGTGAGGATCAGCACTCCGCTCTCGCCGAGCCGGGCACCGGCAATCAGCGGGGACAGGACTCCCCGCTCGGACTCTCGTCCGATCAGCATGAGCCGAGCGTAGAGCCTGCGGGACCAGGTGGGGGCACCTGATGCGGTGCCGGGGGTAACGGCAGCAGGGTCATTGGTACCGGCCAACACCACAGAGCAACACAACAGGAGGCACAGATGACTGCCGTACAAAGCTCACCCGCCGCGGAAATCGACCAGGACAAGGTCATGGGATTCGTCATGCGGGCCATCGACGAGGTGGGTGCCACCCTGAACACAGCCCTGGTGGTGATGGGCGACAAGCTCGGCTACTACCGTGCGCTCGCCGACCTCGGTCCGGCGACGGCCGACGAACTGGCCGAGCGAACCGACACCGACGCCCACTACTCCCGGGAATGGCTTGCCGCCCAGGCGGCCGGCGGGTACGTGACCTACGACCCGCAGACCCAGCTGTTCACCCTGCCGGCCGAACACGCGATTGCGTTGACGGACGAGGAAAGCCCGGCCTTCCTGCCCGGGTTCTTCCAGATCGCGGCCGGGGTGGTCCGCGACTCCGACCAGGTCGTCGACGCCGCCCGGCGCGGCGACGGCATCGGCTGGCATCTGCACAACACGGACGTGCTGCTCGGTTGCGAGCGGTTCTTCCGCCCCGGTTACCACGCGAACCTCGTCTCCTCCTGGCTCCCGGCGCTCGACGGGGTGGTCGACAAACTCACCAGCGGTGCGCTCGTCGCGGATATCGGTTGCGGTCACGGCGCGTCGACCATCGTGATGGCACAAGCTTTTCCGCGCTCCCGGTTCGTCGGGTCCGATTACCACGACGGCTCCATCGCGACCGCGCGCGACCGGGCCGATGCTGCCGGTGTCAGCGATCGGGTCAGCTTCGAGGTCGCACCGGCCGGCGGCTACGCCGGGACGGGCTACGACCTGGTCACCACCTTCGATGCCCTCCACGACATGGGAGATCCGGTGGGCGCCGCCAGGCACATCCGGGAAAGCCTTGCGCCGGAAGGGACCTGGATGCTGGTGGAACCGGCCGCGGCCGATCGATTGGAGGACAACCTGAATCCGGTCAGCCGCACCTACTACGGTTTCTCGACGCTGCTGTGCACGCCGGCGTCGCTGTCGCAGGACGTCGGCCTCGCGCTGGGCACCCAGGCCGGCCCGGCCCGGCTGCGGGATGTCGCGACGGCGGCCGGGTTCACCCGGTTCCGGGTGGCGGCCCAGACCCCGCTGAACCTGGTCATCGAGGTCCGGCGGTAAAGCATGTGGGCAAACTCTGGTGTGCGGTGTCGGAACGGGCGGACAATCCGATGATGAGTGGCACGCAGCGACGCGCGGTGCTGCCGGATACCACCGGTTTCGCGGAGCGGGATGGCGTCCGGATGGCGTTCGAAGTGTTCGACCATCTTCGGGGCGGCACCGGCTCCCCCGGCCGGCCCACCGTCGTCCTGCTCCCCACCTGGCAGATCATCGCGTCGCAGTTCTGGAAACTCCAGGTCGGGACGCTCGCTCGGCACGGCAGAGTGCTGACCTATGACGGCCGCGGCACCGGGCGGTCGTCCAGGCCGACTGGCGCTGCCGCCTACTCCGATGCCGAATGCGCGCAGGACATCATCGCCGTACTGGACGCCACCGGCACCGACCGGGCCGTGCTGGTCGCGTTGTCCTGCGGCAACCCGTGGGCGGTGCGGGCGGCAGCGAAGTACCCGGATCGGGTGGCCGGCATCGTGGCGATCGCACCGACCTGCGGCTTCCAGGTTCCGGATGCCCGACGGGATGGGCACCGCTTCGATGTGCCGGTCGAGGGGGCCGAGGGCTGGGCGATGTACAACAAGCACTACTGGCTTAATTCCGATTTCGGAGCATTCCGGCAGTTCTTCTTCGAACAGATGTGTTCGGAGCCGCACTCGACCAAGCAGCTCGAGGATTTCCTGGACTGGTCGGCGGATACCGATCCGCAGATGTTGGCGGACGCCACCTCGGGCCGCTTGGGGCTGTGCGGCGCCACGTGTACGTCCGTGGAGGCCGACTGCGGACGGGTCCGATGTCCGGTTGCGGTGATTCACGGCACCGACGATCGGATCCGGCCGTTTGCCATCGCCGAGCGATTGGCCGAGCTCACCGGCGGGTCCCTGCTCGCGGTCGAAGGGGCCGGTCATGCGCTGCCCGCGCGGGAACCGGTACTGATCAACAGGTTCATCGGCGACATGGTCAGAGCAGTGACGGTGACCAGCCGATCAATCCAGGAACCCGTTTCCGGCGAACAGCCCGGTGCGCTGCGCTCGACCTGGGTGCGGGCACCGGCACGGCCCCGGCGGGCGCTGTATCTGTCCTCGCCGATCGGTCTTGGGCATGCCCAGCGGGACGTCGCGATTGCTCGGGAATTGCGTCGGCTGCGGCCGGATGTCGAGATCGATTGGTTGGCGCAGCATCCGGTGACCCGCGTCCTGGACCGGCATGGCGAGCGGGTCCACCCGGCGTCCGCCGCCCTGCTCAACGAGTCGGCCCACATCGAGAGTGAATGCGGTGAGCACGACCTGCACGCGTTCTCGGCGATTCGGCGGATGGACGAGATACTCGTCAACAACTTCATGGTGTTCTCCGAGCTGGTCGAGTCCGAGTATTTCGACCTGGTGATCGGTGACGAGGCCTGGGATGTCGACTACTTTCTGCACGAGAACCCCGAACTGAAGCGGTTCCGGTTCGGCTGGCTGACCGATTTCGTCGGCTGGCTGCCGATGCCGGATGCCGGCGATCGGGAGCGATTCCTGACGGCCGACCTCAATGCCGAAATGATCGAGCACCGATCCAGGTTCGCGCCCGTCCGCGACCGATCGATCTTCGTCGGCAACCCCGGCGATGTGGTGCCGGACGATTTCGGTCCCGGACTGCCGTCGATCAACGGCTGGGTCCAACAGAACTTCGACTTCTCCGGATACGTCACGGGTTTCGACCCCGACGACGCCCACGAACCGGACGACGTTCGGCGACGATGGGGGTGTGCGCCGGACGAGCGGCTGTGCATCGTGACGGTTGGCGGTTCCGGTGTCGGCGGCGATCTACTGCGCCGGGTCCTCGACGCGGTTCCACTGATTCGGCAGCGGGCCCCGAACTTGCGTTTCCTGGTGGTGACCGGTCCGCGCCTGGATCCGCTCGCGCTGCCGCCCACCCACGGGGTGACGATCGTCGGCTTCCTCCCGGATCTGTACCGGGAGCTGGCCGCCTGTGACGTCGCCGTTGTACAGGGCGGATTGACCACCTGTATGGAATTGACCGCCGCCGGGACGCCGTTCGTCTACGTTCCGTTGCGACATCACTTCGAGCAGAATTTCCACGTCCGGCACCGGCTTGAGCAGTACAACGCCGGCCGCTGCTTGGACTACGTGGATGCCGCGGTGCCGGATCTGTTGGCGGAGGCGGTGATTGCCGAATTGTCCAGCACACCGAAATACCGGCCGGTGGAGACCGACGGGGCGCAGCGGGCCGCAGCAATGCTGGCCGAGCTGCTGTGACCGGGCGGCGATCCGATCCCAGCTGCGACCGGGCTTACCAGCCTTCGGGTAGGTCCTGCAGCGCCTGACCGAGCTCGGCGGTGATTTTCATGGCGCGCACCGCCCACTCCCGGTCCGCGCCGGCCAGCCCGCAGGCCGGGGTGGGGACAACGGTGCGGGCCAATTGCTCTCGAGGGAAACCCAACCGATCCCAGGTCTGCAGGATCGGCGTTGCCCAGGTTTTGAGCGGCGCCCTGGGGTGCGCCGGCAGGACGGACGGCACGGCGCCGGCCAACAGGATCGCCCCCGTTTCGACGGCCTCGCCGATCGGGTCGAGCGCGGCCGCCGAACTGCCGAGGATCGTCATATCCACCGATAGTGCATCGAATCCGGCCGCCCGGAAAAGGCGGAGCGGCGCCGCGGCATGGCAGCAGTGCGCGATTGTCGGTTGCTCGCCGATGGCATCGGTGATCCTGGACAGCACGTCAATCGCCCGGACCGCCTGTACCGCCGGGACGGTGCCGAAACCGCTTGCGGTTGGCAGGTTCCCGGTCAGCACGGCAGGGAGGGACGGCTCATCGATCTGCACCACGATGCCGGCGCCCGGCACCCGCTTGGCAATGTCGGTGATATGCGCTCCGAGCCCCTCGGCCAGCGATGTCGCGATGTCGTCGACCGCCCCGAAATCGGTCAGTGCCCGATGCCCGGACGGCACTTCCAGCATGGCCGCCAGCGTCCAGGGTCCGCACACCTGCACCTTGACCCACTCGGCGCCGGCATACTGCTGCTGTACCGCGTCCGCGTCCCAGGACAGAAAGTCCTTGGCCCGGCTGGTGTCCCGGCCCGGACGACGGGAGATCCGCCAGCCGGACGGCACCACCTCGCCGTAGATGTCGACCAGCATGCCGATGGCGCGGCCGACCATATCGGCGCCGACCCCGCGATCGGGGAGTTCGACGATGTGCGGCAGGGTCGGCAATTCGCCGGCCACCATGCCGGCCGCCTCGATCGGGGACGTGCCCGGGAGCGATCCGACACCGGTTGCCGCGGTGCGGTTCCAGGCGCGGCGCACCGGGAAGAGTTCGACCAGCGGCGCCCGCTCGCCACCCTCGGGCATCTCCAGGCGGGCCCGGCTTTCGGTCATCAGGCGGCCCGCACGATGGTGCCCGCGCCGATGACGTAGGTGTCGGTTGCGTCGTACAGCACAACGGTCTGCCCGGGGGCCACCGCCCTGACCGGTTCGTCCAGGGTCAACCGGATCCGGCCGTCTACCAGATCCGCTGATCCGCGGACGATCCCGCCGTGGGCGCGCAACTGGGCAACCGTCCGCAACGGGAACTGCGGCGGTTCACCGCTGGAGAAGACCACCCGCTCGGCGGTGATCATCCGGACGTCCAGCCCGCTGGCCGGGCCGACGGTCACCGTTCCCGACACCGGTTCGATGCCGAGCACGTATCGCGGCCGGCCGTCCGCGGCGGGTCGCTCCAACTTGAGTCCCTTGCGTTGGCCGATGGTGAAGGCAAAAGCGCCGTCGTGTTCACCGAGCACCGCGCCGGATTCGGAGTCGACGACCGAACCTGTTCGGGCGCCGAGCTTGTCGACCAGATAGCCATGGGTATCGCCGTCCGGGATGAAGCAGATGTCATACGAATCCGGCTTGGCCGCGACGGCGAACCCGCGCCTGGCCGCCTCCGCCCGCACCTGCTGCTTGGTCATCTCCCCGAGCGGGAACATGCTGCGCGCCAACTGATCCGCCCGCAGGACCGCCAGCACATAAGACTGGTCCTTGGCCTTGTCGACCGAACGGTGCAGGATCCCGTTCTGCAGCCTGACGTGGTGTCCGGTGGCCACGGCGTCGAAGCCCAGGGCGATGGCCCGGTCGAGCAACGCCGCGAACTTGATCTTCTCGTTGCACCGCAGACAGGGATTGGGGGTGCGCCCGGCCGAGTACTCGGACAGAAAATCGGCGACCACGTCCTCGATGAAATCGTCGCTCAGATCCCAGACGTAGTAGGGAATCCCGAGCAGGTCACAGACCCGCCGGGCGTCGAACGCATCCTCGACGGTGCAGCACCCGCGGGATCCCGTGCGCAGGGTGCCCGGGTTGCGGGACAGCGCCATGTGCACGCCGACGACGTCATGACCGGCGTCCACCGCCAGTGCTGCGGCAACCGCAGAGTCCACTCCGCCGCTCATTGCGGCCAACACGCGCACTAGTACTGACCCCCTACCAAGGTCAAGGCGGCCAGCCGACCGGACAGGGGCCTCATCGCCGTCGCGCTCCGGCCAACGCAGCCTTGCGCGCGCGCTCGACCACCGGTCCGATGGCTTCGGCGACCGCCGCCACATCGGCAGACGTTGAGGTGTGCCCGAACGAGAACCGCAGCGCGCCGCGCGCGTCCTGCTCGTCCATACCCATCGCCAGCAGCACATGTGACGGCCGGGCCACCCCGGCGGTGCAGGCCGATCCGGTGGAGCACTCGATGCCGTTCGCGTCCAGCAACATCAGCAGCGAGTCGCCCTCGCAGCCGGGGAACCGCAGGTGCGCGTTACCCGGCAGCCGGGACGGACCGCCGTCCACCAGCGACTGTCCCGGATCACCGGAGAGCACGACGTCGGGGACGATTGCCGTCACGGCCTCGATCAACTCATCCCGCAGCGCCGCCAACTCGGCCGCGCGCTCCGCTCGGTGCGTGACGGCGTCACCGATCGCCACCGCCAGGCCGACGATCCCGGCCACGTCCAGCGTGCCGGACCGCACGCCGCGCTCCTGACCCCCGCCCTGCAGCAACGGCACCACCGCGATGTCCCTGCGGAGCAGCAGGACGCCGTTGCCGGTCGGTCCACCGACCTTGTGGCCGGTAACCGTCATCGCGTCCACGCCGCTGGCGCCGAAGTCCAGCGGCAACTGCCCCAGCGCCTGGACGGCGTCGGTGTGGAACGGGATGCCGTGTCCGCGGGCGACCGCGGCAAGCTCCCGGATCGGGTTGACGGTGCCGACCTCGTTGTTCGCCCACATCACCGTGACGAGGGCGACGTCGGCCGGATTCTCGGCGATCGCGGCCGCCAGCGTGTCGGCATGCACCCGGCCGAAGTCGTCGAGCTCGAGCCAGGTCACCAATGCGGCCTCGGTGTCGACCAGGAAATCGATGACGTCCAGCACGGCGTGGTGCTCGAGGGCCGGGGCGATGATGCGACGTCGCTGCGGGTCGGCAGCGCGGCGGGCGCGGAAGATGCCGGCAACGGCGAGGTTGTCCGACTCGGTGCCGCCGGAGGTGAAGAGCACCTCGCTGGGCCGGGCGCCGAGCGCTGCCGCGATGGTTTCCCTGGACTCCTCCACCCGCCGCCGCGCGGCCCGACCGGAGCTGTGCAGCGACGATGCATTGCCCGTCAGCAGCATTGCCTGGGACATGGCAGCGACCACCTCCGGCAGAACCGGGGTGGTGGCGGCGTGGTCGAGGTAGGTCATCGCACTCAAGGGTAAGCGGTCAAGGGCGGGTGCTTCGCGTTGCCGGTGGCGCGATCATGATCCACGCTGGGCGACGAGCGGTACCGACGATGCAACCCACCACTGCGGGGATCACACCATGGCTGTTTCGGTCGACCTGAACAAGGCGCTGGACAAGGGTTGAGCCGGAGTGGCTCGCTGGGACTTGACTCGAACGACCGGCCCGGCTGTCGAGGGACAACAGAGCCGGATCGGGTGAGCGTTGTGACGGTCGGCGAGCTGTAGCGCGATCGGGAGCTACGAGGCCAGTGGGAGTGCGGGCACCTTCTCCGGCGCGACAGCCGGCAGCGGTGCAGTCGTGGCCAGCCCTCGGCTGCCCAGGGCCCGGTTGATCGCCCATTCGGTGCGCCGGGCCGCAGCGGCTCGATGGTCCGCTCGATGACCGGGGCCGGCGACGGCCGGGATCACCGGCAGCCAGGTCACCCGGACCGTCAGCGGCCCGGACCGCAGGATCCGCCAGAGTGAGCTCACGAGGTCCTCCGCGTCGCTCAGTCCGGCCGGCGGGACGCCGTAGCTCAGTGCGACCGGGGAAACGACCACTGCTGCATCGACGGCCGCCTGAAAGGCCGCCCGGGAATAGGGCGCGCCCGGGCGACCGGGATGGACGTCGGGGAACACCAGCACGCGATGACCGCCGCGGAGTGCTGAACCGACTTGCTGGACGGCCGCGGGCAGGTCGCGGGATACTCCGGGGTGGAAGAAGAGCGCGCCGAACCTGCTCGCCATCGGCCCGATCGGCCGCTGCAGCGCCGACTCGTCGACGAGCGGAACGACCGGGCCGGCTGCTGCCAGCACCAGAACGTCGAGCCAGCACACATGATTGGCCACGACCAGCGACGGTCCCGAGCGTGGCCCTCCTGAACTCTGCACCCGAGTACCCAACGCGCGCAGCATTATTCGGGAAAACCCCTGCAGGGCAAGGGTTCCACGTCGAGCACGGCCATGGCCGGGCAGCGCTGTGAGCATCCGGACCACGAGAGAGCCGGTAACGAGGGTCAGCGCGACGAGGACCCCGCGCCCGGCGGCTCGCAGCGCCGCCCCGGCGGGACGCGGTGGACTGGTTGGACCCGGCGGAGGAGGGGCCGCCAATTGACACGGCAGGAGGGCACTGGAACAACCTAACGACGAAGGAGTCGGGTTGTTCAGTGCACGCCTACCCATCGCTGTTGAGCAGTCTGCGGAAGCGATGACGATCAACCGTGTGGGTATCGAGCAGGAGGAGAAAGCTTGCCTCGTCGAAGGTGTCGTCATATCCCGGCGGACCGCAGACCTTCGCTCCGAGCCGGAGGAAGTAGCTCAGCGCCGGTGAGACCCGCAACTCGGCGGCGCGCCGGATACCGCCAATGGAGATCGGTTCCCTGGGTCGGCAGCGCCGCTCGGCCGGCGCGAGATGGCCGGCGAGGGCGAAGTCCCAGAATGACGCCGCGTTCCGCCCACCGTCGTCCACCTGCATCGGGACAGCAGCGAGGAGATAGCGGTATCCGGTCAGGTGCAGGTACCGGGCCACGCCGCCCAACAGCAGCGCGGCCGCCGCGCCCGTTCCGTGATCGGTCCGGACGCAGAGCCCGCCGAGCTCAACAGTGCTGTCGAGCAATCGGTCCAGCGGCATCAAGCCGAAGCTGCGGTCAACATCCAGGCCCGATCCGCGGGGTGTTGAGTCATTGCCGTGCGGCGGGAGCAGCCTGCAGGTGGCGACCGTTTGCGCGACTCCCGTGCGGTTCCGATGCCGGACGATCAGGTGATCGCACCGGTCGTCGAACTCCTCGGCGGCGCGCTGGTGTCGGTTGGCCGGGCTGTACCGACTGCCGTGCTCCAGGGCGAAAACGTGCGCACGGAGGCGTTGCGCGGCAAGGACATCGTCCGCGGAGGTGGCGAGCCGGACCTGGTAGCCCAGGGACTCGGAACCAGCGGCAGGGAGTCCGTGGTGTTGCGGTGCGTCAAGGAGCAGCTGGTTCGTGGTCACGTCTACCGATCATTCGGCCTACCGGCAAGCGACGTCCGACGATCGGATGGCGAGCGCATGACGCTCAGGTGAACCCTGGAACCGCGCTTTTGGTCACGGGGAAACGAGCGAACCACCCAGGGCGAGTGGATCGGCGGCCCTGGGTGGTTCGACGGATGGTCGGTTGCTGGTCAGCCCTTGCGCTCGTTGACCGCGCCGGTCAGTTGCGGGGCCACCTTGAACAGGTCGCCCACCACTCCGAAGTCGGAGATCTCGAAGATCGGCGCGTCGGCGTCCTTGTTGACCGCGATGATCGTCTTGGAGGTCTGCATGCCCGCCCGGTGCTGGATCGCGCCGGAGATCCCCAGCGCAATGTAGACCTGCGGCGAAACGGTGGTGCCGGTCTGTCCGACCTGGAATTGCGGCGGGTAGTACCCGGAGTCGACGGCGGCCCGGGAGGCACCGACGGCGGCGCCGAGGGAATCCGCGAGTTCCTCCACGACGTGGAAGTTCTCCGCCGAGCCGACACCGCGGCCACCGGACACCACAACGGCGGCACCTGTCAGGTCCGGACGGTCGCCGACGGGTTCGGGGTGATCGGCGACCACGACGGCCGAAATGGCCGGATCGATGACGACGTCAACGGTCACCACCTGCGGCGTCACGGCTGCCGGCGCGGCTTCGATCGCGCCGGGGCGGATCGAGATGATTGGCGTCCCAACGGCAATCCGGTAGCGCACCGTGTAGGCGCCACCGAAAACCGACTGCGTGGCAACGACGACGCCGTCCGCGACGGCCACATCGACGGCGTCCGCCAGCAACCCGGATTCCAGCCGAACGGCCAGCCGGCCGGCGATCTCCCGGCCCTCCACCGTCGCGGCCAACAGGATCGCGGCGGGCGAACCGACGGCGGCAGCCGCGGCCAGCCCGGCGACGGCGGGCGTCACCAGGAAACCTGCGGCCTCGTCGGACTCGGCCGCGTAGACGGTCGCGGCGCCGAGCGCGCCGAGCTCGGCGGCCAGCGACTCAGCGGTGCCTGGCTTACCGATGACGACGGCCGCCGGGCTGCCCAACCGGGCGGCTGCGGTCAGCAGCTCGCCGGTGACCTTGGCGATCGCACCGTCATGGTGCTCGACCAGAACCAGTACCTCGGACATCTTGTGGTGTTCCCTTCGCCTCTGATCAGGAATTGTGAAAAAGTCTTGTCAGGAATTGTGAAAACAATGCGTCAAAATGAACCTGGCGGCGGAATCAAATAAGCCTGGCGGCGGTGAGGAACTCGGCAACCTTGGTACCGCCGGCGCCGTCGTCGGTGATCTTCTCGCCGGACGTCCGGGGCGGGCGCGGTGCGCCGTCGACCACGACGGTCGAGGCGTTGGCCAGGCCGGTGCTGTCCGTGTCCAGCCCGAGGTCGTCGATACCCAGGGTGCTGACGGGCTTCTTCTTGGCGGCCATGATGCCCTTGAATCCGGGGTACCGCGGCTCGTTGATCTTTTCGGTCACCGAGATGACGGCGGGCAGGGTCGCGGTGACCTCGCTGTAGCCGCCGTCGCGCACCCGCTCTGCCCGCAGGGTGGTCCCGTCGATGTCCAGCGTCCGGATCGAGGTGATCTGCGGAAGTCCGAGGCGTTCGGCCAGCATCGACGGCACCGACCCGGTGCGGCCGTCCGTTGACTCGTTGCCGGTGATGATCAGGTCGACGGAGAGCGTGCGGATTGCCGCTGCCAGGGCTGCGGACGTCTGCAGCGCGTCCGATCCGGCCAGAGAGTCGTCGTTGATGTGCACAGCCTTGTCGGCGCCCATGGCCAGCGCCTTGCGCAGCGCGTCGGTTGCCCGGTCGGGTCCCATGGTGACGACGGTGACCTCGCCGCCGTGCTTTTCGGTGAGTTGCAGAGCTGCCTCGATGCCCCGCGTGTCGATCTCGTCGATCACCGCGTCGGCGGCGTCCCGGTCGAGGGTCCAATCCGTTTCGCGGAGGGTTCGCTCGGACCAGGTGTCCGGCACCTGCTTGATCAGCACTGCGATGTTCATCGCCGGGATTGCCTTTCTGTGGTGTTCAACGAGTCGTCTCGGGGTATTGCCACTTGTTGCTCAATGCTCGCTCGGTGCCGCTGCTTGATGTGTTGCTTCATGCCGGACGGCCGATTCATCATGCCCTGTGGGCAGTGCTCGACCCGTCCGCACTAAGTTACTGGTGAGTAGCTTACCCGGACCTGCCTTCGGCTGGGCCATACGTGACCGTCCCCACCGCCTGACGACTTCGTCGCAGGCCAGAAGTGGCAGGCTGGCGACATGTCCACCGTTCCAGCATCCAGCAACATCATCCTCGGCAGCCTGATGGTTGCGTTCTTCTCGCTCTGCCTGGTCATCACGTTTCAGGCACCACCCATCTGGTGGGTGATCCCGGCGGCGTTCGCCATCGTCGTGGCTGTGCTGTCGACCATTCGGATCCGGCGGGCCCGACGGATGCGTCGGGCGCTGCACGGCGCCGTGCTGTGACAAGGCCCGTGACCCCCCGGCCGGCGGACCCCCCGCCGAGTGTCCCGACCCCGATCATCATGGATGTCGACACCGGCATCGACGACGCCTTCGCCCTGATGTTCGCGGTTCGTCATCCGGGGATCGATCTCCGCGCGGTGACCTGTGTGGCCGGCAATTCGACCGTTGACCATGTCGTCGCCAACACCTGCTACGTGCTGGACGCCGCCGGCGCCGGCACCATCCCGGTGGGTCGCGGCGCGACGGCACCACTGCTGTCACCGGTTCCCGACACCGGGCATTTCCACGGCAAGGACGGGCTCGGCGGGTTCTCCCGGCCCTCCGACCGCCGGACCTCCCCACTCGCTGCGGTTGATCTGCTGCACCACGAATTGTCCGCAGCGATCGGCAACGGGGAACTGGTGACGGTGGTCGCGACCGGCCCGCAAACCAACATCGCGCTGTTGCTGCGCACCCATCCGGAGGTCGCCGCCGGGATCGAGCGCATCGTGTTCATGGGCGGATCCGCGTCATCGGGGAACGTCACGGCCGTTGCGGAGTTCAACGTCTTCCACGACCCGGAAGCCGCCGCCATCACCCTGGCCGCCGCCCGGGACCTGGACATCCCGGTCACCATGTACGGCCTTGACGTGTTCGAACTGGTGCAGGTCGATCTGGACGATGCGGCAATGCTGCGTTCCCGCCTGGACCCGGCCTGTCAATTGGCCGGCGCATTGATCATCGCCCGGGCCAAGGGCGCGGACACTGCCAGCATCGGTGACGCCGGAACGGTTTGCGCGATTGCCGACCCGGACGGGCTCGGCACCGAGCGGCTCGGGGTGCGGGTGGAACTTGGCCATGGATTCACCCGCGGCCAAACCGTCGTCGACCGCCGGGCGTGGCCCGACCAGATTGCCGCCCATGCGCTGCACAGCGCGCCGACGATGGTGGACGTCGCGCTGACCGTCGATGCCCGTGGATATCGGAATCTCTGGCTCGAGACCCTGGTCGGCTGAACGGATCTTCTTCGTGCGCCGGGATTGTGGTCAGTCCGGGACGCCGATGTCCTCATTCCACAGCGACGGTCGCTCGGAGATGAACTCCGTCATCATCAGCGTGCATTCGTCGTCGTCGAGCACGAGGACCTCTACTCCCCGCGACCGCAAATAGTCCTCGCCGCCGTAGAACGTCCTGTTCTCCCCGATGACGACGCGCGGAATCTTGTACAGCAGAATCGCTCCGGTGCACATGTCGCACGGCGAGAGTGTCGTGACCATAGTAGATCTCGCGTACACCGTGGCCGGCAGCCGGCCGGCATTTTCCAGGCAGTCGGTCTCACCGTGCCTGATCGCGCTGCCCAACTGAACCCGCTTGTTCCAGCCGGTGGCCAGCACTCCCCCGTCGACCACCAGCGCCGCGCCGATCGGGATCCCGCCCTCCGACAGGCCCTGTTTCGCCGCGCGCACCGCCGCGGCCAGATACATCGCGTCGGGTGACAACGCAGCGCTCATGGGGACCTCCGGCTTGACATGGCGATCAGGGAGTCGGGCTCCGGGCAAACGGTACCTGGCCCGGCGTGCTGATCAAGGTCGGAACAGTGGCTGAGTCGGTGAGCTGCCCGACGGAACAACCGACCTGATCGCGAACTTGTTCGCAGGGCTCGGGTTCGGCACCCCACATGACATTCGGGGCCACCAGCAGAAGCGCCGCCACGCAGCCGGCCACGGCCAACGAACCCCAGCCCATCGCCTTCGCCCAACCGCTGACCAACGACGGACTCCGGTCGCTGGGTTGTCCGCCGGTGGAGCTGTTGTCGGTGGCGTGCTGAACGGTGATGTCGAGGCGGCCGAACATGGTTGATCACGTCTTTTCGTGAGTGGGGTGTGTAGTACCACCAACTCTGATTGAGCGTGCGGCGGGATGGGCCCCGCCGATCGGGCCTCCTGATGGTTGATCGTGCTGTCCACCGACTGGTGGACACACGACCTTCCTCAGCCCATTTCCAGCAGCGCGTCAACAGCGGCCGTACCGCCCAGACCGGATACCCCACCGCCGCGTCGACTACCGGCGCCCGCCAACAGAATCCTCTTACTTCCCAGGATTTCAACACCGTGACGAGCAGCGGGGCTGTCCACCGGGTACTGGTCGGCGAGCCATGGCCAGCTGAGGTCGTCGTGGAAGATGTTGCCGCCGGGCATTCCGATGGTTCGCTCCAGGTCCACCGGCGACGAGATGTCCAGGCAGGGCTGGCCGTCGGCGTCGCGGGCCAGGCAGTCGAGCAGCGGCTCGGCGAGATGTTTCTGCAGCGCGGTCAAGGCGGCTTCTGCGGCCCGCGCCCGGCTGGCTTCCGGGTCGGAACGGAAGAGCTCGACCGGGGTGTGCAGCCCGAACAGGGTGAGGGTCGCTCCCGGATGTCCGTTCAGGATCGACGGGTCGGACAGTGAGTGGCAGTACACCTCGCTCGGCACCACCGCCGGCAGATTCCCGGCAGCTGTTGTGGCATAAGCCGTTTCGATGTCCCAGAAGCCTTCCTCCAGATGCATGGTGCCGGCAAAGGCGATGGTCGGATCAAGCCCGGATGCCAGTTTAGGCAACCTGTCCAGCAACATGTTGACCTTGATCTGGGCGCCGGTGGGGATCTCCTGCTCATGGCCCAGCCAGCCGTCGATCACCACAGGTGCGACCGCTGCCAGCACATGGCCGGCCCCGAAAGCGATCTCGTTTCCGGCGACAGTGCCGGTCACCGTCACCGACGTCGCATTCTCGGCCACATTGACAACATCTACACCGCAGCGGATCTCGACTCCGAGCGCGACGGCTCTTGCGGTGAGGGCGTCGGTGAGCGCACCCATTCCGCCGATCGGCACCAGCCATTCCCCGGTCCCACGGCCGATCAGGTGGTAAAGGAAGCAGCGATTGGCCAGTAGTTCAGGGTCGAACAGCGAGGTGTGCGTACCGATGACCCCGTCGGTGGCGACCACGCCGCGAACGGTGTCGTCCTTGAAACGCCGGATGATCGCCTCGCCGATCGGCTTTTCCACCACGTCGGTCCAGATCTGTTGCCCTCCGGCGGCAATGACCGCCTCCCGAATCTCCGACCGGCGGCGCAGCGGGCCGAGCAGTGCCGGGGCGACAACCGCTGCCATGGCGTGCATCTCGGCATAGAAGTCGCGCCAGCTGCGGTACTCGGACTCGGCGCCGGTGAAGGCTCGGAACGATTCCTCGGTCGCCGGCCCGGGCTGCCGCTCGACCAGCAGGCCGGTGGCGACGCCGCCCCGGCGTGCCGGAGTGTAGGACGACACCGTCCGGGAGGCGAAGCTCAGATCGATACCCAGTCGGCGGATCAGCTGGTCGGGCATCAGCGCGATCAAATAGGAGTAGCGGCTCAGCCGGGCCTGGTGGGGCGGGAACAGCCGCTGCCCGACGGTGGCACCGCCCGGGTGAGGTGAGCGTTCCAGCAGCGTCACCGACCTACCGGCCTGCGCGGCGAGAATTGCTGCCACCAAACCGTTGTGACCACCACCTACGACGATGACTGCCGGCCGGCTCACTGTTCATCAACCCCTTGTCGTCCGGCGTCGGTCGTGACCGCCTTGGGCACCCGGGAACCGGATCGGGCTCTCATTGTGCGCCTCCCGCCGGGGAACCGTCGGCGGGCCTGCGGCTCGATCCGGACCCGCGGTGCGTTTGGTCAGGCAACTGCGGCGTGAATCCTGACTGCCCGGGCGTACTCGTCATTGACCCGTTCGAGCACCGTCGGCCACGCCGTGGGTGGTTGGCTGGTCCGATTGTGTTCGGCGATCGTCCGCCGGAGTTCGGCGTTGGCGGAGATTTCGACAAGCGCCGCGGCCATGGCATCGTCACCGTCGGCCAGCAGGCCCTCACGACGGTCTGCCACGAACTCGGTGATCCCCGTGCCGAGCATCGCGAGCACGGGCAGGCCTGCGCATCTGGCCTCCAACGCGGCGATCCCGAAGGACTCGAGAAACGCCGGCGCGACAAACAGGTCGGCCTGGCGGTAGATCGCCTTCAGCTCATCGCGATCGACGCGACCCGCCAGCGTCACCGTGTCCCCCATGGAGTTCCGGGAGATGAATCGTTGCATACGGGGCATCAGCTTTCCGTCACCGAAGACCGAGAGCTTCAATGTGACAGGCGATCCGGACGCAGCAAGTTGTTGCTGCGCCGACAACACCGCGGCCAACAGCGGCAGTGGACGTTTGCGGACCGACAGTCGCATCGTGGAAACGGCATGGACGACGGCGGGGTCGTGCTCGGCCGGTGCCACCGCCCAATCCTGCGGGTCCAGCCCGTTGGGCACCACGGTGACCGTCGCTCTGGTGCGGGCCCGCAGCGGCGCCGCCGCGGCCTCACTGACCGCATTGAGGGCGATCCGGCGGGCGACATCCGGCGTACTCCAGGGTGTTAGCCAGGCCGGAAGGCGGAACGCGGCCGGCAGGCAATGCACCGTCACCGTGACGGGAAAGCCCATCTTGAGGGCCACCCGGACACCAGCCGCGGCAAATGGTGACCCAACTCCGGCGTGGATGTGCACGACATCGAAGTTGCCGCGCCTGAGGGCCTTTTCGATGGGCCGGGCGGGCAGCGGATTGTTGGCGATCTCCGCCGGGATCGGAATTCCGTAGCGGTGCACGGGCACCGGGAATTCCCGCGAGCGCATCCGCCGGGGCAGCGGCGTGGCGGTGATCACCTCGGGCTCCAGGCCGATCTCCTGTTGCCGCCTGGTCAGGTCGTTGACCTGCATCTCAATCCCCCCCAGCCGGGGGACGAAGCAGTCGGAGATGTGCGCGATCCGCACGACCCCACCCGCCTCACCGATGCTCGTTTTCCTGCCGCGGGTCAGACACGAACCGAACCCTGCGACATGCTAGCCCGGTGTCGCACACGGTCGTCTTCTTTCACGCCCATCCCGACGACGAGGCCCTGCTCACTTCCGGGACCATGGCGAAACTCGCCTCGCAGGGACATCGGGTGGTGCTCGTGGTCGCAACAGCCGGCGAGGCCGGCCTGGCGTCGGCGGACCTGACGGCGGACGGTCGATTGGGCGACCGCAGGCTGGCGGAGCTGCGAACATCCGCCCGCGCCCTCGGAGTCAGCCGAACCGAGGTCCTCGGGTACGCCGACTCCGGGCTGGCCGGCGCACCGGCCGCCCCATCGCCCGCCGGGCAGCTGCCGCGGTTCGCCGACGCGGATATCGACACCGTGGCGGCACAGCTTGCCGAGATCCTGATCGCGGAACGGGCCAGTGTGCTGACCAGCTATGACGCCAATGGCGGCTACGGGCACCCGGATCACCTGGCTGTGCACCGGGCCGGCGCACGTGCCGCCAAGTTGGCCGCGACGCCGGTCGTGCTGGAGGCGACGGTGCCGCGGGATCGACTGCTCAAGATCGCGCGCGCCATCAACCGGGTGCTGCCGCGGTCGAAGCGAGTGGACCTCGAACCGTGGGAGCAGGCGTACTCCAGTTCGGCCGAGGTGACTCATTGCATCGACGTCCGGGGTCAGGCCACGGCACGGCGGGCGTCGATGCGGGCCCATGCGAGCCAGGCGACGGCGGACAGCGGTCCCCGAACGTTGGGTCTGTTCACCCGGATACCGCCGCCGCTGTTCGGCTGGGTGTTCGGCCGGGAGTGGTACCGGCAGTCCGGGCGGCCCAGCTCGGGGCGCAGCCGCTTCACCGGGGTGTTCGACACGCTGACGTGATTCAGGGAACGGCAGACGGCCCGGCCCGGCCCTCCGGAGTGGGCGCGGGCTCGAATCGTGCCGCGGACCCCTCGTCAATCCCGGAAGCCACTGCCTTCGCCCGATCGCGGGCGGCGCCAACCCCCTGCCGCTTGCCGTTCGCGCCCCGGCCGAACAACCAGAACAGCCAAGCCATGACGCCGAACGGGATCTCCAGGACGTGGGTGAAAATCGTGAACAGCAGGATCCCGCCCGCCGCCTGCGCCGGCTCAGCGCCCATCGCGACCAGCAGCGCAACCGATCCGGCCTCGACCACCCCGAGGCCACCCGGTGTCACCGCGACCGAGGTGAGCAATCGACCGAGCGCGAAAGCCGCCAGCAGAGTTCCGACGCCGATGACCAAGCCGCAGATATGCAGGCACAACCAGAACAACACGAAGTAGATGGTGAAGTACCCGATCGTGCCGAGCGTCATGGACAACCAGCCGGTGCGGACCACGTCCCGGGTCTGGTCCCGCAGCCGGGCGATGGCCGTCTCCCAGCCGAACTTGCGCGGCTTGCGGATCAATCGCAACACCGCCTCCGCGACGCGCTGCAGGAACCCGCCGATGGCGTGCGCAGCCCGGCTGCTCACCATCACCGTGACGAACAGCACCAGCACGGCGACCAGGGTCAGGACGCCGAAGAACGCCGCATCCCGGAGAGCCGGGCTGATATGGCCGCCCTGCAGCAGCAGAGCGGCCAGCCCGACCATCGGCAACAGCACCTTGCCGGCGGTCGCGAAGACACCCCCCAACACGATCGAGATGCCAATGGCGGATCGGGAGAAGCCCCACGACCGGCAGATCGCATAGGTGGCGCCGATGGCCAAGGCACCGCCGAAGGGCAGCGTGTTGGCGACCAGTGAGCCGGCCAGATTCACCGTCAACGCCCGCCGGTGGGAAATCCCGGGCAGCGCACCGGTGATGGTGAAGGTGAAGGCAAGCAGCGCGCTGAGCTGCAGTGCGGCCAGCAGCAGCAGCACGCCGAGATTGAGTCGGCGGAGCGGTTCGACGATCTCGGTCCAGCCGACACCGGCCACCTTGGGCAATCCCCAGGCGAGCAGCACGACAGCAAGGGCAATGGAGATGACGTCACGCGTGACGCGCCACCACACCCTGCTCTGCCGCCACCACTGCCGGGGGGCCACCTCCTCGTGCACGTGGCCAGCGTGTCACGGGCGAGCCCCCGGCGGCGGCCCGGACCGGTTCGACACGACAAGCCGGCCCCGGCGGGCCCGACGAAGCAGGGTCGGCATCGCACAACAGCGGATCGGGTCCGCAGCTCTGGAGCGGACACGATCTGCGTGCAGGGGCGGCCACAGCAGCTCGTCACCGGTTGTCGGTGGGCGCGTCTACCGTGATATTCGTGCCCCCCTCGACGACAACAGCGACCGACGCCAGCACCGGCGGCCGCGACGACCTGCCGGGTACGCCACTGGCCTCCGACGGTCAGCAACCGACGCCGCGCTGGCTTCGCCGGTTGTTCGGGTACTGCTGGCGGCACCCGCGGATCACCTTGCTGGCCGGGCTGTCCGCGGTTGGCGGTGTCGGTCTCGGCGCGTTGACGCCGCTGCTCACGCAGATCGCGGTGGACGACGCGACGAGCGGCACCACCGACAACCTCGGCTGGGTGATTGCCGGTCTGGTTGCCCTGGCCTTGATCAGGTTCGGTTCGTCGTTCCTGCGCCGCTGGGCAGGCGGCCGGCTGTCGCTGGATGTCCAGCACGACATGCGCCAGGACGTTTTCTCCTCGCTGCAGCGACTGGACGGCTCCGGGCAGGACAGGCTGCGCACCGGCCAGGTGGTGTCGCGGGCGTCCACCGATCTGCAGATGGTGCAGTCGCTGCTGGCGATGGTGCCGTTGTCCGCCGGGCAGGTCGTGCTGTTCGTCGTCTCGCTGGGCATCATGCTCTGGCTGTCGCCGCTGCTCACGGTGATGGCCCTGCTCGTCGTACCGGCCGTCGTGCTGGTGACCAGGGCAACGCGAACCGTGCTGTTCCCGGCGACGTGGGCGGCTCAACAGTCCGCCGCCGAGGTCGCCGAGATTGTCGAGGAGGACGTCACCGGGGTCCGGGTGGTGAAGGGCTTCGGCCAGGAGGACCGTGAGCTCGGCCGGCTCCGCGAGGGCGCCCATCGGCTGTTCGCGAACCGGATGCGCGCCGTCCGGCTGGCCGCCAAGATCAGCCCCGGCCTCCAGGCACTGACCGCGTTGGGCCAGGTAGGGGTGCTCGCGCTGGGTGGATACCTCGCCCTGATCGGCACCATCTCGCTGGGCACCTTCCTGGCCTTCACTCTGTACCTCGCCCAGTTGGTGGCGCCGACCAGGATGTTGACGATGCTGCTGGTCCTCGGCCAGCAGGCCAGGGCGTCGGTCGAACGGGTGCTGGAGATTATCGATTCCCTTCCCGAGATCACCGAACGGGCCGACCCGCTGCCGCTGCCCGCCGGTTCCCTGGCCGTCGAGTTCAGCGGCGCGCGCTTCGGGTATTCGCCCGACGACCCAGTGCTTTCCTCGTTCGACCTGCGGGTGCCGGCGGGTGCGACAGTGGCCCTGGTCGGCGCATCCGGGTCGGGCAAGTCGACTGTTTCGCTGCTGCTGCCCCGCTTCTACGACCCGCAGGACGGCGTGGTTCGGGTCGGCGGGCTGGACGTCCGCGATCTGGCCATGAAGGACCTGCGCGGCGCTGTCGGGGTCGTTTTCGAGGAAGCGTTCCTGTTCTCCGACAGCATCGCGGCGAACATCGGCTACGGCCGGCCGGACGCGACGGACGCCGAGATCCGGGCGGCGGCGATCGGCGCGGAGGCCGCCGACTTCATCGAGGCGCTACCCGACGGCTACGCCACGATCATCGGCGAACGCGGCCTGACCCTGTCCGGCGGGCAGCGGCAACGCCTCGCCTTGGCCCGGGCGCTGATCACCGACCCGAGAGTGCTGGTGCTCGACGACGCGACGAGTGCCGTCGACCCGATCACCGAGGCCGCGATCCACGCCACCCTCCGCCGGGTGACCGCGGACCGGACGACCATTCTCATCGCCCACCGACGGTCGACGTTGGCCCTGGCCGATCAGATCGCGGTGGTCGTCGCCGGCCGCGTCGTCGATGTCGGCACGCACGACGAGCTGGTTGTTCGCTGCGCTCAGTACCGGTTCCTACTGGGCGGGGATCTGGCCACCCCCGATCCTGCAGAACCCGCAGCGAGCGCGGAGCCACGAGTTGTCCCGGCTGTTCACGCGACACTGGCCGGTCCGGAAGGCGTCACACCGGAGCTGTGGCCGGTGGCGAGCTCAGCGGGTGACTCCGACTCGGCCGCCGACCGTTCGGCACGGCTCGCGGCCGCTGCCGCGGATCGGGTGGGAGCACGCTCCGGCGCGCGCGGTGGTGGGATGGGCGGCGGCGGGATGATGGGCGGCATGCTCGGCGCCGGTCCGGCGACCCCCGAACTGATGGCGCAGGTCGCGGCCCTGCCGCCGCCGCTCGATCAACCCAAGGACACCCCTCCGGACACGCGGAAATTCAGCCTCAAACGCACGCTGCGGCCGGTCCTGGGCCTGCTCATCGTCGCGCTCATCCTGGTCGCCGCCGACGCCGTGGCGAACCTGATGCTCCCGGTGTTGATCCGCTACGGCGTTGACAACGGTGTCTCGGCCGGCTCCGCATCCGTGGTGTGGGCGGCGTCCGGGGTCGCGCTGGCCGTTGTCGGCGCCGACTACCTGATCCAGCGTTTCCAGATGCTGGTTGCGGGTCGAGCCGGCGAGAACGTCCTCTATCAGCTCCGGCTGCGGGAGTTCGCACACCTGCAGCGGCTCGGCCTGGACTACTACGAACGGGAGATGGCCGGCCGGATCATGACCCGGATGACGACCGACGTCGACGCGTTGTCCAGCTTCCTGCAGACCGGGTTGGTCACCTCAGTCGTCTCGCTCGCGACGTTTGCCGGTATCGCCGTCGTGCTCGTCGTGATGGACTCCGGGCTGGCATTGATCGCGTTCCTCGCGCTGCCGTTCGTGGCGATTGCCACCGTGATCTTCCGACGGTTCTCCACCAAGGCATATACGGACGCCCGGGAGAAGGTCAGCATCGTCAACGCCGATCTGCAGGAGAACGTTGCCGGCCTTCGGGTTTCCCAGGCGTTGGGTCGGCAGCAGGCCAACGCGGACGGGTTCGCCGCGCGTAGCGACGACTACCGACGGTCCAGAATGCGAGCACAGACAGCGATCTCGATCTACTTCCCGTTCGTCGCCTTGCTGTCCGAACTCGCCGCCGCGGCGGTGCTGGGCTCCGGGGTGGTGCGGGTGGTCGCGGGCACGATGACGGTCGGCACATTGATCGCGTTCGTGCTGTACCTGGACTCGTTCTTCACCCCGATCCAGCAGCTGTCCCAGGTGTTCGATTCCTACCAGCAGGCCCAGGTCGGCCTGGGGCGAATCGGCGAGCTGTTGGATACCCCAACCTCGACGCCGCCCGCCGAGCATCCGTTGCCGGTGCCCGCGTTGGCCGGAGACATCGGCGCGGTAGGTGTGGGATTTCGCTATTCGACAGCGGATGCCGGTGCTGCCCCGGCGCTGGTTGGTGTCGATCTGCAGATCGCAGCCGGCCAAACCGTCGCCGTGGTCGGGGCCACCGGTGCCGGGAAGTCAACCCTGGTCAAGCTCATCGCACGGTTCTACGACGCGACGTCGGGTTCGATCACCGTCGACGGCACCGACATTCGCTCCTTCGAGCTCGGCGCCTACCGCCGACGGCTCGGTGTCGTGCCACAGGAGCCGCATCTGTTCATCGGAACCGTCCGGGACAACATCGCCTACGGCAGACCCGACGCCTCGGATGCCGAGATTGAGTCGGCCGCCCGGGCGGTCGGCGCGATCGACGCGATCGCCGGACTCAGCGACGGGTTCCGGCATCCCATCGCGGAACGCGGGCGCAACCTGTCGGCCGGACAACGCCAGCTGATATCGCTGGCCAGGGCGGAGCTCGTCGACCCCGACATCCTGCTGCTCGACGAGGCAACAGCGGCGCTCGATCCCGCGGCGGAATCCGCGGTGCTGGCCGCCACCGATCGGCTGGCCAGGGGCCGGACCACGGTGGTGGTCGCGCATCGGCTGACCACCGCGGCCAGGGCCGACCGGATCGTCGTGATGGATCACGGCCGGGTGGCGGAGATCGGTCAGCACGACGAGCTCTTGTTACGCGGCGGCGCCTATGCCCGGCTGTACGCCGAGGCCGGACCGGAGGCCGAGGCGGAACCTGTGGCAGGTCGAACTGCAGCGCAGGCGGGGCCGACGGCGGGCACTGGACCGACGGCGGGCACTGGACTGCCGACCGAGGCCGGCCTGACTGCCGAGGAACGGCAGGCGGCCGAGGCAGCGAGCCCGGTTTCGATCCTCGTCAAACCCTTGCCAACTGTTGCCAGCAGCCCGCTTTCGGGTCCTTCATCGAGGTGAATCACCCGTTGACGCGCCGAATTGTCGCGGACGACACCATGACCGCTCATCCACGGCGGGCCAGTGAGGTTTAGCCTGGATTGGCCAGCCCCGACTCTCAGAACAGGCGGACAACGACGGTGTCGTCAGCAGCAGTGCCCGAATTCGGTCCCAACGACTGGTTTGTTGAGGAGAAGTACCAGCAGTTCCTCGCAGACCCGGAGAGTGTCGACCTGATTTGGCGCGATTTTTTTGCTGACAACGGATCGGGGAACAAGACCCGTAGCGCAGATCCGGCCGGCAACGGTGGGACCTCCGCGAAGGCTTCCACCGCGGCAGCGGCCACCAGCACTCAGGGCTCGACCGCCGCACCGGCGACGGCCTCAGCAGCGACAGCGACCGTATCGCCGGCAAGGGCGACTCCCGCACCACAAAAAAAGACGGCATCCACCATGACCAGCTCAACCCGTCCATCCAGCCCGCCACCACCGCCGCCGCCCACCAGGGCGCGCGCGGCGGCGCCGGCCCCAGCAGCGCCCGCTGTCGCGAGCGGGCCGGAGACGCCGACCCGCTCGCCCAAGATTGCGGCCATTCCACAGTCCGTGGCCCAGCCGAGAGTGGGTGGGAAGGAGTCGACCGACTCGTCACCGCCCGCCCGGCCGGCTCGCCCCGTCACTACCGCAACCCCGGGCGACATGGTCGCAGCGAAGGCAGCTAAGGCGGCAAAAGCGGCGCACGACGCCGAGGGCAGCGGCATGACCACCACGCCGCTCCGTGGCGTTGCCGCGGTCGTCGTGAAGAACATGACCTCCTCGCTCGAGGTGCCGACCGCGACCTCCGTCCGCGCGGTGCCGGCGAAGTTGATGGCCGACAACCGGATCGTGATCAACAACTTCCTCAAGCGGAACCGCGGCGGGAAGATCTCCTTCACCCACCTGATCGGGTACGCCATCGTCCGGGCCATCGGCGACTTCCCGAACATGAACCGACACTTCATGATCACCGACGGCAAGCCGCAGATGGCGACGCCTGCGCACGTCAACCTCGGCCTGGCGATCGACCTGCCCGCCAAGGGCGGGGGCCGCAACCTCGTGGTGGTGCCGATCAAGAGCGCCGAGGCGATGAGTTTCACCCAGTTCTGGTCGGCGTACGAGCAGGTCGTGCGCAAGGCCCGGGCCGGCACACTGACCGCCGAGGACTATGCCGGCACGACGATTTCATTGACCAACCCCGGCGGGATCGGCACCAACCACTCGGTTCCGCGGTTGATGGCCGGTCAGTCCGCCATCGTCGGTGTCGGTGCTCTCGAATACCCGGCCGAGTTCCAGGGCGCCAGCGATCAGACGCTGTCCGAGCTGGGTATCTCCAAGATCATCACGCTGACCTCCACCTACGACCACCGGGTCATCCAGGGCGCGGAGTCCGGCGAGTTCCTGCGCCGCATCCACCAGCTGCTGATCGGCGAGGACGGCTTCTACGACGACGTCTTCACCTCGCTGCGCCTGCCGTACGAGCCGGTGCGCTGGGTCAAGGATCTCGATGTCGGCCGGCACGGTCAGGTCGACAAGACCGCCCGGGTGCTGGAGATCATCGACGCGTACCGCACCCGCGGGCATCTGATGGCCGACACCGATCCGCTGAACTACCGGCAGCGCCGGCACCCCGACCTCGACGTCCTTTCCCACGGGTTGACCCTGTGGGACCTGGACCGGGAATTCCCGGTCGGCGGGTTCAACGACCAGCAGTTCATGAAGCTGCGGGACGTCCTCGGCGTGCTGCGTGATTCCTACTGCCGCACCGTCGGTGTCGAGTACATGCACATCATGGATCCGACCCAGCGCAAATGGATCCAGCAGCGGGTCGAGGTCAAGCACGAGAAGCCGCCGATCGACGAGCAGAAGTACATCCTCGGCCGGTTGAACAGCGCCGAGGCCTTCGAGACCTTCCTGCAGACGAAATACATTGGCCAGAAACGGTTCTCCCTGGAGGGCGGGGAGACCGTCATCGCGTTGCTGGACGCCGCGCTGAACAAGGCCGCCGAGTACGGGATGGACGAGGTCGTCCTCGGGATGGCCCACCGTGGCCGGCTGAACGTGCTGGCCAATATCGTCGGCAAGCCGTACTCGCAGATCTTCCGCGAGTTCGAGGGCAACATGGACCCGGGCCAGGCACACGGCTCGGGCGACGTGAAGTACCACCTGGGCGCCGAGGGCAAGTACATCCGGCCGTTCGGCGACGGCCAGGTGGACGTCACCCTGGTCGCGAACCCGTCGCACCTGGAGGTTGTCGACCCGGTGCTCGAAGGGGTGGCGCGGGCCAAGCAGGACATGCTCAACCTCGGTGAGGAGGGCTTCACCGTCATGCCGATCGCGCTGCACGGTGACGCCGCGTTCGCCGGTCAGGGCGTCGTCGCCGAGACCCTGCAGCTCTCGCTGCTCCGCGGGTACCGCACCGGCGGCACCCTGCACGTGATCATCAACAATCAGGTCGGCTTCACCACCGCGCCGGAGGCGTCCCGCTCCAGCGAGTACTGCACCGACGTCGCGAAAATGATCCAGGCGCCGATCTTCCACGTGAACGGGGACGATCCGGAGGCCGCCGTGTGGGTGGCCCGGCTCGCGGTCGAGTACCGGCAGACCTTCGGCCGGGACGTCGTCATCGACATGGTGTGTTACCGCCGTCGCGGGCACAACGAGGGTGACGACCCGTCGATGACGAACCCGCTGATGTACCAGATCATCGACGGCAAACGGTCCGTCCGGCGGATCTACACCGAGGCGCTGATCGGCCGCGGCGATCTGTCTCCCGAGGACGCCGAAGAAGCCCTGCGGGATTACCACACCCAACTCGAACGGGTGTTCAACGAGGTCCGCGACCTGGAGAAGGCCGTCGCCACGCCGTCCCCGTCGGTGGAGGCCGAGCAGCAGATACCGCCGAAGGTGGAGACCAAGATCAGCGCGGAGCTGCTGCAGCGGGTCGCCGATACGGCCGTGAACTTCCCCGAGGGCTTTACCCCGCATCCCCGGGTGAAGTCGGTGCTGGAACGCCGCGTCGAGATGTCCCGCAACGGCGGCATCGACTGGGCCTTCGGCGAACTGGTCGCGCTCGGCTCCATCGCGATGGAGGGCCGGCTGGTGCGGTTGTCCGGCCAGGACACCAGGCGGGGCACCTTCGTGCAACGCCACTCCGTCCTGATCGACCATAAGACCGGTGCCGAATACCTTCCGCTGCAACATCTCTCGGAGGATCAGGCACGAGTCCTGATCTACGACTCGGCGCTCACCGAGTACGCGGCACTCGGATTCGAGTACGGCTACTCGGTTGCCAACCGGGACGCCATGGTGATGTGGGAGGCGCAGTTCGGCGACTTCGTCAACGGTGCCCAATCCGTGATCGATGAGTACCTGTCCTCCGGTGAGGCCAAGTGGGGACAGCAGTCCGGCGTGGTGCTGCTGCTCCCGCACGCCCATGAGGGTCAGGGCCCGGACCACACCTCCGGCCGCATCGAGCGATTCCTGCAGCTGTGCGCAGAAGGCTCGATGACCATCGCGGTGCCGTCCACCCCGGCCAATTACTTCCATCTGCTGCGCCGCCATGTGCTGGACGGCGTCCACCGGCCGATGGTGGTCTTCACGCCGAAGTCGATGCTCCGCAACAAGGCCGCGGTGTCGTCGGTCGCGGACTTTACCGGCGGCAAGTTCGAATCGGTGATCGCCGACCACACTGTCGAGGCGTCCGATGTGAAGACCGTCCTGCTGACCAGCGGCAAGCTCTACTACGAGCTCGACGCCTACCGCAAGGCACACGGCATCACCGACACGGCGATCGTCCGATTGGAGCAGATTTACCCGGTCCCCCGCCGGAAGCTCGCGCATCTTCTGGATGCCTACCCGAACGTCACCGACTTCCGCTGGGTGCAGGAAGAACCGGCGAATCAGGGCTGCTGGACATTCCTGGCACTCGCCCTCCCGGAGATGATCCCCAGGCTCACCGGGATCAAGCGGTGCTCCCGGCGGGCGATGGCCGCCCCGTCGGCCGGGTCGGCCCGGGTGCACGAGGTCGAGCAGGCAGCGGTGATTGGCGCGGCATTCGCGAAGTAGGTACCCGGCGCCCCAGGTCAACCGGGCGTCAGCGGAGGTCAGCGGGCTGTTGCCGTCGACCGCTCAGTTGAGGTCGCGGGAGTAGACGGCCTGCTGCCCGGTGGACGGCCGGAGCAGCAGAAACAGCTTTCCGCCGTTGACGCCGATCTGGCGTTGTTCGCCGACCGGTGCCGGCAGCGACGTCCAGCCGGTCGGCCCGGTCACCAGCACCTCGCCCGACGTTCCCGGTGCAATGACAGCGGCGGTAGCGTCGACGCCCACCCGGGGCTGGCCGGTGTAGTGGTCGACCGGACGATCGGGGACCTCTTCGATTCCGGTGACAACCGAGGTTCCGCCGACAGCCACCCGCCAGGCGGCCAGCCGGTCGCCGAGCCGACCGACCACCAGGCACGACCCGGCCGCACATGCCACATCGGTGGCCGCACTGTCCTGGTCCGAGCTGTCCAGGTCGAACCTGGCCCAGCCGTCCGTGCCCCGGGCCACCCAGAGCACCGCCTGCTGGTGCACGACCCCGTGCCGGAAGGTTGTCGCCAGGCCGCTGATCACCGCTCCGGACGCGGTGGCAGCAGCGGTCGCGGTCGCTGTGGTGAGCTCCGTGGCCGCTCCGGCGAGCACCGGTGGACTCGGCTGCCGCAGCCAAATCCGATCCTGGTGCCGCCAGCTCGCGACCCCGGTTACTCCCGGCGCCATGCTCCACGTTCCGACAATGATCGGGTCCATGCCGCCCACCAGGCCGGTGATGCCGCCGGCCGCGGGGCCGCCGAAGGTCTCCACCGTTTGCGGTTCCTCGGTGACGCCTGCCGTTGTGCCGATCCAGGCCGACCAGCGCGGGTTAAGGTGTGCACCGCCGGTGACGGTGCCCAACGCGGCGACCTGGTCGCCACTCATCGCGAGGTGCAGGATCGTCGCCCGCCCGCCGTACGCGGTCACCGCAGCGGTCGGAACGTCCTGCCACCTCCCACCCTGCACAACGGCGATCAGCGGTCGGTGCGGATCTCCCGGCGTTGCGCCGCCCACCAACACCCCGTTCACGCCAGCGGACAGCGCGGTCGGGACGAGCCCGGGTGGCGTGCTGAGCTGCCAGTCGGCCGGGCCGGAATCCGCCCGGGATGCGGGGATTGCGGTGCCCGACATCGTGGTCGAGCAGCCGGTCAGCAGGACGGCGACCAACAGTGCCAGCGCTGTGTTTCTTGATCCGAGAAGCCGCACGTCATCCATCATGCGACGGGGCCGGGGAATGCGGGCGCCCGGGCCGAGGTTGATCGTCAGAGGCAGGGTGTGCCATTCCGCTTTGATCAGAGGGGTTCTTTCAGCATGCAAATCGAAGTGTTCTCGGACGTCGTTTGCCCGTTCTGCTACATCGGCAAGCGCCGGCTGGAAGAGGCGCTGGACGGTTTCGGACACGCCGACCAGGTCACCGTCACCTACCGGTCCTTTCAGCTCGACCCCTCCACCCCGACGACCTCCGAGCTCAGCCTGGAACGGATGCTGGCGCAGAAGTACGGCCGCACCCTGGACCAGGCCCGGGAAATGAACAACCGCGTTTCGGACATGGC
The DNA here is from genome assembly GCA_963805555.1 of uncultured Actinomycetota bacterium. Taxonomy (GTDB): domain Bacteria; phylum Actinomycetota; class Actinomycetes; order Mycobacteriales; family Nakamurellaceae; genus Nakamurella. Next base: position 193,305 of record CAWDUY010000005.1, read on the forward strand.
AGCGACCGTCGGCCTGGACTTTCACCTGCAAGACGCCCATCCGGCCAACACCTTCCGCGCCCACCGGTTACTGCATTTCGCCGCCACGAAAGACCTGGGTAACGAGCTGACCGAGCGCCTGATGCGCGGCTACTTCTCCGAAGGCGTCCGCATCGGCAACCGGGACGCGCTCCTGGAACTGGCGGTGGAGGTCGGCTTGGACCGGGACGAGACGGCGGCCGTTCTCGACGGGAACGCCTTCGAGGCCGAGGTCAACGCCGACATCGAACTGGCCAGAGCCTTCGGCGCGACCGGTGTGCCGTTCTTCGTCTTCGATCGGAAGTATGCGATCTCCGGCGCACAGGAGACCGGTCTGTTCACCGAGGTCCTGGACAAAGCGTGGTCGGACGCGCAGCCGCTCACCGTCGTCGGCGGTGCCGGCGCAGTGTGCGAGGACGACTCTTGCGCCGTGCCCGAACACTGACCGGCGAACCCCGAGGCGTCAAGTGACCGGGTTGGCCGGCCGATAACTGTTGGCCGATGCGGTCAGCGACCGAAGGGTTTCTTGCAGCTCCAGCGCTTGCTCGTCGGTGAGGCCGACGGCCTCCTGGACCGTTGCCTGCACATGGCTGGTGCGCGGTCCCAGTTCGCGGCCGGCCGCCGTGAGCTGCACATTGACCGAGCGCTCGTCCTGCGCGCCGCGCTGCCGAACGAGAAGTCCGTTGGCTTCCATCCGCCGCAACAAGGGGCTGAGCGTTCCGTAATCCAGTTGCAGCTTCTCGCCCAGGTCCTTGATGGTGACCGATCTTTCGCTCCAGAGCACGACCAGCACGAGGTACTGCGGATAGGTCAGACCAAGGTCGGCGAGCAATGAACGGTAGACCGCCGTGACCGCTCGGGACGCCGCATAGATGTCAAAGCACAGCAATTGGGCGAGTTCGGGACCTGCTGCCTGCTCGTTCACTGGTTCACCTTCTCTCTCAGAGCAAACCACCAACTCCAACGTGCACACTTAAGTTGTGCACACTATAGTTAGCAGACCGCACCAACCACATTCTGGAGGAAACCCCATGCCTACCCGTACCGCCGCACCGCCTGGAACGGCACCTTGGAGACCGGTTCAGGTCAGGTGGAACTGACGAGCTCGAAGGTAGGCACCTTCGACGTGTCGTTCCCCAAGCGGGCAGCCGACGAGGCAGGCGGAACCACCAGCCCGGAAGAGCTGATCGCCGCCGCGCACACGTCCTGCTATGCCATGCAGTTCTCTGCCCTACTGGCCCAGGCCGGCGGCACGCCGCAGGCCCTCGAGGTCCAGGCCGACGTCACGCTCGGGCCGGACAAGGGTGACGGCGGGTTCCGGTTGACCGGGATCAAGCTCACCGTCCGCGGCGAGGTCGAAGGACTCGATGCCGCGCAGTTCGAGAAAGCGGCTCAGGACGCGAAGGCCACCTGCCCGATCAGCAAGGCGCTCACTGGCGTCGAGATCACCCTGGATGCCACGTTGGATAGCTGAGCACGACTCGGAACAGCCGTCCGTTTCGATGGCCCCCTTGGCTCGCGACTTGGGCCAGTTGGACCCCGTCGCGCCCGTGCCGCCCCGGTCGACTGCACGCTGTGCAGGGAAATGCCTGCGTCAGAGCGGGTTTCACCCTGCACAGGGTGCAGTCGACGGTCAGCTGCCGACGGACAGACCGCGCACCGGCCACTCAACCAGCGGCACGAGGGGTAACGACCAACTCGCCCCGGCGGTACACCGCATGGGTGAGGGGCACGCCGACCCGATAGGCCAGATATTCGTGGGACGGCGCATCCAGGACATGCAGATCCGCCCGGGCGCCGGCCCGCACGGTTCCGACGTCGTCCCGCAGCAGCGCGGCCGCGCCGCCTGCTGTCGCAGCGTGCACGGCCTCCTGGGTGGACAGCTTGCACAACAGAACACCAAGTGCGACAACGAGATTCATCGACGACGTGTACGACGAACCCGGGTTGCAGTTGGACGCCAAGGCTATCCGGGCACCCGCGTCGACCAGCGCACGCGCCGGCGCCGGTGGCTGTCGGGTGGACAGGTCGCACGCGGGCAGCAGGGTCGCCACCGTTGCCGAACTGGCGAGCGCGGCGATGTCGCGGTCCGCCAGGTAGGTGCAGTGGTCCACCGACGCAGCGCCGACGTCAACCGCGATCCGCACGCCGGGGCCGGCCGACAGTTGATTACCGTGCACCCGCAGGCCGAGGCCCTTCCGCCGGCCGGCGGCGAGCACCCGCCGGGTTTGCGCCTCGTCGAAGGCACCGGTCTCGCAGAACACGTCGATCCACCGTACGCGCGGCGCGACCGCGTCGATCATCGGCCCGCACACCAGGTCCAGGTAGCCGTCGACATCCCCGGCGTACTCTGCGGGAACGACATGTGCTCCCAGAAAGGAGATCTCGTCGAACCCGGCCGCCAGGGCAGTGGTCGCGGACCGCACTTCGTCGTGCACCGTCAGTCCGTAGCCGGTCTTGGTTTCCATACACGTGGTGCCCCCGGCGATCATCTCCGCGCGGTGCGTGCGGGCGACCGCCAACAGGTCCGCGTCGGTCGCTTCCCGGGTGGCCGAGACCGTCGACTGCATGCCACCCGCATGGTAGGGCTGACCCGCCATCCGGGCCGCGAACTCCGCGGACCGGTCGCCGGCAAAGACGACGTGGGAATGGGAGTCGACCCAGCCGGGCAGGACCGCGCGACCACCGAGATCCACTGCGGTATCCGCGGCCGGTGCCGACGCGGCCGGGCCGACCCAGACGATCTGCCCGTCCTGCATCAGCACGGCCGCGTCGGGGACGATGCCGAGCAGGCCGGGGCCGGCGGCCGGATCGTTGGTGGTCAACTCCGAGATGCCGAACAGCAGGGTGGATCGACCCTTCGGAATCGCGGCAGCCGGTTCCAGCAGTGACATCTTCATCTCCAGGCGTTGTCAATCGCGGCAGCCAGGAGTGGTCCCGGATCCCCGTACCGAACATGGTTCCCGGACCGCACCCGGACCAATCCCCCGACTACGACGACATCGACGTCCTGCGCCGACGCGCACATCACCACCTGCTCCAGATCCGCGCCGGCCGTCCGGGCACTGTCGGTGCGAATCGCGACAAGATCGGCCGGCGCTCCGACGGCCAGCACGCCACCGGGCGAGCCGATGGCCGCGTGCGAGGATTCCAGGGCAGCCGACCACACTGCCGCCGGCGGGAACACCCCGCGGCGGCCCCCGGCCAGCCGCTCGCCGTACTCCAGGCCGCGCGCCTGCGCGAACGGATCGACGACCACTTGCTGGTCACCACCCAGCGACAGCCGGGCGCCCGCGGCGGCGAGCCGTCCGGCAGCGGGCAGTCCGTCCGCCAGGTCGGCCTCGGTTGTCGGGCAGATCACCACGAAAGACCCGGCTGCGCCCAGGGTCTCGATATCCCCCTCGGTCAGGTGGGTGCCGTGCACCACCGCAGTTCGTGGCCCGATGGCACCGGCATCGGCCAGCAACTGCGTCGGGGTCCGGCCGGTGGCGGCCAACGCATCGGCGTTCTCGGCAGGTTGCTCGGACAGGTGCACGTGCAGCACATGGCTGTCACCGGCAGCCCGGACCACCGTCGGCAGGTCGACAACCGGTACCGCGCGGACCGAGTGAATACCAACGCCCACCCGAATAGTGGACGGCAACCTGGCGACCCGCTCCGCCCAGGCGTCGGCGGTGCCATCGGAGAAGCGTTGCTGGACAGGCGAAACCGGCGTCCCGAAACCCCCGGCCAGATAGGCGATGTCCAAGAGGGTGAGACCGACACCGGCGTCACCGGCCGCCTGCGCAATGGTCAATCCCATCGCGTTGGGATCGTCGTACCGGCCCCCGCCCGGCGGGTGGTGCAGGTAGTGGAACTCACCGACCGCGGTGTATCCCGCGCACAGCATCTCCAGGTAGCCGGCAAAGGCCAACTCCCGCAGGCTCTCCGGGGTTAGCCGGCCGGCGAGTTCGTACATCCGGTCCCGCCAGGTCCAGAAAGTCCCGGTGCCGTCATGGGTGCGGCCACGCAGCCCCCGATGGAAGATGTGCGAGTGCGCGTCGGCGAAGCCGGGGAGTACCAGGCCGGGTAGGTACTCGGCCCGCGGATCAGGCGCACAGTCCACCCGGACGGCACTGATCAGCCCTGCCGCGCAATCGATCTCGACATTCCGCTGCACCTCGCCGTCGACCCGGGCAGCATCGCACCGAAAGGTGGTCACCGACCCGTTGGGCACTGGCGGAATACTGGTGGTGGGCCTGCTCGTCACTTGACCAGATTTTCCAAGACATCAGCCAGTGCAGCGATGCCCACCAGGCAGTCAGCGGCGTCTGCATGCTCTTCCGGCGCGTGGGACACCCCACTGGGATTTCGGACGAACAGCATGGCCGTCGGCACATGTGCCGACAGCACCCCGGCGTCGTGGCCCGCACCCGTCGGGATCACCGGCGCGGCCAGCAGTTCCGAGAGCTGCAGGCCGAGGCCGGGGTCGAAGGAGACCCGATCCACCATCGATTCCCGCTGCACCATCACGCCGCATCCCTCCGCGGAGGCCTCATCCCGGACCGCTCCGAGAATGGAATCCACGATCGCCGCGGTGACGGTACCGGACTCGTGCCGGACGTCGAGCCAGAGTTGCACCGCGGAGGCAATGACGTTGGTGCCACCGGGGATCGGATTGATTCGGCCGACGGTGGCGACGGCTCCGTGGTGCTCGGTGATGGCCCGGCGGGCGGCGAAAACCGCAGCTGCCGCCGGGATCATCGGGTCCTTACGATCGGCCGGCCGGGTGGTGCCGGCGTGGTTACCCTGCCCGGTCACGGTGATTCGCCACCGGCCGTGCGCCAGGATCTCCGATCCAACCCCGACAACCGCTGCCGCATCTGCGGTCCGCAGGAGCCGGCCCTGTTCGACATGGAGTTCGACGAAGGTCCCGATCGCCGCGAGTCGCGCGGGGTCGGGCCCCATCGTGGACGGATCGAAACCGACCTTGCGGGCAGCGTCGGCCACGGAGACGCCGTCGCTGTCGTGCAGGCGTCGAACCTGGTCCGCGTCGATGGCACCCGTCATCAGCCGAGAACCCATGCAGGGCAGACCGAACCGGCCGCCCTCCTCCTCGGCGAAACAGGCAACCGCCAACGGCCGAGCCGGCGAGACCCCTCGTACCCGCAGCTCGTCGACGGCCAGCAATCCGGAGACCACACCCAGCGGGCCGTCGAAGGCGCCGCCGCCCGGTACCGAGTCCAGGTGCGAGCCGGTGACGACGGCTCCGGTGCCGGGTGAGCCCCACCATGCCCAGATGTTGCCGTTGCGGTCGTTCTCGACCTCGAGACCGCGCCGCTCGGCCTGCTCGATGAACCACTGCCGCAACTGCATGTCGGCATCGTCGAAGGCATGCCGGGAGTAGCCGCCCCGCAGGCGATCCCGTCCGACACCGGCGAGATCCGACCACGCGGTGGCGAACCGGCTGGCGTCGGCGGGCTGCAGGCCGAATCTCATGTATGGCTCCCTGTGGATAGTGCCTGGTTCATCGGGATGGTCAGGTGGTTCGCCGCGGCCGCAGCATCGGCCTCCGGGTAGCCGGCGTCGACGTGCCGCAGGACGCCCATCGCCGGATCGTTGGTCAGCACCCGTTCGACCTTGGCGGCGGCCAACGCGGTGCCGTCGGCGACCGTCACCTGGCCGGCGTGGATCGAGCGCCCCATGCCGACACCGCCACCCTGGTGGATGGACACCCAGCTGGCCCCGGATGCGGTGCTGACCAATGCGTTGAGCAACGGCCAGTCGGCGATCGCGTCGCTGCCGTCGGCCATCGACTCGGTCTCCCGGTACGGGGAGGCGACGGACCCGGCATCCAGGTGGTCCCGGCCGATCACCACGGGCGCCGACAACTCACCGGAGGCAACCATGGAGTTGAACTCCAAGCCCGCCTTATCCCGCTCGCCGGCGCCGAGCCAGCAGATTCGGGCCGGAAGCCCCTGGAAGGCAATGCGTTCCGGCGCCAGCCGCATCCAGCGTTGCAGGCTGTCGTTCTCCGGGAACAGCCGGCGAACGGCCTTGTCGGTGGCGTGGATGTCGGCCGGGTCGCCGGACAGCGCGGCCCAGCGGAACGGGCCCTTGCCGGCACAGAACAGCGGCCGGATGTAGGCCGGGACGAAGCCCGGGAAGTCGAAGGCGCGGGAATAGCCGGCCAGTTGGGCCTCGCCGCGGATGGAGTTGCCGTAGTCGAAGACCTCGGCGCCGGCGTCCTGGAAACCGACCATCGCCTCGACGTGGGCGGCCATCGAAGTGCGGGCGCGGTCGGTGAATTCCTCCGGCTTGGCTGCGGCATAGTCGTGCCAGTCCTCCAGCGAGACCCCGATCGGCAGGTAGGCCAGCGGGTCGTGTGCACTGGTCTGGTCGGTGACGATATCGATCTCGACGCCGCGGCGCAGCAGTTCGGGCAACACCTCGGCGGCATTGCCGATGACGCCGATCGAGATCGCCTTGTGCTTGCGTTTGGCATCCAGCGCGAGAGCGATTCCCTCGTCGAGGGTGTCGGCCAGCACGTCGAGGTAGCGGGTGGTCAGCCGGCGTTGCGCGCGGACCGGGTCGCATTCGATACACAGCACCGTCCCGCCGTTCATCGTGACGGCCAGTGGCTGCGCACCGCCCATCCCGCCCAGCCCGGCGGTGACGGTCAGGGTGCCCTCCAGCCCGGCCCCGCCGGTGCCGCCGTTGTCCGCCCGCGCCGCGGCCAGTTTCTCGGCCACCGCGGAGAACGTCTCGTAGGTGCCCTGCACGATGCCCTGCGACCCGATGTAGATCCACGACCCGGCCGTCATCTGGCCGTACATGGTCAGCCCCATGGCCTCCAGCCGGCGGAACTCCGGCCAGTTCGCCCAGTCCCCCACCAGGTTCGAGTTCGCGATCAGCACCCGCGGCGCCCACTCGTGGGTTTGCAGCACCCCAACGGGTTTGCCGGATTGCACCAGCAGCGTCTCGTCCTGCTCGAGGGTGGTCAGCTCGCGGCAGATGGCGTCGAAGCTGGCCCAGTTGCGGACCGCCTTGCCGGTGCCGCCGTAGACGACCAACTTGTCGGGTTCCTCGGCGACCTCGGGATCGAGGTTGTTGCACAACATGCGCAGCGGCGCCTCGGTTGACCAGCTCTTGGCGGTCAGGGTGGTGCCGCGGGCGGCGCGGACCGGGCGTGGGCCGGCTGTGTTCGAAACAGAAGAGGTGGACTGTGACATGAAAGGCTCCTTGACTGAACGGAGAGTTGACGTGGAAGGTGTTCTCAGAGAACGGGTGTGGTGGCCGCCTGATGCGCAGCGTCGGTGATCGCGCCGGCCGCCAGCAACTCGACGACTGCTTCGATCTCCACCGCCAGGTGGCGGTCCGGCCCGGGCCCGGCGACCCTGGTCCGGACCACGTCCCGCACTGCGGCCGTCACCGGGCTGGGTGACAGCGGCGCGCGAAAGTCCAGGGCCCTGGCCGCCGTGAGGATCTCGATGGCGATGACGCGCCGCAATCCGTCGACGGCGCGCCGCAGCTTGCGACCGGCATGCCAGCCCATCGAGACGTGGTCCTCCTGCATCGCCGATGACGGGATGGAATCCACCGACGCCGGGGCGGCCAGCCGCTTCAGCTCCGAGACGATCCCGGCCTGGGTGTACTGCGCGATCATGTGCCCGGAGTCGACGCCGACCTCGAAGGCGAGGAACGGCGGCAGTCCCTGGGAGCGGGCGGCGTCGAGCATCCGGTCGGTGCGGCGTTCGGCGATACCGGCGACATCAGCGACCGAGATGGCCAGGAAGTCCAGCACCGCGGCGACCGGTGCACCGTGGAAGTTGCCGTTGGATTCCACCCGGCCATCCGGCAGCACGACCGGATTGTCGATGGAGCTGGCCAGCTCCCGGCCCGCGATCAGCGTTGCGTACCCGATGGTGTCCCGGGCGGCGCCGTGCACGGCGGGTGAGCACCGCAGTGAGTAGGCGTCCTGCACCCGGGTGTCCTTGTCGCCGGAATGCGAAGCGACGATCTCCGATCCGGCCAGTGCGGCGGTGATCCGCGCCGCGCTGACCGCCTGACCGGCCTGCGGGCGCAGCGCCTGCAGATCGGCGGCGAACACCCGGTCGGTGCCCATCAGCGCTTCCACCGACATCGCCGCCGCGAGATCCGCCGCATCCAGCAGCAGCTCGAGGTCGGCGAGGGCCATCACCAGCATGCCGAGCATGCCGTCGGTGCCGTTGATCAGGGCCAAGCCCTCCTTCTCGGCCAGCACCACCGGGGTCAGCCCCTGCTCGGCGAGCGCCTGCGCGGCCGGCCGGCGCAGGCCGCGCGGGTCAATCACCTCGCCCTCACCGATCAGGGCCAGCGCGACCGTCGCCAATGGCGCCAGATCCCCCGAGCAGCCGAGCGATCCGTACTCCGGGACGATCGGGGTGATGCCGGCGCTGAGCATCGCGGCCAGGGCGGCGGCGGTCTCCGGACGGATGCCGGTTCGGCCGCGGGCCAGGGTTGCCAGTCGCAGCAACATCAGGGCGCGGACCACCTCGCGTTCGACCGGTTCGCCGCTGCCGGCAGCGTGCGACCGGATCAGTGACGTCTGCAGTGCGGCCCTGCGGTGCGGCGGGATCGACGTGGTGGCCAGCGCGCCGAAGCCGGTCGAGATCCCGTAGTGCGGTTGGACGTCGTCGGCCAGCCGGTCCACGATCGCCCTGCTGGCGGCCATCGCCGCGGTCGCCTCGGCGTCGATCTCGACTCCCCGGCCGTGCCGCGCAATTCCGACGACCTGCTCGAAGTCCAGCGGCGCTGTGCCCAGCCTGACGGGGGCCAATTCGGTGTGCGTCGACGGCTGGGCGGGCGGCTGGATTTGATAGTGGACTGTCACGCCTTCATTGGATGCCGTTCGGCGCCGGGGCGCGAGAGGGCGATCCGGAGTTGTGTCCGGTATACCGGACAGGTGCGAGCTGACGGGGGCGGAGCGACTGGTGACGATGGCCGAGCGACTGACGAAGAGGTCGGAGCGATTGGTCAGGACGCGGGACGACCGGCACCCGGCGCTGCGCCGGCCCTGCGCCGCGGCCTGGCCGTCCTGCGACTCCTGGCATCCAGGGCCACCCCGGTCTCCGCCGGCGCCATCGCCCGCGAATTGGGGCTGCCCCGATCGACGACCTACGAGCTGCTGACCGAGCTGGCCGCCGCCGGCTTCGCGGTGCACCTGCCGACCGAACGGCGGTGGGGCCTCGGGCTCGTTGCCTTCGAGATCGGTTCGGCCTACCTGCGCGGCGAGCCGTTGGAACGAGCCGGCCGTCCCGTCCTGGCCCGGCTGTGCGTCCGCTCGGCGGCCACCGCGCACCTGGGGGTGCTGCACGGGGCGCAGACGTTGTACCTCGCGAAGGACAAGGCGGGTTTGGGCAGTCCCACCCTGGTCACCGAGGTCGGCGTCCGGTTGCCGGCGGCGCTGACGGCAACCGGCCTGTCGATCCTGGCTCACCTCCCGGCCGAACAGGTGCGGGCACTGTTCCCGGACCGCATGGCGTTTGTGGACCGGACGGGTCGCGGGCCCGACTCGCTGCCTGCGCTGCGACGTGATCTGGCCGCCGTCCGGCGTCGCGGTTGGGCCATCGAGGACGGCCGGGTGTCTGCCGGCACCGCATCCGTCGCCGCGCCGGTGTTCGACCACAACACCGTGCCGATCGCGGCCGTCGGTGTGACGATCGGGCATCGGTGCGCGGCAGCCGATGAGCGCGGTTGCGACCAGGACTTCGCCGAGCTTGCCGGGTATGTGCGGCACAGTGCGCGGGAGGTCACTGCCGCGATCGGTGGCAGAGGGCCGGGCTGAGTTTCCGGCCGCACCCAACCGTCGTCGACTACCACCCGATCAGGGTCCACACCTCCGAATCCGGCCATTGCGGCCCTCATTGCCCTGCTCCGATGGCAGTCGGCTCGGCAACGGCCGCCCGAGCAGACCGCGGCCCCCGCCCCTTGGTCTGGGGCGAGGGCCGCGGGTAAAGCCGGGATTGGTTGCGACCCCGGCAGTCTGTGGGAGCGGGCGAGCCGGCGAGCGGTGCTGGTGGCCACTGCGGCGTGGTGCGCGCCTGGGTGACGGAGTTACTCCGCGACGCCCTCGGCCCGGGCTGCGGCGATGACCGCGTCGGCGACCATCCGGGCCAGCCCCGGGGTGAAGGGATCCGGGACGATCCGGTCGGCGGTCGCCCGGCCGGGCACCGCGGCGCAGATCGCACCGGACGCGGCCACCTTCATCCCCTCGGTGATCCGCTTGGCGCCGCAGTCCAGCGCGCCGAGGAAGATCCCGGGGAAGGCGAGGACATTGTTGATCTGGTTCGCGAAGTCGCTGCGGCCGGTGGCCACCACCGCCGCGCCGTGCGCGATCGCCTCCGCCGGGTCGATCTCCGGGGTGGGGTTGGCGAGTGCGAAAACGATCGGCTGGGCGCCCATCTTCTCGACCAGCACCGGGTCGACGCTGCCGCCGGACACCCCGATGAAGACGTCGGCGCCGACCATGGCGTCGGCGAGGCTCCCGGTGATGCCCCGCGGGTTGCTGACGGCCGCCATCTCGGCCTTCACCGCGTGCATGCCGTCGCGACCGACGGACAGCACGCCCTTCGAGTCGACGATGATCAGATCCCGGATACCCGCCGCGAGCAGAATCTTCGCGCAGGCGATACCGGCCGCGCCGGCGCCGGCGATCACCACCTTCAGGTCGACCATCACCCGCTGGATCACCGACGAGGCGTTCATCAGGGCGGCCAGCACCACGACCGCGGTGCCGTGCTGATCGTCATGCATCACCGGGATGTCCAACGCCTCGACAAGTCGTTGTTCCACCTCGAAACACCGCGGAGCGGAGATGTCCTCCAGGTTGATCGCACCGAAGGACGGCGCGATCGCGGTGACGGCGGCGACGATCTCGTCCGGGTCCGTCGTGCTCAGCACGATCGGCACCGAGTCCAACCCGGCGAACGCCTTCATCAGCGCGGACTTGCCCTCCATAACCGGTAGCGAGGCCTTCGGCCCGATATCGCCGAGGCCCAAGACGGCGGTGCCGTCGGAGATGACGGCGACCACCCGGGACGCCCAGGTGTACTCCCGGGCGGCGGCCGGATCGGTCGCGATCAGGCTCGAAACCCCGGCCACTCCAGGGGTGTAGAGCATGGAAAGGTCCCGCCGATCGACGAGCGGCGCCCGCAGCGCGACGGACAGCTTGCCGCCCCGATGCGCGGTCAACACGTCCTCGGCAGTGAAATCCGCCGGGGGCGACTGGCGCTCCAGCGTGGGGTGGTCGGCCGGGCCGGCCACGAGAGTGGTGGCGTCGGTGTGGTGGTCGCTGGTGGTGAGCATGGTCGACTCCGGGACTCGAGTGCAGGCAGGGACCGCTGGGCCGTTCCACAACTGGACGACTCCGCGTCGACGGGATGTCGGGCGCGGCATGTCGCGAGTTGCGGCACGAAACCCGGCGAGGGGTGGGAGCTCGCGACCACACGCTGATGGGCGTGCCGGTCGCAGATCGCTCCGTTCGGCAACGACAGGTCGGTCACGGTGGGACATCGACTGTCGGCGCCGCTGGGCCTGATCGGTCCATCGGGCTGGTCTGGTGATTCACAGGTGGTACGGATGGAAGCGGGGTATCGACCATGATGCCGGACGAGCGCCGGGAATCCCAATCGCCGCGCGGGACAGCGCCGGTTTCGGCTGCAGGACGGGGTTCCGATCAAGCCGGACAGGCCCAGATCAACCAGTGGCGGTTCCGACGGACGCCGCCCGCGCCAATGTGTCGATCTGCGTGGCGAGTTCGACGTCCTTCGCGGTGACACCGCCCTCGGAGTGCGTGGAGAGCACGAACAGCACATCGCGCCACCGGATGTCGATGTCCGGGTGATGCCCGGCCGCTTCGGCGGCCGCCGCGACGGCGTCGACCAGTGCGATCCCGGCGAGGAAATCGGGCGCGGTGTAACGGCAGCGGATGTCGTCGGTGTCGCCACCCCACCCCGGGAGCTTCTCCAGTGAATCCGCGATTTCGGCCGAACTGAGCAGCGTCATGATCCTTACGCTGCCCTGCTCCGGCACCGCGGTCAAGGACGATCACCCGAGGGGATGGCGCCGGTGCCGGCGCCGTCGGGTCGGTGCCCGGGTTCGGCTTGGCGCACCCCGATAGGATCCGCGATCATGCAGATTCGCGAACTCCTGGTGCCCGGAGCATTCGAATTCACCCCCGTCCAGCACGGCGACGACCGGGGGGTGTTTCTCGAGTGGTTCAAGATCGAGAAGCTGGTCGAGGCGGTCGGGCATCCGTTGACGCTGGCCCAAGCCAACCTCTCGGTCTCCAAGGCAGGAACGCTGCGCGGTGTGCACTTTGCCGATGTCCCCCCTGGACAGGCCAAGTACGTCACCTGCCCCCGGGGTGCGGTGCTGGACTTCATGGTCGACGTGCGGGTTGGTTCGGCCACCTTCGGCGCGACGGACGTGGTGCGGCTGGATTCCGAGCATCGACGCGCGGTCTACCTCCCCGAGGGGATCGGCCATGCCTTCCTCGCCCTCGAGGACGACTCGACCCTGGCCTACCTGTGCTCCACCGGCTACTCCCCCGGCCGCGAGCACGGCATCAATCCACTGGACCCCGCACTCGGGCTGGCCCTGCCCGACGGCGTCGACTTCCTGCTGTCCGACAAGGACGCCGCCGCCCCGACGCTGGCGAAAGCAGCAGACAGCGGCCTGCTACCGACCTGGGAGGCCTGCCGCGAGTACATCGCCACCCTGACCTGATGTCACCGATCTGATGTCACCAACTTGACCCAACCCCGGGCGACGACCAGTAGCCCACCCACCCACACGCAACGAGGCGGAGAACTCCCATGGCACACAGGATTGCACTGATCAGGCACGGCCAGACGGAGTGGAGCAAGAGCGGCCAGCACACCTCGACGACCGACATCGACCTCACCGACGAGGGCGTCCACCAGGCGATGACGATCCCCAACCTGCTGTGGGGGCTCGACCTGGCGCCCGCGACGGTGTGGAGCAGCCCGCGGCTGCGCGCGCAGCGCACCGCGAACCTGGCCGGTCTGCACGTCAACAAGGTCGTCGACGACCTCGCCGAGTGGGCCTACGGCGACTACGAGGGGATCACCAGCAAGGTGATCCACCAGACGAACCCCGGCTGGTCGGTCTTCACCGACGGTGCTCCCGGTGGCGAGTCACCCGAGGACGTGGCAGCCCGCTGTGACCGGGTGTTGGCCAAGGCCAAGGAGAAGCTGCACCGGGGCGATGTGGCGTTGTTCTGTCACGGGCACATCTCCCGGGTACTGGCGATGCGCTGGGTCGGGCTGCCGGTGGCCAACGGCGGGATGATCCTGATGAACCCCGCCGCGATCACCGTCCTCGGTCACTACCACGACGCCCCCTGCATCGAGCACGCCAACGTCGTGCCGTTCCGTCCGCCGCACATCAGTCAGGCGTTGGACGAGGAGGACGAGGACGAGACCGAGGCAACGGTGAGCGGCGGCGTGGGGCTGGGGCATGCCTGACCCGCGGATCAGGTCAATCACCGAAGATGACGTGCCCGCCGTGGTCGGGTTGGTCTACGAGCTGGCCGAGTACGAACGACTGGTCGAGCTCTGTCACCTCACCGAGGACCAACTGACGGCGGCCCTGTTCGGACCGTCGCCGGCGTTGTTCGGGCTGGTCGCCGTGGCCGACGGCACCGTGGTCGGGTACGCGCTGTACTTCCTGAACTTCTCCACCTGGGAGGGCGTGCACGGGATCTACCTGGAGGACCTGTACGTGCACCCCGACCAGCGGGGGTCCGGGCTGGGCCGGGCGCTGTTGACCGCGTTGGCGGAGATCGCGAACGAGCGTGGCTATGCCAGGGTCGAGTGGTCGGTCCTGGACTGGAACGAGCCGTCGATCGCGTTTTACCGCTCCCTGGGGGCGGAGTCGATGGACGGCTGGACGGTCTTCCGGCTCACCGGTCCCGCGCTGCGCAGGGCTACTGCGCAAAGGGCAGTGGAAATCGGCTGATCCAGGCGTTCGCCGGCTTGCTGACCAGCAGATACCCGGCAACCCCGGCCAGTGCGATCAGCCCGATTCCCCAGGCGTACTGGCCGCTCGGCGCGATCAGCCAGACACCGATCAGGACCAGCACGATCTGCGTGATCAGGCATGGGGTGCGACCCCAGCGTCGCCCGCGGAGCACCGCGGACGCGCACAAGACCACCAGGGCGGCCAGCACCGCGTAGTACGCCGTCTGGGCCAGGGTTCGGCCGACCGCGATGTCCTCGGACAGCCCGGAAACCAACGTTGCGCCGGCCAGCAGCAGCAACCCCGCCCCCTCGACCAACACCAGGACCGCGGCAACAACCACCGGGCGCGGCGGCGGGATGCTGATCGGCGGCGGGTCGCTGTACTGCTGGTCCGCTGAGTAGCTCACATCGAACACGCTACCGACCGGCTGAATTCTTGGGTGGCCCGTTGGAAGTAGGCTGCCCGACGATGCGCGCACTGCTGATCGTCAATCCCCACGCGACCTCGACCAACGAGCGACGGCGCGATCTGCTCGCGCACGCCCTGGCCGGCGAGATGTCACTGCAGGTGGCGCGCACCGAGAGCCGAGGCCACGCGATGCGACTGGCCGCCGCCGCGGCCGACAGCGGTGTGGACGTCGTCGTAGTGCACGGCGGTGACGGCACGGTCAACGAGGTCGTGAACGGACTGATGTACCGCGGGGTCCGGCTGGACACCCCGCTGCTGGCCGTGGTGCCGGGCGGGTCGACGAATGTGTTCGCCAGGGCGCTCGGGATCGACGCCGATCCGACGGTGGCCACCGAGCAGATCCTCGAGGCGCTGGCCAATAACAGGTCGCTGACGGTGTCGCTGGGCCGCGCGGACGACCGTTATTTCACCTTCAACGCCGGCCTCGGCCTGGATGCCGAGGCAGTCCACGCGGTGGAAAAGCGCAGGCGGGCGGGCAGCGAGATCTCCAACGTCATGCACGCGCGGGCGACGATCTCCAGATACTTCCGCTCGGACCGGCGGCACCCCCGGCTCACGCTGGAGCTGCCCGGCCGGGAGCCGATCGCCGGGGTGCACATGGTGTTCGTCTCCAATGTCGACCCGTGGACGTACTTCGGGAAGCACCCGATCCGGACCAACCCCGGCACCTCCATCACGACGGGGCTCGGGGTTTTCGCCGTGACGAGCATGAGTGTGCCCAACGGGCTGCGCGCGGTCGGCGAGATCCTCACCGGCCGCCAGGGGAACTCGAAAAAAATCATCCGGGCCCATGACGAGCCCTGGGCAACCGTCAGGAGTAGTGAACCCGTCGGAATGCAAGCAGACGGTGATTACCTCGGCGAAAAGACCGCTGTCAAGTTCACCTCTGTCCCGAATGCGCTCCGGTTAGTACTCTGAGTGCAGCAGCTCACGTCCAGTGACGTGTTCGGCATTTTGCCGCTAGCTCTGTTCTGAATCGTGATGACCAGGCATCATGGTGGCCGGGGACGCGGTCGACCATCCAGCAGTGACGTCCGTAACCCCGGCGTGACAAACCCTTGACACTACCGTCTCATGTGAAACCATTCACAAGGTCGTGCGGTTAACCCCGCATTCTCGACCTCCGATATCCAGCCGAAGCACGACTCCGGCGATGCACTGAGGAGTACACCCCATGGACTGGCGTCACCGCGCGATCTGTCGCGACGAGGATCCTGAGCTCTTTTTTCCCGTCGGCAACTCCGGACCGGCCCTGCTGCAAATCGCAGAAGCCAAGGCCGTCTGCCAGCGTTGCCCTGTGACGAGCGAGTGCTTGAGCTGGGCGTTGGAAACCGGGCAGGATGCCGGCGTGTGGGGCGCCATGAGCGAGGACGAGCGTCGATCCCTCAAGCGCCGCCGGGCTCGCGCTCGGGCCAGGAGCCTGTAGCTCAGAGTCTGTTACTACGACCAGCTGCCCACCCCTTCGACGTACCACCAGTGCCGGAGCATCCAGCGGATTTCCGGCCCTGGTCAACTCCGCCCGCGTAACGGCACGATGATTCGCACCGACGTGCCCCACGAATCGTCCCGATTGCCCATGTCGATCGAGCCGAGCAGCTCGGCTTCGACCAACGTTCGGACGATCTGCAGGCCGAGCCCGGAGGCGTTCTCCACGGAGAAGCCTTCGGGCAGGCCGACGCCGTCATCGGAAACCACGATGTCGAGCTGTTTGGCCGAGCGGTCGACCGTGATGATGACCAGACCCCCGGGAGATTCCGGGACGAAAGCGTGTTGCAGAGCATTCTGCACGACTTCGGCGAGCACCATGACCAGCGGTGTCGCCAGTTCGGCCCCCAGGATGCCGAAGGTCCCGATCCGGCGGACCCGTGCGGACGTTTCCGCCGCGGCGACGTCGGAGATCATCGGCACCAACCGGTCGACGATCTGATCCAAATCGACCCGGTCGTCCGGCGAGGTCGACAGTGTCTCGTGCACCATGGCGATGGACGCGACGCGGCGGACCGACTCACTCAACGCCTGTCGCACCGAGGGGTCGCCCGATCGTCTGGCCTGCATCCGGAGGAGGGCGGCAACCGTCTGCAGGTTGTTCTTCACCCGGTGGTGGATCTCCCGAATGGTGGCGTCCTTGGACAGCAGCGCCCGGTCCCGGCGGCGGACCTCGGTGACGTCGCGAACCAGCACCAGCGCGCCGGACGGCCGGCCCATCGGGCGGAGCGGCAGGGCGCGGAAGAGCACGGTGGCAGCCTTCGCCTCGACCTCCATCCGCAGGCTCGCACGACCGTGTACTGCCCCGCCGATGCGCTCCATCAACTCGGCGGCGTCGAACGGATCGTCGATCAGCGGTCGGGTCAACACAGACAGCGTCTGCCCCAGGACCTCGCCGTTGTAGGCCAACCGGTGATAGGCCGACAGCGCATTAGGGCTGACGTACACCACCTTGCCGTCGGCGTCGAGGCGCAGCAGACCGTCGCCGGCCCGCGGTCCGGTGTGCATCTCACCGGGGTTCTCCGCGGGCGGGAAGGTGCCGTCGGCGACCATCTGGAACAGGTCGTCAGCGGCGTCAACGTAGGCGGTTTCGAGCAGGCTGCTCTCCCGGCCGACCATGCTGCTGGTGTCCCGTTCGATCACCGCAATGACCTCGTTCAGATACCGCACCGGGATGACCTGACGGCGGATCCAGCGGCCCGGCGCATCGAGCGGTGGTTCCTCGGACATCACCCGTTCCTCTTCCCAGGCGTGCCGTAGCAGTGGGAAGTCGGCGAACCGCTTGGTCGCGGACACCCGGTCGTCGGCGAACGCCGTGACGCCGGTGGTCGGCCGGGCCTGCGCGGCGCAGACCAACCAGTCACCCTCGGTCGGCACCCACAGCAACAGGTCGGAAAAGGACAGGTCGGCCAGCAGTTGCCACTCGGAGACAACGGCCTGCAGGTGGGCAACGGCGGAGCCGGACAGCACGGAGTGCTCGGCGAGTACGTCGGACAGGGTCGACATGGTGGGCGGGTCCAGATGTCATCGTCGGCCGGGCAGCGACCGTCATGGGTTCGCGGTCGTTGTCCGGCCGGGTGCACCGCCCAACGGGTCGGGCGATCAACCTGCTGAAAGCTGGTCGGGTCAGTGCGAAGTGGTCAGGAGATCTCGGCGATCAGGTCGCCCTCCTGGACCACGCCGCCCTCGGCGACGGCAACCTTGGAGACGGTGCCGTCGACCTCGGCCAAGACCGGGATCTCCATCTTCATGGACTCCAGGATGACCAGGGTGTCCCCGTCGACGACGGCATCGCCCTGGGCAACCAGCACCTTCCAGACGTTGGCCACCATCTCGGCGCGGACTTCTTCGGCCATCGCCGTTCCTTTCGTTCGCGGTGTTCGGGTGCGTCGACGACGCTCCCTCCCCCGGCGGCCGGCGGCCGTCCTGGGGTCTGACCGACATCCTTCCATCCCCCGGACCCGCTCGTGTCACTCCCTCGGTGGCGCAGCGGCGGACGGCGGCGTCGCTGCGACGTGGCAAAATGGGCGCAATGCCGCGACCAACCCGGTCGTCGGCTGCAGTACAACGGCAAGCATCGCCGCGCGGATAGTCGAAGTCCTGGCCCCCGCCGCGATATCAGCATCGGAGAACCACATGAGCAAGCGCGGTCGCAAGAAGAAGTCCCGTAAGAAGAGCAGCGCGAACCACGGCAACCGTCCCAACTCCTGACGGCCCGCCTACGGGTGGAACCACACCCACAGCCTCACCACAGCCTCATCACAAAGGGGCGCCAGCCGCCGATCGGCGACGGCGCCCTTTTTGTGCCCCGGACGCTGGATGAACTGGTCGTACGACCTTGACAGGTTTCGCTACATCCTTAACGCAGGCGTGCCCGACACGGGCAGCGCGGGAGGACGTCTCGGGGAGTCGTCGGGACACGGGCGAGCAGATTCGGGACAACCGCCGACTTGCCTACGAGTTCCTACTACGACGCCGATTTCGAGACCGTTGGCGAGATCCTTGACTTTCCGCACCGTTGGGTGGCTCCGCGCGGAAGTCTTTGACCTATTGCGGCAGACCGACAGACCGCCGCCGTCAGCCTGCCGGCCCGCGCGTGACCTGAACCGACTGCACAGTCAGTTGCTCGATACCATCGCCGGTCACACTGGTCACGCGCACCGAATGCAAGCTGGCCACCAGTCGCTGCCGCAGCTGCTCAGGCGCCCGGTCGCCGCCACACTTCTTGTGCAGCAACTCTTTCAGCTTCTGATCCAACCCGGCCTCAATCAGGCAGGGCGAGCATTCGTCGAGGTGCTGCTGCACCTTCGCCCGGTTCTCCGGGTCCATCTCGTCATCGAGGAACATCCACACGTCACGCAGGACGCCGCTGCACTGTGAGTCCTCGTCGGTCAGATCCATCGGGTCACCGCAGGCCATCGCCGCGACCATCCCTTCCATCGTCCCCGACGCTGGATTCGTCCCCTGTGACGGTGGGGCCGTCGACTGACACCGCCCCATCATCGGCGGAACTCCCTGCTTCCGCAGCGACGCGCGCCGGGCGCAGGAAACCTCGCTCCTTGGCGTACTCGGTCAGCAGTTCACGCAGTTGCCGGCGCCCACGATGCAACCGCGACATCACGGTCCCCAGCGGGGTGCCCATGATTTCGGCGATCTCCTTGTAGGCGAAGCCTTCGACATCGGCCAGGTAGACCGCGAGCCGGAAGTCCTCCGGGAGTTCCTGCAGCGCTTCCTTGACGTCCGAGTCCGGCAGCCGATCCAGCGCGTCCATCTCTGCCGACCGGAGCCCGGTCGAGGTATGCGACTCGGCGGCGGCCAGCTGCCAGTCGGTGATGTCGTCGGTCGGGCTGACGATCGGCTGCCGCTGCTTCTTGCGGTAGCCGTTGATGTAGGTGTTGGTCAGGATCCGGTACAGCCACGCCCGCAGATTGGTGCCCTGGGTAAAGCTCTTGAAGGCGGCAAACGCCTTGAGATAGGTCTCCTGAACGAGGTCCTCGGCATCGGCCGGGTTGCGCGTCATCCGCAGGGCCGCGGCATACAGCTGGTCCAGCAACGGCATGGCCTGATCGGTGAACCGCTGGCCCAGGTCGTCGTCAACGGAAGGGTCAACCGACGTTGTGGCCACGTGATTCACCTGCCTTGCTACTGCCGGCCGGGTCCGGATCCCCGCGTCGCGTGAACCGCGCCGCAGCGTTGAGGGTACCTGGCGCGACGGACCGGTCAGGCGGGCCGGGGACGTGATCCGAGGCACCGCCCGGGTTGCGCGCGACCCCGCTGCTGTCACCGCGGTGCCGGTGTCGGCGAGCAGAACTGTCATGTGCGCAGCCTCCGAAAGATCCCGTGCCGGTTCCCCGGCTCCTGATCGTGGCAACGTCACACGACGGGACGCTATTCCGCTGACCCGTCGTCCCGATCGACTGAACCGATCGACATAGACCGCTTTCGGACGGCCGCGGGCGAGCCGGTCAGGCCACCGGTTCCAGGATCACGATCGGGATCTCCCGGTCCGTCTTGGTCTGATAGTTGTTGTAATCCGGCCAGACCTCAGCGGCCCGCGCCCACCATTCCGCGCGTTCGGCACCGGTAGCGGTGTGCGCGCGGTATTTCCGCTTGACGGCCTTGTCCTGCAGCGTGACCTCGGGGTCGGCCAGCAGGTTGAGGTACCAGACGGGATGCTCCGGGGCGCCGCCCTTCGATGCGACGACGGCGTACTTCTCACCGTCGGTGACCCGCATCAGCGGCGCCTTTCGCAGCGCGCCGCTCTTGCGACCGCGGGTGGTCAGGATGACGACCGGGACGCCGCGCATGTCCCACGCCTGCACGCCGTCGGTGGCCTCGTAGTCACGGACCTGATCGTTGGCGTGCTGGCTGGCACCGGGTAGGTAGACGGGATCGGCTGACATGGCTGTGGCCTCCGGGCTGGTTCGGGTTCTTTGCAGAGCTACCGAGAAGTTTGCGCCGCAGGCTGTCGCGCCGGCGGTTGGGGTCCCCAGCGCAGGGCGGCTACCAGACGACTGGCATCGTCTCTGCGCTGTAGACAATCGACGAGTCACGGAAGCTGAGCTCGCCCATCGGGAGGGCCGGTCGCATGGTCGGGAACCGGCGGGCCAGCGCCGGGAAGGCGATGCGTAGTTCCATTCGGGCCAGTTCCGCCCCGACGCACCGGTGGATGCCGTACCCGAAGGCCAGGTGGGACGTGGCCGGGCGGGTGGGGTCGAATGTTTCCATGTCCGGGTGGCCAGCGTCCTGGCCGACCAGCACCGCATCCCGGTCGGCCGCGGACAGCGACACGAGAACCAGCGCTCCGGCCGGGATCTGCTGTCCGCCGATCACCACCGCTGACTTGGAGAACCGTGGAAAGGCGACCTGCACCACCGTCAGGTACCGCAGCAACTCCTCCACCGCGAGGTGCGCGGTGGCGTCGTCGGCGGCGCCCAGGCGGGTGAAGTACTCCGGGCTCTGCATGAGCGCCAATGCACCCAACGACAGCGAACTGGCGGTCGTTTCGTGGCCGCCGGTGAGGAGGCCGTCGGCCAGGCCGGCCAGCTCCCGGTCGTTGATGTCGTCGCCGTGCTCGCGGATCAGCATGCCGAGCAGGCCCTCCCCCGGGTTCGCGCGTTCGGCGACGACGAGCCCCTGCAGGTAGTCGAGGGATGTCCCGATGACGTCCAGCGGCGAATCGTCGCCGAGGTCGAACCGGGCGGTGCTCAACGCCTGGAATCCTTCACGATCGGCATAGGGCACGCCGAGCAGCTCACAGATCACCAACGACGGGATCGGCATCGCAAAGGTCTCCACCAGATCGGCGGGCTGACCCGCCTGCTCGATGGCATCCAGTTGCTGATCGACGATTTCCACGATTCGCGGCTTCAGCCGATTCAGCCGGCGCATGGTGAACTCCGGAGTCAGCATCTTGCGCAACCGGGTGTGGTACGGCGGGTCCGTCATTCCCAGGCCGCCGGGGTCCTGCTCGTCGTCCGTGCCCGAGGTCGTCAGATTGCCGAAGGCGTTGCTGAACGATGCGGCGTCACCCAGCACTTCTTTTGCGGCGTCATACCCGGTGACCAACCACGCCGTGATGCCGAACGGCAGCTCGAGTTTGGCGACCGGTTCGGTGGCTCGTCGATCGCCGAGTTCGGGAATCGGGTCCAACCCGTTCCGGGAGAACATCAACGGGAAATGCAGCGCGTCGGTCACTGGTGGCCGTCCTGACTGTGGTGATGAACGTGGGTGGATCGGTGGTTGCTAGCCGTCATTGTTCTTGATCGTCCCCCGGATCCAGCCCGAACGGTCCCAGGCGATCCAGCAGCCGCTCGGCGAGCCGGACATCTTCCGTGAGGTCCCGGTCGGCCATCTCGGTGGGCAGCTTGTCGCAGACCTGCCAGGCACCGGCGAGCGGGACCGGCATCGGCAGGTCACGGAGCCGGATGGCGCGGACCGCGGCCACCAGTTCGACGGCGATCAGCACCCGGGCCGCACCGATGGCCTCCGCCAGCTGATCGGCGGCGAGCGGCGCATAAGTGGCGTCCTGCTCGATCCCCCGGGACAGTCCCGCGGTTTGCGTCGCGGCCGGAATTGCCGCGGCCCGGACGCTGCCAAGGGCAGCTGCGGCCGTGTACTCCAGCACCATGATGCCGGAGGCGGTCGACGGCCCGCCGGCCAGGAACGCCCGCGCCTGAGCCGCCGCAGGACCGGATAGCTGCAGGTCAGCGGGCTCCGGTGGTGGCTCGGTGAGCAGCGCGAGCCGGTTCACCGAGCCGACCGCGGCGCGGGCCAGGCCAAGGGCGGCGCCGTCGAGCGCGGCGGTGAGATGAACGGCATGGAACCCACCGTGGTGCACGACGGATGCCGGCGGACCGCTCATGACGAGGGGATTCTCCAAGCCGGCCGCCGTCAGCGCAGTCGCCACCTCGCGAAGGGCGCCGGCGCCGTCGACGGCGATGCCCAGGGTCTGCGGCGCGGCCCGCAGGCCGTACTGATCCTGCAAACGGGCAGGCACCCGGGAGCCGGCGCCGAGCCGGCGCAACACCCGGGCGATCCGCTGCGGACCGGGAAACGGCCCGGCCGCCTGGGCGTGCAGCGCGCCCGCGGCGCCGTCCCGGGCGAGATAGGTCAACGCCGTGACGACGGTCGCCGCGGCCAGCAACCCGTCCAGGTCGACCACTGCCAGCGCTGCCCGGCCGATGGTCAGCGCGTTCGAGGACATCAGGGCCAGGCCGTCGCCCTGGTCGAGCGCGTCGGCCGGCAGGGTCAGCGCCAATCGCGCCAGCGGCGCGACGTCGCCGGTGCCCAGTGAGTTGAACCGGCCGATCGTCGGCATGCGGTTGTCGTTGAGCAGGTCGACCAGGGCTGCGGCGGTACCCGGACCGAGGCCGCTGCGGCCCACCGCGATTTGTTCGAGGCGGACCGCCGTCATCGCCCTGATCTGCTCCGACGGCAGCGGTGGGCCGGCCGTCGTCGCGTGACTGCGGAGCAGGCCGTCCCCGTGTCCCGGCGCCGTCGGCGGCTGGGCCGGCCCGGCGCCGAGCTGATCACCGGCCGCCGGATCCTGGACGTCCATCAGACGCGCGGTCAACAGGGCACCAACTCCGGTCGACCGCCCGTACACCGGTCCGTCGGCAGCGAGGCGCAACACGGCGGCATGGCTGTCGGCAAGCCGCTGGGCCACCGCTGGCGCGAGGGTGACCTGCTCGTGGGACCGGGCGATCCCGTCGATCTGCTCGCAGGTGAGCGTGCCGGTGCCCAGTTCGATCACCCGGACAGTGTTCCCGCTGCCGCGCGCGGGTCGTCCGGCGGGACCGACCAGGCGCCGCGCCGCGCCGAGGTCCGGCCGAAAATCTTCCCGTGATGGGCGAAATTAGGACAAGTCCGGACGTCGCAGCCCTGTCCAGGTTGACTGTCGGAGTCAGCGGGTACTGTCTGCGTCGAGCGACCACCGGCTGCTGCCAGCGGTCGCCCCGGCGTCAATGGCGACCGCCGCCGGTTCACCTGCCGCCCAGCACCACAGGCCTACCCGAGAGGGACCGCCGTGATCAGCTTCCAGTCAGTATCGAAGGTCTACCCGGACGGAACTCCTGCCGTCCAGGACCTGACGATCGAGATCCCCACCGGCAAGATCACCGTTTTCGTCGGTCCTTCCGGCTGCGGCAAGACCACGTCGCTGCGCATGATCAACCGGATGATCGAGCCCACCGGCGGCGTGCTGCTGATCGACGGCGAGGACACCCGCAGCATCGACGCGCCGACGTTGCGACGCGGCATCGGGTACGTCATTCAGAACGCCGGACTCTTCCCGCATCGCACCGTGCTGGACAACGTGGCGACCGTCCCGGTGCTGCAGGGCCAGAACAAGAAGGTGGCCAGGGCTGCTGCGGCCGACCTGCTGGCCAGGGTCGGACTGGACGTCGCGATGGGTAACCGATACCCCGCCCAGCTGTCCGGCGGGCAGCAGCAACGGGTCGGGGTGGCCAGGGCGTTGGCTGCCGATCCGCCCGTGCTGCTGATGGACGAGCCGTTCTCCGCCGTCGATCCCGTGGTCCGCACGCAACTGCAGGACGAGCTGATCCGCCTACAGGCCGAACTGGGCAAGACCATTGTGTTCGTCACCCACGACATCGACGAGGCCGTCAAGCTCGGCGATCGGATTGCGGTCTTCGCGGTCGGTGGCCGGTTGGCGCAGTACGCCGAACCGGCCGAGGTGCTCAGCCGGCCCGCCGACGACTTTGTCGCGGATTTCGTCGGCCGGGACCGCGGCTACCGCGCGCTGTCGTTCATCGCGTCGGGCGAACTCCCGCTGCATCCCGAACCGACGTTGCCCCTCGGCGAGCAGGTTCCCGTCGACGCGGGTTCGGCCGCGGAAGGTATCGGCGACGCACACGGCCGCTGGCTGCTGGTGGTGGACGAGGCGAATTCGCCGCGCGGTTGGCTGGACTGCCTGACCGTGCCGACCGGGCACCGGGCGACCAGGGACGACCTTGTGCTGGGCGGATCGCTGGCCGGGCCTGGAGCATCGCTGCGGACGGCGCTGGATGCCGCGTTGTCCTCGCCGTCCGGCCGCGGCGTTGCCGTCGACGCGGCGGGCAAAGTGATCGGCACGGTGGCGGCTCGGGACGTACTCGACGCCATCGAGCAGGCCAGGATGAGCGAGGCCGCCTCCGATGCCGCGAATCCGGACCCGCTGCGCACTGACCCGGCGATGACAGAGGCCACCCGGTGAACTGGACCTGGCTGAATCGGAACACCGATCAGATCCTGTCCTGGCTGGGCACGCACTTGTGGCTGGCCGCGGTGCCGACCGTGCTCGGCCTGCTGATCGCGATTCCGATCGGCGCCGCTGCACAGAAGTACCGCTGGTCCTACGGGGCGATCACCACCCTGGCCGGTCTGCTGTACACCATCCCGTCGATCGCGCTGTTCGTCGTGTTGCCGGGCATTCTCGGTACTCGGGTGCTCGACCCGGTGAACGTCGTCGTGGCCTTGACGCTCTACACGCTGGCCCTGCTGGTCAGGGTGGTCGCCGACGCACTTGATTCGGTACCGCCTCTGGTCGTACAGAGCGCAACAGCCATGGGATACGGACGGATCCGCTCATTGCTGACCGTCGAGTTACCGATCGCGATTCCGGTGATCGGCGCCGGGCTCCGGGTCGCGGCCGTGTCCAACGTCAGCCTGGTGTCGGTCGGTGCGCTGTTGGGGATTCCGCAGTTGGGTCAGCTGTTCACGACCGGGCTGCAGCTGGACTTCTTCACCCCGATCATCGCCGGCGTTGTGCTGTGTCTTCTGGTTGCCGGGGTTTTCGACGCCGTCATCCAGCTGTCCGTGCGGTTTGCCACCCCGTGGACGAGGGCGGTGAAGACCAGGTGACGGGCGCCTGGGAATGGTTGACGACCGGCGCGAACTGGTCGGGAAACAGCGGTGTCTGGAGCCGCTTGTTGGAACATTTGTGGTACACGGCAATCGTTCTCGTCATTGCGATCGTCATTGCACTGCCACTGGGCGCGGTGATCGGGCACACCGGACGGGCCACCGGGCTGGTCTCCGGCCTGGCCAACGCACTGCGCGCGTTGCCGACCCTTGGCCTGCTGATCCTCTTGGCGCTCTGGGGTTTGGACACCTTCTCCGGCGAGCTGGCGTTCATCGGACCGGCTATTGCGGTACTGGTCATCCTGGCGGTGCCGCCGATTCTGTCCAACACCTACGCCGGCATCGCCGCGGTCGATCCCGCGATCCGGGACGCTGCCCGCGGCATGGGGATGACCGGCAGCGGCGTCCTGATGAAGGTGGAGCTCCCGGTTGCCCTCCCCCTGATCATTTCGGGCATCAGGTCCGCCTATCTGCAGGTCGTCGCGACGGCGACCATTGCGGCCGTCGTCTCGCTCGGCGGTTTCGGACGATTCGTCCTCGACGGTCAGAAACAGCAGAACTACTCGATGATGGTGGCGGGCGCGTTACTGGTGGCGATCCTGGCCATCGTCGGCGACCGAATACTCGCCCTGATCGCGCACTTCGTGGTTTCGCCCGGACTGACCGGCCGTCGAGTGCGTGCTCGGGCCACGACCGCCGACATGGTCGTCCTCGATCCGGCACCTCAGGCTGGCCGCGGATGACAGTTCACCCGCACCGGTTTCGATGTTGTTGGACGCAGCGAACCCAATGTTGCTGCACGGCAACGATGGGAATACCACTGACGCGTTCCAACTGACCTCCGATCAACCGCCGGCGTTCCAACCACCTCCGATCCACCACCAGCTCTGACCGGCAGCACCGCCGGTCAGCACCCACCAAGGAGTTCTCGTGTCTGTTCGGTCCACCCTCACCCGCTCCGGCGTTTACGTCGCAGCCGGTCTCGCTGCCGCGCTGGCCCTCACGGCCTGCGGCAGCTCCTCCGATCCGCTGGCCAGTTCCTCCAGCGCCGCGGCCACTTCGGCGGCAGCGTCGGGATCCGGGTCGGCTGCCGCCGGCGGCCCGATCGTCATCGGATCCGCGGACTTCGCCGAGAGCGCACTGCTGGCCAACATCTACGCCGAGGCGCTCAAGGCGAAGGGCGTCGAGGTCTCGACGAACCTGAACATCGGCAGCCGCGAGGTCTACCTCAAGGCTCTGCAGGACGGCTCGATCAGTCTGCTCCCCGAGTACACGGGCAACCTGCTGCAGTACTTCGACCCCACCGCCACCGTGAGCGCCCCGGACGAGGTCTTCGCCGCACTGGTCAAGGCCACTCCCGCCGGATTGACGGTCCTGGACAAGTCGCCGGCCGAGGACAAGGACGCCGTCGTCGTGACCAAGGAAACGGCCGACGCCAACAACCTGAAGAGCATCGCCGACCTCGCACCGGTCGCGGCCGAATTCATCCTCGGTGGCCCCTCCGAATGGGAGACCAGGCAGACCGGCGTCCCCGGGCTGAAGGAGAAGTACGGCCTGACCTTCAAGGAGTTCAAGGTGCTGGACGCGGGCGGTCCGCTGACCCTCGGCGCCCTGACCGGCGGTCAGATCCAGGCCGGCAACCTGTTCACCACCGACTCCAACATCCCGGCGGAGAACCTCGTCGTGCTGGAAGACCCGGAGAACCTGTTCCCGGCGCAGAACATCGTGCCGCTGATCAGCACGGCCGTGGCCACCCCTGAGGTGACCGACGCGCTGAACGCCGTCTCGGCGAAGCTGGACACCGCGATGCTCACCGATCTGGTGTCCCAGGTCACCGTCGACAAGACCGACTCCGTCCAGGTCGCCCAGGAATGGGTGGCCGCCAACCTGAGCTGATGGTGCGCGACAGCTGACTGACATTGAAGCCCAGCGGGCCGGTTCCCTTCGACGGGGGCGCCGGCCCGTTCGGCGTTTCAGCCGAGCACGGAGCCCGGCGCGGGCCGGCCGAGCCCGGCATGGGCATCTTCGGTCCGGTTGCCGGCGGCGTCGCCGGTGGGCTGCACCTGCCGATCGGCTACGCGTTCCTGGGAGGCCTACTGGGTCGGATGCCGCGAGGGCGTTGGCGCGCCCTCGCCTGCGTATACCCGGCGATACCCTCTGCGCTATGCCAGCCGCACCGACCCCGGCGATCGCCATGCTGATCCGCGCGAAAGTTGCGCACACCCTGCACCCGTACCACCACGACCCGGCGACGACCGCCTTCGGTGATGAGGTGGTGGCTGCCCTGGGGTGGCCACCGGAGCGGGTGTTCAAAACGCTGGTGGCCTCGGTCGACGGTGCTCTGGTGGTCGGGATCGTGCCGGTCGCAGCGCATCTGGACCTGAAGGCGCTGGCCGCGGCCACCGGTGGCAAACGAGCCGGTATGGCCAAGGTCGCCGACGCCGAACGGTCATCGGGGTACGTGGCGGGCGGAATCTCGCCGCTGGGCCAGCGCAAGGCGTTGCGGACCGTCATTGATGGCAGCGCAAACAGCTACCCGACGATCATGGTCAGCGCGGGCAAACGCGGACTCCAGGTCGAACTCGCACCGGCCGACCTGATCAGCCAGTGCCGGGCGACGGTCGCCGACATCGCCGTGAGTTGACCGCAAGTCGGAGTTGGACCCGACGAAGGAGGGGCCGCCATTCAGCACAGCAGGACAGCACTGAAGAAACTTGGCGACGCGGGAGCGAGTTTGTTCAGTGCTGTCCTCTGGCCTCGCAGGGCCAGATGAGTGATGATCACGGTGGTCCGGAGAATCCGGCCGACAGAACTCGCCGTTCCAGCTGCCTGGGCAGCCTGCCGGCTCAGCAAGAGGGGGATCCCGGATGAGCTATCCGCCCGTTCGGCCTGCACCACAGTCACCGAGCAGCACCAGCGGCCCCTCGGGACCGATCGGCCAGCCCACCGCGCGCCACGGCGGACCAGCGGGACCACCTCAACAGTCGAACGTCCGAGCTGGCGGGACACCCCAACAGGTTCCGGGTGATCTCACCCCCGAACTCATCGAGACCGACATCTGGACCGACGACATGGTGGCCAGGGCCGGTATCCCGATCATCGACACCAAGTTCGTCACCGTCGGCGGTGGAATCGGCTCGTTCGTCACCGTCGATTTCCTGCGGATCTACGGCGTGCCGGCATCCGATATCACCGTGCTGACCCAGCTGGAAACGCCGTGGTCGAGTTATGAGTACCTGACCAGGGTCTCGCAGATTCCGCGCAGGGAACGACTCCGTTCGGATTCCAAGTCGACCCCGGACAATATCTGGGGATTCCCGTCCTATGCGGTCCGGGAAGCGCTCGGCGCGAAATCGGTCAAGGGCTTCGTCGCACCCCTGTGGAACGTGCTCACCGAGCCGATCCTGTCGGACTACTACACCCCGAAGGCCGGCCAGGCGTTCGAGACGATGGAACGCGAGCACGACCGGATCGGCTACCCGCAGTGCGTCCGCAAGGGGCAGGTACGAATGATCCGGCGCCGCCGCGAGGGCGGGTACTTCACCATCCTGACGCCGCCGCAGGGTGCGACAGCAACCCGCCGGCTCGCCTACCGCAGCCCGTACGTGCACGTCGCGATCGGTTACCCCGGGCTCAAGCTGCTGCCCGACCTGCAGCGGTACCGCGAGTACTACCGGGACCCGTCGAAGGTGGTCAATGCCTACGAGCCGCATGAGCACGTCTACCAGCAACTCGCCCTGCGGCCCGGCACGGTGGTGATCCGCGGCGGCGGCATCGTCGCCTCCCGGGTGCTGCAACGGCTGATCGACGACCGGGACAAGCTCGGCTTGCAGACCCAGATCATCCACGTCTTCCGGACCTACATCACTGGCGCGCACGGCCCGAACATCTTCATGCGACGCAAGGGCGGCGACGGTTGGGCCTACCAGGGCTTCAACTACCCGAAGTCGGTGTGGGGCGGCCAGTTGAAGGCGAAGATCCGGAACCTGGAGGGTGAGGAGCGCGCCAAGGCCTACAAGGAAATGGGCGGCACCAACACTCCGGTACGCCGGCTCTGGCAATCGCAACTCAAGCGGGGCCGCGCCGAGAGCTGGTACCGAACCATCACCGGCGAGGTCACCGAACTGCGGCCCGGTCGGAACAACCAAGGTGTGATCACGTACCTGAAGACCAAGGACGGCGCCCCGGTCGAGATCTACTCGGACTTCGTCATCGACTGCACCGGTCTGGAGGCCGACATCCGGGAGCACCGGGTGCTGGCCGATCTGTTGGACCACAGCGGCGCCGGCCGCAACCCCGTCGGACGGCTCGACGTGGACCGCAACTTCGAGGTGATCGGCACCCGCAGCCAGCCCGGGAAGTTGTACGCGTCAGGCAGCGCCACCCTCGGCGGGTATTTCCCGGGAGTCGATACCTTCCTCGGCCTGCAGATCGCCGCCCAAGAAATCTGTGACGATCTGGCGAAGCTGGGGTTCTGCAAGAAATTCGGGGTGGCCGCCTCGACCAGGCAATGGTGGCGCTGGGCGCGCCATCAGAAGATCTAGGGCGGGGGCAGCCGTGGTACCCACTCTGTACGGGCGGATCCAGACCCGGATCGTGTTGTTGATCGTTGTCGGCGGTATCTGGACGTTGCTCATCACGCCGTTCCTGCCGACCGGTGAATCGCTCGGGAAGTCCTATCAGACAACCTTTCTCGTGCTGCTGACGGTGCTGGTGCTCGGCGTCATCTGGGAGTTCATCTACCACGGGCTGCAGCAGTTCCGCTGGGAGAAGGACTGGCCGACCTTCTTCGGCCTGCTCACCATGATCAACGAAGGCATTGTGGTGTGGTTGTTCATCAAAGGTGGCCTGGTTCCCGGGGTCGGTGACGTCCCGCTGCCGGCGTTCGGAATCCAATTCATCACCACCTGGCTGGTGGTATGGCTGGTGGCCAACGGTCCGGTGCAGATCTTCTTCTCGCGCTGGCGATTCCGGGGAGGACGATTCTGGTGAGCGTCAGCTTCGACGACATTCGCGGCGAGGTGCTGCCCGGTGGGCACCTGGTGGCCAGGGTCCCCGGCATCGTCGTGGTCATCCGGCGGGACGAGGGCGCCGGCCAGGCGTCATCGGCGGACCTGCTCGCCCTGATCCGGCAGGCCGCGCAGGACGGCTCGCCGGCCCCCGGCCGGGACCTTGCCCGGCTGCTGACCGAATGGGTCGTGACGACCAGTTCCGTCCCAGGTTTCGGCACCATCGCCGCCACCGAAGAGGGCATCGCGGTGTTCCTGCACGGCGACATCAGCGTCTCCGAGCTGCCTGTTCCCGATGCGATGGCCGATGCGGCTGCAGGCGACGACCTCCTGCACCTGTCGGGCAGGACGGCGGCGTTCACCGTCGACCGACTGTTGCCCTGGCCGGCCGGACCCCTGGTCCTGGCCGCGGGCGCGACGCCCGACCCGGAGGGCGGCAGCACGGCGATCGGTGTGCTGGGCTGGTCCGGGCTGGTCGAGGGACTGGTGCCCGGCGACGGGATCGTGCTCGGGTCCCGCAGCACCGTCAGCGGCAAACACGGCGGCGGGCGGCATCACTCGCCGATGCCGCCGGCGCCGGTGCAGACCCAGCAGCCGCTGGTACAGCAACCACAGGCGGCTGAGCTTGTGTTGGGACCGACACAGGAGCATCCGGCCGCCAGGCCGGACCCTGTGCCTCTAGCTGCTGCACGGGCGGCCGCCCCGGCACCCATGCTCACGCCACCCACCCCGGTTGCATCGCCCCCGCCGGTCCCGGCCGCACCAGCCGCACCACCCGCCGGCTCGCCGGCTGCGTCACCCGCACCGTCGGCCGCACCGCCACCGCCCCCGCCACCGGGCGCTGCACCGCCGAAGCTCCGCCCGCCGCGGGTGTCCGAGCAGATTCACGGCTCGCACGTGCACGAGGCACGCCGCCCGCCGCTGCCGATCGCCGGCGTCAAACCACCAGCACCACGGCCCGGCGCGGCCGCCCCGGCTGCTCCCGCGCATGTCGTCGTCAAGGGGTTCCGCTGCTCCCGCAACCACCACAACGATCCCCGGGTGTCGTTCTGCTCGGTGTGCGGAATCCGGATGGATCAGCGCACCGGCATCCTGATCGACGGCCGACGGCCGCCCCTCGGCCTGCTGGTCCTCGACATCGGGTCGACGTTCGTCCTCGATGACAATTACCTGCTCGGCCGCAACCCGGAAGTTGACGAGGCCGTCATCCGTAGCCGGCTACGGCCGATCCGGCTCGACGACGACAGCGGAACGCTGTCCCGAGTGCATGCGGAGATCAGGCTCGAGGGGTGGGACGTGCTGTTGATCGACCGAGGTTCGGCCAACGGCACCTACATCGCCGCCAGCGGCCAGGCTGGCTGGAACCGGTTGGCGCCGAACACACCGGTCGTGCTCTCCCCCGGAACCCATGTCCGAACCGGGCGCCGGATGTTCACCTTCGAATCCGCGCACGCGAGGCTATGAACCCCTGGGTCGAACGGCACGGCTGACCCACCCGCTTGGTCGGCACCCGGCCATGATGAAGACCGGCCATGATCAAGACTTCGGACCATTTCGAGTCACGTAGCAGCGGCGGTTCCGGGAAGTTGATCATCCCGGGGTTGCGGGGCCGCCGTCAGTCCACCGAGGCGAGCCTGGCCAACTGCTCGACCAGCTCGGCCTCCCGGTCGTTGAGGCCCGCTTGCACAGTGACAATCGTGCCCGGTCCGGCGAGCAAGGCCCCGGCTCCGTCGGACGAGGCCCCGACCAGCACCAACGGTGCGGCAGCCGCGCCAGTGGAGCCGTCCAGCATTTGTACCCGCAGTCCGGCCTCGCGCAACGGCTCCAATGCGGCCGTCACCCGCCGCGCGGACCGGCCACCCTCGCGGGCAGCGACGAGCAGCGGCGCGCTCAGATGGCTGGCCGCCGCCGATCCCAACACGAGCGCCGTCTTGCCGTCCGCGTCGTTGTCAACCACCACCGCGACGGCATCCCCCGCTGTCAGTACCGCGGTCCCGAGATGTGCGACGGCCAGGGTGAAGGCCGGATCGTCCGGCGGCGCAGAAACTCCGGTGGATTGATCAACGAACAGCCGGTCGACCAGCACAACGTCGGCCTCCACCGCAATCGCCTGCGCGACCAGGTCGCTCCAGGGGTCGGAGGTGAATCTGGTCAGTACCGAGCACTTGACCCCGCGGCCGATCAGCTCGGCGGACAACACGCCGAGCTCATCGACCGTGCTGGCCATCCGCGCCAGGTCCGGCACCAGCGAGGCGCCCACCTCCAGTGGAGCCTTCGGCCGGGTGATCAGCCTGCTGAGCACCACCTCGGCCGGTCGTCCGGTGCCGAGCAGCGCAGCACCAACGACCGCCATCGCCCGAGCCCGCGACTGGTCGTCCACCAGCACCAGGACCCGGTAGGAATCGATGACGCCCAGCGACGCCCGTTCGGCGGCTTCGATGTCGCGTTGCATGACCCGATCCGAATACACCCGTTTCAGCAGCGGGCCGGTCATCGCGGTGGTGATGAGCGCCATCAGCACCATCATGGTGAACAGCTCGTCGTCCAGGACGCCCAGTTGCTTTCCGACGTTGAGGATCACCAGCTCAGTGAGTCCCCTGGTATTCATCAGCACGCCGATGGCAGCGGACTGTCGGGTCGGTACTTTCATCGCCCGGGCCGCTGCGAACGCGCCGAAGAACTTCCCGCCGATCGCCACCAGCAGGATCAGCGCGAGCTGCCACAGCCCGGATCCGGTGATCCCACCGATGTTGGTGCTCAGACCCGTGACGACGAAGAACAACGGCAGCAGCAGCAACACACTGACCTGCTCCAGCCGCTCCAGGATCTCGGTGGTCATCTCCGCAGCACCCTGCCGCGGCATGATCGCACCGAATATGAAGGCCCCGAAAATGGCGTGGATGCCGATGATCTCGGTGATGTAGGCAGACACCAGGACACCGATCAGCACAACGGCCAGGATGTCCGGTGTCAGTCGGCCCACCCGGTGATACCAGTCGTTCAGCTTGCGCAGGGCCGGCCGGACGAGTCCGAACATGATGCCGGCGAAGATCGCGGTGAGCGTCACGATCCGCAGCACATCCAGCGGGCCGTTGCCCTGCACCACCGCGACGACGAAGGCCAGCAGCGTCCAGGCGATGATGTCGTCGACCGCCGCGCAGGCAAGCGCGAGTACCCCGGTCGAGGTGCGGTGCATGCCGCGGTCGGTGAGGATCCTGGCCAGCACAGGGAACGCGGTGATCGACATGGCCACGCCGAGGAACAGCGCGAGCCCGAGCGGCGGCACCGGGCCGGTGGCGGTCTCGTTGTGGCTCGGATACAGCAGCATCGACAACGCGGCACCGAGCGCGAAGGGCAGCATCACCGATGCGACAGAGATCGTGCCGGCGAGCTTCTCCCGGCCCTTGATGAGCAACATGTCCAGTTCGAGCCCGACGATGAACATGAACAGCACCAGCCCGAGCTGCGCCAGGATGTTCAGGTAGGGCAACACTTCTGGCGGGAAGAGCCTGCCGTCCAGGTCGCCGGGCAGCAGCCCGAGCAGGCTCGGTCCCAGGGCGATTCCGGCGATGATTTCCCCGACCACCGGGGGCTGACCAACCGCCCTGGCCAGCCGCCCGAAGACCCGCGCGACGATCATGATGATCGCGATGTCGATGAAGACCAGCCCGGCGATGTGCATGCGGCGCAGTCCTGTCTGGGCAGGGAAGAGGGGACGTCACTCAGTGTGAGGCAGACCTGGCGTTCGGGACACCAGGAATCGGCCAGATTCAATCTTCCGTGTCATGCCCGACCTCGGTCGACGAGGCGCCGTCGCCACGGTCCTGCGCCTCCCGGGGTTCGCCCGTTAGGATCAGCACCGCCGGACCGGTGTCTTTGTGCGCCGGCCCGTCCCCCGAGGTGAACCCGAGTGTCTGTGAGGGTCCGACGTGGTGCTGCAGGACACGCCAGTTCAATCCGTTCCCGTGCTCGCCGACTTCCGGGTCGTCCGGCTGATCGGTGAAGGCAACCACGGTCGCTTCTACCTGGCGCATCCGCCCGCGCGGCTGGGCATCACCGACGAGTTCGTCGCGGTGAAGGTCTTTGCCGGACAGTGCAGCGAGGACGCCTATCGGCGCGGCACCCGGGAATTGCGGGCGTTCGCCGCTGTGGATTCGCCCTACCTCGCGCGCGTCTATGACGCGGTACTTGAGGACAACTTCCTCTATGCGATGGAGTACTTCCCGCTGGGTTCACTGGCCGCGCCGGCTCGGCCGCTCGCCAGGGACGAGGTGTTGCGCGCCGTCGAGGACGCCGCCCGTGCTGTACATGCGCTGCACGAGGCCGGGCTCGCCCACGGTGACGTCAAACCCGGAAATGTCATGCTCCATGACGGCGGTGGCAAGCTCTCCGACCTTGGCCTGGCCCGGGTGTTCACCGCTGGTGCCGCGCTGACCGGAATGGCGCCGGAGACGTCGGTGGAGTACCTCGACCCGTCGCTGCTGCTCGGTGATCCGCCATCCCGGTCCACCGACATCTGGGCGTTGGGCGCCACCTTGCATCGGGCATTGACCGGTAAGGGTCTGTACGGCGAGCTACCCGAACGGCAGCCGTTGCTGGCCATCCGCCGGGTGCAGACCAGCAGCCCGGTCGTCGACCCATCGCTGACCCCGGCCGAGTCCGCCTTGGTTCGGGCGTGCCTGGCCGCTCCCGAGGATCGCCCCGCCACGGCCCTCGAAGTGGCGGATCGCATCGCCGCGATCCGCCGGCAAGCGGTCGGCTGAACCGGCATCACATCTGGGTTGACGTGCTGGCGGTTGCGCCGCCGACCGGGCCATGTCTCCCCGGCGGCGCGACCGCCGTCACCCTCAGGAAAGTCAATTAGTCAGACCGAGGCGAGCGCCTTGGCCTTGAGGGTGTTGAACTCGGCCTGCGTCACCGTGCCGTTGTCCAGCAGGGCCTTCGCGTCCGCAATCTGCTCCGCGGAGGACTTCCCGCCGCCGGAGCCGGCGACCTGCCTGATGTAGGCGTTGGTCGCGCCCTGCTGCTGCCGGATTGCCGCGACCTGCCGTTCGGCCATGCCGCGTCCCCGGGCAATCAGGTACACCAGCGCCGAGATCAACGGCGCAAAGACCAGCGCGATGATCCACACGGCCTTCCAGCCACCGGCCAGCTCATGATCGCCGAACAGATCGACGAAGATCCGGAAGAGCACCATCAGGTACGCCACGAAAATGAAGATGTAAAAGATGTCGGCGATGATGTCCCAGAAATTGGACATGGCGGTTCCTTCGGGTCGAGTGCGCGTGCGGAGTGGGCATGACGGCGGACGAGGCCGTCAGGAGGGTGGAAAACCCCCAAACCATGACGGATCCTATGCGCACATCACCGCGCCGCTACGCCGACCCACCGGGCGGATTCTAGAAGTCCGCTGGCTTCCACCACTTGTCCATGAGATCCGTCATGGTGTGGTCCTTCCAGTGCACGTACAACAGGTACTCGACCCGATCGGGATCGGTGAAGGTGGTGATGATGTACGGCTGGGTGGCCTCGTCATCGGCGGATCGGTACAGCTTGCCCTGATCGACGCCGTCGACATTCCACGACTCGATGACCGGGGCGCCGGACCAGTCGCGATCGAGGTAGGCGTCCTTATCGGCCTCGGACGCGAAGTGATCAACCTCGAAATAGACGCCGTTCGGATCGTTGCAGACGATGATGCCGTCCGCGTTGCTGCTGTCCAGGTCACTGCCGATCGAACAGCTTGCGGAGTCGTACCCGGTCGCAGTGGGCGTCGCCGGCAGCAGTTCCGGGAACTCATCGACCAGCGCGGTCACCGGGCCCCACGGACCGGTCACCGTGACGTAGACGGGCACCGTCGGACCGGATTCCAACCCGGCCGCGTTCGTCGCCGTGACGGTGTAGTCGTACTTCCCGGGTAGCACGTTGCTCTCGGCGAACTTGGTGGCGACCCCGGCATAGACCGTGTCGCCGCTGCGGCGCAACGTGTAGCCCGTCGCCCCGGTCGTGCCGGACCACGTCACGGTGATGTCGCGCCCATCGGCCGTGGCGGTGAGTCCGGTCGGCGTTGCCGGGGCGGACACCACGGGGGTGTTGTCCCTGGTCAGGAAAAAGCCGGCTGTCGCACCGCCGAGGATGACAAGAACGGCGACCAGACCGATCAGGATCCACTTCTTCGACCCGCTGGAATTGCCGGTGATGGCGGTGGCCGGACCGGTGTGCTGGACGGCGGCGCCCAACTGCTGCGAATAGCCGGTATGTGGGCCCGACTGGTAATTGCCGCCGGGCGGCGGTCCAGCCGGCGGACCCGGCGGGCCACCCATCGGCAGACCGGTCGGGCCCGTCGATCCTGTCGGGCCAGGCGGATAGAAACTCCCGCCGACCGGGCCGGTCGGTCGTGCCCCCACCCCGACCGGTGGCGGGTAGGCCTCGGTGGATCGGACCGACGCGGCGCCGAGCGGCGGGACGGTACCGGTCGGCGTCCAGGGTGCGGGGCCGCCGGACCGGGGCAGCGCCGTGGAGTGCCGGATCGTCTGCCATCCGGCCAGCCGCTCCAGCAGGCTGACGATCTCGTCGAGTTCCTTCGGCCGGCGGGCGCCATCGCGCTCGTAGACGACCGTCCTGGTGACGTCGTTGTTGCCGACCGTGATCTCCTGCAGGACGTCGCCCGGCACCACCTCGACCAGCGGCAGTCGGGGCGGCAGGTCGAAGAACCTCGACCGGTGCAGCAGTTCCTCCAGCGCGATCCGATTCGTAGCGCCCAGGTAGTTGGTGCTGACCGGACCGAGCTCGGAGACCGTGCCGGATGCCTCGGACGTTCGCCGAACGGACACCGTGTACGGCGGTCGCGGCGTGGTCAGCGATACCGCTTCGATCGGATCGTCGGCCCCCGCGGCACCCGGTTCCGGGACTGCAGCCTCCATCGCCGTGTGTTCGCGCTCCCCCACCGGAGCGACCGTGGCCGGCACCGCGGTCTCGGCCCGGGTCGGGGTGGACGCCGACGGGTCGGCGGACGCCAGCGCCGCCCGCGCGGCGAGGCTCAGTTCGCGGCAACTGTTGTATCGGTCGGCGGGATCCTTCGCCATCGCCTTGGCCACCACCGCGTCGAACCCCGGCGGCAGCCACGGAACCTTGTCGGACGGCTTCGGCGGCGGGTTCTTCAGATGGGCCGTCATGGTGGCGAACGGCGATGCCTCCGGATACGGCACGCTTCCGGTGAGCAGTTCGTACAGCACGCAGCCGAGTGCGTAGATGTCGACCCGATGGTCGAGCGGCTTGGCCTCGATCTGCTCCGGCGAGGCGTAGGCCAGCGTCGCGAGCAGGTTCCCGGTGCCGGTGAGGTGCTGAACCTCGTCGGTTGATTTCGCGATGCCGAAATCGGTCAGCAGCACATGTTCCGGCTCGCTGGGATCATCGGGCGCTGCCAGCAGGATGTTTGCGGGCTTGACGTCCCGGTGCAGCAGGCCGGACCGATGCGCGAAGTCGAGGCCGGCGCCGGTCTCACTGATGATGTGCACCACCCGATGCGGGGTCATCGACCCGTCCCCGGCCCGGGACGCCACCGATGCATCGACACCGGCGACGTACTGCATCGATATCCACAGTTGCCCATCGACCGCGCCGCGGTCGTACACCGCGACGATGTTGCGATGGATCAGGCCGGAGGCAAGGTCAGCTTCCCGCTCGAAACGGGTACGGAAGTTCGGGTCTCCGGAGAACGCCGGGTTCAGCAGTTTGAGCGCGTCCCGGCGCGGCAGTCTCGGGTGTTTGGCCAGGTAGACGGCACCCATGCCGCCCGTGCCGAGCACCGATTCGATGGTGTAGCCGGCGAATTCCTCGCCCGCGGCGAAGACCACGTGCCGTACCCCCATCCGAGATATGTCCCGATCGTCAACCATAACCAAGGCCCCGTGCAACTGTCACGCCTCGTGGCAACGTCACGCCCGAGGCCATCCAAAGGAGTGACGCCTAGCCCGTCCAGATACCCCGAAGTGGGACGAGTTCGGCCCTGGCCACACCGTCGCGACGAGCTGGCTACCCGGCTCGAGCCCATTCGGTGCCTCGGGAATGTGCGCCAGGGACCAGCCCTCGTCGCACCATCCGGCGCCGCTCGGAGCGCCGTCTCTGGCCGCTCACACATCAGATCAGCGTCGGGGCCTCCTGCTGAACGCGAACCGGCTCCATCGCCGCGACCCGCTCCAGCAGGCCTGGATCGTCGTTCGCAACGTTGCCAACGAGCCCGCCCACCGGCCGCAATTCCAGCGCGGCGATCAGGTCGGCTGCCGGTGGGGCCAGCATCGGCTCCGGCTCCACCCGCGGATCGAGCCACGCCGCCCACACCGAGGCCGGCAGGATCAACGGCATCCGATCGTGGATGTCCCTCAGCGGACCCACCGAGTCGGTGGTGATGATCGTCATCGACACCACCGGGTCGCCCTCCGCGGGCCGCCAGTACTCCCACAACCCGGCGAATGCCATCACCGAACCGTCCCGTGGCGTCATGAAGTACGGCTGCTTGACGGGCTTCGGGCGCGCCCGGCGGGCGCCGGCGGCACTCTGCCCGGCCGCATGCCCGAGGAGCTTCCACTCGAAGTAGCCGCTCGCTGGGATCAGGCAGCGGCGCTTGGCCAGTGCGGTGCGAAACGCGCCCTTCTCCGCGAGTGACTCGGCGCGGGCGTTGAACATCCGGTTGCCCGCCGACAGGTCCTTCGCCCAGGAGGGCACGAGCCCCCACCGCATCGGTTCGATCTGCCGGAGTGCCTCGTCCGGAGCCACCCTTGGTTCGAGCCGAACCACCGGAACCGTGACCGTTGGCGCGATGTTGTACCGGGGTCGCACCGGGTCGCCCCCGTACAGACCATCGGCACCACCGGCCCTGGGGTCCGGCTCGGCCTCGAAGAGCCCGTACAGGGACTCCGGTTCCATCGTCAACGCATACCGACCACACATGCCTGCATGGTGCCATCGAGGTCCGACAGCCACCCGCATCCGACACGGCCGGACCGCACAGTGTCGGTCGGCCCTTCCCCGCTCACCCGCACGGCCGACAATCGCTGCCGCATGAGAGATCATGAGGCAATGACTGTTGCCCACCCCGTGAGTCCGACGGCGGCCTGGCCCGCCCCGGTCGCCGCAGCCCCGGTGACCGCGACGGTCGCCGTCCCGGGATCGAAGTCGCTGACCAACCGCGCACTGATCCTGGCCGCACAGGCAACCGGGCCCTCCCGCATCGTCGCCCCGCTGCGCAGCCGGGACACCGAACTGATGGCGGCGGCGCTGCGCGGGCTCGGCACGGTGATCACCAACGACAAGATCACCAACGACAAGATCACCGCTGACAAGATCACCGCTGACGGCGAGGACTGGCTGGTGACACCCGCCCGGTTGGCCGGGCCGGCGGCCATCGACTGCGGGCTGGCCGGCACCGTCATGCGGTTCGTGCCAGCGTTGGCGGCCACCGCGACCGGCACGATCACCATGGATGGCGACGAGGCCGCCCGCCGCCGGCCCATGACCACCGTGCTCGACGCGCTGCGCGCCCTCGGCGCCGACATTGACGGGGACGCGCTGCCGCTGAGGATCCGCGGGACCGGCGCGCTTCGCGGCGGCACGGTTCGGATCGACGCCAGCGCGTCATCCCAATTCGTTTCCGGGCTGTTGCTGGCCGCGCCGTCCTTCACCGATGGCGTCCGGGTGGTGCACTCCGGGGCGGCGGTGCCGTCGCTCCCGCACATCGAGATGACGGTGCACACCCTGCGGTCGGTCGGCGTGCGGGTCGATGACAGCACGCCCAACGAGTGGCGGGTCGAGCCGGGGCCGGTCGCGCCGTGGACGACCGTCATCGAACCGGATCTGTCCAATGCCACCCCGTTCCTGGCCGCGGCCGCGGTGACCGGTGGAACCGTGACCGTCCCGCACTGGCCGACCCGGACCGATCAGGCCGGTGACGCCATCCGGGGCATCCTGGCCGCGATGGGCGCCTCTGTTCGACTCGACGCGAGCGGCCTCACCGTCACCGGTCCCGACACTCTGGGCGGCATCGACATCGACCTGCACGACGTCGGCGAGCTCACCCCGACGATCGTCGCGATGGCACTGTTCGCCGACGAAACCAGCCACCTGCGCGGCATCGGCCACCTCCGCGGCCACGAGACCGACCGGTTGTCCGCCATCGCCGCGGATGTCGCCGCCCTCGGCGGTCGGGTGCAGGAAACGGCGGACTCCCTGACGATCAACCCCGGCCCGCTGCACGGCGGGACCTGGGCGGCTTACGCCGACCACCGGATGGCAACCGCCGGAGCCATCGTCGGGTTGCGCGTCGCCGGTGTGTTGATTGACGACATCGCCACCACCGCAAAGACTTTGCCCGGTTTCGACGGCATGTGGGACCGCATGCTCGCCGGCCGCGACGCACCGGCGGTGGCGCACTGAGCACCCTCGGCGAGAACTGGGAGAACGACGACGTCCGGGTCCGTCCCACCCGCGGCGGGTCCCGGCCGCGGACCAAGACCCGGCCGAGCCACACCGACGCGGTCAGTGGGTTCGTGACGACCGTCGACCGCGGCCGCTACACCTGCCTGGTCGAGGAGGGCACCAAACGCGCACACGTGGTGACGGCGATGCGGGCCAGGGAACTGGGCCGCCGGGCGGTTGCCGTCGGCGATCTCGTCGACCTGGTCGGTGACACGGACGGCGCCCCGGACACGCTGGCCCGGATCGTCCGGATCACCCCGCGGCGCAGTGTCCTGCGCCGTTCGGCGGACGACACCGACCCGGCCGAACGCGTGCTGGTGGCCAACGCGGACCAGTTGGTCATCGTCTGCGCGCTGGTCGATCCGGTGCCGCGCACCGGCTTCATCGACCGCTGCCTGGTGGCGGCATACACAGGCAATCTGGACGCGGTGCTCGTGCTGACCAAGGCGGACCTGGCCGATCCGGCGTTCCTGCAGGAGATCTACGCGGACCTGGACCTGCCGATCCTGGTGACCCGCCGCGGGGTGTCCGCCGATGGGTCCCGGGTGGTCGACGGCATCGACGCCGTGCGCGAGCGACTGGACCGGTCGGTGTCGGTGATGATCGGGCACTCCGGAGTCGGGAAATCCACCCTGGTGAACGCGCTGGTGCCGGACGCGAAACGGGCGATCGGCAGCGTGACCGGCGTCGGCAAGGGTCGGCACACCTCCACCTCGGCGATCGCGCTGCCGCTGCGCGCGGGCGGGTGGGTGATCGACACCCCGGGCGTCCGCTCGTTCGGGCTTGCCCATGTCACCCCGGACGACCTGCTCGAGACGTTCGACGATTTGCTGCCCGGCACGGTGGACTGCCCGCCGAACTGCGACCACACCGGCCCGGACGGCGGTGCCGATACGACGGGGGCCGGGTGCGCACTGGATGCCTTCGTCGCCGCCGGCGGATCCAGCCCGGGCCGATTGGCCTCCTTCCGGCGACTGCTCTCCTCGCGGTCCGGCAACGACGGCTACCCCGACACTGACTGACGCTTCGCTACCCCGTGGCGGTTCAGCCCTGACGCGCGCGGGCTGGCTCGACCGATCCAGACGACCCGACAGCGAACACAGTGTGCGCAAACTTGACCTTCAACCTTGTCGGGGTGCTGATGAGATTCCTTGCGCCAAAACACTAGTCAGGACTTTGGTCCCTAACGCGCTACTTCTCGCCCGCCTAACTTCACAGGTGTGACGACTCGGTCTGGCGCGATCCCTCACCAGAGGGGAATGCCGGTCACCAGAGCGTTGTGGCACTGGCGTTCTCGATCGTGCACTCCAGGCCCGTTAGGTGTCGGCGGCATGCTCGCCATGTTCACCATGCCCGTTCTGATCGCGATCTTCGGACTACCAGTACCGTTCGGAGTGTTCGGCGGGGCCGCCGGCAGCTCGAGACAATGGCCGGTTCGCTGACCAATCCCCTCGGGTGACTGCTGCTGTCCGCGGCCCTCGGCCTGGTGCTCTGGCACTGCTGTCACCGCACGTTCCATGCGTTGCACGATCTGAAGATCCACCCGCCGGAGATCGTCCGATGGGCCATCTACGGGATTGCCCTGCTCGCCCCGACCATCATCTACCCGGTCTGTCTGGCGATCTGATCGGGCCCGACCATCGGTCCTGACTTCGTCCCGCTCCACGAAAGGAACCATCATGTTCGGCCGCCTGCCCCGTGACGTCCGTGCCGCCGTCGATGCCGCCACCCGCGCCGCGTCGATCCACAACAGCCAACCCTGGATCTTCGTCTTCCACGACGATTCGATCGACCTGTGGCTCGACGTCGGTCGGGCGCCGCACGTCGTCGACCCGTCCGGTCGCTGGGCCGTGCAGTCCGTCGGTGCTGCGCTGGCCAACTTCGAGCTCGCCATGGCCCACCGGTCGGGTGTCCGGGTGACCGTCACCGATTTCCCCACCGGTACGACGGCACCGCCCAAGAGCCTGGCCCCGATCGTCCGCGACCAGGTCCCGCAGATCCTGCGCGAACTTGCCCAAGCCCCGGTGGCCACCATCACCTGGCAGGGCGGCAAGGAGGAGTTGTCGGACCCCGAGGAGGCGCTGTTCGGGGCCATCGAGCATCGTTACACCAGTCGGGCGCCGTTCGCGTCGGACGCCCTGACCGCGCGGCAGTGGCGGGAGGTTTCAACTGCCGGCGCCTGCGGGACGGTATCCACCGACCAGGTCACCGAGGATTTCGCCCGCGCCTTTCTCAAGCTGACCGCCGAGGTCGAGGCCAGAATGGTTGACGACGTTGCCTACCTGGCCGAGGTGAAGCGCTGGGTCGATCGCGGCCCTCGCGAGGGTATTCCCAGCGGTGCCATCGGCGTGCACGACTCGAGCGGCAACTACCCCGGGCGCGACTTTTCCGTCGGTCCCGACAGTGTGGGCAGCACCCTGCCGGCGGGCGAGTTCGAGGGACGGCTGCAACTCGCGGTCATCCACAGCGTCAACGACACCCCGGTCGACTGGCTCAACGCCGGTCGGGCGCTGGAACGGGTGAGTCTGCAGGCCACCGCGGCCGGGCTGCGCGTCGGCATTCTCGGCCAGGCCTTGGAGCAGGCGGCAACGCAGCAGGCAGTGTCGGACGAGTACTCCTCGGCCGTGGGCCGGCCGGTCGTCGTGCAGCAGGTCGTTCGGCTCGGCTACGGCGACGGCTCGCCCCGCCCGGCGGCCACCCCGCGACGCAAGCTCGACGAGGTACTGGTGC
This sequence comes from uncultured Actinomycetota bacterium, assembly GCA_963805555.1. Lineage (GTDB taxonomy): Bacteria > Actinomycetota > Actinomycetes > Mycobacteriales > Nakamurellaceae > Nakamurella. The sequence continues at coordinate 236,855 of CAWDUY010000005.1, forward strand.
AGGCCTGAGCGAAACCTCCGCGCGCCGATCGGGCCCGACCGGCGCGCGGATTCCTCAGTGCGGTGACGATGGGTGTGATGAGGGTCACCCTGAGTTCGGAGCGAAAGATAGATGACGAGTCCACTTCTTCGGAATATGCTGGCGGCAGAGTTGTTGAACATTCAAGCAACCACTACTCGGAAGGAATCAAGATGACCACCTCAGTCACCACTCCAGTCGTCACCGCCGGCACCTGGGTCGCCGACGCCGTTCACTCGGACGTCTCGTTCAAGGTCCGCCACATGGCGGTCGGCAAGGCCAAGGGCACCTTCGCCCTCAAGTCCGCCACCCTGGTCGTCGACGAGAACGGTGCACACTCCGTCACCGCCGAGATCGATGCCGCCAGCGTCGACACCAAGCAGGAGCAGCGCGACGCACACGTCCGCTCGGCCGACTTCCTGGACGTCGAGAACCACCCGGTCCTGACCTTCGTCTCCACCGGCCTCAAGAGCCAGGACGGCGACGATTTCGTCCTCAACGGCGACCTGACCATCCGCGGCACCACCCAGCCGGTAGAACTGGCCGTCGAGTTCCTCGGCGAGACGGTTGACGCCTACGGTGGGACGCGCGCGGGCTTCTCCGCCAAGACCTCCATCAGCCGCAAGTCCTACGGCGTGAGCTTCGAAGCCGCCTTCGGCGCGGGCAACGCTGTTGTCGCCGACAAGGTTGAGATCGACCTCGAGCTGGAGTTCGTCAAGAACGCCGAGTAATGGCAGCAAAGCGCCACGTCCCGTGGCGGAACGGCCCACCCGAGCGGCCGGAGCATCTCGCAGCGGAGTGCCGCTCGTTGGGACTGATCGCGTGAACAGCCCGGCTGACGATCATTGTCAGCCGGGCTTTTGCGTTCCGGTGGAGGTGTCGGCCGCTACTCGGAGTCGACCTCCTCCAGGAAGTACCGGAGTTCGCCCGGCGCGTACCAGGCCAGGTCGAAATCTTCGGCCGAACGTTTCGGCCGCTACTCGGAGTCGACCTCCTGGACGAAATACCGGATCTCCCCCGGCGCGTACCAGGCCAGGTCGAAATCTTCGGCCGAACGTTTCGGCCGCTACTCGGAGTCGACCTCCTGGACGAAATACCGGATCTCCCCCGGCGCGTACCAGGCCAGGTCGAAATCTTCGGCCGAACGTTTCGGCCGCTACTCGGAGTCGACCTCCTGGACGAAATACCGGATCTCCCCCGGCGCGTACCAGGCCAGGTCGAAGTCTTCGGCCGATCCCAAAATAAACTCAGCATCGTGGTCGCCCAGATCCGCGGCGTCGATGACGGCGGTCGCCTCCCGAACGGCCGGACCGGCGTCGGCGCCGTCGACGTGCACCGCTGCGACGAGCGCGAGATCCACCATGCCGCGGACGGCCACCACCGCTCGGTCGGCCTCGGGCCGCGGGGTCACCACCGCGTCGTCGACCTCGGCGGCGATGACCACCCGCAGCGGAGGTTCTTCATCATCGGCGGCGGCCAAGAGCCGGAGCGAGGCCCGCGACGCGTCCTGCATGGCAAGGTATTCGAGCTCTTCCTCGGACCAGTCCGGATACTCCAGCCGCAGCGGCTCGGTGACGGCGAAACCGACCCCCGATCGCACCGCGACCGAGCCCGCGTCGAGCGCGGCGCGAATGCCGGACATGGTCGACGGCAGGTAAATCCTCATGATTGACATCCCTCACGAAGCTGGCGGCGTTTTCGTGAAGGATCGGGTTGCCGTGAGCCGACGGATCCTTCACGGTCAGCCTGTCCATCGGTTTGGTCTCGCTGTCGACCACGCTACGACGACGACCGGGACCGGCGCCCGCGCCGCGAGCCCGGAACCGGCGTTCCCGACTCGTTCGGCACGGTGGACCCGAGTTCCTCGATGGCCTCCCGGATCTGCACGGCGAACTCCTCGACGTCCGGAATCGCGTCCCGGTCGGCCGTCATCCCGAAGAACACCCCACCGTTGTACGACGTGCACGACACCGCAAGCGCCTGCCCGAGACCGAGCGGGGCCACCGGGTACATCGCATCGACCGGGAAGCCCGCCGCATACAGCGGCACCTGCGGACCGGGGACGTTGGTGATCAGCACGTTGTACATCCGCCGGGACAGTTGGCCGGCGACCCGGGCGCCGAGCGCGTGCAGCGTCGGCGGGGAGAACCTGCCCAGTTCGACCAGCGCATCGGCCCCCACCTGCTGGCCCGATTCGACGAAGGCGCCCATCGCGAACGACACCTGGTGCAGGCGCATCACGGGATTCGGCTCGGACACCGGGAGGTCAATCAGGTAGGACGCAACCGACCCGCCTTCCTCGCCCGGCGCGGCGGCAACGGACATCGGCACCATCGCCCGGACCACCGTGTGCGCGGTCACGGCCTCGGCGCGGGACAGCAGCCAGGAGCGCAGTGCGCCGGTGATCACGGTCAGCACCACGTCGTTGACCGAGCCGCCGTGCGCCTGCCGCACCGTCTTGAAGTCCGCGAGATCCGCGTGCAGGGTGGCAAATCGTCGCTGCCCGCTCTTCGCGTCGTTCAGCAAGGATCGCGGCGCCGGGCTCACCGTCCGCCTGAGCACCTCGACGGCGCTGCCGGCCGCGCTGAGCAACTTGGTCATCACCGCTCCGACGTCCTGCGCGGCAAGTTTCGCGATGTCCAGGACCTCACTGGGCCGGCTGGTCAGGTCGGCGACAGCGTCGACGACCAAATCGATGTCGCTGGGCGACGGGTTCGGAATCCACGGCTGCTCCGGCAAATCCCGGGACCGCCGGTTGACGTCCAGGATGGCGGCCGCCACGTCGACGGCCCCGATGCGGTCGACCATCGCGTGGTGGGTCTTGTTGACCAGGGCGATCCGGCCGCCGGTCAACCCCTCGATGACATAGACCTCCCAGAGCGGGCGGGTCCGGTCCAGCGGGCGGGAGATCAGCCGGCCGACCAACTCGTCCAACTCGACGTCCGTTCCGGGCTTCGGGATCGCGGAACGCCTGACGTGGTAGGTGATGTCGAAATCCTCGTCGTCCACCCAGACCGGCCTGGCCAACCGGCCGGGGACGAAGCGAACCTTCTGCCGGTACCGGGGCACCAGGTCGAGCCGCGACTCGATCAGGTCGATGATCTCCGAGTACTGGAACTCCGGGCCGTCCGCGTCGGGCTTGAGGATGACGACGCCGCCGACGTGCATCGGTGTGCCGGCATCCTCGGCGTACAGAAAAGAGGCATCCGTCGCTGAGAGCCGGTCGGTCATCCCGTCATGGTGGCACAGCAACCGGCGCCGGTCACAGGGCCGCCGCCGGCCCGGATGCGGGATGGGCCGCGGTTGGCGTTCGTGCCGGTTCTGCAATCACTGGTCGACTCTCGGCTCGCTCCGCTCCTCGGCGCCGGCGCGCCTGCGATGCTCACTCGCCTTCGTCTCCGCGCTCACTGGTCGACTCTCGGCTCGCTCCGCTCCTCGGCGCCGGCGCGCCTGCGATGCTCACTCGCCTTCGTCTCCGGCGAGCTGTCCGGGCGTTCGAACAGCTGCGCCAGGCCCGCCGCACTGAAACACGCCGCACCTAGCGCGGTACCCCAATTGATCAGCGAAACGCTGATCACCTCACCTGTGGCGGGTCGGACGAACGCGGCGAGACCGGAGGCGAAGAACAGCCATGACCCGATCTGGTTGACGATGACGATCCACCAGCCGAGTGAACTCGGCAGCAACCGGAGCCGGCCGTGGCAGACCTCGATGATCCCGATGTGGCCGGACACCAGGAAGAGCACGCAGCCGACCATTTCCGGCGCCCAGATCAGCCGGTTGATCTGCTGCGTCGCCAGCCCGCTGAGGAAGACATCGACCAGGCTGACCGCGAAGGCCAGGGTGCCGCAGAACAGCGTGAACGCCGCGACCCATCCCGGCCGGTTCGGCTCGTAAGCCCACCAGCGCCAACGGTTCTCGGTGAGCGCGCCGTCCGCGTCGATGCCCCGTGGCGAATTGAGCTCCTGCACCAGCGCTGCGTAGGCGCCGCTGGAGAAGAAGAAACCGCCGGCGAGAAAGATCCAATTGAGGGTGGTCGGCGGGGTGTCGCCCAGCTGGCTGAGCACGGCGCCGAGGGTGAACAGCCCACCGCCGAGAAAAAACGAAATACCCGAAACGGTGTTGCAGCGGCCCAGCCGGATGACGACCGCGGGCCGGGCCCGGATCCGTTCGACGATGCCGTCCCGCAGTACCTCGATGAACCCCCGCTTGCGAGCCGTGCGGGACTCCCAGGTGGCCGTCGATCCGTCGGCGTGCTGCCACCGCACGCGGCTGACGAATGGTCCCCGGCCGCCCGCGTTGGTGGGCTGCGCACCCGCCGGGACGTCGAACAACGCGCTGGTCGGCGGCGGGTCAGCCGGTCGTTGCGCGCTCATGTGATCACTCGGTCAGTCACGGCGTGAAGTATCTCGAACGCTGCGCCGCCTGCCGCCATCCGCACCGGGTGAACGGCGGACAGCACGCGGAACATCGGTTTGGTTCGCCGGACTTGGATCACACAAGGAACGCAGCTGCGCTCAGCGACGTCCGCTGTCGGGCACCGGCATCAGCAGCTTCGCGAGGTCCCGGACGGCGGTCCGCAAGGGCGATCGCGGCGCCGCCTCCGCCAGCGAAACCCCACGACGCCAGGCCCGATCAGTGGCGGCCCGATCCTCCGGCAACCTGGCCACCACCTTGACGCCGGCAAAGCGGTCGACGGCCGCCGCTGCCTCCGACGTCGACCCGACCGCCGGTCGACAGCGATTGAGCACCACCTGCGGGCTGACCTCCGGCACGGCATCGGCCAGTTCGGCGAGTCCGCGGATCAGCCGCTCGAGACCGGCCGGGTCGCAAGATCCGACGGCCAGCACCACATCCGCGTCGGCCAACACGGCCAAAGTCGCCCCGTTTCGCCGCGGCGCCATCGTGTCGAAGGAAATCTCCTCGTCGGCCTCCACCGCAAAGGCGCAGTCGACGACGGCCAGCGGCGCCATTTCCCTGGCGACCCCGAGGACGGCGGGAATCGCCGACGGCCGCACCTCCGGCCACCGATCGGCGCGGGCGATCCCGGTGAGCAGCCGCAGGTCATCGCCGAGCGACCAGCACAGCGAGGTCAACGAGCCGAGATCCAACCGGCCGTTGGCTGCCAGCCGGCACGCCCCGGCCAATCCGGGTGATTCGTCGAGCAGGCCGAACGCGGAAGCCGCGACCCCACCGTAGACATCCGCATCGATCAGCAATGTCGGTAGTCCCAGCTGCGCCGCCTCGACCGCGAGGCTGGTCGCCACCGTCGTTCGGCCCGGCGCGCCGGTGGGTCCCCATACGGCAACCACTTGCCCTCGGCGGATCGGACCGTCCATCACCTCGACATCGACGACGGGCCCCGGCGGCGGCAGCGCGGTCCGCGGATCGGACAGGCCTCGAGCAGGCTCGTTCCAGGTCGCCAAGTCGGTGATGGCGCTGCGCACGGCCGTGAGCACCGCGTCGGTGCCTGCGTCGTCGGGCACCACTGCGGTGATCCCGATCCGCTCGAGCCGGTCACGTGCGCGTTCGTCACCCGCCGGATGCACACCGACAACCGCAACGCCGGAGGTTCGCAATCGGGTAACGGCTTCGGTGTCCAATCGGCGCAGGTCGGCCGAGACGATCGCGACAGCGGCTTGACCAGTGGTCGCGACGGCCAGGACGTCGCCGATATCCACACACCGCCGGAGCACTGTCATCGACGACCCCGGTCGATCCAGCGCAGCGACCAGGTCGTTCTCCCAGCCCTGGCCGCTGCCCGCGGTCAGCAGCCCGGTGTTCACCCGCCGCTCACCAGGACGACGATCGGCTCACCGGTCGGCAGGATCCGGACGAGCTTGTCGGCGACGTCGGCCGGGAGCAGCACGGAGAGTTGATAGCGATTCGAGGTTGCGCCGGACAGACCGCCCGACGCCGGCGCGGTGACCGACTGGACCGTGATGTCCCGGCCGACGAGTTCGGTCTTGGCCTGCGCCGCCGATCCCGCCGCGCCACCGGTGGTCAGGTAGAGGTCGACGGTGGAACCGTGCGCAACACCTGGCGGCATGTTGCCCGGCTCGACACCGATGGCGACGATGCGACCGGTGCCGGGCTCTTCCACCGAGGATGCGGCCAGCAGTTCGCCAGCGGCGATCGAATTGGCCATCGTCATGCCGACCGGGGACGCCGAACCGGGTGCGAGATACAGCCCGGCCCTGTCTCCCAGATTGACTTCGACCGAGATCAGATCGCCTGTACCGAGCACGGTCCCGCTCGCGAGATCACGATCGGCCGCCCAGACTGCGGTGGTCTGGGCGCTGGCCCCGATGACTCTGGCCCCGATGACAACGGCGGCGATCACCAGCAGGATCCCGCCGACCACCCGGACGTTGAGCCATTTCGGCCGCGACAACCGCCGCGGCGTCGGGGCGGGGGGTAGCGCCATTGGCGATGCCTCCCCCCTCGTCGTGCACCGGCCGGGACCTTTGGTCCAGCTTCGGGGACAACCCGATGCTGTGGGCTGCACCCTGTGCCACACTCTTCGTGGCAAACTACATCATCGTTGACCAATCGGTGTCAAAGCACTAGAACTGGGGACAGCTGCCTCAGAAGTAGCCGCGCTATCAGCCAGGCAACCGCGCTGCGGTTCGTTCAACAGCAGCAGAGTCCGCGACCAGCAGTGACGATTCAGCCACCACCAGAAAGGACGCGCCGCAAGTGACCAACGAGAGGTTCCTGACGCTTGCGGACGTGGCCGAGATTCTCAATATCTCGTCGTCACAGTCCTATGCCCTGGTTCGCAGCGGAGAACTGCAGGGCATTCAGATCGGCGGGCGCAACCAGTGGCGGGTCGAGCGAACCAAGCTCGAGGAGTACATCGACCAGGCATACCAACGCACCGAGGTCAGCCTGGCGGATCTGCCCTCGACGCTGCCGAGCGACGCCTGAGCGAGCCGCCGCCCGCGGCGCGAACCAGCGGGCCGATCCGGCCAGCGGCAGGCGTGCTCAACCGAGCGGCAGGGCCCGAACCAGAACGATCCCGGCAAGCGGCACCAACGCCACCGATCGCACGGTGCCCGCCCGTCGCGGCTCCCAGGCCGCATGTACGGCCACCTCGATGAAGTCCGCTCCGACCCGGTCGATTGTCCCGGTGAGATCCGCCGACCCGGTCGGGCCATAGGCGCCCGCTCCCGACCCCGCTGACCCACCGGTCCATCCGCTCAGTGCCACCGCGACCGGTGACCGGTCTCTGGCAAGGCCGCGCAGCGCTCGTCGCAGGTCGAGTCGCTGCGCGAGGGAAGTCATCTCGGGACCGGTCGATGCCGTCAGCCCCTCCACCGCGGTGACCGCGGCCAGGGCCACCAGGCAATCGCGGCCCTCACCCTCGGTGAGCAGCAGCCAATCCGGGCCGACGGTCCGGAGCACGCCCCCGACGGACGCCCCGCCGGCCAGCCGAACCCTGATCTGGCCATCGATCGACCCGGACAGCCGCTGGATCGCGCTGACCGCGCCGATGGCAACCCGCTCACGATCGGCGGACTCGGCGGCGGCCTCGGCGTCCGCGAGTTCGTCGAACCGGGCCTCCAGATCGGCGAACAGTCGGTCCCAGCGCATCCGCCCACCATGGCCAGCAGAACGTCATCGGTCAACTTGACGCCAAAGCGGCTTGACAAACATCAAACAGCTCCATTTACTTCAACACATGGCAAACGATGTCAAATGGTCTGATTGGCGATCTCTCGAGACCGACGAAAAGCAGTCCGCCGGTGCCGGAACCAACCCGCGCACGGCGCTGCTTCAGATGCTCGGCTGCGTGATCGGCCTGGGCGCCTTGACCGTCGTGTTGCCGGGCCCGGCAACCTGGGTCGGGGTACTGAGCGGTGGTCCAGTGGCGACTCCGGGTCTGGTTTCGATCGACGCCGCAGCAGAGACCGCCATCCTGGTGACTGCTTCCGTGCTCGTGTGGGTACTGCTCGCGTGGGTGCTGGCGGTTTGGATCGCGGCGATCGCGGGTCGCCTTCCCGGGACGCCAGGTCGATGCGGGCGGGCCCTCCTTCGCCGGATCGCCCCCGCGGCTGCCGGCCGGATCGTCGCCGCGGCTGTCGGGGTTTCCCTACTGGCCGGGACGAGCGCCTGCGCCGGTCCGGCCATGGGTGACCTCGGATCGGGCGCGAGCACCCCAGTCGTCGCCCGGCCCACCACGACCGCCACTCCCGCCCCGCTCGGGGGCGGGGCGGGTGTGGTTGACACGGCCGGCAGCACCGCGGCAGCCACCCCCGCAACCACCGATCCGGCTTCGCTGGCCGACATCCTGTCCTCGATCTCCATCGACTGGCCGGCCGTGGACTCCCCCACCAGCGTGGCGGCCACCCCGGCCATACCAACCTCCGGTGCGGCGGTCGACACCCCCACCCCAGCGGACACCACACCGGCGGAAACCACAGCGCTCGAAACCACAGCGCTCGAAACCACAGCGCCCGAAACCACAGCGCCCGAAACCACAGCGCCCGAAACCACGCCGCCCACCGTCGCCCCAACCGCATCCCCGGTGCCGGAGACCTTCACGACCAGTGCCGCGACCGCGGCCGAGCCGAACGCCGAGCCGAGCACACCGGCACCGACGTCTGCCCCGACTGACGCCGACGCCACAACTGCGACACCCGCCCAGCCAACCGCGGAACCGCCGGCCACTGCCGAGAACGACGCAGCGATCCCGGCCCCGACGGCGACGCCCGCCCAACCCGGGAGCGGGCCTACCAGCGCGGATTCAGCCGGCGCCGTCGTTGTCCTGGCCGGCGACACCCTTTGGTCGATCGCCCACCATCACCTGAATTCCGATGCCACCGACCAAGAGATCGATACCGCTTGGCGCGCTTGGTATTCCGCCAACACACAGGTCATCGGCGACAACCCCGACCTGATCCAACCCGGGCAGCTGCTGCTGCCCCCCGATCCCGAAAAGGGGCACTGACCATGACCGCAGCCGTGGCTCCCGCCGCGTCGGCCCTCCCGCATCCGGAACGGGCGATTTCCTTGCCATCGGTGACGACGACCGTCCTGCACGGTTCGCCGGACACGCTCACCGGCGCGAGCCACCGGGAGCACCGCAGGCCGCACCTGGTACCGGTGCCGAATTGTGAGCCGCCGTTCGATGACGAACTCGAGGCCGCCGACCGCGGCCGGGCTCGCCGCCGGACCGAGGATTTCGGCGCACTGATGGCGCAGAGTCCGGCGACCGCCGCCCGACCGCCAGCAAGCCAACCGCTACCGGTACAACCCCTTCAAGCGCCAACCCAGCCTGTCGAAGACTCAACCCAGGACCCGGCAGTCGTCGTGGCGCGGCCGGGCCAGCCGCCGACCCGGCCGACCAGGAAGTCGACCCATCCGCCCAGGGGCGCCCGTCGTGACCGAGCCGCTCCGCTCGGCCGGACAGCCGCGGGTACGGGCATCGCAATGGCTCCGCCGCCGACGAACCGCCCGACGACGATCACCTCGCGAGGGGTTCCCTCCTGGTCCTCGGAGGCCGACATCGGGGTGCAGCGGACCGCCTCTGAGCACCTTCCGCCGGCCGACCGGGCCGCTCGCGTACTGGCTCGGGCACTGGTCGAAATCCTGTCGGGGCAGCGACCGGTCGCTCAGCTCCGGGTGCACTGTGCACCGGAGATCTACGCCGGGCTCCTGGAGCGACCGATCACCGGACAGCAGGCACTGCCGCACATCTTGACCGTCCGCGTCTGCGAACCGGCCGACGGTGTCGCCGAGGTGAGCGCCGCGTTCCGCCGCGCCGAGCGAGTGCGGGCGGTCGCGTTCCGTATCGAGGGTGTCGACGGCCGATGGCGGATCACCGCGCTGCAGATTGGCTGATCGCGAGATTGGCTCATCGCGAGATTCGCCGATCGCGGCGGTCCCGCCTTCGCGGGAGCCGCCGGATTCGGCGGATGTCAACTCATCACGAGCCAACACCCTGGCCTCGAAGGCGGGGCTCTCAGATGCCGAGCAACTTGCCCTTTGCCGCGGCGAACTCGGCATCGGACAGCACGCCGGAATCGCGCAGACCCGCGAGTTGCTGGATCTTCCCCACCAGGTCGTCCCCGGCCGGCGCTTCGGCCGGCGGCGCCTCCTGGTAGGCGGGGGGTGGCGGCGCCTGGTAGACGGGCTGCTGCGGCGGCGCCTGATCGACCGGTTCGGGTGGCGGGGCCTGCTCGGCCGCCTGCTGGTCGGCAAGGGCCTGCTTTTCGGCCTGCTTCTGCTCCTGGTGCCGGTTCACCGCGCCGGCAGTGGCCGTTGCCGTACCCGCCACCACGGCGGTCCGGGCAACAGTGCCCAACAGTCCTGGCCGTCCACGTCGTCGAAACATCGGTTCACTCCTCGTTTGACTGATCAGCGATCACTGAAGTCCTTGGCGGCGCTCCCGGACCTCGCCGGCATTCCGTCCCAGCCGATCATCGCACCGACCGCTGCTGGCGGCCCCCTACGGCCTGGGTGATGGGGCCGCACATCGATGCACCGCTCACGCGGTCAATCCATCTCAGCCGCTTCCAACGCCGCCTCGACGACATCCCGCGGTATCCGAACATGCAGGGTCAGCTCGCCCCCGGCGTCCGCGACCGCCCCCGACACGGTTCGCGCCCAGCTGTTCTCGTAGACGATCACCGCTGCGGACTGACCTGGATCGAGCGTGTCCCTGGCGAGCTCGAGGTCATCCTCGCTGATCAGGGCCTGTTCCTGGATCTCCAGCAATCCAAGGCCAACGTCGTCGAGCTCTTCGGTGACGTCAATCTCGCGAATGGCGCCGTCCATCGACCGGGAGAGGAAGACCAGGTCGAGCACCGTGATGAACCCGCTCGCCACCACGTCCTGAACGGCGGCGATCACCGCCGGGTCGGCGCTCTCGGTGGGAAACGACACCACGAGCAGTTCCACGGGTCCGACGGGCATAGCTGGCCTCCGAAGATCGGCGATGACGAAGCGAGTGGTCACCGGTGGAGCCGGGCGCATTTCGGCTGTGCTCGGCCGGATTCCCGGTTCTTACCAGACCCGGCAGAACACACTCCAGCAATCCTGGCCGACGGGGCGCCGAACCAGCGCATTCTGGCCCCGGAAAACGAAGATCAATTTCCAAACCCCGTGGTCCGTCCGGCATCAGTTGAGAGCCCGTGTCGGCCGGCGGCCTCGACCGAGCACTCAGCCCACTTTCGGGCCAGGATGTCCGGTAAAGCGCAGCGTGCGCGACCAACATCTTGTGGAGGACACCCATGGCTCTGGACACCTTCGTCCTGGTGGCAGCGCAGTACGACGAACTCGACGATGCCATCGCCGATTACGACGCCGTGCGTTATGTCTATGAAGAGCTCGACATCATCGACACCTATGACGCCGCGGTGATCAGCAAGGGCGCCGACGGCAAAGTGAAGATCGAGAAGAAGCACGAACAGCCGACCAGAGATGGCGCGGTCAAAGGCCTCTACGTCGGTCTCGCGGTCGGGGCGCTGGTTGCCGTGTTCCCTGCCGTACTGCTCGGCGCCGGAATGCTGGTCGGCAGTGCGGCCGGCGCCGGTGTCGGCGCGATCGCCGGGCATGCGGCGGGCGGGATGAGCCGGTCGGATCTCAAGGACCTCGGAGAGTTGCTCGACGAGGGCGGCAGCGCCCTGATCCTGATCGCCGCCACCGACGTCCAGGCCCGGATCGACAAGGCGCTGGTTCGCGCGAAGAAGACGCTCAAGAAGGAGGTGCAAGCCGACACCGACTCGCTGAAGAAGGAGATCGACGCCCTCGGCAGCTGACCCGAAACCCGCCCCGTCTCGATCGAATGACACGGTAGCGGGATGAAAGTCACGGTTTTCGGGGCGAGCGGGAAGATCGGTCGTCTCGTCGTCGACCGGTTGCTGGACGACGGCAACGAGGTGCTGGCCTATGTCCGGGATCCGGCCGGGATCCCTTGGTCGCATACCAGACTGTCCGTCGTCGTCGGCGAGCTCGCCGATTCCACAGCCGTCCGGCGAGCCGTGTCCGGCAGCGCTGGGGTGATCAGCGCACTCGGTCCGGCACGCAGGCGGAGCACCGGCGGGACCGCGCTCACCGACGGGACCCGGACCATTGTCGCCGCGATGGACGTGGAGGGTGTCCGGCGTTACGTCGGTCTCGCCACACCGGTGGTCCCCGATCGCCGCGACGGCCGAACGATGCGGGCCACGCTGCTGCCGCTCATCGCGAAGGTCCGGTACCCGGGCGCGCTCCGGGAAATGCGCGGGATGACGGCCACCGTCACCGGTTCCGACCTGGACTGGACGATCGTTCGTATCAATAATCCGGTCGACCGGCCCGGAACGGGAACAGTCCGGGTCGGCTTCCTGGGACGGGACAAGCTTTTCGCCACGATGACCCGCACCGATATCGCGGCGTTTCTCATCGCGCAGTTGACCGACACCACGTTCGTCCACGCTGCCCCTGCGATCAGCAACTAGCTGACCAGATCGAGACCGATTCGGGAACCGACAGTCAGGCGTTCGCGGGAGCCGCCGCCCCGAGCGACGCGGCGGACCCGAGCGACGCCGCGGACCCGAGCGACGCCGCGGTCCCGAGCGACGCCGCGGACCCGAGCGACGCCGCGGTACCGGCGCTCGCCGGTGGACTGCCGGCCGGTGAACTGCCCTGCGTTGCCGGCCGGTCGCCGCCGGCCCACCCTGGCGGCGCTGCCATTGCCGACTCCAGCGCCCCGCCCGGCCGGGATCCGCCCTCGGTGAATTCGACGATGTCGGTCCGCCGCAGGATTCGTCGTGCGACGCTGTTCATGGTGTCGGTGTCGTTGTCGAATCCGCCGTGTGACGTTGCACTGCTCCGACAGTCAGGCTGTGCCTGCCCTTCGGTCGGCGACCAGACCACCTCAACGCGCCCGGGCACTCCGGGGGTCAGACCGAAAGCGACCGTGAGCTCTGGATCATTGCGGATGGACTGCTCCAGGCCCAGGATCGGCGCGTCGTCCTCCGGCTCAAAGATCTGACTCACCATGTACAGCAACGATTTTCGATAGATCTGAAAACAATTGTCGTCATTCTCGGCCTGCATGTTCATGGTGTAGACGGTGATCTTGTTGATGTCCCGGTCCACCATGGGGAGTAACTGGGAGCGGAATCCATCCACCCGGAGCGCAGGCGCCAACAATTGCAGGCTGGCAAAACTCGGCACACCGAGTTTTCTCGCCGTCGGGATGAAATGGGAGTGGAAAATAGCGCCGGCCGAGTGACCGGCCGCGTGGACGGAAACCCGGCCGTGGTGCTCCGCGCAGAACTGCGCGAGCCGCTCCCCCACATAGTGCGCGCCGCCCCCCGGCACGGAGGCAAGGGCAGCATTTTCCTTGACGGCCGACCACAGCCCCCAACCGACCGGGCCGGACCGGAGTTCCGGCACATCGTCGCTTCGACCCGCAGCGATCTCACGGCTGCGGCGCAGCCCGACCAGTTGTTTGAGAGTTTCGACAAACCCCGTCTCCCAGACGAAGTGCAGCGGGTAAGCACCGTTCGCGAGCCACCACGGGACCTGATTGGCAGCGATCTTCAACCCGGCCCGCTCCGAAACGATGCCGCCGTGCGCCCAGAAGACCAACGGCACCGGGCCCGTCACACCGTCCGCTCGGGCTCGGTCGAGGAAATCCGGCAGGTGCACATCGAAGATCGCGTCGACATCCTCCTTGGTGGTCTGCATTATCCCGTCGCTGGAAAATTCACCGAGTGTGAGGTTCACGACGTACGGCCGAAGATGTTCGAGCTGGTCGGCCGAGAGGGCTTCCCGGTCCGGAGATTCGAGCTGTTGATCCCAGCGCTGTTCCGACCCGTCCATTAGTTACCCCAGCCATGTCGAACGGCCTTTCGGCCCCGTGCAGATGGTCCATCATGGCGGACCCGAACTATCCGGACAAATACCTTTGCAGCTCCCGGTGACGCCCGCTGGGCGAAGACAGCCCGCTAGGTTCCGCCGCAATGAGGATTCTCTGAGAACTCAAGAGCACCCTGACCCGGTCGGCCCCATCACGATCGTCCTCGGGAGTTACTCATGAACGTGCCCGGATGGATCGCGACACCCACCGTCGGCGAGGCTGACCCGTCCGACGACCCGGACCCCGCGACGGGCGTGGAGGGCAACACCAGGCTGACGTCCGCGACCGGCATGGTGCTGCTGGTGCTGCTGGCCGTCGAGGGCGTCACGATCCTCAGCGTGCGGCAGATGATCACCCTGCACATCTTCGTCGGTGTGCTGCTGCTCGGGCCCGTGCTGCTCAAGACCGCAAGCACGATGTACCGGTTCACCAGGTATTACACGGGCGCTGCGAGCTACCGGCGGAAGGGCCCGCCGCATCCGCTGCTCCGGGTGCTCGGGCCGCTGGTGATCCTGTCCAGCCTCGCACTGCTGGGCACCGGGATCGCCCTGATCATCGTCGGCACCAACGGGTCAGGCGCCTTGCTGACGGCGCACCAGACGTGCTTCTGGATCTGGGTCGCCCTGATGACAGTGCACGTGCTCGGTCATCTGTGGGAGGCGGCGGTGACGTCATGGTCGGAGATTCGCGGGTCTCTACGCGGGCCGGAAGGGCGCCGGCGCCGCGGGCGGTACACCGCCATCGTGGTCGCGCTGGTCATCGGCGTCGGCGCCGCGACCGCCCTGCTACCCACCGCATCGTCGTGGATCAACCGACCGGCAGGCCACTTCTCCAGCCCCGCCGGTGCACGCCCGGCTCCCTGACCGACCAACCCATTCTCGACACAGCCCGGGTTCCGCCGGTCCCCGAACCCGGCCACATCCCCCACTTCCCCACCCGGGCGGACTACGAGACCTTCCGCTGGCTTGCGTAGCAATCCCGCCAGATGACCCGATGGATCGGAATCCACCGCGGCAGCGACCGGACGCCGGGGATGAATGGCACGAGCACCAGCCCGATGGACAGCACGGCCATCACGTAGAAGATGATCGCGTCGGCGTGGCTGGTCAGGTAATCGTCAGGGTTGCTCGCTGGTACCGGCCAGTTCCTGGACGGCGGTGACGTAAAAGTTGTCCGGTGCGCTGTTCGCCCAGCCTTGGAAGGTCAATTGCGGCTCGTCGGGTGAACTGAACACGGCCGCCAACAGCACCGTCAGGATGCTCACGACAACGACGGCGATAACCCCTTCCTTGACGAATGTCGTAGCGGCGCCACGGGCCCTGCCATTCCTGGGTGGCGATGTCTTGAGCCTTGCCCCGGTCCTGGGTGTGGGTGGTCATGGCCGGACACTCGTTCCCTGGTCCTGCGTACTGATGGCCGGATCTGTTGGCGTGGCAGCATTATCGACCGCATCGATTGGCGTGGCAGCACTATCGACCGCATCGATTGGCGGGACGACACCGCGCCGGCGCACCAGCAGCACGTGCCAGACCACGATGACACCCACCACCAGCGGCAGCAGGCAGGCGTGCAGCAACAGCATCTGGCCGAGGTTGGTGACGTTGAAGAAGGCGCCGATCCCCACCGCGTTCAGCCCGTCCTTCGCCTCGAACGAAATCCACTGGGAATCGAAATTCGTCTGCACCAGATACCCGGTGAAGGCGGTGCCGATCGAGGCGAGAAACGCGACGGCGCCGGTGATCCAGGTCATCGCCCGCCGCCCGCGCCAGGCCGCCATCCAGAACTTCCCCCAGAGGTGGATCACCATGAAGACGAAAAACAGCTGGACGCTCCAGAAGTGCAGGCTGTTCGTCAACCTGCCCAGCGACGAGGTGTGGTACCAGGCGGGACCTGCGAACGCGAGCCACAGCCCGGACACGACGATCACCAGGAATGCGGACAGGGTGAGCACGCCGAAGACGTAGATCCAGGACGCCAACGTATGCAGGCTGGCGATCCGGCAGCAGCTGGTCCGGCGGGAGCTTGCGCAGCCGGGCCCGGCGCAGGCGCGAGGTCCACATGGTCGATTCCGGTTCGACGGCACCCGTCTTGACTTCCGGGAGGTCGGGACCGCCGGGGGCCGGCAGGGTGGCCGTCATGTCTGATCCCGGTCCTTCGGGAAGGGCAGCACGACCGCCAGCCCGAAGATCACGATCATCAGCAGGATGACGATCAGATTCGGGGCGGAGATGGAGATCCATCCCCAGCTCAGGTAGGTGGCCGGATCGTCGGCGCCGGCCGAGACATAGCTCGCGTCCATCGAGACTCCTCGCGCGTGGCGGGCACCCGGCGTGTCCGGTATGAGGATCACCATCCGCGCATGGCGGGAGTCACCTCAGGGCGAAGGGCTTGGTCCGACGAGTTTGGTCCCGACAGGCGGGCGACGATCAGCCGTTGGCGGGATCGTCGGCGGATACCCCGAGTTCGGCCTGTTCCTCGGCCTCCCGCTCGGTCAGCTCCTCGACACCGTGCTGCGCCCACTGGGCGATGCTCTGATTGGCAGAGCCCGTCGGCAGCCGGTCGGATTCTCGGTTGGGATCGCTCATGACAACAAGCATTCACCCGGCCCACAGAGCGGTCGAACGCAGGGTGTGCCAGTAGTCACGAGACCAGCCGGGCCACCCTGCGGGCGGCCCGGCCAACTGCGCGAGAGCCTCAGACTGCGCCCGGCCGACCGTGGCAGAGCTTGTACTTCTTGCCGGATCCACACGGGCACGGCGCGTTACGGGCTGGCTCCTTGGAGCCGGTCGCCGTCGCGGTCCCCTGCTTGGCCACCGACCCGTTGCCGGACCTGGTCTCGGTGCCGCCGTCCTCACGCGGCCCGCTGTAGGTCAGCGGGGTGGCCTTGACCGGTCCACCCAAGCCCTTGCCGCCGAGCGCCACCGGGCTGGCCGTTTTGGTGCTGGCCGCAGCGGCGGCCGCAGCCGCCTGTTGGGTCGGGAGTGCCTCGACCGGTCGTACCCGGCGCCGAGCGGGTGCGGCCGGAGGCGCCGCGGCGGCCGATGCGGCGCCGTTGGTCAGCGCGGTGCCGGCACCCGATGTCGCCGTGGCCGCCGCCGAGGCGGCCGTGATTGCCGGGGCGCCGCCACCATCGACCGCGGCCGGTGCCTGCTCACTCGCCGGAACAACCTGGACCTGCAGGTTGTACAGGAAGCCGACCGATTCCTCCTTGAGCGAGTCCAACATCGCGGCGAACATGTCGAAGCCCTCACGCTGGTACTCGACCAGCGGGTCCCGCTGGGCCATCGCCCGCAGGCCGATGCCCTCCTTGAGGTAGTCCATCTCGTAGAGGTGTTCACGCCATTTGCGATCGAGCACGGACAGCACGACCCGCCGCTCGAGTTCGCGGGTGATCGGCGGCGTCAGCGTCTCCTCGCGGGTCGCCCAGACCTTGCGGGCGTCGGCCAGGATGGCCTCCTTGAGTGACGCCCGGGTCAGGTCGCCGTGCGCAGCCGCGATGGAGTCGGGGGTGACCGAGATCGGGTAGAGCGTCTTCAGTGCCGTCCACAGGGTGTCGGTGTCCCAATCCTCCGCGTAGCCCTGCGCGGTCGCACCGTCCACGTAGGCGGTGATCACGTCGGTGATCATGTTCTGCACCTGCAGGTGCAGGTCCTCACCGTCCAGCACGCGGCGCCGCTCCTCGTAGATGACGGTGCGCTGCTTGTTCATCACCTCGTCGTACTTGAGCACGTTCTTGCGGATCTCGAAGTTCTGCTGCTCGACCTGCGTTTGGGCGCTCTTGATCGCCTTGGAGACGAAGTTGTGCTCGATCGGCACGTCGTCGGGCATCCGCAGCCGGGTCATCAGCATCTCGACGGTGCCGCCACCGACGCGGCGCATCAGGTCGTCACCGAGCGAGAGGTAGAACCGGGACTCACCGGGATCGCCCTGCCGGCCGGCCCGGCCACGCAACTGGTTGTCGATCCGGCGGGACTCGTGACGTTCGGTGCCCAGCACGTACAGGCCGCCGGCGGCACGGACCTTCCCGGCCTCGCTCTCGGTCCGCTTCTTGGACTCCTCGACCGCTTCCGGCCAGGCCGCCTCGTACTCCTCCGGCGTCTCGGTGGGGGTCAAACCCCTTGCCCGGAGCTCGAAGTCGGCGCTGTAGTCGACGTTGCCGCCGAGGATGATGTCGGTGCCGCGGCCGGCCATGTTGGTGGCCACCGTGACGGCGCCGGACCGGCCGGCCTGGGCGATGATCGCCGCTTCCCGGGCGTGGTTCTTGGCGTTCAGCACCTCGTGCGGAACGCCGGCCCGGAGCAGCAGTTTGCTGAGCAATTCGGACTTCTCCACCGACGCGGTACCGACCAGCACCGGCTGGCCCTTTTCATGCCGCTCGGCGAGATCGGTGACGACCGCGGCGAACTTGGCGTCCTCGGTCTTGTAGATCAGGTCAGCCTCGTCGGCACGCTGCACCGGCCTGTTCGGTGGGATGGGGACGACACCCAGCCCGTAGGTCTGGTGCAGTTCGGCGGCCTCGGTCTGCGCCGTGCCGGTCATTCCGGAGAGCTTCTCGTAGAGCCGGAAGTAGTTCTGCAGGGTGATCGTCGCGAGGGTCTGGTTCTCGGCCTTGATCTCGACGCCCTCTTTGGCCTCGATGGCCTGGTGCATGCCCTCGTTGTACCGGCGGCCGTGCAGCACGCGGCCGGTGAACTCGTCGACGATCAGCACCTCGCCAGAGACCACGATGTAGTCGCGGTCCTTCTTGTACAGCTCCTTGGCCTTGAGCGCGTTGTTCAGGAACCCGACGAGCGGGGTGTTCACGGATTCGTAGAGGTTCTCGATGCCCAGGGCCTGCTCGACCTTGGCGACGCCTTCCTCACTGACCCCGACGGTGCGCTTTGACTCGTCGACCTCGTAGTCGCCGCCGACCCCACCCTCGCCGCCCTTATGGAGCCTGGGCACCAGTCGGGCGAACTCGGAGTACCACTTCGACGACGAATCGGCGGGGCCGGAGATGATCAGCGGGGTTCGGGCCTCGTCGATCAGGATCGAGTCGACCTCGTCGACGATCCCGTAGTGGTGGCCGCGCTGCACCAGGTCGTTCTTCGACCACGCCATGTTGTCGCGCAGGAAGTCGAAGCCGAACTCGTTGTTCGTGCCGTAGGTGATGTCGGCCGCGTAGGCCGCCTTGCGGACCTCGGGAGTCTGCTGGGAGAGGATGACGCCGACCTCGAGGCCGAGGAAGCGGTGTACCCGACCCATCCACTCGCTGTCGCGCTTGGCCAGATAGTCGTTGACGGTGACGACGTGCACGCCCTTGCCCTCGAGCGCATTGAGGTAGGCGGGCAGGGTGGACACCAGGGTCTTGCCCTCGCCGGTTTTCATTTCGGCGATGTCGCCCAGATGCAGCGCCGCGCCGCCCATCAGCTGGACGTCGAAGTGCCGCTGGCCGAGCGTGCGCTTGGCGGCCTCCCGCACGACGGCGAAGGCCTCGACGAGCAGGTCATCGGTGCTTTCGCCCTTGGCGATGCGTTCCTTGAAGGCCGCGGTCTGGCCGCGCAGTTCCTCGTCGGACATCGCGATGTAGGTGTCTTCCACATCGTTGATGTGGTTGGCGATCGTGCGCAGACGCTTGAGTGTCTTCGCTTCGCCGACCCGGAGCAGTCTGCCAAGAACCACGTGTGTCACCCTCGGTTGAATCGCGCCCCGCCATCGGCGGGAACTCGCGCGACCGGCAGCCGCCAGCCGAACAGGGCGCTGGGTGCTGCAGTCGACCGGGCTCGGAGTTGGGCCCAGCGGTGACCATGGTAGGCGCACCGCCCTGCGCGCGGGTTTCCCCGGCCCGGGACGGTGCGCATTCGCACCAGGTTCTCATTTCAGCTTGTCGCCGGCCGGTGCCGACAAGCCCGCGTCAGGTCAGCCGGAGCAGCCCGTAGTCAAAGCCCTTGCGCCGGTAGACGACGGATGCCAACTGGGTGTCGGCGTCGAGGAAGAGATAGAAGTCGTGGCCGACGAGTTCCATCTGGAACAGGGCCTGATCCACGGTGATCGGTTCGGCGGGATGCTCCTTGATCCGCACCACCCGGCCAGGTCCGCCATCGGCGGCAGCGGCCCACGCGTCCTCGAGGCCGTCGTCCTCGACTGCCTCGGCCGAGTCGTTGAGCCAAGCGCCGGCAACATGCTGGCCCTCCAGCACCGCGGTTGCGGTGCCGTTCAGTACCGGCGCCGCACCGCCGAGAATCTCCTCGGGGGTCGCAGCGATAGCGGTGATGGGGGTCCGGCCGTGCTGGTGATCATGCCGGCGGTCCGCCGAGCGCCGGAGCCGGTTCTCAAGTTTGGTCACCGCCGCATCGAGTGCGGCGTAGAAGCTGTCCGCAGTGGCCTCCGCCCGTACCGCAGGGCCCTTGCTGGCCAGGGTGATCTGTACCCGTTGGCAGGTCTTGGACTGCCGCCGGTTGGTCTCGTGGGAGAGCTCAACATCCACCCTGATGATTTTCGGGTCGTACCGTTCGCTGCGGTTCAACTTCTCCGCAACATGGACGCGGAAATGCTCGGGAACCTCCACATTTCGGCCCTTGACGACAATGTCCACAAGTCCTCCTCATCTGGCAGGGGACTGCAAACCCTGCCGGCGCGCGCGGGAAAAAGCTGTCCCGACCAGCCGGCATGTCTTTCCGGGCTTGCCCGGGATGACATCGAACCTACCTTCCGCCCAGAAACCCGCAAGAGCAACCCGCTGTGATCCGGCCGTCAACACCGATGGAACCGTCACACTGACGCTCTGCGACGAAAATCGCTGGTCAGGGACAGTTCGCCGCCACGGATGGGCGAGCCACCGCCTGCGCCACTGAGAAGTTTCATCGGAACTGACGTCAGAAACTCCACACCAGCGGCACCAGGCCAACCGCCAGCGCAAAGCACAGCCCGATCATCGGCAGGCCGAGTTTCCAGTAATCGCCGAACCGGTAGCCACCCGGACCCATCACCATCATGTTCGCCGGGGTGGCTACCGGTGTCAGGAATGCCGCCGCCGCCGCCACACACACGCTCATCAGCACCGGCTGCGCCGAGATGTGCAGTTGCCCGGCCGCGGCCACCGCGATCGGGATCATCACCAATGCAGTCGCGGTGTTGCTGATCAGTTGCCCGAACACCACGGTGAGCACGAACAGGGCGACCAGCAGGGCAATCGGACCGGCATCACCCACCGCCCCGACCAGGATCTCCGCGACCTGGTTCCCGGCACCGGACACGGTGATCGCCGTCGACATCGGGATCATGCCGGCGACGAGCAGGACCGTCGTCCAGGAAATCCCCCGGTAGGACTGCTGCACGCTGACCACCCGCAACAAAATCATCGCGCCGGCCGCGAGCAAGGCCGCCACGACCGGTGGAACGATCCCGGTGGCCAGCAGCACCACCATCACAGCCAGCACGGCGATCGCCTCGACGGCGTAGTGACTCAAAGGCACGGCCTGCCGACGGACCAGGTCAGGTGAGTCGATCACCAGCAGGTCGCGATCATCGGCGAGATCCTGCAAAGCGGTCCAGTCCCCCTCGACGAGCAACACGTCACCCGGCCGGAGCAGCGTGGTCGCCGGCCCACGGTCCGCGCCCTCCCGTTGCACGGCCAGGATCACCAGGCTGCTCGCCTTCAGCAGGTGCCCGGGCCGGACGGTCTGCCCGACGAACGAGGACCGCGGCGGCACGACGGCTTCGGCGGCCCCGGACTCCCTACTGAGCAAGGACTGCTCGATATCGGCGGCGCCGCGAATGGCCTCGACCAGCAACCCCTGATCGGCGGCGAACCGCTGTGCACTTTTCGGGTCACCGAGCACGGTCAGCCGATCACCGGTGCCGACCGTCCCGCTGGACACCGGTCGATGTGACGTCGCATCCAGTGTCGTGATGACGGTCAGTCCGGGGTAGGCCGACAGGTCCCAGCTGTGCCGGACCCTGCCGATCAAACCGGAGTCCACCTGGACCCGCAGGTGGAATACGTTGTCCAGCGAGTAGTGCCGGACCAGGGTGGCGGCCTGCCCGCTGAGATCCGGCGGCAGCGAATCGCTCACCCGGTTCGGTAGTAGTCGGCGACCCAGCAGCATGACGATCGCGACGGTGCCGACGACAAGTGGAACTCCGACGATGGCGAATTCCGCGAAGCCGAACGCGCCGACACCCGCGTCCTCGGCGGCCTCGGAGATGACGACGTTGACCGGACTGCCGGTGAGGAACAGCATGCCGCCCGCACTCCCGGCAAAGGCCAGCGGCATCAGCAGTTGTGAGGTCGGGAAGCCCTGCCGGACGGCCACCGCGACGGCCATCGGCAGCAGAGCGGCGACTGCCCCGTTCAACCCGATCAACGCCGTGAGTGCCGCACTGAGCAGCATTGTCAGCAGCAACAACCGGGGGGCACTGCCGCCGGTGCGGCTGACCAGCACCTGCCCGACCCAGGTGGTTACTCCGCTGGCATCCAGACCTTCACTGACGACGAAAAGCGCAGCGATCAGAATGACGGCCGGATCACCGAAACCGGCCAGCGATTGGTTCAGCGTCAGCACGCCGGTGAAGTACAGCGCCAGCGCCGACCCGACCGCGACCAGCTCAACCGGCAGCCGGTTCCAGACGAACAGCACCACCACCACCGCCAGCACCAGCAGGCTGATCGTCGCGTCGCTCATCAAGCTCCCTTGGGAATATCGGCCGGCCCGGACAACTGCACCCAGCGACGGTCACTCCAGAGTGGCGGCGATCCCGACAACCAGTGCGGCGGTCACCGCGAGGGCGAGCAACAGCGGCCAGGCGAACCGCAGGTACCTGTCGTAGCCGACCTTGGCGATGGCCAGGCCGCCCACCAGCACGACGCTGGTGGGCGAGGACAGCAGCGCGAGACCGTGGCCCATCATCCAGGCGGTGATCGTCAACGGGCGACTCACGCCGGCGAAATCTGCCAGCGGTGACAGCAACGGCATGGCCAACGTGGCGTGCCCGGAGCTCGACGGGATCAGCACGGCCAGTGGGTAGTTGACCACCATGTTGATCACCGCAAACAGCCCGGCCGATGCCCCGCTGGTCAATTGCTCCATGGAATGCAGGATGGTGTCCAGGGTCTGGGTGTTGGTCATGATCACCGACACTCCGGCGGCCAGCAGGATCACCAGCGCCGGGCCCATCATGTCCGAGGCACCTTGGGCGATCAGCTTGACCACCTGCTTCTCGCCCATCCTGGCGACCACCCCGACCAGCACCGATGCGAGCACGAACAGCATTGCCAACTGCGGGAACCACCAGTTCAGTTCGAACCACGCCGGCTCGGCCTGCGCGACGTGGGTGTAGTAATCCTCGGCCGGGCCGGTTGCGCCGCTGAAGATGCTGGACCAGGGGATCACTGAGAAGATCATCAGGCCGAAGGCGAAGACCGTGATGACGAGAACCCACTTCTGCGTTCCGGTGAGCCTGCTGTCCGTTTCTTGCGCATCGACCTCGACCTGGTGTTCGTCTTCCGGAAAGTCGAACCCGACCAACGATTGGGTCGGATCGCTGCGGACCTTCGCTGCGTAACGGAGCACGAAGGCAATGGCCATTGCCGTCAGCACCACCCAGAGGATCAGCCGCAGCGCGATTCCGTCGCCGATGGACACCCCGGCCTCTCCGGAGGCAACGCCGATGGCGAACGGGTTGACGGTCGATCCCATGACGCCGACCAGGGCGCCGATGATGATCATCGCCGCGGTGACCAGTCGGTCGTAGCCCAGGGCCGCCATCAGCGGGATGAAAAGTGCATAGAAGCCAAGTGTTTCGACCGAGAACCCCATCGTTGAGCCGAGCAGTGAGAACAGCGTCATGATCGCCGCGATCAGCAGCCAGCCCTTGTCCCGCAGCCGGTCTGCCAACCCGGCGATGGCCACCTCGAGGCTGCGGGTGGCAAAACTGACCGAGATGAAAGCACCGATGGACATGATGAACAGCACCACCCCGACCGAGCCGAACATTCGGCCGAATGTCTCGGTGTCGACGAATCCGATGTCCGGATTCAGTAATCCGTACAGGCCGTTCACCGGCGACAGAATGAGCTGCTGCACCTTCTCGCCGAAACTCAGTGGCGATGGGACCTGTTGATAGGTGCCGGGAATGGGAGAGCCGTCCGGGCCTATCTCATACATCCCGGCCGGGATGAACAGGGCAGCCAACCAGACCGCCACCGTGACGATGGCCAACGTGGTCACGGCACTGGGGAACTCGAATTTCTTCTTCGGCGGCGAAACAGGCTCGGCCGAAGAAACGGGTGGATCTGCTTGGGCCATGGATCGCAATGTAGGAGCGAACCGCCAAGTCGGCAATTGCTGGCACCGCCGAAGAGCCAGAAAACCAGCCGGTAACGCAGGGATCGGAACGGTCGGGGATTTCACTGACTGGACCTATGGTCACCGAATTGCCACCTGTCGTCTGAGCAGTGTTCACTTTCCCGCCGGAGCGCGAGGCCTGCTGTTGCGAGACCCCTGCAACTGGCCGCATGCTCAGACCGGTCAGCACAGTCGGGGCACGATACCCGAGTGTGCGAAGGCAACGCGGTCAGTCCAACCTGGAGGCATCAGTGACAAGTGTCGAGCCGCAGTTCGGTGTCCATTCGGAGGTCGGCCAATTGCGGAAGGTCATGGTGTGTGCGCCCGGCCGCGCGCACCAGCGGCTGACGCCATCGAACTGCGACACGCTGTTGTTCGACGATGTCATGTGGGTGGACAACGCGAAACGTGACCACTTCGACTTCGTCCAGAAAATGCGTGATCGAGGCGTCGATGTCGTGGAAATGCACAATCTGTTGGCCGATACGGTGGCGATACCTGAAGCCAGGGCGTGGATCCTGGATAACCAGATCGTTCCAAACCAGGTGGGTGTCGGTCTGGTCAGCGAGGTCCGTGGTTATCTGGATTCTCTGACCCCACGAGATCTCGCGGAAACCCTGATCGGCGGATTGTCCACCGAGGAGTTTCCGGAAACGTTCGGCGGCGAGACCATCAAACTCGTCCGCGAAGCGGCCGGCGTCACCGAATACCTCATGCCGCCATTGCCGAACACCCTGTACACCCGTGATACCACCTGTTGGATTTACGGCGGCGTCACCCTTAATCCCCTGTACTGGCCCGCGCGCCATGAGGAAACGATTCTCGCCACGGCGATCTACACCTATCACCCCGATTTCGCCGGAAAGGTCAACGTATGGTGGGGCGACCCGACCCAGGAATGGGGACTCGCCTCACTCGAGGGCGGGGATGTCATGCCGATCGGTAACGGCGCGGTGCTGATCGGCATGAGTGAACGCACCTCCCGGCAGGCGATCAGCCAGGTCGCCGCGGCGCTGTTCGAGAAGAAGGCCGCGAACCGGGTGATTGTCGCTGCGCTGCCCAAATTGCGGGCCGCTATGCACCTGGACACGATCTTCACCTTCGCAGACCGGGATTGTGTCCTGCTCTACCCGGACATCGTGAACAGCATCAGCGCGTTCTCCTACCGGCCGAGCGATGGGCCCAACGGTCTTGATCTGCACAAGGAGGACAAACCCTTCGTCGACGTGGTGGCCGATGCGCTGAACCTCAAGAAGCTGCGGGTCGTCGAGACCGGCGGCAACGACTATCAACGGGAACGCACGCAATGGGACAGCGGCGCCAACCTGGTCTGCACCTCGCCGGGCGTCGTGTTCGCCTACGACCGGAACACCTACACCAACACGATGTTGCGCAAGGCGGGCATCGAGGTGGTGACCATTGTCGGCGCCGAGCTGGGTCGCGGACGCGGCGGCGGGCACTGCATGACGTGCCCCATCGTCCGGGACGCCGTGGATTACTGAGCCCGGACTCATCGGGTGCCGACGAATCCCGGCACCGACGCCAGCACCAGAACGCCGGCCACTTCCACCCCGGCGGTCCGCAGCACCCCGCAGGCCGCGGCGGTGGTCGCGCCGGTGGTGAAGACGTCGTCGATGACGAGCACCTTCGCACCTTCCGGAGGCGCGCCGCCCTGCCGCCAGCGGACCTTGTCGGCGAGATTGGCGGCGCGGGACGGGGCGTCCAGGCCGACCGAGTCGCGCGCCGACCCCGCGGTCAGCACACACGGCGCCACCCCCGTCGGGTGGCCTCGCCCGGCGGTCCACCCGGCTGCCGCCCTGGCCATCGCCGTCACCGGGTCACCACCACGTTGACGAGCCGCCGACCGCCGGCTCGGTGCGGGCACCAGCCAGACCGTTTCCGGTAGCAGCGACAGCCGGTGCAGCCGCACCACCGCGCGACCGAGGGCCACCCCGAGCAGGGCGGGCAGGTCCCGGCGGCCGCGCTCCTTGCCTGCCAGGATGGCCGACCGAACCGGATCGGTGTACCGGGTGAGCGCCCAGACCGTCGGCAGCAATGCGTCGGTGCCGCAGAGCATCTCGGGTAACTTCAGCTGTCGGGGGCGGCCCAGCAGGGTTGCATCGCACCCGGCGCACCACGGCCCCGGCCCACCGCAGCCGGGGCACGGCCGCGGCAGCACCAGATCCATCGCCGAGCCCACTGTGTCGAGTACCAGGGTGATTGCGCGTGGCCGTTCGGCTGCCATGACCGAACTCTGGCAGGACAAGTCGAGTAGCGACCCAAGGCCAATCGGAATGTGGATAGCTCAAGTGATTCTCCAGAGATTCGCTGATGTCAATCAGTGGCCCGGCGGACCAGGGCGAGGAGCGCCCGGCCGTAGGCCTCCGCGGGTTCGTCCCCCCAGAAGGCCGAGGCCTTGTCGGGAGCGGAACCGTCACCGGGTAACACCGACATCACCCGGTACCCGGCGGTTTCTGTCTCAACTGCGGCGACGCGTTCGAGCGAGGAGAACGACGCGCCCAGCAGGCCACGCAACTGGTCCTCCCGTGGCAGCCACAGCGCATCGGTCGCCTCCGTCGCGTCCAGCGCCCACTCTGTCGTGCCGTTGAACCCGAGGACCGTCCCGGTCTGCGACTGGTGGGCCTCCACGACCATGTCGCTCAGGGTGAAGACCTCACCGTCGAAGGCGCCGGTCAGCAGGGTGAACCGGTCCCCGGTGACCGGGTGCCAGACCAGCCCGGCAGCTTTCAAGGACGCGGCGAGTTCGACGGAGATCATCTGGTGGTTCGAGCCTTTCGCCAGTAGCGGTCAACCAGGGTAAAACGGCGACGAGCCGTTCAGGAACGGCTGGTCGGGCAACGGCGAGGTCCACTGCCCGTCGGTCTGGGTGCCCTGCAACTCCCAAACCCGGCCACCGAAGGTGATCAGCATGGGTTCTCCGACGGCGATGGCGAGCCCGTCGATGTCGCCGAAAACCCCCTGGTCGGTGATCTTCCGCGACTCGAAACCGTCGATCGACACGTCCCACACCGAACGGTAAGTGTTCGGGCTGGTCGAGGCCGCGACCATGATCTCGCGGGAGTTCGCGAAGGTGACCGGGCCGACGTGCAGCAGATCGGGCCGGAGTAGGACGAGGTTGGTGATGACGAGTTGGGTCTGCGCCGAGGTGGCATCGGCGCCCTGGTCGGGCGGGGCCGCCCCCGCAGCAGCACTGGACGAGGGGGCCTCGTTCGGCGCGGGGGCCACCACACCCAGGTACAGCCGCTCCCCGGCGACGATCGCGACCCGGACACCGTCCGGGGACAGGGCAAGTGCCGTGACGGCTCCCTTGCCGTTGATCGCGTCCGACCCGACCCGATCTCGACTGGACTTTCCGGTCGCCGACACCCGGTACACCTCAGGCTTGGTCGCGCCGTTCTGCACCACCCAGGCCTCGTCGCCGGCATGAGTGAAGCTCGGCAGGCTCAAGGTACCGGCCTTGAGCACCGGGTCGGCCCGGTCGGTTTCCTGCAGGCGGGCCATCAGCAGTTGCTGGCCGGCACCGGGATCGGCCGCGACTGCGGCGACGGTGCCCGTCGCCGAGGACATGGCTGCGCTCGTCACCCCGAGAGTGCCGCTGCCCAGTTCTCCGGGGATCGGTTCCTCGTCCAGCAGTCCGACGATGGCGCCGCCCGCCGTGACGTAGAACGGATCCGAGGCCACCTCACCGGTGCCGGCCACCCGGTCCGGGTCGAAGGAGGACACCGTGTTGATGGTGTAGACCGGCTGCGCCGGATCGAGCGCCTCGCCGTCCACGGTGATCGCGATCCGCGGGGAGGTCGGCGACAAGGTCCAGACGATCTGCGCGGCCAGCGCGCGCCGAGCCTCCGAGGTGGAGACGTCGACCCCGGTGAGGTCAACCTGCAGCACACCTTCGGGATCGACGGACGGGTTCGAGCGCAGTTGCGACTTGGCGGTGAACTGGGACCTGACGGCACCCTTCAAGGCCTGACTGGGCCCGGCAATCAGCAGGGCAAGCAGCCGGTTGGCCCGGTTCGCGGGAGTTTGCCCCACCACGACGTGCCGGACATCCGGCACCACCACGATGCCCGTGCGGTCCAGGAAGTACAGCACCCGTTGTCGGAACGCGGTGGAGAACTCGGAATTGACCACCAGGAGTTCGGGCGGCGGATTGTCGATCCGCCACTCCCCCTCGAGCTGGACCAGCTTCATGGCCCAGGTGTAGGGCTTCGCCGCGTCGGCGTGAAAGGACTTCTCCACATCCAGGACGCCCCGCGACGCACCGGTCACCGTCACGGTGTCCGGTATCGCGGGGTCCGTCACGGTTCGGTAGCCGTCGCCGAGCACGACCACCGGCAGTGCGCTCGGCAGCCAGGTGGTCTGCGCATCAGGGCTGAGGTAGGCACGGGCGGCGGCGAAACTCGACCCGGACACGGAATCCAGATCCGGCCGGGCGCTGGCCGCGATGAAGCCCCGGACGATCTGGTCGGGTTGCTGACCGGGCGTCGGAGCGTCCGGACCGGCCGGCGCAACCTGGTCGGCGATCTGGGTGACGTCGAAGGCGGCACTTGACCCGGGCACCCCGGAACAGGCCGTCACCCCGACGACCGCCAGCAGGATCAGCGCGGCCACGGCGATTGCCCGACGCGCCGAGGATCGACGCCCGCTCACCCTGCACCCACGGACGGTGTCGCGGCGGGGGCGCCGGGGGCCGCCTCGGTCCCGGCCGGCACCCCAACCGGTTGCTCCGTTGACGTCAGGGTCGCGGTCGGTCCGGCCTCCGGAACGGATGCCGGATGCAATTCGTCGTCGCTCGGAGCCGCCTTCAACGTGCCGTCCTCGACCATCATCCGGATGCCCTCGACCCCGGGCCGGGGTTGACCCGCGAGGACAACGCCAGCAGTCACCTGCTGCGGGTCGGCGCCCATCCGCAACGGCAGCGGCGACTGGGTGATCAGCCCACCCCGCCGCCTCGGCAGGGTCAGCCGGAACCTGGCGCCCTCCCCCGGGGCTCCGGAGGCCTGCAGCCAGCCGCCGTGCAACCGGGCGTCCTCCAGTGAGATGGCAAGGCCGAGACCGGTTCCGCCGGTCTGCCGCTGCCGGGACGGATCGGCCCGCCAGAACCGGTTGAACACCAGACCCGCCTCGCCCGGACGCAGCCCCACCCCGTGATCGGTCACCGTGATGGCCAACACCTCGTCGTCAGCGGCCAGCTCCAGCTCGATCGGTTTGCCGTCGGCATGGTCGATCGCGTTGTAGATCAGGTTGCGCAGGATCCGGTCCACCCGCCTGGTGTCGATCTCGGCAACCACCGGGTGCTCGGGAACGATTGTCACGATCTGAATGCCGAACTGCTCGGCCAGCGACGCCGACGCCGAAATGCTGTTGGTAATGCTCGACCTGATGTCGATGGGTTCGGAGCTCAGCTCGGCCATCCCGGCGTCATACCGACTGATCTCCAGCAGATCGGCGAGCAGCGACTCGAACCGATCGAGTTCATCCACCATCAGCTCGGTCGCCCTTGACAGGTGCGGCGGGAAGTCCTCCCGTCCGGCATGCAGGACATCAGCCGCCATCCGCACTGTGGTCAGCGGGGTGCGCAGCTCGTGGGAGACATCGGAAGTGAAGCGGCGCTGCAGTTTTCCGAATTCTTCGAGCTGACGGATCTGTACCCGGATCGCCTCTGCCATGCCGTTGAACGAGCTGGCCAGGGTCGTCAATTCGATGGGTCCGGTGACCGGCATCCGTTCGGCGAGGTCACCGGCGGCGAGTTTGCGGGCGGTGGATGCGGCCCTCCGGACCGGCCTGACGACCTGGAAGGCGACCAGTGCAGAGATCAGCGTGAGGGCCATGGCCAGCACGATGCCGCCCACCAGCAGGGTGCGCTGGACCACTTGCACGGTGCTGAGTTCACTGGCCAGCGGGAAGATCAGGTAGACCTCGAACGAGTCCGTAGTGGTGCGGGCCGGGCTGCCCATCACCAATGCGGGAATGCTCTGCCCGTCGCGGCGGATGGTCGTGTACTGGTAGGCGATCTGACCCTGATCGATGCGGGCACGCAGCTCGGCTGGCACGTCACCGGTGGGCTGGGTGATCGCCAGGTCGGCCTCCGAACCGATCCGGCTGGGCACGATGACGGGTTCGAAGACACCGGCCGTCGACCCTTGGGCCCCGGACGAGCCGTCGGCCCGACCGATCTCGGTCAGCGCGAGGCGTAGTTGCTCGCGCAGGGAACTCGGGTCGGAGTCGGCGCCGGACAGGCTGCTCTGCACCGTCTGCCGGGCGCTGTCGATCTCGGCGGTTGCCGCGTCGATCTTCGATCGCAGCAACCCGTTGATGATCTGCTGCTGCAGGATCAGGCCGAGGGTCAACATGACGATCGTGGAGAGAGACAGGGTCAGCACGACAACCCTGACCAGCAGCGATCGACTCCAGAAGACCACCCGCGCCCTGGCCTTGTCGAAGGCCCGGCGGGCCTTGACGCGCAGGCTCGAACCGGTGCCTTCGGATTCAGGTTCGTGCGCGAGCGGCGCAATCGGGGGCAGGCTCAGGTCAGCCAAGCCCCCGTCCGGCCCCTGGGCCGACGGGAGATTTTCCGTCGACCGGTCGGTCATGATCTGCTCGGTGTCACGGGGCGCCATCCATCACGAGGTGCCGGCCCGATATCCCACCCCGCGGACCGTTACCACCACCTCAGGGTGCTCGGGGTCCTTCTCGATCTTCGACCGCAGCCGCTGGACGTGCACGTTGACCAACCGGGTGTCGGCCGCATGCCGGTAACCCCAGACCTGCTCCAGCAGCACCTCACGGGTGAACACCTGGCGCGGCTTGCGTGCCAACGCCACCAGCAGGTCGAACTCCAGCGGGGTCAACGAGATGGGTTCGCCGTTGCGGGTCACCTGGTGACCGGGGACGTCGACCTCGACGTCGGCCACCCGCAGGCGTTCCGCCGCCCCGACATCCGCCCTGCGCAGCCGGGCCCTGATTCGGGCCGTCAGCTCCTTCGGCTTGAACGGTTTCATCACGTAGTCGTCGGCACCCGACTCCAGCCCGAGCACCACATCGACAGTGTCGGTCTTAGCGGTCAGCATGATGATCGGAATGCCGGATTCGGCCCGGATCTCCTTGCAGACGTCCAGGCCGGACAAGCCGGGGAGCATCAGGTCCAGCAGGACAAGGTCTGGATGGACCTCGCGGAACGCGTCGAGCGCCTTGGAACCGTCCCGAACGACAGCGGTGTCGAAACCCTCCCCGCGCAGCACGATGGTGAGCATCTCGGCCAGGGCAGGGTCGTCGTCGACCACCAACACACGCGCTCTCATGCCGTCCATGGTGACATCCCCTGCAGGTGAGCGGGGTGATCACCGCGCGGTAACGGCGCCGCGGTCGTCGAGAGAGGGCCGGATCCGGCCGATCGAACCACCGGTGGCTCCGCCCGTGCGACCATGGACGGGTGAGCCTGCCGCCGTTTCCCAGTCCCGATCACTACGGAAAACCCGGCCCCCGGAACTCCTGGGAGCAGCCGGGTCTGATCCCGCTCCGGTCCCTGACGGTCGGGGAGATCCTCGGCATTTCGGTCACCGTGGTGCGGCGCCATCTCATCCCGCTCGGCGGTGCGGCGATGCTGGTCGGGCTGCTGTCGACGGTCAGCACACTCGCCCTGCTCGCCGGCACCGGCGCCCTGCAGACCTACGCCGACGGCGCCTGGCTGACGGACCTGCTGGACGGCGTTTCGACGACGCCGCCCGGCGGCATTCTGGTTTCGGCCCTTGTCGGGCTGCTGGTGACGACCATCGGCGGATCGGTCGTCGCCGGAATGGCGACGGCCTACGCGGGCGCCCAGGCGCTCGGCCGGGACGGCCGGGGCGCCGTTTCGGAAAGACTGGGCGGCCGCTGGGGCGTCCTGCTCGGTGTCGCGGTCATCGTCGGGGTGCTGGTCGGGGTCGGGCTGATGCTGCTGATCGTTCCCGGCATCATCGCCTACCTGATCTGGGTGTTCGCGGCACCGGCGGTGGTGATGGAGCGGGCAGCGGTCTCGCCGGCCCTGCGCAGGAGCGCCCTGCTGACCAGGGGACACCGCGGGCGGATCCTCGGCACCGTCGCTGTCACCATGATCGCCGGAGTCATGGTCAGCACCATCGTCACCGGCGTGGTCGCTGCCCTCGTCGCGCAGTCCGATGCGGTCACCGTGCTGATCATCACCCAACTGGTCGGCGTCGTCGTGAGCGGGCTGGCAGCGGCCTGGACGGGGGCTGCCGTCGCGTTGCTGTACATCGACGTGCGGATGCGCACGGAGCACCTCGACCAGGCGTTGCGGTCAGCGGCGGCCGCCGATCTGGGCCGGATCAACCCGCCAATTCAGCCGGGATACTGATTTCGCCGTCGGGACCCGGCGTCAGTACGGTCCACGGCGACAGGTAGTCCCCACCGGCCAGCAGCCGGTACATCTCGCCGGTGCGCTGCTGCAAACCCGCGTCGGCCTCGAACCTGTCCAACGCCCGGTCCGCGGCGTGCACGGCCCGGTGCCTGGCGCGCTCGGCGGCGAGTTCCAGCGGGGTGGCGAGCAGGATCTGCCGATCCGGCAACGGCACGCCGAATCGGTCGACCTCGAGTTCCCTGACCCATCCGGCGAAGCCGGATTCGATGCCCGGACCGCCCAGCCGCGCGGACCCATAAGCCGCATTCGACGTCACATAGCGGTCCAGCAACAGCACGTCGTGACGGTTCAACAGGTCGCGGATCTCCGGGGCGGCCGCCCGCCGATCCAGCGCGAACAGCAGCGCCGGCCCGTAGACGGATTCGGACAGGTCACCGAGCCTGCCGTAGAGCGCGTCCTGCACCAGGTCGGCGTGGATGTCAACGCCGTAGCGCGGAAACGCCATGGTGGCAACGGTGCGCCCGGCCGCCCGCCACCGGGCCGCGAGGGACTCGGTCAAGGTGCGCTTGCCAGAGCCGTCGAGCCCTTCGATGACGATCAGTTGTCCCACGGCGAGGACCCTACGTGCGTGCCCGGACAGTGGCGGCCCCGGCCGCTGAAGGCTCGAAAATTCGCCGGGCGAAATACGCGACCAAACAGTGACTGAACCGGTACGCCGTGTCACTGGTCCTTTGGGTCGCTCTGGTGGCAGGCTCAGCCCGTGGCGACTCAGACTCCAGCAACACCGCCGGCTCCCGAATACCACAAAACGTTCTTCGGGCAGCCGCGACAACTCGCGACTCTGTTCTCGGTCGAGATGTGGGAGCGATTCTCCTTCTACGGCATGCAGGGCATCCTGCTGATCTACCTGTACTACTCGATCTCCGACGGCGGGCTCGGGCTGGACCGCGTCGCGTCGACCAGCATCGTCGGCGCGTACGGCGGACTGGTCTACCTCTCCACCATCCTCGGCGCGTGGCTGGCCGACCGGATCATCGGCGCGGAAAAGACGCTGTTCTATGCCGCCGCCTTGGTGATGTGCGGGCATATCGCCCTGTCGCTGATTCCAGGTATCACCGGAGTCGGGGTCGGCCTGGTGCTGATCGCGTTCGGCAGCGGCGGCGTCAAGGCGAACGCCACTTCCCTGGTCGGCACGCTCTATTCCGCCGACGATCCGCGGCGGGACGCCGGTTTCTCGATCTATTACTTCGGTATCAACCTCGGTGCGTTCCTCGGGCCGCTGCTGACCGGGCTGCTGCAGACCAACGCCGGATTCCACTGGGGCTTCGGCCTGGCCGCGGTCGGCATGGCGATCGGCCTGACCATCTACGCGGTCGGCCGGAAGAACCTGCCGGCGAGCTCGCACCACATTCCGAACCCGTTGCCCGCCAACAAGCGTGGGCTGGTGATCGGCGGTGCGGTCGCCGCCGTGGTGCTCATCGCGGTGCTCGCGTTCGCCGGCGTGCTCAGCGCGGACCGGCTGGCCACCATCGTCGTGTTCATCACCATCATCGCGGCGGTCATCTATTTCGCGGTGATTCTGAGCAGCAAGAAGATCACCAAGATCGAGCGCCGGCGGGTCTATTCGTTCATTCCGATGTTCATCGTCAGCGCGGTGTTCTGGTCCTTGTACCAACAGCAGTTCACCGTCGTCACCGAATACTCGGACAAGCAGCTGAATCGGGATATTTTCGGCTGGGAGATGCCGGTCAGCTGGGTGCAATCCATCAACCCGGTGTTCGTGATGATCCTGTCCCTGGTCTTCGCCTGGATCTGGACCAAGTTGGGCACCCGGCAGCCGCCGACCCCGATCAAGTTCGCGGCCGGCGTCATCGTGATGGGCGTTGCCTTCCTGCTGTTCATCCCGATGGCCAGCACTGTGCCCAACAGCGCCCCGCTGCTCGGGCTGGTCGGCGTGCTGTTCGTGTTCACCGTCGCCGAACTGCTGATCTCACCGGTCAGCCTGTCGCTGGCCACCAAGCTGGCGCCGGAGGTCTTCCACACCCAGATGGTGGCCTTGCTGTTCCTGTCGATCGCCCTCGGTACGGCGATGGCCGGCGTGCTGGCCGAGTACTACTCCGACGAGAACCAGGTGGCGTATTTCGGCATTCTGGGCGGCATCGCCATCGTGGTCGGCATTGTGCTGGTCATCTTCACTCCCCCGATCCGCAAGCTGATGAGCGGCGTCAAATAGGACCCCACTGAACAACCCGCTCCTTCGTCGGCAGGTTGCTTCCGTGCAGTCCTCCGGTGTCTGATGGCGCCTCACGACTTCGTCGGAGGCGACTGAGGACCCCACTGAACAACCCGCTCCTTCGTCGCCAGGTTGCTTCCGTGCAGTCCTCCTGTATCTGATGGCGCCTCACGACTTCGTCGGAGGCGACTAGGCCGAACCGGTTGCTGTCGTGTTGGATGGACGGCATGTCAGCAGCCAACTCCAGCAAACCGGTCATCGATTTCCCCAACGGCGAGGCACCCACCGCGCTCGAAATCGTTGACATCACCGTCGGCGACGGCGCCGAAGCCAAGCCCGGCGGCACCGTCCGGGTGCACTACCTGGGCGTCGAATTCTCCTCCGGGGAGGAGTTCGACTCGTCCTGGAACCGGGGCGAGTCCATCGAGTTCCCGCTCCGCGGCCTGATCAAGGGCTGGCAGGACGGCATCCCTGGGATGAAGGTCGGCGGCCGCCGGCAGCTCACCATTCCGCCGGAACTCGCCTACGGGCCGAAGGGCGGCGGGCACCGGTTGAGCGGCCAGACCCTGATCTTCGTCATCGACCTGCTGGACGTGAAGTAGCAGCGACCCCTTCCTCGACAGCAAAGAGGCCCGCCACCCGGAACGTTCCGGAGGCGGGCCTCTTCGCTTGCCTGGCCCTGCCGAGCGCCATCAGGTCAGGGCTAAATATCCCTGGAGGGCGTCAAAGGCCCTGGTCTGATGGCAGTGGACGGCGCGGGTACTCGTGGCCGGTCGGGAAACTCAGTAGCGGTAGTGATCCGGCTTGTACGGGCCCTCGACGTCGACGCCGATGTACTCGGCCTGGTCCTTGGACAGCTTGGTCAGCTCGCCGCCGAGCGCCTCGACGTGGATCTTCGCGACCTTCTCGTCCAGGTGCTTGGGCAGCCGGTAGACCTCGTTGTCCCACTCGTCCGGCTTGGTGAACAGCTCGATCTGGGCGATGACCTGGTTGGAGAACGAGGCGCTCATCACGAAGGACGGGTGCCCGGTCGCGTTGCCGAGGTTCAACAACCGACCCTCGGACAGCACGATGATGGTGTGCCCGTCGGCGAAGCGCCATTCGTCGACCTGCGGCTTGATCTCGATGCGGGACGCACCTGACCGGGCCAGCCCGGCCATGTCGATCTCGTTGTCGAAGTGACCGATGTTTCCCAGAATCGCCTGGTGCTTCATCCGCTTCATGTGGTCGAGGCCAATGATGTCCTTGTTGCCGGTGGTGGTGATGATGATGTCGGCTCGTTCGACCGCCTTCTCGACGGTGGTCACCTCGTAGCCGTCCATCAGCGCCTGCAGCGCACAGATCGGGTCGATCTCGGCGATGATCACCCGGGCGCCCTGGCCCCGGAGCGACTCTGCCGAGCCCTTGCCGACGTCGCCGTAGCCGACGACAACCGCGACCTTCCCGCCGATCAGCACGTCGGTGCCGCGGTTGATGCCGTCGATCAGCGAGTGCCGGACGCCGTACTTGTTGTCGAACTTGCTCTTGGTGACCGCGTCGTTGACGTTGATCGCCGGGAACAGCAGTTCGCCGGCGGCGGCCAGCTGGTACAGCCGGTTGACGCCGGTGGTGGTCTCCTCGGTGACGCCCTTGATGTTCGGCGCGGTGCGGGTGTAGTACGTCGCGTCATCGGCCAGCGACTGCCGCAGCAGATCCAGGACGACGGCATATTCCTCGGTGTAATCAGCGTCGTCTTCGCCAAGTGCCGGGACGATGCCGGTCTTTTCGTACTGGACGCCCTTGTGGATCAGCAGCGTGGCGTCTCCACCGTCGTCCAGGATCATGTTCGGACCCTGAGCTGTGCCGTCTTCTTTGGCAGGCCAGCGCAGCATCTGGTCCGTGCACCACCAGTACTCCGGCAGGGATTCGCCCTTCCAGGCGAAGACCGGCACGCCGGACGGCGCTTCGACGGTGCCGTAGCGGCCGACGGCGATGGCCGCAGCGGCGTGGTCCTGGGTGGAGAAGATATTGCAGGAGCACCAGCGAACGTCGGCGCCGAGGTCGACGAGGGTCTCGATCAGCACGGCGGTCTGCACGGTCATGTGCAGCGAACCGGAGATGCGGGCCCCGGCCAGCGGCCGGACCTCGGAGTACTCACGTCGCAGGGCCATCAGGCCCGGCATCTCGTGCTCGGCGAGGGTGATTTCCTTCCGGCCGAAATCGGCCAGGGCAAGGTCGGCGACCTTGTAGTCCAGATCGCCGAAACGATCGACGGTCAGCGTGCTGGCAGGCAGGGTTGATGCGGACAACAGTGCTCCTCAAGGGCTCGACGGCGCCGCTCATTGCGGACGCAAGGGCCGGACTCGGGTTCCACCCTGCACCGGACGCCCAGCCGGGCGTGCATGTCACTGCTCAGGGTACCGGGCAAAACACCGTCGACGGGGCGCAGCGCCGCCGCATGACGTGTCATGCGGCGTTTGCCGGGCGACGCCGCCGGGCCTAGTCGTCACCGGGGGTGGTCTTCACCCGGGTCATGTACAACCCGAAAGCCAGGCCGATCAGCCCGCAGATGATGGCGGGCACCGGAAAGCTACCCGCAACGACCGATACCGCCACCCCGGCGAGCAGACCGGTCACGGTCCAGATCGCGACGGCAGGCGCACGCGGCTCGCGCTCATCAGGGTTGTTTCTCACCGGATCACCGTATCCGGCGGGTGTGCGGCGTCCGGGACAACCCGGCCACCGAGGGACCCGGGTTTGCCCAGGGCGCTTCGGGAGCGAAGATGGCCCTATGAGCCATCCCGAAACGGATCCCGCCGGTGTCGACGGCACTGCCGCCGAGCCGCCGACGACCCCGATCGAGCCTGCGCAGCACACCGGCACCCCACCAGCAGACGGCAGGGCGCCGCAACCGCCTCCGGCGACCGGGACGACCGGGACGACTGGGCTGAACGATTCCCGGGAGTCCGGCCGGACCTTACCCAGGGCGGCAGCGGCCGCAGCGGCGTCGATGGGCGTTCAAAGACCGGCGCAGGCGCCGCGGCGGAACCACCCGACCAACTACGCCGCCGCGGTGTACGGCTCGGTGCTGGCGGCAACGGTGGTGATCAGTGCCGGCGACCTGCGCCAGCCGCTCACCCTGGCCGTGCTGCTGATCACCAGTGGGCTGGTGTTCTGGATCGCCCATGTCTATGCCGCGACCGTGGCCTCCGTCCACGGCGGTTGGCACTACGGCGCGATCCGCACCGGCATGGCCCACGAATGGCCGGTCGCGTTCGCCGCCATTCCGCCGGCGGTCGCCGCCCTGATCGCCGGCCTGATCCCGTCCGTCACCCTCTCCGAAGGGGTCTGGGCCGCATTTATCGTGGCAATCGCCGAGCAGCAACTGTGGGGCTATGCGGCCGTGAAGAACGCCAGACTCTCCGGGAAGGCGCTGACCAGGACCTTGCTGCTCAACGTCTTCATGGGCTTCATCATCGTGGCGCTGAAGCTGGGCGTCGGGCACTGAGACCGGGTCGACTGCGCGCCCCGGGCGCTCACCTGCCGGGCAGCTCTCAGGCCGCCGGTGTCAGCTCCGGCTTGCGCGCTGCCGGCGAGACGATGCCGGCGATCGCGACCAGCACCAGGACCATCAGCAGGGCGTTCAACAGGCCGACCTGCTCGCCGACGAAGCCGACCAACGGCGGGCCGACCAGGAAGGCCAGATAGCCGATGGTGGCCACCGCGCTGACCCTGGCCGCGGCGTTCCGCGGATCGTCCGCCGCCGCCGACATACCCACCGGGAAGCCGAGCGCGGAACCCAGACCCCACAGCACCACACCGATGCAGGCCAGCCAGGCGACCGGCGCGAAGATCACTACGACGAGGCCGACGCCGGCGAACACCGCGGAGACCCGCAGCACCGGAACCCGGCCGAACCGGTCCAGGAGGTAGACACCGAACACCCGACCGACCGTCATGGCGGTCACGAAAATTCCGAACACCAATGCGCCGGTGGCGTTGTCCACGCCGTGCCCGTCGACCATGGCCAGCGCCAGCCAGTCGTTCGCGCTGCCCTCGGCGAACGCCATGCCCAGCACGATCAATCCGATCAGCAGTGTGCGCCGATCGCGCCAGATCCCGATCCGGGATCGCCAGCCGGTGGTCGCCGATCCGGCCTCCGCCTGCTGTGCGGTGTGGGCCGCAGCGGCCTCCGCAGCGGCGGGATCGGGCTGCAGGTAACGGGTGCTCAACAGCACGACAATGATCATCAGCAGGCCGACAAGGCCGAGATGAACGGCGATGGCGATCCCGGCCAGCTCGGCAAGCGCACCCAATGCCGCGCCCAAAATCGTCCCGCCACTGAACATCGCGTGGAACAGCGGCATCACGGTGCGGCCGAGTTGACGCTCGTTGGCCGCGCCCTCGACGTTCATCGAGACGTCACACATTCCGACGCCGAGGCCGAACAGCGCAAGACCGGTGACGACCAGCGCCGGCATGGTCACGGACGCGCCGATCCCGGTGAGCGCGAGGCCTACCCCGGCACCGATGACGCTGGCCCTGATGGTGGCCGCAGAGCCGATCCTGGCCAGCACATGACTGGAGGTCGTCAGGCCGACGATCGAACCGGCGGCGAGCCCGAAAACGATCAGGCCCATTTCAAAAGTACTGGCCCCCAGCGCATCCCGAATGGACGGCGTTCGCGCAACCCAGCTGGCCAGGCCGATTCCGGACAACGCAAAGATCACGAAGACGGCGTTACGCCAGGCGACGATCTGCGGGCGGGTGAGGGCCTCGGATCCGGCCGGCTGGCTGGAAGCGGGAGCTGGGTGGGACACGGCATTCCTCGGGTTCTGCGTCGAGACGGACTGGTCAACGATCACACGATGACCCACGGTGTCGGTGCGATCACACATCGGCCGTCAGGATATCGTGCGCGATCGAATCGTTTCGATCGAATCGTTTCGACAACGATAGGGGCGGTGACCGGATGTGGTCAACGGCTCCGACGAACATCACACGGGTCAGTCCAGATCAGGCAAGATGACGACCGCCGTTGTCCTGGTCCGCAAGGTGCCGGCCGAAACCCGCCAGCTCGAATCGTTTCGACTACCCTGATGTGCATGACGGTGCCGGCAAGATCGCGACGACCCGCAGGTCCCGACCGGGTATGACCGTCTCGGAACGTGGCACACCGGTCGCCAAGCGACCAACGCTGGCCGCGGTGGCGGCTGTGGCCGGTGTCTCGGTATCGACGGCGTCGCTGGCGTTCAGCGGTTCCGGTCCGGTGTCGGCGGCCACCCGCGACAAGGTGCTGGCGGCCGCCGAAGAGCTGCACTACGCCGGCCCGGATCCACGCGGTCGTTCGTTGCGCCAGGGCAGATCCGGCATCATCGGCGTCGTCATGGAGGAACGGGTGCTGGCCGCCTTTCGGGACCCCATCCGCATCGCCTTCCTGGACGGTATCGCGCAAGAAACCTCGGCGGACGGCCACGGCCTGCTCCTGCTGACCGACGTCGGCGAAAGCGCCCTTGCGATGGAGTCCGCGTCCATGGATGGGGTGATCCTGCTCGGGTGCAGCGGTCGCATCGCCCGGTCGATCGACATCCAACGCCGGCGGGCCATTCCGGCGGTCGCCCTTGGCGGGCCGCCGCTCGACGGGGTGCTGACCATCTCGCTCGACGACGAACCCGCGAGCAGGCGAGCGGCGCAACACCTGGCCGATCTCGGCCATACGAACGTGGCGATCGTGGCGCTACCACTGGACGGCGTCGACGGCAGCGATGATCGAGGGCCGCTCACCCCCGAACGGGAGCAGGCCGGCACGGTCCAGGTCACCCTCGACCGATTGCGCGGCGTCCGGGCGGTCTTCCCGGACAGCGGCGGGGTGGTGACGGCAGGCAGCTTCGTGGACGAGGGCATGCTCGCCGGTCACGCGCTGCTCGATAATCCCGATCACCGGCCGACGGCGATCCTGGCGCAGAGCGATCTGCTGGCGGCCGGTGTCATCAGGGCGGCGGAAGAACTCGGCCTGCAGGTTCCGGGCGATCTCAGTGTCGTCGGGTTCGACGGGATCGCGCTGGACCGGATCATCCCGCACGACCTGACCACGTTGGTGCAGCCGGCGGCCGAACAGGGCCGCGCGGCCGGGCGGGCCGTCCTCGATCTCGTCGACGGTGGCCGGCCGCAGTCGGTGCGGTTCAGCAGCACCTTCCACCTGGGCGGGACGACGGCGCCGCCGCGCGTCGTCATCGCTGGCCGGTCGTAGTCTCTGGCGATGGGTGAGAACAACTTTCGGCGCATCGGGCGCTCGGGTCTTGCGGTGTCGGCAACCGGCCTCGGCTGCAACAACCTGGGTCGATCACACACCGCCTCCGTGACGGTCGACGGCTCCCGCGCCGTCGTCGATGCCGCCATCGACGCCGGGATCACGTTTTTCGACGTCGCCGACATCTACGGTGCTCCGGCCGGCCGAAGTGAGGAGATGCTCGGCACCGTCCTGGGCAGTCGGCGCAAGGACGTCATTGTTGCGACGAAATTCGGCATGGACGCCGGCGGCGCCAACGGGCCGGACTTCAATGCCCGCGGATCGCGGCGGTACGTGCGCGCTGCCGTGGAGGCCTCGTTGCGCCGGCTCAACACCGACTGGATCGACCTGTATCAGTTGCACCAACCGGATCCGCTGACCCCGATCGACGAGACGCTCGCCGCCCTCGACGAATTGGTCGCGGCCGGCCTCGTTCGTTACATCGGGCATTCCAACTTCAGCGGCTGGCAGTTGGCGGATGCGGCCTGGGTGGCCAAAAGCGCCGGGCGAGTGCCGTTCATCTCGGCGCAGAACGAGTATTCGCTGCTCAACAGGAGTATCGAACGGGACTTGATCCCGGCCGCGACCGCTTTCGGCATCGGCGTGCTCCCGTTCTTCCCGCTGGCCAACGGGCTGCTGTCCGGCAAGTACACCCGGGCGGACGCTCCGGCCGGCAGCCGACTGCGGGAACAGAAACCGCACCTGCTGGATTCCGCGCCCTGGGACGCATTGGAACGCCTGCAGGAATTCGCCGACCAGCGCGGCGTGAGCATGCTGCAGGTTGCGTTCGGCTGGCTGCTCGCGAATCCCCTGGTGTCGTCGGTGATCGCGGGCGCGACGACTCCGGACCAGGTTGTGGCCAATGCTGCGGCGGCAACGGCTTTCGTGCCGACGCCGGACGACCTCGACGAGATCGACGAGATCTTCCCGCCGCCTGCGGAGTAGCCGGTAGGGCGACCTCGTCGCCGGCGGCCGTCAATCGTCAACCGGCGGCTCTGCCGCTTCGGCCAGCAACCGGATCGCATTCAGCCGCGAGTCCCATTGCTGCGCAACGCGTGTCATCCAGGCGGCGGTTGCCGTCAACCGCTCGGGCCGGACGCGGTAGCGGCGCTCGCGCCCGACCCGACCGCTGGCGACCAGTTCGACGCTTTCCAGTACCGCCAGGTGCTGGACGACGGCCTGCCGACTGACCGGCAGCTCACCGGCCAGCAGGGTCGCGGTCGATTCCGGATGGCCGGCCAGCAGATCGAGAATCCGCCGACGCATGGGATCGGCCAGCGCCGCGAGCACACTGTCGACGTTGTCCGTGCTGTCACGACCCCCCGACGGGACCGGCACTACAGCTGTTCCGCGTACCGGGCCAGATTCCCGGTGACCTCGAGCCAGCCCGCCGCGTGGCTGTCGTAGCCGGCGGTTGCTTCCCGTTCCGGCGGGATCTCCAGCGATGCGAAGCCGGTCTCGACCACCACCAACCGGGTCTTGTCACCCTCGGTCGACAGGGTGAACTCGACCAGGGTGGAGTTCGCCTCGGTCGCCGGCTCCCCCGGGTGGGCGCTCGCCCAACGGTAGGAGAACCGGTGCGGCTCCTCGACTGTCACAATCTTTGTGGGGAAGAGACCGTGCGTGCCATGGTCGAGGACCATCGTGCCGCCCGGTCGCAGATCAATCTCGACGGGTTGGCCCTGGCCGAACCACACCCCGACGTGTTCGGGCGCGGTCAGTACCTTCCATACCCGCTCGATGGGTGCCGCGATGACGATGTCGCGTTCGATCCGATCCGGCTTCATGTCGCCTCCAGGGTTGAGCTGACGATCTCGTGGTGACGTGCAAGTCAAGACTTGCACCATCGTCGGAAATGCGCAAGACGCCACTTGCACATTTGGGTGCTCTCGCCAATGGACGACCTGTGCGCTATTTTGTTGGCTCCGTGAACAAGAGGCTCTGATCTCGTGGCCGATCGCGACAATGCAACTCCAACTCCGGATGACGACTTGGTCGGACGGGCCGACGAACATGCTGCCCTGAACCGGCTGGTGACGTCCGTGCGCAGCGGCCGGAGCGAGGTGCTGGTCGTCCGTGGCGATGCGGGCATTGGCAAGACCGCCCTGCTCGACCATCTCAGCCGGGTCGGTGACGGGCTGGCCACTATTCGGCTGGGTGGTGCCGAAGCAGAAACCAATCTCCCGTTCGCCGCCATCCAACGGCTGGCACATTCGGCGGGATCGATTCAGGACATTCTTCCGATCCCGCAACGCGAGGCGCTGAAGGTTGCCATCGGCATTGCGGCCGGCCCCCCGCCCGATCGATTTCTCATCGGGCTTGCCGTGCACACCCTGCTCGAGGGTCTCGCCCGGGACCGTCCGCTCTTGCTGCTCATCGACGACGCCCAGTGGCTGGATCAGGAGTCGATCGACGCGCTTGCCTTCGCCGCGCGCCGACTCGACAACGAGCGCGTCGGCATGGTGATCGGACATCGCAGGGACCCATCGGTCAACGCATTCGACGGATTTCCGGTGTTGGAGATCGAGGGTCTTGCCGCGGCCGACGCGCTCAGCCTGTTGCGGCGCGTCGTGACTCGTCGCCTTGATCGTCGCATCTCCGATCAGATCGTCACGGCTACCGGCGGGAATCCGCTGGCCATCATCGATCTCGCGCAGGAACTGTCGACGCATCAGCTCGTCGGGCTGACCCTGCTGCCAGAACCCCTCCCGGTCGGGAGCCATCTGGAGGCCCACTACCTTCGTCAGGCAACGGCGTTTCCGGCAGACGTCCAGACCTGGCTGCTGCTGGCTGCCGCCGAGCCGACCGGCGATCCCGCCTACGTTGCCTCGGCCGCAGCCGTGCTCGGGATCGACGTGCACGCAGCAGATCTCGCCGAGGCAGCCAATCTGGTGACGATCGGTGCCAGCATCGAATTCCGGCATCCGCTGGTGCGATCGGCCATCTACACCGGCGCTGCGGGCGGTCAACGGCGACGGGTGCACAACGCGCTGGCCGCGGTGATCCGCCGGAAACGCGACGTCGATCGGCGAGCCTGGCACCTGGCCGCTGGTTGCGTCGGAACCGACGAGGAGGTCGCCGGACTGCTGGAACAGGCCGCCGAACGGGCGCGAGAGCGCGGCGGCTACTCGGCGCGGGCATCCTTCCTGGCCCGCGCTGTCGAGCTCTCACCCGAGGGCGAGGGCCGAATCAAGCGGTCG
The DNA here is from genome assembly GCA_963805555.1 of uncultured Actinomycetota bacterium. GTDB lineage: Bacteria > Actinomycetota > Actinomycetes > Mycobacteriales > Nakamurellaceae > Nakamurella. The sequence goes on from CAWDUY010000005.1 coordinate 281,131, forward strand.
TTGGCTGCTGCCGAGGCGGCTTTGATGGCCGGCCGCGGGGTGCAGGCAATTGCCATCCTCGACAATGCCGGGATCGACAGCGCGAACGAGGTCAACAGCGGCCGAAGCCTGATGATCCGCGGTTCTGCGTTGGCCTTCACCGGACAGGCCGGCGCAATGGCAGCGGTCCCGGCGATCTGCGCCGCCGCCGCGGACGCATTTGCGAGCACATCTCCGGTGTTGGCCCGTGACGCGCTGTTGACCGCCTTCGAGCGAGCACTCAGCTCGGAATGGCTGACCGAGGGCATCAGCCTGACCGATTTGGCCGTGCGGGCATCGCGACTTGATCTTGCCGAGCCGTCGATCCCCAACCTCATGCTGGCCGGGCTGGCCAGTCTGGTGGCCGACCCTTTTCCCACTGCCCAGCCGCGGCTCCGCGCGGCCGTCGATGCACTCAGTGGCAGCGACGCGCCGCTGGCAGAGATCCTGCTCTGGGGCTCGCTCAGTGTCGCCCTGACCACTGCCCTGTGGGACGACCGCGCCCGCAATCACATCCTGGTTCAAGCCGTCGATGCCGCTCGCGACAGCGGCGCCCTGCATGTGCTCGACCAGCTCTTGTTCATCCTCTCGGTCAGCGAAACCGTGATGGGTCAACTGGATTCGGCCGCCCGCTACCTCGACGAGCTGAGCCAGGTGCGGGACGCCCTCGGCATGACCCCCGCCCAACAGGAAATGTTCCGCAACGCGGAATATCTGGGCTGGCGCGGCGGCGACGGCACGGTTCGGGAGGCCATCGAAGCGACCCGTCCAGCCGCTATCTATCTCGGCATCGGCGGCGCGGAGACCCTTGCCCGCACCGGCTTCCTGGTCCTGGACATCGCCGCGGGCGACTACGAGAGCGCCTATTCGATCGCCAAGAAGATCCACGATTTCGACTTCATGCAGATCAGCATCCGGGTACTACCAGATCTGGTGGAGGCAGCGACAAGGTCCGGACGACGGGACCAGGCGCGAGCTGCCCTGGCAGAATTGGCTGTGGTGGCGCAGGCCTGCGGGACAGACTGGGGTCTGGGGGTTCTCGAGCGATCCCGCGGCGTGCTGGCGGAGGCCGACGGCGAGCCGGCGGGGCACTATCAGGCCGCAACTGAGCATCTCGCGCGAACCAGGGCGCGTGCGGACCTTGCTCGCACCCATTTGCTGTGGGGTGAATGGCTGCGGCGAAAGAAGCGTCGCCGGGACGCGCGGATCGAGCTGGGCATCGCCCTTGACCATTTCCAGGACATGGGTGCCGCCTCGTTCGCTGCGCGCGCACGTCGGGAACTCGCTGCCACCGGTGCGCCGAGACTCTCGGACAGCGGCGAATCCCACGACGGGAAAACGGTTCTCACGCCCCAGGAGCAGGCTGTCGCCCGCCTTGCGGCCGCCGGCGCGACAAATGCCGAAATCGCATGTGCCCTCGTTGTCAGCCGGCACACCATCGACTATCACCTGCGCAAGATTTACCAGAAGCTCGGTGTCTCGTCTCGGCGTCAACTCGGGGCGGCGCTGGATCACTCACCGGATTGAATCACCGGCCGGCGCCGATCGGTGAACTCGCCGGATCCAGGACGGTCACGACTACGCGCCATACGGGATTCGCGTCGGCGGTCCGCCGTCCATGCTGGGGAGCGACACCAGCGGGAGGATGCCGATGGGTTTCGTGACGGTCTCGGACGGCGCACAGATCTACTACAAGGATTGGGGCAGCGGGCCGCCGGTCCTGCTCAGCCATGGCTGGCCGCTCAACTCGGACAGCTGGGAGTCCCAGATGCTCTTCCTGGCCGCCAACGGGTTTCGCGTCATCGCGCATGACCGACGGGGGCACGGCAGGTCGACGCAAACCTGGGGCGGCAATGACATGGACACCTATGCCGACGATCTCGCCACCCTGATCGACATCCTCGACCTGCGCGGCCTTACGCTAGTGGGGTTCTCGACCGGCGGCGGCGAGGTCGCGCGGTACGTGGGCCGGCATGGCACGGCCAGGGTCGCCAAAATCGTCCTGGTGTCGGCCGTTCCACCGTTCATGCTCAGGACCGACGACAACCCGAACGGCGTACCGATCGAGGTCTTCGACGCCATCCGGGCCGGGTCACTGGCAGACCGCTCGCAGATGTACAAGGATCTGGCCGATGGGCCGTTCTTCGGTGCGAACCGAAAGGGTGAAAACCCGTCTCGAGGCGTTCGCGACGCGTTCTGGCTGCAAGGGATGCAGGCTGGACATCGCAACGCCCTGGAGTGCATCACCGCATTCTCGGCCTCCGATTTCCGGCCGGACCTCGACAAGATCGATGTCCCAACGCTCGTCATTCACGGCGACGACGACCAAGTAGTCCCTTTCGACGTCGGCGGCCGGGCGTCAGCCGACCGAATCGCCGGGGCAGAACTCAAGGTCTACCCAGGTGCCCCGCACGGCATTACCGACACCCACAAGGAGGAACTCTCGGCGGATCTGTTGGCGTTTCTCAGCTCGTAAGGGGAGGGGTCAGGTACCGGGGGCGTCGTTCCAGGGGGAAGGAAGCTTGTCCTGAATCAATTCTCGAGGGAGCATCATGAGCACAGAACCAACCAGCACCGACCCATCCGCGCCCGACACCATTGTGCTGATCCACGGCTTCTGGGTGACCCCGCGAAGCTGGGAAGACTGGATCAAGCACTACGAGGCGAAGGGGTACCGGGTCATCGCACCCGCCTACCCCGGTTTCGAGGTTGAGGTCGAGTCCTTGAATGCGGACCCATCCCCGATCGAGGCGGTCACGGTGCCACAGATCATCGGCCGTCTCGAGGAGATTGTCGGCGGCCTCGACAAGCCCCCGATTCTGATCGGCCATTCGGCCGGCGGGGTCTTTACGCAGATCCTGCTGGACCATGGTTACGGCGCCGCCGGCGTTGCGATCAACTCCGCGCCGACCGAGGGCGTCCAGGTGATCCCGCTTTCGCAGGTCAAATCCACCTTCCCGGTGCTGAAGAATCCGGCGAATCGCCACCGCGCCGTGGGTTTCACGCTGGACCAGTGGAAGTATGCGTTCACCAATACGTTCACCGACGAGCAGTCGAAGGCCCTGTACGAGCGCTATCACATTCCGGCCTCGGGCAACATCTTCTGGGGAACGGCGCTGGCCAACGTCACCCCCGGCCATCAGGACAACTGGGTGAATTACCACAACGACAAGCGGACGCCGCTGCTGTTCATTTCCGGCACCCAGGACCACCTGATGCCGCCCAGCATCCAACGGTCCAACGCCAAGCACTACAAGTCCGCGACCATCACCGAGATCAAGGAATTCGCTGGGCCGCACCTGTTGCCCGCCCAGGAGGGCTGGGAACAGGTCGCCGACTACGCGCTGGACTGGGCGCTGGCCCACATCGCCGGCACCGCCGCTGGTCACCATCCCGAACCGTGCGCGGGGCAGCTCGCCGACGCACCGTGACGGAGGTCCGGGTCACCCATATCGGTGGGCCGACGGCGCTGATCGAGTTCGACGGATGGCGCCTGTTGACCGACCCGACGTTCGACACCCCCGGCCGGCGGTACACCTTCGGCTGGGGGTCGAGCTCGCGGAAGGCAACGGGTCCGTCAATTGCCGCCGGCGATGTCGGACACATCGACGCGGTGCTGCTCAGCCACGATCACCATGCCGACAATCTCGACGACTCCGGCCGGGCGCTACTGCCCAGCGCGGAGACCGTGCTGACAACAGTTTCCGGTGCCAGGCGGCTGGGCGGCAACGCCCGTGGCTTGGCGCCCTGGTCGACGACTCGACTCGAGGCGGCCGGCAAACCGACTCTCGAGGTGACTGCGACCCCGTGTCGGCACGGGCCGCCCGGCAGCCGGCCGATCACCGGAGACGTGATCGGGTTCGCGTTGCGGTGGGACGGTCAGGCCAACGGCGCGCTGTGGATCTCCGGGGATACTGTGCTCTTCGACGGCGTCCGAGAGGTTGCCGATCGATTCGACGTCGGCACCGTCCTGCTGCACCTGGGGGCGGTCCGGTTCGGTGTCACGGGCCCGGTCCGGTACACGATGACTGCGCGAGAAGGCATTGAACTGCTGGGTCTATTGAATCCGGCCACCACTATCCCGGTGCACTACGAGGGTTGGACGCACTTCCGACAGAACCGGACAGCAATCGAATCGGAGTTCGCCGCCGCGCCGGGGCGCATTCGTGGAAGCATCCAGTGGGCGCCGATCGGAGGTCCGATCGGCATCACCATCTAACGCTTCGAACAGTCATTACCAGGAAATACGCTGGTGGTCGCCGTCGATGTCACCAATGTCCGAATGTCCGTGCAAAGACGTCCGCAATCTTCAGGTAGCCGAGGTCATTCGCGTGAATGTCGCCCGCGGTACACATCAACGTGTAGGTGCAGATGGTGCCGACGTTGGTCGGGACCTCGCCGAGCCCGGGGAAATTCTGCGTTCTGAAGTTGTTGGTCTGGAACGCGAAGGCAACCGGCGCAACCCGGAAGCTGTTCTGCAGATACCCCAACGCCAGTACGCCGTTCAGCAGATTGATGTAGGTCAGCGACTGCTTGGCAAGCGCCTGACCGGCGGGCCCTTGCAGCCACGCCGCCAGGTAGGGGTCGTAGTAGCTCATGCCGGCACGTGCCGCGCCGCGTCCGGTCATATCGCGCAGCGGTTTGAGGATCGTTGGCAGGTTCTTCCGGACATCGCTGATGCCGGCCAGGGCGCAGGTGGCAATGATCCCGCTGGCTCCCAGGCAGGAGGTGCCATCCGTCGAGGATCGCAGCACGTCATTCGATCCGATGGTGATGGTGATCTTGGCGATCTTTCCCTGGTGATCCTTGATGAACTTCTTCGCCGCGGCCAACTGTGAGCCCTCTGCGTACGGGCAAATCCCACCCTTGATCATGGTGGTGGTCGACTCACCCGGACAGCCCAGTTTCTTGAGCTCGAGCCGAGGCTGTTTGGCCTTCAAGGTGGCATAAAGGGCATCAACGTAACCACGATCGGTGATGTGCCCATTCTGGTAGCCCTGGGACAGCGAATCGCCCAATGCGAGGTAATAGGTAACGCCTCCGTCGCCGGATGTCGAATGTGCTGTTGCCTGGGCCAATGCCGTCGGACTGCTGAGCCCGGCCAGGCCCAGGACCAGGACCAACGTGAGCGCGGTGTGTTGCAGAATTCGACGTGTCATTCGGCGCATCCGCATGATTACTCCTGGGTTGGGTACCGGAACAGATTCCTCCTGGTCAGCCCGATCAGCAACGCGAAGCGGTGATTTGTGGTCGCCCCCTTCTGCGCGCAATTACGGTTGGAGCGGGCGTACGTTCAGCGGAAGTTCATCCTGCACTGCGTCGCATTTCCCGCCTGGGCGCTCATCGCGGCCCCCGGGTCCGCCCTTGTCCAGCGACAGGTAGCCGTTTGCGATCGCGAGGATGACCCGATTCCCGTGCCGGATGGCCTCGAAGGACTGCGCGGCCGACTCATTGCAGGGCTGCTGTTCCGGCAGCCCGCCGTGTCGTGGAGGCACAGGCTGGACTGTTCGTTCATCCGCTGTTAACCGTCCGGGGCCGCGATGTGTGCGTACCAGGCCTGGCGGGTCGGTCTGGGACCAGCCGATGGGGTGCACCGGCGGTCGTGCGCTCGGCCTCAACGTCGAGAACGAGCCCGTCCTTGTCGATGAGGCTCGCTGGACCGCGATCGGAAAAAGTATCTCGTGCCTGACATCAGGCGAACCCATGTCCGCGCGGTCTGCCGTTCACCCACGGCAACCGGCGGACAGACTCCCTCGCCGAATCGAACGATTACTAGACATGTGTTCGAATTGAATGTTATGATGTGGCATGTTCGAGGCACGGGTGGCGATCGGGGAACGTGTTGCGGTGTGGCGCGCGCCGGGTGTGGAACCCGCACCGCGGTTACGGGTGCTGCTACCCGGTCGGGGCGGGTCGGTGCGTGAGCAGGCAATGGCGGCGGTGTTCGTCCCGTCGGTGCAGCAAACGGGCCGCCGATCAGCGGGACGCCCGGTTGGTCGCCTGTCGCAGTCACAGTCGAAGTCGCAGTCGGGGCCTGGTCCATCGCGAGCCGCGTCGGGTTCCCTTGGCACGCGTTCCCGGGGCACCCGCTCCCGGGCACCGATCAGCGGCCGGCGCACCGTTGTCCTGCCGGGTGACCCCACCGATGTCGATGCCGCGTTCGCCCGGTGGCGGGGGCACCCCGGTGCCGCCCGCACCGAGACCGACCGGGCGGTGCGGCTCGGGCTGCTCGACGGGATCACCCAGGTCGGGGCCGCGATGATCGAACTGGGGTGCTGGCGCACCCGGATCAGCACCCTGCCACCCGGACCGGACCTCGTTGCTGCGCTCAGCGAGCGCCCCGATGAGTTGGCCCCCGCCCCGGTGACCGACCCGGACCAGGCCGTGGCCACTGCCCGGTCGGCGCGGGACGCCGGGGTGACCGACCGGGTCGTCACCGGGTGGGCCAACGCCGTGCTGGAAACCATCACCGCCCGCGCCCGGGTCCTGGCCTGGCTGGAGGCCGAGCAGTACACCGACCTGGCGATGCTGTCCCGGAACTACCCCGGCCTGGCCGAGATGCTGCCCACCGAGATCGGGTTCGCCCTGCGGACCAGCGACCGCACCGCCGGGAACGCGATCAGCACCGCCCGGACCATGACGATGCGGCTCCCGCAAACCCTGGAAGCCTTACGGGCCGGGTTGATCGACTCCGGGCACGCGATGGGCTTGGCCTCCGCGACCGCGACCACCACCGCGGAGGTCGCCGCCGCCGTCGAGGCCGACCTGCTCCCCGCAGTGACCGTCAAGGGCAGCACCATCACCGCCGAACAACTGCGCCGCCGCGCCGTCCGCCGGGTCATCGCCCTCGACCCCGACGGCGCCGCCGACCGGCACCGCAAAGCCCGCAAGGACCGCACCATGACCAGGTGGGCCGAAAACGACGGCATGGCCGGGCTCAAAGTCCTCGCCCCCGCCGAACAGATCGCCGCGATCTGGGAAGCCGCGACCGGGCTCGCCGACGCCGCGAAAACTCCCGGTGACCCCAGAACCCTCGGCGCCAGAAGGGTCGACGGCCTCGCCCGGGTGTGCCTGGACCTACTCGCCGGGACACCACCCACACCGCGCTGTGCCCAACCCGCCCCCGCCCCACCGGCCTGTGGAGCACCCGCTAATGGAACCGATATCGCTCAAGCACCACCAGGACCGGCCGAACCCACACCGGCAGCAACCCCGCCGGGCACGGAATCATCACCTCCGAACACTGCCGCCAAGGACACCGCCAACACCAACGCCGACGTTGCGCATGACACCGCCGACGCGGCCACCACCACCGAAACAACGGCGGGTTCCACCCGCGATGCCGCAACCGGCGACGCGGAGGCCGATGAGGACGTCGCTGAACGTGCGCCCGCCGGACAGCGTCGTGTCCTGCCCGCCCGGCACGGCCGCCGGCCCCACATCCAAGTCCTGGTCCCCTACCAAGTCCTCCTCGGCTCCAACGACCCCTGCGAACTCGCCGGCCACGGCGCCATCACCGCCGACCAAGCCCGCACCATCGCCGCCGACGCCGTCCTGCAACGAATCCTCTACGACCCCACCTCCGGGACCGTCCTGGACTACGGCCGCACCCGCTACGAACCACCAGTAACCCTCAAACAATTCATCATCGCCAGAGACCGCACCTGCCGCACCCCCGGCTGCCTACAACCCGCCGACCGCTGCCAAATCGACCACATCGAACCCTTCCGACCAGGCAAACCCACCGGCGGCCGCACCAACCACACCACCCTCGATGGAAAATGCCACCACCATCACCGCGCCAAGGACGGCGGCGGATTCCTCAACACCCGCGACCCCGACGGCACCACCCACTGGACAACACCCCTCGGCCGCACGTACACCCTTCCTCCACCACAGATCATCGACCCCCTCGAACACCAGCACACCGACAACACCAGCGACACCACAGATCTCGACGACCAATTCCCCCCAGAACTCCGGAAAACCACCAACTTCTTCCTCCAAGGAAAGACCAACCCGCCCGGCCCGACCGCAGACACCACGAACCCCGCCACCGGCAAGAACCCGGCAGCCGCGACGAACCCCGCCGCCGATGATCACCGACCGGACAATGCAACGGCCGCGTCGGACAGCAGCAAAGCCGCGCCATCCGACGATGACCCACCATTCTGAGGACGGGCAGCGATCAAAGGTCGGGCAGCGAGAAAGGGCGCCCGAGCAGGAGTCAGGCGGCAACCGTCCACGAGAGTCCCGGTCCAGCGCGTCCAACTGCCGCGCAAATGCCAGCCGCGGCGCGAACCCGCAGAGTCGAATTCGGTCAGCCCAGCGCCGCCCGAACCTCGTCCACGGTCCGCTGCGCCGCCTCGCGGAGTCCGGCGACCGTCGGCCCGGCGCCGAGCACCTCTCGACTTGTCGTTGGCAGCAGTGCACCGTGTGCGTCGGCGAAAACCCGTTGCAGATCCCGCGCGGTCGCCCCCTGGGCGCCGAGCCCGGGCGCAAGAATCGGACCGTTGACTCCGGACAGATCCACCCCGGTCTTGCCGATGGTCGCGCCGACGACCAATCCGATCGACCCGATCGGGTAATCCCCCGCATTCACCGCGCCGACTTGGTCGACGATCGACTGGGCGACGGTCTTCTCGTCATCGTGTCGGGCATGCTGCACCTGCTTGCCCTCTGGATTGGACGTCAATGCCAGCACGAACAGGCCACGGCCCTCCGCGAGCGCCACATCCAGCGCCGGTAACAGGGACCCGAAGCCGAGATACGGCGACACTGTCAGCGCATCGGCCGCCAGCGGCGACGTCGCGGTCAGATATGCCGCGGCGTAAGCGGCCATGGTCGACCCGATGTCGCCGCGCTTCGCGTCCAGCAAGACCAGCGCCCCCGCCTCCCGTGTGTCCGCGAGAACCCTTTCCAGCACGGCGATTCCGGCCGAACCGTAGGACTCGAAGAAGGCAGACTGCGGCTTGAGCACCGCCACCGTCGGACCGAGTGCCTCGACCACCGTCATCGCGAACCGTTCCAGACCCTGCACCGACGCCGGCAAGCCCCACGCCTGCAACAAACCCGGATGCGGATCAATCCCCACGCACAGCGGTCCGCGGTTGTCGATCGCGGTCACCAACCGATGCCCGAACGGCTCCATGATGGACAACTGACCTACCCCTACTCGGCGAGAACTCAGCTGCGTTGGGCGATTGCCCTGTTCAGCTCGGACAGCAACGGGGGTCCCGAATAGATGAACCCCGTGTACAGCTGCAACAGACTGGCACCAGCATCCAGCATCCGCAGCCCATCCTGCGCGCTGGAAATGCCCCCAACCCCGATCACCGGCAGATCGCAATGCGACGTGACGAACCGAACGACCTCCAGCGCACGCGCCGCGAGCGGCCGACCCGACAGGCCGCCGGCCTCGGCCGCCACCATGGTCTCGGCCTCGGTGACCCCGTGCCGATCCACTGTTGTGTTGGTGGCGATGACGCCGGCGATATCCCGGTCGGCACAGACCTCCAGCAGCTCGCCGATGGCCTCGTCGGACAGGTCCGGCGCGATCTTGACCAGCACCGGAACCGGGTCGTCCTCCCGGCGATGGGTCCACGCCAGGCTGCCCGCCTCCGCGGTCATCGCACCGAGCAGCTCGTCGAGGGGCTCCTTGTCCTGCAGACCCCGCAGCCCGGGGGTGTTCGGGCTGGAGACGTTCACCGCGATGTAGTCGGCGTACTGGTACACCGCACGCAGCGAGGTCAGGTAGTCGCCGACGGCCGACTCGACGGGCGTGACCTTGGACTTGCCGAGCGAGATCCCCAGCGGAACACCAATGTTCCCGACCTTCCGCAGATTCGAGGCCAGCTCGGCGGCGCCGGAGTTGTTGAACCCCATCCGGTTGATGATCGATTCGGACTCGGTCAGCCGGAACAGCCGCGGGCGCGGATTACCGGTCTGCGCATGCGCGGTCACCGTCCCGACCTCGACGAACCCGAAGCCCAGGGCCGGCCACGCCCGCAGCGCGACGCCGTCCTTGTCCATACCGGCCGCGAGACCCACCGCCGACGGGAAGTCGACCCCGAAGACCCGGCGCGGCGCCGGGTACTCCTTCCGCAACGCCGCCAGCACGGCGACCGCCCGCTTCGAACGGGAGACCCGGGACAGCGCGCGCAGCGTGCGGTGGTGCACCGTTTCCGCATCACCCTTGCCGACCCGGAACAGCACTGGTCGAGCCAGGTGCCGGTAAGCCAGCCCTGTCACGCCCATGGGGTCACCCCCATAGCAAGTCCCCCGAGTCGTTGCGCATTGCCGACTATCCTGCCTCCCGGTCCCGGCTGACCCGCAGCCGGGCATGCAGGATCTGCAGGGGTGCGACGCCGACGTCGGATCTGGTCAGCGCCTCGATGCCCTGGATGGCGGCGGCGGCGCCGGCGACAGTGGTGATGCACGGGATATCCGCCGAAACCGCGGCGGTGCGGATCTCATACCCGTCCACCCGCGGTCCGGACTGCCCGTAGGGGGTATTGATCACCAGGTCTATCTGCCCGGCGCGGATCAGCTCAACGACCGTGCCCTCCCCGGTGCCCTCACCCTCGAAGTACTTCGACACCACCTCGACGTCCATGCCGTTGCGCTGCAACATTTCCGCGGTGCCCTCGGTCGCCACGATACGGAAACCCAGGTCCGCTAGCCGTTTCACCGGGAACACCATGGCCCGCTTGTCGGCATTGGCCACCGACACGAACACCGTGCCCTTGGTCGGCAACGAGCCGTACGACGCGGTCTGCGACTTCGCGAACGCCGGACCGAAGGCCGTGTCGATGCCCATCACCTCACCAGTCGAGCGCATTTCCGGCCCCAGCAACGAGTCGACGCCCGTGCCGTCCGGGCGGCGGAACCGATGGAACGGCAGCACCGCCTCCTTGACGGCCACCGGCGCACCCGCCGGCAACGAACCACCGTCACCGCGAGCCGGCAGCATGCCCTCGGCCCGCAACTCCGCGATGGTGGCCCCCAGCATGATCCGGGCCGCCGCCATCGCCAACGGCACCGCCGTTGCCTTGGACGAGAACGGCACGGTGCGGGACGCCCGGGGATTGGCCTCCAGCACGTAGAGCGTCTCGTCCTTCAACGCGTACTGCACGTTCAGCAACCCCCGCACCCCCACACCCAACGCAATCGCCTCGGTGTGCGACCGCACGGTGGCAACGTCGCTGCGGCCCAACGTGATCGGCGGCAGCACGCACGCCGAGTCGCCGGAATGAATACCGGCCTCCTCGATGTGTTCCATCACCCCGCCGAGGTAGACCTCGGTGCCGTCACACAGCGCGTCGACGTCGATCTCGATCGCGTCATCGAGGAACCGGTCGACGAGAACCGGGTGATCATCGGTGATTTCGGTGGCCCGGTCGATGTAGTCGGCGAGCGACGGCTCGTCGTAGACGATCTCCATCCCGCGCCCACCGAGCACGTAGGACGGCCGGACCAGCACCGGATAGCTGATCCGGGCGGCGACGGCCCGTGCCTGCTCGAAGGACGTCGCGAGTCCGAAGGCCGGGGCCGGCAGGTTGGCGGAGTTCAGCAGGTCTCCGAACCGCCCCCGATCCTCTGCCAGGTCGATGGCGTCCGGCGATGTGCCCAGGATCGTTACTCCGGAATCGAGCAGCTCCTGCGCCAGCTTGAGCGGCGTCTGGCCCCCGAGCGTCGGGATGACGCCGGCCACCGTGCCCGAAAGCTGTTCGGCGTGAATGACTTCCAGCACATCTTCGATCGTCAACGGTTCGAAGTACAACCGGTCGGAGGTGTCGTAGTCGGTGGACACGGTCTCCGGATTGCAGTTGACCATGACGGTCTCGTAACCGGCGTCCCGCAGCGCGAGCGCGGCGTGCACGCAGGAGTAGTCGAACTCGATGCCCTGCCCGATCCGGTTCGGCCCGGAACCGAGGATGATCACCTTCTGCCGCTCGCGTTGCGGCGCCACCTCTGATTCCGCTGCCGGATCGGTCTCGTACGCCGAGTAGTGGTACGGCGTGCTGGCGGCAAATTCCGCCGCGCAGGTGTCCACCGTCTTGTAGACCGGGCGGACGCCGAGCGACCAGCGCAGTTCGCGCACGTTCCGCTCGGCGACCTTGGCATTCTCCGGGCCCGCGGTCCAGAACTCGGGTCGCAGCGCGGCGATCTGTCGATCGGACAGCCCGTGCTTCTTGGCCCTCCGCAGCAGTTCGGGCGTCAACTCCGCTGCGTCGTGCACCTCGTTGCCAATGGCCCGGATCAGGTCGATCTGGTCCAGGAACCACGGGTCGATGCCGGTCGCCTCGTGCAACTGCTCGACGGTGGCGCCCCAGCCCAGCGCCCGTTCGATGCCGTAGATCCGGCCGTCCAGCGGGATCTTCAGCTGTTCGAGCAGCGCGTCAACGTCCCCGGTGGCAGCCTCGGGGCCGGTCCAGAAGCCGGACAGCTTGGTCTCCATGGACCGCATCGCCTTGCCCAGCGCCTCGGCGAACGACCGGCCGATCGACATCGCCTCGCCCACCGACTTCATGGTGGTGGTCAGCGTCGGATCGGCGCCCGGGAACTTCTCGAAGGCGAACCGCGGGATCTTCACCACGACGTAGTCCAGCGACGGCTCGAATGCCGCCGGGGTGGCCTTGGTGATGTCGTTCGCGATCTCGTCAAGGGTGTAGCCGATCGCCAGTTTCGCGGCGATCTTCGCGATCGGGAAGCCGGTTGCCTTGGACGCCAACGCACTTGACCGGGACACCCGCGGGTTCATCTCGATGACGATGATCCGGCCGTTGGTCGGGTTGATCGCAAACTGGATGTTGCACCCGCCGGTGGCGACACCGACCTCGCGCAGGATGGCCAACCCCAGGTCGCGCATCCGCTGGTACTCGCGGTCGGTCAGCGTCATCGCCGGCGCGACGGTCATCGAGTCGCCCGTGTGCACCCCCATCGGGTCCACGTTCTCGATGGAACACACGACGACGGCGTTGTCCTTGCCGTCTCGCATCAGTTCCAGTTCGTACTCTTTCCAGCCCAGCACGCTTTCCTCGATCAGTACCGAGGCGTGCACGTTGCCCGAATGGCCCGCTGCGTGCCCGGCGGACTTGGCCGGGCCGTCATTCGCCGGCCCGAAGGACGCCTGCGACGCGGCCAGCCCGCGACCGGCGATCCGTTCGAGATCGTCCAGGGTATAGGCCATTCCGGAACCGAGCCCGCCCATGGTGAAGGACGGCCGAACGACGACGGGCAGGCCGAGATCGGCGACTGCGGCGCGGACCTCGTCCATCGTGTGGCAGACCGCCGACCGCGGCACGTCGCCGCCGACGGAGCGGACGACGTCCTTGAAGATCTGCCGGTCCTCCCCGCGGTTGATCGCCGGAATGTCGGCGCCGATCAGTTCGACGCCGTACTTCTCCAGCACCCCGCGCTCGTCCAGCGCGATCGCGGTGTTCAGCGCGGTCTGGCCGCCCAGGGTGGCAAGCACCGCGTCGATCGGAAACCCTTGTGCCGCCTGGTCGGCGAGCACCTTCTCGACGAACTCCGCGTTGATCGGCTCCACATAGGTCGCGTCGGCGAACTCCGGGTCGGTCATGATCGTCGCGGGGTTCGAGTTGATCAGCGAAACCCTGATCCCCTCTTCACGCAGCACCCGGCAGGCCTGGGTTCCGGAGTAGTCGAACTCGCAGGCCTGGCCGATGACGATCGGGCCGGACCCGATGACGAGGACGTGCGAAATGTCGGTGCGGCGGGGCATCAGACGGTGACCTTCCAGCTCGGGCCGACCCGACGGGCGACCTTTCCGGTGTCCTCGACCATCAGGTCGACGAACCGGTCGAACAAATATCCGGCGTCGTGCGGACCGGCGGCCGCCTCCGGGTGGAACTGCACCGAGAACGCCAGCCGGTCAAGGCATTCCAGGCCTTCCACGACGCCATCGTTCAAGCAGCTGAACGCCACCTGGACCCGGCCGAACTCGGTATCGGTCACCGTGTCCAGCGGGGCGTCGACCGCGAAGCCGTGATTGTGCGAGGTCACCAGGACCCGGCCGGTCGAATGGTCGCGCACCGGCTGGTTGATCCCGCGGTGCCCGAACTTCAGCTTGTAGGTGCCGAACCCCAAGGCCCGGCCGAGGATCTGGTTGCCGAAGCAGATGCCGAAGAGCGGGATCCGGTTGGTCAGCACACCGCGGGTCAACTCGACCATCGCGTCGGCGGTGGCCGGGTCGCCCGGCCCGTTCGACAGGAATACCCCGTCGACGCCCAGCGCCTTGATCTGCTCGATCGTGGTGGTGGCCGGCAGGACGTGCGTACGGATGCCGCGAGCGGCCAGCATCCGCGGGGTGTTCGCCTTGATCCCGAGGTCGATCGCGGCGACCGAGAAGATCTCCTCGCCGTCGGCCGGCACCACGTAACCGGTCGACGTCGTCACGTCGCCGGTCAGGTCCGCGCCGGCCATCGACGGTTGTGCGCGCACCTGGGCCAGCATCGCCGGCACCTCGGTGACCGCGGAGCCGGCGAAGATGCCACACCGCATCGCACCGGAGGTCCGCAACAGCCGGACCAGCGCCCGGGTGTCGACACCCGAGATACCCACCACCCCTTGGCGTTCCATCTCTGCGGGCAGGGACGAGGTGGCCCGGTAGTTGGACGGCCGCGGCGCCAACTCGCGGATGACGTACCCGGCGACCCAGATCCGCTCCGACTCGTTGTCCGACGGCCCGAGTGATCCGCCGGTGCCGGCGGAATCCGCCTCGTCACCGGCGACCCAACCGGTGTTGCCGATCTGTGGCGCCGTGGCGATCACCACCTGCCGGCGGTAGGACGGGTCCGTCAGCGTCTCCTGATAGCCCGTCATTCCGGTGCTGAACACCGCCTCACCGAAGGCCGTACCCTCAGCGCCGAACGCGGATCCGTACTGGACGCTGCCGTCCTCCAGGACGAAGACAGCCGGGGCGGAAACGGTGGTCATGAGGGGGCTCCGTTGGTGCTGGGTGAGTCGGCGGGCCGTCCGCCGCCCTGGCCTTTCGCGATGAGGGCCTGCACTGCGTCGATGTAGTCGTCCTGGGCGGCGGAGTCGTTCGACCGGAACCCGCTGTCCACCGACACCCCACCCAGCGACCAGCGGACGATGAGGACTCCGTTAGCCATGCCCATGACTTTGCCCGCCACCCCCGGTGCGGTGGTGACGGTGAGCAGATCGCCGACCGGGACGAAGATGTCGCTCTCGCCGTCCCGCTCGATGCAGACACCTTCGGCGGAGAGCCGGATCGCGCCGTTGGCCCGCCGCCCGAGCCCCTGCGCCACGATCCGGTCCTGCCACGTCCCTGATGTCGTTGTCGAGACATACATGCCGGTCACCGGCTCAACCAGATCCGGGCCGAGATCGCCTGGCGTGGCGGGTAATTCGGCCAGATGGGACTGCCGGGAGGCCCGATGCCGCCAGCCGACGAGCAACCCGAATGCCGCCAACGCGCACAGCACGACCAGCAGCACGACCAAAACAGTCCGCTCCATGTCCCGCTCCTCAGGCCCCGGCCAGCGCACCGGCGGAAACCGTGCACCGCCCGCGCAGGTAGGTGGCGACGACCCGGCCCGGCAGTGTCATGCCTTCAAAAGGGGTATTCGCCGACAGGCTGGCCAATACCTCTCCGGAAACCGTCCAACTGGCGGTTGGATCTATGAGCACCAGATTGGCCGGTTCCCCGGCGGCGATCGGCCGGCCGTGCTCGGCGAGGCCACCGATTCTCGCCGGCGCCTCGGACATCACCCTGGCCACCCCGCGCCAGTCGAGCAGGCCCGGCCGCAGCATGGTTTCGATGACGATGGACAGCGCCGTCTGCAGGCCGAGCATGCCCGGACTGGCGTTGTCCCACTCGGTTTCCTTGTCCTGACTGGCATGTGGAGCGTGATCGGTGGCGACGATATCGATCACCCCGTTGGCCAACGCCTGCCGCAGCGCGGTCACATCCGCGGCGGTCCGCAAGGGCGGGTTGACCTTGAACACCGGGTCGTAGCCGACCGCCCGCTCGTCCGTGAGCAGCAGGTGGTGTGGCGTCACCTCCGCGGTGACGTTCGTCCCGCGCTTCTTCGCGGCAGCGACGACCTCGACCGACCCGGCCGTTGACAGGTGGCACACGTGCAGCCGGGAGCCGACGTGGTCGGTGAGCAGGCAATCGCGGGCGATGATCGCCTCCTCGGCGACGGCCGGCCAGCCGGTCAGCCCGAGCCGGGCGGACACCTCGCCCTCGTGCATCTGCGCACCCTGGGTCAGCCGCGGCTCCTGTGCGTGCTGCGCGATGACACCGTCGAACGCCTTGACGTACTCCAGCGCCCGACGCATCAGCAGCGCGTCGGAGACGCAGTCGCCGTCGTCGGAGAACACCCTGACCCGGGCAGCCGAGTTCGCCATCGCGCCGAGTTCGGCGAGCCGCTCGCCCTTGCGGCCGACGGTGACGGCGCCGATCGGGAACACGTCGACCAGCCCGACATCGCGGCCGAGCCGGAACACCTGCTCGACGACGCCTGCGGTGTCCGCGGTCGGGTCGGTGTTCGGCATCGCGAAGACGGCCGTGTAACCGCCGAGCGCAGCCGCTGCCGAACCGGTTTCCACGGTCTCGGCGTCCTCGCGACCGGGTTCGCGCAGGTGGGTGTGCAGGTCGACAAGCCCGGGTAGCACGACAAGGCCTGCGCCGTCGACGATTTCGGCATCGACGGCCCGCGGATCCGTCGCTGCTGCGGTTCCGACGACCGCGATCACACCGTCAACCAACAACAGGTCGGCGACCTGTTCGCCGTAGGGGGCGGCACCCCTGATCAGTACCGCGGTCACGTGTTTCCTCCGGGTGTGCTGGTCTCGATCTCGCCCGACAGCAGCAGATACAGCACCGCCATCCGGACCGTGACCCCGTTGGCCACCTGTTCCACGATCACCGAACCGGCGCCGTCGGCGACCTGCGGGGTGATCTCCATGCCGCGGTTCATCGGGCCGGGGTGCAGCACGATGCCGTGCGGGGCGATCAGGTCACGGCGCCGGGAATCCAGCCCGTAGGACCGGCTGTACTCGCGGGCCGTCGGGAAGAACGCGCCGCTCATCCGCTCGCGCTGCACGCGCAGCATCATCACCGCGTCCGCACCGGCGAGTGCGGCGTCGAGGTCGTAGGAGACCTCGACCGGCCATGCCTGTACGCCGACCGGCAGCAGCGTCGGCGGGGCAACCAGCGTCACCTGCGCGCCGAGGGTGGACAGCAGCAGCACATTGGACCGCGCGACCCGCGAGTGCAGGACGTCACCGACAACGACGATCCGGCGCCCGACCAGCGAGCCCAGGTGCCGGCGCAGCGTGAAGGCATCGAGCAGGGCCTGCGTCGGGTGCTCGTGGGTGCCGTCCCCGGCATTGATCACGTGCCCGTCCACCCAGGCCGAGAGCTGTTGCGGCGCACCGGATGACGAGTGCCGGCAGACGACGGCGTCGGCGCCCATGGCCTGCAGCGTCCAGGCGGTGTCCTTCAGTGACTCACCCTTGGAGACCGATGACCCCTTGGCGGAGAAGGTGATGACATCCGCCGAGAGCCGCTTGGCGGCCAGTTCGAAGGAGATCCGGGTCCGGGTCGAATCCTCGAAGAACAGATTGACCACGGTGCGCCCACGCAGGGTCGGCAGTTTGCGGACCTCACGCCCGGCGATGGCCTGCTCGAGCCGTTCCGCGGTGGACAGGACATGCTCGGCGGTCGCCCGGTTCAGGTCGCCGGCCGAGAGCAGGTGCCGGGGCAACGAGATCACGGCCGGAGCGCCGGGCGGCGCGGTCGAATCCGCGGGCCGCACCCCGGCTCTTTCGGCTACTACGGTCGGGATGGCCTGCTCGGTGGTCGTCATGACTGCCCCTGCTCGGATTCACTGCGCCGCTTGGTCGCCGCTGTCGGCACCGCTCTGGCCAATTCGACACTGTCCATGCCGTCGATCTCGACCAGGTGCACGGCGACGTCGTCGCCGAAGGCCGTCGGGATGTTCTTGCCGACGTAGTCGGCCCGGATCGGCAATTGCCGGTGCCCCCGATCGACCAGGACCGCCAGTTGCACGACGGCGGGCCGGCCGTGGTCGCGCAACGCGTCCAGCGCGGCGCGGATCGTCCGGCCGGAGTACAGGACGTCGTCCACCAGGATCACGATCGCGTCATCGACGCCGCCCACCGGCAGCCGGGTTTCCTCCAGCGCGCGCGGCGGGTGCCGTCGCAGGTCGTCTCGATACAGGGTGATGTCCAGCGATCCGACGGCTGTGGGGCGATCCGCGAACGCGGTCAGCCGCTCGGCCAGCCGGCGGGCCAGGTAGACCCCCCTGGTGGGGATCCCGAGCAGGACGACGGGTCGGTCGCCGTTGCGTTCCAGGATCTGATGCGCGATCCGGTCGATGGTCCGGGAGATGTCGGCCTGGCTGAGAATCTCGGTGAGGATTTCGGCGTTCACCGGCGCTGATCCCTGGCCGGCGGACGCCGGCTGGGCCGCGGCTGCCGGGGCGGACACTCGCGAGGTACTGGCCTGAGCAGGGCGTGGGTGCGCCAACTCGAGACCTCCTTTCCCGCCTCACTGGACGGTCCTTAAAGGATGTCTGGGACATCGACAACGGGCGCAGTTCGTGAACCACCAGCCGATGCTCGGGTGAATGCTACCAATGTCCGGCCGGTGCAAGGGCCGCCGCGAACGTCGTGCCCCCAGGGGTTCCACGGACCCCGAAACACCCTTGACACCGGAGCTGGCATCGGAGCCCGGCGCGTCCAGTTGGCACCAATCTGCCGAGTACGACTACTCTGCGTACACAGCGGCAGAATTTTCGACGAGGCGCAACAAGGAGTCACTATGTCTCAGGACTATGCGCATGCCCTGGGCGCGCGCCTTCGTGCGATCCGGGCCCAGCAGGGCTTGAGTTTGCACGGCGTCGAGGAGAAGTCCGAGGGCCGATGGAAGGCCGTGGTCGTCGGCTCGTACGAGCGCGGGGATCGCGCGGTCACCGTCGCCAAGCTGGCCGAACTCGCCGAGTTCTACGGCGTTCCAGTGGCTGAACTGCTGCCGGACGCGCGGGCCACCAGGCGGGGATCACCGAGCCCGAAGCTCGTCATCGACCTGCAGCGACTGGCCGAACTGCCGACCCACCAGGCCGGCCCGCTGGCCAGATACGCGGCGGCGATCCAGTCGCAGCGCGGCGATTACAACGGCAAGATCCTCACCATCCGGTCCGAAGATCTCCGGTCACTCGCGGTGATCTACGACATGACCGCAGAGGATTTGACCGACCAGCTGATGGGTTGGGGCGTCCTGCCGATGGGTACCGAACTCGACTGAGGTCGCTTCGAGCACCGACTGCCCGCGGTCGATGACGCGGCGTCACGGTTCGGCCGGCTCGACCGCTTCGCCCGCCGAGGTCCTCGCCCGGTCCCGAAAGGCCCGGACCAGTTCGGCCGGGATGCGACCCCGATCGCTGACCGGGTGACCCATGTCGAGTGCCCAGGCGCGGATTTCGGCGGCAGCAAATTCCGGCGTGGGTTTCGGGACCTTCACCGGCCGGAGAATGACCGGCGCCGCGACGGGGCCGCCGGCTGCGAACGTTGACTCGATGTCCTGGTGATCCTGCGCCGCAGTCAGTTCCGCCAGGCAGGCCCCCAGCCAGCGGTAGGTCCACTCCTGGGCGAGCGGCCTGGTTTCGCAGAACACGATCGGCACAGCGGGAAACCGGGCCTGCGCCTCGGCGAGCGCTTCGGCGACCCGGGCGCCCGGGGCATGTTCCAACTTGAACAGCCGGCTGTACCTGTCCTCGACCACCAACGCCGCCCGCGGCAGCGCGGTCAACTCGGCGAGTGAGTAGGTGAGTTTGCCGGACAACAGGCTCGACGACAGGTCCTCAATGGTCTTCCGCTCGACCGCGGCGACCACCTGTTCGCCGATCAGCACCGCGTAGTCACCGGCCGGTAGTCGGCGCCGACTGGTTGACGCCTGCTGCCCGTTGAACGTGTAGGGATACTTCTCGGCGGTGTCGACGACGATCTCGAGCACCTGACCGTGCGCCCGGGCCGTCGGAATCCGGACGGCCGGGCGGGCCTGCTTGGTGGTCCGCGGTGACTGCCAGAAGATCATTTCCCGGCCCCTGGCCTGGGCGATGACGAACTGCGAGCGGTTCTCCCTGGCCCGCGCGAGCACCAGATCGATGGCCGGACCGCGGCGGGTACAGGACCGCACTTCGAGCCGTTCCACGATCTCCGCGTCATCGGGCCAGCCCTGCGCGCGATGGCAGTAGATCTTCTTTTCCCGGGGCCACGTCTGCCTGGCCTTCACCACGATGCCGCGGGGACCGAGCGGGATGCGCACCAGGAACGGCAGCGTGGAATCCGGCTCGGGGTTCCGCGCGATCAGCAGGTCATCGGGCACTGAACCGATCCCACCCAAAGTTGATCATGACGAAGACTGCTCAACACGCCGGCAACACGCCGAAATCCCGGCAGCGATTGCCATGATCAACATCCCTTCTCCGGTCACGCGCCGCGCAATTGCGGGGTGATCACCGCGATCTGACCGAGCACGCCGTTGACGAACTTCGGGGAGTCGTCCGTGGACAGCAGCTTCGCGGCGTCGACGGCCTCGTTCACCACAACAGCCGGGGGGACGTCCAGGGAATACAGCAACTCGTAGACGGCAATCCGCAGGATCGCCCGGTCAACGGCCGGCATCCGCTCCAGGGTCCAGCCCCGCGAATGCTCGGACAGCAACGCATCGACCCGGCCCTGGTTTGCCACCACGCCGCGGACGATCGATTCCGCGTAGTCTCCCATCACCGCATAGGAGTGCAGGTCAGGACCGGTCGGCGGCTCCATCCGTTCGGCGAGCACCACCAACGGGTCGACGCCGCGGGCCTCGGCGGCGTAGAGCACGTCGAGTGCGCGTTTGCGGGACTTGCTGCGGGCGGACAACTGGGGGCCGGCTCTCTTCTGCTGTGCTGGGAACGGGATCGGGATCGGGAAGCGTCAGTGCATGGGCCAGGTGGGGCTCGATCAGCTGTTGACGCGGCCCAGGTAGCGACCGTCACGGGTGTCGACCTTGATCTTGTCGCCGGTGTTCAGGAACAGCGGCACGTTGATCTCGGCGCCGGTTTCCAGGGTGGCGGGCTTGGTGCCGCCGGTGGATCGGTCACCCTGCAGGCCGGGGTCGGTGTGCGAGACGAGCAGTTCGACCGATGCCGGCAGCTCGACGTACAACACGACACCGTTGTTCTGCGCGACCATCGCCTCCTGGTTCTCCAACAGGAAATTGGCCACATCGCCGACGGTCGCCTGCGGGACCGTGATCTGGTCGAAGGTGTCCCCGTCCATGAAGACGAAGTCGCCGCCGTCCTTGTAAAGGAACGTCATGTCCCGTTTGTCGACGGTCTCGGTCTCCACCTTGACTCCGGCGTTGAACGTCTTGTCGACGACCTTTCCGGTCATCACATTCTTGAGTGTCGTCCGCACGAAGGCCGGGCCCTTACCCGGCTTGACGTGCTGAAACTCGGTGATGGTCCAGAGCTGGCCCTCGAGATTGAGCACGAGGCCGTTCTTGAAGTCGCTGGTGGAAGCCATGGTGAAGGTGTTGTGCCTTTCTGCTGTCCGCCCAGCCGGGGTAGCCCGGCCCGAGCGGGAGTTCGTGACGCTGTCCGTGCTGGTGGTCATCGCGCGCGTGAGTTGAGTCAAGCAAGCACGGTCAGGTCCTTGGAGGTCATCGTGAGGACGTCGTAGCCGTCCGCGCGGATCACGCCGCTGTCCTCGATGCGCACTCCGCCGCGCCCCGGCAGGTAAACCCCGGGCTCGACGGTGACGCACACGTCCGGGACCATGATACTTGCCGATTCCCGCGCCAAACTCGGCGCTTCATGGATCTGCAGGCCGACGCCGTGCCCGAGGCCGTGCGAGAACTGCGGGCCGTACCCGGCCGCGGTGATCAGATCGCGGGATGCCGCGTCGATCGCATGTCCGGTCGCCCCGGCCACGCACGCCGCCCGACCGGCCGCTTGCGCCTGCTCAACCAGCTGGTAGATCTCCTGCTGCCAGCCGGCCGCAGCGCCGAGCACGTAGGTGCGGGTCATGTCGGAGTGGTAACCATCCACGGTTGCCCCGAAGTCGAGTTTCACGAAGTCACCGGCGGCCAGGACAGTGCCGGTCGGCCGGTGGTGCGGGATGGCACTGTTTCCTCCGGCCGCCACAATCGTCTCGAATGACGGATCGCTCGCGCCGAGCTCCCGCATCCGCTGGTCAAGGTCCAACCCCACCTGACGTTCGGTCCGGCCCGGGCGGATTCCGTCCGCGTCGATCAGCTCGGCGAGAGCCCGGTCCGCGACCGCACAGGCCTGCCGCAGCGACTCGATCTCGCCGGTGTCCTTCACTGCCCGGAGCCGCTCGACGATGTCGGTCGTTGGCGTCAGCTCGATCGCTGCCGGGTTCTCCTCGGCGGTCACCGTCAGGGCGCGATGGGCGGCGACGGTGACCGACATCGCCTCGAACCCGATGACGCCATCGGGGGCCCGACGGAGCAGGGCCAGGTCACAGGGCCGCGAAATCAGCCGCGGCAGATCGGGCACCTCGGCCGCCGACTGGGTGGTGTAGCGGCCGTCGGTACAGAAGATGGTGCGCGGATCGCTGGACGGGGCGTGGGATTCGACAATTGTTTCTGGCTCCCCGGACTCGTCATCCGAATCCAGCACCAGCAGCGCCGCGTTCGACCCGGTGAATCCGGTGAGGTACCGGATGTTGATCAGGTCGGTGACCAGCAGCGCATCGAACCCGGAGTGCGCCAAGGACGCCCGCAGCAGTGCCCGGCGGCGTGCATGGGTCCCGTTCGTCACGTCCCAGATGGTAGGCGGCGTGGCCGACCCCCGCCGTCGTTGCCGGTCCCGCACCACGAAATGCTCACAGGTCGATGGTGCGGGCGTTCGACTTCCGCCCCGCGATGACGGAGTAGGCGGCGGCCAGCAGCGACGGATCCGGGCCGACCAGCCGGCTCGGTTTGGCCAGCGCGTCCAGGATGACAAACCGCAGCGTGCCGGACCGGGTCTTCTTATCCGAGCCCATGATCTTGACGAGCTCGCCCAGCGCGTCCGGATCGTAGGTGGTCGGCAGGCCGAGCGTGTGCAGGACGGTGAGATGCCGGTCGGCTGTCTCGTCGTCCAGTCGGCCGGCGGCCCGGGCCAGCTCGGCGGCGAACACCAGCCCCACCGACACCGCCGCCCCATGACGCCACTTGTAGCGTTCCCGCTTCTCGATGGCGTGCGCCATCGTGTGCCCGTAGTTGAGGATCTCCCGGAGATCCGATTCGCGCAGGTCGGCGGCCACCACCTCGGCCTTCACGGTCACGGCCCTGCGCACCAGTTCGGCCAGCTGCGGGGTGCTGGGGTCCACCGCGGCGGCGGGGTCGCCCTCGATGATCGTCAGGATCTCCGGGTCGGCGATGAACCCGCACTTGACCACCTCGGCCATCCCGGCGACGAGTTCGTGCGGGGCGAGCGTCTCCAGGGTGGCGATATCGGCGATGACGGCCGTCGGTTCGTAGAACGCGCCGACCATGTTCTTGCCGGCGTCGGTGTTGATCCCGGTCTTCCCGCCGACCGCCGCATCGACCATGCCGAGCAGCGTGGTCGGCACCTGGATGACCTTGACGCCGCGCATCCAGGTAGCGGCCGCAAACCCGGCGACGTCGGTAACGGAACCGCCGCCCAGCCCGATTACCACATCGCGCCGGTCGAGACCGATCTGCCCGAATACGTTCCAGCAGAATCCCAGCACCGTGAGGTTCTTGGCTTCCTCGGCGTCCGGCACCTGCAACAGATGGGCATCCAGGACGGCACTCGACAGCGCATCCCGGATCACCTCGGCCGTGGCGGCCAGCGGCGGCGGGTGGATCAGCGCAACCTTGGCGGCCCCGGTCGCCGCGACGGCCAGCACCAGTTCGTCCAGCAGGCCGCGGCCGATGACGACGTCATACGGGGATCCGGACGCCACCCGCATCGTGACTGGCGCTGCCGACGGGGGGCCGAGGTCCGGTTCCGCGGTGAGGCCCGCATTGGCGGCTGCTTCACTCATGGCGAGGACACCTTCGCGATACCCAGTTTCTCGACGATGACCGCGGCAACCTCGTCGACCGTCAGGTCGTCGGTCTGCACGACGAGTGACGCGACCTCTTCGTAGAGCGGCAGCCGCGCCGCCAGCATGGCCTTGTAGGTGGCCCGCGGGTTGACGCCCACCAACAGCGGCCGGTTCGACGCGAGACCGGTGCGCTTGACCCCGGTCGGCATGGTCAGGCTGAGAAACACCACGGTGTGCTCGGCCAGCGCTGCCCTGGTCTGTTCGGCGAGGATCGACCCGCCGCCCAGTGCCAGCACGCCGTCATGCTCGACGAGGGCGGTCGCAACAGCGTCCCGCTCCATCGCCCGGAAGACCGACTCACCGTCGTTGACGAAGATGTCCGAGATCGGCCGGCCTGCGCTGGCGACGATGTCCGCATCGGTGTCGCGCAATGGCCGACCGGTGATCCGGGACAGCGCACCGCCGACCGATGTCTTGCCCGAACCCGGTGGACCGACCAGCACCACCACCGGTGTCATCGAGCCTGCACCGCGGACAGCGACGGCGCATCGGCGCTCGGCGCGGCCGTCGGCAGCGACGAACCCGCAATCGGCAGGGTGTCGGCAAGCGTGGCCAGGTAGGCCTGCACGTTCCGGCGAACCTCGGGAACCGAGTCACCGCCGAACTTCTCGGTCACCGCGTCGGCAACGACGAGGGCCACCATGGCCTCCGCGACCACCCCGGCGGCCGGCACCGCGCACACATCGCTGCGCTGGTGAATCGCAACGGCCTGTTCACCGGTGGCCACGTCCAGGGTGGCGAGCGCCCGCGGGACCGTTGAGATCGGCTTCATCGCGGCGCGCACCCGCAGGACCTCGCCGTTGGTCATCCCGCCCTCGATGCCGCCCGCCCGGTTCGACCGCCGGGTGACTCCCGGATGGCGGGGATCGATCTCGTCGTGTGCCTTCGAGCCGCGGCGGCGGGCAGTCAGGAAACCGTCACCGATCTCGACCCCCTTGATCGCCTGAATCCCCATGACGGCGGCCGCGAGCCGCGCATCAAGCTTGCGGTCCATGTGCACGAAAGACCCGAGCCCGGGCGGCAGACCGTAGACCAGCACCTCGACGACGCCGCCGAGGGTGTCCCCATCGGCCTTGGCGGCCTCGATCTCGGCGATCATCGCGGCCGCGGAATCCGGGTGCAGCGCGCGCACCGGGGACGCGTCGATCGCGTCTCGATCGGCCGGCGTCGGCAACGGGCCCTCCACGGCATCGCCCTCGCCGATCGACACCACGTGGGAAACCACCTCGGCGCCGAGCACCGCGCGCAGGAACTGCTGGGCCACCGTGCCCAGCGCCACCCGGGCGGCAGTCTCCCGGGCGGACGCGCGTTCCAGCACCGGTCGGGCATCGTCGAACCCGTACTTCTGCATGCCGGCCAGGTCGGCGTGCCCGGGGCGGGGCCTGGTCAGCGGGGCGTTCCGGGCCAAAACTCGGAGCGCTTCGGCTGCTTCCGCGTCAGCGGGCGGGTCGGGAGCCATGATCTGTTCCCACTTCGGCCACTCGGTGTTGCCGATCTGCACAGCGAACGGGCCACCCATCGAGATGCCATGACGCACCCCGCCGAGCAGAGTGACCTGGTCCTGCTCGAACTTCATCCGTGCGCCGCGGCCGTAGCCCAGCCGGCGGCGGGCGAGCTGGGTAGCAATATCGGCGGACGTCACCGGGACACCTGCCGGCAGTCCTTCGAGGACGGCAACCAGGGCGGGACCATGAGATTCACCTGCGGTGAGCCAGCGCAACACGCGCGCCATCCTCCCACGCCGGGCGCGGTGGCGAGTCCGCGGTGAAAACTGGCGAACATCGAGCGGGCTCACCCACGGGATTTGGAGCCGGCTCGGCCCGGGGCGATCAGCCGATCAGGGCACGCCGACGGCAACCCGCCGGGACTTCCGGAACGCGTTCCGGATCACCCCGGCGATGAGCACCAATCCGGCCAGCGTCAGCAGGACACCAGCGCCCGCTCCGGTCCACGGCGTCGTGTCGGAGGACTCGTAGCCAAGAACGACCGAGATCCAGATGTACTCCGGGAACGGCATGGCCAGCAGCAACAGAACCGCCCACACCCACCAAGCGATCGGCGGCAGCAAACTGTCGGCATCCGGGCCCGAAGAGGGCAAGCCGACCAAGGTGGCCAGCAGCATCACCCCGCCGATCGTCAGCCCGAATATCCACCAGGCCACAATGGAGGTGGCTGGCTCCACCGGGACGCCGGCCCGTCCGCTCAGCAGCGTCGTCACCCCGAACATCAGCGCCGACAGCACCAGCAGGACCTGCGGCACCCGGGCCCACCAAGCCGAGCGAACAGCGGCGAAGACCAACCCAAGAGCCAGCGCGATGAGGATGTAACTCAGGCCGGCCAACTCAGCGGCCCCCGGAATAGGGACCCAGGGCTCCATGGGCAGCACGTAGTCGTAAAGCTGATCTTGGATGAGCACGCAGGAGGACTCGTCGAAGCCCCCGGCGCACGCATCGCCCCAGCGCAACTGGGCTGCCGAAATGGACAACCAGCCGGCGATAACGAAGATCAACCCGGCCACCATGCCGGTGATCACCCGGCCATTCACGCCGGATCACCATTTCCCACTGTGCTCCCCCTTGCTGCACCCCGGAGACAAACCGGATCGGCCGAGCGGGCGTCCCACCAGGAAAACAACCTGTCCGTGATGGCACCCGCGCAGGCTCGGGCGACCCTCAACTCACGCCGTTGACCGGCGGGCACGGCGGACCGCGTTCCAGGCGACGCCGGCGAGCATCGTCGCCCCTGCCAGTACGTACATCGCACCCTTCGGCGCCTCCTCCCACGGCGTGCTGTCGTAGGCCAAGTAGCCCATCGAGAGAAGCTTGGCGAGCACGTAGTTCAGCAGTGGAGTGCCGGCCGCGAGCGTGACGGTCCACACCACCCACGCGCGTGGGGGTAGCGGTCCCCGGCCCCGGCGGTCGGTGACCGCTTCTAGGCCGGAAAACACCATCACCAACGGTCCCAGCAAGGCCCACACCGCGAACGCGGCGATGACCACCGCGGTGAATCCGGCCACCGGACGTCCGAGCGATTCGGTGGCCAAGCTCGTAGCGCCCACGACGACCACAGAGATGACGACCAGCGCCTGACCGCACTTGATCCACACTGCCGACCGAATCGTCGCGAAGGTCATCGCCAGCGCCAAGGCAAGCACGAGCATGCCGATACCGGCCAACTGCGCCGTGCCGGGAATGGGTACCCAAGGATCGTCGGGCAGCATGTTTCCGGTCGGGGGTGGTTGCTCCAGGCGGGCGATGTAGTCGTAGCGATGGTCCTGGACGACCTCGCACGCGTGATCGTCCCAGTTCTCCGCGCAGGCTTCCCCCCACCGCAGGTTGTCCGCCGCGATGGTCAACCACCCGGCCACGATGAGCAATACCCCTGCCGCGACCGCCACGATCGCGCTGATCAAAACCCCGGCGGCCGCCGGAATTGCTGACTGTGTGCTCGGCGCCCCGACCGACGGTGATCCGGTTTCCATTCTTCCCCCTGGCTGCTCCGCCCCGCGGGCGATCATATCGCCGGCATCGAGACGACCAGGGGGGACCTTAGTGGGCCGCCTCCCAGGCGGCGTAAGCGTCGTGCACCACGCGGATCGTGTCGTCGACGTCGTCGGTCACATGAAGCAGACTCAGGTCGGGCGTGGAGATGTTCCCGGATTCGGCCACGGTCTTCTCGATCCAGTCGGCCAGACCACCCCAGTACTCCGACCCGAACAGCACCACCGGGAACTTGGTGACCTTCTTGGTCTGCACCAGGGTCAGCGCCTCGAACAGCTCGTCCAGCGTGCCGAATCCGCCGGGCAAACAAACGTAGGCCTGCGAATACTTGACGAACATCGTCTTCCGGGCGAAGAAGTAACGGAAGTTGATGCCTAGGTCCACATAACGGTTCAGGCCCTGTTCGAACGGCAGCTCGATGCCCAGCCCGACGGACATCCCGCCCACCCGTTTGGCGCCCTTGTTCGCGGCCTCCATGATCCCCGGGCCGCCGCCGGTGATGACGGCGAAACCTTCTTCGGCCAACGCGGCGCCAATCTCCTCCGCCTTGCCGTAGTACTTGGTCCCCGGTTTGGTGCGGGCGCTGCCGAAGACGGTGACCGCACGCGGCAGTCCGGCCAGCGCACCGAAACCCTCGACGAACTCCGCCTGGATCCGCAGCACCCGCCACGGATCGGTGTGCACCCAGTCGCTGGGCCCGCGGGAGTCGAGCAATCGCTGGTCGGTGGTACTGCTGGATTGGTCACGCTGGTCGCCGCGCAACCGGACCGGGCCGCGGAATCGCTCGGATACCTGACCGTCAGCGGGTGGGCTCGGCGGGTCTTCGAATTCAGTCACACCGGCCACAGTAGTGACGGTGTCGACCCGAAACGCCCCGCTCCCCCGGCCGGCACCTGCAGTTGCCGCACCGAGTTCACCGGGCGTTCAGCTGACCGGGGCCACGTTCACCCCACCGTTGTCGTTCACCCACCGTTGTCGCCGGTCAACCTCCAGCCCAATGTCGGGCGTCAGGTCAGGAAACTGCGCAGCACCTCTGTCATGTCTCGGATCTGCTGCATCGACACCCACTCCTCGCGGGTGTGTGCCAGCGACGGATCACCCGGCCCGTAGTTCACCGCCGGGATGCCCAGCGCGGCGAATCGGGACACGTCGGTCCAGCCGAATTTGGCCTGCGCGGTCCCGCCCGCCGCGGCGATGAACTCGGCGGCCGCCGGGGCGGACAGTCCGGGCAGGGCGCCGGCGGCAACGTCGAGCACCGTCATCTCGACATCGGCGAAGAGTTCCTGCAGTACCGCTACGGCATCGGCAGCGCTGCGGTCAGGTGCGAATCGGAAATTGACCCGGATGGTGCACTCATCGGGGATCACGTTCGACGCGACGCCGCCCTCGATCGACACCGCATTGAGCCCCTCGTGGTACTCGCACCCGTCGATATCCACGATCCGCGCGTCGAACGCCGCCAGCCGCGCAAGCACGTCCGCCGACTTGTGAATCGCGTTGTCCCCCAGCCACGATCGTGCCGAGTGCGACCGCCGGCCGCGAATCGTCAGGGCGACTGCCGCCGTGCCCTGACAGCCGGCCTCGACGTGCCCGTTGGTCGGCTCCGCGAGGATCGCCAGGTCGGCCGCCAACCACTCGGAGCGTTCGGCCTGCACCCTGGTCAGCCCGTTGCGTTCGTATTCGATTTCCTCGCAGTCATAGAACACGAACGTCAGGTCGCGGCCCGGCTCGGCGACGGTGGCGGCCAGGTGCAGCAACATCGCGTCACCGGACTTCATGTCCGTGGTGCCGCAACCGTGCAGGGTGTCGCCCACCAAACGGGACGGCACATTGTCGGCGATCGGCACGGTGTCGATGTGCCCGGCCAGCAGCACCCTGGACGGCCGAGAAAGGTTGGTGCGGGCCAGCACCACGTTGCCGAGCCGCTCCACTTCCAGGTCGGTCTGGTCGCGAAGGGCGGCCTCGATGGCGTCGGCGATCGGGCCTTCGGTACCGGAAACCGACGCAATGTCGACGAGCGCGGCGGTCAACGCGGCCGGGTCTGATCGCAGGTCGAGCGGGGCGATGGTGGCCGGAACGACGGCACCGGACTTCACTGAGCTGGGGGTGGCGGACACGCTGCGCACAGTACCGTCGTTGGCGTGCGCAAGTCGGTGAAGATCAGCCTCGCCGCGGTTGGCCTGGTCATTGTCCTGGTCGCCGCGGTCGCTGCTGGACTGCTCCTGTGGCGGCCGGCATTTCTGTCCGGCCCGGAGTGCACGGTCCCGGGTGACCCCGGCAACCCGACAGCGGTCCCGGCCGTCGAACTCACCGTTGTCCAGCTGCAACACGCGTCGACGATCAACGCGGTGGGACTGTCCAGGGGAATCTCGCAGCAGGGCCGGATCATCGCGGTGGCCACCGCCTATCAGGAATCGAGCCTGCGTAACCGGCCCGACGGCGACCGGGACTCGGTGGGCCTGTTCCAGCAACGTCCATCGCAGGGCTGGGGCACGCCTGAGCAGATCATCGACCCGGTCTACTCGTCCGGCAAGTTCTATGACGCCTTGCTCGAAGTCCCTGGTTGGCAAGATATGCCGCTCACCGAGGCCGCGCAGGCCGTGCAGTATTCCGGGTTCCCGGACGCTTATGCCAAGTGGGAACCGCAGGCCACCACCCTGGTCAGGGGGCTGAGCGGGTCGGTGGAGCCGGACCTCACCTGCAGCTCGGGCTCCCGGATGCCGACATCGGAAGCACCGCAGCGGCCACCGCTGGCCGGCACCGCCGATGCGACTCCGGCGCTGGCATCCACCCTCGAGGCCGCGCAAGCGGAGTTGGGCGGGTTGACGGTGCAGCAGGTCTCCGACGACGGGATGACGGCCACTGTCGACGTGACGGTGGCCGAGTTGGATCCGACGGCCGCTGGGCGCAGCCTCGCGGCCTGGGGCGTCGCGCACGGCATCGGCATGGATGTCACGGAGGTCGCCGTGCAGGACCGCCACTGGGTCGACCACGAGTGGACATCGGCAGACCCGATCGCCAACCCGGCTCAGGTCGTCATCACAGTCGCGCGATGACCACAGCCCCGCTCACCACAGCACCGTAGAGTTCGGGGCCGTGCTGGTCGGGCGAGAGGCCGAACTTTCGATCATTGCTGCCGCACTGGAAAATGCCAGGAACGGGCGTGGGTCCGGCATCTGTGTCGCCGGAACGCCCGGCATCGGCAAGACCTCCTTGCTGGCCGCGGCCGAGGAAGCCGCAACGGGGTTCAGCCGGCTGCGCACCACCGGGGTGTCCAGCGAGATCGCCATCGGCCACGCAGGTTTGGCCCAGATCCTCACTCCCCTGCGTGACTGGGTGACACAGATTCCACCACCTCAGCGGGCGGCGCTGGAGACCGCCATGGGCTGGTCGGCCGGTGAATCGCCAGCTGGGCGGTTCCTGGTCGGCGCCGCCACTGTCTCGGTGTTGTCGATGGCCGCCCAGGAACGGCCGATTCTCGTCCTGATTGACGACCTGCAGTGGGTCGATCGGGAATCGGCGGTCGTCCTGCTGTTCGCGGCTCGCCGGATGCGGCACGACGCGGTGCTGTTTCTGCTGGCCCGCCGGGAAGGTTCGGTGGAGCCGGACGTGGCCGGTCTCGACGAGCTCGGGCTCCTGGGTCTGAGTGCCGCGGACTCCGCGGCGCTGCTGCCGCAGCGGTCGACCGCGCCGGCCGTTGTCGCGCAACTCGTTGATCAGACAGCCGGAAATCCGCTGGCGATGCTCGAGGCGGCCCGTCAGTTGTCCGCCGAGCAGCTTCGCGGTTCCGCACCGCTGCCGCCGGTGCTGCCCGTCGGCGAACGGCTCAGCGCCGCCCTCCTGGAGCGCCGATCCGAGCTATCTGCCGGTGCGCGCCGGGCGCTGCTGCTGACGGCGGTGGCGTTGGATCAGCAGGCCGGTCCGGTGGTGGCGGCGTTACGGGCCGAGGGGTTCGATCCGGACACTGTGCTGAGCGAAGCGGAGCAGTCCGGGGCAGTGGCGCTGGCCGGGGGCGCGCTGGCCTTTCGGCACCCGTTGATCAGAAGCGCCGTGTGGCACCAGGCAAGCCCGGGTGACCGCCGATCGGCTCATGCTTCGCTGGCCGCCGCCCTCCGCGAGCGGCCAGCCGAGAGTGTGCGACACCGGGCGGAGGCGGCGATCGGGTTCGACGATCCCCTTGCCGCTGCGGTGCGCCGGTTGGCGCTCGACGAGCGGTCCCGGCTGGGCTACGCGGCCTCATCCGCCCTGTTCGAGCGAGCCGCTGCGTTGTCCTCGGCCGCGCCGGCCGCCGCCGATGCACTGGCCTCCGCGATCGAAGACGCGGCGCTCAGCGGAGACGTGTTGCGCGCCAGAACATTGGCCGACGCCGCCCGCGACCCGGCCACCGGGATACCGGCGGAGTCGCGGGCCAGGGTGCTGCTCGCGCTGGGTTTCCTGGAACAGAACTCGGGCTCGGTTCCGGAGTCGGCGACGCTGCTCAGGGCGGCCGCCGACCTGGGCACGGGGACCATTCGGCTGCGGGCGCTGGTCGAACTGGCCCAGGTCAACTATCGGCTGGGTTCGGCCCTTGGGGTCGCCGAGGCGGCCGACGCGCTGGCGGCCGTCGCGGATCTGACCGACCCGGAGCAGGAGATGCTGGCCTGCTACACCCGGGCTGCCGCGCTGGCGTTCGCCGGCTCCTGGGAGCAGGCGCGCCCGCCAGGTCTGCGCGCACTGGAACTGCTGGAATCCGAACCGGCTCTCCGGGACGACCCGCGGTACCTGGTGATCGCCCTGTTGACTGCCGGCTGGATCGGCGAACCGTTGCGGGCGACGGCATACATGGACCGCCGGATCGATGCGGCCCGGGCGCGCGGGGCGATCGGCGTGCTGCCACTCGCGCTGGACATCATCGCCGTCGGGGCGATGGTGGCCGGTCAGCATCAACTCGCCTACGCCTACGCCGGTGAGGTGGTGGAGCTGGGCGGCGAACTCGGCTATGTCGCTGATGTCGGCTCCGCCAGCACCACGCTGGCCATCGAACTGGCCGCCCGCGGCCGGCACGAGGAGGCCACTGCGGCGATCATCGAGTCGAAACGGCTGGCCGTCCGCGCGGGGGTCGATCAGGGCGCTGTCATGGTCCACCTCGCGGAGGCCTTCTGCGCTTTGTGCCGCGGCGATTTCGCCGTCGTGGCTGAGGTTCTCGAGCAGCGGATCGCCGTCGACGGCGGCCGCCTCCCCCGGGGGGACTACCCGCTGTCCGTCGCCCCCGACCTCGTTGAGGCCTATCTCGCGCTGGGCCGGCGGGACGAGGCGCTGGCCATCGCCGACCGCCACGCGGAGCTGTACGGCCGGTCCCAGGTCCCGGAACTGCGGGCCGATGTCCTGCGCATCGCCGCGATGGTCGAGCACGACGACGATCGGGCCGATGATTTCTTCCGGCAGGCACACCTGATCAACGCCCGCGGGCACGACGCGCTCGCGGCGGGACGCACCAGGCTGCTGCACGGTGCCCGGTTGCGCCGCTCCGGCAGCCGGATCGCCGCGCGTGAACAGCTGCGTGCCGCGGCAGAAACCTTTCGCTCCCTGGGGTTTGACGTCTGGACGCAGCGCGCGGAGGCCGAGCTGGCCGCGACGGGTGCCAGCGCTCGGCGCGGCGCCACCGCCGGCGATTCCCTGACATCACAGGAGACCCGGGTGGCGCTGTTGGTCGCCCGCGGTCAGACGAATCGCGGGATCGCCGCCGCGCTCTTCCTGAGCCCGAAAACCGTTGAGCACCACATCACCAGCATCCTGCGTAAGCGTGGACTGCGGTCCCGGACCGAGCTCGCGGTAAGCCTGGCGGGACAAACGTGACTGGCGCTGCGGCCACGTTAGGGGATTCTCCCGACGCGACGGCGAACCCGTGACGGGCAGGCTCGGAACCGCAATGAATCCGTCGAAAAGGAGCGCCTGGCATGACGTCAACGACCGAGATGTCCGCACCAACCGACGCCGGGCCGACCCAGACCCTCGACAGCCCAGGCCTTCTCGGGCTGTCCCACCTGGGCATCACCGTTCGCGACATGCCCGCGGCCCGGCAGTTCTGGACGTCGGTCATGGGCTTTGCGACGCTCTTCGAAGGCGACGAGTACTGCATGTTCGTTGAGCGATCGGCGATGCTGGCGATCGTCATCACCAACCAGCAGGGTCTGGTCGAGGATGCCTTCGATGAGCGTCGCGTCGGTCTGGACCACCTGGCTCTTGCGGTGGCCGACCTCGCGACGCTGCAGCGGTGGGAACAGCGACTGACCGACCTGAATGTCCAGCATGACTCGATCGCCACCTCGGATGCCGGCATTCACCTGAACTTGCGGGCGCCGGACAATTTCCCGGTCGAGCTCTTCGTACTGACGACCGAGGGCGCTGCCAGCCTCGGGCTGACCCCCGGCGCACAGCCGGTCGCCGGGACTCACGGGCTCGATTCCTGAGCCGCGCCGGGCCCGGTGTACGGCTCCGTGTGGGCCACCGCGCCGGGCTCGATAGGCGACCCGAGCCCTGCCGATAGGCTCGGTTCATGGGCGAGCGTCAGCGAAAAAGCAGTGGGCCAGGTGCCGGCAATCCGCGAGGGACGAGCGGAGAGCCGGCATGACAGATATGACCACCGACGGCGCCTACGGGACGGGCCTGGCCACCGTCACCCCGGACGGGACCGTGCTCGACGTCTGGTACCCGGCACCCGCCCTATTCTCCTCGACCGCGCCCATCACCGAACAACCCGAGCTGCGGCTGGCCGAACGGACCGACGACATCCGGGGCGTCCGGGTGACGATCGTCCAGGGCCGCATCGCCTCGCTCGCCGACGCCCCGGCCGACACCGCAGACGCCTACCTGCGGCTGCACCTGCTGTCCGCGCGGCTGGTCCGGCCACGCTCGATCAACCTGGACGGCATCTTCGCTGTCCTGCCCAACAACGCCTGGACCTCGCTCGGCCCGGTCCCGGCCGACGATCTGGCGCGGGTGCGCCTGGCGGCAATGAACGCCGGCGTCCGGCTGTCGGTGTTCGGGGTCGACAAGTTCCCCCGGATGACGGACTACGTACTGCCGTCCGGGGTCCGTATCGCGCATGCCGATCGAGTCCGGCTCGGCGCCCACCTGGCGCCGGGCACCACCGTCATGCACGAGGGTTTCGTCAACTACAACGCCGGGACCATCGGCACCTCCATGGTGGAGGGTCGCATCTCGCAGGGCGTGATTGTCGGTGACGGCAGTGACGTCGGCGGGGGCGCGTCGATCATGGGCACGCTGTCCGGCGGCGGCAAGGAGCAGGTCACCATCGGCGCGGGTTGCCTGCTCGGCGCGAATTCCGGTGTCGGCATCTCGTTGGGCGACGGCTGCATCGTCGAGGCCGGGCTGTACCTGACTGCCGGCACCAAGCTGACGCTGAAGGCCGACGGCACCGAAAGCGTCGTCAAGGCCCGGGAACTGTCCGGGACGGCCGGTTTGCTCTACCGGCGGAACTCGCTGACCGGCGGGGTTGAGGCGGTCACCCGTTCCGGTAGTTGGGGCGGGCTCAACACCGCACTGCACACGCAGTAACAGGGGGCCCGGCCGGCGGGCGCGAGCCAGCGGATTCCGACCCGGAAACCATTCCTTGCGGCGGGTCCGACCGTGCTCGCACCGGCAGTACGGAATACTTGCCGGGTGCCCACGAGAACCCGAGGTCGAGCCAGCCCACGGCCGGCGCCGGTCGTTCACCAGGACATGTACACCGAGGAAGCGCTGCACGAGCGACCCAAAGCGACCGGTCACCGAAAGCGGCGACCGTCCAACGGCAAGGACGTGACGTCGGCTGCGGGCGCCAAGGCAAGCAACGGGTCCGTCCACCCGCCGGCACCGGAGCCCGTCGCGGCAGTCGTCGATGAGGTCGAGCACCCGCTGCTCGCGCCGCCGCTGCCGGCTCCCCGCCGCCCGGGTCTGATCCCCACCGATATCGCCGATACCATCGGGCCCGTCCTCGGCAAGGCCATTGCCGACATCAGGGCTCATGAGGACGGCAGCAGGCGCGGCGGCGATATCGAGGACGTCCACAAGATGCGCGTCGCGACCCGGCGTGTCCGGGCCTACCTCAAGGCCGCGCGGCCGGCGCTCGATCGGGTGGCGACGGACCGCCTGCGGGCGGATGTCCGGGAGCTCGCCGGCACTCTCGGCGTCATCCGGGACAACGACGTGATGATCCACCGGCTGCACATCGAGGCCGGGCGCCTCGGCGATCCGGACACCGGCGCCCTGGAGCATCTGATCACCCGGCTCGACACCGAACGGATCGCCGGCCGCGACCAGTTGATCAACGAGCTGGACGACCCGTCGTACACGGCGTTACTGGCCGAACTCGAAGAGGCCGCTGCGCAACCGCCGGTTGCCGATCCATGGGCGGACCTGCGCGAACTGGCCGCCGACGAATGGTGGGTGTTGGACAAGGCTCACCGCAAACTGCACCGCAACTTCGGCAAGAACCCGCCGAACGACGAGCTGCACGAGCTCCGGATCTACGGCAAACGGGCTCGTTACGCCGCCGAGTTGTTGCACGACAAGGGCGCGGTCAGCAGCTTTCTCGAGGCGCTGGCCGCGTTTCAGGAGGTCCTCGGCGACCACCAGGACGCCTGCGTGTTGGAGGACAAGCTCCGGGAACTCGTGCAGGAATCGGGGGATCCGCACGCCGGGATCGCCGCCGGGCGGGTCATCCAGGGCTGCCATGAGCGGCGCATCGCCGCCCGAGCCGCTTACCCGGCGGCCTGGAAGAAGGCGGAAGCCGCCGGTCGCAAGGCATTCGGCGGCTAACAAGGTCAACTCGCTCCACGTCCAGGGCAGGCAATGAAACCCGACTACCGCATTGCGACCCGACCGGTCGCAGATCCCGCTGCCGTCATCAGGGGCGAGAAGTTCCGGATCAGCGTGCTGACCGACGGCCTGCTCAGACTGGAGTACTCCGGTGACGGGGTCTTCGAAGACCGGGCAAGTGCCTTCGCGCTGTACCGCGATCAACCGGTGCCGTCATTCCGGGTACTCGAGGGCCCGCACCATCTGGAAATACTGACCGACCGCGTCCACCTGGTGTACGACCGCCGCCCGTTCAGCACGAGTGGCCTCAGTATTCAGGTGCGCGGGAACATCAGCTCCTACCACAGCATCTGGCGCTTCGGCGATGCTGCAAGCGACCTACGGGGAACCGCACGCACGTTGGACAACGCCGACGGCGCAGTGCCTCTCGAATCCGGCGTGGTCTCCCGCTGGGGCTTCGCGGTGCTCGACGATTCCCGCACCCTGGTCCTCGACGACGACGGATGGGTCGCCCCGCGAGACGGGACCAGGACCGACCTGTACTTCTTCGGCTACGGCTTGGACTACCCGGACGCGGTCCGGGCGTTGTACGCGGTGTCCGGCCCCACGCCGGTCCTCCCCCGGTACGCCCTCGGGAACTGGTGGAGCCGGTATCACCCCTACACCGCGCTGGAATACACCAACCTGATCAGGCGATTCGCCGCCGAAGGCATCCCGTTCTCGGTCAGTGTGCTCGACATGGACTGGCATCTGGTCGATGTCGAGGCGAAGTACGGAAGTGGCTGGACCGGTTACAGCTGGAACCGGGAACTGTTCCCCGACCCGGAAAAATTCCTTGCATGGCTGCACGAACAGGGTTTGCGGGTAACGCTCAACGTCCACCCGGCGGACGGTGTGCGCGCCTTCGAGGATGCCTACCCCGCGATGGCCCAGGCTCTGGGTGTCGATTCGGCCGGCGGCGACGCGATCGCCTTCGACGTGACCGACAAGGCCTTCCTCACCGCGTATTTCGAGATCCTGCACCGCTCACTCGAGCGGGACGGGGTGGATTTCTGGTGGATCGATTGGCAGTCCGGCCCGCATTCGCGAATCGCCGGCATCGACCCGTTGTGGATGCTCAACCACTACCATTTCCTGGACCACGCACGGGATGGCAAGCGCCCCTTGACCTTTTCCCGGTACGCCGGCCCGGGAAGTCATCGCTACCCGGTGGGTTTCTCCGGCGACAGCCTGGTGACGTGGGCGTCGCTAGATTTCCAGCCGTATTTCACCGCGACCGCGTCGAACATCGGCTACGGGTGGTGGAGCCACGACATCGGCGGTCACATGTTCGGCGGCAAGGACGACGAACTTGCCACCAGATGGGTTCAGCTGGGGGTGTTCTCACCAATCCTGCGGCTGCATTCGAGCCTCAGCCCGTTCAACACCAAGGAACCGTGGCGGTTCGGATCCGAAGCCCAATCGGTGATGACGCACAACCTGCGGTTGCGGCATCGGCTGCTGCCGTATCTGCACACGATGAACCATCGAGCCGCCCGGGCCGGGGTCCCGCTGGTGCAGCCGATGTACTGGCTGCACCAGTGGGAGAACGACGCCTATCAGGTTCCGAACCAGTTCGCCTTCGGCACCGAACTTCTCGTCGCCCCGATCACGGCGCCGAAGGATTCCGGAACACAGCTGGGCAGCGTGCGGGCCTGGTTGCCGCCGGGCACCTGGATCGACGTGTTCACCTCGCTGGTCTACGACGGCGGCCGGCAGGTGGTGCTGCACCGGGACCTGACGGAGATCCCCGTGCTCGCTGCGCCGGGTGCGATCATTCCGCTGTCCGGCGAACTGGTGCCCGGGAACTCCCCGGACAACCCGGCGTCGCTGGAAGTGCTGGTGGTCGTCGGGGCGGACGGTGCGTTCGAGCTGATCGAGGACGACGGGTCAGGATCTGGATTGGACGAGGAAACTGTTGCGCGGACGCCGATCTCGTTCGATCAGAGGAGTGGCTCGGTGACGGTGGGACCGGCGAACAACGCGCTCGGCTGCCTGCCTGGACAGCGAACCTGGACGGTGACGTTCCTGGGGCTGGAATCGGCCGCCGCTCCGGTTGCCGCACGCAACGGCGCACCGGTGGAGGCCGACGTCGGCCGGGACGCCGGCCGGATCTCGGTGTCCGTCAGCGACGTGCCTGTCACCGAGACGCTGCGGGTCACGGTCGGGCCCAATCCGGAACTCACGGCGAATGACGTGAGCGGCCGGCTGTTCACCCTGCTGGACCGGGCGCATATCGAATACGAGGCCAAGAAACGTATCCATTCCATCGCCACCTCCGACCGGCCGCTCTCCGTGCGCATATCCCACCTGCAGGCACTGGGTCTCGACCGCACGCTGGAGACAGCCGTCGGCGAGATTCTGCTGGCCAGGGACCCGCGGTAGCCGTCAGGGCAACACCACGGGTGCGAGGTCAGGTCGACGGGCGGCCAACGTCGTGCAGGTGGTGCACCAGGTCGTGCAGGAAGTACTTGCCGAGGGTCTCGACCGTGAAGACGGAACCGTTGCTGCGCCGGCCGGTGCGCGCCCACTGCTCACCACTGACCGATTCGAACCCGTCGGCGGCGGCCGCCGCCGCAAGGCCGAGTTCGGCCGCCACGTCGCCCGGATCGCTGTCCCAGTAACGCTTCTGACGGGCGGTGGCGTCCTGGTCCCAGTTGGCGAACTGCGGGTCGTCCTCGGTCAACATCAGGTCAAGCCGCTCACCGAAGACCAAGTAGACGTCCCGGCAGTGCGCGCCGTACTCCAGCACCGACCAGGTGGTCGGGGCCGGGCGGCGGCGCGCGTCACCGCCGGCCAGGGCCTCCTGCCAGCTCGTGGCGGTTCGACGGACGAGTGCGCCTATCCGGTCCCGTTCGATCGCTGTCGCGTCGAAACCGCACTCCGGACAGGGCGAGTCGAGCACCCAGGTCCAGTCCTTGGCATCCGGCTCGGGCAACGGGGGTGCGGCGGACGGCCCGTCGGTCGTCTCTTCGGTCACCGGCAAACCTTACTGGAGCGGCGAACCC
Organism: uncultured Actinomycetota bacterium; assembly: GCA_963805555.1. GTDB lineage: Bacteria > Actinomycetota > Actinomycetes > Mycobacteriales > Nakamurellaceae > Nakamurella. Next base: position 320,639 of record CAWDUY010000005.1, read on the forward strand.
CTCAAACGACCGGGCAAACCCGTCCAAAAGCCATCACGACAGGCTTACTTGCGGCGAGATTTCTTCTCCAGCCGGCCGGCTGCAGACGCCACCTGCTCGTCGGAAGCCGTCAACGCCACGCGGATGAAGTTTGCCCCGGCCGGACCGTAGACGGTCCCTGGCGCGACCAGAATCCCCCGTTCGGCGAACCAGTCGACTGTCCGCATCGCCGGCTCATTGCGGGTGCACCACAGGTAAAGGCCGGCCTCGGAGTTGACGATCTGGAACCCGGCGCCGTCCAGCGCATCCTTGAGCAGTTCGCGGCGGCGGCCGTAGCGGCTCCGCTGTGCGAGCACGTGGCCGTCGTCGTCCAACGCTGCGCGCGCCGCGGCTTGCACCGGGGTGGGCACCATGGCGCCGAGGTGACGCCGGACCCCAATCAGCGAGGCCACCAGTGCCGGGTCACCGGAGACGAATCCGGCCCGGTAGCCGGCCATGTTCGAGCGCTTCGACAATGAGTGCACGGCCAGCAGCCCGGTGTGGTCGCCGCGGCAGACATCGGGATGCAGGATCGAGACCGGCGTCGACTCCCAGCCCAGATCGATGTAGCACTCGTCGGACGCCACGATGGTGCCTCGCGACCTGGCCCAGGACACGACCTTGGCGAGATGTTCGACCGGCAGCACCCGGCCGGTCGGGTTCGAGGGAGAGTTGATCCACAGCATCGCCACGCGTTCCGGTCCGAGCGCGGTCAGCGAGTCGGCCCGGATCGAGGTGGCGCCGGCCATGATCGCTCCGATCTCGTACGTCGGGTAGGCCAATTCGGGAACCACGACAACGTCACCGGCCCGCAGACCCAGCTGCGTGGGCAGCGAGGCGACGAGTTCCTTCGAGCCGATGGTCGGCAGCACGTTGACGGGGTCGAGGTCGGGTACGCCGTGGGCGCGGCTGAGCCACTCGCTGTACGCCTGCCGAACCGCAGCGGTGCCGTGCACCATCGGGTACCCAGGGGCCTCCGACGCGTCCCCGAGGGCGGTGCGCACGGGCAGCGGCACCCGGTCGACCGGCGTGCCCACGGACAGGTCGACCAGACCCTCCGGATGCTTCGCGGCGGCCGCCCTGGCCGGCAGCAGGCTGTCCCAGGGGAAGTCGGGCAACCTGGTGATCGGTGACGAACCAGCCCTGCCACCCGTCACGGCCGGTTTTCCGATCGCCGGCTGACGGTCGTCGGGCCGCGCGGAGTCGACGCCGGCCCGGACGTCATCGGGCGGGGTCAGTTCTCCTCCCCCATCGGCGGAAGGGCAGCGACCATCGGGTCGTCCTTGGCTACTTTGCCGACCTTCGACGCACCGCCCGGCGAACCGAGGTCGTCGAAGAAGTCCACGTTCGCGCGGGTGTAATCGGCCCACTCGGCGGGGACGTCGTCCTCGTAGAAGATGGCTTCCACCGGGCACACCGGTTCGCAGGCGCCGCAGTCGACACATTCGTCGGGGTGGATGTACAGCATCCGGCCGCCTTCGTAAATGCAGTCGACGGGACACTCCTCGACGCAGGCACGGTCAAGAAGATCCACACACGGCTCGGCGATCACATAGGTCACGACGGTTCTCCACGCTCGGGGCAGGCCGCCATGGTGGCGGCCGAGAGGGCACGGACAAGTATCACCCGGAAGCGCCGATCCGCCGAACTCGCCCGGCTGATGTCCCCCGCGGGATCTGCTTGTGCGACTGCGCGGCGACCCGGGATGAAGACCTGCCGGTGGCAGGCCGCTTTGGCGTCGGCTCGATTCAGCCCTGGCCGCTTGCCGGGTCGGGGACCCAGTCGTCGTCCCTGGCCTGGGCCGCCGCCCGCTGCGCCGTCAACCGATCACGGAGCCGGTCGCCCCAGATCAGCCCGACGGTCGCCGCGGCGGCCAGCGATCCCAGCCCCAGCAGCACCATCACCCGCCATTGCCCGTTGATGACGGTCACCGGCAACCCGCCGAGCAGGCTGTTGCGGGCCAGCACCAGCCACACCGAGACCGCGAACCAGGCCGCGACGGGTAACAGCGCGGCGATCAGCGAACCGGTCAGCCGGTAACACGCCCGCGGCGCGAGAACCATGGCCGCCACCCCGAGCAACGAGCTGATCGGGAACGGGATGGAGCCGATGTGCAACGGCAGGAAGGCCATCCCGAGAACCGCGGTCCAGGCCGTGAGCAGGGTGATCAGGCCCACGATCAGCCAGTCGACAACGGCCCCGGGTGCGGGCGAGTCGGGCGGCGTTGCGCTGCCGCCGTCGACACCGGATGGCACCGCATCGTTTGCGACGACGGCGTTGTCGGCACCTTTGCCGGGGATGTCAGGGGATGAGCCGGTGATTCCCGGATCGGAGTCCGTCGTCATGCCAGGCCCGCGAACACATCGCCGGCGGGCGAGCCGTCCTGCTGCCTCGGCAGCGGTGCGCCGGCCAGCAACCGGTAGTACTCGGTGTCCGGCATCGGCTGACCGATCCGGTTGGACAGGGCGAAACCACCCGGCAGCAGCTCCACCTGGGTGGCATGCGCGGCCAGCGCCCGCCGCCGCGTCGCCGTCACCGACCGGACCTCGACCGCCGCGGCGACAGCGTCGTCGGGCGCGAGGAAACCAACTTCGTCAGCGCCCGCGCCGAGATAACCGGGCGGCACGGTGAAGGCGGCAAACGCTGCCCGGGTGGCGCCGGCCGGCCGGATCACGCCGAGCACCCGCGGGATCCGCCAGCGCGCGGCGCGTGCCGCGGCGACGGCGACCTGATGCGCCGCAACGTGATCCGGGTGTCCGTAGCCGCCGTCGGAATCGTAGGTGAGCAGCACCTGCGGCTGCACGTCATCGATCACGGCGGCCAACGCATCGACAGCACGGTGGTGATCCGGCCCACCCGGCGCGGCTCGCACGAACGCCCTCGGGTGCGCCGCGGACGGCGTGCCGGCCATCCCCGAGTCGCGGAACTCTCCCACCCCGCCGAGCAAGCGCCGGTCGGTCACGCCCAGCGCCGCGCAGGCAGCCCGTAGTTCGGTCAGCCGGTAGCCCCCGAGCTGGTCCGCACGCTCGGCGACCAAACCCTGCAGTTCGTCACCGATCACCTCGCCCTGCTCTCCCAGGGTGGCCGTGACCAACGTCACGGGCACACCGTCGGCAACCGCAAGCGCGAGCGTGCCCGCCATCGTCAACGATTCGTCGTCGGGATGCGCGTGGACGGCAAGCAGACGACGGGGCACGAGAACGAGCGTAGGCGGTCAAGGGCGGGTGCCCGTGGGGTCAGAGCCCGCCAAGGTGTGGACCGGGGCCCTGGGTCGACTGCTCCTCTTTGGCACGGGTGCGTGCCTCCTGTTCGGTGATATCGGCCATCACTCCGTCCTCGGCGTCCTCGTCGTCGATCCCGATTCCGGATGCCAAGATGGCGTCGCGTTCCAGGCGGCGCCGGCGTTGCTCGTCCGGATCGGGCACCGGCACGGCCGCGATCAGCCGTTTGGTGTAGCCCTGCGAGTGGATCGTTGAGGATCTGCTCGCGCGTGCCCAGTTCCACCAGATGCCCGTGGTGCATGACGGCGATCCGGCGGGCCAGGATCTCCACCACGGCCAGGTCGTGGGAGATGAACAGGCAGGCGAATCCCTTCTCCTTCTGCAACTCCTGGAGTAGGTCGAGGACCTTGGCCTGTACGGAGACATCCAGCGCCGAGGTCGGTTCGTCGGCGATCAGCAATTTGGGCTCCAGCGCCAGTGCCCTGGCGATACCGACCCGCTGACGTTGACCGCCGGACAGTTCGTGCGGGTAACGGTTCCGCATTGACCGAGGCAACTGCACCCGATCCAGCAGTTCCTCCACCCGCTTGCTCAGCGCCGCGCCCTTCGCCTCGCCATGCAGCAGCAGCGGTTCGCCGATCGACTCACCGATCGGCAGCCGGGGGTTCAGCGACGAACCCGGGTCCTGGAAGACGAAGCTGACGTCCCGACGAACCGTGCGCAGATCCTTCGCGTTCACCCCGACCAGGCTGGAGCCGACAACGCTCGCCGTTCCCTGCACGATCGGCAGCAGGCCGACCAGCGCACGGCCGATCGTCGTCTTGCCGGAGCCGGACTCACCCACCAGGCCCATCACCTCGCCGACTCCCAATTGCATGGTCAGCCCCTCGACCGCCCGGAATGCCGGGGTGCGACCGCGTTTGGGATACTCGATCGCGATGTCGACCAGGTCGACGATGGGGTCGACGCCATCTGCCAGTCCGGCTCGGTGCACCTCGGGAGTCGATGCCACCGGTTTGGTCAGAGTCCCGGACACGCTGGGCGTCCCCTCCGCCGGGGCCAGCTGGGCGATCGTTTCCAGTTCATCGGCGTTGGTCACCGCACCCAGGTGGGGCACGGCGTTCAGCAACTGCACCGTGTAAGGGTCGATCGGGCCGGTTGAAGACCTCGTCCGCGGTGCCTGATTCGACGATCCGGCCGTCCTTCATCACCAAAACCCGGTCGGCCATGTCGGCCACAACGCCCATGTCGTGGGTGATCAGCACAATCGCGGCATCGATCCGGTGCTTGAGATCGCGCATCAGCTTGAGGATCTCGGCCTGCACGGTGACGTCGAGCGCGGTGGTCGGCTCGTCGGCAATCAGCAGTTCCGGATCACAGGCCAGCGACTGGGCAATCATCGCGCGTTGCCGCTGACCGCCGGAGAGTTGGTGCGGATACGAATCGATACGCCGCTCCGGGTCCGGGATCTCGACCATCTTCAAGAGTTCGATCGCCCTGACCCTTGCGGCTTTGGGGGACATGGCGTTGTGGCTGCGGAGCATCTCACCGATCTGGAACCCGATCGTGTACACCGGATTCAGCGCAGTCATCGGCTCCTGGAAGATCACCGACACCTCGCGGCCACGGATGGTACGCAGCTCGCGAGCATCGGCCCCGACCAGTTGGCGTCCGCCCAGTTCGATCGATCCCGTGACATGGCTGTTTTTCGGCAGCAGGCCGAGCAGCGACATCGCGGTGGTCGACTTACCGGAACCGGATTCGCCGACGATGGCCAGCACCTCGCCGCGGTTCAGCTCGAAACTCGCACCGACCACCGCCGGGTACCACGTTCCATCGACCCAGAAGTCGATCTCCAGGTCGCGAACCGAAAGAACCGGGGTCTCCACCGTTGTCGTCACGACCGAACCGCCTTCCAAGAGAATGCGACGATGGGCCGATGCCAACCACGTACCGACCGGGCGCCAGCAGACTGCTGGCGGGGGCGATCTTCGTGATCGGGGCCGTTGGGCTGATTGCCCTGCAGGTCAACGACGGAGTGGGCGGCCTGCTCAGGTACGGGTGGTGGCTGGTGCTTGCGGCGGTGCTGGCCTGGGCGTTGTTCTGGAACCCACGCATTCACGTTGACGCGTCGGGTGTGTTGCTGGTCAACGTGTTCCGCACCATCCAGTTGCCCTGGCCATCCATTCAGGAGATCGACACCAAATGGGCGCTCACCTTGAAAACCGCCTACGGATCGTTCGGCGCCTGGGCGGCCCCGGCGCCCGGCCGGCGCAGCATCGCCAGGGCCACCAAGCAGGACGTCGAGCATCTGCCGACGTCCTCGTTCGGCCTCGGGAACACGGTGCGGCCCGGCGACACGCTCAATAGCCCCAGCGGCCAGGCGGCCTTGGCAATCCGCCTGCAATGGGAAGCACTGCGCGACGCTGGGCACCTGGATAATCCCCGACTGGAATTCGAACGGGCGCCGGTGACGTTGCACATCGCCACGATCGCGACGCTGGTCGCACTGACCGGGTTGTGCGTCGCCGGTCTGTTGCTCTGATCGGGTGCCCATCAGCCTGATGATCAAGACGTACCCTTTGCCGATTCGCCCGTTCCCGCGACGTTCTTCAGGTCCTTCTGCTTCGGGATCCGCTTCTGCCGCGGGTCGAACGCGTCCCGCAGTCCATCGCCGATGAATTGGATGCAGAGCACGATGACGATCACGAAAACGCCAGGCCAGATGAACAGCCAGGGACGAGTGGTCAGCGCACCCTGGTATTCGGAGATCAACGATCCCAGCGAAATGTCCGGCGGACGGATGCCGAAACCGAGGAAGCTCAGCGCGACCTCGGTGAGGATTCCTGCGCCCAACAGCAGAGTCATGTTGACGACAATGACGCCGACGGTGTTCGGCAGGATGTGCTTGAAGATGATCCGACTGGACGACGCGCCCGCCACCCGAGCCGCATCGACGAACTCCCGCTCACGCAGAGCGAGAAATTCTGCGCGCACGAGGCGCGCCAACCCGACCCAGAAGAACAGCCCCATCACGATCGCCACGGTGAATACGCCGCTGGCGCCGAGGGCGTAGCCGGCAACGGCGGTGATCAGGATGACCGGGATGATGATGATGACGTCGGTCAGCCGCATGAGGACCGCGTCCCACCAGCCGCCGAAGTAGCCGGAGACGGCGCCGATGACGACCCCCAATGTGGTCGACAGGACGGCCAGCACGACGATGACCACCATGGTGTTCTGCACGCCGCGCATGATGGCCGCGAAAAGGTCCCGGCCGGTTTGGTCCTGGCCCATGGGATGCGAGCCGATCTCGAATCCGGTGCCGCCGAAGAACGGCAGTGACAGGGTCGGTTCACCCTGCGGATTCAGCGGCACGGGTCGGTCGTACGGGGTCCACTGCCACCAGCCGGGGATCGGGCCGATGCCGATGCTGGTCACCGAGAGCAGCAGGATGAAGACCAGCACGAACAGCGAGATCATCGCGCCCTTGTGCCGGAAGAACCGGCGCCGGACGATCTGGGCCTGGGACAGCCCGACCGTCTCCTTCTGCTCGAAGGTCGTCTCGTCCTCGGGTTGCGGAGCCGAGCTGCTGGCTTTCGGCCTGCCCGACATCGGGTACCCCTGGAGTGGTTGTCATTGTCCCACCCTGATTCTCGGATCCAGCGCCGCGTACAGCAGGTCGGCGATGATGTTGAACACGACCGCGATCACCGCGACGATCAGGAAGAACGCCATCACCGGGTTGGGATCACTGTTGAGCAGGCCGGTCTGGAACAGCCGGCCCATCGCGTCCCACTCGAAGACGGTCTCGGTGATCACGGCACCACCGAGCAGGCCGCCGATATCGAAGGCCACGATCGTCGCGAGCGGGATGAGCGCGTTGCGGAAGGCATGCCGCATGACGACCGTCCGCTCGGTGAGGCCCTTTGCCCTGGCCGTGCGGATGTAGTCCTGGTTCAGAACCTCCAGCATGCTGGCCCTGGTGTACCGGGTGTAGCTGGCCAGCGAGATGAGGATCAACGCCAGCGTCGGCAGTAGCAGGTGGGTAAACAGGTCGACGGAATGGATCCAGAAATCACCCTCGAGACCACGCTGCGCGTCGCCGATGGTTTTGATCGGCCGGCCGCGGATCGAGTTCGAATTCGTGTAGGCGTTCCAGGCCTGCATGCTGCGATCGAGAAAAATGACGGCGGCCATACAGATTGCGGTGAGCGCGCCGGTGCGGGCCGACAGGCCCCGGTCGTCACCGCCCCAGAGGTAGCCGATCCCGATGCCGACCGCGATGGCGAGGGCCGCGAGTGCGAACATCAGCCAGATCGTCATGCCTTCGTAGAACAGGAACTGGAGCGGGTACCACATCACCAAGCCGACTGCGACGGTGGTCATCGCGGTACTGAGAGCCTTTTTGTTCTTCAAGCCGGCCGTGAGCTCGGTGATACCCAGCGCGATAGCCACCCCGAGGACGGCGATCACGATCGGTCCCAGTCCGGGATCGAGAAGCCATTGGGTCACCGACATGTAGTAGAAAATCCCGCCGACGACCACTGCGGTGCCGCCGCCGAACAGCAACCGGCGCGGCAACTCGCCGCTCGTCAACGAATACGCCGTCAGTCCCGCAATGATCGCGGCGGTCCAGATGAACCACCAGGGTATTCGGGCGCCCTCGGCGAGGAAGTCGTTGAATTGGATCGCCACGAATTCCTTCAGCAGCACCGCCGCAAAGAACACCGGGAGGGAGAAGAACACGAAGGTGAAGAAGGTGACCGTGTAGTCGAACCCGGAGTACTGCCGCAATGCGGTGACGATGCCAATGGCGATGCCGATCAACACCGCGAGCACGTTGGCTGCCAGCACCAGCTTCAGGGTGATCAGCACCCGGCCGAGCAGGTCGTCTGCGACCGGTTGGTTGGTGGTGATCGACAAGCCGAAGTCACATTGACCCACGAAGCAGCCCGCAACGCCCTTGAGCCATAGGAAGTACCGCAACACTGGATTGACGTCGAGGTTCAAGGCCGCCGTCAGCGACGCGATCCGCTGTTCCCTGGCCACCGGGTCGGTGATGCCGTAGGTCGAGGTCAGTGGATCTCCGGCGTTCGCCACCAGAATGTAGACGATGAACGAGGCGCCGAGGACGACGAAGAATCCGGCAATCAGACGTCTGACGACGTACATCGCCATGGAGCATCACACTCCTTCACGAGACAACGTGGGGGCCGAGCGCGATCCGTATGCAGACCATAAGCCCAGCCGGCAACTGACACTCGCCGGACATGCATGCGCGGTTCTGCGCGACTGCCGGCGAGTCGGCGGCTCAGCCACCAGCCCAGACGGAGGGTGCCGGACCATGCAGGCCCGGCACCCCTCATCTGAACCACGGGTCAGGTCAGCCGACCGCTTCCCACTCCCAGAAGTTGAAGAACGGACCCGGGGACAACGGAATCGTTGAGACCCCGCTCACCCGGTTGCCGTTCCATGAGGTCACACCCGGGAATTGGTACAGGGTCACGCCGAAGGCGTCGTCGACGAGCGTCTTCTCTACGGTGACCAACTCCGAAGTCAACGCCTCCGGTTCCAGCACCGTGCCGGCGATGGTGGTGTAAGCGTCGTCGACGGTCTGGTTGCTGAACTTGCCGTAGTTGTTCGCTCCGTCGGTGACGAACTGAGGCTGCGAACCCACCACGCCCGTCGTCGTGGACTGCCAGCCGAACAGGGACGCGTCATAGCCATCGATCGCCGGCAGCAGAGTGCCCCAACTCGCGCTGCTGCTGTCAGTGATGTTGAAGCCGGCCTCCAGTGCCGAGTTCTTCATCAGGTCGTACTCGTTGGACCTCCGCGGGTTGTTGGCCGCGAATAGCAGTCGCACGTTGACCGGGGTGGTCACACCCGCCTCGGCGAGCAGTGCCTGGGCGCCCGGAATGTCGACTGTGCCGTACTGCTCCTGCATTCCGTTCTGCGCCTCGATGGTGTCGTACCGCGGCGACCCGGGAACGGTCGTGAAGGAGTTGCGCACCGTCGATTCCGGGTTGATCGGCTTGATCAGCCGATCGACGATGTCCTGCCGCGGGACGGTCTTCAGGAAGGCCTGCCGCACCTTCAGTGCCTTCTCGGTGTCTCCGCCATAGGTTGCCGGGTCGAACGGGCCGCCGTTGGCGAACACCAGATCGACGTGCTCGTAGGTTCCTTCGAAGCCCGGCTTCACCTCGATGCCGCGACTGGCCAGGCCGGTCACGGCCAGGTAGATGTCGGCGGTGGCCTGCGGAGAGATCAGGTCGATCTCCTCGTTGGTCAGTGCCTGCACGGCCGCGGTGGGGTCGCCGATGATCGAATAGCTGATCTTGTCGATCGACGGGATTGGCCCCCAGGTGTAATCGGGATTTCTTTCCAGCTGCATGTTCGTGCGCTGCGTGTAGGCGGTGACCACGTAGGGCCCGCTGGACAGGTACAGGCTCGGATCCGACGGCAGTTGGTCGGTGTCGAAGCCGGTGTTCCAGAAGTCGGCGATCGGTTTGAGGGCGGCCGTGTCGTCGTTCTGGAAGGCATCGATCACTGCCTGGTTGGCGGCCGCCGGGTCGGTCTAGTTCAGCGCCTTCGCACCGACCACGTGAGCCGGAACCATCGTGCCGGCGGTATTGATCGGGCCGGTCTCTTGATAGTCGACGTAGTACTCCGACCAGACGAAGGTCGCCGAGCGGCCGTCGTCGCCGATGGTCGGGAAGTCCTTGATCAGGGACAACGACGGGTCGATCTTGTCGAAGGACACACCGGCGGAGGGCAACAGTTTGCCTTCGTCGTCTTGCTGCGCCTCCTCGTCGTTGAAGTTGTTGCTCTGCGCACCCCAGGAGAGTATGAAATCGGCCGCACCGATTTGCACGCCGTCGGACCAGGTCACGCCCTCATTGACGGTGTACTTGACCGTCAACGGATCCAGCGAAATCACCTCGCAGGTGCCGAACTGGTCATTGTTGATGAGGTTCAGGTCCTGGTCGTAGTAGCTGAACCCCGGGATTGGTGAAGTACATGACGTTGGTGTTGGCGGTCGCATTGGCATGCGTGGTGTTGTTGTTGAAGGACAGCAACGGGTCGTTCCACGCCACCCGGACATCGCCGCCCTTGGTGGCCGGCTCGTCGTACGGACCGTGCGGAATGCCACAACCGGAGCCGCCGACCTTGCCGACCTCGGCGGCTGCGGGCGAGGCAGTGATATCGGAACCCGAGCCCGCTGACTCGCTGCCGGTCGCCTCGCTGCCCGATGACTCGGCCGGTGCGGCTGTTGTGCTGCCGCCGGCTTGGCCAGGTGTGCCACTGCAGGCCGAAATGACCAGGGCTGCAGTCGCGGCGAGGGCAGTAAAAGCCACCACCCGAGATTTCCTCATTGACAATCCTCCTCATGACGCCGTTTGCATCCCGCGGGAGGTCCCAGGTCGGGCGACCCTTACTGAAATGCGACGTGCGTCACCTACGTGTCTGACCTCAAGACCTTACGATCTGTCCCCACGTCTGGATGCATCACCTTGCGAAACTGTGACCGAAGGTTAACCGCCGTGGTGGTGAGATCGGTACAAATAGGACAAACGAGCGTCGATCAAACAAGCGTCGACCTAAGGGGTGGCCGCAGAAGACATTCCACTCCAGAGGGCGCGGTGCGGGAAATTCTTCGTCACGTGCGCGCATAACATAGGGTGACCGTTTCGACAATCTTCACCACAGTGAGTGACACTGTCTGTACGCGACGTCAGGTTTACCGTCCTGCGGGTGCGGCTCGTCGGGATCGGCGTCAGCTCGCCGGCCAGCTGGACAGCCCAATGAGCGGCCCGCTCCAGTTCCATCCCTCATGCGGCCCGTCGAGTACACCGCGAAGTGGCTCCGCGACGGCAAAGACGGCGGACTGCTGAATGAGCGGCAAGACGGGCAGGTCCGCCCACAGCGGCGGGTCAGCGGCGGTCACCACATCCCGGCCGACCAGGGCACCGGCGAGGATTGCCTGGGTCCGGGGGCTGCAATAGCCGGACAGATTGCCGTTCCGCAGGGTGGCTGTTGGCTCGCCGCCTGCGTCGGGCGTCGTTGTCGAAGTGCTTGCGGAATCGGGAACTACCGGCCCAGCTGCGCCGTCCGCCGTCCCACCGGCGCTGGCGTCGGATGGCGTGACGCCGGTCGTCACCGTGGAGCCGATGCCCAGCACGCTGTCGGGTGGGCACCCGAAGGCCGACGCGGCCGAGACTGCATCCGAGATTCGCCTCGGCAGCGAGAGCAAAGCGAGATCGATTGCGCCGGAGGCGATTCGGGTCTCGACAAGGTTCGCAGTGGCGTCCGGCAACAGATCGATTTCGATGCCGATGACGCCGAGTTGTCGTTGGATGGTCCTTGCTGCGGCCGCCAACCGCGGATCGCCACTGGGATACCCGAGGACCAACCGCAACACCTCCCCGTTCCGGGAGACGTAAAGCCCGTTACGGAGGTAACCGGCGGCGGCCAGTGCGCTGTTCGCCGACTGCTCCCCGGTGACCACCGGCGACTGCGCGGACGCCTCCCCGTCGCCACCCACAATGTCGCGGGCCTCCGATGGCAGAGAAACCTGAGAGGTCACGGTTGTGCCGCCCTCCGGCCACCCCCCGGTGAGGTCCGCGGCCACCGCGGATTGCGTGATCCCGGCCGCGACGGCTGTTCGAATTGACTGGACCTGGGTAGGTCCCGACGTGGTGTTGAAGATCAATTGCGTCGACGCGGGAATGGGCACGATGGTCCGCAGGTCGGCGGGCACGGCATCCTGCAGCGACGCCGCCATGGCAGCGTCCGGGGAGAACCACAGCGCCTGGACGTCACCCCTGGTGTACGCCGCGAGCAGGTCGGCCGGGTCGCCCAGCCGCAACACCACGGCCGCCGGCTGCGGCGGCGTTCCCCAATACTTGTCGTTGCGCGCCAATGAGATCTGCCCGGTCACCGGGTCATAGGAGTTCATCTTGAAACGATTGGCCGACAACGGAAGGTCGGCGCCGAGCGCCGCCCCCCAGCCGCCGGGGAAGTCCTTCATGAGATGGCTGGGCAACAAGGGTGAGAACAGCGTCTGCCAATCCGGAAGCGGTTCGCTGAATTCAACCTCCACCAGCTTCCCGGCGTCCCGCGACCGGATCTGACTGATCAATTGGTAGCCGGCCGAATTGACCGTGCCCGGCTGGACGGCCAACTGGTCCCGTAGGTAGGAGAAGTCTTCCGCGGTGATCGGTGTCCCGTCGGACCAGGATGCCTTCCGGTCCAGCGTGTAGGTGACAGTGAACGGGTCCTGGGAGGTGACCTCCGCCTTGTCGATCACGTCGATATCCGGAGCTGGCGTCCCGTCGGCGGCGATGACGAAGACGGACGGCAGCACCAACGACGCCGCGGCCTGCGAGGCCAGCGAGAAATCAGCGATCGAATAGGGGTTGAAGCCAGCGATGGGTCCCGCACTGCCGTCCAGCCCGATCACCACTGTGCCGGCGGCCGGCGGCTTGGTGGGCACCGACGTCGCAGCGGAGGGCACTATCGGGTCCGGCAGTCCGGGCGGCGTGCAAGCGGTGAGCAGCAGCGCCAGGGCACCCAGCAGCACCGCACGACCGGACCGGAACGGCCGGCCTCGACGTCGCTGCGATCCCTGGGCTACCACGGCCTCACCCTACGGAAAGGACCCCACTGAAAGGGCACTCCGATGGCAGGTCAACTGGCGGTCGACGGACACCGGCCGATGGGTCGGTCAGCTGACCGGCACCTTGTTCCTCGACCTGGTCTTCGCCCGCTCGGTGGCGGTCAGCGCGACCTTGCGGATCCGCGCGCCCTTCGGGGTGACCTCGACGCATTCGTCATCGGCACAGAACTCCAGTGCCTGCTCCAGCGACAACGACCGCGGCGGCACCAGGTGGACGAGTTCGTCGCCACTGGACTGGCGCATGTTGGTCAGCTTCTTCTCCTTGGTGATGTTCACGTCCATGTCGTCGGAGCGTGAGTTCTCGCCGATGATCATGCCCTCGTAGACCTCGGTGGTCGGCGGGATCAGCATCGTGCCGCGCTCCTGCAGCGCGAACATCGCGAACGGCGTTGCCTTGCCGGGCCGGTCGGCGACCAGGGAGCCGGTCGGCCGGCCACGCATCGGACCGGCCCACGGGCCGTAGCCGTCGAAGATCGCCGAGGCGATACCGGTGCCACGGGTGTCGGTGAGGAAGTCGGTGCGGAATCCGATCAGTCCGCGGGACGGCACGTGGAACTCCAGTCGCACCCAGCCGGTGCCGTGATTCGTCATCCCCTCCATCCGGCCCTTGCGGGCCGCCAGCAGCTGGGTGACGTTGCCGAGATACTCCTCCGGCACGTCGATGGTGAGCCGCTCGTACGGCTCGTGCGTCTTGCCGTCGACAATCCGGGTGACGACCTGCGGCTTGCCGATGGTGAGCTCGAAACCTTCGCGGCGCATCGTCTCGACCAGGATGGCCAGCGCGAGCTCACCGCGGCCCTGCACCTCCCAGGTGTCCGGTCGTTCGGTGGTCAGCACCCGGATCGAGACGTTGCCGACCAGTTCGGCGTCCAGCCGGTTCTTCACCTGGCGGGCGGTCAGCTTGGTGCCGCCGTCCCGGCCGGCGAGCGGCGAGGTGTTGATGCCGACGGTCATCGAGATGGCCGGTTCGTCAACGGTGATCGGGGGCAGGGCAACCGGGTTCTCCGGGTCGGCCAGGGTCTCGCCGATGGTGATCTCGGCCATCCCGGCCACCGCGATCAGGTCGCCGGCGTAGGCGGATTCGACCGGAATCCGGTCCAGCGCCTCGGTGATCAGCAGCTCGGTGATTTTGGTACGGGCAATCGTGCCGTCGGCCTTCATCCAGGCGACCTGCTGGCCCTTGGTGATGACGCCTTCGATGACCCGGCACATGCCGATCCGGCCGAGGAACGGCGATGCGTCGATGTTCGTGACCTGGGCCTGCAGCGGTGCGCCCTCGGTGTATTCCGGGGCCGGGATGGTGGCCAGCAGGGTGTCGAACAGCGGATCAAGGTTCTCGTGATCCGGCATTTCGCCGTTGCCGGGCTTGTTCAGCGAGGCTCGGCCGGCCCGCGATGCGCAGTAGACGATCGGGAATTCGATCTGCTCGTCGGTGGCGTCCAGGTCGATGAACAGCGCGTAGGTCTCGTCGACGACCTCGTCGATCCGGGCGTCCGGGCGGTCCGTCTTGTTGATCACCAGCACGACGGGCAGGTGTGCCTGGAGCGCCTTGCGGAGCACGAACCGGGTCTGCGGCAGCGGGCCCTCTGAGGCATCGACGAGCAGCACGACGCCGTCCACCATCATCAGCGCCCGCTCCACCTCGCCGCCGAAGTCGGCGTGGCCGGGGGTGTCGACGATGTTGATGACCATCTCACCGCGGCGGACCGCGGTGTTCTTCGCCAGGATGGTGATGCCCTTTTCCCGCTCCAGATCGTTGGAGTCCATGACGCGGTCGGTATGCGCGGAACCGATCCGGAAGGCCCCGGATTGCCAGAGCATGGCGTCGACCAGGGTGGTCTTGCCGTGGTCAACGTGCGCCACAATGGCGACATTGCGCAGGTCGGAACGTATCGAACGGGCAGCCACGACTGAAGTACTCCTCGGGTTCGGGTGACGCTCCGGTAGCGCCGGTACTGCGCGCGTTGGAGCGTTGGATCGGCCACCCACCCGGTATGACCGACGCAGTGCAGCCTTCCCAGTCTACCGGGGCGGATCCCGCCGGGCCGTCGAAGCCGGCGATCGGCGGGTGTTGTCCGTTACATTCCACCCATGGCACAACCATCAGCCGGCGACTACCCCCTGGGCAAGGACGGCCTCCCCGACCTGCCGCTGCGGGTGCTCGAGGACGACGAGAATGTTCCGCCCAGGCCGGAAGAAGAGCTTGCCGACCTGGAGCGGACCGACCCGGGCCTGCACTGAATGACCGACTCCTTCGTCGCCCGGTTATTTCAGTGCTCGCCCACTCTGTCGATTGGCGGCCCCTCCTTCGTCGGGTCCGACCAGAGGCCGATGGCGGCTGACGACTTCGTCGCAGCCGACCGCGACCTGACGACCCTTCAGACCCGGATGACCTGTAGCCCAGCGACCTCGGCAAGGACATCAAAATCCGCGTCCTGGGTGACGACGGGCAACTGATGAGCCGCGGCCGTTGCCGCGATCCACAGATCGTTGATGTTGACCTGACGCCGATGCTCGGCCACCAGCAGCCGGAGCCGCGCCCAATGCTCCGCGACGGCCTTGGTCACCGGCAGAACCTCAAGATTGGCCAACCGGGCGACCGTTGCCAGCCGCCGTGACCGCGTCGGCGTGTCACGCGCCGCCAGCACCCCGGCGGTCAGCTCGCCGAGTGTGATCACTGATGCCGACCACTCCGTCGGCAGTCCGTCCAGATCCAACCGTCGGCCGGATTCCAGCGCGATGAACGCGGACGTGTCCACGAGCCCGCGCCGAAGGGGAATTGTCACCACGGAACTTTCACCACAAGGGGTCGAGATCATCTGTTGTGTCCCCAGCCAGCCGCTTGAGGTCATCTCGGAGGCCGGGATCGGCTTGACCATGGAGCAGCAGATCAATCAATTCCTCGCGCGGTAACCAACGCCGCGTCACCGCGGGCTCGGCCAGTGCTGTCAACCGGGCGGCTGGCTTCCCGTTCACGGTGATCACGATGTCCTCACCCGCCGCTGCCCGGCGGATCAATCCGGCCGTGTCGTTGCGGAGCTCGCGGGAAGCTACTTCGGTCATGCTACAAGTGTAGAACTTTCGTAGCACAATGCGGCAGGCCCCAACGTCGCCGGTCATGGCAAACGGCCCGCGCCGCACCCATTGCTGGTGCGTCGCGGGCCGTTCCCAGTGCTGTTGATGTGTCGCAGTCGAGCGATCAGTCCGGTCGCGCGTTCGGGAAGCCGGGCATCGGCTCCAGGTTGGTATCCAGTGGCTTTGCCAGGCCCGGCGCCGCCTTGAGCGGCTCGGGCAGCGTGCCGACGTCCTCCACCGACACATCGGTCGGATTCAGCACCCGGCGCAGGAAAGAGCTTCGTCCGTTCGTGCTGCGGATTGCCGATGACGTCCTCGGGAGCGCCCTCTTCGACGATGAAGCCGCCGTCCATGAAGACAACGCGATCGGCGACGTCCCGGGCGAAGGCCATCTCATGGGTGACGACCATCATCGTCATCCCATCCGAGGCCAGGCTCTTCATCACCGCGAGCACCTCGCCGACCAGTTCCGGGTCCAGCGCCGAGGTGGGCTCGTCGAACAGCATCAGGTTCGGCGTCATCGACAGCGATCGCGCGATGGCGATGCGCTGCTGCTGGCCACCGGAGAGTTGCGCCGGGAACGACTCTTCCTTGTGCGCCATGCCGACCCGCTCCAGGTTCTCCCTGGCGATCTTCTCGGCTTCGGCCTTGGACCGGTTGAGGATCTGGGTCTGCGCGATGGTCAGGTTCTTCAACACGTTCAGGTGTGGGAACAGGTTGAAGTTCTGGAAACACATCCCGATGTGCGTGCGCACCTTGTCCAGGTCGCAATCGGGGTCGGTCATCTCATCGTCGCCGATGAAAACCTTTCCCCCGGTTGGGGTCTCGAGCATATTGACGCAGCGCAACAGGGTCGATTTCCCGGACCCGGACGGCCCTATGACGCACACCACCTCGCCCGGATAGATGTCCAAGTTGATGTGCTTGAGCACCTCGATGGGGCCGAAGGATTTCACCAGACCCTGAATCGAAATTGCCGGGGTCTTGGTGGGTGAAGAAGTTGTCATTGCTGCGTCACCTGGCCTTTGCGTGGCGGATCTCGAGACGGCGGACGAGCTGGGAAAGCGGCAGAGTGATCACCAGGTACAGCAGACCACCGACGACCAACGGCGTCGAGCTGGCAAACTCGACCACCTTGCTCTGGCTGAACTTCGTCAATTCGTACTGGCTCAGCGTGACACCGAGCACGTACACCAGCGAGGAGTCCTTGACCAGCAGGATGATCTCGTTGGTCAACGGCGGGATGACGATGCGGAAGGCCTGCGGCAACACGATCACCCGCAGGGTCTTCGCCGGTGAGAAGCCCAACGTTCGTGCGGCTTCCACCTGGCCCTTGGGCACGGCCTGGATGCCGGCGCGGATGGTCTCCGCCATGTAGGCGGCGGCGGTCAGACCAAGCCCGACCATGACCTGGCCGTAGAAGCCACCGGGAAACTGGAAGCCGGGGAACGCGCGCGGGATACCGAGGGCGACCAGGAACAGCACGAGCAGCGAGGGCAGGCCGCGGAACAACTCGACGTAGGCGCCGCCCAGGACGCGGTACACCCGCACCGACGACAGCCGCATCAAGGCGATGATGACGCCGAGGACGAAACCGAAGATGAAGGCTAGGACGGTGTAGATCAGAGTGTTCTTCAGGCCGGTGGTGATGACCTCGGGGAACATCTCCAGTGCGACATCAAAGTTGAGGAACGCCTTGGCGAAGGCTGACCAGTCGGCCAGAAAGCCGATCACAATCAGGATCACAATGCCGATGGCGTACTGAACCCAGCGGAAATACTTGGCGCGTTGACGACGCGTAAGTGCCATCGAAACTCCCTGTGGGAAGGCGCAACAGGACTGTCATGGAAACGCGGCCGGTGACCGGGTCACAACCCGGTCACCGGCCGCGGGCGATCAGCTACTCGATGGTGCGGTGCTGCTGGAACTGCCGGCACCGGCCTCCCGCGCGGGGAATCCCCACTTGGCGAGTAATTCGTCGTAGGTGCCGTCGGCCATGGCCGCGGCGAGTGCCCCGTCGATGACGTTCTTGAGTGCCGTGTTGTCCAGCTTCACGCCGATTCCGTACTGCTCCCCGGTGTCGAACTGGGCGGCAACCTTGACGGCGCCGGCATTGTCTTCGACGAACTGGTTCCAGACCGGCAGGTCCTGGACTGCAGCGTCCACCTGCCCGGTCAGCAGTGAGTCGGACTGGGACGGGAAGTCCGCGTACTCAACGATCTCGTACCCGTTCGCTGCCTGGTTCTCCTTCAGGTAGGCCATGCCGGTGGTACCGGTCTGACCGGCAACTCGCTTCCCGCTCAGGTCGGCCAGCGACGTCGCGGTGCTGTCGGACAATGTCACCATCGCCTGGGTGGCGTTGAAGTAGGGATCGGAGAACAAGATCACCTTCGACCGCGCATCGTTGATCGTCATCCCGGCCGCCGAGAGATCGCACTTGCCGGTTGCGGTCACCTCACCGGACTGGATGCCTTCGAACGGTGTGTCAATGATCGCCACCTGCACGCCAAGGGCATCGGCCGCGAGTGTCACCAGATCGACGTCCATGCCGACGACCTGATCGCCCTCTTGGAATTCGAAGGGCTTGTACGCCAACTGCGTACACATCGTCAACGTGCCTGGCGCGATCAGCGCCGCCTTGGCGGCATCGACGTCGGGCCCACTCGACGCCACTGCACCGCCTGAGGTCGCCGCTGCCGATGTGGTGGAACTGTCACTGCTACTGCTGGAACCACAGGCGGAAAGTACGAGCGCACCGGCCGCGGTAGCGGCGATCAGGGCGATTCGTAGATGACGTCGAGGGCTGTCCTTCAAGATCACTCCCAGTGAGACGTTGACGAGGTACCCGGGTCGGGCACCTCCGCATTACTGCATCCGAGGCATCCTGCCACGTTCGCGGTACCGCCAATGTGACGATGACGAAACAAATACAACACCGACACCAATCGGTGACGCCGCGGGATCGGCGGATTGCGACAGATTTCGATCAGTTTGCTGCAGTTGGCCAAGGCTTGACCACCGATTCCGGCGCAGCTGAGATCATGGAAGCTCAGTCGCGCACTGCCGCCGGATCTCCTGCGTGCAGCACTTGGCACCTCCGCCGGCCTTGCGGAATTCGGACAGATCGACCGGGACCGGCCGGTATCCCCGGTCAGCGAGCTGCTCGATCAGCGCGACGGCTTCCACGGCGACGACGACGTTGCCGCCGTCGGACACCGAGTTGAGGCCGAACGCCTCGGCATCGGCCCTGGTGGCAATCACGGCATCCGGATACAGCCGCCGCAGGGTGTCGCGACTTCCCGCCGTGAATGCGTCCGGATAGTAGGCAATGTTGTGCTCGTCGAGGGCAAAGAGCGCAACGTCGAGATGGTAGTAGGCGGGATTTCGCAATGTCAGCGAGATGACCGGGCGGCCGAAGATCTCCTGGGCCTCCGCGTGCGCCGCGTGGTCGGTCCGGAAGCCGGTCCCGGCCAGGATCACGTCGCCGACGACGGCGAAATCGCCCTCGCCCTCGTTCTGCACGACCGGCTCATGAAAGACGCCGACGTTGGCCTCGAACCACGCACGATAAGCCGGCGCCTCCGCAGCTCGCTCGGGATGCCGAAAACAGGCACCCAGGACCTGGCCATCGACCATGACGGAACTGTTCGCGGCGAAGACCATATCCGGCAGGCCCGACACCGGCTCGATGGCGTGCACCGTATGCCCGAGACCGCGGTACGTGGCAACGAGTTGCTGCCACTGCTGATCGGCCAACTCGCGATCGACGGGCACATCCAGGCTCATCCATTGATTGATGGCGTAGGTGACGTCGAAGTATCGCGGCGGGCACATCAGGTACTCGCGGGGAGTCGCCAATCGATGCCCGGACACCGCGTCCGGGCGGCCGGCCGGCCGCGCGAGCAGGGCGGAGGTGTTCATTGGTCTCCCAGCTGGATGTGGTTGCACTGCAGGAATTGTCACCGCACCCGACCCAACGGGTGTTGATCGTCAGGTCTCGCTCGGAGCACCGCTAA
Organism: uncultured Actinomycetota bacterium; assembly: GCA_963805555.1. Lineage (GTDB taxonomy): Bacteria > Actinomycetota > Actinomycetes > Mycobacteriales > Nakamurellaceae > Nakamurella. The sequence goes on from CAWDUY010000005.1 coordinate 340,648, forward strand.
TTCCCCACATCGCCGATTACGTCGGACAATTCCATTCCGGGGCCGTACTAGTACGTTGATTATTGGTGTACTAGTACGATAGCATTCGGCCTGGGCCGAGCACCAGCCCAACAGGTGACCATTCTTCGCCGTCCGTCGGTGCCACAGTCCTGGAGGAATCAGTAGTGAGCGCAGCGCAGGTTCTCGATCCGCGGATTCTCGATGACGACAGCCCCCGGATGGTCGCCGCCGACTATCTCGCGCTTGACGACCAGTGGTGCGCGCACAATTACCACCCGCTCCCGGTCGTGGTGGCCACCGCGTCGGGCTCCCGGGTGACCGACGTGGATGGCAAGAGCTATCTGGATTTCCTGGCCGGATACTCGTCGCTCAACTTCGGGCACCGGCACCCCGACCTGATCGCGGCGGCCATCGAACAGCTCGGCCGGGTGACCCTGACGTCCAGGGCGTTCCATCATGATCAATTGGGGCTGTTCTGCGCGGAACTCGCCGCGTTGACCGGCACCGAGATGGTCCTGCCGATGAATTCCGGGGCCGAGGCCGTCGAGGCGGCGCTGAAGGTCGCCCGCAAATGGGCCTACCGGGTCAAGGGTGTGCCGGTGAACTCCGCACAGATCATCACCGCCGGCGGCAACTTCCACGGGCGCACCATCTCGATCGTGTCGTTCTCCGACGATCCGGTCGCCACCGCCGACTACGGTCCTTTCACCCCGGGCTTCGTCGGAGTGCCCTACGGGGACCTCGAGGCATTCGAACGTGCCATCACACCAAACACCGCGGCGGTCCTGCTGGAGCCCATCCAGGGCGAGGCGGGGGTGGTCGTGCCGCCGGCCGGTTATCTGGCGGGCATCCGGGCGTTGTGCGATCGGCACGGCATCCTCATGATCGCCGACGAGATCCAGTCCGGGCTCGGCCGGACCGGGGAAACACTCGCCCTGGATCATGAGGGTGTGCGCGCCGACCTCTACACGCTCGGCAAGGCGCTGGGCGGCGGGATCCTGCCGGTGTCGGCAGTGGTCGGACGACGGGATGTGCTCGGCGTCCTGACCCCCGGCACCCACGGCTCCACCTTCGGCGGGAATCCGCTGGCCTGCGCGATCGGTCGAGCGGTCATCGCCCTGCTCAGTACCGGGGAGATGCAACGGCGGGCCACCGAACTGGGCGGGCACCTGCATGCCCGGCTCACTTCGCTGATCGGGCACGGGGTGTCCGAGGTCCGTGGCCGTGGCCTGTGGGCCGGTGTGGAACTGGTCCCGGAGATCGGCAGTGGGCGCGCGGTCAGTGAAGCGATGGCCGCCCGCGGCGTGCTGGTCAAGGAAACCCACGACAGCACCCTGCGTTTCGCGCCGCCGATAGTGATCACCCGGGAAGAGATCGACCTGGCCGTCGACGCGCTGGCCGAGATTCTGACAGCGCGGTTGCGCTGACCAGGGCGGCCGGCGGCGCCCGTGTGTTTCGGTGCCGTTCTACGCCGAGTGGCTGACGGTGCCCGGTAGCAAGGCGGCTGCCAGGTCGGCGGCGAAGGACGTGGCGTCGGCCCGATTGAGGGTTGCCGATGTGACCCGAATGAACGGGCCGGATTCGATCCGGTGGCGTTCGCCGGCACGTACCTCCCACCCGGCTCTGCGCAGGGCCTGCATGACCGGGACCTCCTCGACCACCGGCACCATGACGTTCAGCCCGGATCGGCCGACCGCCGGGATGCCCTGGGCGGCGAGGGCCGCGATGAGGTAGTCGCGGCGTTCGCTGTACAGCGAGCGCGCCCGATCGAGCAGCTCGCCCGTCGCAGGATCGGCCATCACGTTGACGGCGATGCGTTGCAGGATGTGGCTCACCCAGTCGGTTCCGAGGTGCTGATGGCCCTGCACCCGGCTGACGGTTCGTCGGTCACCGGCGAGCACGGCGATCCGCAGATCGGGGCCGAGCGCCTTACTGAACGACCGCACCACCGTCCAGGACGGCCGCCCGGCCGACAGTCCGACATAGGGCACGCCGGAAAGGTCTGCGAGATAGTCGTTCTCGACGATATGCGCCTCGGGGTGCCGGCGCAGCACCTGACGCAGCCGGCCCGCCCGGTGCTCGGTCAGCGCCGCGCCGGTCGGGTTCTGCGCCCGCGGCGTCAGAATGGCGATCCGGACACCGCGATTCAGCGCGTTCGCCAGATCCTCAGCCAGCGGCCCATCCTGATCCATGCCGACGGGGACCGGACGCAGTCCGATCCCGCGCACCAGGTCGAGAACCCCGGAGTAACAGGGGTCTTCGACCGCGACCTCGTCGTTCGCCCGGGTCCTGGCCCGCAGGATGCGCTCGATCCCGTCGAGAGCGCCGCCAGAGAGACAGATCTCGGTGTCCGCAGCGTCATGTTCGGCCAACACGTCCCGCAGCCAGGCGGCGGCCAGCTCCGCCATCGCCGGGTCGAGGGTCGGCTCGCCGTAGAGCACATGGTTCGCCGCGATCGACCGTAACGCCCGCCCGAGGTCCGGCAGCAGTTCCGGATCGGGGTTGGCCTGGCTGATATCCCGGGTCCCGGGTTCGACGACGATCGCCCGGGCCGGTGTCAGCAGGGGCGGTCTGGCTGCCACCCGCGTGCCCAGTCCGGGCTGTGAGGCGACGACACCGCGCAACCGAAGGTCCCGGTACGCCGAACCGACTGTCGCCGGGCTGATACCCAGGTCGACGGCGAGGGCACGCACGGAGGGCAGGATCTCCCCGACGCCCAACCTGCCGTCCTGGACCGCGGTCTCGACGCTGTCGACAATGTCCCGCGCAGTGCGTCCGCTGATCTTCCCGGTGGACACGCAGCCACTCTAGTTGGCCGAGCTTGCGAGGGCGCCATCAAGCACAGCAGGACCGGACCTGAACAACTTCCGCGACGGACCAGGCAGTTTCTTCAGGGCGGTCCTAGCGAGCGGCGCAGGTCCTCGCAGCAACGCCCGATCGGAATCGAGCCAATTGATGCCGTCCAGGTCGTCAGGGCCGATCCACCGCACGGCATCGTGTTCGGTCGGCGCCGGCTCCCCCGAGACGATCTCCGCCAGGTAGCACCGCAGGATCGTGTTGTCGCCCAGATCGACATCGCCGCCGAGACGCTCACCGACCGCGACAACCACACCCAGCTCCTCGGCCAGCTCCCGGGTCAGCGCCTCTTGGTCGGTCTCCCCCGGGTCGACCTTGCCGCCGGCCAGCTCCCACCGGCCGGCCAGCTCGGGCGGGGTGGTCCGCCGGGCGGCGAGCACGGCATTGTGCTGCACGATGGCGCCGGCTACCACGATCTGGGTTTCCCGCGCCGCGAGCATCGCGATACCGAGCAGCAGTTGGGCGGTCCGCAGGATTCGGCGGCGCAGCAGCGGCGTCAGGACCGCGGGCGATGACTCCGCCCGGCAGTCAACGGTGACCAGCGTGCCCGCACCGGTTGCCGCCGTGGTCAGGCTGATCCGACAGGACTTCAGCGGGCCGGCGACCAGTTCCAGGGTGGGCAGGCCCGGTCCGACCCTGGCCGACCCCGGTGGCTCCGGTTCCGAGCGGACGCGAAAGATGAGTTGGCGGGCGGGCCAGAGCCGGTCGCGGGTGCCGGCCGTGGAGTTGGTCCGCGAACCTCCGCCGTCGGACCGCACCCGGATGAGTTCACCCGCACGCAGCGGCGAGCGGGGCCCCGCTGCCCGCGGCAATGGTGCCGGCACGGCGACTTCCGCCCAGGCCCCCGCGGCCCGTGCCGTCCTGGTCCAGACGTCGGTCCGCGCGAGTGCCCGGCGAACGGCACCCTCTGGGGCGTCCATCAGCATCGTCGCGCGCAACGGGAGTACGGCGCGCGGGGAGGTCACAGTCGCTCAGCGTACGAGGACCCCCGGGGTGCGTTGGAGATCGAGTCCGTCGGCAGTCGGCCGCGAACAGCGCCGATCATGGCTGTTTCGCCGGGCTCGAGGCGCATCCGCACGGTGTCCCCGACGGCACCGTCAGCGTCCACGGGTCCCATGGCCTGGACGGTACCGACGTCCTCGATCTGCACCGTCACTCGCAGGCCATCGGGTGCGCGCACGGAGTTCAGGATCCGACCGCGAACCGGCCCGGCGCTGTCCAGAATCAGCGCCGCCGGCCGCAGGCCGATCTGCTGCTCGGCCGCCACCGGCAGGCCGAGCATTCGGGCCGCAACAGCGTCGAGCACCGTGCTGTAGCCGACGAAGCCGGCCACCCACGCGTCAGCGGGCCGCGCCCAGACGTCTCTGGCCGGGCCGACCTGCCGCACCGTTCCCGCCTGCAGGACGGCAATCCGGTCGGCAATGGCGAAGGCCTCCGCCTGATCGTGCGTGACGAACACCGCTGTGGTTCCGGTCGCGCTCAGCACCGTGCGCAGATCGGTGAGCAGACGCTCCCGCAGCGACCGATCCAGCGCCGCCAGTGGCTCGTCCAGTAACAACAATCGCGGCCCGGGGGCCAAGGCGCGGGCCAGCGCCACCCGCTGCGCCTCGCCCCCGGAGAGGGTGGCCACCCGTCGACGGCCGAAGCCGGGCAACCCGACCAATTCGAGCAGTTCGCCGACGCGGGAATCGATCTCGTCCCGATCCAGCCCGGCCCGGCGCAGGCCGTAGGCGATATTGCCCGCAACGTCGCGATGCGGGAACAGCACGCCGTCCTGGAACATCAATCCGAAACCCCGGCGGTGCACCGGTACCGATCGCAAATCGACCCCGTCCCAACAGATCTGACCCGCCTTGACGGGTTCCAGCCCGGCAATTGCCCGCAACAGGGTGGATTTCCCGCAGCCGGAGGGGCCGAGCAACGCCAACACGCCGCCGTCCAGCACCTGCAGGCTGACCTCGGATACTGCCGTCACCGGACCGGCGGTGCCCGGATAAGTGACGGTGACGGAACGGATTTCGAGCATCAGAAGCCGCCGATTCCGGGCTCACCGCGACGCCCGCCGGTGGCGAAGTCGATGAGGAAAACCGAGAGCGCGCACAACCCGGCGAGGATGACCGCCGCGGCGAGGGCCATCCCGGCATTGGCCGACCCTGGGCGGGAAATCAGCCGGCCGATCACCACCGGGAGCGTCGGGTTGTCCGGTCTGGCAATGAATGTCGTTGCGCCGAATTCACCGAGCGCGACTGCGAAGGCGAACGCGCTGGCACCGGCCAGCGCCCGGGACATGATCGGCAGGTCAACGGACCACCACACCCGGATCGGACCGGCGCCGAGGACCGCTGCCGCTTGGCGCAGCCGGTCGTCAGCGGCGCGGAGCACCGGAAGCACCATCCGGACCACCAACGGAATCGTCACCATCGCCTGCGCGATCGGGATCAGCAACGGCGAGGAACGCAGGTCGAGTGGGGGCGAGTCCAAGGCGATCAGGAAGCCGAAACCGACCGTCACCGCACTGATCCCGAGCGGCAGCATCACCAGGGCATCCAGGGTGCCGATCGCCCGCCGGGCAACTCGTCGGCGTGGCCGACGGGCCAGCACCATCGAGAGCAGCACCCCGATCAGCACCGACAGCGCCGCGGCCGCCAGGGCGGTCCGCAGCGAAAAGCCCAGTGCGGTCGTCACGGGCGTCACCAGCACGTTGTCGTCACCGACGCCGGACAGCGCCCGGTAGTTGTCCAGTCCCCAGCCATTCGGGGTCTGCAGCGACCTGACGACCAGCACCACCAGCGGCACCGTCAGCAGCAGCCCGACGGCGGCGGTGATCAGCACGGCGGGCAGGTCGGCGCGGCGCACGGGGCGGGCCAGGTCGACCGACGCCCGCAGTCGCAGGGTTGCCTCGCCCCGGCGCCGAACGGCCGCCGCGACCACCAGCACCGCGGCAACCAGGATGAGTTGCAGGATCGACAACACCGCAGCGGCCCGGAGATCCCCGATTTGCGCTGTCTGTCGGTAGATCTCGGTCTCCAGCGTGCCGTACTGGGCGCCGCCGAGGATCAGCATGATCCCGAAACTCGTGGCGCAGAACAGGAAAACCATCACGAACGCCGCGGCAATCGACGGCAGCAGGGACGGCACCGTGATGGTCGCGAAAACCCGGACCGGCCCGGCGCCGAGGCTGCGAGCGGCCTCCGCCGGCCGGTTGTCCAGGTGTGCCCAACTTGATCCGACAGTGCGCACCACCACCGCGTAGTTCAGGAATACGTGGGCGGTGAGGATCACCGCGATCGACCCGTCCCACCCCCACGATCCGAGCGGGCCGTCCGCGGCGAACAACGTCCGGAAGGCCAGGGCAACGACGATGGTCGGCAGCACGAAGGGCACGGTCACCAGCGCGCGCATGGCCGTGCGTCCCCGAAAGCGGCAGCGGTACAGCACATACGCCCCCGGCAGGCCGAGCGCCACGGCGAGCGCCGCGGACGCTGCGGCCTGCCACACGGTGAACAGTGCGATGCGCTGCACCCGTGGTTTGCCCAGGACGTCGACCACCCCTTGAAGATCGACGGCCCCGGCGGGGATCAGTCCCCGACTGATCAATGTCCCGACCGGATAGAAGAAGAACAGCACGAACATGGTCACCGGGATACCGGCGATCACCAGCCAGCCGAAAACCCTTGCTGCACCGGCGAGTGCGGGAGTGCGGCCGCCGCGGTTCGTCGCCGTTGGCGCGCCGACGGTCGGGCCGCGTCGCTGCTTCGCGTCCGCGGGCCCTGCCGTCAGCACCATGGTTGCGCTCAGCCTTCCAACAGATCAGACCAGGCCGATATCCAGGTCTCCCGGTTCGCTGCGATGACGGCCGGGTCAAGTTCGGCCGGCGCGGTTGCCACCGGAGCGAACCGCTGCCAGGTGGCCGGCAATGGCGCCGCGGAGTCGACCGGATACACGTACATGCCGTCCGCCACCGATGCCTGGAATTCCGGCGAGAGCAGGAAATCGATGACCTGCTGGGCCCCGGCCGGGTTCTTGGCGTCTTGCAGCACGCCCGCGTACTCGACCTGGCGAAAGCAGGTGTCCAGCAGGGCTCCGGTTGGCGCGGTTGTCGCGCCGTCCGGCACTTCGGCCGGCGGCGACGAGGCGTAGGAGACCACCAGCGGCCGGGCGCCCTTGCCGGAAGATCCGGAGAAATCGACTGTGTACGCGTCGGTCCAGCCACCGGTGACCTTGACCCCGTTGTCCTTGAGCTGGGTCCAGTACGCCTGCCAGCCATCCTCGCCGAAGTGCGCGACGGTGCCCAGCAGGAAGGCCAGACCGGGAGAAGAGGTGGCCGGCGATTCGACCACCAACAGATCCTGGTATTCAGGTTTTGCCAGGTCCTCGAAGGTGACCGGTTCGGCCAGACCCTTGGTGGCGAAATAGCTGTGATCGACGTTGACGCAGACGTCGCCGTAATCGACAGCTGTCAACCGGTCGTCGCCCGCGCCGAACGCAGCGGCACCGTTCGTGGCCGCCGGTGAGGTGTACGGGGCGAGAATTCCGGCGTCCAGCGCCCTGGACGCGAACGTGTTGTCGATACCGAACACCGCGTCGCCCAGCGGGTTGCCGGCGGTGAGCAGGAGCTGGTTGACCATCGCCCCGGCATCGCCCTGGGCGAGCACGGTGACCTGCAGTCCGGAGGACGCCTCGAAGCCGGCGAGCAGCGCGTCATCGATGACGAACGAATCGTGCGTGACGAGCGTGACCTGCCCACCTCCCGCAGCACCAACACCCGCAGGGCCGGAACTTGACCCGGACGCGGAACCCACGGTGTTGGTGGTCGGTCCGGCGGAGCTGCCGGATGTGCCGCACGCGGCCAACAGGACCGCGGCGACCAGCGCCAGCCCGATCGTCATCCGGTGTCGTGATGTGCGGTGGTTCTTGGTCATGCTGTGCCTCTCCCGCCTGCGCGAGGTCAGCACGGGTTTCGTTGAGGAGAGGACGTTCCTGCGCCGGCATGATCCGGATCAGGTTCGACGGTCCAGGACTTCGTGTCCCGCTCTCAGCCCGGCGCACCGGACTCCCGTGTCGCCGATCAGCCTACCGCCAAGTCGCCGGCGGGAGGGCCTCGAGCGCCGATCCACTGGCTCCCTAGGGCTGCGACGCGCTGCCCGGCTCCGGCGGCGACCCGACGGCGCGTTCACCGGTCGGCCCGGGTGCCCGGACCCGCAGGTTGACCATCGCCAGCAACACCAGGGTGGCGACTCCGAGCACCGGGTAGATGGAGCCGAGCCAGGCCTGCCACCAGGGGCGCGAGGCCAGTTGCCCGATGTATTGCATGGCGATCAGGATGCTGACGAGGTAGCTGCAGGTGCCGACCAGCCAGGCGATCGCCAGCACCCGGACCGAGGTGAGCCGCTGATAGGGGCCGAACAGGCACCAGAGCAGCAGCGGCAGCACCCACACCCAGTGGTGGGACCAGGAGATCGGCGAGATCAGCAGACCGGTGAACTGCACCGCGAGCAGCCCGGCGGCGCGGTCCCCCGCCCGCAGGCACACCCAGGCCGCCCAGACGCCGAGCACCGCTGCCAGGGCCGCGAGGACGAACCACACCGACGTCAGGTCATCGCCGGCGATCCTGGCGATGGCCCCGCGCAGGGACTGGTTGATCGCCGACCACACCGGGCCGGTGCGAGCCGGATCGAGCATCAGCTTGGTGAAGAACCGCCAGGTCTCCGCGGGCAGCAGCAGCAACCCGATCGCGACGGTGCCGGCGAAGAAGACGATCGACCAGATCACCGCTGACCAGCGCCTTTGCAGGAGGTAGTACAGGCCCGTGATGGCCGGGGTGAGCTTGACCCCGGCGGCGATGCCGACCGAGGCACCGGCCAGCCATTCCTTACCGGCGACGGCTCCGGCCAGCAGCAATGCGCACAGGAACAGGTTGATCTGGCCGTAGTTGAAGGTCGTGCGGACGGGTTCGAGCCACAGCCCGAGCGCGGTGATGGTGACGACGATGCCCCGCACGTGCTGCAGCGGTCGCGGCGCTCGTGGTCCGGCCCGCCCGAGTAGCCGCAGCGTCGAGTACGCCATCAGCCCGATGGCACCGAAGGAGGCCAGTTGCCACAGGACCCGCAGCGCGGTCCACGGCAGCCAGGTCATCGGCGTGAAGATGATTGCCGAGAACGTCGGATACGTGAACGGCAGGTGCAGCGGTTCGGAGAAGAAGTCGTAGAGCGTGCCGTCCGTCAGGTGCCGGGCACCGTCCACATAGACGGCAAGGTCGACCATGAGGAAGGGGTCGCCGCCGGCCAAGGTGGCCAGGACGTGCAGGACCCCGGTGACGGCCAGCAGGGCCCATGGAGCCCATGACGATGCGACGAACCGTTGCAGCGCGCCGAGCACGACGAACCGACCTCCACCCAGCGGTGCCCCGTCGTCGACCGGCGTCGCCGTTGGTCCGCACGCTGATCGTAGGGCGGAGGGGGTCCGAGGCGGCGCAACCCGGCTGGGAGGTCAACGGTCGCCGGGTGCCGCAGCCGGCGTGCTCGCGATCTGCACCGTCGCTACGTCGGGAGCAGACCGCCCACCAACCCACCCAGCAGGTAGGTGACGGCCATGGCCAGCAGGCCGCCGGCGATGTTCCGGACTACGGCCCGCGGGACGGGCGCCTTTCCCAGCCGCGCCGCGAGCGACCCGGTGATGGCGAGGGCGACGGCGACCGCTAGCACCGTCACCCAGGCCTGGGCGCTGATCACCACCCCGAGCAGCGGAATACAGGCGCCGGCGACGAACGCAACGAAACTGGCAAGGGCCGCATGCCACGGGTTGGTGAGATCGTCGGGATCGAGTCCGAGTTCGGCCTCGGCATGCGCCGCGAGGGCGTCCTTTGCGGTGAGCTGCACCGCGATCTGGCGGGCCAGGTCCGGATCGATGCCCTTGGCCGCATAGATGTTGGTGAGTTCGTCGAGCTCTTCGTCGGGAGTCTCCAGCAGTTCCCGGCGCTCGATGTCCAGGACCGCCTTCTCGGTGTCCCGCTGCGTCGACACCGACACGTACTCGCCGACGGCCATCGACATGGCGCCGGCCATCAGGCCGACCAGGCCGGCGAGGATGACCGGGCCGCGGGATTCGGTCGCGCCGGCCACCCCGAGCACGATCGCCGCTGTGGAGACGATGCCGTCATTCGCGCCGAGCACCCCGGCCCGCAGCCAGTTCAGCCGGCCCGACAATCCCGCATCGTGCGGCTCGTGGTGGGCGGGGTCGGTGTTCTGCTCCGGCACACCGTCCGGACCGGAGCGCGCGGTGTCATCTGACGTAGTCACCGTTCCAGTTTGGTCTCGTTCCGGAACAGTTTCCAGCAAGCAAAGGCTGGCCTGACCTACGGGAATTCATCACCCGTACCGCACGATCCGGCAGGAATTCGAACAATCAACACCAAACGCTCGAAGGGGCTACGATCGGGGCGGCAAACTCGTTGAACAGCAGAGGGAATTGGATGACGACGAACGACGGGACCAACTGGAACAGTCCTGGTGCAGAGCCGCCCAAGGCTCCATACGCGGGATATCCCGCACCCGGTGCGCCTGTTGGCTTGTCGCGGCAAATGAAGTTGCGCAACCCTTTCCTGGTCTGGCTCGTCTGGCCCATCTTGACGCTGGGTATCTATCACCTCGTTTGGTATTACAAAATTCACAGCGAAATGTTGGCCCTCGACCCGCGCCAGCCCATCAATCCGGCCGGGTCATTGCTGACAATCATGTTCGGCTGGATCATCATCGTTCCGCCGTTCGTGTCGTACTTCAACACCGGTAACCGCATCGCCAACGCCCAGCGGGCGGCCGGACTGACTCCGACCGCAAATCCCTGGATCGGCTTCATCCTGCTGTTCATTTTCGGTCTGACGCCGCTGTACTACCAATTCGAACTCAACAAGGTCATTGAGCATCTCGGGGCGCCAGAAGGCGCGGCGGTCACTTTGATGGGTTGATGCTGCGGGTGTCTCGCTCTTCGCGAACAGCGCCGACAATCCGACAGCCTGGCGGTAGCCTGGCATTCAGCGAACCAACAGCAAGCAGGGAGGTCGCGATGACCCGAGGCCGCGAGTTGAAGAACGTCCGGGACGTGCCGGACCGAATCGTGGTCCCGGATCTGACCGGTGTCATCGTGGCGGGCGCGTTGCGTCGGGCCCTGGAAGTCGGCTTCACCCTTGCCGTCGCCGATCCACCCAGGCGTATCGAAGAGCTGGCATCGTCCGGCCGGTGGATCGTTGCCGGTCAGGACCCCGCGCCGGGGTCTGAGCGATTTCGCGGAGACACGGTCGTCGTACTGGTTCGACACGACGGCGGGGGCGGCAGTGCCGGCGACCGGGAACCTCGGAACCCGTTGCCGCGCAGACTCAGTGACCGAGCTCCACTCCCGGAAGACTTGGGAGTGCCGACAACTCAGGGCACGCAGATCGCATCGGTTCACAGCCTGGATGATGTTCGCGCCCGCGGGCTCGCGGGTGCGGACGCCGGGGACACGTCGGACGGCTGAGGCCGGGGGCACCGACCTCCGGACCGGAATACCAGAACACCGTATCGGCACCAAACGACCCTTCAGACCGCTGAATGCTGGTGCAGCCCGGCCGGGCTGGTGTGGATGGTCACGCCGGTCAGGCGGTGCAGATCTGTCAGCAGGTGCGCCTCCGCGTGGTGCGCAATCTCGTGTGCCTGTTTGAGGCTCAACTCGGGATCGACTTCGAGATCCGCTTCCAGGTGCAGGCTGTGTCCGAGCCATCGCAGTCGCAACTGCCGGACTCCGAGCACGCCGGGCGTCTTGCGCAGACCGTTTTCGGCGGCCCCGACGAGGTCGGGATCAACACCATCCATCAAGCGCCGGAAGACATCTCGCGCCGCGGAACGCAGAATCACCAGGATCGCCCCGGCGATGATCAGTCCGATGATCGGGTCGGCCAGCTGCCAGCCGAGAGCGACTCCGGCTGCACCCAGCACCACCGCAAGGGAGGTCAGCCCATCAGTCCTGGCGTGCAGGCCGTCGGCGACCAGCGCACCGGACCCGATCTGTCTCCCGACTCGGATCCGGTACAGCGCAACGAGTTCATTGCCGGCAAAACCAATGATCCCGGCAACCGCGACCCAGCCGAGGTGCTCGACAGGTTCCGGTTGGATCAACCGGCTGATGGCCGCCCATCCGGCGAATACCGCCGAGGCCGCGATCATCGCGACGATGAACAACCCGGCCAGATCCTCGGCCCGCCCATAGCCGTAGGTGAACCGCCTGGACACCGCTCGACGAGACAGGGCGAAAGCGATCCACAAGGGAACCGCGGTCAAGGCGTCGGAGAAATTGTGCACCGTGTCCGCCAACAATGCGATTGAACCGCTGATGGCAATGACGCCGACCTGGAGCAGTGCGGTGATCAACAAGGCGAGCAGGCTGACCTTGACTGCTCGAATGCCTTGCGAACTGGCCGCCAAGGCCGTGTCCACCGAATCGGCGCTGTCATGGCTGTGTGGCAGGAATACCGAAAGCACACGACTTTTCAGACCCCGAGGGTGCGGGTGCGGGTGGGCTGCGGGTCCGTGGATCCGCACGGGCCCGTCGGATGGGTCGTGCCGGTGCGCACGGTCGTGCGGGTGCTGATCGTCGGCCCGCCGATGGTGGTGTTCGCTGGTCACAACGCGGCCGTCTCCGAAGCGCGGTCGTTGCGGTGCGAAATCGGGCTCACCGGACTCCCGGAGTGATGCGCCGGAACTCCAGATCCGGCGTGCTCCGCATTGTAGATTCCGTCCACGATCAACCATTTGACGTGATCGTTCTCCAGTTCATAGAAGATCTGATTTCCCTCTCTCCTGGTCCGGACCAGCCGAGCCATTCGCAGTTTCGCCAGGTGTTGGGAGACCGATGGCCCGGGCTTTCCGATGGCCTCGGCCAGTTCGTTGACCGCCCGTTCGCCGTCGACCAGGGCCCAAAGGATCTGAATGCGCGTGCCGTCTGCCAGCATGTGGAACACCTCCACTGCCAAGGCCACCTGCTCAGCCGGAAGCGGCCGCGATCCTGCGCTACTATCTGCATTCATGCGCAGATAGTAGCGCAGGTGGCCTCACAGGATCGAGTCATTTCACGCACCATCTCGAAACGCCTTGAGCTGCCTGCCCTGCAGTGATCTTCGCTATCCGACCAGCAGCGCTGAAGGGATTTCCAGCGCCTCGGCAGTCACCTTCTACCGGCCATCGTGGTCGGTGAAAATAGCCGGAGCCAGTCTGTTCTACCGGGTCGCCACCGGCGGTGACGTTCAGGATCAGCCGGTCACCATGCAGCCGGGTGAAGGTCTCCGCCTGCTGCGCAACGAGAGCGGTGACGACAGGCTTGACCGGAAGGCGACGATGAAACCCAGCCGGTCGGTCCGGGCGGCGACCGACGAGCACGTGACAGACATTGGGCAATCCTGACCAGCACACTACGAGTAGTCACCTGAGCTGGACACCAGCGGAAGAATTCTTGTTATGACCTATTCCGTTGGGCAAACCGCGGTCATCGTGCCGGTGCCGGCCGTCGATTCACTGGTCGCGCCATGGCGTTCCCGCTTCGATATTTCCGCGGGCCTCGGCGTGCCACCTCATGTCACGGTCGTGTACCCGTTTCTTCCGCTCGAGCGGATCGGCAATGAGGATGTGCGAGCACTGCAGGAGATCTTCGCCGCAGAGCCAGCCTTCACGGTGACGTTCGCCCGGTTCGGAGAGTTCCCCGAGACAGCCGATACTCCGGGACCGTTATACCTCGATCCCGATCCGGCCGGTCCCTTCCGCCGACTGACGACGGTACTGGCAACCCGCTGGCCGGCAGCCCCGCCGTACGGTGGCGCCCATCTGGACCCGATCCCCCATCTGACGATCACCGAAGTCGCGCCGAAAGAAAGCAAACTGGCAGCCAGGGCGTCCATCGGGCCCGGCTTGCCGATCACCACCAGGATCGACGCCGGGTGCCTCCTCGCGTTCGACGGATCCAGGTGGATCGAGAACACCGCCCTGGCCCTCGGCTGACGGGCCGGTCGGGCACCGGGGCGACGGGTTTCGCTGCTACAGCACCCGGGCGTTCTCGAACACCAATGGACCCCATTGCTTTGCCGGCCGGCGGCCGTGACCGGGGTCGATTCCGATGATGACCCGGCCCTCGATGACCGCGCTGGCATGCCGGAGATCAGCGTCCTCGGTGATCTCCACGGGCCGGTCAGGTCGTCCGTAATGACGCCCGGTAACCCAGTCGATGGTGCTGCTGTGGCCATGGACCTGGTGGAAAGGGGCCGGCGCCGAGGACAGCAGCCAGGACGGCAGCAACTCGTCAGGAGCGGACGCCCAGAGCGGACCGGCCGACAGGTCGACATCGCCGGTGAGCATCACTCCCGGCCGGTAGACCCAGCTCTCGTGCAGTCGGCCGACCAGCCCGTTCACCGCCTTGGCTGCGGCCAGCGCACTATCCGGCATCCCGACGAAGTGCCGCCAGAAACCCTCGGTCAGGCCGGCGTGCGTGACCAGGTAATCGCAATCGGCCCCAACATCAATGGCGGCGGCAACCCGCATCTTCTTCGTCCGCCACCACTCGAACAACATCTCGAGATCGTCCTCGGGCAATCGCTCGGGCCAGTGAAACTTCGGCGGCGTCAGGTATTGCGCTTCGTGGTTACCGGCCAACTGGACCCATTGCCGAGGTTGGGTTGCCATCGCGGTCCGGACGATGTCGAGGACGCCGGGGGAATCCGGGCCGCGATGGACCAGGTCGCCCACCTGCACAACGGTCAGGTCCGCGGGTAGCCGCAACGTGTCTGCTTCGGCACCCAGCGCGACCAGCGCCTGCCGGAACGGTTTCGCCTGGCCGCCGACATCGCCGAACAGCGCGACGCGGCCGCGGTCCGGGGTGGCCTCGGCGAGCATCACGCTGGCAGTGCATCACATGAAAGTTGGCGAAGCCGCTCCGAGCGCATCGTGTCCCCCCTCGAGGACAACAACAGCCGCAGGAGATCTCATGCTGAATCGATGCTGATGGCGACCAGCTCCACCGCGTCGACGACGTCAGCGAGCGGCCGATCGGCATCGATCTCGATGGTCGCGGTCCTTCGCAGCAGCGGCTCAACCACGTCGAGATCCTGCAGGATCCGCATCCGATCATCGCGTGACTTCCCGAAATCGTTGGTGGACCGGGTCTCGATGCGGCGCAGCAGCAGATCAACCGGAAGGCTCAGCAGGACAACAGCATCGAACCGGTCGTAGAACTTTCCTTGATTGGCCGCGGCGCCACCGACGAAGACTGCGCCGTCGACCTCCTCCGCCAGCAGCGCAGCGATCCGATCTTCGCGCCACAGCCGCTCCGGGCCGGAATTCGGCCCGGTTACCTCCTCGCTCCACCCGCCGTAGTCGGTGTCGACGACCCGGTGGCCGCGCCGGGCGAGCTCGACCAGTACCGTCGACTTTCCGACACCGGACATCCCCGTCACGAGCACCCTGGTCACGGTGGCCAACCCTATCGGGGTGTGCACTTGCCCAGCGGGCCGGCCAACATCCGGTCAGACTGGGACTTATGCAAAAGATGTCGTTGCAGGCCCTGGCTCGCGAGCAGCAGCAGCGAGCCGCCGCCGCGTCCAGTGGACGCAGTGCACGGACGGTGTGGGGTGGGCACGAACACGTGCTGCGGCAGACGCTGATCGCGTTGACCGCGAACACCGCGATGTCCGAGCACGAGAACCCCGGCGAGGCGACGTTGCAGGTGATGATCGGGCGGGTGCGGCTGGACGCCGAGGGGAACCAGTGGGAGGGCCGGCAAGGCGACCTGCTGCTGATACCGCCCAGCCGGCACTCCCTGCTGGCACTGGAGGATGCCGTCGTGCTGCTGACGGTGGCCAAGATCGACCGGAGTTAGGGCCGGCGCGCAGCCGGAAACTGCTGCTGGGCAGCCACTTCGCCGTTGGCCTCGAATGACTGGGTGAGAATGCGGAGAAGTTCGGCCAGTTGGGTCGTCTGTTCCGCCGTCAATCCGCCGAGTAGTCGATGCTCGTTCGCGACGTGGTCGGGCAACGTCGCGGTGATCACGGCGAACCCCTTCGGAGTGAGGGTCACATCGGTCGCCCGCGCATCCGACTCGTTCGGCGTCCGGCCCACCAGTCCGCGCCCTTCCAGCCGGTTGAGCCGCTGGGCAACGGCACTGGAGGTGATCATCGCCGTGCGCTGCAGTTGGCCTGCGGTCAGCCGGAACGGCTGCCCGCTTCTGAGCAAGGTCGCCAGGACGTCGAACGAACCCGAGTCCAGATCGTGCAGCGCATAGATCGCGTCCAGTCGCTGCTCCATCAACCGGTTCGCCCTGGCCAGTCGCCCGAAGACACGCATCGGTGAGACGTCCAGATCAGGGCGCTCTCGGTTCCATTGATCAACAATCAGATCGACACCGTCTGGGGCTCGCTCGTCCATTCGTCCATCGTAGACATTCGCTAAGCGGTGAGCTATTATTGCTAAGTGCTTAGCAAACAAACACGAATGATCGTGGTCACGGCCGTCGCGCCGCTGGCCTGGGGAACGACGTACCTGGCCACCACCGAACTGCTCCCGCCGGACCGACCACTGACGGCGGCCGTGCTCCGCGCACTGCCCGCCGGTCTGCTGATCCTCGCGGTGACCAGGACGCTGCCCAGGGGTGAGTGGTGGTGGCGTTCCGCTGTCCTGGGAACACTGAACATCGGGGCGTTCTTTGCGTTCCTGTTCATCGCGGCATACCGACTTCCCGGCGGCGTCGCCGCCACGGTGGGCGCGATCCAGCCGCTGGTCGTCGGTCTGCTGGCCGCCAGGTTTCTCGGTGAGGCCTTGACCCGCCGGCGCGTGCTGGCCGGGGTGGCCGGCGTCGCCGGCGTCGCGCTGTTGGTTCTTCAGGCGACCGGCTCGCTCGACGCCATCGGGCTTGCCGCGGCCATTGCCGGAGTGCTGAGCATGGCGTCCGGGATTGTGCTGGCCAAGAAATGGGGACAGCCGGAGCGCCCGCTCACCACCACCTCCTGGCAGCTCATTGCCGGCGGAATCCTGCTGCTGCCGCTGGCCCTCTGGCTCGAAGGGATACCGAACCAGACCCTCACGATGAACAACATCATCGGTTACGGATATCTCGCGCTGGTCGGCGCCGTGCTGGCGTACACCCTGTGGTTCCGCGGGATCAACGCACTGCCGGTCGGCTCGATCACGTTCCTGTCGTTGCTCAGTCCGGTGGTCGCCGTGCTCAGTGGCTGGGTCGTGCTTGCGCAGACCCTGTCGATCGGGCAGATCATTGGCACCGCAATCATTTTCGCGGCGATCCTGCTGGCACTGAGCATGCCGGCCGAGCAGACCCCGGGCGCGGAATCAAGCCGGCAGTCGGTTCGCCCATTGCAAGCAGGGGTGCGCGAGCCGGTGCGCTGACCCCCGCGCAAGCGCCTCCTGCTGGGCACTCTCGCGGTCGGCCTGGGGATCTTTGACCTGATCCTGGCGATCTGACGACCGTGCGAGCTGCGCTCAACCGATCGATACGACCGTGATGGTGTCCACCCGATCGGGGTAGAAGGCCACGTGATCGGCGATTTCCACAACCGCGGCATGCGGACCCGCTAGGGGTTGTTCGGTGGCTCGGCCGCGGTGACCGACCCTTCCGGTCAGCCGGAAGCCGGCGAGCTTTGCCGCAGCCGGATGTCGTTGCAGGCCTCGCACACGGAGACCGGAATCAGGCCGATCGCCTGCAGCCGGCCAAAGATGATGCAGCCGAGGCACACGCCGAAAACCGACTCAAGGGTCGCCGCAACCACGATCATGCCGACCAGGATCCACGACCCGGTCGCCGCGCCGAGGTAGAACGCCGCTAACGCCCCCAACGACAATGTGGCACCGATGGCCTGCGCGAATCGCTTGGGCGGGCCGGGGACCAATCTCGCCGGGCCGAGGCGCGGGGCGATGACCTTCGTCGCCAGCTGACCGAACAGTGAGAATCTTGGACCAGAAGCAACTCTCGCCACGAATCCGAGTGAGAGTAGCCACAGTAGCCACGGACTTTGGAATACCAGGGCCGCCAGCGACAACAGCACAACCATCCCGGCCACCGAGCGCGCCGCATATTCGTTCACCGGGTTCGGGAAGGTGAGGAGCCTTCCTGGGGCAAAACTCATTAGCTGATTCCTTCTCGCGTTTCCGTTGGCCGATCAGTGCACTTCGCGGAGTTTGCCGGAAACGACGTCGTAGACGAATCCGCGTACCGAGTCCTTCACCGGGATTGCTGTCTCGGCCTTGATCCTGGCGATGTTCTGCCGCACATCGGTATCCAGATCGGTGAAGGCCTCGGCCGCCCAGGTCGGCTTGACCCCGGTCTCGGCCTCGATGCTCGTCCGGAAAGCGTCGTCGGTGAACGTCAACATCCCGCAGTCGGTGTGGTGGATGAGGACGATCTCTTTCGTCCCCAGTAACCGCTGACTGATGGACAGCGAGCGAAGCTCGTCCTGAGTGACGATGCCGCCGGCGTTCCGAATGACGTGTGCGTCGCCTTCGGACAGGCCCAGTAGCCCGTAGACGTTGAGCCGGGCGTCCATGCAGGCGACGATCGCGATGTGCTTGGCGGGCGGCAGCGGCAGATTGCCCTTGTCGAATGAGGCGGCGTAGGTGTCGGCGTTCGTCAGGAGTTCGTCGGTGATGGTCATGCGGAGAACCCTTCTCGGGGCTGGCGTGTCGGGACGATAGGTGAGACGGGCCGTGCTGTGTGGTTGCGCGGCGCAGGCCCGGTTTGCCGCAGACTGCTGCAGCGTGAGAGCGTCGATTCAGGCGACGGGGCGCCGGGGAGAATCTATCGACAGAGCGTTGCGCAGGCGCGCATGTTGTCGCGGTAGCGGCAGCGGACCAGGACACAGCACGCTCGCGAACGGTGACTCATCGCGGTGGACACTCCAACAACAATCACCGCCGCCCGAACCGTTGTCAACCCGCTGTGGTGCGGGTCAGCACACCGGCCGATCGGTCCGAAGGGCCGGCCAGCTGCCGGCAAACCCAGGATGCAGGGCCAGCCCGGTGACCTCCGACTCGCTGACCCAGCGCAGCTCAGCGCTTTCCGCGTTCGGGGCGATGGTCAAGGGCCGAATGACGTCGGCGACGACCGTGACGTACTGCCAGCCGCCGTGGTCGTCAACCCGTTGGAACGTGACTCCAACGGCGGCGGCATCGATACCGGCCTCCTCCGCTGCTTCCCGGAGCGCGGCCTCGACCGGTGTTTCATGACTGTCCCTGGCACCGCCGGGAATGCCCCAGGTGTCCCCGTCGCTGGTCCAGGCGGCCCGGTGCTGCATCAGCACAGCTATGTGACCTTCCGGGTCGGAGCGCCGCAGCAGCAGGCCGGCGGCGCCGTTCACGCCCCAGTGACGATGCCCCAAACTGCACCGAATCCAGCCGTTCCCATCCCCGTGCACCAGGCCTCCCCGCGTGACGTCCTGTCTGCTCAGGTGTACCGGACGAAGCAACCGCCCGCGGCGCGGCGCGGCCCGGCAGCCCCTAAGTTGGGCGAATGCGATGGCAAACGCCCCCAATATCGGCGCTCCGACGATGACCTCCGGCGGCTATGAATCCTCCGTCACCAGCGCGCCGACCCCCTACCAGGGGTTCGCCGCACGGCTGCGGGCCCGTGAGTCGCTCATCGGTTACTGGATCGCGCTCGACTCACCG
Source organism: uncultured Actinomycetota bacterium (assembly GCA_963805555.1). Lineage (GTDB taxonomy): Bacteria > Actinomycetota > Actinomycetes > Mycobacteriales > Nakamurellaceae > Nakamurella. The sequence goes on from CAWDUY010000005.1 coordinate 360,189, forward strand.
GTGTCCACGGAACGTATCGGGCGGCTCGGCTTTGATTATGTGGCATTCGACGCCCAGCACGGGCTGATCGGCTACGACGGACTGCTCCGTGGCCTCATGGCCGTCGACGCCGGCGGACATGCTGTCGGGGTCGTCCGGGTCGGGGCGAATGACCAGTACCTGATCGGGCGGGCACTGGATGCCGGGGCGGCGGCGGTCATCGTCCCGCTGATCGACAACGCCGAGCAGGCGACCCAGGCGATCCGGTACACCCGCTACGCGCCGACCGGTGTCCGGTCCTACGGTCCGATGCGGTCCGCACTGCGGATCGGACCGGATCCGGCGCTGGCACACGACCAGGTTGCCGTGCTGGCGATGATCGAGACCGCCGACGGGCTCACCAATGTCGAAGAGATTTGCGCCGTCCCAGGTTTGGCCGGGGTTTACATCGGGCCTTATGACCTGAGGATTTCCCTGGGTGGGGCCACGCCCACCGATCCCGCATTGGACGACGTCTTCGACGCCGCACTGAAACGGGTCCGTCAGGCAGCGGAAGCGGCCGGACTTGCCGTGGGCATCCACACCCACAATGGCGCCGCCGCCGCCCAGCGATTGGGCGAAGGCTTCACCTTCGTCTCGATCGCATCGGACCTGACCCATCTGGAGGCGGCCGCGCAGGGACACCTTGCGGAGGCTCAGGGAAACCCGGCCTAAAGCGGCTTCAAGCCGGTTCGGCGGTTCACCGCAGTTCCGCAGTCAGGAGGTGACAACGCTGCGAATGACGCACTGCGAGCGCCCGATCAAATGTCGCCAACCGACTGTGCGGCCGGGCGACCGTCAGGCCGACGAGGTAGGAGTCGGTCACCTGCCGATGACCGTAGACGCCGCTCAGATCGATATCGCGGTAGGAAAGGTCATCGCCCCAGAACTGGCACTTGGCGAAACCATGAATGGCCGCGACCATCGCTTTCGCTACCGCTGCAGACTCGCCTTCACGCAAGAGGAATCGCACCAGCGCACCTTCGGTCACCGGGCATACGGCTACCCGGGCGACGCTGACGAGCCATTCTTGCGCGGCTTGATGGAAAACATGTTCGCGTACTGCCAGCGCGATCAGCACATTGGCGTCCATCAGATATGTGAGATCAGGTGTCGGCGCGGTCATGCCGATTCATCCCTCATCCCAGAGAGTCGCCACATCCTCAGCATCGACCCTGCGGCCAACGCTGACCGTGGGAAATCTGGTTGCTTCATGGGCAATCAATCGCTGCTCGTCCTCAGTCGCCGCAAGGCCACGCAACGCAAGCTCGGCGATCACACTGGACAGCGACTGGCCGGTGCGGGCAGCAATCTCCCTGGCTCGCCGGAGAGCTGCGGGGGGAAGGTCGACGGTCGTTCGCACCGCTGCATCATAGCGTGATGCACAGGTTGATGCAGTGGGCGAACTCAGGCCCGGAGAGCCCAAAGGTTCTCATCACGGCAGCGCGAGGAAGTCACGAAGCCAGCCGTCGACCTCCGTCATCGTTGCCCCATCGACGCTGCCCGCAGGGTCGAAAGTCGGGCACGGGTGACCGTCCACGGCTGTTCGGTCATCGCAAAGCTCCCTCAGCGGAACAACTCTGGGTTCTGGGGCATTGACATTCGCACGAGTGGTTGACGGCGCCGGGTTAGAGGCTTACCGTCTCCCCGTCACGGACATCGCCCGCCAGGCTCCCGCAGAGGCCCTTCACTCTCTGAGAGACGCAACCAAGAACGCGCCAGCCAGCTATCGCCCATATCTCGATGAGGCTGTGGATTGTTACGAGGCCTGCGCCTATCGTGGCGCTGTTCTCATGGTTTGGGCAGCGACAATCGAGCACATCTACTCAGCGATCGAGAGTCACTCGAGCGGGTTCAAGCTGCTAGAAGCTGAGAACTTCAAGCGGTACGAGAATGCCAGCTTCGCCGGTCGACGCGAGAGCCCGTCATCCGCTTTGATGCGGATTTACGGGTTATCTCTCCTGCTCGGGTACCGGGGCTCGAACCGACAACAAGTGAACAAGAATCAGACATTGAAGCGGAACTCGACGACATCGCCGTCTGCCATGACGTAGTCCTTGCCCTCGATCCGCACCTTGCCGGCCGCCTTGGCAGCCGCCATCGATTTGTAGGACATCAGGTCGGCGAAGGACACCACCTCGGCCTTGATGAACCCGCGCTCGAAATCTGTGTGAATAACACCGGCCGCCTGCGGGGCGGTTGCGCCCTTCTTGATGGTCCAGGCCCGGGATTCCTTGGGCCCGGCGGTCAGGTAGGTCTGCAAGCCGAGGGTATGAAACCCGGCGCGCGCCAACGCATGCAGCCCCGGCTCGGACTGGCCGACCGATTCCAACAGTTCCGCTGCGGATTCCTCGTCCAGTTCCAGCAGTTCGAATTCGACCTTCGCGTCCAGGAAAACCGCATCGGCCGGCGCGACCGAGGCCGCCAATTCCGCCCGCTTGGCGTCATCGGTGAGCACAGCCTCGTCCGCATTGAACACATAGAGAAAGGGCTTCGCGGTGAGCAGCGAAAGTTCCTTCAGCACATCGAGATCCAGCGTCGCACGGGCCGAGAACAGTGTCTTCCCCTGATCCAGGAACGCATTCGCGGCTTGCGCGGCCTCCAGCACCGGCTTGCGGTCCTTGGCGTTGCGAGCCTCCTTCTCCAGCCGGGGCAGCGCCTTTTCCAGCGTCTGCAGGTCGGCCAGGATCAGTTCGGTGTTGATCGTCTCCACGTCGGCGAGCGGGTCGACTCGGCCGTCGACATGCACAACGTCGTCGTCCGCGAACACCCGGACCACCTGGCAGATCGCATCGGCCTCGCGGATGTTGGCCAGGAACTTGTTCCCCAGCCCGGCGCCTTCGCTGGCGCCCTTGACGATGCCGGCGATATCGACGAACGACACCACGGCGGGCACCGTCTTGACCGAATGGAAGACCTCGGCGAGTTGGTCCAGCCGGGGGTCGGGGATCGGCACCACACCCACGTTCGGCTCGATGGTGGCGAACGGGTAGTTCGCCGCCAGCACGTTGGCACGGGTCAGGGCGTTGAACACGGTGGACTTGCCGACATTGGGCAGGCCGACGATGCCGAGGGTGAGACTCACGAGGCGTCAGTCTACGGACGCGAAGGGGTTACTCTCCCCGGCGCAGTACCGTCACGGCCCAATCGGCACCGGCAAACCACGGATCAAGGTGCCAGGTAGCGAATCGATGCTCGACGGTCAAACCGGTCGCTGTGGCGTCCCGGTCGAGGTGCTCGATCGTGTAGTCACGGTCGGTGGCGAATCCGGTCACGATCCGGCCGCCCGGGACGAGCAACTCGCGGAGCGTGCGCAGGACATCCTGTTCTGTGCCGGGCGCGAGGTACACCATCACGTTGCCGGCCAGCACGATCACATCGATGATTTCCGGACCACCGACAGCGCCGAGGATCTCGGGTGTCAGGGACAGCAGGTCCGCGGTGACGAACGGTGGCCCGGGGTATCGGTCGTTGGCGATCTCAACCAGGCCGCCGTCCCGATCGGCACCGACGACGTGGTGGCCCATTCGGTGCAGTGCGGCGGTGACCCGGCCCGTTCCGCAACCACCATCGAGGACGCGACCGTGCCGGGGGGCCAGCACATCAATGAACCGAGCTTCGCCCTCCAGGTCGGTGCCGTCGGAGAACTCCCGGGCAAATCGATCCACATAGAAGTCCCAGCGATCGCCGGTCACCGTCTGCTCCCAGCGGGTCGGCGGCGGCGGATCGAGGGGTGGCTGCTTGGTCATGGGCGCATGATGGCACGGGCACACCAACCGGGCGTGGGCGAGCGCAGGCTGTTCCACATCGAATGCGAGGGCTGACGTTGCGGGAGAATCTCGGGCTCGCACAACCGCAAAGGGTTGAGGTTCCACCCGTGCCACTATCGGCGCCCGCTCAACGACGCCTGCTGCCGACCGCCAGCCACTTCGGCGCGTACCTGGCCGAGACGGACGGCGAGCGGGTGCACCGCCTGCTGCCGTCTCCGACGGATGCCGATCCGTCGGAGATCGGCAGCGGGGTCCCCTCGACCCTGCGTGGGGCATCGAGACTGACCCGGCCATTGGTTCGCCGGGGTTACCTGAACGATGGACCGGGCGATACCCGACGGGGGGCGTCACGCCGGGGTGACGACCCGTACGTTCCGGTGGACTGGGACACCGCCTTCGGTCTCGTCGCTACCGAGCTGCGCCGGGTGCGGACCGAACACGGTAACGAAGCCATCTTCGGTGGCTCCTACGGGTGGGGTTCCGCGGGCCGATTCCACCATCCGCAATCGCAGATCCACCGGTTCCTCAACCTGCTGGGCGGCTACACGGCGTCGGTGGAGTCGTACTCGTCCGCGGCGCTGCAGGTCATCCTGCGGCGGGTCGGCGGCGGCTATGTCGCGGCCCTGTCGTCGAACCCAACCTGGGACGAGATCGCCGAGCAGCAATCGCTGGTCATCGCATTCGGCGGGCTGGGACCGCACAACACCCAGGTGAACGCCGGCGGTATCGGTTCGCACGACAACTTGGCCGCGCAACGACGGCGCCCGCGCGGCCGGGAGCGCAGTTCGTGTCGGTCTCGCCACTGCGGAGTGACGCCGACGCGGCACTGGATGCGACGTGGCTGCCCGCCCGACCCGGCACCGATGTGGCGGTCATGCTGGCCCTTGCCCACGAGATCGTCACTCGCGGCGCCCACGATCGCGGCGTATCTCGATCGATGCACCGTCGGCTGGGAGCGGTTCGAAAAGTACCTGCGCGGGCTGACCGACGGCGTCCCCAAGTCGGCGTCGTGGGCGGCGTCAATCTCCGGGTTGGACGCGGCGGCCATCACCGCACTGGCTGCGCGAATTACCCAGCGGCGCACGGTGTTCGCCTGCTCCTATTCACTGCAGCGGGCAGATCATGGCGAGCAGGCGCCCTGGATGGCGCTCACCCTCGCCGCGCTGACCGGCACACTCGGCCTCCCGGGCGGCGGCTTCGGGTGCGGACTCGGCGCACTGCATCAACTCGGTGTTGCGGAATCCGGCTTCCACGCGGCCGGGTTCAGCCAAGGCAGGCGACCCATCGACACCTTCATCCCGGTCGCCCGAATCGCCGACATGCTGTTGCATCCCGGGGAGCCGTTCGACTACGACGGCAGCCGGTATACCTACCCCGATATCCGCTTCGTCTATTGGGCCGGCGGCAACCCCTTCCACCATCACCAGGATCTCAACAGGTTGGTCCGGGCCTGGCAGCAACCCGAAACCATCGTCGTGCACGAGCATTTCGCCAATGCGCTGGCCCGGCATGCCGATATCGTGCTGCCGGCCGCCACGTGGTTGGAGCGCAACGATTTCGCCGCCGGCACGGACCCGTACATTTCGGCGATCGTCAAGGCGGTGGAACCACCGGAGGGTGTCCTGACCGACTATGAAATTTTCTCCGGGCTGGCCGATCGATTGGGGTTCCGTCCGGACTTCACCGAAGGGCGGGACGCCGACGAATGGGTCCGCGAGCTCTACCGAAGAACTCGGGACCGAGCGACGGCCGGCGGCGGGCACTTACCCAGCTGGGAAGAACTGCAGGAGCGCGGCACTGTACCGACACCCGTTGTGGCGCTGCCGGTCTCGCAGTATCGCGCGCTTCGCGACGATCCAGCCGCACACCCGCTGGCGACACCGTCCGGACGCATCGAGATCTTCTCCAGCACGATCGATTCCTTCGGGTACGCCGATTGCCCCGGCTACCCGACATGGTTGCCGCCCAAGGAATGGCTGGGCGCCCCGGGCATCGGACGGCACCCGCTGCACCTGTTGTCCGGGCAACCAGAGCGCCGCCTGCACTCCCAGTTCGACAACGGGTCCTACTCCCGCGCGGGCAAGGTCGCGGACCGCGAACCCGTCGTCATCAACACGCAGGACGCCACCGAACGCGGCATCAACGACGGGGATGTGGTGCGAATCTTCAATGATCGCGGTCAATGCCTGGCCGGAGCCGTGCTGTCGACCCAGATCCGACAGGGGGTCATGCGGCTGGCAACCGGCGCCTGGTACGACCCGCTGACGCCTGGTGGCCTCGACGTCCATGGGAATCCCAACGTCCTGACGCCCGACCGCGGCACGTCCCGGCTCGCGCAGGGACCAAGCGCCCACAGCACTCTGGTACAGATTGAACGATTCGCCGGGACCGTCCCACCGATCACGGTTTTCGGTGCGATGCCGATCGATGAAAGCGCAGGCCCGTCGGCGGTCGGTGGCAGCTGGCACAGTGGTGGTGGTGATCAGCGAATTCGTCCGCCTCGAGGTTCCACTGCCGTTCGCGGCGGACGCGATGCTGACCTTCCTGTCGACGCACACGGTTCCCGGCGTTGAACACGTCCGAGACCGCACCTACTACCGCTCGCTCCGACTAACTGCCGGGACCGGAACAATCGCCTTGACCCTGCCACCGCAGGGCCACCCCGGCCCCGTCGAGGCACTGATCAGGCTCGACGACCCGGGGGACCGGGTGGCCGCGATCGCGGTGTGCCGCCGGATCCTCGACCTGAATTCTGATCCAGTCGCGGTCGACACCGCACTCGGGGCCGACGATGCGCTTGCTGATTCGATCACCGCAACGCCCGGCCTGCGGGTCCCCGGCGCGGTCGATGGGCCCGAGATGCTCATCCGCGCGATGCTGGGGCAACAGGTGTCGGTCGCCGGCGCACAGACGGCCGCCGCTCGACTCACCGTGGCGGCGGGCGAACGTTTGCCGGTTCCGGCCGGCGAGCTGACCCACCTGTTCCCCTCATCGGCCGCCATCGCCGACCTCGGCCCCGCTTTCATAGCCGGACCCCGGCGCCGCGCCCAGTCCATCTGCGCTGCCGCAGCAGCCATGGCCGACGGTTCACTGGTCGTCAACACGGAACGGAGTACCGCCGAGCTCACGGCGGACCTGGTTGCCCGACCCGGCATCGGAGCGTGGACCGCCGGGTACGTCGCCATGCGGCTGCTCGCGGACCCAGATGTCCTGCTCACCGGCGACCTGGTGATCCGGGCCGGCGCGAGTCTGCTCGGCCTTCCCGGACGACCGGCCGAACTCACCCAGCGGTCGTCGGCATGGCGACCATTTCGTTCCTACGCGGGGATGCACCTGTGGAAGGTCGCGCTGGCCGAGGCGGCACGGGCAAGGGCCGAGGTCGCCGGCAAGAGGGTCGCCCGAAGGACCCGGCGCGTCAGCCCGGTAGCCCCGCGTACTGCCGCCAGAACCTGACGATCGTCGCCGTCGCGTCGAAATGCGTTGCCACCGGCGGATTGCCGACGGTGGTCGGCGTCGGCCAGTTGTGCCCGCCGTTGATGACGGTGGCCATCAGGAACGCCGCGTCACCGTCGAACACTTGGACAACTACCTCGGTCACTCCGGTGCTGCCGGGGACCAGTCGGGTATCGGCGACCGCATTGCGGTCAATGTTGTTGCGGTCGAGCATTTCGGCTCTGGTGAAAGCCGGCAGCGTCGTGCCGATGTCGGTCTCCTGGATCGTCAACGGGGGGCGGTAGCCGCTGTCGGCTGTGCCGTGGATGTACGCGACGGCTGCCGGCTCGATGACTTCGCCCGCATCGGCCAACTCCCGCCGGTAGTGCTGCACCTTCTCCGGGTCCAACGCTTTACCGACCGCTGCGAACCCCTGAAAGCGTGGCGCCAGGCCTGAATTCGCCAGCTGCCACACCATCCCGCCGCCGTTGGAGAAGCCGGCCGCGTAGATCAGGGCGGGGTCCGCGGAGACCACCCGGATCGTCGACGACCCGGTGGCAAACCGACGGGAACTGAGCTCGGCCAGCAGTTCCCGGACGAAGTCGAGGTCCAGGGTGGGGAACTTGCTGTCCCCGGCCTGGAAGTGCACCCATTCCTCGCCCATCCGTGGATCGGACTCGGGGAAGACCAGCAGGTAATCGACCAGGTCCCTGGGCAGCGCGTTAGGCGGGTCGACACCCCACCGGGCCGCGATGGTCGCCGCGTCCTGTCCCCCACCGTGAAACACGATGATCGTCGGAACCATTGCAGTGGATGGGTTTTCGGGAACCTGCACGGTGTAGGTGCGGGTGAGCTGACCGGTGACGGTCTGTCCGGTGAACAATGGCATGCGTTTGCCTCTCCGATGGGGAGCTCCAGCTCCCGGCCGTGGATGGCGAGCGGCGGTGCTCGACCCTTGGCTACCCATACGCACCGACGGGCACCCGCGGTTCTCGACGGTCAGGGCTCATGACGCGCGGAAAGACGTGCACGCTCGCGGGATCAGTCATCGCCGGGCGGTGTCTTCGATAGACTCCGCACCGTGAGCACATCCCCGGGCGACGAGAACGCCGATCCCAGCAAGGACCATCACCGGACTCCGGCAGAGGAGATCGAGTGGATCGGGGCCGAGGTCGAAGCCCGACCCAGGGTCATGTTCTGGGGCACGATCGCCGTCGCCGTCATCCTCGCCGTTGCGTTGATCGTCGTCATCGTCGTCGTGACAACCGGTAGTTCCACCGGGAACTAATCCACCCACATCAGGCGCGGGCGAGAGCCAGCGCCTCGTCGTAGCGTTGCAGCACTAGCCCGGCCAACGCGGTGCCCAGCGGCTCGGCGACCTCCATGTCGAGTTCCATCGCCTGTCGCGCGGTGGCATCCAACAGCAGCCCGGGGGCCAGGAACAGCGGAACCACCCCGAGTCGCCGACGTTCCTTCCGCGCCCGCTCCAGCACCGCGGTCGCTTGCGGTTCCCCGGTCGTCGCGAATCCGGCCCACACCGGGCCGGGCCGCAGCCTGTTCCAACGGTCGGCAAGGTCTCTGACGGCTTCGTTCGCGCTGTCCCGGCTCGAACCGACGGCCAGCAACAGGATGGCCTCATGCGCACCGATGTGTGCACGACCCGCCGAATCCTGCAGCGCCTCCAGGATGTCCTCCCCCATGCCGAGGATGCAGCCCAACCGGAGTGCGACGCCCGTCGCTTCCGCTGCTTCGCGGACTGCGGTCGGCGCGTCAACGCTCGCGTGGAAAGCCTCGGTGAACAGCAATGGCAGCACGATCGCCTCGGCGATCGGTGCGTCTTCCTGCAGTGCCGCAACGGCACCCGTCAGGTCTGGCTCGGCGAGGTCGAGGAACGCGGGGGCCGCAATCAGGCCCGGTCGCAATGCCTGTACCGCGCGCATCACCTCGGCGATCGTCCCCGCAGCTCGTGGATCCCGGCTGCCATGCGCGAGACCGATCAGCGGGGGCAGGTGAGACGGCATGGTCCCAGGTTAGTCGTCACCCATCGTCAGCGGCTGAACACAGGACAGGCCGTGAGTTGGCTGCCGAAACGCATCGGGCCCGGAGCGCGCGCTCCGGGCCCGATAATGCCGAGAATCGGCTATCGCTTCTTCGTCGACAATCCGCGGGCATCGAGAATCGCGCGCTCCAGCGGCCGGAACATGATCAGTTCGACGCCGACACCGACGACGAAGATCAGGATCAGCCCGGAGTACAGCATCGGGGCATCGGACAGGTCGCGGCCCTGGTTCATCAACTGGCCGAGCCCGAATCCGAGCTTGGACGAGGTAACGATCAATTCCGCGGCCATCAGCGAGCGCCAGGAGAACGCCCAGCCCTGCCGCAGCCCGGCCAGGAAACCGGGCAGCGCGGCGGGGATGAGCACATGCCTGGTTTGCCCCCACCAATTCAGTCCCAGCACGTGACCGACCCGCGAATACAGCGGTGGCACCTGATCGATGCCGGCAATGAGGCCGTTGGCGATGGACGGAACCGCGCCGAGCAGCACCACCATGTAGATCATGGCCGGGCTGATCTGGAACCACAGGATCGCCAGCGGCACCCAGGCCACCGAGGGCATGGATTGCAGGCCGGACAGCAGCGGCCCGAAAGAGGCCCGGAGCCAACTGAATCGGGCGATGGCCAGGCCGATCGGAACGCCGATGACGATCGCCAGCAGGAATCCGAACAGCCCTCTGGACAGAGAAGTCCAGATCGTTTCCAAGGCCTGGCCGCCCTCCAGCAGGCGGCCCAATTCGGTGAAAACGGCTGCCGGTGACGGCAACATCACCTCAGGCTTGACCCCGAGCAGGTAGACGATCTCCCAGATCACCAGGACGACGCCCATGGCCAGGATCGGTGGGACGATTGAGCTACCCAGCCGCCGCCACCATGGTTCGCGGTAGGAGTCCTCCTCTTCGAGGACATCGAGACCGGCACCGACAGCCGCGGTGTCTTCGCGTTCCACTTCTTCCGTGGTGATCACCGAATCATCGAGAGCTGGCATGAACGGCGTCCTTTCCCTCGGGCGCAGCAGAGGTGAACAGCGGCGCGGCTGCGGTGAACAACGCTGCGGTGAGCGACTCAGTGGGCTGGCGCATGGCTGGCGATCTCCTCACGCAGTCGCAGGGTGATTTCTGCGGCAAGGGCGCCGACCGCTGGATGTTCGATGGTGCGCGGGCCCTTGATGTTGACCTTCCACTCCCCGACGACCCGACCCGGGCGCGACGACAGCAGCACCACCCGCTGACCGAGTCGAACAGCCTCGCGGACGTTGTGCGTGACGAAGATGATGCTGTTCCCGGTCGCTTTCCAGACGCGGGTCAATTCGTCGTGCATCACGTCGCGAGTGATGGCGTCGAGCGCCGCGAACGGCTCGTCCATCAGCAGCACGTCACTGTCCTGGCCGAGCGCCCTGGCCAGCGACACCCGTTGCCGCTGGCCGCCGGACAGTTCGTGGACCCGGCGGTCGGCATGCCCGGACAGCCGGACCAGGTCCAACAGCTCGTTGATCTTGGCCTTGGTCTGCTTCTTGGGCACGCCAGCGTACTTCAACGCCAAGGCGATGTTCTGCCCGGCGGTGAGCCACGGGAACAGGGCGGCCTCCTGGAACATCAGCGCCGGCCGTCCGACGGACGTCACGGTGCCGGTGGTGGGGACGTCCAGCTTGCTGATCAGATTCAGCAGGGTGGACTTCCCGCACCCGGACGCGCCCAGCAGGCAGACGAACTCCCCTGGAGCAACGGACAGACTGATGTTGTCCAAGGCTGCCACCTTGCCGCGCCGGCCGGTGAAGACCTTGGTCACCGAGTCGATGACGACAGCGGCCTCGCCGCTGTGGTCCGCCTCGGGCAACAGCGGAACAACTCGGGGGTCGTCCTCGTGGTAGGCGAGGTCGGACTCGCCGGCTGGGTGAAAGGTGACCGATGTCGTCATGGCGATGTGTCCTTTACTCCGTGCCGAGACCGGCAGCGGTCACCGGCGGCTTTCCTGCAGCGACAAGCACCTTGTTCAACTGGGTGAGGTCATAAATGCCATCGAGGTTGGGTACCTCGGCCAGGGTTCCGGCCTCGACGCCGTTCTCCGCGATGGTGCTGAGCGTGCCGGCCAACGGGTCCCAGGTCGGCTTGATGTTCGCGAAAGCAGCCTGAATGGTGTTGTCGGCCAACGGCTTACCGGTCAGCTCACCAATCGCCTTGTTGAGGTCGGTCTGCGCCTGGGTGGGATTGGCCTCGATGGCCTCGGTCTCGGCGATCTCGCCCTTGATCAGCGCCTGGATGGTCTCCGGGTGCTCTTCGAGGAACTGCCGGGACGAGATCAGGATCGTGGTCTGGAACTGCTCGTCCGGCCACAGGGTCTTCTCGTCCAGCAGGGTCTTGCCACCGGCCTCGAGGACCAACCGGGATGCCCACGGCTCCGGGAGCCAGGCGCCGTCGATCTCCCCTGACTTGAACAGGTCGAGGGTCTGCGAGTTCTCCTGGTTGACGATGTCAACGTCGGAGCCGCCGGTCGTCTGCACCTTCAAACCGTTGTCCAGCAGCCACTTCCGAAGGGCGACGTCCTGGGTGCCGCCCAGTTGCGGGGTGGCCAGGGTCTTGCCCTTGAGATCCTCCGGGCCGTTGATGTCGGTCTTGACAACGAACGCGGCGCCGTTATTGGTGGCGCCCGACACGATGCGCAGTGCGTCGCCGTTCGACTTCACAAACGCGTTGATGGCCGGGTTCGGCCCGATGAACGTGGCGTCGATGGCGCCGGACAGCAGCGATTCGATGGCGGCCGGCCCGGCGTTGAACGTGGTGGTTTCAAGTGTGGTGTCGCCGAGGGCTTCCTGGAAGGTCCCGTCCGCGACGCCGAGGACGGCGGAGGCGTGGGTGACGTTCGGGAAGTATCCGAGGCGGAGGGTCTCGGCGCCGGTACCGGCCGCGGCTTCGCCGGAATTGACCGCGGCGGCGGCGGACGGGGCCGCGGCGCTGGTTGTCGACTCGTTCGCCGTACTGCCGGATGAGCAAGCAGCGGTAACGCTCGCGACGGCGGCGATCACCGCAACAGCGAGAATGCGGGACGGTTTGAGACGGGTATTGCGGAGAATCGACACGGGTGGTCCTTTACGAGAACTCCGGCGTTACGGGCCGGGGGTGTGGGCATTGTTGGGGCTCAGCGCGTAGGCACGGCCGGTGCAGGCCGAGCGCGGACATCGCTGCAGAGACATTGCCTGGCGGGCAATGTGACGTCGGCTCATGCTGATTCCTCCTGAGACGGGATTGGCGTACTGGCTGGGTGTAGCGCTGCCCTGCGGTCGCCGACCATGCCGGCGGACAGGGTGGTGCCGTCGGCCGGGTCAATGATCAACAGGGACCCGACTGCGCCGCCTGGCCGGTAGGCCTCGACGGGCAGTGGATCTGCGGTACGCAGGGTCACTTGCGCGATGTCGTTGAGCGCCAACGCCTTCGGCGCTTCCACGTAGGTGAGGGTATCGATCTCCAGCACATGATCGATGGACGAAACAACGACCCGGGTGGTCGATGTTCCGTATCGCAACAACGCTCGCGTCCCCGCCCGCAGCGGACGTTCGGCCAACTGCGTCACGGTCGCCGTGAACTCGGTGACCGGCACTGGGGCATCCTCGACACCGGCAATGAGGTCGCCTCTCGACAGGTCGACGTCGCCGTCGAGCAGCAATGTCACAGACTCTCCCGCGACCGCGACATCCACTTCGCCGTCGGCGGTATCGATCGCCGTGACCAGTGCCCGCAGTCCGGACGGCAACGCCACGATCTCGTCGCCGGGCCGGACGGAACCCGCTGCGACGCGGCCGGCGTATCCACGGTAATCCGGCAGGGCGTCCGACCTGGGCCGGATCACGTACTGCACCGGGAATCTCAGCGAACCCAAAGCCGAGTCATCCGCGAGATCGACGTTTTCCAAGTGCTCCAGAACGCTATTACCCGTGTACCACTCGATCCGCTCCGAGCGGGTCACCACGTTGTCGCCGTGCAGCGCGGAGATCGGAATGGCCGTGACCTCGTGAATGCCGAGTTCCTTGGCGTAGGCGGAGAATTCGGTGGCGATGGCGGCGAAGACCTGCTGATCGAAGTTCACCAGGTCGATCTTGTTCACCGCCAGCAGCAGATGCGGTACCCCGAGCAGTGCGGCTACCGCCGCGTGCCTGCGGGTCTGGTCGACGACGCCGGTTCGGGCATCGGTGAGGATGACCACCAGATCTGCCGTCGACGCCCCGGTGACGGTGTTCCTGGTGTACTGCACGTGTCCCGGGGTGTCGGCCAGGATGAAGGTGCGTGACGGAGTGGCGAAGTACCGGTAGGCAACATCGATCGTGATGCCCTGCTCGCGCTCCGCCCGCAGGCCGTCAACCAGCAATGAGAGATCAAGTGTGTCAAGACCTCTGGCCTCCGAGGTGCGTTGTACAGCATCCAGCGTGTCCGAGAGCACCGATTTGGAGTCGTGCAGCAACCGGCCGACCAGGGTCGACTTGCCGTCGTCGACTGAGCCGGCCGTGGCGAACCGGAGCAGACCCCTTGCAGCGGTGAGCTCTTCGGCCAGCTCGTGGGCGTCGTAACCGCCGCCCCTCGCGCCCGAATCGAATCCGCCGCCATCAGTGCTGTTCACGGCGGTTCTTGGGTCAACAGCAGTCATTAGAAGTACCCCTCGCGCTTGCGGTCTTCCATGGCTGCTTCGCCGAGCTTGTCGTCGGCGCGGGTTGCGCCTCGTTCGGTGATCCTGGTGACGATGATTTCCTCGATCACGGCACGCACGTCGGTGGCGTCGGATTCCACCGCACCCGTGCAGGACATGTCCCCCACGGTCCGATAGCGAACCTGTCGGCGTTCAACCCTCTCGCGGTCGGTCGGGCCACCCCACTCCCCGGGTGCCAGCCACATTCCTTGCCGCTGGAAGACCTCTCGCTCGTGGGCGTAGTAGATCTGCGGCAGGTCGATACCCTCGGTCTCGATGTAATTCCAGACGTCCAATTCGGTCCAGTTGGACAGCGGGAAAACCCGAACGTGCTCGCCGGGGGCGTGTTTTCCGTTGTAGAGGCCCCAGAGTTCTGGCCGCTGCCGGCGCGGATCCCAGCCACCGAACGAATCTCGCAGCGAGAAGATCCGCTCCTTTGCCCGTGAGCGCTCCTCGTCGCGGCGCGCCCCACCGATCACCGCGTCGAACTTCTCGTCGGCAATGGTGTCGACCAGCGGAATCGTCTGCAGCGGGTTGCGGGTGCCGTCCGGTCGTTCGATGAGCCGGCCGTCGTCGATCCAGTCCTGCACCTTGGCGACCTGCAGCCGGAGATTGCCCTCGGCGACCACCCGATCCCGGTAGGCAATGACCTCCGGAAAGTTGTGGCCGGTGTCCACATGCAACAGCGAGAACGGCAGTGGCGCAGGGTAGAACGCTTTCAGCGCCAGGTGCAGCACCAGGACGGAGTCCTTGCCGGCGGAGAACAGAATGACCGGCTTGTCGAACTGTCCGGCGACCTCACGCAGAATGTGAATGGCCTCGGATTCCAGCGCCCGCAAATGCGGACTGGAAACCCGGGCTCGGGGAATAGTCTGCACTCTGTCAATGGTCGTCATGCCAGGCCTCTTTCGATGAGCAGGTCGAGCAGGGCGGTCACGGATTCGTCCTTGCCGGTGGTGGACGTGTCGATCCGCAGATCCGGGTTGACCGGGATCTCGTAGGGATCGTCGACCCCCGTCATCGAGCTGATTTCCCCGCGGAACGCCTTGGCGTACAGGCCTTTGACGTCCCGTTCGGCACACACCTCGACCGGTGTCGAAAGGTGGACCTGGAGCAGCGCACTACCGAGCTGTTCGTGGTGGGCGCGCACCTTCTCCCTGGCATCCGCGTACGGCGCGATCACCGGGACCAGCACGGTGACGCCATGCCGGGCCAGCAGCTCGGCCACGAAGCCGATTCGGGTCACCTGGGTCTCGCGGTCCTCCCGGGAGAATCCCAGGCCAGCGGACAGATACGTCCTGACCTGGTCGCCGTCCAGAATCTCGACGTCCGAACCCCGCGCACGCAGCACGTCCGCGAGGGCAAGGGCCAACGTTGTCTTTCCGGCGCTGGGCAGCCCGGTCAGCCACAGGGTAACGCCACGGCCCCGGTCCGAATGGGCGACGCCCACCGGCGCCGGTGCGTTCTGCGTTGTCGTCATACGTTGATCCCACATTCGGTCTTGGCCAGTCCGGCCCAGCGGCCGGCCCTCGAGTCCTGCCCGGGCAGCACCCTTCGCGTACAGGGTTCGCAGCCGATCGAGGGATAGTCCGCTCCCAGCAACGGGTTCACCAGGACGTTGTGCTGAGTGATGTAGGCGGCGACGTCATCGTCTGACCAGGCGGCGAGCGGCGCAATCTTGATTCGGCCGCGCTTGGCGTCGAACGCCACCACCGGAGTGTTTGCCCGGGTGACGGACTCTGCTCGACGGACACCGGTCGCCCAGGCTTCATAGTCCTTCAGCGCCGTGTTCAGCGGGGCGACCTTGCGCAGGGCGCAGCACAAGTCGGGATCTCGGGCGAACAGGTCCTTGCCGTGCTGCGCGTCCTGCTCCTGAACGGTCTGCAGCGGCAGCAACCGGCGCAACGTCACGTCATAGACGGCCTCGACAGCGTC
The DNA here is from genome assembly GCA_963805555.1 of uncultured Actinomycetota bacterium. GTDB lineage: Bacteria > Actinomycetota > Actinomycetes > Mycobacteriales > Nakamurellaceae > Nakamurella. The sequence goes on from CAWDUY010000005.1 coordinate 376,076, forward strand.
GGCGGTGCCGATGGTTTCGATGAAGTGATAGCCGGTCTCCAGGAACAGCACTTCGATACCGGGCAGCGCCTTCGACGCCAGATGCACCAGGACCGTGTCCTGCATCGATGCCGTCACCGCAAGGCCGCTGCCGAACTCGGCCGCCGCCCACCGGAGGATTTCCTCGGCCGGCGCCTCGGCCAGTTCGATGGAGGCGACCTTCGCGACCTCGGCCAACTCCGCGCCGCTCCGCAAGGACTTGATCATCTTCTCACCCTTCCGGTTGGACCGGAAAGGGCGCCGGCGACGACGAGCGACCGGCGATCCCGATGAACCGCACCGCGAACACCCGGTTGCAGTCGCGGCAGGTCCACGCGCCGTGCGAATCCTCGTGCGGCCACAGGTTCGTCTCGCCGCAGTAGGGGCAGTACTGCGCGGGAGCCCGGTTTTCGCTCATCAGACGAGCGCCTCTTCGTCGGCCCTGGCGACCCACTGGGCGAACCGCTCGCCGTCTTCGCGCTGGGAGTCGAAGGTTTTGATGACCCGCTCGACGTAGTCGGCCAGGTCGTCCCCGGTGACCTTGTGCCCGCGGACCTTGCGACCGAAGCCGGCGTCCAGCCCGAGACCGCCACCGAGGTGCACCTGGAAGCCTTCGACCTGCGCACCGCTGGAATCGGTGACGATCATGCCCTTGAGACCGATGTCCGCGATCTGGGTCCGAGCGCAAGCGTTCGGGCAGCCGTTGATGTTGATCGTCAGCGGCACGTCCAGGTCGCCGATCCGCTTCTCGAGTTCGTCGACCAGTGCAATGCCGCGGGCCTTGGTTTCGACGATCGCGAGCTTGCAGAATTCCAGCCCGGTGCAGGCCATCATGTTCCGCCGGAAGGTCGACGGCTTGACCGAAAGACCCAGCTCATCCAGTGCCGCGGTGATGGAGTCGACCCGATCGGCCTCAATGTCCAGGATGACCAGACCCTGGTCTGTGGTGGTCCTGATCCGCTGCGAGCCGTGGGCCTCGGCGATATCGGCGATCTTGGTCAGCACCGTGCCGGACACCCGGCCGACCGTCGGGTTGATGCCGACGTAGAACTTTCCGTCGTTCTGCGGATGCACGCCGACGTGGTCACGCGGACCGGTCGGCAACTCGGGTTCCGGGCCGTCGATGAGCGTCCGCTTGAGGTACTGCTGCTCCAGCACCTCGCGGAACTTGGCGACGCCCCAGTCGGCGACCAGGAACTTCAGCCGCGCCCGGTTGCGCAACCGGCGGTAGCCGTAGTCACGGAAGATCGAGATCACGCCGGCCCAGACATCGGCCACCTCGTCGAGCGGAACCCAGGCGCCGAGCCGCTGACCGAGCATGGGGTTGGTGGACAGCCCGCCGCCGACCCACAGATCGAAGCCTGGGCCGTGCTCGGGATGCACCACACCCAAGAATGCGATGTCGTGGATCTCGTGGGCCACGTCCTGGCGGGGCGAACCGGAGATCGCGGTTTTGAATTTGCGCGGCAGGTTGGAGAATTCTTCGCTGCCGATGAAGCGCTGCACGATCTCATGGACCGCCGGGGTGCCGTCGATGATCTCGTCGGAGGCGATCCCGGCGACCGGCGACCCGAGGATGACCCGGGGGACGTCTCCACAGGCTTCCGCGGTGCTCAGGCCGGCGCCTTCCAGCGCCTGCCAGATGTCCGGGACGTCCTCGATCCGCACCCAGTGCAGTTGGACGTTCTGCCGGTCAGTGAGGTCTGCGGTGTCCCGTGCGTACTTGGTCGACACCTCGCCGATGGTGCGAAGCGCATCGGAGGTCAACTGCCCGCCGTCGATCCGGACCCGCATCATGAAGAACTTGTCTTCCAGTTCCTCCGGCTCCAGGATCGCGGTGCGGCCGCCGTCGATACCGGGAGCGCGCTGCGTGTACAGCCCCCACCAGCGCATCCGGCCGCGCAGGTCGCCCGGGTCGATGCCGTCGTACCCGGTGTACCGGTAACGGGTCTCGATGCGCTGACGCACGTGCAGGCCGTCGTCGTCCTTCTTCATTCGTTCATTGACGTTCAGCGGTTCCCGGTGCCCGAGCGCCCACTGGCCCTGGCCACGTGCCACGGTCGGTCGTGGTCGACGAGCCGGCCGGGCCGCCGCCGTGGGCGCGGCTGACTGCGCTGCGGAGTCGGTCAGGTGCGCAGCGTGATCGGCTGCGGTCGATGTTTCGGGCTGAACAGTGGGCACAGGGATCCTTGCGGACAGGCCGGGTAGCCGTCATACCAACACGAAGAACCCGCGGCAGGGTCAGCGCGCCGACATAACAGCCCGGCGCGACGAGCGGCGGGGTGTTAGGCGGCGGAACAACAGGCAGCGCTGGCAACGCGCACGAGGTCAACCTCGCGGCAGCACACCAAGACCACTCCCTGGGCAGACATAGGTGGAGCATACCGCGCTATCCGGCCCCTTCACCCCGCCCATCGCGCCGGCAGAATGTGGGATTGATCCGGCGAGGAGTACCCATTCGGCGCTTTACGCGCCCGCCGCCGAGCAATCCCGACCGCATTTGGCGCCATTTGGCGCACCGACGTATCCGGGATTCGTATGCTCTGCGCCGTGATAATCATCGACCGGATCAGCGATGCCCTGACCAACGGCCCAGCTGACGTGGTTGTTGAGCCGCCCGGCTCCGGCACCGGTTTCTGGGCCGGTGGGCCCAGCGTTGTCGAGGAGGATGGGGTGTTCCACCTCGCCTACCGCCTGCGCCGGCCCGTCGACCAGGGCCGCGGCTACGCCAATGTGGTGGCCCGCTCCACCGACGGCGTGCATTTCGAGCCGGTCGCGACGGTGCTGGCCGCCACCTTCGAGTGCGCATCGCTGGAGCGTCCCGCCCTGATCCGGCGTCCCGACGGCGGCTGGCGGTTGTACGTCAGCTGCTCGACACCGGGGTCCAAGCACTGGTGGGTCGAAGCGGTCGATACCCCGTCCGGCGGTGGCGCGGCGGACCTGTCACACGGTGTTCGCACCGTCGTACTGCCGGGCAGCGAGGTCTCGGCCTGGAAGGATGTCGTGGTCAGCCGGGACGGTGCGCTGTGGCGGATGTGGGCCTGCGAGCATCTGCTGGACAAGGGCGCGGACGAGGCCGATCGGATGCGCTCGGTGTACCTGACCAGCACGGACGGGCTCGACTGGACCGCCGAGCGGATCGCCCTTGGGCCCACCGCCAACACCTGGGACCAGCGCGGCGCCCGCATCACCAGTGCCTGGGAGTCGGACGGCAAGTGGTTCGCCAGCTACGACGGACGGGCCTCCGCCGCCGAGAACTGGTTCGAACGGACGGGGTTCGCGGTCGGCGCAACGCCGGACGAATTCGTGCCCGTCGCCGGGCCCTTCGAACGCGACGGCCGGACGCTGCGGTACGTCACCATCGCCCGGACCGCTGCCGGGCTGCGGCTCTACTTCGAGACCGCCCGCGATGACGGCGCGAACGACCTGCGAACGGTGCTGGTACCTGCCGAATAGACCTGTGTGCCGAGCCGAGCGGGAATGCCGGCCGGCCGGCCACGGTTTCGCACAGGGTGGCCCTGGGCAAACAACGTGTTGCCGCACCGCTCGTCGCGCGGCGGCCCAATGCCTGGGTCCTCGCCATTTCCCGCGGACGAAGCGACGAACTCATGACGATCGGACACCAGCCGATCGACACCAGCCGATCGAAACGATAGGAGCTCGAATTGACCGAGACAGCGCAATCGACCACAGCAGTACCGAACATCGCACTGAACAACGGCGTGCAGATTCCCCAGCTGGGTTTCGGTGTGTTCCAGATCAAGCCCGCCGAGACCGCCGCGGCCGTCACCGCTGCTCTCGAGGTCGGTTACCGGCACATCGACACCGCGGAGATGTACGGCAACGAGAAGGAGGTCGGTCAGGCGATCGCGGAGTCCGATCTCGACCCGGCCGACATTTTCGTCACCAGCAAGCTGAACAACGGCTTCCACGCGTTCGATGACGCGCTCAAGGCGTTCGACCGGACCATGGCCGACCTGCGGCTGGAAAAGATCGACCTGTTCCTGATCCATTGGCCGCTGCCCAACGTCGGCGACTTCGTCGAGACCTGGCGGGCGCTGGAGCAGATCTACACCGAGGGCCGCGCGCGTGCCATCGGGGTCTCGAACTTCCAGGCGCACCACTTGCGCCGGCTACACGAGGAGACCACCGTCCCCCCGGCGGTGAACCAGATCGAGGTGCACCCGTATCTGACCCAGGACGAGCTCCGGGCGTTCAACGCCGAGCACGAGATCGCCACCGAGGCCTGGTCGCCCATCGCACAGGGCGGCGTCCTCGGCGACCCGGTCATCACCGAGCTGGCCCGCACCTACGGAAAGTCGGCCGCACAGGTGGTGCTCCGATGGCACATCCAGCTCGGGAACATCGTCTTCCCGAAGTCGACGACACCCAGCCGCGTCAAGGAGAACTTCGAGATCTTCGACTTCGAACTGACCGACGGCGACCTGGCGTTGATCTCGGCCCTCAACAAGGACGAGCGCACCGGACCCAACCCGGACGAGTTCAACTACATCCCCAAGTAGGCATCCCCGAGTAATCGCGGCCTTTCCGGGCGGCTACTGCTGCCGCTCGGTGAAGGCGCCGCGTCCCTGCTCGTTCATCCAGTCCGAGAAGTCGATGCCCGTCAGCTTGCCGAGCAGGGCGTTGTCCTGCTCGTAATAGGGCAACAGGGCCCTTCGCTGCTCGACCGGAAGCGATGGACGGCGTCCGCCGCCCTGGTAGAGCGCAGCCAACAGCGGCCGTTGCGCCTGCCGCCACACCTGTGGCGGCAGGTGCGCGCCGGCCGCCGCCCCGGCCCGCACCGCCTTTTGCAGGATGCGGTTGACCGGTGTGTCCGGCACCCAGTTCGACACGTTGGATTTCGGAATACTGGCCACCAGACCGGTACGCACGCCGAGGAACTCGGCGATCTCATCGAGAACCGCCGCCGTATTGTCGATCAACTGCCGGTAGCGCAGCACAAAGATCTGTTCCTTGGGAAAGACGGTGTACAAATGCTCGAGTTGCTGCCCGTAAAGCCCGGTCTCCAGATAACGCCAGAACGGCGCATACCCCGCTGCGATTCGTGACGGCTCCAGGTCGCAGGCCTTCAGGAAGTCACTCTGCGGTTCCAGGCCGTCACACCAGAGGTGACCCCAATTGGAATAGGCCCGGTCAATCGGGTCCCGGATGATCGCGATCATCTTGACGTCGGGGATCAGCGCCTGAATCCGGCGGTGAGACTCCTTGTCCCACAGGTAGAACGGTGTGCTCTCGCCGCGCAGAGTGCCGGCCGGCGCAGCCGCGAAGAGCTTTTCGTAGGCGGCGAGGTCCCACACCCATTCCTGGGCGCTGTGCGCATCGCCCGGTCCCCTTTGATGCGCAGGATCAGGTTTTTCCTGATCACACATGAAGAACTTCGGCTCCTTGGGATTGGACAGGAAAAGGTCCGGATGCTGGGCCAACGCAACATGCAATGCGGTGGATCCGGCCTTTGGTGAGCCAATGATGAGGAAATCGGGAAGGGCCATGAATGTGTCCTCGTCGGAGATCAGCCGGGCTGAGAATCGGCGGAATTGACCTGACCGGCGCCACCGCGGCTACCGGCGAGGACCGAGCGGCGTTGGATCGGTCCGAACAACTGCGAACTCAGTCGCCTGGCGTCGGGAACTGCTCGGTCGACGGCTCAGATTGCGCGCGTGATGCCCGGACAGGTCGCACTGGAGACACGGGCGAGGTCGACCTCGCGGCAAGACACCAGCAGAGGTCCCCGGCCCGTCATGCGGCAGATGCTATCGCGTCCGGGGCGGAGCGAGAATCGCGCCCCGAGGCCGCGGAGAGTCGATTCCGGGACTCGGTTACAGCGCCGTGACGGTGCCGTCCAGTACCTGCCACTGCCGAGTGAGACGGACCGACTCGAGCATCCTGCGGTCATGGGTGACCAGCAGCAGGGTCCCGGAATAGGTCTCCAGCGCCTGTTCCAGCTGCTCGATGGCCGGCAGATCGAGGTGGTTCGTGGGTTCGTCCAACACCAGCAGGTTGACCCCTTTGGCCTGCAGCAGCGCGAGCGCGGCCCGGGTGCGCTCACCGGGCGAAAGAGAAACGGCCGCACGCAGCACATGCTCTGATTTCAGGCCGAACTTCGCGAGCAGGGTGCGTACGTCGGATTCTGCCCAGTCCGGGACCAGATCGGCGAAGGTCCGCAGGACGGTCGCCGGGCCGAGTAGCAGCCCGCGAGCCTGGTCGACCTCACCGACCGCCACCCCGGACCCCAACGACACAGAGCCGGCCGCCGGTGTCAGCCGGCCGAGCAACAACGCGAGCAGCGTCGACTTCCCACCGCCGTTCGGCCCCGTCACGCCGATCCGGTCGCCGACGTCCACCTGGAGGGTGACCGGTCCGAGGGTGAACGCCCCACGCGTCGCGACCGCCGCGTTGGCCACCGCCACCACGCTGCCCGACCGGGGGGCAGCGGCAATGGCGTACTGCAGCTCCCATTCCTTGCGCGGCTCCGCGACCTCCGGCAACCTTTCGATCAGTCGCTCGGTCTGCCTGGCTTTGGCAGCTTGTTTTTCGGTTTGCTCGATCCGGAAATTCCGGCTGACCTTGTCGTTGTCCTTGCGGATTTTCGTTGCCTTACGCAGGCCGACGTCCATCCACGCCCGTTGGGTCCGACCGCGTTCTTCCAGCCCGGACTTGCGCTCCGCATACTCCTCGTAGGCCTCCCGGGCGTGCCGCCGGCCGACCTCACGTTCGGCCAGGTAGGCGTCGTAGCCCCCGCCGTAGACACTGACCGTCTGCTGGGCGAGGTCGAGCTCGACGACCGCAGTCACGCACCGGGCCAGGAATTCCCGGTCGTGGGAGACGACGACCATGCCGACCCGCTGGCCGATCACAAACGATTCCAGCCGCCGCAATCCGTCCAGGTCGAGATCATTGGTCGGCTCATCGAGCAGCAGCACATCGAACCGGGACAGCAACAGCGCGGCGAGCCCGACTCGCGCCCCCTGGCCACCGGAAAGGCCCGTCATCGGCATCCCTGGATCGACGGCGAGTCCGAGATCGGCCAGCATCGCTTGGGTGCGTTCGGCGAGGTCGGGACCGCCGAGCGCGAGCCACCGCTCCAGCGCGACGGCGTAGTGCTCGTCCGCACCATCCCTGCCGGCCGCCAACTCCTCTGCGAAACCGTCCATCGCGCGCTCCGCGGCGGCGACGCCCGTCCGTCTGGCCACGTGCTCGGCGACCGTCTCCCCTTCTGGCCGCTCCACCTCCTGCGGCAGATAGCCGATTGTGCCGTCCGGCGGGCTCAGGCTGACCCGGCCGGCTTCCGGTGTGTCGAGCCCGGCGAGCAGTCGCAACAGGGTGGACTTGCCCGCCCCGTTGACGCCGACCAGGCCGACCACGTCACCGGGGGCAACCACCAGATCGAGCCCGGCGAACAGCGCCTTGTCGCCGTAGGCCGCGGCCAGGCCACGGGCCAGCAGGGTTCCGCTCACGGTTGTTGATGATGCCAGCGCCAGGGTCCGGTGCCCGCCTGCCCTTCAACGCACCAGGTGCCGGACGGGGACGAGGTCCATATCGAGCCAATGCCGGCAGTGCTCTTGCCGCCACGAAACAGCACCCCGCGTGGGCATTGACCGCACTCTGCGCACGGCACGCCCCACCACGGCACGCCCCACCACGGCACGGCGGGTGCGGCGCCGCGGGCGCGGCGGGTGCTGGCGCGGCGGGTGCTGGCGCGGCGGGTGCTGGCGCGGCGGGGCGCCGGGGTGCGGCGCGGCGGGTGCGGCGCGGCGGGGCGCCGGGGTGCGGCGGGGCGCCGGGGTGCGGCGCGGCGGGTGCTGGCGCGGCGCGGCGGGCAGCGCGGCACTGCGCGCCAAGGTTCCGCAGCTCGCGCCAGAGTTCCGCAGATAGCTCCAGAGTTCCGCAGATAGCGCCAGAGCTCCGCACTTCGCGTTGGCTGGAACCGGCGCTCAGTGCTTGGCCATGGGGATGAGTGCGAATTGCCGGCGCGTAGTGGAGTTCCTAGTTATGGGCTTTGGCGCGCCCCCGTTCCCCAAGACACTTTTTAGCCAAGCCGTCGGCCTCGTTCGAGTGTCCGGACGATCCTTTCAATGACGGTGTTGCCATCTCGAAGCTCGTCCCACGTCCAGCGAGCGACCTGCCAACCGGCATCACGAATCCGGTCTTCGCGGAGCTTCTCGTGGTAGATCTTGTCGCCCGGCGGCTCGCCAGGGATCAACAGCCGGCCGTATTTCTGCGCGCCGTCGAATTCACCAACCGTCTTGAACTCCGCCCAGCCGAAGTCACTGCGGGCCAGTACATCTCCTGCCTTGGTGCGCACCTTGAACTGCGGCTCCGGCATTGGCAAACCGCCTCGCCAGATAACAACTCTGCTGCGGGACTCACCGACACTCTCGGTACGTGAGTCGGCAAAATTGATCACCTCCCGGGCCCTGCACATGCCCGGCCGGCGAGCAGCTGCTGTGACTTCCGTCAAGAGTTCGTCGACTGTCGTCAATGCCCCGTGCAGCGCTGCATCGGCTGCCACGACGGCCTTCTCGAAGGGTAGTTGGCGCGCCAAGTCCACCACGGTGCGGGCTGGACTGGTCACTCGATAGCCGTTGACGGTGACGATGTCCGCCGGCTCCAAGTGGGCGCGGAACGTGTGCAGGGTGCGACGACGATGGCCACCACCCGAGCCTGGCCTGGTCACCTGCACCGTGCGGAGGCTGGGCTCGAACAGCTGGATGCCGTGCAGTTGTGCAGCCGAGGCGTGGCTGAGCACCGCGTCCGCCGGGATGTCGGGCGCGACTGCCGAGATCAGCAGCAGGTGTCGGTGCCGCTCGTCCAGATCGTTGATCTCGACGGGGCGGACATAGGCACCCGGCCGAAGGGTCGCCCATTCCTTGCGTCGGACTCTGCGTTGGATGTCGTCGGAGCTCATGCCGCCCGCCAAAAGGGTCGACCGACGGAGAATTTGGGGTTGGACGATCTCCTGATGCTGCGCCATGCCGAGGATGGTCGGGCCTTGGTGTCGCCCCGCCGATCGTCTCGGGCCGAATGTGGATGAAATTCGGACAGTGGCACAGCTGCAACCAAGGGCAGCTTCGACAGGAACCCGTGTCGCGCATCGCGCAATTTGGCTCCCACTCCGCGCCAGCGATCCGCACTCCGCGTTGACTGGAACCGGCGCGGCGTGCAGAGGCGCAGCGCTGCCTGCGAAAGGCCGGCGCGGCGTGCCCGACCGCGCGCGGTACGCCGAACGCGGCTCCGCGTGCAGAGGCGACGCGTGTGCAGAGGCGACGCGCGCCGCAGCGTGCGCTGGCCACTGAGGTCGACCGGCTTCGACCCGGTGCGGACTGTCGGCGGACCGCTGTCGGTGGTCGAGTACATGCTCTTGGCCATGGACTCAACCGCACTGCTCGTCGGGGCGCTGTTGCTCGTTGTCGGGTTGGTACTTGGCCTGCTGATCGGCCGTTCGTCACCTCGAACGACCACCGGTTCGAATCCGATCGCCGATGTGGCCGCCCTGCTCGCACCCGCATCCGATGCCCTGCTCCGGGTCGAACATCGACTGCAGGAGGTTGAGCGGGACCGGGTCGGGGCGTACGCGGGACTCCGCGAGCAGGTCGCGTCACTGCAGCGAACATCGACCGACCTGGGAACCCAAACCCGGTCCCTGGTCGGCGCACTGCGAGCACCTCAGATCCGCGGGCGTTGGGGCGAGGTGCAGCTGCAGCGGATCGTGGAGTTGGCCGGGATGGTCGAGCATTGCGACTTCGACACCCAGGTGAGCGCCCGAGCCGGTGGCGTCGACGGAAGTGCGGTTCGCCCCGACATGATCATCAGGCTGTCCGGCGGGCGGCAGATCCCGGTTGACGCCAAGGTGCCGTTCGCCGCCTGGCTGGAGGCCCTGGACTGCACCGACGATCGCCGCCGCGGCGCCCTGATGGCCGCGCACGCCAGGGCCCTTCGGGGACATGTCGACGCCCTTTCCGCCAAGGCATACTGGCGGCATTTTCAGCCGGCCCCCGAGTTTGTCGTGTTGTTCGTGCCCGGCGAACCGCTGCTGGATGCCGCCCTTGCCATGGATCCCGGGCTGTCGGACCACGCGTTCGGCCGGAACGTGGTGATCGCGACACCGACATCGCTCATCGCGCTGCTCAGGACGATCGCCTTCACCTGGCGGCAGGAGCGGCTGTCCGCGTCGGCTGCCGAGGTGCATGCCCTCGGCCGCGAACTGCACGGCCGGCTGGGCACTGTCGCCGGGCATCTCAGCAGCCTGGGCGCCGGATTGGAACGAGCGGTCCAGTCGTACAACCACACGGTGCGTTCCATGGAGACGCGGGTGCTGGTGACGGCACGTCGTTTCACCGACCTGGGTGTGACGGGCGAGGAGATACCGAACGCGGAGCCTGTCGATACGTTGCCCCGGCGGCCGCAAGCCGCGGAATTTGCGGCGGAACCGGTGGACGCTGCGCAGGTCACGCCGCTCAGAAGTGCCGATCGACGGGCATGGGACGCTACCGTTGAGGGGTGACCACGCAACCTGCCACCCGTCTCGCCCTGGCCGACGCCTCGGTTTTCCCGAGCGTTCGGGGGTGGCCGTCGTGGGCGGTCATCATTCTGGCCCTGGCCGTGACGCTCGCCGGCACCGCCATCGACGGCGCCACCACCGGGCTCCTGGCTTGGGGGCTGCGGATCGGCTTCTACCTCGGCGTGATCGGCGCCGCGCTGATGGTTCGGCGGGGGTCGATCTTCACCGCAATGGTGCAGCCGCCACTGGTCGCGGTGTTCGGGATCGTCGTCGGCGGGATGCTGTTCACCAATGCCGGCGGGTTGTACGGGACTGCGTTGAAAATCATCGCCACCTTTCCCACTATGGCAATGGGGACCGCGGCAGCCGTCCTGATCGGATTGATCCGCATCGTCGCCCAGCCGTTGCGCTCGGCCTCCCGGCAAGGTGCGCGCACGCCCGCTTCGCACACCTGATCAGGCTCAGCAGGGTTGCGGCGCGCTGTCGCAGCCGTTCGTGGTCAGTTCGAAACGGTCGGCCGGACCGCCCATTACGCAGTAGCCGGGCGCAAGTCCTTGCGCAGTTCCTTCGGCAACGAGAACGTCAGGGTCTCGGTCGCTGCAGTGAACTCCTCAGCAGCCGGAAATCCACGTTCGGTGAGGAAATCCAGCACACCGGTCACCAGATCGTCAGGCACCGACGCACCGCTGGTGACGCCAACGGTGCGCACTCCGTCCAACCATTGCTCGTCGACCTCCCCCGCGTCGTCGACCAGGTAGGACGCCCGCGCGCCGCCGTCGAGCGCGACCTCGACCAGCCGCACCGAGTTGGAGGAATTCTTCGAACCGACGACGATGACCAGGTCACAGTCGGGGGCGATCTGCTTCACCACCTCCTGCCGGTTCTGGGTGGCGTAACAAATGTCATCGCTCGGTGGTGCCGTCATCAGCGGGAAGCGCTGCCGCAGCAACCCCACTGTCTCCAGCGTCTCATCCACCGAAAGGGTGGTCTGGGAGAGCCAGATGACCTTCTCCGGGTCGCGGATCACGACGTTGTCGACGTCGGACTGGTCGTTGATCACCTGAATCGACTCCGGCGCCTCCCCCTGGGTGCCTTCGACCTCCTCATGACCGCGGTGACCGATCAGCAGGATGTCGTAGTCCTCGGAGGCGAACCGCCTGGCCTCCTTGTGCACCTTGGTGACCAGCGGGCAGGTGGCGTCAATGACCTGCAAGTGGCGGGCAGCAGCCTCTTCATGGACGGCGGGTGAGACGCCGTGCGCGGAGAACACCACCAGTGCCCCCTCGGGAACCTCGCCGGTCTCTTCGACGAAGATCGCGCCGCGGGCCTCCAGATTGGCCACCACGTGCTTGTTGTGCACGATCTGCTTGCGGACATAGACCGGAGCGCCGTACTGCTCGAGGGCCTTCTCGACCGTCACCACAGCTCGATCGACACCCGCGCAGTAGCCGCGCGGGCTCGCCAGCAGCACACGGCGGCCGGGTGCGGAGGGTTCAAGCGTCGTCGGCGTCATGCCGTCATGGTAGGCGGGCAGGCCGTTTCGGGTGCCATTCCGACGGCTGGCCGTGACCTGGGTTACCCCAGGGTCACCCCTCGGGGCCGAACCCTGCTCAGCCGTGGCGAAGGTCGCGTTACCACTCCCGGTCGCCATGGGGCAGGCTGGTGGCATGGCCATCACGCTCCCCCTGCCCTTTCGCGTTGCCGCCGGCATTCTCGGCACCGGAATCGACCTGGTGCGGTCGCTGCCGGACGACATCCCGGCGCTCCCGGTCACCCTGGTCGGCAATGCGATGAAGCTGTCCATGAAGGTCCAGCAGGAGATCGCCACCCTCGCCACCCGCGGCGATGAACTGCTCGGTGGGGTCATCGGCGGGCCGGAGGAGAATCCGGCCTGGGCGAAGTTCGATGACGACGAGCCGGTCCGTCCGGTGCGACCGGTCAGCAAGCTGAAGACAGCGACCTCGGCGGGGAAAAACCAGGACGCCGCTGCCGGCCGAATCCCGGACAGCCCGCCCGTCGGCAAGCCGGGCAAACCGGGGCCGAAGGCGAAGCCGGCCGAGACAACGAGTGGGGTCGCCAACGCCGGCCCAGACACTGACTCAGACGCCGGCCCAGTGCAGGAGCCGAAAACAGCGCCGAAATCCCGGACAGACCAGGTTGACGACGCCGCTCCGGCTCTCACGACACCCGAGGCCACGTCGATGCCGCCCACCGTCACGACCGCGATGGATGCCGCGATCGACGTCGCAGACGCGGTGATCGAGGAAGCCCTGGTTGCCGTCGACGAACCCGCCGCACCAGAGGCGGCAACGCTGGACGACGCGGTGGCACTGGAGGTCGCTGCCGAAGTCGCCGAGGGACTGGAGGACGCCGCCGCCCTCGAAGTCATGGCGGAAGTCACCGAGGCTTTGGAGGAAGCGGTTGCGCAGGAGGTCGCGGCCGAGGTCACCGAAGCGCTGGAGGACGCCGTTGCACAGGAGCTCGCGAACGAGGTCACCGGGGCCTTGGAAGACGTGCTCGCCGCGGGAGCCGCTCCGATCGAGGCATCCACCGATGCTTCGCCGATCGACACTGCACTGACCGACACTGCACTGACCGACGCCTCCCTGACCGACGCCTCCCTGACCGACGCCTCCCTGATCGACGCCTCCCCGATCGACGCAGAGGACTTTGTCGAAAACCCGGTGGTTTACGAAGAAACCGAAGAGCTCACCGAGGCGCTCCCGGTACCCCCTGAGTTGCTGGAGGAGGTCGCAGTAGTAACGGAGAATGGCGAGGTCGAAGACGCCGACGGCCCGGATGCGCTGCCGGATTACGACCAGATGACGCTCGCGCAGGTACGTGGGCACCTGCGCGAATTGAGCTCCGACGAGGTATCCGCACTGCTGCGGTACGAGCAGGACGGTGACGCCCGACCACCGTTCCTCACCTTGCTGAGCAATCGACTCGTCACCCTGGACGCCCAGAACCAGTGAGCACGCCCGCCCGAACCAGCGCACCGGATCGGAGCGGCCCGCCGGCCAAGGCCGGCGACACCACCAGGGAAAACCCCTGGCCGGTACGTGCTCTCGCCCAACGGATGGCGGAGTATGTGGCCAAATCGCCGGCCGCCTGGGTCGAGGGTCAGCTCGCCCAGGTGTCGATGCGGTCCGGGTCCCAGATGTCATTCCTGACGTTGCGCGATCCGTCCGTCTCGATGTCCCTGCAGGTGGTGTGCTCGCGATCGGTTCTCACTGCACTCTCGCCGCCGCCGAGCGAGGGTTCCCGGGTCGTCGTGCACGGTCGTTTCGAGTTCTACCCGGCGCGGGGGTCGTTGACGTTCCGGGTTGACCAGATGCATCCGGTCGGCCTCGGCGAACTCCTCGCCCGATTGGAGAGGCTCCGGCAGTTGTTGGCCGCCGAGGGTCTGACGGCTCCGGAACGGAAGAAGAGCCTGCCGTTCCTGCCGGGCGTCGTCGGTTTGATCACCGGCCGGGCCAGCGCCGCCGAATCCGACGTGCTCGCGAATGCCAGGGCCCGGTGGCCGGCCGTCCGGTTCCGGGTGGAAAACCCTGCCGTCCAGGGTGTCTCGGCCGTCCCGCAGCTGCTGGAGGCACTGGCCAGGTTGGACGCCGACCCGGCGGTCGACGTCATCGTCATCGCCCGCGGCGGCGGCAGCGTGGAGGACCTGCTGCCGTTCTCCGACGAAGCGCTGTGCCGGGCGGTCGCCAACTGCCGCACACCGGTGGTGTCGGCGATCGGCCATGAACCCGACCACCCGATCATCGATGACGTCGCCGACGTGCGGTGCTCCACCCCGACCGACGCAGGCAAGAGGGTGGTGCCGGACGCAGCGGCCGAACTCCGGCAGGTCGAGCAGCTCCGCGGTCGCGCCCGGCGCGCCCTCACCGGCTGGGTGAGTACCGAGCAGGCCCGATTGCGCCGATTGACCTCCGCGACGGTGCTCGCCGACCCGTTGACCCCGATCACCGTCCGCGCCGGTGAGATCGGCCGCCTCCGGGACCGCGGCCGGGTGCAGGTAGGAGTCGTCCTGGAACGCATCGACCGGGATATCGCCCACCGACGGGCCCAGCTGTCCGCCCTCGGTCCGGCCGCGACGCTCGCCCGCGGGTACGCGGTCGTACAGGCCGGAACCCGGGTCGTGCGCGCCATCCAGGACGCACCAGCGGGCACCGCACTGCGGATCCGGGTGGCCGACGGCGCCGTCCTGGCTGTCAGCTCCGGGACCGAGCGAGCAGAATGATCAGCGCTGTCCAGTCGATACCTCCTGCAGTTGTGGAGTTTTCATGAATATCGCAGTGGTGGAGTTTCCATGAGCAAGGCCGGCGAGAACGCGGTATCGGGCGCCGAGGACGCCGCCAGCTACGAGCACGCGCGGGACGAACTGGCAGCCGTGGTCGGCAAACTCGAATCCGGCGGTCTGTCGCTGGACGAGTCCCTGGTGCTGTGGGAGCGCGGCGAGCACCTCGCGGCCGTTTGTACCCGCTTCCTGGACGGCGCCCGGGAACGGGTGGAAGCGGCGTTGGAGAAGTCGGCGGCCAAGAACGAGGACTAGGCCCGACGGCGGACTGCCGGCACCGGCCAGGGCCATCGCCGATTATGTCGGCACGTACACCAACGACTACGCGGGCGAAGTCGTCGTGACGGCCAGCGGGGACACGCTGACCGTGCAGGTCGGCCCGAAGGGACTCAACGCCCCGCTCACCCACTACGACGGGGACGTCTTCAGCTGGCTGGCCCCGGGCGGAAACGGGGATCCGGTGTCGGCGGTGACCTTCGGCGGGGGCGCCGGGGCGCGGCGCAGACGATCCAGATCGAAATACTTGATGCCTACGGCCTGGGCACGTTCACCCGCACCGGCTGACCTGACCTGTAGCGAAGCGGCCCGGCCGACAACTGGTCGCGCCACCGGGCCGGGCAGGGCGGGCTAGGAGCGACCGATGCCCGACGGCATCAGGCCGAAGCCCAGCGGGACATCGCCCGGGTCGGTACCGAGCTCGACGATCTGGTTGTCGGCGTTCACGAACACCACGTGTGGTGCCCGCTCGCGTGCTTCGGCATCGGTGAGCATGCCGTACCCGATGATGATGACGATGTCGCCGGGATGCACCAGATGCGCTGCCGCACCGTTGATCCCGACCCCGCCCTGGCCACGTTCGCCGGGTATCACGTAGGTCGTCAGGCGCGCCCCGTTGGTCACGTCGACCACGTCGACCTGTTGCCCGGGTAGCAGATCGGCTGCGTCAAGCAGGTCAGCGTCGATGGTGATGGAGCCGACGTAGTCGAGGTCCGCCGCCGTCACGGTTGCGCGGTGAATCTTGCCGATGAGCATCGGACGGAGCATCGGTGCCTCCCAGCACTGGGATCCGGCTGCGAACGTCCCGAATTTCGGGCGCAGTCAAGGATCACACGACGGACACCGGTCCCGGGGGTGAACGTGGTCACACCGACCCCGGTGGGCAACACAAGAGCCCGGCCAGCCAACGGGAACATCAGCCAATCGGAACGATCAGCCACGCCCGACGAACGGCATCTTGGTGGCCATCACCGTCATGGTCGGCACATTGGCGCTCAGCGGCAGGCTCGCCATGTACAGCACGGCGCGACCGACGTCGTCGACGTCCATGCTCGGCTCCGGCCGCACGCTGCCGTCCGGCTGCCGCATCCCGTCCCCGAAACTCGCCAACCCGGTCGCGGCGTTGCCGATATCTATTTGCCCGCAGGCGATGTCGTACGGGCGACCGTCCAACGACGTGGACTTCGTCAAACCGGTGATGGCGTGTTTCGTCACCGTGTAGCCGGTCGATCCCGGCCTCGGCACGTGGGCGGAGATCGAGCCGTTGTTGATGATCCGGCCGCCCCGCGGATCCTGCCCGCGCATCACCCGGAAGGCCGCCCTGGTGCACAGGAACGCCCCCGTCAAATTGACCGCGACGATGGCATTCCATTCGGTGAGCGAGATCTCGTCCGGTTCGCGGGCGGTGGCAAACATCCCGGCGTTGTTGAACAGCAGGTCGACCCGCCCGTGCTCGGCAACCGCCCGGCCGAACAGCGCGGCGACGGAGTCCTCGTCGGTGACGTCCGTCGGCACCGGAAACAACCCACCGGGAAGGTCAGCACCGCGGGTCGCGACCGCGGTGAGGGCCGCCACCCGCCGGCCGGCGAGCAGCACCTGCCAACCGTCGCCGGCCAGCGCCAGCGACGCCGCAGCACCGATGCCGCTGCCCGCGCCGGTGACGACGGCGATCCTGGACCTGCCCTGCACCGGTGACGATGTTTGCACCAGCCGAGCCTGCCATGGCTCGCGATCCGGGCGCTGCCCGGATACCGTCGCCGGCATGGACCCGATAGCTGCCTTGCGCCGGATCGGGTTCCTGCTGGAGCGATCCAGGGAGCCCACCTACCGGGTGAAGGCCTTCCGCACGGCCGCTCTCACGGTGGCCGGCCTGAAGCCCGGCGAGCTGGAAAACCGTTATAAGGCAGGCAGTCTCACCGAGCTCACGGGGATCGGCCCGAAGACGTCGCTGGTGATCAGCCAGGCGCTGGACGGTCGGGTACCCGACTACCTGGCGGATCTGGAGAAGACCTACGCCCCGCTCGTGGCGGGCGGCGAGGAGATCATGGCGGCGCTGCGCGGCGATCTGCATTCGCACAGCGATTGGAGCGACGGCGGCAGCCCGATCCAGGAAATGGCGGTGACAGCCCTCGAACTCGGCCACGAATACCAGGCGTTGACCGACCATTCGCCACGGCTCACGGTCGCCAACGGCCTGAACCAGCATCGGCTGCGCGAACAGCTCAAGATCGTCGCCACCCTGAACAAGCACCTCGGCGACTTCCGGCTGCTGTCCGGCATCGAGTGCGATATCAACGAGGACGGCACCCTGGACCAGACCGACGAACTGCTCGGCCGGGTCGACATCGTGGTCGCCTCGGTGCATTCCAAGTTGCGGTCGGACTCCGGTTCGATGACCCGCCGGATGCTGCGGGCCATCGAGAACCCGCACACCGACATCCTTGGGCACTGCACCGGCCGCCTGGTGACCGGCGGCCGGGGCACCCGACCGGAGAGCCAGTTCGACGCAGCCCGGGTGTTCGCCGCCTGCGCCGAGCACGGCGTGGCGGTCGAGATCAACAGCCGACCCGAACGGCTGGACCCGCCGCGTCGGCTGCTCCGCCAGGCGGTCGACGCCGGTTGCCTGTTCAGCATCGACACCGACGCGCATGCGCCGGGGCAGCTTGATTGGCAGCCGTACGGGTGCGCCAGGGCGGCCGAGTGCGGGGTTCCGATCGACCGGATCGTGAACAGCTGGCCGGTGGGAAAGTTGCTGGATTGGGCCGCCGGGAACCGGTCAGTCTCCGGGGCATGACGACCGGTTCCTGTCGACACCGTCGCCGGTGAATCAGTCCCCTGCTCGCCGTTCTTCGGGAAGATCGAAATGGGCCAGCTGGCGGAGTTGTTGCTCCCGTTCGACCCGATCGGAGACGTCCAGCTGGTAGCCGATGTAGTGGGTGACGAGGCCGGTATCGTCACGGACCGCCGCCAGGTGCAGCTCGTTCCAGAAGGCACTGCCGTCCCGCCGGTAATTCCGCAGTACGGTCAGCACGTCCTCGCCGCGCACCAGGGCTCTGCGCATGTCGGCGACGGCGGCGCGGTCGGTGTCCGGGCCCTGCAGGAATCGGCAATTGCTTCCGATGATGTCGTCCGCGGGGTATCCGGTCAGCTTGGCGAAAGCGTCATTGACGTACACCAAAGGGTGATCAGGGGCCAGGAAGTCGGCGATTGAGATGCTGAGCCCGGCGCCGGCAATGGCCCGGACCAGGGTTCGCGGCAGGTCGGCCGACGCGATTCCCTTGCTGACGGATTGCGCCGCGAGTTCGAGATCGGGCGCGGACAGCCCGCCCCGCGGAACCGGCAGCACCGGCAGCCGATCGCCGGCGAGGGCAGCCAGAACGCCGGCCACCCTGGGCCGCGGCGGGAGCGCGGCCAACGTGGGATCGGCGATTCCCCGGACAACTGCGGCGGCCACGTCGCGGAGCTTGACATTGGAGTAGGACGAGTGCAGCCGCAACAAGTTGAACGCCTGTTCGTCGGTGAGGTCGAAACTGGCCATCACGATGCCCTTGGCCTGCTCGATGGTCGCCCGGGACTCGGCGGAGCGCAGCACGGCACGTGTCACCTGGTCGGCGTTGTAGTCGCGCAGACCCTCGGTCAGGTCAACGAGAAAACCACTGACAGCGACGACCCTGCCGGCATCATCGAGCTCCGCGGTGGCCGTCGCGAGCACGAACCGAAGCTGACGGCGGGCATCGACGATCCGGTAACGACGGGCGAGGGGCTCCCCCGATTCCAACAACAGCTGCAGCCCCTCGGCCAGCAGTGCGCGGTCGTCCGGATGCTGATGGGCGGTGAGCACATCGAGGCTGGGCGAAATGTCGGCACCCACGAAGCCCAGGATGGCGCTGAAGGCATCCGACCAGGACATCCGCCCGTCGTGGACGTCATACCGAAAGGTGCCGAACGGCGGCGCGGAATACCCGGTCGGATCTGCCTCCTCGGTCCGGAGGTTCTCCCCGACCTGTTCACGCCCCACCCGAACCACCTCTCTTCGTGGCAACACGGCGTGGCCCCGTTGACCATAGGCCTGCTGGGCCAATCGGTCCGGCTGGACCAGCGATGACGGTAGTTGGGTCAGCTTCCGGCCGCCACGGCGAGCGCCAGGGTGCGGAAGTCCTCCGGTGATGCGGTCCCGGTGATCAGGAAGGTGACGTCGCCATCAGTCCGTAACCACGCAGCCTCCTCGCGACGACCGCTGGTCACCGTCCACTCTGCCGGGCCCACCTGCTCGGTCCCGGTCGGGGGTGCCACGGTGCCGAGTTCGGCGGCCAGGACATCGGCGACGACCCCGTCGGACTGCACGACGGTGATGAATCGTCCCTGCTCGGTCAGCCAGCCGGCGCGGACGGCCGGCGGCTTGTCAGCGGTTGCCGAAGCCTTGTCGGTGAAGGAGAACGAACTCGGGTTCCAGGTGGTGGGCAGGTCGCCGGGAATGACCACCGGGAAACCCATCAGGGGGGCCGCGCGCTGCAGACCACCGGTGACGTCGGCGGTGGGCGCTTGGCCGTCGGTCGCCTGCCCCGGCGAAAAACTCACTCCGCCATACATCCCGACCAGCACCAGCGCGACCACCGCAAGCACAACCATCGAGATGGCGATGTCACGCAACGTCTTGGGTCGTCGGTCTGCCACCTCACCATCGTGACATGGCGAACGCCCGGCCCTTGCGCCACTGCGCGGTGGTGAGTTCACCCGGTTTGCCGGCAGCCGGCACCAGACGCCGACCGCAGGAGAGCAGCGGGTGTGACGGAATCGGGCCCGCGTCGGGTGGTCCGGCGGCATACGCCCCCACTAGCGTGACGGCATGGCAGAACACAACGGCGAGTTCCGGCCCACCGCGGCATCCACCACGACTGAATCCCCCGCTCAGGGCGAGTACCGCATCGAGCACGACACCATGGGCGAGGTGCGGGTCCCGAAGAACGCCAAATACCAGGCGCAGACGCAGCGGGCGGTGGAGAACTTCCCCATCTCGTTCCGCACGCTGGAGCGCTCACAGATTCGGGCCTTGGCGCTGATCAAGTCGGCTGCGGCGACGGTGAACGCGCGGCTCGGGGTCATCCCGCAGGACATCGCGGACGCGATCGTCGCCTCCGCCAACCGGGTCGCGGCCGGCGAGTACTACGACGACTTCCCGCTCGATGTCTTCCAGACCGGGTCCGGCACCAGCTCCAACATGAACGCCAACGAGGTGATCGGCACCCTGGCTGCGGAGTTGCTGGGCGGCAAGGTGCACCCGAACGACCATGTGAACGCCTCGCAGTCGTCCAACGACGTTTTCCCGACCTCGATCCACGTCGCAGCCACCGAGTCGATCGTCCGCAATCTGATGCCCGCGCTCATCCATCTCGAGGGGGCACTTGAGGCCAAGGCCGCCGAATGGGCCACCGTGGTGAAGTCCGGCCGCACCCACCTGATGGATGCCACCCCGGTGACCCTCGGCCAGGAGTTCGGTGGCTACGCCGCGCAGATCCGCAACGGCCAGGAGCGGCTGTATGCCTCCCTCCCCCGCATCGCCGAACTGCCGCTCGGCGGTACCGCGGTCGGCACCGGGATCAACACGCCGCCGGGGTTCGCGGCCGCCGTCATCGACGAGTTGAACAGCGCAACCGGCCTGACCTTCACCGAAGCCCGCAACCACTTCGAGGCGCAGGCCTCCAGGGACGGCCTGGTCGAGGCCTCCGGACAGCTCCGCGGCATCGCGGTCAGCCTGTTCAAGATCTGCAACGACCTGCGCTGGATGGGCTCCGGGCCGACCGCCGGGCTGGGTGAGATCCAGCTCCCCGACCTGCAGCCGGGCTCGTCGATCATGCCGGGCAAGGTGAACCCGGTGTTGCCCGAGGCGACCATGATGGTCTGCGCGCAGATCTTCGGCAACGACCAGACGGTTGCGTTTGCCGGCACCCAGGGCAACTTCGAGTTGAACGTGATGTTCCCGGTGATCGGCCGGAACCTGCTGGAGTCGATCAACCTGCTGTCGAACGTGATCCGGGTGCTGGTCGACAAGTGCATCGTCGGGATCGTGGCCAACGTCGAACGCCTGCGGGCCTACGCCGAGTCCTCCCCGTCCATCGTTACCCCGCTGAACAAGTACATCGGGTACGAGGAGGCCGCGAAGGTCGCCAAGCAGGCGTTGCGGGAGAACAAGACGATCAAGACCGTGGTGCTGGAACGGGGGCACGTCGAGAACGGCACCCTGACCGCGGAACAATTGGATGCCGCGCTGGACGTGCTGTCGATGACGCATCCCTGAGCGAACGCCACAGATCAAGGACGGCGGCTCCCCTGTTGGGGAGCCGCCGTTCTGCCGTTCCGGCTACTCCCCCACCGCGCCGTCGATGGCCTCCCGGATGATGTCCGCGTGGCCGTTGTGCCGGGCGTACTCCTCGAACACGTGCCAGAGCACCCAGCGCAGGGACAGCGGTCCGCGACGCTCGCTGTGGATCGTGTCGTCGAGTGAGCGAATCGCGACAATGCCGTCGGTGCGGGCGATCTCGGCCCGCCAGGCGGCCAGATTCTGCTCGACCAGACCGGCGTCGAGTTCGTCGAAATCGGCGTCCGGCGAATCTGGCCGGCAGTACAGCGGCGGAAGTTCCGCCGGCCCGGAATCGGTGCCGTAACCCTCGCCGAACTCTTCGGCGATCCACCCGCGTTCGACCTCGGTCATATGACGGACGAGACCGAGCAGCGTCAACTCGGAGACGGTGCTGCGGCTGATCGCCTGCTCGCCGGACAGTCCGGCGATCTTCTGGGCGAGGGTCAGCCGGTGGTAGTCCAGAAAGGCCTTGATCATCTCCCGCTCGGCCAGCGTGCCGGGCGGGTCATGCCGAAGGATGGGCTCGGTCACTTCTTGGCGCCCCCGGTCGGACCGTCGGTGGAGTCATCGGGACTGCCTGGACCCCCGGTATCGGTGTCATCGAAGTCCGGTGCCCAGGCCTGGGTGCCGGGTCCGTCCGGACCACCGGGACCGGCCGGACCCGCGGGCCCCTGCGGCCCGGTGGCCGGCATCGCCTCGGTGGATGGACCGCCGGCGGAACCCGCGGTCGGCGGACCACCGTAGGCGGGTGGTGGGTTGCCGCCGGCCGGCGGGCCGTACCCCTGTTCGGGGCCGCCCTGGCCGAGCGGCTGGCCGTACGGCGGCCGCCCCGGTCCCTGCCCGATCACCTCGGTGGGTCCGGCCGGATCGCCCGAGTACAGCGTCGGGCTGTCCGGGTGATCATGGCCGGACAGCAGGCCGTACGGGTCCGCACCCGGCGGTGGGCCGCCGGGGCCGGGCGGCACCGGTGGCAGGAAGACGGTCGGCGCGTCCGCATACGGATCACCGGTGGCACCGGCGGCACCGGCGGCTTGCGCCTGGGCGGCCGCGTCGGCGATGTCCTGCTCCTCCTGCTCGCGCTGCGCCTGCTGATTGCGCCGATACACCACGATCGCGGTGACGATCCCGGCGATCACCACGATGGCGATGATGAGCCACAGCCACCAGAGGCTGCTGCCGCTGTCGTCGCCGGTGTCGGCAGCTGCGGTGCTCGACGCCGCTGCACTGGAGGACGCGGGCGCGCTACTGCTGGCAACCTCGCTGCTGCTGGTCGGTGACGGGGTCGGGGTGGGTGACGGCGTCGGAGATGGGGTCGGCGAGGGGCTGGAGGACACCGGCGGCGCGATGACCTGGAAGGTCGCGACACCGGTGGTGCCCGACTGCTGCCCGATCGCTTCCAGCCGGTGGGTGCCGATCTCGGAATCGGCGGGAACCACGAACGAGACGTTCGCAACGCCGGTGCCGTCCGCGGTCACCGGCGACAACACCACGGGCGCCGAGAAGAGGGTCAGGTTGACCTGTTCACCGGCCTCGAACCCGGAGAACAGCACGTTTTGGGTGGCCCCCGGGACGATCGACGGGGTCCCGACGCTTTGCACGATCGCCGTTCCTGGGGTGGGCGGCACGGAACTGGACGACGAGGACGGCGGTGGTGGCGCAGCGAAGGTGAGGGCGACCGGCTTGATCTCACCAGGAACCGAACCATCCTGGTAGGCCACGAACAGCGAGCAGTCCCCGGTGACGCAGTTGGGTTCGCCGTCGGCGACCGACGGGAGCGTCAGCTTGACGTTGAAGCCGTTGTCAACCCAGTCGACCTTCACGCCGCCGTTCGCCGGGGTCTTGTTTCCGACGTGGGCCCACGCCGTCGTGGGATTGGCCCCCGGTATCGCACCGCCAACGCAGTCGGTCAACTCACCGGGAGACTCCATATCCGAGGCGCAAATGCCGATGTAGAGATCCTGCGATGGGTCGAACCGGGCGCCGGTGACTGTCATGGACGCGCCGCTGTCCGCCAGGTCGGTGGTGGGATCGATCACCAATCCCGGCGCGCCATCCGCTCCCGTGACCGTCGTCGGGACGACCCGGACCGCTTGCGCCGCGGGTGCGGCGGCCGCGCTCGGGTCGGGAACCGCGGCTTGCGCCGGGACCAGCGTCAGGAAGAGGGCGGCGGCGCCCGTCGTGATCGCGGCCAATGCCGCCGCGGCATATCGAGCTCGACTCATCGGTACCTTTCCAACCTTGGATGGCGCAAGTCCCAACCTCTAAAGTGCAAGCGTCTGACCGTTACCCGAACGCCGGTGCGTCTGCCACTGTGCCGGGTGACCCCGTCCCGTGCACGCCGACACGACCACCGCGCGCCGGGACGTTCGTCATACCGGCCAGGACCGCCGGCCGGTGAGCAGGTGATGCGGATGCGGGTAATGCCGATCGAGCTGCTGCGCAGTCGTGCACAGTCCCCACTCCTGCAGCCAACCGGCCATCACCGCGGGGTCCACGAAGTCGAAACGGGATTGCCCGGACTTGACGTTCGGCTCGCCATCGGCTCGTTCGGTGATCCCCAGAATCGACACCGAAAGGGTTTCCTGGAGCACGTTCCAGCGAGCCTTCCACCGCGGCGTCGAGCTCATCTCCTTGACCAACAGCACACCGCCCGGTGCGAGCTGCTCGACCGCCGCGGACAACAACGCCCGTTGCTCGGCGGCGGGCAGCAGATACAGCATGTCGACGATCGCAATTGCATCCCACGGGCCGGTCTTCACCGTTCCGGACTTGCCAACATCGAAGGACAGCCGCACCCCGGTAAGACCCTTGGCCACCTGCTTGGCCTGATCGATCTTGGCGGCATCGATGTCCACCCCGACCACCTCGCGAGCGGGCTCGGCCAACGCGAGATAGGTGCAAAAGAGTCCGTGCCCGCAACCGATCTCCAGAATCCGACCCGATGACGGCACCGCGGACTCGATGGTCGGGAACGGTGCGGTCCACCAGCGGACCCTGGCGTGCAGGCGGTCGGCGAGCGGACTCCCCCGGTAGGCCGCGAGTGCGGCGCGGCCGGTCCGGTGTTTGGTTTTCCGGCCCGTCGCGGTTGACGGCACTCCCGGCGGCCCCTGCGAAACACCCGGCGGCCCCTGCGAAACACCCGGCGGCCCCTGCGAAACACCCGGCGGCACCGTGGGACCGGTGGATCCGGTGGGCCGGAGGTCCCGAAACGAACCCAACCGATACCCGCTGGCCGCGATCAGTTCCCGCGTCTCGGGCGACACCAGCATTGCCAACTCGTCCGGCCAACTGTAGTTCCAGTCGAACCTGGCGAGGTCCGGGTCATCCGCAACGCCGGGGTGCGCGTTGATCTCAACCGTGCCCTTCGCGGGGCCGAGCGCGATCACCGAACGCTCGAATCTGGCCCGATCCAGCGAACCCGCCTCGTCCAGCCCGGTGTAGTTGTCGGTGGTTGCCAGGTCGGCCCGTCCGACCCGGCGGCGCAGGCGGGCGGACAGCACATTGACCCCGAACCCGATCGGCAACACCCGCTGGCTCCGGGGAGTCCGAACCGCGGGAATCGCGTGCTGCCGGGCCAATTCGAGGAGAACGCCGGACACCGCGGGCCACAGGTGGGTGTGCTGGTGGGTGTCAACGTGCGAGACGGCGATGCCGGCAGACCCGATTCGCTCGAGTTGGGCCGCGAACTCCCGCTGAACGTCATCCGGGTCCAACCGGCCGACCAGGCCGCGCCCGATCACCGTCCGGTAGGACAGCGGCAGCGCGCCGCGGGAGTCCACCAGGGTGGGGATCTCACGCGCGGTCAGCAGCGGCGGATCCTCCCCGACGATGGCCAGGTGCGCACCGACATCGAGGCCGGGGTTGTCGAGCAGCATCCGCACGGCGTCGTCGAACGCTCTACCGACCGCCAACAGCGACGTCGAGGTGACGATGCCCTGCCGGTAGCCCCGCAGGACGGCGTGATTCACACCGTCGGTCAGCCCGAGGTCGTCCGCGGAGATGATCAGCAGCCCGGTCGCGGCCGGTCTCGTCACGGCAGGTTTCGTCACGGCAGGTGGGCCGGTGGCAGCGACTTCAGGTCGCCCCGCAACCGAGTCATCTCGCCGAGCATTTTCCGGATCACCGCGGGCGAGGACAGCGTGGACACCCCGCGCGTCCGCGGGAAGTAGTCGACGCCGATCTGCACGATCGAGAAGCCCGCCTTCTGCGCCCTGATCACCAGTTCGGCGTCGATGAACGAGCCCTCACTGGACAGCTCGACCTGATCGAAAACCCGGCGACGGCAGAGCTTGAAGGCGAAGTTGATGTCCCGCAAGCGGGTACCGAAGACCAGTTGGATCAGCCAGTTGTACACCCAGGAATAGATCGCCCGGCGTAGGCCCTCGCCGGTCCGGTCGAACCGGTAGGCGCTGACGATGTCCGCCTCGTAGGTCCGCATCACCCGGACCGCTCTGACCAGTTCGATCATCTCGAACGGCAGATCGGCGTCCGTGTAGAGGACGAGGTCGCCGGTCGCCGCCGCGAAGCCACTCTTGATGCTGCCGCCGAGTTTGCGGTTCTTCGCGTGCGTGACGACCCGGACGTGACTGTCGGAACAGGCCAGTTCCGCCGCGTACTCTCCGGTCCGGTCCGTCGACGCATCATTGACGATGATCAGCTCGTAGTCGCCGATCTCCTTGTCGTCGACCAGCCGTTCGCAGATCTCCGTCGCAGCCCGGACGGCCCGATGGATGTACAGCTCCTCGTTCCACATCGGGAAGAAGATCGACAGTTTCTCGAACCGCTCGGGCTTCATCAGCTCTTTGTGCACGTCGTCCCCCCGCTAACCGTCAGCTCATTCATGAGACCGGAACTCCCATCGAGAAGACCAGGGTGGCGACCAACAGCCCGATCCCGAGCAGCCCAAGAACCAAGGGCCGCAACCACTTCTGCGGCCGGGTGGCCAGGAATTGGCCGGCGGCGGCGATGACCGGAAAGGCCGCGAGGACGTAGCGGCCGGTGCCCATGAAGTCCTTGGTCCCGATGATCGGAATCGCCAGCACAACGACCGAGTAAGCAAGATACCCCCACCCGAACAGTCGATACACCCGCGGCAGCAGCAGCACCGCGAACAGGCACATGACGGCCTGCGCCGTCAGCCGGATCGCCACATCCACCGGCCCGAACAGCATGGTGCCGATGTAGACGACCTTGAACCAGGTGTGCGGGCCGCCCCGCTGGTACCAGCCGGGAGCCTCCTGGACCGTGGCGAAGGCGATCGGATCGCCGAACTGCACCCACAGGTAGATGCACCACGCTGCCAGGCCGAACCCGGACACCAGTACCCCGGCCTCGCGCCAGCGAACGCCGGGAACAGCCCGGAACAAATCGCGCCAACCCGGCCGTGCGGTGGAACTCAGGCTCTGGGTCGGCTCGGTGGGTGAAACAAGGGAAGGCGAGGGGACGGTCGGCGACGGTACGGCCGGCGAGCTGACTACTCGTGCCTCCGCTCGCATCTCGAGCATCCGCACCACGAGTCCGACCGCCACCGCAACACCCACCGGCCGGCCGGCCGTCGCCAGCGCACCGACCAACCCGGCCAACCAGTAGTGCCGCCGCTCCAACAACAGGAACGATCCGATGGCCGTCAGGATGAACATCGAATCGGAGTACATCGCGCCATACAGGAAGAACGCGTAAGGATAGAGCAGCAGGATCGCGATGGCGGTGACGGCCCCGCCCCTCGGCAGCCTGCGCCACACCCAGTAGGCGAAGAGCACGGCGGCGGCCGCACCGAAGAGCACCCCGAGCAACGAGCCGGCGATCTGATAGTCGCCGCCGATGAGATCGCCGAGCCCGCGCACCGTCAACGGATAGCTCGGGAAGAAGGCAATGGAGGATTGCTGGCCGGGGTTGTAGAAGTAGCCGGAGGTGGCGATCCCGTAATACCAGCCCGAATCTCCCTCGGACCAGCCGTCGAGCCAGATCGGTCCGTCGAGGTAGGGCAGAGATGGCCCGGCGATGTGGATTCCGAGGGTGACGACACCCGTCAGAATCGCCGCAATGACGGCGAAGGCGCCGAGTACCCACCAAACGGGCGGCCGGCCGGAGGTTGACGCGGCAGAACCCACGTCGGGTACCGCAGCGCGCACGACTGGCCTCCTGCGGCGTACCTCGGACGAGTGAGTGCCGGGTTAGCCTACCGATGAATTCCCCGCAAACCGGACAGCATTGCAACGGGACAGGAGCCGGCAGTGAACCTTGCACTGCTGGCCGTGGGGGGTGCCGCACTCTGCTCGGGCACCGCCGCCGTGCTGCAGGCGTCGGCGGTCGGCAGGTTGCCGACCGCCGACTCGGTCAGCGCGGGATTCGTGCTCCGGCTCGCCCGTAGCCCCCGGTACCTGCTGGCCCTGGTGCTGGTGGCCTGCGGTTTTGGGCTGTCGATCCTGGCCCTGCGGACTCTCCCGTTGTTCGTCGTGCAGGCCGGGCGGGCCTCCAGCCTGGGCATCACCGCCGTGTTGTCGGTGCTTGTGCTCCGCGTCCGGCTCCGGCGGCCGGAAGTGGTCGCGGTGCTCGCCATCGGGGCGGGGTTGATCGTCGTCGCCCTGACCGCAGGACCGCAGGACGTGGCCGAGGTCGGGACGGTCGTTCGATTCGCCCTCCTGGCAGCCGTTGCGTTGCTGGCCCTGGCCGCGGCGGCCGCCCTGAGAATCGGCAACCCGGCCCGGTCCGGACTCGTCGTTGCGGTGTTGGCCGGGTGCTGCTTCGGGCTGCTCGCTCTTGGGGCCCGACTGCTACGGAGCTTCGCCCCGGCGGTGCTGATTGCCGACCCCGCGGCGTGGGCCATGGCCGGCGCGGGAATTCTCGGCCTGTTGCTCGGCGCCCTTGCCCTGCAGCGCGCGTCGGTGGTGTCCGTGACCTCGGCCATGGTGGCTACGGAGACCGTGCTCGGCGCCGTCCTGGGGACGATCGTCTGCGGTGACCGGCCGGCGGCCGGTTTGGCGGTTCCCGCCGTCGGCGGCTTTCTGCTGGTGCTCGCGGGCGCCTTGGCGCTGGCCCGCTTCGGTGCACCCGAGCAGGACGCGGACGGACACGAAGAAACGGCCACCCTGCCGATCGGCTGATCGGCAGGGTGGCCGTTCTTGTGTACTCCGCGGTGTACTCCGCGCGGATTACGGCAGGTCGGGCAACTCCAGCATTTCGGTGACCAGCGCGGCAATCGGTGAACGCTCGGATCGGGTCAGCGTGACGTGCGCGAACAGCGGATGACCCTTCAACGTCTCGATCACCGCTGCAATGCCGTCATGCCGGCCAACCCGCAGGTTGTCCCGCTGCGCGACATCGTGGGTCAGCACCACCCGCGAGTTGGTGCCCAGCCGCGACAACACGGTCAGCAACACATTGCGTTCCAGGGACTGCGCCTCGTCGACAATCACGAACGAGTCGTGCAACGACCGTCCGCGGATGTGCGTGAGCGGCAGCACCTCCAGCATGCCGCGGGCGATGACCTCCTCGATGACCGCCGGCGACGCGACCGCCGACAGGGTGTCGAACACCGCCTGCGCCCAGGGCTGCATCTTGTCGTTCTCGCTGCCCGGGAGGTAACCGAGCTCCTGCCCGCCCACCGCATACAGCGGACGAAAGACGACAACCTTGCGATGCGCCCGCCGCTCCATCACCAGTTCCAGGCCCGCGCACAGTGCCATCGCCGACTTGCCGGTACCCGCCCGACCACCGAGCGAGACGATGCCGACCTCATCGTCCATCAGCAGATCGAGGGCGATCCGTTGTTCGGCCGACCGGCCACGGAGGCCGAAGGCCTCCCGCTCGCCGCGGACCAGTCTGATCTGCTTGCCCGGCGTCACCCGGCCCAGCGCCGAACTCGACGGGGTGACCAACTTGACCCCCGTGTGGCAGGGCAGTTCCCGGGCCTCGTCGGAGTCGATCAGCCCGGCGTGGAACAGGGTGTCGACCTGCTCGGCCGGTACCTGAATCTCGGCCATCCCGGTCCAGCCGGACGGCACGATGTCCTGCGCCCGGTACTCGTCGGCGGCCAACCCGACCGCCGACGCCTTGACGCGCAGCGGCATGTCCTTGGTGACCAGGGTGACCCGGCCCGCCGGCCGTTCCAGAGCGAGGTTCAGCGCGCAGGCAAGAATCCGAGAGTCGTTGCTGTCATTGCGAAAGCCGGCCGGCAGCACGGTCGAGTCGGTGTGGTTGAGCTCGACGTGCAGCGTTCCGCCGGGGGCGCCGACCGGGACCGGTGCGTCCAGCCGGCCGTGTTCGACGCGGAGTTCGTCGAGAATGCGCAGGGCCTGGCGGGCGAAGTAACCCAGTTCCGGATGGTGGCGCTTGGCCTCCAGCTCACCGATGACCACCAGGGGCAGGATCACCTCATGCTCGTCGAACCGGTTCAAGGCCCAGGGGTCGGACAGCAGGACCGAGGTGTCGATGACGTAGGTGAGCCGGTCGCGTTCCCCGGTCTTGCCGGGCGGTGCATCAGGAATGGCGCCCGGCGGCGTGCTGCCCGCCCCGGCCGGGGATATGGGGGCTGGATCGGTTGCTGTTGCGCGGACTGCGTTGATTGATGCGGCTGGATCGGAAACTGCGGTATTCGTACCTAGTGAGGCTGAACTGCGTGTGACCACGAGCGCTCCCAGGCGGACGAGAACCACCACGTCCGGTTCTACGAGAAGGGCCGGCGGTGTCCCTGTGGCCCATACCGACGGATTGTCGGTGGGCACGGGGGCCCGGTGCCGGCCCCCTCGTGCTCGGTGCTGCGTTGGCGGCACACACGATCGGGGCCTCCCGTATGGCCGCGTCTTGTGCGGCTCACGTATCGGACGCTACCGCTGCGAAAACGCCGTATCGGCCAAACACGCGAACAACCCGGTGAACATCAGGTTTCCGCAGTGTCACGCCCGGTCGAACCACCGCCGGCCGGCCCGTCCGGGACCGGGTCCACCAGCGGGATCGGGCCGGTTTCCGCGTCGGCGCCGGGCGGCGGGACTGCGGCCGTTCCGGTCGGCCGCGGCAGCACCACGGTCATGGTCAGGCCGCCACCCGGAGTGTGGGACGCGAGGATCTGACCGCCGTGTGAGCGCACGATCGCCGCGACGATCGACAGCCCCAGGCCGGTGCCGCCGTTCTCCCGGCTGCGGGACGCGTCGACCCGGAAGAAGCGATCGAACAGCCGGTGCAGCGCCTCGTCGGACACCCCGGGCCCGTTGTCGCTCACGCTGATGGCGATCTCATCGAGGCCGGCCAACACGGCCACGGTGGCGACCGTCCCCGTCGGGGTGTGGGTGCGGATGTTGGCCAGCAGGTTGGCGAACAATTGGTGCAGTCGCAGCCGGTCGCCCAGCACGACGGCCGGCGCGTAATTCCCCGCCAGCCGCCAGGTGCGGGTCGGGTCGATGACCGCAGCGTCATCGACGACCCCGGTCAGCAGGTCGGCGAGATCGACCCGCTCGTGCGTCATGGTGCGTTCGGCATCGGCCTGGATGAGCGTCAGCAGGTCGTCGACCAACGCCCCCATCCGCCGCGACTCGAACCCCATCCGCTGCATCGCCCGGTCGACCGCGGCCTCGTCCGGCAGGGCGCCGGCCGCGTACAGATCGGTGTAGCCACGAACAGCGGCGACCGGGGTGCGCAGTTCATGTGAGGCGTCCGCCACGAACTGCCGCAACCGGTGCTCACTACGCCGACGCTCGTCCAGCAACGTCGAAATGCCGTCCAGCATGTCGTTGAAGGCCACACCCAGCCGGCCGATCTCGGTGCTCGGGTCCGACTCGTCCACCCGGCGTTTCAGGTCGCCGCGGGCGATGTCGTCCGCCGCCGTCGCCATCGACTCCAATGGCCGAAGCTCCCGCCGGATGACCAGGCTGGCGGTGGCGCCGAGCAGGATCAGCAGGCCGGCGGTGACCAGCAGTTCGACCAGGATGACCCGCTGGAACGTCTTGTCCACGTCCCCCAACGACACCCACGCGACCAGGTAGCCGTCGCCCTGCGTCGATCTGAACGGCACCCCCTGCGCCCGGTACCGCTTGTTGGCGTCGGTGGAATCCGGGACCGTCACCGCCTCCGCGAGCCAGTCCAGATTCTCGCTGAGTTCCGGGTTGGCACTGGCGTCGCTGACCGTCGGCACCTTGACCTGGGAGATCCCGGCCTCGGACACCGTCGACCAGCCGATCTCGCCGCGCAGTTGGGCAAGGCTGCTGAGGTTGGTCAGATCCTCCAGGTCCACCCGTGACCGGCTGATCGCACTGATCACGGCGGCCAGCGTTGCGTCCTTGGCGTCGATCGCCGTAGTGCGGACCACCAGCGGCAGCACAATGTTGACCGCCACCAGTGCGATTGCCGCGGTGGCGACTACCAGGGCGATCAACCGTGCCCGCAGGCTCCAGCGTCGAGGTTGGACGGGGTAGGCCTCCCGCCGTTGGCCGACGGCGGGGACCGGTGCGATCACCGGCGGGGCGGTCGCCGGTCCGGGCGGTGCACCGACCGGGGATGCGGCCACGGGTGGTACCGGCTGCGCCGCCGACCAGCCCTCGGTGTCGACCATCGTCCCTATGCCCCCATTGGATTCAGTGCCGCTGCCCGCGGAGTACGTAACCGAAGCCGCGGTGGGTGTGGATCAGCGGCTCGCCCGACGCGTCGACCTTGCGCCGCAGGTAGGAGATGTAGGTCGCGACGACCGAATCGTCGCCGTAGAAGTCCGTCCCCCACACGGCATCCAGCAACTGCTGCCTGGACAGCACGACGTTCGCGTTGATCATCATGTGCCGGAGCATCTTGTATTCGGTGGGCGCCAGTTCGATCGGCGTATCCCCGCGGGTGACCTGGTAGGTCTCCGGGTCGAGCTCCAGATCGGCGACGCGCAGCACGCCGTCATCGTCGTCATCGGGTCGGGTGCGACGCAGGACGGCGGCCACCCGGGCAGCCAGTTCCTCCAGGCCGAACGGCTTGGTGACGTAATCGTCGCCGCCCGCGGTGAGGCCGGCGATCTTGTCCGCCGGGGTGTCGCGCGCCGACAGGAACACCACTCCGGACGACACTCCCGCGGCGCGCACCCGCTTCATGACTTCGAGGCCGTCGAAGTCGGGCAGCATGACGTCGAGAATGATCAGGTCGGGATGCGTGTCGGTGGCCAGCCGGACCGCCTCCCGACCGGTGGCGGCGACGGCGACCTGGTAGCCGAGGAACCGCATCGAGGTTGCGACGATGTCCTGCAGTGACGGCTCGTCGTCAACCACCAGCAATCGGGCCTGACCAGTCATGGGAGAACCTTCTTTTCGGGAGCACTGCCCCTGCGGGCAACACAGCGCAGCGACGTCGGTTACTTCATCAGAACCGGACCTGACACCCGGAAGAATCCCATGGGAACCGGGCATGAGTGCCGATGACTGGCCGTGGTCAGGCCAATACGGCCAGCTCCGCCGCAATGACGGCGGGGGTCAGCGGCTCATCGAGCAGCCGCTGGAATCGCTGCAGCGCGGTCGTGCCGGATTCCCGGGCCGCCAGCCACGGCCGCAGCAACCGGTCTCCCTCGACGTAGGTCGAGGTGTAGGCGCGCCACAGCGGGTCGGTCATGAAACGCAACCGCTGCCTGGCCTGCTCCTCGCTCGCCAGCGACCAGCGTTGCTGATAGGCGACGACATCCTCTGCATCGACGCCGCGATCGTGCAGCATGATGGCGGCGTTCTGCCGGACCGTGTTCAACGGCCGGGAGGCGACCTCGAGGGCCTCCATCAGGTCAGGATCGAACGCCGGCCCGACCCCGTCCAGAACCTCGGCCAGCCAGCGCCCCCAGCCGGGGCCGACGGCCGCGGTCAGCGCGAGATCGCCTAGGCCCTCGGCCATCAGGCATTGCGGAGTGTTCACCAGGAAGATCGTGTGTTCGGCCTGGCCGCCCCGGTTGACCAGCAGGTCCTCCTTGCGGCAGTGCTCGGTGTGATGTCCCGGGTAGCACTCGTGGGCCACCAGCACCCCGAATTGGCTCATCCGATGGCCGATGTCGGCGTTCACCGCGACCCGGGAACCGAACCCGCCCAGGTAGTAGTTGAAGCCGCTCCAGGCGACGTCACGGGCGATCTCGAAGTCGATGTGCTCCGGTAGGTCGGCGAGCCCCGTTGGCCCGATGACCCGCTCCCGAAGTGCCGCGGCCACCGTCCGGACGACAGTCTCGACCAGCTCGGGCGGGCAGGTCTCGGCAGCCCGAACCGCTGCGAGCCGTTCGTCGAGCGGACCCGACCCGCCGATCAGCGCGGAGATTTCCTGATGCGCTGCCGCGTAGACGTCGGTGTCGATCTCGCCGATTCGCACCTGGAAATAGCTCTGTACCTCGTCGATGAACGACATCTCCTCGCCGGCCAACCGCCGGCCGGCTACCGCGAGTGCGTCCAGGTGGGCGCCGACAAAGGCGGCCCGGGCCGCGGAGAGGTCCGAGTTCGGCACCTCAGCCGACAGTGCCGTCGCTTGCCTGGACAGCTCGGCCGGGTCCGGGACGGGCTCGTCGGCGACCTGCTGCTTGAGTGCCGGATCACCGGTGTACGCATCGACGAACCCGTCGACGACCCGGTCGAAGCGCAGGCCGAGCTTGAGATATTCGGTGACCACATCCATCCGGCAAGATTAGCGGCGTCAGATCGAGGTCACCGGCGCCTGCCCGGCGTCCCCGGTCCGCAGCTTCGCTTCCCTGATCCGCTTTCGATCGAGGTAGCCCATCACTGGCGTAGCGGTCACGCCGTGGATCACCACGGAGGAGATCACGACAAGGCAGATGATCTGCCACAGGGAGTCCTGTTCGACGAAGTCACCCTCCTGCAGGGCATAGGAGACGTAGAACAGCGACCCGATTCCGCGCACCCCGAAGAAGGCGATGACGCCGCGCTCCCGCGGTCCGGTCTTCCCGCGCGCCAACCCGATCCAGCCGGACAGGGGACGCACGATGAGGATGATGACCAACGCGACCAGCACTTCGGCCCAGCCGATGCCTGCCAGCAGGCCGGTCGTCGCGGCCCCGCCGAGCAGGATCAGGATCCCGACGGTCAGCAGGCGTTCCAACTGCTCGATGTACTGGTGCAGGACCTGGTGGTAACTGTGCGAGCGTTCCCCCGCGCGGAGGGTGCAGGCGCAGACGAACACGGCGATGAAACCGTAGCCGTTGATCAACTCGGTGAAGCCATAGGCCAGGAAGGTCGCGGCGAGCGCGACGAAGCCCTCCGCAGTATGGGCGAGCCGGATCTTCGATGATCGGGCGCCGAAGAACAGCATGCGCAGCATCCAGCCGATGGCCAGACCTGCCAGCACCCCGGCGGACAGCCGCCACAGCACGTCAAGGGCGAACCACTGCGCGAACCACCCCGACGGTGCCGGCCCAGCCAGGCTGATGGCGATGGCGGCGTAGACGAACGGGAAAGCCAGACCATCGTTCAGCCCGGCCTCCGAGGTCAGCGCGAAACGCGCCTCGTCGTCGGCCTTGTCGGGCTCATCGGTGGGTTCGGCGACCTGGACCTCGGTAGCCAGCACCGGGTCGGTCGGCGCAACGGCCGCGGCCAGCAGCACGGCCGCGGCCACCCCGAAACCGAGGACTGCCCATCCGAGGAACGCGGCCGCGATCATTGTCAGCGGCATCGCGACGCCGAGCATCCGCCACGTCGAGGACCAGCGCCGCCACCCGATCGGCCGGTTAAGGGCCAGCCCTGCGCCCATCAGCGAGACGATCACGCACAGTTCGGTGAGATGAACGGTGAAGCTCTGGTGCTCGCGGGGATCGGGATCCGGTAGCGGCCCGATGACGGCGAAGGTCAACGCCCCGGCTGCGAGGAACACCATCGGCAGCGAGATCGGCACCCGCTGCAGCAATCGGGGCAGCAGAGCCGCCAGCAGGGTCAGCACACCGATCACCGCGTAGCTGAGGGCAGGGCCGTCCATCACCGAATCCCGGCGGCGGTGACGGCGGGCGTGCGGGTGGGCGGGGCCGGTCGGACCGTCTCGATCGATCTGAAGCGGCCACCGTTCGGACCCGGACCGCGGCCTCGCGGCGTGGATGTCATTGCCCGGTAGTACCCAGCGCGGAGCCTTCTAGCTGGCAGGGAAACCCGGCGACGCAGGAGCCGGAGGTTCAGTGCCGTCCTGGCTCGGTCGGTTGGACGAACAACGGCGGTGCTACTCGCCGTAGCGGCGGTGCCGAGCGGCGTAGTCCCGAAGGGCACGCAGGAAATCCACCCGGCGGAAATCCGGCCAGTAGGCCTCGCAGAACCAGAACTCCGAATGTGCGCTCTGCCACAGCAGAAAGCCCGACAGCCGTTGCTCACCCGACGTTCGGATGACCAGATCGGGGTCGGGCTGGCCGGAGGTGTAGAGGTGCTCACCGATGGTCTCGACCTCGAGTGAATCGATGACCTCGCGAATGCCGCGGCCTTCCTCGATGCCCGATTCCAGGATTGACTTCACCGCGTCGACGATCTCCTGCCGGCCGCCGTAGCCAACAGCGATGTTGACCTGCAGGCCCGTGCGGCTCTCCGTGCGCATCTCGGCGGCGGTCAACCTGGTCGTCATCGGCGGCGGCAGCATGTCGAGGGCACCGACCATCCGGAGCTTCCACGGTTGCCCTGGCGCCGCCAGTTCGTCAACGACGTCGGTGATGATCTCCAACAACGGCTGTAGTTCGTCATCGGCCCGCCGCAGGTTCTCTGTGGACAGCAGCCACAGGGTGACCATCCCGATGCCCGCCTCCTGGGACCATTCCAGCAGGTCGGCGATGTGCTCGGCGCCCGCCCGGTGGCCTTCGGTGGGATTGGTGAAGCCGGCCTTACGGGCCCACCGGCGGTTGCCGTCCAACATCACACCGACGTGGTGCGGAATTTGCGCTCCGGCGAGTTCGCGGGTCAACTTGCGTTCGTAGACGCGGTAGACCAGCGACGGGAGCCTCACGGGTGTTGACCCTACTGGCGCGACACCGGACGCGAAGAGGCAGCGCGCACGGGCCTGGAAGTGCACTGAATTACCCGGCTCTTCGTCGCCAGGTTGCTTCCGTGGTTTCCTGCCAGGTCGATTGACACAGTGGCGCCTGCCGACTTCGTCGGGTCTGCCTACGCCGAGGAGCGAAGTCCGCCCCGGTTTGGCAAACTCCGCTCCGTGCGGACCCGCCGAGGTAGTCAGGGACCTGGATCACCATCCCGATCCCTGGGCAAATCAGCAGTGGTCCGGGACGATGGAGCAATGACAGTGCGGACCACAGAGGCGACCGACCTTGCGCCTACGCCTGGGCTGGGCCGGCCGCGCGCCCGGGGCTGGATACATGTGTACTCGGCGATCGCCGCCACGGCGATGAGCCTGGCGCTGATCCCACTCGCCTTCGTCTTTGTCGGCGTCGGCGCCGCGTTCGCCTGCACCGTCTATGCCATCACCCTGATCGGCCTGTTCAGCGTGAGCGCGACCTATCACCGGCACACCTGGACCTCGGAACGGGCCAGGACCTGGATGAAGCGGGCCGACCATTCGATGATCTTCGTGTTCATCGCGGGGTCGTACACACCGCTGGCGGTCCTGGCGCTCCAGCCACCGACCAGCACCGTCATTCTGATCGCGGTCTGGGTGGGTGCAGCGGGTGGCGTCGCGCTGAAGATGCTGTGGCCGCACGCGCCGAGGTGGCTGGGCGTTCCGTTCTACCTGGCACTGGGCTGGGTTGCCGTCTTCGTCCTTCCGGACATCTTGTCCGCCGGTGGACCCGCGGTGCTGGTGTTGATCGCGGCCGGCGGCCTGCTGTATTCGGTGGGCGCAATCTTCTACGCGACCAAGCGGCCGAACACCTGGCCGAAGACCTTCGGGTACCACGAGTACTTCCACGCCTGCGTGTCACTAGCCGCGCTGTGTCACTGTGTCGCGATCTGGATGCTGCTCTTCACGGTGAGCTGAGGTCCCAGGCTGGGTCGTGACCGAGGCCTATTGGCGTCGGCCACGACCGATAGCGCCTCGTGCGACTGACATCAGCCCAGGTCCGGGCCCTGGTCCCGAAGCCGGTTGACCTCTTCCATGGCCTTGCGCAGGTCGCCCAGCCAGGCATCGGCGTTCTGCCCGAGCAACCGGACCGCCCACACGACGGCATCCGAACGGGAGCGGGCGACACCGGAGTCGACCAACGTGTCCAAGATCTGCCGTTCCGGCTGCCGCAGGCGAGTCATGACCGGGGCGGACAGGGTGGTGAACAATTCCTCGGACCCGCCAAGGCGAGCTCCCCAGGAGATATCCCGCCCGTAACGATGCTGTCCCTGTCGGGCGATCTCGATGCGCTGCTCGCGGGTGCTCTCCCGGAACCGGGAGATCCGGCCGGCCTCGGCGGCCGCGCGTGCCGCATCGTCGGCGAACTCGTCGGTCAAGGCCGGGAGTTCCCCGACGACGATGATCTCGTCACGATCGACACTCACGGTCGGCGCTGAGGTGAACCACTCCTCCGGGAGCCGGCCGGTGAACCAGGCGGCCGCGTCGGCGGCGTCGGGTGCCTCCGGGACACCGCCCCGGCCACGGCCACGTGGGCCGAACCCCCGACCGGGGCCGTAGCCACCGGGGCCACCGCGGCCTTCTCGGCGCGGGCCACCTTCGCGACGGGGGCCGCCGCCACCTCGTCCGCCATGTCCGTGCGGACCTCTTTCTTCTGGGCCGGGCTGTTCGCCCTCGCCCCAAGCTGCGAAGTATCCCTTCATGGGATCCTCTCTCTCTGTTCTGTACGTTGCATTGATTACAACGTTACATGTGCTGTAACTGAGGTTGCAGACAGGTTTGTTCCTGGCCGCAGCAACAACGAAGTGTGAGCCCGATCACACTGATCGGGTGAGGCGGGCAACTCTCATAGGCGTCGCCGGTGGCCGGTGTGGAATGACCGGGCTGGCTGCACCTGCAACCAGGGCAGACGTCAACAGTGCGCGCGGGCCTTCGATCGACGCGCGGCATTCCGGTATTTCCGTGAACTGGTGGTCGGGTCGATGACGACTAGGCGGACATGGAACCAGCGAGCCGGGATGCCACGGATCTACCCAGATCGCTCGTTGACCAGCCCGGACGAGCCTGCTTCGGGATCGGCCGGCCGTGTGGCGGCCGCGTCCTCCTCGGTCACCGGGTCGACGACCGGCGCCCGATCGGCGTTGGCTTCCTGCTCCAACCCCGCTGCCGCGTTCTCGCGCTCCGCGAACTCACCGGGCACCCGGTTGATCCGCCGGGTCATCGAGCGGAGCAGGAAGAACACGGCAATGCACAGCAGCAGGATGACCAGCAGGCCGACCGGCGCCGCCTTGCCCCATTCAGGGCCCTTCCCGGTACTGGGGTCCACATCGACCGGCGGGTCGGGGGCGAAGGCGAGCAGCAACATGAGGGGTTTCACTGCCGCACCGCCTCGCGAACGCCGGCGAACAGGTCGTCCTCGGGCAGCGGCGAATCGACCAGCGACCGGGCCAGCTCGTAGTCGTCGGTACCCCAGATCTCGGCCTCGAGATCATGCGGAACCGCGAACCAATGCGAATCGGGGTCGATCTGGGTGGCATGTGCCTTCAGCGCCGCGTCTCGCGCGCCGAAATACTCCGCGACCGGGACCTTGGTGGTGATCCGGCTCGCCGGGTCGGGCCGCGGGTTGTTCGCGAACCGCTGGATCCACTCGTCGAACGGTCCTTCACCGGTGCGCTGCTTGACCGCGTCGTTGATCGCCAGGATCCGCTCGCGGGAGAAGCCGACGTTGTAATACAACTTCAGCGGCTGCCACGGGTCGCCGGCCTCCGGGTAGGCCTCCGGATCGCCGGCCGCCTCAAAGGCCCCGACGGAGACGACGTGACACCGAATGTGATCCGGGTGCGGGTAACCGCCGTTCTCGTCATAAGTCGTCATGACATGTGGTCGGTATTGCCGGACGACCTTGACCAGAGCGGCTATTTCCTCGTCCGGATCGAGCGCGCCGAAGCAGCCATCGGGAAGCGTCCAGGTATCCGGCGCACCCTCGTGATAGCCGGAATCGTGATAGCCCAACCAGACGTGCGCGACTCCGAGAATCTCTGCGGCCCTTGCCATTTCAGTAATCCGCAAGGCCGGCACGTCGACTCCCTCAACGTCCAGCTTGGGGTTCAGGACGTCCCCTCGCTCCCCGCCGGTGCAGGAGACGACAACGACACCGGCCCCCTCGGCCGAATACTTCGCCAGGGAGGCCGCACCCTTGCTCGACTCGTCGTCGGGATGCGCGTGCACCGCCATCAAGCGCAACGGGGCCGCCTGGGCGGCGTCCGCCCGGGCCGCCGCGGCGTCAGCGAGCGCAGTGCCCGGTGCAACCTGTTCCGCCGTCGTCGCCACTTCGTCGCCCGGGCCGGCTTCGGCCGCGGGCAGCGTGGTCACTATGGGCGTGCCATGAGTCACGGTCTGCCAATCCCTTCCGTTCCCGCTCGGTACCGCGGGACATCTTCATTCTCCACTGCACACCGACAGTTCACTGACGCCGAGCCGCACTTCGCCGGCCGAAGGTGCATTGCCGCAGGTCAGACGACTGGCAGCACTACACAGAGGCCTCCTGGGCGGACATGGCGCGGCACCGGCGAAGAGTGCAAAATCGGACTGTGACCTGCCCTACCGTGTTAGCATGGGTTCACGCCAACGGCCCCCGACGGGGCCGTGACGTGTTTCTTGTGCCAAATATGAGTGCGGCAACGCGCCTCGCGACCGGCTCGCGACACCAAGGCACGGCCGCAAACCCGCAGCATCGATCCCGGTGCTGCGGCGAATATCTGTAGTAGTGAGGAGTTGCCATGACCGGCACCGTCGTGACCTGGCTGACCCAGGAAGCACACGACCGTCTGCAGCACGAGCTCGATCAACTCGTCGCTCATCGCCCGGTGATCGCGGCCGAGATCAACGACCGCCGCGAAGAAGGCGACCTGAAGGAGAACGGCGGCTATCACGCCGCCCGCGACGAGCAGGCCAAGCAGGAAGCCCGAATCCGGCACCTGCAGGAGATCCTGCGCAGCGCACAGGTCGGCGTCTCCCCTGCCGACGACGGCGTCGTCGAACCCGGCATGGTGGTGACCATCGCGTATGACGGCGATGACGACGACCAGGAGACCTTCCTGCTGGGCTCTCGCGAGGAGGGCGTGCACGGTTCGCTGCAGGTCTACTCCCCGCAGTCACCGCTCGGCCAGGCCATCCAGGGCGCCAGCCGGGGTGAATCCCGCGAATACATCCTGCCGAACGGCAGGGTGCAAAAGGTCGCGGTGCTCGACGCCAAGCCCTTCGCCGGCTGAGAAGAGCACTCCGGCAACGCCGACGGTCGCGCTCCCTGCCCGACCAAGGCAGGGAGCGTCGGCCGTTTGGCGTCCGTCGAGTGCCGCCACATCAGGGCATTTCGGCTCATTCGGGCCGGATGTCCCTGATCCGGTGGCATTCGCGCAGGTCGTTTCAGTGCTGTTCGATCACCCGGAAACCCGCCGCGGTCAGCGCCCCGACGATGTCCGCACAGTGCGCGGCGCCGCGGGTCTCCAGGCGCAGGTTGACCTCGACATCACCGAGCGGTAGCGACGAACCGACCCGTGAGTGCACGACGTCGACCACGTTCCCGCCCAGCTCGCCGACCAGGGCGAGCAGTGCGGCCAACGATCCCGGCCGGTCGATGATCTCGATCCGCAGGGACAGAAAACGCCTTGCGGCGACCAGCCCGTGCTGCGTGACGTGCAGCAACACCAGCGGATCGATGTTCCCGCCGGACAGCACGGCAACCACCGGCGGCGTGAACATCTCCGGGTACGCCATGATCGCGGCCACCGCGGCCACGCCGGCCGGCTCGACCACCAATTTCGCGCGTTCCAGGCACAGCAGCATCGCCTGCGACAGCTGATCCTCCGACACCGTCACGATCTCATCGACCAACTCGCTGACGTGTGCGAACGTCAGGGCTGACGGCTCGCCGACCGCGATTCCGTCGGCCAGCGTTGACATTCCCCGCAGCCGCACCGGTCGACCGGCCCGCAGCGATCCCGGCCAGGCGGCGGCCTGCTCGGCC
Organism: uncultured Actinomycetota bacterium; assembly: GCA_963805555.1. Classification (GTDB taxonomy): domain Bacteria; phylum Actinomycetota; class Actinomycetes; order Mycobacteriales; family Nakamurellaceae; genus Nakamurella. The sequence goes on from CAWDUY010000005.1 coordinate 417,555, forward strand.
TGCACGCCGACGATCCGAACGTCCGGCTTCAATTCGCGCAGCACGGCGGCGACCCCGCTGATCAACCCACCGCCGCCCGCCGCGACAACAACGGTCGCAACCTCCGGCACCTGCTCGAGGATCTCCAGGCCGACGGTGCCCTGGCCACGGAGCACATCCGGATGGTCGAACGGATGCACGAGCACCGCGCCCGTCCGGGCGGCGTAGGCCCGGGCCGCCTCCAGCGCGTCGTCCAGCGATTCCCCGACCAGTTCGACGTCCGCACCGTAGGCCCGGGTCGCGGTGAGCTTCGCGATCGATGCACCGACCGGCATGTACACCTTGGCCGTCGAACCGACGAGGGCAGCGGCCAGCGCGACGCCCTGCGCATGGTTGCCGGCCGACGCCGCGACGACGCCGATCGCCTTCTCCGCATCGGTCAGCCGGGCGATCCGCACGTAGGCGCCGCGGATCTTGAACGACCCGGTGCGCTGCAGGTTCTCGCACTTGAGATATACCGGTCCGCCGACGGCCTGTTGCAGCGGCCTGGACGACTCCATCGGGGTGTACCGGGCGACCCCCTGCAACAACTCTGCCGCGGCCCGGACGTCCTGCACACTGACCTGCTCCATGGCCTGCATCCTGCCAGGACCGCGAGCCGGTCCGGCCAACGGTCTGCCGGAGTCAACACCGTCGATCGGCCGCAGGTCACCCCGGCGAATCCGCGGGCCAGTACGCCGCCGGCGCCAGCACCACCGCCGCCGCCCCGACCAGGCCCGCGGCGCTACCGAGTTGCGCCGGCACCACCCGCGGTTTGGCCGCGAAACCCAAAGCGGCATAACGGGTGTAGGCCCGCTCGAGTGGTTCGAACAGCAGCGGCCCGGCAGCGGCCACCCCACCGCCGATCACCACCAGGTCGAGATCCAACAGGGTGACGGCGCCGGCGATACCCATTCCCAGCGCCGCACCGGAACGCCGGAATGCCTGCACCGCAACGGCTTCACCACGCTCCGCGGCGTCGGCGACGGCCCGCGCGCTGCCGTCACCACCGGTGAAGCCGTTCGCGACCGCCCAGGCCGCCAGCGAGGTGCCACTGGAAATGGCTTCCAGGCAACCGATTCCGCCGCAGACGCACGCCGGACCGGCCGGGTCGACGCTGATGTGCCCGATGTGCCCGGCGTTGCCCGTGGAGCCGGTGACGGCCCTGCCGTCCAGAATGAGCCCACCACCGACGCCGGTCGACACAACCATGCCCAGGACGTTGCGGTGCCCGCGCGCGGCCCCCTTCCAGTGTTCGGCAACGGCCACCGCGACGGCGTCACCGATCATCCCCACCGGGACGCCGTAGCGCTCGGACAGCCTGTCCCGCAACGGAAATGATCGCCACCCGGGAATATTCACCGGCGAGACGGTGCCGCTGACCAGATCGAGCGGGGCTGCTGTGCCAACCCCGATTGCGGGCGCCAGCAATCCGTCGCCCAGGGAGAGATTCGAGGCCTCGAGGGTGGCGTCGATGGCCCTCGCGAGTGCGTCGAACAGCACGTCGGGGTCGGTGCTGCGCGGCGTGTCCTGCCGGCGGCTGACCACAATGTCGCCGTCGCCGGTGACGACAGCAGCGGCGAACTTGGTACCGCCGATGTCGACGGCCAGGGCGCGGACGGTGGCCCCTCCTTCGTCGGGTCCGACTGGGGACGTGGCGGGCCCTCCTTCGTCGGGTCCGACTGGGGAACTGTCTGCGATCATTTGCCGATTCTGCCCGTCAACCGCTGCGGGCACCGACCAAGAGCGCACACCGACAAAACCCGACAGCGATCCCGTCAGTCGAGGGCGTCCTGCAGGTCCTGCAGCAGGTCCGCTACGTCCTCGATGCCCACGGACAGCCTGATCAGGTCGTTCGGCACCTGCAGGCTCGAGCCGGCGACGCTCGCGTGCGTCATCAAGCCGGGATGCTCGATCAGCGACTCCACGCCGCCGAGGGACTCCCCCAGGGTGAACAGCCTGGTTCGCTGACAGACCTTCAGGGCCTCTTCCTGTCCACCGACGACGGTGAACGACACCATCCCGCCGAACCTGCGCATCTGCTCAGCGGCGATCCGATGGCCGGGGTGCGCCGGCAGCCCTGGGTAGAACACCCGCCCGACGCGGGCATGCGCGACGAGCAGATCGGTGACGGCTTCGGCATTGTCGCAATGCCGATCCATCCGGACGGCCAGGGTCTTGACGCCGCGCAGGGTCAGCCAGGCGTCGAACGGGCCGGCGATGGCGCCCATCGACTTGGCATGAAAGGCGAAGGCCTCGCCGAGTTCGTCGTCGTCGGTGATCAGCGCGCCGCCGATGACATCGGAATGCCCGCCGATGTACTTGGTCGTCGAGTGCAGCACCACATCCGCGCCGAGCGCCAGTGGCTGCTGAAGATAGGGCGAGGCGAACGTGTTGTCCACCAACAGCTTCGCGCCCGCGGCGTGGGCAAGCTCAGCCAGCCCGGCGATGTCGGCGATGCCCAGCAACGGGTTTGTCGGCGTCTCGCACCAGATCAGCTTGGTCGCCGGGCGGATCGCCGAACGGACCGCGTCCAGGTCGCCGAGCGGCACCGTCGAATACGTCAAACCCCATGGCACACAGATCTTGTCGATCAACCGGAAGGTGCCGCCGTAGGCGTCGTCGGGAATGATCAGATGGTCGCCGGGCCGCAGCACGGCCCGGATCATGGTGTCCGAGGCCGCCATGCCGGAGGCGAACGCGTACCCGTGCCGGGCGCCCTCCAGGCTGGCCAATGCCTCCTCGAGGGCGGTGCGGGTGGGGTTGCCGGCCCGCGAGTAGTCGTAGCCGGCGCGGGTTTCGCCGACGACGTCCTGCGCGTAGGTGGACGTCTGATAGATCGGCACCGAGACCGCGCCGGTCAGTGGATCCGGGTCCTGACCGGCGTGGATGGCTCGGGTGGAGAAACCGTCAGCGGATGGCAGGCTCATGACCGCAACCCTAGCGGCGCCGGCGGAGCAGCAACAAGGGGGTAGCCGGAGATTCGGGCGCAAAACAGTCCGCGTACCGGACAATCACATGCCAGGCCACAGAATGGCGCCCGATTCGGTGGTTCCGATGACCGTCGATGGCGGGGTCTTCGGGCTGCGACCCAGCCAGCGCCTCGTTGCCGGCAGCAGGGCCAGCACCACGACAGCGACCCCACCCCAATAGAGAGGCCACTGGCTGACCGGGATGGCGGCGCCCTCGCCGCCGTAGCCCAGACCGAACTGGGCCCACGCCGTGGTGGCGATCGCGAGCAGCGCACCGAAGATCAGCAGGCCGCGACCTCGCCGGAACAACAGCAGCAACGAACCGATCACCATCAGCACGGCAGCGACGGCCCAGCCGACAGCGGGCAGCAATACGGTGTCGACCGACGCCGTGAGCGCGTCTTCCTGCGCGGGACTCAGGTTGCCCATCGCCCCGTTGACGTAGTCCTTGAGCACCGGGTAGGCGTGTTGCCCGATCACCCAGGAGGTGATCAGCCCAACCGTGGTCGTCAGGATCGCGCACAGCGTCGCGGACAGGTCATCCTGCTGCGGCGACTCATACGGGGCCGGTAGGTAGGTCACGACACCTCCACAGCCGCTCGCGGGCTTCGACGGTTCATCGTAACGCCGCGGCGGCGGCGCGGACGCGTCCAATCCGTGAATGCTTCCTAGAGTCGGACCCGACGAAGGAGGGGGCCGCCAATCGACATAGCAGGAGAGCACTGAAACAACCTGGCGACGCAGGAGACGGGTTATTCAGTGCGCTCCTAGCCGCGTTCTCCGGCCAGGAAGGCCAGCAGGTCGGCCCGGGTCAGCACGCCAACCGGCTTGCCGTCGTCGATGACCATCACGGCATCGCTGTCATGCAGGGCCGCCCGCACGGTGGCGATGTTCTCACCGGACCCCACCAGCGGGAAGGGTGCTGCCATGTGATTGGACACCGCGTCGAACAGGGACGCGGTTCCGGCAAAGAGCGCGTCGAGGAGCTCCCGTTCGGACACCGCGCCGACCACTTCACCGGCCATCACGGGCGGTTCGGCATTGACCACCGGCATCTGCGAGACGCCGTACTCGTGCATGATCTCGACCGCGTCCCGGACTGTCTCTTTGGGGTGGGTGTGCACCAGGTCCGGCAACTGGCCACTCTTGCCGCGCAGCACTTGACCGACGGTCGCCTCGCCGTCCCTGGACAGGAACCCGTAGGACGCCATCCAGCCGTCGGAAAAGATCTTCGACAGATACCCGCGGCCCCCGTCGGGCAGGATGACGACGACAACATCGTCGGCGGTCAATCGGCCGGCCAGCCGCAACGCGGCGGCCACCGCCATACCGCAGGAGCCACCGACCAGCAGGCCCTCTTCGCGGGCGAGCCGGCGGGTCACCGCGAACGACTCGGCATCCGACACCGCGATGATCTCGTCGGTGACTGTGCGGTCGTAGGCGTCCGGCCAGAAGTCCTCGCCGACCCCTTCCACCAGGTAGGGACGTCCGCTGCCGCCCGAGTACACCGAGCCCTCCGGATCGGCGCCGATGATCTTGACCCGCCCGCCCGAGACCTCTTTGAGATACCGGCCGGTGCCCGAGATGGTGCCGCCCGTGCCGACGCCGGCGACGAAGTGGGTGACCTTGCCGTCGGTGTCGGCCCAGATCTCCGGACCCGTCGTCTCGTAATGGCTGGCCGGGTTCTGCGGATTCGAGTACTGGTCGGGCTTCCAGGCATTCGGCGTCTCCCGCACCAGCCGGTCGGAGACCGAGTAGTAGGAGTTGGGATCCTCCGGGGCGACGGCGGTCGGGCACACGACGACGTCGGCGCCATAGGCCCGCAGGACGTTCCGCTTGTCCTCGCTGACTTTGTCCGGACAGACGAAAACGCAGTGGTAGCCGCGTTGCTGGGCGACGAGCGCCAGCCCGACACCGGTATTGCCGCTGGTGGGTTCGACGATAGTGCCGCCGGGCACCAACGCTCCGGACTCCTCGGCGGCGGTGATCATCTTCAGGGCGATCCGATCCTTGACCGACCCGCCCGGATTGACGTATTCGACCTTGGCCAGCACCAGTGGCGCGACGTCTCGGGCCAGCGGCCCGAGCTTGACCAAGGGGGTGTTGCCGACCAGGTCGACGACGGACTGGGCGTAGCGCACGGACGCTCCTTGGTAGTTGTCTTGGCGTGCTGGTCTGGCTGTCTCGCCCTGCTGCAGGCCAACTCGCCGCGCAGGATGCCGGATCAGGCTATCCGCCCCGCCGCAACCCCGGGCCCACTCGCCCCCGGTCGTTGTTAACGACCGTTTGCTAACGGCGTATCACTGCCGAGGTGGATGACTCTGTTCAGGTAGGGGCGGCCCAACCACCCGGTAGTAACCCAGCGAGGTGACTCCCGGGCTCTCGCTGTCGGTACGTCATCAAGTCTCGCCCGTTCAGGGTGGCTGTTAATGGCGGTTCACGGCGGAAGATGGTTGGAGCACGGCGCCGGGCACGGAACATCCTGGCCCGATCGGCGTTGCACGAAGTGCACGGCGTTTAGCCGGACAAAGAACTGAAGAAAACATCGCCGATTTCTCGGTCCCTGATGCCGGCGATGCACAACGAGGAGTCAGGGGGCACGCAATGAGCGAGACTTGTCGAGCGAATCATCGATGCTGTCATGCGGCGACCACACGAGGAACGAGTGGGGTGGGCGCAATGAGCGAGACTTGTCGAGCGAATCATCGATGCTGTCATGCGGCGACCACACGAGGAACGAGTGGGGTGGTGGGCGCATGAGCATCATCCCGATCTTGGGTTCGGCGACCCGGCAGCGGCAGCCAAACCCCACCGCGCGGCCGTCCACCGGGCGCGGAGTGGCCACGATGGCCGGGATCGGTGTGCTGGCCGGCCTGAGCAGCGCGGTTCTCGCGCTGATCGGCCAAGCCCGTAGCGCCACCAAGTCCATCGAAGCGGCAGCCATCGAAGCGGCCCTCGCGGATGGCACCTTGGTGCCGCCGTCGGTGCCGGGCGGCACCCGGGCGCAACAGCGACTGTCCGACCACCTGGTCCACGTCCGCCTGCCACAGGGCGACGGCATCTACCTGCCCGACGGTCAACGGCTGGACGACCAGATTGCCGCACCCGTAGCCACCCGCACGCTGGTCATGCTGGGCGATTCGACCTCCGTCGGATACGGAACGCAGACGCCCGACGAACTCCCCGGCGTCATTCTCGCCCGTGGGGTTGCCGCTCAGCTCAATCGACCCATCCGGATGCGCTCCGTCGGCCTCACCGGGGCCCGAACCACCGACCTGGCCCGACAACTCGAGGACTGCCTGGCTGAGCAGCCCGACATAGCGGTCATCCTCATCGGGGCCAACGATATGCGTGACATGGTTCCGCCATGGCGTTCAGCCGCGCTGCTCGGCGAGGCCGTTGCCCGGTTGACCGCACTGCACGTCCCCGTGGTCGCCGGCACCTGCCCGGATTTCGGCGTCATCATCGGCATCCCGCAGCCCCTGCGGGGACTGCTCGGCGGCTGGTCGACCGGGCTGGCTTCCCTGCAGCACCGGGCCGTCATCGATGCCGGCGGCGCGACGGTGTCCCTCGGCCGGTTGGTCGGACCGCAGTTCGCCGGCAAGCCGGAGATGTTCGCTCGCGACCATTTCCACCCGTCGGGCGCCGGCTACGGCCGCGCGATGGAAGCGATGCTGCCGACGGTGCTCAGCCAACTTGCGGCCGGAGCGAGGGATCCCGGCAGGCGTGCACCGTCGATTCCTGCCGACGCAGCGGTGGGTCTCCCGGACGACGAGCACCGACTATCGGCCTAGCGCGGCCGTCGGCGACGATTTTCAGCGCACCACAGCGTCCAAGACCAGGGATCCAGCGGTGTCGGTGACGGTGACCTTCGAGGCGTCGTCGAGCGGAAGCGCAGCGTTCAAACTGCACCGCAGTTCCTTTTCACCGGTGCCCAGGAAAGTGCCGCCGGAGACATCGCTCCCGTCGCGTCGGACAAAGGTCACCGTGTAAGCGTCGCCGTCCCGCAGCCCGGACGCCGCCAGCTGAAGTTCGGTGCCCCAGGTGTGTCGCACGAGACCTGCATCGGCCTGAACTCCGCTGACGGCGAGGCGCACCGCCAGCTCCACCACCGGCGGGGCGACCGGGGTGTTCGACCCAGCACCACTGGCGCTCCCCGCGATGAAGGCGCCTGCCAAAGCCGCAGCGACCAGCAAACCGGCACCGCCGCGGCGGAGCAGTGTGGGCCCCCGCAGGCTGCGCCGATCCTCCCGTATCCGCCCGAGGACCTGATCACCGAGATCCTGCGGCGGGGACGAGGTTCCGCCCATCCTGGCCGGATCGACGTCGCGCAGCGCCAGCCGCAAGGGCGCGAGTTCGGCGACCTCGGCCTGACAGGCGGGGCAGCCTTCGACGTGGGCCCGCACGGCGCTGTGGTCCCGTTCGTCGAGTTGGCCGAGAACATAGGCGCCGATCATCTCCCGCATCGCCCGGTGCTCATCGGCATTCACCAGCTCACCCCCATCTCGTCCATCAAAATGCGCAGAGCCTTCAAGGCGTAGAACGTTCGGCTCCGCAAGGTGCCGACCGGCACCCCACGTTCACGGGAAACCTCTTCATAGGACCGGCCGCGGATGTAGGTCTCCATGATGACGAATCGATGCTCAACAGACAGCCGTCCCAACGCCTCCTCGACCAACCAGGTTTCCAGGATGCGATCCGCGGTATCCGGCACGGGTTGCACGCCACGCTCCACCAGATCAGCTTGTCGCGGCACGTTGGCCCAAGAACGCGCCGAGCGCCGGCGGGCCAGATCGATCACCACATTCCGGGCAATCGCGAACAACCACACCCGCAAACTGGACAACTCTGGATCAAACCGGTCGGCGGCTTTCCAGGCCCGCAGGAACGTCTCCTGCACCGCGTCCTGCGCCATCCCGTCATCGCCCAGCGCACGCAGGGAGAAGCGGTACAACTCTGCGCCATGCGCCTGATAGGCGGCACTGACCCCGCGCTCGTCTGACAGGCCCTGCGCAGGTTCGGATGTCCGCACCTTCGTCCTCCGGGTCAATGGCCGCTCTCCTGTCCTGTCCCCGGTGGATACGGATCGACCGGGATGCGCGTTCAGGTGAGGTTCGGTGCCTTCACCGCACGGGATTGCCGGTCGAGAATCGGCGCCGCTGAACGCCGCGTGCCGCCGCTGCGTAGACAGTCCCGACGCCAATACGGCGCGCCGACGGCTTCGTCGGTCCAGATGAGGGGAAGGACGATCATGCGAAAGCGCACCATCGCCATGGCAGCGGCAGTCGTGACGGCTGTGACCTGTGTTGCGGTACCGGCCACGGTTGGGGCAACCGGCACGAACTCCGGCACGGGGACCGCCATCACCGATCGGATCGTGGGTTCGGTGTTCTCGGACCGTCAGTACGGCAGTTTCGGACAGAAGTCGGCCGATCTGAAAGCGGTCGGGCTGGCCGACGCCGGCAAGACCCTGGTGCGGTTCACCACCGAGCGCCCGGAGCGGGCGTCCAAGGTGGGCAAGGTCGCCGGACTGGCCGGTGACACCTATCTCGTCGGAATCGACTACCGGGTACAGAACGGGAAGCTGTACGGGGTCGGCAACAACGGCGGGCTCTACACGGTCTCCGATCGGGACGCCACCGCCACCAAGGTCGGTCAGCTCAGCGTGCCGCTGTCCGGGACGTACTTCGGTGTCGACTTCAACCCGGCGGCGAACGCATTGCGGGTGGTCAGCGACAGCGGCCAAAACCTCCGGCAGCCGTTCGGCACCACCGACGGGCCGACCGTCCCGACGGTGGCCGACGGCCCGCTGAACTACACGGCCGGCACGCCGGCCGCAGGCGTCAGCGCCGTCGCCTACACGAACAACGACCTGAACCCGGACTCCGCGACCACGCTGTTCGACGTCGATACCGCCATCGACCAGATCGCGATTCAGGCACCGGCGAACGCCGGCTCGCTGTCCGCGACCGGGAAGGTCGGGCTGGATGCCGACCCGGACGCCGGGTTCGACATCTACTCGACCGTCCGCAATGGCAAGACTGCCGACCTGACCGCCGTTGCCGTGCTCGGGAAGGCCGGCACCTACCGGCTGTACACGGTCGACCTGCTCACCGCGGTGATCGACAACGAAGGCACTTTCAAGTTCCCGGTGACGGACCTGGCGATCGGGTTGAACCAGCGCTGACCAGCCAATGTCAGGGCAAGACAGAGGCCGAGCCCCTGCCGATGAGTCGTCATCGGCGGGGGCCCGGCCCGTAGTCGTGCTCGGTCAGATCGCCTCTGTTGGCAGGAACGACCTTTCAGGCGGTTCTAGTTCCGCATGTAGCTGAGCAGCCGCAGGATCTCCAGGTACAGCCAGACCAGTGTCACCATCAGGCCGAAGGCGAAGTACCAGGAAGTGTTCGCCGGCGCACCCTGCTTGATGGCCTTGTCGATCGCGTCGAAGTCCAACAGGAAGCTGAAAGCCGCCAAAGCGATGCAGACGATCGAGAAGATGATCGCCATGGTGCCGCCGTCACGCAGCCCCATATTGAAGCCGAACAGGCCCATCACCAGGTTGAACAGCATCAGCACAGCAACGCCGATAATGCCGCCGATGATCATCTTGGTCAGTCGGGGTGTCACCCGGATGGCCCCGGTCTTGTAGACGACGAGCATGCCGCCGAAGACGCCCATGGTGCCGACGATGGCCTGGGCGGCGATGCCCGGGTAGTACTGATTGAAAACGCCGGTGATGGCGCCGAGGAAAATACCCTCGACCACGGCGTAAGCGACGATCAGCGGCGGGCTGATCTTCCGCTTGAAGATGATGAACATCGAGATGCCGAAGCCGATCAACGCGGCCGGCAACGCGAGCCAGTAGAGCTGGGACCAGGCCGTGGCAAAACCGGCGATCGCGGCCAGGACCAGGATGACGGCGGTCTTGGTGACCACATCGTCAACGGTCAGGAAACGCTCGCGGGGCGGTGCCTCATAGGCCGGCTGGCCGTACATCTGATCGAGGTACTCGGCGCTCGGCGCAGCCTGCTGCTGCGCGGCGATCACCTTGTCCATGTTCTTGAAGGCTGGGTTACTGCTGCTCTGCACGGTGACCTCCGGTGAGGCGTTAATGGGTGGTACTTACTTGGTGGTTAATGCTGTGTTCGGTAGGAACCTAACCGAGAAAGATCACGCAGCGATGACAACCGCTGGGATTTCCTGGCTTGGCTCCACTGTGTGCAACGTCGTCATCGTGGCGGTAGTTCCCGGTTGTTGATCACGGTCCGGCCGCGCCTCTGGTGTCCGATGAGCGAGTTTTGCCACTTTCTGTGATCTGGCGGTAACGGACCGCGCACTGTCCGCGAAACAGACCACTCCTACCTTCCCTCTGGGGGTGGCGGCCGGGAGAAACCGGCGTCGTTCCGCGGAGTGCGTTTCTCCAGTTCCGCAGTGGGCCTTCCCGCCTGGCATCGCCGTCAGGCGCCATCACACACCCAGAGCTTGGCGCCGCTTCAGGCGGACGCGCTCTTGAGGAGGACAGCACCGTGACCCAGACCGAGGCTTCCGGGGATCCCAACGGTCCCGCGCCGGCCACCACAGCCGAACCCGCCGCGCAGCACTACGACCCAGGCCCCATCCCGACCGTCACGCCGACCGAACACTTCGAAGGCAAGGCGGCGAACGAGACGCTGGAGGACTACACCCTCCGGTTCGCTCCCCGTTCGTACCGCAGGTGGGGCACCGGCGTAGTGGCCACCTCAGCCCTCGGCGGCATTGCCTATCTCGCCGACTTCGCCATCGGGGCGAACATCGGCATCGCGCACGGCACCACCAACGCGCTCTGGGGCATCCTGATCGCCGCGGTGATCATCTTCGTCACCGGCTTCCCCCTGGCGTACTACGCGGCCCGCTACAACATCGACCTGGACCTGATCACCCGCGGCTCCGGCTTCGGGTACTACGGTTCCGTCCTGACGAACGTCATCTTCGCGACGTTCACCTTCATCTTCTTCGCGCTCGAGGGCTCGATCATGGCCCAGGGCCTGGAACTCGGGCTCGGCATCCCGTTGTGGCTCGGCTACGCCGTCTCCACCCTGATGGTGATCCCGCTGGTGATCTACGGCATGAAGGCACTGGCGAAGCTGCAGGTGTGGACCACCCCGCTGTGGTTGATCCTGTTCGTCATTCCGATGGTCTATCTGCTGGTCAGCCACCCGGACTCGGTGGAGACGTTCTTCGCCTACCAGGGCGCGGACGGCGACGGCGCCCCCAGCTTCGCCTCGATGATGCTGGCGGCCGGTGTCTGTCTGTCACTGATGGCGCAGATTGCCGAACAGATCGACTACCTCCGCTTCATGCCGCCGCGGACCGACGCGAACCGCAAGTCCTGGTGGCGTGCGGTGATCCTGGCCGGACCCGGCTGGGTGATCTTCGGCGCGATCAAGCAGATCGTCGGGCTCTTTGTCGCGGTGTACATCATCGCCAGGCTGACCCCTGATGCGGCCGCCACCGCCAACGAGCCGGTGCACCAGTTCCTGACCGTCTACGAGCAGTTCCTGCCGGGTTGGGCAGCCATGACGCTCGCCGTCATCCTGGTCGTCATCAGCCAGATCAAGATCAACGTCACGAACGCGTACTCCGGCTCGCTGGCCTGGACCAACAGTTTCACCCGGCTCACCAAGGTGTACCCGGGACGGCTGGTGTTCGTGCTGTTCAACCTTGCTGTCGCGTTGCTCCTGATGGAACTGAACATGTTCAGCGTGCTGAACACGATCCTGGGCTTCTACGCGAACTGCGCGATGGCCTGGGTGGTCACGGTCGCCGCCGACATCGTGATCAACAAGAAACTGCTGAAGATCTCCCCCACCGTCCCGGAATTCCGGCGCGGCATGCTCTACGCGATCAACCCGGTCGGCTTCGGCTCCGTCATCCTTTCCGCCGGCCTGTCGATCCTGGTGTTCTTCGGGGCCTTCGGGTCGTGGATCGAACCGTTCTCGCCCATCGTCGCGATCTTGTTGGCGCTCGTGCTGACCCCGCTGATTGCCGTGATCACCAAGGGCAAGTACTACCTGCGGCGCGACGATGACGGCATTCCGCTGGCGATGTTCGACCAGGACGGCAACCCGTCCGGCGAGACTCTGACCTGCCACGTCTGCCACCAGGAGTACGAGCGGCCAGACATGGTCAAGTGCGAGGCGCACGACGCCTACATCTGCTCGCTCGACCTGTCCACCGACAAGCACAAAGAACATCTCTTGCCCGCCCAGGCCTGACGCAGCGCTCGTCTGGGGTCCAGTCGCCGCGACGAGGTCGTCCGGCGAGACGCACTATCGATAGGGCGTGTCTGGTGTTCGTCGGAGACACGCCCTATCGGTATTTCCGCACCTGCAAATGCGTTTTGGCCGGTGGCGAGGACGCGATGGGGACGCCATTCGCCCGGCACGTTCGGGTACAGGTGACCCTCGCTTTGGTTTTCTAGTATCACCGTTGATATTCGTGGTGCACCCTGGCGTGATGGAACGCCACCGACAGCGCGCCCTGCCCACCTATGTCGGGCAACTGGAACGCGACTGCGACGGCGTCCTGTGGGCGGTGTTGTACGCGGCGCGCGCAGGCCGCGACGGCTCCCTGCTGAGCAGGGAGATCGTCCGGTCCACCCGGCACGGCCGCCGGCGGGTCTCCGACCTCGTGCTGGCCGAGGCCGACGCTGCCGCAAACCTGGCCGCCCCCGCCCGAATGCACTGACCGGCAGCTGGCGTCGAACCGCCCAGCACTCGGGGAGAATATTGCCGGTGCCGACCACACCGATGCCCAGTCCCGCCCGCGACGGTGACCTCGCCGGCGATCCACCGCCGGATCCGAGAGCCGTCGCAGTCCACCAGGAGCTGTTCTTCGGTGGCCCGAAGAGCTCTGCCGCACTCATCGCGGCACTCGCCGACCAGGGCGTCACGCTGACCGACGACGACCTTGACGATCTGTTGGACGCGGGCGAAGTACCGCACGTCGTCGAACTGACAGCAGGCCACGAGCCGCTCTACCTCGCCCTGGACAACCTGTTGGACGACCGGGTCTTTACCCATCGGCTCAGCGCAGCCGAGATCGCGGCGGGGGTCCTGACGATCGAACCCGACCTCAAACCGATGATGGCGCTGACCGATGCGCCGCCGTTCGACCGGCTGGAGGACGGGTCGCCGATCATGGAGGTTTTCACCGGGGAGTCGGTGGATCCAGAAGGGTCGCTGATCGTTGCGGCGGGCACGCTGGCGTCGGCCAACCCTGGCGCACTGATCGGGGTCGGTGTGGGCGCCGGCGGGCTGCGCATCCAGTCGATCGACGAGCTCGCCGCCGCGCCCGCCGACCTTGCGGACCGCGTCGCCGCCGTCTTCGACGGCGATGAGGACGGTCAACCCGTCATGCTCGACGAGCTCATCTGGCGGCTGTGCAACGACGACATCGGGGCCTTCCGGCAACCGCTGCCGCCGCTGACGGAGCTGTTGGAGACGTGGGGGCTGGAGCGATCCGGCGACGTCGTGGCACCGGCGGGCTTCGACTTCAGTACCTGGGGCCTCGGCCATCAGCTTGCCGAACTCGCCCGCCAGTATGAACTCACCGACCTACAGGCGGCCGCCGTCATCGCGGTGCGCGGTGTCTTCCTGGACGTCTGCCGGCTCGTCGACGAGCGGGCAGACGACGACCCGACCGGCGATGAACCGGGCGGCGATGAACCGGCCGACCGCGACGCCGGGCCGTTGATGGAACTGCCAGATGTGCCAATGGAGCTTGCCGACGCCGCCGTCGCGGAGGCCGTGTTCTGGGAAACGGTCGGGGAAGGGGTGAAGGAGGCGGTCGCGCTCGGTGTGCTGGTCGAATCGTGGGAGCCGCACGCCACCCGTCGGGTGCGCCCGGCGTTGGCCTGGCTCCGCGGGAAGTGTCTGGAGCGACTCGGGAACGTGCTGCCGGCCGAGGCCGCGTTTGACGAAAGCCTCTCGTTGGATCCCGGTTTCGCCGGCGCCCTGATCGACATGGCCAGGTACACCACGGATCGCGGCGATGCGGCACGGGCCATCGCCCTGCTCGAACGGGCGGGCTTCACCGCCGAGGACCCCATCGTGGGGCAACTCCAGGCCCGCCTGCCGGTCGAGCGAACGGACGTCGGTCGCAACGATCCCTGCTGGTGCGGCTCCGGCCGCAAGTACAAGCGCTGCCACCTCGGCCATACCGAACTCGGCCCGTCGGAGCAGGCCGAGTGGTTGTACGACAAGGCGGTGCACTACGCGCACGACGCACCACACGGCGAACTGCTGCTCGACCTGGCGGCGATCCGGGCAGCAGCGCTCGCCACGGATCCGATGTCGGCGGCCGGCGATCACACCGTCCTGGACGTCACCCTGTTCGAAGGTGGCGTGCTGGCCGCCTTCCTGGAAGCCCGGGGGGTGCTGTTGCCGCCTGCGGAGCGGTTGCTCGCGGAGACGTGGCTGCCGGTCGAACGCTCCGTCTTCGAGGTCACCGGCAGCCTCCCCGGAACGAGCGTGACGCTGCAGGATCTCCGTACCGAACAGACGCAGGACGTTCCCGACGTCCTGCTCAGCAGGTCGGCCCAGCTCGGCGACCTGCTCTGCACCCGGCTGCTTCCGGTCGGCGACACCGTGGAGATTCACGGGAGTGTCGATCCCGTTCCGCTGCACGTGTTGGACTCGACGTTGGCCGCGCTCGCCGCGCCGGTGGATCCGTACAACCTGATGACGACGCTGTCCGAGCGCTTCACGGAGGGCGCGACCTGAAAGGTGCGACAGATGGAGCACGAGCAGGATGCCCAACCGGTGGACAACGAACCGACTCGGGTGTGGGTTACGCCTACCCGTGGGACGTCATCGGGGATCCCGACTTCGCGCATCGGGTGACCGATCTCGGCGTCGGCGAGGTCAGCCTCGCCGCGACCTATCACGGGACCCGGGCCGCTACCCCCTGCATCCGGAGCACCGGCTGGTCGAGGCACCGTACGCCGCGTTGTACCGGCCGGTCAGGGAGAGCGCCTGGACGGGTCGTGGGTTGGCGCCGCTGGCCGCACGTTGGGTCGATGCGGCCGACCCGTTTGCCGAAGCCGCCCGGCTGCTCGCCGACCGTGACCTCCGGGTGCACCCCTGGGTGGTGCTCGCACACTCGACCCGACTCGGCCTGCTGCGAACCGATCTGGTGGTCCGTAACTGTTTCGGCGACCGGTACCCCTACGCGCTGCGCCCGCACATGACGAGGTCCGAGATTATGCAACCACTCTCGCGGTGGAGGCGGTGCGCGACGTTGCCGTGGCGGGTGTTTCGGTTGCAGGGCTTGGGCAGCTGAGCGTCGCGCACAACGGCCTGCACGAGAAGACCGACGGGCCCCTACGGTCCTGCCGCGCAACGTATCTTGTCGGTGTGTTGCTGTGCCGGCTGCCAGAAGACCTGGGCGACAGCAGGTCTGGACTCGCGCGAGGTCGTCGACCGGTCGCGCGTTGCATTGCTGGCGGTTCACCAGGGCACCCGGCCGTCCACCGCGACGATGGCGCAGCTGCTCGGCGACGAGCTGGCAGCCGCCCTGTTGGCGGCCCGGTACGCTAGCCAAAGTGCTTTGCGGACAATGGTTTTCGGGGCCCTGACCGACGTCGCGCCGGGTGCCAGGACCACCCTGCACGGGCGGCAGCCGGATCCGTGGACCACCGGCCCGTCGCCGGCGGTGCCGAAGCGGTGTTCGAGGGTGTTTCGGGGGCCGGAGCGGGCGCGGTGGACGCCGTCCTGGTGCCGGCCTGGCCGGCCACCCCGGCCACCTACGCGTCGATCGGCGATGCCCGGCGGCCTGCACCGCAAGCGGTCTCGGTGGGCGCCTACGTGACGGTGTTGCCGCCGGCGTACTCCGGGACGGTTCTTGCGCACGCGCGGGCGGTCCTCGCGGCGGGCGCCGACGAGCTGCACCTTTACCACCTGGGCCTGGCCAACCGGTCACAACTCGACCGCCTGGGCGAGCTGGCAGAGACCGCTCCACGTCCGGCCAGCGGGTCAGGTCATCCGCTCACCGAGCGGCACGAAGCAGAACTTTCCGCCAACCAGCCGGTGCAGCGACTCTGCCGGGTCGGCCGGCCCGAACTGCGCAATCAGCTTGTCCGCGAACGCCTCTGAATCGTCGACCGGGTGGAAGCCGATCGCCTCTCCCGCGGCCGGGCGACCACCACCGGCGGGTATTGGGCGAGACCCCCCAGACCAACTGGAACCCACCCTGGTCGGTGCGCAGGCACGCCTCCATCAGCCGCGCGCCGTCATCCGGCGACATCCACGTTGTCAACATCCGCACGTCGAACGGTTCGACAAAGCACGACCCGATCCGCACACAGAAGACGTCCATCCCGTACCTGTCGACGTACAGCCGACCCAGCGACTCCATCGCCGCCTTGCTCCAGCCGTAGTACGTGTCGGGGCGCGGCGGGAGGTCCGCCGGCAGGCCCTCGGGCGGGGCATCGTCGCGCACGTCGGTGAGCCCACCCAGTCGGTCGGCCGAGCCGGTCAGGACACCTCTATGTCGGAAAACGCGATCCGGACGCCGCCGGTGGCGAGCCCGAAGATACTCGGGAACAGTGCGGCGGCCTCTTGCGTGGCCACCGCCGCGCTGGCGGAATCGTAGTCGGAGAAGTACAGGTCGACCATCCGGTACAGCGGGGTCGGACTGCCGTCCTCCTTCGGCCAGACCTTGGACGTTTCGATCTTCTGCAGGCCCGGCAACTTCCTGGCGAGTTCGACCTGCTCGTCGGCGTAGCCGGACTCGAAGGCAATGGGATCGGTCGGGTTGTCGTAAATGACAGTGATCTTCGTCGGCATGCTGGCCAGGGTAGGCCGTACCGCCCCATGCGCAGGGCCCGACCTCCCGCCGCACATGCCGCCTGTCCCGTGGCTTGGACCACAAATAGTGCGCGTGACTAACAAGCCATGTCATCATTTGAAGACATCACTTGAGGACACACCTTTCACGACTGAGGATATTCGTGCTGACGACGTTGACTGCAGAGCCACACTCCGGTTCGGGGGCAACCACCGGTCCCACCACCGTCGACCGCGGCAACCTGCGCGACCGGGCGTTGGTTCCGGTGCTGATGTTCATGGGGATGGTGGTTGCCGTCGTCAGCAGTCTCGGCGCCCCGTTGATCCCGTCCATCGCGGTCGACTACCACGTCAGCGTCGGCGGCGCGCAGTGGTCGCTGACCATCGCACTGCTGGTCGGCGCGGTGACCGCACCGATCCTGGGCCGACTGGGCGACGGCCCCGACCGTCGCCGCGTCATGCTCGGCACGCTGGGCCTGGTCGTGCTGGGCAGTGTGCTTGCGGCCCTGCCGCTTGGCTACGGCGCTCTGCTGGTCGGGCGCGGCATGCAGGGAGTCGGGCTCGGCCTGATGCCGCTGGCCATGACGCTGGCCCGAGATCACCTGCCGGAAGACAGGTCTCGGAGCACAGTGGCCATCCTGTCGATCACCGCCTCGGCCGGCGTCGGCCTCGGCTATCCCCTGACCGGGCTGTTCGCCGATCACTGGGGTTTCCATGCGCCGTTCTGGTTCGGCGCGGCGATCAGCGGCATCGCCCTCCTCCTGGCCGCCGCCGTGCTGCCCGGGAGCAGCCACCTCAAGCGTCGACCGCTGGACGGCGTCGGGGCCCTGCTGCTCAGCGCGGGCCTGGTCGCGCTGCTGCTGTGCCTCAGTGAGGGCGAGACCTGGGGCTGGACCTCCGGAAAACTCTTGCTGCTCGCACTTGGTGCGGCCCTGATCCTTGCGACCTGGGTCTGGCACGAACTGCGAACGTCATTCCCGCTGGTCAATCTGCGGCTGATGCGCAACCGCGCGGTCCTGACCGCGAACACCACGGGGCTGTTCGCCGGGCTCGGCATGTACATGCTGCTGCCCCTGGTGACCCGCTACGTGCAGGCGCCCGCAGCGACCGGGTACGGCTTCGGCGTGTCCGTCGTCGTCGCCGGACTGGTGCTGCTGCCGTTCTCGATCGCCAGCGTGTCCGCCAGTCGGCTGTTGCCGACCGTGGCCAGGCGCCTGGGGCGACGGATGGTGCTGCCCCTTGGCTCGTTGTTCCTGGCGGCGTCGATGGTGACCTTCCTGTTCGCCCGGACCGAACTCTGGCAGTCGTTCCTGATCATGGGCATCGCCGGCCTCGGCACCGGATTGATCTTCGCGGCGGTTCCCGGCCTGATTGTCCGCGCGGTTCCGGCCGCCGAGACGGGCAGCGCACTCGGCGTGAACCAGGTGATCCGGCAGATCGGCTTCTCCATCGGCAGCGCACTGGGCGCCGCCGTCCTGACCGGTCATACCGTCGCACCGGATACCCTGCCGACCGACGCCGGCTACAGTGTCTCGGCGCTGATTGGTTTAGCGTTGTGCCTGCTCACGGCGGTGCTGAGCTTCGTACTGCCGCGCCGTGGCGGACTGGGAAACACCGACCGACTCTCCCCGGCAGACCAAGCGGAGGAACAGCTGTTGATCACCGAAAGCGTCGACGGCTCGGCCGGCGGGATGATGCTGCTGCCCACCGAAGGCGTCGACAGCCCCGATTCCGGTCAGAGCGCAACCAGCAGCGAGCTGGCCGTAGCCCGCCGATGACACGCCAGAACCCGGCACCACCCCCGCCCACCGCTCGGCGGCGCAACTCCGACGACAGCCGGCAGTCGCTGCTGGCAGCCGCCAGCGAGCTGTTTTCCGAGCGCGGGTTCGACCGGACCACCACCCGGGATATCGGTGAGCGGGCGGGCCTTGACCCGACGCTCATCACCCGCTACTTCGGCAACAAGGCCGGGCTTTATGTGGCGACCCTGCGCACAGACTTCGCCGCCGAGGAACCGGGGGCGCTCCGCGACCTACTGCACCCCGGGCGGATGACCGCCCTGCTGGACCGGGTGGGTCGGCGCGGCACCGGGCCCATCTACGACGCAGCGTTGCGGCGCCACACCGACCCGGCCGTCGATACCGAGGCGCGGGCGGTGCTCACCCTGCGACTCGTCGACCCGATGGAGCATCAGCTCTCCGATGCCGGGTCACCGGACGCTCGGCTGCTGGCCGAAATCATTGCCGCGGCCTTCGTGGGCGTGGCCGTCGGCCGAACCAGCGGGGCGTTTCCCGCGCTGGCCGAGACCCCGTCGGCCGACGTCGAGAAACTGCTCGTACAAGCTCTGCGTAACCTCCTGCCCCCACCCACCGATCCGACCTCGCTCGTCAAATGACACATATTTGTGCGATATCAGTTAAATCTGATATCCTCGGGACATGTCGCACGACGACCGACTGATCTTCGCCGACCATGTGGGTCGCTTTTACGCGCGGCAGTACGCGTTCCCCCCGATGGCTGGCCGGCTCCTAGGGTTTCTGTTGGTCTGCGACCCGCCGCAGCCATCCATCGATGACCTCAGTGAAGCGTTGCTGGCCAGCCGCAGCGCCGTCACCGGGGCGGTCAAACTGCTCGAGAGCTACCAGCTCGCGCACCGCACGCGCATCGCAGGTGAGCGCTTCGACCGGGTGAGTCTGGATCCGACGAGCCAGCAGCCACAGAACTTCGACGCAGCAATCCACCACGAGCACGCCGCGTTGTTTCGCGAAGGTCTGGCGTTGCTGGCCGATGCCCCGCCGGACCGTCGTGCTCCGCTCGAGGAGATGGTCGCACTGGCGGAATTCCTGAGTGAGCGGCTACCCGCCCTGCGGGAGGAATGGCTGATCCATCGCGCCGAACTCCGAGCGGCCGGCGCACTCCCCACCCCCGGCAGCTAGCTAGTGATCCACCCACCCGCGCCAGTGCGGCGAACAGCCGCCGGCCCGATCGAAAGGCGATCGAGATGACCGAACCCGACATGATCGAGCTACGGAGGCGGGCCGACGGCGGAGATCGGGACGCGGTCGACGAGCTGGTCCAGCTCGCCGGCGAACTCGGCGACCTCGCCGAACTCCGCCGCCTGGCCGCCACCGGAAGCCGGGACGCGGTCGACGAGCTGGTCCAGCTCGCCGGTGAACTCGGCGACCTCGCCGAACTCCGCCGCCTGGCCGCCACCGGAAGCCGGGACGCGGCGGACCAGCTGATCGAACTTGCCACTGAGCTCGGCGACCTTGATGAGTTGCGACGGCTTGCCGATCAGGGCAACAAGACCGCGGCCGAGCAGTTGTTCGAGCTCACCGGCGATTAGTACCGTTTCGCTGGAACAGCTTCGCCGGATGACCCGTGCCGAGAGATGACTGGGTGAGGTGGATGATCGCGGCCAACGGTGCCGGCACCGTTGCGAAGGTGAGCGTCACCGGCTCCTGAGCGCTGTTGGACCCTGCCACGCCGTTGATACCGCCTGCACTGCAGCCTGATAGGCGCACTGGGGTCCGATCCGGGCCAGTCCCGGTCGACGCCACCGGCCAACCGCCCATCGGTCAGCGTGCCGACCAGGAGGGTGAACCTGCCGACCATGTGGTTGGTCACGGCCCGGACGTCCCAGTCCGCGCAGCAGGTCGGCAGCGACCACTGATCGATGCGCACCCGGCCGACAATGGTGCCGGTGACGGCCAACCCGCGGTCGATGGCATCCAGAATGTTTCCACGGATTTTCTCTCACTTTCCGGACGACCCGAGTTGCATCGGTCCGGCCGGACCCGATGGGCCCGGTCGGTCGCGCCCCGGCGGCGGGGGCTGGTGATCGGCAGGAACCTGGCCGGCCACCGGCATGGTGACGCACACCCGGAACCCCTGCCCGGGCAGGGCTGCGGCTTCGACGCTGCCGCCAACGGCGTGCATCCGTTCGGCCATCCCGGACAGCCCGTAGCCGGATCCGCCGGAACTCACAATCCCCTCGTTGCCGGTATCGGTGACCGTCAACTCCACCTGGTCCTCGGCCCAGACCAACCCGACATCGACATCTGCGTTGCCCGCGTGCTTTCGCACATTTGACAAGGCCTCCTGGGCGGCCCGGTACAGCGCGAGGCCGGCCTCCGGGGGCAGCGGCACCGGGCGGCCGGTTTCACCGAACCTGACGGAGCCGCGACTGGCGAGTCGGTGCTCGGTGACCAGGTCGGGGATCTGGCCGGGTCCGGGTAGCTCATCGCCGCGGAGCGCCCCGACCGCGCGCCGCGACTCGGCGAGGCCGCTCTTCGACAATTGATGCGCCCGCTTGACCGTGTCCACCAACCGCGGGTCGGCCGGGGTGGTGGTCGCCAGCAGGTTGGCTCCCTCCAACTGCAGCGCCAGGCCGGACAGGGTGTGCGCGAGCACGTCATGCAGGTCCTGGGCCAGCCGCGCCCGCTCGGCGACCACGATGGCCGCCTGCTCGGCGCGCCGGCTCGCCGCCAGTTCCGCCATCAACCTGGCCAGTTCCTCCCGTTGCTCGCGTTCCCGCCGCAGCATGGTGCCCACCAGGAAGAAGAACGCCACCCCCGCATCGGTGGCGATGGTGAGCAACAGTGTCTCCGCACCGAGGAACAGCTGGACCAAGTTGTAGGCCACCGTGCCGATGACCAGGATCACCGTCGGCCCCCGCAGCGGCGGGCGGAGCGGGATGAACGCCGCGATCAGGAACAGGCTGATCACCGGGCCGTCCGGATCGGCGACGTGCATCGCCAGCATGGCCGCCGTCATCACGGCCAGCAGCACCCACGCCGGAACGAGGGCGACCCCGCGCAGGAAGGCGTACCCGGCGACGGCGTAGGCCGCCGCCGCGACGGTCAGCAGTAGTGGTGGCCCGCTGACGCCGAAGCCGACCGGGCCGAGCCCGGCCTCCAGCACCACGACGGCGATCACCGCCAGACCCAGTGGGATCAGGAACCGGGTTGCGGACCGACGCGGCGGCGGGTCGATCGGCGAGGTGGCTCCGGTGCTCATGCAAACACCGTTCCAGCTGTCCGGCCCGAGCGCATCGGCGCGGGGATGGAGCACTCCACCCCTGGGTGGAGTGCGCACCGACTCCGACACCGATGCCGATGCCGATGGCGCCGGCCTGGCCTTCATGTGCGCGGCATCGGTGCTGGATGGCATGCTCGCTGCGTCGCTGGTGCTGTCGCTCGGGTGGGCCTGGCCGGCGCGGTCGGCACGGTACGGCTGGGCGAGCCGGCCGCCGACGGCCCGGGTGGAGATCGACACGAGACAGGGATTGCGATGAGCTCAGCGGATCGGCTCGGAAATGCGCTCGAATCGGAGCTGCCGGATGTCCGGGTGCTCATCGCGGACGACCAAAAGGTCGTCCGCGATGGGCTTGCCATGCTGCTCGGGCTGCTCCCCGGGATCGACGTCGTCGGTGTCGCGATCGACGGCGATGACGCCGTTCGCCAGGCCCGACGCCTCGACCCCGATGTCGTTCTGATGGACCTGCACATGCCGAACCGCAACGGCGTAGAGGCCACCGATGAGTTGACCACCTCCGGTGCAAGGGCGCAGGTCGTCGTGCTGACCACATATTCCGACAACGACTGGGTCTTCGCAGCGCTTCGCGCGGGTGCCCGTGGATTCCTCACCAAGGATGCGGGCGCCGAAGAAATCCGGCATGCCATCACCACCGTCGCGGCCGGCCAGGCGCAACTGGACCCCTCAGTGCAACGTCGACTGCTGGAGGCGTTGGCCGCCGGTTCCGCAGTGGCGACCCCGGCCGACGTGCCGGGGGTCATCCGTGCGACCGCGCCGGCGCCCGACGGGTTGACGCCGCGTGAGATCGACGTGCTCACCCAGATCGCCGGCGGGCTATCGAATGTCGAGGTTGCCGCGGCGTTGTTCGTCTCCGAGGCGACCGTCAAAACTCATGTCAACCACCTGCTGGCCAAGACCGGGATGCGCGACCGAGCCCAGTTGGTGACCTACGCGTTCCGACACGGACTGGCCACCCCCTGACCGGGTTGGCGTGCCAACCGGTCCCCACAACCCTTATCCGATTCTCCACCTTGGGATGGAGACGGCGGCCACCCAAGTTCCACCCGCACGCCGATCCGGCACCGGCCGCCCGCTCCTACTGTGCTGTCAACGCCGGAAACCCGGCAAGACACCACTGATAAGGGTTGGAGCACAACACATGTCCACCGCGCAACTGATACTCAATGCCGCGTTGTTGATGTTCGTCCTCGGGACGAACCTGGGGACCAGAGCGGTGACCGGCAAGCGCCTGCTGCTGCCGGTGGTGTTAGTCCTTGTCGCCGGTTGGTTCTTCCTGCAGGACCTGCCCACCACCGCCGGTGACACCCGCCTGGAACTCGCCGGTGTACTCATCGGGGTGGCCCTCGGTGTTGCGGCAGCGGCCCTGATGCCGGTCCGCCGGGACAGCACCGGCCGGATCGTCACCACCGCCGGTATCGGATATGCGGCCCTTTGGATCGCGGTCATCGGCGGCCGGATCGCCTTCGCGTACTCCGCCACCGGATGGGCCTCCCGGCCGGTCGGTGAATTCTCGATGGCCCAGCAGATCAGCGGTGCCGCCGCGTGGACGGCGGCGTTCGTGCTGATGGCGTTGGCGATGGTGTTGACCCGGGTCGCGGTCACGGCCGCCGGCGCCAGGATCATCACCGCCCGCCGGGTCGCGGTGGCCTGATGTCCACCGCGCCCCTGTTGTCTCGACCGGTCGGTCACCGGGACGGCATTGTTCGCTCGACGTTGTCCGGTGCGCATCCGCGCCGGTTGGCCTGGGTGTTGCTCGCTCTCGATCTCGTGATCGTGGTGGTGTCCGCAGTCGTCATCCGGGCGGTCGCACCCGAAATGTCGCCGCTGACCGCGGCGCTGATCGTCACCGCGGTGCTGGCCGTGGTCGTCACAGTCCTGGTGTGGCGGATCAGCGGGTTCCGGGAGGCCGGCTTCACTGGCCCCCGCACCTGGCGGAACCCGCACCTGCTCATTGCGCCGACGGTGCTGGCTTTCATCCCGCTGCTGGCCGGGTTCCGGCCGGTCGATGCCCTTGCCACGCTGATCGTCGGGTACACCCTGACCGGTTTCATGGAAGAGGCATTGTGGCGGGGTTTGGTCCTGCGGGTGTTGCGGCCGACCGGTCCGCTGCCGGCCGTGCTGTTCGGCTCGCTGCTGTTCGGGGCGTCCCATCTTGCGAATGTGCTGTTCCGGGACAATGTGACTCTTGTTGCGGCGCAGGCAGTCGGCGCCGCCTGTTTCGGGGTGGGGTACGCCGCGATCGCGCTGCGGATCGGCACCATCTGGCCGCTGATGGTGCTGCACACCCTGACCGATCTGTTCGCCGCTGTCGGCGCACTGCCGAAGATCCCGATCCTCGTCGGACAGGACATCGTCCTGCTCGTCGTCGGGCTGTGGCTGCTGCGCGGAAAACGCGCACCAACGGACGTCCAGAACGCGCCAACGGTCACCTCGCCGCACCCCAGTTGATCTCAGGTCAAAGCCGAGGGCAAGCATGGCCGGCCTGGTCGGCCCGGATCTTCGGTGTCGGCGGCATCGCCGGCCCGCGCACCTGCGGTAAAAGTCCGTCTGCCGTCCTGTCGCTCTCACGGTTGACGTGCCCCCGGCGGGACTCGAACCCGCACTGGAACCATTTTAAGTGGCCTGCCTCTGCCGATTGGGCTACGGGGGCGTCGCTCGGCACCGCATGAACACCGTCAGGGTAGGAGACCGGCGTCCGGAGGAACAGCCGGGGTCGGGGTCGGACCGACCGACGGGTCCGTGCCGCAAGTCGCTCGCAGCCGGCGCGACAGCCGGCGTCGCAGACGACGCCGTCAGCCGGTGGGCGCGAGGGACAGCGCTATCCCGTCCAGGATGTCGTGTTCGGAGACGGTGATGTCGCTGATCGGCGCCCGCTCTTGCACCAACGAGACCATCGTCGACAGGATCAGCGCCCCGCCGCCGATGACGTCAACCCGACCGGGGTGCATGTAGCCCAACGCCGCGCGATGGGACCGGTTCGCGCTCATCAGGAAGTGTGCGACCTTGTGCACCTGATCGGCCGGGATCCGGGACAGGTGGATCCGGGCCGGATCGTAGGTGGGGAGCTTGAGCGCTGCCGCGGCAACGGTTGTCGCGGTTCCGGAGACCGGGACCAACCGGCGCACGGACGCTATCGGCAGCACGTCGAGCGCGTCGATGAGCATCGAGCGGACCCATTGTGTTGCATCGTCACGCTCGGCGGCGGTCGGCGGGTCGGACCGCAGAATCCGTTCGGTGATCCGCACGCACCCGATGTCCAGGCTGATCGACCCGTCGATCCGGTTCTGCCCGCCACGCCGACTGCCGATCACCAGTTCCGTTGAGCCGCCGCCGATGTCGACCACCAGGAACGGCCCGGTTGCGGGGTCGAGTTCACCGACGGCCCCGGCGAAGGTCAGCTCGGCCTCCTCGTCACCGGTGATCACCTCGGGTTGTTGACCCAACGTGGACGTCACCATCTCCACGAAATCGCCGCGGTTCGCCGCGTCCCTGGTCGCCGAGGTGGCCACCATCCGCACTCGCACCGCGCCGGATGCCTGGACCACCGCCGCGTAGTCGGCCAGCGCCCGCCAGGTGCGATCCAGCGCGTGGGTGGACAACCGGCCGGTGGCGTCGACACCCTCGCCGAGCCGCACCACCCGCATCTCCCGATGGACGTCGACCAATACCGGGGCGCCGTCCGGACCGGCGTCGACGTCGGCAACCAGCAGCCGGATGGAGTTCGTCCCGCAGTCGATGGCGGCCACCCGCATGCTCTGCGCGCTCACGCGGGCCTACTCGCATGCCGCACGATCATCGGTTCGGTGCACTCATCGGGCGCCCAGCCCGCTGCCCGCACCGAAACAGTGATCGCGGGTGGGGAATGGGTCATGATCGGACCGTACCCCAGCGTTCGGACCCGCCTCGAGCCATGTCAGCGACCCCGTCAGGAGGTTCGGCAGTGCCGCCGACCCACGCAGTCACCAACCAGGTCCCGCCGCTCGTCGGGCATGACGTCAGCGCCGCCGACCCGGCGTTGCGCGTCGCGCTTGCCGCGGCCGGCGTGCCGCTGGACGACGAGTTGCAATCGTTGGCCGTCGATGCCGGTTCGGCGGAGTTCGTCGAGGCCGTCCGACTGGCCGACACCAACCCCCCGGTGCTGCGCACCCATGACCGCAGTGGCGTCCGGGTTGACGAGGTCGACTACCACCCGGCCTGGCACCGGTTGATGGCGCGCGCCGTCGGCGCAGGGCTGCAGGCCGCGCCCTGGTCGGCGGACGCCGGGGACCGGGCCCACCTGCGGCGGGCCGCCGGGTTCTACGTGTGGACGCAGACCGAATCCGGTCACCTGTGCCCGATCTCCATGACGTACTCGGCGATCCCGGCGCTGCGGCACAATCCCGAACTGTCCCAGCTGTACGAACCGGGGCTCAGCTCGCGGAGCTACGACTTCGGCCTGCGCCCGCCGCAGAGGAAGGCCGGCCTGTTGGCCGGTATGTCGATGACCGAGAAGCAGGGCGGCTCGGATCTGCGGGCCGGCAGCACCCGCGCGGTGCCGGATTCCGCCGGCGGCGATCACTACCGGTTGACCGGTCACAAGTGGTTCACTTCCGCGCCGATGAACGACGTGTTCCTCACCCTGGCGCAGGCCCCTGGCGGGTTGACCTGCTTCCTGCTGCCCAGGGTGCTGCCGGACGGCACCCGCAACGCGATGGCCCTGCAGCGATTGAAGGACAAGCTCGGCAACCGGTCCAACGCCTCGGCGGAGATCGAGTACGACGGCGCCGTCGGCCAGCGGATCGGGGACGAGGGACGCGGCGTGCCAACCATTCTCGAGATGGTGACGTTGACGCGGCTGGACTGCGTGCTCGGCTCCGCCGGGCAGATGCGGGCCGCCCTGTCGCAGGCCGCCCACTACGCCGCCGGGCGCAGCGCCTTCGGCGGCCGGCTCGTCGACCAACCGGCGATGACGGCGGTCCTGGCCGACCTGGCGATCGAATCGTGGGCGGCAACCGTGACCGCGATCCGGCTGGCCTCCTTGGTTGATGATGCGCTCGGCGGACCTGACGAAGGAGGGGCCGCCAGTCAGCACAGAAGGACGGCACTGAAGCAACCTGGCGACGCAGGAGACGGGTTGTTCAGTGCCGTCCCAGGCGGCGACCAGCAGGCGACGGCATTGCTGCGGCTCGCCCTTCCGGTATCGAAGTTCTGGGTCTGCAAGCGCGCCGTCCCGATGATCGCCGAGGCACTGGAATGCCTGGGCGGCAACGGGTACGTCGAGACCTACCCGATGGCCCGGCTACTCCGGGAGTCCCCGTTGAACGGCATCTGGGAAGGTTCCGGCACCGTCACCGCACTCGATGCGTTGCGTGCCCTCGGCAAGTCTCCGGCGTCCGGGGACGCCTTCTTGGCCGAATTGGGAACGGCGACGGGCAACTTCGCCGACTACGACCGGGCGGTCGGGGCGCTCACGGCCTTGCTCGGCGGGGTCGTCGAGCAGGCCGATGCCCGCCGGGTGGCCTCGCTGGCCGCCCGAACCCTCGCCGCGTCCCTGCTGATCCGGCAGGCACCAACCGATGTCGCTGAGCTCTACTGCCGAACCCGATTGGCCGGGCATGGCGATCGCGTCTTCGGCGAGTTGCCGGCAGCCGCGGCATCAAGCCTGCGCGGCATCGTCAGCGCCGTGACGCCTGCGCTGGATCGGTGATGGCCCCGCGTCCAGGCCGCGCGTGATCAACGTTTCGGGCCCTTTCAAGGTGTGCCGCAACGCGAAAGGGCCACGGACGTTGATCACCCAGGGTTGCAGGCCCCGCCGGATCAACGACCAGGCTCGCCCAGCGGGGGCGAGCCGGACCGCAGCCCCCGCCGGATCAACGACCAGGCTCGCCCAGCGGGGCGAGCCGGGCGCAGACCGGCTGTCCGCGGAAGTAGTCCGGCAGCGCATCGACGGCCTGGTCACCCAGCGGGTTGACGCCGCGCCCCATCGCCAGGGCATGGGCGACCAGCACGTGGATGCACTTGACCCGGTCGGGCATCCCGCCGGCGGTCACCGCAATCCCGAGATCGTCGAGTTGGTCGCGCATCTGCAGGTACGACTCGTGGGCCGACCGGTAGTGCGCTGCCAGATCGGGGTCGGCGGCGAGCTGCGCGGTCATCTCCCGCATGACGCCCACCGATTCCATCCGGCCGACCGCGGAGTTCAGCGCCGAGCAGCACAGGTAGAACATCGTCGGGAAGGGGGTTCCGTCGGGCAGCCGTGGCGCTGTCTGGACGACCGCGGGCACGCCGTGATCGCAGCGATATGTGACGGCAAGCAGACCACGCGGCGGCCTGCCGAGTTCGCGGGTCAGCAGGTCACGGTCGTCGTCGGTCACTGGTTGCCACCAGTTCGGCCGATCCGCGGCGGCCGGCGAGTGGTGATCCTGGGGCGGCACGGTTACGGGTTGCCGCCCTCGGACAGGGTCTCCCAGAGGTTGCCGTACCAGGGCTGATCGCTCGTGGATGCTGCCGCTGCCTCGCCATCCGCGGATGAAGCCAGCGCCGGCGCATGCACCACGAAGACCGTGTCGCCGGGAGTCACGTACTGCAGCCGGCGACGAGCCTCGGCCGCGATGTAATCCGGATCCGACAGCGCGACCTTCCGCGCCTCCAACTCGTCCCGCTGCTGCTCAAGGTTTTGCTGGGCGGCAACCGCCGCCGCGAGTTCGGTGCGCTGCTCCAGGTAGCTGCGCACCGGAAAGGCGATCGACAGCGCGACGGCGCACAGCACCAGCCCGAGGATGGCCACCTGCCTGGCGAGGGTCGACTGCGGTAGCAGGTTCCGGCCCGGCATGGCAGGCAGGGTGACCTTGCGACCGGCTCGACGGGCGACTCCAGTGGCTGATGCGACCGGCGCCGTTGCCGGGCGGGCGGCGACCGGTCGGGACGATCCGGACCGGCCGCGCCGGTTCGATCCCGTCGGTGCGGTGCGGTCACCCGCAGCGCCCGCCCGGGACGTGCGTGAGCCACGAGGACTCAGGCCCGGGCGGCGCTGCGGATGCTGACTCATTGCGGGATCAGGACCCCGCGGTGTACCGCGGGAAGGCAAGCTCGCCGAGGTAGCGAGCCGCGTCGCCGAGGTTCTCCTCGATCCGCAGCAGCTGGTTGTACTTGGCAACCCGCTCGGACCGGGCCGGGGCGCCGGTCTTGATCTGGCCGCAGCCGGTGGCCACCGCGAGATCGGCGATGGTGACGTCCTCGGTCTCGCCGCTGCGATGGCTCATCATGCAGCGGTAGCCGGCGTTGTGCGCCATCGTCACGGCATCCAGGGTCTCGGACAGGGTGCCGATCTGGTTGACCTTGACCAGCAGGGCATTGGCCGCTCCGCGGGCGATGCCGTCCTCCAGCCGTTCCGGGTTGGTGACGAACAGGTCGTCACCGACGATCTGGATCTTCGAACCGAGCTGGGTGGTCATCGAGATCCAGCCGTCCCAGTCGTCCTCGCCCAGCGGGTCCTCGATGGAGACGATCGGGTAGTTGGCGACGAGATCGGTGTAGATGGCGATCATCTCGTCGGCCGACTTGTTGCTGCCCTCGTACATGTACCCGGCGTCCGAGTGGAACTCGGTGGCCGCAACGTCCATCGCCAGCACGATGTCGGTGCCGAAGGTGAAGCCGGCCTTGCTGATCGCCTCGGAGATCAGGTCGAGGGCCGCCTTGCTGGAAGCAGCGGCGGGTGCGAAGCCACCCTCGTCGCCGAGCGCGGTGGAGAAGCCGGCCTTCTTCAGGACCGACTTGAGCGAGTGGTAGGTCTCCGCGCCCCAGCGCAGTGCCTCCCGGAAGGTCGGGGCACCGATCGGGGCGATCATGAATTCCTGGACGTCGACGCCACTGTCGGCGTGCGCGCCGCCGTTGACGATGTTCATCATCGGGACCGGCAGGATGTGCGCGTTCGGGCCGCCGATGTAGCGGAACAGTTCCAGTTCGGCGGATTCGGCGGCGGCCTTGGCCACGGCGAGGGAGACGCCGAGGATGGCGTTGGCGCCGATCCGACCCTTGTCCGGGGTGCCGTCGAGGTCGATCAGCTTCTGGTCGATCACCCGCTGCTCGATCGCGTCATACCCGATCAGTGCCGGGCCGATCTCCTCGAGCACGGCTTCGACTGCCTTGAGGACGCCCTTGCCGAGGTAACGGGCCGAGTCGCCGTCCCGCAGTTCGACGGCCTCGTGTTCGCCGGTCGATGCGCCGGAGGGGACGGCCGCGCGGGCCAGTGACCCGTCGTCCAGGGCCACCTCCACCTCGACGGTGGGGTTGCCTCGGGAGTCGAGGATTTCGCGAGCGCCGATGAGTTCGATGGCCGCCACAGGGCACATCCCTTCGCTTACGGGTGGTCGTGCTGGATGGATGATGGTGCAGTGCGTGGATAGGAACGGATCGATGACGAATGCGTCACGCGACGGTCTCGACCCGTGACGGGACTCAGCCTAGAGGCGATGGGCTCAGCGGTCCTGTCGGACTCGCCCGGGCCGGTGTCCCGGGCGAGTCTTGGTCGCTCGTCTGCGGGTCTCCGTGCTTCCAGCTCGCCCGTTATGTCAGGTCGAGGGCCCGCAGTCGCGGCAACACCTGCTCGCCGTACAGGGTGAGGAACCGTGCCTGGTCGGGGCCGGGCGCGTGGAAGACCAGGTGCCGGAATCCCAGGTCGTAGTAGGCCTTGATTTTCTCGACATGCTCCTGCGGATCGGTGGAGACGATCCAGCGGGACGCGGCCTGTTCCACCGGGAGCGCGTCCGCAAGGCGCTGCATCTCGATCGGATCCTCGACGCCGCTTTTCTGTTCGGGAGTGAGCGCCAGGGCGCCCCAGTACTTGGTGTCGGCCAGGGCCTTGGCCCGGTCCGGGTCGAAGGACACCTTCATCTCGATCAGCAGGTCGAGATCGTCCAGGGTCCGACCGGCCTTGCCGGCGCCCTCGGCCAACGCTGGCAGCAGGGTGTCGGAGTAGAGGGTGGGCGCCTTGCCGGAGGTGGTGATGAACCCGTCGGCGATCCGGCCGGCGAGCCTGGTCGCCGCCGGGCCGGAGGCGCCGATGTAGATCGGCACCGGGTGGTCCGGCCGGTCATAAATAGTCGCGTTGGTGGCTCGATAGAAGGTGCCCTCGAAGGTGACCCGCTCACCGGACCACAGTTCTTTGATCAGCGTGACCGCCTCCTTGAGCCGGGCGAACCGCTCCTTGCCGTCCGGCCATTCCAGGCCCAGCGGCACCTCGTTGAGCGACTCCCCCGATCCGACGCCGAGGATGATCCGGCCCGGGTACATCACGCCCAACGTTGCGAAGGCCTGCGCGATGACGGCCGGGTGGTAGCGGAAGGTCGGGGTGAGTACCGACGTACCGAGCAGCACCCGCTCGGTCCGGGCGCCGACCGCACCGAGCCACGGCAACGCGGCGGGGGCGTGCCCGCCGTCGTGCCGCCAGGGCTGCAGGTGGTCGGAGATGAACACCGAGTCGAACCCGGCCTGCTCGGCGTCGACGGCGAAGTCGGCCAGCTCAACCGGGCCGAATTGTTCGGCCGAAGCCTTGTAGCCCAACCGCAATGGCATGAGATCTCCTCAATGAGTCTGGCCGCGGTGCCACCCGGCTCGAGCAGCCCCGCCTGATGTCAGTGGTACCAGCCCCACCACGCTTCGGCCCCGTCGGGTTCGGGTGTCTTCTAGAAAGTAGGAAGAAAGTCTAGACTTCTGCTATGGCGTTGAGTATCAAGACTGAAGAAGCAGACCGACTGGCCCGAGAACTCGCGGACGTGACCGGTGAAACCCTGACCGAGGCGGTGACGAAGGCCCTCCGGGAGCGGCTGGACCGCGTGCAGCCTCGAAGTCCCATCGATATCGCTCAACGACTCGACCGCCTCAGCATCGAGTACAACTCGTATCCCGTGGTCGACGATCGAACTGCTGACGAGATCATCGGCTATGACGAAAACGGGCTCCCGTCGTGACCGACGTGGTCGTTGATACCTCGGCTCTGCTGTCGATCATGCTGCGCGAACCATCGCGTCCATGGTTGCTAGGGCAGTTGAACCAGTCGGGCCTACGGGCAATGTCCGCGCCCACTGCGCTGGAATTCCGCATCGTTCTCGAGGCGCGACGCCCGGAGTTGACCGACATAGGCCCCCGAGTCTTGCGTGATGGCAGGATCAAAGTAGTCGACTTCACTGCTGACCTTGCCGAGCGTGGCCTGCATGCTTGGCGTCGGTTCGGCAAGGGCCGCCACCGTGCCGCGCTGAACTTTGGTGACTGCTGCACATACGCGTTGGCCGAAGAAACCGGACTACCGATCCTCTGTATTGGCAATGCCTTCGCACAGACCGACCTGCCGGTGTTGCGGCCGCCGGAGAACTGACAGATTCAGTCCGCCAGCGCGTCCCGGACCACCTTGGCGATGGCGTCGGCCTCGATCAGGAATCCGTCGTGGCCGTAGTCGGAATGCATCGTGACCAGCGGTCGCGCGGTCGGCGCGGTCGCGATCAACTCGCCCTGGGCCGGCAGGAAAAGCCGATCCGAATCGACGACGGCAACAGTGAGCTCCGCCGAGATCCGTTGCAGCGCAGCATCCACTCCCCCGCGATCCCGGCCGATGTCGTGAGAGTTCATCGCCTCGGTGAGCACCAGATACGAGTTCGGGTCGAACCGGCGGCCGAGTTTGCGGCCGTGGTGCTCCAGGTATGACTGCACCGCGAAACGCCCGCCGATCAGCGGGTTCTCCTCGCCCTGGGACGTCCGGCCGAATCTGGTGTCCATCTCCAGCGCCGACCGGTAGGTGGTGTGCGCGATCTCCCGCGCCACAGCCATTCCGGCCAGCGGCGGTGCATCGTCGTAGTAGTCGCCACCGCGAAAGTTGCCGTCCGCCCGGATTGCCGCGAGTTGCGGGACGCTCCAGGCGATCTGGTCGCCGGTGAAGTACGCGCAGGTCGCGATGGCGATCGATCGGCCCACCCGGTCCGGGTAGCCGACGGCCCACTCCAGCGCCCGCATGCCACCCATCGAACCGCCGAGCACCGCCGCGAAGCGCTCGATGCCCAGCAGGTCTGCCAACGCCGCCTCGGCGTCGACCTGATCCCGGACGGTGATCCGCGGAAACCCTGAGCCGTAACGTTTTCCATCCGGGGCGACGGATGACGGGCCGGTGCTGCCGCGACAACCGCCCAGCACATTCGCGGCGATCGCGAAGTACCGGTCGGTGTCCAGTGGCGCGCCCGGCCCGATCAGACCGTCCCACCAACCCGGGGTCGGCTGATCGGGTCCGGTCGCGCCGACGACGTGTGCGTCACCGGTCAGGGCGTGCAGCACCAACACCGCGTTGTCCCGCCGTGGGTTGAGTTCACCCCAGGTCTGGTACGCCATGGTGACCGCATCCAGTTTTTCACCGGACTCGGTCACCATGGCGCCGACCGTCGCATACCGCCGAGCACTGCCCGGTGGCGCGGAAATACCAACGGGGACGGTCACACTCCCTTGGCGGCCGTGAAGCCTGCCTCCAGATCGGCCAGGATGTCATCGATGTGCTCGGTGCCGACGGCCAACCGGATCAGACCCGGTGTGACGCCGGTGGTCAGCTGCTCGGCCGGTGACAGCTGGGCGTGCGTGGTCGAGGCGGGATGAATGACCAGTGACCGCACATCGCCGATGTTCGCCAGGTTGGTGAACAACTCCAGCGCGTCGGTGAACGCCTGGCCCGTCTCCACCCCGCCCTTGATCTCGAAGGCGACGATCGGGCCGCCACCCTTGGGTGCGTACTTGACCTGGTTCGCATGCCACGGGCTCGACTCCAACCCGGGGTAGGACACCGACGCCACCTCGTCGCGCCCGCTGAGCCATTGCGCGACCCTGGTGGCGTTGCTGACGTGCCGGTCGATCCGCAACGACAGGGTCTCGATGCCCTGCGAGATCAAGAAGGCGTTGAACGGCGAAATGGCGGGCCCGATGTCCCGCAGACCCTGCAGCCGGGCCTTGAAGATGAAGGCGACGTTGGACTTGAACAGCCCCTCCGGTCCGAGGTCGCGGCCCCAGGTCAGGTTGTTGTAACTGGGGTCCGGGGTGTTGAAGTTCGGGAAGCGCTCGGCATTCGCGACCCAGTCGAAGTTGCCGGAGTCCACGATGACGCCGCCGATCGCGGTGCCGTGCCCACCGAGGTACTTGGTGGCCGAGTGCACCACGATGTCCGCGCCGTGTTCGATCGGCCGAATGAGATACGGCGTGGGGACGGTGTTGTCGACGATCAGCGGGACGCCGACGGCGTGCGCCGCGTCGGCCACCGCGCGAAAGTCGAGGACATCCAGCATCGGATTGGAGATCGATTCGGCGTAGAAGGCCTTGGTATTCGGCTTCGCCGCAGCGGTCCAGGACGCCGGGTCGTCCGGGTTCTGAACAAAATCGACGCTGATCCCGAGCTTGGGCAGCGTGTAGTGGAACAGGTTGTAGGTGCCGCCGTAGAGCCGCGGCGAGGACACGATGTGGTCGCCGGCCTCGGCGATGTTGAGGATCGCCAGGGTCTCCGCGGACTGGCCGGACGCCACCAGCAGAGCGCCGACACCGCCTTCCAGGGAGTTGATCCGGTCCTCGACGACGGCCTGGGTCGGGTTCATGATCCGGGTGTAGATGTTGCCGAGTTCCTCCAGCGCGAACAGCTTGCGGCCGTGTTCGGAGGAATCGAAGGCATAGGACGTGGTCTGGTAGATCGGCAGCGCCCGGGCCTTGGTGGTCGGGTCGGGGGTCTGGCCGGCGTGGATCTGGCGGGTCTCGAAGGACCAGTTCGGGGACATGGTGGTGGGCTCCTCAGCCTTGGACTTCAGCAGTGGACGACGTCCACGGGGTGGGATGGGGATTCGGGTCGCGACCGCTTGGATCAGCCGCGACAACACATGGTGGTCCGCACGGCGGCACTCCTGTCTGGCGTCATCGCCTCTGTCGGCAACCCTTGGCCGGCCGCCTTGTCCTGACAGGGTCCGACGATCTCGGACCCGCGCTTGCGGCTCGCCCTACCTGCTCGGACGATCCGCCTGGTCATCACCCGGGGCACCCCACCGCGTGTGGAGGGTTGCCGCCCAGCAAGCCGGGGCTATTGCTGGAACTCATGACCTGCGGGCGAGTGTAGCGAGCGTCGGCCGCCGAGGCGACGGGTGGGCACGACGAATTCGGACGGCACAATCCCCACGTCAACGGGGTGCACACGCACCGGAAACGGGCGGTCACCCTCGGCGATTCTTCGCCCAGATCACTGCTGCCGGGATCGCCGGCGGAACGAAGATCAGCAGCGCGATCGGCACCTCCTCGGCCACGCCGTATCCCGCCTGGGTCACGCCGTAGATCATGTTGCCGACCGCGACGACGAACCATCCGACGATGAAGATCAGCGAAATGCGGGCGACAGCGGCTTTGTCCGCGCGGTTCGTGGTGAGCAGCAGCAGGAAGTAAACGAAGAATCCGCCGACGATGAAGAGCAGCGTTCGCATGGCGTGCTCCTCGGAATGGTCGATCGCAGATGGGTGTCGCGAACACTAAATGATCACCACCGGCGCCGGCCAGTCGGTCCTATTCGATCAGGGCGTCATCGCCCAGCACGTGCGGAATCGTCGGCAGCACCATGCCCCGGTCGATCGGCGCGCGGTGGCTGATCAGTTTGCCGGCTTCGGCCAGGCTCAGCAGGTTCGGCAGCGCGTAGGGCTCTGCGGAGTCGATGTCCACCTGATAGCCAAGGTCGGCCAGGCTGGCGACGGTGACCCGGCTGATCGGGTTGCCGGCGGCGTCGATGAAGCCGCTCATCAACTCGTTCCAAAAGACCGTCTCCCGCCAGTGCGCGCCCCTCGTCCCGACGCCTCCGGTGTTCTCCACCGGGACTTGCCGTGCGCCCGAGACTCCCAACAGCGCAGCATATTCGGCCATGGCGCCCGCGCCGGAGAAGGTCGGGTTGGTGGTCGCCGCCCCGCGCAGCAATCCCTTGTCCTGCCAGATCGACCCGATGCCGAGCACGTGACCCATCTCGTGCGTGATCACGTCACCGAGCGTGCCGTCGGCTGCCATTTGCTCCAGGTCGGCCGTGTCGAACGACATCACCCCCTTGGCGGGCAACTGTGCGGCGGCTCCGGCCGAGGCCGGCCGAAGGACGGTCGGCCCGGCCTGACCGAGCACCCCGCCCGGGCCGTCGATGGCAGTGCCCTGAGCCAGAATCAGCACATCGTCGATGGTCTCGCCGTCGGCAACCACCGACGGCAGATCGCCGACAATCATCCTGGTCCAGCGGTCCGCCGCCGCGGTGAAGGCGGCCTGCTGATCTTCCGTCAGGCCACCCATAAACCGCACCTCAATGGTGAACGGCGACTCGGTGTCGGCGAGCACCTTTGCCCGCTCGGCGTCGGCAACGGCGTGGTAGCTCTCGTACATCGTCATGACCAATCTGTACCCGAGACGACACCGATTCCACCGGGCGGTTTGCCTTCTGGAGCGACCTGACCGAAGCGCACTGTTCGAACGCCCGCGGCCAGGGTGATCACCGGCCGGTGACGACACCGACGATCAGCACGGCATTGAGCGCCACGATAGCGGCGGTGATCAAGGCGCCCAGGGCCCGCACGACGCGGCCGTTCGCATCCGTCCCCATCAGTGCGCGATCCGAGGTCAGCCGCAGCAGCGGGACCAGAACGAAGGGCAACCCGAACGACAGCACCACCTGCGAGATGACCAGCACCATTGT
Organism: uncultured Actinomycetota bacterium; assembly: GCA_963805555.1. Taxonomy (GTDB): domain Bacteria; phylum Actinomycetota; class Actinomycetes; order Mycobacteriales; family Nakamurellaceae; genus Nakamurella. The sequence continues at coordinate 454,127 of CAWDUY010000005.1, forward strand.
CGGGTCGGCACCGAGGGCCAGCACGATCAGCGCCGGGATCAGCGTGATGACGCGGCGCACCAACAGATTGACCCTGCGACGCAACAGGCCTTCCATGATCACGCTGCCCGCGTAGCAGCCGACCGAGGTCGAGGCCAGCCCGGACGCCAGCAGGCCGACCGCGAACAGCACACCGACCACCGGGCCGAGCGTGCTGGTCACCGCGGCGTGCGCGCCCTCGATGGTGTCGACGCCCTGCTGGCCGCGGAGAGCGGAGGCCGCCAGCAGCAACATGGCGACGTTCACGCTGCCCGCCAGGATCATCGCGAAGACCACGTCGGTCCTGGTTGCGCCGATCAGCCGGCGCCGTGCGGGACCCGGCTCGACGTGCCCGAACCGATCCCGGGTCAGCGCCGAATGCAGGTAGACAACGTGCGGCATCACGGTTGCGCCCAACATGGCCGTGGCCAGGAGCACCGAGTCGATGCCGGCAAACCCCGGGATCAATCCGGCGACCACCTGCCCCGGTGCCGGCGGCGTGACGAACAGACCGGCCAGGAAACCAATGGCGATGATCAACAGGAATCCGGTGATCATCCGTTCGAAGGGTCGCTGACCTCGCCGGTTCTGCACGGCCAAGAGTCCGAGCGACACCAGTCCGGCGATCAACCCGCCCAGCAGGAGGGGAGTGTCGAACAGCAGAGTGAGCGCGATCGCCCCGCCGATCACTTCGGCGAGGTCGGTGGCCATGGCGACCGCCTCGGCCTGTAGCCAGTAACTCAACCGGGCGGGGCGACCGAGTCGCCGTCCCACGAGCTCGGGCAGTGACGATCCGGTGGCCAGGCCCAATGTGGCGGACAGGAACTGGACCACACCGGCTGATGCGGTGGCGACGACCAGCACCCAGACCAGGAGGTAGCCATACCGGGCGCCGGCCTGCAGGTTCGCCGCGACGTTGCCGGGATCGACGTACGCGACGGCCGCGACGAAAGCGGGACCGAGCATCCCGACCCGGATCGCGACCCGCCGCGACCTGCTGACGTCGAATTCCGTCCCGGCTGGGTTGCCGGCCTCGGGGTCACTCGAGGCCTGGGCGCGATCTCCGCCCCGCAGTCCCGCAGTATTCGTCACTTGCTACTCCGTCCCTCCTGCTGGTTTAGCGGCACCGCTTGGCACATCCATCGGAACCGGCCCCGCGGGGTTCACTGATTAGCGGGTTCGGCCCATCGACAACCACAGATGGCGATTGCGGGTAGTAACCCTCCCAACGCGGACTGTGATGGCATTTCGACCGACATCGCTCTTTTGCGCACTGAAGAGGACAAACCTCGCCAATGACGCCTCCTTAGGGCGATTGCCGACACCCTGTGTTACGTGAGCGCGACAAGGTGTAGTCCGATGGGTACTGGTGTCATTGCGCAATGTCGACCAGACTCGAGTTGAGCCAAATGGTGTATTGAGCCACCGATCGAGAGCGGTCTTTCCTGGCCGCTCCCGTCGATGATCGGTACCGGAGTCGAGTCGGAACGATCGAACCGCGGAACGAGAGAGGGGTCGGTGAGATGGCCAATTCTGCCGTGACCTACGTCGGCCAGGTCGAACAGGACCCCCAGGGAACCCTGTGGGCGGTGCTGTATTACCGCGACCAGGTCATCGCTCGCGAGCAGATGCGATCGCTCCGCAAAGCCAAGCGCCGAGTGAGCGATCTGGTCCTGTCGGCAGCCGACAACTACCCCACCGGACCGCTGCCGACTCCCGGACCCACGCCCTGCCCGCCGATCGACCTGCGTGTTCCGGCCAAGAGCGTGCACCGCGCAGCGGTGGCCCACCTCGTCTGACGTCATTCCCAGGCCAATCCCCCGCCGGTCTGGTACTCGATGACGCGGGTCTCGAAGAAGTTCTTCTCCTTCTTGAGATCCATCATTTCGCTCATCCACGGGAACGGATTGTCGGTGTCCGGGTAGAGCGGGGAGAGCCCGATCTGCGCGCACCGCCTGTTGGTAATGAAATGCATGTACCGGGCGCACTGATCCGCGGACAGCCCCAACATCCCGGTCGGCATGGTGTCCCGGCCGTAGGCGATTTCCAACTCGCAGGCATCGCTCAACATCTGACGCACTTCGGCCTGAAAGTCTGCCGACCACAGGCCGGGATTCTCGATCTTGATCTGATTGATGACGTCGATGCCGAAGTTCAGGTGGATGGATTCGTCCCGCAGGATGTACTGGTACTGCTCGGCGATGCCGACCATCTTGTTCCGCCGGCCCAGCGACAGGATCTGCGCGAACCCGGTGTAGAACCACATGCCCTCGAAGATCACGTAGAACGCCACCAGGTCACGCAGGAAGGCCTGGTCCGCCTCCGGGGTGCCGGTCCGGAAATCCGGGTCCTCCAGGTGCTGGGTGTATTGCAGCGCCCAGGCGTCCTTGGCCGTGATGGAGTCAACCTCCCGATACATGTTGAACAGCTCACCCTCATCGAGGCCGAGCGAGGTGCAGATGTACTGGAACGTGTGGGTGTGCACGGCCTCTTCGAAGGCCTGCCGCAGCAGGTACTGGCGGCACTCCGGATTGGTCAGCTGGCGGTAGACCGCGAGCACAATGTTGTTGGCCACCAACGACTCTGCGGTGGCGAAGAACCCGAGGTTGCGCTTCAGCATGGTGCGCTCGGCCTCAGTCAGTGCAGTGGGGGCATCCGAGCTTGCGTTCTTCCACATCGCGATGTCGGCCTGCATCGACACCTCGGTCGGCATCCAGTGGTTGTTGCAGCCGGCCAGGTACTTCTCCCACGCCCAGTGATACTTCAGCGGCAGCAGTTGGTTGACGTCAGCCCTGGCGTTGATCATCGCCTTCTCCCCCACCGACACCCGGCCGCCCTCGCGGTCGATCGCGCCGAGACCGGTTGTCCCGGAGCCGATCCCGGTGATGGCAGGTTCGGGCGGTACGGGCGATGGGCTGGTGGTCGTCAGGGGTGCGGGCGGGGACGACGCAGGTTGGTCCAGGGTGTCGATGCCGCCGGCGGCTGAACCATTCGGGCCCGCCTGTCCGCCGGTGGTCGGCTCGTCAAAGGAACTCCAGAAGTCGCTCACAGTCTTGCCTTTCAGAAAGGGTTGAGGAGGATGCCGGCGCATTCGTCCGGCACCTGTCGGGCTGTTCGTCGACCCGCGACTACTGGCAGGCTTCGCAATCCGGGTTGTCGATGGAGCACGCGAGCGCCTCCGCCGATGCCGCTCCGACGATGACGAGCTCGGGTGTGCTCGCGGATGGGCCGTCGGTTTTGTCGATTATCTCCGACGGCGGCTTCGTCCCGGGTGTGCCGGCTTGCCCCACCCCCACCGGGGACACCGAGTTGAGCCGCCCGTCGGTCCCCTGAAGGGTCGACTTCTCCACGTGCGTAGCGGATGTCGAGCGCAGATAGTAGGTCGTCTTGCAGCCCAGGTGCCAGGCCAACCGGTAGAGCTGATCGAGCTTGCGACCGTTGGGAGCGGCGACGTACAGGTTCAGGGACTGCGCCTGATCGATCCACTTCTGCCGGCGAGAAGCCGCCCGCACCAACCAAGATCCGTCGATCTCGAAGGCGGTGGCGAACAATTCCTTGACATCGGCCGGAATCCGGTCAATGGGCCACAGCGAGCCGTCGAAGTACTTCAGGTCGGCGACCATCACCTCGTCCCACAGGTTGCGGCGCTTCAGTTCGCGGACGAGATGTTCGTTGACGACGGTGAAGTCGCCACTCATGTTCGCCTTGACGAACAGGTTGCGGTAGGTCGGCTCGATCGACTGGGAGACGCCGATGATGTTCGAGATCGTCGCGGTCGGGGCGATTGCCAGGACGTTCGAGTTCCGCATTCCCTGCGCAAGCACCTTCTGTCGCAGCCCATTCCAGTCAAGCCGCTGGGTGCGGTCCTGCTCGAGGTCACCGCCGCGGTGGGCGGCCAGGATCTCCACCGAGTCGATCGGCAGAATGCCCTTGCTCCACAGCGAGCCCTCGTAGGAGGCATAGCGACCACGCTCGGCGGCCAGATCCGACGACGCGGAGATCGCGAAGTACGACAGTTGCTCCATCGACGTGTCCGCGAACTCCACTGCGGCATCGGATGCGTAGGCCACCCCGAGCGTGTAGAGCGCGTCGGCAAAACCCATGAGCCCCAACCCCACCGGCCGGTGCGCGAGGTTCGATCGCCGAGCCGGCGGCACGGTGTACAGGTTGATGTCGATGACGTTGTCGAGCATTCGCACGGCCGTGGTCACCGTGCGGCGCAGTCGCTCCACGTCCAGCCCAGCGGGCCCGACGTGGGCCGGCAGGTTGACCGAGCCGAGATTGCAGACCGCGGTCTCGGCATCGACACCGGACCGGGTGTTCAGGGTGATCTCGGTGCAGAGATTCGAGGAGTGCACGACCCCAACATGTTGTTGCGGGGACCGCAGGTTGCACGGGTCCTTGAACGTGATCCACGGATGCCCGGTCTCGAACAACGAGGTCAGCATCTTGCGCCACAACGGGGCCGCACGGACCCGCCGGAAAACCCGCAACTCACCCCGGTCGGCCGCGGCCTCGTATTCGGCGTACCGCGCGGCGAAGTCGAGCCCGACCAGGTCGTGCAGATCCGGCACCTCATCGGGTGAGAACAGCGTCCACTGCCCGTCCGCCTCGACCCGCCGCAGGAATTCATCGGGAATCCAGTTGGCCGTGTTCATGTCGTGGGTGCGGCGCCGGTCGTCGCCGGTGTTCTTGCGCAGATCCAGGAACTCCTCGATGTCGACGTGCCAGGTCTCCAGGTACGCGCACACGGCGCCCTTGCGCTTACCGCCCTGGTTGACCGCGACAGCGGTGTCATTGGCGATCTTCAGGAACGGCACCACCCCTGACGACAACCCGTTGGTGCCCTTGATATGTGCGCCGATCCCCCGCACCGGCGTCCAATCGTTGCCGAGCCCGCCGGAGTACTTGGCCAGCAATGCATTGTGTTTGATCGACTGGAAGATGTCGTCCAGATCGTCCGAGACGGTGGTCAAGAAGCAGGACGACAATTGCGGCCGGGTGGTGCCGGCGTTGAACAACGTCGGCGTCGATGACATGAAGTCGAACGAGGACAGCAGCCGGTAGAACTCGATCGCCCGGCCCTCCCGGTCGATCTCCCGGATGGCCAGGCCCATCGCCACCCGCATGAAAAATGCCTGCGGCAGCTCATATCTGGTGCCGTGGTCATGCAGGAAGTACCGGTCGTAGAGCGTTTGCAGGCCCAGGAAGGTGAACTGATTGTCCCGCTGGCCGTCCAACGCCGCGCCGATGCGATCGAGATCGAAGTCCATCAGCACCGGGTCGAGCTGCCCGAGGTCGACCCCACGCCGCACGAACGCCGAAAAGTACCCGGCATAGTGCTCGTTCATCTGCCTGGCGGAGGCCAACTGAGGCCGGCCCTCGAGGAAACTCAGTGCTTCGGCGCGCAGCGTGTCGTTCAGCAGTCGCGCGGCGACCTGGGAGTAGCTCGGCTCGGTCTCCACCAGCGCGCGGGCGGCCATGATCGGCGCGAGACCCAGTTCGCGTTCGGAGATCCCGTCGTACAGGTTGTCCTGGGTGCCGGCGAGCACGGTGGCGGCGTCGGTGTCGTCGAGGCCGTCACAGGCCTCCGCGATCACCGTCGCGAGCCGTCCGGTGTCCAGCGGAACGCGCCTGCCATCGGCCAGGCAGACGGTGAAACCCACTGCACCACTGACCGTTTCACCCACCGGCAGCGACGTGCGGGCCGCCCGGACCCGTCGGTGCTCCTCGCGGTACAGGATGTAGGCACGAGCAACTGCCGCGTGACCGCCGCGCATCAGCGCGAGTTCGACCTGGTCCTGCACCTCCTCGAGATCGACGGGCCGACCCGGGGCGTCGGCCCCGTAACGGCGGTGCAGCGTGCCGACCACCGCGCCGGTCAACTCGATGACCTCCGCGCGCAATCGGGATGAGCGGCCGGCGGATTCGCCCTCAACCGCCAGGAATGCCTTGGTGATCGCGACGGCGATCCGACCCGGATCGAACTCCGCGGTACTGCCGTTGCGGCGCAGCACCGTCATGCCGGTTGCTGGACGGCGCGGTGAAGGCGGGACATCGGTGATGGACGGGCTGGGAATGGCCTGGATCGTGCTGGGGGTCATGCTCTCTCCTCGCGAGCCGGTACCTGGTATTGCCCGAACCCGAGGAAATGCCGGCACAGCGCGGCGGGGTGGATGCGTCGCCGACCCGAGGGGTCGCGCGGCTCGCACCGACCCTCCCTCGGGGTCGCGCAACAGGCGCACCCCTGGTCGGAGCGCGTCGCGAAGGCAGGTCTTCGGACTTGTGGGCAACGGAATCTTCTCGATCCCGGTGGCCTACTGGCCGTCGCTTCCCGGGAGCGCGTGCTCCCAGTGCTGACGCACCGGACCTGGCAGGCCCGGTGGGACGGCGGTCGTTCCCACTCACCGCTGCGGGGCAGTCCCGGATTCGCGCCGGGTTCCCTCTTGCCTCTCCCGTTCGAACGTCGAACAGGAGAACCTTCAGCGACATGAACATACATGTGGGGGTTGGAGTTCGCCCGCACCCCTACATGTCGCGCTCGGCGTGTCGCGAATGTCGCTGCGACAACTCGGCGTGTCTCGGTCGAATCGCCGCTGCCGATCATTGCGCGACTGGTCGGCCACCGTAATCGGGTCGCCGAAAACGTACCTTCGCGCCACGGCTGAGCAACCGTTTGTGGCGACTCGACGCACCGCCCCCGGCCGCATGATGGCCGGCATGGCAGCATCGCTGCGGTGAGCGACTTTCCCGTGAGCTTCCCCTCCGCCCGTACCCCCGATCCGATGGACGCCCCACCACTGCGCTGGGGGGTGCTCGCTCCCGGCCGGATCGCCGGGTCGTTCATCGACGCGATGTCCAGGCACACCCGGCAACGGTTGGTCGCCGTCGGCTCCCGATCACTCGACCGGGCGCAGTCCTTTGCCGCCGCACACGGCGCGGACCGGGCGTATGCCTCTTACGAGGAACTGGTCGCCGACCCGGAGATCGACGCGGTCTACGTGGCTTCCCCGCACAGCGAACATCGGGCGCAGGCCCTGCTGGCCATCACCGCGGGCAAACCGGTGCTGGTCGAGAAGGCCTTCACCAGAAACGCGGCCGAAGCCGGCGAGGTTGCCGACGCCGCCCACGCAGCCGGAGTGCTTGCCATGGAGGCGATGTGGACGCGCTTCTTGCCGCAGACCGACGTCGTCCGACAATTGCTGGATGACGGCGTGCTCGGCGAGGTGATCACCGTGTTGGCCGACCACGGCCAGTCTTTCGCTCCGGATCCCGCCGGCCGGCTGTTCAACCCCGACCTGGCCGGCGGCGCACTACTGGACCTGGGCGTCTATCCGGTGTCCTTTGCCTCGTTCGTCCTGGGCAACCCGGACGGCGTGACGTCCACCGGCTCGCTCACTGACACCGGAGTTGACGCCCAGGCCTCGATGGTGTTGACGTCGGGCCGGGCACAGGCCGTGCTGAATACCACCCTGCTGGCGAAAACACCGACCACCGCATCGATCTCCGGCAGCGCGGCCAGGTTGGAGATCTCCGGCCCGTTCTACGGACCCGGCGTTCTGACGCTGACCGGGAACGACGACCGCCACCTGGTCCGCGGGCCGGGCGCCATCGCCGGGCATCACGGCCTGTGTTTCGAGGCGGCTCATTTCGCCACCCTGGTCGCCGAGGGGTCCACCGAATCTCCCCTGCTGCCGCTCGCCGAAACCGTTGCGGTACTGCGGACGATCGACGCCGTTCGGGCGCAGCTCGGGGTGCGCTACCCCGGCGAGTAGCGCGGGGCGCCGCCAGCGGCAGTTGGGACCAGGGTCACGCAGGACAGGAGCAGCACGCCCCTTGCCAGCGCACTGAACGCGTGTTTAGTATGCTGTTCATGTGTTCAGCACGCAAGCCGGTCGACGACCTGACGGCGCGCGCCCGAATCCGGGATTCCGCGATCGTGTACTTCGGCCGGCACGGCTTCCAATCGGCCACGGTGCGCGCGATCGCCGCCGATGCCGGTGTTTCCGCAGCACTGGTGATTCACCATTTCGGGTCGAAGGACGGGCTACGCGAGGCCTGCGACGGCTATACCGGCGACTGCATCGATGACCTGACGCAACACGCGTCGACCCACCTGGGGGCCGGGGACCTGATGGACCTGATGTCCCGCACCCCACAGTTGAGTCCGTTGGTGCCGTACATCATCCAGACGATCACCGAGGGCGGGGAGTTCGCCACGCGGTTGTGGAACCTTGTGGTGCAGGACACCGAGACCTACCTTCGGGCGGCCGTCGACGCAGGAAAGGTCCGGCCCACCGCCGATGAGCGGGCCAGGGCCGAAGTGCTGAGCACCTTGAAATTAGGGATGTTCCTGCTCGCTCGGCACCTCGTCCCGCCGTCAAGCGGCGACGGGCCGACAGAGACAGACATTGTGGCCATTTCGAGGAAGTTCACCGTGCCGACCCTGGAACTTTTCACCCACGGAATGTTCACCACATCCGAGTACCTGGACGCGTTCGTCGAACATCAGCGCGTCGCTGCGGCTGCCGATCCGGCCTCGGGCCCATCGGGCCCCAGCGCTCCGAGCCACCCAGTGGCGAATCCCCTTCCCGTGTGACGCCTGGAGAAAGGCCCAGCGTGATGAGTACCGCAATTGACGTCACCGACGTCGTCAAGACCTTCGGGGCGGTTCGCGCCCTGGACGGCCTGAATCTGTCGGTCGCCACCGGTGAGGTGCACGGCTTTCTCGGCCCGAACGGATCCGGGAAGTCCACCACCATCCGGGTCCTGCTCGGCCAACTGCACGCCGATTCCGGCACGGCCCGGGTGCTCGACGGGGACCCGTGGCGCGACGCGGTGCAACTGCACCGCCGGCTCGCCTACGTCCCCGGCGATGTCAACCTGTGGCCCAACCTGTCCGGCGGCGAGGTGATCGACCTGCTCGCCCGGCTGCGCGGCGGCATCGACACCGCTCGCCGGGACGAACTCATCGAACGATTCGAGCTCGACCCCCGCAAGAAGGGCCGCGCGTACTCCAAGGGCAACCGGCAGAAGGTCGCCATCATCGCCGCCCTCGCATCCGACGTCGAACTGCTCATCCTGGACGAACCGACAACCGGTCTCGATCCGCTGATGGAGGCGGTGTTCCAGGACTGCATCACCACCGAGAAGTCACGGGGCAGGACGGTCCTGCTGTCCAGTCACATCCTGTCGGAGGTGGAGGCGCTGTGCGATCGGGTCAGCATCATCCGCAGCGGCGCCGTCGTCGAGACCGGCACCCTGACCGAGTTGCGGCACCTGACTCGAACGGCGATCAGCGCCGAACTGGACGCAATGCCGCCCGGATTGATCGCCGGATCGGGAGTGCACGACCTGGTCATCGACGGCGCCAGAGCCAGGTTCGACGTCGACTCGACGGAGCTGGACCGTGTCCTGCGGGTCCTCGTCGGCGGCGGCGTCCGCAGTCTGACCGCGACCCCGCCGACCCTGGAGGAGCTGTTCCTGCGGCACTACGGCGAGCGTGTCGAGCCGGCCGTGGGACAGCCGGCCGATGACCACACCCAGGGCAAGCGTTTCGGCCGCCATCAGAAGGTGGCGGCACGATGACCGCCACCGTCGCCGTGAACAGGGCACCGGCCGCCGGCCGGGCCACCCGCGACCGGCTCACCGGAACCGGCGCCTTGATCAGGCTCAACCTGCGGCGCGAGCGGATCCCGCTGCTGGTCTGGGTGTTGGGTATCGGAGCCGTTGCGGCGTCTACCTTCTCCACCATCGCCGCGCTGTACCCGGACGCGGCCGAACGCGCCGCCCTGGCCCTGAGCATTTCCGGCAACCCGGCGTTCCTGGCGATCACCGGACCGATCTCCGACACCTCCATCGGTGCCATCTCGGCGTGGCGGATCGGCGCCGTCGGGACGTCCATGGTCGCCCTGATGTCGATCTTCACGGTGATTCGCCGGACCAGGGCGGACGAGGAGACCGGACGGACGGAACTGCTGTCCTCCGCGGTGGTCGGCCGGGCCGCCCCGCTCGCGGCCGCGGTCACCGTCGCCATCGGCGCCAGCATCGCGATCGGCGTGCTGATCGCAGTGGCCGGCATCGGCAGTGGGGAGTCTGCCGCCGGATCCCTGGCCTTCGGTGCCGCGATGGCCGGCTGCGGCCTGGTTTTCGCGGGGGTGGCGGCGGTCGCCGCCCAACTTGCCGAGAGTTCCCGCACTGCCATCGGTATCGCCTGTTCCGTACTGGCCGGCACCTTCGCATTGCGGGCGATCGGTGATGTCCAGGGCTCGCTGAGCGCGCTGACCTGGCTGAGCCCGCAGGGCTGGGCGAACCATGTTCAGCCTTACGGCGGGAACAACTTCGCGGTTCTCGGATTGTTCGTGCTGGCCACCGTCGCCGGCCTGCTGATCGCGGGCGCTCTCTTGGATCGCCGGGACCTCGGGTTGGCCCTGTTCCCGGCCCGGCTCGGGCCGGCCACCAATCCCGGCCTGCGCACACCGGAGGCGCTGGCCATCCGGCTACAGCGGGGCGCGTTCATCGGCTGGGTGGTCGGGATGGCCGCGCTCGGCGCCGTCACCGGCGGGGTCGCCTCCACCAGTAGTGACCTGCTGACCGGCAACCCGCAACTGGCGGACCTGATGGCGAAGATCGGCGGCGCGGGTGCGATCACCGACATGCTGCTGTCGACCATGGGCGTGCTCGCCGGACTGATCGTGGGCGGTTTCGCCATCTCGTCGGCGCTGCGGATGAGCGGGGAGGAGACCGCCGATCGGCTCGGTCCGGTGTTGGCCACCGCGGTCAGCCGGCAACGGTGGATGGCCGGGCACCTGCTCTTCGTGGTGCTCGGACCCGCCATTCTGCTGGCTGTCGCCGGCGTGGTCGGTGGTCTGCTGAACGGCGCACTCGTCGGCGACATGGGTGGTGGTTTCGGCGCGGCCGTCGCCGCGATGCTGGTTCAGGTCCCGGCGACGTTGGTGCTCGGTGGTCTCGCGGTCGCGCTGTTCGGCTGGCTCCCGCGGTTCACCGCGCTGGCGTGGGCGGCGCTGGTCGTCGCGTTGCTGCTCGGACAGCTGGGCCAGTTACTGCAATTTCCGCAGTGGCTGATGGACCTGTCGCCGTACACCCACATTCCGCAGGTACCGACGGCGGAGATGCGCTGGGCGCCGATGATTGTGCTGGTGCTGGTAGCGGCGGCGCTGATCGCGATCGGCATCGCCGGCTTCAAGCGCCGCGACGTTGATTAGGACGGCTGGTCCGCGCCGTCGGCGGCGGCGAGGGCCTTGGCATGCGTGATGGCAACGGCCCGCAGCGCCGATTCCGGGTCCTCGCCCCTGGCACCAGCTGCATAAGCAATCCGGAACAGTGCCTCGGCGGCTGACTCACCGATCGGTGGATCGACCGTCACCGCGAACTTCGTGGCCCGGGCACCGAGCTTGGCCGCCAGAGCCAGCGACGGGTTGACCGAAGGCGACCCCGTCCAGCACCCCGGACCGACCGCGCTCGGTCTTCTTCAGTTCGTCCCAGCGTTCCTGCTGGTCGGCAGCGGTCCACACCGGGGTGGCGTCGGTCTGGAAGACGTGCGGATGCCGGCGCACCAGTTTGTCGACGAGGTCACCCGCGACGTCGTCGATGGTGAAACCGCCTTCGGCGGCCGGGGTCTCCGCCGCGATCCGGGCATGGAACAGGACCTGCAGAAGGACGTCACCGAGTTCTTCGCGGATTGCCGTCCGATCGCCGAGTTCGACGGCCTCGACCAGCTCGTAGCACTCCTCAATGAGGTAGCGCAGCAATGAGGAGTGGGTTTGTTCGGCATCCCAGGGGCACCCGCCGGGCGAGCGCAGGCGGTCCATCACGGCCACCGCATCGAGCAGTCGCCGACCCGATCCTGGTGATTGCGGCACCGGCGAGTCGCCGGACGCTGCACCGCTCACAACCCGCTGCCGCCCGGAACCACCTGCAGGGTCAGCGGATCCCAGACCCCCAACCGAGGATTCACCGAAACACCGACCTGTTCGGCGAACGGTTGCAGCAGCAGGGCACCAAGGTCGAACTTCCCGCCGAGATCCTGTGGCGTGAGGTCGGCGGCAGTGAGCACCCCGTCCTCGACCTTTCGGTCCAGGATTCGTACGACGTAGTAACCGTCAGGGTTCGGGTACAGGATCACGTCGCCCGGATCAGCGTTGAAGATTCCGGTCGGGGCGACCGTCGGCGTCGTCAGAATGGTCGCCGTCTGTGGTTGGACCGGCGCCTGCGACGCGGCGATCACGCCGTCGACCGACTGCGGATCGGCCAGGAACTGCGTTCTGGTCGCGACGGCCTCGTCACGGGTGGCCACCGACACTCCGTCGATGTCCACCACGACGTTCTTGATCGGTGCTCCCTGTGCCGACTGGGTGGACACCAATCCCTCCAGCCGGAGCAGGTCACGAACCGTTTGATCAACCATCGTTGCCGGCGCGCCGAGCTGCGCGGCCGCATCGGTGGCCGTTGTGTCGGCCAGCGCTGCGTTGACCTGCTCGTCGGTGATCACGATGCCCGCGTCGGCGGCCGCGAGTTGCAGCAGTTCACTGCGGATGGCCGATGTGGCCTGCCGACGGTTCAGCTCGGCGAGGGTCGACGAGTCCGGTGTGGGGTTTCCCGCGGCCACTACCTGCTGCACCACCGCCGAGGTGCGATCGAAGATCAACGCCTCGGAGATCGAGACGTCACCGACCTCGGCCGCGGCGGTGGCCTGGGTCGCGCACGCGGCTGAGCTGAACCCGACGACCGCCGCACACGCAAGCGCGGTGAGAGATCGACGAGTGAGAAATCGACGTGCAGACAGCACTCCTGCCACCTTCCGGGTTCCCGGAGTCAAGCGCCGGCCGAGCCTGGCGCGCGAACTCACCCTGACACCTTTGCACAGCAGCGGGTCGATGTTGGCCGCGGACCGGGTGTGGTGGGGCGGGCGGTGACGTGAGTCGACCGCCCGCCCGCCTGCAACAAAGTCTTCAGGATCGCGACACGCTGGTCCGTTCGGACCGATCAGTAGGCGCCGGAGGAGGAGACAACGGCCTTCGCCGTCTTCCAGATGATGACCAGGTCCCCGGTGATCGACCAGTTCTCGACGTAATAGACGTCGAGCCGGACGGTGTCGTCCCAGGTCAGGTCGGAGCGGCCGGATACCTGCCACAGACCGGTCATGCCGGGCTTCACCAAGAGCCGACGACGGGCCTCGTCGCCGTACAGATCGGTCTCGGCCTTCAGTGGCGGCCGAGGCCCGACCAGGCTCATGTCGCCCTTGACGACGTTGAACAGCTGAGGCAACTCGTCGATGCTGAAGCGGCGGATGAATTTGCCGATGGTGGTGATGCGCGGGTCGTTCTTCATCTTGAACAGCACCACGTTGCCGGCGTCCCGGTTCTCGTTCTGCAGCTTCTCCAGCCGAGCCTCCGCGTCGATCACCATCGACCGGAACTTGATCATTTTGAAGATCTCGCCGTTGATCCCGACGCGATCCTGCCGGAAGAAGACCGGGCCCTTGCTGGTGAGCTTGATGGCAAGTGCAAAACCGAGCAGCACCGGCGAGAACAGCACAATCAGGAACAGGCTGCCGACGAAGTCGAAGGACTTCTTCAGAATCTGGTTGGCGCCGCGGTAGGTCGGGCGATCGACGTGAATCAGGGGCAGTCCGGCAACCGGCTGGGTATGCACCCGTGGCCCGGCGATGTTGGTCAGCGCGGGCGCCAGGATGAGCTCGGCATTGGTGTCTTCGAGTTCCCAGCTGAGCTTGCGCACTCGGCTGGGACCGAATGATGCGGTACTGGTGACGGCCACCGTATCGGCCCCCGACGACCGCACGATTCCGGCAATGTCCTCGAAGCCGCCGAGCACCGGGACACCGTTGATCTCGAGTAGTTGGCCTCCGTCTGCGTCCACGGCGAGCTTGGGCTGGCTGATGCAGACACCGATCACCTTGTACCCGGCCTGCGGGGCCCGACGCAGATCATGGAGCAACTCGGTCACCGTGTGGATATTGCCGACTGCGAGGACCTTGGACTGGAAGTGGCCGGCTTCCCGCTGACGGTGCAGCCAACGACGCCAACCGAACCGGGATCCCAGGATCGCGGCGAGGCCGACCGGCATCATCACCAGCAGGTAGCTGCGCGGCAGTTCGAGCTTGAAAAGATAGGACGCGATCGCGGCCGCACCGAACACCGCGAAGGTGGCGTGCATGATCCGCTTGTACTCGGTGGCGCCGTAGCCGATGGTCTTGGGATCCCGGCTGCCGGACCAGGTCAGGGCCAGCATCCAGACAACGAGCAGGACGGCAGTCAGGGCAACGTAGGGCACGTAGATCTGGTCGATGCTGCCATCGACAGTCACCGCCGGAAAACGGATCAGATGCACAACAACCGACGCAGCCAGCAGAGCGAGGAAGTCGGTGACCAGCAACCTGGCCGAGTAGCGACGACCCCAACCACCACGCTTTCCGCGGCCGGCTCCCGCAAGCAGCTGCTCGGCACCGTTGGTGGCTTCGACAGCACCGGTTGGTACTTCTTCAACCTCAGGGGCGGGCGCGTTGGTCCGGGCGAAGAACGACCGGAACAGGCGCCTGCCTGATACGACCGGCTCGGTCGTAAGTGCCATGTCTGATCCCCTATGTCTTGCTGCACTGCGCGAGTCAACGGCGAGGCCGTTCGAGCTGGCCAGACCTGTCTGGCGGGCTACTACAGGAAGCTCCCCATCCGACGATCTGTGCTAGTCAAAGGAGCGCCCCCGCGCCCCTCTTGATGCAATAAACCTAACTGCCAGCAACCAAAAAGGGAAGTCCTCGCGTCATGACTCCCCCGTTCGAGTGATGGCATCGTTCTCGAGGCGGCTAGCCTCGTCGCTATACGTGGACAGACTATCCCGTGGCCGTCGACCGCTCGCGCTCGCTGTCGATGCCGGCCAGAACTCTGCGCAGCAGGCTGCTGGAAGTGTGCATGGTGTACGGGAAGTACACGACCTCAACACCAACCGCCGCGAAGTCCGTCTCGAGTTTCTGACCCTTGGCGGTCCCACGCCAGTCGTCACCCTTGAACAGGACGTTGAACCGAACGGACTCCCAGGTTTCGAGCTTGTCCGGGACAACCTCGGCGACCGCCTGATCGACATAGGAAATGTGCGACACGATCTCGAGGCGCTCGGCCAGGGGGATCACCGGTCGGCGGCCCTTGGTCAGTTCGCACATCTCATCGGAGACAACGCCGGCGATGAGGTAATCGCACTGGCTCTTGGCGTGGCGCAGGATGTTGAGGTGGCCGACGTGGAACAGGTCGTAGGCGCCAGGGGCATAGCCGATGCGCAAGCTCACAGGGAGTCCTCCGAGGTCAAGGTCAATGCTCGCACGGTCGGGTGCGATACATCCGCCTCGTCGAGGACGCCTCACTCCAACGCGCGGCTGTCGTGATCAATAGTAACCGAAAGCAGACCTTGCGACGATCGATTCACCCAAATAGGCAATAGCGGGCTCGATCACGTTCTCGAAACAGCCGCAAGATCTCGTAACGAAGAGTTGATCCACTCGAAAGAAGCAGACTGACCCACTACCCCCGATTCGGCCGATCTACGCGTCCGGCTTCGATCCCGGCTTCATCCGAGTCGGCCGACGAGGCGCATTCGCACCGTTCGTTGTCGGCGTTCCGTTCGTTGTCGGCGTTCCGTTCGTTGTCGGCGTTCCGTTCGTTGGGGTCGCCTGGTCCACGGTGTCCGCAGCGGCACGAGACAGCCCGATGGGCGACGCCAACGTCCCATCGACCGGCGACTGGTCGATCTGCTCCAACGTCACGGACCTGGACGAATCCTCCTCGTAATAGCCGTATCCGTAGGACTCGTATCCGTCCGACCCCTTGATCGGGGTCATGTTCAGAATGGTGCCGAGCAGTCTCGCGTCAACCGACTGGAGGGAACGAACGGCAGTGGAAACCTGACCGCGGGTCGCCTTGCCGTACCGGGCCACCAGGACCGCACCGTCGGCGTGTGCGGCCGCCACGGCGGCGTCGGTGACCGGGAGGAGTGGCGGCGTGTCGATCACGATGATCTCGAATCGGGTCTTCAGGCGTTCGAGCAGGCTGAGCATGCGCGGGCTGCCGAGCAGTTCGGAAGGGTTCGGCGGAATCGATCCGCTGGGCAGCACGCTCAGACCACCCCGTCCCCACGGCTGGATCACGTCGTCGATATCAACCTGGCCGGCCAGCACGTTCGTCAGACCCACCGCACGTTCGAGTCCGAGATAGTCCGCGACCCGCGGCCGGCGCAGGTCGGCCTCGATGAGCAGGACCTGCCGGCCCGACTCCGAGAAGGAAACGGCGAGATTGGTTGCCGTGGTCGACTTTCCCTCGTCTGCGACAGATGAGGTGACGACCAACACCCGAACCGGACGTTCGACATCGACGAACTGCAGGTTGGTTCTGAGTTGGCGGAATGCCTCGGCGCGGATCGACCGCGCCTGGCCCTCGGAGATCAGGGGCGACTTCTTCGCCGACTTCTCGAACGGGATGACGCCGAGCACCGGTACTTCGGTCAATGTCCGCAGGACCTGCGGTTGGCGAATCGTCGTGTCGAGCAGAACCCGCAGGAGGGCGATGATGACGCCGGCCACCAGGCCGAGGGCGAACCCGGCGGCCAGATTGAACGTTGTCCGTGGCGAGACGGGCGTGGGGTTCAGCGTCGGCCCGGAGATGACCCGCAGGACCACGTTGTCCGGGCCGATCGGATCCACCTCGTTGACGGTCGAGCCGAAATCCGTGGCAATCGCTTGGGCCATCGCCAGCGATCGCTCCGGTGACGAGTCGGTCACCGTGGCGGTGAGCAAGACCGTGTTCAGGTCGGCATCGCCGGTGATCCGCGACCTGACCTGAGCCGCACTCAGGTCGACGCCACTGGTTTCGACAATGCGCTGTGCCACAACGTCGCTGCTCAGCAGGCCAACATAGGAGGTGATGCGGCGGGTTGCGAACTGATCAGCCGCCAGCGGGGAGGTTCCGCCCTCCGTCGGCGTGCTGATGAAGAAGGTCACCGTGCTCGCATACTGCGGCGTTGCCCGGAAATTGACCAGCGCACCGCCACAAGTGCCGAGAATGACGGCGATGGCAATGATCCACCAGCCCTTGCGGAGGGCGCCGACGTATTGGCGAAGTTCCATGCAAGCACCCTCCCTTTCACTGCCAAACCCGCCTGTGCGGCCCGACCAGCTAACTTCCTGTTACCCCTGAATTCAACACCCGAAGTAAGGAGTTGCACTCCTGCCGAACCGAGGCCCCACACCCCTGACCCGATTGGGCTAGTTTCGCACACCTCGGGCAGGCCCGGTGCGAAGCGGGCGCGGCGGCACCCCCAGGCCGGGGCGGAAGTCGTGACCGGTGTCAGCGTTACTCACCGCATGCAAGCACAGGAACCCTGATCCCCAGATGGGTGAAGTGCCGATTACGGCGATGAGGCGCACGAATGCCGAGGGACTGGCTCACTTTGCCGCTCATCGATCCTATGGCATGCTTACTCACAGTAGCGATCAGCACGGGAAATGATCGCTCTTGCCTAACACCCGCTGACGGACCGAGGTCCACTCGATCGCTTCCGCATCACCGGAGGAGAAGGACCAAGAGTGCGCAGTCGAGCGTTGTATTCCGCAGTCGAGGACGTCGTCCGGCGGAACAACTGTACCGGTTGCGGCGCCTGTGCCACTTTGTCCCCGGGCATCTCCATGAAACTGGACGCGCAGGGATTCCTGCGGCCCGTGTGCGACCCCGCAGTGCTGTCGAACGGAGAAAGCACCGGCGAAATGGGCACGGTGGCCGACCAGAAGCGGGCCTTTCGGCGAGCATGCCCCGGAATATCCGTGCATGCCAATTCCGATCGCCACGCGAACGTGCACCCGACCATGGGCCCGTACCACTCGTCATGGCTGGCCTGGGCTGTTGACCCGGAGATCCGCTATCACGGCAGCAGCGCCGGCGTGCTGTCCGCGCTGTCGGACTGGCTGATCCGATCGGGACGGACCGACAGCGTCGTCGGCGCAGGTCCGTCCACCTCCGAGCCCACCAGGACGGTGCCGCTCACCCTTCGGACCCGTGCCGAGGTCATTGCCGCAGCGGGCTCCCGCTACGCACCGGTCGGCAATGCCGAGATCTTCGATGCCGGACAATTGCGGCAGAGCTTCGTCGGCAAGCCCTGCGAGACATACGCAGTCAGCCGGCTGATCAAGCCGGACCGCGATGCCGAATCGCCGGTACTGCTGTCCTTTTTCTGTGCCGGAGTGCCGTCCCAGCACGCGACGGACAAACTCGTCGTCGAACTCGGACTCGCCCCCCGCGAGACGGCAAGTCTTCGTTATCGCGGTCTGGGTTGGCCCGGTCGATTCACGGTGGAGGATCAGAACGGTCGCCAGGGCTCGCTCTCGTACGAGCAGGCCTGGGGCGAGGGATTGGGTCGGGCAATCCAGGACCGCTGCAAGATCTGCCCCGACGGGACCGGCGGACATGCCGACATCGCCGTGGGCGACTACTGGAAAACAGACAGCCGTGGTTACCCGGTGTTCGATGAAGCCGATGGGTCCTCGGTCGCCATCGGACGCACCGCAGAGGGCCACCGCTTGCTCCTGGCCGCGATGAATGACGGCGTGCTGCATCTGGAACCGCTGGACCTGGACGCGGTCGCCGCTGTGCAACCACTGCAGGTTGAACGCCGCACGATGCTGCTGGCGCGAATCATCGGTCGGCGCCTGGCCGGCCGTCGGTCGCCGAGCTTTCGCGGCTATCACTCCATCAGCTCGGCGGCGGCGAACTGGCGAAAGGCGATACGAGTGGCTCGGAGCTCCTACCGCCGGGCCAAGGCCACGACGAACGACCATTCGGCATGACGGCAGCCACCCACAGCGTTCGTTCCGCAATTACCGAGAGTGACCTGACGACCGAACAGTCGATGATGATCGGCCATCCGGGTGATATCCTTTCCGTGTCGCGGACAGCAAGGTTTTCAGCGTGATGGGGGTGACGTGACGAAGCCCGACCAGTCCATCCGGACGGCCAGCCAAGATATTGATCAATTGCCGCATTTCGGCGGCGATGCATCGCAAATATTCGAGAAATTAGTGGCATTTACGGCCTTGTTCCTGCTCGGCCTCAGACAGTTCATTGAGGTGGGTTTTACCACCGGATACATTGTCGCGCTGTTCCTCATCCCGGTCTGGATCGGCCACCTTCGGCATTACTGGGGTGCCCGTTTCATGTTCGTGGTCGGCGTCCTGGCACTCGCCTCCGGCGCACTGCTCGCGGCGATGTCGAGGACCGACCATCAGGTTGGTATCGGCGCCGGACTCAACGACGCAGCACTCATCATTGGTCTGCTCTGCGGAATCGGCGTCATTCTCTGGGCACGGCGGGTACTGACCATCAGCCAGGTCGGAATGGCCTTCGGAGCCGGCATGCTGGCCGCGGCGATGCTGGGCGACGGCCGGTTCAGCGCCAATGCCTGGAAGTTTGCCTGGGCGATCCCACTCGCCATTTTCGTGCTCTCCGCAGCCAACCGGCCGGGCAAGCGTTTCCTGGAACTGCTGCTGGTTCTCGGCCTGGCGGGGGTCTCGGCAATCGCCGATTCACGCTCGTACTTCGCCACCTTCCTGCTGACCGCGATCCTGGTCGCCTGGCAGATGCGGCCGGTATCGCAATCCCGCGCCTCGTCGCGGACGTGGACGGCGTTATTGATGGTCGGCGTCACAGTAGCGATCTACAACCTCGGGACCACCCTGCTGGTGGATGGGGTGCTGGGCGAAGAGGCACAGGCCAGATCGATAGCGCAGATCGACACGGCGGGGTCGCTCATCCTGGGCGGGCGTCCGGAACTGGCCGCCACCATCGGCCTCATGGGCTTTCGACCTATGGGTTTCGGTGTCGGTGTCATCCCGAACCTGCACGACATCACCGCGGCGAAGCGGGCAATGCTCACGATCAATTACGATCCGAACAACGGCTACGTCGACAACTTCATGTTCGGCGGGAAGATCGAGTTGCACTCGATCACCGGCGGCCTCTGGGCCAAGTTCGGCCTGGTCGGTCTGGTACTCACCGCGGCCATCGCGGTCATTCTGGTGCGGGGCTTGATCGACGGCATCATCTCGCGCACCGGCAGTGCAGTGTCGTTGTTCCTGATCTGCTTTTCCATGTGGAACCTGGCGTTCAGCCCGCTGTACGGAAGTCTTCCCACGTTGACGCTGGCGCTGGGGTTGGCCTTCCGGGCATCCGCGGCCGAACCCGACGACGGGGACGGAACCGACTCGTTTGGCGCACTGCACCCCGAGTTCCCCTCGACATCGAGGCGTTGGCAATGAGCGAGCGGACCCCGGCGGACGGGGTGCAGCAAGGTGCGCGACCGACCCCGCCGATCGAGCGCCCGACGGGTGCTGCGACGCTCGGCACCCTGGTCGACCACCGGGCCAATTCACTGAACTTCGTCCGGCTGATTCTCGCCAGTACGGTCATCTTCTGGCATGCGTTCCCGCTGTCCGGTCGGGAATTCCCCGACGGGCCCGGCAAGCAGTTCTTCGGCGACTTCTCGGTCGACGGATTCTTCGTCATCAGCGGCTTCCTGCTGGTCGGCAGTTGGCTCCACAAGCCAAAAATAGGCCCCTACGTCAAGAACCGAATTCTCCGCATTGTGCCCGCCTTCTGGGCGTGCCTGATCATCGTTGCACTGGTCTTTGCACCCGTGTCGACCGCGCTCCAGGGAAAGGACGTCGGTCAGCTCTTCGCCGGGCCACATTCGGTGCAGGACTACATCATCGACAACTCGCTGCTCAAGATGCAGTTCTATGACGTCGCATCATCACCGACTGATGTGCCGTATCCGGGTGTGTGGAACGGCTCCCTGTGGACCCTTTTCTGGGAAGCGCTGGCCTACGCCGCACTCCTGGCCCTCGGTGTCTGCCGACTGGTGCGACCACCGGTGGTGGCGGCCATTTTCGCGGGTTTCTGGGCCCTGAACATCGCCATTGCCTTCGACCTGGTGCCGACGAACTTCTACATCCGGACCGGCGCCCGGCTCGGCTTCATGTTCATCACCGGAATGACGATCTACGTCTACCGCCATCGCATTTCCTCCCGATGGTGGATGGTGGCCATCGCAGGGGCACTGGTGGTCGGATCCTGGTTCCTGTCCGACTACCGACTGCTCGCGGCGCCTGCGCTCGGGTACCTGGTCATCTGGTGCGGCGGGGCAATCAAGAACCAGCTGCTACAGCTGAAGAACCGCGATGTGTCCTACGGCATCTACATTTACGGCTTTCCAGTCCAGCAGGCCCTGGTCATGGCGGGCCTGGCCACCTGGAATCCCTTCCTTTTCGGGTTGGTCGCACTGATCGTCACGGTGCCGCTGGCCGTTGCCAGTTGGGTGCTGATCGAGCGGCCGATGCTCAAGCTCAAGCGGCGGAGTCCGCGGGCTCGCGAGCCCGTCACCGGATAGTCTCGGAACCCCGGGGCTCGGTGTCAGGACCGCTTGGTCGCGACCGCCTGCGGAGCGTCGGACTTTCCGGACCGCCGCCGTCGCCGACGACCACCCGTTGCTGACCGCCGGGCGGCCTCCTCGTACGCCGCAACATGGGCCTTGCCGGCAATAACCCAGCTGCGTAGGGCAAGGTCGGGCGGGCCGGCCGGGTTCGCCCTGGCCACCGATGCAATTGCGTTCTGCAGATCTTGCGCGGTGAGCGAACCCGCGTATCGCAGAACCCAGGAGTGGCCGACCTCGTCGGCCAATTCCCGGGTCATGACGTTGTCGGGGACCAGCACCGGACGATCCAGCGACAGCGCCAACAGCAGGGAGCCGGAGTTCTGCAGGTCCCGGTACGGCAGGACCACCAATTCCGACCGACCGACCTCATCAGCGAGCTGGGCATCGTCGATGTAGGTCAGGTCCGAGGAGATCCGGTGGTCGGTCTGGCCGGCGGCCACGATCTGCGCAGCGAGGGCCGGCTCAACCGGCTTGCCGGCTATGCGGAGCCGGAGCACCGGATCCTTGATGTCCCCGAACGCCTCGAGCAGAGATTCGACACCCTTGTACGGCCGGATGAGCCCGAAGTACAGCATCCGGCCGGCTTCCGCAGGCGGACGCGGGAAGCCGCTGAACCACTGTCGGTAATCCCCGTGCGGGATAACCACCACCGTGGCGTCAGGGACCGGCGCCGGTGTCTGCGCGCTGAGCGCGATCCAGACCGTGGTCGTCCGATCGCACAGATGTAGCAACCACTTCTCGACCCGGCCACCGGCTTCATGCGGCCGGGCGTTGTGCAGGGTGCGGACCAACGCCCGCCTGCTCCACCTGATGCGGATCAGCAGGGCAAGGAAAGCACCTCGACGCAGCCACGCCTTCCACCTCGTGGGGCTGCGGCAGAGATTCTCGGGCCAGTGCAGATGAAGGACGTCGAACCTGCCACGGAGGGCGTTCGACCAGGAAAAGTTCACGGTGTGCACCGACCCGGCCACCGAGTCGACCAATTGCAGAAGGTACGGATTGGTGGTGCGCCGAGTTGCGGCGAACGACTGCATGACGGTGAGCATTGGGACTTCCTCCAAGATCAACACCCAAGAGCTGTGTCGTCGCCCGCGACGAGGTCGTCGAACGCCGACCGATGACGCCTTCTCACCTGCGCAGCATCTTGCGACCGGTGTCGAGCACAGCGCCGATATCCTCCCGGATCCGGGAGAACAGCAGCGCCCCGACGCCGTAGCAGGCAAGCACCACCCCGCCGGCCGCCACCAGGGCCAGCACGGAGGGTTCCGCCCGCAACAACCAGGACGTGACGAAGGCGGCGCCGCCGGCGACGGCGGCCAGGCTGACGATCCGCAGGGCCCCCAACAGCAGGCTCCGCATCGGCAGGACGGTGATCCTGTTCAGCCACCAGAGGGACAGCGGCCAGCACAGTGCCGGTGCCAGCGCGTAACCGGCGGCGACCCCGACGATCCCCCAATTGCTGCCACCCAGGATGCAGACCGCCTTGATCACGAAGGTCACCATCGTGTACCGCAAGAGCTGCGATGTCAGGCCCCGGGACAGGTAAACCCAGTACCCGACATACGACAGAGTCTGAAAGGCGCCCGCAACGGCCAGCAGCGCCAGAATGGGCGCCACTTCTGCCCAGGCATCGCCCAGCAACAGGTTCACCAGCGGCACAGCGGCACCGCCGACGAACGCCAGCCCGGGCACAATCGAGTAGCCAAGGGCTATCTGCCCGCGCTTGATGTATCTGCCGCTGCGCTCCTCGTCATGCTGCAGCCGGGACAGGACGGGCAGCGCCACCGTTGTGGTCGGCGCACGCAGCTGACTCAGCGGGCTCATCAGCAGGGAAAAGCCGCGGTTGTAGATTCCGAGCGGCGATGCGCCGAACCGCAGGCCGATGATGATCGAGTCCAAATTGTTGCTCGCGTAGCCGATCAGCTGCGTTCCCATCAGGTTCCAGCCGAACTTCAGGAACCCCTTCAAGGGGACCTTTCGCCGCCACAGTCCGGGCAGCCAGCGGCCGAAGCAGACCACCAGCACCAGCACGGTCGTCACTTGGGTGATCTGCTGCGCGACCAGCGCCCAATAGCCGGCGCCCAGCAGCGCGAAGATCACGGCCGCCACCAGCGCGACGCCCTGGGCCAGCACGTCGGAGAGCGCGAGTGAGCCGAACTTCATGTGACGGTTCAGGTCCGCCCGGTACTGGGTGGCCACTCCGTTGATCAGGAAGGTCAGCGAGAGCGCCTGGGCGATCGGCGTCAGCAGCGGCTCCCCGAAGAAGGCGGCGATCAGCCCTGCCGAGCAGAAGACGATCAACGACAGGGTCGCGCCGATACCGGTGTTGAGCCAGAACAGATTGGTCCGCTGGGCCTTTGACAGGGTCTCCGCCTGCACCGCGGCCGTCGACAGACCGAAGTCGCGGAAGATCTCCCCGATGCCGACCAACGAGAGCACCATCGCGACGAGCCCGTAGTCCTGCGGCGTCAGCAGCTTGGCGAGCACCACAACGGAGGCCAACTGGATGACGATCCGGCTGCCCTGACCGGCCACCATGACCAGTGCGCCCCGGGCCGCCTTCTGCCCGAGCTTGTCGTCATGGCCCCCGCGCCGCCCGTCCTTGCCACCGGCGGCGACGGGGCGTGGCTTGGCGAACTTCATCGCAAGGCTCGCAGGGACTGTTCCGCAGTCGTCAGCAGGGCGTCCGCGCGACCCCGGACATCCCGCACGCCGTCGTCGAGATCGGCGCGATTGAGCAGTTCGAGCACCGCCCGGGCGGCATTGTCGTCCGTGCGCAGGTCAATGCCATGGTCCCAGCCGAGGTCCCGCATCAGCGGCTCGAACTTGCGCGAGTACGCCAAGGACACCGCCGGAGTGCCCACCGACAGTGCGTTGAGGCAGGCATGCATGCGCGAGCCCGCCACGATGGCCCCCGACGCGAGCACCTCACGCACCTCTTCCAGCGAGCGGGGAACGACGACCTCGACGGTGCCGCCGAGCCGGGCGGCGAGGTCCTTGGCCGCGGGTACGTCGTTGTCCGCCAGGTCGGAATCGAGCACGTGCGACAGCAACGTCAACTGGCGGCCACCCGCAACGACCGAACGGCAGATCTCGGTGACGACGTTCTGGTAGCGCGTAGAGTCCACATGTGGGTTTTCACTCCACAACAGGCCGGACACATTGAAGATCACGTCCCGTGACTTCTGAACCTGTGGCACGGCCAGCGCGAAGACGACATCGGTTGTCAGGGCATCGACCTCGCGACCCAGCCTGGACGACTCGCGGGCGCTGTCGGAGTCGCGGGCCATCACGATCGTCGCCCGGCGCAGGGACCAGCGCGCCATCCTGGTCCCACGCACGGTGCCGAAAGGCCCAACGGTCTGCGGGCCCATCACCATGGGCACGCCGGCCTTGCGGACGAGCTCGGCCATCGCCGACATCGTCGCGAGGCGCCGTAGACCGTAAATATCGGCGAAGCTGTCGCCGGCCCGGGTGTCGAGCACCAGGTCGAAGGTTCGAATCCAGTCGACCAACTCGCTGTGCCGCGCCAGGTAATGTCGCACCAAGGTCCGGGGGTTGCCAATGCGGAGCGGAGCGGCGCCGGGGCCGAAACCCTGGAACTCGACCTCGATTTCCGGCCAGACCCGCTTGAGCAAAGATGCCGAGCCCTGGCCGAGGGCTCGAACACCCAAATTTGCCGAATGCGGCTCCGCCCAAAGGACGAGTGCCCTCATGAAACCCCTTCGCCTGACACTCCGACGGTGCATACCGACGAGTCCCTTAACATTGTGCCCGACAGTCCCCCGCAGCTGATGCGACGAGTTTCTCCAGGACAACCGCAAACGGATTCGGCCAAATCCGGAAAGGACTTTTCGACGTGATCGACCCGCCGCGGGCGCAGCAGGACAGCGAAACGCTGGCCGAAATCATGGCCAGGCTGCGATCGGCGCAGAAGAGCAACCGCGGAGCTCCTGGCTACTCTCGCTGGGTCAACCGCAGGATGGGTCGGTTCCTTGCGGCGGTGGCGTTCCAGCGGGGATTCACCCCGAATCAGGTCACGGCGGCGAGCGCCACTCTGACGTTCACGGGAATCATTCTGCTGGCCACATTGCCGGCCGGTCTCTGGTTGGGGGTGAGCGTCGCCGCGCTGCTGGTCGCGGGCTTCGCGATGGACGCCGCCGACGGTCAACTGGCCAGGCTGCGGGGTGGTGGCAGTCCTGCCGGCGAGTGGCTCGACCATGTCGTGGACTGCGTCAAGTCCTCCGCACTGCACCTGGCCGTGCTGATCTCCTGGTACCGGTACTTCGATCTGCCGACCGAGTACCTGCTGCTGGTCCCGCTGGTCTTCGCCTGGGAATCCGCCGTCTTCTTCTTCTCCATCATTCTGACCGAGCAGCTTCGCCGGGCCGGCGCGCAGCCCGGAACCCCGCAGGTGCAACCCAACGAACCGGCCCCGGTTCTTCGCTCCATCATCGTGCTGCCCGCCGACTACGGGGTCCTGTGCCTGGCGTTCCTGTTTCTGGGGGTCCAGCCGGTCTTCGTTTGGATCTACTCGCTGCTGATGCTGGCGAACCTGTTCTTCCTGTTCGGTGCCTGGCCGAAGTGGTACGCCGAGATGAAGGCCCTGAGCGCTCATCGCAGCGCAACCTGAGCCAGTTCGGCACCGACCGCCGCGCGATAGCCGGTCACCGAGAACCGGTCGACGGCGTCGGCCAGGCCACGCTCTGCCATCAGCCGGGCCGTTGCCGGGTCGTCCAGCATCCGGCGGATCCCGTCGGCCAGTTCCACGGCATCGCCCGGGCGGACCAGCACACCGGTCTCGTCCGCCCGGATGACTTCGGCCAGCCCCTGGACGTTGGAGGCTACGACCGGTCGGCAACTGAGCAGCGCCTCGACCGCAGCGTTGCCGAAGGGCTCCGTGCGCGAGGGCACCAGCACAATGTCCGCGCCGGCGAGCACCGGCCAGGTCGGATGCACATATCCGGCCAGCTCGACGTGACCGATCAGGTCCGCCGACTGAATACGTCGACGGAGCTGGTCCTCGTACCATTCATAACCCTCGAAGACCGATCCGCAGACAATCAGCTCGACGGGTCGGCCCTCGACGCGCAGTGCAGCCACTGCGTCCAATGCGACATCGATGCCCTTTCTCGGCGACAGCCGACCGACCAGCGCAATCGTTGCCGGCTCGCCGGGCGCGCGCACCCGCGGTGGGCGCGGCGGATCCGGTGGCATCGGAACGCCGTTGTGGACCACCGAGATTCGCGGGGACAGCCGTCGGATCACATCCGTGATCGCGCGCTTGGCAGCCCAACTGTTGGCCACCACGACCTTCGCCAGCAGCAGCGGCGCGGTCATCCCTATCCGCACCGGACGCGGCTGGTCCTCCTCCGCCTCGTGGACATGACACAGGGCCGGTACCCGGGCCAGCTTCGCGGCCAGCAGCCACACCGGCAGGGTCATCGTGTTGACGTAAACAGCGGTGGGCCGCAGCCTGCGAATCAGGGCCCCTAGGCGAATAGTGGCGGCGACCGACCGGCCGGCCAGTTTGATGACGCCGAGCGGGCTGAGGTCGGCCTTGCGCAGTACCGGGAATCGATCGAAGAGGACGTGCGCGCCGGCCTCTTCGAGCAACGCGGTCAGCGGGCCGGCAGCGGGCAGCACCACGGACACCCGCCACCCCGAATCAATGGCGGCCCCGACGCTCTCCAGGAGTTGCCGGTCCGACCCGTATACATCCGGTGACGGGTGCGCGATCAACAGGAAGGCGGGATCGGTCATTGCTCGTCGGCGATTCTTGGGCCGAGGAATCTGGCCGGAATACCGCCATAGATCCCGCCGGCGGCATAGCGACCGCTCTTGACCACGGCGCCGGCCGCAATCACGCAGCCCTCTTCGATGGCAGCGCCGTCCAGGATGGTGGCCTTGGCCCCGATCCAGCAGTTGGGTCCCACCGAAATGCCCCGGTGCGAAACCCCCTGCAAGCGAATCGGGATGTCCTGGTCCGCCGTATTGTGATTCTCGGAATGAAATGAGACAAAATTCCCGACTATCGTATCGCTCCCTATTTCGATCCCACCCGCGCAACCGTAAAAGCTGTCGGTTCCGAGGCCAACGTTGTCCCCGACCGTCAAGCCCTTGCCGAGCGATCTGAGCGACCCGGTGCACTCGATTCTGGTGTTCCGGCCGATCGAAACGTTGTTGCCGAAGATCACGCCGTCCCTGGACAGGGCATCGACATACGAATTGTGCCCGAACGTGACACTCGAGCCGAATTCCAGGTTGCCGCCCGAGCGGATTCGGGCCCGCCGCCCGATAAAGGGGCGCGGGCTGCGCAACGGGAATCGGAGAAAGCCACGAAGAACCATCAGGGCCCGTTCCAGGACGACCGAGACCAGGTAGGAGAATCCAATACGTCGATCGATGGTGAAATCTGACCCTTTCAGCTTGCTGATCTGCGCGCTGAGGATCTCGTTCAAAGACCTGCTCACCGTCTATACCCTCCTTTGGCGGTCAACGACCCGGCCTGCCTGGCTTGCCGATCCCCACCGGCCCGCGCCGCAACGATTGGCAGCCGGCGGATCAGCGCAGCCACCAGAAAGGCGAATCCGCTGGCACTGCCCGAGATGGCTGCCCACACATGGCGTGGCGACCGAAGCAGCCGACGCCTACCCATCCGCGCCAGGATTCGATAACTCTGTACCGGTGTCGTCAGCACCCAGTGGACGGCCGATCCGGCCGGAAGGTGTTTGGCGGCGAAGACCAGCCTGTTTCGACAGTTGTAGTAGAAGTACAGGGTCGATTTACCGTCGGATTCCTGAGCCTTCTGTTGGGTGCCACCCACGTCATGAACCGCGATCAGGTCCGAACGCACCAGCAGTCGCCCGTCGACCGCCCAGCATCGCCAACTGAGGTCGACGTCCTCCCAATAGAGAAAGTAGTCTGCGTCGAATCCGCCGATCCTGTCCCACAACGCCGAGTGAATCATCACGCAGGCTCCGGTCAACCACCCGTTTGCGCCGACCGCGGCGAAGTCATCGGCGGAGCCCACGGCCCCGTTGCGCGGGTCAATCCTGTTGCCCTTGAACCACACCCTGCCGTCCGGCCGGACGATCACCGGCGCAACCATGGTCATCGGGTGCCGGTCGCATTCGAGCCGCAGTTGGTCGATGACCGCCAAAGGCACTGTGGCATCAGGGTTCAGCAGCAGGAACCGGTCACACCCCAGGTCCCTCGCATGGTCGACACCCAGGTTAACGGCAACCCCGAAGCCCAGATTCTCGTCCGTGGGGAGCAGCGCCCAATCACGCTCGACGGCAAGTTGCTGGACCGCGGCGCGCTCGTCCGCGGAATAGTAATTGTCGACAACGACGATGCGGGTGCGACCAACCGACTCGATGGCCGGCAGGTTCGCGGCCAGCAGCTCATGCGATCCATAACTCACCACAACAATCCCCACCATGGGAATTGCGTCATCCGGCGGATCCGGGAACCGGCCGGTCACCCCGCTGGCCGGCTGGCGCGGGCCGTACTGGCCGGTGGGGGCGAGCTGTGCTGTTCGCGAGGGCTCGATGCGCTCGATTCGACCAGCGGCGCAGACTCCGTGCCCTTGCGGGCGTACTCCGAATACACCCAGCCGAAGGCGCCTGCGACGATGCCTGCCCCTCGATGGACGGCCCGGCGGCCACGCGCCCGACGCGTGACCGACCGCGTCACCACGCCGATTCCCGACAGGCCAACGCCGGCAACGATTCTGGCAGTTCCCCTGACCGCCGACCTGGTCTTGAGCAGCCAGCGTTGCCGGTTGTTCTCGCACAGCGCGAGCGCGGTGCGGGAATCGGAGTTACCGGTGCGGAAGGCCCGCTTGAGCACCCATTCGTGCGTCAGTCTCGAATTCGGGACCCGGTCGATGACAATCGCCTCGTCACACCAGACGATGGCGCGGCCGGAGCGGGCCAGGCGCCGGGTGAACAGCGTGTCCGAACCCCCGGACAGGCCGAATCGCTCATCGAACCTGAGACCAATCGCAGTGACCTGCGTCAGATCCAGCAGCAGGTTGTTGGTCGCCGCCAGGCTCATCGACGTTCCGGTGCTCCAGCGCCGGCGGACGAAGAACCTTCCCGCTCGGATCCATTCATCGGGCTCCGACTCGAACTCCGACAGCACCGGTCCGGCGACCCCCGCGGCACCGGTGGCCGCCTGGGTCTGGACGAGGGCGGCGAGCCATCCCTCGACGGGGTGCTCGTCGTCGTCGATGAAGATCAACAGCGCGGCCGGATCGCTCTCCGACAGCGCCTTGTTCCGCGCCGCCGCGATTCCGGGCGTCGGCTCGGCGGCGTAGCGCACGCCGTCGGCGGCAAAGCCGGCAACGAGCTCCCGCGCACTACCGTCGGGGTCGTTGTCGACGATCAGCATCGTCACCGGGTTCACCACCGCTGCCCGCTGCGCAAGGACGAGCGGAATCATCGCCGAGAGGTCGTCGACCCTGCGGTAGGTGACGACTGCGATCACCACGTGACGTTCACCGGTGGCGGGCCGTTCGACGGCGGTCATCTTGGGGAGGCTACCTTTCCATCTGACGCAGTGGTCAATCACCATGCGGTTCTCGCGGAGCATCACCCGGCAAGCGTGGGCTGGTCCGTGATCGGTCACGTTGGGTCATCGCGACATCTGCCCTTTCATAGCGAAGCCGGCCATGCCGTGGTGACATGACCGGCTCGCTCCGGGCGGTACGTGCCCTCGTTCGAGGGCCGAAGGCCGGGTCTCAGCGTGCTGGACCCGACCACTTGCCGACTACGGTGTCGTGATCGAAGACACCGAGAAGTTGCTGAACGAGGTCAGCACCGGGGCGTTGGTCGACGATCCCGCGATATAGGAGTTCAGCACGGGACTGCCCTGCGCAAGCGGGCTGCTGGAGTCGGTCGCGGTCACGAACCAGGAACTCGGTTCCGCTGCACCGGCGGCCCACAGGTTCGCCTTCATGCTGACCGTCGACGTGCCGGACACCTGGAACCGCATCCGCAGGGTGGTCCCCGGGGTGAAGGTGAGGCCGGTGACCGTCCTGGTGAGGATTGCCGTTTCGGCGGATCCGACCTTCTTGGTGATCGACAGTTGGACCAGGCCATTGGCATACACCTTGGCCCTGGCGCGGTACTCCGAGGTCCCGATCTTGCGGGCACCGAGGGAAATGTAGGCGCCGCCACCGGTCGCCGGCTTGTCCATCGTGAAGTCGACGATGGAATCGGTATCCGCCAGGGTCAAGCCGTTCAGCGCGGCCGTCGGTGCCGCACCCACCGCGGACATGTTCATCCGACCGACACCGTTGGCCACTGAGAAGTCCGCGGCAGCGACGCCACTCACAGTCCAGTCGCCGCCGGTGGGCGCGGTGCCCCAGCCAGCGTTGACAGTCCGTGCAAAGAGGTCATTCGCAAGAAATGTCTGGACCGGCGCCGTCACGGTGACCGTCTTGGTCTCGCTCGTCGCCGCCCCGGCGTTGTCGGTGACGGTCAGCTTGATGTCGTAGGTGCCGGCAGCCTGATAGGTGTGCGACGCGGTTGCGCCGGTTGCCGTGCCACCGTCGCCGAACGTCCACGCGTACCCGGTGATCGTGCCGTCTGGATCGGACGACGCGGATCCGTTGACCGCCACGACCAGATCGGTCGGGGTTGCCGTGAAGGACGCGGTCGGTGAGACGTTGCCCGCCGCGACGGTGACGGTCGAGGTCGACGTGTTGGTGGCTCCGTCGTTGTCGGTCACCGTCAGGGTGACCGGGTACTGGCCGGCGGCCAGGTAGGTGTGCGACGCCTTCGCTCCGGTAGCGGTACCACCGTCGCCGAACGTCCACGCGTAGCTGGACAGGGTTCCATCGACATCGGTGGAACCGGATCCGTCGACGGACAGCTTCAACCCGGTCGACTCGGAGGTGAAGGACGCGGTCGGCGCCTGGTTGGGCGCGGTGACCGTCACCGACTGGGTCTTGCTGTTCGTGCCGCCACGGTTGTCGGTCACGGTGAGCGTGACGTCGTAGGTGCCGCCGGCGGCGAAGGTGTGCGACGTGGTCGCGCCGGTTCCGGTGGTGTTGTCACCGAAGGTCCAGGCGTAGCCGGCGATCGTCCCGTCCGGGTCGGACGAGCCGGATCCGTTGACCGACAAGGCCAGGTCCGTTGCGGACGTGGTGAAGGCCGCGACCGGCGCCTGGTTCGGCGCGGTGACCGTGACCACCTTGCTGGTGCTGTTGGTGCCGCCCTGGTTGTCGGTGACGGTCAGGGTCACCGTGTAGTCACCACCAGTGGCGTAGGCATGCGTCGCGGTGGCACCGGTGGCGGTGCCGCCGTCGCCGAACGTCCACGCGTAACTGGCAACCGTGCCATCAGGATCGGTCGAAGCAGATCCATCGACGGTCGCGGTGAGCTGACCGGGTGTCGCGGTGAACGAGGCCACCGGAGCCTGGTTCGGCAGCGCACCTGTCGCGCCGAGGCTGTAGTGGTTCGCCACCTGCTGCCCGGTGAGGGCCTTGGAGTAGACAGCCACCTCGTCGATAGCGCCGTTGAGGTAATTGCTGGTCGAACCCCAGGTGACATCGCCGCCGACTCGCCAGTAACCGGCGTAGCTCTGCGAACCAGCCTCAGTGTTCGAGCTGGCCAGCGCACCGTCCACGTAGAGCTTCATGCCCTCCGCGGACTGGGTCGCCACGATGTGGTGCCACTGACCGTTGTTCACCGGGTTCGGCGAGGTGATGGTGTTCGCTTGCCCGGTGTAGACCCCGAACACAACCCGCCCATCGTCCTGCAGGTACACGTGCCGGTCGTAGTTGGTCGAATTGGCTGACCGCTGATTACCGAAGCCGATGATCTTCCCGCCCCGGGTCGATGTGGTCTTGACCCAGGCTTCCTCGGAATACACGGTCGGGTTGACGAACTGCGCCCGACTGGCGACGACCCCGTTGGTGCCGTTGGTCGGGTTGAACTGAGCGGCCCGGTTGGCGGTGACAGCGCCGTCGACATTCTTGGTGATCGTGCCGAAGTAGTCAGCGTCGTTGCCGTACGGGCTGGAGTCCAGCGCGGCTGAGCCGGTGGTCTCGCCCAGGCGCCAGTACAGATCGGGATCGTCGTTGTAGACGGCTGCTCCGTAGCTGTCGGCCGGAACCGCCGGCACTGCTGCCGTACGGCCGCTGGCCGTGTACTGGCCGAGCACCTGCTGGCCGGTGATCTGGGCCGGGAAGAACGCGACCTCGTCGATCGATCCCTGGAAGTACACGTTGGTCGGCGCACCGGTCCATCCGCCGGTGTTGTCACCACCCACTCGCCAATACCCGGTGTAGGCCTGCCCGACAGTGGTGTCGGCCCGCTGCGCGACGCGCTTGCCGTCGACGTAGAGCTGCATGCCGCTGGCGCCGAGCGAGGCGACGACCTGGTGCCACTGGCCGTCGTTGAAGCTCGCGGTCGAGTTGATCACTCGAACCGCGTTGGGGTACACACCGAACCGGACCCGGCCTTGGGGATCCAGGTAGACCATCCGGTCGTAACTCCCGGAGGATCCGGTCTGCGCGTTACCGAAGCCGACGATCTTGCCACCGGCCGTCGACGTCGTCTTGAACCAGGCGCTGACGCTGAAGGTGTTGGGTCCGGCGATGGCGTCCTTGGTCGCGATGATGCCGGTGTTGGTTCCGTTGAACGTGGATGCGGTGTTGCCCGTGATGGCACCGTCGGTGCCGCGGGTGACGCCGGTGCCGACGAGTCCGTCGTTGAAGCCGGCGTAGTCGTAGGCGGACGTATTGCCGGTGGTCTCGTTCAGCGGCCAGTAGGTGGCGGCGCCGTCGGCCAGCACCTTCTTGCCGTAGTCGCTGATGCCGTCACCGGACGGCGCGGTGATGGTCACGTTGTCGCCGGCGACCTGGTTACCCGACGGATCGGTCGCGTACAAGCGGTACCGGTAGGTGGCTCCGGGAGTGAGCCCGGTGTCGATGAATCCCATCGACGGCCGATTCCAGTACGTCGAATCGACGGTCTGGGTGTAAATCGGTGCGTTGACGTTGTTCTCCCGAACCAGCTTGTAGGACAACGTCATGTCGTCACGATCGTGGTTGGCGAGCCAGCCGACCCGGACCGTTCCGGAGGACAGCGGGATCACCGACGGGACGAAGCTCGCCCCGGACAGTCGTGGGCCGTCCTTCGAGGGTGCGATCGGCTTGACCGCGAACCGGACAAGACCCTGCTGGCCGACGTTGTTGACCCGCGGGAATTCGCCGCCCATGACGATGTAGTTGCTGTTGCCGGTGACGTTCCACGCGGCCTGACCGCTGCTGGTGACGGTGCCCTGGGTGAGGTCGGGGAACCAGTTGATCAGGGACGGGCTCGGGGTGCCGAACCAGTCGAAGTAACCGTGCGGATCGTGGCCGAGCGTTCCGGTGACCTCCTTGGTGAAGGCAAGCGCGTTGCGCCCGTTGACCGACCAGTTGTCCGACTGCGGGAAGCCGCCCACGTTGCCGCAGTAGTGGGCGTGATTGACGCCGTACACCACATCGTTTGAGGGGAAGACGTCGTAGGTGTCACCGTGGCAGTCCTCGACCCAACGGATGGCACCGGTGTCGGGTTCCGCGCTGAAGATGCCCTCCAGGTTGCCGCCGGCGCCGAAGTGGTAGCCACTGCCGTAGATCGACGTGCCATCGGTCTTCAGGCTCAGAATCGCCGAGTTGGCGCCGGCATCTCGGACCGTGTTCCCGGCCAACCAGGGCACCAGGGCTCCGGTTGTCGCGTCAATGGCGCCGAGCCCGTAGGCGGCGGCACCATTGATCGTGGTGAAGGCTCCGCCGGCGATCACCTTGCTGCCGTCGGGCGTCAGGACCAGGGCGTTGACCTGCGCGTCGGCGCTCGGCGCCCAGCCGGTCAGGGCACCGGTGGCAGCCGTGTAGGCCGCCAGCCGGTTCCGGGTCTGGCCCTTGGTGACCGTGAAAGCGCCACCCACGTACACCGTGCTGGCCGTCGCGACGATCGACTTGACGTTGAAGCTGGCGTCCGGCGCCCAGGTGTTGATCAGCGTGCCGTTCGGGCGGAAGGCAGCAAGGCGGTACCGGTTGACGCCGTTCGCCTGGGTGAAGCTGCCGCCAACGTAGATCGTCTGACCATCCGGGGAGGCCGCGATGGCCAGGCCCTGGCCGTTCAGCGTCGGCGCGAACGTGGTGCTCAGGGCACCGGTGGTGATGTCATAGGCGAGGATGTTGCTGCGCGGGGTGGTGTTCACCCCTGGCGCCGCTCCGGCCGGCCGAGCGTTGGTGAAGTTGCCGGTCGCGTAGACCGTGTTGCCGACGACAACCTGATTCCACACGATGCCGTCGATCTGAACCGTCGGCAGTGCGTCGGCGGTGACCGTGCCGGTCGTGGTGGGCTTGACCGGACCCGGGTCGGCCGCGGCCGCCGGGGCGAGTGCGATGCTGACGACCCCGCCCGCGATGACCAGCGCGGCAACGGTTGTCAGCGACGCCAGCCGTTTGGCGAGGGTGGATTTGATACTCATGAGATCTCCTCGATCACTGGGTGTCGCCGACGAAGAGCGCTACCGGCACTTCGGGGGAATAGCTGACGGTGTAAGTCATGGGGTTGGCGTGGTTGGGCGGCAGAACAAAGACGTAGACGCCGCTCACCTGTTGGCCGGCGTCGACCGCGCCGAGAATCGGGCTGGCCGGCTCGCCGCTCGCGGTCAGGGCGGGAGTTCCCGCGGCATCCTGGGCGGTGACGACCAGTGCGCCCAGATCGACCAGCTCCGCCGACTCATTGGAGATCACGACGGTGATCGCGACTGCCGCACCTGCGATTTCGCCGGGCCCAACAGCGACGGCGTCCACCGGACGGGTCTCCGAGATGCTGATCTTGACGCCGTTGCCCAGGTCGGAACTTTCGGCGATCGCGGCGGGCGGATTGGTGGGGACCGAACGTTCGGCCACTGTCTCATTGATGTTGCCCTCGACCGGCGGCGGAACCGGCGTGGTCGGCAGGGCGGCAACTTCCGAAGACGCGCCTGACGACGCGTTGGGATCCGTCGTCTCTACCGCGACACTTCCGGTGTAGCTGTCACTCCCGGTTGCCTCCGCTTCGCCGGTGGACGGCGCCACCAATGCGCTCGAGTCAGCGCCTGCCGCGCTGCTGGCGTCCGAGGCATTCGTTGCGTTCGACGTGCAGGCGGCGGTCATGAAGAGCGCAAGCGCGGCGACCAGCGCAAGAATTGCCTGACGACCCCGTGGCGAGTGGAACGCATTCGGACCGGTCCTGACCGTGCCCGATCCGGTGGTGACGGGGTCGCGCGGCATGGCCCCCCCAGCAAGACTTTCTGTCATGTTTCCCCTAGTTCAAACGCACGTGTGTGAGCCCGACTCCGTCCACCGGCGCCGGCCGACGAATGCTTGCCGATTGGTGCCACAGTGAGTCCCCCGGCGTCAGCCGTCGGTGCCCAGCAGTGATCAACCAAGCTGCTTTCCCCCCGTGGGATTGCAGTCCTGCTGTGGCCATCTATGGATTCCCCGCGGTCCATCCCCGTACGGCCATCCAGGGGCCTTGAATATAACACTTAGTGATAAGTCAGCCAACTGCGGCAGCTGGCTGCGGATATGTTCACCCTTTAGGGGGAAAGAATCACCTTGGTCTCGCTACAGCAGGCAACAGATCGATGACTTTCACCAGCTGGGACGGAGCCACTCAGCAGCAGCCCCGCGGAGCGGGGGTCGGTCAGCTTCCGGGTGGACGCGAAAGCAGGACGACGTCGGTCTTCCCACCCGGCCAAACCTCAACAACGTCGAAGCCCGCCTCCGTGAGGATCGTCACGTTCTGGTTCGTTCCGCCTGCCGGCTCCTTGGCGTGATCGGAAACCACCCAGACCCGGTCGACCTGCGCCAGCCGGCCGACGACGTCCGCGAGCGGTACCGAGGCATCCCACAGCTTCTCGCTCGGCCCGGCGAGTTCACCCCGGGTGACGTCGTCGAGCCCGCTCAACTCCGCCGGGTAGGCGATCCCGATCACCCGTGACGGACTGCGTGGCCCGCCGGTCGCGTTGTAGAGATTGCCGTAGACAACCGCATCGCCCGGCTCCTTGTGCTCGGCGATGATCGCTGCAGCGGCGGCCCAGTCGGAACCGTCCTTGGCCGTGAGGCTCCGCTCGGACAGGTAGGACGGGATGGTCAGCACGACCAAGCCGGCCAGCGCCGCACCGCGCAACCAGACGATGGAGATGGTCGCGATCGTTTCGCCGACCAGCAGTGCGACCGCCGGCGCCGAGAACGCCAGGTACTTCGGAAAATAGATCGGCGTCAGCACCAGGGAGTATGCGATCAACCCGACTGTCGGCAAGATGAGCCAGGGAAAGGCGAGCTTC
Organism: uncultured Actinomycetota bacterium; assembly: GCA_963805555.1. Lineage (GTDB taxonomy): Bacteria > Actinomycetota > Actinomycetes > Mycobacteriales > Nakamurellaceae > Nakamurella. The sequence goes on from CAWDUY010000005.1 coordinate 490,991, forward strand.
GCCAGCGAGGGCTGCCCGCCCAGCGTGTCCCGCCTCCGCAGGACGCGCAGGAGCGCGACACCGATGGCAATCCAGCAGGCCGCAGCCAACGGCAACGATCGCAGGCCATCGGTGCCGAACCACTGGTCGACCACCACCGATTTGACGACGCCGAGTCCGGGTTTCTGCAGCCAGATCACCTGCCCACTCTGTTGCTTGGCGAACAGGATCACCGGACTCGCCAGCAGCAGTCCGCCCAGGGCGCTCACCGCCCATGCGGACAGATCCCGCCGGCGGTCCGCGGAACCCCAGAGGACTGCGACTCCGTGCGCAACGACGAGCAGTGCGAGATAGATCCAGAGGCTGACGGCCGCCGCTGCCGCCAGCCCGTACCAGATCCACGCCGCCCGCCCGGGGCGACGCAGCGCAACAACAAGGAGCACGGAGAGCCACACGGCAACGGCCGTGACGACACCGGATGAGCGGCCCTCGGTGCCCATCCAGGTCACCCGCGGCAGCACCGAAAAAACCACGCCGGCAAATATCGCAACACGCAGGGTCGACAGCTTTGCCCCGAGCACGACAACGCCACCGGCCGCGAGAGCAACGGCGAGTGCGCTGGGCAGTCGCAGCGTGAACTCCGAGACACCGAACAGCCCGAACCACACATGCATGACCGCGTAATAGACCCCGTGCACGATGTCGACGTGGCTCAGCAGACCGCCCAGATCTGCCCAGGATCGGGTCGCCGCGGAGATGGTGGCCGCCTCGTCGTTCCAGACCGATGGGATCCAGGAGCCGAGAAACGACACCAGCCCGGCGAGCAACCCGATTGCCCCGGACCAGCGGGCGACGGTGATGTTCGGCGACTCGACCAGTTGGCGATCGGCATCGGTAGCGGGGTCGGGCTGGGAGGAAACCGCGCTCGCGCCGTTGGCCATCATCAGCTCACTCCTCCACGCTGCGGGCCAGCGCCTCGCACGATGCCCCGTTTGTACTGGGCGACCCCGACAGCCGGTACCGACTCACCGGATCAACTGGAAGATTGTCGCCGCCGGCCCCCGCAGCCTGCCCGCCCGCCGACGACAAGACCACCCCACAGTCATCGCCGACGCCAATACTGTAGCGGCGTGTGACCGCTACCCGACATGGGACCATCGGCATTCAGTTTGCCGTGGTCGCATCGACCTGACGCCCCCAGGAGCTCCCCTCCATGACGAAAATCACCGTGATCGGCTGCGGCTACCTTGGTGCCGTCCACGCTGCGTGCATGGCTCGGCTGGGCCACGACGTGATCGGGATCGATGTCGATGCCCCCAAGGTCGCCCTCCTGGCATCCGGTAGAACGCCGTTCTTCGAACCGGGGTTCGAGGACGAGCTGTTGGCAGCGTTGGCCAGCGGCCGGTTGCGGTTCACCGCGGACATGGCGGCCGCCCAGGGCAGTGACGTGCACTTCGTGTGTGTCGGCACCCCGCAAAAGCGCAACGAGTACGCCGCCGACATGGCCTATGTCGACGCCGCCGTGACCGCGCTGGCCCCGTATCTTGCACCCGGCAATCTCGTCGTCGGGAAGTCGACAGTGCCGGTCGGTACGGCCCGTCGGCTCGCCGACCTCATCGCGCTGACCGAGCCCGCCGCCCTGCTCGCCTGGAATCCGGAGTTTCTCCGGGAGGGTTTCGCGGTGCAGGACACGCTGCACCCGGACCGTCTCGTCTACGGGATTCCGTCCGGTGCGGACGGTGATCGGGCGAAGGCCCTGTTGGACGAGGTCTACGCAGCGCCGCTCGGCGACGGTGTCCCGCTGGTCGTCACCGACTACGCCACCGCCGAGTTGGTGAAGGCCGCCGCGAATTCCTTTCTGGCCACCAAGATCTCGTTCATCAATGCGATGGCCGAAGTCTGCGAGGCCAGCGGAGCGGACGTGGTGCAGTTGGCGGACGCCATCGGGCACGACACTCGCATCGGTCGCCGGTTCTTGAACGCCGGCCTCGGTTTCGGTGGCGGATGCTTGCCCAAGGACATCCGCGCCTTCATGGCAAGAGCCGGCGAACTGGGCGCGGATCAGGCCCTGGCATTCCTCCGCGAGATCGATTCGATCAACATGCGCCGCCGGGTGCGGATGGTCGACCTGGCCCGTGAGGTCTGCGGCGGGTCGATCGCCGGCAGGCGAATCGCCGTACTGGGGCTCGCCTTCAAGCCGAACAGCGATGACATCCGAGATTCACCGGCGCTCAATGTCGCTGCGCAGATGCAACTGCAAGGCGCGTCCGTCGTGGTCACTGATCCACAGGCTGTCGAGAACGCACAACGCAAGTGGCCTGATCTGCGCTACTCCGAGACCGCCGAGGAAGCCGCTGCGGGCGCCGACCTGGTGTTACTGCTCACCGAATGGGACCAGTACAAGTCCCTCGACCCGGTCAGCTTCGGCGCCGTGGTCGGACATCGGCGCATGTTGGACGGACGGAACGCGCTGGATCCGGCGGCGTGGCGGGCGGCCGGCTGGACCTATCGGGCGCTCGGCCGGCCGTAGCCCCCACGGCCTGACCGGTCAGCAGCGGGCGCGGGTCGGGCGCCTGGCTTCGACATCAGTCGAGCAGCGGCTACCGTTTGCCACATTCGCCACCCTCTAATGGGTGGTTCCGCCGTTTCGGTCGGCAATACCTACACTAGGTAGCAGTGCTTCCGCTACAGTTAACCCATCAGGGTGATCCGGGGGCCATTCGGCACAGATCACATCACTCACCGAGATGGGTCACACACATGTTCCGCAGAATCGCCGCCACGTTTTCGCTGGTCATCGCTGGGCTCCTTGCCGTGCCGGCCCTCGCCTCGGCCGCCACCAACCCGCCCTACCCGGCACCGCCGGTCACGCCGGGGACCAGCACCTGGGCTCCGGTCACCGACCCGGCAGTTGCCTACACGCAGAGCACAGCACTGGCCAGCACGGGCGCCGGCTTCGGCATCGGAACCGCCCTTGCCATCGGCGCGGTCGTCCTGGTCGTCGGCCTGGCGCTGCTGATCGTCGGAAACCGGCTCCGCAAGTCGGGCAACCACTGATCCTGCGGCCCGCCCCGCACCGGTCGTCGCCCGAATCAGCGACCGACTGATCACCACCAAAGCCACGTCACCGAGTTCGAATCGGTGACGTGGCTTTGGCGTTGTGGGATGTCGGCGACACCAATCCGATTCGCCCGCTCGCGACCCCGGCCGAGGTGGGTCGATTACTCGACGGCGAGATTGCTGAAAGCGGCGATGCCGTCGGTCGAACTCCGGCCGAGGTGGAAATAACCCCCGCGGATACCGTTGTCGGTGACCGAGATCGTATGGCCGGAATCGGTTCTGCTGAAGACGATCTGGCTCGGCGAGACCTGGACCCGAAGGTGCACTGCCCGCCCCGGTACCAGGGCGGGCGTTGCCAACTCCGCACTCAGCAGCTGACCAGAGGGCCGGCCATCATTGTGCCGGTAGAGGCCCATCCCGCCGTTGGCTCGCAGGATGGCATGGTAGCCATCACCGCGTCCGAGGCGATGCTGGTAGTAGGAATCGTCCTGACGCCCGAAGGCGATCGTCAGATTCTCGGCCCGCGCCGCCGGGAGAGTGCGCCAGCCGGCGTCGACATCGATGACGTACTTGCCGGCGGCCGACGGCAGCGGGCCGAAATCGCCGAGCGTGACGAAGTGCTGCGCCCCCTTGACGGCCAGGATGAGCCCACCCGCAGCGGTCAACGCCGGTGCGTAGCTGGCCGAACCCGGATCCTTGCTGAGCGCTCCCGGTGCGATCGCCTGGGTTGCCCAGGAGTCCGAGGTGACCGGTGTCGTGGCGCCGGCAATGTAGGCGTAGCTGGCGCTGATAATCCCCTGCACACCCAGGTCGAAGAAATGATCCGCATCGGAGCGTCGGTGCAGGGGATGTACCCACACCGGCACTCCGGTGGCAACGGCCGTGGTGATCACGTCGTCACCGATGTACGGCCACCGCGGACCAAAGCCCGGGACAACCAGGTAGTCACGGTCCGGATTCAGCTTGGCGCCGACCGCCTTGATCGCCGACAGCGTCGCCTCGGCCGCACTACCGAAGTAACAGAAAACCGGGAAACCAGCCGATTGCGCGGACTGCCAGCGTTTGCTCGCGTAGTGCGCCTTGATGATGACCGAGTCGGTCAGGCCGTAACTCTTGATCATCGCCTGGATCGGTCCGAACGCCTGATCGGTCTTCGCCTCGATCGCCAGCACAACCTTGTTGCCGAATGCCGCAAGCACATCCTTCAACAGGGGAATGCGCGGCGCGTTACGCGTCCAGTACGCACCGAGCCGCGGCACCACGACGCGTCCGTCGGCGAGCACCGCGGACGTCTGGTCGATCACCCTGCCGGTCAGATTGGTCGTTCGGTCGTACGTGGCGTCATGCATGCAGATCAGCACGCCGTCGGACGTCATCCCCACGCTGATTTCCATGCACGGCGCGCCGGCGGCGAATGCGGCCCGGTACGCCTCCATGGTGTGTTCGGGAAAGACATCACCGGACCCGCGATGGGCGATGAAGTACCTCGATCCGCGGGTCGCTGCCCACCCCTTGACGGTAACCCCACCGGCGACCGCGAACTGCGGGGCGGGCAATGACCAAGCGGCACTCCCGGTCAGCAATCCCGACGCAACCATCGCTCCGGTCGTCGCGCCGATCCCCAGCGTGCGCAGTGCTGCGCGCCGGGATAAACCCCGACCGATGGGACCACTCATTTCCACCCCACTCTTGGTCAACAACTTGCGGTGACTGCTGGCCGCGCATCAGCCGGTGACCAGTATCAATCACTCAGAATAACAACCTGTTGCAAATCGTCACCCGATTGAGTGAAAGGGAACCAGCACTCACCAATATGGAAACGAGCAAAGGGGACATTGCCGACGAGCACCGACATGTCACGCCGTCGACACCGGCTGCGGCACCAATTCGTGCAGCACGTCCGCGCAGTATTTCAACAGCGCCCCGTCCCGCAGCGACTCCGCGCCGATCCGGCCGTTCTCGGTGGGTGGTCGCAGTGTCAGCATCGAGGTGAGCGCCCGGTACTTCGAACCCGGATACAGCCGGGTCAGCCGCATTTGGCCAGATTCCGGCAGCTGGATCGGTGACATCCGCAGCCCTTGCGGGCCTGCTGCGACCTCGGTGACGCCCAGCGACCGACACAGCTGCCGGAAGGAGGCAACCGCGAGCAGGTTCTCCACCTGCTCACCCAGCGGCCCGTACCGGTCGACCAATTCGTCCCGAACTGCTTCTACATCGGCGGCTGACATGGCCCCGGCGATCCGCCGATAGGCGTCCAACCGGAGCCGTTCCACCGGGATGTATTCGTGCGGGATGTTCGCGTTGACCGGCAGCTCCACCCGGACCTCGGCCGGTTCGTCATCGACCTCGTCAGCACCATCCGCCGTTGACGCGGCCTTCTTGAAGGCGGTGACCGCCTCGCCGACCAACCGGATATAGAGGTCAAACCCAACGCCGGCGATGTGTCCGCTCTGTTCGGCGCCCAGGATCGACCCGGCGCCGCGGATCTCCAGGTCCTTCATCGCGACGGCCATCCCGGCGCCCAGGTCGGAGTTCTGCGCAATGGTGGCGAGCCGGTCATGCGCAGTCTCGGTCAGCGGCTTCTCCCCGGGGTAGAGGAAGTAGGCGTAGCCCCGTTCCCGGCCGCGGCCGACCCGCCCGCGCAGTTGATGCATCTGGGACAGCCCGAGCACCTCTGCATGATCCACGATCAGCGTGTTCGCGTTCGAGATGTCAAGGCCCGTTTCCACAATCGTGGTGCACAACAACACGTCCCACTCGCGGGCCCAGAACCCGTCGATGATCTTCTCCAGCCGGTCCTCGTTCATCTGCCCGTGCGCCACCGCGATCCGGGCCTCGGGCACGGCCTCCCGGATCCGCCTGGCCACCGACTCGATGTCGGCGACCCGGTTGTGCACGTAGAAGACCTGCCCCTCGCGGAGCAGTTCCCGGCGGATGGCGGCGGCGACGAGCTTGTCGTCGTAGGAGCCGACGTAGGTCAGGATGGGGTGCCGTTCCTCCGGCGGGGTGGTGATGGTCGACATCTCCCGGATCCCGGCGAGGCTCATTTCCAGGGTCCGCGGGATCGGCGTCGCGGACATGGTCAGCATGTCGACGTGCGCCCGCAGCGCGGTGATGTGTTCCTTGTGCTCGACGCCGAACCGCTGCTCCTCGTCAACGACGACCAGCCCGAGGTCCTTGTACTTGATCGTCGGCTGCAGCAGCCGATGGGTGCCGATCACGATGTCCACGCTGCCGTCCGCCAGGCCCTTGATCGTCTCGGCAGAATCGGCCGTCGAGGTGAACCTGGACAGCCCGCGCACGGTGACCGGGAACTGCTCCATCCGGTCGGAGAAGGTGGACAGATGCTGTTGGGCCAGCAGGGTTGTCGGCACCAGAATGACGACCTGCTTGCCGTCCTGCACGGCCTTGAAGGCCGCCCGCACGGCGATCTCGGTCTTGCCGTAGCCGACGTCACCGGAAATCACCCGGTCCATCGGGACCGGCTTTTCCATATCCGCCTTGACCTCGTCGATCGCCGCCTCCTGGTCGCGGGTCTCGGTGTAGGGGAAGGCGTCCTCGAGTTCACGCTGCCACGGCGTATCCGGGCTGAACGCAAACCCGGGCGCCGACGCACGGGCCGCATACAGCTGTACCAATTTCGCCGCGATCTGCCGGACCGCCTTGCGAGCCCGGCCCTTCGTCTTCGCCCAGTCGGCACCGCCCAGCTTGTTCAGCGACGGGACCTCGCCGCCGACGTACCTGGACAGCAGGTCAAGGGAGTCGGTCGGGACGAAGAGCCGGTCACCCGGTTGGCCGCGCTTGCTCGGGCCGTACTCGACGACCAGGTACTCGCGGGTGGCTCCACCGGAGGTGCGCTGCACCAGATCGATGTACTTGCCGATGCCGTGCTGGGCGTGCACCACGTAGTCGCCGGGCTTGAGGGAAACCGGATCGACGGCGTTGCGGCGACGGGTGGGCAGCCGCGAGGCGGCCGCCTCCGGGTTCACCCCGCGGGAACCGGTCAGGTCCGCCTCGGTCAGGATCGCCAGCCCGGAATCCCGCAGCACGAAGCCGTTCTCCAACCGCCCGCAGGTCACGGTCACCACATCGGTCCGCGGCGCGTCCGGCAAACCGTCCGCGACGACCACCCCCATCTCGGCCTCGGCGAGCCGTTCACCGGCCCGCGCCGCCGTCCCGGCACCGGCCACGACGAGCACGGTGGATCCGCCGGCGGACTGCCGGTGCCGGGCGTCCTCCAGCGCGACCCCGAGCTCGCCGCGGTAGGCCGGCGCGAGGGCCACCGGTGGTTGTTCGCCGCTCGCTGCGGCTTCACCGCTCGCGACCTCGCTGCCGGTGTCGAACGGTGCGATCCGCCAGATCGGCAGTTCGGCATCCCGGACGACGTCCAACGTTTCTTCGAGGGTCTTGTACGCGGACGAGCCGAGGTCGATCGGCGCGCGTCCCCCGGTCGCCGCCGCCATCCAGGACGCGGCCAGGAACTCGTTGCCGGTGCGCACCAGGTCAGACGCCCGGGTCCGGATCCGCTCGGGATCGGCCAGCACCACGTGCGTGCCCTTGCGCACCAGGTTCGGCAGGAGTTCGAGTTCGTCACCCACCAACACCGGAATCAGCGACTCCATCCCCTCGACACTGATGCCGTTCGCCAGGTTGTCGAGCATCTGCGCAAGGGACGGGTCGCCGGTGTTCTGTGCCGACAGGTTCGCCGCGCGAGCCCGGACGTCAGCGGTCAGCAGGATTTCGCGGCAGGGCGGCGCGGTCACGTCCTCGATCGCGGTCAGCGAACGCTGATCGGTGACCCCGAAGGTCCGGATTTCGGTGATCTCGTCACCCCAGAACTCGACCCGGACGGGGTGATCGATGGTCGGCGGAAACAGATCGAGAATGCCGCCGCGGACTGCCATCTCGCCACGCTTCTCGACCATGTCCACCCTGGTGTACGCGAGCGAGACCAACTGCTCGACCAGTGCCGACAAGTCCGTCTCCTGACCGGTTCGCAGGGTCACCGGCGTCATCTCGCCGAGCTGCGGCGCCATCGGCTGGATCATCGACCGCACCGTCGCGACGACGACCGCGGGATAGCCTGCCGGGTCGAGCTCAGGGTGGGCGATCCGGCGCAGGGTGGAGAGCCGGCGGGCTACCGTGTCGGCCCTCGGTGACAGCCGCTCGTGCGGCAGCGTTTCCCAGGACGGGAACAGCACAACGTTGTCGTCACCGATCAGGTCCCCGATGCCGGCAGCGGCCGCTTCGGCCTCCCGGCCGGTCGCCGTCACCAGTAGCACCGGGACGGTGTCGGTAGAGCCCGGCAGGCCGGCCGCGAGCGTGGCGGCGATGAACGGCCTGATCGCCGGTGGCCCGGTGACCCGATGCGTGATCGAGCCGCGCGCCGCCGCGATCGAGGCGAAAAACGGGTCGGCCAACGCTGCTGTCAGCAACCCGCGCAGCGCACCGGAACTCGGCTTCACAGCACTCCCCTACTCACCATGCTCACGCCAGAAACCCCCCGCCGGAGCGACGAGGGGTTGTGACTGCTGAGCCTACGCCGGAGAAGTGCCCGGCTCCTGACGGCGATCGCACCGCAGGCAATTCAGGACCGGCCAGCCGTGAGAGAATGCCCATGCAATCCGCCGTGGTGTAACGGCAGCACCTTGGATTTTGGTTCCAATGGTTCAGGTTCGAATCCTGGCGGCGGAGCGAGCAGACCCGGCGATCGGGCATCCCCAGCGGTACTCGTCACCGGTCAGACGGTCTGGTTGGCCCTGACGTAGACCGCCGCACTGTTGTCGAGGTAGACGTTGGCCGACTGGGTGAGGGTGTACTTCGCGCCGTAGGCGATGGTCCAGGTCTTGTTACCGCCGCCGCCCTGGATGCCTTGTGTGCGGTCGAACCGGTTACCGGTGAAGGTGCCGAGCTTGCCGCCGTTGAGTCCGGCGTAGGGGGATCCGTTGGCTGCGTTGACGCCGACGGCGCCACCGTTGAAGTAGTTACGGTCCAGCACCAGGCCGGTGACCGCGCCGACGTTGGGGGTGATCTGGATGCAGGAGCAGACGACGCAGCGGCCGGATGCGGAGTAGACGTGCGGGGCGGCCCAGACGTTCACGGCCGGTTCGGTGGGGTCGGAGGTGGCCTTGACCATTCCGGTCCAGGTGGTGGCGTAGAAGCCGTCGATGCGGGTGCCGATGATCTTCGTGCCGGCGCCGCCCTCGATCTGGACTCCGTCGTTGTGGGTGCGGTTGTCGTTCTTGTGGTTGGGGTCCGGGCTGAACAGGGTCAGGTCGTGGATCCAGCAGCCGGAGATGATCACGTTGGTGGCGGCATCCTTCATTCCGGTGTTGCCGTTGTAGACGCGGGCACCGTCAACCGTGTTGTACATGTTGACCCGGTAGGCGCCGTAGTCATGGCCCGCGATGGCGTTCCAGCCGTACGTTGGCTTCTGCGGTGCGAGCACCGAGTCGCGGATGATGAAGTTCTTGACGGCCGCGTGGGTGCAGTCGACCAGCGCCATATTGGCGTTCGTCGGGGCAACCGGTCCCTGGATCCAGCAGTTGGTGACCTGGACGTTGGCGGCCCGGATGATCAGCCGCCCGTTGATCAGGGTGTCGCTGATGGAGGTGTTGGGGACGGTGACGATCCAGTCGCCGTTGCGGACGGCGAGCGCCTCTTTGGTGCACCCGTCCAGGAGTCCGGTGGTGGACTCGTCGGGCTGGTAGGTGCCAACCACCAGATTCGGCCACCTGGCTGGATACGTTGCGGCCTTGGCCATTCCGGCCTTGGCAGCCATTCCGGCCTTGGCGGACAGGAAATGGCTGGGCTGCTGCTTGCCTGCGGCGGTGAACCTCTCCGCGGTCGCGGCGTTGCTCATCCCCGATCCCATGACGAACCCGACGGCGACGGTGCTGGTGGCTGCGCCGACCAACAACGCGGTCCGGCGACTGAAGGTCCGTTGCTTGTCTGCTGATCGATTCTGGATGGTGATCATGGCTAGACCTCGGTTTCGTGGAGCAAACGAATCGGCCGGTGCCGCTGGTGACGCTGCTGCGGTGCCGTCTGAACTGGCAATTCCTGGTGTTCGTGACCCTTGTACTGCCACTAACAGTAGTTGTTCAGTTACTGTCCGGCATCAATCAGATAGGCCCAATTGGGTGATGCAAATGACCTATGTGCACCCAGGACTTAGTGCCTTGGTCTCGCGTCGATGATTCGTAGACGATCTCACTCGGCTGTTCGTGGCGCTATGCGGCCAGCGGTGCACCTCTGGCCGAACAAGCGAAGACCCGGCTGATCCGACGCGACTGCAGAGCAGACGTGAGTACCAGGAGCAGCAAAAAGGTCCTGCCGACGGGAGATCACTCCCGCCGGCAGGACCGGATGAACATCGTGCTCAGATCAGCCGAGGGCCTGCCACGGGCCCATCTTCTTGGCACCTGCGGTCTGACCGGCGGCAGCCGCCACATCGGCCGGCAGGGCCACGGTGATCCCAGATGCCGCGGCCGCGTCAGCAGCCATCTGCGAGATCAGCTTGGCGGAAGCCGTCTCGGCGTTGTTGAAGGTCGGCTTCCGCGCCTTGATGGCGGCAACCGTGTCGTAGTACACGACCGTCGCATTGGCTTGTCCCCAGGCCAGCAATCGTGGAGTTGTCCCGGTCTTCTTACTGAACAAGTTGCCGGTGAGCAGAATGTTCATGTCGTCCGCCGGGACGCCCGTAGCCTTGTCGATCACCCAGACCATTCGCATCCCGCCGCCACCGAGAATGTTGTTCGCAATGGTGATGTTTCGCAGGATCCACGGATTCGTCGGATCCGGCACCGGTTGGCGCGGATCCCGGCCTACCGACCAGGTCGCCTGGCGGCGCTGGTTCTGGCTGAGGTTGATGTCCTGAATCCGATTGGCGCCGACGGCATTGTTGAAGATCTTCACGTTCCCGGAGTTGAAGATCAGGATGCCCTCATTGCCGCCGGTCGAGACGTTCCCCGCGATGATCCCGGTCTCCGAGAGCTCGGCCTCGATGTTCGCCGTGGCGTTGTTCACGGTCCGGTTGTTGACAATCTTGAAGTCGACCACCGACTCATCGAGCCAGATCCCACCGCCGGCATTGTTGCTGACATCGTTGTTGGCAATGGTCAGGTGACGCGATCGGGTCAGCTTGATTCCCGACGACGCCGGCGTGCCGTTGAAGTTCTCGGAGTTGTTGTAGGTGACGAGCGAGTTCTTGATCGTCATGTAGTCGGCGTGATTGCTGTGCATTCCGAGCAGGCCGGACTTTGTCACTGTCACCCGGTCGGCCACGGCATTGTTTCCGCCGAAGCTCATCCCCACCGTCGCGTTGTCGGTGAGGACGACGTCGGTGAAGGTCGCCCGGTCCACGGCGGCTCTGACCGCGCCCAATCCAGGAATGGGGGTCCCGTAGCGCCGGACTCCGACCCCACGCAGGGTCGTCTGCACGCCCAGGATGTTGAACGCCTGCTCCAGATCTGAGGACCTGACTTCCTTTCCGGTCGGATCGGAGCCGATGGTGATGGTGTCTGCGGCGTAGTCGACCGCGAAGGTGCCCGCGACGACCTGGGCCGCGGTGGCCACCTGGCGCAGTTGCGCTCCATTGACGAAGACCTGATCGGGATCAGCCGCCATCGGGTAGGCCGGGTTGATGAAGCTCATGTTGTCCGAGCCGGTGGTGAAACTGATCGAGTCATCGAAGGACTTGGTCCAGCCCTTCTTCACCCAACGAGTACCTGAGGCGGCCCAGCCGGTGACGACCGAGGATCCGTCGAACCACACGGCCTCGTTGGGGTAGGCCTGGATGATCAGACCGGTCTTGGCCGCCGGAATAGTGACCTGCTCGTGGTAGTTCCCGCCGCGGAGCACGATGGTCCGGCCCGACGCTGCCTTGCTCACCGCAGCGTTGACGGTCTTGAACGGGGCCGCCTGGGTACCGGCGGCTGCATCGCTGCCCCGTGCGGCATCGACGAACATCGCCCCGCTGGGCACGGCATAGGCGGTACTGCCGACAGTCGCCGAACCTCGCCCACCCGTGGCGGCCGGCTCCGCCGGTGCTGCCGGAGCGGCCGGAGCGGCCGTTGTCGTTGTTGTCGTCGGGGCCGGCGCTGCTGTTGTGGTCGGCGCGGGTGCGGCCGTCGGTGTTGTCGGCGCCGGTGCGGCCGTCGTGGTTGTCGGGGCCGCCGGTGACGTCGTTGCCAGCCCCCAGGCGTTGAGGTCACGCGTCTGGACGGTGACCGCGCCTGAACTGGCTGAGACATACGACCAGAGTCCGACGGAGCCGGCGACGGCAATCTTCGTGCTACTGCTGTCCGTTCCGGTGAATTGCCATGCGGGAGTGGTAGTGCCGGCCGGCCAGGCCCGGACGCCCAGGGTGACCGGCGATGAACCGGTGACCCGCAAAGCCAGCACAATTGCTTGACCCGCCTTGACGGCAAATGGCAGTTTGGCGCCGCCGATCGAGGTCTCGGCTCCGCCGACGTACTTGGTGACGTCGACCGACGCAACACCGCCGTCCGAGATTTTGATCCGCCCCCGGTAATTCGCACCGTCGGATTGCCGGCGCGCCTGGATTGCGTGATAAACGCCGAAGCCAGTTGTTGCAATGGCCGGAATACTGAGGGTGGTCTCCAACTCGACATCCCGGACCGACACGTCTGCCAAAGTTGCCGCGGCCGCCTTTGCCGGCTCGATGGCGGAGACGCTGGCCATTCCGCCACTGACGCTGAACTTGCGGCCGTCCGGCTGGCTGTTGTAAGCGACGACATACCGTCCCCCGACAGGTGCGTCACCCCAGAAACCGTTGTGCGTCCGGTCGAAGGAATCCTGGACTACTTGCTTCCAACCGGCGTCGGTGGGCGCCGCGGAGGCCGGCAAAGCCACCGTCATCTCGGACAGTCCGATGAGAACTGCCGCTGCGAGCACTACCGATATCCATCTTCGGCGAGTGCGTGTCCCCCCCGAGACAATCTGGGCACGACACGATGACACGATGAACTCCTTATGATCGAACATCCGGGATACGGCACTGCAGAATGAGGTGTTCGGGCAGCCGAAAATAAGCCGTACAATAAGAAAGGAAGAATTGCTCGCCGATGAGCATGAGCCGGCCGGCTGATGCATTCACTCGCATGGACACTTCTGGGAATCTGTGTTGCGCGAACCCTAACAAGGCATGGCCCACTTCACATATGAGCGATCTCACCTTGACCACCTGAATGAGTGAGTCGAGTGCGCAGGAATTCGATTGAATCGCCCTGCGCGAGTCACTCTGTGTCAGTTATTTCGACGGCGAGATCAAAGCGATGCGCACATAACGGACAGATCACGGTCCCGCTCTTCGCATCACGACGGAATCAGTTGTGGTCGATACGCCCATTTGGGTGATGGGCAAGCAACTGAGGGTTACGAGCCAAACGGCGGCAAACCTCGTGAAACACTCCTCTGTGATGCTCGTCACAATGTGTAACGAACTCCAAAGGCCGCTCAGCGCTTGGCATGGCTGAATGTCGTTCCGGTTGGCACGGCCACCTTGACCCGGTCTCGGCACCAACGGAGAGCATTGCCAGAACCACCGCGGCACCGCCCCTGGCAGACGACGGGCCCGGTCCGGTCTACCATCAGGTTCCGGGCAGCACACCGTGCGCGCCCACGTCCGGAGTCGTATGACGAGCCCGCCAGAACCCCGCGAAGTGACTTCGCAGGAGGGATGAGCTGTGCCACCCGCGTCATCAGCTCCGATGTCGAACCCGCAATCGCAAGCCGGCGCTCCTCATTCCGGAGCCGTCACCGCCGTCATCGTGCTGGCGGCCGGCGCGGGAACCCGGATGAAGTCCACCCGTCCCAAGGTCCTGCACGAACTGGCCGGCAAGCCGATGCTCTGGCATGCGCTGCATTCCGCGGCAGCGCTGTCACCCACCAGGTTGGTGGCCGTTCTCGGCCATGGGCGCGATGAGGTCACCGAGTTTCTTGCGGCATCCGGCGATCTACCCGAGATCACCACCGCTGTGCAGGACCGACAGTTGGGCACCGGCCACGCGTGCGCCTGCGCACTTGCCGTCACCGGTGATCTGACCGGCACTGTTCTGGTGACGTATGGCGATGTGCCGCTGTTGCAGTCGTCAACGCTGCGCGCCCTGGTCGCCGAACACGAGTCGGGCGCCAATGCGGTCACGATCCTCACTGCGACCCTCGCGAACCCCACGGGTTACGGCCGCATCATTCGTAGTGACACCGGAGATGTGCTCGGCATTGTCGAGCAGAAGGACGCCGACCACGCTCAGCGGGCGATCCGCGAGGTCAATTCCGGGGTGTACGCCTTCGACGGCGCAGTGCTGACCGATGCTCTCGGCCGGCTGTCGGATGCGAACGCCGCCGGTGAGCGTTACCTCACCGATGTCGTCGGCATTGCGACGGGCGACGGCCGCAGAGTCGGATCGTTGATCGCCGATGACGCGGTGGAGACCGAAGGTGTCAACGACCGGGTCCAGCTGGCCGAACTGGCCCGCGTGCTCAATGCGCGGCTCGTCCGGAAGGCGCAGCTCGGCGGCGTCACCGTGCACGACCCGGCCACCACCTGGATCCACGCGGACGTCACCATCGGACCGGACACCGAGATCCTGCCCGGCACCCAACTCCAGGCCGGCACCACGATCGGCAGCGGCTGTTCCATCGGGCCGGACACCACGCTGATCGCCTGCACCGTCGAGGACGGCGCCTCCGTTGTCCGATCACACTGCCACGGCGCGACGATCGGGCGGCATGCGTCGGTCGGACCATTCAGCTACCTCCGGCCGGGGGCGGTGCTGAACGAGAACAGCAAAGCCGGGGCGTTCGTCGAGATCAAGAACTCCACGGTCGGCGAGGGTTCGAAGGTTCCCCACCTTTCTTACATCGGGGACGCCACGATCGGCGTCGGAACCAACGTCGGGGCCGGCACGATCACCGCGAACTACGACGGCGATCACAAATTCCGCACCACGATCGGCGATTACGCCTTCATCGGCAGCGATTCGACGCTGGTCGCCCCCGTCACCATCGACGACGGGGCCTACGTTGCGGCGGGCTCAACAATCACCGATGACCTCGGTCCCGGCGAGCTCGGCATCGCCAGGGGGCGGCAACACACCGCGCCGGGGTGGGTGCTCCGCAAGCGCATCGGAACCAAGGCCGCAGCGGCGGCCGAGGCGGCGATCGCGGACGCACCCGTGCAACTACCTGCCGGCAACTCGCCGAGCACCACATCCTCGGCCCAAGGAGATCGTCCGGCGTGAGTTCCCTCTCCATCACGACCCGCAAGAGCCTCATGCTGTTCTCCGGTCGTGCCTACCCGGAACTCGCCGAGGAAGTGGGCAAATACCTTGACGTCACGGTCACCCCGCAGTCTGCCTACGACTTCGCGAACGGCGAGATCTTTGTCCGGTTCGAGGAGTCGGTGCGTGGCTCGGACGCCTTCCTGATCCAGTCCTGTGGCGTACCCATCAACACTTGGGTGATGGAAACGCTGATCATGATCGACGCCCTCAAACGGGCATCCGCCAAGCGGATCACCGTCGTGCTGCCGTTCTACCCGTATGCCCGGCAGGACAAGAAGCACCGTGGCCGCGAACCGATTTCGGCCCGCCTGATCGCCGACCTGCTCAAGACCGCAGGGGCCCAGCGGCTGATGACGGTAGACCTGCACACCGACCAGATCCAGGGCTTCTTCGACGGTCCGGTCGACCATCTCTTCGCGCAACCGCTGCTCGGCGGGTACATCGGCAAGCGGTACATCGACGATGACCTCACCATCGTCTCTCCCGACTCGGGCCGGGTGCGGACCGCCGAACGCTGGGCCGACCGGCTGGGCGGCGCCCCCATTGCCTTCATCCACAAGACCCGGGACCCCACCAGACCGAACCAGGTCGTCGCGAACCGGGTCGTCGGTGACGTCTACGGCCGGACCTGCATCATCGTCGACGACATGATCGACACCGGCGGAACCATCGCCAAGGCCGTCAAACAGGTCCTGGAGGCCGGCGCCAAGAAGGTCGTCGTTGCGGCCACCCACGGCGTGCTGTCCGATCCGGCCGCGGAGCGACTGGCCGCCAGCGGAGCCTGCGAGGTCGTCATGACGAACACCCTCGCGATCCCGCCCGCGCACCAATTCGAACAGCTCACCGTGCTCTCCATTGCGCCGTTGATCGCAAAAGCCATCCATGAGGTCTTTGAAGACGGGTCCGTCACCTCGCTGTTCGACAACTGAAAGGCGTCGCCCCGATCCAGGTGACCGCCCGGTAGATCCTCGTCACCTGCGCGTCACAGAAGTGAGGAAGGATCACCGCCATGGCTCAGACCTCGTTGACAAACCATGCAGCGGCAACCACGTCGGCGGATTCTCCCGCAGCGGCGCCGTCCGAGAGCAATGGCGGCGGGACCGCGAAGCACGATCCGGCGAGCGAACTCCGCGCGGATGTTCGTCGCGTCAGCTCCTTGCTCGGCGACACTCTGGTCCGGCAGAACGGC
This sequence comes from uncultured Actinomycetota bacterium, assembly GCA_963805555.1. Taxonomy (GTDB): domain Bacteria; phylum Actinomycetota; class Actinomycetes; order Mycobacteriales; family Nakamurellaceae; genus Nakamurella. The sequence goes on from CAWDUY010000005.1 coordinate 507,527, forward strand.
CAACAGCTCCTCGACCTCGTCGAGCAGGTCCGGAAACTGACCAAGCAGGCCAGGGAGGCGGCCGACGTTGCCGACCGGGACAGCGCCACCGAGCAGGTGCGCAGCATCCTTGCCGCACTGCCGATCTCGGTCGCGACCGATCTCGTCCGGGCCTTCGCCACCTACTTCCAGCTGGCCAACGGCGCCGAGCAGGTGCACCGAGTACGTGCCCTGCGCGCCCGACCGGCCGCTGACGGGCTGCTCGCCGCCGTGGTGTCCGAGATCGCGACCAAGCTCGGCCAGCAGGCCCTGGCCGAGGCAATCGAGGCGCTGGCCGTCCAGCCGGTGTTCACCGCCCACCCGACCGAGGCGAGCAGGCGGTCCGTGCTGCTCAAACTGCGGGGCCTGACCGACATTCTCGCGGTGTCGACCCCCGCCGACACCGCCATCCGCGCCCGGCAGGATCGCAAGCTCGCCGAGATCATCGATCTCATCTGGCAGACCGATGAGCTGCGGCAGTTCCGGCCGACACCCGTGGACGAAGCCAGAAACGCGCTGTTCTATCTCGAACCGATGGTGGCGGAGACGATTCCCGAGCTCACCGACGACCTGGCCGTTGCGATGGCCGAACACGGTCTTGAGCTCTCCCCGGAGGCCACTCCGCTGCTGCTCGGTAGCTGGATCGGTGGCGACCGCGACGGCAACCCGAACGTCACTGCCGCGATCACCCATGAGGTGCTGGAGTTGCAGCACCTCACCGCCATCAAGATTGCCATCAACAAGATTGACGATCTGCTGATGGCGTTGTCCAGCTCAACGGCCATCGTGGGGGTATCGGACGAGCTGGTCGCGTCCATTGAGGTGGACCTGGACCACCTGCCGTTGCTGGATCCCCGGGTCAAGGAGCTCAACCGGGAGGAGCCGATGCGCCTGAAGCTGACCTGTGTCAAGGCGAAGCTGATCAACACCCGCGCCCGGGTGACCAAGAACCGTCCGCACGAGCCGGGCCGGGACTATGCCAACCGCGACGAACTGCTGGCCGATCTCGCGATCGTCCGCCGATCCCTGCTGGCAAATGGTGGCGAACTGGCCGCCAACGGCATGCTGGCGACCGTGCAACGCACGCTTGCGGTGAGTGGTCTGAACACCGCCTACATGGATATTCGCGAGCACTCCGAAGCGCACCATCAGGTGCTCGCCCAGCTGATCGACCGGATCGGCGAGCAGGATCGACCGTACAACGCCTTCACCCGCGCCGAACGCCGCAACCTGTTGTCCGCCGAGCTGACCTCGCACCGACCGCTGACGTCACTGCCCGCACCGTTGGACGCTGCGGGAACGAAGACGTTCTCGGTCTTCTCCGAGATCAAGGAGGCGCAGGCGACCTACGGGACCGAGGTGATCGTTACGTACATCACCTCGATGACCATGGGATCGGACGACATCCTCGCGGCCGCTGTGTTGGCCCGCGAGGCGGGCCTGCTGGACATCTACGGAACGCCGGGTGACCCAGAACGCGGGCCGTTCGCCAACATCGGGTTCGCGCCGCTGCTGGAGACGGTCGACGAACTTCGCAAGTCCGCAGAGGTCGTTGACGAACTTCTCAGCGACCCGACCTACCGGGAAATCGTGCGCCTGCGCGGCAATGTGCAGGAGGTGATGCTGGGGTACTCCGATTCGAACAAGCAGTCCGGCATCACCACCAGTCAATGGGAGATTCACAAGACCGAGCGGCTCCTGCGCGATCTGGCGGCGAAGCACGGGGTGGCCCTGACGCTGTTCCACGGTCGCGGCGGCACCGTCGGTCGTGGTGGTGGCCCGACCTACGACTCGATCCTCGCCCAGCCGCACGGCGTCATCGCCGGCGCCATCAAGTTCACCGAGCAGGGCGAGGTGATCAGTGACAAGTACGCCCTGCCGGATCTGGCAAAGGAAAACCTCGAGCTGACGGTCGCGGCCACCCTCCGCGCCTCCGTCCTGCACCAGGAATCCCGGCAGACGGCCACCGAGTTGCGGGATTGGGACGGCTGGATGGAGACGGTCAGCGAAGCCGCCTACGCGGCCTACGTCAGCCTGATCGACGACGCCGACCTGCCCGCCTACTTCCTGTCCTCCACCCCGGTGGAGCAGCTCGGCTCACTGAACATCGGGTCCAGGCCGGCGCGGCGGCCGGATTCCGGTGGCGGTATCGCCGGACTGCGGGCAATTCCCTGGGTCTTCGGCTGGACCCAATCCCGGCAGATCGTGCCCGGTTGGTTCGGCGTCGGCTCGGGTCTCAGGGCCGCCCGCGAGGCCGGCGGGGAACGAATGCTGGCGGTCATGCACGAGCATTGGCATTTCTTCCGGACATTCATTTCCAATGTCGAGATGACGCTGGCGAAAACCGATATGGAGATCGCCGCGCTGTACGTGAATTCCCTGGTGCCGGACAATCTGCAGCACCTCTTTGACGTCATCCGCGCCGAACACGAGCTCACGGTGGCCGAGGTACTGCGGGTCACCGGCGAAGGTGAGCTGCTCGACGGACAGCGGGAGCTGAAGCGCACGCTCGATGTCCGCGAACCGTACTTGGCCCCCATCTCCTACCTGCAGGTTGATCTGCTCAACCGGATCCGGTCGATCGGCCCCGGCGACGTCGTTGACCCGGAGCTGCAAAGGGCGATGCTGTTGACGATCAACGGCGTCGCGGCCGGGATGCGAAATACCGGCTGAGCCGCGGGTCCCCCTACCTGAACGTTTCCCCGGGCCCGATCTGATCCGACACCCAACGGCTCCCCCTCGTACCTTCCGACGCGGTTGCCGGAGCTGATTGCTGCGTTCTGGTCGAACACGATCCGTGCACGGTCGCTGGGCACGTGCCGCCTCCGCGTGCGGTCTTTCTGGCACTGGCCACCCTCATCTGCCGCATTTGTTCCATTCTATGAAACCATTGCCGCTTCTTATTGACCGGTTGTGATTGCTCCATTACTTTCAGTAGCAATCAGCCCACTGCACTGGCCGCCAGCCACCACGCTAGGTAGTCATGCCTGGAGCACTCGCCGATCTGCCTGGCTGGAAGCTGGTGTCCAATGCTCGAACAACGCGGTCGATCACATCCAACATTTGGCATCACCCGCCGAGGCCTGCTGCGTTCGGGACTGGCAACCGTCCCCATGGCACTTTCGCTCTTGCTGCCCGGCAATTCGGTCGCCGCACCGTTGTCGACAACCAGGGTTTCGACGACACCGGTTTCGACGGCACCGATTTCGACGGCAAATCTCGACCGGCGACTGGTGCGGGCAGCCCTGGCCGACGCGGCAGCGGAGCGGCGTGGGCTGGTCCCGAAGTCGTTCGAACCCGGCAGCCCGACCGCCGGGTTGTTGCCGGGGTGGGGATATGGTCAATTGTCCGCTCGCAATGGTGATCTCATCGTCAATGACCCCGGAGTCACCATCGAAAATCTGCGGATCAATGGTCGACTCATTATTCGAGCGGCCAATGTCACGGTGCGGAACTGTTGGGTCCAAGGGGCGGCAAGCCCCTCGAATGCGAATCAGGCACTGGTCGACTGCACGCATATCAGGTGCGTGGGATTCGTCATCGAGGATTCCGTGCTCGCGCCCCAGACACCGACCTACGGTTGGAACGGAATCTCTGGCCACGACTACACGGCGCGCCGCCTGGACATCTACCGCACCGTGGACGGCGGCCGGGTCTACAACGGGAATCCAGGGATGGGCAGCGCGCCGTCGAATGTCATCTATTCGTCATGCTGGATCCACGGAATGGCGCTTTTCGCCCCCGATCCTAATCACGCCGACAATCGCACCCACAACGACATCATCCAAATAGAGGGTGGTTCCGGGACGAAAATCATTGGTTGCCGTATGGAGGGCTATATCGCCAAGTCCTGGCCGCGGATGAATCCGGCGACCTCCGATCCGACGCTGCAGTCGGTCAACGTCTGGGCGGCCCCACACCCCTACTCGGCGTCCGGGCGATGCGTGACCACGAGTTGTATTCAGATCACCCCCAACGTCGGCGCGGTCACCGGCCTGCTGATCGACGGGAACTGGCTCTACGGCGGGGCGGTAGCGATCAATGCCGCCAATCGCTCGCGGTACGCCGGCGCCGACGGCGGCAATCTGGGGACGATCGTGAACAACCGGTTCGATCGCACGCAGGGCCTGCAGGGTGGCGGCGGAAACAACACCTGGACCCTGGCCTACGGCGCGAAGTATTCGGTGACGCAATACGGGAACACCTACGTGGACGGCTGGCCAATTCGCGTTCGACCCAACCAGACCGCCTGATGTGACCTGCTGGCTTGCGAGGTGGGGTGGCCCGTCGACGCCGACCGACCACCCCGCCTGCGTACCGAGACACCGTCGAGGGGTTCGGCGTTCAGTACGCTCCTGAGGAGGACAACACGGCCTTCGCGGTCTTGCCAACGATGACCAGGTCGCCGGTGATGGACCAGTTCTCGACGTAGTAGATGTCCAATCGCACGCTCTCGTCCCAGCTCAGATCCGACCGTCCGGAGACCTGCCACAGCCCGGTCATTCCGGGCTTGACCAACAGGCGCCGGCGGGCGTCGTCCTCGTACCGGTCGACCTCGACCTTGAGCGGCGGCCGTGGACCGACCAGGCTCATCTGTCCGATCAGGACGTTGAACAGTTGCGGCAGTTCGTCGATGCTGTAGCGCCGGATAAATTTCCCGACGGAGGTTACGCGCGGATCGTTCTTCAACTTGAAGAGCACCGTGTTGCCGGCGTCACGCTGCGCGTCCTGCAGGTTCGCCAATCCTGCCTCGGCGTCGACCACCATCGAGCGGAACTTGATCATCCGGAAGATGTCGCCGTTGATTCCGACACGATCCTGCCGAAAGAACACCGGACCCTTGGCATTGAGCTTGATCGCGATCGCGACACCGATCAGCAACGGCGAGAGCAACAACAGCAGCACCGCACCCACGACCAGGTCGAACGATTTCTTCAGCAGCCGGTTGGCGCCGCGGTAGGTCGGTCGGTCGACGTGGATCAGCGGCAGTCCCGCTACCGGCTGGGTGTGCACGCGGGGGCCGGCGATATTGGTCAGCGCCGGCGCGAGGATGAGTTCGGCGGCGGTGTCCTCCAGCTCCCAGCTCAGCTTGCGTACCCGTCCCGGACCGAACCCCGCCGATGACGTGACAGCGACCGTGTCGGCCTCGCAGTTGCGAGCGATCTCGGCGACGTCGTCCACCCCGCCGAGCACCGGCACGCCCTCGACGGCGCTCGGCATGGGTTCGTCGTCAAACCGGTGGACGTCCGGCGCCAGGCAGACACCGACGACGCGATAGCCGGCCAGCGGCGCACGCCGGAGGTCCCGCACCAGCTCTGCCACCGTGTGTCTGTCACCGACGGCCAGGACGTGCGACATGTAGTGCCCCGCAGCGCGCTGTCGACGCAGCCAGCGGCGCCACAGGTACCGCATGGCCAGCAACGCCACCAACCCGGTCGGCAGCATGATCAGCAAGTAGCTGCGCGGCAGATCCAGCTGGAACAGGAACGAGACGATCGCGACCAGCCCGAACAACCCGAAAGAGGCTTGTAGCACACGCTTGTACTCAATCGGACCGTGCCCGACCACCTTCACATCACGGGTGCCCACCCACGTCACCGCGAAGAACCAGACAATGGCCAGGGCAATCGTCGCGGCGATGAATGGCGGGTACGCGGGTTTGCTGGAAACCGCTGTCGTGATGGACGGCACCGTGATCAGATGAACCCCCACGCCGGCCACGAGCACGGCGAGCAGGTCGGTGATCAACAGTCTGCGGACGTAGCGTTGATTCCAGGGTCGACGGCCCACTGCGGCAACGACCGGTTCCGCGTCTGATTCCTCGGCCGGTTGGCGATCGGGTTCCGGATCGACCGCGGCGAACAGCACGGGCTCGTGCCCAGTGACGTCGGCTGAGCGCGGTGTGACAGCGATCATCGAAACGGCAGTGGCGGGGCGATCGCCGGCGGGATTCAGGTCGGTCGGTCGGCCGGAAGTAGTGCTCGCTGGTTCACCAGCACCAGCGACGGCGCGACGGCTGCTCTTCCTCGAGGTGGGATCGAGATCAGTCGTCAACGCCATGGTTGTCTATCCCCTTGACCAACAATCTGGTGACTGCTCGGGCCGGCGGCCGAGCCGGCTGAGCCGGTCGGCGTGACTCGGAGCACTGACTGGTGAATCCCCTATCCGTTGCGGGCGAGGTGCGATCGAGATCCCACCTGCATCCCCCGACGCAGAGGTGGGTTCGAGCCGCTGACCGCCCGCCCAACCTAACGTGCAGTGAGTAATTGGTAAACCGAAGGGTTGAAAGATGCCCGGATTGGGGTGGTTCTCTACCGCTTGCCACTACGTTGCGTGCGTAGCGAAGGCTCGAACGTGAGCCGTGCTCGCATCACTTGAGCAAATGGCTCATGGGGGTGGCCGGGCTTGCGCAACAGCGTCTTCTCGGCGCACCTCAGCTGGCGGCGATCTCCCCAGCGAACGACAAGGTGGGCGCACTCGGGGAGTAGGCAACCGTGACGGTCACCGGATTGCGGGCGTCGTTGGGCACCGCGAACACGTAGGTCGCCGCCGCCTTGCCACCCTCGACCATCATCCCGGCGAACGGCGTGGCGGAACTGTCGTTGAGGCTCGGTGCCGGAGTGCCGGCCGAGTCGGTCAGGGTCACGACGACGCCGTCCAGGCCGATCGGCGCCGCAGAGCCATTGTCGATCTCGATGACGACGCTGATCGCTGCTTCCTCGGGGGCGCCGACAATCGGAGCCGCGAGCACCGGATTCACCTGCGTGAGCCTGGCAGTCACGGACCCGCCGAAGTCACCGGTGTCGGTGAGCCCGATTGACGGCGCCCTCGTCGTCGGCGCGCCCTCAAGTCCGGCGTTGCTCGAGGAGGCCACCGGCTGGCTGGTGGTCGATTCGGATTCCGACGTGCAGGACGCGGCACCAAGGGCGAGCACCACGCCAACGGCCAGCACGCACACGGACCTCGCAGTGAAACGCTGTGTCCCCGAGCCCATCCGGACCATCAGATCGCCATTCCTTCGTCAGCACAACTGTCCGTGAGGTTCACGGTCCAGATTTTGCCCGGCCGCCGCGGAATCTCACTCGCGCCCTCGGCGGCAGCGCACTCACGCCGATCGGCGAACAGCGACCTCTTGCACGGCGGAAGGCCCATCGGCGTGACTCGAGCTCGCGCGACTAGGCGAGTGCCGGGCGTGCTCCCGATGAGCGCGCGCCGGCACGATCTCCGGCGTTGACGTCGCACCCACGGTGACCGCAGGGGCGGCTTCGCGTCCCGCAAGTCGCCGGCACAGGCTCTCGTAGCGGTCGGTGACCTGCTCCCAGTCGTAGGAGTCGGCGCGCAGCCGCGCGAGCGCCCCCAGCATCCTGGTTTCGGCGGGCTCGTTCTCGGAGCGCTCCACCTGCTCGCGGACGTCAGCGGCGGTGCCGAAATACCGGCCGGCCTCGCCCAGCACCTCGCGGTTGAACACCACATCGAACGCGGTGGTCGACGCCGAGGCGCCCAAGGCCCGCAGCAAGGACGGATTGGTGCCGCCCACCGAATGCCCATGCAGGTAGGTGAAGGCGTTGGCGTAGAGCTGGTCCAGCAGTTCTTGATCCCACACGCCGCCGAGGAACCGCACTCGCTCGTCGCCTGCAGCGCGCACGCGCTGCGTGTACTCGTCGGCGTACGGCGCGGATCCGACGACGATCAACGGCTTCGACGCCGAACTCGCCGCGTAACCCTCGACGATCATCTCGACGTGATTCTCCGGTTCGAACCGCGCGACCACCAGGTGGTATCCATCAGCCGTCAGGCCGAGTTCGGCGAGCCGATCGGACCCGGCGGCATCCAGGATCGGCGCCCCGTAGGTAATGAGATCGGTTGGCTTGTTGAACTTCTCGAGGTAGTAGTCCTGAATGCCCACCGCGTCGGCGATCAAGGCGTCGGACCACCGGACGGCAAGACGTTCCGCCAGCTGGTAATAGCGACGGCCCGCCGCCCCCCACTTGTCGCGTTTCCACTCCAAACCGTCGACGTGGGTCGCCACCGGGATCCGGGCTGCGCGGAGCCTGGGCAGGAAGGGCGAATTGGCGCTGTTGAAGACGATGGCAGCGTCGGTGGGATGCCGCACCAGGTGCTGAACGGAGAGCGCCGTATGGCTCAGTGTCTCCAGCGAGCGCTTCTTCATCGCCGGGAGATGCACCAGCGACATGCCCTTGTAGGACGGCAGCTCAGCGGCCTGATCGTCGAGCCGGCGGCAATACACGACGACCTCATGGCCGCGGTCGACCAGTCGGGAACCGACCTCTTCCACGCAGGTCTCGAAGCCGCCGTAACGGGCAGGCACCCCACGCGTGCCGACCAGGGCGATGCGCAGCGGGTGGGCGTGGTCAGAACTCAAGATCATCTTCGTGCACCGTTCAGGGCGTCTTCGAATCCGGCTGCCTGACGGCGACCGGCAGTGGGTTGGTCAAACATGCCAACGTTGGGAGGTAGCGCGGGAATGCCGAGCGAGCGCTGACTCGACGTGGGCCAGCCTCACCCGAAGGGTGGATGGCGGACTCAACTATCTGATCACCCGGGTGCACGTAGACAAGAGTGCCGACCGCGCCTTTTACGGACTGCCGAACTGCGGTCACCGTATTCCTCCCCTGCCGTTCTCGACCTGAATGAATCACTCACGCGGTGTAACCGGGTGAGCTGGTTCACGTCCCCACACGTGAGCGCCCGTTCCGATTGGCGTACCGACAATCTACCATTCCGTCACTCCGAGGGCACACGCAACCTATCCGCGCCGCCGGGGTTCCACCATTCGGGCAAGTTGTCGCTCGCCGGACACTAGTGCCCGAATTCATCGGCTACAGAGTGTCATCGGTCCGCAATACTGCCGACACGCCGTTGCCGTTTGTGAGACGTGCGTGTGTCGCGGCGGTCGCGCGGCTTTCGGCAAGATCCGCCATTTTCACCCGAATGGACTAATCACCGTTGCTAACGAAATCGGCAGGCACTTGCCCCGATGCCGGTTCCGTCACCGACGTCCCTCGGGCCACCAGCGGGTCGCGGACGCAAGTTCTACACTGCGCCGCGGTAGCGTTCCCGAACGGTCCTACATCGGCTAAACGAGCACGCTCGATCAACGATGTTCGTCACTCACAGTGCCCATCACCCGCTGGTCGAGCCATGAGCTGCAGCGAGAACGCACTCTACAATGTTCACGTGCGCTAATAGAGGCCAACATCAAGTAAAGAGCCTTCTCCGATAGGCCGCAGCGAGGAACTTTCACCCGTTCAGGGGGTCGTTATCATCACGTAGCGGATTCACGACCACCGGAATGGCTATAGTCCGATGCTCGGACGTCCGGCTGCTCGCATCCAGTGCAGCCTCATTCCTCCGGACAATCACTGTGAGGCGTCGGGGGACGAGAGAGACGCCGGGGATTCATGCAGAGCAACAATGCGGCGGCGTCGGCTGGAGTTTTCGTTCATCCGGCGGGCTGTGCGAGAGCCAGGACGTCGGCACGGGGAACCCGGGTCTGGGCCTTCGCACATGTGCTGCCCGGCGCCGTTGTCGGAGCTGACTGCAATGTCTGCGACGGTTCCTATATAGAAGGCGGTGCCATCGTCGGCGACCGGGTCACGATAAAGAATCAGGTCTTGATCTTCCAGGGCGTCACGATCGAGGATGACGTCTTCCTCGGCCCGGCAATGATGTTCACCAACGACCTACGGCCAAGGGCGCACATCAAACGCGGGCCCGAGGCGTTGCTGCCGACACGGTTCGACCGCGGCGCCACGCTGGGCGCCGGAGTTGTGGTGGTCTGCGGCATCAACATCGGCGCGAACGCCTTCGTCGGTGCCGGCGCGGTCGTCGCCAAGGACGTTCCGGCGCACGCCTTCATGGTGGGAAACCCGGCTCGCCGGATCGGCTGGGCGTGCACGTGCGGCGAGCGGCTCACCGCCGATCTGAGCTGCTCGGACTGCGGCCGCACGTTCGAACAGGATCCGGACGATAGCGCGTTCGGTGCGGCCTCCGCGAGAACTGCCTCGACGGCCGCCCGTCCGGACAGGATAGGTCGTCGATGTACATCACCCTCCGGGGGAAGCCGGCAAGGGGCCGGATCGGACGCGCCCGACTGGACCGGAGATCCGCAAAGCAAGGTGAGGCCGCGCAAGAATCGCACCGGCGGTCATCGGACTCGGCGTCGTCAGCCTGCTGACCGACATCTCCTCCGAGTCGGTTGCGGCCATTCTCCCGCTCTACATCACCGTCGTCGTCGGTCTTGGGTCCGCTGGCGTTCGGCTTCATCGACGGCATCTATCAGGGCATCAGCGCCGTCGTGCGAATCGCCGGCGGGCGGTGGGCGGATCGGTCCGACCGGCCGAAGTGGGTGGCCTTCGCCGGCTATGCGCTGTCGGCGGTGACCCGGTTCGGGCTACTGGTAGTCAGCGGCTTCTGGGCGATCACCTCCGTCGTTGCCATCGACCGACTTGGGCAAGGGGCTGCGCACGGGACCACGCGACGCGCTGATCGCCACCGCCTCGGAGCCGGCGAACCTGGGCCGCAATTTCGGCGTGCACCGCGCCATGGACACCACCGGGGCCATGATCGGGCCGCTGCTGGCCTTCGCCGTGCTGGCCGCGTTCCCGGTTGGGCTTGCCGGCTACCAAACGATCTTCGTCTTCTCCTTTGCCTTCGCAGTGATCGGTGTTGCGGTCCTTGGCCTTGCCGTCCCGGATCTGCGGCGGCGGCCAGGATCCTCGTGCGTCCGAGCGGAGTCCAGACCCGTCGGCCGTCGACGACGCGGGCCCGCCGGGGAACATCGCACGAACTGCCGATCGGCCCGCGATGGGCCGATCTGACACAGCCCGGCCTGCGCCGCCTGCTGATCGCTGCCGGTGCGCTCTCGCTGGTGACGATCGGGGATGGCTTCCTCTACCTGGTATTGCAAGACGGCGGCCAGATCCCTAACGCCTATTTCCCGCTGCTGTTCGTCGGCACTAACCTTGCCTACCTTTCGCTGGCCATCCCGATGGGCAAGCTCGCCGACCGGATGGGCCGCGGCCGCGTCTTCGTCGGCGGCTACCTGCTGCTGCTGTGCTGCTATGTCATCGCCGGCCTCAACCTAGGCGGAATCGTCGGCCTGCTGGTGGTCCTGCTCCTGTTGGGCGCCTTCTACGCGGCAACCGACGGCGTACTCGCGGCGCTCGCGAGCCTGTTGGTCCCGAGGCGAGCAGAGCAAGCGGAATCAGCGCAGCACAGACGGTGGTCGCGCTCGCGAGATTCGTTGCATCGGTGGGATTCGGCATTCTGTGGCAATTCGCAGGCATGACGACGGCCGTCCTGGTCATGACGGGGGGCCTGGTGGTGGCGATTGCCGTCGCAGCCTGGCTGCTCCGCATTCGGTCGGACAGCCCCGCAACTGAGGCCGCCGAGCCGGGCGGAGCGCGGTGACGACCCGGCTGAGATGGATTGCCCTGACGGTGGTCTGCGTGCTCGCTATCGGCGGTGCGTTGGCCTATTTCGCCAACGCCAGGTCCACGGCAGATGCGCAGATGGCTGACGCACCAGCCGTGGCGCAGTCATCCGATCTGGCCGCCCTACTGGCTGCCGATCATCTTGCGTTCCGGTCGACCGCCCTGGGCCAGAGCTACGGAAAGCTCAGTGTGGTATCGCTGGCCGATCCTGCCGGCGACCGGGCAGTGCTGGACACAAGTTGCGAACGTGTCTATGCCACCGCGGTCAACGGCGTCTGCATCACTGCCGACCGGGGGATCGTGCCGAAGTACGGAATCACCGAACTCAACGCCAACTTGGCGCCACAGGGCAGCACTGACCTGACCGGCCTGCCCAGTCGTGCGCGGATATCCCCTGACGGTTCGTTGATCGCAACCACCACCTTCGTCACCGGCCACTCCTACGCGGAGACTTCTTTCTCTACCGCCACTGTGCTGCGTCGGGACACCGGCGAGGAGATCGGCAATCTCGAGTCCTTCGCCGCAACCGTGGAAGGTCAACCCTTCACCGCGGTTGACCGGAACTATTGGGGCGTAACGTTTGTCGACGACGACACGTTCTATGCGACCGGCGCGTCAACGTCGATGGGCAAGACCTGGTTGATGAAGGGCAGCATCGCGGCGCGGACAATGACGTCGATCCGTACCGACGCCGAATGCCCGTCGATCTCCCCCGACCGCACCCGGGTGGCGTACAAGACTCGGCAGGGAAACCCGGCGCCCGGTCAGTGGCAGATCGCGGTCTACGACCTGCGCGTCCGGCACGGAGACCGTGCTGGCCGAAACACGCAGTGTCGACGACCAGGTCGAGTGGCTGGACGACGCCACAGTGCTGTACGCGCTCCCCCGCGAAGGCACCGAGGCAACGACCACCGACATCTGGCAGGTCCCCGCTGACGGAAGCGGCAGTCCAGTTGTTCTTGTCCCGCAGGGTTCCTCGCCAGCCGTGGTGCGGAGCTAATCGACTCATGGAGAACCCGTTGACATCAACCCAGACTCATCAGCCTCGCCATGCAGAGTCGCCCGTCGATATGCCGCCAAGCCTGTCCGACTGGGTTCCGAACCTCGTCGCCCTCGCCCAAAGCGGACTCGCCCAAATGCATAGCGTCGATGCGACCCACTTCGTCCAGACGGCTCGGGGCATAAGAACGCCGCACGGCAGCGTGCTCAGCGGGGAGGGAGACAATCTACGGTACGCAGCCATTGCTGCGCTGGGCCTGGCCAGGCTGCCAGAGGTCGACCAACGGTCCGTTCTGGCTGGGTCGACTGCCGCCGACCTCGCCGCAGCCACGGCTAAGCGGGCACACGGACATCGTGATCCCGGCGCCGTGGCCCTGGCTGCCTGGGCGGCAGCGGAAGTGGCCGGAACATTTGAAGCTGGCCTGTTCGAGCAACTTTCCGCAGCCTGTCGTCCGGCAACCGCTCCCACCGTGGATACGTCATGGGTCGCCACGGCGGCACTCGCTGCCAGAAAATTTGGCGAGACCGGGCGACTCGGCGAAGAGCGCCGTGGCTCGGCTCCTGCGAGGCGCAGGGAGTCGGCGGCCTGTTCCCGCACATGTTGCCGGCCAGCCGCAGCGGGTCGCTTCCGCGCGCATATCGGCTGCTTCGCCGACCAGGTTTATCCAATACAGGCCCTTGCGCGTTACGCCGCAGCCACCGGTTCAGCCGAACAGCTTGCCGCTGCCAACCGCTGCGCGGCTGCCATTTGTGACCTGCAAGGGCCGGCGGGACAGTGGTGGTGGCACTACGACTCCCGCGGTCAGAGATGTCGTCGAGGGCTACCCGGTGTACAGCGTTCACCAGCATGCGATGGCGCCGATGGCCCTGTTCGATCTTGCGGACGCGGGCGGCGACGATCACACGCCGGAGCTCATGCTCGGGCTCGACTGGCTGCGAACACACCCAGAGGTCATGGATGAACTGGTGTCGCAGGCACACAGCGTCGTCTGGCGCAAGGTAGGGCGTCGGGAGCCTCCAAAGGCGGCGCGATCCATTTCGGCCGTCACCACCACAGTGCGCCCTGGTCTGCGGGTTCCGAAGCTCGATTCGATCTTTCCGCCCGACCAGATCGACTACGAATGTCGACCCTACGAGCTGGGTTGGCTTCTCTATGCGTGGTTGTCCAACGGGCGAACAGCCGCGTCTGAGCTCGAGTAGAAGGAGACCCAATGTCTGAACAACGAGGTTCGGTCGCTGCTATCAGATCGAATAGTTTTCGGATTGCATTTGGAGCCGCTGACCCAGGAACAGGTTGTCGAGAAGTGCCGCGAGGCCCTGGCCGCGCATCGACGCATGTTGATCGGTGTCGTCAACGCAGCAAAGATCGTCAATCTTCGTCGCGACAAGCTGCTGACGGGACTCATTGCTCGAATGCGACCTAATCGTTGCTGATGGCCAGTCAGTCGTCTGGGCGAGTCGTCTGGTCCGGCAACCGCTCCCCGAGCGCGTTGCCGGGTTGCGACCTTTTCGAGTCACTGCTCGGCGTGGCCGAACAGGATGGCCGATCGGTATTCCTGTTCGGCGCCACGGCCGAAGTCCTGCAACTCTTGGAGTCCCGACTCGCCGATCGGTTTCCGGACCTGCGCATCGCCGGCAGCTAGAAATGGCTACTTCGCCGAAGATGCCCAGGCCGAGATCGCGAGTCAGATTCGGAATTCGAAGGCAGACATGCTGTTTCTCGGAATAACCTCACCGAAGAAGGAGATCTTCCTGGGAACCTACGGCGATTCGCTGGGCGTGCCAATCCTGCACGGCGTCGGCGGCTCGTTTGACGTACTTGCCGGCGTCACCAAACGGGCACCGGTTCATTGGCAGCGTTGGGGTTTGGAATGGGCATACCGCACGCTGCAGGAGCCTCGCCGGATGTGGAAGAGATACCTGACAACCAATACCCGGTTCCTCATTTTGTTGGCCCGAGAGGTTATTCATCCGACGCCCGCATACCCCGTTAACAGGCTAGGACTCGCAGATTGTCATGAAGACGGCCATCTCCGTGGACCGCCCATTCCCGCGCGCATTCGGACGTCCGGGAATTCCTACTCAGCGTGGACCCAGAATCACCAATGCCGTTTCATTGGAAACCATTTCGACTGACCAGCAAGGCCGGCACCTCACTGCCAGTGCCTCAATCCGATCATCGTAATTCCACCTCTATTTGTAAGGAGATCTCCACATGGGAGACCGCTTCACCGGCACCGTCGCCGTCATCGGCCTTGGTTACATCGGTTTACCAACCGCAGTTGTGCTGGCGACCAGAGGCATCCAGGTGATCGGTGTCGACGTCAACCCCGACACGGTCAAATCCGTCGAGCACGGCCAAGTTCCCTTTGTGGAACCGGATCTCGCCGTCGCCGTGAGTGGTGCGGTCGCGATGGGACGCCTCACAGCCACCCTTGACACGCCGCACGCCGACGCCTACATCATTGCTGTGCCGACGCCCTTCAACGAAGATCACTCCGCGGACATCAGCTATATTCGCGCCGCCGCCGAACAAATCGCACCGCAACTCAAGGGCGGCGAGATCATTGTTCTCGAGTCGACATCGCCGCCCGGCACCACTGATGCTCTGAGCCGCTGGATCGGTGACCTGCGCCCCGATCTTCGCCTGCCGCATTCCGGCGAGGGATTGGCAGACGTTCACGTTGCACACTGCCCGGAGCGGGTGTTGCCCGGCCGGATCATGATCGAGATGGTCACCAACGCCCGAGTGGTAGGCGGCATCACCCGACAATGTGCGGAGAAGGCGGCCGCGATTTACCGGGTATTCGCCAAAGGCGAGATCCTGCTGACCGATGCTGCCAGTGCGGAAATGGCGAAACTCGTTGAAAATGCCTACCGCGACGTCAATATCGCTTTCGCCAACGAGCTGTCGCTGATCAGTGAATCGCTGCGACTGGACGTTTGGGAAGTGATCCGACTGGCCAACCACCACCCGCGGGTCAACATACTGACGCCGGGTCCCGGTGTCGGTGGACATTGCATCGCCGTTGATCCATGGTTCATCGTCGGGGCCGCGCCCGAACTTGCCCGGCTGATTCGTACTGCGCGCGAGGTCAACGACAGCAAGCCTCATCACGTTGCCGCGCAGATCATCAAGAAGTGTGAACGATTCCGGTCTCCAACTGTCGCCTGTCTTGGATTGACGTTCAAGGCCAACGTCGATGACGTCAGGGAGAGCCCGGCCGTCGAAGTCGTGGAGCTCTTGGCAGCGGCGCTACCGGATGTCGACATCCTTGTCGCGGACCCCTATGTCGATTCCTTTCCCCCGCGGCTCGCTCGATTCGCCAACCTCCGACTCGAACGAACCACCGCTGCGGTCGACGCTGCGGACATCGTCACCCTTCTGGTGGAGCACGACCAGTTCAAGTCGATGTCGCGGAGTCTGCTCAGCGGCAAGGTTGTTTACGACACGCGAGGAGCCTGGCGGTAGGCAGTCGGGTTCTGGCCAGTTCGCCGAGTCCTGCCGCTAGCCCCGTAATTCGCACATGTGCGAATTACGGGACTAGCGGTGGATATCGGGCGGTTGCCGAAGCCACATTGGAAGTCCCGGTCGATCCGTCGGGTGGGCGGATCGACCGGGCACGAAGAGCGAATCAGCGTTGGTAGCTGAAGGTCAGTTGCAGGGCACGCCATTGTTGGTTGGATTGCCGCCATCGACTTTCTGGCCCGTCTCCAGGACGACGTTCCCACTTCGTTTCCATCGGTCGGAAGGCGCGCCTCGCGGGTACCACACCCCCCAGTAGCCAACGCAACCGAAGTGGACAGTTGAGAACCGGTTGTTTGTGAAGGACACGTTGGTCACGGAGTACCCACCTGCTGGGCTCGCCTCGGACGGGGAGTAGTCCTCTGCGTAAGCGGCAAAACCCCCACCCGCGAGCAAGTTGTCGTCAACAACGATGTCGTCTGTACTCTTTCGGCCATTCCAAATCGCGATTGCTGCGTTCTGGCCCTGAGAAACATCGATCGTGTTATGCCTAATGATCCCGTGTTTCGAACCTTCCGTCTGGAAGCCGTCGACATGTCCATTTGAGGCCTGCGTCGTGAAGGAATGCATCCAGTTACCCTCTATTCGGAAATTGTCCCCGGATCCATCCGCACCCTCACGAGTTGCCCAAGAAAAGATCCCGTCGTTGACTCCGATGCAATCGTTGTTAGTCACGACCATCGACGTACCTGCGTGCCAAACGCATGTATGCGTCGCATTGGTACCATCAAGCAGGTTTTGATCAATTGTTGCGTTAGAGCCTTCTTCGATTGTGACAACACCGCTGCCATCCACCCCACCCGCGTCGAGGCTGACCCAGCTGTTGCGAATGACCACATTTCGGGCGCGAACCCGGATTCCCCCCGTCACCCGATAGCCGTCGACGATCGCCCCGTCAGTTGTCACCGTCAGTGGACCATTCACAGTCCTGCTGAACGTCTGACCACTCGGGTAGCCCGTTGTTACCGGCCCCGGCCACCCACATGCATCAAGGTTCTGCCACACCTGCTTGGTTGCGCAGCTGGCAGCAGGAGCAGTGGTGGTCGTAGTGGTAGTTATAGTCGGCGCTGTTGTCGGGCTGGTCGCCGGCGGTGTCGCCGAACTGGAGGTCGTCGTGGGAAGCGAAATGGCAACGAACAAGGGATCGATCCAGTAGTTCGTCGACAGATACGAGGACGTTGGAAAGCCGCCGCCCGAGCCGTAGCGATACACGCCGTTACTACCCGCTGGAGCCGTCAGCGGTGCCTTGACCAGGGCAGAGACGAACTGATTCTGCGTGTAGGCGTAGTGGCCGGCGGGCGCGTAGTACGAGGCCACGTAGATCGTGTTGGCCGCAACGCTCACCGGAGCACTGAACGTCAGAATTTGCCAGCCGGTCGCGGTCTCATTAGTGAAAGTCCCCGTCGCCAGTCTTGTTCCAGTTGCCGACCACAGACTGCCCTTGTGGATACCGGAGTTGCCCGTCCCCTTGAAGAAGCGGATACCGGTCACCGATCCAGCAACACTGCTCTTGAACTTGAGGCCGAGCTCCACGGCTGCCGCGTCAGTGCTGGCTGTGATGCCCGGTGTTGTGGCGCTCGACCAGAATCCGGCAGGGACGGGTGCACGAGCGACAGCCGCCGTTGGAGCCGACGACGCCGTCACCGGTAAAGCAACAATGAGCGCGACCGAGACGACTGGCACCAGCAGCCAAGCAAGGACGAGCCGATGGTTCCTCAACGTGCGTATCACCACGCATCAGCTCGATGCACCAGTGCAGTGTGTTGCCTCGCCAGAAGTCCATTCGAGCACATCTCAGCCACGTTCTCCGGCGCTTGCGGG
Organism: uncultured Actinomycetota bacterium; assembly: GCA_963805555.1. GTDB lineage: Bacteria > Actinomycetota > Actinomycetes > Mycobacteriales > Nakamurellaceae > Nakamurella. The sequence continues at coordinate 525,347 of CAWDUY010000005.1, forward strand.
GTAAGCTGTCGGGTTCGGGATGGAGCTTCCCTGGCCGCGGTATTTTCGCGACTTCACCCCAAGGCCAGCTGAACTACTGGCCAAAACGTGGATCCCCCGCTCCTGTCTTACGGTCTTTTGAGAATGGGCACGTGGTAGAGACAGGACTCAGCAAAGTAACCACGCGTAATCGTCGATTGACGATGAGTGACTAGCATGAGACATCGTGGACCCAAATGCAAGCGTCGCACGTCACTTATCGTTCAAGAGGTGCGACGCAACGCCACGATTCGGCGAACCTGACAGTACGTTGCCCTATTTGGCGTAATCGCTGCCCGGCTAGGTGCGGTGACCGGGTTCGGATTGAGGTCGGTTGGGGCGGTGAGCGAGTCCGAAGAATGCTCGATCGCCTACACGGCCCCAACGCTATGCAGCCAGCTAATGGGCCGATCCCTGCCTGTCAGCTCGCGGGTTGCCCGAGGTCCCCGAATCAGTTGACGAACCGGTCTGATCCATTCGGCAGAGCCTGCCAGCTGATCGTACGTCTGGTTCGTGAGTTCACTGAAGAACCCTCGAATGCCTCGCATCGAGAGTCGCAATCATTCAGATCGACAGACCGATCGGGAGACCACTGGCCCTTTCAGGTGATTACCAATGTCGCCATCTTTCAGATTCTTCGCTCAGCGCACCATGACCGATGGCCTGCCAAGACCCCGATTTGGCGGAGCTGCAACGTGCCTGTTATGGTCCCTTCCATCACTCTTAGCAATTGAAGGTTGCTGAGCGTAGCAGAGTGGGGGAAGTGCGTACGCGGGGAAACCAGGTCAAGAGCCCAAAGGACGAGCTCCAGATGCCCCTGCAGTCACTCCCAACATTGCTTCACCTTGAGTTTTCGATCAGCATTCGGAGACCTATCTCGCTCGGCCCTGTACCGCCGCCGGGAAAAGGCGCCCGCCCGGCCAAAGTTCCCCCCGGCGCACTAGTCGCCTGGCCAGCCTCCCAGTCGCCAACGACGACTGACCTTTTCAAACTGCCACGCGCTAACCCCAACTGTTCCGTTATTGCTATACCAGCACGACCATCGGTCCTGGCCATCACCTGCGACTTGCGTTTGGCTAATCGGGTATTGAACCGGCAGACAGCACTCCTAGTCGGAAGTCACGTTTTCGTTGATCAACCGCCGGTCTCGTAAACTCTTGAACTTTTCTTGCACCCTATAGGACTTGCACCACAGTTTTCGTCACAAATGGAACCTGCTGTCAATTCCACCATTCAACTACTCTACGTTAGAGTGAACTACTCACACAGTAGTATTCGGATCACGCTGATCGTCGTCAAAGGCAACCCATGTCCTAGAGGGATTTCGCATGTTAAAGAAGCGCAGACTGACCGGCGCCGTCACTGCATTCGCTGTGGCTGTGGGTTTGTTTCTTTTCGGCGTGGTAGACGCGGTGCCCGTGCAAGCTGCAGCACCGGCAACACTGTTCGGCACATCAGCTCCCGCTGTTTCCTCCGCCTCCGATACTGCCTCAGTCGAGCTGGGCTTGCAGTTCAAGAGCTCTGTCAATGGCCAAGTCAATGGTCTGCGCTTCTACAAAGGCACCCAGAACACCGGCACACACACAGGACTCTCTGTGGTCCGGCTCCACTCGGATAGCCACCGCGACCTTCTCGGGCGAATCACAATCAGGATGGCAAACGGTCAATTTCGCCAAACCGATCAGCATCGGTTCTGGGCAGACCTATACGGCCTCATACCTAGCAACTAAAGGTGGCTATGCAGTGAACAACCCATACAGGTTCCCGAGGACGGCCGGGTCACTGACGGCAATTAAGGGTGTCTACAAGTATGGCGGGGGATTGCCCACCTCCCAGTATCAGACATCAAACTATTGGGTCGACGTGCTCTTCACACCGGCCGTGACGGCTGCTCCGACTGCGTCGAGCCCCACCCCCGCCGGCCCTACGGCATCAACGAGCGTCACCACCAGGTCAACGAGCGCCCCAAGCACCAGTACAGCCACGACACCGCCTTTAGGTCCCAACCTTAACTGTGCTGCGAAACCCAGTGCATGCGGATTCGCCGATGCTACGAACTCCGGGATCATGCCGGGGGTCACGCTGACCAAGGTTCCCACGAAGCAACCTCCGGGCCCGGCTGGAGGTGCAACGGAACTAACTGCACAGGCGGGATCACTATCACTGGAAACGTCGGAACAACGAAGACCGGTCTTGAGCTGGCGGATGGAATCGGTGCAACAACTTCGACCAGCAATATTACGATTCTGAACCTGAAGTTGAACGGAATCCACGGGCAATCTTCTGATGGAATTCTGGTCGCCAGCACCACCACCGGAGTCACGATCGACCACTGCGATATTCAGGGTTCGGCACCCTCCAAATTTCCATATTCGTCTGACCGTGGCTGGGCAGGTGTCCACATAAAGAATGGCGCTAGCAACTACGCCGTGAATCATTGCAATATCCACGGATTCTCCGGAGGCATCTTCGCCGAGCAGGAGGAGGGTAAAAACGTTTTCGTTGGGAACTACATCCACCAAATGATGTGCTGGGACTACTACTACAACGTTCGCTGCGACGACCCCAGGTCCGGTCCGGGAACTCACGACCACTGCAATAACTGGGGCAACGGCGGTGGGCCGAACGATCTGACCTCGTCGATTCTCATTAAAGACAACACATTCTGGGGAGACAACCCGGTATGCATGTCGGACGAGATTGCCCTTTTCCCGGACGGTCACGCACAAACAAACCAGCATACAACAATTGACCACAACTTGATGTCCGGCGCCGGCTACTGTATTAATCCGGGATACGGTAACGCCTTCGGATCGGCTGGCCGTTCTTACGTTGGTATCAAGAATAACCACTGGTCCACGAAGTACGGACCCAATTGCGGCCACTACGGTGTCAATTACATCTTCCCGCTCAACGCGTCCAGTGGCGCCGGGAACTATCAGTGCGGGAACCTCTGGGATGATGGACCGCTTGCCGGGTCCGGTGCGGATCAAAGCAACGGCTATCCGACCTCTCGTAAGCCTGTGACGACCTGTGGCTGAGCCCGGATCCACCGACCGGCTTGGTAGTTGATCATGGAGTTGGTGAGTTGATCTTGGATTCGGGTTGAACCTGGTTCGGGCGTGCCAGGTCGCCGGTCTGCCGGCTTCTCCTGTTCCTGAAACGGGGGTGGGTGGGGTTCAGGCGGCCGCGGTGGGTGGTCCGCAGGCGTGGGTGAACCGGTTCGGTCCAGCTGGTTTGCCAGGGCCACCCGGTCGGTAGGTGCAGTGTCAGCGTTCGTGCCGAGGCGCAGCGATTCTGGCCGGGACAACGATCAGGGTGCGGCGAATCGTGCCGGTGGTGGCCTTGGCCAGTCGCGGCCCCGGACAGCACTGCCGCGGCTCTGGTCAGGTTGAACGCCATCACGGCCAGCACCAGCCACGCGGAGTTCGCTGCGAACGATTTCGACGTTATCTTGAGTCTTTCTCAGGGATTCCATGACGTGCACGACACGGGCTGAAGGTCCCACCACCTGCGTGCTGGATGCGGTTATCTGCCGTTGTCCAGCACGGAGATGGAGGGTGCGATGCGGGTGCAGCGGTTGGTGATGCCATCGTCGGGGGTGCAGTCGTGGACGTTGCTCGGCGGAGACCACGTCCCGGTTGCGCCGGTGGAGCGGTTCCTGGCCTATCTGGCTTCGATCGACCGGTCTCCGAACACGATCAGGGCCTATGCGCACGATCTGAAGGACTGGTTCGTGTTTCTGTCCGGTCGAGGTGTGGATTGGCGGTCCGCGAGGTTAAAGGATGTCGGCGCGTTCGCCGGTTGGCTGCGATTGCCGCCGGCCGGGCGGGACGGTCGGGTCGCGGTTCTGCCGTCGGCGCCGGGGTATTGCGGTGGGGCGACGGTGAACCGGAAACTTGCTGCCCTGGCTTCGTTTTGCGAGTTCCACGCCGTGCACGGGGAGTCGTTGGCGGGACGGTGGGGCGACGGTGAACCGGAAACTTGCTGCCCTGGCTTCGTTTTGCGAGTTCCACGCCGTGCACGGGGAGTCGTTGGCGGGACTGCTGGTGACGAATGCGCCACCCGGGCGGCCCCGGGTTTCGACGTCGACGTTCAAGCCGTTTCTGCGTGGCGACTTCACTAAGTCCGGGCCGCAGCGCGGCCGGACGGTCACGGTTTCCGCGGTGCGGCCCAGACCGCGGGTGCTGGCGGTCGACGACGTGCAGGGCATCCTGGACGCCTGTCAACATCTGCGCGATCGACTGTTGTTCGGGTTGCTGCTGGATACCGGCCTTCGGGTTGGTGAGGTGTTGGGTTTGCGACACGAGGATCTGATGATCGCCGAGCGGCAGGTCCTGGTGGTGCCTCGAAGGAACGACAACGGCGCCAGGGCGAAGTCCGGTCGGCGGCGGACCGTCACCGCGAATGCCGACGTGCTGCGACTGTATGCCGATTATCCCAATGCCGAGTACGGGGCTCTGGATTCGGACTACGTGTTCGTCAACTTGTTCGGTCGCCCGCACGGACAGCCGCTGGGATATGCGGCGGTCTACGACCTGGTGCGACGGCTAAGACGTTGCACTGGAATCACTTTCGGGCCGCACATGTTTCGTCATACCTATGCGACGTGGCTGTTGCGCCGGGGCGCCGGCATGGAGAGCGTGAAGGAATTGCTTCGCCACGCCTCGATCACCACCACCGTCGACACCTATGGTCATCTGACGGTCGAGGACGCGCGGCGGGCGTCGGAGGCCGCCGGATGGTTCACCGGTCGGGAGGTGCGGTTGTGACCGCCGAAGCGGCGTGGTCGCAGCAGGTTCCGGCCGGGTTGTTGGAGAAGTTGATGACTGTGGTCCGCCCGCAGTTCCGTGTCGATGTTTATCTGCCAGACCCGGACGATCCGGTGCTGGGCCGCCCGTTGTGCTGCGTGCCAGATTGTGACCGCTCCAGAGCTGAAGGGCGACTCTGCAGCGGACACGGGCGCCGTTGGCGCGTCGCAGGCTGCCCCGGACCTGCCGGCGTTCCTGACCGATCCGGGTCCACCGCTTCCAGGTCGGATCGAACTGACGGCCTGCACCGTCGAGGGTTGTCGTTACGGGGTCAGTGGTTTGGGGTTGCGCATGCGGCACCGTGACCGCCGGTCCCACTCCGGCGACCCCGGACCCGGCGGCGTGGGCCGCCGGCGCTCCGCGCGTCGTCGACCCCCTACCTGCCAGGCTTGAGTGAGACATCCGTGAGGCCCCGGGGTGCAACGCTGTAGGGCGTGACAGGAGACAAGCCAGTGAGT
>CAWDUY010000006.1:0-681983 GCA_963805555.1 uncultured Actinomycetota bacterium
CCTTGAAATGTCCTGCACCGCAGGCGGTTCGGTTGCTAGAACTGATCTTGACCATGATCGCATCCCATTAACTGTCCCATCAGCGCAGGTCACCGGCCTGCTGACAACGTCCACCCTCGGGTGATCGAACTTCGTAGGTTTGATGTATGAGGAACCTACGCGGTAGCGGGTCGATGCGTCAGCGCCGTCCCGGGGTGTGGGAGGTGCGGGTCGCAGTCGGTCGCGACCCGGTCAGCGGACGGTCCCGGTACCGTTCGTTGACCGTGCACGGCGATCGGGCAGTGGCGCAAACGGCGAGGGAACGGTGGGCGGCGAAGGCCGAGCTGGTGCGGTCAGCGGGCCGGGCCCGACCAGGCATCACTATCGCCGCCCTGTTGCGGGAATGGCTGGGCACCGACCACGGGTGGCGGCCGTCAACGATTGCCGGTTACCGGTCGGTGGTGGGATTCCTCGGTCAGGACCCTGTCGCGACGCGCCGGGCCGTTGACCTCACCCCGGCGGTGCTTGCTGCGGCATGCACCGCCTGGCGGTCCCAGGGATGGCCGGACCCGACCATCTCGTCGCGGATCCGGGTGCTGCGCTCGGCCGTCGGGTGGGCGTACGCCGAACGCATCGTGGATCTGCACCCGCTGGACGGAATGCGCGGCCCGCCGCAGGCCAGCGTGCGGATGCATGCGCCGGCGGATCACGTCCGAGCGATTCTCCGGCACGCCCGGCAGGTCGCGATCGACGCGGCGTCCGGGTCGGGTGGTGATCCTTCTGGCGCGAGCGGCCTGCATCGGGCAGAGCAGACATTGCTGCTCGCCCGGTTGGCCGCAGACTCCGGTGCGCGGCGAGGCGAATTGGCCGCCTTGCAGTTCGGTGATCTCGACGGCGACGTATTGACGATTGCGCGGGGCACTTCGAACGAAGTGGTAGGACCGACCAAGACCAGTCGGATCCGACGGCTCACGCTCGGGCCGACGACAACGAAGCTGTGGCGGGACATCGTCTCGCAGTGGCGGCATCGCGGCGAAGCGGGCGCCCGGTTCGGCCCGTGGCTGTTCTCCGCCGCACAGGATCACTCCACCCGGCTGACCACGTCATGTCTCGGTCACTGGTTCGCCGAATTAACGACAGGTGCCGGCTACCCCGAGGTGACGCTGCACACGCTCCGGCATTCCGTTGCCACGGCTTTGGTGTCCCGAGGAGACATCCTGCAAGCGCAGTATCGGCTCGGACACCGCGACGCTGCGACCACCCTTCGGCTCTACAGTCACGTCCTCCCGCTGACCGATGCGGACGCGGCTGCCACTCTCGAACGGCTCTATGACATTGATTGATTCTGCTGACTGTCGGCGGTCCATGCGCGCGCACAGGGTCCTTCCGACCTGCAACAGCGTCGTTGGGAGACGATGCATCGTGCACGAAGGCGTTCCAATAAGGGGCCCGTAGGTCAGGTCTGACCCGTGCGGCCGGTCAGCGGTCAGACCGCGTACCCACGGGTCGCTGCGCTGTCGCTGAATCGCAACCGGCGTCGACACGGTGTCCGGGGTATTCCGGTGCGTTGTCGGTGTCGAGTGGCACACTTGCCGCGATGGCAACACTGTTGGAGCGCGAGATGTACACCGAGGCGGCCGCGGCTCGGTTGCTTCGGCTTCCCCCGGCAACCCTGCATTACTGGCTGGAGGGAAGCACGAAGGGGACAAGACGCTACCGACCGGTCATCCGGGAGGAACGGACCGGCACCAACAGGGTGACTTGGGCGGAGTTCGTTGAAGCGGGGCTGCTCCGCCAATACCGGCGGACTCACCACGTTCCCATGACCGAGTTGCGACAGTTCATCGACTCTTTGCGCCAGCAGCTTGGCGTGCAATACCCGCTGGCCCACGCTCGCCCCTTCGTCAGCGGACTCAAGCTCGTGGTTCAGGCGCAGACCGACGCCGGTTTGGACGCCGAGTTCGCTCTAGTCGCACAGGTCGGAGGCCAGTTCATCCTCACGCCCGCCGCACAAGAGTTCTACGAGCGTGTCACCTGGGAAGGCGACATCGCGACGCGATGGCGACCGGACGCCAACTCCGACTCACCCGTCGTGGTCGACCCAGATGTGCGCTTCGGGACCCCATCCGTCGGCGGTATCAGCACCAGCATCCTGCGAGAGCAGGACTTGGCCGGGGAAGACGAGGGCGACCTAGCCGCCACGTTCGGCCTCACCCTGACCCAGGTGCGCTGGGCACTGGCCTACGAAATGGCAAACGAAGCGGCGTGACGCCGGCCAAGCCGGCAGCAGTCCGGGTGTACCTCGACGCAGACGTACTCGGCCTCGCCAAACTGGTCTGCCTGGAACGAGCAGACTTCACCTACCCGAGAGACCCAGGCGGCCGCATCAAGAAGCGCGAACGACCACCCTGTCCCATCACCGATCCCGGTACGAAGGACTCCATCTGGATTCCTATCGTCGCCGCCCGCGGGTGGCTCATCATCACCAGAGACAGGGCCATCCAGGACAACCGCGCGGAGATCAATGCCGTGCGCGAATTCGGAGCAAAGATGATCAACCTGGCCAGCGCCGACGCCGACCGCACCTGGACGCAACTCGAAGTCCTGATGAGCCGATGGCGAGAAATCGAGCCCCTGGTCGACCGGCCGGGGCCCTTCATCTACATCGCAAGCCGCACAGGGAAGCTGCGGGCCGTCGATCTGACGCCGTAGCCTAGCGACCTGGAATGACTTGAGGCAGATGCCCGGCCATGGTGCTCCCCTCGCCTCGTGCGCTGCGGACGGAATGAAATCTATTCACCGCCAGTCAATGTCGACTGAAGGGCCAACCCAGAGCTGGGACGAATCTTCCCAAGTGGTGATGTCGATCATCGGGCTACGGGGTGCGATCGCGCGGACCACTCCATTGCTGGCCTCGTCGGTTCACCCAGCTGCTCGACGCCCGGCAGCAGATGTACAGCCTTCGTTTGCATTCTCAGTGGGACCTGAACGTAGATCGCGGTGGTAGCCAATGATTCGCGACCCATCAGCTCCTTGATGACGAGCGAATCGACGCCGGCTTCCTTCAGGGTGCTGCCGAACCAATGCCGCAACGAATGCGGCTTTCCCGGGACGCCGGCCCGATCCATCGTTTTGGAGATCGAGTCGCTCACCGAGTTGCCCAGCACCGGTCCGCCAGCGGTGAACCGGTGGTTACCGACCCACGAGGGGAACCACCAGGACCGAACTGGCATGTCCTCGGCCAGGCTTTGCAGGATCGGGTGCAAGGGGATGCAGGGTCTTGTCACCCTTGCCGGTGATCGAGATGGTGTGGGTGATCAGGTCGACGTGCTCGCCGCGATGCGATCTCGGTGACCCGAAGGCGGCGTAGGCGCCGAGCAGGATCATCGCTCGGGTGCGGCGGGCCATCCTGGTGCTGAGCAGCACGGCCAGGTGCTCGTCGGCGACCGGGCGTGGTCGGCCTTTGGGGACCTTGGGTGTGGTCGCGATCAGGGTGGGGTCGTCGGTCCGTCGTCCGGTGCGGACCAGCCAGAGGGACCAGGCTCGAATTGCGCCGTGGTAGGTCGCCCTGGTGGATTTCGCCCATGCGGGATTGGCCAGGAACCGGTCCACCTCCACCGGCGTCAGGGCGGCGGCATTGGGCAGTCGGCAGATGATGCCGAGGCGTTCCCGAATGGTTTTCTCCGATAGACCGGCGGCGCGTTGCCGGAGCACCCATTCGTCCAGCAGTTGCTGTCGATCCGCGTCGTCGAGAGTGAGCACATGCAGCACTGGAGCCCCATTTCGACCGCACTCATGAACCGAGGTTCGCTCGACGGAAACGGATTCTCCCGCTTTCACCGGTCCGGATCCGACGACGGGCCGATAGGCCGCAAAGTATGGCGGCATCGCAGGGCCCGGCACGCGTCCGTCAACGAGGCCCCGGCCCAGGTCGATGCACAGCTCCCGTCAAGGCTCGATGAACTTGACCGGCCGCATCGTTCCCAGATCCCGATGACCTCCGATCTGAAGGCTGATGGAAGCAGACTGGCCGCCACCGCGGTGCCGTCATGACATGCCGTCGGGGACGCCGTCACTGACGAGTCGGGTGCGGCGCAAGCCTGGGAAGAGTGCGAGCTTGCCCACCGTTGTCCGATTCTCCAGTTCGACGAGCGCAGTCGGCCCATCAGCGAGTTCATATGTCGTCGGCTCACCGGGCCCGAGCACTCCGGCTGCGACAAGGCTGAACATCTCGTGCATCACGACTCCGAAGACGTCGGGTGCGGCCTGGATCAGGATCCCGATGTTCAGGCCGATGATGTGGACCTGGTGCCGGTAGACCAGGTCCCAGTTGCTGGCCGATGCCTCGCCGGCGGCCAAGCCGATAACGATGACGCGGCCGGTGACGCGCTTCGCCGCGGCCAGGCTGGCGGAAAACGTCGCGCCACCAACCGATTCCAGCACCAGATCGGCGCCGGCGCCACCGGTCAGCCGCAAGACATCGGTGGCGATGGTGGAGCTGCGGGAATCCAGGACGTGGTCGGCCCCGAGCGCCCGGACAACGTCGTGTTTGCCGGGTGATGCAGCAGCGATCACCGTTGCGCCATAGTGCTTCGCGATCCTCACCGCGGCTTGGCCCGTCGCGCCTGCAGCCGCATGGATCAACACCGTTTGCCCCGCGGACACGGCCCCCAGCGGTCCGATCGCAGCGATGGCCGTCGGCCAGCCCACGACCGCGCCGAGCGCCTGTTCGTCGGTCCAGCCTTGCGGCACCGGGAGCACGGCTGCAGCCGGCAGCACCACGTACTCGGCGAAGGCACCGCCGTTGATCGCGACGCCGATGACGTGGGTGCCGGGCTCTATGCCGGTGACCTCTGCACCGATGACGACCACTTCACCGGCAGCCTCGATGCCCGCCAGGTAGGGCGGTTTCGGGCCGCCCGCGAACGTCCCCCGAGCCTGCGAGATGTCGACGAAGTTGACCCCCGCGGCGGAAACGCGGATCAACACCTCGCCGGGGCCAGGGCTCGGTACCGACGCGTTGGTGACCAGGTTCAGGTCCTTCGGTCCGTTCGAGCTCGTCTGCAACAGGGCACGCATCGTCGTCGGGATGTTCGTCATCGTTGACTGCCTTCTCCGGTCTCAGTTGGAACAGTTGGCGCTCGGCGCGGATTGCCGACCACCTAAGAGACCCGGGACGACCGAGAAAGGAATCGCGCGACCCAATACCTCTCAGCGGTAAGGCCCGTTCAGTCGGCTGAAGCAGCGCTTGCGGGAGCCCGCCGGCCACCGGCGAACCCGAACACGGCGAGCAGACCCGGGTCGCCGAAGGAGGAGATCCGGCGGATGCCGTCGGCAGTGACGGTCAGCACGGAGATTCCATAGGGCTGGTAGATCCCGTGTTCGTCACGACGATAGGAGGCAGCGGCGGGCTGACCGTTGGCGCTCGTCGCCAGCATGCGCCAGTCGCCCGGTGAGCCGAGAAGGTGATCGCGAAGAAACGGGATGCAGGTTCTGCGGCCGGCAAACCAGGTGCGGAACGGCGTCGCTTCCAGGGTCACGTCCTCCACCAGGAGTAGCTCCAAGGCAGCCGCGTCGGCATTTTCGAAGGCTGTGATGTACCTGTCGAGCAATTCTCGTGCTCCTACCGCCGACGGTTCGATGACGGTGTTCTCGCCCAGGGCCAGTTCACGAAGTCGCGCCCGAGCCCGTTGCAGCGCACTCTTGACCGACACTGTCGTCATGCCGAGCATCGTCGCCACCTCGGATGCCGGGTATGCCAGGACATCCCGAAGAACCAGCACGGCTCGCTGCCGCGGCGGGAGATGCTGCAAGCTTGCGACCAGCGCCAAGCGAAGACCCTCGCGGGCGCTGACGATGGCTGCGGGATCGTTGGAATCGTTGATCAGCCACGCATCTGGCGCGGGGCTAAGCCAGTTAACCGTGTTCCCAGCGTCTTTCAGACCGGTGCCCGGGTCCGGTTCAGGGTTTCCCAGGCCTGAGGGCAGCACCGTGCGTCGATCATTCCTGGCCAGCTCGCTCAGGCACCGATTGGTGGCGATCTGATACAGCCAGGTCCGTACGGACGAGCGGCCCTCGAACCTGTCGTACGACCGCCAGGCCCGCAGATAGGTCTCCTGGACCGTGTCTTCTGCGTCGTGGATCGAGCCGAGCATGCGATAGCAGTGGGCAGTCAGTTCCCGACGGTGATTCTGGAAGAGCCGTTCGAACTGGGGCTCGCCTGCAGACAGGACCGAAAGCTGATCCGGGTCCGGATTCCGTCGGTCAGCCACAGCCGTATGGTGCCACGACGAACCCAGCCGGACGGACCGGGCAAGGACCGTCAAGGTCGAACAGGCCGCTGATTGGTAGCGTCAGCGACGTGGCCAACAGGTTGACCGACGTGCTCGAGGTGATCGCGCCGTTCGTCGACGAGGCCGCGAATGACGCGTCGCTCGGCGCTGTTTCGCGGCGCGGCGCATCGCTCGCGGTTCGCGCTGCACCGGACACTGCCGGATGTTCTCGGCGAGACCCCGCAGCGCTCCGTTTCCCGCATTCGGCTGGAGCGTGCAGCCTCCGCGTCGCTCTCGAGCGGGCGGACGGCCGCGTAGATCGCCTTCGCTCATGGCTGCCAACCGCACGAGGTGTTCACCCGCGCTTTCCAGCGGCGTTCGGCGTACCGCCCAACATCGCGACAAGAAAGTCCGCATAGCCGGGGGCGCGTCAGCCAAGCCGAACTCTGGGCATCAGGTCCCGCGACCTTGTTATGCCCCACGTTCGACGAGCCGGTCGCCCAGCGCCCCGGCGTAAAGCTGGAGTCGGATCTCCCGAGCCTGGGTCATGTGCTCGGTGGCAATCGCTGCGGCGTCGTCTGCTCGGTGTTCTGTGATGGCCTGCAGGAGTTCACCGTGTTCGGTGAGGATGCTGTCCCACCGACCGGGGAACCTCAAAGTGGTCTGCGGGTGCAGGTGCGCGATGAGCCGGTCGATGACCTCGACCAGGGTGCCGTTGTGACTTGCTGCCCAGAGTGCTTCATGGAAGAGCCGATTGAGCCGAACGCGGTCCTCGTCGTCGTCCGGGCCGGCCGCCACCATTTGCTCGTGGATGGCCTTGAGCCGGTTGATGTCCAGACTGGTCGCCCGCTCCGCTGCGGTCCGCGCTGCCTGTCCCTCCAGCAGGATCCGGAGTTCGTAAATCTCCAGGATCTGCTCCGGGCTCCTTTCGACCACTCTGGTACCCCGGCTGGTGCGTTCCACCAACCCGTCCTGCTCCAGGCGCCGCAACGCTTCCCGGATCGGCGTCCGGCTCACGCCCAGCCGGGTGGCGAGAGCAGTCTCCACCAGCATCGTGTCGGGACCGAACTCATCGCTCAGGATCAGCGCGCGGAGTTGGTCGTACACCGGAACGCTCATCCGAAGCCCTCTCTTTGAGTGAGGCCCGACGTGCCGTCCCGACTCGCCGGGCTGCCCACCTGAGTCACCGTATCCATCTGGCGGTAGCCGCATCCAGTCTCACACACTCTTGTTGCATGGAACACACCTGTTGACATTCGCATCCCATTGTATACAGTGGCATTCACACACATACCACTGGATGTAGGGAGGGTTGATGAACGAAATTGAGGTGGGTTCAGCCGAACTGGCAGTGCCGGCGTCATGGGTTCGGGGCGGTACCAGCAAATGCTGGATCTTCCAGGCCGCGGACGTCGATGCGCTACCGGTCACCCGGGACGAGTTCCTGCTCCGGGCATTCGGCAGCCCGGATCTACGACAGATCGACGGCATCGGCGGGGCGACCTCGACGACCAGCAAGGCGATCATCGTCGAGACCCGTAGTGCAGGTCAGGCCGCTGACCTGGTCAGGTATTCGTTCGCCCAGGTCAGCGTGGACCACCCCCGGGTGGAGTGGCTGAGCAACTGCGGCAACTGCGCTACGGCCCTGGGGCTCTACGTCGTCCAGCACGAACTGGTCGCCCTGGCCGACGACATCACCGAGTTCTCCATGCTGAACATGACCACCGGGCTGGTGCTGCAGGCCCAGGTCCCCACTCCTGAAGGAACCGCACCTTCACAGGGCGGCCAACTGGTCCGCGGAGTGCCCTTCCCAGGTGTGCCGGTCGACCTGGGTTTCACGGAGCAGACCTGGTCCACCCACGGAACCCTGCTGCCCACCGGACACCCCGTTGATCAACTGACCGTGGCCGGATCGGACTACGCGGTCACTTTGATCGATGCCGGCGCCCCTGTCGCCGTGGTCCGCGCCGAAGCGATCGGTTTGACAGGCACCGACGACGCCGAGGCCGTAGCAGCCAAGATGCCGTTCTTCACCGATCTGCGCCGCAGCGCCGCCCGAGCCATGGGATTACCGGACAACGACCAATCTGTACCGAAGGTCGGCATCATCTCCGGCGGCGACAACACCACAGTCGAGTTGGACGCCCGGATGATCTCGATGAGCGCCCCGCACCCGGCGATTGGCTTGACCAGTGCGGTAGCCCTGGCCGCCGCCGCCACCATCCCCGGCAGCCTGGTCCACGACCTCGCCCCGGCCCTGCCGACCTACCGGATCGGCACCCTCAGCGGACCGATCGAAGTCGCAATTTCCGGGGAAGACGGCAGCCGGGCCGTAGCCTTCCGCCGCAACTCCCGCCGCATCGTCGATGCCCTCGTCTACATCCCCGCCGCTACCGCCGGCGACCACACCCAGCCCCGCCGCCGCACCGCGACCTCTGTCGCATAGTCGCCTGCGACGAAGTCGCCAGGCGCCGTCAAGCACCGCCGTCGCCGGATCACCTTCCCGGATTGCCCCACCCCCTATCCCCGTACCAGCCGAGCCCTCACGATGGAGACATCGTTTCGGAGAGGAAGACCAATGAAGATCACCCTCGAGAACCTGAGCCTGCAGTACAGCGGCAACACTGTGGTGAAAGAACTTGACCTGGAGATCGCCGACGGCGAATCGCTGGTCCTGCTCGGCCAGTCCGGTTGTGGCAAGACCAGCACCATGCGGTGCATCGCCGGGCTGGAACAGCCCAGCGGCGGCCGGATCACCATCGGCGACACCGTCGTCCATGATTCCGAACGACAGGTGAGCGTCGCCCCCTACAAGCGCAACGTCGGGATGGTCTTCCAGTCCTACGCCGTATGGCCACATCGGACCGTCGCCGAGAACGTCGGATTCTCGTTGAAGATGAAGAAGGTCCCCAAGGAGGAGGCCATCAAGCGGGTCCGCAAGGCGCTCGCCGTCGTGGGTCTGTCGGACTTCGAAACCCGTGGCGCCAGCCAACTCTCCGGCGGGCAGATGCAGCGTGTCGCGCTGGCCCGCAGCCTGGTCATGCAGCCCAGCGTATTGCTGCTCGACGAGCCACTGTCGAACCTTGACGCCCGGCTCCGGGAGCGCCTGCGGATCGAGCTCCGGGAGATCCAGCTCGACCTGAGCCTGACGACCGTGTACGTCACCCACGACCAGATCGAGGCCTTCGCCCTCGCGGACCGGATCGCGCTCATGCAGGGCGGCCGGATCGTGCAGATCGGCACCCCACAGGAGATCTACGCCGCCCCGTCGACCAAGTCGATCGCCGACTTCCTCGGGGTCGGCAATATCTTCCCGTGCACCGTCGCCAAGACCGGCGGCGAGCATATTGCCACCCTGACCGGCCACCCGGTCTCGCTCCCGGTCAACGACGTCCCGGCCGGCACCGGACCGACCAGCCTGTGCCTACGCGCCGAGGACCTGCAGGTGTCCAAGGCCCGCCCGAACGACCCGACGGGGCCCGGTATCTGGCGCGGGCACATCGACGTGGCCAGCTTCCAGGGCGCCACCGTCCGCTACCGGATCACCCTGGAGGACGGACCGGTTGTCGAGGCCATCGCCATGCCGCAGGGCGGTGACTGGCTGAGCACCGGTGACACCGCCACCGTGCGGGTCGCGCCCTACGCCGCGCAGGTCCTCAAGGACGACACTGCCTCCCCCGTGCTGGCCACCCCGGCGGCAGCAACGGCGGTGGCGGCATGACCACCACCATGCAAAGGCCAACACCGCCGGCGGCGGTCCAACCCCAACACACCTCAGCCGCCGGGCGAACGGCGAAGAAGATCCTGCCGTCCGGATTGCAGCTGATCATCCTGGCCGTTCTTGTCCTGTTCCCGGTCGGGTTTGTCCTGCTCGCCGCCTTCACCGACACCAGCCCCGGGCCCGGCTCGCTGGGCGAGGCGTCCTTCACGATCAGCAACTTCAAGGTCCTGCTCACGGGCAGCGCGATGTCGGCGATGCTCAACTCGGCGCTGGTCGGGCTGGGCTCCTCCATCGTGGCGCTGGTCATCGGATCAGGGATGGCCTTCCTCGCCGCCCGCACCAATGTCCCCGGCCGCAAACTCATCTACTTCTTCGGCATCGCCCCGCTGTTCCTGCCCGCCCTGGTCGGCGCCCTCGCCTGGGCGCAGCTGGGCAGCCCGGCGTCCGGGTTCATCAACGTCGTCGCCCGGGCCATCGGGGTCCCCGACCTGATCAACATCTACAGCTTCGGTGGGCTGATCTTCGTCCTCGGTCTGTATTACGCCCCGTACACCTTCCTGATGGTCCACTCCGCGTTGTCGCTGATGAACCCCGACCTGGAGGACGCGGCCAGCCTGCACGGTGCCCCGCTGACAAAGATGTTGCGCACCATCACCTTCCCGCTGGTCATGCCGGCCATCGTCGGCTCCGGAATCCTGGTCTTCGCGCTGACCGTGGAGAACTTCCCGGTCGCCCAGGTCATCGGTGTCCCCGGCCAGATCGACACCCTGCCGACCCTGATCTACCGGCTGATGAACGCATCACCGTCGCGGCAGAACGCGGCCGCCGCCATCGCCGTGGTGCTGACCGTGCTGCTGATGATCGTCGTGTTCGTCCAGCAGCGCACCGTCGCGAAGAAGCAGTACACCACCGTCAGCGGCAAGGGCGTCCGCGCCCGGCGGGTCCCGCTGCGCAACTGGCGCTGGCCCGCCGCGATCGCCGCCTGGGTGTACTTCCTGCTCGCCGTGGTCCTACCCATCGGGGCCCTGCTGATCTCCGCGCTGCAGACCAGCCCGTACCTCGGGCAGCTGTCCCAGCTGTTCGAACCGGGCGCATTGTCCTTCTACTCGATGGGTCAGACCCTGCAGGACGCGGAGTTCTGGCACGTACTGCAGAACAGCGTCATCGTCGGTCTCGGCACCGCCTTCATCGGCACCGCCCTGTGTTTCGCGTTGTCCTACACCAGGTACCGCACCAACGCCTGGGGCCGGAAATGGCTGGAATACATCGCCATGCTGCCGCTGGCCATCCCCGCGATCGTGCTCGGCCTTGGCCTGCTGTGGACCTGGCTGACACTGCCGATCCCGGTGTACGGCACGCTGATCGTGCTGGTCATCGCCTGTATCGCGGTGTTCATCCCGCAGGGTTACCGCGGGGTGTCCTCCTCCATCGTGCAACTGGACAAGGACCTGGAGGACAGCGCCATCATGCTCGGCGCCCGCCGGCCGAAGGCGATCTCGTTCGTCACCGTCCCGCTGCTGCGCGTCGGTCTGTCCTCGACCTTCCTGCTGCTGCTGATGCTCGGCATGCGGGAACTGACCGCCGTGCTGTTCCTGTTCACCTCCGACACCCGCCTGCTGTCCATCGCGATCTTCGACGCCTACGACAACGGGTCCTTCCAGCAGGCCGCCGAACTGAGCCTGCTCTACATCGTGGTCATCGGAATCCTCGCAGTTCTCGCCCGCCGACTCGGCGCGAAGGATGTGGCCTGACATGACCAGTTCCACCCGCAACCCGAACTTCACCCGCACCATCCGCCGGGCCGCGACCCTCGCGGTCGCCGTCGGGATCGTCGCCATGGCCACCGCGGCCTGCGCACCACCACCGGCCCCCAAGGAGGTCGTTCAACCGGCCCAGAGCATTGACACCAGCAACGGTCTGGTCGTCAACGGCGAGCAGATCGCCGACCAGCAACTCTGGGCAGCCGCCGAGGCCGAAGGCAGCATCAACCTCTACACCGGTTACACCGAGAACACCGAGGCCGCCCTGCTCAAGCAGTTCGAGGCCGACACCGGGCTGAAGGTCAACGTTGTCCGGCTCACCCCGAACCGGCTGTTCGAGCGGATCTCCGCCGAGTACGGCGCCGGCAAACTGAAGGCCGACGTGGTCCGCACCTCGGACTCCGGGTTCGCCAGTGCGCTGAGCGAGAAGGGCGTCTTCCAGCCCTACACCCCGGAAACCGCGCAGAACCTGCACGAGGACGTCGTCTTCGACGACGGCAACTACTACCGCACGTTCAACCCGATCTACACCTTCGGGTACAACAGCGCCATCATCTCGAAGGAGGATGCACCGACGTCCTGGTCGGTGATGACCGACCCGGCGATGAAAGGCAAGATCGGCATCGCCCAGGTCGGCGCCGGCGGCAGCGCCCTGGCGCTCACCCGGTTCCAACGGTCCGTCCTCGGCGATGATTTCCTCACCGCCTACGCCGCGAACCGGCCCCGGATCTTCGACTCCCTCGGCGCCGAACTGGACAGCCTGGCCCGCGGTGAGGTGCAGGTCGGTACCACCGTGGTCAGCGCCGTCAACCTCGCGCAGGCCCGCAACGCCCCCGTCCAGTTCGTCATCCCCAAGGAGGGCTTCGCGGTCTACGACTACTACACCGGGATCGCCTCCACAGCGACGAACATCAACGCCGCCAAGGTCTTCATGAACTGGAACCTGTCGCTGCGCGGACAGAACGTGTTCCGGGAACTCGGCGAATACTCGGTGCGGACCGACGTCGACCCACCGCTGATCCTGGGTGAGCAGTTCCCGGACTTCGAATCCGAACAGGTGCACCGGATCCTGCCGCCCGACGCCAAGGGCTACGCCAAGGACGACCAGGCCATGTGGAACTCGCTGTTCGGCTACAACGAATAGCCCCCTCCACAGCAGTCCAGTTCAGCAACGCTCTCCGCCGCCACAACCGCATCACCACCCAACCTCGGTGGCGGGACCGGCCACCACCAGTCCCGCCACCGGGCTCCACCGCGCGCCCGAACAGGGCCAGGCAACAGGTCCCGACCCGTCCCCCAGCTGAATCGACCGTGCCTACCGAACCGAGGAGAACGAGCCGACATGCCGACCACCTCACCACCCACCGACACCAAAACCCCCACCAGCCATGACGTTTCACCGAACGGGCCGCTGACCGGGCTGCGGGTCCTCGACCTGGGCACCGTCTACGCCGCACCGATCACCGCGATGCTGCTCGGCGACTGGGGCGCCGACGTCATCAAGGTCGAACACCCCCGCGGCGACCCGGCCCGCACCCACGGCCTGAACAAGGACGGCCACGGCCTGTGGTGGAAGGTGATCGCCCGGAACAAGCGGACCATCACCCTGAACTTCGGCAAACCCGAAGGCCAGGACATCCTCCGCCGGCTCGTCGCCCAGGCCGACGTCGTGATCGAGAACTTCCGCCCCGGAGTGCTGGAAAAATGGGGACTCGGCCCCGCGGACCTGCAGAAGATCAACCCCGCCGTGGTGGTGCTGCGGGTCACCGGATTCGGCCAGACCGGCCCCTACGCCAAGCGCCGCGCATTCGGCACCCTCGCCGAGGCAATGTCCGGGCTGGCCCATCAGACCGGGGAGGAGACCGGTCCGCCCACCCTGCCGCCATTCGGCCTGGCCGACGGGGTCGCCGGCCTCACCGGCGCCTACGCAGTGATGCTCGCCCTCTACCACCGGGACGCCAAGGGCGGCACCGGGCAGATCATCGACCTATCCCTCCTCGAACCCCTGGTCGGTATCCTCGGCCCCGGCCCCAGCGTCTACGACCAGCTCGGAATCATCTCCGGCCGGCACGGCAACAGATCCAGCAACAACGCCCCCCGCAACGCCTACCTCACCAAAGACGGCCGATGGGTGGCCATCTCGGCCAGCGCCACCTCCATCGCCGAACGGGTCATGCACCTGGTCGGGCGGCCGGACATCGCCGAGCAGTCCTGGTTCCCCCGCGCCGGGGAACGGGTCAAACACGCCGATATGATCGACGCCCCGGTGGCGGAATGGATCGGCGACCGGGACTACGAGGAAGTCTCCGCGGCGTTCCAGGACGCCGGCGCGGCGCTCGCTCCTGTCTACGACATCGAGCAGCTGATGAACGACCCGCACGTGCAGGAACGGGAAGTCATCACCACCATCGACGACGAGGACCTCGGCCCACTGAAGATGCAGAACCTGATCTTCCGGATGGGCGGCACACCCGGCGCGATCCGGCACGGTGGCCGCAGACTCGGCCAAGACACCGACAGCGTGCTGGATGACCTGCTCGGCATCTCCGGGGACAAACTGGACGAGCTGCGCAGCGGCGGGGTCGTGTGATGGACCGCAGCTACCTGTTCGCACCCGGGCACAACGCCAAACTCCTGACCAGGGTCTTCACCGCCGGCGCCGACGCCGTCATGCTCGATCTGGAGGACGCCGTCCCACCCGAGGCCAAGGCCACCGCCCGGGCCATGGTCGCCGAGGTCCTCGCCGACCACCGCGCCTGGGTCCGCGTCAACGCCGCCCAAACAGCCTGGTGCGAAGACGATCTCGCCGCCGTCGCGGAACACGCGTTCGGTATCCGGATCCCCAAGGTGGAATCCGCCGCCGACGTGGAATGGGTCACCGCCCGCGCCCACGGCAAACCCATCATCTGCGCCATTGAGAGCGCCCGCGGTGTGCTCGCCGCGCAGGAGATCGCCGCCACACCCGGTGTGCGCTTCCTGGCGATGGGCGGGGTGGACCTGCAACGCGACCTGAACACCACCGGCGGAAACCTGCAAACCCTCTACGCCCGCTCACATCTCGTCTTGGCCTCCCGCGCCGCCGGGATCGAACCCCCTATCGACAGTGTGTATCCGCAGCTGGACGACCCGGACGGTCTGCGGGAGCAGGCCGAGTTCGCCAGATCGCTCGGCTTCTTCGGCAAATCAGCGATCCATCCCCGGCAGATCGACATCCTGCACCAAGTGTTCACCCCCACCAGCAGCGACATCGAATGGGCCGAAACGGTCATCACCACCTTCGACGCGGCCGGCGGGGAAGCCTTCCAACTTCCCAGCGGCGAATTCGTCGACCTCCCCGTCGCCGACCGGGCCCGCCGACTCCTGCAGATCGCCGGCGACCCACGGGTACCGGCCACCGCCCAGTCCTGACGAAACCCCACCGCCGCCCCGGGCTCCTCGGCACCGACGTCGAGCGTCCCGGTCCGTCATCCACAACAGGTTGGAAACGAACGTGTCGTCATCCCTCGCAACGGACTTCGGCCCCAACGACTGGTTCGTCCAGGAGAAATACGAAGAGTTCCTCGCCGATCCACAGAGCGTGGAAACCATCTGGCGCGACTTCTTCGCCCAGACCACCACCCCACCGCCGACCGTCAACCAGCCGGCCGCTGCGCCAGCCGCACCCGACCGGCCGGCGTCGCCGGCGCAGGCACCTGCTCCGCCGCTCCCAACATCGACGGCGAACCCGGCCCCGCAGAGACTTGCTGGCCGTGCGGCCGCCGAGCCTGGGCAGGTGACAACCCCTTTGCGTGGTGTGGCCGCCGTCGTGGTCAAGAACATGACCACCTCCCTGGAGGTACCGACCGCCACCTCCGTGCGGGCGGTGCCGGCGAAGCTGATGGCCGACAACCGGATTGTGATCAACAATTTCCTGAAACGGAACCGCGGCGGGAAGATCTCTTTTACCCACCTCATCGGGTACGCCGTCGTCCGGGCCGTGGCCGATTTCCCGAACATGAACCGGTCCTTCACCCTTGTCGAGGGCAAACCCGCGGTCACCACCCCGGTCAATGTCAACCTCGGATTGGCGATCGATCTGCCCGGCAAGGGCGGCGCTCGGAACCTCGTCGTGGTGCCCATCAAGGCCGCGCAGGCGATGACCTTCACCCAGTTCTGGACCGCCTACGAACAGGTGGTCCGAAAGTCCCGCACCGGGTCCCTGACCGCCGAAGACTATGCGGGAACAACGATCTCGCTGACCAACCCCGGCGGGATCGGCACCAACCACTCGGTCCCCCGGCTGATGACCGGGCAGTCCGCGATCATCGGCGTCGGCGCCCTGGAGTACCCCGCGGAGTTCCAGGGCGCGAGCGGGCAGACCCTGGCAGAGCTCGGCATCTCCAAGATCATCACCCTGACCTCGACCTACGATCACCGGGTCATCCAGGGCGCCGAATCCGGGGAATTCCTCAAACGCGTCCACCAGCTCCTGCTGGGCGGCGACGGGTTCTACGACGACATCTTCACCTCCCTGCGGTTGCCCTACGAACCGGTCCGCTGGGTCACCGACCTCGACCAAGGTCGAGCCGGGAATGTGGACCGGACGTCCCGGGTCCTGGAAATCATCGACGCCTACCGCACCCGCGGGCACCTGATGGCCGACACCGACCCGCTGAACTACCGGCAACGCCGGCACCCGGACCTGGACATCATCACCCACGGACTCACCCTCTGGGACCTGGACCGCGAGTTCCCGGTCGGCGGCTTCAACGGGCACCAGTTCATGAAGCTCCGCGACGTTCTCGGGGTGCTCCGCGACGCCTATTGCCGCACCGTCGGCGTCGAATACATGCACATCCTTGATCCCGGCCAACGGGACTGGATCCAACGGCGGGTCGAGGCCCGCCGCGACAAGGCAACCGTCGACGAGCAGACCTACATCCTCGGCAGGCTCAACTCCGCGGAAGCGTTCGAATCCTTCCTGCAGACCAAATACATTGGGCAGAAGCGGTTCTCGCTGGAAGGTGGCGAGACCGTCATCCCGCTGCTGGATGCGGCGCTGGCCAAGGCCACCGAGTACGGTACCGACGAGGCCGTCATCGGGATGGCTCACCGGGGTCGGCTCAATGTGCTGGCCAACATCGTCGGCAAGCCCTACTCGATGATCTTCCGCGAATTCGAGGGCAACATGGACCCCCGGCAAACCCAAGGCTCCGGCGACGTGAAATACCACCTGGGCGCCGAAGGCAAATACATCCCGCCGTCCGGCGCCGGCTCTCTCGATGTCACGCTGGTCGCGAACCCGTCCCATCTGGAGGTCGTCGACCCGGTGCTGGAAGGCGTCGCCCGGGCCAAACAGGACCAACTCAACCTCGGCGAACAGGGGTACACCGTGCTGCCCATCGCAGTGCACGGCGACGCGGCGTTCGCTGGGCAGGGTGTGGTCGCCGAAACCCTGCAGCTGTCCCAGCTTCGCGGGTACCGCACCGGCGGCACCGTGCACGTGATCATCAACAACCAGGTCGGGTTCACCACCGCCCCGGAGGCATCCAGGTCCAGCGAGTACTGCACCGACGTCGCGAAAATGGTGCAGGCACCGATCTTCCACGTCAACGGCGACGACCCCGAGGCCGCGGTCTGGGTCGCCGAACTCGCCGTGGAATACCGGGAGGCATTCGGCCGGGATGTCGTCATCGACATGATCTGCTACCGGCGGCGCGGCCACAACGAGGGCGACGACCCGTCGATGACGAACCCGCTGATGTACCAGATCATCGACGGCAAACGGTCCGTCCGCCGGCTCTACACCGAAGCCCTCATCGGCCGCGGCGACCTCAGCGTCGACGCCGCCGAAGCGGCAATGCGGGACTACCACACCCAACTGGAGCGGGTGTTCACCGAAGTCCGGGACCTGGAAAAAGCCGTCGCACACCCCTCACCGTCCGTCGAGACCGCCCAAGCGGCCGCGCCGACGGTGGACACCGCCATCACCAGCACCGTGCTGCACCGGGTCGCCGACACCGCGGTCGCCTTCCCCGACGGGTTCACCCCACACCCCAGGGTGAAAACGGCGGTGCAACGCCGCGTCACCATGTCCCGCACCGGGGGTATCGACTGGGCATTCGGTGAACTCCTCGCCCTCGGTTCCATCGCCATGGACGGCAGGCTGGTCCGGTTCGCCGGGCAGGACACCAGGCGCGGCACCTTCGTGCAACGCCACTCCGTCCTCATCGACCACCACACCGGCGCCGAATTCCAACCCCTGCAACACCTCTCCGACGATCAGGGCCGGGTCCTGATCTACGATTCGGCGCTCACCGAATACGCCGCGCTCGGCTTCGAATACGGCTACTCAGTTGCGAACAGGGATGCCCTGGTGCTCTGGGAGGCGCAGTTCGGGGACTTCGTCAACGGCGCCCAATCCATCATCGACGAATATCTCTCCTCCGGTGAAGCCAAATGGGGCCAGCAATCCGGCGTTGTGCTGCTGCTGCCACACGGCCACGAAGGCCAGGGCCCCGACCACACCTCCGGACGGATCGAACGGTTCCTGCAGCTGTGCGCCGAGGGGTCGATGACCGTCGCCGTGCCATCCACCCCGGCCAACTACTTCCACCTGCTGCGCCGGCACGCCCTGAACGGGGTGCACCGCCCGATGGTGGTGTTCACCCCGAAATCCATGCTGCGCAACAAGGCAGCCGTCTCCCCCGTCGACGCCTTCACCACCGGCAGGTTCGAACCCGTCATCGACGACGCCACCGTCGACCCGGGAGGTGTCCGGACCGTGCTGCTCACCAGCGGCAAACTGTTCTACGAACTGGACGCCTACCGATCCACGCACCAGATCACCGACACCGCGATCCTCCGGTTGGAGCAGCTCTACCCCGTCCCGGCCCGACGGCTCGAACGCATCCTGCAGGCCTACCCCGACGTCACCGATATCCGCTGGGTGCAGGAAGAACCCGCTAACCAGGGAGCATGGACCTTCCTGGGCCTCGCGCTGCCCGAGCTGATCACCACACTGCCGAAGCTCAAACGGATCTCACGGCGAGCGATGGCCGCACCATCAGCGGGGTCCGCCCGCGTCCACGAGGTGGAACAGGCGGCCGTCATCACCGCGGCTTTCGCGCCCCTGACCAGCACACCGCAATGACCACCATGCTGCACTGGGAGGACTTCGGGGCCAACTACGCCCGCCGCATTCTGAACAAATACGCCGACCAGGTCTGCACTTTCAACGACGACATGCAAGGCACCGCCGCCACAGTCCTCGCCGCCGCGTTCTCCGCCGTCCGCACTACCGGATCCCGCATCCGCGACCAGCGGGTCATCATCTACGGCGCCGGCACCGCCGGCCTCGGCATCGCGGACATGATGCGCGAACAGATGATCCAAGAAGGCCTCACCCCACGAGAAGCGACAAACCGGTTCTACTAGGTGTCACGGTCGCCAAGGCCACCCGCATCACGGACCGCATGATCGCCGCCGCAGCAGCAGCTGTCGCCGGCCTGTCCGACGCCACCACCCCGGGCGCCCCACTCTTGCCGCCGATGAGCGACCTGCGGACCGTGTCCGCAGCCGTCGCCATCGCCGTAGCCAGAACAGCCACTGAAGAAGGCCTAGCAACAAACGAGGTGGCCGAGCCCATTCAACAAGTCCACGACGCCATGTGGCGGCCCGAATATCCCAACATCAAACTCAACTCCTTCTAGACGAGCAGATCTCAGCGCCCACCAGCCACCGGATCCAGGAGGGATCGTGGCCGACACCCAGCGGCCACCCGCGCTGCTGACCGACAACTGGGACCGGCAAATCCAAGCAGCGTGCCGAGGATTGGACATCACCGGCTTCTTCCACCCACCCGACGAACGAAACGCAGCACGCGAACGCCGCGTCGCTCGGGCGAAAGCCATCTGCCAGGCCTGCCACGCCGTTACGGCCTGTAGGGAACACGCCCTCCAAGCGCGCGAACCCTACGGAATCTTGGGCGGACTCTCCGAACACGAACGCGCGGCCCTGCTGGGAGTGCACTCGCTGAGAACCAGCCAGGATTGACACTGCAAACTCTTCGGGCCCGTGACCAGGTAGACCTCAGGCAAAGATCAAGGGGTGAAGGCTCTGTCGTCGAACTCGGCGGCGACGAGATGACCCGGATCATAAGGACAAGCCCATCCTGCTGTACCTGGACGTCAACCTTGTGGTGTGTTGTTCAGAGGCCAGGACTGCTTCCTCAAGGAGGGGCAGCCTTGCGTCGACTTTGGCATCTCATGGGATGCCAAATCGATTGATCTGAACGGGTGAAGAAGTTTTGGCACATTGACACCCCCTGTCGGCCTGCGTCAATCTGGTCCTGTCAACGACGCCAAAACGAATGGGCATCCCATGGACCTCCGCAGACCGAGCACCATCAAGGACGTTGCATCCTTGGCTGGCGTCTCGACCACGACGGTGTCCCATGTGCTCAACGACGTCCCGGGGAAGCGGATCAACTCCGAGACTCGGGACCGGGTCAAGGTCGCGGCCGACGAGCTGTCCTACCGGCCGAACCGGTTGGCGCAGGGCCTGCGACTGCAGCGGACGCACACTTTCGGGTTCGTCAGCGATGCGATCGGGGCGACACCGTATGCCGGGCTGACCATCGCTGGTGCCCAGCAGACGGCCGCCGCGAACGGCTCTCTGCTGATGTTCATGAACTCCGGTCTGGACCCGGAGTTGGAGGACAAGGAAATTCGGGCACTGCTGGATCGCCGGGTCGACGGAATTGTGTATGCGTCCGACTATCACCGGCGGGTGACCGTGCCGCCATCCCTGCTCCGAACCACGGCGGTCCTGGTGGACGCATTCACCGATGATCCTTCGATTCCTTCGGTCGTTCCTGATGAGTTCGGTGGCGCATTGACGGCGGTGCGTGAACTTGTTGCGCACGGTCATCGCGACATTGCCTTCTTGAACAATCTGGAGGACATTCCGGCCACCGGACTGCGTCTGGCCGGCTTCACAAGCGGACTGGCGGAGAACGGCATCGCGTTCAGCCCCGAACGGGTTATTCGCGAGGATCCAATTTCCGCCGGTGGCTACCGGGCGGCCATTGCGCTGCTGGGCCGGCCCGACCGGCCCACAGCGTTGTTCTGTTTCAACGACAGGATGGCGATGGGTGCCTACCAGGCGACCGCCGACCTTGGGTTGCGGATCCCGGACGACATTTCGATCATCGGATTCGACAACCAGGAGAACATTGCCGATGGGCTCCGTCCTGGCTTGACGACTTTGGCTCTCCCGCATTACGAAATGGGTCAGTGGGCGGTTCAGACGCTCATCGGTCTTGTCGATTCCGGTGTCCAACAGCCGATCCATCAGGCGTTGACCTTGCCGTGCCCCCTGGTTCGTCGCGCGTCTGTCGGGTCTCCGCCCAGCAGGTAGCGGTTATCAGCTCCAAGTTTCGCCTTTTGTCATTGCCCGTTTACCAGCGGGCTGCCCCCTGTCCGGAAATCCCGGACTTCAATGATTTGGAGGACTCCGTGAAAGGGAGAACTGCCGTGAAACATCGTGGTTTCTGGTCGAAAGCGAGGGCCGGCGGAGTCATCTTCGCCTTAGCCGGTGCGCTGGCCTTGACCGGTTGCGCAGGAAAGGGTTCCGGTAGCACCGGCGATCTCGACGGCACACAACTGCTCACCATTCCTCGTGAGGATCAGGCGACGTTCTCGGAGAATTTCAATCCATTCTCTCCGACCGCCTCTCCGATGACAAAGCAAGCCATTTACGAGTCGATGCTGGTGTTCAACCCGGCGGACGGCTCCACCATTCCTTGGCTGGCGACGGCATGGACAGTTGCGCCGGATGGGACCAGTATCGAGTTCACTGTCCGCGACGACGTGAAATGGTCAGACGGTCAACCGATGACCGCGGAAGACGTGGTCTACACCTTCGAACTGCAAAAGGAGCTGCTGGGCGGCTTCGAATACGTTGACGCAGTGACCCTGAAGGACCCGTCAACGGTGTCCTTCACGTTCAACAAACCGTTCTCGCCCGGCTTGTATGAGATCGGGCAGCAGGTCATCATCCCGAAGCACATCTGGGCAAACATCGGGGACCCGGCCAACGAGACGAACCCCAAGCCCGTCGGAACCGGCCCGTACACCGAGGTCAACAACTTCCAGACGCAATCGTTCCAGCTGTTGCGCAACCCCAACTACTGGCAGCCGGATAAGCAGAAGATCCAGGGGGTTCAGCTACTGGCCTTCGCCGGCAACGACCCGGCAAATCTGGCCACCACCAACGGCGAGACGGATTGGGCCGACCAGTTCATCCCGGACGTCAAGAATGCCTTTGTGGCAAAGGATCCCGATCACCGTCACTTCTGGTTCCCACCGCTGGACTCCACGATCAACTGGCAGGTGAACACCACCAAGGCACCTTTCGACAACGTCGATGTCCGGAAGGCGCTGAGTATGGCCATCGATCGCGAGGCCATCGCGTCTGTCGCCATGCAGGGCTACACCCATCCCGCGGACTGCACCGGGCTGACCGACGCGTACAACCAGTGGCGCAGCGAAAAGGTCGCCGCCGACTGCGATTGGACGACCCGCAATGTCGATGCCGCGAATGCACTGCTCGACAAGGCCGGCTACCCACGCGGCGCCGACGGTGTGCGTACACAGCCGGACGGTTCGCCGTTCGCCTTCAAGATCTCTGTCGGTGCGACCTCGTCCGATTGGCTTTCCGTCGCCAACATCATCTCGCAGAATGCGGCCGATGTGGGTGTCCAGGTCACCGTGAACTCCCCCGACTGGTCAGCCGTCGTCGCCGGCTATGAGGACGGCAGCTTCGACTCCGGCATCGTCTGGAGTAACGGCGACCCGACGCCGTACCAGTTCTACCGCGGTGCGATGTCCACCGAAACCGTCAAGCCGGTCGGCGAGAAGGCCCTCCAGAATTACCACCGGTTCGGCCTCGCGGAAGCTGACACCCTCCTCGCGGACTTTGCCGCGGCCTCGGATCCGGCCCAACAGACCGCCACCATGGACCAGCTGCAGGAACTCTATTCCGAGAATGCGCCCGTCATTCCCCTGTTCCCGGGGCCACGCTGGGGCGTCTACAACACATCACGTTTCACCGGGTTCCCCGACCAGGACAACCCCTACGCCACCCTGTCGACCCGGTCTCCCACGTCAGTCCTGGTACTGACAACAATCGAGCCGGTCAAGAGCAAGTAGCCAGACCGCCTCTCTCGCAGCCTGTTTGACCGTCAAACGCGGCCATACCGGGGCTGGTGAGCGAGCCGAAGTACCTGCCCGGCGGCTGGTGAAGAGCCCAGCCGCCGGGCGGACACTCGAGCATCGCCCGTAGCAAGACGCCACGTCAGAGTTCGCCCATCAAGAGGGCGGGCCAATCCGGCGGGGCCCCAATGACAAGCACCCGAAAGGAGCATTCACATGCGGTTTATCCTTCACCGTTTGGGGTTCTACCTCGTCGCGTTCTGGGCGTGCGTGACCCTGAACTTCCTCCTTCCACGATTCATGCCAGGCGACCCCATTTCACGGATGATGAGCCAGTCTCAAGGCCGGATGTCACCAGATCAGGTCGCTCAGCTGCAACGGCTGTTCGGACTCGACGACAGCGGACTACTGGCCCAGTACCTGAACTACTGGAAGAGCGTCTTCACCGGCCAGCTGGGTGTGTCGATCTCCCGCTTCCCGACTCCGGTCACCGACGTCATCGCCAGCCAGATCGGCTGGACGTTGCTCCTCGGCGGCTCGGCACTGATCATCGCGGTCATCTTGGGGAACTTCCTCGGGATCGTCGCGGCGTGGCGGCGGGGTGGCTTCGTCGATTCCACCCTCCCTCCGATCCTGGTATTCCTCGGGTCGTTCCCGTATTTCTTCCTGGCCATGGGGGCGCTGTACCTGTTCGGTGTCGTCCTCGGCTGGTTCCCGCTCCGCCATGCCTTCACCGCCGGACTGACGCCCGAGTTGTCGGCAAACTTCATCCTCGACGTGCTCTGGCATCTGGTGCTCCCGGTGTCCACCATCGTGATCGTCTCCATCGGTGGCTGGATGCTCGCGATGCGCAACACGATGATCACCACCACTTCCGAGGACTACATCGTCATGGCCGAGGCCAAGGGCCTCAAACCATCGCGGATCATGATGCGGTACGCCGCCCGCAACGCGACGCTCCCAGCAGTCACCGCAGTCGGCATGGCCATCGGTTTCGTCGTCGGCGGGGCACTGCTCACCGAGGTGGTGTTCGCCTACCCCGGACTGGGCTACCAGCTGCTCACCGCGGTCACCTCACTGGACTACCCCCTGATGCAAGGAATCTTCCTGACGATCACGGTGGCGGTCCTGGTGGCCAACTTCATCGTCGACATCATCTACGTCCGCCTCGACCCGCGTGTCCGGGTCAGCTGAACCGAGAGGAGGAGTCACCATGTCCGCTACCGACCCCATTGAAGTACAGCTACTGGCCAACACTGACTTCGAAAGCACCACCGCAACAACGACAATCCAATCGCCCCAGCCTCAACCGACGAACAGAAGGAGTCGACGGAGCCGACCCCGGTCGAGTCTGGTCCGCAGCCTGCTGCGCAACCGCAAGGCCGTCATCGGCCTGATCATCCTGGCCGTGTTCCTCCTGACCGCACTGCTCGCTCCCGTCATCGCGCCGGGGAATCCGGCGTTGATCACCTCCCTGGGGGCGCAACCACCCTCCCTGGAACATCCGTTTGGCACCACACCCAAGGGACAAGACGTCTTCGACCTCACCGTGTGGGGGTCCCGCAGCTCGCTATTCGTCGGATTCGCCGTCGGCCTGGCCGCCACCGCGATCGGAATGCTGGTCGGTCTGGCATCCGGGTTCTTCGGCCGCCGCATCGACAACTCGCTGTCCCTCGCCACCAACGTGTTCCTGCTGATCCCCGGGTTGCCGCTACTCGTCGTCCTCGCAGCCTTCCTCCCCCCCGGTATCGGCACCGTCATCCTGGTGCTGACGATCACCGGCTGGGCCGGTTCGGCCCGAGTACTTCGATCGCAGGCACTATCGATTCGAGGCAAGGACTTCGTCGCGGCATCGATCGTCACCGGCGAGCGACCGCTCCGAGTGATGTTCCGGGAGATGCTGCCGAACATGGCCTCTCTGGTCATGATCACCCTGATCGGGTCCGTCATCTACGGGATCGGCGCACAAGCCGGACTCGAGTTCCTCGGGCTCGGCGACCCGAGTGTCGTCAGCTGGGGCACCAACCTGTACTGGGCCTCCAACGACGGCGCACTGGCATCGGGTTACTGGTGGGTGTTCATCCCCTCGGGACTGTGCATCGCCCTCGTCGCGTTCGCTCTTTCCCTCATCAACTACGGCGTCGACGAAGTCAGCAACCCGCGGCTGCGATCCAGCCGACGACGCCGCACCAGTCCCATCGCCGCGACGGAGGTATCCCGGTGAACAACACCGACGCCAGCTCACACACCGAATCCGCACCGGTGCTGGAGGTCACCGACCTCTGCGTAGAGTACCGGGGCGAGAATCGATCGGTCCGTGCCGTCGACCGGGTCAGCTTCACCATCGGATCCGGCGAGATATTCGGGCTCGCCGGCGAATCCGGTTGCGGCAAAAGCACTGTGGCCAACGCCATCATGCGATTGTTGCGCGATCCCGCGGTGATCGACGCCGGTTCCATCCGGTTCAAGGGCCGCGACGTACTGGCCATGGGTCCGGAGGAACTCAGGAAGTTCCGGTGGCGCGACGTGGCCATGGTCTTCCAATCGGCCATGAACTCCCTCAACCCGGTCAGCACCATCGGGGATCAGATCGCCGACATCTACATCACCCATGAGGGTCTGACGAAAAAGCAGGCCTGGGCGCGGTCCAGCGAACTGCTCGGGCTCGTGCAGATCGATCCGAGCAGGCTGAAGTCCTACCCCCACCAACTCTCCGGCGGGATGCGGCAGCGGGTGGTGATCGCCATGGCGGCAGCCCTACGGCCGTCGCTGTTGATCATGGACGAGCCGACGACAGCTCTCGACGTCGTCGTGCAGCAGGAGATCATGGCCCAGATCGGCGATCTGCAGCAGGAACTGGGTTTTTCCATCCTGTTCATCACCCACGACATGTCATTGATGATCGAGCTCTCGAACCGGATGGCCGTCATGTACGCGGGCCGGTTCGTCGAAATGGCTGGTGCCCAGGAGCTTTTCACCGAACCCCTGCACCCATACACCAAGGCACTGATCAACGCGTTCCCGCCGCTGCACGGCCCCAACACCCCCCTGACCGGTCTGGCCGACGGCGTGCGTTTCACCGACATCCCCGACCTCCGCGAGGAGTCGCCCGGCCACTGGGTCGCCCCGGTCCACGCCAGTTCCAACACATTGAAGGGAGAGATCTGATGAGCGGCAAAGGCGATCATCACGACGTCGCGGTTCAGACCCCGAGCGCCACACCGTCGATCAGTCTTCGGGGTCTCACCAAGGACTTCCAGGTGGGCGGAATGTTCTCCCGCAAGGTCGTGCGGGCCCTCAACGATATCGACCTCGACGTCGACCAGGGCGAAATCATGGCACTCGTCGGCGAGTCCGGCAGCGGAAAGAGCACCATCGCGCGCTGCATCATCCGCCTGGAGGAACCCACCTCCGGCAAAATCATCGTCGACGGAGTCGATGTGCTCCGTCAGGAACCCCGCAAGGCATCAATGGCCTACCGCAGCAAAGTCCAAATGGTATTCCAGGACCCATTCGGATCGCTCAACCCGATCCACCGCGTCCGGCACTTCCTGGAACGGTCCATCAAGCTGCACGAACCCGTCCAGGGAAAGGACGCCTTACAGGAACGGGTGGAAGAACTCATGGGCACGGTACGGCTGCCCATCGAAATGCTCGACTCACACGCTTTCGAACTGTCCGGCGGGCAACGGCAGCGGGTCGCGATCGCACGGGCTCTCGCGACGAATCCACAGGTCATTCTTGCCGACGAACCCACCTCCATGCTCGACGTCTCCGTCCGGGTCGGCGTTTTCAACCTGCTGCGCCGGCTGCGGGACGAGCGCGGCATCTCGATGCTGTACATCACCCACGACCTGGCATCAGCGCGCTACGTCGCGGACCGGACCACGGTGATGTTCGCCGGTGAACTCGTCGAGAGCGCCCCTTCCATCGACCTCATGGACAACCCCGCCCACCCCTACACCCAGCTCCTGATGTCCGCCGTCCCCGACCCGGACCGGGCCGGCACCTTCGACCCGGCCCAAAGGGCCCGCCAACGGGCCGCAGTGCTGCAGGCCACCACCTGCCCGTTCGACGGCGACCCCGACCGGCCCTGCAGCACCACCACGGCCGTCCGACACACGGTCGGTAATCCAGCCAACCGACATTGGGTCCGCTGCCACCTTTATCGACCCTCCGCAGAGATCGCTGCACGCGCCCTCGCCGTCGACAAGGAGACCAACAATGACACTCAATAGCACCGATCTGCGGCAGGACTTCGAGGAGTCCGCCGCGACACCCCCGGCCGACCTGGTTCGCCGTGCCCGGGCCGACCCGCACCGACCGCAATTTCACTTCCTGCCCCCGGCAGGCTGGCTCAACGACCCGAACGGCGTGTCGCAGCGAAACGGGCTGTACCACCTGTTCTACCAATACAACCCAGACGCACCCGTCCACCACCGGATCCAATGGGGCCACGCAACCAGCCTGGACCTGATCACCTGGACCCACCAACCGATCGCACTCGTCCCCGACGATGACGGCCCCGACATGGACGGCTGCTGGTCCGGCGTTCTGGTCGACGACGACGGCACGCCAGCCCTGCTCTATTCCGGGCGCAACTCGGCGAACGGGTTCGAGGTCGGCTGCCTGGCCACCGGCACCGACGACCTGCGAACCTGGTCCAAATACGCGCACAACCCCGTCGTCACCGCCCCGGACGACCTGGATCTGGTCGCCTTCCGAGACCACTGCGTCTGGCGGGAAAACGGCACCTGGCGGCAACTCGTCGGAGCCGGCATCCGCGACGTCGGCGGAACCGCACTGCTTTTCGAGTCGGACAACCTGCGGCAGTGGCGCTACGTCGGGCCACTGGCCATCGGTGACCTGCGGGGTACCGACGGACTGGGCGGCAAACCCGGAACGGCGACCTGGACCGGTGCCATGTGGGAATGCATCGACCTCTTCCGCGTCGGTGCGGACGGCACGACCTCCGCCCCCGGCACCCGGGACCAGCCCACCGGAACCGACGTCCTTGTCTTCTCCGCATGGGACGACGACACCCTCCACACCCTCTACTACACCGGAAGGTACGAAGGGGACACGTTCACCCCGGAATCGCTGCACCGCCTCGACCTCGGTGAACGCGCCTTCTACGCGCCACAATCCTTCACGGACGACTCAGGTCGCCGCATTGTCTTCGGCTGGATCCAGGAAGAAAGGCCGGAAAGCGAGAGCATCACCGCAGGATGGTCGGGTGCGATGTCCCTGCCGCGGGTTGCCACCTGGCGCGACGGAGCTATCGACTTCGCGCCCGCGCCGGAAGTCGCAGCGCTTCGCACGGAACTCATCTCGGTCGTCAACGAGCACTCACCCGTTGAGCTGACTGCTCGGGATCGCCTTGACGGGCCCAGCGGACAGCAACTCGACCTGGAGATTGATCTCCGGCTCCCGCCCGGGGCCCAGGCAGACCTGACGGTTCTTTCCAGTGAGACTGAGCGCACTGTGATCCGGGTCGACCGCCCTGGGATCGGCTCGGTCGGCCATCTGGCGTTGGACCGCTCCGCCGGAAGCCTGAATCCTGCTGTCCGATCCACCGGCCGGGACGGGAGCTTTCCGGTTGGGGTCGACGACCTCGTGCACCTCCGCGTGCTCATCGACCATTCGGTGCTGGAGGTCTTCGCCAATGGCCAACCGCTCACCGCCCGGATCTACCCAAACCGACCCGAGGATGCTGTCCGGACCGGCATCTCCGTGGCCAGCACCACAGGGCCGGACAGCTCGGTCGTCGTCGAGCGCTTCGAAGTTTGGCGCATGCGGTCGATCTGATCGCCGGCTTCGTGATTGGTCGTGACCTTCGCCGTCGGTTTGCGACGAAAGCCAACCGGTGGCCACAAGTCGGCACCTACCCTATCCCTGATATCGCTCGCCGGCCGTCTGGATGGTGAGGGTGTCACCGAGATAGCCGGCCGGTCTTGGCCAGGTGCGCCACGACGCGGGCCGTGCTGCGCTGCGCGACATATCTGACGACAATGCACCCGGTGGCCGGTGATTAGGCGAAGCCACCACCAGCCAGGAGACTCTCGCGTTCGGCGGCGACGGTGGTGTCCTCGCCATGGCCGGTTTTCACCACAGTGCCCTCGGGGAGGGTCAGCAGTCGTTCGGTGATGCTCTTGACGATCACGTCGTAGTCACTGAAAGACCGTCCTGTTGCTCCCGGTCCACCGTTGAACAAGGTATCGCCGGTGAAGACCACCCCGAGGTCCGGTGAGTAAAAGCACACCGCACCGGGCGCGTGGCCGGGGGTATGGATGACCTGCAAAGCGATGCCGGCCACCGGGATTTGCTGTCCGTTCGCCAATTCACCGTCCGGTGGATCGTCATGGGTAAGCTGCCAAACCGGCAGGTCCGCCGGATGTAGCAGCACCGGTGCCTTGACCGTTCGTCCGAGGACTGGTGCCACACGCACGTGGTCGTCGTGCGCGTGCGTGCACAGCACGGCAAGGACCTTTCGATCCCCGACCACGTTCATGATATCGGCGACATTATGCGGGGCGTCGATCACTACGCATTCGGTGTCGTCGCCAATCACCCAGATGTTGTTGTCGACGTCGAACGTCTGTCCGTCCAAGGAGAACGTGCCGGAGGTGACGGCGTGGTCGATGCGGGCCATCAGAACTTCACTACGGACCGCAGCACATCACCGTGGTGCATCTTGGCGAAAGCGGCGTCGATATCGTCGATGCCGATGGTCTCGCTAACGAAGGAGTCCAGCGGAAGTCTGCCCTGCAGGAACAGGTCGATCAGCATCGGGAAGTCCCGGCTGGGTAGGCAGTCGCCGTACCAGGACGACTTGAGCGAGCCGCCCCGGCCGAAGACATCGAGCAATGGCAGTTCCAGGGTCATTTGCGGGGTCGGGACACCGACCAGCACCACGGTGCCGGCCAGGTCTCGGGCGTAGAAGGCCTGCCGGTAGGTCTCCGGTCGGCCGACGGCATCGATGACGACGTCGGCCCCGTTGCCGTCGGTCAGGCCTTGGATTGCTTGCACCGCATCGGTGGTCTTCGAGTTGACGGTGTGCGTTGCGCCGAGTTCGGTTGCCTTGGTGAGCTTCCGGTCGTCGATGTCAACGGCGATGATCTTGTTCGCGCCGGCGACCCGGGCGCCGGCGATCGCCGCAGCACCGACCCCGCCGCAGCCGATGACAGCGACGGAATCACCGCGGGTCACCGCCCCCGTGTTGATCGCCGCACCGAGTCCGGCCATCACGCCGCAGCCGAGCAGTCCGGCGACCTCGGGGGCCGCGGCCGGATCGACCTTGGTGCATTGACCCGCGGCGACCAGCGTCTTCTCGGCGAATGCGCCGATCCCCAGTGCGGGTGAAAGTTCGGTCCCGTCATCCAGGGTCATCTTCTGTATGGCGTTGAACGTGGCGAAGCAGTACCACGGCCGACCCCGCTTGCAGGCCCGGCAAGTACCACAAACGGCACGCCAATTCAGGATGACGTAGTCACCTGGTTCGAGGTCCCGGACACCTTCTCCGACGGATTCGACGATGCCGGCCGCCTCATGCCCAAGCAGGTACGGGTAGTCCTCGCCGATGCCGCCCTGCACGTAGTGCAGATCGGTATGGCACACCCCACAAGCCTGGATCTTGACCACGGCCTCGCCAGGTCCGGGGTCGGGGACGGTGATCGTCACCAGTTCCACGGGGGCGTTCTTGGTTCGGGAAATGACCGCCTGAACCTGCTGGGGCACGTGTTTTCCTTCTTTTCGTGGGGTGGAGGGTCGCGAAATCGAGGTTCCCGCACCGTGACAGCAAGATGGGCAAGGGAACCCCTGAGTGGGACGTGGAGTTCAGGTCCTGACCAGACGTAGGGAGCCGAACCGGACCTGGCCGCGGTTGTCGTGTGCGGCGGTCAGTCGGCGACGGCGTCGGCCGCCCAGTTCTGGAAATCGGCGATGTGGTGCTCACTGGGCACTAGTACGCCGCCTTTTGCGTACACCCGGGAATCGGTCGCCGACTGGCACAACTCGCAGGCCGCGAAGTCCTGCCGGTTGACCCGGTCGAACAGCTCGATGGACTTGGATAGGTCGACGTCGGAGGCAATGACCTCCGGCAGGTACAGCCAGTCGCATTCGACAATGGTGTGGTCCGGAGCGATGGGGAACATGCGGTGAAAGATGACGTGATCGGGCACCAGATTGACGAATACATTGGGCCGGATTGTCACCGCGTAGTAGCGGCGATCCTGATCGTCGGTGACGCCCGGGAGCTTTTCCACTCCCTCGGAGCCGTCGACGGTGAATCCCTGTACATCGTCGCCGAAAACGGCGCCATGACCGACGAAGTACTGGGCCGCAAAGCCGTCGGCGAATTCCGGCAGAACCTCGGTGAGCTCCGGATGGATGGTCGCGCAGTGGTAGCACTCCATGAAGTTTTCGACGATGAGCTTCCAATTCGCCCTGACGTCGTAGACGATCCGGCGGCCGACCTCGAGGGTGTCGACGGAGTAGTGGTCGATCGACTCGATGTCGCCGAGCCGGGACCGCACCGAGCCCATGACAGTGTCTTCGAAAGACGGGGGATCTTCGGCCACGCAGACCCAGACGTAGCCGAGCCACTCGCGGACCAGCGCGGTGCGCAGGCCGTACTCCTCCCGGCCGACGTCGGGCATCCTGGTGAGATTGGGAGCGGCGATCAGCTTGCCGTTGAGGTCGTAAGTCCAGGCGTGGTAAGGACATTGGAACGAACGCTGGCCCTGGCCGCTCTCCGCGCTGCAGACCCTGGCGCCACGGTGCCGGCAGACGTTGAAGAATGCCCGCGGCTCACGCTTGCGGTTGCGGGTGAGGATCAGGTTCTCCCGGCCGACCTGGACTGTCTTGAAGTCACCAGGGTTGGCGAGCTCGCTGCTGCGTGCGGCGCAGAACCACATCTGCTCGAAAATCCGTTCCTGTTCCTTCCGGAAAATCTCCGGGGAAGAGTAGGCATGCCCTGGCAGGGTGCGAATCAAGCTCTCGGAGATGCTGTCCCCAGCATGATCCACAATCGACGGGTCAGGCGTGGGGGACTCTTCGGTCAAGGTCATACAGATTCTCCTTGCACGGCGGTGGGCATCGGGATAACGAGGCGACGGCGGATCTGGTTGAATTCGCGGGACTGGTCAAGGGCGAGGACCGCGACTGGTTCTCCGCCACGCCGGTAGACCGCGGTGAAACTTCCCTCGGCGAGTGAGCCGGACTGCAAAGTGTGCTCCAGGGTGTCCGGATGGTCGGCCAGATCGCGATAGCCGGCCAGCTGCAGGCGCTTGCCATAGATGTCGGACCAGACATAAGGCGGCCGGCAGGTCGGCACCTTATCGGCACCGAGCAAGTGTGCAGCCACAACCGCACCCCGTTCCTTCGCCGATGTCCAGTGCTCGATCTGCTTGTGGGCGCCGCGGTGGGCATCGAACCAGGCAGCGCAGTCGCCGACGGCGTAGATGCCGGGGAGATTGGTGGCGCCGGAGGCATCGCAGCGAATCGCCCCTGGTTGGCTGGCCAAGCCGGCACGCCCGTTCAGTTCCAATCCGGAATCGACGAGCCACCCGACTGCGGGAGCCGCGCCGATGCCGAGAACCACCGTCGCAGCGGGGACCGGGTCAACTCCATTAAGGAGGACCTCGAGCCCGCTGGTGTCGGATTGACGGATGCCCAGGACCTGGGAATACGGACGCACGATGACGCCGTTGGCGGCGTGCAGGGCGGCGACAGCATCGGCGTACGGCCCCAGTGCGCCTCGCAGCGGCACGTCGTCCGGAACGAAGACAGTGACCTGGCAGCCGAGCTGGCGGGCCGTCGCGGCCACCTCGGAACCGATGAACCCACCACCGACGATCGCAACGGTCTCACCGGTCTCGACGGCCCTGTGCAGGTCCGCACGCAGGGCGATGGCGTCGTCGATGGTGCGTAGCAGGTGCACCCCGGGAAGCCCGACGCCCGGGAGGTCGCAGCGCGCTGCTGCTCCCGTTGCAAGAACGACCGCATCGGCCTCGACCTCGGCATCGTCAGACAGCAGCACTGTGCCCCCGCCCGCCGGGTTCGCCCGCAAGGCGGTGGCGTGCACACCCAGATGCCAGGTGACGTCGAGGTTTTCGGTTTCACTCTCTAGCGAGAGTTCGACCAGGGCGTGGTTGGCCCCCAGAAAATCCTTCGACAAAGGTGGTCGGTCGTACGGGCGATGGACTTCATTGCCGACGACCACGAGTTCGCCGGTGTAACCCTGCGCTCGCAGGGACCGGGCCGTGGACAGCCCGGCCAACGACGCGCCGATGACAGCAATCCGCTGCGGGATCGCGCTCACGCCGGCCCGCCGAGCGCATTGCCAGCCGTCGACGCGAGTCCCCCGGGCACGATGCCGGGCGGCAGATTCGGCGGCTCCGACGACAGCGTGATGAACACGGTGTCACCCTCGAGGGTCACGTCGTGCGTACGGATTGGCCGTTTCGCCGGGGGCGCATCAACCGCGCCGGTGCGCAGATCGAACTTCGACGCGTGCAGTGGGCACTCCACCTCGCACCCCTCGACCCAGCCATCGGCCAGCGAGGCATCCTGGTGGGTGCAGGTGTCGTCCACGGCGAAGAACTCGCCGTCATCAGTGTGGAAGACCGCGATCGGCACGCCCTTGGTCTCGGGACCGTCGAGACGCAGGGCATCACCGGGCTCAATTGCCGAACGCAGACAAGCGGCGAACATGGGTGGGCTTCTCCTTCGGGCTCAACCGCGTGAGTGGGTGTGTCGGTCGACGACGGTGGTCTCGTTTACCTGGCTCGGCATAACGAGTTCGACATCCCGGCGTCGCACTGATGCCAATCATCGCTGCCTCGATCTGTTGCGTTCTGTGAACTAGCGCGCGTTATACGCAACTCTGCCGTCTTCGTGACTCGTCGTCAAGACCCTCAAGGAAATGAGTGTGCTATGAGATTCAGACGTCACCCCGTCGAAACAATCCTCGCCATAGCCAACCTCTGTGTCGTAGGCTTGGCATAGCGAGCGTCCACAGCAATAGATGGCAGCATCCGCAACCTCCGGAGACAAAACATGGGTGTCGTCGATACCAGTAGCGGACCGGGTGGGCTGCAGTCAGTCGACCGGGCTCTCCACGTTCTCGAGTTGTTGGCCGCCTGGGGGTCGGGCGGTGTCAGCGAACTGGCCGGCGAAATCGGCGTCCATAAATCCACTGCATTCCGACTGCTGGGCGCGCTCGAAGCGCGCGACCTCGTGGAGCAGACCACCGAACGTGGCAAGTACCGACTGGGATTCGGAATCGTCCGACTTGCCCGGCGAGTCAACATCCACCTCGAGATCACCGAGCAGGCCGGAGATCTCACCGAGAAGCTGGCCCACAAGGTGGGCGAATCGATCAACGTCGCAGTGTTGCGGGAGAACTTTGCGGTCAATGTCGTGCAGTCCCGCGGCCAGGCCTCGATCGCCAGTCACAACTGGATCGGCCAACTGACCCCACTGCACGCCACCTCGAGCGGCAAGGTGTTATTGGCGTACCTCGATCCTGCCGGGCGAGCCGAACTCATCGGGCAGGGGCTGGAACGGTTTACAGCGAATACCCATACCGATCCGGTATTGCTGCAAAACGAACTCGCCCTCGTGGTCGA
This sequence comes from uncultured Actinomycetota bacterium, assembly GCA_963805555.1. GTDB lineage: Bacteria > Actinomycetota > Actinomycetes > Mycobacteriales > Nakamurellaceae > Nakamurella. Next base: position 34,558 of record CAWDUY010000006.1, read on the forward strand.
GCGCGGTCACGCCACGACCTATGGCGAACTGGAGGTCGGGCTGAACGCCGTCGCCGTTCCCGTCCGCAGTGAGGACGGGTCCGTGGTGGCCGCTTTGACCGCATCGGGTCCCGCCTACCGGCTCACCCCGGAGCGCATCGTGGAGATCCTTGACAAGATCGAGACCGCGGGCGCCGAACTCAGCCGCCGCCTCGGTCATTGGGGCAATGCCGCCTGAGTGCGGCATCGCGCCCCATTGCGGTTCCCACACACGGTTCGTCAGCACGATGCTGACGGCCAGGGTGCGAGCACACGTCACCCTGGCCGTCGTTGCCGCCAACTGCCACGAGCTAGCCGCTTCTGCCGGAAACACCCTCGGTCTCAACGGGTTTGCCATTTGTCGAAAGGGCGGCGGGGGCCGGCCGTTCGGCGGCCCTGCCATTCGACGGAGCCGCTCCATTGACGGGGTCTGCCGGTACTGACGCCTCGGGACCGCCATTCGCGGGGTCGCATTCTTTTGGTTTCACGTTGAGGAAGAATTCGTCGCCGTGCTGCTGGGTTCCGTAGTCGACGGCCTGCTCCATCACCACGACGACTCGTTGACCGCGCCGCACCAGTGGGTCGTTCCGCAGATCTTTCATCAGCGCGACGCACATGACGACCATCACGACAACGAACGGAGCCGCCATGATGATGGTGATGTTCTGAATGCCGGACAATGCGTCGCTGCCCCCGACGACGAGCATCAGGGCTGCCACTCCACCCATCAATGCTCCCCAGAAGATGACCACCTTGCGGTCGGGATGAATCGTCCCGCGCTGGGACAACGTGCCCATGACGATCGATGCGGCGTCGGCTCCGGCGACGAAGAAGATGGCCACCAAGGTCATCGCAAGGACACCCAGGATGCTGCCCAGCGGCAGCGTGTCCAACAGGCCGAACAACTGACCCTCCAACGGCAGCACGGCCAGGTTCGCACCATTTTGCTCGGCCGTGATCGCAGCACCACCGAAGATGCCGAACCACACCAGACTGACTCCGCCCGGAATGAGGATGACGCCGGCGATGAATCCTCGGATCGTGCGCCCGCGGCTGATCCGGGCGATGAACATGCCGACGAACGGCGTCCAGGAGATCCACCACGCCCAGTAGAAGATCGTCCACCCGGACAGCCAGGTTTCCATGGCACTGCCACCGGTGGCGGCCGTACGTGACGCCATCTCGGCGAGATCGGCGTAGTAGTCACCGATCATGGTGGGAATCAGATTGAGGATCACAATGGTGGGGCCACCGATGAAAACCACCGCCGCCAAGATGGCGGCCAGCACCATATTGATGTTCGACAGCCACTGGATGCCCTTGGAGACTCCCGACACCGCCGAGGCGATGAAACAGATCGTCAGAACGACGATGATGATCACCAAGAGATTGGTGCCGAAGGAATCGATGAACCCGCCGGCGACAAGTCCGCCACCGATCTGCAGGGCGCCGAGACCGAGCGAAGCCGCCGACCCGAACAGGGTGGCGAAAATGGCCAAGATATCGATGGCCCTACCGAACCCGCCCTCAGGTCCGCGCCTGCCCAGCAAGGGGACGAAGGTCGAGCTGATCAGTTGACGGCGACCTTTGCGAAAAGTGCTGTAAGCGATCGCCAGGCCAACTACCGCATAAATCGCCCAGGGATGCAGGGTCCAATGGAACAACGTGGTTGCCATCGCCGTATCGAATGCCGCCGGCGTTCCACCTTCGACCGTCCCCGGAGGTGGCGATGCAAAGTGTGACAGCGGTTCGCCAACCCCATAGAACATCAGGCCGATGCCCATCCCGGCGCTGAACATCATTGCAATCCACGAGATGGTCTTGAACTCCGGCGTCTCGTTGTCCTTGCCGAGCGGGATTCGTCCGTACTTGCTGATCGCGAGCCAGATCGCGAAAACGACGAAGAAGCTTGCCGCGAGCACGAAGGCCCAGCCGCCGGTGTGGATGACCCCGTTCAGCACACTGGTCGCGACCGTACTCAGCGAGTTGGTGGCAAGCAGGCCCCAGGCGAGAAAGGCAACCACCAGAATGGCGGCGACACCGAAAACGATCTTGTCGGTGGAGTAGTGCTTCTCCGCCTCGTCGGCGAATGATTCCGGTTCGAAGGGGGGTGCAATCCCCGGGTCCTCGAAGTGTGGGAGATGGTGGTGTTTTTCGGGCTTGTCGTTCTGCGTGGCCATCGTTCGGCTTCCCTTCGCAGTTTCTTGGTGCAGTTTCTTGCCTGGACTGGACAGTGGCGCGGCACGCAGGGCGGCCACGCGGATGACGGTCGGCTCACCTTTCAGATCTGCAGATCGATGAGTGGTGTTCGGGGAACATCCGATCAAGGCGCCCCAGCCAGACTGCGGCGGGGATTCTGGATGGGCAGAGTGCGACGGCGTTGCCGCACAAATGATCTACACAGGTAGCGAGAAGTGCTTCGGCGCAGGCGATCCGGGCGGCAGGCATGGACAGGCGCACTGCAAGCCTGTCAAAATCGGTTGTTGCGCTTAACGCTTTGAGTTGCACAACACGCATAGTTTGTATGACCCGACACGGTCCGTCAAGAGGACGTTATCGCTGTACTGCAGGCATTCGACCGGAATTAACAGGTCCGACCCACCGACGTCATCCAGCCCGGCGCGCCGGACCACTGCGCCTCGGCCACGGCGTGCCGCGGCGATCGGCGAGGGCATCGCGGTCCAGTCGCCCGCGACGAAGTCGTCGGGCGCCATCCGATACAGGGGACAGCCCTGAAGGAACCCGGCGACGCAGGAGCAGGGTTCCTTCAGGGCAGTCCCAGTCGCTGTAGCCACGATTGCCGCCACGCCTCGGTGCGCGCCACCTCGTTGAACGTGAACAAATGGAAGCCGACGAGAGCGTGGCTCGGTTCCCCGATGCGGGGGGCGAGAGCCTGGATGAGGCGGTCCGGTTGGTAGCCGCCGGGCAGGAAGAAGCGCCAGAACATGTTGCTTTGCCCCCGCAGAAAACGTGCTGACGGACCAAGCCCGAGGCCAGCCGAGATCCGCACAAGTTTCTGCCGCGTGACGGCGCCGGGCAACCCGATACGGATCGGCAGGCACGTGCCGCCGCTCCTTACTCGGCATGCCCAGGCGGTCATGGACGCGGGGTTGAAGCACATTTGTGTGGTGATGTGGGTTGCGTGCGCTGATTTCCGTTTCAGCGCTGCAGCTACCAGTTCGTCGGCCAAGTGTGCATGCCCCTCGGGGTAGCCGCCGATCCCGATCTGACGGAACGGATGACCGACGGACTGCAGCTCCTCGAGCAGGCCAAGTGCGTCAGTAAAGGGGCCGATCGGTTCGGCGGCGTCGCCGGCGATGACAAAAGCGCTTTTGACCCCAGCGCCGCGAAGCCGGTTGACGGTATCGGTCAGGTGCACCCGGTCACGGAACAACCGTGCAGCTAGGTGCGGAGTAACGGTGTAACCCTGCGCGGTCAGGCGTTCGGTCAGCTCGATGGTCGGCTGCACACCCTTCCCTGCGGTCATCGTGACGCTGAGCGGCACGGTCCGCGGAACGGCCGACACGATCGATTCCTCGGCCGATCGCAACGGGAGGACTTCATAGGAGGTGTGACGCAACGCCTGTGCGATCGCGATTCGACGCGAAGCGACAGCGTCTGGGGTCTCGCGTGAATTGCCACGCACGGGGGCCTGTTCAACGTCCTGGGTCATAGCTGCAGCTCCTTAAATTAACGGCCTTCGGGAGGAATCGAAAGCGATCCCGACCGGTGGCCGTTCGGCCGCCGGCAGCGATGTCGCCGACCTTTGGTCGCGCACTTGACTGTGGTCTGCAGCTCACCTTACAATGTCGTACTAGTGATATACCAGTCCTAGACTGATGAATGACAGGAGAACCTACGCATGGTCGTTCAGCTTGACGAGACACCGGAAGGCGTCCTCAACCGGTCTCTGGCCGACACCGATCCGGCGGTCTTCGAGGCGATCGAAGCTGAACTGACTCGGCAGCAATCCACCCTGGAAATGATCGCGAGCGAGAACTTCGCGCCGATCGCGGTCATGCAGGCCCAGGGGTCGGTGCTGACCAACAAGTATGCCGAGGGGTATCCCGGTCGGCGGTATTACGGCGGGTGCGAGCACGTCGACGTGATCGAGCGGCTGGCAATCGACCGGATCAAGGAATTGTTCGGCGCCGAATACGCCAACGTGCAGCCGCATTCCGGTGCACAGGCCAACGCCGCCGCGATGGCCGCCCTGCTCAAGCCCGGTGACACCATCCTCGGCCTGGACCTGGCCCATGGCGGGCACCTCACCCACGGCATGCGGCTGAACTTCTCCGGCCAGCTGTACAACGCCGTCGCCTACCACGTGCGCGCCGAGGATCACCTGGTGGACATGGCCGAGGTGGAGCGACTCGCCCTTGAGCACAAGCCGCAGCTGATCGTGGCCGGCTGGTCGGCCTATCCCCGGCAGCTGGACTTCGCCGAGTTCCGCCGTATCGCCGACCTGGTCGGCGCGTACCTGATGGTGGACATGGCGCACTTCGCAGGATTGGTCGCCGCCGGGCTGCACCCCAGTCCGGTGCCGCACGCACACGTTGTCACCTCGACCACCCACAAGACCCTCGGCGGCCCCCGCGGCGGCATCATCCTGTCCATCGCCGAGCTGTCCAAGAAATTCAATTCCGCGGTCTTCCCCGGTCAGCAGGGCGGCCCGCTGGAGCATGTGATCGCGGCCAAGGCGGTGTCCTTCAAGCTGGCCGCCGAACCAGCGTTCAAGGAACGGCAGGAACGCACCCTGGCCGGCGCCCGATTGCTGGCCGAGCGGTTGCTCGCCGACGACGCCCGCGCGGCCGGGATCAATGTGGTCAGCGGCGGGACGGATGTGCACCTGGTACTGGTCGACCTGCGCGACTCGCCGCTGGACGGCAAGCAGGCCGAGGACCGACTGCACTCGATCGGGATCACCGTCAACCGCAACGCGGTGCCGTTCGACCCGCGGCCACCGATGGTCAGTTCCGGCGTCCGCATCGGCACCCCCGCGCTGGCCGCCCGCGGTTTCGATCTCGATGACTTCGCCGAGGTCGCCGATATCATCGCCATCGCCTTGACTCCCGAATTGAACGACCAGCAACTGGATGGGCTCAAGGCCAGAGTCATCCGGCTGGCCGACAGCCGCCCCCTGTACCCCGACCTTTCGAAGGGCTGGTGACGTCATGAGCGGCCCGCTGACTCCAGGCGCCGACCTACCGGACCATCCGGATTTCCTCTGGCGCAACCCAGAGCCACAGCGCTCGTATGACGTGGTGATCGTCGGGGGCGGCGGCCACGGCCTGGCCACCGCGCACTACCTGGCGCAGAACCACGGCATCACGAATGTCGCGGTGCTGGAAAAGGGCTGGCTGGCCGGCGGCAACATGGCCCGCAATACCACCCTGATCCGGTCCAACTACCTGTGGGACGAGAGCGCCGCGATCTACGAGCACTCCCTCAAGCTGTGGGAAGGGCTCGAGGAGGACCTGGGCTACCCGATCCTGTTCAGCCAACGCGGCGTTCTGAATCTTGCGCACACCCTGCAGGACGTGCGGGACAGCGTGCGCCGGGTTGAGGCGAACAAGCTCAACGGGATCGACGCCGAGTGGGTCGGGCCGGATGACGTCAAGCGGTTGTGCCCGATCGTGAACACCTCGGCTGACATCCGTTACCCGGTCCTGGGAGGCACGTACCAGCCAAGAGGCGGTATCGCCAAGCACGACTACGTCGCCTGGGGCTTCGCCCGCCGGGCCAGTGAGGCCGGGATCGACCTGATCCAGGGCTGTGAGGTCACCGGATTCCACACTGACGGCGACCGGGTCTCCGGGGTACGCACCACCCGCGGTGACATCGCCGCCGGACAGGTGCTGCTGGCCGCCTCCGGCCACACCTCGGTACTGGCCGAGATGCTGGGCATCAAGCTGCCGTTGCAGAGTCACCCGCTGCAGGCGCTGGTATCGGAACTACTGGAACCGGTGCATCCCACCGTCGTGATGTCGAACGCGGTACATGTGTACGTCTCTCAGGCGCACAAGGGTGAGCTGGTGATGGGCGCCGGCGTCGACGCCTACAACGGATACGGCCAGCGCGGCGCGTTCCACATCATCGAACGGCAGATGGCCGCTGCGGTCGAGCTGTTCCCGGTGTTCGCCCGCGCCCACCTGCTGCGCAGTTGGGGCGGCATCGTGGACGTCACACCTGATGCCTCCCCCATTGTCGGACGAGTCGGCTACGACAACTTGTACCTCAACTGTGGTTGGGGCACAGGCGGTTTCAAGGTCACGCCGGGGATCGGCTGGTGCCTGGCGCAGACCCTGGCCAAGGAAGAACCCCACCCGTTCGTCGAGCCGTTCAGCCTCGACCGCTTCGTCACCGGAGCGCTTGTCGACGAGCACGGCGCCGCCGGCGTTGCCCACTAAGAGTGCGCTGAAAACCCCGGCTCCTGCGTCGCAGGAGTTTCACCGCCCTCCAGCTGTCCTGAATTTGCGCCCGACGACTCCGTCGCGGGCGACTAGCTCAAGGAGTGAAAACACGTGCAACTGATCGAATGCCCGTGGTGCGGGCCGCGCGAGGAAACCGAGTTCCATTACGGCGGCCAGGCCCACATCCCGTACCCGGCCGAACCGGCCGCGCTGTCCGACCAGGAGTGGGCGCAGTACATCTTCTTCCGCGACAACCCCAAGGGCCGTTTCCACGAGCGGTGGAGCCACAGCCTTGGCTGTCGCCGCTGGTTCAACGCTGTCCGAGATACCGCGACCTACCGCTTCGAAAGTGTGTACCGACCCGATGAGCCACAGCCGGTGACCCCGTGACCACCTCCTTCCGTACCGCCGAGGGCGGAAGCATCGACCGCGGCGCCACTCTCGATTTCACCTTCAACGGCCAGCACTTCACCGGTCACCCCGGTGACACCCTGGCTTCAGCTCTGCTCGCCGCAGGCCAGCAGCAGATCACCACCAGCATCAAACTCGGCCGACCGCGGGGCATCGCCGCCGCCTGGGCAGAGGACCCCTGCGGTTTGGTACAGATCGAGCATCCGTACCCCGAGCCCATGGTGTTGGCCACCACCATCGAGCTGTACGACGGCCTGGTCGCCCGCGGCATCCCCGGCCAGGGGCGGCTGAGCCTGGATCCCGACCCCGCCCGCTACGACGCCGTCCACCACCACGTGGACGTGCTCGTGATCGGCGCAGGTCCGGCCGGCCTGACCGCCGCCCTGAACGCGGCCCGGGCCGGAGCCAGGGTCGCGCTGATCGACGAGCAGTCCGAGGCCGGCGGATCACTGCTGTCCACTGCCGAGACCCTCGACGGTGTTCCCGCGGACCAGTGGGTTCGTGCTGCGGCCGCCGAACTCGCCGGCTACCCCGACGTACTGCACCTGCAACGCACCACCGCGTTCGGCAGCTACGACGACGGCTTCGTTCTCGCCCTCGAGCGGCGCACCGATCACCTCGGCGACCGGGCACCGAAAAATCTTTCCCGGCAACGAATCTGGCGGCTCCGCGCGAAGTCGATCGTGGTCGCCACCGGGGCTCATGAACGACCCGTGGTGTTCGCGGACAACGACCGGCCGGGCATCATGCTCGCCGGTGCGGCCCGCACCTACCTGCACCGCTACGGGGTGCTGCCGGGTCACGACGTGGTGGTGTTCACCACCAACGACAGCGCCTACGACACCGCGGTCGACCTGCACCATGCCGGTGTCCGGATCCGCGCCGTCATCGACGCCCGACCGGAAGGGTCCCCGCACCGGCAGGCCGAGCTGCAGCAACTCGGAATTGCCGTCCGGCCCGGTGCCGTTGTCGCCGGCACCCGGGGTGCCGAGCGGATCACCCATGCCCTGGTCGGCCGGTTCAGCGATGGCGCCGTCGGTGATATCGAGGCTTTGTCCTGCGATGCGTTGCTGGTCAGCGGCGGGTGGAACCCTGCGGTGCACCTGTTCAGCCAGTCCCGCGGCCGGCTGCGTTACGACGAGCAACTCGGTGCTTTCGTGCCGGACGGGCAGCTCGACGGCCTGACCGTTGCCGGGTCGGCCGCCGGCGTCTTCACCCTCGCCGGGTGTTTGGCGGACGGGCATCGAGGCGCCCGCGAGGCACTCACCGGCGCCGGGATCGCACCTGGCCAGGCGAACGTGCTGCCGAATGGTGTCGCCGAATCCGAGGCGGTGGAGCCACTGGTGTTGTGGCGGGTACCGGGTGTCCCCGCCGCGGACGCCGCCACCGAATTCGTCGACCTGCAGCGGGATGCCACCGTCGCGGACATCGCCCGCGCGGTCGGCGCCGGCCTGACCTCCATCGAGCACATCAAGCGGTACACCACGATCGGCACCGCGCACGACCAGGGCAAGACTTCCGGGGTCATCGCCACCGGAATCACCGCCGAACTGCTCGGCGTGCCGGTGTCCGACACCGGCACTACCACCTTCCGGCCGCCGTACACACCTGTCGCGTTCGCCGCGCTGGCCGGCCGCGACCGCGGCCGGATGTTCGACCCCGAGCGGCTCACCGCCCTGCACGACTGGCATGTCGGCGCCGGCGCGGTGTTCGAGGATGTCGGCCAATGGAAGCGGCCCCGCTACTACCCGCAACCCGCGGAAGACATGGACACCGCGGTGTTGCGCGAGTGTGCGGCCACCCGCACCGGTGTCGGCATTCTGGACGGATCCACGCTGGGCAAGATCGACGTGCAAGGCCCGGATGCCGGGACGTTCCTCGACCTGATCTACACCAACATGATGAGCAGCCTGAAGGTCGGCTCCGTGCGGTACGGCGTGATGTGCGGCGTCGACGGAATGGTCATCGACGACGGCACGGTGCTCCGGCTGGCCGAGGAACAGTTCCTGGTGCTGACCACCACCGGCGGCGCCGCCCGAATCCTGGATTGGATGGAGGAGTGGCTGCAGACCGAATGGCCCCATTTGCGGGTCTTCTGTACCTCGGTCACCGAACAATGGGTCACCTTCCCGGTGGTCGGACCCAAGTCCCGCGATGTGATCGGCGCCGTCTTCGGTGACGTCGACACGTCCAACGAGGCATTTCCGTTCATGGCCATCCGGGACACCACCCTGGACGGTGTCCCGGTGCGGCTGGCCAGGATCAGCTTCTCCGGCGAACTGGCCTACGAGGTCTACGTGAGCCCCTGGTACGCGGTCGCAGTGTGGGAACGCCTGTTGGCGGCCGGTGCTCCGTACGGGATCACCCCGTACGGCACCGAAACCATGCACGTGCTGCGCGCGGAGAAGGGCTACCCGATCATCGGGCAGGACACCGATGGCACGGTCAGTCCGCACGACCTGGGCCTGGGGTGGGCGGTCTCGAAGAAGAAGGTCGATTTCATCGGCAAGCGATCCTTCGACCGGGCGGCCAACCGTGACCCACTTCGCAAGCAACTGGTCGGGCTGCTGCCGGTTGACCGGCGGACAGTGCTGCCGGAGGGTTCGCAGATCATCGAGTTCATCACCGATGGTCAGTTGCCGCCGCCGCCGGTGCCGATGCTCGGGCACGTCACGTCCAGCTACCGCAGCGCCGAGCTCGACCGCCCCTTCGCGCTCGCCCTGGTGAAGGGCGGCCGGGCGCGGGTCGGCGACACAGTGCACGTCCCCGTCCACGGCAATCTGGTCCCGGTTGAGGTCACCGGGTCGGTGCTGGTCGATCCAGAAGGAGCCCGTCGCGATGGCTGAGTTGACCCGCGTGCACCCGCTCGAGCACTTCGGTGCCGAGTTGGCCGAACGAAGCAATCCGGCGGTGACCATCACCCCCGAACCATTCGTTGCGATGGTCGACGTGCGGCTACCCGCCGCTGCGGCGGACGCGGCACTGCTCGGCATTGCGCTGCCGACGACGCCCAACACCTGGGTTGCCACCAGCCTCGGCCGGATCATCTGGCTCGGTCCGGGCGAATGGCTGCTGACCAGTACCGTCCATGACCCGGACGATTTTGCGGACCTGGTTCGGGTGTCGGTCCAACCGCTCGGCGGTGCCGTCGTCGACGTGTCCGCGCAACGGATCGGCTTGCGGCTCAACGGATCCCGCGTCCGGGAGCTGCTGGCCAAGGGCTGTTCGATCGACCTGCATCCAAGATCGTTCACCCGCGGCACCGCGGTGCAGAGCACTATCGCCCAGGCCGGTGTGATCCTGCTGGCTCTGTCCGATGCCGACAGTGACGATCGGGGCGATTTCCTCGTTCTGGTCCGCTCCTCCTTTGCCGGCTACCTGGCCGACTGGCTGCTGGACGCCGCCCAGGAATTCAGCGCCGCCGAAGCCACCGACCGCGCCACCGATCCCATTAGCAATCAGGAGTAGGAGCCCATGTCAACCACCCCACGTGTGGTCATCATCGGAGCAGGGATCGTCGGGGTCAATCTTGCCGACGAACTGACCGAACGCGGATGGGACCGCATCACCGTCGTCGACCAGGGCCCGTTGCCGCTGACCGGTGGTTCCAGCTCACATGCCCCCGGCCTGGTCTTCCAGACCAACTCGTCCAAGACGATGACCGAGTTCGCGACCTACACCGTCAACAAACTCAAGAGCATCGACGTCGACGGCGCCTGGTGCTTCAACCAGGTCGGCGGGTTGGAGATCGCCACCACCCCAGAACGGCTGACCGATCTGCACCGCCGGCAGGGCTGGGCCACCTCCTGGGGGGTGCAGGCGGAGGTGATCAGTGCCGAGGAATGCGTCAAGCTGCATCCGCTGGTGGATCGCGAGCAGGTGCTCGGCGGCCTGCACATCCCCACCGACGGGCTGGCCAAGGCCACCCGTACGGTCGTGGCGCTGACCCGCCGCGCGCAGGCCCGCGGCGCAGAGTTCAGGGGCAACACCAGGGTCACCGGCATCGAGCAGACCGGCGGCCGGGTCACCGGGGTGCGCACCGATGACGGGGTGATCCCGGCTGACGTCGTCGTCTCGTGCGCGGGTTTCTGGGGCGTGGAACTGGGCGCGATGGTGGGCATGGACGTGCCGCTGCTGCCGCTGGCGCACCAGTTCGTGTGGACCGGGCAGGTACCGGACCTGGTCGGCCGGAACACCGAACTGCAGGAGGCGAGCCTGCCGATCCTGCGGCACCAGGATCAGGACTTGTACTACCGGGAGCGGGTCGACTGCCTGGGCATCGGTTCCTACGCCCACCGGCCGATGCCGGTTGATCTGCGCACCCTCCCCGAGGGTGAGGTCACCGAGGATGCCATGCCATCGGTGCTGCAGTTCACCGAGGAGGATTTCGCACCGGTCTGGGAGCAGAGCAAGTTGTTGCTGCCTTCACTCCGGCAGTCCAAGATCGATTCCGGCTTCAACGGCATCTTCTCTTTCACCCCCGACGGCGGCCCGCTGGTCGGCGAATCCGCGGAGGTGAAGGGTTTCTGGATCGCCGAGGCGGTCTGGGTGACCCATTCCGCAGGCGTTGCCAGGGCGGTGGCGCAGCTGCTGGTCGACGGCCGCTCCGAGATCGAGCTGCACGGTTGCGACGTGCACCGTTTCGAAGATGTTCAGTTGGCCCCGGACTACGTCAGCGAAACGTCCCAGCAGAACTTCGTCGAGATCTACGACATCCTGCACCCGTTGCAGCCCAAGGAATCTCCCCGGAACCTGCGGGTGAGCCCGTTCCACGCCCGGCAGCAGGAACTTGGCGCCGTGTTCCTGGAGGGCGCCGGCTGGGAGCGGCCGCACTGGTACGAATCCAACGCCCCACTGGTCGCGGATCTGCCCGCGGAATGGGCCCCGCCTGCCAGGGATTCCTGGAGCGCGAAGTTCCATTCCCCGATCGCCGCGGTGGAGGCCTGGAAGACCCGAACCGCCGTTGCCATGTTCGACATGACCCCGCTCAAGCGGCTGGAGGTCAGCGGGCCGGGTGCCCTCGATCTGTTGCAGCGGCTGACTTCCGCGCAGATGGACAAGACGGTCGGCGCCGTCACCTACTCCCTGATGTTGGATCAGGCCGGCGGGATCCGTAGCGACGTCACCGTCGCCCGGCTCGGTGAGCAGCTGTTCCAGGTCGGCGCCAACAGTGCCCTGGACTTCGACTACCTGAATCGACAGGCGCCGGACGATGGGTCGGTACACATTCGGGACATCACCAGCGGCACCTGCTGTGTCGGCCTGTGGGGGCCGAAGGCCCGCGACGTGATCGGTGCGGTCAGCTCCGATGACTACACCAACGAGGGCCTGAAGTACTTCCGCGCCAAGCAGGTCCGGATCGGCGGCGTGTCGGTGACCGCAATGCGGCTGTCCTACGTCGGGGAGCTCGGCTGGGAGCTGTACACCACCGCCGACAACGGGCAGCGGCTCTGGGATGTGCTGTGGGCCGCCGGTCAACCGCACGGCGTGGTCGCCGCCGGCCGGGCCGCCTTCAACAGCCTGCGGCTGGAAAAGGGCTACCGCTCCTGGGGTACCGATATGACCACCGAGTACAACCCGTACGAGGCCGGCCTGGGCTTCGCCGTCAGCCCGCGCAAGGAGTCATTCATCGGTCGGGCTGCGCTCACCGGGGTGAGCGACGACACCGTGACCCGTCGGTTGACCTGCCTGACCGTCAACGACGGCAGCAGCGTTGTCCTGGGTCTGGAACCGGTGTATGTGAACGGCCAGGCCGCCGGTTACGTCACCAGCGCCGCTTTCGGGCACACGATCGGAAAGCCGATCGCGTACGCCTGGTTGCCGGCATCGCTGGGCGTCGGCGACGAGGTCGAGATCGCTTACTTCGGCAGCCGTGTCGCGGCCACCGTCACCGCGGAACCACTGGTCGATCCGAAGATGACCCGCCTGCGCGGCTGACTCTTTCACCCTCGCAACCGCACCGGGCACCGGTGCGGTCTCCTTCTCCCATCCCCGCGACCCCGGCGCGGCGTCGGACAGTTCCAGTTCCGGCGCCGCGCGTCATCGGGGTTTGCTTCCGCTGACCACCCCAAAAGGATGCGCTGCCATGCGTGACGACCCTGTCGAGACCTTCCTCGAGCAACTCGCCGGACGGGTGCCGACACCCGGTGGGGGCGCCACCGCCGCGCTGCACGCGGCTCAGGCCGCCGCGCTGGTGGCCATGGTCGGCCGTTACAGCAACACGCCGAAGTACGCCGAGCACGCCGACCGGATCACCGACATCGTGCGGACCGCCGACCGACTGCGATCCGACGCCCTACGGCTGGCCGAGGCAGACGTCGATGCCTTCGGTGCCGTCAGCGGGGCTTTCAAGCTGCCCAAGGACACCTCCGATCAGGCCGTCGCCCGGACTGAAGCCATCGCCGCCGCGCTCGTCGAGGCGGGGCGGGTACCGGCGAACGTTGTCCGGGTAGCGGACGAGATTCTCAGCCTCGCAGAGGAACTGGAACCGATCGGCAACCCCAATGTGATCAGTGACGTGGCCGCTGCCGCGGACGCCACCCGGGCGGCCGCCACCACCGCGCGGGTGAACGTCGAGATCAACCTCAGCGGCATCACCGACCAGGACATCGTGGCCGAACTGGTCACCGCGGTCACCGACGTCGACGATCTGGCCCTGCGCGCCGACAAGGTCACCGCCGCGGTCCGGGATCGGATCGGCCGATGACCACCACCCTGACCGGATCCGAAGTGGCCATGAAGATCCGCGCGGACGTGACAGCTGCCGCCGCCCAGCTCACCGCCGGCGGCACCACCCCGCACCTGGCTGTCGTGCTGGCCACCGCCGACGAATCCACCGCGTGGTACGTCCGATCGATCGCCCGGGCCGCCGAACGCTGCGGCGTCCGGTGCAGCATCGTCGACCTGGGGCCGGACGCGACCTCCGTCGGCATCCGAGCGGAGCTGGATGCGCTCAGCACCGACCCGGCGGTGCACGGGATCATCCTGCAGACCCCGTTGCCGCCGAACGCTGACTTCGACTCCCTGGCTTCGGCGATCGACCCGGCAAAGGACATCGACGGCGCCAACCCGCAAAGCCTCGGTATGCTCGCGGCCCGCCTGCCCGCATTCGCACCCGCCACGGCCGAGGCCGTCATGGTGCTGCTGGACCACTACGCGGTCCCGCTGTCCGGCGCCAACGCCGTGGTCATCGGCCGCTCCACAGTCGTCGGTAAACCCGCCGCGCTGCTGTTGATCCACCGCGATGCCACCGTCACCGTGTGCCACCGGCACACCAAGAACCTGGCCGAGCACACCCGACGGGCCGACGTACTGGTCGTTGCCGCCGGCCAGCCCGGACTGGTCACCGGCGACCACATCGCCCCGCAGACCATCGTGGTCGACGTCGGCACCAACGCCACCGCGGACGGCGGTCTGGTCGGCGACGTCGACGCCGAGACGGTTGCCGGCCGCGTCGCCGGACTGACCCCGGTCCCCGGCGGTGTCGGCCCGGTCACCACCGCGCTGCTGCTGCAGCACACCCTGACATCCGCCAACCGGTAACTGCGGTCGGACCAAGGATGACCACCAATTCCACCTGTCCCGGTGAAACGAGGACCGTTCGCGCTACATCATCGACGGCCGGACACCGACGCCTGGCAGCCGGATTGTCTGCGGGGACGCCGCTCATCTGTGGGATTCTCAACGTCACCCCGGACTCGTTCTCCGACGGTGGGCTATTCGACAATCCGCGCCAGGCCTTGATCCACGCGCATCGCCTGGTGGACGAGGGCGCCGACCTGATCGACATCGGCGGTGAGTCGACCCGCCCGGGCTCCCGGCCACCGACAACCCGGGAAGAACTCCAGCGGGTCATCCCTGTGGTCGCGGCCCTGTCCCAACAGGTGGAAGTACCCATATCGGTGGACACCTCCCGACCCGAGGTCATGCGGGCCGCCGTCGCCGCCGGCGCCAGCATGATCAACGACGTCCGCGCGTTGCGTCGACCCGGTGCACTCGACACGGTCGCCGAGCTGGGGGTGCCGGTGTGCCTGATGCACATGCAGCACTCGCCGGACACCATGCAGCTTCAACCCCTCTATCACGACGTCGTCCGCGAGGTGCACAAATTCCTCGGCGAGCGACTCGAAGCCGCTCGCCGAGCCGGGATCCACCCCGACAACGTCTTGGTGGACCCAGGTTTCGGGTTCGGAAAGTCTCTCGCGCACAACCTGGCCCTGTTGGCCCGGCTGGCCGACCTCGACACCCTGGGCGCGCCGATCCTGGTCGGACTCAGCCGTAAAACGATGATCGGTCAGATCACCGGACGGGGCGTTGCCGATCGACTGACGGGATCGGTTGCTGCGGCCTTGATTTCGGTTCAGCACGGAGCGCGGGTGCTGCGCGTCCACGACGTCGCTGCCACCCGGGACGCCCTCGCCGTGCTGCACGCTGTCACCACCGCCGCCCGCTGATCTCAGGTCGCTGGCCCTTCCCCGAGAACGTCAGGTGAACCCCATGCACGATGTCACGATCATTCGCCCGCAACACGGCTGTCTTGGTGAGCACCTCGGCGTGTTCGGCCGGCGCCCGCGACTGCCAGGTGATGCCGCCGCCGACACCGTAGACGGCGTGGCCGGTGAGAGTGTCCACAACCGCGGTTCTGATCGCCACGCTGAACCGGGCCCGGACCAGCGCTTCGGGAGGGCCGATGAGCCCGATGGCCCCGCAGTAGACACCGCGGGGCTCGGGTTCGATGGACCGGATGATCTGCATGGAACGGGATTTCGGAGTGCCAGTCACTGAGCCGCAGGGAAACAGGACGCGGAACAGGTCTGTGAGGCCGATGCCGGGACGCAGTCGGGCGGTGACAGCGGAGGTCATCTGCAGCACGGTTTCGTATCGTTCGACGGTGAGCAGCTCGGGAACCCGGACTGTGCCGGTCAGGGCAACGCGGCCAATGTCATTGCGCATCAGGTCGACGATCATGATGTTCTCGGCGCACTCCTTGGAGCTGGAGCGCAGTTCGGCGGCCAACCGCAGGTCTTCGTCAGGGTGCCGCCCGCGGCGGGAGGTGCCCTTCATCGGGCGCAGCAGGACGTCCTCGCCGCGGCGCTCGAAGAACAGCTCCGGGCTGGCACTGGCGATGACGAACCGGCCCATGTCCAGATACGCGTTATGGGCGCCGCGCTGCCGGAGCACGAGATCGCGGTACAGCGCGTAGGTGTCGCCGCTGACGTGGCCGTTCATCCGGACGGTGAGGTTGCATTGAAAGGTGTTGCCGGCGGCGATGTGATCGCGGATGAGGTCGACCTGGCCGGCGTGCCCGGTCGGTGTCCAGGCGGGGTACCACTGGGCCTGGTACGGCCCGGCCCGTTGGGTGTCGGACACCACCGGCACGGGGACCGGTTCATCGCAGATGCCGAACCAGGCCAGGGGCATCCCGCCCGCCGGTTGGGGGTGGACCGCCAGGTCCGGGTCGAGACCGGCGGCGGCTTCGTAGGCGACGTACCCGTAAGCCCACCGACCGGCGTCGGTGGCCCGTTCCACTTGATCGAGCACCTCAGCGACGTCCTGGACCCGGTTGGCGACGAAGATGCGGTCTGGGGTGGGGCATGCCAGCGCGGTGCTGGACCGCAGGTCGTCGAACCGGCCCCAAACCAGTTCGGGTGCGGCGCCCTCGTCGGGGGGTGTCACAGTTGTGGACCCGTGGCCGAGCGGGCGATCGCGGCCAGCAGGTGGAACGAGCCGCTGACCACCACCGGAAGGCCGGGTTCGGCATCGGCGAGCGAGACCGCCTTGACCGGGTCGGCTTCGACGGTGACGGTGATACCCGAACGCGCCGCGGCGGCGGCGACGTGTTCGGGTGCGATGGAAACGCCGGCCGGGTGGTCTCCGGCCGCCGCATGGAATTCGGTGGCCACGATGCTGCTGGCGGCCGGGGCGATGATCTGCAGTGCGGCGGCTACATCTTTGTCTTGCTTGAACGCGACCACCCACGGAAACAGGGCGCCGGGGTGCAGCTCGTGCAGGGTGGCAACGAGTGCGGCCAGCTTGATCGGATTGTGGGCGCCGTCGAGGATCACCGGTCGGCCGTCCGGCATGGTGCGGCGTTCGAAGCGGCCGGGCAGCCGGACGCTTCGCAGACCGTGGGCGGTGGCCTGCTCGTCCACGGCCCACCCGTCCCAGGCGGCCAGTGCAGCCACGGCGCGTAGGGCCAAATGGGCATTGCCGGCCTGGTGGCGGCCGACCAGACCGAGTGGCCACCGGGAACGGTCGGGCAACCGCAGGGTCGTGCCGCCGCCGGTAGTGACCGCGTCGGCGACCGCTGTGGCCACGTCCACCAGCTCAACGGCACACCCTCGTCGAACCTGCTCTGCTCGCAGGGCGGCGGCGACTTCGTTCATCTGCGGCCGGGCGATCACCGCGTGCCCACCGAGGGGCAGAATGCCGGCCTTCTGTGCCGCGATCTCTTCGAGAGTGGATCCCAGGATGTCGGTGTGGTCCAGGCCGATGGGGGTGATCACCGCGAGTTTGTCACCTCGGGTGATGGTGTTGGTGCTGTCGTACAGGCCGCCGATCCCAGCCTCGATGACGCTGTAATCCACTTGGTCGGCAAACGCGTGAAAGGCGATGGCGTTGGTGGCTTCAAAGAAAGACGGTGCCCCGTAACGACTCTCACTCATCAGTGCGACTGCCGGCCGGACCGCCGCCAACGCGCGGAGCAGCAGTTCCGGGCTCACCGGAGCACCGTCGATCTGGAACCGCTCGGCCACCGAGTACACGTGTGGGGAGCTGTGCGCACCCACCCGAAACCCATGCGCACGCACAATGCTGGCAATGAATGCGACCACCGAGCCTTTGCCTGCGGTGCCCGCCACATGCACGGTCCGCGCAGCGTCCTGGGGGTTGCCCAGCAGCGCGAAGAAGGCGCTGGCCCGCTCGAGACCTTCGGCTCGGTCGGCGCGGATCTGCCGCCAGGTTCCCAACTGGGCGAGGAACTCGTTCACCTGGTTCAGCGCCGGGTCGCTGGGCGCGGCCCTTGCGGTCTCCATCATCGACGTCACCGCAGCTGCCGGTTCAGCGGAAGACGACGGTGCTGTGCCCGTTGAGCAGGACCCGCTGCTCGCTGTGCCAACGCACCGCCCGGGACAAGGCGAGCGCCTCGGCGTCTTGCCCGACGGTGGACAACGCCCTGGCGTCGTAATTGTGGTCGATCCGGATGACCTCCTGCTCGATGATGGGGCCCTCGTCCAGGTCACCGGTGACGTAGTGGGCGGTGGCACCGACCAGCTTCACGCCTCGGTCGAACGCCTGGTGATAGGGCTTGGCGCCCTTGAAGCCCGGGAGGAACGAGTGGTGGATGTTGATCGCGCGGCCGCGTAGAGAGGTGCACAGCTCGTCCGAGAGCACCTGCATGTACCGCGCCAGCACCACCAGATCCGCGCGGTACTCCTCCACCAGCTCGAGCAGCCGCGCCTCGGCCTGGGCCTTGGTGCCCGGGGTGACCGGCACATGGTGGAACGGCAGGCCCGCGGCCTCGGCCATCGGGCGCAGGTCCTCGTGGTTGGACACCACGGCGACGAGTTCACCGCCGAGATTGCCGCCCCGCCACCGGAAGATCAGGTCGTTGAGGCAGTGGCCCATCTTGGAAACCATGACCAGCACCCGCTCGGGCTCTTCGCCGGTGATGCGGAAGGTCATGGAGAACCGCTCGGCGACGGCGCCGAAGGCGGCCGTGAGTCGTTCAGCGTCGGTCTCGGTGGCGCAGACGAACGCGGTGCGCAGAAACAGGTGACCGCGAGCGGCATCGTCGAACTGCTGATGCTCGACGATGTCGCAGCCGTTCTCGAACAGGAACTCGGTAACCGCATGAACGATGCCGGGCCTTTCGTCGCAGCTCAGGGTCAGGATGAAGGGATGTGACACGGGTGCCTCCTAGCACTCGACGACGTTGAGAGCGAGCCCGCCCCTTGCCGTTTCCTTGTATTTGACGCTCATGTCGGCGCCGGTTTCGCGCATGGTCTTGATCGCTTTATCCAGCGTCACGTGATGCTGACCATCGCCGCGGACAGCCATCCGGGCTGCAGTGATGGCCTTGACCGAGCCGACCGCGTTGCGTTCGATGCAGGGGATCTGCACCAACCCGCCAACTGGGTCGCAGGTGAGCCCCAGGTTGTGCTCGATGCCGATCTCGGCGGCGTTCTCGACCTGTTCGGGAGTGCCGCCGATCAGTTCTGCCAGCCCGCCGGCCGCCATTGCGCAGGCCGACCCGACCTCGCCCTGACAGCCCACCTCGGCTCCAGAAATGGAGGCATTCTCCTTGAACAACAGACCGATCGCGGCTGCCACCAACAGGAACCGGACCACCCCATCGTCGGAATAGGAGCCGATGAAGTCCCGGTAGTAGTGCAGGACGGACGGCACGATCCCGGCTGCCCCGTTGGTGGGGGCGGTCACCACCCGCCCGCCGGCGGCGTTCTGCTCATTGACGGCCAACGCGTAGAGGGTGACCCATTCCATGGCCCGCAATGGGTCGGACTCGTCGGCTTCGTCGGTGAGTTGGGCGTGCAGCGCCGCCGCTCGGCGGCGAACCTTCAAGCCGCCGGGCAGCACGCCGGTGGTCGCGATGCCTTCCTCAACGCACTCCTGCATGACGGACCAGATGTGCAGCAAACCACTGCGGATCTCAGGTTCGGTTCGCCAGGAAAGCTCGTTGGCCAGCATCACATCGCTGATGCGCAAGCCTGTTTCGCGGGTGTGAGCCAAGAGTTGAGCACCGGTGAGGAACGGGTACTTCACCGGGGTGGCATCCTCGACGATCGCCGGTTGACCGGCCCCGTCCTGGTCGAGCACGAATCCGCCGCCGATCGAGTAGTACTCCCGCCGGCGCAACTCCGAGCCGTCCTCGCCCAGAGCAAGAAACACCATCCCGTTGGTGTGGAACGGGAGCCGCTTGCGCCGGTGCAGCACGACGTCGGAGTCCATGTCGAACGCGATCGGGTGTTCCCCACCCAGGCGTAGCTTTCCTTCAGCTCGAACCGCGTCCACCCGCGGTTGTGCGCCGACGGGGTCGACCTGGTCGGGTTGTTCGCCCTCCAGACCGAGTACGACGGCCTTCACGCTGCCGTGACCGTGTCCGGTAGCGCCCAGAGACCCGAACAGCTCACAGCGAATGCTCGCGACCTCCCGAAACAGGCCGTCCGCCCGCAGCCCGGACACGAACAAGTAAGCGGCCCGCATCGGTCCAACGGTGTGCGAGCTGGATGGCCCGATCCCCACTTTGAACAGATCAAAGACGCTGATGGTCATGGTGCCCTTCGGTGGTCATGGACGTTGCTCAGCAGTGTGTGCACAACTGATATGTTAGATATACGCTTAGAGTATGACACTCACTCTCCATAGGCAACCCCCTGTGGCTATCAGGCCGTACGATCACCGTGTGACCGCTGAACCGTCGGAGCTCGACGCCATCCCGGGAATGACGATGGCGGACCGGGCGTATGCCGTGATCAGGGATCGGCTGATCATGCTGGACATCCGGCCGAACGACCCGCTCGACGATCGGGCGCTCGCCCGAGAGCTGGGCGTTGGTCGGACACCCGTGCGCGAGGCGCTCAATCGGCTGGTGCTCGAACGGCTGGTGGTCACCTACCCCCGCCGGGGGACGTTCGCCACCGGCGTCGATATCGCCGACCTGGCCGGCATATCCGAGATTCGCGCCCAACTGGAGCCGCTGGCCGCCCGGCGCGCCGCCGAGCACGCTTCCCGCGCGACCCGTGCAGAGCTGACGGAACTTGCATCAAGAACCGCCGCACTGGAAATCGGCGCGCTGGATCGAAACGAATTAATGCGCTGGGACCTGACCGTGCACCGGGCAATCTACCGAGCCGCGGGAAACCAGCACCTCGAAGATGTTTTGATCCGCTATGACAATCTGGCGACCCGGATATTCTGTCTGTTCTTGGAAAAGCTGCCGACCGTCAACGAGCACGTTGGTGAGCACGTCGAACTGCTGCAGACCATCGCCGACGGTCGTGCGGATCGAGCGGAAGAACTGGCCCGTGAGCACGTCCTGGGGTTCGAACGAGCTGTGCGAAGCGCGATCTGAGGCGCTCAGCGCGGAGCGTTGCGGGCAGTTGAGTGGCCACTCTCAGTTCCGAGGGGAGGTGATCGGGAGTTCACCGGACCCGCGGGCGATCAGCCGGCTTTCAATGGTGTAAACCCGTGCGGGAGAGCGGTCACCGGCGATTCGAGCGAAGAGCCGCTCTGAAGCTGTTCGCCCGATCGTCACTGTGTCCTGCGCTACGACAGTAATAGCAGGATCGAGAGTTTGGGCGAATTGGACGTCGTCGAAGCCGGCGAGGGCGACGTCGTGTTGTCTGCCGGTGGAATGCAGTGCGTGGACCGCGCCGATGGTGATCAGGTTCTGGCTGGTGAACAGCGCGTCGGGCGGCGGGTTTCGCGCCAGCAGACTCAGGGTCGCCTCCTCGGCGGCCTCGACGGTGCGAAGGCCATGCTGGGCAAGGTCGTTCGGCGGGGCGACGCCCAAATCGCGGTAGGCGTCCAGGTATCCCTGATATCGCTCGCCGGCCGTCTGGATGGTGAGGGTGTCACCGAGATAGCCGATGCGACGCCGGCCGGTCTTGGCCAGGTGCGCCACGACGCGGGCCGCGCTGCGCCGGTTATCCGCGACCACGGCATCGGCGACCAATGGTCGTGGCTCGCGGTCGACGAAGACGATGGAGGTGCCATGGCCCTGTTCGGCAACGAGATACCGGTGGTCGGTGCTCGCCGGGACGATGATCAGACCGTCGACCCGGCTATCAATGAGCCGGCTCGCCAATTCTCGCTCACGATCGGGGTCCTCATCGAGGCTGGCGGTGAGCAGCAGCACGCCGCGCTCGCGCATATAGTCCTCGATCGACCGGTGGAGCGCGGCCGAAAAGGGATTGCCGACGTCTTCGAGGAGCAGGCCGACGATGTTGGTGCGGCCGCTGCGAAGGTTCGAAGCGGCCAGGTTCGGGCGATAGCCGAGTTTGTCCGCGGCGTTGCGAACCCGTTGGGCCAGTTCGGGGTCGACGGTGGGAACTCCGTTGATGACCCGGGACACCGTCTTGAGCGCGACGCCGGCCAACGCCGCTACGTCACGCATGGTGGGGCGGCTGGACTCAGGCTTGGCGGCACTCATGGCGACCGGGTTCTCGCAGCGGCATCCGGGACAGTCGGCAGCGACATCGCCACTTGCCACCTCCTCGCCAAGCGCCATTGGGCCAACGTTGTCCGATCTCGGCCGCCGTCTAGGCGACGGACCGCTGCCGGTGCTTCTCGATGTCACCGATCACGTGATGCGGCCACTGGGCCAAAGCTACCTGATCACACTTCCGGAAACGTTGAGATAACGATATACCGTTGTCTAGATCGGTACAGTCGTACAGAGCTGAACGCGTTTAGCACCGAAGACGAGACCCTGGCGTCGACTGAAGAGCATTGCCGCCCTTGGCATATGGCCAAATCTGAGCTCGATACGAGTTGCAAGATGCCTCCATCAGATCGGCTAGACAACGGTGTCTCGGGCGGCTACCTTCTGCTTGCGCGGTTGGCCACGGCGTGAACAGAGATTTGTTGGATTTGTTGGATCGGTTTGCACGACCTGGTGATTCCCGTCCGACGCTGATCCACCGTGCGCAGTCGGCTGCAGTGCGGTCTGAGCGACGAGGGGAATCGTTGTCATGAGTCGCCGTGGCAGACCGTCATGGACCGAGCACGCACCTGCTTCACCGACCAGGCAGTAGCCACTGCCGCGTCAATTCACTCTGGTTCCGATCGGTACGCCGACCGGGACCAACACAACAAAGGAGTTGTCATGCAGGCTGGCAAGACGAAGATGACGAAGCGGCTCGGTGTCGCCGTTATCGCGGCTGCGGCGGCATTAACCCTCACTGCGTGCGGCAGCAGCAGCGACACCGCAACCAGTTCGAGCACTTCGGCGGCCGCCACCAGCGCCGCTGCGACCGGCGGTGCAGCCAGTGGGTCGGCAGCGCCTGGATCGGGCGATGCGAGCCTGGCGCCGGTGCCGGAAGGGGACACCGTCGCGGTCACCCTGATCACCAAGGACTCGGTCAACCCGTTCTTCGTCGCGATGCAGGAAGGCGCGAAGGCCGCAGCGGAGAAGGACAACGTCACCCTCACCGTCGCCGCTGGTAAGGAAGATGGAGACGAAGACGGCCAGGTGCAGGCCATCGAGAACGCCATCTCCAGAGGCGACCAGGGCATCTTGATCACCCCGAACGGTCCTGGCGTGAATCCGGCGATCACCAAGGCCAGGGACGCGGGCCTGTTCGTGATCGCCCTGGATACCCCGCCGGACCCGGCGGACACCGTCGACATCACATTCGCCACCGACAACTTCAAAGCCGGTGAGCTGATTGGCAAATGGACCGCGGCCCAGCTCGGTGGCAAGGAAGCGACCATCGCGATGCTCGACCTGTTCAACGACAAGATCGTCTCCGTGGACTACAACAGGGATCAGGGATTCCTGACCGGCATGGGCATCGACACGGTGGACAAGACGAAGAACGGCGACGAGGCGTCCTCCGGCGCCTATTCAGGCGGGAATTACACCATCGTCTGTAATGAAGCCAGTCAGGGCAACCAGGACGGCGGCAAGACCGCGATGGAAAGTTGCTTGGCCAAGAACCCGGACATCAACGTGGTCTACACGATCAACGAACCCGCCGCTGCCGGTGCCTCATCGGCGCTGGAGGCTGCTGGGAACAGCGGCGCGTTGATCGTGTCGATCGACGGTGGCTGCGATGGAGTGGCCAACGTGGCTTCAGGCGTGATCGGCGCGACCTCGCAGCAGTATCCGGTGCGGATGGCGCAGCTGGGCGTTGACGCCATCACCACCATCGCCCGCGGCGGTGAAGCACCGGCAGTCACACCGGGCCTGGAGTTCTACGACACCGGCGTGGCATTGGTGACCGACACGCCGGCCACCGGTGTCGACAGCATCACCAGCGCCGAGGGCGCGGAAATCTGCTGGGGCTGACCCACACTCGATTGCCAGTTGGTTCCGCTGGGACCCGCCCACCGGAATCAACTGGCAATCCCCTCGCAGCACGAAGCAACACTTTTCGATGTCGAACACATCGTTTCGTTGTAGGACACCGCATCACCGGAGTTCGACCCGGTGATCGCCCGACATGGAGGCCTCCGTGACCACGCCATCCTCTGACACAGAGATACACTCGCCCAAGAATGCGGCTGAGCAGTTTGCGCAGCGCAGTCATTCACCCCTTCAACGAATCCAGCACGTGCTGCACTCTCATCCATCGATCAGCCCACTGCTGGTCCTGATCATCGCCTCGATCGTCTTCACGATCATCAATCCCCGCCTGGCGAGCCCGGCGAACCTCTCACTGATCCTGCAACAGGTCGCCGTCATCGCAGCACTGGCGGTCGGTCAGACCCTGATCATCCTCACCGCGGGAATCGACCTTTCCGTCGGCGCCATCAGCATCCTGGCGATGCTGGTGATGGCCAACCTCGCGGCCAACAACGGCGTGCCCGGGTTCCTCGCGCTGATCATCGGCTTCGCCGTCGGCACCCTGTGCGGGTGGCTCAACGGCGCCCTGATCACCCGACTGAAATTGCCACCCTTCATCGCCACCCTGGGCACGCTGAGCATCTTCACCGCGCTCGGCCTGCTGTACTCCGGCGGTAAGAGCATCCAGGCCAACGATCTGCCCGACGTCCTGAACTGGACCGGGAAGACCATCGGCATCGGTGGATTCCGGATCACCATCGGCGTCATCATGGTTATTATTCTTGCCCTGGTTGTGGCGTTCCTACTTGGTCAAACCGGCTGGGGCAGACACGTTTACGCCGTCGGAGACAACACCGAGGGCGCGCGACTCGCCGGTATCCGGGTGAACCGGGTCCTCGTCAGCGTCTACCTGGTCGCCGGGCTCATCTACGGCATCACCGCGTGGATCCTGATCGGCCGGGCCGGCACCGCCAGCCCCAACGCCATCGTGGATGCCAACCTGGAAACCATCACCGCAGTCGTCATCGGCGGCACCAGCCTGTTCGGTGGACGCGGTGCCATCGTCGGAACCATCCTCGGCGCGCTGATCATCGGGGTCTTCCGCAGCGGACTCTCCCTCGCCGGCGTCGACGATCAATGGCGGGTGCTGGCGATCGGTGTCCTGATCATCGTCGCCGTGTCCATCGATCAGTGGATCCGAAAGGTCAAGGTCTGACATGAGCGCACCTGTCAAGCATTTCTCGACGGCAGCCGTCGACACCCGCGAGCCGGTCCTGAAGGCCCGCGGCCTGATCAAGACCTTCGGCCGGGTCGTCGGCCTCGACGGTGTCGACCTCGACCTGTACCCGGGCGAGGTGCTGGCCATCATCGGGGACAACGGGGCCGGGAAGTCCACCCTGGTCAAGGCACTGACCGGAGCCCTCACCGTCGACTCCGGCGAAATTTTCCTCGACGGCCATCCGGCGAACTTCCGCACCCCGATGGACGCCCGCAACGCCGGCATCGAAACCGTCTACCAGACCCTGGCGGTCGCGCCCGCGCTGGACATCGCCAGCAACCTGTACCTCGGTCGAGAGGAGAAGCGACCTGGCCCTCTCGGCTCGATCTTTCGAATGCTCGACAAGAAGGGCATGAAGGACAAGGCCGGTGCCTCCATGGCCGAACTTGGTGTCGGCACCATCCAGAACATGGGCCAAGCCGTGGAAACACTGTCCGGTGGCCAGCGGCAGGCCGTCGCCGTCGCGAGAGCAGCGGCGTTCGCCACCAAGTTTGTCGTTCTCGACGAACCGACCGCCGCCCTCGGAGTCAAGGAAACCGGACAGGTCCTCAACCTGATCCGCAAGATCAAGGCGAAGGGCATGCCGATCATCCTGATCAGCCACAACATGCCCAATGTGTTCGAGGTGGCGGACCGCATCCACATCGCCCGGCTCGGCGGCTGCGCCGGGATCATCACCCCCCAATCACACACCCCGACCGAGGCCGTCGCGATCATGACCGGAGCCACCACCCTGCAAAAGGGCTGATAGGAAACGGTCTTGAGTCAATCGGGGGCTCAGGACCGCTTTCACACCGCTGGCCGTCGTCGCAACTGCTGACGCACGGCCGATGAGACAACGTTGTCCGGGTAGTTCGAGTTCAGAAGGGTCGACCCTCAGTGTTGATTCGGACCAGCAAGATCAAGAAGGCCGCCGCCGCGGTGATATGTGTTGCGATGGCAGCATTGTCGGTGGTCGGTACGCCTGCACTGGCGGAGGATCCACCGGATCCGGCCAGCGAGCTGTACCGCCCCCTCATTCATTACAGCCCGACCAAGAATTGGATGAACGACCCCAACGGCCTGGTGTTCTATAAGGGGGTCTATCACCTGTACTACCAGTACAACCCCAAGGGAAACACCTGGGGCAATATGAGTTGGGGACACGCAACCAGCACCGACCTGTTGCACTGGAAAGAGCAACCGCTCGCGATCCCGCAGGACGCGGACGCGGACATCTTCTCCGGTTCCATCGTGGTCGACCACGACAACACCTCCGGCTTCGGCACCACGGAGAACCCGCCGTTGGTCGCGATGTACACCACGGCCTACCACACCGGTAAGCAGGCACAGTCCCTTGCCTACAGCACCGACGCCGGGCAGACCTGGACGAAATACGCCGGCAACCCGGTCCTTGACCGTAACTCCAACAACTTCCGCGACCCGCACATGTTCTGGTACGACGGCGGCAGCCCGGAGAACTCCTACTGGGTGGTCGTCACCGTCGAAGCACAGGACCACCAGGTGCTGATCTACAAATCGACCGACCTGAAGACCTGGTCGCAGCTCAGCACCTTCGGGCCGGCCAACGCCACCGGCGGCCAATGGGAATGCCCCGACCTGTTCCCGATTGCCGTCGACGGTGACCCCAACAACATCAAATGGGTCATGGTCGTCAACATCAACCCCGGCGCCGTTGGCGGCGGATCCGGTGGCCAGTACTTCGTCGGCGACTTCGACGGCACCACCTTCACCTCCGAGAGCACCGTCGGCTCCGACACCCCGCCCGCCGGCACGACACTGGCCGGCTTCGATGACGGCACCTTCAACGGGTGGACCGTCAACAACGAACCCGGCAACTGGAAGGACGGTCCCTTCGGCCTTACCCCGGCGACCGGGGCGCTGGACGGCCAGAGCCCGGTCTCCGGCTTCTCCGGCACCGGCCTGGTCAACAGCTTCAACGACCGGGACTGGCCCATGGGCTCCATGCAGTCACCTGAGTTCACCATCGACCAGGACTACATCAACTTCCTCGTCGGCGGTGGGAACCACCCCTGGCAGAACGGGACGTCAACGCGAGGCGTCGACCCGGACGGCGTCGTGCTCAACGACTTCGAGACCACCGACTGGGGCAATTGGGTGGCGACCGGTGACCTCGCCGGGGCCGGTCCGACAACCGGTGCCGTGGGCGGACAGTTACCGGTCACCGGGTTCCGCGGCAGCCGACTGCTGAACACCTTCCTCGCCGGGGACGGCACCACCGGCACCCTGACTTCACCGGAGTTCACCATCAACTCCCCCGCCATCGACTTCATGATCGCCGGCGGCAAGCATCCCGCCGGTGAGGACAACCCCACCTCGTTCAATCTCGTCGTCGATGGTCAGATCGCCCGCTCCGCGACGGGCAACGAAAGCGAAACCCCCACCTGGCAGGGCTGGGACCTCACCGACCTACAGGGCCAGCAGGCAACCCTGCAGGTGGTCGACGACAACACCGGCGGGTGGGGCCACCTGCTGCTCGACCAGGTCACCTTCGCCGACAAGCAGGTGACCACATTCGCTGATTTCGAGAACACCACGGGTCAATTGCCACAGGGATGGACCGCCGACGGTGACTTCGCCGGCAGCGGAACAGCAACCGAGAACCTCGACGCGAACAGTCAACAAGGACTCAACGTCCTGGACACCTGCATCGTGCCCGACAAGTGCGACAGCGCCACCGGCACCTTCTACTCCCCCACCTTCACCATCACCCAGGACTACATCAACTTCCTGATGGCCGGCGGTATTCACCCATGGGACGGTGCCGAGCCCACCGCGGTGAACCTGGTGATCAACGGTGAGGTCGTCCGAACTGCCACCGGAAACGGGACCGGCTTCATGAACTGGACGGCGTGGAACGTGTCGTCCCTGATCGGGCAGAGCGCGCAGATTCAGATCGCGGATCTGCACGGCGATGGCGACTTCGGCCACATCATGATCGATGCCTTCACCTTCTCCGGTGCACCGGCACTGCCGCGTAGCTTGGCCACCGCGGTCAACCTGGTCGTCGACGGCACCGTGGTCCGCAGCGCTACCGGCGGCAACAGTGAAGCCCTGGATTGGGCGTCCTGGGACGTCAGCGAATTCGCCGGCAAGCAGGCCCACATCAGCATCGTCGATGACAACCGCGGCGGCTGGGGACATATCCTGGCCGACCAGTTCATGGTCTCCGACACGGCTGCCGAGTCACGGCTGCAGTCCTACGACTGGCTCGACTGGGGCCGCGATTACTACGCCGGGGTCACCTTCGACAACGCCCCCGACAACAAGCGCATCATGATCGCCTGGATGAACAACTGGGACTACGCCAACCAGATCCCGACCGGGCAATGGCGAAGTGCCATGGCCCTGCCCCGGGAACTGACCCTGGAAACGATCAACGGCAAGCCCAAGCTCGTGCAGAAGGTCGTCGACCAAATCGGGAACCTGGAACTGCCGGCCCAGGCATTCACCCAGGGCCCCGGTGACATCGCGGAGGGCAGCACCCCGCTGCCGGCGCAGGCCAACGGCTCCGTGCTGAAGATCGATGCGGTGTTCTCACCCGGTACGGCAACCACATTCGGCCTGGCCGTGCGGCAATCCGCGGACGGCTCGGAAAGCACTCCGGTGCTCTACAACACCGAGACCGGCCGGTTGACCATCGACCGCACCCATTCCGGTGATGTCAGCTTCAGCACCGCCTTCGCCTCCGTCGAGTCGGCCCCAGTCGCACTCGAGAACGGCAAGCTGCACCTGGAGCTGTACCTCGACAAGGCCTCGGTGGAGGCGTTCGCCCAGGACGGCAAGCAGACCATCACCGATCAGATCTTCCCGGCCGAGACCAGCACCGGACTGTCGCTGCTGTCGCAAGGCGGGACGGCGCGACTGGAAAGCCTGACCGTCACCCCGCTGAAGCCGGCCATGTGGCAACAGCCGCAAGAGCAGACGATCACCTTCGGCCCGCTGGCCGCCAAGAGGTTGGGTGACCCCGACTTCCCGGTCACGGCAACCGCGTCCTCCGGTTTACCGGTGACCTTCACCGCCGCCGGAGCGTGCACCGTCACCGGTGCCGACGTGCACCTCACCGGAGTCGGAACCTGCACCATCACCGCCGCCCAGCCGGGCAACGACGACTACGCGGCAGCAACTCCGGTGCAACAGGCATTCGCCGTCGAACAACCGCTCGCCCCGATCCTGGACACCTTCAACCGCAGCAACGGCGCGGTTGGATCCAAATGGGCCGGGACCAGCACCACCTCGTTCTACCGAATTGCCGGCAATGCGTTGGACGTGCAGGCGGGCGGCCCGATGACCTGGAAGACGCAGTTCGGTCCCAGCCAGCAAGCCGCGGTCAAGCTGACCACCATCGACCCGAAGAGCCCCTCACAAGGTGTGCTGTTGAAGGTCCAATCGGGCAGCATCGCCACTGCGGGGGCCATCTCGGTGGTGTATGACGCCCCTGCAAAGGCAGTCCGGGTCTCCACCTTCCGTCTCGGAAGATTGGCTTGGACGCCCTATGGCAACAAGCCGGTCACGTTCGCAAGCGGCGACACCCTCGGCGCCAGGGCAATGACCAATGGCGAGGTTCAAGTGACCAAGAACGGAACGACGGTCGCGACGATCACGCTGAACGCCGCAGACAAGCGGTTCTTCAACACCAAGGGCGGCCACGTCGGGATATGGGCGGCCGGTGCACGAAGCGCCGTCCTGGACGACTTCCGTGGCGGCACAGTCGGGACGAGCTGACCCGAACCGTGGATGACAGCGACGAGGCCCGGCGGTCCGCCCGGCCTCGTCGCTGTCTCCCCGGGGACCCATGAACGTCTCCGGCAGCTGTACATCCCCGTTCGATCGGACGAGGACCCCGAATGACGAAGGACTCGCACATGCCCACCATCGCCGTCGTTGGAGAAGTCGTTGCCGATGCCGTGTTGCCACCTGACGGAATCATCGACGGCGTCGCACACCTGACCGTTCACCCGGGTGGCGGCCCGGCGAACACGGCAGTCGCACTGTCGAGGTTGGGCACCACCGCGCGCTTCGCTGGAAGACTCTCGTCAGGGGCACTCGGTACCCTGTGCAGAGCCAAACTCGAACAATCCCACGTCGACCTGAGCGCCTCGGTCACCGCGGTCGAACCGGCCACCCTGGCCATCGCCCGTCTCGACGCCGGCGGCGCGGCGTCCTACGAGTTCTACACCGACGGCACCGCCGACTGGGCGTGGACCGACGACTCCCTCGCCCCGCTCATCGACGGGCCCTTCCCCAATGGCAGCCCACCGGTAGCCCTTCACACCGGCACCCTCGCCCTGGCGCTGCAACCCTCCGGCCGGGTCATCGAGAACCTGCTCGCCCGGGCACGCAACCAACTCACCGTCTCCATCGACCCGAACCTGCGGACCCTACTCGTGCCGGTCGAGAACTACCGGGCCTGGATCGACCGGTGGGCCGGGCTGGCCGACATCCTGCGCCTATCCGAGGACGACCTCGTCCAACTCTGGCCGGGCCGTACACCGGAGGAGGCCGCCGTGCACCTGCACGCCTGCGGGGTACCGCTGGCAATCGTCAGCCTCGGGAGTGACGGAGCGTTCGCTTCGCTTCGCGGTCAGACAGTTCGAATTCCCGCTTTGCACACCGCCCTGGTCGACACAGTCGGCGCCGGTGACTCCTTTCACGGCGGACTCCTGCACTATCTCGCCGCGGCCGGCCACCTCGGCGGACGGCTGGAGACACTCACCCTCGACGGCCTGACCGCCGCGCTGACCTTCGCCTCCCAAGTAGCAGCGATCACCTGCTCTCGGGCAGGTGCCAACCCGCCATGGGCCGCCGAACTTGATTCGCACGATCGCTTCTCGGCACCTCCGGCGTCCGTACCGGAATCTGAAGGTAGGGAGAACTAGTTCCATGACAAAAACGCTGTATGCAGAATTCACCGTCAAACCCGGTCACGAAGCGCGAGTCGCCGAAATGATGGCCACGTTGACCACGCACGTACGCAACGAACCGGGAAATCTCCTCTTCAACGCCTACACCCGAGTAAGTGACCCGCGCTCGTACTTCGTCTTCGAAATCTACCTTCACGACGAGGCGTTTCAGGAACACATTCGAGCCGACTACGGTGCCCGATTCAATGATGAACTCTCCCAACACATCGAGGAAGACGGGTCAGTCCTGACCCACCTACGTGCGCTGGAAGAATGATCAGCAAACCGGCCGATGATCGCATTGGGCCCGCCACCTAGCACCAGATTACATTTTGGTGATCCTTAACAAGGTCCGCTGAGACG
Source organism: uncultured Actinomycetota bacterium (assembly GCA_963805555.1). Classification (GTDB taxonomy): domain Bacteria; phylum Actinomycetota; class Actinomycetes; order Mycobacteriales; family Nakamurellaceae; genus Nakamurella. The sequence continues at coordinate 65,992 of CAWDUY010000006.1, forward strand.
ATCAATAAACCCCGAAGGCGTAGCGAGAAATTCGAAAAGGGCCTGCAACGAGCTCCGACACGTCGGTCAGGGACGCCCCGGCCAGCCGCCTGATCGCGCCATGCCTATTGGCCGTAGACCTCGATGACACCCAGCCCACCGAACTCGAAGGTGACACTCCCGCCGGGAACGACCGGCACCGGCGCGGGTGGACGAGAGTGTTAGTCACCGCTCGGCGCAGATGCAGACACGGGTGCGAGACGGCGGGCGGCGGACGTTCCACGCTCGCGGCCGACGGCAGGTGGCGGGGTGGAGTCGCGGATGACGCTCATGAGCGAACCTTGCCGGCTTCCAGCAGGCCCGATCAACGCCGCGTCGAGCCATGCCTGGTGATAGCCGTCCTTGTTGTCGCGACCTCCTGTGATCGCCGGAGCAAGATCCCGGCTCGGTTGGGTCACCCCGCTGCGGTGAGCCTCGTCGCCATGACCTCTACGTGCTCGTGGTCGGTGCCGCAGCACCCGCCGACGACCGCCAGCGACGACAGGCTCGACCGCAGCATGCTGTAGCGGTCGGCGAGATCGTGGGGGTCACCGCGGTCGAGCTCGGTCGCCTGGTCGAGCTCGGCATGGCTCATGGTCGACGCGTTGGCCCGGATGCCTCGAACTCTGGAGACCCAGTCCTGGCCTGCGCTCAGGACGTCGGCGAAGTGGGTCGGATGGGCGCAGTTGACCATGAAGTAGGCGGTGGCTCCGTCCGTCGCGTCGTCCACTGCGGTGATGGCCTCGCCCAGGTCGGATTCCGATGGCAGTCGCCCATCGGTCTCGACGGTGAATGACACGGCAACCGGAAGGCCTAGCTCGGTTGCTGCCGTGACGACGCCGATGGCCTCCTGGACGTAGGTCATGGTGACAGCGGTCATCATCTCGGCACCGGCCTGCGCGAAGGCCCGGGCTTGCAGGGCGTGGTAGCTGGTGGCCTCGGCAACCGACATGGTGGCTCCGACCGCGTACCCGTCGCCGCGCGGGCCGACCGCTCCGTTGATGACCGTCGGGGTGGGATGGCCGACGACCAGATCTGCGAGGAAGCGGACCGACTGCCTGTTGACCGACTCCAGTTGTGCGGCGTCATAGCCCAGCCGGGCGCCCCAGTCCGGCGACGCCCGCCAGGTGGGAGTGTCGAGCACGATGCCGACCCGTTCGCGTGCGGCGATGTCCAGGTAGGGCTGGTAGTAGCGGTGCAACGCGGCTCGGCCGTGATCGCTGTCCAGCAGGGGAAAGGCGGCGAAGTCCGGGAGGTCGATCCCCTCGACGAACAGCAGCGTGGTCTCCAACCCCCCGTCGGCGATCCAGATCTCACCGTCGAGCTGCGGCAGGTGTGCGGGTTCGGTGGTCATGGTCAGCTCCTGGTTGACGGTCGGAGAATTGGGGGGTGGGTATTGATGGTCTTGACCATTCGGACGAGAGGGACGCAGATGCCGTTCGAGATGTGATCGGCCCGTTCGATCGGCACGAATCCGTAGCTGGCGTACAGCGGCTGCCCGGCCATCGTGGCCATGAGTTCCAGTCGCCCGAAACCCTGGGCCGCTGCGGCCTGCTCGCACAGGGACAGCACCAGCCGTCCGACGCCTCGACGGGTGAACCGGGGGTGCGTGTACATCGCCCGGATCCGCGCGGCGTCCACCGCCGGGTCGAGCAGGGAGCTGTCCCGACCGGTGGTCGCGTCCCCGCCGTACAGGGTCGATCGTCGACTCCAGCCGCCGCAACCGACCAGCCGGCCGTCGTATTCGACGAGGATGTACGTTCCGTCCTCGATGAGCTGGCTGTCGACGCCCATGATCGTCCGACTCAGTGCGATCTGTTCGGGTCCGAGGTAGTCCCGCTGGAGCTCGGCGATGGCGGCTGCGGCCAGCTCCTGCAGGGCGGGGCGATCGGCCAGCACGGCGAGCCGGTGGGTCAGGACGTCCGTGCTCGCGATCATCGCGGTCCTCCACCGAGAGTTCGTGTATCTGCTGTGTTCCTCTAGTGCAACACAGCTGTATCAGTGATGCAACTGTTATTGTGCTTTTCATGCCGACCAGCTCCGACCGCCTCCTGGATGCCGTCGCCAGGATCCTTGGCCGGGAGGGCGTTCCGGGGCTGTCGCTGTCGGCGGTGGCCGAGGAGGCAGGTCTGTCGCGGGTGACGCTGCACCGTCGTGGCACGACCGTGGACGACCTGGTGGTCGGCGTGCTGGCTCGGGCGAGCGATGACCTCCGGGCATCCCTGTGGCCGGTGTTGGTGGCGTCGGGTGACGCATCGACCCGTCTTCGTCACGGTTTGGGCGTTCTCTGCGCGGCGGTCGAGCGTCACGCTGCCGTCATGACGGCCTTCTACGCGCAGCCGCCGCGAGACATCCCGGGCCAGCCGGGGCGCACGACCAGCTTCGAGTTCATCGAGCTGTTCGAGCGGCTGTTGCGCGACGGGGAGATCGACGGCTCCCTCAAGGTCGGGGATCCGGTCAGCCAGGCGGCCCTGGTCGCGAACGCGGTGTGCTGGACCTACCTGCACATGAGGCGCGCCCACGGGTGGGCACCCGACACGACGGCCGACCTCGTTATCGACCTGGCGACGACCCACCTCGCCCCCTGACGGCAGCCCGCGGGACGAGGCTGGTCAGGGCGGTTGGCGGCGCGAACATAATCCCTGCATCGCCGGCCGGGGCGCTCGCGTGCCGGCCCTGCGGAATCCGGGAACACCCTCCGTATGGTCGGTGACGCCGCACCTGGGTTTCGGCTGGCGGAGTTGGTCGCGGCCTTGTCGCTCGCCACGGATCTCGGTACGGGCCAGCCGCTGGTCCTGGGTCACCTGCTTGTCGTCGATGGCCGCGGACGAGCTCGGTTGCCGGCGCAGGCTCGGCGGGACGTGTTCTTCACGGCGTTGCGGCGTTTCCTGGGTTGCATGGTCGACGCACCAGACATCGCCGCGCTCGCGGGCGTCGACGGAATGGCCTTTCTGACGGCGATGGCCCCGGTGGCGATGGGTGGCCACGGGACGCGGTACCGGCGCTGGTCCGCACGGTCGGCCGGGGCCGACCCGGACCGGTCCGGGCCTGGTTGGTGGCGGCGGCGTTGACAGATCCGCGGGCAGCCAACCGGTCGCGCAGTTTTCGTTGCCCAGGTGGGCGGTCGTCGAGCGGGTCGTTGAACGCACAGTCACGGTCACCGTAGGTGCTCCCCATCTTTGCCGGCAGATGGCGCCGCCATGCGGCTACAGCCACGTCCACCTTCGAGGGCTGGTGATTGGGTTAACCTCTCGTCCGAATTGACGAAGCAGGTCGACGCGGGTCGCCTGTGCGCCCGGGACCTACCAGCTGTCTACGGTGTGGTCAGCGCGGTCAAGCAGGCGCTGGCGCGTCGCTACGACCGGCGTTGACCAAGTGGCAGCCGCACGGCCGCGGCGCAGCGCAATCAAAGGCGCCCGGCTTGTCGCGAGTGAGTTCTGGACCGAGAGCGCTGGTCAGCGGACGAAGACCGGCAGCCGGGCGACGACGTCCGCCGCAACGTCGACGATGCCGCCCACTCGCGGGATGCCTTCCCGACCGTCATCACCGCTGAGAGTGGCTCCCGGCGAAGGGTAGTCGGTGCGATTCCGAGTCACCCGAAGACGGTCGTACGACCGGAGCACCTTCGCGTGAACCCCGAGTTGAGCCCGTACCGCCTTGATCGGAGCGACGTGGCCCCTTTTTGGTTGTCGGCCGCAGTCCCTGGGTAGCCAACAGCGCGGTCACCGACAACCGAGCGGCCGTGAAGAGTGCGTCGAACGCGATCTCAAGGTCGGTGTCCTGAAGCAGTTCGGCTGGTGCCAGATGCTTGCGTGCCTTGTCGATCAACGTCTGCGCGAACTCCGCCCTGGGCGCCACCTGCTCGAGATCGCCGGCATCCAGCATGGCCAGGATTGTCTCCTTGCCGATTGCCCAGCTCATGCGGCTGACCCACGGGGGGCGTAGTCGGGAGCCACGACGGGGACCGTTGGGCGGCTGGCAACTCTGGCCAGGAACGGGTCAGCCGAGCGGTCTGACCATCGGTCGGCGGACACGAATGTCGGATTGACCTCGCGATGCAAGAGCTGCGCCGCGTCGCTGAGTCGGACATGGACGTCGTCGCGGTCAGGTGACCCGACGATCAGGACGTCGATGTCGTTGGGGAGTGGACCTGATTCGCCGTGGAACCTGGCTGCCCAGGATCCGTAGGGGAACGACTCCGAGATACCGTCGACCTCTGCCAGTTGTTGGCCGATGACGTGCAAAAGCTGTCGCCTGCGCAGCTGCGTTCATTCGCCGATCGTGGCCACCGAATCCGCAGGGGAATCGGTGGGGCGGCGGTGTGTGGGGCGGCTGTCGCGGTGATCATCATCTCCGGCGTGATTGCGACGAACGCTCGATCCCCGTTGCCGGCGGCCGGGCCGCTGAGACCGTCGCAGTATGAGTTGAGTATGGCGCGTGATCGCAACATTCTGATCATTTTGGAGTCCTCAGTGCCTGCGGATGCCCCACCCACGAGGATGCAGCTGGCATTCCTGACGGCGACGCCGGATGATCCGGCGAGCCCAACAGCATCGGTTCTTCTCGATCTCCCCGTGGACGCAACTCTGACGGATACCGATCTGGAGAAATTCCGGAGGCAGGCTGTTCGGTCGATCGGTCCCTGGATGCGGCTGCCCTCAGAGAGTCCCCCGCCGGAACTCAACCAGTGCCTCCCTGTTCCGGCAGACCTGGGTGCGTTCGAACTGCAGGATGCGACCTTCGTGGCCGCGGACGAGGCAGCTGAATACAACGGCCCGGAACCCTTGCCCCAAGCACGGATGAACGAATTTGTGCTCAAGTTCGATAGTGAAACCGCCGCGGCAGCAGCTTACGATGCTGCGCGCCGCGATGCCATGAACTGTTCAGAGTACGAATTGGCCTTTCTGATCATGGATACATCGGCGCCCATGGACGGCTGGCAAAGGCCCGTCGACGAGACCTACATAGCTCTGTTCACCCGGTCAAAATGAACGCCGTTCGGGTCAGCTAGCTACCCGATCGGTCAGGACATGTGCTCCTCCACCTGCGGCTCCCACTTGTGCACCCAGTCGGACCCGACCTCGTCCTGGCTGGCATCCGCGACCTGCCGGTCGTGGCCCTGCCCGGCCGGCATCAACCGGACGATCACCGATTTGGAGGTCGGGGTGTTGCTTTCCAGCGCGGTGGAATCCAACGGGATCAGTGGGCTGGTCTCCGGGTAGTACGCGGCGGCGGAGCCCCGCGGGGTGTCGTAGCCGACGATCCGGAATCCCTTGACGCTGCGGACCACATCGTCGCCGGGCCAATGGTTCTCGATATCCACCAGCTGGCCGTCGGTGAAACCGAACTCCCTGATGTCCTCCGGGTGCAGGAAGATCACCTTCCGGCCACCCTCGATACCCCGGTACCGGTCCGACAGTCCGTAAATGGTCGTGTTGTATTGATCGTGACTGCGCAGGGTCTGCAGCACGAGATGACCCGCGGGCACCTGCAGCACCTCGACCGGGGAGACGACGAACTCTGCCCGGCCGGACGTGGTCGCGAACGTCCGGGTGTCCCGCGGCGGGTGCGGCATCACGAAGCCACCCGGCCGGCGAACGTTCACCTCGTAGGACTCGCAACCCGGCACCACCTTGGCGATGTGCTGGCGGATGACGCTGTAGTCCTCCCGCATGCCCTTCCAGTTGATGCCGTACCGATCACCGAGAGTGGCCTCGGCGATCCCGCAGACGATCTCCACCTCCGACTTGAGGTATGGACTGGCCGGCTCCAACGGCCCCCGGGAGGCATGTACCGAGCAGGTCGAATCCTCCACCGAAATCCATTGCTCGCCGCTGGCCTGGATGTCCTTCTCCGTCCGGCCCTTGGTCGGCAGGATCAGCGCGGTCCGGCCGCAGACCAGGTGCGAACGGTTCAGCTTGGTGGAGATGTGCACGGTCAGGGCGGCCCTGTTCATCGCCTCGATGACGACCTCGGTGTCCGGCGCGGCCTGCACGAAGTTGCCGCCGAGCCCGATGAAGACGTGCGCCTTGCCATCGCGCAGCGCGCGGATCGAGTCGACGGCGTCCAGCCCGTGCACGCGTGGCGGGTCGAAGCCGAATTCGAGCTGCAGTGCGTCCAGGAAGTTTTGCGGCGGCCGCTCCCAAATGCCCATGGTTCGGTCACCCTGCACGTTCGAGTGCCCCCGCACCGGGAACAGGCCGGCCCCTGGCCTGCCGATGTTGCCCTGCGCGAAGGCCAGGTTGCAGACCTCCCGGACGGTGGCCACCCCGTTGCGGTGCTGGGTCAGGCCCATCGCCCAACAGAACACCGTCGCCGTCGACTTGCGCAGCAGTTGCGCCAGTTCGGTGATCTGCTCACGGGTCAGACCGGTCACTTCGGTGACCAGGTCCCAGTCCACGGCGCCGACGTGCGCCTTCCACTCCTCGAACCCGGCCGTGTAGTGCTGGACGAACTCGTGGTCGATCGCGTCCCATTGCACCAGCAGCGACCCCAGCGCCTGGAACAGCGCGAGGTCCCCGTTGATCTTGATCGGCAGGTGCAGGTCGGTGAGTTTGGTCCCGTCCCCGACAACGCCCTTGGGTGTCTGCGGGTTCTTGAAGGCGACCAGCCCGGCCTCGCGGAGCGGGTTGATGGAGACGATGGTCGCGCCGTTGCGCTTGGCGACCTCCAGCGCGGAGAGCATCCGCGGGTGGTTCGTGCCGGGGTTCTGGCCGGCCACGATGATCAGCTGCGCGTGGTAGACGTCCTCGATACTGACCGAGGCCTTGCCGATGCCGATCGACTCGGCCAACCCGACGCTCGTCGACTCGTGGCACATGTTCGAGCAGTCGGGCAGGTTGTTCGTGCCGAACGCGCGCACGAAAAGCTGGTAGGTGAAGGCACTTTCGTTCGAGGCGCGGCCCGATGTGTAGAAGGTGGCCTCGTCCGGACCGGCCAGCGCATTCAGCTCACCGGCGATCAGCTCGAACGCGGAGTCCCAGTCGATCGGTGTGTAATGCGTCGCGCCGGGCCGTTTGACCATCGGCTGGGTAAGCCGTCCTTGCTGGCCGAGCCACCACTCGGAGTGCCGATCCAGGTCCGCGATGCTGTGGGTGGCGAAGAGTTCCGGGGTCGCGCGGGCGGTCGTGGCCTCCTCCGCGACAGCCTTGGCTCCGTTCTCGCAGAATTCGGCGGCGTGCCGGTGTCCGACCTCAGGATCGGGCCAGGCACAGCTCATGCAGTCGAACCCGTCGGCCTGATTCAGCTTGATCAGCGTCTGGGCGGTGCGTTTGGGTCCCATGTGACCGAGCGCACGCTGCATGGAAACCGACACGGCCTTGACCCCAGCCGCATATTCCTTCTGGTGCCCGACCGTCAAATCCGATTCGGAGTAGTCCACCAAGTTCTGTGGGTCACGCATCGCCACTCCCATTCGCCCGCGTCAAGATCCCTCGCCTCACTCGCCCGTCCAACCTAAACCGGCCCGAGTTGGTCGACACGCGGCTTCCGTTGACTGAGACGCCGATGCCAATCCGAACCATCGACGCGGTCCGTTCAGCCCGCAACGGCAAGCACCGGAATCACCCGACAGACCGCAGCAGCGCGAGTGTGCGCTGCATCGCCAGGGCCGCGGCGCCGGCGTCGTACGACGGCAACGTCGGGTCGAGGAAGTAGTGCTGGTCGCCCGGGTAGAGGAAGAGCTCACCGAGCGCGGTTGACGCGACAAGTTCGCGAGCGGCCTGGACGTCGCCCTCGCCGACGAAGATCGGATCGGCGTCCATGCCGTGCACCTGCACCGGCACACCATCGGGCCACCCGCCGAACTCGGAAACCGGAACGCACGAGTAGTACAGCAGAGCTCCTCGAGCCCCCGGCCGGGTCTGCGCCAGCATCTGCGCCGGGAGGACGCCGAGCGAGAAACCCGCGTACACGATGTTCGTGGGCAGCTGATCGACAGCCCGGACCCCGCGCTGAATCACCTCGCCGAAGCCGGTCTCCTCGGCGTACTGCACACCGGCGTCAATGACGGGAAAGGTCTTCCCCTCGAACAGGTCCGGCGTGTGCACGGTGTGACCGGCGCGGCGCAGCTCGTCGGCAAACAGGCCGATGCCGGCTGTCAGGCCGAGTGCGTGGTGAAACAGCACAACGTCGGTCATCGACCCTCCAGCCAAGCGCGAATAATTCCCTGCACCTTAGTGGTCAGGACCGGATATTCGTCCGGTATTGCCGGGCCCAGATGGCGCCTCGCGGCGTTGCGCTCGTCGCCGATACAACAACGGTATCGGCTCCTCCCGCGCCTTGCGATCCATCCATCTGGTTCCCGGCAACCCCCGAACAACATCCGATCCTGACCACTTAGGTTGCGTGTTGACCGATGCGATAGAACGCAGATCGGTGATGGTTCACCGAACGAGCGCCTTTCGGGTGTGGTCGACGGCGGCCCGCTGCACCTGCAACGCCTGAACGTAACGTTGCATAAACGCGTCAAAACCGGACGCATCTGCCGGGTCGGGCGCGATCTCGTCCAGTTCTGCATCCGCGTACACCCTGCTGGTCAGGTAGTCGGCCAGGCTCTGCCCGGTGGTCCGGCGGGTCAGGTAGGCGGCGAGCACGGCGATGCCCCAGGCACCGCCCTCGGCGGCGGTGGCGCCCACCGTGACGGGGGTGTCGATCGCCGCCGCCAGGAACCGCTGCGCCACCCCCTTCGTGGTGAACAGCCCACCGTGGGCGAACATCGTGTCCAGGCGAACGTCCTCGTCCTTGGTCAGGACGTCCATCCCGATCCGCAACGTGGCCAACGCCGCGTACAGCTGGGTGCGGATGAACGTGGCCAGATCGAACCGGCTGTCGGGGGTGCGCAGGAACAACGGCCGCCCCTCGTCCAGGCCGGTGATCGGTTCGCCCGACAGGTAGTTGAACGCCAACAGCCCACCACCGTCCGGCGCACCGTCCAGCGCCGCACGGAACAGCGTCTCGAAGACCACCCCGGCATCCATCGGAGCACCGGCCGCGGCCGCGAACTCCGCGAAAAGGCCTACCCAGGCGTTGATTTCGCTGGCCCCGTTGTTGCAGTGCACCATCGCCACCAGATCACCGGCCGGGGTGGTGACCAGGTCCAGTTCGTGGTGCACCCGGCTGAGCCGGTGCTCCAGCACGACCATGGCGAAGATGCTGGTGCCGGCGCTGACGTTGCCGGTGCGGGGCGTGACCGAGTTGGTCGCCACCATCCCGGTGCCGGCGTCACCCTCTGGTGGGCATACCGCGGCGCCGGCCGCCAGCGCGCCGGACGGGTCCAGCAAGCTCGCCCCCGCGTCGGTCAACGTCCCCGCCGCCTCTCCGGCCCGCCGGATCGCCGGCAGCAGGTCCGTCAGCCGCCAGGACAGACCGTGTCCGGCGACGAGGTCGTCAAACTGAGTGATCATGGTGGCGTCGTACCCACCGGTGCGAATGTCGATCGGGAACATGCCGCTGGCATCGCCGATCCCGAGCACCTGCTGGCCGGTCAGTTGCCAGTGCACATACCCGGCCAGGGTGGTCAGGTGCGCGAGCCGCCCGATGTGGTCCTCGTTGTCCAGGACCGCCTGATACAGGTGCGCGATGCTCCACCGGTGCGGAATGTTGTAGTCGAACAGCCCGCTCAGCTGCTCGACAGCGGCCCCGGTGTTGGTGTTCCGCCAGGTCCGGAACGGGGTGAGCAATTCCCCTGCCGCGTCGAATGCGAGATAGCCGTGCATCATCGCCGACACCCCCAGGCCGCCGACCGTGGTCAGCTCCAGCCCGTACCGCTCCCGAACGTCGGCGGCCAGCGAGCGGTAACAGGCCCGCACACCGGCCCACACCGACTCCAGCGAATACGTCCACAACCGGTCGACGAACTGGTTCTCCCAGCCGTGACTGCCGACCGCGAGCGGGGCGTGGTCCTCCCCGATCAGCACCGCCTTGATCCGGGTCGAACCCAGCTCGATGCCCAGGGCGGTGCGTCCTTCGGCGATCACCCGCTGCTGCGCGGCGTGGTCAGCGATCATGTTCGGTCCTGTTCTGATTGTCACGGGGTCAAGGATGGTGGATGTTCACCCTCGCAGCAGTTCGTTCCCTCGCTACACCTCGATGCGATCGCCGCGGTCCTTTCCTAGGTCGGGCTGCTCGTCACAGCGACGTACCTGGCAGTGCAGCGGCTGCGGCGCATGACGTTCGTGCCGGCGTGAGATCGGACGGGGTCAGGCTTGACGACTGAACGCGAGACGTTGTTGAAAGCCTGAAACTCGCCCCATCGAGTTGCGACTGGAATCGATCGTATTTCAACCGAGCATTCATGACGGCGATTGGCCTCCGAAGCCGAGCAGCTCGAGTTCGGCAATAGAAATACCTGACCCTCCACAACGGAATCTGCGTAGAAGCAGATCAGACGGACCGCAGGATTTGAGACTACCGAAAACGGTACGAGCGATAACGGCACGAGTTCACTCTTGGTGCGTACGAGCTCCCCGCAACGGTTCGGTGTGCGGGACTTTCGGGGCACTGTGGTGTTGAGCGACCACAAAACCTGCGATTTAACCCCGCGGGTGACAGTGATGTGCGAAATACCACTGAGGCCGTTAAATAGGGCTGATATGGCGAAGAACTACGCGGTGGCGCATGATGAGTTCGTGCGGAACACGCCAGCTCGCCAGACGCCAACGACCACCCCCAGCCAGCTCAGGGACCCGACCGGCCAGCGGTCTCCGGGAACTGACATGGGTGTGAGTGCCATTCTCCGTGATCGACGTCGGCGGAGCTTTGTCGGAAGCCGCGCGGGCATATTTGCAGTGCTGATAGTGCTCGGCAGCCACGTGGTGGGCTGCTCGAGCGCCACACCAGCTCCCGCGCCGACGGCCTCGTCGTCGGCGAGCTCGTCGTCGGCCGTTATGTCTTCGTCTGCCTCGTCCCCAGCCGATTCGACGACGGCAAGTTCGGCGGCGTCGTCTGGAAGCATCAGCGGGGTCGCGGACAAAGAGCAGGTTTGCGCGGCGCGGGACGACCTTCAGTCCTCGGTGGCCGCGCTGACCAGCACCAGCCTGCTGTCGGGGGGGACGACCGCGATCAAGGCTGCGGTCGATCAGGTCCAAACGGACCTGGATGCACTGTCCGCCGCGGCGAAGGACGATTACGGTCCACAGCTGGACGCCACGCAGTCGGCGCTGCAGCAGTTGCAGGCGACGGTGAGTGCGTTGGGTGACGGCCAAACTGCGGATAATCTGACGGCGCTCGGTACGTCCATTGCCGCGACCGGCGCGGCCGCACAGGACTTGTTGACGCAACTCCGGGCGTCTTGCGGTTCTTGATCGGTTAGGGAGTCACCACGACATTGGTGCCCTCGGCCTGCACCAGCAGTCCGTCATCGCGCACACCGATCCCGGTGACGTTTTGACCGAACGGCAGCGGGTCGAGCGGGACGATGAAGGTGAACCGCCGGCCGAGCAGCAGCTCGCTGGCGGAATCGATCGGACTTTGCGTCTGCAGTCGGCGGGGTTGGATGGCGATTCCGCCGTCTTCCGCCGACAGTTCGGCCTCGGCCGATGCGGACACCGTGGTGCCGAGAACGCTGGTGGTGGCCGTGAGCAGCACCTGGCCATCGCCGGTCGGTTCGATCCGCACCGTTCGACCGGTGAATTCCAGGTAGCTGTTCAAGTCCTCCCATCTGAGTAGTGCCGCCTCGTGGGTGTGGTCGATCAGCACGGAATTCGACTGGCCGACCAGGATGTCGTGGAAGGGCAGGTGTACCCCATACAGATCGGCGGTCAGCGACTCCAGGCGCAGCGGTCCATCGGAAATGCTGTCCATCGCGACCTCGACATGGTCGTAGCGGCCCCTGATGACCTGCGTCAGGAAGAAGTCGCCGCCAATCCGCACTGTCGGCGCGTCCCGGGAGCCGGTGTAGTCCGCGATGTTGGAAGCCAGCAGCGATTGCGCGCCCAGTCTGGCGAGCCAGTCCGCACCCCAGATCAGCAGCGCGCTGCCGAGAACCACCGAGAGCGCCAACGCGACCGTTCGACGCTTGCGGATGCGTTGGCGCCCGGTTCTAGGGTGCTGCGAGGTCTTCGTTGGCACGGATTCTGATGCGGATTCGCGGACTTCATTCATCGGTACCCGTCCTGTGACTGTGAAATCCGGTTGCGGCCGATCGCGTTCGAATGATCAACGGCGCCTCCCCGAAGGCATGCGGAGGGTTTTGAGTAGTCCGGGACGCTGGCGGGATGCTCATGCGGCCTCATCGGAAACAGTCCGGATGCGGTGTCCGGGCCAGCCGGCCTTCGATCCGAGCAGGATGAGCATTGCGGGAGTCAGTATTGGCCTGATGACGAAGGTATCGATGAGCAGTCCGGCAGCCATGATGAAGGCGACCTGCCGGAACGTGGCCAGCGGTATCACCGCCACCATCGCGAAGCTTGCCGCGAGGATCACCCCCGCCGACAGGACCGCGCGGGAGGTCGCCGGCATCGACAATCGGATGGCCCGGCGCAAGGGGTATCGGTCGGCGTGTTCCCAGATCGAACCGACAGTGAAGACGTTGTAGTCCGAGCCGAGCGCCAGCAGCAGTACGGCAGTGGCGAACGGCACGTAGAAGGTCAACCCGGGGTCGCCGGCGATGCCCTGGAACACGATCACGCTCAGGCCCAGCGCAGCACCGACCCCGAGGGCGCTGCACGCAAGCAGGATGACCGGCGCGATCAACGCCCTCAGGTAGAGCACCAGGATGATCATCTCGACCAACAATGCAACGGCCAGGATGATCACCAGGTTCTCCCGGGTGATCACCGCGAGTTCGGCGGCGATCGCAGTTTGCCCGGTGCTGACAAGTGTCGCGCCCTCGACACCAGCTTCCGCGGCCAGACTGGGCAGCCTGCTGTTCAGCGAGCTCAAGGTGGTGATCGCGTCGCTACCGAGAGGATCGGAATCGAAGATGACGATCAGCCTTGCGGCATCGCCGGACTGGGAGAAGACAACGCCGTAACTGTCCGGGAGTGGGTTCTGGTCAGGTCCGATGACGGCCGAGACACCCGGTTCCGCCTCCACCAGGCGCTGCAGGCGGCCCAGCGCGGCACGCTGCTCGGACACACCCGGTCCCTCGACCAGCACCTCAGTCGGAGCGGTGATGCCCCTGATCACCGAACTGGCAAGTACCTGCGCCCCCTGCTGCACCTCGTTGTCCGACGGCAGGGCCGACGTGAACGACAAATCCAACCGCATATTTGCCACCGGTAACGACAACAACAGCAGCACCGAGACACCGGCCGCGGTCGCCACCGCAGCACCGCGGGGCCGGGTGACGGCCAGCAGCAGCCGGCTCGGCGTCGGGCCCTGCCGACCCCTTCGGTCATCGTGCAACAGCGTGCCAGGGAAGAACAACCACCCACCGACGATGGCCATCAACGCCGGCACCAGCGTCAGCGAGACAGCCAGGGCGATCAGCACGGTCAACGACATCGCCGGACCGAACGCGCGAAACAACTGGAAATTGGCTGCCAAGAGTGCCGCCGTCCCCGCAGCCACTGTCAGTCCCGCAACGGCGATGATGGCGCCCTCAGACCCGGTTGCTCGATCGGCCGCGTCGAGGCGACCTCGACCTGCGAGCAGCTGATCCCGAAAGGCGAAGAAGAACAGCACGCAGTAGTCCGTGACGACCCCGAGCAGCAATGCCGCGAGCAACGGGGTGAGTTGATCGGGTAACGCGAATCCGAGAGCGCCGGCGAGCAGGCCGAGCAGCTTGAGTGAAACCAGATAACCGAGCCCAGCGACGAGCAGCACGGCCACCGGCGCGATCAGTGACTGAAACACGATCGCCACCACGATCCCGATCAACACCAGGGTCGCCACCTCGAACACACCGATCCAATCCCGAAGGTACGCACCCTGCTGGGACTGTGCCGGCCCCAAGCCGGTGACAAATGTCTGCACCGATCGTTGATTGTGGAAGTGCGCGGCGTACCGGTCGGCCAGGGTGACCGCCTCGTCCAGGCCGGTTCCGTCGGACACGAACAGATAGGTGACCGCAGTGTCCGGAGTGGACGTGGGAATCGGGATAGCGGCGATGATCTGATTCGGTCCCGGCGGAACGGCGCCGCGCTGCATGGCCTGGACGTGCGCCAATGCCCACAAGCCGACATCCGCCAACGTCATCGTATCCAGGCCGCCCTCACGATGCACGACAACGGACGTCTGTGACACCACCGGCACCGCGAACTCCTCCAGCGACCGCTGCTGGACGACAACCGCCGGGCTCCCAGGTGGCAACAGGCCACCGATGTCCGCGCCACCCCCAGCACCACCACCCGGCACGAGAAGAAACAGCCCGGTGACAACCGCCAGCCACGCCCCGACCACGATCCAACGTCCCCGGATGACGACGGCACGGTACGCCGAGCCGAGCCGAGCCGACGACCGTTTCATCGTGCCGGTGGTTCCGATGTTCTACCGACCCTTTCGTCTCAACGCGGACGGATCGTCACGGCGTGAGCCCGCCGTCATTGCTCATCCTGTCCGAAAATCTGGCGACTCGCTGCACCGATGGCTGAGGACCTCCGTAGGGTCTGGACCAAGGGAGCGGGATGGTCCGCGCCCAACCGAGGAGGTTGCTGGGTGGCGAAGACGCCGAGGCGAGCACGTTCGGGCGGGTCCGGCCTGAACCGGGCCGGTCAATGGTGGTTGGCCGCTGGCGCACTGATGATCGGCATTGTGGTCGGCGCGATCGCTGTTGGCCTGCTGAGTGAGGGATCACCATCCCCAAGCCAACTGCAGGCCGAGGCAACGTCGTCCGCGGCCGGTAGTGCCGGATCCAGCATCGCGGTCAGCGAGACCGCGGCTTCCGGGGCCACGGCAGAGGTGATCGTCAATGATGCCTGCCTCCGTGCTGTCAACGCGGCTCAGAACGCCCTCTCCGCGTTCCAGGACATCGGCGAAGCGGCGAGAAACTTCAATGCCGCTGAACTGGATTCGATCATTCGGCGACTGCAGCCGCTTCAGTCCGGCCTGCTCGATGACGTCAACGCGTGCAAGGTCACCACGAGGCTGCCTAACGGCGTCACCGTGGCCAGCAGCCTGCCCGGCACGCCGACGTCGACCACGAGCACCACCGACTCCACCACCGCGGCAATGAGCCCGACGACCGGGTGAGGCGCAGGTTGGGTTTTCTCCAACCGGATTGGTTTCACGGTCGTCATGCTGCGGCGCGGCAAAGTGCGCCTTGTTCGCACACTCAGAAGCAAATGGCCCCGACTTCGGCCCCTCCTGCAGTCCGCTCAGCTGACCGGCGGCACTCGTGCCAGTGATCCGGCCCTCCGCGCTCGACACCGATCCCATGCCGTCGCCGCGGCGATCGAGATCGCCAGCAGCACAACGCTTCCGGCCACGTCAAGGACGTAGTGGTTGCCGGTGGTGATGACGACAGCGACCATCACCAGGGGGAACAGCCATGTCAGCAGCGCGAGCCGCGGATGCTGACCACGAATCGACAACCACACCGCGTAGGCGCACAACGCCGACCATCCGACGTGCAGGCTCGGCATCGCCGAGAAGTGATTCTGACCGTTCGTCAGATCGCGCGAAGCGTCCCCGACGACGACCTCATACTCGGCAACGACATCGACGATCCCGGTCAGGGCGAACCGCGGTGGAGACATCGGCACCAGCCAGAAGACCAGCAACGCCAACGGTGCCATCACCATCAGAGTGCGCCGGACCTTCGTATACACCTCGACCTTCCAAAGGAGAACCCACAGCAACCCGCCCAACAGCGGCAGGTAGTACAGCCGGTAAAACAGCACTGCCGGCTGAATAAGTACCGGGTGCCCGACGAGCCAATGATTGGCGGCCACTTCGATGTCCAGATGCAGGGACCGTTCCACAGACTGCACCCCACCAGCGTTGGCCGTAGCCGAAGACACGTCCATGCCCGCCGAATTGTGCAACCACGAAAACAGCACCAAGGCGACAACCAGACCGGCGAGTTCGGCCACCGGCCGCCGCCACCCGCGCCGGGCCAGCCACAATTCCATGCTCAACTCAGTCGACCGATCTCAGGCGACGTCAGCTTCATCAGGCGACGGTACCTAACGCCCGGCATCGTGAGATGCCGAGCGACGAAGCGAAATCACAACAAGGCCGGTTACGCACCGTGAGCCACACTTGTTGTCTCGCAATGTCTTCGGCATGTCAGCTGGAAACAAGTGGCCTGATGCTCCTCAGCGGAGAATGAGCGTTCCCCAGGCTTATGCGCCAATCTCATTGAATACACCTGCAATGCTGGGATGGGCAGCACGCAAGACGCCAGCGGCAGAAAACCCCGGCGACTGGATCCATCCGGCCCCGCAAGAGTGCTGCCGGTGCCCGCGTGCATCGCGGCCCGCGTATCGCTGTGCCGGGTTGCCGCCTGGCCCGCTGGCAAATCCCCGCGAGCCAAGCTGCCGGTCGGGCCGGCGGCCGGTTGCGCACGTCGTCACCAGGTAGCGTCCCTAGGCGTGCATGCACACGTGAACGCAGAATCAACCACCAGCCGACGGGCCGTCTTTCTCGATTTCGACGGCACCTACGCCGACCACGGGGTCGTACCTGACGGACACGTCCGGGCCGTTCGGGCGGCCCGCGCGGCCGGGCACCTGGTGTTCCTGTGCACCGGCCGCCCCCGGTCGATGGTCCTGCGTTCGGTGCTCGCCGAGTTGGACGGATTCGTGGCGGCGGCCGGCGGATATGTCGAGATGGGCGGAAATGTGTTGGCCGATCACCGGTTTCCAGCCGAGCTGGCCGCGCAGACGGTGTCGCTCCTCGACGAGCACGACGTCGCCTACCTGTTGGAGGCACCGGAGGCGGTCTACGGTCCACTCGGCGTCGATCGGCGGCTGGCCGACTTGCTGGTCGGGCATCTGCGGTCCTCCGACCATCCGGACCGGGAGGGACCGCGCGACATCCTCGATGCACTGCGCATGTCGGACGAGCTCACCGGCACCTCCTTCGGCAAGGTCACCTGCTTCGACGCCCGGGTCCCCCTCGCCTCGATCGCCGAACAACTCGGACCGGAGGTCGGGGTGCTCCCCAGCTCAATCCCCGACATGGGTGACTCTGCCGGCGAGCTCTACCTGTCCTGGGTCCACAAGGCCCTCGGGATCCAGACGGTCATCGATCACCTCGGGATCGACCGTGAGCAGGTCATCGCCATCGGGGACGGTCTCAACGACATCGAGATGCTCGAGTTCGCCGGGACCGCCGTCGCCATCGAGGGCAGCGACCCCCGGGTGCTGAAACTCGCCGACCACATCGCTGCCGGGCCGCACCAGGAAGGCCTGGTGTCCACCTTCGTCGAACTCGGGTTGGTGGACGCGACCTGACCTGGGCGACCACCACACCGATCGATCCGCGAAGTTCGGATGACGTTTCGGGTTGGTACGCACAGGCCCGCCAGTCGCCAACCGCACCCGTCGATCCGGGTACAACGACCCTTCCCGGCACCGCAACACTGGCGCATCATCGAAGGTGACGGGTCCCGCAACCACGGAACCATCGGGTGTCTGGCTCAGTTGGCCAACAGCACCAGCAATGTCGGCTCTGGATTCGATGGGCGTACTAGCCCGGCAGACGGCGGACCTGAAAAGGCCGCGGCAGTCAGATTGAGCGACGAGCGGGGTTCGATTCCCCGCTACGACACGAGAACCGGTCGTCGGCAGTATCGGGGGCGAACCGGTCGAGCCGATCCGGCAGTTCGCCCATCGCCGAGAACAGACCGGCGGTGACGCAGTCGACGAGCCGGACGCTATCGGTCGATCAGCGGGAACGCCGTGACATCATCGCCGGTCCTCGTGCGAGATATGGCTGAGCTGACGCCAGATGACGACAACGAACAGCGCGGAGCCGACGAACGCGAACCAGAACGGCGCGACGATGCCGAAGTGTTGGGCGAGCACACCACCGATGCCTGAGCCGATCACCAGCCCGCCGTAGGTGCCGACCATGTTCACGCTGCCCACCCGGCCCTGCAGGTCGGTCGGCACCACCCGCTGCCGGATGGTGACCGAGGTGGTTCCCCAGATGAAGGCGTGCGCACCGAACACCAGGAAGACCGGCACCGCGACCCACGGGCTGGTGGTCAGCGCGAGCGCGAGATGCGTCAGCGTTTCGACGATCAGCCCGGCACGCATGATGTTGCTCAGACTCACCCGGCGGGTGATCCAGCCGTAGCTCGCCGTGCCGAGCAGACCGCCGGCCGCCATGACAGTGGTCAGCAGCCCGAATCCGATGTCGCCCAATCCGAGTCGCTGCGCGGAGTAGAGAACCAGCACCGACCACGCCGCGCCGAAGGTGATGTTGAAGATGAAGATCGTCAGCACCAGGGTTCGAACCGCCGGGTGATGGATGACCCAGCGGAAGCCCTCGACGATGTCGTGATGCATGCGGCTGTCCCGGCGGCCGGCCCCGGCATGGGGCGTCACCGCGACCCTGGAAACCAGGACCACGCCCAGCCCGACCACCAGCGCCTCTGCGCCGAACGGCCATGCCGACCCGATGACGAACAGTGCGGCGCCCAGCGGTGGGCCTGCCAACTGGTTGAAAGTGACCATGCCGGTGATCAGGCGGGAGTTCGCGACTGCCAGATCATCTCGGGCGACGAGCATGGGCAGCAGCGTCTGAGTGCTGGTGTCGGCAAACACCTCCGCCGAGGACAGCGCGAACAGCGCCGTCAGCACGACGACGATGGATCCCTGCCCGGTGACGATCGCCAGCACCAGCACCGCCAACATGACGACCCGCGCCAGGTTCACCAGCACCACGATTCGCAGCCTGTTGTGCCGGTCGGTCAAGGCGCCGGCGATCGGCGCGAACAGCAGCGGCGGGAGCCACTGGAAGGTGGCGGCGAGGGCGACCAGGAATGCGTCGTCGGTGAGCGATGCCACCAGCAGCGGACCGGCCGCCAGGGCGAACCCGTCGCCCAGGTTGGTCAACCAGGATGACGGCAACAGCCAGCGGAACCCGACGCCAAGTCGGGACGGCGCCACCAGTTCGGCCAGTCGACCCACAATCGGCAGAGCGTAGTCGTACCCAGGTGGTGCGCTCAGCGATTTTCAGGGCTCCCTTCAGGGTCGTCCCTGAATCGGCGGTCTGGACCACCGAGCAACATCAAGGCATGGGGAACGCCACGCCAGTGATCGTCG
Organism: uncultured Actinomycetota bacterium; assembly: GCA_963805555.1. Lineage (GTDB taxonomy): Bacteria > Actinomycetota > Actinomycetes > Mycobacteriales > Nakamurellaceae > Nakamurella. The sequence continues at coordinate 85,167 of CAWDUY010000006.1, forward strand.
GGCACCCGCAGCCCGACGCCGGGGCAACTGCTCCGGACGCACGGTCGACTCGGATGGTCACGGCGCGGCTGCTCGCGATCGCCGCCGCCTTCCTCGGTGTTGCCTACGCGACGGTCAGCCTGGTGTGGGGTCTTGGCGGTACCTGGCTCCTGGACACCGTCGGGGGTGAGCTCGTGATCGGTGGCCGCGCGGGCGACCCGCTGATCATTTTCGCCCTTTGGGCAGCCATCGTTCTCAAGCTGATCGCATCCGCGCTGCCGCTCTTGGCGGTGTCGCCCGGGATCAACGGCAAACTCCGCAAGCCCATTCGTTTGCTGTGCGGTGTCGAAGCAGTCGTGCTGACCACCTACGGTCTGATTTTGACGATTGGCGGCGTGCTGGTGCATCTCGGTGTCATCCCTCCCGCCGCAGATGCAGATCACCGAGCTATCGCGTGGCATGCCTTCCTGTGGGATCCCTGGTTCGCGGCTTGGGGCATCCTGGTGACCGCGGCGTTGCTCCTGTCCCGGCCCGAACATCAGTCAGGGGACGGATGAGTGAGCGACCTATGGCCGTGCTGCTGCCTCGACAAACCGATCTCGATCGACGATCACCCGGTCGATCTGGCCCGCCGCGACCACCTCCCCGGCGCCGTCGACGGCCTGCACCTCGAAGGTCAGCAGGCGAGTACCGGCGTCACGCGGTGGTGTTGCCGTGACGTCGACGCTGCCGCCGACCGCGGTTGCCCGGCGGTGTGCGACACGAATTGCCGTGCCGACCGTCGTCTGGCCTGGTTCGAGCAATCCGGCCGCGGCGCGCACGGTGGCCGCCTCCATCCAGGCGATCAACCGCGGTGTGCCCAGGACCGGGACGTCACCACTGCCCAATGCCGTTGCGGTATCGGCGTCGGTCACCTCGTGGAGCATCCGGCAACCCTACGACCGCACGCCGGCTATGACCCCTTTGGTGCTGGGGGCGGCCGCTGTCATGGCCGCGCTCGATCGAGCCAGTCCCTCAGCAACGCCGCGAGCAGGTCGGGGCGCTCGTGCATGACCGCGTGCCCGGCGTCGTCGATGACGGCAAGGGTGGCGTGCGGGTAGTGCTCGAGCAGTTCGATGGCGTCCGCGTACCCGACGACCGAATCCCGTCGTCCCGCCACCACCAGCGTCGCACCGGCGAATGCGCTCGACCCGACGTCGACCGTCCACCCGGCGAAGATGAGCTGCAGGGCCGCCTCGTCCACCAACGCCACGCCCGGCAACACGTGGTCGCGGTAGCGGCGGGCGGTGGCCCTGGTGCGCACCACGAAGTACTCCTCGAACCCGGCCCGCTGCTGGGGTTCCAGTTCGTCGAACGCGTCTGCGTCCTGGCGAACCACGGAGTGGCCAGGCACGTTTCGGGACCGCTCGTTGACGGGGCACAGCAAAGCCAGACCACAGACAATGTCCGGCCGCCGCGCTGCCGCGCCCCGCGCCAGGTAGGCGCCGTAGGAGTGCCCGAGCAGCATCACCGGCCCCGCCCCCAGCTGATCGATGAAATCGCACAGCAGCGTGACGACGTCGTCGTTGCAGGTCAGTCCGTCTGCCGTCGACCGTCCCATGCCGGGCAGGTCCGGATAGATGCGCCGGACTCCCCCGGCGGGGACGACGGCCTCGATCGCCGCCTCGATCTCGCGGTGGTCGGCACCCGCCCCGTGCAACGCGACGAGCGGCACACCATCGCCGTGCTCGGCGAAATAGACCTGGACGGCGTTGGTCCGGCACTCCATCTCGCCACCGTAGTGACCCGACACCGTCATGACCCGTGCGGATCAGGACCGCGAGCGGGCCAGCAGGAACACGAAGTACGGCGCGCCGATCAACGCGACGGCCAGCCCGGCCGGGATCTGCGCCGGGGCGATCACCGACCGGCCGAACGTGTCGGCCAGGCCGAGCAGGACGGCGCCCAGCAGCATCGACACTCCGATCACCCGAACATGTTTGCTGCCGACCAGCGCACGGGCCGCGTGCGGGGCGACCAGGCCGAGGAACCCGACAACGCCGACCGCGGCGACGGAGGTCGCGGCCAGCGCGGCCGCAAGCAGCAGCAGAACCAGCCGCACCCGTTCCAGGTGGACGCCGACCAGCCGCGGCGTGTCATCGTCCTGGGCCAGCAGGTCCAGCTGCCGCCGGGACGTGAAGACCAGCGGCAGCGCGAGCGCCAGTGCGACGGCGACCGGCACGATCTGCGCCCAGGTGCGGCCGTAGGTGGTCCCGGACAGCCAGGTGTAGATCCGGGGGGTGTCCCAGGGGTTGGACCGGACCAGCAGCAACGTGGTGAGAGCGGACGCGCCGTACCAGACGCCGATGCCGATCAGCACCAGTCGGTCGGCGTTCAGCCCGCCGCGCCAGGTCATTCCGTACACGACGGGGAAGGCGACCAGCGCACCGATCATCGCGGCCGTGAGGATCACCGTGTTGGACGGACCCTCGGTGCCCATCGCGCCGCTGGTCACCACGATCACCGCTCCGAGGCCCGCACCTGCGGTGATGCCGAGCAGGCCGGGTTCGGCCAGCGGGTTGCGGCACGTCGCCTGGGTGAGCGTCCCGGCCAGGGCGATCGCCGCGCCGGCAACCATCGCGGCCACCACCCTGGGGGCCCGCTCGTCGAGGGCGAATTGCACCAGCGGCGGTCCTTGCCCGGACAGCCAGAGCGCGATGTCGCCGGTGCGCAACCAGGTGTATCCGGCGAGCAATCCCAGCACCAGGGTCCCCGCCGCCAGCACCACGCACGCGGCGAGCACCAGCGCGAAGCGCCGGCGACTGCGCAATCCGACGCCGGCCGCGGGTGGTTGCCGGGTCGGTCCGGCGTCCCGGAGCCGGCGGGCCAGCAGGACCAGCACGACCGCGCCGGCGATCGTGGTGACCACCCCGGTCGGGATGGCGATCCCCGCTTCCGCGCCGAACATGGCCCGCACCAGGGCGTCTGCCGCGATCACCACCAGGGCGCCGACCAGACCGCAGGCCGGGATCTGCACGGCGTGCCGGTTCAGCGCGGGCACGACCCGGCCGAGCAACCGGACGATGACCGGCGCGCAGAGCCCGACGAAGCCGATCGGCCCGGCCAGGGTCACGGCGGCGGCGGTCAGCACAACAGCCAGCAGGATGCCGATGAACCGGGTGGACCGGACGGGAACGCCGAGCACTGCCGCGGTGTCGTCACCCAGCGCCATCAGGTCGAGCCGGCGGGCCAGCAGCAGGGCCGCCACCATGGCGGCGAGCACCACCGGCGCCGCGTACAGGAACGCGGTCAGGCCGAGTTGGCTCAGCGACCCGCTCCCCCAGGCGAACAGGCTGGTGGTGTTCTGGCTGAACAGGATGAGCAGGGTCGCCGTCGCCGACTGCAGGGCCAGCGCCACCGCCGTGCCGGCCAGCAGCACGCGGGTCGTCGAGGTGCCGGTGCCGGATAGGCCAAGGACCAGCGCCGCGGCGGCCAGCCCGCCGACGAACGCGACGGTGCCGGATGCCCAGAGCGGGATCGACAGCCCGAACGCGGCGACCGCGACGACCGCCAGGTACGACCCGGCGGTCACCGCGAGGGTGTCCGGGGAGGCCAGCGAGTTGCGGGTCAGCGACTGCAGCAGGGCTCCGGCGATGCCCAACGCGAACCCGACGGCGATGCCGGCGGCCAGCCGCGGGATCCGGGAACCGACCAGGATCTGCCGGGTGGATTCGGTCGCGGCGGTGCGGTCGCCGGTGGCCAGGGCCCAGAGTTCGCCGAATCCGACACCGGAGGTGCCCTGGGTGAGATGCCAGCCGGCGACCAACAGCAGCGCCGCGGTCAGTCCAAGGAGAGTTCCCGCCGCGCCGAGAGCCCCGGCGGTACCGACCTTTTCGGCACCCCCGGGCATTTCGGCCGGCTGCGCCGGGAGCTCGCGGGTGGCGAGCCGTCCCGACCCTGACGCGGACATTCTCGGATCAGCCGGTGAGTTGCGCGACGTACGCGTCGAGCGCCTGCTGCGCCGACCGGGGCCCGCCGAACGTCCAGATTCCGGGTGGGAACGCGTGCGTATTGCCCTCGACGACGGCGGGCAGCGCCTGCCAGATCTCGTTCTTGGGCAGCTCGCCCATCACGTCGCTGTCCGGGTCCTCGGTGCCGGTGTAGAAGAACGTGGCGTCCCCGACGGCGGTCATGCCCTCGATGTCGGTCTGGCCCAACCCGTAGGCCGGGTCGACCTCGCCGGTCCAGCCGTTGGTCAGGCCGACCTCCTCGCCCAGCTCCCCCATCAACGATCCTTGACCGAACGGCCGGATCGACACGTTGCCGCCCTGCACCCAGCCGTCGAAGTAGACGAACGTCGCCGCCTCGGTGCCCGCGACCGCGGCCTTGGCCTTGGCCGCCGCCAGCGATTCGGTGAACTCGTCCACCACCAGCTGTGCCCGTTCCTGGCGGCCGGTGGCCTTCGCGATCAGGGTGAACGTGTCCTTCATCTGACCGATCGGGTCGGCCGTGTCCGCGCCCTTGGTGGCCAGCACCGGCACCCCGTAGGCGGCCAGCTGCGCGATGATCTCGTCATCCGGCGTGTACGCCTCAATGATCACCAGGTCGGGGCTGGTGGCGAACAACGCATCCAGGTTCGGTTCGCCGCGGGTGCCGACATCGGCGACACCGGCGGGCAGGGTCTCCGCGGTATCCCACAGGGTGAAGCCCTGGGCGTCGGAGACCGCCACCGGGTCAACACACAACGTCAGCACGTCCTCAACCTGCTGCCATTCCAACACGGCCACCCGCTCGGCGGGCTTGGTCAGTTCGACGGTTCGGCCGAAGGCGTCGGTCAGCGACACCGGACCGGTCGAGGTGGTCGTCGTGTCGGCGGCGCAGTCCGCCCGACCGTTCGTCGTTTCCTCGGCGGCCGGGGAGACCGATCCGGACGAGGTGGACTCCGCCGCAGTGGTCGTCGACGTCGTGCCGGATGCGGCGGGCTGGGTGGTGCCGCAGGCGGCCAGCGCAAGCAGCGCCGAACCGAGAATGGTTGCGGTGACGCGGGTTTTCATGTCTTCCCTTCGTAGGTGCTGCGGTGGGTGTGCTGGGTGGTGGCCGGACGTCGATGGAGATGGCGGCCCTGTGGTTCGATGCGCAGGCGGCCCGTCTGCTGGTCGACCGCAGCGTGCACGGCGATGCCGTAGACCTCGGTCAGGTGGTCGGTGGTCAGGACATCTGCCGGGTCGCCCGACGCGTGCACCCGGCCGTCCCGCAGCAGCACCACCCGGTCGGCGATGGCAGCGGCGTGGCTCAGGTCGTGCAGCACCACGCCGATCGCGGTGTCGTGGTCCTCGGCGAGATCCCTGATCAGGTCGAGTGTCTCGACCTGGTAGCGCAGGTCCAGGTGATTGGTCGGCTCGTCGAAGAGCAACACGTCGGTCTCCTGGGCCAAGCAGGTGGCCAGCCAGACCCGCTGCAACTCGCCGCCGGACAATCGGTCAACCGCCCGATCACCCATCTCGGCCATCCCGGTCAGCGTCAGCGCCCGGTCGATCGCCGCGCGGTCGGTATCGGCCATCGGGGTGAACCGGCGCCGGTGCGGGTGCCGCCCGAAGGTCACCACGTCCCGGACGGCCAGGCCCGATGGGTGCGGGCGGGACTGGGACAGCAGGGTGACCTTGGTCGCGAACTCGCGGGCGGACAGCGCGGCGATGTCCTGGGCCGGCAACCCGCCGCCGGCCAGGCTGATCCGCCCCGACCCGACCCGGTGCAGCCGCGCCAGCGACCGCAGGAGGGTGGATTTGCCGCTGCCGTTGGGGCCGACCAGGGCGGTGACCACGCCGGGTTGCAGGTGCACTGATACGCCGTGCACAACCGTGGTGCGCTCGTAGGCGAGCACCAGATCGTCGGCGGACAGGGTGACACCAGAACCCGGAGCGGACATGGTTGGTGCGCCTAACCTAAACTTCGGTTTCGGCGAACACCCTTCGCCACCGCCCGCCCGACCGGCCAAAAGCCGGATGCGGCTTTCGGTCAGCAGACCGGTTACCTGCTTCCGGCCGGGCTACGGACTACTCAAAAGGGCCTCGACGTTCGGCAACTTCCCGAATCCAGTGAAGGTTCCGTCGTCCACGATCTCGGTTGCGGCATCCAGCCAGCCCTTCCACGCGGCGCGGGCGAGGGTGCCACCGACACTAATCCGCCGTACGCCAAGGGCCGCTGCCTGCGCGACCGTCATGAACGGCGAGTTGATCAGCAGGTTGACCGGCTTGGGGGCCACCGCCGCGACGATGGCAGCGACCTGGTCGACCTGATCGATGCGCGGGGCGTAAAGACAGTCGGCGCCGGCCTCGGAGTAGGCACGAAGCCTACGGATCGTCTCGTCGATATCGGGACGTCCGACGACGAACCCCTCCGATCGGCCGGTGAGAATCACCCCCGTGCCGCTGTCGTCGATCGCCCGTCGCGCGGCACGTATCCGCTCCACGGCGAGATCGAAATCGTAGAGCGGATGTGCCCCGTCACCCGTCGAGTCCTCGATCGAGAGCCCAGCCACGCCGGTGGCCACCGCGAGGGTGACGTTCGCGTGAACGTCCTGCGGGTCGACCGCGAAACCGCCCTCGAAGTCCGCGTTGACCGGCACCGTGACGGCACCGGCGATGGTGCTCAAGTGATGGAGCGCCTCATCGCGGGTGACCTGATTGTCGACGCGGCCCAGGGTCCACGCGAAACCGGCGCTGGTCGTGGCCAATGCCCCGAAACCCAGCTGCTGCAGGACACGAGCACTGCCCGCGTCCCACGGGTTCGGCATCACAAAGCAACCAGCGGAATGCAGCCGACGAAACGCGACAACCCGATCGGCGGCCCCTTCTTCGTCGGGTCCGACTAGAGCGTTCATCACTGACCTCTCGGCAATCCCCTGCCTGCGACCCTAACCGCCGAGCAAGAACACCGCTCGGATCTGGCGCGTCTGGACTGACTCCATCCATCGAACGGTTGATGCCAACCACGTGAACCGGTCGATGTGCAACGCCGACCCGTCGTCGACAGTTGAGGTATGACAACCGATTCCGTTATCGAGATCACCGAACTGCGCAAGACCTACGGCGGGACTACCCCCGTTGACGGAGTGACCCTGACCGTCAAGCGCGGTGTGGTTTTCGGCGTGCTGGGCCGAACGGCGCCGGCAAGACCACCACGGTGGAAACCGCCGTTGGGTTGCGGACGCCGGACTCCGGGTCGGTGCGGGTACTCGGGCTTGACCCAAGCTACAGATCCGGATCAGCTGCGGCGGCGGGTCGGCGTGCAGCTGCAGCGGGCGGTGCTGCCCAGTCGAATGCGGGTCAAGGAGGCGATGGCGATCTTCGCCGCCGCGTACCGGGACCACGCCTACCCCGAAGAACTGCTGGTCGCCTGGGGATTGACGACCCAGGGAACCCATCCCGGCATCCGGGTTCTCGTCCTGACCACCTATGACGGCGACCACGACATCATCCGCGCAGTCGAGGCCGGCGCGGCCGGTGTGCTGCTCAAGGACGCACCCCGCGACGAGCTCTTCCGGGCGGTTCGCGCGACTGCCCGCGGCGAGATTGCGCTGGCTGCAACGATTACGGCACGGCTGGTCGGGCGACTACGCGCCGCACCCGTCGAAGCGCCAACGGAACGGGAACTGGAAGTGTTGACCCTGGTCGCCCGAGGGCTCACCAATCGGGCGATCGGTCGACAACTGGCCATCTCCGAGGCAACCGTCAAATCGCATCTCGTGCATGCGTTCGGAAAACTTGATGTCACGGACCGGACCGCGGCTGTCACCGCAGCCATGAAACGTGGACTGATCCGGCTGACGGCGCCGTGAGATGTCGCCGGCATCTGTGACTTCTGCCCACGGCGGCCGCAAACAGCCCGCTGATGGCTGCGGGTTCTGCCCTTGATGTTGGGTAGCCAACTCGCCGCTGCTGCAATCGTTCTCGACGGCCGTGCGCCGCTCCACCGATCAGGGGACAACTGATCAGCCAGATGGTCCGACGGTCGGCGGACACCGGCCGGATTCCGCGCGCTGGATGCTCATTTCGGGCCCGGGAGGTACCCGGGCGAAGATCGGAAGGGATCGATTCATGAGCAAGCTCATCACGCTCGCCGTACTGTCCACCGCGGGCGTGCTGACGGGGCTCGGCACCGCAGCAGCGGCCGAAACCACGTCGGCGAGCGGCACCATCAAGGGTTTCGCCACCACCTACACCAGCCCGTCGAACCAGTCGGTGCCGGTGCATCATCTGCAAGCCGGCACCGAGGTCGACACTCTCTGCTTTCGGGAGGGTCAGGTGCTGAACGGAAACCCGTTGTGGTTCATCATCAATGTCGACGGCGAGTCGGCGTACGTGCACCGCGACCTGATTGCGCCGCCGGCGGACCTGCCGCACTGCTGAGCGACGTCCGACGGGCGGGTGGTGCGTCACCCGCCCGTCGGCGGGCCAGGTCTATCTCGAAACGCACCAGGCTTGACGGGCCGTCACCGCTGGAGTTGTACCGCCCAGGTGGCGATCTCGGTGCGTGAGGTGAACCCGAGTTTGGCCAGGATGTGCCGAACATGGGTTTCCACGGTGCGTTCGGACAGGAACAATCGCTCCGCGATGTCTTTGTTGGACAGCGCCCCGGCGACCAGCCTGGCGATCTCGGACTCCCGGACGGTGAGCGGATTGTTGTTGCGCGCCAATGCTTCGAGCCTGGTCAGCAGGGCTGATGCGGCGACCAGCGGACCCGGCATGTCGAGCCGGCGGAATTCCCCGGCGGCCTTCTCGGCGAGTTCGCGCGCCGACCGCACATCGTGTTGGTCAGGGTTCGATCCGGCTTCGGTGGCAGTGTTCATCGTGATCAGGGCCTGCGCCCAGCCGAGTCGGCTCAACGCGGTGAACGGTCGCGCTCCGATTCTGGCGTTCATTGCCACCGCATCGGCGTAGTGGCGCACGGCGTCATCCCGTCGCCCCGCGGCGAGCGCCAGGTCGGCCACCACCCGGGCGTTCGAGCCATGACAGAACACTGCTCCCGACCCGTCGCCGCCGTAGTAGACAGCGGTCGGTGCGAGCAGCTCATAGACCTTCGCTGCCACGGCCGTGTCCTGTAGCTCGACCGCGACCAACCCGATCATCCCGATGGTGGGCGCCCACCGCACCCCGATGGGCAGGATGCCCGGCAGCTCCCGGAATTCCTCGAAGGCCGCCCGGGCCTCGTCACGGCGCCCGGCCCGCAACAGCCAAGAGCATCTCGACACCTGCACCAGCGGAATACCCGGCGCCGACCCGAAGACTTCGAGCCCATCGTCCGGCAGCTCGGCCGGGTCACCCCTGGTGAGGGCCAGCTCGAAGCAGAAGGCGTAGTACATGCCGATCAGCGAGACGTGGCCCATCCGCTCCGCCAGCGTGCGGGCGGCCTCGTTGTGGTGGCGGGCCTGGGTGAAGTCACCGAGCAGGGCCGAACGGGTGGCCATCAACCGGTGGTGATGCCAACGGGCCAGCCCCGATCGTCGGGTACGGGCGATCCGATCGATCTCGGCGAGTTCCCGGTCGACCTCGGCCAGGTTGCCCACCTGAAGTGCCGCGTCCACCCGCCAGAGGTGACCCCACACCGCGGCGACCGGTTGCTCCGCGGCATCACCGAGCTCGACTGCTCGCCGGCCCAGCTCCAGCCGCTCCGCGACCGACGATGGAATGGCGATCGACAGGTGCCTGGCCGCGATCGCCTCCAGGATGGCGCCCGGGTCCCCGGTGGATTCCGCGGCGGCCAATGCCTGCGCCGCCAGATCCGCGGCGCGCGGGCCGGCACCGTCCTCGGCCTCGGCAACCGCCAACTGCGCCAGCAAACGGGCGCGGATCACCGGGTCGGTCACCCCAGAATGGCCCAGCGCTCGCTGACACAACCGACGAACGACCCGGTTAACTTCCGGTGCCCCGATGCCATGAATCACCAACCCGGCGGCCGCCAGCAGGTCCGGTCGGTCTGCCCGGACGGCGAGCTCGGCCGCCTCAACGCAGCTGTTCACCGCTGCACGGATATCGGTGTTGTCGAACTGTGCGCGAGCGAGCTGGAGAATCAGTTCCGCCCGGACGGCATCTGACGCGCCGGCGAGATCCGCGTGCTTGACGGCCAATGCCGCGAACCGGGCCGCCTCGTCGAACGCGAGCGCCCTACCGGCCTGCGCCGCGGCTTGGCTGGCCCAGCGCCAGCAATGCTGAACAGCGTCCGCCCCTGCCGCCTGCTGCCAGTGCCCAGCGATCCGGCCGGCCGCCGTGGCACCCTCGATCGATTCCAAGGCCACCGCGCTGCGGCGATGCCACCGCGCCCGCGCGGCCGGGTCCAGTTCCGCGTAGACCGCGTCCCGGACCAGGGCGTGGGTGAAGGAATAACCACCGGGGACATCCGGCAACGGTCGGAGGATGCCGGCGGCGATCGCTTCCCCGAGCAGTGGGTCGAGGTCGGCGGCGGCCAGGTCGGCTACCGAGGCCAGCTGTCGGGGATCAACTCGCTCACCGAGAACACTGGCGGCGCGCAGGATTTCCCGAGCCTGGGGACTCAGCGTGTCGGCCCTGGCGGCGACCAGTCGGCGTAGATCAGCCCGCTCGGCGAGCAGCCGTTCGACGGGTCGCGCTGCTGCGGCGGCCGGATCGGACACCAGCGCCTCGGCCAACAGGCGGATCAGCAACGGGTTCCCCGCTGTCCGCTCCCGAAGGTTGTCGGCCAGCCCGCGATCACTGTTCAGGCCCGGGAACTCCCGCAGCCACGCCTCGATGTCGGTGGACGTCAGGCCGTCGAGGGTGAGATGGGTGACCGTGCGCCCGCGGATCAGCCGATCGAGACCGTCGCGAAGTGGGCCATGGTGCGAAGGCCGGTACGTGACGACCACGCCGACCCGCGAGTCGGGCAGTTCGCTGCACAGGTGCGTCAGCAGCAGCACCGACAACCGATCGGCCCAGTGCATGTCCTCCAGGACGACAATGATTCCCTGAGTGCCGGCCGCGGCCAGCAGCCGGTCGGTCAGCGTGACGAACATCGAGAAGCGCGCACCGGTGTCGGTGGCGGTGTCATCGTCGAGTGCGGCGACAACATCCGGCAGGTCCCGCAGTGCCCGACGCCAGGGCCACAGTGGCGGCGCACCCGGGTCGTCGACCGCGTACCCGTACGCCCAGGTCATCCCGCGGGCAACCGCCCGCCGCCCGACCTCCTGGACCAGCCGGGACTTCCCGATCCCGGCGTCACCGCTGATCAAGACCAGCCCCCCGATACCGCGGGCAGCGCCGGTGATCGCCGCATCCGCGGCGGCCAGCGGAATGGCCCTGCCGATCAGCGGCTGCACAACCTTCACCGAGTCCCTCACGTGATCCGATCAGTCGAACGAGCCGCCGGCCCGCGCTCGCCGGATCGGCCCGTGGATAACCTCGATGATCGAGTATTGCCGAAATCAGTACCGGCCGTGCGTACCAGCACTGACGGCACATCGGCGGTTCCCGGCGAATCTGGTGAGGACACCCCAAGACAAGCCAGCACGAGGAGGAACCCCGATGTTCGCCCAACTCACCTACTTCGACGGGCCCCGGAGCCCGGAACTGATCACCGCGGCGGAACGCGCCAACCGAGAGCGTCTCCAGCCCGCAATCCTGGCCGAGCCGTCCGTTCGGGACGACCTGGTCGCGATCTACCAGTTGCGCCGGCCGGACGGCGGGGAGGTCACCGTCGTGATCGTCGAGCACGAGGACACCCTGGACAGGGCCCGCGAGGTGATCATGGGCACCGAACTACTCCCTGGCGAGGACCCCGCGCTACTGCCCGGGCCCGACCGCAGCGAGCGGTACCAGGTCGTGCAGACCATGCACGCACCCGTCGCGGACCCGGCCGGATCGGTGGCCCGGTGATGGATACCTCAGCAGCACCAACAGCTGTCGCGGCCGCAGTCCCGGTCGGCCGGTGGACGATCGACCCGGGCAACAGCACCGCGGAATTCGCGGTCCGGAACTTCGGCGTCAACACCGTCCGCGGGATCGTGCCCATCCGCGATGCGACCATCGTCGTTGCGGAGGGCCAGCAGATCAGCGCAGTCCGCGCCGGCCTGCACCTGGCGGGAATCGACACCGCGAACACCAAGCGGGACAAAGATCTTCGGGGGCGGCGACTCCTGGACACCGAACAGTTCCCGGACCTCATATTCAACGCGACCGGCACCCGGACGACGGGTGACGGTTGGCTGCTCACCGGCACCCTGGCGGCCCACGGAACAACGATCCCGGTCACGCTGGACGCCACCCTGACCGCCGGTCCGACGAACGGGCAGTTCACCGTCCGGGCCACCACCCGCTTCGATCGACGCGACCTCGGCATCAGGGCGCCCAGGCTGATGATCGGCCGCGACGTGCTCGTCAAGATCGACGCGCAGTTCCGGGCCGGGTGATGCCTACTTGGCGTCGGTCGCCTGGTCCATGACGTAGATCGTCATGCCGCCGGCGTCGGTGTAGGTGGCCAGGAAGCCGCCGGGGATTTCCGTGGGCGCTTCGATGACCTGCAGCGCGTCGGGGCGCTGCTCGTGGAACTTCTGCACGCTGTCCACGACGAACAGCGGCCCGAACGGCGCGCTCGGATCGTTCGAGTCGAGCATGAGCTGCACGTCGGTGCCTGGCATGGACAACGTCACGGTGGCATCGCCCTCGCGCCACACCTCCTCGCAGCCGAAGGTGTCCCGGTACAGCGCCAGCGACGCCTGCAGGTCTGCGGTGGGCGCGAAGAGGAACTCGAGCTTCATCAGGGGGTACGCCTTCCGTGTCGTAACGAGATGTACGGAGAGCGTAACGTCATTATGTGGGGATGCGCGAGTGGGTTCCGGTGTCGACGTCACCGAAGGGACGGTTGGCCCTGACCGCCGTCCGCGCCTTCGGGGCGCAGCGGTTCGACGAGGTGACCGTCGGGGACCTGGCCGCCGAGGCGGGGGTGACCACGGGCGCGCTGTACCACCACTTCGACAGCAAGCTCGGTCTGTACCTTTTCGTGCGGCGCGATGTCGAGCGGCGGTTGCTCGATCGGATGGCGGGCGCAGCGAGCGCGACTTCACCCCGTTCGGCAGCGATCTGCGCCGCGCTAGTGGTCGGCTTCGACTTCGTGGTGCGCCAGGACATCCATCGGCTCATCGGCGAGCCGCCAACCGGAACAGCCGATGACCCGCTGGTGGACTTCCTGACGGAACTTTGTCACCCGGCGCCCGCGCCCCTCGGACGGATGATTGCCGCGGGCTGGCGGGCCGCCCTGTTGTCGGTCGCCGAAGGCGTACCCGCCGAGCAAGCCCGGGAGGCACTCCTGGCGGTCGACCTGCGGTTGGTCACATAGTCGCCGGCGACGAAGTCGCCAGGCGCGACCAAGCACGTCAGGACCGGACCGGAGCGACCTGGCGACGAAGCAGCCCAGGATGCAGCGCGGTCCGTGGCCGGGCCCGGATCGCGGCGGAACACTACGATCGCCGCGTGGGAGCAAAGTTCTGGGGCGAGACTCCACCCGCTACGCCGGTTTCGCCCGATGAGGCGGTGGCCATCGCCCGCGACGTCTTCGGCGTCGACGGCGTCGCCCGTCCCCTTGGCTCCAATCAGGAGACCAACCTCCGCATCCGCGGCGAGCGCGGTGACTTCGTGCTCAAGATCGCCAATCCTGCCTTCGGCGCCGACGTCCTCGATCTGCAGAACCAGGCAATGCGGCACGTCGAGCAGGCGAAGACCGGGCTGGAGGTCCCGGTCCCCGTTGCCGCCCTGAACGGGGACCACCTCGTCCGGGTACCGATCCGCGGGGTCGACCACCATGTCCGGCTGCTGACCTTCGTGGCCGGCGACATGTTCTCTGACGCAACCTATCTCGGCGACGAGGCACTGCGCAGATTCGGCGCCCTGGCAGCCCGGCTGTCCGCGGCGCTGGCCACCTTCGACCATCCCGCCGCCGATCGAACACTGCAGTACGACACCCGGCACGCCGCGCGTGTTGTCGAGATCCTCGCCGGGTCGGTGGCCGACCCCGTCCGGCGAGCGGCCGCAACATCGCTCAGCGACCGCGCGTGGGGCGCACTCGACCCGCTCGTCCCGGCGCTTCGGTTCCAGGTGGTGCACGCCGATCTGGCCGATTACAACGTCGTCGCGCAGCGCGACGGCGCCGGGCGGCTGACCCCCAACGGCGTCATCGATTTCGGCGACGTCGTGCGCAGCTGGCTGGTCGCCGACCTCGCCACGGCCATCACCTCGCTGCTGGTCCGGGAGCGACAGTCCCCGCTGCTGGACGCGTGCGCCGTCGTCGCCGGTTTCCACGCACTGACGCCGCTCAGCGAGCCCGAGATCGCCGCCGTGTGGCCGCTTGTCGCCGCCCGCGCGGGTGTGCTGGCAACAAGTGTCGACGACATCATCGCCGCTGACCCGGACAACGAATACGCGCTCCAGGAGCAGCCGCTGGACTGGCTGATCCTCGAGCGGGCAGCGTCGGTGCCGTTCCCGCTGGCCGAGGTCGCGCTGCGGCAGGCGGTCGGTCTGGACGCCGGCACATCCGGAGCCGGGGTGGCCGGCTGGCGGCCGACGCGACCAATCGTCGACCTGCCCGCCGGCGCGCCGGTGATCGACGTGTCGGTCACCACCACCCTGCTCCCCGGCTCAACCTGGACCGATCCGCCCGCCACCCGCGCCGCGCTGCGGGCGGCCCTGACCGATGGTTACGGCGCCGCAGGAACCGGCGCCTTCCTGCCGTTCACCCGGACCGACAGCGCGGCGGAGACGCCGACCGTGCACCTGGGCTGCGACGCGTTTGTCCCCACCGGCACCGCGGTTCGGGCGCCCTCGGGGGGGACCGTCGTCTCGACCGGTGATGGCGTCGTCGTGCTACGCAGCGGCGACGTGGACATCACCCTCGCTGCGCTCGATCCGGCCGTGGTCGCCGGCGCCGCAGTCCAAGCAGGCGATGTCGTCGGCCGGGTCATCGAGGTTCCACCCGAGGTCAACCCCCTGCCCGCGCATCTCCATGTGCACCTCACGCCGGCGGGTGTCGCGGCCCCCGGACTGGTCGTGCCGTCGCTGGCTGCGGCGTGGCAGGCGTTGTCTCCGCCGCCCTCGTCACTTCTCGGAATTGCTGGCGCTGCAGGCACTGTCACCTCGGCCGAGCAGTTGATCGCTCGTCGCAACAGGGTCCTTGCCGGCGTCCAGCAGCACTACTACGCCGAACCGCCGCAGATCGAACGCGGCTGGCGTCAGCACCTGATCGACACGTCCGGCCGGGCGTACCTGGATATGGTCAACAACGTGGCCGTCCTCGGGCACAGCCACCCGGCGGTCACCGCTGCGGCCGACCGCCAGTTCGGGTTGTTGAACACCAACTCGCGGTTCTCCTATGAGGGGATCGTCAGCTACGCCGAACGGATCGTCGACCTGCTACCGGATCCGCTCGATACGGTGCTGTTCGTCAACTCGGGCAGCGAGGCCGTGGACCTGGCGCTGCGGATCGTCCGCAACTTCACCGGGCGCACGGCTACCATCTGCCTGTCCGGCGGCTACCACGGCTGGTCGACCGCGACCGACGAGATCTCCACCGCGCTCAACGACAACCCGAACGCCGCGGCCACCCGACCGGCGTGGGTGTACCCGGCTCCCATGCCGAACCTGTACCGCGGCGAGCACCGCGGTCCCGACGCGGCCGACCGGTACGCCGACGCGATCCGCGACATCGTTGCCGGGCTGCCCGACGGCCCGGCGGCCTTTGTGGCCGAACCGTTGTCGGGCAACGCGGGTGGCGTCGAGCTGCCGGCCGGATACCTGCCGCAGGTGTACGAGACCGTCCGCGGCGCAGGCGGTCTGGTGATCTCCGATGAGGTGCAGATCGGCTACGGACGAACCGGAAGTCACTTCTGGGGATTCCAGCTGCACGATGTGGTGCCGGACGTGATCACCATGGCGAAGGCGGCCGGGAACGGCCAGCCCATCGGGTTTGTCGTCACCCGCCGGGAGATCGCCGACCGGTTCGCCGCGCAGGGATCGTTCTTCTCCTCGGTCGGCGGCAGCCCGGTTTCGTCGGCCATCGGTATCGCCGTCCTCGACACGATCCGCGACGAGGACCTGCAGGGCAACGCGGCCCGGATCGGCGCCCACCTGTCAACCCGGTTGGCCGCCCTGGCGGACAAGCACCCGATGATCGGGTATGTGCACGGCCGGGGCCTGTATCAGGGCATCGAACTGGTACGTGATCGGCAGACCCGCGAACCCGCGACGGCCGAGGCCGCAGCCATCTGCGAACGCCTGCGCGAGTTGGGCGTCATCGAACAGCCGACCGGTGACTTCTCGAACGTGTTGAAGGTCAAGCCGCCGTTGTGCATCACGCAGCAGAGTGCTGACTTCTTCGTCGATCGGCTGGATGAAGTATTGACTACTGGTTGGTGACGTCGAGCGGTGTGCGGGCTGTCGGTAGGCCGTCCATGAGCACGTCGATAATCAGCAGGGCAGGGCTCACCAAGGCAGTCCTCACCAGGGCAGTGGCTCCCAGGGCCGGCCCGAATCCCGCGGCCACCGCAGTTCGGCATGATGCGGAGCGACGAATTCCTGCCCGAACGGGCCGTGCACGACGATCCCGGTGAACACCGCCACCGAGCCCCGGCCGTTGCCGGTCATTCCGCCGATCTCGGTGATGTCCGCGAGCGCGACATCCCGGGCCATTGCCGTCAGGGTCAGCAGGTCCGGTACGCCGGAGCTCAGCACGCCCGGCGCCAGACGTGTTCGCAGCAGGCTCATCTCGGGGTCGGTGCGGTCGTATTCCAGGCGCAGTTGGCCCGATTGCAGCTCGCGCTGGAACAGTGCGAGCGCTCCGCACGCCGAGGTCTCGGCTTGTTGACCGGGACGGTGGACCAACCCCATCACACCGTTCTCGTCGAGGCCGATGTGCGGCATGCAATACAACACGAAATGCCGCTGCCCGCGATTCGGGGCATGACCGACCGCGGCGGCGATGCCGCTGACCCCGGCCAGGACGAGGCCGCCCAGCGCCCCGATGGCGAAGTGCGGACCCCAGTTCCGGTCGACCAGTTCGGTGAATCCGATCATCAGCTCGTCCCGGCAGGTGGCCAGCAGCGGCAGCGTTCCCCCCTTCGCGAAACCGGCCTTCCTGGCGGCGGTGGTCGTTCGTGACATGTACTCGTCGGCCGGAACGATACCGGGCATCAGCCGGGCAGCCTCGGTCAGCCAGTCGGTCTCGCCGGCGGGTGTCACGCGGCCACTGTCCGGACGGCCAATTCGGCGGCGTCATACCCGTCGGGCACCTGGCCGGTCAGCGCGAGAGTCGCCGCGATCCGCCCCTGAGCATCGGAGGCCATCGCCGAGTAACCGTTGCAGCCCATGGCCACCACCAACCCTTCCGTGATGAAGCCGAGGTACGGCCGTCGATCGACGGTCCGGCTGAGGATGCAGCGCTTCGTTCGGAAACCGAGGAACGGAACATCCGGAAAGAGCGCGATGACCTCGCGCCGCAACCGGGTCAGGGAATCGTCAGGGGTGGTGCCGCGGAACCACTCACCGATCGTCGCGGCTTCACTGAATACCGGGTCGATCGCTTGGTTCATGCCGAGCTTGAGGTACCAGCGACCATCGGGGTACCGCAGCGGCTTGATCAGGTAGATGCCGTCCAGCTCATCCGTTGCGACTTCATACAGAACGGCCGGCAGGTCGGCCAGGGATGCCGCCGTGTCGGCGGCAACCTCCGCCAGGACAACGGTTTCACCCTTGACGAGCACATCGAGCGGGTGGGGAAGTACACCGGCGGTATTGGTGAACGAACCGGCGGCCACCACCACGGTGCCGGCCCGATGGACCTCGCCGCCCGCGGTTGTCAGTTCGGTGCTCCCGCGGTCTCGACGCAGCGAGGTGACGACGTCCCGCAGCACGACCCCACCCGCCTGCCGGGTGGCCAACAGCTGCGCCGCCACCACCGCGCGGGGATTGATGCTGCCGGCGGGCCCCGGCTCGAAAAGCCCGACGACGGAGTCCGGAATGTGCAAGCGCGGAGCGATCCGTTGGACGGCCCGCGCACCCTCGACCGCATGGTGTGGCAGGTCGAACCGACGTGCGATGGCGGCGGCTCCGTTGAGATAACTGTCTGTGCCGGGTGCCAGATACAGACAACCCACCGGATCATGGACGGTCAGTCCGGTGAGTCGCTCCAGAACCGGCCAGGCACGGGCCGACTCGGCACTCATCCTGGTCCACAACTCGTCGAAGCCGATCAGCCGCTGCACCCGGCCCTGGTCGTAATGGCTGGCGAAAACCGCTGCAGCATCGGAATTCTCCGGCTCCGCTGGCCCAATCACCGCAACGTTGCAGCCCGCGCCGGCCAGGTGTCGCCCCGCCGCTGAGCCGACCAGGCCCGCCCCGACGACCACCACGTCCCAGGTGTTCAAGCGGTACCACTCACTCCCGCCCGGACACCCACGAGGGTGGCGGCGGGGCCTGCAGGCGTCGGGTCATGTGTCATCGGTTCCGATTATGGACCAGGACCGAAACCTGAAACCGGCCATACTCAGGCAATGGCGTGGACCGGCGACTACACAGCAACAGCGATCTCCGCGGCGGTGCGGGCCGGGACCCGAACGGCCACCGAGGCAGTCACCGAGGCGCTGGACCGGATCGCCGACCGCGACCCGGAACTGCGGGCGTTCGTCGTGGTCCGCCGGCAGGCAGCGCTGGCCGAGGCCGCCGCGCTGGACGACCGGCCCGACCGGCACGGGCTTCCGCTCGCCGGCGTCCCGGTGGCCATCAAGGACAACGTCGCGGTGGCCGGCGAGGCGTTGCGCAACGGGTCGACGGCGACGTCCGCCGACCCGGCCCCGGCCGATCATCCGGTGGTGGCCAGGTTGCGCGCCGCCGGCGCGATAGTGGTTGGCATCACCGCGGTTCCGGAACTGTGCATCTGGGGCAGCACGGATTCACCGGCCGCGATCACCCGGAACCCGTGGAACACCGACCGCATTCCTGGCGGATCCTCCGGTGGCAGCGCGGCCGCGGTCGCCTCGGGAATGGTGCCGATCGCCCACGGGGCCGACGGCATGGGCTCGATCCGGGTGCCGGCCGCCAGTTGCGGATTGTTCGGCATCAAACCGGGACACGGCATCGTGCCGGCCGAACTGGGACCGAACTCGTGGTTCGGGGTCGCCGAGAACGGCCCACTGACAACCACTGTCGAGGACGCGGCGCTGATGCTCTCCGTCCTTGCCGATCGACCCGACCTGTCCAGGATCGAGCCGCGACGCGATCTGCGAATCGCCGTCGCCGTTGGGTCGCCGGTGGCGTTCTGGCGCAGCGATCCGCATTGGGTCCGCACAGCGCATGAGATAGCTGCCCTGCTCACCGATCTCGGGCACAGCACGGCAACCTGCCGGCTCTATTACCCGGTTGCCGCTCCCATCGCTCGCTGGCTGGCCGGCCCGGCGATCGATGCGCGGGGACTGAACAGGCGACTGCTTCAGCGGCGGACCCGCACCCACGTCGCCGTCGGCGGACTCGCCCTGCGCGGCAAACTCGTCAACGAGGACCGCTTGGCGCGTGCCGAATCCAGGGTGCGCAGGCAGCTGGACGGGTTCGACGCCGTGCTCACCCCGGCACTGGCCCACCCGCCGCCGCACGCCAGGGCGCGGAGCACGCAGTCGTGGCCGGTCAACGCCTACCAGGACATGCATTACGCGCCGTACTCCGCGCAGTGGAACGTCTTTCGGTGGCCGGCCGCGAGCGTTCCGGCCGGGCTGCATCCGTATTCTGGGACCCCGACAGCTGTGCAGATCGCCGCGCGACCCGGCCAGGAGTCGCTGATCCTGTCCATCGCCGCGCAGATCCAGCAGCACCGTCCGTGGCCAAGGGTGAGCCCGGGCCGGTGACCGCACGCCCGAGCGTCAGCACCGGGGACCCCGTCGGAGTCCCTTCAGCCGAACGGCAGCCATTCCCCCGTACCCTCGATGAGGTGATCGCCGCCCCTGCCCCCACCGTTGCTGTGCGCAACGTTGACTTTGACAACCGATTTGCTACTGACCTGGCGGAGATGGCTCTGCCGTGGCGGGCCGCCGAGGCCCCGGACCCGCGACTGCTGGTGCTCAACGAGCCGCTGGCGACCGAGCTCGGCCTCGATCCCACCTCGCTGCGCACCCCCGAGGGTGTGCGACTACTGATCGGCAACCTCGTTCCGAACGAGGCCACCCCGGTGGCGCAGGCCTACGCGGGGCACCAGTTCGGCGGCTACAGCCCGAGGCTGGGCGACGGTCGGGCACTGCTGCTCGGCGAACTCTCGGGCGCCGACGGTCGGCTGCGCGACGTGCATCTGAAAGGCTCTGGGCGAACACCCTTTTCCCGGGGTGGCGACGGTTTCGCAGCGGTCGGTCCGATGCTGCGGGAGTATCTCGTCAGTGAGGCGATGCACGCGCTGAACATTCCCACCACGCGCTCCCTGGCCGTGGTCGCCACGGGGCGGGACGTGAACCGGGAGACCATCCTGCCCGGGGCGGTACTCACCCGGGTCGCGAGCAGCCACCTGCGGGTGGGGAGTTTTCAGTACGCCGCGGCCACCGGCAACGTCGAGCTGCTGCAACGGCTCACCGACCACGCCATCGCCCGCCACTACCCGGCGGCGGCCACAACCGACAACCCCGCGCTGTCCCTCTTCGAATCCGTCGTCGCCGCACAGGCATCGCTACTGGCGCAATGGATGCTGGTGGGCTTCGTGCACGGGGTGATGAACACCGACAACATGACGATCTCCGGCGAGACCATCGACTACGGGCCGTGCGCATTCATGGAAGCGTTCGACCCGGCAACGGTGTACAGCTCGATCGACCATGGCGGCCGCTACGCCTACGGCAACCAACCCGTGATCGCGGAATGGAACCTCGCCCGGTTCGCCGAGGCACTGCTGCCGCTCATCCACCCCAACCAGGACGAGGCCGTCGCCCTCGCGGTCGATGCGCTCGGCGCATTCGGCGAGCTCTACAGCAGTGCCTGGTCCGTCGGGATGAACGCGAAGCTCGGACTGCCCGACGGCCTCGACGAAGCGTTGGGCCGGCCCTTGGTGGCCGAATTGCTCACCCCACTGCAGCAGAGCCACGTCGACTACACGTCGTTCTTCCGGGGGCTGGGGGCGGCTGCTCGCGGGGACACCGAGCCGGCCCGCGGGCTGTTCCTGGACCTCGCCACCTTTGACGCCTGGCTGGAACGATGGCTTGCCATCGGTCCGGATGCTGCCGCGATGGACCTGGTGAATCCTGTCTACATCCCTCGCAACCACCTCGTCGAGGAATCACTCGCCGCCGCCACCGACGGCGACCTGGAGCCGCTGCTGCAACTCTGGGCCGCGGTGCGCTCACCGTTCGCCGAGCGGCCCGGCCTCGAGCGATTTGCCGAGCCCGCCCCGGTCGACTTCGGCGCCTACCAGACGTTCTGCGGCACCTGAGCGGGCAGGGACCGGCACCCGTTTGCTGTCAGTGGGGGGCGGCTTCCACCAGATCGGCGAAGACAATGATGTTGTCCTGGTAGCTGCGCACCGATGGGTCGAATGACCCACCGCAGGTGATCAGGCGCAGCCCGGCGTGGTCGATGTTGCCGTACACGGACTCTGTCGGGAAATCGGCCTTGGGGAACTGTTCGGTGGAACGCACGACAAACCGGGCGACGCTACCGTCCTCACGGGTGACGGTGATGTCGTCGTCCGGCCGGAGGTCACGGAGGTTGTAAAAGATCCCCGGCTGGCCGGACCAATCGACGTGCCCGACGATCACAGCCGGACCGAGTTCACCGGGTGTCGGTCCACCGGTGAACCAGCCGACGCTCGATGCGTCCGGCGGCACCTCCAGTGTCCCGTCGGCCTGAAGACCGAGATCCAGCAGTGGTGCATCGGCCCCCAGGGCCGGAACCTGCAATCGGGCCGGTCGCGAACTGCCCATTGGCGGCGCCGACACCGCAGACACCGAGGTCGCGGGAGGTGCGGCGGGTGCCACCGGCGCCGTCGCCGGCTCGGGCTCGCCCATCGTTGGGGTGGGCGAAACCTTCTGGGAGGTTCCCGGAAGGGTCGTCGGCGGCGGAGGCCCAGCCGACGAGGTCGAACTGTCGCTTGAGGTGGCTTCCGGCTCCTGGGCGCAGCTCGCCGCGGCAAACAACAAGGTCACCGTGAGCATCACACCAACAACGGTTGCCCGGGGGTGACCGCGCCCTGCCGAACCTTCTCGGCCGCCTCTTCGCGTGTTGTCCAGTACCTTTCGCGAACTGCGCATCATGCAGGAAGAGCCTCAGTCGCTAGCGACGACATCGCGGCCGGAAAGGCTGCCGTCGCCCGTGTCCACCGACCCGACCGGCACCTGCCTGACCTGGCCGTAGCCGGCGGCCGCTGCGGCAGCGGCAGCAGACGACGCCGATGCCTCAGATGCAGCCGACGCTGCGGACGCTTCCGACGCCGCAGCCGCTTCCGACGCCGCAGACGACGCTGATGCTTCCGACGCCGCAGCGGCCGCTGATGCTTCCGACGCCGCAGCAGCCGCGGACGACGCCGCTGCCTCGGATGCCGAAGAGCTGGCGGCAAGGTACGAACTGGCCGCGGACGACGCCGACGACGCCACCTCACCGGTCTCACAGGACGGGCGGGTGATGGTGTTGTTGTCCAGCGTGACGGCGCCGTCCCGCGCCAGCAGCCGGCCCTGGATCGTCGCCGAGGTGGTGGCGCTGATCGATGTCAGGGCCATGATCGTCCCCACGAAGCTGGTGCTGGTGCCCAAGGTGGCCGAGCTGCCGACCTGCCAGTACACGTTGCAGGCATTCGCCCCGTTGATCAGGGCCACTGAGCTGGAGCTGGCGGTGATCAGGGTAGAGCCGGTTTGGAACACCCAGACGCCGTCGGTGCTGCCTTGTCCGTCCAGGGTGACCGTGCCCGTCAGTCCCAGGGCGGAGTTCGTCCCATAGACGCCCGCCACGAGTGACTGCCCGCCCAGTTCGGAGCCGCTGTCGGCGGTTCGGGATTGGCCGGCGGCGTTGTTGTAGCCGGTGACCAGGTCCGCTTTTGCCTGCGTCGATACCGGATCCGCCTGGTGGTACGTGCTCGGCGGAATGAGCGTGATGGGCCCGTCCTGGGTGATCGCCGGGTTCGGATCAGTCCCGACATCACCGTTGATGGTCGTCGCTCCGGTGTTGGTGATACCCGTGCCTGCGAGGACGGCAAAGGCGTCGGCCGTACCCAGCGGTACCGGTGTCGCGATCGCCTGGGCCGCCCCAGCCGATGCCACCAGCACTGCGGCGGAGGTCACGGTCACCCCGAGCAGGATCGACAGCATGCGCTGCCGGACCTGTCGGCGTGCGCGAAAAGTCGGGCTGATCGACGTCATGGTCGACTCCATTCTCAGGAATTCGTGATTTTCGCGCCGGCGGGGCGCGGCAAAAAGCGGAATTTGGTGTCTGTGCGCTCCTTCAACGTAGCGGCACAATCGACCACCACAACGGGAAAAACGCCACACTTTCGAGTGTGAATATATGACGCTCAGTTACTCCCTTTTTGCTGACATTGAGCCAAGGCGCGGTATTCGGGGAGAACGGATATCCACTGTCGTTCTCTGTCAAGGATTGTCGAGGCACGGCAGGTGATCCGCCGACCGAGGCGCCCTGGAAGAGCAAGGGGCGGCATCCCGAACAGGATCGCGATACGCACGATGCCGGGAAATTGTGGCATTCGTCAGGATATGATCCGTTTTGCCGCTGGGAATAGTCGATGAAAAACCCGTGACCTCGGCACGGCGCCGGGGGGCGGTATGGATCAGCTCATGTGGTGGACGATTGTTGTCCATCTCGGTGTCACCGGATCAATGGCGACGATCGGTTCGCTCAATATCCAATGGTGGTCGCAGGACCGCACAGAACGCGTCCTGGGATTCACCGGGGCACTCTGCTGGACCGTGGCGATCACCCTGCTCATCGGCGCATTCGGACTGGCCATTCAAGATCCGGACGTTTGGCATGTCATCGTTCCGGTGCGCGCCGTGCTGATCGGGCTGACTGTCGCCCTGCTGTTGCAGACCCTGTCCGAACTGGTGCCGCTGCCGGGCATTCGAGTCGCCGTCATCGCATCGATCGCGATCCCGATGGCCTTCGTCGTCGTGGGCTTGGCCGGCGGGAACACCTACGGATTCGAAGCGGGCTCGGCGTGGCCGCACATCCGGGTGGTCGGCCAGATCCTCATCGGCGGGAGCCTTCTGATCTTCGCGGCCTACTCCATCATGGCGATCGTGCAGCTCCGCGGTGTCCGGCGCTGGCAGCTGACCGCGACAATTCTGACGGTTGCTGCTGTGGTGGCGACCGTGCCGGCACGTGGGCCCGGACTGCTGTCCGAGGCGTTGACCACCATGTGGACGGTGCCCATCGCCATCCTGCTGGCCTGGTGGTGCAGCGCGCACGTTCTTGAGCTGCAGGGGTCCCTGGCCACCGCCGTTGTCGGGCGACGACAGGCAGAAAGCGCCGCCCACCATCAGGCCCGGCACGACGGGCGGACTGGTCTGCCCAACGAGGCATCGGCGCTGGAGTCGTTGCAGGAGCGCATGGATGCCGTCGAGACCACCCAGCGAGTGGTGGTGTGCCGCCTGCAGGTCAACGGCTTGGAAGACGTGCGGGCGCTGCACAACAGCGAATCCGCGAATCAGCTGATGAAGAACATTGCCCAATATCTGATGTCGGTGCTGCCCGCGGGCCGGGATCTGGCGAGGGCAGGTGAATCGTCTTTTCTGATCGCGGACACCATTCGACGCGGCCTCCCGGTCCGACAGATGGAGCTGAAACTGGCCGACGGGATCACCACGATGCGCAGTTGCGGGGTACTCCCGCTCGATCTGTCGGTGGTGATCGGAGTCGCCGTCGCCCACGAATCGACCGACGCGACGCAGTTGCTCCAGCAGGCCGCCATTGCCGTCAGCGCCGCCGAGCAAAGTGGCTCGAAGATCCTGACATTCCGGCCGGAGCTGCGCGACACCATCGTTCGGCAGGCGCGCACCCTGCGATTGTTACGATCGGCGGTCGCCCGGGATGAGTTCGAACTGCACTACCAGCCGGTCGTGCGTCCGCTCGATCTGAGCACGGTGAGCGTCGAGGCACTCGTGCGCTGGCGGCATCACGGTCGCCTGCACCCACCCGCAGAGTGGATCCCCATTGCCGAACACCACGACTTGATGCCGGCGATCGGACTCAAGGTGCTGGAGATCGCCGTCCGGGACTACCCCAGTCTCGGTTGCGCCATCGCGGTCAACGTCTCCCCACGGCAGCTGTCCGACCCCGACTTCGCCCCCACCGTGCTGAACAGCCTGCAGGGTTGCCCGCCCGCCGCGATCATCCTTGAAGTGACCGAGAGCTCGGTGATCGCCGATCCGGCGGGCGCCAACCACGCGCTGGAGACTCTGCGCAGCAAGGGGATTCGGATCGCGCTTGATGATTTCGGCACCAAGTACAGCTCGCTCAGCAGACTCTCCTCGGTACCGTTCGACACGATCAAGATCGATCGCTCCTTTGTGTCCCGGGTGATGACGGCCGAGGGCCGGGCGATGATCACCGCGATCGAGGGCATGGCGCGGGCACTTGGCAAGACAACAATTGCCGAGGGCGTCGAGACCGACGAACAACTCGTTGCCTTGCGCGAGATCGGCTGCGATCTCATCCAGGGATTCCTCACCGGACGGCCCGTGCCACTGGCAACGATCATCGAAGAGCGGACCGCCACAACGCAGCCGGTCGGCCACGCGCAGACCGACTCGATCACCAGTGACCGCTCGCGATAGGAGGCTTTGACCCAGGGAGTCGCACCGGCGAAGCCGGGCGCAATTCAACACCGCTATGGCGTGTCCCCGCATTCGGCAGACTCGTTTCAGACCCGGGATCCCACCAGGATGACGGGCCGATCGAACCGTAATCTGGCAGCGATATGACAACACCGTTCGATTCCGCATTCGCCTGGGGACCGACTGCCGACGCAGCCGGCCAGGACGCCGGCGGTGTCGACCCCGAACTGCTCGCCGACCTGCTGCCGGCGTTGGTTGGTGCGGTTGCTACCGGAAACCGCTTGGGACGACGGGACCTGGCGTCCTACCGGGATGCCGGGCGCAAGGCCGCGGCGCGCGGTGTGGCACTGCGGGCACTGCTCGATCTGTACTTGTCGGCGATGTGGCGGCTGTGGCCGCAGCTGCCCGAGGTCGCCAAGGCGCAGGGACCGCACACCGTCGTACTGGCCGGCGAAGTGATGCTGCGTGCTGCCGACGACGTCGTCGCCGTGCTGACCGAGGGGTACCAACTGGCGCGCCGCGATCTGATTTCGGCGCAGGCCGCCGCCCGCCGAGAGTTCGTCGACGACCTGCTGCTCGGCGGTTTCCAGGGCGTCGCCGGGTTGGTGGAGCGAGCCGGGTCGTTCGGCTTGAGCCTGGCCGGTCCACACGCCGTCATCGTCGTCCAGGCCGAGCGACCATTCACCGACTCCGCGCCGCTCACCACGATGCTGGAGCGCTCGATCCTGGGCACCAAGGCCGACGCCGACGCACTGGTCACCACGAAGGAGGGCTCGCTGGTGGTGATCTTCGCGGCGCCCGATCGCCAGGCCATCGACGGCGTGATCGACAGCCTGGCCGGCAGTCTGCCCGCGGCGGTCACGGCGACCGGCGTGCGATTGCGCCGCACCGCTGACGTCGGGTCTTGGCGGATGGGCGTCGGCCGGGCCCATCAGGGGCCGACCGGTGTTCGGCTGTCGTTCGACCAGGCACTGGAGGCCCTGGACCTGGGCGCCCGGCTCGGCGGCCATCAACAGGTCTGGGATGCCGCCGATCTCCTGGTACAGCGGGTGTTGGTCCGCGACGAGACCGCGATGCGCGAACTGGTCGACGCGGTGCTAACGCCACTGACCCAGGCAAGGGGTGGCGCCGAGCCCCTGCTGCGGACCCTCGAGGCCTACTTCGCCGCAGGAGGGAACGCCTCGCTCACTGCCCGATCGCTGCATCTGTCGGTGCGCGCGTTGACCTACCGACTGGTGCGGATCGCCGCCGCCACCGGCCGCGACCCTGCCGACCCGGCGCACCGCTTCGAGCTGCAGACCGCCGTGACCGGTGCGCGACTCCTGGGCTGGCCGTCTCCGCCCAGTCCCTGACTTGCCGGATTTCGGCAGCTAAAGGTCGCAAATGAGTTCCAGAAACTGCCGTGGATCGGCAATCAGATCGTCGGCACAGTGGAGAGATCGGCACCCAGGGTGCCGACCCCAGCTTCCCATCTCTCCCCAAGGACACACGTGACCGTTCCCCTCTGGGCCTGGGCCGCATTCGGCTCCGTGGTCCTCATCATGTTGGCCATCGACCTGCTCGCCCACCGCGGCGCACACATCATCAAGTTCAAGGAAGCAGCGATCTGGAGCGGTGTCTGGGTCGGCATCTCGCTGATCTTCGCCGTCGTCGTCTGGTTCACCCTGGGCGCCGACCCGGCCATCGACTTCACCACCGCGTGGCTGCTCGAGAAATCCTTGAGCGTCGACAACCTCTTCGTCTTCGCCCTGATCTTCGCCTACTTCAAGGTCCCCCGTGAATACCAGCACCGGGTGCTGTTCTACGGCGTCATCGGCGCACTGGTCTTCCGCGGCATCTTCCTCGCCCTCGGCGTCGCGATCGTCTCCACCTTCACCGCCGTGCTGTTCGTCTTCGGCGCCATCCTGATCTACAGCGCCTACAAGCTGCTCAAGGATGACGACGACACGATCGACCCGGGCAAGAGCTTCGCGGTCCGCCTGCTGCGCAAGCTGGTTCCAGTTTCCGACGAGTACCGCGGCACCAAGTTCTTCTACAAAGAGGCCGGCAAGCGCATCGCCACCCCGCTGCTCGCGGTGGTGGTCGCGATCGAGGCCGCCGACCTGATCTTCGCCGTCGACAGCGTCCCCGCCGTCCTCGCGGTCAGCGACAACACATTCATCATTTACTCCAGCAACGCCTTCGCCATCCTGGGGCTCCGCGCCCTGTACTTCCTGTTGGCCGGCATGCTGAAGAAGTTCCATTACCTGGGCAAGGGCCTCGCGTTCATCCTCGCGTTCATCGGCGTGAAGCTGTTCCTGCAGGCCGGGCACAAGGTCATCTCGACCTCTATCCCGGAGATCCCGTCGCTGGTCTCGCTGGCCGTCATCATCCTGGCGCTGACCGTTTCCATCGTCGCCTCGCTGCGGAACCCGCTGCCGGACGAGGAGGCGGCCGACGACCAGGTTGTCGATGCGGACACCGCTGCGATCGACGGTCACGCAGTGGACGGCCGAGCGGTCGACCGTGAGGTGGTCGACGGGCAGGCAAAGGTTCTCGAACCTGCCGCCGTCGGCACCGCCGGGCCTCACCAGTCGGACGAACTCCCCGATGCGGTCGATCGCGGTGATCCCGACCGCAAGTAGGCCGGCATGACGAAGCCCGCGGCCACCACGATGGTGGCCGCGGGCTTTCCGCTGTGCCGGCCCGAGCTCCTCGGTTGCGCGTTCGACCACCTGATGAGGGTGGTGCAAGCCTGCCCGGGCAATGCCAGACTTCTGCACTGCGAGGATCGTCAGCACCGATTCCTCGCACGAAAGTGCCGGGCCGCTCAATGCGCGCCGTGAAGAGGAGTCGTGCCGATGCCCGGAAGCCCGTCCGCTGCCACCGTCATCCCCGGTATCGCAGCGCTGCGTTCCTACCGCCCCGGCTACCTGCGCCAGGACATCGTTGCCGGTCTGATCCTGACGGCGCTGCTGGTGCCGCAGGGCATGGCCTACGCGGAACTGGCCGGTTTGCCGCCGATCACCGGGCTCTACACGTCGATCCTCTGCTTGGCCGGATACGCCGTGTTCGGGCCGTCGAAGGTGCTGGTGCTCGGGCCCGACTCCGCGCTCGGGCCGATGATCGCCGCCTGCATCATCCCCTTGGTGGCTGCCAACGGGGATCCCGGGAAGGCCGTTGCCTACGCGTCCATGCTGGCGTTGATGGTCGGCGCGATCACCGTCCTGGCGGGCATCTTCAAGCTCGGGTTCGTCGCGGATCTGCTGTCCAAGCCGACGCAGATCGGCTACATGAACGGCCTTGCCCTGACCATCATCATCGGTCAGCTGCCGAAGCTGTTCGGCTTCTCCGTCGACGGCGACGGCCTGATCTCGGAGACCGCTGAATGGGTCAGTGGGGTCGTGAACGGGCTGACCGTCCCGGCCGCACTGGCGATTGGGGTCGGCTCGCTGATCCTGATCCTGGCGTTCCAGCGCTGGCTGCCGCGGGTGCCCGGGGTTCTGGTGGCCGTCATCCTGGCCATCCTGGCGGTCAGTCTGTTCAACCTCACCGATCGCGGCGTCAAGGTGGTGGGTTCGCTACCCGAGGGGTTCCCGCCGTTCACGGTGCCGATCGTGCCGCTGTCCGACCTGCTGCTGCTGTTCGCCGGGGCCCTGGGCATCGCGCTGGTGTCATTGACCGACACCATCTCCACGTCATCGGCCTTCGCCGCCCGCAGCGGCGAGCAGGTGGATGGCAACAAGGAAATGATCGGCATCGGCGCCGCGAACATCGCGGCCGGCTTCTTCCAGGGTTTCCCGGTCAGCACCAGCGGCTCCCGGACCGCCGTCGCCTGGCAAAACGGCGCGAAGACGCAGGTCACCGGGCTGGTCGGGGCGGCGGCAATTCTGCTGCTGCTGCTGTTCGCACCCGGCCTACTGAAGAATCTCCCGCAACCCACCCTGGCGGCGGTGGTGATCGCCGCGTCGCTGTCGCTGGCCGATATCCCCGCGATGAGACGCCTGTGGCTGCAACGTAAGTCCGACTTCGCCTTGGCGATGGCGGCGTTTCTTGGCGTCGCCCTGCTCGGGGTGCTGCCGGGCATTGGTCTTGCCGTCGCGCTGTCGATCCTCGATGTGTTCAACCGGGTGTGGCGTCCCTATCAGTCGGTGCTCGGCAAGGTGGAGGGTATTGCCGGATATCACGACGTCGCGGGTTACCCGAGCGCCGAGCATCTCCCGGGTCTGGTGATTTACCGCTTCAACAGTCCGTTGTTCTTCGCCAATGCCAACACGTTCCGCGACAAGGTCATGGAACTCGCGTCGAAGCAGCCCCGGCCCGCATGGATCCTGGTGGCGGCCGAGTCCATCACCGACGTCGACACCACCGCGGCCGACATGCTCGAGGACCTCGACCTCAAGCTGAACGCCGCCGGCACCAGCCTGGTCTTCGCCGAAATGAGTACCCAGGTCCGGGAGAAGGTCGAGCGTTACGAACTCGACGATGTCATCACGGCTGAGTTCTTCCCGACCATCACCAGAGCGGTCCATGCCTATCAGGAGAAGACGGGCGCAACCTGGACGCCCCGGCCGGAACCGTCGGCGCCGGCCGACTAGGGCGGGACACGGCCCTGGGGCCGCTGCCGGTCGCCTGCGGCGGCATCAGCCGCAGGCGACCCGTTGCGGCTCTACTGCCGGGAGGTGGCCACCATCGCGACCTGTTCCGGGTCGATCAGGTGGGAATGGTCGTCGTCGCCGACGTCGATCTGCACCACGTCGATCCGCCCGTTGAACCGGCTGGCGCCGGCGTAGTGGGCGCTGACCGGCATGCCGTAGTCGTTGCCGATGTCGGTGGTTTCGTCCGCGGAGAAGATCAACGGCTGCGTGACGTTCACCCGACCGGTGCCGACGTCTACCCCGTCGTAGTACAGGGTCACGGTGCCACCTTTCGCGAGGCCCCCGCCGTCGTAGGCGAACTCGACCCGCACCTGGTGGCTGCCGGCGGGCAGGACCTCGGTTGCCTCGGTGACGAATTCCTGCATGCCGAGCAGGTTGTAGACGAACTTGGCCTTGCCATCGGCGAAGAACAAGACCCAGCCACCGAATCTGCCACCCTGAGCGATGATGACGCCATTGGTCGGGCCGGCGGTCGCGGCGTCGATCGATGCCGTGACGCTGAAAGACCGGTTCTTGATGTCGATGACGCTGCCTTCGCTGAGCCGCTTCATCCCCGGGAACAACACCTGGGAAGTGCCGGTGATCAGTTGCGGACGGCCGGCGATGGTCGCGTTCAGCCGCTCGAAGCGGCGGTCGTCGATCGGCAGCACGTTGTAGCGCACTGCTTCGATCAGCCACAGCCGTTGCAATTTCGCCAATCGCTCTGGCTGTTCAGCGGCGAGGTCCCGAGCCTGGGACCAGTCGTTGTTGCCGTCGTACAGTTCCCAGACGTCGTCGTCCAGGGCAGGCAGCACCTCATTCGGCAGCCACGGGGTGCTGTGCCGGGTGACGGCACTCCAGCCTTTGAAGTAGATGCCCCGGTTACCGGCCATCTCGAAGTACTGCAGGTCGTGCCGTTCCGGCGCGTCGGGATCGTCGAAGCTGTAGATCATGCTGGTGCCCTCGATGGGCGACTGCTGCACACCGTTGACATAGTCGGGCTCCGGGATGCCGGCGGCCTCGAGAATCGTTGGCGCAACATCGATCACATGGCTGAACTGGGACCGGACACCTGTACCGGTGATCCCGGCCGGCCAGTGCACGATGGTGCCGTTCCGGGTGCCACCCCAATGCGACGCGACCTGCTTGGTCCACTGGTACGGCGTGCACATCGCCCACGCCCAACCCACTGCATAGTGGTTGTAGGCGTCCACGGTGCCGAGCTTGTCCTTCACCGAGGCCATGAACTCCGGGCTCTCGATCGCCGCCATGCCATTGAAGGTGGCCATTTCGTTGAACGCACCCTGGACCGTGCCCTCTGCGGACGCGCCGTTGTCGCCGATGATGTAGTAGACCAGCGTGTTCTCGAGTGCCCCAATTGTTTCCAGGGTGTCGATGATCCGGCCCACGTGAAAGTCGGTGTGCTCCAGGAACCCGGCGTAGATCTCCATCTGCCGCTCCAGCACCGGCTTCAACGTCTCGTCCATCTCGTCCCAGGACGGAATCATCGACGGACGCGCGGTCAACTCCGCCTCCTGCGGCACCACGCCCAGCGCCTTCTGCTGCGCGAAGATCTTCTCCCGCTGGGCATCCCAGCCATCGGCAAACTGGCCGGCGTACTTGTCCGCCCACTCCAGCGGAACCTGGTGCGGGGCGTGGGTGGCGCCCGGCGCGAAATAGGCGAAGAACGGCTTGTCGGGGGCCAGTGCCTTCTGCGTACGGATCCAGTCGATGCAGTGGTCGGTCAGGTCGTCGGTGAGGTGGTAACCCTCCTCCGGGGTCTTCTCCGGTTCAACGGGGTTGGTGCCCTCGTACAGCGCCGGGTAGTACTGGTTGTTCTCGCCGCCGATGAACCCGTAGAAGTACTCGAACCCGCCGCCGCCGGACGGCCACGCGTCGAACGGGCCTACCGGGGACGTCTGCCACGGCGGCACCTCATGACATTTGCCGAACTGGGCGGTGGAGTACCCGTTGAGCTTCAACGTGGTGGCCAGCGCCGCCTTGGTGTTCGGGCGAATGGCGTTCGAGCCGGGTGCGGACGTCGCGATCTCGGTGATCCCGCCCATCCCGACCGAGTGGTGGTTGCGTCCGCTGAGCAGCGCGGCCCGGGTCGGCGCGCACAACGCCGTGGTGTGGAAGCGGTTGTAGGTCAGCCCATCGGATTGCAGTCGCTCCGCGGTCGGCATCTTGGCCGGGCCGCCGAAGACGCTGCCGGCGCCGTAGCCGACGTCGTCGAGCAGCACGATCAGCACATTCGGTGCGCCCTCGGGCGGCAGCAGCGGCTCGATCGGCGGGAACGTGGTGTCCGGATCCTTGGCGTCGTACGTCACCAGGCCCAAACGCTGCCGGTCCGGGATTGGCAGACTTCCTCGATGCGCGCCCAACCGATCCACCATCTAAACTCCCTCATTCGCGGATGTGTCTCGCGTCGATTCTGCTAGCCGACGCGCTCGGCGGAACCACACAAGTTGGGTGGGGCGGCAGGTTCGCTGGTCACCATCGCCGGATCGGACCAGGTTCCCGGGCCCCCACTGGCGACACCGTCATCGGATGTTCGGTGCAGGTTGTCGGGCCAGCGCCGATCTGCACCGATGCGGCTCAGACTTCGATCCGCGGGTATTCCGGCCGCCACATCGCGTCGTGCACCTGTTGGATCGGGTCGCGCAGTTCGACCTGCGCCAGCCCTTCCGCTGCCGCGGTCTTCGCGACGGCGACGGCCACCGCCGCGGACACGGCGCGCAGGTCGGTCATCGGCGGCAGGAGCGGAGAGCCGATCCGCGTCGCATCGGACAACCCGGCAACGGCATCCGCGGCCGCGGCGATCATCCGGTCGCTGATCCGGGTGGCCTTGACCACGGCGACACCCAACCCGAGGCCAGGGAAGACCAGCGCGTTATTGGCCTGGGCGATGTGAAACGTCCTGTGGTGCAGGGTGACAGGCTCGAACGGGCTGCCGGTCGCGGTGAGCACCCGACCGTCGGTCCAGTCGATCAGGTCCGCCGGCACCGCCTCCGCCTTCGAGGTCGGATTCGACAGCGGCATGATGATCGGCCGTTCGACGTGGGCGGCCATGTCCTTCACGATTGCCTCGGTGAACGCACCTGCCTGGGTGGAGGTGCCGACCAGGATCGTCGGATGGGCTTGGGCAACCACCTCAGCGAGGCCGATCGGCCCGCCACCCGACGCCCACTTGCTGACCTCGTCCCGCGACCGCGCGTAGGGCAGCTGGAAGTCCAGTAACCCGGGCAGGTCGGCGACCAGCAGCCCATCCCGGGACAGCGGGTAGAACCGGCTTGTCGCCTCGTGCGGCGCCAGCCCGTCCCGAATCATCTGTTCCCGCATCATGTCCGCGATGCCGAGGCCGGCGGTGCCGGCACCGTGGATCACGATTCGCTGATCACGCAACCGGGATCCCGTCACGCGGACCGCGGCGAGTACCGCCGCCAGCACCACCGCCGCGGTGCCCTGCATATCGTCATTGAACGTGCAGACCTGGTCGGCGTACTTGTTCAGGATGCGCCGGGCGTTGGTCGCGCCGAAATCCTCCCAGTGCAGCATCGCATCCGGGAACAGCTTGCTGACGGCGGTGACGTAGGCGTCGATCAGCTCGTCGTACCGGTGGTCGCGCACTCGAGCGTGTCGCTGCCCCAGGTACAGGTCGTCGTTGAGCAGCTTGAGGTTGTCGGTGCCCATGTCCAGGACCACCGGCAGCACCCGGCGCGGGTGGATTCCGGCGGCCGCGGTGTAGACCGCGAGTTTGCCGATGGAGATCTCGATACCGCCGATGCCTTGGTCGCCGATTCCGAGGATGCCCTCGGAGTCGGTGGCCACCAGCAGATCGACGTCATCCGGCCCGAGACCCGTGTTGCGCAAGGCTGTCTCGACATCTTCGGGGTGGTCGACGGACAGGTAGACGCCGCGCGTCCGGCGGAACTCGTGGCTGAACCGCTCGATCGCCAGCCCCACGGTCGGGGTGTACACCACCGGCAACATTTCCGAGATGTGCTCGGAGAGCAACCGGTAGAACAGCACCTCGTTCCGGTCCCGCAGGTTCGCCAGGTACACCCACTTCCGCAGATCGGAGGACTGCTCGCGGTACTGGGCGTAGACCCGGCGGAGTTGGCCCTCCAGTGTCGTCACCCCGGTGGGCAGCAAACCCGTCAGTCCGAGGGCGGCCCGCTCGTCCAGAGTGAACGCGGTACCGCGATTGATGGTGGGCGAGGACAGTACCGCGCTGCCGCGGGCGTGGATCTTGGCAGCGGCTCCATCGGCGCCCATCCGCAATTCATAGGGTCCGGGTGTCATCTGAATGCCTCTCTCGTTCGCGAATTCTGCTGGTCGGTCACAACGGCGTTCAGCGGACCGGATCCTCGTCCATGCCATCCACCCGGCTGCGGCTCTTCGCGGCCAGCGGGCGGTTCGCGATCACCGGGAACTTCCCGGTGAATCCCGACCGCTCATCGGCGATCGCGGTGATCCGTGCCCGGCATCCGAACCACCCCAGGATCAGCAGCGGAATGATGACGGCGATCGACCCGACGGTCCAGGTGCCCACCGGGTAGTCGAGGCCCACGAGCACCAGCACGCCGGCCAGGAAGACCAGCACAAGGTAGCCGGTGTAGGGGGCACCGAACATCCGGAACGAAGGTCGCTGCAGCAGGCCCTTTTTCGCCCAGGACAACAGCTTGAGCTGGCACAGCACGATCGTGGCCCAGCTCCCCAGGATGCCCAGGCACGCCACGTTCAACACGATCTCGAAGGCCTCTTCGGGCACCACCGCGTTCAGGCCGACGCCCAGCAGGGTGACGAACGCGGTCAGCGCGATACCGCCGTACGGGACACCGGCCTTGTTCATCCGGCCGGCGAACTTCGGCGCCGAGCCGGCCATCGACATCGAGTGCAGGATGCGGCCGGTGGAGTACAGGCCGGCGTTCAGCGAAGACAGCGCCGCGGTCAGCACCACCATGTTCATGATCGCGTCGGCGCCGTCGAATCCGATGGAGCCGAAGAACGTCACGAACGGGCTGACCCCGGCCTGGTAGGCGGAGTACGGCAGCAGCAGACTCAGCAGCAGCACCGACCCGACATAGAACACCAGGATCCGGACGACGACGGTGTTGATGGCCTTGGGAATCACCTTCTGCGGGTTCTGCGCCTCACCGGAGGTGGTGCCGATCAACTCGACACCGGCGTAGGCGAAGACGACACCCTGGATGACGACGATGGCCGGCAGCAGTCCGTTGGGCAGCCAGCCACCGTTGTCGGTGATCAGGCTGAAGCCGACCTCCTGACCCTCGACCGGCGTCCCGAAGATGACGAAGTAGGTACCCAGCAGCAGGAAGCCCACCAACGCGACCACCTTGATCAGCGCGAACCAGAACTCCATCTCGCCGAACACCTTGACCGACACCAGGTTCAGACCCAGCACCAGCACCAGCGCGGACAGGGCGAACACCCATTGCGGCACCTGCGCCAACGGTTCCCAGTACTTCTTGAAGAAGTTCATGTACAGCGCCACCGCGGTGACGTCGACGATCGAGGTCATCGCCCAGTTCAGCCAGTACAGCCAACCGGCGGTGAAGGCCGCCTTCTCGCCGAAGAACTCCCGGGCGTAGGAGACGAACGACCCCGACGACGGGCGGTGCATGACCAGTTCGCCCAGGGCCCGCAGCACCAGGAAGGCGAAGAAACCGCAGAGTGCGTAGGCGAAGACGAGGATCGGTCCGGCCGAGGCCAGCCGGCCGCCGGCACCCAGGAAAAGGCCGGTGCCGATCGCGCCGCCGATCGCGATCATCTGGATCTGTCGGGGCTTGAGCCCCTTGTGATAGCCCTGTTCCTCCTGCGAGAAGAGTTCCTGCAGATGGGATTCGGTCTCTTCCGGGCTGGGGTGACGGTAGTGATGAGGAGCCGGTTCTCGGGTCGGGGCGCTCGGTTTCAGGGTCATCTGGACACCTTTGTCTAGTCGCCCGCGACGAAGTCGTCGGGCGCAATCGAATACAGAAGGAGGGCACTGAAGCAACCTGCGACGCAGGAGCCGAGTTGTTTCAGTGACCTCCCAGAGAGGAAGAGCGGGAGTCGTGCAGCCGGGCAAGAAATCGCCGCGGAAGAGCCACGGGCGAGAAGTCAGGCGAGGAGTCCGGGAACGATCTCGACGGTGCCGACCGGCCGGCCGCCACCCAGAACGGTTCCGACCGCCAGTTCGTTGAACAGGTCGCGGGCCGGGCCGGTGCTGGCGCCCAGCCCGAGGGACCGTAAGGCGCCGACCAGGAGCGGCATCCTGGCCCGATCGCCGCCGTCGGCGATCCTCAGGGCGACGGTGCGCCCGTCGGGCAGCGCGGCGCAGTGCACGCCGTCGGCGCCGCCCTTGACCAGCAGTCCGTCGACGGTCTGCATCAGGCGGGTGTCGTCCACCCCGGTACCGCCAACCATCTCCGGGTGCGCCCGCATGGCATCGGCCACCAGTCGTTCGGCCGAACCGAGGCGGGCGGCGGCCACGCCGCCGAACGCGCGGGCCAGTGCCACCAATGACGTCGCGTACACGGGTGCGCCGCAACCGTCGACGGCGACTGCGGCGGGCGCCTCGCCGGTTGCCGACTCCAGGACGGCGCGGATCCGTTGCTGCAGTGGATGATCGACGTCGAGGTAGCCGGCCGACGGCCAGGCCTGGGCCCGGCAGGTGGCCAGCATGGCCGCGTGCTTGCCCGAACAGTTCATGTAGACCCGCCGCGGTTCGCCGGACCCGCGGATCACCGATCGATACGCCGCGGGATCAGTGGGCAACGCCGCCGGGCAGCCGAGATCGTCCTCGGTGAAACCGGATCGGTCGAGAATGCGCAAGGTGCGATGCACGTGCTCGGGTTCACCGGCGTGGGACGCGGTCGCCAGCGCCAGGTCCGCCCCGGCCAGCGGGGCGTTGAGCTCCAGCATCGCGACCGCCTGAAACGGCTTGGCGCACGACCGGTGGAACACCGGGCGCTGCACATCGCCGCGCCGGAAGATCACCGAGCCGTCACGATCGAGAATCACCAGCGATCCGAAGTGCGAGTTCTCGTGCGTTCCGGACCGGTAGGTGCGGACCAGCTCAACGGGTTGCAGATCCGCCAGCAGGTGCTGGCGGGCCGCACCCGGCGCCGACGGTCGAACACGAGACGCCGCATGGGTTGTCGTCATGCCCTGCTGCCGTTGACGATCGCCGCGGGGGATAACAGCTCGTCGATCTGCGCCCGGGTGAGCAGACCGCGGTACTCGACGATCTCGGCGACTCCACGTCCGCTCAGCAGCGCTTCCTGCGCGACATCGGTCGCGTTCTCGTACCCGATGCGCGGGCTGAGGGCGGTGACCAGGCCGATGGAGTTCGCGACCCGCTCGCGGAGCAACTCCCGGTTGGCGGTGATGCCGTCGATGCACCGCTCGGCCAGGACGGTCGCGGCCGCCGCCAGGTGATCGAGGCTGGCGAACAGCGAGTGCGCGATGATCGGCTCGAATGCGTTGAGCTGCAGCTGCCCACCCTCGGCGGCCATGGTCACGGTGACGTCATTGCCGATCACCTCGTAGGCGACCTGGTTGACCACCTCCGGAATGACCGGATTGACCTTGCCCGGCATGATGCTCGACCCCGCCTGCCGGGCCGGCAGGTTGATCTCGTTGAACCCGGCGCGCGGCCCGGACGACAGCAGCCGCAGGTCGTTGCAGGTCTTGGACAGCTTCACGGCAACACGCTTGAGCACCCCGGACAGCTGAACGAAGACCCCGACATCGGAGGTCGCCTCGACCAGGTCCAGCGCCGAAACCAGGGTGGGGATGCCGGTGATCTCCCGCAGGTTCGCGATCGCTTGCGCCCGATACTCGGGGTGCGCGTTGAGCTCGGTACCGATCGCGGTGCCGCCCAGGTTCAATTCGTGCAGCAGCAGCCGAGCCTCCCGGAGCCGGGCCCGGTCCTCGTCCAGGGTGATGCCGTAGGCAGCGAACTCCTGGCCGAGGGTCATCGGGACGGCATCCTGCAACTGGGTGCGGCCCATTTTGATGACGTCGGCGAACTCGGCGGCCTTGCGGAGGAACGATGCGTGCAGGGTTTCCAGGGCGGCGTCGAGCTTGACGATGTAGGCATCGAGGGCGAGGTTGACCGCCGTCGGGTACACGTCGTTGGTGCTCTGGCCGAGGTTGACGTCCTGCAGTGGATGCAGGTGCTGGTACTCGCCGCGCTGGTGCCCGAGGTGTTCCAGGGCGCGATTGGCGATGACCTCATTGGCGTTCATGTTGGTGGAGGTGCCGGCGCCGCCCTGGATCATGTCGACGATGAATTGGTCAGCCAACTGGCCGGCGCGAATGTCCTTGGTGGCGGCGATGATCGCATCAGCCTTGGTTGCCTCGAGCGCGCCGATGTCGCGATTGGCTTGGGCGGCAGCCTGTTTCACCGCGGCCAACGCAGTGATGAAGAGCGGGTACATCGTCAGCGTAATTCCGGTGATCGGGAAATTCTCGGCCGCCCGGACCGTGTGCACACCGTAGTAGGCGGCCTGCGGCACTGTCAGGTCGCCGAGCAGATCATGCTCTGTGCGGGTCATGGCAGCGGTGTGATCGACGGCGGTGGAATCGACGGCGGTGTGATCGACGGCGGTGGGATCGGTGACGGTCATGGAGCCCTTCTCGTTGGCGGAGTGCGGATGCTCGGTGAACCGATCACCCTTGATCGCGGGCCGGACAACAGCTGTCCTTGCCCTGTCTTGCTGCCTTGCTGTCCGGCTGTCGGACAGGTTGGACATTAGAGAAGCGTGTGCGGGGTGTCAATGGCGCAGTGATCGGGGTCACTGGGCGCCGGACTGCGCCGGCGGCGGTCACCTTTGACGCCCCGGACGGCACGGTCTACCGTCGATGGCATGAGCTGGTCTGACAGCTGGACAGCTGGACAACCGGAATTCACCCGGCTGAGCGCCTCCGAGGCGGTCTTGGCCGACCTCCGCGCCGCGATCGAGAAGGGCGAGCTCGAGGTGGGCGCCAAGTTGCCCTCGGAAGCTGCGATGGCCGCTCGCTACCGGGTGAGTCGCTCAGTGGTGCGGGAGGCTCTGCGCTCCTGCGAGACCCTGGGCCTCACCAAGACCCAGACGGGTCGCGGAACCTTCGTCATCGCCGACCGAGTCGCATCCAACCTCACCATGGGCGAGTACTCCAGCCGCGATCTCGACGAGGCTCGTCCGTTCATCGAGGTCCCGGCCGCCGGCCTCGCGGCGGCGCGCCGGACACCCGAGCAATGCGCGGACCTGCAGCAACTGATCGACGTCATGACGACGACGAAGGAATCCGCCGCGCTGGCATCGATGGATGCCGACTTTCATGCCGTCGTCGCGGAGGCGAGCGATAACAAACTCTTCGTCACCGTGCTGGCCCAGATTCGCGGGGCACTGGCTCGGCAATCGGAGACCCTGACGGTCATCGCCCGACGACGGGACGATTCGAACCGCGAGCATCAGGCCATCCTCGATGCCATCGTCGACGGGTCCGTCGATCGTGCCAGGGCCATGATGGCCGCGCATCTGGATGCCGTCGCGGCCTCCGTCAGCGGGCTGATGAACGCATCCCCGAAGCCCTCGGGCGATACCTCGGAGTAGGGCCGGCCAGCGGTCAGGATCCTGTCAGCAGGACGCGCAGCCGGTTCGCAAACTCTTCGGGGTTTTCGACGAACCCGATGTGCCCGCCGGGGAACATCGATGGCTTGATACCGAGCCGCTGCGCCAGGGCGTTCGACGTCAGGTCGCAGACCTCGCCCGTCGAGTCTGCGCCGATGCCGACGACGATGCGATCCACCCTCGACCGCAGTAGTGCCAGGTCCGGCCGCCACAAGGTGGTGGGCCGGAGTTCGTGGGTGAAGAAGTGCAGCTCGTCCGCCACGTCCTGCGGGTCGCGTCCCATCGATCCGTCGTCGGCCGCACCAGGCGGCCCCGCAGCGGCCGCCCCGTCGTCCTCGGGCATCTCGATGTTGGCCTCGGCGAAGAACAGCGCCCAGGCGGCCGCCGGACCATCGGACAGATAGGTGGCGATCATCCGGTCGGTGGCGGCACGCCGACGCTCGCGATCGTCGAGCAGCTCCTCCAGCGGCGGCTCATGGGCAACGATCCGGTGGACCTGCTCGGGGTGCGCCTGCAGCATCGCGAGCGCGGTCACGGCACCACCACTCGAGCCGAACACCGTCGCCGGGCCGGCATCGAGGTGGCGCAAAATCCGGGACAGATCGTCGGCGCGCAGTTCCGGGGTCGAGTCCTGGTCCAGGTCGTCGACCGGGCTCCGTCCGACGCCGCGCGGGTCGGTGGTGAGCACGGTGTAGTCGTCGGCCAACAGGTCCGCTGCCCGCGAGAAGGCCGCTGCCCCCATCGGCGCCCCCACCAGAACCACCATCGGGCCGGCGCCGCGGACCTCGTAGTACAGCCGGGCGCCAGGCACCCCCAGGGTTCCGGCGGTGACGGACGGGGTTGCGGCAATGGTGTCGGTGGTGGTCTCTGTAGTGGTCACGGCCGGTCCTCCTGATTGCGGAAAATGTGCGATCGGAGGGTGGACTCGCGGGCTCAGCGCGAATCATCGGCTACCTCAGGACAGGCACATTTCCGGCGACACCGCACCGGCCGAGGCCGGCGCCGCCCCGTCCGCGGCGCACCCGACCACGGCATACCGATCGCCGCCCCAGGTGTACAGCATCCACACCGCGGCCCCGTCGCCCTGGTCCTGCACCACGATGCCGAGCTCGCCGTCGAGATCGATCACGGCCGCCCGCTCGGTGGCGGACGGAAAGGCGTCATCACCGGACACGTCACGCCAGGCGCCGGTGCCGGTCAGTTCGAACGCGGACAGGATGGCCCGACCGTCGCTCTGCCGGCCCTGAACGACGCAGCGGCCCTGCGCGCAGGCGAGCACTCCCCCGTCGGGAGCGGAGAACGCCGCCCCGTAGGGCACCCCGATGACGCCGCTGACCTGACCGTCGCCGGCGACCGACAACAGGATGGCCCGGCCAGAGCCCGTTCCGACCAACGCTGCCGACAGCTCGCCGGTCACGGCCCGATGGGTGGCAAGCACGGTGCAGCCGTCGCAATTCGCGAGCGAGACGTTCAGCCCGTCCCCGGGGGGCGGTGCGGGTTCCGCGGCCGGCGCCGCCGGCGGCGCGGTGGCGGCGGCGGGTTGTTCCGCTGCCGACTCGGCGGGCTCGGAAGGAGCCTCCTCGGTGGCGGCGTCCGCGGTGGGGGCGGCCGCCTCCGTCGGGGCGGCGGCCGATGCCTCCGCTGCGGGCGCCGGCGCGGCCGGCGCGGTTGCCGGCGGAACGGCGTCGGTCGGGACCAGGTCGGGCACCGTCACGATCACTGTCGGGCCGGCGATCTTCGACGTCGGCGGAATTGCGACAACGGTTGCGGATGCGGACGTTTCCGGGCTGGATAACGTCCCTGTCGCACAGCCGGACAGCACCAGCAGCGCACCGACCAGACCGACAGCCCATCGTCCGGAAGAAAACCGTGCGGAAGAAAACCGTGCGGAAGAAAACCGTGCGGACGCCGACCGTATGGACGACCGCGCTGACGGCACCCCAGCAGACGGGACCCCCCTTGACGACAACGTCATGCGCGCCGTCCGGCGGCCAGCGCGTCCTGCGCCGCCTGCAGAAAGGCGTCGAACCCGGCCGGATCGGCCAGCGCATCCCGGGACACCGCTTGATCAACCGGCGACCCGGCAAGAATCCGCTTCACGGGCACCTCGCACTTCTTGCCGTTCAGCGTCCGGGGCACCGCGGGTACCTCGATCACCAAGCCTGGTACGTGCCGCGGCGACAGTTCGCGGCGGATGATCGTCCGCAGCGTCTTTGAGATCGATTCGGTATCAACACTTTCGGCGGTCGGGTCGAGCACGATGAACAGCAGCAGATCCCCCTCCCCGGCGGCCGACGAGGTGTCCACCACCAACGAGTCGGCGACCTCGGGCACCGATTCGACGACCCGGTAGAACTCGGCGGTGCCCATCCGGACGCCGCCTCGGTTCAGCGTGGCGTCGGAGCGTCCCTCGATCACGCAGGACCCGCGGGAGGTGATACGGATCCAGTCGCCGTGCCGCCAGACGCCGGGGTAATCCGCGAAATACGAGTCGTGTAAACGCTTCCCGTCGTCATCACCCCAGAAGAACACCGGCATCGACGGCATCGGCGCGGTGATCACCAGCTCGCCGACCTCGTCAACCAACGACTCACCGGTCGGCGAGAACGCCTCGACCTTGGCACCCAGTGCGCGGCAGGAGATCTCACCCATCCAGACCGGAACGTTCGGGGCGCCGCCGACGATCCCGGTGCAGATGTCGGTGCCGCCGGAGAACGAGGCGATCTGGATCCCGGCGCCCACCTGGTCATGGATCCACCGAAACCCGCTGGCGGCCAACGGGGATCCGGTGGAACCGATAGCACTGATGGCCGTCAGGTCGAGTTCGGTTGACGGCGCCAGGCCCGCCTTTTCGCAGGCCGCGACGTAGGGCGCCGACATCCCGAACAGACTGACCCGGTGCCGCTCCGCGATGTGCCAGAGCGTCATCAGGTCGGGGTGGCCAGGGCTGCCGTCATAGATCACCACCGTGGCACCGACCAGCAGGCCGCCGATCAGGAAGTTCCACATCATCCACCCGGTCGTGGTGAACCACAGGAAACGGTCACCCGGCCCGAGATCCCAGTGCAGGCGCAAAGATTTCAGGTGTTCCAGCAGGATGCCGCCGACCGACTGGACAATCGGCTTGGGCAGACCGGTGGTCCCGGACGAATAGAGCACCCAGAGCGGCGCGGAGAACGGGACGGGCGTGAAAACGGGTTCTGCCGGGGTAGCCGTCAGGTGGTCCCAGGTGATCATGCCCTCGGGTACTGCGGTGCCGATCGCCGGAATGTGCACGGCCCCGGCGAGCGACGGCAGTGCGTCACGGATCTTGCGCACCGTGTCGGCAACGCCGAACTCACGGCCGCCGTACCGGTAACCGTCCACCGCGAGCAGCACCGTCGGAGAAATCTGCGTGAACCGGTCGATGACGGACGGCGCACCGAAATCCGGGGAACAAGAACTCCAGACCGCACCCAACGCGGCCGTCGCCAGGAAGCCGACCAACGCGTGCAGCGAGTTCGGCACCAGGGCGACCACCCGATCACCGGCCCCGACACCGAGGGCTCGCAGCCCGGCCTGGGCCGCGCCGACCTGCGCGGTGAGTTGCGCGAGGGTCACCAGCTGTTCGCGACCGTCCTCGGCCACCACGATCACCGCGGGATCGCCACCGGAGTCGGGTGCGTCGCGATGCGGGCCGGCGAGCGCGTGTTCGGCGTAGTTCAGCGTTCCGCCGGGGAACCAGTCAGCGCCGGGCATGACGGCGGCCGGTAGCACCTCGGTGGGCTGCTGATGCCAGCGGACCTGGAAGTAGTCGGCGATCGCGGACCAGAAGCCGGCGAGATCCTGCGTCGAAAACTCCCACAGGGCCTCGTAATCGGGTAGCTCCCGACCGGTTCTGTCGATGACGAACGACGTGAAAT
Organism: uncultured Actinomycetota bacterium; assembly: GCA_963805555.1. Taxonomy (GTDB): domain Bacteria; phylum Actinomycetota; class Actinomycetes; order Mycobacteriales; family Nakamurellaceae; genus Nakamurella. The sequence goes on from CAWDUY010000006.1 coordinate 129,064, forward strand.
CGGTGATGGCAGCGCGCGCCACCCGCTGCGGGGTGGGCGTCCACAACACCTCGGGAACGACATCGGACCGGTTCATGTGCCTTTCCTACACCGTCGGCGGGGCCGGGTTTGCGCCCGACCCGCTGCCACGCGTGTTCCGGACGCGGCCGGGTCGAGCGTCCAGCCGATCCTTCGGCACGTGGGCGCTAGCGATAGCACTGAAAACCGACTCCTGCGTCGCCGGTGCTTCAGTGCTGTCCCCTGTGTTGAATGGCGGCCCCTCCTTCGTCGGGCCGACTAGCGATAGCACTGAAAACCGACTCCTGCGTCGCCGGTGCTTCAGTGCTGTCCCCTGTGTTGAATGGCGGCCCCTCCTTCGTCGGGCCGACTAGGGTCGATGGCGCTCGACGGGCCAGGTTGGTCCCGCAGCTGAACCGCGAGGCCGGTCGCCGATCGGCAGAGCCCAGGAGGTCTTCCATGACGGTGCGCACCCGGACCGCGCTCGACACGCTGCCCGCCTACGCGCCCGGCCGGAACGTCCCGGGCGCGATCAAGCTGGCCTCCAATGAGCTGTCGTTCCCCACCCTGCCGTCGATCGCCGCCGCCATCGCCGACGCGGTCGTGCACCAGACCAGCGGCATCAACAGGTACCCGGACAACGGCGCCCAGGCGTTGATCGCGGCCCTCGCGCAGCACACCGGCGCACCGGAATCCCATGTCATCGCGGGCAACGGGTCGGTGGCGCTGTGCCAGCAGTTGGTGCAGGCCGTCGCCGGTGAGGGCGACGAGGTGCTGTTCGGCTGGCGCTCCTTCGAGGCCTACCCGATCGTCACGCAGATTACCGGCGCCACCTCGGTCAAGGTCCCGGTCACCCCCGAACACGAGCTGGACCTACCGGCGCTGGCGGCGGCGATCACCCCGGCCACCCGGCTGGTCTTCGTCTGCACACCCAACAACCCGACCGGAACGGCCGTCCGGCGGGCGGATCTGCTGAGTTTGCTCGACGCCGTGCCGGACGATGTGCTGGTCGTCATCGACGAGGCGTATCGCGACTTCGATACCGCCCCCGACTCCCCCGACGGTCTGGAGTTCGCGCTGACCAGGCCCAACGTGCTGACCCTGCGGACGATGTCGAAGGCCTACGGCCTTGCCGGGCTGCGGGTCGGGTACGCCGTGGGCGACCCACATGTGATCACCGCGCTGCGCAAGGTCGCGATCCCGTTCGCGCTGAGTTCCGTCGCGCAGGCCGCCGGGTTGGCCGCGCTGGACGCCAAGGACGAGCTGGCGCCGCGTTGGCAACAGGTCATCGGCGAACGGGACCGGGTCACCGGCGAGCTGCGCGACTTCGGCTTCGAGGTCCCGACGTCACAGGCGAACTTCATCTGGCTGCCGCTGCGGGAGCGGGCGGCCGATTTCGCCGCACACTGCGAAGCCAAGGAAAAGGTGATCGTCCGGGCGTTCCCCGACGCCGCAGGCGGCGTGCGGGTGACGATCGGCTCGCCGGCCGAGAACGACGCCTTCCTGAGCGCTGCCGCGACGTACCCCACCTGACGTCCATCACCCCTGCTGGGATCCGGCGGGCGACCGACCCGGATGCCCCGATGATCAACGATTGGGGCCATGTGACGTCGTGGCGCAACTTCACAGGGCCACGGACGGTGATCACCCAGATCCCAGATCCATTCCAATTCGGCTGCAGGATTCCTCAGCGCACCTGTCGGTCCCGCACTCCACACTGGGAGCCGTGTGGGTTTTACATGTCGACATGGACCAGTTCATTGCTGCCGTCGAGCTGCTCCGGCACCCCGAACTCGCCGACCTACCCGTCGTGGTCGGCGGCGCTGGCGATCCGACCCAGCGGTCGGTGGTCGCGACCGCCTCCTACGCGGCCAGGGAATTCGGCGTGCACTCCGGCATGCCGATGCGCACCGCGCTGAAGAAATGCCCGAACGCGGTGTTCCTGCCGGCCGACAACCGGACCTACGAGGCGGCCTCCGCGCAGGTCCAGGAGGTGCTGCGGTCGTTCGATGTGGTCGTCGAGGTGCTCGGTTGGGATGAGGCCTTCCTCGGCACGGACACGTCCGACCCGGAGCAACTGGCCGAACAGATCCAGGCCGCCGTGCTGGCCCGGACGCACCTGCACTGCTCGATCGGGATCGGCGACAACACCCTGCGCGCCAAGCTCGCCACCGAGTTCGGTAAACCGGCCGGCATCTTCCGGCTGACCGCCGACAACTGGCAGCAGGTGATGTTCGACCGACCGACCCGCGCGCTGTGGGGTATCGGCGCGAAGACCGCCCGCAAGCTCGACGAGCTGGGGCTGCGTACGGTGCGTGAACTGGCCACCGCAGATCCCGCCGTCGTAGCCGCCCGGCTCGGTCCGAACACCGGCCCGTGGATGGTGCAACTGGCGCTCGGGAACGGCCGACGGACCGTCATCGGGACGCCCTGGGTGCCCCGATCACACAGCCGCGAAACGACCTACCAACAGAACCTGACGGACTGGGCGGACGTGCGTCGCGAACTCCTCGCCCTCACCCAGCGCCTGCACCTGGACGTTCTCGCCGACGGACGGCCGGTGGGTCGGGTGGCGGTGAAGGTCCGGTTCGCGCCGTTCTTCACCGCCACCCGCAGCACGACGCTGAAGGCACCGACGACGGACCCCGCCGCGCTGGCGGCCGCAGCACTGGACGTCCTCGAGCGCTTCGATCACGACCGCGAGGTGCGGTTGCTGGGAGTCAGGGCCGAATTCGCCGGCGCCTGACGCCCACTCTGCCGTCACACCAGCAGCAGTCGCCACAGGGCAATCAGCCCGAGCACCACAATGCACGCGCGCAGCGCCACCGGGGACAGCCGCCGCCCGTAGTGGGCGCCGACGAAGCCGCCGATCACCGACCCGGCGGCGATGAGACCCGCTGCAGCCCAACTGATCCGGTCAGAGGCAACAATGATATACGTGGTCGCGGCCACCGAGTTGACCACGACGGTGAGCAGGTTTTTCGCGGCGTTCATCCGCTGCATCGTTTCCGGCAGGATGGCGCCCATCGCACCGACCAGCAGGATGCCCTGCGCCGCGGCGAAGTAGCCGCCGTAGATCCCGATCAGAAACGTGCTGACGATCAGCACGGCGAACCTGGCCGGGCCGACCACCGTCTGGTCCCGGCCGGCCGCCTCGGCGCGACGGCGGATGGAGATCTGCAACCGCGGCTGGATGACGACCAGGATCAACGCCAGCACCAGCAGCACCGGAACGACCGTCTTGAACACGCTCTCCGGCAGGTGCAGCAACAGGTAGGCCCCGATGAGGGCGCCGCAGAACGAGGCCGGGATCTGCCAGCGCAGCCGCGGCCCCTGGCCCTTCAGCTCGCGGCGGTAACCCCAGGTGCCGGAAGCACTGCCGGGAACGAGGCCGACGGCGTTCGACATCGTCGCGGTCACCGGCGGGAAACCGAACGCAACCAGGGTGGGGAACGTCACCAGCGTCCCGGATCCGACGACGGCGTTGATCATGCCGGCCCCCACTCCGGCCAGGAAGATGACGACGATCTCGAGCGTGCTCACCGGACGACTGTAGGACCGACGCGGAGCGAGCCTGTTAGCCGTCGTGATCGCGCCTGACGACTTCGTCGCGGGGAGGCTTGCTCGAGCCGGTCCTCGGCGCGGGCGTCGGCCCTGCCGTCAGCGGATCGTCAGGGCGTCATCAGGGCGCACCTCGATAGTTCCGGTCAAGCCCGATGACACCGAACCACTGACCCGGAGGATCACCAATGAACATCACGCAGACCCAGCGAATCGCCGCCGTAGGAATGGCCGGCGCCGCCGGCCTCGCCATCGCGGGCTTCACCGCCCTCGGCTCGATCTTCGACTACCCGAAGATCCTCAAGGAGCCGACCGAGCACATCCTCGCCGCGTACAACGAGAACCATTCGGCCATCACGGGCTGGTTCCTCGTGCTGGTGATCGGCGCGGCGCTGCTCGCGCCGGTAGGGGTCCTGCTGGGACGGATCGCCGGCGGAACGATGGGCCGCTGGATCACCGGGGTCGGCATCGCCGCTGCCACCGTCCAGGTGATCGGTCTGTCCCGCTGGGTGCTGCTGGTCCCCGGCGTCAGCCAGGATTCGCTCGTGCCATCGCAGACCAGTTCCGCGCAGCACACCTTCGAACAGCTGCACTTCTGGCTCGGCACGATCGTCGGAGAGACCATCGGCTACGCCCTGACCGCGACCTTCACCGTGCTGGTCGTCATCGCCGTCACCCGCCGGATCGCCCCCCGTTGGATGAGCTGGCTCGGCTACGCGGCTGCCGGACTCATTGCCACCGGAGTCGTCATTCCGCTCGGCATCAGCGGCGCCAGCATCAGCAACTTCGTCGGGTACATCGCCTGGTGCCTGTGGCTGCTGGCGATGGCCGTTTTCCTGTGGCGTGCCCGGGCCGCCGCACCGACGGCCGCCGTCCTCTCGCCGATCAGCGCCTGAAACCAACCCCGCCACCACACGTCAAGGAGCAGCCGCCATGTTCGCCAGCACCGTCCGGACCACCATCGAAAAGCCGATCACCGAGGTCTTCGCCTTCGTCGCGGACGCCCGAAACCGCCCGCAGTGGGACGACACCGTGATCAGCGAGGAACTGACCTCCCCGGATCCCATCGGGGTCGGCAGCACGGTCCGCACCCGGCTGCGGTCGATGGGTCGCGAATACACCTACACCTGGGTGGTCACCGAGCACGTCGCGCCGTCGCGGATGACGATCGAGAGCGTCACCGGACCGCTGCCCACCACCCTGTCCTTTGTTGTCTCCGGTGACGAACGCGCAACCCGCGTCGCGTTCACCGTGACCGGCCGACCGGCCGGGGCGATGCGGCTGCTGCAGCCGCTGCTGGCCCGCAGCACCCAACGGAATCTCGACCGGAACTTCGACCGTCTACGTCACCTGCTGGAGCAGGGCACTCTCGCACCGTCCCCAAGAGGCTGAAGAGCCACCCGCCGGGCACCAGCCGGCCGGACACGCAACGATGTCCCTGGGGTTTCTTACGCCCCGGGGACATCAACGTGAAGGTGGGTCGCAATCGTGGTTTCCGACAAGCCCGGCCAACCGACGGCCCATCAGCAGGCGCTGGATTCCGTGATCGACGACATGGCCCGAGAGGTCAATACCCCGATCGGCGTCATACCGGGTCCATGGCCGCTCACCGGTGACGAGGTGGGCATCGGTGATGACGTCCACCGGGCGCTGCTGGCCGACGACTGGGCCGACTCCGGAATGCGACCCAACCAATTGCGCAAACTGGTCGACGTGCAGGTGGTCACGCGCAAGCGGCAGCTCGGCGGCGACCACCCCCGCGGCCGTGACGTCGGTATCACCGTGGACGGGGAAGTTGTCGGCCGGATCCTGCTGGACCTGGACGACGACTCCGCACCCGTTGCGGCGGCGCCGATCACCCTGGTGGACATCGCCATCCACCCGGCACGACAACGGCAGGGTATCGGCAGTGAGGTGCTCAGGACGGTTCTCGCGGCCGCCGGCAACGCCCAACGCCCGGTCCGGCACTCCGCCGTCTTCGGTACTGCGGCCCTGAATTGGCTGCTCAAGGCCGGGTTCGTCGACACCGGCGGGGACGCCCTGTACCGGCAGCTGGAGTGGCGGCCGTAACGACTTGCCTAGGCTCGGGGGGCGAGAACCTCAAATCCCAGCAGATTCGCAGCTCCGCCGAGCCGGTCGTCATAGGTGAGCATCGATGTCGCACCAACAGCGACCGCGGCGACCAGGTGGATCGCATCAAGCGATCCAAGCGTTTCCGGTCCCACTCGTCGCGCCTGGGTCAGAGCAGCTTCGGTGAGCGGGATTTCGACGATCCCGGATAGGGCAGACGACGCCAACACCTCGAAATCCATCGTCTGCAGACGACGCAACGAGCGATAGACCTCAAGCCATGCCAGTGACGATGACGCCAGGACGTCGCCTGCATCGTGCCGCTCCCGGAGAACCGTTCGTAGCGCGTCCGACTGCGGTTCGATGAGCACGCGCTTGAGCAGCGCGGACGTATCCGCGTAGATGATCGTCAACGATCGTCGTCCCGATCGAGGAGGTCGAGGCTGCTCCCTCCGGGCGGAGCAACGATCGTCGGTTGCACATCCTGAAACGGAGTGCCGGGTCGGGCGATCCCGGAAGCGATCAACCGTCGCAATTCAGGGGATTCGGCATGAACACCGAGGTACTGATCGACTGCCTCGCGAATCAGTTCCTGTTGCGAACGGCCAGTTGCTCGTGCGGCGTCCTGCAGCGCACTGGCCGTTTCCGGACTCAACCTCAGATTGGTTGCCACGACCAATGGTACCGCCGCGGTCCCCATTCGGTACCAAGATCGTTCAGTGATTTTGGCGGAGGCGGAGGGATTTGAACCCCCGAGGCTTTTGACACCTGGCCGCTTTCAAGGCGGCTTCCTTCGGCCGCTCGGACACGCCTCCGTTGCCGCTGAGTCTAGAGCGTTGACATGACGACTTCGTCGCCGGCGACCGGAATCGCCAGCAGCCACCGCCTCAGCGCAACAAGCGCGGCTCGATGACGGTCTCCACCGCGACGCCGGCCGGGTCCCGCACCACCCGATAGGCCGCACAGTCCGGTCGGTCGGCGATCGCCTCGACCATGTCCGTCCCCCGGTACACCAGCCCGACGCCGTCATCGGTGGCATACCCATCGGTCAACGTGCCGGCAGCGATCAACCGGTGGAACAGCGGCCGGCGTTGCAGCTCCGAGTTGTAATGCACCCCGTTCGAGTACGGCAGGAACCCCAGTCCGTTGGTGACCGGCCGCAACACGGGCCCGAACGAGTCGGTGGTGCCGCCGTTGTGCCAGCAGATCGAGCCGGCCGACACCCCGCCGAGCACCACACCCGCCTCCCAGGCTTCCCGGAGGTAGTCGTCCCACCCGTGCAGCCGCCACAGCGCCAGCAGGTTTGCCACCGATCCACCGCCGACCCAGATCACGTCCTGGTCCAGGAAGTGTCCCCGGACGTCGTCGATGTTCGGCATGGTGAACACCTCGACGTGGCTGGCCCGGAACCGGTCGGCCAGCGCGGAGTACGTTCCGGCGATCCGCGCGGCGTCGTCGCCGGTCGCCGTGCCGAGGTAGCAGACCTTCGGCGTTCCGGCAGCCCCGGACAGCTCCGCTGCCAGGTCGAACACCGGCCCGGCGTCCCAATCCAGCCGATCCCGGCCGCGGGAGTCGAAGCCGATGGAGGTCGCGATGATCGTGGGGACGTCTGCAGGCATGGTGCGACGATAGGACGCTGGAGGTTGGCGAGGTCTGCGGGTGAGGGAAATCGGCACGCCGTGCGTGATCTGATGAGGCCCGGGGAACGGTAGAGATAACGACACCGAACGCATCGGGGCCAATTCGGGCGAGCGCACCCAGCAAGCCGTGGCCGGGGTCGGTTCCGAATGAGCAGTGATCGGGCAGCCGATGTATCGCCGGCCCGACGTGGCCGCACAACGCGCCGCACCCTGGTGGGGTGCTGGCAGGAGAAGGAGCAGTGCCGATGTCACCGAGCACCCGTCCGAGCGTCGCAGTCGTGGGCAGCGGGGTGGCCGGCCTCACCGCCGCGCACCTGCTGCAGCGTCAGTTCGACGTCCAGTTGTTCGAGGCCGACGAACGGCTCGGCGGGCATGCGCACACCCATGACGTGGCGATGACGAACGGGCAGGTCGCCGGCCTGGATTCGGCGTTCCTGGTGCACAACGACCGCACGTACCCGAATCTGCTGCGACTGTTCGCCGAACTCGGTGTCGCGACCCAGGATTCCGAGATGTCGATGAGCGTGAGCTGCCACGGCTGCGGCCTGGAGTACGCCGGTTCGAAGGGGATCGGCGGGCTGTTCGCGCAGCGCTCGTCGATCGTCCGGCCGAAGTACCTGGCGATGCTGGCGCAGGTGAAGTACTTCCACCGGCGGGCCCGCGCGGTGCTCGATGGTTCCGACGACGAGCAGACCTTGCAGGAGTTCCTGACGGCCGGCCGGTTCACCGACTACTTCACCAACCACTTCATGTTGCCGCTGGTCTCGGCCGTCTGGTCGTGCGGTTTCGACGGCGCCCGCGGCTACCCGGCCCGCTACCTGTTCACGTTCCTGGACAATCACGGCATGCTGTCCGTCACCGGCTCCCCGCAGTGGCGCACTGTGGTCGGCGGCTCCCGGAACTACGTCGAGCGAGCGGCCAAGAACCTGTCGGCGGTCAACACCGCGACCCCGATCCGGTCGATCACCCGGCATGCCGACGGCGTCGAGATCCGTGACGAATCCGACCAGGTGCACCACGCCGATCGGGTCGTCATCGCCGCGCATCCCGACCAGGCCGTGCGCCTGCTGGCCGACCCGACCGCGGCCGAGTCCCGGCTGCTCAGCGCGTTCGAGTACCTGCCGTCCACCACGCTGCTGCACACCGATGCGTCGATGCTGCCGCGCAATCCCCGGGCGCGGGCGTCCTGGAACTACCAGATGGACAGCTGCCAGTCCGACGACAAGCGGGTCAAGATCAGCTACGACCTGAAGATCCTGCAGCGGATCACCGATGACGCCGACTACGTCGTGACGCTGAACGCGGACGGCGCGGTGGACCCTTCGACGGTGCTCGCTGAGATGAACTACGCGCATCCCACCTACACCCGGAAGTCGGTGGCGGCCCAACGGGAGCTGTCGACGCTCAACGACGGCCGGACCGCTTTCGCCGGGGCCTGGCAGGGCTGGGGCTTCCACGAGGACGGTTGCGCCTCCGGAGTGCGGGCCGCCGAGTCGTTCGGGGTTGGTTGGTGAACATCGACGCACCCAGCAAGGATGCTTCGACCAAGGACGCACCCGGGCCGCCAGAGGCGGTAATTGAGTCGACTTTTCGGCCGATTGCGACTGAAACCCGCGCTAAAAGTCGACCCAACTCAGCTGGCGGTGTGCCCGAGCCGCGGATCTACTTCGCGTCCACCGGGCACCGCCGGAACAGCAACGCCCCGGGGGCCGTGACGAGGACGTTCAGCTACAGCACGTGTTATTGGCTGGTCGACGTCGACGACCTGCCGGTGCTGCCCCGCCCGCTGCGGCCGTTCACCCGATTCCAATCCCGCGACCACCTGGGCGACCCAGCAGTCAGCCTGGCGAACAACGCCAGGGCCGCGCTGGCCGAGAACGGCCTGCGGGCGGACCGGATCCTGCTGCTGACCTGCCCGCGGGTGGCCGGGCATGTGTTCAATCCGCTGTCGGTCTTCTACTGCTTCGCTCCCCGGCCGAGTGGGAGTGAGCCTGGCGAGGACGCGGACCTGGAGCTGATCGCAGTGATCGCGGAGGTGCACAACACCTACGGCGGGCGGCATGTCTACCTGTTGCGGCCGGACGAGTCGGGCAAGGACACCGTCGGCAAGGAGTTCTACGTCTCGCCGTTCCTGCCGATGGGTGGGACGTACCTGATGCGCACCCCCGTTCCCGGCGAGAACCTGTCGGTGTCGATTGCGCTCCGGCAGGACGAGCAGACACCGTTCGTCGCCACCCTGACCGGGCGCGGCCGCGCAGTGAGCACCCGGTCGGCCGTCACGGCGCTGCTCCGCTGGCCGCTGCTGACCCTGCGCACCGCGGCGCTGATCCGCTGGCAGGGCATCCGGCTCTGGCTGCGCAGGGTGCCCGTGCAGTCCCGGCCCGCTGACGCCACCGCCAACGAGCGCGGCCGCTGAGCCGGCGGCCCCGCCGACCCGACCCGCCGTCTGGCTCTCCGCTGACCCGTCGATTCGCCAGTTCCGGACCTTCCTGTCGAAACTCAAGGTCCGAACCTGGCGAATCGATGGGGGGTGCTATTCCTCCCTGCGGTGCCGCCCCCGCCCCGCCTGCGGGACGGGCGTCGGCACGACCGCCAGGTGGTCCGCCTCGTGTGCGCCTGCCCCGTGCCGGGCGCCGGCCCCGGCCATGGCGAGGTCGCCAGAACCACCTGCAGCAGAGCCACCCGCTCCCGACCCACCATCGCGCGACCCCGCGCCGGACGCGTCAGCGGCCCCGGCCGTGTCGGCAGCGTGCGCTGCATTCAGCGCAGCCAAGAGCTTCTCGCCTTCGATGTCAACGTTGGGCAGGATCTTGTCGACCCACCGCGGCAGGTACCAGGCGCTCTTGCCGAGCAGCAGCATCACCGCGGGGGTCAGCGTCATCCGGACGACGAACGCGTCTACCAGCACACCGATCGCGAGCGCGAATCCGATCGAGGCGATGATCGTGTCCGGCGCGAGAATGAAGCCGGCGAACACCGAGGCCATGATGATCCCGGCCGCCGTCACCACCCTGGAACCGGCAGAGAAACCGCTCACCACGGCGCGTTTCGCGTCGGCGCCGTGCACGTAGGCCTCGCGCATGCCGGACACCATGAACACCTGGTAGTCCATGGCCAGCCCGAAGAGCACGCCGATCAGCAGGATCGGCAGGAAGCTGATGATCGGCGCTGGGGTGTCAACGCCGAAGATCGCGCTCAGCCAACCCCACTGGTAGACCGCGACCACCGCACCGAAGGAGACGCCGATCGTCAGCAGGAAGCCGAGTGCGGCGACCACCGGGACGACGATGGAGCGGAAGATCAGCAACAGCAGGACCAGCGCCAGCCCGACGACGATCAGCAGGTAGACCGGCAGGGCGTCGGCGAGTTTGTCGGAGATGTCGATCGCCGCCGCGGTCAACCCGGTGACGGCGACGGTGCCGCCGACCGTCGTACCCAGCGCGGGCGCCTGGTCGCGCAGGGAGTGCACGAGTTCCTGGGTGGCCTCGTCCGACGGCCCGGATGTCGGGACGACCGTGACAAAGCCGAACGTGCCGTCGGCGCTGACGCCGCCCGGGGCCGCGAACATGACGTCCGGGGTGCTGCTCAGGGCCTGCGCGGTCGCGCCGAGGGCGGTCTCGATCGTGGTCGGGTCGTCCACCGCGACGGTGATCAGCAGGGGACCGTTGATGCCGGGCCCGAATGACTGCGAGATCAGGTCGTAGGCCTCCCGCTTCGTGGTGTCGGGGGCGGCGGTTCCGTCGTCGGGCAGCCCGAGGTAGAGCGACAACGTCGGGATGGCAATGATGCCCAGACCGAGCACGCCGGCGATCAACACCAGGGCCGGTCGCTTGGTGATCATCCGGATCCACCGGTTCGGCGAGTGGGCATGGTCGATCACGCCGTGCGGCCCGGTCGACTCGGCCCGCAGGGCGGCGGCGTCAGCGCGGTCCTTCTTGCGCAGCACCTTCTCCCCGGCGAAGCCCAGCAGTGCCGGTAGCAGGGTGATCGCGATGAGCACCGAGATCCCGACGGTGCCGGCGGCGGCCAGGCCCATCACCGTCAGGAACGGGATTCCGACGACCGACAGCCCGGCCAGGGCGATCAGCACCGTCAACCCGGCGAAGACGACGGCGGTGCCGGCCGTACCGTTCGCGCGGGCGATGGACTCCTCGATCGGCATCCCGACCTTCACCTGGGAGCGGTGCCGGGAGACGATGAACAACGCGTAGTCGATGCCGACGGCCAACCCCAGCATCAACGCCAGAATCGGTGCGGTGTTGGACATTTCGATGGCGCTGGAGGCCCAGAGGATCGCCGCCATGCCGGTGCCGACACCGATCAGCGCGGTCAGCATCGGCAGGCCGGCGGCCACGATGGAGCCGAAGGTGATCAACAGCACGACCATCGCGACAATGACGCCGATACCCTCCGTCGAGCCGATGGCGGGTGCCTGCGCGACCGCGGCGCCACCCAGCTCGATCTGCAGGCCGCCGACCTCATTGGCGGCGGCAATCGTCGCGAGTTCGGCCTGGGTGGCCTCCGGGACCTCGGTCAACTGGCCGGCGAAGGAGGCCTGCGCGAATGCGACGCGCCGGTCGGGCGAGATGGTCTGTCCGGTCGCCGGGTCGATCACCCTGGTCACGCCGGGCAACTCCTCGGCCTGTGCGACGACTGTGGCGATGGCCTGCTGGTAGTCCGGCTCGGCCAGCGTCTTGCCCTCCGGAGCGGCGAAGACGATCCGGCCGCTGGCGTCCCCGGCGCCCGGAATCTTCTCGCCGAGCTGGTCCAACGCGGCCTGCGCCTTGGTGCCCGGGATGGAGAAGGACGAGGTCATGGTTCCGGAGAAGGCGGCTGCCGCGCCGCCGAGCCCGATCAGCAACGCCAGCCAGACGATCAACACGGCCCACCGCCGGCGGGTGGCGAAGTGTCCGAGACGGTAGAGCAGGGTGGCCATGGAATCTCCTGGCTATCGGTCGCCGGTGGACGGCGCGTACGGAAAGTGAAGTGGAAATCGGAAAGCGAAAAGTCAAACGGGGGTCGGCGCGCACGTGGCGCGCGTTGCGGGAGTTGTCAGTTGGGCGACGTCGCGGGCACATCGCCCAGCCCTGCCGCCGGCACGATGTCGGGGCTCACCCCGGGGACGCTGAACGCCGTGATGTCGATGATCGAGAACGCCAGGGTGAGTTGGGCTGCGAAGCTCTGATCGCCGCCGGGACGGCCGCGGAGCACCCATTCCTCCAGGCAGGTGCGGCCGGCGACGGTGGCGAACGTGGCGAGCATTCGCACCCGGATGTCGTCCTCGGCGAATCCGAATCTGGGAGCGACGACCTGCGCCAACTGCTCGCAGTTGGTCTCGTCAATGGCGCCGAGCATCGCCTTGAGTTCCGGTTCGCTGTGCATCAGCACGGCGAACAGCTCCCACCGGTCCGGCAGATCGGCCGCGACCCGGAGCAGCGCGTCGCACAGCAGTTCATCGAACGGCAGGGCCGGCGGCGCCGTCGCGATCCACTGCACGATGTCGTCGAACCAGCCCTCGGCAGCCGCTCCGACACACTCCGCCTTGCCGGCGAAGTAGTTGGAGAACGTGCGGCGCGAGACCCCGACGAAGTCGGTGATGTCGGCGATGGTGACCGCCGAGTAGCCGCGCTCGATGCAGAGGTTCATCGCCGCCTCGGCCAGCGCCCGACGGGTGGCGTCCTTCTTCCGCTCGCGCAAACCTGCCCGGCCGATGTCCGCCAGTTGGGCCGGGCCGCCCGGATCCGTTCTGCTGCTCACCCGACAGACAATAGCCGCGTCTTGCCCATTGCGCAATGTTGCTCACTGGGCACATTGTTTTATCAGCTAGTCGGACCCGACGAAGGAGGGCCGCCAGTCGACACGGCAGGAGGGCACTGAACAAACCCTGCGACGCAGGAGCGGGATTGTTCAGTGCCCTCCACGCACGGGACCTACAGTGATCGCGAGAGCCCGGCCGGGCTCGCCGTCGTCGAGTCCCCGGGGGGCCAACAATGAAGTTCAACCCCAACGCCCGGCTGGACACCTCGCAGGTCCAGGATCGCCGAGGCAGCGGCGGTGGCCGCAGCGGCGGGTTCGGCGGGATGCCGTCGATGCCGGGCGGCAAGGGCGGGATCGCGGTCGGCGGCGGTGGCCTCGGACTGTTGATCGTTGTCGGAATCATCCTGTTCAACGTTTTCAGCGGTGGCGGCTCTTCATCAACGGGATCGGCCGGAATGCTGGCCGGCGCCAGCGGAAACACCTCGGTCGACAACGGCCAGCTGGAATCGCAGTGCCGCACTGGCGCAGACGCGAATACCAACGACGACTGCGCCGTCGTTGCGGTCATCAACTCCGTTCAGGGCTACTGGACGGATGCCCTCGCCGCGTCGGGCACCACCTATCAACAGGCGGACACGGTCTTCTTCAATGGTGCGACGAGTACCGGCTGCGGCCAGGGCACGTCCGGGATGGGGCCCTTCTACTGTCCGCCCGACCAGATGGTCTACATCGACCTGTCCTTCTGGAACGAGCTGAAGACGACGTTCGGGGCCAACGACGCGCCGTTCACCCAGGCCTACGTCCTCGCCCACGAATACGGCCACCACGTGCAGAACCTGCTCGGCACCAGCGACCGGGTCGGCACCGCAACCGGCGCAACCTCCGGATCCGTCCGGTTGGAGCTGCAGGCCGACTGTTACGCAGGAGTCTGGGCGAACCACGCGACCACGGTGCCCGACGCCAGCGGCCAGGTGCTGATCACCGAGATCACCAATGCCGACCTGCAGAACGCGATCGAAACAGCGGGCGCGATCGGTGACGACTACATCCAGACCAACCTCGCCGGTCAGCGGGTCGACCCGTCCCAGTTCAGCCACGGGACCTCTGCGCAGCGGCAGAAGTGGTTCCTCGCCGGATATCAGTCCGGAGATCCGGCCGCCTGCAACACCTTCGACACCAACTCCCTGGGCTGACCTTTGCCGAAGGTCCACCTGGAACTCAGCGGCGCCGACCTGCGCAAGGTCCGGCTCCTACCCTTCGCCGACCCCATCGAGGAAATGATCATCGGCGCGCACCGGCTGCCGCTGCTCGCCGCCGATCCCCTGCTTGGCGGCTGGGCCCGGCACACGGTCTCCTCGCTCGGCCCGGCCGGCGTGCCGCTGCTCGAGGTGATGAACTCACCATTCGTCCAGGTCAGCGACCTTACCCAGACGCCGCCGACCGCGGGTCGCAGCTTCGAGGTAGCACTGGACAACATCCTTTCGGCACCGGTCGAGAAGTGGCGCTCAGAGGTCGAGTACCTCGGCAGTCTGGGCATCCCCGCCGGCCCCGCGCGCGGCCTGGCCGACGGGGACGAAGCCGCCATCGCCAACTTCGGTGGGGCCCTCCGCCGATTTCACGAAGTCGCGCTCCGGCCCTATTGGACGGCGATCACCACCTACACCGCGGGCGGCCGCGATGCACTGATGCGTCTGCTGGCCGCCCGTGGCATCGACTCGCTGCTGAACTCGCTGCACCCGAGCGTCAGCTGGCAGCCCCCGGTGCTGACCATGGACCTCCGGACGGCCTGTCCGCCTGGCTGTGTTCATCAGATGATCAGCCGGTCGATCGCACCCACCGACACCTTCGAGGCAGGCGGGCGCGGTCTGTTGTTGCTGCCGTCAGTGTTCGCCTCGACCCCCACCTTCCGGGTACCTGATCCCGACGAGGACGAGCCGTTTCTGCTGACGGTCCCCGTCGCGGCGGACCGGCACACATTCACCGGTCCGGCCAGTACGCCGGGTACCAGCGCCCTGGCGGATCTGATGGGGGCGACCCGGGCGACCGTGCTGATTGCGCTGGCGCAGGGCGAGCTGACGACGTCGGCGCTGGCCCGGACGGCGCACATTTCGGTGGCGTCAGCAAGCGAGCACGCGAGTGTGCTGCGGGTCGCCAACCTGATCACCTCCACCCGGCAGGGCAACCGGGTGATCCACCGCCTGACGGCCCTCGGGACGGTCATGGTGGAGTCCACTCGGTAGGTCGGGACTGCCGCAGACCACACCAACTCGGGCGCTCACGAGCAGGCTCCGCCAATCACGATGGACGAGGCGCGCCAGCGCGCGGGCCCCCAGCCGCAGCACCGGAGATTCGTGCCACCAGTTGATGACGCGCGGGTCCGTGCTGACGATTCGTCGATCACACATCAGCCGCACTGCCGCGGGCCCACCCCCGGGGGCCGGCGGCAGCCGGATTCCGATTCGGATCGGGTCGTATCCAGTCATTGGAAGCAACCCCTCTCGCCTGGCCACCCCTCGCGGCCAGGCGATCGTCGGTCGGTTCACTGTCTTGGTGGTGCCGCGGATCGGGCAGATCTCCGCTGCGGCATTTCACCCAGGCATTTCACCCTGTGAAATCAGCATGCTGACCGCAGCACACCGGCGGCCATCACTTTCGGGTCAGGCCGAAACTCTGCGTAATGCCAGATTTGCGGTCGCAGGGTCGATTTGCACGCTTCGCCGCGATGTTCTGGCGAAGAACGCGCCCGCCGTCCACCCTCCCCGCCCGGCCGATCAACCCGAACGGGTGGATCCGACGTCACCCTCCTGAGTGACGGCCATCAGGATGGAATTGGCTCGACCGGCCCACCATCGGGTCCCCGGACATCGGGTTCGGTACCCCCGACGGCGGCAGGGCCGGACCCGCCCGCCGAACCTCGCGCGGACAGCACGATCGCCGCACAGATCATGATCATCCCGAGGATCTCCAACGGCGTGGGTAGCTGTGCCAGCAGGACGGCGCCGGTCACGGCCGCCGTGACCGGCAACAGGGCCAGCAGGATGGCGAACCGGGCCGCGGTCACCCGCCGCAGGACGAGTTGCTCGATCGCGTAGGGGATCACCGAGCTGAGCACCGCGATGCCGACCACGGCCAACAGCCGAGCGGGTTCGGTGACCACCGGAGCAACCGCGCCGAACGCCAGCGGCGAGTAGACCACCGCACCGGCCGTCATCCCGACCGCCAGCGCGCTGATGCCGTCGCGCTTCACCGCGATCCGCCGGCCGAGCAGGATGTAACCGGCCCAGGAAACCGCCGAACCGAGAATGGCGACCAGGCCGATGACGACCTCGGCCGACAACCCGCCGTCGAGCTGGACACCCGCCAGCAGGACGACACCCAACGCAGCCAGGGCAATCCCGATCCGATCCCGCCAACCACGGCCGGTCGCCCCGGCCACCGCAACGGGCCCGAGGAACTCGATCGCCACAGCGGTGCCCAGCGGCAGGTACTCGATCGCGATGTAGAACGAGACGTTCATCGTGGCGAGCACGACCCCGAAGAGGGCCGCACCGCCGAGTTCCCGCCGAGTCCACCGCTGCCGCCACGGACGACGCCAGGCGAGCAGCACGACCGCCGATACCGCCAACCGCCACCACGCGACCGATGCCGCAGGTATGACGGCGAAGAGTCCGACGGCGAGGGCGGCGCCGGCGTACTGGGTGAAGCCCGAGGCCAGGAACAGCGCGGGCGCCGGGATGCGGTCCACCACCCCCGGCGACCCAGCGCCCGGGTCCCGCTCTGGCGCCGACATGGCCACAGTCTGTCAAGGGACGACCTGGCCCTGCACCAACCGGGGCCGGAGACCGACGAGAAGTCAGATCCCGAAGTAGGCCCGGCAGAGCGGCAGGCCGCGGACCTGGACGGCCCAGTTCGACCGGACGAACTGCTCCGGAGCCAGCGTCAAACGCTGTTCGACGGCCCGTTCGCCGGGTCGCCGCTGCAGCACGGCGGTGCCGTCACGGGAGTAGCCCAGTTTCTCCGACACCCGCTGCGAGCGCGGGTTGTCGAGGAATGCGCCGCTGTCCGCGCGGGTCGCCTTGAGGTGGTCGAAGGCGAATTGCAGCACTGCCTCGCGCATCTCCGTGCCGATGCCGTCGCCCTGGTGCGCAGCGCCCAACCAGGAGCCGGTCTCCACCCGCTTGGTGATGGCGAAGTCCTTGGCCATCAGTTCCTGCAGGCCGACCAGCACACCGCCGCGGCGGACCAGGAACGGCAGCTGCCAGGACTCCGGCGTCGTGGCGCCGCGCGCCGTCCAGTAGTAGCGCAGGGTGTTGGGGATCAGTTCGGCCCGCGGCGCGTCCGTCCACGGCATGGCGAACGGCATCCGGCCCGCGTCATGAATACCGGACAGGATGAGGTCGAGGACTTCGACAAGGTCGTCGTCCTGCAGCGGGGTGAGCACCAGCCTGGGGGTGGCCAGCCGCAGCCCGAAGACCGGCCAGTACTCGGCGAGGGTGCGATCGGGCGGGGTCACCCTGGGTAGCCTGCCCGGCGCTGCGGGGTCCGGACAACCCGAATGTTCGTTGCCCGCCGATGGGCACCGCCCGACTCCGGTGCCGATGTCGACGCCGCCGGATGGCCGCGCGGTCGCGGTGTCGGGTGGCGCGGCTACCCTCGGGCGAATGTGGGCCGTGACCATCGAAGAACAGACCGCCGGAAAAGAAGGATCCCCGCCGACCTTGGGCTGGGCGGAGTTCCCGGACCCGGTGGCCGGGCCGGGCGAGGTGTTGCTCGATGTCGCGGCGAGCGCCGTCAACCGGGCCGACCTGTTGCAGGCCGCCGGCCACTACCCGGTTCCGCCGGGCGCGTCGCCCATCCTCGGGATGGAGTGCTCCGGCGTGATCGCCGCTGTGGGTCCCGGGGTGACGAGCTGGCAGGTCGGTGACGAGGTCTGCGCCCTGCTGGCCGGTGGCGGGTACGCCCAGCGGGTCGTCGTCCCCGCGGTGCAGGTGCTGCCCGTCCCGGACGGGGTCGACCTGATCAGTGCGGCCGGCCTGCCCGAGGTGACCTGCACGGTCTGGTCCAACCTGGTGATGACGGCCGGCCTGTCGGCCCGGCAGACGGTGCTGATCCACGGCGGCAGTTCCGGTATCGGAACGATGGCCATCCAGGTGGCCAGGATGGAAGGCGCGACGGTCGCGGTCACGGCGTCCCGCGCGGCGGCCTTGCAGGCGTGCGTCGACCTGGGCGCGCACGTGGCGATCAACTACACGGAGCAGGACTTCGTCGCCGAGGTGATGGCCGCCACCGATGGCCGGGGGGTCGACATCATCCTTGACGTCGTCGGGGCGAAGTATCTGCAGCGCAACGTCGATGCCCTCGCCGACGGCGGGCGGCTGATGGTCATCGGCCTGCAGGGCGGCACCACCGCGGAGCTGAATATCAACACGTTGCTGCGCAAGCGGGCCGGGATCATCGCCACCGCGCTGCGCTCCCGCCCGGAGACCGGGCCCGGTTCCAAGGGCGCCATCGTCGCCGAGGTCCGCGAACGGCTCTGGCCGCGGATCGCTGCCGGCGATATCCGGCCGGTCATCGACACCGTGCTGGACATGCGCGAAGCCGGCGAAGCGCACCGGCGTTTGGCGCGCGGCGGACATGTCGGCAAGATCGTCCTGCGGGCACCCGCCATCGGTTCCAGCTCCGGCTCCGGTGACACTGTCGCTGGTCCTCATGCCCCCGTTCCTGCTGTCGATGTTGCTGATTCCCATGCCGAGGAGAGTTCACGATGACCGAGTCCCCCAGCCACCGGGTGGTGGTGATCGGCCCCGACGGCCAGCCCGTCGGCTTCGCCGATGTGCCGAACAGTGCCGGCGGCACCAGCAGTGTCGGCAGCGACAGCGGATCCGGTGATTCTGCGGATTCCGCCGGTCCGGCCGCGGAGGAAGGGGCTTTCGACCCGGCCGACGCCATCGGCGAACCGGCCAAGGTGATGCGGATCGGCACCATGATCAAGCAACTGCTGGAGGAGGTCAGGGCCGCCCCGTTGGATGACGCGAGCCGGGCCAGACTGCGGGAGATCCACGAGCGATCCATCAAAGAACTGGAGACCGGGCTGACCCCGGAACTACGGGACGAGTTGGAGCGGCTCTCCCTCCCCTTCTCCGAGGACAGCATCCCCTCCGACGGCGAACTCCGCATCGCCCAGGCGCAGCTGGTCGGCTGGCTCGAAGGGGTGTTCCACGGGCTGCAGGCCGCCCTGGTCGCCCAGCAGATGGCCGCCAGGGTGCAGCTCGAGCAGATGCGCAGAGGATTGCCGCCCGGGCAGGGCCAGGCGGAGTCACCGAGTGGACCGCTCGGCTCGAACACCGGTCACGGCCAATACCTCTAGGACGTGGCACCCGCTGATCCGGTCGTCCCCGCGGCCACCCGGGTGCGGGTTGTGCTGACCAAGCTAGTTGTCCGGCTGACCGAGATCGCGCTGATCCTGGTCGGTCTCGGGTTCATCGTGATCTCCGACGACGACGAACTCGCCTATCTGGCGATCTGGGACCTGCTGGCGCTGAGCTATATCGGCCTCGGTGTCATCGTGCTGCGCCGCACCCGGAAGCGGCCGCCCCGTACCCAGGCCCAGGTCCCACCGGCCGAGCGATTCCGCTTCAACTTCGCCTTTTCAATCGTTGCCAGCCTGATCGGATTCTCCGTCGCGATCGACATTGCCACCTCCGACAACCCCGACGACTACGCGATCCTGCTGAACATCCTCGGCGTCATTGCGATGGTGATGTCCTGGATGCTGCTGCAGGTCGGGTACGCCCGCCGCTATTCGTCGATCTACCGCGCGGCCGGCGGCGGGCTGACCTTTCCGGACACCGAGTTTCCGGCGCCGGTCGACTACCTGTATTTCGCGGTGACCATCGGCACCGCGTTCTCGGTGTCGGACGTTCTGGTGACGACGGCCCGGATGCGCTGGCACGTCATGGTGCATTCGGTGGTGAGTTTCTTCTACAACGCCGCCGTGGTGGCCTTCGCGCTCAGCCTGTTCGCCGGCCGCTAGCCGATCGCCGGTCGCAAGCCGATCGCCGATTGGGGGCCGTGACGACGATCACGAGCCGAATCTGGATCGATCACGAAAGCCGGGACCTTTGGCCCGATACGGCCGGGCCCGGTTCTCCTAGCGTGAGGGGTGGGTCGGCGATGTGCCGGTCCACTCTCCTTCCGATTGGAAGCCCAATGTCCGCGTCCACCATTCTGAACGCCGAAAAGCCCAGCGCCACCAATGGAACAACCTCACCCGGGAAGACCACGAACGGCTCCGCGGACCGGCCGAGCGCCGAAGCGGTCCGCACCGCCCAGGCGATCGACCTGCTGGTCGCCAATGCCACCCGGGCCCTCGATGCCTACGCTGCGTTCTCGCAGAGCGACATCGACTTCATTGTCAAGAAGTCCTCCGTCGCCGCCCTCGACCAGCACGGTCAACTCGCTCAGGCCGCCGTCGCCGAGACCGGGCGGGGGGTGTTCGAGGACAAGGCCGTGAAGAACATCTTCGTCTCCGAACAGGTCACTCATTCCTTGCAGTACCTCAAGACCGTCGGGGTGATCAGCAACGACGAGATCTCGGGTATCACCGAGATCGCCGAACCGGTGGGCGTGATCTGTGGCATCACCCCGGTGACGAACCCCACCTCGACAGCGATTTTCAAGAGCCTGATCGCACTGAAAACCCGCAATCCCATCATCTTTGCGTTCCACCCGGCCGCGCAGCACTGTTCCGCCGCGGCCGCCAAGGTGGTCCGGGACGCTGCCATTGCCGCCGGTGCGCCCGAGAATTGCATTCAGTGGGTCGAGAACCCTTCCCTGGCAATGACGGACGCCCTGATGAACCACCCTGGGGTCGCCCTCATCCTGGCCACCGGCGGAAACGCGATGGTCAAGGCCGCCTACTCCTGTGGCAAGCCTGCGCTCGGCGTTGGCGCCGGCAACGTGCCCGCCTTCATCGAGCGCACGGCGAAGATCAAGCGAGCGGTCAACGACATCGTCGCCTCGAAGTCGTTCGACAACGGGATGGTCTGCGCCTCCGAACAGGCGGTCATCCTGGACGAGCCGATCTACGAAGCAGCAATGGCCGAGTTCGCCAAACTGCACGCCTACCGGTGCAACCCCGAGGAGAAGGCTGCCCTGGAGCGATTGCTGTTCGGTGCGGAGGCGAACGGCACCGCCTGCTCCGGCGCGAAGCTCAACCCCGCCATCGTCGGGCAGAGCCCGGTGTGGCTCGCCGAACAGGCCGGCTTCTCCGTACCGAAGGAAACGTCGATCATCCTGGCGGAGGTGTCCTCGGTCGGTGTGCATGAGCCGCTGACCAGGGAGAAGCTCTGCCCGGTGCTGTCCGTGCTGCGGGCAGAATCGGCGGAGGCCGGCATCAGCCTGGCCGAGCAAATGGTCGAGTTGGACGGCCTTGGGCACAGCGCTGCCATCCACACCGAGAACGAGAAGCTGGCGATCGAATTCGGCCGCCGGGTCAAGGCGGTCCGGATCATCCGCGACTCCCCCAGCTCGATGGGTGGGATCGGTGACGTCTACAACGCCTTCGTGCCGTCGATGACGCTGGGTTGCGGCTCCTACGGCCATAACTCGGTGTCCGGCAACGTCTCTGCCATCAACCTGATCAACATCAAACGGGTCGGCCGGCGCAACAACAACCTGCAGTGGTTCAAGGTGCCGAGCAAGACGTTCTTCGAGCCCAACGCCATTCGCTACCTGGTGAGCATGCTGGACGTGTCCAGGGTGACGATCGTGACCGACTCGACGATGACCCGGCTCGGGTTCGTCGACAAGATTCTCGACGTCCTGGGGCGCCGGCAGCAGCCGGTCGCGCTGCAGATCATCGATTCCGTGGAACCGGAACCGTCCACCAGCACCGTGCACAAGGGGGCCGAACTGATGCGGGCCTTCAAGCCGGACACCATCATTGCCCTCGGCGGCGGGTCACCGATGGATGCCGCCAAGGTCATGTGGCTGCTGTACGAGCACCCGGACGTCAATTTCTCCGACCTGAAGGAGAAGTTCTTCGACATCCGCAAGCGCGCCTTCCGCTTCCCGAAGCTCGGCGCCCTCGCGCAACTGGTGTGCATCCCGACCACCTCCGGCACCGGCGCCGAGGTCACCCCGTTCGCCGTCATCACCGATCCGGAAACCGGCAAGAAGTACCCGCTGGCCGATTACGCCCTGACCCCGACCGTGGCGATCATCGACCCGGTGCTGACCGCGAAGATGCCGGCCTCGCTGGCCGCCGACTCCGGGTTCGACGCGCTCACCCACGCCACGGAGGCCTTCGTCTCTGTCTATGCCAACGACTTCACCGACGGCATGGCGCTGCAGGCCATCCGGTTGATCTTCGACAATCTCGCTGCCTCGGTGAACGGGGAGCCCGGCACACCGGAGACCACGGCCGCCAGGGAGAAGATGCACAACGCCGGCACGATCGCCGGAATGGCTTTCGGGAACGCATTTCTCGGGATCGTGCATGCGATGGCACACACCATCGGCGCGCAATTCCATCTGGTGCACGGCCGCACCAACGCGACACTATTGCCGCACGTGATCCGCTACAACGGCACCATCCCGACGAAGCTGACCAGCTGGCCGAAGTACGAGTACTACGTCGCGCCGGAGCGCTTCCAGCAGATCGCCGCGATGCTGGGTCTGCCGGCCAGTACCCCGGACGAGGGCGTCGAGTCCTACGCGGTCGCCGTCGAAAGCCTGCGATCCAAGGTCGGCATCCCGGCCTCGTTCGCCGCGCAGGGTGTGAACGAGCGGGACTTCGTTGCCAAGTTGGACGAGTTGGCCATGGGCTCCTACCGCGACCAGTGTGCGCCGGCCAACCCGCGGATGCCGATGCTGGCTGACATGAAGGACCTGATGGTCGCCGCGTACTACGGCACCTCCATCGACGACGCCAGGCGCCGGATGACGGTTCCGTCCGACACACCAACGGTGAAGGAGCCTGCCCTGGCTGCGCTGTCGTCATAACGGGACCGCCGGCCGCCGTTTGCGGACCTCCGATGCTGTTGCCGTACTCAACCGGTAGCAGCACCGTCGGCCCTGCGCGGCGTGTCGGCCGTCACCCCCCGAACGGGACCTAAGACTCTCCGCCGGTTGGCGCAACCGCCCTACCGTCGATACCAGTTGCCCGAGCTTGCGAGGGCACCATCAAGGAGAAATAGATGACCATCACCGCGGCACCGACCGTTATCAACCCGGCCACCCCATCCGGAACAGCGAACGCCTGGCACGGCTTCGAGGGCGGCGAATGGCAGGACGGGATCAACGTCCGGGACTTCATTCAGCGCAACTACACCCCGTATCTCGGTGACGGGGAATTCCTGCAGGGCCCGACCGAGCGGACGACGGCGTTGTGGAACCGCCTGGTGGCGATGTTCCCAGCGGAGCGCGAACGCGGCATTTACGACGTCGACGAGCACACCCCGTCGACGATCACCTCCCATGCGCCCGGCTACATCGATCGGGACACCGAATTGATCGTCGGGCTGCAGACCGACGCCCCGCTCAAGCGCGCGATCATGCCCAACGGCGGGTGGCGGATGGTCGAGGACGCCCTCGTCACCTACGGCTACCAGCCGGACCCGCAGGTCAAGAAGATCTTCACCACCTACCGCAAGACCCACAACCAGGGCGTCTTCGACGTCTACCCGCCGCAGGTCAGGGCCGCCCGCCGGTCGCACATCATCACCGGCCTGCCGGATTCCTACGGCCGCGGCCGGATCATCGGCGACTACCGACGGGTGGCGCTGTACGGCGTCGACGCCTTGGTCGACGCGAAGAAGATCGAACGGGCCGCACTCGATCTGCAGCGCAGCGTCGAGGACGTCATCCGCGACCGTGAGGAAAACACCGAACAGATCAAGGCACTGCACGAACTGAAGGAAATGGCGCTCGGCTACGGCTTCGACATTTCCGGGCCGGCCGAAACGGCGCAGGAGGCCGTGCAGTGGCTGTACTTCGCCTACCTGGGCGCGGTCAAGGAGCAGAACGGCGCCGCGATGTCGCTGGGCCGGACGTCGACCTTCCTGGACATTTTCCTGCAGCGGGATCTGGCCGCCGGCCGGATCACCGAGACGCGGGCGCAGGAACTGATTGACGACCTGGTGATCAAGCTGCGCATCGTCCGGTTCCTGCGCACCCCCGAATACGACTCGCTGTTCTCCGGCGACCCGACCTGGGTCACCGAATCCATCGGCGGGATCGGCGAGGACGGCCGGCCGCTGGTCACCCGGACGTCGTTCCGGATGTTGCAGACCCTCTACAACCTGGGACCGGCCCCCGAACCGAACCTGACGGTGCTGTGGAGCGACCTGCTCCCGATCGGTTTCAAGGAATTCTGCGCGAAAGTGTCCATCGACACCTCCGCCATTCAGTACGAGTCCGACGAACTGATCAGGGGTCAGTTCGGGGATGACGCGGCGATCGCCTGCTGCGTCTCCGCGATGCGGGTCGGCAAGCAGATGCAGTTCTTCGGCGCCCGGGTCAACCTGGCAAAGACGTTGCTGTACGCCATCAACGGCGGCCGCGACGAGATCACCGGACAACAGATCGCGCCGATCAGCCCGCCGGTCACCGGCGAGGTGCTGGACTATGCGCAGGTCGCAGCCGCGTTCGATCACACCATGGACTGGCTCGCCGAGGTCTACGTCGACGCGTTGAACTGCGTGCACTACATGCACGACAAGTACGCCTACGAGCGGCTGGAAATGGCGCTGCACGACGGCACCATCCTGCGCACCCTGGCGTGCGGCGTCGCCGGGCTGAGCGTCGTCACGGACTCGCTGTCCGCCATCAAGTACGCGTCGGTTCATCCCGTGCGGGACGAAACCGGTTTGGTGGTTGACTATCTCGTCGAGGGCGAATTCCCGACCTACGGCAACGACGACGACCGGGCCGACGACATCGCCGTCGAGCTGGTGCGTACCTTCATGGAGAAGGTCCGCCGGCAGCCCAGCTACCGTGGCGCGGTGCACACCCAGTCGGTGCTGACCATCACCTCGAACGTGGTGTACGGCAAGAAGACCGGGAATACCCCGGACGGCCGTCGCGCGGGCGCGCCGTTCGCGCCGGGTGCCAACCCGATGAATGGTCGGGACACCCACGGCATGCTGGCCAGCGCGCTCAGCGTGGCCAAGTTGCCGTACGGCGAGTCGCAGGACGGGATCTCGCTGACCGCAACGGTTGTCCCTGCCGGGCTGGGCCACACCCCGGTCGAGCAGGCGCGGAATCTGGTTGGCCTGCTCGATGCCTACACCCTGGGCAACGGCTTCCACCTCAACGTCAACGTGCTCAACCGCGAGACGCTCGAGGACGCCATGGAGCATCCGGAGCTGTATCCGCAGTTGACGATCCGGGTGTCCGGCTATGCGGTCAACTTCGTCCGGCTGACCCGCGAGCAGCAACTCGACGTGCTCTCCCGCACGTTCCACCGTGGCATCTAATGAGTGGCATCTAGTGAATCGACATCTGATGACCGCTCCGGCAACCGTTCTGCGGACCGGTGAAGGCCCCGTGGCCGACCCCACCCGACGCTCCCCCGACGACGTCGGGGCGGCGGTCGGCCACGGCCAAGAGGGGATGTCCGAGCGCGGCGACGCAGCCGCGCTCGGCCAGTCTCGGCAGACGACGGATCAGGACCACGACCATCAAGCGCCGGCCCCGGTTCTCCTCGGCGCGCCGATGCTCCACGAATCCGACGAGCTCCGCGATTTCAGATTGCAGGCGCAGCATGTCGGGAGCATGGGCAGCGTGCACTCCTGGGAGTTGGTGACGGCGGTCGACGGTCCCGGCACCCGACTGACGATCTTCCTGTCCGGCTGCGCGCTGCGCTGCCAGTACTGCCAGAATCCCGATACCTGGCAGATCCGGGACGGCATGCCAACCACCATCCAGCAGATCCGCCGGCGCATCGACCGCTACGCGCCGGTGCTCACCGCAGCACACGGCGGGGTGACACTCACCGGCGGAGAACCGTTGATGCAGGCCAACTTCGCCGCTCGGATCTTCCGGTATTGCCAGGAGATCGGGATCCACACCGCCCTGGACACCTCGGGTTTCCTGGGCAAGCGGGCGACCGATGACATGCTCGACGACACCGATCTGGTGCTGTTGGACGTCAAGTCCGGGCTACCCGACACCTACCGTACGGTGACCACCCGCAGCCTGGCCCCAACCCTGGAGTTCGGCCGCCGGCTCGCCGAGCGCGGCAACCTGATCTGGTTGCGCTTCGTTTTGGTGCCCGGGCTGACCGACGCCGTCGAGAACGTCGACGCCGTCGCCGATTACGTTGCGAGCCTGCAACTGCTCGGGTCCCGTCCGGTCGTCGAGCGGGTAGAGATATTGCCCTTCCACCAGATGGGTAAGTCGAAGTGGCACGAGCTGGGCATCGAGTACCCGCTGGAGGGCACGCCGCCGCCGAGCGACGAGCTGATCGACCGGGTGCGCGCACAGTTCCAGGCCCGCGGGCTGACGGTGTTCTGAGCCACGCATCCTTCAGCGCGCCAGGGCTCGCCGAGGCGGGGCGTTGGGCCGCTGAGCGTGGCGCGCGGGGCCCGGCGCGTGCTGAAGCGTTGCTGATGGGGCAGAGCACCCGCTGGTGGCCGCCTGCAGTCACCCTCAAGCGAGGGCAACACCCCATCAGCAGCGCTACAGCGACCGCTCGTGGTCGCGGGACTCGGCCACGGCTTCGGCGGTTGCGGTGGCTTCCGCGACCGCCTGGGCCGCGTTCCCGTTGTCGGTGGAGTCCGCTGTCCGGTCGGCCATCACCCGGCCGGCCATCATCGGCGTTGTTTCGTCCCATCTGGTGCCGGCCGCGGCATCGGCTCTGCGCCGCGCGATGCCCGAGAGTGTTTCCAGCACAACACGATTCGCCAGCAAGGCAGTGATGTCGGCGTGGTCGTACGGCGGTGCGACCTCGACGATCTCCAGCCCGACCAGCGGGACGTCCCGGCCGATCCGGCGCACGGCGTCCAGCAGTTCCCGCGCCGTCAACCCGCCGGGCTCCGGAGTACCGGTGCCGGGCGCGGCACCCGGGTCGACGACGTCGATGTCCACCGACAGGTACACCCCGTCGGTGTCGTCCATCGCGATCGCCATTGCCTCGGTCAGCACCTCGTCCAGCCCGCGTTTCTGCACCTCGGCCATTTCATAGCACCGCATGCCCTGCTCGGCCATCCACAGCAGTTCCGGCGGCTCCGGCCAGTACCCCCGCAGGCCGATCTGCAGAAACCGATCGCCCCGGACGGCGCCGGATTCGATCACCCTGCGCATCGGCAGTCCGTGCCCGTAAAGCGAGCCGAACTGGACATCACCGGTGTCGGCGTGCGCATCGAAATGTATGACGGAGATCCGGCCGTTCCCGAAATGTTCTGCCAGGCCGGTGATGTCGGGCTGCGCAACGGTGTGATCGCCGCCCAGCACCACCGGGATCTTGCCCTCCGATGCCAGTTGGTAGATCGCCGCCTGCAGATTGTCCAGAGACAGTTTCGTTTCGGTCGGCGGCATCATGATGTCGCCGGCGTCGACCACACCCATATCCAGCAGTGGGTCCACCCGCAGCGACAGGTGCGGCCGGGAGCCGGTGTGCTCGGAGTAGTCACAGGTGCGGATGGCCAGCGGGCCCATCCGGGCACCCGAACGATAGGACGTCCCGGAGTCGTAGGGGGCGCCGACGATGACGGCGCTCGCATCGGCGTAGCTCGACGGATCGGCCAGGTCGCAGCGCGGGACTCCGGTGAAGGTCACATCCGGCCCGTACATCGCCCCAAGTCTGGCCATCTGTCGATTGTCCCCTTCGTGTCCAGTGGACGCACCCACCTGCGGCAACGGATTTCGTTGTGCCCGACCCTATCGGCAACGGATTCACTTGCGCAACGCACGCCTGAGTTGCCATGATGTCGTCGTGACCGGACGCTCGACCACCACGATCCCGATCGCCGAGTCGACCCTGCAGCCGGATCGGCAGCCCCTCGATGACGTGTCCAAGAAGATCATCGAACAACTGCAGGAGGACGGCCGCCGACCCTACGCCGGTATCGCGACTTCGGTCGGGTTGTCCGAAGCCGCTGTGCGGCAACGGGTTCAGCGGCTTGTCCGGGCGGGCGTGGTGCAGATCGTCGCCGTCACCAACCCGCTGCACCTCGGGTTCACCCGGCAGGCGATGCTCGGCATCAAGGTCGACGGACTGCTCGACCCGGTGGTCGAAGCGATCTCCGCACTGGAGGAGGTCGCCTATGTGGTGATCACCGCGGGATCGTTCGACGTGCTGGCCGAGGTGATCTGCGCGGACGACGAACACCTGCTACGCATCATGAACCAGAGCATTCGCACCATCGAGGGTGTCCGGTCGACGGAGACCTTCGTCTATCTCGAATTGTCCAAACAGACCTACACCTGGGGAACCCGATGACCGCCACCCTCCCGTCCACCGGTGCGTCGACTGCCGCCGCCACCAGCCCGACAACCGGTGGCGGTTCGCCCACCGACCACCTGTGGATGCACTTCACCCGGATGGGCGCGTACGAGACGAACCCGGTGCCGATCATCGAACGCGGTGAGGGTTGTTACATCTGGGACAGCAACGGAAAACGTTATCTGGACGCGCTTTCCGGGTTGTTCGTGGTGCA
Organism: uncultured Actinomycetota bacterium; assembly: GCA_963805555.1. Taxonomy (GTDB): domain Bacteria; phylum Actinomycetota; class Actinomycetes; order Mycobacteriales; family Nakamurellaceae; genus Nakamurella. Next base: position 157,751 of record CAWDUY010000006.1, read on the forward strand.
GGTCGGGCACGGCCGCGAGGAGCTGGCGCTGGCCGCAGCCGCGCAGGCCCGCAAGCTCGCGTTCTTCCCCATCTGGTCCTATGCCCACCCTACCGCCATCGAACTGGCCGATCGGATCGCCGCCGCGGCCCCCGGCGACCTGAACAAGGTGTTCTTCTCCTCCGGTGGCGGCGAATCCGTCGAGACGGCCTGGAAGCTGGCCAAGCAGTACTTCAAGCTGACCGGAAAGCCGAACAAGTACAAGGTGATCAGCCGGGCCATCGCCTATCACGGGACGACCCAGGGGGCGTTGTCGATCACCGGGGTGCCGCCATTCAAGGAGGCGTTCGAGCCCCTGGTACCGGGGTCGGTGCGGGTACCGAACACCAACTTCTACCGGGCGCCCTGGTTCGTCGCCGATGACGAGAAGGCGTTCGGCCGCTGGGCCGCCGACCAGATCGAAGAGGCCATCCTGATGGAGGGCCCGGACACGGTGGCCGCGGTGTTCGTCGAGCCCGTCCAGAACGCCGGCGGCTGCTTCCCGCCGCCGCCCGGCTATTTCGAGCGCTTGCGCGAGATCTGCGACACCCACAACGTTCTGCTCGTCTCGGACGAGGTGATCTGCGCCTACGGCCGGCTCGGGACGATGTTCGGCGCGCAGAAGTTTGGCTACCAGCCGGACATCATCACCTCCGCCAAGGGTTTGACATCCGGCTATTCACCCCTCGGCGCCGCCATCATTTCCGACCGGATCTTCGAGCCGTTCAGCAAGGGCAAGACCACCTTCCCGCACGGCTACACGTTCGGCGGGCACCCGGTCTCCTGCGCCGTCGCCCTGGCCAACCTGGACATCTTCGAATCCGAGGATCTGTTGGGGAATGTGCTGCGGAACGAGAACGCGTTCCGCTCGACACTCGAGCGGCTCAAGGACCTGCCGATCGTCGGTGACGTCCGCGGTGACGGGTACTTCTTCGGCATCGAAATGGTGAAGGACCAGGCCACGAAGGCGACCTTCAGCAAGGAAGAGAGCGAGCGGATCCTGCGCGACTTCGTCTCCACGGCCCTGTTCGATCGCGGGTTGTACTGCCGGGCGGACGACCGCGGCGACACCGTCGTGCAGGTCGCGCCGCCGCTGATCAGCGGACAAAAAGAATTCGACGAGATCGAATCCATCCTCCGATCGGTCTTCACCGACGCCTGGGCGCTGCTCTGATTCAGCCGTGACGGCGGCGGGGAAATCCGTCGTGGCCCCGCCGCTGTTTCACCGGCGCTGCGCGACCCTCTCGGGCACGCCGGCCGTGGTCACCCTCTCCTCCCAATCGATCCGATAGCGCTGTTCGGGACCGAGGGTGCGTTCCGGCGTCAGGAATGTTCGGGTGGCGATCGGCATCACCAGCCGCATCATGGTGATGGCCGCCGGCCCGAGCGCCTTGCTGTTGTTCGTCCTTGCCGCCCGCTTGGCGACCTTCTCCACCCGTGGCCGGCGCAGCGCCTCGTAGGCCGCGAGGGCGCCGGGCGCGTTGGGCAGATCCCGTAGGCAACGAGCCAACTGAATCGCGCTTTCGGCGGCGAGCGACGCGCCCTGCCCAGAACTCGATGACGGTGCATGCGCCGAATCGCCGACCAGGACCATTCGGCCGCGGTGCCAGTGCGGCACCGACGGCATGATCTCCATCGACCCGAAGCTGGCCAGCTGGTCGGAGTTGGTGTGCCGCAGGATGTCCCGAGCCGGGACGTCATCGGCGTAGATGGCTCGCAATTGCCGCAGCCACTCCTTCGCGGGCACCGCGCGCGCCTGCGCAATGCTCATCGGCTCGGTGTGCGGCAGATTGCTGAACCATGACGTCCGACCGTCCGGCTGCACCCAATAGCCGAGAAATGCCCGCTTTCCGAAGACGAAGTACATGGCGTCCGGCGCGGCCGGCACCGCGACATCCGCTGCGGCGCCGAAGTTCAGCAGCGGGACGACTTTCGGTCCCGGCGCGGCCGGGTCGATCAGGCGGCGAACGGTGGAGTGAATCCCGTCGGCGCCGACCAGCACGTCCGCCACCCTGGTGCTGCCGTCGGCGAACCGGGCAGTAATTCCCGCCGAGGATTCGTCAACGGCGACAAGCCGTTTGCCGTGCTCGATGGGGATGTCGTGCTCGGCTGCGGTGTCGTGGATCGCCCGGTACAGGTCCGATCGCCAGAGCGCCTGACTGGGTTCTAGATCGTTCAGCCCGGCGAACCCGCCGATCCGCCGTCCCCCGCCGTCGGCCATGACGGTGCGGTTGATCGGCTGCGCGACGGCTCGCACCGCGGTGTCCGCGCCCACGATCCTGAGCGCATCCAGCCCGTTCGGGGCCACCGTCAGCTGTCCACCGAGGCCGTCGGCCGATGCCGGGTAGGCCTCGTAGACGGTGGCCTCGATGCCGGCCTTCCGCAGGGCCATCGCGGTCACCGGCCCGGCAATTCCGCCGCCGATGACGAGTGCCGAGCTGATCATGAGGAGTCCTTTCCGAATTGCCTGTGCCACTGGCTGACGTAGTCCGGGTCCTGCAGCGACTCGATGAGCTCGGTGACGAATCCGGATTCGGCTTCCAGCACGGCGAGCCGATACTTGTCCTCGATCAGGAAAACCCATGCCAGACCTCCACTTTCGGCGGTCTGCATGGTCGCCCTGGTTTCGTTGATCTCCTGGTTCAGTGTCGTCAGTCGACGGGTGAGCAGGTCAACCGCTTCGGTCGGCGAGACGACACTGAGGAAGGAGAGCGCGACGCCGAACTGCGGGTACTCCTGCTGCGGCTCGGCGAGCAGTTCGCGCATCCAGTCGTACAGTTCGGTCCGGCCTTCGGCGGTCAGTGCATAGACGGTGCGCTCCGGCCGCGCGGTGTCCCGGACGGTTTCCTGTTCGACAACGAAGCCTGCCTTGGCCAGCTGCTCAACAGCCATGTACAGCGAGCTGCGGTTGTACTTGATCTGCCTGTCCTGACCGGTTTCCTGCAGCCGGCGGCCGAGCTCGTAGGGGTGCATCGGTCCCATCAACAGCCAGGCCAGCACGGCCAGGGCCAGGGGGTTGGACACCTTGCGCCGTTTCGCCACCGAACCTCCATTAGTTGATCCTGACTATAGGAGCCGGGTTTAGTCGATGTCAACTAATATGGTCAGGTCAACCACCTCGGGGGCTGCTGCCACGACACCGTCATCTCGGCCGAAGGGTCAGTTTCCGGCTGTTGCCTCGGCGGCGACCGCGCGGGTGAACCTGGCCTTCTTCCGGTTCTCCCGGAGAATCCAGGCAATGTCTTTGTCCGGCAGCGTTTCCCACTGCCGAAACAGCGCCAGCCCGGCCACCGGTTCGGCGGCAATGGCGACGCTCCAGCCATATCCGAGCGCTTGTCGCAGGGTGCGAACCGAGGGCTCCCGACGCTGCGCCGTGGGCAGCGAGGCGAGATCGGCCGTCACCCGGTCGACAAGCTGGAGGGCACGACGCGCGAAAGTCCTGTCCCGCAACAACCGTGGTTCGCAGACGGCCGCGACTGCGGCCCGCTTGAGCAACGGGTCGGGATCGCCCACCCATTGCTCCGCGACCCGAAACCCCCTGTCCGAGTTGTCATCGGCGGCGCGCTGCAGCGCCATAGCGACACCCTGGCCAGTGAATACGATCAATCCAGCCGCGCGTTCGCGTGCGATGGCCCGATCAGGGACCAGGTGTGCCCCGGCCGTATGTCTGCATGGGACGCTGGCCCGATGATCGAACGAAATGTCCTCGGCGGCGAGCTCGAGGCCTGCGGAATTGACCCGGTGACGGGCTTCTTCCGGGACGGCCTGTGTGCCACCGGGCCGGAAGACGTTGGCCGACACGTGGTGTGCGCGGTCGTGACGGCGGAGTTTCTCGACCATCAGACCGGTGTCGGTAACGATCTACGGACGCCGCGGCCCGAGTACCGATTCCCCGGCCTCGTGCCCGGCGACCGGTGGTGCGTTGTCGCCGTGCGGTGGCAGCAGGCGCTGGCGGACGGGGTTGCTGCGCCGGTGGTACTGGCCGCGACGCACGAACGAGCGCTCGACATCGTGTCCCTGGACGAGTTGCGTCAGCACGCCGTCGACGTGCCGCCGGACCTCAGCTCGCTGCACTGACGGCCGATATGGTCGCGTCCATATCGATCAGCAAATAGTTGGTACTATTTCGAACGCATGTTCGGCTGCGTGTCGTACGCTGTTAGGTGGGAACCGACGTTAGGATTGTGCGATGACACCCATCCAGGCCCACCAGGTGGCCGCCGAACTGCGAAGGCGACTACCGGGGGTTGGAGTCAAGAAGCTCCACAAACTGCTCTATTACTGCCAAGGTCACCATCTGGCGACCTTTGAAGAACCACTTTTCATCGAGTCGATCTCCGCATGGGACATGGGCCCAGTGGTGGGTCGGCTATGGAAGTCGGAGAAGGAGCTTGGTGTTGCCGACGACGAAGAGACGCTTGACGAAGCCTTCCTGAACACGGTCGGGTATGTGGTGAGCCGATACGGCGCTTTGTCGGGCAACGACCTCGAACGGTTGACCCACAGCGAGGATCCTTGGATCGACGCCGACTCCAACAGAAACAAGGGCGAAACCCACCGCATCGGGAACGACACGATCGCCGAGTACTTCCGGGCGAACGGGGTGGACGACGAGGACATGGGGTTGCAGCCTGATCCCGTCGAGCTTGAAGCGTGGCTGAGTGAAACCAGCACCATTCGGCGGTCCAGCAGAGCCGATACCGTCGACGGCATTCGTTTGCGTGCACGGAGCCATGGTTAGCGGCATCCGCCCATGGCAACTTGAGAACTTCGAAGATTCCCTCGACCGCTGGATCTTGTTGGAATCACCCGACGACGATCTGCGCCTTGTCGTCACTGCTTGGGTACTGACGCGGATGGACGACCCCTATCAGGGGGTCCGTCGGGAACCCGGATTCCCCAACTTGTGGTTCGGTGGCATTCCGGATTCGGTCCATGCAGGTCGAATCGTCGTCTGCTCGTATTTCATCATCGACAAACAGCGCCTCCTGAATTGCAATGGTTTTGCCACTCTGCGCCTACCACTGTGACTGGTGGTGCGCGGCCGGTTGATCAGTGCCGGTCTGGGGCCACCGGGACGAAGCATCCTCACGACGTCCGGACCAGGGAACGGTTCGCGGCCGGCCGCGATTCCCCACCACGATGCCCGGGACACTGATCTGCGCGAGCCCGTCCCCTCTCCTGATTCGTCCAGTATCTGTTGACCCACAGGGCGGAGGCCTCGATGAGTTACTGCGCTGCGAAAGGTCAAATGTGCCATGACAACGACTCGCATCCTCAACACACCCGAGGTCAACATCGCCTACGACGTCGACGGCCCGCTACCGACCGCCGACGGTCGCCCGCCCTTGCTCATGATCGGTCAGCCCATGGGAGCCAGCGGCTTCCAGACGTTGGCGACCTACTTCCCCGACCGCACAGTGGTCACCTATGACCCGAGGGGCCTGGGCCGCAGCATTCGAAAGGACGGCCGGGTTGACCAATCGCCCGATGTCCAGGCCGGTGATGTGCATGCCCTCATCAAGGCACTCAACACCGGTCCGGTCGACATGTTCGCGAGCAGCGGCGGCGCGGTGACGGCACTTGCACTAGGCCTGCTCATCCGGTATCTGGCTGGCCCACAGGTCGGGGCCGAACACCTCGTAACGGATGCTGTCGGCCGGTACCCCACGGGCGAGCAGGGTGGCGCGGATGTGCCGCATGAACGGCAGTGGCCCGCAGGTGAAGACCTGGATATCCGCCGGCAGCGGGATCTCGGTGAGGTCCATGAACCCCTGCTGCGAGCGGTTGTCGTCGGAGCCGACGCTTTCGTACCAGGTGTAGGCGGTGAAGTCGTCCAGTTGCCGTCCGACGTGCAGGACCGTCTCGCGCAGGGCATGGTCCTGGGCGGCGCGGTCCGCATGCGCGACGATCACGGTGCGGTCGGGTTGGGTGCGGGCAATGTGCTCCACAATGGGCAGCACGGTGGTGATCCCCGCGCCCGCGCTGGCCAGCAGCAGCGGCCCGTCGGAGGGTTGCACGACGAAGTCGCCGGCCGGTGCACTGACTTCCAGCATGTCCCCGACGGCGGCAACATCGTTCAGGTACGTCGAGACGACGCCATCCGGAGCACCGTTGGCTCCGCGGACTCGGCGAACGGTGATCTGCAGCCGATTCCCCAGGCCTGTTGACGAGACGGTGTACTGCCGGGGCTGCCGCTGCCCGTCCGGGAGATTCACGAACACCGACACGTACTGTCCGGGGCTGATGTCGGGCAGCCCGGCGTCGTCGGCAGGCTCCAGGATGAGCGAGACGACGTCCTGGGTCTCCTCGATCTTCCGCACCACCCGGTACAGGCGCAACGGCCGCGCCGGATCGACACCGGCCTGCTGGTAGAGGCGGGCCTCCTCGGCGACGAGTTGGGTAGCGAACAGCCAGTACACCTCGTTCCAGGCGTCGGCGATCTCCGGGGTAACCGCGTCACCCAACACCTCACCGACCGCGCCGAGCAGGTGATAGCCGACAATGGTGTACTGCTCCGGCCGGATTCCCAGCGAGATATGTTTGTAGGCAATGCGTTCCAGCACCCGGTCGAAGGATGGTGCGGTGGGGTCGATCAGGTGCACAGCATAGGCCACCACCGACGCCGCCAGCGCCCGGGATTGTTCACCGGTGGCCTGATTTCCCTGGTTGAAGACCCGCAACAACTGTGGGTGTTCCGCGAACATTCGCGGATAGAACCGACCGGTGATCTGCTCGGCGTGTGCGGCGACCACGCCCGCTGTTGCGGCCACAACGGCGGCGGACCGCCCGGACAGCAAAGATTCTCGACTGGTGAGGACTGTGGACGACATTGCTGGACTTCCTTCTCTTCAGGCTCCGGCCCGTTGGATGACGTCCCATTGATCGTCATCCAGGTCGGCCAGGGCGGCGGGGAACAAACCGTTTCATAGCGGTCGAATGGTTAGCTGCACATGCCTACCAGCCCCGGCGGCGTGGCTCGGATCCGATCGGCGCACCTGGCCGGGCCGCCGACCGCGACCGATAGACGATGTACGGGCGGAACAGATAGCCGATGGGTGCGCTGAACGCGTGGACCAGTCGGGTGAAGGGCCAGAGCGCAAACAGTGCCATCCCGATCAGCGCGTGGATCTGAAAAGACAGCGGCGCCAGCGTCATTGCCTCTCCGTCGGGTTGCAGGATGAAGATCGACCGGAACCAAACGGAGACCGTCTCGCGGTAGTTGTGCTCTTCGCCGATCACCCCGGACCCGAGGAGCGTGGTGGCCAGCCCGGCGATGATCGCCGAGATCAGCACCGCGTACATGAGTTTGTCGTTGACCGTGGTGGCCATGAAGACCGGCCCCTTGGTGCGGCGTCGGTAGACCAGAATCCCCGCACCGGTGAGGGTGGCTATGCCTGCGATGCTGCCCAGGGCGACGGCTTGGATGTGGTAGCCCTCCTGGCTCAGACCTATTGCGCTGGTCCAGCTCTCCGGGATGACCAGGCCGATGATGTGCCCGAAAATGACCACCAGGATACCGAAGTGGAACAGCGGGCTGCCGATCCGCAGCAGGCGGCTCTCGTAGAGCTGCGAGCTGCGGGTGGTCCAGCCGAATTTGTCGTACCGGTACCGCCACCAGGTGCCGACCACCAGGATCGCGATGGTCACGTAGGGCACGGTGTCCCAGAACACGGCACCGACGTTCATGCCGGCTCCCCGCTCGTTCCTCGCAGATTGCCGGCATCTTGCCCATGATTCGCTCGCTGGCGCTCGCTCATACCGGCTCCCCGCTCGTTCCTCGCAGATTGCCGGCATCTTGCCCATGATTCGCTCGCTGGCGCTCGCTCATCGGGCCCCTTCCCGAACACCGATGGTCAGCGCGAACGGCTCCAGGCCGACCGACTCCACGGGCGGGCCCTGCATGGCCAGCCGGCGGGCCTCCTGGAGATCCGCGGCCGTCGCCGGCGGTAGCGTCGCCGACACCGCCGCGATGACCCCGGCGTAGATCGGTGATGCTCGCAGCAGCCCGTCGTGCAGCATGTCGATCGGCGTGCGGTGCTTGCGGAGCTGGTCGTAGCCGGCCGCCTCGTCGACGGTGGCCGCGAATTCGAGCAGGACGGCCAGGTGGTCCGGCAGTTCCCGGGTGGGCGGGATGACTCCTGCGGCCCGGTACATATCGGAGAACGCCAGCAGCGCCATGCCCCTGTTCCGGGTATCGCCGGCCGTGTAGTACGTCAGGAAGAGGGTGCGCCGGCGTTTCCAATCGAACACCTCCGCGTACTGCACGGAAGCCTCGATGAGCGGCAGGGAACGCAGGTGATCGACGGCCGCGGCAAGCGGCAGCCGCAATTCCGGGTCAAGTGCGCCGATCGCCGTCTCGATCAGCGCGAGGCGCTGCTCCTGCTCCGCATCGGGGTAGGCGAGCAGCAAAGACGCTGCCTGCCAGACGATTCGTCGTTGATTCGGGTGAGTGGTCCGGTGCCGCAGCAGTTTCATCGCTCGTCTCCGGCGGTGGGCAGGCGGGGCGAGCCAGGCCTGGGCGCGAACATGGTGTCCGGTGATCCCTTGCCGTCCCAGTTCAGCAGATTCACCCGAGACGACCGACCCGCGCCGACACCGACGTCCTCGGAGGTCTGCCGTTCCTTGAGGGCCTGGAACGACTCGACCGCCATCGGTACCGGTTGTCCGCTGGACTCACCGAACGGCCCTGACCCGGTGGTGTACATGCCGGGACCGCCCTCGAAGTCGAGTGAGCATTCCGTGACGGTCTCCTCCAATCGGTGGCCATCGGTCGCGTAGGCCGTGGGGATCACGTAGCGGTCCTCGTACTTGGCGATGGCCAGCAGCCGGTACATCTCGTACATGAGCCCCTCGCCCATGCCGACGGCGGCGGGGATCTCGGCGCGGGGTTCGCGGCCCAGGTTGATGTCCCGCATGTAGGCCCGCATGGCGGCCAGCTTCTTGAGAACCCCGGTGACGACGGTGGTGTCACCGGCGCTGAACAGGCCGGCCAGGTATTCGACGGGGATCCGGAGCGCGTCGATGGCGCCGAACAGATTCTCCGGGTCCTCGCCGTCATGCCCGTCACGGCTGATCGCGTCGACCACCGGCGAGAGCGGCGGCACGTACCAGACCATCGGCATGGTGCGGTATTCCGGGTGCAGCGGGAGGGCGATCCGGTACGTCTTGGCCAAGGCGTAGACCGGTGATCGACGCGCCGCCTCCATCCATTCGTCGGAGATCCCCGATGTCCTCGCCCCGGCGATGACCTCTGAATCGTTGGGGTCGAGCATCACGCCGAGTTGCGCTTCGTACAGGTCTGTTTCGTTCGCCGTCGACGCGGCCTCCAGCACCTTGTCGGCGTCGTACAGAACGAGGCCGATGTACCGCAACCGGCCGACGCAAGTCTCTGCGCAGACCGTCGGTAGGCCGACCTCGATGCGCGGGTAGCAGAACGTGCATTTCTCCGCCTTGCCGGTGCGGTGATTGAAGTAGACCTTCTTGTACGGGCAGCCGGTAACGCACATCCGCCAGCCCTTGCACTTGTCCTGGTCGACCAGGACGATCCCGTCTTCCTCGCGCTTGTACATCGCGCCGGACGGGCAGGACGCGACGCAGGACGGGTTTAGGCAGTGTTCGCAGATCCGCGGCAGGTAGAACATGAAGGTCTGCTCGAGTTCCAGCTTCACCTGCTGGCTGACCTTCGCCAGAATCGGGTCACCGGCGAGGATCTCGGTGCTACCGCCGAGGTTGTCGTCCCAGTTGGCCGACCATTCCACCTTCATCGGCTCACCCGTGATCAGGCTCCGGGGCGGCGCGACGGGCATCTGCTCGCCGAGCGGTGCGCTGGTCAGGTTCTCGTAGTCGTAGGTCCACGGCTCGTAGTAGTCGTCGATGGACGGCATCTTCGGGTTGGAGAAGATGGTGGCGAGCTTCTTGATCCGGCCGCCGGCGCGCAGCCGCAGCCGGCCCCGTTTGTCCAGGACCCAACCGCCCGCCCAGCGATCCTGGTCCTCGTAGGTCCGCGGATACCCTTGCCCCGGGCGGGTTTCCACGTTATTGAACCAGGCGTACTCGACGCCGGGCCGGTTCGTCCAGGCCTGCTTACAGGTCACCGAGCAGGTGTGACACCCGATGCACTTGTCGAGATTCATCACCATGGACAGCTGAGCCATCACCCGCATCAGTACTGCACCTCCTGCGAGCGTCGGCGAACCATGGTGACCTCATCGCGCTGATTCCCGGTGGGCCCGAGATAGTTGAACGCGAAGGACATTTGCGCGTAGCCGCCCGCCAGATGGCTGGGCTTGACGAGTAGCCGGGTGAGCGAGTTGTGGATTCCACCCCGGTTGCCGTTCGTTTCCGACAGCGGGACGTCGATGGTGCGCTCCTGGGCGTGGTGCACGAACACCGTGCCCTCCGGCATCCGGTGGGAGATGATCAGCCGCAGCACCATGACGCCGTTGCGGTTCACCGCCTCCACCCAGTCGTTGTCCTTCGCCGCGATCTTGACCGCATCCGGCGGGCTCATCCACATGGTCGGGCCGCCGCGGGACAGCGACAACATGAACAGGTTGTCCTGATACTCGGAGTGGATCGACCACTTCGAATGCGGCGTCAGATACCGCACACACAGGCCGATACCTTCGGTGGTGGAGCCGATCTGGGGCTCGTCGAACAGGGCCGCCATGTCCAGCGGCGGCCGGTAGACCGGCAATTGTTCGCCGAGTTCCTCGATCCAGTCGTGATCCAGGAAAAAGTGCATGCGCCCCGTGAGGGTGTGCCAGGGCTTGAGTTCCTCGACGTTGACGGTGAACGGGGCGTACCGGCGGCCACCGGTTTCACTGCCCGACCACTCCGGGCTGGTGATCACCGGGACGGGCCTGGCCTGGCAGTCCGCGTAGCTGATGCGCTTCTCCTCGCTGCCCTCGGACAGGTGGGTCAACCGGCGGCCGGTGCGGCGTTCCAGCTGCTTGAAGCCCTCCACCGCGAGTCGCCCGTTGGTGGTGCCGGACAGGGTCAGCACCGTATCGCACATCTTGATCGCCGTATCGATCGCCGGGCGGCCAGCCCCCGCCCCGTGATTCATCACCCCATGTTTGGCCGCCAGCTGTTTGACCTCGACGTCGGGAAACACGGTGATGCCCTTGGTGGTCAGCCCGAGGGTTTCGACCAGCGGGCCGAGGGTCTCCCACTGCTCCGCCAACGCCGGGTAGTCACGGGTGACGACGGCGATGTTCGCCATCGTCTTGCCGGGTACCGGGATCTTACCCGTTGTCCGCCAATCGTTTTCGGTCCCGCTCGGGTAGGCGGTCTCCCCGGGGGTGTCGTGCTGCATCGGCATCATCACCACGTCCCGGCGGACCCCGAGGTGGGTCTTGGCCAGCCGGCTGAAGACGCGGGCGATGGTGTGGAACGCGTCGAAATCCGACCGCGCCTCCCAGGGCGGGTCGATGGCCGGGCTGAAGGCATGCACGAACGGGTGCATGTCGGTCGACGAGAGGTCGTTCTTCTCATACCAGGTGGCGGCCGGCAGCACGATGTCGGACAGCAACGTGGTGGACGTCATGCGGAAGTCGATCGACAGCATCAGGTCGAGCTTGCCTTCCGGTATGTCGTCGGACCAGGCGATGTCGTTCGGTCTGAGCTGCGGTTCGGTCGGGGTGGCCCGCAGGTTCGTCCGGGTGGTGCCGAGCAGGTGCTGGAGGAAGTACTCGTTCCCCTTGCTGGACGATCCGAGCAGGTTGGCTCGCCAGGCGGTCAGCACCCGCGGCCAATTCTGGGGATCGTCGGGCTCGGTGACCGCAAGCTTCAGCCCGCCCGAGGCCAGTTGCTGCGCAACGTATTGCGGCACCGGCGTTGCAGCTGCGTCGGCCTCGTCGGCGAGGTCCAGGCTGTTGCGGTCGAATTGCGGGAAGAACGGCATCCAGCCCATGGCCACCGAGGCGGCGAGCACGTCCATGGTGTGTTTGCCGGCGAATCGGCGGCGGCCGAGCGGGGTGGACAGCGCGTCCGCGCGGTAACCGTCATACCGCCACTGGTCGGTATGGGTGTACCAGTAGGCGGTGCCGATCATCTGCCGCGGCGGCCGCACCCAGTCGGAGGCCATCGCCATCGTGGCCCACCCGGTGATCGGCCGGCACTTCTCCTGCCCGACGTAATGCGCCCAGCCGCCGCCGTTACGCCCCATCGAGCCGGTGAGGATCAACATCGACAGGATCGCGCGGTACGTGGCGTCGCCGTGGAACCACTGGCAGATACCGGCCCCCATGATGATCATGGAGCGGCCGCCCGATTCCTCGGCGTTGTGCGCGAACTCCTGCGCGATGCGGACGACCTGGGTAGCACTCACCCCGGTGATCGATTCCTGCCAGGCCGGGGTGTACGGCTCCGCGGGATCGTCCCAGCCGGTGGGCCAGATACCGGGCAGCCCGCCGCGGTGCACCCCGTACTGGGCCAACATCAGGTCGAAGACCGTGCAGCACAGCGTGTTCCCGACCCGCCGGACCGGTACCCCCCGGGTGAGCACCTCGGCGTGCCCGTCCGGGGTGTCGAACCTCGCGAGCTTGAGGGTCGCTGTCCCAGCGGCATCGCCGAGCACCGTCAATTGCGGAACGATGTCCCCGAGGTCCAGGTTCCACTTGCCGACGCCGGAGTCGTTGTAGCGGAACCCGAGAGATCCGTTCGGGACGACGATCTCACCCGTCCGGCCGTCGACCAGCACCGGCTTGAACGCCGCGCCCTCGCTGTCGTCGCCGAGATCGGCTGCGGTCAGGTTCTTCCCGGTGACGTAGGCGCCGTCGCGTTCCTCCAGCTGAACCAGGAACGGCAGATCGGTGTATTGCTGGAGGTAATCGACGAAGAACGGTGTCCGTTTGTCGACCAGGAATTCTGAGAGAATGACGTGGCCCATCGCCATCGCCATGGCTCCGTCGGTGCCCGGCGCACACGGCATCCACTCGTCGGCGAACTTGGTGTTGTCCGAGTAGTCGGGGCTCACGGAGACCACTTTCGTTCCGCGGTAACGGACCTCGGCCATCCAGTGCGCATCCGGGGTGCGGGTGACCGGGACGTTGGACCCCCACATCATCAGGTAGGAGGCATCCCACCAGTCGCCGGATTCCGGGACGTCCGTCTGGTCGCCGAACACCTGGGGTGACGCTACCGGCAAATCCGCATACCAATCATAAAAGGAGGTCATCGCGCCGCCCAGCAATTCGATGAACCGCGAACCGGCCGCGTGGGAGACCATCGACATGGCCGGGATGGGGGAGAACCCGGCGACCCGGTCCGGCCCGTACCTGGCGATGGTGTGCACGTGCGCGGCGGCGGCGATCTCGGCCGCCTCATCCCAGCCGATCCGGATCAGGCCACCCTTTCCCCTTGCCCGGTGATACTTCCGGCGACGTTCCGGGTCGTCCTGGATGTCCGCCCAGGCCAGCACCGGGTCCCCCAGCCGTGTTCTGGCTTCCCGGTACATCTCGATGAGCACGCCCCGCGCGTAGGGGTAGCGCACCCGGGTGGGTGAGTAGGTGTACCAGGAGAACGCAGCGCCCCGGGGGCAGCCGCGGGGCTCGTACTCCGGACGGTCGGGACCCACTGTCGGGTAGTCGGTTTCCTGGGTCTCCCAGGTGATGATGCCGTCCTTGACGTAGACCTTCCACGAACAGGATCCGGTGCAGTTCACCCCGTGAGTGGACCGCACCACCTTGTCGTGGCTCCACCGGTCCCGATAGAAGACGTCACCTTCCCGGCCGCCGGTCCTGGTCACCGTCCGCAGGTCAGCCGAGACGTCACTGCGGGAGAAGAACCGCCCGCTCCGCAGCAGGAGATCGGCAACCGCCCCGTCGGTACCGGGTACCACACTCATCAGGTCTGCTTTCCCTTGGCGACAATGCTTCTCACGTCTTGACCGGAGTCTTCACCGCTGCCGTCGACCTGCCGGGCAGCCGCCAGGCCGTGTACAGCAGTGCCAACAGGCTGACCAGGCTGAGCAATGCCAGGCCGGTGGTGTAGTCGTTGCCGGCGGAATCGTAGGTCGCACCCATCACCAGCGGCGGGAAGAACCCGCCCAAACCACCTGCCGCGCCGACGATCCCGGTCACCGCACCGACCCGGTCGGGCGGCGAGGACAGCGCGACCCACGCGAACACCCCTCCGGTGCCGATGCCGAGGAAGAATGCCATCGCGATAAACGTTGCGCCCGCGGCGAGCTCAGGGGCGGGTTGCAGCAACACCACCGCCGCCATGATCGAGGTGCCCGCCAGCGAGATCATCACCACGGCCTTCGGGTGGAACCGATCCGACAGGATCCCACCGATCGGCCGCGCGATCACGGCCGCGATAGCGAACCCAGCCGTTCTGGCACCCGCGTCGGTGAGCGAGAAATCGTAGATAGTTTTCAGATACGTCGGTAGATAGGTGCTGAACGCGACGAACCCGCCGAAGGCGACCGCATAGAGGAACGCCATCTGCCAGGTGATCTTCAACTTGGCGGCGGCCGCCAGTTTGGGCAGCACGGCACCGGTGTTCGGGTGCCACTCCGGTGAGTCCTTCATCCGCATCCACACCAGCAGTGCGGTCAACGCCAAGGCCACCGCGATGATGACGTGTGCCGTCACGTAGCCGAACCAGATGACGAAACGCGGCGTGAAGAAGGCCGACAGTGCGGTGCCGCCCATGCCGGCGCCGAAGACTCCGGTGGCGAAGCCGCGACGTGCCGGTTGGTACCAGGCCTTCGCGAACGGGATGCCGATCGCGAAGGTGGTTCCGGCGATACCGAGGAAAAACCCGAAGACCAGCAACAGCACATAGGAATCGATGGACCCGGCGAAGGCCACCAATAACACCGGCGCGATGCTCACCAGGGAGACGACCGTGAACATCACCCGGCCGCCGTACCGGTCCGTCAACGCACCGACCGGAATACGCCCGACCGAGCCCACCAGAATCGGGGTGGCCACCAACAGGGCGGCCTGACTGCTCGTCAGGGACATCGCCTTGGTGTAGGTCGCGGACAACGGCCCGATGAGGTTCCAGGCCCAGAAGTTGATCGCGAACGTCCAGGTTGCCAGCGCGAGATTGACACCCTGCCCGGGCATGGTCGCCGCCTGCGGCGCAATTGGACCGGTCGCTCGGTGGTTGGTCACAGCATGGCCTTGCCGGAAAGTGCCCCGCTGCACGGTGCCCTGCTGGCAATGACGGGGCGAGCTCGTCGGCGGTCGGCTTCGGACACGGCGGGGCCTCTCTCAACGCTGAGATGATCTTGCGGTCCGTCCGACACTAGGAGTACTGGCAGGGGTCCTGAAGGGGCGAAGGTCCCGGTTGACGTAGCGCTGCAACGACAACAACCCCGGGCACTCTCCCCCGACTCAGCGCCGACGGCAGGCAGGCTAGCGACACATCAGGGCAGATCTGGGCGCCGAGACGTTCTCGAACGTGGCCACGGCCCTGCGGCGGCGACGGCGCTCCCAGGCGACTGTCTTTCGGCAGCACTGCTGAGACAACTCGCATCTCGTGCTCCCGTCAAGGGCGAGCGCCACCGCACCACACCCCGGCAAGCCTGGCGGATCACGTGAACTTCGCACAACCGGCGGATGGCCGACCCGACCACCGACCCCTTTGCACCCGCCTGCTCGCTCAGAACCAGCGCTCCAGGATCTGCGCGACCCCGTCGTCATGGTGATGCGCGCCGACCTCTGTCGCGATCGCGGCCACGTCGGGGTGCGCGTTGCCCATCGCGACGCCGAACCCGGCCCAGTGCAACATCTCCAGGTCATTCGGCATGTCACCGAAGGCAATCACGTCCTTCGGGTCGATGCCCCACCGGCCCGCCAAGGCCGCCAGCGCCGAACCCTTGTTGACGCCGGCGGCGGCCACCTCGATCAGGCCGTCGTCGGTCGAGTAGGTGATGTGCACCGAGTCGGCGCCGGCCGCTCGGGCGGCCAGCGCCAGGGACCTGGAGTCGCCGGTCCCACGGACCAGCAGCTTCGCGGCCGGCTCGGCGAGCAGCGTCGCCCGATCAGCGCGCTGAAAGTAGCCGAACGCCCACGGGTGGTTGTAGTGCTCCTCCGCGATGCAGGCCTGGATCGTCACGCCAAGCCGCTCGACGGCCACCGCGAACTCGTCGGTCTGCTCCTGCAGCGAGCCGACGAAATTCTGCATCGTCAGCGGGCTCAGCGGCGACGACGCGATGATCTCACCCGCCGCGATGTCGTAGACGATGGCGCCGTTCATGCAGACCGCGGTTCCGGTGAAGCCGGCCTCAATGACCGGGCCGAGCCACCAGATCGGCCGGCCGGTGGCGATCACCACTCGCGCGCCGGCGTCACCCGCGCGCCGCAACGCGTCGATGTTCCGCTGGCTGACCTTGTCGCCCGACTCATCGAGCAGTGTGCCGTCCATGTCGGTGACCACCATCACCGGCGCCGGACCTGGATCGATGTGCCGCGGTCGGGCCGTGCCCCCGGCTCGGGAGCCGTGTGCGTCGGCTGAATCGGGGCGCGCCGGTGGCTGGACGGACGAGGAAACGTTCACGTGAGCCATTGTCGCCTGCCGGGCCGACAGTGCCGACCGCGCGCGTTCCGAAGGGCTCCGTGGGCCGTCATCGACTCGCCCATTTCGTACCTTCCGCCGCGAGGCGAGGGTCCGTTTGTGGCGAATCGATCCGTGCGCGGAGTCGCCGTCAACCCCGGTTCGCGCAGGCCCGCCAGACCCGGTCCCGAGACATCGGCAGCTCGTAAAGGCGCACGCCGACCGCATCCCGGATGGCGTTGGCCAGGGCAGGGGCAACCGGGTTGTAGGGCGACTCGCTCATCGACTTGGCCCCGTACGGACCCACGTCGTCGGAGGTGGCGGCGAAGTAGACCTCGGTGCGCGGCACGTCGGCAAGCTGCGGGAGGTGGTAGTTCCGCAGCACGCTGGTGGTGACCTTGCCGGTGGGGTCGATCATCATCTCCTCGTACAACGAGGTGCCCAGCGCCTGCGCCACGCCGCCCTCGATCTGGCCGCGGCACTGCTCCGGGTTCATCACCGTCCCGGCGTCGGCGGCGTGCACCGATTGCAGGATCCGCACCTCCCCGGTGTCGGTGGCCACGGCCACCCGGAAGCCGTGAACGTTGAACGCGATCGACCGCGGGGTGCCCGAGTGGCTTCCCCTGCCGATCAGCCGCCCGCCCGCGGCGGTGAGGATCTCGTCCAGACCCACGAACGAGCTGTCGCCGCCCGGCACGCCGACCGTCACACCTTCTGGCCCCAGCACGCACGCGTTGGCCGGTGCACCCCGCAGTGCCGCCGCGGTACCGACGATGGTTGTCGCCAACTGCTCCGCCGCCGCCAGCAATGCCCGGCCGGCGACCACGGTTCCGGTCGATCCGTAGGCACCGGTGTCGTGCCCGACAACGTCGGTGTCGGCCTGCTTGACCCGGATCCGGTCCACCGACGTGCCGAGCGCCGTCGCCGCCAGCTGGCTGTGCACGGTGGTGGTGCCGTTGCCGAATTCCGCGGTGCCGACCGAGATCACATAGTTGCCATTGGGTTCCAGCCGAACCACGGCCTCGGCGAAGTGGCCGCGCGGTGGCACGGTGTCGATCATCGCCAGGGCGAAACCCTCCCCGACCGACCAGCGGCCGTCGTCGGGTGCAGTGACCCCGTTACCCCCGGTCAACGCCCCTTGAACGAGGTCGAGGCATTGGTCGATGCCGTAGCTGCCGTAGCGGACGTCATGCTCCTCCGCCGAGGTGGACACCATCGGGTCACCGGGAATGACGATGTTGCGACGCCGTATCTCGTAAGGGTCGATGCCCAGCCGTCGGGCCAGTTCATCCATCGCCGACTCGACCGCGAACATCACCTGGCCGAGGCCGTAGCCGCGGAAGGCGCCGGATGGCAGGTTGTTGGTGTAGACGGCTCGGGCGTCGACCTTCTTGTTGGCGCAGCGGTAGACGCTGATGGATTCGTTGCAGCCGTGGAACATCACGCCCGGGGCGTGGTTGCCGTAGGCGCCCGTGTCGGCCAGCACGTCCAGCTCCATCGCCGTCAACAAGCCGTCGGCATCGGCACCCACCCGGGCCCGGACTCGCATCGGGTGCCGGCAGGGCGCGCCGACGAACTGATCGGTCCTGCTGAATTCGAGCTGAACGGGCCGGCCCGTCCGCAGAACGGCCAGGGCAACAACGTCTTCGACCAGCATTTCCTGTTTGCCGCCGAACCCGCCGCCCACCCTGGCGGTGTGCACCCGCACTCTTTCCGGGTCCAGGCCCAGCAGGTGGCAGAGCTCGTCGCGGACGAGGAACGGCACCTGCGAGCTGGTGCGGATGACCAGCCGGCCGTCCTCGTCCAGTTGGCCGATCGCGCCGTGCGTCTCCAGATGGGCGTGCTGGATCCGCTGCGTCCGCCAGGTGCCTTCCACCACTGCGGCAGCGCCGGCGAAACCTGTTGTCACGTCGCCGATCTGTGAATGCAACTCGACGACGGTGTTGCTGGCCGGGTCGGCAATCCGGGATTCCGGGCCCTTGTCCGCGTGCACCAACGGCGCTCCTGGCAGCGCCGATAGCTCCGGATCCAGGACTGCGGGCAGGATCTCGTAATCGACAATGATCGCCCGGCACGCCGCCTCCGCCGCGCCCAGCGTCTCCGCCACCACGGCGGCGACCCGCTGCCCGGTGAACCTGACGACGTCATCGAAGAACCGGGTGTCGTCCGGGTCGTCCACCCGCAATTGGTGACGGGCGGTCGAGAACAGCACGTCCGGCACGTTCTCGTGGGTGAGAACCGCCACCACCCCGGGCATCTGCTCGGCGGCGGTGGCGTCGATCGAGACGATGCGGGCGTGTGCGTGGGGTGCCCGGAGCAGGGCGGCCTGCAGCAGTCCGGGCACCGCAATGTCCAGGGTGTACCGCTCCCGCCCGGTGACGATCCGCGGCCCGGCAGGCGCCGGCACGGACCGCCCGTGGGCCGGTCCGTCGGTGACTTTCTCGGTGTTGCAGACTCCCCCGATTGCGTCGACGATCGACCGGTACCCGGTGCAGCGGCAGAGGTTTCCCTTCAGCATTCTGGGCAGATCCTCGGCGTTCACCTCGCCGAGGGTGGAGGCCGTGACAACCATGCCCGCGGTGCAGAAGCCGCATTGAAACCCGCCGGCCTCGACGAACCGGCGCTGCATCGGGTGCAGGTCATCGGGCGTGCCCAGGCCCGCCACGGTCCGCACCGAGGTGCCCGCCGCCCGGAATGCGGGAAAGAGGCAGGAATGCACCGATGATCCGTCCACCAGCACCGAACAGGCGCCGCAATCCCCTGCGTCGCAACCCTTCTTGACCTCGAAGTGCTCGTGGTCGCGGAGCAGCGTGCGCAGACACTGGCCGGGACGTGGCGCCGCCTCAACCGTTTCGCCGTTGACCTGAAACTTCACGACTCCTCCTGCGTGCGACCGGCAGCCGACGATGCGGTCTCCGACAGTTCGGTGTCGGACAGTTCGGAGCGGATCTGCTCGGCCAGCACCGCCGAAACCCTGGCCCGCCAATCGGGTGGGCCGTGCGGGTCGTCATGCCAGCTGTCGGTCGGCACCTGGGTGATCGCCGCCGCCAGCTGGGCGGCGGTGGGAAACACCGGGAAGGGCAGCACTATCGGCCGTACCGTCGAGGCGCTCAGGGTGATCGCCAGGCCCACACCGGACCGGCGGCCGATGATCACCGCTCCCGACCTGCCGAGCGGCGACAGCGCGATCTTGCGGAACGCCGTCCGGGATTCCAATGCCGCCGCCGGCAGCCGAATGGAGCGCAGAATCTCGCCGGGACGCAACGCATTGGTGCAGTTCCCGGTGACGAATTCGGTGACCGGGAGCTGATACTCGCCGCCGTCGGGTGTCCAGACCGTGCAGATCCCGTCCAGTGCCGCGGTCAGCGAGATCATCGGACCGGCCGGGTAACTCAGGCAGAGGTTGCCCCCGACCGTCCCGAATCGATGGATCTTGAACGACGCCAGGAACGCCTCGCAGCATTGCCGGATCAGCGGCCCGGCCAGCCAGTCGGCCGGCAGTTTCGCACGGGTCAGCGCTGCGATGGTGCAGGTGGCGGCGATCTCGAGTCCGGCCGGCTCGGCACTGTCGGCGCCACCTGGAAATGCGGTGATCGGCGGCCAGTTCAGCGCGGTGAGGTCGATCAGCCGGGTGAGATGGGTGTGCGGTTCGGAGAACAACAGCGTGCCGCCGGCGATCACCGCATCGGTGGGCCCGAGGCCTGTCAGATCCGCCCTTGATCGGGGCGTCACGACCTCGGTAATCGAGTGCAGATCCATGAGGCCCCCAGCCCTAGCGAGCGATTGTTTGACGACCGCCGCTGGCCGTGTTCGCGCCTGACGTTGTGGTGCTACTGCTTACCCGCGTCCGGTCCCCACTTGGTCAGCACCGCGGCCTCGACGATGGTGGCGACGGCGTACAGGACGATCGAGCTCATCACCGCCAGGACCACGATTGTCCAGACGCCGCCGTAGTTTCCGGCGCCCTTATAGCCGCTCAGCACGCCGCCCATGCCGTCGAACCCGACCAGCCATTCGGCCAGCATTGCCCCGACGATGGCGCCGGGGACGGAGATCCGCACCGAGGCGAAGAACTGCGGCAGCGCCGACGGCATCCGCACCTTGGTGAGTTCGGTGACCGAACTGCCGCCGTTGACCCGGATCACGTCGAGTGCCTGCGGGGAGGCATTGCGCAGGCCCACCACGATGTTGACCAGCGCCGGGAACAACACCACGATCGCGGCAATGACGGCGATCGCCAGGTTGCCCTGACCGAAGATCAGCAGCAGCACGGGCGCCATCGCGACCAGCGGCACCGACCTGAGCAGCAGCGCGATGGGCATGAAAGCGAACTCGAACGGCTGATAGAGCACGAACAGAATGGCAATGACGGTCGCCGACACCATGCCGGCGACGAACCCGATGCCAGCGTCGACCAGGGTGGTGCCCAACGCGGCCAATGCCTCGGATCGGGCGTCCTGCGCCGTCAGCGAGGCGGGCCGGACGCCCTTGGGCGGCTCGGCGGAAAACAGGTAGTTCCAGACGTCGAGCGGCGTCTTGCCGACGAACGACGACACGTCGAAGATGCGGAGCAGCAACGCCCAGATGACGACCAGGACCACGAGGGCGACCGCCACCGTGACAACGGCGGACACCACCCGACGGGCAACCAGGGAGCGCCCGGGATCGTCGGGCGAGTCTTGCGGTTGGGACGTCGCCGGGTCGGCACTCGATGCGGATGTTGTGCTCATTGGCCGACTCCCGGCGCGTCGGATCCGGTGGTCCATGGCGTCACGAATCTGGCGACCAGCCCGACGATGAAGTACCCGAGGCCGGCGATGCCGCCGCACACCAGCGCCAGATACCAGAGCTTCGGCGCGTCGGACTGGGTCTGGGCGGCGATCAAGGCCCGGCCGATCGTCGAGTCACCGCCGCTGCCAAGGTATTCGGCGAGCACCGCGCCGAGAAAGGCTGCGGGAGCGGCGATCTTCAGCGCAGCGAACAGGCTGGGCAGGGCGGCGATCAACTGCACCTTGCGCAACTGGGTCCATTTCGTGCCGCCGTAGGCCTTCACCAGATCAAGGCTGGTGCGGGGGGCGGCGCGCAGGCCGAGCAGACACCCGACCACCGTGGTGAAGAAAACACTCAGGGCCGCAAGCACAACGGAGGCGCCGTTGGGCGACGTCCGGCCGGACACGATGACCAGGATCGGGCCGATCGCGACCAACGGAATGCAGTAGGTGACGATCGCGATCTGGTTGACGATCTCCGTCAGGAACGGCAGCAGCAGCACCAGCACGGCGAGCGCGATCGCGGCCAGGTTCCCCCAGAAGTAGCCCTGCACGGCGGCGGTGATGGTGGATTGCGCGTTGTTCCAGGTCGTTTGCCATTGGGCCGGATCAAGGAAAAGGGAGAAGACTTCCACTGGGCTGGGTATCGCGTTGCTGTCCTGGTATAGCGTCTGTGACGCGATCCACCACGCCACCAGGATGATGACGGTGCCGATCAGCCCGCCGACCCACGGCGGGGCGTCTTCCCACCAGCGGCTCTTGCCGGTCGGGTTGGCGGCGGGCACCATACCGGGCGACGAGAGCGACCTGGCCGCGAGCAGCGCCCGATCCTCCTCGAGTTCGGAATCATTGATATTGCTCATCAATGATCGGCTCCGGCCGCGCCACCCCTGCCGAACAGGGTCTCGGACAACTGATCGGCATAGGCGTGAAACTCCGGACTGCGCATCATGTCCGGCGTCCGTGGTCGGGGCAGGTCGATCGGTACCACCTCGGCGACCCGGCCGGGCCGCGGGCTCATCACGGCCACCACGTCCGAGAGGAAGACGGCCTCGGAGATTCCGTGGGTGACCATCAGGGTGGTCGCGGGTTTCTCTGTCCAGATCCGCAACAGCTCGACATTCAGCCGCTGCCTGGTCATGTCATCGAGCGCACCGAACGGCTCGTCCAGCAACATCACCGTCGGCTTCACCACCAGGCACCTGGCGATCGCAACCCGTTGCCGCATGCCGCCGGAAAGCTGCGCCGGCTTGGCCTTTTCGAATCCGTTCAATCCGACCAGCGAGATCAGATCTTCGATCAGGCCCTTCTCTGGCTTGATCCCGGCCACCTCGAGCGGCAACGAGATGTTGCTGGTCACGGTTCGCCACGGCAGCAGGGCGGCCTCCTGGAAGGCGATGCCGAGCTCGTGGTTGCGCTGGATCTCGTTGGTGGACTGGCCGTTGATCAGGGCACGTCCCGAGGTCGGCGACTCCAGCCCGGCCAGAATCCTGAGCACCGTTGACTTTCCGCAGCCGGACGGCCCGAGCAGTGACAGGAAGGAGTTCTGCTTGGTGCCCAGATTCGTGTCGGCCAGCGCTGTGACGGTCTTCCGGCCGAGGGTGAAAACCTTGCTCAAGCCCTGGATGTCGATGCCCGTCGCCGCCCACGGCTCCGCCGTCGGGTTGGTGGTCGAGATGGCCCCGGCACCCGGCGCTGCTGTTTCGATCTGTTGGTCGGGCATGGTGTCGCTCACCCGGTGATCAGGTTGGGGTTGTCGGCGTAGACCTCGTTGAGCATCGACAGGTCGAAGAGGTCCTCCGCGGTGATGGTGATCCCGATTTCGCCGAGGGCGGTGATGATCTGGCCCTGCAGTTCGTCGGTCAGCGTGAACAGGCCGTTGGCCTTGGTGTCCGCGGAGACGATCAACTCGTTCTGCGCGATCGCCTGCTCCGTCTGGCCGGCCAGGTCAAGGCCGAGGTCCTTGCCGTACACGTTTACCGCGAGCGCGGCTGCGGCGGCGGGGTCGGCGACGGCGTCCGTCCAACCCAGAATCTCGGCCACCAGGAAGGCCTTCAGCATGTCCCGTTGGGTGTCGATGGTTTCCTGCAGGACGCAGTAGGTCTCGGAGGTCAGCGGCAGGCCGTTCTCGGCGAACGACAAGGTCACCGGGGTGAAACCCTGGCTCTTGACGAGGAACGGCTCGTTGGTCAGGAAGGCCATGAAGCCGTCGACCTTGCCCTCCGTCAGTGGTGTCGGTTCGTACTGCACGACGACCTGGGTCAGGGTGCTGGGGTCGACGTTGTTGGCCTTCAGAAATCCCGCGAAGATTTGCTGGTTGGTACCGGCCTGAATGCCGATGGTCTTGCCGGCGAGGTCCGCCACAGTCTTGATCGGCTTGCCGGATTCCAGCGACAGGATGCAGAACGGGTTCTTCTGGAAGGTGCTGGCGATCACCTTGAGCGGCGCCCCCTGCTCACTGATGAAACGGGCCGTCGCATCGGGCGCGGAGATGCCGACCGTGACGTTGCCGGCGGCGACCAGTGCGTCTGCGCTGTCCACCGGGCCGGTCACCAGGTCGACGGCGGTGAACCCGGCGTCGGTGTAGTAACCCTTGGAGTCGGCCATGTACTCGCCGCCGAATTCGATGTTCTTGATCCACGACAACTGCAGCGAGATGGTGCCGTTCGAGCCGGGCGCGATCGCGGTAGGTCCGGCGGCGCCACCCGACGCGGCACTCGAACCGGCGGCGGCGCTCGTCGTTGACGTTGCGGTGGTCGTACCCGACGAGCAGGCGGCCAACCCGACGCCGGCAACACCGAGACCCGCCAATCGGAAGAACGATCTGCGAGTGGCCAGCCGGCTCACGATCTGCCGTGCGGACTGCGGGTCGACAACGGTCATCGAGGTGTTCTCCTGGCTTGTCTGAGTTGCGTGGGCGAGGCGGATCCTGCCGGGCGCCGTGCCCGCGGAACCGTGTTAGGGATGCGGGACCACTGAAGCGTTATGGCCCTGCGTAAGCGTTGGCCCGGTAATCGGGTCTGTCAGGGTGAATCTAAGGATGGTGATGACGCTGGGGATGACCGTCGGGTTACGAGGTCGTTGCGGCGGCAACTGCTTTCTCGCTCGCGGGGGGAATTGTCCGGTCGTGGGCCGCCATTTGCCAGGCAGCGCTGATCGCCGCCAGTGGGGAAGCGGCGAACGTCGCGGTCAGGCAGCGGGCGATGGTTCCAGCACCGTCGAGCTCAAACCTGTTGCCGGGATTGAGCTCCGGCGTCTTCGGTGCGTTGATTCCCAGCAGCACAACGGTGTCCAGCACGCGCGCGCCGCCGATCAACCCAGGCAGGCTGCGAACGTCCGCGTCCGTCAGGTCGAGATCCTCCATCAGGATCTCTTGATCGCTCTTGGCCGCCGGATCGTGCTGCCGAACCGACAACGTTGACCGGAGCGCGCCACCGGTCTCGCCGGTCCGACCCAACACCAGCGTTTCCCGCAGGCAGACAACGGCGCCCGTGCCCAACTCGATGCTGGTGTCCCGGCGGACGTTCGCGCCGCGGGCGACAACAAACGGTTCACCGGACCAGATCAGCAGCCCGCCATCCGCCACTCGAATGCTGACGGTCCACGACGAGGCGAGCCCGTCTGCGTCGTAAGCGACCGTCCCCGCCGTCTCGATGAGTTCGAGCCAGGCACCGGGGCCTACGTCGATCTCGATCTCAACATGATCACCGCCGAGCAGCAGCGCGGTCGTCGCGACCAGTCCCACCCGCGCCCCGCTCTCGGACACCGCGATCACCCGGGGGCTGATGGGCCCGCCGGTCAGCGCCAACCGCGCCCGGTCGGGCGCGACCTGGACCCCGATGCGCGTCACGCGTGGGTGTGCTCGGCGTGATCGTCATGGGTGTGACCGGGTGCGGCGGTGCCGTCCTCGTGCCGGTGCACGTGGGCCCTACCGCCTTCGTCGGAGTGGCTGTGGGGGGCCATCGGGCCGGGATCGACGGCGACATGGCTGCCGGACCGGAAGACTGCGAGGACCCCGCGCAGCCAGCCGGTCAGCTGGTCGATCGAGGCGCGGTCCAGCCTGGACAGCCCGATCACCGGCCGGCCGTCGCGGGCGGCCCTCCCGTCGGCGACCATCTGCGGCACGTCGACCCCGACATACGGTCCGAGGTCAGTCTTGTTGACCACCAACAGGTCTGCCCGGCCGATTCCCGGTCCACCCTTGCGGGCGACGTCCCCGCCGCCGGCCACGTCGAGCACGAAGATCTGCGCGTCGACCAGGGCCGGGGAGAACGTCGCGGTGAGGTTGTCGCCGCCGGATTCGACGAGGACGACGTCCAGCGGGGCGAAGTCCGCCTCCAGATCCTCCACCGCCAGCAGGTTGGCGGTGACGTCATCGCGGATGGCGGTGTGCGGGCAGGCCCCGGTCTCGACCGCCCGGATCCGCTCGGGATCCAGCACGCCGGCCGACCGCAGGAAGCGGGCATCCTCATCGGTGTAGATGTCATTGGTGATCACCCCGAGGCTGAGCTCGCCGGCGAGCTCGCGGCAGATGAGCGCGATCAGCGAGGACTTCCCGGTGCCGACCGGCCCGGCGACCCCAAGACGCAGGGTCTGCCTGGCCGAGTCGGGGCCGGCGGTCCGGGTGGGCGCGGCTGTCGAGATGGCGGCAGATGAATGATCAGGCACGGAACAACCTCTGATTCGTGACGGAATGGATCTCGGCCCACTGCTCGATCAGCGGCGCGCCGTTGGCTGGTATCTGCTCGATCTCGGTCAGCTGCGCCAGATCGCCGACCATACGCTCGATATCGACGGCGGCGGCCATCACCCAACCGATCGTGACGACCGGGTCCAGTGGCTCGAGTTTGAGGGTGGCCGCGGCGACAGTTTGCGCGTCGTCGTACCCGATCAGCCGCACCAGTTGCGCGGCGGACAGTCCGGCGAGCGCGGCGGCAACGCCCAGCACCACCGCACGCCCGGGTCGGCCGATCGCCGCCAGGGCTGCCGAACCCGGCGAATCCGGCCAGAGCCTGCGGACCAGCCGCGCGTACCCACGGCCGAGCAGCACCGAGGTTTCGCGGAGTGCCGGGCTGATCGTCCTGGCCCGCCACGCCGCATCCACCGCGAGCAGCTCCCCCGCCAGCCCACCCGTCCGTTCGCCCGCCACATCCGCACCCCGCGCCAGTGCGCCACCCTGCCCGCGCGGATCAACTCCGCCGGCCGCACCCACCCCGGGCTCCGCACCCTGCCCGCGCCGATCAACTTCCACCGCGCGGCCGAACTCGTTGATTCGCGCCCCACCCGTCACATTCGCGGCAAGTTCAGCCGCGCGATCCAGCGTTCGAGCTCGAGCGACCACGGCCGCAGCAGCTTCGACGGTCGTCACCGTCCGCAGGCGGGCCTCGATGTACGCAGGCACTTCGGATGCCCGCATCCCGCCGCGCAGCGCTGGCTCCAGGCCCGCGGACTGGGTGTGCGCCCCGGTAGGCAATCGCCCATCGGCCAGCAGCATCATCATCAACTCTGCCGACATGCCAGTTCCGGATGTTCCAGGGCCCCTCGAAGGACCGGTAGCGGCATGTGGATCAGGCATGCCAACCTGCCTGCGTCAACGCATGGTCCACGCGCCGCAGGCACTCCGCTCGGTCGCCAAAGAATGCGCGGCCGACGACGCGGACCACCGTCCAACCGGCCCGAGCGAAACCTTCTAGCCGAAGCACATCCTTGTCGAACTGCCGGGTATCCGTTCGGTGCTGATCGCCGTCGTACTCGACGATCACCCGCCACCGCCGGTACACCAGATCGCCGCGACCGATGAAGCGTCCGGACGAATCGTGAACATCGACGTTGACCTCAGGTTCCGGCATGCCGGCATCGATGATGGCCAGTCTCAGCAGGCTCTCCGGTCGCGATTCCGCGCCCGGTCGAATCCTTCCGAGCGCTCGACCGGCCGACTGCTTCCCTCGTCCATGGAATGCACCCACTCGCTCCGACAGCTGACGCAGCGGCACCCACGGTCGCTCGTCCCACAGATCCTGGAACACCGGACGCAAGACGAGCGCGTCCCCGGCGGCAACCAGGTCGGGCAACGTGAGGATGGCCGCCAGTTGACAGAACAGCGTCGCGGGATCCACGAGTGGCAGTCCGCCGCGCAACCCACGGCTGGTGAGCCGATCATGAACATGATGCCCGACAACGTGCGTCCGGCGGGGCGCCCGGGTCGGGATGAACACGCTGACATGGAACGGCTCGAATGGAATCGATGGAGGCAACGGCAGCGGCCAAAGCCGGGCCGCCGTGAGATGACTGAAAAAAGCGCCCTCAGGAAGCGCTACCAGTAGGGCAGCGCAGGCCTCTCGGTGGCGACGCTCAGCTGTCGACATCGCTTCTGACTCGTCGCGAATCCCAGCCCTGATGCCGCGGAATGGCCTTGCGAGGTCGGCGCCCCGCATCCGCCCCTGTCCCAGCCCGAATGAGTAGCCCTGCGCGACGGTGAATGATTCGGTCCTGACCGCGGACGGCAGGGGCTTTCGGGGACCGCGAGGCATGGCACATGCTCGCCGAACCCTCACGATTCGGGTGCGACCTATCCACAAACCCTTTCGACATGCCGCTTTCGGACCTTCAGGGAGGATGTGAGCATCCGGAAGTGGCATGTCGATGCTCTAGAACATCGAGTACAGCTGCGCGAGCGGCAGCCAATCGGCCGGGGCAGGTACCACGACCTCGCCGTCAATGGAGATCTCGAACGTCTCCGGCTTGATGACGATGTCCGGCAGCGCGTCGTTGTTGATCATCTGCGCCTTGCCGACGTCTCTGGTGGGTTTAACGGCGGAAAGGCTGCGCTTCAACCCTAGTCGCCCCGCGAGCCCGTCCTCGATGGCGAACGGCGAGACGAACGACAGCGACAACTCGGCCCCGATCGTGTCGGTCAGCGCCGGCCGCATCAGCACCGGCTGCGGCGTCGGGATCGAGGCGTTCGGGTCGCCGAGCGCACCCCAGACCAGCCCGCCGCCCTTGAGCACGACGGCCGGCCGGATGCCGAAGAATTTGGGTTCCCAGAGCACCAGGTCGGCCAGCTTCCCCGGCTCGACGGAGCCGATCTCGTCATCGATGCCGTGCGAGATCGCTGCGTTGATGGTGTATTTCGCGATGTACCGCTTGGCCCGGAAATTGTCGGCCGGTTGACCGCCAGCCCCGCTGATAGATCCTCCGCGCCTTACTTTCATCACATGCGCGACCTGCCAGGTGCGGCAGACGACCTCGCCGATCCGGCCCATCGCCTGCGCGTCCGACGACGTCAATGAGATGGCGCCCATGTCGTGCAGGATGTCCTCCGCGGCGATGGTGGTGCCGCGGATCCGGGACTCGGCAAAGGCGAGATCCTCTGGGACAGCGGGGTTCAGGTGGTGGCACACCATCAGCATGTCGAGGTGCTCGGCGACCGTGTTGACGGTATGCGGCAGCGTGGGGTTGGTCGATCCGGGGATCACGTTCGGCAGCCCGGCCAGGGTCAGGATGTCCGGCGAATGCCCGCCGCCGGCGCCCTCGACATGGAAGGCGCTGATCGACCGGCCGGCGATGGCGGCGATGGTGGAGGCAACGTAGCCTGCCTCGTTGAGCGAGTCCGAATGCAGCGCGACCTGCAGGCCCCACTCTTCGGCCCCGCGCAGCGCGGCGTCGATCGCGGCCGGGGTGGACCCCCAGTCCTCGTGCACCTTGTACCCGCCGGCGCCGGCCAACGCCTGCTCCTTCAAACCCTCCATCGAGACGGTGTTGCCCTTGCCGAGCAGCAGCAGGTTGATCGGGTACGGGTCGATGGAGCGGTGGATCTTCTCCAGGTGCCAGGCGCCGGGCGTGACCGTCGTGGCCTTGGTGCCCTCCGACGGCCCAGTGCCGCCGCCGCCCAAAGTCGTCAGCCCGGTGGCCAGCGCCTCGACGATCTGCGACGGCGAGATGAGGTGCACGTGGGTGTCGATGCCGCCGGCGGTGAGGATCTTGCCCTCACCGGAGATGACGTCCGTGGATGGCCCGATCTGTAGCAACGGATGCACCCCGTCCGCCACGTCGGGATTCCCGGCCCGGCCGAGCGCGACGATCCGGCCGTCCCGAATGCCGACGTCGGCCCGCACGATGCCCCAGTGATCGAGCACGATGGCGTTGGTGATCACAGTGTCCGGCGCGCCGTCGGCCCGGGTGGTGCTGCCCTGCGCCATGGATTCGCGGATCGACTTGCCGCCCCCGAAGACGGCCTCCTCGCCGCCGGCGGTGAGGTCCTGTTCGACCTCGATCCACAGGTCGGTGTCACCGAGGCGAATCTGGTCGCCGACCGTCGGGCCGTACAGCGAGGCGTACTCCGAACGCGGGATTTGCACCATCTAGAGCTCCTGCTCGGACTCGGTCTTGATCTGGATACCGGCGATGACTCTGTTGCCCTGAAACGCCACCGCCGCCACCTCTCGCGACGCGCCCGGCTCGAACCGGCGCGAGGTCCCGGACGGGATGTCCAACCGGAATCCGTGCGCGGCCGCGCGATCGAAATCCAGCGACGTGTTGGCGTCCGGCAGATGCAGGTGGGAGCCGATCTGGATGGGCCGGTCGCCGGTGTTGACGATCAGCAGGGTGATCCGCTCGGCGTCGGTACGGCTCGCGTTGAGCTCGATGAATCCCGGCGCAGTGCGGATCGCGCCGGGTCCGGAAGATGACGTGGAAGCCATGGGAGAGAAGCCTTTCGAAGGTCAGTTAGGCGATCGGCTGGTGAATCGTCACGAGCTTGCGGCCGTCCGGAAAGGTCGCCTCGACCTGGACGTCCGGCAACATCTCGGCCACGCCGTCCATCACCTGGTCCCTGGTCAGCACCTCGCGACCTTCCACCATCAGGTCGGCGACCCGCCGGCCGTCCCGGGCCCGCTCGATCACCCAGGTGGTGAGCAGCGCCACGGTCTCCGGGTAGTTCAGTTTGACGCCGCGCGCCAGCCGGTCCCTTGCCACCATGCCGGCGACGGACAGCAGCAGCTTTTCAGTGTCGGCGGGGGTCAGATGCACCGGTGCCTCCTCGTTGGGGACCCAGCATCGGGTCCGAACCAGTAGCAATGAAACACGTCGCGCCGGCACCCTGATGATCGGGCCCACTCCTGCGCCCGACCAGCCACCGATCGGGAGGATTGTGCATCAGGCATGTGTCGGTTGCGTGTCGGCGACCGGGCAGCGCCATCTCGAGGGCAAGGCGTCAAGGCAGCAACTCATAGGCGGGCACCGTCAGGAAATCAACGAACCGGTCTTTCGTGCACAGGTCGAACAGCAGGTTCCTGGAGTCGGCCAGTAGTTCCTTGCCGCCCGGGGTTTCCGCCCAGGTGTCGGCCAGGGTTTCGGTGGCCCGATCCAGCACTGCCGTGATCATGTCTGCGGTGACCTGACGACCGGTATCGAGGACAACCCGGTTCCGCCGCCACTGCCAGACCTGGCAGCGGGAGATCTCCGCGGTAGCGGCGTCCTCCATCAGATTGTTGATGCCGACCGCCCCGTTACCGGCCAGCCAGTTGACGGTGTACTCCATGGCGACCTCGATGTTGTCCCGCAGGCCCTTGGCACTGACGGCCAGCGGCAACGAACGAATATCAAGCAGCTCCTTGGCACTGACATCCACTGGCGTCAAGGGCTTGTCGAGTTGATTGAGCTGCTCGCCCAGTGCTGCATCGAAGATCTCCCGGCAGATCGGTACCAGGTCGGGGTGGGCCACCCAGGAACCCTCGTAACCGGCGTCGGCCTCCCTGGTCTTGTCGGCCCGCACCTTGGCGAATGCGACAGCGTTGATCTCCGCGTCCCGTCGCGACGGAATGAAGGCGGCCATCCCGCCGATCGCATAGGCCCCGCGCCGGTGGCAGGTCGCGACCAGCAGGTCGGAGTACGCCTTCATGAAGGGCGCCGCCATGGTGATGGCGTTGCGATCGGGCAGGACGTAGTCGTCACCGGCGTCGCGGAATGTCTTGACGATCGAGAACAGGTAGTCCCAGCGACCGGCGTTCAGCCCGGCCGCATAGTCCTTGAGCTCGTAGAGGATCTCATCCATCTCGAATGCCGCCCAGATCGTCTCGATCAGCACGGTGGCGCGAATGCTGCCCGGCTCGATCCCCAGCGCAGTCTCGGCATAGGCGAAAACCTCGGCCCACAGCCGCGCCTCTAGGTGGGACTCCATTTTGGGCAGGTAGAACGCCGGCCCTGCCCCGCGGGCCAACAGTTCGGCGGCGTTGTGAAAGAAGTAGAGGCCGAAGTCGACCAGGGCTCCGACAAGCGGCGCTCCGTCGATGGTCAGATGCTTTTCCGGCAGATGCCAGCCGCGCGGCCTGGTCACGATCACGGCCAGCTCGCCGTCGTTCAGCCGGTAGGACTTGCCGCCCTGATCCAGCTCGATCGTGCGCCGGATCGCGTCCCGCAGATTGACCTGCCCGGAGATGACGTTCGACCAGGCCGGCGTGTTGGCGTCCTCCAGGTCCGCCAGCCAGATCTTCGCGCCCGAATTGAGTGCGTTGATGGTCATCTTGCGATCCGTGGGGCCGGTGATCTCGACCCGCCGGTCCGCGAGGTAGTCGGGAATCGGTGCGACCCGCCAGGTTCCGGCGCGGATCTCCGCTGTCTCCGGGAGGAAGTCCATCGGTTCACCCACCGCGACGGCATCCCGCCGGCATTGCCGTCGGTCGAGCAGCTCGTCGCGACGGGCGGCGAATCGGTCGTGCAGATCGGCCAGGAAGTCGAGAGCGGCCGGTGTCAGGATCTCCTCCGACTGTTCGACGGGGGGTCCGGAAACGACAATCCGACTGCTCACCACTACGTCCTCTCGTCCTGCTCATGGTGATGAGTGGCGCGGGGTTACCCGCGCCACTCATCATGGCTCACCCGGCGCTGGGTGCCGGAGAAGCGTCCGGGCTATTTCGGGACCTTCGCCGCCTCACCGATCGGATCGACCTGCGGGTTCTCCCGCACCGCGTCGTGAGCGGAAATGCCCGTTCCTTCCTCCGCCTCGATCTTCGCGCGCTGCTTGTCGGAATTGAGCAGTTGGTTGAGCAGGATCGCGACGATTGCGCCGGCACTGATTCCGGAATGGAAGATCGTCTGGAACCACGACGGGAACGCGTTGTAGAAGTCGTCGCGGACCACCGGGATCATCGCGATGCCCACCGAGATGGCGACCACCAGGATGTTCCGATTATTGAACTTCACGGTCGACAGCGTGCGAACACCACTGGCCGCCACCATGCCGAACAGGGCAATTCCGGCACCACCGAGCACCGGCTGCGGGATGCCTTCGACGATGGCGCCCATCTTGGGCGTCAGACCCAACAGGATCAGCACCCCGCCGGCAAAGGTCGCCACGTACCGGCTGCGCACTCCGGTGATCGACACCAGACCCACGTTCTGCGCGAAGGCGGTATAGGGGAAGGTGTTGAAGACACCGCCGAGCACGGTCGACAGGCCGTCGGCGCGCAGTCCGTCCGCCAGTCGTCGCTGGTCAACCTTGACATCGACGATCTGCCCGATGGCCAGGATGTCGCCGGTTGTCTCGGTCATGATCACCAGGCCGACGATGCACATCGAGACGATCGCCGAGATTTCGAAGATCGGCCAGCCGAAGAAGAAGGGGGTGGTGACGCCGACCCAGTCCGCGTTGGGGACCTTGTCCCAGTGCACCATTCCCATCGGAATGGCGATGACGGTCCCGATGAGAATGCCCAGCAGGATGGAAATCCGGGCGAGCGCCGGCGGTCCGAAACGCTCGATCAGCACGATGAGCAGCAAGGTTCCGGCGGCCAGCGCGACGTTCTTCATCGGCGCGCCGTCCTCGGTGATCAGGCCGCCGCCGACCCAGTTGGCGGCCACCCCGAACAGCGACAGCCCGATGATCAGGATGACGGTGCCGGTGACGAGCGGCGGGAAGAAGCGGACCAGTTTCGCGAAGAACGGCGCCAGCACCATCATGAAGATGCCGCAGGCGATCACCGATCCGTAGATGGCGCCGATGCCGTACTGCGAGCCGATGACGATCATCGGTGAGACCGCGGCAAAGGTGCAGCCCTGCATCAACGGCATTCGGACGCCGAACCACTTGAACCCGATCGATTGGATCAGCGTGGCAATACCGGCCACAAACAGATCCGCCGTGACCAGATAGCCCAAATCGTCCGGGTTCAATTTGCCCATCGCGATCAACGCGCCGCCCACCACCAGTGGGACGGCAACGGCGCCTGCGTACAGCGCCAGCACGTGTTGCAAGCCAAGCGGAATCAGCTGCCGCCAGGGCGGTAATTCATCGACGGATTCGTACGGTTTGCCGTCCGCGTCAAGTTTCGGGCGAAATCCCATCTGAGCCTCCGGCGTGTGCGCGTGCGTGCCTGACCCGCACGAGAGCAGGAAATGTCCTGCGCAATGTCACCCGAGGACGTTGCCGTCGTGCACGCAGCCGGTAAACGAGGTGTTAAAGGGTGCCGGCGCGCGGTCGGGCTCAGCCGGACCGCCGTGTCTCGACCCGAGCCGCGACCATGCCGGCGGACCGGTGTTTACTCTCGGCAACGGTGGGAACCTCCGCCGTGACATGAACCCAGCGTGTGCGCCGCCGATCTGCGTCGGTGTGCAGGCTCGAGAGGAGCATGACGTGAAGCGTCCGACGACGGCCCTGGCCGTGGTGCTGGCAGCCGGACTGATGCTGGCCGGCTGCAGTTCCGGCGGCACCGACACAGCCAGCTCCGCATCATCGGTCGCGTCGTCAGCATCCTCGTCCGAGACCACCTCGAGCGCAACGTCCAGCAGTTCCAGCTCGGCCGAGCCGACGGCAAGCGCGACTGCCACC
Organism: uncultured Actinomycetota bacterium; assembly: GCA_963805555.1. Classification (GTDB taxonomy): domain Bacteria; phylum Actinomycetota; class Actinomycetes; order Mycobacteriales; family Nakamurellaceae; genus Nakamurella. The sequence goes on from CAWDUY010000006.1 coordinate 191,876, forward strand.
GCCGCCCCGACGCTGACCGCAGGTGACGGATCGGGCGAACTGGACGCCCAGACGACGACCTGGTTCAGCACGTTCTGCACCGGGCTAGCCGGGGTCGCCGACCTGCGGACGATTTCGAGCGCCCAGCAGGCCTCGCAGGTCCTGCAGCGGGTCGGCACCGACATGACAACTACCGCCTCGCAGTTGGCCGCACTGGCCCCGCCGACGTTCACCGGCGGCGATGGGTTGGCCGAGAGTGCGATCAATTCGTTCAACCAGATCGGTCCGGCATTCGTCTCCTTCGGCCAGCGGGCGGGCACCATCGAGGACAACGACGAAGCAGCCACGCAGCAGTTCGCCGCCGACTTCCAGGCGCAGTTGGCGCCGCTGGCGAGCCTGACCAAAATCCAGCTGGACCCGGCGACCCAACAGGCCGTCTCGGCGATCCCCGAGTGCAACCAGGTGATGAACGCCGTCGGCGGTTCCGGCGCGCCGGCAACGACCTCCTGACGACTCGGCCGCTTCAGACCAGATCGGCGGCCAGCGCTCGCCCGGCAGCGGCAAGCAGCGGAACCGCCCGGTCCACCGTCCCGGGCGTCATCCGGCCGGCCGGCCCGGACACCGAGAGCGCGAGGTGGGCCCGAACTCCGGGCACCGCGACGGCGACGCAGCGCACGCCGAGTTCCTGTTCACCGTCGTCGACGGCGTAGCCGTGCTCGGCCGACCACCGCAGTTGCTCGGCGAAGACGTCCGGGTCGGTGATGGTGTGTTCGGTGTGCCTCGGCATCCCGGTGCGCCGCAGCAGATCCTGAACCTCACCGGCAGGCATGTCGGCCATGATCGCCTTGCCGACCGCCGTGCAGTGCGGCAGGACCCGCCGGCCCACTTCGGTGAACATCCGCATCGAATGCTTGGACGGGACCTGTGAGATGTAGACGATCTGATCGCCGTCCAGCGACGCCAGGTTGGCGGTCTCGCCGAGGTCGTCGACCAGTTTCGCCAGATGCGGCCGGGCGACGACGCTCAACATGGTCGAGGAACTCTCGGCCAGCAGCAGGATCCGCGGGCCGAGCGCGTACTGCCGGGACGGTTCCTGCCGCAGATAGCCGAGGTCGACCAGCGTCCTGGCGAGGCGGTGAATGGTCGGCAGCGGCAGTCCGGAGGTCGCGGCGAGTGCGGAGAGTCCCATCACCCCGCCGTTGCCGGCCAATGCCTCAAGGATTGTGAACGCCCGCTCGATGGACTGCACGCCGCCGGACGATCGTTGCTTGGAGTCGTTCGGACCTGCCGGCTCGCCTGCTTCGATTTCGCTGGGAACACTCTCGACAGCCATGTGCCGGTCTCCTCGGGTGCAACTATTGACGGTCTGAGCGACGGTTGATTCCGGATGACGGAAGTCTACGGTCGCCTGTCGGGTGATCGATGACCGGGAGCGCGCTTGACTTCCGCAGAGTGGATAGTAATGTCCACTCTACAGAATTCTTCGGTCACTTGGCGAGGCGTGTTGCCGGATTTGCTCACCCGAGCACGGCAGCCCGCGCCGGCGCGACCATCACCCACCCCAGCCAGTCCGGGACGCGCGTCACGTGACACCGTTGCCGCGGCACAGCGATCAGAAGGGCGACGACGTGAGTCATCTCGACAACCTCACCGCAGATCTGGACCGGCGCCTGAAATCCGCCGATGAGCAACTTGCCACGCTCTACCCGGGCGACCGCGGCGTACGACAGCCCGTGCACACCGTCTATGTGCCGGCCGACCGGTTCACCCATGACGTCAATCTGGACTGGGGGCGGCAGGCCGGTGCGGCACTGGCCGAACACGGCAGCACCCCGGCGGAGTTCGCGGCGGCAATCGGCGCCGAGCCCGCCCAGATCGAGGCGGTGTACGCCAGGGTCGTCGACAAGCTTGATCGCGAGCCCATCGAAGACCTGCGGATCGACTTCGAGGACGGCTACGGACCGCGACCGGACGAGGAAGAGGACGCTGCCGCGACCAGCGCGGCCCGCGCGCTCAGGCGGGCCGTCGACGCGGGGACAGCACCGCCATTTGTTGGCATTCGCTTCAAGAATTTCGAGCGGCCGACCCGCCGACGCGGACTCAAGACCCTTGACCTGTTCGTCGGCGAACTGGCCAGGACCGGTGGCCTGCCGGACGGCTTCGTGGTCACCCTGCCCAAGGTGACCTCCATCGATCAGGTCGCGGCCATGATGGTGGTGTGTGACGAACTCGAACGCGCACACGGCCTTTCGGCCGGTGCCATGAAGTTCGAGATCCAGGTGGAGACCCCGCAGGCGATCCTCGGGCCGGACGGCCGGGCGCTGATAGCCCCGATGATTCACGCCGCCGCGCCGCGGTGCACCGGCCTGCACTACGGCACGTACGACTATTCGGCATCCTGCGGGATCGCCGCGGAGTACCAGAGCATGGAGCACCCCGCCGCGGACCACGCCAAGGCCGTCATGCAGGTCGCCGCAGCCGGTACCGGTGTGCACGTCAGCGACGGATCGACCAACGTGCTGCCCGTCGGCGACCGCACGGCCGTGCACGCGGCCTGGCGCTTGCACGCCAGGCTCGTCCGGCGGTCGCTGGAACGCGGCATCTACCAGGGCTGGGACATGCACCCCGCACAGTTCCCCACCCGTTACGCGGCGGTCTTCCTGTTCTACCTGCACGGCCTGCCGACGGCGGTGGCACGGCTCCGGGCCTACGTTCAGCGCACCGACTCCGGTTACCTCGACGAGCCGGCGACAGCGGTTGCGCTGGCCGGGTTCATCGTCCGGGCCATCGAGTGCGGGGCGGTCGATCAGGCGCAGATCACCACCGACACCGGATTGGACCGACACCAGCTCGACGTCCTCGCCCGGCGCGCCAAGCCCACCGAAGGCTGATCGGTGTCGGCGTACCCTCAGCGACGTGCGCCTAGTAGCGGAGTTCACCACCGAGCCCTACCACGGCGAGGGAACGCCGCCCGCGCACGCCCAGAATTCGTGGGACGTGATCCAGGCCGCCGGACTGCCCGGTGACTTCGGCCCGTTGGGCACCCGGTACAGCGGCGAGGCCGACGAGGTGCTCGATACCCTGCGCGCGGTGCTCGGCGCCGCCATCGACGCCGGGGCGAGGCGGATCACCGTCCAGGTCGAGCCGGAAGCGTGAGATGCCCGATCCGACCCATCCGCTAGTGCTCGCGATCCACCCGTTGGTCAGCCGGATCGGCGCCGCGGTTGTCGATCCGAACGACCTGCGAGACGACGACGTCCCGCTGGCGTGGGAGGGCGTCGTCATTGCCGGAATTCGTTTAACACCAAGTGGTTCCGCTGGCACAGCGGCCACCACCAGTACCCTCCCGAACGACGCCGAACCCGAGCCCGCCGCCGGCCTGGACGGGATCCTCGCCGACATCGAAAACCAGCTCGGCGCACCGCTGTCCGGGCTGGATCGCGCCGGCAAACAGCGGGCCGTGCGCATGCTGGAGGAAAACGGGGCCTTCTCCTACCGCAAGTCCGTCGAAGCGGTGGCCAGTGCGCTCGGCATCAGCAGATTCACCGTCTACAACTACCTGAACCGGGACCGCGAGTAGCTCAGCCAGAGGCGCATCAGGCGCCTGGCCCACGGTGCTCGACGCGCAAGTCCTCCCTGCCTCTTCCAGCAGTCCCCCGCAAGGCCATTTGCCGCGGATAACCCCCGGATCATCCGCGGGACACTCCGGCAAAACCAACTTCAACAAACTGTTGACGTGGTGGCGATCACCCTCTATATTTCGATCTGCGGAAGAAAGATTCCATAGTTGATCGCTCAACGGAGAGCAGGTTCACCTGATGTTCTCATCTGCACGCCGAGCCGCTGCTCCCGCCCGGTCATCCGATAGCACCGTGGGATCCCCTGCAGCACAACAGCTTCTGCTTCGTTCGCGCCGAGCAGCGGTCGGCGCGCCCTAACCACTGCGACCGCCGGAGCATCCGCGTCCGGCAACTCTCGACCGGCAGCGCGACGTTCGTGCTGCCCAGATCCTGAACGTCCCGGTGCCGCGCCCAACGCCGACACCACCACCCAACAGTCGCCTGCGACGAAGTCGCCAGGCGCCATCGAACAGGGGAGCTGACCGAAGAATGACCATCGTCCTGGGAGACAACCAGTACGGCAAAGCCGAGAACCGGCTGGTGCGGGTCTACCGCAACACCGCCCGGCACGAGATCCGCGACCTGAATGTCAGCTCGGCATTGCGCGGGGACTTCAGCGACGCGCACATCACCGGCGACCAGGCGGCCATCCTGCCGACCGACACGCAGAAGAACACCGTCTTCGCCTTCGCCAAGGAGAAGGGCGTTCGCTCGATCGAGGAGTTTGCACTCACCCTCGGCGACCACTTCATCCACCAGACACCGAAGGCCACCGGTGCCCGCGTCGAGATCGAGGAGTACTTCTGGGATCGGATCTCCATCGACGGCGCGCCGCACGACCATTCCTTTGTCCGCAATGGCGGCGAGACCCGCACCACCGTCGTCACTGTCGAGGGTCGGGGCGACGATCGGCAGGCATGGGTGGTTTCCGGCTTCAAGGACCTCACGCTGGCCAAGACCACCGGGTCGGAGTTCTGGGGCTTCCTCAAGGACGAGTACACGACCCTGCAGGAGACGAACGATCGCATCCTGGCGACCTCTCTCGTCGCCCGATGGCGTTACGACACCATCGATGTCGACTTCGACAAGTCCTACACGCAGATTCGGGCGATGCTGCTCAAGCGGTTCGCCGAGGTGCACAGCTACGCCCTGCAGCAGACCTTGTACGCGATGGGTGAGTCCGTCCTGCAGGAGTACCCGGAGGTCGCCGAGATCAAGTTCAAGGCGCCGAACAAGCACCACTTCCTGGTCGACCTCTCCCCATTCGGCGACGAGAACCCGGGTGAGGTCTTCATTGCCGCGGACCGACCGTACGGCCTGATCGAGGCAACCGTCCGGCGCGACGACGCCACCGCGCCGGGGTCCGCCTGGAACACCGTCCCCGGATTCTGCTGAGGCGGGATACGACGACGACAACCTCAACCCGGTGAAAGTCGCGGTCTCCATTGCCGTCGGCCTGATACCGATTGCGGTACCGGAGTTCTGGAGCGAGTTCCCGACCTGGCTCGGCACCATCGGGCATTCCGGGATCAGCGCAGCTGCCTCGGTAGCGGTGCTGCTGAACGTGGTCTTCAACGAGTTTCAGGGAAGAAAGTCACGCCGGCCGTCGGTGATCGCGGCCGCTCCTGACCAACGCGGCAGCTTGCCGCAATCCGGAGCACACTGATCGCCGGACACATCGAGCTCGACCGTTCCACCGCACCATCCCACTCCGCTGTCAACGAAGACGGAACCTCGGAAACACTCCGACCCGCGGACCAAAAGGGGCATTTCATGACCGCACCGACCAAGACCCGTACCAAGTCGATCAAGCACCCGGTCGACCAGGTACTTCCCGTCCCGAAGCTGGCCGTCTACGGACTCCAGCATGTGCTGGCGTTCTACGCGGGCGCCGTTGTGGTGCCCATCCTGCTGGCCGGGGCCATCGGCCTCACCGAGGAACAGTTGATCCACCTGATCAACGCCGACCTGTTCACCTGCGGTATCGCCTCGATCATCCAGTCGATCGGCTTCTGGAAGGTCGGCGTCAAGCTGCCCCTGCTGCAAGGGGTGACCTTCACGGCGGTCTCGCCGATGATCGCCATCGCGATGGCCAACGGCGGCGGCACCGAGGGCCTGCTCTACATCTACGGCGCGGTGATCGTCGCCGGGCTGTTCACGTTCTTCATCGCGCCCTATTTCGCGAAGCTGATCCGGTTCTTCCCGCCGGTGGTGACCGGCACTGTGATCACCATCATCGGCATCGCCCTACTGCCCGTCGCTGCGTTGGACGCCGTCGGCGGTGGTGCGAACCCGGATCCGTCCAGCAGCAAGAACCTCGCCTACGCCATGGGCACGCTGGCGATCATCGTGATCATCCAGCGCGTGTTCAAGGGCTTCATGGCCACCGTCGCGGTGCTCGCCGGCCTGGTGATCGGCACCGCCGTCGCCTTCTTCCTGGGCGACGCCACATTCGACAGCGTCGGCACCTCACCCTGGTTCGAGGTCACCACCCCGTTCTTCTTCGGCATCCCGAAATTCTCTGCGGCAGCGATCATCTCGATGATCGTGGTCATGCTGATCACCGCGGTGGAAACCACTGGCGACGTCTTCGCCACCGGCGAGATCGTGGAGAAGCGGGTGGGCGGCGACGACGTCGCCAAGGCGCTGCGGGCCGACGGGCTGTCCACCTTTATCGGCGGTGTGCTGAACTCCTTCCCGTACACCTGCTTCGCGGAGAACGTCGGCCTCGTCCGGTTGACCCGGGTGAAGAGCCGGTATGTGGTCGCGGCGGCGGGTATCTTCATGATCCTCATCGGCCTGATTCCCAAGGCCGGCGCGCTGGTCGCAAGTGTGCCACCGCCGGTGCTCGGCGGCGCGGCCCTGGCGATGTTCGCCACCGTGGCGGTGGTGGGCATCCAGACCCTCGCCCGGGTGGACTTCCACGATCACCGGAACGTCGTGATCGTCGGCACCAGCCTCGGTCTGGCGATGTTCGTCACCGCACAACCCGGTGTGGCGCAGGCGGTTCCGGAGTGGGCACAGATCATCTTCGGCAGCGGCATCACGCTGGGCAGCCTGTGCGCGATCTTCCTGAACCTGATCTTCCATCACGTCGGAAAGAACTTCGGGCCGGCCGTGGCCGGCACCCCGGGTACCGGAGTGATCCGGCTGGACCAGGTCAACGAGATGACCAGGGAAACCTTCGTCCAGACCTTCGGTCGGCTGTTCCAGGGACCGAGTTGGGTCGCCGAGCGGGCCTACGACCTGCGGCCGTTCAAGGACACCCACGATCTGCGGATGGCGTTTCAGGAGTCACTGTTCTCCGCCGATCGCAATGAACAGCGGGACCTGCTGTCCTTCTACCCGGACCTCGGCAGCGACGCCGTCGACGGGGACACCCGTGGTGAGGAATCGGCCAGGGACCAGGGCAGCGTGGGGCTGACCCTGCTCAACGACGAGGACCACGAGCAGTTCGCGCACCTGACCGAGGCCTATCGGGATCGGTTCGGCATTCCGCTGATCGTCTCGGTACGGGACGTGGAGAACCGGAACCAGATCCTGAAGTCCGGCTGGGAGCGCATGCAGAACGCCCCGACCCAGGAATTCGCCGCCGCCGTCATCGAGGTGGCCAAGATCGCCAACCACCGGTTCGACGACCTGGTCGCCGACGCCAGCCCGATCATGAGTGCCCGGGCGGCGCGGATGACGGCCGCACCGGCCCTTTCGACGCCGACGCACCACCAGGCATCGACCGCCGACCAACAAACCGCGGGCCTGCAACGGTTCAATGCCATGACGGACAGCGAGGCCAAGGACACCCTGGCGACCTGCCTGGACGTCCCGCGCTGGATCGAGGACGTCGCCGCCGACCGGCCGTACGAGTCCGCCCAGGCGGTGCTGCACCGGGCGAGAGCATCCGCCTCGTCACTGACGGACGCCGAGATCAACGCCGCGTTGGCCCGACACCCGCGGATCGGGGAGCAGGCCGGCGCCGACCACGACGCCGACTTCTCCGAACGCGAGCAGGCGGCGGTGGGCGATGCCGACCCGACGGTGACGGCCGCGATCCGGGCCGGCAACGCGGAGTACGAGAGCCGATTCGACCGGGTCTTCGTGATCAGGGCGGCGGGCCGACCCGCCACCGAGATCTTGGCGGAACTGCGGCGCAGGCTGAACAACACCCCGGAGGCGGAGAAGGCGGAGGTCATCACCCAACTCCGGGAGATCGCCCTCACCCGACTGGAGACCGTGCTGGCCTGAGCCGCGGATCCAGGGATTCGACGGGACTGTCGCTGGGCGGTGTGAGGGAGCACGATCGAGGTGCGAACCGGCCAGCGACGCGGTCAGCACGACGAGCACGACCTTGAGCAGAGCAGGAGCAATCTGATGTCGATATCCGAAGTCACGACCGAGACCCCACATGTCACGGTGAACGGCCAACCCCGTGAACTCGGCGAGGTAGGCGGCCACGTCACGCTGCTGGAGTGGTTGCGCGGCAGCGGGTTCACCGGCTGCAAGGAAGGCTGCGCGGAGGGCGAGTGCGGTGCCTGCGCCGTGCTGGTGGCCAGGCCCGACGGGGACGCCACCCGCTGGACCGCCATCAACGCGTGCCTGGTCCCGGCCGCCGGCCTGGACCGGCAGGAGGTGATCACCGCGGAGGGGATCGGCCAGCCGGGCCGGTTGCACCCGGTGCAGCAGGAGATGGCCAGTCGCGGCGGATCGCAATGTGGCTACTGCACGCCGGGTTTCATCTGCTCGATGGCCTCGGAGTTCTACCGGAGCGACCGTCGGCCGAGTCCTCCCGGTCGGGCCGCGGAGGCCGAGCCCGGCTCCGACGGTCCGGCAGCCGAAAGATCAGTGGCCAACGGTGCCGATCCGACCGCGCCCGGCAAGGCTCCCGATCACGAGCACGGACCGAACGGCTTCGACCTGCATGCGCTGTCCGGGAACCTGTGCCGTTGCACGGGGTATCGGCCGATCCGGGACGCGGCGTACGCACTAGGCGCGCCGGATGCGGCCGATCCGCTACTGACCCGCCTCGATCGGCCGGCCCCCGCTCCGGCCACCACCGACGTCACCAGCAGCCAGGGCCGATTCCGGCGCCCGGCGGACCTCGCCGAGGCCCTTGACCTGCTGGCCGCCGACCCGGATGCCCGGCTGGTCGCCGGTTCCACCGACTGGGGCGTCGAGCTGAACATCCGGCACTCGCGGGCCGCGTTGACCCTCGGCATCGACCGGCTGGCGGAACTGCGCACGCTCGTCATCGGCAAGGAGTCCATCGACATCGGCGCTGCCCTGACCCTGTCGGAGATCGAACGGGCACTGGCCGGTCGAGTTCCGCTGCTGGCCCAGTTGTTCCCGCAGTTCGCCTCCCGGCTGATCCGCAACGGTGCCACCCTCGGCGGCAACCTCGGCACCGGTTCGCCCATCGGCGACAGCCCGCCCGCGCTGCTGGCGCTCGACGCGTCGTTGATTCTGGCCTCCAGCAGCGGGGAGCGGGAGGTGTCGCTGTCCGGGTATTTCACCGGGTACCGGCAGACCCTGAAACGTCCGGACGAATTGATCAAGGTCATCCGCGTTCCGCTGCCGGTCGCCCCGATCAGCGCGTTCCACAAGATCGCCAAACGACGGTTCGACGACATCTCCAGCGTGGCAGTTGGTTTCGCTCTCCGCTTGGACGGCTCCAGCGTTGCCGACATCAAGATCGGCCTCGGCGGGGTGGCGGCCACCCCGCTGCGCGCGACGGCGACCGAGGAATTCCTGACCGACAAGGAATGGACCAAGGAGAATGTCGCAAGGGCCGCCGAGGTGCTGACCGGGGAGGCCACACCGATCAGCGATCACCGGGCCAGTGCCGCCTACCGCAGTGCGATGCTCGGTACGTCGCTGCGCAAGTTCCATGCCCAAAACCCTGCACCTCTCGCCAACTCCCGTCAGGAGGCCTGACATGAACGAGCGACAGCGAGTGACCCATGAACACCGCGCCTGGACTGCGCGAGGAACGAGCGGAGGCCAGGCATGAGCAAGGCACACGGACCACTCGCCGACCGGCCGATCAACCCGAAGGTCGGCCTGGAGATCTCCCACGAGAGCGCGGATCTGCACGTCACGGGCAATGCGCTCTATACCCAGGACCTGGTCGGCCGGACCAAGGACACCCTGCACGCCTGGCCGGTGCAGGCACCGCATGCGCACGCCACGGTGACCGGCCTGCGCGTCGCCGCCGCCTACCAGGTGCCCGGCGTCGTCCGGGTGCTGACCGCGGATGATGTCCCGGGCCTGAACGACGCCGGCGAGAAGCACGACGAGCCACTGTTTCCCAGTGAGGTGATGTTCTACGGGCACGCCGTCTGCTGGGTGCTCGGTGAGACCTTGGAGGCAGCTAGGCAGGGCGCGGTCGCGGTTGAGGTCGACTACAACCCGTTGCCGTCGCTGGTCACCATCCAGGACGCCATCGCCGCCGAGAGCTACCAGGGCGCGCAGCGGACGGTCAGCCGTGGCGACGCGGACACGGCAATGGCCGCGGCCGCGCGGACGTTCAGCGGTGAATTCGAGTTCGGCGGTCAGGAGCACTTCTACCTGGAAACCAACGCCGCGCTTGCCCTGATCGACGAGAACGGGCAGATCTTCGTTCAGTCCAGCACGCAGCATCCCTCCGAGACCCAGGACATCGTGGCGCATGTGCTGGGCATCAGCGCCCACAACATCACCGTGCAGTGCCTGCGGATGGGCGGCGGATTCGGCGGCAAGGAATTCCAGCCGCACGGCTTGGCCGCCATCGCGGCACTGGGCGCCACGCTCACCGGCCGGCCGGTGAGCCTGCGGTTGAACCGCACCCAGGACATCACGATGACCGGGAAGCGGCATCCGTTCCTGGCCAGTTGGGAGGTTGGCTTCGACACCGACAACCGGATCTGCGCGTTACGGGCCACGTTGACCAGCAACGGTGGCTGGAGCCTGGACCTGTCGGAGCCGGTGCTGGCCCGGGCGCTGTGCCACATCGACAACGCCTACTGGATCCCGGATATCACCGTGCACGGCCGGATCGCGAAGACCAACCGGGCATCCAACACCGCCTTCCGCGGCTTCGGCGGCCCGCAGGGGATGATCGTCATCGAGGACATTCTCGGCCGGTGTGCACCGCTGCTCGGCGTCGAGCCCGATGAGTTGCGGCGCACCAACTTCTACTCACCCGGGCAGCAGACCCCGTACGGCCAACCGGTGCGGCACGCCGAGCGGTTGGCGGACATCTGGGACATCCTCACGCAGCGCAGTGACTTCGCCGCCCGCAAGGCCGCGGTCGCGGCCTTCAATCAGGTGCACCCGGATACCAAACGCGGGTTGGCAATGACGCCGGTGAAGTTCGGCATCTCGTTCAACCTCACGGCGTTCAACCAGGCCGGGGCGCTGGTCCACGTCTACAAGGACGGCTCGGTGCTGATCAACCACGGCGGCGCCGAGATGGGCCAGGGCCTGCACACCAAGATGATCCAGGTCGCGGCGACGTCGCTGGGCGTACCGCTGCGCTACGTCCGGCTGGCGCCGACCCGGACCGACAAGGTGCCCAACACCTCGGCCACCGCGGCGAGTTCGGGTGCGGACCTCAACGGCGGCGCGATCAAGAATGCGTGCGACCAGATCAGGGCCAGGCTCAACGTCGTCGCCGGCGGCAAGCTCGGGATCCACCCCGACGACGTCCGGTTCGTCGACGGGGTCGTGACCGGCATCGGCTTCCACGATCAGCAGATCGAGTGGGCCGACCTGGTGCACGCGGCCTACTTCCAGCGCGTGCAGCTGTGGGCTGCCGGCTTCTACCGGACGCCCGGGTTGCACTGGGATGCCGGCCGGATGCAGGGCGAACCGTTCAAGTACTTCGCCTATGGCGCAGCACTGTCCGAGGTCGAGGTCGACGGGTTCAGCGGGGCCTACCGGCTGCTGCGGGTCGACATCGTCCATGACGTCGGCGACAGCCTGTCGCCGCTGATCGACATCGGCCAGATCGAGGGCGGTTTCGTGCAGGGCGCCGGCTGGCTCACCCTCGAGGAGCTGCGCTGGGATGACAGCGACGGGGCGAACCGGGGCCGGCTGAACACCCAGGCGGCCAGCACCTACAAGATCCCGAGCTTCTCGGAGATGCCCGAGGAGTTCAACGTCCACCTCTTCGAGCGGGCCACCGAATCGGGCGTGGTCTACGGCTCCAAGGCGGTCGGGGAACCGCCGCTGATGCTGGCCTTCAGCGTCCGCGAGGCCCTGCGGCAGGCAGCCGGCGCCTTCGGCCCGCAGGGGTGGTCGGTGGACCTCGGCTGCCCGTCCACTCCGGAGGCCGTCTACTGGGCGATCGAGGCGGCCCGCGCCGGGGCCGGCTCCGGCAACGGGTCACCGTCGGGCAATGGTCAGTCGGCGACGGCACCGGCACTCGCGGGGGTGTGAGCCGTGGACTGGCTCAGCGCGGTGGCGCAACTGCGGCGGGACGGGTTGCCCGGGGTGCTGGTCACGGTGATCAAGGTCCGTGGCCACGCGCCCAGGGACGCCGGCGCGAAGATGGTCGTCGGCGCCGATCACACCTGGGGCAGCGTGGGCGGCGGGAACCTGGAAGAGGTTGCGGTGCAACGGGCCCGCGAGCTGATCGGTGTGCTGGTTGCCGGCGGATCCGCTGAGCCGGAGACGCAGGAATCCAGGCTCAACGAGCACGCCAGGAATCGGCACGGCCGGCAGTGCTGCGGCGGGGAGGTCACCCTGTTGTTGGAACCGCTGCCGGCCCGGCCGGTGATCGCCGTGTTCGGGGTCGGGCACGTCGGGTACGAGCTGGCCAGGATCCTGTCCCGGCTGGAGATCGAGCTGCACCTGGTGGATTCCCGCGCCGATCAGGTGGACGAGTTCCGGCTGGCCGGCGTCACCGAAGGCGCCGCGGACGTCACCGTTCATCACGCGCTGCTGGGTGAACAGGTCCTCGAACGGCTGCCCCGCGGCGCTCATGTGGTGATCATGACGCACGATCACGCTGAGGATTTCGCGTTGTGCGACAACGCTCTTCGGCTCCCTGGCCTGGACAGCATCGGGCTGATCGGGTCCAGCGCGAAATGGTCCGGTTTCCGCCGGCGACTGGCCGACGCCGGGCACGAGCCGAGCGACATTGATCGCATCCGCTGCCCCATCGGGACGCCGGAGATCACCGGCAAGGACCCGGCGGTGATTGCCATCGGCGTCGCCGGTGAGCTGGTCCTGAAGATGCAGCAATCAGCGGCGGCCACTGTCACTCCCGCCGCGATGCCGGCCCCGTCGCCCGCCGCGTCGCCTACCGCACTGGATCGCACGCGCTCCTGAACCTGGGCTTCCAGCCGACCCGTGATCAACGTTTAAGGCCATTTGACGTCGTTCCCGAGCTTCAGATGGCCACAAATGTTGATCATGTGCAGGCCAGATATATCCAGCGGAGGGACCGCTGAGCTCTTGACCCAGAACAGTTCCAGCAAGTATTGTCTTCCATACAGCAGAACAACACTTCCACAATGCGAAACTTGCTAGACGATCGGAGCCACTCGGCATGTCCCACTCGCTGCGCTACGAGGTCAATTGCTCGATCCTGTTCACCGAGCTGCCGCTCCTGGAGCGCCCAGCCGCAGCAAAGGCCGCCGGGTTCGACGCCGTGGAGTTCTGGTGGCCGTTCGGCGTTGCGGTGCCGTCCGACGCAGAGGTGGACGCCTTTGTCCGGGCAATCGACGACGCCGGCGTCAGCCTGGTCGGGTTGAACTTCTTCGCGGGCGACATGGCCGGCGGAGACCGCGGCCTGGTTTCCTGGCCTGCTCGCTCCGCGGAATTCACCGGCAACATTCCGGTGGTCGCGGCGATCGGAGAGCGGCTGGGCTGCAAGGCCTTCAACGCGTTGTACGGCAACCGGGTGGATGACGCGTCCGCTGCCGAGCAGGACGAGCTGGCTGTCGAGAACCTGCGACTGGCCGCTCAGGGCGTGGCCGGTATCGGCGGCACCGTGCTGGTGGAGCCGGTCAGCGGCTCACCCCGGTACCCACTGCTGACCGCTGCCGATGTGGCCGCCGTGATCGACCGGGTCACCGCTGATGGGGGGCCGACGAACATCGGCCTGCTCGCCGACCTGTACCACCTGGCCGTCAACGGCGACGACGTCGACGCGGCGATCGCGACGCACACCGGCAGGCCCGGCGGGGTCGCCCATGTGCAGGTCGCCGACGCCCCCGGTCGCGGCGCGCCCGGTACCGGTGATCTCCCCCTCGACCGCCAGCTGGCCGACCTAGAGGCCGCCGGATACCGCGGATGGGTTGGCCTTGAGTACAAGGTCCCGGCCGACAACCCCGACACGACAGCCAGTTTCGCATGGCTACCACGAGCGCGCCGCAGCTCGGCCGCCACCGCGGTCCGACCGCCCGCCAACCCACCAGCCTTCGACATCTCAGTTCCCGAACAGGAGTCAGCATGACGTCCATCGCATTCATCGGTCTCGGCATCATGGGCAGCCCGATGGCGGTTCACCTCGCCAAGGCCGGCCATGACGTTGCCGGGTATAACCGCACCCCCGAGAAGGCCAAGCCGCTGATCGACGCCGGGGGGCGCGCCGCCGAATCCGTTGCCGAGGCGGTCGCCGACGCCGAAGTGGTCGCGGTCATGGTGCCGGACTCCCCCGACGTTCGGGAGGTGCTCGCCGGCGAGAACGGCGTATTTTCGGGCGCCAAGCCGGGGACACTGATCATCGACTTCTCCAGCATCCGGCCGGATGTCACCGTCGAACTCGCGGAACAGGCTGTCGCGCAGGGTTTCCGGCTCATCGACGCACCGGTGTCCGGCGGCGAGGCGGGCGCGATCAACGCCGCGCTGTCGATCATGGTCGGCGGCACGGCCGATGATTTCGCCGAGGCCCAGCCGATCCTGGACGTCGTCGGCAAGACCGTCGTACACGTCGGCCCGAACGGATCCGGGCAGACCGTGAAGGCCGCCAACCAGTTGATCGTCGCCGCAAACATTCAGGTACTCGCGGAGGCCGTCATCTTCCTGGAGGCGTACGGCGTCGATACGGCAGCGGCGCTCAAGGTCCTCGGTGGTGGCCTCGCCGGCTCGAAGGTGCTGGACCAGAAGGGGCAGAAGATGCTCGACCGATCCTTCGACCCCGGCTTCCGGATCGAACTGCACCACAAGGATCTCGGCATCGTCACCTCCGCGGCGCGGGAAGCCGGCGTCGTCATTCCGGTCGGTGCGCTACTCGGTCAGTTGATGGCCTCGGCGAAGGCCGTCGGTGACGGCGCGCTGGATCACTCCGCACTACTGCGCGGCGTCGAGCGCCTCTCCGGCCGCTGACGCCCACCCGCTCAGCAGCCCACTCATTCTTGAACCACTCCCCGAAAGGCCTTCCGCCATGCCACGTATGACCGCAGCCCGAGCCGCGGTGGAGATCCTCCGCCGGGAGGGCATCACGCAATTGTTCGGACTCCCCGGTGCCGCCATCAACCCGTTCTACCGCGCCGTGCGCGACCAGGGCGAGATCGGCCACGTGCTCGCCCGGCACGTCGAGGGCGCCTCCCACATGGCCGAGGGCTACACCCGCGCCGCGCCCGGCAACATCGGCGTCTGCGTCGGCACCTCCGGGCCGGCCGGCACCGACATGATCACCGGCCTGTACTCCGCATCCGCCGACTCGATCCCGATCCTGTGCATCACCGGTCAGGCGCCCGTCGCCCGGCTGCACAAGGAGGACTTCCAGGCCGTCGACATCGCCGCCATCGCCAAGCCGTTGACGAAAATGGCGATGACCGTGCTGGAGGCCGGGCAGGTGCCAGGGGCATTCCAGCAGGCCTTCCACCTGATGCGCTCCGGGCGGCCCGGGCCAGTGCTGATCGACCTGCCGATGGACGTGCAGATGACGGAGATCGACTTCGATCCCGAGACCTACCAACCGCTCCCGGTCTACAAGCCGGCGGCGACCCGGGCGCAGATCGAGCACGCGATGGACCTGCTGGCGGCGTCGGAGCGGCCGCTGATCGTGGCCGGTGGCGGCATCATCAACGCGGACGCCGCCGAACTGCTGGTGGAATTCGCCGAGTTGACCGGTGTTCCGGTGATCCCCACCCTGATGGGCTGGGGCACCATCCCGGACAGCCACCCGCTGATGGCGGGCATGGTCGGCCTGCAGACCTCGCACCGCTACGGCAATGCCACGATGCTGGAGTCGGATTTCGTCCTCGGTATCGGAAACCGTTGGGCCAACCGGCATACCGGTGCATTGGACGTGTACCGGGCCGGCCGGAAGTTCGTCCACGTCGACATCGAGCCGACCCAGATCGGCCGGGTGTTCTCCCCCGACTACGGCATCGTCTCCGATGCCAAGGCGGCCCTGGAGCTGTTCGTCGAGGTGGCCCGCGAGCGCGCGGCGTCCGGCGCCCCCGATTACGGGGTGTGGGCCAAGGAATGCCAGGTCCGCAAGAGCACCCTGCAGCGGCGCACGCATTTCGAGAATGTGCCGATCAAGCCGCAGCGGGTGTACGAGGAGATGAACAAGGCGTTCGACGAGAACACTCGGTACGTCAGCACCATCGGTCTCTCGCAGATCGCCGGCGCGCAGTTCCTGCACGTCTTCAAGCCGCGGAACTGGATCAACTGCGGGCAGGCGGGCCCGCTGGGCTGGACCCTGCCGGCAGCCCTGGGCGTCGTCACCGCCGACCCGTCGGCGACCGTGGTGGCGCTGTCCGGTGACTACGATTTCCAGTTCATGATCGAGGAACTGGCGGTGGGCGCGCAATTCCAGAAGCCCTACATCCACGTCGTGGTGAACAACGCCTACCTCGGCCTGATCAGGCAGTCGCAGCGCGGGTTCGAAATGGATTTCCAGGTGCAACTGTCGTTCGAGAACGTCAATTCGCCGGAACTCGGCGGTTACGGTGTCGATCACGTCAAGGTCGCGGAAGGACTGGGCTGCAAGGCCATCCGGGTCTTCGAGCCGGATCAGATCGCCCCTGCCCTGGAGAAGGCCAAGGCCCTGATGCTCGAATACCGGGTGCCGGTCGTGGTCGAGGTCATCCTGGAACGGGTCACGAACATCTCCATGGGCGGCGCGGACATCGCGAACGTGGTGGAGTTCGAGGAACTCGCCGAACGCGGCGAGGACGCCCCGACCGCGATCGCGCTGCTGGACTGAGCTGAACTGATCCGATGACCAACATCCCCGTGACACCCGGCGCTGGAACTGGCCCCACGACTCAGCACGGCCCAACCGCAAGCCATGAAGCGGGCGCCGGCGGGCACCGAGTGCTGATCGCCGCCGACAAGTTCAAGGGCTCACTGACCGCCGCAGAGGTCGGCGCGGCCGTCCGGACGGGGATCAACCGGGTGCTGCCTCAGTTAGCCGTAGATATTGTGCCGGTGGCCGACGGTGGCGACGGCACGCTGGCGGCAGCCGTCGCGGCCGGCTACCAGCGGGTGCCGGTGACGGCGGCCGGACCGACCGGGCAGCCGGTCGACACCTGGTACGCCCGGCTCGGGGATAGCGCGGTGGTGGAACTCGCTGACGTATCAGGGTTGTCGAGGCTGCCGGACGGAGTCCTGGCCCCGCTGACCGCGAGCTCCCGGGGTACCGGTGAGGTGATCGCCGCCGCCCTGGACGCCGGTTGCCGGCATATCGTCGTCGGGATCGGCGGAAGCGCGAGCACGGACGGCGGCGCCGGCATGGTCCGTGCGCTGGGCGCCAGGCTCTTGCGGGCCGACGGTTCCGACATTGCCGACGGCGGCGGTGCCCTGGAGCAGATCGACCGGGTGGACCTGAGTGACCTGCACCCGGCCCTGGCCGAGGCGGACATCGTCATCGCCTGTGACGTCGACAATCCACTCGTCGGTGATCACGGCGCCGCCGCTGTCTACGGCCCGCAGAAGGGCGCCACACCCGACGATGTGGCCCGGCTGGACGGTGCGCTCGCTCGGTGGGCGGACGCCGTCCAGGCGGCCACCGGTACGGACCATCGCAACGCCCCGGGTGCCGGCGCAGCAGGTGGTGTCGGATTCGCCGCCATTGCGCTGCTGGGCGCGAGCCTGCGGCCGGGTATCGAGCTGATGCTGGAACTTGTCGGATTTCACCGTCATCTGGCGGGTGCCGTGCTCGTCATCACCGGCGAGGGATCGCTGGACGAACAGACGTTGCACGGCAAGGCGCCCGCCGGTGTTGCGTCCGCTGCCGCCGTCGCCGGAGTCCCCGTCGTCGCCGTCTGCGGTCGCAACCTGCTCACCGCAGAAGTGCTGCTGGCCGCGGGCGTCACCGCCGCCTACAGCCTGCTGGACATCGAGCCGGACCCGGCCCGATGCATGGCCGAGGCCGCCCCGCTGCTCGAGCACCTGGGCGAAACCATCGCCGAAGAACACCTGATGGAACGGACTACATGAGGTTCGACCTGGTTCCCTGCACCCCCGAGCTGAAGCGACTCGATGTCGGCGACTTCGGGTGACCCGGGACGGCATCTCATCGCTGCAGCTGGGTCGGCCGGCAATCTGGACACAGCCGAGCCGGCGCGGCCATACACTGAGCGACGTGGTGCGGTGGATGGCGGAATGCCCTGCGGCACGGGCCGGTCCTCGAATCCAGGCATCCATCGCGGTCGGGGATGACGCCGACCTCGCGGCGTCCGCGCCCGCGGAGTCCGCGGTCGTCGACGATCCGGCCGAACTGAACCACAAGAACGCCGTGACGCCGAACGCGGGCCGCGCACTTGCGGGGCGGGTGCGTCGCACCATGCGCCGCGGAATCGACATCAGCGCCGATGTCGAGACGAACGGAGACCGCCACGGGCGTCTCCTGAGAAGAGGAGAGGCATGAGAGCAAACGATTTTCGGCCGTTGCCCGATCTGGCATCGCGCACCCTGGCCGGCAGTGTCGTGTACGCCAACGACGAACTGTTCGCCGAGCGGGAGAACCTGATCAAGCCGGAGCCGGCGGTTTTCTCGACCGAGAGCTTCGGGCACAAGGGCAAGATCTATGACGGCTGGGAAACCAGGCGCCGCCGGGAGGCCGGCTTCGACTACGCCATCATCCGGCTCGGCGTCCCCGGCGTGATTCACGGCGTCGTCGTCGACACCGCCTGGTTCAAGGGGAACTACCCGCCGTACGTCTCGGTCGAGGCAACGAGCATCGAGGGCTTCCCTACCGTTGACGAACTTCAAACGGCCCAGTGGGTCTCGCTGGTGGAGAAGTCAGAGGTCAAGGGAGACAGCGAGAACCCGTTCGATGTCAGCGACCGGCACCGCTACACCCATGTCCGATTGACGATCTACCCGGACGGCGGAGTGGCTCGGTTCCGGGTGCACGGCGACCCGATGCCCGACCCGCGACTGCTCACCGGCACGGTGGATCTCGCCGGGTTGGAGAACGGCGGCACCGTCATCGACTGTTCGAACATGTTCTACTCGTCGCCGTTGAACATCCTGCGGCCCGACCGGGCGCACAACATGGGCGACGGTTGGGAGAACGCCCGCCGGCGAGACAGCGGCAACGACCACGTCACCATTCGGCTGGGCGCGCGCGGCTCGGTGCGGCGGATCGAGATCGACACCTCATACTTCATCGGGAACTCGGCCGGTTGGGCCTCGGTCCACGGGATCGATGCCAGCACAGGCGATCTGGACGACTCCGACGCCTGGGTGGAGTTGGTGCCGAAGACCCGGCTGCAGTCCGACACCCGGCACTTCTTCCCTGCCGCCACCCAGGCTCCGGTCACCCACATTCGCCTCGATGTGTTCCCCGACGGCGGCCTGGCGCGGCTGCGGATCAACGGCGAGATCGACGCGGAGACGCTGGAAGGTCTCGGCCGGAGGTACCGGGACAGCCTGCCCGACACGCACTCCCGGGCGGCCTCCGCCGCCGACTTCTGACCGCTGCCCGGCACTGACGGACGGCGTCCACGGCGGACGGCGTCCACGGCGGACTTCTGAGTGCTGCCCGGCATCCACCGCCCAGCCTGTCGCCGACTGCGGTGGATCCTCCACTACCTGCAGGTCGGGCCCCGCTGAGGGGCTGGCCTTGCCCCGCCCGCCGGGTTCGGCGTTCCCGAACCCGGCGGGCGCACTGTGCTGAAGCGCCGCTCAAGGGATCCTTCTCCCGCTTCACGGCGAATGCAGCACAAGGCAAGCGAACACTCTGCCCCACCAGCGACGCTTCAGTGCACGCCGCGTCCCGCCGCCCGCCAGGCCACGCTTCGCTGGGCACGCCGGCCGGGCCACGTTCGCCAGGCCGCGCTCGCGGGGCACGCCGGCCGGGCCACGTTCGCCAGCTCCGGCCCCGGCACGCATCGGTCCGAAACGCCCATGCGCGAAGCCCGACTACTGAAGCACAGCTCAAGGGGTTCTTCTCCCGCTCCAGGGTGCCTGCAGCACAAGGCAAGCGAACACTCCGCCCCACCAGCAGCGCTTCAGCACCCGCCGCCCTTCGACCGCAACGCCGATGGGCGCCCCTGCTCTGGCGGCGGAATCCCGGTGGTTGTCCCCATGCCGTAAATTTATGCACATTCTGAGCAACGCTCTCGCGGATCCTGCCGAGCTACACCAAGGTCGGGCCATGGAACCCACACCCGCCGCCGTTCCGATTCTGCGGCCGAACGTCCTGCACGCCGGATACTCGGACAACGAGATCCGCCGGCTGCGCCGAAACGGAACCTGGACGACAGTCCGTCGCGGTAGCTATCTCTCGACGAGCGAAATCACTCCACTCGACCGGCTCCAGCGTCACGAGCTGCTGATCCGCTCGACTATTCCGGGCCTTCGCCTGCCCGCCGTGGTAAGTCACGCCTCGGCAGCCGTGTTGCTGGGCATCCCACTCTGGTCGACGCACCTGGGCCTGGTCCACATCACTCGCCCACGGCCGGCCAATGGCGGCAAATCCGGTTCACTCCTCTGCCACACTGCCACCCTGCCCGATGATGCGATCGTCGAAGTCGACGGAATCCGGATCACCTCGCCCGCAAGGACCATTGCCGACCTGGCTCGACAGTTGCCGTTCGAACAAGCGGTCGTTGCGGCCGACGGCGCAATCTTCCGGAAGCTGATGACCGCAGAGCAGCTCGATGCCGCCGTCGCCGCAATCAGTGGCGCACCCGGCGGACGGTCAGCGATTCGGGTGGCCCGATTCGCCAGTGGGTTGAGCGAGAGCGTCGGCGAGTCTCGCAGCAGGGTCATGATGTACCGGGCCGGCCTTCCTGACCCGGAACTACAGCGCAACGTGCATGACGCGAACGGGACCCCGTTGGGCCGATCCGACTACAGCTGGCTTCGCGGACGACTCCTCGGCGAGTTCGACGGCAAGATCAAGTACGGCCGGTTGCTCAAACCCGGGGAGTCCGCGGGTGATGCGGTGTTCAGGGAGAAGCTCCGCGAGGACGCCCTCCGGGACAACGGCTCCCGGGTCGTCCGGTGGGTCTGGGCGGAGCTGGCCCAGCCCAACGAGGTCATCCAACGGATCCGGCGGGCCTACGCCGCCGTCCAACGTGAGATTGAGCGGGCACGGTGAGCGCCGGGCCGGTGCTCTCGGAGCGCGGATGGGAGGCGGCGCCACAAGTCAAGTGCCACAACACTGCTGATGGGGCGGATCTACCGCTCATGCACGACTGCAGCACTCCTCAAGCGAGGGATCTACCCTCAGAGAGCGTTTCAGCGGGGCCGGGCTCAGCGGGGCGCGGCTCAGCGGGGCGGGGCTCAACGCGGGCTCAGCGGGGCCGGGTTGAACCGGGCGGGGCGGAGCTCAGCGCGGGCTCAGCCGGGCGGGGCTCAGCCGGGCGGGGCTCAGCGCGGGCTCAGCCGGGCGAGGCTCAGCGGGGCGGGGGCTCACCGGGGCAGGGCTCAGCGCTCGCGACACCTGGGAATTCAGCCAAGAATGCCGAGAGCGCGGCTGCAGCGGTCAACATCGACCGCGACCGGGTCGCGAGCGCACCCTCGCGGGTGGCGATGGCAGCCCGGATGGCCTGAGCGCCACCGGTGACGCGCCAGGCCTGCAGCACCTCGCGCACCTGGTCCACCCCATAGCCGCTCAACCGCAGTTGCGCGGTGACGCGGGCATCCCGGACGTCGGCCGGAGAGTACATGCGATACCCATAGCGGGGTGTCCGGCGGGGCCGGACGAGGCCCGCGGCGTCCCACGTACGCAAGGCGGACGTGCGGATCCCGAGTGCGCCGGCGACCTCGCCGATCAGCATGTCGTCGTCCTCGCGAACCTCGGTGATGTCGTCCCCGGCAACGGCGTCCAGCGCCCGTTGGGTGGCGCGCAGTCGTTGCCGCTGCTCCTGGAGCTGGCTGTGGCCGATATCGATCAGCTCGAGCGCCCCGGCACCATCGCCCTTATGCACAAGCCGCATGATGTCGCGGGCGACCGCCGGACCGTGCGCCCTGGCGAGGGCGCGGTAGGTCAGCAGCGCCCGCAGGTGGTGCTCGGTGAACACGCGGTACCCGCTCGCCGTGCGATGCACCGTCGGCAGCACGCCCGCGGCCTCGTCGTTGCGCACCTGTTGGGTGGTGATACCCGCGGCAACGGCAAGATCGACAGGTCGGTAGCGCCGCGCGGGTTTCACTGCCTTCCTCCGGGATTTGAGGGTTTCGTGCTGGTTCGCTCACGCCCTGAGCAGTCCAGCATCCAGTCAAGTATCAACTAGCATTTTAATGGCAGTGTTGAAGCATGACTTCTGCTATCAACAAGCAGCTCATTGCGGTGCTGCACGACGGCACCTCGATCCCGGTAACAACGGCGGGCAGCGGTCCGTACCTGCTGCTCCCGCTGCGAACCGCTCCCTACGATGACGCCATCGCCGCCACCATGCGGGCCTGGGGCGGGGACCCCGACCTCGGGCCCACTCTCGTCAACGGTCTGACCGACCTGTGCACGGTGATTTCCGCGGACTACGAGGGCCATCGGCTCGGCAACCCGGCGCCGGCGACCCTCACAGCGGAGAACGTCGCCGCCGACCTGTTGGCGATCGCCGACGCCGCGGGCGCCGACCGGTTTGCCGTCTACGGATACTCCTGGCTTGCGCTGGCCGCACTACAGCTCGCCGTCCGCACCAGTCGGCTGGCAGGTCTGGCGATGGGTGGCTTCCCGCCCCTGGACGGCCCCTATGCAGCGATGCTGGCCGTCACCGGCGCCGCACACGAGGCGGCGACGGCGGCAGCCAACAGCCCGATCCCGGCGACATCCGATACCGCGCCCGGCGACTGGGACGCGGCCGGGATCCAGGCCGACCCGGACCAGACGGCGCAGTTCGTCACCCTCTACGAGGATCTCCAGACGTTCGACGATCTCGCCGCCGCGGGCCGGCTGACGATCCCCCGGCTGTGCTTCGTCGGCGAACTCGACAACATCGACTACGGCCCGAAGTGGGGCGACACCCGGGTCGTCATCGCCGACGCCGTTCGCGATCACCACGACGAGCTGACGGCGCAGGGTTGGACCATCAGGATTCTGCGCGGTTTGGATCACCTCGGCGCGATGCGCGGCGACACCGTCCTGCCGCTGCTGCGCGGGTGGTTGACGGCCGGAACGCTCGACCAGCAGAAAGCGTTGGGCTGATGCCGATCCTCCCGAAGGACCGCGATTCTCGGCTGATCACCATCCGACGCGGCGGCACCTTGACCGATGACCATCACCGGCTGATCGCCGCGTGGGCCCTGGTCTGCACCGAGCATGTGCTGCACCTGTTCGAGCAGGAGCGGCCGACCGACAGCCGGCCATGGGACGCCATCGCCGTGGGCCGGGCGTGGATTCGCGGCGAGGCGACGATGCGCGACGCACATCAGGCGGCCTTCGTCGCCAATGCCGCCGCCCGCGGGGTCACCGACCCGGCGAAGTTCGCCGCGTTGTCAGCCGGTCAAGCCGTGGCGGTGGCCCACGTTGCAGCCCACGACCTGGGTGCCGCGGCCTACGCGATCAGGGCCGCCGCCGCGTCGAAGCCGGTCGGTGAGGCAGCAGTCGGGCGGATCACTGAACGTGATTGGCAGCGAGACCGGATTCCGCCGGACATCCGTGAGCTCGTCCTGGACGACCAGCGACGTCGAAGCGATATCTGCTGGCACGTCTTCGATGACTGATCACCCCGCGACCTGAATCCATCAGATGAAGGCGGCAATGCCTTCCCACACACCGGGTGCCGCCGGCGCGTCGTCGCGCACGATCGCCGCCTCGATCAGCCCATAGGGCCGGTCCGCGGCGTAGAAGACCTGATTCGGGTTGTCCAGGTCCCACTTGGTCATGTCCACCAGGAAGTGGTGCTTGTTCGGCAGCGACAACCGGATCTCGGTGATCTCGGGGACCGCCTCGAGCGCACCCTTGCCCATCGCGAACAGCGTCTGCTGCAGCGACAGACTGTGCGTGTTGGCGAACTCCTCCAGCAGCACGTTGCGGACCGTCGCGTAAACCTTGTCCCAATCCAGATCGCTGCCGGAGTACAACCACCGCGCCGTCACGGCGGTGGCCAGAATGCGGTCGTCGGTCTCCACCAGCGAGGTGTATTCAACGTCCGGGAAACCCCAGAACTCACTGCCGGTGGACTTGAGCACCACCAGACCGGTCAGCCCGGAGATCACCGACTCGGCGTCGCCGTCCTTGCGCACGACTGTCGTCCTGGCCTCGGCGGTGCCCTTGGAGAACGCGTGATCGTGCGGTCCGGACTGGGTCGAGATCCGGTCCCAGGAATACTGTTCCACCGCCATCCGGGCGCCGGTCACCTGCTCGTACTTGTCCACGTAGTTCCGCGCCAGGCGCAGCGCGAATTCCTCCGGCGAGGTGATGCCGCCGGTGCGGGCCATGGCGTACACGGTGTTCTTCTGGGTATCGGTCGCGATCACCGCGTCGTTGGCGCCGGTGAGGTGGGTATCGGTGAAGTCGCCGATCAGCTGACTGGTGACGTTGACATCGGTGACCTGGTGAACCGGCGAACTGCGGTCGACGTACACCATTCGCACCTCGGCCTTGCCGTACTGATTGGCACCAAGAACGATCGCCATGCCCGTCAACTCCTCCGTCGAATCGCCTGCTGTCGGCCAGTCAGGACCGGCCAATGCTGGCAAAACAATGTGTCGTTCGTGTATCGAATCACTGAACCTCATCGCACCGGCAAAGCCGGGGCGCAATTCAACACCGCTGGGGCCCCTAGCTGCCCAGATACGTGGTGTACGAGTATGTGCTGGTCAGCACCGCGATGTGGTAGTGCTCGCGGTCGCCGGATAGCTTGAACTGCAGGGCGATCGTCGGATAGAACACCGCGTCGTGGTGCTCCTGAAAATACCCACCCGTGACCAGGACGAGTCGATATTCCCCGGGGTCCAACGCGACCGCGTTGAGCTGCTGGATTCGGCCATCCGGGTCGGTCAAACCGCGCCCGACCTCCACCGAGGACCCGTCCGGCCCAACGTGTTCCAAGACGGCCGGAATTCTCCCGGCCGGGCGGCCGAGGCTGGTGTCCAGGACGTGCGTGCTCAATCTGCCGATCACCGCGGACGTCATGCCACCACCGCCTTGGCCAAGCGCAGGGCCGTTATCATCTGCAACTCCGAGATCACCACGAGCCGCTCCTGTTCATCGTCGTGGCCCAGCCGCTCCTGCAGGGCGGCGACCATCTGCGCCCCCGACAGACCGGTCGCGCAGATCAGGTAGATATAGCCGAATCGCTGCTCGTACGCCACGTTGCCGGCGGCCAGCGCCGCCGCGTCGGCGTCCGTGACGCCGGCCTGTTCGGCTGCCGACAGTGCCGCGTCACCCGCATCACCGGTCGCCTGCTCACCGATCCTGGGATGACGGGCCAGTGCACCGGCCACCTCCGGCCAACTGATCGCCTCTGCGCTGTTGGCCGCCCGGGCGCGCAGCGCATCCTCGTCCGGGTAGGGACGGCCGGCTTCCACCTCGTCGACCCAACGTTCGATGTCCAGGCACGCACCGAGAATGCGTCTGGCTTCGGCGGTCTCGGTGGCATTGAACGCATCGAGCGTCAACGGCGAATTGCCGGCGACGACTGTGGACATCAACGGATTCCTTCCGGCCGGGGCACTTGTTCTGGCAGCCAAACGACCATAGCCCGCCGCAACGATCACTCTGCCGGATCCTCCGACCAGGCCAGTCCCCGGCTGTCCCGGGGCATCGCCGCGATGGACTGCTCCAGGTGTCGGTGGTGCTCCGCCGAAACCCGTAGCAACGTCTCGGCGTCCCGGGCGAGGAAGGCGTCCAACATGTCCCGGTGTTCGTCGTGCAATGCGGCCCGCTCGGTCTCGGGAATCTGTGCCATCGGCCGGACGGGCTCGGTGAGGTTCCAGGCCGATTCGAGCATCCGGAGCAACCGCTGGGTGCGGGCCGGGGCCAGCAGGGCCAGGTGAAAGCGTCGGCTTTCCCGGTGGTAGCCGCGCTCGTCGGAATCACGCTGGGCCTGGCACAGGTCGTCATAGGCCCATTGCACCAGTCGATCGTCCGACGGGGTTGCGGCGAGGACCGCGGATGTCATCGCGGCTTGCTCCAGAACACCGCGCAGCACATAGATCTCGGACAATTCGGCAAGAGTCAACTGGGCCACGGTGTACCCGGATCGGGGGCGATGCTCGACGAGCCCTTCGCCCACCAGGGTCTTGAGCGATTCCCGGACCGGAATCCGGCTGACGCCGAAGAGTTCGGCGACCTCGTCGACCG
This sequence comes from uncultured Actinomycetota bacterium, assembly GCA_963805555.1. Classification (GTDB taxonomy): domain Bacteria; phylum Actinomycetota; class Actinomycetes; order Mycobacteriales; family Nakamurellaceae; genus Nakamurella. The sequence goes on from CAWDUY010000006.1 coordinate 218,111, forward strand.
GGATCACCGTTCCCGGGGGCGCATCGCCGTCCAGAATGACCTGCCGAAGTTCGTCCAGAATGACCTGTTGCCCGCTGCCGGGTGACACTTCTTCGGCCAGGTCACCACGAAGTCGTGCGATCAGCAGGGACCGCCGCGGAAGTCCGGTCACCTGCGCTCCATGAGTGCCCATTCTTCCGGTCGCGGCCTGCGGGCGCCACCCTGCGCGGTGCCCGAACGCGGCGGTGTCACGTCAGCATGACCGTCAGGCCGCATGGCAGTCAGCCCGCATGGCAGTCAGGTCAGGGCGAAATCGCTCAGCAGCCCCCGGACGTCCTTCGCGATCGGGGTGGCGAACTCCGATCTGGTGCTGGTCCGCAACCCCATGGCGACCAGCGATTGCACCATGGTGGTTGCGGCAGCGACACCGTCGACGACCGGGACACCGATCCGGCTGCTGATGTGCGTTGCCAGGTCCGCCATTCCGGCACAGCCGAGAACGATGACGTCGCAGCCGTCCTCGGTGACAGCAGCAGCGCATTCCGCCGTGATGACCTCGCGCGCAGCGGAACCCGGGGTATCCAGGTCGAGCACGGCGATTTCGCAAGCCCGGACATTGCGGCAAGCATCCTTGACGCCGTAGTGCGCGGCGAGATCCCAGGCGCGGCCGATGGTTCGGTCGAGTGTGGTGACGACGGTGAAGCCACGCCCGAGGTAGGTCGCGACCTTCATCCCGGCCTCCGCGATGGCAACCACCGGGCCGCTGGCCAACTCGCGGGCGGCGTCCAGGCCCGGATCTCCGAAGCAGGCCAGGACATAGCCGTCGACGCCGTCCCGCTCGCCCTTGGCGATCTCGTCGAGGACGCCCGGCACCGACAATGCCTCGTCATAGTGACTTTCGATCGACGCCGGACCCATCGACGGGCTGACCGCCTGGATCACCGTGCCGGCAGCGGCGACCGAGCGGGCGCATTCACCGATCTTCTCGGTCATGGCCCAGGTGGTGTTGGGATTGATCACCTTGATCAACATTGATCGTTCCTTCCTTTCGGATGGGCTCCCGGAGATGAACCGGTGCCGCGGATCCCATGGACCCGCGGCACCGGAGGCTTGTCACCGGAGGGTCAAGAGAACCTCAGGCCTGGGCGGCGGTCTGGCTGACCTCCGGGTAGTTCGCCTGCACGGCGAACATCCGGCTGCCGACCATGTACAAGACGAACGCCAGGCCGGCGCCGATGAACCAGGTGTAGGTGGCAGCCTCGGATGACCCGAAGAACACCACCAGCATCCCGGCGATCGCCGAGATCGCGGTGACAATGACGGCGACCGGGTTGTAACCCTTCTTGTAGTGGTACTTGCCATTGGCCTCCAACGTGTACAGCGCGTCGACATCGACCTGACGCCGCTTCACCAGGTAATAGTCGGCGATCAGCACGCCGTACAGCGGGCCGATGAAGGCGCCGAGCGTGTCCAGCGTGTAGTGGATGGTCTCCGGGCTGTTGTAGAGGTTCCACGGGGTGATCAGCACGGAACCGACCGCGGCGATCATGCCGCCCATCCGCCAGCTGATCTTCTGCGGGTTGACATTCGAGAAGTCGAAGGCCGGCGAAACGAAGTTCGCCACGATGTTGATGCCGACGGTGGCGATCATGAACGTCAGCGCGCCGAGGATGACGGCGTAGACGTTGTCGAGCTTGGCGACGGTGTGTACGGGGTCGATGATCAGTTCCCCGAAGACCGGCCGGGTGGCCGCGGCGGTGACCACCACAAGCAGCGAGAAGACCAGGAAGTTCACCGGCAGACCGAGGAAGTTGCCCTTCTTGACGGCAGCGAAACTCTTGCCGTAGCGGGCGAAGTCACCGTAGTTGAGCATCGGGCCGGAGAAGTAGGACACCACAAGGGCGATCGCGGACAGCAGCACCGGCAGCACGGCCCAGCCGGTAAGGGTAATACCGCCCTCGGCGAGGTTGAAGTCGATGTTCTCCCAGCCCGCCTCGATCACGAGGTAGCCGGCCAGCAGGAACATCACGACGTACACGGCGGGACCGCAGAAGTCGATGAACTTGCGGATCGATTCCATGCCGCGCCAGAAGACGATGGCCTGGGCGATCCACATGATACCGAAACCGATCCAGCCGAGCGTCGACAGGCCGGCGAAGCCGTGCAGGCTGACGTCCGCCCACGGCGCCAGACCGGGCCAGAGCTTGAGGGACAGCAGCACCAGGGCAACCGAGGCGAGATAGGTCTGGATGCCGTACCAGGCAACGGCAATGAGACCGCGGATGATGGCCGGGATATTCGCGCCCAGCACGCCGAACGAGATCCGGGATGCGACGGGATACGGAGTGCCGGTTGCCTGGCTGGGCCGGGCGACCAGGTTGCAGAGGAAATACACGATGGTGATGCCGACCAGCAGGGCGATCAGCACCTGCCAGGCCGCGAGACCGAGCGCGAAGAGGCTGCCCGCGGTGACGTATCCGCCCACGCTGTGCACATCGGACATCCAGAACGCGAAGAAATTGTAGGAGCCCCAGGTCTGTTTCTTCAGCGGCGCAAGGTCCTCGTTGGTCAGGCGCGGCGCGTAGCCGGGTTTGATCAGTCCGGCGCCGGCCAGATGCTCGTGTTCGGCGACGGCGGGGCCGGACGACATGGTGCCGCCCGGGTCCGATGAGGTGGTGGTGTCGGTCATGCGAACTCCTGAGGTGAGCAGGGACCCGGAAACACGCGGCAGAACGGACTGCATTGGCACGTTTGCTATTCACTTGACGCTGTTGCGACAAACAGGGCATCAATGGACAAAACACGGCATCGACGAACATTTGTCGAGAGTGAACAGGGCCGGCGCCGCGGCTCTAGGACACTTCCGACCTGCGGATCCGTCATTCGAGCGACTTGCCTGTCCGGTGCGAGTGCTTCGGCGCGCTCGGGAAACTCGACACGCGGAACGTTAGCCACCCCATGTTGCAATGTCATTACTCAGCGAGATATATCTGGGGCGTTTTCGGATATATCTGCAGCGTTCCCAATCCGTAACATTCGCTGGCCGGTGCCGTGTCGGGACGGCGATGTTGCGGGAGCCTGCAGCGTTCGCGGTCAGTGCTACCAGGCCAGGGTCAGCAGCTGTTTCTCGGTGAGTTCACGGACCGGGATGCCACCCAGCCCGGCGTCGAGCAGGACCCGGCTGGAGGCCTGGGCGGGGAGTCTGAGCAGCCATTGGGAGATCGCCGCCGCCAGCGCCTTGGGCGAGAGCTGGCCCAACAGGTGCAGCCGGGAGAATCCCCCGTCGGGATAGACATCGACCCGGACCGCGGTGACTTCCTCGTCATCCTGCAGCCGGAATCGATTCCGCGAATCCGGCGAGATCTGCCGTTCGGCGAGAATCTCGTGCCACGGCTCGTTGTCGGTCGATCGGGCGGAGATTCGCACCCGGCCGGGAGCATTTCCGAGGAAGTACCCGGTGTCGACAGTGACGAACGACAGCCGAGCCGGACCCGCGAGAGTGACGACCAGGTAGTCGTTCCCGGCGGTGCGGCGACGGGCGGTCTCCCAGCCGTCGGCCATCGACTTCGCGATACCCGGATAGAGAACGTGCCGCGCATCGGAATAGAACATGTCCGAGCATTCGGCAATGTCCCCGCCATGATGAATGGCGGCCAAATCGATCCGGTCCCCCAGCACCCGCGGGTCGGGAACGGCGCTGCCGTGTACCCGAAGCCGGGCAACCCCACCGTCGGGATAGATGTTCAGCCGGACATGGGTGAACGCCTGATTGTTGTAGACCCGGTAGGTATTCGGCGTATTGCCCCGGGCGGCCGAGTTCGGCACGACGGTGATCCATTCGGCCCGATCAAGTGCGGCCTTGTCCGGCGACCCATCGACCCAGGTGGCCTCGACCGAGACCTCCGGTGGGTAGTTCCCGAGGAAAAACGAGGTGTCCACGACGATCTCGTGCAGCACCCCCGGAACGCCAAGGGCCACGACGGCCCAGTCGTAACCGGGGGTCCGCCGGCGGCGGGTTTCCCAGCCGTCATAGATCTTGCCGTGCGGTCCGAAGGTCTTGGTGTCGTGCACCGGCGGCTCGGGCGTCAAGAGCGCTTCGCAGGCAGCAAAGAACTCGTCGCTGACATAGCGGACCGACCCGCCGAGCGCCCGGCTGGCCAAATCGAGGTCGGTCCGCTTCATGTCGTCACTCCTGGGATTCTGCGATCAACGGGGCGGTGGCGATCAACGAGGCGGCGAACTATGCCCGGAACGTGTCATGGGTCAACAACCGACCGGCCACCATGTCATCGGTCAGTTCCGTTCCGCGCAACCAGCGGGTACGCACCACCCCACGCAGCTCGTGACCGAGATACGGCGTGATCGGATGTCGATGCTTGATCAAATCCTCAGTGACGGTGAAGGTCTCACCATCGGCGAGGACGACGAGGTCGGCATCCGCGCCGATCTCGATGCGTCCCTTGTGTTCCAGTCCGGCCAACTCCGCCGGACCGCGGGACATCCACTCGATCACCGTGGTGAGCGGAATGCCGCGCCGGTTCGCCTCCTGCCACACGGCCGCGAACCCGAACTGGACGGAGGCAATTCCGCCCCAGGCCAGCCCCAGGTCGCCGACCTCGAGCAGCTTGAGTTCGGGGGTGCTCGGCGAGTGGTCGCTGACCACGATGTCGATGGTGCCGTCCGCCAGCCCCTCCCACAGCGCGTCCTGATCGGCCCGACCGCGGATGGGTGGGCAGCACTTGTACTGCGGTGACCCGTCGGGAATGGTCTCGGCCGAAAGCGTCAGGTAGTGCGGACAGGTCTCCGCGGTGATCGGCACACCGTTCGCCTTTGCCCGGCGGATCAGCGCGACACCCCCCGCGCTGGACAAATGCACGATGTGCGTTCGGCATCTGGTGATGTCTGCCGCCTCGATACAGGCCGAGACCGCACCGGTCTCGGCCTCGGCCGGGCGCGATTCGACGAATGCCTGGTAGCTCGGGCCCCTCGGTACCGGTGCGGTGTGCAGGACGCCCGGATCCTCCGCATGCACCAGCATCAGCCCGCCGACGCCGGCGATCACCCGCATCGCCGACCGCATCTCGCCGGTCGTCAGCGGTGGGAACTCGGGGACACCGGAGTCCTGCAGGAAGCACTTCACGCCAAAGACGCCGGCCGCGAACAACTCTGGAAGGTCATCGAGATTGGTCGGCACACTGCCGCCCCAGAACCCGACATCGACCCGGCACCGACCACGGGCCGCAACCTTCTTGGCGGCCAGCGCCTTTGCGGTCAAGGTGGGCGGGAGCGAGTTCAGCGGCATGTCGATCAACGTGGTCACGCCGGCAGCTGCGGCGGCTCTGGTGGCCGAGTCGAAGCCCTCCCATTCGGTCCGGCCGGGCTCGTTGATGTGCACGTGCGTGTCGACCAGGCCGGGAATCAACACCTCGTCGGGCTGCAGCGTCGCGACAAACCTACTGGGCGGGGCACTGCCGTACGTTTCGATACCGACGATCCGACCCAACCGGACCTGCAGGCTCGCGCTCTGTTCCTGCCCGTCGATGACCGCCCGGGACGCGTGGATCACCATATCGACGGGGCGCGGCTCGCGGACCACAGCACTGCCTGATGCGGTACCTGACTGCGCGGCGTCGGTGGGAGGCATCAGGGGAGGGTATTCCGCGACGCGTGTGTTCAACAGGGCGGTCAGGTGACACTGGTGTTACAAGTGGTCATCGGCGGTCTGCACCTGACTAGGCCCACACCGACGAGAGTGGCCAGAGCGCCCGGGAGGCCTTCGAAATCCCAAGGCGTATGCGCGGTGGTTCGAACCCACTGCCGACGGCCCAGGTCACCGACTGTGGGCAAGCAGGCCAGGACCGGGGCGCCCACCGCGGCCATCGGAGCCTGGCTCTACGCCGCCGGCGCCTTCGCCGGCATGGCCGGGGAGAACCTCATCCGGCTGCCCGGGTGGTGGGCGTGCGCGATCGGCGGGGTGCTCCTGCTGACCTGTTCGAGTCGCCGCTTTCGTGCCCTTCTGCTGCCCTGAAGGGCCCGGGAGTGGCGATTCGATCGAGCAACTGGGGTCAGCGCACCGGCTCGAGGACCTCCAGGCCCCCGAGCCCGGGCTGCAGTGCCTTCGGCACCCGCACCGAACCGTCCGGCAGCTGGTGGTTCTCCAGGATCGCGACCAACCACCGGGTGGTCGCGAGGGTGCCGTTCAGGGTCGCCGCGATCTGCGGTTTGCCGTTCTCGTCGCGGTACCGGATGCCGAGCCGGCGGGCCTGGAACGTGGTGCAGTTCGAGGTGGAGGTCAGCTCCCGGTAGGTCTGCTGGGTCGGCACCCAGGCCTCACAGTCGAACTTGCGAGCTGCCGAGGACCCGAGGTCACCGGCGGCGACATCGATGACCCGGTAAGGGATCTCCATGTCACCCAGCATTTCCTCCTCGAACCCGAGCAGCCGCTCGTGCTCGGCGGCGGCCTCCTCTGGCCGGCAGTAGGAGAACATCTCCACCTTGTCGAATTGATGGACCCGAATGATGCCCCTGGTGTCCTTCCCGTAGGACCCGGCCTCCCGCCGAAAACACGTCGACCAGCCGACGTAGCGGACGGGATCTGCTGCCAGGTCAAGGATCTCGTTCGAATGGTAGGCGGCCAGCGGCACCTCGGAAGTGCCGACCAGAAAGAGGTCATCCGCGGCGAGCCGGTAGACCTCGTCCGCGTGCTCGCCGAGAAACCCGGTGCCCTCCATGGATTCCGGTTTGACGAGCACCGGGGGAATCATCGGGATGAAGCCGTTGGCGATCGCCTTGTTGACGGCCAGGTTCAACATCGCCCACTGCAGCCGGGCGCCGATCCCGCGCAGGAAGTAGAACCGCGCGCCGGACACCTTGGCGCCGCGTTCCATGTCGATCGCGCCCAGTCGCTCGCTGAGCTCGAGATGGTCGCGCGGGTCGAAGTCCAGCGCCGGCGGCTCACCGACATGCTTGACGACCAGGAAGTCCTGTTCGCCGCCGGGCGGCGCGCCTTCGATGACGTTCGGCAGCGCCAGGTGGGCCGCCGTCAGTTCCTGATTGGCCGCCAGTTCGCCCGCTTCGGCCGCCTTGACGCCGGCGGACATTTCTTTGCCCCGCTCCAGCAGAGCCGGGCGATCAGCGGGCGTCGCCTTGCCGATCGTGCGTCCGAAGGCCTTCTGTTCGGCCCGCAGCGAGTCCCCCGCGGCGACCGCCGACCGTCGTTCGGCATCGAGGCTGAGCAACCGATCCACCGCCGCCGGGTCCGCTCCCCGTGCTCGTTGCGAGGCTCTGACCAGTTCCGGGTCGTCACGAAGTATGCGCAGGTCAATCACGCCCAGAGCCTAACTTGACCGTTATCCAGCCCTCGCGCTCGTCCCGACGGGCAGAATGACGGCATGCCTGTGCTGATGACGCGACCCGAGTTCGAGGATCTGGTGGCCGAGGCGCTGGACCTGATTCCCGCCGAGTTCACCAGGGCCATGGACAACGTCGTCATTCTGGTCGAGGACCGCCACCCCACCGAGAACCTGTACGGCCTGTACCACGGGGTGGCGTTGACGTCCCGGACGTCCAGCTACTCCGGACACCTGCCGGACACCATCACCATCTACCGCGAACCGATCCTGGCACATGCGCAGGATCCGGCGGCGGCCCGCGAGCAGGTCGCCACCACGGTGATCCACGAGGTCGCCCACCATTTCGGGATCGACGACGACCGGCTCGACGAACTCGGTTGGGGCTGATCGGCGCGGCACGCAGCGATGCGGACCCGGCGGCAATTCCGGCCGGATATTAGGCTCCGGGAGCCGGAATCCAGCCCTGTCGAGGAGCCAACTCATGCCCACCATCGCCGTCGTCGGTGAGGTCGTTGCCGATGCCGTCCTGCCGCCCGACGGAATCGTCGACGGCGCAGCGCATCTCACCGTGCATCCGGGCGGCGGACCAGCCAATACGGCAGTCGCGCTGTCCCGGTTGGGTACCACGGCGCGCTTTGCGGGGCGGCTTTCCGGCGGCGCGCTCGGCGCCCTGTGCCGGGCGAAACTGGAGGAATCCCTGGTCGACCTGAGCGCGTCGGAGAACGCCGTCGAACCGGCCACCTTGGCCATCGCTCGACTGGACGCATCCGGTGCGGCGTCCTACGAGTTCTACACGGAGGGCACCGCCGACTGGGCCTGGACCGACGCCTCGCTGGCGCCGCTGATCGACGGGCCGTTCCCGGCGTACAGCCCGCCGGTGGCGATCCACACCGGCACCCTGGCGCTCGCGTTGCAGCCATCGGGCCAGGTCATCGAGAACCTGCTGGCCCGCGCGAGGGCGCAGATGACGGTGTCCATCGACCCGAATCTGCGCACCCTGCTGGTACCGGTGGCGTCCTACCGGCTGTGGATCGATCGGTGGGCCGGTCTGGCCGACATCGTCAGACTGTCCGAGGACGATCTCGATCAGCTCTGGCCCGGGTGGACCCCGGAACAGGCCGCCGTACACCTGCACGCCTGCGGGGTTCCGCTGGCCGTGGTCAGCCTCGGCGGCGCGGGCGCGTTTGCCTCGTTGCGCGGGCAGCACGTTCGGGTGCCGATCGCGCCGACGACGCTGGTGGACACCGTCGGGGCCGGCGATTCCTTCCACGGTGGGCTGCTGCACTACCTGGCGGAGAGCGGCTACCTGGGCGGACGCCTGGAGACATTGACGCTCGAGGGCCTGACTGCGGCCCTGACGTTTGCCTCCAGGGTCTCGGCGATCACCTGTTCCCGGGCCGGCGCGAACCCGCCGTGGGCGACGGAGCTGGCCGGCTGACCGGACCCGGCCACAGACCTGTTGCGCGCGGTCGCGATCCACACGCCGGTCAGCGTTGCGATCACACCGACCACCGTGGCTGGACCGGCCGGCTCGCTCAGGATGGCGACGGCGAGCACGGTCGCGCCGATCGGCTCGATCATGGTGAGCGTGACGGTGTCGCTGAGCGACAGCACCGCGAGCCCGGCCGACCACAGCGCATAGGCCGCGGCGGTGGTCACCAGACCCAGGTAGAGCAGGGTCGCGGCCGTTCCCGAGGTGGTGAGCGGATCGGTGCCGACCAGCAGGAGCAACACGACGGCCGGCAGAACGGCGGCGCCGAACACCGTGGCGACCGCGGTCAAGGCGGGCCGGTCGGCCGTCAAATCTCTGATGGCGTCCCCAAGGAACGGGAAGCAGCAACCAGCGCCGATCGCCGCCGCACCACCTACCATGTCGAACACCACGCCGCCGGCACCTGTCATCAACGCGATGCCGGTGATCGCGACCGCGACACCGATCCACCACCTGACCGGTAGTGCGGTGCCCCGCCGCACCCGGTCCAGCAATCCGGCCACCACCGGCCCGGTGCCGATGGCGAGGATGGTCGCCGCCGCGACCCCGACCCTGCCCACTGCCAGGAAGTAGCCGACCTGGAAGCCGAGGAACGCCAGCGCCCCGGACGCGATCACCCACCATCGAGCCGGGTAGGACCAAGGCGCGCGACCGAGTGCTGTACACATGGCAACGAGAACGCTGCCGCCGATGACGACCCGCCAGCCCGCCGCGGACGTTGCCGCGAGCCCGGGTGCGAGCAGTTGGGTCGCGACGCCCGACGTGCCGAACAGCAGCGCAGCGGCGCCCACCACGCCGGCACCGATCGCCCCAGAAGCAGGTGCCAACCGCGCGGCTGACAGCTGACTGTTCATGGAGGAGATGGTGTCCCAGAAAGCCGGGCAGGCGATTGCGAATCTTCCACCGATCAGGCGCTCGACTAGCATCTTCTGCCATGGATCAAGTCGATCGCGAGATTCTGTTCCAACTGCAACAGGACGGCCGGTTGGCGAACAACGAGCTCGCCGACCGGATTGGTTTGAGTCCGTCCCCCTGTCACCGCCGGGTCCGCAACCTGGAGGCGAATGGAACGATCCAGCGCTACACGGCGATCGTCGATCCCCGGGCGGTCGGCCGCGGCTACGAGGTGCTGGTGTGGGTGACGCTGAAGGAGGTCACGCGGGCTTCGATGGCGGCGATCGAGGAGCAGTTCGAGACCCTCGACGACGTCACCGAGGCGTTTCGAATGATGGGACAGCCCGACTACCTGATCCGGGTGGCGGTGGCGGATTCGGCCGCCTTCGAGACGTTCTACATCGACACCCTCGCTGCCCTTCCGCAGGTCCAGACCCTGACCTCGATGACCACCATGAAGACCATCAAACGCAACCGCCCGCTCCGACCGGGTCGCTGACCGGCGTTCGGCAGCCGCCCGGACCCCGACCCGCGATCGGATTGTCAACGCGCCGCAGGGCTGTCTTGCCGGCGACTGTCGTACTCCAGGAATACCGTCCGGGATTGACAACGGTCATGGGGGTCGTCGTCACCGTCCGCTCGGCCAGCGCCACTCGGCCGGCGTCGAGGGAAGGGGCAGTCATGGCCATCGGCTGGAAGCTCGTCGGGGACGGCAAACCGCTGGCGATCGGGGAGGTAGTTCGCCCGGACGAACGCCTTTCGTGGCCGAAGACCATCGGTGTCGGCGCCCAGCACGTCGTCGCGATGTTCGGGGCGACCTTCGTCTTCCCGTTGATCATGGGGCTGGACCCGAATCTGGCGATCATGATGTCCGGGGTCTGCACCATCCTGTTCTTGCTGGTGGTCGCCAACAAGATCCCGTCCTACCTCGGAACGTCGGCGTCCTTCGTCGGCGCCGTCGTGGCGATCCGCGCCACCGGCGGCACCTCGGCGGACGTCACCGGCGCGATTCTGGTGGCCGGCCTGACGCTTGCCCTGGTCGGCGTGCTGATCCACTTCGTCGGCGGTCGCGCCCTGCGAAAGGTGTTGCCACCCGTGGTGAGCGGTGCCGTGGTGATGCTGATCGGGTTCAACCTCGCGCCGGTGGTGGCCGGCGTGTACTGGCCGCAGGACCCCGGCGTGGCGTTCACCGTCATGGTGTTCACGATTGTCGCGACCGTGGCCTTTCGTGGCTTCTGGTCGCGGATCGCGATCTTCCTGGCGTTGATCTTCGGGTTCGTGCTGTCCTGGGCGCTGGACAAGATTGTCGGCGAGATCACCGCACCGACCGGCGCCGGCGAAGTGACGACCCATTTCCGGGTTGATCTGAGCGGGGTCGCTGACGCGGCCTGGTTCGGTCTGCCGACCCTGCACGCGCCGCAGTTCCAGCTCAGCTTCATCCTGCTCGCGCTGCCCGGAGTCATCGCCCTGATTGCCGAGAACACCGGCCACGTCAGGGCTGTCGCCGAGATGACGGACACCGACCTCGACCCGTACATGGGCCGCGCGCTGTTTGCCGACGGTTTCGGCACCGCCCTGTCGTCATCGATCGGCGGTTCGCCGACCACCACCTACGCCGAGAACATCGGCGTGATGGCCGCCACCAGGGTGTATTCGACGGCCGCTTACTACGTCGCCGCCCTGGTGGCGATTCTGCTCGGCCTGGTCCCGAAGTTCGGTGCCGTCGTCAGCGCAACACCAGGTGGTGTGCTCGGCGGGATCACCGTCGTGCTGTACGGCATGATCGGCCTGCTGGGCGCGAAGATCTGGATCGAGAACAAGGTCAACTTCGCCAATCCCGTCAACCTGGTGCCCATTGCTGCGGGCATCATCATCGGCGTCGGCGGTGTCGCCATGTCTTTCGGGGACGATTTCGAACTGTCCGGGATCGCACTCGGGTCAATCGTTGCGATCGTGGCCTATCACGTTGCCCGACTGTTGGCGCCAAAGGAGCTCCGGGAGCCGTTGATCGAGGATCGCGTCTATGTCGGTGGTGCCGCCATCTCGACGGGTACGGTCGTCTCACCGGAAGGTGAAATGCCGCCGTTCCGGGAACCCGGCTGACTCCACGGCATGTGACGTCGGCGAGATCGATGTGCTCTCCCGGCTCACCCTGTCGACCGAGGCGGCGAACCGGAAAAACGACTGATAGATAACCGAACGGCAGAGAGTAGGGTGCTTGCATGCGCCCAAATGGGTGAAGGGGTCCTTTCAATTGTGAGGCCGCTTGTCGGGTGGATCGATACAGAAGGCTGGCAGTGGGGCGTCGACCAGCGATGCCTGCCGCTGAACGGGCAGAGGTAACGGCCGGGGGGACAACGACGTGGGCGGTTCCTGGGTGTGTCGCTTGTCCAGCCAGCGGGCCCCGGCGGGGGTGAGTGACTCGCCGATGGTGATGTTCCGTCCCTACCGTCGCACGGTGGACCGAAGTATGGGATCGCGATCCTGATGTTCGAATGGCTGCTGGCCATCGCGAGTTTCGCGGTGGGGGCGACCATATCCGTCCTGCTCACCCAGCTCCGGCGGCGTCGCCGGGCTGTCCGCACTGCGGTTAACATCGCCGCAGCAACGGTTCCGGTGACCATCGACGCGACGGCAGCCGAATGGTCGTGGGCGGTCGACCCGGCCGGCCTGTTCACCGCAGCCAGCCCGTCCAGCCTGGACCTGATCGGCTATCGCCCGTCAGAGCTGATCGGCCGGCCGGCGGGAATGATCATGGACCCGCGCGAACTCGGTCGTGCACAGGCCATGGTCAATTCCCTGGGTGTCACCGATTCCGGTTTGTCCGACCTGATCGTCTCCGGCCTGCATCGCGACGGCTCGTCCTCCTGGTTCGAACTCGCGGTGTCCACGGTCACCGATGCCGCCGGGAACGTTGTTGCGTACCAGGGCAGGAGCCGCGCCATCGGTGCGGAAGCCGCACGGGTCGTCACCGCACAACGGGTCAGGGCTCGGATCGAAACCATCATCGCCGACAAACTGCTGCTGACGGCGTTTCAGCCAATTGTCGACCTGTCCACCAGCAAGGTGATCGGCGCCGAGGCCCTGAGCAGGTTCGTCGCGGATCCATCGGCGACACCGGACATCTGGTTCGACGAGGCGGCCGGCGTCGGGCTCGGCACCGAGCTCGAACTGTTGGCGGTCGAGACTGCCTTGCAGGCCGCCGGCGAACTCCCGACACACCTCTATGTGTCGATCAACGTCTCGCCATCGACCTGCCTGGACGACCGACTGGCGCGGATACTCGCGTCCCCGCCCATCGGGCTCGATCGGATCGTTCTCGAACTGACCGAGCACACCGAAGTGATCAACTACGAGCCATTGAACGACATTCTGAAGGGCTTTCGGCTGGGTGGCCTTCGGGTCGCGATCGACGACGCCGGAGCGGGCTTCGCGTCCGGACAGCACATTCTGAAAATCAGCCCGGACATCATCAAGCTGGATCGAAGCCTGGTGACTGCCATCGAAAGTCATTCCGGCGAAAGGGCTCTCGCCGCCAGTTTGGTCGCTCTTGCGACTGAACTCGGCGCGACCGTGACTGCCGAAGGGATCGAGACACGCGCGGAGCTGAGGTGTGTCACCGCACTCGGAGTCGCGGCCGGTCAGGGCTACCTGCTGGGCCGCCCATCAGTCACCCCTCGGGAATGGTCCCGCTGGAAGTCGCCCGCGCCGAATCGAGACCTGACACGAGCAACTTCAGGCAACCCTTTCGCTCCATCCGGGTCGTCAGCGCCGCGTGCCATCGAGTTCGCCCGGACCACTCGGACCCGCGCAAGACCCACCGGCACGACGAGCAGGTCGACCCCACAGGGCGCCTACCGTGAGGAACACCTCGCCTCACATGCACAGGACTGGGGCCGCGGGGCACCGACCCGGGATATCGCCATCGCCGTCCTCGACGCACTGCCGGATGCGACCGCGATCCTGAACTCGGCGGGGGTGATCATCGCGGTCAATCGGGCCTGGCGGATGTTCTCCCAGGACAACGGCGGCGACGCCAAGGCCACCGGTGTCGGCGTCAGCTACCTCGACGCATGCGCCCGTGCGTCAACGGCCGGCAGTGCGGATGCGACGGAAGCCTTGGCCGGCCTACGTTCGGTGCTCGGTGGTCAATCGGTCGAGCACGAATGGGAGTACCCATGCCACTCGCCGAATGTCTCCCGATGGTTCATTTCAAGGATCACCTCAGTCAGGGGTGACCCTGGTGGCGCGGTGGCATCGCACGTCAACATCAGCCGCCGGAAGCGGGCCGAGCAGGAGTTGCTCCATCAGGCGTCGCACGATCCGCTGACCGGCCTGGCGAATCGCCTGCTGTTCACCGCTGCGCTCACCGGCGCTCTGGGCGGGCAACCCCGCCTCGATCGTCAGACGGACGTTGGTTTGCTGTACATCGACCTCGACAACTTCAAACCGGTCAACGACGTCTACGGGCACGCGGCGGGGGACGAGATGCTGCTGATCGCAACGCACCGCATCCGCTCCCGCGTCCGGCCACAGGACACCATTGCCCGACTCGGTGGTGACGAGTTCGTGGTGTGTGCGCCGGGTATCACCGTGAGGGGGTTGGCTGCGATGGCCCACCGGCTCGATGCAGCCCTTGGCCAGCCGCATCAGTTGCACGGACAACAGGTGCACATGAGCGCCAGTATCGGCAGCTACCTAGCCGCGGCCGGCGAGGCCGCGGCCGATGCGCTGCACCTGGCTGACGCGGCCATGTACAAGGTCAAGGCGGCCAAGAATCGGTCTCTGTGATGACTGGTGCGACCGGGGCAGGCGCCCACTTTTGGTCCAACGCACACCCGATTGCTACCGGCGGGGGAACGAGCCGCACACCGATGGCTACCGGTGGGAAAACAAGCCCTGCTTGGGATGGCGGATCGTCACATATCCACCCTTCTTCATCCCGGTCAGTACCAGGGTCATTCCGTTCGTGCGGCCGACCGGCGCCACCTTGTTGTTGATATGACCGCCACGCATTTGCAGCCCGTCGAGCCGGACGGCGCTGCCCCTTGGCACGATGAGCTCGGTCGAGCCGCCGTAGTTGGATCGGAACTGCACCGTCACGGTCGGCGACATCAGTTGCGCCGCAGTGAAATCCAGCCGAGTGCTGGCGCCGGTCCCGCCAATGACAATCAACGGTGGCGCCGTCCAATAACCCTTGAAGGTTCGGGAACCCCAACCGGTGAGTTCCAGGACCCCGCCCTCGCCCGCCGGCGCGGTGGTGACCGCACCCGAAAAGCCCGGCGTCGGCTGATACTGCGGCCGGACGTCCTGCTCTGCGGAATCGACCGATCGGCCGGCGATCTGCAGACCCGGCAGGTCCAGCAGCACCGCGTTCAAATCACGCCTGGTGCGCGCGGTGATCACCCGGCCGCTGCGTTCGGTGTACTCACCGATGTCGATGAGTCCACGGCCGGTGGCCTTCTCCAGCAAGGAGAGGACGTGCGATCGCTCGTCGTCCGACACCCGCAGGTCACGGGGGTCGATGGGGGAGCCAGGCATGCAGTCCAGGATAGACAGCGCACGCAGGACTCACCCGGATGGTCCCGCGGAGCGCTCGGGCCACCGGTTGGAACCGTCGGCAGGGGCGAGTCTGAACAACCGCAGCGGTCTCTGAACAACCGCCCGGCAGGTTGCTCAGTGGCGAGAGCGGGTGTTCAGCTCGACGAGCCTGCGACAACTCCATCTGCCGGCACCCCGCCGGCCGCATCCGGACCAGTCAGCGCCCCGCCGGTCGGATCCCCGCCGGCCGGATCCCCGCCGGCCGGGCCGTCGGCACGCCCGTCGTCCAGCCTCGGCCCGCCGAGCGCAGTCCCGGCCCAGGTGACCACGGTCCAGCCGCCGCCCGGCACGGAGTCGAGCACGATCATGCCGGTGTTGTGCAGCGAGTGTTTCGCGCCGAACGCGCCATCCACGGTTGTCAGGTCGGACCCGCGCACCGTGGCCCAGACCCGCAGGATCGCGCCGTGGGCGAACAGCACGGCACAGCCGTCCTCGCCGACATCCTCGCGCAGCGACTCGACCACTTCCGCCACCACGCTGTCGAATCTGGCGAGGATCTCCGCGCCGTTCTGCGCCCCGGGCATCGCCGGGTCCAGGACGCCACCCATCCATTGCCGGATCGTCGACTGGTAGATGCGGATGGAGGCATGGTCGCCGAGCATTTCCAGGTCACCGGCACTGATCTCGCACAATCCGTCACGCACCCGGATCGGCAGGCCGCGAGCGGCCGCCAGCGGCTCGGCGGTGAGCTGCGCGCGGTGCTGGGACGAGGCGTAGATCGCGTCGATCCGATGGTCGGCGAGGGTCTCGGGCAGCGCCGCCGCCTGCGCAACTCCGAGGTCCGTCAGACCGGGGCCGGGTACGCCGGTGTCCAGCAGACTCAGCACGTTCGACGGCGTTTGCCCGTGCCGGATCAGCAGCAGCCGCATCAGTCCCACTCCCCTGATGTCCAACGGCGGACCTGCTCGTTCGCCGTTGCGTAGGCGTGGGCGGTGGCAAACTCCGCCGCCGGGTCGTTAGAACCCTGGACCCGCGGATACGACCCGAGCCACCGCAACAGGGCCGACCGGCGGATCAGCGCGGCGAGCACGTCGGCCATCGCCGGATCGGCCAGGTGACCGTCGGCGTCAACCAGGAAGTAGTAGACACCGAGCTTGGACCGGGTGGGACGGGACTCCAGCCGCGTGAGGTTGATCCCGCGTGAGGCGAACTCCCCGAGGACTGCCAGGAGCGATCCGGGGTGGTTGCCGACAGACAGCACCAGCGAGGTGCGGTCGTTCCCGGTCGGTGTTGGCGGCTGGCCGGGGCGACGCAGCAGGACGAATCTGGTCACCGCGTCCCGGACCGAGCCGATATCGGCGACCAGGCTGACCAATCCGTAGCGAGGCCCGGCGACCGGTGCGGCCGCGGCCGCATCCAGCTCGCCGGCGGCCACCGACGCAGCGCCGGCGGCATTGGAAGCCGACATCACCGCCTCGGCATGGGGCAGATTCCGGGCCAGCCATTCTCGAATCTGCGCGTGGCCGTGCGGGTGGGCCCCGACGGTCCTGATCCCCGACAGGCTCGTACCCGGCCGAACCAGCAGGTCAAAGGTGATCGGGACGTAGGCCTCGGCCGTGATCAGCAGCGGCTGACCGTGCGTCAGCTCGTCCTGGGTCAACGGCACGGCACCCTCGACGGAACTCTCCAGGGCAACGCACGCCGCATCGGCGGCACGAGACCGAACCGCACCCAGTGCCTCGCTGACCCCGCCGACCGGCGCCAGTTCGACACCATCGGCCGGCGCCAACCGGTCAACCAGGAAGCGAGCAGCCTGTTCGGTAAAGGTGCCCTCCGGGCCGAGGTAGGTCCACCGCTCGCCCGTCACACCGTCACCCTAGCCACCGCTCGTTCCGGACCGCGGTAGAGGTGACGCCGCAGGTCCGGCGACGCGGCAACAGTGTTGGTCTGAGCGTAGCTGCGGTCAGCCGGCGGTCCCGGTCTCCGGGTTCTGTGCCTGCAGCTCCGCGAGCCGGGCCGGATCCTGCACGGCCATCCAGGCGAGCACGTCACTGAACGGCACGCACTGCGTCTCGGGCTGCCCGCACTTTGCCAGCACGAAATCGGTGAGCGCCTTTTCGTAGGCGCCGTTGTTCCAGGCGTTGAAGTGGTTACCCAGCACCAGCGGCGCCCGGTTCCCGTTGAACGTGGCGTTGTACATGTCGTTGTAGGTCGCCAGCACCTGGGCGGAATCGGCATCGGACTGCTCCTGCGTGACGTCCTTGCTGGACGCATTGCGCTGGGTGTAATAGAAGTTGTAGTCCATGGTGATCTGCTGTTTGCCGGTGCCGTTGATCGGGAACGTCGCCATCCCGAACTGCCAGATCTTGTACTGCGGCGACTGCTTCGGCCAGGAGATGCCGGTCTTGGTGAACGAGCTGTCGTAGGTCATGTTGTGCGCAACCAGCGCCGGGAACAGGTCCTCGGCGTGACCCTCCAGGCAGGGGGTCCGCTCGCCCTTTACGACCGAGCCGTCGAAGATCAGATCCGGCATCGTGACGTTGGGATTGTTGGCCTTGACGTTCTTCACCAGCGCGAAGAACTGGTCGAGCTCGTTGTTCCAGTCGTCGGTGTTCCACGAATTGCCGCTCGGCTCTGCGCCTTCGCAGAAGTGCCCGTTGAAATGGGTGCCGATCTCGTTACCGGCGGCATAGGCCTGGTTGAGGTCCGCGATCTCGGTCGGCAGGTCGGCCGCGCTGTTCCAGTTGATCGATGAGTTCCCCGGGCTGTGCCCCGGTCCCTGGTACAGCATCTTGGTCTCGTCGGACAGCATGTAGGTACCGGACAGGAAGCCGGTGAACCGGAACGGCACCTGCTTGCCGACGTCGAACCAGTGCTGCCACTTCTCGTGCCAGCCGACGCCGTCGAAGCTGACGATGATGAACTGCGGTGGCTTCTCGCCGGGCTGCAGCTTCTTCGGGACGAAGCCGCTGGCCAGCGGAACGCCGTCCTGTGGAGCGGCATTCGGGTCCGCGGGTGCGGCCGGGCTGGGCGCCGCGGGCGACGGACCGGGGGTCGGCGACTCTGCCGGGCTGGGGCTGGGCGATGCCGCGGGTTCCGAACTGGGGCTGTCGGAAGTCGCCGGGCCGACGGTGACAAAGCTGGTGACGGTCTCATCCGCGGTCTGGCTTGCTGTGCCACAGGCCGAGAGCAGGGCCAGTCCAACCAATGCCATGGCTATCTTTCGGCCACGTCCCACACGCATGAATCCTCCGCGATTACCGTTGATTGTGCGTTTAGCGGCGCTAAAGCGCCCAGTACGCATAGTTTTCTGAGCTTACTGTCTCCGATCAGCTGTGCGGTCACGGTGAAGCGCTCAGGCGCGAATCGGCACAGATTAGGCCGGGTCTGAAGATTTTGAGGAGACCCCGGCCCTCGGTCGCCTGCGACGAAGTCGTCAGGCGCGAATCGGCACAGATTAGGCCGGGTCTCCGATTTTGAGGAGACCCCGGCCCTCGGTCGCCTGCGACGAAGTCGTCAGGCGCGAATCGGCACAGATTAGGCCGGGTCTCCGATTTTGAGGAGACCCGGCCTAAGCTCGCGCGTTGTGACCAGCGCATCGGTGCCGCCCATCGCCGGCAACGGGGACCCCGACTTCCTGGGCGAACCCACCCCCCGCCCGTACACCGCTCGATCGATCCGGGTCGAGCTGGTCATCGTCTTCCTCGTCACCCTCGGGATGAGCGGGTTGTCCTCGCTGCTCAGCCTGGTCGATTCGTTGCTGGCGGCCGCCCCGCTGGCCTCGCAAACCGTCTCGATCCTGGTGCCGCAGGCGCAGGCGTCGTTCCTGGATCTGCTCAAGCAACTGCTCTCGATCCTGCGCGGCTTCGCCTGGGGCGCGCTCGGGCTGTACCTGCTGTGGCGCAGCGGGGTGAACCTGCGCACCCGGCTCGGGCTGGATCTGCGCAAGCCATGGCAGGACCTCGGGGTCGGGGTGCTGCTGGCCGCCGTCATCGGCATACCCGGCCTGCTGTTCTACCTGTTCGCGGTGCAGATCGGCATCAACCTGACGGTCGCGCCGACCACCTTGAACGACGTGTGGTGGCGGTTGCCGGTGCTGATCCTGGCCGCCGTCGAGAACGGCTTCCTGGAGGAGGTACTCGTCGTCGGGTACCTGCTGACCAGGCTCGACCAGCTGAAGGTGACGCCGTGGATCGCGATCTTGATCAGCGCGGTGCTGCGCGGCTCCTACCACCTGTACCAGGGGTTCGGCGGGTTCCTGGGCAACGCCATCATGGGGGTGGTGTTCGCCTACTGGTTCCGGCGCACTCGCCGGCTCTGGCCGTTGGTGATCGCCCACTCGCTGCTCGACATCACCGTTTTCGTCGGCTATTCAGCGCTGCGCGGGGTGGTCAGCTGGCTCCCGTAGCCGAATTCGAGTGGCCAGTTGCGTGCCCGTCCCCACGGCTGAAGGGCCCGGAAGTGGCGACTCGATGGCGGGCAAAGTCAGCGCAGCGTGAACTGCCGGCCCAGGATCCCGTCCCGCGCCCGCCGTTCGGCATCGGTCAGCTCGGCCGGGGAGGCCAATGCCGCGGCCAGCCGGTCGGCGAAGGCGACCGCGGGTGCGTCCCATTCGCTGGGGTGTGCGTCCCGGTCGAGGTCCCACACCGGCACCAGTCGGCCGTGCGCCCGGAACGACCCGACGTACCGCGAACCCTCGCCCAGGTCCAGCTTGTCCGCGACGGCGAGCCGGGCAAGCGCGGCCATCAGCGGTTGCTCGTCCTCCGGCCGGACCCAGCGCAGGTGCGCGCGGTCCCCGGCGTCGACCCAGTAGGCCCCCGTCAGGCCGGCGATCCGCTGCGTCGGCATGATTGCGGCGTTCGCCCGCTCCAGGGACAGCGCCACCTCACCGCCGGCCTCTGGAACCTCCTCGAGCCACCAACTGAAGTCGGAATGCACGGTGACGTCGATCGGCTCGTCGACGATCAGGTCGGCATACCGGGGACCTGCGCTGGCCCTCCCGACGACGGACAGCACCGACGACGGCTCTGCGGTCAGCGCCCACTCCAGCGCGGCCGCGAGGTCCCGGGACAGGTCACCGCTGTGCGTCTGCACCTGCATGCCCAGCAGTATCGATCCGTCGGTGCGGGTCAGCGCCGCGGCGGCACCGGGCAACACACTGGCCAGGGTCACGGTCGGGGCGTCCTCGGCCGGGTTCAGCAACGTCAACGGAGCGCTCGCCGAGGGGACGAACTCCCGCAACGCGATCAGCTCGGTCTCCGCGGCCAGGCCGGCAAACGGTCGGGTGACGATCATGTCCGCAGCATCGGCAGCGCCGTGGCAGGCCTTGAACCGCTTGCCGGACCCGCACGGGCAGGGTCGGCGCGGATTGTCGCCCGCCGAATGATCGGGACTCGGGCCGGTCGTCGAGCCGGCAATGCGGCGTTGGGTCTTCTTGGACACCCGGACACGGTAGCCGACCGGCGGAGGCTCCCTACGCGCTCAGCGGTCCCCGAGCCTGCGGGGGAATGGCCCAGGGCCTGGCGGCCGGCTTCTCCAGGCTCACTGCTGGGCCGCAGGTACTGGAGGAGTTGATGGTGTGCTCTCAGGGCTGGCGTCGAGTAGGTGCCGGCGGCTGCACCACCCAGTTCTCGTAGCCGGTCGCGCGAAGGGTAAAGGCACCCGCGAACCGGAGCAGGATGACCGCGGCCAGCACCGCCACCACCGCCGCGACCAGGTCGACCGCAATGTGTAATTCGACGGTGTCGGCGATGGCCTGCAGACTGCCGCCGTACCCGCGGGCCAACGTCACAATGATCAGCACAGCGGAAACGACCCAGCTGACCCACCACGCCTTCACCACCCAGGAACTGCTGGCCCTGTCCGGCACCGCCGCGTCGGTGTCGCGGGCGTGGTTCGAGCCAGTGTCCGAGCTTCGCCCCAGCATCCGGTCGATCTCGGTGACAATCTGCCCGGCCCCGTAAACGTTCCAGATCGGCACCAGCAGCCGGGCGACAATGCCCGGTCCGCTGCGCGAAGGCGCCAACCCCAGTTTCCGCGCGGCGGCGTGGTGCGTCCGCACCAGGGCCGGCACCGCGAAGCCGGCCATCAGCACCGCGAAGGTCAGCACCGCAAGTCCGCTGGCAGCGACGAGCACGTCGCTGGCCCGGACCACGGATCCGGAGAGCACCAGCGTCCGGCCCTCCAACAGCAGCACGAAGCGCCAGATCTCGGCACCGGCCGCCACCAGAGCGGTCACCGCCGTGAGCGCGGACAGCCCGGCCCCCCACCGCAGCGCGGCGGACGGATTGTCAACCGGCACGTTCGGCGTCTCGTCAGGCAGATCCCGCCAGATGACGGGCGGGAACGCCCACTGCGGGTGGCCACCGCGGTACGCCGGCGGACCGGCGTAGGGACGGATGCGCTTCGACCGGTGCGGTGTGCGGAGCTTCGCTGCGGTCGGTCCGCCACCGGCCGAGCCACTGGGCGCAGGCGGATGCGCGACCCACCGTTGCAGCGGCGCACCGCAGGCAACGCACCGCTGCGGGCCGGCCGACTGCGGAGGTTGGGGAACCTGGCAGCGCGCGCACCGGACGTACGCCGGTGGACGCCGATTGACCGGCGGAGCGAATCTGCCGTAGTCGGTGGTCATCCGGGACTCAAATCACCTCGGGCGCCGCGTCGCCGTCGGCGACCATCGGTCGCCCGGCGGCTGCCCAGCTGCCCATTCCACCGGCGACGTTCACCGAATCCCAGCCTTGCGAGTTCAGGTAGGCAGTGACCCGCGCCGACCGGCCGCCGGAGCGGCAGATCACGTACACGGGATCACCGTCGGGAATGTCGTCCAAGCGCTCCGCCAGTTGCGTCATCGGAACGTGCACGGCGCCCGGCGCCCGGCCCGCAGCCCATTCGTCGTCCTCTCGAACGTCCAACAGGACCGCGTCCGGCGGCAGATCGCCGATGGAAACCTCAGGAATCGATGGAGTACTCACGCCGCCATCCTTCCACCGCGCCACTCCGAGCACTGAAAACCGGCCTCCTTCGTCGTCAGGTTCTTCAGTGCTCTGATGCTGCGTCGATTGGCGGCCCCTCCTTCGTCGGGACCGGACCGCGGCGTGTCGCGCACTGTTAACACGGCCGATGCATGGCGGCGGGACTGGTCGGTCACGATGACGACAAGCCCCGCCGGCCGGGGCCCTACTGGCGCGCCATGACCGGCCGGCACCGAACACAGCACCGAAAGAGGTTTCCCATGGACAGTTACGACCTGGTCGTCATCGGTTCCGGACCGGCCGGCCAGAAGGCCGCGATCGCCGCCTCCAAGCTCGGCTACCGCGCCGCCATCGTCGACCGCGGGAACATGATGGGCGGTGTCTGCATCAACACCGGCACCATCCCGTCGAAAACCCTGCGGGAGGCCGTGCTGTACCTGACCGGGCTGAGCCAGCGCGAGCTGTACGGCCAGGCATACCGGGTGAAGCAGGACATCACCATCTCCGACGTCTCGTCCCGCATCGCGCATGTGGTCAACCGGGAGATCGACGTCATCCGGAACCAGTTGGCCCGCAACCATGTCGCGATGCTGGTCGGGACGGCGAAGTTCGTCGACGACCACACCGTCAGCGTCGTCAACGACCAGGGCGCCAGCACCCGGATCCACGGCGACAAGTTCGTCATCGGCGTCGGCACCAAACCGGCGCGGCCGGCGTCGGTCGAGTTCGACGGGGAAACGATCGTCGATTCCGATCAGATCCTCGGCATGGACAAGGTGCCGTCGTCGATGGTGGTGGTCGGCGCCGGAGTGATCGGCATCGAGTACGCCTCGATGTTCGCCGCGCTGGGCACCAAGGTCACCGTGGTCGAGGCGCGGCCGACCATGCTGGGCTTCTGCGACGACGAGATTGTCGGGGCGCTGCTCTATCAGCTGCGGGATCTCGCGGTGACGTTCCGGTTCTCCGAGACGGTGCGGTCGGTGGAGAAGCACCCGGCCGGGACGCTCACCACTCTGGAGTCCGGCAAGAAGATCCCGGCGGACACCGTCCTGTACTCGGCGGGGCGGCAAGGCGTCACCGACGAGCTCAACGTCGCGGCGGCGGGCATCAGCGCGAGCAATCGCGGCCGAGTGGTCGTCAACGAGCATTTTCAGACCGAGGTCGAGCACATTTACGCCGTCGGCGACGTCATCGGATTTCCGGCGTTGGCGGCGACCGCGATGGAACAGGGCCGCCGCGCGACCTATCACGCGTTCGGCGAGCCGGTCGGCAACAAGCTCGGCGATCTGCAGCCCATCGGTATCTACACCATTCCTGAGGTTTCCTTCGTCGGCCGGACGGAAAACGAGCTGACCAGCGAGAAGGTGCCGTTCGAGGTCGGGGTTTCGCGTTATCGGGAACTCGCGCGCGGTGCGATTCTCGGCGATTCCTATGGCATGTTGAAGATCCTGGTGCACGCCGAATCGCGGGAGCTGTTGGGCGTACATGTTTTTGGCACCAACGCCACGGAGCTCGTGCATATCGGGCAGACCGTCATGGGCTGCGGAGGCACCGTCGACTACCTGGTGGACGCGGTCTTCAACTATCCGACATTGGCCGAGTCGTACAAGGTCGCCGCCCTGGATGCCGTCAATAAAATGCGTGCCATCGCGAAAGTCACCCAGACCGGCATCTACCACCCGCTGCCCGAATAGCCCTAACGATCGAGCTGCAGGCGCCGCCACACCAGGACCGTGGCGGCGCCGAAAATCGCCGGCACGATCGGCACGACCACCAGCGCAACTGCCGTCTGCACATCCGGGTGAATCGCCCAGAATGCGGGCGCAACAAACGGTACCCAGGACGCGAAGTCGGCAATCACGGAGACCTGTGAGATCACGAGAATGCCGACGGCGGTGGCGATGCCGGGCAGCAGGCCGCGGCCCAACGACGCCGCCCAGCCGCACGGGACCGCGATCAGGGCGGTCAACGCGCCGAGGGCGAACTGCCGGGCCAGCCCGACGAGAACGTCGCTGTCCGGCGCACCGAGACCGACGGCGATACCCGTGCCGAGCAGCAGCACCACCAGCGCCAGCGCGACCAGGAGCGCCCACGCGAGGTAGACGAGGAGCTTTGCCCCGGCAATCGCGCCGCGGCTCACCGGTAGACCGAAGAGTCCGGGAATGGTTCCGTCGGCAAATTCCCGCCCGTACAGCCAGCTGATGCCGACACCGAACGCGAGCACACCGGCGGCGGAGGTGACCTGGACGGCCACCGACAGGAGGGCCGGCCAGTCACCCGAAGCGGCCTGCGGGCCCAGCTTCGCGGTGATCTCGGCATTACCACTGCGGGCCGCAAGCACCATCGCGGCGGCTAACACCGTCACCCCGACCGCGAGGAGCACGCCGGTCCAGATCAACACCCGCGACGACCGGGCCTTGCGGAACTCCACCGCAACCGCGTCCCGCAACCAAGGTCGTCCGGAAGCCGACACTGCGGCCACCGGCGCCGCACCGCGCCGCGGCTTGGTTGTTGTCGTTGTCGACACCACAGTCCGGCTCACCGGGTCACCGCCATCGCATCATGCACCAGCGCAAAGAATCTCCGCTCGATGTCGATGCCGTCCGGGTCGAGGGTGCCGATCATCCGGCCGTCGGCGATGACGGAGATCCGGGTCGCGATCCGGGCAACCTCGTCGAGGTGGTGGCTGGATACCAGCACCCCGGCGCCGGCGGCAGCGCGCCGTAGCAGGGCCTCTCGCAACAGAATCACTCCTGACGGGTCGAGTGCGTTGGTCGGCTCATCGAGCACGATGAGGTCGGGACGGTGTTGCAGTGCGGCGGCCAGCCCGAGGCGCTGCTTGTTGCCCAGCGACATCCGTCTCGCGCGGACTGATGCGTAACGACCCAGGTCCAGTTCGTCGATGACCTGCTCGACGAGGCGTGGAATCGCCTCCGGCGACACCCCGTGCAGGCGCGCGGCCAACCGGAGGTTGGTGCGACCGTCGAGTTCGCCGTAGGCCAACGGGTACTCGATCAGCGCACCCACGCGGGCCCAGGCGGCTCGGCTCATGGTGCGGATGTTCTGATCGAGGAGTTCGATGGCGCCGGCGTCCGGTCGCAGCATGCCGATCATCAATTTCATCAGGGTCGATTTGCCGGCCCCGTTCAGCCCGACCAGCGCATGAATCTCACCGGGCAGCACGGTGAGGTCAACACCCTGCACGCCGGCGCCGCCGGGGTAGGCGCGGGAAACGCCGCCCAGTCGCAGTCTGGTTTCAGTCATCGCCTGGCTCCAAAACGTTCAGGGATCGCTCGATGGCTGACCCGAGGGCGCGGTCGTCGGCGACGGCCCATCGCATCAACCCGGTCATCAGCGCGGCCATCGCCGCGGCGGCGGCAACGGCGGCCTCCGTCGCGTCGGACCCATCGGCGACGAGTTGCCGGGCGATCGCCGCCTCGGTCGCTGAGGTGCTTGCCCGCATCATCGGCAGCAGACTCGGCGTTGCGGCGACGATGGCCACCCGTTCCCGGACCGGATCGTCATTGCCGATGGGGAGTCGACGCCAGGCAAGCCGGATGCCGCGCACCGTCCTGACCAACGCCGGCAGCTCCGCCGGTTGCTCGCCGATCGCCTTGACGATCAGCGGGTCGTACGGATCATCAATGAGCAGTTGGTCTTTCGAGCCGAAGTGCCGATAGAACGTCATCTCGGTGACGCCGGCCGCCTTCGCGATCTGGGCCACGGTTGTCTGTTCATAGCCCTTGTCGGCGAACAGCTCGAACCCCGCAACCATCAGCCGGGCGCGGGTGCGCGCGGACTTGGTCGCCCGCGGCGCGGTCGGGTTCATGGCACGGAATGTTAGTCCATAACATTCTCTTCTGACAAGAGCTGGAGAGGCCTTGTCAACCGGTCTGCGGGCCCGAGTGGCGGCAGCTGCCCAGTCCAGCACCACCCGAAGGTTCCGTTCGGTCGCGCGCCCACCACCCGAACCATGACCTGCAGCGGTGCGAGTCCTTGCAGGTCCGGATTCATTCGCGGGTCGACACCCGGAGCGCAATTGGATGTTTCCATTCCAAACCACTTGACCGCCCTGAAGGTGAAATCGTCACCCGATTCAGTCACCAGCCGCGAACCCTCTGTAAGTAGTGCGGAAATTCCCACCCGGGCCCGCACGCCTTGCGAACCCTGGACAGCCATAACCCCGAGTCCAGCGTAAGACAAGGCAGCGCAATAACGATGCGGTGGAACGGTTGCGGGATGGCCGCCCGTCGGCGATCCGGGGTGCGGATTTGTCCGGCATTGCGCCTATCGGACGGTACAACATTCAGGACCGCACGCTATCCTGCGACAGAGGCAGATTTTCCGGTCGCCGGGAGTGCATTTTGGGAACAATACGGCGATAACGGGGGCGACGACGGTGCCGGCACCCGTGCCGAGCGCTTTTCGCCGGCCGTTATTTTGCCGGATCATTGCGACAGGGGGACAGGATGAGAACGAGCCGGAGAATCTTCGCTGGGACTCTTGCCGCGGTGATCGCGATGACCCTGGCTGCCTGTACCGATCAGCCGACCAGCCCGGCATCCGACCCGACAAGCTCGCCCGCGACACTGACCGCCACCGGCGCCATTCCCGTTGTCGCGAACGACCTGGCATCCAACAGCGCGCACCATTCGATCGAGGTGCCCGGCGAGCAGTTCGCCCTCACCGTCGACTACTGGACCGACTACGACGCCCCGAACTGGCAGACGTTGCAGCCCAAGAAGATCAACCTGTCCGTGCATCTCGCGCCGACCGCGACCGCTGCCGGTGACACACCGGAGGTTCTCATCGGATCATTCAGTGGCGTCACCACGGTGCTGGCGGCGATGCCCGGTCTCGACGGACTGCCGATCGCCGCAACGAATCAGGAACCGAGCGCGGTGGCCGGCTACTTGATCAACGCGAACTACCCGTACGACAACGTGGTGACGATCGAGGGATTCAGCGCCCCGCTGGTCGACCGCTGGCAGGACGTCGCAGGCGACCAGACGCTCACCGAGCCGGCGCTGGTGGCTGCGGGGGTCTACGCGAACCGAATCACCTTCACCTACCGCATCCTGGTCCGTAACACCGGTGACCCCGACTACCACCAGCGGATCCTGCAGGACACCCTCACCGTGACCGAGGCGGCCGCCGTCGGGGCGGCAACGGGAACGGCAGCGCCGGAGGGTTCAACGTCCGCAACACCTGCCGGCTGACCACACTGGAGCGCAACTCCTGAGGACTGCGCCGCATCCCTGCGGCCGTCCCGCTCTTGGAATGCCGCGCGCGGCCGAAGTCCACGACCGCCTCACCCAGGGCCCTTGAGGCAGCCGCAGAAGCCACGAGGCACATCACCCATCACCTGTTCGGGCAGCGGGATCAGCCGGGTTAACACACTGTCACCTCTATGCGGATGCATATGAACGCACAGAGTCATGGCTGCAGCCGCGTTAGGGGGTTGTTCGAGCTGGATTCATTGGCTCACGGCAACTCTTTCGGGCGTTGTACCACACTATCGGGTTGGAATGGTTGCTGACAGTGTCAAAACGCGGGCCCTTCGTGTTAACTAACAGTAGTCGCCAACCGAGAGCTGATATCACTCGAACAGCGCAGAGGCACCTTCAGTAATAACGCTCCGTAGGCTTTTCGCACTTCCTGCTGTTACTCCCGCGCCTTTACTCCCGAAGGACCACTCCCATGACCA
This sequence comes from uncultured Actinomycetota bacterium, assembly GCA_963805555.1. Lineage (GTDB taxonomy): Bacteria > Actinomycetota > Actinomycetes > Mycobacteriales > Nakamurellaceae > Nakamurella. The sequence goes on from CAWDUY010000006.1 coordinate 246,047, forward strand.
TGACCCTGCCAACCAGACCCCGCACTTCGCGTGCCAACGATGTCGCCACGACCCCACGAAAACCCGCGCCGGTCAAGGCCGGTGCCGGACTGGCCATCTTCGACGCCGGCAAGGCCGTCCTGCAGCCCACCGCCAAGAGTCCGAAGTTCTCCCTGCGCACACTGTTCGGCCGCAAGGGCCAACAGGAAGCGCGGCCCAAGACGGCCCTCATCCTGGCATTGGTCCCAGCGCACAACGAAGAGGCCGACATCGCCCGGACCATCGAGGCGCTGCTGGCCCAGACCAGGCCGATCGACCGCATCGTCGTCATCCTGGACAACTGCACCGACGGCACCGAAGCGATCGTCCGCCGGTACAAGGGCATCACCGTCCAGAAGACCTTCGGCAACATCGACAAGAAGGTCGGCGCGCTGACCCAGGGCTGGCAGCGCTGGGCTTCGGGCTACGACTTCGTCCTCGGCGTGGACGGCGACACCAAGCTGGCCAAGGACGCGTTGGAGCAACTGGAAGCCGAGATGCTGCGGGTTCCGTCGGCCGCCGGGGTGATGTGCCGCTACACCTTCGACATCAACCTGGGCACGACATTCGTTGCCCGTCAACTGATCCGCGCACAGCGACTGGATTTCGCGTCCTGGTTGACCGAGATCATGGCCCGCAACCGGTCCACCTACGTGCTCGGCGGTCAGGCCACGCTCTTTCGCATCAAGCATCTCCAGGACGTCATCGACACGCACGAGCGCAACTCACCGTGGGATCCGGACGCGCAGGTCGAGGACATGGAGCTGACCTGGCGGCTGCACGAGGCCGGGCGCAAGACGCTGGTCTCCGCAACCGCCCGCGCCTACGCCGGACCGATGGTCACCGTCAAGGGACTGATGGGTCAGCGCCGCAAGTGGGACGAGGGCATGGCCGCCCTGCTCTGGCAGAACAAGACGCCGAACAAGAACACCATGATCCCGTGGAAGCAACAGTTCTCGATGCTCGCCAACGGCGTGGTGCGCATCCTGTTCGCCATCATGCTGCTCCTCGCGTTGACCGTGCACCAGTTCGTCTGGTCGCCGATCTGGTTGCTGCCGATCCTCGTCGGTGTCGCCCTGAACCTCAAGGTGGCCTGGCGCGTCCCGGACCGCACCCCGGCCGACCTCGTCTATGCGCTCCTGGTTGTCCCGGCGGAACTCTGGCTGGTCAGCCGGATGTGGTCCACGCTGGTCTCGTGGTTGAACATCTGGTTCGGCTCCCGGCGAGACGGATGGGCCGCGCAGGCGGCCGCCGAGTCCGGCAAGGGCGGTGGCGGGGAAGTCATCGGCAAGGCAATCATTTGGATCCTGGTCGGCGGGCTGTCCATCGCGGCCGGCACCTGGTTCTGGGTCGAAAAGGCAAGCTACGCACTGCAGGAGACCGTGCTGACCACCGGCTGGAGCCTGGTCAGCATCATCACCATCGCCCTGACCGCCTTCGCGCTGATCCGGCTGCTCAAGCCCACCAGGGGATACCGCCCCTGAGCTCACCACTTCACAACTTGCCAGCGCCTCTCGGCCGCTGTGCGCAAGAAGTATCGGCGGGTTGCCGGGAGTCATCCCGCCGATACGTTTGCTCTGGACCCCGGTTCGGCCATCGCGGCCGGGCCGGGGTTCCTGTGCTTGCCGACCGAACTTGTAAGGTCTGCGATAACCGCGCCGCCAGCTGGATGACACGCGCAGCGATCGAAAGGAGGCAGCGATGACAGATCTCCGTGTGCTTTTCGTCTGCACCGCCAACCACTGTCGATCCCCGATCGCGGAACAGTTGCTGCAATCTGCCATCACCCAACGATTCGCGGGGAAGGGCGAGTGGGCTGTCGAGTCCGCCGGCACCGACATCCCTGGGCCATGGCCCCTGCATCCCAGCGCCGCGACCGTCCTGGCCGAGCGGATTCCCGCTGTCGCCGAGCACTATTCCCGCCAGCTCAAACCCGCCATGATCCAGCGCGCCGACCTGGTCCTGACCGCGACGCGGAAACACCGCGGGATCGTGGTCAGCAGTGTGCCGGCCGCTGTTGGTCGAACGTTCACGATCCTGCAGTTCGCCCGCCTCTGCGAGCAGGTCTCGCCCATCACGGGCGTCGAGCCCGGTGAAGCCGGTCGCCTCTTGATCGTCGAGGCGAAACTGGCTCGTTCTTCGTTGCAGCCGGTCCCCGGCGAGGATGACGATCTACCTGACCCGATGGGCCGGGGGCTTGCCGAGTTCGAGGTATGCGCCGATCGCGTGCAGGATGCCGTCGACCGTATTCTGCGGCCGCTCACGCCGGCAGCTGGTTCCTGACATCACCCCCGGGGACTGCCATCGATTCACTCGGTTGTACCTCTCTTGGGCACTTGACAGGACCGGCCGGCCGCGGTTGGGTCAAAGGTGCTGCATCCACAGCCGGTTGGGGCCGGAGCCACCGCGAAAGCCGTGACACCGTGAGAATATCTCGCCGCCCATTCTGCCCGGCTTCGTCCGATGTGCCGTCATCTGCCTTGCAGCGCAAGGGGATACTGCGCGCTCGGCCGACGCAAACTCTGCACGGGTGCGGGCGTGCCATTGCGGTGGCCCCATCACAATGGCGGACGATTTCTGCTTTCTCAGTTCTTCAGCACTGATCACAGCGGTGGATCTGGACGAGACCGGCGAACGCTCGGGGGCGCCGGCCCTGTCCAGGCTCACTGATCGGAGCGCGCTCATCCTAGGGGGATGGAATGGCCAGGACTAAACCCCTGACAACCGGAAAGTCTGCTCGGCGTAACCGTGAATCCTTACGCCCAGCAGCTCACTCGAACGACCTGGAATCGGACACCGTCCGCAGACTCCCGCCGGCGACGACGGATGAATGGGATTGGCAATTGCAGGCCGCGTGCCGCGGTATGGACGGCGAATGGTTCTTCCCACCGGACCGCGAACAGGCGAAGGCGCGAAGTTCGCGTATCTCGAAGGCAAAGGCGGTCTGTGCGCACTGCCCTGCACTGATCCCCTGCCGTGACTTCGCGCTGGACAACGGCGAGCCATTCGGGGTGTGGGGCGGACTCTCGGAGGACGAGCGAGAACGGATGACCCGCCCCATTTCGGCAACGGGCTAGCTCCCGCGTCGGGGCGATTGACCCAATAGGCTGCGACCTCACGAGGGGTGATCGTCAGCCACTGAGATTTCAGGCAGTGCCGGATTCCCGCGGCTAATTCCTGGGATCACCCAACTGTCGAGCACGACGGTGGGAATCACCGCGCCCGCGGAATACCGATAGCTGCCGCCGAATTGATCCGTCAGCACCACAGTGCCGTGGTGGTGGCTGACGGTCATGACCGTATGCGGCCAACGCTGGTCGTCGCCGGGTCGAAAGAGATCACCGGGCGAGAGATAGCCTGCGTGGTGGCGTGTTCGGGTGAACCCTCGAGCCGGCGGGGGATTGTCCTGGTGGCCGCGGATGGCCGTGGCGTTGGCAATGGTCAAGCACATAACGATGTTCTTTCCGAGATTCTGACGGGCAAGGGGAATCTTGCGTCTCGCCCTGCCGGGCTCGCCAGACTTGAAAGGATATTGGGCGGCGAGTAGAAGGCTCGCGGTGTCGCGGCCTTGAACGGCAGCGGTACCGACCCCAGGGCCGGCTGTGGTGTCAGCCCTGCCAACAGTACTCGCATTACGAGCAATTACTGGATTGTCGGCGGAATCAGTTGACCCACCGCCACCCGGACCGCCTGGCAATCTCTGACTGGCGTGATGGGCCGGGTCCGGACACCCGTGCCGATGAATCCTGCCCGGGATTTCACCCGATCGGTTTATCGGCTGCCGGACGCCGCATTTCCGCAGTCATCCGCTGCTGGATGGCGGCAATGGTCACAGCCTGTCGTACTCGGCGCGGTGGTGTAACGCCCGAGAGCCACCGTTCGATGGTGGCAAGTGGCGCTGGATCGCGGTACGAGGATCCGCTCACGTTGTCCGAAGGAACGGGTTCGGTATCTTCATGTTGCCGACAAACTCATTGACCCGAGGTCAGTCCACCCTACTCACGGCGACGCCACCGCCCGCATCTCGCCGAGAATACCGCAAACCCTGCGAACGGCTCCGATCTCAATTTCCTGCGAACGGTGTCCGGCGCCAGACGGCCGAACACTTTTGTCGGGTAAAGACTTTCACAACTGCATTTCCGCCGCATTCAACACGTCGACTTTCCCGGAGGGGTGTGCGCAATGCAGATGTTGCCCGTTCCGGCTCTGCTCGACCAGCAGTCGGGTCCGGACCGATCATTGGCCGACCTGGTCGAGCAGGTGGCCCTCAGGGATGGCGGGGCGTTCGGTGAGCTCTACAGCAGAACATCGTGGAAGGTCTTCGGATTGTGCAACGCGATCATTCGTGATGCCAGTCATGCGGAGGAAGTGACTCAGGAAGTCTTTCTGGAGATCTGGCAGCGAGCAGCGAGTTTCGACCGGTCAAAAGGTTCAGCATCCGGCTTTGTCATGCGACTGACCCACTCCCGCTCGGTCGATCGAGTACGGCACATCAACAATTCTCGTGTTCGTGACGGGACTTACATCCGTCGGGAATTTCGGCCCGATGCGGACAGCGTCATTGCCGACGTCGTGCTGCACGACGAGGTGCGGCAACTCCACGCCGCGGTTGCCGGACTGACGACTTTGCAGCGCGAAGCGATCACCCTGACGTTTCTGGTCGGCCACACGAATCGCGCGGCCAGCGACCTGCTGGGCATCCCGTTGTCAACACTGAAGACCAGGGTGCGCGACGGCGTTCGTGCGCTGCGCTGCGCGAGTCCCGAATTGGTGACCTGACAGAGTCCACCCCTGTGCAGGTCGGGTTACTTCACCAGCCGGGACCGACGCCGGTCGGCCAACAATCGACCGGCCGTCTGGCAGGTCGGGCAGTACTGGAACGATCGATCCGCGAACGACACCTCGGCGATGACGTCACCACACACCGGGCAGGGCAGGCCGGTCCTGGCATGGACCCGTAGGCCGGTCCGCTTCTCCCCCTTGAGCCTTGCCGCCTCGGCCCCCACCGACCGGTTCACTGCGTCGGACAGCACGGAGGTCATCGCGGCGGCCAGCCTGTCGATCTCGTCCGCGGAGAGCTTTCCCGCTGTCGCGAACGGCGAAAGCTTTGCGGTATGCAGGATCTCATCGGAGTAGGCATTGCCGATACCGGCGATCACCGACTGATCGGTGATCAGGTTCTTCAACCGCCCGGCCTGACCCTTCAGCACTGTGGCGAGCCCGTCCCGGTCCAGCGTGAGCGCATCGGGCCCCAGCCGGGCCACTCCGGGGACCTCGGCCGGATCCCAGACCACGGCAGCCGCAACAGACTTCTTGGTGCCGGCCTCGGTGATATCGAAGCCGCCGCTGCCGAACCGGACCCGCAGGGCAATCGGCCCGCCCATTTTCGGCGGGACCGCCGAAATCGAATCCGACCAGCGCAACCAGCCGGCGCGCGCCAGGTGGACCAGCAGATGCAGGTCCCGGCGGTCATCGGCGCTGTACTGGTTTTCCTGGGCGGTTTCGGTTCCCGGGCCCAGCACCAGGTCAAGGAACTTCCCGTGCCGACCCGCCCCTTTGACGACCCGGCCGACCATGGCCGACGGCGGTGGGTCGAAGGTGCTGAGCACATTGAGTGAGGCGACGGTGACGGCGACAATCGACTGCCCGGTCGCATGTTCGGTCAGGAACGCCGCCAGCGCGGTGACCTCGGGTAGTTCGGGCATGACGACAAGTGTGCACGCTCGCCGGCCTCGGCGCGCCGGCGGAGCTGCGGGTTGATGTGGACAGCCCATGCTCGGATCAGGCCCGAGGGGCTACCGTCCGCGGGTGTCCCCAGAACCATCAGCACCGTCGACGTCGACCATCACGGTGCCGGTCCCGCAGGCCGACCGGCACCTGCTGGCCCTGCATGCCCTGCGGCAGCGGCAACTTCGCACGTCATTCCTGCACGGGCGCCGCAGAACTTGGCGTGACCGGCGGCGGATCTGGCCGGCGGTGGTGATCGCTCTCGCGCTGGTCGCGCTGATCATCGCGGGCACCAGCGTGGTTGCGGCCTTTCAACGTCAGCAGCAGGTGGAGGCGGAGCGGTCCGGCAAGGCGGCGATCGTCACCAGCCTCGACGGTTAGCGTTGGCGTCCGGACATGCCAACGGGCCGCCGACGAGGGAATCGTCAGCGGCCCGGTGGCCGTGCACAGGTGACTGCTCTCCCTGGGGTTCAGGACCAGCAGTGTCAGTTAGTTCAGCTGGCCGGCGGGGAGAGCACCGAGTCGATCAGGTAAACGGTGGCGTTCTTGGTCTGCACGCCGCCGCAGATCACGTTCGCGTCGTTGACCTTCAGGTTGTCGCCGGAGCCGGAGACCACCAGGGTGCCGCCTTCGGCGGTGGTCAGGGTGCCGACGACCTCGGTGGGCGAAAGCTTGCCGGGGACAACGTGGTAGGTCAGGATCTTGCTGAGCAGGGCGGAATCGGTGGTGAGGGTGGTCATTGTCGCGGCGTCGACCTTCGCGAAGGCCGAATCGACCGGCGCGAAGACGGTGAACTCACCGCTGTTGAGGGTGTTGACCAGGTCGACTCCGGGGTTGACCTTGCCGGAGACAGCCGCGGTCAGGGTGGTCAGCAGCGGGTTGTTCGACGCCGCAGTTGCGACGGCATCCTGAGCCATCCCGCCGACCGAGCCAGCGCCGTCCGGCACCTGCGCGGCGTAGTCCGCGCAGCCAGGGCCGACCAGGGTCGCCGCCGCCGCACCATCGGAAGCCATTGCACCCGATGACATCTCGCCTGACGACATGGCACCGGACGACATCTCGCTGGACGGCATCGCGTCGGAGGTCATGGCCTCGGAGGTCATGGCTGCCGAGCTCTCAGCGGCGGCCGATGTGGTGCTGGTGGCGGCCGTTGAACCGGAGCCACAGGCGGCCAGGGTCAGGGCGACTGCGGCGCCGGCCACGAGGAGGAGTGCGCGTTTCATGATCATTTCTTGCTCCTTGGAAGGTGCGGCACCGACGATCGGTACCTGGGGATGTGAGCACTTGGCTCGGGAACTTCGTTGGAAATCCGTTCGGTAAAACCGTTGTCGCTGTTGACCCGCTAACTCATCACAGTCACGGAGCGGGAATCCCACCCCGACGATCCATCCGGCATCACCGCCTGAACCTGATCGGTCTGGACCGTGCCGGTGCCATCGATTGCGCGGCAGCGGATGGTGTGCAGGCCCGGCGAGGACGTGGTGTCCCATGGGTAGGACCACTGCCGCCAGATATCGGTGGTGAGGTCGCCGGACAGCGTGGTGTCCTGCCACTCGCCGTCGTCGATCTGGACCTGAACACCGGTGATCCCGCGGTGTTGCGCCCAGGCCATGCCGGCAACCGCGACCGTTCCCTTGGGCAACTGAGCGAAGCTCTTCGGGACATCGATGCGGGACGCGGTCTTGATGGGGGCCTGGGCTGACCAGCCACGACTGGTCCAGTACGCGGCCTCGTCGGCGAACTTGGTCACCTTGAGATCGACGACCCACTTGGTCGCCGAGACGTATCCGTACAGACCGGGGACGACCATCCGCACGGGGAAGCCGTGTTCGGTGGGCAGCGCCTCACCGTTCATGGCATAGGCGAGGATCGCGTCCCGGTCGTCGGTCAGTGCCTCCAGCGGCGTCGTCACGGTAAACCCGTCGACACTCGTGGACAGCACACAATCGGCGCCGGACTGCGGCGCGACCTGCTTGAGCAGGTCGGCGATGCGCACGCCCTGCCAGACCGCGTTACCGGCGAGGTCGCCGCCGACCTCATTCGACACACAGGTCAGGGTGATCATCCGCTCGACCGACGGCATCGCAATCAGATCGGCGAAGCTCACGGTGATTTCGGAGTCGACCAGGCCGTGGACCTTGAGTTGCCAGGTGTCCGTTGTCAGCTGCGGCACCACGAAAGCGGTGTCGACGCGATAGAAATCCGCATTGCTGGTGACGAACGGGGTGATTCCATCGACCTGCAGCGGCGCAACGGTGAGGCTTTGGATGTCGGCCGGGATCGGCAGCGCCACCCCGGCGCGGCTGGCCGCAACATCGGCACCGCTGGGGATCCATTTGCCGACGGCCGCCGCGCCGACGGCGATCAGGGCACCGAGACCGGCCACCTTGAAGAACTGACGACGCCCCAGGCCGCTCGACGGCGCCGCAGCTGCCATCGGGTGCTTTGCCCCGGTGAGCGCGGTCTTGGGGTCGGCCTGATCGGTCGAGGAGTGTGCAGCATTCGTCGCCACACCAGTTTCGGCTGACGCAGGCTCCGCACCGCTGTCGGTCGTGGTTGCCGCGGTGACAACCTGCCGCCGAAAGATGGTGACCAGGAAGAACACGCCGGCCGCGCCGCCGAGCAGAATCGGTAGGACGTCGACGACGGTGGAACCGGTTCGGCTGAAGACTGCCGCGGCCGTCACCAGGATCAACGTGCCGGTGATGGCCACGGCGATCCGCGGGCTCTTCCGTGCCACGATTCCAATGACGAGCGCGACCACGAAGAGGGTGATGCCCATACCTGCTGTGAGGGCGGCCTTGTCGTATTCACCGAACGTGCGGATGGCGAATTCCTTCAGCCATTCCGGGGTGAACTGGATGAAGGTCTGACCCAGTGACGACAGCGGCGAGGACGAGGTGTGGAACACCCCGATCCACCCGCCGAGCGAGGCAAGAAGTTCGGCCAGGCCGATCGCCAGACCCATGGCAATCAGGCCGACCAGGGCAGCCGCCGCGATGCCCGGCGACCATGCCGGGCGTTCTGCCGCCGTTGGATCCGGTGCCGTGGTTGCCGGCCGCTCGCTCGTGGTCATGTCCTTGGTTCGGTGAGGCCGGGCGAATGGATGGGTGGTCAGTGAAAGAACTTTTCAAGACGCGGACTTCGCGCACCCTGCTGACCCCGGCGCTGCGCCATCCGGGGAGCTGCGGCGGAATTTGTGACTGATTGCTAGCCGATCACCGCCACTACCCAGTCGGCCAGCACCACCACCCAGGCAAGCAGCACAATCAGCACCACCACGAGTGCTTGTTCGGCAAGGTCGAGAAACCGCCCGCGCCTGGCCAGACCGACAGCAGAGGACGCTCGGCCCAGCACATCGAACGCGATCACCAGAACAGCAACAGCTACCGCGGCGCCGACGATGAGCACCGATTTCGGCGCGGCGACGTCCCGGTAGAGGCTCAGCCACCCGACGCCGAACACCAGCAGCGCACCTACCCGCGGGGCCATGACATGTCTTGTCTGCGAATACGCCCGAGAACGCAGCAACAGCAGCACCCCGATGCCAACTGCCAGCAACCGAGGCCCGGGAGCACTGGACAGCGCGCCTGGAATCGCCGCGCCGACCGCTATCGTGCTGACGCCGATCAGACAGCCGATCAGCACACGATCGGCGCGGTCGATGCGGCCGTCGAAGTCGGTGGGGCCCCCGCTGGGGGCGCTCCCGGTGAGCCCGCCGACCGCCATTGACACCCTGGGCAGGCCGCCCAGCAGCAGAACAGCCAACAGGGCCACCACAGCCCCGGCGTCGATGACCGAGGCACCGGTGTTGACGGCGACGACCATTCCCGCGCAGGCAATCCCGACCACCAACAGGGACGTCAGGTGTACCAGGGCCGCGGGGAAGCCGGCGGCGGCACAACCGGCCAGCAGCAGAGCCGACCCCGTCGCGACCAGCAGGGTCAGCACGCCGTGGGCGGCACCGGTCAGGGGCACGGCAGCCGCCCACCCCTGGTACGCGGCCACGCCGGCGAACGCAGCCCACAGGCAGGCGAGCGCCAGACCCATTGCAGCACAGACTTTCTCGGATCGTCGGCCGGCCAGGACCGCGGTCATCGCGACGATGGCGGCGACGGTGGCCGCCATCGCCGCCGCCGCTGGGCCGGCAGCCAGTTTCGCGGCCGGCAGCAACAGCGCAGCACCGGCCGCCAGGGCGGTCCACTGGGTGAAGTTCCGTGAGGCGCCGGAGTCCCAGAAGCGTTCTTCGCTGTTCATGACGTCTTCGATCCGGTCCCGACTCGTCACCGCTGCGGAAACGGGTTGCCGCTCGGGTAGCTGCGTCAACGTCAACACGTCGCCAGCGAGAACTCCTGCACCCGCAAGAGTTTCCGATCCGGCGAGTGGATCTCCGCCGACCGGCACGATCACCCAGGGATGGGCAGCGGCAGTCGAGTCGTCCGGGAGCATCAGCCGCACCAGTCCCGGCAGCAGATCCGAACAGCACACCGACGTGGGCAAGGCCAGGTCCAGTCGACGACGGGCGCAGACGATCGTCACCGCACAGTAGAGATCTGTCCGGTACGGGGCGGAGGCCTCGGACGTGGTACGGCGCGCGACGGTCCCCGGCCTTGCGATCGATCCGTCAGTTCCGGCCCCTAGATGGGCCCCGAAAGGGCCGCCGTTGCCGGCTCGATTGCTGCCTGCTCGCGCAATCCCAGCTTGCTTCCGGCCGGTCTGCGCGGCCGGATCGCCCGCCCGCCGACCGAACCCAGCACGACCCGAACGGGCCGCCCCGTTATCCACCATGTGCTGCTCCCCCGTCACGCCGACCGCCGGTGCGCCATCTCCGGACCATTGACCATTGGTGTGCGGATGACTGCACGGCGTCCGGCGGCCGGAATCGTAGCTGCGCGGAATGACGCAATCCCGGGTTGTCCCCAAATGAAGCTTGGCGGGGGCGCCAAGTGCTCGACGCTGCTGCCATCGCGGGACGACTTATCCACACTGCGCTGCGACGGCTGGTCAGACCCGGCGACCGGCGACCAATCTCGTCCAGAACGTGGGCCATCTCGTTGTAGAAGGCGACCGAGCCCAACCGACCCACAGAATCGGACCCGATGTGAGCGCAGTCCTGGCCGCCCGACCGGCAGCATCCTCCCGGAGCAACCCGCCGTGAGCACGCTCGCCGCGCGGAGACCCGCCCGATCAACACATCCCGCCACGGCCCCAGACCCGATTGCGCTGGTTGCGCCGCCCCAGCAGAACGAGTCCACCCCGATGAGCGGGTCGATGGGAATGATCCTGGTACCGGCCGCATCGGGCGTTGGAGCTGTCCTACTTGCCGTCACGCAACAGGATCGGCCGCTGATCGCTGCTGCCGGACTGCTGGTACTCGCAGCATCCATCGCGGTCGGATTGGCAATGGTGATCGGATCACGGACCGGCACCCGGCGCCGGACCAGAGTGCAACGGGAGCGGTATCTGGACTATCTCGAACAAGCCCGGCATGCCGCGCGCGACGGAGCCGATCAGCAGCGAACCAACGCCAGCCTGATGCATCCCGGCCCGGCCGTGGCGGCCAGCATGGCCTGGCAACCGACCCGCCGCTGGGAACGACGGCCGACCGACGCCGACTTCCTTGTGCTCCGAGCCGGTCTCGGGTTGGTCCCACTCGACAGACGGGTGACGTTACAGGTGGACGCCAACGATCCCCTGACTGCTCATGACCCCGTCTGCCTGGCCGCAGCGCAGGAACTGGCAGCGGCGTATGCCGTCCTGGCAGATCAGCCGATCTGCCTGCCGCTTGATGGTGCGGTGCTGTCCGTCATCGGGCCCGTGGACCGGGTGCGCGGTATTGTCCGTGCGCTGTTGGCGCAGCTCGTCTGGGCCCACAGCCCCCACGAGGTGGCCGTGCTGGCTTGCGATACCGACGGGGCCAATGCCTGGGACTGGCTGAAGTGGTTGCCGCACAGCCTGTCCAGCCACGCTCGGGACGGCCCCTTGCCGGCCCGGCTGATCACTTCCACCGCGCTGCAAGCGCTGGAACTACTGACCGGGGAGATCGCCGAACGCGTCGCCGGCCCTGTGGGCGGTGCCAGAAGGGTGGTCGTGGTGATGGACCAACTGGCGGACCAATCGCCACCCGCGTTGGACGTTGCCGCACTCTGCAACACTGCGAAAGCGGTTGGTGCGGCTCAAATACACCTCCTCCGCAACCGTCGGTCGGAACCCGAGAGGGTCGATATTCGCCTGCTGGCCGCGGATCCGGCGGCGGCTGATGGCGGCTGTCCGGACACCGGCGCGCAGGATCTGGTCGAATTCGGCGCGACTCGGCGATCGTGGTGCCGACTGGACGACCTCGACATGGCCGGAGTGGCCTTTCTGGCCAGGGCGTTCGCTCCTTTGCGGGCAGGTGATGAGGGCCTGGAACAGTCGGAGTCGAGGCTGCGCCTCGTCGACCCGCTCCGGTTCGGCGATGTTGCGTCGATCGATCCCGCGGTGAGTTGGCGTCGGCGGGTCGGCGCCGACCTGTTGCGGGTGCCCATCGGGACCGCGATCGACGGCAGCCCCGTCGTGCTCGATCTGAAGGAGTCGGCACAGGGCGGCATGGGGCCGCACGGTCTCGTGGTCGGGGCAACCGGCTCGGGCAAGTCCGAACTGCTTCGTACCTTGGTGACCGCGCTGGCGATCGGTCATCCGCCGCAGTCACTTGCCCTGCTACTGGCCGACTTCAAGGGTGGAGCAACGTTTTCCGGTCTGGCGAGGCTGCCCCATGTCGCCGGGATGATCACCAACCTGGAGGCAGACCTGAGCCTGGTCGATCGTTTTCGAGACGCATTGGGTGGCGAGATTCAGCGCCGGCAGGAAATGCTTGCGGCGGCGGGAAAGCTGACGTCGCTGGCGTCCTATCTTGAGCTGCGCCGCCGGCGCCCCGAGTTGGCGGCCATTCCGCACCTGCTCGTCATCGTCGATGAATTCTCCGAATTGCTCGGCGCCAAACCGGATCTCGCGGACCTCTTCGTCACCATCGGACGGATCGGTCGATCCATTGGCGTCCACTTGCTGCTGGCCACCCAACGACTGGACACGGGGCGGATCCGCGGGCTGGAATCGCATCTGTCCTTCCGCGTCTGCCTGCGGACGTTCTCCGAGTCGGAGTCGCGGGAGGCGATCGGCAGCGCCGATGCTTACCACCTGCCTGCCGAGCCGGGGTGGGGCTACTTGCGCGGGGATTCTCCCGAGCAGCGACTCTTCCGGGCCGTGACGGTCTCCCGGCCGTATCGTCGGCCGTCGTCGAGTCCGGTCCAGGTTGGCACTCCGATCCTGCCGTTCGGCGCCCACGACGGGACGGCCGCTCGAATCTCCGCTCTGCACAACCGGCAATTGACGGGTACGCCGTCCCGACCGGCTGGGGGCACCGTTGGCACCGGGTCTGCCGATCGGCGGCCCGAACGTACGGTGCTTGACATTGCCGTCGACCGGCTGACGGCGCTGTCCGCGCATTCATCCCAGGGCCAACCGGCTCGGCGAGTGTGGCTCGATCCACTCCCCCGCCGGCTGATCCTCTCGGACCTACTGGCCCGCTGTGAATCTCAGCCGGAGCACGTGGCCGCCGTCCTCGGGCTGGCCGATATTCCTGAGCGCCAGCGTCAGGAGATAGTGGACTGGGATTTCACCGAGGGCAACAGCAACCTGCTCATCGTGGGTGCCGGCCGGTCCGGAAAGTCCACCACCGCAAGGACTCTGCTGGTCTCCCTGGCCCTGCGTTATTCCCCGTTGGCCGTGCAGGTGATCTGCGTCGACTTCGGTGGCGAGACGCTGGTGCCGTTGGGTGAGCTTCCGCACGTCTCGGCAGTGGCGACCAGATCCGACCCGGAGCTGACCGGCAGGGTCTTCTCCCGGATCGTAGGCTTGCTCACGGAACGGGAGGCGTTGTTCCGCCGGCACCGCTTCGAGTCAACCGCCGCGCTGCGCCGGGCTCGCGCGGCCGGCAACTTCGACCCCAGCGTGGCGGGCGACATCGTGCTGATCATCGACGGCTGGGCAGGGGTCGGCGAATCGGACGGTGTGCCAGATGGCGCGGTCGAGGAGATCCTTCGCCGTGGGCCGGGTGTGGGGATCCACACCGTCCTGACCGTTGCCTCCCCTAGTCAACTACGGGCCAGGCTGATCGGCGGGTTCGGGGGTCGGATCGAACTGAAACTCAGTGATTCCTTCGACTCCGCGATCGACCGGCAGTTGGCGAAGTCACTACCCGCCGAAACACCTGGACGGGCGCTGGTTGCCGGCCGGCACTACGCACAACTTGCCCTGCCGCTGCTCAGCGCCAAGTTTCTCGGCCAGGGCAGCCCGCCCGGTGCAGACCAGGCAGCTGCCTTGATCAGCACAATGGACCCGGTCCCTCAGCAGCACTCGGCGGAGCATGTCATTGCGGCCGTCCACTCGCGGTGGCCCGGGCAACCGGCCCCGCGGATCCGAACGCTTCCCGAGATGGTGTCCCTGACGGACTTGCAGGCGATGGTCGGGACTGGGGAACTCACGCCGCCCCTGATTCTCGGCCTTGCCGAGGGCGACTCCGGACCGCTGCGCCACAACGTGTTGGGCGGGGATCCACATCTGATCGTTTACGGCGACGGCCGGTCCGGAAAGACAACGGTGCTGCGCAGCCTGCTCACCCAGTTCCTCGAAGCCGACACGTCATCCGGGGCCGTAGACGTTGGCCGTCCGTACGTTGTGATCGTCGACTATCGGCGTGACCTGGCAGTCGGTGCCGGCGGGCGAACGCCCGCGCTGACGGTGGCCACCGACCCCGATCAGGCGGTCGCTGCCTGCGGCTCGGTGGCGGCCACACTCGCCAACCGGATCAATGAGCAGGGTGGTACCCGGCACCGCGGCGGCCCGAACGCCGGCAGCCGGACCACGGGTGCCCGCGCTGTCCACCAATCGGAGATCTATCTACTGATCGACGACTACGACCTCGTAGCGACGACCGCCGGAAATCCGCTGCTGGCGTTGCTGCCCTACCTTCCCCATGGCGCCGACATTGGTTTTCACCTTGTCCTCGCTCGCCGCACCGGTGGCGCCGCTCGAGCCCAGTACGAGGCCGTTGGACAGAGTCTTGGCGATCTGGGCACACCAGTCCTGATGTTGTCGGGTTCGCCGACGGAGGGCCGACTGGCGCACGGGTTGGTGCCGCGGGTCCTTCCCGCCGGGCGTGCTCGACTCGCCACCAGAAGTGCTGAGCCACAACTGATTCAGACCGCCTGGGTTGGCGCGATCGAGCCGTAATGCTGACGTTGATCATGAGACCAGCCCAGGCGCGCAAATCGGATCCAGCCTGAACCTGCGGACCGTACCACGGCGGACCTTGATCAATCCGGAGTTGCGAGATGGCGAGTTCAAGGCCCGGGTTGCGAGATTGGCGGGTGCAGGTCCTGGAGTTCATGAGGGCCGCCGACCAGTGCTGCGAGAACCCGATCTACCGACCGCCAGCGAGAGCATTCGCGGTCGCGGCTGCAAGCGCAGCGTGCCCCGCATCGTTGGGGTGAACGCCATCCTCGATGACGAATTCGGGATGGGCTGCCAAGGGCTGCCCGGTTTGGATGAACTCGCCATGTACCGCCGTGACGGCAGCTTGTACCGCGTCACTCAAGGATTGCAGCTCGATCGGGGACGGATCGTCATCCCACCAAGGATTCAGCGCGAGTATTCGCCCGTTCGGCGCACCGGCACGAAGCCCGTTGAAGGTGTCACTGATGTGCATTGCAGTGCCGACCGGATCACTGAGCCAGAGCCCGAGATCATTGCGGCCGCCGGAAACGATGATGATTCCATCGCCAGTTGCAACCACTTCCGGAACCTGCTCGTAGTAGGCCGGTTTGCCAGCTTCCAAACTCCGATTTGCGTAACCAGTCCCGCCAACTCCGAAATTATCGGCCATCCAGCCCTGGTCTGCGGCCAACAGCGCCGTCCAACGGTTCTCGCTCGCAGTGCCGCCGGTACCACTTGTGTAGGAGTCTCCGATGAATGCTGCGGTATTTGCCCTTACACCGGCGAGCTGCGACGACAGGGCACTGCTGCGTGCCGCCTGCTCGGCTGCACCGGCACTTGCTGCGATGGCGTTCATCTGTGCGACGTTGGCAACGGGTGCGGGTCGCACCACCAGAAAGATTCCGCCGGCGACAACGAGGACTGAAAGTGCAGCACCGCCGATGATCAATGCCTTCCGCAGTTTTCTGCGCCGTCCGTGCCTTGTTCCACTGCGGGATGAATGCCGCAAAGCCGGTGTACTCACCCACTGAGTATCAAGCGCAACCAGGGAATAACCTAATGTGACGAACCGATGACGACCAGTGACCAGTGGTTGGAGGTGCGGTGCGGCAATCCGATCGGCCGCGCCGGTTCTTGGCTTAGGTGGCGATCAAGCACCTGCACCACACCGACCATCGGAACTGCCCGAGACGACGCCACCGAATCCCATCCGACAACGAGGCCTGGATCGCCCGGGTACACCAGCTGGCATGCGCTCTCGGCCATCCTGTTACAGACTCGTCGGCATGACACGACGCCTTCCAGCACGTCCGCTGCCCAGACGCTCGGTGACCGCATGAATGCCGGCATCGCGAATCGCCGTCAACCGCAGGTGGCCGTGATCGGCGCCGGTTCCTGGGGAACCGCGGTCGCTGCAATTGTCGCCCGGAACAATCAGACGATCATGTGGGCACGGTCGGACGAAGTAGCCGAGCAGATCAACGAGCGTCATATCAACGAGCGCTACCTGCCGGAGTTCGCGCTGCCGCGCTCCTTGACCGCGACGTCCGACCTGCAACGGGCGGCCGAGACGTCAGACATCATCATCATGGCGGTGCCATCGCACGGATTCCGGGCGTCCCTGATAGAACTGGCGCCGTACCTGCGGCCCTGGACGCCGGTGGTCAGCCTGGTGAAGGGACTGGAGCAGGTCACCCACCGCCGGATGACCGAGATCGTCGACGAGGTGCTCCCGGGCCATCCCGCCGGAGTGCTGGCCGGACCGAACATCGCCCGTGAGGTGGTAGCCGGTTACGCTGCCGCCGCCGTGGTTGCGATGCCCGACCAGCATCTCGCTGCGCAGCTAGGAGAGTTGTTCCGCACCAAATACTTCCGGATCTACTCGTCGTCCGACGTGGTGGGAGTGGAGATCGCCGGGGCACTGAAGAACGTCTTCGCACTCGCGGTCGGCATGGGTGATGGGTTGGGTGCCGGCGACAACACCAGGGCCATGGTGATCACCAGATCGTTGCGGGAAATGACCAGGCTCGGCGAGCGCCTGGGTGGAGACCGCGAGACCTTCTCCGGGCTCGCCGGGATGGGCGACCTGGTCGCGACCTGCACCAGTCCGTACAGCCGCAACCGGCACGTGGGCGAGCAGATCGGCCGCGGGATCCCGATGGCCGAGATTCTCGCCGGCATGAAACAGGTTGCGGAGGGTGTCAAGTCGACGTCGGTGGTGATGAAACTGGCCGCGGACGCCGGCATCGAGATGCCGATTGCCCGGGAGGTCGATGCCGTGGTCAATCACGGTTCAACTCCGGAGCAGGCCTATCGCGGGCTGCTCAATGTTGCACCCGGACACGAAGTTCACGGCGAAGGTCCCTGATCGGCGCCGATGCATCGGCGCTGGTGCAGGTCGCTGCCAGCACATGCCGGTTGCAGCAGCGCGGAGCCCAAACATTCACGAACGGGATCCCGACCGCCGCGGCAAGAAAAGCGATGTCGAGAAGACCCGCCGCAAAGAACCG
Source organism: uncultured Actinomycetota bacterium (assembly GCA_963805555.1). GTDB lineage: Bacteria > Actinomycetota > Actinomycetes > Mycobacteriales > Nakamurellaceae > Nakamurella. The sequence goes on from CAWDUY010000006.1 coordinate 263,554, forward strand.
GGCGTCACGATGAGTGAGTTGGGTTCCTCGATAGCCTCCCGGTGACCCCCAGCCCGAGCGTCCGCGCGATGACGTTGACGTCGCGCATCACCGACCAGTCCTCGACGTCATCCACCTCCGGCCCGGTGTCTCCTGCGGGCCGAGCGACCACCCGCCACCGGCCAGTGACGCCCGGCCGGCCGACGCCCAGCCCCGGGGCAGAACCCGCCGGGCTCAACGGCTTTGGCCCGACGACGGACATCTGCCGAGCCAGCACACTGACCAGCAGTGGCGCTTCTGCCAGGCCGGTCCGCCGGAGGAGATGACCGATCGACGTCGTTGCGAGGCCGTATTCGGGACCGCGATCGTCACCGGCCGACGCGAGAGTTACCGCTGGACGGGCCTTTGCCCCGTAGGGCGTGCACCGGAAAGTCCAACTCTTGAACACCTTTCCAGCGCGACCGACGTATTCCTGCTGATGCAGGACCGGACCGCCGTCGGCGAGCAGAATCAAGATGGCCGCGGCGAGCAGAACCGGTGACAACAACAGCAGGCCGACCACGGCGACGGTCACGTCCAGGACGGTCTTCGCAGCAGCCTGTCGACGCGACAGGTGCATGTGGCTTGCAGCCCGTGGGGCGACGGCAAAACGGTCGACCGGTATCTGGGCAGTTGGTCCGGAAATGCCGGGTGTGGCACGAGCCACCACCACGATGTGCTGGTGATCCAGCGTGCGCCGAAATGCCGAGAATCGGTATTGCCAGAACCAATGGTTGACAAGGAGCCCGGCAATACCGGCGGGGGCAACCACCAGCAAGTACGGGCGGGCGAGATCGGACCCGGAGAGGTAGCCGAAGATTCCGACCCCGGCAAACACCATCAGCGAGGCCAGCAGTATTCGTCGAACCGCCACGGTGGTGTTCGTGAGCGCCGAGGTATCCCAGACACCTTCCACAGTCAGCGACACCAGCCACCACATCACGACCAACCCGCCGAGCAGCCAGGCTGACCCCTCCATCGCCCACGAGAACCCGAAGCGGAAATCTGCGTCAACCGTGATGAAGGAGGCAATGAGCACCGCGAGGATGACCACCACCGAATCCGAGCCGACAATCAGCGAACGAGTGTCCCGAACCCAGTCGTCCCGCCGTGGAGTTCTGCCAGAGTCTCGTAGCGGTGTCCTGTTGGTGGGGCTCGAACGGGCAGTTGGCGGGTCCGGCGTGGCGGACGAGGATGCCGGAGTGAGCGTCACGCGGCGCAGGTCCGGCTGGCCGCCGCGCCTGGACTGCAGAGGAATGCCAAGGCCGAGACCAGGGGGCCTGGTCTTCGGGTGAGCGATGGGAGCAGCCTTCTCCGCCATGCTCCACCACCTCACCCGATCAGCGATTGAACCTCTCAATAGTAGGTTCGGATTCTGTGTCGCGGGGGAACGGCGCGGGTGACGTCATCTTTTACCGATTTGCCCATGATGTCACTCGATTGCTCATCATTGTGGTGTTGGACGGTGTCGGCACGACAGAGGGTCGCGAATGAAAGTGGCATTTGAGCAAAGGTACGTCAATTGCTACAGGCACAGCCTAGGATACGTCACACGCAAGTCGTCAGAGTGAATTCCCTATGGCCTAGGAACAGCGTCACCCACCCCTATGCCATTGTCAAATCCTTCACGCCTACCTCAGTCGTGCGGCCGACCGGCAGAGGCTCGACCCAGCAGCACCGTGGTTTGCCGACGGCCGCATCGCTCACCCGCGGCTGACCATCGCCTGATCTGCCCAGAGAGCCTTGACCCGGCCAACGGGATAACCAGTCACTCGTGCAGCATCACTCACAACCACGACGGCGAACGTCGCCAGCAGGCGCGTGACCAATCGATCAGGGCTGCCTTCCCTCGTCCGCCAAACCCTTCGAAGGAAAGGCCCGACATGACCGAAGAGTGCGGTGCCAGCGACGACTCTGACCAGAGGTGAGTGACGGAAGACCAAGAGCGCGAGAGCGCCACCCAGATAGGCAATCGTGAGCCTGATGACGACACCGTTGTCCATCGTCGCCCGGCCCTCCGCCCTCGATGCATCGAAGTTGGCGGCCAGATATTCGCGCAACGATTGTCGCGGATTCCATGACGACCGAGCGGAGGGCACAAATCGGAAAACCGCTCCAGCCTCGCGAACGGCGCGGTCGAAAGCCTTGTCCTGGCCGTGGCGCAGCCATTCAGGATATCCGCCGACTCTGTCCCAGATTGATTTCGAAAAAGCCAGCGAACTGCTCGATGGCAGCAACGAGGTCGGGCCTATTTCGCTAGCCGGCGGCATCTCAACCCGGCCGATGACCCGTTCCATCAGCGATGACCCAACGGGCTGAATCAGACCTGCCGCGGCTTCGCTGCCCTCAGATAGGGCGCCCCACAACCGCGCGAGCCACTCGTGATGCAGACAGACCGCGCCGTGGATGACGGCGATGTGTTCGTACGACGCGGACTCGATCGCAATGTTCCTGCCCTCCGACGTCGACGCGCCCGGCGACTCGATGACCTTGACCGTCATATCTCCAGGTGCCTGCCACGAGTCCAACAGGCGGCGGGTGCCGTCCGTCGAGCCCAGATCCGTGATCAACAGCTCGGCGGGTAACAGGCTCTGCCGACCGACACTGGCCAAAAGGTCGGCCAGGTCGGCCTCGGCATTCAGGACGGCCAGGACGAGGGTGACCGGTGCGACCCTGCGGACCCTGGCGGTCATGCGAATCCCGCATGCGCACCGGCACATCGGGGCAGCGGCAATAGTTGGTGCTCGCCCGAGATCGTGCTGTCCACGCGAAGGTCCAGGCAGCGGACCCCGGCAACGAAGCCCGGCAAGGCCCGGCGCGACCGGAGTGGTGGTGTGAAGCGCACGGAATTCACGCCCCCGGTGGCAGTGATGGGTAGAACGTTGTTACTGACAATACGGGATCCCAAACCAGCTATTGTTGTTAGCAACTGGCGCCAACGAGTGCCACTCACCCGTTCGGCCAGGCACTTTCGAGTGATCGCACCCGATGGGCGGCCATTCCCGGCTGCTTCCGTCACAATTCCGGCGAACGAATCGAGCGCCTTCGTGTGCCGGATGTTCTGACGCTGGGCCTGTTAGCTGGGTCGCCGGAGCACCGCTTGCGGCGCCGATCCGTCCATCTCCCACTCCAATGCAGGGCTACCACGAAACTTGTTCGTCGATTACACTCAGTTGCAGTCGGTCACTACTGGTAGTCTGGCGGGGAAGTGACCGCCGACGAAAGGGAGTGTGCAGAATGGCATCGCTGCCCCTGATTCTCACGATCGGCGGTGCCTTCTGCGCCCTGGCTATTGCCGTGTGGGCCGCGCGACGGACACAGATCGGTCGATCCGGTGGGCGTAACCGGCCAGCCCAACCCGGGGTCTCGTTCTCGACCGAGGGCGAGGTTGCGCCCGCGGCCCGATCCGGTCGGCGGATGCTCGCGCCCGAACGCGCCAGTGTCACCCGGCGACGCGGCCGGCAGCACGCGGTGCCAACTCCGCTGTAGGACCATCGGCACAAGCCACCAGCTGCCGACAATCAGCGCCGGAGCGCATCCGCTGGCGACGGGATTCCCGGCGCCAGGATCTGTGCTCGCTCGTCTTCGGTGAGTGCTCCCCAGATTCCGGCAGGCTCTTGCACCCGGAGCGCGTGATCGCGGCACAGGAGCATCACCGGACATTTCCAGCAAACGGCCTTCGCCCTTGCCTCTCGGCGCAGACGCGCGCGGCGTTGCTCCGCGTCCGCAGGAAAGAACCAGGCGCTGTCTTCGCCGCGGCAGGCAGCTGCGTCCTGCCAGGGACGCAGATACTCCGGGTGGGGCGTAAGGCGATCAATGTCTTTCATCGTCATCCCCTAAGGCTGGCGGTGATCGAGAGATTCCCGAGTGTTTCCTGTGGGTAGGTCGACCGGATGACGTTGGGGGCGAGGTCGTAACCCACTGAGTCCGGTCACTCAGCGATCGAAAAAGCACACTGGCCCCACAGTGTGGCTTCTGTCGGTGGTGGCCCCGATACCATCAGCATAACGTTCCGTCTACAACCCATTACCCACGGTGGTCAACAGCTTGTTAACAAGCACCCTCAAAGGCCACCAAAGGACTCTCCGGGCGGCGCTGCTGTGAGGACCCGACATGCTCAGCCGAGCGCGAGGCTCTACCCCCGGCCATGCAATCAGTCGTCGACTGTCGCCACCGCGGGGACCAAGGCTGCCCGGCCTTCGATTCTGCCGGTGAGCAAAGTGCATCGACCTATTTTCGGCGGCCGGGCCGGGCCAGGCTCGGCGCAGGAAGCAGCGCTGCTGAACTCTCGGGCCGCTGCAGGTGGTCTTGTCAGTTGATTCCCAGCGGCCACCGTCAATTAATTCGGATCAATCCTGACCGGAGCAGTACGACAGGTCGCCGGAATTGAGGTCCACCTGATAACCCGGTACTACCGCCCACTTCTCGGCGCCTTTGACCGCGCGCATCGAACACTTGCCACGATTCTGCGGAACGGGGTTGCACTCGCAATAAGGACGAACATTCTGCCCCGAATAGCCGACATGCGCACTGGCGCATGGGGTTCTCAATGCGTCATGCCCCTGTACGAGAACCTCCTCACCGTTGGGAAGTCGGAGGATGAACGGAACACCCGGCCAATTTCGATGTGCGCGATCGATGAGGTCGTCGATCAAGCGCCACGACCGAGCAGTTTTCGATATGCTCAAGAGAAATTCCTGTCCGTCACCCGGACGAGTTCGGCCCGTCAAGCCCATCCCGCCGTTGAGGCGATCTTTAGTGAGCTTACGCCCGCGAGGTACCTGGCACATTCTGTATCGAGGTGTAATGAACGCGAGCAGGCGGATGGATTACACTGGGTTGCGGTTTTCGGCCACGTATTGCCGACGTGCAATCCGTTCGAGTGCGGGCGGTGGTCACCGACCGGTCCAATCATCTCTCGGAGTGATAGTTGGGTTTTGGCTTTAGGCCACATCGTGTCCCCGGCGCGAGGTTGTGCAGTGCCGTTGACGCCTACTCGGACGGGTCTGGGGACGCCGATCGAGACACATCCTGGCGGCGGGATTCACCCACAGTGATAGTCGGTCGTCTGCCACGCGGAGTCTCAGCGTCACTGGCCGTTGGCCACATTGAGTGCCCAAGTACAACGGCCCTCAGCCATTTGGCACCGCGCCCGGCTTGGTTAAGTCAGGCCCGCGGGCCGTCGAGCGTGGTCAACCGTGTTCAGTAGGCGCCGTGGCGTCCGACCACTGCCCGGATGGTTCGCGCCATGATCACCAGGTCCCCGGCAACAGACCAGTTCTCGACGTAGTAAACGTCGAGACGAACGGAATCCTCCCAGGAAAGGTCCGATCGTCCGGAGACCTGCCACAGCCCGGTCATCCCCGGCTTGACCAGCAGGCGTCGACGCGCCGCATCCCCGTATTGGTCGACTTCGGTGGACAATGGCGGACGCGGGCCGACCAAGCTCATATCACCGAGCAAGACATTGAAAAGCTGAGGAACCTCGTCGATACTGAAGCGGCGCAGGACTTTCCCCACGCGGGTGATGCGAGGATCATTCCGCACCTTGAACAGCACCTCGTTGCCGACCTCACCTCGTCCCTCGGCCACCGTGGCCAGGAGTGCCTCAGCTCCGACTACCATCGATCGAAACTTCAGCACCCGGAAGGACTTCCCGCCGATACCGACTCGGTCCTGAAGAAAGAAGACCGGGCCTCTGTCGGAGATCTTGATCGCCAGCGCCACCCCGAGCAGCAGCGGCGACGCAGTGATGACCAGGCAGATCGCGCCCAATACATCCAGCATGCCCTTGGCGACCAACTTCGGTCCCCTGAACCTGGGTTCCTCCACATAAAGCAGGGGCAACCCCGCCACCGGTCGAATGTGAATCCGTGGCCCAGCGACATCGGTCAGCGCCGGCGCCAGAGCAATGGCAACCCCGCGGCCCTCCAGTTGCCAGGCCAGCCGGCGGATCTCCTCCGTGCCAAAGGATTCGGAAGCTGCAATGGCCACCATGTCAGCACCGGTCCGGCCGATCGCCTCGGCAACGTCATCGAGGCCACCAACGACAACGAAGTCCTGATCCACCGGCGGACCGTTCTCACTCCACGCCGCCGGACCACCTGGCAAGCACAATCCGGCAACCTTGAAGCCTGCCGATGGCGCCCCTCGAAGTCGAGTCGCCAATGCAACAGCACTGTTGGTGCCCCCCACCACCAGGACCGCGCTCATGTGGGTCCCATTTCGCCGATACTCCTCCAGGAGTCGGCGCCAAACCCAGCGACCACCGAACAGTCCGAAGATCCCCAGCGGTACGGCAATCGCAAGGTAGGAGCGGGCGATCTCAGCTTTCGCGAGATACGAGACGATTGCGACGAACCCGAACAGATAGAACGAGGCACGCAGGATACGGCCGTACTCACTCGGCCCGGCCCCGAGGATCTTCCGGTCCCATGCTCCGTTGACCATGAGCGCCGCCATCCAAGCGGCGCTGAGCGATGCCGAAACGAACCAATAGCTGATGAGGCCGAAACCCTGCAGGAAGATTCGCGAATTGTCGTCAAACCGGATCGACTGCGTACTGAAAACAACGAGGATGATGACCGTGAGGTCGGTGACGAACAGGCGGCGCCGATAGCCGATGACCCAACTCGATGTATGAGCCCAGCCATGTTCCGATGGAGCCTCTGCCGTCTCCAGGGTCAAAGTCAGCGGCGCCGACGATGCCTCATTGGCTACCAACTGCTCCAAAGGGTTGAACCCACCGGACGCACGCCCGTCAGGATGTCGCGAAACTCTCCCGGCCGTCATGATCGTCGCTCTTCCCTGATGTCGCGAAACTCGGTCCGGGCAATCGCCGCCCGGTTCGGTGGTAGAGCGGAGCAGAAACGTCCAGAAATCCGGCAGTAACCACTTCCGGAGTCGAATCTTCCCAACAGAGAGGTCCGCAGGTCTGTGCGCCGGACAGAACGGCCTTGTGTCTGACGGTGAACACAGCACCTGCAACGTGTCGCCGCCAGGTTCAGGCGGCGGGCATCGATACGAACGGGGGCCGAGGGCCTCGCGCCCGAACTCACTTCCCAGTGTAGCGAACCTGAATTTCAGCGGCACCCGAGCTACTGTGAGATCTTAGAGACGGGCGAGATCAATTGCAGTACAGGGTGTGCAGCTCGCCCGTTCAACCAACCAATCGCAACTACGCCGGGAATCACAACTACCCCTCTATAGGTGACCCAGACACTATCCGGCAATGCATCTCGCTCGACAGTTCTGCCCAGAGTGATATCGGAGCCTATTCGGACTCTTTCGGCCTATTCGGGACGGAGCATCCGATCCCCCGGCCCGGCGTTGATCAGAACTTGCCCTTTAGCCGAATGCGGACTGCGGTATGTTTTCAGTGCAAGGGCACGTTCGGGCGCAGCCCCGGATTCCGGCAATGCAGCCGATGCTCGGTCAATTCTGCCGGGCCTGTACACCCAAGCGACCACAAATGTCATTACCGCCCCAAACCAACAACCCAGCAAAGCACTCTCTGTGAGCCACTTGGGGGACGCATGAGCACGGTCGACTTACAGGGCCATCGGGTGACCATCGTGGGAATCAACTATGCGCCCGAAATGACGGGCATTGGTCCATATACGAGAGCAATGGCCCAATCGCTGGTGCAAGCCGGCGCCGGGGTGCACATGATTACGGGAATGCCGCACTATCCCCAGTGGTCGGTGGACGACCCGGCGTACGCGTCCGGCAATTACTGGCACGAGACGGACGGGCACGTTCGAGTCACCCGCTGTCGTCACTGGGTGCCGCCGCAGTCGACACTCAAGAACCGGGCTCGAATGGAGTCCTCCTTCTTCGCCCGGGCACTCCGCACGCTCCTGCGTGATCGATCCGACCTCGTCATCGCGGTTACCCCCTCATTAGCCGGCCTGGGCGCCGCAGCGTTCGGGGCCAAGGGCCGCAGGTTGGCCGCCGTCGTTCAGGACCTGACCGGGGTCGCAGCCTGCGAGACCGGGGCCGCCGGCCAACGAGTGGGCTCGGCGCTCCGCGGCTCGGAATACAGCCTGCTCCGACGATGCTCAAGGGTTGGCGTCATCTCTACGGAATTCGGTAGGACATTGCGTCACAATGGCCTACTGCAGGAGCGCATCGTTGACCTGCCCAACTTCAGCCATATCGATCGTATTGACATCTCGGCGACCGCCGCACGGCAACGGCTCGGCTGGCACCCCGATCGCTTCACCGTGGTGCACACCGGGAATATGGGTGCAAAACAGGGCCTTGAGGCTGTTGTCGAGGCAGCCCGAATCGGCGCTGCCGCTGGCGCCGACATCGACTTCGTCCTGATGGGCGACGGGAACGAACGGCGGCAGCTGGAGAGCGCAGCCGAGGGCATCCGGCATCTGCGCATTCTTCCGCCGGTATCCGCGCAGGACTATCCGCAGGTATTGGCAGCCGCCGATCTTCTGCTGATCAACGAACTGCCCGGCGTCTCCGGCATGTCGCTGCCCAGCAAATTGACCTCGTATGCCGCGGCCGGCAAACCGATACTCGCTGCGGTGGACCCCAGCGGAATCACCGCAAACTACCTGCGCGACATGCACTTCGGACACATCATCGAATCCGGATCCGGTGCAAACCTGGTCCGGGCTGCACAAGGGCTCCGGGAGGATCAACCTCGTCTGGAGTCTTTGGCTCGAGCGTCACGACGAGTCCACCTGACGGCCTACGACAAGGGCGCGGCGTACGGGCGCTACCAGTCCTTCGCCGCCGACCTGCTCCAGTCGAACCATGCGGCGGCAATTCCGAAACAATCTTCGCCACAGACCGCAGGGATGCTCAACCCGGCCACGATCAGACACACCCATGCTTGAGTCATGAGCGCCTGAGCCGAGCGGGATACGGACGCTGCGACACATGGTCCGGGCGGCAGGCGTAGCCAGGGAATCCTCGCCTGCGGCGGACTGTCTCTCGGGGTACAAGGGTTGGGACCGCAACGTCTTGACCCTCGTGGACCGACCCGTTCGCAGGGCCGGTCCCCTTCGGACCAACTTCCTACGCCAGTGCTGCCACCTCGTGGTCGGTCATCAGACGGGCCAGATCGGGCGTCATGACCCTTGCCTTCCAGCCGAGTTCGCGCTGGGCCTTTGATGCATCACCGACGAGCGCATCGACCTCGGTCGGGCGGACATACCTTGGGTCGAATTTGACGTACTTCTCGTAATCCAAGTCGACGGACTCGAAGCAGAACCGCAAGAAGTCGCGGACGCTGTATGCCTCGCCGGTCGCGAGCACATAGTCCTGCGGTGTGTCGGCCTGCAACATTCGCCACATACCCTCGACGTATTCCTTGGCGTATCCCCAGTCCCGCATGGCTTCGAGATTCCCGAGATACAGGTTCTCCTGTTTGCCCGCGGCAATTGCTGCGGCGGCGATGGCGATCTTCCTGGTGACAAATGTTTCACCTCGTCGCGGAGATTCATGGTTGAACAGGATGCCGTTGACCGCAAAGAGACCGTAGGCCTCGCGATAGTTGCGGGTCATCCAGTAGCCATAGACCTTGGCCGCTCCGTAGGGCGAGCGCGGCCAGAACGGGGTTTCCTCGTCCTGTGGCGGCGGGGTCGCACCGAACATCTCCGAACTACTTGCCTGGTAGAAGCGCGCCGGAACGCCACTGCACCGGACCGCCTCCAGGAGCCTGGTCGTCCCCAAACCGGTTGTTATTCCGGTGAACTCGGGCTCATCGAAGGACACCCGGACATGCGACTGAGCGGCAAGGTTATATACCTCATGTGGGTGAATTTTCTCCATCAGGGTCACCAGACGCGAACCGTCCGTCAGGTCTCCGTAGTGCAGGAACATCCTGGCCGATTCGTCGTGTGGATCTTGATAGAGATGGTCGATCCTGGCTGTATTGAAGGTCGACGCCCGCCGGATCAACCCGTGAACCTCGTATCCCTTCTCCAGTAACAGTTCCGCGAGATAGGAGCCATCTTGCCCGGTGATACCCGTGATCAGTGCAGTCTTTCTCAAGCGTGCCCCCACTGCGATTTTGAACCCGGATGGTGGTAGGACGGCGAAACTCAGGCCGCTACAGTGAGAGGATCCCAGTTCGCTAAGTGTAGCGAACTGATGGGAAAATCCGTTACCGCCAGGAGGATGACGGGATCGACAGGCAATTGCACCGATGACCCAATGATCATCACTCCGAGAGCACTTGGTGCAGCGCCGGTGCTACCAATTGACCCAAGACCCCTGTCACAGATAGTGCTCTCCAGGGCGGCAGCAGTCGGATTGCACCAACCTGACGTGCAGCGATTCCCCATCGCCTCGATGAGACAGCTGCTCTCCCTGCGGAGGCTGCACTCGGGTGAGGGCAAAGATGCCTGCTGTTCAGCTGACGAAGGAGCGCCATGTCGATCGTTCTAGGACCGCCCAGCGTGACGGAGTCGACAATATCTGTCAGTGTCGACGCCGGCGACGCCTCGAGATGGCTCGAATCCGGCACCCTGCAAGTCGACTATCAGGGCGGCATTGACCTCGCCGAGATCGACCCCGCCCTGCTGGTCCTTCCCGCACTGGGTGCGATTTTGCCCGTCTGCTACGCCTCCGGCATCCCGGTGCGGGTCGACACCGTCGACGCGCTATTCGCCACCGCGGCAGAGAGGATGGCTCCCCTCTGGTCAGCTTCTTATCCGAAGTTCGCTGCTAGCGATGTCTTCGCACTTGAAGGAAAGAGAGTCAGCGCGACGCGGACGCCCACCGTTCGGCGTGCGGCGCTCCTCTATTCCGGCGGGCTGGATTCTGCGACCAGCCTGCTGGCAAACAGGGATCATGTTCGCACCTTGGTTTCTGTTTGGGGCGGAGACATCTCGCTACCCAACCAGTCACTGTGGAATGAGCTCGCCACGCTGATCTCAGAGAGCCCGCTGGCGGAGGACTGCCGGCAGATCACCGCACGGACGAACTGGCGTGACCTGGTCAAGCAATTCCGACTTATCCACGACTTCCTGGACGAGGGTGGCGACTGGTGGGCCGGCGTCCAGCACGGGCTCACACTGCTCACCCTTGCCGCCCCCGTGACCGCCGCACAAGGCCTCGAACGCATCTATATCGCCTCAAGCCACACGGCGGAGTATTTGGTGCCGCACGGAAGTGCCCCGGAGACGGACAATCTGATCCAGTGGACCGGAACCGATGTTTTCCATGACAGTTTCGAGCTGACCAGGCAGCAGAAGATCACCCAGCACATCGCGCCCTACCTCCGGGCAGGTGGCTCAGTCGCCCTCGCCGTCTGTCACCAGCCGGGGAGGGGCGGCGGGACCCTGAACTGCGGCGACTGCGAGAAGTGCATTCGAACGGCAACCGGTCTCCTGGTGGCGGGCATCGCGCCCGCCGATGCAGGCCTGACCATCTCCCCTGCGGGCTATGACAAATGGCGTGCGGAGCTGACGAGCGGGGCCCGCACTCTCGATATCAACGAGTTGTACATGTGGTGCGGACTCCAGACGGAGATACCCGGTGATCTCACAGGCATTTCCGGGCCGGCGCGCGGTTATGTCGAGTGGGTGAGGGATTTCGACTTCGACACTGCCGCCCGGCGACCGACCAGCTGGAGAGATCGGTTGAGGCCTGCTCTGCGGTACCAGTTTCGGCGCGCCGCTGACCACCTGCCCCGTTCGACTCAGCAGGCCTTGAAGTCACTGAAGTCGCGCCCCGAGCTTCCGCCAGCAATGAGCGTCCACCGGGAAAGTGAGGCCACTGCCGACGCGAAGGTTTGAGCACTGTCCGGCCTCAGCGACAAAGCCTGGATGTGATCTGCATCCAAGCCGCCCGGTGAGACCCAAGCAGGATCAGCGATTGGACTGCCGCCGCCGGGGCATCTTCTGGGTGGATCCAGAAAGTTGAATCGCAAAATGTTGACGCTCAGTGAGATCGCGGTCCTTAGATGCGGCAGACGGATTCACTGCACCCGGCTCCGCCCACGCCTTCAACTCCACCACTGCGCATGCTCGGCCCAGGAATGAATCAAGGGGTAATCCGCCCGGTTACACTTGGCGGGTGCATTAGATATTCGCGAACGTGCGAGCGTTGATTGCATCCCCCGCCATCGCCAGGAGGACAAGTGTCGGAAGTTGTTTCTCAGGGGGGTGTCAGAGCGCTACCGCGGGACGCGCGAGTCTACATCGCGGGGCATCGCGGTTTGGTCGGCTCTGCGATCTGGCGCCATTTGGAGTCCTCCGGTTTCACCGATCTCGTGGGCATGTCGCACCAGGATCTTGATCTTCGGGACCGCGATGCAACACAGAGATTCTTTGCCGACACTCATCCAGACGTGGTGATCGATGCTGCGGCAAGGGTCGGGGGGATCATGGCGAACAGTTCCTACCCGGCCGAGTTCCTCTCGGACAACCTTCGCGTCCAGGTGAACCTGCTCGACTCCGCCCAGGCCGCTGGGGTTGAGCATTTCCTTTTCCTGGGATCGAGCTGCATTTATCCGAAGTTCGCCACCCAGCCCATCAACGAGGACTCGCTGCTGACTGGTCTTTTGGAGCCCACCAACGACGCGTATGCGATCGCGAAGATCGTCGGCATCACTCAGGTGCAGGCCATCCGCCGTCAGTACGGGCTGCACTACATCTCGGCGATGCCTACAAATCTGTATGGGCCCAACGACAACTTCCATCTGCAGAACAGCCACGTTTTACCGTCGCTCATCCGGCGGTTCCACGAGGCCAAGGAATCCAACGCTGGGTCGGTGACCTGCTGGGGTACCGGGACACCCCGACGCGAATTCCTGCACGTCGACGATATGGCGGCGGCATGCCTTTTCCTGCTGGAGAACTACGACGACGGAAAGCCAATCAACATCGGAACCGGCACCGATGCCTCGATCGCCGATATCGCCGACCTGGTCGCCGAAACCGTCGACTATGACGGAATCGTCGAATGGGATACGTCGAAGCCGGACGGCACCCCGAGGAAGTTGCTGGACGTCGGTCGGCTCACGGCGCTGGGCTGGAAATCCTCGATTCCGCTGGATGCCGGCCTGCGAAGCACCTACGCCTGGTTCCTTGACCATCAAGCCGAATTTCGCCGGTGATGCCGCCTCGGCGACGACTCTCCGGCTTCACGGGTGTCGGATACGACAAGGGCCGGAACGTCCTGTGGCAACTGGGATGGATGTTGGTCTCCGACCTGGTGACGACCCGCTGGTGGTGCCCACTGCGGTTACGGCTGGCCGTTCTGCAGGGCTTCGGGGCGCAGCTCGGCACCGGAGTGCTGATCAGGCACAACGTGCGCATCCACTGGCCCTGGAAACTCACCGTTGGCGACAACAGCTGGATCGGCGAAGACGTCTGGATTCTCAATCTGGAACCGGTGCGGATAGGGGCCGATGTCTGCATCTCACAGGGGGTTCTGCTCTGTACCGGATCGCACGACCGTCACTCGCCGACGTTCGAATTCGACAATGCGCCCATTTCTATTGGAGACGGCTCCTGGATTGCCGCGCGGGCAACCGTTCTGCGCGGTGTTACCGTCGGCGATGATTGCGTTGTTGGGGCAACCGCCCTGGTGGTGCGGGATGTCGTCGACGGCACCACCGTCCACGGCCCGCTGTCGCAGGGTTCGGGAGCGTGGATATGAAGATCATCCACGTGGTGACACTCTTCACGCCCGACGGCGCCTTCGGCGGGCCAACCCGGGTGGCGATCAACCAGACTCGTGAGCTCCGCGAACGCGGACATGACATCACGCTGGCCGGCGCTGCGATGGGATTCGGGAAAGCCCTGCCCACCATGGTGGACGGCGTCCCGGTCAGGCTTTTTCCCGCACGCAGACTGATACCACGCACCGGATTTGCCGGTTTGACATCTCCCGGGTTGCTTTCCTGGCTGGGACGGCACATCAGGCAGGTTGACCTGGTGCACATCCACCTGGCTCGGGATCTCGTCACGTTGCCGGCGGCAGCAATGGCAGCCGTCAGCAGAACGTCCTACGTCCTGCAACCGCACGGCATGGTGGATGCACCATCGAACGCCTTGGCGCGCGTTTTGGACGTCCTTGCGACGCGGGCAATTCTCGAACGCGCACAAACCATCTTGTGTCTCAACGAGCTCGAGGAAGATCAGGTCGCGGGCCTTTCAACTCACCAACTGGCGACGGAGATCCTGCCGAACGGTGTTCCGATGGCACGGCCCGAGATCAACCCCGGCGACATCGAGGTTCTTTTCCTCGCTCGCCTGCACCCCCGTAAACGGCCAACCATCTTCGTCGAGGCGGCTATCCGCCTGGCAAGGATCCGTCCGGACGTGATCTTCGCGCTGGTGGGTCCCGACGAGGGCGAGGGGCCGGCGATCACCGGCCAGCTGCGCGAGAATGGTGCAGCTCCCCGGATCAAACGCGAAGGCGCCCTGGACCCTGGACAGACGCTGGAACGGCTTCGCACCAGCACCATCTACGTGCTGCCCGCAGTCAATGAGCCGTTCCCGATGTCGGTCCTCGAGGCGATGTCCGTCGGCAAGCCCGTGATCGTCACTGACAGCTGTGGTCTGGCGGGATTCATCGAGGAGACCAACAGCGGTCTCGTCGTCGACGACACCGTCGAGTCGTTGGAGAAGGCCATCGCCATGCTGCTCGATGACGAGACCCTACGAAACAGCATGGGCGTCAACGCGCTATCTGCGGTACGCAGCAGGTACGGGATGGACAATATTGCCGATCGGCTGATCGGCTTCTACGAGGTGGCCCGTGTTGGCTGACCCACGATGGCGGGTAACGGTGACTCAGCCGTACATTCCCGACTATCGGGTTCCGCTCTTCGCCGGTCTGGTTGACTTGCTCGAGGGGGAATCCATCGCTGTCCGGTTCTTCACCGGGGGCGACCGAAGCCAATTATCTCTACGCAAGCTTCGGGGTGACGCCACCACGGCCCCGCGCTGGTCGGAGCGCGTCAGAACACGAACCTTCAAACTGCCGACCACGTCATTGAAGTTTCAGTATCGGCAGGTCCCCCGGGATTGGCGCGATGCCGATCTGTTGCTGACGGAACTTCAGGCCGGGAATGCCAATGCCTGGGAGCGGTGGGCGACAAAAAGGCCTTATATCCTTCTCGGACACGGAGCGCCCTACACCTCGCGCCCCAACCCACTCTCGCGGGCGATGGAAACGCGGTTGAACCAGCGAGCCGCCCACGTTCTAACGTACGTGCCGTCCGGGCGGTCACATGTTCTGAAGGACAGCAGAATCCCGCCGTCGAGGGTCACGGCCTTCATGAACACCACGGACACGGATCTACTGGCGCAATTGGCCTCAACGTTCAGCGCATCGGATATCACAGATTTCAGAGAAGGCCTGGGCATCTCTCCGGCTGCGTCGGTGGCGATGTATTCCGGTAGCTTGACGGGCGCCAAACGCATCGACTTCCTCTGCCAGGCGGCTGATCTGGTGCTGCGGCAGAATGCGAGCGCCCACCTGATCGTTGCGGGCGACGGAGCGGAGAAGCATCTCGTCGAGCGACTGCAGGAAAAGCACGGCCGGGTGAGCCTGCTGGGGCAGGCAGACGCTGCCGGCCTGGCCCTGGCTGGCTCCGCGTCATCAGCCATACTCAATCCCGGCCGTATCGGACTCGTCGCGGTGGACGCCCTCGCGCTGCGCCTCCCGGTGTTGAGCACCCGCTACGAGTTTCACGCGCCGGAGGCGGAGTATCTGGAGGAGGGCAAGACTGTTTTCTATTCGGAGGACACGGCGGCGGACTTTGCTCTGCTATGGCAACGATCCCTAGCGGGCGAAATACCGTTTGCCGCACCGGGCTGGGTTCCCTCAATCGAGCACTCCGTCAATGCCATCGGTCAAGCAATTATCGATGCGCTGGGCGAGAGGACTCTCTCGTCATGAGAATTGTCCACTATTACGCCCGGTACCTCTCGCATACGTCAGGGGTGACTGATTCAATCAACAACTGGGCAAAGCAGGCCGGTCGATTCGGGCACGATGTCGAGATCTGGTCGGCCAAGACGATCACCACCGGCGCAGACGATTACGTCGACGTCACGATGAGCCGAACAATTCCGCACCTCGGCCGAAGCCGTACTTCGTGGGTCCCGGTCGGCTTGGTCAGTCGGATCAAACGTGGCGACTGGCTGTACCTGCACGAGGGTTGGACGGTCAGCAACCTTGCCGCCGCCGCCATCGGACGCGTCAAGGGCGCCAGAGTCATTGCCATGCCCCACGGCGTGTACGAACCGGGTGTCACCATGGCCATGCGCGACAAGTGGGGAATACGCGGCCGGCTTGAAAGACTCACCCTCCGGATGTGCCATGTGGTGCATGTGTTCTACCCGGGCGAGGTCGAGGTGGTCCGCGCCTTCGCACCTCATACGGGTCGATTCATCACCGTCCCCAATGGCAGCCCGGATCCCGATAGTCAGGGCCAGTGGCAGGGCGACGGCGACTTCTTTGTCTGGATCGGCCGATTCGACATCGAGCACAAAGGTTTGGACAACCTCCTGCGTTTCTGGGCACAGCTTGCGGCGCCGCGACCGCGCCTGGTCCTCGCGGGTCCAGACCACTTCGGCGGTCGAGCCGTGTTGACAGACATGGTTCGCCAACTCGGCCTGGAGGACGAAGTCGAGATCCGCGGCCGGGTCTCGGGGGCGGAGAAGAGTTCCCTGCTCATAGAATCGCGAGGATACATACACCCGTCCCGCTGGGAGTCCTGCAGTATCACGCTCTTGGAGTTTCTCTCCTCGGGCACACCCTGTTTGGTGTCGAAATCTGTGCACGCGGTTGACGCCCTCCAGTCGGATCACGTCCTCATCGCCGCCGACTTCGAGTCGTCGGATGCAGTTGCCAGCCGCGAGGTGATGGACGCGCTCGATCGGAATGAGGCGCTCGGCGCTCGGGCTCGAAACTGGGCGCAGCACAAGGGCAGCTGGCCCGCCGTCGGCGGCGAGTACGCGCGGATCCTGGAGTCAACAGCCAAGGCGCTCAGCGCATGATCGTGCTAGTGGACCCGGGTGCCACCTCTACCAACCTCGGCGACCGCATCATCGCCCGGGCCGTCCACGAATGCTTTGTTGACGAACTCGTGGAACGGGGCGTCGACGTTGTGTCCATCCCCCTGCACGGACCCATCGATGACACCCATCGTCGAACCCTGCGCGCGGCAAGTGATGTCGTGGTCTCGGGGACAAACCTGCTCTCCGACCACATGTGGTTCCGCAGCGCATGGAACTGGTCCCGCAGCGACATAAGTCTGGCCGCCGGCAAACTGACAGTCTTCGGGGCGGGATGGTGGCAGTACCAGATCGCCGGTATCGACTGGCCAACCCGCCGCTGGTTTCACTCCCTCAGTGGTTCGAAGTCATGGGCAGTCCGTGACGTCTACTCAGCAGATCGGCTCACGGCCGGTGGCGTGAAGGCACTGCACACCTCGTGTCCCACCTTGTGGGGCGTCGAAGAGCAGCAGATGCCCGGTGGGGCTCATCGCGTGGTAGTCACCTTGACCGACTACACACAGGACCGGGCGAGTGACGGTGCTTTGCTGAATATCCTGCGGGAACGATTCGACGAGGTCTGGCTCTGGCCACAAGGCCCCGGCGATGCGGCCTACTTCGGGAGTCTCGGCGTCGCGGATTCAGACGTCCTGGAACCGAGTGTCGAGGCATTCGACCATGAGTTGCTGCAACCGGGCACGTCCTACGTCGGGCTTCGGTTACACGGCGGAATCCGTGCGACCCAGCTGAAGGTGCCGAGCCTGGTGCTCAGTGTCGACAACAGGGCCCGCGAGATCTCCAGGTCCGTGGGGCTGGTGTGTCCTTCGCGCCATGACTTGACCGGAATTCGCACTCTTTTGGGATCGAGCGAACGGCATCCGCTTGACATGCCGCACGAAAACATTGCGGATTGGAGCAAACAGTGGAGCGAGTACTGAGGGACACGAAGAGTGCTGTGGTCGTGGCACTCTTCTGGCCGGCTGGCAAGCCGGTCAGCCAGGACTGTGAGCCCCCAGACCGCACATTCACGCTGGTCTCGACTCTGGCTGACTACGAAGCCCTCACCGCGGCGGGACACAACAGCATCCTGGTCCAGCGGCGACCCAGTAGCCATTTCTCCGTGCCTCTACTTGTCAGGGCCGCGGGTCCGCTGATCGTGCCCTGGCGATGGCGGAGGGTACTGCTCAACGAAGGCGTATCGGCAGTCGTTATAGCAGGGTCATGGAAAGACCTGCCAATTGTTGTTGCCATGTGGCTGGCTAGGTCCAAACCGATCCTTTGGCGCGACGCAACGGCCCGCCGGACGACGATGGCGCCGCCGTCATGAGACGGGCGGAAGTCGTTGCGGTCATTCAGCCATTCGTGCCGACATACCGCGTCGGACTGTTCGATGCGATCGATCGGCACCTGAGGCCGCACGGGCTGCGACTGGAGGTATGGCACGACCAGCCGACCGGCATCGTGGCAGCACGAGGCAACGCAACTTCCGGGCCTTGGTCGGTTCCGATCAAGCAACACCGGTTGACGGTCCGCCGGCGCAACGTGACATACCGCAACGTCAGACACGACGCACGCAAGGTGCTCGCGGTGGTGCATGGTCTGGCCAGCTCGAACCTCGAAACCTACGGCCTCGCTTACGATCCGGGCGTGCAGCTCATGCTGTGGGGACACGGGAGGAACTTCACGAGTGCGGGAAACCGGCTCGACGACAGGCTCGAAGGGTGGTTGTGTCGACGCGCCTGCCACCTGTTCGCGTATACGGAGGCCGGTGCCGAGCACCTCACCAGCGCCGGAATCGAGCCAAGCAAAATCACGGTGGTACGAAACAGCACCGATACCGAGCTCCTGCGTCGGCACCAGTTGGTCTGCACCACAGCCGATGTCGACGCCCTGCGAGATCGGCTCGAGCTCAGCGGTAAGCGTGTTGTCCTCTTTGTTGGAGCATTCGACAAGCCCAAGCGCCTTCCATTCCTGCTCGAGTCCGTCGATTTGATGCACGAGGCGGACCCGAGCCTGGTGCTCGTGTTGGGAGGTGCCGGCCCCTTGGATGATTATGTTGCGGACGCGGCCGCCACCCGCCCCTACGTGAAGAACCTGGGTCGCCTCGACGCCGCTGCACTGGGACGGCTGAGCCACCTGACCGATCTCATCCTGATGCCCGGACGCGTCGGCCTCGTTGCCGTCGATTCTCTGGCCCTTGGCGTTCCGCTCGCCACCACCCGGCACGCTTTCCACGCCCCCGAGGTCGAGTACCTGACCGAGGAGACGTCGTTATGGTCCGCCGATGATCCGGCGGCGTATGCCGAAGCAGTGACCTCGTTGCTCGGCGACCCCGGCAAGGCGTTCCGCCATGGTCCAGGCATCGCTCAGCGCGGGCGACGGGCTGTCCGCCGACCGTTCTGGCGAACGATTCGCGTCCGGCATTCTGCAAGGGCTCGCATGACGCCCTCCGGCGGTACGTCTGACACCGGACTCAAGCCGCGGGTGAATGGAAAGTTGAAGCGTGTTTTAGCGCGGCAGTTCGCCTGGGTGTCGAGCGGGAGGATCATCGGCGCGCTGCTGCAGTCGGTGTCCCTCGTCCTAGTGTCCCGGCTTCTACCAGTCTCCGATTTCGGCCACCTGGCAACATTTCTGGGCGTAACAACGCTGGCCCAGGTCGTTCTCGACTTCGGGGTGGGAAGCCTGGTCACGCGAGAGCGAGCCGCCAAACCTGATAACCCGGTGGTCGCAGCCGCCCTGCGGTTCACCAACGTGAGTTCGATGGCCCTAACGGTCACTCTTCTGCTCGGGCTGAGCGGGGCCGCACTCCTTTTCTCCGATGCGTACTGGCAGATGCTGCCGCTGGCGGTGTGGGCAGCAGCCGAGCGGAACGCCGACACTCGACTCTCCGTGGCCTTCGCCGATGGCGATGTGCAAATCAACGTCATCAACCTGCTTTCGCGCAGGACAGCAGCGTTGGGCATGTTTGTCGCGGCGACGGCACTGGACGTCCCGCCGATTCTCGCGTTCTCGCTATCCGCCGCACTGGCCGCCATGGGGTCCGCCACTTTTGCCCAACGGTGGGTCAGGCGCCGTGTCGTGAACTCCCGCGAGGTGGGGTTTTCCGAGGTCCTACGCCAGAGCAGACCGTATTGGGTGAACTCGATGGCCGCACAGGCTCGAAATCTGGACGTCGTAGTGGTCGGCGCGCTCGCCGGCGCTACACAGGCGGGTCTCTACTCGAGCGGCAGTCGACTAATGAACCCCCTGAGGATCCTCCCGCAGTCCTTGGCTGGGATTCTGCTCCCGGCGTCGGCTCGGTCCCAAGAATCAGCCCGTGCCCTCCAGTCCTTGCTCCGGCTCACCGTCGTCGTCGTGGCAGGGATGTCGCTTCTATACGCTGCGATCTGGTTTGCTGTGCCCACTTTCGTCGACGGTGCACTGGGACCGGCTTACGTCGACGCCACGCCAGTGATCAGGATCATTGTCGCCGGGCTGCCGATAGCAGCGATGTGCTCGATGCTCAACTCGATCCTTCAGGGTCGAGGTCGTAGCAAGGACGTTGCGTTGGCGTCGTCGTCAACCACTGTCGCTTGCTTGCTCGGCGTCGCACTGGTCTCTCCCTTCTACGGTGCGGTCGGTGCGGCAACGGCGCTGTCACTTTCATTCGTAGTTCAACTGGGTATGCTCGTGCGCCCGCTGCGCCGGATGCTGACCCAGAATCGGGCGGAACAAGGATGAGCGCCATTCCCCACAAGGTCTATGCGAGAAGCCCCGGTCAGCCCGACAACGCCTATGGCTGGCCCGGGCTTAGCACGACTTGCTACCTGGCGCCGGGATCTGCGACGCATTCACGCGATGTCGTACAACATTTCCATGGCTATCCATGGCTACGGCCCTAGCTGCGCCCGACGAAGGAGTACCCATGAGCTCGATCGAGAAGGTCGTTTCCTGCGGGTCCTGCGTGGGGTGCGGCGCCTGCGCCGTCGCCACCCAGGGAAAGATCATGCTGCAGATCACCTCTCGCCAGACCTACGAGGCCAATCTTGATGGCGTCGGTCAGGCGGCGCTGGCTGTGGGTTCCAGCGTGTGCCCTTTCGCCGACGAGACGCCCGACGAGACCGCGGTCGCCGCGGCCGTGCTGCCGGCCGATCTTCCGAGCGATCCGCGGTTGGGCAAGTATCTGCACGCCTATGCGGGCCGGATCACCGACCCCGATCAGATTGCCCACAGCAGCTCCGGGGGGCTGACCACATGGCTGCTGACCCAGCTGATGGACAGAGGACACGTCGACGGGGTTATCCACGTCGGACCGGGAGAGGACACCTTGTTCTCCTATGTCGTCTCGCGCAGCGTCGACGAGGTGCAGGCAAGACGGAAATCCCAGTACTTTCCGGTGACCTTCCAGGACGTCCTTGCCGAGATCCGGGGTGACGGCCTGCGTTATGCCTTTGTGGGAATCCCGTGCGCCGTCACGGCGGTGCGCCATGTGGCGGCGGCCGATCCGGTGCTGCGCGACCAGCTTGCATTCGTGGTCGGCATCGTCTGCGGGCACCTCAAGTCGATGGCCTACGCGGAGTCGTTCGCCTGGCAGCTCGGAGTCGCCCCGCCGGAATTGGCGGCGGTCGACTTCCGCATCAAGGATCCTGAGCGGACATCGCGGGAGTACGGGTTCCAGGCCACTGCCGCCGATGGACGGACGGCGGAGGCGAAGACAATCTCGCTGGTCGGCGGCAGCTGGGGGCACGCGGTATTCCAGCTGGGCGCCTGCGACTTCTGCGACGACATCTTCGCGGAGACCGCGGACGTCGTGCTGGGTGACGCCTGGCTGGCCAAGTACGAGATCGACTGGCGTGGAACCAATATGGTGGTGACCCGCAACCAGACGATCGACCAGATTCTGCTCGAGGGCCGTCATTCGGGGGCGGTGACTCTTGATGACCTGTCGGTGGAGAGCATCGCCTCCACGCAGGCCGGCAACTTCCGTCACCGCCGCGACGGCCTCGCGGTCCGGCTGCACGACGACGACGAGGCCGGACGGTGGCATCCGCGCAAACGCGTCGTCGCCGATCTGACAGTGGTCGATGCCAAACGGCGGGAGCTCATCCGTAAACGTCGCCAGATCTCGAAGATCAGTCACGAGCTGTTTGCCCGAGCTCGGGCCGCGTCCGATCTCGGCATCTATCTGGACGGCATGCGGCCGCTCCTGCAGTCCTATCAGTCGGAGACGAAGCTGACATTCGGCGTGCGACTGCGCAATAAACTGAAACGCGAGACGTGGCGACTGGTCGGCAAGGTGCGCCACGGTCGTCCCTGGCCGTAAGGAAGCGGGACCAGGTCTACGTCGTCTCGACTGGCGTGAGCGGCAACCTCGGTGACGCCGTCATTCGCCGTCGGGTGTTGGCCTGGGTCGAGGGGACGGGCGAGCGTCACGTGTATGTCGGTCGGACCACACCGGGGTGGCTCGAGCAACTGCAGCTGACGCCCGACGACGTCGTCTACACCGCGGCGCCCGCCGGAAATGGTTGAAGGGACTGCTGTTCGGGCGGCGAACTAGGGCTCTGGTCTACGACCCGGGCGAGGTCCCACTCGGCACCGCCCACCTCAAGCCCGAGCTGGTCTTCCTTGTCATCGCCCTGTGGTCACGCCTGCGAGGGACCTATGTAGTCCGGCCGCCGCGAGCGGTTGCGCACTATCACTGGGCTACAGGCATGATGCACCGCTGGTCATGTCGCCTGGCGAACGTGGTCATGTGGCGAGACGAGGACTCGAAGGACCAAATGCGTGTCGGTCGCTTGGTTCCCGACACAGCGTTCAACGAACCGGCGGGACCGAGCACTGACGCGCCTCGGGATCGTCTGCTGCTGTCTTTGCGAGGGGCTCGAGCCCTCCCCTCGGACGCATGGTTCGAGGCGGTCGCCTCGGTGGCGGCGCGGGAGGGTTGCGGTTGACGGTGGCGAGCCAGGTCGATGAGGACGAGGCCCGCAGCGCTGAGCTCGCCGCGCGGCTCGGGTGCGAGCTGATCCCGTGGGGCGACGACGGCGACCTCTCTCGGGAACGGTCTCGGCGGCTGACCTACGCCGAGTCAACGATTGTGGTGAGCGACCGGCTGCACGTGCTGCTGCTCGCGGCCCAGGCCGGTGCGGTGCCCGTCGAGGTCGTCGAGCACCCAAGGCGAAAGGTCGCGACCCACTTCGCCGCAGTTGGTCTGCACGACGTGTCCCTAGACGTTACAGGGATGGAGGCAGTGGAGATCGATGCGTGGATCACCGATCGACTCGAATCGGCGAGCGAGACCGCCACCGCCATGGATGGTGCACGGTCCGTGCTTGACGACGAGGTGGCGCGACTGCGGGCGGTGCTCAGCGGCGTCTGAGCAGCTGATTCATCCCGCAGCGGTGAGGCGGTCGAGGCGCACGAAGGGTCGGATCTAGACTTTTAGTCGTCCGCGCAGAGTCCGCATTACAGCGGCCAGGTCGGTTCTCAAAGTGCTGGTAAGCTGATTAGTTAGGGAGACCTAGCTGTCGAATTCCCGAGCATGGATCGTGTAGTGGCCCCATTGGGCATGAAGTTACGCAGTCGGCGGAGCCCGTAATAACCAGATGGCGCAAGCCGGCAAAATCGGTTGTGGTGCTTCGGTCCCTAATGTGCCGCGCCAGTGAATCGTTGATAGGTCCTACACCCAAACTACCCGTGGTCCGTAATATCACCCTGCCATTTTCAGTCTTAGGGTAGGCAATTACTCGTGTCCCGTTTATACTGACTAGGTGACCATACTCGTCCTCGCTCTTCGTCCAGTAAATGCCAGGACGAGTCATGACCACCGGCATTCGATGGTTTTGGTATGCAGGCCTTTTCCTGTTGGCGATGCCGGCCCTCCGCCTCAGTGGGGTCACGGCAAGTGATCTAGCCTTCTTCGTTACTGCCGTGCTGGCGTTCATCAGCGGGACGCGAGCTCCTAAACCACTTCAGTCAGCCTGGATGTTCGCCTCCGCACTGGCACTGATAGCCGCCGGCATGGCCAGCTACAACACTTGGAGCCCCGACGAAAACTGGGCAAACGCGCTGCGCCTGGTCTTCATCTGGACAATTTGGCGGTGGCAGGCACGTATCGTGGTCGGCGGTGAACACGCACTCCGATCGACTGCGCTGGCCTTCATCGCCGGGGCGGGTGTCAGTGGCCTTGTCGGGTTCGCGCAGATCGCCGCCGGAGTCAACATTGGCGGCGACCTGGCAGGCACGGGCGACAGCCGCGCGCCGGGACTCTCCGGGCACGTCAACGACCAGGTGGGGCACTCGCCATTGCCCTCGTCATGGCCGTGTGCCTATTCCTTTCCCTAGGGAAACATCACGCCCGGATGAAGACCATGCTTTGGTTTTCGGTTGGCGGCGTCTTGGCTGGTTTGGTGTTCTCGGGTTCCGTCAGCGGGATGTTGTGTGCGATCACCGGTGCGCTGACCGCACTATTGCTACAACCTCGCGGGAAACGTGCGCTAGGGTTCCTGCTCATCGTTGGCACCGGGGTGTCATTGTTGGTGTTCAGCTTTTATCAGCAAGCCACCCTCGGCATAGACCCGCTAAGCCGGTTCTACAGTGCCACCGGCCAAACATCGGACACAAACACCCTTGCCCTTAGATTATTGACGGACGAGATGGGCTGGGAGGGCATTCAACGATCGCCTATTGTCGGGGTCGGCCTCGATATTGAGTCCGGTGGCGTTGTTCTTATCGGCACCCAGGTTCACAACATTTTCCTTCTATATTGGCTTCAAGGCGGCATACTGTTGCTGTTCGCCCTCATGATCGTCCTGATGGCATCAGGCGGTCAGTTGTGGCGGGCTGAGCACAGCCCCACCAAGACCCTGCTGATCGCGTCGACGCTAACTGCGTTGCTCTACGCGCAGACTGCGCCGATCATGTTCCAGCGTTACTTCTGGTTGCCGTTCATTTTGGCTGCGGCCTGGGGTGGCCTGGCAACCGCGAACCCAGGGAGGCGTCCTGCGGCCCAGTTGGTGGTCCGGAAATCAGCGCGGCTGTAGGCCAGCGAGATCAGCCGTCGGGCCCGCTTCCGTCGTACCCAACCAGTCTGGGCCTGTGGCCCCAAGTCGCCGGAATCGATCGCTGCTCGAAGGGACGCGTCTCGTCGCGGGGCCTGGCGGCCGAGCAGATGGGTCTATCCCGCGGCGGTCATGCGGTCCAGAAGTGACCATCGGCGCCGTCGGTACCGGGCGTACGCGATGGCGTAGGCCTCGGGCGCGGTGAGGATGACGAGCATTCTGGCTGCTGCCCCCCGCTGCCCGGCCGCGACCAACAGCCTCACGTCACTTAGGCGCGCCAGCCGTCGGACTCGGTCCCTGACTGCCTGCAGCTCATCGTCGGCGAAGCCACCGCGGCGTCGAATGGACTCGTGCACAACAGGCAGCACCACCTGGGCACAGGTGAACACGCGCAGCGCGGGATCGTCGCCATTGATGCCAACGCGCGCAGCCATAGCCACCGCAATATTCCGGCAGTCGGTCAAGTCGTCCCAGCGGTACCAGCGGGAGTTGAGAATGGAACCCGCGCCGATCCGGTAGGAGTAAAGCGTCTGGGGCACCATGGCAATCCCGTTCGCGCGGGCGATGATTCCGAGCACCCCACCCAGGTCGGAATGAGCCCGCGTCGGCGGGAACGGGTTATCGCCCAGCACGTTACGCCGGAAGAGTTTGTTCCAGAGGTGCCCTTGCAGCTGCCCCGTCAGGACCCGTCGCATCGCCTCAGTGTTGTTGATGTGTTCCGTGGTGGGGGCGTCCTCGATAATTCCCAATCCCGCACCAGTAGCCATGTCGACCTTCTGCGCATTGCACGCCACGATGTCCACACCGGTCACCCGAGCCGTGGCCACCAAAACCGTCAGTATTGACGGGCTCCAGGCGTCGTCACCATCTGCGAACCAAACGTATTTCCCTCGGGTGTGAATCAGCGCGAAGTTGCGAGCGCGAGCGACTCCCTCACCTGGACCCGTCAGGACGCGAACCGAGGGAATCATCTCGGCGAGCTCATCCAGCCGGGCCCTGGTGTCATCATCGGAGCCGTCGTCGACGAGAACGACCTCGACATTGCCCGACACGATGGGCCGGAGCTGCGCGATCAATGACGCCACGTCACGAGCGGCATTGCGGAGTGGGATGACCACTGAGACGAGTGGTCGGCAAGGTTCCGATGGGGGAATGGGCACGAGAATCATCACCGTTCAGGGGGTTGTTTGTAAACCTCGGTAGATCCCACCTTTATGCAAAGCTGAGGACGCCATTCGTAGGCGCCTTCGCGGCCAGTACTCGAATGCAATCGGGTAATCGACCACGAAAGTACGCCAGAGGGGTAGGCACCATACCCGGAGTTGGCGAGGAGTATTCCGGTCTCCACTGGCCTTCCCGGCCAAATATCTCGATGCACACAAAGAGGCGCAACCCCTGAGGCCCGATTGGCCCGGGGTGATGCCCTACTGGCCGCCGGACACAAAAGGGTGTTGTTGAGTTGTGCGAACGGGCGAAAGTCGCCTGTGGTCAGTGACAGCACAGGGTTGACATCATTGATATCAACGACAGCGGTTGTTGTGCGCCGGAAGAGATCCGCCGTCGGGAAGACTGCCGCCAAGCTGACTAGGAACCCCAGGATCATCGTCCGTACCCGAAATGGTGTCGAATACGCCCCAGCCCCGGGAGGATTGCTAGTAGGAAGGTGCCAAACATAAATTGAGGGCTTCTGATTGGACTGACGATGAACAGAGCAGCCCCCCTCGTCAGGACGGCCAGCACGGTAACCAGCTGGCGCCGTCCCCGGTGGCATCCCGTCGAATCGGTGGGGGCGCTAGGCACGAGACCCCAGGAGCGTCGCGTTCGATGTCGCGCCGATGAGTTACACACCATTGATTCGCTCGCGTAACCGCAGCCCCCATCAATACTTCTTGTCGAGAATCTTCCACTGCGGGTAATGCGGCACCCCAGTGATGACATGCACCTAAATACCCGCCACCAACAATGAGTCCGCGATTGCCGTGGTGTGCGGGACGGTACCGGTGGTCTCCTGCGCGGAGTGCACGCTGACGATCGTTACTCCAATTCCCGTGTGATCGAGCAAGAGAGGAAATGCCTTCCATGTTGGTCACGAGTGGAGTCGGGCGCTAGGAGTTCTTGGACGCCCAGCGAGTCCGTGCGCGAATGCACGCCTGCTTGACGTTCCGCAGGTACGAATTGGTCGATGGTGATTTTGTCCCTGGTTGTGTCGGTGGATTCCTTGTAGTAGCCGTACCCGCTGTAGCCGTAGGCCTCGGCGCCCTTGATCGGCATCATGTTCAGCACAGTCCCGAGCAGTCGCGCGTCGACCGCATGCAACGCGGCAACCGCCGACGCGACCTGGCTGCGGCTGGTTTTCCCATGTCGCACAACCAGAATCGCGCCGTCGGCATGAGCTGCCACGATCGCCGCGTCGGTGACCGGGAGCAGTGGTGGTGTATCGATGACGATCATGCTGAAGGTCTTCTTCAGCGATTCCAGCAGATCATGCATGTTCTGGCTACCGAGAAGTTCGGAGGGATTGGGCGGGATGGATCCGCTCGGCAGCACGGTGAGGCCGCCGCGTCCCCACTTCTGCAGCACCTCGTCAATGCTGACCTGGCCGGCCAATACATTGGTCAGCCCGATCGCGCCCTCAAGCCCCAGATAGTCTGCCACTCTGGGACGACGGAGGTCGCCTTCGATCAGCAGAACGGTCCGGCCGGCCTCTGCAAAGCTGACCGCCATGTTCGTTGCAGTGCTGGACTTCCCCTCGTCGGCCACCGAGGACGACACCACAACGACCTTGACCGGGTTATCGACATCGACGAACTGAAGGTTCGTTCGCAGTTGTCGGAAGGACTCCGCGCGCACCGACCGAGCGTGCGCGTCAACGATCAGCGGCGACTTGCGGGCGGCGTCGTCGAACGGCACGATCGCCAGCACTGCATTTCCGGTGATCTCCTTGAGAACCTCGACCGAGCGGACCGTGGTATCCAGCACCTCACGCATGACGGCCAAGGCAATGCCCAGCGCCAGCCCGACGACGAAGGCCAAGCCTAGGTTGATGATCGGGCGTGGGGCCACCGGGTTGGGATTCAACGCGGCTGCAGAGGTGACCTCCATGGTCACCGACGGAGTGATGGATCCTGGCGGGGTTTCCAGAGTTGAGACAAGCGCGACGAATTGTGTCGACACGGATTGAGCGATGTCCAGCGAACGTTGCGGATCGGTATCGGTGATGGTCGCGGTCAGCAGAACAGTGTTCAGGTCTCCCTTTGCACTGATCTTGCTGATCACCCCGTCGACTGTGAGGTCCAGCTGGGTGTCCGCCAGGATGAGGTCAGCCAGTCGCTGGCTTTCCATCAGCTGGACATAAGAATTCACTCGCTTTTGGGCGAACTGGTCGCCCTGGTAGGCCCCGCCGATCTGCTCCGCCGGAGTTCTGACGAAGAACGTGACAGTGCTGGCGTACTGGGCAGATGTACGGAGTGTTACAACTGCGCCGACCCCGACGGCCAGCAATGTCGTCACCAGGACGATCCACCAGTACTTTCGCAGTGCGCGAACCCAGCCACGAATATCCATATGAGGCCTTTCCTGGGCGAATTTGGGCCCGCATCCGCAAGCATCAGTCGTGTGCTCGACGTCGCACGACCAGATGTGCCCGACCCCTAACGGGTTACTTTCACTCTGGCACACTTATATGCCTTAGACCAGACGCAAATCCCTCGACCAAGTCACTCGAGGGGGGCATTAGCGAAACAGGCCATCGCCTTGAAGAAGGCGACGGCCGGTTCCTTGCTGGTCTGATGTCGGAATGTACGACTGACTAGATGCCGCCGGCCGACCGTGAGCTCCTGCGGCGAATGACGCCCCGGGTGCCGAAGAAGAGCATCGCCAGTCCGGCGAACAGTGCTGCCGCGCCGATCGCAATGGGGCCTGCGACGCTGGCACCAGTGCTGGCCAATGCGCCGGAGGAGCTGCCGCTACTGGTACCGGTCCAAGTCCCGCTACTGCTTCCGCCGGTGACGACTCCGGTGTAATCGGACTCGTTCTGGAAGACCTCAACGGTCATACTCGCGGATTTTCCGCTTGTCTGTCCGGTGGCGGTAAGGGTGGCCGTGCCGACCTGGGTCAGCGTCACCGGCGTACTGAAGTTGCCCGCGCTGTCAGCCTGAGCGGTCAGTCGCTTGGCGGCGGAGGCTTCGGCAAGCGCTGGGGTGCTACGCAAGCCACTGGGCGGTCCATACGTGACCGTGATGTCGAGGCCCTCGAGCGGATCGAAACCGGACCCGAAGAAATTCACCACCCCACCATTGACGATGAAGATGACGGTGATGTTGACGTTGACAGTCACCGCGGGCGGCGGCGGGTAAACCACCGGCGCCGGCGCGGCACTGGATACACCGCCCATCGCCAAGAGCGAGATGAACGCAATCCCCAACACGCTGAGCATTTTACGCACCATGAATTGACCCCAATGCTGGATGTTGATGACCTCTTGCCCCGCCCTTGGGGAGATCCGATATGTGAAAGCTACGTGATCGAGATGTGGAATCCGGTGGGGTCGACTCCGCTCTGTCACCGAGTTTCAGAACGACGGGGTCATTGTTGCAGCAAGTGCAGACCGTCATGCCTGCTGTTGCAGAAAGTGATATTCGAGCTGCGGCACTAGGTGCCTTCGCTGTGGATCTCGCTCAAAGGTGGCGCGCACCGTCCTTCCGCGCCCCATCGGCAGCGCGGTCAGTTGGCGGTGACCCGGCAGTCCCGGTACGAATCGACGGACGTCACCCAGGGCTCGACACCCGGGGTCAGCATCAGCTCCGGCGTGATGTCGTCCGGTATCCCGTCGACATTGCCCGGGCCGAGGACGGTGAACGTCATTTCGGTCGAGCTGCCCGGGGTCATCACGACCGAGGTTGTCGCGACCGCCCGGGAATGGTCCTCTGCCTGTCCCGACGGACACCGGGTTCCCGTCCCGTTCTGCGCCGATGACGCCACCACCGACCGGCGCGAACACCAGACACGTTGGTGCGCAACGTGTATGCCTTGCCGAGCTCGCTGGGACCGGTGACATAGGACGGCAACCCATCGGCCGGCGGGTGATAGTTCATCACCACCCGCACCTTCAGTTCGCGCCGACCATCGGGTTGGCAGTCTCCCGCCGTCACATGGACTTCGCTGCTCAGGTAGTAGCCCAGCTTCGCCGCGATGCCGTCGTTCAGGAAGACGCCGATCGTCGGCAAGAGCCGTCTGCGTGTCCAAGGATCCGGCGATTCGCGTCTGGGCGATATCGGACTGCTCCGACTCATCAGCGCTGTAGACGAGGACCCGGCGCTCAGCCGCTGCGGTCCGCAGCCCGCTCAGCATCGCTGTGGGATTGACGCTGCCGGACATCATCTGGGAGAACACCTTTGCCGTGGCGCCGGCCAGGAAGTTGTCCCGATCCGTCTGGTCCCAATCGTCGAACTTCTGATACGCGGTGGATAGCAGGATCGACACCAGATTGTCGGAAGTCACCAAGACGCCTTCACCGACGTCGATGGGCGTCGTGCCCTTGAGCATGTAGGACAGCGCAATCGGATCGATCGCCAGTAACCCGTCGACTGTCGCGCCTGTGCGCACCCGGTACATCTCCGCGAAGAGCTTTGCGGCGGTGGGAAAGTCAGGCGTGAGGTTCACATCGGCCGGATATTTGGCAAGCAGCCCGGTGTAAAGGTCGGACTGGCTTTCGCTGAGCTCGGCAACCGGGGGTCTGAAGGTGCCGAGGTTGCGGGACGACGCGCCCTGATCGACGATGCTGACCTTTCCCTGATCGGTACGGACCACCGCAAAGGACCCGAAGATTCCGCCGGTGGCACGGCGTTCCGCCGGATTCTGGAAAGCCACCAGATACGTGCGGGGGCCATCGGCGCCGAGCATCGGCGGTAGCAACCGGGCCACCCGGGCACCCGGCCCGATGACATCTGCCGCCTCATCGAGCTTGCGCCACAACGTGAGCACCGCATCGCCGACCGGCTGCACCACCGCATCGCGGTCGATCGACGACATCTGCTCTCGCGCGAGACTGACCGCAGCATCGGCATTCTGCAGCAGCGGCGAGATCCGCTCGATCGGCGCCAGGTCGATCACGCCACTACTGGGGGCCAACTGCGACGGCTGCAGCGTGGTGGCGATGTCCACCAGCGACGGCATCACCTCGGTGGCCAGTGAATCGACGGTCATCGTCACATCCCGGATCGCATCCAGGTTCGGGCCGACAAACGGAATGACCGTTGCCGCCCGGAAGATCGGGTCGTCAACGGCGGACCTGGCGGCAGCGGATTCGGATTGCAACTGGGCCACGGTCGCGGCCGTCTCCGTGATATCAACGTCGGTGATGTCCGTGAGCTGATCCTGCAAAATGGTTACTTGCGCGGACGCACTAGTCAGGTGCTGGTACGCCTGGTAGCTCCGCCAGCCGATCCAGGCGGTACCCGCCAGGATCAGCACGCCGGCGCCGAGCATCGTCCAGCCCACAATCTTGCGCCGTCGTCGCCGGCGGGCCCGCCTCACCAGCGCGGCCGCTTTCTCCTCCGGGGTGCGGGGGACGCGGTCGGCGAACTTTACCTCTGGCTCTGGTGGCACGTAGGTCGTCACCGCATACCGATCAGGCTCGGCAGACTCCTCGGGCTCGGACGGCACCTCAGGCTCGTCCGGTGCCAGCGGCTCCCCGGTCAGGGCAGGCGATACCTCGGCGCCGGAGTCCGGTGCCGAGGGCGGTGGTTGCAGATCGTGATCTTTAGCCACCCTCAGTCTCTAACGTGTTCACGGAGCGTCACGCTACAGTGCTGGGAGTGGCCTTGGCGCAAACTCGTCGGTGATCTTGTCGCCGCCTTTCACCTTCGAGTCAGGAGGGTTCTTTCGTTGACCGACATGACAAATGAACCTGACACTGACCTCCGCAAGGCCCGGTACAAGCCCACTGCCGCCCCGGGAGTTGATCCGCCGCCCCCCGCAGCACCGGGTCGCGACAGAGCCATCGACGTCATGCGCGGCCTCTGCATCATCAGCATGACCACGGCTCATC
This sequence comes from uncultured Actinomycetota bacterium, assembly GCA_963805555.1. GTDB lineage: Bacteria > Actinomycetota > Actinomycetes > Mycobacteriales > Nakamurellaceae > Nakamurella. The sequence continues at coordinate 295,635 of CAWDUY010000006.1, forward strand.
TGGCGGTGGGCAGTTGGCCATGGCAGGTCGCTCATGCAGCGATCTTCATCGACGGCGCGGTGGGATTTGTATTGCTGTCCGGGCTGGTCGTCGGGATCACCCAACGCCGGGCGATCGAGGTGGCCGGCATGATTGCGGGTGAACGAAAGCTGTTTCGCCGCACGATGTTGATCTACTGCGCGCATATCGCACTGTGCGTTTTTGCCTTTCTGGTGGTGACCGCCGACCCGACGCGGATCGATCCGATGCGGTCGGGTCCCTACGTCGGGGTGGGAACGCTCGGCGGACCGTGGCCAGCGGCGATCGCGACACTCAGCCTGCGGGTCAATCCGCACTACACATCGATCCTGTCGCTGTATGTCGTGCTGTTGCTGCTGGCCATGGCTGCGGTGGCGGCACTTTCACATCGACTGACCCCGCTGGTCATCGCGGGCTCCCTAGCCCTGTACGGCGCGGGCTACTGGTGGCCCCTTGTGTTTACCTTCCCCGCGCAGCCAGGTGTTCCGGGGGCGGTGAACTGGGCGACCTGGCAACTACTCTTCGTCGGCGCCCTGCTGGTGGGTTGGCACTGGCGGTCCGCGCCGGTCCGCTGGGCACTGCGCAGTCGCCTCGCCTGGGGGTGCGCGCTGGGGTTGGTCGCAACTGCCGCCGGAATCGGCTGGTTGACTCGGCTGGGCGGCGCCGATCCGTGGAAGGCTGTTGTTGCACGGGTTTTCACGGAAGGGACGCTGGCGCCGGCGACGATCCTGCTGGCGTTCGCCGCGGCCATGGTTGGCTACCCGATATGCCGGGCGCTGGTCCGGATTGCGGCGCCCCTGGCATCGCCGATCGCCAGGATCGGGCGGCACTCGCTGGACTGCTACCTGATCCTGAGTATGGCGGTCATCCTGCTGCCCAGTCTGTACTACTACGACCCAACCGGTGTGATCGCCGTCGGCGTGACAGTCGACCTTTTGGTCGTGATGTTCGGGTGGTGCCTGCTGCGGGATCGGATGAGGCGCAAGTAATGGGTCAGAGGAGGCAGCCTTATAGCATTTAGCGGGCGGCCGTGATTACTATCAGCAATCTCCGTCGGGCTGATCCGTTCCGATTTCACTCCGATGACCCAATGACTCCGATCTATAACACCGCCTCATCCAGTAATAACTCCGCCACGACAGGCAATAGCGACAATGTGAGCCCGGTCACCGACACCGAATTTCCGGCCGATCCTCGCCAGGTGATTTTTCACGGTCAGCGAGGACAGTGAGAGCTGGTGTGCAATTTCCTTGTTGGAGCAACCATCGGCAACCAGTCTGACTATCTGTAGCTCGCGAGCCGACAGCCTGCGCGCCGGGCTCAGCGGGTCGGCGGGGACACCGGCACCGGCAATGCTGACCACCCCGGTGGCACCTGCTCCGATGGCCTCGATCACCGGTTTCACCGGCAGTCCTGTCGTGGTGAGCGCGATGATCCGAGCCCAACCGGAACTGCGCAAGGTGCGAATAACGTTGGCAGTATTGCCATTGAGCTGAACGCTGACCAGCGCAAGCTCGCCGGTCAGCCCATTGGAGATCGCCTCATCCACCTCGAGAACTGTTTTGGTGTAGACGATGCGACAGTCCGCATGATCGATCAGGGCCGGGTGCAACACCTCTCGGAACGCATCGGCCGGATCGACCACCAACACCGTCGGCGATTGGGTGGCCGAGGCCAACCCGTCCAGGCTGCTCGACAGGGTGGATGTGGCACGTCCCCACAGCCCGCCCTTCGCCTGCACAGGCAGCGCTAGCGTCGTCGTAGACAGAAGTACGTCATGTGGATTTGCGCTCACGGGAGTCCAGCCGGTCGCGTACCTGGAAACAAGTTTTGGGCGGACTCACGATGCCGCGGCCCGAAGGCGGCGACAGCGCCCCCAAGCCGGCTGTCGGATCACAACACGATTAGCTTACCCCTCGTCGCAGAGTGACACCAGCATCTGTCGAGGAGCGCCGGGGGCGGTTCGACCATTTCGGTAGCAGTTCTGCCAGCAATTCATCCTTTGGGGTAATCCGGAGCAAAAACGGGTCAGCAGGGCGATTGGTATTGAGATGGGGAGCTAAGGTGCGATGACGGCCCAATTCTCGAACGACCGTATGGGTTTCCCAGGAACGAGCATGCGCCCGACCATGCAGTCGCCCGGTCACCGAATCGTGACTGGACGACGACGCTCGTCGAGAGCGGGTAGCGTCGTCAGTGCCGAAGCGGTCGAGGTGAGGGTCCCGACCCGAGCTTCGTCCTTGGGTCCCGACTTCGCGTTCCTGCGAATCTCGGTAACGGGCAGGGACTTCCAGCGGGTCGGGGCGCCCGGGAACTTCAGATGGACCTTCCGCACGCACTTGTCGACGGCTTAACGCTGCTCAGTGACGCGCTGGACGATCCCTTCACCGACCTCGAAGCAGTACTCGGCGTTCTGACAGACGATCTGACCGAGGCCGTCCCGTTGTATCTGGGTCTGACCATTACCCTGCATGCCGACGACTGTCCGGTGGTCATCAGCACCTTGGAGACCCGCGACATCCCGATCCGTGCCTCGCTGCTGCTGTCGCTACTACCGGCGCACGGATCCACCAGAACCGGCAGCGTCGTCTTCTACAGTGGCGCGGTGGGCTCCTTCGTCGACCTGGCCGATGACGCGCGTTGGATCTTCAATCTCGATGGCTATCCCGTGCTGGACAGTCGTCTGGCGCCGGTCGGAGCAGTCGCCGATCCGGCCCGCGTGCACGGATTGTCCGCCTTCAATGACATCAATCAGGCGCTCGGTGTTCTCATCGAGGAGGGTCGGACCCTGGAAGATGCACGCACCGAACTCCACCGGCGCGCACACCACACGGGCCAGAGTGCTGCTGAGGTCGCCAGGCACCTGCTGGGCACAATTCCGGGTCCGGCCCCATCGAGTCCCCCCGATCAGCCGGCCACGGAACCGACTGGTCGGTAAGCACTACTCAGCTTCCGGGCACTGCGCAGTCCTGGTAGTCGACCACCGACGTCACCCACGGATTGACACCGGGGGTGAGGATCAACGTGGGCGGCACATCGTTGGGTCCACCGATTTCCCCGGCCGGCCCAACGACGGTGAAGACGATCTCGGTCGAGGTCTGCGGCAGCAGTTCGATCGTTGCGGTGCCGACCTCCCGCGAATGATCCTCACCGCGAGCGATACCCAACGGCTGGCCGTCTCGTTGCGCACTGATCACTCCACCCCCCAGCGGTGCAAAGACGAGCAGGTTCGTCTTCAACGTGTAGGGCTGGCCCGGTTGGGCCTGGGTCACGTACTCCGGCAATCCGTCCGTCGGCGCGTCGTAATTCATGACGATTCGCACCTTGAGTTCACGCCGACCGTCCGGACGGCATTCGCCTTCGGTGACGTGCACCTCGTTGTTCAAGTAGTAGTCGAGCTTTCCAGCGGTGCCGTCATTCATGAAAATGCCCACCGACGGCTCCGTGGGATTGGCGTCGAGCGACCCGGCAAGTCCGGTCTTCGCGATGTCCTCCTGTTCCTCGCCGTCGCCGCTGAAGATCAATATCCGGCGCTCGTCAGAGGCCTTCCGGAGACCTTCGATGATGGCCCTCGGATCGACCTGACCGGACATCACATGTGCGAAGACTTTGTTCGTGGCGTTGTCCAGGAAGTCGTCCCGCTCGGATTGATTGACCCCGTCGAACTGCTGGTAGGCCTCCGACAGCAAGGTCCGGACGAGGTTGTCGGACGTCATGGTGAGGCCCTCCCCGATATCTACCCCGGGTGACCCTTCGAGCATGTAGGACAACGCAACCGGGTCGATGGCCACCACACCATCGACGGTTGTTCCGGTGCGCACCTGATACATCTGCGCAAACAACCCCGCCGCGGTCGGGAAATCCGGGGTGAAATTGACATCCTGCGGATACTGATTCATCAGCTTTCCGTACAGGGCGAGTTCGTTGCTGCTGATTTCGCCGACCGGCGGGTCGAAATAGCCAAGATCCCGGGACGCCGAGCCCTGATCGACGATTGTCACCCTGCCGTTGTCCGCGTCGACCAAGGCGAAGGAACCGAAGATTCCGCCGGTAGCACGGACTTCCGCTGGATTCTGGAAGAGCACCAAATAGGTGCGCGGCCCGGCGGATCCGAGCATGGGCGGGAGCAGCCGAGCGGTTCGGGCGCCCGGCCCGGTGACCGCGGCCGCGTCATCGAGCTTGCCGGTCAGGGTGCGGACTGCGTCCCCCACCGGCTGCACGAGCGCCGACTGATCAATGGCACCGAGTTGCCGGCGGGCCTCGTTGACGGAAACATCGGCGGCCTGCAGCAGCGGAGAGATCGCCTCGATCGGTTCAAGGTCGATGGCGCCGTCCTTCGGGGCGAGCTCGGAGGGCTGCAGCGTCTTGGCGATCTCCACCAACGACGGCATCACATCAGTTGCCAGTGAGTCCACCGTCAGGGTGACCTCTCGGATGGCGTCGAGGTTGGGACCGACAAACGGCAGTACGGCGGCCGCGCGGACGACCGGGTCGTTGACGGCGGACTTCGCGGCCGCCGCCTCGGCCTGCAGGTCGCCGACGACGCCGGCTGTCGCATTCGGGTCGGCGGTGGTGATGTCCGTGAGTTGATCCTGCAGGCGTGTGACATCGGCGGACGCCGCCTGCAGGTGGGTGTAGGCGTCATAGGTTCGCCAGCCCACCCAGCCCGATCCGAGCAGGATCACCGCACCGGCGACCAGCAGCGACCAGCCCAGGATCCGGGCGGTGCGCCGCGGCTTGCGGTGCTGATTCGGCCGTGCCGGATCGCCGACCACTACCGGTGGCGGTGTTCGTCCGGCAGCCGGGGCCGGACCGACCCGATGCGAGTGGGTGCGGTGATTGCCAGCGGGATCGACCACCCGCCGCAGGGCGTGTGCAGGGGACCCAGGTGCGGGCCTGGACGGGTCCGCCGGACGTGGCGGCGATGACGGCAGAACCGGCTCCACGGCCGGTGGCACCGCGTCCGGACCGGGTGCAGAAGCCCTCGGCGGCGTATCCACCGGCGTTCTCCTCTCGGCATCGGGCCGGCCCTGCCCTGCTGGACCGGCCGGGCCGGACAACCAGCCATCCGACTTCTCGCCCACCGAGCGCAGCGACGCGATCCGCTCGTGCTCGGCAAGCTGACCCGTGCCAGCCAGTCTCCGCTTGCTCATCCAACCCGCAACAACGCTCAACGAGGTCGGCGTGGGGGTCGCGACACGCGGCAGACGAGGACGCTGCCGCCGCCGGCCAGCTACGGCCAGCGACAACGCCGGTCGGACCACGGGCTTGTTGACCGACGTGCGTCGCCGGTGAGGGGCACGGCTGACACCAAAGTCGCGTTGCGGCATGCCCCTCCTCGATGCGCAGCAAACACCAATACAGCAGTATTCGGGTGTTGGCGACCGCAGCGATCAACCCGCCGCCGCGTCATGTCCGTCTAGCATCACACAGCGGAGCTATCGGAGAGTAACGATGGCGGAGATTCCCAGCGTGATATTGCCCGATTGACAGGCAGATTTCACCAGGATCCGAGGCGATGCACACAGAGGGTTACTCGAAGGTTCCTAGTCGGACCCGACGAAGGAGGGGGCGCCATCCAGCACAGAGGACAGCACTGAAGAAACCTCGCGACGTAGGAGCGGGTTTGTTCAGGGCCGTCCTAGCCGCGGCTGAACCCGATCTGCAGGTCGTCGAGGTAGTCCGCGGCGAACCCGGCCTCGGAATAGGCAAGGTAGAAGTTCCACATCCGAACGAACGTCTCGTCGAAGCCCAAGGCGCGGACCTCGGGGAGCCGGTCGTTGAAGTTGTGTCGCCACTGCTGCAGGGTGGGCACGTAGGACAGGCCCAGCCGGCGCGTCTCCTGGATCCGCAGCGAGGTGTGCTCGCTCACCACCTGGTCGATGGCCGTCATCGACGGCAGGGTGCCGCCAGGGAAGACGTACTTGTGCACCCAGGTGTAGCCGTTGCGGGTGGCGAGCAACCGGTCGTGCGCCATGGTGATGGCCTGCAGGCTCATCCGGCCACCGTCCGCCAGCATGCGATCGAGGGCCCCGAAGTAGTCGGGCCAATAGCGCTCGCCGACGGCCTCGATCATCTCGACGCTGACGATCGCGTCATAGGTACCGACCTCGCGACCCGCGTGATGCCGGTAATCCTCCAGCAACACGTCGATCCGGTGGCTCAGGCCCGCTTCGGCGATGCGCCGTTCCGCGAGCTCCTTCTGGGCCTCGGACAACGTGAGCGTCGTGACATGGACGTCCCGCTCCCGCACGGCCCTGATGGCCAGCCCACCCCATCCGGAGCCGATTTCCAGCACCCGCTGGCCGGGCTGCACCCTGGCCAGATCGAGGATGCCGTCGATCTTCCGGTCCTGCGCCGTCAGCAGGTCGTCGCCCGGTTCGAACCAGGCCGCCGAGTACATCAGCGTCGGGTCAAGAAAGAGCTCGAACAGGTCGTTGGACAGGTCATAGTGGCGATGGATATTCTCCCGAGCCCCGGTCGGGGTGTTCTCCTCGGCGGCCGGCGGCCGGCTCTGCCAGGCGTGCCGCAGGGTCTGCAAGGGCCGGGGCACCAGGACGGACATCCGCCGGCAGAGAACTCCCAACGCTGCCGCGAGCTCATCGGTCGCCGCGTTGGCCAGCCCAGCATCCAGGCTCATATCCGGCACCTGCAGGTGCGGCGCGCTGGCGCCGGTCGCATGCCAGCCGCCGGTCGTCATATCCCCGGTCATCCAGGCTTCACCAAAGCCGATCAGGCCGTCTGCGCCCAACCGCGCGAAGAAGTTGTCCGGCCGGACGAGCTCCAGGCGCGGGCCACCGGCGCCCCACGTCGTCCCATCCGGAAACGCCAAGGTGATCGGCAGATTCTTGATCGCTGCCTTGGCCAGCTTCTGGGCGATCGCCGCATGCACCGGTGCCTTCGGAATATCGAACAACCCCGGCCACACCCCGGCGGATGGGCGCGGAATGGCTCGCGGGCGACTCGGGCTGAGCAGTGCCATGGTGGTACTTCTCCTCTTGGTCAGGCTGGCGTCCGTTGGTAACCGCGGTGCCGGTGAGTTCAGTACTGCTGATGTTCTGTTCGTTATTCGATGCTGGGTGCTGTCCGGCTCGGTCGGTTGGCCTGGGCAATTCTTGACGATGGCTAACCAGATCTGTTCACCAGGACCGCACTGTCACTGGAGGGCAGCGTGCCCGAACGGACGAACACGCCATTGGTACCGCGAAAACTACCCAACTGGATGCTCAATACCCACCGATCAAACGCCCAACCCGGCCCGCCGCTTGCGCCACTGCCGGCGCTACATTCCGATTTCGGTCATTCCGTCGTGCCCAGGCTCCGCCGTGTGCAGCTCGTACGCTTCAAGGATGAGCCTTTTCAGCCGCAAGACCGCCTTACCGACCGCCGATAACGCCCTGACCGGCCGGGACGAACCCGTCCGCATCGACGGCACCCACACGGTGCTCGGCACCAGCATGGTGGCGCCGTGGCCGGCCGGTTCGGCCGTCGCAGTGTTCGGCATGGGGTGCTTCTGGGGTATCGAACGGCTGTTCTGGCGGCTGCCCGGGGTGTACACCACGGCGGCTGGCTACGCCGGCGGCCCAACCGCGAACCCGTCCTATGACGAGGTCTGCAGCGGCCGCACCGGGCACGCCGAGGTTGTCTTGGTGGTCTTCGACCCGGCGAAGATCAGCTACGAGCGGCTGTTGCGGGCATTCTGGGAGAACCACGATCCGACCCAGGGCATGCGGCAGCACAACGACCGCGGCACCCAGTACCGATCGGCGATCTACACGACCACCGACGAGCAGGAAGTCCTCGCGGCGAACAGCAAAGAGACTTACCAGGCGGCCCTCCAAGCCGCGAGGCACGGCCCGATCACCTCCGAGATCGGCCCGCTCCGGTCGTTCTATTACGCCGAGGACTACCACCAGCAGTACCTCGACAAGAATCCGCGGGGCTACTGCAACATGCACGGCACCGGGGTCTCCTGCTCGATCGCCGGTGCCGGCGGCAAGGAGCGCGTCTGACGATCAGGGTGGCCGCATCGTGCTGTCCGGTGCCGGTGCCGGTGCCGGTGCCGGTGCCGGTGCCGAAAGACAAACGGCGCTACCGCCGACCCAACGGTCGACGGTAGCGCGGTTGATCAGCTGTTCTGATCGAACCGCCCCGGCCTCAAGGGGGAGGAGAAGGCCGGGACGGCCCGTCGCTCAACCCCGAATCAGTTCGGGGGAGATCACGAAAGTCTTGCCGGGATCCAACAGGTCCGGCACGACCGGGAGGGCGACCTCGCTCGGCACCTCGAAGTGCTTGGTGACGTCGTCACCCTTGGCAATCGGATCGTCGGTGATCGACGGGGTATCTGTGTCCGACGCGCCGGTTCCGAGCAAGGTGGCGAACGCCGTCGCCTGCCGGAGCGCGGCCGGAGCCACCGCAGAAGTGCTGATCATGCTCAGGTCATCCGCGGTCACCGACCCATTGCTGATCAAGTTCAGCCCGAAACTGATGGCCGTGGCGCCGGCCGGAACGGCCGGTGTCGTGTACTTGGCCTCTGCATAGGTGGCAGTCGGGGCGAACAAGGGGCTGGACGTCCAGTACGCCCAGGTGCCCAACGACGTCCGGTAATACACGTCGAACTGGGTGGTGACGGTGGACGTGTACCACGCGCTGAGGTCGTAGGTCTTTCCCGCAGTCGCCGTCGGCGCGTACTGGCCGAGGTCAAGCGTCGGCATCAAGCGGGCGGCACCGTCGACGTAGTTCGCCATCGTCATGGTGACCGCACTGGTCCCGGTATGGGCTGCGGTGGTCACCGCCCACGTCGGGGTGTTCGAACCATAGCCAGCCGCAATGAAGCCCTGCGGCAAACCCGTTGTGGCGTCGAAGGTTTCCAAGGACGAGTTCTTGACTCCGTTGATCCCGGCGGCTGCCTCCGGAGCGACCGGACCCGCGACCGCCGGTGCGACGACACCACCGATCACGTCCTGCACGCGCTGCACCACAGTCCCCTTGGAAGCCCGGGGGGCCAACCACTTGATGAACTGTTGGAACACCGCCGGACTCATGGCCGGGGCCGGGCACCCATCACAGATGTCATGGAAGGTCAACTGCACCCATCCGCCCGTCGCCTCGGCCTGCGTCACGGAAGTCTTGAGATCCTGCAGTGTCCAGGTGGTTTCGACCTGGTCCGGCGCCCTGGTGTTGTACGCATTCAGCGGCGGGATGGTCTCCGCCACCGGGCAGGTCGGGCAGCTGAATCGCGTCTTGATGTCACCAAGGCCGCGGGCGCTATTGTCGCCGCAGTTCTTCACCAGCGCTTCGACTGCTGTGCTCGCAGACGCGAAGGGGAACGCGAAGTTGCTGGTGGGGATCCCCCAGGCCGCCCAATTGACCCGGTCGTTGCAGATCTGACGACTGGCTTCATCCGCTGAAACCGCAGTCAGATCCGCATGCGAGACGCTGTGGCTTGCAATCTCATTGCCGTAGGCAGCGATCGCCTTGACCTGATCGAGGGTGAAGAACCCCTCGCCGCCGACGAATCCGGAGTTCATGTAAAAGGTGCCGAGCATTCCGTACTGCTTCATCGTGTCGAAGGCGACCTGCTGGCTGGCATGACCATCGTCGAAGGTCAGCGAGACGATCGTCTTCGCCGGCGGCGGTGCCGCATTGGCCGGTGCCACGATGGCGAGCACCAAACCGATCGCCATGGCCACGGTTGCGCTCAATGCGACAGTGACTCGGCGAATCTTGCGAGCGACCATCCGGTTGGATGAAATGGCTTCAGACATCGAGCTGGTCCTTTGCGTGAAGTAAGAATTCAGGGGTTGTGGGCGGGACATGTTGTTCATGTCAGCCCCCCAGGACGTAGCCGGCCACGTCGACAACGAGCGACACACCGCCCGGAGACCCGTTGTAGAGAGCGACCTTCCCGTCAGCACCGACCGGAACCAGGACCAGGTTGGCGATATTCTCCCGAGGCTGGAAGTTCAGGCTCGAGGTCTGCTGCATCGCAGTGCCCGACGGGAAGACGGTGATAAAGCCGATGCCGACCGGGTCGGCCACCGTCACGTTCAACAGCACGGCAGCGACACCCGACGCCGGGACTCCACCCTTACCGAGGACCTGCTGGGTAATGGTCCCCGTCGCAGGAACAACACCGGACGTCAGCCTGGTGTCCAGAATCCGGGACGGGGTTACCGACACCGACGCACCGCTGGTGGTGGCGGCGCCGCCCTTGAGGTAACCCGAGACATCGACGACCAGGTGCAGCGGCGCATCGGAGCCGTTGTACAACCTGATCTTTCCGTCCGCGCCGACGGGAACCACCGTCAGGTTGGGGATGTTCTGGCCCGGCTGGAAGTTCAGGTTCGAGGTTTGCTGCCGGACGGTGCCTGATGGATAGACGGTGACGAAGCCCGTGCCAAGCGGCTCGGCAGCGGTCACGTTGACGATCACTGCAGAAACACCGGAGGCCGGCACCCCGCCCTTTCCGAGGACCTGCAAAGAGATCTCGCCCCGGTTGCCCAGTACACCTGCGCCGCCGAAGGCGGGGCGGGTCTCCAGGATCCGGGCCGGCGCCAGTGGCATGAGGGAACCGGGAAGGGTGGCGGAGCCGCCGACAACGTACCCGGACACGTCGGCAACGAGCTGCACGGTTCCGCCGGAACCGTTGTAGAGCATCACCTTTCCGTCTGCGCCGACCGGAACGACCACCAGGTTGGCGATGTTCTGGCGCGGCCGGAAGTTCAGGCTCGACGTCTGCCGCATGGCTGTGCCCGACGGATAGACCGTGATGAAGCCGGTGGACTCAGGGTCCGCAACGGTGACGTTCATGATGACGGCGGAGACGCCGCTCGTGGGGATCCCGCCCTTGCCCAAGATCTGCAGCGCTACCCCGGTCTGTGCCCGCACCGGTCCGGTGGCTCCGAATTTGAGGCGAGTGTCCATGATCCGTGTCGGGGCCAGTGAGACGACGGCGCCCGGTGTGGTGCTGGCCTTGTTCGTCGTCATCGCCAGACTTGAGACGGCGCCGGCTGCGACGTCGACCACCACGCCGCCCGACAGCACGCCGGTTGCTGTGACGGCGACAGGAATTTGGCTCTGGTACGACGTCGTGGTCGCGCCGAGCTGGCCGTACTGATTGGCACCCCAACACACCGCAGCTCCGGACGCCGCAGCACAAGTGTGCCCGAATGCCGGGTGGACAGTGTTGCCGGTCAGTTGCGCGGAGGTGGAGATGGCGGTGATGACCTTGCCGGCAAGTGCACCACTGGCGTTGACCGCGACCGGTGCCGTCTTGTTGACGACAGTGTTGTCACCCAGCTCACCGAACTCGTTGAGGCCCCAGCAATACGCCTTGCCCGCGGCAACGGCGCAGCTGGTGTACCCGCCGACCGAGATGTCCGTGACTGCCTGAGCACCAATGGCCCCCTTGACTGCCACCGGGGTCAGCCGCGCAGTGGTGGAGCCGTCGCCGACAGCGCCGGTAGAATTGCCACCCCAGCAGAAGAGCGCTGAATCCGCGATAGCACAGGCCGCTGTAGTGGACACAGTGCCTACCGAGACTGCGGTGACGGTCCGGCCGGCCAGGACGCCGGCCGTGTTGACCGCGACAGGTGTTGCGCTGTCGGTAGTCGCTCCGGTTCCGAGCTGCCCGTTGGCGTTGTAGCCCCAGCAGTAGGCGCGGCCGGCAGCGACCGCGCAGGTGTTGCTCTTACCCGCGGAGATCGCGCTGACGGTCTTGCCGGTCAGGGCGCCGGTGACGGCCACTGGTGTCGTGCTGTCGGCGGTGCCGCCGTTGCCCAGGACGCCGTCGGCGCCGACCCCCCAGCAGTAGGCGCTGCCGCTCGCGATTGCGCAGGTGTGTGCGAATCCTGCCGAAATTGCAGTCACGGTCTTCCCGGCGAGTGCGCCGGTTGCGGTCACGGCAACCGGGACGTTGCTCGTGGTCTTGTTGCCGTTGCCGAGCTGGCCGCCGGAATTGTTACCCCAGCAGTAGGCACCTGTGCCAGCCACCGCGCAGGAATGCGCGGAGCCACTGCTGATTGCTGTCACTGTTTTTCCGGATAGCGCACCGGTCGCGAGAACGGATACCGGAGCAGCCGACTGAGTGTCTATCGCCGCCGCGTTACCCAGCTGTCCGGCATCGTTCGAGCCCCAACTCACCGGTCCTACGGGTCCGGTGGCTGCAGCCGCCACGGCCAGACCTGTTACACCAGGCGCATTTTCGACCGCCCTCGACGCGCCAGCCGAACTTGCCGTCGCGAACGAGAGCAAGGCCAACACCACCACCCCGAGCAGGACGATGATTCGTTTGGGTGGCTTGAGCCAGGCCTGCATGACAACCTCCGTTGGTTACTCCCCGCCATCACCCACGGCATAAACGAGGCGAAATCACTCGTTCAGCAGGGTGCTGATCAACGGAAGCTAGCAGATCGATTACGCTAAGTACCAGAGCTCACGGCGGAATCAACGGAACCGTCGGGTCTTTACACTCGAACGAGTAAGAATGTGGTGAGAAAACTCCAACGAGTGGGACCGTCGCCATGACATCGGCGTCGCAACGAAGGAATTCGGAACGCGTCGCAACTGTGCGTAATTAGCCGATCTCTGCCCGCTGTTTAATTGGCCCGACCTCCGCTTGCACCATCCTCGAATGGGAATACATGGACCCGACATAGGCGATAACCACCGACCGGGGGTCCGTGTCATCCTTACGGGTTGTAGTTTTCGCCGTCAGTTCCAGCTAGCGTCACTGCTATGTGCGGCATCGTTGGATACACAGGAACACGACAAGCCCTTCCAGTGATTTTGGGAGGCCTGCGCCGACTCGAATACCGGGGATACGACTCAGCTGGAGTTGCCATCCTCGACGGGTTGGGGGGTCTGCGCACCGCCAAAAAGGCCGGTGCGTTGGCGAATCTCGAAATTCACGTCGATGAGACGGAATCGGGATCATTGCCCGGCACGACCGGGATCGGCCATACACGATGGGCCACCCACGGCGGTCCCAATGACCGGAATGCGCATCCGCACCATGATGCGAAGGACAGGTTGGCCGTGGTACACAACGGCATCGTGGAGAACTTTGCTGTACTACGAGGGGCACTTGAGAAGGCCGGCGTACAAATGCGAAGCGATACGGACAGTGAAGTGGTCGCCCACCTCCTGGCCGCGGCCTTCGAATCCGGGCCGACGGCCGGCGATCTGCCGGAAAGCATGGCCATTGTCTGCCGTTCGCTAGAAGGTGCATTCACCCTGGTGGCGACCCACGCCGATGTACCGGACATGTTGGTCGCGGCCAGGCGAAGTTCGCCTTTGGTCATCGGCATCGGGGACGGCGAAATGTTTGTCGCCAGCGATGTCAGTGCCTTCATCGAACACACCAACCGCGCCGTGGAATTGGGCCAGGATCAACTCGTGGTGGTGACCGCGGACGATTACCGGATCAGTTCATTCACCGGTGGTGAGCCGGACTTCCGGCCGTTCACCGTGGACTGGGATCTCAAGGCCGCGGAGAAGGACGGCTACCCGACCTTCATGGACAAGGAGATCTTCGAACAGCCGGCCGCGATCGAGCGGACGCTGCTGGGCCACTTCGACGGTTCCCGGATCATCCTCGACGAGCAGCGATTGAGCGAGGGCGAACTGCGAGACGTGGAGAAGGTTTTCGTCGTCGCGTGTGGCACTGCATACCACGCCGGTCTGATCGCCAAGTACGCCATCGAGCACTGGGCACGGCTCTCGGTCGAGGTCGAGCTGGCCAGCGAGTTCCGTTACCGAGATCCAGTTCTCGACCGCCGCACGCTGGTGATCGCGATCAGCCAATCCGGTGAGACGGCAGACACTCTGGAAGCAGTGCGCTACGCCCGCCAGCAGGGGGCCAAGGTTCTGGCCATCTGCAACACCAACGGATCGCAGATCCCCCGGGAGTCGGACGCCGTCCTGTATACCCATGCCGGACCGGAAATCGGTGTTGCCGCGACCAAGACTTTCCTGGCCCAGGTGGCCGCGGGATACCTGGTTGGACTCGCACTGGCGCAGGCCAGGGGCACCAAATATCCGGACGAGGTGGCTCGTGAATTTCGGGCGCTATCCCGAATGCCGGAGGCGGTGGCCGCCACACTCGCGCTGATGCAACCAGTCCGGGAACTCGCCAGGGAAATGGCATGGTCCAAGGCTGTCCTTTTCCTCGGCCGGCACGTGGGCTACCCCGTCGCATTGGAAGGTGCGCTCAAACTCAAGGAGCTGGCCTACATGCACGCCGAGGGATTTGCCGCCGGCGAACTCAAGCACGGAGCAATCGCATTGGTCGAGGAAGGCCTGCCGGTCATTGTGACGGTCCCGTCGTTGAAATCGCGACCGATACTGCATGCAAAAATGATCTCGAACATCAGGGAGATCCAGGCTCGCGGCGCGCGTACGATCGTCATTACCGAGGAATTCGATGATACCGTCGCACCCTTTGCGGACTATCTCATCGAGCTGCCACGTGTGCCTACCCTTTTTCAACCGCTGATTGCCACGATTCCCATGCAAATCATCGCCTCGGAGATCGCTCGCACCCGCGGCAACGACATCGACAAGCCGCGTAATCTCGCGAAGTCGGTCACCGTCGAATAGTCCCAATTTCACTATCTCTGCCGCGGGCCACCCTGAGCGATATCACCTGGGCCCGCGGCAGAGCCATTCCCCGGGACCAATGGGCATCATCGGAGAATGGCAGCAAGGAGAGAAACAGCACCGAAGCGAGGAGACGGCATCGACGAGTGGAACGGCAAAGCGCCCATCCGCAGCATGCGGGATAGGCGCTTTCCTGTGGATGGGCGAGGAACGCAGCGAATTTCAGGCAGTGTTGGCGTCAGCCATTGCCGGCGCGGTCGGAATCGCCCTCCGGGTAGGGCTGACCCAGACACCCGATGACGTCCCTCTAAATGCTTTTGGCAGCACTCGGAGGCACAGGCTGGCATCCAGCACGCGCATGAGGGGAAAGAACAGCCCAAGGACCAGGTAGCGCGGCTGGCGCAGGACGCACGCGGCCATGATCGTCAGCAGGTAGTCCGGGATCAGTACCCCGATGAGGACGTCTTTCGGGTGCAGGAAATTCGCCAAGAAGACCAGCCATCCGGCCGGATCTGTCACCACGTTCAGCAGCA
The DNA here is from genome assembly GCA_963805555.1 of uncultured Actinomycetota bacterium. GTDB lineage: Bacteria > Actinomycetota > Actinomycetes > Mycobacteriales > Nakamurellaceae > Nakamurella. Next base: position 310,787 of record CAWDUY010000006.1, read on the forward strand.
GCGAGGCGACCACGCAGGTGGCCAGTACCGGTATCAGTAGGACGAACATGACGCTGCTGGTGATCAGCTCGACCACGAAGACCGCCAGCGTGACGCCGAAGACGCTCTTCTGGAGGCGATGACGCCGTGCGGTCTGCCAGAATCCCAGGATCCACCGCCGAACCTGACGGACATACTCGCCAAGATTGTCCGGATCCTGCGTATACGCAATCGCGGCTGACGGGTGAAATTCGATCCTTCCGAGTTTCTTCGCGTGCAGCTCAAACGTCATATTGAAATCTTCGATCACCAGACCAGCACCAACGACATCGATCTGGGCGAGCGCATCCGTGCGATACATGCTGGCAAAACCCGGTACGATCGTCACTGCGTTGGACCATTTCGCGGCCTGGCCGAATTTCATCAGCAACTGAACTATCAGGTAGAGGCGTTCGCGGTACGCCACGATGAAGCGTCCGAACCTGCTGGGCGACGCCATGTCGTTCAGTGTCTTGGCCCGTCCGGCCACCGCAACGACCTCCGGATCGTTGAACAACGGCAGCGCCGTGGACAAATAGTCGGGTGCGAGATGGGTGTCCGCATCCAGCAGCATCACCACCTGATAACGCTGGCACAGGTCGAAATGATCGATGCCGGCCGCCAGGGCGCCGGCTTTGCCCCGGTTCGGATTCAGCTCCAGCACATTCGCGCCGGCGGCTCGCGCGACGTCTGCGGTGGTGTCCTTGGATCCGTCGGAGATGATGTAGATGTTCGAAGTATCGACGAGATCAGATGCAGCCCTGATGGTCTCGGCGATAACGAGCTCTTCGTTGTGCGCCGCGACAAGAACCGCGACGCCCGGCGGGCCGACCCAGTTGGTGCGCGAGCCACGGTTCCGCGGGGGCCACATCGATCCCAGTTGATTTGCACCGGGCAGATGACGACCGCGGGTGCCGGCCCTCCGTTGGGTGCGACGACTCACGTGCCGGCGCCGGCGAGCATGGAGCACCCTGCCTGCACCAACCAACGACCAGAACGTCGTGCTGACCCCAAGCACAAAGACAAAAAGCAACGCTGTCACTTAGCTCTCCACGTGATTTCTGCGGTGTGGCGGCGCGAGACTAACTTTCCCCGCTGCCCGGTCTAATTTGGGCCGCCCGCGTCGTCTTGAATGTATCGCTCGAACCCCGGCATGCGTTACCGAGCGTATGGGTAAACATCAAGTCCACGCTACGACGACCGGGGGCATGTAGCTCGTATGGGTTAACTAAAGCGTGCCCACTTGACAGTAGAGGTTACGGACAGTTAGACCTGCACTCAGCACTGATCCGTCCGAGTAAACGGCTCGTCGGCGTGAGCCTAGTGCGTCAGGGGTTTTCGGTTGCACAGAGTGACCAGCGATGTACCGATGAGGTCGGGCCGCATACGAAACGGGATTTCCGTTTCGATTTACTGCACGAAGGGGAAGTGAACCATGGCAGCACCGGGGTTGCTCAACGAGGATGTTCCCGAATTTTTCGGACGTCCTGACGTATTCGAGAACAGGGAAGCCGTCCCCGCAGGAGAGGCCGCTTTCGATTTCGATATCGCGATTGTCGGACTCGGCTATGTTGGTCTGCCAACCTCGCTGGCGTTTCACGCAGCCGGCAGTAGGGTACTCGGCGTCGACGTCAGCGAACGTCGCCTGTCAGTGATCAGCGACGAGCGGGCCGACCTGCTGGAGACCGATCGCGAACGGCTCACCACCGCCCTTTCCGATCCGTCGTCCTTTCAGATGACCAACGACGTCAGCCGGCTCAGTACCGCGGCAGCGGTCATCATCTGTGTGCCAACACCAGTCGACGAATACCTCGTGCCGGACCTGCGCATCCTGGAAAGTGCCTGCGCCACAGTCGTTGACGCGGCCACGCCGGGCCAGGTGCTGCTGCTCACCTCCACCACGTACGTCGGCACGACCAGGGACATGCTCGTCGCCCCGCTCGCCGCCCGCGGACTCATTGCCGGCTCCGACATCTATGTCGCCTTCAGCCCGGAACGGATCGACCCGGGCAACGATCGGCACGCACACGAGGACGTCGCCCGGGTACTGGGCGGCACCACCGCGCTGTGCGCCGAGAAGGCGACCGCCGTCCTGCGCAGCTATGCCAAGAACGTCCACGTCGTCCCATCGCCCGATGCCGCGGAGATGACGAAGCTGCTGGAGAATACCTTCCGCGCGGTGAACATCGCCCTGGCCAACGAGTTTGCGGAAATCTGCAACACGATGGGCATGGAAGTCATGGATGTCATCGGGGCGGCAGCGACCAAGCCTTACGGATTCATGCCGTTCTACCCGGGCCCGGGCGTCGGTGGACACTGCATCCCCTGCGACCCGCACTACCTGCTGTGGCAGCTGAAGCGCGAACGGCTGTCCACCCCGGTCATCGAGCAGGCAATGGCCGGCATCGCAGGGCGCCCCCATCGGGTCGTCGCGAGGGTCCGGGAAACGTTGTCCGAACGTGGCCAGGGCCTGACTGGTGCGCGCGTTCTCGTCGTCGGGGTGGCCTACAAGCCCGACGTCGAGGACATCCGCGAGTCCCCGGCGTTGGAAATTATGGCCGAGTTGATCAAGCAGGGTGCGACAGTGGGCTACTACGACCCGCTTTTCTCCACCGCAACCCTGTCCGACGGAACCACCCTGATCGGTGTTGACGAGCCGACCGGATTCGAGTCCGACCTGGTGCTGGTGCACACCGCGCACCAGAGCGTCGACCTGGACTGGCTGGAGAGCCAGCCGGTTGTGCTGGATGCCACCTACCGCCTCACGGAACTGACGAATCGGGTTGTCCTTTGACGCATCAGCTGGTGGGGAAGCATGACGCTTCCACGGCAACATCACTTCCCCGCCGGCTCGCCGGCATGGGAATCACCGCGGTACTGGTCATCGGACTGATGATCACGGTCGGCGCCGCCTCCCCAGCGAGCGCCGCGACCGGCACCATCGTGTCGCTCACCTTCGATGACGCCAATGCCGATCAACTGGCCGCATCGCAGAAATTGACGTCCAAGGGTATGAAGGGCACGTTCTACCTGAACTCCGGCTTCATCGGGGCGGCGGGCTACCTGACGCTGGCCAATGTCCAATCCATGAAGACCGCCGGGCATGAGATTGCCAGCCATACGATCTCGCACCCGGATCTGGCCGCAATCTCGCTGGACGAGGCGAAACGGCAGATGTGCAACGACCGGGTCAACTGGGCGGCCATGGGCGTTCCGGTGGCCAACTTCGCCTACCCGTTCGCGTCCTCGACGACAGCCGTCGAAACCGCATCGGCCGGCTGCGGCAACAACAGCTCCCGCGGACTCGGCGACATCAAGACCCGCTTCAGCTGCACCACCTGCGCCGTCGGGGAAACTGTTCCGCCGGCCGACAAGAACTTCACCAAGGCACCCGACCAGGTCGAGTCGACCTGGACTCTGGCAGATCTGAAGAAGAGCGTGACTCAGGCAGAGGCCAAGAACAACGGTAGCTGGGTCCAACTCACCTTCCACCACATCTGCGCCAGCGGGACGACGTGTGTTGCGCCGTCCACCACCACGGCGATCTTCAACGCCTTTGTCGACTGGCTGGCGACCCGCACTGCCACCACGACGGTCAAGACCGTCGGCGCGGTGATCGGTGGAGCCGTCAAACCGGCCGTCGCCGGACCGGTGGCTCCCGCCGCGGCTCCCGGCGTCAACGCCATCAAGAACCCGTCAATGGAGACCTTCAATGCGGCAACAGGTTTGCCGCAGTGCTATCTCGCCGGCGGCTACGGCGCCAATACGCCGACCTGGGCCGTCACAAACTCAGCGCACACCGGAACCAGCGCCGTGCAGCTGACCGTGGCCAACTACTCCGACGGTGACGCGAAGCTCGTCCCATCTCTCGACCTGGGTGAATGCGCGCCGACCGTCTCAGCGGGCCAGACGTACACACTGTCGGAGTGGTACAAGTCCACTGCTCCCACTCAGTTTGCGCTGTACTACCGCACCTCCAACGGCATGTGGAACTACTGGACGTCCAGCCCCTGGTTCGCCGCAAGTGCCGCATATTCCAACGCGACCTGGGTAACGCCGGCGATGCCGGCCAACGCCACCGCGATCAGTTTTGGTCTGAACCTGTTCAGCAATGGCACGCTGACCACCGACGACATGTCAATGGTGCGAACGGCGGCCGCACCGGCCGCACTGCGTTCTGCTGCAGGTGCCTTCTCGGCGGATGCCTTTACGGCCGCGTTCAGTGCCGAAACCGTCATCAACAACCGGGTACCAAAGAAGTACAAGGGCCAGATCATCAGGACCCACGACACGGTGCCCGGACCAACCCCGCCCCGGGGCTCGAAGGTCGGCAAGGCACCGAGGTTGGGCATCGCGCCCGGCGACGTCGTACTGCGACCGTTTGTCGTCTCGGCAGAGCTGACCCGCGGATAACGCTTTCAACCAGTGTTGGCGCGCCCGGGGGGCGCACCAGCATCGGGGTTCCATCGCATCGAACTGCCGGGGGGAATCTCCTGCAGGACAGCATTTTCCACCACGCTGCAAGGAGATCATCATGAGGACTGTCATCACCGGCGGGGCCGGCTTCATCGGAAGCCACCTCGTCGAGCACCTGCTGGCCAAGGGCGACGACATTGCCGTCATCGACAACCTGTCGACCGGTCGGCTGGAAAATCTCGCGGACCACCTGGCCAACCCCCGACTGCGGTTCGTCGAGGGCAGCATTCTTGATCGCGCAGCCGTCGATGACGTCGTCGGCGGCGCCGATCGGGTCTTCCACCTCGCGGCCGCAGTCGGCGTCCACTTGATCGTGGATCACCCGTTGGAGAGTCTGCGAACCAACATCCACGGCACCGAAACGGTTCTCGACTCAACGCTGGCCGCCGGCGCCGTCCTGCTGCTCGCGTCGACCAGTGAGATCTACGGCAAGAACGCATCGGACAGCTTGCCGGAGGACTCCGATCGCATCCTCGGCTCCCCGCTGAAGTCACGCTGGACCTACGCAGCGGCAAAGGGCATCGACGAGGCGTTCGCCCATGCCTACTGGCGCGAATTCGGGCTGCAGGTCTCCATCGTGCGGTTGTTCAACACGGTCGGACCACGGCAGACCGGGCGCTACGGGATGGTTGTTCCTTCGCTCGTGCGGCAGGCACTGCTCGGTAGGCCACTGACCGTCTACGGCGACGGCATGCAGACCCGGTGCTTCTCCTACGTCAAGGATGTCGTCCCGGCCATGGTCCGCATCGCGGACAACACCCAAAGCCGTGGCCAGGCCTACAACCTCGGCGGATCTTTCGAGGTGTCGATCCTGGACCTCGCCCACCGGATCGTCCGGGTGCTGGACAGCGAGAGCACCGTCACCCTGATCCCCTATGAGCAGGCGTACGGCGAGGGTTACGAAGACATGCGTCGTCGGGTCCCGGACAACACCAAGGCTCGCGACCTCGTCGGGTTCAACCCGACGACGACGCTGGACGAGATCATCGAGAACGTTGCCGGCTCGCAGCGGGCGGAGTTGTCCTCCGGCGTTATGGGTCTCACCGAGCAGCTTGTGGCGGGTTGAGCCAGCGAATCCCCGATGAAAGCGGTGGTCACGGCAGGTACCACCCGCCGCAAAGGACGAGTCGGGGGCCTTTGCTGTTGGTGGTGTGCGTCGTGATCACCGCGGTTGTTGGGCTCGCCATTACCGCCAGTGGGTGGAATCCCGCCGGCGGCAATGGCAGTCAGTCCGCTGAGGCTTCCACCCTGCCCGCACTGCCTGCTCCCGGGTACGAACTCCCGGTCGTCGTCGGCGCGGTGCCGTACTGGGACGAGGAGGAGGCCCGCAAGACCATCGAGACGCACAGCAACCAGATGGATGTCGCATCGCCCTGGTCGTACGCGGTCAACGCCGACGGTTCGGTTGTCCTGCAGCCGGACCTGAAAGCTGCTGGGGAGAAGGAACTCTCGGATCGGCTGCACGAGCTGGGCTTGAAGGTCATTCCCACCATCGCCAACACCACGGCGGGGCTCTGGGACCCGGACACCATCTCCATGGTGATCAGCAGCCCCAAGCTCCGCACCGCCCACGTCAATGCCGTCGTTTCGTTGATCCAGACGAATGGTCTCGACGGCATCCAGATCGACTACGAAGACCTGCCGGCGACCAAGCGGTCCGCCTTCACCGCCTTCATCACCGAATTGGGGGCGGCGATCCACGCCGTCGACAAGCTGCTGTACGTCACGGTCCATGTGAAGGAAGACGACGCCGGCTACGACGACCGGAACGTTTCCCAGGACTACGCGGCCATCGGCAAGGCCGCCGACATGGTCTGCCTCATGGCCTACGACTGGCATTGGAGCACCGGGCCACCGGGCGCGATTGCGCCCTACGACTGGGTCGAGCGGGTCCTGCGGTATTCGGTCACGCAGATCCCGGCCAACAAGATCCTGCTCGGCGTTGGTCTTTTCGGCTACGACTGGTCCGGTGGGACCGCCACCAATCTGACCTGGCGTCAGGTCGTCGCACTGGCCGCGATTCACACCGCCGACGAAGCCTGGGATGTCGGCGGCCAGTCCCCACACTTCAGCTACACACTGGACGGCGTAGAGCATGAAGTCTGGTACGAGAACGGACGGAGTTCCATGGCCAAGTTCGATCTGGCCCGCAGATACCGCCTCGGCGGTGTCGAACTCTGGCGGCTCGGCGGCGAAGACCCCGCCACCTGGGCGCCAGGCCCATGAGAAGAAGAGGGCAGCTTCACCTCGCCCTGGCGCTGACCGTGCTCGCTGGAGCATTGGCTGGCTGCGCCGACTCATCGGCGACTACCTCAGCTCCCACCCCCACCCCCGCCGGATACCCCCTGCACACCGGGATAGTGGCGACCACATTCTGGGTGGGGGAGATCTTCGACCCGAACGCCAGTGACGGTAGCCAGGTGATCTCCACCTACGACTCGGAGTGGTTCGCACACTTCGGCGGCTGCGACGGCGTCATCGTCGGCGCCGATTGTGCCACCGAGGCGCGGACCGCAGAGAACGGGTACTTCCCGACATCGATGACGCCGCAGGAGAATCCGTTCTACTTGGATCTGCCGTTCGACGACCTCAATGATCCGGCCGCATTCGCGCGGCGGGCATCGGTGATTCCGTGGGCCCAGGAGCCCGGGTATGCCGGTCGCGCTACCGACGAATCGTTCTCCTATATGAAGAATCGGTGGGTCAAGATCACCAAGGATGGCCGGACCTGCTACGGCCAGATTCAAGATGCCGGTCCCGGTCAGTACGACGACGCGGAGTACGTGTTCGGCGCCGACGATCGCCGACCGGTCAACGCCAAGTTCAACGGCGCCGGAATGGATGTCAGTCCTGCCTTGAACGGGTGCCTTGGCTTCGCCGATATCAATGGCCAGGACGACCTGGTTGACTGGCAATTCGTCGATGACAAGGACGTGCCCGAAGGGCCGTGGCGCACGATCGTCACGTCAAGCCAGGTCACTCACTGACCGGTCCACGGTGCCCCGGCCTGCGGACTCTCTAGGTTCGGCTGCTCAATCGGACGGCCTCGACCATCTCGGCGATGTCCTGGCTCAGCAGGTCGGTTCCGTCTTCGGCGATCCCCGGCGGCAATGGCCTGATGTAGTCCCGGACGAGCACCAACAGCGCGCCCATCCGAGTCGCCGACTCGGGCGCGATCCTCGAGCTCTGCAACTGTTCCTGGACCGTCGCGAACAGCAGCAGTATGGCGTCCACCGCGTCCTGCTCGGAAACGATGTCGCGATCCGCTGCGGGTTGCTCGTCTGCGCCGCGCATCCTGGCGAGCAACAGCTGCTGGGCAGCTCCGTACAGCCGCTGGTCGAGCGGAGCGGGCGATGTCATTCGCCCAGTTGACCGCATCCTGCCGTCCAGAGCAATTCCAGGCGGCGGGAAAGGTGGCATCACTCCGGCAACATTCTGTTCTTTCGGCAAGTCGTAACCCGGTCAACGGGTACCACCCTGGTAAACCAACTTTAGCGACATATCGCCTCAGCCGAGTGTGGCGCCGGGACTTCCCCTTCCTCGCGACCGCAGCGGCCGAGAGCGCTTGCCGCTGCTGCCAGTGCGTCACGACGAGAAGGACCCCGATGAGTCGTTTCCTGTTTGCGAACCGCTACCAGGCCGGTGATGTCATCGGGCGCGGAACGATGTCCGAGGTCTACCGCGGCCAGGACAAGCTGGTCGGCCGGGACGTCGCGATCAAGGTGCTGCGCGCCGACCTGGCCCGCGACCCGTCATTCCAGGCGAGGTTCCGGCGCGAGGCGAAGAACGCCGCAGCGCTGACCCACCCGGCCATCGTCGCCGTCTACGACACCGGCGAGCGGGAGACCGCCGCCGGCGCGATCCCGTTCATCGTCATGGAATACGTGGCCGGCCAGACACTCCAAGAAGAACTCAAGAACCGGCAACCCCTCCCGCTACCGCAATCGTTGACCGTCGCCGCGGAAATCTGTGCGGCACTGGACTTCTCGCACCGCCGCGGCGTCATCCATCGCGACATCAAGCCGGCGAACGTGATGCTCGCCCAGGACGGTGAGGTCAAGGTGATGGACTTCGGCGTCGCCCGTCAGGAGGGTGCCGGACCGGCCAACACGACAGCCACCACCGTGATCGGCGACGCGCACTACCTCTCGCCGGAGCAGGCCCGCGGCGGGAAGGGCGACGCCCGGTCCGACCTCTACGCCACGGGCTGCGTGTTGTACGAAATGCTTTGCGGGACACCCCCTTTCACCGACCGATCGGCACTTGCGGTGGCGTCCCGGCACATTCGGGAGGCACCCCGACCGCCCAGCGAGGTCCGCCGGGGGCTGCCGCGGGAGATTGACGCCATCGTGCTCAAGGCGCTCAGCAAGAATCCGGTCAACCGCTACCAGACTGCCGCAGAGATGCGGGCAGACCTGACCCGGGCCCTGGCCGGACAGGAAGTCCGGGCAACGCCGGTGATGAGCGAGCGCGAACGTGCAGAGCTGATGAGCCTGTCGGCGGCCGGCGTCGGTGCCCGCCACTCCGGGCTGACCGAACCGGCCGTGGGTTTCAGCCCGATGGCCCACGATGCCCCGCTGCTCTCCCCGGTGCTGACCCTGCCGGAACTCCCCGCCGATCCGAAGACGCCCGATCCCGAAGCGGTCGACCGCGCCAAGCACCGGTGGCGAATCTTCACCCTCGGAGCCGCCGGGGTGGCGATCGTCGTCGCGCTCTGGCTGACCCTGATGGTGATCCTGGCGCCGCCGCCGCCGGCCGCCGTCGCGGTCCCGGACCTGACCGGCATGACACTTTCGCAAGCGGCGGCGAAACTGCAGGAGAAACAGCTCACGCTGGGCACCGTTTCCTCGGTGGACACCCGCGATGGAAAGCCGGGCCTGATCGTCAACCAACGACCGTCCGGGCAGACCCAGGTTGACCAGGACACTCCGGTCAACATCGAGATCGAGCTGCCCTGAGCGCTTTTCACCGGGAACGTGGAAGCCCGGTCGTCACAGCCCGACGATGATCTGGACCAGCAGGATCTTGGCGATCATCCCGATCGCGAACAGCGCGGTGAATCCGGCACCCAGCCGCTCGTCATCGACTTTCGAGTTGCCGAACGCCAGAATCGCCGGTTGGCCGATGAACCCGCACAACGCCCCGGCGGCGCGAACCGGGCTGACCCCGAGCAGCCGCCCGACGAGCACCATCAGCGTGGCGGCCACCGTGACGATGACGACGCCGGCCACCACGATCCGCAGGCCCAGTCCGGTGAACGCCTGGGACGCGAAGGCCTGCCCGGAGGCAAGCCCGGTCGCCGCCAGGAAGAGCAGTAGCCCGAGCTGGCGGATCGTCAGGTTCGCCGAGTTCGGCAGCCCCCAGACGATGGGACCAGTGCGTTCCAGCCGGCCCAGCACCATGCCGACGATCAGTGGCCCGGCAGCCGCGCCCAGACTCAGCCTGATCCCGCCCGGCAGGCTGATCACGATCAACCCGACTGCCAGGCCTACGGCGATGCCGATGCCCAGGCTGAGCGCGTCGATCTCGCTGACGCGCCGCTCGGAATCGCCGAGGTAGTGACCGACATCCTTGATCCGCGCGCGGGGGGTGACCACCCGCAGCCGGTCGCCGAGCTCCACGACCAGATCGTCATAGGCCAGGAACTCGGTGTCCCCCCGCCGGACCCTGGTAATGATGCCGTCGTAGCGATGCGGGATGTCCAGGCTGGCGATCGTTCGACCCGCGATCATCGGGTTCGAGATCAGGATGCGCCGGTAGTCGACCGCCGTTCGGTCGTTTGCCAGGTGCGTTTCCGCCCGCCGTCCGAGGAAGCCGACCGCCGCGGAAACCGGGTCCGCCGGGCCGATGATCACCACCTCGTCTCCGGGTTCGAACTGCTCGTCCGGACGCACCACCCGGATCTCGCCGTTCCGGCACAGGTACGAAAACCGGACAAGGTGCTCGTTGAACCCCGGGACGGCCCGCATCTGCGCCGACTTCAGCACTTCGACGGTCAGATCGACCAGGTGCTGACCAGCGATCGGCGGCGGGTCTTTCGGACAGGACCACGCCCGGCCGAGCACCACAGAGACAACAACGATGGTGAGCACAACGCCCACCGGATAGGCCAGGGCATAGCCGACGGCCGGTTCCTCGGTGCCGGCCTTCGCCGTCGCGGCCGCCAGGGTGGGGGTGCTGGTCAACGCCCCCGCGAAACTGCCCCCCTGCAGGGCCGACGTCAGCCCCAACACACCACCGATCGCGATGGTGGTGCCGGCCGCGATCGCCAGCACCACCAGTGACCCCATCATCAGCGGCAACTGTCGACGCAGGCTGCTGAAGAACGTCGCCCCGGACGCCAGCCCCACGGTGTACACGAACAGCGCCAGGCCGAGGGTCTGGATAAGGCCCAGTCCCTGGCCCAGCCGCGGGTCGAGCGCGCCGACGGCCAGCCCGACGAACAGTGCCCCCGCCGGGCCGAACTTGACCGGGCCGAACGGCACGATGCCCAGCAGCGTGCCGAGCGCGACCACGATCATGATTGTCAGCAGCGGGCCGCCGGCCAACAGATCGAACACGGCGCTCATGGGCTCGGGTCTCCTTCAAGCCGTGGTCCCGTTTGCGGCTTTCGCCCAGACCCGAACTACAAGCCCAACGAGGACGCGACGGCACGGACCTCCTGGGCCGACTTCTTCAGCAGTTCGAGTTCGTGATCGGACATCGGCACATCGAGCATGGCCGCGACACCGGACTTGTTGACCAGCGACGGCAGTGACAGGCAGACGTTGGACAACCCGTAACGGCCGTCGATCAGCGAACTGACCGGCAGCACGCCGTTCTCGTCGCGCAGAATCGCCTCGATGACCCTGGTTCCAGCCAGTCCAACGGCGTAATTCGTCGCGCCCTTACCGCGGATGATCCGTTCGGCGGCGGTGACGACCTCGTTGGCGATCCGTGCTTCGGTCGCGATATCCAGTCGAGCTCCGTCCGGCATCGTGAAGTCCTGCACCGGAACGGATCCCACCGATGCCCTGCTCCAGAGCGGGAACTCCGAATCGCCGTGCTCCCCGGCGATCCACGCGTGCACGCTCTGCGAGGCGACGCCGAGATAGCGCGCGATCAGATCACGCAGCCGGGCGGAGTCCAGCACGGTTCCGGTCCCGAGCACCCGGTTCTTGGGCAGTCCGGAGAACTTCAGTGCGGCCAGGGTGAGAACGTCGACGGGGTTGGTGACCATCACGATCACCGCGTCCGGGGCGACTTCGAGCAGCTTGGGGATCAGCGCCCGGCAGATCTCGACGTTGGTGCCCGCGAGCTCCAGCCTGGTTTGACCGGGCCGTTGCTTCGCGCCCGCGGTGATCGCGATGACGTCGGCGCCGGCACAGATCGCCACGTCATCCGAGCCGTCGACGTCGGCGGCCGGGACGAACAGCAGGCCGTGCCGAAGATCGAGGACCTCCGCTTCGACCTTCTCGGCGTTCATGTCGTACAGCACGACATCGTGGGCAACCCCCCGGATCAGGCTGGCGTAGGCCAGCGTCGCACCGACGGATCCGGCACCGACGATGGCCACCTTGCTTCTGCGAAGAGAAATGTCAGTCATGCCGACTCTCCGCTCGTTCCTCGCAGATTGCCGGCCCGGGCGCCGATGATTCGCTCGCTTCGCTCGCTCATGCCGACTCTCCGCTCGTTCCTCGCAGATTGCCGGCCCGGGCGCCGATGATTCGCTCGCTTCGCTCGCTCATGCCGTAACGGTATCGACCTCGACCGTTGACGGCAGGGTCGAAGGTCCCGGCGGGAGATACCTAAGGACCGGTCAACTACAGGCGGTTGCCCCATTCGAGTGAACCATCGGGAAATTGCCTGCCGGAACCAACCCTGCCGGGTGGTGATCCGAATCCCTGCGTAACCGAGCTACTCGAGTGGGGCCTTCCGGAACGGAGAACCCTCGTATGACGACAAGCCAGTCGAAGGAGGATGCATGGCGGTCGACCGATCCGTCTCGGGCATCCGGGTGTCCGGACGCGCCGAGAAGCGCCGACCGACAACGCGTTTCCCAGTCCAGATGTCCTCGAAGGTGAACCACCGACGATCGTCGGTGCGGGCGGACGCCTGGCGACAGAAGCACGCGCGCCGGACCCGGCAACTCGGGCGGGTGCGCCCGCAGCCCACGGCTGATGTCGCAGTTCGGCCCCCGCCGCCGGACTTCCGATCGATAGACCCGACGAATCGCCGACCCCTTCGCTCCCTGACAATCGCCCTACTGCTGGCGGCAGCCACCGTCGCCGGGGTGGGGATGGCCGCCTGGGCCATCAGCGCTGACCCGGTCCCGGCTGCCGGCGTCCCCGGGGGAAGTGGCCCGACCGGATCCACCGGCACCGACGAGCAGAGCACGGGCGGTGCCGTGACGACGGCACTCCGGCCGACCGACGGTGCGGGCCGGCGGGGTACGGCCGGCTCCACCCCCGCCGGGACACCCAGCGACCAACTGCCCAGCGCCCAACTGCCCGTCGCCCCGTTGCCCGCTGCCTCGCTGAACAGCCCGGCAGGCTCGGCGCCGCCGTCGCCATTGTCGAACGATGACCCGGCGGTGGTCTCGACGCTGGCTCCCGGCGACCCCGGCTTCGGGTGGCCGTCGAGCGCCTTTGGTTCGGCGGCACCCTGACGACCGCACTCACCGAGGAGATTCACCCTTGCGGACCGCGCACCCGCACCCGCCGACGCGGGTGCCGCGACCGGCCGAACCTGCGCCGTCGGCCGGCACCGGGTCAGGACAACTCGGGCGCACCGATGACCTGACCACGGCAGGCCATCGCGACGATGTGCGCACGGTCCCCAACCCCGAGCTTGCGCGCGATCCGGCCCAAATGACTCTTGATGGTCAGTGGCGAGAGATCCAGTCGCTCAGCGATCTCCTTGTTGGAAAGCCCTTCGGCAACGAATCGAACGACATCGCGTTCGCGGGTCGTCAGGCTGTGCACCGGGAGCGAATCGTCCGGCGCGACCAGATCGACGCCGGGGGTGCTCACCACCCCGCTCGCGCCGGCCTCCACCAACTGAACGACCACCGCAACCTCGACCGACGGCGGCACCAATGCAATCACCCGGGCCCAGCCAGCGGCCCGCAATGCACGAATCACCGCAGCGGTATTACGTCGGAACCGAACGCTGACCATCGCAAGGTCGCCATCAAGGCCGCTGACAATGATGTCATTGACCGCCGACAGTGAACCGGCCTCGATGATTCGGCAACCCGCGAACTCCATGAGGGCGGGCCGCAAAAAGCCACTGACCGCACGTTCCGGATCGGCGACCAACACCACGGCCGGTCGCGCGATCGCCGCCGTCCGTGAATTCCCGAATGGTTGTCCACTGCCGACCTGGGTCGGCAACGAAACCGGTAGTCGTTGCGGGGCAGTACTTATCGTCTGAATGTTCGCGGCGTAGCTCGTCACAGACCGTCCCGGGGAGGGCGGAAAACCCATGCATTGGAAGGGCGGCGAACATCAACGGCATAGCGGCCCGATCACGAGCGGCGATACCGACCCCTGGCCGGCTGTGTATTCAGCGGTACTTATCCTACCCTGAGTCGGACAGGAATCATCAGTGTCCCGTAACGATCACATGAATCGTGAATTTGCGACACAAAAGAAGTCAGGCCGTCAGGACGACGGCGCGCCAGATGTCGCTGCGCGCGCACGGCGGAAATTGTTGACTGAATGCGCGAATGTCTATTCGGCTCGCTGATGGGGGTAACCCACCGACGTCGCCGCGACGAACGTCTCCTTGATCGACCTGGGGGAGGTCCATCGCATCAGGTTGGCCGCCGAGCCGGCCTTGTCGTTCGTTCCCGAGGCCCGCGCACCACCGAACGGCTGTTGCCCGACGACGGCACCGGTCGGTTTGTCGTTGATGTAGAAGTTGCCCGCCGTGAACCGCAGGGCGTCCGACGCCGCAGCCGCGGCCACCCGATCCCGGGCGATGATCGAGCCGGTCAGCGCGTACGGCGACGCCCCGTCGACCTCCTGCAGGATCGAGGTGAATTGATCGTCGGGGTACACGTGCACGGACAGGATGGGCCCGAAGTACTCGTTGCAGAAAATGTCGTCCCGCGGGTCGGTGCCGAGCAGCAGGGTGGGGCGGACGAAGTAGCCGATGTCGTCGTCATAGGTTCCGCCGGCGATGACGGTGATGGAATCGGTGGCGTGCGCGCGGTCGATCGCCGCCTTCAATCGGCCGAACGACCGGTCATCGATGACGGCGCTGGTGAAATTGGTGAAGTCCTCGACGGATCCGATGGTCAGCGCCTCGGTGTCGGCGATCAACTGGTCCTTCAATGCCGGCCACAGTGAGGCCGGGACGTACGACCTGGAAGCGGCTGAACACTTCTGCCCGGAGTACTCGAACGCACCACGGACCATCGCGGTGCGCAGCACATCGATGTCGGCGGAGGGGTGCGCGACGATGAAGTCCTTGCCGCCGGTCTCACCAACCAGCCGCGGGTAGGACTTGTAACCGGCAATGTTCGCCCCCACGCCGGCCCACAATTGCTGGAAAACCCTGGTGGAGCCAGTGAAATGGATACCCGCCAGTTCCGGGTGGGCGAGCACGACCTCGGAGATCTCCGGGCCGTGTCCGGGCAGCATGTTGATCACCCCGGCCGGTAGGCCGGCCTCGTGCAGCAAATCCATGATCAACGACGCGGCCAACTGCTGGGTGATCGACGGCTTCCACACCACGACATTGCCCATCAGCGCCGGCGCCGTCGGCAGATTCCCGGCTATGGCGGTGAAGTTGAACGGGGTGACGGCGTAGACGAAACCCTCCAGCGGCCGATGGTCGGTTCGGTTCCAGATCCCCCTGGCGTTGGCCATCGGCTGTTCTTCCAGGATCTGCCGGGCGAAGTGCACGTTGAATCGCCAGAAGTCGGCAAGCTCGCAGGCAGAGTCAATCTCTGCCTGATAGGCGGTCTTGGCCTGGCCGAGCATGGTCGCAGCGTTCACCCTGGCCCGCCACGGACCCGCCAGCAGATCAGCCGCGCGCAGCAGGATCGCGGCGCGGGAGTCGAAATCCAGCGCCCGCCAGCCGGCCGCCGCGTCGAGCGCAGCCCGGACTGCATCGGCGGCGTCGGCCTGGGTGGAGTTCGCCGAAGTCGCCAGAATCCGCCGATGGTCGAATGGCGCAACGACCTCGAACGGCTCGCCGGACGGTCGCCGACCGACCCCACCGATGACGGCGCCGAGTTCAACGGGTTCGGTGACCGCGCGGAGGGCTTCGACCAGGTTCGCCCGCTCCGGCGAACCGGGCGCGTAGTCCAGGACCGGTTCGTTGACCGGGATCGGCGGGTGGGTGACGGCGTCCATGGTGTTCGGGCCTTTCGTTGCTGTGATCAGAGACTCCGGGCATTGGCGCAGCGCGACGCGGCGCACTGCAGGCGGCTACCCCTTGGTGGCCAGCGAACGCAGGAAGAACAGCAGATTGGCTGGGCGTTCGGCGAGCCGACGGGTGAAGTACCCGTACCAATCCGCCCCGTACGGCACGTAGACGCGCATCGTCTTGCCGTCCTTGACCAGCCGTTCCTGCTCGTCCGGGCGGATCCCGTAGAGCATCTGGTGTTCCCAGCGGTCGGGGGTGCGACCAGCGTCCGAGGCCAGTTTCGCGGCGATGGCCACCATCCGCGGGTCGTGCGAGCCGATCATCGGATAACCCTTGCCGTACATCAGGTATTTCATCGCCCGGACGTAGGCAAGGTCGATCTGGTCGGGATCGGTGAACGCCACAGTGTCCGGTTCGTTGTAGGCGCCCTTGACCAGCCGCACCCGGGACCCGGGACCCGTGAGCTCCGCCAGATCCTTCGGGGTACGCAGCAGCATGGCCTGGATGGCGATGCCGATGTCGGGATGGGTGCTGCGCAGCTCGAACAGCACCTCAAGGGTCTGGTCGATGGTGGTGTGGTCCTCGATATCGAGGTTCACCCTGGCACCTGCCGCGTAAGCGGCGTCAGCGATCTTCCTGGCGCCGGCCAGCGCGTAGGCATTGCCGCCGCCGGGGATGTCGGGCGATGCGGTCAGCGCCTGCCCGACCGCGGACAGCTTGACCGAGACCTCGGCGCCCGCCACCTGACCGGCGGTCGTGAGCGCCTCGATGAGCTCGAGGTAGGCCGCGACCGTGGCGTCTGCTGTCGCCCGATCCGTGGTGTCCTCGCCCAGGTGATCAAGGGTGACCTGCAGGCCCTTGGCGCGCAGTGTGACGACGGCGGCGACCACATCGGCAGTGGTCTCACCGGGGATGAAGCGATCGACAACGGACCGGGTGATCGGCGCGCTCGACACGGCGCCGCGCACGGCAGAACTTCCGGACAGCGCGAGAATTGGCTTCCGCAACAGGAACATATGAGCCAGCCTCACCTGAGACGGCTCCGGCGTCAACCGGTGATCGTTTGGGCACTGCTGGTGATCAACGCCGCGAAAGGCCGGCCCGGGATTCGAGCGACGCGCAGCACCACCGATCGATCCGTCACCAACGGCCCCTGTCGGGGCAACAAAAAGGCCACACCTGACGGATCGATTCACCCGCGGTCATACTCTCGACGGCACAGATCGCCGCACTGCTACTCACTCAGGGAGTCATCCATGCAGGTCACGGGCTCTTCGGCCATCGTAACCGGGGCAGCATCCGGCCTCGGCGCCGCCACTGCTGCGACCCTCGCCGCCGCCGGCGCACAGGTTGTGGGGTTCGATCTGGCTGTCGGCTGGGAGCGGGCAGGCGCACCCGCCGCCGGGATCACCGCAAAATCCGGTGACGTCACCAACGCGGCCGACGTTGCCGCCGCAGTGACCGCCGCAACCGAGCTGGCGCCCCTGCGGATCGCAGTGAACTGCGCGGGCATCGGCACCGCGGGCCGGATCCTGTCCCGCCACGGCGTGCACGATCTCGATGTCTTCAGCCGGGTCATCTCCGTCAACCTGATCGGCACCTTCAACGTGCTGCGGCTCGCCGCGGAGGCCATTGCCGCCACCGAGCCCATCGACGAGCAGGGGCAACGCGGGTTGATCGTGAACACCGCGTCGGTCGCCGCATTCGACGGGCAGATCGGGCAGATTGCCTACTCGGCGTCCAAGGGCGGGGTGGTCGGAATGACGCTGCCGGCAGCCCGTGACCTGGCGCAGTTCGGGATCAGGGTGATGACGATCGCGCCGGGCATCCTGGATACCCCAATGCTGGCCGGCGTCACCCCGGAGATCCACGCCGCGCTGTCGGCGAGCGTGCCGTTCCCCTCCCGGCTCGGTCGACCGGACGAATACGCCGCACTGGTGCTCTCGATCGCTGCCCAGGACTACCTCAACGGAGAGGTGATCCGGTTGGACGGCTCGCTGCGGATGGCGCCGCGCTAGCGACCCGACGTCTGTGTCGATGTCCGCCTGGCGACGTTCGTCGCAGGCGACCAGCTCACTCCAGGTCGGCCACCGTCGGCAGTTCCGGCAGATGGTCGGTGATCCAGCTGCGGAGCGCGAGGGTGGCCCGGACGTCATCCTCGTTGTAGCGAATCACCCTGTCCGCCATCGGGTTTGACCCCGCGGTCGGCAGTTCACCAGCGGGCGCATCGATGCCGATCGCGGCCCGGTACCAGGCCATCGAGTTCTCGCCGCCGGCCTCTGGGTCCCGCCAGGAAAAGCCGACGGCAGCGGCCAGTTCCTTGAGCCGCAACGACCCGGGCAGCACGAACTGCCGTTTGATCTCCAGCATCAGATCGACCCATTGCGACGACCCGCAGAAGTCGGTAACGGTCCGGGAGTCCGGCACCCCCGGCAGATCGCCATAGCGACGGGCCAGGCCGAGCATCCACCGCTCCTCGGCGGCCTTGGCGTAACAGAACACCGCGAAGGTCAGGCCCCGGGCCGCTGCCGCTGCCCGCACCTGCATCAGGTAGCCGAAGAAGCTGCCGAACACCTCGCCCTGGACTGCGGACGGCAGCTGGTCCCAGGTGACGAAGGCCCGATAACCGGCCGGCAGCCCGACGTCCGCGCCGGACAGCAGGGCGCCCCACAGGTAGGCGCCGTCCTCGCCGTAGGACTCCGCGTCGACGTCGATCTCCACATCCGCCCGGCTGATCGACGATCGAGCGCCTACCCGGACCAGGGCAGCGCCCCGTCGCCAGGCCCGCGCCCGCAACTGCGCCTGCGCCTGGCTGATCACCGTCAACGGCAAGGCCTGCAACGCATCCCGGGCAAGGTCAGCCAGCTCGGGGATGGTGTCGACGCCCGCCCGGCGGGCAGCGGCAACGTCGTCGCCGGTCAGCAGCAACGAGATGTCACCGGTGGCCGCCAATTCCGCAGAGCACCGTGGCCACCACGGGCATCGCCGGCATTCCGCTATCCGCGACGGCAGCGCGAGCGGCGGCCCGCCGGCGACCGCCGCCGCGGCGACGGCCCGCCGGTCCACGAACCGGCCGTCGTAGTCGGCCAGCGCCGACGTTCCGGCCGGGCCGCCGAGTTCCAGCCACACAATCACCGCTCCGTCGTCCTCGCCGCCGATGGTGTCGGCCCGGCCGGCGCCATCGGTCGGGCTGCCACGACCGATCACGCCGCCGCGGGTGCTGGCCGACGCCCAACCGAGCTCCTGTAACTGGCGGTAGTGATGGGCGAGAGCCAGTCGGTCGGCGCGATTGCGCCGGGCCCGGTGCCCCGGGTCGGGCCGCACCAGGGCAGGGCGCTGCACCGTCGAACAGGCCGCGCCGGCGCCGGTATCCCGGGTGCGGTGCGCCCGAATGATCACCGGGAGGTACCCGTCACCGACCCAGACCAGCAGGTCCGCGGAGCCGGACCGGGTATCGGTGGTCAGGTCCGGGGCCAGCACCACCGGTGGTTCCTCACCGCCGGGCTGGGTGCGGCGGCTCGCCGATCCCTCCTGTCCGGCCAGCAGGGCCTGGAACACCTGCTCGCGATGGTCGGCCAGCTCGTCATGGGCTCGTTGCGCGGCCGGTGAGGCGGGCGTCCGCGGGCCGGGTTCCGCCGCGTCCAGATGGATCCGCCGACGGCACCGGCCGGCCGCTGCAGGCCCGAACCGCGCCGGTCCACCCGACGCGGACCGGTCCACCGCGGGAACCGGTCCCGCTGGGTCATTGACCGACGACCCGGTGCGAGCGGGACCGTCGGCCCCTCCGGACGGGTCGGGTCGGCCACCGGGGGTGGGTACTGCAGGTCGATCCATTGCCACCCAGCGTAGGCGGCCGGTGGTCATCGCCGACGTCCGAGACGGCGCCGCGGACCCAACCGGGCGGAACCCCGAAACGCTGGGCCGGCTCCCGAATGCGGCACCGGGGCGCGGAGACCCTGGGATCGCACTGAAAACCGGGCTCCCGCGTCGCCAGGTTCCCGCGGAGCTGTCGGCTGGGCCGACTGGCGGCCCCTCCTTCGTCGGGTCCGACTAGAGTTGCCATGACCCGGCGGACGCCGGCACGAGGAGGGAGCCGCGTGGCAATCCGGCGCACAACACGCAAGAAGTCCTCGACCGCACCGAAGTCATCGAAGACAACGTCCAAGACCACCGCAAAGTCGGCGGGACGCTCGTCCGGCCTGGTCGCCGTCCTGAGCGACCCGAGGACGCTGCGCCGACTGATGCTGGCCGCGAAGGTCGTCGGGCCCGTTGTCGCGGCGAGCGCGATGCGCACCTCGACCGGCGTTCGCGGCATGCTGGACGATCGCCGCGCCCGCCAACTGGGTGTGCCGATCGAGGACGTCGCCGCCTACAAAGGTCCGGCCGGGACCATCCAGGCCAGGATCACCGGACTGACCAAGGCAATCAACGACCTCCGCGACCGCCGCGGCAGCGACCCGAAGGTCGCCAGATTCACCGAGCGAGCGAACGCCCGGCTGGGCGAGCTGTCTGCCGCCGCGACCGCAACTCTTTCCATGCCGGCGGGCACCCAACGCGCTGCCCTCCGGGCCGCGTCCGCCGACCTCGACCAGCTGGACGCCGAGTTGATGACCTTCCTGGTCGGCCCGGCCGTCGGTTAATTAACCGCACAGTCGCCCGAGCCTTGCGAGGGTGAAACCGAGCACCGCAGGACCGGAACGCAGCAACCTGGCGGCGGGTCCGGGTTGCTGCTCTGCTGTCCACCGCGTGTCTCATTCGTGCTCTGACCAGGGTATTGACGAATGTATGACGCGTGCGCAGGTAGCGTGACGCCCGTGCAGGCACCGACGTCAACCGGCTGGCGGATATTCCGCGCCTCGGTTTTCGCTGTCCTTGCCACCCAGCTCGCCGCGCTCGGTCACGTCATGGGTGGCGGGCTGCTGCCGGATCCGGCGGTGCTGCTCACCATCGGGGTGTTCCTCGGCGGATCGCTATCCGGCCTGGCGTCCCGCCGGCGCACCGGAGCGCAGATCTTCGCGGTGCTGGCGGCCAGCCAGCTGGTTTTCCACCTTGCCTTCGCGGTCACGGCCACACATGCGGGGCACGGCGCGGACGGCCCCCTGGACACCCCCCGCATGGTGGCATTCCACCTTTTCGCGGCCCTTGCCGCGTCCGCCCTGATGGCCGGCGGCGAGAGCACCCTTTTCCGGCTGTTCGCCGCGCTGCACCGGGTACTGGTCCGTGCCCGACTCATCCGGCCTGTCGTGCTGGCACCGGCGTGGACGGCCGTCATCACGAACGGTTCCGGTGGTCTGCGGCTGCGCTCCGGCGAGCTGTCCCTCGTTTCCCGGCGCGGTCCGCCGATCGCTGCCTGACCGGTCGATGGCCGGCGACTTGCTCGCCGGTTCCCTTTGACGTTCCCCCGCCGCGCCGGCAGTCAGGTTCGGCGGGTGTCATCGTCGGCCGGTCGACCGGATCCCTCGCCCAGCTCCGGACTGGCGCTACAAGCACGCGACCAAGCCCATGTCACTCACAGCTTCGAAGGACCATCATGACGTCACACTCCCGCGCGCCCGGTTGGCGCCGCGTTATCACCGTGCTCTCCCTGGCCACCGTCGGCCTGCTCGCCGGCGCCGGCATCGCCGCCGCCCATGTCAGCGTCAACCCATCGTCGGCGGTTGCCGGGGATTACACCAAGCTCACCTTCCGGGTGCCCAACGAGTCCCCCACCGCCGGCACGGTCGCGTTGACCGTCACCATCCCGACCGACCACCCATTCGCGTCGGTATCCGTCAAACAGATTCCGGGCTGGACTGTCGTTCCCACCAAGACCACCTTGCCAACCCCGGTCACCGAGGGGGACACGACGATCAAGGAAGCCGTCACCTCGATCACCTGGACCGCCGACGCCGGAACCCAGATCAGCCCCGGAGAGTTCGGCGAGTTCGACATTTCGGTCGGGCCGGTGCCGGACGTCCCCTCGATCGCCTTCGCCGCCACCCAGACCTACAGCGACGGCAAGGTCGTCGAATGGAACGAACCGACCCCGGCCTCCGGCGAGGAGCCGGAGCATCCGGCACCCACCCTCACCGTTGGTGTGGCCGCGGCCGGCGAGGCAGGGCACGGCCACTCGGACGCGGACGCCGACGGGTCCATGACGACTGCGGCGGCCGCGGCCGAAACCACGGCTTCCGTCGCAGCGGCCGCGAGTACCTCGGCCGACCATGAGAGCAGTTCGGCGCCGACGATCATCGCCGTTATCAGTCTGGTGGTGGCCGCTGCCGCGCTGCTGGTCGCCGCGGTCGCACTGCGCCGCCGGCCCGCCGGCACCCGGGAGGGATGACGATGGCGACCCCCGCCGCAACGAACAGCACCCACCGCCGACCGGACCAGCCCCATCGGCTACTGGCCCGGCTGATCGTGCTCGTGCTGTTGACCCTGGCTGCGGGGGTCGGCCTCGCCGGGCCCGCCTCAGCACACAACGTGCTGACCAGCAGCGACCCGACCGACGGATCCACGCTCCAGACGGCCCCCACCACCGTCCGGTTGACCTTTGATCAGCCGGTGCAGAACTTCGAGCCGGTGGTCACCGTCATCGGCCCGGACGGTCAGCGCTACGAAGCCGGCAGCCCACAGGTGGACAGCACCGTGGTCACCGCCGACGTCAATCCCCTGCCGGCCGCCGGCGCATACACCATCGCCTACCGGGTGGTCTCCGCGGACGGGCATCCGGTGCAGGGGGAGATCAGGTTCGAGCTGGCGGAAGCAGCGATCGCACCCCCGGCGGCGGTCAGTTCGCCGGCGGTTGCCGACACGACAGCTGCGTCCCCGGCGACGGTGACGGTGACCGAATCGGCAGCACCTGGGTCATCGACTCCAAGCGCGACGCCATCGGCCTCTGTGTCGACCAGTGCACCCGTCAGCGGCGCCCCGACCAGCACCTCGACCGCGGCGGTGGCACCGGCAGCCTCGTCGTCGGGCCTGTCCGGCTGGGTCTGGGCGGCGATCGCGGTGGCGGCGATGCTGATCGTCGCGGCCATTGTGGTGGTTGTCCGGCGGCCCCGGCAGCCGGAGTAGCCCGCGGCCTTGGACCAGGCCGAGAAGATCAACGATCCGGGCCCTTTGACGTTGTGCTGCACCGTCAAAGGGCCTGGAACGTTGATCATCCGGTGGATCGGTGCCGCACAGCACCCAGGCTGTCCGGATCCTGTGGTCGGCCCTCCCGGCCGACCTCAGCCGCCGCCGGAGCTCAGCCGCCCATCACCAGGCAGGTCGATGAGGCGGTGGCGAGCAGGGCGCCGGACGCATCGCGGATGTCACCTTCGGCGAACGCTGCGCGGCGGCCGGGCTTGGTGACCCACCCATGGGCAATCAGTTCGATACCGCCGTGGATCGGCCGCAGGTAGTTGACCTTGATCTCGAGCGAGGTGTAACCAACCCCGGCAGGCAGCGTGGTGTGCACAGCGCACCCGGCAACGGTATCGAGCAGGACGCAGGCCAGGCCGCCGTGCACCACGCCGATCGGGTTGTACGCCGATTCATCCGGCGTACAGCGGAAGACGACGTCGCCCCTGCTGACCGAATCGATCTCGAAGGCAAACAGCTCGGCTATCGGCGGGGCCGGCAACTCTCTGCGAGCCAGCTTCTGCATGAACTCCAGACCACTGAGCCCACGGCCCGCCCTGGCAAGCTCATGCGGGTCGTGCCAGGTGATCGTCCGTGATCGGGTCGCCGGTGGCGGGCCTGTCACATCGCCGACGATGTCGATCACCGGTTCGTCAGATGATCCGCCCCCGGCGGGGGGATCGGTGGCGGGAGAACCAGTTTCGGGCACCCGGTGATGGTAGTCGGCCGAGCTTGCGAGGCCGCCGATCAGCACCGTTGGCCGAGCTTGCGAGGCCGCCGATCAGCACCTTCGGACGGCTTCACCGGCTGACCGGGAGCGGCTCCGTTCCGGTCAGCCGGGCGGACTCCTGCCACAGCCATTCCGCCGCTGCCCGGTCGGTCATGGCGGCGCTGAGCTTCGCAGCGTGCGGGGCACCCCTGATCAGCAACCGCGGACCGACCAATTCCCCGCCGTTGACCTGCGGCGCCGTCGCCGCGAAGACCTGGGACCGGGCGCCCGCCTGCGGCGCGGAGCCGAGGATCGCGGTTGCCCGGCGACCGAACCGCACCGCAACACCAGGCTCGTCATCGGGCTGATGCACAGCGGTTGCCGACCACCCGGGATGCGCCAGCACCGAGGTCACCGTGGCACCCGCGGCGCGCAGCCGCCGGTCCAGTTCCTCGGCGAACAACGCCACCGCCAGCTTCGACTGCGAGTACGCGCCCATCGGGGTGTACTCCCCCTGCAGGCCGAGGCCGTGATCCAGCCTGCGAGCCCGGCGGGCGGCAATCGAGGTCACCGACACCACCCGTCCGGCAGGTGATTGCAGTAGCGCCATCATCAGCCCCGCGGTGAGCGCGAAGTGCCCGAGGTGATTGACGCCCATCTGCGACTCGAAGCCATCACGAGTCAGTTCGCGCCGCGGCACCAGCATCAGCCCGGCGTTGTTGACCAACAGGTCGAGCGGACCGGCAGCAGCCTGCTCGGCGGCGAAGTCACGGACCGATGCCAGGTCGGCAAGATCCAGGTGCAGCACCCGGAGCCGGGGCTCGTCGACGCGATCACGGATCCACCCCGCGGCATCCTGTCCGCGATCCAGGTCCCGGACCGCCATGATGACCTCGGCCCCGGCGCCGGCCAACGCCAGGCACGTCTGAAGGCCGAGTCCGGTGTTGGCGCCCGTCACCACTGCCCGCCGGCCGTATTGATCAGCGACGCCGAGGCTGTGCCAGCCCTTCACGAACCCTCCTGCATCGGCATGATCACCTCACGCACGATCAACATGATGGCGGCAGCGACGGGCACCGCCAGAATTGCGCCGGTGACGCCGAGCAGCGCCGCGCCGATCAGGATCGCCACCACCACCGCGCCGGTGGAGATGTCGACGGTGCGCCGCATCACCCGCGGGTAGAGCCAGTAGGCCTCGAACATGTGCTGCAGCAGGTAGAAAATGCCCGCGATGATGCCGATCGCCACACCCTGGGTGAAGCCGATCAGCGTCATCCCGATGCCGACGGTGATGGGTCCGACCACCGGGATGAAGTCGAGCACCGCGGCCGCGAGACCGATGGCCCACGGGTAGGGCAGGCCGATCACGGCCGCGAAGATGCCGGCCACCAACCCCGCCTGGATGGCGATGATGGTCGCACCGGACAGGTAACCGCCCATTTGCTTGAGCACCTTGTCGCCCAGGTCGGTGACCCGCCTCCGTTTGGAGGCGGGGACCAGGCGATAGGCGGCAGCCTTGATCTTCGGGAAGCCGGACAGCAGGTACAGCGTCAGTACCAGGATGATCAGCAGATCGACCGCAACCGAGGCCACCGTGGCGGTGGCGGTCAACAATCCGCTGGCCGCCCCGCTGCCAAGGGTCTGCACGATGTTGGAGTTCTGGATGGCATTCAGGATCCCGAACTTGGTGTCCAGATCCCGGATGCTGGAGTTGTTCTGCAGTTCGGAGACCAACTGCGGGACGGATGACGCGAACGTGCCGACCTCGTTGACGATCGGCGGAATGATCGCGTAGATGGCCGCACCGATGACGACCAGCAGGCCGACGAAGACGATCGCCACCCCGGACCCGCGGCGCATCCCGCGCTTGGTGATCAGGTTGACCAGCGGATCGAGCCCGATGGCCAACAGCATGGCAATGGCGATCAGGATCAGGGTGTCCCGAATCGTGTCCAGTACCAGGTAGGTGATGTAGGCGATCAGGACGCCGAAACCACCGAAGAACCCCCAGTGGAATGCCGAACGCCTGGGTGGCTCCTTGGGCCCGGTCTGGCCGGCTGCCGCCGCTTCCGCCGCCTTCGCACTCGCCGTGGCGGCCGCCGCGGCGGCCTCGCTGGCGCGTACCGCCCGTTCGGACATCATCCGGCTGGTCATCGTGCTGACGGCGGACCGAAGCCGCGCCCGGCTCCGACCATGCTGATCGGTCGAGCCGTCGCCAGCACCGTTCAGGCCGGCCGCACGGTTCTCGGCGGCATCGGCGCGATCGAATTCATCCAACGCGTGATCGAGCGCGGCGTCCCACTCGGCGCCGCCGGGGCCCGCCGCATCGGCAGCATGCGCGTCACCGAATGGTGCCGAGCCGACATCAGCGCTCTGACCCGCGTTCGGTTCGGTCCGGCTCACCGGCCGGGCGGGGTCACCCGCACCGTTCGGGGCCGGCACCGTCATGCGTCAGCGACGAGATCTTCGTAACCCGGTTGGTACTCGTTGATCCACCAGGACACGTACGGGCAGGTCGGAATGATCTTCACTCCGTCCGCACGCGCGGTGTCCAGCACCGATCGCACCAAGTCGGAGGCCACCCCGTAACCGCGGGACGCCGGTTCGGTGTAGGTGTGAACGATATTCCAGGTGCCGGGCAGCTTCCGGTAGTCCAACACCGCGACCTCGCGGCCGTCGACGAGCAGCCGGAACCGGCCGTGCCCCTCGAGGTGTTCAACGACATGGGTGCGCGTCGGACCGGCGCCCAAGGGCTCCAGCTCGCTGAGATCTTGCGTCCCGGCCTGTGTGCTCTGATCGGACATTCCCGACCCTTTCTGCGGGGGTATGGCAGCGAACACTCGCGACCTCCCGAATCGTGGCACACCTTGGCGGCTGATGTCGCCGAGGGTGCTGCTGGCGGCGGTGGTTTCCAGTGGTTCTGGTCGTCCTGGGGCAATTCCTCGTGCGTGCCGGCCGGTTCGTCCTGCTCGGCACGCTGTGATCAGCGGTCGGTGACCGGCGGGAGAAAAGTCGTGCCACCGCTCGAAAGTTGCGCAGGCACGAGGCTGGTTCGACTCCAGGACGGCTCGGCCCAGTCCGACCAACCCCCTACCGAGGACGCTTCGGCCGGCGGCACTAATTCCGCCGGGGTTGCCCGGTGCGCCGGGGGCCGGGTGGCTTTGGCCCGGTACAGCGCGTCGTCGGCCCGGTGCAGCAGGTTCAGCGGATCATCGCCCTTCTCCATTGCGACCGCCGAACCGATCGACACCCCGACCAGCACCGCCTTGCCGCCCTGCACCTGGATGGGCCGGGCAACGGCTTCCCTGATTCGGCTCGCCACCTCCGCCACGCTGCGCGTCGAGACACCGCCGGACAACAGGATCGCGAACTCATCGCCACCGAACCGGGCCACCAGATCCGACGAACGGGTCGATTCCTCCAACCGCCGGCCGATTTCGACCAGCACGTGGTCGCCGGCCAGATGCCCGAAATTGTCGTTGACCTCCTTGAACCGGTCCAGGTCGACCAGCAACAGGGTGACCGTGTCGCCCGGTGAGCGGATCTGACCGAGCCGCGCCCTGAGCCTGGTCAGCAGGGTCGCCCGGTTGGCCACCGACGTCAACGGGTCGGTGCCGGCCAATGCGGTTCTGGACGACACGGCGCTCATCCCCGATTGCGCAGCCATCATTGCCAACGCCAGCAGCGGGAGGAGCGCCGGCTGCTCCTGGGCGAGGACCGCGGGGATCGGCGCGGTCAGCGCCAGGGCGGCAACCGCGATCTGGCTGCGCCAATCGACGAAGTACACCCGCCAGGTCGTCGCTCCGGCCAACTTGATCGACGTGCCGACCAGCAGAACGTTCAGGCCCTCGATGACGACGGCCAGCGCGATGGTCACCGGCACCATGGCGGCGGACGGCATTGGTTCGGTCCAGTCGAACGACCCGGTGATCAACACCAGCACACCCGCCGCGGCCGCGCCCTGCAGTCCCCAGAGGGCGCCGTTGAGCAGTACCCGCCACCAGCGCTTCCGCAGCACCAGCGTCATCGCGCAGCCGGCAACGACGAACACGAATGCCGCGTGCGGACCGAAGACCATCAATGCGGCGATCGACAACGGCGTCGACAGGATGAAGTCGTCCAGCGGGTACGAATCCCGCATCCACGGCAGCGCCGGGTAGAGGTCGGCGAGCAGGATGAGCGCGATCAACACCAGCGCGCCCGGCATCGTCAGGATGGTCAGCAGGTGGGGGCCCGGCGCGAACAGGTAGAGGGCGGTGGACGCGGCGGCCAGGGCCAGCACGCACCCGCCCATCCACCAGCGAAACACTGCCGGGGTCTGCCGGAGCGGCAACGCCATCGGGTTGGGGTGGTCGGCGGCGGCGGTGCCGCTGGCCGGGGTGGGCCCGCCCGTCACAACATTCCGCCTTCGGCCGACCCGACGCTCGAAGGGCCGGACGCATGCACTGACGACGCGGTGGTCCAGCGCACGCCCGGCCAGCCGAAGGCAGGTGCGGTCGCCGACCCCTGGACGGTCGTGCTCCAGATCGGGTCGCGCCACGCGACCGCCCGGCGCGGGCGCGGCCGCGCTGGTGGCAGCAGGGTCGACGTCGGCTGGGTCGGCGCCGACTGGGTGGCGGACGGCCGCCCGTCCGCTCCCGATGCGGCACGTTGGCCCCGCTTGGCCCGGTACATGTCGCGATCGGCCAGCTCGACCAATCCGAGAACATCGGCTCCCGGGTCGGTCGCCACGGCGATGCCGACGGAACCGCCGACCACCACCCGGACGCCGCCGGCCGTCACGGGTTCGGCGAGCGAGGCGCGGAACGCCTCGGCCGCCGCGGCCGCCTGCGTCCGATCGGCTCCGGGGCCAAGGACGACCGCGAACTCGTCGCCGCCGTAGCGAGCGACCAGGTCTGCCGGACCGGCGGCCGCCCGCAACCGCTGGGCGACGACGACGAGCACCTCGTCCCCCACCAGATGCCCGTAGGTGTCGTTGACGTCCTTGAACCGGTTGAGGTCGATCAGCAGCAGTGTGACGGTGCGGTCGACGCCGAGCCTGGCGATCCGGGCGGAGAGCCGGCGGGTCAGCGTCAACCGGTTGGCCAGTCCGGTCAGGGCATCCGTGCGGGACGCCGCAGTGCTGCGGAACATGGTGCTGCTCAGGTGATTCAGCGACACGATCACGACCGACATGGACGGCAACGCCCACGGTCCGTACAGCGCCAACGCCGCCAGCAGTGGCGCGGTGATCAGGCTGATACCCCATATCCGAACGCTCTTGCTGAACCGCTCGCGTTGCACCCGCCAGGTCGAGACCCGCAACTGGGTGAGCGCAACGCCGATCAGCAGCGAGTACAGAACCACCACCACGACGGCCAGCGTCAGTCCCCAGAACGCCAATAGCCAGGGCCCCGGCGGCATCAGCGGGTCGACGATCTCCGCCAACCCGGCGAACCCGGCCATCGCGAGCCCGATCAACCCGAAGATGACCATGTTGAGCGCCGACTGCCACCACCGTCCCGACCGCCTGGACAGTGCGGCCGTCAGCCCGCTGATCAGGAACAGAAAGGACGCGCTCGGCCCGTAGGCCAGCACCGCGGCCAATGACATGGACGCCGACCACGCGAAGGTCACGCTGGCGCGGACGTCCTTCATCGACGGGACGAGCGGATACAGGTCGGCGAGCAGAACCAGCCCGGCGAGCAGCAGGAAACCGGGTTCGCGCAGCAACTGCGCGGGAGTAGGGCCCGACATCTGTTGCAGGACAACCAGGTAGCCGAGGGCGACGATGATTGCACCCGATCCGAACAGGACCCGGAATCCGATCGGAGTGCTTCCGAGCCTGGGTGCCAGCAGCGCCGACCCCGGGCCGGCGGGATGGGCCACCGGAGCGGCGGACGCAGATCTGGACTGCACGATGATCCGCCCTCCCCTGCGCCCCTGTGCTAGCAAAAAGGCTACCTGCGGCCGCCACACCGATCGGGCACCGGAAGGGTGATATCCGTAGCGTCACAGTCACTGTGCGCAAGGCTATTCGGTCATCAGCGACTAAGTCGGGCGATCAATGTGACGGTGGTCTCACTATGTGTTATCGATGGTTAGCACGCGGTAACTATCGGCCGACGAGGCGACAATCGCGCCGCCTCACCCGACCCGTCCGGGTGGGATATGGCAGGGTCGTACTCATGGCGGACGCAGACATCATCGTCGTCGGGGCTGGGCTGGCCGGGCTGGTGGCCGCTGCCGAGGCCGCCGACGCAGGCCGCAGCGTCATCGTGCTGGATCAGGAGGGGGCGGCGAGCCTCGGGGGTCAGGCGTGGTGGTCGCTGGGCGGCCTGTTTCTCGTCGACACCCCGGAGCAGCGGCATCTCGGCGTCAAGGATTCCGCCGAACTCGCCCTCGCCGATTGGTTGGCGACGGCCGGATTCGATCGACCAGAGGACCACTGGCCACGCGAGTGGGCCAAGGCCTACGTCGAATTCGCCGCCGGCGAGAAGCGCAGCTGGCTCAAGGAGCAGGGCATCGCACTGTTCCCGATCCCGGGCTGGGCGGAGCGCGGCGGGTATCAGGTCGGCGGGCACGGCAACTCGGTGCCGAGGTTCCACCTGATCTGGGGGTCCGGACCCGGGGTCCTGGTGCCGTTCGTTCGCCGCGTCACCGAGCACGTCCGGAGCGGTCGAATTCAACTCAAGTATCGGCACCGGGTCACCGCACTGCTCCGCGATGCTGAAGCGGTCACCGGGGTCGGCGGCGAGATCCTGGAGCCGACCACCGTCGAACGCGGCGCACCGTCATCCCGGGTGGTCGTGAGCGACTTCAGCCTTGGCAGCGCGGCCGTCATCGTGACATCGGGCGGCGTCGGCGGCAATCATGACCTGGTGCGACGCAACTGGCCGGGCGGTCCGGGCGCGGCACCGGCGCAGATGCTCAGCGGGGTGCCGGATTCCACCGACGGCCTCATGCAAGGCGTCACCGAACGGGCCGGCGGCCGGATCATCAACCCCGATCGGATGTGGCACTACCCAGAGGGCGTCGTCAACCACTCCCCCGTGTGGACCGGGCACGGCATCCGCATCCTCTCCGGACCGAGCCCGCTGTGGTTGGACGCGTTCGGCCAGCGCTTGCCGACACCCCTGTTCCCCGGGTTCGACGCTCTCGGCGCACTTCAGCACGTCGTGGCGACCGGTCGGTCGCACTCCTGGTTCCTGCTGGACATGAAGACCATCGGCCCCGAGTTCAACTTGTCGGGCTCCGAGCAGAACCCCGACTTCGCACAGAAATCCGTCAAGCTGCTGTTGACCAAGCGGGCCGGCGGCAAGATCACCCCGAATGTGCAGGCCTTCCTGGACAAGGGCGTCGACTTCCTGACGGCGCCGACCGTCGACGAGCTCGTGGCCAAGATGAACGCGCTGGTCGGCGAGGACTTGATCGACGCCGAATCGGTCGCGTCGCTGATCGCGCTCCGGGATGGCCAGGTCCGCAGCGGACTCGGCAAGGACGCGCAGATCACCGCGACCATCGCCGCCCGGCGGTACTTCGGCGACAAGCGCATGCGCACGGTGGCACCGCACGAGATGCTCGACCCGGACGCCGGCCCGCTGATCGCGGTGCGGCTGCACATCATCACCCGCAAGACCCTGGGCGGACTCGAAACAGATCTCTCG
This sequence comes from uncultured Actinomycetota bacterium, assembly GCA_963805555.1. Classification (GTDB taxonomy): domain Bacteria; phylum Actinomycetota; class Actinomycetes; order Mycobacteriales; family Nakamurellaceae; genus Nakamurella. Next base: position 342,098 of record CAWDUY010000006.1, read on the forward strand.
GCAAGGGTTCTGGGGATCGACGGAAACCCCGTGTCCGGCCTTTACGCGGCCGGCGAGGTCGCCGGGTTCGGCGGCGGCGGGATGCACGGCTACCGAGCGCTGGAGGGTTCGTTCCTCGGCGGTTGCCTGTTCTCCGGGCGGATCGCCGGCCGGGCGGCGGCCGCCGCAGTCTGAGCGAGCGGGGCCAGGACTGCGGGCCCGTACTCGCCAGGGCTGCAGGCCCGCACTCGCCAGGGCTGCAGACCCGCACTCGCCAGGGCTGCAGGCCCGCAGGCCAGGCGCGCTCCGGGCTGGCGCTGAAACGCTGCTCATGGGGCATTCCCCCCGCTTCTGGACGCCTGCATCACTGGCGAAGCGGGTAAAGGACCCCTTCAGCAGGTCTTCAGCCAAGGCAGGCCGGTGGCTGATTGCCCTTTCGCCTAGAGTTGGCGCGAAGGTTGTACAATTCGCGTGATGACCACCATGCCGATGGCCCAGGCCAGGGATCACCTCGCAGAGGTGGTTGAGTCCGTGCAGAAGACCCACGACCGCGTCACCCTGACCAGGCATGGCCAGCCTGCCGCCGTGATCATCGCGGCCGCCGACCTGGACTCGATCCTGGAGACTCTGGAGATCTTGTCCACACCCGGTGCGCTGGACGCGATCCGCGAGGGCGAGGCCGACTCGGCCGCAGGTCGTGTGGTCACGATGGAAGACATGAGGTCTGCTGTCCGCGACCGGACCACCGGTGCCTGAGGATCCATACCTGATCAAACCAACGGCGCGCGCACGCCGTGACATCCAGCGGCTCCCCGAGGCAGCTGCCGGGGCGTGCTTGGAGTTCATCGCGGACCCGCTGGCGGAAAATCCCCGGCGGGTGGGCAAGCCATTGGGTCCAGCACTCGCCGGGCTGCACTCGGCGCGTCGAGGCAGCTACCGCGTGATCTACCGCATCGATAGTGACAACCACTCTGTCGAGGTCCTGCATATCGACCACCGAGCCGATGTCTACCGGGCGTGATCAACTGCCTACCGGCCGCCCCACGTGCGGAAAGCCTCCAGTCAGACCTGACGCAGGAGGGGCCGCCAGCCAAGACGGCAGAGCGTGGCTGGCCGCACTTGCCGGCATCACGCTCTACGCCAACAACTGGTGCTCTGCCAGTTCGCGGTACAGCGGGCTGCTGTCGAGTAGTTCGCGATGTGTGCCCACCGCCTGCAATCTGCCGTCCTCGAGGACCAGGATCTGGTCGGCGTCGACGACGGTGGCCAGCCGATGCGCCACCAGGATCAGCGTCCGATCCCGCGAGATGGCGTCGACCGCAAGCCGGAGCGCCAGCTCGTTGCGGCCGTCCAGGCTGGCGGTCGGCTCGTCCAGCAGCAGGACAGCAGGCTGCGCCAGCAGGGCCCTGGCGATGGCCAACCGCTGACGTTCACCCCCGGAGAGCAGGATGCCGTCCTCGCCCACCTGCGACCCGAGCCCGGCCGGGTTCCGGCGCAGCACGCCGTCCAGGTTGACCGCAGCCAGCACCCGCTCGCAGTCCGCATCCCTGGCGTTCGGCGCGCCCAGCAGCAGGTTGTCCCGGATGGTGCCGGCCAGCACCGGGGAATCCTGTTCGACGTAGCCAAGGGCCGCCCTTGTCTGTGCTCTTGACATGTCGCGGACGTCGACGCCACCGAGCCGGATGACGCCTTCGGCCGGGTCGTAGAACCGTTCGATCAACGCCAGGATGGTCGACTTCCCGGCGCCGGACGGTCCGACGATCGCGGTCTTGGTGCCGGTCCGCACCGAAAAGCTGATGTCCTTGAGCACAACATGCGGGCCGTAGCCAAAGCTGACCCCGCTGAAGCTGACCGCACTGTCGCCCGTTCGGAGCGCGGCCGGATCGACCGTCACCGCGGATGCCGACGCGCCGTCCTCCTCCGGTAGCGACGTGATCTCCTGAATGCGGATCACGGCACCGAGGGCGTTCTGGGTGGCCGTATAGGCCTGGAACACCCGACCCAACGGCATGATCATCATGAACAGATAGAGGATGAACGCGACGAGCTGGGCGATCTGCATCGTGTCGTTGGCGACCAGGTAGCCACCGACGCCCAACACCGCGATAAATGCCCCCTGCATCGCGATTCCAATAATGGGCGCGATCAGCGCCATCACCTTTGCCAGCCGCACTCCGGTGCCGTAGGCATTGCCGGCCAAGGCTTCCAGCTCGACCGTCTCGCGCTGGGTGGCTCCCGCCGCGCGAATGGTGCGGACCCCGGGGATCGCCCTGGCCACGCCGGCCGCAAGCGCCCCGACCTGCGTCTGGGCCGTCAGGGTCAGCTTCTGGATGCGGCCGCCGAGCCCGATGACGGTGCCGATCGCCACCGCAACGACGATCAGCGTCAGCCCGAGCAACGGCAGGCTGATCAGCGCCATGGCGATCACCGAACCGACAAAAACCAGGGCCCCGGACACCGCATCGACCAGGCCGGACGTCACCACGGACCGGAGCAGGGTGGTGTCCGATCCGACCCGGGAGACCAGGTCGCCAGTCCGCCGGGTGTCGAACTCGTTGATCGGCAACCGCAGCAGTCGGCTCACCAGCAGCCGCCTGGTGTCCAGCACGACGCCTTCGGCCGTCCGCTGCAACAGGTACTGCTGAATGCCGCTGATCACGGCGGTCGCCAGCACCAGCACCACGAGTAACGCGACGATGCCGGTCAGCGGTTTCGAATCCTGAACGGAATTGATCACCAGACCGACGACGGCGGGCTGCGCGACCGACAGCACCGCGCCGACGATCGAGATCGCGGTGACCAGCAGCAGCACCGCGCGGTGCGGGCGCAGGTACGGCCAGAGCAGCGACAGCCGGGCACGGGGTTGCAGTGGGGCATCGGCATCGGCGATCTGCCCGGCCCTGCCCGGCTTTGTGCCGGGCGACCGGGGGCCGGCTGCGGCCGGCCCGGACAGCAGGTCGGCCGGTTCGGTGCTCGTCGCGTTGCTCACCCTTTGCAAGGTAATCGCCGCCACCGACAGCGCGGCGCGGCTTCTCGACCGGCGTAATCGCCCTGTCCCCGGCCCTGGCCGTTTCAGCGCTCAGCGCGGCTGACCGGGGTGATGGCGGGCCGGTCGGTCACCGCAGGCACGATGGTCGTCATGACCGCCTCTGACAAGCCGATCCGCCTCGGCGTCCAACTCCAGCCGCAGCACGCCGACTACCGCGCGATCCGGGATGCGGTGCTGCGAGCCGAAGACCTTGACGTCGACATCATCTTCAACTGGGACCACTTCTTTCCGCTCAGCGGCGACCCGGACGGCAAGCATTTCGAATGCTGGACGATGCTCGGCGCGTGGGCCGAACAAACCGAACGGGTCGAGATCGGCGCCCTGGTCACCGGCGGCGGTTACCGCAATCCTGACCTGCTCGCCGACATGGCCCGCACCGTCGACCACATCTCCGGCGGACGGCTGATCCTGGGGATCGGCGGCGGATGGAAGGAGAAGGATTACGACGAGTTCGGCTACGAATTCGGCACCCCGGGCAGCAGATTGAGCCTCCTGGGAAATGAGTACCTGCCACGGATGGCCGCGCGGCTGAAAGTGGGGAACCCGCTCCCGCTACGTCCCATCCCGGTGCTGATCGGCGGCGGTGGCGAACGTAAGACGCTCAAGTACGTCGCCAACTTCGCGTCGATCTGGCACGCCTTCGGCAACCTCGCGACGATGACCCACAAGACCTCCGTGCTGGCCGAGCACTGCAGCGCAATTGGCCGTGATCCCGCGGAGATCGAACACTCGACCGCCGTCTCCGGCACCGACACGGCGGCGGCCGACGCGCTGGTCCAGGTGGGCTTCTCACTGTTCACGATCAGCGTTTCCGGCCCCGACTACGACCTCTCCCACGTCCCGTCCTGGGTCGCCTGGCGCGATCGGCGGAACGGAGGGCGTCACTGAATGTTCACCCGCCATTCGGGAAAATTTGTTCCTGACCGCTACCAACAGTCACCTTGCACGGACGATTACCTCGCGGATGAGGCGTCACCGAATCGTCACATCACAGATCGGTATCGAAACTGCTGCGAACGGCACCTCGAGCGCATATAACTGCTGTGTGAGTCGTGCGCGCTGCCCAGCGCAAGCCTCCGGGGGGATGTACATCTTGTCGGTCACGGGGACGCGTTCGATTCATAGTTGCGGGCCTTGCGGCCCTCGGCGATGAGCAGACGGCGACCAACAGAGGAACACCCATGACGGCAGTACGCGAATCCCGTATCCAACCGGAAGTGTTCGACGACGACGACATCCTGTTGCCGCTCGCCGAGCATGCTTCCTACGGTGCGCTGCGACTTCCGGACGGCCGGGCAATGGCCTGGACCGAGTACGGCAGTGCCCGGGGGCTCCCCTGCGTACTGGTTCCGGACACCGGGTCCTCCCGGCTGGCGCCCGGCTGGCTGCTGCACGACAGCGCTCTGCCGGCTGCTATCCGGTTGTTGGCCGTCGACCGGCCAGGGATCGGCATCTCGGATCCGATCGGGTTCGGCGGCTCCGAACAACCGGCGGAGGATCTGCGTCGGATGGTGGAGACCCTCGCTGTCGGTCGGGTCGCGGTCATCGGTATCGGTCAGGGCGCCGACGACGCGTTCGCCTTCGCCGCCCGGTATCCGGCATTGGTGACGTCTGTTTCGGCCGTCTCGGTGCGCATGCCCAGCAACTCCGCAGTCCGCCGCGGGATGCTGCACCCCTTCACCCGGCGGCAGGCCAAGAACTGGACCGGGCCGCTGGCCTCGTGGATCGAGGCGGCCGGCAAGGATGCGGACCTGACGCAGGAAGCCACCTGGTCGCGAATGCTCGATCGACTCGACGTCATTTCCGCTCAGGTGCTGGGTGACCGCTGGCAGGAGACCGACTTCCGCGAGGCCGTCGCCGCCGATTCCGCGCAGATCAACCCCGCCTGGACCGCGCCGGCCCGACCGGCCGGGCCGGCGCAGTGGGTACTCGATCCGGCCGCGGTGCGGGTTCCGGTGCAGATGTGGCACGGCAAGCACGAGACAGGAACCACGCTGCAGGCCGTGCAGCAGTTCGCCGGCAACCAAACTGGGTGGACGGTTCGGCCGACCGCCGGCAGCTCGGCGATCCTCGGAGCCTGGACAGGAATTCTGGCCGGCGCCGCACAGTCGTTCCCCGGCGTCGCTGCGGCCTGAGATCGCGTCGGGCCGGCTAGCCGAAGCACTGCTGTAGGGGCACTTCTACTGCTTCACCACGACTGCAGTCCGCCTTCAGCGCAAGGTCTACCCCATCAGCACCGTTCCAGGCGCAGCCGGCAACCACCTCCGGCCGGGCCCGGCCCGGTCCGGCCGCCCAGCCAACCGCCACCGAGCACTCACCGTCCCACCCACAACGGCAGCGGGCCGGCCGTGGCGTCAGCCGACCGGCAGACCGTCGGCCGGGACTGCGTCCACCGCGGGCAATTGGCGCGTCCGGATCAGCTCGGCGTACCACTTCGCCGAGTCCTTGACCGTGCGCTGCTGGGTGTCGTAGTCGACCCGGATGATGCCGAACCTACGGTCGTAGCCCCAGGCCCATTCGAAGTTGTCCAACAGCGACCACAGGAAGTACCCGCGGACGTCGGCACCGGCATCGATGGCCCGACCGACCGCGTCGATGTGGCCGTGCAGGTACGAGACGCGATCCGCGTCGTGCACCTGGCCGTCCTCGGACACCGTGTCGTAGAACGCGGCACCGTTCTCGGTGACCATCAGCGGCAGGTTCGGGTACCGCCGGCCGATGTCGGTGAGCAACTCCTCCATACCGGACGGGTCGATGTTCCAACCCATCGCGGTGTAGGGGCCGGGCTGCTGCAGGAATTCGATGTCGTCGGCGCCCACCCAGGGTGTGCCCTCGGAATCGCCGTGACCATCGGCCTGCGACTTGGGCCCCACGCCGTCGTAACGCCGCGCTCGGGAGGTCGAGTAGTAGTTGATCCCCAGCACGGACAGCGGGACGGCGGCCGTCGCCTCGTCCCCGTCCTTGACGAAGGACCAGTCGGTGACGGACTTGGTGTCGGCCAGCAGATCCGCCGGATAGGCCCCATCGAGCATCGGGCCGAGGAACACCCGGTTGCCGACGGCGTCGAGCTGGCGAACGGCATCCCGATCGGCGGCTGATTCCGGGTCGACCGGTCGGGTGACATGCAGGTTCAGGGTGACCGAAATCTGGGTGTCCTCGCCGAGCACCGACTTGATCGCCCGACCCGCGAGACCATGTCCGAGGTTGAGATGGTGCGCCGCCTTCAACGCATCCTCACCGTTCACCCGGCCCGGCGCATGCACCCCGGACCCGTAACCCAGGAAGGCCGAGCACCACGGTTCGTTGAGCGTCGTCCACACCGAAATTCGGTCACCGAGCGCACCTGCGACATGCTCGGCGTAGTCGGCGAACCGCAGCGCGGTCTCCCGGTTGGCCCAGCCGCCCGCGTCCTCCAGCTCCTGGGGCAGATCCCAGTGGTACAGCGTGGTGACCGGCTGCACCCCCGCCTCGAGCAGGCCGTCCACCAGCCGCGAGTAGAAGGCGATGCCCTTCGGGTTGAACGCCCCGGACCCGCCGGGCTGAATCCGCGGCCAGGCCAATGAGAACCGGTAGGCCTGCAGCCCGAGGCCCTTGATCAGCGCGACGTCGTCCGCCCAGCGGTGGTAGTGATCGTCCGCGACGTCGCCGTTGTCTCCGTTCAGCACCTTGCCGGGAGTCCGGCAGAAGGTGTCCCAGATCGAGAAGGTCCGGCCGTCCTCGTCAAAGGCACCCTCGATCTGGTACGACGCCGTTGCCGAGCCCCACAGAAAATCCTGGGGAAAGGTGCGCTGCGGGCTGGTCATCTGTGGGATTCCTCCTGCATGGATCAACTCGGGGACGGTCACAGAGCGGTAACGCTCATCGTGACGATATCGGACAGGGCCCGCACGATGAAACCGGTTCCACCCGCGCGTGGGAGCGCTTCCCCGCCGGTCAGGGCCGTGACGTCGACCCCGGCCGGGAGTACCACCGACCAGGGCAGCTGTCGGCCGGCCGCGCGGCGCACGGTGAGCTCAGTGCCGTCGCGGGTCACCTCGAACCGGGCATCGGCACCGGCCGGCGTCCCGCCGAGCGCCGGGACGTGCACGGTCGCGCTGCTCAGCGCCTCGATGCCGAACAGGTGCAGGGCGACGCCGTCGGGGTAGTCGTAGTCGGGCCGGTCGTCATGAGAACCGATCGGGATGACGGAACCCGGGCGGGCCAGCAACGGCAGCGAATCGAAGCCGTGCTCCTGGGCGACCCAGCGCGGGCCGGTCACAGTCTGCCCGTCGAGCAGCTGGGTCCAGGTGCCCTCCGGGACGTAGAACCGCACGGTGCCGTCGGCAGTGAACACCGGTGCGACCAGCAACGAGTCGCCGAGCATGTACTGGGTGTCGACATGCCCGGTGGCCGGATCGTCGGGGAATTCCAGCGCCATCGGGCGCAGCATGGGGGTGCCGCGGTCCTGCACCTGCAGCGCCGCTCCCGCCAGGTACGGCATCAGGGACATCTTCAGCCGGGTGAACTTCCGGGTGATCTCGACCGCCTCGTCGTCAAAGGCCCACGGCACCCGGTAGGAGTTCGAGCCGTGCAACCGGCTGTGACTGGACAGCAGGCCAAAGGCCAGCCAGCGTTTGAAGACGCCGGCATCCGGGGTGCCCTCGAAGCCGCCGATGTCGTGCGACCAGTAGCCGAACCCGCTGGCGGCCAACGACAACCCGCCGCGCAACGTCTCCGCCATCGATTCGTAGGTGGAATCGCAGTCGCCGCCCCAGTGCACGGGGTATTGCTGGCCCCCGGTGGTGGCCGACCTGGCGAAGAGCACGGCCTCACCGGTGCCTTTGCGGCGCTCCAGCAGGTCGAACACCGTCCGGTTGTACAGGTGGGTGTAATAGTTGTGCATCCGCTCGGGGTCCGACCCGTCCGACCAGGTGACGTCCGTCGGGATCCGCTCGCCGAAGTCGGTCTTGAAGGCGTCCACTCCCTGGTCGATCAACCGCTCCAGGTGCGATGAATACCATTGCGCCGCAGCGGGATTGGTGAAGTCGACGAGGGCCATCCCAGCCTGCCACTTGTCCCACTGCCAGACGCTGCCGTCAGCCCTGGTGACCAGGTAACCCTTGGCCCTGCCTTCCTCGAACAACGCGGACCGCTGCGCGATGTAGGGGTTGATCCACACACAGATCCGCAGGCCCCTGGCCTTCAGCCGGGCGAGCATCGCCTCCGGCTCCGGGAAGGTGACCGGGTCCCACTCGAAGTCGCACCAGCGGAATTCCCGCATCCAGAAACAATCGAAATGAAACACACTGAGCGGAATCTCGCGCTCGGCCATGCCGTCGATGAAGCTGCTGACCGTCTTCTCGTCATAGTTGGTGGTGAACGAGGTGGACAACCACAGCCCGAACGACCATTCCGGAACCCGGGGCGGCCGGCCGGTCAGCGCCGTGTACTTCTCCAGGACGTCCTTTCCTGACGGCCCGTGGATGACGAAGTACTCCAAGGACTGGCCGGGCACCGAGAACTGAGTGCGGGACACCGCCTCGGAGCCGATCTCGAAGGAGACCTGCTCGGGGTGGTTCACGAAGATCCCATAGCCCCGGTTGGTCCAGAAGAAGGGCACGTTCTTGTACGCCTGCTCGCTGCTGGTCCCGCCGTCGGCGTTCCAGATGTCCACCGTCTGGCCGGTCTTCTCGACCGGGCCGAATCGCTCACCCAGGCCGTAGACCTGCTCCCCGACGCCCAGCGAGAGTTGCTGGTACACATAGCTCTTGCCGTCGGAATCGGTGGCAAGGCCGATCGACTTCGGCGCACTCCTGGTCAAGATGGCACCGGCGGACTCGAAGTCCAACCCCCACTGCTGGCCGCGCACCACCCTCGCCGTGAGGTCACCGGAGGTGAAAGTGGCTTCGCCCTCGGTGATGCCGATCGCCGGGACCGGGTCGTCCGCTCCGGGAAGGGCAAAGTTCGGTCCGGGATCGCGGACGCCCGCATGATGTTCGATCCGCACCCCGATCACCCCGGCCAGCGGGGTGGACAGCGTGATCGTTGCCGTCGGCCGGTTGAGCGTGTCGCCTCGGGCGGTGATCACCCCGGTGGGCGCCAAGACGGTGAGTGTCCTTTCGTCGGCGCTGATGTCGTAGGCCTGAGCGGGATGCTGGACGTCGAAGCCCGCCCGCACCATCCAATATCCGTCGCTGAACTTCATGATCCATGCCCTTCTCGGTCGCCAGATCGAGTCGCCACTTCAGGGCCCTTCACAGCGATCGACGGGCACGGAAGTGGCAACTCAATTGGCCTTGGGTTCTATTTGATCGCGCCCGCGGTGACCCCGCGAGTCAGTGTGCGCTGGAAGATGAAGAAGAAGATCACCGCGGGGATCAGGCTGATCAGCGCGCCCGCGTTGGTCGTGGGGGCATCCATCAGTCGGTCGCCCTGCAGGGAGGCCAGCGCCACCGGGATCGTCTGGGTGGCGTTGTCGATCAACATCACCAGTGGAATGAAGAACTCGTTCCAGGTCCAGATGAAGAAGAAGATCAACAGCACCGACAGCGTCGGCCGCACGATGGGAAAGACCACTTTCCACAGGATCTGCCACTTCGTGGCGCCGTCCAGTGCCGCCGCCTCCAGCAGAGCCTTCGGGAAGGTGCCCAGCACGGAGGCCAACAAGTAGGTGCCGAAGGCACTCTGGATGACGGTGAAGATGATGATCACGACGAGCTTGGTGTTGTAGAGCCCGATCTCCTTGGCGAAGAAGTACAGCGGGTACACCAACGCCTCCTGCGGGATCATGTTGCCCAGCAGGAACAATGCGACGATCCACAGTCGACCCTTCACCCTGCCGATGCCGATCGCATAGGCATTGAGCAGCGAGATGAACACGGCGGCGACGGCAACCGTTCCCGCGATGACGGTGGAGTTCCAGAGCTTCTCCGGGTAATTCACCTGATTCCAATAGGTCACCAGGCCCTTGGTGTAGAACTCCGTCGGCCAACTCAGCGGGCCGTTGGTCGAATAGTCGGCCGGCGACTTGAAGGCATTGAGCAGCATCAGCGCGAACGGGATCAGCATCAGCAGGGCGGCCGCGGCGACGGCTACCAGGACGAACCAGCGGCCGCTGCCCCGGTGAAAGCGATCGCGGGCTCGGGCGGCCCGCTCGTTGGCGAGCCGCTGGGCCGGGGATTCGGTGGTGGCGACGGATTCCGTCGGACCCTGGGTATCGATGGCCGGAACACTCATGAGGGGTCTCCGCTCGTCCCTCGCGGATTCCCGCATCGGTATTGATGATTCGCTCGACAGGTCTCGGATGTCGGCTCGGGGATCATGCCGCTTCCTTCTTCTCGGAACTTGCCTGCCAACGCATGATGGCGACGGCGACGAGGACGATGATCAACGTCAGCACAGTGGCGATGGCTGCCCCGTACCCGACGTTCAGCTTCTTGAAAAACGTGAAATACGCGAAGTACGACGGCACGTTGGTGGAGTTCTCCGGGCCACCCCGAGTGAGCGCATAGATCGGTCCGAAGACTTTCAGCGCCGCGATGGTGCAGGTCAGCGCGACCACGAACGTTTCTGGCTTGATCTGCGGAATGGTGATCGCCCGGAATCGTGCCCAGTATCCGGCGCCGTCGATTTCCGCTGCCTCGTAGATCTCCGGGTCGACCCGCTGCAATGCGGACATGAAAATGACGACGGGATAGCCGATCTGCACCCAGACCATCACCAACATCACCATGGGCAGCGCGGTATTCGGGTCGCCCAGCCAGTCCCGGGTGAACCCCTGCAGGCCGATCGAATCGAGGAAGGCATTGAAAGCACCATCTGGCCGCAGTATCCAGCCCCAGACGATTCCGGCCACCACGACCGGCAGGACCTGCGGCAGATAGAAGACACCCCGCAGGACGCTCACGCTCGCGCCGCCGAACCGCTTTCCCAGGTAGTCGAACAACACCGATGCCAGGAACAGCCCGATCAGCGTCGGAATGACCACCATGGCGATGATCATCGCGACGGAGTTCTTGAAAGACTCCCAGAAGACACTGTCCCCCATCAGCTTGAGGTAATTGTCGAAGCCGATGAATTTGGGCGTGCCGACTCCCGACCATTTCGTGAGCGACAGATACACGTTGTAGATCAGGGGTCCCAGAATCACGGCCACGAAGAGCAGACCGCCGGGGATCAGGTACAGGTAGTACGGCCGGGAACTGAACCCGGGAGTCTCGTTGGTCCTTGCGCGGACGCGGGGCGTCGCAGCCTCAGAGCTCACAGCCGTGGCCGGGGCACTGACCTCTGCAGTTTTCGACATGTCTTCTCCTAAGGCTGATCTGACCCGCGGCGCAGTGCGACGGTCGTGCTGGTCCGTCGCACCGCACTGGGTGCACTGGTCGCTGGGGTCAGCCGGCCTGAATGGTTTCGACACCCTCTTGGTACGGACCCGCGATCTGGTCCAGCACCTCGGCCGGCGTCTTCGACTGGTTGATCAACGACTGGAACCCGGAGACCAGCACGTCGTAGTAGCCCGGGACGGGCCAGTCCGGGTAGAACGCCAGCCCGTCCGCGGCGGTGATCTTGTTGAAGTTGGCGATCAGTTCGGAGTTCTTCGGGTCGGTGATCGTCGACGGGTCGGCGGCCACCGGAATGCCGCCGCTGTTGCCCAGCAGCGCCTGGACCTCGGGGCTCATCGTGATATCGATGAAGTCGTAGGCCAGTTCCTTGTTCTTGGAGGCCTCCGGGACGACCCACAGGTTGCCCGAGGACCCCAGGCTCAGCTTGGTTCCCGGGAAAAGGAAGGTGCCCCAATCGAATCCGGTGATCTCCTCCGCGAATCGGCCGTACCACCAGCTACCGGAGACGATCATCGGGCACTTGCCGCCGATGAATCCGGTGCCCATGTCCTCTGCCTTGAGGGACGCCGATTCCTGCGAGATGTAGCCCTTCTTGACCCACTGGTCGAAGGTGTCCGCGCCGTACTTCAGCGGGTCGGCCTGGAAGTCGACCTGGTTCTGGTAAAGCTGGTAGTCGTCGACGAACGAGCGGTCGGCCTTGGTCAGCGCCAGTTGATAGGCCAGCTGACCGGCTGGGTACTCGGCGCCGGCCATGCAGAGCGGGGTCGTGCCGGCCGCCACGAAGGTGTCCATCGCCGCGGTGAATTCGTCCAGCGTGGTCGGGACCGCGATGTTGTTGGCCGCGAATGCGTCCTTGTTGTAATAGACCATGACGTACTCGCCGTAATTGGGGACGCCGTACCAGTTGCCGTCACCCATGACGCCCTTCTCGTCGTACTTGGCCGTGGTCTGCAGGCTCGGCGGGAGCGCGGTGTCCCAGCCGCGGGTGATGGCCTGTTCGGTCAGGTCGGTGAGCAGGCCCTGCGAGGCGAGCAGGCCGGCGGTGGCGTTGCCCTTGTTGTATTCCATGATGTCCGGGCCCTCATCGGAGCTGATGATCATCCCTGCGTTCTGCTGGATCTGCTCGAAGGCCTTCCGCTCGAAATCGACCGTGACACCGGGGTGCTCGGTCTTGAAGATCTCGATGGCCTTGTCCCAGGCGATACCCATCGCGCCGTTGGCACTCTCGTAATGCCACAGCTTCAGGGTGCCGCCTTCCTCGGCGGCCGCGCTCGAGGAATCGGCGGAGCCGGCAGTGCCGGAGTCGGACGAGCCGGAGCATGCGGCCAGCGTCAGGGACAGCGCAGCGAGCGCGGCAACCCAGCCTGCTCGTTGACGGGGAATTCTCATGGCGGTTCCTCCTGGAGTTGGACGGCATCGATGACCGGTGCCGGGTCACGCTGGGGGTCGTCGGAACGACCTGATCGGGGGTACGTGGCATCGCCGGGCCAGGCTGTCTGCCGGCTCGTTGTCGCTGTTTGGTCACTAGTTTCGAACAGGGAGGTGGCGTTAGCGGTGCCGGAGAGTCTCCGGCGAGACCGGCCCAGTACTGTGGCCGGCCTCCCATCGGCAGGGCAGCAATACCGGTCCTCCGACCGGATCGCGACCGTCGAGCTGGTCGAGTAGGGAGTGGACTCCGAGCCGGCCGAGTGCGGCGCCGGGCGAGTGCAGAGTCGTCAGCGCGGGCTGCACCATTTCGGCCACCAACGGGGACGAGACGATCGAGAGCACCGAGAAGTCCTGCGGCACAACCAAACCCCGCGCGGCGAGCTCGGACACCGAGCCGATGACGGCGCTCTCGTTCATGGCGACCAGGGCAGTGAGATCGGGGTGCGCGTCGAGCAGGGACGCGATTGCCCGTCGGCCGGCGGCCGGGGTTTCCTCGGACCACACGGTTTCACCGGTCAACCCACGCCGCACCAGCGCCGCCCGGAAGCCGCTCTCGGCGCGCAGGGTTGGCCCGTAGCCGTGGTCGCGACTGGCCTCCGAGTGGTTGAGCAGCGCGATCCGCCGATGGCCCAGCGAGGCGAGGTGGGCAACCGCGTCTTCCGTGGTGGCGTCGAAGTCGATGTCCACGCAACGGCTGTCATTGCTGTCGTCGGCGCGGCCGATCATTGTCAGCGGGACCCCGGCGGCGTCCAGGATTCGCACTCGCGGATCGTCGCGGCGAACTTCCATGATGATGACGCCGTCGGTGAGACCGTCCCGGCTCATCTCCCGCATCTCGACGGCCTGGGAGGGCGCATAGGGCCACACCACCAGGTGATAGTTGCGGGCCCTGGCCGCTTCGGCAGCGCTGGTGACGAATTCCATCACGGTGCTGCCGAGGCCATTTTCGATACCCGGGAAGGTCAGCGCAATGATGCGGCTACGACGACTGGCCAGGCTGCGGGCGATCGCATTGGGCCAGAAGTCCAACTCGACCATCGCTCGTTCGATGCGCTCCCGGGTGGCCGCCGAAATGGGCCGGGTGTTGTTGATGGCATAGGAAACGGTGCTCAGCGAGACGTGGGCAAGGGTGGCGACATCCTGCATGGTGGCCATCTCGCCTCCTTCGTCGTCAATGACATTTTTTGCTGGGCTTCACTCGATATCGAAGCGCTTCGATCACTGCTCCAGAACGCCTTCGTCGAAGCGCTTCGATGACTTTGAGTATTGGTCAAACAAATGATGGGAGTCAAGCGAGTTATGTCACAACTTGGTAACGGCTCCGGTGCGGTCGCGTCACGGCGTCACGGCGTCACGGCGTCACGGCGTCACGGACCGGGCCGGTACTGAGACCTGATTCCCAGCGGCACGGCAGCAGGATCGATCCCCCGACGGGGTCCCGGCCATCCAGCTGATCGAGCAGCGAATGCACACCCAGCCGCCCGAGCTCCGCACCGGGTGCATGCAACGTGGTCAACGGTGGCTGAACCATCTCGGCGACCAGTGGCGTGGAGACGATGGACAGCACCGAGATGTCCTTGGGAATGCTGAATCCCAGCTGCGCCAGCTCGACAACTGCGCCGATGACGGCGTTTTCGTTCATCGCGATGATGGCGGTCGTCTCGGGCGATCTCGCCAGCAGTTCCGCTGCCGCTACCCGGCCCGCTGACGGTGACTCGGCACACCAGACGGTCTCCCCGATCAGTCCACGGCGTTCCAGTGCCGCGACAAAGCCACGGTGGGCGCGGACTGTCGGACCGTAGCCGTGATCGCGGCTGGCGGTCGAATGGTTGAGCAGAGCGAATCGCCGATGCCCCAGGGAGACGAGATGGGCAACGGCGTCCTCCGTGGTGGCATCGAAATCGATATCGACACAGCGGCTGTCATTGCTGTCGTCGGCTCGACCGATCATCGTGAGGGGGACGCCCGCCGCATCGAGCACCCGCACTCTTGGGTCGTCCTGGCGCACCTCCATGATGATCACCCCGTCGGCCAGGCCGCTGCGGCTCATGTCCCGCATGGCGTCTGCCTCGGACGGCGCGTAGGGCCAGATCACCAGGTGATAGCCGCGGCTGCGGGCGGCCTCCGCCGCGCTGGTCACGAACTCCATGACTGTGGCGCCAAGCCCGTTTTCGATGCCGGGAAAGGTGAGCGCCAGGATCCGACTGCGCTTACTGGCCAGGCTGCGCGCAATGGCGTTGGGCCGGAAGTCGAGCTCGACCATCGCCCGCTCGATGCGCTCGCGGGTCGCCGCGGAGATGGGTCGGGTCTTGTTGATCGCGTAAGACACCGTGCTCAACGAGACATTGGCCAAGGTGGCAACGTCCTGCATGGTTGCCACCTCGACCCACCCCGTCCTGCCGATGTCCCACCGCTCGTTCGGCTGCCTCCAGCATCACACCCCGGGCGGCACCAGGCGCAGTGACCACTCCGGTAGTCGATCGCCGATGGATTGCTCCCGCAGCACGGCAACACCGCCGCCGGAGATGGCCAGGCCGGAGTCAGCCGGGCCGCCGCTGATCAGGTCCCAGCCAGCGCCGGTCAGCTCGACGGCCGAACCGGCGTGGTTGAGCACGAAAAGGTAGCTCCCGGCCTTTGCGTGCCGCCTCACAACCTCAACCCCGGCGATCGGCGGAGTGCCGAGAACTCGTCGGGCACCGGCTCCCGCCGCCAACCCGGCGACGAGGTCGACGAGGTCGTCCGGCGGAAGGTGGGTGGACACATAGTGCGCCCGGCCGGCGCCCACGTCGTTCCGGGTGATCGCCGGCAGGCCGTCGAGCTCGCCGCCGACATAGTCCGTGACGACTGAAGCCGACTCGAGTCTGATGACCTCGCTCCACTGTCTTCCGACGGATCCGTCGCTGAGTTCAACGGAGTCGGTGGGACCGAGTGGGATGAACTCCTCGACCCGGATGCCGAGCAATTCGCGCAACCGGCCAGGATAGCCGCCGGGGGTCACATGCTGGTTCTCATCGGCGATCCCACTGAAATACCAGACTGCGAGATGCCCGCCGCCGACGACGTAGTCGCCGAGCGCCTGGACCGAGCTGTCGTCCAGGCTGAACATGCTCGGTATCAGCACCAGTCGGTAGTGGCACAGGTCGGCGCCCGGCCGAACGAAATCAACCGAATAGCCGGCCAGCCACAGAGCGCGGTGGGTGCTCCGGATTGCCGCCGAATAGTTCAGCTGTTCCGACGGCATCGACTTGTTGTCCAGCGCCCACCAGCCATCTGCATGCCAGAGGATTGCCACCTCGGATTCGATCAACGGGCCGCCCTCCGGCGGCGCGGCAATCTCGGCGATGGTAGCCAGGATGCGGCCGATCTCGGAGGTCTCCCGGAAGATCCGCGAGTCGGACCCGGCGTGCGGAACAAGCCCGGAATGCCAGACCTCGGCGCCAGCGGCCGGCGCTCGCCATTGGAAGAACAGGGCACCCTGTGACCCGCGGGCGATGTAGGACAAGGAGTTTCGAAGCATTCGCCCCGGCGCCTTGCTGGCATACCGCTCGCCGTAGAGCGGGATGATCCCCGCGCCCTGCTCCATCAGCAGCCATGGCGCGCCGCCGCCCCAGGAACGGGTCAGGTCGCCGGCATAGGCGGCGAAGGTCTCGCCGTCCGCACCGGTGGTATCGAGATAGTGGTCGATCGCGACGAAATCAAGTTCGTCGGCCCAACTCCACTGCTCGATGTGGTTCCAATCGGGCAGCATGAAGTTCGTGGTCACCGGCGCGCGGGACCCTGACCGCCGGATGATGTCGCGCTGTTCGCGCCAGGACGCCAGGAATTCGTCCGACATGAACCGGCGGAAATCCACGGCATGTGTCGGATTGTGCAGGTACTGCGTGCGGCGCGGAGGGAAGATCTCGTCCCAGCCGCTGTAACCCTGGCTCCAGAATGCCGTGTACCAGGCCGCATTCAGCTCGTGCAATGTCCGGTACTTGTCCTGCAGCCACACCCGGAAAGCCGCGGCGACATGGTCGCAGAAGCAGTAGGTCCCGTACTCGTTGTGGACGTGCCAGGCCAGCAGTGCGGGATGTCGGGCGTAACGCTGTGCCAATTCAGTGGCGATGGCAACGCTGGCGGCGCGATAGGCCGGCGCGCTGGGGCAATAGGTGTCCCGGCTCCCGTGCGAGAGGCGAACGCCGTCTTCGGTCACCGGGAGTGCGTCCGGGTGACTCAGCGAGAACCACGGCGGCGGCGACGCGGTCGGCGTAGCCAGGATAACGCCGATCCCGGCCTCGTATAGCAGGGCCAGGACACGGTCCAGCCAGCCGAAATCGTAGATGCCCTCCTTGGGCTCCAACATTGCCCAGGAGAACACGCCGATGGTCGCCGCATTGACGCCGGCCTCCTGCATCAGCCGGACGTCCTCCCGCCACACGTCTTCCGTCCACTGTTCGGGGTTGTAATCACCCCCGAACAGGAATACGTCGGTGTTCAGCGGCCGCGCCGAGCTGGTCATGCTGCCTCCCTGGGGCAATGGCGTGTGTGGAAAATGGCATCTCGGGTGAAGCGCATCTTTCTCCGGTTATTCGACGGCTCGTCAGGCCCTGTCCGGACCGAGCCAGCTCCCCGGCCCCGGGGAGAGCGCAATCAGCTCCGACATCAGCTCCGCCGGGACCGTGGCGGCCAGCCTTGCCAGGGTCTGTTCGAGCTGCTCGATCCTGGAGACGCCGACCACCGTCGAGGCGATGCGGGCGTCTCGCAGACTGAAATGCAATGCGGCCGTTGGTAGGTCGACACCGTAGGCAGCGCATCGGGCGATCATCGCGTGCCGCGCATCGAGTTGCTGCCGGGTTGACGGTCGATAGCAGTAATTGAGGTGGGATTGCACGGTGAGGAATCCACCGCCGTATGGGGCCGCGTTGAACACTCCGATGTTCTTGTCCGCGGCCAGATTCAGCAGTGAGTCCGCTGACCGGTCGACCAGAGTGAACCTGTTGTGGGTCAGCACGACAGCGAAATGGCCCGTCCGGACATACTCCTCGAGCAGCCGCACCGGACCGCCCGCGACACCGAGATGCTCGATGGCCCCCTGTTCCTGCAGCTCGAGCAAAGCCCGGACTGGGCCGTCCGGGGACATTGCGTCGGCGAAGGTGATGCGCTCCGGGTCATGGAAATGAACGAGTCGTAGTCGATCAACGCCTAGTCGATCCATGCTCTCCCGCAGCGATTCTCGCACCCGCGCTCCGGAGAAGTCGGCGCCGCCGGGCAGTGGATCGACCTTGGTGACGATCAACTTGCCGGCGGGTACACCGCCGTGCCGAACCAGAGTTTGCCCGATCCGCTGCTCGCTGACGCCGTAATTGTTGCCGGTGTCGATAACGGTGATGGGTGAGGACAGTGCAGCCCCGATGACCGCCGCGGCCTGCGCATCGCTCACTCTCTCGGTGCTGCCCAGGCCCGATGTCCCCAGCGTCACCGCGCTGACCGAGAGTCCGGTCGAACCCAACGTTCGGATCGCGTCCCGCTCGGCTGTGCGCGTCGGGTTCTTACTCATCCCTTGAGCCCGCCGCTGATCAGATCGAGCTGCCAAAAGCGCTGCAGGAAAAGCATCAGCGCAACCAGCGGGATGATCGACAGCATGGCGCCGGTGATGGCCAGCGAATACAGCGACGCCTGCCCGGATCCCTTGGCCAGCAGCGTGTACAGCCCCACCGTCAGCGGGTACTTGTTCTCGTCGGACAGCATGATGAACGGCAGCAGGAAGTTGTTCCAGATGCCGACGAACTGCAGCATGAACACGGTGACGAGGCCGGGGACCATCATGGGAATGGCGACCCTGGTGAAGATTCGCCACTCGTTGGCGCCGTCGATGCGGGCAGCTTCGATGGTCTCCGCGGGTACGGCGGCCTGCGCGTAGACCCGGCAGAGGTAGATACCGAACGGCGAGATGATCGACGGCAAGAGCACGGACCAGTAAGTGCCAGCCATGCCGAGCCCGGAGAGCAGGAGGTATTGCGGCACAGCCAGGGTGATCCCGGGGATGAGGACGCCGCCCAGAATGGCGTAGAAGATCAGATTGCGGCCGGCGAAGTCGTACTTGGCGAGCGCGAAGCCGGCCATGGCGGAGACGGCGGTGGATAGGACGGCACCGACCCCCGCGTAGAGCAGGCTGTTCCAGGCCCACAGGGCATACTGCCCGTCGCCGTAGGCAAACAGATCGCCGATATTGGTCAACAGCCCGTTGCCGGGGGCGAAGGTGAAGGTGGAGAACAATTCTCCGGGTGACTTCGAGGAGGCGACGATGACCCAGGCGACCGGGATGAGGCAATAGATGGCGCCAACGAGCAGGACGATGGTCGGCAGAATTCCACCGAACGCGCCCTTGCCGGAGCCGGCCTTACCTCCGGTGCGGTCGAGGGTAGGGGCGGCGACGGTCATGATCCCTCTCCAAACGCACGCTTCTGGGTGACCTTGAGGACGACGATCGAGATCACCACGGTGCCGACCGCGAGAATGACCGAAGACGCGGAGGCCAGCGGCAGGTTGTCCCTGGTGAAGGCGTCGCGGTAGATGGTCATGAGCGGGACCCAGGTCTGAGTGATCGCGGACGTCATCGGGGCCAGGGTCGTCGGTTCGCCATAGACCTGGAGGGTGCCGATCAGTGAGAACAGCCCGGTCAGAACGAGAGCCGGCGCAATCAACGGAATCTTGATCCGTCGAGCAATCTGCCAGTCGGATGCTCCGTCGATGCGGGCGGAATCGTAGATGTCGGCCGGGATGCCGCGCAGCGCGGTGTAAATGATGATCATGTTGAAGCCGACCCCACCCCAGATCGCGATATTGGCGACCGAGGGGAAAAGCAAAGGCAGATCGAGGAAGGGGATCGGACCGGCACCCATGGCCTCCGAGATGTAACTGAACGGACTGGTGGAGGGCAGATACATGAAACCCCACATCAGGGAGGCAACCACCCCGGGCACTGCGTAGGGAATGAACAATGCGGTGCGAGAGAACCTCTTGGTTCGCGTCCTCGGGTGGTCGAGCAGCAGGGCGAAGAGCAAGGCAAGGCCCAGAGTGAACGGGACCGCGATCAACCCGTAGATGGCAAGCCGACCAAAAGAGGAAATGAACTCCGGATCAGTCAGGGCAGTATGGTAGTTGTCCAGGCCGACAAATGTTTGGGTGCGTTTTCCGAAGGCTCCACCGCCGACAAGTCGCAGGCCCTGAAAGCTCAAATAGATCGCATATCCGATGGGGATCAGCAGGAAGATCACAAAGAGCGCGATCGCCGGCGCCAGGAATACATAGGGCATCAGGGTGCGCCGGCCACGTTTGTTGGTAGTCACTTCCCGCTCGGCCGGTGCCGGCACCGGCGGAACGTCCTTGGCTGACTGCGTTGCTGGGATGGTCATCGTCTTTCTCCAGTGAAAGTGGCCGGACCGAGCGGTGGAGTCAGCCGAAACCGACCCCACCCGAGGACTTCTCAGTCGGAGGAAACCTGGAAGCCGGTCTTCGTCATGTCATCGACGACCGCCTGTTGGGTGACGGTCAACGCGTCCCGGAAGGGGGTCTTGTTGTCCGCGGCCTTACTCATTGCGTCCTGGAAAGCGCTGGAGGCGACATTGACATTCGGTCCCCAGACAATCCCGGAAACGGTGTCCGAGGCGATATCCGAAGCAAGCTGCCAGAATTCGGTCTGCTGCGGCATCAGGACCGGTGGCGGGCTGCTGACTGCCGCCTCCTGGCCCAGTGTCGAGGCCGGGTACTGACCAGTGGCGAGCTGGATATCGGCACCCTCCTGGCTCGAGTTGATCCAGGCGGCGAATTCAGCGGCTTCTTTCGGGTGCTTCGAGGACGTGGTCACGACCACTGCCGAACCACCCTGGTAGCCGACCTTAGCGTCACCGGCGGTCCACTGCGGCAGCGGCGCCATTGCCCACTGGCCGGCTTGTTCCGGCGCGACGCCGTAGATGACCCCGGGCGCCCAAAGAGCCGACGGCCAGGACAGCATCTGACCCGCGTTGAGCTCCTTGTTGTACTCCGGCGTCAGTACATTCTCGACCTTCACCAGATCCCGGTCGACGAGATCCTGCCAGTAGTCGGCGACCTCCATCGAGGCCTCGTCGTCGATGCCGACCGTCCAGGTCTCACCGTCGACCTGCCACCATTTCGCGCCGGCCTGCTGGCTCATGCCGGCGAAGAAGCCGAACTCGTCCGGGCTGAAGGTGGCGATGTACGTGCTCGGGTCCGCCTTGCGCACCTGCTCCGCCGCTGTCGCGAACTCCGCCCACGTCTTTGGAACGGTGATGCCCAATTCCGCAAAGCGGGCCTGGTTGTAGACGAGCGCCATCGGACCGACGTCCTGCGGCACCCCGTACACCGCGCCGTTGAAAGTCGTGAGGTCCCAGGTGGAGTCGGTGAATGCGCCCTTCACATCGCCGACGTATTCGGTGATGTCGGCAGCAACGTCGCCGACGATCATCGCCGGCAGGGTCTGATACTCGACCACGGACACGTCCGGGGCCTCCCCCGCTCGTGCGGCGGTCAGCAATTTGGCCGATGAGTCGGTCCCGCCGCCCGCATCGGTATGGGTGACCTGGATGTTCGGGTGCGCTTTGTTCCATGCGGCGACAAGTCCGTCCTGGGCTGTCCCCCACGCCCAGTAGTTCAGGGTGATGGCGTCACCGGTCGCGGTGGAACCGGACTCGGCAGCACCGGATGCCACTGCGGGCGTCGACGACGTGTCGCTGGCGGAACCGCACGCCACCAGGGCGGTGCTGGCGACCACCGCGACGGCGCCGAGCAGGAACCGGCGGAGATGGATGGGTGATGGCATTGGCGTTGTCCCCTTCGTTGACGGAAACGCTTTACTGGACAGTGCTTCTCACGGGTCTGATGACCTGAGCAGTCGAACGCGACCCTGCGCCACTGCCTGACCCGGGGCGGCGTCGTCGTCACCTTGACTCGATCGTCGAAGCGCTTCGATGAGTTTGAGTATCGACCGAACAAAACCGTCACGTCAAGTGCTCGGGGGGTTACGAACCGATAAAGTCGGACCTTTATCAATTCAGTTGACAAGCAGTTTCACCATCACTACTGTGCCGCTGTTTCGCCGCGTCCCGCCGGACCAGCCGCGTCCCGCCGGACCAGCAGTAACTACCCGCAACCGCAGTCGGAGCCGCCCATCAGGCGGGCCACGAGATCCGTGCAGGTTCTAGGGCCTCCGCTGGGTTGGCCAGCCACTCCCGATGCGGCCCGACCACCGGAACGTCCAATGTGTGGGCGCCGCGCTGTGCCTTCGTCGCCAGGTAGCCGGCATTCGCCGCGGACAGATGCACCCCGGTCGGCACCCGCTCGGTGACGATCACCCCGAGCGCGGCCAGTTGCGTTGCCTTGTCCGGATTGTTGCTCAGCAGGGCGATCCGGCTCAGCCCGAGAGCCTGCACCATCTGCGCCGCGACGGTGTAGTCCCGCTGATCCTCCGCGAAACCGAGCGCCAGGTTGGCCTCGTAGGTGTCCAGCCCGACGTCCTGCAGGGCGTAGGCATCAAGTTTGGCGTACAGGCCGATGCCGCGTCCCTCCTGCCGCAGATACAGCAGGTACCCGCCGGCGTCGGCGATCAGCTCGACGGCCTCCCGCAGCTGTGCGCCGCAGTCGCAGCGTTGGCTGCCGAACACGTCACCGGTGAGGCACTCACTGTGCGGCCGAACGAGCGGCGTCGGACCCTGGTGGGAGTCCGCGGAAGTGCCTGCCGCCCGGTCGCCGAGGCCGAAGGCCAGATGCTCCCGACCGTCCGCCAGGCCGTCGAAGGTAAATACCCGAGCGGTCGTTGAATAGCCGTCGGCGAATTGCAACGGCACCGAAACCTGGGTGCGGATGGTCGCGGTTGGCGGGGTTCGTCGCATCGGATCTCCTGGTCAGTTCAGCCGGAACCGCGCCGAGAGCGCGTACCGCAGCAGGACAACGTCACCTATTTGCCGCACCTCCACCAGCGTCGCCCGGCGGTCCGGATTCCACGGAAAGCGGCCGTCGCTGACGAACCGCTTCGCCCGGGAATCGCCGACGAAGAAGGGCGCAACGACCAGCTGCAGCTCGTCGGCCAGGTCGGCGGTGAGAAATTGCGTGTGCACCATCTCGCCGCCTTCGACCATCAGCCGCTGGACCCCGCGGCTGTAGAGGTCTTCGCTCAACCAGCGCATGTCGACCGGCTGGCCGCCGTCGACGACGGTCGCCACCGGCCCGAACCGGCGCCGGGCCTGCGCAACGGACCCGCTGGCGCAATACACCAGCTTCTCGGTATCGCCGCAGGAAAAGAAGCTCGCGCATTCGTCCAACTCGCCGTGCCCGGTCACCGTCACCTTGATCGGGGTGGGCCGCAGGCCGCGGGCGATACGACCCTCCTGCCGGGCCTTTGCGCGCACCAGGAGCCGCGGGTTGTCGTTCCGCACGGTGGCCGCACCGACCAGAATCGCGTCGCAATCGGCGCGCACGGCGTCGACCCGGTCGAAATCGGCCTCGTTCGAGAGCATCATGCGCGATTGCGTGGCGCTGTCGAGGTAGCCGTCGATCGACATCCCGCAGCTCAGCAGGGTGTACGGGCGATCAGACATGGGCCACACCTCCGGGAACGACCTCGGACCGACGGCTGGGAAGCTGCCCGGTCCCGGCTGAATCGTGTTGTTCTGCAACATATCCGGGCCGGACAGCCGGCGAGCGATGCAGCCATGCAACGACCAGCACCACAGCACCCGGCAGGGTGGCGACCAGCGCCATGACGCCGTAGACGACCGCCGCCGAGACACCCTGGGCGGCGCCGAGACCGGCGGCGGCAAAAGCCCACGCGGCGACCCCCTCCCGCGGACCCCACCCGCCGATGTTCAACGGGACCGCCATGGCCAACAGCACCAGCAAGGCCAGCGGTAGCAACTCGCCGACCGACGCCGCGGTCCCGGCGGTCCGTGCCGCAATGATGAACGTCGCGGTGTGGCCGGCGACCACAATGACCGACGCCAACAGAATCCACGGCCACGCCCGCTGCGCGAGCAGTCCGTCGCGGATGTCCGCCACCGCCGTTCGCACTCCCCGCAGGATCCGCGACGGCGCAGCCCGAAGACGGCTGCTGTTCGGCAGTGCCCTGGTCAGTAGGCCGATCCCCACCAGGACGGCCAGCACCACGACCGCAACGGTCGGCATCGACGACCGAACCGGCGAGGGCAGCACCAGCAGCAGGGTCACGGCCAGCACGATCTGCACGACCTGACCGGCGGTGCGTTCCCAGGCAACGGCTCGCAGACCACGGCCGACGTCACCGACGTCCCGGCCGTGGCGTACTCCGCGATGCACGTCGCCGAGCACCCCACCCGGCAGTGTGGTGTTGAGGAACTGTGAACGGTAGTAGGCGGCAACCGCCGTGCCCATCGGGACGCCGACGCCCAGACCGCGTGCGACCAGACGCCAACGCCACGCGCTGCACACAGTGGTGACGACCGCGATACCGGCGGCAGCCGCCAGCGACCGCGCGTCAATCGTGCGGATGCCGTCGAGGAACGGGCCGGTGCCGAGCCGCCAGATCAGGACGGCCAGGATCGCGGAGCCGCCCAGCACGCGTGCCCAGGTCCACACCCGCCGGCTCATCCCGTGTCCGATCTACTCGAGGTGCTGGTGACGCGGCCTCGCCGCCACGTCGGTGCGTTCTGCTGCCAGAGATACGCACGCGACGGGCCGCATGGTTCATCGCAGGCGCAGAACGTCATCCGGGCAGGGCCAGCAGGTCATGGTGATGCACCGTCACACCCAGCTCACCGGCGGTCGCCTGGGCCAGTCGGCGGCGGGCGTAGGCGGCTGTCAGGGCCACCAACTCGGGCCGCTGCTGGCACGCCGCATCCAGCCAGCCGGTGAACCATTCGGCCGTCAGCTCAGCCTGACCCCGACCGAGGCGCCACGGGCTGGGCCGGACGAGCACGTCGGCGCCCAGCCGGGCGAACGTTGCCACCGCGGCGTCAACCGCGTCGGGACCCAGCAGCCGCCGGCCGCCGGTGCTGCGGCGCTGGTGGGCGTTGAACGCGTCGGCGACGATCTCGTCCAGCTGATCGGCCGGGGCGAGCTCGACCCGGCCGATCACCGAGATGGTCAGCAGAACGGGGCATTTCGCTGCAGCACAGGTTCCTATGAAGCGATCCAACTCGTCAGTGGTGAACATGTCGAGCAACGCCGACGCGGTGATCAACGAGGCGCCGGACAGCTCCCCCCGATCCAGTCCGGTGATATCCCGCTGCCGCGTTTCCGCGCTGACGATCGAACCATCGGCCGCGGCGGGTAGGTCCGCGACCGCATGGCCGAGGAGTTCGGTATCGCGGTCGTACATCACCCAGTGCTGCCGACCGGGCAGTTGCGGTGCCAGCCAGCGGACCATGGAGCCGGTGCCGCAGCCCAGGTCATGCACGACCGTGCGCTCCCCGGTCGGCAGCTGAGGCCGAAGGAGGTCGACCAGGTCCGACGCGCGAGCGGCGGCGTCCGCCGGTTCCCGTAGCGCCAGCCAGCCGGGGGTCACCCGGACCGGCAGGGCGGCCGTCGGCGGTGCCGGGACCGTCCGCACGACGGAATCTCCGGGCGTCATGCGATCACCTCGGCCAGCACCCTGGACACCTGACGCGCGGTCACCGTCCAGTCGGTCAGGGCCGCTCGTCGATCCCCAGCCAATTGCCGAAGTCGTTGCCGGAGAACGGGTTCGTCGATCCAGCGACGCAGCGCAGCAGCCAATGCCGGCGGGTTGTCCGGCGGCACCAGCAGTCCAGGAAGGTCGCCGGCCGGCGCGCGGCCCAGGGCCTCCGGCAGTCCGCCGACAGCGGTGGCGATCACCGGGAGGCCACGCGCCAGCGCCTCGGTGACGACCATGCCGTAGGTCTCCCCGCGCGAGGCCAGCACCAGCACATCCGCTGCCGCGTAGGTGTCGTCGAGATCGGTGCCGGTCCGCGGCCCGGTGAACTGCACCCGGTCGCTGATTCCGTACGCCGCTGCCTGCCGAGCCAATTGCCGCACAAAGCCGGGATCCCGGGCCACGCTCCCCACACACACGCAACGCCAAGGCCGGTCGGCGATCGACGCCAGCGCGGCCAACAACACGTCATGCCCCTTGTGTGCGGATACCGCGGCGACGCAGAGCAATTGCCCGCCGGTCGCCGTGCCGGGCGCCACGGTCGCCGGGTCGACACCGGGCGCCGCGGAGTGAATCTTACTGGGCGGCAATGCATATCGATCCACCAGCAGATCCTTCGTCCAGTGACTGGTGGTGACGACCGCCGCGGCGGCGGTCAGCACCCGCTGCTCCGCGGACCGGGTGGCCGGGTCGGTACCGAGCGGCATGTGTAGCAGCACCACCAGCCGCAGCCGGCCCGACTCGGGCAGCAGCACGTCCGGCGCCGCCGATGCGATCAGCCCGTCGAGCAGCACGACAGCGGCGTCGGGGAACCCGGCCAGCACATCTCCGAGGATGGCGCGGGCCGCGGCATCCGGAACCGGCCACGAACCCGGTACCGGGTGTTCGGTGACGGACCAGCCAATCGCGGCAAGACCGCGGCAGATCCGCCGGTCGTAGGCGTTGCCGCCGCTCGGCCGGGTGGGATCGTCAATCCCGTCCGGCACGACGACATGAACGGTCCCCGCGCCATTCCGCCCAGCGCCATTCCGCCCAGCGCCATTCCGCTGGGTCGATACAGCCGGCGCCACCGTGCTGTCCGCGGTCACCGTGCCGTCCGCGGTCACCGTGCCGTCCGCGGTCACAGCGCTCGCTCGTAGCTGGCCCACGCGATGTGCGATTCGTGCAGGGTGACCTCGATCCCGGCCAACCGGCGGGCGGCCTCGCCGAGCGCTCCGGCGTGCACCCGGTCGGCCAGTCGGTCGGCGATGACCTTGGCCAGCGCCTCGGTGGTGGTGTTCATGCCGGCGAACGCCGCCTCGTCGTCCAGGTTGCGATAACTGAGTTCACCGACGACGGCCTTGAGTTCCTCGGCTGCGCGGCCGATGTCCACCACGATGTTGTCCGCGTCGAGGGACTCACCGCGGAAGCACGCGTCGACAACGAAGGTCGCGCCGTGCAGTCGTTGCGCGGGCCCGAAGACGGCCCCGCGGAAGCTGTGCGCGATCATCAGGTGGTCGCGGACGGTCACCTTGAACATGGCCTCACCTCTCGCCGTACCTGATGACGTGGCAGAGCGCCGGCAGACTGCCGTCGGCCAGCCGAACCAGCACATCGGGTAGCTCGTCGAACCAGGATTCACCGGTGATCAGCACATCAAAAACATCGTCGCGCAACAGCTCCAGGGCCAGTGTGAGCCGATCGGCGAAGCTGCGGCTGGCCCGGCGGGCGGGCGCGACCATGCCAACCTGGCTCGCCCGAATGCTCAGCCGACGGGAATGGAACGCGCCGCCGAGCGACAACTCGACCGCCGCGTCGCCGTACCAACTGACGTCGATGACGGTGCCCTCGGCCCCGAGCAGGTCGATGGAGCGTTGCAGCCCGGCGCCGGTCGCGCTGGCATGGACGACCAGATCCCGGCCACCTTCGGCGTCGTCGGGCAGCGTGAAGCCGACACCGAGCGCGGCGGCCACCGCGGCCCGGGTTGGATCGGTGTCGACGATGGTCACCTCGACGCCGGGGAACCGAGCCAGCAACCGAGCGACGCAGCAGCCGACCATGCCGGCGCCCACGACCGTGACCCGGTCGCCGAGCAGCGGGGCTGCATCCCACAGCACGTTGACGGCGGTCTCCACCGTGCCGGCGAGCACGGCGCGGACGAGCGGGACATCGTCGGGAACGACGATGACCGCATTGGCCGGCACCACGTAGGCGGTCTGATGCGGATACAGACAGAAGACATTGCGTCCCAGTAATTCTGCCGGTCCATGCTGGACGGCCCCGACGTTCAGGTAGCCGTACTTGACCGGTCCCGGGAAGTCGCCCTGCTGAAACGGGGCCCGCATGACGTCATATTGACTTGCCGGCACACCACCGCGGAACACCAGCGTCTCGGTGCCGCGGCTCACCCCGGAATAGCGAGTGCGGACCAGGACGTCGTCCGGTCCGGGTTCGGGGAGCTCAACCTGCCGGATCTCGCCGGCACCGGGCTCACGCAGCCAGAACGCGAGCGCGTCACCCCCCACCGGACCTACCTTCCCCATGCATTCTCACTGTCCGAATGAACCGGACAGTCGCGTTCTACGTATTAACGGGGTACGCATACAGACGACATCAATAGATACGGGTGCGCGGTGCTGAAGGTTCGAACCGGCCTCGCGATCGGCCTGCTGGCACAGCTTGCAGTGCTGATCGCGCTCGCCGCAACCGTGACGCTCGGCCCGCTCGGTTGGCTGGTCGGCACCAGTTGCGGGGTGATCACCAACATCTTGCTGGCCCGCGGCCTGCTGCGCGCCGGGGCCACGGGGATGGGCCCGGCGGATCGGGTGACGCTGACCCGGGCCACGCTCGTCGGCGGCATTGCTGCGCTCATCGCGGACTCCCTGAGTGGACCGATCTCGGTGCCGACGTTGGTGTCCCTCGCTGCCGTCGCGTTGGTTCTCGATGCGGTCGACGGTTGGGTGGCCCGGCGTACCGGAACAGTCTCGTCGCTGGGTGCGCGTTTCGACATGGAGGTCGACGCATTTCTGATCCTGATCCTCAGCATCTACGTCGCCCGGCTCACCGGCGACTGGTGGGTGCTGACCATCGGCGCCGCGCGGTATTTCTTCGTCGCCGTCGGTTGGCTGCAACCCTGGCTGCGCGGCGCGCTGCCACCGCGGTACTGGCGGAAGGTCGTCGCGGCCACCCAGGGCATCGTGCTGACGATCGCGGCCGCGGATGTCCTGCCCGGTTGGTTGAGCGCGACGGCGCTGGCGATGTCGCTGGCCCTGTTGGGCGAGTCGTTCGGCCGCGACGTGTGGTGGCTGTGGGCACATCGTGCCAGGACCACCGCCGACGTGAGGTCGCCGGCGGCGACCGATTCGAAGGACGACAACGCAGACCTTGCTGTGGCCGGCAATGCAGTGGATGCGGCCAACGACGCGGCTGGCCGGGCACGCCACCGGGCGGAGCCTCGCCGCAGCGGCACTCCCGGTAGCGCCATTCCCAGTAGCACCATTCCCAGTCGCACCATTCCCAGTCGCACCATTCGCGGTGTGGCTGCCGGCCTTGTCACCGTGCTGGGCTGCCTGTTGCTCTGGTTCGCGCTCCTCGCCCCGGACGACGTCCACCATCTGACTCCGGTGGCATTCCTGCGGCTGCCCGTCGAGGGACTGGTGATCGTTGCGGTGGCGCTGATGCTGCCGGCGGGCGCGCGGCGGGTGTTCGCGGTGGTGGTCGGTGTCGTCCTCGGGCTCCTCACCCTGGTGAAGTTCTTTGATATGGGCTTCTACGCGGCGTTCGATCGCCCGTTCAATCCGGTGACGGACTGGTCCTACGCCGATTCCGCCTTCGGGGTGCTCGGCGATTCGATCGGCCGGACCGGCGCGATCGCCGCGGTCGTCGGGGCCGTCGTCATTGCCGTTGCCGTGCTGATCGGCATGCCACTGGCCCTGCTTCGGCTCAGTCGGCTCGCGGCTGAGCACCGCCGGATGTCGCAGCGATCCGTCGCGGTTCTCGGTGCCGCGTGGGTGGCGTTCGCGGTGTTGGGCGCACAGATCGGCCAGGGCGCACCGCTCGCCTCGGCGAGCGCCGCCGGCCTGACAATGGACCAGCTGCAGCAGGTCCGCGCCGGTATTGCGGATCAGGAGGTGTTCGCCGCGGCCGTCGCGGATGACCCTTTCGCGGCAGATCCAACGCCGCCGGCGGCCGTTGCCGCCCCTGGTACCGCTGCAGTTGAGGCTCCGACTGCGCCAGACGCAGCCGTTGGGGCGCCGCTGGTCGGGGTTGCCGCAGCATCTCCGCTCGCCGCGGTCGCCGCCACCCCGTCGCCGATCCCGTCACCCACCGTCCCGACCACGACGGCGGCCGAGGCAGTGCCCGGTAGCGAACTGCTCACCGCCCTGCGCGGCAAGGACGTCATCATCGCCTTCGTCGAGAGCTATGGGCGGGTGGCATTCCAGGACCCGTCGATGTCGCCCCAGATTGCCGGCACGCTCGACGCCGGGACCGACCAGCTGACCCAGGCCGGGTTCGCCGCCCGAAGCGCATTTCTCACCTCGTCGGCCTTCGGCGGCGGGAGCTGGCTGGCTCATGCGACCTTTCAATCAGGCCTGTGGATCGACAGCCAGCAGCGTTACGACCAACTCGTGGCCAGCGACCGCCTGACGCTCAGCAGCGCCTTCAAGCGCGCCGGGTGGCGCACGGTCGGTGACGTGCCGTCCAACGAGAAGGACTGGCCGGAAGGAACGTCCTTCTATCACTACGACCAGATTTACGACGAGCGCAATGTCGGTTACACCGGACCAACTTTCAGTTACGCCTCGATGCCCGACCAATACATCCTGCATGCCTTCCAGCGACTGGAACTCGCTCAACCCGACCGGGGACCGGTCATGGCGGAAATTGATCTGGTATCAAGTCATGTCCCGTGGGCACCGCTGCCGAGGACGGTCGAGTGGAACGAGGTGGGTGACGGTTCGATCTTCGACGGCATGCCGGAAGAGGGCCAGGACCCGAACGTCGTCTTGGCGGACTCGACGTTGACCAAGGCCGCATACGCGGAATCGATCCAATATTCGCTGAACACCTTGATCTCGTTCGTACAGAACTGCGGCAACGACAACCTCGTGCTGATCATGCTGGGCGACCACCAACCCGCCACCACCGTGACCGGGGACGCCCCCAGTCATGACGTCCCGATCTCGATCATCGCGCACGACCCGACGGTGCTGGACCGGATTGCCGGCTGGAATTGGCAGGTTGGTCTGCGCCCGGACCCGCGGGCGCCGGTGTGGCCGATGGACGCGTTCCGGGACCGGTTCCTCGCGGCCTACGGGCCGTAACCGGTGGCCTGCGAGAACCTGGCCGCGAGCGCGGACCGGGACCGGACGTCGAGCTTGGCGAAAGTCCTGGACAGATGGGACTCGACGGTCTTCTCGCTGAGGAACAGCCGCCCCGCGATGTCTTTGTTGGTGCAGCCCTGCGCGACGAGTTCGGCGATTTCCCGCTCCCTTGGGCTCAACGCACCCAGCTCGCCGACACCGGATGCCCGTGGTCCGCCAGCGCCGACCCGACGACCCAACCTCCGCAACTCCCGGACGGCCGCCTGATGCACGCGCTGGGCGCCACAGTGGTCAGCCAATTGCCGCACGAATTCCAGCTGCCGGATGGCCGCCTGCCGATCGAACTCCCCCAGCGCTCGGCCGGCGACCAGCCTGGCCCTGGCCACCTCGAGATCGGCGACGACGGTGGCGGCCTGTTCCGCTGCCGCCATCGCAAGATCGTGCGCCGCGCGGGCATCACCTTCTGCCAGCTTCACCAGGGCCATTGCCCTGCCAGCCGCGGCCCGGGGGCCTGCGAGACCAATGCTGTTCGCGAAAGCCGTTGCTGCGCCGGCATGCTCCCGACCGGCGGGCAGATCGCCGAGTGTCAGGTCGGCCTCGACGAGCACCGGCGCCCAGCGGCAGACCCAACCGGGGTCGAGGTCGTAAGCGGCGATCATGGGCCTGCCCCTTGCCGGTTCACCCGCCGCAACCAGCGCAGCTCCCTGAACCGCCCGTGCCACCGTGACGAGTGAGGAATCGTCCAGACCTGCCGCCAGGGCGACACTCTCCGCGGCTACCACATTCGCGGTCCGGACCTGCCCTCGCTCCAACAGTGCCCAGGCGCGCATCCATAGCGCCCACTGCACCGTCTGATCGACGCCTGTCGCCCGCGCCGACTGCTCGGCTCGATCCGCGCCGTCCACACAGTCCCTGATCCGGCCCGACAAGCCGAGGGCCAGGACGACGCCGAGCTCGAGAGCGACTGTCGCCGAGCCATTACCTGCCCTGGCGGCTGCTGCCGCGGCGCGCCGCCCGGTGGCCAGTGCCTCGGGGAGGCGTTCCACGGCGATCAACCCCCACGGAATGGCGGCGAGTAACTCGGCATGGGCTGCCAGGTCCTGATCGCTCGCGATGTCGATCGCAGCAATGGCCAGGTCCGATTCCACCCGGCTGTCGGCGGCCCGCCCGGCGAAGGTATGGCCGACCGACAGCAGGGCTGCGACCGATGCCTGCACCAACGGTTCTGCTTCGCCCGCGTCGCGTGCTCGCTCTGCCCACATACCGAACTCATCGAACGCGCCGCCCTCGTAGGCGGAGAGCGCCAGGTTGGCCATCACCCGAGCCGCGGATGGTCCGGTCGAGCCGGTCTGGGGCAACGCGCGAGTCAATCGCCGACGGGCGGCGTCATGGCGCCCGAGCAACCGCTCGACCGACGCCGCCACCAGGACGAGACGCAAGAGATTATCGGGGTCTTTGCCCTCGACAGCGCGGCGCGTTGCCAACCCGTCATCGGCGACGGTCAATGCTTCCACGAGCCGACCGGCATCGACCAGGGTCTCCGCCAGGGCACAGACCACATCGAGATCAGCTGTTGGGTCAACGGTCTGCGCGGCGACCAGCCAATCCGCGGCGATCACGGGAGCCTGTGGCCGAACGACAACCGCGGCAGCCCGCAACAGGGCCGCTGCGCCGGTATCGCCAGGAGCCGCGGAGTGAATCAGGTGCCGGGCTCTGGCCGCCAGCGGCGCACCCGCCTCCGCCAGGACCTGTGCTGCTCTGCCGTGGGTGGCAAGTCGACTACCGGCAGGCATTCCCGCGTAGACCGCGGTTCGGACGATGGGGTGCCGAAAGGTGAACTTCCTGCTGTTCGGCGTTGCTCGCAGCAACCAGCGATCAACGAGATCATCTACCGCCAAGGCACTTTCGATGCGACTCAGGCCGGCGACGGCACCGGCAACGTCGATATCGAAAGGGTCTCCGAGGACAGCGCCGGCCTGCAGGAACCGTAGCGCCACCGGCGGAGTTCGGCCCAGTTCCACCCGGACATGAGCGCGGATTCCGCCGGGGATCGCCTCGATCCCGCCGGAGCGGGCGAGTTCTTCGATGAGCATCGGATTGCCACCGGATTCGCGGAAAATTCGCGCCCGATCGATCGGCGGCAGCGACTCCGGCATCAGCTGCTCGGCCGCGGCAACATCGAGCGGCAACAGGTCGATGACCACCCCGCCGCCGCCCGCCATTCGCTGGGCATCGAGCAGGTGGTCCCCAACCGCACCCGGCCGTAGCGCCAGCACCACCAGCTGAGCCGTCCGGGGTGGCCGCCGGATGATGTGCTCGAGCAATTCCAGGCTGACCGGATCAGCCCAGTGCACATCGTCGATGGCCAGGGCGAGGGGCCCGGCCTCGGAGAGGGCGTCCATCCCGGCGGTGATCGAGCCGTAGAGCCGCCAGCGGGAGGCCGGCGACATTTCCGGTGCCGAATCGAACGGGTACTCGGTGATCTGCGACCCCAAGGCCTGCAGCATCGGTGCCAAAGGATCATCGCTCTCCAGCTCGGTTGCCTGACCGCGAAGAACAGTGAAACCCCGTCGAGAAGCCATGTCCCGCAGGGCATCAAGCAGCCTGGACTTCCCCATTCCGGGCTCCCCGCGGATGACCAGCAGGCGCCGCTCGCCCCGCTCGACCGCACTGACGGCGGCGCCCAGGACCGCGACCTCGCGATCGCGTCCGACCATCGGCGAATTGGGCATCGGTCCTTCTCACCTCCTTGATATCCCGACCCGGGATTCACTCACCGGACTGCCGGGACGCGTTCCGGTACCGGCCGTTGTGCCGCTCAGCATGACCCAATCGTGAGTTCCGCGGGGTCCGGTTCAGGGAAATGCCCGATGTTGTGGCAGTGGCCCGCTGGCACCGTCGTCGGTACCACATCAACCCCACCACCCGGGAGGAACCCCATGACGGCCACCATCACCCCACCGAGCACCGACGACCTGACGGTTGCCCGCCGACAGAACGAGCAGACCTGGCGCGATTCGAGCCGGCTGCTGTACTCCGGACGGATCGAGGAGTTTCTGACGTTCTGGCAGCCGGACGCCAGCTACGAGGTGGCCTATCCGATCGCTGGAATGCCGGCCGTCATCGAAGGTCACGACGCCTTGCGCGCGGTCTTCGGCGGGTTCGGCACGGCAGCCAACTCGATCGATGTGCACGACGTGACGTTCCATCAGACCGACAATCCGCAGGTGGCGATCGTGCAGGAACGAATGGTGGCCGAACTGCACGGCGGCGGCCGGTACGAGAACCTGCTGATCATTGTGGTGACCTTCCGCGACGGGTTGATCGCCAGGATGTTCGAGTACTACGGACAGCATGCGCACGAGAACCTGTTGCGGCAGTTGGGCTTTGCCGAATAGTCGAGGTCGATGTGGGCGATCCCGGTATTGCCTTGGAGGTTCAGCAACCACCTGCGCGGGCCACCCGCCACGGGGCCGGGACCTGGTGGCCCACGCTAGGTCGGCCGTTGTCAGCGAGGATGCCCGGTGAGCCCAGCGATCCGCCGATCGACGTAAAGTGCCAGGCGTGGGCGTCGGCGGTGCTGCGGAGATTGTCGTGATCGGTGCCGGTCCGGCCGGCCTGGCCGTTGCGGCAACCCTGCGGCAGCGCGGGTTGTCGTGTGTGGTGCTGGAGCGCGCAGCGTCGATCGGGTCGAGTTGGCAGGGGCGCTACGACCAACTGCATCTGCACACCATCCGCTGGCTGTCCGGCCTGCCCGGCGGACGAATTCCCCGCCGCCTCGGGCGATGGGTTTCTCGCGATGACTTCGTGCGGTACCTCAACGGTTATGCGCAGCAGTTCGATGTGCGGCCGGAGTTCGGAATCGACGTCACCCGGATCGACCGCAGCGCGAATGGCTGGCGGCTGACGACTTCCGCCGGCACCCGTGATGCCTGGGCAGTCGTGGTGGCGACCGGCTTCAACCTGGTTCCGCATCTGCCGGCCTGGTCCGGGCGCGACAGTTTCACCGGGGAACTGTTGCACTCGGCCGACTATCGGGAGCCGACGGTCTACCGGGGCCGGCGGGTACTGGTGGTGGGCGCCGGAAATTCGGCCGCCGAAATCGCGGTCCAATTAGCCGATGCAGGTGCGACCGTCACCCAATCGGTGCGGACACCGCCGAATATCGTCCGCCGCGACACCCTTGGCATACCGAGTCAGCTGTTCAGCATTGCCCTGAAACATGCGCCGGCACCGGTGATGAACTCGGTGGTCGGGCTGCTGCGCAAGGTCAGTGTGCCGGACCTGACCCGATACGGACTGCCGGCGCCGGCCGGGGATGGTTTCAGCCAGTTCCTGCGCACCGCAACGGTCCCCATCCTCGACCACGGATTTGTCGACCGGGTGCGCGCCGGCCGGATCACGATCGTGCCGGCGGTGGATCACTTCGACGGTGATCGGGTCGTGCTTGCCGATGCCTCCAACGTGCGACCGGACGTTGTCATCGCGGCGACCGGTTTCCGGCCCGGCGTGGCCGACATAATCAGCCAACTGGGCGTTCTCGACGACCGCGGGGTGCCGAGGGTGCACGGACCGGAGTCGCTACCGGGGTTGCCGCGGCTGCATTTCGTGGGTATCGAGGTGACGCTGTCCGGATTGCTGCACGAGATCGGGCTGCAGGCCAGGGCGGTCGGCCGGTCGCTGGAGGCGCCCCCGACCGCAAGCTGACGGCAGACCAGCGGCCGGCCGGTCTCTTCAGACGGGCCGGCCACGGTCATCGCTCAGGCGGTCACCGTGACCACGTTGCTCTCCCGGCTCGATGCCACCGGCAACTGCGGCGTCACAGTGACGACAGCGCGGATCTCGTCGTCGAGGTTGCCGCCGTTATCGTCCTTGTTCAGGTTCGCGAACGGCAACGTCGTGGTCTTCGTCCGATGCGTCACCGCCTGCCCGTTCGAGCTGATCGGGAAGGTGAAGGCAATCTGCGTGAGGGAGATCGGGTCGTCACCGATGGGCAGGTTGTCGCCGTCCTCATTGGTGTCATCCTCGATCAGCCGGAAGCTGTCGATATAGGTCAGGTTCGTCAGCTGGTCGAAGTTGCTCCAAGTGATGTCGTAGTCGATGGTGACCTCGGCATTCGCGACGTCCCGAACGACCCTCAGCACGATGTTGTTGACACTTGCCATTTCTTCAATCCCCTGTGAGTCAGTGATATGACGCCCGGTGGCGTCCTGGAGGTACTGCGGTCTGGACTTACTGCGGTCTGGACTTACTGCGGTCTGGACTTACTGCGGTGGCCGGCTCAGGTAGGGGTACGGACGGCTCCGGCAAACGGTTCACGGGACCTTCTCCCCTGGCCGCCACCACCCCTGAGCGCGGAGCATCGAGGGTGCGGGAGTCCGCCGAACCAGGCCGCTGTGACCTGGTCCACGACTCCGGGAGCACAGGACCGAGGCGTTTGGCGATGATGGGCCACGGCTACGACATTGGCGGCGGATGGATGTGGGGATTCGGCGGCCTGTTGTTGCTGGGGATGTTGGCGCTGGTGGGGCTGGCCATCTGGTCCGTCACCGTCGCGAATCACCAGCAGTACAGCCCGATCCCGGCCGAGAGGTTCTGGCTCGGCGATGTTTCCGGACGGGACCGGACTCGGCAGTTCCTGGACCAGCGCTATGCCAGCGGGGAGCTGACAACGGCCGAATACACCGAGCGGCTGCGCACCCTGGGTTTGTGACGGACCACCGCTGAGCCCGCGGGCTGTCCGCCGGGCACATCGAGCCCGTTAGGAGACTGCCGTGTCTGCTTCGATCGTCAGCCCGATCCCGGACCTCGCCCCGGAACCCGGGCGCGGTCGGGGTCTGCTCGCCTACGTGCTCCTCGCCTACGGGCTGAGCTGGGCCTGGTTGGTGCCGTTCGCGATCTCCGGGCAGGTCGTGCAGCCGGGTGAGGGCTGGCCGACGCACTTTCCCGCCCTGATCGGCCCGCTGCTGGCCGCGTTCGTGGTCGCGGCCGATACCCGAACGCTGCGGCCGCTGTTGCGGAGCATGGTTCGGGTCCGCGTGTCCTTCCGCTGGTGGGCTTGGTCACTCAGCCCGCTTGCGCTGCTCGCCGGCGGGTTGATCGCGGACCTGATCGCCGGAGCGGAGTTGCCCTCGGTCAATGATTTTGCCCAGTTGAGCGGCCTACCGACGGCCGTCGGAGTCGTGGGCGTCACGGTGCTGGTGCTGCTCGTCAACGGTTTCGGCGAGGAGACCGGGTGGCGGGGTTTCGCCCTGCCGCTACTGCAGCGTCGATTCTCGCCGTTGACCGCCATGTTGGTCGTTGCGGTGATCTGGGCCGGCTGGCACCTGCCCATGTTCCTGGTGGTCGGCAACTTCCGTTCCTTTTCGATCGGCACCGTGATCGGCTGGCTGCTCGGGCTGACCGCGGGATCCATCGTGCTGGGCTGGCTCTACAACCGATCCGGCGGAAGCGTTGCGCTGGTGGCGATCTGGCATGCCTGCTTCAACATGGTGAGCGCAACGGCCGCCGGCACCGGGCTGATCGCGGCGGTCGTCACTACGGCCGTGATGGGACAGGCCGTCGTGCTGGTCATCGCCGAACTGAACGCCCGCCGGCACGGCCGACCGTCGGTGCTCGGTCCTCGTGCACCGGGTCGGGCCGTCGGACATTGAACCGATCTCTACCCGACCGGGCGTCGTCTTGACCCCGTCGGCAATGGACATCACCATCTGAGCAGCGAGAATCGTGACCTTCCCACTGCCGAAGGCTAGAGATGAACCAGAGCCAGGTTTCCTCCGACCGGCTTGACCTCCCGGACCTCGGAGTTCCCGACGTCGATACCCTCGCCGAGATTGTCGCCAACAGCCTGAGCACCGAAAGTGTTCAATTGCAGAGCTTCTCGATCGACCCGGTGCCGTACGACCTCTTCGCGATCACCACGCGACACCGACAACGGGTCAGCGGCTTAGCGATCCTCGGTGATGAACAGGTCCCGTTCTCGATCTTCGTCAAGGTGGTGCAGTCCTGGGCATTCACCCCCGAATTCCAGATGGTCCCGCCGCAATTTCGGGAAATGGCCGAGCAGACGGTCCCCTGGCAGGTGGAGCCGGCAGCTTACGAGTCGATGCTGGGAAAGGTTCTCCCACCGGGTTTGCGGATGCCCAGGGCTTACGCGGTGCGTTGGTTGGCTGATCAGTCCGCGGCGATATGGATGGAGGATATTGCCGCTGACGACGCCGACTGGACGACGCCCCAGTTCCGGCGGGCCGCCCGAGCGCTGGGCAGATTCGCGGCCAGTGCATCGATTCGGGAGGCAGTTGCCCCGTTCGACCATTGGATCCGGCCCCGCACGGTCCGGGAGTACGCGAACAGCCGGGTGGCCATTCAGATCGTCCCGGCGCTGCGTGGTGAGGAGCTCTGGGCGCATCCACTGGTCGCCGAACACTTCGGACCGGAGCTTCGCGGTCGGCTCCTGCAGTTGGTCGACGCCCTGCCGGGGCTGCTCGATGAACTCGACACCCTGCCGGCCGGCCTCTGTCACGGCGATGCCTGCACCAGGAATCTGCTGATCAGCAGCGCAGACCCCGACCTGGTGATGATCGACTTCGGATTCGTTCGGTACGCGCCGCTCGGCTTCGACGTCTCGCAGCTGATCCTTGGCGAGATCCAGTTGGGCGAGCGGGATCCCGATGATCTGGCGGCGTTGAGCGTGGTGGCGCTGGCCGCCTACGTCGAGGGTCTGCGCCTGGAGGGCAGCACCGCGACGGTCGACCAGGTGCGGCGCGCCCAGGCGATCACCATGGCCATCTTCACGGGCGTCGGCGCGATCCCGTTCGAGTTGCTCGACGCGCCGCCCAGCGATCGGCCGAATCGGGTTTTCGCCGCGCGGGCGCAGGTGGCCAGGTTCATCCTCGATCGGGTTGGCTGCTGAAGCGCCCCTGCGCCGGGGGTGGCCGGTGCTGAAGCGGTGCTGGTGGGACGGAATGCCCGCTTGGCTCGTGCTACAGCACCAACTCAGCGGGGGATACGCCCCTAGAGCACCACTTCAGCGGCCCGAACCCCAGCCGTCAGCGGGCGCCGAGAGCGTGCTCCACCGCAAGCTGGTTCAGGTGCACGAACGCGAAGGAATGCTCGGCGGCCTTGTCGGCGTCATAAGTCTCGAACGCGGAGTCGTCGGCCAGCAGGTCGGCAACCGATTCGCCCGTACCGAGGGTGGGGACGCCGAGTTCGGCCAGACCCGAGGCGGCCATGGCCTCCTGGACCTCGGGGTCGGCGCGGAAGGCCGCGGCGCGTTCCTTGAGCAGCAGGTAGGTCGACATGTTGGCCCGGACGGAGGACCAGACACCGTCGAATCCCTCGGTGCGTGAGGGCTTGTAGTCGAAGTGGCGGGGGCCGGTGTACTTCGGGCCGCCGTTCGGGAAACCGTTCTCGATCAGGTCGACGGTGAAGAAGGCGGAGAGCAGGTCGCCGTGGCCGAACACCAGATCCTGGTCGTACTTGATCGAGCGCTGGCCGTTGAGGTCGATGTGGAACAGCTTGTCCGCCCACAGCGCCTGCGCGAGGCCGTGCGTGTAGTTCAGGCCGGCCATCTGCTCGTGCCCGGTTTCCGGGTTGAGCCCGACGATGTCGCCGTGCTCGAGCTGGGCGATGAAGCCGAGCGCGTGCCCGACGGTCGGCAGCAGGATGTCGCCGCGCGGCTCGTTCGGCTTGGGTTCGAGGGCGATCTTGATGTCGTAGCCCTTGCTCTTGATGTAGCCGGCCACGGTGTCGACGCCCTCGCGGTAGCGGTCGAAGGCCGAATTCAGGTCCTTGGAGCCGTCGTACTCGGCGCCCTCCCGACCGCCCCACATGACGAACGTCTTGGCACCGAGATCGGCGGTCAGGTCTACGTTGCGCAGCACCTTGCGGAGCGCGAAGCGGCGGACCGAGCGGTCGTTGGAGGTGAAGCCGCCGTCCTTGAACACCGGGTGGGTGAACAGGTTGGTGGTCACCATCTCGATGGTGATGTCGTTGGCCGCGCAGGCGCCGGAGAATCCGGCGATCAGCTTGTCCCGGGTGGCGGCGTCGCTGCCGAACGGGATCAGGTCGTCGTCGTGGAAGGTGATGCCCCAGGCGCCGGCCTCGTTCAGCTTCTCGACGGCCTCGATCGGGTCCAGCGCCGGCCGGGTGGCGTCGCCGAAGGGGTCGCGTCCCTGCCATGAGACGGTCCACAGACCGAATGAGAACCGATCCGCTTTTGTGGGTAGCGCGACCATGACTGGACTCCTTTGTCTGAGCTATTTGTTGGTTGATTGAACTTATCGTATGGACGGGCTAAGGTCAACCCCATGACGTCGCGCCAACCGACTCCCCTCGGTGCCTCTGCGATCCGTCAGGCCAATCTCCGCGAGCACAACCTCGGCCTGGTGCTCCGGCTCATCATCGACGCCCAGGTGCCACCTTCGCGAGCCGACATCGCGGCGGCCACCGGATTGACCCGTGCCACTGTCTCGTCGTTGGCCGACCGGCTGATCATGGCCGCCCTGGTCTCCGAACTGCCGCCGGTGATGTCCCAGAAGGCCGGGCGTCCCGCCGTCCCCCTGATCGCCGCCAAAGGCACCCTGGCGGCCGTCGGCATGGAGATCAACGTCGACTACATCGGCGTGCGGGTGGTCGACCTCTCCGGCGAGGTCGTCGCCCAACATGTGGATTCGGCCGACTTCCGGGGCAGCGATCCGGTCGAGGTGATGCGCCGCCTCTCCGAGCTGTACTGCGACGTCACCGCGCCGCTCGGCACCGACCTGCGGATGGCCGGCAGTTGCCTGGCCGTGCCGGGACTGGTCGACCGGATGATCGGACCGGTGCGCCTGGCCCCCAACCTGGGTTGGAAGGATGTGGACGTCGTCCGGGAGTTCCATTCGCATCCCGCGACCTCCCAGGTACCGATCAGACTGGACAACGAAGCCACCCTCGGTGCCCGAGCGGAGGCCGACGCGCTCCGCCCGGCCGGCCGGCTGTCGTTCCTGTACCTGTCCGGCGAGGTCGGTATCGGTGGCGCCCTCGTCGTCGACGGCACGGTCTTCGGCGGGCGACACGGCTGGAGCGGTGAGATCGGCCACACCGTGGTCGACCCGGCGGGTCCGCTGTGCCGGTGCGGTGCGCAGGGCTGCCTGGAGCAGTACGCCGGCAAGGACGCGCTGATGCGTTCCGCCGGAATGGATCTCGACCTGCCGGTGGAGTCGCTGATCGCAGCGGCGGAGGCCGGCGACGCGGCGGCGTTGGGCTCGCTGGCCAAGGCGGCCACGGCCCTCGGGACGGCGCTGGCCAACGCGGTCAACCTGGTGGATGTGGAGAACGTGGTGCTCGGCGGCATCTACGCCCCGCTCGCACCCTTCCTGATCCCCGGCATCGACGAGGTCCTGCAGACCAGGGTGCTGTCAGCACCCTGGTCCGGGTTATGGGTGTGCGCTGCCGAGGTCCGCGACTACGCAGCGCTCAGCGGGGCGGCCTCGGCCGTGCTCTCCGACGTCATCGACGACCCCAGCGCCTGGCTGGATCGCTGAGCGGCTCAACGACTAGATCGATTCACCACTATCGGATCTTCCTCGGGTCTACGGAGGTACGAAGTTGGCGAGTCGATTTCTGTGCGGCCCACCCTCTCGTTGCTCAGTGCGTGCCGCGGTACCACCGGCGGCTCAGCCGGGTCACCTGGAGCGCGAACGCCCCGGCCAGCAGCAGACACAATGCAACCCTGACGAGGCCACCGACGTCCACGCCGGTGTAGGACAGGTTCGCCGTCGAGCCGGTGGAACTGCCATCGGCGGCGTACCCCGAGCCGTTCTGGCCCGCGTAGATCGTGACCGTGCCGGTCGTCGTCACCGGGGCGGTTGCCTGCGTCGTTTCCGTCGGCAGCGTCGTATCAGTCGGCGCTCCGGTATTGGTTGGCTCCGTTGTCTCGGTTGTCTCAGTTGCCTCCGTTGTCTCGGTGGGATCAGTGGGCTGAGTTGGTGCTGTCGGTTCAATGAGCGGCACGGTGTTCGTGATCGTCACATCAGCCGGTTGATCCGCCGAACCAGCAACCGGAATGACGACCGTCTTCGCGCTGTCCCGGTCGGCGGCATCGCTGAGCAAACCATCGGAATCCGGCTCCCACACCAGGCAATCGGCGCGCGCCGGCACGGTCGCGATGGCCCGGGTCTCACCGGCGGCAAGCTCCAGCGTGCCACTCGCCGCGACCACCGGATCCGCTGCCGGACCTCCGCTCGCCAACTCCG
Organism: uncultured Actinomycetota bacterium; assembly: GCA_963805555.1. GTDB lineage: Bacteria > Actinomycetota > Actinomycetes > Mycobacteriales > Nakamurellaceae > Nakamurella. Next base: position 384,052 of record CAWDUY010000006.1, read on the forward strand.
GGGTGACGGAACATTCGTACTGGAAGCCGTACGGTCCGGCCTGCTCGGCGACCGGCTCGCCGACGACGGTCTTGGTGATGCTGAGGCCGCCGTAGACCAGGGCCACCCCGGTCTTGATCGGCTCTGTGGGCGGCAGCTGAACGATCCGGCCGGGCTCCTGGAAAAACTCAGTGTGCGCGAACGAGTTCCAGGCGATTTCGTTCTGTTCCGGGTTCGTGGGCGCGGCCGGGGCGGCCATCCGGAACCGCAGCGCGCTGCTCGCGCCGGGCGCGAGTTGCCCTGGGAACGTGACGATCCCGCGGAATGCAGTGGCTCTGGGGTCGTATCCGAGGTCCCAATCGGTGGCGGCGCAGTCGGCCGGGGGGCGGTTGAGGTCGCTGGTGCAGACCGGATTCGCGGTGGAGTACGACGCGAACAGCTCACCCGGACCGACCACGCTGACCGGCCCGAGCAAGGTGGGCGCCTGCTCCCATTCGGTCCCCCGTTGCTCACCGGTGAGGATCACGCCCGTGTCGCCCGGTGCCGGGAAGACATCGACCAGCCGCACCTCGGTCGCCGGGTTCGTACCGGCGTTGGTCAACCGCAGGTAGAAGTCGAAACCCTGGCCGGGCGCTACCCGGGCGACACAGGGATAGCGGGTGAAGAGCTGGCCGTCGACATCCAGCCGGGGGCAGTTCGGGTCCTCCAGGGGCACCAGCTCGTTGGTGAGACTGTTCAGCCAGCCCAGGCCGACGTCGCCGGCCACCCACTTCTCGGTCCGAAACGCGTTGCCCGCCAACGTGGTCACCTGCGCCGCCGAGGTGCAGAACGTCCCGTCACCATAGGTCGGATCATCCACTGCGGTACCGGGCCGCGGCCCACCGGCGGCGCAGGTCAGATCGGGCCGGTCGCCGGTGGCACCGGCGCGATTCTCGATGACCGCGCCGGCAGTGTTCCCGGGAGCCAGCTTGAGCTGAATTGTTACGGCCACGACGGTGCCCGGAACCATGTCCCAGCCCGGGAACTGCAACCGGATGGACGTCACTTTGCCGGTGTCGTCACTGATCGGGGTGAAGACGACCTCGGCCGGCTCCGGCGCCCCGGCCGGCAGGGTGTAGTTGACGGTGTACGGGACGGCCGGGTCGTTGGGGCTGAACTCCAGCTGCGCAGGAATTGGGTCGACGACCTGCAGATCGGGGATCGCGCCGGTGCCGGTGTTGGTGGCGGTCAGGGTGACCGGGATGGGAGTACCCGGCGAGACCGAGATGTCCGACGCCTTGGCGAACCGCAACGAGGCGGAACCGTCGGTCAGGGTGTGCGTCGCACTGGTTTCCGGGATCGGGGCCAGCACGCCGCCCTGCTGGGTCGTCTCGTAACCCCCGGTGGCCGTGTCGCGGAGTTCAGTGGGCACGGGCGTGCCTGGAGCGGAGCGCAGCTCCCCCCGCGGCGAGACGTTGAGGCAGATGCTGGCGCCGGCGCAGAGCCCGGTGGCCGGGAAATTCGTGCCCGGCCTGATGGTGAAGGAGCCGTCGGCGGTGAGGAACGTGACCCGCACGCCACGCACGTCCGTGGCCGGGATCGGCAGGGCCGGTGATTGGCTGGCGGTTGGTCTGCCGTTGACGAAGTCGGCCTCCCCGCAGGCGCCGGTGCAGGCGTCGACCTGGACCCGGTTGGCGCTGGGCGGGAAGTTGACCCGGATGGGGTCGGTGGACCGGATGTCGACGGTGTCGAAGAACGCCGTGTCGACGTCCTGCACGACCAGCCGCTTGAGCCACAGCGTTCCGGTGTTCTGCGTCGCGAACTTCACCTGGATGTTCTGTCCCGGTAGTCCCGGCCGGGGCCGGACGGACTGAGCTGGGGCAATGGACTTCTGGACGGCGGCTCCCGCGGACTGGGCCAGCACCGTGATCCGCGGGGCGCAGAACTGGGTCGGCGGCTGCTGCGTGTCGGACCCGATGGCCGCGCAGTTCTGCAACGTCGTGTTGACGTCGACGCCGTCCCGCAGCAGCACCTGGGCGTTCAGCGCGTAGCTCTGGCCGGGATCCACGGACGGGACGATGACCCGGAACCCGGTCGCGCGGGCAATCAAGTCGGCGTCGGCGGCATCGTAGGGCACGTAGTCGGTGACCGTCGGGTCGAAGAGCTGAGCGTTGGCGGCCGGGGAGGCGGGCAGGGTCAATGAGCTGAGCCGGATGGAATCGAAAATGTTCGGCGTCGCGGTCGGGTCGGCCGGGTCGGCGAGGACAACGCCTGTTGCCGGGATCGTGCCGTTGTTCTTGAACGACAGGTCGAACCGGCGGGGCAGGCCGGGCAGGATCGTCGGCAGTTGCGACGACTTCACCCCGTTGAGCCGAGCAAACGCGGGCTGCACCGGCACGGTGGCGCAGGCACTGCCGGACGCTGACCCGATGCCGTTGCCGGTACTGGTCGCCGTGCCATCGGCGCAGTTGGAGACCCCGCCGTCGTTCACGTCGTCGTCGGTGACCTGGTCGTTCAGCCGGCCCTGGATACCCAGGGTGGCGACGGCGTTCTGGCCGATGGTGCCGTCGCCGTCGGCATTCGTACCGGTGAACGTGACGGTAATTCCGGCCGCCGTGCCGCTCGGGCAGGGCGTCGGGATGTCGACGGTCGCCGGCGGGGCGGTGAATTGCAGGGTGCGGCTATCCGTGTCGTCGCACCTGATGACCAACTCGGCTGCGGTGGCGCCCGCCGGGAAGACGATCCGCGAACGGGTCAGGTCGAGTTTGCTGAACTCGCTCGGTGACGTTGCGCTCGGCTCGGTGATCGTCATCGTGCTGACCGGGAACGGCGACGTGTTGGTCGAGCTGACCAGACCGGACACCAACGAGTTGAGTCCGATGACGGCCTGCCCGTCGGCGGAGTAGTCGCCGTTGGTGTCGGAGAAGTAGGACTTGGCCATCGCAATGGTGGCCTGCGCGGGCTGCACGGAATAGGTCGAGCAGGCCTGGACCGCCGAGACGGTGCCCTGCACCGGGTCGACCGCAGTCGGCGTGACGCAGTTGGCGATGTCCTCGCGCACCGTCGGGCTGTAGTCCGCGCCCGTGCTGCGGACCGTATCCCGCAGCACCGTGGCAATCTGCACCGAGCCACCGGTGGGGTCGAAGGGAAGCACGGCATTGCTGGCGGAACTGAAGAGGAACCGCAGGCCGGTGACATCCGCGGCATCGACCGGCAGCGTCAGGCTTGGACCGGTCTGCGGGGCGGTAGCGAGGTAGTCGGAGTCGGCGCAGACACTCAACGGCACCGTGCAAGCCAGGACGGTGACCTGGTCGGCGCCCGCCGGGAAGGTCACCGGACCGACGCCCGTCACGTCGAAGTGCTCGAAGACGGCCGGGGTGGAGTCCTCGATGGTCAGTTCGCTGACCTGCGCGGTGGAGGACGATCCGTTGCGCGCACCCAGGGTGATCGTGCCGGTTTCGCCGGAATGCGCGACCGCGCTGCCGTCGGACCAGGACTTGGTCGCGACCGGCGCCACCACCCGCGGCACGTCAACGGTCACCTCCGCCGGGTCGGTGACCGGGGGGGCATTGTCGGCCGCCAGCGCACCGGTGTTGGTGATGACGGTGCCGTCCGGGGTCTGGCTGTTGTCGGGGATCTTGACGCCGAGTTCGATGTTGCGGGAGGAGCCGGCCGGGAGGCCGACGGAACCCGCGGGGCTGGGCGCGGGCAGCGGGATCAGGAAGGTCACCGTCAACGTCCGCGAACCTGCATCGAACGCGACAGCGTAGTCGGGAGTGCTGGTCGGGAGCGCGGTGATCTCCACGGTGTCCGGCACGACGTCGGTGAGTACCGCATTGATGCACGATTCGGTGAGCCCGGAGCAGCGCGGGATCAAGGTGTAGGTGAAGTCTTCACCCGGGCTGGCCGCGTCGACGGACACGTCCTTGTCGAGACCGAGTGTCGAGGCTGCGTATGCCGGCGCGGCCAGACCCACGGATGCAGCCATCGCCAATGCCGCGCTCAACGCGAGGGTGAGAACTCTCCTCGCCCGCGTCCGCGATGATAACCGCGGAAATTGTCGTCGCATTGCGGCCCCCGTCGATCACTTCGGGCCGCAGAAGGACGGTCGGTCCGATTACTGTGACTGCTGCCACAGGACTATAGATCAGTCTTTAGGGTTTGCGAATACTCGGAAACATTCGGATAAACGCGACAAAATAGACGCCCTGGGCGAATTCGAGCATCACCAGACCCATCTGTCGAGTGAATGACGCCGGACTGTGGGTCAGCCGACGGTGAGCGGCAGCACCAATCGCCCACCACGGCGGCCGGCGTCGATCCGCTCCTGCGACACCTCGCCGTACAGCGTGCTGCGCTGCCGGGCCGGGCGCCCGGCGGCGGCCGCGATGGCCTCCAAATCGGCCACCGTCTTGGCCGAACCATGTTGCGAGCCGGCCATTCTCGAAATGGTCTCCTCCATCAGCGTGCCGCCGAGATCGTTGACGCCGCCCTGCAGCACCGCCCGGCAACCATCCGGCCCGAGCTTCACCCATGATGTCTGGATGTTGTCGATCCGGCCATGCAGCAACAGCCTGGCCATGGCGTGCACGGCGCGGTTGTCCCGCAGGCTCGGGCCGGCCGAGGCGACGCCGGCGAGATAAATCGGCGAATTCTGATGCACGAACGGCAGTGCAACGAATTCGGTGAAGCCGTCGGTCTGGTCCTGAATGCGGGCCAGCACTTTGAGGTGCGCCACCCAGTGCGCCGGGGTGTCCACGTGCCCGTACATCATGGTCGAACTGGATCGCAGGCCGACCTCGTGCGCCGTGCTGACCACCTCGATCCAGGACGCGGTGGGCAGCTTGCCCTTGGTGAGGATCCACCGCACGTCGTCGTCCAGGATCTCCGCGGCAGTCCCGGGAATCGAGTTCAGCCCGGATTCGCGGGCCTTGATCAGCCAATCCCGGATCGACATCCCGGTCCTTGACGCCCCGTTGACGATCTCCATCGGGGAGAACGCGTGGATGTGCAGATCCGGTTGCCGGCGGCGGATCTCCGCGGCGATGTCGAAATAGGCGGTGCCCGGCAGGTCGGGGTCGATCCCGCCCTGCAGGCAGACCTCGGTGGCGCCGGCCGCCCAGGCCTCGTCGGCCCGCTTGCCGACCTCGTCCAGGGACAGGGTGAAGGCGTCGGCGTCGGTGCGCCGCTGGGCGAAGGCGCAGAACCGGCAGCCGGTGTAGCAGACATTGGTGAAGTTGATGTTCCGGTTCACCACATAGGTGACCTCGTCACCCACCACGTCCCGGCGCAGGTCGTCGGCCAGCGCACACAACACCTCGAGGGCCTCTCCGTCCGCCTGCATCAGCGCGAGGGCGTGGGCGTCCGAGAGTCCGGCCGGGTCGCGTTCCGCGGACCGCAGCGCCGCCTTCACGTCGACATCGAGAGCGGCCGGCAGGATCCGGGACGGCCGGGCCTTGACCTCCTCCCGCAGCACATCCCAATCGCCGTAGGCAGCGTCGAAATCGCTGCGGGTGTCGGTCCGCCGGCCCTCGGTGTCGATGGCGGTGTGCAGGTCGAGCCGGCCGGCGCTGCCCCACTCCGGGTCCGGCTCCTGCCACGGAAGTCCCTGCGGGAGAACCCCTTCGACGGCCAGCCCGGTGGCCGGGTCGACCAGGGCACGGACGTGCGGCAGCACCCGGGGGTCGAGCCAGGGCTCGCCGGTCAACACGTAGGAAGGGTGCGCGGTCAGCCGTTCCTTGAGCGTGAAACCGGCGCGCGCGGTCAGTTCGGCCAGGGTGTCCAGTTGCGGCCACGGCCGTTCGGGGTTGACGTGGTCCGGCGTCAGCGGCGACACGCCGCCCCAGTCGTCGACGCCGGCGGCCAGCAGACCGGCCAGCTCGTCGCCGTCGGACAGGTTCGGCGGAGCCTGGATGCGCATGGCCGGTCCGAGTACCACCCTCGCGACGGCGATGGTGGCCAGGTATTCGTCCCGGCCGGCATCCGGCGCCGATCGCATCGCGGTGTCCGGCTTGGCCAGGAAGTTCTGCACGATCACTTCCTGGATGGCGCCGTATTGCCGGGCGACCTTGCGGATGGCGAACAGCGAGTCCGCGCGGTCGGCGATGGTTTCGCCGATCCCGACGAGAATGCCGGTGGTGAACGGGATGGTGCTGCGACCGGCGTCTTCCAGGACGCGCAGCCGGACCGCCGGATCCTTGTCCGGGGAGCCGTAGTGCGCACCGGACGGGTCGGTGTAAATGGCCGTCGAGGTCGTCTCCAGCATCATGCCCATGGACGGCGCGACCGGCTTCAGCCGCTGCATTTCCTGCCAGCTCATGACGCCCGGGTTCAGGTGCGGCAGCAGCCCGGTCTCCTCCAGCACCCGGATGGCCATTGCCCGTAGGTACGCCAGCGTGCTGTCGTAGCCGTGGCTGTCCAGCCACTCCCGGGCCTGCGGCCAGCGGTCCTCCGGCCGGTCGCCGAGGGTGAACAACGCCTCCTTGCAGCCGAGGGCGGCGCCTTGCCGGGCGATGTCCAGGATCTCGTCGGGCGAGAGGTAGGCGGCGGGCAACCGACCCGGCACGGTGACGAAGGTGCAGTAGTGACAGCGGTCGCGGCAGAGCCTGGTCAGCGGGATGAACACCTTGCGGGAGTAGGTGACAACGCCGGGCCGGCCGGCTGCGGCCAGCCCGGCGTCCCGGACCCGGGCAGCGCTCGCGCACAGGTCGACCAGGTCGTCATCGGTCGCGTGCAGCAGCACGGCCGCTTCGGTCGTGTCCAGCGCGACGCCGTCCCGGGCGCGGCGCAATGCACGACGCATCGCTGATGGCGTGGGCCCGGATGTGGACCGGTCGACCGAGCTAACAGGCATGGAGCTCCTCGTGCTGGAGTGAAGGCGGCCGGCCATCGCGCGGGTCGGCGCCTGCCGGCCGGTCGAGCATCGGCCACCTCGTCGTGGCTTCCGGGACCAGGGTAGGCGTCGGGCTGTTGCCTGCCGCCCGCGGCCGAGTTGAGTGGACTTTTCCAGCACGTTCGGCGCAAAGATGTCCGAAAAGTCGACCCAACAGAGCGCGTCCGGCACAACACGCTCGCTGTTCTGGATGGTCCCTCCCCCGTCGGGTCCGGCTACCCGGCGAGCTCGACCTTCTGGTCGAACTGGGTCCGGTACAGCTCCTCGTACCTGCCGCCCTGCGCCAACAGGTCGGCGTGGGTGCCGCGCTGCACGATCCGGCCCTCCTCGACCACCAGGATCTGATCCGCCGCCCGGATGGTGGACAGCCGATGCGCGATGACGATCGCGGTCCGCCCGGTCAGCGCCTCGGCCAGCGCGGCCTGCACCGCAGCTTCCGAGGTCGAGTCCAGGTGCGCGGTGGCCTCGTCGAGGATCACCACCCGCGGGTGGGCGAGCAGCAGGCGAGCGATGGTCAACCGCTGCCGCTCACCCCCGGAGAGCCGGTACCCGCGCTCCCCGACCACGGTATCCAGTCCGTCCGGCAGCGATTCGACAAGCTCGCGCAGCCGCGCCCGGTCCAGCACCTCCCACAGTTCGGCGTCGGTGGCCGCCGGGCCGGCCAGCAGTAGGTTCGCCCGCACGGATTCGTGAAAGAGGTGCCCGTCCTGGGTGACCATGCCGATGGCACCTCGGATCGAGTCCGTGGTGAGGTCCCTGATGTCCGCGCCGGAGATCCGGACGGTGCCCTGGTCCGCGTCGTACAACCGCGGAACCAGTTGTGCGATGGTCGATTTGCCGGCCCCGGAGGTCCCGACCAACGCGACCATCTCGCCGGGCTCGGCCCGGAAGGACAGGCCGTGCAGCACCTCGACCCCGCCCCTGGTGTCCAGGGTGGACACCTCCTCCAGCGACGCCAGCGACACCTTGTCGGCCGCTGGGTAGGCGAACCGGACGTCGTCGAACTCGACGGCGACCGGGCCGTCGGGCACCGGCGCGGCGCCCGGCTTCTCCTGAATCAGGGGCCTTAAGTCGAGGATTTCGAAAACGCGCTCGAAACTGACCAGGGCGCTCATCACCTCGACCCGGGCACTGGCCAGCGCCGTCAGCGGCGCGTAGAGCCGGGTCAGCAGCAGGGCGAGGGAAACGACCGCGCCGGCGTCCAGCACGCCGGCCAGCGCGTACACCCCGCCGAGGCCGTAGACCAGGGCGAGGGCGAGCGCGGAGACCAGGGTGAGGGCGGTGATGAAGGTCCACTGCACCATCGCGGTCCGGACCCCGATGTCCCGGACCCGGTTGGCCCGCGCCGCGAACTCCGCCGATTCCTGGGCCGGACGACCGAACAGCTTGATCAACGTCGCGCCCGGGGCGGAGAACCGCTCGGTCATCTGGGTGCTCATCGACGAGTTCAGGTTCGCCGCGTCCCGTTCCAGTCGAGCGAGCTTCGTGCCCATCCGGCGGGCCGGCAGGACGAACACCGGCAGCAGCAACAGCGCCAGCACGGTGATCTGCCAGGAGATCCCCAGCATCACGATCAGGGTCAGGAGCAGGGTCACGAGATTCCCGACGACACCCGACAAGGTGTCACTGAAGGCGCGCTGGGCGCCGATGACGTCGTTGTTCAGCCGGCTGACCAGCGCGCCCGTTCGGGTCCGGGTAAAGAAGGCGATCGGCATTTTCTGCACATGATCGAACACCGCGGTGCGCAGATCCAGAATCAGCCCCTCACCGATACTGGCCGAGAACCACCTGGTCAGCAGGCCCAAACCCGCCTCGGCGACCGCGATCACGGCAATCAGCACCGCGATCGTGATCACCACCGACGGTTCCGAGCCACCGACGATCGCGTCGACGACTCGCCCCGCCAGCAGCGGTGTCGCCACCGCCAGCACCGCGGTGATGACGCTGAGCAGCAGGAACCAGCCCAGCTGGGTGCGGTGCGGCTTGGCGAACACGGCGATCCGGCGCAGGGTGGCGCGGGAAATGGGTCGCCGCTCCTCCTGCGCGGTCATCGTGGTGTACAGCGAGTTCCACGCTGTGACCTCCATATCCATGGCGCACTCCCTGTTCGATGTCACGCGCGGTTCAATGTCAGGCGCAGTTCAATGTCACGCGGAACCGGCGAAGTCGTTCCCAGGCGCTGACTGCCGCGACCGCGACAAGTCATCGGGCCGAGCCGCCCGCATCGCGACGATAGGACCTCAAGTCGGGTTGAGGTCAAGGTGTTTGCCGGCTCAGCGGTAGCCCTGCAAGATTCGTTCGGGCAGGCGTAGCGTCCCGTCGCGTGAACGATTCCGCAGATCACCTGGCCCCGTTGTTCGACTTTGCCGCCTCGGCCGCGGCACGTTTCCGGGCCGGGCTGCCCGAGCGTCCGGTCGGCCCGCCCGCTGATCTGGCAGCGCTGCGGGCGGCCTTCGGTGGACCATTGGGGATGGCCGGCATGCCGGCCGATCAGGTGGTCAAGAACCTCGTCGAGGCGGCCGAACCCGGCCTGGTCGCAACGGCCGGCCCGCGGTTCTTCGGCTTCGTCATCGGCGGTTCGTTGCCCGCGGCCACCGCCGCGGACATGCTCGCCGCCGGATGGGATCAGGTGGCCTTCAATGCCGCGTCGTCACCGGCCGCCGCAGTGGCCGAGGAGGTGGCCGGCGGGTGGTTGAAGGAACTGCTGGGCATTCCTTCGAGCGCGTCCGTCGGATTCGTCACCGGTGCGCAGGCCGCGAACACCATCGGGCTCGCCATCGGCCGGCATCACGTGCTGGCCGGAGCGGGTTGGGATGTGGAACGGGACGGGCTCATGGGTGCGCCGCGGGTGCGGGTGGTAGCCGGCGCGGAACGACACGCAACGATCGACCGTTCGCTGCGGCTGCTGGGATTCGGCAGTGCGGTGGTGGAGCCGGTCGCGGCCGATGCGAACGGCGCGATCGACGTCGACGATCTGCGAGCGGTGCTCGCCGCTGGCCAGCCCGGACCGACGCTGGTCTGTCTGCAGGCCGGCAACGTCAACACCGGTGCCAGCGACAACCTGCGCGCCGCCATCGGTCTCGTCCGCGAACGGGGCGGCTGGGTGCACGTCGACGGCGCGTTCGGGCTGTGGGCGGCCGCCAGCCCGGCCACCCGCGGTCTCGTCGACGGCATCGAACTGGCCGACTCCTGGGCCACCGACGGGCACAAGTGGCTCAATGTTCCCTACGACTCGGGTTTCGTGTTCTGCGCGCATCCCGCCGAGCACGTCGCCGCCGCGTCGTACTCGGCGGCCTATCTGGTCGGTTCCGGCGGGGTGGCCTCGCCGTCCGATTTCGTCCTCGAATCATCCCGCCGGGCAAGGGGTTTCACGGCCTGGGCGGCGCTGCGGGAGCTCGGTTCGGCCGGGGTGGCCGACCTGGTGGAGCGCTGCTGTGCCCTGGCTCGCCGGTTCGCCGACGGACTGGCGGCCGGCGGGGCCGAGGTGTGCAACGACGTCGTGCTCAACCAGGTGCTGGTCGGGTTCGGGTCCGACGAGCGCACCGATGCGGTGATCGACGAGGTCCAGCGGGACGGCACCTGCTGGCTCGGCGGGACCTCCTGGCACGGCCGGCGGCTGATGCGGGTCTCGGTGTCCAACTGGTCGACGACCGAAGCGGACGTCGATCGTTCGGTGGCGGCCATCCTGCGGATCGCGACAACCGTCTGACGACCACAACCCGGTCCGGCGGCGACCACTGCGGCTGGCACAGTAGGCGATCGTGACCAGCGCGCCCGGACTGAATGCGCAGATTCTGCGCCTGGCGATCCCGGCGCTCGGGGCGCTGCTCGCGGAACCGACGTTCCTGCTGGTGGACGCTGCGATCGTCGGGCACCTGGGCACCGAGCAGCTCGCCGGCGTCGGCATCGCGTCGGTCATCCTCGGGACGTTGGTCGGGCTTTCGGTCTTCCTGGCGTACGGCACCACCGCCCAGGTCGCCCGGTCGCTCGGCGCCGGACAACCGGATCGGGCATTGAGCTTCGGCATCGCCGGGCTGTACCTGGCAGTGATCATCGGCGTCGCGGTGCTGCTGGTCGGCTGGCCGGTGGCACCGGCGCTGATCGACTGGTTCGGCGGCGGACCCGCCGTCTCGGAGTACGGCATCACCTTCCTGCGCTGGTCGCTTGTGGGTATGCCCGCGATGCTCGCTGTGCTGGCCACCACGGGCGTATTGCGCGGGTTGCAGGACACCCGGACCCCACTGCTGGTGGCCGTCATCGGTGCGGTGGTCAATGTCGGGCTGAACCTGCTGCTGGTCAACGGCTTTCAGCTCGGCGTCGCCGGCTCGGCGATCGGCACGGTGACCACCCAGACCGGCATGGCCATCGCGCTGATCGCGGTCGTCGTACGGTCGGCCAGGCGTCATGGAGCACCGTTGGCCCCGCATGCCGGGCACATCCGCGGTGCGGGGCGGTCCGGGGTGCCGCTGTTCATCCGCACGCTGACGCTGCGGCTCGCGTTGATCGTCACCGCCGTGGTCGCGGCGCGGCAGGGTGTGGTGGCGTTGGCCGCCCAACAGGTGGTGCTGTCCATCTGGAACTTCCTGGCTCTCGGGCTGGATGCGCTGGCGATCGCCGCGCAGGCCTTGACGGGCAAGGCTCTCGGCGAGGGCGACGGCGTCGCCGCGCGGGACCTGACGAAGGCGATGCTGCGGTGGGGGGTGTGGGCGGGAGCGGCCATCGGCGCTGTCGTGCTGCTGATCCACGCGGTCGCCGGATCGGCGTTTTCGCCGGACCCCGAAGTGCGCGCGGCCGTGGCGGCCGCGTTGATCGTGGTGGCGGTGTTCCAGCCGGTGTCCGGCTACGTGTTCGTGCTGGACGGGGTGTTGATCGGCGCCGGTGACGGGGCCTACCTCGCCGGTGCCGGGGTCATCACCCTGGTCGCCTACCTACCCGCCGCGGTGGCGGTGGCGACCTGGTCGCCGGGCGGAGTCGCCGGGTTGGTGTGGCTCTGGCTGGCCTTCAGCGTCGTCTTCATGGGCGCAAGGGCGATCACCCTGGGTTGGCGGTACCGCGGCGACGCCTGGTTGATCACCGGTGCGGCCAGATAGAGCGCGGCTACCCGATCCGGGCAGACATCCAGCGTGTCGCGGACGTTGGAGCCGAAAGTGGGAATGCCGGTAGGTAATACGTGCGCGTTTGACGCCTCGATCAGGCGTACCGTTCCGGCGACAGTTGGCACAGGGACGGAGCACAGTCATGACACGTGTAGCGGTGACCGGGGGTAGCGGAAAACTCGGCCGGGCGGTGGTGACCGACCTGGTCGAGAACGGTTATGACGTCGTCAATCTCGACCGCGTTCCGGCGCCCGATGGACCCGGCCCGTTCGTCCGGGTCGACTTCACCGACTACGGGCAGACCCTGGCGGCGCTGCTCGCGGTGGACGACCGGTACGAGTCCATCGACGCCGTCGTGCACCTGGCCGCCATTCCGGCGCCCGGCCTGACCACCAACGCGGCGACCTTCGACAACAACATCACCAGCACCTACCACGTGTTCGCGGCCGCCCGGGCGGCGAAGATCAAGACCGTGGTGTGGGCGTCCAGCGAAACGGTGCTCGGTCTGCCGTTCGGACCGGATTCGCCGCCGCCTTACATTCCCGTCGACGAGGAATATCACCCCCGGCCGAACTCGTCGTACTCGTTGGCGAAGACCCTCGAAGAGGAGATGGCGGGACAGTTCTGCCGGTGGGATCCGGAACTGTCGATGACCGGACTGCGGTTCTCGAACGTGATGGAACCCGCCGACTATGCCGCCTTTCCGGCCTTCGACGACGACCCCTCGCTGCGGGTATGGAACCTCTGGGGGTACATCGACGCGCGGGACGGCGCCCAGGCGGTGCGGCTGGCGCTGGCCGCCTCTCGACCGGGAATGGACGTGTTTGTCATCGCGGCGGCCGACACCGTGATGAGCACGCCGAGTGCGGACCTGGCGGCGGGCACCTTCCCGGACGTGCCCGTCACCCGTACTTTGGATGCGCACGAGACCCTGCTGGGCATCGACAAGGCCCGTCGCGTACTGGGTTTCGCACCGAGCCACAGCTGGCGCGACCACGCCTCAGCGCTGGAGGCGGACAGATGAAACGACGGAACCGATCCGGCCCTCGGCCACGGTTACCGCGGCCGAGCGGCTGCTGGAGTTGCCGACCTGGGCGCGGCACCGCGGGATCATCCTTTACGCAGCAGGTCCGGCCCAGCGGTTGATGGACTGGCATGATTCCCGCCCCAAGGCCGAACAGCGTTCGTACAGCCACTCCTGGAAGCCTGCGCTGCACGCCATCTTGCCTACCTACTGAGCCCGCAAAATCACCTCGACGGCCAGGACGGACCCGATGACGCCGACCAGGACGAGGTTGCCGCGGTGATCTTCGCCGCCAACGCCGTCCTGCACGGTCTGCCGGGTTTCGCTGACCTGGCTGCCGGCCGAGCCACCGATGCGATCGACAACCGTTGGTACGCAGTCGATGACGAACTGCTGGCGCGGGAACTGGCGGCCGAGGTCGAGTGTCAGCGGTCAGCGTTGGAACTGATCGCGCGGGCGGCTCAGGACCGTGCGGCGTGGCGCTCAGGTGCACCCGCTTGGCTGGTCGCAACTCTCCGCGACGGCCCGACCTACTAGTCGCCCGCGACGATGTCGTCGGGCGCCGGGAAGCACAGCAGGACCGGACTGGAACAACCCGGCGACGGAGGAGCCGGTTATTCAGGTCGGTCCTCGTTGCGGCCGATCAGCTTTCGTCGTCGACAGTGAGCAGCACCTTGCCGCGGTTGGCTCGTTGTTCCAGATGACGGTGCGCATCCGCGGCCCGGGCGAGCGGGAAGGTCGCGTCGATCGGCACCGTGAAGGCGCCGGCCGCGATGCGGTCCATCAGCTCCGTCAGGTCGGGGCGCGGGTCGTAGCCGTGCTCCAGCAGCGCGGTGATCTGAAACCCGAAGATCCGCACGTTCTTCGGGTAGAAGTCACGGGTGTCGATGGTGCTGGGCGCCAGGGCGACGTTGGCCATCGAGAGCACCCGCCCCGCGTAGCCGATGGCCTTGAGGCTGTCCGCGAACCCCGGCCCGCCGACGATGTCAAAGGCCACGTCCACGCCGCGCCCTTCCGTCAACTCGGCGACTTCGTCCAGCAGCGCCGCACTGTCGGTGACGGAGCTGTCCAGCACGTGTTGGGCTCCGAGAGTCTTTACCCAGAAGGCCTTTTCCGGCGATCCGGCGGTGGCGATGACGGTGGCTCCGGCGTCCACCGCGATCTGCACGGCCGCGCTGCCGACCCCGCTCGCCGCAGCGTTGACCAGCAGGATTTCGTTCGGTCGCAGGTCCGCCAGTCGGCGCAGGCAGTACCAGGCGGACAGCCACGCCGTCGGCAGCGCTGCCGCTGACGGCAGGTCGACCGCGTCGGGCACCCGAACGGCCCTGGTCGCCGGAACCACGGCACGACCAGCGTAGAAGCCCGGCTTGTTGGTCTCGCCCATGGCCACCACCCGGTCGCCGACGGCGAAATCCATCACCCCGCTACCGACGGCGCGGACGGTGCCGGCGCCCTCGACACCGAGCACCAACGGCGGCTGACCCGCCCGGTGGTAGCGACCGGACCGGACGAGGACATCCACCCGGTTGACTCCGACCGCCGACAGCGCGACGAGCACCTCGCCGGGGCCAGGGTGGGGATCCGGCACCTCTTCGACCTGCAACTGCTCCGGTCCACCGAACTCATGAATGCGTACCGCGCGCATGTTCTTGTCCCTCCTGAAAATGTCTGCTCAATGCTCGCAGTTGCGACGGAGTTCGGTCGACTTCTCTGCAGTGTGTGCGTCAAAAACGCTGGAAAAGTCGACCGAACTGTCGGATGTGCGCGCGGCAGCGAACGGCAGGTGCGCTAGGTCCGTCCTACGATCGATCCATCCCGAGCAGGTACGACGCGGCCAGGAGGAACCCGGTGGCCTACGAAACCGACCCACGCGTGGATGCCTACATCGACGCCTTGCCCCACTGGCAACAGGACATCTGCCGTCAGGTCAGGGATCTGGTGCACGAGGCCGATCCGGAGGTCATCGAAATCATCAAGCGCACCAGGCAGCCCTATTTCGTGCTCGACGGAAACATCTGTGCGCTGCTCGCCGCGAAGGACCATGTCAACGTGTTCCTCTACGACGGCGGGATCGTCCCCGATCCGGAAGGGATCATCACTGCCGGCCACGACAACAAGACCGCCAGAACCGTGGCATTCCGTCAGCAGGACACCATCAATGCAACTGCGCTGACCGAGATGTTCCGGCAGATCATTGCCAACAATCGCGCGGGTGGCTGGCGAAAACTCAAGCGCTAGTCGGCCGAGCTTGCGAGGCCGCCAGATGGCACAAGTGGACGGCGCTGAGACCAACCTGGTGCGGAGGAGCCGGGTTGTTCAGCGCAGTCGAGAGCTGAACTACGACGGCGGTCCGGCAGCTTGGAGGTCGGCAACCGACTTGTCGGCCCGCAGTCCCCGCCAACTGGTTGCCCGGAGCCGGCGGTCGTTGGTCCATTCGACGTATTTGACCTCGCCGACCAACGACGGCTCCACCCATACTGCCCCGAGCGCCTCGGCTCTGGGCACCGTTCCGGCGACGGCGGATGTCGTGGTCTGCAAGGGTTTCAGCGCAGCCATGAGCTGGTCGAGGATGGTGTCGGTGAACCCGGTGCCGACCTTGCCCGCGTAGCTCAGCCCACCGTTGCCGTCCGGAACGGCCAGCAACAGCGATCCCACGCTGCCCTCCCGTCGACCGGCGCCTGGTTTCCAGCCGACGATCACGACCTCGACGTCGCGGAAGTTCTTGATCTTGATCCAGCTACGGGATCGCTTGCCGGGCAGGTAGGTCGAGTCCGCCCGTTTGGCGACGATGCCCTCCCAGTTCAGATTCATGCTGCCTTGCAGCGCCTCCCGCACGGGACCGGGCAACTGGTCACGGACGTGGCAGACGTCACCGGTCAGCGGCAGGGCCTGGAGAATGCGCCGGCGATCGTCATACCGCTTGCCCAGCAACGACACTCCATCCAGATGCAGGACGTCGAACAGCCAGAACTGCACCGGGACGGTGAGCCGGACTCTGGCGACATCCTTGGCTGCTGCTAGGTTCATCCGCTGTTGCAGGAGCGAAAAGCTGGTCCGCCCCTTGTCGTCCAGCGCGACGATTTCGCCGTCGAAGACGCCGCTGTGCCCGTCGAGCAATTCCGCGAGTTCCTGCAGTTCCGGGTAGGCGTGGGTGAAGTCGTTACCGGCGCGGCTGTGCAGTCGCAGCCCGTTCGGTCCGAGGGTGGCGAGAGCCCGGATGCCGTCCCATTTGCCCTCGAACCGCCAGTCCCCGTCATCGGTGATGTTCGCCACCGTGCCGGCGGTGGCCAGCATTGGGGCGAGGTTGGTTGGCGGTGCGGCGATGTTTTGGCGCACAGCGGGTTTCGCCTCCTTGACGGGATCGGGCTGGTCTCCGCGTGGTGTCCAGGGGCCGACCGCGGACTGATCCTTCATCCGGTGCATCAGCCACGAGTTGTCCTTCGTCCGGATCAGCACATACCTGCCGCGGGCCCGCTGACCGTTCAGCACGATCATCACCTCGTCGTCGCGCCACTTCTCGGTCGAGTAGGTGCCGGCGTCCCAGATCGTCACCGTCCCGCCGCCGTACTCCCCGCGGGGAATGATGCCGGCGAAATCCGCGTAGTCCAATGGGTGGTCCTCGGTCTGCACGGCCAATCTGTTCTGCCCGGTGTCCGGTGGGATGTTCTTCGGCACCGCCCAGGAAACCAGCACCCCGCCGCGTTCCAACCGGAAGTCGTAGTGCAGGCGGCGCGCGTGGTGCTCCTGGATGACGAAGGTGTTGTCGTTGCCATGTGGCAGGAAGCCGGGCTCGGGGACTGGTTCCGGGGTGCGGTTGGCCGATCGCATGGAGCGGTATTTGTCGAGCTTGGTGTCCTCGACGGGGGGCGGGTCAGCGGGCTGCGCGTCGGATTTCGGCTGCTCGGATGTGGGCTTCGACCGGCCGCGGGGACGCTTTCGCGTGGCGCCCGGCAGCTTTCGGTGTTCGGCGCCGTCATTGTCCCCGGATTCCAGGCCCTGCATCGGATCCGGTGCGTCGGCGAGCAGCGCGAGCACCTCGGTGTACAGCAGGTGCTTCAGGTCCGGGTCGGCCAGTTCCTCCCAGGTTCTCGGCGCGGCAACGGTGGGCTGATCCCTGCCGCGCAATGAGTACGGCGCGATGGTGGTCTTCGAGCCGTTGTTCTGCGACCAGTCGATGAACACCTTCCCGGCACGCAGCACCTTGGCCATCCGGGAGACAACCAGGTCCGGCATGTCCTGTTCGATGGCCTCGGCAATCTCCCGCGCCAGTGTCGAGGCGTCGTCGGAGGTCAGCGAGCCGTCGAGCCGGCTGTAGAGGTGGATGCCCTTGGAGCCGCTGGTCACCGGCACGACGGCCGACCCTTTCATCCGCTTCCGCACCGCCCTGGCAACCTCGGCGCACTGCGCCAGACCGACCCCTGGCCCGGGGTCGAGGTCGAACACCAACCGATCGGGGTGCTCGGCGCCGAAGGTGGTCTCGTCGACAGTGTCCGCAGGATCGACACTGAACCGCCATTGCGGCACATGGAGTTCGAGGGCAGCGATCTGGCCCAGCCAGGCCAGTGTCGCCGGTGAGTCCACGATCGGATAGGCCTTGGGCCCGTCGGAATGTTGGATGACCCGCCGGGTGACCCAGCTCGGGGTGCCCTTGGGCAGGTCCTTGTGGAAGAACGGGGTGGTGGTGACACCGTCCGGCCAGCGCTTCCTGGTCACCGCGCGATCGGCAACATGCGGAATCAGGGCGTGCGCGACCTCGGCGAAGTAGGCGATGATGTCCGACTTCGTGGTGCCCGTCGCCGGGTAGAGCACTTTCCGGAGGTGGGTCAGGGCCAGCCGGTGCCCGTCCAACTCGATCGTCGCCGAGTCCCCTGCCGCCATGCCGTCACCTCCCGGTCGTGTGTTGATCTTCAGCGATCAGTCCTGCGGTTGCCAGCCGTCTACCTGGGGAACGTCATCGTCAGGACAAGTGCCCACGCTCGCTCACTCCGGTCGGAAGGTTCATCATGGTCAGCATGCGATCGATCTGGAAAGGCTCCGTGGCATTCGGACTGGTGAACGTGCCGGTCAAGGTGTACGCCGCCACCGAGGAGAAGGACGTCCGGTTCCGGCAGGTACACGCCAAGGACGGCGGCCGCATCCGGTACAAGCGGGTCTGCGAGCTCGACGGCGAGACCGTCGAGTACGCCGACATCGCCAAGGCTTACGAGAGCGACGACGGGCAGACCGTCATCCTGACGGACGAGGACTTCGCCCAACTGCCGTCCAGCAGCAGCCGGGAGATCGAGGTTTCCAGTTTCGTCCCGGCGGACCAGATCGACCCGCTGTACTTCGACAAGAGCTACTACCTGGAGCCGGCGTCCACCTCCACCAAGGCCTATGTCCTGCTGCTGCGCACCCTGGAGGAGACCGACCGGATCGCCATCGTGAACTTCGCCTTGCGGCAGAAGACCCGGCTTGCGGTGCTGCGGGTGCGGGACGACGTGCTGGTGATCCAGACCCTGCTGTGGCCCGACGAGGTGCGAGCCGCGGAGTTCCCCTCCCTTGACGAGAGCGTGTCGATCAAGCCTGCGGAGCTGAAGATGGCCGCCATGCTGGTGGACAGCTTCGCCGACGACTTCCGGCCGGAGGACTACACCGACGACTACCGGGTCGAGCTGCAGCAGCTGATCGACGCGAAACTCGAAGGCGGCGAGGCGTTCCCGACTCCGGAGAAGGAAGAGGAGGGCGAGGACGCCGAGGTTGTCGA
This sequence comes from uncultured Actinomycetota bacterium, assembly GCA_963805555.1. Classification (GTDB taxonomy): domain Bacteria; phylum Actinomycetota; class Actinomycetes; order Mycobacteriales; family Nakamurellaceae; genus Nakamurella. The sequence goes on from CAWDUY010000006.1 coordinate 402,768, forward strand.
CCTGCTCGCGGCACTGCAGCGCAGCGTCGAGCGGCACAAGGGTGCCTCGGGCGGGTCTCAGGCCGGCAGCAAGTCCGATGACGAGAAGGCCGAGTCGAAGTCCGCCCCGGCCAAGCGCACCCGGAAGCCGGCCGCCCGAAAAACAGGCTGAACCTTCTCGCGGGGTGGTCGGTGCGAAGACGGTTCTCGCAGGGTGGAAGGTGCGGAAGACGGTTACTCCAGGGTGCGCTGAGCGGCGTTCTGCACGACGTCGGACAACAGCCCTCGTCGGCCGAACTCCTTGCGCTGCAGATCCGCCCCTGTCCCGGTCCTTCGGAGCCGGGCAACACCCTCGAGGACGAAATCCAGGTCGCCGTTGGCCCGCAGCGCGGCCAGCACATGCTCGACCAGGGCGTCGACCATCGCCCAGGCCGGCACCAGTTCTCGGGACCGGTGGTCGAGCAGGTCGCCGGCCAGCCCGAATCGCGCCGCGCGCCAGGACGCCCCGCGCAGCACCTCGATCCGAATCCGATCCACCGGCCGGCCGTGCGCCCAGTCCGTGGTGGCCGTGTCCACCAATCCCCTGGCCAGTGCGGCGATCAGCGCGGAATCCCCGACGTCCGTGCAGACGTCCGGCACCCGGATCTCCAGGGTCGGATATTGCGCGGACAGCCGGGCGTCGAAGTAGATCATCCCGTCGTCCAGGGCGGCGCCGGTCTGCAGCAGTCCCTTGATCGCCTGGTGGTAACCGCTCGCATTTCCGAACGTTTCCGTCGGGCCCGCGGTGGGCCATTGCCCCCAGGCGATCGAGCGGTAACTGGCGTAGCCCGTGTCCTGCCCCTGCCAGTACGGCGAATTGGCCGAGATCGCCGTCAACAACGGCAACCAGCCACGGATTCGATCGAGCGCGGCGACCCCCTCGTCCGGTGAGTTGACCGAGACGTGAATGTGCTGCCCGCAGGTGAGTTGCTGACGGGCGATGATGCCGAACATGTCGATCATCCGGGCGTACCGCTCGTTATCGGTGGCCGTCGGCCGCACCTTGAACGGACTGGTGGCCAGCGCGACGACGTGCACTCCGTTGCTGCCGGCCGCCGAGGCCACCGATCGGCGAAGCTTGAGCAACTCAGCACGGAGGGCGGAGATGTCGGTGGTCGGCGAGGAGCCGATCTCGGTCTGCTCCATCTTGAACTCCTGCTCGACCTGATGATCGGCGTCGGCGCCCAGCCACTCCTGGGCAGCCTCCAGCACGATGCGGCCGGCAGATGCCGGCCGGCCGTCGACCGGGTCGACCAGCATCAGCTCTTCTTCAACGCCAACGGTGCGCATGGCCACCCCGACAGTTTGCCCCGTGAATGTTTCCGGTTTGATCAGTGGGCAAGCCGGCAACATTCACCGGCAGACAGTAGGGGAGTTTCAATGACGGCGAACGCGCTGGGCACAGGTACTGGTGGGGAGTTCATCCGCGACTCCAGGTACATCACCACCCGGATCACCCGGGATGCCCGGGACGGGTACCCGGTCCAACCCGATCGCTACCGGTTGGTCGTCGCCCGGGCCTGCCCGTGGGCGAACAGGTCCACCATTGTCCGCCGGCTACTTGGCCTGGAGGGTGTCTTTTCGATGGGGGTTTGCGGCCCGACGCACGACGACCGGAGCTGGACCTTCGACCTCGACCCGGGCGGCGTGGACCCGGTTTTGGGCATCAAACGGCTCCAGCAGGCGTTCTTCGCCCGGGACCCTGAGTACCCGCTCGGCATCACGGTGCCCGCGTTCGTCGAGGTGTCGACCGGCCAGGTCGTCACCAACGACTACGCCCAGATGACGTTGGACATGTCCACGCAGTGGTCCGAGTTCCACCGCCAAGGGGCGCCCGATCTGTATCCCGATGCCCTCCGATCGGAAATGGACGAGGTCATGGACGTCGTCTTCCGGGACGTCAACAACGGCGTGTATCGGTGCGGTTTCGCCGGCGCCCAGGAGGGCTACGACAAGGCCTACGATCGGCTGTTCAGCAGGCTGGACTGGCTCAGCGACCGACTCAGCAACCGGCGATACCTGATGGGCGACACCATCACCGAGGCCGATGTCCGACTGTTCACCACGTTGGCCCGCTTCGACGCCGTCTATCACGGCCACTTCAAGTGCAATCGGAATAAGCTCACCGAGATGCCGGTGCTCTGGGGGTACGCCCGAGATCTGTTCCAGACCCCGGGATTCGGCGACACGACCGACTTCGTCCAGATCAAGAAGCACTACTACGTGGTGCACGCCAACATCAACCCGACGCAGATCGTGCCCAAGGGACCGGACCTGACGGGCTGGTTCTCCCCGCACGGCCGCGAAGAACTCGGCGGCCGCCCGTTCGGCGACGGCACACCGCCGACGTCACCGCCGCTGGACGAGATGCTGACGGCCTCCTGGCGGCTGGGAGCGCACTGAACAACCCGGCTCCTACGTCGCAGATTGCTTCAGTGCGTTCCTGCTGTATCTGATGGCGCCCTCTCCTTCGTCGAGTGCGACTGGAAGATCATGCACCTCAACGCATCTCCAGCGGCTGAGCCGTCGATTCCAGCACGCTGAGCCAGAGATCGCCGTCGGGCGCGACCTCGTTGCGCTGCGAGACAACGATATCGATCGGAACGTGCACGAACCGGTTGTGTCGGCGACCCACCACCATGTCGGTTCGGCCCGCCATGCCGGCGTGGGCGGCCGCCTGAGCAAGCCGCACGCAATAAACCGAATCGTGCGCCTTCGCCGGCACCGACCGGATCGAATAGCCGGGCTTGAGGTACTTGAGCGTCAATTCCCGGTCGATGGACTTGTAGTGCTCGACGATGGCGGCCTCCAGGAACCTGCCGATGTCGCCGAGCTTGCGGTTGCCGGAGGCATCGGTGCCGGTCTGCTCGTCGGACATCAACTCCTGCCCGGCGCCCTCCGCGACGACCACGACGGCGCTCCCCCGGTCCGCGACCCGACGCTCCAGCGCTGCGAGAAAACCCGACTCGCCCTCGAGTGCGAACGGCACCTCGGGAATCAACACGAAGTCGGCATGGTGATTGGCCAGCGCGGCGTAACAGGCGATGAAACCGGCATGACGGCCCATCAGCTTGACCAGACCGACCCCGTTGATCGCCGACTGCGCCTCGACCTGTGCGGCCGCGATGGATTGTGCCGCAACGGTGAACGCCGTTTGAAAACCGAAACTCTGCCCGATAAAGGGGATGTCGTTGTCGATCGTCTTCGGGATGCCGATCACCCCGATCGGCAGACCGCGGCGGCGGGCCACCGCAGCGAGCTTGCCGGCCCCGCGGATCGACCCGTCACCCCCGATCACAAACAGGATGTCGATGCCCAGCTCGACCAGCCGATCCACCATCAGCTCGGGATCCTGCGCGCCGCGGGAGGTGCCCAGGATCGTCCCGCCCTGCATGTTGATCTTGCTGACGCGTTCGACGGAAAGCTCGATCGGCGGGTGTCCCAAAGACTTGACCAGCCCGGCGAAACCATTCCGGAAACCGACCACATCGCTGACTCCGTAGTGCGTCTTCAGTTCCATCACCAGCCCGCGGATGACGTCATTCAGGCCGGGGCACAACCCGCCGCAGGTGACGATGCCCGCCCTGGTGGCGCCCGGCGCATGAAAGACCTTGCGCCGCGGCCCACCCGGCTCCAGGGTCGGCACCCGATCCAGCGGCACGTTGTGTGCCTCGAGGAGTTGGATCGTGTCGTCGAACAGGACCCGATCGGTCTCGTCGACGTAGTGGTCGTTGGTTCGACGACCACCGACATATTTGGCCAGCGCAGACTCGTGGCGGCATTCACCGAGCTGCCGGACCTGCAGGTCTTCCAGCGTCACCATGCAACCAAGGTTCCAAGGGCGGTGTGACCGGCGTGTGTCGGGCGCGGAAATTCGTCCGGCGGTCAGGGAGCCGGCGCGGGGGCCTGGTCGTCGGCGCCCTTGATCCGGGTGAGCACCCGGACCATGGACGGGGCCTCGGGAGTGGACCCGAAGCCGAACCGCACCGGCGGCGTCACCGGGCGCAGATCACCCAGGTCAACACCGTCGAACCGCGCACTGACCGACCTGATCCGCTGCAGGTCCTGTGCCGAGTACCACTCCCGCCGCCCTCCGCCGGCGGTGCCGCGGGTGCGGACACCGTCCATCACGACCCGAGCGATCGGATCCTGGACGGTCGCCCACCAGCGGGCCCTGGCCAAACTTCGCGGCTGCGCGAGCAGCAGCACACCAAGCGCCGGGCGTCGGCCCAGTTCGAAGGTCAACGCCAGCTCATCGGTGCTGACCATCCACTTCCTGTTACCGTCCCGCATCCGTAGCACCGGGGTGATCCGGATCTCGTCGAACTGGTAGGTCGCGGCGATGAAGTCGGCCAGCGGCTGCGTGGGTGCGAGCAGGATCCGATGCCCATCGGACCGTTCGATCATCACGTCGGTGACCGAGCCGAACGGCGATAGCGGCCACATCCCGACCACGAGTCGGGTGCCCGATGACGTACCCATGCCGGCGATCGCGCCGTCGAACTGCAACATGACCACCACGGTAGGCGAATCGGCGGCAAGGAACCCCCTGGAGCGTGATGACCCCAGGCACAGTCACCGCAGCGACTGCCTCGAGCGCCCCCCGGCCCGGAGTCCGTCGGAGCACCACCCGTGGCTACTGCGCAACGTCCGGAGATGGTGCGCAGTAGCCACAGCGGTTGCTCGGACGGCGCCCGGCCAGGACGTGGTTACGCCATGCCGACCGCGTTGGTGTCCACCGTCGACACGATGTGCCGCACCGGGATGGCCGGGTACTCGGTGCGGGCCTTGTCGACGACGTCGTGCCGCAGCCAGACCGAGTGCGCTTCCGGGTGGGTGGAGATGACGATCCGGTCCGGCTTGAACTCGGCAACCGCCGCTTCCAGGGCCTGCAGCGGCCGATGTTCGCCGAGCTCACCTTCGGCATGCAGCCCGTGGCTGCGCAAGATTTCCAGGGTCGAGTCCAGCCGCGCCTGGGCGGCTTTGACCGTTTCCTCCCACACCCAGACGGCGCCGCTGTGTTCGGCCTGGCCGGTGTCGACCGGATTGGCCGGGACGCAGACGAAGTATTCGGCTTTGCCTTCGTTGTCGATGGCGCGCAACTCGTCCAGTAGTTCCGACGCACCGACGGTCTCGTTGGCCAGCACCAGCACCCTGGTGCCGCCGGTCGGCACCGGGGCGTCGTCGGCGTCAGCGCTCACGGAGCCGCCGCGCCACTTGGTGACGGCGAAGAGCACCAGCACGACAGCAAAGGCCAGCAGGCTCAGGAACAGTTGGGATCGGGCCGATTCATCGACGCCCATCATCACCAGCACGGCGACCATTGCCGCAATGGTGAGAATTGTCAGGTAGGGAAAGAGCCACATTTTCACCTTGAGCTTGTCCGGCGACGTCCGGCGGCGCAGGATCAGCTGGCTCACCGCGATCAGGATGTACACGAACAGGATGATCGCGCCCGAGGAATTCAGCAGGAACGTGAAAACGGTGTCCGGGGAAACAGCCGCGGCAATGACGCACAGGAAACCCACCACGCTGGACGCCAGGATCGCCTTGGTCGGCACGCCGCGCTTGTTCACGGTGATCAATGACACCGGCGCTTCCCGGCGGGCGGCCAGCACGAACAACATGCGGGACGCGGTGTACATCCCAGAGTTCAGGCAGGACAGTACCGCGGTGAGCACCACGGCATTCATGATCTGGTCGGCGTAAGGAATGTTCATCGCGGTCAGGGCGCGCACGTAGGGCGAGGCGTCTGGAGTGTTGGAATCCCAGGGCAGGATCACCGCCAACAGGAACACCGAACCGACGAAGAAGATCGCGATACGGACGATGACCGAGTTGGTCGCCTTGGCAATCGCCCTTGCCGGGTCCTTGGATTCCGCGGCGGCGATGGTGGCGATCTCCGCGCCGACCATCGAGAAGATGACCACGACGATGCCGGAGAACACGGCTCCGATCCCGTTGGGGAAGAATCCGCCGTTACTCGTCAGGTTGGAGAAATCCATGCTCTTGTCCGGCCAGATACCGAAGACGAACAGCGTTCCCAGGAAGATGAACACCACGATCGCCGCGACCTTGATGCCGGCGAACCAGAACTCGAATTCGCCGAACGAGCTGACCGAGAACAGGTTGGTCGCCGTCATCAGAATCATCAGGATCAGCGAGAGCAACCACAGCGGCGCTTCGAACCAGTAATTGAGAATGGCCGCGCCGGCAACGGCTTCGAAGCCGACGACGATGACCCAGAAATACCAGTACAACCAACCGACCGAGAAGCCGGCCCAACCCCCCATCGCCCGCCGGGCATAGTCGGCGAACGAACCGGTCGACGGATTCGCCACCGCCATTTCGCCGAGCATCCGCATCACCATGACGATCAGCACACCGGTGATCGCGTAGGTCAGGAAGGCGGCCGGTCCGGCGGCCTCGATGACTGCGCCGGAGCCCACGAATAGGCCAGCACCGATCACACCGCCGATGGCGATCATTGTCAGGTGCCGCTGGCTGAGACCCTTTTTCAGTTCTGGAGGTGCACCCACGAGACCACTCCTTTACTGACAGTGATGCGCCGGCCCTGATGAGTAATCATCAGGGTGGGGTCACTGTGCGCCATCACCGCCAGCCAGGCAAGTGGTGAAACGCAACCGAAATGAATGTGACGCGCTCGGTGCTGTTCGGCAGGGGACGGCACCCGCGAAATCACCGAGTGCCGCCCTACACCGACAGCGGTTTCGGGCTCCGATGGAGCTGGTCCGGTCAGGTCAGCGCCTGCCCGGAGGCAGCGAACAGCACGACGGCAATGACCGCTGCGGCCAGCACGATCAGGAACAGGGACTTGCTTTTCGGATTCCGCAGACCGACGACGATGCCCGCCCCGATCAGCGCACACAAGGCTGCTGCCGCGGCCCAACGCCAGCCGGCGCCGGAGCCTGATCCGCCGGACGTGCCCAGCAGGATCACCAGCGAAGCCGCCCCCAGCAGCACCGGGCAGGCCACCGCGGTGGCCCTGGCGCCGATCCGATGCGGCAACCCGCGCACCCCGGTGTCGATGTCGTCGTCCAGGTCCGGCAGGACATTCGCCAGGTGCGCCGATACCCCGAACAGCGCACCGGCAACCACGGCCCAGGGCGCCGGCCATACCGGATCGGGCAGGGCGAGTGTGGCGATCGCCGGCAGCGTGCCGAAGGCGATGGCGTACGGAACGAAGGAGAACGCCGTCGCCTTCAGCCCGAGGTTGTAGAGCCACCCGCAGGCGACCACCGTCAGTGAGGCAAGACCCGGTTGCCACCCGAGAGTCAGCGACAACACCGTGGCGAGGAACAGGGCGATACCGGCCGCGACGCCGACGATCCGGGGGGAGACCGCACCGCGCGCAACCGGCTTGTCGACCCGGGCGCTGGCCCGGTCCCGGGCGGCGTCGATCGCGTCGTTGGACCAGCCGATGGACAGCTGCCCGGCGAAGACGGCTGCGACGAGCAGCACGCCACGGCCGAACGTCAGCCCCGCCAGGGCGGCCAGGCCGGCGCTGATCGCGGTGACGGCGATGGTGGGAAGGGGATGGCAGGACAAGGCAAGCGCCCGCACGACCCCGCTGCCGGATACCACCCGGCCTGACGCCATCGGTGATCCTCCGTCCTGCCGCATCGTTGCCGACAACCTAGCGGGTGATCGCCGTCATTCCATCGGGCTACGGCGGGTCGCGGCGAGTACCGCCGATCGGGGTGATCACGAACGTACTGTCACCGACATGACCTGCCTTGCCGCCGTGCACGCGGTCCTTCCCGCCCATCGATACCCGCAGGACAAGATCACCGAGGCCTTCGCCGAGCACGTTCTCGGGGAGGGTGCGAGCCATGAGGTGCTGCGCCGCATCCACACCAACACCCGGGTCGGCAGCCGGTATCTCGCGCTACCGCTCGACGATTACAAGCTGCTGACCGACTTCACCGCGGCGAACGACGCCTTCATCGAGGCCGCCGTCGAACTCGCCGTGCGCGCCGTCAACGGTGCGCTGGACGCCGCGGGCCTTGACGCGGACCAGGTCGACGTCATCTTCTCGACCACCGTCACGGGCCTGGCGGTCCCATCGCTGGAGGCGCGGATCGCCGCAAAGGTCGGCTTCCGCGAGGACATCAAGCGGGTGCCGCTGTTCGGGCTTGGTTGCGTCGCCGGCGCGGCCGGGATCGCCCGGCTGCACGACTACCTGCGTGGCTGGCCGGATCACGTCGGCATCCTGCTGTCCGTGGAGCTGTGCTCGCTGACGATCCAACGCGGGGACACGTCGATGGCGCACCTGGTCGCCAGCGGGCTGTTCGGCGATGGCGCGGCCGCCGTCGTCGCTGTGGGTTCCCAGCGCGCCGACCGGCTCGACGTCGCAGGGCCGCGGGTGCTTGCTACCAGCAGCCACCTGTATCCGGGCACCGAGGGCGTGATGGGCTGGAACATCGGCACCGATGGATTCGGGATCGTGCTGACCGCAGAGGTTCCCGACCTCGTGCACCGCTACCTCGGGCCGGACATCCGCACCTTGCTGACTGCACACGGGCTGACCGTCCACGACGTCGGCGCCTGGGTCTCGCATCCCGGTGGCCCGAAGATCATCGAGGCGATCGAGGCCGAACTGGGCGTCGGCCCACATGCCTTGGAGATGACCTGGCGATCGCTCGCCGAGGTCGGCAACCTCTCGTCCGCCTCGGTGTTGCACGTGCTCCGGGACACCCTGCGCGACCGCCCACCGCCGACCGGCAGCCCCGGAATGTTGATGGCCATGGGGCCCGGCTTCTCCTCCGAGCTCGTCCTGCTCCGCTGGTAACGCACCGATGCTCACTTCACCGCTGACCACTGGAATTCGGGGGTACCTCTGATGCTCGCCTACACCCTGTTCGTCTTGGCGGTCGGCGCCGAGCGGCTGGTCGAGCTCGCCGTCTCCAAGCGCAATCTCAGCTGGGCCTTCGCGCGGGGCGGCCGCGAGTACGGCCGCGGCCACTACCCCGCCATGGTGCTGCTGCACTTCGCGTTGCTGGTCGGCTGCGTGGTCGAGGTCTGGGTGTTCGACCGGCCGTTCCTGCCAGCGCTGGGTTGGACGATGGTGGCGGTCGTGTTGGCGACGCAGGCCCTGCGCTGGTGGTGCATCAGCACCTTGGGTCGCCGCTGGAACACGCTGATCGTCGTCATTCCCGGTTTGCCGCTGGTCAAGGCCGGGCCCTACCGATGGCTCCGGCATCCCAACTACGTCGCCGTGGTCGTTGAGGGCATCGCCCTGCCGATGGTGCACACCGCCTGGATCACGGCGGTGACGTTCACCGTGCTCAACGCCTTCCTGTTGCGGGTCCGGATCCGGGCCGAAGAGGACGCGCTGACGCGGGCCTCCGCAGCAGCGCCGGTGACCCAGCAGTCGGTGCCTGCCAGCCCCGGTCAATGATCGATCTGCTGATCGCCGGGGCCGGTCCGGCCGGCCTCGCCACTGCGCTGTACGCGGCCCGGGCGGGGTTGGACGTCACGGTCGTCGATCCGCGAGCTGCGGTCGACCAATTGGGCAAACCCATCGACAAGGCATGCGGCGAGGGACTGATGCCCGGGGCCGTCCAGGCGCTGGCCGAGCTGGGTGTTGAGCCGCCCGGTAGAGCCTTTCGGGGTATCGCCTACGTCGCGGGTGAGCACCGGGCCGAGGCGTACTTCCGGTCCGGCACCGGTCTCGGGGTTCGCCGCACGGACCTGCACTCGGCCTTGTCGACGGCCGTTCGGGCCGCCGGCATCCCGGTGCTGCCGCGCGCTGTCGGCGCGGTCCTGCAGAACGAGAACTCGGTCTCCGCAGCCGATCTGACGGCCCGGTACCTGGTCGCCGCGGACGGCCTGCATTCGCCGATCACCCGCTCCCTGTCCCTGGAGGTGCCGGTGCGGGGGGCGCGGCAGCGGTGGGGGCTGCGGCGTCATTTCCCGATTCCGCCGTGGTCGGACCTGGTGCAGGTGCACTGGTCCGAGAACTCCGAGGCCTACGTCACTCCGGTGGGACCCGACCTGATCGGGGTGGCGGTACTGAGCGGCGTTCGGGCCGGTTTCGACGCGCAGCTCGCGGCGTTCCCGGCCCTGGTCGAGCGGTTGGCCGGTGCCGAGGCCGGGACGGTGCGGGGGGCGGGCCCGCTGCGGCGGCGGACCAGCACGCGGGTGGCCGGACGGGTGCTGCTCGTCGGCGATGCGGCCGGGTATGTCGACGCGCTCACCGGCGAGGGCATCGCGGTGTCGCTGGCCTGCGCCCGATCCCTCGTCGATTGCGTGGCGGCCGGACGTCCCACTGACTACGAGACGCGCTGGCGACGGGACTCGCGGCGGTACCGGGCGCTGACGTCCTCGCTGCTCTGGGCCAGCGGCCGGCGGAGTATCCGTCGCGCGATTGTGCCCGCCGCGCAGCGTCTTCCGTGGATCTTCACCGGTGCGGTCGGCCAGCTGGCCAGGTGACGTTCCGGCGACGTCAGCGTGGCCGATACACATCCGACCGGTGCTCGATGGCGACAACTTCGACCGTGTGACGAGGTTCGTCGATGCGGTAGATCACCCGGTAGTCTCCGCGGCGCGCGCTGGACAGACCCAACAACCCCAGCTTCAGCGGTTTGCCGACCCGTTGCGGATTTGCCGCCAACGAGCCGTAGGCAAATTCGATGACGGCGGTCGAGATTTTCTCCGGCAAGCGACGCAGCGCCCGGACCGCCGGCGCGGTCAACCGGACCTCGTAGTCGCTATGGATGCTCATGCGCCGCCAACATGCGCAGGTGCCGACCAGCCGGTCGCACTATCGGTACCAGTCAGGATTCGCCAAGTAGGGCAAGCGCCTCCGCCTTGCTCATCGCAGCAACCGAACCGCCGGATAGCTCCGCTAATCCTTCGGTGATGTCAGCCATCAACGCTGCCGAACTGAGCACCTCAAGCGTCTCCTCCAGGGATTCCAGGTCATCCACGCTCATGACGACTGCTGCCGGGCGGCCGTGTTTGGTGATGACCACCCGACCGTGCTCGCGCTCAAGCCGCTCAACGACCTCGGACAAGCGGTTCTTCACGTCGGCAAGGGGCAGCTGCTCGGCGGTCGTCATAGCCACAAGTATAGCCAGATTAGCTAGTGGCTGCCCAACAGCGGCAGACACAATCTACTGGCCCATTGGCGCCGGACGACTTCGTCGCCGGCGACTCTAGCTGCGCCCCTCGTGGAACAGGCCGACCGACTTGGCGATCCGCCGCTCCCTGGTCTCGGCGGTCTTCGCGCCGTCGATCGCCAGCACATGCCGCAGCTTGTTGCTGTAGGACAGCCCGTCGAAGAACGACCGAGCCACCGGGTCGGCGTCCAGTGCGGCAGAAAGATCCCCGGGGACAACGACTTCCCGCGGTGCGGTGTCCAGCTCGAGCGCGATGTCCACCTCGTCACCGGCCGCGATCCCGGCGCCGGCCCGGTGCTCGGCACTGACCGGAAGCATGAATCTGCCGCCCATCGAGCCCACACTGCTGCGATAGCTGTAGCCGTTGTTCAGCGTGACGGTCACTGCCGGCTTCTTTCCCGCACCAAGGTCCGCGACGACCCCGGCCGGAACCTCGAATCCGGTCGCTGTCTTACCGGCGAGGAGCAACGTGCCGCGGAATTTCATGGTGGGCAGTATGCCCTTGGTTGCGCACGCTCCCGAAACACCCGGTTCAATCCAGCAGCGCGGCGACGTCAAGATCCTCCTTCCGCAGGAAACGTGCTGCGCCGCAATGCTCCAGATCGGGCAGGTCGGCGGCCTCGTAGGTGGACAGCAGGATCACCCTGGTCGCCGGCCGGTCGGCGAGGATCAACCTGGTCGCCGCCGGACCGTCGATGCCCGGCAGTCGAACGTCCATCAACACCAGGTCGGGTGCCAGCGTCGCGGCCAACCTCACCGCTTCCTCGCCGGATCCGGCCTCGCCGGCCAGCGTGAGCCCGGCCGTCGCGCGGATCAGCGTGGCAACCGCCCGACGGAACTGCGGTTGGTCGTCCACCAGGAGAATCCGAACCGACCCGGTCGGCGACGGATCGGTCACCGCTGTCCCTCGGCCAGGTACATCAGCGCTGCCCGGACCCGCGGGTGGTTCTCGCGGTCACCGCTGAGCCCGAGCTTGGTGAAGATGGCGTTGATGTGTTTCTCCACCGCGTGCTGGCTGAGGAACAATTCCGCGGCGATGGCCGCATTCGTCCGGCCTTCGGCGATGGCGCCGAGGACCTGTAGTTCCCGCGGAGTCAGCCGCTCGATCTCCTTGTCGCCGGCCAATGACCTTCCGGTGACCAGGGTCTCGACGACCTTCGGATCGATGGCCGAGCCACCGGCAGCCACCATGCCCACTGCCGCCACCAACTCGTCGAGATCAGCCACCCGTTCCTTGAGCAGGTACCCACGACCCTGGGTGCCTTCCTTGAGCAGGGTGCGGACGTAGCTCGCCTCCGCGTATTGGCTGAGCAGCACAACACCCATCGCCGGATACCGGCGCCGGCAGTGTGCCGCGAGCAGGATCCCTTCGTCGCGCCGGTCCGGCGGCATCCGAATATCGGTCAGGACGACATCGGGCCGCAGATCGTCGATGGCCTGCAGCGCCTCGGCGAAGTCACCGCAACTGGCGACGACCTCGATCGACGGGCAGGTCGCGAGCATGCCTCGAACGCCCTCCCGGACCAGGAAGTTGTCCTCCGCCAGCACCACGCGGTGGCTCATCGCTGTTGACCGCCCTGTTGATTGACCGGTGGAAAGACAGTGACAGGGGCAGGGGCGAGTACGGCCGCGTCGATCAGCGTCCCCGCGACAATCGGATCGGCCTCCTCGCTGTCGATCAGGGGAATGCGGACATGTACGACGAAATCCTCCACGTTCGCGCCGGTACGGCCCGGATCCATGCTGTGCTCTATCCGGCCGGCGAACGCATCGACTCGATCCCGGACGGCCTGCATCGCCAGACTGGCGGTCCCCGAACCGCCGGCTCCCTCGACCACACCGATCACCTCCACGCCGACCTCTGCCGACCCCGAATCGACCGCAACCCGCGGCCGCTGCGCGGCCGTCGACAGGGCGCTCAGCGTCGTCACCAGCACGAAGTACAGGCAGGACTCCACAGCTGACGACCGGTGCAGGGCGGCCACGTCGCCACGCACCGTGAGGTCGAAAACGATCCCGGAGCGCTGCTGCCAGCCCTCCAGCGACACCGCAAGACCCGCATCCGCGAGCCGTGGCGGATAGATCCCCCTGGCCAGCACCCGCAAGGCATCCAGTGCGGTCGCGACATCTTCGCGCGCTGCGTCCAGCCGGGCAGTGGAGTCGGATCGGTCCAGTAGCTCGGCGTCCAGCGCGGACTCCGCCCGATCGAGATGCGGCAGCACCCGCTCGCGCATCTCGACCGCCAATCGCGCGATCTCCGTGCGTCGAGCGTCCAGGATCCGGCGATTGGATTGGACGAGGGCTGCCGTGACCTCCTGCAGATCAGCGGCTCGCCGACGCAACTCCACGGTCATCCGCACTGTCGACAGCGCGAGACCGGCCGGCCGTGCGAGGTCGGCGAGCAAGCCGCGGTCATGATCGGATTCGCCCTGATCGGTCAGGTCAACCTCGATCTCCCCGACATCGCTACCACCGTGCCGGACCCCGACGGTGACCTGCGACCCTTCGGCGACCGCACGTCGCGGCCACACCTGGGACCAGGAATCGCCGTCGGACATCAGCAACCGCACCTCGGCACGGCTCGAATGCATGGTGCGGCCGGCGGTCTCGGCGAGCGCCGGCACAATCTCGTCGACCGGCAGGGTGGTCGACATCCGGCGCAACAGGGCCCGGCCGGCCGCATAACCGCCGGCCCTTTCGCCGAGCACCAGATGATCGACCAGCCGGCGAATCGGCCCACCGGTGATCCAGAACAGCCACGCGACAACGGCAGTGGCCAGTAGAACCACCCACAACGGCATTCGATCCGGGGCGCCGAGAACGGCGGACGAGAGCAGTTCCGCCGCGCCGTAGACAGCCAGCGCGATGACGAATCTCGCCGCGCCGAAGCCTGCCACCCGCAGCAGCGCCTGCCCCGTCACCGGGCGATCCCATTGTTCGACGTCCGCTGCCCACTCCGGCCAAATTCGCCGTCCGCGGCGCCCGGGTCGTCGTCGGTCGCGGCGGCCGGGCCTTGGGTGCTCAGCATCGGGATGGCCCCCCGTACCCGGGTGCCGCCGCCGGGCGAGGAATCGACGGCGATCCATCCGCCGTGCAACGACGCGCGGTCGTCCAACCCACGCAGCCCACCGGAGGCATCGCCGAATTGTTCCGGTGCGATGCCGACTCCGTCATCGGTCACCGCGAAGATCAGCTGGTCGTCCTCGACGTGCACCTCGATCCCGACCCGGTTGGCGTTGGCGTATTTGACGACGTTCTGCAGCGCTTCCGAGCAGCAGAAATAGGTTCCCGCCGCGACTTCGAGGGCGATGGCTTGCTGATCCGGCCCGGTCGGCAGGTCCAGCAGCAGATCAACCGTCAGCCCGGTCCGCCGCGCGGTGTCCGCGGCGTGTTCGAGACCGCCCCGCAGACCGGCCAACCGAAGCGCAGCGGGCAACTGCCCGCCGGAGATCTCGGCCAGCTCCGACCGGCTCGCGTCGAGTTCCCGCCGCAACCCGCGGGCAAGAGACGCCCGCATCGCCGGGTCTGCGCTCTGCGCCGCCGCCATTCGCATACCGAGCATCACCGCGACCAGCGTCTGCTGCGCACCGTCGTGCAGGTCGCGTTCGACTCGGCGCCGTTCCCGGTCCTGCGCGGCCACCAGCCGTCGGCGGGAGATCGCGAGCTGCCGTGCTCGTTCAGCGAGTCCCTGCACATGCTGGGCGAGCCGCTCGGCCAGCACGGCGTTGTGCGTCACCAGGCCGGCGTGCGCGGCGAGATCGGCCAGCAGCGCGCGCTCGCCGGCCGGCAACGTCTCCCCAGCGGCCAGGTCGACGACCAGTTCGCCGAGCTCTTCACCCTGGTGCAGCACCGGCCAGTGCCGGTCGCCGAGCAACGTCGGCCCGGCCGACGAACCCGGGACCGCATCGATGCCCGGAGCCGCCCCGGCAACCGCACGACGTGTCCAGCGCACACCGTCCCGCAGCCACAACTCGGCGCGGGTGGCGCGGGTGGCCCGGACGCTGACGTCGACCAACTGCTCGAGCTCGGCCGCCGGAGTCACCTGCTCAAGACCGCTGATCAGGGTCTTCATCGCTTCGTCCGGACCGAGGTCCTGCCCGAAGACGACCCGGTTGGCCCACCGCTGCGCCAGCGCCCATGCCGGTTGCAGCGCAACCGC
Organism: uncultured Actinomycetota bacterium; assembly: GCA_963805555.1. Lineage (GTDB taxonomy): Bacteria > Actinomycetota > Actinomycetes > Mycobacteriales > Nakamurellaceae > Nakamurella. The sequence goes on from CAWDUY010000006.1 coordinate 418,089, forward strand.
GGCGGCGGCGAGCACAACGACGGTCCACCAACTCGCCCCACCGACCAGAACGCCGCCGGTGACGACGGCCAGTAAATAGACCGCCCCTGACCCGATGACGAGCACGCCGTACACCAGGACCCGGCTGACCAACCGGTCGATGTCGAACAGCCGGTAGCGCAGCACGCCGGCGAACAACACCACCGGAACGATGGCGAACACCGCCGGGAACAGGTCCTGCAGCCGGTCGGCGGCCTGGCTGGCGGCGGATACGGCCGCGGCGTCGACGGCGGCGATGCACCAGGCACAGCACCAGATCAGCCCCACCGCCAACGCCGGCAGCAGAGCCCCGATGAGCAGTCGCGCGCTACGCCGGGTACTCGGCCGGCCGTCGTCATCAGTGAGCCGAAGTGCCTGCGCGCCGACGCCGGCCACCGGAATGAGGATCCCGAAGAAGATCACGAAGAACTGTGGGTGGGCCAGGAAGTTGCTCCACCAGCACACCACGGCGATGACGGCGGTGACACCGACCGCAGCGATCACCTGCGTGCGGCCGGACACCGCGACCCGGCTCGGCAGCCGGCCGTCCGGAAACAGCACCACCGCCCACAGGTAGGCCACACCGGAGACGATGTGGAAGGTGAAGTGGATGACCGCGATCGGCCATGGGCTGGCCAGGATGTGGAACGCCTCGTGGCTCGGCAGGTTGAACGTCGCGGCGGTCCCCAGCAGGCCGAGCGCCAGCAGTCGCGGTACCAATCCATCGGGTCGACGGACGATCAGCAGCACCCCGAGGGTCAGATTCAGCAGGCTGAAGGCGTACTGCAGCACAGTATTTCCGCTGATTCCGGTGAGGGTGGTCATGGGGTGCAGCAGGAGCATGGCGGGCTGTGCGAGTGGGCCGCCGCCCGTCGCGAGCGTGCCGACGATGTCGGCGATCGCGGGCACGTCCTCGACCAGGACAGGCAGCAGGCCGACGGTGAGCCACAGCACGAGGCCGGCCGCATAAGCAGCGAACGCGACCCGGAATGCGACCTGCCCGAACGCGACCTGCCCGAACGCTGCCTGCCCGGTAGCTGCGGGTGCCATGGACCCCGATTATGGCCCTCTTCCCACCATCGGCGACCGGGCGTCGATCGCCGTTTGGGTGGTGGGAACTCGGGTGTGCTGCCACCCACCGCGACGGCCGGGCATCGGCCGCCGACAACGCGGTGGAATGAACGACGCGGTCCTGCTTGGACCACGTCCTGCCTGGACACGGACGGCGCGGCGAGACGATTCGCATCGCGCTGTTGCCGGACCCGTGCCGTCATATCTGGCCCCCTGAAGCAATCTGCCGGCGACGCCGGGACCCGCCTGTGACCGGGTGTTGCCCGGAGTGCGCCGGCCCGGCTCACAAAGAGTCGCACCGGAGCACCGCCCGGCGCGGGGGTGCGTGCACCCCTATTCGGGTCTGCTGGTGCATACCCTCGGAGACGCCAACCGAAGACAGCGACATCACGTGGTGGAACACCTGGTACAGGACGGTGGCACCCAGCTACCCGATCTGACCGAGCTCACCAGACGGCGCTCACCAGACGGCGAGGTGCTCGAACAGGATGTTCAACTCCGATCAGAATGAGAATGACCCCACCGGCGATCTCGGCCGGCTTGCCGAGGCGGATCCCGACCCGATGGCCGAGAACGACACCGACGAAGCTGATGACGAAGGTCGTCACGCCGATCAACACGATGGCGGGGGCGATGGGGATGTTCGGGATCAACGCGAAACTGATCCCAACGGCCAGCGCGTCGATGCTGGTGGCCAGGGCCAACACCAGCAGTTCACGGACATTGACGGAGTCGGTGTCCTGCTCGTCGTCCTCGTGGCTGGAGAAGGCCTCCCACAGCATCTTTCCGCCGACCGCGGCGAGCAGCCCGAACGCGATCCAGTGGTCGACGTCGGTGATGTAGTCGGCGAATCGGGTGCCCAGCAGCCAGCCGATCAACGGCATGACCGCTTGGAACACTCCGAAGGCGCCGGCGACGATGAACGCGTAGCGATAGTTGAATTTGCGCATGTGCAGGCCCTTGCCCAGGGCAACGGCAAAAGCGTCGGCGGACACGCCGATGGCAATCAGGAGCAGCGACCAGATGGACATGGCGGTCAGGGCCTTTCGTGCTGAGCGGGATCGGCGTCAACACCGCAGGGTCGATCGCCCTTGATCGAGTCGAGTCCCTGGCATAGCCGCAGCCTCATTCTTCCCATCGTTCAATTGATTGCGCAAGTCATTGAACGAGTGAGTTACCCTACAGGACACCGCAATAGGCGACAATGGCGGCGATGACTCTGCGCAGCCCGACCGAGGACGACCACGGCCGCCCGACCGAACCGCAGCTACACGCTGCCGCAAGCACCTTCGCACTGCTGTCGTCACCGGTTCGCCTGCACCTGGTCTGGCTGGCCGCGCAGAACGCGCATGACGTCGGAACCCTCGCGCAACAAGCGGGGGTCACGGTGGCGTCTGCCAGCCAACACCTGGCCAAGCTGCGCCTCGCCGGGGTCGTCACCACCCGCACCTCTGGCCGACACCACATCTATGCGGTCGAGGACCCGCACATCCTCACGCTGATCGGCCAGATCTTCGACCACATCGCACCCGACGGCACCCTGGCGCCCGATCCGCCGTACCAGCAGATAGCCGTACGACAGTAATCAGCCGGTAGAGATAGTGCCCGTCATCGGTGTCCGGTTCAGGAACACTGGACCGGTGACCACCACCTCCAGCCGGCGCAGCCCCGTCGCGCCCATCGCAGCAGCCGTTCTCACCACCGCGGGGGCCGCGGCGGCCCTTGTCGGGTTCACCGGCCTCGGGCGGGATGCCAGGGGGCTGTCGACCGCGATCGGGGCCAGCAGGTCGGAGATCCGGCCGGTCGCGGAGCGGTCGCCGCACTTCACCGATGAGGCCTTCCACAACACCGAGCCGTCGCATGTGCTGAGCCCGGGCGAGGGTTTCTCGATGATTCCCCGGCTGATCGCGCATCGCGGCGCGGGTAAACCCGCGGGCCCGGTGCCGCTGATCAGCACTCCACCGGCCGCGAATGCCGGCGAGCTCGGCATCACCTGGCTCGGCCACGCGACCACCCTGATCGAGATCGACGGGCACTACGTGTTGACCGACCCGGTGTGGGGCGACCGGGTCTCGCCGGCCGAGACCGTCGGGCCGGCCCGGTTGCACCCGATGCCCATCTCCGTCGACGACCTGCCGAGCGTCGAGGCGATCGTCATCTCCCATGATCATTACGACCATCTCGACCTGCCGACGGTGCGGCAACTCCTGCGCTCCCAGCAGGCGCCGTTCGTCGTGCCGCTCGGTATCGGGGCGCATCTGCGCGGCTGGGGGGTGCCGGAGAACCGCATCATCGAGCTGGACTGGGACGAACAGACCCAACTGGGCGACCTGACGCTGACCTGCACCGAATCCCGGCACTTCTCCGGGCGCGGACTGCACCGCAACACCACGCTGTGGTGCTCCTGGGCGATTGCCGGTCCCGCGCACCGCGCCTATTTCGGCGGGGACACCGGCTATACCAGCGCGTTCACCGGCATCGGCGAACAGTACGGGCCGTTCGACATCGCGGTGCTGCCCATCGGCGCCTACGGGGACCAATGGCCCGATATCCACCTCAACCCGGAGGAGGCCGTCACGGCCCATCGGGATCTGGGTGGCGGGCTGTTCGTCCCGATCCACTGGGCCAGCTTCGATCTCGCGCTGCACACCTGGGCGGAGCCGGTGGAACGACTGCTGGCCGCCGCCGACGGGATCAGGGTGGCTGTCCCCCGGCCCGGTGAGCGGGTGGCCGGCGATGACGCTCCGGCGCCCGACGGCTGGTGGCGCCGGCTCGGCTGAGGCCGCGGTTCCGAGTCACTGGAGTCCGAGTCACTGGAGGCCCCTCCTTCGTCGGGTCCGACTAAAGGGATGGCCCGCAGCCCGATCTCGACCGGACCGGCGAAGTCCATCGCCATCCGCATGACGGTCTCGGGTCGGCCGGTGCCGGTCAGGGACAGCTGGAAGTGCTGAGCGACGGTCGCGACCACCAGCGCGAGTTCCAGCCGACCGAGGTCAAAACACCACCCCTGGTTCCGGCCGGGATCCGATGACCCGACAGCACGTCGGCCCCTAGTGGAAAACGAGATGGCCGCGCAGCAGGGCCCCGACGGACGTGCACGACGTCGCCGTACTGACGACGCAGATCGGTCAGCGCCCGGGCCGGGTCACGGACGAAACCGGGCAGATACCCGATGCCGGTGGGTCCGGGCGTCCTGCTGCGGATGCCCGCGGTCGAGGTACTCATCGCCGCGCACCGCGCCGACCGAGGGTTCCGAGGGCCCGCTGCACCGCGATGACCACGCGCAACAGGCCCCGCGGGGGGTAGCCACCCGGGAAGAGCCGCAGCTGCTGCATGAGGTCCAAAGCGTTGAATACCAGACGGACCTCGTCGATCTGGGCTCCCAGCGGGCCGGACCGCGAGGCCCGGAAGAGGAAGAGCTCCGTCATGGTGACGGGCCGGCCGGTCGGTGGAACGCCGAAGTAGTCGCCGGTGTGCCGCCCGGTCTGGGTCACCCGGAAGACCACCCGGTCGCCGTCCGCGACGACGTCATCGATGCGGAAATGCAGGTCCGAGAAGGCACCGATCACCACCTTCGCCCACTGCTGCATGGATTCTCGGCCGACCACACGGTCGTTGCCGATCGGCGGATGGAAGATGATCGACGGGCTCCAGATGAGATTCGTCAGGTCGAAACGACCGTCGTTCCAGACCCGGAGGAAGAAGTGCGCGGCCATCGCCGCAAACATCTGCTCGTCGCTCTCGTAGGGCGCCTGTACGACGGCCAGATCACCTGCGTCGATCGTGATGCCGTCGACCTCGTCGGCGGCCAACACTGCGACGCCCGGTAGGCCATTGACCGGCAGGGCGGGGCGCTCAAGGGGGTCCGTCATACCCTTCGGATATCCGTCAGTCCGTGGGTGATACACGCCGCGAGCAGGGTCGGCCACGCCCGGGCGCAGCGGATCAGCGAGCACCGGCGCCCGGTCCGCGACGGTTCAGGCCCGGTCGACGGCAAGGTCTTGGGCCTTCGAAGCAACTTCGGGTCGGCCACGACGTCTTAGTAACACTGCGTACGCTGGATATTACTGGGAGTGGCACAATGAGTCAGCGGCCGGGTGCGGGCAGCATCGTGTGTTCCCGGCACGCTTGTCGTCGACCGGCCGTCTCCGGGGGTACTCGCGTGCGGGGCGGTGGGACAGGGTGACGGCATTGCAGGAGTTCGCCGCTGCACCGTTGCGCGCCCGGGTTTGGGTCGTCACATCCGTCGCGCTGAGCATCGCGCTCTCGTTGATGCTGTCCACCTGGCCGAGCCCAACGGTCCGCACCACCGACGTGATCATCGCCCTGGCGCTCGTCGCCGGGAGCGTCGTCAACGTGGAGCTGGGCCGCCTCCTCGAGGGCGGCACCGTCGCCGCACAACGCCCGCACAAGGCGCTGTCCGCGTGGCCGATGGCCGCGGCGATCCTGCTGCCCTCGTTCTATTTGGCGCCCATCGTCGCGCTGGTGTACCTGCACGCCCGCTGGCGTGGGATGCGGGTGACCTTGTGGAAATGGATCGTGTCGGCGAGTTTCCTGATCTCCGCCGGTGCCATCTCCGGCGTTGTCGTCGCCATCGGCGGTGGCGGTGCGCCGCCGACCCTGTCCTCCGGATTGCCGGGCCTGCTGTGCATCGTCGCCGCCGTCGGAACCTTCTTGCTGGTCGAGTCCGCAATGCTCGGCGTCTCCGCCCTGACGAACACCGTCCAGGACGAGGTGTGGCTCCGGAAAACCCTCGCCGATCCCTGGTTCTACGTGACCGAGGCGGGTGTGCTCACCGTCGGTGCGCTGACCGGGTTGCTCGGCGCCAACGCGCCCTGGTTCGTCTTCTTGATGATCCCGGCGTACTGGTTCCTCCAACAATCCGTCCTGCACCGGCCATTGCAGGAACTCGCCGACCACGATCCCAAGACCGGCCTGCTGCACTACAACGCGTGGCACCGGCAGGCGTCCGACGAGATCCGTCGGCTGAGCGCGGCCGGCGGATCCTGGGCGGTGCTGTTCGCCGACATCGATCACTTCCGGTTCTACAACCAGCGACACGGCCATCTCGGCGGGGACGAAGCGCTGGAACTGGTCGCCCAGATCATCTCCGCACGGATCCGGCCCAAGGACATCATCGCCCGGTTCGGCGGTGAGGAGTTCTGCATCCTGCTGCCCGAAACGTCGCCGAACACCGCCGCCCAGGTCGCCGAGCGGGTTCGGGTGGCCGTCGGCAATGAGACGTCGGTACTGCCCGAGTCCGTCACCGTGAGCATCGGGGTTGCCGCCGTCGACGGTCGTCGACGACCGATGGAGCTGGCCGTCATCCTGGCCCTTGCGGATCAGGCGCTTTACCAGGCGAAACTCGAGGGTCGAAACACGGTTCGCCTTCGCCTGCCGATGGCTCCGGAGCCGACCTTCCCCCGCGTCGGGGTGGACCCGGCGCAGGTGCGCCGGGACCTGGGGTAGTGACCGATGTCCGCCTGCCGGTGGCGTCGCCCGCGATGAATCGCCGACCGCTACCAGATGCGCACTCGGTCGGCCGGGTCGAGCCACAGGCCGTCGCCCGGCCGGACGTCGAAGGCCGCATAGAACTCGTCGAGGTTCCGGACCACCTGGTTGCACCGGAATTCGGCCGGTGAATGCGGGTCGATGGACAACAGCCGGAGCGCCTCGGCGTCACGGATCTTGCTCTGCCAGGCGGTGGCCCAGGACCAGAAGAAGCGTTGCGCACCGGTCCGGCCGTCGATGACCTCGGCCTCCCGACCGTCCAACGAAATCCGCCACGCCTGGTAGGCGATGCCCAGTCCGCCGAGATCGCCGATGTTCTCGCCAACGGTCAGCGCACCGTTGACGAAATTGCCCGGCAATTGGGCAAGCTCCAGCGCCGAGTACTGATCGATCAGCTTCTTGGTCAGCACCTCGAACGCCTCGCGGTCCGCGGTTGTCCACCAGTCGTGCAGCGCGCCGCGACCGTCGTACTTGGAACCCTGGTCGTCGAAGCCATGGCCGATCTCGTGGCCGATCACCGCGCCGATCGCCCCGTAGTTCACCGCGTCATCGGCATCGAGGTCGAAGAACGGCGGCTGCAGAATCGCTGCCGGAAAGACGATCTCGTTCATTCCGGGGTTGTAGTACGCGTTCACCGTCTGCGGCGACATGAACCATTCCAGCCGGTCGACCGGCTTGCCGATCTTGTCCAGTTGCCGGTCCAGGTCGAAGGCCGCGGCCCGCTGGGCGTTGCCTGCCAGGTCGTCAGCCCGGACCACGAGCCTGCTGTAATCCCGCCACTCGTCGGGGTACCCGATCTTCGGGGTGAATGCGGTGAGCTTGTCCAGGGCTCTGGCCTTGGTGTCCTCGCTCATCCAGCTCAGGGCGCTGATGTTCCGCCGGTAGGCCTCCAGGAGGTTGGCGACGAGCTGGTCCATCCGGTGCTTCGCGGCCGGCGGGAAGTGCTTCTCGACGTACAACCGACCGAGGGCTTCGCCGGCCGCACCCTCGACGAACGAGACGGCCCGCTTCCACCGTTCCCGCAGCTGCGGTACGCCGGAGAGCGTGCGCCCGTAGAAATCGAAGTTCTTCTCCACCAGTTCGGCCGTGCTGAACGGCGCGGCCGACCGGACGATCTGCCAGGCCAGCCAGTCCTTCCACGCCGGCATGGCCTCGGGCGTGAGCAGACCGGCCAGGGTGACCAGGTAGTCCGGCTGCCGCACCACGACCTGCTCCAGCAGCGTTGGTGGCGCTTGCATCCCGCTGATCCAGGCGTCCCACAGCTGGGCCGGCAACAGCGCGTTGAGGCCGGCCCGGTCCATCGGGTTGAAAGTCTGGGAGCTGTCCCTGGACCGCACCCGGTCCCAGTGCCCCGCGGCGAGCTGGCTTTCCAACTCATAGATCCGGCCGGCCTTGTCGGTCGCGTCCGGCAGGCCGGCCAGGGCGAGGACCTGCGGCAAGAACTCGGTGTAGGCCTCCCGGACCGAGCCGTGCTGTTCGGCCGTGTAGTACGACTCGTCGGGCAGGCCGATTCCGCCCTGGTAGAAGTTCAGCACGTACCGGTCGGGCTCGGCCGGATCACTGTCGACGTCGATCAGGAACGGCCCGCCGACCCCTTCCCGGCGCAGCCGTCCGAGGACGCGAAACAGGCTCATCGCGTCGGTGACGTCGTCGATGTGCATCAACTGCTCGGTGACGGGTCCGAGGCCGAGAGTTTCCACCGTGTCGGTGTCGGTGAAGCTGCGGAACAGATCACCGATCAGCTGGGCCGGTGAGCCTGGTTCCGCGCCCGCCGCCGCCTCAGCGGCCGCCTCCTCGACGATGGCCCGGCTGTCCGCCTCGGCGCCGTCCCGTAGGTGATAGAACGCGCCGTCCATCGACCGGTCGTCCGGAATGACCGCGGCAGCCAGCCAATCTCCGTTGACGTACCGGAAAAGGTCGTCCTGGACGCGCACCGGGCCGGCCGCAGGACCGGCCGGGTTGTTCTCGTTAACGATGGGTGTCGCTGTCATTGGTACTCCTCAGGTCAGGTTCGTCCTGCGAAACGCTACCCGCCGGTCACCTGCCAACCCTGGGGCCGGCCACGTGGGCCGGCCCCAAGTTCAGTGGCGTCCGACCACTTAAGATCCGAGGACTGCGGCGCAGGCAGGCAGCGCCTTGACCGCGGACTCGACGCCCGGGTCGAGGTCACCCAGCGAGTTCGGTGCAGCGGCCTTGGCTTCTGCCTCCACGGCATCGACCGCCGTCTTGAGTTCCGCTTCAGTGCTGAGCGTCAGCGCCTGAATGCTCTGCGCACCCCGGCCGTACACGTCGGCCAGATCCTGGAAACCCTTGCTGGTAGCGCTGGCGATCTCCTCGCCACTGTCGATTTCCGGCGGCGGAGTGGACTGCAGAGCGGCCGCCGCCTGGTTCGCCGCGGTCGAAATACCGGTGTAGGCCGTGACGACGGTCGCCTGCTCCTGGTCCAGGGACTGTCCCGCGGTGTTCGGCCCGGTGAACTTGGCGACCTCGCCCAGGCTGGTGCAGAACGTGGTGAACCAGGTCTCGGTGGCCGCATCGAGCTCGGCAGCCGTGGCCTCGGTGGATTCCGAGGACTCGGTCGAGTCGTCCGCACTGGACGAACTCGCCTTCGAGCTCGTGCTCGCACTGGAGCTCGTGCTGGCGCTGGATGTCTCCGCCGCCGTTGTGGAGGCTGCTGTAGGGGTTCCACCTGAGCTACATGCCGCCAGGAGCAGGCCTCCGGCGGCCATCAGGCCGACCAGGGATGAACGCTTCAATTCGTCACAGATCCTTCCGTGTCCGGTGCCGTCTCGGCACCCGTGCGGCATGGCACGGACAGCACGACGCCCCCGGGCCCTTCGTGTTCGAGTCGGAACCGGCCCAAGGATCACCCGGGAATGCGCGACGCACCCCGACGACCAACCGCCCCCCACCCCAACCAGGAGAACGTACCTTTCGACCGGCAAGAAGACGCGTCGAACTCACCAGCCATGACCTGCACGGTGTCCTACCCGCCGAACCCGGGTTATTCGACGGGACGCCTCGCAGCCAGCCGCTCCATCCGCACCAGCATCGCCGCCGACGGCGTCACCCGCCCGGACAGGTAGGTGGACATTCTCGAGGCCGAGGTCCCGACTTCGGCGGCGAATTCCTTCACCGACAGCCCGGAAGCCTCACGTGCGGAACGGATCCGGGTCACCACCTCGTCGCCCTCCGACGCTACGGCACGCGCTCTTGCCCGGGCGATCGCCCGCTCCATCAGTGGAGCGACCCCATCGGGCCGCGAGTAGGTGAGGATCTCCTGCACCGTTCGAGCGACCGGACCCCAAGGGCTGCGACCGATCTCGGCAACGATGCGCCGCCGGTGCGTGATATCCCCGCGCTCCAGTGCGGTCTGCAGGGCTTCCGGTGGCCAACTGGCCACCGGATCGGTGACCTGGGCGTCGACATTGCGGAACGAGAGCGTCATGGCCCAGTTATCTCCACCACCAGACTGGCAACGTCCTGGCACACACGTGGGTGGACATAGAAGGCAGCGGCCGAGCCGCCGACCAACACAGCGTCGGGAATGAGCCGTTGCAACTGCGCGGCCGATTCGAGGACCTCGACAAACGCCGGGTCCGGCAGGCTGGACGGTGGAACTTGTGCGCGCACCCCGTCGGCCGGCGCCGCAGGATCCGTGTCGTCCATTCGCCAACAGTGGGTTGATATCACATCTGATACGACCGTTTCATCGCCGGCGGTGGGTACCAGCACTTGTCGCCGAGGCGCTCACCGGTCTACTTCGCCGGCTTGGGCGGGTCCGGGGGGAGTCGCGGGTTGAGCAGGTGCGCGACCAGCGCCGTCCAGCCGGTCTGGTGGGTCGCGCCGAGACCCTCGCCGGTGTCGCCGTCGAAGTACTCACAGAAGGTCGGGTGTTCGCTCCACAGCGGGTTGTCCGACGCCTCGATCCGCTCACCGTCCGCGGGGCGTTTCCCGTTCACCGGTTGGAACAGCGCGGTCAGGCCGTGGTCGATGGTGTCCGCCGCCTGCTCCAGATTGCAGAGATTCCCGGACCCGGTCGGGATTTCGATCTGGAACGAGTCGCCGAAATGCCTGCCGTAGGTGCGGAGTTTGTCCGCGAGCAGCACATTCACCGGGAACCAGATCGGCCCCCGCCAGTTCGAATTGCCCCCGAACATCCCGGTTTTCGACTCGCCCGGCTCGTATTCGATGGAGACATGCTGCCCGTTGATCTCGGCGGTGACGGTTTCGCGGGCGGCGGCGGACAACGATCGAATGCCGAATGACGACAGGAACTCCTCGGAGTCGAACAGCCGCTCCAGAATTCGCCGCAGCCGCTCCGGGTCCAGCAGCGACAGCAGCATCCGCCGGCCGCCGGGACCGGACCGGGACAGCAAGGGCCCCATCAGTTCCGGTCGGCGGCGCTGCAGCCAGCGCAGTCGGGAGGTGACGTCGGGGACATCCTCGGCGATCCAGGACGGCACCTCAGTCGCGCCGAGAATGGGCAGCAGACCGACCATCGACCGGACCCGCATGTGCTGCGCCTTGCCGTCCGGGTTGACCAGCACGTCGTAGAAGAACCCGTCGTCCTCGTGCCACAGCGACATGTCATGCGAGCCAAAGGAGTTCATCGCCTTTGCGATGGACAGGAAATGTTCCAGGAACTTGGTGGCCATCTCGTCCCAGGCCTGGTCGTGCCGGGACAGCTCCAGCGCGATCTTGAACATCTGCTGGCAGTAGAACGCCATCCAGCTGGTGGCGTCCGATTGCTCCAGCCGGTAGCCGGGCGGCAGCTTGGCTGATCGGTTGAACAGGCCGATGTTGTCCATTCCGAGGAAGCCGCCCTCGAAGATGTTCGAGCCGGTCGAGTCCTTGCGGTTGATCCACCAGGAGAAATTCAGCAACAGCTTGGTGAATACCCGGATCAGGAATTCCCGGTCCCGGTAGCCGTCGATGCGGTAGACATGCCACGCGGCCCAGGCATGCACGGGCGGGTTGACGTCACCGAATTCCCATTCATACGCGGGTAGCTGCCCATTCGGGTGCATCGACCATTCCCGGCACATCAGCAGCAGTTGTTCCTTGGCGAAATCCGGGTCGACGTGCGCCAACGGAAGCGCGTGGAACGCCAGATCCCAGGCCGCGAACCAGGGATACTCCCATTCGTCGGGCATGGAGATGACGTCGGCGAGTGCCAGTTGACCCCAGTGCCGGTTGCGGGCGCTGACGCCCTTGCGGGCATCCGGCGCCGGGGATTCGGTGGGATCGCCCTCGATCCATTCATCGACGTTGTAGCGGTAGAGCTGCTTGCCCCAGAGCAGTCCGGCATACGCGCGGCGGGCGATGTGCCGGTCGGACTCGGACAGCCCGGGGTGGATGACGGTGGCGTAGAACTCGTCGGCCTCCCGCCTGCGATCGTCGAGGATCTGCTCGAACTGCGCTCCGAAGGTGGTCTTGTCCGGCGCCTTGTGCGTCAGCCGCAGCCGGACCTCAACAGTCTCCCCCGGCTCCACTTGGCCCAGGTCGTACCAGAACGCCGCTTTCGTGCCGGAGTTCGCGAGGTTGATCGCCTTGGTGTTGCCCTTGACGACCCGGTTGTTGATGCCGTCCTTGGTGTATTTCGTGGGATTCTTCGCGGCGCCGAACAGGTCGACCATGTTGGTCTCGTTGTCGCAGAACAGGATCTCGGGGGTGCCGTCGGCGGCCAGGTAGTAATAGCCGAGCAGGCCGTGCTTGCATTCGACGGCCTCCAGCCCACCGACCGACAAGGTCGGCGGCAGCAGCTGGTGCAGGGTGCTCCGTCGCTTGTCCCGGCCCCAGGCCCAGGTGTTCCGCAACCAGATCTGCGGCAGCAGGTGCAGCGGCGCGGCGTCCGGTCCGTGGTTGGTCGCGGCGATGGTGATGCAGATGTCCTCCGGGCCGTCCTTGGCGTAGCTGATCAGCACATCGAAGAACCTGTCCTCGTCCAGGATCCCGGTGTCGCCGAGCTCGTACTCCCGCTCGTCACGACCCCGTTTGCGGTTCTCTTCCCGGAGCTGCTGGTAGGGGAACTCCGCGTGCGGGTAGCGGTAGAGCCACTGCATCCAGCTGTGCGACGGGGTGCCGTCGACGGCCCACCAGTACTCCTTGGCGTCTTCGCCGTGGTTGCCCTCGCCGTTGGTCAGGCCGAACAGCCGCTCCTTGAGCACCGGGTCCTTGCCGTTCCACAGCGCCAGCCCGAAGTTGATGAAGCCGTGCCGGTCGCAGATGCCGCCGAGCCCGTCCTCACCCCACCGGTAGGCCCGGGCGTAGGCCTGGTCGAACGGGAATGACGACCAGGCGTCACCATCCGCCGAGTAGTCCTCGCGGACCGTTCCCCACTGTCGGCCCGCGAGATAGGGCCCCCACATCCGCCAGGGGCTGTCGGGGTTGCGCGATTCTGCGAGCCGCGCGTGCTCGGCCGTGAGCGGCGGGGGCGCTGCCGGCGAAGCGGTCGAATCCCCCGGCCGGCTCTGCCCGGCCGTCGTCGCTGTGGGTTCCTGGTCCGTCACCGGCCAAGCTTGCCATCCCCGTCATTTCCACCGCATTACCGACAGGAAGAACAACTCGGACCCAGGTCTGCGGCCTGCGCCGCCCCGCCGGTCAGGGCGGCCCGACCCTCGAAGGAGCGCTCGACCTGTGTCGAACGAGCCTCACGTCCAGTTCTCCTCACTGCGGGTCCACCCGAATCCGGCCCTAACATCTGGGACAGAACTGTTCATTTTGCACAGCTGCTCGCCCGGACCCGCCGCGCATGATGGTGGTCAGGACAGGAACGCCGCACCGCCGGGCGACCGACAGTACGGAACCGGACACGCCGCCCGGTTGGCTGAGAGGCAGCTCCTGCCGTAGCACCGCAGGCCCGGGGTATGCCGCCTCATCCGGCCTGCGGATGAGCCACCGATCATCGGGTTCACTCGCCGTACCGGGCGACCGACCGCATGATCATGGGGTGAGCGCGAACCTCCCTACCGACGATCAACCGCCTCCAGCGGTCGATCGCACCGCAGACGAAACCACCGATCAGGACGTCCCGCCACTGGTCCGTGCCGGCAACCGCGCCCTGGAGGCCGCCGAGGGGGTCGTCTACGTCGGCATCTCGGCGTTCCTGGTGCTGCTGGCACTGGGCGCCTTCGTGATCGCCGCCCGCCAGGTGCCGACGCTGTTCGGCGCGGAAGGCGCCGCGCAGGCCGCGCTGGAAATTCTGGACACCCTGCTGCTCGTGTTCATCGTCGTCGAGCTGTTGTTCGCCGTCCGGATCACCATCGCGAAGCGGGAACTGATCGCCGAGCCGTTCCTGCTTGTGGGCATCATCGCCTCGATCAAGGAGATCGTGGTGTTGTCGGTCAAGGCCGCCGACGACCTCGGCAAGGGGACCAGCTTCTCCGACGCCATGTGGGAGGTCGGGGTGCTCGGCGTGCTGGTGTTGCTCCTCGGCATCACCGCCTGGCTGCTGCGGCTCAAGGAACGTGAGCCGGGCGAGGGCGACGATAACGGGCCTTACAAGCCGGATGCCGCGCGCCGCACCAAACGGCGGGCCGGATGAAACACTGCTCCTGGGGCGTTGTGCCCGCTTGAGCACGACTGCAGGCGCCCTGATGCGTGGAAAGAACCCCTTGAGCAGCGGTTCAGTGCCGCGCTCGACCCGGGCCGAAGGCACCGCCGAATGCTAGTCGGCGACCGCGTAGGGGCTGGTGATCTGCGGCTCGTGAGGACCTCGCTGATTCGCGCTACGTCGAGTGCCCCGATTTTGCGGAACCGATCATTTGCCCGGCTCACGAAGGTCCACCAGTCGCACGACCAACGGAGGAGGGACCACATGAGCGAATCGGCAGTAAACACAGTCAGGCGATTCTTCGAGTGCTACCTGACACAAAACCACGTTCTGGCAGAGGAACTCGCCGGCGCGGAACTGATCTTCACCAGCCCACAGGACGACCGCATCGACCGGGCCGCATACTTCGAGAAGTGCTTTCCCACCGCCGACCGGGTGCGGTCACAGGAACTGCTCAGGGTCGCCGCAGCCACCGACGAGGACGTATTCGTCATGTACGAATACGAACTGCGCACCGGCGCACGCCACCGCAACGCCGAGTTGATCACCGTCCGCAACGGTCAGATCATCGAGATTCAGGTGTTCTTCGGCGGCACCGTCACGGCGAACTGATCGGCTGCCGCGGTCAGCGATTCGGCGGCAGGCTGGGCGCCACGGCCGAGCTTCAAGTCGGACCGACAAAAGGGGGGCCCTGCCAATCGACACACCGTTGCACTGCTAGTTCGGGGTGAGTCGAGGCGTGCGCAGGCGACAGGACCATCGAATCCTTCCGGTGTGCCCCACCCCGAGTCGAACATTCTCCGGTCCGGCATACCAGCGGATCGCACAGTAGTAGTCCGCGCAGTGCTCAGCCGCGCAGTAGTGATCAAAGACGCAGCGCTCGTCGCGTCGGCCATGCACCCTGCGAACCGGGCGCAGGTGATCGCCGCTCTGGCGCGATCGGTTGTGCTTGCGCGGCGGGTGGGCGAAGGCTCCTGGTCGACAGCTCACCCTGCCAGCATCTCGGACGCGACGGGCACGGGGAAAGGACTTTGGTCCTGTCTTTGCGCCGATTGTCCGGGTCGAATGGTCGTTCCGGCCGGTCCGGTGGAAGATCAATACCAGGCTGCGGCGGACATCAAAGACTGCCGAAGTCCTTAAAAAGGGGTTGGTCACGATGGGTAAGACGTCGAAAGCGGCAAAGCGCGCGAGCAGAGCAGCAGCGCTGCCGGTATCGGAAGGCTCAGGCCCGGATGCCGCAGTCAAACCCCAGATGAAAACAAAGGAATACGAGCGGGAGATGCGACTGCTGCACGGTGAACTGGTTGCCCTGCAGGAATGGGTGAAGTCCACCGGCGCGAAGGTCTGCATCGTCTTCGAGGGACGGGACACGGCCGGTAAGGGCGGCACCATCAAACGCATCACCGAACGCGTCAGCCCACGGGTATTCCACATCGTGGCCCTGACAGCGCCAACCGACCGTGAGAAGTCACAGATGTATATCCAGCGCTATCTCCCGCATTTCCCGGCGGCCGGCGAAGTGATCATCTTCGACCGGTCCTGGTACAACCGGGCCGGCGTCGAACCGGTCATGGGCTTCTGCACACCAGAGGAATCCACCAGATTCCTCGAGTTGGTCCCGACGATCGAGAAGGCGATGGTCGACTCTGGGATCATCCTGATCAAGTACTGGCTCGAGGTCGGCCCCGACGAGCAGACCAGGCGGCTGGAGGGCCGGATCAACGACCCCCGCAAGATCTGGAAGCTCTCGGACATGGACCTGCTGTCCTACAGCAAGTGGTTCGAGTACTCCCGCGCTCGCGACGAAATGTTCCGTGCCACCGATACCTCCTGGGCGCCATGGTTTGTCGCGAATACCGACGACAAGAAGCGGGGCCGTCTCAATATCATCTCGCATTTGCTGAGTCAGATTCCCTACACACCGGTGGAGCGCAAGGAGATCAAGCTGCCCAAGCGGAAGACCGACAGCGACTACCAGGAACCCAACCTCCCGCTGCGGTACGTCCCGGACAAGTTCTGAGCCGCCGAGCGTGAGGGATCGACGATGACGACAGACCAGGTTTCGACGGCGACCGCGACGGCCGTCACCAGGTGGCACGCATTGCAGCCGGACGACGTCGCCGGCCGGCTCGGCGTCGACCCGGCCAGCGGGCTGACGGCTGCTACTGCCGCCCAGCGTCTTGCGCAGAACGGCCCCAACGCACTGCCTGCGGAGAAGACGACCCCGGGGTGGCGCCGTTTCCTCGACGAGTACCGCAGCTACATGCAGATCATCCTGCTGATCGCCGCCGTGGTGTCGCTCGCGATCGGCGAGTGGAGCACGGGAGCCGTCCTGGCCCTGCTGACGGTTGTCAACGCGATGGTCGGATTACGGCAGGCGGGCAAGGCCGAGAGCGCGATGAACGCGCTGAAATCCCTGACCAAACGCACGGCGCGCGTCCGGCGGGATGGCGTTGAAGCCTCCATCCCGGCCGAGCAGGTGGTGGTTGGCGACCTGGTGCTGCTGACCGCCGGTGACGACGTGGCCGCCGATGGCCGGATCATCCGGGCCAGCTCCCTGGACATCGACGAATCCGCCCTCACGGGTGAGAGCACGCCGTCGTCCAAGGAGACCGCGGCGCTGGCCGACAAGGATCTGGGCCCCGGCGACCAGGTCAACATGGCGTTCATGAACACCCCGGTCACCCACGGCAGCGGTCGGATGCTGGTGACCGCGGTGGGCGGCGATGCCCAGGTGGGCAAGATCGCCGGGATGCTGGCGTCCACCGCCAAGGAACAGACTCCGCTGACCCGGCAGCTGAACACCCTGACGCTGTGGATCGGCGCCGCCGCGCTGGGAACGATGATCGTCATGTTCGCTCTCGGCCTCTCGCGGGGTCAGTCGGCAGATGCGTTGTTCATCACCGCGATCGCCCTGGCCATCGCCGCGATTCCGACGGCCCTGCCAACCGTCCTACAGGTCATCCTGTCGGCCGGGGCGAAGGAGCTCGCCGGCGAGAACGCGATCGTCAAGGACCTCGTCTCGGTGGAAACCCTGGGCTCGACGTCGGCGATCAACTCGGACAAGACCGGCACGCTGACGATGAATCAGATGACGGCCGTCGAGGTCGTCGACCCGGTGGACCGGTACACGATCACCGGGATCGGCTACGGCCTGGAGGGCAAGGTGCTCCACGCGGTCGGATCATCCGCGTCCATCGAAGGGTCGATCCTGCCGTACCTGGTCGCCAGTGACGCCAAACTGGTGGACGGCAAGGTCGTCGGCGACCCGACGGAGGGCGCACTCCTTGTCCTCGGCGCCAAGGCCGGAGTGGACACCGAGGCGACCAGAGAGCTGTACCCGCGATTGGCGACGCTGCCGTTCGACCCGACGTACAAGTTGATGGCAACCTTCAACTCGGCCACCAACTCGGCCGGCCGGAAGATCGTCCGGTGCTTCGTGAAGGGCGCTGCTCCCGCCGTGATGGGCCGGGCGGCAACGGCTCTCGCGGCCGGGGTCAGTGTTCCGTGGGACGCCGACCTGAAGAAGCGGGCCGAGGACGCGATGCTGCGGATGGAGGGCGAGGGGCACCGGGTGATGGCGGCCGCCTTCCGCGATCTGGACCCGGCAGCATTCGACCCGGCCGGCGATCTGCTCGGCCACATCACCGATCTGGAGATGACCTCACTCGTCGCGATGGTCGACCCGCCCCGCGATGAATCGAAAAAGGCCGTCCGGGATGCGCAGAACGCACACATCAGGGTGCGGATGGTCACCGGCGACGACGTCACCACCGGTGCCGCCATCGCCAAACAGCTGGGCATTCCCGGAACGGCAATGCTCGGCACCGATTTCGCCGCGCTGAGCGAACCCGAACGGCTCGCCCGCATCGACGACATCGGCGTGGTCGGCCGCGTCGCACCGGAACACAAGGTGCTGCTCGTCGAGACGCTCCGGAAGAAGGGCGAGGTCGTCGCGATGACCGGCGACGGGGTGAACGACGCCCCGGCGATCAAGGCCGCCGACATCGGCATCGCCATGGGGTCCGGCACTCAGGTGGCGAAGAACGCCAGCCGGATGATCCTGTCCGACGACAATTTCGCCACCATCATCCGCGCCGTCGAGCAGGGCCGGAAGGTCTTCGACAACCTCAACAAGTTCATCCGCTACGTGATCATCGAACTGGTTGCGTACATCATCACGTTCCTCGGTGCCAGCATCCTGAACATCGCTGCCGGACAGCCGTTCTCACCGTCCCAGATCCTGTACATCAATTTCCTGGTCAATGCCCCGCTCGGTGTTGCACTCGGGATGGACAAAGAAGCCCCCGGCCTGATGAGCCTGCGGCCGCGGCCTCGCGACGCCACGATCATGACCAAGGGGCTGCTGACCACCGCCGGCCTGGTCGGGCTGTTCATGGCCGTCTGCACCCTGGCCCTGATCAGCTTCGGCACGAATCAGTACGACAGCCTGGCGGTCGGCTCCTCGATGGGCGTGACGGCCTTCTCGCTGCTGATCATCGTGGCCGCCTTCCAGGCCCGGAGCGTCACGGCCAGCGCGTTCACCGTCGAGACATTCGACAACCGGAACCTGAATTGGACCGCCGTCGCCGAGCTGGTGCTCGCCGTCCTGATCACCCAACTGGAGGTGCTGCGGCGGATGTTCGGGACGGTCCAGATTACCCTGGAGCAATGGGCGCTGGCGCTGGCCCCCGCGGTGCTGCTGATCTTCCTGTGGGAGCTGGGCAAGCTGATTGCCCGCCGCACCACGGCGCGGGAAACGGCGGTCGCAGGCAACACCTGAGCGCCCGTGCCCGGGCGGCACGCTCAGTGGGAGTTCCTCGCCTCCAACAGTTTCAGCCAGATCTCGCTCATCGTGGGGTACGACGGCACCACGTGCCAGAGCTGCTCCATGGTCACCCCACCGATGATCGCAACGGTTGCCGCATGTACCAATTCGGCCACGTCCGCACCGACAAACGTTGCACCGACGAGGGTATCGGTGGACTTGTCGATCACCAGCTTCGCGCGTCCGATGTAGCCGTCCCGCAGCAACGAGGTGCCCGCATAACCGGCCATGTCGTACTCGACGGCCTCGACGTCGACACCTGCAGCCCTGGCCTGTTTTTCGCTCACCCCCACGGAGGCGACCTGAGGGTCGGTGAACGTCACCTGCGGCACCTTGCCGGCATCGGCGATATCGGTGAACCGCGGTCCGTCCGTCGGTGTGCCGTCGGCACGGGCCGCGATCACCGCGCCGCAGATCCGCGCCTGGTACTTGCCCATGTGGGTCAGTAGGGCCCGGCCGGTGATGTCGCCGACGGCGTAGAGCCAGTCGCCCGGCACGCCGAGCACCGCCAGCTGGTCGTCGGTCTTGATGAAGCCACGGTTGCCGCTGACATCGACGCCGACGGTGTCCAGGCCGATGCCCGAGCTGGCCGGGGTGCGCCCGGTGGCCACGACAACCTCGTCGACCTGGATACTCCGGTTGCCGAAGCTCACGGTGACAGCGCCGCCATGCACATGGCCCTCACCGGTGGGCTCCGGGTCGATGCGGTGAACGGCGTCAACAGTGGCCCCCAGCACGACCTGGACGCCGTGATCGAGGAACGCGTTGGCGACAAGCTCCCCGGCGAAGGGCTCGTTCCGGGCCAGCAGCCCGGGCGCGGACCCGATGATGGTCAGCTCATCGACGCCGAGACCGTCGAGCCAGCAAGCCGATTCGCAGGCCACCACACCGCCGCCGATGATGGCCATCCGGCGCGGGATGACGTGCGCGTTGGTCGCGTCCCGGGACGTCCAGGGCAGGGCTTCCCGCAGGCCCGGGATGTCCGGGATGGTCGCGGTGGTGCCGGTGGCGATGACCACCGCATGCCGGGCGATCAGGGTCCGTGCCCAGCCGTCGGTGCCGACGACCTCCACCGACTTCTCCCCGGCCAGCCGGCCGTGGCCCTTGATGACGTCGATGCCGGTGGCATGGGCCCACGAGACCTGGCTGGTTTCGTCGTGATCGTTGGTGAACGAGTCCCGGCGGCGCAGCACGGCCGCGGTGTCGATGCTGTGATCGCCGACGATGCTGGAAACCCCGGGCATGTGCCTGGCTGCCTCGAGCACCTCGATCGGTCGGAGCAGCGCCTTGCTCGGCATGCAGGCCCAGTACGAACACTCCCCGCCGAGCAGCTCGTGTTCGATGATGACCGCGGTGCGGTCGCTGCCCTGGATGGCGTACTGCGCGGCGATCTCGCCGGGCGGCCCGCCGCCGATGACGATCACGTCGTAGGTGTCACGTTCCGGCGTTATCGCTTCGGTCTCGGACATGGCGCCAACGGTAGCGGGCCAGCTCACGGGTGCCCCTCGGCGGGCGGGGCAGCCTGCAGGCTCACGCTGTCCGGCGCTCCCCGGCCGCGAGCGCGGTGGTCATCTCCTGGCTGGTCAACCTGGGTCCGTAGGCGGGGTGGCCCGGCTCGAACCGCCAACTCTCGGCAAGTGCGCCGACATCGACGACGTCATAGCCGAAGCTGTCCAGCAGTTCGCTGACGACCTTCTTGGCGGTGTCGTCGTCACCGGCGATGGCCAGTGCCCGGCGGCCGGCAGTGCCGGGCGGGGTGCCGTCGACGGCGAGTTCGGTAAATCGAATGTGGTTGAACGCCTTCACCACCCGGGACGTCGGCAGGTGATCCTGCAGCAGGCCGGCACTGGTGGTGGTGCCGTCGTCGAGTTCGGCGATGTGCCCGTCCCGCTGCCAGTAGTAATTGTTGGTGTCGATGACGATCTTGCCGACCAGCGGCTCAACCGGCACATCGCGGTAGGCCAACAGCGGGACGCTGACCACCACGATCTCGCCCCGTTCCGCAGCCCCGGTCCGGCTGTCCGCCGAGGCATCAGGGCCGAGATCCGCCACCAGTCCGGCGAGGGTTTCCGGTCCGCGGGAGTTGCTCAGCACTACGGTATGTCCGGCGGTCACGGCCAGCCGTGCGACGGTGCCGCCGATGTTGCCGCTGCCGATGAATCCGATTGTTGTCATGTCGGTTCGCAACCAGATCACGGTCGACGTTGTTCCGCACCACCGATGCCCGCTGGTTGCCACCGGCTGCCGGACCCGGCCCGAACGAGGATGCGGGAGGCCCCGACCTGCGCGAAGAAGTTCCGCCGTCATCCCCGGAGTAGCCTGTTCTGTCCGGCAAAACCGGGCGGCGGGCGGAACCGGGCAGGCGAGCCGCCGACGGTCACCGTGGCCGGCAGCGACAGGAAAGGGTGGGCGTGGCACAACGAGAGACTGGCAGTGCCCCCGACCTGACCTCCCCCGACAACCCCGCCGCGACTCTCGGCGGCGCCGGCGTCACCGGCGAGCGTGGCGTCAACGGCGGTCAGCCCCCGACGATCACCGTCCCGCCGATCGTCGAGGAGCAGGAACACCTATCACTGCTGTACCGCCGGCTGGACGCATTGCGGCTGGAGCGGATCGGCCTTCGCGACCGGTACATCAGGCACAGCGACAACACCCCGGGTGGCCGGGTCGAACGGGACCTGTCGTACGCCATGCACGCGGCTGCGGTGCAGCAACTCAACGCCGCCGAGGACAAACTCTGCTTCGGTCGGCTGGACCATGCCGACGGCGAGTCGATGCACATCGGCCGGATGGGCATCTTCGACGACACCGGGGACCAGCGGCAGTTGCTGATGGACTGGCGGGCGCCGTCATCCCGGCCGTTCTATGTCGCGACCGCGGCGAACCCACTCGGCCTGCGCCGCCGCCGTTACATCCGCACCCGCCGCCGGGTCGTCGAGGCCGTCAACGACGAGTACCTGGATCTCACCGACCCGGAAATGGCGGCGGCGGCCGCCACCGCACCGATCGGACCCGCGGGCGAGGCGGCACTGCTCGCCGCTGTGCAGGCACCCCGCACGGGCCGGATGGCCGACATCGTCGCCACCATCCAGTCCGAGCAGGACCGGATCATCCGGGCGGACCAGGCCGGGATCATCGTCGTCCAAGGCGGTCCCGGCACCGGCAAGACCGCCGTGGCACTGCACCGGGCGGCGTACCTGCTCTACAACCACCGCGCCCAACTGGAGCAGCGGGGCGTACTGATCATCGGCCCGAACCCGACCTTCCTGGGGTATATCAGCCAGGTGCTGCCCTCGCTCGGGGAGAACGCCGTTGTGCTGTCCACGGTTGCCGACCTGTTCCCGGGGGTCTCCGCGCAGGCAACGGAGGAACCAGTGGTGGCCCGCGTCAAGGGCCGGACCGCGATGACGACGGTGATCGCCAATGCGGTACTGCACCGGCAGGCGATCCCGTCCGGGACGATCAAGGTGCGGTTCGACGGGGCTCCGGACGGCCATCTGGTGCTCGATCGCCGGCTGCTGATCGCTGCCCGCGACCGGGCCTGGGCATCCCGCCGGCCGCACAACAAGGCCCGTTCGGTATTCGTGAAGCGCGTGATGGACGGCCTGGTCGGTCAACTCGCCGAGCGCATGGGGACCACCCCCGAGGGTGAGAGCCTGGCCACCGCGGATGATCGCCAGGCGTTCCGTGACGACCTGCGCGAACACGAGGGCCTGCGGGAGGCGCTGCGTGACGTCTGGCCGGTGCTCACGGCGCAACGCCTGCTCGCCGACCTGTACGCCTCGCCCGAACGCATCGCCTTCGCGGCCGAGTCGCTGGGCGCGGGCGACCGGGCACTGCTGGCCCGGCCGGTCGGCGCGGCGAAGTGGACGGTGGCGGACGTACCGCTCCTGGACGAAGCGGCCGAGATCCTCGGCCCCATCGACATCTCGCCCGGGGCTGCCGTGGCCGCCGACCTGGACTACGCCTCCGAGGTGCTCGACCTGATGGGCGGCGGCGAGAACGCCGACGAGACCAACTCCGAGGAGGTCGGCCTGGTCAGCATGCTGAGCGCAGCCAATCTGGCGGACCTGCACACCGAGGTCGCCGACTGGACATCCACCGCCGACCGCGCGGCCTCCGACCGGGAGTGGACCTACGGCCACGTCATCGTCGACGAGGCGCAAGAGCTGTCCGCGATGGCGTGGCGCATGGTGATGCGGCGTTGCCCGATGCGCTCGATGACGCTGGTCGGCGACCTCGCGCAGACCTCCGACCCGGCCGGTGCATCGTCGTGGGCCAGGGTGCTACGGCCGTACGCCCGCCAGGGTTTCCGGGTCGAGGAGCTGACGGTGAACTACCGCACCCCGGCCGAGATCATGACGATCGCCGAGCCGGTCCTGGCCGCCATCGACCCGGGTCTGACGGCTCCGACATCCGTTCGGGATGCAGGTGTCTCGCCCACCCACCGGCGGTCGGGAGGCGCTGAGCTACCGGCCGAAGTAGCCCAGGCGGTCGTCGACGACGAGCAGCTGGACAGCAGCGGAACGCTGGCCGTCATCGTGTCCCGAACACGCAGAGCCGAGGTCGAGGCGGCCGTTATGCGGTCGGAGGCCGCGCGTGCGGCAGCCGCCGCCGGTGACCCGGACGAGCCGCCGACATTGTTCGGCGTCAATCACGAAGGCGAGTTCGACACCGAACACCACGGCAAGGAGCTGCGGCGGCATGTTGTCGTGCTGACCGTGCCGGAGGTCAAGGGCCTGGAGTTCGACAGCGTCATCGTCGCGGACCCCGCTGGCATCATCCAGGAATCCGAACGGGGCCTGTCGGACCTGTATGTCGCGCTGACCAGAAGCACCCAGCGGCTTGCCGTCGTGCACACCGGTGAGCTGCCGGTGGTGCTGCGCCGGCTCCAGGATGACGCCGCTTGATTCCGTACCGCCCGGTTTCGTGCCTGGACGAGTGACCGAATCAGCCGAACCCGCCTTCCCGAAGGCGATCGGGGCGCCGGCGACCCGGGCACTGCTCGGAGCGGGGTTCACCGAACTCACCCAGCTGGCGGGCGTGTCCGCTGCCGAACTGGCGAAGCTGCACGGGATGGGCCCAAAGGGGTTGCGGATTCTGCAGGAAGCCCTTGCCGAACGAGGGCTTTCGCTGGCCTAGACCGACTGTTGGCCAGCAGCGGAACCCACCTTCTGGCAGATGCGCCAGTCGCCGCTACCCCTGATTCCCTTCCGGCACGTTCGCCGGGTCGTCTAGTCCGGCCGCTGCTGGACCGTCCAACTGTTCCCGTCCGGGTCGTCGAAGAAGATAAACGAGTTCCAATCCCCGCCCGGACCCTCAGCTCGAGCGCCGTTGTCGAAATGAGTGATGGGACCGACGTCGACCCCGTTCTCGACCAGCTGCCGACGGGCCGCTTGGATGTCACTGACCACCAGGGTCAGGCCCTTCAGTGAGCCTGGTTCGGACAGTGCCAGCCCGACCCCGATGGTGATGGAGCACGCCGAGCCGGGCGGGGTCAACTGAACGACGCGGAACTGCTCGCTCATCGTCCGGTCGACGTCGACGGCGAATCCCAGCTGCTCGCTGTAGAAGTGCTTCGACCGGTCGACGTCGCTGACCGGCACGACCACGACCTCGAGCTTCCAATCCATGCGCTGACCCCTCACCTTGATGCCGGTCCCGGCGCGGCACCTGAACCGGGAATTCTGTACTCCACGGCGCGCTGGAATTTCAAGCGGTGGGTCGGGGCCTCGGCCGCAGCCGGACGCCCGGCATCTCCGGCGCCGGCAACGGGTTCCCGGGGTAGCCGTCGACCCGGCCGAACACCGTCGATGCCGGCTCCCCCGCGGCGAAGGCGGCGATCTCGGACTGCCATTGCCGGCGGTACTCGACGATCTCGTCATGGGAGCGGCCGATGAAGTTCCACCACATCAGGATTTCCTCCTCCAGCGGCATTCCGCCGAGCAGCACCAGCCGGGCGGGTCCCGCACCGGCGGTCAGCGCGAGTGTTCGGGTGCCCGGCGGCAGATAGGCGAGCGCGGCCCGGCCGACCGGTGCGCCGCAGACGGTCACCTCGCCTGAGTCGACCAGCACCCCGTGCTCGAAGTCGCCATCCAGCGGCAGCTCGACCGACATTCCCGGCTGCAAAATGAGTTCCGCGCCCAGCAGCGGTGTGTGCACGATCGCCGGCGACGTCTGGCCGAGCCAGGATCCGATGAATACCCGGCAGCTGACGCCCTCGTCCGCGGCTTCCTGCGGCACCACATGCTGGAACTCCGGAGCCGTCTCACGGGCACTGTCCGGTAGCGCAAGCCACAGTTGAACCCCGTGCAGCACAGCTGTTTCCGGGGTCGAGACCTCGGAGTGCGCAATACCAGCGCCGGCCGTCATCAGGTTGAGCTCACCCGGTCGCACCATGGCATGCGAGCCGATGCTGTCTCGGTGCTCGATCTCTCCTTCGAACAGCCAACTGACCGTCTGCAAACCGGTGTGGGGGTGCGGTGCGACGGTCATGCCGCCGGTTTCCGCCACCTGCTGGGGTCCGTAATGGTCGGCGAAACACCAGGCGCCGATCAGGGAACGGGACTTCTGCGGCAGCGTTCGCCGGACGGTCATCGCCCGCAATCCGCCGAGCGGTACGTCCCGCGGTTCCAGGATTTCCAGCTCCCTGGGCCCGGCGGAACCGTCACCACCGCGCGCACCGACCTGGGTCCTGCAGACGACCTCGGCTGGGTCCAACTCGACATTCGTCACCCAGCCGAGGGTAGTCGGACGCGACGAGGGAGGGGTCGCCAGACATCACAGGCGGGCGGGGCTGAATCTCACCCGGCGACGGAGGAGCCAGGGTTGTTCCGCAGTCCAATCTCTGGCCGGCCCGCTCGACTCAGCCGATCTTGACCCCGACATCGAGCATGGTCACCCGGAGCAGTAGCGCTGCCTCCGGTCCGACGATCCCGTCGACCAACGTCAGCAATCGGTCGACAAAGGCGCCGCCGTGGGCGATTTCGATTTCCGGCGCCAGGTGGTGGGCGAGCTCGTGCAGGATCACCAGTTCCCGCAGCGCCCACCCCGAACCGGCCCGGTACCCGGGCACCGCCATGACCGAACCGACACGCTGGTAGTGCGCCTGGCCCCCGCCCGACCGTTCGCGCACGTGCACCGGCGTAGTTGCCCGCTGCCAGGTCGACACCACCCAGGCGAAAGTGAGCACGCTCTCGACGTACCGCTGCACCGCGTCGATCGACCCGAACTTCCGCTCGACGGGCAGGGTGAGCCGCGAGCCCGCGACGTCGATGACAGGAAACTCGGCGGACCGGTCGAAGATCCGGTGCACCAAATGCTCGGCGTCGTACACGCGGGACCGCTGAAAGTCGCGCAGGCTGCTCATGAGGTTCCTCGACACACAGGCTCGTGAGCCCCCATCCCGTAATTCGCCTCCCTTTTCTGCCTGTGGATCAGGCCCTTCTCACGCCTTCGATTTGACCGAGCGAAACGGCACCACCGTCATCCGCCGCCGATGCCCGTCCGTTGCCCGCCGATCGCGCGCTCGCCCCCCAATCTGGCCAACTGTCCCGCCCGGTCACCGGCTCGGCTGGAGCGCTCGGAGTAGCCGGCGGTGGCCCGATTGCCACCCCAGGATCCGCGGGCGGTGGAGTTGGCCTTGTAGTGGTTGACCAACTCGACCTCCTTGTTCCGCAGAACCAGTTCGACACCGGAGCGCTCGGCGACGGGTGCCTGGGCGACGACCTGTTGCTCGGCCTCCTGCCTGGCCGCCTTGAGTCGCTCGCCGATCCGGCCCGCGAAGGCCTGCTGGAAGTTGATCCGAGCCGTTGTCGCATGCACCGGGCGGTCGACCCACTGGTAGCCACGGTTCGGCCGCCCCCACCGATCGGTCCGGCCGGACTCGACGGGAACACGCTTGGTGACCAACTCCTTCGCGTAGTCCCCAGACTTGATGTAGCCGTCCGACGCCCGAACCATCTGCACGACGAGCGAGGCGTACAACGTCTCGACCATGTCGATATCCGTGTCGAATCCGAACGCGTAGACCCGCGAGGAATCCCGCGCGATATCGCAGGTCAGGTTGTTGGCCCGGCCGATGGCCAGGAAAAGCTGAACGTAGGTTCGCAGCCCGCGCTTGCCCGATTCACCGATCACGATGGAGCGTTGCGTCGGGACCGCACGCCGCTCCTTACGGTCGGTGTGCGATCGCGCCACCGCGAGATCGACGGACGCCAACGTGGCCAACCGCTGCGCGGCCTGGAGGTACGCGTCCGCCTCGTGCTCGTTGTCGGTGCCCTCGGCCTTGCGCAGCAGCGCCGCAATCCGAGTCAGATCCTTGTCACTCATCACTCGCCCCCGGGGAGTCTTGCCAGTCGCCCGCGACCAGGTCGTCGGGCGCCATCCGATCTAGAAACAGCACCCTCTCACCGGGCACCGACAATCCCCGAACCACGGCTCTCAGTTCAGCGGCCGGTGGCCCGCCGAGCCCGCGACGATGGCCGCGGCGTTCCCGGCGATCCATTCCACCAACGGCTGCAGGTGTCCGGCCAGCTCGCGGCCGCGGTCGGTCAGGCTGTAGTCGACCCGCGGCGGAATCGTTGGCCGCGCCTCGCGCAGCACAAATCCATCTGCTTCGAGCACCCGGAGCGTCTGCGCGAGCATCTTCTCGCTGATCCCCTGGACAACCCGGCGAAGCTCGCCCCACCGCAGCGAGTTCTCCGTGAGCGCGATCAACACCAGCACGCCCCACTTGCTGGTGACGTGATCCAGCACCACCCGGGTCGGGCAGGCCGCCGGCAGCACCCCATCGGTGAATCCGGGCCGATCCAACGCCGATCCGGGCATCGATTCGGCGGTTTGACTGACCTTCATGCCAGCAACTTACCAAAAGGTGGGTACCTGCGAACGGGAAGTAAGGGGACCACACGCCGGTTGACGTGAAGGCAAGGCGTTCCAACACCCTCCGAAAGGAACCACCATGACCATCGTCATCACCGGAGCGACCGGGCACCTCGGTCAGCTCACCGTCAAGGCTCTGCTTGATCGCGGTGTGGCCGCGTCCGACATCGTCGCCGCCGGCCGCAACGCCGATGCCCTCACCGAACTCGCCGGGCTCGGAGTACGCACCGCGAGCATCGACTACACCGCCCCCGCGAGCCTGGCGGTTGCATTCGTCGGCGCGGACAAGGTGCTGCTGATCTCCGGCACCGCAGCGGGCGAGCGGGTCGCGCAACACGGCGCGGTGATCGACGCAGCCAAGGCTGCCGGGGTTGGACTGATCGTCTACACCAGCGCACCGAAGGCCGACGACACCCCGCTGGTGTTGGCGCCCGAACACGCGGCCACCGAAGCACTGATCCGTGAGTCGGAGTTGCCGTTCACCATTCTGCGGAACAACTGGTACACCGAGAATTACCTGGAAACCGCGAAGCAGGCGATTGCCACCGGCGAGATCGTCGGCAGCGCCGGCAACGGCCGGGTCGCCAGCGCGAGCCGCGCTGATTTCGCGGCTGCGGCCGCCGTCGTGCTCACCGCGGACGGCCATCAGGGCCGAACCTACGAGCTGGCCGGCGACGTTTCGTGGACATTCGACGACTTCGCCGCCGTGCTCAGTGACCTCGCCGGACGCCCGGTCACCTACCGATCGGTCCCGACCGAGCAGCACGTCGAGATCCTGCAAGGCTTCGGGTTGGACGCTGGGACCGCGGGTTTCGTCGCGGCACTCGATGACAACATCCGGCACGGTGCGCTGGACTCCTCGTCGACCGATCTGCGCGACCTCATCGGCCGTCCGACCACGCCCCTGGCGAAGGGGCTGGCCGGCGCCTTCGTGCCCGTCGGCTGATCGAGCGACCCGAACCGCCGTCAGGCGATGACGGCCGCGGTGTCCGCCAGGCAGGCGTTCCAGAGTGCCTGCCTGGCGGCCGGGTCGTCCTGCTGCCACGGCAGGAAATGGGTCGGCCGGGCCCGCCGGTCGCACCAGAACAGCCCGGTACTGCGCCCCGCCTCCGGCGAAGCGATCAACCAGACAATCGTGTCGGCGCCGAGCTCCGGGCTTCGCAGAATGGGCCCAGCCACCTTTTCGAAGCCCGGGATCGAATCGCTGACCCCCGGGGTGGCGACCCAGCCAGGATGCATGCTGTGCACCACCGGGTCGTTCGGGGCGGAGAAAGCAGTGCCGAGCTTTTCGGTGAGCACCACCTGCATGCGCTTGGTCCGCGCGTAGGCGCGCACGCCCTTGTATTCACCCTGGGTGTACTCGAGGTCGGTTTCCAGTCCTGACGTGTACATCCCGCCCGAGGAGACGAAGACGACCCGGCCGTCGCCGTCGGCCTGCAGGAGCGGACGCAGGCCCACGGTCAGCAGGAACGGCCCGAGGATGTGCGTGGCGAATGCCTGCTCGTGGCCCTGCTTGGTCTCCTTGCGCTCCGGCGGCATGATGCCGGCGCAATGCACCAACCCGTGCAGCGCGTCGAGTTCGCCGGTGAGCTCGTCGATCAGTGTGCGGACGGAGTCCAGGTCGCTGATGTCGCACTCGTGCACGAACAGTTCAGCATCCGGCTGCTGCAGCCGGATTTTCGATGCGGACACCTGCAGCCGCTCTGCCGTCCGGCCGACCAGGTGTACCCGGGCGCCGAGCGCGGTCAAGCCGGCCGCGGTGGCCGCGCCGATGCCGGAGCTACCGCCCGTGACCACGATGTCGACAGGTCGAGTGAAAGGTGCCGGGTCGGCCGGCCACCAGTGCTTGCGCAGGAACGGGCCGATGGAGCTGTATCCGGGGATGACCAGCTTGTCCAGCACCCGGTCGGCGGCGGCGGTGAGAGGCGAGAGGCGGCGTGACGTCACAGTGGTGTCGGTACCCATACCCGCCGATCGTAAGCGCAGGCCCGAACGAGGGGCTCACCCGCTGTGCCAGCTACCCTCGGATCCGGGCCCGGCGTGGTTGCGGCAGGCCTGGCGAACGAGGAGAAGAGGTGTCGTGGACGACCTGCCCGACGTTCAAGAGGTTGCGCTCATCGTCGCCGCCATTGAGGCCCGGGGCGAGGGCACCAGCATTCAGCAGTACGACCGCGATCATCAGGTGCTGCTCGACGAACAGGCCGAGATCGCCGAACTCGTCGCCCGTGAACTGCCTGCCGAGTACAACAAGGACGAGGTGCGAGCTCTGTTGGACCGCATCGAGAACGCCATCGACGACAACCGCGCCAAGCGAAGCGCCGCCGCTCGCTGAAGGCCGCCGCGGAGGACCAGCCGGAACACAAGGCGGTCCTCCGGGCGTGGAGGTTGGGCGCTGAGTCAGTCGGCGCTGCGGCGCATGGACCGAATGCCGACGGTCAGTCCGACTGCCACGGTGATCAGCGCCGCCACCCAACCCAAGGCCGCGGCCGGCGACCCGATGTCGCCGGCGAACAGCGCACGTTCGGCGTCAACCAGGTAGGTCAGTGGGTTGAACTTGGATGCCACCTGCATCCACTGCGGCCCCGATTCCAGTGGCAGCAGCATTCCGGACAAAATCATCAGCGGAAAGATCAGGGTCTGCTGCACCACCCAGAACATCCACTCCTGCTTGCGGACCGCGATGGCCAGCGCGTAGCTGAGCGAGCCGATACCGATCCCGAACACCGCCAGCAACAGCAGCCCGACCAGCGCACCGGCCAGGTACAACTCAAAGCCGAACGGGATCATCACCGCGACGATGATCACCGCCTGCGCAGCGAGTGGGGCCATCTCCTTCAGCGCTCGGCCGATCAACAGCGACGGCCGGGACAGCGGCGTGACGAGAAGCCTTTCGTGGGCACCGGTCTGGAATTCGAACAGCAGATTCGAGCCGACGATCGAGGTGCCGAACAGCGCCGTCATCACCAGGATCGACGGCACGAACCACTGCCAGACGCTGCCGCCCAGCGCGACGTCGGCCTGCCCGCCGAGCGAGCCGACCAGCAGCGGGCCGAACAGCGCCAGGAACACCAGCGGCTGGACCATCCCGAAGACGAGCGAGAACGGGTCGTGCAGGACGGGACGCAGCTCACGCGTCATCACCAGGTGGATGTCGCGAACCAGGCTGCGGGCGCTGGATCGAGATGACGACATTGCAGCAGTCGGCGCGGTAGAGGTCGCGGTGGTCATGCCAGCTCTCCGCTCGTTCCTCGCAGATTGCTGGCATCTGGCCGATGATTCACTCGCTGACGCTCGTTCATGCTGCTTCCTTTTGGGTGTTGGACTCGGCCTCGCGCAGGCTGCGGCCGGTGAGGGTGAGGAAGACGTCGTCGAGGGTCGGGCGGTCGACCTGAGCGGTGCCGATAGCGATGCCCACCCGGTCGGCGGCACGAAGCAGTTCCGGCAAGGCCCGCGGTCCGTTGACTACCCGGGCGCTCACCTCGGATCCGTCGATGACGAGATCCTTTGCGCCACCTATTCGCTCGACAAGCCTTGCCAGTTCGGCAGTTTGCTGCGGATTCTCGGGAGTCACCCGGATCCGGTCGCCGGCCAACTCGGCCTTGAGTTCCTCCGCGGTGTCATCGGCGATCACCTCACCGTGGTCGACGACGACCACCCGGCCGGCCATCGAGTCGGCCTCGTCCAGGTAGTGGGTCGTCAGCATGATCGTCATCGGACTGCTGGCGTTCACCCGCATCTGCCGGATGTGTTCCCACAGGTTCGCCCGGTTCTGCGGATCCAGCCCTGTCGATGGCTCGTCCAGGAACAGCAGTGACGGCGCGTGCACCAAACCCATGGCCACATCCAGCCGACGGCGTTGCCCGCCCGACAGGCTGGAAACCTTGCGGGCGCTGAGTTCGGCAAGGTCGAGCGCCTCGAGCAGTTCGGCGGTGCGCCGCTTCGCGGATCGCCGGTCCAGGCCGTAGATCAGTCCCTGGCTGGTCAGTTCGTCGCCGACCCGCTGGTTGTGTCCCGCGCCGTTGCCCTGTCCGACATACCCGATCAGTCTCCTGACCTGTGCGGACTCGGTGACGACATCGTGTCCGGCGACGGTCGCGGACCCGGCGGTTGGGGCGATCAGGGTGGTCAGCATTCGCATCGTCGTGGACTTGCCGGCACCGTTGGGTCCGAGCACGGCGACCAGTTCCCCCGGTTCGACGTCCAGACTGATGCCCCGCACGGCATGCACCGTGTTCGTCTTGCTGACCACAAAGTCCTTGGTCAGCGTTCGCGTGTGAATCAACGAGTCCTCCTCGGTGGTGCTGCTGCTTGGGTCCCGGCGGTCGTTACGAGGTTCTGGCCGGTCAGCACGACTCTTCGCTCAGAAGCGGCCAGCTTCTGTCCGCTAATTCAGGCATTCTGGGCGTTATGACAGAGGTTCCAGGCACCTCCGGGCGGCTACTTCGGTTGCTGTCCCTACTGCAGGCTCGCCGTGACTGGCCGGGGGATGCCCTCGCCGAGCGGCTCGAAGTCAGTCCGCGGACCGTTCGGCGTGACGTCGACCGGCTGCGCGAGCTCGGCTATCCCGTTCGCGCCACCAAGGGACCGGACGGCGGCTACCGACTGGACGCCGGTGCCGACCTGCCACCACTGCTCTTCGATGACGAGCAGGCCGTCGCCGTTGCCGTCGCCCTGCAGACGGCGACGTCCAGCGTCGCCGGAATCGAAGAGGGTGCGCTGCGGGCATTGGCGACCGTCCGGCAGGTGATGCCGGCCCGCCTGCGGCAGCGGGTGGACGCCCTGCAGGTCACCGCCGTCACCCGGGACGATCCCCAGCGCCCGAAGGTGGACACCGAACACCTCATCGCCATCGGCACCGCCGTCCGGGCGCGCGAGATCCTGCGATTCGACTACGACGCGCCGAACTGGACCGGCGAGGAGCGCCCGCCGCAGCCGCCGCGCCGGGTCGAGCCACACCACCTGGTCACCTGGGGCGGCCGCTGGTACCTGATCTCCTGGGACCTGGACCGGACCGATTGGCGGACCTTCCGGGTGGACCGGATGACGCCGAAGACGCCGACCGGGCCGCGCTTCTCACCGCGCGACCTGCCGGGCGGCGACGTCGCCGCCTACATCGACTCGTCGTTCCGCGGCGGCGAATGGCCGTGCCGCGGCGAGTTCGTCCTGCACGCGCCCGCCGCCGAAATCGCCGCCTGGGTCCGCCGGCAGGCCGTCGTGGAATCCCTCGGTCCCGACCGCTGCCGGGTGCTCGCCGGATCATGGTCCTGGGACCGACTGGCGGCCTGGGTTGGCATGTTCGACGTCGACATCGAGATCGTCGGGCCGGATGAACTCAAGGCCGCCGCCGTCCACCTCAGCCGCAGGTACGCGACCGCCGCCGCAAGCGCACTGACCTGGCAGCTCTCCCATCGCGGAGACGATCGGCCATCAAAGTCATGAATGCATTCCCTATTTGACTCGTGGTCGCCATCTGTAGCGCACGCCTGAAGGCTTGACTTGCTGCTGCGAGCTCGCGCCGATCGATTCATAGTAAGCTATTCTTTCATTGAGTCCGAATCGAGAAAGTTTCGTAGACTCCACATCAGCGCCACAACCTCCTATGTAGTATCGCTTAAGCAAGTTGATGGCCAACGTCGCGTGCACGAATGTCGAGCGAGAAATGCATCAACTTGAAGGGCAAACCGTGTGCGCTTTCCAGTATCAGAAGTTCTGGCAGAAGGACTTCAATCTGCTCGATACAATGAGGCTCACCCAATTCAGAGTTGGCGCGGATCTGCATGTTCACCGCAGCGAATCCGTCGTCTGGCGAATCAGCCATGTGGTAGGCAATCATTACACCCCGCGAATCTCGACCCCACCCATACGCCTTATCCAGGAATCGCCGAATCCCCTGATCAACATATAGTTTCGGCAGTCCCCCACTTGCCGCCAGCCTCTTCGCTTCTACGTGGACATCGAGTTTACCGATGAATAGCACAAGATCCGGGCGCGGTGTTCGTTTGGGATCCGCGAGGCCGATGCGCATCGCACGAGTAGGTAGCGCTCCGTCGTACTGGACACGTACCGCTGGCCACTTAGTCCGATCGAGCCGGATGATTCGATCGCACCAATCATACAATCGAATAGTGCAATCCACCTCTCCGTCGCCGAAACGTAAGAACCCCTCCGCGCGCCAGTTCCGAACCGCTCCCTCAATCAGGCCGACAACGAGCGACCGATAACGACCCGCAACATACTCCTGAATTCTTCCGTCCACGACCCCGACCGCGTGATTGACAATCCGATTAAGCATCCCCACCCCCCATTAAGATTGCAGCCAGCATTCGCTCGCCGTCATCCATTGCAGAAGCGAAGGACCATCTGTCGCGATCATTGGTCTTGACGATGTAGATTGTATCTTGATCAACGAAAAAACCTGATGGTTGAACGACGATGCCTGTGGTTTCAGCGGATTCTGGCTTACTGATCTCGAGCACTGACTGCGCCAAGTCAGAGCTCGTCTGGTCAGACAGGACGTAGGGCGGTGAGCTCGGCAATTTCGGTGCACCTGGAATACCGAACGTCGCCATTACCACCCTGTAACCACCCTGCGATACGGACGAGGTTCTAATAGCAAGTTCAGGTAGAAAGCCAGCTAAAACGCTCTCCAGCCTATCCTCGTACAACCTGGACTCTTCAGCACTTGCTGGGCGCGTTGCATTCACTCCCTCGGCAAAGCGCACTGGGCCCTGATCGAGTCCCGCCAATATCTGCTCGCGACCGAGTGAATCAATACCGTACAGGTCAAATATCGCGCTATCGAGCCGCGCCATGGATTCCGGCGCTGCTGACTCCTGCACATCCATCACCAATTCCAGGATTTCTTGTGCATTCGAGCCCAAAGGTATAGGCATAGGCAGGGATAACAACTCATTGAGCTCGAGGAAGTCGCGCTCAACCCCCCAAGAGGCGGAGGTGTAGAAATGCCAATACCGACCTAGTGACGAGGTCGTCGCTGCAGTGAGAACTGCCAAGCTCGCCACATCCGCGTGAGGGCCGCCAACACCCACCATTGCGTTAGAAAATGTTGCATCATTCTGAACAAGAACCGCGGCAATCCGCCGATCCACGAGCGTCCGCTTGGCGATCATGCGAGGCCCCTGGAAGAGTTCAATTCTTCGCGTGCGGTGTAAGGTCTCATATTCGAATCTGCCATACCCTGGCTGATCTAGCTTAAGTGGCCCAAGGTATTGACCTCTCACATCTCGCATTCCGATCATACTGCTTGCGTCGTACGAATCACCTCCGCCCACTTGGTAACCCTGGCTGGCTATCCACCCATTTCTTGCTGCGATAGTTCCTACGGTGTCAAAGGACGATCGAAGTGAATCAAGGAGATCGATGTCGCGTAGCCCACCCCACAGCAGGGTCTTCCAGATGTCGGGTCGACAAGAAGCCAGCTTACCCGAAACTTCTTTGACATCCTCTGGGGTGATTACGAGACGACCTATTGCACTAGACAGATATCTGGGATGTACGGCAATGTATATAATGTCGTCGTTCGCCGATTCAGGCTCATGTTGCTTATTGCGCTTGCTGGCCACCATGACCGCAGCTGGCGCTATTGCCGCCGAGAAAACGTTGTGGCGCACGGCTGACAAATCTACGATCGAATGCACTTCGGCTTCGGAAAAGAACCGCATTCGAAACGCCCGTGCGGTGGGGCCTTGGTTGTAAAGAAGCGGCTTGGATGGCATTACGAGCCCGAGCTTCCCACCTTCGTCTAGAAGTTCCAAAGCCCGCCACAGGAAGACCTGCGCGATCTGCTTATCGGCGATCGGCAACCTGGTTTCCGATATGTAGCGTTGGGCATACTGACTCAATGCACTCGCCCAGGGAGGGTTGCCGACCACAAGATCAAAACTCTGCTTCGACAGGTTGTGCTCCGCAAACGCATCTGCAACCAGAATATTACTGCCAATAAGCTTGGGGAGATAAACTTCCTCCCAAACGTTGGGCGGATCTACCTGCTCCAAAAGGGCCAGATACAGACCGAAGGCGGTCACCCGAACAGCCGCCGGGTTTATATCAATACCAAAGACGCTTTCCACGAGTAAGGTTCGGAGTTCCAAGAACGTCGGCTTTGAACCTAGCTCAATGGCCTTGGAATACGCGATTCGCCTAAATGCCTCTGTTATGAACGCCCCGCTTCCACAAGACAGGTCGATTAGGCGAGTCGCTTTACCCCTCGGACCCCAAGGTAGAAGCTCATCGAGCACGACATCGACCAAGAAGCGCGGGGTATAATATGCGGCGTCTGTTCTGCGTTGGTCTTCCAGTAGCTGCTCGTAGATGCTACTTACCAAATCCGTCGGAATTACGGAGAAATCATACGGCCAGAGCGATAACTGTCCGGTTCGAAGCTCGTCGCCACGAAGTAATTGGGAGATGCGGGACAGATCTGAATCTGATAGCTCTCGAAGCGAGAGCGGTATCCCGCCAAAGACGTCGCCGTTGAAGTGCTCGGCCAAGCCATTGAACAGTCGCATCGTTGCTGACTGACCAGCTTGAAGCGATTCAGAGAGCGTATGTAGACCGCACATCTCAAAGACGCGATCAGCCGAGAGAATTTCGCGGTCCTCGAGATACCGGGCCGTGAGGCAACCGCCGAGTACCCCGTCGAAGGCGTCTCTGGCTCGCTTGTCATTGCCCGCTATCGATGATCGCAGAAACGCCATGTTTGAAAGAAGTGCGCCATCGACCCGCGTCGCACGCTTAAATGAATCAGAATATTTCTGCGCGAATTGACCTGTTTCCACACCTCGTCGCGAGAAGGTGTTCACCAGTCCTGATGCTGAACTGCCCCGCCTGAAACTGTCCAGGATGCCACCATCTACCTCCGATTCGCGATTGCTTAGCGCGAACGAATTGTAAACAGTAATCACGTCTTGACGCGCAGAAATCAGGACGGGTATCCGCCCGTAGTTCCACATGCGTTTACGTAGTCCGCGAAGCCCCTCTGGGGCATCTTCAGATGTGAAGCCGACTAACGGCACTCCGTCCTGAAAGAATGCAGCTTCCAGCCCAACGCGACTGCGCAAGTCTTGCCACTGGTACTGGACGGGTCCAGACCCGCGAGGATGCTCGCCGTCGAGGTTGGTCATGAGTTGGGGGTCGTCTTGATACCCAAGCACCTCAAGGGCTTGAAGAAGCGCGTTCGCCGATTTCGCCACGACTTCTCCTCCCAGGCCACGCGGTCGCGGACGTCACCGACTCTAGTGATGGACACCGACAGCGCCGACCGCCTGAGGTAGGTGTCGCCCCACTCGGAGGAGCGCGGATGACACTGCTCGGAGTCGTCGATGATCAACCCTTGAGTGTCAGGTTGCATCCAGCTGGTTGGCTGCTTGACCCACGCCTGATTTGTTCCGATCCTGATGCCCGTCGATTCGACCGACAGTGTTGCCTCGCATGTCGGCCAACCGTGAGGGCGATCAGCGCGGGACACAATGGCATGAGCCGCCCGCGGGTCGTCATGCCATCGGCCCATGCAAACCGTTTCCCAACTTGACGATGAGGACGACGAACGACGAAGACCCCGCGGCTGTGGATGCCTGCGGGGCCTTCGTCGTCTGTCTCAACCAGAGTGGGCGAGGGGGGAGTTGAACCCCCACCCCGTTTCCAGGACACGGACCTGAACCGTGCGCGTCTGCCATTTCGCCACTCGCCCAAGCGACGCCGAAAAGGTTAACACGCAGATCCGGGCAAGTTCGACCGCGCGAGCATCGCGGCCAGCGGCAGCCTCGGCAGGTGGATCAGCGGGCGCCTCGACAACGAGCCGGGCTCCGTCTTTAGTTGGCGCCGAGCTCCACCGCCAGGCGCCGGGCTCCTCCATTCCTTGGCGAGCCCAGCGCACTCCGCGCCACGTAGCCGCACCCGCGCCGCCCGGCCGCACCCCGCGCCGCCCGGCCGCACCCCGCGCCGGTTCCAGCCAACGCGGAGTGCCCGTCCTTGGCGCGCACTGCGCATCGGCGGCGCGGAGTGCACGGCCCAAACTCGGCCCCGGCCTCCATCGGTCGCACCGTCCGGGCAAGCACCGCCTAACGTCACACCCATGCGGTCGATCGCGCGGGACGGTTCGCATGAGGTTCAGATCCAGCGCTCCCGGTTTCTGTGCAACGTGGCCCGGGTCGAAACCCCGGAGCAGGCGGCGGACTTCATCGCCGCCATCCGCAAGCAGCACTGGGACGCGACGCACAACTGCTCCGCCTACCGCGTCGGCCCCGCAGCCGAACAGCAGCGGTCCAATGACGACGGCGAACCAGCCGGCACCGCGGGCGTCCCGATGCTCGAAGTGCTGAGCCGGCGGGAGATCACCGACACCGTCGCCGTGGTGACCAGGTACTACGGCGGCATCAAGTTGGGGGCGGGCGGCCTGGTCCGCGCCTACGGCCGGGCCGTTGGCGAGACCCTGGACGAGGTCGGGACCGTGCTCCGCGTACCGCACGCCACCGTCAACATCACGGTCGATCACGCGACCGCGGGCAAGCTGGAGAATGAGCTGCGCGCCGCAGGGCACCCGATCGCCACCATCGAGTACGGCGGTGCGGTCGAGTTCACTGTGTTTGTCCCCGCCACGAACACGGCACCCTTCGGGAACTGGCTGGCCGAACACACCGCAGGACGTGCAGCCATCGAGTTCGGCGACCTGATCCTGCTCGACGTGCCCGAACCACAGGTGCCAAGCGTCCACTGACCAACGCCCGGCCATCGCCAGCCCCTGCACCGACACAGAACTGCAACCGTTGCTCAGCGCAAGCAACCGCTACCACCGCGAGGCGTCCCCACTACGATCAAACGTTGAAGGTGTGATTGACGGTGCGCGCCCCGGTGACGGTGGCCCACGCCGGGACTCATGCTCGACCCGTGCCGGACAACGCAGGAGGTGACGATGCGCGTCCTACAGAACTTCGAACGCCGACTGCAGGGCGCCGTCGGGAACACGTTCGCGCGCCTGTTCGGCGGCAAGGTGCAGCCCGCCGAGGTTGCCGACGCCCTGCAGAAGGAAGCCGCGGAGCACGTGCAGCGGCAGGGCAGCGCGTCAATCGCGCCGAATCACTACCGGGTGCGCCTCGGACCGACCGATCGGCAAGGTCTCGGCTCCGACGAAGAGAGTGTCGCCTCTGCGTTGTCGGACATGATCCGGGAGTATCTGGACGAGCAGGGATGGCAAACCTTCGGGGATGTCGCGGTCAGCCTTGAACAGTCCGAGTCCCTGCACACCGGACAGTTCCGCATCAGTTCGATCGTCGATCCCGACGTCGGTCGACGTTCACCGCACCAAGGGGCAGGAGAGGGACGCATGACCCAGCAGCCAGGAGACCCCGGCCGACCCGATACCCGCCAACCGGACAACCGCCCACCCGACAACCGAGGCGAACCGCCGCGCGGCCATGACCCGCGGGATGGCCAGCAGTACGTGCCGCCCGGCTACGGCGGGCCGGGACCGTCCGGTCCGCCCGATCAGAATCAGGGTTACCAGGGACCCAACCAGGGCTACCCGCCGCAGCCGTACGACGCTCCCGGGTACGGCCAGCGAGTCTGGGACCAGCAGGGCCAGCAATGGGAGCAGCAATACGGCCAGCAGCAGCCCTACCAGCAGGGTTACCCCCAACAGCCGTACCAGCAGGGCCCGCAACAGCCGTGGGACCAACAGGGCTACCAGCAGGGCTACCCGCAGCAGGGCCAGCAGAGTGGCTACCCGCAGAACTACGGCCAGAACTACGGCGTGCCGGCGGCGGCTCCGCAGGAAATCACCGCCACCCTGTCGATCGACGACGGTTCCGGCCGCAGCCATCAGTTGCAGCGCGGCTCGAACGTCATCGGCAGGGGGCAGGACGCCGCATTCCGGCTTGCCGACACCTCGGTCTCCCGCCGGCACGTCGATGTCTACTTCGACGGCCAGTCCGCGGTGCTGCACGATCTCGGATCCACCAACGGCACCACCGTCAACGGCTCCTCCGTCCAGACCTGGCAGCTCGCGGACGGCGATGTGATCCATATCGGTCACTCGACGGTTGTGTTCGCCAGCCGGTACTGAACACATGTCTGACGACTTCGTCGCCAGCGACTCTAGAGTCGGACCCGACGGAGGAGGGGCCGCCAATCAACACAGCAGGAGAGCGCTGCAACAACCTGACGACGAAGGAGGCGGGTTGTTGCGGAGCACTCCTAGCGTGTCTGCTAAAAGCCGCAGACTCGCTCTAGCGGTATCAATTGCGCCCCGGCTCCGCCGGTGCGACTAGCGAACCGGACAGGACCCCACACGTGCCCGCACTCATCCTCCAGCTGACCAGGATCGGTTTTCTGATCCTGCTCTGCCTGTTTGTGCTGGCCGCGATGCGAGTCGTGCGCTCGGACCTGCGGTACGCGGCCGAACCGCGGGGCGAGACCGGTAGCGGCCGATCAAGGGGCCGTCAACAAGACCAACGGCAGGCGCCGGCCGGACGGTTGCACCCCACCATCCTGGTGGTGACGGCCGGCTCGCTGTCCGGCACCCGGCTGCGCCTCGGGTCGGG
The DNA here is from genome assembly GCA_963805555.1 of uncultured Actinomycetota bacterium. Lineage (GTDB taxonomy): Bacteria > Actinomycetota > Actinomycetes > Mycobacteriales > Nakamurellaceae > Nakamurella. The sequence continues at coordinate 458,512 of CAWDUY010000006.1, forward strand.
CCCGATCCTCATCGGGCGCGCGGAGGACTCCACCCTGGTGCTGGATGACGACTACGCCTCCACCCGGCACGCCCGGCTCACCCAGCAGGGCCAGGAGTACTTCCTGGAGGATCTCGGTTCCACCAACGGCACCTACCTGGACCGGGCCCGCGTGACGACGCCCACCCCGGTGCCGATCGGGGTGCCGATCCGGATCGGCCGGACCGTCATCGAGTTGCGCCCATGACCCATCAGCTCGCCTACGCGGCGCGCAGCGATCGTGGCCTGATCAGGTCCAGCAACCAGGACTCGGTGTACGCGGGCAACACCCTGCTGGTGGTCGCCGACGGCATGGGCGGTCACGCGGCCGGCGACATGGCCTCCCGCCTGGTGGTGGCCGCCTTCGTACCGCTGGACGACCGGGACGCCGGCGGGGACCTGTTGCGCGCCCTGGCAAAGGCGACCCGGGACGGCAACGCCGCGATCGCCGACGTGGTACACGAGAACCCCGAACTCGACGGCATGGGCACCACCTTGACCGCGCTGCTGTTCGACGGCGGCCGGCTCGGCATGGCGCATGTCGGCGACTCCCGGGCGTACCTGTACCGCAATGGCGTACTGCACCAACTCACCCACGACGACACCTTCGTGCAATCGCTCATCGACGACGGCCGGATCACCCAGGAAGAAGCGGCCCACCACCCGCAGCGCTCGTTGCTGCTGCGGGCGCTGAACGGCACCGAGGTCGACCCGTCGCTGACCATCCGGGAGGTCACCGCCGGCGACCGGTACCTGATCTGCTCCGACGGGCTGCCGGGCGTGGTGTCCGCCGAGGCGATCGCCGAGGCGCTGGCCAACCCCGACCCCGGTGTCACCGCGGACGCGTTGATCCAGCTGGCGCTGGTCGGCGGCGGGCCGGACAACATCACCGTGATCGTCGCCGACGTCATGGATACCGGTGTCGGCAGCGGGCCGACGGATGCCGGGACCGAGTTCGATCCGGACGCCACCGGGCCGATCGGCACCGTCGCCTCCGTCCGAATGACGCAGGAGATGCCCAGGGTCCCGTTGCCGCCGATCCCCGAGGACGTCCCGGCCCGCGCCGAGTACGTGCCCGCCGACGAGACCGATCAGCCGATGTCGGCGACGAGCGTGTCGGGGCCACCGTCGAACGGTCGATCCGGGCGTCGGCGAGGCGCCTGGTGGCTGGTCGCCGGTGTCGTGGTGCTGGCGGTCGCCGCGATCATCGGCTCGTACTTCTGGGTTCGTAGCCAGTACTTCGTCGGTGCCGAGGATGGCGTGGTCGTCGTCTACCGCGGCGTCAACGGATCGGTATTGGGGGTGCAGCTGTCCTCCTTGCAGGAGGAGTCCTGCGAGCCAGGTCTGCAACTCTGCGCGCCGCTGAAGGTCGAGGACCTGGTGCCCGCGGCCCAGGCTCAGGTGACGGCCGGCATCCAGGCGGGCACGTTGGACGACGCCCGCAACGTCATCACCAGGCTCGCCGGCCAGATGCTGCCGCTCTGCCCGGTCCCGACGACCACCCCATCGCCGACGCCGACCAGTCCGCAGAGCTCCGGAGCGACACCGGGCACGGCAGGCAGTGCCCTGACCAGGGCCACCGCCACCCCGCCGCCACCTGGGACAGGGACGACCGGGACCGGGACGACCGGGACCGGGACGACCGGTACCGCCCCCATTCCGCCGACCTCGCCGCCGGCCGGCACGGCGGTCAGCCCCACCGATGCAACCGGACCTACGTTCCCGCTGGGCTCCGGCCCTGTGGTGAGCACGCTCGCCAACGGCAGCGTGGTGACCGCGCAGAACGGCGCGACCAGCCCCGCCGCGACCGGTACCCCGTTGTCCACCCGGGCCCCGGAACCGGGAGTGACCTGCCGGGTGGCCAAGTGACCCCCCAGGTCGAACCGGCAGCCGCCGCCGGGAATCCAGTAGGGGCCCCGGCGAAACCACGGACCGGGCGACGCGCCGAACTGTGGATGTTGATCTTCGCCGCCGTCATCGTGACGTCGGCGTTGGTCATCGTCGAACTCAACCAGAGCCGCACCCTGAGCTGGACGCTGGCCTACTACGGCGGCGGGTACATGCTGGCGCTGGCCATCGCGCACCTGCTGATCAGGCGATATGCCCCCTACGCCGACCCACTGCTGTTGCCGATCGTCGCCCTACTCAACGGCATCGGGCTGGTGATGATCTACCGGCTCGACCTGGCCAGGGCGATCAGCGCGGTCAACCGCGGCGAGGAGGTGCCGACCGCGCAGGCGTCTTTGCAGCTGGTCTGGACCGGCGTCGCCCTGGTGTTCTTCCTCGTCGTGCTGCTGGTGGTCCGCGACCACACGGTGTTGCAGTCGTACGCGTACACGCTGGCGCTGGTCGGGGTCCTCTTCCTGGCCGTCCCCGCTGTCCTGCCGGCCAGCCTGTCCGAGGTGAACGGCGCACAGATCTGGATCAAGGTGCCGGGCCTGTTCTCCATCCAGCCGGCCGAGTTCGCGAAGATCGCGCTGATCATCTTCGCCGCGGCGTTCCTGGTGTCGAAGCGCACCGTGCTGTCCACCGCCGGGAAAGAAGATCTTCGGCCTGGTGCTGCCCCGGGCTCGTGACCTCGGACCGTTGCTGGTGGCATTGTTGTTGGCGCTGTTAGTGCTCGTCAGGGGCAAGGACCTGGGCACCGCGTTACTGCTGTTCGGCACGCTGCTGGCGATGATCTACGTCGCCACCGGCCGGGTGTCCTGGCTGATCATCGGCGTGCTCGGGTTCGCCGGCGGCGCCTATCTGGCCTACCGACTGTTCAGCCACGTCCGGGTCCGGGTCGACATCTGGCTCGACCCGTTCGGTGATCCGCTGGGGTCCGGGTACCAGCTGGTGCAGTCGTTGTTCGGCCTCGGCACTGGCGGGATATTCGGCACCGGCCTGGGGGCCGGTCGCCCCGACATCGTGCCGTTCGCGTCCACCGACTTCATCATGGCCGCGCTCGGCGAGGAACTCGGGCTGGTCGGCGTCACAGCGATCCTGCTCTGCTACCTGCTGCTCACCGCCCGCGGGATCCGCACGGGGCTGGCCGCCAAGGACGGCTTTGGCACCCTCCTCGCCGGCGGCCTGGCGTTCTCGCTCGCCCTGCAGACCTTCATCGTGGTTGGCGGTGTGACCCGGCTGATCCCGCTGACCGGCCTGACCACCCCGTTCCTGTCCTACGGCGGCTCCTCGCTGCTGGCGAACTACGTCATCCTGGCGTTGCTGGTCCGGATTTCCGACTCCTCCCGTCGCCCGCCGGAACCCAAGCTGCCGCGGGCCGCCAAGCCGGTGCCGCTGGCCGAAGCGCACACCGAGATGGTGCCGCTGCTCAGCAGCGCGGCGCTGAACGCCCTGCCGGGCAAGGAGCCGAACCGCGCAGGAAACAAGGCTGCTTCCAACGCCTCTGACACGCACGGTGATTCACAATGAAGCGCCCGCTCCGCAGGCTGGGTACCGCCGTCATCGTGATGATCGGGCTGCTGCTCGCGAACATCGCCTGGACCCAGGTGATCAAGGCCGACGACTACCGCGCCGACCCGAACAACAAGCGGACCCTGGTCGCCGAATACAGCCGGCAACGCGGCCAGATCACTGCGGCCGGTGGGGTGGTGTTGGCCCGCTCCGACCCGGTCGATGACCCGTACAGCTACCAGCGCGTCTACCCAGGCGGGGCCACCTACGCCAACCTCACCGGCTACTACTCGATGCGCTACGGCCCGACCGGCCTGGAACGGAATCAGAACGAGATCCTGTCCGGCGAGGCTCCCGAACTGATCGCCGGCCAGCTGTCCGACCTGATCACCGGGCGCGACCCACGCGGCGGCAACGTCGAGATCACCGTGCAGCCCGCCGTCCAACAGGCTGCGTACGACGCGATGACGCAGAAGAACTACGTCGGTGCCGTCGTCGCCATCGAGCCGTCCACCGGCAAGGTGCTGGCGATGGTCTCCACCCCCTCCTACGACCCGAACCCGCTGGCCAGCCACTCGGACGCGGTGCAGCGACAGGCCTACAACGACCTGGTCAACGCCGACCCGAGCCCGCTGCTGCACCGCGCGGTCTCGGCCGTCTACCCGCCCGGCTCGACGTTCAAGCTGGTCATCGCGGCCGCCGCGTTGCAGGCGGAATACACCCCGCAGACACTGGTCACCGGCGAGTCGACGATCACCCTGCCGGACACCGGCGGGGCGACCCTGTCGAACTACGGCGGCGAGACCTGCGCCAACGGGGGCGGATCCGACGTGCCGCTGACCGACGCGTTGGCGTTCTCCTGCAACACCGCCTTCGCCGAGGTCGCGATGAGCCTGGGCAAGGTGCCCGTCCAGAAGCAGGCCGAGGCGCTCGGCGTCGACGGTCAGCCGCTGGACATCGGGGTCGACGTGGTCGGATCCCGGCTGGGCGATATCCCGGACACCGCTGCGCTCGGGCAGACCGGCATCGGTCAGCGGGACGTCGCCGTGACCCCGTTCCAGATGGCCTGGATCACCGCGACCATCGCCAACCGCGGTGACAAGATGGCCCCCCACCTCATCGCCAAGACCACCAAACCCGACCTGACCGTCATCTCCGAAACCCAACCGGAATCGCTGGGACAGGCGATCCCGATCCCGGTCGCGGACGAGTTGCGCGACATGATGATCGAGTCCGAGAAGGAAACCCCCGGCTCCGGTGGCATCGCCGACCTGGTCATCGCCTCGAAGACCGGAACCGCCGAGCATGGCGCCGATCCCAAGAACACGCCGCCACACGCCTGGTACGTGGCGTTCGCACCGGCCGATAACCCGCGGGTGGCCGTCGCGGTGATGGTCGAGAACGGTGGAGATCTCGGCCTGGACGCGACGGGCGCCAAGGTCGCCGGGCCCGTCGGGCGCAGTGTGATCGCCGCCGCGCTGGCCGGGGGGCCGTGATGTCGGCGCCGGGTTTGCTGTTGTCCGGGCGGTACCGGTTGAACCACCGGATCGCCGTCGGCGGCATGGGTGAGGTGTGGTCAGCCGACGACATCAGGCTGGCCAGGATCGTCGCGCTGAAGATCCTGCGACCCGAGCTGACCGGCGACCCGGAGTTCGTGGAGCGCTTCCGGACCGAGGCCCGGATCACCGCCTCGCTCAATCACCCGGGCATCGCCTCGGTCTACGACTACGGCGAGGTGGGCGGTGGCGCCGGGCCCTACCTGAGCGGGACCGCCTATCTCGTCATGGAACTGATCGCCGGTGAATCGTTGTCGGCGGTGCTGGCCCGCACCGGCCGGTTGTCCGCGCCCCGCACGCTGGATGTGCTCGACCAGACCGGCCGCGCCCTGCAGCACGCACACACCCGCTCCCTGGTCCACCGGGACATCAAGCCCGGCAATTTGCTGATCACCCCGGGTGGCCAGGTCAAGATCACCGACTTCGGCATTGCCAAGGTCGCTCATCAGGCGCCGGTGACCCGGATGGGGATGGTGATGGGCACCGCCCAGTACATCTCCCCGGAGCAGGCGGCCGGTCAGGAGGCGGTCCCGGCGTCGGACATCTACTCCCTGGGTGTTGTCGCCTACGAGTGTCTGGCGGGCACCCTGCCCTTTCCGAACGAGAACGCGGTGGCGATGGCCCTGGCACACGTCCGCGACGCACCCCGACCGCTGCCGCCCGACATTCCACCGGCCGTCAGCGCGCTGGTCATGCAGATGCTGGTCAAGGACCCGGCGACGCGCTTTCCCAACGGCGCCGCGCTGGCCCAGGCGGTCGCGCAGATCCGCGGCAGTGGCGGTCGTGGCGCAGCCGGGACCGCACAACCCGCGGTCCGGACCAGGGCGGTACCGGTGGCGCCCGCCCAGGCGCGCCCCGCCGGCCGACCACCTGCACCAGTAGCTGCCCGGCCGAACCCCGCCACCCGGGTGCAGCCCGCGGCAGCGCCACCCATCCGCCGGCCGGCGACCGCCGGACAGGGGCCGGCCTACGGGCCCGGCACCGTCACCGTCCATCGCACACCGCCGCCGGCGTACCCGGCAGCGCGTCCGAGTGCGCCCTCCCGTCCGGCCGCGCCCGCGGTGCGGCAGCGGTCCAACCGGCGAACCGGGCTCTCGGTGCTGCTCGCCGTCATCGTGCTGGTGCTGGCCGGTTTGGTGTTGATCGCCGTCAACCAGCTGGTGGGCGAACTCTCCGCGACCGGGGCGCTCCCGGCCGGATCCGCCGCCCTCCCCGTTGACGCGATTGCGCCGGCGACCCCACCGGTCGGCGCCTCATGATCACCACGGATGCGACACTGTGCCTCGGAAACGGCCGGCGGCTCGCCGACGGCGCCGGGACGGTGACCGGGATTACTGGCAATCACGCCGGAAATCCCGGGTATGACGCAACCCGGCGCCCGGGATCTGCATCCTTCGGAGAGGCGTCCTGCGTCTCCGGCCACCGTAAGCGACTGGTCCGCGAGCAGCAGCGGCAAACACCACGGGCACCACTGACTGGCAACAAAGGACGGCAATGACGGGATACCTGTTCGGCGATCGCTACCAGGTCGGGGACACCCTCGGCTTCGGCGGCATGTCCGAGGTACACCGTGGCCGCGACCTGCGACTTGGCCGGGATGTGGCCATCAAGGTGCTCCGCGCCGACCTCGCCCGCGACCCGTCCTTCCAGGCCCGCTTCCGTCGTGAGGCGCAGAACGCTGCCTCGCTCAACCACCCGGCCATCGTCGCCGTCTACGACACCGGCGAAACGAAGGGCGAGGCCGGCACGGTTCCCTACATCGTCATGGAGTACGTGGACGGCGACACCCTGCGTGACGTGCTGAAGAAGGAGGGGCCGCTGCCGCCCCGCCGGGCGATGGAGATCGTCGCCGACATCTGCGCCGCCCTGGACTTCTCGCACCGGCACGGCATCGTGCACCGCGACATCAAACCGGCCAATGTGATGCTGAACCGGGCCGGTGCGGTCAAGGTGATGGACTTCGGCATCGCAAGATCCGTGGCCGACGGCCAGGCCACCATGACGGCCACCGCCGCGGTCATCGGCACCGCGCAGTACCTGTCCCCCGAGCAGGCCCGCGGCGAGGCGGTGGATGCCCGGAGCGATGTCTACGCGACCGGCTGCGTGCTGTACGAACTGCTGTGCGGGGCGCCGCCGTTCACCGGTGACTCGCCGGTGGCGATCGCCTACCAGCACGTCCGGGAAGCTCCGAAGCCGCCCAGCGAGACCAAGCCTGGGCTGCCGAAGGAAATGGACGCCATCGTCCTGAAGGCGCTGAACAAGAACCCGCTCAATCGCTATCAGACGGCCGCCGAGATGCGCTCCGACCTGGTCAGGGCGCTGTCCGGGCAAGCAGTTCAGGCCACCCCGCTGATGAGCGACGACGAGCGGACCGAACTGATGCGCGCGGCGCCCGCGCGGGTCGGGGTGGCCTCGCCGCCGCTGCTGGCGCCGCCGAACCGCGGCACCGTCATCGACGAGGACTGGGATCCCGCTGACGGCGACCGGTCCAAGCGGGTGTGGGGCTTCATCGGCATCGGCGTGCTGTGCGTCGCGTTGCTGGCCGGAGCCATTTGGCTGACCTTGCGGGTGATCAGCGCTCCGCCGCCGGCCGCCCTGGTCGCGGTCCCCGATCTGTCCGGCATGTCTCTGGAGCAGGCCACCGCCCAACTGCGGGAAAGCCGGTTGACGCTCGGCACGGTGAACAGCGTCGAGTCCACGGACGACAACAAGGACAAGGTCGTCAACCAGCGGCCTTCCAGCCAGACCCAGGTTGCACAGGATTCCGCGGTGAACCTGGAGATCGGCAAGGGCGTCAGCCTGGTCAGCGTGCCGAACGTCGTCAGCTACACCCCGCAGGAGGCGCAGAAGGCGCTGAACGAGGCGAACCTGCAATACGAGGAGGTGCCGCAACCCTCGGCGGACGCCGACAAGGGCAAGGCCCTCGCACAGGACCCCGCACCACAGACCCAGGTCGTCCCCGGCAGCACGGTCAAGGTAACGGTCGGGACCGGCCTGGAAACAGTGCAGATTCCGGACGGCCTGGTCGGCAAGACCCTGGACGAGGCCACCGCCATTCTGGCCACCGCCAAGCTGACCGCGGTCTCCCAGGAGGCCGACGGCACCGAGCCGGCCAACCAGGTGACCGCGATGGATCCCGCGGCCGGTGTCCGGGTGCAGGAAGGCACCCCGGTGACGTTGACGGTGTCGAACAACAGCCTGATGGTGATGCCGAACCTGCGGAACAACACGCCGGCTCAGGCAGTGTCGATCCTCCAGGATCAAGGCTGGCGAGGTAACGCCGACACCCTCAGCACCTCCACGACACCGGTGACCAACCCCGGCCTCGTCGGCGCCGTCGTTGACCAGTCGCCGGCCGCCGGATCCGTCGTCCCCAAGACCGGAACCGCCGTCCGGGTGTCGGTGGGCGTTGCGGCGCAGATCAACATTCCGAACGTCGTCGGTAAGCCGGAGGCAGAGGCGCGCAGCATCATGAACGGCATCCCGAACGTCACCTTCGCCACCGTCGGCGGGACCCCACCGGGTCAGGCCGGCATCGTCCAGGGCCAGACCGCCGCCGGAAGCGTCCCCGTCGGAACCGCTGTGACGGTCAACGTCTACGGACCCGAGACACCGGCGACCACGGCCGCCCCACCCCCGGCGCCACCCGCAGCCACCCCACCCGCCGGCGGTTAGCCTGGCGTTGAGCCTGGTAAACCGGTCGCATCGTTTCCGCTGCCGATCCACAGGCCACACCCAGGCTTTCACCGGTGCGGTCCAAACCGCCCTCACCGATTCCACAAGCACCTACGCCACTGTGAGAACCATGAGCCAGGACATGACCCCACGCCCCGGCGATCTGCCAACGACCAACGGCCCCGCACGCTCGGACAACAACGAGCCCGCCGCCCCTGGCCAGACCGCCAACCACCCGACCTACTCGGCCCCGTCGCCGGCCGATCGCCCCACCTCACTGCCGCCGATGCCGCCGCAGGGTCAGGCTCCAGCAGCCAACCAGGCGTGGAGCCAGGCCGGCAGCCGCGGCGACATGACCCGGGACACCGGTCCCGTCCACCCGCAGAACCCGAACCCTGACCAAGCCTGGTGGGAGCCCCGCCCGAGCGGCGCCTGGTCAACCCCCGGCTGGAATCCGGGCGCTCCCCGCACCGGCTCCGGGCCGGCAGTCGGCGCGAACGGCACCCAGGTCTTCCCACCGCCCGCTCAGGGTTTCGGCGCGCCGGGGTACCCCTCCCAGGGTTACGGCGTCACCACCGCCACCAGGCCGCCGGCCCAGCAGGCCCCGACCGGCACCAAGGGTCGGCGTACATCGGTCATCGTCGCCACAACAGCGGCGCTCGCCCTACTCGCCGGCTTCGGCGGCGGACTCGTCGGCGCACAGCTCAGCACCAATTCGTCCAGTGCATCCGACAGCTCGCTCAGCCAGCTGAACACCAGTGCCGCGGTATCGGAAAACAGGGCGCCGGCCCCCGCCGGCTCCGTGCAGGAAGTGGCCGCGAAGGTGCTGCCGTCCACCGTTTCGGTCCTGGCCAGTACCGCCCAGGGCGGCGGCGAGGGTTCCGGCATCATCCTGACCGCCGACGGCCTGATCCTGACCAACAACCACGTCGTCGCCGGCGCCACCGACCTTGAGGTCCGGTTCAACGACGGCACCACCGCAACGGCCAAGATCGTCGGCACCACCGCCACCGATGACCTCGCCGTCATCAAGGCCGACGGGGTTTCCGGCCTGACGCCAGCCGTGCTCGGCAATTCGGCCGACCTGCAGGTCGGGCAGCCTGTTGTGGCCATCGGATCGCCGTTGGGCCTGTCCGCGACCGTGACGTCCGGCATTGTCTCCGCGCTGAATCGTCCGGTGCGCACCTCGGGTGAGGCAACGTCCAGCGGCGCCTCGCAGGACACCGTGATCAACGCGGTGCAGACGGACGCTGCGATCAACCCCGGCAACTCCGGCGGCGCGCTGGTCGACATGAACGGCGCCGTCATCGGCATCAACTCGGCGATCGCCTCGCTGTCCCAGTCCGCCGACGGCAGCCAGCCCGGCTCGATCGGTGTCGGCTTCGCCATCCCGGTCGATCAGGCCAAGCGGATCGCCCAGGAAATCATCGACACCGGTAAGGCGACCCACGCCGTACTCGGCGCCTCCGTCGGCGACGCAGCCGATGCGAACAGCCAGATCCCGACGGGTGCCAAGATCGCCAGCATCGTCGCCGGCGGCGGCGCGGAGGCCGCCGGACTGGAAGCCGGCGACGTGATCACCGGTATCAACAACCAAAGCGTGGAAAGCGCGGATGCGCTTATTGCCGCGGTGCGTTCCTCCACTCCGAACGGCACCACCCAGGTCACCTACACCCGGGATGGCGAGAGCCAGACCGTCAGCGTCACCCTCGGGTCGGCTGACGCCAACTAGGACGAACAGAGCCGGTGACCGAGGGGTCACCGGCTCTGTTGCGTTTGTCCGCTGCTCCGCCGAGCCGTCGTCAGACAGCGCTGAGCCGCAGGCGCTCCACGTCAGACTCCAACGGCGGCACCAGATCGGCGGCCCTCAGGTCACCGCAGGCGGCGAGCCAGTTCCCCAGCATCCGATGGCCGCCCTGCGTGAGCACCGACTCCGGATGGAACTGCACACCCTCAATCGCGAACTCCCGGTGCCGCAGGCCCATGATCACCCCGCCGGTGGTGCGTGCCGTCACCTCGAGTTCGGCCGGGACGGTGCCGTCGACGACGGCCAACGAGTGGTACCTGGTCGCGGTGAACGGGTCCGGCAGGCCGGCCAGCACACCGGCACCGGCATGCTCGACCAGCGAAGTGCGCCCGTGCAGGAGCTCCTCTGCGCGATCAACCACTGCGCCGTACACCTCGGCGATGGCCTGGTGGCCCAGGCAGACGCCGAAGACCGGGAGTCGACCGGCCGCCCAGCGGACCATTTCCTCGGTGACGCCGGCATCGGCCGGGGTCCCCGGGCCGGGCGAGAGCAACACCCCGTCGACGCCGAGATCGGCGACCTCATCGGTGGTGATCGCGTCGTTGCGGCGGACGATGCAATCGGCCCCGAGCTGCTCGAGGTACTGCACCAGGTTGAACACAAAGGAGTCGTAGTTGTCCACGACGAGGATGGTCGTCACACCGATCAGCCTCGCACACCGGTCGCAGTCCCCACGACGGAGTTAGAGCGGGCCTGGCAAATGCGGCCAGACTCGCTCTTTCCGTATCGAATTGCGCCTGCCGACTTCGTCGCAGGCGACTGTCGGCAGTCAGGCACCGTCAGCCCTGTGTCACCCGGTCGAACGGCAGGTAGGGCTCGAGGAACGGAAACACCACGAAGAAGAGCAGGGCGACCACCACCAGAAACAGCAGGAACGCCTGGGCGGTCCGGGCGGCCGTCGGGCCGGGCAGATGACGCCAGATCCAGGTGTACATCGATCAGCCCTCCGTCAGTTCTGGCGGCAGGAATCCGGCCGATTTCGAGTAGCTCTTCACCAGCACCCCGTGAATGATCATCCGTTCGGCATCCGAGAACTGCGGATGGCAGGTCGTCAGGGTGATCAGGCGCTCGGCGTCCTCGGGTACGACGGTGTTGTTGACGTGCGGGACGGGCAGCACCTGAGCGTAGTCCGACGGCACGGTGATCTCCCGGCCGAAGACCCCGGTGTACTGACCCGTCTGCACGGCGACCCCGTCGCAGTTCGCCCGCGGGGTGCCGGCCCAGGTCGCCGTCTCCTCCTCCATCGGGAGCACCCGGTAGACGAACCAGTCGTCCTGGGTCTCGACCACAATGGCATCGCAGGAGGCCAGCAGGCCGAGGTCGTTGAACGGTGACCCCTTCGACACCCGATGGCCGGCAACCGCGAAGTTGCCCTGCTGACCGGGGAGTTGGGTGTCGTCATAGTGACCCGGGCCGATGTAGAGGTCGTCGGAGTTGGTACCCTCGACGACCGTAAAGACGTAGTCGGCACCGAAGGCGGGGATGCGGAGTTTGGCGAATCCTTCGCCGCCCAGCGGTGTGTAGGTGGGCGTCCGTTGCCGCGGGTCGGTGACCAATTGGTCGGGGTTGTCGACAACGACGGTGCTGGTCGCGCTCGCATCGGCGCTGGCCCACACCTCGTCGACGGCGGTGGTGGCGGCGGCCTGCTTCTGTTCACCGAACAGGTCGGTGACATAAACCTCGTAGACGACGAACAGCAGCACGACGACACCCAGCGTGATCAGTATCTGCCCGACGCCGCGCAACACCGTGCGGGCCACATCGCCGCCGGTCCGCCGGCGGACCGGGGCCTCCTCAGTCGGAGTACTCACGATTCGCTCGCACGAACGCTCATCGTCCCGACTCGTTCCCATGATTCGCTCGCACGCTCGCTCATCGTCCGGCCTCACGGGCGTTCGTCATCCGGACGTTGCCGTCATAGGCGGGGAGTTCGACGGGATCGACCACCGTTACCTCGTAGTCCAACTTGAACTTGTCCACATACTGCAGCAGCAACTGCACTCCAGGTTCTTCGTCGAGCGCGGCCGACATACCGGCGGTGTCGCCGATCGCGGTCACCACGAACGGCGGCGAGTAGGTGCGGCCCTGCAGCAGCAGCGTGTTGCCGATGCAGCGGACCGCCGAGGTGGTCAGTACCCGCTGATCCATGATCATCATCGCTTCGGCGCCGCCGGCCCAGAGGGCATTGACCACCGATTGCACGTCCTGCTGATGAACGACCAGGTCGTCAGGATCGACGCCGAGTGGATAGTTGCCGTCGGCATCGCGGGGTGCGTCCGACATCGAAACCCGCAGGCCCGGACCGACGACGGCGCTCAGGCCGGCCGCGGGTTCGAGTGCGGCGACGTTCGACCGGACGGCCGCCACCTGCGGCGAGACATCGCCGCCACCAGCCGCCTCGATCTGGGACTGCAGGTCGGCGGCCAGTGCGTCCGCCGCCAGCACTCGCTGCTCTGCGTCCTGCACGACGTTCGACAGGTCCACCGATCGGTTGGCGATGTCCGCGCCCTGCGAGTAGGACCGGGCAGTGCCGAGCAGCACACCGGCGACCAGGCAGACCAGCACCACGCCGACCTGCCATCTGGTGGTTCTGCCCCGATCACCGCCGGCCCGACCACTCCTCAGACGCCAACGCGACCGTCGCGGCTGCGCACTGTCGTCATCTGTCGGTCGCACCCGAGTTCACCCCCTTCGCCGAATCAGGATTCGGCCCATTCGCCAGCAGCCGGACAAACGTTCTCCAACATTCGCGAATGGCACTTACCGTTCAACCCGTAGGCTAGTAGGCCAGGCGTACGGTCCCGGTGATCCCAGGGCGTCACGCAGCGTAGATCGTGGAGGAACGACGTGCCCAAGTCCAAGGTTCGCAAGAAGGTCGCGACCAGCACCGCCCGGGAGATGACCGAGGCGAACTCCGCCGCGGCCGCTGCCGCCCGCGCGCACGTCGCGGCGCCGTCCTCGCCGTTGTACATCGGCATCATGCTCGGGCTGATGGTGCTCGGGCTGCTCTGGCTGGTCGTCTACTACCTGTGGGGCGCGAGCATTCCGTTCATCGCCGACCTGGGTAACTGGAACTTCGCGATCGGATTCTCGCTGATGATCGCCGGCCTACTGATGACCATGCGGTGGCGCTGATCGTCCGCCGGAGCCAAACGACACGGTTGTGATTCATCCCCAATGTGGACTACTGGTGTGGACAACCGACTGATCACCGCGGCACTCGTCCTCATCGCACCGTGACGGCCGGATCTGATTTCCCGGGACCAGGGTCCAGGACATGGCGCCCACGTCCGCCACTGATCGTGCTCGCCGCGGTAGCGGCTGCTGCGGCGGCCTGCTGGGTCGTGCTGACGTCGAATCCGATGGATCTTGTGGTTGGCGTCGTGATCACGGTGGTGCTCGCGGTCCTGGCACTCGCCGGGTGGCGTCGACGCTTGGTCGGCGGCCCACGCGGGCTGTTGATCTGCGGATTCGGCGGCCGGCGAATGGTGCCGTGGTCGCAGATCCGGCGGATCGATACCGCGACGTCGCGCCGGTTCGGGCTGGCCAGCACCACGATCGAGGTCGATCTGCTCGACGACGACCTGCTGATCTTCGGCCGCACCGACCTGGGGGCCGATCCCGCCGACGTCCTGGCCGTCCTCCGGGAGTTCGCTCCCCAACGCTGAGCAACACCGCTCAGCGACGACCCCGTTCGGATCGGCCGTGATCAGTGGGCCGGGATACACCCGCCGCTGCCGTCGGAGTTGTACACGCAGAACCACTCGCCGATCTGCGAGTCGCGGTACACCAGCAACGCGACCAGCACCACAACGAGTGTGATGGTGGTGCCCCACAGCCACTTCTTGCGCTGCGCCGGTGGCGGATAGACCATGGCGGCGCCGACGATCGCACCGACCACCAGGCCGCCCAGATGTCCCTGCCAGGAGATGCCCGGCACCTGAAAAGTGATGTAGACGTTGAGCGCGACGACCACCAGCAACTGCCGCAGGTCGAACCCGAAGCGTTTGAACGTCACGACCAGGGCGCCCATCAGGCCGTAGATCGCTCCGGAGGCACCGATGGTCGGGCTGAACGGCGCGCTGAACAGCATCACGCTGACCGACGAACCGAGCAGGCTGAGCAGATAGATCGTCAGGAAGCGGCCGCGGCCGAGCATCCGCTCCAGCGGAAGCCCGAGCAGGAACAGCGAGATCATGTTGGTGGCGATGTGAATCAGGCCGCCGTGCAGGAATCCGGCGGTGAGCAAGCGCCAGTACTCCCCCGACGCAACCTCGGCCGGAATCAGGCTGCCCTGCACGTACAGGCGGGAGAACGACAGGTTCATCACCGACCTGGCCTGCAGCGCCGTCACCACGAAGAACGCCAGATTGATCCCGATCAGGATCATCGAGACGATCGGCTTCTGGCCCACCCGTCCGCCGGCCACGGTGCGGACCGGACGCTGCGCGGCCTGCGCTTCAGCCACGCACGCTCGGCAGTGGAAACCGACGCTGGCCGGGGTCAGGCACTCCGGGCAGGCCGGCCGCCCGCATCGGGTGCAGGTCAACGCGGTTCGCCGGTCGGGGTGCCACGAGCAGACCGCGACCGGCTGCCCGGAGTATCCCGCCGGGCCCTGGGTTGGGTACGGCGGTGGCGGCGTGCTCATCCGGTCCCGCTGCTCGAATCAGGTGACGGATCAGGCTGAGTCAGTGGGCGCCGCGTCCGGCTCTTCGATGCTGATCGAGTTGATCACCACGTCCTCGGCCGGCCGGTCGAACCGGTCGGTCTTGGTGGCGTCGATGGCGTCGACGACGTCACGGGAAGCCTGGTCGGCCACCTCGCCGAAGATCGTGTGCTTGCGGTTGAGGTGCGGCGTCGGGCCGACGGTGATGAAGAACTGCGAGCCGTTGGTGCCGGGACCGGCATTCGCCATCGCCAGCAGGTAGGGCTTGTTGAAGGACAACTCGGGGTGGAACTCGTCACCGAATTCATATCCGGGGCCGCCTCGGCCGGTGCCCGTCGGGTCGCCGCCCTGAAGCATGAAGCCGGAGATCACCCGGTGGAAGATGGCACCGTCGTAGAACGGTCCGGTGGTCTCCCCCGAGGCGTTCTTGGTCGTGTACTTCGCCGTGCCCTTGGCCAGGCCGACGAAGTTCTTCACCGTCTTCGGGGCGTGGAAAGGGAACAGCTCGATCCGGATGTCGCCGCGATTGGTGTGCAGGGTCGCGTAAAGGTTGCTCACGGTGAACCATCCTGCCACGGCGCGCTCTCCGCACCGATTTCCCGCTCCCGCATCCGCCCTACAGACCGAGGTTGGTCACGGTCTGGATGACCATCTGCCGCCCCTTGATCGACTGTTGCTGATTGGACTCGGCGACGATCGCGATGTTGCCCTTGGCGACCGCATAGATCGACCCGGTTTCGGTGACCATCGAGCCGCCCGTCCAGCCGGGCGGCTGGCTGGCCGGGTCGGAGCCCTCGATCGGAACGTGGGCGTCAACGGCCGCCACCGCGGACTGCGGGGTGTCGGCCTGGATGATCCGGACGGAGGCGAGCGGGGTGCCGTCACTGCGGGTGAAGACGCAGACCGGGTATGGCGCGACATTGATGATCTGGGTGGTTCCGGTGTGCTGGCCGTTGATGTCGGCCACCACGTCATCGGCCAGGTACGGGCATGTCGCGTCCACCGGCGCAGGCTCGACGGTGGGTGGCGGGGGCGAGGCCAGGATGGTGCTGCCACCGACTGTCGAGGTCAACGTGGTCGGCACCGTGCTGGTCAAGGTTCCGGCGGTGATCGTCGCCGTCGACAGCGGGGTCGCGGCTTGGTCGGTGCCGGCCGACGAGCAACCGACGAGCAGTACGGCGATGGCCACGGCCGAAATCGCGGATGCGGCGCCGCGGTCGCGGTACGGGCGCCTGCCGGCTGCTGCTCTCATGGTGTCGACCGTAGCTGGGCGGCCGATTCCGCCTGTTCAAGTAGCTCGCCCAACCAGGCGTGTGCGGCGCGCAGGCGTTCGAGCCGGAGTTCGTGCCAACGCTGCCGGCCGGCGGGCGTCGTCTGCACCAAGGACGCTTCCACCAACACCGCTAGATGTTGCGAACCGGCCGGGCGGCTCATCGTCAACAATTCGGCCAGTTGTCCGCTGGTGGCCTTTCCCGTCGCAAGTCGCACCAGCTGACGACGCCGCGAAGGATCCGCCAGCGCCCGATAAGTACTGCTCAGCTCATCCATCAGCACCAATCCGTAAGTCGTCACTTACCTATAAGATGTAAGTTACCTCCTTCGCATCCCTATCAACCTTCAACGCGTCGACTGCAGCGGATCGTGCTGGCGCTGCCTGTGTCGGCGCTGCCTGTGTGGGCGCCCAGTGCGCCGGCCGGATGGGCGCGACCCATGGTTGGGCGGTGCGCGGCTGGTGTCCTGATCCGCGGCCGGCGCCTGCCGCAGCTCAACCGACCGCCTCCGCCGGCCGAGTACCCTCGGCAGGCGGGGACGGGACGGGAGCGTGCTCTCGTCAGGTGAGTCAACTGCGGTGGAGAGAGACAACATGGTCGTCACGCAACGACGGAACACGACGCAGCGTGCGGCAATCCTGCAGGTGCTGGCCGGAACCGACGAGTTCGTCTCGGCGCAGGATCTGCACAGCGCGTTGCGGGGCTCCGGCTCCACCATTGGATTGGCAACCGTCTATCGCGCACTCCAGGACATGGCCAGCGGCGGCGACCTGGACACGGTGCGCAATCAGACCGGTGAGGTGCTGTACCGGCAGTGCGTTCAACCCGCCCACCATCATCATCTGGTCTGCCGGCAGTGCGGTCGCACCCAGGAGATCGAGGCGCCGAGCGTGGAGAAGTGGGCGCGGACCGTGGCGGCCCAGTACGGCTACACCGACATCAACCACGAGCTCGAACTGTTCGGGGTGTGCTCCGACTGCACCAACGGAACGCCCCCGGCCACCCCGGAGTAGGTCCTGGCCGAGACGCCGAAGCGGGCTGTCACGTCACGGGACAAGGTTCGGTTCGTCGGGTGCGGACAGGCTCAAGGTGCAGTCCACCACCGCCGGCGATTGCCGGATCCGGGCCTCGAGGGCTCGTAGCCGGACCGCCAGGTGGGTCTCGAAGTCGTCGCCGGTCAGGTCGACGTCGGCGACCAGGTAGACCTGGCGCGGACCGATGAACTCCAGTCGCAGGGCGGTCACCCGGTCGACGTCGGGCAGTTCGAGCAGCGCCGTCAGCGCCGCGGACCGCGCTGCCGGGCTGACTTCCTGGCCGATCAGGAATTGCCGGTTCCGGTTGATCAACACGACGGCGACAACCCCGAGCAGCACGCCGACCAGGATCGATCCGATGGCATCGGGGGTGGCGGAGCCGGTGAGCTCGTGCAGAGCGAGGCCGGTTGCCGCGATGACGAGACCGGTGAGCGCGGCGGCGTCCTCCGCGAACACGGCCCGCAGCGTCGGGTCGGAGGTGGCCAGGACGTGATCGATGAGGTCCCGGTGCAGTTCTCTGGCCTCCCGCCTGGCCTGCCGGACCGACTGCAGGAACGAGAAGCCCTCGAGCAGGAACGACAGTCCGAGCACGATGTACCCGATCAGGAAGTCGGTCGCCGGCTCGGGATCGAACAGCTCGTGAATACCGTGGGTGATCGACACCGCCGCACCGGCGACGAACAGGCCGAGAGCGGCGAACAGCGACCAGACGTAGGCCTCCCTGCCGAAGCCGAGCGGATGGCCCGGGCCGGCCGGGCGGGCGGACCGCTTGTTGGCGATCATCAGGAAGATCTCGTTGCCGGTGTCCGCCCACGAGTGAGCCGCCTCGGCGACCATCGAGGCGGATCCGGTGAGCACCGCGGCCCAGCTCTTGGCGACCGCGACCAGGAAGTTCGCGCTGAAGGCGATGAGCACCGTGAGCGTGCTCTCCGAGCCCGGTTCGGCCTTGGCAGCGGTCGACCCCAGGGTGACGATCGGGGTCTGGCTGTCCGGCGGGTTGTCGTCCTGAGTCATCGGCCTCACTCCTTCCGCAGGATGGTGGCACGAGCGCGGGCACTGTCGGCGGGCAGGATGGCGTCATGATCCTGGCCGGCGAAACCACATGAAGCTCAGCGCGGGCACCCTGCTCTACAAGGTCGGGTCCGGCGTACCCGGCGCCGCCGAGGGTGTCTCGGTGCTGCTGGTGCACATGGGCGGCCCGTTCTGGGCGCGCAAGGACGAGCACGCCTGGTCGATCCCCAAGGGTGAGTACACCGACGGCGAGGTCCCGCACGACGTCGCGGCCCGCGAATTCGTCGAGGAACTGGGCTCGCCGTTGCCCGACGGTCCCGAGTTCGAGCTGGGGTCGACGACGCAGAGCGGGAAGTCGGTGCTGGCCTTCGCCCGGGCCGCAGATTTCGACGCCTCGACGTGCGTCAGCAACACCTTCGAGCTGGAATGGCCACCGAGATCCGGCCGGATGCGGACGTTCCCGGAGGTCGACCGGGCAGAGTGGTTCTCGGTGCAGGAGGCGCGGAGCAAGCTCGTCAAGGGTCAGGTGGTCTTCCTGGACCGGTTGCTGGCGCACCTGGCCCGCTGAACCGGCCGGGCGAGTTGGGCGGTCGGCGTGCGGATCGACGTCCGCCGGGCTACCGAGAGTCGCGAGAAACTCCTGACGCCCCGGCCGGGCGAGCCGGCGGGGCGTCAGGAGCTGGATCGTTCCGGAGCGTAGGGGTTACTTGACTTCTCGCCGCAGGCTCCGGACCACCCCGACGGTGGTCGGCACCACGACCCAGACCGCGATAGCGGTGAGCGTCTGCGGCAGATCGGCGAACGGGGTGTCGGAGGACAGCCGGGCGTAGGCGGTGAACACGTCCAGCCAGTCGGCGTTGGAGCCGAAAACGAGCGGACCGATCGCCGTCCAGAGCGTGGGCGCCACCAGAAACGCGCCGACCGCCACCGCCGTCTGCGCGGCCAACGCGCCGAAGCCGGCGGCCATCGTGACCTGCAGCGCGGTCATGATGACCAGCCCCCGGACATCGTCACCGAGGAACGCATACGACGGTGTTTGACCGGTGATCAACCCGTCCAGGGCGGTGGCGCCAACGGTCAGTCCGATGACGGCGGCCAACACGACCATCGACAACAGCAGGGCGGCAACGAATTTCATGGCGAGCACCCGGCCACGCCGGGGCGACAGAGTGAAGGTCGTCAGGGCGGTCCGCTGGGTCCATTCCGCCGTCATGGCGAACAGGCCGATCAGCGGGATGACCAGTCCGAGCACCGGGGTGAACTGGCTGAAGTACCGCCAGGAGACGTCACCGCCGGTGCCCTTGATCAACATCCAAGTCAGCGCGGCCAGGGGAATAGCCACCCCGAGACCGAGGACCGCCTTGCCGCTGCGGGTGTCGACGAGTTTGCGGAGTTCGACGGCGAACAAGGTGAACAGCCGTTGCGGTCGGACAGCCGCCCTCGGCGCCAGGGTGATGGGTGCGGGTGAAAGTGCAGTACTCATGTCGGTCCTTCGGGTTCGGAAAGTGGTGGATCGGTCGGAGTGGCAACAGCGCTCGGCGCGGAATCAGGCGGCGCTGACAGTTGCAGCACCCGGGCTGGTCAGCGAGAAGAACAAATCCTCGAGCCCGGCGGCGCCGCCGTCCCGCAGCTCGAGCAGCACCTGACCGGACGCGGCGGCCAGCCGGCCCACCTGCTCGGCCTTCGCATCGACGGTCAATGCGCCGCCCTCGTCGCGATCGACCTGCAGCCCCGCTGCGCGCAGCACCTGAGCCAGGGCATCGGGATCCAGCCCCCGGACGACGGTCCGTCCGCCCGCAAGGAGCTCGTCGAGCGACCCGTTCGCGACGATCCGACCGGACCCGATGACGACCAGCCGGTCGACCGTGGCCTGCACCTCGCCGAGCAGGTGGCTGGACAGCAGCACGGTGCCGCCGCGGGCCGCGAAATCGCGCAGGAGTTCCCGCATCCAGCGGATACCCTCCGGGTCCATCCCGTTGGCCGGTTCATCGAGTACCAGGATCGCCGGGTCACCGATGAGGGCGCTGGCGATGCCGAGCCGCTGCCGCATGCCGAGCGAGTAGTTGCCGACCCGCCGGTTCCCGGCGCCGCCGAGTCCGACCCGCTCCAGCATCTCGGGGGCTCGGCCTTTCGGCAGTTCGAGCAGTTGCGCGGTGATGCGCAGCGTCTCAAGGCCGGTGCGCCCCGGGTGCTGCGCGGCGGCGTCCAACATGACCCCAATCAGCCGGCCGGGATTCGGCAGCTGTGCGTATGGTTGCCCGTCGATGGCGACCCGGCCGGCGGTCGGCGGGGTGAGCCCGGTCAGCATCCGCAGCGTGGTCGACTTTCCCGCCCCGTTCGGCCCGAGGAACCCGGTCACGGTGCCCGGTTCGCAGGTGAAGGAGACGTTGTCGACGGCGACGTGCTGGTGGTAGCGCTTGGTCAGGTTCTCTGCGGTGATCATGTCGATGACTCTCCCGCGACCGCACCCCCGCCGGCATCGGCCGACGGGTCAGGTCCACCCCCGACGAAAGTTGGTCCTCAGGGGCCGAGGGGTGAACTTTCGACCGGCACTGCCGGCTTCAGTGCAGTCCTAAGGTGACCGGGTGAACACCGGCGCAACGAACTCCCCGGGGTGGCGGGTCACCTGGCGCCGGTGGTCCGGCCCGCGGGCCCGGGACGTGGTCATCGTGGCGCTCTGCGCGATCAATACCGCGGTGCAGGCCGTCGAGACGTTCCAGGACTCCGGCCCGACCCAGATGTGGTTGGTCATTGTCCTTGGCGTCGTCGCGACGGTTGCGATGTGGTGGCGGCGTCGGTACCCGCTGGCGGTCGGCGGGATCGCGACCGCGACCTACCTGATCTCCCAGGTGCTGCTGCCGGTCGGCTTCAGCCTGCTGACCATTGCCGTTCGGCGGCGAGATCGAGTCCTGGTCGCGGCAACCGTGATCGTCGCGCTGTGCCTGATGGTGCCGGGGCCGATGTCAACGGAACCGTTTTTCGACGTCGCGACCATGGTCGCCGGCGTGGTTGGCGCCCTGATCTGGGCGCTGTGGGGTGCCTATGTCGGGGCCCGACGGGACTTGGTCACCTCGCTGCGGGACCGGGCTTCCCGGGCCGAGGGGGAGCGCGAACTCCGGGCAGAGCAGGCCCGGCTGGCGGAGCGGGCGCGGATCGCGCGGGAGATGCACGACGTGCTGGCGCACAAAGTCTCGCTGATCGCGCTTCAAGCCGGTGGGTTGGAGGTCAACCCGGGCGTCGGAACCGAGCAGGTCCAGCAGACCGCCGGGCTGATCAGGGCCACCGCAAGGGAGGCGCTGCAGGACCTCCGCGGGGTGCTCGGCGTCCTCCGGGAGCAGCCAGTCGCCGCGGTCGACGGCTCGGACCTGGCGCCACAGCCGGGTCTGTCACAGGTGGCAGCGCTGGTCTCGGCATCCCGGCTGGCAGGCGTGCAGGTCACGCTCACCAACGAGGTAGCGGACCTGCCGAACACCCTGGGTCGCACCATTTTCCGAGTGGTACAGGAGAGTCTGACGAACGTCCACAAGCACGCCAGAGGGGCCGCGACGGACATCGCCATCTCCGCTGGGGTGGCCAACGGCGTTCCCGGGGTCGGGGTGTCGGTCAGCAATCAGCGACCGGTCGCGGCCGGTTCACTGCTCCCGGGATCCGGCGCCGGATTGATCGGGCTGCGGGAACGGGTCGAGCTGGTCGGTGGCACCCTGAGCGCGGGTCCAACTCCCGACGGCGGCTGGCGGGTGGACGCCTGGCTGCCGGACAACCTGGCCCTGATCGGTGGCCCGTCGTGATCGGAATCCTGATCGTCGATGACGATGCGCTGGTTCGGGCCGGCCTGACGATGATCCTGCAATCCGCTGCCGACCTTCAGGTGGTCGGCGAGGCCAGGGACGGATCCGAGGTGATCGAGGCGGTCCAGCGTCATCGGCCCGATGTGGTGCTGATGGACATCCGCATGCCGCAGCTGGATGGCCTGGCCGCCACCGCCGCGTTGCAGCTCACGCCGCACCCGCCAAGGGTGATCGTGCTGACCACCTTCGACCTGGACGACTTCGTGTTCCGCGCACTGCAGGCGGGGGCCGCCGGCTTCCTGCTCAAGGACACACCACCGCTGGAGCTGATCGCGGCGATCCGGGTGGTGGCCGCCGGCGAAGCGATGCTGTCGCCCGGCGTGACCCGGCGGCTGATCGACCACTATGCGGGTGATCCGCGAACGGAACGCCGGCGGCTGGCCCGTGCGCGGCTCGCCGGGCTCACCGAACGGGAGCGGGAGGTACTTGCCGAGGTCGGGAAGGGGCTCTCGAACAATGACATCGGCCGGACCCTCTATCTGAGCGAGGCCACCGTCAAGGCCCATGTCTCTCGGTTGCTGGTGAAGCTCGACGTCGGCAACCGGGTGCAGGTCGCCATCCTGGCGCACGAGGCCGGCCTGCTGGACGAATGAGCACCTGCGCAGGGTGCCAACGCCCGGCCAACCGTGGACCTGGGCCTACTGACAGCGTTGCAGCGGCGCCCTAGCGTTGGCAGTGGACAACAACCTCCTGATAGGACGTGCACGATGAAGCGAACGTGGTTGGTCGTTCCGATGGTCGGATTGCTGGTGGTGGCGGCCGGCTGCGGGTTCTTCCGGGACGCAGGTGCCCAGACCACCGAGGATCGCGAGATCCAGAACGTCAGCGCGGTACGCCTGCTGACCAGCGGCAACCTGACCATCACCATCGGCTCGCCGGAGAAGCTCACCGTCACCGCCGGGGCCAATCAGCTGGTCGGTCTGACGTCCCAGGTCATCGACGGCACGCTCATCCTGGACAACAAGTCCTCGAACACCATCAGCGGCGACATCAGTTACGCGCTGACCGTCGCACCGGTGGACAGCGTGGAGCTCAGCGGATCGGGCAACGCCGAGGGCATCGGGGTGCTGCGCGGCGACGCCACCCTGACCGTGACCGGATCCGGCTCGGCCAACCTGTCCGGCCTCGAATTGACCGGCGTAACGGTGGATCTGTCGGGTTCGGGTGGAGCGCAGCTCGCCGGAAAGGCCACCCGCCAGCAGGTCACCGTCACCGGGTCGGGCAACTACGACGGCGCCGGGCTGGCCAGCGAGCAGGCCGAGGTCCAGGTCACCGGATCCGGCAACGCAGCTGTCGACGTGTCCGGCCGGTTGTCCGCGACCTCAACCGGGAGCGGCAACATCACCTACACCGGCAACCCCGCCCAGGTGGATAAGGATTCCTCCGGCAGCGGCGAGATCACCCCGGGTTAGAGCGCCCCGCGACGGGCGCCATCCGCCACCGGAGGACGACATCTAGCCGACCGGGGCAGCAGGATTCCATGGTCAGTGCCGCCGCGTCCGCGGGGCAGGGATCGCTGTCGTCCACGGGGGTCGCCGTTGGCGGGTTGATCGCACTCGCCGCCGCCCTGCTCGGCCTGGGGCTGACACCGCGGATTGCCGGCCGCCGCCCGCCCGCGGCCAGCGACCCGAGGTCGCGGACACGATGACGTTGCCCTCCAGTTCGGTCACCAGGCAATTGCCGCTGGACAACACCGCGGAGACCAGCGTCGTTCCGGTGTCGTTGGCCTGGAACCGCGGGCCGAACGGGGTGATCGGGGCCGCCTGGGCCGGCAAACTCGTTGAGAGCGCAACGACGGACACCGCGAGGAGAAGGAACACAACGCTGGCCAGCGCCAGCGCGTTGCGCCGGCCGCGAGCCAGCATGTGAGCGGACGTTACGCCCGGCTACGGAATTCGGCGCGCTACGTCAACATAGGGCGCGAGAATTTCTCCCTTTTCGGCAGGAAAGGTCCGTAGTAGGACTCGAAAGATGAGCTCGGGCCTCGATTCGAGGACTGTTGTTGTCGTGGTGGGCACCGTCACGTCCTGCCCACCCCCGCGACCCGCCGTGAACTGCACAAAGCGCTCGTACACTGACATTGCTGGATCGATCCAGACCGTCCGATTTATCTTTCCCGGACGGCCCCTGGGGGCGAGGAAGCCCCTATTTCCGTCGAACGCGCCGCTGCGTCGTCGACATCATGCGAAAGCAGTCCCACTGTGATGGACCAAGGCACCACCAACACCCGTGACGACGAACATCCCGACAGCCACACCGAGGTCGACGCCGAGGTCGATGAGAGCGCCGCCACCACCGAACACCTGCGCCGACTCTGGATGGCCGGCGCACGAGACATCACTGTCACCTACAACGCGGACGTGGTGCGTCACCGGACGTACCTGTCCCACCCACGCACCGAAACCTGAGGAGTCACCGATCATGAACGACATTCGCCAGATGTTCCGGGCAGCACCCGGTCTCGTCATCACGGTCGCATCGATGCTGGCCGTCGCGGCCGTACTCGGCGTCACTGCCCTGGTGATCACCTGATGCGCCAACGACCCGCGGGGCAATGCGCTACTCCCGGCGCGCAGCCCAGGAACGAGGAATTCCGTGAATCAACTCGCCTTTAACGAAGCCTTTGAGACGATCTCGTCCACCCCGGCCATGCGCTGGCTGGAACGCGCGGAAGCACGCGAGGGCCGGCGCCGGGATATCCGCCGGATCGCCAGCACGCTGTTCTGCATCGACGGCATCGACCCGACCCTGATCAGCTTTGCCAAGTACCGGACGGCCCTGCACTGGGACCTGACCGAGGAAGCGGTGGATGTCATGGTCGCCGCGCGACTGTTGGAGAAGACCGTCTCGCTGATGGCCGATCTGCAGTGGGTCGGGTTGACGACGAACGAAGGGCCCGAACTACCCCTGGCAGCCTGACCCGGGAGTGACGGGCTCTCAAGCCCTTGGCGAACTGTCGGCCCCACCCTGCGACGTTGTCGTAGCGTGGGGCCGGTGGCGACATTGGTGACATTTCATGCGCATCCCGACGACGAGTGCATTGTGGCCGGCGGGATCATGCGTCAAGCTGCCGACGAGGGGCACCGGGTAGTGCTGGTGGTGGCCACCCGCGGCGAGCACGGTGAGGTCGACGCCGGGTTTCTCGCCGAGGGCGAGGAACTATGGCAACGCCGGGTGATCGAAACCCATGCTGCCGCAGGCATCCTCGGCGCCAGTCGGACCGAATTCCTGGGCTACGTCGATTCCGGGATGATGGGCGAACCCACCAACGAACTGCCCGGCTCGTTCTGGACCGCACCGATCGAAGAGGCCGCCGAGCGGCTGGCCGCGATTCTTCGCGAAGAGCATGCCGACGTGCTGACGATCTACGACGACTTCGGGAATTACGGGCATCCCGATCACATCCAGGTCCACCGCGTCGGGGTGCGGGCCGCGGAACTGGCCGGCACACCGCGGGTTTATCAGTTGACGGCGAATCGCGACCACATGCAACGCGGCATGGCAATGTTCCGCGAGCAGGCCAAAGCCGCCGGTATCGACATGCCGGAAGATGCAGGCGCAGACCAGGGTGAGAGCACCATGGGCAAACCGGAATCCGAGATCACCCTGGCGGTCGACGTATCGGCGTACGTCGGGGCCAAGCGGGGGGCGATGCGGGCACACGCCAGCCAGATCGGCGAACAATCCATGTTTCTCGCCATCCCGGAAGAGGCTTTTCGCTACGCCTTCGGCACGGAATGGGGAATCCGGGACGGGCAGGGACCGGGTATCACCGAGGCGGACGTGATGGCCGGCCTGTGATGGCAGCGCCGGCGCGGTAGAACCTCTGACCGACGATCGTCAAGTCAGCACACCGAATCCATCAAGGTCCAAACGAGTTCGAACTGAGCTCCGTATCAACCAGGCGCGACCGCACCTCGTAGCACTATGCGCACAAGGCTAGGTCGTCAGGCCGCATGCGGTGGAGATCACGCCAACCATGCGCGCACCGGACGGAACCAACGCCGGCGCCCTTCGGGCGGTGCCCGCTGGTGAGTGCGTTGGAGCCTTGTGTTGTCAGGGTGCTCGGACCTGTCGCGATCATGAAGGGCGACACTCTCGCCGCGGTACGTGGCCAGCAGGGTCTGGTGCTCAGTCTGCTGGCCGCCGCGCATCCCCGACCGATTGGTTCCGAGGTGCTCGCCGAAGAGTTGTGGGGTGAAGGTCAGCCGTCCACCTGGCGAGTGGGTTTGCGCGTGGTCCTCAACCGGCTTCGCGAGCGGCTCGGGTGTGACGCGATTGTGAACGAGGGTGGCTCCTACCGCTTGCGGCTGGCCGACGGACAACTGGATACGGCCGCCTTTGAAGGCCTCCTCCGCCGGGCCCGCGGGCTGTCGGACCAGCCGGGTCAGACCGCGAGTCTGCTCGTCCAGGCGTTGGAGCTCTGGAGCGGAGAACCGTTCCAGCCGTTCAGCTTCGCACCCGGCCTGACCGGTGCAACCTCGCACTTCGGGGAATTGCGTCGCGAGGCTGAAGAACTACTCATTGACGCGATGCTGGCGGATGACCGACCGGACACCGCAGCTACCTTGGCCACCGCGTTCGTCGAGTCCGAGCCCTACCGTGAACGGCGGTGGGAGCAGTTGATGTTGGCTCTGTACCGCACCGGTCGCCAGGCCGAGGCGCTGCAGACGGCACAGCGGGCCGCGGCTGTGTTGCGTGATGAGCTTGGCCTGGAACCCGGGCCTGGCCTGCGGCGCCTCCAGGCCGAGATCCTCGCCCAAGCGCCCGGGCTTGACCGGGCAGCCCGGCCGCGCAGCGGGTTGGCGCGTGATGAAGGTTCCCTCGGCCTGGCCGGGCTGCGGGCCGCCCTGCTGGCCGGCCGGCCCGAGTTACCGCGTCCCGAAACGAGTTTCATCGGCCGCGAACCTGAGCTCGCCCGCCTCGTCGAATTACTCGACGGGCATCGGCTGGTGACCGTGCTGGGTCCACCCGGGGCTGGAAAGACCAGGTTGGTCACCGAGTTCGCCGCTGGGACCAGTGATCACAGAGTGATCTGGATCGATCTCGTACCGCTGGACGAGGCGGGGGTGGTGGTCGAGCTGGCCGCCAGGATCGCGTCGCGCAGCGATAGTGGAGATGACCTGGCCACGATCGTCGCCGAGCTACGCAGGCAGCCGACCTTGCTCGTCCTGGATAACGCCGAGCACCTCGCCGGCGCGGTTGCCCGGTTGGCGAACGATCTTCTCGACGGGTGCCGGCAGCTGCGTGTTCTGGTGACCAGCCGATCATCTCTCGGCCTTGTCCGTGAGGCGCGGCTCGCGCTGGGACCGCTGGCGGCGGCGGACGCTCTTTCGCTGCTGGTCGAGCGGTCAGGTCGACACCCGATCAGCGCGGACGAGCGGCGGGCCATGGCTCACCTGGTGGCTGAGCTCGACGGCCTACCTTTGCCGATCGAGTTGGTGTCCTCGGCTTTGCACAGCTCCCCCCCAGGCGAGCTGTTGCATCAGGTGACGGACGTTCTGCGGGACGGCGACCGCACCACTTCCGGGCGAGCTTGCGGACGTCACGACTCACTGTCCGGCGCCATCGGGTGGTCGGTCGAACTGCTCAGTGCAGACGACCGCGCGTTGTTCGCGGGCCTCGGCGTGCTGAGCGGTTCCTACGACACCGGCGAGGTGTCACGGGTGTGCCAACTCTCGGTCGAGCAATGCCGAGCCGGGTTGCGTCGGCTGGCGGCGGCCGGGCTCGTGTCTGCCGAACACGGCAAGGATGGGCGGGCCCGGTGGCGGCAGCTCAACGTCGTCGCGGCCGAGGCGCGGGCCCAGCTGGCAGCTTCGGGTCGGCTGGGTGAGCTCGAGGATGCCCACACTGCAAGCCATCTCACCCTGGTGCGGCAGGCCGCCCGGCAACTTGCCGGCCCATCTGAACCGGACGCAGTGATCGCGTTGAGTCGGTCGGGAGAGCAGTTTCTGGCTACCCACCTGCGACTGCTGGCCGCCGGCGATCCGCAGGCTTCGGCTGACTTCACCCTAGGCATGTGGGAGTTCACATTCTTCCGGCAGCACTTTCACCGCTACCACTGGCTCGACGACACCTTGGCCATGACTGACGTCGACGACATCGAAAACCTGGACGAGTTGCTCGCCCAAGCGGCTCTGGCGGCCTGGGCAAGAGACCGGCATGTCGAGAGCACCGCCCTGGCGACGCGAGCCCAACGGGTTGCCAGGGATCGCGGTCGGAGCGTCCCACTGGCCGCGATCAAGGCTCGGTTGAACGTCGCCGGGCATGAGCAGGACATGCTTCGAGCCGGTTGGCTGCTGGCCCAGCTGCTCAGAGAGTCGTCCAGTCGCGACGACGATCGGCATCAGGCGGACAACCTCGTGGTCGCCACGCTTGGTCTGTGCTGGCTCGGGGTCCCTGGTCACGCGATGAGAACTGCCCGAAAGGCTCTGCACCTTGCAGAAGGCACGGGAAACCCCACGTCGGTGGCGTGGGCTCGAGTCGGGTTGGGGTTCGCGCAACTCGGCAAGGATCCGGTGTCGGCGGCACAGTCGTACAGCGCTGCTGCTCGGCTGGCGGATTCGGTTCGCAACAAGTTCGTCCAGGGAATGGCGCTGTCCGGTCTGGTATCGGCGCTGCGTCGGCAAGGCCGAGTTGAGTCGGCGCGGGGGCTGCTGATCGAGGTAGTCGGCTTGTGGGGTCGTGCCCGTGGGGTTGCCCAGCTATGGCGGGCATGCCAAGAGGCTGTACTCATTCTGGCAGCGGCCGGCGAGTGGAAGGCCGCCGCCGCTGTGACGGCCGAACTGGCTCTCGCCGACCGCAGTTACCCCATGCTGACTGATGACAAGAGGCAGTTGGACGAGATCAGCGCCAGGGTGACTCGGAGTGGCCCTCCGGAGCAGACCACCGGGATACCGGCCTCGGGAACCGCCGAGGTGGCAGCCCATCTCAGCGCTCGACTCAGCTGCGCCCTTCGTGGTTAGTGCAGGTCAGCGGCCACGCCTGCGCAACCTGTTGCGACCACGCCAGTCGGGCCCGATCACGATTTCGCAGGGGTCTGCGATACGGGCGACTTCGGCCTTGGCGCAGAAAGGGTCTCAACCACAAGTGCCCGGTCAGCCGTACCAGCGCTCGGCCCAGTGGCCGGGTGAGCCGGTGCGCGAGCAGCAACCGAAAGAAGGCAGCCACCACGGCGCCACCGTGACGACCCTCGCTACGCCCGAGCAGCAGGAGTTGGACAACCCGCGGATCTCCGAGTACCCGCAGAAGCCCGGCGGGCAACCAGCCCGCCCAGCGCGGGAATCCGTCCGCGACGCCGGCGAGGATGGCCTCACCCAGGCGAACCCCGTCCAGGGACCGAGTGTGGTGACGTGCCCAGATGACATGCGCGAGTGTTCTCGCCTGCCGGTAGTCGAGCGGGATCCGTCCGTCCTGACGTGACGGCTCCGAGACCGAACCTCCCAGCAGCCACCGGGCGGAGGCGCCGGAGGCCCGCTGGTCATCCTCACCGGCAGTGGTGACCCAGTCGTACGGGGCACCGAGCAGGTGACCGATTCCGAGCCAGAAGCGCACCCAGTCGTCGCGTTGGCCGCTCTTCAGGTCAAGTCCCAAGCAGTCCAACATCTCCAGGGGCGAGACGGCGAAGGTGAGCGCCGTGCCAAGGACATCCTCCGCGTTGAGCGGTAACCCGTAGCGGGTCTGATCCCAGCCTTCGTCGAGGAGGCGGCCGGCGATGACCGCGTGCATCGCGCGAACTCCGATCACGGAGCGGTAGGCATCGCCATCGGGCAGCAAAACGCCTGCGTCCCAGCCCTCGTCGCGGCCGAGCAGGTCCAGGACGAACTGGGCCGTCTCACCCGCCCGACGGAATGGGTCGGTAGCAAGGGTGGATACCTCCCCCAGCACCCGAACGCCAGCGGCGGCGGCATAGCTGTCCGGCAGGCTGCGGAAGAGCAGGCCCATGAACCACATCGTCGACCACCGTTGAAACAGTGACCGGACGTTGCGGCAGGTGTCGGCGTCGAGCAGTCCACCTGGTTGGGACAGGACTTCGAGTCGTCCCGAGATGTCCGCAGACAGGCTGCGGTAGAGGTGTTTTCGCTGCTCGTTGGTGAGCATGCTCTGGTCCAGGATCACGTCCTGCACATCCACGTCCAGAGCGACGAAGGACGGCTCGGTGCGTAGCCGATCGAGGTCCTCGGTCAATGCGTTCGGTGCGGTTGCCGGCGGGTCGAGTGGTGGTTGTTCGAGTCCGCTCACGAGGGCTGCGATTTCGTCGTCGAGGCCCGGCCGGAGGACAGGCCTGGTGACCGAGCCGTCGGTGTCGAACCAGCCAGTGGATCGCTGGTGCGCGGCGAAAAGCGCCATGATGTAGGCCATCCGCGAGCGCAGGTCGTTCCAGCATACGGCCGGTTCGCCCGTGACGGTGAAGCGCTCGAAGGCCTCGCCGAGCAGTTCGTCGTCCGTCAGGGACCGGACCGGCCGAAGATCGTGGTGGCCCGACTTGGCGTCATCACGCGGCACCTGGGATACCTCCACCGGTCGCTCGCCGACCGGTACTCCGCGACCGATCTCGACGGTTGCCCAGGGCAGCCGGACGCCGATGAGATGCTGGGTGGCCAGGTGGATCCAAAAGCTCTCCAGTCGCAATTGCCACCCGCCGGGCACATGGGCCATCCACCGAGCACGCGGTTGCAACAGCCGCCAGGGTGCGGTGACGGTGCGCAGCCAGGAGCGGAAGCCGGCGCTGATCGCCCGGGCCAACAACCGCTGCTCGTGCAGCCCGATCAGACAGTTGCCGAGCAGGATCGAACGCGACTTGCGTTCCGGGTCAGGGGTCTCGAGGGCGTGGTAGTAGGCGCGAAAACCCAGGACGAGCAGCAGGTTGTATCTCGCGCCCTCGGGGCGTGAGCGCGGGTCGAGCGTGTCTTTCCAGAAGCCCTCAGCCGTGGCGTCGAGTGGTCCTCCGGGTGGACTGAGGAGGCGTTGTTGGAGGTCGTCGGCGCACTGCGCCCAGGCGCTGCCCAGGTCGGTGCCTTCTATGTATGCGCGGCCGACGCTTGCCAGGAAGGTCGTGTGCGCGCGGCCGATGTCGGCGAACACGTCCCGGTTGCCGTCGCCGAAGGCCTGACCGATGAGGGGACCGAGGACGGGGATGCGTAGCGACAGATACCCCCCGATGGTCGTGCTGGCCCACTGTCCGAACGCGGCCCAGGTGGCGTCCGAGGTGCCGAGCAGATCGGCCATGGCCTGGGCGATGTCGCCGTAGCTGCGGGTGATGAGTTCGTTGCGAAGGCGGGCGGACATCGGCGTGAAGGCGATGGCGTCCAGTCGTTCTCGGCTGACCTCGCGACTGGCCGGGTCCGGCCGCCAGGTCAGCGCGACCAGATCGACAGGCTGGGTGCTCATGTCCTGACCCGTCTTCCGTCGCGTGCGGCACGCCGAGAACCGGGCCCGCCATGGAATCGGCGGACCCAGCGCTCGGTGGGCGCAGATGCGAACACGCAGCTCCTCAGCTCTTGACGTTGAACCAGAGCTCGTAGTGGGCGCCCGAGGTCTTGAAGACCGCCGGAGACACCTTGTTCGTGTTGATGGTGACAGTGCCGATGGTCTTCCAGCTACTCGGATTCTTCTCCTTCAGCGTGACCGTCATCGATCCGTCGAACGGCTTCGACAGGCCGAGCTGCGCGGAGTCCCCCTTGCCAAGGACGCCGTTCCAGGAGTCGACGCCGTCGAGGTACAGGTGCGGCTCGTCTTTGCCGACGACGTCCTGCTGGCGGATGCAGGAGAGGGAGGTGAACTTGATGGTGGACATGTGACTGCTTCCTTTCGGATCTGGCGATCCGGTTGATCGCCGTGCATCCAATATCTGCGGCAGCAGTAAACGAACAGTTAACAAAATAGGCGCGCTGTCCGGCCGTCGACAGACGTCGACGGATTTCACTCGGCGACGAGGTCGTGCAACGGCACCCGGATGCCGCTCGTCGGGATGTCGCCAACGTCCGGCATCTCGACTTCCCCCACCGCGTAGCTGGTCAGCCGTGTTTCGCCCGGGCCGGCGCATCGTCATGTGAAATGCAGAATCTAGCGCCCGACGAGATCCCTGAAGAAAAATGCAGGGGGTGCTGATCCTCGGAATGCGCGTCGAGCGCTTGATTCCCTGCTGGCCGAGAACTCGACGGTGAGAGAGCGGGTGGCAGATTTGGCGGCACATTGCGAGCGAATTCGCAGAACTCGTCCAAGCCGCCCTCGGCGCACTGACGGTCCCCATGCTCCGCACGCCGATCGCTAGGCGCCCTCGAAATCGAAGGCCGGCGGTCCGGTGCAGCACAGTGCAGCACGGGCCGGTCACCCGCGCATCGCCGGGGTGAGGCCGATCCGGTTAGCGGACCGTGGTCCGACTCGGGAGTTCACCGACCCAGTCGTCTGACCATCTCGACACTGTGTTGAGTGTCTTTACTCAACACAGTGTTACCCCAACACAGTGTTTACCTTGACGACATGACCAGCCCACACGCCTTGCGCGGTCGGTGAGATCATCTGACGCATGACCGCCGCCTCCGCGCAGAGCATCGCCTATCCCGCCACCGGTTCCAGGCCGTCCCGGCGGGAGGCCGAGCACCTCGATCCCCATGTCATCGTGTTGTTCGGCGCCACCGGTGACCTGTCCCGGCGCAAACTGCTTCCCGGTCTGACGCACCTCGCGCTGTCCGAGCTGACCCCGGACGTCCAGGTCGTCGCCACCTCGCTGGAGGACATGGACAGTGCGGCCTTCCGCAGCTTCGCCCATCAGGCGGTCACGGAATTCAGCAGTCGGCCGTTGAACGAGGACCAGTGGGCAACCTTCGCCGGCAAGCTGCGGTACGTCCCGCAGAGCGCCGGCCCGGATGCGCTGGCCGCAGCGGTCGCCGAGGCTGAGATGGAACTCGGCGACGACGCGCTGCGTCTGCACTACCTGAGCGTGCCGCCCAAGGCCGCACTCGCGGTGGTCACGATGCTGAAGAACGCCAACCTGGTGGAGCGGTCCCGAGTGGTGATGGAGAAACCGTTCGGCACCGACCTGGAAAGCGCGATCGAGCTCAACGACCAGGTCCACGGGGTGTTCCGGGAGAGCCAGGTTTTCCGGATCGACCACTTCCTCGGCAAGGAAGCCGCGCAGAATATCCTCGCCTTCCGATTCGCCAACGGCCTGTTCGAACCCATCTGGAACCGCAACTTCATCGACCACATCCAGATCGATATCCCGGAGACCCTCGGTTTGGACAAACGCGCCGGTTTCTACGAGGCCACCGGCGCCTACAAGGACATGGTCGTCACACACCTGTTCCAGGTGATGGCGTTCGTGGCGATGGAGCCGCCGACGGCGCTGGAGCCGCGGGCGATTAGCGAGGAGAAGAACAAGGTCTTCCGGTCGTTACTGCCGATCGAGACGCACAACGTGGTCCGCGGCCAGTACCTGGGTTACCGGAACGAGGAGGGTGTGTCGCCCGAGTCGGACACCGAGACGTTCATCGCACTGAAGGCCCGGATCGACAACTGGCGCTGGGCGGGTGTGCCGTTCTACCTGCGGACCGGCAAGAAGATGGCCGAAGGACAGCGGATCATCTCCATCGCCTTCAAAGAGGCGCCGAAGTCCATGTTCCCGACCGGCTCCGGGGTCGGCACGCAGGGCCCGGACCACCTGACGTTCGACCTGGCAGACGAGACCAAGGTGTCACTGTCGTTCTACGGCAAGCGACCAGGGCCGGGGATGAAGCTGGACAAGCTCAGCATGCAGTTCTCCACCCACGACACCACCCACGCCAACGACGTCCTCGAGGCCTACGAGCGGCTGATTCTCGATGCGATGCGCGGCGACCACACGCTGTTCACCACCGCCGAGGGCATCGAAAGTCTCTGGGAGCGTTCGATTCCGCTGCTCGACGACCCGCCACCGGTGAAGCCGTACACCCCAGGTTCCTGGGGTCCGAACGCGATCCACCAACTCATCGCGCCGCATGCGTGGCGGCTGCCGTTCGAACGAACCTGGCGGGCGCCGAAGTAGCAGCAGGCCCGCCGTCAGGGCAGGCCGTTCTCGCGCTGAGTACGGAAGCCTCACCGAGCGTAGCCGCGCTGGCGTCGAGCATGTTTGCACTCTTAAGGTGCTCAGCAACGACCTGCCGGACCAGCGGAGATGACGTGACCGAACCCGATGGTGCGCCCGCAGCCGGGCTGCGGATCAGCGTGCTGGGTCCGTTGACGGTGCATCGGGATGGCCGCCGGATCGTATTGGGCGGTCGCCGGGAGGCCGCGGTGCTGGTGGCCCTGGTCCTCGAGCAGGGTCGGGTGGTGTCGGCGGATGCGCTGGTTGACGCGGTCTGGCCGGCCGCAAAGCCCGGCCAGCCACTGCCGTCACTCCTCGCGCACGTCTCCCATCTGCGCAAACGCTTGGATCCAGCGGCATCACCCGGGCAGCGGGTGGAGCTCATCGAGCGGGTGGGACCGGGCTATTCGTTGCGGGCACCGGCGGCGACGGTCGATGCCTGGCGGTTCGAGGCATTGCTCGCCGAGGCCGCGAACCGGGAAAACGACCGGGCTGCCCTGCTGACCGAGGCGCTGGCGCAGTGGCGGGGGGAAGCACTGGCCGGTTTCGCGGACGAGCAGTGGGCCAGGGCCACCGCCGAACGCTGGTCGGAACTGCGGGCGGTGGCTCGCGAACAGCTGTTCGGCCTGCGCCTGGACCGGGGCGAAAGCGCGGTGTTGGTACCGGAATTGGAAGCCCTCGTTGCGCAGTCGCCGTTGCGGGAGGAGCGCTGGCGGCTGCTGGTGCTTGCCCTGTACCGGGCGCACCGGCAGGCGGACGCGTTGGCCGCCCTGCGCCGGATCCGCGGCCTGCTGGCCGACGAACTCGGGGTCGACCCCGGTCCGGCGCTGCGTTCGTTGGAGTCCGAGATCCTCACCCACTCGGCAAACCTGCACGTCGCGCCGGGCGCTTCCGGCACTGCCGAACCGCCGGCCGCCTCGCCCGTCGTCGCACCGCCGCTCGTGCCACAGCCAGTCCTGGCAACGCCGGTCTTGGCAACGAGGCCCGCCGGCACTCCCGATGACGGCAACAGCATCGTGGACCGGGATCGCGAACTGGCGAGCATCTCCGATGCCGTGCGGTCGGCCATCGACGGCGACGGTCGGGTGGTGTTGATCGAAGGCCCTGCCGGCATCGGCAAGACCCGGTTGCTGCGGGAGGTGCGGGCCAGGGCGGGCAGCGCGACGGTCCTGGCCGCCAGGGGCAGTCAACTGGAGCGTGAGTACGGGTTCGGGGTGATCCGGCAACTGTTCGAGCCAATCGTCGCCGTCGCGGATCAGGACGCGCTGTTCGCCGGCGCCGCCGCGTCGGCCCGCTCCGTGTTCCAGACGCAGCAGGATTCGGCGGCTTCCGGCGCAGACACCACCTTCGGCGTGCTGCACGGCTTGTACTGGCTGACGGCCGGCCTGGCCGCCCGCTCGCCGCTCATCATCACGGTCGACGACGTGCAATGGTGTGACGTCGGATCGCTGCGCTTCCTGGGCTTCCTGGCGCACCGGTTGGAGGGCCTGCCAGCCGTACTGGTGGTGACCCTGCGCACCGGGGAGCAGCACGACAACGAGGACCTGCTCACCGAGATCGTCTCGGAAGAGGGGGTTCTCGTCGTGACGCCGCGGCCACTGAGTAGCTCCGGGGTGGACGAGCTGGTCCGCGCCAGGCTCGGCGACGACCCCGATGAGGCCTTCGTCGCGGCCTGCCGCCGGACCACCGGCGGAAATCCGTTGCTGCTGCGTCAGTTGCTTCGCGCCCTGGAATCGGACGGCATCCGGCCGACCGCGTCGAACGTGGACACCGTGCGAGCCATCGGCTCCAGGGCGGTGTCCAGCCTGGTGTTGCGCCGCTTCGCACGGATGCCGGCCGACAGCCGGGCCGCCGCCCGAGCGGTGGCGATCCTCGGGGACGGTGCATCGGTGCCGAGGGTCGCTGCCTTGACCGGCCTGGATCAGCACGCGGTTGCCGAGGCGATCGGCGCGCTGGCCAGGGCGGAGGTGATGCGCCACGAGTACCCGCTGGAGTTCGTCCACCCGCTGGTCCGGGACGCGGTCTACGGCGACATCCCTGTGGGGACAAGGGAAATCCAACATGAGTTGGCGGCACGCCAGCTCGCCGAGACCGGCGCGCCGGCCGAACAGATCGCTGCCCAACTGTTGAAGAGCCCCCCTCGCGGCGATCAGCAGACGGTGGAGATCCTGCGCACGGCCGCTGCCCGCAGCGCCACCCAGGGCGCGCCCGACGGGGCCGCAACGTATCTCCGCCGCGCGCTTCTCGAACCCCCCGCGCCGGAGTTGCTGCCACGGCTGTATCTCGAGTTGGGCCGGGTCGAGACGATGACCGACGTCCCGGCCGCCCTGGAACACCTGACCGCCGCCAACCATTTGCTCACTGACGTGCGCGAGCGTGCGCACGCCGCCGTCATGCTCGGCCGGGTCGAGATCTTCGCCGCCACCCGCGGACACGCCCTGGAGACCACCCGCTCGATCATCGACCAGATCCCCATCGGGTACGACGACGAACGCCAATGGTTACAGGCGATGTCGCGGATCAGCATGCACATGCACGCGCTCGGCGCACCGACCGAGGAAGCGCCCGAGGTCATCGGCGCCGGACCGGGCGCTCGTAGCCTGGCAGCCACCCTCGCCTGGGAGATCACCCTGGCCGGGATCGACCGCCGGCGGGCCGTCGAACTCGCCCGTTTCGCCCTGGCCGGCGAAGTCCTGGACGACGTCGATCTCCCGTTCATGGGGGTTGTCGCGCGCAACGTCCTGCAGATTGCCGAGGCCGACCCTGTCCATCAATGGGATGACGCGCTGGCCAAGGCCTATCACAAGGGCAGCCTGTTCGCGGTGCTGGGTGCGCAAGTCTGGGGTGGGTACGCCCATTGGATGCACGGGGACCTCGACGAGGCCGTCCAGTGGCTGCGCAATTGCACGGAGCAGAACGACCTGTGGGGAGCCCACCAGATCGGGCAGACCTATACCGACGCTTTCATGGTCGAGGTGTTGCTGGAGCGAGGCGAACGGTCGGCCGCGCAGACCCTGCTGGCCTCCGATCAGCCGTACTGGCAGCTGGTCAGCGAGGGCCAAGCGCTACTGGAAACTGCCCGCGCCAGAGCACTCTTCGGTGCCGGGCAGTTCGATCAGGCACTGTTTGTGCTCGACCGCGTCGATGAGCTCAGCAATGCCGTCAGCAACCCGACCTGGCGATCCCCGCGCACCGACCGGGCAGTCATCTACGCTGCGACCGGTCGTGCCGGCGAAGCCGTCGAGTTGCTGGCGGCCGACCTGGCGCAGGCACGCCGCTGGGGAGCCTCCCGCGGCGTCGGACGAACGTTGCGAATTCTGGGCCGGACCAAGGGAGCGGCAGGGATCGACGACCTGCGAGAGGCCGTCGCGGTGCTGCAATCCGGTGCGGCGAAACTCGAATTGGCGAAAGCCAACACCGCGCTCGGCGCGGCATTGCTCACCGAGGGCTCCGTGCCATCCGCTGCAGCGCTGGCCGCACTACGTTCCGCGTTCCTGCTGGCCGCCGACGCCGGCGCGGCACCCCTCCGGCACGAGGTCGAACGACTGCTCGCCCGGCACGGATTCGAGATCCCGGAACTTCCCGCGCGAACATCACTGACAACGACCGAACGCCGCATCGTCGAGATGTCGCTGGACGGCGCCTTCGATCAGGAGATCGCGCAGGCACTGTTCATCACAACGCCCACCGTGCGACAGACCCTCGATGCCGTCCGTGGGCGGCTCGGCGTGAGCTCGGCGCAGCAGTTGCGGACGGCGGTCGCGACCCGCTAACGCCCTGACCTGCACTTGAAGCCGATTGACCCTCTTTGCCGAATGCGATTCAAGTGAGTTTTCAGTCCATTTCAACCACCTGAAGCCATCGTGGTCCGGTCACCACGACATCCCTCCAGGAGGTTCTGCAGAAATGAGCATTCAAGACATCGCCCGGCCGAGCACGGTGCATCTGACCAATGCGGATGCACTGCGCGGGCTGTGCGGCGGCGCCGTCCACCTGCCGGGCGACGCTGGGTACGACGAGGCCCGCACCCCGTGGAACGTCGCCGTCGATCAGCGACCGGCCGCGGTTGCCTACCCCGCAAACGCGGTCGAGACCGCGCAGTTGGTGCGGGCCGCCGTCGCCGCCGGGCTGCGGGTCGCCCCGCAGAGCACCGGACACAACGCTGGTCCGCTCGGCCGGCTGGACGACGTGGTCATCGTCCGCACATCGGGGATGACCCACGTCGACATCGACCCGGTCCGGCAGCGCGCCCGGGTGGGCGGCGGGGCGCTCTGGCTCCCGGTGGTCGAGGCTGCCGCAGCGCAGGGATTCGCGGTCCTGCACGGTTCGTCGCCGGATGTGGGGGTTGCCGGCTACTCGCTCGGCGGCGGGATGTTCTTGTACTCCCGCAAGCTCGGCATGCAGACCAACAACATCACCGGCGTCGAGCTGGTCACCGCCACCGGCTCCATCGTGTGGGCCAGCGCCACCGAGAATGCCGAACTGTTCTGGGCTGTGCGGGGTGGCGGCGGCAACTTCGGCATCGTCACCGCGCTGGAGTTCAGCATCTTCCCCTTTCAGGATGCTTACGCCGGGATGCTGGTGTGGGACCGCACCGAGACCGAGCGGGTGCTGCGTGCCTGGGCCGAGTGGGCCGGCACCGCCCCGGATGAGGTGACGACGTCGTTCCGGGTGCTGAACCTGCCGCCGTTGCCCGATATCCCGGAGCCGTTCCGCGGCCGCCAGCTCGTCGTCATCGATGGCGCCGTGCTGGACACGGACGAACGGAGCATCGAGATTCTCGCCGCGCTGCGGGCGCTCGAGCCGGAGTTGGACACCTTCGGACGGGTGCCGGTGGCCTCGGTGGCCCGCCTGCACATGGACCCCGAAGGTCCGACGCCCGCCGTATCGAGTGCCGCCATGCTGACCGGGCTGCCCCCGGCCGCCATCTCGGCCTTCGTCGAACAGGCAGGTCCCGGTTCCACGTCCACCCTGCTGGTCAACGAGATCCGCCAATTGGGCGGTGCACTGAGCCGGCCGCATCCCGGCGCCGGCGCGTTGCCGAAACTCGATGCCCAGTTCCTGCTGTTCGGTACGGCCATCGCCGCCACTGCGGACATGGCCGCAGCCGGTCAGCGAGACGCGGACGCCCTGGTCCGCGCCCTCTCGCCATTCACGGCGAAGCAGCAGTACCTCAGCTTCGTCGAGCACCCGACCGACACCAGCACGGGGTACGACCCGGTGACGTGGGGCCGGCTGGTCGCCGTCAAGTCTGCCTACGACCCGGACGCGGTGCTTCTCGCCAACCACCCGGTGCGGCGCACCTTCGAGATCGAGGACTGACGTGGGGTTCGCTCGGCACCGCGCGTCGACCCCCGACTGCGCGGTGCCGAGCGGGATCTCGCCCATGCCGGACGTGCCGGGCGTGCTGATTGCGCCGAGCGAGCCGGCCGAGCGTGCTGAAACGGTGCGGGAGCCTGCTGAAACGGTGCTGATGGGGCAGATCTACCGCTTCGGCATGACCGCAGCACACCTCATCCGACCGATACGCCCTACAAGCTGCCGCAGCACCCCGGCCCGACCCCGCCCGGGCACCGGCAGCGGACACCGGCACCGGGCGTCTGCGCAGCCTTCGTCAGATCCCCGCCCGGAGCAGCTTGATCTCCGCGGACCGCTCGTCCGGCCCACCGGGGGTCTCCAGAATGACCGGTGCGCCCGCCGCCCTGACGATGTCGATCAGCGCCTGCGTCTCGATCTCGCCATCGGCCAGTGGGGCATGCCGGTCCCGCCCGGACCCGGCTTCGTCCCGGGAGTTGTTGCAGTGCACCAAGTCGATGCGTCCGGTGATGGCCTTGACATCCGCGACCGCCGTCGCGAGGTCGATGCCCGATGCATGCGCATGGCAGGTGTCAAGGACAAAACCGGGACCGAACTCGCCCACCGCGTCCCAGAGCCGGGCGATGGCGTCCAGGTGGCGGGCCATCGCCTTGTCACCGCCCGCGGTGTTCTCGATCAGGATCGGCAGCGGGAACCCACCGTCTTCGGCCTGCCGAGCAAACACCTTGCGCCAGTTATCGACGCCGACTGCCGGGTCGGCGTCGGCGGTCACGTGACCGCCGTGCACGATCATTCCCTTGGCGCCGAGCGCCGCGGCGGCCGTTGCGTGCGCCCCGAGCAGCTTCCGGCTCGGGATCCGGATGCGATTATTTGTCGTCGCCACGTTCAGCACGTAGGGCGCATGAACGAAAATCTCCAGGTCGGCGGCGCGTAGCTGGTCGGCCATCGGGTGCGGCTTCGGCGCCTTCCAGCCTTGCGGGTCGGCGAGGAAGATCTGCACTCCGTCTGCGCCGGAGCGCTTCGCTTCGTCAATGGGGTCGGCGTCGTCCTCGCGCGCACCGACATGAACACCGAGCATCAGCATGGGCCCGAGGGTAACCGTGGCAGCCGACAGCGGACGCCGATCCGCGGTCGCCGCAGATTTCTCGCTACCGTTCCTGTTATGACCCGCAAGCCACGCAGGCTGCATTCGGTGCCCACCGGAGCCGATGTCGACGCGCCGAGCAACCACGCTCCCGACACCACTGCCTCGAACAACACGGCTGCGAGCAACCACACTTCGGGCAACGACGCGTCGGGCAACACCGTGGCACCGCTCGGGCGCCCGGCGCTCGCACCCCCGCCGGCGCCGCTGCCGCCGGCGCTGATCGGTCTGGACAGCGCAACCGGGCCCACCTCGGTGCCGGGTTGGCCGTTCCCGCTGGTCGATCTCAGCTCGCTGACCGCCGAGGACGTCGCGGCGCTGATGGATCGCATTGGTCAGTTCAGTCAGGACGGCCGTTTTCAGACCGGCCAGCGTCAGTCGCCGGTACCGTCCCGTCGGCGAGCCCGCCGCCGGGACCCGGTCACCCTGCGGGTCAGGGTTGACCTGGACGGCATCAAGCCGCCGATCTGGCGCCGGCTCGACCTTGCCTCGGATCTGACCCTGGACCAGCTGCACACCGTGCTGCAGTCGGTCTTCGGCTGGCATGACGCGCACCTGCATTCGTTTCTGCACGGCGACAGCAAGTACGACCGCGCCGCCGAGCGCTATCTGACCCCGTTCGATGTCGCGGAGGGCGACGACGGGGTCCTGGAAACCGAGGTTCGACTCGACGAACTCTTGGTGGATCGGGGCGACAAGCTCTTCTATACCTACGATTTCGGGGACGGCTGGGAGCACACGCTGGTCCTGGAATCGACGACGGCGCGGTCCGATGACGACCCGGCAGTGCGCTGTGTTTCCGGCCGACGGGAGGGCCCGCCGGAGGACTGCGGCGGCATCTGGGGCTATCAGGAACTGCAGGAGCGGGGCGAGTTGTTCGATGACCCCGAGTCCTTCGACCTTGCCGAGATCAACGACGACCTCAGCCTGCTCGCCATCGACCGGGCCCCCGCACCCGTTTCCACCCTGCACGCCGCGGGAACCCCGGTGTCGGCCGGCTTCGCCACCCACCTGCCGCGTCCGTTGGCAGATCTGCTGAGCCGGTCGACCGGGCCGTCGGGCGCAACACTTGCGGACCTGCTGACCCGCATTGATTTCGCGGCCTCGATCTCGCTCCCACCAACAGCCGCGGAGACGTTGGCCCGCCGCTACCGGTGGCTGTTGCAGCGGGTTGGAACCAAGGGGATCCCGCTGACTGCGGCCGGCTACCTCAAGCCTGTCGACGTGTCGGCCGCCTTCACCGAGCTCGACCTGGGCGATGAGTGGATCGGCACCGGCAATCGCGAAGTGCACTCCCTTCCGGTGCTGCTGCTGCGGGAAAGCGCCCAAAAGCTGGGCCTGCTGCGTAAGTTCAACGGTCGACTGCTGCAGACCAAGGCCGGCTCATCCGTGGCAAGCGATCCCATCGCCCTCCTCGATTGGATCGCCAGTCGGCTCCCGCTGGGCAAGAGCCTGCAGGAAAAGGACGCCGGGCTCGCGTTGCTGACCGTGATCTGCGCGCTCGGTCCGCAGCAGGCTGCCGGGGGAACGCGCTCGATGGATCAACTAGTCGCCGACGTGTTGTCCGGAGTCGGTTGGCGCGACCACGATGGCAGGCCGATCAGCGCCATGATGGCCAATCTGACCGCGGACCTGACGGAGACGGTGCTGACGCAGCTCGGAGCGTTGCGCTGGCTTCCCGGGTCGGCCAGGCGCGTCATCACTGCCGAGGGCGCCGAGTTCGCCAGGCTCGCCATCACCCGCTGAGCGGGCTGCGGTCGGGCCGCACGGACGTCGGAAAGGGCCGTTGTCGGTGGCCGGTGCTACCCCTATGCGCAGACGACACGGGCATGGGGTCCGGTCCGAATTCCTCGGGGGAAGCATGAAGGTTCTGGTAGCAACGGCGCAGACTCAGGGCGAGCGCGACAACGACTTCAACTACTGCATCGAAGGTGAACTGGTGTGGATCGGCATGGTCTGTGCGACGGACCGGAGCGATCCGGACGGCGGGTGCGGCTGCGGTCGCTCGTTCGCGGGAATGAACTCGCACCAGGCGACCACCACCGTTCGGGTCGCCGATGTCGGGATCGATTTCCCGCACTACGCGGAGGCCTTGCGGTCCAGCTTGAAGGCGCAGGGCCGGCCGACCCGAACCGCCATCACGATGGCCGGCGAGCTCGCCGATTTGGCCGATGGTTTCCCGATCGGGGCGGTCGTGGAACGGCGACTGGACGCAGTCCGGTGGCGGGTTCCGTCCGCAGCCAGGGGCGAGTGACGATGTCGCCAGGCGCCGGCGGGCCGGCCGATCGTGACCGCTGCCACTTGCCAGGCACGATCTACTGTGTGGACGCACGATCTACTGTGTGGACGGCTCGAGGGTGAGCGGCTCGCAGTGAGCGGTCAGAGGGGCTGGGGATGACGTGCAACGGGTAGCCGGGCAATGGGTCCTGAGCCCGACCGACCTGACCAAACACGTTGCGTGCTCGCACATCACCACGCTCGACGCGGCGGTGGCGAGGTCGATGCTCCGGGCCCCTGGGGTGCCGGACGACGAGCTCGACCTCATCGTCGCGTTGGGGGTGGCCCACGAGGAGCGCTACCTCGAGTCGCTCCGGACGCAGGGCCGGACCGTCGTCGACATCCCGCGAATGGCAGATGTTTTCGCGGGC
This sequence comes from uncultured Actinomycetota bacterium, assembly GCA_963805555.1. Lineage (GTDB taxonomy): Bacteria > Actinomycetota > Actinomycetes > Mycobacteriales > Nakamurellaceae > Nakamurella. The sequence continues at coordinate 501,969 of CAWDUY010000006.1, forward strand.
CGGGCGGCGGCGGAACAGCTCACCTTGGAGGCGATGCGAGCCGGTGTCGACGTGATCTACCAAGCCACCCTGGACGGCGGAGGTTGGGGTGGCCGGGCCGATTTCCTGCTCCGGGTCGACACGCCGTCGAACCTCGGTCCCTGGTCGTACGAGGTGGCGGACACCAAACTCGCCCGCCAGCTGAAGGTGCCGGCCCTGCTGCACATGGCTGTGTGTGCGGGCCGGCTGGGCCAGTTGCAGGGCGTTGCGCCACGTCAGCTGCATGTCATCACCGGTGATGGCGAGAACCGCCCCTGGCGCCTGCTCGATGTTGCGGCGTACGCGAGTCGGATCCGGTCCAGGCTCAGCGACTTTCTCGACGACCTCCCACGGACCGAGCCCGTTCCGGTCGACCACTGCCGGCAGTGCCGCTGGCAGGTGCACTGCACGGTTGGCTGGCAGCGTGACGATGACCTCGCACTGGTCGCGTTCATGAGCCGCGATCACCGCGAAGCGCTGCGCTCGCAGGGGATCGCTACTCTCGCCGCACTCGCGAGCAGCGATCCCGCCGAGCTCCCGCGGACCATCGGGCAGGCGTCCCGGATCCGCCTGGTACAGCAGGCGGCGGAACAATTGCGGGAACGGACCACCGGGCAACCGTCCTACTCGCTGCTGCCGCCGACCAACCGGACCGGGCTGCTCCGGCTGCCGCAGCCGAACCCCGGCGACCTGTACCTCGACTTCGAAGCAGACCCGTATGTCGACGGCGCCGAGGGTCGGGAGTACCTCGCCGGAATCGGCGACCGGACCGGCGGGTTCACCGCGCTCTGGGCGCACACCCGATCCGACGAGCGGCAACTGACCGAGGACCTCATCGATCTGCTGACCGCGCGCTGGCGCGAACATCCGGCGATGCACGTCTACCACTACGCGGCCTACGAGACAGCGGCGTTGAAGCGACTGACCGCACGGCACGGCGTCCGCGAGTTCGAACTGGACCAACTGTTGCGCGCCGAGGTGTTCGTCGATCTCTACGCCGTCGTGCGCCAGGGCATCCGGATCAGCAAGCCGTCCTACTCGATCAAGAAGCTGGAGGCGTTCTACTGGGGTACCTCGCGAAGCGAGGGCGCCCACTCCGAGCGAGTGGGCAACACGGACGTCGCCGACGCGATGTCCAGCATCATCGCCTACGAACGCTGGCTGGCGCAGCGGGACGACGCGACGCTCGCCCAGATCGAGGCCTACAACCATGATGACGTCCGGTCGACCCACGACCTGCACCACTGGCTGGAGGAACGCCGCACCGAGCTGTCCACCACGCAGGGGCAACTGCTGCGTCCCGACCAGTTGGGTATCGAGCCGGACCAGCCCAAGAGCGACATCGAGGTCAAGGAGGCGAACCTCGCGCAGCGGCTGCAGGCGGCGGGCCATCAACTGCTCGGCGACCTCGTGCAATGGCATCGCCGCGAGGCGCGACCGGCCTGGTGGGAGTTCTTCCGGCTCGACGACCTGCAGGACGACGAATTCGTCGACGACGCCAGTGCGCTCGGCCCGCTCTCGGCCCCGGTCCAAATCGGCTCACACAAGCGAAGCCTGCTGTGGCGCTACACCTTCGACCCGCAGGACACCCGGGTCCGGGAGCAGAAGACCGTGCACGACGTGATGGATCACAGCTCGGCGGGCACCGTCGTCGAACTCGACGCCGTCGGCGGTTTCATCGTCGTCAAACGCGATGCAAAGGAGCCGCCGAAGTCCTCGCGGGCGTTCGGACCGCCGGGGCCGATCGGCGACGAACCGCTGCGGCTGTCGATCGCGGCGGCCGGCGAGGCAGTGCTGGCCGGCCGGCCCACCCTGGCCAATGCGCTGCTGTCCCGGCAGGTTCCGAGCACCCTGCGCGGGCCTGCCGAGTCGGCCGCCGATGCCGTGGTCCGGATCGGTCGCGGGTTGGCCGGTGACGTGCTGGCGGTCCAGGGCCCGCCCGGCAGCGGGAAGACAACGGTCGGCGCACGGCTGATCAGGGCACTACTCGACGACGGCAAGACCGTTGGCGTCACAGCGACCTCGCACGCCGTCATCGGGCACCTGCTGGCGGCGGTCGGACGGCCCGCGCTGCAGAAGTGCGACGCGGACCAGCACAACGGATCAGACCTGATCACCAGGGCGGCGTCCAACACGGCGGTACTGGATGCCCTCGGCTCCGGGGCAGCGAGGCTGGTCGGTGGCACGGCCTGGTTGTGGGCGCGCAGCGACATGGCAGAAGCCGTCGACGTTCTCGTGGTCGACGAGGCCGGCCAGTTCTCGCTGGCGAATGCCGTTGCCGTTGCCGGCGGCGCCCGGTCCATGGTGCTGCTCGGTGACCCGCAACAACTTGCGCAGCCCTCCCAGGGGGTGCACCCGGACGGCGCGGGCGCGTCCGCGCTGGAGCACCTGCTGGACGGGCACGACACCGTTCCCGCCGACCGCGGTGTCTTCCTGGACACCTCGTGGCGGATGCATCCCGCCATCACCGCGTTCGTCTCCGAACTCGCCTACGACCAACGGCTGAACTCCGGGCCGGGGCGGGAGCGTCAGGAGGTGCTTTCCGGCGGGCAGGTCACCGGGAGCGGCATCCGGGTGCTCGAGGTCGCCCATGTGGGGAAAGCCGCGAAATCACCGCAGGAAGCACGGGCCATCCACGAGCTGTGGCATTCGCTGCAGGGCGTGGGGTTCATTGATTCGCACGGCGCCGGCCGTCCGATCGGGCCGCAGGACATTCTGATCGTTGCGCCCTACAACAACCAGGTCGCCGAGATCCGCCGGTTGCTGCCGGCCGCGCGGATCGGGACGGTGGACAGGTTCCAGGGTCAGGAGGCGCCGGTCGTCGTGTATTCGATGACCAGTTCGACGGCGGAGGACGCGCCGCGAGGCATCGACTTCCTCTACGACACCCACCGGCTGAATGTCGCGGTCTCCCGCGCGCAGGCACTGGCTGTCGTGGTGCTGAACCCCGGATTGCTCGATGCGTCGGTGCGCACGCCGGAGCAGTTGCGGCGGGTGAACGCGCTCTGCCGGCTCGTCGAGGTGGCCCGCGCGCAGAGCGCGGCACCCCGGTAGCGGCAGCTGGGCTCATCCAGCCCGCGAGATAGGCAACCGGCCGCTGGCCTACTGCGCCAGGAACGGCGTCACCAGTGGTGCCAGCATCGGCGAGACGAAGATGTCGTAGTGGGTGGTGTCCGGAAGAATCGCCAGCCGCGCAGACGACTTGCCGGAGTTGTCCCAGCCGCCGTCCCGGAGCCCACCGCCGAGGAGGCGGAAGAACTCGACCGCATGCGACGGGGCAATGCTGTCGGCGTCACCGAAGATCAACGACGTCGGCAGGGTCAGCTTCCGCACCTCGTCGGTCCAGTCGTAATCGGGGCCGAGCAGCGCACCGACCTTGTCCATCAGGTCGGGGAAGGCATCCGGGTTGGGCGCGACCGCCGCGTAGGCGGCGAACATCGGGGTCTGGCGCATCATCTCGAACCCGTTGCGGTTCACGTAGCCCATCTGGGCGCCGACGTCCGGATACCAACCGGCCTTCCGGAACGGCGTCGAGACCAGGACCAGTTTCCGGACCAGGTCGGGGTGCTGGATCGCGGCGCGCAGCGCCACCCCGCCGCCCACCGAGTAGCCCATGACATCGACCCGGTCCAGCCCGAGAAACCCGGCCAGTGCAGCGATGTCGTCGGCCATCGCCGGCATCGTCAAGGGACGGTCGATGTCTGCGGTGCGCCCGTGGCCCTGCAGGTCGACGGCAATCACCCGGCGCTGATCCGCGAGTCGCGCGGGCAGGTCGCCGAACATTGACGTCAGCCCGAACCCGCCGTGCAGCAGGATCAACGGGGTGCCGCCTTCGCCGTAGGACTCGTAGTACAGCTGCAGGCCGTTGACCGGCGCGTACCCGGAATCCGTCGGCGCCATCGTTGCCGTCATCGTGGTTCTCCTTGAAATCGTTGCGTCACTGGAACTTCAGCGCAGACCGGCCGGGCCGCGGAACTCATCGGCGCGTCCCGCCGTACAGCAGCGCAGGACACCGCCCCCCCACTCCTTCAGGCCTCAGCCCGCACCCTCCGCGATGGCCAACTCGATGTGCCCGCGTTCGATGCGCAGGGCATCCGGGTCGTCCACCGCCAGGGTCAGCGCGGCATGCAGGACCAGCAGCAGGTTGCGCCGGACGTCCGACGGACGGCTGGCGTAATAGTCGTGCGCGGTGACCAGGGCGGCGTCGGCCAACACGTCGTGCACCTCGATGGCGGGCATGTCGCGTGCGCCGAACGCCAGCGCGATCCGCCGGTGCAGAATTGCGGCCACCGCCCCGGCCGATGGCACGGTCGGCACCGCGATCGTCCGGGACAGGAAACCCCGGGCGGCGCGATAGGCGTCGTCATCCAGATAGGTCGGATGAACGGCGATCACCGCCGCGGCGGCCAGTTCCTCGGATAGCAACCGGGGAATCGTGGTGAAGAACGCGGCCCTGGTCGCCCGGCTGTCCGGTAACCAGGTAGCGGTCAGCCAACGGTCGGTGTCATCCAGCACCAGGACCGGCGTCAGCCCGCGGGAGCGGAACAGGTCGAGGATCTGCCGGCCCTGGTCCATGATCTGGTCGCTGGTCGTGCTCGGCTCCTGGACCGCGGCCTCCAGCTCGTAGGCGAGCCGAACGGAGATGCCCACCAGCCCGGGGGCGACGCTGAACGCCTTGCCACGCTTGTACTTCGGGTGCGTCTCGCTCTCGATCCGGCGCGCCCGCTTCGCGTGGTCGGGTTCGCTGAGCTGCACCAGCCGGCTCACCACCTGCACCAGATGACGGACGAACGCAACCGGATCCCCGGCCACCGCCGGCCGCTCGACCGCCACCGGAATGGGCAGTGGAACGAGATCCTCCACCATCGGGTGCAGGGTGGCGGCGATGACACTCGACTTGCCGGCGCCGCTGGTGCCGACCAGGGTGACCCGCTCGCTGCGCCGCAGCGCCGACGCCAGGGCCTGCTCGCATCCGCGGGTGCCGGTCATGGTGTCGAACGGGACGTGAGTGGCAAGCAGCTCCTGATGCCGCGGTGACGGGTTGAACGCACCGCTGTCGTGCAGGATCTCCAGATTCTCCCTGGTCATGTCGGTTCCCCGACTGCGGCGGGGGCACCAGGCCCGGTGGTGGGCAAGCCGGTGAATTCAGCGGCCGGCGTGAGCCGGTAGAGCTTGCGCGGCCGGCCACGACCGGTGTTCTCCTCACGCATCTGGACCAACCCCCTGCTCTCCAACTCGGCGACCACCTGCACAACCCGCGGCCTGGTCCAACCCAACCGGGCGAGCAACCGCTCGTCGGATGCGCTGGCCCACCCCACCGCCTCCAGCTCGGTCGCGAGCATCCGAGCTGGTCGGCTGACCTGCTCCAATGCCGCGGACCGGGCCTTTCGACCTGCCACCGTAGTCAACAGCAGACCCCCGACAGTGGGGGCGGCGGACAGCTCCCTGGCCACCTCGAGCAGCCTGCGCGGGGTCTCTCGCGCGCTGTCCGCCGCCTCGACCAGCCCGCTGAGATCCGCCGTCGCCGGCAGATCCAGCCGCCGCCGGACCAGGTCGACCGCCTGCTCCGGCGTCAGCGAACCGAGTTCGACCCGGGTCTCGAAGAACACATCGGCCGGCGGCCGGAGCAGGCTCGCTGCCTGGGCGGTGGACGTCGTCACCAACCACTGCGCCCGCACCTGCCACACCTCGTCGCGAAGCGCCCCGAACAGCTCAGCACCGGCGACCCCGGACACGTCCTCGGCCACGATGACGCGCGTCCCCGCGGCGGCGTCATCCGACGTCGCGTTGACCAGGATGTCCAGCAGCTCGAGCGCCGGCAGTGGCTTCCCGGCGGGGTAGACCTCGACGCGCAGGGCATCGAGCACGGCGACCAGCAGGTCAGCGGCGGTACGGGCGCCATTGGCCCGGGCATAGGTGATCCGCAGCGGTGCCATGGACTGCCCGGCGGTGTCCTGAGCCCGGAACATCAGCGCCCGCACCAGCGAGGTCTTGCCGCTGCCCGGATCACCGATCACCAGGCAGTTCAGCTCGTGCCGCAGCGACCCGTCGATCTTGCGGAGAACTTCCTCGCGCCCGACGAACAGCGTCTGGTCCGCCGCATTGTCCAGAAGTGGACGGCCACTGAGCTGCATGTCCTAACTGTACTTACAGTAAGAACTGTTAGGAAGACCGAAGGGTCACTGGGTACGCCGCCGCAGGGTCGCTGCTCCCAGCGCCACGAACGCCACCACAAATCCCAGTATCACGGCGACGTCCGTCAGGACACTCGCGGTGCCGTTCGGATCGATGGTGATGGTGTGCATCGCGTCGACCGCGTACGACAGCGGGAGCACCTTCGAGATCCAGTACAGGACGTCGGGCAGCTGATCTCGGGGCACCAACAGCCCGCACAGCAGGAACTGCGGGAGCACGAACGCCGGGAGGAACTGCACCGCCTGGAACTCGGTGGCGGCGAACGCCGAGAGAAACAGCCCCATGGCAGTGCCGAGCAGGCAGTCGACGACCGCCACCAGAATCAGCAGCCAGGCCGGTCCGGCAACATTCAGCCCGAGCACCAGCAGCGCGAAGCTGGATGCGACGACCGCCTGCACCGCGGCCAGCAGGCCGAACGCCACCGCGTACCCACCGATGAGGTCGGCCTTGCCGAGCGGCATGGTGAGCAGCCGTTCCAGGGTGCCGGACTGCCGCTCCCGCAGCGTCGCGATGCTGGTGATCAGGAACATCACCAAGAACGGGAACATCCCGAGCAGCGGGGCACCGATGGCGTCGAACACCGGGGTGTTCAAGTAGATCCACGCCAGCAGCCCCATCAAGACGCACGGCATCACCAGCAGCAGCGCAAGGGTGCGGTGGTCGTGCCGTACCTGCGCGAGCACCCGGGTGGCGGTGGCCATGGTCAGCCGGGCGCTCATGACGGACCGCCCGCGTCGCGCCCTGGCGCATCGTGCGACCCGGCGGTACCGCTGCCGGTGCTGCCGGTGCCGGTGATGTGGTGGGCGGCCGCGGCCCGGTCGACGAGCGTCAGGAAGGCCTGTTCTGCGTCAGCCGCCCCGGTCGCCGCCAGGACGCCCCGCAAGGTGTCATCCGCCAGGACCGCGCCCTCCCGCATCAGCAGCAATCGGTCGCAGCGACCGGCCTCGTCCATCACGTGGCTGGATACCAGCAGGGTGACCCCCGCATCGGACAGCCGTCGGAAGATGGCCCAGAGATCGCGCCGCAGTACCGGGTCGAGGCCGACCGTCGGCTCGTCCAGCACCAGCAGTTCCGGGGTCCCGAGCAAGGCAGCGGCCAGCGACACTCTGGACGACTCACCCCCGGAAAGCTCCTGCACCCTGGCCGAGGCCAGCCGCTGGAGATCCACCAGCATCAGGACGCGGTCGATTTCCGCGGGGCGACCGTTTTTCGGGATTCCGAGAACGGCCGCGAAGTAGCGGAGGTTCTCCCAAATGGTCAGGTCCAGGTACACGCTCGGCGCCTGGGTCAGGTAGCCGACCCGGTGGCGCAGGGACCGGCTGCCGGCCGCGACCCCGAGGACCTGGACGGTGCCGCCGGCGATCACCTGAACCCCGACGATGCTCCGCATCAGGGTGGTCTTGCCGCACCCACTGGGGCCCAGCAAGCCGACCAGCTGCCCTCGCGGCACCGACAGGCTCAGCTCGGCAACGACCGGTCGGCCGCCGCGTACGACGTGCAGGCGATCAATCCGGATCGCCGGACCGACCGAGTTGTCGTTCGGCATGGCTTGACGGTAGCGCCCGGCCATCGGGTTGCCAGGGCCAAAAGGCCCATCCGCGGCCGGCGGGGCCGGCGGTGCCACCCGACTGGATCCCACCCACGCGACCGGAGACCGGCCATTCACCGGTCCGCAACAAAGCACCGGCCCAGGTTGACTACGATCCGTGGGTGCCTGAGACCAAGCCCTCCGCAATCGTCCAGTCCGACCTCGAAGACGTCGGGCGATTCACCGAGGAATTCCTCAAACGGCTGCAGTTCGGGCAGGGGGTCGCACTGGCTCGCGCAACGAAGAACGACCTCTACTTCGCGCTCGCCCGGACCGTCCGCCAGCAGTTGATGTCCCGCTGGCTGGAGACGCTCGGCGCGCAGATGCAGGCCAAGGCGAAGGCCGTTGCCTACCTGTCAGCGGAGTACCTGCTCGGCAGCCAACTGGACAACGCGCTGCTCGCGTCGGGCCTGACCGAGACCGCCGAGGAATCGATGCGCTCGCTGGGCATCGACCTGGACAGCGTCCGCGCCGTCGAGGTCGAGCCGGGCCTGGGCAACGGTGGCCTCGGCCGGCTCGCGGCCTGCTACATCGACTCCCTGGCCACCCTGAAGATTCCGGCCGTCGGCTACGGGATCCGTTACGAGTACGGCATTTTCCGGCAGACCTTCGTCGACGGCAACCAGGTGGAGCAACCGGACTCCTGGCTGCAGAACGGTTCTCCGTGGGAGTTCCCGCACCCGGAAATGCGGGTCAAGGTCCGCTTCGCCGGCCACACCGAGCAGTACGAGGACGAGAACGGGAAGACCCGCACCCGCTGGGAGCACGGCTGGGAAGTCAACGGGATCCCCTACAACTACATGGTTCCCGGCTACAAGACCGGCAACGTCAACACGCTGCGGCTGTGGAGCGCAAGAGCCACCCAGGCCTTCGACCTCGAGGTGTTCAACAACGGCGACTACCTGCAGGCGGTGCGGTCGCAGGCGTTTGCCGAGAACATCAGCAAGGTGCTCTACCCGGAGGATTCAACCCCGCAGGGCAAGGAGCTCAGGCTGCAGCAGCAGTACTTCTTCGTCGCCTGCTCGCTGCGCGACTACATCGACAACACGCTGCCGCGTGGCTTCGACCTGCGCAAACTGCACGAGCGGGTGATCTTCCAGCTGAACGACACCCACCCGGTGATCGCCATTCCGGAGCTGATGCGGATCCTGGTCGACGAGCGCGGGATCGACTGGGACGAGGCCTGGGACATCTCCCGCAAGTGCTTCGCCTACACCTGCCACACCCTGCTGCCCGAGGCGCTGGAGGTCTGGCCGGTCGACCTGCTGGGCCGGCTGCTCCCCCGGCACCTGGAGATCATCTACCGGATCAACGAGGAGTTCCTGGCCGAACTGCGGGCGGCCTACCCGGACGACGAGCTCCGGGTTCGGCGGATGTCGATCATCCAGGAGCACCCGGAGCGGGCCATCCGGATGGCCTACCTGGCGACGGTCGGCGGGTCGAAGGTCAACGGGGTCGCCGAACTGCACAGCCAACTGCTCCGGGACAAGGTGCTGTCCGACTTCTCGGCGCACTGGCCGGACAAGTTCACCAACGTCACCAACGGCATCACCCCACGCCGTTTCATGGCGCTGGCGAATCCCGGCCTCTCCGGCCTGATCACCGAGACCATCGGCGAAGGCTGGCTCAGCGACCTGGAACGCCTTTCCGAGCTCGAGCCCTACGCCGACGACAGCTCGTTCCTGGATGCCTTCGCCGCGATCAAATCATCGAACAAGGTCCGGCTGGCAAAACTTCTCGAGCGACGCGACGGCATCATCCTGCCCAAGGACGCCCTGTATGACGTCATGGTGAAGCGGTTGCACGAGTACAAGCGGCAGACGCTGAAACTGCTGCACATCATCACGCTCTACCAGCGGATCCAGGAGAACCCGGACATCGACCTGGTGCCTCGGGTCGCGATTTTCGGCGCCAAGGCCGCTCCCGGATACCGGATCGCCAAGGAAACCATCGCCCTGATCAACTCTGTCGCCGGAGTGCTCGATGCCGACCCGCTGGTCGCCGGCCGGTTGCGGGTGGCGTTCCCGGCCAACTACAACGTCACCCTGGCCGAGACCCTGATCCCCGCGGCCGACCTGTCCGAACAGATCTCCCTCGCCGGCAAGGAAGCCTCCGGCACCGGCAACATGAAACTCGCGTTGAACGGCGCGCTGACGATCGGCACCCTGGACGGCGCGAACGTCGAGATTCTCCGCTTGGTCGGCGAGGACAACTTCTTCCTGTTCGGCCTCACCGAGCCCGAGGTGCAGGACCTGACGAACTCGGGTTATCAGCCGCAGCAGCACTACGAGAACAACCCGGCGCTGCGCAAAGCGCTCGAGGCCATCGCCTCCGGGGAGTTCTCCGATGGGGACCGGGAGACGTTCTCGCCGTTGGTCGATTCCCTGCTCAACGACGACCGGTTCCTGGCGCTTGCCGACTACCAGGCATACGTCGAAGCGCAGGATCTGGTCGAGGTCGCGTACCGGGATTCGCGGGCCTGGACCCGCAGCGCCGTGTTGAACGTGGCCCGGTGCGGGTTCTTCTCCAGTGACCGGTCGATCCGCGACTACATCGACCGGATCTGGGACGTGGCTCCGGTACAGGTCGGCTGAGCTACCCCTGGTGAGGCACGGAAGGACTGATGAGCTGCTGGCCGGTGTCGTAGTCGTCGTCCGCCCGGTGGGTCAGCACCCCAACGACTCGTCCGGCCGCCCGATACCAGACGGTGAACCCGCCGCCGGGATGGTCGACGAGTTCGGCGTTGTCGTACCCGTCGCCCCAGGCCGAGTACTTCACGGTGTGATCACCGATGGTCGACCAGAACCCTGGCACCTCGAACCACTTCTCCTGGCCGCCGGCGGCGTTGATGCCGGCGATCTCGCCCATCCGCAGGGCCTCACCCCAGTGCTCCACCTTCAGCGATCGCCCGGCCGCGGCGTTCCGGGCCAGCGCGACGTCGCCGGCGGCGAAAACCCCCGGGACGGGGGTGACCATTCGTTCGTCCACCACGATCCGGCCGTCGTCCAGTGGCAACCCCGCCCGCTCGGCAGGTGCTGAATTCGGGATCACGCCGGCTGCGGCGAGCACCAGGTCGGCCCCGACGACCTCGCCCGCGGTGTGCACCGTCCGGCCGCCCCGGATCTCGGTGACCTCCGTGCCGCCGACCAGTCGCACCCCGGCTTCGGCCAGCCAGCCGGCGATCCGCTCGGCGGCGGCCCGGCCCAGCCGGGTGAGCTGCGGCAGCTCCTCCGTCGAGAGCACCGTGACGGCCAGTCCGCGCGTCGCCATGGAGACCGCGGCCTCGCAACCGATGAAGCCCGATCCGATGACGACGGCGCTACTCGCATCGGCGGCGGCTTTGCGCAGCAACCTGCCATCGGCAAGGGACCGCAGGTGCAGCACATCCTGGTGATCTCCGCCGGGCACCGGCAGGGGAGTCGGTCGGCACCCCATCGCGAGCACACAGGAGCGGTACCCGACGGTCCACTGCGTGCCGGTGATCACGATGCGCCGGCCCAGATCGAGCCGGTAGCCGGTCTGCGCCAGCCACAGTTCGATGTCGTTGTCGCGGTAGTACTCCGCCGACTCCAGGGCCAAATCATCCTCGCCGGATTCGCCCCGGAGGAAGTCCTTGGACAGTGGCGGTCGTTGGTAGGGCGGCGCCTCGTCCGCCGAAATGATCACTACCCGGCCCCCACCGCCGGCAGTTCGATACGCCGCAGCTGCCGAGTGCCCGGCGGGTCCGCCGCCGATGACGACGAGGCCGGCTGGCGGGTCCGCGTCGGGGAATGAGGTCCTCACGCGGGCTCAAGTACCCCGCGAACCCGAACCTCACACGGCGCGTGTCTGATGAGCCACGCTCATTGCGACATCAGGGCGGTGGTCAGGTCCCGCAGCCAGTCGAGATAGCGGCCGGCGACGCTGGGTGTGGTTGGGCCGACATCGAGACCGGTTGGCAGCCAGGTCAGTTCGGGATGCGTGACCGCCCGCTCGACAGTCCGCCGCAGATCGCCGGGCTGATAGATCCACACTGCGCCCGGGATCCGCTGGTCCAGTTCTGCGACGTACCGGCCGGCCGGGGCCAGCGGTCGCCGGCCGGCCGCGATCCAGGAATTGATGGAGCCGGAGGCAGAAATATGGGTGTGCGGGGCGAGCGGGATGCCAATCTGCCGTAGTTGCTGCGGAAGATCCGAATCGGGAACGTAACCGGTGCAATGGAAATCGATTCCGGTGCGGTTCGCCGCCGCCGTCAGTTCGGTGACCAGGTCGGTGTGCCGATCGGACGCCCGGCCGATCGCAATGACCGCGAGTGGTGGGTCCATCCCCATCAGTTCCTCCAGCACCTCCAGGTGGCCCTTGCCTGGGTAGAGGTACCCGAAGATTCCGACGGTGGACGGAGCGGGCTGATCAGGTTCCGGGGGCCGCCCGGGCGGGTCCATCGGATCGATGGGCAGTGGAATGACGCCGACCGCTACCTCGTCGGCCGACTCGGTGCTCGGAGCCGCGCTGGCCTGTTCATGGGTGGCCTCGCGCAAGAGAATCCGTTCGTGCTCGCTCGACACCAGCACCCCGGCCGAGGACCGGGCCAACAGCCGATAAGTGGTGCTGCGCCGCCGGTACAGGGCCTGCCCGTCCGATAGTTGGGGCACGTCGTGCAGCGTCACCGAGAGCCGGATCCCCCGGCCGGCCAGCCGGTGCACCAGCTCCGTCACCGCCCCGTCGGCAGCAGAGTTCGCATCGGCGAACAGCCAGTCGTTGACGTGCAGATGCAGGAGCCGGGTTGCCGGTGGCAGTCGATCGACCAGGTCGGTCAACCGCAGCGGATCGGTGTCGTGCGTGACGGTTCCGGCGAACCCCAGGCTCCGCGCCGCGTTCGAGATCTGCCGAGCCACCCGCGGTATTCCATGCTCGGCCGGGCCGCACCAACCCAACGCGATCTGCTCGTCGAGCCGCCCGCCGCCTGCTTGGTCGTCGGGGGGCGTCATGCCAGTCCGAGTGTTTCCAGCGTCGTCCGATGTCGTGCGTAGCCGGCGTCCACCACCCAGGGGTTGTCGCGGTACCACCGCAGTTGGACGCGATGAATCTCTGCGGAAGCGATATCCCGACCGCGTACGCGCCAGTTCGGTGCAGCGGATCCGGACAAACCCAGGGCCGCCAGGGCGGGCGCCGGGACCGGGGCGGCCACCTCACCCAGCAGATGCCGTCCGGGGTCGACGGCGTCGGCCGGGCGACCGAGGGCCAGCTGAAGGCGATGAGCAAGTTCCACCAGGACCCTGTTCCCCGGATGGTTGATGGTGAACATGTCGCCGGCCTCGGGGCGGTCGAAGATGTCCGAGATACCGACGTCACACTGGGCGTTCTCGCGGCGGCGCAGCTCCGCCTTCGAGGCCTCCCCGACGGACCGGCAGGCTGCTACCGACACATCCGCCGTCAGGAGATCCACGCCGCGGCGGGCCGAGGCAAGGGTCCGAAGGTCGTGGTACGGCACGACGGGTGGGTCCCGCGCGGGATCCAGGGGGTCCCGGACGATCGCCTGAAATGGTTGGTACGCAGAACATCTCACCACCGGCCAGCGAACAACCGGGCCGCCGGCCCGGAGTCGGCCGGCCAGCTGGCCGGTGCCCAACGGCAGGTCGCGATAGTCGTCCTTGACGGGTTGGGAGATCAGCACGCCGGCCCGTTCGACGAGCCTGCGGAGCGGGGGAAGGTCGGCGGCGGTCAATTCGAAGACCGGCGGAATCCGGACCGTCCGCAGCTCCAGAGTCGGCGAAGCGGCGAGCAGTTGCCGGACCGCCTCCGCCTGACAATTGCCCCACACGATCAGCAGTGGTCGATCATCAACCGGGTCGTCAGCACCGTCGCCGTCCGTTCGGTCGGCGGGGTCAAGTCCGTAGAACGTTCCGTAGTGCCGCGTCCGACCGTCGATGACCGTGGCATCGCTCGCAGTGTCATCGCTGCCGGTGTCATCGCTTGTCTGGCGGGTACTCACCATGCGGACGGTACCTGCGCCGCAGGTTGATGGCGGCCGCACGAGGAATCCACTGACGGAGGGAGACAACCCTTGGCAAGGCGCGAGTTGATCAGGGTGGCGTCGATCCCGGCCAACCACCCCTACATCCGGCACATCGCCCCCGTCGAGGGTTCCGCAACCGGCGGCGGTGGTGTGACCAGGCTCGCGGATCCGCCGCCGAACGTGCCGGATCCCCTGCCGGGCCAGTGGTGGCCGCCGGTGATGCTGGAGCACGAATGGGTTACCGCGCACCACCGGGACTTCGACCTCGCCCATCTGCATTTCGGCTTCGACGCGGCCGCGCCGGACAGTTTGCGGCGCTGGGTGGAGGAATTGGGACGACATGGACGACCGCTGGTACTGACCGTCCACGATCTGGTCAATCCACACTTCATCGACCAGCACAGTCACGCGGTGCACCTCGATGTGCTGATCCCGGCCGCTACCGAGATCATCACCCTGACCGCGGCGGCGGCGGCGATCATCAAGGACCGGTGGGGCAGAACTGCCGAAGTCATCCCGCACCCACACGTTGTCCCGCTCGGCGAGCTGCCGGCACTCCCCAGGTCGAACCCGGGCCGCGAGATCACCATCGGCCTGCACGCAAAGAGCCTGCGGGCCAACGTCGATCCATTGCCGGTCCTGACGGCGTTGGACGCGGGCCTGCGCGCCTGGCAGGCAGCGACCCCCGATCCGCCCGGCATCCGAGTCAGGGTGGACCTGCATCCCGACGTCTGGAGCCGCACCGATTCGGGCGCAGTTGCTCTTCGGCAGTGGTTGCAGCACAGGGCGAATGACTCTGACTGGCAGGTGATAGTGCATCCGATGTTCACCGACGCCGAATTGTGGTCCTACCTCGGCGCACTGGATCTGTACGTGCTGCCCTACCGATTCGGAACCCACTCCGGGTGGCTGGAGGCCTGCGTCGATGTCGGAACCGGTGTGCTGGTACCGGATGTCGGGTGTTACGCAGAGCAACACCAACACCCGAGCTACCCCCGCTCGACGAACGGCTCCGTCGAGGCGACAGCGTTCGCCGGAGTACTCGACGTCGTGTTGCGAGACCCTGCACGGGGGGTGCGCGACCGTCCCGACCGGACCGCCCAGCGGCGGCTCATCGCAGCCGCGCACGAACGTGTCTACCGCCGCGCGCTGGATCAGCAGCGGCAGCGGATCACCGCCTGATTGACTGCCGACTTTCCGGGTACCTCCCCAGGCACGAGCGACGTCGCTCAACGACCAGTGAGCCAGGCCTCGTCGACTGGTCACAGCGCGACACAGAACCGTAGAAAGCCGGACGGACCTCGTCGCAAGAAACGAGAGAGGTTCATTTTCATGCTGCGATCACCCGTGATGCCCATCGCCAGCACCCAGGACAGCTTCAAGATCCTGATCATTTCCTCGCTGCGCTACCCGATCGCCGAACCGTTCGCCGGCGGGCTCGAGGCACACACGTGGGCGCTGGCCCAGGGGCTCCGCAGCCGCGGTCACTCGGTGCTCGTGGCCGGCGCGGACGGCAGCGACCCCGACATCGTCGGATACGAGTTCGGCAGGTTGCCGACCGGCGATCCCACCGAGCGCCCGGACATCACCAACCACCCGATCGTGCAGGCGGCCGAGTTGCGCGCATTCGCCGCATTGATGGACCAGCTCCACGACGGCATGCTCGGATCATTCGATGTCATTCACAACAATGCGCTGCATCCCTTCCCCGTCGAGCAGGCACACACCCTGCCCTGCCCACTCGTCACCACCCTGCACACTCCACAGTTGCCCTGGGCTGAACGGGTTCTCGGATCAGGCGGGCGATCGGGCGATGACTTCGTCGCCGTCAGCCGAGCCACCGCACGGCTCTGGCATCCGCTGATCGGACCGCAGGTGGTCCGGAACGGGGTGGACACCTCGATCTGGCGATTCGGATCCGGTGGTCCCGGGGCCGTCTGGTCGGGGCGGATCGCGCCGGAGAAGGCACCGCACCTGGCGATCGACCTCGCCGTCGCTGCCGGGCTGGACCTGACGATCGCCGGGCCCGTGATCGATGACGGCTACTTCACCGAGAAGATAGCCCCCCGGCTGACCGACAAGGTGCACTACGTCGGCCACCTGGCACGGGCCGAGTTGGCCGATCTCGTCGGGCACAGCGCCGTTGCGCTGGTCACCCCGGTGTGGAACGAGCCGTTCGGCATGGTCGCGGCGGAGGCGATGGCCTGCGGCACGCCGGTCGTCGCGTTGGCCCGTGGCGGCCTACCCGAGATCGTTGGCCCCGCGTCGGGCCGGCTGCTGCCGCCCGCGCAGGCATCGGGCTTCACCCCCGACGAGCTGGCCGCCGGTGTGTTGGCCATGGCGGAAGCCGTCTCCTTGGACCGGGCCGGGGTCCGTGCGCACGCCATCGCGCACTGCGGTTCGGCGGCCATGATCCGCGGGTACGAGCGCGTCTACCAGGACGCCGTTCGACGCTGGGATCGACCGTGATCGGCTACTACGTCCATCACCAGGGCCGCGGCCATCTGCAGCGGATGCGCTGCATCGCAGCACATCTCGACGAGCCATTGACCGTGTTGAGCTCGCTGACCGATCACCGGTCCGACCGCCCCTGGGTGACCCTGCCGCTGGACAACCAGCACGAATCGGTCGACCCGACCGCCAACGGCACCCTGCACTGGGTGCCCAGGCATGACGATGGACTACGCCGCCGGATGGCCCTGATCGCGGCCTGGATCAACGCGACCGACCCCGATCTGATGGTGGTCGACGTCTCGGTGGAGGTGGCGATGCTCTGCCGGCTGATGGGCGTGCCGACCGTCGTGGCCGCGATGCGCGGCAACCGCTTGGACCGTGCCCATCGCGCGGCGTACGACTCGGCGCAGGCTCTCCTCGCTCCCTGGGCCGCGGAATTCGCTGTCGCCGAGTGGCCGGACGCTTGGCGCCACAAGACCTTTCACGCCGGCGCAGTCTCCCGCTACGGCGATCGACCACCACCCGCCGCGATTCGGCACGACGGGGCTATGCGGGTGCTGGTGCTGTGGGGCGTCGGCGGCGAAGGCCCACCGCACGACGCGGTGGCCGCGGCCGCCGCGGCCAGCCCGGACTTCCAATGGCACCTCGCCCACACTGCGAATGACGACGGCGACGCCGTCTGGGACCTGTTGGCCCGGGCGGACGTCGTTGTCACGCACGGCGGGCAGGGAGCGATCGGCGAGGTCGCCGCAGCTCGGCGGCCCGCAGTGGTCATCGCAGCAGACCGTCCACATGACGAACAGTCGGCGACCGTGCAAGTGCTCGGCGAAGCCGGGTTGGCGATCGCCCTGCAGGGTTGGCCGGAGCCGTCCGATTGGCCGGACCTGCTGCGATCGGCTCTGCACCTCGGCGGACACCGGTGGGGACGCTGGGCGCCGCCGAACGCAGCGCGACAGGCGGCCGAGTTCATCACCGGCACCGCCCGCGAGTTCCGGGCACGATCCGAACGCCCCGTCGCATGACGCTGTTCTCGACTCATCGAGTCGGTTCCCCCTTGGAAATAGCCGCGCCGGCAACGACCGCTGTCATCACCATCGTGTCCGGGCGGCACGATCACCTCCGCAATCAGCAACGCGGGCTGTTGGCCGGGACGCGACTGCCCGATCACTACGTGGTGGTGGCCATGGACGATCCCGCGGCGTTGGACCAGACCGCGGTCGGTCCGATGGCCGGGTCCGACTGCCACCTTCATCTGATTGCGGTGCCGGTGGACGGGCCGCTCCCACTGGCTGCAGCGCGGAATGCGGGCGCCGCCGCCGCGCTGGCCGCCGGCGCCGACACCCTGATCTTCCTGGACGTGGACTGCGTCCCGTCGCCACCTCTGGTCGAGGCCTACACGAAAGCTGTTGCCGTGGAGGCGGTTCCAGCCTTGCACTGTGGGTTGGTGCGGTACCTCGGCCCCGAGGTCGATGCCGGCGACGTCGAGTCGGCTGCGCTTGGCGGCCCGCCGCACCCGGCCCGACCGTGCCTTGATGCCGGATCGTCCGCCGATTCCGTCGACTGGCAGCTGTTCTGGTCGCTGTCGTTCGCGGTGTCGAATCTGACCTGGCATCAGCTGGGCGGGTTCAGCGAGGACTACAGCGGCTACGGGGCGGAGGACACCGACTTCGGATATCGGGCCTTCCTTGCCGAGATAAACATCCGCTGGCTCGGCGGCGCCGACGCCTTCCACCAGTACCACTCCACGCAGGATCCACCGATCCAGCACCTTGACGACATCATCGCCAATGCAACGGTTTTCCAACGACGGTGGGGATTATGGCCGATGCGGGGCTGGTTGGACGCGTTTCGCCGTCTCGGTCTGGCCAGCTACGACCCCGAACACGACCGGTGGACGGCGGTCGACCGGGTCACCGGAGCCGGCCGGGTCACCGGGGGCGGCTGAGCTACCAGGGGCGGCTGGACCCTTTTCAGGTCCACCAACCCTTGGCGCGTTCGATGAACTCGCGATCCTCCGGCCGCCGCTCCCGGTAGAACTCCTCGCGCACCAGTTCACTGAAGAAGTCGAGGCCGACGAGCTCGACGAGCGACTCGATCTGACTGACCTGGGATCGCAGCGCCGCAACCTTGCGGGCCAGCATGGGCTCGTCGCAGCTGTACCAGATCGCGAGTTCGCTCGGATCGACAGTTTCGGCCTCCAGTTCGTCGAGCATCATGATCGTGCTGCGATCAACACCGGCCAGGAACCGATCGTCCCACTGCCGAGTCTTGGTCGAGTACAACAGCCTGGAACCGGCCGGCGCCGCGCGATCGAACGCGATCGTCGTCCACCGGCAGGCGGCGATGTGATCCTGGTGCCCGGTACCTCCATCGGGTCCGAAGGTGAGCACCGTGTCCGGCCGCACCTCGTCGATCAGCGCCGCGATCGCCGTGACCGCCTCGTCGTCCGGGACCGCGCCGCAGCCGCCGTCCGGAAAGCCGAGATAGTGGTGCTCCCGTACCCCCAGTATCGCCAGGCAGTCAGCAAGTTCCCTTTCTCGCAACGCCTTTCGCTCGTCTATCGAGCGAGGGTCGGTAGCCGAGAAGCCGGCCTCGCCGCGGGTCGCTGTCACGCAGACCACCCGATGCCCGGTCTCCAGCGCTCGCGCCATCAGTCCCGCTGACAGGTACGCCTCGTCATCCGGGTGTCCCCAGACACCGAGAACCGCCCCCATATTGCCGGCTCGATCGCTGACCATCTGCACTCCCTTCCCCGGTTGCCCTGCACCTGCGAAGCACCGCATGTCCACCATGGCCGGACGACCGGAAGTGCGGGGCCAAATCCCGTGGTTATTCGGCAGGTCCCGAGTACCGTTCGCGACCATGGTAGATACGGACAAAGACGACGCTCCGGACCTCATGCTGGGCTACCGCTCGGTCGATGCGCAACCGAACACGTCGATCCTGGTGACCGGCATGGATACCACCGCCAGTTGGCCCGCGGTCCGCCACTTGCGGGCCTGGGAACGCGGGCGACTCGCCCTGACCGCGGGGGAGAGCCTGTTGGACGTCGGCTGCGGGCCGGGCCAAGTCGTCATCGAACTCTCCTCCGCAGTGGCACCGACGGGATCGGCACTGGGTGTTGACGTCAGCGACGCGATGGTGAGCGAGGGCCGACGGCGAGCAGCGCTGGCCGGCGCCGCGGTCGAGTTCCGGGTGGCCGACGCGCTGTCGCTGCCGGTGCCTACCGGCACCATCGATGCCTGCCGATCGGAACGGATGCTCCAGAGGGTCCCCGACATCGAGGGTGCCGCTGGCGAACTGTATTCGGTGTTCGGCCGCAAGCCGGCCTAGTTTCACTCTCGGTGAGCGGATCTGCGGGCATTCGACCGAATGGCTGAATATTCACGGCGCGTCATCCCGAACGAGCAATTCAGTCGCGATGGCGTGTTTATTATCGACGCCACTTCGCACCCGGTGGAATCATGCCGCATCGGTCAACCGTTGCTCGAATTTCGATTTCTTGGACCCGGCATCAAAGAAAGGCAGGGCCTTTGTGGTTTCCCGTGCAATAGCACCGCGAAGGACGCTCGCCGGCGTCACAGTTCTCAGCGCGACGACAACTGAGCCGCATCGGTGACCTCCCCAAGAACCCCACCCACCGCTTCCTCCCGACGGGAAGCCCGACCGCGAAGGGAGGCCCAGCGGCCGGACATCCAGCGGGTCGATCAACAACGCTCGGACCATCACCGACCGGACCACGGTCATCCACCGCATCAGCACCCTGCTCAGCAACGTCCCCAGCATCATTCGCCGGACCGTCGCAACCGGCCGCGCACCACCACTGGGGCGGCGAGGACCCCGAGCCAACCGCCGAGTCCCCCGGCCACGGGCCCGCTCTCTCAGCGTGAACTGCTCACAGCGTTTGCGGCGCAATCCGTTCGCACTGTCCGCCGAGCACGTCAGTTGCCGATGCGAGTGGTCGTCGCGATCGCGGTGACCGTTGGCGCCGTCGTGCTGCTGGGCAGCACCAGCGGGATTGCCGGTGACGACGACGCACCGGGCGACGCCGGATCCGGTGCGGACTGTCCGTGGCTGACCGACCGGGTCACCGAGCTCAACTCGGCCCAGGAGCGCAACGCGAAGATCATCACCCTGGTCGCCGACGCCAGCGACGTGGGGATGACCGGGGCCGCCATCGCAGTCGCGGCGTCGATGGCGGAATCGAACCTGCTCAACATCGCCAACGACGGCACCTCTACGCTGATCGACTCATTGGAGGGTCGTCAACTCACCGACAACGAACGCGCGGTGGCCCGAAGATCGATGAACCAGCCCCATGACGATGTCGGCAACAACCTCGATTCCGTCGGACTCTTCCAGCAGCGGCCGATGTCGGGCTGGGGCCCGCCGGAGATTCTCATTGATCCGGCGGAATCTGCCGAACTGTTCTTCACCGAACTCGTCAAGGTCCCGGGTTGGCGCACGATGTCGCCCTGGGACGCGGCGCAAGCCGTTCAGGGCTCGCCGTCATCGGACGGCGCGATCTACCGGGCGTCATACGCACAGGCCCTGGACGTCGTCGCTGAGGTGACAGACGCGCTAACCGATGAGCAGTTGACACCGGAGCAGGCCGCTGCGATCACCAGCGGCCTGTGCAACGATTCGGCGCTCTAGGAGTTCGGATACTCCTCGGCAAGGACAGTCATTGCGGGCGCGGTCCTTTCATCAGGCGAATTGCCGGCTCAGGGTGGCGTGCCGGTTGACGTCCTTGTAGAGCAGGTAGCGGAATCGTCCCGGGCCGCCGGCGTAGCAGGCCTGTGGGCAGAAGGCTCGCAACCACATGAAATCGCCCTCCTGGACTTCGACCCAGTCCTGGTTGAGCAGGTAGACGGCTTTTCCTTCCAGGACGTAGATCCCGTGTTCCATGACGTGGGTCTCCGGGAACGGGATCGCCCCGCCGGGTTCGAAGCTGACGATGTTGACGTGCATGTCATGCCGCAGATCCGTGGGGTCGGCGAACCGCTGGGTGATCCACGCCCCGTTGGTGCCGGGCATCTCGATGCCCTGCACCTCGGTGTCGCTGGTGAAGAACGCTGCCGGCAGGTCGATCCCGTCGACCCGCTGGTAGGCCTTGCGGATCCAGTGGAATCGGGCTGGGGTGTCACCGGTGGCGTGGACCTGCCAATCGGCGCCCGGCGGGATGAAACCGTAACCCCCCGCAGTCATGTCGTGCTTCTCTCCGTCGAGGGTGATGCACAGCTCGCCCTCCATCAGGAAGATCACGCCCTCGGCGTCGGGGTCGGCCTCTGGGTGGTCACTGCCGCCGCCCGGTGAGACCTCAAGGATGTACTGCGAGAAGGTTTCGGCGAATCCCGACAGCGGCCGGGCAATGACCCACAGCCGGGTCCGGTCCCAGAACGGCAGCAGGCTGGTGACGATGTCGCGCATCGTCCCGCGCGGCAGCACCGCGTAGGCCTCGGTGAAGACCGCGCGGTTCGTCGTCAGTTCGGTTTGGGCGGGGTGACCGCCGGTGGTGGCGTAGTAGGTGTTCGTCATGACTTTCCTTTCTTGACGAGGGTCGGGAGGGTGACCAGGGTGCCGGAGCCGACGAAGTATCGATTGCCCCCGGCGCGATGCCGGCAAGGAAGTTGCGGACCGCTTCGACGATGCTCACCCATCACTGTCTGTCGTTCTCTGGCGATCGGTAGGCGCGCCAACCACCCCGATCGGAGATGTCGACCAGCTCAGGGGTGCCCAGGACCTCCCGGCGCAGCACGACCGCCAGCGCGGATTCACCGTCGCCCAGTTCGATGACACCCAGCTCCAGCTCCGCGGGCTCCGCAGGGATGAACTGGTCGCGGATCGTGGTCAGCGGGACGTCGTAGAGCTCGCCGGGGACGGATACGCCGTCCCGGTCGACCAACCACATCGCGGGAAACCGGTCACCGACGGAGAAGAACCGGTATTTCGGTGCGGTTGACACATGGCCCAGGAAGGGGTGCGCGGCGATGGTGTGGTGCACGGACCCGCCGCGCATCCCTTCACCGTTGACGAACAGCGGGACACTGGTGGTCACCATTCTTCTCCTTCGAAATGACTGGATGCGGTGCCGGAAATAGGCTGCGAACGGCGCGCGAACGCTTCCCGTACCCTGTGACAGATGCTGCGCTGCAGTATGTTTCGGGTCATCGGGCGGTGTTCTCGGCGGGCTGGTGCAGGGTGAGTTGAACGTCGATGTTGCCTCGGGTGGCCTTGGAGTACGGGCAACGTTGGTGCGCGAGTGCCAGCAGCTGCTCGCCCTGCTCCAGCGGAATATCCGGCAGATCAGCGGTGATGACGACCGTCAGCGAGAAGGCACCGTCGTCCTTGAGCAGACCGACTGTGACAGTGACCTCCGAACCGGTCAGGGTGACGCCCGCACCGCGGGCGACCACCTTCAGGGCGGAGTGGAAGCATCCGGCGTAACCGGCTGCAAAGAGCTGTTCGGGATTGGTGGCGCCGCCGGGTCCGCCCTGCTCCTTGGGTGTGGCCAGGTCGACATCAATCATGCCGTCCGTGGTTCGGGAGTGGCCATTGCGGCCGTCTCCGGTCGAGACAGCGCTGGTGCGGTAGACCTCTGGCATGTCGAATCCTCTCCATACTCTCATCAGATCGCGTTGCAGTACAGCGGGTTTCGCCGCTCAGCTCGACCACGGCGGCGGCGAGGGCGCAGGGCGTGACCGTCAGGTGTTGTCCTCGACCGCGGCCGCGTAGGCCGGCAGCGTGAGAAAGTCGGCGAAGTCGTCGGCCAGCGCGACCTGTTCGAACACCCGCCTGGCCAGCTCGAACTTGCTCGCGGCGTAGGCGGCCTCACCGATCTCGGCGGTGATCTCGGCCAGCTGTTCCGCGGCGATGGAGCGGACCAGGTCGGCGGTCACGGGCTGGCCGTCCGCCAGCCGGGTCTTGTTGTGGACCCATTGCCATACCTGGGATCTGGAGATCTCGGCGGTGGCGGCGTCCTCCATCAGGTTGTGGATGCCGACCGCGCCGTTGCCGCCCAGCCATGCCTCCAGGTACCGCAACGCCACGTCGACGTTGTTCCGCAGCCCGTCAAGAGTGACCTGGCCGGGCACCGAAGCCACGTCCAGCAACTGGGCCGCATAGGCGTCCAGGTCAGTGACTTGGACATCGTCACGGAGCCGGTCCAGTTGGTTCGGCCGCCCGCCTAGTACCCGGTCGAACACCTCTCTGCACACCGGAACCAGGTCGGGATGGGCCACCCAGGACCCGTCGAACCCGTCCCTGGCCTCCCGTTCCTTGTCCTCGGTCACCTTCGCGATCGCCTGCCGGTTGACCTCGGCGTCGCGGCGGCTGGGGATGAAGGCAGCCATCCCGCCCATCGCGAAGGCGCCGCGCCGATGGCAGGTAGCGACGAGCAGTTCGGTGTAGGCGCGCATCATCGGCGCCGTCATGGTCACCGCAGCCCGGTCGGGCAGCACAAAACCTGGGCCGGCGTCCCGGAAGTACTTGATCACGCTGAACAGGTAGTCCCACCGCCCAGCGTTTAGCCCGGAGGCGTAATCCCTGAGTTCGTAAAGGATCTCGTCCATCTCGAACGCGGCCGGGATGGTCTCGATCAGCACCGTTGCCCGGACTGTGCCGCGGGAGATGCCCAGGCTGTGCTCGGCGAAGGCGAAGATGTCGTTCCAGAGCCTCGCCTCCAGATGGCTCTCCATCTTGGGCAGGTAGAAGTACGGGCCACTGCCCCGGTTGATCAGCTCCTGAGCGTTGTGGAAGAAGTACAACCCGAAATCGACCAGCGCGCCGACGGTCGGTGCACCATCGACGATCAGGTGGCGTTCATCGAAATGCCACCCTCGGGGTCGGGCCACGATGACCGCCAACGGTCGGTCGGTGGCCAGCCGGTAGGCCTTGCCTTCCGGGGACGTGAACTCCAGCCGGCGGCGGATGGCGTCGAACAGAGTGACCTGCCCGCCGACGACGTTCGACCAGTGCGGCGTGTTCGCGTCCTCCAGGTCGGCCAGCCACACTTTCGCGCCGGAGTTCAGCGCGTTGATCGCCATCTTCGGTTCCGGCGGGCCGGTGATTTCCACCCGCCGATCAACCAGATCGGCCGGCGCCGCGGCCACCACCCAATCCGCCGACCGCACCCCCGCGGTATCGGTCAGGAAGTTCAGCCGACCGCTGCGGGCGGCCTCGGCGCGGCGTTGGGTACGCCTGGCCAACAGCTCGTCACGTCGCTGGCCGAACCGCCGCTGCAACTCGACGACGAAGGCCAAAGCCTCGCTGGTCAGGATGTCTGCCGACCGTGGGACCGCGGGGCCCCGGACCTCAATGGCTCTGATGTCGGTAGTGGTTTCACTCACTGCTTTCTCACTTTCGGATTGCTGCTATGACGGGACTTTGTGGGTGCGCTGGGCTGGCCCGGGGTCGGGGGAGCCCAACTTGTCGGCCGGTCAGGCTCGCACGGCGGCGACCAGACCGGCGGCGCCGTCGGTGGAACCGCTCAGCTGCCGGATCGCGGCGGCAACGGCAGGCGCGACGGTGGGATCGAACACACTGGGCACGATGTAACTGGGGTTCAGTTCCTCCGGCGTCACCGCATCGGCAATGGCCTCGGCCGCGGCGATCAACATGTCCTGGGTGATGTCCGAGGCGCCGGTGTCCAGCAGCCCGCGGAAGAACCCTGGGAAGGCCAGCACGTTGTTGATCTGGTTGGAGAAGTCGCTGCGCCCGGTGGCGACCACCGCCGCGTGTTCCCTGGCCGCCAGCGGGTCAACCTCCGGCACCGGGTTGGCCAGCGCGAACACGATCGCATCCGCTGCCATGGTGGCAATGTCGGAACCTTGCAACAGGTTTGGCGCCGACACCCCGATGAAGACGTCCGCGTCCTGCAGGACGTCGACCAGGGTCCCGGTGAGCCCGTCCGGGTTGGTGTTCTGCTGCAGCCACCGGCGCATGTCGTCCCGCGCGACGCTGCCCGGGTGTACCGCGCCGTTCCGGTCGCAGCCGACGATGTTCTTGGCACCCTGCGCCTGGAGCAGTTTGATGATTGCGGTACCGGCGGCACCCACTCCGGAAACCACGATTCGCACCTGTGACAGTGACTTCCCGGTGACCCGCAGCGCATTGCGCAAGGCTGCGGCGACCACGATCGCCGTGCCGTGCTGGTCGTCGTGGAACACCGGGATGTCCAACAGCTCCCGCAGTCGAGCCTCGATCTCGAAACATCGTGGCGCAGCGATGTCCTCCAGGTTGATGCCGCCGTACACCGGGGCGATGGCGCGAACGATCTCCACAATCGCATCGGTGTCCTGGGTGTCCAGGCAGACCGGCCACGCATCGACCCCGGCGAACTGTTTGAACAGCGCGGCCTTTCCTTCCATGACCGGCAGGGCCGCCGCCGGGCCGATGTTGCCCAGGCCGAGGACGGCAGAGCCGTCGGTGACGACTGCGACGGTGTTCCGTTTGATCGTCAATCGCCTGGCATCGGACGGGTTCTCGGCGATCGCCAGGCACACCCTGGCCACCCCTGGGGTGTAAGCGCGGGACAGGTCGTCCCGGGTACGTAGCGAGACCTTCGGGGTGACCTCAATTTTCCCACCCAGGTGGATCAGGAAGGTGCGGTCACTGACCTTTCGCACGGTGAAACCGGCCGGCTCACCCAATGCGGCGGTGATCCGCTCCGCGTGGCCCTGGTCCGTGGCATCGCAGGTGACGTCGACCACCATCGAATCGTGGTGGGATTCCACCACGTCCAGCGCGGTCAACGACCCGCCGGCGCGAGTGACCGCCGTGGTGAGCTGGCTGGTCGCGTCAGTCGCCGACGGACACTGCACCCGCACCGTGACCGCGTAGCCGGGACTTGTCGATGTCACGAAAATCTCCTCCGGAATTGAAAGTGAAAAAGGTTGCCGGTCATACGATGTGATCGACTGATCTCAGACCATGCCGCGGCGGAGCAGGCGGCCGGTCGGTGTGCGGCCGTCCACCTCAGTGCCGCGCAGGAACGTCCTGCGCACCACACCGGACAGCGCCCGCTTGTCATACGGCGTGATCGGGTTCTTGTGCTTGAGGCGGGAGGCGTCGACGACGAAGGCCTCGTCGGGGGCGAACACCGAGAGGTCCGCATCGAAACCGAGGGAGAGCTTGCCCTTCGTTGAGAGACCCGCGAGTTCTGCCGGTCGTGCGGACATCCACGTGATCACCTGCTCGAGCGGAATACCGCGGCGGCGCGCTTCGGTCCAGATGATCGGCAACCCGAGCTGCAGCGACGACACCCCGCCCCAGGCGACGGCGAAGTCGCCGTTCTCCAGGTCCTTCAGATCCAGCGTGCTGGGAGAGTGATCGGAAACGATGCAATCGATCGTTCCGTCCAGCAGCCCCTCCCACAGCAGCTCCCGGTTGCCGACCTCCCGGATCGGGGGGCAGCACTTGTACGCCGTTGCGCCGTTCGGGATCTCCTCGGCGATCAATGTCAGGTAGTGCGGACAGGTCTCGACCGTCAACCGCACGCCGTCGCGTTTCGCGCTGGCGATCATCGGCAGGGCATCCGACGACGACAGGTGCAGGATGTGGGCGCGGGCGCCGGTCCAGCGGGCCCGCTCGATGACCTCCGCGATCGCGACGTTCTCCGCGCCGCGGGGACGGGAGCTGAGGAACTTCTGGTACTGGTCACCCTCCGCCGACGGCGCCCGTTCGATGGCCCTGGAGTCCTCGGCGTGCACGATCATCATCGAGTCGAAGCTTTTGAGCACCGCCATGTCTGCTTCCATCTCGTCGGCCTCCAGGTGCGGAAACTCGTCGACCCCGGAATGCAGCAGGAAGCACTTGAACCCGAAGACACCCTCATCGTGCAGTGGCCGCAGGTCGGCCTGGTTGCCCGGGATCGCCCCACCCCAGAAGCCGACGTCGACGAAGGCCTGGTCGCGGGCGGCTTCCCGTTTCAGCTGCAGCGCCTCGACGGTGGTGGTCGGCGGGATGCTGTTCAGCGGCATGTCGATGATGGTGGTCACGCCGCCCGCGGCGGCCGCCCTCGTCGCGGAGGCGAACCCCTCCCACTGGGTGCGGCCCGGTTCGTTGACGTGCACGTGGGTGTCCACCAGACCGGGCAGCAGCACTTCGTCCGGGGCCAGTTCGATCACCTCGGTGCCGAGCAGCCCGTTGCCCAGCGGTTCGACGGCGACGATCCGGCCGTCCCGGATTCCGACCTCGCGCGGCACCTCGCCGGCGGTCGTCATGATCCGCTCACCCCGGATGACCAGGTCGTAGTCCGTCCTGGTGTCGCGCGCCGGGCCCTGCGGCACATCCAGCAGGTCTGTTCCACTCATCGTCAGACTCCTTTGTCCGATCAGTTCCAGCTAGCCGCGTTGGGCGGCCAGTTCGTGAATCGCTTCGGCCGGGCCGGGGCGTAGGTCCGTACCTTCGACGTGCTCAATCCCAGGCGCACCAACGACTCGGCGATCGTGACGGCGGCGGCGACCCCGTCGACGACGGGGACGCCGGTCCGCTGCACGACCTGCTCGGTGAGCCCGGCCATCCCGCCGCAGCCCAGGCAGATAACCTCGGCCCGGTCGTCCTCCACGGCGCGGACCGCCTGCGCCACAATGGCTTGCACTGCGGCGTCGGGATCGCTTTCCAGTTCGAGGACGGCCATGCCGCTCGCCCGGACCGAGGCGCACCGGGCATCCAGCCCGGCCAGCTTCAGCCGGTCCTCGATCAGCGGTACGGCGCGATCCAGCGTGGTCACCACCGAGTACTTGTGACCGAGGAACATCGCGGTGCTGGCGGCGGCCTCGGTGATGTCCACCACGGGCACGTCCAACAATTCCTGCAGTCCTTCCCGGCCGTGTTCGCCGTAGCCGGCCTGGATGACGGCGTCGAACGGGTCCCGGTACGCGCGGACCGTTTCCATCACCGCGATGGCCGCCAGGTAGCTCTCGTAATTGCCCTCCACCGACTCCGCGCCGAAAAGCGGTGTCAGTGGAACGATCTCGGTGTTCGGTCCGGCCACCGCTGCCGCCTGCTTGCCGATCGCCTGGGTCATCGATTCGGTGGTGTTGACGTTGACTACGAGGATGCGCATTTCTACTTTCCTTCGGACTGGGGTGGTCGGTTCCGGGTGGTTTTCAGTGGACGCTGGGCACCGCGATGGACTCGCCGTCGACCTCGTTGATCGGCATCTCCCGGTCCGCCACGATCAAGTAGAAAACCAAGCCCAATCCCGCACCGATGAACCAGGAAAAGCCGGCCACGGCGTGGAACGTGGGCACCACGGCGATGATCACCGCAATGATCGCCGCTGGGACGAGAGCCCAGATCGCCCGCATGTTGAATCCCCCGCGGAAATGGTATTCACCGTCGGGCGACTCGGAATACAGGGCCAGCACGTTCACCCGAGTCTTCCTGATCAACCAGTAATCGGCCATGATGACGCCGAACAACGGGCCGAGGATGGCACCCAGGCCACCCAGGAAGTACACGATGACGGTCGGATTGTTGTAGACGTTCCAGGGCAGGATCACCAGGCCGATGACCGCGCTCACCAACCCGGCGCGCTTGAAGTTCAATTTCCGCGGGAACAGGTTCGCCAGGGCGTAAATGGGGGCAACGAAATTCGCCATCAGATTCACGGCGATCGTCACCATGATCAGCGCCAGGCAGGCCAGCACCAGCAGAAAGGTGTTGGGGATCGTCTGGACGATATCGGCCGGACTCTCGATGATCTCGCCGTTGATCTTGAACTGGCCACCGGCCAGCACGACAACGATCAGTCCGAAGAACAGCATGTTCAGCGGGATGCCGAAGAAGTTGCCGCGGGTAATCGCCGACTTTGTCTTCGCGTTGCGGGTGAAGTCGCAGAAGTTGAGGACGAAGGTGCCGTAGATGGCAATCCACAGCGCTCCACCGACGAAGATCTCCCGCCACATCTCCCCGCCGGTCAGCGCCTGATCGGTCGAGAACGCGATTGATCCGCCGGCCTGGATGAAGATCCACGTCGCGATGCCCAGCATGCTGACCAGGATGATCGGCCCGGCAAAAGCCTCGTACTTGCGGATCATCTCCATCCCGTAACTGACGATGATCACCTGGATGACCCACAAACTGACAAAGGAAACCCAGCCGAGGGTGGAGAGCCCAAGAATGCTGTTCGAATCCATCGATTCCATCGACGGGAAGATCGCGATCAACAGGACCCGCAGCACCACCGATGCGAGGTAGGTCTGAATACCGAACCAGACGATGGCGACACCGCCGCGGACGACCGCGGCGATCTGCGCGCCATAGATGCCGAAGGCGATGCGGCTCATCACCGGGAACGGGACTCCGGTCTTCTCGCCCATGAATCCGGACAGGCTCAGCAGACCGAACAGCAACAGGGCGCCGATCAGGAAAGCCAGCAGGATCTGCCAGGCCCCGAGACCGAGTGCGAACAAGCTGATCGCGAATGCGTAGTTGCCCAGGCTGTGCACGTCGTTGGCCCACAAGGTAAAGATGTTGTAGGAACGCCACTTTCGCCCGACTCGTTGGGTGGGAGCCAGATCCTGGTTGTACAACCGGGGGCTGAGCTCCACCTGCTGTTCGCTGACTGCCCGAACTTCTGACACAGAGTCTCCTTGGATCGAGGATTCCGGTCGATCGCGTCGACCAGGCTGACTGGAACCACTCGACAGGCCACCTGACCGACGCATCACCTGCACGCGGTTTCCTAATTTCGTATGGTGGAAGTTTCCTGTCGCTATGTAGAAACTAACCAGCCCGCACAACCGGGTCAAGAAGCTCGCAGATATATCGGCCCCCCACCCGATATATCTGCGTCGCAGGAGCAACCACTTCAAACAGCCGGACGGTTCGAGGGCGATCGAAAGGTCTCCCGGCCGCCCATCGCATCTCCGGGCGATGTCAGTGCCGCTGCTGACCGGGACCGTCCGCCCCGTGAGAGGTTGGATCGTCCTTCCGGTCTGAGGCGCTGCCGGAGGGCGGCGTTCCGGGGCCGTGCGGGGGGTGCTGGCCCGGTTGAAACTCCGGTGTCACCCCCGGCGCAGGACCCTCGGCGGAGATGGGCGCCACGTTGTCTTTGCGGCCCAGCACGTTGAACAGGATGTTCAGCAGCACAGCGGTGACCGCGGCCGCGCTGATCCCGGAATCGAAGATCGTCTGGAACCAGGACGGGAACGCGTGGTAGAAGTCCGGCACGGCGATCGGGATGACGCCCATGCCGATCGACAAAGCCACGATAATCAGATTCTGATTGCCCTCGTAGTGCACCGCCGACAGGCTGCGGATGCCGCTCGCGGCGACGCTGCCGAACAGCGCCAGCCCGGCACCGCCGAGAACGGGTAGCGGCAGCGCCGCCACGACCGCTCCGACCTGGGGGAAGAAGCCCAACACCAGCAGGATGCCGCCACTCACCGCTACCACAAATCTGCTCTTGATCCCGGTGAGCGCAACCAGGCCGACGTTCTGCGCGAAGGCACTGACCGGGAAGCCGTTCAGCAGACCACCGGAGACGGCGGTGGACAGGGTGTCCGCCCGCAGTCCGTTCGCAACGGTCTTCCGGTCGGCCGGCCTACCGACGACCACACCGATGGCCAGCAGATCGGCCGTGGTCTCGGTCATGATCACCAGCATCACGATCACCATCGAGACGATGGCGGCTACCTCGAAGGTGGGCATACCGAAGTGGAACGGGGTGGAGATCGCGAAGCCCTGGGCCTCGGACACCTTCGAGAAATCGATCTCACCCATCAGTGCTGCGACCACACCGCCGGCCACCAGGCCGACCAGGATCGCGATGCGGGAGAAGAATCCGGGCAGGAAGCGGTAGACCAGCAGGATGATGGCCAGGGTGATGGCGGCGAGTCCGACGTTGGCCAGCGAGCCGAAGTCCTCACTGCCGGCCCCGCCACCGGCCCAGCGGATCGCCACCGGGAGCAGCGAGATTCCGATCACGGTGATGACCGAACCGGTGACCACCGGTGGGAAGAAGTGCAGCAACCGACTGAACACGCCACTGAGCAAGAACCCAATCGCACCGGCGACCACAATGGCCCCGAAGATCGCGTTCAGTCCGGCCGGGCCACCCCCTGCGCCAGTGCCGATGGCGATCATCGATCCGACAGCGGCGAACGAGGTCCCCTGCACAATGGGCAGTTTCGCGCCGATCCAGGGCACTCCGAGGGTCTGCAGCAGGGTTGCGAGACCGGAGATCAACAGCGTGGCGGCCAACAGATAGGAAAGGTCGGAGAACGGCAGTTTCAGCGCGCTGCCGACGATCAGCGGAACAGCGACCACGCCCGCATACATGCTCATCACATGCTGTAGGCCATAGACCAACATCGATCCGGGCTTGAGAACCTCGTCGACCGGGTGGGCCTTGCCCTCGAAGACAGCGAGGTGATCCCCGGCCGCGCCGGCCGGTTCAGATTCGTGTGTCATCGCGGTCACCAGCCCTGACCCGGATCGAATGCCAACCCCGGAGCAGGGGCATCGTTGTTATGTACCGTGCCCTCGATGAAGCCGTAAGGTCGGTCATCGGCGTGGAACACCTCGTTCGGGTTGTCCAGGCCGAACGGGCTCAGGTCGATGACGAAGTGGTGCTTGTTCGGCAACGAGAACCGCACCTCGCCGATCTCCGGCTGCTCGTCGATCATCGCCTCACCCATGGCGTACATCGTCTGCTGCAACGCCAGGCTGTGGTGGCCGGCGAAAACGTCACCCATGGTCAGAAGTGCCTTGTCGTAGGACTTCCGCCAATCCACGTCTTCGGTCTGGGTGTGCCACCACTGGCTGGTCACCGCCGTCGCCATGACTCGGTCATGGGTGGGCTGCAAGGTGGTGTACTTCTCCTGCAGGTACCCGAAGAACTCCGAGTCTGTTGTCTTGAGAACCACGTAGTCCTTGACCCCGGACACCACCCACAGGGTGCTCCCGTCGTAGGTCACCGCGGCTGTTCGTACATACCCGCCATCCCTGGAGAACGCGTGCGGGTGCGGAGATCCGTTGCTGCTCAGCCTGTTCCACGGGAACGCCTCGACTTTGATACGCACTCGGCCGACCGGTTCGACGTCGTCGACGAAGTGCTTCGCGAGGGCGATGCCGAACGACTCCGGATGGCGGGCCGCATCCCCGTATTCCTTCGCGAACGCGTTCACCGTATTCTTGGTGGCGTCGGTGGTCAGGCAGTTCGCGTTGTCACCCGTCAGGTGAATGTCGGCGAAATCGCCACTCAACGCGACACTGACGTTATAATCGACAATCTCATGCGGATCGGCGTCACGGTAGACGCGGACCACACGCGTCTCCGCTTTTCCGTACTGATTGTGTCCCAGCGTTACGGACATTTTCTTCCTAGCTCCCTCGGTAGGTTGAATAGGCAAATGGCGACAACAACAACGGAACATGGTGATGCGCGGCTGGGTCCGTGACCTCGAACGTCACCGACACCTCCGGATAGAACCCCACCTGGCCCGACGCGGAATAATAGGAACCGGTATCGAAGTCCACCCGGTACCTCCCCGCCGGAAACTCACCCGACGCGGCCGGATCGGCGTAGCGATAGCGGCCATCTGCGTCGGTCACACCTTCGGCCAGGATCTGCCAGCCCACCCGGCCGGCGATCCGCAGCAGCAGCGGAACCCGTGAAGCCGGACATCCCCTGCCGGCATCCAGGACGTGAGTGGAAAAGGACACTGACTCCACCCTTCAGTCAGATGCGATGATCACCCTTGATTGGTTGCTGATCTCGCATTGTGGAACTACTCTGTCGTGATACGAAACTAAGGGTTCCGGCAGTTCACGTCAACAGTTTGTTGAAGTGATGGCAGATATATCTGCGGCGGTCCGCCGAAGCAGCGGCGTTCGCCCGCTCCGGCCAATACCTTGGTCCACAACGAGGTCGACACCGACTCGGTCGAGCAGCGGAACAACTGTCCGCGGAGGGAACGGCGACGATGCCACACCTGGATCGAACATCTGCGCTCCTGGCCATCCTGCGATCCGACCAGCCCGGCCCCTCACAACAGGCGATCCTCGACGAGGTCCGTCGGGCAATCCTCAGTGGCGAGGTTCCACCAGGCAGTCCGATCCCAGTCGACGAGACGGCCGAGGTGTTCGGCGTCAGCCGTATTCCCATCCGGGAGACCCTCAAGACCCTGATCGGCGAAGGTCTGGTCGAGCACCAACCCCGCGCCGGCTACACCGTCGCCAGCCTCACCGTCGCAGAGTTCAGGGAGATCTATGTGGTCCGCGGCGTGCTGGAAATGGCGGCATTGACGGCTGCAGTCGGCAACGCGGGAGCCGAGGACGACAGCCGTGCCACCCGAGCCCTTGAAGCACTGGACCAGGCAATGGCAAACGGCGACTACCAGTCCTACCAGCGGGAAAGCAGACAATTCCACCTGGCACTGGTCGGCCCGGCGCGGATGCCGCGCCTTTTGCACATGATCGAGTTGGTCTGGAATCTCACCGAACCCATCCAGCCCATGCAACACATCACGGACGAACACCGCGACCAATTGCACGCCCAGCACAGCACCATGCTGGGGGCCTTCACCCGCCGCGATTCCGCCGGGTTACTGGCCGTGTCCCGTCACCACCTCGACGATCTCGAGGCCGTTGTTGCCCAATTGCCCAGCCGAACCGGGCTGTTTGCCGAGTAGGTCGGGCCCATCGCGTTGCTGCACCAGTCGTGTCGACGAGACACTGCTCGCCGTTCAGGTGTGTGCAACCAACACGTCTGCAATCGGTGGTGCGGGACCTAGCGCCCGAGGCCTGGCCTCGATCGTCGCCGGCGGGTTGGCGCCGCTGATCGCGGTCGCGTTGTACACCGGCTTCGGTAGCGGCTACCCGGTAGCGATCTACGTCGCGGTGTCGGCGCTGATCACCATTGTCGCGGTCGGCACATACTCGGAGACCGGGCATCGGGATCTGGCCGACAACCCGGCGTTCGACCGCACGGCCGACCATGAGACAGCGACGCCGGTGCAGGTCGACCGCTGACCAATGTCCGGCGGTCGTCGATCCCCGGAACCCTTGGGAGTCGACCGCCGGATTAAGGTCTGGTGGGTAAATCCTTCATCCGCGATCGCGGCCGGATCGAGAGCGGAGACGTGATCGGGTGGGAGGTCTACGTCGCGGATTGGCCGCCGGCCGGGTTGCTGCGGCGCTGCTGGCGGTGCTGACCGTCCTGACCGCCATGCTGTTTCTCAACGGCTGGACCGGGCCGGCCGTGGCAAACATGCCCTCGGCACTGGTGGCGCCGACGACATTGGCCTCCGACCCCACTCCTGCGTCGGAGTCCGGCCAATCGAGTCCGACCAGCTCACCTGCCGACCAGACGACGGAAAGCTCCTCGGCAGCAACAAGTACAAGTTCCTCGGCGTTGTCCACCTCGGCGCCGGAGAGTGCGACTGCATCGAGTGCGGTCCTGTCGACGCCGACCTCGGAGACCCCGGACAGCACGGTCTCGAGTGGGTCGGACACGCCGACTTCGTCGTCAGCACCGTCGGTCGGTTCGACGGTCGTACCGGCGACCCCACCGGCCGCGGCGCAGTCGGAGATCGGCCGGGGCACCGTCCTGATCGCCGTCGGCGTCCTGCTGATCGCCTTTGTGGTCGTGGGGTTGGTCGTCGCCTCCCGCAATCGGCGACGTTCCGCCGCGGGACGTCCAGCCGCCGTCGAACCGTCGGCAGTCCCCGGCGGCGGACCACCCGCTGCTGCCTCGCCGGCGCCGTCCACGGTCGCGGTACCTGCCGACGCGACCGCCTGGTCGTCACGGATAGACGGCTCGTCAGTGGGCGAGCTGATGGCCCTGATGGTCGACCTGGGCGACACCATGGTCGATTCCGGTGACCCTGTCACCCATGTTCGGGACACCCTGGTGCGGGTGGCGGAGGTCAACGGCGTGCGGGGTGCCGAGGTGATCGTGCTGCCGACCGCGTTGATCGTCACCCTGCCGGGACTGCAGGACTCCCGCACCGAGGTCGCGTCCACGGGCGAATCGAAACTACGGCTCGACCAGGTCGAGGCCGTCTTCACGGTTGCCGATGCTGCCGAGCGGGGCGAGATCGGCGCGCGGGCGGCAGTGGTCGACCTGCGCGCGGCGCGGGATCTGCCACCCCCGTTCGGACCCGCGGTAATCGTCGCCGGCCACGCCGTGATCGCGATGGGGTTGGCCGTCATCCTGGCCGGCGGCTGGACGGAGATCGGGGTTGCGGCGGTTCTCGGCGCCGGGGTGGGGGTGATCAAACAGTGGGCGGACAGCCGGCGATTGGCCATCCAGGTCTTCCTGCCGGTGACCTGCGCGTTCCTGGTGTCGGCGGCAGTTGCTCTGTTGGCCAGGACGGAGTTGAATCCGAGCGTGCTGCCGCCGATCCTCGGCGCGCTGGTGACGTTCATCCCCGGCGGGCTGTTGACGACGGCCGTCATCGAACTGGCGACCGCGCAGATGATCTCCGGGGCAAGCCGATTCGTCTACGGCAGCCTGCAACTTGTGGTGCTGTCTCTCGGCATCGTCGGCGGGCTGCAGTTGGTGGGTATTCCGGCGATCACCGTTGCCGGGACCGGCACGTCATTGATCGGCGCCATCGCCCCGTGGATCGGGGTGCTGGTGTTCGGTATCGGCGTGCTGCTCAGCTACGCCGGTCGACCAGGTTCACTCGGCTGGATGCTGTTGGTGCTCTACGTCGCGTACGCCGGACAGGTGGTCGGCGGGTTGCTGTTCGGAAGTTCCCTGTCGGCGTTTGTCGGGGCCGCAGTGATGACGCCGGTCGCGGTCTTCGTCGCGACCCAGCGCACTGGTCCGCCGACGCTGGTGACCTTCCTGCCCGCCTTCTGGCTGCTGGTCCCCGGTGCCATTGCCCTGGTCGGCGTGACCCAGGTGATGAGCGAGGCCCGGGTGGACGGTGTCTCCGCGATCCTGGGCGCGGGTGTCACGATCATCTCGATCGCGCTCGGTGTGGTCCTCGGGCTCAGCGTCGGCGACTGGGTCAAGGGCCTGAACCGCAGCCAGTCGAACCCGACGAAGGAGGGCCTGACCTAAACCGTCGCCACTCGCACTCGTGGCCCCGACCGGGCGGCCAGGCTACGTTGGGTGGGTTGGATATGACCGGCAACCCGTTGAGGTCGGACGATGAGCGAGCGTGCGAGCGAATCATCGGCACTCGTCGTCCCGACGCCGCGGAGCGGGGTCGGACGATGAGCGAGCGTGCGAGCGAATCATCGGCACTCGTCGTCCCGACGCCGCGGCGCGGGGTCGGACGATGAGCTCACATCTTGGTCGACGGCGCCGAACTCCGGCCCATGATGAGCCCGAACAGATGGCCGGGATGGAACGCCCTGCCGACCCGGCGCCGGAGTCGACACCGGTGCGGCGGGTCAAGATTTCGCTGGATCAACGGGAAATCCGGATCGCGACCATCAGGATCCTGCTGATCGTCTCCGTCTGGCTGGTCGCGGCCTGGGTGGTAGGAGTTGCCCAGCACTTCCTGTTTCTCATTCTGCTGGCGTGGCTCTCGGCGATCGCGGCCGAGCCGGCGATCCGGTTCTTCCTCCGGCGCGGTCTGAGTCGGTCGAGGGCCACCGCGATCGTCGGGACCTGCCTCATAGTCGTCATCATCGGGCTGGCGGTGTTGTTCGAACGTGCCCTGTTCGACCAGGCCTCTCAACTGGTCCAGTCCCTGCCCGCCACGGTGAACAGCGTGGTAGAGCAACTCAACTCGACCTTCGGATTGCACCTGGACCCGGTGCAGATCACCCAGTCGCTGCGGCTGCAACCCGACGAGATCCAGGGCGTCGCCAACGATCTCGCCGTGGGCATCATGGGATGGTTCGGATCGCTGCTGTCGGTGGTCATCGACCTGGTGACGGTCGTCGTCTTCACCTTCTATATCGCGGCCGCCGGACCGAAACTGGTTCAGCAGCTGGCGGTATGGCTGCCACCGAACCGGCAGCTCGTCCTGGTCGCCGTGTGGGACGTCGCCGAACAGAAGACCGGCGGTTACGTCGCCTCCAAGGTCGTACTGGCCGCGATCTCGGCGTTCTTCCATGGCATCTTCTTCTGGGCGATCGGGCTGCCGGGATGGCTGCCGTTGGGCCTGCTGGCCGGCATTACCGCACAGTTCATCCCGGTGATCGGCACCTACATCGGAGTGGCGGTTCCCGTCCTGGTCGCGTTGGCCGAGAAACCGCTCATCGCGGTGTGGATCGTCCTGTTCGCCATCGTCTATCAGCAGATCGAGACCTACATCCTGACCCCGCGAATCTCCCGGCGGACGATGGAGGTCAACCCTGCAATCGCGTTGGCGTCCGTCTTCATCGGCGCCGCGATCTGGGGGCCGATCGGCGCGATCATCGGGGTACCCATCACAGCGGTCGTGGTCTCGATCGTCGAAACGTACGGCCGCCGCTACCGGTTGATCCCGCACCTGAGCTCGGAGGACGACTCAGGCGAGACGGCAAGCGACGCGGAATCGTCCACCTAACCTCTGGACCTGCGGGCCTGCCTGCCAACTGGACAACCTACGACGGGACCGGCCAACGTCCCCGGGGCGTTGTCCAGTTGCACCGCGTGATGTCCAGACGCCACCTTAAGTCAATCCCAGCTGACGCAGCTCGGTTTCGACTTCGCTGTCCTGTTCGGCGAGGAACTCCGCGAAGTCGTCACCGGGCAGGTAGGCGTCCGTCCACCCGTTCCGCTGCAGTTCCGCCTGCCAGCCGGGGGTTGCGCGCATGCGCGCCAGGTCGTCGATGAACGCACTCCGTTCATCCTGGGTGATCCCCGGCGGCGCGATGACGCCCCGCCAGTTGCTGAACACCACGTCGATACCCGACTCGGTCAGCGTCGGCGCGTCCACGTTGGGTAGCCGGGCTGCGCCGGAGACCGCCAGCACCCGTAGTTGCCCGGACTTGATCTGTTCGGTGTATTCCCGGACACCGGAGACGGCGAAGTCGAGCTCGGCGCCGAGCAGGGCGGGCAGCAGCTCGCCGCCGCCGTCGTGGGCGACGTAGCGGGCCCGGTCGGCAGCAATCCCTTCCGCTGCGGCGAGCCGCATCGTCAGCAGGTGGTCGGGGCCGCCCGGCAGCGAGCCACCGCCGACATCGAATTGCTCGGGATGCGCTCGCCAGGCCGTCATCAGGTCCTGCACACTGCGATAGGGCGAGTCCGCCGGGACCATGACGCCTTCCTGCTCCTCGAGCAGCCGGGCGATCGGGGTGGCACCGGTGACGCGGGGGGAATTGTTGGTCAGAGTTGCCCCGATGACGCCCAACCCCATCATCATCAGCAGCTCCGGATTGCCGGTCTCGTTCATCAGCCGGGTCATGGCCAGCGAACCGCCACCGCCGATGACGTTGAAAACCTGTACCCGGCCGGTGATCCCGGCCGTCTCGGTGATCTTGACGGCGGTCCGGGCGGTGACGTCATAGCCACCACCCGGACTGTTCGGGACCATCATCCTGAGCTGATCGTCACCTCCCGCGGATCCGCATCCGGCGAGCACGAGCAGCAGCGCAACCATGCCCAACATCCGCAGTGGTCGGCGGCGCATCGTCCCTGCCCCTCTTGCTTGGGCCATGATTGACCGTGGGTGTCGTTTCACTATGACCCGTGCGGCGGCGCGTGGACCCGCGACGTACGTAGTGGAACTTGTGGTCGTTGTGTTCAAGAGCAGCTGGCAGGGAGGCCGTGGTGTCGTGGACCCGCCGGCTGACACCGCACACGCTGGCCGGCAAGTTCCTGGTGTTCCAACTCGGTGTCGTCGGCATCGTCCTGCTCGTCGCCGGGCTGGTGTCGGTCCGGCAGTCGACGTCCCAGTTCGCTGCGGGCAGCGGCGAGCGGGTGCTCGGCGCGGCCGAGAACGTTGCCGGCAGCCCGCTGGTCAAGCGGGGTGACTGGGTGAACCCGGCCACCGCACTGGCACCGGTTGCCGAGGCAGCCCGCATCCAGTCCGGCGCGACCGTTGTGCTGTTGACCGACGTCGATCGGCGGATCGTCACCTCCACCGACCCGACCCTGCTGGGCACGGTCCTCGTCCTGCCGGATGAGAGCGCCTGGGCCGGACGTTCGTGGGACGGCGACCTGACCCTGGCCGGTCAACGGCTCATCGCGGCCACAGTCCCGACCTACAGCACCGCCGGTGATCTGCTCGGGCTGACCCTGGTCGGTGAGCAGTACCCGTCGACCTGGAGCATCCTGCGGGCCGGCGTTCCCGAATTGCTGCTGTTGATCGCGCTGGCCGCCGGCGCTGGGGTGACCGGCTCGTGGCTGCTGGCCCGGCGGGTGAAGAAGCAAACCCACGGCTTGGAGCCCGCGCAGATCGCCAGCCTTGCCGATCACCGGGAGGCCCTGCTGCACAGCATCCGGGAGGGCGTGCTGGGGGTAGGACCGACCGGACTGGTGACGGTGGTGAACGACGGCGCCCGCGAATTGCTCGATCTGCCTGCGGACTGTGTCGGCCGCAATGTCGCAGATCTCGGCCTGGAGCCGGACCTGCTGGAGGTGGTGACCGGGCAGCGCCGAGGAACGGATCTGGTGGTGCTGCAGGGCGATCGGGTATTGGTGGTCAATCGCCGGACGGCGCGGACGGACCGGCCCGGCGGGCAAGCCGGTGCGTCGTCCGGAACGGTCATCACCTTGCGCGATCGCTCCGAACTGATTGCGGTGCAACGACAATTGGGGGCCACCCGAAATGCCACCGACACCCTGCGGGCGCAGACGCACGAATTCGACAACCAGCTGCACGTGATCTCGGGCCTCCTGCAGCTACACGAGTACGACGAGGTGCAGAGCTACGTCGCGGGGCTCACCCGGCGCCGCGCCGAGCTCGACTCCGCGGTCACCGCCCGGATCGAGGACCCGCCTTTAGCCGCCCTGTTGGTCGCGAAGTCCAGTCTGGCCGCGGAATCGGTTGTTCAGCTGCAGATCGCACCGTCATCCCGGTGCCCACGGTTGGCGCCCGACCTCTCCGTCGACGTGGCCACCGTCGTCGGCAACCTGGTCGACAACGCGCTGGACGCCGTCGCCAACTCCGCGCAGGCCTCGATCACCGTCGAGGTCACCGCCGACGACTCAGCCGTCCACGTGGTGGTGTCGGATACCGGACCTGGGGTCCCACCGGAGACCAGGGACCACATCTTCGACCGGGGTTTCACCACCAAGTCCGCCGCCGTCGTCGGCGGGCGCGGGATCGGGTTGTCCCTGGTGCGGCGGATCTGCGAACAGCGCGGGGGTGCGGTAGGACTGACCTTCGCCGACGGGGCTGTCTTCACGGCTGTCCTGCCGGTCGAGCCGCCGTCCAACCCGTCCGTGATCGACACTGCGAGTGGCGCCGCAACAGTCACTGCGACCGGAAAGCGAGGATGAGATGACGTCGCCGACCAAGGTGTACGACGTGCTGGTCGTGGACGACGACTTCATGGTCGCCAGGATTCACACCCGCTATCTCGCGACCGTCGACGGCTTTCACGTGGTTGACACCGTGCACACCGGCACGGACGCGCTGTCGGCCCTGGAGCGTCATCACCCGGACCTGATGCTGCTGGACGTCTACCTCCCGGACATGACCGGCATCGATGTCCTGCGGCGGGCCAGGCAGGACTATCCCGACGTCGACGTCATCGTGGTGACGGCCGCCCGCGAGCTCGACACGGTCCGCGACGCGATGCAGGGCGGCGCCGTCTCGTACCTGATCAAGCCCTTCGAGTACGAGGCCCTCGGTGAGCGGCTCAAGCACTTCCGCCACACCAGGACGATGCTGGAGAATGCGAAAAGTGTTGACCAGAAACAGATCGACCAATTGTTCGGGCTGCCACCGGAGGCGCCGACCGCGGACAGGGAACTGCCCAAGGGCCTGAGCCGACAGACCGCAACCGCGGTGCTGGAGTTGCTCAGTCCCGATCAGGCCATCTCCGCCACCGAATGCGCCGGTCGCATCGGGCTGTCCCGGGTGAGTGCCCGGCGCTACCTGGAGTACCTGGAGAACAACGGGATCGCGGAGGTCAGCCTGAAGTACGGCGCCGGCCGGCCGGAACGGCTGTACCGGCTGAAGTAGCGAACGGCTCAAACAGCGAAAGGCGGTGCCAGGCGGGAGATCCGCCGGGCACCGCCCACCAGCATGGAGCGCACTGAGCAAGTGCACTCCTGGGCGCGTCAGCCGATCGGGATGACGCCCAACAGGATCGCGACGACGAGCATCACCATCGAGCACACGACGGCCCGCCAGATGACCTTCTTGTGATGATCGGCCAGGTCCACCCTGGCCAGCGAGATGAGCAGCAGCATCGCCGGGACCAGCGGGCTGGTCAGGTGGACCGGCTGCCCGACGATCGACGCCTGGGCCATCTCGACCGGGCTGATGCCGTAGTGGCCGGCCGCCTCGGACAGCACGGGCAGGATGCCGAAGTAGAAGGCGTCATTGCTCATGAAGAAGGTCAACGGCATGCTCAGCACGCCGGTGATCACTGCGAACCAGGGGCCGAGGGCCGGTGGCACGGCGTCCACGATGAAGTTGGCCATCGCGGTGACCATGCCCGTGCCCTCCAGCACACCGACCAGGACGGCAGCGGCGAAGACCATGGCGACCACCGCAACGATGGAACTGGCGTGCGCCTTGATCCGCTCCGACTGGTCGTGGTGGTTGGGGAAGTTGACCACCAGGGCGATCGCGGCGGCGATCATGAACAGCAGCGCCAGCGGGAACATGTCCATGCCGAGCATCACCAGCAGGCCGACGGTGAGCGCCAGGTTGAACCAGATCAGCTTGGGCCGCAGGGTCTTGCGCTGCGGATCGAGGCCACTGGCCATGTCGGAGTTGTCCTCCTCGTAGTCGAGGTTGAGCTCCGCGGATCCGGTGGGCCGGGGCGGGACAATGCCGCCGGTTCTTCCGCCGCCGCCAACTCCGACCTTTCCGGGGCGCAGCGAGGCGGCCACCGTTTCCAAGGTGTTGCCCGACGCCAGCAGGCGCTTCTTCTCGGACCGGCCCATCAGGTACGCCATCACCAGCACGGCGGCCATCGCGGCGATCATTCCCGGGACCATCGGGATGAACAGGTCGTTGGGCGACACCTTCAGGACGGTGGCCGCCCGCACCGTCGGACCGCCCCAGGGCACGATGTTGAGCACGCCGTTGGCCAGGTTGGCGACCACGGTCAATACGACCGGGCTCATGCCGAGCTTCAGATAGATGGGCAGCAGTGCGGACACGGTAATGATGAAGGTGGTCGAGCCGTCACCGTCGAGGGACACCAGGCCGGCCAGCACCGCGGTGCCGATGACCAGGCGGACCGGGCTGTTACCGACCAGCCGCAGGATCAGCCGGATCAGCGGATCGAAGAGACCGACATCGATCATCAACCCGAAGTAGATGATCGCGAAGAAGAGCAGTGCCGCGGTCGGCGCGAAACTCTTGATCGCGTCCATGACGGCGCCGGCGACGCCGTCCTCGACGATGTCCGCGACGCCCAATTGCACGGCGATGATCCCGAAGACCACCGGGACCAGGATCAGCCCCACCACCGGCGTGAGCCGCTTGCTGAGGATCAAGTACATGAACACGGCGATCATGACAAAGCCGAGAACGATGAGCATCGGTGCCCCTCTCGTGAATGACTGTTGAACAGACCGTAAAGAGGGTTCGGGCACTGATCACTCTTGTGAACGCAAGCCTCGTTGAGAAACTAAAGCTGGCTTGTGGTCATTGTGAACACGCCTGCCGCGGTGAATATTCTCCCGACCCGGTGACCACAACGACCAATAGGTCACTTTGTTCCGCAAGCGTGACGAGCCGTTGCTGCGCCCTCATTCTCGGTTCCAACGTAAACCGAACCACAGACAAGGTGGCAGCGCATGACGATCACGACCGGCGAATCCCTTTCCCGTGAAAACACTCAATCGAGCGACGAACCAGCACTACTGCGCCAATCAACCGGGAAATCAGCCGGTCCACTCGCCGGGCTGCGGGTTTTGGATCTGGGCACCGTCTATGCGGCGCCGATCACCGCCATGCTGCTCGGCGACTGGGGCGCCGATGTGATCAAGGTCGAGCATCCCCGTGGCGATCCCGCCAGAACACACGGCTTGTCCAAGGACGGGCACGGGCTGTGGTGGAAGGTGATCGCCCGGAACAAGCGGACCATCACGTTGAACTTCAGCACACCGGACGGCCAGGACATCCTGCGCCGACTGGTCGCCCAGGCGGACGTGGTGATCGAGAACTTCCGGCCCGGAGTGCTGGAGAAGTGGGACCTCGGGCCCGATCAGCTGCGGAAGATCAACCCGGCGTTGGTGGTGCTACGGGTCACCGGCTTCGGCCAGACCGGGCCGTACGCGAAACGACGCGCCTTCGGCACCCTGGCCGAGGCCATGAGCGGCCTGGCCCACCAGACCGGGCAGGAGGACGGACCGCCGACGCTGCCGCCGTTCGGGCTGGCCGACGGCGTTGCCGGGCTGACCGGTGCCTACGCGGTCATGCTCGCGCTGTTCCACCGGGAAAAGACGAACGGACAGGGCCAGATCATCGACCTGTCGCTGCTGGAACCCCTGGTCGGCATCCTCGGCCCCGGTCCCAGCGTTTACGATCAGCTCGGCCTGATCTCCGGCCGGCACGGCAACCGGTCGACCAACAACGCCCCGCGCAATGCCTACCTCACCAGAGATGGCCGGTGGGTGGCGATCTCGGCAAGCGCGACGTCCGTCGCCGAGCGGGTCATGCATCTGGTCGGCCGCTCGGACATCGCCGAACAGTCGTGGTTTCCGCTGGCCGGCGAACGGGTCAAACACGCGGACATGATCGATGCCCCGGTGGCGGAATGGATCGGCGACCGGGACTACGAGGCGGTCTCCGCGGCGTTCCAGGACGCGGGCGCAGCGCTCGCCCCGGTGTACGACATCGAGCAGCTGATGAACGACCCGCACGTGCAACAGCGCGAGGTG
Organism: uncultured Actinomycetota bacterium; assembly: GCA_963805555.1. Classification (GTDB taxonomy): domain Bacteria; phylum Actinomycetota; class Actinomycetes; order Mycobacteriales; family Nakamurellaceae; genus Nakamurella. The sequence continues at coordinate 546,129 of CAWDUY010000006.1, forward strand.
ATCACCACCATTGACGACGAGGATCTGGGCCCGTTGAAGATGCAGAACCTGATCTTCCGGATGGGCGGCACCCCCGGGTCGATCCGGCACGGTGGCCGCCGGCTCGGCCAGGACACCGACAGCGTGTTGGACGAACTGCTCGGCATCTCCGGGGACAAGCTGGACGAACTGCGGAACAGGGGGGTCGTGTGATGGATCGCGACGTGTCGAGTCCCAGCACAGTGAATCGGAGCTACCTCTTCGCCCCTGGGCACAACGCCAAACTGCTCGACCGGGTCTTCAGCGCCGGCGCGGACACCGTGATGCTGGATCTGGAGGACGCCGTACCGCCGGAAGCGAAGGCCAGGGCCCGCGCCATGGTCGCGGAGGTGTTGCCGGACCGACCCGCCTGGGTCCGCGTCAACGCGGCCGGAACCGCCTGGTGCGAAGCCGATCTCGCGGCCGTCGGCGAACATGCCGGTGGCATCAGGATCCCCAAGGTCGAATCGGCCGACGACGTCCGCTGGGTGACGGACCGGGCGCCGGGCCGGTCGATCATCTGCGCGATCGAGAGCGCTCGCGGTCTGCTGGCCGCCGCCGAGATTGCCACGGTGCCGGGAGTTCGGTTCCTGGCGATGGGCGGGGTGGATCTGCAGAAGGACCTGAACACCTCCGGCGGCAATCTGCAGACGCTGTACGCCAGGTCGCTGTTGGTGGTGGCGGCACGGGCGGCGGGGCTCGAGCCGCCGATCGACAGCGTGTACCCGTACCTCGACGACGACGACGGATTGCGGGAGCAGGCGACATTTGCCGCCTCCCTTGGCTTCTTCGGCAAGTCGGCGATCCACCCGCGCCAGCTGGAGATCCTGCATGACGTGTTTACCCCGTCCGCCTCGGAGATCGATTGGGCGCAATCGGTGCTCGCGGCCTTCGATGAGTCCGACGGAGATGGGCTACGCCTTCCAACCGGAGAATTCGTCGACCTACCCGTCGCCGACCGCGCCCGCCGGGTCCTGGCCCTCGCAGGTGACACTGGCGTTCGGTGAAGCGTTCGACCGTCAAACGCGGCGATCACCACGAAAGGCAGCGCCGGTGGGACGACCATGACGCCGAACAGGCGGGCAGCACGATGACTGCTCGACCCGGCAACCGCCGCGTGCGCTGGCTGCTGGCTGCGCGCTGGGCGGTGATTGTCGCGGCGACGGCCGCGGTCACTGCCCTGTTCGCGGTCCTCGCCGTGCCGTCGCCCGCGTTGTTCGGCGGTCTGGTCACCGGGATGCTCGTTGCGTTGACGACCAAGAAGGCGACCATCCTGCCGGCCTCCGTGAACACAGCCGCGCAGGCCGTGATCGGGGTCGTCCTCGGCGGACTGCTCGAGCTGAGCACCCTGCTCAGTCTCGGTGGCGATTGGCTACCCGTGACCGCGGTCATCGTCGGAACCCTGGCGCTCAGTATCGTCGCCGGCCTGCTGATGGGCCGGTGGACCCCGGTCAGCGCGATCACCGGATCGCTCAGCCTGAGCGCCGGCGGTGCGGCCGGGGTGACCTCGATGAGCCGGGAACTCGGCGCAGACGAGCGGATGGTCGCCGTCATCCAGTACTTGCGGGTGGTGCTGATCGTGGCCACCCTGCCGCTGGTCACCGCCTTCGTCTTCCACCCCGCATCGTCGGCGCCGCCGACCGGGGCTGCGCTCCACCAGGCCGGCTGGGCGGTTGACCTGGGTTTCACCCTGTTCTGCGCGCTCGTTGGCTCGCTGATCGCGATCCGGTTGAAAGTGCCGGCCGGGACGCTGCTCGGGCCGCTGGTGCTGACCGCCGCGCTGACCCTGGCCGGCTGGTCCCTCGGCGCGCACCCGCCGGCCTGGCTGGCCCAGATCGCCTACGGGGCAATTGGTTTGCGAATCGGGTTGGGCTTCACCCGGGCCAGTCTGAAGTTGCTGGCCCGGGTCCTACCCGCGGCTCTCGGACTGACGGTGTTGATCATCGTCGGGTGCGCCGGGATGGGGATCTTCCTGGCGGCCGCGACCGGCCAGAGCGGCCTGGCCGGATACCTGGCCACCTCACCGGGCGGGCTGTTCGCGGTCCTGGCCATCGCCGCCGAGACCGATACCAATGCCACATTCGTGCTCGCGGTTCAAGTGCTGCGCATCTTCGTCATGCTGCTGATTGCTCCTGGCCTTGCCGTCCTGCTGTCTCGGCTGCGGGATCGACCAGCACCTCCCGATCAGCAAGCTGCGCCGAGCTGACCTGCGCCTATCTGGCGACTGCCCGTTCGCGTGCTTGCAGCACCTCGCCGACGTGGGTCTCCGCCCACGCGCGCACCGCGCTGATCGGCCCGAGCAGCGACCGACCCAGCGGCGTCAGCCGGTATTCCACCCGCGGCGGCATCTCGGCGAAAACCTCGCGGGCGACCAGCCCGTCGGTCTCCAGGGCGCGCAGCGTCTCGGTGAGGACCTTCGGGGTGACGCCGCCGATCCGCTGCTTCAGTTGGGTGAAGCGCAGCACCTGGATACTCAGTGCGGCGATGACGAAGATCGACCAGCGATCCCCGATGCGCTGCAGGATCAGCCTGCTCGGGCAATCCAGGCTCAGGACGTCGAAACCGCCGTCCATCGCGGGTTGAGTGGCTGTCATGGTTTCCTCGAGGTGATCAGGTTCCGTTGAAGTGACCAGTATCAAATCCATACCATAGCGCAATGAACATTCTCCTGACCGGTGGAACCGGCTACGTCGGTGGCGCCGTCCTCGATCTCCTGATTCGGCGCGGGCACACCGTGACTGCGCTGGTTCGCAGCGAGAAGGCCGCGGCGGCAGCGCGGACACTCGGTGCCGCACCGCTCGTCGGCGACATCACCGACGTGAGCTGGCTGTGCAAGCACCTGCGATCGGCCGACGCGGCCATCCACACGGCCGCACCCGGTGACGGCACCGCAGCCGAGTTCGACGCCGCCGTCGTCAAGGCCGTCATCGATTCCTTTGCCGACACCGCCAAGCCCTACGTGCACACCGGTGGCGTCTGGGTCTACGGCAACGGCGCACAGATCACCGAGGCCGGCCCGCTTCGCCCGCCGGCCATCACCGCCTGGCGGCCCGACCTCGAACGCGGAGTGCTCACAGCCGATCTCGCCGCGACTGTTGTCGTTCCCGGGATTGTCTACGGGAACGGCCGAGGGATCCCCGGCCTGATCTCGGGCGGGCCACGAACGGCGGCCGGTGCGCTCACGCTGATCGGTGACGGCCGGCAGCACTGGACGACGGTGCACGTCGACGATTTGGCCGCGTTGTACGTCCTAGTGCTGGAACAGGGGTCCGGCCTAGGACACGTCATCGGCGTGAGCGGAAGCAACCCGACAGTCCGCGAATTGGGCCGGGCGGTCGCCGGAGCGGCGGGGGTGCACCCGGAAACCGTTGACAGCACGCGGGAACGGCTCGGCGGCCCATTCGCGGACGCACTGCTCCTGGATCAGCAGGCGTCCGGTGCGAAGGCGCGGTCGCTCGGCTGGGTGCCGACCCGCCGGTCGCTGCTCGAGGAGTTCACCGACGGTACCTACGGGCGCTGACCGCCCGGCCCGCAACGGGTGCGATTCCTTACGGCACAACATCTCTGGGCGGCAGATCCACCATGCGCTGGTAGAAGCCGACGATGTGTTGCTCGCCGAGCGCGCTGAACCGCTCCAGCATGACGCGCGCTTCCACCTCATCGCTCAACGGGAATGACGCGACGGCCAGGTGGACCTTGAGCAACCGGGTGAGCGCACCTGACGGAGCGGACAATCACGATGGTGCCCGAATCGGCCCCGGTCCCGACCGACGAACGCAGGATCCCCTGCCACAGGCGTTGTGCCGTACGGCAGACCGGGGTTGCGGCACGGTAGTTGGCTACCGGTTACTCCACCGTCGGAGCTGGGCGTCGAAATATTTCGCGGCCCGGCGCTGGCCGCCCCGGCTGTCGATGGCCCGGCTCAGCTCATCCAGCGCGGCCTGCATTGCGTCCCGGTTCGGCATCCACCCGCGGCGTTCACATTCGTCCAGCCAGTCGATCGGGGTGGAATGCCCGCGCTGCCCGTTGCACCTGCCGCAGGCGGCCACCTCGTTCTGGATCCAGGACGGCCCGCCCTTCACTCTGGGGATCAGGTGATCGGTGGTGGGCCGCACCAGTCCGGTGAATCGGCGTCCACACCACAGACAGCTCTGACCATCCCTGACCAGGATCGCGGCCAACCGGGCCGCCCGATCAAGTTGGTGCGGACTCACCATGGGCTCCAGGATGCACCGGCCGGTGGCCATCGGCACCGATCAGGCGTGATCGCCCCGGGCGACGTCGAGCAGGGTGAGCGCAGCCGTGAGCTCCACCACCGCCGTCGGATCGGCGAGATTCAAGGACGTCAGGGTCTCGATCCGCTGCAGCCGTTGGGTCACGGTGTTGGGGTGCAGGTGCAGCGCCGCGGCCGTTTCGGACCGGTGCTGCCGGTGATCGAGGTAGGCGCGCAGGGTCGCGACCAACTGGGTACCCCGACGCTGGTCGTGCCTGCGGACCTGGGACAACGTTCGATCGGCGAAATCCAGCAGCTGCTCCGGATCGTCCAGCTGCAGCAGCAGACCGCTGACCCCGAGATCGGGCAGGGTGACCATGCGGTTCTGCAGGCCGGACCGGATCGCGATCTCGAGGGCACCACGTGCTGTTCGGTACGCCTGCGGATAGGTTCGGTGGCCCGTGCCGGACACCGCGACCGTGGCCGTGGCGACACCGGGAATCGAGGCGATCGACCGGCGCGCTGCCTCCGCCGCCAGCGTCAGCCCGGCTCGCTGTGCTGGGGCGGATGCGGGGAGAGTCGGGTCGATCGGCCAGAGCCCGACGATCTGTCCGCCATGCATGGCGACCAGCGGCCGCGGCTCGTGCTGGGCGGCGAGTTCGGTGACCGCGGTGAGGGCGCGCTGGTAGGCGGGGCCCTGGCGCCGGGGGTCAACCGGTTCGAGACGGCCGATGACCGCGACATGGACGACGGACAGGTCGTGCCCCAGCCGCTCCGCCCGTTCCCGGACGGAGCCGGAGTCCGGTGCGGCGCCGCCGAGAATGTCGGCCAGCAGTTCACCGCGTAGCCGGTGCTCGACCTCGATGGCGGTCCGCCGGCGGAGGATCTCCAACGAGATCACGATGGAGCCGTGCTCGACGGCCCGTTCGTCGATCGGCGTCAGTTCGGACAGGTTGCCCGGCAACCACACCCGGGCCACCACCTCGCCGGACAGGTGCACCGGCCAGACGACGAAAGACCCACCGGAGACCGACACCGGCTGCGCGGCAATGCTTTCGACGTCGATCTCGACGGTGAGGCGGACGTACGCCGCCGGCAACTGGCTGGGCTCGCCCACCTGCGCCAGTACGGTGCCCCGCACATCTTCGATAAGCACCGCTCGTCCCACCAGTTCACCGAGAACTGTTGTGACTCCGGCTATTCCACCGCCGCCGAGGGTAACGGCCAGGAGTTGCTGGTGAATCTGCTCGGATTTCGTCAACAGGTCCCGCTGCCGCCGCAGGGATTCGGTCAGCGATTGCAACTCGCCCACCATCCGGGCGGACGAGAGTGCAATCGCGGCGTGATTGGCCAGCAGCGTCAACCGTTCGAGCTCGTGGGAACTGAAGACGTGGACGGCAGCGTGATAGCCGTTCAATGTCCCGACGACGTTCCCGCCGGCGACGAGCGGCACCGAGACCATCGACGCGTACCCCTGTTCACGGGCCACGCCGCCCCACGGGGTGAACTCCGGTTCGGTCGCGATGTCCGTGATGGTGACCGGGCGACCGGTCATGAAGGCCTTGCTGGAAGGCGCCTGCTCCGCCGCGCGAAACGGGTCGGTTCCGTCGACGAGCCGGACCGGGCGGTCGGCGTTCACCCGGGCGACATACTCGGCAGACAACCCACTCCACCCGGTGATGACCAGATTCATCCTCGGCTCGTCGGGCAGCAGGACCGCGCAGAAATCGAATCCCAGCAACGTTCGTGCGCTGGCGGCCACCAGGTCCAGAATCGCCGGGAGACTGCGGGTTGAGTTGACCGCCTCGGTGAGTGCGTCAACCGCCTGCAGCCAGCGGCGGAGCTCCGCCAACGACTCCGGCCCATCCCCGTTTCGCGCGACCATGACCCCAGCCTGCCATGGTCGGGCATGTATGTGGAGCCATACGCCGTATCCGATTATGTGTCTCCATACATAGCCTCGCCGAGGTGCGGCTCGAATACTTGACGAATCCCGCAGCGTTCAAACATCCCCCAGTCTTCTGGTCGAAAGGAGTCCAATGACGGACACCAGCACGGCATCCTCGGACATCGACGAGGTCTTTGCAGAGCAGGAGGTGGAGATGGCGTTCGCGGCCCCTCTGCGGTCGATCATCAATCCGGCCACCGGCGAGGTGCTTGCCACCGTGCCGGATCAGACCGCCGCCGACGTGGACGATGCGGTCCGCGTCGCCAAGACGGCCTTCGGGTCCGGCCCGTGGCCGGAACTGACCCGAACCGAGCGAGCCCGGTTGCTGCTCCGCTTCGCCGACGCGATCGAGACCAACTCCGCTGCGTTGTACGAACTGGAGACGAAGAACAACGGCCGGCCGATCACCGAGACCAGGGCCCAGCTGTCCCGGGTGCCGGAGTGGTTCCGCTACAACGCCGGCCTGCTGGCGACCCAACGGGACGCCGTGCTGCCCAGCGACGGTCCGTACCTGACGTACCAGCTCCGGACGCCGCTCGGTGTCTGCGGGATCATCACCCCGTTCAACCATCCGATGCTGATCCTGGCTCGCAGTCTCTCGGCCGCATTGGCCACCGGAAACACCGTGGTGGTCAAGCCCTCTGAACTCACCCCGCTCACCACCCTCGCACTGGTCGACATCCTGTATGCCGCAGGACTTCCCGAGGGCGTGGTCAGCGTGGTGACCGGCGGTCGGGTGGCGGGTGAACGCCTCACCCGCCATCCCGACGTCGCCAAGATCACCCTGACCGGCGGCACCGAGGCCGGCCGGGCCGCGGCCATCGCCACCGCATCGCGATTCGCCAGAGTGACCGCGGAACTGGGTGGCAAGACCCCGATCATCGTCTTCGACGACGTCGACCCGCGGGTCGCCGCCGAAGGGGCCGCCTTTGCCGCCTTTGTGGCGGCCGGTCAATCCTGTGTTGCCGGCGCGAGATTCCTGGTGCAGCGCGGCGTCTATGACGACTTCGTCGCCGCGCTCAGCGCGCGAGCCGACGCCATCCGGATCGGTGACCCGTCCTTGGCGAGCACCCAACTAGGACCGCTGATCAGCCGGGTGCAACGCGACAAGGTGCAGCAGTACATCGCCGTCGGGATTGACGAAGGTGCCCGGCTCACGGCCGGCGGCGCCGTTCCAGACCTACCGGGATCGCTGAGCAACGGCTTCTACCTGCAGCCCACGGTGCTGGCCGACGCCACCAACGACATGCGTGTCGCCCAGGAGGAGATCTTCGGCCCGGTCGCCGTCGTCGTCCCGTTCGATACCGAGCAGGACGCCGTTGTCATGGCCAACGACAACCGCTTCGGCCTGGGGGCCGGGGTCTGGACCAGGGACCTGGCTCGCGGCCATCGGGTGGCCGACCGTATTACCGCCGGGATGGTCTGGGTGAACGATCACCACCGGCTGGAGCCCTCGCTGCCCTGGGGCGGCGTGAAGGAGTCCGGCACCGGAAAGGACGCCGGCACCGAGTCTTTCGACGATTTCACCTGGATCAAGACGGTCGTCGTTCGCACCGCGGCCGATGACGTCGACTGGTACGGCCAAGCCGATCCGGGTCGGCTCAACTAGACCCGCGCACCACCGCAGGTCACCCGAGTCCCCGAGGGCCTGGCGCCCTGTCGCACTTCCCTGTTGTGTCGATGGCGGCTGCGCAGACGCAGGCGCGGAACAAAGGAGTTCTGAATGACCGCACACCTCTCCCGCGCCCCCGCCGGGGGCTGGCGCACCGAAATCACCCGGATGCAGTGGCTGGTCCTGCTGGGCACCACCCTCGGCTGGGCCCTGGACGGTTTCGCCGGCAGCCTGTATGCGCTCGTCCTCGGACCGGCGATGACCGAGCTGCTGCCGAACAGTGACATCACCCCGGTACCGGCGAACATCGGACTCTACGGCGGGCTCACCGTCGCTTTGTTCCTGGCCGGCTGGGCCACCGGCGGCATTCTGTTCGGCATGCTCGCCGACTACTTCGGCCGCACCAGGGTGCTGTCCATCGGCATTCTCACCTACGCGGTCTTCACCGCCGCCGCGGCCTTCGCCGACACCTGGTGGCAGCTGGGCATTCTCCGATTCATCGCCGGGCTCGGCTCCGGCGTCGAGGCACCGGTCGGGGCCGCCTTGATCGCCGAGGTGTGGCGAAACCGCCACCGCGCCAAGGCCTGCGGCGTGATGATGTCCGGCTACGCCGCCGGCTTCTTCATCGCAGCGCTGGCCTACGCGATACTCGGCACTCAGGGCTGGCGGTTCATGCTCGGTCTGGCCGTCGTGCCCGCCATCCTGGTCTGGTTCATCCGCCGCTACGTCCCCGAACCCCCGGAGATCACCACCGCAATCTCCGCCCGGCGGGCCCGCAAGCAACAGGGCCAACAGACCGAACAGGACCGCTTCGTCCTTCGCCGGCTGCTCACGCCGCCGTTCCTGCGCAGCACCCTGATCTGCACCGCGCTGGCCACCGGCTCCCTGATCGCCTTCTGGAGCGTCTCCACCTGGTACCCGCAGATCATCCGGTTGGCCGCGGCGGCCGACTCGCTATCCGTCGACCAGGGCAACCACCGGGTGGCGATGGCGTCGCTGCTGTTCAACGCCGGCGGTGTTCTCGGCTACGCGTCATGGGGCTTCATCGCCGACGCCATCGGGCGGCGGAAGGCCTTCGCCATCAGCTTCCTGGTCTCGGCGGTCAGCGTCGTCTACCTCTTCCCGTTCGAGCGCAGCTACACGGAGTTCCTGGTCGCGATGCCGGTGATCGGGTTCGGCCTGTTCGGCGCCCTGTCCGGCACCTTCGTCTACGGCCCAGAGATCTTCCCGCCCAGTGTGCGGGCCACCGGCATGGCCCTGGCCAACAGCGTCGGTCGCTACATCACCGCGGCCGGTCCCCTGATCGCCGGCGTCATCGCCGTGTCGTGGTTCGGCGGAAATCTGGGCCTTGCCACCACCAGCGTTGCCGCCTTCGGATTGATCGCCCTGTTCGGGCTGGCCTTTGCCCCCGAGACCCGGGGCGCCGCACTACCCACCGACCCCACCCACCCGGAGCCTGCACCCGCTGGAGCCGAATCCGTTGCAGAGCAGACGGTCTCGGCCGCCACTGCGGAAGAGAGCCACTCATGAACATGTATCAGGGCGCGCGTGCCATCGTCATCGGCGGGTCGATCGGCGGACTGACCACCGCGCTGCTGCTGCGCGACGTCGGATTCGACGTCACCATCTTCGAACGCACACCCACCGTGCTGGACGGCCGCGGCAGCGGGATCGTCCTGCAACCGGACACGCTGCGCTGGTTCACCGAGCGGAGCAGCCAGAACCCGGCCCAGCTGGCGACGTCCACCCGTTGGGTGCAGTACCTGGACGGTGATGACCGGATCGTGCACCGGGAGGAACGGACCTGGAGCTACACCGCCTGGGGCACCTTCTACCGCGCACTGCTGGACGACTTCGGACTGCAGAACTACGTACTCGGTGAATTCGCCGCCGGCTTCGAGCAGCACGAACAGTCCGCGACGGTGCGGTTCGTCAGCGGCCGGACGGAGACCGCGGACCTGGTGGTCTTCGCCGACGGCATCACGTCGATGGCACGCACCCGGCTCGACCCCGCCGCCACCATGACCTACTCCGGGTACGTCGGCTGGCGCGGCACGGTCCCCGAGCACACCCTCTCCCCGCACGCCAGGGCAACGCTGGCCGACGCGATCAGCTACACAGTGGTCCCACACTCGCACATCACCATGTACCCGATTCCGGGTGAGCACGGCGTCGGTCCGCAGGACCGGCTGATGAACTACGTCTGGTACCGCAACGTCGATGCCGGCCCGGAGCTGGCCGAGATGCTGGTCGACAAGCGAGGTTTCACCGGCCCGGTGTCCATCCATCCGGGGCAGGTGCAGGACCGCTACGTCGCCGAGATGCGGGCGGCGGCCGCCGACCTGTTCGGGCCGGCGATCGCCGAGGTGGTCACCGCCACCGCCACCCCGTACGTGCAGGTGGTGCAGGACGTCCGATCGTCCAAGATGGCCGACGGCCGGGTCGCGCTGATCGGGGACGCCGCCTGCGCCGCCCGCCCGCACGCCGCCGCGGGCACCGCGAAGGCCGCCGCCGACGGCTGGGCGCTGCACGACGCGCTGCAGCAGGCCGACGGCGACATCCGGGCCGCGCTGCGCAAGTGGGAGCCGGCCCAGCTCGCGCTGTCCGCAGCGTTGCTGGACCGGGTCGTGGACATGGGCGAACGCGCCCAGTTCCGCGACACCTGGACCCCAGGCGACCCCAGCCTGCGCTTCGGCCTGTATGGCCCCGGACGATGACCAGCACCCCCACCACACCAGGAGACATCATGGCGCCCAGCACCTTTCTCGCCGACCTACCGCTCGCCGGCACCCTGGTCGGCACCGGCTACGACGGCTGGAGTCCCGAACTTCTAGCGGAGTTCGAGACCCACGCCCACGACGGCCATGTGGGTTCCCGGCTGCTCAGTCAGACACCGCGGGCCCGCGTGTGGGAGATCCGGCTCTCGCCGGGTGAGCGTTGGCACGCCCACCGGCACGTGCTGGACTACTTCTGGACGGCGGTCAACGCCGGTCGCAGCCGTCAGCACACCCATGACGGCACCGTCCGCGAGGTCGGCTACCAGGCCGGTGAAACCAGGTACTTTCACTTCGCGAAGGGTGAGTACCTGCTGCACGACATCGAGAACGTCGGCGACAGCGAGTTGATCTTCACCACGGTGGAGCACCTGGACAGCGAGAACGCCGCACTGGACCTGGATCGGGAGCCGTCACCGTGATCGACCAATCGTTGGCCGACGGCGTCATCGACGTGCACGCCCACTGGCTGCCCGAGCACCTGTTCGCCCTCCCGCCTGGCGCACCGTACGGCGCGATGCACGACCGCGGCGGTGAGCTGTTCCTCGGCGACATCCCACTGTCCATCAGCGCGCGGGCCATGAGCGACGTGGCCGAGATCCGGGCCGACATGCGCGATTCGGGAGTCGGGGTCCGGGTGCTGTCGGCCCCGCCGTTCGCCTTTGCGGTCGGCGGGCCGCAGTCGGCCGATTACGTCGGCGCCTTCAACGACGCCTTGGCCGATGTGGTCGCAGCATCCGACGGTGGACTGGTCGGGCTCGGGATGGTCTCGCTGGAGGACGCCCAGACCTGCCGCGGCCAACTCGCTGCCCTCGCGCAGACTCCCGGGATGGCCGGTATCGCCATTCCACCGGTGCTCGCCGGAGGTTCGCTGGATCGCGGGGTGCTGCGGGAGATCCTCACGCAAGCAACCGAACTCAATCTGGCCGTGCTGATCCACCCGATGCAGTTGCCGCGGCCGGAGTGGTCGGATCACTACCTCGGGAACCTGATCGGCAATCCCACCGAGACCGCCACCGCGGTCGCCGCGACCATTTTGGGCGGCGTCATCGAGGAGCTGCCGCTGCTCCGGATCTGTTACGTGCACGGCGGTGGCTGCGCACCCGGTCTGCTCGGGCGCTGGGAACACGGGTGGCAAGGTCGCGCCGATGTCCGGGCCCATTCCAAACGCCCACCGGCAGAGGGGTTTCGGGAGTTGTTCTTCGACACCGTCACCCACGGCGGCGACCAGCTGCGGCTGCTGACCGCCCTGGCCGGCGCCCGCGGGGTGGTGTGCGGCAGTGACTACCCGTTCGACATGGCGCAACAAGACCCGGTCCGGTTCGCCGTCCGGCACGGCCTCGGCGCCGACGTGCTCACCGCAAACGGGCGTGCGTTCCTGGGATTGTGAGACCGGCGGAATAAGCACGGTCGCCGCCCGGGTTCCCCCAGGCAGATGCTCAACTCGAAAGGCCTTGATTCCCATGACGTCCTTGTTCAGCCCAATCACCCTCCGCGGGCTCACCGTGAAGAACCGCATCTGGGTCTCCCCGATGTGCCAGTACAGCGTGCAGCAGCGTGACGGCGTCCCCACCGACTGGCATTTCGTGCATCTCGGCTCCCGGGCGGTCGGCGGGTTCGGCCTGATCATCACCGAAGCCACCGCAGTCACCGCGGACGGCCGGATCAGCCCGGAGGACACCGGGTTGTGGAACTCGGAACAGGTCGAGGCCTGGCGGCGGATCGTCGACTTCGTGCACGCCCAGCACGCCCATATCGGCGTCCAACTCGCCCACGCCGGACGGAAGTCGTCCACCTACGCACCCTGGCTGGGCAAGAACTCGGTACCCGCCGACCAGGGTGGCTGGCAGACCGTCGCGCCATCTGCGATCGCTTTCGGCAACTACGCGGAACCACGAGCCCTGGCGCTCGGCGAGATCGATGGCATCGTCACGGCCTTCGGCGCCGCGGCTCGGCGCGCGGTCGAGGCGGGGTTCGATCTGGTCGAGATCCATGCCGCCCATGGCTACCTGCTTCATCAGTTCCTCTCGCCGTTGGCGAACCAGCGCACCGACGAGTACGGCGGCGCGTTCGAGAACCGGGCCCGTTTTCTACTGAGGGTCATGGATGAGGTCCGGGGTGCACTCTCCGACGAGACGCCCTTGGTAGTGCGCATTTCCGCGACCGACTGGGTCGACGGCGGCTGGACGATCCAGGACAGCACCGAGCTGGCGCAGCTATTGGCCACGCGCGGAGTCGATCTGATCGACGTGTCCTCGGGCGGTCTGCACCCGGCGCAGCAAATCACCGTCGGCCCCGGGTATCAGGTGCCTTTCGCCCGTGACGTCCGGACCAAGGCCGACATCCCCACCGGGGCGGTCGGCCTGATCAGCGAACCGGCTCAGGCCCAGGCGATCCTGGACGAGGGCTCGGCAGACGTGGTGCTGCTCGCCAGGGCCGCGCTCCGCGAGCCGGCTTGGCCGCTGCGCGCTGCGCACGAATTGGGCATCCCGGCAGCCGACGCACCCTACCCCGAGCAGTACACCCGGGCCGCGTGGCGATAAAGCCCTTCGCTCCTTACTGCTGGCGGGCGGCAGACGGGTCGGCCAGTTCGTCAACCGCACACTATGCGTTGCACGTCGGGTTCGAGTGGTCCGTCAGCTGCTTGCCGTCGCGATCCGCACCGGCAGGTCGTCCAATTCATCGAGGATCAAGCCTGCGCCCCAGATCTGATCGCGTTTGCGCCTGGTCAGCGGCCGGATCACCTCGGCCTCCCGAAGCCGGTCGATCGCCGCGAAGACACTGCTTCTGGATGAGACGATCGCCACGCAGGCTTCGTCAGCCGACAGGATGGGACGGACCGGCAGCAGGTCGATCAGTTTCGCTACGGCGCTACCCCCTCGCACCGGGCCCAGCCTGTCGCTCCACAGGGCTGGAATCTCCCGCAGCCGCCCGGCCGTGATCCTCGACTCCGCGGCCGCGATGCGTGCACCCGCGGCGAAGGATGCGATCAGCGGCCGGACACTGCCGCCGCGGTAGGCGGTGAGTAGCTCGAAGTACCGGTCGCGATGGGCGACCAGTGCAGATGCCAACGGAATCACCACCCGAGAGGTGACACCACGCCGACGAAGGACGGTGTTGATCAGCGCCCGACCGATCCGACCGTTGCCGTCGGTGAAGGGATGGATCGATTCGAACTGCGCATGGGCGATCGCCGCCTGTACCAGCGCTGGCACATCGTCGCGGTTGACGTAGACCAACAGATCCGCCAGATAGTCGGCCACTGTTTCCGGCGGCGGCGGAACATACAGCGCCCCGCGCGGTGAGTGGTCGCTTCCGCCGATCCAGTTCTGCATGTCTCGGAGACGCCCGGCGTAGTGGGTCTCGCCGGGGTCGTCCCGCATCAGGGCGAGGTGGGCCGAGGTGATCATCGAGAGGTCGATGTGGCCGCCCGGTGTGACGTGATTGATCATTTCGTCGAGTGCGACTGTCGCCGCGACCATCGATACCGCTGACGGGTTACTGCGGGCTCCGTGCAGCGCGCGTGCATAGTCATCGAGGCTGGCCTCGACGGCCTCGATCTTCGATGAGGCCACCGACTCGGCCCGCAACAGCAGGACGCCGAGTGCGTCCAGATCGGCCCCGTCTGCGCGATCGAGTGTGGTGATCTCCCGCATCGCAGAGTCGAGGTCGTTCGCCAACGGTGAGTCGATGGCGATTTCCAACTCGGCGATTTTCGGCGGTAGCCACACCTCCACCGCGCGCAACATTCGATCGTCCCTGGCGCCGCCACGTTGCGCCTGCCGCCAGGGACGTGTTTCTTGGGTGTGCGGCGGCCAGCCGTGGCCGGTCGCGTCGCCCGCAGGAACCATCGCGATCCTCCCCAGTCGGACTCTGTACCCACCTTAGTCCGACTTATGGAAGCTAACTCGGACTGTCTAGGGAGATAGTCCGGGTTGGACTGGCGAACTCATTCAGGCCACTGGCATCCGGCGAGTAGCTGACGGCCGGACGGGGTACTCGACGACCGAAGACCGATGTTCACGGCCCATCTCCGGGGAACTACGTCCACCGGCCGGATCGTTGACCTCAGGTCGCAGAAACAGAATCGAGATCGGGGAGATCACCATGAGCATGCTGAAGAAGTTCGGGTCCGTCACCGCAGTGATTGCCTTCATCAACAGCCCGACCGGGCAAAAGATGCTGGGCAAGGCCAAGGAGGTCGTCACCGACCCGCGGAACCAGCAGAAGGCGGCCGAGTTCGTCAACAAGCTGAAACGGCCGTCCACGTCGCGGCCCGGCGCCGGAACGGATCAGCCCGGCGCCACGCACTGACGCTCAGTGCGGATGATCCGGCTGCTACAGACACCCGGATCATCCGCAATATGTGCCGGCGGCCGACGCTGATGTAACCGCTCCGGCAGGTCGACGTGGGAATCACCGACCGTGGGTGGATCCGTCGTTGTCAATATCGACCTACCCTGCCTGCATGCTCCGTGGACTCAATCGCTGGCTGGAAGCGAACCGCTGGGCCGGCGATGCCGTGATCGCGACGGGGCTGCTGGCCGTTGCGATGCTCGCGGCCGCGTCCGCCCAGGACGTCCCGGGGTTCCTGATGAGCCTGCTGCTGATCGTGCCGCTGTACGCACGCCGGAGTCGGCCCCGGACCGTGCTGGTGATCGTCGCTCTGCTCTGCCTGTTGCAGGTCCTCGTGCTGCCGGACCCGGTGGTCGGGGACGTCGCTGTACCGCTGGTGGTGCACTCGGCGACCGCTCACATCCGGGATCGCCGCTGGGGCACCGGAGCGTTGATCGCCGGACTGCTGGGCGCCCTCCTCGGCGGGTTCCGATGGCAGTCCGGTTCGCTCGGGTCCGGCAGCGGGCAATTCGTGGTGCTGGCCGGCGCCAGTGCAGCCAGTGTGGTCGCTGCCTACCTCCTGGGTGCCCGGCAGCGGGACCAACGCGAACGGGTCGAGGAGCAGCTGACCGCCCTGCAGGAACGGAACCGGCTGCTGGCCATCGAGAAGGACCAGCGCACCGAGGTGGTCGCGGCCGGCGAACGAGCCCGGATTGCGCGCGAGCTGCACGACATCGTCGCGCACTCGCTTTCGGTGATCATCGTCCAGGCCGATGGCGGGGCGGCGGCTGTCAGCGCCGCGCCGGGATCGGCCGCGCAACTTGCGCCGCGGGTGCTCGGCACCATCGCGGAGACCAGCAGAGAAGCGCTCACCGAAATGCGCCGCATCGTCACAGTGCTGCGGTCGGGCAGCTCCGATCGGGGGGAGAGCGGCGGCGAGCAGAGCGGTGGCGCAGACGACTATGCGCCTGCACCTGGGATACCCGACATTGCTGCGCTGGTGACGCAGGTGAGTGCCGCGGGCGTGCCGGTCACCTTTGAAAGACGCGGCCTGCCAAGAGCTCTCCCCGCCACCACCGAGCTCACCGTCTACCGGGTGGTTCAGGAATCGCTGACCAACGTGATCAAACACGGTGGCCCGGCGGCCCGCGCGAAGGTCACCATCGACTTTTCGGACACCAGCGTGGAAGTCGCCGTCATCGACGACGGGCGGGGCAATTCGCATCCCGCCGACGATGCCGGTCATGGCCTGGTCGGCATGCGCGAGCGGGTGCTGCTGCAGGGCGGCACCCTGCGGGCCGGCCCTGAAGATGGCGGCGGATTCGCGGTGCTGGCCGTCCTGCCGGTGTCCACGCATCAGGCGGACACCGAACCGCTGCGGGCGCGACGATGACCATCAGGGTCTACCTGGTCGACGATCAGATGCTGGTCCGCGCGGGCTTCCGGATGTTGGTCGACGCCCAGCCGGACATGTCCGTCGTCGGCGAGGCCGCCGATGGTGCGGCCGCAGTCGGCCAGCTGGGACCCGACGGCGCGCTGCGGAAGGATGTCGACGTCGCACTGATGGACGTCCGAATGCCCGTGATGAACGGGGTTCAGGCCACCGGTCTGATTGCCGACAATTCCGGTGGCGACGGCCCAAAGGTGTTGGTGCTGACCACCTTCGATCTGGATGAGTATGTGTTCGCGGCCCTTCGCGCCGGGGCCAGCGGGTTCCTGCTGAAGGACGCCCGACCGGAGGAGCTGCTCGGCGCCATCCGGGCCGTCGCCGCCGGCGACGCCGTGGTGGCACCCAGCGCCACCCGCCGGCTGCTGAGCCACATCAGCCACGCTCTGCCCGGCGGCCCGGTAGCGCAACCGGACCCGCTGGTCAGGACGGTGACGGCCCGCGAGCGCGAGGTACTGCTCGAGGTGGCGGCCGGCGCCACCAATGCGGAAATTGCCGCGCGGCTGTACATGGCGGAAGCGACCGTCAAGACACACATCGGCCACTTACTGGCCAAGCTCCAGCGCCGGGACCGGGTCGGCCTAGTGGTTTTCGCCTACGAGAACGGGCTCGTTGCGGACTAGGACCACGGTCGTAGCCCGGCCGAGTATTGCTGCCCCGTCGGGTGCACCAGACCCTTCCGAAGGCCGGCCCACGCTCCGATGCCCTACCCCTCGCGCGATTCCTACCGTGAGCAGCACATGGAATCGCGAAGGACAGCCGAAGGGTGGAGCATGCCGTCAACAGGACAGGTCCTGGTCCGTAGTGCCTGCAGTGCAACAAATCTGACCAAGGTCTATGGCCGTGGCGAGACAGCGGTCCGAGCACTCGACGGGGTGAGCGTCGACTTCACGGCCGGATCGTTCACCGCCATCATGGGTCCGTCCGGATCCGGTAAGTCCACCCTGATGCACTGCCTCGCCGGGCTGGACACCGCCACCCACGGAACCGTCACGGTCGGCGGAACCGAGATCACCGGACTGGACGACCGGGCCCTGACCACCCTGCGGCGGGACCGGGTGGGCTTCGTTTTTCAATCCTTCAATCTGCTGCCGACGCTCACTGCTGAGCAGAACATTCTGCTGCCGCTCGAACTGGCCGGCCGCCGGGTCGATCGGGACCTGTTCGACGCATTGACCGGGTCGTTGGGCATCACCGACCGGCTGCGGCATCGGCCCAGTGAACTGTCCGGCGGACAACAACAACGAGTCGCCATCGCCCGGTCTTTGATCACCGGCCCGCAGGTGATCTTCGCCGATGAACCGACCGGTGCCCTGGATTCCCGCACCGGACAGTCCCTGCTGAGCTATCTACGGTCGAGTTCACGGGAATCCGGCCAAACGATCGTGATGGTCACCCACGACCCCATCGCGGCCTCCTACGCCGACCGGGTCGTCCTGCTGGCCGACGGGCGGTTGGCGGGCGAGCTGATCGAGCCGTCCACCGATGACGTGCTCGCCGTCATGCGCAAGCTGGGGTCCTGATGCGCAGCCGATCATTCGCCGCGGCCTGGACCCAGCTCGCGTCGTATCCCACCAGGATGGTCGCGGTCATCCTGGCCATCGTGCTGGGCGTTGGCTTCGTCGCGGCAACCCTGGTGTTCGGCGCCACCTACCAAGCCGGACTCGGCGCGGCGATATCCGCCCGGTATGTCGGCGCGGACGTGGTGGTGACGCAGGACGGCACGGCCGACCAGCAGGCACTTCTGGACCAGGTCCGCGCAGTGCCGGGCGTCGCCTATGCGGAGGCCCAGCCCCAGACCTGGCCGTCGTTCTCCGCACCGGAGGCACATGGCACCCTCCGGCTCGACGCCATTCCTGGCGACCCCCGTCTTCGGTGGTTCGACCTGACCGCCGGCCAGTGGCCCAGCTCGACCGAACAGATCCTCGTCGACGACGCGACCGCGAACTCGGCGAATCTGCAGATCGGAAGCTCGTTGACGTTGGCCGGCTATGACGGCCTGCCGCCGACGTCGGTGTCGGTGGTCGGGATCGCCGACACGTCGTCATCGGCGTTCAGTGGCGCGCAGAATCAGGCATTCGCGTCCGCGTCGCTGATCACCAGGCTCGCCCCGTCGGATGCGTTCGGTCCGATCGTCGCCATCGGCGAACCGGGCACTTCGGCTGAGCAACTCCGCGACCGCATCTCGGCCAACGGGCCGCCGGGCCTGACGGCGCTGACATCGGCAGATCAGATCGCCAAGAACCTGGCCGAGATTACCGGCGGCGCAACGGTATTGACGATCGTTCTGCTCGGGTTCGCGATCACCGCGGTGGCTGCCTCTGGCATCGTGATCGCCAACACCTTCACCATCCTGCTCACCCAGCGCCGCCGGCATATCGCGTTGACCCGGTGCATCGGCGGTAGCCGCGGCCAGGTCCGTCGCGAGGTATTGGCCGAAGCCGGGCTGGTCGGCGCGGTCGGGTCGGTGATCGGCGTAGTGGTGGGCATCGGAATCGGCTTCGCGGGCGCCGCCGTGACCGGGTTGGACGTCGCGGGCCCTGTCCTTCCGTGGTTGCCGCTGGTCTTGACCGGCGTCGGCGGGGTCGCGTTCACGGCCTTGGCCGCGTATGCCCCAGCGTCCCGGGCGATGCGGGTCGCCCCGTTGGCCGCCCTGCAGCCGGTATCGGATGCCGCCGAGCTGCGCCGGTCGTCGGTGCTGCGGCTGAGCATCGCGGGGGCGCTGACGGTGTCCGGTCTGCTGCTGTTGGGCGCAGCTGTGATGGTTCCCTCGTTGCTCATCGCGATGGCCGGCGGACTGCTGTCGGCCTGTGGGATCCTTGTTGCTGACAAGGACTTTCCTGCCGGCAACGTTACGCTTGGTGGGCCGGTTCGGCGGCGTATTCGGTCCACCTGGGCGGTTGGCCGCGGCCAATGCCCACCGCAATCCCGGCCGGGCGGCCGCGACGACCGTCGCGCTGATGCTCGGAGTCGGGTTGATCGTCACTCTGCAGGTGGGCGCGTCGTCCGCCCAGGCTTCGTTAGACCGGAGCTTCGCCCAGCGGTACCCGGTCGACGTGGCCATCACCGGATCGGGGTCGCCCGTCTCCCCCGGGCTCGCAGATGCTGTCGCACAGGTGGATGGGATTCGGCTGAGCGGCGAGCTCCGCGGGACCGCCATCGCTGGTTTCGGCGCTGCCGAGGGAGCTGCTCAGGGAATGACGATTCTCGGTGTCAGCGATCGGGCTGCCGCCGCTCTCGCCGCCGTGCCTGCGGACCTGTCCGACCACACCGTGATCGTGCCGAGCTACTCGCTCTCCTCGGAGTTGGCGGTCGGTGACCGGGCAACCATCAACACCTCCACCGGCAGCGGTGACTTCGCCGTCGCGGCGGGCGTTCTCGGGCAGCAGGGGATCAACGGGGACTCGCTGATCACCACCGAAGCGGCGCTGCAGTCCCTCGCGCCGGATGCACGCCCGCTGGCCGTCTGGGCAGCGGTCGAACCCGGTGCCGATCTGGAGGAGGTCACCGCAGCGCTCAACAGGTTGATCGCCGCCGAGCCGGAGCTCTCGCTCGGCGGGTCCGCACCCGAACGTGCGGCGGTGAGTTCGGCCCTTGGCACCATCATCACACTGGCGACAGCCCTCTTGGCGGTAGCGGTGATCATCGCCATCGTCGGAATCGGCAACACCCTTGGTCTGTCCGTCATCGAGCGGACGAGGGAGTCCGCGCTGCTCCGCGCCCTCGGGCTGCACCGGCGTCAGCTCAGGTTGATGCTCGCCGTTGAGGCCGCGCTGCTGGCCGGAGTTGGCGCCGCAGTCGGGGCACTGGCCGGCATCGGGTATGGCTGGATCGGGGTAGCCAGTGCGTTCGGCGAGGCCGGGGAGACCATGGTCATCGACATCCCCTGGGGTCAGCTGGGCCTGGTGCTGCTGCTCGCTGTGGCGGCGGCGCTGCTCGCCTCCGTGCTGCCGGCGAGGCGGGCTGCGAAGGCGACCCCCACCCAGGCGCTGGCCGAGGTATGAGCGACTCAGTGCCGCCAAGATCGGCTTGGCCGCTTGGCGGCACTGAGCTACCGTGCTCGTCAGCATCGCGTACCGATGACGGGCTGCGTCAGGTATGGAGGCGCCGAACCACGAAGGTCTGAATACCCGTGCCAGAACGCGCTCCCAGCAGCATGAACGAACATCGTGCGATGGCTTGGGGTCAGGAAATGCGCGCAGTCCACCAGCGGCTGCGTGACGCATTGGACATCGCCCGCGCGAGCATCGAACACGGTGAGCAGCCGGAGTCGTTGGTGTCCAACGATCTTCAGCTGTTCTGCGGCGGATTCTGTGTCGCGCTGAGCGGGCACCACACCAGTGAGGACGCGACCTTGTTCCCGCTGGTCCTCGGGGCGCAGCCCGAGCTCGCGGGAACGGTCAGCAAGCTGAAACAGGACCACAGCATGATCGCGCACCTGATCCGCGGGCTGGAGCAGGCGCTACGAACGGGCGAGGAGAAGGTCGCCCTGCTCAGGCATCTGGACGGGATCGAGGCCGTGATGCGGACCCACTTCGGTTTCGAGGAGCGGCAGCTCGTCAGCCTGCTCGACGCCCTGGACGTCGAAGGGCTGGACAAACAGGCGCTGTTCGGGCCGATCGCGTAAGGCCGCGTGCGCGCGTCATCGAGCCGTGGAATACACCGGCTGCGGACGTCGGTGGAACGGGTGGCCCACCGCCCGGCGGCTGACGACGATTCAGGATGGCCAGTGATCGGGCGGCCATCACCATCTCCACCTCTGCGTGGCTCACCGTGACGCTGATCCCCGCCCTGAGCAGTTGGGCGACCAGCCGGCCCGGGTCCTCAACAGACGTCGTGATCGTGGCAGACACTGGGCACTCGGCGCTCATCCTGCGGTCGGTAGGGTCGGGTCGGGAATCCGCAGGCGGAGCGGATCGAAGGTCAGGGAGCGGGACAGCATGCACGGCATCAGGAAGACCGACGTCGTCGTCGGGATCGATGGCTCCGAGACCTCGACAGCTGCTGCCCTATGGGCTGCGGGCGAGGCGGCCGGGCGCGGTGTGCGGCTGGTGCTGCTGTATTCCTATGTGCTCTACGCCTACGGGTCGAAGAACAGTGCGCTGCCCGGATCGGTCCCCTACGAGGAAGCGGAGATCGACGCCGATCAGCTGCTCGCGACCGCCGCCGACGATGTCCGTCGCGTCCATCCGTCGCTGACGATCGAAACCGTCCAGGAACACGAACCGGCCGCCACCGCACTCCTGGAGATCACCGGAGTCGCGGCGCTGACCGTGATCGCCAGTCAAGCCCAACACCAGGCGCTGGAGACGCTGATCGGTTCGGTAGCCACCTACACCGCCGAGCAGAGCAGAGGGCCGGTGGTCGTGCTGCGGGGTGACGCGTCGGCAGTACCGTCCACCGGTCCGGTGGTCCTGGGCGTCGACGACTCCGCGGCATCGGCGTCCGCCATCGACTTCGCATTCGACGCCGCGAAGACCCGGGGTGTCTCACTCGTGCCCGTCCACATCTGGGACAGCAGTCCTGTGCAGGGTTTCCGCCGCACGTTTCATCTTGGAGTCGACCATGACCAGGCCGACGGCGAACAGCTCGCCGACCTGACCGCAGCGTTGGCCGCGCACTCCGAACGGCATCCCGGTGTCGCCGTGCATCCCACCGTGCGTCACGGACACCCCCAACAGGTCCTGCGGGATGTCGCGTCGGAGTTGGGAGCCTCGCTGCTGGTCGTCGGTTCTACCGGCGTCGGCAACTCGGCGGACCGGGGTCTCGGATCCACCAGCCGCGGGTTGCTGGCCCACGCTGATGTCCCGGTCGCGGTGATCCGCCAGCTGGACGCCGGCTGACCGAGCTGCTGCCGCCCACCGAAGGCACTGCTGCGGGGGACGCCGATGGTGGCAGGGATCGC
The DNA here is from genome assembly GCA_963805555.1 of uncultured Actinomycetota bacterium. GTDB lineage: Bacteria > Actinomycetota > Actinomycetes > Mycobacteriales > Nakamurellaceae > Nakamurella. Next base: position 568,381 of record CAWDUY010000006.1, read on the forward strand.
GAGACGACCGTGGCCGACTATGGTTGCCGGTGCACCAATCCGAGCGGGTTTGAGAGGGCTGTCAGCAATGTCGACCGAAACCATGCCAACCGAAACGATCGAGTTCCAGGCGGAGGCCCGCCAGCTCCTGCAGCTGATGATCCACTCGATCTATTCGACGAAGGACGTCTTCCTCCGCGAGCTCATCTCCAACGCCTCCGACGCCCTGGACAAGCTGCGGCTCGCCGCCTACCAGGATAAAGAGCTCGAGGTCGACACCTCCGACCTGCACATCTCGATCGACACCGACCCGGCGCAGCGCACCCTGACCATCCGGGACAACGGCATCGGGATGAGCCGGGACGAGGTCATCGACCTGATCGGCACCATCGCCAAGTCCGGCACCGCCGAGATGCTCGCGAAGCTGCGGCAGGCCCGAGAGGCAGGCGGCGCGTCCGAGGAGCAAACGACCGAGCTGATCGGGCAGTTCGGCGTCGGGTTCTACTCCAGCTTCATGGTCGCCGACCGGGTCACGCTGGTCACCCGGAAGGCCGGCGCACACACCGGCGTCCGCTGGGAATCCACCGGTGAGGGCACCTACACCGTCGCAGAGGAGCCGGACGCACCCCAAGGCACATCGGTGACCCTGCACCTGAAGCCCGAGGACGCCGAGGACGCGCTGCACGATTTCACCAAGCCTGCGACGGTCCGCAGCACGGTGAAGCGCTACTCGGACTTCATCACCTGGCCGATCCGGATGCTGCCGGACCCCGTCCCGGCGAAGGCGGAGCCCGACGAAGACGACACCGAGACCATCGACGCCGCACCGGAACCCGTCGTCATCAATTCCCGCAAGGCGCTGTGGGCGCGGGCGCAGAGCGAGGTGACCGAGGAAGAGTACACCGAGTTCTATCACCACGTCAGCCACGACTGGCAGCCGCCGCTGGAGACCATCCGGCTCTCCGCCGAAGGCACGTTCGAGTACCAGGCGTTGCTGTTCCTGCCCAGCCACGCCCCGATGGACCTGTTCATGCGGGACAGCAAGCGCGGCGTGCAGCTGTACGTCAAACGGGTCTTCATCATGGACGACTGCGAGGCACTGGTCCCCGAGTACCTGCGCTTCGTCAAGGGTGTCGTTGATGCGAATGACCTGTCGCTCAACATTTCTCGAGAGATTCTGCAGCAGGACCGGCAGATCCAGCTGATCCGTAAGCGGCTGGTGAAGAAGGTGCTCTCGACCGTCAAAACCATGCAGTCCGACGAGCCGGAGAAGTACGCGACGTTCTGGTCCGAACTCGGCCGGGCGGTCAAGGAAGGCCTGATCTCCGACTACGACAACCGGGACGCCATCCTGGAGATCTGCTCGTTCCCGTCGACGAACGACCCGGAGAAGCCGACAACCCTGCGCGAGTACCTCGAGCGGATGCCGGAAGGCCAGGAGTCGATCTACTACGCCACCGGGGAATCCCGGGCGGCGCTGGAGAACTCACCGCACATGGAGGCCTTCCGCGCGAAGGGCTACGAGGTGCTGCTGCTGACCGATCAGGTCGACGAGGTGTGGATCGACGCCGTGCCGTCGTTCGAGGGCAAGCAGCTCGCCTCGATCGCCAAGGGCGAGGTGGACCTCGGCGGCGACGATGTCGACGAGGACATCAAGAAGGGTTTCGAGGATCTGACGACGTGGATGGCGTCGACCCTCACCGATGACGTCAAGGAGGTCCGGCTCTCGCATCGGCTCGTCGATTCTGCCGCGGTGCTGGTCGGCGATCCTGGCGACCTGACGCCCACGCTGGAGAAGATGTACCGGGCGATGGGCCAACCGCTGCCGAAGGTGAAGCGGACTCTGGAACTGAACCCGAAGCACCCGCTGGTCGCCGGCCTCAAGGCGGCCCACGAGGCGCGTGCGGACGACCCCGGTTTGGCCGACACCGCACACCTGCTCTACGGGATGGCCCTGCTGGCCGAAGGCGGCGAACTCGCGGAACCCGCGGCGTTCGTGGCTCTGCTGAGCAAGCAACTGACGAGCTCGCTCACCTGACCTCCGTGAGGCCGGGAGACGTGCGGCCGGGTAAGAAAATCGGTCAGGGGCCGATGGATGTTCCCGGGCGAGGCAGAGCCCGGCACCACGTCAGGGTTCGCCGCCCCGGTCCCGGACGCTGAGCCATTCCTTGGCGCGGCGGGCGGAGGCGCGGGACAGCCAGGCGTCCTGGATCACCTCGGCCAGTTCTTGTCTGCTCAACTCACCGATCCGGCCGGCCCGGAGCAGCACCGAGCGGTGACCGTTGAAGTGCGGCGTGGTGAAGAACGGGCTCGACCCGTCCTGCACCAATGCCAGTTTGTCTTCTTCGGATGGCACCCAGAAGACAATGACGTCCTGGTAGCGCTCACCGGTGTCCGGGTCGAACGCATCCGGGCGCGGGGTGCGGAAGAAGATGAACGACTTGCCGCCGACCTGGTAGACCGGGTTGCCGCTCGATCCGTTCTCGACGGTGACATACGGCATGGCGGAGGCGATCTCGTGCACGTCATCAACGGTTGCCCGCCGCGTCGCAGCCATCTCAGGAAGGGGCGTCGAGCCGCAGCCGGCGTTGCTCGATGATCAGGCAGCGGTTCTCCACGTACAGCAGGCCCGCTGCTTCGGCGATGTCGCGGGCCTCCGCGGAGGCGATGCCGAGTTGCAGCCACAACGCGCTCGCCCCGGCTGCCACCGCTTGCCGCGCAATGTCCGGGGTGGCGTCGGAGGGCCGGAAGACGTCGACCAGGCCCACCTGTTCAGGGACGTCGGCGAGGGTCGGGTGCACCGTCTCGCCGAGAATTCTGGTCGCAGTCGGGTTGACCGGGATGATCCGCCAGCCATGGTCCTGCATGTGCTCGGGCACGTAGTGCGCCGGTTTGTGCCCGGCGTTGCTGGCGCCGACGACCGTGATCGTGTCGTAGGTGCGCAGGATGTGTTCGACAGTCGAGTCGGTGTCTGGTGCGGACATCAGCGTGACAGTCCTGTTCTGACGGCGGTCGATGACATGCGTCCCAGCATGAACCGCGCAGCGACCGGCGCGATGAGCGGGGTGCGGATGCCGACCACACCCACGCGTCACCGCCGGTCCTCAGGCCGGGGATTCCCGGTACTCATCAACGTCTTTCAAGGATGCGCGGTACCCGTCGGCGGTGATCGGCGGGAAGGTCGCCAGCCCGACCGCCAGCGTGCCGGCGCGATTCACCTTGAGGGCGATCCCCTTGCTCGGCCAGACCCGCTCGCCGCCCTGTACCAGGGTGACATCCATGCGATGGTCCAGCTCGAGCTCCGGCGCACCGAGCGTGGTGATGGCGTCGGGGGCGATCTCCGGCCATTCCCCTTCCAGTTTCACCACAATGCCGTCGCGGAACCAGATCTTGATCGTGTTGTCGAAACCCTCGACACCCACCACCGGACACCAGAAGGTCTCCTGGGCGGGGTCCCCCAGGAAGAACCGTCCGAATGCCGACGGGTCCGCGCCGAGTTCGGCCGCCACGTCGTTCAGCGCCAGGCCGGACGGCAGGCCGCCCACCGCCGCCAGCCCGGCAAGGTCCCTGGCCAGAAAGGCCCGCAGGGCCGCCTTGGTGGGGTCGGTCATGCTGTGCCACCGATCTTTTCGACATCGCCGAGGAAGAAGGCGGCCAGCACGTTACGGGCGCCGACGGTCCCGGCGAGCTTTTCGGCGTTGGCCCGTTCGCCGTAGCCGACATACCGCGGAATCGGATGCTGGACGGTGTCGTCGTGGAATTCGCCCTCCACTGCGGTGCGCAGCGCGTCGTCGTAGGTCACGGCGTCGAGCACGGTGTGGGTGAAGTACTCCGTGACACCCTCGCGGAGCGTGAAGTCGCCCCCCTGCTGACCCAGCGATTCCCGGTAGGTGCGGTAGCGCGAGTGCTCCAAGGTGTGCAGGTACTCGTGGACCACAGTCTGGAAAAGGTCCCACATCAGGTGCCGGTTGTGCGGGTCGGTGCTGGCCCTGAACCGCTGGATGTTCACGATGCCGCCGCCGGCGAAGGCGGGCCAGGCCTTGTGCGTCTCGACCAGTTCATCCCGCATGGCGGCCACGATCTCGGACTTCACCTTCGCCACGATCACCTTCTCGGCGTCGCGGGTCTGGATGGCTCCGTGCTCCTTGTCCAGCTGCCGCACGTTCGGATGGCCGGTCAGGAGCTTCTCCACCCGCCAGTTCGCGGCGCCGTTCAGGGCGTCCTCATCCTTGAGCGCCTTGACCTTGGTGTCCCACGCATCGTGAATGCTGACGCCCGGCGCGAGCTGGGGACCGACGGCGAACTTTCCGAAGACGGCGTCGGTGGCGGCCTTCGACCGCTTCGCGACCTCCCTGATCTGGTCCCAGCCGAACAGGTCCGAATCCTTGCGCTTGGCGGCCATCCCTCGGGCGATCTGGTCGTACTCCAGCTGCGCGAGGGCCGTGACCTCCGCCTTCAGCCGGGCCTGGTAGCTGCCCTTGCCCGGCAGATTGCTGACGAAGGTCGGCAGCAGGCCGCCCACCCCGGCCTGCTGGGAGGTCTTCACGGCTGCGGTGGCTGCGGTCTTGTCCGTCCCGGACAGGTCACGGGTTCCCTCGGTCAGCTCGGCCGGGGCCGCACCCCACACGAACTCGCCCGGCGCATCCTTGGCCTCGACGCCCGGCGCCCGGGCGAGCGCCAACTCGACGCTGTGGCCCTGGAAAATCGTCGACAGCTTGACCATGGTCTTCTTGTCCACGATGCCGCTCTCGGGCACCCCCTGCGCCTGCTGGAAACTCCGGATCGCCGCCCCGGTGTCGGCGTCGAACGTGCCGGTGACCTTGTCGGAGCCGAGGTGGGACATGTCCGCGAGCGCCTGCTGAATCTTGGTCACGGAGAGACCCGCGTTGCCGAGCGTAAGGGTCGTCACGCCCTGGAAGACCTGTTCGAGCAGGTAGTCACCCTTGAACCGCAACGCGCCGATACCCTGCGTCCGCTCGTTGACCAGGACACCGGCTTCGGCGAGTTCGCGAACCTCGGCATCGATCAGATCCCGCAGGTGCTTGATCGCGGCGACTTTGGTCTTCTCGTCGGAGTCCAGCTTCTTGGTGCCGACCTTGTGGTGCGCCTCCCACGCCGCGATCAGGCCCGGCATCGGCTTCAGCGCTGCGGTTCGGGCGTCGTACTGATCGACCTGGAGCGCGGCATAGCCCCGGAGTGCCTTGAGGATCAGATCCCAGGGGGTATTGGCGACCAGCATGAAGCCCCAGCCGGACTTGAGCGCGGCCGCCGTCGTGGTGCCGAAGGCGGCCGGCATTCGCCGCACCTGCCGAGCATCGCCCACTGCGGTGATCGCCGGCCGATTCACCACGGCGCTGCCGGGCCGGTCCGGCGCCGACGGCAGCGAGCACGACCGGAGGGTCGCCAGTGATGCCGTCCGCCGAAGCATCAGGTCGGAACGGCCCGCGGACACGTCGTCGGAACGAACCGCTGCCCGGCGTCGCAGCACGCTCAGCGCACTGTCCGCGATCCGGTCCGCCTCGGCCTCGGCCGGGTCGGCGGCGTGCCCGATGATCGGGCCACCGCGGGCTCCCCGGGCACCTGACATGCCGGCGCTCTGCTGCACGGTGTGCGCCAACTCGTGCGCCAACAGCCGCTCTCCAGCGGGCGTCCGGGGGGCGTAGCTGCCCGCGCCGAAGTAGATGTCCGCACCCTGGGTGAACGCCACCGCCTGCACGGACCGGGCGAGTTCCGCGGGCTCGGGCCCGGTGTGGATCCGCACTGCGTTCAGGTCGGCGCCCATCGCGTCGCCCATCGATTGGGCGACATCCGGTGGCAACGGTTCGCCGCGACCTCGGCGACTGCTCAGCCGGTCGGCAAGGTCCGGGCTGAGTGCGGTTCCACCGAGCGCATCGTTCGGCGCGCTGTGTCGACGCACCTCTCCGGGAGGGGGATTGAGCGCCAAACCGGGGATCGGGATGACCCAGGACCCGACTTGCCGGTCCGCGACCGGTCGCGGCGATTCGCCGGCAGCGACAGGCGGGCGGGGCGAAGCAGCGGGTTCGTGGTCTTCCTTCGTGGTCTTCATGGCCGCCTCTCCCCGCAGTGGCGGATCGTGCGCCGTCGCATCGTGAAAACTGTAAGTGGTCACATCGCTACCGACAAGAGCGCCAGTGGTATGGCAAGACAGCTGATCGGCCGCCTTGGCCTTCGATCTGGTGAGCGCGGCTACGGCCGTCTGGGTCACACCGACACAACGTTTGATCGAGGGTGGGCGTCTCCCCATCGGTGACAAATTGTTGCTGATCACCGCAGCACGCCTGCTGCGAGACCCGAAGGATGCCTGTTTTGTTGCTCGCGGAGCCTGTGACGATTCCCGTCTTCGACCCGACGCCGGACATTCGGCTGGTCGTGGCGGACATGGACGGCACGCTGCTGGACGAGAACAAGGAACTGCACCAGCAGTTCTGGCCATTGGTCGACGAGCTGCAGCGGCGCGGCGTGCTGTTCTGTCCGGCCAGCGGCCGGCAGTACTACACGCTGCTGGATCAGTTCGCCGACATCGCCGACGGCATGGTCTTCATCGCCGAGAACGGCTCGTGCGTGATGCGCCGCGGAGTGGAGATCAGCTCCGACTGCCTGTCCAGGGCGGACGCCCGTCGATTGGTGATCAGCCTGCGGGAGACCATCGCCGCCGGCGCCGATGCCGGGGTTGTGGTGTGCAGCAAGAGCACCGCCTTCGTCGAACGGAGCGACCCGGCCTTCTTCGACGGGGTTGACCCGTACTACCGGCGGCTGAAGATCGTCGACGACCTGCTGGAAGTGATTGACGACGAGGTCCTGAAGATCGCCGTCTACGACCTGGAATCCTCTGAACGGAACATCGAGCCGGCCCTGGCCGTCTTCCGCGACACCATGCTGGTCACCGTCTCCGGTGAGCACTGGATCGACGTGACCAGCAAGACCGCCAACAAGGGCGCCGCGATCAACCACCTGCAGGACGCCCTCGGCATCACCCCCGCGCAGACCATGGTCTTCGGCGACTTCCTCAACGACCTGGAAATGATGGACACCGCGGAGTACTCCTTCGCGATGGACAACGCGCACCCCCTGCTCCGGGCCCGTGCCCGCTACGTCGCCCCGGCCAACTCGGACAACGGGGTGGTCCGGACGATCGCTTCGGTGCTCGGTATCACGCTGCCGTGAACCGGCTTGGCGGTCTGGGGTTGCTGCAGCACCAACCGGGAAGCCGGACAGCTCAGGGAAAGTCGACGACGGTCAGCGCAAGGGGCAGCTCCGCTCGGCGCGGGCCAGGCGTCGGCTGGTGCAGGATGCTCATCGTCGTCTCGTCCACTGAGCCCACCACCGTGAATTCGTCGAAAACATAGGGGACGCTGTCCGACGAAAAGATCAACGGCGTGCGACTCAACTGGAAATGCAGATGAGCCTCTGACGAGTTGCCGGAGTTGCCGAGCCTGGCGATCACGTCGCCCTTGGCCACCTTGTCGCCCACCTTGACCGTCGGTGACCCGGGCGCCAGGTGGTAGTACACCGCGAACAGGTCGGGGGCCAGTTCGAGGGTCACCGCGTTGCCCCCGAGGTTCGCGAGGGTGAAGCCGGGACCGAGGGGCAGAGAGCCGGGTGCGGTATCGGGCACACCGGCCTCCACCTGAACCACGGTGGCGTCGGCGACCGCGAGAAGCAGTGCGCCGTAGGCAAGATAGCTGTCGTTTTGCGCCGGATCGCCTTTGCGCACCACGTCATCCACGAGACCGCGCCTCTCGGCCTCGGCCACATCGACCTGAACCGCGTCGATGGCGAAGCGTTCCGCCCCGTTGATCCGACCACCCACCGGCAGCAGCACGTTGCGGTGGGCGTTGAGGGTGCAGCAGCCCGCCGTGATGAACCACCCGGGCCCGGCGAGCGGGGCACCGATCTGGACCGGCTGGGAGGTGGAGATGGTCACCGGTCCCCCGGTCTGGGTCACCTGGTCGGGCCAGAGCACCGCGATCGCACCCTCGCCGGACTCGGCCGGACCGAATGTCGCCGAGATCCGATGAGTGACCGACGTCGGGATGGTCTCCCGGGAGGCATAGACGTCGTCCAGGACGAGTAACGCGGTCTTGCCCGCCGCAATCCTGGTCGATGGAGCGTCGCCTCGTTCACCACTGTGGACGGGTTGCGGGGTCGAGTAATCGGCCACAATCATCGTCCGAGCGGCGACCTGCTCCTGGGTCAACGCTGTGACCACGCTGCCATCGGGGGCCAGCGTCTCGACCGAGGTGACCGTCGCCGGGCGTGGGGCGAAGTTGAGCACGGTCAACTCGTAGGCCACGTGAACCTGGTCGTCGGATCCCTTGACCGGCACCGGGTCCGGGGCCACGTCGGCGATGATCAGCGGGCTGATCACGTCAGCCGGAAATGGCGTCAGGTCTTGCGAGACTCCCTGCTGAGCAATCATTGTCGACGCGGACGACGATGTCGCCGATGACCCACTGCCGCTGCACGCAACGGTGGCCAGCGACACGACGACGAGCAGTGACACACCCAGGAACGCCGACTTACTCATGCGACGGCCGCCGACCGGTTGTCGCGGATGGCATCGACGACGGTGTCGATCGCGTCGATCACCACCGGCGCGTTGTCGATCATCACGTTGTGTCCGCTGTGAGCAGTGACATGCTCGGCTCCCTCGACCAGCAGCGCCACCTTCGCCTGGGCGTCCTGATGAGCCGCGTCGATCAGATAGCCGAAGTCGGCGGGCACCCCTGGTGGCAGCTGACCCGCCAGCGCCTGCTCACCGATCTTCGGCCCGTTCAGCTCGTCTGCGGTGATCACGACGAGCGGCATCTGCTTGATCGCCGCGGCATCGACGAGTTGATCGAGCGCTCGACTGGCGTCGATGATCTCGAGGTCCGGGTAGTCGAGGATCTGCTCGGGCGTCCGCTCGTTCAGGACATTCCAGATTTCCCATTCCTCGGCCGTCATGTTGGCTCGCAATTCCGGCGACAGGCTGTCCACCAACACCATTCCGGCGACGTCCGCGGGATACGTGCTCGCATAGAGCCGGCTGACGACGCCACCGTATGAATGACCGACCAGCACGACCGAATCCGCGATCTTCAATGCGCCGAGCAGGGCGTGCAGATCCGAGACGGCATCCGCGGTCGTGGTCGGCTGCGGGACCGGGTCGCTCCTGCTGATCCCGCCTCCCGCGATCGCCCGGGTGGTTCCCGGGCGGTCATAGGAGCACACCCTGGTGTGCTCGGCGATCGTTGGGAACACCCGCGCACCGGGCGTCAGCGGGCTGTCCCACAGGTCACCGGCCGCGTCCAGCCCGGACACCAGAACAACTGTGGGCGAACCGGTCCCGCGACATTCGGCGTACACCATGCGACCGGCTCCGATATCGAACGTTCCGGCGACATCGCCGGACGCGGTCGTCGATCCGCCGCTCGTCGCGACTGCGGATTCGGGTGCGGGTGCGCCGTCGGCCGAACCACCGCAGGCGGCAAGCACAGGCGCGACAATCATCACCACTGCCGCGAACACTGCGGATCGCACGGCAGAACTGGTGTGCTTCATGGCTGCTCCTCCAGAGCTTCGGTCGAATCGCCTGCCGGGTTTCATATCCGGACGGCGAATTCGCAAGGGGTGGTTGGGTTCCCGGACCGGCGGATGGGCCGATTCGGAGCAGGGTGTGGGGTGGGCCGGTTGCAGGGCGGGCCCGGTGAGACGCCGACCCGGTGCGTGGTGGGGTCAGTTCGGGAGTGGCGGGGCCTGCTCGCGGACGTCATCGACGACGTCCTGGATCTCGTCCGTGATCAGCGCCGGGTGGTACAGGTAGATGTCATGCCCGCTATCGGTGTTGGTGACGTGCTCGGCGCCGAGATCCTTCGCCAGCAGTTCCTGCGAGGCAAGCCATTCGGCAAACGTCACGGTCTCCTGCGCGGAGGCCGCGGCGGGCAAAAGGTCGGTCCGCCAGGGCTTGTCGGCAGAGAGCACGACCGCGGGCAGCTCCGGCAGTGGCGGCGCCGCGTTGATCTTCTCGAAGGCGTCGATGAGCTTGACCCCTTCGCGCACCTGGGGTGAGGTCGTCGCATTGGTGACATCCCAATTGACGAGCCGCTCGCCGCTCGTGACGTCCTCCATGAGCGGCGTGACGGTGTCGACCATCACCAGACCGCCAACGGTTTCCGGATACGTCCGAGCGAACAGCGTGGCGATCAATCCCCCGTAGGAGTGGGCGACGAGGACGTACGGCGCCGGCTCCTGGAGAGCGGTCAGCAGCGCGTGCAGGTCGCCGACGTCGAGGTCGACGGTGTGTGGTTGCGGCCGGGGAGTGGTGATATCGGTTCCTTCGACACGGATGTCGGGCCGGTCATAGGTGCATACCCGGGTGAACCGGGCGACCGACCCGAAGACGGCATCCTCGCTCGGCTCGAGCGTCCCGATACCCCAGGGCACGTCATCGCCGGGGGCGTCATGGGCGGGATCGCCGGGGGCCAGCACGTCCTGCCAGTCCTGGGCCCCGTTGCCCTTGCCTGCGATGAGGACGACGGTGGGCGAACCCTTCCCCTGGCATTTCGCGTAGATCCTGCGGCCGTTGCCGACGTCGACGAGACCGTCGACGTCGCCCTGACGCTCGCTGCCCGGAGACGTCGTCGACACGGTCCCCCCGTTCGTGCCGGCGCCGACACTTGTGCCGCAGGAGGCCACCACGACCGTGACACACATCGTGGCCGCCACGGCGGCGACCCGACCCCACCGACCTGGCTGCGATGCGCTCGTGAAGTCCTTCATGGTCGTCCTCCGACGTCGTGGGGTTGCACGGTCAAGAATCGCCCGGACCGCGGCTACCCGACAGGTCGCTGACACCACCCTCGCCAGGTGCGGCAACATCCACGTGAACATGGATGCCAGCACCACACCCGCGGCCTCGAACGGTGTGATGGACGGCCAGTCGATCATCAAGGCGGGAGGCGCGCGGTCCTGGTTCTCGCCGACCGGGTTGGTGGTGTACTGATCGGATGGCGCTGTCGGTGGTGCTGGCCGAGGACAACCTGCTCGTGCGGGAGGGCGTCGTGGCGATCCTGCGGGCCGCGCCCGATATTCGGGTCGCGGCGTCCTGCGAGGATGCCGACGGCCTGCGACAGGCGATCATCGAGCATGAACCGGATGTGGTGGTGACCGACATCCGGATGCCACCGCTACTGGCCGACGACGGCGTCCGGGTCGCGATCGAGCTCCGCCGGCAACGGCCGAAGATCGGCGTGGTGGTCCTGTCCAGCCGTGACGACCCGGAGTACGCGCTGGCCTTGATGGAGGGTGGCACGGCGGGCCGGGCGTATCTGCTCAAAGAGCGGGTGGCACAACCGGGCGAGCTGCTGCACGCGGTGCGTGAGGTGGCGGCGGGTCGTTCTGTCGTCGATCAGCAGGTCGTGCAGCGGCTGCTCCAGGCCGGGCGCCCGACGGAATCGCCACTGGGCCGGCTCACCCCACGGGAGACCGAGGTGCTCGCCGGAATGGCCGAAGGGGCGAACAACGCGGTGCTCGCCGACCGGTTGTTCCTCACCGTGCGCGGGGTGGAACGGCACATCAATTCGATTTTCGCCAAGCTCGACCTGACCGGGCACCAGGACTACCACCATCGGGTGCGCGCGGTCCTGATGTACCTGGCCGAACCCTGATGACCTCGCCGACCTCGCCGCCGGATTCTGCCGTCCTGCAGCTGACCACCCTGACCTCCGCGATCCTAGCGTCGGCCATGGATGCCGTGGTTATCATCGACGAATCCGGGCGGGTGCTTTTCTGGAACCCGGCCGCGGAGAACATGTTCGGGCTGCCGAGCACCGAGGTCGCCGGCCGTGACCTAGCCGATCTCGTCATTCCCGAGGCGCTGCGATCACGGCACCGCGCCGGCCTCACCCGCGCAGTTTCCGGACAGGACAGCACCATCCTGGGGCGCCGGTTCGAGGTCACCGGGCTGGGTGCGGGCGGCGCGACCATTCCCGTCGAACTCACCATCACCCGCATCGAGCGCGAAGGTCGGACGATGTTCGTCGGCTACCTGCGGGACATCAGCGAACGCCGGCGGGCAATCGCGGACCTGCGGGCCAGCCGCCGACGCCTGGTGAGCGTGTCCGACGAGGCGCGTCGGCGACTGGAGCACGATCTGCACGACGGCGCACAGCAGCAGCTGGTGGCGGTGGCCATGGCGGTCACCGCTGCTCACGCGGCCTTGGACACGGATGTGCGAACGGCGAAGGCGCTGATCGAACGGGCCGGCGACCAGCTTCAGGACGCCATCTCCGAACTCCGCGAGCTGGCCCGCGGCTTACACCCGGAGGTCCTGGCCCGGCGCGGGCTGCCCGGGGCCGTCGCCGATCTGGCCCGCCGTTCCGGGATCGCGGTGGTCACCGGCGGCATCGAACCGCGCCGACTACCGGCCGACGTCGAGATCGCCGCCTATTACGTTCTTGCCGAGTCGCTGACCAACGCCGCCAAGCACGGTGCCCGTCAGGCGCGGGTCGAGGTCACGCTGCATCACCTGGAGGTTCCCGTGCGCCCTGCGGGGGATCACGACCAGCAGCTCATTCTCTCCGTCACCGACGACGGCCCTGGTGGTGCGGATGTGAATGCTGGAACCGGCCTTCGCGGGCTGCTGGACCGATGGGCGGCGGTCGGTGGAGACCTGGTGGTTGACAGCCCGCCGGGGCGCGGCACCAGCATCACCGCGCGCCTGGATCTGGCGCTGTCTGCCACCGTGTCGCCGCGGCCGGACGGTGGCGATTCCGACCCAGGTCACTGATGCACCTGGTTCACCCGGGTGCCGCTGTCGGCGCCGCTGTCGGTGGCAGGGTGCACCATGTCGGTCATGACAGTGACCGGAACCCTCGAACTCGTCGCCTTCGACACGACGGACGTCAGGAAGCTCGCCGACTTCTACGTCCAACTCACCGGCTGGGAGGTCGTCCGAACCGTGCCCGACTGGATCACGGTGCAAGCCGAGGACGGCCAGCAGGTCGCCTTCCAACAAGTCGCTACCCATCTGCCCCCGCAGTGGCCCGGGCAGGACCTTCCCCAGCAATTCCACCTAGACCTGCTGATCGACGATCACGAGGCGGCCGCGGCGAGGGCGGTGGCCTTGGGCGCCACGCAGTTGGCGGACGGCGCCTCCTGGATCACCCTTGCCGATCCGGCCGGGCACCCGTTCGACATCTGCCAGCGGGAGGGCATCGGCCCGAAAATGGGCTTGTTTGCGGTGACCATCGACGCCCCCGACTCGACCGGGCTCGCCCGGTTCTATGCGGATCTGCTCGGCATGGAGGTCACCTACGACGGGCCGGAAGGAGCGCTCATTGCCGGGAACGGCAAGAGCGTGATGTTCCAGCAGGTCAGCACGTACACCCGGCCGCAGTGGCCCGATCCGGCACACCCGCAGCAGGCGCACCTGGATATCATCGTCGACGATCTGGACGCAACTCAGGCACGCGCTGTCGAGTTGGGTGCGACTGTGCTGGACGGCACCGGCGAGCGGTTCCGGACCCTGGCGGACCCGGCAGGGCATCCGTTCGACCTGACCCGCTAGTCGGACACGACGAAGGAGGGGCCGCCAATCGGCACAGCAGGAGAGCACTGAAACAACCTGGCGACGGAGGAGCCCGGTTATTAAGGGCACTCGCTAGTTCGGGGCCGACTGGCGGCCAGCAGGTGAGATCGCCTGCAGCACTTCGGCCTCGGAACGATCGAGGTACGGGCCCAGAGCGTCGGCGGCCGAGTCGAAATCGCCGGACTCCAGCAATCTGCACAGTTTTTCGTTGTCGTCCAGGTATCCCTGGTGGAAGAGCTGGTCGAGGTTGCCGGCGTGGAAGACCAACCGCATCTCGGCGAGCATCTGTCTCATCAGTCGGTCGAGCCGGGTACTGCCGGCCAGGCCGACGAGTGATCGGTGGAAATGCTGGTTCGCCGTTCCGACGGCGATGACGTCTCCCCGTGCCCTGGCAGCCATGCCTTCGTCGACCGCGCCCCGGACGGCGGCAACGAGGTCCGTGGATCCGCCGCCCTTGACCGCACCGATTTCCAGGATCCGACGCGCCCGGTAGATGTCGACCACGGCTGCCGAGTCCGGCACGGCGACGAACACCCCCCGGTTGGGTTCGCGCACGAGAAGTCGATCACCGGTGAGTTCGACGAATGCTTCCCGCACGGTGTTACGGGACACGCCGAGCACTTCACCAATGGCCTCTTCAGGCAATTTCGACCCCGGTCGGAAAAGTCCTTCACTGACCTGCTCGCGAATCGCGTCCGCCACTCGGCTCGCTGTGGACAGTTGAACCACTCGCACCCGGGCGTTGCCCAACGCGCGAAGGGCGTCCGACTGAGCTGGCGGCCGAGATGTTGTCATGCCGCAATATTACACCGATTTAATTCGAGGATTGTTCCACAATCCTCGAATCTGTGGTTTGATGTCTCCAGCACAGATCGCTACGGGTCCTGGTCTCCCCTGGAGGGTGCATCTCATGTTCAAGATCGATCTCAATAGTGACGTCGGAGAATCGTTTGGTCGGTGGGTCCTGGGCGATGACGAGGCCATGATCCGGTCAGTGAGCAGCGTGAACGTCGCGTGCGGCTTCCACGCCGGTGACCCGAGCACGTTGCGCAGAACATGCGCGTTCGCTGCGCGAGCCGGGGTGACCGTGGGTGCTCAGGTGGGGTACCGGGACCTGGCCGGGTTCGGGCGACGCTTCATCGAGATGGACCCGTCGGATCTGACGGACGACCTGATCTATCAGATCGGGGCGCTGCAGGCGCTGGCCCAGGTCGCTGGCACCGGTGTTCGGTACGTCAAGCCGCACGGCGCCTTGTACAACGCCACAGTTCATCATCACAGTCAGGCGCAAGCGGTCATCGACGCCGTGCGCGCGGTCGACCCGCGACTTCCGGTGCTCGGCCCGCCCGGTTCGGCCCTGCTCGAGCTCGCCGAGCGGGCCGGCCTTCGTGCGGTCCCGGAGGCGTTCGCCGACCGTGGCTACAGCGCACAGGGGACCCTGATCCCGCGCAACCAGCCCGGAGCGCTGCTCAGTGAACCCGCGGCGGTAGCCGCCAGGGTGGTTCGGCTCGTCACCGAAGGCGTGATCGCCGCGGTCGACGGAACGGACGTCAAGGTCGATGCCGAGAGTATTTGTGTCCACGGTGACAGCCCAGGCGCGGTCGACATGGCCGCCACCGTTCGGCAGGCACTGCTGGACACCGGAATCATCGTGCGAGCGTTCGCATGACGACCCGCCTGCTGCCGGCCGGCGATCGGGCGGTACTGCTGCACACCGGCGATCTGGCGACCACCCTGGCTGTGGCGGCCCACCTCCGTCAGGCGAGAATCCCCGAGGTCGAGGACCTGATACCGGCCTCTGAGACGGTGCTGGTCCGACTTGCCGCCGGCGTCGACATCGTCGAGCTCGGCGACCGGTTACTCACTGTGGCAACCAGTGCAACGGTCGAAGCAGACGATGAAGGCGGCGGCCACCCGCTGGTCATCCCCGTGCGCTACGACGGTCCCGACCTGGCGGACGTGTCCAGCGCCACCGGACTCAGCATCCAGGAAATCATTCAGGCGCATACCGGCACCCCTTGGCGGGCAGCGTTTGTCGGCTTCGCCCCGGGATTCGCCTACCTCGCCGGGGGTGATCGGCGATTGACGGTTCCCCGCCGGGCCGAGTCCAGGTCCAGCGTGGCAGCCGGATCCGTCGGGCTCGCCGGCGAGTTCTCGGCGGTATACCCGCGGCAATCACCCGGCGGCTGGCAGGTCATCGGTTTCACCCAGAGAGTCCTGTGGGACATCGACGCCGAACCGCCGGCGGCAATCCAGCCCGGTAACTGGGTTCAGTTCGTCGACATCGATGCCGCGGAGCAGCGCACCGCCGCAGCGGGCGGTCGCGCGACCAAGGCCGCCCCAACGGACCCCCGCACATCGGAGGCTTGATCATGAACCGTTCGCTCACCGTGGTCCGTACCGGGCCGCTCGCGTTGTTGCAGGACTCCGGCCGAATCGGTCATGCGGCCGACGGTGTCGGGCGTTCCGGTGCGGCCGACCGCGCCTCGTATGCGCTGGCCAATGAACTGGTCGGCAACTCTGCCGGGGCCACCGCGATCGAGTGCGTGCTCGGTGGGCTCGTGGTCCGAGCCGAATCGGACCTCGTCGTCGCCACGACCGGGGCGCCGGCCGCCGCGGACATCGACGGGGAGTCCGTGGAGCACGCCACCCGGATACGCCTGGCGAAGGGCCAAACCCTACGACTGCGCGCCCCCCGCTGCGGGCTCCGAACCTATCTGGCCGTCGCCGGCGGTTTCGATGCGCCGGTGGTTCTCGGTTCGAGTAGCGCCGACACCCTGTCCAAGCTCGGTCCGCCGCCGATCGCCAAGGGCGACGAGCTGCCGATCGCCAACTGCGACGAACCGCCGATCGGTCAACCCGGCCCGTCGACCGTCGCCGGCCGGCCGGCGACCGTCTCGGGTGAACCGATCACCTCGCTGCGAGTACGGCTCGGGCCGCGAGATGACTGGTTCGCCGACCCGGCCAACCTCGCTGTCGGGGAATGGCGGGTATCGCCGCACAGCAACCGGGTCGGCGTGCGTCTTGATCGACCCGTCGATCCGGGAGCGGCGGAACCGGCGTCCCCCGCCCTGCATCGCACCATTACCCACGAAATGCCCAGCGAAGGACTACCACCCGGCGCCGTCCAGGTCCCGCCCAGCGGACAACCTGTCATTTTCCTCGCCGACCACCCCCTCACCGGCGGATACCCCGTCATCGCAGTGGTGCTCGACGACGACGTCGACCGCGCCGCGCAGGTCCGACCTGGACAGCTGTTGCGTTTTCTCCTATCGCCCTGATTCGCACCCCCACCGTGGGTGTCGCCCAGGCATCCGATCGCGCATTCGGTCGCCTCGGTGACAAGCTCGGCCGGAAAAGCGTTCTCGTCAGCACCTTGGTGTTGATCGGGGTCGCCACCCTGTTCGTCGGTTTGCTCCCCGGCTACGCCACCATTGGTGTGGTCGCGCCGATCATTCTGGTCCTTCTGCGTTTCGCCCAGGGCGTCGGCGTCGGCGGTGAGTGGGGCGGCGCGGTGCTGCTGTCCAGCGAATACGGCGACCCCGAGAAGCGTGGCTTCTGGGCCTCCGCCGCACAGGTCGGTCCACCAGCAGGCAACCTGATGGCCAACGGCGTCCTCGCGATCCTCGCGGCCACCCTCACCGAGGACCAATTCCTGTCCTGGGGCTGGCGAGTCGCGTTCCTGATCTCTGCCGTGCTGGTCGGTTTCGGGCTCTGGATCCGACTGAAACTGGAGGACACCCCGGTCTTCCTGGCCATCAAGGAAAACGGTGATCAACCAAGGGCGCCCATCAAGGAGGTCTTCGCCACCCAGAAGCGCCCCCTGTTCGCCGCCGGACTTGCCCGGATCGGCCCGGACATGCTCTACGCGTTGTTCACCGTCTTCGTCACCACCTATGCCACCATCCAGCTGGGTATGTCGCGCAGCCAGGTACTCACCGCGGTACTGATCGGTTCGACATTCCAGCTGGCCTTCATCCCGCTGGCCGGCGCGCTCAGCGACCGGATCAACCGGCGCCTGCCCTACGCCATCTCAGCCGTCGGCTCCGCGATCTGGGTGCCGGTGTTCTTCCTGATGATCGGTGATTCCTCGGTGCTGATGCTCACCGTCGGTGTTGTCGTTGGCCTGGCGTTTCACGCCCTCATGTACGGACCACCGGCCGCATACATCACCGAACAGTTCGATCTCCGGCTCCGCTACGCCGGCAGCTCGCTGGCCTACACCCTCGCCGGCCTGGTCGGCGGCGCGATCGCACCCCTGGTCTTCACGGCCCTCGCCGGGACAACGGGCAACTGGGTACCGATCGCGATCTACCTGGCCGGCTGCGTTGTCGCAACACTGATCGGCCTCGCACTCGGCCGAGATCCACAGCCACAGGAGGAAGAAGAGCTCCTCGCCCACGCCGGCAGCCACGGCCATCCGACGACATCCGCGTGATGATCACACCCGACCTCGAAAGGCCCACCATGTTCAGCACCCTGCTGGTCGCCAACCGCGGAGATCTGCCGGGCGCAATTAGTGGCAAGGTCGGCTATCAGAACCCGGGCCCGTAACGGATTCGATCCCTTCAGACAATATCTTTTGCCGTGTCCGGGCGGCGCTGCTATCGGACCACGTCCGTGAGCCGCCTGGTAGCGCCGCTCAGGTCCAGCGGCCTGGGGCCTCGACCCGCCGGCCGTGCACGCTCCACCTTTCGTCGGCTCAGGGCGATGCCAGCCGTTCGATATGGAGCGTGAGGTAGGCGACTTCTTCGTTGGAGATCTGTTGACCGTACTGCGCTGTGATGTGGTTGCGGATCTTCTCGGCGGCGACGTGGGCGTGCGGGTATCGCCGGCTGACCTGGCCAAACAGGAAGTCGTCGGGGCTGGTCAGCATCCGGTTCTCCAGGAAACGCGTTGCGAAGTAACGCATGTGGCTCATGAACCGCGCGAAGTGCAGGCTCTGGTCCATCAGCTGCAGGTTCATGCTGTACCGGACGATGGTCACGACCGCGTCAATCAGCTTGACGGCCTGCAGGGTGTCGAAAGTGGTCGAAGCGTCCCCGTGCCGGGCGTTGGCCACGTGGAAGGCGATGTTGGCCGCTTCCTCGTCGGGCAGTTCAACGGCGAGCTTGTCACGGAGCAGGGTGAGCCCATAGCGGCCGACGGCGAATTCCTCCGGGTAGAAGTGCTGGATCTCCCAGGCCAGCCGGTTGGTGACCACTAGGTTCTCTCGGGACCGTTCGACGGCGAAGTGCAAATGGTCGGTCAGCGCCAGGTAGATGTGTGGGTGCAGCGTCATCCCCAGGTCCTGGGCGTGGGTGACGATCCCACGGGTGATCTCCAGGTATTGGGTGGGGATCGCGGTGAGCAGCTCGACCAGGTTCTGCACATCCGTATTGACCACCGGGATGAAAACCTGGTCCTGGTCCTCGCCGTCCTTTCGGGTGGGCACCGGGGTGCCGGGTCTCCGGCCGTAGCCGATGCCCTTCCCGAGCAGGATCGACTCCCGGCCCTGCGGGTCCTCGACGAGGATCACGCTCGAGTTGAGCACTTTCTTGATAGTGAGCATGAGCGTCGTCGCTCCCTTCGCCGGGTTGTCGGGTGGTTCAGAGTTCCTCGCCGTTGGTGGCGATGACCTTCTGATACCACCAGAAGGAGTCCTTCCGCCGACGGTCGCCGGTGCCGGCGCCGAGGTCGTCCTGATCCACATGAATGAAGCCGTATCGCTTGGTGATCTGCGAGCTGGAGGCGCTGATCAGGTCGATGGTGCCCCAGCTGGTGTAGCCGAGCAGCTCCACGCCCTCCGCGACGGCCTTCTTCATCTGGGTGAAGTGCTCCCGGAAGTAGGCGATCCGGTAGGGATCGTGGATCTCACCCTCCTCGGTGACCTGGTCGATCGCGCCGATGCCGTTCTCCACCACGAACAGCGGCTTGCGGTAGCGGTCGTACAGCTCGATCAGCGAGATCCGGAACCCGACCGCGTCGATCTGCCAACCCCACTCGCTGGACGGCAGGTACGGATTCTTCACCCCGAGGATGGTGTTGCCCGGGGTGCGTTCGGCGTTCGGGTCCACCGATTCGGTCGAGGACTGGTAGTAGCTGAACGACACGAAATCGACCGGATGCGCCCGCAGGATCTCCTCGTCACCGGGCTCGATCGGCAGGGTGATGCCCTTCCGCGCGATGTCGGCCAGCATCAGCCGCGGGTACTCCCCGAAGACGTGGACGTCGCCGAACCACAGGTTGTCCAGGTTCTTGTGCTGGGTGGCGGCCACGTCCTCCGGCGCGCAGGTCCGCGGGTAGGTCGTCAGCTTGGTGAGCATGCAGCCGACCTGGCTGCCCGGGATGAGCCGGTGACACTGCTCGGTCGCGATCGCCGACGCAAGGTACTGGTGGTGCAGCGCCGCGTAGCACGCCGCCTGCACCCCGTCCGGGCAGTTCTCCGGGATGATCCCGGCCGAGGTGAACGGATGCCGCATGACGCTGTCGATCTCGTTGAACGTCAGCCATCGGTTCACCAGCGACCCGAACCGTTCGAAGCAGGTCAGGGAGAAGCGGGTGAACAGCTCGACCACCCGCCGGTCGGCCCATCCGTTGTACTTGACGGACAGCGCCACCGGGCTCTCGTAGTGGGACAGGGTGACCAGCGGTTCGATGCCCAGCCGCTTCATCTTGGTGAACAGCGCCTGGTAGTAGGCGATCCCGGCCTCGTTGGGTTCGGTCTCTTCTCCGGTCGGGTAGAGCCGGGTCCAGGCGATGGAGACGCGCAGCACCTTCAGGCCGAGCTCGGCGAACAGCGCCAGGTCCTCGCGGTACCGGTGGTAGAAGTCGATCCCGCGGCGCTTGGGGTAGTAGGTGTCGTCGGTGTCGGCCAGGGCGGCCTGGATGGTCGCCCTGGACACGGCGTGGTGTGCCGCGTAGTCCTTGGGGTCCAGCTTTGGCCGGTACATCGCCACGTCGGCGACCGACGGTCCCTTGCCGTCGACGTTCCATGCTCCTTCGGTCTGGTTGGCGGCGATGGCGCCGCCCCAGAGGAAGCCGTCAGGAAACGACATCGACCGACTCCTTCACTTCCACCGCGATGCCGAACAGGGGGGCGCCGACGGCGACATGGCCGGCGGGGGCGATCGGGGTCACCTCGTGGTTGGTGGAGTTGGTGACCACGATCGGCGTGGTGATGTCGTAGCCGGCCGCGGCGATCGCCGGCAGGTCGGCGGTCAGCAGCAGCTGCCCGGCCTCGACCCGGTCACCCTTGGTGACGTGGGCGGTGAAGTGCTCGCCGTTCAGCCGCACGGTGTCCAGGCCGACGTGAATGAGCAGTTCGACGCCGTCGTCGGTGGTCAGGCCGATGGCGTGGTGGGAGTCGAAGACCATCGCGACGGTGCCGGAGATCGGGGCGTGGAAGTCGCCGGACTGGGGGACGATGGCCAGTCCCGCGCCGAGCACGCCCCCGGAGAACACCGGGTCGTTGACCTCGGTCAGCGGGAGCGCGATGCCGGACGTCGGGCTGACCGCGGTGACCGTGTGCTGGTCGGGGGTGGCGGCCGGATCGTGCTCGACGATGAGGGTGGCAGATGCGGAGTCCTTCCACAGCGTGAGCGAGACGACCATGGCGACGGCGAAGGCGATGGCCGCTCCGATGCAGGCGTTGACCAGGTTCATCGGGTTGCTCGGGTCCAGGAACATCGACATGCTGGCCAGGCCGGGGCCGACGGCGGCGAAGCTGGCCACGTGGGTCAGGCCCAGGTAGGCGCCGCCGGCGAAACAGCCGGACAGGACGCTGAGCAGAGCGCGCTTGTTCTGCAGGGTGACGCCATACAATGCGGGTTCGGTGATGCCGAACAGGGCAGAGATACCCGCGGAGATGGCGGTGGTGCGCAGGACCGGGCTCTTGGTGCGTATGGCGACGCCGAAGCTCGATCCGGCCTCGGAGATGTTGTGCGCCAGCGACGCCGGGTTGTAGAGCATTTCCTGGCCGGTGGTGGTGATCTGGTTGATGGTCGGCGGCAGCAGCGCCTTGTGCATGCCCACCGAGATCAGGAACGGCAGCAGCATGGCCAGCAGTGCGGTGGCCACCCAGCCCAGCTTGGCGTACAGCCAGACGATCCCGGCGGTGAACGCGGTGCCCGCCTGGAAACCGAGCGGGCCCAGCACGAACAACGTCACCGGCACGGTGATCAGCAGGCTCATCATCGGCACGAAGAAGATCCGGATCGGCTTGGGCGAGAACTTGGTCCAGAACCGCTGCATCACCGACAGGAACAGCACACACAAGATGGCCGGGAAGACCTGCGTGCTGTAGTTGACGTTGGTCAGGGTCACGCCAAACAGGCGAACACCGGCCTCCGAGGCGACCAACGTCGTCAGCGACGGCAGGATCAGCACACTGACGGCCGCCAAGGCCACCAGCTTGTCGGTACCGAGTTTGGTGGCGGTGGTGACCGCCACCATCAATGGCAGGAAATAGAAGACCGCGTTGGGAATGGCGATCAGAATTGCGTAGGCGTCGCCCTTCGGGTCCATCCAGCCCAGGACGGTCAACAGCATCAGCATCGATTTGAGGATGCCGGCGCCGGCGATGGCCGGCACGAGCGGCTGGAAGACCGCGACGAGGAAGTCGACGAACACCCGCCCGGGGTGGGCGCGCTTTTTCTTCTCGCCCGCTTGGGCAGCGGTCGCCGCCCCGACCCCCACGCCGGGCAGCCGAAGCAGCGCCCCGTAGACCTCGACAACCTCGTTGCCGATGATGATCTGGGTCTGGCCGGCCTGCACGGCGCCGAGCACCCCGGGAATGCGCTTGAGCGCCTCCAGGTCGGCCTTGCCGTCGTCGACCAGGTTGAACCGGAGCCGGGTCGAGCAATGGGAAACGGCACCGACATTCGGCGCACCGCCGACCTGCTGCAGAATGTCGGCCGCAGTCTTGTTGTAGTCCATCATGCCTGCCTCGTGAGTAGGAATCCGCTCTGATTTACCGGAAAAGGGCACAAAAAAAGGACCCAAGCCAGAACAGCGCCCTAGGTGCGCCGAACTCACTTGGATCCTGCCTGGCCTAACCAGTAACATGTCCGAAATCAGGAGACCACGGATTTCCCGCGCTGTCAACCATATCTTTCGCGGCTTCCCGGGCGCGCTCGGCCACGCGCCGAGCTGCCTGGCCGTCACCAGCACGGGCGGGCCATGTACATCGAAAAGCTGGAAGCCTGGCCGGATATCGCGGTGAAGTCGCAGGTCGGCCGGCGGCTTCCGCTGCACACCGAGCCGGCATCGTGGACGAAGCGTGCGGCCTCCTTGATTAGCCGGTGATAGCGACCACGGTGTGGCCGGACTCCGGCCTCGACCTATTGACCCGGCTAATCGGCGCCTCGGCCCACGGTAAGAGGCGCGATTCACTGCTCACCGACGTGGCTGTACCCCGGGCTGTGTATCAACGAATTCCGGGGTCGGCACCGCGGGGGAACTGGTGGTCACGGCTCCGACCAACGCCATAGTGCCCTATTAAATTAATGCCGACATCGTTGGTGCGCGCTTCGTGAGCAAATCACAGTGAGAGAACTGGAACCGACTGAGCAAGAGACTTTTTCGTGGCCTCACGGCACTGCTGGGGTGTGATGTTGAACTCCCGGCGAAATGCTCGGGTGAAGGTCGTTGCATCATCGAAGCCGTGTCGTCCTGCGATGGCGGCGACGCTGCGGTGTGACGACCGTATGTCAGCTAATTCTCGACGGGCAGACAGAAGGCGTTGTTGTCTGATGTAGGCGGCTGGGGTTGTATTAGCTTCCTGGAAGAGGTTGTAGACGTGCCTTGCGGAAACCCGATGGGTGGTGGCGACCAGCGTCGGGCTCAACGCGGGATTAGCGAGATTGCCGCGGATGAACGCTTGCAGGGTCAACAAG
The DNA here is from genome assembly GCA_963805555.1 of uncultured Actinomycetota bacterium. Lineage (GTDB taxonomy): Bacteria > Actinomycetota > Actinomycetes > Mycobacteriales > Nakamurellaceae > Nakamurella. Next base: position 591,826 of record CAWDUY010000006.1, read on the forward strand.
GAGCCCGTCGGTTGAGTGGGCCCCGCGTCGCGTAGTACTGCGGTCAGCAGATCCATCGCTGTGCGGGCGTAGTCCAGCCGTTGAAATGCAGTCAGGGAGTCGGCAACGTCCAACACTTCGGACAGGTAGACGCGTAGTACCCGCAGGCCAGGATCCGTGGGGGGGAAGGTGCGTGCGCAGGCCTCTTCGATGACCCGCCGGTCCAGCGGTATTTGATCCCGTGGAACTTGCAGGATTAGTTCTCGTGATGAACCCGGGAACCGGAGTTCGTACGGTCGTGCAGTGTCGTAGAGAACGCCGTTACCGGGGATGAGACCGGCAACCCGGCCGTCCTGCGATACGGCACCTTCGCCGTTGAGGTGGACTGCGAATAGTAGGTCGTCGCTGGGGGTGGTGCGGGCCAGCCGTGTGGTGCGCCGGACATTGGATCGGCCGGCGGTGACCGCCGTGATTTGCACGTCCTCGGTGAGGACCCGCTGGTCGATAGTGCCGCGGAAGTCGTTGGCCACTGATCCAACGGTCAGCGGGACGAAGGTCTCGGTGGTGGCATGTGCCCACTCCTCAGCAGTGGCAGCGGTGACGAGTGTCATGCATTCGAGTTTGGCACGCTTCCCTGCCCGTGACGTTGCGCTGTTACCGTGAGCTGGCCCAAAAACGAGGAGGTGCGCGATCGTCGGTACTTCTGATGCCGAGGGTCGCACCGTGCTGAGTCGAGCGTTCGCGATCTTGGATTCGTTCGCGGACAAGTCGGAGCAGACCCACGGGTCGATCGTGCGGGTGACCGGATTCTCCGCGGCGACCGTGCATCGGGTGCTTGCCGAGCTGGTTGAGTGGGGCGCAGTCGAACGGACGGGCCGTGGCCGGTACCGCATTGGTATGCACTTATGGCGGTTGGGCTCCCAGGCCCCGCAGGGACGCGAACTGCGGGACGTGGCATTGCCATTTCTGCAGGATCTTTACGAAGTGACCCATGAGGTCGTCCACCTGGTCGTCCTCGACGGTGACCGGGCCTTGTACATCGAAAAGTTGGAAGCCCGCCCTGGGATAGCGGTGCAATCGCAAGTGGGTCGGCGGCTGCCGCTGCACGCGACCGGCCCGGGCAAAGTACTACTTGCCCATGCTCCACCGGAGTTGCTGGAGTCGGTGATCGCTGCAGGGCTGCCCCGGCAGGCCAGCAAAACAATCACGGACCCCAGCCGTTTGCGGCAGGTGCTGGCGACGGTTCGCCAGAACGGTTACGTGATCTCGCGCGATGAGATGACGGAAGGGACGGCGTCGGTGGCAGCGCCGATCCGTGACGGTGCAGACCGTGTCGTCGCCAGTGTGTCGGTTGTCGTTCCCAGCGACATGCCCAACCTCACCTTGTTGGTTCCGGCGGTGAGGATGGCTGCGCTGGGGATTTCTCGTCACCTCCAGCGTCACGACATCCCGGTCCAGTTGACCTAAGGCGCACATCGTCGCGCCTACCACGAGCCTTCTGCTGAGTGGAAGTGCGTCGCCGCCGGGTAGGCGGATTGCCGCCATCCCGGCCTTTCAAAGTGTGATGGGTTGTGGCACAACGAGTCTCCTGCCGTTCGGACGACGTCATTCAGTCTCACCGAAAGTGCTCGGCGTGGCTTCACCCAGCTAGACCTCGAACACGCACCCGACCATCACAAAGACTTTTCCATCCATCGAGAGAACCCGTAGCCCCCTGGTGGGGGTCTCGATATTTTGCTTGAAGCACGCAGCGGGTCCAGTGGTTGGCCAACCGTCGAGTCCAGCCCATCTGCCGGGTGCCTGAAAACAGCAAACGTCAGCCCGGGGCTGACAGTGCCGAACCGCCGTCAACTGGTTCAGTGAGGAACATTCCATGCGCACAGTTCGCGACGCAGCATTCGACATACTCCGTGGTCTTGGTGGAACGACGCTCTTTTCCAATCCGGGATCGACCGAGATCTCTTTGTTGACCGATCTTCCCGACGATTTGAAGTTTGTGCTGGCCCTGCACGAGGGATCGGTTGTCGGTATCGCCACCGGCTGGGCAATCGCCAACGACAGGCCGGCGGTGGTCATCCTGCACACCACCGCCGGCCTGGGAAACGCGGTTGGGGCCTTGGCGACGGCACGGGTGAACCGGGCGCCCATGGTGGTGATCGTCGGCCAACAGGACCGCCGTCATCTGGCCTTGAACCCGTTCCTCGCCGGTCATCGCCTTGACGATCTTGCTGGTGACTACCCGGTGTGGACGAATGAGCCGGCCCGACCGCAGGATGTCCCGGGCGCACTAGCGCGAGCATGGCACGAAGCTACCCAGCATCGTGGCCCGGCCATCGTGATCATCCCGATGGACGACTGGGACGCAGCAGCGGATGAGTTCGACAGCGTGCCCGCTCCCGCCAGAGTGCTGCGTGCATCATCAGTCGAGCCGGGAATCGTCGCGGAAGTCGCCGACTTCCTGTCCGCGGCGAAGTCACCGGTGTTGGTTGTCGGCGCGGGTACCGACGACGCCGAGTCGTGGCGAGCGCTCACCGGGTTGGCGGAGCGGCTGAACTGCCCGGTCTGGCAGGAGGCGTTCGGCGCCCGAGCCGGGTACCCCCAGGACCATCAGCTTTTCGCCGGTCACTTGCCGTCGGGTCGAGCCGAACTCCGTAAGGTGCTCTCCGAACACGACGTCATCCTGTCTATTGGTGCCCCGGTTTTCCGGCAGTACCCCCATGAGGCCGGCCCGCTGGTAGAACCAGGCACCCGCATTGCCGTGGTCACCGACGATCCCAGTGAAGCCACCAGCAGCCCCGCGGACCTGGCCGTGATCGCCAATCCCGCTGCTCTGTGTTCTGCCCTGCAAGGACTTCTTTCACCCCGCCCGGCCAGTCCGGAGACCATCAGGCGCCAGGTCGCAACGCCCGACCGACCTGCCGGAAATGAACAGCTCACGGCGCCGCACGTCTTCGCCGCACTGGCTGAACGGACCTCGCGCAACACAGTCATCGTTGAGGAAAGCCCGTCCAGTCGGCCCGCGCTGCATGCGTTGCTGCCGGCCAGGGAACCGTTGGGGTTTCTCAGCGCAGCCATGGGCGGGTTGGGTTTCGGCCTACCGGCCGCAATTGGTGTTCGGATGGCGCAACCCGACCGCCCCGTCGTCGCGCTGATCGGGGACGGCTCCTCGATGTATGCGATTCAGTCACTGTGGAGCGCCGCAAATTACGGGGTCGGTGTCCTCGTCGTCGTCCTGGCCAACGGTCGGTACGCGATCATGGACCACCTCGCGAAGATGCACGGTGAAACGACACCACATGGCAAGGGTGCGGCCCCATGGCCCGCCTTCGAGCAGGTGAGCGTCAGCACCATCGCCGATGGTCTCGGCTGCCCCGTCACCCGGGTTCAGACCTACGACGACCTGATCAAAACCTTGGACGAGGTCATCCCGACCTTGGGTACCAGGTCCACACCTTTGGTCCTTGAAGTGGCAATCAAGTAATTCCTGCCCAACAACTGCAACACACCCTGAGCACAACTCCCAGCGGGCCCTTGTCGTAAAAGGGCCAACGCTGCCGCGCCACGAACCCCAAAATGGAGATAATGGTGTCCACGCTGAAAAACGAGCTCACCGATGCTGACGTTCAAATCCGTAACCGCGCGTACCGCAAAATTGGCTTACGTATCCTGCCGCTGTTGTTCCTGTCTTACGTTTTCAGTTATGTCGACCGGGTCAACATCGGGTTCGCGCAACTCCAGATGAGTCAAGACCTCGGGTTTTCCTCCGCCGTGTATGGACTTGGGGCTGGCATCTTCTTCATCGGGTACTTCCTGTTCGAAATCCCCAGCAACCTGCTGCTGCAACGCCTCGGAGCGCGGGTATGGATCGCTCGCATCATGATCAGCTGGGGCATCCTTTCGGCCCTGTTGATGTTCACCCAGAATGCGTGGCAGTTCTACTTGATTCGGTTCCTGCTCGGGGTCGCGGAGGCCGGCTTCTTCCCTGGTGTCATCCTGTATCTGACTTACTGGTACACCAACGATCGTCGCGCCCGGGCCACGGCGTTCTTCTTCACGGCGGTCGCCTTTGCCGGTGTCCTCGGTGGACCGTTGTCCGGCTGGGCTCTCACCGCTCTCGACGGCGCCGGCGGACTGCAGGGCTGGCAGTGGATGTTCCTCATCGAAGGCATCCCTGCAGTGCTGATCGGCGTCGTCGTGCTGATCTACTTGCCCAGCAAACCGGCCAAGGCCAAGTGGCTCACCGCGGACGAGAAAGCAGCAGTTGAAACCGATTTGTCCACGGAAGATACCGTCAAACCGGTCCACAGCACCTGGTCCGGTCTCAAGGACGCGAAGGTTCTGCTGTTGGCGGCGATCTATTTCTGCTTTGTGCTGGGCTCCTATGGCATTGCGTTCTGGCTGCCCCAGGTCATCAAGGGCGCCGGTGTCACCGACCTGATGCAGGTGGGACTACTCAGCGCCATCCCGTGGAGCGCGGCCATCATCCTGATGGTGCTGGGTGCGCGGAGTTCCGATCGGACTCGCAAGCGCCGGCTTCACGTCGGAGGTGCGGCGATCCTCGGATCGGCCGGGTTGTTCATCGTCAGCGCCGCCGGGGGCGGAAACCTTACCGTCACCATGATCGGGCTTGTCATGGCGACCGCAGGCGTCTTCACCGCGCTGCCCCTGTTCTGGAGCCTGCCAACTGCGTTCCTCGCCGCCGGTGCGGCGGCCGTGGGACTGGCCACTATCAACTCCATTGGCAACCTCGCAGGGTTCGTCGCGAACTACATGGTGGGGTGGATCACCGACGCAACCGGCAGCACCACCTGGGCCACCGTTGTACTGGCAGTCGTTCTCCTCCTCGGTGTCGGGCTCATGGTGAAAATCCCCGGCAAACTCGTCGACAAGTAGCACGGCAGAACCACCGCTCACCCAAATTGCATTCATGATTTGCGGCCCGCAAGAAGATCATGCAAAACAAATGACCAACAAGATTCGAAAGGACCCTGTCCGTGGATATCGCCATTGTCGGTGCAGGCGCAATGGGCTGCCGATTCGGTGCGGCTTTGCAGGGCGCCGGGCACGACGTACAGCTGGTCGACCCCTGGGCCGCGCATGTCGCCGCGATGGCCGAACAAGGGGGGCTGTTGGTTGAAAGTGAATCAGGCACCGAACTGGTCCCGCTAACTGCTAACCTGCCCGCTGCCAGCACTGGGTCGCCGGCGCTGATCCTGATATTCGGGAAGGCGATGCAGACCGCGTCCCTGATCAGATCGGCCCAGCACCTGGTGTCTGACCAGACTGTTGTCCTGACCTTGCAGAACGGGCTGGGCAACATCGAAGCGATCAGCCAGGTCGTACCGGTCGAGCGGATCGTCGCCGGCGTCACCACCCTGGGCACCGAATTGCTGGGCCCGGGAAAAATCAGATCGCTGGGCGACGGGGACACCCACGTCATGCAGGCAGATGGCAACCATGGAACAACAATGCAGATCGTCCTCGATGCCTTCGCGAAGGCCGAAATCTCCGTCGACGTGTCAGCAGATGTGCAGGCCATGATCTGGAGCAAGGTTGCGTTCAATTCCGTGTTGAACACGCTGTGCACCTTGATGTTCTGCTCCGTCTCGGCGCTTCCTGCCTATCCAGGGTTTTGGGATCTCGCCGGTCGGATCATCGACGAGATCAGCGCCGTCGGTGCCGCGGAAAACGTTTCGGTCGACGGCGAAAAGGTCCGTAAGACCATCGAGGGCGCAACCAACCCGGAGATGAGCGGCAACCACTTCCCGTCGATGCTGCAGGACCTGATCAACAGCCGCGCCACCGAAATCGAGCATCTCAACGGCGAAATCGTTCGGAGGGGGCGCAAGCACAACATCCCCACTCCCACCAACGACGTGATCTGGCATCTCATCGGCATGGCCGAAGCAACCCGCAGTCAACGAATCAGCGCGCTACCGCACTAATAGCCAGCAGTCAGACAGGTTTGTTCACACCACCCGTCGCCGGCCCAGGCGACAACGGTTTTACATCACAGAGAGGTGACGTATCAATGGCGTTTCTCGAGCAGAGCACCTGGGAAGGCAAGATCTACTCAGCCGGCTGGGTTCCCGGATCGGGCGGTGAGTACGACGCCATCGAGCCGGCGACAGGGAACACATTGGCCTCCGTCGGCGCCGCGACCGCCGCGGATATGCACAAGGCCGCCGAATCCGCCGCCCAGGCACAGCGGGAATGGGCCGCGCTCACCTACGACAAGCGCGCAACCGTCCTCCGGCGCGCAGGCGACCTGTTTGTCGAACACGAGGAAGAGATCCACGACTGGCTAGTCCGTGAATCAGGGGCGATCCGCCCGTTCGCACAATTCCAAACCAGAGGTGTCGCCGCCGAGGAGTGCTGGGAAGCAGCAGCTTTGGCCAGCCACCCGATCGGCGAGGTCTTACGGTCCAACCAACCGCGGTTGTCCATGGCCCGCCGGTTGCCGGTCGGTGTGGTCGGGGTGATCGCCCCCTTCAATGCGCCGATCATCCTGGCTATCCGGGCCATCGCCCCCGCCCTCGCCCTGGGAAACGCGGTCATCTGCAAACCTGACCCACGAACCGCGATCAGCGGTGGCGTCGTTTTCGCCAGAATCTTCGAGGAAGCCGGCCTACCTGAAGGCCTGTTCCACATGCTCCCCGGCGGTGCGGACGTCGGCGCCGCCCTGGTCGACGACCCACTGGTACCGGTCATTGCGTTCACCGGGTCAACTAGGGCCGGAAAGATCATCGCCGCCGCTGCCGCGCAGCGCCTCAAGCGGGTGCACCTGGAACTCGGCGGGAATTCCGCGCTCATTGTCCTCGACGACGTGGACATCGACAAGGCTGTTTCGGTCGGCGCTTTCGGGTCCTTCAACCATTCCGGGCAGATCTGCATGGCGACCAGTCGACATCTCGTTGCCGCGTCGGTCGCCGACGAGTACGCCTCAGTGCTTGCCGAGCACGCGAACCGCATCCCCGTGGGTGACCCTGCCGGCAACAACGTTGGGATGGGTCCGATTATCGACGCCAAACAGCGTGACAACATCCACCGCATCGTCACTGCGAGCGTGGACCAGGGCGCCACCTTGGCCGCCGGCGGCACGTACGAGGGCCTGTTCTACCGGCCGACGGTGCTGACCGATGTACCGCTCACCGCACCCGCCTATGCGGAGGAGATCTTCGGCCCGGTGGCCCCCGTCGTCGCCTTCGCCGACCTGGACGAGGCCGTGCGATTAGCGAACGGTACCGAATACGGCTTATCACTCGGCATCCTCACCAAGGACGTGATGAAGGGTCTGGCCTTGGCCGAGCGAATCCCCTCCGGGCTGGTGCACATCAACGACCAGACCGTCAACGACGAAGCATTGATCCCGTTTGGGGGAGTGGGGGAATCCGGCACCGGATCCCGGCACGGCGGCACGCAGGCCAACCTGGACGCTTTCACCGACACCCAATGGGTCACTATCCGCGGCGACCTGCCGCAGTACCCGTTCTAGCCGAATGGGTTTGAGATGAACACATCTGCCTTCACGAACCCCCGCGAGAAGTACGCGGCCTGGGTCGCTCCGCTGTGCTGGATGGCCGTGGCGTTGGAAGGGTTCGACCTTGTCGTGCTCGGGGTTGTGCTTCCTTCATTGTTGAAAGAGCCGACCTGGGGTTTGAATCCCAACTCAGCGTCGGTGATCTCGGTGATCGGCTTGGTCGGCGTCATGATCGGTGCACTGGCCACCGGCCCGGTCAGCGACCTGATCGGACGACGCAAGGCAATCCTGGTCACAGTCATCAGTTTTTCCGTCTTCACCTTGCTGTGCGCTTTCGCGCCGAACCCGTTGATCTTCGGCCTGCTGCGGTTCCTGGCCGGTCTCGGTCTCGGGGGAGTGCTACCCACCGCGCTGGCGTTGATCAATGAGTACGCTCGCCGCGGCCGCGGCGGCAGAGCAACAACCACGTTGATGACCGGCTACCACGTGGGCGCGGTCGTCACTGCCCTGCTAGGCATTGTCATCATTGAACGCTTCGGCTGGCAGTGGATGTTCGTCATCGGGGCGTTGCCAGCGCTGGTTCTTGTCCCGCTCATCTGGCGGTATCTGCCCGAGTCAACAGCGTTCCTGAAGGCACAAAATGCCGACCCAGCGGCGAAGTCGGCCACGAAGTCGGCACCCAAAGCCGGCAAGAACCCCGTCGGCATGCTGTTTCATCACGGTCTTGCCCGGTCGACGATCGCGTTCTGGGTGACGTCATTCATGGGGCTGCTGCTTGTGTATGGGTTGAATACCTGGCTGCCACAGATCATGCGTGAGGCCGGATATGAACTCGGAGCGGCGTTGGCGCTGCTGCTGGTGCTGAACGTCGGCGCCATTGTCGGCCTGTTGATCGCCGGAACCGTCGCGGACCGGATCGGGAACCGCCGATCGACGATCGCCTGGTTCACCGCGGCGGCATTGTTCCTCGCGCTGTTGAGCGTCAAACTCCCCGGCATCGGCGTGTATGTCAGCGTCCTGCTGGCGGGGATGTTCGTCTTCAGCGCTCAAGTCCTCGTCTTCGCTTATGTCGCGCACGTCTACCCCGCGGCCGCCCGCGGCACCGCCCTGGGTGCGGCCAGCGGGATCGGCCGGCTTGGCGCCATCACCGGCCCGCTCATCACCGGGGTCCTGCTCACCGCCGGCCTTGCCTACCCGTGGGGCTTTTACCTCTTCGCCGCGGTGGCCGCGGTCGGCGCGGTCGCCATCTCCGTAGTCAACCGAAACCCGGCCCCCGACGAGGAGCTGCCGGTGACCGAGGAAGAAGCAGAAAACCTCGCCCACCACCAATCAGCCCACTGAACCACAAGCCAGCAGCGGCCGATACCAGGCCATCACCGGCACACCACGCCACACTCTCATTGCTAGGAGAAAGATTCGCATGCCAAATCCAGAGGTGGTCACCACTCGGGTCGGAATCGTCGGAGGCGGCCCCGCCGGCCTCATGCTGTCTCATCTGCTGTCAAAATCGGGGATCGACAATATCGTGGTGGAAAAGCGAGACCACGAAACCATCAGAACTACCCACCGCGCCGGCATCCTCGAACACGGCAGCGTCAACATGCTCATCGATTCAGGTGTCTCGGACCGGGTCCTGAAATTCGGGTACAAACACGACGGCATCGACCTGCGGTTCGGCGGCGTGAGCCACCGGATCGACTTCGAAGACCTGGTCGGCGAGGCCGTGTGGCTGTACCCGCAGAACGAGGTGTTCGTCGACCTTGCAGCCGCCCGGGAACGCGACGGCGGGGAGGTGCATTTTTCCGTCTCGGACACGGAAGTCACCGACCTGACCAGCGACACCCCTAAGATCCGGTTCACCGACAAGGACGGCAACGCCAAAGAAATCCACGCCGAGATCATCGTCGGCGCGGACGGTTCGGGTGGCATTTGCAAATGGGCCATCCCGCAGGAACACCGCACCGACAATTTCGTCGAGTACCCGTTCGCCTGGTTCGGCATCCTGGTCGAAGCCCCACCCAGTTCGGAGGAATTGATCTACTGCAATTCCGAACGGGGCTTCGCGCTGATCAGCCAGCGGGACGACAACATCCAACGAATGTATTTCCAATGCCCACCGACGGAGGACGTTGAAGGCTGGAGCGAGGAGATGATTTGGGATGAGCTGCAAGCCCGGCTCGACGGCCCCGATGGTTTCCAGCTCAAACGTGGACACATCTTCGACAAAATGGTGCTCCGGTTCCGGAGCTACGTTTGCGAACCACTGCGTTACGGCAACCTTTTCCTCGCCGGCGATGCGGGACACACCGTCCCACCCACGGGGGCAAAAGGACTGAACCTCGCATTCGCGGACGTCAGGGTGCTCTTCGAAGGGCTCGACTCCTGGGCATCGACCGGGTCCCGGGACCTACTGGACAAATACAGCGATCGTGCACTGCAACGAATCTGGAAGGCGCAGAACTTCTCCTACTGGATGACGTCCATGTTGCACGAACGGCCGGACACCAATCCTTTCGAACGCAAACGGCAACTCGGTGAACTCAGCGCCGTCGTCAACTCCCGCCACGGCGCGGCGTATCTCGCAGAGGCTTACACCGGTTGGCCCACCACCTAAATGCGCCCCGGAATTCCGGACCACGAAATAGGTTCATCACAGATTTTCCCGGCGCGTAATACCACCGAACGGGGCCGCCCGGAGCACCGGCGGCGGTAACTTCAACCCGAAATGTGAGGTCATGATGGCTTTTCAGAAAAGAAGAGAGGCTACTCCGACTTCTTTAGCACAACGCATATTAGCCATCTTCGAGGTCTTTCAAGAAGGTAACTGTGCGTTAACTCTTTCAGAGATCAGTCAGCGCACAGGGCTCCCGTTGACCACAAGTTTCCGGTTGCTGTCCACTCTCACCGAGTGGGGTGCACTTGATCGAGGGCCCGACAAGCGGTACACGATCGGGGCACGGATCGTTGACCTCGCAGCGCTGGCCCCGCCACGGCGGGGCGAGCACTACCTTCAATTTGCCCCATCGGGCACGTAGCCGCACGCCCCGCCTGTCCCGTTTCGGGATGCTGCCGACCTGGCGGCTGAGCCGGCAGGCAGGGCGGACGCGTCACGTGACCACCCGCTGCGAGGAACGCCGGAGATCGATGCAAGAAAAGCCGATGAGCGGGTGAGCGTGACACTTACCGTCGTCAGCGCTAAGCCAACGTCGTGCTTCCTGCCCCGCCAGCACCCCCACCCATACTGCCGCGTTCGCACCATGCCAGCCAATGCCAGCCAACGGTACCTGGCGTCTCAAGCAGCAGCCCGCACCCGGCCCCCAAGGACTGGAGTTCTTCGTGAATGTCACCATCGCATCGTCACTGCTCGGTCGATGAATAGCGCACCCAGCGGTGGGATTTCTCGGCGGTCTCTGTTCAAGACGGCCGGCTTAGGGGCACTGGCGCTCGGCGCCATTCCCATCCTGGACGCCTGCTCCACCTACGGCCTTCGAACCTCCTCGGGCGCCGCCGGATCTGATCAGACGATCAAGATCGGGTATGTCAGCCCACGGACCGGGCCCTACGCCGCGTTCGCAGAATCCGACCAGTTCATTCTGGCGCAGGCCAGAGACTTCTTCAGCAAGGGCCTGCAATCCGGCGGCACCAGCTATCAAGTGGAGATCCTTGACCGGGATACCGGTTCGGACGCGCAACAGGCTGCGACCATCGCCGACGAACTCATCTCGCAGCAGGGCGTCGACTTGGTGCTGGTGACCTCTACCCCAGAAACAATCCACCCGGTCGCAGGGAAATGCGAAAGTGAGGGCGTGCCATGCATCTCGACAATCGAACCCTGGCAGGCATTCTTCTTCGGGCAGAACGCCACCCCCGACAAGCCCTTCACCTACACCTACCACTTCTACAACGGCATCGAAACAGCAGCCGCTGTCGAATCAGATGTGTGGGCGCTCACGAATACCAACATGAAGGTAGGGGTCCTGTGGCCCAACGACTCCGACGGTGCAGCGTTCCGCGACCCAGCCCAAGGGTATGAAGCCCAGATCAAGGACCGCGGCTATACCTTCATCGACCCCGGAGCCTACGAAAACGGCACCAAAGACTTCTCTTCGATCATCGCCACCTTCAAAGACCAGGGCGCCGAAATCCTCGCCGGGGTACCCAGCCCACCCGACTTCGCCACCTTCTGGACCCAGGCCGCACAGCAAGGTTTCATCCCCAAGGTCGCAACCATCTCCAAGGCCATCCTGTTCTCCTCGGCCGTCGCCGCATTGCCCAACAATTCAGGTAACGGGTTGGCCATCGCTAGCTGGTGGGTGCCGTCCTACCCTTCCAAGTCCTCCTTCACCGGGCAAACAGCCCAAGAACTCACCGACGCCTATGAGGCGTCTCCCCTGTCGAACGGCAACCAGTGGAACCAGGGACTAGGCCCCAATTACGCCCTGTTCGAAGTGGCCAACGCTGTCCTCACCGCCACCAATCCCAAGGACAAAAAAGGTGTCGCCGACCAGATCGGGAAAACCAAAGTGGATACAGTGCAAGGCCTGCTGGACTGGACCTCGGGTGGCCCCGCGAACCCCGTCAAGAACGTGGCCACCATCCCCATGGTGGGCACTCAATGGATCAACACCGGCGGAATCTTTGATCTGACAGTCATCAGCAACACCCTGTTGCCAGCGTTGCCGCTGGGCGGATCCTTGGTGCCGCTGTCATGACCAGCACAATGACCGCCACAACCAGACCGTTGCTCCATATCGCCGGTGTCACCAAACGTTTCGGTGCGCTCACCGTCCTCGACGGTGTCAACCTGACCATCCCGGACGGGCAGGCGGTTGGCATCATCGGTCCCAACGGGGCCGGCAAATCCACTCTGCTCAGCGTCATTTCAGGAACCGAGCGGCCGACATCGGGCACCATCGAGATCTCCGGCATCGATGTCACCCACCGCGATGCCGCCAGCCGATGCCGTGACGGCGTTGGTCGCTCCTTCCAAATTCCGCGACCGTTCGCCGATCTGACCGTTTTCGAAAACGCCCTCGTCGGAGCGCAACGCGGCGCAGGCCTGGGCGGCGCCGCCGCCCGCACGCTCGCCCTGGAAGCACTGGAAACCACCGGCATGATGCACCTCGCCAACGACAAGGCCGGGTCGCTGCCACTTCTTGGCCGTAAGCGACTGGAACTGGCCAGAGCCCTGGCCACAAACCCCAAACTGCTGCTGCTCGATGAGATTGCCGGCGGCCTCACCGATCACGAGGCTGATCAGCTCGTCGGGACGGTCCTCGGGCTCAAAGAACGCGGCATCTCGCTGATCTGGATCGAACACGTCGTCAAGGCACTCGTCCAGGTTGTCGACCGACTGGTCTGCCTCGCGTTCGGGTCCGTCTACATGGACGGCGACCCCCACGAAGTGATGGCCAGCCCCGAGGTCCTTGAGGTCTACCTGGGAGGCACCGCATGAGCGTTTTGAGTATCGAACACATCAACGCCGGGTACGGCGACTTCCAAGCACTGTTCGACATCTCCTTGGACATCGAAAAGGGCGAACTCCTCGCCCTTGTCGGCGCTAACGGCGCCGGTAAATCAACACTGATGCGGAGCATCGCCGGGGAGATCCGGCCGATGAACGGTCGGGTGATGTTCGGCGGGGAAGACGTCACCACCCTCCCCGCCACACAGCGTTCCCGACTGGGCATCGGCCTGGTCCCCGAAGGCCGCCGCCTCTTCCCGAGCCTCACCGTGGAGGAAAACCTTCTCGTCGGCACCGCCACCAAAAGGTCCGGACCATGGGATCTGGCCGCGGTCTACGAACTGCTGCCGCTTGTTCAGGACCGCCGCAAACGCCGGGCGGCGGGGCTGTCCGGCGGCGAACAACAAGCCGTCGCAATCGGCCGCGCCCTCATGGGCAACCCCACATTGCTACTTCTCGACGAGGTATCCCTCGGCCTCGCCCCCATCGTCATCGAACAGCTCTACGTCGCGCTGCCGCGGATCCGAGCCGAAGGAATGACCATGCTTCTTGTCGAACAAGACCTCACCCGCACACTCAAAGTCGCCGAAGACATCGCCTGCATTCTGGAGGGCCGCGTCGTGCTGCAAGGCGCCGCCGGCAGATTCACCAGAGAACAAGTCACCAACGCCTACTTCGGCACCGGGTACGGCAGCACCGAGGAAGTGACGGCGTGAGCTGGGTCAACGCGGTCATCCAAGGGATCCTGCTCGGTGGCATCTTCGCCATCTCGGCGGTCGGGCTGTCGCTGATGTTCGGCGTCATGCGAATCGCCAACCTCGCCAACGGCGACCTGATGATTCTCGGTGGATTTGCCGCCTCCCTCGCCGCGCAATACCTGCACATCCCGGTATGGGCAACCATTCTCGTCGCCATTGCCCTCCTAGCGGCACTCGGCTACGTCGTCCAGCGCGGTCTGCTCGACCGGGCCCTTCGGCTCAGCGAGTTCGCACCGCTGATGGTCACCTTCGGCATCTCAGTCATCATCCCGAATGTCCTGGTCGAGCTGTTCAGCAATGACACCAAACCGCTGCAGATCGGGGCCTTGGGCACCGCGAGCATCGGCCTGGGCTCGATCTCCATCGGGTGGTTCCCCGCCATCACCTTTGTGGTGGCAGTCATCCTGATCGTCGCGTTGCAGGCCTTCTTGAACAACACCCAACCGGGCCGGATCATGCGCGCCACCGCCGACGACTCCCGGGTGGTGCAACTCCTCGGAATCGATGCCCGCCGCATCTACGCCCTCGCCACTGTCATTGCCTTCGGCACCGTGGGTCTCGCCGGCGCCCTCTACGCCATGCGCCAGGGAGGGGTGACACCGTTCGAAGGGCAGCTCACCGTGCTCTTCGCCTTCGAGACAGTCATCATCGGCGGTCTGGGGTCCATCTGGGGCACCCTCGTCGGGGGCATGGTCCTCGGGATCGCGCAATCCGTCGGCGCCCAGATCTCACCGGACCTGCCTCTCCTCGTCGGGCATCTGGTGTTCCTGGCGATTCTTGTGTTCCGCCCTCAGGGTCTCCTCGGCAGGAAGGTCCTCGTATGAGCACCCCTTTGAAACCCACTCAGACAACCGTTGCCCTGCCTGCTGTCAGCCAGGGCGGCCGGTCAGCCCGGATCGGTCTGATCGGTGGTGTCGCCGCCTTCGTTGTGCTGCTGGCTCTGCCTTATCTGCTCGAACCCAGCATCACCGGCCCGATCGTCAAGCTCTGCTATCTGATCACCCTTGCGACCATGTGGAACCTGCTCGCCGGGTACGCCGGCATGGTCTCTATCGGGCAGCAGGCCTTCATCGGCCTTGGTGCCTACCTGCTGTTCGTGGTTAATGACCTCGGACTTGATGTCTACAGCGGCGCCCTGGTCGCAGCCATCGTCGTCGGACTGATCGCGTGGCCCATCTCGTTCATCGCCTTCCGGCTCCGCGGCGGCTACTTCGCCGTCGGCACCTGGGTGATCGCTGAAGTCGTTCGTCTCATCGTTATCCGCTTCAACTCCCTGGGTGCCGGCCGCGGCCGCACCATTGAAACCATCACCGAGGATCCGCTCCTGCGGCGGGCCTACACCTACTGGCTCGCCGTCGTCGTCATGGCCCTGGCAGTGGGCGGCACCATCGTCATTCTGCGCAGCCGTCTTGGACTCGACCTGCAATCCATCCGTGACAACGAGACCGCTGCATCCTCGCTGGGCGTCAAGGTCACCCGCGGCAAAAGAATCATCTATATTGTCGCCGCCGCCGGGTGCGCCGCCGCCGGGGCGGTCATCTGCATCAACCAACTCGGTGTAGCCGACCCATCCAAAATCTTTGGTGTCCAGTACTCAGCTTTCATGATCTTCATGGTGATCATCGGTGGCATCGGCACCATCGAAGGACCCATCGTTGGCGCCCTCATCTACTTCCTCATCGACCAGTATCTGTCGCAAAACGGAGTCTGGTACCTGGTTTTCATCGGCGCAGCAGCCATCGTGGTGTCGCTCTACATTCCCCGAGGCCTTTGGGGAACGCTGGCTCATCGCACCGGCCTATCGATATTCCCCGTCTCTCACCAAGTGTTGCTACCGACGACGCCGAAGGGTTAAGGCCCAACAGATCCTTCGGCTATCTCACCGTGAGGAGCCTGGGCCCGGGGAGTGGCTCGCGGTGCCAGTCCGTCCGCGACGACACCGGTGCCACCCGTGTCGAGGAATGGCTCAGGCTCAGACAGGAGCAACAACACACCATGCAGCAACCTCCGTCCGGACCTCCGGCACCAACGAGTATAGGTTCTCTTTGCACCCCGACGCTCGTCGCTGTGGTTGACGACCTCAGGGCGAAGCGGGTCACCTCGGTGGAAGTCACCGAACGGGTGCTCGATGCTGCGGAACGACAATCCCACCTTGACGCGTTCACTGTTATCGACAGGGCGGGGGCAATGGCGGCCGCGCGGTTGGCGGACCGGACCCTTGTTCGCGGTCCGCTGCACGGTGTGCCTCTGGTCATCAAGGACAACATTCATGTTGCCGGTCTCACGAATGCTGCCGGAACTGGCGCGTTCGAAGGGTTCATCCCGGACGCTGACGCGCCGAGCGTGCGCATGCTCCGACACGCCGGCGCCTTCATCATGGGCAAAACCCGGCTGCACGAACTGGCATTCGGCGCGACCAGCGACTCTTCCGCCGCAGGGCCAATACACAACGCCGTAGATACCAGCCGGTGCGCCGGCGGCAGCAGTGGAGGCACCGCAGTCGCCGTTGCCTCCGGTTCGGCCATCGCCGGCCTCGGCACCGACACCGGTGGATCCGTCCGCATCCCCGCCTCGTTGAATGGGATAGTCGCGTTCCGGCCAACCACTGGGCGATACCCCTCCGGGGGAACGACACCGGTATCGAAAACCCGCGACACCGTCGGACCCATGACCAGAACGGTCGCTGACGCCGCCCTGCTCGACGCCGTCCTCGCGGGTGACAAACCGGCGCGACCAGCACTGACACCATCACTGGATGGTCTAATCCTAGGTATTGGGGGGACCTATTTCACCCATCCCCTGCACCCTGGTACCGACCTGGTTTGGCAACGAACTCTGCAGATGCTCCAACACGCCGGAGTGATTCTGATCCCCGTGAGGACAGACAGTTTCGAACAAGTAGAACCACTGATCGGCATGCCAATCAGCCTGTACGAAGCCAGGGTAGAACTCGCTGGGTACGCCCGCGGCAACCTCGGACTTGATCTCACTGCAGTGATCGATGGAATCAGCAGTCCGGATGTGCACGCCGTGATGGCAGACGCTATAGCTCACGATGCCCCGAACGCCGTCCCTATCGCCACCTATCACGACGCTCTACGCCGCCGCAGACTCCTGCAAACGCAATACCAGCAGATTTTCGCTGACAATGGCGTCCCTGCCATCATCTTTCCGACCACCCCACTGCCCGCAGCCCCCATTCCTGTCGGACCCGAAGTTGACCTCAATGGCCAGCTACTGCCGACTTTTCTGACCTACATCCGCAACACCGGCCCGGGGAGCATCGCCGGAATCCCCGGATTGACCATTCCCGCAGGGCGCACCACCAACAATCTCCCTGTAGGGCTCGGCCTGGATGCCCCCGCCGGTTCAGACCGCGAACTTCTCGCCATCGGCGCATTGCTCGAAGAAATCCTTGTCAACGCTTAACACCGTTTCGGAGTCTCCGACAAAAAGTCAATCCCACCAACCGAATCGCCGATCCAACCAAATAGAAGCGCCGACGGACGACAATCAAATCCATAAGCTCGGCCACGAACCTGACACTAGGAGACCCCAATGCCCAACGCATACAAAGTCGCAGCCGTCCAAGCCGAACCTATTTGGTTCGACCTCGATGCCACAGTCGCCAAAACCATCGACCTCATCGGGCAAGCTGCCAACGCGGGCGCCGAACTGGTCGCCTTCCCGGAAACCTGGATCCCCGGCTACCCACATTTTCTCTGGCTCGGGCCTGTAGTCAATCAAATGCCCTACGTCGCGCGATACCACGCCAATTCTCTCAGTACCAAAGGCCCTGAAATAGCCGCGATCCGGGACGCCGCACGCAAACACAGCATCACAGTCGCGGTCGGGTACTCCGAGAAGGCCGGCGGAACCCTGTACATGTCACAGAGCGTCTTCGGCCCTGACGGCCAAGTACTGATCCATCGTCGCAAGCTGAAGCCGTCTCACGTGGAGCGGTCGCTGTTCGGAGAGGGCGACGGCAGCGATCTGCAGGTCGTTGACACACAACTTGGACGGCTCGGTGCCCTGAACTGCTGGGAGCACCTACAACCACTGACCAAGTACGCCATGTACGCACAGAACGAGCAGGTCCACATCAGTGGTTGGCCATGTTTCGGCCTGTACAAGGGCATTGCCCACGGCCTGGGCGAAGCTGCAAACATGGCGGCCAGCTTGGTCTATGCCCTGGAAGGTAGCTGCTTCGTGATTGCTTCGACCCAAACGGTCAGCATCGCTGGTGGTATTGAGGTGTTCTGCTTAACGAATGAGCAACGCACGATGCTCCAACCCGGGGGCGGCGCGTCCCGGGTTTACAGCCCGGATGGTCAGATCATTTCAAACCTTCTGGCAGAAGACGAAGAGGGTCTGGTATTCGCCGAAGTAGACCTGGACCAGATCGTGTTCGCCAAGAATGCCGCCGACCCGGCCGGGCACTACTCACGGCCCGACGTCACCCGACTGCTTTTCGACAATCGACCGCATCCTGCAGTCGTCACCGGGCTCAGTCTTCCAGTGGATGTAACCTTCCCGGACTTGGACGACAGCACGCTCGACCTCACTATCCTGGCCTGAATGGGAGACTCTCCAAGCCACAGGATTTCTGCATCTACCCCGACGTCAGCCGAAGACCGTCGCCGTGCACTCCGACGTGGATGCCGAACTCCCCTTCGTCCAGGAAGCGGACATCGCGGTACTCCTGGGCCCAGCGGCCCCTGCCGAGTCCTACCGCAACACCGAACGGATCCTGCAGGCCGCCAGGGACACCGGCGCCGAGGCCATCCATCCCGGCTACGGATTTCTCTCCGAGAATGCCGCCTTCGCCCGAGCCGTCCAGGACGCCGGGCTCATCTGGGTCGGGCCCTCGCCCGAGGTCATCGAGACCATGGGCGACAAGATCAACGCCCGGAACCTGATGCAGGACGCGGGAGTCCCGGTCGCACCCGGAACCCGGGAACCCGTCGCCGACCCGGACAAGGCCGTCGCCGCCGCGGATGCGATCGGCTACCCCGTCATGATCAAGGCCGCGGCCGGCGGCGGCGGCATGGGCATGAGCGTGGCCAACAACTCCGCCGAGGCCGGTGAGCAGTTCCAGCGGATCACCGCTTTCGCCGAGCGCACCTTCGGCGATGGGTCGATCTTGATGGAGCGGTTTCGACCGTGGCCCGGCATGTCGAGGTGCAGATCCTCGGGTTGGCCGATGGGCGGGTCGTGGCACTCGGCGAGCGGGACTGCTCGGTGCAGCGTCGCAACCAGAAGGTCGCCGAGGAGACACCCTCCCCCAGTGTCACCCCCGAGCTCCGCAAACGGATGCTCGACGCGGCCGTCCGGGCCGGCGAGGCCGTCGGGTACCGGAACGCCGGTACCGTCGAATGCCTGGTCGACGAAGCCGCACAGGACTTCGTGTTCCTGGAGATGAACACTCGACTGCAGGTTGGACACCCGATCACCGAAGCCGTCACCGGCAAAGACCTGGTCGAACAACAACTCCGCATCGCCGCCGGACTGGAGGTCACCTTCGACCCGGAGAACATCCCCTGCACCGGACACGCTCTGGAATTCCGGGTCAACGCGGAAGACCCCAAGCGGTTCCTTACCGGTCCGGGCGCGATCACCAGTTGGGTGGAACCGGCCGGCGAGGGAGTGCGAGTCGATTCCGGCTACGGTCCCGGCACCAACGTCACCCCTTCGTACGATTCCCTGATCGCGAAACTGATCGTGCACGGCAGCGACCGATCGCAAGCGCTGGGCCGCGCCCGCGCCGCGATTGCGGGATTCACGATCGCGGGCCCGAAGAACAACCTGCCCTTGTTCGCCGAACTCCTCGACACCGAGGAGTTCGTCTCCGGCGACTACGACACCGGAATCGTCGGCAGGATGCGCGCCTGAAGGCCGACCCTGTTCACACCTGTCTCGGGCCAACACCAGCTCAGCTGACGTCGAACCGATCGAGGTTCATCACCTTCACCCAGGCGGCGACGAAATCGTTCACGAACTTCTGCTTGGCGTCATCGCTCGCGTACACCTCGGCAAGCGCCCGCAGCTCTGAGTTCGACCCGAACACCAGGTCGGCGCGGCTGCCGGTCCAGACGACACCGCCGGCCGCGTTGCGACCCTCGAAGACGTCAGCGTCGTCAGCCTTGGCCCGCCAGGTGGTGCCGAGCTCCAGCAGGTTCACGAAGAAGTCGTTGCTCAACACCCCAGGGGTCGACGTCAGCACCCCGACCGTGGACTGCTTGGTGTTCGCGCCGAGAACACGCAGACCGCCAACGAGCACGGTCATCTCAGGCGCGCTCACGGTCAGCAGGTTCGCCCGGTCGACCAGCAGGAACTCGGCCGGCAACTGGTTGTCCTTGCCGAGGTAGTTGCGGAACCCGTCCGCCCTCGGCTCGAGAGCGGCGAAGGAGTCCGCATCCGTCTGCTCCTGCGTCGCATCGGTCCGGCCCGGGGTAAACGGAACCGTCACGTCATGGCCCGCGTTCTTGGCGGCCTGCTCCACCGCAGCGGATCCGCCGAGCACAATCAGGTCGGCCAGCGAGACCTTGGCATCGCCGGCGGCGTTGAACGACTGCTGGATGCCCTCCAGGGTGCGCAGCACCAGCGCCAGCGACTCGGGATCGTTGACCTCCCAATCACGCTGGGGCTCAAGGCGAATGCGCGCGCCGTTGGCCCCGCCGCGCTTGTCGCTGCCACGGAACGTGGAGGCCGATGCCCATGCGGTGGATACCAGCTGGGCGATCGACAGGCCGGAGTCCAGCAACTGCGCCTTCAACTCGGCAATCTCCTCGGCGCCGATCACCTCGTGGTCAAGGGCCGGAACCGGGTCCTGCCAGATCAGCGTCTCCTGGGGGACGAGCGGCCCCAGGTAGCGCTGGATCGGGCCCATGTCGCGGTGCGTCAGCTTGAACCAGGCGCGGGCGAAGGCGTCGGCGAACTGGTCGGGGTTGTCCTTGAAGCGCCGGGTGATCGGCTCGTAGATCGGGTCGACGATCAGCGCGAGGTCAGAGGTCAGCATTGTCGGCGGGCGGCTCAGCGAGCCGTCCTCCGGGTCGGGCACGGTGTTGGCGCCGGCGCCGTCCTTCGGCTGCCACTGGTTCGCACCGGCCGGGCTCTTGGTCAGCTCCCACTGGTAGGCGTAGAGATTCTCCAGATAGCTGTTGTCCCACTGGGTCGGGGTGGCGTTCCAGGTGACCTCGAGCCCGCTGGTGATGGCGTCCCGGCCCTTGCCGGAGCCGAAGCTGTTCTTCCAACCGAGCCCCTGCTCCTCGATGGGCGCACCCTCCGGTTCAGCGCCGACGTACTGCTCGGGATCGGCCGCACCGTGGGTCTTGCCGAAGGTGTGACCGCCGGCGATCAGCGCGACCGTTTCCTCGTCGTTCATCGCCATCCGGGCGAACGTCTCGCGGATGTCCCGGGCCGAGCCGAGGGCGTCCGGGACACCGTTGGGGCCCTCCGGGTTGACGTAGATGAGGCCCATTTGCACCGCTGCCAGGGGGTTTTCGAGGTCGCGGTCACCGGTGTAGCGCTCGTCACCGAGCCAGGTCTGCTCCGGTCCCCAGTAGACGTCCTCGTCCGGCTCCCAGACATCCGGCCGACCGCCGGCGAAGCCAAAGGTCTTGAAGCCCATGGTTTCCAGCGCGCGGTTGCCGGTGAAGATCATCAGGTCGGCCCAGGAGACGGTGCGGCCGTACTTCTTTTTCACCGGCCACAGCAGCCGGCGTGCCTTGTCCAGGTTGCCGTTGTCCGGCCAGCTGTTCAGGGGCGCGAAGCGCTGCATCCCGGCGCCGGCCCCGCCGCGCCCGTCGCTGATCCGGTAGGTGCCGGCACTGTGCCACGCCATCCGGATCATGAACGGACCGTAGTGCCCGAAGTCGGCCGGCCACCAGTCCTGCGAGGTGGTCAGCACCTCGTCGACATCCTTGGCCAGTTCATCGAGATCGACGCTGTTGAAAGCCGCTGCGTAGTCGAAACTTTCGCCCATCGGATTGGCGACGGCGGGGTGCTTGCGCAGGATCTTCAGGTTGAGCTGGTTGGGCCACCAGTCGCGGTTACCCGCGCCCTCGGTCGGGTGATTGCGGGGTCCGACGGTGGCGACGGGGCACTTGCCCTCGCTCTCCTCCGACTGCATGTCGCCGACTTTTGCGTTGTGTTCTGACACAGGGTTCCTCTCGTGCTCGGTCAATATGAGTGCGGGTTCTGGTGACTGCTGGCGGCTGATGGTTCAGGGGTTGGTGGTGGAGCAGGCCGGGCACCGGCCCCAATAGGTGACCTCGGCCTCGTCGATGGCGAACCCGCCGTCGTCGGAGGCGACCAGACAGGGAGAGTCCCCGATGGCGCAGTCGACGTCAGCGATGACGCCGCACGACCGGCACACCACGTGGTGATGGTTGTCGCCGATCCGGGCCTCGTAGCGGGCCACCGAGCCGGCCGGCTGGATGCGCCGCAGCAGACCCGCGTCGGCGAGCACGTGCAGGGAGTTGTAGACGGACTGCCGGGACACATCCGGGTCGGTTGCCCGGAGGGCAACGATGATCGAGTCGGTATCCACATGTTGGGTCCGCTGCACGGCCTCCAGCACGGCCAACCGCGGACGCGTGACGCGCAACGCGGCGCCGCGCAACATCTCCCGGAAGTCCGCAGTCGTAGCCATCCCCGGCAGTCTGTCGTGCTTTTTGGACTGAGTCAAGATTGCCGGTTGACGGTTCCCTCAATCGGGGTCCTTCGGCCCGATTGCCGGCCGGTCGGATCCGGCGCCGACCGGCTCGGTCTCGGGCCCGGCTGTGAACCGGGCAGCGAGCTCGGCCGAGATCTCGATGTGCCGCAACAGGAAAGCCCGCTCGTCCAGGCGCTTGCGCCGCAGCCAACCGGTGACCTCGTCGTTGCACTTGCTGGCGTTGCAGGGACCGCAGGCCGGCGCGATGTTGTCGAGGGTATAGCGCCCGCCGCGGGAAATCGCCTGAACGCAGTCCCGCTGCAGCGGCCGGTCCGTCGCGCCGCAGTACGCGCAACCGCCCCATGCCACCTTGAGCGCGGCCCATTGCTGGGCGCTCAGGTCATGTTCGACGCGGGACATCCTGGTCTTCCGCCGGCGCGCGATCCTGGCCTTGCGACTCCGGTTGACCGCCATGGCGCAACGGTAGGCAACGGCCAGGTCGAAGTGCGGATTCTCCGCATCGACACGGCGAGCGGTCTTGCCGCTCAGCTATTGGTCGCCAGTGTCGTCGTGGCGCGCCGGTTAGCCCGCGATCGGTCGGTCGAAGTCGATTCGCATGACGACCCGCCGGACGGTCGGCCGGCTGACCTCGGTGAAGCCGGCGTCCTGAAATACTTGTCGTGCCCCGACATGCATTTCCCCCCAGGTGATTTCCTTGCCGGGCTGGGTGATCATCGGGTAGGCCTCGAGCGCCGCGGGCGCCGCGGTGCCCGGCAAACTCGATCGTCGCCGCGGCGAGCGGGTAGGTCAGGCCGCGGCCACGGAAGCCGCGACGGACCACCAGGCAGGTCACCGCCCAGACACCGTCGTCGTCCTTGTCCTCATCGCGGCCCTTCCACGGGATCCTGGACGTCCGCAGCTTGGGAAACGCCGTTCGCGGCTCGACCGCCACCCAGCCGACCGGCCGGCCGTCGAGGTAGGCGATCAGCCCGCTGGTGGACCTGGCGTTCGGTTCCCCGCACGCCGTCTGTTCCAGCTGCGCCGTGACCCGCTGCTCGAACGTGGAGTCACGCCAGATCCACGGGACTACTTTCAGCGCCTGGCACCGGCAACGGCCGCAGTAGTCCGCGGTACCGAAGACCGCGTCCACATCCGCCCAGGACGCCTCGTTGGCCGGCACAATGGTCAGCTGATCGTCCCGAAAGGCCGTTGGGCTTGCGCTCGAACTGTTGCCGGACAACCGTTGTGCCCTATCCGGTGATCGGGCAGCGCCGGCGCCCCTGGCCGTGGTCACTGGGGCGGGTCTTCACCGATCAGACCGTCAATCGACTCGCGGAACAGGTCGGCATGGCCGACGTGCCGGGCGTACTCGTCATGTAGGTCGACGAGTATCCGCCGCGCGTTCGGTGTCCAGTCCGGGTCGAAGGTGAACCGCACGGGGCGATCGAGACCACCATCGGCGATGACCTCGTCGGCCGCGGCGCGGCACCGCGCGGCCGCGTCGCGCCAGAGCTGGTAGAGCTCCTCGGGTGAATCGTCTGCCGCGGAACGCCACGGATAGGTGCCGTAGTCATCCGAGTCGACCGTCCGCCACGGCGCCGGCATGTCCTGAATTCGTCCGGTCAGTCGCACCGCCGTCCAATCCTCAACGAAGGCGAGGTGCTTGATCAGGCCGGCCAGCGTCATGACCGACGGCGGGTGGGGCTTGTTGAGCGCCTCGGCGTCCAGTCCGCCAACCTTCCAGGCGAAGGTCGCCCGCGACCGGTTGAGGGCGAACATCAGGGTTTCCACTTCGCCGGCCGTCAAAGAAGGCTCGGTGATCGCGGTGTCCGACGGGCGGGGGGCGGGGGGCGCCGTAGCGGTGTCGTTCGTCATGCACAGCATGCTAATTTCCATTCCGGACGTTCCCCTTCCGGATTGCGGGGAGATTGTCATGAAACTCGATGCGAGCCCCACCGCCCGCGCGTTGCTGACGCTCGAACTGGTCCAGGACAGCCCGGGCATTACCGCCGACCGGATCGCCGACAAGCTCGGCGTCACCGGACGGGCCGCCCGGCGATACGTGGAGATCCTCCGCGAGGCGGGCATCCCGATCGAGTCCATTCGCGGCCCCTACGGCGGGTACCGCCTCGGCCGCGGTGTGCGGCTGCCGCCCTTGATGTTCAACGCTACCGAGGCCCTCGCCCTGGTGATGGCGGTGCTGGATGGGCACCACGACGTCACTGATACCGCCGACCCGGTCGGTAGCGCGCTCGGCAAGATCGTCCGGGCGCTACCGGAATCGGTGTCCGCGCAGGTCGAGGCGGTGCGACGGGCCACATCGCCGGCCCCCGATTACGCGGCTGCCCGGCCCGATCCCGGGATCACTTCGGAGTTGGTGCAGGCCTGTTCGCAACACCGGCGGGTGTGCATCGACTATCGCTCCGAGGCCGGGTCGGAATGGACCATGGTGGTCGATCCCTGGGCCGTCGTCGTCCGGCATGGCCGGTGGTATCTGCTGTGCCGGTCGCCCACCAAGGACGCCCGCCGGGCGTACCGGGTCGACCGGGTCCGGGCGGTTGACGTCCTGGGCGACACCTTCATTCCACCAACTCATCTCGACCCGGTCGCCATGCTCGAGGAGCACCTCGCCGTCGGCTGGGAGTATGCCACCGAGGTCGTCATCGAAGCGCCGCTGGAGACCGTGGGCCGGTACCTCTCCCGCGCGCTCGGCCAGCTCGACGCGCTCGATGACGGCAGCACCCGACTCACCGGGAGCACCGGAAACCCGTGGTGGTACGCGGAGCAACTGGTGAAGATCCCGGTGTCCTACCGGATTGTCGGCTGCCTGGAACTCCAGCAGACGGCGCGGGCGCTCGGGCAGCGGATGCTGACGGCGAGCGGTCAGTGAGCCCGCGTCCTGCTCAGGCCGAAGTGGGTGGGCTCGGTGTAGGTGCTCTCGCCGGCGTCGTCCCGCAGGAAGAACGACACCTGCATGGACGAGTCTTCGAGGTCGTGGACAACGTGCCAGAGGGTTCGGGTCACGGGGGTGGGGGCCTCGAACCGCACATCGCGGAACTGAGCGCTGATCTCCGCCTGATCGACCACCGCACCGTCCGCAGTGTGCGCGGACAGTGTCTGCCACCGTCGGTAAGTGAAAGCGGCGGTGCCGTCGGCCGTTGTTCCGTTGGGAGGCTCGGTGGGGTCCGGCCACCGGTGCAGCAGATGGTTGGTGCAGACCATCCGCTCGTTCGCTCCCGGGTGCCGGACGATGTGCTCCCGGTTGCGGCCGGGCGAATACTCCCAGACGAACGACTGGCCCGTGCGGTCGGCGACCAGGAAGTGGCAGGGCACGAAGATGTAGTACTGCTTGGCCAGCAGCAAGGCCTGTTGCGCCTCATCAACCGTCGCGCAGGTGTCCAGCAGGTAGCGGACGATCTGCTGCCCGGACAGGCCGACCTGCGGTGTTCCGGACGGTTCGGCGTGTGGTGATTCGTTGTCGGCCAGCAGCGTGACCGCGAGACCGGCCTCGTTGACGCCGTCCATCGCGCCCAGCACAAGACCGCCGAGCCGCCGGCGGGGACGTCATGGGTGGTGAGCTGAGCGAGATCCCAGTCGTCACTGGCGGCATCGACACCGAAGGCGTCACCGACACCCCGCATCCGTTCGGCCAGGACGGGGTGGTTCGCGGCGAACCAACTGCGGCGGGCCCGTTGCACCGTCCGGTCGGCCGCCGGTGTCGGGCCGGCGACGCGGCCGTGCGCCTGTCGGGTTGCGTGCGCCATCGCCCGGCCGATGGCGCGGTTGCTACCAGCGACGCGCAGGTACCGGACGGTCAGGAAATCCGCGGCGCCACCGCCCGCGATGATCACGACGCACCTGCCAACAACCCGAGCAGGGGCTCGAAGTCGTACGTGCTCGTGGTGTTCGCCATCACGACGACACCGACACCCCGGTCCGGGTACAGCCGCGTAACGTTCCAGAACCCGGCGCCGGCGCCGAAATGCTCGACCCAGTCCCCAATACCGTTGGTGGGCCGGCGGAACCAACCGAAGCCGTGGTCGAACGGCTTGCCGGGGTAGTCGAGCCTGCGCATGGTGCGTGCCGTCGCCGGAGCGAGCACCCGTTGCCCGTCGAGTTCGCCGTTGTTGAGGTGCATCCGCAGGAACCGGCTCGCGTCCAGGACGTCGCCGACCAGGCCGCCGTAGGCAGGACCGTCGACATAGAAGGGCTTCAGCGCCAGAAACGGACCGCTGCGATCGCCGGCGATCCCGGCGGGGAGCATGCGGCGCAGCAGCGGATCGACGATGCGGGGTGCTCGGATGTAGCCGGTGGCCCGGTCCACGCCGGCCCGGTGGTGGAATCCGGTGTTGGTCATGCCGAGTGGCTCCAGCACGGACCGGTGGACGTAGTCGGCAAACGGCATTCCAGCTGCGGCGCTGATGATCTCGCCGGCGGCCAGATATCCGACGTTGGAGTACTTCGCGGTCGTCCCCACCGGCCGGTCGAAGGCGCGCCGACGACCGAGGAGTCGGGTGAGCAGTTCGCGCGGTTCCGGTGGTTCCGCGTCGGCCGGATGAGTCCAGCGCAGTGGCAGCGGGTTGCTCAGCCCTGCGGTATGGGTGAGCAACTGCCGCATGGTGGGTTGCTCGTGGCTCCGGATTCGCAGCGCGCCCAGGTAGTCGCCGATCGGCGCGTTCAGATCAAGGCGTCCTTCGTCGGCCAGCCGGAGCGCGGCGGTCGCGGTGACGATCTTGGTCATGGAGAACCACAGGTAGGCGGTGGCTGCGCTTGCCGTGGTGTTTGTGGCCCGGTCGGCCAGGCCGTAGCCGGCCGCGAAACGCAGTCGGTCGCGATCCACCACCGCGATCGACAGTCCCGGGATGTTCCCGGTTCGCATCATCGTTGCGACAGCCTCATCGGTGGCCGCGGGGGCGGTGCCGGTCGAGATCCGCTGCCGCAGTGCACTAGTGATGGTTTGCATGGTGTGCTCCTGTCCCGCCGGCTGATCACCGGCCGATCCTGACGAACTAGTACGAGTTCGTAGTACTATGCAGATATGATGCGATCTCGTAGTACTTCTGTCAAGCCACTTTCCGCTGCGGAAGTGCGGGACCAGCAGGTCGATCCGCTGTTCCTGGTTTGGATCGTGTCGCGATCGGCCGAGGACCTGCTCGGCACGGTGCTGGCGCCGATCGGGTTGACCGGTGACGAACTCGCGATCTACTCGATCCTCAACGCCGCACCGGGCATCACGCCCAGTGAGCTGAGCCGGTGGATGGCCGCGCCGCCCACCTCAGTCTCCAGCCACGTCAAACGCCTGGAGGCACGCGGGCACCTGACCCGCCGGCCGCATCCCGACGATCGGCGCTCCTACCGGCTCCAGCTGACCGCGGCAGGGAAGCGAACCTACCGGTCGGCCGAGGCCTTGTTCGGCCCGGTCCGGGAGCGGATCATCCAGGCTCTCGGCGACCAGGACCGCGCGGTCCGGGATGCGCTGCTGCAGCTGCGGGGGGTCATCGACGCGGTCCGGGCGGACTTGCAGAACGACGGCCCAGCGCCCGACAAACCAGATGGCCCAACGCGTTCCTGAACCCGACCGGTCCTCTATCCGAAAATCGATCAGCTCGTTGGCTTACTCGGCGTCCGCACCCAGTCATCGAAGAACTTCCCGAGGTCCTGCCGGGAAACCTTCTCGTAGACCCTTTGGAAGTCCTCGGTCGTTGCGGTGGAATTGTCGTAGCGCGTCAGCCACACCTTGGCGCCCGCGAAGAAGGCCCTGTCGCCGATCTTGAGTCGCAGCGCCTGCAACGTCGCCGCGCCGCGGTCGTAGACCGGGTCGAGGAACAGACCGAGCGGGCCAGGGTCGGCGATGGCCAGATTCCAGAACTCGTCGTCGGCCGGGATGCTCATGACATCGTCGAAACTGCTCTGCACCGAAGCCCGACCCTGGTGCTCCTCCCAGAGCCAGGCGACGTACGAGGCCCAGCCCTCGTTGAGCCAGATGTCCTGCCACCGCTCGGGACTGACAGCGTTGCCGAACCACTGGTGGCCGAGCTCGTGCACCACGGTGCCCTCGCTGGCCCGCCTTGAGTACACCGGTCGGGTCTGCGTCTCGAGCGCGTAGCCGACGGAATCATCATCGACGATCGACCCGAACGCGACGAACGGGTACTTCACGAATGTCTGCTCGAGGAAGGAGATCATTTCCCCTTGCAGGGCGAGGCTGGCGTTGGTGGTGGCCAGGTTGGCCGGGGTGAGTTTTGTGTCGACGGCGTCGATGATCGGTAGGCCGCTGGCTGTCTTCGTCGTGCGCAGTTCGAAGTCACCGATCGAGGCGGTGGTCAGGTAGCTGGCCTGCGGGTCACGCGCCTTCCAGAACCAGGTGGTCGAGCCGTTGGCGGTGACCGGTTTCCGTGCCGGTAGCCCGTTGGCGACTGCGACTTTGCCTTCGGGCACGGTGATCTCGAACTCGTAGGTCGCCTTGTCGGTCGGGTGGTCGCTGACCGGGTACCAGGTCATCGAACCCTCGGGTTCGCTGACCACCATGGCACCGTCGCGGGTGGTAACCCAGCCGTAGAGCGCGTCCTCGATGTCCCTTGGCTGGGTGGTCGGGCCGCCGTAGGTGATGACCACCTTCGCCCGTTCGCCCTTCTTGAGCTTCGGCCGGGGCTGGATGGTCAGCTCCCAACTGCGGGCCGCGTCGTCCTGGACCTGCCAGTACGCTGCGCCGCCGACCTGGCCGCCGGGCGCGGGCGGGGCAACTTCGCTGACCCGTTTGCCGTTGACGGTGATCGCGGTGACGTCCATGCCGCGCAGGTCCAGATTGAAGCGGTCCAGGTTCTGGGTGGCGACCAGGCTGATCGTGGCCACGCCGTCGAGCCGGCCGACGAGGGGCGCCGGCGCCGGTGGCGGCGGCGTGTAGTCAATGTCGAGCGCATAGTTCTTGACGTCGTACCCGCCGTTCCCGGCGAACGGGAAATACGCGTCGCCCACACCTGACGCACCGGCGGTGAACCTCGGGCCACCGCTGCCCTGACCGGGCTGGGCGGAGGTGGCGCCCGCCGTCAGGACCAGCATGCTGGTCACCATCAGCACGGCCAGCAACGCCCCGGACACTCGCCTGCGAACTCGCATGACACTGCCTCCCGCACTTGGATCAGCAGACTGTAGTTCGCCGACCACGATCAGCGATACCCCGCGACGTTCGTCACCCATCCGTGGGTGGTTCGGCTGTCGATTCTCGTCTTGTGTGACCGCTGACACTGTGCTTGGGTGACCTCGAACGTGCCCTTTCCACCCAGGCTCGAACGACTCGGCCGCACCAGTCCGGTGCCGGCGCCCGAGACTCGTGCTGTG
Source organism: uncultured Actinomycetota bacterium (assembly GCA_963805555.1). Taxonomy (GTDB): domain Bacteria; phylum Actinomycetota; class Actinomycetes; order Mycobacteriales; family Nakamurellaceae; genus Nakamurella. Next base: position 621,501 of record CAWDUY010000006.1, read on the forward strand.
TGCCAACCGCCCGTTCGGATATCCCCATTGCACGCCGCGGGCAGCGCCCCGCATGAGACAAAGGTTGGCAGCCGATGGAAGCGCTCTCACGCCACGACGGGTCGTCCGGGCCCGTGAGTCACGAATTCCCGGGACGTCGACGGCGGTGGCGGTACCGCAGCCTCGTCGCCCTGGTCATCTCTGCACTGGTGGTCTCGATGGCGGTCACCGGCACGGCCGCCGCCCAGTCGGCGTCCACCGCCGCGAATGGTTCCTACGGTTCGCACGGCAACCATGGGAATGGGGTACCCGACTTCGGGCCTAATGTCAGGATCTTCGACCCGACCATGCCGACGAGCGAGATCAAGGCAGTCGTGGACGCCATTGCCGCCCAACAGGTCCCGAATCAGTTCGGCGCCGAGCGGTTTTCACTGCTGTTCAAGCCCGGCACCTACGGGACCTCGACGGAGCCGCTGAACTTCGAGGTGGGTTACTACACCAGCGTTGCCGGCCTTGGGTTATCGCCCAACGATGTGGTCATCAACGGGTCGGTCTATGTCCGCAACCAGTGCGACGCGAACAATTTCTGTACGGCCCTGAACAACTTCTGGCGGTCGTTGTCGAACCTGACCATCAACGTGACCAATCCAGATTTCGGTTGCTACTCGGGTCAGTTCTGGGCGGTCTCGCAGGCAGCGCCGATGCGCCGGGTGCACGTGCAGGGTCAGACCACACTGATGGACTATTGCTCGAGCCCCTCGTTCGCCAGCGGCGGATTCATCGCGGACTCGCAATTCGACGGCCCGGTGATCAACGGCTCGCAGCAGCAATGGATGACCAGGAACAGCGTGCTCAACGGTTGGTCGAACGGTGTCTGGAACCAGGTCTTCGCCGGCACCGTCGGCGCTCCCGCGGAATGCTTCCCGCTGACCCCGACCTGCGGTCCCTACACAACAGTCGAGAAGAGCCCGGTGACGCGGGAGGCGCCGGTGCTGTACGCGGATGCCGCCGGCCGCTATCAGGTTTTCGTCCCGGCCACCCGCCGGGATTCCGTCGGCACCAGTTGGGGCAACGGGCCGGCGGCCGGCAGATCCATCCCTATCGACAAGTTCTTCGTCGCCAAACCCGGGGATGACGTCAAGGACATCAACAACGCATTGGCCCGCGGAAAGAACCTGATCCTGACGCCGGGCATCTACCCCACCGATCAGACGATCAAGGTCAAGCGCGCGGACACCGTGGTCCTCGGCCTCGGCTACGCAACCATCGTGCCGCAGCGCGGCAACATCGCGATGACCGTGGCAGATGTTGCGGGCGTTGACATCTCGGGGCTGGTCTTCGACGCCGGTCCGCGGAATTCGCGGCTGCTGCTGCAGGTCGGCACGAAGAACTCCCACCGGGGCAGCTACCACAACCCAACCGCCCTGCAGGACGTCTTCTTCCGGATCGGCGGAGCCGCGGCCGGCAAAGCGACGGTGAGCCTCGAGGTGAACAGCGACTACACCATTCTGGACAACACCTGGGCCTGGCGGGCCGATCACGGCGAAGGGGTGGGTTGGACCGTCAATACGGCCGACACCGGCGTCATCGTGAACGGTGACAAGGTGACCGCCTACGGCCTGTTCGTGGAGCACTACCAGAAAACCGAGGTGATCTGGAACGGCAACGGCGGCACGGTGATCTTCTTCCAGAACGAGCTGCCGTATGACCCGCCGAATCAGGCGGCCTGGCGCCAGTCGCGGACGGTCGACGGCTGGGCCGCCCTGCAGATCACTCGGCACGTCAAGAGTTTCAACGGATATGGGATGGGCAGCTACAGCTTCTTCAACCAGGGAGTGGACATCTATGCGGACAACGCCTTTCAGGTTGACGCCAAACTCCCGCCCGGCAGTCTGCACAACCTGCTGACGATTTTCCTCGATCCGGCCAACGGGAAGGGTGGGATCTTGAATGTGGTCAATGGCATTGGCGGATCGTCGACCATTGCCAATCCCGATGTACCGGTCACGGTGGTGAATTTCCCTAGTTCGCCCTGAGGTTGACGGGGCAGACACACACGGTGCAGGTTTCTTGGCCGTGAGCGTCTGCCCCGCGGCGAGTCGGCAGTTCTCGTCTGCCCACGCTCCACCGGCGCGGCGGTTGCGGCGGTGGAGCGCGGCGCGGAATGCTGATCCCTGCGTCCCGGATGGGATTCCGCGAAAGGACTCGACCATGTGCGTTTTCGTCGTTCTGTTGTTCTTCGGGCCACGCTCGGCGATCGCCCTGTGGTGGATCTTCGACTCCCTCCGGTTCGACGTGACCTTCTCCAGCTTCTGGGTACCGTTCATCGGGTTCCTGCTCGCACCCTGGACCACGCTGATGTACGTGCTGGTCGCACCCGGCGGTGTCACCGGGCTGGACTGGTTGTGGATGGGCCTGGCCGTCATCTTCGACATCGCGAGCTACAGCTCGGGTGGCGTGTACGGCCGGCGGCGCAGCGTTCAGGCAGCATGACCGGCTGAGGTCGCCACAGTCGCCGAGTCGCATGGTGGGTCAGCGATGTCGGATCGTCGCGGCGAAGTTCTCCGATTGTCGCTGCGAACCCGGATGCGAAATCCGGGCAGCCGGAATGCCGTTCGTCGGAGCGCGTGACGGTTCCGCAGCCCGAGGTTGTCGATACGTCGGGCCAGCGCTTTTCGGTCCTCTCAAAGAGTGACCATTTGGCGCATTTCGGACATGTGTAAACGATGTGAACAATTGGTGGTCCGGCTGAGACCGACTCCGAGAGGACCACCAATGCGGCAACGAATCCATCGACGTCTTCGATTCACCGCGCTGACAACCGCGGCGGTGATCGGCCTTGCTCTCGTCGGCGCCGGTCCCGCCGCCGCTGGCGATCGACATGGCGGCAACGCCCCCGGGACGCAGACGACGATCGCGACCGGGCTGAACAACCCGCGCCAGTTGTCGTTCACTCCATCGGGTGACCTCCTCGTGGCTGAGGCCGGGACGGGTGGCACCAGTGCCTGCCAGACGGGCCCGGAGGGCGGAATCGTGTGCTTCGGCGCCAGTGGTTCGGTCACCAAGATCAGCTCGCGGGGACAGCAGTCCAGGATCATCACCGGGTTGCCATCGATTGCCGGCCAGGACGACGGTAGCGGCGCGACCGGTCCGAGTGACGTCCACAGCAACGGTCGGAAGATCTCAGTTCTCATCGGTCTTGGCGGTAACCTCGATACGCGCAACGCGCTGCCTTTCCCTGGCGAACGGATGGGAACGCTGATCCAGACCACAAAGAACTACAGCACTTTCCGAACCATCGCCGATCTCGCTGCGTTCGAGGCGAAAACCAACCCGATTCACGACGTGGACAGCAACCCGGTAGGGCTGTTGGTCAATCGGGGCAAATACCTCGTGGCGGACGCGGGCGGCAACACTGTGGTCAGCGTCCAGCCCAATGGCAAGATGCGCACCCTCGCAGTCCTTCCAGACCCGGCGCCGGACATTCAGGCAGTGCCCACTTCCGTCGCCACCCGCGGCTATGACGGTGCCCTGTACGTCAGCCAGCTGACCGGCTTCCCGTTCCAGAAGGGCCTGGCGAGCATCTACCGGCTCGACAGCCGGGGCAAGCTGACGGTGTACGCGTCCGGGCTGACCAACGTCACCGACCTGGCCTTCAACGGGAAGACGCTGTACGCCGTGCAGATCTCGACCGAGGGCCTGCTGACCGGTCCCATCGGATCGGTGGTGAAGGTCAAGCCGAATGGGAAGGTGCCGAGCGTCCCGTCCGACCACACACCGATTGCCGCAGGTCTATTCGCGCCCTACGGGATCGCCATCAAACGCAACAGCGCCTACGTCACCATCGGCGCAGTGGCCGCGGGTGCGGGTCAGGTGATCAAGATCCAGCTGTGACGCGGTGGCGGAACCCGATGCTGTTGGCCGGCATCGGGTTCCGGTTCCGCACCGGTGTGACGACGCCGTCCGGTTGACGATCCATCACCATATGGCGATGTGCACGTGCCCCGGCTTGTCAGGGTTCAACGACTACTCGTCGGCGGGAACCCCGGCCATGTGGCGGAGCAGCGATTGCCACCACTGCGCGAAGCGCAACTGGAACGTGGCAAGCGGGAAGCCGTGCCGCGCGGCGTGCGCCGGTGGCAGACCGTCCCAGCCGAAATGCTCCACGGTGACGCGGGTCTGGTTTCCGACGGGCTCGAACCGGACGTGCAGTTCGGTGTTTTGGCCGGCGCTGAACGATGCCTGTCACCAGCCGACGGCCAGGTGGTGCGGCGGATCCCAGGTGCTGACCTTGCCGATGACAAAGGTGCCGCCATCCTCGTAGGTCTTGACCAGGGACCGCGGGCCGACGAGCGGATACCCGAAGCGCATCGACGGCTCGTCCCTTTCGCTCCCTGCCCGAATCCTCACAGCGACCGATAGATTCCCGTCCTTGACCGAAAACAGGCCACACAGAACAGCTCTGCCCGCCATCGACGCGGCGGCGGTCGTCGAGCGAGCCGCCCGTGACTGCACGTTGGATCCCGTTGTTGTTGAGGCTGTCACCGCGGTCGCCACTCATCGGCCAACCCGGCGGCCGGCACGGCAATCCGGTCTGACGCCGCGTGAAGAGGAGGTCCTTGCACTCGCCGCAGTCGGTCGATCCAGTCGAGAGATCGCTGCGGATTTGGTGATCTCGGTCAAGACGGTGCGCACCATCTCGAGCACATCTACACAAAGGCCGGGGTCTCCAACCGGGCCGGCGCCAGTCTCTTCGCCGTGCAATGCGGGATCGTCACCACTGCCCGCGTGAGCCGATGACACGATCGTTGTGTCAATGTCAGCCGGCAGGACGCGGTCCGGGAAGATCCTGAACCGGAACCGACTTGAATAGTGAGATATCGAACCGCGCGCGTCGTCGCGACGACGATGCGCCCGTTTACCGGAGACGACGTGGACGAGAAGACGTTCGATGCGCTGCATCGCAGCCAGGTGATCGACCTGACGACGACAGGGCGCCGGACCGCCCAGCCCAGGAAGATCGAAATCTTCCTGCATGAAAGGGACGGCCTGCTTTTCATCGCCGGCATGCCGCGGGCCGACCGGACGCGCGACTGGATCCACAACATCGCCGCCGACCCGCACGTGATCGTGCATCTCAAGCAATCCATGGCGGTAGACATACCCGCGACCGCACGGGTGGTGACAGACCCTGACGAGCGCCGCCCGTTAATGGCGGCCGCAGCACAGCGCTGGGGCCGTACCGACGTCGATGAGATGGTGAAGCACAGTCCGCTGATCGTGCTCACGGTGGTCAACTGACGAAGAGGCGATTAGCCGGGTCGCCGCTCCTCGCAGAGTGCCGCGCAATCAGTCGTCCAGGCCTCTCAACGAGACCCCGGGTGTGGACATGCTATCCGGCGCCGTACGCCGTGAATCCGCACCAGTTGACCATGTCGGCCGGGATCTCCAGATCTAGGGATGCTCGAGCGGCGTTCAGGGCAACCGCCGAGGTGGGTTCGCGAAGGAGGTGCTCATGGAGCGTCAACATGAACAACGCCGTGGCCTCGTCTGGGACGAGATTGATGCTCCCCAGCACCCCCACCGTGCCGCGGGCGATGAGTGCACTGACGAACCCCAGCATCTCGCCTCCAGGGTAGGAAACGTCAGCGGTCGCTTCACAAGCTGCCAATACGACCCGATAGGGTGCCAAGTTTCGCAATTCAAGCTCTTGGACCGTCAGGAAACCGTCGCTGAGCATCAGCCCCGAGAACATTGGGTTGTCGGATCTGATCACACCGTGGCAGGCAAAGTGCGCTGTGCCCGCGTTCTTGAGCGCGGCCGCGACCCTGCTCACCGTGCTGTCGGGCGGACATAGCATCACACAGTCCGCGTATAAGGCACTTAGTCGCCGAATTTCGCCCTCGGCGGCCGGGAGTTCCGGTCCAGCGACCAGCAGCGCGGTGCCCGCATCAGACCGCAACTGCCTACGTGCGCTCGCCCAGAATGACGCGGATGGGCTCATTGACAGTGGGGCATCGTGCATCGCCGACCACGGGACGGTTTGGAGGACGTCGACCGGGACGATCACGAGTTCCTGGTCGGATGGCAGCAATAGTGGCGCGATCAGTAGCTCGCGGAGGCGGTGAATGCGTGCCCAGGACATTGGCAGCATCGGGGCCGCTTTGGATGGTGCCCGGCGGGACAGACCCCGGAGCAAGAATGAGAGCTTTGCCAGTTCATCACGGATCACCTCGAGCGAACCGATTTGACTTACGGACACCCGTTTGTTCGACACGACCGCGGCGAAAACGTTGCCGTCAAGTAGGCCGTATTCAACGAGCACCCTGCTGCCCAGCAGTTCTCGCAGTTCCGCGACCGTAGCCGCGGGAAAGGCTGTTTCGGTCGTCGCCGATCTCTCCCAGGTCAGTCGGCGAAGGCGTTGTTCCAATGCCGAATGGCGAGCGACCAATGCAGGCGATCCTCCACCTGTTGCCTGGATCTCTGAATTCATCGAGCGCAACTGCTCGAACTCCTCCACAAAGCCCTCGACGTGCGTTCGCTGAACACTCATGAGGGCAGCCGCGCGGTTTCGCTCCATCCAGTTGAAGACGTCGACGTGTGACGACGACCGGATGAGCGTTCTCAACGCTATCCGGCCCAGGTCAACACCATGGGCGGAAGCCAGTACCCGTAGCTCGGTCGATCCCAGCGCCCGGCGATGCCGATCCAGGTCGGCGAGCCCCGCCCGGCAATGTCGCAAAACGCACTGCCGGTCGCTACGGATGGCGGCCGCGGCGGCCGCGGCAACCCGACCCTTGAGCCTGTTCAGGATCGTCGATCTCCGCGCCAATGCATGGGCACGGTCGAAGCTGGCGATCGCCCAGGTTTGACGATCCAGCATGACCGCCGTCCGGCCCGCTGTCAGATGCCCCTCGACCGCGTCGGCGGTCAATGCGGAGCGCTCGAGAGCGACGGCCGCCCTGCGCACCCGCACCAGGTCTTCCAGTGCCACAATGCCACGCTGTGTTCGCGATTCGACTCCGACGATAACGGCTCTTGCCGCCCAGCCAGGACGTTGCTGCCGCCGAAAACTGGCGGCAGCGAGTGCGGCAGCCTCCTCGGCATCCGTTGCGTCGCCGGCCAACAGGGCGACTCTGGCTACCCGCAACAGGGCCTCTGCTTGCATGAGTGGGACACCTGTCATGGTGAACTCCCGAAGCGCACGGTCGGCCGCAGAGCGTGCCTCCGGGAGGAGCCGCAGCTCGAGCATTGCATCGGCGTACTCGGCGTGCAGTTCGCCGAGCGGCATCGCCGCCTCACGGTAAAGGCGCTCTGCATCATCGAAGAGCCGCAAGCTCTCCGGGAGGCGCCCGGCATGTGCCATTACCCATGCCTCTCCCTGGGCAAAGTACGCAGTCAGTGCCGGACCGACGTCGAGGGCAAGTTCTCGGGCCTGCTCGAGAAGCGCCATTGACACGGCGAAGCGACCGAACTGGGCTTCGATCAGCGCAAGATTGTTGAACACCTTCGCGCGAATATCGACCGGGCACCGCTTGTCGTGAAGGAGTGTTCGGTAGATAGTGGCGGCCTCGGCCAGCCGGCCCGCGTTCTGATGCAAGACCGCGCTCTGCAGGTCCAGCTCCGGCGCAGCCTGGTCACCGGATAACGACCGCGCACGAGCGAGGTCCCGCTGTGCCAGCCGAGTCTGTCCAAGCTCCTGATGGACAACTGCCCGGACGAAGAGGATCTCTCGCAACCTTGCGTCGAGGTCCCGCTCGCCTGCTAGACGTGCCGCCTCATTGAGCAGCGTCCTGGCCCGCACTCCTTCGAGCAACGCCCTTGCCGACCAGGCCTGAGCACGGAGCCCGACGACGAGCGGTTCAATGTGTCGGCCGAGGCGAGCCTCGACCACAACTGCTTCCGCGATAGACGCCGCTTCCGCCGGGTTGGCCACCGCCGCCCGGTAGGCAGCCTCTGCGCGGTCGAGCAGATCCTCGCCGAGTTCGACCACTCAACCCCCCATCTCCAACCTGACCAGCCCCCGCAACCGGCAGAGCTCTCGGTTGACAACAGGGCCAGCGCAAGGGCACCAACGAATCGCCGAGGGTCTGGACAAATGTACAGTCCGGCTATAACGGGTCTTCAGAGTTGGTAGGGATCGTGGGCTGATCCGCGCGGCGGCGTGTCGGATGAGGTGAGGGCCCGTGGCCTTCGAGACTGGTTGTTCTCAGGCAATCAGACCGAAGGACCACGAGCCATGGACCATGGGTAGTTCGCTGCTGTTGGGAATCGATGGATTGATCGTCGATCGGGTGCTGCTGGATGATTCCGGCCGTCGGGTGGTGCACTGCTCGACCGACCCCGGAGGTGGCTGGGTGGTGCCCGGACTGCCGACAGCAGTCGTCGTCGCCGAAGGACTGGGTAACGACCCGGCCGCGGGATGTGCGGATCGGACCGGATCGACCATTGTTGTTGTGGCACAAACGGAAATGGCATTGTCGGGTGCCGGATGTGCGATCGGAAGGTGTTCACCGAGGAGCTCCCCGAGCAGATCCCGGCGCGGGCCAGGATCACCACCAGAGCCCGTCAGTCGGCGGCCGTGTCGATCGGCGATCACCTGCCGGCCGGTGTCCTCGGTCGCCGCCGAGCTCGACATGGATTGGCGGATCGCGCACGACGCGTTCGTCGCCTACGCCGAGCAGGTACTGCCCGATACGCCGCCGCCGGTGCGGGTTCTCGGGCATGGACGAAACCCGCCGCGGGAAGGGCAAGTACGGGACCGACCCGGTCGACCGGGGCCAAGACCTGGGTCGACCGGTTCGACACCGGCCTGGTCGATCTGAGCGGCGATGGCGGGTTGTTCGCGCAGGTCAACGGCCGAAACTCGGCGGCGGTGATCGCCTGGCTCGCCGAGCAGGACCCCGAGTGGCGGGCCGGGATCACGCACGTGTCGATGGACACCTCGGCGACCTACGCCCGGGCCGCCAGGCTGGCGCTGCCGGACGCGGTCATCGTCGTCGACAGGTTCCACCTGGTCGCCTTGGCGAACAAGGCGGTCACCGAGTACCGGCGGGAGCTGGCCTGGGCACGCCGCGGCCGGCGGGGCCGGAAGATCGACCCGGAATGGGCGCAACGGAACCGGCTGCTCCGCGCCGGCGAGACCCTCACCGACGACGAAGCCACGAAGATGCACGACGCGATGCGGGTAGCTGACCCGTCCGGTGGCCTTGAGAAATGCTGGCAGGGAAAGGAAATGCTCCGACGGCTGCTGGCTCTGGCCGGGACTGACCCGGACCGAAACCGGATCTGGAACCAGCTGACCGACTTCTACATTCACTGCGCCGACTCCGAGATCGCCCAGCTCCGCCGGCTCGCGTGGACCGTGTTCGCGTGGCAGCCATCGATCATCGAGGGCCTGAAAACCGGGATCAGCAACGGCCGCACCGAGGGCTACAACCGCATCGTCAAGCACGTCGGAAGGATCGCCTTCGGCTTCCGGAACACCGAGAATCACAAGCGCCGGATACGATTCGCCTGCACCCGCGCATCACGCCGGGCGCCAACCAGAACCCAACGTCCCTGTTAATTCCGAAGAGCCGCTATAACAGCTGTTGTCCGAGCGCATTTACAATTGCGCGTCTGATCGTATCCGAGTAAGCAGGGACCCAAAGAAAATGCCCAGCCGCAAGGAGCCCATTCATGCCAAACAGCTTGCCGCGCCCATTCCCCGACCTGATCGACCATCGCACCGTGGACGAGCAACAAGCCGACGAGGTAAGGACTGGAAACCAGCGGCAACAGCTGCTCAGGCTCCTGGATGAAAGTGCCAGGCTCGACTAGTCAGCATCCTCCAGGGCCGCCGCGCGGAGAACACCGACCCTGTGGTGAGATTCGAAATGACTCGGACGTCCCGCCCGGCTTTAGTGGTTCCGAAAGAAATTCTCCTACGGAGTGCCCCGAACCAGGATTTCGCCGCCGCCGACCAGATCCTGAGCGACGCGGGTTTCGTCGAGCGTGGCCTTGACGACCAGCCATTTGGCTGTTCGGAATTGGCGGATCGCCTGCGCTCGTTCTCCCATCCTGCGGATGTGAATGTCGACGTGGTGCTGGATACCGTGAGCACTTTGACCGGCGCGGGCTTCGAGGCAGCACCCACCGCAGTGCTGGTGCTGCATCCGGTCGTGAAGGCGACGGCTAGCCCGACGCCGACTGCGCTACGCGTCACTGCCAGCGGTCAGCAGCCGGAAGGTCGGATCGTCGTCGCGGTGATCGACACCGGAATTCCCGCGCAACTCCGCAACGATGGTTGGTTGAACGACGTTCGACGAAAGCCAGACAATATCGATCTGTTGGATGCGTTCGGTGGTAACCCCGGCCCCAATGGCCTGCTCGACTTGGCCGCGGCTCACGGCAACTTCGCCGCCGGCATCGTGCGTCAGGTCGATCCGGAGGCCGAGATCCGATCCTATCTTGCTCTGGACAGCGACGGTTTCGGCAGCGAGGTCAGTGTTGCCTGCGCGATGATTCGAGCGGTCAGAGAAGGCGCTGACGTCATTAACCTGTCCCTGGGAATGCGCACTTTCGACAATCAACCGTGTCTGGCACTCGAGACGGCGCTGGATCTCATCGATGAGATCTCCGAGAGCCTCGAGCCCCCCGTGCTCGTCGCGTCGGCCGGAAACTACGGAGACCACGGTCCTGTGTATCCGGCGGCCTCCCGGCGGGTGATCTCGGTTGCAGCGCTGGCACCGGTTCCAGGAGATCCAACACAGTTCGTGCCTGCGGAGTGGTCGAGCCGCGGCGTCTGGGTGGACTGCTCGACCATAGGTGAGGGAATCCTCTCCACGTTCGTCGAGGGCGAGGAGGATCCGGCTTTCGAAGACAGCGACACCTACCCTTCCGACGCCTGGGCGGTCTGGTCGGGTACATCCTTTGCGGCACCGCAAATCGCCGGTGCGATCTCGCGAATGTGCCGCGAGCTGAATCTTCGGCCACGTGCCGCGGCGCGCCGACTCATCAGGTCCGGGATTGCGATCCCGGATTTCGGTCGAGGAGTTCAACTGCTGCCCGGCACGTAGGGAGCCCAGCAACGTGTGGCGTCAGCCATCCCGATGACGTCACTATGCCAGGCGGGTGTATCCCGGCACCGAAACGGACAAGTCCCGTCCCACGGTGATGGCATCGGTAGGGACAGCAGCTCCTGCAACCGGTGGTCGCCCAACGCCCACAATGCCGACACCGATTTCGGCACCGAAATCGTTCGGCACCGAAATCGTCAGGTCGAACCCGGCCCCGCGGCCGGGGTCTTCAGGTCCTGCTCAGCCTGTCGGCTTGAAGCGCAGCGGACGTGGACAGCCGACTGATCGGCGTTCTCACCGACCGCAGTAGTTCCTGAGCTTGGAATTCGGCAGTAGTCATCGCCCTCGCGTTAATGCGGCTGCTCAGCGATCAGGGTGCGGAGTTCATCGGCCAGCTGGGGGGTCCAGCCGGGTGGTTGCAGGATCTCGGCCCAGCCATCAACGAACTCCAGCGTGTAGGTGTGACCGTGCCCCGGTGGGGTGTCGACGGGTTCGAGCATGTCCATGGTCACCTGCCAGAATGTCACGAACGGAATCCACGTCATCTCGTCGATGACGTCGGGACCGGCAGGTTCGGTGAGCCAGTCCGGGCGATGCAGGATCAGGTCCGGACTGAGCCACACGATCGGGTCGGAAGCATGCTGCAGGTACAGGACTCTGGCGCCGTCCCAGCCCTGATCGACGGGCTGGATCGGATCGGCCGGGTTGTTGCTGAAACGAACGATGCGGCCACCCTGATAGATCGGTTGCACTTCCGGGCTGCCCGGGTCCCTATTGTCGGTGAATTCGCGATTGAGTTGGTTGAACGCGGGAGGGCCGGCCAACAGGATCCCGTCGGTGCGGTTGGCCATGTCGACGTCACCGCCGAACGGGGTTTCCATCATGAACGAGCCAAGGCTCAGGCCGAACGCGTAGATTTTGGGTCGCTGGTCCGCCGGCAGCGCTGACCACACCCGGTACACCTCGTCGAACAGGGCCCGGCCGGCCTCGCGCGCCTTGTCCTGGTCCACCAGGAACGACGCCCACGACGGCAGATAGGAGTACTGGATCGCGACAGCGGCACTGTCGCCACCGGTTTCGTATTCGAATGCGCTCATCGCGGCCGGGTCGACCCAGCCCGTTCCCGTCGTCCCGGTGACCAGCAGGTAGCTGCGGTCAAAGCCACCAGCGCGTTGCAGGTCGGCGACCGCGAGGGCGGCCCGGTCCTGCGCGGTGTCGGCGGAGTTGATCCCGGCGTAGGCCCGGATCGGCTCCAGCGCGGCAGCGCCGCTGAACGTCGATATCTGTTCGGCGGTGGGACCTGAACCGGCGAAGTTACGGCCCTGGTAGCCAAGGGTGTCCCAGCCGATCACCGAGCCCGGTCCACCTGACCGCAGTGGCGTGGTTGGTTGAGCGACGGTGTCGCTGGTCATGGTGTCCTTGACGGCGAAGGCCCGGTCGGTGATCGCGAGGATCCCGTCGACCAGCACACCGGAGACGAGGCCGACGGTCAGCACGGCGGCCAGCACCCACCCCACGGCGCGGGCGGCGCGGGCACCCATCCACCGGTTGAGCCGGCGGGCCGCCCATCGGTAGACGTTTCGGACGCCCCGGCCGGCGGCGATCAGGCCGACGAACACGACCGCGGCCACGACGGGAAGGATCAGTCGTGATCCCAGGTCGTCCGGTTCCGCCCCGACGAGGGTGCGGATCTGTCCCTGCCACCGCTGCCCCAGCAGGTAGAAGGTCAGCAGCCCGACAACAGCGACGATCCCGAAGATCCGCCACGCCAAGATCTTCGGCCGACGAGCTGGTCGGTCGGCGAATTGCCGCCACAGCCACGCGCCCGCGACCCCGAGGCCGTACCCGATGGCACCGGTCAGCCCGCACACGACGCCCTGGAACGCGCCCGGCCGTGGGACCAGCGACGGGGTGAACGCCAAGCAGACGAATACCAAGGCCACCCAGCAACCCGGCAGGGTGTACCGAAACCGGCGACGCCGATGCTGGTCGGAGTCGATATCCCCGGCCCGGTCGCCGCCGCCGTCGGCCGGTGGGGCGGACTCACTGGACGTCGCAAGGGTTTCCGGGTCGTCGACCGCAGCGGCGGCTTCGTTCGGCGTGACCACAGCTTCCACCTCATTGCCAGTGAACTTCGTGCGTGGGCCGAGATCAGGCCAGCTGGACAAAGATGACACCCATTCCGTTAACCGCCCAATGGGCCAACGCCGGGGCGAGCAGACTGCCGCTGCGGACCCGCAGCTCGCAGAACAGTACGCCGGCTACACCGGTAAAAACGACCGTACCGGCCACCCTGAGCAGCAAACCGAGCGTCCCGCCGCCGACCAAGGAATCGAACGCCTCGTTCGCCGAGCCGCCGCCCAACGCCGGCGCGACGTGCCACAAGCCGAACACCGTCGAGGAGAAGAAGGTAGCTGCCCACCGACCCCACTCGCGGTGGGCCAAGCCCCACAGCACTCCACGGAAAGCGAACTCCTCCGGGATGATCGTGCCCAGCGGGATCACCAGCAATGCCACCATCAGCGCCTGCGACCAGGACCCAGCCGTGTCGGTCACGGCCGCTCGGGCCGCCGGAATCAGCCAGGCCGCCGCGTAGGCAACGGCCGCCACGGCGACGCAGGCCCCGCCCCAACGCAGCCCGGAGATCCAGGCCGAGCGGGCCAACCCCAGGTCGGCCACACCCAGCTGCGCCCACCTGGCCAGCACGGCCAACCCCACCGTCGTGCTCACCCCGACGAGCACGCTCCAGGTCGGCCAGCGGTGAAACGCCACGTTGGCGAGCACCATCACGGCCAGGCAGACCGGAATGGTGACCCACCATGGCAGCGGATGGCGGGCCGTCGACTGCTTGATTGCTGGATCCGGGAGCATCGCCAACTCGACCTTCCGTCAGCGCCAACGGTGGGTTGGCGTCAACCGTGGGTCAGCGGACGTAGTCCCGGCCATGGACAGAGAGCGCCCAGATGACCAGCACGTCCAGGGCGATGATGAGCAGGCTCCAGATCGGGTAGTAGGGCAGCCACATGAAGTTCACGACGGCGCTGATCCCGGCAACCCCTATGCCGACCACGCGGGCCCACACGGCGCCGTTGAGCACGAAGAATCCGGCGACCGCGATCCCGATGCCGATGATCAGGTGGATCCACCCCCAGGTGGTGAGGTCGAACTCGAAGATCCATTTCTGCCCGACGACGTAGAAGTCGTCGTTGAACAGAGCGACGAGTCCCTGAATTACCTGGAACACACCGATCATGATCATCGCAACGGCTGCGAAGACGATCAACCCGGAAGCGATCGCGCTGCGCGGCCGCTCACTGGTTTGTGACATGAGGTACCCCTTGTGTTGGTGAGAAAGCTTGATGCGGGCGGGGGCCCGCGATGTCCACCCTTTCGCCGGCCGGTCCGCCGCCTCTCATCCAAACCGGGTGAATACCCACTCGCGGCCAGGTCACCCCCGGTTCCGATGATCAGATCAGGCCTAGTTCGCGCCCGCGGTCGACCGCATCGCGACGTGTTGAGACACCGAGTTTGCGGTAGATCGCCTGCTGATGGGATTTCACGGTATTCACCGAAAGGTACAGATCGGACGCGATCTCCCCTGCTTTCAGGTGGGTGGCCAGGTAAGGCAGGACCGCCCGTTCCCGGTCCGTCAGGATCCGGTCGCTCGCGACGGCCGATGACGGCGCCGGGGATTTTGCAGGTGACAGTGCCTCCCGCAGGGTGTCAGCGAACTCGAGATGCGGTGACACCACGGCGCGATGCCGATCAAGGAGCGGCCGCAGCAGGTCCCCGGTGGTCCGGAACGGCCCGACGATGCCGGGTTCTGCTGCAATGCCAACGGCGCCAGCGAACAGTTCCAGCGCCTGCGCGTCCAGCCGCAACCGCTGCGCCGCGAGGGATGCAACGATCCGTGCATCCACCGCGACGGTCAGATAGGCGGCGCAGGCCGGCAACGACGAGGTCAGTATCCGCAACGCTTCCTTTGAGTCGTCCTGGGCCAGCAAGCATCTGGCCAGACTGACCGCGCGCCGGGCGTTGGCGAAACCGGTGTTGGGTACCTGATTCAGCAGCTCTCGGGCCCTGTCGACCTGGCCTTGGGCCAGCAGGTTGTCCGCCTGCACGACGGTGACCCATCCGGCCAGCATGGGTGGCAACAGGTCCAGCCGGGGAGCCAGATCGGTCAAGGCGTCCGCCCGCCGCACGGCCTGTTGCTGGTCATTGCGAGCAAGAGCGACCTCGACCGCCAGGGCGGCGAACGCGGCCCGGCTCGCCATGTGCGGGTTCGTTCCCCTGGTGCCAAGGGCGATCAGGCGATCGGCGTCATCCGGCTGGCCGGTGTCCAGGGCGACCATCGCCAGAGCGATCATGTGCGCGGACGCCTGCGGTTCGGGCGACCAGCCGTATTGGTCGGCCGTTGCCCTGGCTTGATCGGCCAGCTGTCCCGCCAGCGGATGCTGCCCACGCATGGCCGCAAGCAGCGCGAGATGACCCCGCGCTGTTAGCTCGGACAAACCCAAACCCCATTGACCGCATGACTTCTCACCGTCCAGCAGGGCGGTCTCTGCCGTCCGGAATTCACCGTCCCAGAGCAAACCGAAACCCAGGTTTGTCGTGGCGATCGCCCGGTACCGCTCCAGTACCGGAACCTGGTGCCTCGAAAGCTGGTCAATGACCTTGAGGACGTGCCTGGCGGAGTCGGTGAGCGCATCCGGTTGACGGGCATGTGAGTGGGCCATGCGCAGGCTGGCGATCAGCAGATCAGCGCCGAGCGACGCCCGTGGCGGCGCGATATCCACCGCGGCCTCAGCTGCCCGGACGTCCCGCAGCATCGCCGAATAGTCATGCCGGTGGAAGTTGCACAGAGCTGAGGCGAGCAGCGTGGGCGTTGTCGGGTCGACGTCGGCGCGCGCTGCCACCGGCGCCAGCGTCTCGACCAGGGTCGGAGCAGCGGCCGTCACGACATCGGGCGCAACCCACTCGGTCAGCACGTGGCCAATCGCCGCCCAATCACCTGCAGCAGTGAGATGACGGATCGCGGCCAGCGGGTCGCCATGCTCAACGAGCCAAGCGGCAGCGCGCCCATGCAGCTCGCCCACCAAGCCGGGATACTCCACGGCCAGCTGGTGCAGCAGCAACTCCCGAAAGAGCGGGTGCCAGGTGAACCAGGAGCGGCCGCCGCCCAAGCCCACGATGAAACCCGTTCCGAACTCAACCCTTTCCAGCTGGGCTTGTGCATCGGCTTCGCCGGTCAAGACCTGTGCCAGGTCGGCGGTCACTGGCTCGGCGACACTGGACCGGAGCAGGAACCGGCGATCGTGCGCGGACAGTTGGTCGAGCACCTCCTGCATCAGGTAGTCGGCGACGGGACGGTCGCTGCCCCTGAGCCGGGTCACCGCCTCTTCCGGTGCGTCACGGTCCAGGCCGGATAGCGCCAGCCGGAGCCCAGCCGCCCAGCCGCGGGTTCGGTCGACCAGCCGGGCGGTGGTCGCCGGTGCCAGGTGCAACCCTCCGGCGGAGAGCAACTGTCCTGCCTCGGCGTTGTTGAACGCCAACTGATCGGCCCGGATCTCGGACAGCCGATCGGAGATCGCCAAACGCTGCAGCCGCAGCGCTGGGTCATATCTGGAACTGAGGACCAAGCTGACGGTCGGGGGCAGTCGCTCAAAGAACCTTTGCATCGATTCCAGAACGTCCCGATCGCGGAGGTGCTGCACGTCATCGAGCACGATCACCAACGGCGCCGGAAGCTGCGCCAGCGCATCGACCACCCGCATGGCATCCTCGACGCCAAAGCTGGCCGCCGGGGCAAGATCGGCCAGAGCGCTCCCGGGCACGACGCAACCGCACGCCCGGATCGCCGCGACCAGGGCGGACCAGAACCCGGAAAGCCGGTTGTCCGATGGTTCGATGCTGAGCCAGGCAACGCGATGAGCCGTGTGCTGGGTCCAGTCGGCGAGGGTCAAGGTCTTCCCGTTTCCGGGGCCGGCGCTGACCAGGGTCACCGGACCATCGACTGCCCGGTCCAACAGCGAGTTGAGCCGCGGCCGCCGAACGAACAAGCCCGGTACCACCGGCGGCGCGGTCCGGAAACGCAGACCCGTACCCGCTTGATCCGTCAGGATCGTCACCGTCCTTCAACGACAAGGCCATACCCTCATGTGCACGCTATGCCTTCTCATGTCCGGATTCGACCGCCCGTACGTCAACACGCTGCCGGTCTAGGCCCCTCAGTTGCCCACGTTTGGGCCAGCCAGAGGATGGACGGCGCCTGCATCGGCCGCACCGGTCAAGCGTCCAACGGGGTGCTGTCCATCCGTACATCGAGAGGCGTCAGGCCGTGCCGCAGGAGGACTCCCACAATCGCGGACAAGTCCTGTCCTGGCCCCAACACCCCACGGATGATGGTGACCGGCGGTTCAGTGCCGGTGGTGAACCCCTCGATCCCACCGGCCAGCCACGCCGGGTCCACATCGCCCGCGACCAGGATCTCGACGTCGAACATCTACCGGTGTCCGGCGACTTGGTTGGCCCCGGTATCCCCGCCGGTGGCGGCGATCTGCCGGACCTCTCGCAATTCCACTCCGAGCAACTGCAGCCGATTGATGATGCCGACCAGGGCAGCCTGATCCTCGACCGGTCCCTGCAGCACCGTTTCCACACCCCGTCGGACGATGTGCGCGTCCTGCAGATCAGCCAACACCTGCGCTGAGACCGGGCCGGTCACTCTGATCTCGAAATCGGTCATCACCATCACCTTCACCCAGTAGTTCCGTGAGGCACTACCGCCCAGCCCCAGCGGCCCGAGTGCGGTCCTGAGGCACCACCGGGTGGACGGCTCGTCGCAGTTGACGATCAGACGCTGAGTCAAGCACTCAGTACGCCGCAATCAGTCATACCAACCGGATGAACTACCCGTCCACGACCGATCGTGCTTCCCTCACCTTGACCGCCGCGCCCAGGCATGGACCGACGTTTCATCTCAGACGGATGAGGACTCCATCGCACTCCGAGCAAAGACTCGTCCTTTGAGCCAGATCCGGTCCAAACACCGGAACCGACGTGACACGTTCGGATTCCCCCACTGGAAGGTGACGATGTCTGACGTTGACGGAGCGCTGCTGGTGTCGCGGTCACGCCGGCTGGCCAAGAGCCTGTTGCGCCGGGAGTTGCCCGAGCGGTGGCTGCACACACAGGGAGTCGCCAACAAAGCGTCTGAGGTCGCGGTCACCGTTCCCGCCTCGGACCGGTCCTGGCTGATCGCGGCCGCCTGGCTGCACGACATCGGATACTCGCCCACAATCCGGGACACCGGATTCCACCCCCTCGATGGCGCCCTGTTCCTCTCCGCGCATGGATGGGATGAGCGGTTGGTCGGGCTGGTCGCGCACCATTCCGGGGCCCGGTTCGTGCCGGTGGAGCGGGGCTTCGCCGCCCTGATGAATCTGTTCGCCTTCGAGGATTCACCCACGTCCGACGCATTGACCTACGCCGACCAGACCGTTGGGCCCTACGGTCGCAGCATGACCGTGACCTACCGCATCACCGAGGCCATCGCCCGGCACGGGCCCGACTCGCCCAACGCCGTGGGCCGGGTCGACCGGGTGCCCTACCTGTTAGCCGTCGCCGATCGAGTGGAGAAACGACTCGCCTCGGCGGGCCGACACTAGCCGACCTCGGATCTCCACGCGGCCGACCGAGACCCGCGACGATGCGCCGGTACCACCGCTTCTCGACGGTCAGGAGTCGCACGCAGTTTTCAGCTGGGTGAGCAGGTCTTCCGCTGCAGCCCCGGTGGCCGTGATGGCCGTACCGACAGCCCGCAGGTTCTCGGCGGTGTTGCCGTTGCCCAGGGCACCGACCGCCGTCTGTAGCTGCTGAAGTGCATCCTGCATGTCGCTGACCTGAGCTTGGTAGTCCTGTTTGCCGGCCACCTTGACGGCTCGGGCCCGGCCGGTGTCGGACCGAAGAGCCGATGACGAGGATGCGAGTCGGCCGCCCTGGAAGGGCGCACGCCCTGCGGTGCGGTTTCCTCATTTGACACGACGGGGTCCGCCCAACTCCTGTGGTCATGATGACCGCTCGTAAAGGGGATCCTTCGGCGGTTCGTCCCGGCAGGCACGAAGACGCGCTCCCTGCAAGACCGGCCGCAATCCGTCTGCCACCGACCTGGCCGTGAGTATTTGACTGCTGAGTGCTCACCGCCGGCCGGTTGGGGATGAACGCGGGCGGGGCCCACAGAAGGCACGCAGCTCCAGTAGCCATCAGTAGAATCCCCCTCATGAGTTCCGGCGCTGTTTTGGACCGTGAAGCGATCGCTCGTGCCTGTCGCGCGCACGACGTGCGGCGCCTTCGCTTGTTCGGCTCGGCAGCCAGCGACCATTTCAGGCCCGAGGACAGTGATGTGGACATCCTCGTCGACTTCGCCCCAGGTACACCGGATCCATTCGACGCCTATTTTGGCCTCAAGGAAGACCTTGAGCAGATCCTCGGCCGGAGGGTCGACCTCGTGATGGCCGAGGCAGTGCGTAACCCGCACTTCGCCGCCTCGGCACTCGCCGGCGCCGTTGAACTATATGCAGCCTGATTCAGCGGCGTTCCTTTGGGACGTCCGAGCAGCAGGCGTGCGGATCACGACATTCGCGTACGGGTTGACCGCGGCGAGCTACGCCGCCGACGAGCTGCGCAAGTCGGCCGTTGAGCGCCAGCTGGAGATCATCGGCGAGGCACTGAACAGGCTGCGCAAGGCGGACCCCGAAGTAGCGCAGCGCATTCCCGACATCTCCCGGATCGTCGGCCTGCGCAATATCCTCGCGCACGGTTACGCCGTCGTCGACGACGCCGTCGTCGACGACGACGCTGTCGTCTGGAGCGCAGTCTCCGAACGGATGCCCGCGTTATTGACGGTCGTCGAGGATCTGCCCGACGAGATCGGCTGAGCGAACCCCGAACCTGTCCGAATCAGCGATCCACCTGCGGGACCACACCCGGGGGGCGAGCCAGCCGCGGACTTTGCCCCAGGCAACTTTCGCGCATCGGGGTTCGAATAGGGCTTGAGGGTGCTTGTTGACCTCGAGATTGCCCGCAGCGATCATCTCTCAGCGAATGTAACGCGAACGGGGGAGTGCATGACGTAGTTGTCTACACGGGTTGTGTTACAAATGTGACCTGCGACGATGCGGATCTGCACAGTTGCATCGCGAACGATCCTTTACTTGCCTGTGTCCGGATGCCGTGTACGAGTGCTCTGCCGGGGCAGTTATGGACACGAGTTATGAGACATCAACTCGCACCCGGTGGGATCTGCCTGATGCCGACTTGGTTGCGGTTCCGCCTGGGCGAGTTGAAAGCGGCCGGCTGAGCCGTTAGCAGCAGCTACGGCGGCCCATGCCTTCCGATCGGATTGCTGGCGAAGGAACTAGAGATGCAGTCGGCCCCACGTGCGTGTCAGATCCAGTCAGCGAGCAGTACCCCGTCGCCGGCGGTGATGAGCCTGGCTCCGCTGGCCCATGCCTGGTCGAAGTCTTTGGTCGGTACGGCGGCGCGGAGAAGGTCGACAGTGGTCGCGGTTCCGTCGTGCCGGGGCCAGGACAGCCCGACCTGGTCGTATTGGGTCGCGGCGGCCGCAAAGCACCGCACGGCGTCCAGTGGGCGTTGAGCCGCGGCTAGGTGGTTGCCGCGTTGTTCGAGGGTCTCGCCCATGTTGCGGACGCCGAGTTCCTGGGCGACCCGGAGGGATTCCTCGGTCCAGCGCAGTCCGTTCTCTGGCCGCCCGGCGAAGAGCGCGGCCACTCCCGCGGTCGCGCACAGCATGAGCATCGCCCGCCCGTTCTGCCGGGTGTCCGGCCGCGACAACAATTCCTCGGCTGCGGTGAGCGCTTCCTGCGGGGGGCCGGTGAACAAACGCGCGGCGGTCAGGGTCGATTCGGCGATGAGGTGTTCGTACGGCTGGTTCGTCGCCTTGGCCCGACCTAGTGCCACTGCGGCGATCTCGGCGCCGTAGGCCCAGTCGTCGCCCACCCAGGCCGTGGTGGCGATGTCCACCAGGACGCCGATGGCGGCCGGATCACCGGATTCCACGAGCACCGGGATGCTGCGGTCGAACAGGGCGTGTGCCGCAGGCGTCTCGCGCGCGATTTCCAGCAGCGATCCCAGGGTGGACTCGGCGAGGGCCCGGGTAAGCGGGTCGAGGTCGGGTCTGGCCAGGGCGGTGGTGAGCCAGCGCCGCACAAGTTGTATTCGGTTTCGGTCGTAGGCCCAGCCGACCAGGGCTGTCACGACCCGGACCGCGGTGGTCGGGTCGGGATCGGCCAACAGGTCCTGGACCGTCGCCGAGATCGTGGACACATCGGCTTCGAGTTGGTCGTAGGAGGTTCGCTGACCAGGCCGCCCGCGTTGCGGAACGGCGTAGGCCAGGTCCCGGACCCAGGTACGGCGCTGCACGGCGGCGGTGTCGTCAGTGGTGGCGAGGGCTTGGGCGGCGTGGTGCCGGACCGGCATCAACTGACGGAACTGGGTGGGGCGCCCGGCTTCCCGTGGTTCGACAAGAAGTAACGATCGTCGGGTCAACCCGGCGAGCAGGTCCATCACCTGGCTCTGGTCGACCGCGGTCGATGGCGAAACTGCCTGTGCGGCAGCGAGTGTGAATGGGCCGGTCAGTGTGGAGAGCCGGCCGTGCACGACCTGTTCCTGCGGCTCGCAGAGCCTGACGCTGGTGTCGATCTCGTCGGCCAGGCTTCGACCGGCCCGATGGTCGCGGCGTCCGGGACGCAAGGCGCCGGGGTGGTCGCGGACACTGGTCAGTACCTCGTCGAGGTCGTAGGTTCGGGCCCGGCGGCCGGCCAGCTCGATGCCCAGGGGCAGCCCGCCCACCGCGGCGCAGATCGCCCCGATCCGGTGCAGGTCGAGGTCATCGGGCTTGTCGTCGGGGCGGCCCGCCGCGTCAAGGAACATCCGGACGGAGGGATCATCGGCCGCGGGTGAGGCCCGGTCCGGCAGCGGGGCCAACCTGTATTCCTGTTCCCGGTCCAGATCCAGTGGCTCCCGGCCGGTCACCAGGACCGTTGTCGTGGCCGGTAGCGCCAGGACGAGTGCGGCTGCCGCGTCCACGACGTGCTCGCAGTTGTCCAGCACGAGCAGCAGGTCCCGAGCCTGCAGGTGACGTGCCAGTGTCCCGGCCACGTCAGGTCCGTCGGCCCGTAGTTCCAGGGTCGCGGCAACGAGGGCGACGACATCGTCGCCTCGGGTGGCGCGGGTGAGGTCCACGAACTGCACCCCGTCGCGATGGCGCGGCGCCGCGTCTTTGGCGATGGCCAGTGCCAGTGAGGTTTTCCCGACACCGACCGGTCCAGTGATCGACGTGACCCGGCCTGGTACCAGTAGCGCGCCGACCGCGGCCAGGTCGGCGGACCGCCCGTACAGGGTTCCGTGGTCGGCGGGAAGGTTCGAGGCCACCACCGGGATCTCGGACGGGCCGAGGAGGTCCGGGGCGTGGGCGAGCATCGCTTGCTGCAGCGCGATGAGGTCCGGGCCGGGGTTCACTCCGAGCTCCTCGTCGAGTACCCGCCTGGCCCGGGTGAAGGTCTCCAACGCCGCGGCCTGCCGACCTGCCCGGTAGAGCCCAAGGGCGAGTTGGGCCCACAACCGTTCCCGGAATGGGTGCTGCAGCACCAGCGGTTGAACCGCCGACACCGCCTGCTCCGGCCGGCCGAGATCGAGCATGGCCTGCACTCGCAGTTCCCCGGTGCCGGCCCGGGCGTCGTCCAGCCGGGTGCGCACAGGGTCGAGCCACGGCGTGTCCGGCAGCCCGTCGTACGCGGGTCCCCGCCAGCGGGCCAGGGCACGTTCGGCCAGCAGCAGCCCACGGTCGGCCGCCCCTGCCAGCAGGGCGGCGTGTGCATCGGCCGATTCCCGGACGAAGGCGCGGGAGTCCACCTCCTGATCACGGGCGAGCAGCCGGTAGCCGGCGCCTTCGGTCACCAGCACCCGCCAACCGGCCCGCCGGGTCCGGTTGGGCTCCAGCACCTGCCGCAACCGGAAGATCAACGTGTCCAACGCTGCCCCGGCTCGTTGCGGGAGCCGGTCGCCCCACACTGCGTCGATGAGTCGGTCCTCCGACACCGATTCGCCGGCGTGCACCAACAGGGTTGCTAATACGGTCATCACCCGGCCACCGGACAGCCGGATCGGGGCGCCGTCGAACTCGACGGTCACTGACCCCAGGTCCCGGAACTCCACGATGGAACGGTAGCGAACCTAAGCGTTCACCGTGCTCGGAGTCTTGACTGGTTGTCATGACCGCATCGTGGGTGCGGTCACTTTCAGGCCACTTCTACGGGGGGACGGTTGCGGTGTGAGTGCCGTGGAAGTGGGGTCACCGATCCTTACCCGGACAGCCACCGTTCGAGAGGAAGAGCACCCGTCATGGCACTGGGCACCATCATGAGGATCGACGACCGCACCGTGTTGGTCACCGGTCAGGAACTGGACTTCGAGAAAGGTCAACCCGACGTCGGCAATGCCCTGCTGCACCGCGTCGAGGACACCCTGTTCCTGGTGGACACAGGGGTCACGACCGCGTTTCGGGAGGCGCTGACCCGGGCGATCGACCAGGTCGGCCCGTGGCACAAGCTGGTTCTGCTGACCACCCACGGCCACGTCGACCACGTCGGCAACAACGACCTGCCCGACGAATGGGCGGCCGACCGCGGCATCACGGCGGAGCACTACGTGCCGGCCCGCGACCTACCACAAATGCTGGAACCCACCCGCTACTGGGAGTCGACCTTCGACCGGGTCGTGGGGGTCGCCCCGCTGCCCGCACCGCCGACCCTGGTCGCCGACTCCGTGGTGTCGCTGTTCCAGCCGCTTCGACCGTTCGGGCGCACCACCCGCAGCTACGAATCGCTGCCCCTGGAACGCTTCTCGATCGGCTCCCAACGGTGCACGGGGTGGAGTTTCGCCGGCGGAGCGGTCCGGGTCATCCGGTCACAGGGACACTGCAGCGGTCACGTCGTCGTGTATTTCCGGGACGCAGCCCTGCTGCACCTGGGCGACGAGGACAACGGTGCGTGTGGCGTGATGCAGGACGCGGACCAACTGAAACTGCAGACCGCGCTGGCCACGGCCGCCGCCCTGGTCGAAGACGGCAGCGTTCAACACCTCACCGACGGCCACGACTTCCAGGTCTTCGACAAAGACGATGCCACAACGCATCTGGAGACCCTGCTGGACCAGTCGACCGCGCTGCAGCAGATGGCCCTGGACACCGTCGAGGGACAGGATTCGGTGCATCCGAAGGACTTCCTGGTGAGCTACACCGCCGGCATGAACACCCTGGACGTCGGCGGGGCGAACCCGAATCCGATGTTCACGGCGATGATGGCCCTGAACCATCTCGCCGAAATTGGTTTGACCCCGCGCGGTGGCCATTCCGACAGCGACTGGCATCGACCAGACCTGGTGACACCAGAGGTTCCGGCCGCACGACCACATGGCCTGGCTCTGATCCCCGCGGCCGCCGGCATGGTGGCGTGGAAACTACGCAAGCTCGATCGCTGAGGAAGGGAACGATCATGACCCGACAGCTCATCCTTGCCCGACGCCTCATCGACGGGAACGGCGCCGCCATCGACGGTGGTGCGGTGCTCATCACCGACGGACTCGTGCAGGCCGTCGGACCAGCGGCCGAGGTGGGCCGACCCGACGGCGTGGACATCCTCGATCTCGGCGACAGCACCGTGCTGCCCGGACTCATCGATGTGCACAACCACGTGACCTTCTCCGGGGACATGCGGGTCACCCAACAGGTCATCGCCCACGACACCGACGCCATGCTCGCCCAGGGCCGGGTCAACGCCGCAAACCTGCTCGCCGCTGGGGTGACCACGGTTCGCGACCTCGGAGCGCTCGGGGACACCGCATTCCGGCTGACCCGGGAAATCACCAACGGGCAAAGTGTCGGACCAGAGATCCTGCCCTCGACGGCGCAGCTGACCACCCCGCGAGGACCGAACGCAGCCCTTGGCGGCGGATGCGCCGACCTGGCCGCTGCCCGCGATCGGATCGACACCGATGTCGCGCAGGGAGCCCGGGTCGTCAAAATCATCGCCACCGGGTCGGTCACCGATACCGCATCCGATCCCACTGCCGCCGTCTTCGACGACGCCACCGTGGCCGGGATCGTCGAGCACGCCCACTCATTGGGCTTGCGGGTGGCGGCACACGCCCACGGAACAGCCGGGATGGCGCAAGCCGTGCGATGCAAGGTGGATACCCTGGAACACGCCAGCTTCCTGACCCGCGTCACCACCACCGATTCCGGGACCGCCGGTTCCGGCAGCGCGGAACCCGGGCTGACGACGTGGCCTGACCCGGCAACCCTGGACCAACTCGCCGAGCACCGGCCATGGATCGTTCCCACCCTGGCCACCGCATGGGCACACACCCAGGTCGACCGGGCCACCCCACAGTCCCTGCGCGATCTGGAGCACCGCTTGAGCGCAGCCCGGCTGTTCGCCGAACGAGGTCTACCCCTGGCCACCGGCACCGACGGCGGTGGACCCGGATGCCCCAACCTGAGCCTGATCGTCGAGATCGAGCAATTCCATCAAATCGGCCTCACGCCCATGCAAGCGCTGGACGCGGCCACCGGGCGAGCGGCCGACTGCCTAGGTCTGACCGACCGCGGTCGACTAATAGCCGGTCTACGGGCCGACCTGATCGCCGTGCCCGGGAATCCGCTGGAGCACCTCGACGTACTGCGGGCACCAACCGTGGTCATCGCCGCCGGTCGCATCGTTCACCGGGTGGTGCAGCGAAGCCTCTAAAGCCACCGGATTAGTTGCACCCTGGTGTGAAAACTGATGCAGGAGTGAAACTGTCAAGCAACTCGTGTACGCGTTACTTTGTAACGTAACCTCGGATCCCATTCGTACACGGGTTGCTTTACACCAGCATCCCGTTGTAACGGATTCCATCCTCTATGTGTCGTGTCCGGATGCCGTGTACGAATTCGGTGAGACGGGTGACTTTCTACCGGGTTATGAGGCACCTCCAACTCGTCGGGGATATTCCGATGACGGTCATCACCAACGACTACGGCGATTACCCCCTGGACGAGGAGGGGCGCACCAATGTCGAAGACCAACAGGGCTGGCTGGTGCTGAGTCCGCAGGCAAAACAGGTCATCGTTACCAGTGGACACAATGTCCCAGGTATTGAGCCGGCGTTGGTCGCTGACGAGATCCTCAAAGTTGTGGAGACGGCTCGCGCTGGTTGATCAACTTTGGTCTACCTGCCGGCTCACAGATGCAGGCGATGGAACCTACGGATCGTTCAGGAGCGACTGAAGTTGCGGCCGTGAAAGTGTCGCGTCACTCGTCTACGCGATACAACGTCACTGCCAGTCGCCCGCGCTGATGCCCCTGAGTCGGCGGTGATTATTACCCGCGATAATCGAGGAATCGAGGGTAGTAGATCGACGGCTTGCGATCATGCTCGACGTCCGCCATGCCGAGGAGCCGGTCTCCGAAGGGAGGCCGGGTGCGGGTTGCTGCCGGGGACGCCGCCACCCTCGACGGCCGGGTTACCCAGGCTGCCCCGGAAGCCAACCGCAATCGGGACGTCAAGGGCTCGACCTCAGGTCCGCCGATTCCATGATCATCATCGGTCAGCGGAGAGGTTCGGCTTGCGATCACTGCATCCGAAGCCCATCTGGTGACCCAGCACACGTGAATTCACCTCTCGCAGGCGCTTCGGTGGCAAAATTTCTCGTGGATGCCAGATAAGCCGACGTTGACCGCGATCTATCTGACGCGGTCCGCCGAGCACGACCCCATGGGAGGTGCAGGCATGTACCGACAACTGGTGAACCGTTTCTCGGCAACCAAGCCAGGGACATGGGTCGTCAAGCACATCGCGGCGAAGGTCGACCCCGTCATCTTCACGGCCACGAACGGCCGCTGCACGTCGACGGGCATCCCCACCCTCCCCATGCTTGCCTTGACAACCCCGGGACGAAAAACCGGCCGGCCGCGCACCGTACAACTGGCCTACCACCGTGACGGCGACGATTATCTGGTGGTAGCAAGTTCCATGGGCTCCCAGACCCACCCAGCGTGGCGTTACAACCTGGAAGCAGCAGGCAAGACCCAGGTTCGAGTACGGAACGCCGTTTTCATGGCGACTGCCACCGTCCTCACAGCACAGGAGAAGCAACGGCTGTGGCCGGCCATCGAGGTGACCATCCCGCAAATGTCACATATGTACGACCCACCGACCGAGACATCCGCGTTTTTCGCCTCACCCGCACCCGCGACCTGCGCTGAGGCACTCAGCAACCTCCTACCGATTCTCGGAGCCGGTCGGAGGAGCCAAGCACCAACCCTCGGAATCCTGGACGCGCAACAGGTGTCAGTCCCAAATCGGGATCCCCTGCGAAACGAAAATGATCATGCAGGGACAACCCTCGGGCAGCACCGACGCTGTCCCGATCGCGGTTCCTCTATCGCGACGCCGGGCGCCCATCACTGGGCTCCGCGATGGCCGAAGACGTTTATCGCGAGTTGTTCGATCTCTTGGGCGTCGATACCAGCCGGAGCGCGGTCTTCGGTCGACCAGACGAGGATGCCGGCTTGACCGCCGCCGTCTGTCCATGGCGCGATGCCGTGGTCGACGTACCACTTTTTCGTGGACGCCCAGTTCTTGCGATAGCCAGCCTTGTCGAGCATTCCGAGGTGCTCCCAATAGACGGTCGGTTGCCCGGGCCGGTGGATGGTGAAGTCCGGGAGCCGTCGGGTCTTGTCCGACATGACGAGGGGTTGTTCGTACAGGTAGTCCACGCCGAGTGTCTTTAGGGTGTTCGCGACGATGACCTCAGACTTGGAAATAACGAGTTCGCCGTTCGCGGTGCGGTGCACATGCGAGCCGTCGTGGATGGCTCCGTCGGCGCCTTCGAACGGGGATGGCGGCCTGAACAGTCGGGTGAGGCGTCGGCCGGTCTCGGACTGGAGTGGTCCGGCGACTCGCCGCAGATCCACCGGGTCACCTTAGACGAGGAGCACGCACTTCTGTTGGTGCCTGGTCAAAGCTGTGTACAACAACTCCGGCGATAGCAGGGCGCATGGGTTGGGTACGACGACGAACGTGATTCCGAACTGGGAGCCCTGGGATTTGTGAACCTGACTGCGTAGGCGAGCTCGAGCTCTTCGGCTCCGCGTTCGTTTTCGCCGTTGAGGTCTGACTCTCAGAAGATGAAGTGCAACCCTGGCTGGGTGGACAGCTCGACTTTTAGGCCCTTCCTCCCCGCCCACCAGGTGGTCAAGGACCAGGGGTTCGTTCATCGTGGATGTCGACATATTTAATTGACCGACCGTTCGGTAGATCATAATGGATGGTTTTTTGACTACAAGGGCTGTCCCTTCGGGGTTAACCCTTTACCTCGGGCGGCGTCGTCCCCTTCACGGCCCAAGCCAAGGCCGAATAAGAGCGCGGGCCATCGGCTTCGCCGTCGAGGTAGGCCACCTCGACCGCATCGCTCAACCGGGTGCGCTCCGCCGCACCCAGTGTCGCCACATATTCGGCGCCCGGGCCATCTTTTCCTTCATACGGCGCCCAGTAGTCCGAGAACGAGGCAAACTCCATCCGGATGGAAAGCGCGGTCTCGACGACATCGTTCAACCCTGCGTTGCGCCACGCCTGGCCCAGTTCGCCTGGGCGCGTCATCGGACGCGTGTAGTTCTTCGCGCGTCGCGCTATGGCGTTCGGATCGAGCGCGGCCGCGGTGTCGAAGAACATGCGGTTCGCGACAAGGCCGCCGCGCACATCCCAGACCGCTGCGCCGACGATGCCGCCGGGTTTGGCGACGCGCCGCATCTCGGAGATCGCCTGGTCCACGCGCGGCACGAAATGCAGGACCAGCAGTGAAAGCACCCGGTCGAAACTGTGGTCCGGAAAGGGCAGCGCGCAAGCATCTGCCACATCGAAGACAACGCGCGGGTCTTGGTTGTGACGCCTGGCATGCTCGACGTAGGGCTCTGCGATGTCGACGCCCCGCACCCGCGCCGCACCGGATCGCCGGGCCACCGCAAAGGCCAGGTGCCCGGTGCCGCAGCCGACGTCGAGCACCCGGTCTCCCTCGGCGCCGCCGACGAAATCAAGGAAAGGAAGCGCGAGTTGACGGCTCCAGCGGCCCATCAGTTGCTCGTAGCCATCGGCATGCGTGGCCACGAAGGTCGAAGAGGTGTTCATCGGCAGTCTCCACATTGGCCGGGCGCATGGACCCGTTGCGCTCGTGATGCAGCCGCAGTCTACCCCTGCGATCCGCCGCGACGGCCGCTTCAGCGCGTCAACGGGTGTGCCGGTCCCGCCCCGGCCTTGCGCGCAGCGCCCCGGCCGGCTTTGACCTTCGCAAGCGCCGACGGCAATTGCACCGACTGTAGACATCTACGTCACCTACTCCCCTGTTTGCGTTACATACGCTGATCGACGAACGCTGCGGGCAATCTTCGCGTCGGCCAGCCCCGGACCTACTGGCGCCCCGATGCGCGAAAATTGTCTGGGGAAGGGCCCGCGGCAGGCTCCCTCCCCGATGTGTCCCGCAGAAGGATCCCCAATCGGGACACATCGAGCCATGAGCGCCTCGATTCGTGCAGACCCGCCGCTCGTCAGCAACCTCGTTGACCTTGCGCACCCCGGTGGTCGTCATCGGGGACGTTCAAGAGGCCGGTTCTCACCCGTCGTTGCCGCGAGGGCTACCGCGCCCTCGGCGCTGTTTGGCGCATGGACACGGCAAGCACTCCCGCCGAGGCCAACCCCGAAACCAAGGCCAGCAGCGCGCCCGCAGCCGCCGCCACCACAACCATCCGGACCCAGCTGTTATTCATGACCTACTCCTTTGCCCCGAGGTTGGGACCGATGTGCGATTGGCGTGGAGGTGTATGGCGACAGCGTGTGCCACCGTCCGTGCGTCGGTGGGGAATCCCAGGAAGTTGCCGGAGGCGCGGTGGGTGAGCCATCGCAGTCCGATGTACCAGACACCCGGTTTCGCCGCCGCCGTGTCGTGATGTCGCGGTTGCCCATCCGCATCGACGAGATCAGTTGGAAGCCAGGTGAAGTCGCCGGTGTAGCCGGTGCACCAGATGATGGTGCCGACATTGGCTGCGCGGAGGTCGAGTCTGCGGGGTGGGTCGAGTTCGATGGGGCCGGCCGCCGCTTCGTCGGGTGCGTCCGGCGGGCCCGGGTCGGGTGGACCGATGATCTGGTCGAGTATCGCGGTGATCCGGGCAGCGAAGACATCACCGGCGGCCACATTGGCTGGTGCGCTGTCGTCGAATGTGACGGTCCCGTTTTCGACACCGGTGAGTCGACCGGCCAAGCCGACACCTCCCCGGGCCAGGCTTTGCAGGCTGAGGGCGCGGCCGCCGGGGGCGATGAGTGGTTGCGGTTGCCGGGTGATCGAGATGTCGGACACGTCGAGCGTCCGCTGGTCGAAGAACCCGCTCTGGAATAGGCATTTCACGGTGTCCTTGCCCCGGTGTCGGGCAGGCGCGCGCCCGATCGGACTGGTCGCGAGGATCACCCGGCGCCCGGCGGCCTGAAGTTCTTCGGTGATCTGACATCCGGATTGCCCGCTACCCACAACCAGCACCTCACCCTCGGGTAGCTGACCAGGGTTGCGGTACTCGGCCGCGTGATATTGGACGATCCAGCCGGGTACTCGCCGAGACATTCTTGGTGTCCAGGGCTGGTTCTCACCGCCGGTGGCGATCACGACCGTGCGAGCGTGGATCGACTCGTTGCCGACCTGCAAACGCCATTGGCCGTTGTCGGGAATCAATCCAGTTACCGGGGTGAATTCCCGGACCGGGCAGGCGCCGGCGAGGGCGGCCAACCGTGCGAGAACTTCGCGGGCGGTGAGGTAGGTGTCCGGAGGTTGTGCGCCGAGCATCGCGTTCATCCACCCGGGGTTGTTCAGCCGCAGTGAGTCCCACCGTTGGTCACGCCAGGTCTGCCCGACTCGTCCCCGTTCCAACACGACATGCTCGATACCGCGGTCGGTGAGCGCGGCACTGGCAGCCAGGCCGGCTGGACCGGCGCCCACGACGACAGTGTCGATCGTCCTTGCTGGCAAGTCGTTCATCCAGGCACCCGTCGATCGTTCGGAAGGACACTTGTTGCCATGCAGACACTTCGGGGGCTATCAGCAGCGACTGGCTCATACCGGACCCGGCCCTCAACGTCGCACAGACCGAGGGTGCGGTGCGGAAGTTAGGTCCCTCGGTCTGCGGCCGGGTTCGGTGAACGCGAGGTTGCCGCGCGAGGCCGCCGGGCGCGGCCCCCGCGCAGAACGCGGAGGGTGATGCGCGGAGCGAGCAGTGACTGCGGCGGCGCGACCAACCCGGCGACCCGGATAAAGGCCGTGGCAAGGTGTGCGTCGTTGGCGGCGGCGGCATGGAGATGGGAGAGGTAGCCGCCGAGCAGCCGGATCTTGAGGGTCCGGTTTCCGGGAACGCCGGGAAAGCGGAGGTCGCCGCCGACGGACATGTCCCAGGGCACGCCGACAACGCGTGCGAGGTCGCGGTACCAGCGGCGTGGCTGCGGCTCGACCCCCCGATCGAGGTGGCGGCGCAGGATGAGTGCCTCCTGCGCAGCCACACTCATGCCTTGGCCGTAGACCGGGTTGAAGCTGCACACTGCATCTCCGGTTGCGAGAAATCCGGCGGGGAAGCGGTTCAGCAGTTCGTAGCGATGTCGGACGCTGGCGGGGAAGCGGAAGCCGGTCGGGTCATCGAGCGGCTGGGCATCGCGGATCGCCTCGTAGATGTCGGGGAATCGAAGTGATCGGGCGAAATCGAGGAAGCCGTCGGGGTCGGTCGGCGGGTGGTCACCACCGATGCCGGCCAACGTCAGCATCCACCTGTCGCCTTCGAGCCGTTGCAGGGCTCCGGTCCGTGGCAGATCTGGTGTGGCGGCGTCCAGTACTCCCAACGGCCCGTCCAGGGCGCCGGGTGGCAGGCGGAAGGTCCGGGTCGCATAACCCAAGCGGATGTGCACCTCGTCCCGCACCGGCCGGGGGTAGTCGAGCGCGTCCAGCCATGCAGGAGTGCGCGAACCCCGGCCGGCGGCGTCGACCACCAGGTCGGCGCACTGTGACTCCTCGGCGCTGCCGTCGGCCCGACGCAGCACTCGCGCGCCGTTGACTCGACGACCATCGGGCGTGGTGACCAGTCCGACGACGTCACACCGGTCCAGGAACGTCACGTTGGGCAGGGCCCGCACCCTTGCCCGTACGTGGCCCTCCAGGAATGGTCGGCTGGCGCACAGCAGCATCAGGCCAGTGCGCGCCGACGCCAGTCGGTGGCCGCTGAGATAGAAGCGCGCGTCGGTCAGCATGTCCCCGGCCGGTGCCCCGTCGGCGATCAGTTCCGCAGTGAGCCCCGGGAATAGCTCTTCCAGGATTTGCTGCCCGCGGGCCGCGAGGGCGTGGATGTGACGGCCGTGGGGCACGCCGCGCCGGTGCGTGGGCGTGTCGGGCAGCTCGTCCCGGTCGATCACCGTCACCTGCCCGTAGCGGTCGGCGAGCACATGGGCGGCGAGCAACCCCGCCATGCTCCCGCCGACGACGATTGCGCGGTCGCCGATCTGCCTGTTCATCCAGCGCCTCCTCGTTGAGGGGCGCGGCTCCGCCGGGCGTAGTGCCGGTAGCCCGCCGGGGCCGAGGGGTTTGTCCCCTATGTTTGCCCTAAGGACAGGCTGCTAGGACCGGGTGCCTGGTTTCCAGATCACCGGCTGCTCAGTTGTGCTCAGTTGTGCTCGCCGTAGACCTCTCGGTCCCACATCCAGGCCACAATCCGGTCCACTCCCTGGGTGAGGTGCCGACGATAGGTGCTGAACGGCAGTCCCAGGGCCGCGGCGGCGCGCTCCTGGGTGGCAGCCGGGCGCACGTAGGTTCGCTCGACGGCGCGCCACAGCTTGTTGTCCCGCGGGTGTTCGCGCAGGGCTCCCAGCGCATCATCAACCAGCGCCTCCAGCGTCGCGGCACCCGCCACTTGTTCGTCGCCGTGGTCGCGGGCGAGTCGGGTCCGCAGCAGCGGGTTGCGCGCCAGCAGGTCCGGTCGGCGCAGGTCACGCAATGCCTGTCGGACGGAGTCGTCGAACTCCGGTTGGGAGAGCACCAGCAGCGCCGGCTCGACCGTGTGCGCAGACGGCGCGACGTCCTGGTTGAGCGCGCGCTCGGTCACCAGCTCCAGTAACCCGTCCACCGGAACCCTGCGGAAGTCGTGGGCGAACAGCCCGTAACGGCGGGTACCCACCCAGAAGTCGGCGCCGGCCGCGCGTGGCATATCAGCGGAGGCGAAGTATTCATCCCACCTCTCCGGCTCAGCCAGGGTCAGGAAATCCCAGGCCAGGTTGGGCGTGCTCAGGTACCGCTGCATCGTCAGGATCGGCGCGGCGTTCAGGGTCGGCGAAGGGCCTTGGTAGACCTCCCGGTCAATGATGAACCGGGTCTGGGTGACCGAGTCGGTGGGCCGAGGCGGAGCATGCTGCCCGGCGAACTCCCACGCCGCGCGGGCGCCCGGGTCGGCCACGATGTCCTCGGCGGATGCGCGCGTCAAGTCGAGCAGGGCGAGGAAGCCGCCGATCAGTCGATCCTGGCTCCGGACCACAAAGAAGCCCTCGGGCTGCAGCTCCCACCACCGCGCCGCGACTGCTGCCGCCGCCTCCCCCTCCCAGGCCAGGACCAAACCCAGGATCGACTCCCGGTCGCCCGGGCCTGCCGACTCGGGGTACCGATCACCCCAAGCGCCCCAGTCGACCGGCGATACGACCCCGGGAAGTCGGCGGAACATGTACTTGGCGTCAAAGATCGCCCGCTGTTGCTCGTGGCCCACCGACGTCCGCAGGCAGTTATTGATGTAGCCGCGGATCCCGCGGAACACCAACCGGTAGCCGTCAGGGTCGCGCCAGCGCAGATCGGCCTCAAGGGCGTCGCGCGCCAGATCGTGCGGGAACACACCCGCGTTTCCCGACTCCACGAAGGACAGCCCGCGCAGCCAGGTGAACAGCTCGTAGGCGTCGTCGAGCCCGAGGACCTCCCGCAACAGCGCCTCGGTGGTCACTCTGGCGACCGCGCACACCTCCAGTGCCCGGCGATGCAGCTCACTGGGGACGATCTCGACGAACCGTCGCAACAGTGTCCCCACCAAATCGGGTGTCAGCGTGTCGGCCGCCGCCGCGCCGCCGCGAACGACGACATCGGCCAACAACGACAGCCCCAGCGGGTGGCCATGCGCCAGTTCAACCAGATGATCGTGACGGTCATGGTCTATGCCACAGGCGTTCAGGTAAACCCGGCTGTCCTCCGGGCTCAAATTGCGCAGGGACACGACCCGCAGCAACTCCCGCCAGGCCGGATCAGCGCGCCACGCTGGACCAGGCGCTGCGCGTCCGGCGATGACCACCAGCCCGGTGGCCGGCACGCGCGGCAGCAGTCGGGTGCGTACCCAGTCATCCACCGGCGCCAGCCGCTCATAGCTGTCGAGCAGCACCACCACCCGGCCATCGTCGGGCGGTCCGGCGATGGCACCCTCACCCTCGGGCACTTCGATGACCAGACCCAGCGCTTGGAGCAGGGCAGCCGGGGACGGGTCCAGATCGCGACCGTCAAGTCGAACCACCCTCGCACCGGCGTCGGCCGAAAGCCCGGCACAAACGTCCAACAGACTTGTCTTGCCGATGCCTGGTGGCCCGTACACGTGAAGCACCCTAAAGACCGGTTCGGGCGAGTCCAGCGCGACCCGGAACAGCTCCACTTCAGATGCACGGCCGACGAATCGTCTCTGCCGCCGAGACGCCAAAAGGTCACCGAGAGTGCCGGGAAAACGCATCCCCGTCATATCGGCAACAATAGAACCGCCCATCCGCGACGGCTAGCGTGTGCCCCGCACCAGCTGCCGCGTGTGATGTGCGATCACCTCTGGCGATCGGCGGAGCCGGTGGGGTCCAATACCACCCCGGAAGAGCGCCATGTCGACCCTCTGCAGGCCGCACCGCGTCACCACGTCCACGTCATCCACCATCCCACCGAGCCAGGACACAGGCAACGCAACTGTCAGGCACCCGGCCCTATAACGCCGGTGCGCAGCGGCGCGTAGGCCGCCCGATAGTTCGTCGGGCCCAGGATGGGTGCACTCACATCGCGCAGCCAACCCGGAAGCGCGGCCAACCGAGACATCTTGTCGGTTGCCGACTGGACATGATCGACCCGGGGGCGCCTGACCCGCTCGAACTCGGCCCCCACTCCGGTCCAGTGCTCGGCATGGGTCCGGGCGAGCAGTTCGCCGAGGACCAGGGCGTCCTCGAGGGCCATCGCCACGCCTTGCGCCCACACCGGTCCGGTCGCATGCGCGGCATCCCCGATCAGCACGAGCCCCGCGTCGGACCATCGCTCGAGCCGCACCTCATCGATGGGGGCATGAAAGAGTTCACCGCCGTCGAGTGCTTGGGCGACGGCCACGCCCACCGGATCAGGAAATCCTGCTGCCGTCAGCGCCAACCAGGAGCGGTCGGCTCCGGTAGTCCCGCCCCGGGTGCGGGCGGCGTACCCGTAGACGCGACCCTCCTCGACCGGGATCAACAAGAAGGTCACGTCGCGGCCGGACCAGGCAGTCCAGCAGTCGACGCCGGGATTGTCGGCGATGAAGCGCCAACTCGATCCGGTCATCGACGACGGGCGCAGGCCGTCGTCGGCGATAGCCTGCCGCATCGCCGAGTTGACACCGTCGGCGCCGATGACGAAGTCGAAGAGCCGCGGCGACGACGCTCCCTCCAGCTCAACCTCGACACCGGCGGGCGTGGGTCGTGCGGCCACGGCCCGTGCGTGTTCCAGCACGGCCGCCCCGGGCAGTGCCAGGGCGTCAAGCAAGTCGCCGTGGCGCAAACAGACAGGTCTCCCCACGTCGCGCCAGAAGCGATCGTCGTCCACCGCGAAGAGCAACCGTCCGCGACCGTTGCGATACTCCCGTCGTCGCACGGGTACGCCGCTGGCCAGCGCCTGGTCGGGTACGCCCAACTCGGCCAGGGCCCGCACCGCGTTGCCCGGCAGATTGACGCCCATCCCCCGACCGACGGACTCACGCCGCTCGAAGATCGTGCAGCCCAGGCCGCGCCGCGCCAGAACCCGGGCGGCGGCTCGTCCCCCGATTCCGCCGCCGACGATGAGGACCGAACCGGTCACGGGCCGTCGGCCTTGCGGCCCCAGCCGATGTTGATTGGGGCCGTGAGTACGGCGACACCGTCGGCGGTCGCGCGGTCGCGGATCATCATCTCCAGTGCGGCGCGCATCCTCGCGCGATCGGCCTCGCTGACGCCGACGTCTTCCAGAATCATCTCGGTGATCGGGTTGCTGAACACCATCCAGTCCCACGCTTCCTGACCCGTGGACAGCTCAAGTCGTTCCTGCTGCGTGGTGTCCACCCGCACGTCTCTCAGGCCCGCGGCAACGAGGCGTTCCCTCAGGACGTCGGGGTCCGCGACCTGAAACTCCAGCGGAGGCGGGTCCGGCAGCCCCGCGAAATCGGGGACCACGGTCTGCAGTGCGGCGACGAAGAACCGCAAGGCGTCGAACTCTGCCGGGGAGCCGTAAGCAATCAGCAGCACGCGCCCCCCTGGTTTGGTCACGCGCACCATCTCGCTCAGGGCCTGTGCCTGGTCCGGTACGAGCATCACCCCGAACTGGGACCCGGTCATGTCGAATCGATTGTCTTGCAGATCAAGAGCGTGAGCGTCCATCACCCGCGCCGACGCGTCGGGCAGACCCTCCGAGCGCACTCGCGACTCGAACTGGGCCACCATCTGCGGCGCCCAGTCGGTCGCCAACACCGTGGCACCCAGACGTGCAGCAGCCAGACCCAGACCGCCCGGACCCGCGGCGACGTCGAGGAACTTCTCGCCGGGAGTCAGTCCGACCAGCCCAAGTGCCGCGGCCGAGAGCGACTGCTCGCCCGGCGCGACGTGTTCGGCGTACCCGGCAGCAATCGCGTCCCACGCCTCGAGTGGCGCGAACTCAGCATGCTCGGCGGGGGCGGGCTCGTGGTCGACGCTCGTATCAGCACCTCCCTCGGTGACCTGGTAGATCTCTTGGGCGACCAGACCGTGCGCCTGGCGATGCACGTCAGCCGCGACGTTCGCGGAGGGCGCTTCGACGAGACAGAAAATCTTGCCCGCTGCCTCGTCCACCCAGTAGCGCGAATAGTTGACGCCATGCGGCCCCTGGGTGCGCAGGTCGGCGTCGTGGGCTTTCGTCACGTCGTTGAGAGTGACGGGATCGGCCAGCGAGTGGATATCGAGGAACAGTGGCATCTGCTTCTCCTTCCGGGAAGTTGTTGCGGCCGACGCTAGGAAGCAGACCCGCGATCCCGCATCGGACAAACAACCCATTCGGTCGAGACCCCGCGGTGGGTAGTACGACCGATGCGCCGCCGCGGTCTCGTTTTATAGCGTGATGCCTCCCACCTGCCAAGGAGGAGCCGTGGAGAACGTCGAGACCGTCATCGTCGGGGCCGGACAGGCCGGTCTTGCCACCGCCCAGCGTCTGCGGATGCGAGGCAGGGATTGCGTTGTCCTCGAACACAACCGGCGGATCGGGGATAACTGGCGCCAGCAGTGGGACAGCCTGCGGCTCTACTCGCCGGCGAGGTTCGACGGACTCCCGGGCATGCGGTTTCCCGCCGACGCATGGTCCTTTCCGACCAAGGACGAGGTGGCGGCCTACCTTGAGGCCTACGCCGACCGGTGGGATCTGCCAGTGCAGGTATGCACCCGCGTCGGCGGGATCGCCCGAGGCACCGACGAGGGCTTCGTTGTCACCACTGACGCCGGCTCCATCCACTGCGACAACGTGGTGGTCGCGACCGGCACCTTCGGACGGGCGCCCTCGATCCCCGACTACGCGATCGACCTGGACCCTTCGATCTTGCAGTTGCACTCCAGCGAGTACCGGCGACCCGGGCAACTCCGGGACGGGCCCGTCCTCGTGATCGGCGCCTCGCACTCCGGCACGGACATCGCCTACGAGCTGGCGGCCACACGGCGGACCACCCTGGTCGGACGTGACTGCGGCGAGATTCCGCTCCGCCTGGATTCGCGGCTGATCCCCGCGGTCTTCCCGCTGTTGATGTTCGGGTGGCGCCACGTTCTGACCCGTCGTACGCCGATGGGTCGCCGGGAAATGGCGTCAGTTCGTTTCCACGGCGGGCCGAGGTTGCGAGTCAAACGCGCAGACCTTGCCGAGCGCGGCGTAGTCCGGAACGAGGCGCGGGTCCAGGGCGTCCGCGGCGGGCTCCCGATCCTGTCCGACGGCACCACCGTCGAAGCTGGCAACCTGATCTGGGCGACCGGCTTCCGGCAGGCCTTCGACTGGATCGACCTGCCCATCGTCGGCACGGACGGATGGCCACGTGAGCACCGAGGAGTTGCCGACGACGTGCCTGGCCTGTACTTCTGCGGCCTGTCGTTCCAATACGCGTTCTCCTCGATGTTGCTGGCCGGCGCCGGCCGGGACGCGGAGTACGTCGCACGCCACCTCAGTGAACGCAACTCCCGTCGTGAGCACCAGGCAGTCTGACTCGGTCGCCCACCCAGGGCCCTCGCCGGGGGTAACGTCCCGGGAGGAGGTGTCCTCGGTGGGGATGGTCGATGACCTGGCGCAGGCCCGCACGGACTACGAGCAGGGCGACTGGTCCGCCGCCCTCGACATCTGGTCCGAAAGCAAGATCGACGACATGAGCGCCGATGACCTGCACGCCGCCGCGGTGGCGGCGTACCTGCTCGGGCGTCGCGACGCGTCCATCGACTTCCACCAGCGGGGCTTCGCGCTGTACCAGGAGCAGGGTGCGGTGGCGGGGGCGATGCGCTGCTGCTTCCACCTCGCGATGATCTTCGGCACCGGTGGTGAACACGCGCTCGCGAGGGGCTGGACCACCCGCGCCGAACGGCTCCTCGACGAGCTCGGTGGGGACTCGGTCGAGCATGGATACGTCGCACTCCTACAGATGTACGGCAACCTTGAAGCGGGCAAGTTGCTGGAAGCCACCGAGGCCGCGGCGGCGGTCACAGCCATTGGGAGGCGGCACCGGGATCCGGACCTGCTCGCCCTTGGGTTGAGCTCCCAGGGCAGGCTCGCGATCATTGCGGGTCGCATTGCCGTTGGGCTGGCACTCCTCGACGAAGCGATGGCCGGCGTAGCGGCGGGTGAAGTCACGCCGGTGGTCTTCGGTGACGTCTACTGCGCGGCGATCGAAGGCTGTCAGGCGATCGGCGACTTCGACCGGGTTGCCGAATGGACGAGGGCGCTGCATCGCTGGTGTCTGTCCCAGCCAGGTCTGGTGGCTTTCACCGGGCAATGCTCGATTCATCGTGGGCAGCTGATGCGGGTACACGGTGCGTGGCCCGAAGCGCTGGAGGAGTTCGAACGGGCCATCGAGCGTTACCGGCTGGCAGATTCCGTGGCAGCGATAGGCCTCGCGGAGTGTGAGCGGGGCGATGTGCTGCGCCAGCGCGGTGATCTCGGCGCTGCCGAGATTGCGTACCAGCGGTCGAGTGAGCACGGCTACGATCCACAGCCCGGTCCGGCACTATTGTGGCTGGCCCGCGGCGCAAACGACGCCGCGGTAGCCGCCGTACGACGGCTGGTGGCGGAGGCCTCCGACCCGGTCGCCCAGTGCCGGCTGTTGCCCGCTGCCGTCGACGTCCTGGTGGCGGCCGGTGCCCTCGACGAAGCGCGTGCCGTCGCCGCCCGACTGGACGAGATCGCCACCCAGGTCGCCACCGTGACGCTCCAGGCCT
The DNA here is from genome assembly GCA_963805555.1 of uncultured Actinomycetota bacterium. GTDB lineage: Bacteria > Actinomycetota > Actinomycetes > Mycobacteriales > Nakamurellaceae > Nakamurella. The sequence goes on from CAWDUY010000006.1 coordinate 661,382, forward strand.
ACGCCGCCTTCGCGTCAGGCACGGTGGAACTCGCCACCGGAGACGCCGCCGGTGCGCTGCCGTACCTCCGAAAGGCACGCCAGCTCTGGACCCTCACGCGAAGCCCCTACGAAGTGGCGCGGGTGCGACAAGTGACGGGTCGCGCCCTGACCGCGGTGGGCGACGTCGAGTCCGCCCGCAGGGAGCTGGAGGCTGCGAGCACCACCTTCCGTCAGCTGGGCGCGACGTCGGCCGCCAAGGAGACAGCGCACCTCCAGTCGCCGGCCGCCAACCAGGCCGGACTGTCGGAACGAGAGGTCGAAGTGTTGCGCCTTGTCGCGTCCGGCCGGAGCAACACCCGGATCGCCAGGGAGCTGGTACTGAGCGAAAAGACGGTCGCTCGCCACCTCTCGAACATTTTCGCCAAGCTGGACGTCGGCTCCCGCACGGCAGCAGCGGCCTACGCCTTCGAGCACCACCTCGTTTGAGCCACACCGGGCGTCCGGGGTAGCGGCCGCGGCCCTCGAGTCGACGCAGGATCGTGTAGCGATCGGATCGACTGGGCCGTCCCGCTGAAGGATTCCTTGCGGAACAGTAATGATCTTGGTAGTCGAGGCAACGGGATCGAACCGCAGGCGATGCGATTGCGAGTGGGGCTTGAGACCGCGGCGCGGTTAGCCGAACCGGCACCTCCTGGCATCGATGAGTTCGACCGTCGATGGTGGTCTCTAGGGCATAACGCAGGATGCGCAGTCCTCTACAGCGAAGGAAACGACCATGGACAACAAGCTGCTCGAGTCGACCGTCAACCAGACACAGCAGCTGGCCGCGTGGGTCAAGGACGCCGATCCCGGAGCGCCGATCCCGACCTGCCCAGGGTGGACGCTGACCGACCTGGTCGACCACGTCGGTTCGACCCAGCGGTGGGTAAGCAGGCTCGTCGGCGAGGCCATCAGCGATCCTGGCACGGCCTTCTCCATCGGCTGGGAGTCAGCGCCCGCGGATCCGTCGGCCTGGGGCTCATGGCTCTTGAATGGGGCGAACGGCGTGGAGGCGACGTTTGCCGGCGCGGCCGACGACCGGGTGGTGTTCGACCCGTCGGGCGGGGGTGATGGCGTGGCCTTCTGGTATCGACGGATCTTCGGCGAGATTTCCGTGCACCGCATCGACGCCGCGGTTGCGCTGGACCGTGACTACCAGATCGATCCGACACTTGCCGTGGCCGCCATCGAAGACTGGTTGGCGACCATGGCTTCGAGCGGCTGGGCGGCGAACGTGCCCGGGTTCGCCGACGCCATGCGCGGTGATGGCCAAACCATCGCCTGGGTGGCGGACGACGCGGATCAGGCGTGGCTCCTACGGCGTACGGAGGCTCCGCTGGTCCTCACCCACGATCGCGGCGATGCCGACGTCACGATCCACGGGCCCGCCCGTGAGCTGCTTCAAATTGTCAGCCGGCGCCTGCCGCTCGACGCTGGCCAATCCAGCAGGGTCGTCGGTGATCGCGACGAGTTGACCCACCTGATCGAGCACATGACCTGGGTCGCCGCATGAGTTGAGCGTCGCGGATATCAGGGGTCGGGCCGGGAAGGCGAGCCGCTGGGCGTCGGTCGCGCCAGTTATCTTGGGTGTCGAGTTGGCCCGGCGTAGCGCAACGTCCAGAGAGGCCACTTCCACGGCCAACCCGCCGACATGTCCCGTTGGCCGATCGCCGGGACCGTAACGATCTTGGGAATCGGCCGACCTGGAACGAGCCCTTCGGCGTCCCGTTTGCGGTTCGCCATGCGCGACAAAGCGGGAACGTGAGCTGGGAACCAAACCCGCCACCGCGGACGCGGCCCGACCGCCTCGCGCCGGCGGCCTTCTCATTCCGGGACCGTTGGTGCCATGCCAGTTCAGCCACCGCGCATCATCCTTCGGTCGTGCCCGACGGGGATGCTTCTCATTCGCTTCCCGAAGCGTGCCTGATAGGCGTCGACCGACAACGGGTTCGACGCCCTACAAAGCCGAGGGTGCATCATGACGCTGGACGACGACAGGACCGAAATTAGGATTCACCCTTGAAGGCTGGCGAGGCGTTTCACCGGTTGCTCCCTCACCCCTTTGGGTTGTCGAAGTGAGCCGTCGCTACCACAGAGGGGTGTGAACGCTTATATCGGCGAGTCCAGCCATGGCGTCTTGAGGTCCAGGAACTCGGGCTCGCCAACCTCCAGCGACTGCATCTCCTCCATGGTTGACGCCATCTCTTCGGGCATCTCCTTCATCTCGCCCTCACGGGCCTCAGCCTCTGACTTGAAGTAGAGGACCATGGTCCATTTGCCGTCCTCGTGACCAACAAAGACGTTGCCGAGGATGTCCGGACGGAGCGCCCGCATATCGGGCATTTCGGCCATCAGCCGCTTTGATCGGTCAGGGTCAGTCGTCTGCCCGGTCATCACCTGCACAAACCCGGCTGAATCCAGATCACCAACCTCCTCGACCGTGACGTCTGTGCTGTCTTTGAAGGTCGGCTCGCCGGCGAACTGACCCGAGGTTTCCGACCAGAACTTGTCCTGTTCCGGGCGCTCACTGTTTGCTCGGGCGGTTTCCTCAGACTCGAATCGCACCATGATGAACAGCTGCCCGTCGTCGGTGGCGCCGGCGGTAGTGCCGAGCCAGCCCTTGGCCCCAGGAGCAAGCTCCTTCGACCAGCGGTTGAAGTTGGCGTCTACCGACTTGGCGTCTGACACCTTGCCGCGGATGATCTGAGCGAACATGCGAGCCTCCTGCGCTGGGACGATTGGGACAAGTCAACCGCTACCGGGCATGACCTGCCACCGATGACCACGTAGCGCGAACTAGTCTGATCAGCGCATCGGCATGGCTGATCTGACCAACGTCTTGCTGGAACTGCTGAGCGAGCCGTTGGCATGGACAACGAGGCCGCCCAGCGGGGCATCGTCATGATGGTGACCACCGGCTGGCGATTGCCCGCGGAACGCGATTGATCATGGAAGCGTCCACCTCTCGGAACACATCAATGGCCCCTTAGCGGTTCGCCTTGTCGGACTCTTAGGAGCCGTCCGACTCTGTCCTCAGTCGCTGGGTAAACGGTCCAGGGCTTCGCTCTCCAGCTTTTCCCAGCGCCGCACCCGTTCCCGCACGCGCTCGATGTCGTCCTCGGACAGCGCGTCCGTTCCGTCCGGGGTCAGCCGGTAGACGTCGACCGGTCCGCCAACACTGGGGGAGGTGATCCGCAGTGCGTCCAAAACCCGGACTGCGACCAAAACGCCGTGGTCGACGTCGCGCCCGGTCATCTGAAAGTGGGCCAGTAGCGCAGCGGCCTGCTGGGCCATCGCTGAACCACTGCCAATCGCATGGAAGCCGACCTCCTCGTACCGTCCGATCAGCCCGTGCGGGTCGATGTCGACGATGAACGGGGCGCCCTGTGCGTACCCGGCGGTCAACACATACGTCGCTGGCGTCGAACCCGAGGCCTGTTCGCCCGGCACCTGCTCGATGAAGTTCTCATAGTGGTGGCGCAACAACGGAATGACCTGCTCCTGGATACCGCGGCCCACGTTGTCGGCGGCAAGCACCGCCGCTGCGCAGCCGTTAAAGACGTCCTCCAATTCCATCAACACAGCGCGGGCACCGCTGCCACCCCAGGCCGCTGTTTCCCCGAAGGGGTGAAGTTTCTGCGACGGATAGCTCATACCCCTAGCGCTGTCGGTGACTTGCGAGTCGGCCGCGAGCACCAGTCCATCGGCGCATCTCAGCGCGAGCACCACAGTCATCTGCGCCTCCTCGTTCATCTGATCATGTACCCGGACCGACCGCACGAGCCGTTATCGGAAACTCGTGGCGCTGGGGCCTGTCAATGTGCAAAGCCTCGTCGATGGCCCAGGTGCCGACCATTGATCTTCATACGCCATTTCCCGCAAGAGGTTCCGATACTGAGTGGGAAGACGCCCAAACTATGTAGGCTGTCCGATTCCGCGAGTATCAAGACTGTCAGCGCTCACGCCGCCGATGTTCGGCGAGCCACTGGCCGACTGCCTGCGCGCACAGGTCGGGCGCCTCCACGGGAAGCAGGTGGCCAAGGTCATCGATGGGGCGGGGTGTCCAGCCCGGCCGCAGGGCGTGCAGCATGAGCGAAGCAGGGTCGACCAGCGGATCGTCCCTTCCCCACAGCAGAAGTACCGGCACCGGCACGGAATCGAGCGCCTCGTTCGTCGGCCGCCGCCGGATGAACATGGCTTCGATGGCCGACGCGAACGCCGTGGCGGTGCCCGCCAGCCGTTCCGGGTGCTCGCGGGCCACCTCGAGGCCATCGAGCCACAGATCGACCTGCGCGCGTGAGACGCGGCCCGGGTCTCCGCCGACGAGGCCGGCCTGGCCACCTGAGACGGCGCCCGCATCTTTGATCGCGGTTCGCTTGACGTCCAGCATGCGCCGGCCCATCAGTCCCAGCAGGATGCGTGCCGTTGGCGGGCCCGCAGTAACTGCGAGGCGTCCCAGCGTCTGCCACCCGAGCGCCTCGGTTGCTGACGTCCGGCGCCACGGGAGCGCCGGGGCCAACAGGACGACCCCCCGAGTCCTGTCGGGCATCATCCGGGCGGCCAGCGCCGCCACCAGGCCACCCATCGACCAGCCGTGCAGCACCACCTGGCTTTCGAGGCGGAGCTGCCGGACGAAGGCCACCACGAAGCGAGCGTCGAGGTCCGCGCGTGGCCCGTGCCGATAAGGAGCGCCGGTGTGGCCCGTAATCGTCCCTGGCAGGTCGACGGAAATCACCGGCCCGAATTGCCTTAGATGAGGAACGAGGTCAATCCACATGCTCGCACTGCCGGTCATCGGGGGCACGAGCAGGTGGACCGGTGCGTCGAGAGCCGCAGCCGAAACGGGCTCCCCGCGGACATAGTGCACGGGCACCCCGCACACGCTCGTCGACACGCTGCGTAACCCCTCCCACTGCCGCGACCGGACGCCCCAGTTGTCGTATCGCGCGATAGTCCCTCCGCCCCTGGTCGTTGCAGCACAGCGGGCCAACGTCCCGCTGAATGGTTGGCTTGGGGTTGCCCCCGATGCCTACTCAGCGCCCTCGATCACGGCGAGATATCGAGTATCGCTGGGATAAAGGAGCTTGGCCATGGAGCACCTTCGAGCGACCCCCCGCGCACCTGCTGCGGCTCGCCCGGGGCCTACCTCCCATCACTCGCAACCTCCTGCTCAGGCGATTCGGAGCCCGAATCCGGCGTGCCAACTACCGACCGCTGCGCGATCAACCGTGATGCGGCACGTCGAGGTTGGCGGGCTGAGTATCGCCTTCGAGCGCACCGGGACGGGGCCGGCCGTAGCACTGGCGCACGGCTTCGTGGGCGACGGCCGGTCGACCTGGAGCAATCAGATCGAGGCGCTCGCCGACGAGTTCACCGTGGTCGCGTGGGACGCACCCGGGGCAGGTGGCTCGTCTGATCCCCCGGAAGACTTCGGAGCCGACGCCTACGCAGACTGCCTGGCCGGGTTCCTCCGGGCCCTGCAGATCGAGCAGGCGCATCTCGTCGGCCTCTCCTTGGGTGCGGCTCTTGCGCTCGCGGCGTTCCATCGGCACCGTGGGCTCGCGTCGTCGCTCACCCTGGTGAGCGGGTACGCCGGTTGGCTCGGCTCGCTCGGCCGAGACGAGGCAGATCAGAGGTTGGCACGATCGCTGAAGGCATCACGGCTGGCTCCCGACGAGTTCGCTGCCGCGATGGCACCGTCGATGTTCTCGCCGTCGGCCGACGGCGACCTCGTGGCTCCGTTCCTCGCCAGCGTCCGAGCGTTCCATCCCAGCGGCTTCCGGGCGATGGCACGCGCCAGCCACGCCGATCAGCGCCATGTGCTGGCTGAGATCGACGTACCGACCCTGCTGCTCTACGCCGACCACGATGTACGCGCGCCGGTGCAGCTAGATGCGGCAATCCACGACCTAGTGCCAGGGTCCGAGTTCGTCGTACTCACCGGCCCCGGTCACGTCAGCCCGGTAGAGGCCCCGGACGACGTCACCCGCGAGCTGCGCCGCTTCTTGCGCTCGGCCGAACCGCCATCCGCGTGACGCCCCGAGCGCGCGCGAAGGTCCGCACATCGGCTGGTCGATCACCAACACGACCAATGATGAGCGCGCTCGGCGGAGTGCGAATGCGTGCCACAGGTGGATCCCGCGAAGCGGGATCAGCACGCGATCGGCTTCGACGACGACCTCGACCTCGACCTCGACCTCGACCTCGACGGAAACACTGCGCCGGTGCGCCGCCGCCCGTCGTTTGCGTTGCGGGACGTCTAACTCGCCGCCCGGGCCCTGATGGGCTTGTGGTCACGCTCCGCGTGTCGATGGCGCGCGGTGTAAGAGGATTTGTCGCGTCGAGATGTAAGCCCGCGCGCCCTCGACCCCATCGTCGTGCGACCCTGCGCTCTGCCCTGTCCCACAGCGTGTCGGTGGCACCCTTCACAATCTGTGAATGGCATACGACGAGCGACTGGCAGGGCGGGTCCGCGACCTGCTCAGCGGCCAGGTCGAGGCGGAGAAGAAGATGTTCGGCGGCCTGGCCTTCATGGTGGAGGGCCGGATGGCCTGCTGCGTGAGCGGTCAGGGACTGCTGGTCAAGGTCGGGCATGATGCGTTTTCCGAGCTGATCGAGCTCGATCATGTCGAGCCGATGACTATGCGCGACGCAGTCTCGGACTCCTGGGTCAACGTCGGCCACGACGCCCTGAACGATGAAGGCGCCCTGCGACTGTGGGTCGACCGCGGTCTCGCGGCAAACCCGCCCAAGCCTCGTTCGTAGAGTCTTACCGCTTGCCGGGCAGGCCCGACTCCGATGGAGGTGCGGTCGCCCAGTGCGGACGACGAACTGCGTACCTCCTCCTGCAGCGTCTGACTCGTTAGCGGATCCCGTAAAGGATCCCCTGGGGACCGATAATGATCATGGAACCGGAGGACGAGGCCTCGGTTGCCTGCGTCCCGATTGCGGTTCGCCTGGGTGGACCGACTGCTCGGCGTGAACGGCACAGTGGCCAACGTCGGCGCGCCGACCGAGCCACTCAGTGTCGAAGCCCAGTGGCGGTGTCCGAGAAACAAGACACCGTTCGACAGCGAGTTCATCGACGGCGCTTCTATGCTCCCGTGATGAGCGGGACGATGACGTACGGGCATTTGGGTCGGTCCGGCCTGCAGGTGAGCAGGCTTGGTCTGGGCACCATGAACTTTGGTTATCTCGCGGACGAGCCGAGAAGTTTCGCGGTGATGGATGCCGCGTTCGACGCAGGCATTGTTCTGTTCGATACCGCCGACGTGTACGGCGGGCCGCAGTCACCGGACATGGCCAAGGGCTACGGCATCTCGGAGCAAACCGTTGGGCGGTGGCTGCAGCGCAGTGGGCACCGGGACGACATCGTGCTGGCCACAAAGGTGTACCAGCCGATGGGGCTGGGCCCGAACGACCGCCGGTTGTCCGCGTACCACATTCGCCGCGCGTGTGAGGCGAGCCTGCGGCGGTTGCAGACCGATCACATCGACCTGTACCAGATGCACCATGTGGACCGGGCCACCCCGTGGGAGGAGATCTGGCAGGCGATGGAACAGCTGGTCCGGGAGGGAAAGATCAGTTACGTGGGCAGCAGCAACTTCGCCGCGTGGGACATCGCGCTGGCCCAGTCCGCTGCCACCACAAGGCATTTCCTTGGTCTGGCATCCGAGCAGAGCCTGTACAACCTCGCGGTGCGGGCGGTCGAGCTGGAGGTGGTGCCCGCGCTAGGGCATCTGGGCATCGGGCTTATCCCGTACAGCCCGTTGCATGCGGGTCTGCTGACCGGTGTGCTGGCAGCCGAAGCTCAAGGGCGGTTGTCACCGGACCAATTGCCTCGGGTGGCTGCGCACCGCAGCGAGCTCCAGGCGTATGAGGATCTGTGCCGGGAGGTCGGCGCGAAACCGGCGGATGTGGCGTTGGCGTGGCTGCTGCACAACCCGGTGGTGTCGTCGACGATTGTCGGGGCGATGACGATCGAAGAGTTGCATGCCGACTTGGGTGCGTTGTCGGTGCAGTTGGACGCGGACACACTGCAGCGACTGGACGGGATCTGGCCGGGTCCCGGGGAAGCCCCGCAGGCCTACTCCTGGTGAACACCCGCCCGTCGGCGGGGTCCGGCCGGCGTTTTCCGTGCCCGAGCTTTCGGTTTGCGCGGTGCGCCGGCTGTCGACGGCCCGGTGCTCTCCCGGACGACGAGTTCGACGGGCAGCACGACATGTCTTGCCGCTTCGGGTGTTTCCTGCGTTGAACCCGTCTTGGTGGCGGCCTTGGCCCGCACAGCGGCGATGAGCCCTTCGGCCGCGGCGTGACCTTTCCCGGCCAGGTCTTGCCGCACGGTGGTCAGCGCAGGGCGGGAGTTCGACGCGACCGGGCTGTCATCGAACCCGATGATGGACAGGTCGCCCGGCACCGTGAGTCCACGGTCCAGCGCAGCGGCGAGCACCCCGGCGGCGAACCGGTCGGAGAAGCACAGCACACCGGTGATGTGTGGGTCGGCGTCCAGCAGCATTGTCAACGCGGCGTACCCGTCGGTTTCCGGCCGGTACGGAATCTTCGGCTGTTTCACCACCACCGGGCTGACGCCCGCGCCGCCCAGGGCGTCCAGCCAGCCACGGATCCGTTGCCGGGCAATGTAGGACTCCGGGGTGAGAGCGTCGATGGCGGTGCCGGTTTCTTGCAGCCCGTACGGCTCGGTCATGCCGACCGTGACGATCCCGACGCGCCGATGACCCAGTGCCAGCAGGAGTTCAGCGGCCAGTCGGGCGCCCGCATGGTCATCGACGTTGACCGCGGCAACCCCCGGGATGGGCTCCTGGTCCACCAGCACCAGCGGCAGACCACGTTTACGCAGCCACTCCATCGCCGGCGCGTCGAACCTCCCGGTGAACACCAGGGTGGCGTCCATCGGCACGTCCCGGGCCGGGATCCACCCACCCGCGTCATCCGTCGTCAGCAACGCCAGGGACAGTCCCGACCCGACCAAACCGTCCGCGACGGCCCCGAGGAACGCCGTGGTCACCTCCTCCGCGAACACGTTCCGCAGCATGGTGCTGAACAGCACCCCGACCACCCCCGTCGCACCGCGGGCCAGCGCCCGGGCCGCCGGGTCCGGGCCGACATACCCGAGATCCTCCGCCACAGCGAGGATCCGGTCCCGCAACTCCGGCGACAACTTACCCGGGCGGGAGAACGCATTGGACACCGTCATCCGACTGACCCCCACCGCATCGGCGATCGTCTGCAGTGTCACCCGGCTCATCTTGATCGGCTCCCTCGCTGCCGCGCACCGCTGATGGCGCACGTCACACACATTCAACACGACCTCCGGTTGACCGGTAAACCACCCTCGGTTAGTGTACCGGTATACCCAAGTTTACCGGTACACCGATTCGAAGGAGAAACACCATGTTGTTCACCCCGACCGCCCTGATCCTCGCCGACCACGCCCAGCGGAACCTGCTGACCTCCGCCCGTCTCGACGGCCCCACGACCGCACCCGCGCAGCACACCGCCCGCGTCGCCCCGGCCCGCCGGTCGTTGCGGTTCCTGGTCCTGCGTACCCGTCCCGTCGTCTGAACCACCAGCACGTACTCAGGACCATGCACGAAAGAAACTGCTACCCGGCGGTCTTCGCCTCCCCGGTGAACTTCAGCGGCGTGGTTATGAGCCGCAGCGGGTGTCCGCGGATACCGCGCTGCGACAAGCCTCGCGCAGGACGTGCGGATCGACGACGAGTTCCTCGTCGGGCGCGATGCCGAGCCGCCCGACAGGCGAGCGTCAGGCGACCTGCACGGTTGGTCTCAGCGGTCGCCCGAGCATGGTTGCCAGCCTGTCGACCTGCTCGTCCAGCGCTTGCCGGGGCGGCGCGCCCTCCTCCCCGAACCAGCTCACCTTGACGTCGCCGCCCTTGGCCATCCATGTGCCGCGCACGACTCCGCCTGCGACGACGAGGTTCGCCTTCTGCGTCACCGGGCCACGGTGTGCCGGTGGCACCACGTGCACGTCGTGGGTGCCCGGCCCCATGACCCACTGGTCGTGACCCGGCAGGAACCGCAGGGCATGCGAAGGCTGCGCCGCCATCAGCGCCTCGACGTCCTCGCTCAGGACGTAGGTGGTCTCACCCTCGACGCCGACCGGCATCAGCTGGTCGTTCAGCTCCGCAAGCCAGCCCTGCAGGCGCTTGCGGCCGGCGCTGAGCCCGCTGCCCAGCCAGTAGTGGATGTGGTCACGAGTCGCCGGACCATAGCTGCGCAGGTAGGACCGGATCGCATACGGTCCCGCCTCGTCCAGGTCCCAGACCCCTGCCCACCGCGGATTGTCGTCGAGGCGCTGGAAGGAGTGCTGCCCGTCCCGCGGCGGCCCGAAGCTCATGTCGCCCTGCCAGGTGAGCGGCTTGATCAGCGTGTAGGCACCGTCATCGAAGACTGGGCGAAGGTGTCGGAACGCCGCCTTGCGGGTCACCGCCACGCCGAGCTCGGCGATGGTCAACGGTCCCTTTTCGAGCGCCTCGCGGACCGACTCGCGAAACGCGGGCCAGTCGGCCGCCGTCAGCTGGTAGTGCTTCTGCCAGCTCGGCAGCTCCCACTGCCGCCCGGCCGATCGCAGCGCGAGGTAGGCACCACCGTCCTCGGGCGACAGATAGTGCATCGCCCCGCGGAACGCGAAGACCTTAATGACCTTGCCGTCGGCAAGGGCCTGCCCGAGTTCACCCGACCGCGTTTGGACACGTCGTGCCGCGAGAGCGAGCCCAGCGGCGCCCTCGTCGGTCGCCAGTACCGCTCCAAGGCGCTGTACTACATCCGTGATTGATTCAGTGCCTACTGGCTCAAGCAGGTGTCGCTGCATCCGCCATGCGAGGGCTTGCGACCAAGTGATCGACACCATCGCAGGCTAACCGGGCAACCAGACGGTGCGCGACCAGCTGATCAGACACCACCGCGCAGACATAGCCACACCGCCGCCTGCCACGCCAAGCGAATGACCAACATGCCAATGTGCCCGGTCGGCGATGGGCGTACGGGACCAATTTCCCGCCTGGCAAGATAGCCCGTGCGCCTGGGTCGCATAGGGCTCTCGTGGCACTGCCATGGGTCGCGGCCGAACTGCTTGGCCAGCCTCCTCAGGGGCAACCTGACGGGGACTGGTCCGGCTGGGCGGGGCAAACACCCATCCCGGAGAGAAAGCCTTCGAGAAGCCGCCGGGCACCACCGTACTCGGCGACAGGCTCGGCCGACTCCGGTAACCCGACCTCCACGGCGATCATCCGGCCTTCGTGCTTGCCGCCGGTGAAGAAGGCCTCGACGAAATCACTGTCATCCGTCACCAGCAGGCCAGGATCGCAGTCCGTCCCGTTGCACAGCGGCACGGACAGATCCAGGCCACTGCAGCTTCTGCCTGTCAACGTGCAGTACCGCTCCACCCAGGCCGCGACACCTTCCCGGGTCTCCGGTGTGTCCTTTGCCGGCGCCGACCGCACGGCCACGTAGAGGTCGTGAGCAGGCGTCAGGAAAATTTCCATGCCGCCACTGCCCTCCTGTCCGGCGTCGGCCTCGGGCGTCCAGTCGCGTTCGGCGGGCCGCACGTCCCACCCGGGCGGGTGCTTGATGGTGAAGCCGTACTGCTTCGACTCGTACTCAGTCCAGTTCGTCGTGTCGATCGGCGACGCGCTGGGTGATGACGTCGCAGCTGTCGCAGGCGTCGCTGTCGTCTGGATCGGCGTTGATGGCGAGGTGCTGGCCGGCGGCGCAGCGGGGGTGCACCCCGCCAGCAGAATGAGCATGAGAGCACCGCTCAGGGCGATCCAGGCACGGCCGGCATGGCTGGTGAGTCGTGGCTTCATCGTGAGCCTCCTATCGGTCTCAAGACCCGTGCCTGCACGAGCCGAGGGCGGCGATGGCCGCGATGGCAGTTGTGCGCCACAGTGGTATCGCCTCGTCGTCGGACCGGTATCAGTCGGGTATCGGCCCGGTTGACGGTTTCAAGGCGTGCGCCGACAGTGGAACCGTGGGAATCGCCGTGCTCGGCCCGCTCGAGGTCGACGGTCAGGGCCATGGGCTCGGGCCGCGGGACCGTGTGGTGCTCTCGGCCCTGGTGGTGCGTGCTGGCGACCCGATCAGCACCGAGGCGTTGGCCGACGCCCTGTGGGGTGACCAGCTGCCTGCGTCATGGGCGAAGGTCGTCCAGGGATGCGTCGTACGACTGAGGAAACGGCTGGGGGCGGCCGCCATCGAGTCCGGAGCCGCCGGCTACCGCTTGACTTTGAACGAGGCGGAGGTGGACAACCGGCGTTTCGAGCGGCTCTTCGAGCGTGCCCGGGAGGCCTTTGCGGGGGGCGACCCGGAGCGGGCGTCCTACCTGGTGCGGGAGGCGCTGGAGCTGTGGCGCGGGCGGGCCTTGGCAGACCTGGACGAGTGGGAACCGGGTCGCGTCGAGGGGGCGCGGCTGGCGGGACTGCGGATGGACGCCGAGGAGCTGCGGGTGGAGGCCGAGATCCGCGCCGGCCATGCACGCGACGTGCTGGAACTGTCGCGCGCCATGGTCGCGCAGGCGCCGCTCCGCGAGCGGCGCTGGGCGTTGCTCGCCACCGCCCTGCACCAGGCCGGGCGGCAGGCGGAGGCCCTGGCCGCACTCCAGCAGGCACGCACGAGGCTGGTCGACGAGCTCGGCCTGGACCCTGGTCGCGAGCTGGTAGAGCTCGAGCAGCAGGTGCTCCGGCAGGACCCGTCTCTGGATCCGGTCGTGGAGCGGGAGGTCAGTGCCGGCTGCCCTTACCGCGGGCTGCTGCCCTACGACTCAGGCGACGCCGACTCGTTCTTCGGCAGGGAGGTCGACGTCGCCGCATGCCTGCGGAGGCTGCGGGACTCGGGCGTGCTGGCGGTCGTGGGACCCTCCGGCGTCGGCAAGTCGTCGCTGGTCCGGGCAGGAGTCGTCGCTGCATTGATGCGCAGCGGAACACCGGTCCTGGTGACCACCCCAGGGTCGCGACCCACCGAGTCGCTGGGCGAGCTGCGAAGTAAAGGACAACAGACCCTGGTGGTCGACCAGGCCGAGGAAGCAGTCACCACCTGCCCGGACCCAGTGGAAAGGGAGCGGTACTTCGCCGCATTGGCGGCGCACGTGGCCGCCGGAGGCGCGTTGGTGCTCTCCATGCGCGCGGACCACCTCGGCGACCTGGCACCGTACCCGGACATCGCACGACTCCTCGAGGAGGGTCTGTACCTCCTGGGACCGATGGCCGAGCCGGACCTTCGCAGCGCCATCGAGGGCCCCGCCCGTCGCGCCGGGCTGCGGCTTGAGCCGGGGCTGGTCGACCTCCTGGTCCGCGAGGTCGAGGGCGAGCCGGCCGCCCTGCCACTGCTCTCACACGTGCTTGCATCGACCTGGGAACGGCGCGAGGGTCCGACGCTGACGGTCGATGGCTACCGGGCAACCGGCGGGATCAGGTCCGCGGTGTCCAATTCCGCCGAACGGTTGTACGACGCGATGGACACCTCCCAGCGCAGCCGCCTCCGGACGCTGCTGCTGCGGCTGGTGGTGCCCACCGAGGACGGCGACCCGGTGCGGGCGCGGGTGCCGCGCGCGAAAGTAGCCGCCGACGACCAGCACCAGCGGCTCGTGGAGCAGCTGGTCGACGCACGCCTGGTGAGCATCGACGGTGACACGGTCCAGATCGCGCACGAGGCGCTGGTACGGGTCTGGCCGAGGCTGCGGGGCTGGCTCGACGACGACGTCGAGGGGCAGCGCCTATTCAGGCACCTGGCCGGCGCCGCCGACGCGTGGGACGCGATGGGCCGCCCGAACAGCGAGCTCTATCGGGGTGCCCGGCTCAGCCGCACGGTGGAGTGGCGGGACCAGTCCGGCCCAGACCTGAATGCCGTCGAGGTGGCCTTCCTCGACGCCTCCGTGGCCCTCGCCGAGCGCGAGGTCCGCGCGGCTCAGACCCGGGTCGCGCACGAGCGCAGGGTCAACCGCCGGCTGCGCGCCGCCCTCGCCGGTGTCGGCGTCCTGCTGGTCATGACGCTGGTCGCCGGGCTGGTCGCCGTACGGTCGGCTGACCAGGCTGGTAGCGAGCGAGACCGCGCCGAGCAGGCTGCCAACCTCGCGGACGCCCGCCGCGCCGGCGCTCAGGGCGCCCTGCACGAGAACCTCGCGACCGGTCTGCTCCTCGGCGTCGAGGGTGTACGGGCCGACGAGTCCGCCCAGGCCCTGGAGAACCTCGGGGCGGTGCTGACGCGCGCGGGCGCGCTGTCCGGGGTGCGCGACGTGAGCGAGATGGTCGGACGCCCGGGGACAGCCTGGATGCCGTCGGTCTCGGTGAGCGCGGACGGGACGCTGGTCGCCGGTGTAGTCCTCTCCGAAGGCGTGCGGCTCTTCGACGCCGCCACCCTGGCACCCCTGCCGTTCCGGGACGCCACTGGGTCGAGTGGCTCCGCCGCCTTCTCCCCGGCCGGCGACCAGCTCGCCGTTGCCCTCATGCACGCCGACGACCAGCCGCTCCGGCTCTATGACATGCCGAGCGGGAAGCTGTCGCAGGCCCAACCAGGGGGTATCCCCTCGGGCTCAGCCGTGCCGTACGTCGACCCCGACGACGTAGATGTCGAGTACAGCCGCGATGGCAGCCGGATGGTCGCCGAGCTGCAGCACCCCATGTCCGGTCTGGAATCGCCGTACGGCGACACCATGGTGTGGGACCTGGCCGACCCGTCTCGGCCGGTGTTCACGGTGCAGCTACCAAGCTTCGCCCACTCAGCCCTGAGTCCCGACGGCGACCGGCTTTACGTCGTCACGCGGGGCGACCAACCGATCCGCGCGTACGACGTGGGCTCCGGACAACTGATCGCCGCGACGCCAAGCCAACTGGTCGCGGAGCTCGGTGCCAACGCGGTGGACGTCAGCCCTGACGGGTCCACGCTGGTCGTGGCCATGCACGGTCACGTCCTTCGTTACGACACGGCGAACCTACGACAGCAAGGGCCCACTCTGACCGGCCACACGGCACTCGTACGCGACGTTGTGTTCTCCCACGACGGCCGACTGATGGCGACGTCCTCAGACGACCAGACCGCCATCGTCTGGGACGCCCGAACCGGAGACCAGCTCCACCGGTTCGTCGGTGGTCGGCCTCTGGCGGTGGCCTTCTCGGCCGACGACCGGACACTCTTCACCGTGGGAGTCGAGGGGCTCCTCCTGGCCTGGAACGTGGGTGGCCGCCAGTTCGCCCTGGGAGAGGACAGCAGCGCCCCCGCCGAGCAGTACTCGCTGTCCCTGCCCGCACCCGACGGCCACACCGTCGCCCGGACGCGCTCGGGCACGCTGTGGTTCGAAGACACCGCGACCGGCCAGCGAATCGCCGAGCCCCGCCGAACCCGTGACGAGACCTTCATCTGGTCGCGCGACGCCCACTGGCTGCTCTCCTTCGGCCCGGACAATGTCGTCACGGTGTGGAACGCCTCCGACGGCTCCGTCGTCGGAGGCAGCCACCCGTTCGAGGTCCACGACCGAGGCCTTGCAGCCGCTTTCAGTCTGGACGCTCAGCAGGTCTACGTGCACGACGGAACCTCGCTCCACACGTTGAGCAGGGAGTCGATGCGACCGGTCTACCCGGAGATCCGCGTGGGAGGAGGCCCGATCCTGGTGCCTCATCCCGTGGATGGCTCCGTGTTCATCCTCAACGTGGGCGGGTCTTTCTCCCGAATGAACCCGAAGACTGGCGATGTGATGGCGACCGCGACGCAAGGGCTGCTGGAGAACGAGGACCCCGACGGGGTGATGTCACCCGACGGCACCCGCATGGTCGTGAACGGGCCTGGCCGGCGGGTGCGCCTGCTCGACGTCGACAAACAGGAGTACGTCGGTACGGACTCGAAGACCCCCTGGGGCGCGAGCCCCACCTTCGCCCCCGACGGCAGCCAATTCGCCCTCGTCCAGGCAGACCGGCTCCGACTCTGGGACGGCCGAACCGGGGAATACCAAGCCAGCCTGCCCCTGCCGAGCCGGACCACGACCTTTTCCATCGTCTATCAGCCGGACAGCATCGGCCTGGTCATCGCCTCCAACGACGGCAGGACCTGGACCATGGACACTCGAACGAACAAATGGGTCGACCGCGCGTGCGCCACGGCAGGCAGAAACCTCTCCGTCGAGGAATGGGAGCAGTTCTTTCCCAATAAAACCTACGAGTCGACCTGCCCCCAATGGCCGGCCGGAACCTGATCCCTGACATGGCGACGTCTTCCTGGGTGGAATGGGCGCATCGCTAGGCAGTGGTTCCGCTCAGGGAACCTCCAACGACAACTCCGCTGGCGGCCCGGGCGAAACCGCGCCCAGGCGTCCCGCAACACCCGCCCGGTGACCATTCTCGCTGGGGTACCCGAAACCGGACTACCGCACCAACCTTTTCACCTCGCCGCGGACATCCTGCCCGGCTTGGAGAACTGCGCTCGCAGCAGTGCGCTTCCATTCGCGGCTGCGACAGCCCCTTCGCTTGACGCGTGACTCAGGATGCAGCCACGTCGTCGAGATACCGTTCCAAGGCTCGACGCGCCAACACCGACAAGCTCACCTGCTCGACCTCTGCGCGCTGCTCCGCCCGTTGCAGGATCGGCTCGGGCACACGGAATGAGACCCGAGGCGAGTGCGTTCCCGCGGCCGTCAATGACGGCCGGCCGCCCCGCGAACTGGCGAACGACTGGGTGTCGGCCTCAGTGATCCGTCGGCTGTCCAGGTCGAGCACCACCTCGGAGTCCAAGTCCACGTCACCACCGTCGACGGTCTCCGGTGTGACCCGATAGTCCTCGGGATTGATCATCGACTCTTCCTTCTGAGGATGGTGGGCATGACATGGATAAGGAGCAGGTCTCCGACGTCCAGCGGGATCGCGATGATCTCGAGCTCACGGCCGTGCTCGTCGGCAGCGACGAACAGCATTTTCCCGTCATCCATGACCGTCGGGACCCTGGCAGCTTGCATCGCAAACCGAGCACTTGCCCGGCCGATGCTGTGCTTGCGTGACGATTGAGTCCACTTGATCACCAGCTAATTATGTCGTACACAACCCAGAGCGTAGCGGACCCTTGTGTCAGACACAACACCGTACTACGTGTGGCAGAAACCTTGTCACAGCCAAAGTGATAGAGATCCATGGCCCTGGGACGCCCGTGCTGCCACTCAACCAAATAGCTGCGCCTTCCGCCCCGCACACGTACTCAGCGACTCGCCCCACCCCGGGCGCGTCATGGCTGAGGTGGGGAGACACCGTGGATCTATTCGAAATGACCCGTGGGCAGGTTCGCCTGTCCGCTGAGATGCTGGCGCTGGGACCGCTGGATGGCGCTACCGAGACCCAGCTTCCGGGTCTGCAGACCTTCAAGGGTCTGGTCCTGGGCCTGATTCCCTACGCACTGGTGGCCTGCGTGGCTGCTTTCGTCATTGGTGCGATCCTTTGGGCGGTAGGGGCTTTCGGGCACAATCCGCAGCACAGCAGCAAGGGCAAGACGACGTTGGTGGTGGCGCTGGCGGCGGCGTTGCTCGTCGGCGGGGCCGCCTAGTTGGTGGGTTGGTTCAACGATCGGGGCAGGGAAGTCTCCGCTCCGGCGCTGACCGCGACGCCCGCTGTTGACGCACCCGCGTCGGCAGAGTTCTGACGGCCGGCGATGTTGAAGCGCACACCCTAGCGGCGACCGCGTCGGCGAGAGCGGTGAGGTGCTGCCGCACCTCGGCGCCGAGGTCGGCGTAGACATCCGCCCGGTCGGGTCGGGGTTCGCGGTCGCCGGCGGCGATGACGCCCATCTCGGTCGTGTCGACGTCCCGCAACGGGCCGCGTCCACCCGGCCCGGTGGTCAGGAACTGGTACTGACCCGGCTGGTGGGCGGGGCCGCTGCGTTGCACGGTGATGGTGGCGCCGGCGAAACCGGCGTCCAGGATGACGGTGTCGTCGT
Source organism: uncultured Actinomycetota bacterium (assembly GCA_963805555.1). Classification (GTDB taxonomy): domain Bacteria; phylum Actinomycetota; class Actinomycetes; order Mycobacteriales; family Nakamurellaceae; genus Nakamurella. The sequence goes on from CAWDUY010000006.1 coordinate 679,344, forward strand.
AACCCGGGCGTGGGCGGACCCGGTCCGGGCACAGGTCCTGATCCAGCGGTGCTTATCCGTCGACGGTGGTCGGTGAGGGCATCTCGTCCCAGGCCTGCGCAACATCAAGGACGTTCCGCAGCTGATGGGCGGTCTCGGCGTCGTCAGCCGTGTAGCCGTGCCGGTCGCGGTTTTCCCGGAGCAGGGTGATCGCTGCCTCCGCGGCGGCGAGGTCCTGGGCCGCTGAACCCGATCGTGCCGCCGCAGGCGGCGCCGGGTTCCCACCGTCCAGATCGGAGTGCGCGGGGACCGCGAGTTCGGCGAGAGTGGCCGCGGCCCCGGCGAGGTACGCGGTGTTGTAGAGGAACCCTCCGGTATCCGGCCCCGCCGCGGCGGCGAGGTCCTCGTCAGCGATGTTCAGCGTGAGCATTGACCCGTGTTCCTCCGAGTCCAGATCTCCTCCGTCGTAGGGGATGTCAGCGTCGATCCCGTTGATTCGTCGGTCTGCCTCCCGGCGGGCCACCATGGTCGGGTCGGCAGTCGTCGCCCACATTGCGTACGCATCGGCGACCGCGGTGGCCGCCATCTTTGCCGGGTCACCGGGATCTGTGATGCGCCCGGCCAGGTAGTCGTTGGTGGCCCGGTCGGCCTCCGCCGGGGTGAGCCGGTAGTCGTCCTTCAAAGCGTCGTAGACGTGGAACCGGAATCCGTTCTGCTTTGACGATGCGGTCGAATTCCGGGGTCGGCGGGACGTCGTCGTGGGGTTCGGATTCCTCCCGGCTACCAGGATCGTTCACAGCGACCTACCCGCAGACTGCCGCAGCGCGGTGACGGACGCGGCGGGCGGCGCACCGGCGGTGGCCGGTGACGCCACCGTCTTGGCAGCGGCCACCGGTGCGGGGTCGTTGACCACGGGAAGGTCGCGGCCGTTGGCGCGGACGGTGGAGAGCAGTTCACTGACCCGGGCGGCGCGGGTGTGCTCGTCCATGTCCTTCGGCAGGTTCCAACTGGTCGTGGCTGTGGACCAGCGGAACCCGTTGTCCTTCAACGTTTTGTGCAGTGCCGCTGCGGTCCGGCCGACCCCGACCACCGCGGTGCCCTCCGCCGTGTGATGGATCCGTGGGCTCCCTGCGGTGTCCGGTCCGGGGCTCGTCGCGACCGGGTCGGTGGCGATGTAGGAAGACGGTGCCGGTGACCCGGACGCGGATCGGTGCTGCTTCGGTGGCTTCGAAGGTCGTGACCCCGTCGCCGAAGGTGGAGGCGGTGTAGATGCCGGGGGTGAGCCTGGTGTGGGCGGCGGATGCGGGGCCCTCGTAGGCGGGTGGCCCCAAGGGGTTGTCCGGGTCGTCGATCCGGACAACCGGTTCGCCGGTGTTGACATCCCTGTCGGCAGCGGACCTTTCGGCGCCGACGCTGTCGTCGATCTTGAGGGCCTTGCGGGCGTAGACCTTGATCGCGGCACCCGCGGTCCCGTCCCTGCGGTCGAACATCTCCAACTGCGGGCGTCCCTCGATGCTGACCCGGTCGCCCTTGTTCAGCTCGTTCGCGGCGGTTTCGGCGGCGGCGCCGAACAGGGTGACGTTGTAGAACTCCGGGTCGGTGGACACCCATTCGCCGTCCCGGCGCATCCGTTCGTGGCTGGCCACCCGCAGGTGGGCCCAGCTCTTCCCGGAGTCACCGACGCCGAAATCGGGGTCTGCGACCAGGTTTCCGTCGATGCTGATCCGTGCGGTCATGTCCGGTGTCCCTTCCTGGTGTGAACTGCGGTCACCGGTGATGTGCTGCACAAACCTGGAGAGTTACAACTCCCGCCCCGCCCGAACCTGACTTGGCTGGTGACTCGTGGAGGTTTCCGGCGGGCTGGACAGGGATCTGACTGCGGAGGTGATCCGGCGGTGGTCAGCTTGTTGGGCGAAGGAGCCGGCGCGGTCAGGTGCCCGGCCCAGCGGGGTTGGTTCGATGATCTCCCACCGGTCCCGGTAGGCCGCGACCAGCCGAGCAGTGGCCCGCCAGGCCCCCGGAGAGCGTTCCGAGGAGGGCAGAGCGCGGAGCCACGCGGCGTTGTCGATGATCTCGCGGTCCAGAAGGGCGTCGGCCCGGTTCTCGATCAGTTGGTATCGCTGGCGCAACGCGGTCAGCATCTGCGGGTCGGTCAAGCCCGCGGTGGCGTCGGGCAGGATCCCGGCGACCAGTTGACGGTTCGGGATCTTGCCGACTGCGGTGGTCGACTTGGTGTGGGTGTTAATCGCGTCGGCCAGTCCGCCGGCGGACAGCTCCCCCGGGACTGCAGTGGGGACGAGAGCCTCGGCAGCACGGCGGGTAGGTCGATACCGGCCGCGTGCGCTCGCCGGATGGCTGTGACGAGCCGGTCGAAGTCCTTGTCTTCGAGAAGCTTGGCCGTCGCGGGGGAATCGCCAAGAGCGGTTAGCAGCAGTTCGGTGGCGGCCAGATCGTGGGCGTAGGCGGCGATGGTCTCGGCCTCATTCGCCAGTTGCGCGATAGAACTGGCACGATCCTGCTCGATGCGGATCGCCTCATGCGCGGAGGACTGCCCGCTGGTGTTGCTGGCAATCGCGTGCAGCACCTCGTCGCGGGTTGATTCCTCGCTGTCGGCAGCGCTTGAAGTCAACTGATGGTCGAGGTGCCGGTGTGCGGGTGGGT
>CAWDUY010000007.1:0-128375 GCA_963805555.1 uncultured Actinomycetota bacterium
CAACCCGACCCGACGGCGGTCGAAACCCAGAAGTACGTCGATCAGTTGAACAGCTCCTTCGATCTCGTTGGGTTCGACCCCCGGGGTGTCGGATCTTCGTTACCCACGGTGCAGTGCCAGACCAACGCCGAGCGGGACGCCAGCCGCGCGCAGTCGGTACCGCGCCCGCAACCAGGCCGATGTCGACGCCGCCAATGCGGCGCAGCAGAAGATCGCCGATTTGTGCGTCCAACGGACCGGGGTCGACCAGGGAATCGACGGCAAGGAGTTTCTCGCCAATATCGGAACGCGTGATGTAGCAAAGGATTTGGATGTTCTGCGGGCAGTGCTCGGGGACCAGCAGCTGACCTACGTCGGATATTCCTACGGCACCAGCATCGGCACCGTCTACGCCGAGCAGTTCCCGGAAAATGTTCGAGCGCTCATCCTGGACGGGGCGCTCGATCCCACCGAGGATCCGGCACGCCCGGAATGTCAAGCAGGCCGCCGGTTTCCAGAGCGCCTTCGAGGACTATGCGGCCTGGTGCGCCAAGCAGACGGTGTGCGTGTTGGGGAAGGACCCGACCAAGGCCACAGCGGTCTACCAGTCATTGGTGCGACCGCTGCTGGACAGGCCGTTGCAGTTGAAGGACGGCCGGGTGCTTGTCCTTCGACGATGCGAACACCGGCACCTCCCAGGCCCTCTATGTGGACGCCTATTGGCCCGCGTTGTCCACCGCCCTGCTCAATCTGAGCAAAGGCGATGGCGAAATCCTGATGTACATCGCGGACGTCTACAACGAGCGGGACGACACGGGTGACTACGGCAGGCTGCTCGAAGTGTTCAACGCCGTGCGTTGTGTCGATGGTCCGGCGTTGACCGAACCGGCAGCGGTCACCCAATTCAACGCCGACTATGCCGCTGCGGCTCCGTACTCTCGACAGCGGGGATCCGCCCGGTGCCAAACAGGACATTTGTGCCTTCTGGCCCGTGCCGCCGACCATGCAACCGCACCGGCCCGATGTCCAGGGACTGCCGCAGGTGCTGGTCATTTCCACCACCGGCGACCCGGCAACGCCATACCAGTCGGGCGTCGAACTGGCCGAAGGATCTCGGCGCGGTCTTGCTCACCGTCGAGGGAACGCGACATACTGCCTACCTCAGCGCCGGTATCGAATGCGTGGACCGGATCGGCAACGACTACCTGATCAACCTGAACCTGCCGCCGGAGGGCACCACGTGCCCCTGACGCCCGGTCAGGTCTGATCGGCGACCCACAAACCGATCAGGCCGCGGAAGTGCGCCAGGAACTTCTCCTGCTCGTGCGCCGGATACGTCGCCCGGACCGTGTCCACCAGCAGGGCGTCGAAATCCGCTGAGGTGATCCATTCGTAGACGATCTCGGGCAGCGACGCAAGGGCCGTCGAGCAGAATTCACGGTAGGTGTCGGCCTCGAAGTATTGATCCGCCATCAACGCATAGCGCCCGAGCTTGTCCGACCAGTTCAGTTCCGGATCGTCTGCGACGTCGAACCAGGCCCGGGTATTGGTGTCCACCCTGGGCTTTCGGCCGGTGACCGCGCAGAACACCGACCACGACACGAGTTGGGTGATCGCCCACGGGAAGTAGTAGTGCAGCGAAGTGATGGCGATGTCGGGGCAGGCATTGGCGTAATCGATCGGCTTGACACTCGTTCCGGTAACCAGCGATTCGCAGGAGTTGAACTCCCAGCGGAAGAACGCGTTGATCGTCCGGGACAGCGTCAGGATCTCCATGCCGGCTTCCGGCGGCAGGAAGTTGTGCGAGACCTCGTACCTGTCGTGCATCGGCAGTTCTGGGCGGAACCGCATGATCTTGGTTTCCGGCCCGATGGTCAGCGACCGGGCGAAGGAGTCATAGTCGGCGGCTGCCTGCAGGTGCATCAGCATCTGCCCGGATTCGTCGTAGGCCCGGTGCAGGGCATCCTGATCATCGACCCGCGACACCCCGCGCCACGCGCCGCCGTCGAACGGCTTCATGAACATCGGATACCCGACTCTGGACGCGACCTCGTCGAGATCGAAGGCCAGGTTGTAGGTCTCGGCCGTGTAGGCCCACTTCTCGTGGTCGACGGGATTCTTGTAGGGCACCAGCACGGTGTCCGGGATGTCGAAGCCGAGCCGGATCATTGCGCAGTACGCGGAGTGCTTCTCCATCGCCTGGAACGTGAAGGGGTTGTTGATCAGATAGGTGTCGTTGACCAGGGCAGCCTTCTTCAGCCATTCGCGCGGGTGGTAGTACCACCACGCCAGCCGGTCGATGACGACGTCGTGCCGAACAGGTGCACGCAGGTCGAACGGCTCGATCGTCATCCGCTCGGTGTCCACGTGATGTGGAACCCCGCGGTAGCTGATCGGGTCCAGTCGCCGGGTCAGGGTCTCGAACGCGGTTGGCCAGTCCTTCTCGGTACCGAGCAGCAGGCCGATCAAATGGGTCGCGGAATCACGTCGGGGAGCGCTCATCCCGTGATCTTCGTCGGCGCGATCATGGTCGGCAAGGCGGGCGACCGGCGCGCCGCGTGTTCGTTTTCACCTGAGCCGGGCGAGCTCACCCCAGCCGGTCCAGGACCAGGTCGTGCAGGGCCTCCATCAGCGCGTCCTCGCGCTCGGTGTGGGCGGTGCAGGCGACTGCGCAGCCCCGTTGCGGGTCGATGATGGCGAACTGACCGTACCGGCCGTGCAGCTGGTAACGACCGTCCCGCTGCAGCCACACACCCAGGCCGTACCGGCGGTCGTCCGGTTCGCCCGACGGCCTGGCCGGGCCGGTGGAACAGTCGACGGTGTCGGTGCTCATCCGCCGGACGTACTCGGCCGGGATCAGCTGCCGGTCATCGGTCCACAGCCCCTCCCGCACCAGCAGCAGCGCGAAGCGGGCCAGTTCGCCGGTGCGCAGGTACAGGTCGCTCTCGGCCAGCGGATAGCCCAGCGGACAGGTGTGCCAGGGCGGATGCGGTAGGTCCAGCGGCGTGAACAGCCGGGGGAGTAGGTAGTCCCGCAGGGTGGCCCCGGTGGCCCGGGCGATCACCCGGCCGACCGCGTATGGACCGGACCCGGTGTAGGTGAAACGGCTGCCGGGTTCGGCGATCAGCGGTGCGGCGACGATCTCGGTCAGCAGATCGGGGGCAAGAACCGGTTGGTCGGCGAACCAGACGTGGCTGGTGCCGCTGGTCATGGTGAGCAGCTGCTGCAGGGTGACCTGCTCGAACCCGTCGGTGGCCAGCGCGCGCAGTTCCGGGAAGTGGTCGAGCAGCCGGTCCTGCAAGGTCAGCCGGCCCTCGGCCTCGGCCAGGCCCAGCGCGACGGCCGTGAACCCCTTGGACACCGAATACAGGTTGACCCGGTCGTCGGACCGCATCCGGTGCACCAGTGGCAACCCGTCCGTCTGCTGCACTGCGATCCCGTACACCCCCAGGGCGTCGGTCTCGTTCGCCCGGACGAAGTCGGCCAGTAGATCGGTACTCATCGGTTCCCTCTTCCGTTCGTCCGCGAAGAGTTCACCCCAGTGCCGGCAGGTAGATCGCGGCCTGCGCCCGCCAGCTCGGCCAGTCGTGCGGCCACTCGTGGCCCCAGACGAAGAGTTCGTGCGGTATCTGTTTCTCGGCCAGCACACCGGCCAGTGCCCTGGTGGATGCGTTGGCGCCGGTGGTGTCCTCCCACATCCCGCTGCCCACCACCAGCGTGATGGCGAGCCTGGAACGCAGGTAGTCCAGGTGCCCGCCATGCGTGCCGGGCAGGAACTGCATCGGGTTTGCGTAGTACGTCTCGTCGTCGGCCGGACCCCACGCCCGCCACATCCACGGGTCGTAACTGCCGGACATCCCGATGGCCCTGGCGAAAACGTGCGGATGCCGCAGCGCGAACAGCACTGCATGAAAGGCGCCCATCGACGGCCCGGCGGTCGCGATATCGTCCCGGCCGCCGCACTTGTCGCGGATGAACGGCACGGCCTGCCAGATGATCCAGTCCTCGTACCGGCGGTGGTTGCGGGCCCGGTCGGTCAGCGGCATCCAGGACGCCGACCAGGAATCCGCGTCGAACGACGGCACGCAGAACACGGTGATCCGGCCCTCGTCGATGGCCGGCCGGACCGCGTCGAGCATCCCGTTGGCCTCGAAGTCCCAGGGCGCCCCACCCTCGGACGGGAACCAGATCACCGGTCGCCCCCAGTGCCCGTGGACGGCGATCTCCGCCGACCCGCCGAGCGAGGGTGCGTCGATCCGGTGGTATTCGGTGCGCGTCATGCAGGTCCCCTCGAATGCGGTGGGCGGATGCTGGTGGCGGGGAGATTATCGTCGCAAAGCCGCACGACCGGCGCACCAGCGCCTGCACGGTCGACGGGGGAGCAGGCTGGTGACGCTGCGACGGCTCAGCGCAGCGGGCGGATCAGGTCGTCCAGGGCCGGGAACCAGGAGTCCCGCCAGCCGATCATGGTGTGCGCATCCGGCACCAGTCGAACGGTCACCGGGTGGTGCTGCCGGCGCAGGGCCGCGGCCATCGCCTCGTTGTTGAACCTGTTCTCCTCGATGGTGCCGCAGGTGATGAGCACCGGCACCGGCCGCGGCGCGGTGTCCGTCGACATGTCCGGCCCCGCCGAGATCAGCCGGACAGCGGCGCAGATGTGGTCGAACTGGGCGTAATGGCTCTCCTGGGCGTCGAGTTCCAGGGTGAAGAACGAACCCGACTGCAGGGCCAGCGCCGAGATCGATCCGGGATGCCGGCGCTGCAGGGCGAGCATGCTGAGCGCGCCGAGGCTGGCGCCCAGCCCGATGACCGGTCCCGTCAGCACCAGCGAGGTCAACGCGGGCAGCACGATCTCGGCGAGATGGTCGGCATAGTCGGTGTCCGCCGCGTACCACTGGTCGCGCAACCCGTGCGGCGGATCCAGCAGGGCCACCCGGATCGGCTGGTCCCGGGAGATCGAAGTCGCCCAGGACAGCAGTGAGCCCCGTTCGGCCATGTCGGAGCCGTCATGAACCAGCAGCAATGGAGCGGCCACGGCCGCGGACAGCCCCGGCGGCGACCACAGTTGTACCGGGACGGATTGCGTTAAGCGCCCCGCGGGGGTCTGCACCAGGCGGAGTGTGCCGCTCGGTTCGGTCAGCAGCCAGTTCGGCTCGCGATAGTCGGGAAAGCGGATCTCGGACTTCTCGCCGAAAGGGTTGGCCACCCGGCGCGGGTTCCAGGGGTCAACCGTCCACTGGTAGTCATCGCCGCGGCGCAGGGTCAGCTGGTACTCCAGCCGCCAGGCATCGGGCCGGGGGATCCGTAGCGACCAGCCACCGTCGGACCAGGAGAACTCCGGGTCGATGTCGCCGAGGATCCAATCCACCTCAAGACGCACGCCGTCCAGTTCGTGCGCCGTGTCCGGGAACCGAAACCGCACAGAGTCGTCCGTGACGACCGGGCCGGCAGGTCCTGCCGGCTCGGCGGGGCCGGCCCGACCCGCGGCGTCGGGAATCGGGAACTCCGGCACCGTCTCGATGGCGGCGTGTCTGCCGGTGCTCGCGGCCGCGACAGCCTCGGGTTTCGGCATTCGGTTACCGTACGTCATCGCTGAACAGAGCATTGCTGTCAAATGTGTGAGGTATCCGCTCGGCCGCAGCTCACAACGGGCCGCCGGGCCTATGACGGGTGGGCAACGCCCGCGAAACAGGACCTACATAAGGTGTGTTCATGGATCGTCAGCAGCAGTTTGTCCTCCGCACTCTCGAGGAACGGGATATCCGGTTCGTCCGGCTGTGGTTCACCGACGTTTTGGGGTTTCTCAAGTCGGTCGCGGTCGCGCCAGCTGAGCTCGAGGGCGCGTTCAGCGAGGGCATCGGTTTCGACGGTTCGGCCATCGAGGGCTTCGCCCGGGTCTTCGAATCCGACATGGTCGCGCGGCCGGATCCGTCGACGTTCCAGGTGCTGCCCTGGGAGGCCGACGGCGGCCGCGTCTACTCGGCGCGGATGTTCTGCGACATCACCATGCCCGACGGTTCGCCGTCCTGGGCGGACCCGCGGCACGTGCTGCGCCGGGCGATGGGCGACGCGGCCTCGATGGGCTTCACCTGCTACGTCCATCCCGAGATCGAGTTCTTCCTGCTCAAGGACCTGCCCGATGACGGCACCGTGCCGGAGCCGGCCGATCAGGGCGGTTTCTTCGACCAGGCCTCGCACGACGCCGCGCCGCACTTCCGCCGCCGGGCGATCGAGACCCTGGAGGCGATGGGGATCTCCGTCGAGTTCTCCCACCACGAGGGCGCGCCCGGTCAGCAGGAGATCGACCTGCGGTACGCCGACGCGCTGACCATGGCGGACAACATCATGTCCTTCCGGTACGTGGTGAAGGAGGTCGCGCTCACCCAGGGTGTGCGGGCGTCCTTCATGCCCAAACCGTTCGTCGATCAGCCGGGATCGGCGATGCACACGCATTTCTCGCTGTTCGACGGCGAGACCAACGCGTTCCACAGCCCGGACGACGAGTACCAGCTGTCCGCCACCGGCAAGCACTTCCTGGCCGGCGTGATCAAGCATGCGGCGGAGATCACCGCGGTGTCCTGCCAATGGGTGAACTCCTACAAGCGGCTGGTGGTCGGTGACGAGGCCCCGACGACGGCATCCTGGGGGACCGCGAACCGGTCGGCGATGATCCGGGTGCCGAACTACTCGCCCGGCAAGTCCTCCAGCCAGCGGCTGGAGTTCCGGCTGCCCGACTCCGCCTGTAACCCGTACCTGATGTACACGGTGGTGATCGCCGCCGGCCTCAAGGGCATCCGGGAGGAGTACGAGCTGCCGGCGCCGGCCGAGGACAACGTGTGGTCGTTGTCCGAGGTCGAACGGCGCGCCATGGGCTACCAGAAGCTGCCGACGTCCCTGGAGTCGGCGCTGGCCGTCATGGAGGGGTCGGAGCTGGTGGCCGAGGCGTTGGGCGAGCACGTCTTCGACTTCTTCCTGCGGAACAAGCGCCGGGAGTGGGAGGACTACCGCCGGCAGGTCACCCCGCAGGAGCTGAAGCGGTACCTGTCGCTGTAGGTCGCTCGTAGGTTCGGCGGCGGTCGGGGTAGCCCGTTGAGGGACGCGCCGGACGATCGGAACAAATCGGATGCGACCCGGGTTCCGCGCTCCTATCGTCGAAGGATGGTGGACACGGCGTTCCTCGGTACGGAGTTCTTTGTCGACGCCGCAACGTTCGCGGCGGCGGTGCAACCGCTGGTCGAGAAGGACCGCGAGGGCGCAACGATTTTCTCCAGCGTGCTGGAGGGCCAGATTGCGGCGCCATTTCCCGGCGGGCCACCGCTGTTGGCGACCGTCACCGCCGCCGGCCGGCTCACGGCGGCCGCGCTGCGGATCCCCAAATACCCCATGACGGTTGTCATTGACCCCGGGATCTCGGACCCAACAGGCACTCTCGACGAATTGGCAGCGGCGGTGCTGGCCCGCGGCGAGGTCGTCGTCGGATTGGGCGGCCGGCGCCGGACGGTCGAGCTGTTGGCCCGGTGTTGGGCGGCCCGGGCGGGTGTCACGCCGACCCTGCGGATGTCGCTGTTGTTCCACCGGCTGGGCACGCTGATGCCGCCGGGCGGCGTCCCTGGCGCACCCCGGACCGCCTCCGCGCAGGATCCGGCCGATGTGGATCTGCTGGCGCGCTGGTGGTTCGAGTTCGAACAGGAAACCGGGGCCAACGCGCACGCGGCGTCGACGGCCCCGGACCCCGAGGTGATCGTCCGCGGCGCGGCCCGCGGTCAGGTGGTGACCATCTGGTCCGACCGGGATCGGGACGTGGCGGCCGCCGGGCACACCGCCGTCCGCGACGGGTCGGCCAGGATCGCGCCGGTCTACACGCCGCCCGAACTTCGCCGGTGCGGATACGGTTCCGCGGTGACCACCGCCGCCGTGCGTTCAGCCCAGGCACTGGGGGCGACCGAGGTCTCGTTGTTCACCGACGCCACGTACCTGCCGGCCAACGAGGTCTACCGAGCTCTGGGCTTCCGGGTCGTCGCGGAATTTGCCGAGTATGAGATGCCTGCGGCGGTCGCTGTGTCGATTGGCGGCCCCTCCTTCGTCGGTTCCGACTAGAGGGGGTAGCTGTCAGACGTCGATCGGCCGGTCCACCCGCATGGCGGACACGGCGAGCTGGGCGAGTTGGGTGGCCAACTCCCGGTCGCCGAGCGGGGACTCGAACGTACCGACTGAATTGAGCATCCCGAACGCTCCGTGCACGGCGGTCCGGACCTGCTCGCCGTCCCACTCCGGATGCGCCTGCGCCAGCAGGGTTCGCCAGCGCTTGATCAGGGTTCGCTGTCGTTCGTCCAGCAGTTCGCGATCTTCGGCGGGTAGGTGGTGCACCTCGCGGATGAAGACCGCCATCAGCCGGCGACGGCCGGACACCGCCGCCGCGTACGTCGCCACCAGATGCCGGAGCGATGCCGCCGGGTCCTGGTCCGTCTCGTCGGGCAGCTCACCGAGCACATCGGGATCGCTGGTGACGGCGTCGATCACCCGGTCGAACACCGCGGTCAACACCGATGCCTTGGCCCCGAAGTGCCGGTAGATCGCGGGGCCGGTGACGCCGGCCGCGGCGCCGATGTCGTCCATCCCGACGGCTGCGTACCCACGGTCGGCGAACAGTTGGGCGGCTGCCGACAGGATCGCTTCGCGGCGGGCGGCGCCGCGCGCGGACGGTGACGTTCCGGACCGGGCCGGCGCCTCGGGCCGGGGCAACTTCGGGACCGCCGTGGCGGGCGACGAGCCGACCGGGACCGTCCCGCCGCTGCGCCAGTACTCGCCATTCGCGCGATCCATCAGGCCGTAGTCGATCAACCCGCGGCGCAGGGTCACGTAGTCGTTGTACACGCCCATCAGCTCGCGATTGACCTCGAGCTCGGTGTAGCGGACGCCCGGCACGAACCGCTGGGCGATCAGGTCGTAGACCGCCAGTTGGCGAGATTGCTTGGCGGGCAGCGTCTTCAGCCGGCCATCCGGATCGAAGAAGCGGCGCAGGACCTCATCCGCGTTCGCCGCAGCAGCGCGCTGGAACTCATCACTCACCTCGGCCTGCCCGGGGTCAATCGATCTTGGCGCCCGCGTCGACCCGCGGCCTGGGAACGCGCCACTTGCGGATCAGGCAGGCCCGGTTGAAGGCGTAGAAGCCCAGGGACGACCCCTTGATGGACTGCCCGGAATTGTCGCCGTTCGGGAATTTGGCCTTGACCTTCTTGGACAGTTGCCGCCCGAAGATGACCGAGTCGATGATGGCGGCGAAGATGCCGACCAGCAGGACCAACGGTCCGTAGGCCTGGACCGCGGGGATCGGGATCAGCAGCACCACGAAGGACGCCAGGGCGAGCGGCAGCAGGATGCCGGCGATGTTGCGGCGGGTGTCGACGAGGTCGCGGACATAGGCCCGCGCCTTCCCCCGGTCGCGGGGCATCAGGTGCTTCTCGTCACCGGCCATCATCTTTTCGCGGTTGAGCCGGGCCGCGGCCCGCCGCTCGTCCTTGGTCATCGACTTGCCGGCGACCTTCGAGCGTTTGATCGCCTCCCGCTGGGTCTTGGGCGGTGGACCGACCGGACCACGCTTGCCCTCGGCCTCCCGCCGCTTGGGCGTCGGGCGACCCTTGCCGACGGAAGGGGCCTCGTCGGTGGGCAGGTCCGACGACACGATGGCCGAATCGGCGTTCTCGGTGCCGTCGGTGGGTTTACGGCGCAGGAAACTCACACTCGGCAGCCTAGAGGACTACGCCAGTGACTCAAGGCCATCGACGGGCCGGACTGCGCCCGGATCCGAACCAGGGGTCAAGCAGATCCGCGGCCGAGCGAATCCGGTCCGCCGATCGGTGGCGGTGAATGTGGCGGGGAATAGGGTCGAACCGGGAAGGGTTGTTCATCACGTCAGGCCGTGGGACTGCCGTCCGGGGCGGTCGGCGTGGCATCATCGAGTGAGCACGAGCAGTAACTGTGCGCACCGCTGCATGACCGGCACAGTAATCAGACCTTCGAAATAACCAACAGGTCCGGCATTCGCCCGGCCACTCGCGACATTAGGGGAGTGACAGATGACCGTTGCTGACACCGCAAGCGTCACCGAGGTCGAGGCCGGCGTAGTCGCGCCCGCACACGGCGTCACGCTGTCCGAATCGGCTGCAGCCAAGGCCAAGGGCCTGCTGGAGCGCGACGGCAGCAGCGACATGGTGCTCCGCATCGCCGTTCAGCCCGGCGGCTGCTCGGGCCTGCGTTACGAACTGTTCTTCGACGACCGCACGCTTGACGGCGACGCGCTGGTGACCTTCGACGGCATCGGGCTCGCGGTGGACCGGATGTCCAAGCCCTACCTGGACGGCGCCGTCATCGACTTCGTCGACACCATCGAGAAGCAGGGCTTCACGATCGACAACCCCAACGCGCAGAACTCCTGCGCCTGCGGCGACTCGTTCCACTGAGCCGTCAGCGTCAATTCCGCGAGGAACCCCTGGGCACGCCCGGGGGTTTTTTCGTGTCCGGATCCCCGAGCGCGCGCGATCGGCCGGTAAGGTCGACCCCGGCCGGACACGCGCCGCGTCATTCCGCGTCCACAGGTCTGGAGCGTGTCTGCCAATGACCGCAGAGCCGCTCTAGCGGTGCCGAATTGCGCCCCGGCTCCGCCGGTGCGACCAAGCGACCGTGAGATCCCAGCGAGATCCAGCAACGACGTTGCTTCGTGAAAGAGAGCTGACCGACCATGCCGATTGCCGTCTCCGGATCGATTGCCACAGACCACCTCATGCACTTCCCGGGCAAGTTCTCCGATTCGCTGCTTCCGGACCAGTTGCACCGGGTGTCGCTGTCGTTCCTGGTTGACGACCTGGTCGTGCGCCGAGGCGGCGTCGCGCCGAACATCTGCTTCGGGATGGCGCTGCTCGGTCTGCACCCGGTGCTGGTCGGCGCGGCCGGCGCGGACTTCGCCGACTACGAGAGCTGGCTGAGCCGGCACGGTGTCGACTGCACCAAGGTGCACCTCTGCGGGGACGTGCAGACCGCGCGGTTCGTCTGCACCACCGACGAGGAAATGAACCAGATCGCGTCCTTCTACGCCGGTGCCATGGCGCGGTCCCGGGAGATCGAAATCGAGCCGATCGCCCGCGCCTACGGCGGCCTCGACCTGGTGGTCATCGCGGCGGACGACCCGGAGGGCATGGTCCGGCACTCCGAGGAATGCCGCGAGCGCGGCTACAAGTTCGCCGCCGACCCCTCGCAGCAGCTGGCCCGGATGGATGGGCCCGATGTGATCTCGTTGATCACCGGGGCGAGCGTGCTGCTGACGAACGACTACGAACTCAACCTGTTGCAGTCCAAGACCGGCTGGAGCTCGGACAAGGTGTTGCAGGCCGTCGGCTACCGCGTAACCACGCTCGGTTCGAAGGGCGTCGAGATCGTCGCCGCCGACGGCAGCAGGTTGACTGTGGGCGCCTTGCCGGAGAAGTCGAAGGTGGACCCCACGGGCGTCGGCGACGCCTTCCGGGCCGGCTTCCTGTCCGGCAACGCCTACGGACTGCCGCTGGAGCGTTCCGCGCAGCTGGGCTCGCTGCTGGCCACCCTGGTGCTGGAGACCGTCGGCACCCAGGAATACCACCTCGATCACGACGTCGCCCGGGTGCGGCTCGCCGACGCCTACGGCGAAGAGGCCGCCGCCGAGATCGCCCACGCCATCGGCTGGTAGCTCGGCCGCTGGCGGCCGGCCGCGCGACGTCGCCGCCCGCGGGGTCAGAGGAAGACGGGGTAGGCCGGTTCCGGGATCGTCGGGGTGATCGCTCCGGTGACGAAGATTTCGTGCCAGAGCTGGAAGACCAGGATCGTCCAAATGCGCCGGGAATGGTCCGCTTCGCCCGCCTTGTGGGCGTCCAGCAGGGCCAGCACAGCCGCCGGATCCAGGTACTCCTGGGTGTTCGCGGTCAGGATGATCGACCGGGCCCACTCGTAGGAGCCCTCGGCAAGGAAGTGCCTGATCGGCACCGGGAAGCCGAGTTTGCGCCGGTGCAGGACGTGCGGCGGCACCACCAACTCCATCGCCTTGCGCAGCGCCAGCTTGGTGGTCTGCTTGGTGACCTTCTGATCGGCCGGGATCGTTCTGGCCACCTCGAACACCTCGGTGTCCAGGAACGGCACCCGCAGCTCCAGGGAGTTCGCCATCGTCATCTTGTCGGCCTTGACCAGGATGTCGCCACGCATCCAGGTGAACAAGTCGACGTGCTGCATCCGCGCGATGGGGTCGGTCTCGTGCGTCTGCGCGTAGATCGGGTCCGTGATGTCGCGGAACGAACGGGCCGGATCGTAGGTGTTCAGCAGACCGGCGAGCTGCTCCTCGCGGAAAATCCGGGCATTGCCGTAGTAACGGTCCTCGAGGTCAAGGGATCCCCGGCGGAGCATGTCCTGGCCCCGGAAGCCCTGGGGCAGCGCGCGGCCCACCGCGGCCAGCCCCTTGCGCATGCCGTCCGGCAGGCCGGTGATGCTGCGCAGGCTCATCGGCTCGCGATAGATGTTGTAGCCGCCGAACAGCTCATCGGCGCCCTCGCCGGACAGCACGACCTTGACGTGCTTGCGGGCCTCGTTGGCCACGAAGTACAGCGGCACCAGGGCCGGGTCGGCGACCGGGTCGTCCAGGTACCAGATGATCAACGGCAGCGTCTCGGTGAGTTCGGTTTCGGACACCGTCCTGATCACATGCCGGACCCCGATCGCGGCCGCCGATTCGGCTGCGACGTCGACCTCGGAGAAACCCTCCCGCTCGAAACCGGTGGTGAACGTCATCAGGTCCGGGTTGTAGCGCTTGGCCAGCGCTGCGATGGCGGTGGAGTCGATGCCACCGGACAGGAAGGCGCCGACGGTGACGTCGGCGCGCATGTGCTTGGCCACCGAGTCGTCCATCACGGCGGCGATCCGCTGGTAGAGGGCCGAGCGCTCGGCGTCGGAGATGGCCGGCCGGCTGGCGAAAACCGGGTGGAAGTACCGCTTCGTCTTCAATGGGCGCCCGGGCCGGACCGTGACATGCGTCCCGGACTCGATCTTGCGGATGTTCGGATCCATCGTCGCCGGTTCCGGAACGTACTGCAGCACCAAATAGTGCTGCAGCGCAGGCACATTAACGCTCGCCTGGCCGGTCAGCTCGCGCAGTCCCTTGGCCTCCGACGAGAAGGCGACTCCGTCCGGAGTCTGCGCCACGAACAGCGGTTTGATACCGAACGGATCCCGCGCGCCGAACAGCACCCGATCCTGGGTATCCCAGATCAGGAACGCGAACATCCCGCGCAACCGCGAGACCCCGGCCGCACCCCAGTAGTGGTACGCCGCGACGATCGATTCGCCGTCACCTTCGGTGTTGAACAGGGCCCCGTGCTGCGGTGGCCAGTTCGGACCGCAGCTCGAGATAGTTGTAGATCTCGCCGTTGAAGACCAGGGCGTAGCGGTCCGGTGTCTCCGGCGGCCCCCAGCGCAGCGGCTGGTGGGAGTGCTCGATGTCGATGATCGAGAGCCGGTTGAAGCCGAAGACAACATCATCGTCATGCCAGGTGCCGGCGTCGTCGGGTCCGCGGTGGCGAGCGCACCGCATGCCGGCCGCGATGGCCTCCACCCGCGCGGATGCCTGTCCCGAATCCGACACGAAGCCCATCAGTCCGCACACGCGGCGCCCACCACCCTGACTTTTCAAACCCGGTCACAGCAAAAGCGATCCGCGGTGCAGACCACCACGCCAGTATCTCTGCTGCCGGCCCGCATCCGGTGTCAGCCCCAGGTGTTTCGGCCGTCGGTCGACCGTGTCCGGGCAACATTTACGATTTGTAGAACTCGCGGGGTCCCCGGCCGGGTGGATCGGAACCGGGGGAGGTAATCTCAGCGGGTCGATGACGGTTGCTGCCGCCACCGGGGATGGTTCCTGGGGTCGGTGTGGTTCGGTCTTCGACATCTCAAGTGCTCAGGGCGAGAGGAAGAACGCACGTGACAAGGTCTCGCGCGGTACGGCGGGTTTCCCTCGCCGCATTGCTCGTCCTGGTTTCGGTGCTGGTCAGCGGTTGTTCAGTCGCAGATCTGCCCAGCTACGGATGGCCGGACGGCATCACCCCGCAGGCGGATCGGATGCGCGAGTTCTGGTCCGGCGCGTTCAGCTTTGCGCTGTTGGTCGGCGCCGGCGTCTGGGGCCTGATGTTCTGGGCCTTCATCGTGTATCGGAAGCGCAAGAACGGTCCGCTGTACCCGAAGCAGACCAAAGAGAACCTGCCGCTGGAACTGATCTACACCGCGGTGCCGTTCATCATGGTCGGCGTGTTGTTCTACTTCACCGTCACGACCGAGGATTTCGTGCTGGAGACCGATCCCAACCCGGACGTGACGATCGAGGTCACCGCATTCAAGTGGAACTGGGACTTCGGCTACCCGGGCACGAGCGTTCCGGGTGGCGGCGAGGTGCACACGATCGGCAGTAGTGAAGAGGTTCCGCTGTTGATCCTGCCGGTCAACAAGGTGATCCAGTACGAGTTGCGCTCCAAGGACGTCATCCATTCCTTCTGGACGATCGACTTCCTGTTCAAGCGGGACGTCTTCCCGTACCCGGAGCAGAACCAGTCCAACAACGTCTTCCAGAACACCATCGAGACCGAGGGTGCGTTCGTCGGGCGCTGCGCTGAGCTGTGCGGCACGTACCACAGTGCGATGAACTTCGAGGTCAGAGCAGTGCCGCAGGGTGTCTATGACGCCTACATCGGCTTGCGGCAGGAGAACAATCCGGTGACGGGGCAGCCCTATACCTCCGCCGATGCGCTGCGGAAGGTGGGGAACGACGACCCGTCGTGCGGTGAGCTCTGTGCGCCGCTGGCCACGACGACGTACCCGTTGAACACCGACCGGACAGCCCAGGGCGCCAATATCAGCGCACCGACCGGGGGGAACTGATGGCCTCGCACACCGATGAGAAGTCGAAGAAGGACGCCACACCGAAGAACGGGATGCACGTCGAGACGTGGATCTTTCTGTGGCTGACCCTGTTCTTCGCGATCGCGGCTGTTATCTACGGTTTTCTGGCTCCGACCGAGCCCGTCGGGATCGTTGCGCTGACCCTGACAGCCGGCCTGACCCTGATCATCGGCACCTTTCTGCGGTTCGTGTCCAGGCGACTGGAAGAACCACGTCCGGAGGACAACGACCACGCTGAGGTGTCCGACGGGGCGGGTGATATCGGGTTCTTCTCACCCGGGTCGTACTTCCCGTTCTTCCTCGCGGCGTGTGTCGCGGTGCTCGCCGTTGCGACGGCCTACCTGCTCGTCTGGCTGATGGTGATCGCGGTGGGCTTCCTGCTGTTCGTGGTATGCGGGTTCATCTTCGAGTACCACCGCCGCCCCGCGCATCACTGAGCCGGCCGGACTGCGGTCAGTCGTCGTACTGGGACCTGCCGAACTTGAAATACCCGTGAAAGCTGATGTCCGCCTTCGGAACTCCCGCCTTCACCAGGATGCGGCGGACCGCGGTCGTCATCGTCGATTCGCCGGCGACCCAGGCAACCACCGGGCCATGGGTGGGCTGCCAGTCGCGGACCGCGTCCAGCAGCAACATCCCTGGCTTCTGGTGGGCGTCATGCCGGACGAAGTAGTCGACCCGCGCCTGCGTTGAGGCCAGCTCCCGCCGGTCGTCCGCGGCGGGCACTTCCAACAGCGCCGTGACGGGAATTCCCGGCGGCATGAGCGACAGGAGTCCGGTGGCGGCCGGCAGCGCCGTCTCGTCGCCGACGATCAGGTACTCAGCGGCGTCGGCGCGCACCTCGTGCACAACGCCCTGGTCGATCACACCGACCGCGTCGCCTGCCGCCGCCCGGTTCACCCACCTGGTTGCCGGGCCCGAATCGCCGTGCACGACGAAATCGATGTCCATCTCGGCGCTCTCGGGCCGAATCCCGGCGACCGTGTAGTTGCGCAGGATCGGTCGCCGGGCCGGCGGCATCGCCACCATCTCGGGCCACCAGTGCTCGCCCTTCGGCAACTCCGGCTCGATCTGCGAGGCCCTCGGAAGCAGCAGTCGGATGAAGTGATCCGACGCCAGGTAGACCAGATCGGCGAACTCCGGGGCGGACAGCGTCACCCGCGTCATGTGCGGGGTCAGCGACTCGACGGTGATGACCCGCGCGAGCACGGCGCGGAGCTGTGGTCTCGTCGACTGTGTCATAGGCACTCCTGGTCTTGGTTCGGTTGAGGGTGACCAGCGCCGGCTGACGCCCGGCCCGGACGCAAAAGAACCGGACACATGAAGAAGCCCCGCTCGGTGCACCGGGCGGGGCTTCTTCTTGGAATGCAGTTCAGGCGAGGTTTCGCTCAGCGTTTGGCGCCGGCTTCGATCTCCGCAGCGTGTCTCTCGTCGTCCTGATAGCTGATATGACCCTCGTCGTTCGCGGGTCTGATCAACCCCGGGACGGCGATGCCGGCGGACCCGAGCTGGTTCATCCGCTTGGGCACCGGAGCACCCTGGTAGGCCAGCGGAATCGGATGGCCGTGATCGTCGACCGGTCCCAACGGCTGATGTACCTCGATGAACTGCCCGCTGGGCAGCCGCTTGAGCACGCCGGTCTCGATACCGTGCTCCAGCACGGCCCGGTCGGAGTGCTGCAAACCGAGGCAGAGCCGGTAGGTCACCACATAGGCGATGACGGGCCCGATGATCGACAGGATCCGGCCGAGCCAGGTCATCACATTCAGCGAGATGTCCAGCTTGAAGGCGAACAGGTCGTTGGCGCCGTTGATCAGGTTGACCAGGTAGAAGGTGATGAACGCAACACCGAGTGCGGTGCGCACCGGGACGTCCCTGGGCCGCTGCAGGATGTTGTGGACGGCTTTGTCCTTGGTGAACGCCGTCTCTATCCACGGATAGGAGATCACGATGATCATCAACACCGTGGCGCCGAGAATCGCCGGGAAGAAGACTGCCGGAATCATGTAGTGCCCGAACAGGTTTCGGATCTCCCAGGCGGGCCATATTCGGACCATCCCGTCGAGGAAGCCCATATAGAAGTCGGGCTGAACGCCCGCGGACACTTGCGACGGGTTGTACGGCCCCAGGTTCCAGATCGGGTTGATCTGGAACAACCCACTCATCATCGCGATGATGCCGAACACCACGGCGAAGAAGCCGCCGCCCTTGGCCGCGAACGACGGGAGCACCCGCAGCCCGATGACGTTGTTCTCGGTCGCCTTGGGCGCCGCGAACTGCGTGTGCTTCTGGAACCACACCAGGGCGACGTGCACCGCGATCAACGCCAGGATGATGCCCGGAATGAGCAGGATGTGGATGGAGTAGAACCGCGGGATGATGATCTCGCCGGGGTAGTCCCCGCCGAACACCGCCCAGTGGGTCCAGGTGCCGATCACCGGGATCGACAGGATGAACGCGCTGACGGCCCGCAGCCCGGTGCCGGACAGCAGATCGTCCGGCAGCGAGTAGCCGAGGAAGCCTTCGGCCATGCCCAGGATGAGCAGCAGCACACCGATGATCCAGTTGACCTCACGTGGCTTGCGGAATCCACCGGTGAAGAACACCCGCATCATGTGCAACATCATCGAGAACACGAACAGCAGCGCCGCCCAGTGGTGGATCTGCCGGATCAGCAGACCGCCGCGCACCTCGAACGAGATGTCCAGGGACGAGGCATAGGCCATTGACATCGGGACGCCGCGGAGCTTCTCGTAGACACCCTGGTACACCGTCTCGGCCATCGACGGGTCGAAGAACAGCGTGAGGTAAACGCCGGACAGCAGCAGGACGATGAACGAGTACAGCGCCGCCTCGCCGAGCATGAACGACCAGTGACTCGGGAAGACCTTGTTCAGGGCCGTGCGGAGCGGTCGCGCCCCGTGGTACCGGATATCGGCCTCGTCCAGCGCCTTCTGGACAACGGACGGGCCGGCGGTGGCCTTGGTGGGGGTGGTCAGGCGACTCATCCGGTTGCCTCCTTCGGTTCGGAGTACCACGCAGGAAACTTGCCATTCTCCCAAAAACCGGGACCGACTGCTTCGACGAAGTCCTTGGATGCGACGAAGTAACCCTCGTCGTCCAGCTCGATGGGCAGCTGCGGGAGGGGCCTGGTGGCGGGGCCGAACACCGGGAACATGCCTTCATAGAGATTGAACTGCGACTGATGACACGGGCACAACACCCGACCGGTCTGCGACTCATACAGCGAAACCGGACAGCCGACGTGCGTGCAGATCTTGGAATACGCGTAGTAATCGCCGAACTGGAAGCCCTGCTGACCGTCCCGAATGCGGATCACCGAATCGGACCGCACACGGAAGAGCATCACCGCGGCGTCCGAGGCCTTGGCGCCACCCGGAACCGCGGGGAACACGGTGGCCATCGAACCCGCTTCGAGATCTGATGGGCGTACCGGGGTGCCATCGATCTGGACCATCCGCACCTTGGTGCCGTCGGCCGCGGGAGCCCAGGGCGTCACCCACAGCGGTGAATCCGCACGCTCGGCCCAAGGGTTCTTGATGAAGCCACCCAGCACCGGGACGATCGCCGCAACACCCAGGCCGCCGCCGGCCAGCAGCAGCGAGCCCTTCAGCATGCCGCGCCGTTTGATGCCGGCCTTGTCGCCGGTGTCCAGCACCTGAGCGGCCAGCGTCTGGCGGTCGACCGGGTCCGACATGCCGACGTGCCGCTGTTGGATCGCGACCTCGTGCGGCATGATTTTCTTCGCCATCGCCACGACGCCGATGCCGAAGAACAGGATGGTCGCGCCGAGGGTGGCCCCGATGACCGGCGTGTAGAGCGCGTACATCAGCTGTCCGTCGGAATACGCCGGCTCGTACTCGCTCGGCCACCAGATGAACGCGACGATGAAGATGACCGCAAACAACGCCGCGAGCAGGAACCACTTCGCGACCTGGCGCTCTGCGCGCTTGTCGGCCGGCGACCCGGGGACGTAGCGCTCGCCGTACTCCGCAAGCTCCACACCGTCCAGGGCCATACCGAGGGCGCTGAGCTCTTCCTTGGACATCTTGGCGCGCTCTGCCGCGTCCGGAATCTGCAGGTTCGGATTCCCGCTCATGCTTGTCCTCCGCTCGTTCCTCGCGTCATGCCCTGGACCCCATCCACAGAGTCGCCGCGACGATGGCGCCCATGCCCACCAGGAAGGCGATCAGGCCCTCGGGGGCCGGGCCGAAGCCGCCGGCAGCGTAGCCACCCGGATCTATCGTTGCTTTGTTGTTCTGGATGAAGGTGATGATGGCGCGCTTCTCGTCCGAGGTCAGTTGGCCGTCACCGAATTTCGGCATGTTCTGCGGCCCGCTGAGCATGGCGGCGTAGATCTGCGAATCCGTCGCCGGGTCCAGGTTCGGGGCGTACTTGCCCTGGGAGAGGGCGCCACCCTGACCGGTGAAGTTGTGGCAGGACGCGCAGTTGAGCCGGAACAACTCGCCACCCAGCGAGATCTGATCCGGAGCGCGGAGGTCGCCCTCGGGAACCACCGGGCCACCGCCGTTGGCCTGGATGAAGGCGGCCAGCGCATCGGTCTGCGCGGCGTCGAAGAACGGCTCTTTGCGCTGAATCTGCGCACCGTTCTCGGCCGCCGGCATCCGGCCAGTGGAGACCTGGAAGTAGGTCGCCGCCTGGCCGACACCAACGAGGGACGGTCCGCGGCCCAAGACGCCCTGCAGGTTCGCGCCGTGGCAGGTGATGCACGCGGTTTGATAGATCTGCTTGCCCTCCGCGATCTGCGCGGCATCAACGTTCTCGGCGACCGCGGTCTGCGGTGACGGCGTCAACGCGGCGGCAGTGAATCCAAGGGCGGTCAGCGCGAACAGCAACGCAAGGCCACCGGTGATGCGACGCATCGTCTTTGACCGACGAATACGTCGCCCGGAGCCCCCTGAGGGTGGCGTGTGGTGCGAACTCATGAGGGACACCTCGTAGCTCGTGTAGCGGCGGCGGTTGGTACTGGGCCACGGGGATGGATCCCGTAGGAACTGCGATGGGTGCCGTACTTCTAACTACTGTAGAAGTTCCGGCTTCGGATGCGAAGACCTCTCATCTGATGATGTAAATCGTTGCGAACAATCCGATCCAGACAACGTCGACGAAGTGCCAGTAATAGGACACGACGATGGCGCTGGTGGCCTGGGCCGGGGTGAACTTGGAGATCTTGGTCTTGCCGATCAGCAGCACAAAGGCGATCAGCCCGCCGATCACGTGCAAGCCGTGGAAACCGGTCGTCAAATAGAAAACAGTCCCGTACGGCGACGAGGCCAGGGTCGTCTCGTGGTGGGTGACCAGGGTGTAGTACTCGTTGGCCTGCCCGAGGACGAAGACCGTTCCCATCAGTAGGGTGATCAGGTACCAGCGCCGCAGCGCGAACACGTCACCCTTCTCCGCGGCGAACACGCCGAGCTGACAGGTGAAGGACGACGCGATCAGGATCGTGGTGAAGATCGCCGCGTAGACGATGTCGAGTTCGGTGGGGGCGGGCGGCCATTCACCGTCGGTCTGCGCGCGGACCGTGAAGTAGATGCCGAACAGCCCAGCGAAGAACATCAACTCGCTTGCCAGCCACACGATCACGCCGACACTGACCATGTTCGGGCGGTTCAGTGTGTGGATCCTGGAGCTGATCGCGGTGGGCCCCGTTGGGGTGGTCGCAGTCGTCACAGATGGATTATGGACTGCCGCCGACGATCATGCGCCTGCGGGTGCACCCGTGGCGCGAAGTCGCCCCTGAAGTTCGCCGGTCGCCCCAGGTCAGGGCCTTGAATCGGCTTCGACAGCTTGTCGAAATTGGCTTGCTTCCCGCGCGTCGCGACGCGCGGCGGGTTCGGAGTCAGTGGGTGGGCGCACGAGGCGGTCCGAACGGGGCACTAGCATCATCCGCGTGAGCAATCCCGTGCTGTTGGTCTACAGCCACCGCCCGGAGGTCCGCGAGCGGATCATGACCGCGATCGGCCGGCGTCCTGCACCCGATGTAGGACGGGTCGACTACCTCGAGTGCTCGGCCGTGCACGAGGTGATGATGGCCACCCAGGCCCGGCTCGCCGATGTGCTGATCCTGGACGGCGAGGCCCAGCCGACCGGTGGGATCGGCATCAGCAGGCAGATCCACCAGGAGGCCGAGGTCATCCCGCCGGTGGTCATCGTCGTGCGACGTGCGGACGATCGGTGGCTGGCCACCTGGGCCGGGGCCGACGAGATTCTGGTGCACCCGCTTGACCCGGTCACCGCTGCGGACTGCATCGCGGGGCTGTTGCGTCGGCGCGCCGCCGGCCTGGTGCCGGCGGTCACGGACCCCCCAGCGCGGTGACGCCGGAGCGTTCCTGGCCGACTCTGCTGACCAGGTTGCTCGAGGACGAGCACCTTGATGTCGCAGACACCGGCTGGGTGATGGACCGGATCATGGGCGGCGAGGCGACGCCGGCGCAGTTGGCCGGCTTCGCCGTGGCTTTGCGCGCCAAGGGTGAGACCGCATCCGAGGTCACCGGGCTTGCGGACAGCATGCTGGCGCATGCCGTCCGGGTGGACGTACCTGCCCGGGCCGTCGACATCGTCGGTACCGGCGGGGATCGCGCGAACACCGTCAACATCTCGACAATGGCGGCCATCGTCATTGCCGGCGCCGGCGCTCCGGTGGTCAAACACGGCAACCGGGCCGCGTCGAGCAAATGCGGGTCCGCCGACCTGCTGGAGGCGCTCGGCGTCGCCATCTCGCTGCCCGCAGCCGCGGTCGCCGCGACCGTGGCCGAGGTCGGTATCGGGTTCTGCTTCGCGCCGGTCTACCACCCGTCGTACCGGCACGCCGGCCCGCCGCGTCGGGAACTGGGCATCCCGACGGTTTTCAACTTTCTCGGGCCGTTGACCAATCCGGCGCAACCCGCGGCCAGCGCGATCGGCTGCGGCAACGCCCGGATGGCGCCCGTCATGGCCGAAGTTTTCGCGACCCGGCGGTGGCAGGGGCAACCCCTGGACGTGCTGCTCTTCCGCGGTGACGACGGGCTCGACGAACTCACCACGACGACCACCTCGACAGTGTGGGAGGTCCGCGACGGAGCGGTTTCCGTCGTCGCCCTGGACCCGGAGCTGCTCGGCATCGACCGTGCCGAGCCGGCGGATCTGCGTGGTGGTGACGTCGCCGAAAATGTCGCCGCCGCTCGGGCGCTGTTCGCCGGCAAGGCCGGACCGGTCCGGGACGCCGTCCTGCTGAACGCGGCAGCCGGACTGGCCGCGCATGCCGGGCTGACCGGGGACCTGCTGGCGGACCTCCGAGCGGGGATCGACAAGGCAAGTACTGCAGTCGATTCCGGTGCTGCCGCCGAGTTGCTCGAGCGCTGGGTCGCGGCCGGGCAACGGTTGTCAGGAACCAACTAGCCGGGTCGGGGTTTGGCCGGCGGCGGGCCGTCCGGACGGGCACGCTGTTGGCTTACCCCTGCATTCCGATGGAGAAGGCAGCCTCGTCGTCGCGCTGCGAATACTCACGGAACGCGATGTGGGTGACCGTCCGCAGCACGCCCGTCACCTTCGAGAGGTGGCCGGGTACCAGCTCGGCGATCGCCTCATGGTCGGCGACCCGGACGATGGCCACCAGATCGACATCTCCGGCGCACGAGTACACCTGATCGACCCCGGCGAGGTTGGCAATGTCCTGCGCCGCCTCCGGGATCCGATCGGCCTCCACATCGATGAGCACAATTGCCGTCACCATGGCGACCGACCTCTCTTGAAGAACATCCGGGGTTCTGATGCTATCCACCGATGTGCCTTCCGTCGGTGCTAGCCGCCGAGGGTCAGGGCCGACCGGGTGCCGCGCGCCATGTCGGCAGCCTTCATGAACGGCCGCCAACGGCCGGCGCCCGCGGCCGGGCTGCACCAGGCGTTGGTCGTGCGCACCATCCTGGAGCCGGGCCGTTCCACCCAGCGCAGCAGGGTCGTCGTCTCCTCCGCGGAGGCGCCGGGCAGCGGACCGGGCCGGGGCAGCACGGTCTCGGCCGAAGCCACCAGCAGCTCGACGATCGGCATCGGGTCGACCCCGCGCCGGGCTCGCCCGGCGGCCGCGAATCGGCCGAAGCGAATCACCGTCAGGTCCCAGCCGCCATGTTCATCGGGACGGGCAGCCACCATTTCTCCGATACCGGCGAGTGCGCCGAGTCGCTGCCGACGGTCGACGGCCATCGCCAACGTGGACAGCCGATCCCGGGCCAGCGCAGCCTGGTCGAACCGACCCGACCGGGACAATGCCGTCAACCGGTCCCGTAGCACTGTGAGCACCTCGTCGGATTCGCCCTCGATCAGCGCCCGGATCCGGGCAATGTGCTCGGCATAGGAGTCCGCATCCTCAGCCCCCGCACACGGGGCGCCGCACCGTCCGAGTTCGGCGAGGGCGCACGGGCTGCCATCCGGATCAGTGCGGCGGATCCGGGCGGTGCAGCGCCGGATCGGTACCGCGTCCTGCAGCGCCTCCACCGCCGTCTGGGCGGTCACCCGGGAGGGGAAAGGGCCGAGGCAGCCGGCGGTCCGTTCCGGCGGATTCCGGACGATGCTCAGCCGGGGGAACGCCTCGTCGGTGAGGGTCACCCAGCTGACTCCGCCCGGCTTGCGGGAGCGCCTGTTGTACGGCGGCTGGTGGATGGCGATCAGCCGTTGCTCGCGGATATGTGCCTCGAGGGCATGTGCACATTCGACATGGTCGACCCGTTCGGCCAGGGTGACCATGTGTTTGATCCGGGTGCGGGTTTCCGCGGCCGAGAAGTACGACCTGACCCGCTGGTGCAGGTTGCCCGACGTGCCGACGTACAGCACCTCGTCACCAGGACCCCGGAACAGGTAAACGCCGGGCGCGGCCGGCAACTGATCCGCCAGTCGGCGTTTGCGGCGGCGCTCGGGCGCCACGTCCCGGCTGGCGTCCTGCAACTCCGACAGGCTGTGCACACCGAGCGACCCGAGGCGCTCGAAGAGCGCATGCAGCACATCGACAGTGGCTCTCGCGTCGGTGAGCGCTCGATGGTCGGGCGCGACCCGCGCCCCCAACAGCGACGCGAGTGCGGATAGCCGGACGCTGGGGGCCTCGGCCTTCGACAGCACCTTGCGGGCGAGCCGGACGGTATCGACAACGGCCGGGCCTGGCCAGGGCAGACCGAGCCGCGCGCAGGCCGCCTTCAGGAAGCCGACGTCGAACGGCGCGTTGTGGGCAACCAGCACGGTTCCCCGGATGAACTCCAGGAATGACGGCAACACGGCACCGATCTGCGGGGCGTCGTACACCATCGAATCGGTGATCCCGGTCAGCATGGTGATCTGCGGCGGGATCGATCGGCCCGGGTCGACCAGCGTCGCGAACTCGCCCAGGACCTCCCCGCCCCTGACCTTGACGGCACCGATCTCGGTGATCGACTCGGTCAGCGACGACCCGCCGGTGGTCTCCAGGTCGACCACCACGAACGTGACCTCCCGGAGCGGCTCGCCCAGTTCGTCGAAGCTGCCCTGGACGTAGGTTCCCGGCCGCACGACAGGCTCGTCCACCAGCGGCGGGTCGAACCCGCTGAGCGGCCGGGCGTCCAGGAACAGTGCCATGGTCGTGACCGTAGAACGTAGGTACGACAGCCCCGGTGTTCGACGCGCCGACTGCGGCACTCGGCCTGCTGTCAGGATGGGCGATGTGACCACCGAGCCCGCACCTGTTGCTGCGCAGCGGGAGTCTCTGCGCGCGCTCACCGAACTGCCGGATGCGGTCCGGCTGCGGGTTCTGGAATGGGCGGCCGAGGCGCTGGGGGCGGCCGCGTCCATCGACGTACCGGCCTCGCTCACCAGGGTGGCGCGGTTCGCGCCGACCAAACGGGCCAGGCTCGCCGGGGCGGCGCTCGGGCAGGCCGTGCAGAACGACGTCGCCTTCCGCGCGCTGGTTGCCGAACGAGCCAAGAAGGACGAGCTCGACCTCGAAACGGCAGCACCGACAACGGTGCCCGAGTTGGTCACCGCAGCGGCGCGGGCCTACCTGCTCCGGTTGCCGGGGGAGGACGATCTGTTGGCTGCCGTCGCGGAGGCGACCGAGCAGGTCGACGCCCGGGCGCGGGTGGCGGTGCTCGAACGCGAGGTCCGCACCTTGACGGCGAAGCTGGACCGCGTGCAGGCGGAACTCCGCACGGCAACTGCGGAGAGTCGGCAACCGCCGGCCGGCGATAACGCCGACCGGCTGCGGCTTCGACTTCGCGAGCAGGGCAGCAGAATCCGGGAGCTGCAGCAGCTTGTCGAGGGCAAGGACGCGAAGGCTGCGGATGTCCTCGCCGGCGTCATCGCCGAACGGGACCAGGCAAGGGCCGACGCCGAGTCCTGGCGGCAGCGCGCGGAAGCGTCCGGGGCCAGAGCCGACGCGGCATCACAGAACGTGCAGCGACTGCGGGAATCGGCCGGGGACCGGCGCGCCGCGTCCGACCGTCGATTGGAGTTGCTGCTGGGCACATTGGAAGGTGCCGCCGCCGGGCTGCGTCGGGAATGGGACCTGATCGGCGGCGGTCCGGCGCCGGCCGACGTCGTCGCCGCCAGGTTGCCGCGGCCGCCGTCGGAGGCGGAACGGACATCGGACCCGACCCGGCTGGCCGCCTGGGCCGGGTTACCGGGTGCCCATCTGATCGTGGACGGCTACAACGTGACGAAGACCGGTTTTCCGGAGCTGACGCTCTCCGACCAGCGGGATCGGTTGATCAGATCACTGGCGGCGCTGGCGTCCCGAACGCTCGGCCGAGGTGACTGTCGTCTTCGACGGAGCCGCGGTAGCAACGTCCAGACCCGCGGGTCGCGGCATCCGGGTGCTCTTTTCGCCGCCCGGGGTGCTGGCCGATCATGTCATCCGCGATCTGGTGCGGGCCGAGCCGGTCGGCCGGGTGCTGATCGTCGTCAGTTCCGATCGTGAGGTCGTCGACCTGGCCGCCGCGGACGGCGCTCGGACCGCGCCGTCCGCGGTGCTGCTGGCCGCGCTCGGCGGCTGAGTCCCGGCTGATCATGGTGGGTCGGCCAGCTGTTACAGGTGGCTGTCGGTGGTTGGATCTAGCGTTCGCGACGAGGGTCAGGGAATCAGCGTTCGACGAGAGGAACGATCATGCACATCGACTGCGATCATTGCGCCGTCCGCGGCCCCGCCTGCGGCGGCTGCGTCGTCACCGTGCTGTTGGGTTCGACGCCGGAGGGGGTCGAGTGGGACGAGACCGAGCGCGCGGCGTTGGGTGTGTTGGCCGACTCCGGTCTGGTCCCGCCGCTGCGATTGGTACCGGCCAGTAGCGTCCGAAAACGGGCAGTCGGGTGACCATCAAGGTTGTTCGGCACGCAGTGTGACGTCCATCTCGTTACGCGTCACCGCGTGGTAACACGGCCGACATTTATTGGGTTTTGCCTGGTCAGCTGGCATTGGATCGTCGGAACGACAACGTGAGACAGGACAGTTCCAAGAACTTTCACATGTCGGCTGGACTCAGGCGTGTCCTTCTCGTAACCTGACCGAGACCTTCGATCGAGACCACCATTCGGGTGGTCCGCGGGGTCACCGCCGAATCGGCACGCTGGTGATCATCACAGGCCGCCGAACCGGGGAACCAGGTTTGTTTGTGGGGTGAATCCCCTCGTGCGGTGCTGCTCGCGGCATTGCTCAGGGGTAGGGCTACTTCCGGCCCGAATCCGTCAGCTAACTCGGTAGGCGGCGAGGAGGAAGGTACGCCTGCCTTGGCGACCAGTGATATCGGCCAGCGCTCGACCGCACTGCGAACCGCCCGGTGGCGTACCAGGGGCATAGCCCTTGGCACCGCCGTGGTCCTGAGTCTCAGCTTGGTCTGGACGGGTTCGGCCATGGCCGACCCCGAGAACCCGACCACCTCTGACGAGGCGCAGCAGGCCTATCTCGACAGCGAGCATCGGGCCGGCGCGCTGAACGAAGAGGTCCTCGTCGCGCAGGCCAACGAAGCGGCCGCCGTTGCTGCCGTTGCCGCCGCCAGCGAGCAGGTCACCTCCACCACCTCGGCCGCCGCCGCCGCCAAGGAGAGCGCCGCACAGGCCGACGCAGCCGCCGCCAGCTACCAGGTCAAGGTCGACGCCTTCGCCAACGCCAGCTTCCGCGGCGCCCGGCTCAGCCAGATGTCGGTCATCCTGACGGCCGATTCGGCCGAGGACTTCCTCGACCAGGTCAGCTCGCTCGACCGGGTCGCCGCCGACACCCAGCAGACCCTGAACGAGGCACTCGCCGCCAAGACCGCGGCCGGCCAGGCGCAGGCAGCCGCCGCGGCCAGTCAGGCAGCAGCAGAGAAGGCCAAGGCGGATGCCGACGCGGCTTCGGCCAGTGCTCAGCAGGCCACCGCCGATGTCACCGCTCGCAAGGCCGACCTCGACGCCGAGGCCGCGCGCTACAAGAGCCTGTACGACGCACTCTCCGAGCAGGAGCGGCAGGCGGCAGCAGCCGCTGCCGAGCGGGCCAACGCATCCGCCAACGCCGCGGCCGCGGCAGCGGACCCCGCCCAGGCCGCTGACGCACCCGTCGCGGCCAACCGGTCCGAGAATCGCACCCCGCTGGCGCCAGAGGCACCGGCCGCCGCAGCATCCCAGGACGCGCCCGCCCCATCGGCGCCGGCCGGTAGCTCGGCCGCCGCTGCCGCCGTTGCGGCTGCGCTGTCCAGGGAAGGCATGAGCTACGTCTACGGCGCCGCCGGCCCCAGCTCGTTCGACTGCTCCGGACTGACGTCCTGGGCCTGGGCGCAGGCCGGGGTGAGCATCCCGCGTACCTCCGGCGGCCAGGCGGGCTTGCCGTCGGTTCCGCTGAGCGAACTGCAGCCCGGTGACCTCGTCACCTACTACTCGCCGGTCAGCCACGTCGGCATGTACATCGGCAACGGCCAGATCATTCATGCGTCCAGCCCGGCGCGTCCGATCTACATCACCAGTGTCAGCGGTGGCGGACCCAGCCCGAGCGGCCACCGCGTCAGCGGGTGAGAAACCCCGGTTAGAGTCGACTCCCAGCTAGAGTCGACGCAAGCCGAACAGATCGCCGGTGCGTCCGATCCGCAAGGGTCGGATTCGCACCGGCGATCCGCTGTTCGGGGCCTGGAACGTCAGCAGAGGGGCGGGGTACACCAGTCGTGCGGCGAACGTTGCTGATTACCAACGACTTTCCGCCTCGTGCCGGTGGGATCCAGTCCTACGTGCAATCTCTCGCCGAGCGGCTGCCCGCCGGCGACCTCGTCGTCTATGCGCCGTCCTGGGCCGGCTCGTCGGAATTCGATGCGGCGCAACCGTTTCCGATCTTCCGGCATCCGGGTTCACTGATGCTGCCGTTCGGCGCGGTGCGCGCCAGGGCGGCCGAACTCGTCCGGGATCACCGGATCGGCGCCGTCTGGTACGGCGCGGCCGCGCCGCTGAGCCTGCTCACCCCGGCACTGCGCACCCACGGCGTGACCCGAACCGTGGCCAGCACCCACGGCCATGAGGTCGGCTGGTCGATGGTGCCCGGTGGCCGCTCCGCACTGCGCCGGATCGGCCGCACCAACGACGTGATCACCTTCGTCAGTCAATACGCCAGGCGGCGCATCTCGGCGGCCCTCGGACCGGACGCCGCGCTGGAGTACCTCCCGCCCGGGGTGCGCGTGGAAGCCTTCCGGCCCGATCCCGTTGGCCGGCGCGTCATCCGGTCGAAGTACGGACTCGGGGATGCGCCGCTACTGCTGTCGGTGTCCAGGCTGGTCAGCCGCAAGGGGCAGGACAGCCTGATCAGAGCCATGCCGACGGTCCTGGCCAGCGTCCCGGATGCCCGGGCGCTGATCGTGGGGGAGGGCCCGGATGGGCCGCGACTGCGCGGTCTGGTCGACGCCCTTGACCTCGGCGCTCGGGTGACCTTTGCCGGCAGCGTCGCGTGGTCGGAGCTGCCCGCGCATTACGCCGCGGCCGACGTCTTTGCGATGCCGTGTCGGACCCGGGGCTCCGGGTTGGACGTCGAGGGGCTCGGGATCGTCTTTCTCGAGGCGGCGGCGAGTGGGCTGCCGGTCATCGCGGGCCGCTCCGGTGGCGCCCCGGAGACGGTCCAGCCGGGCCGGACCGGGACCGTGGTCGACGGGCGCGATGTTCCCGGGGTGGCGGCTGCGGTGGCCGACCTGCTCACCGACCGCCGGCGGGCCGCCGAATGGGGCGCCAATGGGCGCGAGTGGGTGAGCCGAACCTGGAACTGGGACCGGTCGGCCGACCGGCTCGCCGCTCTGCTCTCCGCCTGATGCCCACTGACGATGCCGTCGGCGCAAGAGCCGCCGATGACATGCCGGGGACACGAGCCGGATGCCGCACCGTCATCTCGCCGACAAGTTCCCCGAAAGAGTGGCGCACGTCTCTTTCGGTGGAACCATCGCTGGTGACGTCCCTCACACCACGTGTCGAGTCCGTGCTCAATGAACGTTGATGTACCCGTTTTGAGAGGTCCGTCATGCTCCAGAGGATTGCGACAGTCTGTGTCCTTCTCGTAATCTGATCGTGACCTTGGATAGCGGTTCGCCATACGGGCGCCCCCAGGGTCACCGCTTAATCGATGCGACTGCATCGAACCGGGAACCCAATCTTCGTGGGGTGAATCCCTTGTGCGGCTCGCGCTTTGCAGCGCAGCTGGGCAGGGGTAGGGCTACTTCCTGGCCCGAATCCGTCAGCTAACCCGGTCAGTGGCAAGGAAGAAGGGCTCGCCTTTCCGTGACGACGCACGACAGTAGGTACCCCCTGCCCCAGCGCCGCCGACCGGCACGGGCGCGGGCCTTTCGGATGGTCAGCGCGATAGCACTCTCGGCGGCCGTGCTGAGCCTCGCCGCCGCGCTGCCCGCAGCTGCCGACGCGCCGCAAGCCGGTGCTGCGACCGCGGACGCCGTCGTCGCCCCACTCCCGGCAGCGCCGGCCCCCGCCACCCCGACGAATGCCGAAGAGGCCAAGCAGGCCTGGCTCGACGCCGCACGCCGGGCAGAGACCTACAACGAGCAGGTGCTGAGCGCCGAAGCCACCGTCGCGACGGCGCGCGACGCAGCGACCGCGGCAGCGGCAGCGGTGACCGCCGCGCAGGAACGCACCGCCGCCGAGCAGCTCAAGGTGACCCAGGCCGACGCGGTTGTCGCGGAGTTCCAGCGCAAGGTGGACGCCTTCGCGAACGCCAGCTTCCGGGGCGCCCGGCTCACCGATCTCTCGGTCCTGCTCACCGCCGCGACACCGGAGGACTACCTCGACCAGGCCAGTTCGCTGAGCCAGGTGGCCACCGATCAGCAAACAACGCTCAGCGGCGCCCTGGCGGCCCGCAAGGTGGCCGATGACGCCCGCGCCGCCGCCCAGGCCAGTGAGAACCAGGCGCAGCAGGCCAAGCAAACCGCTGACCAGGCAACGGCCGCCGCGGAAGCGGCCAGGGCGGCGCTGGACACCGGCAAGGCTCAGTTGGACGCCGAGATCGCGACCTACCAGCTTGCCTTCGCTCAGCTATCCGCCGCCGACATCGACGCGGCCGTTGCCGGCGCCGAGGCCGCGAACATGGACGCCGCATCGCAGGCCCGGCAAGCCGAGCAGGCGGCGCAACGTGACCGCGCGGGACTTGCGGCCGATGCCGCACCGCTGGAGACCGGACCGGAATTCTCCCTCTGGGCCGCACAGCACGCGCCCAACGTCCAGGCCGGCATCGCCGTCGAGGCCGCGTTGAGCCGCCAGGGTCTGCCGTACGTCTGGGCCGCTGAGGGCCCGGACAGTTTCGACTGCTCCAGCCTGATGATGTGGGCCTGGCATCAGGCCGGCGTCGACATCCCCCGGAATAGTGCCGCGCAGGCCGACGCGCTGCCCGAGGTGCCGCTGGACCAGTTGCAGATCGGTGACCTGGTGACCTTTTACACCCCGGTCACCCATGTCGGCATGTATGTCGGTGACGGCAGGGTGCTGCACGCCTCCATGCCGGGTGTGCCGATCAAGGTCGTTCCGCTCGCGGCCGCCGGTCCCAACCCGACCGGACACAAGGTCAACCGGTAGACGGGCAAACTACCGGTCGCCGCCTGACGCTTCGACCGGCCGCCTGCGGACTGTGCGCCGGCGGCGCGCTCGGCGGGATTACCGTTGGCAACTGTGCGGCTCTCCTTCGTCTCTGACATCCACGGCAACATCGCCGGCCTCGCCGACGCCGCTCGGCGGGCCGAACAGCTCGTCGTCCTCGGCGATCTGCTCGATTACGTGGACTATTACGACCCGGCGGGCGGAATTCTCGGCCGGGTGTTCGGCGAGCAGAAGGTCAGCCGCTTCATCGCATTGCGGCTGGCCGGTGACTTTCCCGCGCTGCGTGCCTACAACAGCGCGCTGTGGGAGAGCACGCCCGACCCCGTCGGCACGCTGACCGCCGTGGTGGCGGCGCGCTACCGCGAGGTGGTGGACGCCGTCGGGCCGGACGCGTTGGTCACCCTGGGCAACGTCGACGTCGCCGCCGTCTGGGACGACGTGGTGGGCGCCGAACTGCCGTATCTGGACGCCCAAACCGTCGACATCGCTGGCCGCCGAATGGGCTTCGTCGCCGGCGGCGCGGCGAAACCGGGAGTGGCCTTTCGGCCGCTGAACGAGGTCTGGCGGCCGTTGATCCGCTCCGCCGATGATTTCGCCCGGGCCGTGAAGCTGGTCGGCCCCGTCGACATCCTCTGCTCACACGTGCCGCCGAACCTGGCCAACCTGCGGTACGACGTGGTGCCCGGGCGACTGGAGATGTACGGGCCGGGCCTGCTGGAGTCGATCGACGAGCACGGCCCCGCCCTCTCGGTCTTCGGGCACGTCCATCAGCCGATCAGCCGGCGAACCCGCCGCGGACGCACCGAGTGCGTCAACGTCGGTCATTTCCAGCGGTTCCCCCGGCCATTCGAGGTCGAATTACGGTAGCCGCGGGTCGGTGGCGCTTTTCACGTCGTGGCGACCAGGGTGGTGGGCAGCCGTACCCCACCGACCTGGGTAGCCTTCCATCCATGGCCACCCCCTCATCGCAGTCGCTCATCATGGCTGCCGACCCCGCAGCGATCATGGATGTGATCGCCGACTTCGAGTCCTACCCGGAATGGACCGGCTCGATCAAGAGCGTGAAAGTGACCGTTCCCGGCGCGGACGGCGCCCCAGCCCAACAGGTCGCGTTCAGCATGGATGCCGGCCTGGTCAAAGACAACTACGAGTTGGCCTACAAGTGGCCCGAAGATGGCATGTCGGTGTCCTGGACGCTGGTCTCCGGACAGATGCAGAAATCTCAGCAGGGCTCGTATGTGCTCAAGGTGACGCCGAAGGGCACCGAGGTCACCTACACCCTTGCCGTGGACCTTGCCGTCCCCATGATCGGAGTGCTCCGCCGCAAGGCCGAGCGGGTCATTCTGGACACAGCGCTCAAGGAGCTGCGCAAGAGGGTCGAGGCCGGATGAGGATCGCCCTGCACACCGGCAAGGGCGGGGTCGGCAAGACGACCATCTCGGCGGCGACCGCGATCGCCTGTGCACACGGCGGCGCGCGCACCCTACTGGTCTCCACCGACCCTGCTCACTCGACCGCCGATGTGCTGGGCGTCGCCGTACACGCCGATCCCACCCAGGTCCCCGGCGTGCCGAACCTCTGGGCCGCACAGGTGGACACCCGCGGCCGGTTCGAGCAGAGCTGGTCGCATATTCGCGGCTACCTGGTCGGCGTCCTCGCGGCCCGCGGGATGGCCGAGGTGCAGGCCGAGGAACTCACCGTGCTGCCCGGCGCCGAGGAGATCGTGGCGCTGCTCGAACTGCGCCGACTCGCCGAATCGGGGGATTTCGACGCGATCATCGTCGACTGCGCGCCGACCGGGGAGACGCTCCGGCTGCTGGCGCTGCCCGAGACCGTCGGCTTCTACGCCCAGCGTCTGCTCGGCGCCCCGCAGCGGGTGTTGCGCAGTATCGCCGCCTCGCTGACCGGCCTGCCGGGTGGCGCCCCGAACGCGACCGTCCGGGATGCCCTCGGCGACCTGCTCGCCGAGTTGATGGCGGCCAGGGCGCTGCTGGCCGATCCGGCCGTCACCGGGGTCCGGCTGGTCCTGACGCCGGAACGAGTGGTGATCGCCGAGGCCAGGCGGCTGTTCACGGCCTTGTCGCTGCACGGCTTCCGGGTTGAGGCCGTCACCGTCAACCGGGTGTTGCCGGCCCATGTCGGCGGCGAGTTCCTGCGCCGGCAACGTGACGGCCAACGCGACGCGCTGACCCAGGTCGAGGAGTCTTTTCAGGATCTGCCGATCCGCCGGGTACTGCAAATTCCGGTCGAACCCATTGGGGTGCAGCGACTTTCGGAGCTTGCGGCGGAAATGTTCGGGACCGGCGAGACCGCCGTCGATCCGTTGGCTGCCACCGGAACGCCGATCGGCATCGAGGTCAGTGGGGCCGATGGCTGGTATCGGCTTGCGTTGCCGCTGCCGTTGGCCGAGCGCGGCGACATTGCGCTGTCCCGGTCCGGCGCGGATCTGGTGGTGACGGTCGGGGACGTCCGGCGGCGCATCGCCCTGCCGTCGGTCCTGCAGCGCTGCACCACCGAGGGGGCCAGTTTCGAGCAGGGCCGGCTGATGATCGACTTCGCCGCCGACCCAGCGCTCTGGCCGGCGGGTCTGACCCAGGCATCGCTGGTCGGTGCCGGGTGAGCACGCCGCCACCAGAACCACCGGACCCTCCTGAACCACCGCCCGGCCCGACCGTCGGCCCGCTGGCCCTGGAGGCGGCCCTGCTGCTGGACGTTGTCGCCGATCGGCTCAGCTCGATGAAGGCCTCCACCGAAGCGGCCGCGGCACCTGCATCCGGCGCCGACCCGGACGCGCAAAACCCCAGCGAGACAACGGCTACCGGCACAACAACCGCCGGATCGGGCCGTTGCCCGGAGTGCGGATCGGTGCCCGGCGCGTCCTGCACGGCCTGCCCGCTGTGCCGGTTCATGGCATTACTCCGTGGTGAACGACCCGAGGCAACGGCACGACTGGTGGATGGGGCGTTGATGATCATCAGAACCTTGCGATCACTGGTGCCGGACCCGCCGGATCCAGCCGCGGCGCACCCCGCCGGCGCCGGATCGCCGCATCAGGGTCAGCAACCCGCCGGTCAACCGGCCCCGAACCAGCACCCCGGACGCCACGGCGGCCTCGAGCACATCGACATCCTGTGAACAGCAATGCATCTCGGGTGACCATCGGCATCGATATCGGTGGCACGTCGGTGCGTGCCGCGGTCATCGATCACGACGGTGAGATCCTGGCATCGCTGCGGGACACCACGCCGCACACCGAACGCGAAACCGAAGACATCCTGGTCAACCTCATCACCAAACTTGCTGCAACCCAGACGATCTCGGCGGTGGGATTGGCGGTCGCCGGGTTCGTCAGCTCGGATCAGCAGCGAGTGATGTTCGCCCCGCACCTGGCCTGGCGGGACGCCGACGTGCCGGCGCGGATCTCCGCCCGGGTTCAGTTGCCGGTCGTGATGGACCATGACGTGAACTCCGCCGCCTGGGCCGAGCACCAGCACGGTGCATCGGCCGGCGCGCGGATCGCGTTGCTGATCGCGCTCGGCACCGGTATCGGTGCTGGATTCATCATCGACGGCGAGATCTACCGCGGCGCCCACGGTGTCGCGCCCGAGCTCGGCCACCTGACGGTCGTCCCGAACGGCCGGCCCTGCCCGTGCGGGAAGCGCGGTTGCTGGGAGCGGTACTGCTCGGGCACCGCACTCGCCGAGACCGCCCGGGATCTGATGGTCACCGGGGACGCGCCGGTGCTGCGGCAACTGAGCGGCAACAACCCCGCAGCGGTGACCGGAACAATGGTCGCGATCGCGGCGACCGAGGGTGATCCGGCTGCGTTGGCCGCGATGGACGACCTCGGCCACTGGCTGGCGGCCGGGTTGGCCCTGGTCACCGACGTGCTCGACCCGGAGGTGATCGTCGTCGGCGGAGGAGTGGCCAGCGCGGCGGGAATGTTTCTGCCGCTTGCGGTTTCGGAGTTCGCCGGGCTGGTCACCGGGGCCGGGCATCGCCCGATGCCGCGGGTGGAACTGGCCAGGTTCGGCGATCGTGCCGGCATCATCGGCGCCGCCCTGCTCGCCGCCGCCAGCCAGTCCGGTGGCCGGCCGGCCGGCAAGTAGGGGATCGGCCGGAAGTGTCAGACTTCGGCGCCGTCGTCCCAGCCGTCGGCCTCCGCGGTTGCCCGGCGCCGCCAGATACCGGTGAGCAGCACCGTCACGCCGCCCAGAATGAGCACGACCGCGAGGACGAGCGACAGGTCGAAGCCAAGGGTCAATAGCCCCGGGCGGGCCAACAGGATGATCCCACCGATCAGCATCAGCACCGCACCAATGGTGCGGCCCTTCGGGCGCGGCAGCGGTGGTGGTTCCGGCGGTTCGAAATGCGCCTCGTCGGCGTCCCGTTCGGCCTGGATCTCGGCCTGCTGCGCTTCGTAGGCGGCAACCTCCTCGGCCCGTTCCAGCCGGCGGAGCTCCCGCCGCCTGGCGCGCTCCTCCCCGGTATCCGGCCGGGCCCCGCCGCCGGACGGGTGCCGTTGGGCGCCGGCCTGCGGACCGGAATCGGCCTGTTGTCCGGTGTCGGCGTCGGGTCCGAAACCGGTCGGTCCGATGCCGGTCGGTCCGCTGCCGGTCAGGGGCGTCCACGAGGCATCGGTGGTGATGCCCGAGACGATGGCCGCGAAGGCCGCGTCGATGTCGTCGTCCGATGTCTCGCTGCGCCAAGACGGGTTCGCATCGGCCGGGGTGAGCTCGGTGGCCGCGTCGATCGGTGGTGAGTCGGCCGGTGGTGCGTCGTCGTGCTGGGAATTTCCCTCGTCCTCGCCCGGGGTCACCGTCACGGCAGCCCCGCCGTGACCTTCTCGATGAATTCAACGGAGGAGGTGAAGATCAGCTCGGCGTCATAGTCCAAGGTGGCGACGTGGTAGCTGCGGTCCAGCACGATGTCGGTGATGTCGGTCGAGGAGATCCCGCTGCGAACCACCTGCGAATTGGCCGGCTCGACGGTGTGGTCCTGCGGCGAGACCATCAGCAGCACCGGAGCGGTGACCTTCGGCAGGTCACGCCGGACCACCGGCCAAGCCTTGGACAACGAGTACATCGCCTTCACCGGCAGCCGGTTGTAGCCGGGTTCGGTGACGCCGGGGATAGCAATGTCACCGGCGATCGGCGGCATCACCGGGGTGATGAAGCGGACAACGGGGAGCAGTTTGGCGTCCTTGCGCAACGTCATCACCGATGGATTGACCAGCATGATGCCGGCCATGGCGTCCGGGAAGAGTTCGGCAAGCCGGAGCGTCAGGGTGCCGCCCATCGACAGCCCGCCAACGACGACGGCCCGGCAGGTTGCGGTGAGCTCCTGCAATGAGCTGGTGACGGCCGCGAGCCAGTCGTCGAA
The DNA here is from genome assembly GCA_963805555.1 of uncultured Actinomycetota bacterium. Taxonomy (GTDB): domain Bacteria; phylum Actinomycetota; class Actinomycetes; order Mycobacteriales; family Nakamurellaceae; genus Nakamurella. The sequence goes on from CAWDUY010000007.1 coordinate 36,397, forward strand.
GGTGGTGCGGTTCGCATCCTGCCAGCGGGTGCCGTGACCGGGGAGCAGCGGCAGTCGCACGGTGTAACCGGCGGCCGCCAGGTGGTCGGCCCACGGACGCATCGAGCCGGGTGCACCGGTGAAGCCGTGGATCAGCAGCACCCCGACGTCGCCGCCGTCATGGCGAAACGCCGTGAGCCCCGCGTCGGGGGTCGTGTCCGTCATCTGTGCTCCTGAGCTCGCGCGCCGTCTGCGTCCGGCGCCGTCCTGCCTGCACACCGTCCGCAAGCCGCACCGTCGGACTCCATGGTCGCACGCGTGGCGGCGGGGGCGCGGGGTTGCCTGGCGGCGTACGGTGATCGCAATCGTTATCCGCGAGCTAAGGGGCTTTCCCGCGTGCTCTACAAACTGATGAAGTACGTCCTCCTCGGGCCGTTGCTTCGCTTGTTCTTTCCCTGCAAAGTCATCGGCGCGGAGTACATACCCGCCGAGGGTGGGGCGATCCTGGCCGGCAACCACGTCTCGGTGGCGGACTCCTTCTTCACCCCGCTGCACATCAAACGTCGGGTGACGTACCTCGCCAAGAGCGAGTACTTCACCGAGAAGGGCGTCAAGGGCCGGCTGAAGAAGGCCTTCTTCAGCGGCATGGGGCAGGTCCCGGTGGATCGCAGTGGCGCCTCCGCTGCGCGCGCCGCGCTGGACACCGGGATCCGGCTGTTGAACGAGGGTCACATCCTCGGTATCTACCCGGAGGGCACTCGATCTCCGGACGGCCGCCTGTACAAGGGCAAGACCGGTGTGGCGCGGATGGCCCTGGAAGCCGGCGTCCCGGTCATCCCACTGGTCATGCTCGGCACCGAGAAGGTCAACCCGATCGGCTCGAAGATCTGGCGGCCGCATCGCATCACCATGATCATTTCGCGGCCGCTGGACTTCTCCCGGTACGAAGGCATGGCCGGCGACCGGTTCGTCGAACGGTCGATGACCGACGAGATCATGTACCGGCTGATGGAACTCGGCGGCCAGGAATATGTGGACGTCTACGCCGCAAAGGTCAAGGCGGATGCGCTGACCGAAGGTGATCCCAAGCCGGTCACCGGCCGTGGCCCCGGCACCGTCACCCGCCTGCCGGGCACCAAGGCCGGCTGAGGTCTCCCTTGGTGCGACCAGCACCGAGCGGACCCGTCGCTCGCTATTTCTACGACTGCGAGTTCATCGAGGACGGCCGGACCATCGAGCTGGTCTCCATCGGGGTGATCGCCGCGGATGGTCGCGAGTTCTACGCGGTGTCCACCGAGTTCGATCCCGGCCGGGCCAATCCGTGGGTGCGACGTCATGTGCTGGACAAGCTGCCGTCGCCGGCCGACAAGGCCTGGAAATCGCGGTCGGCCATCCGGGACGAATTGCATTCGTTCTTGATCGCGCCGCGACTGCCGGTGGAACTCTGGGCCTGGCTCGCAGCCTACGACCATGTCGTGCTGGCCCAACTCTGGGGCGCGATGCCGGACCTGCCGCGGGACATCCCGCGGCTGACCCGGGAGATCCGTCAGCACTGGGAGGCCGCCGGGTCGCCGCCGATCCCGGGTCCGGGTACCGACAGGCATGACGCCCTGGCCGACGCTCGATTGGCCTTTGCCAGGTGGCAGGTGGCCCAGGACGTGCTGGCCGCCCGCGGCTGACTGATATTGGCTGACGCGAGGGCGCGCTGTTGGGGCGCTTCCCTCGCTCATGGGTGACTGCATCAGTGCCGGAGCAGGTGAAACACCCCTGAAGCAGTGTTGTGGTCAAAAGGCCGCGCGCTTCGGGGGCGTTCCAGCTGCTCCGGGTGACTGAACTGCCCTCCCACTGCGGCCGAGCTCGTTCTCTGTGTCGATTGGCGGGGCTCGTACCTCGCCCCACGGGTGGCAGCCTGCCCAAACCGCGGGCAGTCTGCCACCCTCAGTGTTGAATGGCGGGGCTCGTACCTCGCCCCACGGGTGGCAGCCTGCCCAAACCGCGGGCAGTCTGCCACCCTCAGTGTTGAATGGCGGGGCTCGTACCTCGCCCCGACTAGGCTGGTCGGCGTGAACTGGACCATCGACATTCCGGCGGACATTCTGCCGTCCCTGCCGCCGCTGCCCGCGGACCTGCGCAACCGACTGGACGACGCCCTGGCCAGGCCCGCGGCGCAGCAACCGGTCTGGCCGGATCCGGAGCAGGTGCTCGCGGTCCGCGCGGTCCTGGAGGCGGTCCCGCCGGTCACCGTGCCCGGCGAGGTCGACAAGCTGTCCGACCAGCTGGCCGCCGTTGCCCGCGGCGAGGCGTTCCTGCTGCAGGGCGGCGACTGCGCCGAGACCTACGTCGACAACACCGAGCCGCACATCCGCGGCAACATCCGCACCCTGCTGCAGATGGCGGTGGTGCTCACCTATGGCGCCTCCATGCCGGTGGTGAAGGTCGCCCGGATCGCCGGCCAGTACGCCAAGCCGCGCTCGGCCGCACTCGATTCCCTCGGCCTGCCGTCCTACCGCGGCGACATCATCAACTCGCTGGCGACCACTCCGGAGGCACGCGTCGCCGACCCGTCCCGGATGGTCCGCGCCTACGCCAACTCCTCGGCAGCGATGAACCTGGTGCGCGCTGTCACCAGCACCGGGATGGGCGACCTGGCGCGGGTGCACGAGTGGAACCAGGAATTCGTCCTGACCTCGCGCGCCGGCGAACGATACGAGCGGGTGGCCGGCGAGATCGACCGCGCCATGCGATTCATGAGCGCCTGCGGGGTGGACTCGCATTCCCTGCACCAGGTCGACATCTTCGCATCGCACGAGGCGCTGCTGCTGGACTACGAGCGCGCCATGCTCCGGCTGGACAATCGGCACGACGAGCCGCGGCTCTACGACCTGTCCGGCCACTTCCTCTGGGTGGGGGAGCGCACCAGGCAACTGGACGGCGCGCACATCGCCTTCGCGCAGCTGCTGTCGAACCCGATCGGCCTGAAGATCGGCCCGACGACGACGCCCGAGCAGGCCGTCGAGTACGTCGAGCTGCTCGATCCCCGCAATCAGCCTGGCCGGTTGACGCTGATCTCCCGGATGGGGAACGGCAACGTCCGCGACGTTCTGCCAGCGATCATCGAGAAGGTGCAGGCCTCCGGGCATCAGGTGATCTGGCAGTGCGACCCCATGCACGGCAACACCCACGAGTCACCGACCGGTTACAAGACAAGGCATTTCGACCGGATCGTGGACGAGGTGCAGGGCTTCTTCGAGGTGCACAACGAGTTGGGCACGCACCCGGGCGGCATCCACGTCGAACTCACCGGCGAGGACGTCACCGAATGCCTGGGCGGCGCGCAGGAGATCTCCGACGCCGATCTGTCCGGGCGTTACGAGACCGCGTGCGATCCGCGGCTGAACACCCAGCAGTCCCTGGAGCTGGCCTTCCTGGTCGCGGAGATGCTTCGCGGATGACCCTTCCCGGATGACGCTTCCCGCCCGCAGCCTCGGTGCGCTGAACGTCGGTGCCATCGGGCTCGGCTGCATGAGCTTCGGTGGATCGTACGGCGACGCGTCGGCGTTCGACCCGACCGCCGTCATTCGCCGGGCGCTGGACCTGGGCGTCACGCTGCTGGACACCGCCGACGCCTACGGAACCAGCGAAGCAGCGGTCGGCGCCGCGATCGCCGGCCGGCCACGCGAGGAAATCGTCGTCGCGACCAAGTTCGGCATCGTCTCCGGTCCGCGGCCGGGCCACCCGGCCGTGGTGAACGGTCGCCCCGAGTACGTCCGCGCGGCGATCGACGCCTCGCTCGGCAGGCTCGGCCTGGAACACGTCGACCTGTACTACCAACACCGCGCCGACCTCGACGTCCCGATCGAGGAGACGGTCGGCGCGATGGCCGAGCTGGTCACGGCGGGCAAGGTGCGTCATCTCGGGCTCTCCGAGGCCTCGGCCGACACCATCCGGCGGGCCGCTGCCGTCCATCCGATTGCCGCGCTGCAGAGCGAATGGTCGCTGTGGAGCCGGGAATTGGAGGACGAGATCGTGCCGGCCTGCCGGGAGCTCGGGATCGGGATTGTCCCGTTCAGCCCGCTGGGCCGCGGCTTCCTGACCGGTGCGATCACCTCAACCGCAGAACTGGCCGACGGCGACATGCGGCGCAGCCAGCCGCGGTTCGACGCCGACGTCTTCGACGCCAACCTGACCTCTGTCGAGGTGGTGCGGGACATCGCCGGGGCACACGGGGTCACGGCCGGCCAGGTCGCGCTTGCCTGGTTGCTGGCGAAGGGCAAGGACGTCGTCCCCATCCCGGGGACCAAGCGGGTGAGCTACCTGGAGGAGAACATCGGCGCGGTCTCCGTTGAGCTTTCGGCTGACGATCTGGCTCGCCTCGATGCGGTCTCCGCCGTGGGGGACCGCGCGGTGGACCCATCCTGGGTCAACCGCAGCACCCCGCCGCTGACTCGCTGAACCCGGAACGGTTAGCTGCCGGATCGCCCGGTCATCCCGAGGTATTTCTCGCGCCAGGTCGCAACCGCCCCGACGGGTACCGGCGTCCGATAGACGCCGAAGGATCGCCACAGGTCCGCAGTCGACGCGGTCCCGTCGAACATCTGCTTCGCCAGCTCTTCGGAGATTGCGTCGTCGACTCCGATCAGCATGGCAACGTCATGCGCGGAAAGGGTTCTCGCGATGTTCAGCTGCCAGAAGTAGTCATCGACCGGGCAATCGCCGTACGAGCAGTGCACCGTCATCGCCGGGTCAGTGACTCGCCGGGCCGCGTCGGTCGCCGCCGCGGAAATCCGCTGCACCGCGGCAGCTGGGTTGGCGCCGAGCAGGTCGCCGTCGTACCGGTGCAGCCCGACTTCGTCCATCGTGCGACCGGCCAGCATGTCCGGCACCCAGGAATTGTCGTAGGCGTAGTGGTTGATCGCCGCGCGGAGCGGAGTCGGTTGATCGGCTCCGGGCATGTCGAAGACCGCCGGCAGAACGGTGGCCCAGTGCGGATCGGAAATCCTGCTGAAAACCGAAACCGCTGCGCGGTCGGCCAGCAAGTAGACATCAGCCTCGTGAATCATGGCGACCTTCCTTCCGGTGTGTTCTGCCCGAAACTACGAGCCATACAGGTCAGCACCTGACCGCCATCAAGACCGACGTGAGAGCGATGGGTTCGCTTGGCAGCGGAGCAATCCAGCAGCCGATCTGCGACGAACAATCTGAGTATCACTGTCGAGGCAACCGGACATCGTGCATCAGAACTCCGCACGGCTGCTCTGCATAGACAGACCAGACACCGACCCGATGAGGCAGCGACATGACAAGCAGCTCCGCAACAGATTTCCTGATCGCGCTTCCGTTCCTGGCCGCCGGTGGGTATGCGCTCATGCTTCGGCTGCGCACCACCGTGTCCCAGCCAGACATTCGGGACCAGCACGAATCCATCCAGCCGGGCGGCCGCCCGCGCGGCTAACGCGGCGGGACCGACGCCGGAGCCCGATATCCAAGACCCGAGGTCAGCGTTCGTTGACCTCTCGTCGACGGGCCAACGTCACCACGACAATGAGCAATACATCATCCTGGACCGTGTAGCTGATGCGATAGTCACCGACGCGAATCCGCAAACCTGGCCGACCTTACGGAAATGCAGTCACCGACACGGTGCCACCCGGCTCGATCCGGCTCCCGCCACCCGGCGACTGATTCCAGATCGTCGAGTCGGCGCCGCCGAAGAGTGTGCTGACGCTGATCTTCAGCCCGAGCTTGTCGAGTTTCTGCTCCGCCTGCTTGACACTGTCATCGCTGAGGTCCGGGACCTCGATCGCATTCGACGGGACCAGGAAGATTTTGGCGTTGTTCGGGTCAACGGCAGCGCCCGGACCGGGATCGGTGCGCAGGATGTCCCCGGCGTCAATATCGGCATCGAAGGCAGGGTCGCCCACCGTCACGGTGAAGCCGGCCTTCTCCAGCAGCTTCTCCGCGTCCTTGGTCGACGTGCCGCGGACGTCGGGGACCGTGAGCGCATCCGCGATCTTCAAGGAGACCTCGGTGCCCTTGGGTACCTCGGTGCCGGCGGCCGGAGCGGAACCGAGCACGGACCCGGGTTTCGCCGACGGGTCGAACGTCTTCTGCGCGGGCCCGAGGGCGAATCCGGCGACGGTCAGTTTGTTCGCCGCGTCCTCCGCGGACTTGCCGGTGACATCCGGGACCTTCACCGGGGCCGGCCCGCCGGACAGCACCAGCGTGACCGGCGCGCCGACGGTCAGCGCCGTGCCGGCCGCCGGCTCGGTTCGCACGACGGCGCCGACCGGCACAACGTCGTCAAAGGCGGGTGTTTCGCTCACCACCACCGTGAGGTCGGCCGCGGTCAGCGCAACGGTGGCGGCATTCTGGTCGGTGCCCGGCGTGATGGCCGGCACCTCTGGCCGGCCACTGGAGACCAACAGGTCGACCTCCGACCCGCGCAGCTGTTCGGTCCCGGCGACCGGGTCGGACTGTGCCACCAGGCCGGCGGCGACGTCATTGTGGTGCTCGACGGTGACTCTGGGGACCAGCCCGGCCTCCCGGACCAGCGTTTCGGCCTGCGATTGGGTCAGCCCGACGGCCGCGGGCGTAGCGGCCCAGCGGCCACCGATCCACCATCCGCCGGCAGCGGCGGCGAGACCGAGCAGCAGCACGACAAGGATGGCGATCAGCCAGCGGCGACGGGTGCGCTGCCGCAGTGCGACGGTGGGGGAGCGCTCCGGTTCCGGCAACGGGCGCGGGGCGGTTTCGGTCGGCACCTGCTGGACCAGCACCGGAGGAGGTGGCTGGGCCACCGTGACCGGGCCGTTCGCGGCGAGTATCCGGGTGCCGCTGGGCGCTACCAACTCCGGCCGGCCGCTCGGCGGCACTGGAGCATGCTGGCGGTGCGGGACGGGCACCGGCACCCGGGCCAGCCCGAGTTGGGATCGAATCCCGACCAGCGCCGCGAGGAAGGCGGATGCGTCCCTGGGGCGCTGCGCCGGGTCGCGCCGGGTCGCCGCGACGATCAGCTCGTCCAGTGCCTCCGGGGTTCCCGGCGCATTGTCCGAGGGTTTCGGCACGTCCGAATGAACGTGTTGATAGGCCACCGACATCGGGTTGTCGCCATTGAAAGGTGGTTTGCCGGTGAGCATCTCGTACGCCATCACGCCCGCGGCGTAGACATCGGACCGGGCGTCGGCGGCGCCGGTGGCGACCTGCTCGGGCGACAGGTAAGCGACAGTGCCCAGGATGACATCACCGGTCGCCATGGTCTGCGAGGTCACCGCCCGGACCAACCCGAAGTCGGCGATCTTCACCGCACCCTGCGAGGAGATCAGCACGTTCTCCGGTTTGACATCCCGGTGCACCAACCCGGCCGCATGCGCAGCGCCGAGCGCGGCCAGCAGCGGCTCCAGGATCGACATCGTCACCGGGACCGACAACGAACCGTGCTCGCGGAGCAGATCGCGCAGCGTCCCGCCGTCCACCAGTTCCATCACCAGGAACACCAGGTCGCCGTCCCGGCCCTGGTCGTACACGGCGACCACCCCGGAGTGCCCGAGCGATGCCGCGAGCCGGGCCTCCCGCTCGAACCGGCTGAGGAAGGCCGGGTCGGAAACGTAGTGCGGGCTCATCACCTTGATCGCGACCGGCCGGTCCAACCGCAGGTCGACGCCGCGGTAGACCATGGACATGCCGCCGCGGGCGATCACCGCGCCCACCCGGTACCGGCCCTCGAGCACGGTGCCGCTCGTCAGGCCGGAGTAGGTGTCCACAACCACCGATTCTAGGAGGTGCCCTGGGACAACCTGGCTCCTTCGTCGCAGGCGACCGAGAGATTGCGCCCGGCTCGCCATTGCCGATCACGAAGACGGCGGCGCGGGCGGTGTCGTCGTTCCGGTCCGCCGGATGGCACGCTGACACCCGTGCCGACTACTACGCCGACCTTCATCCCGGTTCCTGAGATCGCCGCCCAGCTGGGCATCGTGGTGACCAAGGTCCATCAGCTCATCCGCGAGCATCAGTTGCTGGCCGTCCGGGTGCAGGGTGTGCTGCGGATCCCGGCCGAGTTCATCGATGACGGCCTGGTGGTCAAGGGACTGCCCGCCACCATCACTCTGCTCCGCGACGCCGGGTACAACGACCAGGAAATGATCGACTGGCTGTACACCGCCGACGATTCGCTGCCGGGCAGCCCAATCGATGCGCTACGGGAGAATCGCGGCCGCGAGGTGCACCGGCGGGCGCAGGTCGCCGGCTTCTGAGCGGTTCATGATCGCCGTTATGGTGCGCAGGGAGGGCTTGCCCACCGGTGACGGCACCCGAATGGTGATCACAGCAGGCTCAACCTAGAACTGTCGCGAGGTCGCCCTGGCAGCCAGTTCGACCAGCCGGTCCCGCGCCGCTGGGTCGACCCCGACAACGGCAGCGAGCCCGGATCGCGCCAACTCGGCGATGCGACGCTCCATCAACTCCGGCGCCCCGGTGCCGGTGATGATCTGCGCAAGCCGGACCGGGTCGGCGCCCGCCGCACCGATGCCCGCGTCCAGTTCGGCCAGCAGTTCACCGGACAACGCGGCCCTGGCGCTCGCCAGCAGCAGGGTGCGTTTGCCCTCCAGCAGGTCGTCGCCGGCCGGTTTGCCGGTGACTGCGGGGTCGCCGTAGACGCCGAGCAGATCGTCCCGGAGCTGAAACGCGATGCCGATGTCGGCGCCGTAGGTGCGAAGGGCCGCAACGGTTTCCGGTCCGGCACCGGCCAGTGCCGCGCCGAGGTGCAGCGGCCTTTCCACGGTGTAGGCGGCCGTCTTGAACCGGTTGATCCGCAGCGCATCCGCCGCCTGGGCAGCCGGGTCGGAACTGACCGCTGCGGTCGCCACCAGGTCGAGCAACTGACCCGACAACACCTCGGTGCGCATCGACCGCCAGACCGGCAGGGAGCGGTCAACCGCGCCCAGCGCCTGGGCGCCGGCGGCGTACAGGTCGTCGGCCCAGGCCAGCGCGAGGTCGCCGAGCAACACCGCCGCGGAGACGCCGTAGTGCTCCGCGTCGCCGCCGAGCCCGGCGTCGGCGTGCTGCTTGGCCACCGCGCGGTGGGTGGCCGGCCGGCCGCGCCGGCTGTCCGAGCGGTCGATGACGTCGTCGTGGATCAGTGCGCAGGCCTGGATCAATTCCAGCGCCGCGCCCACCCGCAGGACGGCGTCCGGATCGACTGACTCACCGGCCCTGGCGCCACCGCCCGCGATCCAGCCGCACCAGAGGAATTCCGGACGCAGTCTTTTCCCGCCCGCCGCGACGAAATCGACGAGCAGGTCGACCAGCCCGGTCAGCCGGTCGTCAATCTCGATGACCTCGGACCGGCGGGCGGCGAGTTCTGCGGAGATGACGGACTGCAGTCGTGCGGTGTCCATCGTTGCGGTGCTCACCCACGTAGTCTGCCGCCTCCGATAGGCTCCGGTCATGCCGACCGTCCGCGACCGACTTGCCGCGCCCGGACCACATTTTTCGGTCGAGTTCATGCCACCGCGGAATGACGCCGACGAAGACGTGCTCTGGCGCGCGGTTCGCCGGCTGGAGCCGCTACGGCCGGCGTTTGTCTCGGTGACCTACGGGGCCGGCGGCTCCCATCGGGAACGCACCATCAGGATCACCCAGCGGATCGCCGAGGAAACCACCCTGGTTCCGGTCGCGCACCTGACGGCGGTGGGGCATTCGGTCGCCGAGCTGCGCCAGGTCATCGGTTCCTACGCGGCGGTCGGGGTCGGCAACATCCTCGCGCTGCGCGGTGATCCACCGGGCGATCCGAACGCCCCCTGGGTCCCGCACCCGCACGGGCTGGCGTACACCAGCGAGCTGGTCAGGCTGACCAAGTCCCTCGGCAGCTTCTCGGTCGGTGTTGCCGCCTACCCGGACAAGCACCCGTTATCGGCAGATCTCGCGGTGGATACGGAATTCCTGGTCGCGAAGATCAACGCCGGCGCCGACTACGCCATCACCCAAATGCTGTTCTCCGCAGCGGACTACGTCGGCCTTCGGGATCGGATGGCGGCGGCCGGGGTCCACGTCCCCGTGCTGCCGGGCATCATGCCGATCACGTCCTACGGACGGCTGATGCGGATCAGCGAACTGTCCGGCCAGCGCATTCCGATCGACCTGGCGGACAAGCTCAAGGCGGTGCAGGACGACCCGGAGGCGGGCAGGCAGGTCGGCATGGATCACGCGATCCGGATGTCGGAGGACCTGCTTGCCGAGGGCGCACCGTGCCTGCACTTCTACACATTCAATCGGTCAAAGGCGACCATCGAGGTGCTGACTGCGCTGGGCATGACGCCTGCGCTTCGTCGCTGAGGTGGACCTCGACCTGGACACTCCAGAGGGTGCCTTCGGTATAGCCTCCCTGGTCCTGCTGCTCGCGCTGGTCGCCGTTCGGCTCTCCCGACGACTCGGCATGCCGTCATTGCTGCTGTATCTGGGCATCGGCATGGTGCTCGGCATCGACAGCTTCGGCATCATCGACCTGAACAATCCGTTGCTGACCGAACAGCTGGGCTTCGTGGCCCTGGTGTTCATCCTGGCCGAGGGCGGCCTCACCACCCGTTGGGAGAACGTCCGTCCTGCACTGGGTTTGGGGATCTCGCTGGCCACCATCTCGGTGGTGGTGTCGATCGCCGTCGCCGGGCTCGGGGTTCACCTGCTGATGGGCTTCGACTGGCGAACTTCGCTGCTGTGGGGCGCGGTGCTGTCCAGCACCGACGCCGCCGCGGTGTTCTCCGTGCTGCGCGGGGTCGGAGTCAAACCGAAACTGTCAGCCGCGCTCGAACTGGAATCCGGGCTGAACGACGCGCCCGTAGTGATCGCCGTCGTGCTGCTGGCCGGCACGACCGAGATCACCTGGGTTGACCCGTTGCTGGTGGTCTACGAACTCATCGCCGGCGCCGTGATCGGCGCCGCCTTGGGTTTCGCCGGTGCCTGGCTGCTGCGCCGGGAGGCGCTGCCGGCGGCCGGCCTCTATCCACTGGCGACCATCGCGCTGATCGGCGGCGCCTACGCGGTCGGCGTCGCCGCACACGCGTCCGGCTTCCTCGCGGTCTACGTGGCGGCCGTCATTCTGGGCAACACCCGGCTCCCGCACAGAGCCTCGACATTGTCATTTGCCGAAGGTCTCGGTTGGATCGCCCAGATCGGGTTGTTCGTCATGCTCGGGCTCTACGTCGAGCCCAGCCGGCTGCCGGCGGCGCTGGTGCCGGGCATTCTGATCGGGCTGATGGTGTTGCTGGTGGCCCGGCCGTTGTCGGTGGTCGCAGCCGCGCTGCCGTTCCGGATGCCCTGGCGGGAACAGGCGTTCCTGTCCTGGTCGGGCCTCCGGGGGGCCGTCCCCATCGTGCTGGCGACGATCCCGCTGATGAACGGCAGGGAAAACTCACTGCTGCTACTCGACGTGATCGTCGTCGTGGTTGTCACCTACACCCTGCTGCAGGGCACCAGCCTGCCTTGGGTCGCGAGGAAACTCGGCGTCATCCAGTCCGGCCAACCACTCGAGGTGCAGGTCGAAGCGGCGCCCCTGGAGGAGATGCACGCCCACGTGCTGCAGGTGACGATTCCCGAAGCGTCAAGGATGCACGGTGTCTACGTGTCGCAGCTGCGGCTGCCGACCCCGTCGACCATCGGGTTGCTGCTGCGCGACGGCGAGCCGGTCGCGGTCACCCCAACGGTCCGGCTGCAGTCCGGTGACCAGCTGCTGATCGTCGCGCCGGAGCGGGTCAGGGCCGCCACCGAACGGCGGTTGCGGGCGGTCGGCAGGGGCGGCCCGCTGGCCATGTGGTTCGGCGAGCGGGGCGATCCTGGGACACTGTAGGGGTGACCGAACGCCCCGATGACCCCGTCGTGCCGCCGTCGCCCGCCCAGGACGCGCCCGTGGTCGCCGCACCGCAGAAGCCGCGCAAGGTCGTCCTGCTGGCCGTCATCGCCGCCTCGGTGGTGATTCTGGACCTCATTTCCAAGATCATCATCGTGGCGACCATCGACCCCAACGAGCCGGTTCGGGTGCTCGGCGGCCTGGTCTATCTCTCGCTGATCCGCAACTCCGGTGCCGCGTTCTCGATGGCCACCGGGTACACCTGGATCCTGGCGCTGGTCGCGATCGGCGTCGTCATCGTGATCATCCGGATGGCCCCCAAGCTGCGCTCCACCCCCTGGGCGGTGTCCCTCGGCCTGGTGCTGGGCGGTGCGCTCGGCAACCTGATCGACCGCATCTTCCGCTCGCCCGGATTCCTGCGGGGCCACGTGGTGGACTTCGTCTCGGTGTTCGGGCCGAACGCCGAGTACTTCCCGGTGTTCAACGTGGCCGACTCGGCGATCACCATCGGCGGGATCAGTCTGGTGATCACCGCGCTGCTCGGGATCGACTTCGACGGCACCACCACCAAGTCCCGCAAGCTGGCTGAGGAGAACAACGTCACTAAGGACAGCACCGCGAAGCCGGACAAGAGTGACGACGATGCCTGAGGTGCGCAGCCTGCCTGTGCCGGGCGGACTCTCCGGAATGCGGGCCGACGCGGGACTGGCCAAACTGCTCGGGCTCAGCCGGACGACAGTCGCCACCATGATTGACGCCGGTGCGGTGCTGGTCGACGGCACCGTGGCCATCAGGTCCGCGAAGTTGGTCGAGGACAGCTGGCTGGAGATCACCCTGCCGGAGCCCGAACGCCCGCCGGTGGTGGTCGCCGAAACCGTTGCGGGACTGTCGATCCTGTACCGCGACGACGACATCGTGGTGGTCAACAAGCCGGTGGGCGTTGCGGCCCACCCGAGCCCCGGCTGGACCGGCCCGACCGTGCTCGGCGCGCTCGCCGGGCTGGGCATCTGGACCAGTTCGTCCGGTGCCGAAGAGCGGCAGGGCATCGTGCACCGGCTGGACGTCGGCACGACCGGCGTGATGGTCGTTGCGCTCAGCGAGCGCGCCTACACCGTACTGAAGGATGCGTTCCGGGACCGGACCGTGGAGAAGATCTACCACGCCGTCGTCCAGGGGCACCCCGATCCCAGCGAGGGCACCATTGACGCGCCCATCGGCCGGCACCCGTCGTCGGACTGGAAGTTCGCGGTGGTCGCCGGCGGTCGGGACAGCATCACGCACTACAAGACACTGGAGGCCTTTCCCGCCGCCAGCCTGCTGGAGGTGCACCTGGAAACCGGTCGCACGCACCAGATCCGCGTGCATTTCGCGGCCACCAGGCACCCGTGTGTCGGGGACCGGACCTACGGCGCCGATCCGGTGCTGGCGGCCCGGCTCGGACTGAACCGGCAGTGGCTGCACGCCCGATCGCTCGCCTTCGCGCACCCCGCCGACGGGCGCTGGGTGGAGTTCACCAGCCCCTACCCGGACGACCTGGCGCACGCGCTCGAGGTGCTCGCAAAATAGCCGGCCGAGGTGGTCGATCGTGAAGGATCGTGTCGCCGCGAGCCGCAAAATTCTTCACACTGACCCCGCCAAGCCCGGCGTGCCCGTCGAGTGGGATGACGATGAACCAGGCTGATCGATCAGGGGTGCACATCTGAGCAGACTCCGATGAGTCGTGCGTGTCATGACGCTCCCTCGGCTGCTTGTTTGAGACGCTTGCCCGCATGGCCGATGAGTTACTGAAGGAACGGGTCCGGGCACTGCGGAGCAAGGGTCTGAGCCCCAAACAAATTGCTCGGGCAGTTGGCGTTCCACCAGCTGTCGCTGCCCGGGTCATTCGGGCGATCGCCGCCGCTGACACCGCAGCGCTGCCCGACCCCGCCGACCGACAGCTGCGCCAATGTTGGGTCAACGCCGGATGGAGTGCGGGTCTGCGGGTCGACAGCCATTCGGAATGGCATGACGGGTATGAACCGGACCCAAGTCACATGGGTCTGGTGGCCGTGCTGATCGCCCGCGAGGCCGGCCGGAGCAGGCTCAGTGTCTGCGGCTACTTGGTGGATGTCCACTGCCTGGGTGTCAAGAATGTCGTTGGTCCGCTGGTGATGAACGCGGGCGATTGCGCGGAGTACACCCGCCTGTTCTTCAGAGCGTTCGACGAGCCGCCGATTGCGGCACCGCTCGATCTCGCCCAGAACCTTGTCTACGGCGCAGTCGACTTCGCCCGTGCATTTGGGTTCGAGCCGGCAGCAGGATTCGATGACGTCAAAGCTCATCTCGGACCGTGGAACGGCCAGAGCTCCATCGGCTTCGGACGTGACGGAGAACCGTTCTACGTCAATGGCCCCTACGACGATGCCGACAGCATTCTGCGTCAGTTGGAACGGACCGCCGGCCGAGACCACTACCACTACCTGGTCGAGGTGTAGTCGTTGCCCACTTCCCCTCCGAGGGCGCAACTTGTCCTTCGATGCCGCCTGCTGGACGAGCTGGTCGCAAACTGATCATCTGACCTGCGGCCAAAGATCATCTGCCATGGATGGATCGCTCGTGGCACAATTGTCGAATGGATGCCACGTTGGTGATGGGGCAGCAAGGTCGACTGGTGATCCCGGCGGCGGTGCGGGCGGCGCTGGGATTGGCCCCCGGCGATCGACTGCACCTGCACGTGGCTGGGCAACGACTGGTTCTGGAACGTCAACTGGACGCGGTCTCCGAGTTGCGTTCACTGGCCGATGAAGTACCGGCGTCGCGATCATTCGTTGACGAGTTGATCGCCGAGCGCCGACTGGCCGCCGCAGCCGAATGACCGTTCTCGACGCCTCGGCCGTACTCGCGCTCATCCACAACGAACCAGGCAGTGACCTTGTCGCCGATGAGATCGCTGGCAGCGTGCTCGGCACCGCCAACATGGCTGAAGTTGTCGGCAAGATGGTCGATGCCAAGATTGACGTCACCCGCCTGCGCGAGTTACTGAGCGCCGCCGGGGTCACCGTTGAACCGCTCAGCGCTGCTGACGCCGAACTTGCCGGCGCCATGCGCTCCCTGCCCGGCGGCCGGGCATTGTCGCTGGGAGACCGGTGCTGCCTCGCCCTCACCGTCCGCAGCGTCCCAGCCGAAGTGCTCACCGCTGATCGCGCCTGGATCGACCTTGGCCTCCCGATCGCCGTTCGGCTGATCAGGTAGCTGGCCGGATGCAGGGTCCGGCAGTCCTTCGTCATCGATCGCTGTGGGGTGCTCCGAGGTCGATGACCCAGGTGCACGATTGAGCAATTGCCTTCTGAGTTCGACGTCGCTCTTTTCCGCTGGGACCGAGGAACCCGACTATAACGCCATGCGGATCCGGATACTCCCCCTCCACCAACAAGTTTCCCGCGCCATCCATACCAAGGATGCCCACCTGACGGCGCGGTCCGATCTCAACTTCTATCGATTCATTTCCCGCCAACCACTCCACCTGGACGCCGCCGTTCGGCAACGGAAAGACCTGTGGCGAGACGGCATCTTCTTCGGCGAGCAGGTCGAGCCACCAAATCGCAGTTGGAGCAGCATTCTCAGAAATTGGCATTGCTTCAAGGCCGTCCCAACCACGCTTCAGGCCCAGAAGTTGAACTCCACAGCAAGCGCAACCTCGACCAGAGGTGGTCGATCGAAAGACGGCGACGGCGTGCCGCTGATCGGCACATTGTCAGCATCCACGTCGCGAGCATACCGAGATCAGGCTTTTCGCAAAGGGGTTGCCCACGCGGCTCACCTCGCGCCTCGCGAGACCGGAACTCCTGCTGTCTAGGGTGTGGCCCGGTCGCCATGATGAGAGCTGAGCCATGTCGTTACGATGACGACACGCTCAGTGCAGGGGGAGGAAGCGCGTCAGTAACGACGTCCACGATCGTCCGCGGCTTCGCAGCACGAAATGTGGACGCGGTTCGCGTTGCCGTTCGTCCGGTTGGATTTCAGCGGGTCCGGCAAGTTGCCTGCTACCCGGAACCCGTTCAATTACTTCCGTCGGGTGATCATCTCGATCGACACGCTGAAATCGGACCGGTATGTCGCGGCGTTGAGCAGCAGCGCTGGGATGCGGTGGTCATCGATGCGGCATCGGTTGCAGCGAGAACGACCATCAGAAGCTGTCCGGACAAGTCACGTCGCACAGAATCCACGATGAGCACGTCGCGGGATGCTCCGATGTCGGTCGAGTTCATCGATCACGGTGAGATGGTCAAGGATTGCTGGCCACCATCGCCCTGTTGAAGTACGCGGCAAGTCCTCCGACGATGTTGCGACACCTGATCACAAGTGCTTTGAAAGCAGTTCGAATACTGACTTGATATTTCCCTCGTCGGTCACCGTGAAGTGTCCGCCGCTATGCTGGCCCAACGCCACCAGCGTATTCTGGTCGGCATCGCTGCCATAGGCGACGCCAAAAAAGATGCAATCGCCGGTGCTCAGTCTCGGTTGAATATCCGAAACGGCCGCGGATGAGCTGTTTTCCTGACCGTCGGTGAGGACAATCAGAGCTTTGAGCTGGCCCGAGCCGGCGGCGCGGTCAAGCTCGTCCAGACCGTATTTGATCGCGTCGAACAATGCAGTATTGCCACCTGCCGGGGCGCGGTTCACTTCGCTCAGTATCAACTGCGTGGCCGAGCTGGCCGACTGGATTCTCACCCTAATTTCCGCCGTAGTCGCGAATAGGATGAGGAAACGCTGGCGTTCGGTCCGGACGCGTCTCCAGGAATGCACGGACTGCGGCCTTTTGCTTGGCGGAGCTTTTCGCCTTGCGTGCTGCTTGAGACGTCGAGGAGCAAACCGACGTTAGCCACCTGCCCGAGCTGGTTCGACCTTCTTCTCAGCTTCCGGAGGAGAGGCCTCGGCGGGCTTCGGCGGGGCGAACTCGGAGTTCCGACAACAGTCACGTTGGGCGGGGTGGACAACGGCTGCGTGGCCATTATCAGAGCCGATCCACCTGGTCGATACGGATCGCCCTGCGCCGGACGCAGCCCGGCGGCGGCATATGCTACTGCCTTGTACTTCGCGACCGACTTTGGCCGGCGCGACATTGGTTATCTATACGTCTGCTGGGTGATACTTGCGCCGAGAGCGCTTGTTGAAAGTTGAAAGCCTGGCGGAAGAAGTACGAGATCTCAATACGTATCGCTGGTATTCATCATTTCAAACGGAGGGCGAGGTGGTGGCAAAGATCGCGGTGCCGGACAATCATATCCAATGTTGTGAAAAATGGGAACTCGTCAGCATGCCGATTCCGCATTTCCGCCTGCAATGGACGTACCCTAACCCTCGCTTCATTCGGCCCGAGCGGCTGACAAACGTCCGGGAGTTGATCTAGATTGTCCCTTCAGCAACTGCGCGAGATGTCATTGGATCCGGCGCAGGTTATTACCAAAGTCCGATTCCTCGAGGCCTATGCCAACACGGGGAACGGCGAACTTGAATTGATGTTGCCTGGTGCGGACTTACCGACTCAGGAAATGCGCCGGTCTGCCTTGCTTGCCGATCCCGCGTTCAGTGTTGCCGTCGATTCGGCCACTGCTCTACGCGAGGCCGCACAATGGATGCTATATCTCAACTTGAGCGGGCACGGACCCTCATGGCCCGTGCTGGTGTCCTTTTTCAGGAGCTAGGTCAACCCTTCGGGTTGTACTTGAGTGTGATTTCAGGCCAAGCGCAAGACTCCTCCATAGGGTTTGCGTCCGAAGCGCTTCTGGCGCTGCGGGCAGACGACGACCGCCCCGGAGGGCCAGCCGTCCAACACCCGCAACAGCAGGCATACCTGGTGGTTGCAATGGCCGGCATGGCGCCGACGGGCGAGAGACTCGAAGGGCTGTCCGGTGTGATTCGCAATTCCGTTCACAACGACGGTGTTGTTCCGGTTGGTGCCATCATCACCAGGAATGGCCGCGATGCGGCGATCGTGATCAGCGTCGCGGATCTCGCCGAGCTCGAAGAGAGCATTTTGCCGCTCTGAGCGACACGGACGCATTGGCCGACATCCGAGAGGCCGACGCCGTATACGCCGGTGGCGATGTCGTCCGCGGTATTGACGCGGTTCGCAATCTCGTCCGTTGACCGAGGAGAAAGGTCACGAACTCGTCCTCACCCCGCCTGCTAGTCGCGCCATCACGGACAAGCTTCCCGAAGCGGTCGGTGCGGCAGTCATCGACTTCCTCACCACCACGCTGGTGGCCCAACCATGGCGGGTCGGCAAACCGTTGCGTACTGACCTCGCCGGTATCTGGTCTTCCCGGCGCGGTACCTACCGGGTGCTGTACCGACGTCGGGAAAGTCCGCGCGAGGTGATCGTCGTCCGCATTGAGCATCGAAGAGACGCCTACCGACCGCACTGACTGCACCCCACGCGCGGCAGGCTCCCGGTGGCGATAGGTTTTTGCGCATGACCTTCACCGTCCCCGCCCCCCTCCGGCAGCGTCCCGCCTACCAGGCGCTCGAGCAGCACTACGAGAGCATCAAGGACGCCCACCTCAAGGAACTGTTCGCCGGCGACCCGACCCGGGGCACTGCGCTGACCCTCGAAGCGGAGGGCATCTACCTTGACTATTCCAAGCAGCGAGTGACGGCCGAGACCATCGGCCTGCTGGTCGATCTCGCGCGGGAGTCCGGTCTGGCCGACCTGCGGGCCGCGATGTTCGGCGGGGAGCACATCAACATCACCGAGGACCGCGCCGTGCTGCACGTCGCGCTGCGCGCACCGGCCGGAGCGGTCATCGAGACCGACGGTGCCGACGTCGTCCCGGACGTGCACGAGGTGCTCGGCCGGATGCGCAGCTTCGCCGACCGGATCCGCTCGGGGGAGTGGAAGGGGCACACCGGCAAGCCGATCCGCAATATCGTCAACATCGGTATCGGGGGCAGCGACCTCGGCCCGGTGATGGCGTACGAGGCGCTCAAGCACTACAGCCAGCGCGACCTGACGTTCCGCTTCGTCTCCAACGTCGACGGCACCGACTTTGCCGAGAAGACGCACGACCTGGACCCGGAGGAGACGCTGTTCATCATCTCCTCCAAGACGTTCACCACCCTGGAAACGATGACCAACGGCGGCTCCGCCCGGGACTGGGCGCTGGCCAAACTGGGCGACGATGCCGCGGTGGCCAAGCACTTCGTCGCCGTCTCCACCAACGCGGAGGCGGTGTCCGCGTTCGGCATCGATACGGACAACATGTTCGGTTTCTGGAACTGGGTCGGCGGCCGGTATTCCATGGAGTCGGCCATCGGCCTGTCCACCATGCTGGCGATCGGCCCGGACAACTTCGAGCAGCTCCTGGCCGGCTCGCACTCCATCGACGAGCACTTCAAGACCGCGCCGCTGGAGCAGAACCTGCCGGTGTTAATGGGGCTGCTGACGTTCTGGTACACCGGTTTCTTCGGCGCGCAGACCCAGGCCGTGCTGCCGTACGACCAGTACCTGAACCGGTTCCCGGCATACCTGCAGCAGCTGACCATGGAGTCCAACGGCAAGTCCGTGTCCCTGGACGGCGAGCGGGTCGACTACGACACCTCGCCGGTCTACTGGGGCGAGCCCGGCACCAACGGGCAGCACTCCTTCTACCAGCTGATCCATCAGGGCACCTTGACCATCCCGGTCGACTTCATCGCCTTCGCGCACTCGCTGAACCCGCTCGGCGATCACCACGACTACCTGACCTCCAACGTCTTCGCGCAGGGCGAGGCGCTGGCGTTCGGCAAGACCGCCGACCAGGTGCGGGCCGAAGGTACGGCCGAAAACCTCGTCCCCTTCAAGGTGTTCGAGGGCAATCACCCGTCGTCGACATTCCTGATCGAGAAACTGACGCCCTATGTCCTGGGTCAACTGGTCGCGCTGTACGAGCACAGCGTGTTCACGCAGGGTGCGCTCTGGTCCATCGGGTCCTTCGATCAGTGGGGTGTCGAGCTGGGCAAGCAGCTGGCCTCGAAGGTCATCCCGGAACTGCAGGCGACCGACGATCCGGAGCTGGCCCACGACAGCTCGACCAACGAACTGATCAGGCGGTACCGGGCCGCCAGGAGCTGAGGAGCTCACTGAAACAACCCACTCCTATGTTGCTGGGCTGTTTCAGTGCTCTCGTACTGTGTCAATGGCGCCCTCTCCTTCGTCGAGTGCGACTAAGGCCTGGCGGGATGGACCCGCCGAGATGCGGTTTCCCTCGCCTTGGGTAGCGTTCCCCGCGTGACTGAAGCGACGGCAAAGACTCCAGCAGCAAAAACACCGGCTAAGGCTCCAGCAGCCAAGCGCGCACCGGCCCGCCGGCCGGCCACCAAGAAGGTCCCCGACCCGCCGAAGACGGTGCCGCCGACGGCCGGGACGAGGGCGCTCGGCCGGATCCCGGTGGCCGACGTCTTCCCCACGGTCGACGACGGCAACCGACCGGCGAAGTCGGTGGTGGACGAGGAATTCGAGATCACCGCGACGGTCTACCGGGAGGGCCACGACGCGGTGAACGCGAACGTGGTGCTCACCGACCCGTCCGGCGCCACCACCACGCTGCCGATGACGTGCATCAACCCGGGCCTGGACCACTGGACAGTGACGGTCAGCGCGCCCACCACCGGGCGCTGGTCGTTCCGGGTCGAGGGCTGGTCGGACCCCTACGGCACCTGGCACCACGACGCGGCGATCAAGATCGCCGCCGACGTCGACACCGAGATGATGCTCGAAGAGGGCGCGCTGGTCCTGGAACGCGCCGTGTCCGCTGTGCCGCGGACCCCAGAGCAGGCCGCGGTCCTCACCGACGCGATCGGCAAGCTCCGGGATCGGTCACACTCGGCCGGAAACCGGTTGGGCGCAGGCGTTTCGCATGCGGTGGAGGCCGAATTGGCCGCCCGGCCGTTCCGCGAGTACGTCAGCCCCAGCCCGGACTACCCGTGGCTGGTGGAACGCGAGCGGGCGCTGTTCGGTGCCTGGTACGAGTTCTTCCCCCGTTCCGAGGGCTGCGAGCTCGACGAGACGACGGGGCTGTGGAAGTCGGGCACCTTCGCCACCGCCGCCGAGCGGCTGCCCGCCGTCGCAGCCATGGGGTTCGACGTCATTTACCTGACCCCGATCCACCCGATCGGCACCATCAACCGCAAGGGCCCGAACAACACGCTGATCGTCGACGAGCACGACCCGGGCTCCCCGTACGCGATCGGTTCGGCGGAGGGCGGCCATGACGCCATCCACCCCGAGCTCGGCACCTTCGACGACTTCGACGCCTTCGTCGCCAGGGCAGGTGAACTGGGTCTCGAGGTCGCGCTGGACCTGGCCCTGCAGTGTGCCCCTGACCACCCGTGGGTGACGAGCAATCCGGAATGGTTCACCACCCGCAACGACGGGACCATCGCGTTCGCGGAGAACCCGCCGAAGAAATATCAGGACATCTATCCGCTGAACTTCGACAACGACCCGAAGGGTATTTACGCGGAGATCCGCCGAGTGGTTCAGGTGTGGATCGACCACGGCGTGAAGATCTTCCGCGTCGATAATCCGCACACCAAGCCGGTCGAATTCTGGGAATGGCTGATCGGTGATGTCGCGCTGAACAATCCCGAGGTGATCTGGCTGGCCGAGGCGTTCACCCGGCCGGCCATGATGCACGGCTTGGGCAAGATCGGGTTCCAGCAGTCGTACACCTACTACGCCTGGCGCAACGAGAAGTGGGACCTGGAAAGCTACTGCCAGGAACTGGCAAGGGATTCCGCCCCATATATGCGGCCGAGTTTCTGGCCGACGACGCACGACATCCTCACCCCCTACATGACCAACGGCGGCCGGGCCGCCTGGAAACTCCGGGCGGCGTTGGCGGCGACCCTGGTGCCGACCTACGGCATCTACGCCGGCTACGAGTTGATGGAGAACATCCCGCGACCGGGCGCGCAGGAGCAGATCGACAACGAGAAGTACGAATTCAAGAACCGGCATTGGGAGGATTACGAGGAGTACGGGCCGAAGGCCGGTCAGTCGATCGCGCCGTACCTGTCGCTGATCAACCGGATCCGCCGGGAACATCCGGCGCTGCACTGGCTGCGTAATCTCCGCTTCCACAATGCCGAGAATTCCAACGTGATGGTGTTCTCGAAGTCCCGCACGGTGCGCGACGGCGACAATTCCTGGGACGACACCATCATCGTGGTGGCCAACCTGGACCCGCACCAGAACGCGGCAACCTGGTTCCACCTCAACATGCCCGAGATCGGGCTGGGCTGGGATGACTCGTTCCCCGCCCATGATCTGATTACTGGAGCGACGTGGCACTGGTCGCAACACAATTGGAGTTGGCTCGGCCCGGAGAACGAGCCGATCCACATCGTTCAGGTTGGACGGTACTGAGATGAGCTATATCGATCCTGCAGCCCCCGAGGAAAAGAAGGGCCTGAGCGGACGGGCCATCGGCGGTCTGGTCATCGCGGCGGTGGTGATCGTCTTCATCGCGATCAACAGGGACCAGACCCAGGTCAACTTCCTGTTCTTCAGCGCCGAGATCGCGTTGTGGGTGGCCCTGACGATAGCCGCCATCGGTGGTTTGATCGCCGGGTTCCTGATCGGCCGCAAGAAGTACAAGCCGTGAGCCCACGCCACACCAGGGACGCCCCGACCGGCTGGAGCCTGATCGATTCCACCGACGGCTATGCGGTCGACAACGATATCCACGATGACCCTGTCCTGGTCGGGCCGGATGGTCGGCCGGTCACCACCTGGCAGGAGGACTACCCGTACGACGTGCGGATGACGCGCCCGGAGTACGAGGTCGCCAAGCGGGCCGTGCAGATCGAATTGCTCAAACTGCAGGCCTGGGTGAAGGACACCGGGCAGAAACTGGTGCTCGTCTTCGAGGGCCGGGACGCGGCCGGCAAGGGTGGCACCATCAAGCGGTTCACCGAGCACCTCAATCCACGCGGTGCCCGGGTGGTCGCGCTGGACAAGCCGACCGACCGGGAACGCGGCCAATGGTATTTCCAGCGGTACGTGTCGCAATTGCCGTCGGCCGGGGAAATCGTGCTGTTCGACCGGTCCTGGTACAACCGCGCCGGGGTGGAACGGGTGATGGGCTTCTGCACCCAGGACGAATATCTGGAATTTATGCGGCAGGCCCCGGAATTCGAAAGAATGCTGACCCGCAGCGGGATTCACCTGATCAAGCTGTGGTTCTCGGTGACCCAGTCCGAACAACGCACCCGATTCATGATCCGGCAGATCGACCCGGTCCGGCGCTGGAAGCTCAGCCCGACAGACCTTGCTTCCCTGGACAAGTGGGACGCCTACGGGGACGCGAAGGAGGCAATGTTCTTCTACACCGACACCGAGCACGCACCGTGGACAGTGGTGAAGAGCAACGACAAGAAACGGGCCCGGATCAACGCGCTGCGGCACGTCCTGCACACGCTGCCCTACACCGGTAAGAACTTCGATCGGGTCGGCGATACGGACACGTTGATCGTCGGCCCGGCGCAAGCGGTGTACGAGGCAGGCGAGAACACCGGTCGGATGTTTCCGGTTCTGTGAGTGCAACGGTACGGACCGACCAACTGGCGGTGCTGTTCGTCCACGGCGTCGGTATTCGCCGGGCCGACTACGCCCGGACGGCGATCAGCGCCTTGCGCAGGGAGTTCGCGAAGTCGACCAATGATCAGGCGGCGAACGACGACCTGATCATCGAGTCGGCGTATTGGGCACCGGCGGTGATGGAACGCGAGGACCGACTGTTGGCGGGTGCCTTCCCGGACCGGGCGGGTGGCTGGTTCTCCGGGTTGAACAACCTCACCCACCGGATCTCCAACGGTTCCAGCCTGGCGATGGTGCCGATGGCGTTGTCGGGGATTGTCCGGCACGTCCCCGGGCTACCGCGGATCCACTGGCCGACGCTGCGCTGGGCGGTGAGCAATTTCGTCGGTGACATCGTCGCCTATCAGGTCACCCCGAGCAGCCGGGTCGTCTACGACGCCGTGCACGCGTGCGTCGACGAGGCGCTCGCCGCCTTGGCGGCCAGGGCACCGGAAGCGCCGCTGATCGTGGTGGCTCACAGCCTCGGCAGTGTCATTGCGGCCGACCATTTCTACGATCTGCACAAGGGTCGGCGCCACAAGGCAACCCCGCTCGAGCGGGGCGAGACCCTCACCTCGTTCTACACACTGGGTAGCCCGATCGCCTTGTGGATGGAGCGATTCGGTGATTTCAGCCGGCCGGTGGAGATCCCGGGGAAGACCAGCGACGACCCGGTGATTGCCGCGGCCGCCGAATGGATCAATTTCTATGATGCCGACGACGTGCTGGCCTTTCCGCTCAAGGGGCTCTCGGCGGACTACGACAAGGCTGTCGATGAGGATCGATCGGTCTCTGTTGGCGCCTTCCCGCTCGGCATGTCGCCGGTCTCGCATGTCGCCTACTGGAACGACAAGGCGGTATTGCGGCCCATCGCCAACAGCCTCGCCTGGCTGTGGAACGCCCGCCGTGACCCCGAAGTCAGGGCCGCTGGTCGGCTGCGGGCAACTCACGAGGATTAACTTCCACCAATCTTGTATTTTTCCGCCGACCTTCCTATCGGTTCCAACAGGTGCGCCGTTGCACGCCTGGTGGATCGAGGGCTTGGCCGGCGGAGGTGCCAGAGAATGGAAAGACGGTCTGTGGCCGAGTTGCTCGCCGCAGCCTCCTTGGGCGAACAGGCTGCCTGGGAAGGCCTGGTCGAGCGCTACCTGCCGATGGTGTTCTCGATGATCCGGGACGCTCGGTTGTCGGACAAGGATGCCGAGGACGTCAGCCAGACGGTCTGGCTCCGGTTGGTTGAGCAGCTCGATGTGATCAGGGACGCGCGGGCGTTGGCTCGGTGGCTCTCAGCGGCGACCCGGCACGAGGTGTTGGCGGTGCTGGGTACCAAGCGTGGTGGTCACGGCGCTCCGCGGCCACCAGGCTGGTCGTTCGGCCGGCAATTAGACAGGGAAGTACTGGACGGCGAACAGTTGGCTGCCGAACTGGGCAGCGCACTTCGTGCCGGACTCGCCCAACTCGGGCCGGAGAGTCGCGAGATGCTGTTGTTACTGGTGGCGGACCCGCCGATCAGCGACGCGGAGATCAGCCTTCGGCTCGCGATACCGATCGGGAGCATCGGTTCGACCATGTCCCGTTCGCTGGCCCAGCTGCGGGCGACTCCTGCGGTGCAGGCGACCATCGCGCTCGGCGACGCCGCTCATCGAGTAGGAGGTCACCGGTGATGTGCGCAGCCGACTGGCGAGATGCCGACGACGCGCTGCTGCGGGAATTGCGGGCAGCGTTGGCCGACGGCCCACTTGTGCCCGGGCGACTCCTCCGCGATGCCAAGTCTGCTTTCGCCTGGCGGAGCGTCGACCGGGAATTGGAAAGACTGTTGCTGGAATCAGATTCGCTGTTTGATGTCGCAGGAGTGCGCGGGGACGCCGAGAATGAGCCACGGGTCCTGGTCTTCGAAGGCAACGGTATCGGCCTCGAGGTGGAGATCGGCCAGCGCAAGATCGTCGGCCAGATCCTTCCGATGCGGGCCGCGTTGATTACCGTCGTGGGCGCAGCTGGGCCCGCCATTGAAACCCGGACCGATGAGCTCGGGTGTTTCGTTGTCGACAGAATTTCCGGTGGTCCAATTCGGTTCAGGTGTGACACTCAGGATTCGAATTTCATGACTGATTGGCTGTCCTGCTGATCGGTTGTTGTGTATTTGTCGGGGAACGCGGTTCACCTTTACCCGGCCTGTTCAAGGCAGGGTCACCCCAGAAGGAGCTCGGAATGTCGACCCAGAATGACCAGTCGAACGCACTCGGTCGCGAGTTGAGTGCACCCATCGACTACAGCGAACTTCGGGACGTCAAAGTGGGCGGCACCGGCATGGATTACCACGGCAATGGATTGCCGACGGCCTCTCTTCGCCGGCTTGCCAGGCGGCGGCGGGAAGTAGGCAACCAGACGATGGATGGCGAGGGTGTTCTCATCGGCCTGGTCGACGGCGCATTCACGGACCATCCATGGCTCGATGGCGGCTATCTTGCTTCGCCCAACGAGTTTGAGTCGTTCACTCCACCTTGCGATGGACCTTTCGCCCTTCCAGCCTTCAGTGGTCATGCCACCTTCATCACCGGCCTCATTCTCCAGCAGGCCCCTGCCGCCGGTGTGTGGGTGGAGAGGGTGCTTCGACCGGATGGGAAAGCCACAGCTGCAGAAGTTCTCGACGCGGTCAGGACCCTGGCCGAGCGTGGGGTGCAAATCATCAACTTGTCGTTGGGCTGTTTCGACGACGATGATTCCTTCACGGTGGAGATGCAGGCGGCATTCGACACGGTTCTCACCGATTGGCCGGGACTGGTCATCGTCGCGGCCGCGGGGAACCTCTCCCCTGGCGTTGAGCCGCAACGGTTCTGGCCAGCGGCCTGTGAGGGTGTGGTGAGCGTTGGCTCGGTGTCCGATGATCACCCGACCCGCTGGGCGGATTGGAGCAACTTCGGCGACTGGGTCCAATTTGCGGCCGATGGCAAGAATCTACTCAGTACGTTCCTCGATCGTCGAGTCCTGGGGTCCGGCAAGGAGGTCGATTTCAAGGGCTGGGCACGATGGTCCGGCACTTCATTCTCGACCGCCATTGTTTCGGGCGCAATCGCGCGAACGATGACCGATTCCGATGTTTCGGCGAGGGATGCGGTGAAGTTGCTCGAGAAGAATGCAGAGGTGCGAATCGGCGCAGACAATACGCCGTTCGTTCGGCGGGAGGTCGTGTTCGAGGAACTCCTGCAAGCGCGGGCGGAGAAGCCGTCGAGGGTTTGGGCGGCGCGGTACCGGAAACATCGGGGGTTTTTGGACCTGGTTCGCTCGAGAGTTGGTCGATAAGTTGAATACCGCCGCCGGGCGTGATGGTGAGGGTCAGGTCAGCTGACCGTCCTACTCGATTCCTTGCGCCAAACACCGCTCAACCAGCTGTCCGGTATGTTCCGGGGGATGAGCAGTGCTCGGGCTTCTGCGCTGGATGCGGTGCGGTTGTATCTCACCGAACCCGCCGAAGCCCGGGCACTGGCCGACCTTGCCGAGAGCCAGGGTCGGCGGGAACGGGATTGGACAACTGTCGGCATTGCGCACCGAGCGTTGGGCTTGATCGCTGGGCACCTCTCGGATTCCGATGCGGCAGCTGACCATTTGTCGAAGGCTATTCGGTTCGCGCGCCGCGGTGGCGATGAGTTGTCCGCCGCGCAAAGCCGGGCAGACTTGGCATATGTGCTTTCCAGGCAGGGCAGGACCAGTCAGGCACTGCGGCAGATCGCCATCGCCAGACCGGTTCTCACCGGCAAAGACGCCGGGCGATTGCTGATGATGGAAGCGCTTGTCCTGAAGGTGATGGGCCGGCGCGGCGACGCCCTCGACGCTTACCAGCAGGCATTGCCACTGGTCCGGCGCAGCGGCGACCGGCAGGTCCTTGCCGAGCTGCTCGGAAATCGCGGCGTGATCCAGCTGGATCTGGGCGAACTGGAAAAGGCCGAGCGGGATCTGCGCGAGGCTGCCGTGTTGTTCGAACAGATGGGAAAGGGCCTGCACCAGGCCATCACATTGCACAATCTCGGCTGCATCTCAGGAACCAGGGGAGACGTCCCGGACGCGTTGTCGAAGTTCGACGCGGCCGAGGCGGCCTACTCGCGCCATCGGGACGTCCCGCTGGAACTATGGCGCGACCGTTGTGAGTTGTTGATCTCTGTCGGCCTGGCCGCCGAGGCCAGAGCCGCCGCGGAACAGGCGGTCGCCATCGCGGCCGGGCGGCGAGAGCCCGGCGAACTGGCCGAAGCCCGGGTCCGGTTGGCACAGGCCGCGCTGAGCGAAGGCGACAAGTCCACCGCCGCCGACGAATCGGCAGCGGCCCTGCGGATCTTCAACCGGCAGCGCCGACCCGCGTGGGCAGCGTTTGCGCGTTGGGTGGGCATCCGGGCCAGGCTGCTCCCACCGGCGGACGAGGTCACCTCCACCGAGGTGCACCGCACCCAGGTCCGGCTGGACAGGGCCGGCTTCAACGTGACGGCCAACGATGCGCGACTACTGGCCGCATCCCTGGCAATCGTTGAGAAGCGGACGGCATTCGCCCGGCGGGAGCTCGCTGCCATCAGCTCACAGCGAGCGTCGGGGCCGGTGTGGAACCGCACTCAGGCCTGGCACGCCGAGGCGATGCTGCGGCTGCTGGACGGGGATCGACCCGGTGCCCGCCGCGCCGCGCTGCGGGGGCTGGCGCTGGTGGCGGACTACCGTGCCTCCCTCGGTGCTACCGACCTGCAGGCGGTCGCCGCCCGCCGGGTCGAGCAGCTCGCCGAATTGGGGCTGCGGGCGGCCCTGTTGGATGGTCGGCCGTCGACCGTCTTCAGCTGGGCTGAGCACACCCGTGCAGCGCATCTGCTGACAGCGGTCAAACCACCCGATGATGCGGTCCTGAACCAGGAGCTCGGCGAGCTTCGGCAGGTGCTGTCCCTGCGATTGGAAGCAGTGCAATCCGGCCGCTCCGTCCAGCCGGAGCTGGTCGCCCGGCAGGTTGCCCTGGAGCGGGCGGTGCGTGACCGGTCCCGCAGATCCGCCCCCGCCGAGGACCCGTCACCGAGCAAGGTCAGCACCAGCCGCCACGTTGCAGCCGAACTCGGTGACCGGGCGTTGGTGGAGTACCTGAATGTCGACGGCGCCCTGCACGCGGTCACCATCGTCGACGGGCGGGCGTTACTCCATGATCTCGGTCAGCTGGACACCCTCCGGCGCGACCTGGACATCCTGCCCTTCCTGTTGCGCCGCCTGGCTCGCCCGCAGAGCTCCGCCCAATCGGTGGTTGCCGCCCTATCGGCACTGCAGCAATCAAGTCTGCGCATCGAGACCCAGTTGCTCGCCCCGTTCCGCGAGCTGCTGGGCGACCGGGCGATGGTCATCGTGCCCACCGAACCTCTGCAGCGCCTCCCGTGGTCCGTGCTGCCGATGCTGCGCGGACGCCCGCTGTCCGTGACGCCCAGCGCCACGTCCTGGGAACGATCGACACAACCATCGGACTCCGACGGCGGCCCGGTGGTCCTGGTTTCCGGCCCTGGCCTGCGGCACGCCGAGCCGGAGGTCGCTGCGCTCGCAGTGAGGTACCCGCAGGCCACGGTGATGCGAGGTGAGCAGGCGACGGTTGAGGCGTTGATTGCTGCTATCGACGGAGCCGGTCTGGTCCACATCGCCGCGCACGGCCACTTTCGCGATGACAATCCGATGTTCTCCGACATCGTTGTCGCCGACGGGCCATTGACGGTCTACGACCTGGAGCACGTGCGGCGCGCCCCGTCCAGGGTGGTGATCTCGGCCTGTCAGTCCGGTAGAACCGCGAGCCTGCCGGGGGGTGAAGTGCTTGGCCTCGCCTCCGAATTACTGCGGATCGGAGTGCGTAGCCTGGTCGCCAGCGTGGTCGATATCGACGATGCCGAAACTGCCGGTCTCATGCTCGATTTCCATGCCGGACTGGCCGGTCACTCACCGGCAGAGGCGTTGGCCGCCGCGCAGGTTCGCGCCGCCGACAGTGAGCCTGGTCGCATCGCGGTGGCAGCCGGGTTCGTCTGTTTCGGCGCGGGGTAGTCTCCATCCTTCGTGGAGATATGACCTGCTGAAGTGGGGTGCCGCGTGGAATTGGCAGCGTTGCAGGCAAGAGTCTCTGCCGTCGAGACGGCCAGTCATGATCTTGCGACCCGGAAGGTCGCCGTCGTCCATGAACTCGATCGGTTGGCCGAGCATCTTGTCGGAGAGTCTGCACCGGAACTTCAGGGTTTGAAGCTGCGGATTCAGGATCTGCTTGCACAAGTGGTGCCCGAGCGCCGGGATGTCGTCGGTTCCTACACCCAGGCCTACTGTCACGTGACGGGCGGATAGAACTCGCGGACGGCGGCGCGCCGGGGACTGTCGGAGTTCAGTGATACAAACGAGCTGCCATCAAGAAGGGGGCTCGGTGTCGAAGACTGATTCATTCGTCCACCTGCACGTGCACACCGAGTACTCGATGCTCGACGGCGCAGCAAAGCTGGGCAAGCTGTTCGAGCGGACGGCCGAGATGGGCATGCCCGCCCTGGCGATGACCGACCACGGCAACGTTTTCGGTGCGCATGATTTCTACCGGCAAGCCAGGGCCGCCGGGGTCAACCCGATCATCGGGATGGAGGCCTACCTCACCCCGAACACGTCCCGCTTCGAGCGGACCAGGGTGCGGTGGGCCAACGGCGGCGAAGACGATGTGTCAGGGTCCGGCTCGTATACCCACATCACGCTGCTCTCGGAGTCAACCGAGGGCATGCACAACCTGTTCCGGCTGGCATCCAGGGCATCGCTGGAGGGCTTCTTCTACAAGCCACGGGCCGACCGTGAACTGCTGGGTGAGTACGCCAAGGGGCTGATCGCGACCACCGGTTGCCCGTCCGGTGAGATCCAGACCTGGCTGCGGATCGGTAACTATGAGAAAGCGGTCGCGTCGGCTGCAGAGTTTCGCGACATCTTCGGCAAGGAGAACTACTTCCTGGAGCTGATGGACCACGGTCTCGGCATCGAGACCAAGGTCCGGGACGGCCTGCTGCGGCTCGCCAAGGACCTGCAGCTGCCGATGGTTGCCACCAACGACCTGCACTACACCGACGCCTCCGACGCCGATGCGCATGAGGCTCTGCTCTGCGTGCAGTCCGGCAAGACCATGGACGACCCGAACCGGTTCAAGTTCGACGCCCGCGACTTCTATCTGAAGTCGCCCGCCGAGATGCGTGCACTGTGGGACGGCAAATACCAACTCCGCGAAGCGTGTGACAACACCCTGCTGATCGCCGAGCGGTGCTCCGTGGAGTTCGACGAGAACGCCTCCTACATGCCGCGGTTCCCGGTGCCGGCGGGGGAGACCGAGCAGACCTGGTTCGTCAAGGAAGTCCAAGTGGGCCTCTCCGCTCGATTCACCGGTGGGATCCCGCCCGAGGTGCAGAAGCAGGCCGACTTCGAGGTCGGCGTCATCACCGCGATGAACTTCCCCGGCTACTTCCTGGTGGTCGCTGACTTCATCAACTGGGCCAAGCGCAACGGCATCCGGGTCGGGCCAGGGCGTGGCTCCGGCGCCGGGTCGATGGTTGCCTACGCCATGCGGATCACCGATCTGAACCCGCTGCAGCACGGGCTGATCTTCGAACGGTTCCTCAACCCCGACCGGGTTTCCATGCCCGACTTCGACGTGGACTTCGACGAACGCCGGCGCGGTGACGTGATCCGGTACGTCACCGAGAAGTACGGCGACGACCGGGTCGCCCAGATCGTCACCTACGGCACCATCAAGGCCAAGCAGGCCGTGAAGGACTCCGCCAGGGTGCTCGGCATGCCGTTCTCCGTCGGCGACCGGATCACGAAGGTGATGCCGCCCCCGGTGATGGGCAAGGACGTGTCGCTGGCCAAGATGTTCGAGCCGTCCGACCCCCGGTACAGCGAGGCCGGTGAGTTCCGGACGCTCGTGGAGACCGACCCGGACGTCAAGAAGGTCGTCGAGATGGCGCGCGGTCTCGAGGGCCTCAAGCGCCAGTGGGGTGTGCACGCGGCCGGCGTGATCATGTCCTCCGACCCGCTGCTCGACCTGATCCCGATCATGAAACGGGAACTGGACGGCGCGATCATCACCCAGTTCGACTACCCGACCTGCGAAAAGCTCGGGTTGATCAAGATGGACTTCCTGGGGTTGCGTAACCTCACCGTCCTGGACGACGCGCTGATCAACATCAAGGCCAATCGCGGCGAGACCGTCGTCCTTGAGGACCTCACCCTCGACGACCCGAAGACCTTCGAACTCCTGGCCCGCGGCGACACCCTCGGCGTGTTCCAGCTCGACGGCGGGCCGATGCGCGCGCTGCTCCGTTCGATGCGGCCGGACAACTTCGAGGACATCTCCGCGGTCGGTGCCCTCTACCGGCCCGGGCCGATGGGTGCCAACTCGCACAACGAGTATGCCGACCGGAAGAACGGCCGGAAACCGGTCATCCCCATCCATGCAGAGTTGGCGGATGCACTGGCCGACGTCTTGGGCGACACCTACGGTCTGATCGTCTACCAGGAGCAGGTCATGGCGATCGCGCAGGTCGTGGCGGGCTACTCCCTCGGCGCCGCAGACCTGCTGCGACGAGCCATGGGCAAGAAGAAGAAATCCGAACTGGACGCCCAGTTCGAGAAGTTCTCCTCCGGCATGGCCGATCGGGGTTACTCCAAGGCCGCGGTGAAGACGTTGTGGGACATCCTGCTGCCCTTCTCCGACTATGCGTTCAACAAGGCCCACTCCGCGGCCTACGGTCTGGTGTCGTACTGGACCGCCTACCTCAAGGCGAACTACCCGGCCGAGTACATGGCGGCATTGCTCACCAGCGTGGGTGACGACAAGGACAAGATGGCCATCTACCTGGCCGAGTGCCGGTCGATGGGCATCACCGTGCTGCCGCCGGACGTCAACACCTCGGTCCGCGACTTCGCCCCGGTGGGCACCGACATCCGGTTCGGGCTGTCCGCGGTCCGCAACGTCGGCACCGGTGTGGTGGCCTCGTTGATCGGCAGCCGCAAGGACAAGGGCGCGTTCACCACCTTCGCCGATTTCCTCAGCAAGGTGGAGGCGACCGTCTGCAACAAGAAACTGGTCGAATCCCTGATCAAGGCGGGCGCCTTCGACTCGCTGAATCACCCGCGCAAGGGCCTGCTGATGGTGCACGCCGAGGCGATCGATTCGGTGCTCTCGCTGAAGAAGGCCGAGGCAGCCGGCCAGTTCGACCTGTTCGGCGAGATGAGCGTCGACGACATGGGCGGCGCCTTCGACCTGGCCATTCCGGACACCGAATGGGACACCAAACTCCGGCTCGGGTTCGAGCGAGAGATGTTGGGGCTCTACGTGTCCGGGCACCCGCTGGCCGGGGTCGAGCACATCCTGTCCGCGCAGTCCGACGCGTCCATTCCGGACATCCTGGACGGCACGGTGCCCGACCGTGGGGTAGTGACGGTCGGTGGCATCCTCACCGGCCTGCAGCGTCGGTTGACCAAGAAGGGTGACCCGTGGGCGTCGGCCACCCTGGAGGATCTTGCCGGGGGAGTCGAGGTCGCGTTCTTCCCGAAGGTGTACCTGGACTGCTCGCTGCTCCTGGCCGAGGACGCGGTCGTGCTGGTGAAGGGCCGGGTAGCCAGATCCGAGGATCGCCTGTCGCTGCACGTTCAGTCCGTCGTGGTCCCCGACCTGTCTGTTGCCGCGGACAAGGGCCCGGTCCAGGTCAGCATCGCGGCCGCCCGCTGCACCCCGCCGGTCGTCGACCGGCTGCGGGACGTCCTGCAGGCCCATCCCGGCACGACCGCCGTGCACCTCAAGCTGCTCAACGCGGGGCGCGCCACCACCCTCAAACTCGATGACGGCCTGCGGGTCACCCCGACCTCGGCGCTGATGGGCGATCTCAAGGCCCTGTTGGGCGCAGACTGTCTGGCATGAGGCGCGCGATCCTGACGATGCTCGGGATCTGCGTCGTCATCGGGCTGGTGCAGGGCGTGGTGTGGGCGTTCGTCGCTCCCGGGATTCCCTACAAGGTGTTGGCGGACGGCCGGTTCGGATCGCTTCCGACCACCTCGACCTACCACTTCGTCGACGTCGCGCTGTTCGCCCTGTCCGGGATTGCGATCGGGATCCTGCTCGCCACCGGCGCCTGGCAGGTGAGGTCGACCCGCGGCTGGCAAATGCTGGTGACCCTGGTCGGTGGTTCGTTGCTCGGGGCGCTGCTCGCCTGGGTGGTCGGTGCCGCGCTCGCGCCGGGCGTGGATCCGGCCTCGGTGGGCGCCGCTCCCGCTGACTCGATCGTGATCGCGCCGCCGACCCTCGGCACCATTCTGGTGATACTCGCCCAACCGGCATTGGCCGCCGCGGTCTACACCTTCCTGGTTGCCTGGAACGGACATCCCAACCTCGACCGAACTGACCGCGGCTCAGTCGCGCTCGTTTCGTAGAAGACGAAAACTATGCGTTACGCTGAAGGGGTGATGACCCCCGGTTTGGCGTAGTTGGTGACTGTCGAAACGCACGCTCCCACCGTTAAACGGCAATGGGGGTCCGACAAACGGATCGATCCGCTGCCCGCAGTGTCACCACCGTCGAGCGACGCCCGGATGGCGCTGGGACGAATCGGGATCGTCATCACCGTTTTGGCCTGGATCGCCTACGTGTTCTCCTCGTTCTTCACCGAGATCATCAACAACGGCTACCAGGGCAATGTCCGGTTCCTCATGGAGACCATCGGCTACGTCCTGATCACCTCTTCGCTGGCGCTATCGGCGCTGTTGTACCTGGTGGCCCGGCAGGGCGCGCTGTACCGGACGCGGGCGCATCGCCGGGTGCCGAGGGCCGTCATCGACGAGTGTTTCGACACCACGCTGCCCACCATGACGGTGCTGGTGCCGTCGTACCGCGAAGAGGTATCCATCGTCCGCAAGACGCTGCTCTCCGCGGCGTTACAGGAGTACCCGTTCCTGCGGGTGGTGCTGCTGCTCGACGATCCGCCCAACCCGACCGCGCCCGAACACATCGCCACGCTGGCGGCGGGCCGCGCATTGTCGGCCGAACTGACCGAGTGGCTGTCCGAGCCGAAAGAACGGTTCACCACCAGTCTGGAGCGGTACGAAACCTCGGGGCAGAACGAACCGATCGCCAGCCAGATCCTCGCCCTGGCCGCGGAGTACCGGTGGGCGGCCAACTGGTTACGCAAGCGCAGCGACGAGGAGATCATCGTCGATCACGTCGATCGGTTCTTCGCCGATCGGGTGTTGGGGGTGCTCTCCGCGGATTTTGCCGAAGTCAGCGTCGCTCTGGTGACCGCCGCCGGCAGCGATGCGCAGATCCCGCTCGACCGGATGATGCAACTGCACCGGCGGTTGGCCTGGACGTTCCGCAGCGAGCTGACTTGGTTCGAGCGCAAGCAGTACGCCTCGCTCTCTCAGGAGAGCAACAAGGCGATGAATCTGAACAGCTACATCGGGCTGATGGGACACAGTTTCGAGGTCCGGCAAACGCCCGAGGGCCAGATTCTTGCTCCCTCCGGGAACACCGGAACGCTGGCCGTCCCGGACGCCGACTACCTGCTGACCCTCGATGCGGACAGCGTCATTCTGCCCGAGTACTGCCTGCGGCTCGTCTATGTGATGAGCCAGCCCGAGAATGCCCGACTGGCGGTGATCCAGACCCCGTACTCGGCGTTTCCCGGCTCATCAACGCGCATGGAACGGCTCTCCGGGGCCACCACCGATCTTCAGCACATCGTCCACCAGGGGATGAGTTACTACGGGTCGACGTTCTGGGTCGGGGCGAACGCCGTCATCCGCAAGCGGGCGCTGGACGACATCGTGCAGGTGGAACATCAGGGCGGGTTCGAGATCCGCCGCTACGTGATGGACCGAACGGTCATCGAGGACACCGAGTCCAGCCTCGACCTGGCAATCCACGGGTGGAGCCTGCTGAACTATCCGGAACGACTGAGCTACTCGGCCACGCCCCCGGACTTCGGTTCGTTGAGCATCCAGCGCCGCCGCTGGGCCAACGGCGGGTTGTTGATCATGCCGAAACTGTGGGCGCTGCGGCGGGCGCGGATCGGCCGGGCGGAGAACGGCAGCTCGATCGCGACGCTGCTGCGGGTCAACTACCTTGCCTCGACCTGCTGGAGCAGCGTTGCGCTGGTCTTCCTGCTCGTCTACCCGTTCGACAGCAAGCTGCTCAGCCCACTGGTGCTGTTGGCGGCGGCGCCGTACTTCCTGGCAATGTCGTCGGACCTCAAGCGGTGCGGTTACAAGCGCGCGGACATCTTCCGCGTCTATGGCTTCAACCTCATCCTGCTCCCGGTCAACCTGGCTGGTGTCGCGAAGTCGATCCAACAGGCCATCACGGGGCGCAGCATTCCGTTCGCCCGGACGCCGAAGGTCAGCAACCGTACGGCGACCGGCCTGCTGTTCGCGTTGTCACCGTTCCTGATCATCGGGTACTCGGTATTCACCGTGTACCGGGATGTGAAGATCGGGAACTGGGGGAATGCCGCCTTCGCCGCCTTCAACGCAGCGACTGCCTCCTACGCGCTGGTTGCGTTGATGGGGGTGCAGAACGCCATCGTGGATATCTGGCTGGGTTTCGTCGAACGCCTGTATGTGCCGGAGAAATCGGCGAAGCCGGTGGTGCGTGATCGGCAGCGCCGCGCGACGCCGGTGGCCAGCGGGCCATCATGGGAGGACGTGCTGTACCGGGGCGCGGCGGCGACAGCCACCGGCGAGCATGTCTCCGCCGGGACCGGGATGTTCCGCATTCTGGCGACGCCGCCGCCCGCGGCCGTCCGGCACAACCGGCGGGCCAGCGACCGTTCCGGCGGCGCGCACAATCGCCGGGCCAGCGATCGCGCTGGCAGCGCGAACGACCGGGCGGGCAGCGCGGCTGACCGGGCCGGCGATGCCGGGGACCGGGCGGGCGGCGCAAGTGACCGGGCCGGTGGTGCGAACGACCGGGCGGGGAGTCCTGCGGATCGGGCGGGGAGCGCCGCCGACCGCGCGGGTAGCGCGAACGACCGGATCGGCAACTCGACCGACCGCGCCACGAAAGGCAGCGAATGAGCCGGAAGAACGGCCGCCGACTGTCCGTCGTGCGCGTCGGTGCGGTCATTGTTGTGGTGGCACTTGCGGTCACCGGGGTGGTGATCGGATTGCGGGTCAAGGAAGCCGAGGCGAACGCGGCGCCGGTGTCATCGTTGTTCGCGCCGTACGTCGACATCACCGCAACACCGCAGTACGCCTTCGAGGACGCCACCCATTCGCCCCCGACCTCCGCGATCCTCAGCTTCGTCGTCAGCGCGCCCACCGAGCCCTGCACGCCGAGTTGGGGGTCTGCCTACGGCCTGGCCGCAGCGTCGGACGCTCTCAGCCTCGACCGCCGGGTGGCGCGATTGCGGCAGCTGGGCGGCGAAGTGGCGGTGTCCTTCGGCGGCGCGGCAAACTCCGAGCTCAGCATCGGGTGCACCGACCCGACCGAGCTGACGGCGGCCTATCAGTCGGTGGTGGACCGCTACTCGCTGACGTCGATCGACCTCGATGTCGAGGGTTCGACGGCTTCGGATACCGCCGTTTCGACGCGCCGCGGGCAAGCGATCGCCGCTGTGCAAGCCGCGCAGGCTGCGGTCGGCAAGCCGCTGTCGGTCTGGCTGACCTTGGCCGTGGGGGGCTCCGGGCTGACCGAAGAGGGGCTTGGGGTGCTCACCGCCACGCTCGCCGCCAAGGTCGACCTGGCCGGGGTGAACGGGATGACGATGGATTACGGGGTGCCACTTCCAGCCGGGACCACCATGGCCGATCAGGGTGAATTGGCGTTGACCGCGCTGCAGCAGCAGGTCATCGCGGCGTACGCCGTCACCGGAGTGACCCTGACCACCGTGCAGGCCTGGCAACGTGTCGGCGCGACGCCGATGATCGGTCAGAATGACATCGCGGACGAGGTTTTCGGTCTCGACGACGCCCGTCAACTCGCGGCCTTCGCCGAACTCAACCACCTCGGCCGGGTGGCGATGTGGTCGGCCAACCGGGATCAGGATTGCGGACCCAACTATCCCAATCTGCAGGTGGTCTCCGATTCCTGCAGCGGGGTCGCACAATCGCTCGGCGAATTCGCCGGCATCCTCGGAGCGGTGGCCGGCGGCGCCGATCCGTCCGCCGTGGTCACTGACAGCACCACCAGCCCGTCGGAGTCCGTCGCTCCCACCTCCGTCGCCGGGATCGCCGACGACCCGGCGACCTCGCCGTACCCGATCTGGAACGCCAACCAGTCCTACCCGAAGGGCACCCAGATCGTCTGGCACCGCAACGTGTATCAGGCGAAGTGGTACACCACCGACGATCAGCCGGACATTCCGGTGGCCAGCGCGGATCTGACTCCGTGGACGCTGATCGGGCCGGTCCTGCCGGGCGAGACACCAGCCCCGACACCGACGCTGCCGGCCGGCACTTATCCGGAGTGGAACGCCACGGACGTCTACGTCGCGGGCAGTCGGGTGTTGCTCAACGGCGTCGGCTACCAAGCGAAATTCTGGACGCAGGGAACGACGCCAGGTGCCCCGCCCAGCAAGCCGGGAGAGACAACGCCGTGGGAACTGGTCACCGTCCCCTGATTCCGTCCGGGTGGTCGTTCGGGTCCAGCAGGCCCGGTCGACGGTGCCGCGGCGTTACTCGGCCGGCGGCCGGAAGGCCGCGAACGGGTCGGTGACGCGCAGTTCGTGCAGCGTGAACCGGTACATTGCGGCCGGCCGGCCGCCGCTGGGTCCCGATGCCGCGGTCGTCCCGGTCGGCTCCAGCATGCCGCGTCTGGTCAGGATGCGCTGCAGGTTCGTCGGGTCCACATCGTGCGCCAGTGCGGTGGCGTAAACCCGGCGCAGTTCGGCGATGGTGAACTCGGCCGGCGCCAACGCGAATCCGATGTTGGTGTACGACAGCTTGGCCTGCAGCCGGCGGTGCGCCCGATCCGCGATCAGCCCGTGATCAAGGGCGGTCGGCGGCAGGTCGTCCACCGGATGCCAGGCGGTGTCCTCCGGGAGTCGCGGGTCGGCGTCGAGCGGCACCAGGCCGAGGAATCCGGTGGCCATCACCCGGGCACCGGGCACCCTGCCCGGGTCGGAGAACACCCCGATCTGCTCCAGGTGGGCGACCCGGTCGAGGTCCACCTTCTCGGCCAGTTGCCGGGATGCCGAGTCGTCGACGTCCTCGTCGGTCAGCACGAGACCGCCCGGCAGGGCCCATTTCCCAGCGTCCGGTTCCCGGGCCCGTTGCCACAGCAGCACCTGCAGACACACCCGTCGCAGACGATCGGGGCGGACTGTGAAAACGGCCGCAAGAACCTCGACCTGAGTGTCCTCAAGATGACCGGGAGATAACGACCTGATACTATTGGGCACGTTATCGATTGTAAGTCGAAAACCTCGGCCTTGTCACCTTGAGCCCGGGGCGGATGCCAGGAGGGCACCATGACCGCACCGACCCGGAACCCGGCGCTCGACGTCCCGGCGCGCAATACCGCGCCGCCTTTTGACTTTGCGCCGCCTTTCGATTTCGCGCAGTGGGCCAGCGAGGTCCATGCGCTGGCCGAAGAGCGCGACGCGGTCATTCTGGCGCACAACTATCAGGTGCCGGAGATCCAGGATGTCGCCCACCACGTCGGCGACTCGCTGGCCCTGTCCCGGATCGCCGCCACCGCGCCGCAGTCGACCATCGTCTTCTGCGGTGTGCATTTCATGGCCGAGACGGCGAAGATCCTCTCGCCAGAGAAGACCGTGCTGATCCCGGATGCCAACGCCGGCTGCTCGCTCGCCGATTCGCTGACCGCCGATCAGTTGCGCGCCTGGAAGGCTGAGAACCCCGGCGCTGTCGTGGTGTCGTACGTCAACACCACCGCCGAGGTGAAGGCCGAGACGGACATCTGCTGCACGTCATCGAATGCCGTTGAGGTCGTCCGCTCCATTCCCGCCGACACCCCGGTGTTGTTCGGGCCCGACCAGTTCCTCGGCGCGCACGTCCGCCGGGTGCTCGGCCGGGACAACATCTCCGTCTGGGGCGGGGAGTGCCACGTGCATGCCGGCATCAATGGCGGGCAGTTGACGGCGCAGGCCAAAGCCCATCCCGACGCCGACCTGTACATCCACCCGGAGTGCGGCTGTGCCACCAGTGCGCTGTACCTCGCAACGGCCGGTGCAGTGCCCGCGGATCGGATCAAGATCCTGTCCACCGGCGAGATGGTCGACGCCGCCAAGGTCAGCACGTCCCGGCAGGTGTTGGTGGCCACCGAGATCGGCATGATCCACCAACTGCGCAAGGCCGCCCCCGGGGTTGACTTCCGCGCGGTGAACGAACGGGCGTCCTGCAAGTACATGAAGATGATCACCCCGGCAAAACTGCTGGTCTCGCTGCAAGAGATGCGCGACGAGGTGGTTGTCGACCCGGATATCGCGGCCCGGGCGCGCGGCGCCGTGGAGCGGATGATCGCGATCGGCCAGAGCGGCAGCGGCGAATGAGTACGGGGCGAATGAGCGGCCCGCTGAGTTCACCCTCGTTGACCAGTGCTGCCGGCACCCTGCTGCCGTCCTGGGAGGCCAGCGCCGACGTCGTCGTGGTCGGCACCGGCGTGGCCGGCCTGACCGCCGCCGTCAACTCGGCCGCCGCCGGACTGTCGGTGCTGTTGATCACCAAGGGGCGGCCGGAGGAGGCCAGCACCCAGTGGGCGCAGGGCGGCGTCGCGGTCGTCCGGGACGAGCGTGACCCCGGCGACTCGGTGGCCACCCACATCGAGGACACCCTGGTCGCGGGCGCCGGGCTGTCCGATCCGATCGCCGTCGAGCTGATCCTGACCGAGGGTCCGGCCGCGGTAGAACGGCTGATCGAGCACGGCGCGCTGTTCGACGCCGGCCCGGACGGCCTGCTGCGCACCCGCGAGGGCGGGCACTCGGCGAACCGGGTTATCCATGCCGGCGGTGACGCCACCGGCGCGGAGATCGAGCGTGCGTTGCTGGCGGTCCGTGGGTTGCCGTCGGTGCTCGCCGGTCACCAAGCGCTCGACGTCGTGCTGGACGGTTCCGGCCGGGCCCGCGGGCTCTCCGTGTTGGGACCGGACGGTCGGGTCGGCCTGATCCGCAGCGCCGCCGTCGTGCTCGCCACCGGTGGAGCCGGTCACCTGTATGCGGCCACCACCAATCCCGGGGTGGCCACCGGCGACGGACTGGCGATGGCGCTGCGCGCGGGTGCCGCGTTGGCCGACACCGAGTTCATGCAGTTTCACCCGACGGTGCTGTGGACCGGCCCCGGCGATCTCGGGCACCGTCCGCTGATCACCGAGGCGGTGCGCGGCGAGGGCGCGGTGCTCCTTGACGGTGCCGGTGCCCGGATCATGCTGGGCGCGCACCCGTTGGCCGACCTGGCGCCGCGAGATGTGGTGTCGCTGGCCGTTTCCCGGCGGATGGCTCTGGCGCCGGGCGGTATTTCCGATCATGTGTTCCTGGATGCGACGGGGATCGCACCGGCCGTCTTCGCCCGCCGGTTTCCCACCGTGTCGGCCGCCTGTGCGCTGGCCGGCGTCAACCCGACGACGGACCCGATTCCGGTGGCGCCGGCCGCGCACTACCACTGTGGCGGGGTGCTGACCGACCTGGACGGGCGTACCACGGTGCCCGGCCTGTTCGCGATCGGCGAGGTGTCCCGGACGGGGCTGCACGGGGCGAACCGGCTCGCGTCGAACTCCCTGCTGGAGGGCTTGGTGATGGGGGAGCGGGCCGCCGCCGCGGTCCACTCCGAGGTGGCGCTGTCCTCGTCCCGACCCGCGGAACTGATCCTCACCCCGGTGGCCGGCACAGACCCGGCGGGCCGGTCGGCGATCCAGTCGACGATGAGTCGCGCCGCGGGTATCGGCCGGGACAGAGTCGGGCTGCTCGCCGCCCAGTCGACCGTCAGTGCGCTCGGTGCCGCGCCGGCTCCGCTCGCCGACCGCTGGGCGGTGGAGACCGCGAACCTCGCGCTGGCCGCGTCCGCCCTGCTGGCGGCCGCGGAGGTGCGGGCCGAGTCCCGCGGCTGCCATGTCCGGAACGATCACGCCGAACGATCACCGGCCTGGGAGCGTTCCGTGCTGGTCCGGCAGGTCGGCGGCGTCATCGACACCGAGGTGGCCGACCTCCGCCCGGCAGTCGCATGGGCCTGAGCGAACACACCCGGCTGGCGATCGCGGCCGCCGGGCTCGTTCCGGACCAGGTGGCGTCCGTCATCGATCTGGCCCTCACCGAGGACCTGCGTGACGGTCCGGACGTCACCACCACATCGACCGTACCCATCGATCAGATGAGCCGGGCAGCCATCACTCCCCGACAGGCGGGGGTGCTGGCCGGTGGCCCGGTCGCCCTTGCAGTGTTCGACATGGTGATCGGGCCGGCGGGCACCTGTCGACAGGTGGTGCCGGACGGCGGGCCGCTGGTACCCGGCGAGCCGGCGTTGACCCTGACCGGTCCCACCCAGGGGATCCTGATCGGCGAGCGGACAGCGTTGAATCTGCTCACCCATCTGTCCGGCATCGCCACTGTCACCCGGACCTGGGTCGACGCGATCGCCGGCACCGGTGCGCAGATCCGCGACACCCGCAAGACGCTGCCCGGGCTTCGCGCGCTGGAGAAATACGCGGTGCGCTGCGGCGGCGGCGTGAACCACAGGATGAGTCTCGGGGATGCCGCGCTGATCAAGGACAACCACGTTGCGGCGGCCGGATCCGTCCGCGCCGCGATCCAGGCCGTCCGATCCCGCAACGCGTCGATCATGCTCGAGGTCGAGGTAGACACTCTCGATCAGTTCGACGAAGCCGTCGCGGCGGGTGCCGAACTTGTTCTGCTGGACAACTTCTCGACCGCAGAAACGGCGGAGGCGGTGCGCCGGGCCCGCTCGGCGTCGGCTCGGGTGCTGCTGGAGGCCTCCGGCGGGCTGACCCTGGAACGGGCCGCCGAGGTGGCCGCCACCGGGGTCGACTTCCTCGCGGTCGGCGCGCTGACGCATTCCGCGCCCGCGCTCGACCTCGGGCTGGACCTTGGGCTCAACCCGGCCTCCTGACCACCTAGGCTGAACTCATGTTGCAGCGGATCGACCTGCGTGCCGGTCTCGGCACCCTCCGCGGCGTCCTGCCCCGGGCGGCCGTGAACATCGGCGACGCCACCGCCAGCGTCGAGCCATTGATCGACGACGTGCGGCGGCGTGGCGCGCAGGCCGTGCTGGACGCCTCGGAGCGTTTCGACGGGGTGCGGCCGGCATCGCTGCGGGTGCCCGCCGACGTCATCGCTGCCGCCCTGGACGTGGTGACGCCGTCGGTACGGGCCGCGTTGACCGAGTCGATCGCCCGCGCCCGGGTCGGCCACACGGCCCAACTGCCGATCGAGAAGGTCACCCAAATCGCACCCGGCGGGACTGTCGTCCAACGCTGGGTACCGGTCCGCCGGGTCGGGCTCTATGTCCCCGGCGGTCTCGCGCTGTACCCCTCGAGTGTCGTGATGAATGTTGTCCCGGCGCAGGTCGCCGGGGTGCGGGCGATCGCCGTCACCTCGCCGCCGCAGCGGGACAACGACGGCTGGCCCGATCGGAACGTCCTGGCCGCGTGCGCGTTACTGGGTATCGACGAGGTCTACGCCGCCGGTGGCGCGCAGGGCATCGCACTGCTCGCGCTCGGCGCGATCGATCTCGACGGTGTCGCCATTGACCCCGTCGACGTCATCACCGGCCCGGGAAATGTCTACGTGACGGCCGCCAAGCGGCTGCTCCGCGGCACCGTGGCAATCGACTCGGAGGCCGGCCCGACCGAGATCGCCGTGGTCGCAGACGATTCCGCCGACGCCAGATATGTTGCCGCTGACCTGATCTCACAAGCCGAGCATGACCCGTTGGCAGCATCGGTGCTGATCACCACCTCCGTCGAGCTCGCCGACGAGGTCGACAGCGTTCTTGCGCAACGGGTGTCGCTGACCAAGCACGCCGATCGGGTCCGCGATGCCTTGACCGGCAGGCAGTCCGGTGTCGTGCTGGTCGCCTCGCTGGACGCGGCGATCGAGGTTGCCGATGCCTACGCCGCCGAGCACTTGGAGATCCAGACCCGCGACGCGGCAACGGTGGCCGGCCGGATCTCCCATGCCGGGGCGGTCTTCGTCGGCGCCTATTCACCGGTGTCGTTGGGCGATTACTGCGCCGGGTCCAACCATGTGCTGCCGACCGGCGGATCGGCCCGGTTCTCGGCCGGCCTGTCCGCCATGACGTTCCTGCGGCAGATGCAGGTGATCGACTACTCGCGGGACGCGCTGGCGGCGGTGGCGCCGCACGTGCTGGCGCTGTCGGCTGCCGAGGATCTGCCGGCCCACGGCGAGGCCGTCGCCACCCGTTTCGAGCCGGCATGATCGGCGTCGACGTCACGCTGGCCGATCTCCCGCTGCGTGCCGATCTGGTCGGCAAGTCGCCGTACGGTGCGCCGCAACTGGACGTACCGGTGAAGATCAACACCAACGAGAACCCTTACCCGCCATCGGCTGCGCTGGTTGCCGACCTGGCCGACTCGGTGGCTGCGGTCGCCGTCGAGCTGAACAGGTACCCGGACCGGGACGCCGTCGCGCTCCGGGAACAGCTGGCGGGCTACCTTTCCCGGTCGACCGGGTTGGAGTTGTCCAGCGCGAACGTGTGGGCGGCCAACGGGTCCAACGAGATCCTGTTGCAGTTGCTGCAGGCGTTCGCCGGTCCGGGACGATCGGCGCTCGGGTTCGAACCGTCGTACTCGATGCACCCGATCATCGCCTCCGGCACCAGGACCAGCTGGATCTCCTGCCCGCGGCGGGCCGATTTCACGGTGGACGT
Source organism: uncultured Actinomycetota bacterium (assembly GCA_963805555.1). Classification (GTDB taxonomy): domain Bacteria; phylum Actinomycetota; class Actinomycetes; order Mycobacteriales; family Nakamurellaceae; genus Nakamurella. The sequence goes on from CAWDUY010000007.1 coordinate 80,667, forward strand.
CGATGCGGCCGCCGAACTCGTCACCGAGCGCGCCCCCGACGTGTTGTTCATCACCAGCCCGAATAATCCAACCGGTGGATCCCTTCCGCTGCAGGACATTCGGGCCCTGGTCCGGGCAGCCCCCGGAATGGTCGTGGTCGACGAGGCCTATGCCGAATTCTCGGACCGGCCGAGCGCGATCGGACTGATCGACCAGTTCCCGGCCCAACTGGTGGTCGTGCGGACCATGTCCAAGGCATTCGCGTTCGCCGGCGGCCGGCTCGGTTATCTGGCCGCCGCGCCCGCGGTGATCGATGCATTGTTGTTGGTGCGCCTGCCCTATCACCTGTCCACGCTCACTCAGGCGGCAGCGTCGGCGGCCCTTCGGCACGCCGACGACACCCTCGGCTCGGTGGCCCATCTGGTCGCCGAACGCCACCGGGTTCGGCAGTCGTTGGTGGCCAGCGGGTTCGACGTCATCGACTCGGATGCGAACTTCCTGCTGTTCGGCAGGTTCGACGACCAGGCCGCGGCCTGGCGACAGTATCTGGATTCCGGAGTGTTGGTGCGGGACATGGGGATCCCCGGGTATCTGCGGGCCACCATCGGCACCGACGTGGAGAACGACGTGCTGCTCGAGAAGAGTGCGCAATTGTTCGCCACAGCAGGGAGAGCGTAGTGAGCATCGTGACCGGTCGCCGGGCCCGCATCGAGCGGTCCACCAGCGAGTCATCGGTGCTGGTGGATATCGACCTGGACGGCACCGGACAGGTCGAGATTTCCACCGGCGTCAGGTTTTACGACCACATGCTCACCGCGTTCGGGGTGCACGGCAGCTTCGACCTGACGGTTCGTTCGGTGGGGGACGTCGACATCGACGCCCACCACACCGTCGAGGACACCGCGATCGTGCTCGGCCAGGCCATCGGTGAGGCGCTGGGCGACAAGGCAGGAATCCGGCGGTTCGGTGATTGCTTCATCCCGATGGACGAAACCCTTGCGCACGCTGCTGTCGACGTGTCCGGCCGCCCCTTTTCGGTGCACACCGGTGAACCGGATTCGATCCTTGGGTTCACCGTCGGCAACAACTATCCGGTGGTGCTCAACCGGCACGTCTTCGACTCACTCGCCTTCCACGCCCGGATCGCCCTGCATGTCAGGGTGATCTACGGCCGCGACCCGCACCACATCTGCGAAGCGCAGTACAAGGCGATCGCCCGGGCACTGCGCGAGGCGGTCGAGCCGGACCCGCGGGTGCGGGGGATCCCCTCGACCAAGGGTGTGCTGTGAGTCAGATCATGCCGGTCCTGCTGATCGGCATCGGCGGGTTCCTGGTCGGCGGTGTGCTGGCGGTCCGCGAGAAGTCGGTGCCGGCGGCCGTGGTGATCGGCATCTTCTCGGTCGCCTGCATTGTCGGTGGTGTGTTGTGGCTGGTCGACGCATGACCGGCGGTGCGTGGTGACGGGCGTCGTGGTGCTGGATTACGGGTCGGGCAATCTGGCCTCGGCGGAGCGCGCGCTGCGCCGCACCGGGGCATCCGTCGAGGTTACATCGGACTTCGAGACCGCTTTGAACGCCGAGGGTCTCGTTGTCCCGGGGGTCGGCGCGTACGAAGCCTGCATGGTTGGGCTGTCCGCCGTGCGTGGACAGCGGATCATCGACCGGCGGGTGGCAGGTGGCCGGCCGGTGCTCGGGATCTGCGTCGGTATGCAGATCCTGTTCGAGCGCGGTGTGGAGCATGGTGTTGAGACCGAAGGGGTCGGCGAGTGGCCCGGCACCGTGGAGCGTCTGCAGGCGCCGATCGTCCCGCACATGGGCTGGAACACGGTATCGCCCGGCGAGGGGTCGGTGCTGTTCGATGGGCTGGACCCGCGGACCCGGTTCTACTTCGTGCACTCCTACGCCGTGCGGCGGTGGGAACTGGAGGTGTCCCGGCCGTTCACCCCGCCGGTGGTGACTTGGGCCGAACACGGTGGTGACCGGTTCGTTGCCGCGGTGGAGAACGGGCCGCTGTCGGCCACCCAATTCCACCCGGAGAAGTCGGGGGACGCCGGCGCCGAGGTGCTCCGTCGCTGGGTCGCATCCATCTGAAGCCGTGGTTGTTGCTCGACGGCATCTGGATGTATCCTCGAACACATGTTCGAGCGTGACGAGGTGCTGCGTGACCTTCGTCGACGAATGAACACAGCCGGGTCAGTCGCGGGGTTGGCCTCAGGTGGTTTCGCTGGTGGCTCAGGTGTCGATTCTGTCACCAGTGACGAATCCGGAGTAGTGCTGCCGGTGGCGTCACCGCTCGCCGCGGCGTTGCCACGCGGTGGTTTGGTGCGTGGCTCAGTGGTCAGCGTCCTCGGTCAGGGCGCCACCAGCTTGCTGTTTACCCTGCTGGCGGGTCCGGAGGCGCCCTGGTCTGCGCTGGTCGGCATGCCGGGCATCGGATTGCTGGCAGCCGCCGAGTTCGGCATCGACTTGGAGCGCCTTGTCGTCATTCCCGAACCGGGACCCGACGTGCTGCAGGTGTTGTCGATCCTGGTCGACGGAGTCGACATGATCGCCGTTGCGCTCCCGGTCAAGGCACGGCCGACACCCTCCCGGCAGCGGGTGCTCACCGGCCGGCTCCGGCAGCACGGCGCGGTGCTGCTGGTGATGGGGCCATGGCCGGGAGCTGATCTGGTCCTGACGGCCAGCTGGGTGGGCTGGACCGGATTGGGGCAGGGGCACGGCAGGTTGCGGGACCGGGAGCTGGTCGTCGAGGTCGGCGGCCGGGGAGCAGCGGCCGGGCGCCGGGAATCGGTTGCGCTGTTGCTGCGAGCCGGGCGCACCGCGATCGAGATCGCCCCCGCAACGCGGGTTCCGTCCCGGGCCAACCGGGGAACCTTTGAACCGGTGGCCGAGGTGGGCTGATGATAGGCACGGAGGAGTCCTGATGAACTGGACCGTCGAACTCGACAAGCAGCTGAGTTGGCAGTGGGAGAACCACCTGCGCCCACGGTGGAACGGGCTCACCGACGAGGAATATCGCTGGGAACCGGTCCCCGGTATGTGGAGCGTCCGCCCTCGTGGTCAGGGCGTCGCAACAGAGGTCGGCGCCGGTGACTTCATCATCGATTTCGCCTATCCCGAACCGTCGCCCCCGCCGGTGACGACCATTGCCTGGCGGATCGGGCATCTGTTGGTCGGCGTCTTCGGTGATCGGTTGGCCCGGCACTTCGGCGGCCCCGCGGTCGACTACGACTCCTACGAGTACCCGTCAACTGCCAACGATGCACTGGCCAGGCTCGATGACATGTACGCGGACTGGATCGCCGGCATCCGGTCACTGGATGACGCAGGTCTGCAAGCGCCCTGCGGCGAACCCGGCTTCGAGCAGGATCCGATGGCTGCCCTGGTACTGCACATCAACCGGGAGGTGATCCATCACGGGGCGGAGATCAGCCTGCTGCGTGATCTATATGCCTGGCGGTCCTGATTGGTCGCGAATGCGCATCACCGCGGTCCGCGGAGCGACTAGGAGACATCGCAGATCGCTGCCTGCCAACCGCTCAGCGCCACCGAGTTCGAACCGTCGGTCACGTGGGTACCGGGCGTGTTGGTGAGGAGGGTTTCACCGATCGTCAGACCGTTCGGGATGTCGTAGTGGACCTCGTCACTGCTGAGGTTGATGAGCACCAGCAGCGTGGCGGCACCCAGCGTGCGGGTGTAGGCGAATACCTGCTCATGCAGCGGATCGATATCGAGAAAGCTGCCGTGGATGAGTGCAGGGCTCTCTCGTCGCAAAGCGATCAGCCGGCGGTAGTGGCTGAACACCGAATCCGGGTCGTCCACCTGGGACGCGGCGTTGATCTGATCGAAGTTCGGATTCACCGCCAACCAGGGATGGCCGGTGCTGAAGCCCGCGCTGGGCTCGGTGTTCCACTGCATCGGTGTGCGCGAGTGGTCCCGACTGGTGTGCAGCAGGTGCCGCAGCAGTTCCTCCCCCGGCACCTGGCCGGTCTCGACCAGGGTGCGCCACAGGCCTTTCACCTCGACATCGTCGAATTCCTCGATCGAGCCGAACGGGTAGTTGGTCATGCCCAGTTCGTCGCCCTGATAGATGAACGGCGTTGCGCGCTGGGTGAGAATCAACGTGCCGAGCGCCTGCGCCGACCGGACCCGCCACCGGGGGTCGTCGTCACCGAAATGTGAGACTGTGCGCGGGTTGTCGTGATTGCCGAGGAAGCTGGTGTTCCAGCCGTGCTCGCCGGCGGCCCGGTCGATCCTGGTCAAGGTGGCCTTCACCGCCGGCAGGGTTCGGCCGATCTTGCGCCAGTTGTCGTGGTCGATGCGCACGATGTCGAAGTGAAAGATCATCGAGAGTTCCTGCCGTCGTGCGTCGGTGAACAGCGGTGCCTGGTCGAAGCCGACGCCGAAGGCCTCGCCGACGGTCATGGTGTCCCTGCCGTCGAGTACCTCGCGGTACATCAACTGCAGGAACTCGTGCAGGCGTGGGCCGTTGGCGTAGACGAACTCGGGATGGCTGAGTTGCGCTGAATCCAGATCCGGGAGTCCCGGCTGCTTGGCGATGAACGGGATCACGTCCATCCGGAAACCCGAAACACCCTTGTCCAGCCAGAAGCGCATCACGTCGAACACGTCCGATCGGACCTGAGCGTTCTCCCAGTTCAGGTCCGGTTGCTTCGCGGCGAAGTAGTGCAGGTAGTACTGACCGGTTGGCTCGTCCCATTCCCAGGCCGACCCGCTGAAGAACGACGGGTAGTTGTTCGGCGGCCCGGCGCCCTGCCCGCCGTTATCCGTGCCGTCCCGCCAGATGTAGTAGTCGCGGTACGGGCTGTCCCTCGATGAGCGACTCTCGACGAACCATTCGTGCTCGTCGCTGGTGTGATTGACGACCAGGTCGATGATCAGCCGCATACCCCGCTGTTGCATCCCGGCCAGCATCGCGTCGAAATCGGCCATGGTGCCGAACTCGGCCATCACCTTGCGGTAGTCCCTGATGTCGTAGCCGTTGTCTGCATTGGGGCTGTCGAAGTGCGGGCTGAGCCAGATCACGTCGATGCCGAGCAATTGCAGGTAGTCCAGCTGCTCGGTGATGCCGTTCAGATCGCCGATCCCATCGCCATTGCTGTCCTTGAACGAGCGTGGGTAGACCTGGTAAACCGTTGCCTCTTTCCACCACGGCTCTGGTGTTGGCATCTGTGACTCACCTGTCTCGTCGGCGGCTGGGGTGACGCGGACCTCGATTCTCGATGACGCAGCAGGTTGGCGCAGTCCGAGTTTTCGATCGGATACATCCTTGTGGAAAGGCGATATTTCGGGCGTTGTTCACCAACCGTCCCAGCAGTCACAGCTCTGGGGTGGATTGTCGGTGCCGTGTTCTAGTCTCGAACAAGAGTTCGAATCCAGGATGGCCGGGGTGATGAGATGACGGCACAGCAGTCGACGGCACAGCAGTTGACTTCACAGCAGTTGACTTCACAGCAGTCGACCGAGCAGCGGTCGCGCACGCTGGTGGTGTGGTGCCCTGACTGGCCGGCTGTCGCCGCTGCCCGTCAAGCAGGGAGACCGGCAAGCGATCCCGTTGCGGTCTTTCATGCCAACAGAGTGCAGGCCTGCACTTCCGCGGCCAGGGCCGAGGGGATCCACGTCGGGATGCGCCGTCGAGATGCCCAATCGCGCTGCCCGGAGCTCCTCATTGCGAAGGTCGACCGCGATCGGGATGCCCGGCTCTTCGAGCCGGTGGCGGCGGCTGTCGAAGCCATCGCGCCGGGGGTGGAGATTCTGCGGTCCGGGGTGGTCGCCTGTCCGGCACGGGGACCGAGGCGCTATTTCGGCAGTGACATCGCCGCGGCCGAGCGGATCGTCGACGCCGTCGAGTCGTTGGACATCGAATGCTCGGTCGGGGTGGCCGATGTGTTGGCGGTCGCCGTGCTGGCCGCGCATCGCGGGGTGATCGTTGCTCCCGGCGGTTCCGCGGCGTTCTGTGCTCCGTTGCCGATCACCGAGTTGGCCCGTGATCCGGCCATCTCGCCACCGGAACGTGCGGCGCTGACCGATCTGCTCATCCGGTTGGGCATCACCACGGCCGGTGCGTTTGCCGCCCTGCCGGAAGGCAAGGTGGCGACCCGGTTCGGTGCCGACGGGGTCCAGGCCCACCGGTTGGCTCGTGGACTGGCCGAGAGGGGGGTGTCCCGCCGGCAGATCCCAGCGGAGCTGGCGGTGGAGCAGGTGTGCGATCCGCCGTTGGATCGGGTGGACACGGCGGCCTTCGCGGCGCGGGCATTGGCCGAGCGTTTTCACTCCCGGCTGGCCGATGCCGGTCTCGCCTGTACTCGATTGGCCATCACAGCCGTCACGGAACGGGGTGCCAAGCTCTCCCGGGTCTGGCGCTGCGCCCAGCCGCTGACCGCTGCCGCCACTGCCGACAGGTTGCGCTGGCAACTCGACGGATGGCTCACCGCCGGGCGTACCACTGGCCGAAAGGACCTTCGACCTCAACAAGAGGTTGAAGGTCCGGGAGCCATTTCTCTCCTCATTCTGGAGCCGATCGAAGCAATCGGTGCCGGGCATATCCAGTACGGGCTCTGGGGGTCCGACGGGCAGGACGACCAGCGGGCCGGCTGGGCATTTGCCCGGGTACAAGGCCTGCTCGGGCCGGAATCGGTACTCGCGCCGGTACTCGCCGGTGGCCGGAGCGCCGTGGACCGCATCGCCCTGGTGCCCTGGGGGGACGAAAAGGTCAGTCCAACGAGCCCGGGCGACCCGTGGCCGGGGTCGCTGCCGGCACCGTCACCCACCAGGGTCGTGACGGTTCCCGGGACAGCCGGGCCAGCGGCGCCGGAGGTCTGCGCCGTTCTCGACGCTGTCGGGCAGCCGGTCCTGCTCACCGGTCGCGGCCTGCTGACCGGCTCGCCTGCCTGGCTCGGCCGGCCGAGCGAACCGGGCAAACACCAGCGGGTCGACACATGGGCCGGGCCCTGGCTGCTGGACGAACGGTGGTGGTCGGCGAACAAGCGTCCGGCCGGTGCGCGGGTGCAGATCGTCACCGAGGGCGGGGTCGCCATGTTGCTGCGGCTGGCCACCGGCGGCTGGCAGGTCGAGGGGGTGTACGACTGATGGGCTGGAACAACCCCAACGTTCCCTGGAGCGAGCTGGAACGGGCACTGTCCGGCCGCCCGCCCCGCCCCGGCGCCGGTCCCATCGGACCGCTGCGGCCACTGGGGCACGACCGTCCGGACAACCCCGAGGCGCCGCTGGAGTACCCCAGTTCGCAACGCCGGGAACGTCCTCGGATCGACAGCGTTGCTCCGGCGAGCACGGCGACCCGGGTGCCCTACGCGGAACTGCACGCGCACTCCGCCTTCAGTTTCCTCGACGGCGCGTCCACCCCCGAACACCTGGTGGCGGAGGCGTTGCGACTCGGGCTGGACGCCTTGGCGATCACCGACCACGACGGTCTCTACGGCATCGTCCGGTTCGCCGAGGCCGCGGCGGACACCCCGCTACGCACGCTCTACGGCGCGGAACTGTCTCTCGGGCTCTCCGAACCGCAGTTGGGCGTCGCGGACCCGGTCGGTGATCACCTGCTGGTGCTGGCCCGTGGCCAGGAGGGTTACAACCAGCTGTCGGTACAGATCAGTCGCGCCCAACTGGACGGTGGGGAGAAGGGTCGTCCGCTCTACGACCTGGACGCGCTGGCCAACGCCGCGCAGGACCAATGGCTGATCCTCACCGGCTGCCGCAAGGGTCGGGTGCGGCGCGCCCTACTGCAACACGGCCCGGACGCCGCGGGTGCCGAGATCCGCAGCCTGCTGGACCGGTTCGGCAGGGCCAATGTGCTGGTGGAGCTCAGCACGCAGTTACTCCCGACGGACGATGAGGACAACGACGCACTGGCGCTGCTCGCCAAGGAATTGGGTGTGCCCGTGGTCGCCACCACCGGCGCGCACTACGCCGCCCCCCGATCCAGCAGGCTCGCCGCGGCGATGGCGGCGGTCCGCGGCCGGCGCAGCCTGGACGAGGCGGACCCCTTCCTGCCGCCGGGACCGGGCGCGCATCTGCGGTCGGGAGCAGAGATGGCGGCGCTGTTCGCCCGGTACCCGTCGGCGGTGCCGACAGCGGCGGCCATCGGTGCGGAATGCTCGTTCGACCTGCATCTGGTGGCACCCAACCTGCCGCCCTATGACGTCCCGCCGGGGCATGACGAGAACTCCCACCTGCGGCAGCTCACCCTGGCCGGCGCCGCTCGCCGGTACGGCCCGCGGGTGAACCGGCCGGATGCCTACCAGCAGATCGACAAAGAACTGGACATCATCAAACGCCTGAATTTCCCGGGCTATTTTCTCATCGTCAACGACATCGTCGATTTCTGCCGGTCCGCGGATATTCTCTGCCAGGGTCGGGGGTCCGCCGCCAATTCCGCGGTGTGCTACGCACTGGGAATTACCGCGGTGGACGCGGTGCGCTATCAATTGCTGTTCGAACGATTCCTGGCGCCGGAGCGGGACGGGCCGCCGGATATCGACATCGACATCGAATCGGACCGCCGCGAGGAGGTCATCCAGTACGTGTACCGGCGGTACGGACGTGACTATGCCGCCCAGGTGGCCAACGTCAACACCTTCCGTCCCCGGATGGCGGTCAGGGACATGGCCAAGGCGCTCGGTCACTCACCCGGCCAGCAGGATGCGTACTCCAAACAACTCGACGGCTGGTCACCGTTGGCCGCCCAGATCGCCAATGCGGCCAGCGGCGGCGGCAGCATCGAACATCCCATTCCGGTTGATGTCCTGGAATTGGCCAGTCAGATCCAGGATTTCCCGCGCCATCTGGGTATCCATTCCGGCGGAATGGTGATCTGCGACCGGCCGGTTGCCCAGGTGTGCCCGGTGGAATGGGGGCGGATGGAAAATCGCTCGGTCCTGCAATGGGACAAGGACGACTGCGCGGCGATGGGACTGGTCAAGTTCGACCTGCTCGGCCTTGGCATGCTCTCCGCCCTGCACTACGCGACCGACCTGGTGCACCGGCACGAGGGACTCCACGTCGATTTCGCCACGCTGGACTTGGAGGAACCAGCGGTCTACGAGATGCTGCAGCGCGCCGATTCGGTGGGAGTTTTCCAGGTCGAGTCCAGAGCCCAGATGGCCACCCTGCCCAGGCTCAAACCACGCACCTTCTACGACCTGGTGGTGGAGGTTGCACTGATCCGGCCGGGACCCATCCAGGGTGGTTCCGTGCACCCGTACATCCGGCGACGGAACGGTCTGGAGCCCGTCACCTACGACCACCCGGTCATGGAACGCTCGCTGGCCAAGACACTGGGCATCCCGCTGTTCCAGGAGCAACTCATGCAACTGGCGGTGGACGTCGCGGGGTTCGACGCCGGTGAGGCCGACCAGTTGCGCCGGGCGATGGGCGCCAAACGGTCCAGCACCAAGATGGAGAAACTGAAGGGCCGGTTGTACGACGGGATGCGCACCCTGCACGGCATCACCGGCGACAAGGCGGACCGCATCTACGAGCGACTGCTCGCCTTCGCCAACTTCGGGTTCGCCGAGTCGCACGCGCTGTCCTTCGCGGCGCTCGTCTTCTATTCCTCCTGGCTCAAACTGCATCACCCCGCAGCGTTCTGCGCGGCGCTGCTCAAGGCGCAGCCGATGGGGTTCTACTCACCGCAGTCCCTGGTCGCCGACGCCCGCCGGCACGGCGTGACGGTGCGCCGGCCGGATATCAACGCCTCGAAGGCGCAGGCCGATCTGGAACCCGGGCCGCACGGGAAACCAGCGGTTCGGCTGGGCCTGGCCGGCATCCGCACCATCGGCACCGAACTTGCCGAACAGATCGAGGCAGCACGGCCGGCGACCGGATACCGCACCCTGGACGAGCTGACCAGGACGATCACCCTGACCACCGCGCAGGCCGAGGCGCTGGCCACCGCGGGTGCGCTGGACGCGCTGACGGTGAACGAGGAGCGCGTGGGAAAGGACCGGCGCAACGCGCTGTGGGCGGCCGGTGCTGCCGCCGGGCCACGATCCGGCACCCTGGACGGCAGCACTGTCGGCCTGGATGCCCCCGCGTTGCCGGGGATGAGCGACATCGAGCTCACCGTCGCCGATATCTGGGCAACCGGCATCTCGCCGGAGTCCTATCCCACCGAATTCTCCCGGCAGAGCCTCACCGAACGCGGAGTGCGGACGGCGGTCGGTCTGCACGCCGTCGACCACGGCACCAGGGTGCTCGTCGCCGGAGTGGTCACCCACCGGCAGCGGCCGGCCACCGCGTCCGGGGTCATCTTCATCAACCTGGAGGACGAGACCGGCATGATCAACGTCATCTGTTCGATCGGGTTGTGGGCCAAGTACCGCCGAATCGCCCGCGGGTCGCCGTCATTGATGATCCGCGGGGTCGTCGAGCGGGCGGGCGGGGCGATTTCGGTTGTCGCGGATCGGATCGCTGCGGTGAATCTCGTTGCGGCAACGCCCTCGCGGGATTTCCGGTGACGCGTGCATGGCACGATCGGTGCCATGAGCGAGGTGTTCGAACAGGCGTCGGTGTCGTTGATCCTCGCCGACTTTGCCGTTGCCGATCAGCTGGGCAAACTGCAGATGGTCGGCGGCGGCCTGCAACTGATCGGCCGCGACCACGGCACCGGTGTATCGGCCGCCTTCGCGTTGGTCGTCAGCCTGACCTTCCCGCCGGAGTTGTTCAACGAGCAGTACGCGTTCGAAGTGGTGCTGGAGGGCGAGAACGGCACGCCCGTGGAACTCGCCGAGTCGGCTGCCGTCCCCGGGTCCCGGGTGATGCGTTTCGGGCAGACCCTGCAGATCGAGGAGCCCAACTTCCGCGGCAGCGGGGTGCCACGGCGAGCCTTGCCGACGAGATCCCACGTGGTGCTGTACTTCAACACCGGTCTGCCGCTGCCACCTGGCCAGGTGTTGGTGTGGCGGGCCAGAATCGATGGAGAGTCCCGCCCCGAATGGACCGTCCCGTTCTTCGTACCCGCCCCGCCCCCCGCTCCCGTACTGGGTTGATCTGATGCGACTTGCCACCTGGAACATCAACTCCATCCGCGCCCGGATGGACCGGCTCGTCGCCTGGCTGGAACGCAGCGATGTCGATGTGCTGGCCATCCAGGAGACCAAGATCCCGGACGACAAGTTCCCTCTCGACCGGCTCGCCGACCTCGGGTACCAGGTCGCCCATCACGGGACCAACCAGTGGAACGGGGTCGCGGTGCTGTCCAGGGTAGGCGTCGCCGACGTCCAGGTCGGCGTGCCGGGCCTGCCGTCATTCGGTGATCCCGCGGTCACCGAGGCAAGGGCGGTCAGCGCGGTCTGCGGCGGCGTTCGGGTGTGGAGCCTGTACATCCCCAACGGCCGGACCGTGGGCGACCCGCACTACTACTACAAGCTGGAATGGCTCGCCGCCGTCCGGGACTACGGCGCCAAGGAACTGGCCGCCGACCCGCAGGCGCAGATCGCGCTCTGCGGCGACTTCAACATCGCGCCGACCGACGACGACATCTGGAGCGTCGAGTACTACCGGAATTCCACCCATGTGACGCAGCCCGAGCGGCAGGCCTTCGCCGATCTGGTCGCCGCCGGATTCACCGACGTGGTCCGCCCGCACACCCCGGGCCCCGGCGTGTACACCTACTGGGACTACACCCAGCTGGCGTTCCCGAAGCGGCGCGGCATGCGGATCGACTTCGCGCTGGCCAGCCCGGCGCTCGCCGCCAGGGTCACCGGTGCGTCGATCGACCGCGAAGAACGCAAGGGCAAGTTGCCGTCCGACCACGCGCCGGTCATCGTCGAAATGGGGGACTGAAGATGCCCGACACTGCCGTGAAGGTCCTTGTCATCGAGCACGACCCGTCGGATCCCGTGCTGCGCCTGGGGGATTGGCTCACCGAAGCGGGCGCGGTGCTGACCGTCTGCCGACCGCACGCCGGCGACCCGATCCCCACCGAGCTGACCGGCTTTGATGCGCTGATCAGCATGGGCGGCGAGATGGGCGCCCGGGACGACGAGATCGCTCCCTGGCTCCCGGCCACCAGAAAACTATTGGCATCAGGGGTCCGGACCACCACCCCGACGCTCGGCGTCTGCCTGGGCAGCCAACTACTCGCCGCCGCCACCGGCGGAACCGTCCGCACGGGTGCCGACGGACCGGAGATCGGCGCCTACCTCACCGCGAAACGGGACGCTGCGATGGACGACCCGCTGTTCGTCGATGTGCCGATGACGCCGGACGTCATGCAATACCACTATGACGTCGTGACCACCCTGCCGCAGGGCGCTGTGCTGCTGCTCTCCTCCACCGGGTACCCGAACCAGGCATGGCGGCAGGGACCGGCCGCCTGGGGTGTGCAATTCCACCTGGAAACGTCCGCCGAGAACCTCCGCGACTGGGCGCGCGGTGAAGGTAAGGAGCTGACCGGCCGGCTCGGACCGGTCCTGGACTACGCGGAGGAGACCATGGGTGAGGTCTGGCGGGACTTCGCGCATCGGTTCGTGGCCTTCGCTCGCGATCACGTGCCGGCCGGCGCGGCGGGTCCGGTTGCGCCGCGTCGACTGCTACCGGTGGTGGCGATCGACGAATGACCAGACCAGCAGTCCGCACCCCGGCCCGATATGGCCTGCCCGACACCGACCGGGTCCGCACCGATCTGGCGCTCGTCGGGCTGTTCTCGGACACCGGGCCCACCCCGGGCAGCGAGGACATCCTGGTGGCGATCTCCCGGGCCGGTCGCCCGGAGCTCGCGGTGTACGGGCTGACCAGGCTCTACGAAGCCTGCCCCAACCCGGCCGAGCTGATCGAGGCGCTCCGCCTGCACCCGCGGTTCCGGGGTCGGCTGATTGCGTTGCTGGGGGCATCGACGGTGCTGTCCGAGCACCTCGCCGCCTGGCCGGAGGATTGGCGTGCCCTGCTGCCGGAGGCGCCCGCGGAAATGCTGCTGGCCCCCAAAGCGATCCGCACCGTGCTATTCGAATCGGTCGGCATCGACCCGGACCAGCCGGTCTGTACCGGCACGGAGGGTGCGCGGGCGAGCGTCACCGGGGGCAAGGCGATCGCCCAGCTCCGCCGTGCCTACCGCTCGCAGTTGCTGATCATCGCCGCGCACGACCTCGCACCGGCCGTCGAGCCGTCCCTGCCGACGACGGCACTACCGGCGGTCTGCCAGGCTTTGTCGGATCTGGCGGACGCCACCCTGCAAGCCGGGTTGGCGGTCGCCGCGGCCGAATTGCCGGCCACCGCAGCCCCGGCCAGGCTCGCGATCATCGCCATGGGCAAATGCGGCGCCAAGGAACTGAACTACCTGTCCGATGTCGACGTGATCTTCGCCGCCGACCACCCGGAACACACCACGCTCGAGCCACCCAACGAGTCGGCGATGCTGGCCACCGCGACCCAGCTGGCGGCCGGCCTGATGCGGATCTGCGGCGCCGCGGCGTGGGAGGTCGACGCCGCCCTGCGACCGGAGGGCAAGGCCGGGGCGCTGGTGCGGACCCCCGCCGGGCTCGCCAGCTACTACAAGCGGTGGGCGCACACCTGGGAGTTCCAGGCCCTGCTCAAGGCTCGCCCAGCGGCCGGGGACCCGGGTCTTGGTCAACAGTTTCTGGACATCACCGCCCCCGGGGTGTGGTCCGCAGCGGGTCGTGAGTCGTTCGTCGACGACGTGCAGGCCATGCGCCGCCGGGTCGAGGACAACATCCCCGAACGCCAGCGGAACCGGGAACTCAAACTCGGCGCCGGCGGGCTCCGGGACGTCGAATTCGCCGTGCAGTTGCTGCAATTGGTGCACGGCCGGACCGACCCGGACCTGCGGCTACCTGGCACCCTGATGGGCCTGCGGTCGCTGATCCGCGGCGGCTACGTCGGGCGGTCCGACGGCGCGGAAATGGCCGCCGCCTATACATTCCTGCGGCGGGCCGAGCACCGGCTGCAGCTGCAGCGATTGCGGCGGACTCACCTGCTCCCCGAAGACAGCTCCGACATGGAGTGGCTGGCCCGATCGGACGGGTACTCGGCGGCCGGGACGTCCAGTGCGGCCGAGGTTTTCCTCGCCGAACGGGTCCGACACGCCGGAACGGTCCGGCGGCTGCACGAGAAGCTTTTCTATCGCCCGCTGCTGCACGCGGTGGCTGCGGTCGGCGAGAACGAGATGCGGCTTTCACCCGAGGCCGCGCGGGCCCGGCTGGCAGCCCTCGGCTTCCTGTTCCCAGAGGCCGCCCTGCGTCACCTGGCGGCGTTGACTCTCGGGGTGAGCCGGCGGGCGGCGATCCAGCGGACCCTGCTGCCGGTGCTGCTGGACTATTTCTCGTCCAGTCCCGACCCCGATGGTGGGCTGCTGTCCTACCGGCAGGTCTCGGAGGCGTTGGCCGATACGCCCTGGTATCTGCGATTGCTCCGCGACGAGGGCTCCGTCGCGCAGCGGCTCGCCACGCTGCTCGGCGGGTCGAGGCTGATCGCCAGCCTGCTGACCAGGGCCCCCGATGTGCTGCGACTGCTGGTCGACGACTCCGCGTTGCTCGCCCCGGAACCGGACACCGTGGCCGCTGCGCTGCTCGCCAGGTCGCACCGCGCCGGGTCGGCCCGCGAAGCCGTCGACGTGGCCCGGTCGGCGCGCCGGCAGGAGATGCTCCGATTGGCCTGCGGCGACCTGCTCGGCCTGATCTCGGTGACCAACATCGCCCGCGGCCTGACCAGCGTGGCCGAGGTCAGCATGACTGCTGCCTATGACGCCGCGGTCAAGCAGGTGACCGCCGAACGTGGCGGCTTCCGTGCCAAGTTCGCCGTCATCGGGATGGGCCGGCTCGGCGGTGCGGAACTGGGCTACTCCTCCGACGCCGACGTGATGTTCGTCATGGAGCCGCTGGACGGCGAGGACGACCAGGCCGCCCGGGCGGATGCCAATGCTGTCGCCGACCTGATGTCCCGGCTGCTCGGCCGGCCGACACCGGACCCGCCCCTGGAAATCGACGCGAACCTGCGTCCAGAGGGGAAGAACGGCCCGTTGGTCCGCCCGATCTCCGCCTACGTTGGCTATTGGGCCCGGACCGCGGTGGCCTGGGAGCGCCAGGCGCTGCTCCGTGCGCGGCCGGTGGTCGGTGACGTCGAGCTCGGGGCCGCGTTCATCCGGGCGGCCGACGAATTCCGCTACCCCGAGGGCGGGTTGTCGATGCGCGATGTGGTGGAGATCCGGCGCATCAAGGCGCGGGTCGACGCCGAGCGGCTGCCGCGCGGCGCCGACCCCACCACACACACCAAATTGGGCCGCGGCGGCCTCGCCGACGTCGAATGGACGATCCAGCTCCTGCAGTTGCAGCATGCATACGACGTGCCCTCGCTCCGGACGTCCTCGACGCTCCCGGCGATCACCGCAGCCGCGCAGGCCGGGCTGATCAACGAGGCGGACGCGGCCGCCTTGACCAACGGCTGGCTGGAGGCGGCGAAGACCAGGAACGCGATCATGCTGGTGCGGGGCAAGCCGGACGATCAGATCCCGAGCCAGGGCCGCGAGCTGGCCGCGGTGGCCAGGGCTCTCGGCTACCCGGCAGGCGGCGATCCCGGCGAGTTCGTCGACGACTACCGACGGGCGACGCGGCGAGCCCGCAAGGTTGTCGACCGGATCTTCGACGGCGGCTGAGTCGGACCCGACGCAGGAGTTGGGTTTTCAGTGGGCTCCTGAGTCGGACCCGACGAAGGAGGGGCCGCCAATCGAGGGTGGGTCCTGAGTCCGGTCGGGGGTGCGGTCCGACCCGCGCGCAGTCTGTCAGGATTGGCCCGTGCCAACTTGGATCTGGATAGTCATCGCTGTTGTTGTCGTGCTGGCCATCGCGCTGGGCACCGGTTCGGTGCTCGCCCGTCGGCGCCGCATCTCGCTGAAGGACGCGACGCCGCCGCCGAAACCCGTCACCGACGGCCCACCCGCCAAGGGGGGATACAAGGCCGGCGGCTCGATCTCGTTCTCCTCGGGACCTTCCGGTACCGGCACTCTGCCGAAGCCGACGACCCCGAAATCGCCGCCCGCCACCCCTCCGCCGCTGATCACCAAGCCTCTGCCGGAACGCACCGAGACCGACGGACAACCCGCGGTCGGTGACGACGCCGCCGTACCGCGTGACTCGCCGTCCCGAACGATCGTCGACGTCGCCCTGCCCGATGCGCCGCAGGCGCCGACCACTCCGGTGGTGGTGGACGGGGCCGGTGAGGTCACGCAGGCCACTCCCGACACCGAGGAAGTCCCGGAAGCCAAGCCCGCCGCGACCGACTCGGCCACCCTCGCGGACTCGGTGGTTGTGGACTCGGTGGTCGTGGAAACCGTCATCGTCGAGTCGGTTGTCACCGACGAGCTGACCGCAGAACCAGCGGTCGAAGAGCTGGTGATCGAGGAGGCGATCGTCGAGGTCGTCGTCCTGCCGGACGTCACTGAGCCGGCGGACACCGCCGCCGCGCCACCTGTCGTCGCGCCACCTGTCACCGCGCCACCTGTCACCGCGCCACCCGCGACAACAACGCCGGTCGTCGGTGACGCGGTCACCACCGCGCCACTGACCACCGAGGAGATCGCCCCGACCGCGGGACGGCTGAACAAGCTCCGCGGCCGGCTGTCCCGGTCGCAGAACGTCTTCGGAAAGTCCCTGCTCGGCCTGCTCGGCGCGGGCACGTTGGACGAGGACTCCTGGACCGATGTCGAGGACACCCTGCTGATGGCCGACCTCGGCGCCGGGGCAGCGGCCGAGATCACCGCGCGGCTCCGCGCCGAGGTTGCGGCACACGGCATCTCCGACGCGGCCAGCGCCAGGGCGCTGCTCCGCCGGGTATTGATCGAGGCCGTCGGCCCGGACATGGACCGGTCGGTGCGGGCCCTGCCGCACGACGGCCGCCCGTCGGTGTTGCTGATCGTCGGGGTGAACGGCACCGGAAAGACCACCACCACCGGCAAGCTCGCGCGGGTGCTGGTCGCCGACGGCCGGCATGTGGTGCTCGGCGCGGCCGATACATTCCGCGCCGCCGCGGCGGAGCAGTTGGTCACCTGGGGTGAGCGGGCCGGGGCCGTCGTCGTCCGGGCCGAAGCGGGCACCGATCCAGCCTCGGTGGCGTTCGACGCCGTCAAACGCGGCATCGCCGATGGCGCTGATGCGGTGCTCATCGACACCGCGGGCCGGCTGCACACCAAGACCGGGCTGATGGACGAGCTGGGCAAGGTCAAACGGGTCATCGAGAAACAAGCCAATGTCGACGAGATCCTGCTCGTGCTGGATGCCACCACCGGCCAGAACGGGCTGGTCCAGGCAACGGTCTTCGCCGACGTCGTGGACATCACCGGCATCGTGCTGACCAAGCTCGACGGCACAGCCAAGGGCGGCATCGTGGTCGCCGTGCAGCGGACCCTGAATGTCCCGGTCAAACTCGTCGGCCTCGGTGAGGGTGCCGATGATCTTGCTCCGTTCGAGCCGGCCGCTTTTGTGGACGCACTTTTGGGCGACTGACCGGGCGCATTCGGCCGATCCGTTAGACCGAATGTGGCTCTGCGTGATCGCTTGTCACAAGCTGTCGACAAAAGCGAAACACTCCGGAAACACATTCCTCATCGTGTTCACAACGGCGAAACGTTGGCGAGCGCCGATCGAAACACTCACAGGCGAACCTTCGGAGGTCACTGGGTCAGCCCCCAGTCGCGCTGGTTGCGGCTGACCTGATCACCCTCTCCTAGAGCCTGGAGGCTTGATGGAACCGTTCGAACTGGATTCCGGCAACACTGCCTGGATGCTCGCCGCGGCCTCTCTGGTGCTCTTGATGACCCCCGCGCTGGCGTTCTTCTACGGCGGCATGACCCGGTCCAAGACCGTCCTGAACATGATGATGATGAGCTTCGGTGCGCTCGCCATCGTCGGACCGATCTGGATGCTCTGGGGGTACTCGGAGACGTTCGGCGAGGCCGCCCTGGGTGGCCTGATCGGCAATCCCTTTGAGTTCTTCGCCTTGAAGGGTCTCACCGACGACCAGAGTCTGATGGCTGCCTCCGGCGTGCCGGCCATGGTCGCCGTCGGCTACCAGGCCACGTTCGCGATCATCACAGTCGCCCTGATCAGCGGCGCCATCGCCGACCGTGCCCGGTTCGGCACCTGGTTGGTGTTCTCAGGTCTGTGGGTGACGCTGGTCTACGGCCCGATTGCGCACGCAGTCTGGGGCGGCGGGTTCCTGGGCGGCGGCGGCAAGATCGCCGAGTGGCTCTCGACCCCCATCGACTTCGCTGGTGGCACCGTCGTGCACATCAACGCCGGTATGGCCGGTTTCGTGCTGTGTCTGATCGTCGGCAAGCGCAAGGGCTTCGCCAAGGATCCGATGAAGCCGCACAACCTGCCCTTCGTCATGTTGGGCGCCGCCCTGCTGTGGTTCGGTTGGTTCGGCTTCAACGCCGGCTCCGAATTCGCTGCCGATGGCACCGCCGGCCAGGCCTGGGTCAACACCCTGACCGCCACCTGTGTCGCGGCACTCGGCTGGCTGATCGTGGAGCGCATCCGTGATCACCACGCCACCAGCCTCGGTGCTGCATCCGGTGTCGTCGCCGGTCTGGTCGCCATCACCCCTGCGGCTGCCGCGGTCGACGTGGTCGGTGCGATGTTCATCGGGCTGATCGCCGGTGCGCTCTGCGCCCTGGCTGTCGGTCTGAAGTACAAGTTCGGCTACGACGACTCGCTCGACGTCGTCGGCGTGCACCTGGTCGGCGGCATCGTCGGTACGGTCCTGATCGGGCTGTTCGCGAACGTTCCGCGTGACGCTGATGGCGTGCCGACCACCTCGACCTGGGCTCCGGACGGCGCCCTCGACGGCCTGTTCTACGGTGGCGGTCTGACCCAGTTGTGGACCCAGATCCTGGTCGCGCTCATCGCCGTCGTCGCCTCGGGTGTGTTGACCGCGATCATCGGTTTCGCTCTGAAGTACACGATGGGCTGGCGCATCACCGAAGAGGACGAAGTCGAAGGCATCGACGTCACCACCCATGGTGAAGCCGCCTACGACATCGAGCCGTCCTCCGGTTCCGGAGGGATGTCCGGTGTACTCACCAGTTCGCACAAGACGCAGGAGGTCAAGGCATGAAGCTAGTAACCGCCGTCATCAAGCCGTTCAAACTCGACGAGGTGCGGGCAGCGTTGCTGGCATTCGGAGTACAGGGAATGACCGTCTCGGAGTCATCGGGGTACGGCCGCCAGCGCGGTCACACCGAGGTCTACCGCGGCGCTGAGTACACAGTCGAACTGCTGCCCAAGGTTCGGCTGGAGATCCTCGTCGATGACGAGGACGGGGATGACGTCGTCGACGTCATCGTCCGGGCCGCCCGCACGGGCAAGATCGGTGATGGCAAGGTCTGGTCGGTTCCGGTCGAGACCGTGGTGCGGGTTCGCACCGGCGAGCGCGGTCAGGAAGCCCTGTAGGGATATGCCGAATTCGCCTGTGGGGATGGCGGGCGGTTTCGCAGAACTGCGAACCCAGTTGCTGAGCCGGACCGGTGTACCCGGTCCGGCTCGGCGGCGGGCTTTGGCCCGGTTGACCGACGGATGGCTCGGCGAGCTCGCCCAGGACGCCGGGGTCAACGTCGGGGGAGTCGCGCTGGTGGCCGTCGGAGGGTACGGCCGCGGCGAGCTCTCCCCGTTTTCCGATCTCGATCTGGTGCTGCTGCACTCGACCGAAACCCCGGCGTCGTACGCCGGAATGCTGGCCGAACGCCTGTGGTATCCGATCTGGGACTCGAAGATTCGGCTCGATCACTCGGTCCGGTCCGTCGGCGGAGCGCGGCAGATCGCCCGCACCGACCTGCCGGCCATGCTGGGCATGCTGGATCTGCGGCACATCGCCGGCGATCCCGAACTGGCCGTCACCCTGCACCGCCGGGTGCTCGCCGACTGGCGGTCCGACGCCAAGAACCGACTCGAGGCACTCCGGGCGTCCTGCCAGGAACGGGCTCAGCGGTCCGGCGAACTGGCCTTCGCCACCACCCCCGACCTGAAGGAATCCCGCGGCGGCCTGCGGGACCTGGTGGTGATGCGCGCCGTCGCCGCCTCCTGGGTCGCCGACTGTCCGCACCAGGGACTGGAAGAGGCCAGGTCCGCGCTGCTGGACGTCCGTGACGTGGTGCAGACCCTGGCCGGCCGGTCCACCGACCGGTTGCAGGTGCAGGACCAGGACTCGGTCGCCGAACTGATCGGACTCGACGACCGGGACGTGTTGCTCAAACACGTCGCCGGCATCGCCCGCACCGTTGATCACGCCAGTGACCTGACCTGGCACCGGGTCGACCGCGCGCTGAGCCGCCCGCAGGGCACCATGACCGACGTCGGCGGGCGGCTGATCCGGCGGATCGAACGCACCCCGCTGGCCGACGGCATCGTCGAGCAGGAGGGCGAGGCGGTCCTGGCCAGGGCGGTGAACCCGGCGACCGACCCGACCCTGGTGCTCCGTGCGGCGGCCGCCGCTGCGCAGGCCGGCCTGCCGGTGTCCCCGGCCACCGTGCTGCGACTGGCCAAGACCTGCCCGCCGCTGCCCGAACCGTGGCCGCCGATCGCCCTCAACGCGTTCCTGGCCCTGCTCGGTGCCGGGGAGCCGATGATCCCGGCTTGGGAGGACCTCGACCAGGCCGGTCTGATCTCCACCCTGCTGCCGGGTTGGGAACGACTGCGGTCCATGCCGCAACGGGACCCGGTCCACCGGTACACCGTCGACCGGCACCTGATGGAAACCGCTGTCGTCGCTGCCGGGCTGGTGCGCCGGGTGTCCCGGCCCGACCTGCTGTTGCTGGCGGCCATCCTGCACGACATCGGCAAGGGCCACGGCGCCGACTATCCCGACCATTCGGTTGCCGGGGCCGAGCTGTCGGTCGCCTGGTTGCAGCGAATGGGCGTCGACCCGGCGGACATCGCGCTCATCTCCACCTTGATCCGCCATCACCTGTTGCTCGCGGAGTCCGCATCGAAGCGCGATCCCGACGACCCGGCGACCATCGCGATGATGGTCGACGCCGTCGGGGACTCCTCGACCCTCGATCTGCTGTGGGCGCTCACCGAGGCGGACGCCCGGGCGGCAGGTCCGGCAGCCTGGACAACGTGGCGGGCCGGCCAGATCAATCACCTGGTTGGCCGGGTGCGCCGAGCCCTGGCTGGTGAGCAGCCCGCGCAACCACCGGCCATCACCGAGGTGGAGCGGCAACTGATCGAGAACGGCGGGGTCGGGATCGTCATCGAGCAGATTCCCGGCTCGCTCCGCGTGACCATCGCCGCCCCGGACCGCCCCGGTCTGCTGGCGGCGGCCGCTGCCGTGGTGACGATGCACCGGCTGACCGTGCGGGCCGCCGCCGTCCGGACCGTCGACGACACCGGCCTGCAGACCTGGACCGTCGCCCCGCAGTTCGGTGACGCGCCGGCCGCTGCCACCCTGCGCGCCGACCTGATCCGTGCCCTGGACGGCAGCCTCGACGTCGCCGCTCGGCTGGCCCGGCGCACCGCACCCGCCCGGCGCAGTGCGTCCGCGCCGCCGGAGGTCCGGGTGGTCGACGGGGCATCGGAGTCGTCATCGGTCCTCGAGGTACGTGCCCACGACACACCCGGCCTGCTGTACGCGGTGGCCTCCGCGCTCACCACGCTCGGCGTCAGCGTCGTCTCGGCCCGGGTGCACACCGTTGGCGCCGAGGCGGTCGACGTGTTCTACGTCCGGGCCGCCGACGGGACGCCACTCTCGCCCGCGCGGGGCCGGGAGGTTGCGGCCGCGGTGGCTCAGGCGCTGGCTTAGTCGGACCGGCGAAGCCGGGGCGCAATTCGGCACCGTCAAAGCGTGTCTGCGGGTTTTGCAGACACGCTTTGGTAGGGACTCTGGCCGATCCGCAGGAACGGGCGCGTCGAGAAGATCAACTCCACCGGGATCTCGAAGAATTCGGCGATCCGCAGAGCCAGATACAGGCTCGGGCTGTATTCGCCGCGTTCGAGATAGCCGACGGTCTGGTAGTGCACGCCGACCGCCTGCGCGAGTTGCCGGCGGGTGATGCCGCGTTCGGCCCGGAGCACCGCGATCCGGTTGTAGAGCACGTCAGACACGCTGCAGGGCCTTCTCTCGGCGGGCCGCCACGCTCGATCCGGACTCCCGGCGGGCCATCCGGCGCAGCAGCACGGGCGCGAGCAGCGCTCCGGCGATCGCCCAGATCACCAGCACCGTGATGGTCAGCAACGTCCGCCAACTGCCGTCGATCTCGACGACCACAGCCGACTCGGGCAACAGCGTCGAGCGCAGCCCCAGACCCAGCCAGTACGTCGGGGTCAGTTGCCCGAGCACCTGCACCCACCACGCCATAGTCGCCAGCGGCACGAAAATGCCGGACACCCAGACGATCGCGCCCATCACCAACATGCCCCAGCCGCCCACCGAGCGCGGATTCTTGAACACCGACCCGACGATGAACCCGAGCGGCAGCACGGCCAGCAGCCCGAGGATCAGGTACCCGACGGCGCCCAGTGCGGCCAGCGGCCCGTCGGACATGAGGTTCGGCACGAAGAACGCCGCCGGGATGAGCACGATCAGCATGCTGAAGGCGATCTCCAGGCACACCCGGACCAGCTGCCCGGCGACGTAACCGACCACCCCGTACGGCACCGACTTGAGCCGCAGCAGGGTGCCGTCCTCCCGTTCGGTCGCCAGCACGGTGGCAATGCCGAACGCGCCCGCGAACACCACCTGCAGGGCGAGCAAGCCCGGCAGCATGAAGGTCGCGACGGACACGTCCGTGCCCTCGACCATGTTGTTCCGGTTCAGGAACAGCACCACCAGGAAGATCAGCGAAACGATGACGTAGTACGCGATGTCCTGGCCGGCGCGCACGCTGTTCATGAACTCCACCCGACCGCGGTGCGCCCCGCAGGCCACCGCATGACGCAGCACAGCAGAATCCATACTCATTCCGAAACCTCCTGTTGGGCAACCATTGTCAGATACGTGCTCTCCAGGCTGGGGTGCTGCACCTCGAGGTCGGTGATCGGCCCGGCGGAGGCGCCGGCGGCGCGTTCCTGAGCGAACAGCTCGCGGACGAATCCGGTCGGGTCGGCGGTGGCATGCACCTGCCGGAGCCCGTCCTGCGTCCATCGCACCTCTGCACTGCCGGCCACCTGATGCGCGAGTTCCTCGGCGCTGCCGTCAGCGACGATCCGCCCGCCGTTCAGGATCAGGATCCGGTCGGCCAGCTTCTCCGCTTCGTCGAGATCGTGCGTGGTCAGCAGAATCGTCGTGTCCTGCAGGTCGGAAAGCCGGTGCACGAGGTCGTGGAAGTCCCGCCTGGCGGCGGGGTCGAAGCCGGCGGTGGGCTCGTCGAGGAAGAGCAATTCGGGCCGCCCGACGATGCCGATCGCCACATCGAGGCGGCGACGTTGGCCACCGGACAGCATCGAGACCTTCTTGTTCCGATGCTCGGTGAGGCCGACCGTCTCGATCAGCTCCTCGGTCGGGTAGGGCCGCGGGCGCCCGGGTTCGGCGTACGGCGCGTAGAACGAGCCGAGATGCTCCAGCAGCTCCCACACCCGCCAGCGACCGTGATCGCGCCAGGATTGCAGGACGACGCCGATTCGCGACCGCCACCGCTCGTCGGCGGTCGCCGGGTTCACGCCCAGGACCTTGACCTCGCCGGCCGACGGCATTCGGAAGCCTTCGAGGATCTCGATCGTGGTGGTCTTGCCGGCGCCGTTCGGTCCGAGCAGCACGAGTACCTCGCCGCGGCTGATGGTGAAGTTCACCCCGTGCAGGACGTCGTTGGTGCCGTACCGCATCCGTAGATCGCTGACCTGGACCGCTGTCGTTTGTTCCAAGGTGTATGACGACATGTAGCAGTTGTACTACGGCTCGACGGACAGTCGCAACGATTTTGACCCGACTTTCCCGAGTCTGGGCGGGGATGGGCAGTGTGCGCCCCGGAAGGCGGGACAATGACCTTCAGTCCGAGTTCTCCGTCAACGGCAGTGAGGCTTCTTTCGTGTTCGAAACTCTCTCCGACCGGCTTTCCACGGTCTTCTCGAACCTGCGCGGCAAGGGTCGGCTGACCCCGGCCGATATCGACGCGACCTGTCGCGAGATCCGCATCGCGCTGCTCGAGGCCGACGTCGCGCTGCCGGTCGTTCGTGAATTCATCGCCAAGATCAAGCAGCGGGCCACCGGTTCCGACGTGTCCGGGGCACTGAATCCGGCGCAGCAGGTCATCAAGATCGTCAACGAGGAATTGATCGCGATCCTCGGCGGCGAGACCCGCCGACTGGTGTTCGCCAAGAGCCCGCCGACCGTGATCATGTTGGCCGGCCTGCAGGGCGCCGGTAAGACGACGCTGGCCGGCAAGCTGTCGCTCTGGCTCAAGGGGCAGGGCCACACCCCGCTGCTGATCGCCTCCGACCTGCAGCGGCCGAACGCCGTCCAGCAGTTGCAGATCGTCGGCGAGCAGGCCGGCGTCACCGTCTGGGCGCCAGAGCCGGGCAGCGGCATCGGTGACCCGGTGGCGGTTGCCAAGAGCGGCATCGAGCACGCCAAGGTCCGCCAGCACGACATCGTCATCGTCGATACCGCCGGCCGGCTCGGCGTCGACGCCGACATGATGCAACAGGCCATCGACATCCGAGATGCCGTCAGCCCCAACGAGATTCTCTTCGTCGTCGACGCCATGATCGGGCAGGACGCGGTCGCCACCGCCGAGGCGTTCCGGGACGGCGTCGGCTTCACCGGTGTCGTGCTGACCAAACTCGACGGCGACGCCCGGGGTGGTGCCGCCCTGTCCGTGCGGCAGGTCACCGGCCGGCCGATCATGTTCGCGTCCACCGGCGAAAAGCTGGCCGACTTCGACACCTTCCACCCGGACCGGATGGCCTCCCGGATCCTGGGCATGGGCGACATGCTCACCCTCATCGAGCAGGCGGAGCAGCATTTCGAGGCCGACCAGGCCGAGGAGATGGCCGCCAAGATGGCGGGCAACGACTTCACCCTGGAGGACTTTCTGCAGCAGATGATGATGCTGCGCAAGATGGGTCCGATCGGCGGCCTGCTGGGCATGCTGCCCGGCGCCGGCCAGATGAAGGAAGCGCTGGCGAACGTCGACGACCGGGACATCGACCGGACCGCCGCGATCATCCAGTCCATGACGCCGGGGGAACGGGCCGAGCCGAAGATCATCAACGCCTCCCGCCGGCAACGGATCGCCCGCGGTTCGGGTTCCACCGTCGCCCAGGTCAACGCGCTGGTGGATCGTTTCTTCGAGGCCCGCAAGATGATGTCCTCGATGGCCGGCCGATTCGGCCTGCCGGGCGCCCGGCCGTCGAACCGGAAGAATGCCAAGGGCCGCAAGGGCAAACGGTCGACAGGTCGCGGCCCGACGCCGCCCAAGGTCAAGGGCATGCCCGGCGGCTTCCCCGGGATGGGTGCGCTCCCTCCCGGGATGGGCGGGATGGGCGGCATGGGCTCCCCGCCGGCCGCCGCGCCCGGTGGGTTCGGCCTTGACCAGTTGCCGCCAGGGTTCGATCCGTCCCAGCTCAAGTTCCCCAAGAAATAAGTCGCTGCTTTGATGTTGATCATGACGAACGCTGTCCGACACGCCGACGACACGCCACATTCGGGGCAGCTTTCGTCATGATCAACTTCCACGTGCGGGGCGTCGACCCGGCCACCGACGACCAGGTCGACCTGTGGATCAGCAACGGGAACTTCGTCGAGGGTCCGATCGCCGACGCGGTCGAGCTGACCGGTTTCGTGCTGCCCGGGTTCGTCGATGCGCACTGCCATGTCGGGTATTCGCAGACCGGTCAGGCGACGCTTGACGAGGCCGAGGAACAGGCGCGCACCAACCTGAGCGCCGGGGCCCTGGCGCTGCGCGATTGCGGCTCACCGTTGGACACCCGGCCGCTGGTCGGGCGGGACGACCTGCCCGTGCTGATCAGGGCCGGGCGGCACATCGCCAAGACCAAGCGGTACATCCGCGAGCTCGGCGTCGACCTCGAGGACCCGAGCGAACTGCCCGGCGAGGTGGCCAGGCAACTGGCCTACGGCGACGGTTGGATCAAGATCGTCGGGGACTGGATCGACCGGTCCATCGGCGACCTGGCGCCGCTGTGGCCGGACGACATCCTGGCCGAGGCGGTGGCCGTTGCGCATGCCGGCGGCGCCCGGGTCACCACCCACGTGTTCGGCGAGGACGCCCTGCCCGGGCTGCTCGCGGCGGGGGTGGACTGCATCGAGCACGGCACCGGCCTGACCGCGGACACCATCGCCACCGCGGCGAACCTGGGTGTCCACCTGGTGCCGACGGTGATCAACATCGCGAACTTCCCGTCCTTCGCGGACGGGGCCGACAAGTACCCGACGTACGCGCGGCACATGCGCGACCTGCACCTGCGCAACCCGGCCATGGTCCGGTCCGCGGTCGACGCGGGGATCAGCGTGCATGCCGGCACGGACGCCGGCGGGTTCGTCGAACACGGCCGGATCGCCGACGAGGTGGCGGCCATGGGAGAGCTGATCGGTGCTCGCGCGGCGATCCTGGCCGCCTCGCACCAGGCCAGGGACTGGCTGGGCCTGCCCAGTTACGACCTCGGCGAGGCCGCCGACCTGGTGATCTATGACGAAGATCCGGTGCCCGACCTGGGCGTATTGCGGCACCCGAAGGTGATCGTCCGGGTCGGTCGGATCACCATGCGGCGGTAGGCGTGCAGGCCGCATAGAGCCGAACCGGCAAGCCGTTCGCAGGTGACGGCCGAGTCGCGGTCGGTCATCGGCTAACCCCGGATGTGACAGAATGGTCCGGTTACGGCTGCCGTCCGGCCCCTCTCACCGGGCGCGGCCGCCATTGGTGCGTCCGGATCCGCTGCCCCACGCGGACCCAACGGCGCCCGCCCTTAAAGACTGCAAGGAGTACTCCACCACCGTGGCTGTCAAGATCAAGCTCGCCCGATTCGGAAAGATCCGCGAGCCGTTCTACCGCATCGTCGTTGCCGACGCCCGCACCCGCCGTAGCGGCCGGGCGATCGAGAACATCGGCCTCTACCACCCGAAGGCCGACCCCAGCGTCATCCAGGTCGACTCCGACCGGGCGCAGTACTGGCTGAGCGTCGGCGCCCAGCCGACCGAGTCCGTGCTGTCGATCCTCAAGGTCACCGGTGACTGGCAGAAGTTCAAGGGCCTGCCGGGCGCGGAGGGCACCCTGCGGGTTGCCGAGCCGAAGGTCGACAAGCGCTCGCTGTACGAGGCCGCGATGAATGCCGCCACCAGCGACGACGGCAACACCGCCACCACTGCCAAGAAGAAGCGGACCGCCCCTGCGACGGAAGCTGCCACTATTACTTCTGCTGAGGCGTCCAAAGAGGCTGTCGCCACCGAGAGCGCCGACGCGTCGTGAGCGTGCTCGAGGACGCCCTGGAACATCTGGTCCGGGGCATCGTCGACAACGAGGACGAGGTCAGCGTCGAGCTGACCACCGGTCGTCGTGGCCGCACCCTGCAGATCCGGGTCCACCCGGACGACCTGGGCAAGGTCATCGGCCGCGCCGGCCGGACCGCCACCGCACTGCGCACCGTGATGTCCGCGGTGGGCGGCCGGGGCATCCGGGTCGACGTGGTCGACACCGACCGCTGAACGCGGACCAACCGGTGGAGGTCGTGGTCGGCCGGATCGGTCGACCGCACGGTTTGCGCGGTGAGGTCACCGTGCAGGTCACGACCGACGACCCGGACGAGCGTTTCGCCTCCGGTGCCGTACTCGGCACCGATCCGGCCGGCCGCGGCCCGCTGACCGTCGTGAGCATGCGACGGTCCGGGCCGGTGCTGGTGCTGGGGTTCGACGGGGTGGCCGACCGCAACGCCGCCGAGGCGCTGCGCGGCACCTCGCTCACCCTCGACGCATCGTTGTTGCCGGTGCCGGACGATCCCGACGAGTTCTACGACCATCAGCTGGTCGGGCTGACCGTCGTCGATCAGGCCGGCACGGTACTGGGGACCGTCACCGAGGTGTGGCATCCACCGGCGGCGCCCGTGCTGGCGGTGAACCGGCCGGACGGCTCGCAGGAGCTGGTGCCGTTCGTCTCCGCGATCGTCCCGATCGTCGATCTGGCGAACGGCCGGTTGGTCGTCGACCCGCCGGACGGAATGTTCGCCGACCCCGAGTAATCCAGCCGGAGGAGCAGAGCCAGATGCGGATCAGCGTCATCACGATCTTCCCCGGCTACCTCGATCCGCTGCGGGAATCGTTGCTGGGCAAGGCGATCGCCGATGACGTCATCCAGCTCACGGTCCGCGACCTGCGGGACTGGACCACCGACCGGCACCGCACCGTCGACGACTCGCCGTACGGCGGCGGCCCCGGCATGGTGATGAAGCCCGACGTGTGGGGCCGGGCGCTGGACGAGATCGCGGTTCCCGCACCGGGCAGCGAGACGGCTCTGACCCCGATGACGCCGACCCTGATCGTGCCGACCCCGGCCGGCCGCAGCTTCACCCAGGCCACCGCGACCGACCTGGCCGCCGCTGACCATCTGGTCTTCGCCTGCGGCCGGTACGAGGGCATCGACCAGCGGGTGATTACCGATGCAGCGACCCGGATGCCGGTGCTGGAACTGTCCATCGGCGACTATGTGCTGGCCGGCGGCGAGGTCGCCGCGATGGTGATGATCGAGGCGATCACCAGGTTGATCCCCGGGGTGCTCGGCAACCCGGACTCGGCCGGTGCTGACTCCTTCTCCGGCGAGCTGACCGGCCTGCTCGAGGCGCCCAGCTACACGCGGCCACCGGTGTACCGGGGCCTTCCGGTGCCCGCCGTGCTGACCAGCGGCGACCATGGTGCCGTCGCTGCCTACCGGCAGGCGGAATCACTGCGCCGCACCGAGCTCAACCGGCCCGACCTGCTGGAGCAGCCCCCAGGCTGAACCGCTGTTTTCAGGTTTTGGGGGTCGGTCTGGCACAATGGACCGGTTGCCATCTGCCGACCTCGGCAGAGTTACCGTGGCGACCACCCGGGCGCGTTGTGAACTGGCCGCGTTCGATACCTGCTGATACTGACGAGGACACACATGAACACCCTTGACGCGCTGGATGCCGCCTCGCTGCGGTCCGATATCCCGGACTTCCGTCCCGGTGACACGGTCAAGGTGCACGTGAAGGTCATCGAAGGCAGCCGCTCCCGGATCCAGGTCTTCGCCGGCCACGTCATCCGCCGACAGGGCGGCGGGATCCGCGAGACCTTCACCGTCCGCAAGATCAGCTTCGGCGTCGGCGTCGAGCGCACCTTCCCGGTGCATTCCCCGAACCTGGACCGGATCGAGCTGGTCACCCGCGGTGACGTGCGCCGCGCGAAGCTGTACTACCTGCGCGACCTGCGCGGCAAGGCTGCCAAGATCAAGGAAAAGCGCCAGGGCCGCTGACCGCGCCGCATCACGGCCAGCTGACAGCGTGGCCGTAGCCTGACCGTGATGAGCGAGAACGACGGAGACTCGGTGGCGTCCGAACCAACTGCGGATTCAGCGGCCGACACTGGAGCGGACAAGCCGCGACGAACCGCGAAGAAGCGGCCGTTCTGGATCGAACTGCCGATCCTGATCGTGATCGCGTTCGGTCTCACGTTCCTCATCCAGACGTTCGTGGCGAAGGTGTACTACGTGCCGTCGGGTTCTATGGAGCAAACGCTGCACGGCGTCGCCAACGGCGGCGATCGGATCCTTGCGAACAAGATCGTTTACGACTTCCGCGACCCGAAACAGGGCGACGTCGTGGTCTTCGCCGGTCCGCCCAGCTGGGCGCCGGAGGCCAGGATCGCCGGGCCGTCGTCCTGGTTCGGCCAGGTGATGCAGTCGCTCGGCTCCGTCGTCGGGATCGCGCCGCCGAACGAGAAGGACTACGTCAAGCGGGTCATCGCCGTCGGCGGGCAGACCGTGATGTGTTGCGACGCAACCGGTGCCGTCACGGTGGACGGTCGCTCGCTGGTCGAGCCGTACATTTACGAGCCCATCGAGTTCATCCCCGGGCAGTTGGACTGCAGCACCACCCAGATGTCCCGGCGGTGCTTCGGCCCGGTGACGGTCCCGGCCGGCGAGCTGTGGGTGATGGGCGACCACCGCTCGGATTCGGCCGACTCGTCGTACCAGTGCCAGGGGATGCCGGCCAGCAGCGGAGCCATCTGCCAGGGCCCGATCCCGGTGGACAACGTGGTCGGGAAGGCGATCGCCATCGTCATGCCCCCGTCCCGGTGGGGAACGATCGGCAATCCCGATATCGATCCAAACAATCCGGATAACTGATGGTGGTCCGGCGGCCGAATCTTCGGCTGGAGAAGGAGCTCCTCCGCGGCGGCACCGCCCGGCTGGCGGCGATGGACGAGGTCGGCCGCGGAGCGCTCGCGGGTCCGGTCACCGTGGGTGTGGTGGTCGTCACGGCGTCCATCGGCCGGGTTCCGCCGGGGCTGGCCGACTCGAAGCTGTTGACCCCGGCCGCCCGCGAGGCGTTGGTGAGACCGATCAGACGTTGGGCCACCGAATACGCGGTCGGCCACGCGAGTCCCGCCGAGATCGACACCATCGGCATCATCGCCGCCCTGCGGCTGGCCGGCCGCAGAGCACTCGGCGCCCTTTCCTGCCCGGTCGACGCCGTCCTGCTCGACGGCAACCACAACTACCTGTCGGAGCCCGCGGTGCTGGCCGCGGCCTGTGACGACCCGCCACTATTCGAGGTCCTACCGGTTGCCACGAGGCCGGCGGAACCCGTGGTGCACGTCCGGATCAAGGCGGATCTCACCTGCGCCGCCGTCGCCGGGGCAAGCGTGCTGGCCAAGACCGAACGGGACAACCTGCTGGTCCGGATGCATCCAGCGCACCCCGTCTACGGATTCGCCGAGAACAAGGGTTACGGCACCCCCGAACACGTCGCGGCCCTGCGGGAGTACGGTCCGTCACCGGTACACCGGCGCAGTTGGCGGCTGCCGGGTGAGGAACCGGACCTGTTCTGCGAGTCGGCTGACCTGCTGGTCGGGCCGGGAGGATGATGAGGCAGTGAGCGCAGAAGATCTTGAGCAGTACGAGACCGAGATGGAGCTTCAGCTCTACCGGGAATACCGGGACATCGTGGCTCAATTCTCGTACGTGGTGGAAACCGAACGTCGGTTCTATCTGTGCAATGCGGTGGACCTGCAGGTGCGAAACCCTGATGGGGACATGTATTTCGAGCTCCGGATGTCCGACGCGTGGGTGTGGGACATGTATCGGCCCGCCCGGTTCGTAAAGAACGTCCGGGTGGTGACGTTCAAGGACGTGAACGTCGAGGAGCTGGACAAACCGGACCTGCGGTTGCCGGAAGAAAACCCGTTCGGGTGAGTTGGCGCCACTTCTCATGACCGCCGAGACGTACTCCCCTCATTCCTATGATGTCGACGTCCTCCGATCGCGCTTTCCTGCGCTGTCCAGCGGGGTGGCGCACTTCGACGGGCCCGGCGGCTCCCAGGTCCCCGATGTGGTGGCCGACGCGATCCGCGCCACCCTGGTGGCCGGGGTGTCCAACCGGGGCCGGATGACTGCGGCCGAGCGGTACGCCGATGCCGTCGTCGTCGATGCCCGGCAGGCGATGGCCGACCTGCTCGGCGCCGATCCCGCTGGCATCGTGTTCGGACGCAGCATGACGGCGTTGACCTTCGACATTTCCCGGGCACTCGCCAAGACCTGGCAGTCGGGTGACGAGATCGTCGTCACCCGACTGGATCATGACGCGAATATCCGGCCGTGGCTGATCGCCGCGGAGTCGGCGGGGGCGGTGGTGCGGTGGGCGGAGTTCGACGCCGCGACGGGTGAGCTACCGGTGGAGAACATCACCGGGTTGCTCACCGACCGGACCCGCCTGGTCGCGGTGACGGCGGCGTCCAACCTGATCGGCACCCGCCCTGCGGTGGCCGAGATCTCCCGCCTGGTGCACGACGCCGGGGCGCTGTTCTATGTCGACGGGGTGCACCTCACCGCGCACGCGCCGGTCGATGTCTCCGCGATCGGCGCCGACTTCTACGTCTGCTCGCCGTACAAGTTCCTCGGCCCGCACTGCGGCGTGTGTGCCGGGCGGGTACCGGCCTTGGAGCAGCTGCGACCGGACAAGCTTTTACCCTCAACGGATCTCGTCCCGGAGCGGTTCGAACTGGGGACATTGCCCTACGAACTGCTGGCGGGCACGACGGCCGCCGTTGACTTCCTCGCCAGCCTCGGACCGGACTCGTCGGCCGGCCGCCGGGAACGACTGCTGACCGCAATGACCCTGGTAGAGGAACACGAGGACGGGCTGCGGATCGCGATCGAGGACGGCCTCGCGACGTTGCCCGGCGTGACGATCCGGTCCCGCGCCAAGGTGCGGACGCCGACCCTGCTGTTGACCTTCGCCGACCGGGACCCGGCGGAGGCGTACGAATTCCTCGCGGGCCGCGACATCAACGTTCCGGCGGGGTCGTTCTACGCCATCGAGGCCTCCCGCTTCCTCGGCCTCGGCGACGCCGGTGGGCTGCGCGTCGGCCTGGCGCCCTATTCCTCCCGATCGGATGTGGACCGCCTGCTCGCCGGGCTCGCCGACTTCCTGGCGGCCCCCTGACATGAGCGAGCGCCAGCGAGCGAATCATGGGCCAGTTGCCAGCAATCCGCGAGGTACGAGCGGAGAGCTGACATGAGCGAGCGCCAGCGAGCGAATCATGGGCCAGTTGCCAGCAATCCGCGAGGTACGAGCGGAGAGCTGACATGAGCATCGACCCGACCAGGATCGACATCGAGTTCGATCCGCAGCGCCAGCACATGGTGGGCATCTCCGCACACGGCTACCTGCGTTTCGATGTGCCGTTCATCAGCGAGGTGCTGCCCGATCTCTGGCTCGGCGGCTGCGAGGACGGGCTGATCCTGCCGGCGTTCATCAAGAACCTGGTCTCGCTGTATCCCTGGGAGACCTACACCGTCCGGCACGAGCTGCACAGCTCCCTCGAGGTGCGGATGCTGGACAGCGTCGACCAGGCTTTCGACCAGGTGGACCACATTGCCGCCTGGGTGAATTCCTGCCGGGATACCGGGCCGACCCTGGTGCACTGCCAGGCCGGGTTGAACCGGTCCAGCCTGGTGGTCGGGCGGGCGCTGATGTTGGGCGGGATGACCGCCGCCGACGCCATTGCGTTGATCCGGCGGGAGCGGTCGCCGGCCTGCCTGTCGAATCCGTCCTTTGAACGCTGGCTCCGGCAGGCGCACCCCTAAAGGACCGTCGTCAGGACGAAGAAGATCGCAACGAACAACACCAAGCCGAGAAGCAGGCCCAAAAAGAGTGTTCTGGAGTTGGTCTTGGGATGGATCAACGACCCGTCGAGTCGCCACATCGTCCGGTCCGAGGCTGGATCATTCGGCTCGGCCGGGTTGTAGGTACTGCAGCCGAGGAAGGGGCCGTCCGGGCCGGTTCGTTCGACGACGGCGCCCTTCTTGCACACCGGGCACCGCTTGCCCTTGCGGGCGGTGGGGTCCATTCGCTCGCCTCTCCCGGTGGACAGGTCCCACCTCGTGCACCTCCGTCGCTGTACGGTCAGGCCGGATCCTAACCGAGGAGGACGACTGGCTGTGGACGCTGAGGAAGCGCCGCTCGCGGCCCTGAGCCGGGCTGCCGCAGCGTCGATGCTCGGTCGCCTGCAGCAGCTGCACGGCGCCACCGGTCGATCGCTTGACGCCTTATTGAGCGCGACAATGCCTGAGCTGCAGGCGATCTCAGCCGCAGCCAAGCAGGAGTCCGTCCGGCGACTGCTCACCGACGCCAAGGCCGAGCGGGCCGCGGGCGGGGTCGGCGCCGAACGGCGCTTCGACCGGGCGCTGGCGGAGATCGATGCCGTCGAACACGGCTGGGACGACGCGGTACGGGGGTCGTTCGATCGCCAACTGCGGGATTGGGTGAACAGCGGCGGCCCGGTGCTCGGACCAGGTGGCTGGATCCGGGTGATGGTCCGCCCGTATCAGCAGGGCAGCGTGTGGTGGACCGATCCCGGGCGTGCCGACCAGTGGTGCCTGACGATCGCCCGGGATGTCTTCGCCGGCATCGTCGCGGACCCACGCTCGCGAACCGGCGATACAGTCACCCTCGCCCAATTGTCCGAACCCAGCATCGGACCGGTCATCGACGCATCGGTGGTGGCAATGCTGGGGGACTTCCAGGATCAACAACGGGGCGACGCGGCGCGTTACGGCGTGCATCCCGCGCAGGCGCAGCAGGCCGCCGAACGCATCAACGGAATGCGTGGGCCGTTGCTGTCGGCCTGCCGTGCCGAACTGATGCGGCTCCTACGGGAATGGGATGCGCAGGGCCGCGTCAGCCCGTCGTCCTGACCCGTCGGGCCGGTCGTCAGGATGCGATGACACCACGGGTGCCGAGCGGCCCGCTGCGGTCCTCGGGGAATGTCGATTGCACAGCTGCCTCACAGAACCTGAAGACACAACGCCGGTGTCGCCGCCGATCGGTCTGAAATCCCTTGCTGACATGGGAGTTGGTGCACCGCCAGGTGGGATCCTGCAACCATCGCGCCGGCACCGGGCCGTCCATCGGACCGCCCTCGGCAGCGGCCAGAGCAGCCAGCTGCGCGCGTAGTGCCGCGACTTCCCTGGGTTCTTTCGTCACGCTTTCGATGGTCCATCGACGACATGAAGAAGCTGTTACGAACGATGCGACAGTCTGATGAATCACAGGCGGGGGCCCGGATCTCGCCCCGGGGCCGACAGCGCCGACCCGGGCCGATCACCAGGTCGAATCGCCTCGAATGACGACATCCGAACCGCCGTCGACGAAGACGACCTGCCCACACAGGTGGGTGTTCTCCGGGCTGGTCAGGAAGGCGAGCTGGTTGGCACACCCGATGGATCGGCGAACCCGTTCAGCCGCATGGGGACCACTTCGGCCATTGCGGCGACGCAGCGACCCACGTCGGTCGTCTGTTCACATGTCCGAATTTTGTCCACATTCTTGGTGGTTCGCGGTCGAGCGGGGTGGCGGCGCCGCAGTGTGGAGGCATGGCAGCGAAGGATGAGCTGGGTCGGCGGGGCGAGGCCGTCGCAGCGGCGTGGTTACAGGACAACGGACTGCCGGTGCTGGACCGGAACTGGCGGTGCGCCGAAGGGGAGTTGGACATCGTCGCCGCCGATCGGGAGAACGACGAGAGCATCGTGGTGTTCTGCGAGGTCAAGACCCGCAGCGGAGCGGGGTACGGGTCGCCCTTCGACGCGGTGACCCAGGGCAAGCGGCGGAAACTGCGGCGGCTGGGTCTGTTGTGGTTGGCGCAACCACAGATCAAGGGATATCCACGAATGCGGTTCGACGTGATCGGTGTGCTGTGGCGGCCGGGGGAGCAGCCGACCATCGAACATCGGCCCGAAGCGTTCTAACCCTCTGCGCGCTGGTCAGCTCGCCGGGACGAAGGGCAGCCCGGCTGCTCGCCAGGCTGCCATCCCGCCGCGAAGTTCGACGATGTCGGTGTACCCGAGTTCGCTCAATGTCTGGCCGGCGATGGCGCTCATGTGGCCGGTCAGGCAATAGACGGCAATTTCGGTGTTCCGGTCCGCGGGTAGCTCGCTCTGCCTGGTGCTGATCTGGTCGTACGGCAGCGCCAGATCGGTGTCCGGCAGGGAGCCCTCGTCCGGAACATGCACGTTGATGGTCATCCGGCTCGGTACCTGTGCCGCAAAATCCACCGGGTCCAGCTGACGAACCGCCGAGGCCACGGCGATGGATTCGGCCGCCGGTGCGGACGTGGGGACTGCCGCAGCACACCCTGTTGACACGGCCAGCACGCCGACTGCCAACAGGACCAGGTAACGCCGCATGGTGGCCCCCTTGATATCGCCCCCCACGGTACCGCTCTGTGCCGAGTTCTAGCGTCCACGGTGGGCGTCCACCCGGATGACGGAGTACGTGGCGGTGTCCGGGGTCGGAGTTGCAGTGGCGAAGCGGGTGTTCACCGTGCGGGCTTGGGCTTTCGCGGGCAACCGCCGGCCGATGACCTTGACATGCAAGTGTGCGCTTGCCTATGGTGCGAGGTGTGGACGACGTGTTCAAGGCCCTGGCCGACCACACTCGCCGAACGATTCTCGATGAGCTCGCCAACCGGAATGGCCAGACGCAATTCGAGATCTGCGCCCGGCTGATGACCAACCACGGGCTCGGTTCGTCGCGGCAGGCGATCTCCCAGCATCTGGAGGTGCTGGAGAACGCCGGACTGGTCCAGACCAGGCGTGAGGGCCGGTACAAGTTCCACTACATCAACACAGCGCCGCTGGAACCGATCGTCGAGCGGTGGCTCAACAGGTCAGGGAAAGACGATGCTGCGCCGGCCGCAGTGTCGATTCAGCGAAAAGGGGACCGAAATGAGAATCAACCTGACGAGCGTGCTCGTTGACGACCAGGAGAAGGCGCTGCAGTTCTACACAGAGGTGTTGGGCTTTGTGAAGAAGTTCGATGTTCCGATGGGTGGCGAGGACCGATGGTTGACGGTGGTGTCCCCACAGGACCCGGACGGCACCGAGTTGCTGCTCGAGCCCAGCGGTCACCCGGCCGCCAAACCGTTCAAGGAGGCACTGGTCGCCGACGGCATCCCGTTCACCTCATTCGCCGTCGACGATGTCCCGGCGGAGTACGAGCGGCTCAGCGGGCTCGGCGTGCGATTCACTCAGCCGCCGGCAGAAATGGGGCCGGTGACCACCGCGGTGCTCGACGACACCTGCGGAAACCTGATCCAGATCACGCACTACACCGGCTGACGGCTCGGCCAACCCGGCCCGACGTGGGCCCGACCGAGGCGATGGCTTCGGTCGGGCGCGCCATTTCGTCACCTCACACGGAAGAGTAAGGTGAATGCGTCCCGGACCCACCCGGGATCGGTTCGGGGAATCGGCTTCAGCTGTTCTGGGGGACGTGGTGTCGAAACCACTGAGCGCGTACGAGGCTTTGGATGGTCACCCCGGGATTCGGCGTGCGGTTGACGGGTTCTACGACCGGATTGCCGCCGATCCCATCTTGGCCGGGTTCTTCGTCGGGGTAGACCAGGCGAAGTTGCGTGGACATCAGGTCGACCTGTTGGCCGTGGTCGCGGGTGGACCAGGGCGCTACACCGGTCGACAGATGTCGGCGGCACATGCCGGCCTGAACATCACCAACGCCGACTTCGATCGGGTGCTCGGTCATCTGAATGCGGCGCTGGTGGAGGCCGGCGCCGCAGACGGCGCAATCCGGGACGTGCTCACCGCGGTCAATGCACTCCGGGACGACATTGTCGGGGATTCAGCAGTGCCGGTGGCCGCTCCGGGCCGACACCACCGGAGCGCCAGCGAGCTACCGCCAAGTCGACCGGTGAACTCATGGGGACGTCGGGTTAGGCAGGTTCCCTGGATGCAGTAGGGTCCGGCGCCTCGGTCCGGTGCTGAGCGGCACCCGAGCGCAGTCACCCACGCGGCAAGACGTTGCTGATCAGCGGCTGCCAGGTTTGCGGCCCGACAATGCCGTCGACGGCGATGCCCCAGTAATCGGCGAACCTGTTCTGAATGTAGTACACGGCAGCTTCGGTCTTGGCGCCGAAAATGCCGTCAACGGCAAGGTATGCCGCCCCGCCCGCCGCGATGGCGCGCGCGTTCAATTGGTCCTGGACCGCCTTCACCGCCGGCCCCACGCTGCCTCGGCGCACGGTCACCAACAGCGACGACCAGGTTTGTGGTCCGACGATTCCGTCCACCACCAGCTTGTGACTGGCCGCCTGGTAGTTGCGCACAGCGGAATTGGTCCTGGGGCCGAAGATCCCGTCCACTGTCAGGCCGGCGCCGTGCGCGTCGAGCAGGTACTGCAAAGACCGCACCGCCACCGCAGCATTCGCGGAGCCCTGCCGTAGCACCGGCCAGTTGCCGACCGCAGGCACTACCGCGACAGTTGGCGCGGGACCGGTCGCGGCGCAGGTGGGTCCGGACACCGTTCGGGCCGATGCGGCCGGACCGATGAACACCAGGGAGAGGCTGACGGCCAGCAGACCGATCAGCGCGCGAAAGATGGCCTTCATGAGGGCCTCCCAAGTACGGGGCGCCGAAACAGCTTCCGGAAGTGGGAGTGGCCGGCGCTCGCCGACGTCTCCATGGTCGCAATCGCCGGCTCCCTCGACCAGAGTCGAAGGTCATGACTCTGCCGCGCGTGCGGGTTGCCCGTTGTTCACCAACCCCTGAGCAGCGGCAGTCGGGACAGGGGTGAGGGACAGGTCGGGGTCAGTAGGGTTCGGAGGGTCCAATGGCTCGCTGGGTCCGTTGGCCCTGTCAGTGAAGGAGTCCGAATGGTGACCGAAGATGAGATCCGGGCGCGCGTCCAAGCGGCGGACATGTCGCGCAGCCAGGAGCGGGCCGAAGCGGCCGCGAGAATCGCTGGGTACGTCATTCGGCGCAAGAAGGCGCGCGCGGAACTCGCCGAGATCGACGGCGCGATCGCGGCTGCCGTTGCCGAGTCGTCGGACATCATGACCGTCGCCGAGCTGGCCGAATTCATCGGCGTCGCGGAGAGTGAATTGGCGCCTCACGGCGGAGCCCCGACCGTCGGAGTTCCACGACGGCAGGCTCGTCGGAAGGCAGCCGGTAGCCGGAAAATTCGACCCGCTGCCGCATCGGGGAAGGACGCTCCAGTTGCGGTGAGTTCCGACTTCTGAGGCACGACGATCCCGCGGACCAGGCCCAGCGCCAGGCTCAGCGGGACTTCGGGTAGATCTTCGCGGCGAAGGCCAGGTCACTGTTGTTGATGTCGTCTCCGCCCAGGATCGGCTGACCGTCCTTCATGATGCTGCCTGGCAGCTGGTAGCACATGATTGAGGTCTGGTCCGGCGGAGTGGCCATGATCTGAACGTCGTCAAGTGGGGTGAGCACTTGTTGATCGACAGTTGTCTTGTCCCAGCCCTGAGTTCGCAGGAAATAGGGGTAGGCCTTTGCCGGATCGATGCGGGCGACCAGTTCCTTACGCATGTGCTCGTGCGGAAAGCCCATGGTGTGGCCGGTCTCGTGGCGGACCACTCGGAAGAATTCGCTATCCGGTGTCGTCATGGAAAAGCCTTGCAGGCTCATCGTCGGTTCATTCCGCGGAATGAGGCCGACGTCCGTGCCGAGGTATGACCAGTACCCGTCACCCTCGCGGGTGACCCTGACATCTGCGCCTGGATCCGCCGTATAGGTGAACCGGATATTCCCCCCTCCGGTGTACCAGGAGTTCATGTGGGAAAGGATTCTGCGTCGCAAGTTCAGGGCGATCGTCTCGAGAAAGGTGACCTTCAGGCGCCGGCCGGCCACTCCCCAATACTTGGACGTGAGCACCGCGATCTCCTCGCCGGACAGGCCCGCCGCGGCGGGGCCGAAGGGAGCGTTCACCGGATTGATACCGGCCGCGGTGGCCGCCGCCTTGGCGTTCAAATCAGCGGGCAACTGCTTGGGCGTGCAAATCCTCACCTGATCGGCATTGGTCATTTCCATTGCTCCCTTCGCACATGGTTGCCGTATTCAGTGTTTCGGTGCGGTCGCATCGCAGGAATCCCACCGATCGGGCAAACCGCGCCGTCCATGAAAGGCAAGAATTCGGCAGCGGCGTACCAAGAAATGCGCTGTCTGGTCGATCCGTTCGACACAGAGGCTAGCCCCGTGGCACGGCGATGTCCATTGGATTGCCAAGGCGCAGGTCGCCAAGAAATCGACGTGTCCTGGTATCGCAAACTGGCTAGAATGTGCACGACGCTGCGATTGTGACGACTGTCGATGCGAGGAGGTGCGCCCGTGCTCCCCATCGAGGATCTTGCGCCGAGCATCAGGAAGGCACAGATCGGCACGGCCTGGAAGTCGGAGGACACGGCTCGGAAATTGAAGCGCGCCCGCCGGCTCGGCCAAGATCTGCCCGAGGATGCTGATCCGGGCTCGATTGATGACGCCTTGGAACGTGTTCTCGGAAGTAACGATCTCCGGCCCGTCAGATGGCTCTCGATCGGCGAAAGCAGGGCCGATGCCGTCGGGAAGGTCGACACACCGGCTGGATCTGGTACCGGTTTCATGGTGTCCCCTTGGCTGCTGATGACGAACAATCATGTCATCGATAGTGCTGCCGCAGCAGCGAACGCCACGGTGACCTTCCGCTATCAGCAGGACGCATCCGGGAACATCAGATCTGTGAAGACGCTGAATCTCGATTCAGCCAGGTTCTTTCGAACAAGTCCGAGTGACAAACTGGACTACACCCTTGTTTCGGTTGCGCCGGCGACAGGTGGGAAGGCTCCGGGGGATGTCTACGGGTTCTTACCGTTGATCGGACGAACTGGGAAGATTCTCGAGGGTGAGCCAATCAACATCGTTCAACATCCATGGGGACGGCCAAAGGAAATTGCCTTTCGCAACAACCTTCTGCTGAGCATCGACGACGATGAAAAGTTGACCTATCAGACGGACACCGAGTCGGGCTCATCTGGGTCGCCGGTTTTCAACGATCAGTGGGAAATGGTGGCCCTGCATCACAAGGGCGTGGAAGCAGTGAATGCCGAGGGTGTAAAAATCGACCGATTGGGTAATCCGGTCACCGCGGCAACTCCGGAAAACCTCAGGGTGTGGGTCGCGAACGAGGGTATTCGCGTCTCTGCGCTGGTTCGCGATATTCAGGCAAGCTCATACCGGGGGGCTCGGCGGCAACTTGTCGACGAAGTGCTCGGTCGAAGCCAGAAGTGATGACCGCGACCCCGTTTTCTCCAGCATCGCCGCAATGGTGTATTTGCCTGCGTTGTCAACTCCCCAGAGCTGCCAGCAGCCAGGACGTCACCGTCGTCGCTGGCACTGGCTGCGAAAATCACGGGCGGCGGATCCGTCTCGTCGCCGACGCCGTGCACTGACGCTTCGTTCGATGGTCTGCACCAAAACCCGCTCATTTGCGACATAGCCTGACAAATCAGGATATCGCGTCAGCCCGGGACTCAGACCTCGAATTGGCTTCTCGGGGAGGTCGCCGGAGCCGCCTGCGTGGTGCGATATCAGGATTGGCCGCGCGCAGCGAGTTCAGTGATGAAGGCTGCGATTTCCGCGGGCTTCTCCTCGGCCATGAAATGGCCGGCCTGAATGAACTGGAAGGTCAGGTCGGGCGCCCAGGCCCGCCACAGTGCGGCGGCGTCGAAGCCGAGCCGGGAACCCCAGTCCTGGGTGATCACACCGACCGGCATGGCGAGCTGGGCTCCGGCGGCGCGATCTGCCTCGTCCATGACCAGGTCGACGCTCGCGGTCGCCCGATAGTCGGCAACGATGGAATCGACGGCGTGGACGGAACTTTCGACGTAGTGCTGGCGCACCTCGGGGGTGAGCGCCGCGCCATCCGTCGCCCAGGCGTCCAGGAACGACCCGAAGAACTCCGGTGCGACGGCCCTGATCATTTTTTCCGGTAACCCGACGGGTTGGGCCATGAGATACAGGTGCCACGCCACTGTGGCGTTGACCCCGTGCAGTACCGCCCAGGTGTCGAGGGTGGGTAGGACATCAAGGATCCCGAGGTACTGGACGGCCTCGGGATGATCCAGGCCGGCGCGGACCCCGACCAATGCGCCCCGGTCGTGCCCGACGAGCCCGAACCGATCGAACCCCAGTGAATCGGTCAGCTGCACGATGTCCTGTGCCATGGCGCGCTTCGAATAGGTATCCGGGCCGGTGGCGGCCGGTTTCGAGCTCTGGCCGTAGCCGCGGAGGTCGGGCACGATCACTGTGTGCCGGTCGGCCAGCCGGCGGGCGACATCGCGCCACATGTAATGGGTTTGCGGAAAGCCGTGGAGCAGGACAACAGCGGGTCCGGCACCACCGAAGGCCACGCTGATGTCCACGCCCTCAGCTGCAGGCAGTATCCGGTACTCGAAGTCTTCGATGGCGATAGTGCTCACGGATTCCCTTTCAGCTGTCTTGGGACGGATTGGGTGGTCGGGCGTCCGGAGAAGATGCCGGCCGGCAATGGTTGGCTTGCGCGCGGTGTGGCGAGGAGCGCCGGGACCAGCACGGTGTCGATCAGCGCTTCCAGGTAGTCGTCGTCGACGAGCAGGCCATTCAGCCGCCGGATCAGCAGGGCGGCGCCGACCACCTCCTCGTAGGGGAAGGGGTCCACTGCCGGGGGCAGCTCGCCCCTGCCAACCGCGGCGTCAATGACGCTGCTGGGCAGCCGCGCCCCGGTCGGCCCCATCGACGTCTCGATGGCTTCGCACAGGTCCGGGTCCTCCAGTCCTGCCTGCAGCAGGAGCATGGCGGTCTGGCCGTCGGTCGACCGCATCGTCTGATCCAGTCGTCGACACAGGGCGTTGAGGTCGCCGCGAAGGCTGCCGGTGTCGATCTGGTTCGCCTCGTCACGCCCCGCTGGGCCAGCCTTCAGGGCGGCAATCACCATCTCCCGCTTGGACTTCCACCGCCGGTACAGGGTGGCCTTGGAGGCGCCCGAGCGGCGTGCCACCTCTTCGAACGTCACCCCCTCGTACCCACAATCCGCTAGGACGGTGATCGCGGCGGCGAGGATCCGCCGCTCGACGTTCTCGTCACGCGGCCGGCCGCCCCGGGAGCCCGGAGAACTACCGGCGAGGTTTCGATACGACACGCACCGAATCGTATCTCATCCCGACGGTGCCGCCTCGCCATCCCGGCGCTCCACCCGCTACGTTCTGGCCGTCGTTCTGGATGCCCCGCCGGTTGTCGGACCGGCCGAGGGCGTACGTCTGGCGGCCGAGATTTTACGGTCGCGGAAATTGACAGCAAACCCCATCTCTATTGCTTGGCGGACCCGGGTTCGGTGCAATGGATCCGTCTATCGAGCAGTCAATTGACCCATTAGCACGGGTTCGGTTCGGTGTCTTTGACGACCGACAGAACGGCCTCGAGCTCGCCGACTGTGCTTCCAGCATCAGGTGTCTGAGCAATGACAATCCAGTTGCGGTCGAGGACCTGAGCTCGGCCTTGCCCGGTCGCGTCGTCGCTACGCGAGAAGAAGACACCTGCCTCCTGGATGGTGTCCTGAGCAAGTTGAAGGTCCATGCACACCACGTTGTGCATGACGGCAGCGCCAGCTGTCACTGATGGGGGCGCAATGGTCGCCGCTGTCGGCGGGCTGACGGCCGCCTCGGCGGTGGTGGGTGGTTGCACAGGAGTCGGCGCACTTGTGGCACAGCACAGTAATGCCAAGGGTTCGGCTCGGTTGGATGGCTCCCCTACGTGACTGATTCTGACAATGACGGCGGCGGGGGATTGGCTCGGGTGCCCGCCGGCCGCGGCGGCGCCCTCAAGCGCGTGGCCGCGGCCCAGACCCAGTGATCCGCTCGACCAACTCGTCGCGGTAGGCCTGAGCGTCCTGCAGTTCCGGTTCGGAGCCGTCGGTCCTTTTGAGCGCGCCTTCGAGGATCCTCAATGCCTGCTGTTCGTCGCCCTTCGCGTCCGCCAGCCGTGCCGCGTTCTCCATGGCTTTCGCGAGCTTGGTGTGCACTTCGGGTTCCTGGGCGGACTTGTTGATCCGGATCCAGTTGCCACCCGGATCGACGACGGTGAACCCGGTGGACCGGTCGTTGCGCAGCCGAGGCCTGGTCATGCGCGGAATGCCGGAGATGAGCAACCTCCCGTGCACAGCGCGCATCCCAGCCGCGAACGCGTCGAACAACGGCCCGGTGTCCTGCACGATGATCAGGCACGTGCTGTGCGACTGCTCCGGAACGTGGCCAGCCAGCCCGTAGAAGTGCAGGTTGATGTCCTCGCGCTGCACGGCGACGTAAGGGTTCGGCCGCGTCTGCCGATAGGTGACCGAGAAGCCGAGCATCTCGTAGAAGGACGCGATTTCGTCGATGTCTCGACAGGGCAGGAGTGGAATTGTCAGTTCGTTTGCCACCGCCCGAGATTAAGCCCGGAACCACCGAAACGACACGGAGCTATTTGCGCAGGCGAACAGGCGGCAAACGGCGGCGGGAGCCATTGCGGCGTCAGATGCGGCCGGTCTCGTGGGCCCACATGGCGACCTCGACGCGGTTCCGGGCGCCGAGCTTTCGCATGAGGCTGGCGAGGTGGGCTTTGACGGTGCTGGGGGTGATGTAGAGCTCGCTGGCGATCTCATTATTGGTGCGGCCTTGGGCTACCGGCACGA
This sequence comes from uncultured Actinomycetota bacterium, assembly GCA_963805555.1. Taxonomy (GTDB): domain Bacteria; phylum Actinomycetota; class Actinomycetes; order Mycobacteriales; family Nakamurellaceae; genus Nakamurella. The sequence continues at coordinate 124,805 of CAWDUY010000007.1, forward strand.
GGACTTCCTCCTCTCGGGCGGTGAGCGGTTCTATCGGCTGCCTCGGTGGTGAGGTCTGTGCGTGGGCGAACGCTGCGAGCAGTCGGACAGTCACGCTGGGTGCGATCAGTGCGTCTCCGTCGGCGGCGGCGTGAATGGCCTGGGTCAGCAGGGCAGGTCCGGCGTCCTTGAGCAGGAACCCGCGGGCGCCGGCCTTGAGCGCCCCGTGGACATACTCGTCGAGGTCGAAGGTGGTGATGATCACGATCGGCAGGGGGTCGGTGACGTCGGGGCCGGCGAGGCGTCGGGTGGCTTCGATGCCGTCCATCAGCGGCATTCGGATGTCGAAGAGGCCGACGTCGGGGCGCAGCTGGAGCGCCAGGCGGACTGCCTCGCGCCCGTCGGCGGCCGCGCCGACCACTTCGATGTCGGGTTGGGCGTCGAGCAGCATCGTCAGCCCGGTGCGCACGATGGGCTGGTCGTCGGCGATGAGGACCCTGATGGTCATCGTGGTGTCCCGGTTCGGGGCAGGACCGCCTCTACCCGCCAGCCCCGCTCGGCGGCGGGACCTGCGTGGAAGGTGCCGCCGAGCAGTGCTGCGCGTTCCCGCATGCCCACCAGGCCGTAGCCTGCTGGGGCGCGGCCGCCAGCGGCGGACCCGTCGTCATCGATGGTCAGCCGTACCCGGTCGATGTCGCCGGTGACGGCGACGGTGACCTGGGTCGCGTGGCGGGCGTGCCGTCGAGCGTTGGTGACGGACTCCTGGGCCAGGCGGTAGATCGCGGCCCCGACCGCCGGGCTGAGGTCATCGAACTCACCGGAAAGCGTGACCTCGACGCAGGGACGCGTCTGGCCATCGGTGGCGAGCTGCTCGACCTCGGCCACGCCGGGCTGCGGCGCGAACTCGGTGTCCTGTGAAGCGCGGAGCACGCCGACGATGGCGCGCAACTCGGTCAGGGTCCGGGTCGCTGCGTCCTCGATGACGGCCAGCGCCTCGATGGCGCGATCGGGATGGGAGGCAGCGATGGCACGTCCTGCTTGGGCCTGGATAGCGATCCCCGACACGTGGTGGGCGACGGTGTCGTGGAGTTCACGAGCGAGCTGTTCGCGTTCGCGGGCCTTGGCTTGGTCGATGTCGCGGATGCGGATCTTCGCTCGATAGCGGATCGCGGCGCCGAGCGCGGCGGCGAACAGGAAGAACGCGTAACCTGCGACCGCCTCCGCCAGGCTGGTGGGGTCGGCGCCGTGGATGGTGATGGGAAGCCAGAGCAGGATGATGCCGAGGCCGCATGCGGCTTCCCGGCCGGAGCCCCACCGGAACAGGGCGTAGGTCAGGATCAGCGTCGCGGCGGTGCTGTTCAGCAGGGTGCCCTGCGGACCGGTGAGGATTCTGACGATGTCGACGACCATCAACGTGCCGAAGGAGACCGCAACGGCGACGAGCGGGTGCGTGCGTCGCCACAGCAGGGGGCCGACGACCGCGAGCACCGCGAGTAGCAGCAGCGGGCGCGGCGCCAGGTCCTGGCGAAGCGCCACTTCCACCACGGACCAGCAGATCAGTATTGCGACCAAGGCCCAGTCCCGCGGCCCCCGGTCCGGGGCATTCGTGGGTCGAGGTTCGGCCCACAGCGAGCGGAGTGCGCTGGCGGCCATCTGACCAGCCTAGGCAGCCCGCGTGCTCGGCGTATCCGCCGAAAGTACAAGAGGGCGGCTGTGCCAACGGCCAGGTCGAATCAGGCTCCGGGGCTGATGTGCCCGACGCTGGCAGCCGTGAAGGTTGGAGGCACCCACCCGATCAAGGCAAGGAGCATTGTGATGAGAACGCCTCAATCCCACACTGCAAGAGAGAATCCGCCGTTCCGCAGCGCGCTGCAAGATCTGCGCATGCCCGTGCAGGCCAAGCTCGCAGCAGCATGGACCAGCTTGATGTTCTTCGTCATCTACATCGACTACTTCCACCTCTACCAGCCCGGCGCCATCGACCAAATCCGGGGTGGCGGCATCTTTGAGTTCGACATCACCCCGACGTTGGTGACCATTTTCCTCCTGGTCATCGGGATCCCGGCCCTGATGGTGATGCTCTCCATAACGCTGCCCGCCCGGGTGAACCGCGCGACGAACCTCGTCGTGGCATCGCTCTACATCCCCGTCATGGTCTTCAACGCGGCAGGGGCGTCCTGGGACTGGGCCTTCTACTACGGCCTGTCCATCGGACTCGAGGTGCTGCTCCTGGCCTTCATCCTGCGCTCCGCCTGGACCTGGCCACGCCGCACCGCAGCGCCGGCGACCCTGGCAGCCAGCCTCGACATCGAGCCACTCCGCACGCCGCAGCAGGGGTGACTGCCCGCCCCGCGCCCGACCATCAACTCAGCTGCCAAAATCAATCACCGTGGAAGCACCGGGCCAGTAGCCGCCAGTGATGGCGACCCATCGGTGTAGCCCAGCATGTCGATGACCGGGTCCAGTTCGGTGCCGACTTGTTCGTATGGTCGATTTTCATCCACATTCTCAGCGGTGCTGTGCTTGGTGGTTGGCCGGACCAGCATGGTGTGGGCATGGCAGCCAGGGACGAGGTCGGTCGGCGGGAAGCTGACGGTGCTGGTGGCTCGCTGCCCACGACTGACAGGTGCACGCTGCTGGGTGCTCAACCGTGGATCGCGTCCTGCGTCGGGGCCTGCTGATGACGTTGGCGAGGACGTGGTCGGTGGCGTTGAACGGCATTTCAGGTCATCTGATAGCGGTGGAGGCTGATCTGGCGCAAGGGTTGCCGGGGACGACGGTGATCGGCATGGGGGATGCGGCGGTCACCCAGGCGCGGGACCGGATCCGGGCCGCGGTGATGAATTCCGGGTATCGGTGGCCGGATCGGCGGATCACGTTGGCGTTGTCGCCGGCGGCGTTGCCCAAGCGTGGTGCCGGGTACGACATGGCCTTGGCCGTAGCGGTTCTCGCGGCCGCCGGGGTGGTTCCGGCGGGAGCCACCGGGGACACGGTGTTGATCGGGGAACTCGGGCTGGACGGGCAGGTGCGGCCGGTGCGAGGGGTACTGCCAGCCTTGCTGGCGGCGCGGGCGGTGGGCCGGGAGCGGGCGATCGTCCCGGCGGGGAACCTGTCCGAGGCCGCGTTGGCGACGGGGATCTCGGTGTGGGGTGTGTCGAGCCTGCGGGATCTGGTGGAGAGCCTGAAAGGCGAGTCGCACGAGCTGCTCCCGGGTGTCGCCGCCCGAGGTGTGGACGACTGGTCGGGTCCGGATCTTGCGGACGTACTTGGGCAGCCGGAGGCCAGGTTGGCCTTGGAGTTCGCGGCGGCCGGTGGTCACCACCTGGCGATGATCGGGCCGCCGGGGGCCGGAAAAACGATGCTGGCGACGCGGTTGCCGGGGGTGTTGCCGGGTCTGAATGACGAGCAGGCCCTTGAGGTCACTGCGGTGCATTCGGTGGCCGGAACCTTGGACGATGCCACGCCGCTGATCACCCGGCCGCCATTTGTTGACCCGCACCATTCCGCGTCACTGGCCGCGGTTGTTGGGGGTGGCTCCGCGCACATCCGGCCCGGCAGTGTCAGTCTCGCCCACCGCGGCGTGCTCTTCCTG
>CAWDUY010000008.1:0-13686 GCA_963805555.1 uncultured Actinomycetota bacterium
TGCTGGCCGTCAGCCGCCACGGGTGGAGCGACCATGTAAGCCACGGTGTCCATGCCGGAACCACCCGGCCCACCCGGGTCGAAGACTGTCGAGCCGATCCGGGCCTGCTGGTTGGTTGCAACCTTGCGGAGCACGCCGATCTGCACCGGCGGCCCGGCATCGGCAGCGGCACCGGCCTCCGGATACACCAGCGGGACGTCCAGTCGGGCGCACTCCACCGCCTGCGACGAGTAGACCTCCTTCTGGTCGGCGGTCCGCGCGTAGTCGGCGCACGGCCCCCAGTCGAGCTGCTGGGAGTAGTACTGCTCGAGCCCGGCCGGCACGGCGGCCGGGCTGGCCGGCGGGGTTGACGAACGCGGCGACGATGCAACTCGAGCTGGGCGGCACCGTCAATGTCCCCGGCACCGCTGTCCCGGCCGTCGGTTGGCCCGGCGCAACGACCGCCGCACCGGGCACCGAACTGGAGCAGGCCGTGAGGACGATCGCGAGCAACAGCGCAGTCAGGTATCCGAAGGGCCGGCGACGGACGGCGCGGAAGCGAGGACGAGGCACCGCTTGATCATGCCATCGGCGCCCGACAGGCCATCTCGACCGCGGTGCCGGGCACCATCGGCCCCGGGTGATCAGGCCGTCCCGGTCCGCGCCAGTCGGACAGTTGCTGCGGTAGAGGCCGGCAACAGATCAGCCGGTGAGGCGGGGTGGGTGACACGGACCACGGCCCAGTCAGCGAATCGGTAGGGCCGTTGCAACAGCACCCCGCCGAGGTGCCGACGAAGCCGGGACAGTTCGGCCCGGATGGCGACCGCATGCTCGGTCGAGCCGAAAAGCTCCTCCGACAACTGGCCGGCGCTGAGCCCATTGGGGTTGGCGGCCAACAGGAACAGCAGTTCGGCGTGCCGTGGGCTGAGCCGGTGCGACCACTGCCCGGCCGGAGATCGCATGCTCAGCTGCGGTTGGCCCGGATTGCGCAGGTCGACCTCGATGGCGGTGGCCGGTGTTTCGTCGGGTGAGTCGTTCAGGATCCGGACGAGCCATCCCCCGGGTAGCGGTTCGAGTCGGCAGGAGCCGAGCGCCGGCAGCCAGACCAGATCGGAATCCCGGTGGTCGGGCAGCGCGATGCGCCGGTCCGCGGCCATGGTGGCCGTCGTCGCGGCCGCGACCCACCCCTCCGCGTCGGTCACCATCATCGGTTGCCGGCTGCCGGCCAGCAGCGGCGCGGCGACCGCCCGCAGCGCCCCGAGGGCAGCATGGTGCTCCTCGCGGAGGTACGACTCGGCCATTCGGGCGGCCGCGTCGACCAGCGCCAGGGTGGAGGGGTGCACCGTTGCGGCCGCTCCGCTGACATCGACCACACCGAGCAATGTGCCGTTGACCGGGTCGAGAATTGGTGCGGCAGCACAGGTCCAGGCGTGGTGGGTCTTGACGAAATGCTCGGCCGAATAGATCTGCACGGGGCGGGACACCACCAGAGCGGTGCCGATGGCGTTGGTGCCGACACTGCGTTCACTCCAGTTGGCACCCACCTGGAAGCCGAGCCGCTCGGCGTGCTGCTGGATCTTTTTCGGACCGTCCCGCCAGAGCACCAGGCCCTGCGAATCGACGACCACCATCACATGACCGGCGTCTTCCGCAGCCGGCAGCAGGACGTCGCCGAGTACCGGCAGTACCCGAGCCAGCTTGCTGTTGTTCCGGCGGAACTCCACTTCGTCCGGGCCGACGGTGGCCGGCAGTGCCCTGCCGTGGTCCGGGTCCATGCCGAATCCGATGGTCCGCCGCCAGGAGTCGTCGATCAGGGTGCGCGGGGCTGCGGGGGCGCGGTCCCCGGACAGTGCGGCATCCCGGATCTGCCGCAACAGGTAGGCGTACCGGGCCGGATCCTCACCGGCCGGAACCGCAGCCTCGAAGGAACGGTCGGGCGCCGCGTCGACCGCGGGTCGGTGACGACGCGCGATCACTTCAACCAGTTCTGGCAAAAACCTCACCTGACCTCAACGCCGGGGTCCCTGGGCTTGCGGGTGTGACGGTGGTCGCACCAGTGTGCATCCGCAACGGTTGCAAGGGAGTTGCAACTGCGGGATCGACCGCCGTCACCTTGGGCCAACTCAGCGGGCGCGGGTGATCTCCTCGAGTCGGGCCTGCACGACGTCGCGGAGGACGTCGTCCGGAATCGGATGCGCCGCGGAGAACCGGATCGTGCCCTTGGACAGTTCGAACCCGTCGAGCCGGTCGCGCACCTTGTCGATGACCTCCGGACTGAACGGGAACACGCTGAGGTGGTTCTTCGCGGCAACGAATCCCAGCAACGGCTTCTTGTTGTATCTCAGTGCCGGCATCCCATAGCTGCGACCCTCTTCCGCCTCCGGCACAACGTCTTTCACCAGATCCCTGATGTGCTGCAACGCCGAACGCGCGGGCTCATCAACGTCGACAAGGTAGTCGTCCACCGCTGTCACCCGATGACCGTATCTCGCGGCATTGATCCGCGCGTTGCGGCACGAGACACACTTGGGTGCACCGAGCCGCCACGATCTCGTCGAGCCCGACTTGTCGACCTTTGCACGCCGGCCCGCACGGGCGCCCAGTATGCCGCTGCAGTCGGATGCCTGGTCCGTCCGCGGCGCCGGGCTTCCGCGGCGATCAGTTTCACTGCTGACCGGCAGGGATGTGGCCAACCACTGGAGAAACGGCGGCCCTTCTCGTCCGCACAGTTCCGTATGACGTGCCTAACCGGGAATCCACAACGGGCGGGTCCTACGGGCACCCGCCTGGAGGACAGGTCGGTGACCTGCGACATCGCCGTAAAGGGTTCGTCTAATGGGACAGCGAGGTTGCCAAATGTCTCGCCGGTGAATTCGGCCGAGGGTGAGAATCCTGCACGTGCTAGGTCACGGGATCGTTTTCAGTGGCGTCACGCCGGTAGCCGTCCCGATAGGCAGGTCATCAACTCAACCACATTTGGTGATGTTGGCTCACCACATCGACTTCTACCTTCGAACACACGACGAATGGCCGGGAGCTTCTTTCGGCTAGGTAGCAGCGAAGGGGAGCGCGATGAGCGAACGCGTACGGTATGTCCGAGTAATCACATCCGCCGTTGACGGCTCCGAGGGAATTCCCGATCTCAGCGCGAAGCGATGGGTAGCTCAGGGTGATGGCGAACCGGATCAAGCCGGCGAGAATAGTTGGCACGCACCCAAGGCCGATGCGTTGACAGACGACGAACGGGCGAGCGCCGAGCGCACTCCTGTCGGGCATGAGATGGCCGACCATTTCGCTGGCTCAGCGGCACCCGGTCGTGGTGCGGCAGGTCGCGCCAGGGTCCGCCCCGCGCTGATGGTGATTGCGGTTGTTCTCGGTGCGATGGTCGCAGCGGCCGGAGTGTTCCTGGTGCCCAGAGTGCCGTCACTGTCTACGCAGATCACCGGAGATCAAGGCTTGGCGGTGCAGGCACGGCCCCATCTCGACGGCGCGTTGGACGTCGTCAGCATTGCCACCGTCGACGGCGCCGCCGTTACCTACGCTGGTTTCGGCGCCGATGAGAACACGGTGTACGAGATCGGATCGATCACGAAAACGTTCACTGCGGCGCTCTTCGCGGACGCCGCCACCCGCGGTGAGGTCAACAGTGACACCTTGCTCGCCGAGCTGCTCCCGGTCGACGGAACCCCGGTCGCGGATGTCACCCTCGCCGAGCTTGCGAGCCACCGGTCCGGGCTCCCCCGGGACGGCATGTACACCTCGATTCGCAAAAATCTTCTGCTGCTCACGCATCGGTCTGTCTACACCGAAGACCTCGACGGGTTGCTGGCGTTGGCTCGCTCCACAGACCTCACCGATCGTGGCGGCTACCTGTACTCCAGCCTGGGTACCGCGTTGCTGGGCCAGTCGCTGGCCACCGCCGCCAACATCGACTATTCGCAACTGCTGCAGGACAGGATGCTGCGACCGCTCGGCATGATGGACACGACGATGGCCACCACCGCCGGGGACCTGCCGGCGAACGCCACCGCTGGTTTCAGCGGGGATGGGCAGCGGCATCCGCCCTGGACCATGAACGCGTGGGCTCCGGCGGGCGGTATGCGGTCGACCGCAGCCGATATGGCCAGGTACGCGTCAGCGCTGCTCGACGGCACGGCACCGGGCATGGACGCACTCACCCCGCAATGGGACGAAGGGAACGGGACGCGCACCGGATACGCCTGGAACATCACCGCATTCGAGGGCGAGACGGTGACCGCACGCGGCGGCGCTACTGGCGGGTTCTGCGCCGCCATCGCCCTTGACCGTACGCATCACCGCGCCGTCATCGTGCTCTCCAACACCAAAGTTCAGGTTGAAGACGTCGCCCGGACACTGCTGCTGGACCGCACCTGATGTGCGCCGTCGTGTTCGCGATCGTTGCGTCCATGGCCCTCGGATTATCGGAGGGAATCGCCCTGGGCCTCGCTGCTGCGGTGATCACCGCCCTCGTCCGGTCGAGTGGCACGCTGCCCGATCGTGTGCGGCAGGTACTCGCGGCCGGCTACCTGCGCGCCCTATTGGCGTTCGCCGTGGTTGCGCTGATCTGGGACCAGTTCGACGACTGGAAAGCCGTCGCCATTGTGTGGTTGATCGTCGCGTTCGTGGTGGAGGTGTGGTTCACCCGCGGTCCAGTCGCGTTGCGTGACCGGTGGACGCTGATCGTCGGCTTCGCTGCTGCGGCCGCCGGTCTGGCGATGGCCTGGCTGAACGTGAACTGGGTCAACACACCCACCGCGGCCTGGTTCGCCGCGGTCGCGTTGGTGAGCGCCGGCGTCGTCGGGGCAGCACTACGCTGGCCCGACCTGCGCTGGTCCGAAAAGCCGAGGCAGACCAAACCACATGCCGTCGAAGCACTCACCACTCTCATGATGTGCATCCTCATCACCGGAGCGGCCATCGTCTGAGCGCCCCCAAGCGACTCGCCCCGCAGATTCAGACGCACGCACATGTGGTGCAAGCCAACACGGTTCGCTTTGACCAACGACGCAGGGGATCCCCTCAGTCAAGTGGTGATAGGGGCGCGTTCTTTACCTGCCGCGATCAACCACGGCGCTGCTACGGGTCGGCGGAGTAACCGGGTCCACGTCCATCTCGCCAGGACGGAATTCCGACGCCTCGATGTGCGTCCGGGAACGCTCCAGCCTCCTTGGAGTGCAGGCGCACCGTTCCAGAACAGGATCCCCACGAGAACGAAAATGATCTTGGCCAGCGCATCACTGCGACAGACCGATGACGTCCCTCTTGCGGTTCCGACTTCGGGAAGGGATTCGATACGCGTCTTGAAGGCTCGACTGGCGCCGACGCCGACCGTCGAGCGCGTCATCAGGGAGGTGATCCGGTCCGATGGTTGCGCCATTCGGTTGGGGTCAGTCCGTAGTGTTTCCGGAACTCTCGGGTGAAATGGGCGTGATCGGCGAAGCCCCATCGGTGCGCAACGGCCGCGATCGTGAGCCGGCGGTTGGCGGGCCTGGTCAGTGTGTCGGCGGCGGCCGTCAGCCGTTGCTGCCGCAGCCACGGCCGGAGCGTGATCCCAGCTCGGGCGAGCACGGCGTAGAGGTGACGTTCCGAGATTCCATGAACCGCGGCGATCCTTTCAGCGCTGATCTCCCGATCGGCGAAGTTCTGGCGGAGATGTTCCAGCACGCGCGTCTCCAGGCTGCTGCCCAGGGCGTACGGGGCCGACTCGGCACCGGCCAACGAGGTCAACAACGCGCGGGTCAGGCTGATCGCGGGTTCCTCGACGGTGTCCCGGGTGGCGCCGCGCATTCTGGGTGCTACCGAGGCCAGTTGCAGCAGGTAGCTGGACACCAGCCGGGCGAGCGGATCGCCCGGACCGAAAGGTCGCGCGGACACCTCGGTCAACAATCGGGCCGGCAACCCCAGCTCGTCCAGCGGGATCATGAGCGAGTGCCGGGTGGTCCCGTGCGGGAAGGTGACCCGGTAGGGCGCCGTCGAGGCATAGACGACGAGGTCACCCGGCCGCAGGTGCGCGGTTCGCTGATGTTGGGTGACGACGCTTGTGCCCCCGCCGAGGACCGACAGGACCAGCTGGGCGTCGTGTCATCGCGGGCGAGTTCTCCGCCGCGCACCACCGTGGCGCGTGCTGAGCAGACAACTGCTCCCAAGGTCGCTGCTCTGCGATCTCGCTGAAACATTGAGCGGCTGGTGCGGCCGCAGATCCATCGGCAAGCGCCAGCCCAGCATGTACGCACGCATAGCCTCGAGCTGGTCCAGTGGCGACAGTGCAGATATCTGCAGTTCCATGCCGGCCGCGTTCGGGCCGTCAACGTTCACGCCCATGACGCGACTGTCGCACACCCGACCGATCGGCGGAAGCACCTGGTTCCGGTTTGGCACAACCGGCGGCGGAGGTGTTCAAGACCGGCGCCCGGCGGCGTCTCTAGTTTCGCCTCGAACAACTGATGCAGACCCAAGCGGAGGGCTGGCCATGACGCTGACCGAACAGGAACGCCACGACATCGATCGCGCGAACGAGCTCGGCCGACAACCGGTCGTCCTCGTGCACGGGCTCTGGCTGCTGTCCAGCAGCTGGGATCCGTGGCGGACCTTCATCGAAGACAACGGCTTCGTCGCCGTCGCACCCGGCTGGCCCGACGATCCGGAGACGGTCGCCGAAGGCCGAGAAAACCCGGAAGTGTTCGCCCGCAAGATGATTGGTGCGGTCACCGATCACTACGCGGAGGCGATCTCGCTGCTCACCCGAAAACCAGCGCTGATCGGGCACTCCTTTCAGGCTGGCCCGACGTCGCCAGGGCCGCCCTGGACTTCATCCAACGCAACGTCTGAGCCACGACTGCATCGGCCTCACCGCCTCGGAGTTCGGGCCACAGCTCGAGAAGGTCTTGCAACGCGCACTCGGGGGCGACACGATCAGCAATAGCGTCGACATGCGCAAACCGACGGCCGCCGATCCGAACCGCATGCGCCACTGGCTGGCCAGCCGTTACCCGGTACCCATCGACGGCGAGATCATCGGTGTCGGTCACGTCGTGGTCGACATCATCGAACGGAAGGAAGCTTTTCTGCTGCGCGAGATTCGTCCTGTCACCCAAGGAGGCCTTGCCTCCGAGTAGAATCCCTAGTCGAGGAACTTGGGCCGTCAGTGGCGCTCCTTGCCGAGAACCATCGACCATGCGGCGGTGAGGTATTGCGCCTGCGCGTCGTCCTGCGCCTCGTGGTGCACATCGACCCGACAGCCGTCCGCAGGCGGCCTTACGCCCAGGACCCAAAATGGGCGCCATCTGGTAAGAACTGGGCCCACGATTCCCGCCCAGAACCAGGGTAGGAAGAACGTCATGGGCGATGAGCGGTGTGATGAATCGTGCTGACCCTTCTGCTGATCGGGGTACTGGCGGGCGCCGTCACGGCGGTATCGCCATGCGTGCTGCCGGTGCTACCGGTGCTCTTCTTCGGCGCGGGCGGTATCGCTGCCGCCGGGAAAGCAAGACCGGTCGACGGCTCGCTAACCAAGGCTCCTGTCCGCACCGGTGCGGCCCGCATTGTCATCGGACTGGTCCTCAGCTTCGCCGTGCTGACCCTGGCCGGGTCCGCGCTGATCACTGCACTTCATCTGCCTGCCGAGGTGCTGCGGTGGGCCGGACTGCTCGCAGTCTTCCTCGCCGGACTCGGTCTCGTTGTGCCTGCGGTGCAACGGGTCCTGCAACACCCATTCACCCGGCTGCCGCAGCCGGACGCGTCGGGAACGACCGGTCCGTTCTTACTCGGGCTCGCGCTGGGTGCCCTGTATGTCCCGTGCGCCGGCCCGGTGATCGCGGCCATCGCGATCGCGGGTGCCTCAGGCCGGGTGGACCACGGGGTCCTGGTACTGACGGCGGCGTTCTCGATCGGCACCGCCATACCGCTGCTGTTGTTCGCCTACGCGGGACAATCCCTCGGCGGTCGAATGTCGGGCCTGCGCGCCGGGGCCCGTCAATTCCGGATCGCCGGCGGCATAGTCATCATGGCCGTCGCGGTGGCGTTGACCTTCAACCTGACCAGTGACCTGCAGCAGTGGGTGCCGAGCTACACCGCGGCCGTCCAAGAGGCTGTCGAGGGAAACGACGCCGCCCAGCAGGCCCTGCAACAGCTGACCACACCGAATCCTGCACTGGGCGACACCCCGGCGGATGTCCCTGCGCCGACCCCGTCCGGTCCGGAGCAGACCTGCCGGTCCGCAGCGGAGTCGCTGGCCAATTGCGGCCCCGCGCCGGACCTGATCGGCATCGACACCTGGATCAACACACCCGACGGAGCCCCCGTGACGATTGCCGGCTTGAAGGGAAAGGTGGTGCTGGTCGACTTCTGGACCTTCGCCTGCATCAACTGCCAGCACGTGCTGCCCTTTGTCACCTCCTGGTACGACACCTACCAGGGCGTGGGACTTGAGGTGATCGGCGTGCACACCCCGGAATTTGCCTTCGAACGCGACCCGGCCAACGTCCGGGACGCCGTGACCAAGCAATCGATCCACTACCCCGTCGGCCTGGACAACTCCTCGGACACCTGGCGGAATTACCGCAACAGCTACTGGCCGGCCGCCTACCTCGTCGACGCCACTGGAACCTTGCGGTACGTCAAATTCGGTGAGGGCGACTACCAGCACACCGAAGCTCTCATCCGGCAACTGCTATTGGCCGCCAACCCCGCGGTGACCCTGCCCCCACCGACTCCAGCACCGTCGTCCTGACACGGGATACAAGCCACGGCAAGGGATTGCAACCCGATCACGTCAGACAGCTGCTTCGGTTCCGGCCGCGAATGGTGCGAGGAATACGCACTGCCCTGCAAAGCATGCCAAGGCACCGGGGTGACGTCCTTGAAGAGAACTGAGTAGCACCAGCATTTTATCAATTCGTCCTGCCGGATTTCTTGGTTCCCCTCATTCGACTCCCCAGATCTCGTCCCGCTCGATCGCCATACCAACAGCCAGTTCGCCACCCGTAAGGGACCGAAAGCACTCGAGCGGTCCCGCCGGAGGATCCTTTGCGCGACGACGCCCCTGTTCGTATTTCTCGCCGGTGATCTGACTCAGTCAATGCCACCGTCGACCTCCACCTGCACCGTCCCCACCGGACGAACGAGGTCGCCGACGACCGCCTATCAGTTCGTGGATGATGCCGACGCGCTCGCCGCCGAGTGGCGGGATGCGGGTGTGAACGTCCGATCGCCCGAGGACACACCGTGGGAAAGCGAGAAGGCGTGATGGTCGACCTCGACGGCAACATCATTCGCTTCGGCTCACCGCTTTAACCCGATGTTACGAGCGCTCAAAGGCTTGACAGCGACCTTCCGCTGCGGGCGGGCCTCGTCACTTCCGACGGGTGCGATGTCGATCTCCAGCAGGACGCCGAACGCCAGCGGCAGATCACACCGCCGGCAGTGACGACGCCCCGTCGGGAGTCCTCCGGCCGGACGCGTCGATCGTGAGGACACGGCAGCCGCCAGAATGAGGGGGTGCGGTTTCTCACTGGCGGTCACACCGTGGACCTCGACCGATTCGAGATCAGCGGTCCGGACGGTGCCGTGTCGGTGGAGCCGCAGGTCTTCGATGTCATTGCTCTGCTGTTGCGGCATCGGGACCGGGCGGTGACGAAGGAGGAATTGCTAGACACGGTGTGAGGTAGCCGCTTCGTGCCCGAATCGGTACGGACCAGCCGGATCAAATCGGCCCGCCGCGCGCTGTGCGATGACAGGACCGCGCAGAACGTGATCGGACGGTGCGGTCCCGGGGCACCGATCCACGATCACGCCGAATCGGCAGATGGATCGATCAGCACGACGACCTTGCCGAGCGCCCGACCATCGCCGACGTACGCAAGCGCCTCGGGAACCTGCTCGAGTGGAAACAATCGATCGATGCAGATTCGCACCTCGCCCGCGACGCTGTGGTCGGCCAGCGCAGCGAAGTGCGGCGGGCCCTGTTTGACGGCGAGTACCCTCAGCGTCCTGCCCGTCAGAGCGCCGATCGCCGCGCCAATGGTCAGGACCCGCAGCAGCGCGCGCAGTGTTCCGCCGACGATGAGGTAGGTGCCACCGCGGGCGAGGGCTCGGCGGTAGGCGAACACCGATCGGCGCGCGACGAGATCCACGATGAGGTCGTACGGTCCGGTTCGGGTGTAGTCATCGGTGCGGTAGTCGATGACCGCGGCGGCGCCGAGTGATCGCATGAAGTCGAGTTTGCCCGCGTTGTCGACTGCGGTGACGTGCAGCCCGCGCGCGGCGGCGAGCTGGAGCGCGAACGCCCCGGTCCCTCCCCCCGCACCATTAATCAGCATCCGTGCTCCGGGCGTGGCGCGCGTGATCGCCTGTATAGCGATCGCGCCAGACTGGGGCAGGGTCGAAGCCGCGGCGAACGACAGCTGCGCGGGCTTCAGTGCGAGCATCTCTTCCGATGCCACGGCGTACTCGGCGAAACCGCCCGTTATCGCTAGGATGTCGCCGTACACGGCATCGCCCTCCCGAAACCGGGTGACGCCGCCGCCGACAGACACGACGACGCCCGCGATGTCGGATCCCAGGATGCGGCGCGAGGGCCGGAACAGCCCGAACCCTCGGAAGCGTGCGTACGCCGGCCAGCCACGCAGGCCCTCCCAGTCACTGAGGTTGATCGAAGTCGCGATGATGCGTACCAGCACCTGCCCCTTGTGCGGTGTGGGCACCGCGACCTCCTCGAGGCGGAGGACATCGGGCGACCCGTAGCGCTCGCGGACGACGGCCTTCATGCGGACACGGAGATCGTGGCGCTGGCGACTGCGGTCATATCGTCAGGCTAGGCGCGTCCTACGGATCAAGACGGTCGGGCTTGGTATCGCGCCGGAACTGGCGTCCGAAATCTGTCACCGGTCAGCGATCCCCAGCGGAACGTTGGCGATCGGATTGACGACTGCGTCAGATCGGGCCGCCGGAGTCGCGATTGGGGTTCCGCTTCGGGGACAGCACTAGCGCTGCGCCGACCACCGGCAGTCATATTTGACCCCTCTGCGGTTTGCAAGAACCCGCCCCATTCGCACGCTTGGTGTGGTTCAACCCGGCTTGGATGTCGACCATGGCTTGAACGGCAGAATGAAACGGCAGATCAACGACGCGGCGGGTCGCACTCCCGCACGAAGAAGACGTTGCGGCCTTCAGGATCTCGATCTTTCTCCTGCTGGCCCGGATCTGCAGCGGTCGGCGCTCGCGGCGATGAGCGCGTTCCGGCAGTGTGTACGTTCGCTGGCTCTCAATCGGTGCCGGATCGACCGGTATAGGCCACCCCAAGCCTGAACACGGCCCACAGCACGCCCGTTACTGCGGTCGCGATGAGCAGCAGGACGAAGTCGGGCACGAACAGGTTGAGGTTGGCCAGTGGTGAGCCGAACAGACGTGGCACCAGATCAAGGATGACCCAAGCTGCGACCAGCGTGGTGAGCAACGGGAACCACAGGCTGAATCGGCCGGCGATGCCCGACTTGGCGCGTATCGCGGCGCGGTGACGCCACGCCCAGATCATGGACATCAGGTAGACGATCGGCAGGAACACCAGGCCGATGAACAGTGCCTTCTGGGGCAGGCGGGAGCCTTCGCCGGCGTAGTCGATACCGATCCCTCTGGCGGCGATGCCGGTGCGGAGCTCGGTCGTCTCCGCGAAGCCGATTCCACCTACCCCGTTGACGAGCACGACCGCCCCCTTCTGCTGAGCGGGGAGCATCCACGCCAATGACTCGAACCCTGGGGTCAGCCCGGTGTGCCACACGGTCCCGTTGCTCTGTTCCACGTACCAACCGAAGCCGTAGGCCGGTGATGCTGCGCTGGCCGGGCGCATCATCTGCTCCTTGCCTGCGGCGCTGAGCACGTCGTCCTGGCCGTTCATCATCATCTGCAGGTAAAGCGCCATGTCGCCGGCGGTCGAGATGATTCCGCCCTGGGGGGCCGTTGCGCGGTCGGTCGGGGTCTGGGCCAGTGCTCGCTTGGTGGTGAACCACGGGGTGTGCCCGGTCGCCATCGAGTCATGGATTTCACCGTCGGCGACGAAGCTGTGGCCCATACCCACCGGCTGGAGAATGTTGGACGTCACGTAGGCCTGGAACTCCTGCCCGCTCACGACTTCGATCAGGCGGCCAAGAATCTGGTAATTGAGGTTCGAGTACTCGAACCGCTCGCCAGGTCCGTAGGCAGGGGTCACGTCGGCACGTGCGTCGACCGAGCGCTCGAGCACGTCCTTCGCGTTCGTGTCGCCTCCACCGGATGCATCGGCACTGGTGTTGCCTTGCAGTGTGGAGAAGCCGCTGGTGTGGCTGAGCAGCTGCCGGATCGTGACGGGCCCGGCGGGCTTGCCGGAGAAGCCGTCGAGGTACTGCGAGATCTCGGCCTCGAGGTCGATTTCGCCGGCCTCGACGAGCTGCATGACTGCCAGCGCCGTGAAGCTCTTGGAGATCGAGCCGATCACGAACGCAGTGTCCGGCGTGACGTCGACCTCGCCGCCGATTGTGATCACGCCGCGCTCTCCGGCCGAGGTGATCTCGCCGTCGGCCACGACGGCGTACGCCAGGCCGGGCACGCCGGAAGCAGGCATCTCGCGATCGATGAAGTCCTCGATCGATCCGTCGGGTGGACTTCCCGGCACCACGGAAAAGAGGCCAATCGCAAGGGCTGCTAGAAGTTGCCGCACGGTGTCAGCCTTCCTAAGGTCGTCTGCCTGCTCGTGGATTGTTTCCCGCCCACTCGGGCCGATCGAGTACCACAACAACCCACCAACCCCGTTCCCAGATCCCGAGCACACACGGCATTGGGCTGATGCTGGTTCAGTCAGCGTCGCGTTCCAGGACGGTTGTGATGGAGCTGCTGCCCGTGAGCCACAAGCAATTGATGACTCGCCATCCCTGCATCGCATGCTCGTTCAGGGTCGCTTCCAAGTTCGCGGAGGCTGTCTCTTTGAACCAGCCACCGCGCAGGGTGACTACCTTGTACGTCTTCATGTGATTCCTCCGGTTCGTGAGGGTGTGAGTGGGACCTGCATGTGGTCAGGTCGCTGTTTTCGGCGAACGGTCGATGCGATCCGGCGCAAGCGGTTCGCGCCGCGAAACCGGACGACGTTTTCATGATCACGATGGTGGCGGTGACGGCAGCGACAGTCAGGATGATCCCTGCGGTCAGGATGTTCCCGGTAGGCGCAACGATCGATTGGCCGATCAGCGCCTGCGCGGTCAGCAGGACGAGTGTCGAAGCGAAGGTGGCGGAAGCGAGCAGGACCAGCCGCGAACGCCGACGGGCGTCCTGCAGTGCCGGTAGTTTCCAGGCGAGCAGTTCGAGCAGGAGCACGAAGAGAGGTAGCGCCTGCAGGGCGTGCATGCCGACGAAGTGCGGGATGCGCAGGTCGCCTGCGACTGTGCTCCACCCGAGCAGCGGGAGCCCGGGGCCGCCGTCCGCGAGCCCGACGGTGTGCGCTCCGACCAGACCCGGGTATTCGCTGGACTGGCCCGCCTTCGGACCGGTCATCATGAAGGCGAGAGCCATCCCGACCAGGGCGATCATGGCCCCGGCCCGGATGGCGAGAGTGCGGGCCGCATCCCCCAGCGGAGCCCTGAACAGCAACCCGGCCACGACGAAGGTCATCACCCATACCACCACGATGGACGCGGCCATCGCGTGCCACATCGCTGCATGGAA
>CAWDUY010000009.1:0-621995 GCA_963805555.1 uncultured Actinomycetota bacterium
GATTTGTGACCAAGACCCCGTGATTCTGGCCGATTCGGCCACTACCTGATGCGACTGTGTGAGATCTGTTTATGCACGTCAAGCAGATGTAATCGAGCACTTGTGCGTCGCGCTGAATCTCCGATCGCCCGACTCATAACCCAGAGGTCGCAGGTTCGAATCCTGCCCCCGCTACCATCGTGATCACGAAAACGGCCCTCGGACATTGTCCGGGGGCCGTTTTCTTGCGGTTTGCAACAAGGTTGGTGATCGAACCTCCCCACCTGTCCCCCGGCAAAGCCGCTCAGCCACGTTCGACCGGCCAAAACCGGGAGGCGGCCGACATGGGTGGCGCGCAGATGCGGGCTCCGGCGATGGACGCGGAGCAGCACCACCGACCCGATGAGTGCGGCCGGAGCGGCTGCTACGGCGACGTACCAGAACGCGGTGTAGGCGTTCTCCGCACCACCAAAGCGTCCGGACAGCGCCACGAGCGAGGGCGGCGCCGTGAGCGTTGAGCAGGTACTGCAGGGAGCGAACGGGCTGCCCGGCGCTGTTCTGGCTGATCACCGGTCAAGCCGGCAGGTCCGGAGTGGCCGCTGCCCGGGCGGCGGCGGTCACCGCGCCCAGTGGGGCCGGTGTGGTCCGGGCGGCCGCGCTCGGTGCGGCGAGAACGAGGCACACGCTCTGGGCGAGGAGCCCGATCAGCGCGCGGATGATGACCTTCACGGCGAGGCCTCCTTGGTGCAAGGGGGCGCCGGCCCGTCCGTCCTGACCGGCGGACGGGACATGCGCTCGCCGACCCGTCCAGTGCATCCCGGGCGGGCTCCTTGACCAGGGTCGGAGGTCCCGCACCGGGTGCGGATGCGCCGCGGGGATGCCTTCCTGACCCTGCCGGGACCGCTCCGGCGAAGCCGGCGCCCGGTGAAGCAAGTTCAGGCAGGTCACCAGGCGAGAGGGTCCTTTTCGGTGGCGCGGGGTTACGATCTGGTGGGGTCCAGGTATCACGCCGATCCGTTGTTTGGGTCGTGGACTGTCCGTGCGAGATCCATTCGGGCGCTTGACCTTGGAGTCCCTGTGCGCACCCGCCGCTCGTCTCGAGTGAGTCACTGGCGCAGTCTGCTGGTGGGGGTTGTCGTCGCGATAACTGTCAGCGCCTCGTTCATGATCAGTCAGCCGGACCGGGCGCGGGTGGCGACGTTCTCGTGCGGTGGGCCTGCCGATTCGGCGCCCCTTGGTGGGTTCGAGGTGGCGTTCCAGGCCAACACCAACAGCCTGTGGACCTCGGCTCCCGGGGGGAACGCCGATTGGCAGTTGGGGGTGCTGCCGGGGACCAGCCCGGCGATCGCCGCGCTGCCCGGCGGCGGGTTCGAGGTGGCGTTCCAGGCCAATACCAACAGCCTGTGGACCGTCGGGTCGGCCGGGTGCCGGGATTGGCGGTTGGGCATGCTGCCGGGGACCAGCCCGGCGATCGCCGGGCTGCCCGGCGGTGGGTTCGAGGTGGCGTTCCAGGCCAATACCACCAACTTGTGGACCGTCGGGTCGGCGGGGAACACGGCGTGGGGGTTGGGGATGCTGCCGGGGACGAGTCCGGCGATCGCCGGGCTGCCCGGCGGTGGGTTCGAGGTGGCGTTCCAGGCCAATACCACCAACTTGTGGACCGTCGGGTCGGCGGGGAACACGGCGTGGGGGTTGGGGATGCTGCCGGGGACGAGTCCGGCGATCGCCGGGCTGCCCGGCGGTGGGTTCGAGGTGGCGTTCCAGGCCAATACCACCAACTTGTGGACCGTCGGGTCGGCGGGGAACACGGCGTGGGGGTTGGGGATGCTGCCGGGGACGAGTCCGGCGATCGCCGGGCTGCCCGGCGGTGGGTTCGAGGTGGCGTTCCAGGCCAATACCACCAACTTGTGGACCGTCGGGTCGGCCGGGAACACGGCGTGGCCGTTGGGCATGCTGCCGGGGACCAGCCCGGCGATCGCCGCGCTGCCCGGCGGCGGGTTCCAGGTCGCGTTCCAGGCCAACACCACCAACCTGTGGACCGTCGGGTCGGCCGGGAACACGGCGTGGCCGTTGGGCATGCTGCCGGGGACCAGCCCGGCGCTGGCGGCCCCGGTCGCCGCGCCGTTCGCCTCATCGATCAGCGGCATCGACGCGGCCCTGGCGAACCGCATGCGCAGTAGTTGGCGCCCCGGTTGTCCCGTCCCGTTGTCGGACTTGAGGTATCTGACGGTCAACTACCGCGGCTTCGACGGCGCCGATCACGTCGGCGAACTGGTGGTCGCCGCGTCGGTGGCGTCGTCCGTTGTCCAGGTGTTCCGCCAGTTGTATACCGCCGGGTTTCCGCTGGCATCGCTGCGGCTCGTCGACGACTTCGGCGGCAGCGACGACCGGTCCATGGCGGCGAACAACAGTTCAGCGTTCAACTGCCGCCCGGTGACCGGCGGTTCCGGGTTCTCCGAGCACTCCTACGGCACCGCTATCGACCTCAACCCGGTGCAGAACCCTTACCTCAGCGGTGCTGTCGTGCTGCCCGAGCAGGGCCAGGCGTTCACCGCACGCCCACCGGCGGCCGGCGTCATCCTTCCCGGCGGCGCCGCAGTCACCGCCTTCGCCAGCATCGGCTGGACCTGGGGCGGCACCTGGACCACCCCCATCGACTACATGCACTTCTCCGTGTCCGGCCGCTGACCGACCCCGCAGCGCCGCGGTCGCGAAACTCTCAACCGCTGCATCGACCATGCCTTCGCGGACGTGGAAAGCGTGTTGGACAACGCCTGGCAGGCGAGCGTGTGCGGCCCGGACCCTGATTGACCCCGACATCAACAGCCCTGTCGGCCCACCGGATAGGCGTGGACGTTCGACTGTCCCATATCAGACAAATCACCTATACTTGCCCGATATGGCGGCCGTTTGGATTGCGATAGGCCTGCTCGTCGTCCTGGTCGTCGCGGGGTTCTACGACACGAGACGACGCAGCAGGGTGCTTGAGGCCAACCTGCCTGCGGGCCTACCTCGGGTCGCTGGCCGGACAATTCTTCGGGAGCAGCGCGCGCAGAGGCGAGCGGCACCCGCAAAGTTCAACGCCGAGCACCCGTACACGCTCGGCGGGGCGAGCGATGGCGGCGGAATCTAGGTGGTTAAAGGTGGTGGCGGAGATGTGGGGGTTGGATTACCGCGATAGCGATAATTGTTGCGATCGTTGTTTACCTGATTTTCAGGCATTACAAGAATAGAGATTCAAGCGGTCCGCCCACCGGAGGGGGCTTCATTGGGGTGGGAGGGTAGCTGAGTACAAATCGCAACCGCGTCGCCATGCGACGATTCACACCGACGTTTGCTCGCTAAGAGCCTGTGATGAATTAATCTAGACGGATGTGGGGCGTGTCGTGGGGTGCAGTGTGTAGTTCCATTCTCCGTGGAACTCGTGCCTGGTGAGGATGCCGCTGGTTGCGAGTTCGTTCATCTCTTCGTCGGGGATCTTGATTCCTTTGGGGTAGGGAGCTTCGTCGAGTTCGGCGCGGACGGTAAGTCCGGTGCAGGTGGTCGTCGCGGCGATGGTCTGCACGATGACCTCGTGGCTGGTCAGGGGTCTGCCCCGCCAGTTCATCGAGATGTGCGAGAACAGTCGGTGTTCGATCTTGTTCCACTTGCTGGTACCGGGTGGGAGGTGGCAGACGGTGATCGTCAGGCCGGTCCGATCCGCGAGTTTGGCCAGTTCGGTCTTCCACAGTCGAGTGCGGTAGCCGTTGGAGCCGCCGCCGTCGGCGCAGATCAGTAACCGGGAAGCGTTCGGGTGTAACGGTTGTCCGACCTGCACCCACCAGGTGGAGATGGTGTTCACGGCGAACGCGGCGGTGTCGTGGTCGGTGCCCACGCTGACCCAGCCGGTGTTGTTGGCGACGTCGTACACCCCGTAAGGGTTGGCCTTGCCCAGTGCCGGATCGATGAAGTCGTGGACCTTCACGTGTTCGGGTTGCCCGGCGGGTTGCCATTCCTGGCCGCCGTTCTTGTACGCCCCGATGAGTTCCTTCTTCTTCGTGTCCACGCTGATCACCGGGTCCCCGGCCGCGGTGTACTCGCCGGCCTGGATGTTGAGGTAGGCGAACTGGGCGTCCCGGTCGACGTGCTGCCCGCCTTCGGCGGTCTTCACGTTGGCCTGCATGCTGTAGCCCTGCTCTCGAAGCAGCCGGCGGATGACGAAATCACTGACCTGGTGACCCTTCTCACGCATAGCCTGCGGTCAACGTGCGGATCGATTTGGACGTCCACCGCAACGCCGACATCGGATCTCCGCGGGTCACCGGGTCGATCAACAACTCGAACGCCGCGACGAGTTCCCCGTCATGGGCCTCCGCACGTTTCCGGCCGCCCCCGGAACGCCGGGACCGCCCAGACCCCGGGGCGATCCCGTCATCGGCCTCTTTCCGGCCACGGCGGACCGTGTCGGCCGCGACTCCGGTCGCCGCAGCGACGATGCCGACCCCACCCGGTCCCAGTTCCGCGGCCTCGGCGCCGAGCCACAACCGCCGTTGAAACTCCGACAGATGCGGTCGCAGCACCGCGTACCGCCGCGCGGTCGAGTCCGCCAGATCTGCCATACCGCAACCGTAACGCCTCAACCCTGAAAACGAGGTTAAAACATCACAGGCTCTAACCCGGGATTGCGGCCGGCGGGGCCGTGTCTGGATTGATGGTCGCGGCATCCAAATACTCGGTTCTCGCGCTCGGCGGGGCGATCTTGTCTTTGCTGCTTATCCCGGTCGTGTTGTGGTCCCGCCGGGCATGATCTCGTCCGGGTCCCATTGCCACATCCAGCCGCTCCTTCGGCCCGCAGTGCGACGGCACATCTTCAACCCGCGAACCCTGGGTGCGTTCGACGCGGCGGGGCGGGTGCTGGCCGGGTTGCGCCCGTGACCCCAAGGCGACTCGGTTCAGGTGTCCACATGGACAACGAGAGGCATTGCGCGCCAACTGGGCAGCCCGGCTGGGCTGCGTCGGGCGTCGATGCATCGGCAGTGCGGGTTCATCAGCGGGGTCGCCCGACCTCGCCTACGGTTGGTCGAACGGCCGGGCGAGCATCGCCGCCACCGGCACACGGAGGGAGACCCGCATGCCGGACCTCGGCCACGAGCTGACGTTTGGCGTCTTTCTGCCCAATCCGGCCTCCCAGGCCGCCACGGTTGTCCGGCTCGCGCAACTCGCCGAACAGCGCGGCCTGGACCTCATCGGGATCCAGGACCATCCGTACAACCCGGACCTGCTCGACACCTGGACATTGCTCGCCCACCTGGCGGCGGCCACCGACAGCATCCGCCTGTTCCCGGACGTCGCGTGCCTGCCGTTGCGACCCGCGGCCGTGCTGGCCCGCGCCGCCGCGAGCCTCGACCTGCTGTCGGACGGGCGGGTGGAGTTGGGCCTGGGCGCCGGCTACTTCCTTGACCCGATCGCCGGGATGGGCGGCCCCCGGCTGACGACGGGGGAATCGGTGGACGCATTGGAGGAGGCCATCGGCGTCATCCGGGCGATCTGGACCTCGGACGCCCCGATCACCCGGCCGGGCCGTTTCCACCACCTCGAGCGCGCCGCGCCCGGTCCGACGCCGGCACACGACATCGGAATCTGGGTCGGCTCGTACAAGAGCCGGATGCTGGCGTTGACCGCCCGGCTGGCCGATGGTTGGGTGCCGTCCCAGGCCTATGCGTCGCCTACGGAAACCGAACGGCTCAGCGAGCGGCTGGACGTCCTCGCGCTTGACGCCGGCCGCGAACCCGCAGACATTCTCCGCATCTACAACGTCAACGGCCGGTTCGCGCCGAACGGGCGCGGGTTTCTCGACGGGCCACCGGCCCAGTGGGCCGAACAGCTCGCCGAACTGGTCCTGAAACAAGGCTTTTCGTCGTTCGTGCTCGGCTCGTCCGGCGACATCATCGCCTCCATCAGCACTTTCGCCGACGAGGTTGTGCCGGACGTTCGGGAACGGGTGCTGGCGGAACGTTCTGGTACCCAGGCTGAATCTCCGGCTTTCCCTGCGGCGACGATCGTGGGCGGTGCCGAGCCGGACTCTCCACCTGCCGATGTCAAGCTGGAGCGGGAAGGGAACTGGGGCGATGCCGGCGGGTTGCCGGTGGCCGACCGACCGCGCGCCATCCGGCCCGAAAAAGGCTCAACAGCAACCGGTGTCGCGAGCCCGGCGGCGCGGGACAACCACCGCAACCTGGTCGCCATCCATGATCATCTGCGGTCCGAACTGGAGCAGATCGGCCAGGCCGTCAACCAGGTCGCAACCGGTGAACTTGCCCCGGCCGCCGCGCGGTCACTGATCGCCCGGATGACCCTGCGCCAGAACCATTGGACGCTCGGCTCCTTCTGCGCGTCCTACTGCCGCATCGTCACCATTCACCACGCCGTCGAGGACACCCACATGTTCCCGGCGCTCTCGGCGGCGGCGCCGTCGCTGCAACCGGTCCTCGACCGGCTGGAGGCCGAGCACTTGGTGATCGCCGGCGTTCTCGACCGGTTCGACCGGGCCCTGGTGGATCTGGTCCGGGAGGACGAGAAAACGGCCGTGCCCATTCGCGGTGGGATCGACGAGATCGGCGAGCTGGCAACGGAGCTCGGCGAGATTCTGCTCTCGCACCTGGCCTACGAGGAGGATGAACTCGTCGACGGTCTTGCGCTGATGCCGAAGTCGATCTGACTTGCCGGCGCAAGTCGGGAGGGTCCGGCGCGGATTCACTCAGCCGACGGCGTCCCGGATTTGCCGAACCATGGTGGTCTCCAGTGCGCAGGCCCGCTCAACCTGATCCGCCATCACCGTGAAGACCGCCGCCGGGTCGTCCTGCGGTCCGGCAGATCCCGCGAGATCGGCCACCTGGGTCCAGATCTCACCGGACCGCGCGGCGGTCAGCGCCGCGGGCTGCAGATTCAGCCCGCCGACCCTGGCCGCCTCATCCAGAAACCGTGCGTATAGCGGCCTGGTTCCGCCGGGGGCCGTGTGCTGCCAGGTCAAACAGTCGGCCAGCCTGGACATCCCCATCTCGAATGCGACCGGGCTCGAAAAGCGCCTGCGCCAGCCGTTTTTCGTCTTCGTATCGCGCAGTTCGGTGACGAACTTGGCCATCCCGGACAGGCCCATGTTGACATCGAAATAGTTGCCGAGGACGGGTCCGGTGAGATGCGCTGTCGTGGTGCGCAATGCCGCTCGGATGGCGGCGGGAAGGTCGACGGGGTCGGGCAGCGTCCGGACGGTGGTGAGCGCGAATCTGCCCTTGCGGTACGCGGCCCACGCGGCTCGCAGTTGGTCGCGTGCGATCCGCCGGGGTTCGGGTTCGACGTCGTCGATGAGGTACTCGCCGTCGACGCGCCCCGCCACCACGACCGGGTAGGCATCGGCCGCTTCGAGCTCGGAAACCCCTGAGTGCCAGGGCATCAGGCCACGCCCCACGACGATCAGCCCCGGTCGCCCGGAATCCAGCGCCGCGTCCAACTTGGTCAGGGCCGTCCGCTCGGTGGCCGAGGTGGCGGTTGTTGTGGTGACCCCGAGGTGCTCGGTGACCGCCTCGAACCAGGGCTGCGGGTGGTGCTGCGCGACGATCGTCAGCAGCGGGTACGGCACCGACTTGTACTCGAAGACCGCGTAGAGAAAGCCGATTCCGCCGCCGAGACCGCAGGCCATCGGTTCGGACAGGTCCAGGCCGGCCTGCCGGAGCAGGTGCCTCGACAACGCGGAAGGACCGTGCTGCTCGGCGCCGAACAATGGATAGCCCGGCACGACGCCGGGGATCTCGGTGATGTCCGTGCGGGATGTCCCGCGGGACGTGATGTGCCGGTGGGCGGTGGTGTACGACTCGCCGGTCCGGGACATCCGGTCACGGACAAGTTGCTTGCGAGTTCTATGGTCGGTCACTGCGGTGTCCTTCTGCGGCTGACGCGCGCCGTTCACTCGCGCTCACGACACGCCAGCTGCATCAGGTTGCTCGGCCGCCGGGATCGGCGGATCCGTGATGAGTGGACCGGAAGGCTCCGCGATGGCATGGCGACCACCTTTGCCTTCACGGACCGTCATCCGGCCATCCGGCGGGCGCGAGCCGCCGGTCGAGAAGGTCAGGCGCGCGGACGCGCCGGGTTTCACGCTAGCAATCCAGGCAGGTGCGGACAAGGCTCGCGGTTCTGAACTCGGCCGCGCCGGTGAGGTCGGGCCTCGACTCGCGGGCGACGCGGGTCGGTACTTCAGCGACGGCAGGGGTCCGCAGGGATTCCCCTAGACGATCGATTCCAAGTTGTACTGGTGTGACTGGTGTTGCTACGTGACTTGAGGGCGAGGGTGTCAGGATCGGCGTTGCACCAAACGACGAGCAGGAGGCCCGCGTGGACGCGATCTGGACACTGTGACGCACTTTACTGCAGGTGATGATCTACTGAGACAATCCGACGCGTGCTGGCGACGCGTGGCTCTCGCCCGGATCAGCGATGCGAACTGTGACTCTGGCGTGGCGCAAGCACTTCTCGGCTTCACCAGCGAAGCCGCTGGCTGCGGTTGGCCGCACCCACCTGCAGGTCTGTTCCCCTACCTGCCAAACAGCCCGGGTACAACAAACGACTGCGCAAGCTCGTCGGCACTTTGAGCTGGCTCATCCGGGCGCTGGGCACCCGGACCAGCATGTTCGGCGATGACGTGTGGATCGCTGACTCCACGCCCGTGGAGTGCGGCCGTTCCCGGGAAACCGCCAAGCGCTCGGATCTGCCGGCTTCGCTGAGTACGGATACTGTGCCTCGCACAGCCGCTACTTCTGGGGACTGCGACTGCACCTGCTGTGCACGCTGCACGGGTTGCCGATCGCCGCCGCGGTCACCGGCGCCAAGGCCGACGAACGCCAGGTTCTGCTCGGCATGCTCGATGATGCGGACCTGACCGGTCAGATCCCCGGCACGACGCTCATCGCGGACAAGAACTACTACGGGCGTGAATTCGAAACCTCCCTGGCCGTAGCGGGTATCACTCTGCTCAGACCCACCCGCAAGGGTGAGACGACCCGCCCGGGTGAACAATTCTTCAAACCCCTGCGGCAAACCATCGAGTCCGTGTTCGACACCTTCAAGGGCCAACTCGACCTGGAAATGCACGGCGGCCGACCCCAGCTGGAGTCCTGGCCCGGATCTGGCAACGCGTCCTTGCACTCACAGCAGTGGCCTGGCACAACGAGGGGATAGGCAAAAGAGTAAAGAGGTAAATGATAGGTAAGAATGAGGAATAACTAGTTCTCCGGGTCCGCCGACCGGCGCCAGCGGATGCCAGCTTCGATGAATCCGTCGATCTCCCCGTCGAACACGGCGGACGGGTTGCCGACCTCGAAGTTCGTCCGGAGATCCTTGACCATCTGGTACGGGTGCAGCACGTAGGACCGCATCTGGTTGCCCCAGGAGTTGCCGCCGTCCTTGAGGGCGTCCATGGTGGCCTTCTCCTCCTGCCGGCGACGGGCGAGCAGCTTGGCCTGCAGCACGGTCATCGCGGAGGCCCGGTTCTGGATCTGCGAGCGCTCGTTCTGGCAGGACACCACGATGCCGGTCGGGATGTGCGTGATCCGGACCGCGGAGTCGGTGGTGTTGACGCCCTGCCCACCGGGACCCGAGGAGCGGTAGACGTCGACCCGTAGTTCCTTCTCGTCGATCTCGACGTGGTCGCTGGTCTCGACCACCGGGGCGACCTCGACGCCGGCGAAGGACGTCTGCCGGCGTCCCTGATTGTCGAACGGGGAGATGCGGACCAGTCGGTGGGTGCCTTGCTCCACCGAGAGGGTGCCGTACGCGTAGGGGGCCTTGACCTGGAAGGTGGCGGACTTGATGCCGGCCTCTTCCGCGTAGGACGTGTCGTAGACCTCGGCGGGGTAGCCGTGCCGCTCAGACCAGCGCAGGTACATCCGCATCAGCATCTCGGCGAAGTCCGCTGCATCGACGCCGCCGGCCTCGGAGCGGATGGTGACCAGCGCCTCGCGCTCGTCGTATTCGCCGGACAGCAGGGTGCGGACCTCCTGGGCGTCGATCTCCCGCTTCAGGGAGAGCAGTTCCTCCTGCGCCTCGACCAGGGTTTCCTCGTCCTCGTCGCCGAGTTCGAACATGACTTCCAGGTCGTCAAGTCGCTGCCGCAACTCCTGGATCCGCTTGAGCTCGGCCTGCGCGTGCGAGAGCTTGCTGGTGACCTTCTGCGCGTTGTCCTGGTCGTTCCACAGGTCGGGTGCGCTGGCTTCCTCGGACAGCTGATCAATGGTGGCCTTGATC
This sequence comes from uncultured Actinomycetota bacterium, assembly GCA_963805555.1. Taxonomy (GTDB): domain Bacteria; phylum Actinomycetota; class Actinomycetes; order Mycobacteriales; family Nakamurellaceae; genus Nakamurella. The sequence goes on from CAWDUY010000009.1 coordinate 10,255, forward strand.
TTCTCGACATCCATGACGGCCTCGATGCTCGTCAAGGTGGTGTCCAAGGCCTTCAATGCAGCTGCGTCGTCGAGATTCACAAGGTGTCAGCCTACGCGGCCCGCGGTGTGGCCCCGTCCGAACAGGTTGACCAGCGGGTGTTCGGTGGTCGGGTGCTGGGCCTGTCGGCCGATCGTCGCTGAGGGACCTTTGGCCCTGACACAGGCGCCTACTCGCGGCCTAACGTCGGTCTATCGAGGGCTCATGGTGCAGCCCCGCAGACGAGGAGACAGCCATGACCACCCACGGTGCTACCGGAATCGTTGTCGGCATCGAGGGCACGCAAGCCAGCCAAGGCGCCCTGGAATGGGCGATCCGCGAGGCCATTGTGCGCCAATGCGAGCTGACGGTCGTCCATGCCTGGGACTACATTCCCGCCCGGGATGCCGGCCGGATGTCCGAGCACGAGGAGCGGACCGCGTCGGGTTGCATGCTGGACGCCGCCGTGGCATCTGCCGTCCGGGCGGTCGGGGCCTCCCCCGAGGTCGTGGTGCGGAGCGTCCGGGGTTCGGCAGCCAAGGTGTTGCTCGCACAGTCCGAATTCGCCCAGCTGTTGGTCCTGGGGCGCGGACACCGCAGCGGCGCCATCGACGTGCTGCGGCATTCCGTGACGGCCGAATGCGTCCGCCGGGCAGTGTGCCCGGTGGTGGTCATTCCCAATGTCCCGGCCGCCGTGCACGCGCATGCTGTTGGCTAGTGCCCGTGTGGATTAGGCGCGCGGTTCCAGCGGCCAATGTCGGCCATCCACTACAGCCGCGGCGAATTCCAAGCATGCTTGAATGTCCGCCGTTGCTATTTGGGGATAGTCGCCGAGCACCTCTGCCGTTGATGCACCCTGGGCCAGCAATCCCAGAATGGTCGCAACGGGGATACGCGTGCCGCGGATGCAGGGGACTCCGCCCATGATGTGGTGATCGATGAGAATTCGGTCCATCGCTACTCCGGACTATCCGCCGGGGCCGACGAGGACGATGCGGTATTCGGCGACGTCGAAGGCGTCGTTGCCGGTTGCGTTGAGGGTGGTTCCTCCGGTGACGCCGGTGTTGGATGCCCAGGTGACGTCCCAACTTGAGGTGGCGGTGATGGGCCAGGTTCCGGTGCCGTTGGTGCGCTCTTTGAGGGATCGCCAGTTGAACTGGTGGCCGCAGGGGGGTTCGGCTTTCCAGTCGTAGTTCGCTGGCGGCGGAGTGCCGGTTCCTTGGCAGGTGATGGTGACTGGTGGTCCGGGGGCGTAGCCGTTGCCGGTGCTTGCGGGTTCGCCGAGGGACCAGGTGACCGATGACAGGGTTGCTGTTGCGGTGACGGAGACTCCGCCGGCGGCGACTGTGACTGTTTGTGGCCCGGGGTTGTCGATCCATAGCCAGGTCCACAGGTTGACCGCGAGTTTGGTGCGGTCCGGGCCTGCGCCGATTGCTGGTTCGGGAATCGTCAGTTCGCTGTATGCCTGCTGCGCCAGACGGCTGGGTCTGGCGGAGGCGGGGGCAGAGCCGGGTGTGCGCTCCATGTTATGAACAGTTGCATCTTCTTGGCGGCCTTCAGTGCTCGGGCGCATCACAGCATCCGGTCAACAGGACATTGCCGCTCTCAATCTGGATCGCCTGCCGGCGGTGGCGTATTGCCTTCGCCACGCTGGCATCGCCTGGTCGCAAATGTGTGATTGACGGTATCGAACGGCACACAATCGGTCGGATTCTCTGCTGAATTGACCGAACCCAGCGATTGGGTCCCGTGAGGTCGGTGCTGTCGGCGTAGTCTGTCTCGGATTGCCAACTGTCGCAGCCGACGGCACCTTGTTGTTGGGTTCGAAGCGATAACATCGTCAGCCGTACCGCAGCGTCGCCCCAATCCGTGCGCCTGAAGTAGATGCCTTTGCGACAGGCGTATCAGCGCTGGCGGCGGCAACCCTGCAGGACATCACCGAAATGGAGATGAAGTGCACGCCGGAATCAGAGCCAGCTGCCGAGAACGCAAATTGACGATCGATCGTCAGCATGGCACGTTCTCAGGTAATAAATCTGCTGAACTCGCCAGATTCCGTCTGATCTCCTTCGAACGAATTCGCCTGGAGGCTATTGTCCGAGCTACTCCCGACTGTCCTGATCTCCCCGGTAGCGACGTCGATATGAGTCCAAATTGCGACTGGTCCTGACAGTCCCCCATCACGGCCATTGACTTGTCCAGTCAATCGGATGTTACCCAGATACGGGTGCTGCAGTACAGTGAACCGATAGTAGTCGATACCTTGCGACTCAAACGCTGTCGCATCTGTCGAGCATTTGGGACTGCGTTGGCTCGACCGCGACCTCGTCGAGCAACTGCGAATCTCGGTCCTGCGCGGGCGTGCGAACAATGTCCGTCGTAAACTGTCCCAGAACTTCACCCACTGCGCCTCGATCGCCGCGCGGTCGGCTGCTTCTTGGGCCGCGGGGTCAAGGGAGGTCAGGCGGCGCTGACGATGGCGTGGGCACGTCGATCACGCTGGGGGTTGGGCTCACTGAGGGACTGCTGACTGTGGCACCGGAGCTGGCCGTGGACGGGTCAATCACCGAGGCGCTCGGCGTGGTCCCGCTTGATGAGGTGCTCGGGTCGTCCGCGGAACTGGTCGTACAGGCGGTCACCCCAAGAGCAATCGCAATACCGCACACCAGTGCGCGCCACCGAACACCCGGTCTGGTCATATCAAGGTCCCTTCGGGGCCAGTTGGAACTCGAGCTTGTTCAAGGACGCCCGGAGCACCAGCCGCGTTCTGTTTGCGGATGGGTTGGCTGGTCGCCGTGGCGGTGCGGGGAATGGTCGGGAATCCGAACAGCGCGCCGAACGTGATCGGCGCCTCGTTGCTGCACTGCGCGCTGACGCGGTCGACTCCGAGGCTGACCACGGCGCCCACGTCCGGCCCGCGCACCCGCAGGTACTCGTTGGCCGCGGCAATAGGGTCGGACAGCCCCACGCCTTCGCTCGACTGCCTACTCGGGTCGACCGCACCGACGGCTGCTGCGACCGCGCCGTCACACAGCCGTTGCAACCGCTGGCCGGCGAGAAAGGCCGATCCGACCGCGGTGACCCCGGCGGTCAGCACCAACAGGCAGACCATCATGCCCAGCACCAACGGTGTCACCGAACCCCGATCATCGGCCGATTCGGCAGGCTGACCAGATCCGCGGCGTGCGTCAGGTACGGAAGAACGGCGGGTCGGGAAGGAGATCCTCACGTGCCCTCCCGGAAGTCGCCGACGTGCAGGGTGAAGACGCCGGTGACGGTGTTCTGGCTCCCCGTCACCACCGACGGCACCCCGGGGAACGTCACCAGCGCGACGACGCAGACGTCATAGACGTCCCCGGGATTCAAACTGGGTGCGATCTGCGGTCCGGAGACACAGTCGGTTCCGGTCGACACGAAGCGCACCTGTAGGCCGTCCGCTGGAACTCGCTGGTCGGTCAGGGCCAGTTGCGCGATCTCCTCGGCGCGCGCGACTCCGTCGGCCACCGTGGGCGCTGAGTCGATGACCCTGCCGGCATCCCGTGCGGCCTGCGACACCGCGAACGTTGCAGCCTGGATCCGCATCACCGACGCCAGGATGTACACCGTCGGGATCAGCAGCAGAACGGCGAGGAAGACCACCTCGATCATCGCCCGGCCGGCGTCCTGCTCGGCGTCCTGCTCTTCGGCAGCGGCCGCGGCCTGATCACCGTGACCTGGGGACAGATCGCCCGGGGACAGATGGCCTGGGAAAAGCCGCCGGCCCGTCATCCGAGGGTCTCCTTGGCCGAGTGGCCGGTGACGTCCAGCGTCGGCATCACGCCGTCCAGCAATCCGATGATGCCGGGCGCTTCCATCGTGCAATTGACAGTCACCAGCAACCCGGTCACACCGGACGTGCAGGCCAATGTCGATCGGGTCGCACCGGTGATGCCGTCGCCCATCAGGTCGGACACCTGGGCGGTAGCGGCCGCGGAGGGCGAGTCGTAGTTCGCCGCGATCCGGGCTGCATCGGCGGCCGCGGAGGTGAGCAGCGTGCGGGTGTAGGCCCACAGCCCGACCGAGACCAGCGCCAGGAAAAGCATCAGCAGCAGAACCAGCACCAGGGCGAACTCGGCGACTGCCGAGCCGCGGTCGTTGTCGTCCTCCTCCCGCCCGACGGAGCGACCCGACCATGATCCGAGCGAGCCGGTCAGCCGGCGCCGGAGACCGATTCGAAGGCGTTCGTCACAGCGTTGACGACCTGCTCGCGGAACACGGCCAGCAAAGCGATCACCACGATCGCAGTCATCACGGTGATCATGACCCAACCAGGGACGTCGCCGCGGTCGTTGTCCTCGCCGCCGCTGGGTTCCGGATCCAGCCTGGTGTTCAGCTGGGCGACGAACGCCAACGTCGTCGCCAGCCACACCTGTGCGGCACTGGCGATCTTTGTGGTCATCTTGGCCTCCTGAAGTGATCGGCCGCTGGTGCGGCGCGGTCATGGGAAAACGGTCGGGGTCAGCGGGATGGGTGGTGGGCCCGGCGTGGTCGGCCGAGGACGCCGGTATTGGAGCGTCATTGGGCGACGGCCGTAATCGCGAGGAGGCCCGGATAAAGGGCGAAGAGAATGGTGATCGGCAGCACCAGGAAAACCACCGGAACCATCATCGCGATCTCTTTGCGCCCGCCGGATTCCAGCAGTTGCCGTTTGCCGAGGGCGCGAACGTCCGCGGCCTGCGCGCGGAGAACGTCTGCCAGCGGCGTGCCACGCTCGATGGCGACGGCCATCCCGTCCAGGAAGCGGGCGAGGGGTTCCAGCCTGGTGCGGTCACGCAGGTGCGTAATCGACGTCAGAAACGGTGTGCCGGATCGGGTTTCGGCCAGTACGCCGGCCAGCTGGTCAACCAGCGGGCCCTGCGCGAGCCGGGTGATGCGGTCGATGGCGCTCATCGGGCCCTCGCCGGCGGTGACCGCAAGGGCAAGCATCTCCGCGACCACCGGGAACTCGGCGATGATCTCGTCGTCGCGTTTGCTGACGGCCTCGCTGAGCCACCAGTCCCTGCCGAGCACCCCGCCGGCCGCGGACGCCACGATCAGCAGGATCAGGATGAGCGGATTGGACTGCCCGAGCAGAACGGCGAGCAGGCCGATCCCGGCGCCGGCCGCCGCGCCGAAGACGCCCCACAGCACCTGTTCGATGCGGAACTGGTCGACCGTCAGCGGCGAATCCAGGGCGGCGAGCCGGCGTTCGACCGACGCGCGGCCGCCGAGCACCTTGTCGATGAACCGGACCGCGTCGCGGAGCAAGGGGGCTGTCAGTCGGCTGAAGGCCGAGGCGGTGCCGCCAGTCACCGATCCGGTCAGCAGCCGGGACGGCCGAGCGGCGTCGGTCAGGTAGGGGGCGATCCGGTCGGCCATGGTCGGCCGTCGCATCGGCGGCATCGCGAAGACCGCGATCAGCAGACCGGTCGCGGCCAGGCCACCCAGAAGTGCGCCGATCAGCGTCAGATTCATCGGAGCACCCGCCGGTCTTCCGGCAGACGCCCGATCCTGATCATCAGCCGGTAGGCGATGAAGGACAGCACCGCGCCGGCCGCCAGGATGAACGATCCGACTGGCGTGTCATAGGCCTGCAGGGTTTCCTTCTGGGTGGCCAGCAGGATCAGGACCAACCACGGGGCCGCCACCGCCATCCGGGCGGCGTTCACCGACCAGGATTGCCGGGCGAGGAGTTCGGCCCTGGTGCGGGCGTCGTCACGCAGGAAGCCGGACAGTGTTGACAGCAGTCGGCCGAGGTCGGTTCCACCCACCTCGCGAGCGACCCGCAGTGATTCGCAGACCCGATCACCGACGGGGTCCGCGAGCGCGTCCTTGAGCCGATCCAAGCAATCGTTGAACCGGCCCGTCGTGCGGTAATCGGAGCCGAATTGCCGGAACGGCTCGCGCAGTTGCTCAGGCCCGCGGACACCGATCGCGGACAGCGCCTCGGGGAGCGACAACCCGGCCCGCACACCGGAGGTGAGGTTGTCCACCACCTCCGGCCACAATTCCCGCAGGTCGGCCTGGCGTTTGTGCCGCAGCCTGGAAACGACCAGCCGGGGGACGCTGGCGGCGAAAATCGCGAAGACGGCGGTCACGCTGATGGACTGCGTCAGCGCCAGGCCCAGCACGGCGACCAGCAGAAACGCCAGCACCTGGAGTGCGATCAACTGCGCCGGGGTCACGCCGGGCAGGCCGGCCTGGATGAGGTGCTCGCGGGTGCGCGTCGACCGGACGCGGGAGCGGGTTGCAGAAGGGCGGGCGGTCAGACCGTGCCAGACCAGGAGCGCGCCGAGCCCGGCGAGCAAACCAAGGAAGGCTCCCACTACGCTGCACCCCCTTCACGTCGGTGGGCGTGACCGGGTGACGATACCTACGGAGTGCGGGGAGAATGAAATCTCACTGTGCGTAATGTGGATAACTTTGGATCATGAACGCGGAATGGCGAATCTATTGATGATCGCTCTGCGTGGTGGCAATTTGAGGGTGGAGTAACGCGGTACTCCCAAGACTTCGCAAAGTTGGCGGGCTATCTTCCCGCCGACACCATCGGGTTTTGTGATGGTCAATCGTGACACGAACGAGTGAAGCGGTTTCTCTTTCGCGCCGGCTCAGGCTGGACCCCAGATGCTCAATTTTGCGGCCAACGGACCGGGGAAAACCTCCTTGCCCCACACCTCCCCGATCGTCTCGAAGGGCTTCAGGTTGTCGTGTGTCGCGGCGGTCTTTCCGGATCCGACCGCGGTGGGACCGAGGGACATCCCACCGCCCATGATGTCGGCGTACTCGCTCTGCCGGATCCCGTACGACTTGTCGCCGCCGGCCGCCGGACCCGCGACGTGGTCGAGGCCCATCGCGTGGCCGAACTCGTGTGCAACGGTGACCTGCTCGTTGTTGACCTTGGCGCCGTCCCGGTGTTGCAGGCTGGTCTTCTTCTTCTGGTCGTCACCGACCTGCAGTTCGCCGCTCCGTTTGGTCGCGCCGGGAGGCAGGTGCTGGTCGACGTTCGACCGAACGCTGGCGGTGCCGCCGTAGACCTTGAACGAGATGTGTTCGCCGCCGTCCACCAACACCACCGTGACCCTGGTGGCAAAGGCCGGCACCTTCAGTCCCTTGGTGACGGGCTTGACCGGGCCGGTGCCCGACCACCCGGCCTCGATCGCGACCTTCGCACTCGGCCCGAACTTTTGAAATGCGGCCAGATTGTTCTGCTCCCAGCCCTTACTGCCAACCGGGTCGCCGCTGTAACTCTGCCCCTCGACCATCTCCATGCGGATCTTCATGATCAACGTCATGGTGCCGGTGGTCGGGTCGACCAGCGCATCGAACCGGCTGTCGAACTTCGAGCGGTCGAACGTCCGCACATCGGCGGGAGCGCCGACGTACCGCATCAGGTCGTCGATCTGGTCGAGCGGTAGTTGGGCCATCTCGGTGGTGTTGGCCGCCGCGAAGGCCTTCCAGTTGCCCTTGTTGTTGACCGCGTGGATCGCCACCACCAGTCTGGGACCGCCGACGAACGCCGCCGCCGCCTCGTCGGCCCGTACCTCCGGTGGCAGCCTGGCGACGTCCGGCAACAGCGCGAACATCGCCCCGCCCTGAATCGCGGCCAGCGCCTTCTCGTTCTCCGGGCTGCGCTGCACCACCGGTTGTTGGCTGCCGATCGGCTGCCGTGGCCCGACTGACTGCCGTTGGACGGGTGACTGTCGTTGCGCCGTCGGCCTTCTCAGCAGCGCACCGACCGAGGCGTTGCCGGCAGACCGCTGCAGCAGCATGACGGTTCGGGACCGGCTGCCGGCGTCCCCGCGATGCATCGGCAGGGCCGTCGAGGCGGTGGTGGAGTCGGCAAGAACCGAGACGATGGGACTCTCGCCGGTCTGTGCAGTGCCCGCTGCGCGCGTGCGGGTGACCGCGGGGTCCGCGGGTGCGGCGTGGGTCGACTCCACACCTTGGAATGTAGGTCGTCGAGGGGCGTGGCGATATGGCAGCGGCATGGCCGTTCGCGCGCGGTTGGGTGCCCTTTCGGGCATGCGGGATACGGCGACCCTGCTGCGGCAGGTTGCGGACATCACCACCTGCCCCTCAGTGGGCAACCACCCAACACCGCACCGCCTGCCTGATCGAGATCGGCGGCCGGCCGGAACCCTGCCCACGGGGTCAGGCGTTCGGTGGTCCCGCATCGATGCGCGTCCGGTGACGCTGCACGGCGTCCGGTCCCATGGACCAGTCGGATTCGACCCACCAGGTAGCGCCGGCCGCCACCCATTCCCGGATCTGGTCATCACCGGCCGGCCCGGGCTCGCTGACTCCCTCGGCCACGACGTCATAGCCCTCCCAGCTCAATCCGGCTGCCTCCCGTAACGGCCGCACGGCAGCCACCACATCGGCGAGATCGGTTGGTGTGAAGGTGGCATCGACCCCGTACCCGACCTTCGTGGACAGCAGGCCGTCCCACTTCGCCGCGCGACCCAGCGACTTCGCCGACGGGTAGGCGCCGACCACCCACACGGGCACCCTGGGCTGTTGGACGTGCGGCGGCGGCATCAGGAAGTCGGTCGGCGTGACCTGATAGTGCTTGCCGGAGAACGAATATGGCTGTCCGTGCATCAGTCCGTCGTAGATCGCCAGCCCCTCGTCCAGCTTCTCGGCCCGGACCTTACGACCCTCATCGGCCTCGAAGGCGAGCCAACCGGGGTGCAGGGCGCCCATCCCGACCGCCAGCTGCACCCGGCCGCCGGACAGGTTGTCCAGCGTTGCGACCTTCCCGGCCAGCTCCCAGGGACGGTTGCGGGCCAGCGGCGTCAACATGGTGCCGACCCGGATCTTCTCGGTCACCATCGCCGCGGCGGTCAAGGTGATCCAGGCGTCCTGCCCCCAGATCGCCTCAAAGGTGAAGATGGCATCCCAACCGGCCTGCTCGGCCGCAACGGCAAGGTCGGCGAACTCCCGGGGAGTGCCGGCGCTGATCACGATTCCGCTCCGTAGGTTCGTCATGCCGGCACCCTCCCACGAGCCACCGACACTGACCTGTCGCGCAGCTGGGACCGGCACAGTTACTCCCCGGCAGCCGCGGCGACGTGATCGATCGGGAGCGCTCGGGGCGCTGCTCAATCCGGCAGCACGGGCATCGACATCCCCTGATCACGACCGAGCAGCACGGCCCGGGTGACCGCCGCCGAGCCGAAGCGGTCGCGGACGCCGTCGAGCGCCACGTCAAGGGCTCGGCCGCCACCGCGGTCGAAGCTGCGCTCATCGAAGGGCAGCTCGAGTTGCAGGGATTCGCGATCGTCGAGGTTGCCGACCGCAATCCCGACCAGGGTGAGACCACGTTCTTCGATCATCGGCATGGCCGCAGCGACCAGGCCGCGGACCGTCGACAGGATGGTGCCCGTGTGCGCCGTGGCGCGCAGCAGCGTGTGCGACCGGCTCACCCTGGTGAAATCGTCGAACCGCAACCGCAGCACGACCGTCCGGCCGGTGCGCTCGGCGGTCCGCATCCGGCGGGTGACGCGATCGACGAGCCCGACCACGACAACGTCGATGTCGGCCGGCCGGTGTCGCGATCGACCCATTGCGTGTTGCGACCCGATCGAACCTCGTCGGTGACCGACCCTGATCCGCCGGGGATCCCGATTGTGGGCGAGGGCGTGCAGGTGGCGTCCGGAGCCCTGACCGAGGACCGAGATCAACCCGGCCTCACCCATCTCGGCGACCTGACCGACCGTGTAGATGCCGACCTCGTGCAGCTTGGCGGTGTTCTTCGGCCCGACACCCCAGAGTCGCTGCACCGGCAGTGGGTGCAGGAAGTCCAGCTCGGTCCCCGGCCGGACGACCAGCAGACCGTCCGGTTTGGCCACCGCGCTCGCGACCTTGGCCAGGAACTTCGTCGCCGCAACCCCGACCGTGATGCGCAGACCGACCCTGGCCAGCACCTCCTGCCGCAACCGGACCGCGATCTCCCTCGGTGTCCCGGAGACCCGGCGGAGCCCGCCGACATCGAGGAACGCCTCGTCGATGGAGATGCCCTCGACCAACGGGGTGGTGCTCCGAAAGACCTCGAAGACGTCCTTGCTGGCCTTGGTATAGGCCGACATCCGGGGTTCAACCACGATGGCGTCCGGGCAGAGCCCGCGGGCGCGCGCCCCGCCCATGGCGCCGCGGACACCTCGGGCGCGAGCCTCGTAGCTGGCGGCGAGCACCACACCGCCACCGACGATCACCGGCCGACCGCGCAGCCGCGGGTTGTCCCGCTGCTCGACGGAGGCGAAGAACGCGTCGAGATCGGCATGCAGGATCGTGGCGTCACCGGACACGAACATATGTTCGCATCAAGTGGCGGGAAATGCGAGCCCTGCCCTAACTTCGGCCGGTGCGGGCGTCAGGCCTCGACGGTCGCGCCCCGGTAGCTGCCGACGCTCCAGGCGTTGCCCTCCGGATCGAGGAAGGCGAACTCCCGGCTGCCGTAGTCGGTCTCCGCCAGGGGGCGCAGGACCTCCCATCCGGCCCCGGTGACCCGGTCGGCGAGGCCCGCGACGTCGTCCGTCGACAGGTACGCCGTTCCGGTGCCGGGCCCGCCGGTCTGCTTGGACCACCGTTCGCCGGCCGGTTCGGAGCCGAACATGATGCCGCCGCCGTCGGGCCAGCGCAGTTCGGCGTGCGAGATCGGCCGGTCCGGGTCGCCCCGATGAACGACGGCCTCGGTGAACCCGACAACGTCGATGAGGTAGCGCAGAGCCGCCTCCGCGTCACGGTAGGAGAAGGTGGGCCAGACACCAGGATGCCGGGTTTCGATCGTGTCGCTGGTGGCCGCTGTGGTGGTGGATGTCGTCATGAACAGAGCATGGCCGCCTGTCGATGGTCAGGTCTTGGAAAAATGGGATCTGTCGGTGTCGTGGTGTTCGGGCGCCGAGAGCGTCGGCAGCTCCACGGCGATCCATTGCCCCGGTGTGCAACCGGCGAACTCCCGCCACTCGGCCGTCAGGTGTGATTGATCGGCGTACCCGCAATCGGCGGCCACGTCGGCCAACGGCAGCCGGCCCGTCAGGAGCTTCGACCTGGATCGTTGAAATCGTGCTACCCGGGCGAGATCCTTCGCACCACAACCAATTTCGGCACGCAACCGGGCGGTCAGGTGACGGCGGGACCAGCCGACGTCGCTGGCGACGTCCCGGATACGGCAGCGACCACCGGATCCGACGATCAGCTGCCAGGACCGCAGCAGCTCGGCCGACAACTGCCCCCGCGGTGCCGCCGTCAGCTGCCGATCGAGCCATCCCGTCACCAGGGCCGCCGCGGTTGGGCCGTCGATGTCATCGCCCAACCGCTCATTCAGCTCGTCGCCGTCGGGGACGAGGTCGGCCAGCTCCAGGACCTGTCCGGTCAGTGCGGTGGCCGGCAGACCGAACAGGGCTCGGGCGGCAAACGGATGGACCGCCAGCTGTATCCCGCGCTGCACCGGCGCCACCCGCCCGCGGGCATCAACGGCTGGTGGGAGCAACACCGGCCGGGTGTGCAGTCCGCCGACCGGCGCCGAGAAGATGCCGGCCCGCACCCGATCGCCCTCGGGTACCTGAATGGGCAACGGACCGTTCAACGAGAACACCAGCGTGAGGTACGGGCTCGGCAGGCCGCGATGCACACCCGGCATCGGCGGCATCTGGTAGCCGACCATCTGCGGGACCGCCATGGCCGCGATCGGCGAGCGGGGCAGCGGCGCAAGCCGGCCGGGCTCGGAGTCCTCGCGCGTCATGTCACCACGGTAGGCCGGGTCCCGCGCCGTGGTCGGTGGCACGACCACGCTGGTTCCTGCTCGCGCTAGATTCGTCGCAGACCGTGTCCGGTCACCCGCCTGCAAGACTCCTCTGCATGCCAACAACCGCTCCGGGAGATCAGCGAATGAGTCCGTCCCGCACTGCCCTTATCCGCCGGCCGTCGCCGCACCTGGCGGACGGGCTGATCACCCACATCGACCGGCTCCCGGTGGACGCGGAGCTGGCGCAGCAGCAGTGGACCGGATATGTCGACGCGCTGACCGATGCCGGTTGGCAGCCGGTCGAGGTCCCGGCAGCGGACGACTGCCCGGACAGCGTCTTCGTCGAGGACACCGTGGTGATGGCCGGTGACACCGCGGTACTCAGCCGTCCGGGCGCCGACCAACGCAAACCCGAGATCGACGGCACCGCAGTCACTCTGACGGCCCTGGGCTATCCCGTCGAACGGATCACCGGCGGCACGCTGGACGGCGGCGACGTGCTGAAGGTGGGTTCGACGATCTATGTCGGCCGCACGTTGCGCACCAGCGCGGCGGGCATCGCGGAGTTCCGGGCGATCTGCGAGCCACTGGGGTTCACCGTCGTCGCGGTCCCGGTGCAGAAGGTGCTGCACCTGAAATCGGCGGTGACCGCGCTGCCGGACGGCACCATCATCGGCTACCCACCGCTGGTCGACGACCCGTCGTTCTGGCCGCATTTCCGGCCGATGCCGGAGGAAGCAGGTTCGCACGTGGTCGATCTCGGTGCGGGGCGGTTGCTGATGGCTTCCTCCGCGCCGCGGTCCGCGGACCTGATCGCCGACCTCGGCTATACGCCTGTCACCGTGGACATCTCGGAGTTCGAGAAGCTCGAGGGTTGCGTCACCTGCCTGTCCGTCCGGCTGCGGTTCGCGCCACCGGTCTGATCACACCACTGGTGTCGATTCCGACCACGGAGCGAAATCCAGCCCGCCGAGCCAGGTCTGCCCTGGCAGGAGATGCCGCAGGGGTGCAAGATCGACTCGGGCAGTACGGCGATCAGTCGCCTGCGAATACATCGTCAGGCGCCACGAGATCCAGCGGCGGATCTCCTGCACTTTGGGAGACCCGGGCGAAGGGTTGTCGGAGCTGTCCGTCAGCCAGGTTCCCATCAGCGTCGAGAGGACTGTCGTGAAGAAGATCATTAACGATCCGACCACCGTGACATCGGAGGCCCTGCAGGGCATGGCCGAGGCGCACGCCGATCTGATCACCGTCCAGTTGGATCCCGCCTTCATCGCCCGCGCGGACGCACCGGTCAAGGGCAAGGTCGCGCTGGTATCCGGTGGCGGCAGCGGCCACGAACCGCTGCACGGTGGGTTCGTCGGCGAAGGCATGCTCGCCGCCGCGGTCCCCGGGCCGGTCTTCACCTCACCCACCCCGGATCAGGTGATCGCCGCCACCCAGGCCGTCGACGGGGGCGCCGGTGTCCTGCTGATCGTGAAGAACTACACCGGGGACGTGCTCAACTTCGAAACGGCCGCCGAACTGGCCGAGGCCGAGGGCATCGAGGTCAAGTCCGTGGTCGTCGCCGACGATGTGGCGGTCAAGGACTCCACCTGGACGGCCGGGCGCCGCGGCGTCGGCGGCACCGTGCTGGTCGAGAAGATCGCCGGTGGCTCGGCAGCGCGTGGTGACGATCTGGCCGCGGTGACGGCGATCGCCGAGCGGGTCAGCGCCAATGTCCGGTCGATGGGCATGGCCCTGACACCCTGTACGGTGCCGCATTCCGGCGAGCCGTCATTCACCCTGGCCGACGACGAGATGGAAATGGGCGTCGGCATCCACGGCGAGCCGGGCCGGGAGCGGGTCAAGCTCACCGGCGCCGACGAAATCGTCAGCACGCTGCTGGACGCGATCGTCGGGGATCTGCCGTTCTCGTCGGGCGATAACACGCTGCTGTTCGTCAACGGGATGGGGGGTACGCCGCAGATCGAGCTGTACCTCGCTTACCATTCGGCCCGGAAGTATCTGGCGGAGAAGGGCATCGAGGTGACCCGGTCGCTGGTCGGCAACTACATCACTTCGCTGGAGATGCAGGGCATGTCAATCACTTTGCTGAAGTTGGACGACGAACTGACCGAGCTGTGGGATGCCCCCGTTCACACCGTCGCGCTGCGCTGGGGCGTGTGAGCCGATGACCTGCGATGCCGCTGGGACGGTGGCCGCGATCCGGGCGGTCGCGGCGACGGTCGCCGAGCACAAGGTGGAGCTCACGCACCTGGACAGGGAGATCGGCGACGGCGACCATGGCGAGAACATGGCCAGGGGGTTCACCGCGGTGCTCGCCAAGCTCGACGCGGGGGCGCCCGACACTCCCGGAGCGGTGCTCAAACTGGTTGCGACGACACTGATCTCGACGGTCGGTGGGGCTGCCGGTCCGCTGTACGGAACGGCCTTCCTGCGGGCGTCGACGTCGCTCGGGGCCGCGGAGACGCTGGACGGCGCCGCGGTGGCGGCCGCGCTCACCGCGGGCCGGGACGGGGTTGTCGCCCGTGGCAAGGCGGAATCGGGCGACAAGACCATGGTGGACGCGCTGACCCCGGCAGTGAACGCCGCGAAGGACGCGGCCGCGGCCGGGGGGAGTGTTGCGGAAGTGCTGTCCGCGGCAGCCGACGCGGCTGCTGCCGGTGCCGAAGCCACGATCCCGTTGCAGGCCCGCAAGGGTCGCGCGAGCTACCTGGGCGAGCGGTCGATCGGTCATCAGGACCCGGGTGCCACCAGTTCGATGTATCTGCTGCAGGCGCTCGCCGCGGTGGCGCGCGGGTGATCGGCGGGAGCAGGGGGAGTCACCGGTGACGGTTGGTCTGGTGCTGGTATCGCACAGCCGGGAGCTGGCTCGTGGCCTGGCCGACGTCGCGGGTCAGATGGCGCCGTCGGTGACGATCGCGCCGGCGGGTGGGCTGGAGGACGGCAGCATCGGGACGTCCTTCGACCTGATCGCCGCGGCCATCGCGAGCGCGGATTCGGGTGACGGAGCCGTGCTGCTGTATGACCTGGGCAGCGGGTATCTCACGGCGGAGACCGCAGTCGAGTTCCTCGAGCCGGAACAGGTCGAACGGGTGGTCATCGTGGATGCTCCGTTCGTCCTGGGCGCCGTGTCGGCCGCGATTGCCGCGCAGGTCGGCGGCGATCTCCGGGCGGTGATTGCCGCGACCCTCGACGCCCGAACGGCGAACGGTCCCGGCGGCGTGCGGACGCTCGACGACTGACCGGACGGTGTCAGCCCACCGCGCCGCGGGACAGGGTGGCGGCCGGTTGCCCGAACAGTTGGGTGCGGACCGCCTGCAGGCCGACCTCGATGGCGCCGTGCAGCACCCCGTTGTCCTCGACGGTGGACAGCACCACCTCCGGGCGAACGAAGCTCGCCTGACGCATGTTCGTGACCACCTTGTCCAGCAGGCGCGACCCACCGGCGAGTGCGACGGGGCCACCGAGCACCAGCAGGCCAGGATCCAGCAGTGTGGTGACAGCCGTTGCGCCCAATGCGATCCCGTCGGCCAGTTCGGCGAGGAACGACTCGCCGTGCGCGGTGTCGGCGAGCGCGGCGGTGACGATGGCTGCCGGTTCCGCGGCCCGGATGCCGTGCTTGCGGGCCAACGCCCGCATCCCCCGCCCGCCGACGAGTTGTTGGAAGCCGCCGGCGGCGCCTCGGTCCACCCGGGGGTGGTGCACGCCGGTCACCGGCAGGTAGCCGATCTCGCCGGCGCCGCCGTGGGCTCCGGTGCGGACCGCGCCGTTCAGCACGATGCCGAGACCGACGCCGCGGTCCAGCCAGAGCAGCGCATAGTCGGTCCGGTCCCGCGCGGCGCCCAGTAGCCCCTCGGCGACGGCGGCCAGATTGACGTCGTTGCCCTGACTGACCGGGATGCCGAGGGTGTCCGTCATCAGCGAGGTCAGGCCGGGGGTCTCCCAGCCCTTGATGTGCCGGGCGTGTCGGAGGTGACCGGTGACCGGGTCGATGACCCCGGGGGTCGCCACGACGACGCGGTGCACCGCGGTCCGGGGCAGGCCGGCCGCCGCCAGCACTCCGTCCACAGCCGCCGTCATCTCGTCGACCGGGGCGGACTCGCGCCGTTGCCGGACCTCGACCTCGTGCCTGGCAATGACTTCACCGGTCAGGGTGGCCAGGCCGGCAATGCTGAGGTGCTGTTCGACGTGCACCCCGATGACGTAGGCAGCCCGCGGGTTCACCGCATAGATCCGCGCGTTCGGGCCCGGTCCGCCCGCCACGACGCCGGTGGTGGTGATCAGTCCGCGTTCGTCCAGCCGACCCAGCAGTGACGACACCGTCGGTTTGGACAGGCCGGTCTGCTCGCCGATCCGACCTCGGGTCATCGGACCCTCCGCGAGGAGCAGTCCGAGCACCACCTGGTCGTTGATCTCCCGGAGTAGGCGGGGGGAGTCGGCGCTGCGTTGCGGGGACCGTGCTGGTTCCATGGTCATGATTGTGGCGTGTCGGACGCGAACCCGAGGGCCATCAGCACCGCGCGGGCGTTCGCGACACTGGCACCGTGGCTGGCAATCGCCGGGGCGGCCACCTCGTCGAGACCGGCATTGCCCATCTCGATCAGCACCGCGGACGGTTGAAGCCGTCGAACCCGTTGCAGCACAAGCCTCATCCAGCCGTGACGATGGGAATCCCGGGTCAGCACCAGCACCGTGCCGGCCGCCCGGATCGCCGCATCGGGGAGCGGATCGTCGGACCGGAGGGCAATCTCGCGCAGTGCCACACCGTCGACACCCGAACCCCGCTCGCCTGCCGATGTGGGCAGGGCCGCGGTCAACCCCCACGGGATGTCGCCGACCGCGAGGTTGGTGGCGTCGTCACAGCGCAGGGCCAGTACCGAACCGGTGGGCCGGGGAAGCGGTCCGGCGATCTGCAGGGCGCCGCCCGCGACCTTGCCGGCCGCGAGCGGGTCGACGATCCTGGTCGAAGCCCCGGTCGGCGCGACCGCGAGCCGGCAAACCCTGGACACGGCATCCCGCAATCGGTCGACGGGCAGTCGGCCGTCCAGGACGGCGCGCACGATCGCCGCCTGCACCTCGTCCAGCATCCGCTCGCCGGCGTCCTCGCCGCCCAGGCACAGCAGGTCGGCGCCGGCGTTCAACGCCAGCACCGCGCCCTCGGCAATCCCGTAGGTCCGGTTGATGGCCGCCATTTCCAGCGCGTCCGTCACCACGACGCCGTCGAAACCCATGTCCTCGCGGAGGATCTCGGTCAGCCATCGACGGGAAAGGCTGGCCGCCAGGTCGTCAACGGCCGGAACGACCAGGTGACCGGCCATCACGCAGCTGATGTGCTCCGTGATCGCGGCCCGAAAGGGCGGCAGCGCAACGGTTTCCAGGCCCGCCAGGTCGGTGTCGACAACGGCAACGGAGGTGTGCGTATCGGCCCCGGTATCACCGTGCCCAGGGAAGTGTTTGACGCAGGCGTGGGTGCCCGCTGCCTGATGACCGGCGATGAAGGCGGCGGTATGCCGGGAGACAAGTGCGGCGTCGTCACCGAACGCTCGCGTGCCGATCACCGGATTGGTCGCATCGACGGCCACGTCCGCACTGGGCGCGAAGTTCAGCGTGATGCCGGCGTCCCGCAGCAGCGCGCCGACCTGATAACCGATCTCCTCGGTCAGCCGCACGTCATCGGCGCGACCAAGCGCAGCAGCCCCGGGGAACCGGGATCCGGTCGCTGCGTCGAGCCTGGTGACGTCGCCGGCCTCCTCGTCGATCGCGATCACCAGGTCGCCGCGGCGGGCCCGCAGTTCGGCCGTCAAGGCCCGGACCTGCTCGGGTGAGCCGATGTTCCGGGAGAACAGGCAGACCCCGCCCAACGATCCGGATGTTCTGCGCAGCAACCATTTCGGCGCAGAGACGCCGTCGAAACAGGGCATCAGCACGCCGTCGGCGAGGGCCTCGAGGTCCGTGGCGAACTGCCCGGCGCGCTCGCTGCGGGTCGGTGGATCCAGCACGGTCATCCCTTCACCGCGCCTGCGGTGAGCCCGATGGCGACCTTTCGCTGGATGATCGCGAACATGATCACGATTGGCAGGGCGACCAGCGTCGAGGCCGCCATCAAGGCGCCCCAGTCGACGCCCTTGGTGGTGATGAAGGTGTCGAGCCAGACGGTGATCGTCTGCTTGTTGTTCTGCTTGAGCAGCACGTAGGCGAACAGGTACTCGTTCCAGGCCTGGATGACCGCGAATACTCCGGTGGCAACGAGTCCGGGCGCGGCCAGCGGCAGGATGATCTTGCGGAACGCCTGCCCCCGGGTACAACCGTCGACCATGGCGGCCTCTTCCAGGTCGATCGGAACGGCGGCGATGAACCCGCGCAGCATCCAGACGGTGAACGGCAGCACGAAGGACAGGTAGGCCAGCGTCAGCCCGACCGCCGAGTCCGTCAGTCCGGCCTGATTGAGCATCAGGTACATCGGGATGATCAGCCCCTCGATCGGCACCATCTGGATCGCGATCACCAGGATGATCAGCGATGTCCGGCCGGAGAAGTTCATCCGGGCCAGGGCGACGGCGGCCAGGAAGCCGATGCCGAGCGCAATCAGCGCGACGGCGGTCACCACCAGGAGGCTGTTGCCCAGGCTGGTCAGGAACCGCGGCTGATCCAGTGCGCGACTGTAGGAGTCGAAGGTGATCGGGTTGGGGAACCACTGCGGGTCCACCCGGCGCAGGTTGATCCCGGTCTTGAACGAGCTGGAGATCATCCAATACACCGGGAAGATCATCACCGCGGCGACGGCCAGACCGATCAGGTTCCAGGCGGTCTTGGCCAGGGCGCGGCGCGGGTGGCGCAGTCGACCGGGTCGGGGCGACTTCGGCGGTGCGGGGGTGCGGGTGTCGGGTCCGGTGTCGGTGGGGGTGCCGACCGCGGTGGTGCGGACCATGGTCATCGCGTTCCGTCCTCGGTGACCGAGCGCAGCACATGCCGCACGGCGAGCGCGGACATCACGCCCAGCAGTACCACGCTGATCAGCGCGATGGCCGCGCCGAGCCCGAAGTTCTTGTTGGAGAAGGACTCCACATACGACCAGATGCCGATGGTGAAGTAGGCGTCCTTGTTGGCGCCGATGTCGCGGAGCAGCCAGATCTGCGCGAAAACCCGGTAGTCCCAGATGATCGACAGCGTGGTGATGATCATCAAGGTCGGCTTGATAGCCGGAAAGGTGACGGCGGTGAAGATCTTGAACGCGCCGGCGCCGTCCAGTCGGGCGGCTTCGATGTGTTCGGTCGAGACGGCGGTGAGCGCCGCGTGCAGGGCGATCACGACGAACGGCAGGGCACCCCAGACGACGATGGCGGTGATCACCATCCAGCCGGTCACCGGCTGGGCGAACCAGTTGAAGCTCCGGGTGGGCAGCACGCCGACCTTGTTCAATGCGTAGTTCAGCACCCCGAACCGCTGGTCGATCAACCAGCGCCAGATCGGCATCGCGATGATCGGCGGCATCGCCCAGACCGCGATCATCGACAGCAGCATGATGATCCGCACCCAACCGCTGACCTTCAGCAGCAGATGAGCGAGCAACAGCCCGAGCGCGATGGTGATCGCGACCGCCGCGGCCACGAATTGGACGGTGATCCACAGCGACGACCAGAACTGGCCGGAGGAAAGGACTTCGGCGTAATTGTCCAGCCCGACCCACACCGCGGGTTTGCCACCCAGAATCTGATCAAGCCCGTAGTCCTGCAGGGAGACGACGATCAGCCGCACCAGCGGAATCAGCAGGACCAGCCCGAGCACCAGGATCAACGGGGTGACCATCAGGTACGGGGCAAAAGACCTACGGCGCTTGACCACTGCGGGCGGGCGCGGCGGGGAGGGCGTCGGTGCGGTGTCCGGCGCGATGCTCTGCATCGGTGTGGTTTCCCGTTCGTCGAGGGATTTCAGCGACTCTGCTGCTGCACTATCTACGCATTGCTGGCCGGCTCGGAACCCGGCGAGAGATGGATTCCGAGCCGGCGGCTGCTGGTTCTCAGCTGTTGAGCAGTTCGGTGATCTGGGCGCTCGCCTCGGCGGTGGCCTCGTCGATGGTCGCGGATCCGGTGAGGATCTTGTCGAACATGTTCTGCAGGACGTTGCCGTCCTCGACCTTGGTCCAGTTCTCCGAGTTCGGGATGAACCGGCCGGTGGAGGCTGCCTTCACCACGACGGCGGCCGTCTCGTCGCCGGCCTTCGGGGTGAAGGTGGTCGAGTTCGCGATGTAGCCCTTGTCGGCCAGCGCCTGTTGGTACTTCTGACCGGTCAGCATCGCGGTGTAGGCCTTGGCCAGTTCGGCGTTCGGGGTCTTGGCATTGATGGCGATGTCCGACCCGCCCAGGAACTGCGGCAGTACGGTGCCCGGCTGGGATCCGGGAACGACGAAGATCTTGACCTGGTCCTTGAGGGCTGGGTTGCCGGTCTCCGGATCGGTCACGACACCGGGCTTCCAGGACGCGTCGATGAACATCGCGGCCTGGTCCTGCGCCATCACCAGCGCGTCGTCGGCCTCGTTCTGGCCGTCGCCGCCGCGGGAGGTCGCGGCGACCAGGTCCTTCAGCCGCTGCAGTCCGGCTTTGGCCTCTTGAGAGTCCAGGGTGCCGGTCCAGGTGCCGTCGGCGGCCTGGGTGGCGACGTCGCCACCCGCGTCCCAGACGAACGAGAGTCCCTCGTACCAGTACTGACTCGGGTAGTACAGCCCGGAGAAGGAGCCGTCGTCACCGTGCGCGGCGAGCAGTTTGACACCGGCTGCCTGCATCTCGTCCAGGCTGTTGAAGGGCGGTGCGGCGTCGGCGGCCGCGGCCAGGTCGGCGCGGTAGATCCCGACCCGGACACCGGCGTAGTAGGGGACCGCGATCAGCTTGCCGTCGTAGGTGGCCGATTCCGCCAGCCCACCGAGCCAGCTGTCGGAGTTCTCGAAGTCGGCCTTGTCCAGCTCGGCCAGCGCGCCGGCGCCGGCGAACTGGGCGACCTGAGTGTTGCCCAGTTCCAGGACATCCGGTGCGGCATCGGTGGTGTCGGCGAGCCCGGTCGTCACCTTGGTGGTGTATTCGCCCCAGGTCTGCTCCTGCAGATCGACGGTGACACCGGGGTGCGCGGCCTCGAATTCGGCGGTCAGCGCGGTGATGTCGATGTCCTTGAGGGTGTCGCCCTGCATCCACACCCGTAGGGTGACAGGCTCTGCGGCGGCAGTGGTACCGGCCGTGTCAGCTGCCGAGTCGGCGGCCGGTGACGAACTGGAGCCGGACGCGCAGGCGCCGACCGATAGCAACGCAGCGGTCGTGACGACGGCGGCCGCGATCTTCAACGCGGGGCGCGCTGCTCTCATGTGGTCCTCCTGATGGGCCCGGTCGTTCGGATCCGGAATGGTTAGGAAAGTTTCCCTATCTAATCTGAGCACATGGTCAGCCGTCAAGCCGGACATGGTCACGATTGGTGCAGACCAATCTGGACCGATTCAGCCGGTTGCGGCAACGCGCTGCGGGCGCCGTTCGTGCCGGCATCGCCCAGTCCTGCGGCATGGTCGGGCGAGATGCACTGGCTCAGACCGGCTCTCGGTCCATCGACCCCGGGATTGTCGTCAATCGACGGTCAGCACAACACGGCCGCTGTTCCCGTCGACGGCGACGACCGTACCGTCGGTCAGGGCCGTGGTCGCGCCGGAAACCGCCACGACCGCGGGGAGGCCGTATTCGCGCGCGACGATCGCGGCATGGGAGAGCAGCCCGCCGGTCTCGGTGACCACCGCCGCCGCCACACCGAACAGCGCGGTCCAGGCAGGGTCGGTGGTCCGGCACACGAGGATGTCGCCGGGCCGGAGCCGGGCGAAGTCGCTGGAGCTACGGACGAGGCGCACCGGCCCTGTGGCTCGGCCCGGGCTCGCGGGCGTGCCGGTGAGG
Organism: uncultured Actinomycetota bacterium; assembly: GCA_963805555.1. GTDB lineage: Bacteria > Actinomycetota > Actinomycetes > Mycobacteriales > Nakamurellaceae > Nakamurella. The sequence goes on from CAWDUY010000009.1 coordinate 31,966, forward strand.
TCGACGCCGGCCGGACAAGGTGCCGTCGGTGTCGGGGCTGCCTCGGGTAAATCGGCCGTGATCGGGCGGGCCTGCAGGATCCAGACCTGACCGTCGGCGATGGCCCACTCGACGTCCTGCTGGCCTCCCAGGACACGCTCGATCAGCTGGCCGACCCGGGCGAGTTCGCGGACGTCCCGATCGCGCAGGCACGGTCGGTTCCGGTTGGCCGCCGGCACCGGACGGGTCTGCAGGTGTGTGCCCACTCGGTCGGTCCGGCTGGTTTTCACGCCAACCGCCCGGTGGACGATGGCAGCATCGGTCACCACCCACGCGTCCGGGGTGACCCGGCCGCCGACGACGCTCTCGCCAAGACCCCAGGAGGCTTCGATGCGAGTGGCGGCACCGGTGAACAGCACCCCGGCGACGTCAGCATCGACGAGGCGTTGCACCAGCACCGCGGTTGCGGGAGGAACAGCCACCGGGCCGTCCGACCCGCGGCGTCGATAGGCAACGGCCCGCTCGGACCAGAGCGAGGCCCAGCACCTGCGCACCGCTTCCACGACCTGGTCCGCGCCCCGGACCCCGAGGAAGGTGTCGTGCTGCCCGGCTGCGGTGGTCCGGGTCCCGTCCTCGGTGCTCGCGGAGGAACGCACGGCAACGAAGCTGTCACCTGGCTGGGGACCGATGCGGTCCAGTGCCTCGGCGATCTCCTCGACCAACGCCGGCGCGAGTACCACCTGTTCCACCACTCGGCGAGCGTGGTGGGCGCCCTCCCGCGCTGCACCGACGAGATCGACGCCGGCTAGCGCGTGCTCGTAGGCGGACATCGGCACCACAAATCCGGGCGGCACAGCCAGGCCGGCCCGGAGCAGGGCGGCCAGCTGCGCCGCCTTTCCGCCCGACGTCGCGCGAGTTGCGTCCACCAGGTCGATCAGCACATTGCCTCCGGCTGGTCCTCGCATGGGCCTCATGGCCGCGGGCGCGGTGGGAAACCCGTCCAGCGCAACCCGTCCGGTAGGTGGCTCATGTCGTTGAACATCACGATCGTCGGCGACAGACCGTCGCGGTACTCGATCACGGTCAGGGCTGCGTTGGCGCTGCTGGTCAGGCCCAGCCACCGAACGGGCGGAGCATCCATCGCGTGCCGCACGAGCCACGCTGTCGGGTAGGCATGCGTCACCAGGACCTCGTGCGTCTCGTCGCGGGCGCCGGCCGGCCGGCCCGCCGCGGGATCGGCGATCCTGGCGAACCTGGCCACCAGCGCCGCGGCGAGGCGACGACCGGAGGCGGCCTCGATCTGGTCATATCCGTCGAAGAATCCCGTCCAGGACAAGGGCATCTCGGCCGCGCCAGGTACATAGGGGACGTGGTCGATCAGCTCATCGGCCGGGGCCACCGGGACGTTCGGTAGGTGGCGCGCGATCTCCTGCGCGCTGCGGGCGGCCCGTGTCAGCGGCGAATGCCAGACCGCGGCCACCGGCAGCTGTGCGAGCCGTTCACCCAGCAGGCTCGCCTGGTGGCGTCCGGCGTCGGTGAGCTCACCGAACGCGTCTGCCATGCCGTGGCGGGCGACGTAGAGGACCCGGGTTGCCATCCGCTGTCAGTCCTGACCATTCGACTCGGCGTGGCGCGAGATGCCCAAGGTCGAGAGCAGATCCTCGTGCAGCTGCATCCACACGGTGTGGCACGACAAGGGGCCGACGCCGGCCACCCAGTGCACCTGCCCGGCGCGGGCGCGGGCCAGTGCAGCGGAGAACCGCTCGGGGTAGTCGCCGAACCGCGGGAGGAAGGCAGCGAGCTCACCAACCAGGACGGCCAGCTCACCGTCCACGGCGGCCAGTTCCTGCAGCACCCGACCATCCCACGTCGGGTCCTGGTGGTCGTTGACGGCGAGCGGATCGCCCCCGTGGGGGCGCAACTGCCAGTCGGTGCAGGCCCGCACCACCCGCGCGTTCAACGGCCCGAAGGCTCGGTGCGCCTGCTCGACAGCATCTCGCGTGCCGGTGCCGGTCAGCTCCTCGGTCAGCACTCGGTAGTCCTCGGCCCGGCCACGTTCGGTCAGTGTCCATCCGGTGGTGCCGGCAAATTCGACGCGCGTCACCCAGCCGTACGCCTGGTAATCCAGGAGCAGTTCCCGCACCGTGTCCTGGTCGCCGCCAGTGCGTTCGGCTACCACGTCGTCGTCGGCGAGCCCCGTCACCCGCAGGACATGCAGGACCGGCAGGGTCGCGGGAGGGGCTGCTTCGCTCGCAGACTCGCTCATCGGGTCATCCACGACGCGCAGACGTCGATCACGGTGCGTCGGTGCGTGATGTCACGCGCTCGAACCGTTGCTGCGCGGCCTGCGGTGACCGCACCCCGAGGTGCTCGGCGATCTCTGGCCAGGTAAGACCTTCCGCTCGGGCCACGAACAGCAGTCCCGCTTCCAACGCGTCCATTTCAGCGCGAGCGGACTCCAGCAGCCCCAGTGCGGCATACACGTCCTGCGGCACCTCAAGGCCCTGTGCGTTGTTGGCCCGCCACAAGGCGTACCGGATCAGGGTGACGTCGTCGTGCGGGACTTTTCCGGCCATCCACGGGAAGCGGGGCAGGTCCCCGGCGCCGATCCCGGTCAGGCGGTGGCGAGCGGTGACCTGGCGTGCGGTGATGGCGCCGTCGGGGGACGCAGCAGGTGGCATGCTTCCACCATGAGGTCTCAACAGACTGTTGTCAACAGACCGTTGTCAACAGACCGTTGAGAACGTCTCCGGGAGAGCGCCGCCTGCCAGACCCGGTCGCCTGCGACGAAGTCGGCAGGCGCCAGTGGGCCAGTAGATCGTGTCTGCTGCTGTTTCGCAGACACGATCTATTCGGCGATCGCCACACAGAACGCCAGCAGACCCGCGGTGACCTCCTCGATGATGGGCACCATGTCGGCGTAATCGGGGTGGAAGCTCTTGGGCACGGTGGCCCGCTGCCGACCCCATTCAATGGTGTAGCCGAGCACCTTGCCCTTTGCCGCGTCGACCATGCTCCTGGACAGCGCATAGTCGTCGGAGGTACCGGATGTCGGATACAGGCCGATGGCGCCCTTGACGCTGTACCGCCGGCCGTGCGCCGCCGCGATCGCGTCCCGCATCGTCGCGCCCAGCGTTTGCAGCTTCGAAAGATCCTGGGCCGGAAGGTATTCGCGATATTTCTCCGGATCTCCGCCGGGCGCGCTGTCCGGGATGCCGCGAGCGCCGTCGTAATTCGGGTTGTGGAAGTTCATGTCGGGGTCGATGGTCTGGTCGTCGTCGTCGCCCCAGTTGTAGAGGATGTCCTCGCCGAAGGAATGCACGTCGATGAAGTAATTCACCGATGACGAACGGTCCAGCAGCCACACCACGTTCTGCGTCTCGGGCTCCGAATGTGGGGCCGGTCCTCGGTAGATCTCGCTGCACGGATCGGTCGACGTCTGAATCGGCGCCTGTGGACTGAATTTGACGGGGAAATCCCAGACGAAGTCGTAATTGCGATTCAGGTCGACGCCGGGACCATTGCCGCCACCGACCGCACATTGTGCGGCACCCGGCGCTGCCCGACGCCGGTTCTTCCGCCACATCGGGTCGACGGTCATCGAGTAGTGCCGGCCGTCGGGGTTGGCCTGCGGGAAGATCACCAGGTCGAGCGTGTCGACGATCAGCCGGATCTTGTCGGCGTCGAATGCCTTGCCGCCCTGGGTTATTCCGGTGCCGTCACGGTAGGCGTCGGTGATCAACTGGAACAGGTTGACCAAGATGTCGGAGCTGCCCCACTCCCTGGCGTGGATGCCGCCGAGCAGGTAGACGCCGCGTTCGGCGGTCGCGCCCCGGTGGATTCCGATGGCGCTACTGGTGCGTCCCTCCCACGTCTGATGTGGCAGCGTGATCAACTCGGTGAAGCCGGCGTTGGCCGGCCCGGCCGCGAGAGCCGTTGCAGTTTCTACTTCCTCGACATTGAGGTACGGCATAGCGGGTCACTCCCCGGCGGCTTGGCGGTAACGGTTACCCGTGCCGATCTCGCCGAGACTGTCCCGCGCGGCCGCGTCGACGTCCTCGTGCCGGTCGACGGTATAGCCCGCATCGACCAGCGCCGTGATCATCTCGTCATCGGCGATGGCATCCACCTGGCAGGTGTCGGACCGTTCCTGCAACGTCTGCGCGTACACCCTGGTGCCGTAGGTTCGCACCAGATCGGCCATCGAATTGCGATCGGTGCCGTGAACAGTGACGTGATAATTCGGCATCTGCGGCCTCCGTTGTGTCGTCACAATCGGGGGAGCGACGGTGTCCGCCCCGGACAACTGTAGCCACGGGCGCCGGGAGCAGTCAGCTCAATTGTCGCGGCAGGAAACTCGGCGTCAGACCTCAACCCACTGGTTGACCAATTCGACGATCGAACCATCGCGCCCAGAAGAAAGATGAGGGCGCAGCGCAGCGAAGTCCGGGCGCCTCTTCCGCAGAAGAGGCGCCCGGATTCGATCAGCTGGCCAACCGCTCGATCGGTGTCATCGAGGGGTAGATCCGTTCACGACGCTTGCCGCGCCGCAGGTAGGTGACCTTGGTCAGGTCGAGCCCGTAGGCTGCCGACCCGCGGTTGTCACACATGCCGAGTTGTTCCACATCTTCGAGCTCGATCGCCCGATCGTCCAAACGTATTGTGCTGCCGGCATCGAGGTCGGCGAGCGTGATGATGGTTTTCTTTCCTGTTTCGTCGTAGTGGTTCATGCAGGTAAGACGTGGCGGGTGTGAGCGTGGTTGTCCGCGTATCGGAGATGATCTTCGCAGGCGTCCGACGTGTGTACTAGAAATATCTTTCCACCTGCTGTGAGTCACAGGCTGTGTGGACAATCACCCCGTGGTGCCGGAATAGGCCCCGCGTTCGGCATCCGCGATGGCGGCGTCCGTCAGTCGTCGCATGACGATCAGCATCGCGAGGGTGATGGCGGCCATGATCGCGAAGACCGCGCGCAGCCCGAGTAGTTGGGCGAGCACGCCACCTGCCGCCGCACCAAGTGGCATGGTGCCCCAGGCGAGGAGGCGGTAGGCACTGTTGACCCGGCCCAACAGCCGATCCGGAGTGATGCGCTGCCGCAGCGATACCGTCACGACGTTCCACATCACGATGGTGGCGCCACCGAGGAAGAACGCCGCGCCGACGACGATCGGGTTGCTGGTCAGCGCTGGGGTGCCGACCATCACGGTGCTCCCGATGACGGTCAGCACCAGTGATCGGGCCCGGCCGAGCCTCCGCTCGGTGCGGGCCGCGAGGAACGAACCGACAAGACTGCCGGCCGCGGCCGAGGTGAGCAGCAGCCCGTAGGCCGGATCGGTCAGCCCCATCGCCGAACTGGGTCCGGCGGCGTACAGCACGAAGACGGCGAAGGTGGCGTTGATCGCGAAATTGAAGACGCCGGTCAACAGGGCCAGGATGCGGAGAACCCTGACCCGCCAGAGAAAGCGCAGACCCTCGGAGATGTCCGCTCGGAGCGTCGTACGGGTGTCTCTGCCGATCCGGAACCTGCCCCGCACCAAGAGCAGAGCGCCGGCGGCCGCAACCCACAGCGCCGCCGGGGTGATCATCGCGGCGACCGCGCCGGCCGCCACCAGGAGTCCACCCAACGGCGGACCGATGAACTGGTTGGCGGTCAGTTCGGCGGCATACAGACGGCCATTCGCGCGCGATAACTGTTCTCGTCCAACAATCTTCGGCAGGATGGACTGCGCAGAGGTGTCGTAGATGGTTTCGGCGGCGCCGATGCAGAACGCAGCGACATACAGCAGTCCGATGGAGCCGGCATCCAGCGCGACGGCGACCACCAGGGTGCCGAGCAACGTCGACCGGACAAGGTTGGCGCCCAACATCGCGCGGCGGCGATCCACTCGGTCGGCGAGCGCGCCGGCCGGCAGGGCGAACAACAGCCAGGGGAGGCTCAGGGCGAAGGCCAGTCCCGCGATCGCGGTCGGAGATTGGGTGTAGCGGATCGCGACGAGTGGCAGTGCGATCTTGAGCACCCCGTCGGCAAGGTTCGACAGACCCGCGGAGGTCCACAGTTGCCAGAACTGCCGACCCAGCGGCAAGGTGCTCGGTTCTGTCGAGGACAGCGCATCCGGACCGGATTCAGCCATGGTGGGACGATTTCACATCGATGGGGAATTTTCAAGGTGATGGAACTCTGTCCACCGGTGCGTTACGTTGCCCCAGTGAGCTCAGACCCGATGGAGACGCCGCCTGCCCATTCCGTCGGTCGGGTGGAACGGCGGGTGGCGACCGTCGACGAGGCCAAGGCGGTGGCGCATCCGCTGCGACTGCGGATTCTCCGGTTGTGCGGACAGGACGAGTTGACGAACAGGCAACTCGCCGATCGCCTCGGCCGAGACCCGGGGACGGTGCTCTACCACGTTCGGCAGTTGGTCGACGCCGGCTTCCTGGAGACAACGCAGATTCGCTCCGGGGTGCGCGGCGCTCTCGAAAAGCCCTACCGATCAACAGGTCTGTCCTGGCGGCTGGCACTGGACGGTACGGCGGCGGATGGCTCGTTGGCGCCGATCGAGGCCTTCACCGATGAACTCCGGGAGGCCGGTCCCGGCGCGGTCAGCAAGATGTCCCGGTTTGCGCTGCACCTCTCACCCGAGGATGCCGAGGCACTGGCCACGCGGATCGTCGCGATCCTGGACGAGTACGTCGCTACCGAGCCGCAGCGCGCCGACCGCCCAGTGCACGGCGGGATCTTCGTGCTGCACCGGCTTGCCGACTGACCGCGCCGTCACATGACAATCCTGTCATCAGGCTCTGCCGGTACTTCCCTTCCGGTTAGCATCAAACGGCCGGACAAGCCAGCTTGTTGGCACAAATCGTCTGTCTGACCGAAGCCATTGCGCGGTGATTTCTGACGTCGATGGTGCGGAAATTCGGGTCCCCGGAAAGGGGTGAATTCGTGGCGATTCGCGTCCTTGTCGTGGACGACAACGACTTTGTCAGAAGGTCGGTGGTCAGTGTGCTGGACCAGGTCGACGGAATTGACGTCGTTGCCGAATGCGCCGATGGCATTGAAGTAGCGGCTGTTGCCGAACGCCTTCGACCGGACGTGGTGGTGATGGACGTGCAGATGCCCATCATGACCGGGATTGATGCGGCCTGGCTGCTGCGCAGGTGCACGCGAGGACGGCCGCGTCTTGGCCAGGTCCACCGCGGACAGGCCGTTTGGTGACTCAGGTGGAGACCGGTCATTCGTGAGTTCGCCGTAGGTTAGCCTAGCCACATAACCAACGAGAGCTGGCCGAAGGAAATCATCGATGGGTGCAAAGTCCAAGAAGGGCAAGTCCGCGCGAGCGGGGAAACCCAAGAAGGAATGTTGCATCTCCAAGCCCAAGTGCGGTCGATGCCCGATCAGGATGCTGGCAGAGGGCACGCTGCCGGACGGCTACACGGTCAAGCGGCGCAAGCTCGTCAAGGCTGCCTGACGTCACCGAGGTCGCTGTATCGTCACCGATTCCTCGCCGCGGCTGCCGGCCAGCAGCGCCGCGAGGTCGATCCCGTACTGCTCGAAACGGTCCGGGTGCGGTGGAAACCCCTGCGCACGAGCAAGTTTGCCGTCAAGCGAGGTGAAGATGTCCTCGGTCTCGACCACCCCGCCCTCGACCCGCCCGGGGAGGGCGACGATCTCCCTTACTCGCCGCGACCCGTCGGGTTCAACCCCGATCTGCACCACCAGGTCGATACAGGACGCAACGGTTGGCACCACGAACTGGCTGGTGACGTTCTCGCCGGCCAGTAGCGGCAGGGTGCACAGTTTGATCACGGCCTCCCGCGCGGAGTTCGCATGCACGCTGCACATCCCGGGCAGGCCTGAGTTGAGCGCAATGAGTAGGTCGAGCGACTCCTCCTGCCGGACCTCGCCGACGATCATTCGGCTGGGTCGCATTCGCAAGGCCTCCTTCACCAGGCGGCGGAGTCGGATTTCGCCGTGACCCTCCAGGTTGGGTTGCCTGGTCTGCATCGCCACCACGTCGGGAAGATTCGGGCGGAGTTCGAAAACCTCCTCGCAGGTGATCACCCGCTCCCTGGCCGGGATCGAGTTGATCAGTGTGTTCAGCAGGGTGGTCTTACCCGCCTGCGTTCCGCCCGCAACGATGACGTTGAGACCGGCGGTGACCGACGCCTCCAGGAACCGGGCGGCGTGGGCGGTGATCGTGCCCAGCGCCACCAGGTCCTCGAGGCCGTTCGCGGCGACCACGAACTTGCGGATGTTCAGACTGAGGTGCTCGCGGGTGATGTCGGGGATGACGGCATGCAGCCGGCTGCCGTCCGGCAGCAACGCGTCGACAAATGGCGAGGACAGATCGAGCCTGCGCCCTGACGGTTTGAGCATGCGTTCGACGAGATCACGGACGTCGTCGGAGGACAGCACAACCGTGGTGAGCTCGGACCGGCCGTTGCGGGCGATGAAGACCCGTCCGGGCTGGTTGATCCAGATCTCCTCGACGGTGACGTCATCCAGGAAGCGTTGCAGTGGGCCGAATCCGGCCAGGGAATCGAAGACGTGCCGGACAGCGCCGGCCCGGTCCAGCAACGGTGGCAGCGATGAGAGCGGCACCCGCTCGTCGTAGTGGGTGACGACTTCGTCGATCAGCATCCGGGTGGAGCGGTGGTCGGTGACCGGGTCGATGCCGCGCCGCCGGATCAGCTCCCGAACTTCGTCATGGATATGTTCTGTGGCGGTCGTCGCGACCATCGGCGTGCCCCCGGGGATGAGCGGTGAGGTGGAGTCCTCGATGACCGTAACCCGATGACGCCGGATGAACGGCCGGCTGTCCACAACCGATCGCATCGCGCGGGACCACGCCGCTCGTTGCGGCGGCAGCGATGACGGGGTGACCGCCCGGATCGTCGACACACTTGTCAGAATCATCTGATGGGGATCCAGACGGCACCGGCGAACGGCATCACCATCGCCTACGAGACCTTCGGCGATGCCGCGGCTGTCCCGGTGCTGTTGGTGATGGGTCTTGGCACCCAGATGCTGGCCTGGCGGGACGGCTTCTGCCGGATGCTCGCCGACCGCGGGCACTTCGTGGTTCGTTTCGACAACCGGGACATCGGCCTGTCGACCCATCTCGATGACGAGCCGCCCGGCAAGCCGGTTGCCGCCTTCCTCGGTCGCAAGCCTGCTTACCTGGTGTCCGACATGGCGGCGGACACAGCGGGTCTCATTGAACAGCTGGGCGTCGGCTGCGCGCACATCGTCGGAGTTTCGATGGGTGGGTGCATCAGCCAGTCGCTGGCAATCACGCGGCCCGAGCTGGTCCGAAGTCTCACCTCGATCTCGTCGAGCACCGGGTCACGCAGGGTGGGGCGGCCTCGATTCGACATCGCTCGATTCATGGTGGCGCGCAAGCCGGCCAAGGACCGCGCGGAGGCCATCGCGCTGAGCGTCGCGACCTGGCGACGGATCGGCTCGCCGGGTTACCCGTTCGACCTGACGATGGTGCAGCAGTTGGCCGGCGAGGCCTATGACCGACGCTACGACCCGGCGGGTGGCGCCCGGCAATTCGCCGCCATTCTGGGGTCGCCCGATCGCACGACCGCCTTGCACACCGTCGACGTGCCCACCCTGGTGCTGCACGGCGAAGCCGACCCGCTGATCACCGTGTCCGGTGGGGCGGCAACGGCCGCTGCCATTCCGGGCGCCCGACTGGTCACCTACCCGGGTATGGCCCATGATCTGCCGGAAGCGCTGTGGCCCAGTTTCGTCGAGGAGATCTGCAAGGTCGTCGCGGCGGGCGAAGCGCAACGGTAGTCCTGAAGCCCAAGAAATTTGGCGGCGTCCCCCCGTGGATCGTCGTAGGTTAGGCTCGGGGCAACGGCCTACCCGGCGAGCAGCCGAGCACCGGCCAGGGCTTTCACCTCCCACCACGCCAGCTCGTCGTCATACCCGCCGAGTGCCTTCTCCCACCCGAACTGCACCAGCGCACCCAGTAGACACAGTGCGAGCTGCCGGTCCCACCAGGGTTCGGTATCGACGCCGGCGGCCGTCAACGCTTCGCGATAGGCGTCGATCGCGGCCTCCTTCGATTGCGGCAGCCGACGGCAGTTGATGGCCAGGTACCAGGCGAGGTCGCTCAACGGAGCGCCGAGTCCGGGCAGTTCCCAATCGATCAGGATCGTCCGGCCCTGCGGGTCGATGCCCAGGTTGTCCAGCTTCCAGTTCCCGTGCACGAAGACCTGCGGGGTGTTGGCGAGCGCCTGCACCAGAGCGCTCGGGTCCCAGGCGAGCGGGGTCACCACGGCAGCGGCGGCGGGTGCGACGTCGGCCAGCATCGGCCAGCCGCGACCGATGAGTTGCGGCACCAGGTGAGCGGAGCCGATCGACGCCTCGGCGACGGCAGTCCAAGGCGAGAGCTCAAGGTAGCGATGCATGACGGGCACCACCTCGAACTCCGGACCCGCCTGCCAAGACGATGCATGGAACGCCGCCATCTGGGACAGCAGGGTGAGGTGCGTTCCCAGCGGGATCGGATCGTCAACGGCCGGAATGAGGGAAGCGCCGACGTCCCGCATCAGCAGGGCGGTCCGTTGACCGGCGCGACCCGGGCGCTCGACGGCGACCGCGACGATCGGCTGGTTGATGCACTCGGGTAGTTGCGCCAGGATCCCCCTGGTCCAGAGCGGCACCACCGGCCCGCCGAGGACGCCGGAGGCCCGCATCGTCCAGTCGGCCGCGGAGTCGAGATGCTTGACCACGAAGGCCTCACCGTCGATGGTCAGCCGTTCCAGCCGGGCGCCGGACTTGCCGGGCGCATCGTCGAGCGGTCGGAGATCGATTGCACCGGAGAGCATCTCGGGAATGCTGTGCAGGACGGGTGGCATCACGGATCCTCCGGCCGGACGGGTCGGTCGCCGGGCGGGGCGAAGCGCGGCGACGCGGTGAATCCCCGACAGGTCCAGTGTGGCCGCATCGCCATAGGGTTGCCAGATGCCGCCGTCACCGAAGCAGAGCGCCGCCCCAACACAGCAGGATGATCTTGCGCTGGCGCTTGCACTGGCCGACGCGGCCGACGCGATCAGCCTGCCCCGGTTCCGGGCCGCCGACCTGCAGGTGACCGCCAAACCAGACCTCACCCCGGTGTCCGACGCCGACCTCGCGGTCGAGCGGGCGATCCGTTCCGTACTGGCGATCGAGCGCCCCGATGACGCGATCGTGGGGGAGGAGTTCGGGGAATCGGACCCCTTCGCGGCGGTCACGTCGGATCGGCGCTGGGTGGTCGATCCGATCGACGGAACAAAGAACTACGTTCGCGGCGTCCCGGTCTGGGCGACGTTGATCGCCCTGTTCGACGGCGACGATGTGGTGGTGGGCGTCGTCTCCGCGCCGGCCCTGGCGCGTCGGTGGTGGGCGGCGTCGGGGACTGGCGCCTTCAGCCAATTCGCTCAGGAGCGGCCGAGGCGGTGCCGGGTGTCGGCAGTCGCCGACATCTCCGACGCGTCCTTGTCTTACTCCGAGCCGGCGGAATGGCGGCTGGCCGGCCGCGAAGCCGGGTTCGCCGCGCTGTGCGAGCGCTGCTGGCGGACCAGGGCGTACGGCGATTTCTACTCGTACATGCTCGTCGCGGAGGGTGCGGTCGACATTGCCGCCGAACCGGCGCTCAGCCTGTGGGACGTGGCCGCCCTGGTGCCGATTGTCACCGAAGCCGGGGGCGCCTTGACGGCAATCGACGGTCAGCCATCCGGCGGCACGCTGCGCAGTGCGCTGGCCTCGAACGGCCTGCTGCACGGACCGGCACTGACGCTGCTGAACAGGTGAATGACCTCGGCTAGGGGTCCGCAATGGGAGACAAAGTCCGCGAAACGACGGCAGCCGACCACGTTTGGCTGTGTCCGTTTGGCGGTCAGATTACGTAAGGATAACGACTGAGCGTTTACACTCCGGGCTTGTGATTCATTTGTCGCACGTCTCAAAGTTCTACAAGGCCTCTACCAGGCCCGCTCTCGACGACGTCACCATCGACGTCGACAAGGGCGAATTTGCCTTCGTCATCGGCCCGTCCGGGTCCGGCAAGTCGACGTTCCTGCGCCTGCTGATCCGGGAGGATGTGCCGACCTCGGGCTCGATCGAGGTCGATGGGAACGACCTGGTGCACCTGCGCCGTTCGAAGGTTGCCGCCCACCGCAGGCGCCTGGGGTGTGTGTTCCAGGACTTCCGGTTGCTGACGAACAAGACCGTCGAGCAGAACGTCGGGTTCGCCCTTGAGGTGATCGGTCGGTCCCGGGCGTCGATCAAGCAGGTGGTGCCAGAGGTGCTGGAAATGGTCGGCCTGGAAGGCAAGGCCAACCGGCTGCCGCACGAACTGTCCGGTGGCGAGCAGCAGCGCGTCGCGATCGCCAGGGCCTTCGCGAACCGGCCGATGCTGCTGCTCGCGGACGAGCCGACCGGCAACCTCGACCCCGACACCAGCGCCGACATCATGCTGCTGCTCGAGCGGATCAACCGCACGGGGACCACGGTGCTGATGGCCACCCACGACAACACCATCGTCGATTCCATGCGACGCAGAGTGATCGAACTGCAGTTGGGCAAGGTTGTCCGGGACGAGGCTCGCGGGGTGTACGGGGTGGGTCGGTAGCAGGGCGGGGACGTCGCCGTCCCCCGATCAACCAACGCTATCGATTCGCCGCAGGCAGGCGGCACACGAGAGGAACCCATGCGCGCCGGATTTGTCGTCACCGAGGTCCTGAACGGATTTCGACGAAATATCACCATGACCATCGCGATGATTCTGACCACCGCGATTTCGCTCGGACTGCTGGGCGGCGGCCTGATCATTGCCCGGATGACCGACCAGATGCGCGACATCTACGGCGACAAGGTCGAGGTCACCATCTACCTGACGCCGGACGTGTCGGCGCAGGACCCGGACTGCCGGGATTCGCCGTGCCAGGACATCAACGAGGCATTGCAGGCCAACACCGACGTCGAGAGCATCGACTTCGAGAGCCAGGCCGCAGCGTTCGAGCGGTACAAGCAGCAGTTCGCCGGCCAGCCGGAGCTGCTGGAAATCGGTACGGCGGAAGCCCTGTCGGCGTCGTTCCATGTCAAGCTCTTCGACCCGCAGCGCTACCGGATCATCGCCGAACAGTTCACCGGCAAACCTGGTGTGCAATCCGTCGCCGACCAGAGCGCGTTCCTGGACCGGCTGTTCAGCCTGCTCAACGGCATCCGGAACGCGACGATCATTGTGGCGTTGGTCCAGGCTCTGGCCGCGCTGCTGTTGATCTCCAACATGGTGCAGATCGCCGCGTACACCCGGCGGACGGAAACCGCGATCATGCGACTGGTGGGTGCATCGCGCTGGCGCACCCAACTGCCGTTCATGCTCGAGGCGGTGATCGCGGGCCTGATCGGGGCCGGGCTGGCCATCGCCGGTCTGGTCGCCGCCAAGTTCCTGTTCGTCGACCAGGCGCTCGGACCGGTGATCAGATCCGGGATCCTGCCCGAAATCGACGGGGCCACGTTGGTCTGGGTGTCACCCATCCTGTTGGCGATCGGTGCCGGCCTGGCGTCGATTTCGGCGTACGTGACGCTCCGGCTGTACGTCAAGGTGTAGGACGGATGCCCGGTCCCGCCGGGCGACGAGCAAAAGCCGCTGGCGTCAGCAACTATCCTGGACCGGCTATGGCCACCAACAGTGCACCGACAAGACCGACCCGCAGCAGCAACCGACCCGCGGGCCGGCAGAACATCGCAGCCAATCGCAAGGCGTACCACGACTACACGATCCTGGACACCTACGAGGCCGGGATCGCGTTGACCGGTACCGAGGTCAAGTCCCTGCGCGCCGGCCGGGCGTCGTTGGTCGACGGCTTCGCCAGCGTGAGCGACGGCGAACTGTGGCTGCGGAACGTGCACATCGCCGAGTACGCAGAGGGCACCTGGACCAACCACGCGCCCCGGCGGGCCCGCAAACTGCTGATGCACCGGATGGAGATCGACCGGATCGCCGGGCGGCTGCGCGAGGGCGGGCTGTCCCTGGTGCCGTTGTCGATGTACTTCACTCAAGGCCGCGTCAAGGTCGAACTCGGGCTCGCCAGGGGCAAGAAGGAGTACGACAAGCGGCAGACGATGGCCAAGCGAGACGCCGACCGCGAGCTGGAGCGGTACGCGGGGCGGCGGTCCAAGGGCATGACTGATTGAGCGTCGGACTGCCGTGCAACCGAATGACGCTCGGCACCCGTCCTGACCGCATGAGAATCTCCTGGCGCACGGCGGGTTTCCTGCTGGTCGGCGGGCTGGCGGTGTCCGGACTCATTACCTCGTGCGCCGGCCGACCGATTGCCGGCTCCGGTGGCCCGGGATCCACGACGACCGGTCCGGCCGGCACCATCATCGAGACGCCCACCAGCACAGCGGGCTCCGACCTGCCGACATCCAGCTGCCCCGAGGTCTCTCAGACGCCGGGCGGGCAGCCGGTGGCCACTCCCACCGGGAAGCCGATGATCACCGTGACCCAGGGGACGAACTCCTGGGTGGCCAGCGGCCTGACGCAGCCGTTCGCCGTCGCGGTGTACCCGGACGGCGCCGCTATCCGGACCGAGGATCAGGGCATCCTGTCCGAGCCGCTGCCGGAGATGACGATCGGCAGGCTGGATGAGTGTCAGCTGCACGAGGCGGTCGCGGAGATCGAGCGACTGGCCGGGGTCGATCTCGGCGATGCGTCGGTGACCGATCAGGGCACGACCACGATCACCCTGCACTCTGTTGACGCCGAGGGAATGGATGACGCGGACGGGGTGGATGGCACAGACGTCGTACTGGACGTCTATGCCCTCGGAATCGGCGACGAACTGGTCAAGGAAGACCAACGGGCAGCTCGGCAGCAGCTGACCACGTTGATCGACAACCTGACGTCCGGGATGACACAGACCGCGACCTGGACGCCGGATCGGCTGCGGGTGAGCACCTACGGAACACCCACGGAGCTCACCGGCAGCGCAACCTGGCCGTTGGCCGGCACGATCGCGACCGCCCTGAACCAGGGTGGCCGGGTGCCGTGCGGGGTCTTCGACGGGCCGGAAGCCGCGGCCATCCGGGCCGAACTCGGCAGCGGTCGAGCGGCCGGCAGCTGGACGGATGGGACGCAAACGGTGGTGTTGGCGATCGGTGTGCTGGTCCCCGGCCAGGGCTGTTCGGGAACCTGAACCGTTCGGTGCCGGGAACAGGTATGCTGGTGGAGCTGTTCTCCCTTCGGGGGTGATCGGTCTCGACAGCGTTCGTCGAGTGTGGGGAAGCGGGCCGAGGAAGGCAACGATGATCTCGTTAACCATCCGTTGCAAAAAAATAAATGCCAACAAACCAGTTGCGCAAGATTTCGCCCTCGCCGCCTGAGCGAGTAAGGAATCCGTTGGACCGGGTCTTTCTCCGCCCCGAATCTGACGTCAGCTAGGAGAATTACCGAGAGATCTGGTCGCGGGATCTTGAGGGACAACAAACAGCGACTGGGCCTGTCGCACCAGCATGTTCGCAAGACTGGTGAGGCCGAGTAGGGACGACGCGGACTGCGCCCGGAGAAGCCCTCACGAAGCAACGTTGGACGCGGGTTCAATTCCCGCCACCTCCACGAGCATGGTGGACGTCAGGAAGTCGGCCCCGCCGCTGTGATCCGTCACAGCGGCGGGGCCGTTTTCCGTTCCCACGCCGACCACTCCTGTCCACCCCGGCCGCGGAGGGAACGGCCGCGCGGGTCAGAGGGTGGCAGGCGAGCACCGTCGCCTGCGCTCCGCGCTCGGTCAGGGCCGCTGCGAGCAGCGCCGTGTCAAGGTCTTCGTGGGGAGTGATTCGGCGGTCAGCAGCAAGCACATGAGGCACGGGCCGAGTGTTTCATGACCCCTTGGTGTCGCCGTCCTGCTGGTTGCGGGCATCGACGGCCGCCGGCTGCTGGGGTTTGTCCGGTTCCGGGTCGCCATCCGGGAAAAGATCCTTTTGCCGCCTGGCGGCCGGCTGTTGCGCTTTCGCCGGGGATTTGGAGCGGCCTTTTCCCTTGTCGGACGCGCGCTTGGGGGGCTTGTCGGTTGACCCGGGGTTGGCGATCTCGTCCAGGTCGGAGCGAAGTCGTTCGAGTTCGCCGCGCAGGTAGTCGCGGGTCGCGACCTCGCCGATCGCCACCCGCAGCGCGGCCAGTTCCCGAGCCAGGAACTCGGTGTCCGCCTTCGTCTGCGCCGATCGGTCGCGGTCCTCCCCGAGGGTGATCCGGTCGCGGTCGTCCTGACGGTTCTGGGCCAGCAGGATCAGCGGCGCGGCGTAGGCGGCTTGGGTGGAGAACGCCAGGTTGAGCAGGATGAAGGGGTAGGGATCCCAGCCGAAACCGACGCCGACGACGTTCAGGGTGATCCAGACGATCACCAACAGGGTCTGCCAGAACAGGAACGTGCCGGTCCCCATGAAGCGGGCCAGGCTTTCGGAGAACCGGCCGAACGTCTCGGGATCGATGTCGACGGCGAACCGCCGCGCGCTGCGCGGTTGATCCAGCCGTCGGCGCGGGCGGGTCTCAGCCACGGCCACCTCCGCTGACGGCATCGGCCTGCCCGGTATCAAGGCCGTCGTCGCGCCAGTTGTCGGGGAGCAAGTGATCCAGCACGTCATCGACGGTGACGGCGCCGAGGAGATGATCCTCGTCATCGACGACCGGCGCGCAGACCAGGTTGTAGGACGCGAAGAACCTGGTGACCTCGGTGAGCGCGGCGTCGGGCGACAGCCGGGCCATCTCGGTGTCCAGGGCACCGGCCACCAGTTCGAACGGTGGCTCGCGCAGGAGTCGCTGGGTATGGACGCAGCCGAGGTAGCGGCCGGTGGGCGTGGCCTGCGGTGGTCGGCAGACAAAGACCATCGAGGCAAGTGCCGGAGTCAGGTCCGGCGACCTGATCCGAGCGAGTGCCTCCGCGATCGTGGCGTCCGGGGTGAGAACCACCGGCTCCGGCGTCATCAGACCGCCGGCGGATTCCGATGAGTACTGCAGCAGTCGCCGCACCGGAGCGGATTCCTCCGGTTCCATCAGCCCGAGCAGGCGTTCCTGGATGCCCTCGGGGAGTTCGGCCAACAGGTCGGCCGCGTCGTCCGGGTCCATCGCCTCCAAGATGTCGGCCGCTCGCGCCTCGTCGAGGTGGGCGAGTAGTTCCTGCTGGTCGTCCTCGGAAAGCTCCTGGATGACGTCGGCGAGCCGGTCGTCATCCATCGCATCGGCGACTTCGTACCGCAGTTCGGCGTCCAAGTCACGCAGGATGCCGGCAGCGTCCGCCGCCCGCAGACCCTCGAACGAGGCAAGCACCTGCTGGGCGCCGCGAACGGTGTGCCCGGTGAGCTCGGACGGGTCCATCCCGCGAACATCGGTCCAGCCCACCACCTGAACGGGGGCCCGCCGGACGATGCGCCTGGTCCGTTCACGCACCGCCAGTTTGGACACCACCCAGTCCCGGCTCCTGGTCCGGTCGATCGAGACGTCGACGACGATCGCCGAACTCGCGGTGGTCGCCAGCTGCACCTGGACACCGATCAACTGCCCGATGACCCGAAGCTCGAGGGTGCGTTGTTCGAAGCGCCGCAGACTGACCGATCCGGTGGACAGGGCGATGGCATGGGATTCCAGGCTCCCGACGCGCAGCATCGGCACGAAGATCGGGCGCCGGGTCGGCAGTTCGATGACCAGTCCCAGCACGCGCGGCGGTTTTCGGTCCAACCGGAGAGCGACGACGATGTCCCGGAGTTTGCCGATGGATTCACCGCTCGGTCCGAACACCGGCAGCCCGGCGAGCTGCGCGACGAAGACTCTGGTGTTTGGCGGCACGGGATCAGGTTAGGGCGCGCGGGAGCCCCCAAGTGTCACCGGGCGGTGGGTGGGAGTGTTACAGCGCGGTGGGTGGGAGTGTGACAGCGCGGTGGGTGGGAGTGTGACAGCGAGGTGGGGTGGGAGTGTGACAGCGCACCACAGGATGCGTGCACGGCTCGCCCATGAAGCACACATTGAGCGAACAGCTCGGGTGCGTAGGGTTGCGGATTGTTGTCCGGTGTCTGCGGTTGTGTGGTGCGGTTTCTCGGTGTCGTTGTTGTGGTGCCGGCCGCGTCCGATCGCCTTGTGTCGTCCCCCGTTGTCGAGAACCGAGGATTTCTGATGCGCCTGCGCGCCCTGTTGATTGCTGTTCCGTTGATCGTCCTGGCCGCCTGCTCATCGGGGACGGCCGATTCGTCCACCGCCGGCAGCTCCGGTGCGACCGACGCGTCCGGATCGTCCAGCGAGGCTGCGACGCTCGGCCCGGCAGTACCGCCCGCAACGGCGGTGGCCGCGCCCGTTCCGGCTGAGCAGTTGCCCACCGCCTCGGGCGCGTTCGGGGAGAAGCCGACGCTGACGTTTCCGGCCAGTAATCCGGTGCCGAGCCTGCAGCGGGTGATTCTCACCGAGGGCACCGGTCCGGTCACCGAGGCCGGGCAGTGGCTGGTCACCAACTATCTGGGCCAGGTCTGGGGCGGCGAGGTTTTCGACAACTCCTATGACCGCGGGACCACGTCGGTGTTCCAGATCGGCGCCGGCAAGGTCGTGCCCGGGTGGGATACCGCGCTGGTCGGGGTTCCGGTCGGCAGCCGCGTGATGCTGAGCCTGCCGCCCGCCGACGGGTACGGCTCGAAAGGAAACGAGAGCGCCGGCATCAAGGGCACGGACACCCTGGTCTTCATCGTGGACATCGTCAATGCCATCGCGACGAACGCCGGCGGTCAGACGGACGCGACGGTGCAGCCGCCGCCGGCCAATGCGCCGGTGGTGACCGGTGAACTCGGGGTTGCCGCAACGGTCACGATTCCGGCCGGTGTCCCCGAGCCGACCGCACCTGTTGTCACGGTGCTGGCGACCGGGACGGGTGCGCCGGTTGCCCTCGGCAACGTCCTGGTGCAGTACACCGCCGTCACCTGGACCGGCGAGTCGGCGGGTACCACATGGCCGGGTGCCGACCCGGCGACCAGCGGAACCGGCCCGCAGGAGCTGCCGGTGGCGACCGGCGGTCCGTTCGCCGGGCTCGTCGGGGTTCCGGTCGGCAGCCGGGTACTCGTTCAGGTTCCGGCGCAGTCAGATGCCTCGTCGGGCCAGTCCTCGCCGGCCATCGCCGCCGTGGTCGATCTGCTGCTGCAGACGTCAACGACCGCGGGCTGACGCAGATTGGCGTAGCTCGCCAGCGACGCAGCCCTCAGTGGAAGACCGGGACGATCAGGTAGATCCCGTACAGCGCGATCATCCCCGCGATTGCCAGGCAGGCGAATCCGACCATCCTGGTGGTGCGGGCGCGCTGTCCGTTGGCTACCCGGGTGTCGGCTGCCCCCAGCGCCGCCACCCCGATGGAGAAAATTCCGATGATGGAAACAGCTGCGACGACGGTGGTGACGGCCACCAGTCCCAGCGAGGCCCAGTCAATTTTCACGTCGTCGATCACTTTCGTTGATGCAGTTGTGGAGTTTCGGTACCTGCCGGCAGGTCACGCCGAGAGCGTGGACTTCTCCGAATCGACCGTGGCCTTGTCCGGGTTGATGACGACGTCGCGGGAGTCGTTGACGTTCTCCGAGGAGACCGGCGCGCGCCGGGAAATGGTCCAGATGGTGGCCGAACCGGCCACCAGAGCCACGAAGACAATGACCAGGCCGATCGTTCCGGTGATGGCGATCGCGGCGGCAGTCGCGCCCATCAGACCGGCGGCCGGGAGGGTGAGCAGCCAGCCGTAGACCATCTTGCGGGTGGTCCCCCATCGAACATCGGCGCCCTTGCGGCCGACGCCGGACCCCACGATCGAGCCCGCGCAGACCTGGGTGGTGGAGAGTCCGAACCCCATGTGTGACGACGCCAGGATCGCCGCGGCCGAGGTCGTCTCGGCCGCGAGGCCCTGTGCGGCCCTCATGTCGACGATGCCCTTGCCCATCGTCCGCATGATCCGCCAGCCGCCGGAGTAGGTACCGAGGCCGATCGCCAGGCCAGCGGTGGCGATCACCCAGGTCTGGGGTCCGGTGCCGGATTCCTGGTACCCGGCCGTGATGAGCACCAGGGTGATCACGCCCATCGTCTTCTGGCCGTCCGAGGTGCCGTGAGCGAGCGCGATCATCGAGCCCGAGATGGTCTGCCCGCGCCGGTACCAGCTGGCCGCGGGCTCGTCATCGGCCCGCTTGATCCACTTGTAGATCAGGTAGGTGGCCAGCCCGGCGGCCAGCCCGGCCACGACAGGGGCGACCAGCGCAGGCAACAGGATCTTCGAAACGACGACGGAGAAGTTGACGCCGGACGTGCCGGCGCCCACCAGCACCGCGCCGATCAGACCACCGAACAGGGCATGCGAGGAACTTGACGGCAACCCGAAAAGCCACGTCGTCAGGTTCCACAGGATGGCACCGACCAGCCCGGCGAAGATCATCACCGGTGTCACGACGGGGTCGTTCACGATGCCGCCCGAGATGGTTTTCGCCACCTCGGTGGAAAGGAACGCCCCGACGACATTGAGCACGGCGGCGATCAGCACCGCCGTCCGGGGGCGGAGCGCCCCGGTGGCCACCGATGTCGCCATCGCGTTTGCGCTGTCGTGGAACCCGTTGGTGAAGTCGAAGACGAGCGCGGTCAATACGACCAACGCCACCACGAACAACGTCGTCGTCATGCATTTCTCTTCTGCCGGAGGGGTGGGACCGACTCATCGGATCGTGGAGTTCGGCGTCGCGCCGATCACTACTGCCGATCTCCATTGCCGTTCGTTACTGCCAATCATCACTGCCGAACCTGGTACTCGCTGCTGGCTGTCGCATTGCTCCGCAATGGTGACATGTGGGCGGCGTCATAGCGGACGAAGGTGACACCAGGTGAAACAGCAGGGTATTGGTCGAGAAACGGTTGGTGAACCTGAGCGGGCGTGATCGGTCGTTAGGCTAGCGGGGTGAGCCTGATTCAGACCGTCCGCCGGAGCGAGGTGGTCCGCGACGTGGTCGGCCTGCTGGCCAGGTTCGGACTGGCCGGGGTTTGGTTGATCTCCGGGTACCTCAAGGCCGTTGACCCCAGAACGACGGTTGTCGCGGTCCGCGGATACCAGATTTTCCCCGAGCCGCTGGTCGTCCCGTTTGCCACCGTGCTGCCCTACCTGGAGATTGCGCTCGGCCTGCTGCTTGTTGCCGGGTTGGCCACCCGGCTGGCCGCGGTGTTGTCCGCAGTAATTCTCGTGGCCTTCATCGCCGGAGTGATTTCGGCCGCTGCTCGCGGGTTGTCCATCGATTGCGGCTGCTTCGGCGGCGGTGGTGAGGTTGCGGCCGATCAGACCGCTTATGTGCAGGA
Organism: uncultured Actinomycetota bacterium; assembly: GCA_963805555.1. Taxonomy (GTDB): domain Bacteria; phylum Actinomycetota; class Actinomycetes; order Mycobacteriales; family Nakamurellaceae; genus Nakamurella. Next base: position 53,286 of record CAWDUY010000009.1, read on the forward strand.
GATTCTGCGTGACCTCGGATTCCTGGTGCTCGCCGGATATCTCGTCATCCGGCCGGACACCCCGGCCTCGGTGGACCGGTGGGTCCGTCGCAGATCCGAACAACCGGCATAGTTGAAACGACAAAAGGAACTTTGAATCTGCGGCCTCGTGACCGAGTCGCGCGGGCCGGACGAGAGGACGCGCAGTGGCGCAGGACGGTAACAAAAGCAACAAGGGCAAGGCGGGCGGCGGTGCCGCCAAACGGCCGGCGCCGAAGCCCGGTTCACCGGCGCCGAAGCCCGGTTCACCGGCACGCAAGCCGATCGCCCGGCAGTCGGTTGCCGCGGCGCGAAAGTCCTCGGACGGCTCCAACCGCACCCAGCTGATCATCGGTGCCGTCGCGATCGCGGTGATCCTGGTGATCGTGGTGGTGGGTGTGGTGGTGACGCAGCGTCAATCCGAGGTGCAGGGTGACGGATACGGCCCGTCGACCCAGTCGGTGGCGACCGCATCGCCGGACGGGGTCGTGCTGGTGGCCAAGCCGGACAGCACGCCAAAGGTGACCATCGACGTGTTCGAGGACGCGCTGTGCCCGGTGTGCGCAGCGTTCGAGAAGCAGTTCGGTCAGCAGATCAGCCAGGAGATCGACGCCGGCAACCTCGCCGTGAATTACCACATGCTCAATTTCCTGAACCCGAAGTCCTTCTCCGGTGACTACTCCACCAGGGCAGCGGCCGCGCTGCTCTGCGTCGCCCAGGAGAGTGGTTCGCAGCCGGGGTTGTACATGGCGTTCCACTCGGCGTTGTTCGCGACCGATCGGCAGCCCGCGGAGAGCGGCACCGAAGACCTCACCAATGAGCAACTGGCGGAGTTGGCCGGCTCGGTCGGTGCTCCGGCCGCGGCCACGTCGTGCATCAGTTCCGGTCAGAACGTGGCGGCGGCGGCCGCGTCGGCCACGACCTCAACGGCGACGCTCAGCACGGCCACCGGCGGACAGGTCGGCACCCCGACCGTGGTGGTCGACGGTGCGCCGGTGCAACAACTGACTACGGATTGGCTCACCAAGCTGCTCAATCAGTCCTAACGTCGGACCCGACGAAGGAGGGGCCCGCCAGACAGCACGGCGGGCGCAACCAACCACCCCGATCCGCCCGGGACGGCCGAAAACCGGCGGGCGGATCGAGGCGCGTCGCCGATTAGGTCAGTGCCGGGGTGCTTGATAACCTTCTCGGGCAGCTTGGGGCTGTGGCGCAGCTGGTAGCGCACCACACTGGCAGTGTGGGGGTCAGGGGTTCGAGTCCCCTCAGCTCCACTCATAGGAGGTCCCGGATTCCGGGGCCTCCTTTTGTTGGTCCGGGAGGTTCGGCCCATGTTCGAGCAGCTTCCTGCCGTGGCGGTCGTCTTCGCCCTAGTGGCTGCCCTGATCCACGTGATGTTCTTCGTCCTGGAGTCGGTGCTCTTTCGGCGGCCCTTTGCCTGGCGGACGTTCGGCATCCGCTCGCAGCAGGACGCCGAGACGACGCGGGATTGGGCGCTGAATCAGGGCTTCTACAACCTGTTCCTTGCCGTGGGCGCCATCGTCGGCGTCCTGCTGGCCACGGCCGAGGATCCGGCCACCTCGGGTGCCGGGGTGGGCATGGTCCTGCTGGCCATGGGCTCGATGATCGGGGCGGCGCTCGTGCTCTTGATCACCAAGCCGGCGATGCTGCGGGGTGTGGTGATTCAGGGCGTCGCGCCGCTGCTCGCCATCGTCGGCATTTTCGCGTTCTAGTTCTTCAGTGCCCGCCTGAATCGCCACAAACCGTGCGTTCGGCATGATCGTTGGCGGCCCGGGCGCGGCCGCCGGCGTCGAATGGCGACAACTGGGTGACGAACCGCCCCCCTGACACGGTGTTCTACGCAGTGTCGGACTAACATCGACTCGTCGCGGGTCTGCCCCGGGATCAGTGCTTGCGCCAACCCGCTGGAGGCCATTTTGACCGCCGTCGCTCCCCGTCCCGTGGTGACTCGGCCGTACCCGGTTCAGCGCGCTCCGCGCGGGGCAAAGTTCCTGCAGTACTTGCACACCACGGACCCCAAGGTCCTGGGTGTCATGTACATCGCGACGTCCTTCGCCTGGTTCATGATCGGCGGCCTGATGGCCCTGTTCATGCGGGCCGAGTTGGCTCGTCCGGGGATGCAGTTCCTCACGCCCGAGCAGTACAACCAGCTGTTCACCATGCACGGCACGATCATGTTGCTGTTCTACGCAACCGCGGTCGTCTTCGGATTCGCGAACTTCGTGCTGCCGCTGCAGATCGGCGCACCGGACGTGGCGTTCCCCCGATTGAATGCCTTCTCGTACTGGCTGTACTTCTTCGGCGCGATCATCTCCACGTCCGGTTTCTTCACCCCGAACGGCGCCGCTGCGTTCGGCTGGACCGCCTACCCGCCGTTGTCCGGTGTGGAGCACTCGCCGGGCGTCGGCGGTGACCTGTGGATCATGGGTCTGGCGGTCTCCGGCCTCGGCACCATCCTCGGCGGGGTCAACATGATCACCACCGTCATCTGCATGCGGGCACCCGGCATGACGATGTGGCGGGTGCCGATCTTCACCTGGGCCATCCTGGTGACCTCGGTGCTGATCCTGATCGCGTTCCCCGTACTGACCGCCGCGTTGATGGCGCTGGCCTCGGATAGACATTTCGGCTCACATGTCTTCGACCCGGCCAACGGCGGAGCCATCCTCTACCAGCATTTATTCTGGTTCTTCGGGCATCCGGAGGTGTACATCATCGCCTTGCCCTTCTTCGGGATCATCTCGGAAATCTTCCCGGTGTTCTCCCGAAAACCCCTGTTCGGCTATCGAGGGATGATCTATGCCCTCTTGGCGATCGCGGCACTGTCCATCGCGGTGTGGGCGCACCACATGTTTGCCACCGGGGCGGTGCTGCTGCCCTTCTTCAGCTTCATGACGTTCCTGATCGCGATACCGACAGGGCTGAAGTTCTTCAACTGGATCGGCACCATGTGGAAGGGGCAGATCAGCTTCGAGACGCCCATGCTGTTCGCCTGCGGCTTCCTGGTGACGTTCCTGTTCGGCGGGCTGACGGGCGTCATCCTGGCCGCCCCGGCGCTGGACTTCCATGTGTCGGACTCGTACTTCGTGGTGGCGCACTTCCATTACGTGCTGTTCGGCACCATCGTCTTCGCCACCTACGCGGGCATCTACTTCTGGTTCCCGAAGATGACCGGCAGATTCCTGGACGAGCGACTCGGCCGGCTGCACTTCTGGGCCACCTTCATCGGGTTCCACCTGACGTTCCTGATCCAGCACTGGCTGGGCAACATCGGCATGCCGCGGCGCTACCCGGACTACCTGCCGACCGACGGGTTCACCACGTTCAACACCATCTCCACGATCGGCGCGTTCGTGTTGGGCGCGTCCACGCTGCCGTTCATCTGGAACGTCATCCGGTCCTGGCGGTACGGCGAGATCACCACCGCGGACGACCCGTGGGGCTACGGCAACTCGCTGGAGTGGGCGACGAGTTCACCGCCGCCGCGGCACAACTTCACCTCGCTGCCCCGGATCCGTTCGGAGCGGCCGGCATTCGAGCTGCATCACCCGTACATGATCGAGCGGATGCGAACCGAAGCTCACCCGGCCCGTGGTTGGAAGGCGCTGGACGAGGCGGAGGCGAGTTCGCACCTGAAGATTCAGGAAGGCGAGGGCACCGGGACTTCGACAGCCCCATTCGGGGACTGACCTGCCGCTTTCGCGGTGTCGAGTTGTCGGGTCTGACGAACTGGGTTCGGGTGTGAGATGTCATCGGTGCTGATCACCGTCACCGGTCCGGACCGTCCCGGAGTGACCGGTGGGCTGTTCACGGCGCTGGCCGCCCACTCGGTGGACGTCCTGGACATTGACCAGGCGGTCATCCGCGGACAGTTGACGCTCGGCGTCCTGGTTGGCACCGCCGATGATCCCTTCGCGCTGCGGAGTGACGTCGAGCGGGCCATGGGCGCGCTCGGGATGAGCGTGCGGGTCGCCATCGACCAGCCCGGTGATGACCGGCGGCGGTTTCCCACGCACGCCATCGTGGTCCTGGGCAAGCCATTGCAGGCGACGGCCATCGGCGAGCTGGCGCTGCGGTTCGGGCGCCTCGGGGTCAATATCGAGGCGATCAAACGCATCGCCGACTACCCGGTCACCGGTCTGGAATTGTCCGTGCTGGCTCCCGATGACGAGGCGCTGCGCGCCGCCGTTGTCGAGGTCGGCGCGGCGGCCGGGGTCGATATCGCGGTCGAGCGGGTCGGGATCGCCCGGCGAGCCAAGCGGCTGATCGTCTTTGATGTCGACTCGACGCTGATCACCGGCGAGGTGATCGAGATGCTCGCAGCGCACACCGGCACGCTGGCGAAGGTGGAGCACATCACCGCGGCCGCGATGCGCGGCGAACTGGACTTCGCCGATTCGCTGCGGGCCAGGGTGGCGATGCTCGAAGGCCTGGACGCGGCCGTGCTCGACGAGGTCGGCGCGTCCCTCGTTCTCACCCCCGGCGCGCGGACCACCGTTCGGACACTGAAGCGACTGGGCTACCGGTGCGGCATCGTGTCCGGCGGGTTCACCCAGGTCACCCGGCACCTGGTTGACGAATTGGAGTTGGATTTCGCCGCCGCCAACACCCTCGAGGTGGTCGACGGCAAGCTGACCGGCCGGGTCGTCGGCGACATCGTCGACCGGGCCGGCAAGGCCAGGGCGCTCGAGCGGTTCGCCGCCGAGTTCGGTGTTGGGCTCGGCCAGACGGTCGCCGTCGGTGACGGGGCCAACGACATCGACATGCTCTCCGCCGCGGGCCTCGGTATCGCGTTCAACGCCAAACCGGTGGTCGCGGGATTCGCGGACACCACCCTGAACCAGCCGTTCCTGGATCCGGTGCTCTTTATTCTCGGCATATCCCGGGACGAGATCGAGGCCGCCGACGCCGCCGACGGAACTCTGCGCCGGGTGCCCCTTGACTGACGCCGATCCGGCACCTATGCCCATCGGTGCAGCGCTAGCGCCGTTGCGGGATCGATACGTGCACTGGCTGAATCTCGACCCTGCCCAGGTTCGGGATGACCGGGAGGAGGCCGCCCACGACATCCGGGCCATGCAGTTGGTGCTGCGCATGGAACGCACGAACCCACCCTCCTGGCACCGCGGCCTGGCTGCGGCGGCGACCGGTGCGGCCGCGTTGTGTGCCGATCCGCGGAGTGAATCGGGCGGTCCTTGGTACGACACGATCCGGGATTACTGCCGGGGGCACATTCGCAAGGTCACCCGACGCGCTCGTGGCGCGCATTGGGCGGCCGTTCAGGAGTTGCCCGGCATCACCATCGAGCGGGACGGCACGGAGATGCGGGCCTTGCTCCCCGGATTGGTCAGCGAACTGGATTCTCGGGTCAGCCGACTGCAGGTCGGCGGTACCGATGTGGAACCCGACGAGCGCCAGCCAGCTGGCGCGGATGGCGCTGCGGCCGCCCTGGCGGTGTGGCTGGCGCCGACGCCGACCATGACTTTGGGCAAGGCGATGGCACAGGCCGGCCATGCCGGGATGATCGCCGTCGCACTTTTGGCCGAGGTGAACCAACCCCTGCTGCGGGGGTGGGCGGCTGCCGGGTTTCCGGCGTTGGCCCGCCGGGCGACCGAAGCGGAGTGGTCGGAGCTGACGGCGCGGTCGGCCGATCCCGGTGGTTTCGCCAGCACCGGCGTGCTCGCGGTCCGCGACGCCGGATTCACGGAAGTGGATCCGGGCACGATCACCGTACTTGCCGAGAGTCCGACTTTACTCTCGGTGGAGCCAAACTCACCTATGTGATGTTTATCCGTTTTAAGGCTTGAATATGACAGCGAGTGACTAGTTGTCGCATAGAGTCACTGAGTGCCTCGTTGTTGACGACCATCAGGGCCGTCTCGTGGGTACTTGGGGGGACCATGCGCGCTCGAAAACTTCTGGTTGTGGCCGCCATCACAGTCGTCGCGACGGGGGTCATCTCGGGGACTGCTTCCGCGGCGCCGACCGACACCGGCGTCGTGACATTCGATGTCGACGCTGGCACGCTGGACATCACCGTTCCGGCGACGGCCGATCTGGGAGGTGGGACCGCCGGCCTTCCCCTCTCTGGTGAACTCGGCCCAGCCATTGTTGATGACGGCAGGGCCAGCGCCGACGCCTCCTGGGAGACCACGGTCACGACCACCGACTTCACGACTGGCGCCGGAGTGCCCTCGGAAACGGTGCCGGCGGCCGTCGTCGACTACTGGTCGGGTCCTGCCACGGCCACCACCGGTGACGGAACGTTCACCCCCGGCCAAGCCGATCCCGCCGCCGCCGCGGCGCTGGACAATGTGGACCCGCTGACCGCCTTCACGCACGCCGGCGGCACCGGCAACAACACCGCCAGCTGGAATCCGACCCTCGTCGTGAACATTCCATTGGCCAATGTCGCCGGCGTTTACACGGGCACGGTGACCCATTCCGTGGCATAGAGAATGCCTGCTCAATGCCGCAGCGTCCGGCTGGTCCTGATCGCGCTGCTGGTTGCCGCCGGCCTGCTGATCGCCCAGCAGGCCGGCGCCTCGCTGCCAGCTGAGAGTCCAGGAACGGCCGGCAAGATCGCGAGCCAAACGCGGAACCTGCCGATCGAGCCGCCGCAGGCAGCGGCCGCGAGCGACTCCGGCAGCTTCGGCATCCAGTTGCTGGACGCGCCGGTCAGCGCTCAGGCGGACCCAAGGGCGAAGCGGTACATCGTCGACCACCTCCCCCCTGGAGTGACGATCGAACGTCGCGTCCTGGTGGTCAACAAGTCGGATCACCCGCTCACTCTCGAGGTCTACCCCGGCGCCGCGGCGGTGGACGATCAGGCGTTTCAGTTCGGTGAGGGGCAGACGGGAAACGAACTGACCGGGTGGATTTCGCTGGCCATGAGCCGCGTCGATCTCGGCGCGAGCGAGCGGAAGGCGGTCCCGGTGACCATCGCGGTGCCGGCGAATGCGTCCAGGGGAGAACGCTACGGCGTCATCTGGGCGTCCGCCTCGTCCCTGGGGCGACCGGGTGCCGTTGCGCAGGTGCACCGGGTTGGGGTTCGAATTTACCTGGACGTCGGGCCGGGCGGTGACCCGATCACCGACTTTGAGATCGGCGAACTGACCGCGTCCCGCGAGGCGACCGGCATTCCCGCCGTGGCTGTCGCGGTCACCAACACCGGTGAGCGGGCGCTGGACATGACGGGTTCGGCCACACTGAGCAACGGTCCGGCCGGCCTCGGAGCGGGCCCGTTCACCGTCACGGAGGGCAGTACCCTCGCCCCGGGGGAGTCCGGGCATGTCACGATCGGCTTCCCGGCCGAACTACCCAACGGGCCGTGGACAATCGACCTCGAACTCAGCAGCGGCAAGGTCCATCACACGCTCAACTCGACCATCACCTTCCCGGACTCCGGTGGAGCGGACCTGTCCTCGGGGGGCTCGAACTCACCGTGGTGGGTGATCGGCGGCATCGTCGCCCTGGCCCTGCTGGTGCTGGCCGTGGCGCTCTTCTTCGCGCGCAGACGAACGTCGAGCGGGCTCGCGGTGAACCGGTAAGCCCCGCAGTCTCAGTTTCGCACCAACCAGAGAACCCCGTAGGGGTGCAGCCACACGTTGCCGTCCGGTCCTGGGTGAATATAGTTGCCGCTCAACGCATCCCGGGCACCATTCAGACCCAGCTCATCGAGCCGCCAGCCGGGAAAGGAACGCCAGGTGTCGGTCACGTTGAACAGTTCGAGCAGCGGACCGAGCGGGTGTCGGCGCAGCACCGGCAGGATTCCGGGATCGGACAATAGCGGTACCTCGGCGGCGACAGTCGATTCCAGGTGCGGCAGTGTCGCGCGAACCTGAATCAGGTGCTTGAGGCCGAGAAAGACCCTTCCTTCCACCGTGTGCAGTTCGTGCCGCCGCTCGGCGCGCGCCCAGTCCATCCGGGGGCGGTGTGCCCACCGGTTGTCGCTCTCATGCCCAGGTTCGGCGGCCCATTCCGGGTCGTTGACCATGGCGATCTCGTCGCCCATCCAAATCACCGGGATGCCGCCCCAACCCATAATGATGGCGTGCGCAAGGAAGAGTCGACCGACCACCAGGTCGAGATCCCCTGGCGTTGTGGCACTTTCCAACCCGGCCAGGCTGGCTGCGGTTCCGCTGATCCGACGGTCGCCGGTTTGTGGATTCGCCTGGAAGACCAGCCCGCGGGCGGGTGAGCCAGGATGGATGCCGGAGTAGTAGTCGGACAGGAACGCTTGATGGAAATAGCCCGAGACGCCGACCGCAACTGCGTCGTTGTTGTCGATGGCCCAGCCGATGTCGTCGTGACAGCGGATGTAGGTGACCCAGGTGGTGCTGGACGGCACCGGTGGGATAGCGCGCAGGGCGTGTGCGGCCAGCGTCGCCTCCCTGGTGGCCAGCATCGACCAGACCTGCACCATGAGGCTGTTGTGGTACGCGATATCGCTCACCTTGCCGTGGTGTGCGCCCTGCCCAAGATAGTGAACCAAATCCTGCGGTGAGACGATCGCTTCGGCCTTGAAAAGCACTGCGGGACAGGCGATTCGCGCTATCGCCCGGAGTGCTTGGGTGATCGGGTGCACCTCCGGCTGGTTCTGGCAGTTGGTGCCGAGCCGCTTCCAGACGAACGCGATCGCGTCCAGCCGCAAAACCTCAACGCCGGCATTGGCCAGGAAAAGGATGATGTCTGCGTACTCGGCGAACACGTCAGGATTCGACCAATTGGTATCCCACTGCCAGGTGTTGAAGGTGGTCCACACCCAGCCCTCTAATTCCTCGGAATAGCTGAAACTTCCGGGGGCAAAGTCCGGGAACACCTCCGGCAGCGTCATTTCGTACTGATCGGGCTCGGTGCGATCGGGGAAGACGTAGAAATAGTCGCGGAATTTCGGATCGCCTGCCCGGGCGGCCATTGCCCATTCATGCTCGGCCGCAACATGATTGAGCACGAGGTCCATGACCAGGCTGATGCCGTTGCCCCGCAGGTCGGCCGCGAGCTTGCGCAGGTCGTCCATCGTGCCGAGGTCGCTGCGGACGCGTCGGTAGTCGGCCACCGCGTACCCGCCGTCGCTGTCGCCGTCCCGCGGCTGCAGCAGCGGCATCAGATGCAGGTAGCTGACCCCGAGTTCCTTGAGGTAACCGATCTTGCTCCCGATGCCGGCCAGATCGCCGGCGAACCGTTCCGCGTACGCGGCGTAGCCGAGCATGGATTCGTCCTGGAACCAGGCCGGGTCGAGGGTGCGCTGCATGTCCAGCCGGCGCAGATCGGGATCCCGGTCGCGGAATGCCGCCGCCGCCAGCGTGACGAGCCGGTTCTCCAGTTCCGCCACCTGCTCTGCCCGGTAGACCGCGGCCAACCCGTCGTGCAGGTCGGTCCACCAGCGGTCCAGCCGCATCTTGAACAGCTCCCGAGCGTGGCCGGGTTCGTCCGACAGGTGCTCATCGGCGAGGACGTGGATGCGGGTCGGCGCGAGTTGCATGGCGAGATTGTGCACCAGCACCGATCAGCCCGCGCCCCACGCCTGCCCGCAGTGGACGACACGAGGACCCAGTGCCACAGTTCAGTACGGGTCAGGTGACATCCTCAGCCTGTCCACAGGGTTTCGGGGAACCCGCCGACGGCAGCGTCGGCCCGTCGACAGACCAGTTCAGTTCAGTTCCATCCCGGAAGAGCGACAACCACCGGAAGGGCGTGCGATGGCTGACAGGTTGCGGCGACCCACGATGAACGATGTCGCCCGGGTGGCCGGCGTGAGTTTGAAGTCGGTATCCAGGGTGATCAATGACGAGGTCGGCGCGTCGCCGGAGACCCGTGAGCGGGTCCAGCAGGCGGCGCGTCGGCTCGGGTACCGGCGGAACGACGCAGCTCATGCGTTGCGCCGCTCCGACGGCCGGTCTGCATCGATCGGGCTGGTTCTGGAGGACATCAGCAACCCCTTTGCCGCTGTGCTGAACCGATCTGTCGAACGGGTGGCAAGTGCACAGGGCAGCCTGGTGCTGGCGGTCAGTACGAACGCGGACCCGGACCGCGAGGAACACCTCGTGCATCGACTGCTCGCCCGCGCCGTCGACGGTCTGTTGATCATGTCCGCGAGACGAGACCACGAGTTCCTGCAGCCGGAACTTGAACGGGGAGTGCCGATCGTCTTCGTCGACCGGCCGCCACGTCATCTCGCCTGCCCGACGGTGCGCGTCGCCAACAGCAAGGGGGCCCGTGACGCCACGGCGCACCTGATCGGGCATGGCCACCAACGGATTGCCTTCCTCGGCGACCGGCCCGGGCTGTACACGGCGGACGAACGCCAGCGCGGGTACGTCCGCGCACTGCACGAGGCCGGGCTTTCGGCCGACCCGGACGTCCAGTGGCGCGGCCGGGCCGATCCGGAACAGGCCGGTGCGGCGATGTCCGCGATGCTCGATCTGCCGGACCCGCCGACGGCGGTGTTCGCGGGCAACAACATCGTCGCCGTCGGGGTGCTGTCCGCCCTCCGGCGGCGCACGTCGTTGCGCAAGATTGCGGTCGTCGGCTTCGACGATCTCGATCTGGCCAGCGTGCTGGACCCGCCGCTGACGGTGATCGACCAGGATCCGGAGACCATCGGCCGGATCGCCGCCGAACAGATCTTCGGCTGGCTGGGCGGGACGGTGCCGACCAAGGACGTCGTGGTGCCGGTCCGGTTGATCCAGCGTGGTTCCGGGGAGATCCCGGGGCCGTTCCGGCAACCCTGAGCTGGTTCGACTCTCAGTCGATCAGGGTGACCCCGGCGTCCCGCATCTGCGTGATCGCCTGCTCGGTGTCACCGGGATTGAGCTCGACGAATCTGGTCAGCGCCAGCGGCACGGTGACCCGGTAGCCCAGCCGGATGCCGTCGATGGCGGTGGATTTCACGCACCAGTCACCGGCCAGGCCGACGATGGTCACCGCCATGATCCCGTTCTCGTCGAGCAACGCGGACAGTTCGGTTTCCCGGTTCTGCCCGGTCGGCAGATGCAACACCGAAAATCCGCTGTAGCCGTCCTCCGGGCCTGAGCCCTTGCGCACCACCGGCCCGTCGACCGGGATGCCGGGCAGCAGGTCGGCGCCGGCGGACTCGATGACGCAGTGCACCGGCCAGAGCCCACCGAAATCGGCGAAATGCGGTGTCTGCTCGGGGTGCCAGTCCTGCGTGTAGATGACATAGCCGCCGGCAGAACGGGTGTCGGCGATGGCCTGGGCGATGGGGGCGACGATGTCCTCCGCGCCCTTGACGTACAGCGAGCCACTCGGGTCGCCGAAATCGTGTTGCATATCCACCACGATCAGCGCGTGCTCGGAACTGTCCGGAATACCGGTTCTCGTCGTCATGATGGGGCACCTTGTTGACTGTCGGGCGTGGGTCCGCCGGGGGTGATCTGGCTGGGAGTGGTCGGGGTGGGGTGATCAGGCTGGGAGTGGTGGGGTGGGGGTGATCAGAGTAGTGGGGATGGCCGGCTCACCCTCGGCGATCGTCAGGCCCTCCCACGGCAGGCCAACCATCGACTTCCGCAGCCGCTCGCGGGATTGTTCGAGGGTGGGTAGTTCGTCGACCGGCCGTCCCCCGCGCATGATCGGTATCTGCAGCAGCCGGTCTGCCTCCTGGGGGTCCGGCACGGCGGCGCCGGCTACCACGATGATTTCCTCGGTCGCGGTGCCGCTGTCCTTGTGCCGGCGCAGCGCGGTTTTGCGGCCGCCGTGGGATTGCTTGTCGGCACTGCGCTTCTCGACCGGGCGGCCGTCGACGGCGACCAGCTTGTAGACCATCCCGGCGGTCGGCGCGCCGGATCCGGTTACCAAGGAGGTGCCGACCCCGTAGACGTCGACCGGGTCCGCCCGCAGCGCGGCGATCGCGTACTCGTCGAGATCGCCGGACAGCACGATCTTGGTCCCGGTCGCGCCCAGGCCGTCCAATTGCCGGCGGGCGGCTCTGGTCAGCACACCGAGGTCACCGGAGTCGATGCGGACGGCACCCAGTTCCGGGCCGGCGACCCGCACGGCCGTGTCGATTCCCGCGGTGATGTCGTAGGTGTCGACCAGCAGGGTCGTCCCGACGCCCAGTGTGGCGACCTGCGAAGCGAAGGCGGCTTCCTCCGAGTCGTGCAGCAGGGTGAAGGCATGGGCGGCGGTGCCCGCCGTGGGAATGCCGAACCGCCGGCCGGCCTCAAGATTCGAGGTGGCCGAGAACCCGGCGAGGTAGGCCGCCCGGGAGGCGGCGACGGCCGATTCCTCGTGGGTGCGCCTGGTGCCCATCTCGATCAGCGGCCGGTCGCCCGCTGCGGAGGACATCCTGGCCGCAGCGGAGGCGATGGCGCAGTCGTGATTCAGGATCGAAAGGGCCAGGGTCTCCAGAATCACCGCGGTGCCGAAGGAACCGCTGATGCTCAACACGGGCGAACCCGGAAAATACAGTTCGCCCTCCGGATATCCGTCGATGTCGCCGTCGAAGCGGTAGGCCGCAAGGTAATCCAGTGTTGGCGCGTCGAGAAACGGCCGCAGGGAAGCCAATTCCTGGGCGCCGAAGGTGAAATCGACGATCGCGTCGACCAACCGGCCGATGCCGGCGACCACGCCGTACCGCCGTCCGGCTGGCAACCGCCTGGCGAAGACCTCGAACACGCAGGCCCGGTCGACGGTCCCGTCCGCGATCGCCGCCTGCAGCATCGTCAGTTCGTACCGGTCCGTGAACAGCGCGGTGGAGCCTGCCCGACTCGCCTTCGCCGGGTGGGCGGGCGCTGATCCTGGGGTGGTGGCGGGCGGTGGCAGGTTGGTGGCCGAGACGGTCATCCCTGCAGACTATGGCGTGCCGGACCGGCCGGTTCGGGTCGGTCCCGCGGTCGTCCCCGCGGTCGCGGGCGGGAAAGCACCCCGGCCGCCGGTCCTCGGTGGAGCGCGTCGTCGGGGGTGATCGGTGGGTGGTCTGTGATGACGCGCCCAGCGGAAGTAGCGGTTGGTGTTTCGCGGACCGGCGCAGGAGTGCGAAAATGACAGGCGTGGTTGGCATTGATCGGCGGAAAGTTCACAGCGCAGCGGCTGGAGTACCGGTGGCGACGGCGAAAAGCCCTGCTGGACCTGCCGGAGTGGTCCTGACGGCCCCCGCGCTCGCTGCGGCCCCCGCACCGCAGAAGACCGAGTACACCGAGCCAGTCACCGAGGCCGAGGTGCCATGGGTGACGATCGTCTGGAACGACCCGGTCAATCTGATGTCCTACGTCACGCTGGTTTTCCAGAAGCTGCTGGGCCACCCCCGCCCGCGGGCGGAGGCGCTGATGCTCGACGTGCACCACAAGGGTCGGGCCACCGTGTCCAATGGACCGCGGGAGCAGATGGAGGCCGACGTCGCGAAGCTGCAAGGCGCCGGACTGTGGGCGACGATGGCCAAGGACAGCTGACCGGTGCGTCCGTTCCACCGCAGGTTCGGCCGCTACACCGGTTGGCTCGAGCCGGCCGAGGCGTCACTGATCGCGGACCTGGTCGACCAGGTCAGACAACTGCTGGCCAACCGTCGCACGGAGAGCCCGACGGATCCGCTGGCCGAGCTGACCGGGATGACCCTCGGCCCGTCGACCCGTCCCGAGGACCCGGCGGTCGCCCGACTGCTGCCCGATTTCCACGCCGACGACACCGAGTTGTCGGCCGGACTTCGGGTCCTGCACGAGCCGGACCTGATCGCCGCGAAGGACGCCGCCGCGGTCGCCCTGCTCGATTCGTTGCCCCGTGGTGGCGGCCAGGTGCGGTTGGACGAGGAGACGGCGAACAGCTGGATCTGCGCGCTCAACGACGTTCGGCTCGCCCTCGGTGTCCGGCTGGAGATCACCCAGGACGACGCGTTGCCGCCGGGCGCAGAGGACCCGGAAAGCCCGGAGGCGGCGATGTACAACACCTACCGCTGGCTCTCCGCGGTACAGGATTCGCTGGTCACCGCCCTGCTCGACTGACCCGGCCGCCGTTCCGGACGGTCGCGGATCCTGCCCGTGCTGGATGGCGGCCCCTCCTTCGTCGGGTCCGACTACGCTGACCGGCGTGTTACGCATCCCCGCCCAGATGGTGGACGCCATCGTCGCCCACGCCCGCGCCGACCATCCCGACGAGGCGTGCGGCATCATCGCCGGGCCGGCCGGCAGCGACGTCCCGACTCGCATGGTGCCGATGACGAACGCCGAGCGCTCGCCGACGTTCTACCGCTTCGATTCGCTCGAACAGCTGCGGCTGTACAAGCAGATGGACGCCGCCGACGAGGAAGTGGTCGTCGTCTATCACTCGCACACCGGCACCGAGGCGTACCCGAGCCGGACCGACATCTCCTACGCGGGCGAGCCGCAGGCGCACTACGTGCTCGTCTCGACCATGCAGCCGGATACCCACGAGTTCCGGTCGTACCGGATCGTGGATGGGGTCGTGACGGAGGAGCCAGTCGAGATCGTGACGGAGGAGCCCGTCGAAACTGTGAGCTGATCGCGATCATCGACACCACGGAAATCAAACCGGCAGTTCCCAACGTTGCACCAGCGGGTCGTCGTCCGGGCGGCAAGCAGTCCGACGGCAGCACCCGGATCAGCGACAATATTGACCAGACGATTGCTGTGACTCGCGCAGCAACAGCACTGAGGAGAATCTTGATGAGCGTTTCGGTGTCCGTGCCGACGATCCTGCGACCGGTCACGAAGGGGGAGAAGACGGTCTCCGCCGAGGGCGCGACCCTCTCCGAGGTGATCACCGACCTGGACAGCCGGTATTCCGGGATGGGCGACAAGCTGATCAAGAACGGTGTCCTGCACCGCTTCGTGAACATCTACGTCAATGACGAGGACGTCCGGTTCACCGGTGGGCTGGAGACGACGGTCGCCGAGGGTGACAACGTCACGATCCTGCCGGCCGTCGCCGGTGGGTCGGGCGTCTGATTCACCGGAGTCTGATAACCCCGTGGCCCGCTACAGCAGTCTGATCGACGCGGTCGGTGGCACCCCCTTGGTGGGGCTGCCCCGACTGTCGCCGTCCCCGTCGGTCCGGCTCTGGGCCAAGCTCGAGGACCGCAACCCGACCGGGTCGATCAAGGACCGGCCGGCGCTGGCCATGGTGGCGGCGGCCGAGGAGCAGGGACTGCTCCGGCCCGGCTGTACCGTCATCGAGCCGACCAGCGGTAACACCGGAATCTCGCTGGCCATGGTCTGCCGGGTCAAGGGCTACCGGTTGATCTGCGTGATGCCGGAGAACACCTCCGAGGAACGCCGGCTGCTGCTGCGTGCCTACGGCGCGCAGATCATCTCCTCCCCGGCTGCCGGCGGCTCGAACGCCGCCGTCGCGATGGCCAAGGAGCTGTCCGCCGATCACCCCGACTGGGTCATGCTGTACCAGTACGGCAACCCGGAGAACGCCGGCGCGCACTACGCGACCACCGGTCCCGAGTTGCTGGCCGACCTGCCGACGATCACCCACTTCGTCGCCGGCCTCGGCACCACCGGCACCCTGATGGGGGTTGGCCGGTACCTGCGGGAAAAGGTTCCCGACATCGCGATCGTCGCCGCCGAGCCCCGGTACGGGGAGCTGGTCTACGGGCTGCGCAACCTGGACGAGGGCTTCGTCCCCGAGCTGTATGACTCCTCCGTGCTCACCTCCCGGTTCTCCGTCGGCCCGGACGACGCGGTGCGCCGGACCCGGGAGTTGCTGGAGGTGGAGGGCATCTTCGCCGGCATCTCCACCGGTGCGATCCTGCATGCGGCCCTCGGCATCGCGGCCCGGGCGGTGCGGGACGGCGTGGACGCCGACATCGCCTTCGTGGTCTGTGACGGCGGCTGGAAATACCTGTCGACCGGGGTCTACGAGGCCGGCGACGACGCCGCGGCGGCGCACGGCCTCGAGGGTCAGCTCTGGGCCTGACGTGATCAGGGGGCCTGGCCCCCGCCGGAATGGGGGTTTAACCCCGAGTCGGTCCGGGTGTCCGGTCGGTAGCCTGGAGGAATGAGTACGCCGACACCGGATTCCTCGCTCCCATTCAAGTTTCCGCTGCCGGCGTCGCCGTCGGAGCCGACAGCTTCGAGCTACGGGCCCACCGGCAGCTACGGCCTGACTCCCAGCCCGTCGAGCCCACCCGCCAAGCGACCGTCCGCGACGGCCCAGCGGGTCAAGCCGGCGATCATCACGATCGGCGTGCTGGCCGCGGTGATGATCATCCTGCAGACCATCAACTGGGCCACCGATTACCGGCTCGACGCCTGGGGCATCGACCCGCGCAGCTGGGAGGGCCTGCTGGGCGTCCTGTTCGCCCCGTTGCTGCACGGCTCGTGGGGTCATCTGTGGTCGAACCTGGTGCCGCTGGTGATCATGGGCGTGCTGATCATGCTGAGTGGGATGCGGCAGTTCGTCGCGGTGACCGTCCTGGTCTGGCTGGTCTCCGGTCTCGGGGTGTGGCTGGTCGCTCCGGCCAACACCACCACCGTCGGCGCCTCCGGCATCGTGTTCGGCTGGCTGGCATTCCTGATCGTCCGGGGCATCTGGACCAGGACCTGGCAGCACATCGTGCTCGGCCTTGTCCTGCTGGGCGTCTACGGCAGCCTGTTCTGGACCGGCATCGTCACGGTGGCCGCGGCCGACATCACCGGCGTGGTCACGGTTTCCTGGCAGGCACACCTGTTCGGCGCGATCGGCGGCGTGCTCGCGGCATTCCTGGTGGCGAAAGCCGATGCTCCCCGACGTGCCGCCGCGAAGGCGGCGATCCGTTCCTGACCGGGAGCCTCTGGCCGGTAGCGTCGTGCCGGTGACGACTGGGTCCGGCTTTGCCGGGATTGATGTGGATGCGCCGATCGGGATCTTCGATTCCGGAATCGGCGGCCTGACCGTCGCCCGGGCGATCATCGATCAGCTGCCCGGCGAACGGGTCCGTTACGTCGGCGACACCGCAAACGGTCCGTACGGCCCCTTGCCCATCGCGGAGGTCCGCCGGCACGCCCTGGCGGTCGGCGACCAACTGGTCGACAGCGGCGTGAAGATGCTGGTCATCGCCTGCAACACCGCGTCGGCGGCCTGTCTGGCCGACGCGAGGGAGCGTTACGACGTGCCCGTCATCGAGGTGATCAGGCCTGCGGTCCGGCGGGCGGTGGCCGTCACCCGGACCGGTGACGTCGGGGTGATCGGCACGTCCGCGACCATCGAGTCCGGTGCCTACCAGGATGCCTTCGACGCGGCGCCGGGTGTCCGGGTGCACGCCGTGGCATGTCCGTCCTTCGTCGATTTCGTCGAGCGGGGGATTACCTCGGGTCGTCAGGTGATCGGTCTGGCGCAGGCGTATCTGGCGCCGCTGCAGCGCACCGGACTGGACACCCTGGTGTTGGGCTGCACCCATTACCCGCTGCTCACCGGTGCGTTGTCGCTGGTGATGGGGGATCAGGTGACGTTGGTGTCCAGCGCGGACGAGACCGCGAAGGACGTCTACCGGCGGCTCACCGAACTGGACCTGCTCTCGGCCGGACCGACGCCGTCGGCGCCGCACGAGTTCCTGGCCACCGGTGACCCGGAGCCGTTCGCCCGGCTCGGCCAGCGTTTCCTCGGGCCGGAGATCAGCTCGGTGTCAGGGATGAGCCTGCCGGTCTCTTGACCGCCGATCGAGTCGCCACAACCGGATGTTCCCCGCGCCGATGAACAGCAGATCCTGGCCAATCGATTCCAGGCCGCCTGCGGTCAGCGCTGTCACTGTGCGCCGATAACCTTCTGGGCATGAACAGAGCTGACGGCAGGGCCGATGACGAACTTCGACCGGTGCGCTTCACCCGCGGATTCCAGCAGCACCCGGCTGGGTCCGTGCTCGTCGAGTTCGGCGGCACCAAGGTGCTCTGCGCGGCATCGGTGACGACCGGCGTGCCCCGCTGGCGCAAGGGGACGGGCCTGGGTTGGCTCACCGCCGAGTACGCGATGCTGCCGTCGGCCACGCACGAGCGGAGCGACCGGGAGTCCGTCAAGGGTCGGGTCGGCGGCCGGACCCATGAGATCTCCCGGTTGATCGGCCGTTCGCTGCGGGCCTGTGTGGATCTGCGTGCCCTGGGGGAGAACACCATCGCCGTCGACTGTGACGTGCTGCAGGCTGACGGCGGTACCCGGACCGCGGCCATCACCGGCGCCTATGTCGCCCTCGCCGACGCTGTCGCCTACCTGCGGGAGCGTGGCAAGCTCGCCGATCCGCAGCCGCTGTCCTGCCAGATCGCGGCGGTGTCGGTCGGGGTGGTCGGCGGGCGGGTCAGGCTGGACCTGCCCTACGAGGAGGACGCCAGGGCCGAGGTGGACATGAACGTGGTTGCCACCGACGTCGGCACCCTGGTCGAGGTGCAGGGCACCGCGGAGGGCGCGACGTTCTCCCGCAAAACCCTGGACGCCATGATGGATTCCGCATTGGCCGGGATCGAGCGGCTGACGATCCTGCAACGCGACGCGCTGGCGCAGCCGCTGCCCACCCGCGCACCCAACGGACTGTCATGAGCGCGAACAAATGACCCGAGTTCTGCTGGCCAGCCGGAACGCGAAGAAGCTCGCCGAGTTGCAGCGGATCCTCGGCCCGCACGTGACGGTGCTCGGGCTCGGCGACGTCCCGCCGTATGACGAGGAACCGGAGACCGGGGCCACGTTCGAGGAGAACGCGGCTGCCAAGGCCGTGCAGGCCGCGCGGGAGACCGGCGAGATCAGCCTGGCCGACGACTCCGGACTGGCCGTCGACGCGCTGAACGGGATGCCCGGCGTGCTGTCCGCGCGCTGGTCCGGCCGGCACGGGGACGACCCGGCCAATACCGCGCTGTTGCTGGCTCAGATCGCGGACGTGCCGGACGAGCGGCGCGGCGCTGCGTTCGTCTGCGCGTTGGCGCTGGCGGTGCCGGGCGGCGATGTGCGGCTCAAGTATGGCGAATGGCGCGGCCGCATCGTTCGGGAGCCCAAGGGCAGCAACGGCTTCGGCTACGACCCGGTGTTCGTGCCGGCCGAGAGCGACGCCGCGGGAGACGGCCGGACGTCGGCCGAGTTGGCACCGGCAGAAAAGGACGCGCTGTCCCATCGGGGCCGGGCGCTCGCGATGATGCTGCCCGAACTCACCGAGGTGCTCACCGGGAGCAGATAACGCGAAACGGCGGGTGAGCACGCCTGCTGCGGCGTACCCACCCGCCGTCCAGCGAGCATGTCAGGCAATGATTACGGACGACCCCGGCGGCGTCCGGTCGCGCGGGCGATGATCACGGCGCCGCTGGTCGCGAGCAGCATCAGCCCGAGTACGAGCATCCAGCCGGTGATGCCCCAGACAACCATTTCCGGACGGGCGAACAGCCGGTCGATGGTGCTGGCCACCCGGTCGGCGCCGTCGTACCAGGCAATGGACCACACGCCGGCAGCGGTCAGAGCCAGGCCGGGAACCACCGTTGCCCACGGCGACCAGCCGTTCAGCAGTACGGCAATGAAGATCAGCGCGGCGCCGGTGGACGTCCAGACGATGTCCCAGGTCGCAGGCCGGCCGCCGACGTTGAGCATCACGTCAAAGATCCGGAACCCGAACTCGCCGATCAGGTACAACCCACCGGCGACCAGCAGGGTGCCGAGCAGCGCGCTGACCAGGCCGGCGATCGCCCGGGACTTGGTCTGCTTGCCGGAGGTGACCGGGGCGGGCCGGGCCGCCTCCGGAGCGGGAGCCAACGTCATCGGCGTGGCGTTGGCCTCGCCGTAGCTGTCGTAGGAGGTTGCCGGGTACTCCGTGGAATCGGAGGGCAACGGCTCGTAGGGGCTGCCGGTCCAGGTGGTGGCCGCCGAACCCTTGGCCGGAGTGCCGTACGGGCTGTTGGGGGAGTCGTCGGAAAATGCCGTCGCGGCAGAGTAATCGGAGGAATGCGTGGCGGTTGTGACGCCGCCGGCGGCATCTCCGTACTCCGCATCCCCGTCACTACCGCCCGACGACTTCGAGATGTCCGGTCCGGTCATGTTTCGCCCCTCTGTCAACGACTTGGTGCCCCCACCTGCATGGTGGAGGCACGCCCATCGTCCAACGCCACAGCGACCGGGTGCGGGAGCGTGGCCGGGCGTGTTGCCAATTCACGTGATTGATAACGCAGCGTCACCTCGGGTGGGGGCCGTCCGGCAATGGAGGATTTGGCTGGACCGGGCGAGCTTCACATTCCGATCCGCGGCAGGTTCCAGCCCTGCCAGGCACTGATGATCCGGAGCAGAAAGCACACCGCGAAACCCACGGCCATCGCGATCGCCCGCGGTGCGCCCAGGCGCAGTGCGAAAACGGAGCAGGCCGCACCGGCGAGCGCGGCGACCGCATAGATGTCCTGCTGGAGGATGGTCGGCACCCGGTTGAGCAGGATGTCCCGCACCACCCCGCCGCCAACCGCGGACACCATGCCGAGCAACGCCGCCACCAGCGGATTGAGCTTGAAGTCCATCGCCTTGGTGGCGCCGACCACCGCGAAAAGCGCCAGCCCGGCTGCGTCGGACCAGAGCAGCAGTCCTGCCGGGATCCCTTGCACCGCTTCGTGGACCACGAAGACCAGGATCGCCCCGCCGAAGGCGATCGTCGGGTACCAGGCGCCGCGCAGCGAGGCCGGCGGGGTGAAGCCGATCAACAAGTCCCGGATAATTCCGCCGACCAGCGCCGTGACGAACGCGATCACCAGGATGCCGAACAGATCGAGGCCGCTGGCGGCGGCCACCAGTGCGCCCTCGATGGCGAACAGGAAGGTCGCCGCCTGGTCCGCGATGGTCAGCAGGCGACCCGCCTTGATGCGCACCGGCGGACGGTAACAGCTGATGACGGGGTGGGGCCGGAGGGACTCGAACCCTCACTGGCACGGACCTAAACCGTGTGCCTCTGCCAATTGGGCTACGGCCCCGTCGGCGCCGATCGGGTGGCCAACAGGTGTCGCAGACCCGATCCGCGCCCGCTCAGCTTGCCAGACCCAGTTCCTTCAGCACCCGCGCCACGTGGCCGGTGGCCTTGACATTCCGCCAGGCCTGTTCGATCCGCCCGTCGGCGCCGACCACGAAGGTCGACCTGATGACGCCCTCGACGGTCTTGCCGTAGAGCTTCTTCTCGCCGAATGCCCCGTAGGCGGCCATCACCGACTTGTCCGCATCGGACAGCAGGGTGATGGTCAGCTCCTCCTTGTCCCGGAACTTGGCGAGCTTTTCCGGCTTGTCCGGCGAGATGCCGAGAACCACGTACCCGCCGCCGTCCAGTGGGGTGCGGGCACTGGTGAAGTCGCAGGCCTCGGTGGTGCAGCCGGGGGTCATTGCGGCCGGATAGAAGTACACGATCACCGGCTTTCCGGTGAAGTCGCTGAGCGAGACGGTGTTGCCGTCGGCGTCGGGCAACGAGAAGGGCGGTGCAATGTCGCCCACATCCAGGGTTGAGCTGTCCATGCCGCTAGGGTAAACACCCCCGGGTCGCACGCGGACCGGCTTGAGCATGTGTTGTCTGGGTATGTGATGTTTGACAGTTCCTCTGACCGAAGCAAGGGAGGCCGCAGTGGCCCGCGACGCGGAAACCATCCAGTCCGAGATCGAGCGCGCACGTGACTCGCTCGCCATAGCGGTGGATGAGCTGACGACCCGCGCGAACCCCAAGCGGGTTGTCGAGGAGGGAAAGCGCACCCTGTCGGCAACGTTGCAGGAGCCGAAGGTCAAGTATTCGTTGATCGCGGTGGGTGCGCTGCTGGCCATCGTGGTCGTTCGCCGCCTGTTCCGGTAGCCAGGCCGCCTCGTCGGGGCGCCGGCCGCCCAGTGCTCGGACGGCTGCTTCGGCAACCCGGACGCGGGCCGAGTTCACGCGGTTCGAACGTGTGCGCCGGTTACCCTGGTCTTTGGCCGGAACTTAGATCGGCTGCCGTGGCGATGGGCTGTCCCTGTCCGCGGATATTCCAGGTGACGGACATTCCATGCGATTGGGCGGTTAGACGATGATGGGTGCGCGCAAGAACGCGCTGGCCAGGCACACACCAAAGGCCCTGGTACTGGCGATGGTGGCCGTACTGGCGGTGGTGGCCGGTTGCAGCAGCGGCTCGCTGTCCGGCACCACCACCGTGACGTCGACCGCCGGTGTCCCGAACTCGGATTCCACGAGCGCGAACGATCAGTCGTCGTCGGAGTCTTCCTCCTCCAGCGCGTCCCCGACGCCCCAGCCTCCGGTGGCGTCGATCGCTGCCACCCCGGCCCTGAACTCGACGGAGCTGTCGCCGGTCGAGCCGATCTCGTTCACCGTCGACAAGGGCACCATCGACGACGTCACCCTGACCAACCCGGAGGGCAAGGTCGTGGTGGCCACGATCGCGCCCGACAAGAAGTCCTGGTCGGTCGGCGAGGTGCTCGGGTTCGGCAAGACGTACACCCTGGCCGGTACCGCGACCGGTACGGACGGCAAACAGATCCCGATTGCCGGCACCTACACAACGGTCAGCACCGACACCCAGACCAGGAACACCGTGAATCCCGCCGACGCCGCCGTCGTCGGTGTCGCTGCGCCGATCAGCGTCAGCTTCGGGGTGGAGCCCGAAGACCGGGCGCTCATCGAGAAGAACGTCTCCATCACCACCGTTCCAGCCGTCGAGGGCGCCTGGGCCTGGGTCAAGCACGACGACGGCCGCTGGGCGATGGACTACCGAACGAAGGACTACTGGCCCGCCGGAACACAGGTCCACGTCGAAGCGAAGCTCTACGGTCTCCGGCTCAACGCGACGTCCTACGGCGCGTCCGACCTGACCAGCGATTTCACCATCGGCCGTAACCAGGTCGTCGTCGCCGACGTCAATTCGCACGACCTGGTCGTCAAGCAGGACGGCAACGTGGTCGCGACCTACCCGGCATCGTTCGGCCGCGGCAGTGACAACGGCGACCCCGAGCTGGTCACCAGGTCCGGTGTACACGTGGTCACCGACAAGGCCCCCGAGTACCTGATGAACAACCCGCGCTACGGGTACACCAACAGCTTGCAGCGCTGGACCGTGCGGATCAGCAACAACGGCGAGTTCATCCATGCCAATCCGGACAGCGCGAGCGCCCAGGGGAACAGCAACGTCACCCACGGCTGCGTGAACCTCTCGCTCGCCGACGCCGAGGCGTACTACAACTCGGCCATCTGGGGTGACCCGGTGGAGGTCAGCGGGACCGATGTGAACCTGAGCTCGATGGACGGCGACATCTACATCTGGGGTATGTCCTGGGACGAGTGGAAGGCCATGTCGACCACGCCCTGATCGCCGGACTCGAAGGCAGGGAGTAGCCGTGCAGGCAGAGGTCCGGATCGTCGGCGCAACCGTGCTGACCGCCACCGGGACGGTGCTAGCGAACGCCGAGATCGCGGTGTCACCGCTGACCGGTTTGATCTCCTATCTCGGATCGCGGCGCGGCCCGGCCGGCCCGGCCGACATCGACGCGTCAAGGCGGATCGCCGCCCCCGGCCTGATCAACGGGCACACCCACGCCGGCATCAGCCTGCTGCGTGGGCACAGCGACGACGAGCCCCTGCAGCAGTGGCTGACGCACATCCGCGCCTTCGAGGTGCGGATGACCCGGGATGACATCCGGGCCGGCCTCTTGTTGTCGATGGCCGAGATGATCAAATCCGGGACGGTCGGGTTCCTTGACATGTTCCACTGGGACAGCGGGCTGCTGGCCGACGTCCGTGCCGCGGGCATGCGGGTGCAGGCGGCGCCCGCCGTCTTCGGGTACGACGCCGTCGCCTTCCCGCTGGCCAGCGCCCTGACCGGGGCGCAGGTGCTGGACGGCACCCCCGCGTTGGCCGCCGAGTTCGCCGGCGACGCGCTGGTCTCCGTCAGCTACGGCCCCCACGCGCCCTACAGCTGCGGTCCGGAACTCCTGGCCGACGTCGCCCGGCGGGCCGCCGGCAACGGGCTGGGCGTGCAGATCCACCTCTCCGAAACCCGGGTCGAGGTCGCCGACAGCCTGGCGGCGCACGGTCGGTCGCCGATCGCGCTGGTCTCAGGCCTCGGGCTGCTGGCCGGGCGCACCCACGTCGCACACGCCGTGCATGCCGAGCATGGCGACGCCGCGCTGCTGGCCGCCGACCCCGTGACCGTGTCGCACAACCCGATCTCCAACCTCAAACTGGGCGCCGGCATCGCACCCGTGCCGCAGTACGTCGAGGCCGGCGTCGCGCTGGCGCTCGGGACCGATTCGATGGCGTCGAACAATTCGGCGGATCTGTTCGAGGAAATCAAGCTGGGCGCGTTGCTGCAGCGCGGCGTGCACCATGATCCGGCGCTGCTCAGCGGGGCACACACGCTGACGATGGCCACCGCCGGCGGCGCCCGGGCGCTGGGCAACGGGCTGTCCGGGCGGCTTGCGGTCGGTGAGCCCGCCGACCTGATCCTGCTGGACACCGCCGGCCTGACGGCGACCCCGCTGCCGGACCCGTCGGCCTTCCTGAGCTACGCGGCCCGCGGCAGCGACGTCACCGACGTCTTCGTGGCCGGTCGACGATTGCTCGCCGACCGGACCCTCACCACCCTGGACGAGGCCGCGATCATCGCCGAGGTGACGGAGCGGGTGGCCAGGATCCGGTCCGAGCTGGGCCTGCCCCGAGTGGTCAGAGCTTGGACTTGACCAGCGACGCGGCGTGATCGGGAACGTACTTGAATTCGTCCCGCGGTGGCCGGAGGTAGCTCGTCGCCTTCGGCCGCTTCGGAATGGTGACCGGCTCGGGCTTGATGTGCTCGTACGGGACCTTCGACAACATGTGCGAGATGACATTGATCCGCGAGCGCTTCTTGTCCTCGCTCTCGACGGTCCACCAGGGTGCCTCTGGAATGTCGGTGTGCACGAACATCTCGTCCTTGGCCCGGGAGTAGTCCTCCCACTTGCTGATGGACTGCACGTCCATCGGGGAGAGCTTCCAGCGCCGGTTCGGGTCGGTCAGCCGGGACTGGAACCGCCGCTCCTGCTCGACGTCGGACACCGAGAACCAGTACTTGAAGACCAGAATGCCGTCCTCGACCAGGAGCCGCTCGAAGATGGGGGCCTGGTGCAGGAACCGGCGGTACTCATCCGGCGTACAGAATCCCATCACCCGTTCCACGCCGGCCCGGTTGTACCAGGAGCGGTCCATGAAAACGATCTCGCCGGCGGACGGTAGATGCTGGATGTACCGCTGGAAGTACCACTGAGTGCGCTCCCGTTCGGTGGGCGCCGGGAGCGCGACGATCCGGGCGAGGCGCGGATTGAGCCGCTCGGTGAAGCGCTTGATCGCGGAGCCTTTGCCGGCGGCGTCCCGGCCCTCGAAGATCGCCAGCACCCGGGTGCCGGAGTACTTGACCCACTGCTGCATGGTGACCAATTCCGTTTGCAGGCGGGCCAATTCCGTGTTGTACGCCTTCTTCTTGATCTTCGGTAGCTTCTTGAGTTCGTCGGTGCCGGTCGAGTCCTGCGGGGCCATGGGATTGCTCCATCCAGCGGGTGCGTCGTGGTGGTGCGCGGCGACACACGCGTGGCCGCCGCCTGAGTTTTCCACGCACCCCAGTGGTACCGCAGCGCGGGTCCGGTAGCGGATCCTCCCGGTTTCAGGCGTGTTGCGTGGAATCCGTGCTGACCTTCGGGTGGCGCGCCCAGAAGAAGCAGTAGACGCCGAAGGCGATCAGGCCCAGCGCCATCAGCGTCAGCAGGACGGCGCCGAACGGCGCGTCGTGCACCGTGCGGAGCGCGTCGTCGAGGCCGCCGGCCTTCTCCGCGTCGTAGGTGACCCCGGCCCACCCGAACAGGCCGCCGACGATGGCGAAGGCAATCCCCTTGACGATGTAGCCAACCTGACCGAGCCGCACCACGTTCGGGCTCACCCCGCCGGCCAGGTCCTCGGTGAACTTCTTCTTGACGCCCCGACGGATCAGCCGGACGGCCAGCACGATGATCGTGATGCCGATGGCAATCACCAGCAGTCGACCAAGGGTGTTCGACATGAGCCGGGCGGACAGGCTCTCTTCGCTGCTGTTGCCCGAACTCGAGCTGCCCATTGCGGCGGAAATCGCGGCGATCGCAATGACTGCATACGACACGGCTCGACCTGCTGATCCGAGCTGCTTACGGATGCGTTTGACGCCTGCCGGACGGTCCCGATGACCCCAGATCGCCTCGATGCCCTGCCAGATGGTCAGTGCGAAAAGACCCACCACGACGATCCACAGCAGCGCTGCGCCGAAGGGCTGGCTGGACAGCTCGGCCAACGCACCCTTCTGCGAAGCCTCCTGGCTTTCGCCGCGGCCGCTCCAGGCAATTTGCAGGGCGATCCATCCGATCAGGATGTGCACGACGCCGTAGCAGACCAACCCGACCGTCAGCAGCACCCGGAACGGCTTGCTGGTGATCGCCTGCTGGCCGGCGTCCTCGGCCGAATCGGCTGCCCGTTTGCCGGCGTCCATGGCTCGGGCCCCGGCTGCCTTGCCGGCGGATGCGCCGCTCGCGCTCATGACGGGTTCCGATCGGTGCCGGTGGTGGTCGTCCCATGGGTATGCCGGGTGACCCGGTCGCCTTTGCGCAGCTCTGTCTCGTCAGCCATGAGTGACAAGTACCCATTGCCGACCCTGCCCAATCGCCTGCGGGCAGGTTTCCGGTCGCCGGGTCTCCGGTCGGGTGAAACAACCGGCGGAGTGTTGTGATGGTCGGTGAGCCGGGCGAGGTGGAGGACGGATGACAGACGTGAACGGGCTGCGGCCGGCGTTGCCGGCGGTCGGGCTCGGCCGCCTGCGACAGTCGAGCATCTACTCGCGGGGCGTGTTCGGTACGAAGCCGAAGGTCCCGACCAGCTGGCCGGACCTGGATCGGCTGGCGCGCCGCAGGCTGTCCGCCCGCTCCTACGGCTATGTGGCGGGAGGCGCGGGCTCCGAGCAGACCATGCTGGCCGACCGGGCAGCCTTCGATCGGTGGCAATTGGTCCCCAGGATGCTGCGCGACGTCTCGACACGCGACACCTCGGTCGAGCTGTTCGGACGGCGGCTGCCGGTGCCGATTCTGCTGGCGCCGATCGGTGCGCTGGGCATCGTGCACCCGGCCGCGGATGTTGCCGTCGCCGAGGCCGCCGCCGAACATGGTGTGCCATATATCTTCTCGAACCAGGCATCGCGCTCGATGGAGGACTGCGCCGCGGTGATGGGAGCCGCTCCGCGCTGGTTCCAGCTGTACTGGTCCACGTCGGACGACTTGGTGGCGAGCCTGGTGACGCGGGCGGAAACGGCCGGTTGCGAGGCCATTGTGGTCACCCTGGACACCACGATGCTGGGCTGGCGGCCACGGGACCTGGACCAGGGGTATCTGCCGTTCGCGCTGGCTGACGGCCTCGCCCAGTACACCAACGATCCGGTCTTCACGTCGCTGGCGGCGCAGCCGCGCACCGGTCCCGCCGCCGCGGCGCCACGGGTGCGGCAGCTTCCCGCGCTGATCCGGTCGTTGGCGCGAATGTCGGCGAACGTGCCCGGTCGCCGGGGCGCCAACCTCGGTGCGGCCCGCGCGGCGGTGCAGACGTTCCTGGAGACCTACTCGCGGCCGTCCCTGACCTGGACCGACCTACCAACGCTGCGCGCCCTGACATCCCTGCCGATCGTGCTGAAGGGAATTCAACGCGGCGACGACGCCCGGCGAGCGGTCGATGCGGGTGCGGACGGGATCATCGTCTCGACCCACGGCGGGCGGCAGGTCGACGGCGGCCGCGGTTCGCTGGACAGCTTGCCGGGGGTGGTTGCCGCGGTGGACGGCGCGATCCCGGTGCTGATGGATTCCGGGATCCGCGGTGGCGCAGACGTTCTCAAGGCGCTGGGGCTGGGTGCGACGGCCGTCTGCCTGGGCCGGCCGTACGCGCTCGGCCTCGGCCTGGCCGGCCGGGCGGGCGTGAGTGACGTGCTGGCCAACGTCATCGCCGAATTCGATCTGACGCTGGGCCTGTGCGGTTACGCATCCGTCGCCGAGGTCGATCGCGACGCGCTTCGGGCGGTGCCGAATTAGCAGTCGGCAGCGAAAGCCTTGCCGTGACGTCGATCTGGACGGGGTAACCCGCGGTGAGCGCAGCCAGGCTGAAGGGCGGGGTGATGACGTCCGCGTGGCCGCTGATCGGCCGGGAAAGCGGCGGCCCATACCCATGCGGAGACCACGGTATGACGGCGTCGCCACGAACGAGTCCGGGTGCGCCGTCGACCATGACGAACGCTCCGTCCGGCAATCCCGTCCACTGAATACTGTGCAGGCGACGCTGATGCGTACCCCGGACCAGTCGCTCCGCGTGCAGGCGCCGGTCGATGTCCTTGGCCCGCATCTGCTCCGAGTCGGCGGCCGCGTCTCGGAACGCCCGATAGTCCGCGCGGCGGCAGAGGGCGCACGGTCGGTGTCCGGCGGCCAGGGCAACGGCCTCGTCATGGAAGAACAGCACCGTGTAGTGCCCTGGCGCCCACTGCGGCGCCCGCCAATCCCGGTACTGCAGCGCGCAAATGATCCACAGGTCGCTGCGGTGAAAGCTGACGATCTCGGTGCCGCGGTGCAGGATCCCGCGGTTGCCCAGCCAACTGCCGCGCAGCGGTGCTGCGACGATGTCGCCGAGCGGGGTCACCCGATTCCGCTGCGGGTGGCGGACGTCGTGCGGCATCCGTTCATCCTGCCTCTGTCCGGCGTGCGAATTCAGATCCTGCGAGCCACGCGCCTGATTGACACGCGTGACGAGTATTGGTCGCTAGGGTTGGGCCGTGGAAGACACCGTGAAATCGACGCCGAAGCCAGTCCGCAAGAAGTCGGCGGCGGCCGCCGATGGCCCAGTGCGCGGCGCCCGGCGCGGGCTGGTCGAGGCTCAGATCATGGAAGAGGCCACCCGACTGTTCGCCGACCGGGGATTTGCCGGTACGAGCCTGCAGGACATCGCCGAGGCGACCGGATTGACCAGGCCCGCCCTCTACCACTACTTCGGGAGCAAGGACGATCTGCTGTTCCGGCTGGTCAGCGAGCTGGCCGAGGGGCCGGCCGAGCAGTTGGAGCAGATCGTCGGCAAGGCGGAGATTCCTGCGTCGGAGCGGCTGAGAGAAATGGCCTTCGCGGTTGCCTTTCAACAGGCATCGCATCCCGCTCGCTTTCGGTTGCTGGTTCGCTCCGAGAACGAACTGCCGGAGAGCCTGTCCAAGGTGTACGCGCAGGCCCGCCGCCGCGTCCTGCTCGCCTTTTCGGCGGTCATCGCAGAGGGCGCGAAAAGCGGCGAACTGCGTCCCGTTGATCCCCGGACGTCCGCGCTCGGCATCATCGGGCTCTGCAACTGGGTTGCCTGGTGGCATCACCCGGCAGGAGAACGCGCGGAAACCGAGGTGGCCCAGGCGTTGGCCGAGATGGCGGTCGCGTCCGTGGTTGCGGTGGACGGGCGTGTGGCCGAGGGCGAAGGGGCGGCCCGCGCGGTGCAACTGCTGAAGCAGGACCTCGCGCTGCTGGAGCGGGCGCTGGCCGAGTAGGCCGGAGGCAGCGTGCAGTGGTCGTGATCAGCGGCACAGCTCCTTGACTAAACCATCACCAGTGTTGAATATTGGTCATGAACGTCAATGGAGATGAGGCGAGCATGATCACGCACCGGATCGGTTTGGTGGTTCCCAGCTCGAACGTCACGGTCGAGACCGAGATCCCCGCATTGTTGAATCAGCACGCAGACGCCCGCTTCTCGTTCCATTCCAGCCGTATGCGGATGCACACCGTGTCCGCCGCCCAACTTCGGGCCATGAACGCGCAACGGGAGCGGTGCATCCTCGAACTCGGCGATGCCGGCGTCGACGCGATTTTGTATGCCTGCCTGGTGGCGCTCGCGGTCGGCGGCCCCGGTGAGCACCAACGGGTGGAGTCGGCGATCGCCGAGCAACTGGCCACCGGCGGTTCCGAGGCGATGGTGCGGTCCAGTGCCGGCGCCCTCGTCGAAGGGCTGCGGGCATTGGGCGCGCACCGGATCGCACTGGTCACGCCATACCTTCGACCGTTGGCCCAACAGGTCGTCGAGTACCTGGCGGCGGAGGGATTCGCGGTCGCCGATTGGCGTGCCCTCGAGGTCGCCGACAACACCGAGGTGGCGTGCATTCCGGGAGGTCGGGTGCTGTCGGCCGCGAGATCCCTTGACCTCACCGGTGTCGATGCGCTGGTAATTTCCGCCTGTGTGCAAATGCCGTCGCTGGACCTGGTGGAGGCGGCCGAGACCGAATTCGGTATCCCCGTGCTGTCGGCCGCGACCGCGGGCGCCTACAGCCTGCTGACCGCCCTCGGGCTTCGGGCCGACCTGCCCGGTGCCGGAAAACTGCTGAGACTTGCTGTCCCACAACCTGTCTGACACGCATCGCTATCGCACCCAGGAGGTCCTGATGAACGCTCTCGAGCACCGTGTCCGTGGCGTCGACCACGTCGCATATCCCACGTTCGATCCGGCCGGCACGGTCGCGTTCTATCGCGATGTACTCGGTTTCCCGGTCGTGCATTCAATTTGTGCGGCCGGCTGGGGCCCGGAGCGACACCCTGATTTCATCCACTTCTTTTTCGACATCGGTAACGGCGACCGGCTGGCGTTCTTCTACTACTTCGGGCTGGAACCCTTCGACGGCGGCCCGCAGGGCGATGCCTACTCACGATTCGGTGCCGACGTCCCTGAATTCTTCATCAAGTCCCGGCACCTGGCGATTCACGTCGACAACGAAGCGGACCTGCTGGAATACCGCCGCCGCCTCGACGGCAGCACGTGGCCGGTCGAGATGCAGATCCAACACGAGACCATCGAGTCGATCTACACCCACGATCCCAACGGTTACATGATCGAGGTGACCAGGGCGCTCCGGCCGGTTACCCCGCAGGAAGATCTGGACGCCGAACTGACCATCGATGCTCTGCTCGATGTGGTGTCCGGCCCGGACCCGAGCATGGCGGCACTGCTGACCCGGAAGGCCGAGCTGATCATGCAGCGGGCGCCGGCCTGGGAGCGGGCGCAGCCGGGGGAGTTGACCCAGGTATGACAACGCTTTTCGTGCTCGATGTCCCGGAGAACCGACCGGTGGTGGACGTTGCGGCAACGGACCCGGCGGTGAGCGTCGGAAAGGTCGGTCCGTATTTCGAAATCACTTCCCAGGGAACCATTGTCATTGATCGGCGGGCCACCGGCTGTCGGCATGCCGTCTGGTACAGCAGTGTCGCCGGTCTGGGCCGGTCGCGGATCACCCAGCACGACAAGGATGCCCTCAAGGTTGAATCACTGCCGATCGAACAATTGCCGGCGGGTCCGCGGTGACCCTGGCCGGCGCACGACTGGGGGCCGGTCGCTGGATCCAGGCGGCCGCGCAACCGGCAACGACGACCGAATCGGTGCATCAGCTGACCACTTCCGACGGCGCCACCGTGAGCGGGGTTCTCCGGACCGTGCCGGGCGCCCGAACCGTCGTCTGCATCATGCATCCACGCCAGGACGTCACCCATCATGTGCTGGTTCCCGAGTTGCTGGCCCGCGGTTTCGCCGTGTGGACCCAGGGCACCCGCTCGGTGAACAACGATCTGTCACTGCTGCACGAGCAGGCCCTGCTCGATGCGGCCGCCGGACAGGTCTTCCTCCGGGAACGCGGGTTCGACGCGATTGTGACCCTCGGCCATTCCGGCGGCGGCACCCTTTTCGCCTTTTATCACCAGCAGGCGTCCCTGCCCGCTGCCGAACGAATTTCCCATGGCCCGAGTGGTCGCCCGACGGGTCTTGGCGATACCGCAATGCCGCTCCCCGATGCTGCGGTCTTCATGGCGCCGCATCCGGGCCAGGGTGCCCTGTTGCAGCGGTTGATCGATCCGTCGGTCTGCGACGAGGCAGACCCGTTGTCGGTGGAACCCGGCCTGAATCTGTACGACCCGGCCAACGGGTTCGTCGATGCGCCCGCCACATCGCACTACTCGGCGGAATTTCTCCTTCGGTACCGTGCCGCCCAGCGGGCGCGGATCGCCAGGCTCGATGCGGTCGCCCGCGAGCTGGTCGCCGAGATGTCCACCGCTCGAAAGGCTTTCGCCGTCACGGGCGATCCGGCGGACCGTCGGGTGGCGCTGGCCCCCCGGCTGCTGACGGTGTACCGAACAGACGCGGACCCGCATGGTGTCGACCTGTCGATCGATCCCAACGACCGTCCCTACGGATCGCTCTTCGGTCGCCGGCCCGACCTGACGAACTACGGTCTCGTCGGGTTCGGCCGGCTCGCGACCCCGGAGGCTTGGTTGTCGACCTGGTCCGCTGCGAGCACCAACGCCGACTTCCTCCGCTGTGCGCCAGGGGTTTCGGTGCCCACCCTGCTGGTCGAACTGACCGGCGATCAGGCGTGCTACCCCGTCGACATGGTGGCGATGGCAACGGCGCTGGCTGCGTCGGACCTGCGGAGTATCCGGGTGCCGGGGACGCATTTCGGTGGTCCGTTGATCAAGGGCGGCCCGACCGGCAGCAGCCTCGCCGGCGCCGAGATCGGTGCCTGGTTGGCCGACCGCTTTCCGGTCGGGTCCGTCGCGCAGTGATCTAGCCTTGGGCGGCACGAAACGCGCCGACCGGGAGAGGGACACACATGACGTCACCCAGGCGCGGCCGTGATCTGCTCGGCGCCGATTCCATCAATGTCGGAATGACCTACGACTTGGGCACTTATCTTGTCTCCGAGACCGAGATCATCGAATTCGCGGCACAGTGGGATCCACAGGATTTCCACGTCGATCGGGTGGCGGCCGCCGCCGGACACTTTGGCGGGGTGATTGCCAGCGGGGTCCATACCCTCGCGATCTTCCAGCGACTGGCCGTCGATTCGGTCTATCGAGAATGGGCCGTGATCGGTGGCCGCCGACTGCATCAGATCGAGTTCCGCAGCCCGGTTCGCCCGAGCACGACGCTCGTCGGCACGCTGCAGATCACGCACATCGCCGCGGAAAACGAGCTCCGCTCGCTGGTGACTGCCGTCGGCAGCCTCGCCGCAGCCGATGATGTCGTCTTCACGATTTCCGTTGAGCTGTACCTGCATCGTTAGCTTGCAACAGGTGTCGCGACCTTCTCGACGATCAACTGGCGAAGCGCCCTCTTGTCGATCTTGCCGATATTGGACTGGGGCAGCCGGCTGACCCATTCCAGCCGCTCGGGCCATTTGAATTTCGCGACCCCCAGGGCAGCAAGATGCTCGCGGATCTGCTCGAGCGTCACCGGCTCATCCCTGGCCACCAGGAATGCGCAGGTGCGTTCCCCGAGCCGCGGGTCCGGCATTGCGACGACGGCGACCTGCAGCACGGCCGGGTGCCGGATCAACAGCAGTTCGACTTCCTCGGCGTTGATCTTCTCCCCACCGCGGTTGATGACGTCCTTGATGCGGCCGTCGATGCAGAGGTAGCGGGTGGTACCGACGGCGCGCACGCTGGCCAGGTCGCCGGTGCGGAAGAAGCCGTCTGCAGTGAACGCGACGGCGTTGTGTTCAGCGGCATCGAAGTAGCCGGGCAGGGTGTACGGGCCGCGGCAGCACAGTTCACCGGTGGCGCCGTCGGGCAGTTCGAACTCGGTGCCGGGGTCGAGGATGCGGAATTCGTCGAGCGGAGACAGCGGTGTCCCGACCGTGCTGAGCCTGGCCTCGCCGGGTGAGTCAAGCCGGGTCACCGCGAAGAAGCCCTCGGCCATCCCGAACAGCTGCCCGGCCCACACACCGAGGTTCTCGATCTGCTCGAACAGATCCGGCGGCACCTTCGCGCCGGACAACACCACCCGGCGGATCGACCCGGACAGCGCGGTGATGCCGTCGGCGATGGCTCGGTAGTGGGCGTGCCCGATCAGCACATCGGTGATTGCCTCCTCGATCAACAACGGCAAAGATGCTGCGGCGTCAGGGGTTCCGAGGACCAGGCAAGCACCGACGCTGTGCGGAGCGTGCACCCCGCAGACGATGCCGGCGTTGTGGATGATCGGGATGAGGTGGGCGACTCTGCAGTGCTCGTCCCACCCCAATCGCTGGGCGTAGGCCTTCGCGTTGTACCAGTATTCGGCGTGCCGGCGGGGGATGACCTTCGGGACACCGGTGGTCCCGCCGGAGAGTTGGAAGACCGCCACGTCATCGGGACCGATACCCGATTGCACCCCGACGACGTGGCTGCGGGCGCGATCCGGGTCTGTTTCGCTGAGCAGGTCCGCCACGCGAACAACCCCGTCGGACCGCGGACCGGCGCCCAGGCTGAGTACCCAGCGCACCGTCGCCTGCTGCTGCCGATGCTCGATCGCGAAATCCACCAGGTCGAAGCTGGGATTCCCCGCCTCGACCAGATGCGCGACCGCTCCGGTGCGCGCGCTGACCTGACTGATCTCGTGCATCCGATGGGCAGCCAGCGTTGCAACCGGTACGAGGCCGGCCTTCAGTACTCCGTACCAGGCCACGATGGAGTCCAGCCGGTTGGTGACCTGGAACAGGACGGGATCACCGGGTCGCAGCCCGATCCGGTGCAGGCCGACCGCCAGCTGGTCGGTCTGTCGGTCGAGTTCGGCGTAGGTCAGCCGCCCGTCGTTGCTGACGACTGCGTCCCGGTCCGGGAATCGCTCGGCGACGGCGTGGAATTCCTCGGAGATGGTGCGGTCCCGCCATAATCCGGCATCCCGGTACCGCAGGACGGCGGGCGCCGGAAAGGCCGGCAGCCGGCCCGCCCAATTGTTGGTGCTCATCCGCCTTTTCCCACGCTCGTCATTCTGCCGGGGGAGATGGCCCCGGGGTCGATGGCCCCCGATGAGATGTCGAGAAGGTCGATCCGCCCGGCGAGCAGCCCGGCCGCCAGGTCGGGCAGGCGCTCCTGCGGCGCCTGCACGATCACCGTGGCCCCGAGTTCCAGCCGCAGCCGTTCGGCGAAATCGAGCCGGTCGAGCACGGCGTCTCGGTCGTCCGGACCTGCCAGGCGCAGGACGGTGATGCCGGCGGCCAGCTTCTCGGCTGCGTCCGCGACGACCGCGTCCGCCTTGATGCCCCAGGGGTCCGACTCCGCATACTGGATCGTTGCGGCGGCCAGATGCTCTGGGGCATAACGAGTTGCGGCAACCATGTCGTTCCGGCGAAGTGGTTGCGCGACCACCAGGCCAACAGTTTCGGCGGCATCGATCGCTGCCGGTGGGATGGCTGTTGCCGTTGGCGAATGGTCGTACTCGGCGAGGGCCCCCGCGACGACCTGGGGCGTGCTCTGCGCGAAATGCTCCAAGGACACCTTGCCGGCCCGCGTCATGTACGACACCAAGAGCTGATTGATCGGCAGGTGCATGCGCTGCGGGAAGGAATCCCACCAGCGTTGGCTGCGGGTGGCGACCGCTTGCAGGTGCTCGACAGCTGGGCGGCGTTGGGATTCGAAGTCCTGCAACGCCTCCTGCAGTGCGGAAGCCCGCTGAATGCAGGAAACCAGGGCGATTGCATCCTCCATGGCCAGTTTGGTGCCCGAGCCGATCGAGTAGTGGGCGGTGTGTGCGGCGTCGCCCAGCAGGACGACGTTCCCGCTGTGCCACCGCTCGCAGCGCACGGTCCGGAACCGCAACCAGCGGGTCCGGTTGCCCATCAGGTGATGGCCCTGCAGGACTTCGGCGAAGACCGGCTGCAGGTAGTCCAGGGACTGCTGGTCGGATTGGTCGGCGCCGATGTCCGGGCCGGCGGCACCCGCACGGGGCGCCTCCAAACCCGCCCGGCGCCAGGTCTGTTCGTCGGTTTCGATCAGGAACGTGCTGCGGTCGGCTGCGTACGGATAGGCATGGGTGACGAAGGTGCCGTGTTCGGTCGTCACCGGCGCAAAGACGGCGCTGCGCAGCGCGAAGTCGGTCCCGCACCACAGGTACAGCCCGCCGCCGGTGTCGATCTGCGCTCCGAACTCACCCTGCCGGGTTTCTCGGGTGGCGCTATTGACTCCGTCGGCCGCGATCACCAGGTCGGCGTCCAGCTCGTCTACCGTGCGGCGATCACCGAAATGCAGTCCGACGCCCGCGTCGGTGGCTTGCGACTGCAACACCGTGAGCAGCGTGGTCCGGCCGATCGCCCGGAGGTTGTCGTTGCCCATCCGGGCGATGCGGTCGCCGACCCGCAGCTGCATGTCGTGCCGGTGGCTGTGCCGGATGATCGCATCCAGTGAGACGGGATCGGCGGCCCGCAGGTTGCGTTGGGTGCCGGCGGCCAGTCCGACGCCGAAGCCGAAGGTGGTGTCGGGCTGGCCCTGTTCGTAGACGTCCACCGCGCAGGCGGGGTCGGCGAGTCGGAGCAGCCGGGCCACATACAGGCCACCCGGGCCGCCGCCCAGCACGGCGACCCGGCGCAACCTCATCAGGATTCCGCGAGCGCAGGCAACAGCCGACTGAGCTCGGAGATGTGGTCGGGATGCTCGACCGGGACGATGCTGGAGTAGATCGCGCCCAGGCAGTTCGGGCAGCAGTACTGCCGGAACACCACCTCGTTGTCGATGTATGCCGCAGGATCGGAGGTGACCTGCGGGCCGGCGTCGCTGGACGGCCCGTCATATCGGGCCAGGGACAGGGTTTCGGAGATTCTCCGGTCACCGAGTCGCTGCCCACAATGCGCACAGCCGACGACGGGATGCCCGGCTTCGGTGACCAGCACGAGGTTCTCATCCAGCCGGCGTCCGCCCGACAGGTCAAGGGGTCCACCGGGAATGGGCTCGTCCAGGATCACCCGCTGCCGTCGCACGCTGCGAAGCTGTTCCCGGGCGCGGTCGGTCCCGGTCGAGTCGACCTGGCCGGCGCTGTCCAGTACGACACCATAGGTATCCGTGGCGCCGGTGCTGGTCACCTTGCCCTGAAGCAGGTCGGCGGCGACGGCGTCCGGATCGCGGGTCAGCGGGTCGCCGTACCCGCCGCCACCCTGCCAATGCATATACAGCACGTCACCCGGGGCGAGGTAGGTCTGCGAGTAGTTTTGGCCGAGTTCGTGGTCGCCGCCGAGGTCGGCGAGGTTCGCGGGCATCACCCCACCGGCCAGCAGCGCCTTGACATCGGTTCCCCTGGCGAGGATTTCCTTTCCGGTGTTGCCCGGATAGCCGCCGGCCAGTCCGTTGTTCTGCGCGACGGCCTTTCCCGCGGATGCCAGCACGAGCCCCATGGGCACACTCGTTCCGTACGGGGTCATGGCCAGCGATGCGCTGACCCCACCGCGGTGCTGACCGGGCCCGCCGGAGTCGGCCTCCTCCCTCCGCCACAACACCAGCATCGGGTAGAGGAATTCGGACATCTCGGTGTCCGGGATGCGGCCCATCGGAATGCAGAACAAC
This sequence comes from uncultured Actinomycetota bacterium, assembly GCA_963805555.1. Lineage (GTDB taxonomy): Bacteria > Actinomycetota > Actinomycetes > Mycobacteriales > Nakamurellaceae > Nakamurella. The sequence goes on from CAWDUY010000009.1 coordinate 90,585, forward strand.
CCACCGGTATCCAGTCCGTCCACGTGCGGACGGGCGCCGTAGCCGCCGGCCATCGGTTCCATCATGATCGACAGGAACGGCGCCGGGAGCGCCCCGCGCTCGTCCAGACCGGCGATCACGGCCGTGTCCCAGGTGCCGCAGCAGGAGGCCTGCACACTCTTGCCGAGATCGACCGAGCGGTCCAGCATCTGCGAAAGGCACTCCGCAACAAGGGTTCCGGTGAGCCAGGCGGGACCGATAGGCCCACGGCTGACCGCGGCCGGGTAGGTCGCATTGTTGATGGTGCCTTCCTCGGCGATCAGGTCGAAGCAGCGCATCAGGCCGCCGGCCGACCACGGGATGTCACCGGCCAGGATCGGCAGCAGGGCGAGCATGACGCCACCGCGCATGCCGGCGTAGGTGCAGTTGATGACGCCGGCCTGCTTGTCCGTTCCGGTGAAGTCGAAGATCAGGTGGTCATGGCGTTTCGTCATCGTCAGGGTGATGTTGTGCAGGCCGCGGTCGCCCTCGTGGGACTGGTCCTGGTAGCCGGTGGCCTTCCAACTGCCGTTGGGCAGGCTGGTCAGCTTGCTGCGGAGCCGGTGTTCGGCGTCATTCATCATGCGTTTCATCACGGCCTTGACCGTGTCGGCCCCGTATTGGTCGATGACCGCGAGCATCCGCTCGCGGCCGACATTGTTGGAACCGACCTGGGCTCGTAGGTCGAGACCGACCAACATCGGAACGCGGGAGCGGCGCACCCAGAGGTCGGCGATATCGCGCTGCAACTTGAAGTCCCGGACGACCTTCACCGGTGGGGTCGGCAATGATTCGGAGAACACGTCCTGCGCGGCGGGGGAGAACGAGCCGAGGCCGACGCCGCCGAGGTCCGGTTCGTGGCAAATGGCGCTGGTCCAGGCGAAGAGCTTGCCGTCGTGGAAGATCGGCTGGTAGACGATGACATCGTTCTGGTGCAGACCACCGCCGACCCACGGGTCGTTGCACAGGAACATGTCTCCGCCGGCGATGCCGGGATTCTCGGCACGGTTCGCCAGCGTCCAGTAGATCGCCAGGTCGACGGCGCCGACCAGCATCGTGTTGTACAGGCCGACCTGGACCTCCTGACCAAGCTCGTCACCGATGGCGAAATCGAAGTCGTTGGCGTCGGTGACGATCGGGGATCCGGACATGCGCTTGAGGGCCTCACCCATTTCCTCGGTGACCGACCACAATCGATGCCGGATCACCTCGTAGGTCAGTGGGTCGAGCGCATCGATCTGTTCCTGGGTGACGGTGTGGATCTGCAGCGACGCGGGCAGCGAGGCGGCCAGCTCGTCCGGGTCAACCGGGCGGCTGGAGAAGGCCTCGGAACCGGCAACGGGCATTGTCATCGAGCGGACTCCTCATGGGTGATGATCAGGTTGCCGAGCCCGTCGACCAGGCCGGTGGTGCCGGCCGGGACGACGACGGTGGTGGTCGGTACCTCGACGATGGCCGGACCCGAAATGAGATGTCCGGCAAGCAGTTTGCGGTAGTCGTAGATGTCGGTGGGGGCGAAGCCGTCGATGCCGAGGCGGATCTGCCTGGAGCCGATGTGGGCAGCACTGGGGTCGGATCCCGCAGCCCTGGTAACGCCGGGGAGCGAGGGTGCGAACGGCAGTACCCCCACGGCGCGGACCCGGTAGGTGATGGCCTGTATACCGGCCTCCCGGAAACCGGATCCGGCGCCGAACATCTCGGCATATTTCTGTTCGAATCTGGCTGCTGTTGCGGCGATCTCGGTGTCGTCGATCGGGCCGTCCCCGACCGGTGCCGCGAGTTCGGCAAGCTGCATCGAGTACCGCATGTCGATCTCCCGGTACAGCTCGACCCTGGCGAACCGAATACCCTGGCGGGCCAGCGATTCCCGTACCTGGGATTCCAACTGGGCGAAATTCTTCTCCACCCGCACCGAATCCATCGGGAACGGCAGCGGGTCGGAAAGCTCGGCGGCCAAGGCAATGTCGGACGCCGCCAGGCCGTACGCGGAGAAGGCGGATGCCACCTCGCCCAGCGGGACGACCACCTGACGGACGCCCACCTCGGCGGCATAGGCGGCACAGTGTGCCGGACCGGCGCCGCCGAAGGCGTACAGGATGAACTCGCGGGGGTCGTGGCCGGCCTCGACCACGACCTTGCGCAGCAGGTCCCCGGTTTGCGCGTTCTGGATGGCGTAGATCGCCGCCGCGGCGTCGTCCACCGACAGACCGAGTGGCTCGGCGATCCGGGTCCGGATGGCCGCCCGGCTCGCGGCAATATCCAACGACTTCCGGCCGCCCAGCAAGCCGCGCTCGGTGAGAATGCCCAGCACCAGGTTCGCGTCGGTGTTAGTGGGTTCCAGGCCGCCCTGGCCGTAACACGCGGGGCCCGGTACCGCCTGCGCGCTGTGCGGACCCACTTGCAGATTTCCGCCCGCGTCGATCCAGGCGATGGCGCCGCCGCCGGAGCCGATCGCGTGCACCTGCAGCGTCGGCACGTTGATCGGGTGATGGTTGATGATCGTGCTGCTGGCCCTGACGGGTTCACCGTCGACGATCAGGCCGGCCAGGAACGTGGTTCCGCCGACATCGGTGCTGATGATGTTCCGATGGCCGAGTTGCCGCCCCAGCGACACCGAACCGACGATGCCGCCGGTCAGCACGGAGCCGATCGTGCTGATCGCGGTGGCCGGTGCCTCCGCCGCGGCGACAGCGCCGCCGTTGCTCTGCATCACCAGCAGCGGGCCGGCAAGCCCGAGCTCGCGGAGCTTGCCCTCCAGGCTGGACAGGTAGTCGCGCAGGCCGGGGCCGATCTGGGTGCTCATGATCGTCGTGGCGTTGCGGGCGAATTCCCGGATCCGCGGGCTGACCTCGGAGGACAGCGACACGAACATGTCCGGGCTGATCTCCCGGACGAGCTCCCGGATCCGGCGCTCGTGCACCGGGTTGCGGAACGACCACAACAGCGAGACCGCGATCGCGGCGACCCCGTCGTCGACCAGAGTCTGAATGGCCGCGCGGGCCTCGTCCTCGTTGAGCTCGACGACGACCGTTCCGTCCCGGTCGAGTCGCTCGGTGACCTCGAACGCATGCCGCTTCGGGATCAGCCCGTGAGACTTGTTCTGGACCAGCACGTTCTGCAGTTCCTCAGCCGAACGGCCCAGGTACCGGCCCTCGACGTTCATGATGTAGATGGAGTCCCGGTGCCCCCTGGTCGTGATGAACCCGACCGGCGGAACATGGCCCATCACCAGGGCGTTCAGCGATGACGTCGTTCCGTGCGCGATGTGATGGGTCCGGCTCAGCAGCTGTTCCACCGACAGGTCCATCTGCTCGGCCAGCGATGCCAGGACATCGAGCACGCCGACGGAATAGTCGGGGGGTGTGGACGGGGACTTCGCCCCGAGGACATTGCCGGCCTCGTCGGCGAGCACGGCGTCGGTGAACGTCCCACCGACGTCTACCCCAATCACGTATGCCACGGGCAACGCTCCTTTGCGTCCAATGGGGCGACCCGATGATCGCTCCTTACGGCTGTGTCCTTACGTTTGTGTCGAGTATTCGACACATCCTTCGAACAGTCAAGGGCCAAGTTCGGAACGTGGTTATCAATTCAGACATGCGCCGGCGCTACAGCCGTTCGATGATGGTGGCGTTCGCCATACCGCCGCCCTCGCACATGGTTTGCAGACCGAATCGGCCGGCGGTGGCTTCCAGGTGGCCGAGCATGGTGGTGAGCAATCGCGTTCCCGACGCTCCGAGCGGATGGCCGAGCGCGATGGCGCCGCCGCGGGGGTTCAGCTTGGCCGGATCCGCGCCGAACTCCCTTGCCCAGGCAAGTGGGACCGATGCGAAGGCCTCGTTGACCTCATACGTGTCGATGTCGTCGATGTTCAATCCACTGCGCTGCAGGACCTTTCGGGTGGCGGAGATCGGCCCGGTGAGCATGAACAGCGGATCGTCCCCGGTGACGGCGAAGGCTTGGAACCTGGCTCGCGGCCGCAAACCCAGCTCGGCGGCCCGGGCGTCGCTCATGATCAGCACTGCCGAGGCGCCGTCGGTCAGCGGTGATGAATTGCCGGCGGTGATGTGCCAGCCCACCTCCGGGAACCGCTCGGCGAGCTGTGCCGTCCGGAACGCCGGCTTCAGTTCGCGCAGGTTCTCGTCGGTCGTACCTGGCCGAATGGTTTCGTCGACGAGATGGACTGTCCAGTCGGGATGTTCGACACCGACGATCTCGGCGTCGAACCGGCCGGCTGCTGCCGCGGCGGCCGCCCGATCGTGGGAGCGCGCCGCAAAACTGTCCAGTTCGCCGCGATCCAGTTTCCACCTGGCGGCGATCAGTTCGGCGGACACGCCCTGATTCACCAGGCCGAACGGATACCTGGCGCGCACGCCGGCGCCCAGTGGGTCCAGACCCTGGTTGCTGCTGCCGATGGGCACCCTGCTCATCGACTCGACGCCGCAGGCAATGACGACGTCGTACGCGCCGGCCAGTACGCCCTGCGCTGCAAAATGCGCCGCCTGCTGACTGGACCCGCACTGCCGATCCACGGTCGTCGCCGGAACGGACTCCGGGAAACCCGCTGCCAGCACGGCATTGCGGGCGATATTGGCCGTTTGCTCGCCCGACTGGCCGACACAGCCGGCGATGACGTCGTCGACCATCGCGGCGTCCAGGCCGTTCCGGCGCATCAACTCGGCCAGCGGTACCGCCAACAGGTCACTGGGGTGGACCGCCGACAGCGCACCCCCCGGCTTGCCGCGGCCGCTTGCCGTACGGACTGCGTCAACGATGACAGCATCGATCATGGTGGGTCCTGTCTGGGTCAGTGGGCGAGTGGGTCACTGGTCAGTGATTGAGCTGGGCCTTGATTGAGCGGTTCAGTGGGCCAGAGCCGTGGACAGCGACTCCGAGGCTGGCGCCATGCGGCGACATCCTTCGATAGCGGAGCTTACGCAATCGTCGGATATTCTACGTATGATTCAACCTACCTTTCTGACCGGCGGCGCAACGCCGCGCGTTCGCAGGCGGCCGGGTTGCTGGACTTAGCGGCCGGGATTGAGCGACTCTGACGGCATGTCCATCGAGTTCGATCTTTCGTTCTGGGAATTCGTCTTTGTGATCGTCTTCGTGCTCGGCGTCGGCGTTGTCTCCGGGCGCATCCTCGGGGTCCATCGCGGATTCGTCCGGGCAACCGTCGCCGGGATCGTCGGCAGCGTCACCGGGTTCCTGCTCGGCGCCCTGATACTCAGTCGCGACCCCGGGGCGGACGAGGATGACCTGCTGCTGATCTCGTTCGGCCTGGCCCTGCTGGCCACCATGGTCTTGAGCGTCTCGCTGGAGGTGCTGCTCCGGCCACGCCGCACCACCAAGCGGCGATCATGGCGGACCAGGGTGCGCACGTTTTTCACCGTCGGGGGCCGGCTCTTCGAGGTCTCGCGCATCGCCCGGCGGCACGGTCTCGCCGGACCGAGATTGGCTTCCAGGGCGGCCCTGTCGAGCCCGGAGGGCGGCCTGCGGATCCGCCTCTTTCTGGAGGACTGTGGCGGCATGTTCATCAAGTTCGGCCAGATCGCTTCCACCCGTTCGGATCTGCTGCCGGCGCCGGTGGTCGCCGAATTGGCCGGTCTGCAGTCGAGTGTTCGGCCGGTCCCCGTTGCAGAGATTCGCGCGTCCATCGAAAGAGAGTTGGACAGGCCGATTTCCGAGGTCTTCGCGTCCTTCTCGGACGAGCCGCTGGCTGCCGCGTCGATCGGGCAGACCCACGTCGCCGAACTGCACAACGGGCAGCGGGTGGTGGTGAAGGTGCGGCGACCCGATGTCGAGGTCGGCGTGGCGAGGGATTCCGCAGTACTGCGCTGGGCCGCCCGGACCGCTGTCCGAAGGTCGGAGGCCGCCCGCTCGCTCGGCCTGGGGGCGCTCTCCGAGGAACTGATCCGGTCGGTCGATCAAGAACTGAGCTATGTCAACGAGGCCGCGAACGCCCGGGCGTTGGCGGCGGTGGCCAATGGGCCAGGAGTTGCGGTTCCGACGGTGGTGACGGAGTTCAGCACCGAGGCGGTGTTGGTGCTGGACCGGGTGAACGGCAGCGCCGTGTCCAATCCAGCGGCAGTGGACGCCTGCGGGGTGCCCAGGGTCGAACTGGCCGATCGCCTGCTGAGGGCGTTCCTGACCCAAGTGCTATCGGCCGGGGTGTTTCATGCCGACCCGCACCCGGGGAACATCCTGATCGACCCGGATGGAACCTTGTGGTTGATCGACTGCGGGGCGGTCGGCCTGATCGATCCCGTCACCATGGAGTCGCTCCAGCTGATGGGGGCGGGTCTGGCGACCGGGCAGCCGGCGCTGCTGGCCCGAGCACTTCGGTCGATCTCCGGGGCCGACGGTGATTCCATCGATCCACAGGCATTGGAGGCCGAGCTGAGCCGGCTGCTCAGCGAACAACTGCATGCCGGCGGGTTCGATCCGCGCAGCCTGCAGAACATCATCGACGTCATGGGCCGGCATGCCATTCCCGTCCCGGCCGCGTTCACGTTGCTGGCCCGGGCGCTGGTCACGCTGGAGGGCACCCTGCGGGTCATCGACCCGAAGGTCGACCTTGCCACTGCCGCCGCCGCGCACCTCGGCAGCTCGATGGACGTCTCGCCGGCCAGCGCCAAAGAGGCCGCGCAGAAGGAATTGCTGCGCAGCCTGCCCTCCCTGCGTGCGCTGCCGGCGCTGACCGAAGACGTTGCGCTGCAACTAAGATCGGGGCGGATTCGACTGCAGGTCGACGCGTTCTCCGGGCCCGGCCGGACCAGTTTGACGCGCTGGGTCGACCAGGCCGTGTTCACTGCCGTCGCTTCGGTGGGCCTCTTGGCGTCAACGCTGATGCTGGTGGGCTCATCCATTGCCGGGCCGGAGCGCGAGAGTGGCGCACTGATCGCGGTGGGCTACGTCGGACTCGTCATCAGCTCGGTGATGTTGATGCGCGTTGTCGCCCAGGTTTTGCGCCGGGAGGCGGAGGTGGCGGAGTGACGCGATCTGCACAACAGCGGAAACGCGCTCACACTCGCTGGTCGGAATCGTCGCCGGCAATCAGGGATCGGACGATCGGGTGGACTGGTACCAAGAGATCTTCGTCGAGACCGGCCGGGCGCCGGCGCTCTGGGCGCTCATCGGATTCCTGCTGGCGTTCGCCATCACCCGCGGCATCACCCGCCGGATTCGGGCGAAAAACGCCGCCGCCCTGTCGCGGGCCGAACGGCAGGACGAGCCGGGTGACGGCGGCGGCTTCTCCGACATCTACATCGGTGGCGTGCATGTCCACCACCAGGTATGGGGCATTCTGCTGGTCCTGGTGTCCGGCCTGCTGGAATTCCGGTTCAACCCGGCTTCGCCGTGGACGGAGGTGCTGGCGGCGCTGTTCGGTGTCGGGGCGGCGCTGGCCCTTGACGAGTTCGCCTTGTGGTTCCACCTGGACGACGTGTACTGGGGCGAGGAGGGGCGCAAATCGATCGACGCCATCCTGATCGGCGGCGCGCTCGGTGTTGTGCTGCTGATGGAGGCATCCCCGGTGGGTGCCGCGCAGGGAGAAGACGTCGGCACCTCGCTCTACGCCCTGCTGGTCTGTTTCCACCTGGCGACGGCGGGGGTGTGCTTTGTCAAGGGCAAGCTCGCCACCGGCCTCATCGGGATCGTCGTGCCGATTGTCGCCACCGTCGGCGCCATCCGGTTGGCCAAACCGACCTCGATCTGGGCCCGCAAGCGGTACGACGACAAGAAGCTGGCCCGCTCCCATCGTCGCTTCGATGTCGACTATCAGCGGCGCCGCGACCGGTTCCGCGACCTGCTGGGTGGCGCGCCGGAGCCCGCCGATAGCCGCGGCCAGGTCAAGTCCGGCCAGGTCGATCAGCAGGGCTCCGACGACCTCAGCTGACCGGCGCCGGGCTGGGCGATGGGTTCCGGCCCGGTTTCCCCGCCGGCGGGTAGTACTCCAGCAGCGCGTTGTTGAACTGCGCGCCGATGATGATGGCCATCGAGATGAAGTAGTAGAAGAGCAGAAACGTGATCGGTGTTGCGAGCGCGCCGTAGGTGAGCCCGTGGCTGTAGACGTAGGACACGTACAGCCGCAGGCCGGTGCCGGCAACGAGAAACACTGCGGCCGCCAATGCCGCCCCCGGGAGTCCGCGGTAGAACGCGTGTTTCCGCTTCGGTGCAACCTTGTACAGGATCGTCACGAGCAGGATCAGCCCGAGCGCCAAGCCTGGGTAGTAGATGTATCCCATCACGAGATTCACTGCCGGCCGCACGGATTCCGGGAACATCTGCGGTATCTGATCAGGGCCGATGGCCAACAGCGGGACGATCACGATTTCGGCGGAAAGGGCCATGACATACAGCCCTAGGGCGAACAACCGCTCGAGCACCGGATGCCGTACCTCGTGTTGGCAGTAGGCGATGGTGATTGCCTCGATGAACGCCGAAATCGCCGACGAACCGGCCCACAGACTGATGATCAGTCCGACCGAGATCACCTGGCTGGTGTCGGTGTCCAAGATGGTGTCAATGGTGCTGCCGAGCAGGTCGGTGGCCACCTCCTCGTTGAACACGGTATTGAGAAACTCCATGGCCTGGGACCGGATCGCCGTCGTGCCGTCCGGGCCGAACAGCCAGCGGGCGAAGAAGCCGGACAGGCCGAGCAGGGCCAGCAGGAACGGCGCGGTCGACATCGCCGACCAGAACGCCGCCTGCGAACTCATCCCGAACAGCGAGTCCTCCCAGGACTTGCTCAATGTCCGGATGACGATCTTGCGCCAGCGCCTGGTCACAGGTCCGTCCGCGGTCGGGACGGGGCCGGCGCCGTCCGGATGCCAGGGAACGGTGACGAGGACGGATGCACCGGGCGATCGGCTCACCGGTGCCGGCTCGGCCGATCCGGCTGCGACGTCGTCGATCCCGGTCTCGGCGACGGCGGCACCCTGAACCGCGCGGGCCGGTGAGTCCGGCGCCGTGCCTGGGGTCTCCGGTTCACTGTCGGGTTTGACCATCGACTCCAGCCCTCCAGACCTTTGCTCGTCGGAGGCGCCCCTTGACAGTCCCGATCGGCTTCTGCGACCACGAAAGTATCCCGGCTCGCGGCGGCTTTCTCGATCGGTCTGCGCCGCATCGGCGTGGCATCGCGTCGTGAACGGGTTTGCGGCGGGACGATGCGGACAGCGCGGGTGGTCCGAGCGCAGATGACCCGCTCGCTGTATCGCATGGCGCCTCACGATTTCATCGGGGGCGACCGAGCACGAGACGAAGGAAGGTGCGGTATGCGACGTGTGGTCGCGATTGCCAATGGCAAGGGCGGGGTGGGCAAGACCACCCTGACCGCCGGTCTCGCCGGCCAGTTCGCCGCCTCCGGCCTACGGGTGCTGGTGGTCGATACCGATCCGCAGGGCAACATGGGCCGCGACCTGGGCTATGGACTGCAGGACGGCAGCAGCCTGGGCCTGGCCATCACCCACGGGCTGCCGTTGGCGGTCAGCCGGGGTGTTCGCGACCGGCTTGATGTGGTGGCCGGCGGACCGGCCCTCTGGGATGTCGCCGCCGCGTTCACCTCTCGAGGCGCCCGCGGAGCGTCGCTGCCGGGTTTGCGACCGGCCCTTGACCTGCTGCGGCCGGAGGGCACCGATGACGACTACGACATGGTGCTCATCGATACCCCGCCTGGCGAACCGATCCTGCAGGAACTCGTCTTCGCCGCCGCCGACTACTTGATCATCCCGACCCGTTCGGACGAGGCGAGCCTGGACGGATTGGTCGTCGTCGCCCAACGATTCGCCGCCGCCCGCGCCGTCAACCCTGATTTGACCCTGCTCGGCGTTGCGCTGTTCGGCGTTCGAGCGGGCAGCACCCGCCTGCTGGGCCGGGTGCGCGCCGCGCTCACCGAAACCCTCGGCGGCGCGGCGCCGGTTTTCAGCACGTCGATTCGCTACCTGGAAAGCGCGGCCGTTGACATGCGCAGTCGCGGGCTGCTGCCACACGAACTCGAACAGGTGCATCGCGGCGACAAGTCGTTGCGGATCAAGCGCCTGCGGAAGGGCGTCAAGGTCGACACCGGGGACAGCCTGTTGAGCCGGGATTCCTCCGCCGCCGGGCTGGCCGGCGACTACGCCGACCTTGCCAAGGAGATGCTCGCCGCAATCGCCGAGCAGCAGCACCAATCCAGAATCGAGGTTGCGGTATGAACGAGCGTGCGAGCCAGTCATGGGTACGAATCGTCCCGACCTCGCGGAGCGTGGTCGGACGATGACCGAGCGCGCGCGCCCGAATCTGGGGGGACTGTTCAACGGCAGCACCCCACCGGAACAGTCCAGCAGCATCTCCGGGGCCATCGGCTCGAGGTTCCTCAAGCAGTTGCCGACCGACGGGCTGGCCCGCGAGGTTCCACCCGAACCTGCACGCAGCAACGGCAATGCTGCGTCCGACGCGCCGACGTCGGCGACCGACACCGACTCACCGGCCGGTCAGGGTGACCGATGGAATGTCCTGAGCTGGGTCGATCCAACCAAGCTCGTCGTGCAGTACTTCGCCCTTCTGCAGGTACTGCTCGACACCAATCGCGACCTGGCCGTGAGTCTGACCAGTGCGGTCATGTCGCTGCCGAAACGCGGGCGCTCGCACTAGCACTCGTCTTCCGCGGCCAGGCACAACGGGATGCTGCCGCGGAGCACGGATCGACTGTCAGGCGGCGCCGGCGATCTTCAACGTGATCGCGTTGGCGACGTCCCGCATGGAACTGCGCCGGTCCATCGCCGTGCGCTGAATGAACCGGAATGCGTCCTGTTCCGTCAACTTTTCGTGAGCCATCAGCAATCCCTTGGCTCGCTCGACGACCTTTCTGGTGTCCAGTCGGTCTCTGATGTCGGTGACGGTCGCCCGCAGGGTGGACACGTCGGCATTCCTGGCAACGGCGAGTTCCAGAGTCGGGATCAGCCGTTCCGGCGTGAAGGGCGCCACCACGTACCCCAGGGCTCCCGCGGCGACGGCACATCGGACCAATTCCGGATCGGCACTGTCGGCAAGGACGACGAGCGGCTGTCCAACCAAGGCCTCGGTGAAGATCGCCTCGAGATCGTCATCCGTGCCGACGTGGACCAGCAGGGTGTCCGGTCGACAGGCCGCGGCCACTTTCAGGGCATCGTCGGTCGCCGAGGCCTGTCCGACCACGTCGATTCCGGCCTTGTCCAGTGTTCCGGCAAGGTCCCTGGCGGTGGACGACTTGCCGAGGATCAGCAGTGAGCGGTGCCGAACGGTCGGCGTCCCGGCAGCGCCGTGGCCGTTCTGCATCCTGGTCGGACGAGGTGCGGCGGCTGGCGGGCTGTGGCGTTCTGCGGTCTGCGTCATGAGTTTCCCAATCACTGGATCGATACAGAAATTCTACGTCTCGTAGTCGTTCCAATGCGTACGGGGTTTAACGATCATGTTTCGGCTGGACGGCGAACGTCGGCAAGACCGGACATAAAGTCTCTGACCAGTCATTTCGCCTCCGTGCCGCGCTCGCTCGACAAAGGGTGGTCGCGGGTGCGTGGTCGCGCCCCGATTGCCTGGTGAAGCGCGACCGGCTCTGCTGTCAGGCTGCTGTCGCCCCCTTCAGCCATGGCAGAACCTCTGTGTCGTGCCCCGGTCCGGGGGTCCACGACATGCGGCCTCGAGCGAGTGTGCAAGCCGATTGCAGGAATTCGTCAGCCAGTGTGGGTGAGTGCGCGGGCTCTGCACCCGCTTCCGGGGCGGGAGTGGACTCCGTGCTGGCGGACGGACGAGTGGGGTTCTCAGACATGCTGCATTCCTCCTTCGGCGATGGCACTGTTAGCAGATTAGCTGGCCTATTGGCTAACCAGCTAACGGCTCGACGTCGCGAGATGTGACTGTGCTCATAGGAGGGACGGTGCTCAGGTGGCGGACAGATGGTGCCCGGGAAACTTGCGGGGAGCCGAGATGGCCGGCAGGCACCGCATGGCGCAGTGCGACCGCACTAATCTTGCGCGAGCAGCAACCGGGTCCAGGCGTCGGTGAGCCAGGCAGCGAATTGCTCAGCGGTCCACGAGCGCTCGCGGACGAGCAACACCCAGTACTCGGCAGCATTCATGCTCCAAATGATGTCCGCGACCTGCTCGTCGGACAGGTCGCCGCGCAATTCCCCGGTGGCCCGCAGGTCGTCAGCCAGTCGTCGCATGTTCATCGCCCGCCGCTGGCCGATCTCGGTCCACAGCGCGGCGCATTCGGGATCCGTGACCGCGGCGTCGCGGAGCGCGATGAAGACCGGGGCCAACCGTTGCTGGATTCCGGTGATTGCGTGGGCGTAGATGGTGAGCATCTCCCGGGCCGATCCAGCGGCCCGCATGCGGGTGACATAGTCGCGTTGGTCCGCCGGGATGACGTGCTCGCTGCCGGAAATGGCGGTCTCAACGAGTTCTCGCAGCATTGCCGGCTTCCGGCCGACTGTCGCATACACCGTGTCTACTGAAACCGTTGCTCTGCCGGCGATCTCGGTGATCGTGGTAGCGGCGTACCCGGATGTGACGAAGAGTTCCCGGGCCGCTTCGAGCACGGCACGGCGAGTCTCGGCAGCCTGCTCGGCTCGCCGGGGCGAGTGGTAGGCGCGTTTGCCGGCGGAATTGCTCTTGACCACGTCAATCATCGGTCGTACCGTCACCTTATTCATCCGAAAGCCATTCGGATCAAATTAGCAGGAGATGTCGCCATGGTCTACGCCTTCATCCAGGACGTCCCGATCGGCGAGGAGCAGTACCGGCGCATCATCGACAACATCGGCCCGGATCCGGTGGCCGGCCAGATCCTGCACCTGTGTGTCCGGGAGTCCGACGGACGCCTGCGCTACATCGACGTCTGGGAGTCCGAGCAGGCTTGCGCACAGGCCTTCGACGAGCGAATCCACCCGGCGGTCGACGCCGCATTCGGCGGCAATCGACCCGGCACCGAACCGACGGTTCATCGGCTGGACGTACTGCACGCCGGTGGGGTGCTGCTGGAACCGACCTGGTCCTGACGCCACCGGCGTGCCCGTCCCGGCGCCGGGCGCGACCCGCGACTGCACCGGAGGTCATCAGCCGATGTCCGGCCGGGCGACGGGAGAGGCCGACGACGGGGGACACTGGCCTCTGAGCGGAGGTGGTCGTGGCAAGCCCATTGCTTCAGACCAAGTTCCACATCCCCCGGCGGCGCCGCGGTGCGGTGGATCGACCCAGGCTGAACGACCGCCTGAGCCGGGGAGCGGAGTCAGCACTGACCCTGGTTTCGGCGCCGGCCGGTTTCGGTAAGACGACGCTGCTGGCCGAGTGGCTCGCGGTCGCGTCGAGCGGCGGACGATCCGCCGGCTGGCTCTCCCTCGACCAGCGCGACAACGATCCGGTGTTGTTCTGGACCTACCTGATCAGCGCGCTGAAGACGGCCGCGCCGGGGGTGGGTGAGGGGGCGCTGTCGCTGCTGCAGTCGCCCCAGGCGCCGATCGAAGCCGTCCTTGCCACCCTGCTCAACGACCTGGCTGCGCTGGCGCACGATGTCGTCCTGGTGCTCGATGATTTCCATCTCGTGGATGGGCCGGAGGTGCGGGACGGAATCGCCTTTCTGCTGGAGCACCTTCCCCCGCAGATCCATCTGGTCATCGCGGGTCGAACTGACCCGGCGCTACCCCTGGCCCGGTTGCGGGCCCGCGGCGAGCTCGTTGAGATTCGCGCCGCTGACCTGCGTTTCACCCCTGGCGAGGCCGCGGCCTACCTCAATGAGGTGATGGGATTGGCGTTGACGACGCAGCACGTCGCGGCATTGGAGGGTCGCACCGAAGGGTGGATCGCCGCACTGCAACTGGCGGCGCTGTCGCTCCGGGGCCGGGAGGACGTCGCCTCATTCATCGCGAACTTCGCCGGGGATGACCGGTACATCGTCGACTACCTGGCCGAAGAGGTCCTCAACCGGCAACCGACAGATGTCCAGCACTTCCTCTTGCAGACCTCCATTTTGGATCGGCTGAGCGGCTCACTGTGCGATGCGGTGACCGGGCAGCAAGGGCGGCAAGGCGCTGCTGGCGACGCTGGAGCGCGAGAACCTCTTCCTGGTCGCACTCGATGATCGCCGCAAGTGGTATCGGTATCACCAACTCTTCGCGGATGTCCTTCAGGCGCACCTGCTGGACGAGCAGCCGGCGAACGTCGCCGATCTGCACGGTCGCGCGAGCGGGTGGTACGAGCGTAACGGTGAACAGTCCGCGGCGGTTCGGCACGCGTTGGCCGCCAAGGACTTCGAGCGAGCCGCGGACCTCGTCGAGCAGGCGATCCCGGAAATGAGCAGGACCCGACAGGAAGCCACGGTCCACGGCTGGATCGACAAGTTCCCCGACGACGTGGTCCGAGCCCGGCCCGTGCTCAGTATCGGGTTTGCCGGCGCGATGCTGTCCGTCGGCGAGTTGGCCGGAGTCGAGGAACGGCTGCTGGCGGCAGAGCAATTGCTGGTCACCGGAAGGCGCGCTAACCCGGGCACGTCACCGGTTGGTGAGTCCCGGTCCCCCGGGCAGGCGATCGTCGCCGACGAGCAGCAGTACGGGCGACTTCGGGCCATGATCGAGCTCTATCGGGCAGCGCTGGGTCTGGCGCGGGGTGATGTGCACGGTGCGGTTCGGCACGCCCAAGCAGCCCTCGACAATTCGCCGGAGGACGACGCACTGGCCCGTTCCGCGGCCTCGGGACTGTTGGGCCTCGCCTATTGGACGAACGGAGACCTGGCCGGCGGTCACCGGGCGTATGCCGCTTGCATGACCGGCCTCTACGTGGCCGGGCACCTCGCCGACACCTTCGGCTGCGCCATCGCACTGGCCGATATCCGCCGGACGCAGGGCCGTCTCGGCGAAGCGATGGAGACCTACCGGCAGGCCCTGCAGCGCGCAGCCGAGCAGGGAGGGCCGGTGCTCAGGGGGACGTCGGACATGCATGTGGGGATGAGCGAGGTCTATCTCGAACATGGCGACATTCCCTCCGCCAGCGATCAATTGGCGCAGGCCCAACGGCTCGGTGAGCACAACGGGCTGCCGCAGAACCCCTACCGCTGGCGGGTTGCGATGGCGCGGATCCGTCAGGCCCGGGGAGATCCCAGCGGCGCATTGGACTTGCTGGCCGATGCCGAGCATCGATACGTCAGCGACTTCTTCCCCAACGTACGACCCATCCCCGCCGTCCGGGCGCGGGTATGGCTGGCTCAGGGAGCGGTGGACGATGCCGTCGGGTGGGTACGCGAGCGAGGGCTGACCACCGACGACGAACTCAGCTACCTGCATGAGTTCGAGCACATCACCCTCGCCCGGGTTTTGCTGGCCCTGTCCACCGCGGTGCAACCCGCCGCCGATATTGCCGGACTCCTGGAACGTCTCCGGCAGGCGGCGCACGGTGGCGGCCGCACCGGAAGCGTCATCGAAATCCTTGTGCTGCAGGCGATTCTCCACCAGCGGAGCGGGGAAACCGACGCAGCGTTCGCGGCGCTGGAACAGGCGCTGACGTTGGCCGAGCCAGCAGGCTACGTGCGAATCTTCGTGGACGAGGGCGCACCGATGGGCCGGCTCTTGGCAGCGGCCGCGAAACAGGGCCGAACGACCGACTATGCCAAGCGGCTCCTCATCGCACTGGACGGATCAGGGGCGAAAGCCGGGTCCGGCCCATCCGTCACACAGGGCTTGATCGAGCCATTGAGCGCCCGCGAACTGGACGTCCTTCGATTGCTCGGCACCGACCTGGACGGTCCGGACATCGCCCGTCGGCTTTTCGTATCGCTGAACACCGTACGAACCCACACCAAGAACATCTACGCCAAACTCGCTGTCAACAATCGACGGGAAGCGGTGCGTCGCGGTCAGGAACTCGATCTGATGTCCGAACCCGGCAAGGGTGCGCATCGGGGTTGAGCGGGGAACGTGCTCGCTCGCCTTGACTGCGTGCGGGATTGCCGCCGGCTCATCGGACGCGGGTGACGGGCAGGATGGCAACGCCGCCGATGACGGCACAGACGCCCGCGAACGCGTAGAGCACGCCGTAGCTGCCGCCACCGATCACCAGGATGACCGGTGCGATCGCCGGCGCGACGGAGTAGGGGAGGGCGCCGGCGATGTTCAGCACGCCGAGATCCTTTGCGTTGTTGTCCTTGTCGGGTAGCACGTCGGCGACGAGGGCGAGGTCGACGGCGACGTACATCCCGAACCCGATACCGCCGATGGCCATGCCCACCAGGAACCCATTGAAAGTGCCGGCGACGGCAAGGGCGAACATCGCCAGCCCGTACACGATCGCGGCGACGAGGACGAAGACCTTCCGTCGCCCCGTCCGGTCGGAGAATCTGCCACCGATGAGCGACGCGGTGACGACGAAGACTGCCTGCACCAGAGTACCGAGGAAGATCTGTTGCGGCACATCGGCTTCGGCGCTGCCGATCTTGTCCAGCAGGTAATAGGCCTGGTACGTGGTCAGGAAAGCGTAGGCGAGCACGAACAGGAAGCGGCTGGCGAAGGCCCACGCGAAGTCCGGGCTTTTCCGCGGGTTGACATAGAAGGTGCGGGCAAATTCGCGCAACGACCAGGTCGGTCGATCCGCGCCGACGAGCCGTCGGTCCTTTAGCACGACGACAAAGAGCAGGATGAAGAATCCGCTGATCGCACACGGGCCCAGGAACATCGCGAGCTGGTTGCCGGTGAACAGTTGCACCAGAAACGTGCCGGTCACCGACGCGATGGGCAGGCAGATGCCCAGCACGCCGGAAACGAGGCCACGTTGCGCTGCCGGGACCTGGTCCGGCAGCACGGCCACCATGGCCGCCAGCAGCGCATTGAAGAACAGCTGGGCGAGACACCATCCGGCCAGGACGGCGGCGATGTTCGGCGCCAACGCGACGACCCCGATGCCGAGCGAGCCGCCCAGCAGGCCGATCACCATCCACGGTCGCCGCATGCCGAATGACGACGACGTGCGGTCGCTCATCCGGCCGAAGAACGGATTGGCCACCATCGACAGCAGGGCGCCGATCCCGGTGACCAGCGCCAGGTTGTTCGGCGCCCGGTCGATGCCGACGAGCGAGTTGACCTTCAGTGCCAGGGTCACCAGGACGGGCGCCAGAAACAGCAAGCAGGTGCCCAGGTAGGCAAGGGTGTACAGCGAGATGAAACCCCAGCCGACTCGGCGTACCACGGAGATCTCGGCCATAGCACCTTCCCTCGGACACGGCAGGAGTAGGCGACCGAATCGCCTCGTCGTTGCCAGTCGTGGTCAGGCCAACAGAGCCTGTCCGCCAAACTCGGACAGACAGGCTCTGCCGTAGTGGGTGGCGCCCAATGCTTCGTCGCGGGCACCTAGGGCCACAACTCGTCCGCCAACACTCTCACCCCGACGTGGATGAAACAACCTGCATCCCGGCATTGATCGACTACGCAGCAGCACCGGGCGTCACCCATTAGTGCAGCTAAATTCCCCGCCCCGGCTGATAATAATTGGGGTGGGATAAAACCCGTCGGCCTACTCCGACGATGACCGCAGGCATTTGCGCGGGCGGATGCGCTGACGGCCCACCTGTCACGGGGGAGACTGCCATGGATCTGCATACCATCAGCGATGTCGTTCGGCGGCCGGCTGATCCACCTGGCCGGCAGTGGCGTGCCGGCGACGCCTGGTTGGCCGGCGGGACGTGGTAGTTCTCCGAACCGGAATCGCGGAGAGCTGCATCAATCGGGTTGCTTCCGCGCTGGCCAACGCCCTGGAAAACGCGACCGGAGTTCGGATCCGGGAACTGCCACTCGCCCCGGAGCGAATCTACTTGAGGCTCAATTCACCGTCCTTGATTCTCGCGACCTGAGCCGGGTGGATGACGTCATGGACACGAAGATTCCGACCGATATCGCGGCAACCGTCATCATCGGCCAGCAGGTCCGCGCCGGGTCCGAACAGGCCTTCGAGGCGTGGCAACAGAACATGAACGCGGAGGCGGCCAAGTACCCGGGGTTCCTCGGCGCCGAGATCAATCCGCCGACGGCGGTGCAGTCGGATTGGGTGGTGGTCTACCGCTTCAATTCCGTCGCCAATGTGCAGGCCTGGATCAACAGCGCAACCCGTCAGCGCCGGCTCGACGAGGGGCAGCAGTACTTCGACGGGCCCGGCACCCAACAGGTCGTCAGCGGTGGGGCGCGGGCGACAGATCCATTGGTGACCGTGGTCGTCGCCCACCGGGTGAATGCGGAGAACATCGACGACTTCCTTGCCTGGCAGGAACGACTGCGGTTGGCGGAGAGCAAGTTCGCCGGCTTCCGCGGCGCCGAGCTGTTCCGGCCGGTGCCGGGCGTGCAAGAGGAGTGGACCGCGCTCTACCGCTACGACAGTGCCGCTGATCTCGATAGCTGGCTCGGGTCAACGGAACGGCAGCAGCTTCTCGCGGAAGGCGAGAAGTTCGCTGATTTCCAGTCGCGGACGATCGACAATTCCTTCGGCAGCTGGTTCGCGTTCGACCAGCACGGTGCTGAAGTGCCGCCGCCGTCGGAAACCAAGACGTCGATCGCGGTGTGGGTGGGTTTGTACCCGACGGTCGTGCTGCTCACACTTGCCTTGTCGCCGTTGAAGATGCCGCTGTGGTTGGGTCTGCTGATCGGCAACCTCATTTCCAGCTTCATCATGAGCTTCGTCACGATGCCCTACTACGTGAACCCGTTGCTCAGGCGCTGGCTACGCCCGCCACCGGACATCTCCAAGGCACGAAATGACATGCAGGGCATCGGCATTGCCGCCGGGGTCACGGCCTTCTGGGTAGTCATCTTCTATCTCGTCACCACCGAGTTCTGGACGCTGCCCTGACCCGCGGGCGGCCCGCGTGACGGCTCGGCCGGGTCAGAGTCCCGGGCCGGCGGTCGAACCCGAGGGCTCGCCGGTCCCACGCCTGACGGTTCGGTCGGCGCCGGCGTGGCATGCTGAACTGCGAGAAACAGCTCATCGCACGCAGGCGACACGACACCGGAGATCGGTGTTGTCGACGCCAGGCGAAACAATGATCGGAGAAGCCCGCACCATGTCCCATGCCGTCACCCTGGTGACCGACGATCGGAACCGGGTCCGGGCGCAATGCCGCTGCGCCTGGCGCTCCCCATGGATCACCCCTGATCAGCATTCCCAGCCCCGAAAGACCATGGCGGAGCGCGTCGCGGGCCGGCACCTGCATGAAACGGCCCGCTGACTGTTTTTGCATTGGTGCGTGAACCGCAAGCACCGTGGACATGCGGCAATCCCGCCCCGGCCGGCCGGGACGGGATGCCGCTGGAATCCCTGATCTAGATCTAGAGCTGGGACAACTGCGCCTGCGGTAGGGTCACCGTCCGGGATCCAAGATCCAAGACCGTCTTGCCGTCCACCGTGCTGGCATGGGTGGCGAGCCAATCCTGCCCGCCGGCGCCCTGCGCGAGCCGCGCGGCGGCGGCGCCGTCGATCTCGACGTCATCGCCGTCGCCGCCATCGAGAACGTCGGCCCCTGGTCCACCGAGGAGCACGTCGTCACCCGCCCCGCCGAGGATGGTGTCGGCCCCCGCGCCGCCGATCAGCACGTCGTCGTTGGCGCCCCCGCTCAACGTGAGTAACGCCGAATTATTGGAAACGCCTGCCGCGTCGATGACGTCGTCGCCCGCGAGGGCGTTCACGGTCACCCGATCGGTGCTCGGCGCCGCGCCGGTGACGGAGATCGCCGCCCGCAACCCGAGGACGTTGACTACTCCGTTCTGACCGTTGAGGGTGACCACGTCGTCATCGCCGGTGGCGTTGACGATCACGTTGTCCGCACTGAGTTCGTCGGCGCCGCCCACTGCAGCCAGATCGGCGCCGATGTCTCTGAGCCCCGTTCCAGTGACGTCGTTGACGACGACAGTGTCGGCGCCGCCCAGCACGTTCACTCTGATCGCTTCGAGATCGTTGACGTCCATGGTGATGTTGGCGATGTTGCGAACGAGCCTGACCCGCGAGCCGTTGGCCGAGATGTCGATGTTCTCGCCGGCGTTGCTGCCGTTGAAAACCATGGTGTCCGAACCGTCCTGGCCCTCGACGACGTCATTGCCGTCACCCGGGTCCCACTGGAACGTGTCTTCTCCGGCGCCGAGCAGGGCCACGTCGTTGCCCTGGTTTCCGTCGACGACGTCGTTGCCGTCGCCGCCGAGCAGGGTGTCGATTCCGTTCGAGCCGAGCAGCGTGTCGTCGGCTGCCCCACCGTCGACCGTGATCTTGATCAGGGTCGCGAGATTGCCGGTCGCGCTGAAGGAATCGTTGCCGCCGTTGGCATTGAGCACCAGATTCTCCGAGGTGCCGATGTCGATCGAAAAGGGCGCCGGGTTGAGCCGGTCGAAACGCACCCGCGCCCCATTGGCGGTCGCGCTGAACTGTTCGGCGCCGTTGCCGCCGTTGACCTCGACGGTATCTGTTCCGCCGGCCCCCTCGTTGAGATCGGTGTCGTCGCCGGGATTCCAGACCATCCGGTCGTCTCCGCCCTGGCCGAAGGCCTGGTCGTCGGCGTCACCACCGGTCAGGGTGTCGTTGCCGCCGCTGCCGAAGAGTTGGTCCGCTCCGCCCTTGCCCAACAGGGTGTCGTTGCCGCTCTGCCCGAACAGCAGGTCCGGTGCTGAGCCACCGGTCAGCACGTCGTTGCCGTCACCGCCGGACAATTCGGCATGCGGGAGCGCACCATTTGCCTCGTTGAGCGTGATCACGTCGTTGCCACCGAGCCCGAAGACCGAGATCCGTGTGGTATTTGCCACTGTCGGTGTTCCACCGGTCACCGCGATGGCGCCGCCGTTGACGAGGATCGTTCCGGCTGCATTGCGGCTGACGGTGATCGCGTTGTCGGCGGCGTCCCCGCGAACCGTGAGGATTCCCGCGGCGAAACCGGCCACGGTGGCGGCGCCGGCGGGGGTGGCGGTGGACACGATGGCTCCGCCGGTGAGCGCTGCGGTACCGAGCAAAGCGGCAACCTTGCGTCGCCACAGACCATCTCGCTGTTGGTGCACTGTTGGTTCTCCGTTCGATGTGTGGTGCTACCGGCCCGGGCGGCCGGTTGCCCATCGATACGGACGGAGGTCACGAAACGGTTCTCGCAGCGGATGCACCGGTTTGTCGTGGCGTGCCGGCACACCGCGGCGGACGGTGTTAAGCCCTGGTGCTGGCCCGAAGTCGTGAGTCTGCCGACGTTATGCTTTCGAGACCCGACGTTTTTCAGCGTCACTCCAGACAGCGGAGGCAGGCATGGGCACGATCACCACCACGGATGGCACCGAGATCTTCTACAAGGATTGGGGGACAGGACAGCCGATCGTGTTCAGTCACGGCTGGCCCCTGTCGGCCGACGACTGGGACACCCAGCTGCTGTTCTTCCTGCAGCAGGGCTATCGGGTCATCGCCCATGATCGGCGCGGACACGGCCGGTCCACCCAGACCAGTGACGGTCACGACATGGACCACTATGCGGACGATCTGGCCGCGCTGACCGCGCATCTCGATCTGTCCGGCGCCGTGCACGTCGGGCACTCCACGGGCGGCGGCGAAGTGGTGCACTACATCGCCCGACACGGCGAGAGTCGAGTCGCGAAAGCGGTTCTGATCAGCGCGGTGCCGCCGTTGATGGTGCAGACCGAGGCCAATCCCGGCGGCCTCCCGAAAAGCGTCTTCGACGGCCTGCAGGCCGAGGTGGCCGCCAACCGCTCCGAGTTCTACCGGGCCCTGCCGTCGGGACCGTTCTACGGCTTCAACCGTCCCGGCGTCGAGCCCTCGGAGGCGATCATCCAGAACTGGTGGCGCCAGGGAATGATGGGCGGGGCGAAGGCGCATTACGACGGGATCGTCGCCTTCTCCCAAACCGACTTCACCGAGGATTTGAAGAAGATCACCGTGCCGGTCCTGGTGATGCACGGTGACGACGACCAGATCGTTCCCTACGCCGATTCCGGGCCGCTGTCCGCGAAGCTGTTGCAGAACGGGACGTTGAAGACGTACTCCGGATTCCCGCACGGCATGCCGACCACGGAGGCAGCGACGATCAACGCCGACCTCCTGGCCTTTATCCAGTCCTGACCGGCCGGTCGGACCTGATCGCACCGGCCAAGAGGGGGCGGATGGACCGGGTCGCCCGGCCGAGTAGTTCCTCGAGCGTCGGGTCGGTGGCGGCGAACTCGCCGCGCCGCGAGGCCAGGAACATGCCGAGCAACATGGTGGCCTGGTCTTTCGGGACACCTCGCGCGACAAGGCCTTTGCTCCAATCGTCATCGTCGGCGACAACTCTGATGATGCTGCGGCCGGTGAGTTCAGTGAGCATTCCGGCGATGTCGTCGAGGGTGTACGCGTCGGCGGCGGTCAGTGGCGGCGTGGCCCCAGTGAACCGCCCCTCCTCGGCCAGGATGATCGCGGCAGCCTCGGCGAGGTCGGCGTGCGCGGTCCAGGAGACCGGGCCGTCGGCCGGCGCGACGAGTTCGCCGGTTTCCAGTGCCCGGCCGAGTAATCGCAGAACGGTGTTCGCGTAGAAACCGTTGCGCAGCGAGGTGAACGGCACCCCGATCCGGGAAAGTTGCCCCTCGGTGGCGGCGTGGTCGGGCATGGGAGCGAACAGCGAATCGGCGCAGGCGGCCTGATGGCTGGTGTACAGCACACGCTGTGCACCAGCATCCCGGGCGGCGGCAATTGCCGCACCGTGCTGTGCCACGGCCACATCCCCGGTGACACTCGCGGAAACGATGAGCACCTGGGTTGCGCCCTCGAATGCTCCGGTGAGCGTTGTGGGGTCAGCGAAGTCGCCGCGGCGCACCCGAACACCGCGGGTGGCCAATTTCCCGGCTCGCGTCGTGTCGCGGACACTGACGCCGACCTGCGAGGCAGGTACCCGCGCAAGCAATTGCTCGACGATCTGCGGCGCCGAGCTGGCCCGATGCGCCGGTGACGATGATCATGGTCGATCCCTTCGATTTCCAATGGAACGCCTCGGACGTTATCACTGAAACAGATGCGATAACAAATATCCGTTACCATTGGAAACCGTGATGCCTGTCGAGGAATCCGCCGGTGCCGCCGGCGACCGGACGCCAGCCGCCATCGTCGAGGTGGCCGCGCGACTGCTGCATGACGGCGGGCCCGGCGCGGTCACCACCCGCGCCGTCGCAGCCGCGGCCGGGGTGCAGCCGCCGACGATCTACCGACTGTTCGGCGACAAGGACGGCCTGCTCGACGCGGTGGCCGAGCACGTGTTCGCCACCTACGTCGACGGGAAGGCGCGCAATGACGACACCGCCGACCCTGATAGCAGATCTCGACCTCGGCTGGGAGATGCATATCGGCTTCGGGTTGGTGAACCCGGCGCTGTTCGCGCTTCTCGTCGATCCCCAACGCGGCACCCGCTCCCCGGCCGCGGCCGCTGGCCTGGCCATCCTGCAGGGTCGGGTGCACCGAGTTGCGTTGGCCGGCCGGCTCAAGGTCACCGAACGGCGCGCCGTCGACATGATTCACGCAGCGGGCACCGGGGTCGTGCTGACGCTGACTGGCCGTCTCGCCGGCGGACCGCGACCTCGGCCTGGCGAGGGCGGTCTATGCGGCCGTCAAGCAGGCGATCGTCGAGGAAGCTCCGCAGGTGCCCAGCGGAATCTCCGCGTCCGCCGTGGCGCTGCGGGCAGGCCTTTCCCAAGCTTCCGTGCTCAGCAAAGCCGAGCGCGCACTGTTGGTCGACTGGCTGGATCGCATCGCCGACCACTGAGCCGTTGGCCGATGTCGGCACCTGGATGCGACGGGTTTCTGATGGCAAACTCTCCCCCGATGGCGATGCCGACTGCCGGGCGGGAGCGTGATGACCGCAAACCGCCTGACGGGGCCGCTGCTGACCGTCAAACAACGCATCCCGCCGGTCCGGCCGGGTGCGGTTCGGCGGGAACGGCTGGAGCGGCAATTGCGGACCGCCGAGGCCGGACTGACGATTGTGGTGGCGCCGGCGGGCTGGGGAAAGACCAGTCTGCTCAGCCAGTGGGCGTCACACCCCGGTGAGGGGATTCGCGTCGCTTGGGTGTCGCTGGACGAGAGTGACGACGAGCCGACCCGGTTCTGGAGCTACGTGCTCACCGCGCTGCGTGGCGCCAGCGATGAGATCAGCGCCGCGGCCGTGGACGCGTTGGCAGTGCCCGGCGCGGATCCCGTTGACCTCGCCCTGCCGATCCTGCTCAACGAATTGGCGACGTCATCGACACGCCATGCCCTGGTGCTCGATGATTTTCACGTTCTGGGTGATCCGCGAATCCACCAGGGCGTCGAATTCCTGGTCGCCTACTTGCCGGCGTCGTTGCGGTTGCTCGTGGGCAGCCGCTCCGATCCGCCGCTACCGATCGCCCGCATGCGCGCCCGAGGCCAGCTGACCGAACTCCGTGCCGCCGACCTTCGACTGACACCGGAGGAAGCGGTCACGTTGGTATCGAGGGTGTCCGGATCCGAGCTGGACGCCGCGGCGGCGACCGAGCTCTGGGACCGCACGGAGGGCTGGGCGGCCGGCCTGCAATTGGCCGGCCTGGCCCGGCGGGGCAGCGGCGCAACCCGGGCGCCGACGCGAGCGCGCGGCGACGATCGTCACCTGCTCGACTACTTCACCTCGGAAGTGCTGCCCGCCATCACCGCTGAGCAACGCGATCTGCTGGTCCGGGCCGCGCCCCTGGAACGACTGTCGGGTTCCTTGTGCGACGCCGCGCTGCAGGTGACCGGGTCCGCGCAAGTGCTGGTCGCACTCGAGCGGGCCGACCTTTTCCTGATCGCGCTGGACGACGAGCACGAATGGTTTCGATGCCACCACTTGTTCCGGGATGTCTTGCGCCGCGAAACGGGGGCACAAACTGCCGCTGAAAGTCGGGAGGTGCTGCGCCGCGCCGCGGCGTGGTTCCAAGGGCATGACCAATGGGACGAAGCGGTGCGTCATCTGCTGCAGGCCGATGAGACTGCTGCCGCATCAACACTTTTGGAGGCTTCGGAGAGCTGGTTCTTCGAGCGGGGCGCTGCCGCCACGTACCTGCACCTCGGCGAGCAGTTGCCTCGCGCGGTCGTTTCTGCACAGTTGGCGGTCGTGCTGGCCTACGCGGCTGCCACCAGCGGCCACCTTGACCGGGTCCGACATTACCTGGACATTTGCGACGAACGCATCGCCAAGGACACCGTGATCACCGGTTGGGGCAACCCCCGCGCTGCCGCACTGATGATGCGCGCCGTCATCGGTACACCCGATGCCGAATCCGCACGCGCCGTCGAGCTGTGCCGGCGAGCGGTCGAATTGGAAACCGACGCCGGCGGTGATGGCCGAGCGATCGCCCTCGCCTCCCTCGGCAGCGCGCTCGCCCGGGACGGCCAGTTCGCCGAAGCAGCCGGCATCCTGGCCGGCTCGTGGCGGCAACGGGACCACTTCACCTGGTCGCCCGGTGTCACCCTGCAGATCGCCGGCAACCTGGGACTGAGCCTGCTGGAACTCGGGCGCGGCGCGGACCTGGAAGCCCTTCTCCGGGACGCCGGTCCACTCGCCGACGACGCCGAACACACGTGGGCGAAGGCCGCAGCGCCGGTGATCGCCCTGCTGCGAGTCGTCCAGGGCCGCAACCGATATCAACACGGGGAGGTCGCAGAGGCCAGGACGCTGCTCGCCCGGGCGGTGAGCTTGGCGGAGTTGGCCGCACTCCCGACGACGCTGGTGCTGGCGCTGGTCTACCTCGCCGACGCCGAGCTCGGGTACGGCGATCGAGCCGCGGCCCGGGCGGCCTTGGCGAGGGCACGGGAGAACGTCGACGACGAGCCGGTGACCCCGCTAGCGATGGGCATGCTGCAGGACGCTGAACTGCGGATCGGCCGGGTCGCCGCCCGATCC
This sequence comes from uncultured Actinomycetota bacterium, assembly GCA_963805555.1. GTDB lineage: Bacteria > Actinomycetota > Actinomycetes > Mycobacteriales > Nakamurellaceae > Nakamurella. Next base: position 116,487 of record CAWDUY010000009.1, read on the forward strand.
GCGCGCCGTTCCGGAGTGCTGGCCGAGGAGTTGACCGATCGAGAGCTGTCGATTCTTCGGGTACTCCAGGGTTCTTCGACCCAGCGAGAGATCGGCCGGGCGATGTTCCTGTCAGTCAATACAGTCAAGGCCTACAACAAGAGCCTCTATCGCAAGCTGGGTGTCGCGTCACGGGAGGAGGCGGTGGCCGTGGCGCGGGATCTCGGCCTGATCTGAGAAGTCTGCACCAGAGAGGTGTGCCGCCGTGATCACCATCGCCATTACGTCATGGCCGGAATCCCACAGCATGATCATCGCTGCCCGCACGGCGGCCTGATCAACGGCCTCGATGACCAGGACCGTAGCGTCCCCGGCTCGCGTTGAGTGACCGTCGAACCGTGCGCTGATCGCTTCTGTCACCGAATGGGCCACTGGTCCCGATACCGTCAGCACGCAGCTTCTGTCACAGCTCGGGTGTCCCATGCGAGTCCTGCCTCATTGATCTTGGCAACACATTCCGACCCAGAATCCGGTCGGCCGGGGTGCCCGCGCAGCACCCGCGCCCCGAACCACCCCGGGTACTGCCGCGGGTGGGGTGCTGTGTCAGCACCCCGGTCGGCTGCACCCTCTGGCAGGACAGGGCTTGATGACACCTGCGGTGGCCACGAGCACCGGCCATCCATCCCTCCAGGAGCGGCGACGATGACAACGACTCGCAACGATCTGACATCACAACAGGTGGCCGACCCACCGGCGGCCCGTGCCGGGTGGTCGCGACGAAATGTGCTGAGAGCGTTCGGTTTCGGCGCGGCCACCGTGGTCGTCGCCGGCACCGGTGCGCTGAGCTACCGGGTATTCGACACTGCCGTGCTCGACCCGGGCAGCGGCAAGGCCTATGAACCCTGGCGGCAGTGGCGGGACGCCCCCGGGCCGCTCGGCGCGGTTGCCGCCGCCGTCCTGGCCGCGAGCCCGCACAACACTCAGCCGTGGATCTTCGGTGTCGGCGCCGATTCCGTCGATGTCTATCTCGACGGCGCCCGGAACACCGGGGCTGTCGACCCACTCGGCCGTGAACAGTACGTCGGCCTCGGCTGCGCGATCGAGAACCTGGTGCTCGGCGCTGCGGCCCGCGGGCTGCGACCGGCGGTCAGCCTGCTACCTGATGGCGCCGGCGGCACCAGGGTCGCGCATGTCGAGCTGTCCAGTGCGACCCCGTCGACAAGCCCGCAGTACGAGTCCATCGGGCACCGACACACCAACCGCGGTCCCTACGATGGCCGGCCCGTCCCGCCCGAGATACTCGCAGACATCGGCAATGTCACCGGTTCGCCGGGTTTGGATGTGCGGTGGATCACCGCCCCGGCCGCGAAGGCCGCGATGGGTGAACTGCTCAGTGACGCCGCCGAGGCGCTCGTCGCCGATGAACAGCAGTCCCAGGACGGTTTTCGCTGGTTCCGGTCCAGCAACGACGATGTGCAGCGGTACCGGGACGGCCTGGTGCTGGACGGTCAAGGCGTCAGCCCGCTTGTCCTGAGCATCGCCAAACTGCTGCCGGCGTCGTCACGGACCGCCGGCGATCAATTCTGGGTCGAGCAAACCCGCACCGTGCACACCGTGACGGCAGCCGCGTATGGCGTGATCACCACTGCCGCCCCGGATGATCGGCAGACGCAGTTGAGCGCCGGACAGCTGCTCCAGCGGATCCACCTGACGGCGACCAGTCAGGGCATCGCGCTGCACCACATGAATCAGATCACCGAGCGTATCGACCGGGAGTTGACGACGGGGGCAGCGCCGACCTTCGCACCGCGATTCGCCGGGCTACTGCCGCCCGGCGCTACTCCGCTCCTCACCTTCCGCGTCGGATACCCGGTGCGCGACGGTCGGCCGACGCCGCGCCGCAGCGTTGCGGACGTGACCCGAGTCGCGGACCCAGTCCGATGAGCCCGGTCGTGGATCGACATCGGGTGGCGGCCGTGCTCGGCCTGGCCGGCGGCGTCCTCGGGGTGGTCGCCGGCACCGTTCAGGCCACCGTCGGCGCTTCGATCCCGGTGTGGACCGGTGCCAAGGCGTCGCCGATTCCCCTGGGGCTGTTGACGATCGGCCTCTCCGTGCTCGCCGCGTGGGCGGCATGGGAGCAGCGGAACTCCGGGCTGTCCGTGTGCGGACGGGCCGCTTGCGCACTCGGTCTGATCGGGCCTGGTCTGCTGTGTTTGAGCACGGCCGGTCGGCTCTGGTACCCCTGCGCCCTGTTGATGGTGGCTGCCGGGGTCTTGACGATCGACAGTTGGCGGGCCACCGCGAGGGCGTTCGCCGACGACTGGCTCCGGGTGTTGCTCACCGCATTGGGCGGGTTCGAGATACTGATGGCGTCCGGCGCGGCCCCCGTGCCGATGGCGGTAGGAACCGCAGGCGGGATCGCGCTGATTGCGGCCGCATGGCTCCGCACGGCGCCGAGGGGTGCCATCATCGGGCTGCTGTTGGCCGGTACCGTGCCGTTCGCGGCGCTCGCCTGGACCGCAATGGGGCCGGTGTTGCTCGCCATCGTGGCGCTGATCCTGGCGATACCCGTTGTCCGCGAAGCGATGCCCGGACGGAAGGTGGCAGTCCGGTGACCGGCTCTACGTCGAAGGGGCGTTCGCGGGCGGCAGCGCCGGTGCACGGCGATCGCCGGCCAGTGCAGGCAGCTGTGCGGTCACCGGGGCAATGGGTCCGGTTTCTCCTCGGTTGGGCCGTCCTGCTCGCGGTGCTGCTCGGGACATCGGAGATCGACGCCAGCGGCCGCTTCGGCCTCGCCATTCTCGCTGTCGTGGTGCTGGCCGGGGTTGCCGTCGAGTACCTGCTGTACCGAGTCGGGCCACGAGAGGCATTGCGCTCTTTGGGTTTCGGTCGGACGGGCGGGCGAGCCCTGGTTGCGGCATTCGTTGTCGGGGGGCTGGTGCAGTTCGTCTTTCCCGTCACGGAGACCATCACCGGGACGACCTTCAACCTGCGTCCCGATTGGCCAATCCTGCTCATCGGCATCTTTGCCTTCCATGGCCTGGCCGAAGAATTGGTCTGGCGTGGTTATGCGTACCGGCGGCTCCGCGTTGGTCGGCCGTTCTGGGCCGCCGTGCTGTGGACCATGCCGCTGGTCGCGGTCGCACACGTACCCATCGTGATCACGTCGGGCCCGTTGGTCGGCGCCGCAGCCTTGCTTGTCGCCGCGGCGACCTCGGTGCCGTTGGCCTATCTGTTCGACACCGGACGCCGCACCATCTGGGCACCCGCCGTCGTGCACACGGCGATCGACAGCTTCAAGATCGTCGTCATCCCGGCCGCCGCCCTGACGACCTTCTCCCTGCTGCTCGCCGCGTTCAGCATCGTCGTGCCGCTGCTCGTCCTGGCCGTTCCGCGCCGCATTCTGCAAACCTCCCGGCAAACGTAGGAGACCCAACATGGCCACCAGCGCCCTGCACGCCCGCACCTTGAAGGTGCTTGACCACCTGGGTGCCGGCGAAGCCGGTCTCACGGTCGTCGCCGCTTCCCGGCGGCCATTTCCGCATCGTCGCCACGGTGGACGACGCCCCGCGGAACCAGACCTCACTTTCGTTCAGGCATTGCTGGACGAACGCGCCCCCGGCCCGGCAAGGGTGACCGGACTGACCTGGTCCCGGTCCCGCGCGCAATATCGGTTTGCCGCTTCTGGGCAAGCACACGGCATTTGGGACCAGGCTCGCCACCGAACTCAACTACCGATGAGACTGTCGACGAGCCGAAGGGGGCGAGTGCGATGACTTTCGGCTCGCCCTAAGGTCTATGGGTCATGACTGTTGTGATTGGCGACATCACCATCTCGCTGGACGGATTCGTCACCGGACCGGGCGCCGACGTGCAGCATGGTCTCGGCCATGACTCCGAGGGTCTGCACGCCTGGGCGTTGGACAGCGACGACCCCGTCGACCGCGGCGTGCTCGTGCGGCACACGGCTGCTTCCGGCGCCGTCATCATGGGGCGCAGGACGTTCGACACCGTTGACGGGGCGTGGAGCACGGAACGTGGGTACGGCGCCGATCGGGACGGCCGGCCACCCTTCTTCGTGGTGACCAGTCAGGCGCCGGGTTCCTACCGTTTGGCCGCCTCGCATGACTTCACCTTCGTCCTCGACGGGCCGGCCGCAGCCGTCGAGCTGGCGCGGGCGGCCGCCGGTGACCGCGACGTGTTCGTGATGGGTGGCGGCGCGTTGATCGGATCCTGCCTGCGGGACGGTCTGCTCGACGAGCTGCGCCTGCATCTGTCGCCCGAGGTGCTCGGTGCCGGCACTCCGTTGTTCGCCGGGGTCGGCCGACACCGGCTCACCCAAACATCTGTTGAGGTTTCCCCGGTCTGCACCCACCTGACCTACCGGACCATCCGCGGCTGAGTAGCTCGCGGTTGGGCCTTGGCTTCGGGTATTTCGGATTTGCACTCAAATCAGGCAACGCAGCGCCTGTGCATGCAAAGTGAGCGGAACGAAACTTGTTGGCGTTTACAAGATATCCGCGCGCCGTGCGACCTATTGACGCAACCTGGTCCGGTATCGGACGTCCCTTTTGTACCTCCGGACAACGGCGTCCGGAGGGCCGAAAGGAGAACGGCAATGACAACGAAGTCACGGCTGACGGCTGTCCTGGCGATGGCGGCGGTAGCGGGGATGGGCCTGGCAACCCCATCGATCGCGGAGGCAGCATTGAGCCCGGCGGCAGCGGTAACAAGCGCGCCATTCTGTGGAATCTATTGGGGGTCGCTACCGAAGGTCTCCGATGCGCCGCTGTCGGATGCGCTGCTCAGCGGTGTCCGGTCCGGTCGGCATTCCTGCTACGACCGGATGGTGATCGACGTCCAGGGGGCGGTCGGCGGTTACGACGTCCACTATGTCGAGGGCAATCCGGCACCTGGCAACCCCAACGGACTGTACGCACGCGGTGGGGCCAATCTGGTCGTCTTCATCAACAACCGAATTGTGCCCCGACCGGCCGGCCCCTACGGCACCATCGCGGTGCAGAACTCCGATGAGGTAACGGATGTCGCCGGGTACCAGACCTTCCGGCAGATTCGGGAAATGCTGTACGGACCAAATGGCCCAGATGGCCACGTCGGCGATATGTTCGCCCTCGGGGTTCGGGCACACCTGCCATTCCGGGTTTTCACCCTCGCGGGCCCGGGCACCACCTCGAGATTGGTCATCGACGTCGCCCACCGGTGGTAGTCGGGCCACAGTCACTCGACCCGGTCGGCCGCAGGCCGGGTCGTGGAGCAGCCTTCCGGATCCACCGTGGGACCATGTCCGTTCCGACGAGTCGTGGAGCGGTGCCGGTGTCGCGTGAAGCAGGACGGACTGATCTGTTGCCGGGTCAGCATCCCGGGCAGGTGCTGGTCCGGCGGCCGGGCCCACGGCTGACCGAAGGGCTCGTCACGCACATCGACCGATCCCCGGTCGATCTCGACCTGGCACGCCAGCAATGGGACAACTATGTCGCGGCGTTCCGGGCGAATGGTTGGTCGACCATCGAGGTCGAGCCGGCCGACGATTGTCCGGACGCGCCGTTCGTTGAGGACACCATGGTGGTTTCGGGGGAGCTTGCGGTGATTGCCCGGCCGGGAGCCGTTGCGCGACAACCGGAGACCGTCGGCGCGGAAGCCCTGAACTGCTGCCACCGTTGACGCAGGCGCTCGACAGCGGTCCGTGGCGAATGGTTCTGCTCGGGAACGAGCGCATTCTGCTGTCGACCAGTGCGCCGCGGACGGCCGAGTTGCTCGCCGCCCGCGGCTATATCCCCGTGGTTGTCGACATCACGGAGTTCGAAAAGCTCGAGTCCAGCGTCACCTGCCTCAGCGTCCGACTCCGTGGCAACCCCTGATCAGGCCGTGTCGGACCAACACGGTTGGCCTTAAGCCACTGGTGGGGTCACCGGTCCGGGAGCCGGGATGAAGCGCTCGCGCGGGATGATCTGCTTGGGGATCGACGGGCTCGACCACAACAGTTGGATCAGTGCGCTGCCGACTTTGTCGTAGTACTCCATGGTGATGTCGTAGCGGACTCCGGCGCTCAGCGTGATGGTCCCGCTATTTTCGGTGGGGCCGTGATCGGTCCAATTGTCAACAAGCAGAATGTTGTTGACCCGGAGACGCACGCCGTCGTCGCTGTTGGCGTAGAACCGGTACGTCTCGGTGAACGGTGGGGTGATCTTGCCGGTCCAGCGGACGCTGAAGGGATCCGAACCGACGTTGGGGTCGGCAAATCCATTGCCCCAGTTGAAGTTCACGTTGACGTCGTTGCGGACATGGGCCGGACCGGCCAAGGTGATCCCGGCGAAGTAGTTCCCGGTGAGGCCGGAGGTGGGCTGGAACAGACGGTTCGCTGGTATCACGGCCTTCGGTGTACCGGCACTGGACCACAGCAATTTGGCGAACGCGCCGCCACCGTTGTCGTAATACTCCATCACCAGGTCGTATTTCCGGCCGGCGACCAGGGCAATGCTGCCTCGGTTTTCGACAATGCCGTGATCTGTCCAGTCGTTGATCAGCCGGACACCGTTGACCCAGAGTCGAGCTCCGTCGTCGGTCTGGGTGTAGAACGTGTACGTCTCGGTCCGGTCGATCAGCACCTGACCGGACCACCGAACAGCGAATTGGTCGGCGCCGAGGTTGGGCGACGGCGGCCCATTGCCATAGTCAAAATCGATGCGGGGATCGGTGCGCACTTCAGTCGAACCCGTGAAGTCCAGATTGTCGAAATAGGTGGCAGAGAGACCGGTTCCCGGTGCGGCCAAGGTGACGAATTCCCGGTAGTGCACCAGTTGGCCGCCTTCGCCGGCCGCAGCACCCTCCGAGGGTAGGAACAGTGTGGTCACGATTGCGGGCTTTCCCGCGGGGGAGAGCAGGCTGGTCAGCGTTGGGTTCGCAAAGGCCGTGCTGCCGCCGTGCGTGGTCACCGGCAGGTAATTCGTTGCGCCGGTCTGCCAGTTGTACAAATACAGCCGCCAACTCCCGAAGTCACCTCTGTTGTATTGAACCTCGTAGAGGGTGTATCGGACGTTGTCGAACATGACGGTGTCACGATCCCCGATATTTCCGTTGATGACCCGGCCCTGGGCACCGGCCGCGGCGGCAAGCCGGGTGTCCGCTCCGGTGTCGACGGCCGCACTCCAGCTGTCGAAATTGTTCAGCCGACCACGAGCCTGCCGATCCAGGTCGCAGTCTCTTTGGTAATGGAATCCGAGATCGATGGTCGAGTTGCTGACGTCCGGTGTCAGCGACACCGAGTAGAAGTTCGGGGTGCCTTCGTTACACGCGGACAGGGATCTGGTCATTGTTTGCTCTCGCTCAACATTTCCGGCGAGCAACGCTGTGACGTTCGCATAGTGGCGTAACCGGACCCTGCCGCCGGAACCGGTCTGATTGTTGAATTCCGTAGCGGTGAGGAAACCGCCGGTCGGTAGTTCGCAGATGGTCGGCTGGGTGGCCTGCGGGTCGAGGGTTCGTCTGAACACCCAAGTGAGCAGGTCGGTGCTGCTGGCCAGATTCACGTTGTCGCCGGTGTGATAAACCGCGAGGTAGCCGCCGCCGGGGTTTGAGATGATCTTGACAGTGTCCATTCGGTTGCCGGCGCTGTCCGTCAGTGCATAACGGTGCGCGGTGGAGTTCCGCACATCGCCGATGAGCGTTTGCAGGCTGGCATTGGTCGGCATGCTGATCATTCTGCCGAATGGGTCGAGCTTTGCCGAATGTGGCGGCAGAAAAGACCCTTCCGCCACATTCGGCGATGAGTTGCTCTTGAGGGTTACCGGGTCAAGGCAGCGTCGGCTTCGCGGAGGACGGCTGCGGCGACTTCGAGTCCTTCGATGCGGCCGAGTTCGGTGTCCTCGTGTTCGATGTTGACACCCATATTGGGGTCGACGTCCTTCAGTGCGCGGAGAAATTCGGTCCAGAATGCGACGTCGTGTCCCTTGCCCAGGGCGACGAAGTCCCAGGCGGAGTTCTTGGGCCATTCGTTGGCCCATTCGTCGCCGCCCAGATTGGTGCGGGGTTCGTCGGCGGACAGTTTGCGGAAGCTGTTGTCCAGCACTCCGTAGAGGGCGGCGTTGTCGGTGTTGATGCGGACGTCCTTGGCGGCGGCCTGGAAGACCAGCGGCCCGAGTTCGCGGACGACAGCGACAGGGTCCATTTGCTGCCAGAACAGGTGGGAGGCGTCGAGTTCCACGCCGACGTGGGTGGCGCCGGTCAGTTCGATCAGCTTGTACACGTCGGCGGTGTTGAACACCACGTTCTGCGGGTGCAGCTCGAGGGCGACCTTGACGTCGAGATCGGCGGCGAGGGTGTTGGTTTCCTTCCAGAAGGCTGCGGCGATCTCCCACTGGTAGTCGAGGACATCCAGGGCGGCGGAGTTCCAGGCGTTGACAATCCAATTGACCCGGGTGGAGCCGGGTTCGCCGCCGGGCAGACCGGACATGGTGACGACGCGGGTCTGGCCGAGCCGGTTGGCCAGCTTGATGGAGCGGCGGATGTCCTCGGCGTGCTGGTCGCCGATGGTCTTGGTGGGGTGCAGGGGATTGCCGTTGCAGTTCAACCCGGCGATCGAGACACCCGTGCCCTCGAAGATTCCCAGGTAGTCGTCCCGGGCGGTATCGCTGATGAGAATGTCGTCGAACGTGGGGATGTGCACCGGCGGGAGGAAGCCGCCGCAGTTGATCTCGATCCCGGTCAGCCCGAGGTCGGCGATGACCTTGAGCGCATCGGGGAGGGGGCGGTCGTGCAGGATCGCATTGTAGACACCGAGTTTCATGCGGACACCTTTTCCTGGTTCTGGATGGCAACGGTGCTGCCGTTGTTCGACGCGGACTCGGCAACTGCGGCAAGCAGTTCCATGTTGTGCACGCCCTCGTCGAAGGTCGCGCAGCGGGGGAGCGATGACGCCTCGTCGATGCCGGCGACCTCTTCCAGGAACGCCCGGGCCTGGTAGGCGAAGGCGTCGTTCTGGCCGAAGCCGACGCTGGGAGCGTCCATCGCGAGACCACCGGACAGGTAGGGGTGCTCCGGCCCGAGGATGATCTGCCGGTACCCGGCTTGGGCGGACTTGCCCTCGCGCAGGAACAGTTGAATCTCCGACGGGCGGCGCTGGTCGAACATGGCGGCGCCGTTCTCGCAGAACACCTCGAAGATCAGGCTGTTGGCGTGCCCGGCCGCGACCCGGGACACCTCGATCGCGCCCGCACCGTTCTCGAAGGTCGCGGAGAACGCGGCGTAGTCGTCGTTGGTGACGGCCTCGTAGACGTCGCTGACCTCGGCGTGGTCGTGGCCCATCACCGCACCCAGCGGGAGGGGGCGCTCGTTGATCGCGGTGCTGAGCTGCCCGCCGCTGACCGACTTCATGTCCCCGCACAGGAACTCCGCCACGTAGGCCAGGTGACTGCCGACGTCGGCGAGCGCGCCGGATCCGGCCGGGCCCTTGAAGCGCCAGCTCATTGGGCCGTGCGGGTCGCAGCCGTAGTCGGTCCAGTACCGCCCGCTGAAGTGCAGCACCTTGCCAAGGTCACCGGACTGGATCAGGTCACGGATGTAGGCGATGCCCGGCGTGCGGCGGAAGGTGTAGCCGATCTTGGCGACGAGGGAATCGTCGCGGGCGGCGGTGGTTGCTGCCGAGGCCATCGCTCGGGCGTCATCGAGGGTGTCGCTCAGCGGCTTCTCGCACAGCACGTGCTTGCCGGCGGCCAGCAGTCCTTCGACGACCTCGCGGTGCAGCGAGTTCGCGATCACCACGCTGACCACGTCGATATCGTCGGCAGCGGCGATGGCCTGCCAGGAGGTGTCGTTGCGCTCGTACCCGAAGCGGCGGGCGGCCAGCGACCCGAATTCGGCGTTGACGTCGCCGATCGAGACCAGCCGAACCGGCGGGAGCACCGGGCTGTAGAGCGCGGACGCGGTGCGGTACGCCGCAGCGTGCGCGCGTCCCGCCATGCCGGCGCCGATTACCGCGACACCGAGACCGTCGGCCATGTCTTCTCCTTTGAAGGTCAAACCTGAGGATTGGAGCGCTCCATTTTGGAGCGCTCCACTAGAGTGGCAGACGGGACATGTCCTGTCAAAGGTTTGCCCGAGGTTTTCCGCGAAGTTGTGACGTGAGGGAGTCGGTCGATGAGCGTGAACCCAACTGACGGCCAGCGCCCGACGATCTACGATGTTGCCGACCGGGCCGGTGTCTCGAAATCGCTTGTTTCCCTGGTGCTTCAAGGAAGCCCACGGGTCAGCCCGGCCCGCCGGGCGGCAGTCATCGCGGCGATCACCGAACTCGGGTACCGACCGAACCGCGCGGCGACGGAGCTGGCCAGCCACCGCACCAAGAACGTCGAGGTGGTCATCGACGATTATCGAAATCTCTCGTTCGTCGGCTTGCTGGCGGGAATCAGGTCCGAGTTGGCCGGCGCCGGCTACCACGTCGCGGTCACCGAAACGCAGCTCACCGCCCATCTGACCAGGGAGCGGCGGGCCAGCATCCTGTCGACCAACCTCGACGGCCTGGTCATTGCCGGTGAACCGGACGATGCATTGCTGGAGGTGTGGACCGGGCCGACGGTGGTCGCCGGGTGGCGAACCACCATCCCCGCCGGCGCCGATCTGGTCGCCAATGATGACGAAATGGGCGGGCGGATCGCCGCCGAACACCTGGTGCGACTGGGACATCGAAACATCGGCCACCTGACCGGGTCCGGCGGGCCGGCATCGCATCGCCGCACGGGCTTCGTCGCCATGCTGGCGACCGCCGGCATCGAACCGGCGGTGCTCGGCGCCAAGGCGGGCACCGCTGAGGAGGACGGCTACCTGGCGGCGGCGGAACTGCTGGACCGCGACCCGCTGGTCACGGCCATCTTCGCCGCCAACGACACCATGGCGCTCGGTGCGCTGGCGGCGATCCGGCAACACGGGTTGAACGTCCCGGCGGACGTCTCGGTGATCGGATACGACAACTCACCGATCGCGCAGTCCCGGTACCTCGCGATCACCTCGATCGATGACCGCAGCGACCTTGTCGGTGCCGCCGCAGGCCGGGCCCTGCTGGATCGAATCGATGACCCGAACTGCGATCCGCGGCGGACCCTTGTCGAGCCGTTGCTCGTCATCCGGGCGACAACCTTTCCGCCACCGTTATCCTGACGCACGGTTTGGCGCCAGTCCCGGTCGTGAACCGGGCGATATGAGCCTATTGTCGGAATGGGCAACGTTGCCGAGCGTCGAACGGCGGCGGATCGGCCAGACTTGACGGAGGCTCGCATGGAGTCGACCGGCCCGGATGTCGCGGTCGGGGATCCTCGGGGAGTTCCGATCAAAGATGTTGCCAAGATCCTCGGCGTGCCGATGCCGACCCTGCGGTCCTGGGAACTGCGTTACGGCATCCCGACGCTCAGCCGGGGACGTGGTCAGCACCGCCGGTACCTGCCCGACGAGGTCAACGCCTTGCGGCTGATGCGGGACGAGATCGCCCGCGGCCAGCAGGCCGGAATTGCCGCGCAGACCGTGCGCCACCTCTTGGGCGGGCAGGGACCGGAACAGGACCTGATCCACCAGATCCTCGACGACGCCGAGCGATTGGATGCCGCATCGATTCGGCTACATCTCGATGGGGCAACAACACAGCTTGGACTTGCCGCCTGCATCGACGACGTTCTGATGCCCGCCATGCGGCAGATCGGTGTGTGGTGGGCGGTCGGCCATTGCGATGTGGTCCAGGAACGGATGGCCACCGAAGCGGTGCGGGCCTGGCTCGACCGGCGCAGCGCGTTCGCCCCGCCGCCGACCCGGCCCCGTCCGATCCTGCTGGCCTGCGGTCCCAGCGACCTGCACACCGTCGGCTTGGAGTCGACGGCCGTGTTGTTGCGGTATCAGGGCTGGCCGTGTCGGGTGCTTGGCGCCAGAACCTCGACGGCAACGTTGGCGGCCGCCGCCAGGGCCACAGCGGTCGCTGGGGTTGTCGTGGTATCGCACTTGGCGACCGGGCGACTTCGTGCCGTGGAGTCGATCCGCGCTGTCAACGAATTGGGAATCGAGGTCTTCTACGCCGGAAACGCGTTCGCCACGCCGCGGAGTCGGCGCGGGGTCCCGGGTCGTTACCTGGGGGCCAGCATCAAGGACGCCTGCGCCCAATTGACCAACGCCCTGGCAACCGAGAACCCGGGTCCGGCGGTTTGCGCGTCGAACTGACCCGGTGCCCGCAGATCAATCGCGGCCGTGAAATGTGTCGGCGTCCGACCCAAGAAACTATGCAAGTTGGCCGAAGGCCACGCCAGACGCGCTCGGCAGGGCAATATCCGGGTCAGTGTTTGCCAGGCAGGCCATTTCGAGTACGTATCGCTGCGGTTCGTCGCTCGTTCACTGGATAGGGGCAAGCGTGTCGGAGTTGGCGCCGTCCGTCGGGGGCGGCGCGACCACCGATCAGGGTCAACTGGCCCTTGCGACCGGCGTCGGTACCGAAGCTCTTGCGGCGCAGCTCATTCGCGGAGTCGTGAAGGCCTCACGAGAGCTTGATCCGCTGGGTTTGCAGAGCAAGTTGGATCTGGCCCTGGCCGCCCTCGGACTTGCCCGATGCGTTGATGAGATCGTGATGCCGGCCACCCGGCTGCTGCGCGGACTGGTGGCGACCGGGCACCGCAGCGCGGATCAGGACCTCGTCGCAACCGAGGCGATCCGGACGTGGCTGAACGTGCAAGGGTCGTATGCGCCCGCGCCACGGGAGCTTGGACCGATCCTGCTGGCCTGCGGCTCCCGCGAAACGCAACTGGTCGGTGTCGAGTCCCTGGCGTTGCTGCTGCGGTTCCAACGCCGGCCGTGCCAGGTCCTCGGTGCCCGGATCTCCACGTTCACCCTGAAGATCGCTGCGCAGGCCGCCGGCGCAGTGGGGGTCGTCGTCATCTCCAACGACAGCCGAGGGCTGCCGCGCGCCGTCGTTCTGCTCAGGGCCGTTGACGAACTGGGTATCCCGGTCTTCTTCACGGGTGATGCCTTTGAATCGCCAGGCGGCCGGGAGCAGGCTGCAGGTCGTTATCTCGGCACTGGCATTGAGGGCGCGTGTGCTTCTTTGATCAACGCGCTGTCACCAGCGAATAGCGCCAACCCGGTAGGCGGGAGATAGGCATCGGGATTGCACCGGATGGCCGCTCATGAACCTCCGGACCCGAACAGAAACTATGCAAGTTGCCCAGGTAACCGTAGGGGAGCCGCCCAGCAGGGCAGTCTGATTCCAGGGAGTCGAAGCCTGGTCGCGTGCCGTTTCCGGTGGCGAACCACGAATCTTGAGGGCCGACCCAGAGCCACCCGTGTCCGCGCCATCCCACGCCGCGCGGACACGGGTCACCAACTCCATCGTCGCGAGCCTTACCCGGTCGGCAGCGCGACACCGGTCAACCCTGGGTCCTCGGGCCAGGGCCGCCAATCCGGCGGCGGATCCTCGCCGACCCGGCCGTCGATCGCCTCCCGGAGCAGGTCCGCATGACCGGTGTGCCCGGCCGTACTCCTCCAGCAGGTCGAACAGCAGCCTGCGCAGGCTGAGGTGGCCCAGCGTCCCGAACTTGACGTGCACCGGGTGTTCAGCCCGGCGGCGTTCAGGCCATCGGCCCTCCAGCGGAAGGTGGCCCGCTGCCGGTTCAAGGCCCCGAGCAGGTGCCCGATCTCGGCGCCCGCCGTTGGCGGCTCCCACGGCGGGGGCACCCAGCCGCTGGGAGCCGAGCGTCGGTGGGGTTGGTTGCCGCCGTCACCTCGGGCGGAGCACCGGCATGGCCGGCGATTGCAGCCGTGTCATCAGTCATGCGAGAAACGTAGGACGCTAACCGGTCGGTCCACTTTCGAATTCGGCTGAAACTTTTAGCTTGGCTTCCGGGTCATGCTCAGCGATCTTTCCGTGAGCGCGTCAAGGCGGTAGCGTCATTTCCGCCCGTTTGGGCCATCCGCCATATACGCAGCATTGAAGTCGGACGTGGCCGGCTCGGTTCGTCCCCTGACGGAAGCGAGGCTCGCCTTGACGGATTCGGTGACGATCGACCAGCTCCCGGGACCGCACGGGGTGCCGCTGCTGGGCAACCTGCTCGATCTGAATACGCCCAACCCCATGGAAAAGCTGATCGAGTGGGGCCGGGAGTACGGACCGATCTTCCGGCTGCAGGTACCGGGCAACGACCGCGTCATCGTCTCCGGCGCCGATCTGGTCGAGGAGATCTGCGACGACACCCGGTTCGGCAAACAGCTCGGCGCCGGGTTGAAGGTCGGTCAGGACGGACACACCAGCCAGGGACTGTTCACCAGCGAGACCGCGGATCCGATGTGGCGCCGCGCCCACAACATCCTGATGGCGCCGTTCAGCCAGCAGGCGATGCGCGGATACCTGCCGCGAATGGTTGACATCGCCGGCCAGCTGATGGACAAGTGGTCCCGGCTCAATCCCGACGACGAGGTGAACATCCCCCAGGACATGACCGCGCTCACCCTGGACACCATCGCGCTCTGCGGGTTCGACTACCGGTTCAATTCGTTGTATCGGGACACCCCGCACCCGTTCGTCGCGGCCATGGTGCGCAGCCTCGCCGAACGGCAGAAGGAGGCCAAGGAGCTGCCCATCCAACGGAAGCTGCGGATTCAAGCGAGGCGACAGTACAAGGAGGATCAGGAGTTTCAGGTCAATCTGGTCAAGGGCTTGATGGCGGACCGACGAAAGCTCGGTGACGCCGCCGACAACACCGATCTGCTCGGTCTCATGCTGACCGGCGTCGACAAGCAGAGTGGGCAGCAGCTGCCCGACGACAACATCGTCGCGCAGTGCCTCACCTTTCTGATCGCTGGTCACGAGACCACCAGCGGGTTGTTGTCCTTCGCGATCTACTACCTGATCAAGAACCCGCGGTACGCGGAGCGGGCGCGGGCCGAGGTGGACGAGGTACTCGGCGGCGACGTCGAACCCAGCTACGAGCAGATCCACCGGCTCACCTACGTTCGGCAGGTCCTCGATGAATCCTTGCGGATGTGGCCGACAGCGCCGATGTTCACCCGCACTCCGCTACAGGACACCGTGGTAGGCGGCAAGTACGTCTTTCCCAAGGACACCCCGTTGTCCATTCTCATCCCGATGCTGCACCGGGACCGCAGCGTCTGGGGCGATGACGTCGAGGAATTCGACCCCGATCGGTTCTCGCCGGAGCGCTTCACATCCGTTCCACCCACGGCGTATCGGCCGTTCGGCACCGGGTTGCGGGCCTGCATCGGCCGCCAATTCGCCTTGCAGGAGGCAACCCTCGTTCTCGGGCTGGCCCTGCAAAGATTCGAGTTCATCGACCACAGCAATTACCAGCTGCACACCAAATCAACACTGACCGTGAAACCCGACGACTTCTGGATCAAGCTGCGCCCGCGGACCGATCAACCATTGCGGGTCACCATCCCCGCGCCTGCCGAAGCGCAGCACCTGGCCGCCGAACAGCGACCCGCGCCGACCGGTCACGGCACCCCGCTGCTGGTGCTGTTCGGGTCCAACCTGGGCACGGCCGAAGGCATCGCCAACAGGCTCGGCCGCGAGGGTGTCGAGCGTGGGTACCAGGTCACCGTTGCCGCGCTCGACGATCACGGAACGGATCTGCCGACGCAGGGTGCCGTGCTGATCGTGTGTTCCTCCTACAACGGGGAACCACCGGAGAACGCGACCGAGTTCGTGGCTCGGCTGGCCGATGCCGCATTAGCCGCCGATGCCTTCACCGGGGTGCCCTACACCGTTTTCGGCTGCGGCGACAGTGATTGGGCCGCAACGTATCAAGCCGTTCCGAAGTCGCTGGACAGCCGTCTGGAACGGCATGGCGCTACCCGGATCCACCCACGCGGTGAGGGAAACGCGAATGGAGACTTCGACGGCCAGTACCGATCGTGGCACGGGGAACTGTGGACCGACGTCGCACGTGCCCTGCAGCTCCCGACCGAGGCGAACGTGCAGGCGCCGGCCGGTCCGCGGCTGTCCATCTCGATCGTGAATCGGCAACTGACCAACCCGGTCGTGCTCTCCTACGAGGCGACACCGGCGTTGATCACCCGCAACGTCGAACTGACGGCCAACGGCACGCCCGGCACCCGGTCCACCCGGCATGTTGAGGTCGCATTGCCGGCCGGCATGCAGTACCGGGCCGGCGACCACCTCGGCGTGCTGCCGCGGAACAGCCTCGCTCTGATCCGCCGAGTCATGATCCACTTCAAGCTGGATGCAGGGATGTATCTGACGATCGCCGCCACCAGCGGCGCCCACACGCACCTGCCGATCGACGAGCCGGCGCCGCTGCTCGGCATCCTCGGCAGTTGCGTCGAACTGCAGGCGCCCGCCACCCGCGCCGACATCGAGATCCTGGCCGCTGCCACCGACGACGAGCAGCAACGCGCCGAGTTGCACGCCCTGACCGGTGACGACGAAGAATCCCAGACCCGGTACCGAACGAGGGTGCTTGAGGCGGGTCTTTCGGTCCTCGACCTCCTCGAACGGTATCCGGCGTGCCGGCTGCCCTTCCCGGTGTTTCTCGACCTGTTGCCCGCGCTGGCTCCGCGGTACTACTCGATCTCCTCGTCGCCACGGGTGAGCCCGGGCTCCTGCAGCCTGACCGAGGGTGTGCTGAGCGCCCCCGCCCGTTGCGGGGTCGGCGATTTCAACGGCGTGTGCTCGACTTACCTGCAGTCGATGGAACCGGGTAGCACAGTTTTCGTGTTCACCCGGCAGCCCACCATCCCGTTCCGGCCACCCGCGGACCCCACCGTGCCGATGATCATGGTGGGGGCCGGCACCGGCCTGGCGCCGTTCCGCGGATTCCTGCAGGAACGGGCTGAACAGAAGGAGAGCGGCGCAATCCTGGCGCCGTCGTTGCTGTTCTTCGGCTGCCGCACCCCGGCCGACCGGCTGTACGCCGACGAGCTGGAAACCTTCGAGAAATCCGCGGATGTGCAGACCTACACGGCGTTCTCGCGACAGCCGGCCGACGGCCGGAAATATGCGCAGCACGAGATGCTGGCCCGCCGGGACCCGACCTGGGACCTCATCGAACAGGGTGCCCAGATCTTCGTCTGCGGCAACGCCCGAACCCTGGCACCCGGAGTTCGGGCGGCCCTGCAACAGATCTATGCCGACAAGACCGGCAGTACCGCCGAGGAGGCCGAGACCTGGCTCGCCGGGCTGCGCCGGGACCACCGCTACCTGGAGGACATCTGGGGAGCCAACTGACCAAGTCGGACCCGACGAAGGAGGGGCCGCCAATCGGCACAGGAGGAGAGCACTGAAACAACCTGACGACGAAGGAGTCAGGTATTCAGTGCGCTCCGAGGTCCCGGTGACTTCGGTCAGTTTTCGAGAAGCAATGCGGCCATGACTTCTCAACAATGGGACTCGTCGGACGTACCACTTGACGAGGGAGACGCACCATGGCGAACACGAAGAACCCCGCGAAGAGCACTACCGCGACCGAGGAGCCGGATGGGTTCACGGAAGCGGAACGGGCCGCGATCAAGGAGCGCGCCCAGGAGCTGAGGGCCACCAAACGCGGTGCCGGGAAGGCGAACAAGGCCGCGGAGGAGGCCAAGGCGTTGCTCGCGAAGATCGCCGAGATGCCGGACAAGGACCGGGCCTTGGCCGAGCAGGTACATGCTGTCATCACGGCCACGGCGCCTGACCTGGCACCCAAGCTCTGGTACGGGATGCCTGCTTACTACAAGGACGGCAAGGTCCTCTGCTTCTTCCAGAGCGCGGAGAAGTTCCAGTCGAGGTACGCAACCCTCGGCTTCGAGCAGCAGGCGAATCTCGATGACGGCGACCTGTGGCCCACTGCCTTTGCTCTCACGGCGCTGACCGCCGAGGTGGAGGCTCGGATCGGCGAACTCGTCAAAAGAGCCGTGCGGTAGGGATCGGGCCACGTCGCGGTGGTTCGCCCCCCTATTCTGCGTCGGCTTTTGCCCGTCGCCACAGCTCGTCGATGGCCGCCCACTGAACCGCCGGACGATCCAGCCCGCGTCGGTCCAGGTACCGCGCAGCGGTGGAACGCAGGCCGTGCACGGTTTTCACCATGGCGAGCGGCCCACCTGTCCCTGGGCCCGGGATGAACCGGTCCGTGCTCAGCGTCCACCTGCCGTCGCGCTGTCCCAGCGTCCCGGCAGCAACGAAACTGTCCTGCGAGTCGAGCTTGTCGTCATGGCTGTGGCACAGCAGGCTCGCCGCACCCGGCCGCACGCCGGCCCATTCGGGGACGTCGAACACCAGCGCCGAGCTGTCGGCGGCGGGAACGACGCGCAGCAGGGTGGGCCGCCCAGCCTCGTCGAAGGCCGCGAGAACGCCGGAACGGAAGTCCGGCAGCCGAGTGGCGACTTGGCCGATGGGAGTCGACCGCTGGGATTTTGGCTGGGCCGACGCCACCAGCGGGGTCTTCGCGCGAAGTCCGGGCCCGGTGACGATGGCCGTCGGCGTGACGGTGATGATCAGCCGCAGGTAGTAGAAGTCCATCAGGCGGCGACCGATGATCGAACTGACGGACTTGCTGGACGGTTGGCGCTGCATCAATCGGATCCAGTACTCGGGTAGCGAACTGACGTCCGTCACAACCTCGTCCGGGCAGGATGCGGTTCCCTGCACGAGGATCTGTGGTGGGTCGGTCAAGCCGCTTCCGGTGGCGTCGGAGAACAACATCGCCACCTCCGGATTCCGCCGGATATTGAAGGCCTTCTGCGGCAGCGCAATTGATGTGGTCAATACGAACGATCCGTCCGGTCGCTGCCACGTGGCGACCGGCCAGGCGATCGGGGTGCCCCGCCGGCTGACGGTCGCGAATTCACCCGTTCGGTAGGCGGCCAGGACGCCCGCCTGCTCGGTGGTCGGTCGGCTGGAGGTGAGCATCGGTTCTCCGTTTGCTGGTCGGTGTGCGGGTCGTCACCAATCTTGCTGAGCCGACTGGATGCGCACTGGTGGAGGACTGGAGGGCACGGCTTGGCGGCGCTCAATCGGATGTTCCAGTCGGTCTCCAGACGATCTGGAGTCGACCGGACAGTCTGGTGATGGCGGGCCGCGGGGTCCGGTGAATAACCTGGAGGCACCGATGAGCGCAGCACCGATCGTCGAACAATTGACCCTGCGCGGGCAGGCCACGGCCCCCGAGGGTCCGGTCGACCTGGCCGGAATGTTCCTGATGCATCACGGTTTTCGGCGAGACCTGAACAATTTCGCGCGGACCGTTCCGCTGGCCGAGCTGGGGGATCGAGCCAGGTGGCAGGCCCTGTCCCGGCGGTGGCGGTATTTCTCGCTGGTGCTGCACAAGCACCACACCGGTGAGGACGCCGGGTTGTGGCCGCTGCTGTTGGAACGGGTCGATGCTGCCGGTGACACCGCGGCGCGGGCGACCTTGGAGGCCATGGAGGCCGAGCATGCCGATATCGATCCGCTGCTGCAGTCCTGTGGCCAGGGCTTCGATCGGCTGGCGGCAACGGCGGATGCCGATGCGCGAGCGGCGCTGGAGATCCGACTGGTCGCGGCGCGGCAGATTCTGGGGGCGCATCTGGCCCACGAGGAGACCGACGCCCTCGCACTCGTCCAGCGTTACCTCTCCCAACAGGACTGGGAAACGTTGGAGCGCGAGCACTTTGCGGCCGGGTACACGGCCCGCGAATCGTTGCAGGCGGTGTGCTGGGTGCTGGATGGTCTGCCGGAACCCGCCCGCGAGGCACTCTTTCGACAGCCCGGAGCCGGGATGCTGCGGCTGCCGTGGCGCTGGATCCTGCGGCCACGGTTCGAACGGAGCGAGCGGCGGGCGTTCGGCTGCTGAACGTCGGTCAGAAACCGAAGCGCCGCCGTTGGCTGTGGATCCAGCCAATGGCCGGCTCGATCCGCCAGGAGCGGCACAGCCGTTCAGCGGCATCGGCATGTGTTGTTGCCACCTGCTTCTCACCGGTTGCGGCCGCCGCAACGGCGAGAAACCAGTCGACCGGCCAGATTGCCGAACTGGCCGCAGCAGTCGCCGGCCGGCCGGCGAACGGTGCGAGCCGGCGATAGACCTGCATCGCCAGCTCCGGATCGCCGACCTCGGCGGCTACCTCGGCGGCCAGGCTGTCGCTGATCAGGCTGAACCAGGTCTCAGGCCCCAGGGTCAGGCCCTGTGCGGCATATCGCTCCTGTACTTCGGCGAGCCGCCCCGCGCGCAACAGGACGACAAGCACGTTCGCCGACATCGGGATCTCGCTGCTCGACGCGACCAGCGAGAACTGTTCCACCGTAGCCTCGTCCAGCTGGCCTTGAATGATCTGTATTGTCATCGCGGTTCCGGCAAGTGCCTCCGATTGCTGATTCATCGAGGTGCGGTTCATGGTCTGAGCGGTGTGCGCGATCAGGGCGTAGGCCTCGGCGTAGTCGCCCTGTAGTGCCAGCCACGGCGCTTCCAGCCAGCCGAGCGCGACCTCTACGGTGGCCAGCCGGTGTTGCAGCGCCAACGACCGGGACACCGCGATCTGCTCGCGCATCTCGTCGATCCGCCCCGTCTCCTGGGCGGCGCCGGCCAGCAGGTATCTCGTCACGGCCTCGGTCCTCGCGTCGCCGAGGGCGATGGCGGCGGTCAATGCCTCGGCGATCCAGCCGTAGCGGAGTTCGGCGGTCGACGGTTTCCAGGTTGCCTGATAGGCCGCGGTGCTCGCCCAGACGAGGAGCGCGGCATCGTCGATCCGACGGGCCATCGCCAGGCCCTGTTCGGTCAGTGCATCGATTTCCTGCGGCGCATCGGCGTAGTACAGCTCGATGGCCAGCGCGAGCATCACCCGGCAGCGCAGCTCGCTGTCTTGAGAAGGCAACCGGCGCAGCGCGTTGCGCAGTGTCCGGATGCGCTCGGTTTCGACCTCCGCGTAAGCGCGCGGAAACCAGGCGCTACCTTCGAGGCTGCCGATCGCGGCCCGGGCGACAAGTTCGACATCGCCCAGTTGCTCGGCGTCGGCGATCGCCGCCCGTAGTGCCGCATCCATGCCCGCTCGGTCGCCGGACCACCGGCACGCGTCCGCCAACCGCATCCGCAGGTCGTAGCGGTCCCGTTCGATTGCTGTCGAGTCCATCTCGGCGGCGGCGAGCGCCTCGGTCAGCAGTCCCGCTGCCTCCTCCCAGGCCAGCAACGCCATGGCATCCGCGGCCGCGGCGGCGGCCGCCCGCCAGGCCGTGGCGGCGTGCCCGGGACCGGCCGCCAGCCAATGCCGGGCGGCCTCCGATCGTCCGCCACGCAGATCCAGGCTCTGCCCGCGGTCGAGGGCGGCAGCGATGTCGGCATGCCGAGCCGAACGCCTGGTTGCCGAGAGCGAGGTGTTGACGGCGTCCCGAACCAGGGCATGAGAGAACTGGAACCGGCCTGCGTCGCGTTCCATCACCAGGCCGGTGGCCAGCGCCGGGTCCAGCAAATCGAGGATGTCGTCCACGTCGTTGTCGGTGACCGCGGCGAGCAGGACGGCATCGAAGTCCCGCCCGATGACGGCGGCCACCCCGACGATGCGCCGGGTCGGATCCGGCAGCACGGACAGCCGGGAGAGCACCACATCGGAGACCGCAGCGGGGATCTCGCTCGCCGCATTGCCCTCGTTCTGCAATGACAGCCGGATCAGTTCGGTCACGAAGAAGGCGTTGCCACCGGTACGCTCGAACAGTTGCGCTGCCCGTTCCAGTGACATCCTGGTGCCGGTGGCGGCGTCGACGAGCTGCTCGATCTCGGCGGGCTGCAGGCCACGGATCTCCAGTCGCTGGGCACCGGTTCGCGCCAGGGTCTCGCCAAGGGCCGCGAGTGGACCGCGCGGTTCGGGGAAGCGGCGCCGGGCCAGCACGATGGCAATGCGCGCGGCGACCGCGGGATCGGCCAATCGCTCCACCAGATGTCGCAGCAGGATCAGCGACGCCGGATCGGCCCAGTGCAGGTCGTCGACCAGCACCAGCAGCGGCGCGGATGCTGCCGCGATCAGGAGCCGGCGCAGGACGGCCTCCCACAGGTCCCACCTATCGCCACTGTCGGCGACAGCTGGCGCTGCGCCCGGACCGGGGATCAGCTGGATCCGGTCCGCTGCCGCCACGGGCTTCGTTTCGTCCAGCGCTGCGAGGATGCGCGACCACGGCCACAACGCGGGGGCGCCGTCGTCCTGCGAGCAACTGCCGCTGGCGACCAGAAATCCGCGTTTCGCCGCCAAGGTGGACAGTTCTCGCAACAGGCGGGACTTGCCGATCCCCGGTTCGCCGATCAGCATCGCGGCCGCGGGGCTGCCGGTTTCCGCCTTTGCCAGCGCTGTCTGCAGCTGCTCGATCTCGGAGTGCCGGCCGATCAGCGGCCATTTCTCCGTGGTCTCCGGTCGGACAGTCGGGTCCGGCGTTGGTGTCTCGCCGGGCCGGCCGAGCGGTGAGTTCGCCGAGCGGTGGACTGAACTCAAACCCTCGGATGGTCGCCACCACAGTTCGGCGGACTGCTGCAGGACTGCACGTTCGAGATCCTGCAGCATCGGACCGGGATCCACCCCGAGTTCGTCGGCCAACGACCGCCGAATCAGGCGGGCGGCCGCCAATGATCCCTGCTGCTGACCGGACCGGGCGAGCGCAAGAATCCTGACGGCCCAGAGTGATTCCAGCAGTGGATGACTCATCACGAGCGGCTCGAGGTCCACCGCCACCGCTGACTCCTCGCCCAGCGCGACGCGCACCAGGGCGAGATCCTCCAGCGCGACCAACCGCAATGCCGCGAGGCCGGCACGCTCGGCGAGGACAACGTCGTCGTCGGGGAGATCGAGAAAGGGCGTGCCCGACCACATGTCCAGGACAGCGGTTAGCTCCGCACGCAACAACCACAGGTCGTCCGCCGTCAGGTCGGGCGGTGTTCGGGGGAGACGATCGACCGGGCGGAGCAGCCGACGGTGTATCTCGCCGACCGACTGCCGGAATGCGGCGCAGTCCAGGACATCGGGCGGCAGGTGCAGCGCATAACCGGCCGTTGAGGTGAGCAGGACGGTGGAGGGCGCGCGGGCGGCCCGATCGGGTTCGACGGCGCGGCGGAGTTTCGCGACGTAGGTCTGCAGCGAGGCCGTGACGGCGGGCGGTGGGTCCCGCTGCCAGAGCAGGTCGATGATCCGATCAGGGCTGACCGGGCGTCCCGCATACAACGCGAGGGCGGCCAGTAGTGAGCGCACCTTGGGGCCACCGAGATCGACCGGGTGGCCGGCTCGCTGCACCGAAGCCGCGCCCAACACAGTGACCCGCATGGATGCACAAGGTAGCGGTCGGTGCCCGCGCCCGCTGATCAGCGCAACCACAGCAACGGCCCGGTAGCGCTGGTTCGCGCTACCGGGCCCGATCGCTGGTGCCTGACATCTGTTGCTCTACCGGAGATCGGTTCGGCTCAGCCGTATCTCAGGTGTGCGGTGGGCGAGGTCGGAGAGGTCAGATGCCCTGCCAGGCCGGCTTGGCCCGGTAGGTCTCCCGGTAGTAGTCGGCCAACTGCAACCGGCCGGCGGCTGCGCTGTCGAGGAGCACCGTGACGTGCGGATGGTGCTGCAGGATGGTCGCCGGCCACAGCGCGCTGACCGCCCCTTCGACCAGGTGATGCACCGCCTCCGCCTTGCCGGGGCCGGTCGCGACCAGCACGACATGCCGGGCGGCCATGATGGTGGCCAGCCCCTGGGTCAGGCAGTGGGTGGGGACCGCGTCCAGGTTGCCGTCGAAGAACCGGGCATTGTCGATCCGCGTCTGCCTGGCCAACGTCTTGATCCGGGTTCGCGACGCCAGCGAGGAACCGGGCTCGTTGAAGCCGATGTGCCCGTCGGTGCCGATCCCGAGAATCTGCAGGTCGACCCCGCCCGCCGCCGCGATGGCGGACTCGTAGGCGGCGCAGGCCGCCGGGATGTCCTCGGCCAACCCGTTCGGGCCCTGGATGGCGCCCGACGCGAAGTCCACCCGGGACACGAAGTCCTTGTCGATGACATTCCGGTACGACTCCGGGTGATCGGCCGGCAGCCCGACGTACTCGTCGAGGGTGAACCCGGACGCCTTGGCGAACGAGACCGAGCCGTCGGCACAGCGGGCAGCCAGCTCGTCGTAGATCGACAGCGGCGAGGACCCGGTGGCCAGACCGAGAACGGCGGCAGGCTTGCGCTGCAACAGATTTTCAAAGGCGTCCGCGCCGAGGCGGCCGATTGCGGCGGTGTCCGGGAAGATGACGATTTCCATGGCTATTTCCTCTTTCTGGGTTCGATTCGTGTTGTGGGGAGCGCTTGTCGGGGCGCCGCCGGATCGGTTGATCCGGCGGCGCCCGGCGGTTGCGTCTCGGGCGACGGGCCCGCTCAGCTGTCGACGGTGAGAAGCTCCTGCGAGGCCGTCAGTTGGCCGCCGGCAGCGATGACGTCGTCCAGCGTGATGTGCTCCGGCTTCTTGTCCATGACGATGACCGGAACGATCGGATTGCGTCCGGCGGCGACCACCGCGGGCACGTCATAGGTGATGACCGGCTGGCCGGCCTCGACGTGATCCCCCTTCGCCACGAGCGCGGTGAAGCCCGCACCCTTCAGCTGGACGGTGTCCAGGCCGAGATGCACCAGCACTCCGACGTTGTCGGCGCTCACGATGATGTAAGCGTGCGGGAACATCTGCAGCACGGTGCCGCTGATCGGCGCGACCGCGTCGATGACCTCGTGCGGCGGGTCGATCGCCGCGCCATGGCCGACGATGCCCTGGGCGAATGTCGGATCCGGCACCATCTGCAGGGACACTGCACGGCCGCGAACCGGAGCGAGAACAGCGGTGGTGCTGCTGGACAGGCTTTCCTGGGACGGTGCGCTCGGCGCGGGTGCCGCGACTGGGGGCGCAGCCGGCACGTCCGCGGTGAGCGGAGCGACCGGGGCCGGCCCGGCGAGGGCATCGTTGATGTCGCCCTTCAGGGCATCTGCCTGGGTGCCGAAGATGGCCTGGACGTTGTTGCCGACCTCGATCACGCCCGCGGCGCCCAGCGCCTTCAACCGGGCCTTGTCGACCTTGCTCTTGTCGGCGACCTCCATCCGCAGCCGGGTGATGCAGGCGTCGACGTTCACCAGGTTGTCCCGGCCACCGAACGCGGCGATCAGCCGTTCGGCCTTGACGTTGGCGGCCGTCCTGGTGGCCACCGCGACGCCGCCGCCGGAGATCGCCGGTGCGGTGTCGTCCTCGTAGTTGGCGGCCTGCTCGGCCTCGAACTCGTCGTCCGGCTCGCGGCCGGGGGTCCGCAGGTTCCACCAGCGGATCACCAGGCGGAACAGCACGTAGTAGACAGCGAAGAATACGGCGCCCATCACCAGCAGCATCCAGACGTTCTGCGCGGCCGGGGCGGTGCCGTACAGCAGGAAGTCGATGAGGCCGGCCGAGAAGGAGAAGCCCAGGTGGATATCCAGACTGTAGGCGATGGCCAGCGACAGCCCGGTGAGCACAGCGTGCACGAGGTACAGCGGGAACGCCACGAACATGAACGCGAACTCCAGCGGTTCGGTGACGCCCGTGAGGAAGGCGGTGATCGCGGCGGCGCCGAGGATGCCGAAGGCGATCTTCTTCTGCTTCTTGTTCGCCATGTGGATCATGGCCAGGGCGGCGGCCGGGAGCCCGAACATCAGGATCGGGTAGAAGCCGGACGTCAGCAGGCCCGCGGTCGTGTCGCCGGCGGCGAAGCGGGTGAGTTCGCCGGTGACGACATCGCCGCCGGGCACCTGGTAGTCGCCGTAGATGAACCAGACATAGGTGTTCAGGATGTGATGCAGCCCGATCGGGATCAGCATCCGGTTGGCGAAGCCGTAGGTGAAGGCGCCGAACGCCCCGGCGCCACCGATGAATTCACCGACCGAGGTGAGGCCCGCATCGAAGATCGGGTAGAAGTAGCTCAATGCGAAGCCCATGATCAGGCTGGCCACCGATACCACGATGGGTACGAAGCGGCGGCCACCGAAGAAGCCGAGATATGACGGCAGTTGGATGGTGTGATAACGGTCGAACAGCACGGCGGTCACTAGGCCGACCAGGATGCCGGCGAACACGCTGTAGTTGATCTGCGCTTGCACCCCGGCGACATCAAGGACGCCCTCGAGTACCACGGGCGACATGGACTTGAACACCGCCTCGATCACCAGGTAGCCGGCTGCCGCGGCCAGCGCGGTGGAGCCGTCCGCCTTCTTGGCGAAACCGATGGCAACGCCGATCGCGAACAGCAGTGGCAGGTTCGCGAAGATCGCGCCACCTGCTGCGCTCATTGCCTCGAAGAACGGGCCGATCACCGGCACGTCGATTCCGCCGAGCAGGTCGGGTTGGCCCAACCGCAGCAGAATGCCGGCGGCGGGCAGGAGCGCGATCGGCAGCATAAGGCTCTTGCCGAGTCGCTGGAGCTGCGCAAACCCGGGGATACGCAACCCCGACTTCTTCTTGTCCGCCACTGTGGCCTGACTCATCTGAGAACTACCTCCATTTTCGGTCACCCCGGCTGAACGCACTCGCGCTGGCCGACGATTGGTATAGACCAACTTGGATAGATTGGCATAGACCAATCCGTCGGTCAAGGGCGCCATCAGTATGACGTGGATCACATCGTCGTGGCAGGCTCGGCGGAACCGAATTCGGTGATCGGTTACCCCTCCATCCGTCGAGGCCGCGCCCTGTCCGCGGCCAGGTACCAGCACGCCCGTTGTGACAGTTTGCGAAAGCCCGCCTGTTGCAGCGGCCCACTTCTGGATTGACTGAGGGCGGCGAAGCCGGGCAACGCCGCTGCTCACCCAGGGACGTTCGCGGTAAGAAGGGCATTCGATGGATGTTGACGACCGCATGCCGGCAGGGGTGGTCGCCGGTGTGCGTCATACCGGCTCGAATCTCGCCCTGAGTGGTCCGGAGCGGACCGTCGATCCCGACGGTCGGGCCGTTGCGCCGATAGATCCGCTGGCCAAGCTGCAGGACGACTGCTACTGCGACGCGTTGGTCACCGTGGTACCACCGGCGGGTCGGCTTCCGGTGCGCGGCGCAATGGTTGCGCAGACCGAACACTTCGAGGTGTGGCGTCAGCAGTGGCGACTCGTCGTCCGGCACCGGGTGCCGGAGAACTCCATCGACGACGCTCTGACGACGATCATCAACGACGAGCTCTTCGTGCCGGGATGGATCACCGGGAATTCCGTCTTCGAGCGGCTTTTCACCGGGGTCGTGCTGACCTCCAGGTCGGTGGCCATCGATGCGTGGATGCTGTTCTACCAGAACAGTTTTCGCAGGTATGAGGCGGGACGTGCTGACGTGCGCCGGGCGGGGCCGGTCGATGCCCTCGCGGAATTCGCGTCGATCCACGAGCACGCCGATTCGCTGGTCCCGACCACCGCCGCGGTGTTGGAGATCGGCTCCTGCTTCGGGTTTCTCTCCCTCTACCTGGCGAGAATGCCGGCCCGGACCGTCATCGCCTCGGATATCTCACCGGGGACGGTCCGGCTGCTGGCCGCCGTCGCCGAGCAACTTCCGGTGACCGTCGAGACCTTCGTCGCCGACGCGGCGCGGATTCCGCGCCCAGGCTGCAGCGTCGACGTCGTGCTGCTGATCCATCTCCTGGAGCACCTGGACACCCGGCACGGCCAGGCGGCCATCGAGGAGGCGATGCGAGTTGCCACCCGACGGGTGG
Organism: uncultured Actinomycetota bacterium; assembly: GCA_963805555.1. GTDB lineage: Bacteria > Actinomycetota > Actinomycetes > Mycobacteriales > Nakamurellaceae > Nakamurella. The sequence goes on from CAWDUY010000009.1 coordinate 144,134, forward strand.
TGATCGCCGTTCCGTACGAGGACGAGCCGACGGCGGCCTTCGGCCATGTCCGCACGATCAGTGAGGCCGACCTGATCGCCTGGGGGCGACGCGCGGCGGGCTGGACGTTCGCGGTGCACGAGCATCTCGGTGGTTGGCTGGTGCTGGACCGCGAAAAGTGAGCCACCAGCACAGGACAGCTCAAATCAGTCCCATTTTGCCGGCCAGATGTACTGCCTCCGCGCGGCGGGAAACCCCGAGCTTTCGCAGGATGTTGCCCACGTGGAACTTGACAGTGGTGTCCGAAATGAAAAGCTTCTTCCCGATCTCCACATTTGACAGCCCACGGGCGAGCGATTCCAGCACCTCCTGCTCCCGTGCGGTGAGCTTCTTGTCCGACTCGACGGATCCCGAATGGATCCCGCGCACCATCGCGGCGGCGCTGCCCGCATCGAAAGCACTGCCACCACGATAGATGTCGCGAATCGCCCGGATGAGAGCCGAGGTGTCGACGTCCTTCACAACGTAGCCTCGGGCGCCGTTGTGGATCGCCGCGAGCACGAGATGATCGTCGAGGAAGGTGGTCAGCACCAGCACACCGAGTCCAGGGTGGCCGGCGACGAGTGCCGCACACAGATCCAGGCCCTCGGTGTCCGAGGCTGCGGACAGCTTCAGGTCAAGGAGCACAATCTGCGGTCGGACCTGATTGACAATGGCGATGGCCGCCGCGGTGTCGGCGGCTTCCCCGACGATCCGCAGGTCGTCCTCCCGCTCCAGAATGGCCCGCAAGCCCTGCCGGACAATCGCGTGATCGTCGACCAACACGATGTCGATGGGCGTGACCGGTGCGGCAACTGAGGAATTCATCGCGACGACTCCAGGGTGGCGGAGTGTTCTCCATATGGTTCCGCAGCCGGTTGGATGGGAAGGGGAATCCGTACCTCCACGCGCACGCCGCCGAGCCGAGCGCGGCGAAAAACCAGGGAGCCGTTCAGTTTCTCCGCACGGGCCGCCATGTTCGCCAGGCCACGATGGCGTCCGTCGGTCAATGCGTGCCGCTCGATGCGCAGGAGCCTGCTGAGCGTCAGCGGATCGCCCACCCCGTCGTCGGCGATGCTCAACACCATCAGGCCGGGGGCGTACCGCAGCCGGACAACGGCCCGGTGGGCATCGGCGTGGGTGGCGACATTGAACAGGGCCTCGCCGGCGATGCGCGCCAGCTCGTGATCCGCGGTGTCCGCGATGTCGGGCGGGCGGCCCTCGACCCGGACCTGCACCTGCAGGCGCGGACGATAGTGCCCGGCAAGCTCGGTCAGCAGATCCGAGAGGGAGGCAGGCGATTCGCCGCTTTCCGGGTGATGCAGTGCGTAGATTGCCTCGCGCAGCTGCGTGATGGCCTCCTGGGTCAGGCCCTTGGCTCGATCCAGTTGTTGGCCGGCGGCCGCCCCGGCCGGTCCGAGGCCGGCCACCTCGCCGCGCGCCATCTCCACCGCCATGCCGGCGCTCAGCACGAACTGGCTGACACTGTCGTGCAGTTCACGCGCGATGCGGTGACGTTCGCCGTCCAGCAATTCCCGTTGGTGCGCGGCGACCAGGCGTTGCTCGGTCTGCCGCAGCTGATTCGTCCTGGCCGTCAGGTCGAGGGCCTGGGCCGTGGCCTCGTCGTACAACTCCTGTGCCCGGCGGTGCAGTTCGAGCCCAGCCTGGTACTGCTCGGAGGTGTGCAGCGCAATGGCAGCCTGATTGGCCAAGGTGCGGAGCACAGCGAGATCCCCCGGCTCCGGTGGCGCAGGCAGGTCGTGGATCGCAACCAGGCCACCGACGAGTTTGCCCTCCAGCGTCATGGGTACCCGCACCCAGGCGCTGTCGGACTCGGCGGGCACGGTAGCCCCGGACCGGATCGCCGCCAGTTCGACCCGCACGTCCGGCAGCAGGGCCTCCTCGTCCTCGACGGCGTTTCCGGTGCCGTCGACCACGACAAAACGGGGCCGGGCACGAGCGAGGCTTCCATCACACAACCCGAGCACCACCCACGGAGCGGACAGGTGATCGCCGGCGGTGCGGGCCACTTCCTCCAGCAGGGATCGCGGACCTTCCACCGTCCGCACCAGCGCCCGGGAAATGGAGTCCAACGCACGAATGGTGCGCTGCATTCGCTCGTCCGTCCGGATGAACTCGCGGTAATAGGAACGTTTCCCGGATCGGACACCGGTCAGCCGGGCGAGATCCGCCTGCTCGTTGACCCCGGTGGCGCTCACCGGGAGGCGCCAGCGTCACATCGCGGCATGGAACAGCCCCTCGATGTCGACGATGTCGGCCTTGCGCGGATTCGTTGTCAGGCAGGCATCCTCGAGCGTCGACATCGCCAGCACCGGGATATCGGTTTCCTTGACACCGATGTCGCGCAGACCCCGCGGTACGCCGACCTCGTCACCGAGCTCTCGAACATAGCCGGACAGCATGTCGGCGACCTCATCTGCCGGTGCACCGGCCACCGGCAGCCCGACGGCGAGCGCAAGGTCCAGGAAACGGTCCGGTACGGCCTGCGCGTTGTAGCGAATGACGTGGGGTAGCAGGATTCCGTTCAATACACCGTGCGGGAGGTCGAGCAGGCCGCCGACTTGGTGGCTCATCGCATGCGTCGCACCGAGAATCGCGTTGGAGAAGGCCAGACCGGCCTCCAGGCTCGCCTGCGCCATCTGGGTGCGGGATTCCATCTCCAAGGGGCGGCGGATGGTCGCGGGCAGGTACCTGCTGACCAAGCGCACCGCGCTCAGCGCGTGGACGTCGGCAAGTGGATTGTGCGCCAGCGAGACGAACGCTTCGATTCCGTGCGTCAAAGCGTCGAGCCCGGTGGCGGCACTGAGCCATTCCGGCATGGTGGTCAGCAACCGGGGGTCGGTGATCGACGTGTCGGGAACCAGCGCCCGGCCCATGATCGTGACCTTGACCGATCGCCGGGTGTCCGTGACGATGCAGAACTGCGAGACGTCAGCTCCGGTGCCCGCGGTCGTCGGAATCATCAGCAGCGGCGGGATGGGATTGCTGATCTGGTCCACGCCCGCGTAATCCAGGATCGAACCGGCATTCCCGGACAGAATTGCGATGCCCTTGGCCGCATCCATCACCGAACCGCCGCCGATTGCCACCAGCACGTCGCATCCCGAATCGAGGTACCGCTCGTACCCCGCCGCGATTTCCACGTCCTTGGGGTTCGGCGAGACACCCCGCCAGACAGTGGGGTCCAGGCCGACGGCCCGCAGGTGGCTGAGCAGCTCGTGGACCCAACCAGCGTCGTGAACGCCGTCATCGGTCACCACGAAGGGGCGGCGGGCGCCGAGCCGGCCCGCCGCGAATCCCGATTCCGCCAGCGACCGAATGCCGAAAACGATCTCGGGAGCGTGGAACTTGACGATCGACGTGGAGTATTCGACCGGCGCAGCGGCGCCGTTGTGGTCGTGCGTGGCCGAGCGGTGTACCGCCAGAGGCTGCGGCCGGTGCACGTCATGGTGCCCAGTCGTCACGCCGCTCACCTCCGTTGGCGGGACCAACCCGATTCGGTGCGCCGAGCGAGGTTGGTGGTCCCGGGCTCCATCATCGCCCGTCGACCGGCGAAATGGTACGGCGAACGGGTTCCATCGTGTCGCAGGGGAATCCGCTCCGCGCAGCATGCTCGCGGATGAGCGCCGGCCGGTCGGCTTCGTAGACGCAGAACAGCTTGTTGTCGCCGACGAACGATTCGACCCAGGCGATGCCGTCGCCGAGGTCCGCGAGCACCTGATTGGACCGTGCGCTCAACTCTCGGATCTCCGCGTCGGAGAGCACACCGGCTCCGGGCAGCGAACGTTCGATGACGTAACGGTCCATGTGGTCCTCCATTGCTGTCCTTTCTCGGACACTACGTGCGGGACGTCGCCGTGCGAACCACCCAACGGACGGGACGGACCTACCCGATCGGACGGGGCCAACTCGGGACGACCGTGAGCAGGTCAGCTGTGCATGATCTGAGCAGCGGTGGCGACGGCGGCTGCGGTCAGGACGCCAAAGATTCGGCTGCCCTCGTCGGCGGTTGCGCCGCTGGGGTCACCCAGGATGCCGTTCTCGCTCACCGCTCGCACGCCGCTGGCCCGTAGCGGTGCGGCCAGCTCGGTCAGTGGCGAGACGTTGCCCGGCTCGATCAGGTCCATCCGCACGCTGTCCGGTGCCAGGTGCAGCATCAGCGACGTCTCGCGGTAGCCGGCGTGCGCATCGGCGCGCGGTCCTCCGCTCGCGGCGTGTTGCACGGTCAGCGACCGACCCTCGGCACTCATCAGGTCGGCCGCCTGCCGCAGTGCGAATGCGTTGCCGCCGTGGCCGTTGATGACCAGCACGTGCGTCCAGGTCATGGCGGCATGCCGGACGAACTCCACCAGAAATGCGGTGAGCGCCTCGGTGCCGATCGACAGCGTGCCGGCAAAATCCTTGTGCTCGCCGCTGGCCCCATAGGGCATCGGCGGCGCCAAACCGGCCTGCGGGAGACGCGAATGTACTTGTTCCGCAAGCCTTGTCGCGATCAACGTGTCGGTGCTCAACGGCAGATGCGGCCCGTGCTGCTCGGTGGAACCCAGCGGTAGTAACAGCAGTCGGCGCCGGGAGGAATCAACCTGCGGCCAGGTGGCGGCGGCCAGTGGCGGCAGCTGCGTTGCGGTGCTGGTCCTGTCGGTCGACGTGACCGGCATCCTCGCCTGCTCATCATCGCCCACTCGGCCACCTCAGCAGGGTTTGCCGCCAACGGTTGACCCACTGACGTAGCTTGTTCGGAGGAACCCGGGGGAGATCCCTGACCCGTGGGAGCACCGGTTCGAGGGTGCGACGGGCGAAAACCCCCTGCCAGACACCGATGCTGTAGGCCGCGTCGTCCAACGTCCTGGCGATCAGCGACTCGGCGGCCAACCGGATGACGTCCGGTGTCGAAGCTCCCTTCTCCCGGGCCGATCGCACGTCCAGGGCAACCAGATACCCAAGCCCGGCGGCCGCCGCGACGAAGAGCCGTTTGCCCAACCGGGGCGCGAGGAGTCCGGCAACCACGGTGGCCGGCAGCATCGGCCGAATCAGCCACCTGCCGAGCCCGCCGCCGGCCCGCAGGTGGCCCTGCGCGGCCAGTCGTCGGGCGTGCTTCGCGGACAGGTCACCCATCCCCCAGGGCGCGATGGCCGTCGTCAACCCCGCGGCGGCGAGCCCAACCAACGGATGCACGACGATCGCCAGCAGCCACGGTCCGAACGACCAGATCGACACGTCGACATGGCGAAGTGCTCCAGGGTGTCGCCGCCCGAGATCGGCGGCGCTGGAGCCGTAGACCCGTCGGCGGTCGAGCGCCGCGAACAGGCTGCCGCGTGGGCGATGACCCACCCGAACATCCGGCAGATACCGGATCCGGCCATGGGCGGCGAGTCGCCACACCAGATCGACGTCCTCCCCGACCTGCATTGTTTCGTTGAACCCACCGACCTCGCGGAACGCGGCGGTGTCGACGAGCATGGCGGCGCTGGGGACGTAGGAGACCGCTTTGCCGATGCCCACGTCGGAGGGCGTATCCCCGAGATCCAGCGCACACACCCGTTCCTCGAACCAGGCACCCAGTCGCCCGCGACCATCGGGCCGGTTGATCGTGTCTGCCGTTGCTTTGCAGACACGATCAGGTACTGAACCTCGCAGCGGGTAGATCCTCGGCGCCGCCAGGACAATAGGTTCGCGGGTGGATTCGATGTCCGCCAGGGCCTTGATCCGGCCCTTCAATTCGGCGATCCAGTTCTCTTCCGGCATGGTGTCCGCGTCGAGGAAGGCGATCCACGGCGTCTGCACCTGGGCCGCGCCTGCGTTGCGAGCCGCTGCCGGACCACGAGACCGGTTGTGCCGCAGCACCCGCACTCCGCTCCGCAGCAGGCTGAGGGTGCTGAGCGGTTCCGGCGACCCGTCGTCGACGATGATGACCGGGATATCGGCCGGCAGTCGGTGCAGGAGGGCCAGCAACGGCTCCGGCGCGGATCGCGCCGGAATGACCACCGTCACCCCGAGATGATCGGTCGGCGGCGGAGTGGGCGCCAACAGCAGGCCCGCGGACTGGAGCTTGTTGAGGTACTGGTCGACGGCGAGTTCACGGTGCACCGGTGACCCGGCCAACAAATCCCGCAGCATTCCGGCGCCCCGGGTGGTCACGGTGATCACCCGATACGGCGCGCCCCCGGCCAGGGTGGTCTCGTCGAGCCAGCGAACCCCCGGACCCAGCCGCCAGCCGTCGACCTGGGCTCGCCTGCGCTGCTCGGTGGTCATCCGACGAAGCCGCCGTCCACCCGGAACGCGGCCCCCGTCACCGCGGAAGCGCCTGGGCTGCACAACCAGCTCACGGCCGCGGCGATCTCAGCGGGTTCGAGGAGTCGGCCGAGCCGTTGGTGCGTGGCGAACTGCTCTATGTCCGGCAGTCCGTAGACCAAAGCGCTGCGCTCCAGCAGCGTGGTTCTGGTGCTGCCCGGCAAGACCGCGTTGGCCGTCACCCCCAGCGGGCCCAGGTCGGCCGCGAGAGTTCGAACGTAGCCGAGGGCGGCGTGTTTCGACGAGACGTAGCCGGCCAGGCGGGGGAACCCGGTTTCCCCCGCGGTCGAGACGACGGCAACGAATCGGGCAGTGCCGGCCGGCGCGGCGAGCAGCAGCGGAACGGCGGCCCGGGCCAGGTTCGCCACCCCGTGGAAGTTTGTTGCCAGGTCGACATCCAGTTCGGCCCTGGTGAATTCCCAGGCGGGCTTGTCGACTCCGATGATGCCCGCCACCGCCACGGCAGCTCGCAGTCCACCGGTAGGGATCAGCGCGACCGCTTCTTGCAGGACACCTTCATCCCGGACGTCCCCGTTGACCGGCAGCGCTCGGGCATCGTTCTCCCGGCACATATCTGCCACGGCATCGAGCTGCACTGCCGTGCCGAGGGGGTAGCCGAGCGCCGGCCGGCCGTCCACCCCGGGTGCATCAACCAGGACGAGGTCGAAGCCGTCGCGGGCAAGCTGAAGCGAGATGGCGGCGCCCATCCCACGGGCGGCTCCGGTGACGATCGCGAACGGTCGTTCCGGGTCGGATCCGGGCGCGTCCATCACGACCCGTCCCGGCGGATCGGTGCGGTCGATCCGGTCGGCGCAGTAAGTAGCGACAATGATTGCTGCAGAATCGGAATCAGATCCTCACCAGTGGCGAGCCAGTGCTCGTAGGCGGCGAGGGCCGCACCGAGCGCGAGGTGGCCGAGTGTCTGCGGGACCAGGTCGCGCTCGTCGCCCCCGAGTCGCCCCGCGGCGAAGCGGGCGACCACCCCGCGCCACGCGGTGTACCGCAACGTGGAGTACGCCTGCAGGGCCGGCGAGCTCAGGATCACCGTCATTCTGTTGCGCAGTGACGCGGCGGCAGCCCCGTCGAACGAGTTGAAGGCGATGACGGCCGCCCGAATGGCCTCGTCAACCGGAACATCCGCCGGGCAGCGATCGAACCAGGCCTCGAATGCCTCGAGCTGGACATCAAAATCGCCCCACACCGCGTCGTTCTTCGATTTGAAATAGCGAAAGAAGGTCCGGCGGCCGATTCCGGCGGCGGATGCGATTTCGTCGACGGAGGTCACGTCGAAGCCCTGCTCGGAGAAGATCGAGAGGCAGATCTGCTCGAGTTCGGCCCTGCTGGTCACTGCCGGGCGACCGATGGTTGACGGCTCACGGGGCGAACCGCCGGCCACCTCCGTCACGATCTCTCCTCTGCTCGTCCGCCCTCGGTGCGTAGCGCGATTCACGGTGCTGCACGACAACGTATCGCAGGCAACCGAACTCGACTCCGCGTCGCTACCTGAGGTCGGTGCTTGACATACGGCACTGGGTGCCAATACTCTCCATTGTGACACGCCGCACAGCGTCTGTCATCCCCGCGTCACATCGACCCAGGAGGAGAAATCATGCCGGAAACAGCTGTAGGAGATCAGGTCACGGCCGCCCCGTCGGCTACCGAAGAAGTCGCTCAGGCGCCGCTGGAAATTGCGGACCTGCTGGTCGAGGACGTTTCCATCGACGGCATGTGTGGCGTCTACTAATTCGGAGGCTTCGGCTATGAGCGTTTCGACAACACCGCCGGTCGGCTTGATCGCTCCGTTCAGTGCCGACCTGCCTTACGAACTCCATCCCGCGGTTGAGGTTCGGCCCGAACCGTTCGGCGCGTTGCTGTACTCGTTCAAGACGCGGCGATTGTCCTTCCTGAAGGACCCGACCCTCGTTGTTGTGGTGCGCTCGCTGGGGGAGCATCCCACCGCGACTGCCGCTTGTCTGGCCGCCGGCATCACCGACCCGCAGCGGTTGGCGATGTTCGAACGGGCCCTCGCCACCCTCGCAGCGACCGAAACCATCAGGGAGCGCCATCAATGACGACCGCCGTCCTGCCGCTGGTTGAACATTTCGCCCAGGGCCTGCAAGCACCCATCTGTTTGACCTGGGAGTTGACCTATGCGTGCAATCTTGCTTGCGCGCACTGTCTGTCGAGTTCGGGGCGGCGGGATCCGCGCGAGCTGAGCACGGCCGAGGCCAAGGCGGTGATCGATGAACTCGAACGGATGCAGGTCTTCTATGTGAACATCGGTGGCGGCGAGCCGACGGTGCGCCCGGACTTCTGGGAACTCGTGGACTACGCGACGGCGCACAAGGTGGGGGTCAAGTTCTCCACCAACGGCATCAAGATCAATCAGGCGGCCGCTCGCCGGCTCGCGGCCAGTGACTACGTCGATGTCCAGATTTCCCTGGACGGCGCCACCGCCGAGGTGAACGACTATGTCCGCGGGACGGGTTCCTACGCAACGGCGATCAAGGCCATGGAGAATCTCGCCGAGGCGGGTTTCACCGGGTTCAAGATCTCCGTGGTCTGCACCCGGCAGAACATCGACCAACTCGACGCCTTCAAGGCCATCGCCGATCGTTATCAGGCGCAGTTGCGGTTGACCAGGCTGCGCCCGTCCGGGCGCGGCGCCGACGTCTGGGATGAGTTGCACCCGACCGCCGCGCAGCAGCGTCAACTGTATGACTGGCTGGTCCGCAATGGTGAGAACGTGCTGACCGGTGACTCGTTCTTTCACCTCGCCGCATTCGGCGAATCGCTTCCGGGTCTGAACCTTTGCGGCGCAGGGCGAGTCGTCTGCCTGATCGACCCGGTGGGCGACGTCTACGCCTGCCCGTTCGCGATTCACGATTCGTTCCTGGCGGGCAATGTTCGTTCGCCGGGTGGTTTCGCGACGGTCTGGCGGGAGTCCGAGCTGTTCACCGAACTCCGCAAACCGCAGAGCGGCGGGGCTTGCGCGTCTTGTTCGGCGTTTGATTCCTGTCGTGGCGGCTGCATGGCGGCCAAGTTCTTCACCGGGTTGCCGCTGGACGGGCCGGACCCCGAGTGCGTCAAGGGATTCGGGGAGATCGCGCTCTCGAAGATCGAACCGGGGCGGGTGTCGCCGAAACCGTCCCTTGACCATTCCCACAGCAAAGCCGTCAAGAACGGACCCGTGATGTTGACCCTGAATCGGAAACCACCCAGCCGGACGTGCGACGAGAACCCCGTCTCCGACATGCTGGCCGGTCGATCAGGTGCTCGAGAAAGGGCTTCATTGTGAGTAACCCGTGGTTCGAGACCGTTGCAGAGGCCCAGCGCCGAGCGAAAAAGCGGCTACCGAAGTCGGTGTACGCCGCCTTGGTGGCCGGCTCGGAGAAGGGTCTGACGCTGGCGGACAACCAGGCGGCGTTCGGTGAGCTTGGCTTCGCCCCCCATGTCGCAGGGTTGTCCGCGAAGCGTGACCTGTCGACAACGGTGATGGGACAGGCGATCTCGCTGCCGGTCTTCATCTCCCCGACCGGGGTTCAGGCCGTGCACCCGGATGGTGAGGTGGCTGTCGCCAGGGCCGCGGCCGCCCGCGGGACCGCGATCGGCTTGAGTTCCTACGCCAGCAAGGCGGTTGAGGAAGTCGTGCAGGCCAATCCGCAGACGTTCTTTCAGCTGTACTGGTCCGGTACCAGGGAACAGATCCAGCAGCGGATCGAGCGGGCCAGAACGGCCGGGGCGGTTGGGCTGATCGTGACGTTGGACTGGTCGTTCTCCCAGGGTCGGGACTGGGGGAGCCCGGCCATTCCGGAGAAGATCGACCTGAAGGCGATGATCCGGTACGCACCGGAGGCGTTGACCCACCCGAAGTGGCTCGCGGCGTTCGCCAAGACCCGGAAAATACCGGACCTGACCGTGCCCAACCTGGCCGACCCCGGCCAACCGGCACCGACATTCTTTGGTGTGTACGGCGAATGGATGCAGACACCACCGCCCACCTGGGAGGATGTTGCTTGGCTGGCCCAGGAGTGGGGCGGTCACCTGATGCTGAAAGGCATCACCAGGGTTGACGACGCGCTTGCCGCCGTCGATGCGGGAGTGACCGCGATATCGGTGTCCAACCACGGCGGAAACAACCTCGACAGCACCCCCGCCTCCATCCGCGCCCTGCCCGCGATTGTGGCCGCCGTCGGCGACCGGACAGAGATCGTGCTGGACGGCGGGGTGCGCCGGGGCAGTGACGTCGTCAAGGCGGTCGCCCTGGGAGCACGAGCGGTGATGATCGGCCGCGCGTACCTGTGGGGACTTGCCGCCAATGGGCAGGCCGGCGTCGAGAATGTTCTCGACATCCTCAGGGGCGGTATCGATTCCGCGGTCCTGGGGCTCGGGCATTCGACCATTCACGACCTGACCCCCGACGACCTGGTCATTCCACCCGGATTCGGCCGGGCCATGGGAGTGCCCCGGACCTGACCCATCCGCGCTACCCCAACCACCGCAGATATGTGCCATGGACCGGCCCTGGTCAGCGGTGTGATCAACCCTTGAGGCCCGCCCTCGGACACGTCGAGATCCGACCTGTCCGAGGCGGGCCTTTCGGCGTCCTCGGATTGCTTGCCCTGAACGAGATTCATTGTCCCGCAATGGGAGCTGGTGTCAGGTGGCGTTGATTATTGTTGGTTGCCCACCAGCCCTGGCGCACCGCTGCACCTACCCGATCGGCTAGGTCCGCCCGGGCCAACCGACCAGGTATTCGATCCGATCGGACGGTTTACCCGCCGAAGCCTTCCCACCGGGTCGCGGCGGTCATAGCGTCAAGTTGTTCTCCGACGCATCCGGCTCTGCCCTTGGAGATCAACCCAATCCCGTGCTCGCAGGCGATAAGTGCCTCGCGTTGAAAAGGAGAACCTGTGAAGGTTGAGGAACTGCTCAAGCCGTTTCCCATCAAGGAGTTCCATCCGTTCCCCCGGGCGATGCTCGGGCCGGGAGCGTTCGAGATGGTCGGTCCCGAGGCCATCAAGATGGGCTTCAAGAAGCCACTGGTCATGACATCAGGTCTGCGCGGATCTGGGCTGGTCGAACAGCTGATGGGGTCGCTGAAATATCACGGGATCGAAGCGGTGCTCTACGACCGGGTCGAGTCGAACCCCAAGGACTACAACGTCATGGATTCCGTGGCCATGTACCAGGAGGAGAAGTGCGACAGCTTCATCTCCATCGGCGGCGGATCGAGTCACGATGCCTGTAAGGGTGCACGCATCTCGGTCGCCCACGACGGCCGCAACGTGAATGATTTCGAGGGGTTCAACAAGAGCGAGAATCCCAAGAACCCGCCGCACATTGCCATTTCGACAACGGCCGGCACGGGTTCGGAGACTTCGTGGGCCTATGTCATCACCGACACGACCACCGATCCGAAGAACCCGCACAAGTACGTGGCCTTCGACGACGCGGCCATCGCGACATTGGCCATCGACGACCCGACGGTCTACTACACCTGCCCGGTCGACTACACCGCGCAGTGCGGTTTCGACGTGCTGGCGCATGCCAGCGAGCCTTACGTGTCGCGGCTGAACTTCGAACCCTCGCTCGGCAACGCCATCCGCGCCATCAAGCTCACCGCCGAGAACCTGCGGCAGGCGACCTGGAACGGGAACGACCTGGCTGGCCGCGAGGGCATGATGTACGCCCAGTACATCGCCGCACAGGCGTTCAATTCCGGTGGCCTGGGCATCATCCACTCCACCTCGCATGCGATCAGCGCGTTCTACGACACGCATCACGGCTTGAACAATGCCATTGCCCTGCCGCGGGTCTGGGCGTTCAACATGCCGACGCACTACAAGCGCTTCGCGGAGATCGCCGAGGCGATGGGCGTCGACACCCATGGCATGACGGATGTGCAGGGCGCCGAGGCGGCGTTGGCCGCCGGCATCAGACTGCTCCGCGATGTGGGCATCCCGGAGCGGTTCGTCGATGTCACCCAGGACAGCTACTCCAAGAACCGACTGGGTCAGGGCCCGACCGAGTACTACAAGAACGCGCCGGTGATCAAGGGCGACAAGGCCGACGTCGATCGGATCACCAACCATGTTCTCGGTGATGCCTGCACACCGGGCAATGCCAAGGAATGCACGTTCGAGACGGTTCGCCCGGTCATCGAGCACTGCATGACCGGCGACCTCGACGACCTGATGAGCTGACCCTCGTCCCCATCCGTCCGACCCGGGCGGCAGGAAGCGACCCTGCCGCCCGGGAGCAGCCGAGGAGCACCCTTGACCAGCTTTGCAAGCGTCGACGACGTCAGTACCGCGCTGTCCGAACACGGCTACATCCCCGACCGGCGGGTGGCGACCACCGCCTTCCTGATGATGCAGCTGGACCGGCCGGTGCTGGTGGAAGGTCCCGCAGGGGTAGGCAAGACCGAACTGGCCAAGGCGATCAGCAAGATCACCGGGCGCCGGCTGATCCGCCTGCAGTGCTACGAGGGTCAGGACGAAACCAAGGCGCTCTACGACTGGGACTACGGCAAGCAGCTGCTCTACACCCAGCTGCTCCGCGACAAGATCGGCGAGATCGTCTCGTCCGCAACCGATCTGGAATCCGCCGTCGACATACTGGCCGAGCATGACTCGGTCTTTTTCTCCGAGAGGTTCCTCTCGCCGCGACCGTTGCTCGACGCCATCCGCGGCGAGGAGCCGGCGGTGCTGTTGATCGACGAGATCGACCGGTCCGATGAGGCGTTGGAGGCCGTTCTGCTGGAGGCACTCGGCGAGTACCAGATCTCGGTGCCGGAGATCGGGACCTTCACCTCGACACAACACCCGCTCGTCATCCTGACGTCGAACAACACCAGGGACCTGTCGGCCGCGCTGAAAAGGCGTTGCCTGCATCTGTTTCTCGACTACCCGGAGGCGGATCGGGAACTCGAGATTCTGCGCAGCAAGGAGACCGGGTTGGCGGATGCGTTGGCCGCCCAGCTTGTTCAGGTGGTTCGCGGGCTGCGTGAGCTCGAATTGCGCAAGGCACCCAGTATTTCCGAGACCATCGACTGGGCCCGCACTCTGGCAGTGCTCGGAGCGACCGAACTGGACGCCGCGGTGCTGGCCGACACCGTCTCGGTGGTAGTGAAGTACGAGCGTGATCACGCCAGGGCCGTTGCGGCGCTGCCGCTGCTGCTCGATCCGAATGCCAAGGTTCCGACCCATCTGCACAACAGCAATGGTCACTCGCACGGCGGCCACTCGCACACCCACGCCGGTAGTGACAAGCCGCACGAGCATGTCGACGATATCGGGGCAGAACGCCGCGCCGAGATGGACAAGCCCGGTCGGCACGGCCCCGGTCACTACGGGACGCCGTCCTATGTCGAGGGCATGGAGCCGGAGCTGGTGACCGTTGGTGTTTCCAGGGACCGCGGAAAGCGTTCGTTCGCCGGCGGTCTCGGGCGACGACGGGTGATCTGAGGTGTCGGGGAAGAACGGCGATGCCCGTTGCAGGTGCACCAGCGGGCCCGCCGACCTCGTCGTGGGCGGCTAGACCTCGCCATGCAGGAAACCATTCATCGATTCGCCAGATTCCTGCGCCTTGCCGGGGTCCGCATCTCCGTCGCCGAAGTTCTTGACGCCGTCGCGGCGACCGCGCAGAGCGGAGTGCTGGGTGATCGCGAGACACTGCGCGAAGCCCTGCTGGTCACGCTGATCAAGGACAGGCGGGACCGGGAAGCCTTCGACTCGGTCTTTGACGCCTTCTTCTCCCTCCTGCCGGTCTGGTCCGCCAGCAGTTCCGAGCATTCCCATGCGCACGACGACCTGACCGACGAGGGCGAGCTGAATCGCTTCACGCTGTCGGAGGAGCCATCGCAGACGCCGGACTTCGGGCACAGCCACGACAAACCCAAGGACATCCGGGACTTCTTCGACGCCAAGGACATGGCGGAGCAGTACAACTTGCACCAGGAGGCGAACAAGGTCGATCTGGCCGCGTTGAGCGACGAGATGATCCTGTCCGCCGACCAACCCGCGTCGGATTCGACGGCTCCCCGGGTCCAGGTCGAGACCAGCCACCTGCACGGGGCGTCCATGCCGCACGACCTGTCCGCCGCGCAGGGCGCGATGCTGGACACCAAACTCTCTGTCGCAGAAGAGGCCGCGCTGATGCAGTGGCTGTCGGCCGGCGAGGAGGATCTGCCCCCGGAAGTGTTGGCCCAGTTGCGCGCCCAGGTCGCCGGCATCCTGGACAAACTTCCGGAGATGCTCAGGCGGCACCTGGCTGCCTTCGCCGCCTTGCAGGACAAGTTGATGGAGACCGCACCTGCGCGCCGTGCGAAGGTCCCGGCGGTGTCCGAGGCCGATCGGGTCCGACTGGAGGAGACGCTGCGGCAGTTGGTTCGCTCGATGAGTGGCGCACTCACTCACCGGCGCCGGGTCGGCGGTCAAGGACGGATCGATTCGGCCCGCACGATGCACCAGAGCATGCGCTACGACGGCATCCCGTTTCGGCCCGTGTCTGTCGTCCGGGCGGAGGACCGCCCGCGGCTCATCATCCTCGCCGACGTCAGCCTGTCGGTGCGGGCAAGCACCAGGTTCACCTTGCAGCTTGTCCACGGATTGCAGCGGCTCGTCCCCAGGGTCAGAACCTTTGCCTTCGTCGACGACGTCGCCGAGGTCACCGACGTGTTCTCCGAACACGCGGTCGAGGAGGCGCTGGGTCTCGTGCTCGGGGGCGATGTGCTCGACGTCGACGCGAATTCCGACTATGGGCAGTCCTTCGCGAACTTCGTCGAGCAGTTCGGCGGCGAGATCAATCGCCGGACGACGGTGCTGATCCTGGGTGACGGACGGGGCAACGGCCACGATCCGCGACCAGAAGCGTTGTCCGACTTGGTGCGCCGGGCCCGGGAGGTCATCTGGCTGACCCCGGAATCTCGCTATTCCTGGGTACTGGCCGGTTCGGACATGCCGCTGTACGAGTCGCTGTGCAGCCGCGTCGAGGTGGTGCCGGATCTGCAGGCCCTCGATCGGGTGGCCCGCAGCTTCGCCCCGGCAGGAGCCCGCTGAGCTCGTGACCGGTGACCGACGTTTGTCGCCGGAATTGGCGCGTTTGTCACCCCGGAATAAAATCGCGCCAGCGCACGGCCACCTGCAACGGATGCAGTGGCCGAACTCAGCCGCTAGTGGCCGTCGCAGAGGCGGTGGTCGAAGTCTGGATGGGTGATCCATCGACGCCGACCACCCACCACATTCCACCCTGTTGGGTGAGACCCTGACCGTTCGTTTCACCGGGTGCTGCGTCCTCGGAGTAGGTGTACAGCGGGTGCCCGGCGTAGAGCACCTGGGTGATCCCGTCGGTGCGCGTCAACGTCGTAAGCTCCTTCAGGTCAGCGTCCCCGGCGGCGGTAGGGGCTCCAGCGGTGGCCAGCGGTGGCCAGGCCGTGGCGCAGGCGTCGTAGCACCCGGAGGTGCCTTCCGGATCCGCGTTGAACATGTACAGCGTCCGGCCCTGATCATCGACCAGGAAGGTGCCCAGGCTTCCGCTGCTGCTGCTCACCTGGGCACCGTCGGCTCCGGATGTCGTTGGGGTCGACCGAGCAGTGGGTGAGGTGCTGCCGCATCCGGCTACCAACAAGGCGGCGATCACGATCACGCCGAACCGTCCGGCGACCGCTCGCTGACCACTCCGTGTACCGAACATCCCGTCGCTCCCCCTGTGCCCAAGTTCCTGTTGGTAGGAGCCTATTGGAGACGTGCGGTGTCAGTCGCCAGGAGGTCAGGCGAACGCGGGCATCACCTTGTCGTGGATCATTCGCAGTTGGGTGTCGACGTCGGCGACGCCGTCGATCTCCTGGCCCGTGAAGGCTTTGACCATCGCCGCATCGGTGATTCCCAGGATCATATGGTTGACACCCGCGTCGGCGATTTCTTTCAATTTGGGCACAACTTCCTCAGGTGTGCCGGCAATTGACAGCTTCTCTCGCATCTCCGGTGTGGTGGCGGCGATGGCACCGGGTAGGTCGCCCGCCCCCAGAGCTGCCAGCACCGGGGCAAGTTGCTCTGGCTGGACACCGTTGCGCAACAGCAACTCGTTGGGCATCGACGATGCGTAAATACCGATCATGCTGGCGGCGGCTTGTTTGGCGATGGCCGAGTCATCACCAATAGCAAAGGACATCCAAGCACCGATGTCCAGGTCGTCCACGTTCTTGCCGGCCCTCTCAGCGCCTATCGCCATGTTGTCGTACATGTACTGATAGGCCTCTCGGGTGTAGCCAAGTGCCTGATGACAGCCATCGGAGATCTCAGCCGCTACCTGGAAGGATTTCGGCCCACGCATCGCGCCCATTTTCAGCGGAAGGTGCTCCTGCACCGGGCGGGCGAATGTCGTCAGGCCTTTGTAGGAGAAGAACTCGCCGTCGAAGGTGATGACACCGTTATCCAGGAATGTTCGTATTACCTGGATGCCCTCCTTGACCCGGGAGAGCGGCTTAGTGTTCTTCCAGTCGATGTTGTACTGGGACAGCAAGCCGAAGTTGCCGCTGCTCAGAACGACTTCGGCCCGCCCGTTCGTCAACTCGTCCAGAGTCGCTGCCGCCTGGGCGATCAGCGTAGGTTCCCGCAGTGTCACCGCGGAGACGCTCGGCCCGAGCCGAACCTGCTTCGTCTGCCCGGCAGCCGCGGCGAACAGCAACCACAAATCCTTGTGCCAGGTCTCGTCGGCCGCATACACCGCATAGAAGCCCAGCTCGTCGGCCAGCCTGATTGACGCAAGCGAGTCGACGAGGGGGTAGTCGGGGAGCATGACGTAGCTGAACTTCACGGTCGGCCTCCTGGCGTGGGGTTGAGAAGTGCTGAAAATCAGTCTGTTTCGGGCCGGAACCAGACGCTGGTGGTGGATTCGGCCGACGGTGACATCGAATGCGATTGCGGCGGTGGCTCGGTGATCGGTGCGGTCTCGGCGTCGATCTCGGCCAGCAGAGCCGACCCGTTGACCACAGTGTCGGCGAAGTGCCGGTGCATCCAATCCAGATGATCGTGCCGGGAGTGCATGATGCGCAGCGAATCCCAGTTGGGGAACGTCTGTTGCAGCACCCAACGCTGCATCAGTCTCGGGTCGACCTCGTAGACGTGCTCGAAACTGGTCACGGCAACATCGGTGACGCGCACCGGCTCCGGCGGGGCGAACTGCTCGGCGTACCGATAGGGATAGGCCGAACCGCTTGAGTTGGTCTCGCTCATCGGGAAACCTCCTGTCCCGCAGTCGGATAGGCTCGATCGAGGAGGTATTTGCCGGGGTTCATGATGTTGTTGGGATCGAGAGTTCGCTTGATATCGAGCATTACGTCGAATCCGCGGCCGAGCTCTTCGGGCACCAGATCGACCTCGCCCTCGCGGCAGGAACCGTGGCAGGCGCTGATCGAACCGCCGGCGGCCAGGCTCGCCGCGGCGATGTCGCGTTTGGCCCGCACCCAGAGCTGCCACGCCTTGTCGTCGAGTTGCTGTTCCCAGATACCGATGTCGATCTCGGTGAGGTAGTCGGCCCCGGTGCTGCCCGAGGTGTAGGCGAACATTCCCCAGTCGTCGAAAACGTCGGTGCGCCGGCGCAGATCGGCGACGATCTGGTGCCAGGCCTTGGTGACGGCGGGCACCGCGCTGTAGTTGACGGCGGCGTCCTCGCAGTGCCAGCTCATCGGGATGACCTGGCCGTCCTTGGTGCGACCGTGCAACGGGGTGGCGTATCGGTCGTGCCGGGCCGCCCAGTCGCCCTCGGAGATCTCGTCGCCGAGGTATCGCGCGCCGTGCTCCTTGGCGAGGCGGAACAGCCGCTTCCCACCGGCTCGGACTTCGTCGTCGTAGCCGTACATCACGGCGCAGACGAGCGCTCGGACATCGGCGGGCTGCGGGATGTAGGCCTCGTCGTCGCGGCGGAGGTAAGCGACCTTCCATTCGTCGAACAGCACCGCCCCGGCGAAGGTGGCGACCCCGGCCCGGGCCAGCGCGCCGGTGCAGGCGTAGGCGTCGTCATAGTTGTCGAAGCTCCAGAACGGGGAAAGCTCGGCCTCCGGTTTTCCGAACAGTTTGAGGGTCGCCCTGGTGGCGATGCCCAGGGTGCCCTGGTGACCCATGAACAGGTGTTTGAGCTGGTAGCCGCTGGAGCTCTTGGTGATCTTGTGACCGAAACCGTCTCCGACGTGCAGGATCTCACCGGTCGGCAGCACATGGTCGAAGCTCAGCACCAGGTCGCGGGTGTGGCCGTACCGTGCCCCGATCAGCGACCAACCGCTGGTGCCGATCCGCCCGCCAACCAGTGAACACGGGTAGGACGCCGGGTCGTCGGGGTACATCAGGCCGTGCCTGGCCAGTTCCTCGTTGAGCTTGAGCATGTTGATGCCCGTGCCGACGGTGACCGTTCGGTTGACCAGGTCGAGTTCGTGAATCTGGTTCATTCGCTTGACGTCGACAACGATGCCGCCGCGCAGGGGGACCGCACCGTCGGTGAGGCCGGTGCCGCCGTCTCTGGGGACCACCGGGATCCGGAGGTCATTGGCGATCCGGACGACCGCCGCGACCTGTTCGGTCGAGGTCGGCAACACGGCAAGGTCGGGCAGCCGCTCCGCCCACCGGTGCACCGGGAACGGAGCTGGCACCCTGGCCCGGTTGTACCGGTCGGTTTTCGTGGTCAGGATCTGTTCCGGCGCCAGCACTGTGGACAGTGCGGCGACCACCCGGTCCAGTTCGTCGACTGCCAGCGTCATGACCGGCCACCTCGGCTGCCGCCGACGGTAATGCCCAGTGACTCGGCCAGCAGTTCGTGAATATCCACGACATCGATGTTCTGCTGATTCCCGGCCTCGCTCAGCGGCCGTTCCGACCAGGGACAGGCGCTGACCAGGGTGTCGACCTCGAGTTGCGCGGCCTTGGCCAACCGGTTCGCGCTGATGGCCGCGGTCAGTTCGGGCTTCTCGATGGGCAGGCCGCCGCCACCGCCGGAGCAGTAGGACCACTGGGTCACTCGGTCGACGTCGGTGAATGCCAGACCTGGGATGGCGCGGAGGATCTCGCGAGGTTCGGCCCAGATGCCCTTGCGCTTGTTCAACCTGCACGGGTCGTGGTACGTCACTGCCCGCTCGATCGGCACCGTGGGTTGCAGCTTGCCCTGCCTGATCAGGTCGGCGAAAAGTTCGACCACCAGGACGATCTCGATGTCGAAGTCGGCGCCGAAATACTTCGGGTAGTCCTCGGTGAAGCTGATGTAGTCGTGCGGGTCGAGGACCAGAATTCGGGTGGTGCCGGTGGATCGCCAATTGGCCAGATTGTGTTCGGCGAACCGCCTGGCCTGGTCGACGTAGCCCATTTCGGCGGCGGGTCCCCCGCAACACCACTGCTCGCCCATGAGTCCGAATTCGTAGCCGGCGGACTGCAGGATCTGCGCGACCGCCCGCGGGACACTGGTCCGGTAGTAGGCGGCCTCGCAGTCGACGAAGAGCACCGTCTCGCCGCCGATCGGGATGTTCAGACCCGTCGCCCAATCCCGGACCTGGCGCTGAGCGATAGGGGTCTCACCGAGCACCGGCTCGTGTGTTGCGTCGTCGGTCCGGGCATTCCAGGTTTGCCAATGCTCCTGATGGATGCCGCTGTCGACGGCGAGCGCTCGCATCGCCTTGACCACATCGACGGTCCTGGTCCGGAACTTGTAGAAGTCACCGGTGAAAAGGGTGTTCGGGCAACGCAATTCGCAGGCTCCGCACTGCGTGCAGTTGACGTAATCGGCTGCCACATCGGCAATCTCGAGAGCCCCCTGCTCCATCGCCACCACGTTGGCGTGGAAGGCCGTTGGCGTCCAGGACTCGTTGCGGGTGACCTGCATGACCGGGCAGACCTCCCGGCAGAACTTGTGCCCCGAGGAATAGCAGTTGTACGACGCATTGCGCCAGGTCTCGACGAATTCCTTGGTGCGGCGATCGGTCAGGGTGATGTCGACCGGGCCGGCGATGTCCTCGGGCAGGCCGGCAATCGCCGGATCGTTCCCGCCCATCCCGGGCGTGAAGGGCCGGGCGAGTGGGTCCGAGTCAGGTCCGGTGCGCGGTTCGGTCTGGGTCACGAGGTTCTCCTTGGCGGCGGCTGTGGAGGGTGTGACGTACGCCACGTGCTTAAATCCTATGGAACCATATGTCTACGGTCTGAGCCAGTGCGGGCGTCGCCGAACGGCATGTCGGTCGCGAACATCTGCTGCGATGGCGGGCAGGCTGGAGTGGCAGCAGACGGGATCGGCGACGAGTCCCATGAGGGAGCGGGGGTGGCGGTGCCAGCAACGATCGGCACCGGGCGGCAGGCCATTTTCGCGCCGCTGGATGACGGCTCGGGTCGTTCGGAGGCGGTCGTCCGGCGTCTCGCGAGCGCGATCGCCCTTGGGCTGATCGCCGACGGTGAGCAGTTGCCGGCCGAGGCCGATCTGGCGACGTCCCTCGGGGTTGCCACGGTGACGCTGCGCGAGGCGTTGTCCGATCTGCGCCGCCGAGGATTGGTGGAGACCCGACGCGGTCGCGGTGGCGGCAGCTTCGTCAGGGTGTCCGAGCACGCGTTGTCGGCGCTGTCTCGGCGGCGGGTCCGAGAACTGGGGTCGGCCGATCTTCGCGAACTGGGGGAGTTTCATGCCGCCGTCGCGGGAACCGCCGCCCGACTGGCTGCCGAACGGGCTTCTGGTCACGACATCGATCGGTTGGTCGCGACTCTCGACAGGTTCGAGCAGGCGCCGACGACGGCGGCCCGGCACCGGATCGAAGGGCGCTACTACATTGAAATGGCGGCCGCTGCGCAGTCCGTTCGGCTGACCCGTCAGGAAATCGACCTGCAGAGCGAACTAGCCGAACTTCAACTCGTCCCACCGCAATCGGCGGGCTGGGCGAGTTCAATTCTGGGCCAACTTCGGGCCGTGGTCGACGCCGTCGGCAATCGCGAAGGGGTGTTGGCCCGGCGGCTGACCGAGGACTGCATTGCGCTGAGAACACTTGGCATGATTGAGGTTCATCTCTCGCTCACCACAGGTGCCGGCGATGCGCTCGATCACGACTCAGCGGCATCCCGGATCACGACGAGGGGAGTTCTCGACGATGACCCCCGGACGTGATGACCCGGCAACCTATGCCGCGACGGCAGAGTCGATCGTGGAGCGGGTGTTCGGCGCCGTCCACGAATTGCGCGACCAGGTGCTTGCCGGCCGATCGGCAGCAACCGTGCGGCGAGAACGCCTGCAGTCCAAGCATATTGCTGAACTTCGCCCTGGACTGATCCGGTTGCTCGCGCAGCACCGCGACATTGTGGTCGGAATGGGGATGATCGTCGCCCCCGGCCTGCTACCGACCGAGCGGCGTCACCTCGAATGGTGGCAGTACCTGCCGGGTCGCGAGCAACCGTCGGCGCTCCATGTGGATCTGAACCCGGACAGCCTGGGCTTCTACGACTACGACACCGCCGAGTGGTTCAGCGTCCCGCAGAGCACTGGTCGTCGACACATTGTGGGTCCCTACGTCGACGCCCTCGGCACTGACCGCTATCTCTTGACGTTCACCGCCCCGGTGCTGGCCGACGGTGTTTTCCTGGGCGTCGTGGGGGCCGATGTGCCCGTGTCCCGGTTCGAACGAAAGTTGTTGAGCGCCTGGCGGTTGTCTGGCGAGAGCGAGGCGCGAGCGGGCGACGTGGGCACGGACGTGTTGATCATCAACTCGCAGGGTCGGGTGGTCGTGTCCAACTGCGCGAGCGCGCTGAGTGGCGACCTCGTCGGTGGCGGTGCATTCCCGACTCCGGGCGTCCGGGTCGACCTGACGGACCTGCCCTGGCACTTGCAAATATCGACGCGTGGCGAGTGACTCGTCCAGCCTGGACCTGTCGATCGCGCGACCAGTCGGCTCGACTGGGGATGATCCCATCACTGCGCTGACCCCATTCGACAGTCTGCCCAGACGCGCCGCCCCCCAGACCCGGGCCGCTGTGAATGGCCGTATCACTCGCTAAGTGTCCAGTATCACGATGCCGGATCGACACTCTTGACCACCACGTGGCCGACATCGACATTCGCCTTCGACAGCGTCGACATTCGGTGCCGACATATCTTTCACTTTCGAAAGGGACCCAGGACATGCACGATCCTCAGACAATTCTCGATACCGCCCTCAAACTGGCCCCCGAGGTCCGGCTCAACTCCCAGGAGATCTATTTTCCGGCGAGCGTGGACTGGTATTTGGCCCGTGTTGAGATGATATACCCCCAAAAAAACCAGATACTCCCGACAACGCCTGTGGTCGTCACAACTACCGTCAATGATCAGACCATTGCATCGCAGAGCTATACGGACACCCTCACGGGACAGCAATACAACTCGGGTGATCCAGATTTCAACACCCCTTTCTACCTCACGATCGTCGCTCCGAACACCAAGCCGGGTGAGATTACCGTTCAGAACGGCAAGGTCTCGCTCGCCAACCCCGAGTGCTATTTCGGGTATGTGGAGGACGCCGATGGCGGAGTCGCGGACTTCGTTTACGGCTTTTTCTATGCCTACAACGGCCTGGTGGGTCATGACCCAGGGGCGTTTGGCTGGCACGAGGCCGATTGGGAGCACATCGTCGTCCGCATGACCATCGATCTCACCGAGGTTCTCGGCATCTATTACCAGGCCCACCGGCAGTCGGACCCCTATAGTCATTGGTACTTCCCGCCCGGGACAGCGGGCGTCTCCTGCTACTCAGTCAATTCCGATGGACACCCCATCGTCTATTCGTCGAACCAGGGGCACTCTTCCTACACCGCGCCAGGCGTCTACAATTACGAAACTTATAGGGGCAGTGACACCGCCGACGGGAAGGGTCTGGTCTGGTCGACCTGGCAGAACCTGAAGGAGTTCCCCAACTTCACCGGATGGATGGCCTACAACGGGTACTGGGGGAATGGCGGCTGGGACGGCTACGGGCCGATGAGTCCTGGCTTCCAGAACTGGTTGAGGCCACGGATCGACGGCCCCAAAGTCTATTCCGCGGTCAGCGTCAACACCAAAGAGGCTGCGGGCCAAAAGAGCCGGGTGTCCGGAAATTTCACTCTCAACCTCCCCAATTCGACTGTGGAATGGAAAATCACGGATCTGCCCGACGAATCCCTGGCGAGTGCGATAACCTTCGCGGTGATGGAGTCAAAACCCGGAAAGAATGATCAGCCCCGCCTGACCAATGTGACCGATGGGACGACCTCGCCCGGCGTCCTCACCACAATCAACCCGGCTAACATGTACATCGGTCGGCTCACCTTTACCGATCCGCAAACACACAAGGTCTATCAAGGCATGGATGTGTTCACCAAACTGGGAACCGTCGGTTTCAATATCACGGTTGCGCCGATATCATAGCGATTCTCCGGTGTCGACTGAATGCCAAACCGCCCCGGACGTTGGATCCGCGAATCACGCTGATCCGCAATCCGGCGACCATCCGATCACCCAAGGAAGACCAATGACAATGACCTCGACCATCGCGGCAGCGGTGGCCCGATACCAGTCGGCCACGGCCACACCAGGTGTGTGTGTCGCCGCCGTCGATGTGCGGAATCCTGACCTGGCGGGTGGGCACATCTATTGCGCAGGGGTCGAGGACCTGCTGACAATGCATCAGGTGACAGCCGAGACCGTCTTCGTACTCGGATCGCTGACAAAGGTGTTCACCAGTCTGCTGACCGCATACGCTGTTGTTCAGCGCCGCGTCGAATTGACTGACAAGGTCATCGACCTCCTCAAGAACTACCCCGATGTCACGGGTAGTCCCGATTTCGACGCCATCGAACTGATCCACCTCGTCACCCACACCTCAGGCATGCCCGATCTGGCGCCCGGCACCCAGGGCGTCAGCCGGGAGCTGTTCGACGACGACGGTCCTTCGGAAGCGCTCCGCGGCTACTGGAGCACATTCACCGCGGGACCCGGCAGGACCGTGCCATCGTGCTGGACGTACTCGAATACCGCCTTCGTGACGCTCGGCTTTGCCGTGTCGGCCATGTTCGACGGCAGCGGGACAAATGACTACAACGCCCTGTTGCGTCGGTTGGTCACTGACCCGATGGGGATGCCCGATACGAGAGCGCATCCATCCGGTTCCATCGCCACCGGATACTCTTTCAGCCTCGGCTCGAACCATCCAGCTGAGGGGACGGCGTTCGATCTGCGGTCAACGGGATCGGACATGCTGCGCTTCTTGCGCGCGAACCTCGGTGTTCCGGGTAGGGCGCTGCCGGCTGACCTTTCCGCGGCGATCGGCCTGACCCAGGCGCCGCTCGGGACGTACCCGAACTGTGCTGCGCAGTCATCAGTCACCATGGGCATGGGTTGGCAGGAAACACCTGTCAACCGCATCGACGGCACAAGGCTGCTCTACAAGAACGGCGCCACGAATGGTTTCAGCTGCGTCGCCGAACTGGAGCCGGACCTGGGCGTCGGAGTTGCAGTGCTGACGAACCAGTTCCCCAACGACCGCGAGTCCGGTGATAACCCATCGACACTGGCCGCGGAGATCCGCGCCCTACTGCGGGAGTCTTCATCGTGAGCCCGACACCGGGACCCGACGGTCCTGGCGCCGGCGAGGACGGGCAGGTCGGCACTGCGCCGCAGGCCGGGCTCGCCATCTCGTTCCATGGAGGCGGCTCCGGTCCGAAAGGCTCACGAGCGGTGAACAACATCCTGGTGTCTTCGGCCGCCGGATCGCCGACGTGTCTGCTCGGGCCCAACCAGGGCGGGTTCATGCCGGCTCTCTGGGAGCTGCGCGGTTTCTTCGCTGACCCCACTTCGGGTGACTTGTTCGTGGTCAATGCCTACAAGGACTGCAGCGCGATCTTCCGCTTCACGAACACCGGCGGTGCCGGCACGCCCTACAGCTTCGCCGGCATCTTCGCGGCCGGCCCTGGCGCACACCTGAATCACCCGTTCTGCGCCGCGCTGGGTGCCGACGGCGACGTTTACGTGTCCAACCAGGATCCTGGAATCGGCCTGACGACCGGCGCCATCACCGTGTACCAGGGGCCGACCGCGGCTGTTCCGGGCACCTTCGTCCGGGTATTCGCCGATGGTTTCACCGCGCTGCGGGCGATCGCCACCGACGGCATCAACTGGTATGCCGCGGACGCGGGATCGACGAAAAGTCCAGGCGGTGTAAAGGTTTTCGATCAGCATGGCGTCCCTCGACCACAAGGCTCGCTGAACGTTCCCCAGCCGGTGCACCTGCTGTACGACGGCGCCCGTTACCTGTACATCGGCAGCGAAGCAACGCACTCGGTGTACCGATATGACACCACCGGGCCCGGTGATGCCGAACTGTTCGTGGACGGCTCTGGTCAGATCGATCACACCGCGGGACTGGCGATCTCCTCGACAGTGCTGTTCGTCGCCAGCCGTAAGGGAAGGAGCGTCTACTGCTACCCGCTCGCCGACCCCACCAGCGGCCGATCGTTCGTCACCAACCTTCCGGACTACCCGGAATTCTTGTCGCTTCTCTGAAGCACCCTGAGGTTGCGGAACAAGAGTGCGGAAGTCGTTGGCCGGTGACGGCCAGGCCGAGCTCATCGAGCCGGCAGAACGTGGTCAGGTCAGGGGCAGCCGGAGGCCCATCTCGTGTCACCGTCGCAGTGGACTTCTTCGCGTACCCGCTCAGATCAGTCAACGGCGCACCCGATAGCGCAGGTGAAGCACCCGGTTGCCCTGAACAACGACGTCTGGGTCTTCCAGCAGGTGCTGCGAGTCGACGGAGCCGAAGTAGCGCTTGCCGGACCCGAGCACGACGGGTGCGACGTCCATGCGTACCTCGTCGACCAAACCTGCGGCGAGCACCTGGCCACCGACGTCGCCGGCGGCGACCTCGACCATGCGGTCACCCGCGAGCTCCTTCGCCTTGGTCACGGCCGCCTCGATGCTGTGGACGAAGTGAAACGGCGCGTTGGGGTCCCAGCCCTCGGGCGCCGGCCGGTGTGTCACGACGACTACGTCATCGATCCCGCTCGGCGGCTTCCCGTCCCAGCCATCCGTGATGTCGAAGACGTGGCGGCCGGCGATTGTCACCCCGATCTGGTCCCAGTACGGCCGGATGTGGTCGTAGGACGCTTGCGACACGTTCAGTACGCCGCTGTCGTCCAACGGCACGTCACCGCTGACCAACCATTCGAACAGTGGACCGGGATCGTCGTTCTCAGCCGCAATGAAGCCATCCACCGAGACCGACGCATTCATGACCACTTTCCCCATGGGTTCCTCCTCTGTGTGGAGTCCCAAGTCTCACGTGTCGTGAGTGGGCGCTCTTGTAAGAAATCAATCGGCTGGCAGTGGCCAGCCATCCAGCGCGTGGTCGGGATGTTCGCGGATGAAGCGTTGCCGGACTTCGATATACCGGGTCGGCGTGAGCCCGGTGAACTCCCGAAACTCGTGGACGAAGTGGGCCTGGTCGAAGTAGCCTGCGCCAGCGGCAACGTCGCCCCAGTCGATAGGTGCGGCCACGTTGATCGCCAACACTGTGGCGGTGAATCGGTAGCTGCGCGCCAGCCGCTTCGGCGTGACGCCAATGACCTCCTTGAACCGCTTCGCCAAGTACGTGCTGCTGGCGCGGGCAGCCACGCCGAGGTCGCTGATCGGCACCGCTCCGCCGGTCTCCGCGATGGCGCTGCTCATGTGGCGGACGATGTCCAGGCCGTTGATCGCGCGCAGCCGTCGCACCAGTTCCTCCTCGAGCACCATCAGCATCTCGTGCGGTGCGTCCGCCAAGGTCAGTCGGTGTCGCAACTCAGCGATAGCGGGCTGGCCCCAGATCTGCTCCACCGTCGCCGGTCGGTCGCACAACTCGGCTGCGGGCATCGGAAGGAACGGTGCCAGCCCCCACGGCCTGAAGTGGACGCCCACGGATCGGGTCGGGGTTGGGTAGCCGAACTCCCACGCACGAGTGGGCGTGGTGACCGCACAGCCGTCGGCGAACTCGGCCGTCTCGATGGCGGTGCCGGCGCGGATGCGGAACGGCGCCCCGAGGTTGACGATGAGCAAAGGCGCGGGCGCCGCCGGCAGCATCAACCGGGAGTACGGCGGGGCGCCCTGGAGGTAGTAGAGGTCGTCGATCAGCCCGTCGAGCGGCGGACCGGGCACCCTGGACACATACTCCACGCTGACATCATCGCCGACGGCCCATCTGGCATCACGCGCCGCCGCAAGCATCGAGCCGGTGCCGATCCCTGACGGGCGCCCCGGCGCATTTCGGCCGGAACTACACCCCACTTTGTGAAGAGCCCCTTTGACCCGGTGTGGCTGCATACCTGTCGTCCTGCATGCTGTGTACCCGGGGCCGACGGACCCATTCCGGGCCGCTTCGAGTGTCACGGTGAACCACAGAGAGCGGACGGTGTTGCGACCAACTGATACTGGTCAACCATTCCGACGGACAAGGGTGGCAACGCATGAGCTCAGCATTTCCCGCCGAACGCACCGCCGTCGTCACCGGTGGCGCATCGCCGCGAGGGATCGGCCGGGCCGCCGCCGACCGACTGGCCCGTGACGGCTGGTCGGTGGCGATCCTGGACATCGATGGCACCGCTGCCACCCTGGCGGCGGCCGAGGTCGGCGCACGGCATTCCGTGCCGACGCTCGGTGTTGCGGCGGATATCTCGGACGTCGAGTCGGTCGACGCGGCGATCGCCCAAGTCGAATCGACAATGGCGCCGATCATCGGATTGGCGAACATTGCGGGGGTGAGTTCCCCGAGGGATTTCATGGACGTCACACCGGGGGAGTGGGACCGGGTGTTCGATGTGAACATCCGCGGCACGTTCCTGGTCACCCAGCGGGTATTGCCGGCCATGATGGCGGCCGGCATCGGGCGGATTGTCAGCGTTTCCTCGATCTCGGCGCAGCGTGGCGGTGGGACCTATTCCAAGGTGCCCTACAGCGCCTCCAAGGCGGCTGTCATCGGGTTCTCCCGGGCGCTGGCCCGGGAGATGGGCCCGCACAACATCACGGTGAACTCCGTAGCCCCGGGGCCGATCGATACCGACATCATGGGCGGCACCCTGACAGCCGACCGCAAGGCGCAGATGAGCGCCGACATCCCCTTGGGTCGGGTCGGCACGGTTCAGGAGGTCGCCGCGCTGCTCACCTTCCTGATGAGTGAAGACGCCGGGTACATCACCGCTGCCACCTACGACATCAATGGCGGGCTGCAGGTTTCCTGACGACATTTCGCCCCTGCGACGATGTCGCGCACCTTGGTGTTGCCAGGGCGGGCCGCAGGAATGCCCGCGGACACGAAATCGATGCGGACGGCCGAGTCATCCCGGTCAACCTCACCGTGGTCAACCAGAGGTGGAACGAACCGGGCGCCTGGTCCCGGAGGCTTCGCGTCGGCGGCCGGTCAGGACTTCTTGCTGCCCTTCATTCCGATGCCGGGGTGGCCAGGTTGCCGGCCACCACCTCGTATGACAAAAGGAGTTCAGATGCCCAAGACAGTCATCGTGGCCGCAACCCGTTCACCGATCGGCCGCGCATTCAATTGCCGGAATATCCATTGCGACATCGATCTGGTGGAGTCAACGAGGCTTTCGCCGCCCAGGTCATTCCCAGCTACCGGGGATGGCCATGATCGTCGAGCGGCTGAGTTGACGGCCGGTCGGCCAAACTGGGCAGGGTTGCCCGCCGGCGTCACCCATCCCGGACGGCAGAGGTCCTCATCATGACGATCGTGAGCAGAGCCAATGCGATCAGCAACGCGGGGACGATCAGGTAGGCCACGCGCAGGCCAAAGGCGTCGGACAGCGCCGCCAACAGGAACGGGGCGCCGCCGATCGCAACACCGGAGGCAAGCGCGCCCCGGGCGGCGGCGCGGTCCCGGTCGTCCGGCCAGGCGGCGACCAATCGCGCCAGTGCCGCGGGGTACAGCAGCGCAACGCCACCCCCGGCGACCAGCAGGCCGACCGCCGCACCGGCGGTGTTCGGCAGTGCCCAGAACCCGGCGAACCCGATCACTGCGACAGCGCAGGCCGCCAACATGACGGCCAGCGGATGCCGCCCGGCGGTGAGTTTCGACGACGCGGCACGGACCAGGGCCATGCCGAGCAGGAACATAGCTGCGAGCACGGGAGCGGCAGCGGGTCCGGCGCCGTGCCATTCGGCGAAGGCGTCGGCAGCCCAGAAGACCAGGCAGAACTCCACGCTGACGGCGAACAGCAAGGCGATCCAGCGGGGCAGGAGTCGACCGGCCGCCAAACCGGGCCCCGGTGTCGGCTCGGCTGCCTGTCCCACGGCGTCCGCCGTCTGCTCCCAATCCCGGCGTTGCAGCAACAACACGACGAGTAGTGCGACGGCCACCGGGAGCACGGGCAGCAGGTAACCGGTCGCCCATCCGACGCCGAGCCCGATGGCTCCGGCGACCGCGGCGGGTGCCAGCAGGCTGGCGAAACTGCTGACCGCGTTGGCCTCGCCGAGGACCGCCGTGGTGAACCGTGGGTGCCGGGCGCCGAGAGCCGCCGGTACGAGGGCGATGATCAGGGCCGACCCGAGCCCCAGCAAGGCAGCGCCGATCAGCGTGAGGACGCGGACCGAGGACGCCAGCAGCAGGGCGCCGGCGATCTGGCCGGCGATGGCGGTGATCAGCCCGATCCGGTGGCCGACCCGCCGCACAAAGATGCCGCCGAACAGTCCGGTGATCACCAACGCGACCGCGAACAAACTCGGATAGAAGGCGACCTCGGCCCGGCTGACGCCGAGTTGCTCCTGCAACGGCGCGAGTATCGCGCCAATGCCGTTGAGGAGGAATCCCAGCATGCCGAGCGCGGTGTACAGCACCAAGGTCAACCGGTCGCGGACCAGCACGGCAGTCGGGGCTTCACCAGCGGTGGCTTTGTCCAGTCGCTTCACAAAGAGATACGGTAGACCAGTGAAGACGATGCGTGCGACCTCCCCGGACCGGGCAGGTTCTTCGCTGTCCAGGGCGCTGACCCTCGCGCACACCCACCGGGCGGCTCTTCGCAGCGACCTGACCGAACGGTTGGGTCTGACCCGCACCGCCACCGGCCTGGTGCTGCGCGAACTGGAAGCGCTGTCGCTGATCCGTACCGATACCGCCGCGCGCGCCGACCCTGGGATACCCACGACCGGACGTCCGTCACACGCGATCGACATTCATCCCGACGCCCCCGGCGTTCTGGCGGTGCAGGTACAGGCCACGTCGGTCTTGATCGCGCAGGCGCGATTAGGTGGGGTGCTCGGCCGGGTCGACGAGGTCCCGCTGCCCGAGTCCACCACGCCTGGGTCCGTGCTCGGCCTGATCGCCGATCTCCTGGCGGCGCGGTACGCGACCACGGATCGTCGACCATTGGGCGTCGGGCTCGCCCTACCGTCGGCCGTCGGCTCCGACGGCACCGCGCTCGCCGCGCATCACCTCGCCTGGCCCCATGCAGTACCCGTCCGCGACCTGCTCACCGGCCTGCTGGACCGCGCCGGTCTCGGCGACGTTCGGGTACACGTCGGCAACGACGCCAACCTCGCCGCTCTCGCGGAATCCCGGCACGGCGCCGGTCAGGGCGTGGCGCAGCTGCTCTATGTGATGACGGGTCAGGTCGGGGTGGGTGGCGGTCTGGTCATCGACGGTCGGTTGCACCTGGGTAGCGCCGGCTATGCGCTCGAGATCGGCCATACGCCGGTTCGCCGGGGGAACAGAGTCTGCCGGTGCGGAAACCGCGGCTGTCTCGAGGTCGAGGCCGACCCGCTCGCGCTGCTGGACGCGGCGGGACCGCCGGCAACCGACCCCACGCCCGATGCGGTGCGGGCGGTCATCACCCGGCGGGGCGTCGACCCACGAGCGGGTGCAGCCGTGGAGCTGGTCACGCAGCGATTGGCCGGCGGACTGGCGTCCTTGATCAACATTCTCAATCCCGACCGGATTGTTCTCGGCGGAATGCACGCGGAACTACTTGTCGCGGAACGGGAACGGCTCCGATCGGGTATCAGCAGGTATTCATTCCTGGATCAGGCCGCGCACATCGAGTTGCGGGCGGCCGAACTCAGTGCGTCGGCCCTCGTCGGCGCTGCCGAACTTGCCCTGCAACCCCTGCTGGATGATCCGCGACTTCTGGCCTGAGCGCCCGCCGACCGAGTCGGAGGCACGGTGGTGGCTTGACAACCTTGATCACCTTCGCGGGCATTCTGCTGTTCGGCACCGATCAACTCTTACGGGCATCTTGACGTGGGTCACCACGGAAGCAGTCCTTCGCGGCCGGACGTTGATTCAGCGCGCTCGACACCGCGGCGGCGGGCGCAGCGGCCCTGACCGAGGCCCATCGGTCGCGAGCGGCACACCCGCCGGCTCCCCGACCAGGTAGCACTCGAGGATTTGAACTGACTGCGGGCCACCAGCTCCCGCAATGGGACCACCCACGCCCAGCGCGGACCCATTGCGGGAGCTGGTATCTCAGGTCTTCAGAGCGGACCGGACGACCACCACCGGGCAAGGACTGTGGAGTATCAGGGAATGGCTGGTCGAACCGAGCAGCATTCCGGCGAACCCGCCGCGGCCGTGGCTGCCAACAACGAGCAGCTGCGCCGGTTCTGCCTGCTCCAGGAGCTCGGTGACGGCCCGGCCTTCAACGAGCTTCTGTTCTACCGATATCTCCGGGAATTTCGCTGCCCAGCCGGCAATCCGTTCAGCGAGAATCTCTTGTTCCTGTAGCCGGATACGAGCCGGATCGACCAGTGGGTTATGCAACTTGTGGGAACCCGGGACGAAGACACCGTCCCACACGTGGACTGCGATCAGGTCAGTCTTTCGGGCTGCTGCGGCCTCGAAGGCGAATGCCACGGCCGCGTCGCTGGTGTGCGATCCGTCGACTCCGACAACAACCGGTCCGGACGGGTGCACGGTGTGCTCGGGGTGAATGACGGCAACTGGGGCGCCGTTGGTCGATGCGATGGCCAACGCGACTGAACCGAGCAGCACACCGTGGATCCGGCTCGCACCGCCGGATCCGACGACGGTGAGCAGGGCATCGGTGGATTCGTCCCGCAGCGCGACCGCCGGCCGTTGGTAGGGCAATCTGGTCGTGATCGTGAGTTCCGGGTGCGTGCGCCGGAGGTCTGCCGCGATCTGGTCCAGCAGCCGTTCTGCAGCCTCCTGCATCGCCGGCCGCAGCTCATCCGGATATGCGTTGTCATCCGGATAACCTGCATTGGCCGGCAACCAGTAGGCATGAACCAACCGCAATTCACTGCGCCGTCGCGATGCTTCATCCGCGGCCCAGGTGGTGACATTCAGGTCGGCGTCGGTCCCGTCGACGCCGACCACGACAAAACCGCTTTCGATCGTCATGATCAAGCCTTTCGGTATCGGTGCAGGCGAAAAGCCGACCGGAATGTTCCGAGCGGCCGGTCCTCAGTACCAGTTCAAGAGCACCGTCAGCCGGCTGTGTGCTGACTTTCGATGTTCGACTGCACCCGGCTGATCAGCTCGGACTGAGCGCGATCGACTGCGGTCTGCTCGTCCGCGGCAACAACCTGCGCGTCCGGGCCGGGGAACACCACCGACTCGTGGTCGTCATCGAGCCAACGGACGTTGTAGGGCGGCGCCCCATCGGCGTGGGTGGTGAGGATTTCGCCCTTGCGCGTCTGAGCGCTGTCCGTATGACTGTGCACGACCAGCCAATCGCCCGGATGAGCCTGCATGACGGGACCTCCTTGTCGAACGGTGCCTGACCGACGCTCATTGATTTCCTGCGGTGCAGCGTCAGGGCACCACCACGCCGCCGCTCCATTGCAACTATCCGCACGCGCCGGCGGTAGGGTCGAAGGTCACCTCCCTGCCGCGGTCGATTCACTCTGGCTGGTCTGCTTTCTCGGTGTTGACGCACCGGTGATGACTGCCCCGAAGCCGGCCCGCACCGCGATGCGGCGGTGGGGTGAATTCGCACAAATAGTGACGTTCGGCCCGGGTGCGGGGCGTCCGTGCGGGGTCATCATGAGTGCCTCGCACGAAAGGGATTCATGTCATGTCATCGCATTCGATGGGGTTGGCGCAGGTGGAGTTCACTTTCCCATCCGGCCCGGTCCTGCTCGCCATTGCGCCATTGGTCCTGCTGTACCTCGGACTTGTTGCCTTCAGCCTGGTCGATCTGATTCGCGCGCCGTCGGTACGGTACCTGCCGAAGGCGGTGTGGGCGCTGATTATCGTGCTGGTCGGCACTGGGCTGGGTGCGATCGGCTATTTGGTGTTCGGTCGGGCACATGGGCCGGCGGTTGGCGCAAACCACGACCGGACCGGAGACCGGGAACGAGGCCTTGCCCAACCGCCGGATTCGTCCGAATCCGCGCAGGTCGGGGATGCGGCGTCGTCATCGCTACCGACCGCCACCCGGACCTTCACCACCCGGACCGACGCCGCAGCGGTTGAAACCTATGGGCTGACCAGGGATTACGGCGGTGGGGGCCTGTTCGACGTTGACCTGTCAGTGCCGCGCGGAAGCATCTACGGGCTCGTCGGGCCGAACGGCGCCGGCAAGACGACGATGCTGTCGATTCTCGCTGGAATGCGTCGGGCCGATCGGGGAGTGGTCCGAGTAGCGTTGCCGCGCAACGCGATCGCCGTGTGCCCCGACGTTCCCGAGTTCGACGGCTGGCTGACTGCCGCGGAGGTGGTCGACCTGGCGCGGGGTCTGGTCGGCGCCGCCCCGGCGGAGAACGCGATCGGTGATGCGCTGCGCTCCGCCGGATTGGCGGACGTCGCCGATCGGGCGGTCGGCGAGTTCTCCAGGGGGATGACGCAACGTTTGGGATTGGCCTGCGCACTCGTCGGGGATCCGCAGTTGTTGATCCTGGATGAGCCGACGTCGGCGCTCGACCCGGCCGGCCGGGCCGAGATGCTTGATCTGGTGTCGAGCATGCGTGGCCACCGAACGGTGATCTTCTCCAGTCATATCCTCGCCGACGTGCAACGGGTGGCCGATCAGGTCGGCATCCTGCGCCAGGGACGGCTGCTGTATCAGGGTCCAACGCAGGCCCTGATCGATACCCACCTGCGGCCCCGCTGGCTGGTGCGCATCGCCGGCGACACAACGCTGCTGCGCGCCGAACTCGGCACCCAGCCATGGGTGACCGGAATTGTTCCGGTCGAACCGGGCGGGGTCCGCATCGATGCGACATCCATGGAAGCAGGTGAGCGTGGCATCCCCCTGGCCCTGGCCGCCTGTGGCGAGCGCCTGATCTCCTGTGAACCGGTTGCGGCCGACCTTGAGTCCGCCTTCCTCGCCCTCACCACTGCCCGATAAGGCGGATCCGCCATGACTGCACCCGCGACGACCTCCTCGATGTCATCGAGCCCGGTGGCGAAAGCCCCACGGGCAGTGACGATCTGGCGATTGGAATGGCTCCGGTTGTTCCGGACTCCCCGGTGGATCGTACTGTTCGGGGTATACCTGCTTTTCGGGCTGTTGGGTCCGGTGATGGCCAAGTACATGCCGGAAATCCTCGGGCGCGTGCAGTCGGAGATGACGATCATCGTTCCGCCCCCGCAGCCGAAGGACGGGATGATCAATTACGTGAACCAGGTGGGACAGACCGGGTTGATCGTGGTCGTGGCGATCGCCTCCAGTGCCTTGGCATTCGACGCCCGCCGTGGACTTTCCACGTTTCTCCGCACCAGGGTCGGAAGTATGTGGGTACTCGTGCGACCTCGCTTCGTGGTGACCGCCGCCGCGGCCGTGCTTGCCTACACTCTGGGGACCGTCGCCGCCTGGTACGAAACGACGTTGTTGCTCGGGTCGCTGCCGATCGGCGCAGTCCTGGCCGGTTTGCTCTGCGGCAGCCTGTATCTCGTCTTCGCGGTCGCTGTTGTGGCGGCCGCCGCCTCCGTGGCCCGGAGCACGATCGGCACGGTCGGAATCGCACTCACCACCCTCATCCTGTTGTCGATCATCGGCGGGCTTGTTGTGCACGACTGGTTGCCCTCCACGCTCGCCGGCGCGCCGGTTGCAGTGCTGACCGGCGGCGGGCTGCAGGAGTTTCTGCCCGCGATGGCGGCCGCTGCGGGACTGAGTGTGCTCCTGGTCGTCGTCGCCGTGACCGGCTTACGTCGCCGAGAGGTCTGAGCAGTAGCCGCGCCCCGGTGCCCCGGGCGCGGCAGGGATTGGCAGGTGCAGTGGTGAATGCCGTTGGGTGTACGTCGACGCCGAAATCGTTGCTACCGTGGCTATCTGACGGCGACCCGGCGATCCGCTGGCAGGTGCTGCGTGACCTGCAGGATGCCGAGGGGCGCGATGTCGACACAGCCCGCTGCCAGGTGGCCACCGCGGGATGGGGCGCGCGACTGTTGGCCCGCCAAGACGCCGACGGTCGCTGGGCCGGCGCGCTCTACAGCCCGAAGTGGACCTCGACGACCTACACGCTGTTGTTGTTGCATTGGCTGGGACTTCCGGCGGGTCACCCGCAGGCCCTGGCGGGGTGCCAGCAGCTGTGGGACGGGGCAAGCTGCTACGACGGAGGCATCTCTCTCGCAAAGAGCATCCGGCGGCCGGAGGCCTGCATCACCGCGATGATGGTCCTGCTGGCTTCCTCGTTCGGCTACCGGCATGAGCGGATCGACCCTGCGGTCGACTGGCTGATCGGTCAGCAGCTCGGTGACGGTGGCTGGAATTGCGAATCTATCCGCTCCGGGTCACGGCACGGGTCGTTCCACACCTCTATCTCCACGTTGGACGCGCTGCTGGAGTACTCCCGTTCCGGGAGACCTGTTGCGGTACAGGCGGCGATGGACCGCGGGCGGATGTTCTTCCTGGATCACCGGCTCTACCGCTCGCACCGCACCGGCGCCGTTGTGAACCCCGCCTTCACCCGATTCCCCTTCCCGCCGCAATGGCATTTCGATGTCTTGCGGGGGCTCGAGCACTTCAGGGCGGCGGACCAGCGAGACGACCGGTTGGCCGACGCCGTTGCGGTCATCCGGCGGGCTCGTCGACGGGACGGCACCTGGCCCGGGTACCGGGCTTATCCGGGCCGGACCTGGTTCCAGCTGGAACCGGCCGGCCCCAGCCGCTGGTCCACCCTCCGCGCACTGCGGGTGTTGCGCTGGTGGGACTTGGTCGAGTCCGCCGGGTCGAAGGTCCCAGGCGAAGGAGTCGTCCGCCACTACCGGGCGCGCCGGGCCGCTCCGACAATGAATTCCGGGTGATTTTCTCCGCTCGCCCTCCGGCGACGAAAGCGGGTCATCACCATTCGGATTGGAGCGTCAAAAGTGTCTGGTAACAGCTCAGCATCGACATTTGCCGATGTCCGCGCCCGAGCCGCTGACCCGGTGCGGTTAATCATGAAATGCCCGGTGGCGTCCCTCGACCCGGCTGCAACCGCGTCCGAGGCCGCGGAAGAGTTGCTGCGCAACGACATCGGTGCCCTGCTGGTGACCGATGGCGCGCGGACCGGGCTGATTTCCGAACGCGACCTCGTGTCCCTGGTGTCGATGTCGGCCGATTTCACATCCGCCCAGATCGGGGACGTCTTGACCTGGGACTTGGTGTGGGCGACCCCCGACGACTCCATCGCGCACATCGCCGCCCTGATGATCGAAGCCAATGTCCGGCACATACCGGTCGGCGACGGCCGAACGCCGGTCGGGATCGTGTCCATGCGGGACGTTTTCGCAGTCCTCCTGCGCCTCGGTTGAGCGGGCCACCAGGGCCCGAAGTCGGGCGCAGTCAACCGGACCATGGTCGACGCGAAGGTGTCGTCCTGCCCGCTTTGTCGTAACCTGACCAGTGCCCTCGCCTTGTCAGGTGGGCGGCGCCGACGAACGAGGGAGTCTTCGTGCTCACGGTGTTCCTGGTCGATGACCATGAGGTGGTCCGCCGCGGGGTGGGTGATCTGCTTGATGAGGAAGCGGATTTGACCGTGGTCGGGCAGGCCGGATCGGTCGCCGAGGCGCTGGCCCGCATTCCCGCGCTACGACCGGATGTCGCGGTCTTGGACATGCGCCTGCCGGACGGCAACGGGGTGGAGTTGTGCCGTGAGTTGCGGTCCCGGATGCCGGAGCTGAATTGCCTGATCCTCACCTCGTTCACCGATGAGCAGGCGATGATGGACGCAATCCTGGCCGGTGCCGGCGGTTACGTCATCAAGGACATCAAGGGGATGGAGTTGGTGTCAGCCGTCCGAACGGTTGGTGCCGGACGATCGCTGTTGGATACCCGTGCGGCGGCTGCCCTGATGGCCCGGATCCGTTCCGATGCACAGGAACCGGGCCCGTTGGCCACCCTGACGGACCAGGAGCGCACGGTGCTGGATCTCATCGGGCAGGGCCTGACGAACCGCCAGATCGGCGAACGTATGTTCTTGGCCGAGAAGACGGTGAAGAACTACGTTTCCAGCGTATTGGCGAAGTTGGGCATGCAGCGCCGGACCCAGGTAGCGGTTTTGGCCACCGAGATCCGCGACCAGCGCCGCGATCAGCGTCTGTGAAACTGCTGCCGCGGGGTCTCAGCCTCCGCTGACCACGGTTGATCGCGCCTGCTCCGCTGCAACGTCCGCCGATCTCGCGCCGAGCACCAGCACGGCCTGCGGCCACAGGCCGCCGCCGATCTGATCGCGCACGGCCTGCCGATCCACCGGATCGTGCAGCGCTGATGGCACGGGGTGTGCCGGTAGAGCGCCCGTCGCGGCGGTAAGCAGCACTCGCTGCATGCCCTGTCCGGCCTGCAGCTGGGTTGCAGCCCCGTCCAGCACGGTGCCGATCACCACCCGCGCCGATCCCGCCGGGCCCGTTTTGCCCTCGCCGTTCTGTGGCGAAGCCGTATCCGCCGGGGCCGTTCGGCCGCTTCCGTGTCGCGGCGGAGCCGCATCCGCCGGGTCGTCGTGGGAGCTGTCGGGGAGTTGAGCCAGCCAGGTTTGTTCGACCTTGGCCGCCCGTCGGAGCCGGTCGAGCAATGGCTTGCTGACCGGGTCCCGACCGGACCGGGCCGCACGGGGACCGTCGAGCAGCACTGCGTCGACCAGTGCCCGATCCTCTGCGGTGATCGTGCGCGGTCCCTCCAGGCGCACGACGGCGACCAGGTCTCGCTGGGTGAGGTCCGGCATGGTTTGCACCGCGACATGGACCCCAAGCCCGCGGATCAGCACCCGCAGGTTCAACAACAGGGCGCCGCCGGTCAACATGAGTTCGCGGTGCCGGGGGTCCGGCACCGGTGGCAGATTGCCGCGCAGTTCGATGGTTGTTGCCAGGTACCGCCATGACCAGGTGGTGGTGTGCTCCTGATCGACGTTCGCCATCGCTTCGGTCAGTGCCGCATCGACCCGGTTTCGGGTCAAGGGGCCGACACTTTCGAGCCCAGTGTTCACAAGGCCGCTCCCCGTCTACTGTCAACGACACGTGCGGACGGTTTGCGCCCGCGGAGGTTGTTCCCCTTCACTGTGCGATGCAGCCGGCCCGCGGTCACAGTGCCGAACGTCCCTGTTTGCGGAGCGGAGGGCGGGTCAGATGGCAAGGTCGGACGGCCGACCGGATCCGACCGGGCAGGCACGGGACGGAGGGCCGGCCCGTGCCGGCTATGGCACCCACGATGGGCTCGAGCGGTCGACAGCCTGGCGGCAGGGTCTGCCGCACGTCGGTGAATCCCTGTCCCAGGATCGGCTGGGGGAGTTGCTGGTCGAGGTCCAGGACCGGGTCGAGAGCATCGTGGCGGGCACCCGGGAGCGGATGGATGCGCTGCTGGATGCCGTGCTTGCGGTGTCCTTGGGCCTGGACCTGGATACGACCTTGCGACAGATCGTGCAGGCCGCGATCGACCTGGTCGACGCCCGGTACGGGGCGTTAGGGGTGCTCGGTGAGGGCGGGATGCTCAGCCAGTTCGTCAATGTCGGAATCGACGACCCGACCCGGGAGCTGATCGGGCCGCTGCCCACCGGGCACGGCGTGCTCGGCGTCGTCATCGAGGAGAACAAGCCGCTCCGCCTGGAAGACCTTTCGCAACACCCGATGTCGATCGGCTTCCCGCCTTATCATCCACCGATGCGGACGTTCCTCGGCGTGCCGGTCCGGGCCAGGGACGAGACCTTCGGCCGGTTGTACCTGACGGAGAAGAACGGGGGGAAGGAATTCACCCGCGACGACGAGGTTGTCGTGCAGGCGCTGGCCGGCGCGGCCGGCGTCGCCATCGACAACGCACGTCTGTACGAGGCCGCGCGCAGCCGGCAGGCCTGGCTGGAAGCCACCGCGGAGGTCACCGCCGAACTGCTGGGCGGTACCGACCCGGACGAGGCGCTCCACCTGATCGCCCGGCACGCCCGTGAGCTCACCCGGGCCGATCACACGATCATCGCCCTGCCGGACGACCCTGCTGCCGGGGCGGAGCGGACCACCATGCTGACGATCGCGGTGAGCGTCGGTCTGGACTCCAATCAGATCATCGGCCGGCGGATCCCGGTGTCCGGCTCCACCATGGGTGCGGTGTTCACCGACCATCTGCCTCGCAACGTGCGCAAACTGGATTTCGATCTGACCGACGAATTCGGTCCGGCATTGGTGCTGCCATTGGGCGGCGGGGAGAACCTCAGCGGCGTACTGCTCACCGTGCGGGTGCCGGGCTCACCCGGATTCAACGAGCACGAACTCCAGCTGGTGTCGACCTTCGCCGACCAAGCCGCTCTGGCCCTACAACGGGCGGAAACCCAACTGGCACAACGAGAATTGGAGGTCTTGGCGGACCGGGACCGGATCGCCAGGGACCTGCACGACCACGTCATCCAGCGGTTGTTCGCAATCGGTCTGGGCATGCAAAGCACCCACCGCCGGGAAAAGTCGCCCCAGCAGGCGGCGCGACTCAACGACCATATCGACCAGCTCCATGACGTCATCCAGGAAATCCGCACCGCCATCTTCGATCTGCAGACCGACCCGGCGGACACTCCGCGGTTGCGCAGCGTGCTGCACGAGATCATTACCGAACTCACCGCCGACGTTCCGCTACGGACCGTGGTGCGGATGTCCGGGCCGCTGGACGTGCTGCCGGCGGAGCTCGCCCATGACGCCCAGGCGGTGGTCCGGGAAGCGGTGAGCAACGCGGTACGGCATGCCAAAGCCGCCGATCTGACCGTCACCGTGTCCGTTGAGGACGATCTGGTCATCGACGTCACCGACAATGGTGTCGGCGTCCCGGACACCATTGCCCGTAGCGGGCTGCACAACCTGTCCCAGCGGGCCGCCGACGCCGGCGGGTCATGCACCGTCACCCGGCCCGCGGAGGGCGGAACGAGACTGGTCTGGACCGCGCCGCTGCCCTGATCGGTCCGGCCGATCCGTTCGTGCGAACCCGGCCACCCTTCACCCGGCGTGGAATCAGGGCGATGTGTGCATCGACGGTCATCTCCGGTCAGGATTGCTGCGCAACGATGTCCGCCAACACCGCGCGGAACCGCGGAAATTCCTCGAATTGCGGTATGTGACCAGAGTTCTCGAACGTGATCCACTGCTTCGCCGGTGCCTGCAACCGGTCGAACCATTCA
The DNA here is from genome assembly GCA_963805555.1 of uncultured Actinomycetota bacterium. Lineage (GTDB taxonomy): Bacteria > Actinomycetota > Actinomycetes > Mycobacteriales > Nakamurellaceae > Nakamurella. Next base: position 184,991 of record CAWDUY010000009.1, read on the forward strand.
CGGGCTGGACCGGTGCGTGCCGACAACTCGTTGGCCCCTTCGACGAGGTAGACCGGGACGTCCAGCCGGGGGACCTGGGTGCGGAAATCGACGCCCTGCAGTTGCGGGTACAGCACGGCCGCCACGTCGATGATGGCCTTCTCCTTGTTGATCTTGTCCAGCGGGCCGTACTCGACGGCGCCGGTGCCGTCGATACCGTCCGGGCCCTGGGTTTGAAAGTACTGCGTCTTGGGATAGGGGCCGATCTTGTCGTAGTAGCCGATGAGGAACGCGTAGGCGTACATGTCCCGGTAGGGCGGCGGACCGTAGCCTTGCATCCGCTGGGCCAGCGCCTGATCGCCGGTGCGGGCGGCGTAGTCGATGACCTGCCGGTAGATGATGCGGTCGCTGGCCAGCTGACTGGCCATTTGCCCGGTGCCGATCCAGGCGTGGAACAGTTCGGGGTGGCGTTGCACGGCCAGCACACCCAGCGTGGTGCCCCAGGAGCTGCCCATCAGGTAGATCTTCTGCTGCCCGAACCGGTCACGCAGGTAGGTCGCGAGTCCGATCGTGTCGGAGACCGTCTGGTCGAGGGTCAGGGTGTCGACCGGATCGAGACCGGCGTAGGACGTGCCGGTGCCTCGTTGGTCCCAGACCGCGAAGACGAAATCGTTCTCGAGTTCGCTCATGTAGGCGCGGGTGTAGCCGAGGTCGCTCTGCCCGGGCCCGCCCGCCAGGTACAGCAGCACCGGACTACCGGCATCCCGGCCGCGGATCAGCACGGTCTGTTCATGCCCACCCAGGTCGACGTGCGCCAATTCCGCCACACTGCCGGCCGCGGCAGTGCCATCAGGATTGACGATCGGCTCGGTGTATCCGGGACGGGTCAATACCGCACCCAGCAGGACAAGACCCAGGGTCAGCAGCCCAGTGACTCCTCGGCGGGTCCAGAGGCCGGCCCTTTGCCATCCCCGCACCTGCTGGCGGCCGGCGGATCGGCGGGCGAGGCCGGCGCCCACCGCCGCGCCGAGCATCATCGGGAGCAGCTGGATCACACCGTGAAACCCGCGACCCAGCACCAATACCAGCAGCCCGAAGGTGGTGGACAACTCCGGCAGGTCCACCGTCGGGCCGTACACCGCCACCCGGCAAAGCTCACACGCCAGGACAAACACCAGCGGTGCCAACAGGATCGCCCACCGAGAACGCAGGATGAAACCCGCCGCGACACCAACGACTGCCGCGATCAGCATTCCGCTGACGACCTGGAAAGAGGTCACCGGACCTCTCGGCATGGCCATTGCGGTGACCGCACCGGCGAAGGCGCCGAGCAGCACAACGATGACAACGCGCAGCCAGAACTGTGTTCTCATCACGGCTGCCTTCCCGCGGGCTCAGAACTGGAAGACGATCCTGGCCGGCACCTGGCCGGCAAGCACGTCGGCCATGGCCTGGTTGACGTCGTCCAGCTTCCGGTCAACAGAGATGACCCGGGTGCGTCCGGCGGCGTGCAGCGCGAAAACGTCCGCGAGATCGTTCCGGGTGCCGACAATCGACCCGATGACGGTCTTGCCGTTCAGCACAGTGTCGAAGATGGGCAGTTGCAAGCAGGCGTTGTCGGCCGGCAGGGCGACACAGACCAGTCGACCACCCCGGCGGAGCGAACGGTAGGCCTGATCGAACGAGGCGGGCGACGCGGCCAGGGCGACCGCGACATCGGCGCCGCCGAGCTGCTGGATGGCCGCGACCGGGTCCTCTTTGGCGGCATTGACGATGTGGTCGGCGCCGAGTTCGGTAGCCATCGCGAGTTTGGTGTCCTCGATATCGACACCGATGGTGAAGCCGCCGGCGATTCGCGCGTATTGCAGCGCGAGGTGGCCGAGCCCGCCGATGCCGAACACTGCGACCGTCTCCGCGGGCGCAACCCGGGCCACCTTGATCGCCTTGTAGGTGGTGACGCCCGCGCAGGTCAACGGGGCGGCGTCGATGGAGGACACGGGATCAGGCACCGGTGTGGCGAAAGCGGCTGGTAGCACGGCGTATTCGGCAAAGGCCCCGTTCACGGAGTATCCGGAGTTGTGTTGCTGTTCGCACAGGGTTTCCCACCCGCCGATGCAGTGCCGGCAGCTGCCGCACGCGTATCCGAGCCAGGCGATGGCGACCCGTTGTCCGATCAACCGGCTGGTGACGTCCGGACCCAGCGCAGTGATCCGGCCAACACCCTCGTGACCGGGCACGAACGGCGGCGTTGGCTTGACCGGCCAGTCGCCGTGCGCAGCGTGGATGTCGGTATGGCACAACCCGCTGGTTTCGATCCTGACCAGCACCTCGCCGGGCCCAGGTTCGGGGACCGGTAGATTCTGGATCTCCAGTGGTGCGCGGAAGTCGGTGACGACGGCGGCCTTCATGACCAGCTCCATTCGGCGATGCGTTGTGGTGCACGCAGATGCGATGCTGTCATTGATGTTTCACCGTCTCCGGGACGGCAGGTAGCGGCCGTGGGCCCGTCCGGTGGGTGACTTTGGTCCCGATCACCCCAGGCCCTCGAGATCCGCCGCGAGCGTGCTCGGGGAGGCCGCCCGATCCACTGACAGTCAGGACGTCATACCGGCGGCAAAGGCACTGGTCGACCACGGGTGTGCCCGTGAGCGAGGTAGCCGGTGCCCGCGCCCAGTTGCTGCACCCTGAGGTCGGGGACGTGTTCGGCGAACAGTCGCCAGGGCTGGTCGAAGCCGGTGAAGTCGGTGATGAACGGCGCGTGCAGGTCCGCGACCCAGTACCGCAACGGCCACAGCCACGGAGATGGCCATTTTCCGCCGATCGCGGCGACGGCCGCGCCCGGCCGTAGGTGGGCGACCACATTCGCGATTGCCTCGCGGGATTGCATGACGTCATGGACGGCGCAGAACAGGGCGGCGTCCGCGGTGACGGTGATGACCGCGTCCGCGACCGGTGCGGCCACGAGGTCCACGTTCTGCCAACCGTTCTCGACCACTCGCCGGGCGGCCAGGTCGAGCATGTCCTTGGCGGCGTCGATCCCGACGATGGTTCCGGTCGGACCGATCTTGTTCTGCAGCCCCGGCAGGCAGAGTCCGGTGCCGCATCCGACGTCCAGAACGGTGTCGCCGGAACCGATGTCGAGTCGCCTGACCAGTTGTTCCCGCCAGTGGTGAAAGGTTCTGGTCCGGTGATCGTAGCGACCGGCGTGGTCACGGTAGGCCTGCGCGCCCACCTGATGGTCCGCAGGGGTGGCCGGACTGCCCGGTCCCGGGGCGAAGGTCGTCACCGCAGATCTGCTGTCGGCAGGTCGATCGCGGACTGGTTGCCCAGGAAGGTGAGCATGCTGTTGGCGACCGTGGTCGGATTGTCGGAGATCGGCACATGGTTGAGACCGGCCAGGTAGGTCAGTTGGGCGCCGGGGATCAGTCCGGCGTACCGGGAGATCTGCGGCGTCATCAGCGGGTCCGCGGTGCCCTGCAGGAACAGGGTTGGCGCGGTAATGGTGTGCAGGTGGGTGGGCATGTCGAACAGCGATGCCCAGTTGGTGGCGTCGTAGGCGGGTGAACCGGCGAAGTCGGTGAGGAGTTGTTTGGCGTCAGCGGGTGCGATCTGCCAGGGCAGGCTGCGGGTACCGGCGAAGAACATCGACCTGCCGGCTGGGAACCAGCCGTCGACCGGTGCCAGGGCCATGGCGACGCCCCGACCGGCGAGCATCGCGATAAACCCCTGCACGCGTTCCAGCGGTGTGCCGAGCCCGTCGGGGGCGATGGCGATCACCGATTGGACGCGCGCGGTGGCGGCGAGTTGGACGGCAACACGCGCTCCGAGGGAGTAACCGGCGACGTGGTATGCGCTGACGCCGAGGTCGTCGAGGGTGTCTTCGACGGCGGCGGCCAGGTTCGCCGCGTTCGGGGGAATGCTGTTGGGCAGGGCTGCCGAGCGGCCGAACCCGGGGAGGTCGATGGCGATGACGTCATACTCGGCGGCCAACGCCTCGATGACGGGTCGCCAGCCGATGTGGGATTCGCCCAGTCCGTGGAGCAGGACGAGCGGCTCACCGGCTCCTACGCGATGCACGTGCAGGGTCGGTGCGGCACTGGGTACGACCGTCAGGGCCGGGCGCGGCTGCCGTGCGGGGTTGGCGGTGGGCGTTCTGGTGGTTGCTGCGCTCATGGTGTGGTCCTCCGGTTCGGGGCCGCCGGTTCGACGTCGCGCTGCCCGGGGACCGGGGGCGGCGCGAGTCGCGGGTGTGAGCGGATGCCCACAGGCGGGATGGCTCCATCAAATGTGTTGCGCGGATGCAGGTTTCCGGCACCTGTCGAGTGCCGGGGAGGAACAGGGTTGGGCGTTGTGGGCGGGAATTGTCCGGACGGGTTGTCGCTGGCGGTCCGGGACGGCCCTGTCCCCGTATCAGTGGTGTTCGTCGCGACCGGCTGGTCAGTCAGTTCTGCCGGCGACGCCGTGTCCGCCCGGTGAGCGAATCGGCATCGATTCACCAGGGCTACGGTGTATACGTTAGCTGTAGACCAACGGAATTAGCAAGCCCAGCTAACAGCGTCGCCGGGTTGAGAACGCTGGTCACAACGCGAGGCAGGAGGTTCGATGAGCAACGACAGCAAGTCGAGCACGCCCACGGCGCGGTCGCCGCGCAGGCCCGGGTTGACTCGCGATCAGGTCTTGACTGCCGCGATGGTCATCGTCGACGACGGCGGGGTGGACGAGCTCACCATGCGTCGGCTCGGGCAGGCGCTGGGCCGCAATCCGATGGCCATCTACCGGCATGCCATGGACAAGGACATCCTGCTCGACGGTCTGGTGGAACGGGTGATCACGGAATTCGCCGTCGAGCAGCACCTCGACGCTGCCGGCCAACTCGACTGGGCGGCAGCCCTGCGAGCGACGGCGCACCGATTCCGCAATGCCGCCCTGCAACACCCGAAAATCGTGCCGTTACTGGTCACCAGGTCACTGTCCGGGCCACTTGCCCTGCGGCCACCGGGCATGCTGCGTCCGTTGGAAGAGCTCCTGGAACTCTTCAGCGGCGCCGGCTTTGACGAACACGGTGCCCTGCACGCAGCCCGCCTCTTCACCGGTTACCTCTACCAGCACCTGCTCCACGAAATACAGGAACACGTCGACAACCCCGACGAGACGGATGATCTGCTCCGCCTAGGCCTGCACCGGCTACCGATCACGCAATTCCCCCGATTGCGTTCCCTGGCCGGGGTACTCGCCGCCTACGACGGCGCAGCCGAGCTCGACGAGGGATTGAATATCGTCATCGCCGGCTTTCGCAGCCAGCTCCGCACCCCCGAACCCATCGCAAAGCCTTCTCCGCGGTCGTTCTCAGTGTCGCCCTGGAAAACATCACGGAGATGTTGAAAGGCGTGCTCGAGGGGTTGTGTGCTGGAGATCATCAGCCGCGGTGAAACCTACGGTTATGAGATTGCATCGTCCCTGCGGACATTGGGCTTCGCGGACGTCTTCGAGGGAACGGTTTACACCATTCTCCTGCGACTGGAGAAGAACAAGCTGGTCGACATCGAGAAAGCGGCCGTCCAGTATGGGCTCGCCCAGAGAATTCTATCTGCTGAACGAGGCTGGTCAGGCCGAACTCGCAACCTTCTGGGCGAAATGGGACTTCGTCTCACTCAAGATCAACCAGCTGAAAGGAGAGAGCGCATGGAAACTCCCTGAAGAGGATCCTCGGGGACAAGAGGGAGTGGCGGCGCATGGAGGCAGGTGTCGCTAGAGCACGCCACGCGCCGTCCTCGCCTGAAGGACTGCGTAGCCGGTTCCTACGTGGCGTTGCGGCAGTGGGGATGGGTGAGCAAGGGGTCAGGCGAGTGCTTCGGCCTTGAGCCGTTCGAATTCGGTCCGGGTGATCACGCCGCCGTCCAGGAGTTCTTTGGAATGGGCGATGTCCTCCTCCGGGCTGTGGCCGATATTCAGGAGATAGGCGTCGGTCCGTTCTTGCTTCGCCCTGTCGGCAACCAACTGACGTTCGGCCATCGCCTGGCCACGCGCGACGACGTAAACAAGGGCAGTCACGAACGGGACGGCGACCAGCGCGATAATCCACCCGGCCCGCAGCCAGCCGGAGAGATCGTGGTCGCTGAACAGGTCCACCAGGATGCGGAAGAACAGCAACAGATAAGCGACGAACACGAAGGTCACGATCACCACGCCGATCACCGACCAGAAGCTGTTCATCCTTATCTCTCCTTTTCCTCGGTGACCTCAGGGCACCACGGTGCGCAGATCAGAAATTGCTGTCCCACATTCACTGCAATGTCCGAGCCCTGAAACGGTAGCGCCAACATGGGCTTGCCGGCCACATCTCGCGGCACACCGGGCCCAGTGCACTGCTGAACGCGACAGGTCCCTCGTCCGCCGGGGCATTGTGGAAGGCCGATCGAGGTCATATCACCTGACCTCGATGACACCCATCATCCCGTTGTCCTCGTGATCGAGGATGTGGCAGTGGTACACGGTGCGCCCGGTGTGCGTGTCGAAGGCGATGCGGACGGTGGTGCGGCTGCGGGCGGGGACGTTGACCACGTTCTGCCACGAGTCGACCGCGATGTCCGCAATTGACAGGACCTGCATCGGCCAGACGTGCAAGTGGAACGGATGGTCCATGGAACTGGTGTTGATGATCATCCATTCCTCGACGGCCCCGGCCGTGACGATCTGATCGATGCGGCCGGGGTCGAAGCTGCGGCCGTCGATGGTGAACGACGCGCCACCCGGCTCAGCGCCCATGCCCATGCCCATTCCGGCGCCCATGTTCATCGCGAGAGCGATGCGCCGGCGGGCTGTCACCGGCTCGCTGCGCAGGTCACGCAACACCGGAAATGACCGAACCCCGGGCAATGCCGGGGCGGTCGGTCCGGCCACGGTCAGGGTCGCCAACTCGATGACGGACCCGACGTTGGTGTGCGATCCCATGCCGCCCGTGCCCATCGGGCTGCCGCGGTTGTAGGGAAGTGCCTGTAGGACCGCGGTTCCGGCCCGCGTGGTGACCAGCAGGTCCGCACGGTTCCCGGGGGCCAGCAACAACTGGTCAACAGGTTGCGGGCGACCGCCGACCGGGAGGTCGACGCCGAGGAGCCGTAGGTCCTGACCGTCAAGTCGGAGCTGGAGGTATCTGGACGTGCAGGCGTTGACAATGCGCCAGCGTTCTCTCGCGCCGGGAGCCGCGTCGAGCCGGCCGGTGAGTTGCCCGTTGACCAGTACCAGCTCGCCCTCTCGGCCGGTCATCCGTTGCATCGCGGTGACGGGCTGAACGCCGCCGCCGGCGTCCAGTGTGATGTCGGAAACCAGCAGCACCCGGTCGGCCGTGACCGCCGGCGGGTTGGCGTCGTCAATGATGATGGCGCCGTAAAGCCCTCCGAAGACCTGGTCGGCGGCAAGTCCGTGGTGGTGCGGGTGGTACCAGAAGGTGCCCGCCGGATGGTCGGTCGGGATCAGGTAGTCGTAGCGGAATGTTTCGCCGGGTTCGACCATGAGGAACGGGTTGTCGCTGTTTCCCTGCGGGGACACCTGTACGCCGTGGGTATGCAGATTCGTCGGCTCGTCGAGGTGATTCACCAGGTCGATCTGCAGGTGATCACCGGGTCGCAGCCGCAATGTCGGGCCGGGCACCCCATCGTTGTATCGCAGGGTGGTCGCCGCGCGGCCGGCCAGTGTTCCGGTTCCTGCCGCGGCCTCCAGGGTGAGGGTCAACGCGCCGCCAGTGCTGGTGAGAACCGTTGGTTGGGTGAGGTTGTCACCTCGCACCGGGGCAGACCCCGAGGTGCCGGCCCAGGTGAGGCCCGCGCCGCCGACGATGACGCCGGCGACGCCGAGACCACCCAGTTGCAGTGCGCGGCGCCGGCTGATCGGCTGCATGGCTACAGCGCCAGGGTGTGCAGACGCTCGGTGTACTCGTCGGTCGTGAGCTCTCCCCGGGCGTACCGCTCATCGAGGATTTGCCGGGTCCGGGCACCTCCACCGGAGTCCGCTGTCGCGACATCCGTGGTCCCGCGGCTGGGATGCGCCCGGGTGGTCGCAGTGACGACCGCCCACGCGACCAAGCCGATCAGCACCAGGAACCCGACCACCATCAGGCCGCCGAACACCCACATCATCCACGACCCGCCACCGGCATATCCGTAACCCATCATCACAACGCCTCGGCTCTGCCAGGGGGCGACCGCCCGGTCCGGGTCGGACCGCTATCGCGTGATGCCCCGCACCTTCATGGTGGGCACCACCACCGGGTCGTCGCCAGGGTCGTTGGTCCCGCCCCGTGGGAAGGCGAGTCGGCCGAGATAGCCCGGCAATTCGCCCCGGCCAGGTGGTTTGCATGAAATACCCTAGGGGGGTACTCTATGACGTGAACTGAGAGGTACCCGTCAGGGGTATCGAGGTTCGGTTGGATCCCGGAGAGAAACGGAGCGCCACAATGGCCGCCGCGACGAACGAGCACGCGAGCCCGCATGGGTATATCCACCGCAAGGACGACTACCTGAAGCGGTTGCGCCGCATCGAGGGTCAGGCCCGTGGACTGCAGAAGATGGTCGAGGATGAGAAGTACTGCATCGACATCCTGACCCAGGTGTCCGCCATGACGAAGGCGTTGCAGTCGGTGGCGTTGGGTCTGCTGGACGAGCACCTGAGTCACTGTGTTGTCCAGGCCGCGCAGGCCGGTGGGCCGGAGGCGGACGAGAAGATCCGCGAGGCCTCCGAGGCCATCGCTCGGCTGGTCCGTTCCTAGCGCAGAACCTTTCCCGGTCTGCCGATGCCCAGCCGACCCGGTTGTGCCCGTCACGTACCTGGGTTTCCGCTTCGCCGGCCGACCGCAGCGTCGAGGTGGTCCGTACTACCCGGAGGGATCCGCGATGAACACCGCACTGAAGATCGGCGGCTACGCCCTCGGCCTGCTGGCCGTATTCGGCGCGGCCGTGGGAATCGGCGCCGTCGTCACACCGACCGAGACCAGCACCGCGAACGCCGTGGCCCCCGACGAGAACCACACCGAAATGTCCGCTCCGCCAATGTCCGGTGCGGAGTCGATGCCCGGCGGGCTGATGGTTTCCGAGAACGGATACACCCTGCGGCTCGCCGACCGGTCCATGGCCGCAGGGCAGCAGATGCCGCTGCGGTTCCAGATCCTCGGCCCCGACGCTGTTCCGGTGACCGGCTACCAGAGAGAGCACGAGAAGGATTTGCACCTCATCGCGGTTCGCCGCGACCTGTCGCACTTCCAACACGTGCACCCCGTCCTGGACCCGGAGGGCACCTGGAGTGTGCCGCTGGACCTGTCCGCGCCGGGGGAGTACCGGGTCTTCGCGGACTTCACCCCGGCCGGTCACAACGGTGGCCTCGTCCTCGGCGCGGATCTCGCCGTCCCCGGCACGTACGAGCCGGCGGCATTGCCCGAACCTGCCGCGGTAGCTCAGGTGGTCGATGGCTACGAGGTCGCGCTGGCCGGTGACCTGGTGCCGGGACGGTCGTCGGAGTTGACGCTGACCGTCAGCAAGGACGGTGTGCCGGTCACCGACCTGCAGCCCTATCTCGCCGCCTACGGGCACTTGGTCGCGCTACGCGCCGGGGACCTCGCCTACCTGCACGTCCATCCAGCGGGTGAACCCGGCGACGGGGTTACCCCGGCCGGGCCCGGCATCACCTTCTACGCCACCGCGCCATCCGCCGGTGAGCACCGGCTGTTCCTGGACTTCCGGCACGCCGGGGTGGTCCGGACCGCCGCCTTCACCGTGCGCGCCGGGGAAACCATCGGCGCCGCAACGATTCCGACCATGGCAGTGCCTGCCACGGGGTTGACCGCAGAAACCCGGACCGAGCGCCCGGACGGTCAAGAAACCGATGGCCACGGGCACTGAACCCACCCGTGTGACATACCCCTCTGGGGTGTACATAGACACCCCTGGGGGGTATAAAGAGAGTAGCGATTGCGAAGGGAGCGATCCGATGTGCGCCTGAACATGCGGCGACCTGGATGGACCCCACTTCGTCCGACGATTTTCCGAGCCCACCACAAACGACCGACGCCGACGATCCGCGTTTCCCCTTGGAGGACCCGATGAGCACCACCACCGCCACCTATTCCGTCACCGGTATGACCTGCGCGCATTGCGTGGCCGCCGTCACCGAGGAGGTCTCCCGGCTCGACGGCGTCAGCGTCGTCAACGTGGACCTGAACGCCGGTGGCGATTCCCGGGTGACGGTGACCAGTGCGGCGCCGCTGCCCGTCGAGGCGGTCCGGGAGGCGGTCGACGAGGCCGGCTACACCCTGGCTTCCTGACCGTTCCCAGCAGAAGTCCACGCAGGAAGCACACCACAAGGAGGTTCGGGCATGACGCAGCAAGCGGTCGATCTGCAGATCGGTGGCATGACGTGCGCGTCGTGCGCGGCGCGGATCGAGAAGAAGCTCAACCGGATGCCCGGCGTGCAGGCCTCGGTCAACTACGCCACCGAGAAGGCCCATGTGGTGTTGCCGGCGGGCACCGGGGTGGACGCGGCGATCGCCACTGTTGAGGCCACCGGCTACACGGCAACCGTGCCCGCGCCACCGCGCCCACCGGCGGGCGTTGCCGGCGGCGCGGGATCGGCCGAACCGGTCGCAGACCCCGAGGTGGCAGCGCTGCGTCGCCGGCTGGTCGTTTCCACGGCGCTGACGGTTCCGGTGTTGGTGTTGGCGATGGTCGCCCCGTTGCAGTTCGACAACTGGCAGTGGCTGAGCCTGACACTCGCTGCTCCGGTGGTGGTGTGGGGGGCGTGGCCGTTCCACCGCGCCGCCTGGATGAATCTGCGGCACGGGGCCGCGACCATGGACACGCTGATCAGCGTCGGTGTGCTGGCCGCGTTCGGCTGGTCGCTGTATGCGCTGTTCATCGGCGACGCGGGGATGCCCGGCATGCGGATGACGTTCCGGTTGCTGCCCGAGCCGGGTTCCGGGGCGGACGAGATCTACCTGGAGGTCGCGGCCGCGGTCACCGTGTTTATCCTGGCCGGCCGGTACTTCGAGGCCCGTGCGAAGAAGCAGTCCGGCGCGGCGCTGCGGGCGCTGCTGGACATGGGCGCGAAAGACGTTGCGGTGCTGCGGGATGGCCGCGAGCAGCGGGTCCCGGTGGACCAATTACAGGTGGGTGACGAGTTCGTGGCCCGGCCGGGGGAGAAGATCGCCACCGACGGCGTGGTGGTCGACGGTGCGTCCGCGGTGGACGCCAGCCTGCTCACCGGCGAACCCGTACCGATCGAGGTCGGTCCTGGAGATGCCGTGACCGGTGCCACCGTGAACGCCGGTGGCCGGCTGGTCGTCCGGGCCACCCGGGTTGGGGCCGACACCCAGCTGGCGCAGATGGCCCGCCTGGTCGAGGCGGCGCAGTCCGGGAAGGCCCCGGTCCAGCGACTCGCGGATCGGGTGTCCGCGGTGTTCGTGCCGATCGTGATCGCCCTGGCCGTCGGCACTCTCGGGTTCTGGCTCGGCGCCGGTGTCGGCGCCGAGGCGGCGTTCACCGCCGCCGTCGCGGTGCTGATCATCGCCTGCCCCTGCGCCCTCGGGTTGGCCACACCGACCGCGTTGCTGGTCGGTACCGGCCGCGGCGCGCAACTGGGCATCCTGATCAAGGGCCCGCAGATCCTGGAATCGACCCGCCGGGTCGACACCATCGTGCTGGACAAGACCGGAACCGTCACCACCGGCCGGATGACGCTGGTCGACGTCATCCCGGCCGCCGGAACTCAGGACACCGAACTATTGCGGCTGGCCGGCGCACTGGAGGACGCCTCCGAGCACCCGGTCGCCTCCGCCATCGCCGACGGTGCCCGGGAACGGGTCGGTGAGCTGCCGGTGGTGGAGTCGTTTGCCTCCACTCAGGGCCTGGGGGTGCACGGGGTGGTGGACGGTCGCGCCGTCGCTGCCGGCCGGGTGTCCTGGCTGGCTACCGAGTGGGCGCAGCCCCTGGACGCCGAGCTGGAGCAGGCGCGGCGGGCCGCCGAATCCGCCGGTCGGACGGTCATCGCCGTCGGCTGGGACGGCGCCGCGCGGGGTCTGCTCATCGTCGCTGACACCGTGAAACCTACCAGTGCGCAGGCGATCTCCGAACTCAAGGGGCTCGGGTTGCGGCCGATCCTGCTGACCGGTGACAACGCGGCCGCGGCCCGGGCGATCGCCGCCGAGGTCGGTATCGACCCCGCCGACGTCATCGCCGAGGTGTTGCCTTCTGAAAAGGTGCGCAAGGTCTCCGATTTGCAGGCAACGGGCGCTGTTGTCGCGATGGTCGGCGACGGGGTGAACGACGCCGCCGCGCTGGCGCGGGCCGACCTTGGCATCGCGATGGGCACCGGCACCGACGTGGCCATTGAGGCCTCCGACCTGACCCTGGTCCGCGGCGACCTGCGGGCGGCGGTGGACGCGATCCGGCTGTCCCGCCGCACCCTGGGCACCATCAAGGGCAACCTGTTCTGGGCGTTCGCCTACAACGTGGCCGCCCTGCCGCTGGCCATGGCCGGCCTGCTGAACCCGTTGATCGCCGGTGCCGCGATGGCGTTCTCCTCGGTGTTCGTCGTCTCGAACAGTCTGCGGCTACGCCGTTTCCGGGCGGTTTCCGCGCCGGCCGCTGGCGCGGCGACCACGCCGGGCCGGTCGACGACGACCGCAGTCGACGTCGCGGCGTAAACGCACCCCTCTTCCTTGCCCGATCGTTGCAGTGATGTGAAAGGACCCGCTGACCATGAACAGCACCGCTACCACCGCGGTGATCGAGGTGTCGGGTGTGCATTGGGCGTCCTCCAGCGCCGTCACGGAGGCGGTCCTGGGCCGCCGGCCAGGGGTGATCGCGGTTGACGCGAACCCGGTGTCGCAGACCGCGACCGTCACCTACGACCCGTCTCGCACCAACATCGCTGCACTGACCGGGTGGGTGCGGGACTGCGGGTACCACTGCGCCGGACAATCCGTCCCCGACCATGTCTGCGACCCCCAAGCTGAACCCACCGGTCGGGCGCACCACGACCACGGCCCTGCAACGACCGCCGACCACCCTGATCAACACACCCATCCGGCACCGCACGAGGCACACAGCGCGCACGACATGCACGGCGCCCACGGCGGGGCGGGCCCGCAGCGCACCTCGCAAGATGCGATGGGGCACGGCGGTCATCACGGCGGGATGTCGATGGACGACATGGTCCGCGACATGCGGAACCGGTTCATCGTCGCCGCTGCGCTGTCGATACCCGTGCTGTTGTGGTCGCCGATCGGGCGGGAGGTGTTCGGGTTCACCGTGCCGGCCCCGTTCGGCATACGGGATGACGTGTTCTCCCTGCTGTTGTCGCTGCCGGTGATCTTCTACTCGGCGTGGATCTTCTTCGACGGCGCCTACCGGGCGTTGAAGGCCCGGACCCTGGACATGATGGTGCTGGTCGCCGTCGGGGTCGGTGCCGGCTGGCTCTACAGCGTCGGCGTCACGATCGCCGGCATCTTCACCGGCGACAGCGGTGAGGTGTTCTATGAGGCCGCAACGGTGCTCACCGCATTCGTGCTGCTCGGGCACTGGTTCGAGATGCGTGCGCGCGGCGGCGCCAATGACGCGATCCGCTCCCTGCTGGAGCTGGCTCCCCCGAAAGCCGTGGTGCTGCGGGACGGGCAGGAGGTCGAGGTCTCGACGGCCGATGTTCAGGTCGGGGACCTGTTGCTGGTCCGTCCCGGGTCGAAGATCCCGGTCGACGGCTCCGTGGAATCCGGGGAGTCCGAGGTCGACGAGTCGATGGTCACCGGGGAAAGCCTGCCGGTGCCGAAAACACCTGGCGCGCAGGTCATCGGGGCATCGGTGAACATCTCCGGATCGCTGCGGGTCCGGGCCACCAAGGTCGGCGCTGACACCGCCCTGGCGCAGATCGTCGTGCTGGTGCAGGAGGCGCAGAACTCCAAGGCCCCCGGGCAGCGACTGGCCGACCGGGCCGCGTTCTGGCTCGTGCTCGTGGCGCTGATCGGCGGCACCCTGACCTTCGCGGTCTGGCTGGCCGTCGGCGCCGGGGTGCAGACCGCGCTGCTGTTCGCAATCACCGTCGTGGTGATCACCTGCCCGGACGCGCTCGGCCTGGCCACCCCGACGGCGATCATGGTCGGCACCGGCCTCGGTGCGAAACGGGGGGTGTTGTTCAAGAACGCCACGGCACTGGAGACCGCGGCCCGGATCGACACCGTGGTGATGGACAAGACCGGCACCCTCACCAAGGGCGAACCGGCGGTCACCGACTTCATCGCCGACGGCATCGACGAGCAGGAACTGTTGGCACTCACTGCTGCGGTGGAACGCGAATCCGAACACCCCCTGGCCGCCGCGATCGTCCGGTATGCCGAGGATCGAGGCGCGAACCGGTTGTCCGCCAGCGGTTTCCGCAATGTCGCCGGGCACGGCGCGATCGCCGCCGTCGACGGGCACCGGGTGGTCGTCGGGAACCGGAAGCTGCTGGGCGACGAGAACGTGGACCTGGGTTCCCTGGCCGCCCGGCGGGACGAGTTGGCCGGGACCGGCCGCACCGCGGTATTCGTCGCGGTCGACGGCCGGGCCGCCGGGGTCATTGCGATGGCCGACGCGCCCAGGGACACCGCGGCCGTCGCGGTGGCCGCGCTGCACGACACCGGTGTCCGGGTCGTGATGCTGACCGGCGACAACGAGGCCACCGCCCGGCGGATCGCCGACCAGTTGGGCATCGACGAGGTCATCGCCGAGGTACTCCCGGGCGACAAGGCGGCTCAGGTGAAAGCCCTGCAGGCGGCGGGCCGTCGGGTGGCGATGGTCGGCGACGGGGTGAACGACGCCCCGGCACTCGCGCAGGCCGATGTCGGGATCGCGATCGGCGCCGGCACCGACGTCGCCATCGAAACTGCGGACATCGTGCTGATGCGGTCCGACCCGCTGGATGTGCCGGTCGCGCTGCGGATCGGCCGTGGCACCCTGCGGAAGATGCGGCAAAACCTGGGCTGGGCCATCGGGTACAACGCGATCGCGCTGCCGATCGCTGCCGGGGTATTCGAGCCGGCCTTCGGCCTGGTGCTGCGCCCCGAGATCGCGGCCTTGACGATGTCCGGGTCCAGCCTGATCGTCGCGGTGAACGCCCTGCTGCTCAAGCGGCTGGACCTGCCCGCACCGCCGGCCAACAGTCCGGCTGCCGCCCGGGTGCCGGCCCGGTCGCCGGCGTGACGGGCGTCGCGAACGAGAGTGCTGCGGATAGCCTGCCAACGACTGGGTGACCAGGGTCCAGCAGGTCGTCAATGGACACTGATTCCGCTGACGATCGCGGCGGCGATGATGGCGGCCGCGACCCAGTCGATGGTCATACAGAACGGGGGCCACCACCGCGTGTTCGCGACGTAGTGACTGCGGTGCTGCCAGAGGTCCTTCAATCCATGGGCGACGAAGCCGATGACCAGCAGCCACGCCGATCCGGTGATGGCTGCCGCGGCGAACACCACGAATGCGGCTGCGATCGTGGCCTCGACGGCGATGACGGCCGGGCGACCGTCGGCTACCGCGAAGCCGATGTACACAGTTGCGATCAGGGCGATGGACAGCCCGTAGACGGTCGCTGGATCGAGCCACCAGAAACCGAGTGGCGCGGCGGCCTGGATTGCGCCCCAGACGACTCCCCAGACGAGAGGTGCACGGCCGTTGGCGAAAAGTCTTTGCAGGGTGGAGGCGGGTGCCGTGCGTGGAACTCCGTGCGAGATCTCTTCCGTACTCATCTGCGGTTTCCTTTCAGGTGAGCGGGTCGTCGGTCCGGGCGGCGTCGACGACCGCGGTGATTGCCCGGCTCCCAACGGCGGCGTCGGCTTGGTTGTCGAGCAGTGATTGGTGGCCGGCGCCCGCGACGACCAGGTGGATGCTGTTGTCGGACAACGCAGCAAGGTCCATTTGTGGTGTGAGCCAACCGGTTTGGGCGTCCACCGGGGCAGTGAGTACGTACAGCGGCAGGCTGCCGAGGTCCGTCACGGCCCGGGCCTGGGCCATCATCGTTGGGACCATGGCGATCTCGTCGCGTTGACTGCGCGCCTGGCCGGCGGTCGACAGGTCGGCGCGCGCCCGGCTTCTGGCGTCGTCCGGTAGTTCGGTGTGGGTCAGTTCATTGATCAGCTGAGTGGCCCCGAACCGGGCGAGGCCGGGAAACACCCCGGTCGCGATGGTCAGCAGACGATAGGTGGCCGGGTAGTCAGGAAGCGCGGTGAACGCGGTCGGCGGGGTGGCGTCCAGCAGCACCATTCCGGCAACCTGGTGCGGATAGCGGGCGGCGTAGTCCAGCGCGTACAGACCGCCGAGGGAGTGCCCCACCATCACCAGCGGGCCGGTGATGTCCGCCCGCTCCAACAGGGTGTGCAGGTCGGTGGCGATCTGGTCGCCGTCCGGTGGATTCGGTGCGGGTTCACTGCGGCCCCGGCCCGCCCGGTCGTACACGCACACCCTGGTGTGGGCCGCGACGGTGGGGGCGATCCATCCCCAGGCCGCCGAGGTTTCACCGAGGCCCGGCTCGAGAATCACCGTCGGCTCGCCGGAACCCTTGCAGGACAGAAACAATCGGTGGTCGCCAACGTCGACCAGCTGACCCGGTAGGGTCTCGGTGGCTGCCTGGTCGATGGTCTGAGAGACCGCGTGGACACTGCCGCCGACGGCCGCGAGGGCGGTGACCGCGAGGACCGGGTAGATCATCCACCGGCCGCCGCGGCGCGGCAGCTGACGGCGGATCCGGATGGTGATCCAGGCCAGCAGGCCGAGCAGGGCCGGCGGCCACCCCCAACCGAGCGCGTCCAGGGTGGCGTTG
Organism: uncultured Actinomycetota bacterium; assembly: GCA_963805555.1. GTDB lineage: Bacteria > Actinomycetota > Actinomycetes > Mycobacteriales > Nakamurellaceae > Nakamurella. The sequence continues at coordinate 201,797 of CAWDUY010000009.1, forward strand.
CTCGGGGTGAGGACAAGCAGCGCGGCACCGCTCGCACCCATCACGGCGGCGGGAACGGCGGCCCACCGCTGCGGATGATCGGTGACGATCACCGACAGCGTCAGCAGCAGCGCCCAGCCCACGGCGAGGCCGAGCAGCACCAACCCGTCGACCACCGGTTCGGTCCCGCCAATGGAGACGAGCACGCCGACCACGGCGGCGGTGATTCCACCGACCAGGCTCAGCGCGACGACCAATCGCATCGGCCACCGGGTCCGCCGCCGGTTCGCGGATGGTTCGGCCGGGCCGGTCGTCATAGGGGGAGTGGTGGGTGGTGCCGACCCGGGATCGCTGCGGGTGGTCGTCCCCGGGGGGCGTTCGACAGTGTGATGAGTGCTGCCGTCTTGAATGTTGCTGTGGTGCCGCGACATCAAGGGGTCTCCTGACCTGGAATTTTGATGATCTGAGTCTTGGTCGGCACGGTTCCTGGTCGCGCCGGTGGAATCACCGGGTTCGGACCAACGGGGCGACCCGTCAGATCGCGAGCACGGAGGTGGGCGCGCCCGCGATGTGGTCGGCGATATGCGCGGCGTCGGCGCCGACGAAGCCCAGCAGCGCCGATCCCCGGGTGTGCTGCCAGGGCAGGCCGACGAAGTACAGCCCGGGGATCGGGCTGACCCCGCGCTGGTGAACGGGTGCGCCGCTGGCGTCCGCGGCGCCGGTGATGTCGAGGAAGGAGTAGTCGGAGTGGTACCCGGTGGCCCACACGATCGCGGCCGGGGTGGTTGTGCTGCCGTCGGCGAAGGTCACCGTGGTGGCGTCGGCGGCGCTGACCCGCGGGCGCACCGCGACACCGGCCGTGGCCAATCGCCGGGTGCTGTTTCCGATGACCAGTTCGCCGCTGTTCCGGAATTTCCGGCCCAACCGGGACTGCGCCGGCGCCGAGAACAATCCTGTCGTGGTAAGCCACCAGAACAGGTCGCGGCCCAGAATCCGTTGCGGCAGTGTGCGGGTGGCCGTGCCGGTGGACAACGTCACCGGCCGGGTCCGGTGCAGTTCCGCCGCGATCTGCACACCCGAGTTGGCAGCGCCGACGACCAGGACCGGCCCCGCGGGTAGCTGTTCGGGGTTGCGGTAGCCGGAGCTGTGCAGCTGCAGAGTGTCCGGGCCGACAGCGTCGGCGACCGCCGGGATCGCCGGGAGCTGGAACGGTCCGGTTGCCACCACAACCCGGGCGGCGCGGTAGGTCTCACCCTCGGTGTGGACGGTGAATCCGGCTCCGTCACTGGACACCCTGGTGACCCGGGTGTTGTGCCGGATCGGCAGTCCGAAGGTGCTGGCGTAGTGGCCGAGGTATTGCGCGACAGCGTCTTTCGTGGGGTAGCTGTCGGGTTCGCCGGGGAATGGCAGGCCAGGGAGGCCGGCGTACCGGGCGGCGGTGAACAAGGTGAGCGAGTCCCATCGCGACCGCCAGACGTGCCCGGTTCCGGGCCCGGCGTCCACGATCAGGAACGAGCGGCGGCGTTGCTGAAGCTGCCGTCCGATCGCCAGGCCGGATTGGCCGCCACCGATCACCAGCACCTCGATGGCCGAGACCCCTGGCTGTTCGAAGCATTCGACGGTGCTGGTCACTGTGACTCCCCTTGACGGTCGTGGATGTGTGTCCTGAGTGTTGGGTTGGGCCATGTGCCGTCGCGCCGGTGAAATCGCCGGGCTGCGTGGGTGGAGCACGGGGCTGGCTGCGCCTACGCTGCCGGGGTGCTACACGGTCGGGATCGGGAACGGGAACGCCTCCTGGTGCTGCTGGATGACGCCCGGTGCTCCCGGGGTGGCGCTCTGGTGCTCCATGGGCAGCCTGGGGTTGGAAAGTCGGCGCTGCTGGCCGACCTGGTGGTTCGGGCTGCGTCCGAGGCCGGGCCGGGCATTCGGGTGCTGCGGACTCAAGGCATCGAATCGGAATCACCGCTGCCGTTCGCCGCGCTGCAGCGGCTGCTGCGCCCGGTGCTGCCGCTCCTCGGGCACCTCCCAGGGCCGCAGGCGACCGCGCTGCGCGGCGCGTTCGGCGAGGCCGACGCGCCGGCCGGCGACCGGTTCCTGGTTTTCCTGGCGACGCTGAGTCTGCTGGCCGAGGCGGCCGAGGAGGCGCCGGTGTTGTGCGTCGTCGATGACGCGCACTGGTTGGATGAAGCCTCAACCGCTGCTTTGCTTTTCGTCGCCCGCCGGCTCGGGCCGGAACGGGTCGCGCTGCTCTTCGCCGCCCGTGACGGTGACGTCCGGCGGTTCGACAGCGGTGAGCTGCCCGAGCTCCTGCTCGGTGGTATCGACGCGACCGCCGCGGCCCTGCTGCTGACCGACCAGAGTGGGGTGCCGGTGGCCGATGACGTCCGGGATCGGCTGATGCGGCAAACCGGGGGTAACCCGCTGGCCCTGGTCGAGTTGCCCGGGACACTCTCGCCGGCCCAGCTCAGCGGTCAGCAGCCGCTGCCGGTGGACCTGCCGTTGACCCAGGGCGTGCAGCGGGTCTTCCTGGACCGCAGCCGGCGGCTGTCCGCGCAGGCTCAGACGCTGCTCTGCGTCGCCGCCGCAGACGATTCGACCAGAGCGAGCGTGGTCCGGCGGGCCGCGGAGCTGCTGGGCGTCGGTCCGGGCGCGTTGACCGAGGCCGAGGAATCCGGACTGCTGACCATCACCGGGGCCGAGATCGGTTTCCGTCACCCGCTTGTCCGTTCGGCTGTCTATCAGGGGGCGGCGACGCACATCCGGCAGCAGGCGCACCGGGCGCTGGCCCAGGTGCTGACTGCCGGGCAGGACGCGGACCGCCGCGCCTGGCACCTCGCCGCTGCAGTCGATGAACCCGATGAAGAGGTCGTCGCTGCGCTGGACGACGCCGCCCAGCGAGCTGCGGCCAGGGGTGGCTTCGAGGCCGCGAGCGCAGCAGGTGAACGGGCTGCCGAGCTGACGATCGACGAGAATGCCCGCAGTAGGAGACTTCTCGCGGCGGCAACCAATGCGTGGCTGGCGGCGCAGTTGCCGCGGGCAATGCGGCTGGCCGGCACCGCCCGTTCCGGGGTCGCCGATCCGGTGGTGCGAGCCGACCTGGACCGGCTCCGCGGGCGAATTGAATTCGTTGCCGGTTCCGTGCCGACGGGAGTCGGGATCTGGAGTCGGGCCGCGCGGGACGTGGTGGCGACCGACCCGCAGCGGGCCCGGGAAATCGGCATGATCGCCACCGCCGGATCAACGTTCCTGCCCGAACAGGACCGCACCGATCTCGACCCCGCCGAACTCGGTGTGTCCGCAACCCAGGACACCTCAACCCGGGCAAGGTGTTTCACCCATCTGTTAACCGGATTCCATCAGCTGAACCAGGACGGCCTGGCCGCGGCGGTCGTATCCCTGCGGCAGGCCGTCACCCTGGGCGAGAACCTGACCGAGACGGACCTGCTGACCAATCTCGGGATCGCGACCTTCCACCTCGGCGACGATGACGGCTTCCGTCGGTGCTTCAGCCGGATGCTAACCCAGGCCCGCAACGATGGAGCGATCGGACTGGTGCTGTTTGCGTTGCCCCGGTTGGCGCTCGCCGATCTTTCGGCGGGGAATTGGACGGGTGCGGTGACACATGCCACCGAAGCGGTGGACCTGGCCCGCAGCACCGGGCAACCCGCCCTGGCCGCGATGCCGCTGGCGCAACTCGCTCTGGTGGGCGCGTGGCGCGGTGATCCGGGCTACGACGGCTTGCTCGTCCAACTGGACCCGATCAGCACCGGGCCGCCTGCCGGGATCCTCGGCGTGTTGATGCAGGACAGCCGCCGGTGGGCGCTGGGCTGCCACGCCGCGCTGACCGGCGAACCCGCGGCCGCGTTGCACCACTTCGAGCAGATGACCCAACCCACCTTGACCAGGCTGGCCGCCTACGACCGGTTGGACGTCGCCGTCCGTACCGGTCATCTCGACATCGCCGCCCGGTGGCTGACGAAACTGGAGGAGTTCGCCGACGTCACCGACATGCCACATGCCCGCAGGGTTGTCGCCTACGGACGGGCCTTGCTGGCCGCCCACGCGGACTCTCCGAAAGCAGCCGAGGAGTACTTCGCCGGCGCGCTCGGCGCGGACGACGGCCCGGACCGGCCGTTCGAACGGGCCCGCGCCCGCCTTGCCTACGGCGAGTTCCTCCGCCGGAACCGCCGCCGGGTCGACGCCCGTGAACAACTGCGGTCCGGGCTGCAAACGTTCCAAGACCTCGGCGCTGACCCCTGGATGCACCGCGCCGAGCAGGAACTCCGGGCCTCCGGCGAGACCGCCCGGAAACGGGATGCCGCCACCAGCGTCGCGCTGACGGCCCAGGAGCGGCAGATCGCTTCCTTTGTCGCACAGGGGCTTTCCAACCGCGAGGTCGCCGCCACCTTGTTCCTCAGCCCCCGGACCATCGACTTCCACCTCCGGAACGTCTTCGCCAAAACGGGTATCACCTCGCGAGGCGAACTCGCGAGGATCAACCTCGGCTGATGCTCGGTACCTGACACATCGGCTCGTCCGGCCACCGGCGGGATACCGGTGGTTTCGCCGGTGCGAGCGCAGACCACCGTCGCGAACACTGATGAGACGCACCGCACCACGAAACTCAAGCCAATCGCATTTCGCTCACCGTCACCCACCAGCAGTACGACGGCCGACGCCCGGTCACCGTGGGGGAGACAAAGTCCCGCAGCCCACCATCAGTACGGCGGCCGATGCCCGGCTGTCGATGGTGGGAAGGGGACCGGGCGCGTCGCCCGAGAATGCCCGTCGGTCGGTGACCCCGCTGCCGGTGCCATCCGGCGTCGACCAAGGGAGCGTCAACCAAGGGAGCGGTCATGATGTCCAACACCCCTCGGGTCTTCGTGGGCACCACCACGTTCCTGATTGCGGGCTTGACCACCTCCGTGGATCTGCAGACGGTCACCGCAGTGATCGGCGACTTCCCCGGGATACGAGTGCTCGCTGCCGACCAACATGGCCTGGTGACGGTGTCCGCCGATCGCCCGGTGAATCGTCCGGACCTGACCGCCGCCATCACGCGGGCCGGCTACTCGGTGCTGGTGTAGCACGCCGCGACCGGCCGGAGCGGGCTTCCGAAAGCCGCCCCGCACGGTCAGCTCCACTCCCGACCCGACCCCACCAGGAGAACCGCCATGACGACCACCGTCCCGACCAGTGCACCACTCGAGATGACCGAGGCGACCGCGAGCTGCACCCTCGACATCGGCGGCATGACCTGCGCCTCGTGTGTCGGCCGGGTGGAAAAGGCTCTTCGCCGGCTCCCCGGCGTGGCCACTGCCGAAGTCAACCTGGCCACCGAGGCCGCCACCGTCCGATTCCAGCCCGCCCAGGTAGGAATCGACGAGCTGACCGCGGCAGTCGCCCGTGCCGGCTACACCGCAACACCACGGCGCGAGGCCCAGCAGACCGAACCGGCCGACAAGGATGCAGACACCGGCACCCAGGATCGGAACGGTGCGGCGCAGCTGCGCGCGCTCAAGCGCAAGTGGCAGACCACCCTCGCCGTTGGCCTTGGCCTGATGGTGCTGATGTACGTGCCGCTGTACCTCGACACGATGGATTGGCTGATGCCGGCGATCCTGGTCGTCGCGACTGTGGTGCAGGTCTGGGCGGGCGCGGACATCTACCGGGCCGCCTGGGCCGCCGCGCGGCACGGCTCGACGAACATGAATACTCTCGTCGCCCTTGGTACCGGCGTCGCCTACGCCTACAGCGCCTTCGTCACCCTCTGGCCCGCAGCCGCGGAGCGGTGGGGGCTGCCGCTGCATGTCTATTTCGAGACCTCGCTGGTGATCCTCGCGCTCGTCCTGGCCGGCCGGTGGATGGAGGCGAAGGCGAAGAAGCAGACCGCAGCGGCGATCACCGCGCTGGTCGGCCTGGCCCCGAAAACCGCCCGGGTGCTGCGCGACGGCGCCGAGGTCGACATCCCGCTCGAGCAGGTCCTTGTCGGCGACCTGATCCGCATCCGCCCAGGCGAAAAGGTCCCGGTTGACGGTGTCGTCACCGACGGCGCGACCGCACTGGACGAGAGCATGCTGACCGGCGAGAGCCTGCCGGTGGACAAGACGACCGGCGACGCCGTCATCGGCGCGACCATCAACCGCACGGGCAGCATCATCGTTCGGGCGACCGCAGTCGGTGCGGACACCGCGCTGGCCCAGATCGTCCGCCTGGTCGAAGACGCGCAGGGCGCCAAGGTGCCGCTGCAGCGCCTGGCCGACCGGGTCTCGGCGTGGTTCGTGCCCCTCGTGCTTGCGCTGGCCGCGCTCACCTTCGTCGGCTGGGCTTTGCTCGGCCCGGACACGGGCGGCACGACCATGGCGATCACCACGACCATCGCCGTGCTGATCATCGCCTGCCCGTGCGCGTTGGGGCTGGCCACCCCGGCCGCGGTCATGGTCGGCACCGGCCGTGCCGCCGAGCTGGGCATCCTTGTCGGGAACGGCGACGCCCTGGAAACCGCGCGCCGGGTCACCGCTGTCGTCTTGGACAAGACCGGAACCATCACCCGCGGCCGACCCGCGCTCACCGGCATTGCCACCACCGGCGGCTGGACAGCGGACGACGTCCTCGCCCTGGTCGCCGCCGCCGAAACCGGCAGCGAACACCCCGTCGGCGAGGCGCTCGTCGCCGCCGCCACCGCGCGTCACCTCGTCGTGCCGGCGGTGCGATCCTTCGACGCGGTCCCCGGTCACGGCATCGACGCCATCATCGACGATCGGCACGTGCTGGTGGGCAACGCGGCGCTGATGGCCGCCCACCGCGTGGACGTGTCCGAGCTCGAGTCCGTCGCGGCCACCGAGGCGGCGGCCGGTCGCACCCCGATGTTCGCCGCGATCGATGGGACCGCGGCCGCGGTGCTGTCGGTCGCCGACACGGTCAAACCCGAGTCCGCCGAGGCGGTCGCCCAGCTGAAGGCACTGGGCGTCGACGTATGGATGCTGACTGGCGACAACACCGCAACAGCGCAGGCCATCGCCGCCCAGGTTGGCATCGACAATGTGCTAGCCGAGGTGCTGCCCGCCGAGAAGGCCGCGAAAGTCCGCCTGCTGCAAGGGCAGGGACACGTCGTGGCGATGGTCGGCGACGGAATTAATGACGCCGCAGCGCTTTCCGCGGCCGATGTCGGCGTCGCCATCGGCACCGGCGCCGACGTCGCGATCGCCGCCTCCGACATCACCTTGGTGGGCGGCGATCTCCGCGGCATCGTCTCCGCGATCGCGCTGTCCCGGCGAACCGTCACCACCATGAAGCAGGGCCTCGGTTGGGCGTTCGGCTACAACCTGCTGCTCATCCCGGTCGCCGCCGGAGCCCTGTACTGGTGGCACGACCTGTTGTTGGACCCGGTGCTGGCCAGCGCGGCGATGGCGATGAGCTCGGTCAGCGTGCTCACCAATGCACTCCGGTTGCGACGCTTCCGCCGCCCGGACAGCGCAGCGGAGATCCTGCAGCCGCCGTTGCGCACCCGGATCGGCCAGTACGCCTACCTCACCGGCGTCGCCATCCTCGCCCTGGTCCTGGGAGCCGGACTGACGGCGGTGTCCCGGATGGACTTCGCCGAGCACGGCATGAACGGCCAACTGGCCTGGGCACAGGGCACCGGCATGCCGATGCGACCGGCGATGAGCGTGATGATGACCGCCGACGTGCCGGCCACCGACGCCGCCGACGCCGGGCTCGAAGTCCACCTCCACCTGCCTGCCGACATCACCGCCGGGCAGCCGACCCGACTGGAGGCGACCGTCGTCGACACCTCGACCGGCGAGCCCGTCGAGAACGTCATCCGCAGCCACGAGGCCTGGATGCACCTCATCGCCACCCGCGAGGACCTGGGCACCTTCGCCCACGTCCACCCACAGCCCACCGGTCAGCCGGGGCAGCTCGCCGTGGAGATCACCTTCCCAACCCCGGGCCGCTACCTCATCAACACCGAGTTCCGCCGGCAGGGCGACATGGCCGATGTGCACGACCGGCAGGTGATCACCGTCGCCGGCGCCGCACCGATTCCGGTCACCCTGACCGCGGGTCCGCGCGATGTGATCGTCGATGGAGTCCGGGTCCGGCTCGACGGCGCCGCCGAAACCGGCGGGGTGAGCGACCTGCACTTCACTGTCACCGACGCCGCCACCGGCCGGCCAGTCGACGACCTGCAGCCCTACCTCGCCGCCGCCGGCCACACTGTGATCATGCGGGCCGACGGGCGAACCTTCGCACACGAGCACGCCGAGGTCACCGACGCCGACGGCCGTCCGGTATTCGCCCTGCCCGGCACCACGTTCGGCCCCGAACTCCAAGTGCACGCCGAATTCCCCACCGCCGGGACCTACCAGTTGTGGGCGCAGTTCCGGCTCGTCGACGGCGATGTCGTCACCGCTCCGTTTACTCTGCAGGCCAACGAGAGTCGATGAGTGCAGGGTGGACTTGGAGGGTGGCGGCTCGGGGTTCGGCATCGAGCAAATGGTCGACGATCGAGGCGTACCGTCCGTATTTCGCCCGGAAGGCGGCGTCAACCGTCGGCAGATCACTGTCGTCGGCCTCGGTGAAGATGACGTCTCGCGCTGTGCCGTCGGCGATGATCTGCCCGCGCCGGTCGAGCCGAGGGCGAGTCCGGAAACCCGCTCGCCCATCGCCGCGGACACCACACGCACCGGCGATCCTGCTGCTCGGCCAGTTGGGCCAGGTTCTCGACGATCTCGAGCTTGCGCTGATTGGCTTCGATGGTCGTGTCGAACCTGCCATGGATCGGAATCCTGACGTGCAGCAATTCCTCACCGAACTGCGGGCGCGCTTGTCTCCGGAGGAGGCGGTGTTCCGTTGTTCTGCGGCGAGCGTCGGGTGCGTGGGCTACGCCGCGAAGAGTCTCCGGCCGGTGGCCAACCTGCCCGACAGCAACTGAGTTTGCAACCAGGCGGGTCAGCCGACTCTCAACGACAATCGGGACACGATATCCGTCCTCCCACGTGCATCACCAGCGGACCAGCCGAAAGGAAGTCATGTCGACTGAGGGTATGAATTGGGCCGGCAACCTGACCTACCGTGCTGAAAGGGTCTACTACCCAACATCAATTGGTGACCTGCAGGGCCTGATCAACCGATCGCCACGCGTTCGTGCCCTCGGGACTCGACACTCATTCAATGAGATCGCGGACACCTCGGGTGTGCAGATCTCGTTGGCCGCGATGAGTCCAGATATCAGGATCGACTCGTCATCGATGACTGCCAGCGTGAGCGGCGGGACCCCCTTCGGGGTCCTGATCAGTAGGCTTCAAGAGCAAGGGTTTGCCCTGCACAACACCGGATCGCTGCCGCATATCTCGGTGGCGGGCGCAACCGCGACTGGAACGCATGGATCCGGTGATGGCAACGGCATTCTCTCCACAGCGATATCGGCGGTGGAGTTTGTTGCGGCCGACGGCTCGCTCGTCACCGTCGACCGGGCGAGCGAGCACCTGCCGGCGCTTGCTGTCGGGCTAGGGGCTTTCGGGGTCATCACCCGGCTGTTCTTCGACATCCAACCCAGCTACCGGGTTCGTCAGGATGTCTACCGCCATGCGCCGTGGGAGATAGTTCTCGAGCGACTGGCCGACGTGATGGCCAGTGCCTACAGCGTTAGTCTCCTCGCGGACTTCGCTAGTCCGACCGTGATGCAAATCTGGCTCAAGACCAGACTCGGGGAAGGCGAGAGTCCCGAGGTAGCCCAAACCCTGTTCGAAGCCGCGTGGTACGACGATGCCGACGAGCTCAATCCGGAGAACGTGAACCAGCGCGCCAGCGTCCCCGGCCCGTGGTCGGAGCGGATGCCGCACTTCCGTTTCGAGGGGGTTCCGTCGAACGGCGGTGACGAACTGCAGAGCGAGTACTACGTCCAACGTGAATATGGAGTGCAGGCACTGGAGGTACTACGTTCGCTCGGCGCTCAGATCGCTCCACATCTGCTGATCGCCGAAATCCGTTCGGCCGCCGCCGATACGCTTTGGCTCAGTCCCGCGTACGAGCAGGACATTCTGTGCATCGGCTTCACCTGGGCGAAGCACCCCGTGGAGGTGGCGGCGCTGCTCGCCGTCATTGAAGACGCACTGAAGCCGTACGAGCCGCGTCCGCATTGGGGCAAGCTCTTCCGCTTCGGGGCCGACGTTATCGGCCCACGGTTTCCCCGTCTGGATGATTTCAAGGCCGTACGGACCCACTACGACCCGCAAGGCAAGTTTTGGAACCCATTTCTCGATCGCACGCTGGGGGAGCCAACAGCACACTGACGCGATGGTCCTGAGAAGTCAGCTCGCAAGGCCGTTGGTCCGCCCGAATCTCCACTTGGTTGCCTCAGCATCGACGGTCAGGTGGTCAACCCGGCGGCAACCCGGATCACCACCGCGTACTCCAGGGGAATCTGCCGGTCGTTCCTTCCGTCTCAGACCCGCGCCCGAGCCAGCAGGGATCCACGGCGCAGGTAGAAGAACCAGGTGACGCCGACGCAGACGACATAGAAGACACAGAAGGACGCCAGGGCGGTGGCGACACCGCCGGTTGCGGTGTAGGAGTCTGAGATGACCCGTGGAATGAAGACGGCGCCCAGTGCGCCGACCGCGGAGATGATTCCGACGGCGGCGGCGGAATCCCGGCGGGCACGGTAGCGAGTTTGTACCTGGTTCTCGCCACGGCGGTTCGCGTTCTCCTCCGCTTCAGTGCGGAAAATGATGGGGATCATCCGGTAGGTCGAGCCGTTGGTCATGCCCACGATGGTGAAGAGCACCAGGAAGCTGAGCAGGAAGCCGATGAAGCTGCCGATGTTGACCATGAAAATGGCCACGCCGATGGCCAACGCCTGGCCGATGAAGGTGACGACCGTGACCCGGGCGCCGCCGACCCGGTCCGAGAGCCAGCCACCGATCGGTCGGGACAACGATCCGACGAGCGGGCCGAGGAAGGCGAAGGCGTAGGTATTCGCGGAAAACTCCCGCTGCAGGACAAGGGGAAAGGATGCGGAGAACCCGATGAACGAGCCGAATGCGCCGATGTACAGGAACGACATGATCCAGGTCTGCTTGCGCTTTGCGATGGTGGCCTGCCCGGAAATGTTCGCCTTCGCGCCGGAGAGGTTGTGCATGCCGAACCAGGCACCGATGATGGCCAGCACGATGAACGGCACCCAGATCAGCGCGACGTTCTGCACATATTGATCAGCACCGTTGTTTTCCCGTTGCCCGGTGACTCCGCCGATCACGGCCAATGAGCCGGCGGTGACAGCGATTGGTCCGACCAGCTGAATGACGGCAACGCCGATGTTGCCGCCGGCAGCGTTCAAGCCGAGGGCGAAGCCTTTCTCTTTGTCAGGGAAAAAGAAGGAGATGTTGGCCATCGAGGAGGCGAAGTTCCCGCCGCCGAATCCGCACGTGATGGCCGTGAGAACCCAGAACCAGTAGGGCTGGTGTGTGGTCGCGGCTACGACCATCATCGTGACCGGGATGAAGAGCAGCGCCGCGCTGATGATTGTCCAGTTTCGCCCACCGAGCAGGGCCGGCATGAAGGTGTAGGGCACCCGCAGCAGGGCCCCGACAAGTCCGGCGACCGCAACCAGCCAGAAAAGTTGATCGGCGGTGAATCCGTACCCGATCGCCGCGAGGACTGCAGTGGCGATGCTGAACATCTGCCAGACGCTGAACCCGATGTTCTCGGCGAGAATTGACCAGCCGAGGTTGCGTCGGGCGACGGGGCGACCATGTGGCGATTCCCAGAATTCCGGGTCCTCGGGGTGGAATTCGTCGATCCACCGAGACCCGATCTGTACCAGCGGTCCCGTCCCGGCGGGTGCTGAAGCGTGCCCATCGACTGTTTCCGTCGGTGATGAGTGACTTAACGCGGTTTCTGCCGTCCGGCCCTCGATTGCCATTGTGTAAACCCCTCGTTGTCGGACTGCAGGAAATTCGGTGTCCTGCGGACGTTATGGCGGGCGGATGACGTATGCGGTCATCTGGCGTGACCGCGATGGAACGGTGTGCGCACAGCGGCGCCCGTGGAGTGTGAATTTCCAGCGGCATTGCGCACGGCCAAGCGCTTCTCGCCCGCCGTTGTGCCGCCCGCCGTTCTGCCGCCGTCACGCTCCGAAAATGAGGGGTTGACCCATCGGGCGTTAGTCGCTAACCTCTGTTAGTCGCTAACAGATGGTAGTCACTAACAGGAGGAATTCGCATGATGGCGATCGAAGTGCTGGTGGTTGGTGCAGGCCCGACGGGTCTCGCGACTGCGTGCGCGTTGCTCCGGAGCGGCGTCAAGGTCCGGCTGATCGACCGGGCGGCGGGACCGGCCGTGACCTCCCGGGCATTGGGTCTGCAGCCAAGGGGCGCCGAGGTTCTCGGGCGGCTGGGTGCTCTTGGTGACCTGCCGGATCGGGCGCTGCCGATCCATCAGGTCGTCGTGAACGTCGAGGGCCGCGAACTGGGTCGGCTTGCTGTCGGTCAGCCAACGGCGCTCGTCCAGCGACCAGGGCTACTCGCCTCGCAGACTGCCGTTGAGGGTGCGCTCCGCGATCGGTTTGCCGCGCTGGGCGGAACGGTTGAATGGGGGCGGTCGATGACGAACCTGCGATCGGTGACCGATGGCGTGCAGGTTGAATTCGATGACGGAACAGTGCTGCTGGCAGGTTGGGTGGTGGGTTCCGACGGAGCCCACAGTCAGGTCCGGTCCGGGATGGGCATCGAGTTCCCCGGTGTCCCGCTCGTGGAACGCTTCCTCCTCGCAGACGTGCGAGTCGATCTCGGTCTGCCCCGAGACGCCGTCGCCGTATGGTTGCGCGGTGCGCAAATGCTGGCCGCCTTCCCGCTGCCGGGACAGGACCTGTGGCGACTGATGGCGCCCGCACCGGAGGGCACGGACGTGAGCGACCACGACGTCCTGGAGGTACTCGTTGGCCTGCTCGCCGACTACACCGGCACCGCGCCGGAGGTCAGCGGCTGTGACTGGACATCGACGTTCAGGATCCACCGCCGGTTGGCCGCGACCTATCGTCGTGGACATGTGCTGCTGGCCGGGGATGCGGCCCACATCCACAGCCCGTTCGGCGGGCAGGGCATGAATACAGGGCTTGGGGACGCGGAGAATCTCGCCTGGAAGCTCGGGCTGGTCGTGCGCGGACTGGCCGGGGAGTCGCTGTTGGACACCTACGAGGCGGAGCGTCGGCCGGTGGCGGAGGAAGTGCTGGCCTCGACGAGCTCGCTGACCGGTCTCGTTCTCGGTGGTAGCGCCATTGCCCGACTGCTGCGTGATCGCGTGCTGGTCCCGGTGATGAACTCGCCGCGAGTTCAGCGGTTGATCTGGGAACAAGCCTCGCAGCTGAAGGTGAGTTACCGCCGCGGCCCCCTCGGTGGTCGCTCGTGGCGACCGGGACCAAGGCCCGGCGACCGGATCGCCGACGTTCGGGCGATCACCGTCGCGGGCCGATCGACCCGGTTGCACGCCGAATTGGGTGCCTCCCGCTGGGCGATTCTGGCCCCCGCGACCGCAGCCGGTTCGGACTGTGCGGCCGTCGCACGTCGCCTGCTGGGCGCCGACCGGGTCACCCTGCTGGTCCCTGCCGAGCCCTCCGACCGAATCCAACTGGTCCGGCCCGATGCGCATCTGGCCTGGTCGGGGAGCGACCCGGGGTCGCTGAACGGGTGGCTCACCGCTGCGCTCGACACAGCACATCAGGTACGGCCGTCCGTGCGGTCGGCTCCGCCATCAGTGCCAGATCCCATTGGCCTGGTCCAAAGGTGAGCGAGGCGCCCGCGCCCGCTTCCCGGCCCGACCGGCGTCAGCAGCGTAAACAACAGACTCGCAAGGTCATCCAGGAACAGGCGCTGCGACTGTTCCTGGCCGACGGCTTCGAGTCGACGACCGTTGAACGTATAGCGGACGCGGCCGGCGTCTCGCACATGACGTTCTTCCGGTACTTCCCGACCAAGGAATCGGTCGTCACCGACGACGACTTCGACCCCGTCATCGCCGCGCTGATCCGGGAACGGCCGGCCGGGGAACCCCCGATCACGGCGATCCGGCAAGCGATCGTCGGAGTGCTTCGCGCGCTTCCGGTGCAGGAGCAAGATGGCATCCGGGTGCGGACCCGGCTGATGGTGCAGACTCCGGCATTGCGGGCGCGGCTGTGGCACAACCAGATCAGCACCCAGGAACTGTTCGCCGCCGCGCTGGCAGCGCGCGAGGATGGTGATCCCGAGCATCCCGGGCTGCGACTCCGGGTGCTGGCCGGCGCCGCACTGGTCACCGTCACCACCGCGCTGAGTGATTGGGCCACGGGCCCGGACGACGCGATCCTGGCCGACATCATCGAGGAGGCCTTCGCCGCCCTGGACAGCTGACCGGTGCAGCGCGCCGGTCCATCAAGCATCCCTCTCGGGCTCATCATCCCCTGCTGGCGGCGGTCACATGACGTCCCGACGCCGGAATCCGGCAACGTCCCGTCTTGCGGTATCGAGTCCACCGCGCTACCGACCGAGCAAATCGATCACTTCGCCACCGAACGCCGCGGTCCAAGTCGCAGCCTGACCATCCACCCAAGGGCCACCCACGGCCCAACCCGGAACCCCAAAAGTGAAAGAGCCGGACCCGACCAACAGGTGCCGCACGCACTAGCACCGGCGACCTCAGCCAGACCCCCACAAACCCAACCGAAGATCAACAACGCACCCGATCTGCGGATTCAGGCTAAGGGCTGAACCGGATGATTCCACAGCCGATGCGTTTCTCCCGGTTGGATCGCTCCCAGTATCCGCTCACAATCTGGTGCGATTTGGCGCGTCCAGGCAACGAGAACGGGAGGAGCCCTTGGCATTCACTGCCACGGGCACCACTGCCCTGCTGCGTTGGTGGGCACGCTGCACCTTGGAAGTTGGATGAGGCTAATGTCGTCCCGTCGAACGACTGCCCGGCGGGCGGGCTTTGAGGAGTCAGTCGTGTTCACACATGGCACAAACGATGCACTGGACATCGATGTACTTCTCCCCGCCGGCGAATTCACCGAGGATTCCGTCATCGAGGCGGTGGTGCGTGGTGTCGCGGGCCGCGAGGTCGTCACGACCGGTGGTGAGCTGGCCCTGATCAAGACGATGACGTACGGAAATCGTCAGGGCAACCCGTACGGCGGCTTCTACACCGTCCCTGCGCTCCGCGCTGAGGTGGTCACCCGGCAGGCGCTACGGACCGGTATCCGCTACGCGACCGGTGAACCGCTATTCGAAGCGGTGACCCTGACCATCCCCAGTAGTGGCCCCGGCTCGGTGACAACGGACCTGATCCGCATCGAATGGACCGTGCGTGCGCACCTGCACTTGGAGGGTCATCCGGATGTGGACGCCGGCCGGGTCATCGTGGTGCTGTCCCGGTCGGCGGACCGTGCATCGGTGGCAGAAAGCCCGCCGGTGATCCAGGACCGTCAGTCCGCGTATCTGACCTGCCAGGACCTGTCATCCCGGCGCTTGATTCCGGGCGTCCCGATAACGGGAATCCTCACCCTCACCCCCCAACGGAGGGTGTCTGCCCGCTCTGTTCGGGTGGAACTCGTTCTGCGACAGCAGGTCCACCACATTCCGTGGATCGGCGACGACCCAACACACAACCCGTCCCGGGGCCAGGAGGTCGACACCGTGCTCGCCACCGTTGGGTTGGGCGAAAAGGTCCGTCTCGATCCGGGCCAGCCCTCTCGATTCCCGTTCAGCGTGGCCGTCCCGGCACAGTTGCCGTCGCCATCGGTCCATACACCCGAGTTCACCGTGAGCTGGATCCTCCGCGGCGTGTTGGATCGTGCGCTGCATCAGGATCCCACTGTCGAGATCGAACTCCACGGCGTGACCACCGCGGAGTGATCCCGGGACTGTGGCGGCGGCCAACAGTGGGTAGCGGCAGCATGGTCAGGAATGATGCCGCCGCGGTGCCGCGGGCAGACGATCTGGATGGCGGCTCCACCATCGAGGCATGCGCCCACCGCGACCAGCGCTCGACTGGTCCGCCGGACCTTTCATGCCGACGGTCCGATCCGGGCCGCAACCCCGCTCAGTAGTCGGCCACCACTGACCGGACCGTTCGGCGTGATGATCCACGCCGACCTGCTACAGCCGCCGGCCTCCTCACACGGTCTGGATCTAGACCTGATCTTCACGGTGATCGGTGACGGTGCACCACTCACCGAAGGTGGGGACTCGGCGCTTGCGCAGTGACCGGACTGCTACTTTGCGTGAATGCTGAAACGGCTGCAGGCGACGATGGTCGTCGCTGCGATCGGCTGTTTGCTGTCGATCTGGGGGTCGCCAGCGGCAGCCGCGGTGGTTGATCCGGCCGGCTGTCGCACCATTCCCGTCGACGCAGACGCCCCATTGCAGTCCGCGGAAGCGCGCGAGTTGTTCGGTGTCGACGGGACCGGCGTTGCGGTGGGGGTCATCTCGAATTCCTTCGCCACCGATCCGACGGCGAGGACAACTCCCGAGGAAGACATCGCCGCCGGTGCACTACCCGGCCCGGGGAATCCCTGTGGACGTGATCAGCCGGTGACCGTGCTCGTCGATGGCACCGACGCCGGTACCGACGAGGGCCGGGGGATGCTCCAGCTCGTGCACGGGATAGCCCCCGGGGCCGACCTGCTGTTCGCAGCCGACGGCGGCGATCAGTTCGTGATGGCGCAGCGCATTGTCGACCTGGCCGCGGCCGGCGCCGACATCATCGTCGATGACATCGGCTTTGCCGAAGAGCCCACCTATCAGGTCGGACCGATCGAGCTGGCGATCCAGGACGTTCGTGAGCAGGGAGTGGTGTACCTGTCGGCAGCGGGCAACAACAATGTTGTCGGGAGCGATGACGGTCCGAGCGCGGGCCAACTCATCGGATCCTGGGAGACCTTGGAGTACCGGCCGACGCAGTGCCCCGACGCGCTTGCCCTGGGACCCGGGTACGACTGCCTCGACTTCGATCCCGGGTCCGATGAAGACCCGACGATGGAATTCGGTGTGGGGGCCGGAATGTCGTCTGAGACGCGGCTGACCGGCGCCCTGAATTGGGGCGAACCCTGGTACGGCGTTCAGCAGGAGTTCCAGTTGGTGGTTCTGCAGGGCGACCAGCGAGTCGGCGAGAGCACCGTACTTGGCGGAGTGTTGGCCACTGTCGAATGGTCCGCGCAGGAACTGGTGGCGGGAGCGGCCGCCGAGCTGTCCATCGTCGTCGTCCGCAAGACGCCCGAAGCCGGCGCGCCGCTGCTGCGAGTCAAGTTCGATTTCCGGGGAGACGGACGGCCCTACCCCACCTACCTGGAGTACGACCAGTCAACCGACACCGACCTCATCGGCCGGAATGCCACCGGTCACAACGCCGGCGTCGGAGTGATCAGCGTTGCCGCGGCCAATTACCAGACACCGACCGTCCCGGAAACATTCTCCAACCACGGCCCCCGCACCCTGCTTTTCGAACCCGTCGACGGTACGGTGCCCGCGGCCGCCTTGAGTTCTCCGGAGCTCGTTGCCGCTCCGAGCGTGATGTCGGTTGACGGGGTGCACACCACCTTCTTGGGGAAACCGTCGCCGGACGGCGGCTGGGTCTTCTCCGGTACCTCGGCCGCGGCGCCGAACGCAGCCGCCGTCGTGGCGCTGGGCCGCCAGTTACGACCGGACGCCGACCCGGATGAACTCACCGAGGCCATGCAGGACAGCGCGACGCCGGTCGACAGCCCCTGGCCCGCTGTGCCGGCCGAGTACGTCGCTGGGGCGGGACTCGTCGACGCGACAGGATTCCTGCGGGATCTCCTGCAAGTGCCCACCGCGCCGCTGGACGTCCAGGCCGTCGCCGGGCGCGAGTCGGGTACGGCGATGGTCAGCTTCGCCGCACCGGCGCTGACCGGTACCTCCCCGATCCTGAGTTACACGGTCAGCTGCGACGGCGGCGGGATCACCAGCGCGCCGATGACCGTGACCGACTCACCCGCAACGGTGACCGGTCTCGCGCCCGGGGTGACGACGTGCTCGGTCACGGCGGTGAATGCACAGGGCCCCGGCATCGCAGCCATATCTGCCCCCTTCGACGTCACCGCAGCGCCGGCAACGACCACGCCGGCAACCACGGCACCGGAGACGACGGCACCGGAAACAACGGCACCCGAAACGACAATCACCGAGACCACCGCGGTCCAGCAGAGCACTACCGGCACCACCACCGTCCTCATCCTGTACGCGAACAGACCGGCACCGACCGCGGCCCTCGCCGCCACCGGGACCAACGCGGCTCCCCTCACAGCGGTGGGATCGCTGCTGCTGATGCTCGGCACGGGAGTGCTGATAGCGGCGCGGCGCCGTGACCTCAGCCCGTCTGATCGGCCACCCGGTGGGCATTCATGCTGAGGCGATTCGGAAGGCGGGGCCGGCGGGAGAATCCGGTCCGGTATGGGCCCAGACGAATGGCGCGGGGCGACGCAACGCCGATGAGGTTCGGCTGATGGCTGTTGGTTGGTCCCGGGTCACGGCCGTAGCGGTTTCTGGGCTGGCCCTGTTTGCGCTGTCCGTTGCGGTCGCTTCCTGCGGCGCGGAACTGTCCGGATCACCAACCACGACGCCGAGCGGATCCTCGGACGCGGCAAGCACCGCCGCCGCGCCCAGCGCACCGGGAGTCGCCGCCTCCAGCGCACCAGGAGAGGCGGCCGCTCCCAGCACAACAGGAGTTGCCGACTACAGCCCACTGGTCTGGGTCGGCACAGTCGATATGACGGCCATCCCGCTCGGGGACGGCAAGGTGTCGACGACCCCCGGTCGGGTTACGTCGATTCCTGTTCCACCGCCTTCCGACAGGGCGGCGCCCAACACAGTGGTGACTGGATCGATGAATCGGACAGCACCTGGGACATGACCGCGAAGGTCGTCGTCGAGGGCGCCGCGAGCTGGCCGGAGGCACACGACGACGTCACCGTCTCCGACGGCATTCGGACCCTGATCACCAACGATCTGCCTGATCGTTTCACCACCGGCATCTTTCCCATCCAGATCACGGATCCGGCGTTCCACTACGACACGAACCCCAATCACATTGCGGCACAGGAGCTTACATTCCGGGTGCCGGTCGACCCAGCACCGGCGGACGTCCCGACCTGCACCGGGCTCGGGCCGATCGGCGTGCTGAATGACGGGGTGCTGCTCTACAACGCGCTCGACGACGCCGGACGCGACGCGGTCGCCCACGAGACCCAGGACAGCTGCAACGGGCACCCCGACGGCCGCGAGCGCTACCACCACCACGACGTCCCGTCATGCATCGTCAACACGTCGACCGACGCATCCACGCTGATCGGTTTCGCGCTGGACGGGTTCGGCATTTATGTCGAGCGCGACGCCAACGGCAATCTGCCCAGTAACGCCGATCTCGACGAATGCCACGGACGCACGAGCGAGGTGATGTGGGACGGTGCGCTACGGACGATGTATCACTATGACGCGACCCTGGAGTACCCGTACACCGTCGGGTGCTTCCGCGGCACACCCACAGAACGTCGATGACGATCATTTCGGGCCATCAGTTTCTCGTCCTGGCATGATTCCGCTGAGGTTCGGGCTCGGCGGTGTCGACGATCCAGCTGACGTCATACTGCGGTAGTTCTGGGGGTTGCGGCACTCCGCGTTCTTTCGCCGTCAGCACCTGGAAGTGCCCGGGCAGGCCCAGCCCCTTGCAGCCGGTCTCCCAGTTCGCACACCAGATGCCCAGTGCCACGGCGGCGTAGTAGCGGGACGAGGTCGATGCGCAGAAGTCGAACCGGGCGGGCCGGGCGGCGCCGTCGATGACGTCGGTGACGGCGGTGCACCTGGTGGTCTGGCCGTTGTAGGACGAGGGGGACCACTGACACACCTCGTAGCAGCGGCCGTACGCGGCGAACGGTCCGGCCTGGACGTCCAGTGCTTCACGGAAGTGCGGGTCGGCGAAGAAGAGCGCCGCCAGGGGCCGGCGGCGATGCTGGCCGACCTGCATGAGCCGGATGAACAGCGGGAGGAACCGGGAGCGGTAGCCGACGGCGCAGACGCAGATCACATGGTCCCGCTCGGGGTCGAACCGGTCGCCCAGCTCCTGCACGATGCTCTTCTGGTCGGCGCCGGGCCCGATCCAGCAGCTGGCCAGGCCCATTCGGGTGGCCTGCAGAACGACCTTCTGCAGGCTGTGGCCGACGTCGATGACGGCCATCCGGTCGTAGTCGTGCGGAGCAATCGCGACCAGGAACTCATGGGCGCCGACCACGGGCCAGACCGTCAGCGGGGCCGCGATGTACTCCAGTCGGATCGGTCCGTCGCCGATCAACTGGTCCGGCCGGGTATGTGCCGCAACGGACTTCAGCAGCTCCGTGCGGTCGGCCGCGGTGAGGTCTCGGGACTGGAACGATCGGCACGACCGCCGGACCCGCATCAGGTCGAAGGCGCCCATGTCGTCCCTGCGTGGGGGCCGCACCTCGGTCGGGCGCGGGCCCAGCTTCACCGTGACCAGGTCGAAGACCAGAACCACCAGCAGCACCGAGCCTAGGGCCGCCAAGACCCAGGTGATCGACCGGGCGCCGAATGCCGCTGCGATCGCCGCGGCGAGGAAGAACACGAGTGCGACGAAGGCATTGGGGCCGTACTGGAGCCAGCCGGTGAACTGCAGTCGAACCTTGAGTCGCCACAGTGCCGTGTTCTGGATGTCCCATGCGGGCTTGCCCTTGCCGCGCCTTGCCGCGTCCGTGTTGGTCATTACCGCACCTACCCTCGCCCACTGAGTCGAGTGCCGACCGCGGGTCGGCCTCCCGTTCCTGCGAATCACGGTAGATAGCTCCGGCATTTATTGCAAGTCATCACTTACAATAAATGCCGACCCGTCATCCCGTCGAGTGGAGCCAGATGCCCAAGGTGATCGATATCGACAGCCTCTTCGAAGTCACTGTCCTGGCCTTCGCCGAGCTCGGGTACAGCGCGGCCACGATGAAGGAGATCGCCCAGCGGGCGGGCGTCAACGAAGTGACACTTTTTCGCCGCTACAACAGCAAGGCGGCACTGATCCAGGCCGCCCTGGCTCATTGCCTGTCGAGATCACCCTTCAGCCAGGTCGTTGCCACCGACGATGTGCGGGCCGACCTCGCGGCGATCGTCGACAGCTTCAACCAGACGAGCCGTGCCTACGGCGGCGCTGTGGTCACCCTGTTGACGGAGATCCCGCGGCATCCGGAGTTGCGGGGTGCCATCGCGGCCCTGGTGCCGAATCTGCAAAGGGCGGCGCAGATGATTGCCGACCATCAGGATCGAGGCCGGCTCAAGCCGTTCGAGCCGCTGCAGGGCGTGGCGCTCCTGCTCGCCCCGCTGGTGGCGCAGGGTCTGTGGACGCGAGCGGGAACCGACCTGCTCGTGTTCGACGTCGATCCTATGGTCGTGGTGGATCACTTCCTGAACGGACATCGCGCTGCGTGACTCGGTCCACCGGAGCGGATTTTGACGCCGCACCGGCCCGGCAGGAGACGGTGACAACGGGATCGAGCGTCCTGGTCGGCCGATGGTCGGGCCGTCACACCGGCAGGACGGTCGCGATCGAGTCGATACCGAGGGCGGCGAGCGACGCGGCCACCCGCTGTGACCGGCCGGCGGCCGTCGCCGCCCGGTCGGGGTCCGGGTCCTGGACAAGCGCCGCGAGGAGACTGGGGAATGCGAGCGCAGCGCCCACCCGGAAGTCCGCGAACGCGGTGGCGTCGTCGTAGTCCTCGACCCCGTGCGTCCGCAGTTCGCCCGCCCAGACGGCGCATGCCCATAGCAGGTACTCCGCGGTCGGAAGTCCCGCGCTGCTGGTGCAGGCGAGCCGGGCCGCGTCATAGGCGCCGAACCCGGTGAACGCGAGTCCCCAGTCGAGCACGGCGACCTCGTCGCCGAGAAACCGCAGGTTGTCGGCGTAGTAGTCGCCGTGCACCAGGGTGTGCGGTCGCTCGCGGGCCCAGGTGAGCACGGTGGGTAGGGCCGCCACGAAGGCGTCACCGGCCGCAGCCAGGGCGGGTTCGGATGTGGCGAGGTAGGGTCGGATCTCGGTCCAGTGGGCGGCGAATGCGGAGTCCGTGGGGTAGTCCGCGGCCGGCAGCCGAGCCAGCCGAGGCCGTGCGATGTTCCACCCCCAGGCGTGCAGGCGGGCACAGGTCCGCAGGCCAAGCGCCATCCATTGATCGGTCAGCCCCGCCCGGCCATCGACCGCCTCCCACGCTCCGAGGTCCTCAAGGACGAGAGCGCCTCGATAGCCGTCATCGGCCACCTCCGCGTGGTAGCAGCGCGCTGTGCGGACCGGAGGCGCATCGACCGCGAAGATCTCGTGGACCGAAGCGGCCCTGGCGAACGGTTGGCCGTAGCCGGCCTCGGCGGCCGGCACGTCAAGTGATCTCTTCACGATGACCGACGATGGACCCGCCCCCGGCGGGTCGTAGGTCACGTGAATACGGTCGACCCGAGAAGCGTGACCCTGGGCTTCACCCAGCGGAAGGATATCGATCCCGACGACGTGAGCCGAACCGGGGAGGGCGCCGTCCAGTGCCGCACCGAGCCCTTCGACGGTCAGCAGGTTTGCTGCCTGCACTCTGCCCGTGCCGCCGGCACTGCTGATGGCCGGATCGGGATTCTGTCCGCCAATCGCCTCGGCGCTCGCCGCATCCCGGATCATCCGCCACCCCAGACGTCTTCGATGTAGCGGTCGGCGGCGGTGAGCTGCTCGACCCAGGCCGCACCGGACTCGCCGGTGCGCTCGGTGTGCAGGTCGGCGAACGCCGATCGGACTTCCGGCGCCATCGTCAGCCGACTGCCGCAGACATAGACGACCGCGCCTTGATCCATCAGCCGCAGCAGGGTCGCGCCCTGCTCGCGGACGACGTCCTGGACGTAGTAACCCGGCCCGTGGACCGGGCGGGAGTATGCCTCGTGCAGCTCCAGCCACCCCTGGCCCGCCCAGGTGTCGAGTTCGTCGCCGAAAATCCGGTCCTGGTCCGGTCGGCGGCAGCCCCGGAACAGCACCGTCGGCCCGACCTGCCGCCCGATCGCCCGCTCCGCGGCGCGTTCCTGCAGAAAGCCGCGGAAGGGCGCAATTCCGGTGCCCGCGCACACCATGATGATCGGCGTTCGCGGATCGCCGGGCGGGTGGAACAGTGGCCCGGGATCCGAGACGCGAGCAAGCATCCGAACACCGGCGCCGAGCGTGGTGAGGTAGCCGGACGTGACTCCGTAATACAGACCATGGCCCGACAACGCCGGACCGGAAACGAATCCCGCGGTAATACAGGCGTGGTTCGGCTCGCCGATCGGGGCGGAGGAAATTGAATACGGCCGTGGTTTGAGCATCGGGAAGGCCTCGATGACCAGGGCTGGCGGGATCGGCTCGTCGGGCGGGTACTCGGTCGCCAGGTCGAGCAGGGACGCGCGGCGGGCGAGCACACCGTCTGCGTAGGCTTCGTCGTCCTCCGCCATCGCCAGCAGCGGGTCCCGTCTGGCCTGGCTGTCGATGTGCGATGCGAGAATCTCGATTCCCCGGCGCGTCGCGGGCGCGCGGAGGTCGCAGTAGCCGCGGAGCAGGTCGTAGATCATCACCGGTTGGCCGAGCGGGAGGCTGGTCTCGACCGGTGTGGTCGCGTGCAATGTGATCACCAACGACGGTTCGAAGCGCAAGGTCTTGGCCGCCCGCCAGACGATGGTCTGCCGGTTCTGCGGAAGGACCAGCAGGTGGTCGCCCGGCCGGTAGGTGCCGGACGGCCCCAGGTCGAGGTCCAGGTGCAGGGTGAGCCGATCCGAGGGGTCGGCGCCGACCACGCGCTGCAGCTGCTTCGATGCCAGGACCCAGGTCTCACGCATCGCGAACCTCTCGGCCGGACCGTCGGCGGGTGCGCGGCCGACCTCGGTCGCGACGTAGCGTCCGATCGGATTCTTGCGCACCTTGTGCGGGCCCGGAGTGGCTTCGTCGAGCACGTGCCACAGCTGACGGCTCCAACGGGCGAACTCGCCGTTCAGGTCGCGCGACGAGTCGCCCTCGCCGCGGTCGAGCAGACGTTGCCCGCCAAGGCGCTCGAGCTCGTTGTCGATCAGCGTGGGGACGGCCTGGTAGGTGGCCGACCAGTTGTGGTCGCCGCAACCGAACACGGCGTAGCGAACGCCCTGCGCCGCGTCGTCAGGCGCCGTCGCCAACCACGACACGAACTCGCGGGCCCCTTCCGCGGGCTGCCCGTTGTAGGAGGCGGTGATGACGACGAGGGGGCGGTCCGTCGGGAGGTGATCGACCAGGGCATTGAGCTCGATGCTCGCCGCGTTGTCGCCCGCGGCGACGGCCTCGTGCGCGAGATCGTGACCGAGATGACGCGCCGTTCCGCCGTCGGACGTCGCGGCGACCAGGAGCCGCTGGTGTTGGCTGCCGGTGGTGCCAGCCACGGGCATCGCGGCATCGGCGCCGTTGGTCTCCTGGGGGGTGGGGACCACAGCGTTTGCCGAGAAGGTGTTTGCCGGGCAGACGCCCACCGGGACAGTGCTTGTCGGGATGTTGTTTGCCGGGATGGTGCTTGTCGGGACGGCGCCTGTCGGGACGATGCCGGCACCCGCGCCTTCCTGACGTGCCAGGAAGCGCAGCTTCAGGTTCTTCGGCTTGAGCGAGAGGTGGACGGCGATCTTGAGCGGGGCCTGGTGGGCGTCGACTATCTGGAATCGATGCAGCAGGGTGGCCAGCGTTGCTCTGGCCTCGGTCAGCGCGAACAGCCGGCCGATGCAACCGCGGACGCCGACCCCGAAGGGCTGGTACGCCCCGAGCGGGAGTGCGCCCACCGAATCCCAGCGCCCGGGTCGGAAGGTCTCGGCGTCCGGCCCCCAGATGGTCGGGTCGAGATGGACTTTCGGGAGTGCGATCAGGATTGTCGAGCCGGATTCCAGCGGGTAGCGGCCTCCGATTGTCGTCTGCCGGCGGGGGTGGCGCATCAGTACCGGGGCGGTGGGATGCAGGCGGAGGGTTTCGTCGAGCACCCGGTGCAGCCGGTCGAGCCGATCGAGTTGCTCGAGGGTCGGTGTGACGGTGCGGTCGGCGCCGAGAACTTCGTCGATCTGCTCGCGCACCCATTCCTGGATTTCGGGGTTGGCTGCCAGGTGATACAGCGCGAAGGCCAGGCTGCCGCTGGTGGTCTCGTGACCGGCGATGAGCAGGGTCAGCGTCTGCTGGCGAACCTCGAGGTCGCTCAGTCGGGCGCCGGTCTCCGGATCGGTCGCGGTGAGCATGTGCTGGAGCAGGTCCGTCGGGGCGTGTTCCGTGCCCAGCGCCCGCCGTCGCTTGACGAAGTCATCCACGAACAGAATCAACCGCTCCGAGGAGTCCCGCAGCTCGCGGCCGGCGTGCGGGTGCGTGTAGGCGTAGAGGTCCTTCTTGCCCGACCCGGACGCGAGCAGCGTCAGGGCGCGGTCCAGGGACTGCAGGAAGGGCGTCGGGGTGCTCGTGTACAGGCCGCCGAACCGGTGGGAGAACAGGCAGAGGCCGACGACCTCGAGCGTCATCGCGCTGGTCAGCGTCGGCACGTCCTGGTCCGCACCCGGCTCGACCCGCACCAACCGCTCCGCCAACTGCTCGACCGGGTCGACCATGCTCGGGTAAAGCGTGGCGATCGCCTCGCGGGTGAAGGCCGGGGCGATGATGCGATGGCCGCGGTGCCACTCGGGGCTGTCGGTGTACGCGGTGAAGAGACCGTCGCCGACCATGCTCCGGATCCGCGCGGCCGGCGACTTGTCGAACCGTGTGTCGTCGGCGACCTCGCCGGTCAGCAGGTGTTCGGACAGGACGACCGCGTCACGGTAGCCGGGCATGTCCAGCGCGTAGATCGGTCCCAACTCGTCGGCCAGATGCTGCAGGTCGAAGAAGGCAGTCGAGGGGTGGACCGCGACCAACGCATTGCCGAGGATCGGCACTGACCTCGGCCGGGGGATCTCTACCTTGTCCGTCATACCCGTTCCCCTTCCCACGGCGATCTCGGTGCGAGATCGCTGCCCGGCCCCGGCGACGCCCGCCGGAGCACGATGATGGCGACGACGACCAGGACTCCGGCGCCGACGAGGCACGCGACCGAGTTGCCACTGAGGAAGGCATCGCTCGCGACCTGGGCGACGCTCGGCCCGGCCGCCGCGTCGACCTTGCTCACGTCGCCGGCCAGCACCTCGGTCAACAACGAGTCCTGCTGCACGGCCGGCACCGTGCTCGAGCGCCAGGCGTTCGTGGTGACCGCGGCGGTGAGGGCAGCAAAACCGGCCACTCCGATCGCCTGGCCGAGATGCTGGGCGAGCCCGAGACCACCGGAGACGGCGCCCCGATCGTCCTCGGGAGCACCGGCGAGGGCGGCAGCCCACAGACCCGGCAGGGCGAGACCCAGGCCGAGGCCGAGCATCAGGTCACCAACGGCGAGCTGTGCAATGCCGTGCTCGTTGACCGTTGCGAGCACGCCCAGGCCGGCCGCGCCGAGAAACAGGCCGGTGGCGGTCAGCCGCGCCAACCCGAACCGCTTGGTGTACCGGGGGGATGCTCCCGCGCCGACGATGAACAGCGCGGTGATCGGGATCGAGAGCAGCCCCGCGACCAACGGCGTGAGCCCGAGTACCGATTGGGCGACGATCTGCTGCAGGAACAGTGCGCCGGTCAGGGCGAGGGTGACGGTGAAGCCGACGACGAGCGCGAGTGGTACCGGCCGGCGCCGGAGGGCTTTCGGGTCGACCAGCGGAACGCGCGCCGTGCGCAGTCGGATGACGAAGGCGGCGCCGAGGATGACGCCGAGACCGACCAGGAGCAGGGCCGCCTGGCCGCCCTCCTGCCCAAGGTCGATGATGCCCTTGGAGAAGAGCGTCACCGCGGCCGCGACGAGCGCCGCGCCGACCCAGTCCAGCGAGCGGCGGGTGCGCGCCCGCGATTCGCCGACGACCCGAACGGCGGCGACGCCGGCCACGACGGCCAGCGGAACGGACGTCCAGAAGACGCTCCGCCAGCCGAGCAGCGCAACCAGGAGCGCCCCGACGAGCGGGCCGATGGCCGTGCCGGCGGCCGAAGCGCTGGACCGAATCGCTACCGCCTGCTGCAGACGAGCGGACGCGACGACCGTCGCCAGCAGAGCGAACGAGGATGGTTGCGCCAGCCCGGCACCGATGCCCTGGATGGCCCGCCCCACCACGAGCATCTCGGCTCCCTGGGAGACCGATCCGAGGAGGGCGCCACCGGCGAACACAGTGATGCCGATCAGGTAGACGCGGCGGCGGCCGAACCGGTCGGCGAGCGCACCCCCCGGGATCGACATCGCTGCGTATCCGATAGGGAAGACGGCGGCCGCCCACTGCAGGCTCGCCAGTGATACGTCAAGGTCATCCTGAATGGTCGGGATCGCCACCGACAGGGCGCCGACGTCGACGGCCGCCAGGATGCGGGCCAGCGCAAGGGCCACTGAGGCCCGGCGTTCGACCGCGGTGAGCGGCTCGGTCACGCCTACCGCGCCCGGCCGACCAGTGATCCGTGCCCGGTCAGGACGGCGTCCATCCGGGAACGCGGCCGAACGGACTGCCGGGTCCACTGCGGGCTTTGGTGAAGGCGCTTTCGAGCTCGGTCCGGTCGAAGGGGCCGAGCACGGAGTCCTCGATGGCGAAGCGGAACAGGGCCACCTTGAAAACCGTGGTGATAGTGGTTTGCAGCAGCACGGTCATGGCGATGATGAGCACCCCGATCGAGATCGTCACCGCAGCCTGCGTGGTCTGCGAATTCTGCGCCATGCCCATACCGATTCCGATCAGCAGTGCGGCGGGCATGAAGGCCACCAGGAAGGCGACGAGGCCGATGGCTGTCGTCCCGGTCAGCCCCTCGCCCCAGCGGGTCTTGATCAGCCCCGTCGATCGCTTCAGGGCATCCTTGGGGCCGAGGCCCTCCAGCGCAATACTGGGGATCACGAAGAAGGTGGCAATCATCCAGGCGAAGTTGGCCAGTCCGCCGACGATCATCCCAACCGCTTGCCCGGCGCCCTGGCGAAGCGCCGACTGGATCACCGAGATCACCGTGCCGACCACGAGTTGAACCGCTGCCCATTTCAGGATCAGCCCGAGCCGGGACCCGGCCGCGCCGAAGCCCTGGGCGATCGTGGTTCGGCGGCCGTCGAGCGCCGCGGTCGCGCAGGAGGCCAGCGCGACGCCGCAAAACACGGTGATCGTGACCAGGACATAGAACCCGAGCATTGCCACCGGGATGGCCAGCCAGTCGGCGTCGGTCGCCATGACGATGCTCGCACCGGCCAAGAAGAAGGCGACCGCGCACAGCAAACCGGCGATTCCGGCGATGACGGTGAAGCCGAGCAGGGAACTGTCCTTCTTCACCACCGACCAGCTCTTCTTGGTCAGCAGCCAGCCTCGTCCGATTCGTCCCACGAAAACAACAATACGAAGACTTGCCGAGGGGGCAACCCGGGTACGGGGGTCCCCGTGCGGCTGAAGGGAATTGTCAGGTAATCGTTAGGTTTGGGCGGTTCGGGCCGGGGGCATGATGGCCGACGATGGGCGGCACGAGTGACAGGTCATCAAGCGGCCGTCACAGATCTTTCGGGCCCCTGGCGGGCCCTTGTGAGCCAGCGTCTGGCGATGGGGGCGCTCACGCGAACTACTGGAGCCTCGCCATTTCCTCATGTGAGTTAGTGACCACCTGCCGGGCCGACGAGGGGTGGCCCGTGCGGACGGTTGGTTCATCCGATGGCACCGCTCGAATGGTGCCGGGGACGACGCTTGCCGGGCGTTCGCCTCCCACGAACGCGCGACCACCCGCTCGCCTCATCGGCGCCGCAACCCGGAGCGGTCGAGCCGCCTGCTTCTTTTCCATTTCCAGCGTCACCCGTCATTGCTTGGAGTGAGTTCGTATGACCGCACCGATCACCATCGATGAGCTTCCGGGGCCCAAGGGTCTTCCGTTGCTGGGCAACATGTTCGACATCGACACGCATAGTCCGATCGACGGTTTCCTCGCGATGGCCAAGGAGTACGGGCCGATCTACAAATTGACGTTGCCCGCGGGCACCAGGGTGATGGTGACCGGCGCCGACCTGGTCGACCAGATGTGCGACGACACCACCTTCGACAAAAAGATCGGTGCGGGACTCAAGGGCCTGCAGAACAGTGTGGCCGGCGGCGGTCTGTTCACCAGCGAGACAACCGACCCGATGTGGCATCGGGCGCACAACATCCTGATGGCGCCGTTCAGTCAACAGGCGATGCGGGAGTACATGCCGCGGATGTTGGACATCGCCGGGCAGTTGACCGACAAGTGGTCCCGGTTGAATCCGGACGAGGAGATCAACCTCCCGGTCGACATGACGGCGTTGACGTTGGACACCATCGCGCTGTGCGGGTTCGACTACCGGTTCAACTCGTTCTACCGGGAGACGCCGCACCCATTCGTGCTCGCGATGGTCCGGGCGTTGTTGGAGGCGCAGGCGCGGGCCACCCAGCCGAAAATCCAGCAACGGTTCCGGATCAAGGCGAACCGGCAGATGGCGGAGGATCAGGAGTACATGCGGGCCATGGTCAGTGGGTTGGTGCAGGACCGCCGCAGGCAGGGCGAAGCCGCGGACAACACGGACCTGTTGGGCCGCATGCTGACCGGGATCGACAAGCAGAGCGGCGCGGGCCTGACCGACGACAACATCATCGCCCAGTGCATGACGTTCCTGGTCGCCGGTCACGAGACGACGAGTGGGTTGCTGTCCTTCGCGATCTACTTCCTGATGAAGCACCCGGAGATCGCGGCCCGGGCCAGGGCCGAGGTCGACGAGGTGTTGGGCGACGACGCCGAGCCGACCTATGAGCAGGTTCGCCGATTGACCTACGTCGCGCAGATCCTGGACGAGACACTGCGCTTGTGGCCGACGGCCCCGATCTTCACCCGCGCTCCGCGGGCGGACACGGTGATGGTCGGTCAATACGCGATCCCTGCGGGGACGGCGATGTCCGTGCTGATCCCCGGGCTGCACCGGGATCAGTCCGTGTGGGGTGCCGACGCGGAGGAGTTCAACCCGGATCACTTCTCCCCGGAGAACAAGCCAACCATCCCGCCGAACGCCTACAAGCCGTTCGGCTTCGGGATGCGGTCGTGCATCGGGCGGCAGTTCGCTCTGCAGGAGGCGACCCTGGTGTTGGGGATGCTGCTGCAGCGGTTCGAGTTCATCGACCACCGCAATTACCAGTTGCACACCCTGACGGCTCTCACCATCAAGCCCCAGGACCTGTATATCAAGATTCGGCTCCGTGCCGACCGGAACCTGGTGCACCGGGAGAGGGCGGCCGCCGCGGCGGCCCCGGTTGCCGAGCCGGCGGCCGGCCCGGCGGTGGCCGGGCACGGCACACCGCTGATGGTGTTGTTCGGCTCGAACCTGGGCACCGCGGAGGGAATCGCGAACAAGCTGGCAGGTGAGGGCACCGAGCGCGGATTCCAGGTGACGGTCGGTGCCCTGGACGACCACGTCGGCGCATTGCCCACCGCAGGTGCGGTGGTGATGGTCTGTGCGTCCTACAACGGCCAGCCACCGGAAAATGCGGAGAACTTCGTGACCTGGTTGCGCGACCCCGAACTGCCGGGCGATGCCTTCGCCGGTGTGCGGTACACCGTCTTCGGCTGTGGCGACACCGACTGGGCCGCTACCTATCAGGCGGTGCCGACGCTGCTTGACGTGAAATTGGAACGCCGCGGTGCCAGCCGGGTGCACCCACGCGGTGCCGGCGACGCGCACGCCGATTTTGACGACCAGTACCGATCGTGGCACACGGCGTTGTGGTCCGACCTGGCCGCCGCGTTGGACCTGCCGAGCACCGCCGCCGACCCGGTGACCGCCGGTCCGCGGTTGTCCATCACCTTGGTCAACAGGGCGTTGGCGAACCCGGTGCTGCTGTCGTACGAGGCCACCCCGGCGCGGGTTCGGGAGAATCGGGAACTCACCCTGATCGGGCCGCCCGCGCCAGGTGCCCGGTCGACCAGGCACCTGGACGTGGCGCTGCCCGACGGAATGGACTATCGGGCCGGTGATCACCTGGGTGTGTTACCGCGGAACAGCATCGCGTTGATCCGCCGGGTGATGTTCCGGTTCGCCCTGGACGCCGGCATGTACGTGACGATCGTGCCGAACAGCGGTACCCACACGCACCTGCCGGTGGACGAACCCGCTCCGCTGCTGAGTGTGTTGGGCAGCTGTGTGGAACTCCAGGCTCCCGCCAGCCGCGCGGACATCGAGGTGCTGGCCAGTTACACCGACGACCCGGCACAGCAGGCGGAACTGCAGGCGCTGATCGGGGACGACGCGGAGTCCCGCACCCGGTACCGGGAACAGGTTGCCGGGTCGAATGTATCGGTGCTGGACCTGCTGGAGCGGTACCCGGGATGCGCGGTGCCGTTCGCGGTGTACCTGGACATGTTGCCGGCGCTGCAGCCCCGGTACTACTCGATCTCCTCCTCGCCCCTGGTCAGCCCCGACGTCTGCAGCATCACCGCCGGTGTTCTTCGGGCGCCGGCCCGCGGCGGCGACCGGGAATTCGCCGGCGTGGCGTCGAATTACCTGGCGTCGATGGCGCCGAACAGCACCATCTTCGTGTTCCGTCGCGAACCGACCATTCCGTTCCGGCCACCGGCTGACCCCGGCATCGGAATGATCATGATCGGCGCCGGGACCGGTCTGGCGCCGTTCCGCGGATTCCTGCAGGAAAGGGCCGCGCAGAAGGCTCGCGGTGAATCGCTGGCTCCGTCGTTGCTGTTCTTCGGGTGCCGGAACCCCGACACCGACAACCTGTACGCCGACGAGATGGCCGAATTCGAGAAGACCGCGGACGTCCGGGTCTACACGTCCTTTTCCCGGGCGCCCCGCGACGGCCGCAAGTACGCCCAGGACGAGATGCTCGCGCACCAGGACGAGGTCTGGGACCTCATCGAGCAGAAGGCGTCGATCTTTGTCTGTGGCAACGCCCGCACCCTGGCGCCCGGCGTGCGGGCCGCACTCACCCAGATCGCCGCCAGCAAGACCGGGCAGTCCGGCGACGAGTGTCAAGCCTGGCTGGCCAACCTCCGCACCGAACACCGCTTCCTGGAAGACATCTGGGGCGCTGGCTGACCGGACATCGATGACGGCGGCGGGCCGGTTTCGGCGCGGCGCCGTCCTGCTTCCCGAAAGGGAGTCACGGTCACCAACGGCCACCCCGTGATCCTCGATCACCTATCTCCAGTGCATCAGCACATCGGCCACGGTTGAGGGCCGGACCAGCAGGAGGAATGTCAATGGGCTCCGTGATCGGACAGATATTGCCGCTGGCGGTGGGCATCGCAATTTCGCCGGTGCCGATCATCGCCGCGATCCTGATGTTGCTATCGCCGCGGGCAGGCGGAAACGGCGGCGGGTTCCTGCTCGGGTGGATCATCGGCGTGGTCGTGGTGACGACGATCATGATCGCGCTCTCCGGGAGCCTGCACACCGGTGGCGGGCCGCCGCCGGTGTGGGCGTCCTGGACGAAGATCATTCTCGGGGTGTTGCTGCTCGTGCGGGGGGTAGGCCGGTGGCGGGGGCGCGGTGACGTACGGGACACGCCGAAGTGGATGAAGGCCATCGACGAGTTCACCTTCGGCAAGTCGCTGGTCGTGGGGATGCTCCTGTCGGCAGTGAATCCGAAGAATTTGATCCTGGCCGTCGCGGCCGGTCTGGCGATCGGCACTGCCGGGCTCCCGATCGGGCAGGAAGTCGTCGTCGTCGCGGTGTTCACGCTCATCGCATCGTCGACGGTCGGCATACCGGTGATCGGGTATCTGGTGGCCGGACAGAAGATGCGGCCCACCCTGGACCGGATGAAGGTGTGGTTGCAGACCAACAATGCCGGGATGATGGCCGTCCTGATTCTGATCCTCAGTGCGGTGCTGATCGGCAAGGGAATCGAAGCGTTGGCCAGTTGACCGGGCCGGGGGAGTCGGGTCGATGGTGGCCCGGTCCGCGGTGGGTCACAACTGGTAGACGCGCTGGGCGTTGTCCGAGCCAATCATCCGGACCACCCTGATGGCATCGGGGAGCGACCAGTCACCCTCCAGCAGCCAGCGGCCGAGCACCCGGGCCATCCCGCGCCGCCACAGGACCGAGCCCAGCAAGTGCAATTCCGGCGGGCCGTAGCCATCGGAGGAGTAGAGCTGCTTGGCAAACGGCGCCAGTTCCAGGGACTCGGCGAGCAATTCGGTCGCGCGCGCACCCAGGTAGCTCGAGGCGAGTCCGACGTCGAAGTAGACATTGTCGAAGGCCTGCGCGAGGTAGCCGGCCTGGCGGTGGTACGGATAGCAATGCAGCAACGGGATCGGTACCCGCTGGATAGAGGGCAGTCGAAGCAGTGGCAGCAGCAGCATGGGGTCGACGCGATGCAGGTCGAGGTCACGGTCGCCGATCCCGACGTGGAGCTGGATGGGCAGGCCGGCGTCAGCTGCGGCGTGAATCCCGAAAACGGCCAGCACCGGCGACGTCAGCCTTGGCCACGTGCCGTACATGCCCTCCGCCCAGGCCGCCACCGCCGCGGCGACTTGTGCCTCGGATGGCCTGGCCCAATCGATATCGAATCCGCACCGATACCCGACGATCGATTTCACGCCAACTACTGACGGCCCGAGATCCGCCAACCGCGAACGGAATTCCTGCGCATAGTGCCGCGGCGAGACATCATCCATGACCAACGACTCGGCCAACGATTCCAGCCGGAGGATCTCCTTCGCGCCGCCGCCGGCCCAGTTGGCGAGCGTCTCCGGAGACGTCAACCGGTCCGTCGACCAGCCCGTATCGACCAGCCAGGTCCGGACACCCGCGGCCGGTAACAGCGCGCGGGCCACGCCGGAGTCGTCCAGTTCGGATCGTCGGTGCCAGTAGTCATCGGGTGCGGCGTGGCGGGGCAAACCCAACAATGGTGCGCACCATCGCCTGATGGCGATGCCGACCTGGCTGTCGAACTGC
Organism: uncultured Actinomycetota bacterium; assembly: GCA_963805555.1. Classification (GTDB taxonomy): domain Bacteria; phylum Actinomycetota; class Actinomycetes; order Mycobacteriales; family Nakamurellaceae; genus Nakamurella. The sequence continues at coordinate 235,800 of CAWDUY010000009.1, forward strand.
GTCATGTAGTCCGGGATCGGGCCAGTGGAGCCCTCATTGATCGCCTCCTCGAACCGAGCGCGATTTACCGCACCCAGGAACGTGCCGTGCACGTGGTGGTCGACAAGCAGATGGGAAAGCGCCTCGACCAGATCGTCCGGTACGGAGGGCAGACCGCTGCAAAAAGCGGGGACGTCGGAACTCGACGCGGTCAACAGCTGAACGCCTGTCGGAAAACGGCCGTGACATCTTCTGCGTCGGACTTGCCGTACGCGCGCTGCTCATACCTGCGCACCGCGACCGTTCCGTCCACGATCAGCTCGCCCATCAGATCACGGGCGAGCCGGGAGCGATCAAGCGCGTCGATAACGGTCGCGATATCGGTCGACAGGGCCAAATCCGCTCGCTGCGACTCCGGCAGGGTCGCGGGATCCACTGTGACCTCTACCGGCAGTGGGAGCCCGCGTTCCACGCCGTTCAGCGCCAATCCCAGGAAGGCGGCGGCAGCAAGATAGGGGTTGGCGCTGCCGTCGATCACCTTGAGTTCGATGCTGGCGCCGTGCGGATTGCCCGGGGTGTTAGCGATGAGACGCACTGCCGCCTCGCGGTTCTCCAAGCCCCAGCAGGCAAATGCGCCGGCCCAGTTTCCGGGCCTGAGTCGCAGGGAGGACACCACAGAGCCGGCCAGAATGCCCTGGAGCGCAGAAAGTCCTTGCACGACACCGGCAATCGCCGCGCCCCCGGTCTCGGTGAGGCCGTGTGGCCCGGCGCCACCGGATAGTAGGGGCCCAGTGTCATTGATGAGCGACAGGTGCAGATGAGCTCCGTTGCCGGCTCCGCCGGCAAAAGGCACCGGTGAGAAGGACACTCCCAAGCCGTGTCTCGCGGTGGCGCGACCGATCAGCGCTCTGGCCAGGATGGTCCGGTCTGCTGTTGTCACCGGATCGGCTGGTGGGAGGGAAATCTCGAACTGGTCGGCGCCGTATTCGGCGTGCAGCTGTTCGATCGGCATCCCAGCGCCGGCGAAACTTTCGGTCAGTTCAGCCAGCAGCGGTGCTACGTCCAAAACCGACCGCAACCCATAGCCCTGCCAGTGGCCGCCAGCCCTCTGCGCGCCGTCAGGTTCGGTCAGCATGAACTCCAGCTCCGCACCCGTACGTGCGGTCAGGCCGGCGGCGGCGAGCCTGGAGAGCACCTCTTTGAGTTGTCGGCGGGGACACCCGGCGAAGTGTTCGCCGTCCTGCGTGAAGAGCTCGCCGGGGGCCCAGGCCACACCCGGCTCGACGATCGTTGTTCGCGCCGGGTCGATCCGCAACCGGAGGTCGCCGGTTACCCCGAGCTCCGGGATGAAGGCGATGCCGAAGTCTGCGCAGAACACCACCCACGACGGCGAGGCACCCATTCCTTGTTCCACAAAGGCCGGGAATCGTTCCACCGGAACACCTTTGGCGCGGGTGACGCCGCCAAGATCCACCACGGTGCCGAGCACGATTCGCACCCCACGGTCAACCAACCGGGCCGCGGATGCCAGGGTGGAACCACCAACGGCTTGGCCGCTCACATCAGTCACCATGTCTCCCGCACAAGTGCTCTATTCCTGCTCAAGAACACGACCGCGCCCGGCCGTGGCAAACCGTGCCGCTGGAGTAGCGCGGTGCAGTCCATTCGACACCATCGATGCCCGGACCGCAGCGGCACTGGGCCGGCTCGAACCAAGATCAGCGTTGGCGCCGCCCCGGATCAGCGAATTGCGCCGGAGCACTGGGCGTGGTGGGCCTTGATCTTGAAAAGCACGACGAGCATGCTGACAACGCCAAAATGAAACCTCCGATGACGAAGGGCGCATTGTGGACACTCTCCAACTCACCGATGGGCGGGTCCTCACCTACGAAAGCTACGGGGATCCACACGGTTGGCCGGTGCTCTTCAACCACGGGTTTTCCGATTCGCGGCTGATCCGTAACCCCGATGGCGAGCTGACAGCATCCCTGGGCGTCCACGTGATCGTCGCCGATCAACCGGGCGTTGGTGGATCGTCACCGCTCAAGGATCGCCGAATGGTCGACTGGGGTTCCGACATGGAGCAGTTGATCGATGCGCTGGCCGTCGACGAATTCTCAGTCGCCGGCCACTCCGGCGGCGGTCCGCACGCCCTGGCCGTCGCTCACCGCTTGCCGGATCGCGCGCGGAAGGTCGTTCTTGCTTCACCGGTGTCGCCGTTGTCCGAGAAGGGCATGGCCAAGATGCTGATCAACAAGGACCTGAAGTTGATCGCCAAACTGCACCACCTGCACCGGCTCATCGCCGTGGCCTCCAATTCCGCGGCCAAAAAGGCGCTGAAGGACATGCCGAGCTTCGTCGAGGCAACTGCAGAGGACGACCCATCGGATGCGAACACCTTTCTGCACGACCCGGAACAGCGGGAAATGTTCGAAGCGTCTTTCACCGCCGGCATGCAACAGGGCGGCGAGGGCATGTACGAAATGACCATGGCACTGTGGGATTGGGGCTTCGAACCCGAAGACATCACCCAGCCGGTGGTCCTTTTCTACGGCGATGCCGACGACATCCTCGATCCCCGGATGCCGCAGCACCTTGCCCAGCGACTCCCGCGCTGCACCACCCATGTCTGGCCGGGTGCCGGCCACTACGGTTTCGTCGACCGGGACCGATGGATCCAGTTCCTCACCGCCGCAGCAGACCTCGATGAGTCCGGGTAGCGCGTGCTGGCGGGGGACACCGCGCCGAGACGTTGGTGGGGATCCCCCGATCCTTCGCGGCCGGTCAGCGCGGTGAGATCGAGGGTGCGGGACGCTCGCCGGCTGGCCGGGCTGATCGTCGCGGCGGCTGTGGGTGGACTGCTGCTGGGCTGGCTGACTGCCGGTTTCTTCTGGGCGATTGACGAGCTGATCGCATTGGTCTGGACCGATCTGCCCGGCGCGCTCGGCGTCCCGACCGCCTGGTACGCGCTGGTCGTTTGCTCGGTCGGCGGCCTGCTGGTCGGACTCGGGCAACGTTTCCTCGGCGATCATCCACCGCCGCTCAGTGAGCTGCTCTCGCACGAGGAGGGCACCCGGGGCTTCGACCTCAGGGTCCTGCCACACGCCGTCTACCTGCTTGTGGTGTCCCTGGCCTTTGGCGGTGCGCTGGGCCCCGAGCTTGGTCTTGTTTTCCTCAGCGGGACCATCGGGATCGCCCTCGCGGGTCTGCTGCGCCGAGCCGAAGCCGCCGCCATCGCTCGGGACATCGCCATCGCCGCGGTGTTTGCCACCCTGTTCGTCTCGCCGCTCGGTGGAGCCGCCACCGCCGCCGAGGACGCGGGCGACACCACCCTGCCGCGGATCCAACGGGTGTTGCTCGCGCTGTCCGCAGGGCTGGCCGCCATCGCCGCCTTCGCCATGGTGCCCACCCCGGGCCTGGTCGTCGACGTCAACTGGCCGGCGTCCGGATCGACCGGTCCGGCCACGGACGTGCTCTGGGCGGTGCCGCTGGGCCTGCTGGGGGCCGCCATCGGCCTGCTCTACCAGCGCGTGCACTCGTTGTTCGACCTGGTGCGCGGCAGGATCGGCGGCGCCGTGCTGCCCGCCATCGGCGCGGGTGTGGTGCTCGGCGCGCTCGGATCGTGGGACTCGCTGGTGCTGTTCTCCGGCCAGGACGGAATCGAGGAACTGGTCAACTCGCTATCGACCCGGTCAGCATGGGAATTGGCGCTGCTGGCCGCCGTCAAACTGCTGCTGATCGCGTTGCTGTTGGCGGCCGGCTGGAAGGGCGGTCACTTCTACCCGATGCTCTTCGTGGCCACGGCCGCCGGCCTTTGCATCTCGCGGTTTGCCGGCGCGATCAGCCCGGTCGTCGCGGTCGCGGCGGTCAGCGCGGGGGTGCTGGCCGCGGTACTCCGGCGGGTGGTGGCAGCGGCTTTCCTGGTGCTGTTGATGGTGCCGGCCAGCATGTTGGTGGTCTCATCCGTTGCGGCTGTAGTCGCGTTCCTTGCGCTCCGGCTGACCGTTGAGCCAGCACGCCTGCGCGAACAGCCGGGTGGTCGATAGGAACAAGACATCCTGCCACCCGTGCCAAGGATGGCGAGCCCCGCGAGCGGCAACATCAATCAAGGGACCGTGGCGTAAAAACCACGGCATGGACGGCGGCGAGTTCGGTGTCCTTCGGGTTCACGGGCAACCCGAGGACCGGAGCCAGGTGCTTCCATACCCGTGGGTGAGCATTTTGGTAGGAGAGCAACAATTCGACGGTGCCCTTGGCATCCAGGAGCCGGTGCTCCGGTCGACGCCAGACCTGGGTGCCGATACGGACCTCGACCGCCGGACCGGCCTCAAGGTTGAGGTACCAGTCAGGGTGCCGGCCCCAGGCTGCGACAACTGCGAGTTCCGGGACCGCCGGCAGGTACCGGACCACCTCCACGACGACCTCGCGGCGGGCTCCGCTTCGCCGCCCGCGGTGGGCAATGTAGACGAATCTGTGTCCCAGCAGCCACCCGGCCCGTGCTTTGTACAGCAGGATCGGCAACCTCAGCAGCAGCCGGAGCAATCCTGTCGGCCTGCGGTCCATCAGCGGCATGTGCCCTCCAACTTCCACTCGGCGCTCACCGCTCGGGCTCAGGTTCCGGTTCCGCCCTCGGTGGTGCTGAGCCCGTGACCGGATCGTCGAGCGGGGCCTTGTCGTCTTCCTCCTCACGCCAGGTGGGAAATGATCGCAGCGCAGAGGAGACCTTTTCGTGCCAATGCGGCGTTTCGCTCGGCTCGTCGAACCAGCGGGCGACCAGCACGTCGGTGGAGGAATGCGCGAGGATCGACAGCACAATCGTCAGCGCGACGAGATGGAAAACTTCATCGGCCGCGGGAATCTGGGATTCCAGCACCAGCAGTCCATAGACGACGGCGGCGAATCCCTTCGGCCCGAACCAAGCGGCAGCAACCTGTTCCCGAGCATTGAGTCCTGAGCCCAGGAACGAAACGGCGAGCGCGGCCGGCCGCGCGACAACGAGTGCCAGGATGGCGAAAACCCATCCTCCCCAGGAGATTTCGCCAAGGAAGGCCGGTGAGATCAGGGCGCCGAAGACGAGCAGAGCCGCGAGCTTGAACAATTCCGCCAGCAGCTCGCCAAACTCCTCGAAAGATTCCCGTTGTCGGGGGCCGCAGGTGGCGATAGTGATCCCGGCGGCGAATGCCGCAAGGTAGAGGTTCCCGTGCGTCGCCTGACTGAGCGCAAAAACCAGCAGGCCGATGGCAAAAGCGTTCAACGGCTGGTAATTCCTCGCGGCGGAGAAGTATTTCGTCGCTTCCAACCGGATTGCCAGGTAGGGCACCACCACGCCGATCGCCAAGCCGATCACCAGCTCGCCGGCGAGTGCACCCAGGTGCAGGCTGGGATCGCCCGACGCCGTCGCCAGGAAGATCAGCACGAACGGAAGCGCGAGCCCGTCATTCACCCCGGACTCGACGTTCAACAGGTGCCGCAACCGGGCGGGCACCTTCTCGTTGCCGACCAGGGCCGCCGCGAAGACCGGGTCCGTTGGCGCCAGCACCGCGCCGATCAGCAGCGATTCGATCCAGTCCAGACCGGCGACCCAGTGCGCAAAGGCGGCGGTGATGATCAGCGTGAGGGGCAGGCCGAGCAGTAGTGCCCTGCCCGGTAGCTTCCAGGCGGAGCGCAGATCCTTCCAGCCAACGCGCATGCCGTCCGTGAAGAGCACCGAGAACAGTGCCAGCTCGGCGAGTGTGCCCACGATCGGGTCCGTCGGGCCCAACGGGATCAGCCCGGTGACCCCTTCGCCGCAGACGAATCCGGCCACCAGGAAGATCACCGCGGTGGACAGGATCGTCCGTTTCGCCATGTTCGACACCAGGACGGCCAGCAGCAAGACGGAGGCGAAGACCAGCAGCAGCGTCGTCATCGGTCAATCATCGTCAGCTCAACATCCCGGGCTCCTACCGGGACACCTTGGGCGTTGCGATCCATGTCAGTTTCGGCCCGAGCGGAACACTCGAAGCGCAGGTACTGCTCGTCATTTTCCGAAGTCGAGACTCGAGCGACTCCGGTCGGCTGCTAGTGCCGGAAAACTATCCGCGGTGTCACTGTGAGCGGGTCGGGGACCGCTGTGGGGAGTATCGCATTCACGGGGTAGATGTACGAGTGACCACCCTGATCGACGAGAGTGACGCGGTCGGCATGGCGGCGGAGCTCGGTGACCGTGCGGGGTCCCTCGTTCGGTTCGGGTCGCCACAGGTCACCCGGTGCGAGGTGCCCGGCGTGATGGCTGGTGCAGGTGAATCCGCCGGCAGGTGTGGGCGCCGCGCGGTGGTCGAGCACCTCGGTTGCATTCCTGAGAGTCAGGCACATGCGAATCTCCTTAACCGGCCGCCGACCGAATTGGCGCCGTTGGCAACTTAGGGACTATCACTTTCCATCGTTCCTCGGTCGCATCATCTTGACATTCGTATTCGCAGAAGCAAGTTCGTTTGGGGCGTCGAGGCAGTCGGCGAGAACAGCGATTCTCACTATGTGTTGCGGCACGCAACGGGTCGTCGGCAGTCGCCTGGTTGGGCGCAGCACCGCAGGCGCGTTCCCGCTGACGGTCCGAGCAAGACCGTCAGGTCGCGGTCGAACATGGGTAACCGCGCCGCTGTGCTGATCGACCTGAAGACCGCTGACATGCGAAAACGCGGCCGTGAGCATGTTCAAAGCCGGACGTGTGGCAAGCCGGTACGAACATCACCGGAACCCTGAGTCATTGCCCAAAGGCCATCGACGTTGCCTGCGCCAGCCAGCTTTCTGAGACGCGGGAGGTCCGGCAGAGACCGCGGGTAGTCGATATTGGGTGATCCGAATTGTCAGGTGTTTGTAAGGTTGCAAGGTCATTGTGGTCGCAGGGAACGCTTTTCAGTCAGCTGGTTTCTCGATCTGCTATGCCAAAGTTTCGGTCGCCCTGTGGAGGGCATTCGCGCCTGACGGGCAGTTCCGCGGTTGACGACGCCCGCCGGGCAGGACCGCCTTTTCGATCGACCCGATCCGCCGGCGGCCACTTCGACCTCCTGAAGAGCTACCCGATCATGCCGAGCGAAAGCCGGGGATGGGTCACCGGCGGATGCTGTCGGGTTGGGCCGTCGGGTTGGGCCGGCGCTTTGAGCCGAGAGGGCGCCCTCCGACGCGGGCGGTCAACGACGAGGGCAAGGAGCAGTAGCGCCGCGTGGAGACCGCCCGGCGCAGGGCGTCACGTTGGCCAGGAAATGCCGTTATCGATGATGGACCTCTCCGGCGACCCGAGGCTGCCAGCGCCGAACGCCCCTCCGATGGTGGTCGATGAACTCTTTCCCCGGGCCTGGCGGCGCGCGTCGATCGTCGTCATGTACCAGGTCGCCAGGTCGCCCGGATCGTCAGGTAGATGTCAGGCGCGCTCGGCCGCTTTCCGGGGATGATGAGGTCAACTCAGTGGACATCGAACTCAGTGGGCATGGTTTGTGGCGGAGGGAGCGAGATAGCGTGAGTTCGCCTCAAGCTCTTGCGCCGCAGAATCCTTTGCTGCAAGTTTGTCGGACGCCATGAACGATCCAGTTCCTGCCTCCCGACGTGATACATGCGCATGCTGCATGATCTCGTATTCGGCAGGCACCTTGATCGCGTGGGACAGATCTGTCAGCGGCTGGGTGCTGAGCACGCATCGCAGCGTCGCGAGCAACACTCTGCCGACGGGATTCCGCTCACCATTTCGTCAATAGATTCGATCGCCGCGGCGCCCGGCACCTGCGATGAGCGGTTCTTCGCAACCACGCTGGGTTGGGGGCTGGGGTCCTACCGTCCGACGTTGTACGTCCGGGAGTACCCGGGCAATGGGATCCTTGAACGATCCTGCGGCAACCACCCATCGGCACGATCGCGGAGCAGACACCGAGGATCAGCCCACCAACCGTCCCTATCGTGATCGGTGGTGTTCGACCGGGTCCGAGGGCCGGGTGTTTTCGGTCCTGCCGACGTCTTCTCCTTCGCCAACTGTCGCAGCGAGCCGAAGTGCCTGGGTGGTCCGTGATTCGGTTCGTGCCGATTGGTTTGGCCGGGCGTCGCCGGGGTATCGAACTGGGTACTGACCGGATTCAAGACTTCCCGATGACCCCCGCACCTTCGAGGGCGAACCGGCTGACCACCAACAGCAGCCGCGATGAACGGAGAAAATGATGAACGGACCGGAAACGCGACCTGCGACCACAACGGATGCCGGGATCCCGGTGGCCAGTGACGAACACTCGCTGTCCATCGGACCGGATGGCCCGCTGCTGTTGCAGGATCACTACCTGTTGGAGCAGATGGCGAACTTCAACCGGGAGCGCATCCCGGAGCGGCAGCCACACGCCAAGGGCGGCGGGGCGTTCGGGGTTTTCCAGGTGACCCAGGATGTCAGCGCCTTCACCCGAGCTGCGGTATTCCAGCCGGGCACCGAAACCGAACTGGTGGCCCGCTTCTCGACCGTCGCCGGCGAACGGGGCAGCCCCGACACCTGGCGTGACCCGCGAGGTTTCTCCCTCAAGTTCTACACGTCGGAGGGCAACTTCGACCTCGTCGGGAATAACACCCCGGTGTTCTTCATCCGGGATCCGATGAAGTTTCAGCACTTCATCCGCTCGCAGAAGCGCCGCGCCGCGAACAACCTGCGCGACCACGACATGCAGTGGGACTTCTGGACGCTGTCCCCCGAATCCGCGCATCAGGTCACCTGGCTGATGGGTGATCGGGGTATCCCCCGCACGTGGCGGCACATGAACGGCTATTCCAGCCACACCTACATGTGGATCAACGCCGACGGCGAGAAGTTCTGGGTCAAATACCACTTCAAGACCGACCAGGGCATCGAATTTTTCACCCAGGATGAGGGCGACCAGATGGCCGCCGTAGACACCGACTACCACCAGCGGGACCTGTATGAACACATCGAGGCGGGCGAGTACCCCAGTTGGACGCTGAAGGTGCAGATCATGCCGTTCGAGGACGCGAAGACCTACCGGTTCAACCCGTTCGACCTGACCAAGGTATGGCCGCACAGTGATTACCCGCTGCACGAGGTCGGGCGAATGACGTTGAACCGCAACGTCACCGACTACCACTCGCAAATCGAACAGGCAGCGTTCGAACCCAACAACATGGTCGCCGGAACGGGCCTGTCGCCGGACAAGATGCTGCTGGCCCGAGGGTTCTCCTACTCCGATGCGCACCGCGCCCGGCTCGGTGTGAATTATCGGCAGATCCCGGTCAACACACCCAAGGCCCCGGTGCACAGCTATTCCAAGGACGGAGCCATGCGGATCACGCCGGTGTCCGACCCGGTCTACGCGCCGAATTCCTACGGTGGCCCGGCCGCCGATCGGACCCGAACCGACGACGGTGGAACCTGGTCCGCCGACGGTGACATGGTGCGCACCGCGTACATCCTGCGTCCCGATGATGACGATTGGGGCCAGGCGGGCACGATGGTGCGCGATGTCCTGGACGACGCGGCCCGGGAACGCCTGGTCACCAACATCGTCGGCCATCTGCTGAACGCGGTGAGCGAGCCTGTACTGCTGCGTGCCTTCGAGTACTGGCGCAATGTGGACAAGACCCTCGGGGATCGGATCGAGCAAGGCGTCCGAGACAAGCAGAACGAGAAGGATCCCAAGGCCGCCGAGCAGGCAAACCCGGCCCGAGAAAGCATGCAGGCCAAGGCCTGACGACGTCCGCGCCGCCCCGCACACTGCGGTGGGGACCTTCTGCACCCTGCCTCGCGGTGAGCTGGTGCTGGGAGTCGCCAGGCCGTCCGATACCTGATCGCGGCCGTCGTGGTCGCGTTGTGCACAATCCTGCTCTCGCGCGCGGCACGAGAATCTGCGCCGCGCGTGATGGCGTCAGGTGGGGTCTGCATGGACAAGGAAAGGAGTCCGGATGTTCTACGACGGCTGGCAAGGACTACTACGGGTTGTCGTGATCGGAGTAGCCGCCTACGTCAGCCTCGTTGCGTTGCTACGGATATCCGGGAAACGAACATTGTCCAAGCTCAACGCCTTCGATTTTGTGGTGACAGTGGCCCTGGGATCAACGCTCGCAACGGTGTTGTTGTCCTCGGATGTCGCGCTCGCCGAAGGTGTCAGCGCGATGGCGTTACTCATCGGCCTGCAGTTCGCGGTGGCCTGGGCCTCCGTCCGCTACCGGCGTTTTGAGCAGCTGGTCAAGTCCGAACCCACCCTCGTCTATAGGGACGGTTTCCTTCACGCCGCGATGCGGAAGGAAAGGCTTACCGAGGATGAATTGCGACAAGCAGCCCGGGGTCAGGGGCAACCAGACCTCACCGAGGTGGCGGCGATCGTCGTCGAAACAGACGGCACATTGAGCATTCTGACTGCAACACCACCGGCGCTGACCGCGGACTCCGCGTGATTTGATGGCTCTGTCCATCGCCGCGATCCTGTTGTCATGGCGGAACTAGAGCGGTATCACATTCATCGTGAACGGCTACTCGGGTCCAGTGCGACCGCCGGCGAAACGTCCTGAACCGGGCGGGGCTGACCGGAGCCGCTGAAGGAAATCTGATTCCAGGCACGATCGAGCCGGACAATCACCACGCGAAGTTCTTCCCCGGCCTGCCGCAATTGCGGGGAGAACGCGGTGTGGCCTCATTGCTGATCGCGTGGGGACAGGAATGGCGGTCGGTCATGCTGGTGGGTCCACTGGGCGAAGCCGTTGCACGAATGCGAGCCGGTCCGCGTCAGGTGACTGTGCGGGCGCCGGCCTTGGGTTGCCGGCGCCGTCGTGGACGACGATCCGGTCGCGGCCTTCGCGTTTGGCCTGAAAGAGCGCACTGTCCGCCCGGGCGACAACGGCGGGAAGGTCTTCCTGAGGTCCGGCCTCGACCAGCCCGAAGCTGGCGGTGAACGTCGGCAATCCAGCAACCGTCGTTGCTGCTTCGAGTCTTTCCCTGAGTGCATCAAGAATCTCCCGAGCACGTTCAGCCGTGCAGCCTGGCATGGCCAAAACGAACTCCTCGCCGCCGTGCCGGCTCACGAGATCGTCTGCCCGCACCGATTCACTGAGTACCTGTGCGAACAAGCGCAGAGCACGATCTCCGGTCTCGTGACCGTATTTGTCGTTGAGGGTCTTGAAGTGATCGAGGTCGGCAATCGCAACAGAGATGAGAATTGCCTGCCGGCGCATCAGCGAGAACCGCTGCTCGAAGGAACGACGGTTCAACAGGCCTGTCAGGCTGTCAGTCGCGGCTTGCAGGTGGGTCTCGGCCATCACCCGCAACAGCCCGATCCGGGCTCCGGCCAGCTTCGCGAGAATTTCCATATCGTGTGCTGTCGTCTCGTCGAAGACTTCGTGCTGCTCACCGGTCGCATGAATGACCCCGACAGTTCGACCCATGATCGAGACCGGCACGCACAGTGCGGAGACCACACCTTCGGTTCGACCGCGCAACTTAGGACACGCATCGAGTTCCTCGCTGTCGGTGAAGCGCTGCACCTGCGCCCGACGGGCGGCTGGACAGTGATCAGGCGAGTCGACCGCACACCCCGATGTGGCTGCCGCTGACGGCGCTCGGGCCATCCTTAGCAGGTGTGCGTGACTGTTATCGGCCAGGAGCAACTCCACGGGCGCTCCTGGAGCGATGGCGGAGAAAGACCGCTCGATCACGTTGATCACTTCCGGTTCGCCCTCGGCCATGTCCAAGGCGTTTGCCAACCGGCTCTCGAACTTTTGGGCTCGACCCTGGAGTTCTCGCTCCGCGGCGTCGTGATCCGCTGACTGCGCGGCCTCAGTCAACCCTCGAGTGAGCTCTGCGACCACCCCGTCGGACCTCACCTGCTCACGGAGAGCGCGATGGGTCATCGCAACCACGGCGGGTGCCATCAGCAGCGCCAACCACCCCACGGTGACCAGGTAACGCAGGCCATCGGGGGCGGTCAGGTCCGCCAGATAGGCCGCCGGGAAACCCAGTGCGGCTACCAGGGCGGTGCCGAGGAGTGCCGTGATGGTGGCAACCCGCCGGGACCTGGCACGGGCAGCGTCCCAATCTTCCTCGGTCACCATCACGGGTCTTGCGCTTGTTCATTCGCTTGGCGACGGTTTAGTGACCCCGATCCTGAGCACGGAGTCAGCCCAGCATGACCGTCCGGCCCGCAAATCGTCATGCCGTCCCCCGCTTGCCCATTGGTATGTGCTGATCTAGACCAGATCTAGACCCAACTACTACTATGAGTAATGACTCGCTACGCTCAGTGTAGCTCGTCTGCGCTGGCGTCGGAGTATCCGGGCTGAGGCCTCGACTGAGTCAAGGGTGACTCCCGCCGCGATGGTGTACGACCGTCCGCCGATCACCACACCGGAATTGTTCGGGCACCGATGCGCAGTCCGGGTACTACACACACACCGGGTGCGTTCCGGATTGCCGCGGGGTCCGCTGGCGAGGACGCTGGATTTGCCGTCCGGTCGTCCAGGGGGAGGCCGTTGTGGATGCCCGCGTAGTAGAACCAGAGGCTCTTCAACGTCTCCACGCTGCCGGGGTTGCTCGGCGACGTCGGTGCAGTGGGACCGATCGTTTTCCAGGTCGCACAGCTCCCGCCGGATAGCCCTCTTCCGGGGTCACCCGGCCGGTCGATTGAGTGGTTGTCGTGGTTGAGGTCGGGATACCAGGAACTGGACGCACCACCGAGGAAGCCGTAGAACCGCTCGAAAACCCGGCCCAACGGTCAACGGCCCTTGATCGCGGCCATCCCGGTTTCCTCACCTGGAGTGAGCTGCCATTTGCCGACACAATAAGTTTTGTCACCGTTCTCGGCAGCAACTCGGCGATGAATCCGTTCTCGAACGGAATGCGGTGGAGATGCCAGGAATGCCGGAACTTAATTCGGCGATCGTCGCCATTCCGTTCGGCGACGTATTGCGGCCCGAGAACACCGAGGGGCCGATTGATGGGGTGATGCGGCAGGAGACCGGCATCAAAACGCAACAATCCGGTGGCTGCCGACGTCCAAGGAATGGGTCACCGTTGGACGAATTCCTGCCGAGACACGCCGCCGCCGCAGCGGACCGCTGGTCGGCGGGCGGTGTTTGCCGCATGATCTTTCAATGGGTCTCATTGCCCGGGTACTCCCGGATGCACAACGTCGGACGGTCGTTGAGCTGACGAACGATTTGGACATGACTGCGGGGGATACCGGGGCCAAGAGGTCGGCCTTCTGGACGATGCTCACGCTCTCGTCGGTCATTGCCTCCGCGGGGGTGTTGTCGGATTCCACCGCTACCGTGATCGGCGCGATGATCATCGCGCCGTTGTCTACCCCGATCATGGGTATGGCGTTGGGCATCGCGAAACGCGAGGCCGGGTCGCTGGGGCGGTCCGGGCGGTACGTGCTGGGCGGTGCGGTCCTGGTCGTCGGGATCGGGGTGATATTCGCGTTGGTCGTGCCCAGCACATTCGATCTGCTGGGCAACAGTCAGATCAGTGGCCGCACCTCTCCCGGCCTGACCGATCTGGTCGCGGCGGTCGCCACTGGTTTCGCGGGCGCGATCGCGTTGTCGCGCCGGGATGTGGCGGCGGTGCTCCCTGGGGTGGCGATCGCGATCTCGTTGGTCCCGCCGTTGGCGGTTGTTGGTGTGTGCCTGGGCCAGGGGGCGGTGGTACTCGCGCTGGGTGCACTGGTGTTGTTCCTGTCGAACCTGATCGCCCTGGTACTGGCCGGCACCCTGGTCTTCACCGTGATCGGTGCCGGCGAGCAGGTCGACGTCACGCGGCCCAAGCGGCGCCGCGCGACCCTGGTGGTCGGAATCATGCTCGTCCTCGTGGGTATCCCGCTGGTCGCCAATACGGTCGGTGCCATCGTCATTAGCCTGCTGACCTCCCGCGCGCAGGGGGTCGCCCAGGATTGGATCGGCACGATCCCCGGTGCCCAACTCCAGTCAGTGAGCTTCGCTTCCAACGACCTGTACATCGCCGTGCAGACCCCCGACAATCAGCTGCCGTCGACCGATGATCTGATGACCGCGCTGGATGATCAACTGCCCAGCGGGATCACCGTTATTGTGAATGGCTCACTCGGGTCCAGAGTCACCGCAGGCGAAACTTCCTGACCCGGGCGGGGCGAATACCGGGTGCCCTGGTCGGTCAACGACCGAGGTACTGACTGTCATCGCCGGAGTTGTGCCTCCCAGGTGGCGATTTCAGTGGGTGAGGTGAAGCCGAGTTTGCCCAGGATGTGCCGGACGACGGTTTCCACCGTCCGTTCCACGGTTGTCAGCGAAATCAGTGGGCGCTGCGCTGATATGACCTGGATTGGTCCTTCACAAGGATGCTCCAGGGGGTCGATGAAGGACCGGTCAGGTTCTGGTCCCTTGCGTGAAGGGTTCCTCTTCGGCGGTTCCCTTCCGTGTGCCCCGGAGGTGGGTCGTGTCTGTAGGTGCTGCGCCGGTGTCGTCGTCGACTGTGGTGGTTGCCGTTGATGTCGGGAAAAACCTTGTGGCGCTGTCGGTAACTGATGCCGGCCGGCACCGGTTGCTCGGGCCGGTCGAGTTCGCGATGACCCGCACAGCGTCGGAGCGGGTGGTGGCCCAATCGGTGACCGGCTTCCCGCTGATGGTCTGGTGAAGGTCGGTGTCGAGGCAGCCGGGCATTACCACTTGCCGATGATCACCGGGGCGGTTTGGCCGGCCGGTTGGGAGGTGTTGGTACTCGACCCCCGCGCATGTCGGCGAGCAGCGGCGGATCGCAGGGCGGCGGCGGGTGAAGACCGACGCCATCGATCTGGAAGCGATTACCGATGTGGTGCTCGCCGGTCGGGGTGACCCGATCCAGGCGGTCGGCCAGAGGAACGCCCGGGCCATGGTGGTGGGGTCGATGCGGGGGCGGGGTCCAAACAGGAACTACCCGAGGAGGGTCGCCCAGGGCGCCATGTCGCTCAGGGCGCTACGTAGTGGAAGCCGATGGTGTGGCGACGAGCTGCCATCCGCTGGGGCGCTTCACCGCCAGGGGCAATGCTGCCGGACGAGGTCGTTCCGGCATGGCCGTTCCGGGCTGAACTCCGGCACCACCTTCACGTGAACGTCGACCGTGATCGCGATTTCTGAGTGGGGCGAGTCGTTTGACCCGATCCCGCGTGGGATCCGGCGACCCACCACCCACCCACGGGGTGGATCGGCCTGTTCGAGGGCCACCGAACGGGGTACTTCGTCCTTGTCAGGCGCCTGCTACCAAAGGCCGAAGGGATAGCGGAATGATTTGTTCGGTACTTCGCCAGGTTCCGTCCGAGCAGGATTTCGATGTGATCGCAGTCGACGGACGGACCCCCCGCTCACCTATCTCGCCGACGGTGCCGTCTTCACCGTGCATTTCGATCGGCCAGGACGGGCCGGTCGCCGGCCGAGGAAACCCACCGCCGAAAGGAATATTCGGGTTCACGACTGCGACGTCGGTCACGAAGGCAAGGGCATCGGAATCTGGACGGTCATGTCGACGGATCAGCCGGACATTTTACCCGGCCGCACATCAGCGGAGTGATATCGCGGGACGGGCCTGGGGGTACGCCCGACCGCTGCTGTCCGGTGGTGCCGGCCGATGAGGAATTCATTGCGACACCCACCGGTGGCGGACCACTCCGGAGTGGTGGTGATCGGGTCGGGGTTCGGCGGGTTCTTTGCCGCGCGTCGGCTGCGTCGACTGGGCGTCGAGGTCACGGTCCTCGCGGCGACGGACTCGTTCCTCTACGCTCCGCTGTTACCGGATGTCGCGGTCGGCACCGTTGATCCCAGGTCGGTGCTGGTGCCGCTGGCGACGACCCTGCGGAGCGCGCGGATCATCCGGGGCCACGCCGAACGGGTAGACCTGACCTCTCGGACCGTCAACTACACCAACCCCCAAGGCGAGCAGGCCGAACTGGGCTACCGGCGGCTGCTGTTGGCCCCCGGCAGTGTGACCCGGCTGCTGCCCGTCCCAGGTCTGGCCGAGCACGCGATCGGGCTGAAGACCGCGACGGAAGCGCTGTACCTGCGGGACAAGGTGCTGGCGCAGCTGGAGACCGCGAACACCATGCCCGACGCCGCCCAGCGGCGGGCGGCGTTGACGTTCGTGGTCGTCGGCGCGGGCTACGCGGGCGTGGAGCTAACCGCTCAGATGGTCAGAATGTGCACCAACCTGCTGCCGCTGTATCCGCGGGTGTCAATGGATGACATTCATTGGCTGCTCGTTGATGTCGCGAAAGAGGTGATGCCGGAACTGGGCGCCGGGCTCGGTGAATCAGCGCTGCGGCTACTCCGCCGACGCCGGGTTGACGTCCGCCTTGGCGTGAGTGTGGACTCGGTCAGCGACACTCAGGTCGACCTCACCGACGGAACCACCGTGGACTGCAGCACCCTCATCTGGTGCGCGGGCGTTACCGCGAATCCGCTGATCGAGTCCCTGGGGCTGCCCACCACGAAGGGGCGGCTCGTCGTCGACACCCAGTTGCGGGTACCGGGCCACCCGGAGGTTTACGCCATAGGCGACGCCGCCGCGGTCCCCGACCTGACCAAACCGGTGGACGACGATGGTCAGCGTCCGCTGTGCCCGCCCACCGCCCAACACGCCATGCGGCAGGCCACCACCGCCGCCCGCAACATCTGCGCCGACCTGAGCCACCACACCCTCAAGCCCTACCGGCACCACGACCTGGGTTTGGTGGTCGACCTGGGCGGCCCGGACGCCGCGGCCACTCCACTGGGCCTGCGCCTGCGCGGGAGGCCTGCCAAGGCCGTCACCCTGGGATACCACCTGTTCGCGCTCCCTACCGTGAAACGCCGTATTCGGGTCGCCACCGATTGGGTCATCGCAGGGAAACACCCCGACGATGTGTCCCTTCGGCTGCTGCCCGGGGCGGCCGCATTGATCACCAACGCCGAAACCGACCAGTCCGCCGTCTGATAGTTCGATGTCAGCGCGTGGTGGTGCGTTGACCGGACGAGAAATTTCGACGATCTACCCGTCGGCGGGATGTTCGGCGGTGCCGGGTCGTCAGTGCGGTACTGGCGGCAGGTCCTGGAGTCTGATGCTGTGATGAGAGTGCCGACGCAGCAACGCATCGCTACGTCCTCATGCAGTTCTTGGGCGATCATCTTGCCGAGGACGCCCGCACGTCGCGGGTTGGCGGGCATTCCGTCCTCGCCGTGGATGCACGGTTTTGCTACGGCGTGGGGTGGGAACTTTTCCCGAGAGGCTCCCGATGCGCACCCAGACCGCCAGACGGTCCGGGTGTGCCGCTCGGGCTGGAAACCCTTTCCTGGCCAGACCGGCGGGCGAAAGGAGCTGTGATCATGACTCGAACGTGCCGTCGAGTGACGGATCGCCGAGTTCATCATCCATAACAACTTCGACGTGCCGATCCTCGGCCCGGACATGTACGGCCAGGTCGTGCTCGACTACCGAGCGTTCAGTTCAGCATTTCGGCGAAAGTACCGTGGCCGCCTCAGATCGTGTGATCGACTTGCCGGCAACATCCCCGGCGCGGATTCGCTATTGATGGCGGAATGATCACCTCGATCTGACCGGGGGACCAGAGGGCGTCATGCTTCGGATCCTTTCCCTCGGATCCCAGGGCTTCGGCATCTCTATGATTGGCTGTCTCGTTGGGCGGGAACGCTGACCGGCTGCGTTCCGTTCTGGAGTGCTTGGTGGATATCGGCGGTCAGCGCCGAAGGTGCTGCCTGGGAATCCCTTCGACCTGGGTCGGTAGTGCTTTGCCAATTCTTGATTTCGCGTGCTCATCGGGACCATTGCAGTGCACCGGCCTCCTGGGCGAATTGCAGGCGCAGGCTCAACGCGCCAACGCGCTGATGTGCAGGCGGTCAGGAAATTCGGGATGTTGTGTGACGGCGTTGATCATGGCGGCGAGTTCACTGAGCCGGTCACTCGAGCTGGTCTCGACTGCCTCAATGGTCGCGATGAGTTGGGCGATCGATCCGGCGTCGGCGAAGAAGATCTTGAGCATCGCCTCGAACTCGATGACCCGGCGGGCCCGCTCGTCGAGCCATGCCGTCAAGGCTGCGCGACCAGCGGTGTCGTAGACGGTGCGTGGCCGTTCGCCGGTTTAGGACTTGCTGGCGGTCGCGAGTCCATCGGCAACCAACGCCTTCGGCGGGTCATAGAGCTTGCGCTCGGCCCGTGGCCAGAACCAGTGCAGGCTGCGACTGACCTGTTTGGCGAGCTCGTAGGTACTCCAGCTTCGCAGGGACAGCAGCCCGAGGATGGCGAAGGACGTGGCAGTTCGGGGTTCTGATGCCTACGCGACTCCAGCGCCTTTCTCCATGATCATTCCGTGGTGCCTCACGTCAAGATGCCCGCGAAAGTGGATCGGTGCCTCACGTAGGAATGCCCGCGAACGCGCCTGGGGTGGCTCAATTGGCACGGACAGTCAGAGCCCGTAAATGGAGTTCAAATTCCTGACGGCAGCTCGCATCGTGTCCCGATGGTCACACCGTCACTAGCGTGATCGCGCGTCGCCAAGAATGTTGGCGTCCACCGGTCAGGTTGACGGACCTGTGTACGGAACAGCAAGCTCGTCCTGGCTTTCGCCCCAGGACAGCGTGAAAGTCCAGCAGCCCGCGGTGGGCATGTCGATGATCGAAGGACCTGGGCCTCCCGCGACCTCTCGATCGGCCTCGAGGGTGGATCCGTTAAGTGTCGCGTGGATCTTGAGTGGCATTCCCCACGTTTTGGCGACCCAAAGGATCTTGTTGTTGCGACCGGCAAGAGGGGGAACACGAAGCGGATCGCCGAAGACCACGCCGATGATCTCACCGCGCGATCCGCTGACGTGGACGACAGGTTGATCAGGCGGGGTAAAGCCGGCCCTCGCCCACACCGGGAGCGGACTTGTCTGCTCAGCAGCCTCACACGACAGTGAGATGTTGACCGGCGTGGGCGCGGCGGGCGTTGCCTCCCGCGCCGGCGCTCCCGTGCACGCGACCGAACCAAAGAACGTCAGCAACATGAGTGCGGCGCGTCGGTTCCGCATGGCTCGAGGTTAGCCCTGTTAAGGGTCTCCGGTTACCCTCGGCCGTACCCAGGAACATCGGCGTGATGAATGACCTGTGCGCTGAGCGCCGTGCGTTGCCCACCTGAGGTAGTCCTGCCCGGCGGCTGCAGAGGCGGCGAGATCAGCATCTGGTGAAAACCGAGGAGATGAACAGTGCGTCATTTGGCCCGCTACCACCGGGGACCGGCAACACTGCTGTTCGCGTGCATCACAAGTGGCGTCGTTCTTGGCGTCACGGTTGGGTGTTCGACGGCAGAATCAGCTGGGTCCGCAACGACGGCCGGGTTGGCGTCCGCGACAGCCGCGGTGGATTCCCTGGCAGCCGACGAATCGGGATCGGTGCCGCTTTCCCGTCCGTCGACAAGCACCATCCAGACGACGAGCAGTGAAGCCATGACCAGGACGTCGTTTCCGGCGGAGCCGACGGTCATGTCGCCTTCTTCACTGCTACCGGAAGGGACGATCGAGCACTTCGACCTCGGGTCTACGTCCTTCGCCGTAGGAGATGCAGGTCGAATAGTGGTCCTGGCGAACGGCACCAACACCGACGAGTACGGCCGTACCACCACCCTGGGCAGCACTGTGTACGCCGACGCCGACGGTGACGGCTTCCCCGACGCGGCGGTCGAGATCGAGGTGACCGATGGCAACGGCTTCGAGGCCCTCTGGTACGTCGTGCTGTGGGACCAGGCAACTCAACAGGCCGTGCAAATCGACGACCCCTTCGCCCGCACGTTCCGTTGCGGGGACGCGGTCGATTCGGTCGAACCGGCGACCCGCGGCTTCACCGTCACCGAACACCGCACGGAGGGCGACCTCGCCTCCTGCGCCGACCAGCCGCCGATCGCCATCACCCGCACCGTCGGAGTTCGCGACGGTTGGCTCGCCGAACTGTCGCCGAACCAGGGATACGGCGGCATCTGCCCGCACGCGATCGGCACCGATGGAAGCCACACCCCACCCCCGGATCTGCGGATTGCCCCCAACGACGACGCACCGACGATCGGGGACCAGGCCAAAGGCGCCTGGCTGTTACTTCCGCCCGACAACAGCAAGTACTCCGGCCTCGAGGGCTGGCGCCTGCTGGGCTACTCGACAACTGGCACCGAGGAAACCTGGTACTCCGCTTGTGCCTGGGTGCGCACCTGAAGCTGAAGAATGGCCTGGCATGCGTTGGTAGGTAGGGTCTTTCGTCGATGGCGACGACTCCATCCAGACCTCAGCTGTCCGCAGCGGATCGGCTACCGGCCGGGTGACTTGGGTCATTCGGCCGGCGGGATTCGAGTCTGCTGGTACAGCGCGAGACGCCAACCACCATCCACGCCCTGGTAGACGCTCGACATGATGCCGACGAAGGCTGGCTCGTCTGCCTCCCGGAAGGCGGTCCCGCTGTAGACGAGGATGGCGCCGTCCGACCCGGTGCGGATGAGACGGACATCGTCGATGCTGTAGGTCCGCCACGGAGGTGCGTGTTCCAGTGACTCGATGACTGCCTCGCGGTCCATGATCGCACCATTCGCCAAAACCATCACCGCGTCTGCGGTCATCAGCTCGCCGTAGAAGGTCCCCCCCGTACCACTGCACAGCGAATCCCAACCCCGGCGCTCGATCTCCAGCAAAGTCTCTTTCAGTTCGTCGTTGTCCACGTGACGAGGCTACGCAATGACGGCGGTCAGCCAGTCGCTGTCAGCTCCAACCGCATTTCCCAGGCGAAATCCCGATCGCGAGGCCGGGAGCTCGGATTTCGGACCTGGCCTACCCGCACCCCGCCGCTAGTGCTTCGGCGCTTTTCGTCGAACGACCCTCCAACCTTGACGAAGGGCTCTCAAGGCGTATGGCCCACCCGCAGAGGGGGAGTGATGGCTGAGCCTTCGACGGCTGTGCCATCAGGGGTGCGCCCCGACGAGCCCGCCCGTCGGGTGATCGCCACGTTCGCCCACTATGCCGACGCCGAGCGGGTGGTCGACTACCTGTCGGACCAGCGTTACGAGGTCAATCGAGTGCCATCGTCGGCCGGGACCTGGAGTACGTGGAACAGATCCTCGGCGGATGGACCACGCAACCGCCGCGCTGCGCGGTGCAGGGTCGGGCGCAATGGTGGGCGCGCTCGGATGGATCTTCGGGCTGTTCAACTGGGTCGAACCATTGATCTCCGCTCTGGTGCTGGCCGCCTACGGCCTGCTCTTCGGCGCCATCGTGGGCGCACTGTTCGGGCTCCACGTGGATACGCTCCAGCGCCACCAACGCGATTTCCACACCGTGAGTGGGTTGCGTACCAAGCATTACGACGTCGTCGCGGACTTGGTTAGAGGCACCCCGGGTTCACCCCACATGCGTGAGTAGCCAGGAGACCCGGACTAGGTCCAGATTCATTCTCCGGGAGTTAAGCGGGACTTAGGACCCTCGTCGGTGAGCCGCCACGGCTGTGACCCGGGCTTATGTGCGCCATCAGGGACTCGAACCCCGAACCCGCTGATTAAGAGTCAGCTGCTCTGCCAATTGAGCTAATGGCGCGTGGTCCAACGTCGTTGAAGGACCGGCGGTAACTGTACATGCCACCCCCGCTGACCCGTAAACCCGCAGGTCACGGCACTATTGCCGACGCCAGGTATGGTGAGCACCATCACCCGGGCGTCCATCGTTGCCGCCTGCGTCTTCGAGGAAGGTGGCTGTCATCGCACCAGAAGTCGCTGCCAGGCCGACCCCCGGGTCTGCGGTCGTTCCCGTGCCGACGGCAGGTCCGTTCCTGGCGCTCCCGAGCGGATCGACGCCGCGCAGCCAGCGCGGGCAGCTGGAGCGCGCCTACGACGACTTCATCTCCACCGGCTCCGTCGCCACTCTGCGGCCCGTCGTCGCCGACTCCTGGCGGCTCTCCCGCGCCAGCGGCGTCAGCCCGGACGGTGTGCTGCCCGCCGTCGACATGCTTGATGCAGAGCTGGAGGCCTACCGCTCCGCCCATCCGCTGGCCGCCGTGATGCCGTTGATCCGGCGCCTGCTGATCGAGGAGGCCGAGGACGCCGGGGCCATCGTGGTGGTCGCCGACGCGGACTCCCGGCTGCTGTGGGTGGAGGGCGATGCCACGTTGCGCCGGCTCGCTGAGGGCATGAACTGGGTCGCCGGTTCCCGCTGGGATGAGCGCACCACCGGCACCAATGCACCGGCCGCCGCGATGCGGCTGAACCACGCCCTGCAGGTTTTCGCCCGCGAGCATTACGCCAGCAACGTCGCCGCCTGGTCCTGTACCGCGGCACCCATTCATGACCCGACTACCGGCCGCATTCTCGGCGCCCTGGACATCACCGGCCGGGATGAGGTCGCCGCGCCGGCGGTGCTCGGTCTGGTCCGGGCCGCGGTGGCCGCCGCCGAGTCCGAGCTGCGGATGCGTGCGATGTACCAGCCGGCCGTCCGCCGGGTCGCCGAAAGGCGTTCGGCCCCAACCCGGCCGGCGTCGGCGTCGGCGCAGGTACTGTCCGTGCTCGGCCGTGATCGGGCGATGTTGACGCCGCAGTCCGCCGGTGGTTCGACGACGGAACTCTCCATCCGGCACTCCGAGCTGCTGTTCCTGCTTGCCCAGCACCCCAAGGGTTACACCGCCGATCAATTGGCGATCGCGCTGCACGAGCGGGACGTTCCCGCCGTGACAGTCCGCGCCGAGCTGAGTCGGTTGCGCTCCCAGCTGCCAGAGCTAGCGCTGACCGGCCGGCCCTACCGGATCGCGGCGAGCGTGCACACCGACGTCGCCGCTGTCCGGGCCCAGTTGGCCGCGGGTGACGTCGCCGCCGCGGTCGGTGCGTATCCCGGCCCGATCCTGCCATCGTCCGAATCACCGGAGGTGCAGGCCGAGCGAGATCTCCTGCATCGCGAGATCCGTTCTGCTGTCCTTCGTTCCACCGACCCGGCCGCCGTCCTGACCTTCGCGAACGGTCCCAGCAGCAGGGAAGACGCCCTGGTGTGGCGGCACGCCGTTGAGCTTGCGGACCCTGCTACCCGGCCCGTCCTGCAGGAGCAGTTGCGCCGTATCGAACGCGAATTCGGCGCCTGACCATCGCTGCACTGGCCGGCACCCTCATCGTGGGTGCCGAGTCGCACGGCGCCGTCCCACCGTCGGCGCTGTGCGTTTGTCAATGGACGGTCGCGCCGGCTCGGCGGAGTTGACCGGAACAAATGGTCGCACCGCCGTAGGGCCTTTGCCCATGGCGTCACGCAATTCCTGCACAATTCTGGTGCATTGTAAAAGAGCGTCGACCAGGATGAATGGAACGCGGGCACGCGAGGCATCAATCGTCCTCCGCATTGCACGCCGACGCAATCCCATTTCAGATCGAACGGAAAGTCCTTAGTTACCATCAGCAGATCAGCAGCCGATTAATTGCTTGCGCCGAGGGCTCAAGATAGAGATAGCGATCCTCGTCCGGTGGCGGACGACAATCCACTGCGGCTATCAGCGGCCTGAGCTCACCTTCCACCGCGGGTCACGAGTCCCGCCGCCGTCCGCAACGGACGACAAGTCCGGCCGTCGGCGGAAGTTCGAGTAGCGACGAAAGCGAACGACAAGAAAGGCTTCCCATGCCCGCCAGGAAAGCAGCCGAGTCGCCAGGTGAATCCCGCCAGGTCGCCGATCCGGTGAGTGACAAGGAACTGATCGCCGCCTTGCGCCAGTTCATTCGTACGCAGGGTGAACACTTCCTGCGCGACCCGAACATCTCCTCGATCGGCGTCGGCTACAAGGTGGTCGCCGGTCAGGAAAAGCCGGAGATCGCCGTGCAATTCACGGTCAACGACAAACAGTCGGCGCCGGAAGCTCTCGAGGCGCTGGGAACAACGGCCGTACCGAAGTCGATCATGGTCGACGGGATAGCGGTGCCGACCGATGTGCTCGAGAGGCGCTACGAGCCGGCGTTCCACGTGGTCGCCGAACCCGTTGCGGTGGAGCGCAAGGTCCGGATCGACCCGGTGGTTCCCGGCGTCAGCGTTGGAAACGTCCACGTCAGTGCGGGCACCGTCGGCGGCATCGTCTACGACCGCGCCGACGGTACGCCGTATGTGCTGAGCAACTGGCATGTCCTGCACGGCCCGGACGGCGCACTCGGCGACGTCGTTGTGCAGCCAGGGAAACATGACGACAACCGCGTCGATCGAAACCGGTTGGGGCGCTTGGTTCGCTCGCACCTGGGCATTGCCGGAGACTGCGCCATCGCCAGCATCGAGGACCGGGGGTTCGACCCGGCAATCATCGAACTGGGTGTGGTTCCGACCGAAGTGGGGGAACCTGAACTGGGCGATACCGTCGTCAAGTCCGGCCGGACCACTGGACTCACCCACGGCATCGTACGGCGGGTCGACACCATCGCCAAGATCAACTACGGCGGCACCATCGGCCTGCAGAACATCGGCTGCTTCGAGATCGGGCCCGATCCGGCGCACCCGGCGCCGGCCGACGAAATCAGCCGGGGCGGCGATTCCGGGGCGCTGTGGATGTTCACCACAGCCGGACAACCCAGGACGGTTCTGGCCGGACTGCACTTCGGGGGCGAGACCGACACCAGCCCCGACGAGCATGCGCTGGCCTGTCTGCCCACCTCCGTCTTCGAAAAGCTGGGTATTTCGCTGCAGCCGCCCACCGTGGAGGAAGTCGAGCAGGTCGCCGGCTACGATTCCGACTTTCTCGGCGACCGGATCGACGTCCCGGCACTGGATGCCGCTCTCCTCGACGATGTCGCCGCCACCGTCGACGGCGAACAGATCGTGCGGTACACCCATTTCTCGCTGCAGATGAAGAGATCCCGGCGCTTCGCGTTCTGGGTGGCGTGGAACATCGACGGTGGGGCGCTCAAGGCGCTGAGCCGGAAGGGGATCAAATTCGTCAAGGACCGGCGGATCCCCGAGAACCTGCAGGTCGGTGACGAGTTGTACTTCGACAACGACCTCGATCGGGGACACCTTGCCCGGCGAGCGGACCTGCTCTGGGGCAGCCTCCCGGTGGCGAAGAAGGCCAACATCGACTCGTTCTTCTTCACCAACATCACTCCCCAAATGAACGACTTCAACCAGAGCGCACGCAACGGAATATGGGGCCGGCTGGAAGATGCCGTCTTTGCCGACACGGAGGTCGAGGACCTGAAGGTCAGTGTGTTCGGCGGACCGGTCTTCCATGACGACGACCGCGTCTACCGGGGGACACCGCTGCCGCGCGAATACTGGAAGGTGCTCGCCTTCCGCGAGGGCGGCCGGCTGACGGCCCGCGCCTTCCTGCTGACCCAAGACCTCGACCAGCTCGAGGCGTTGGAACTTGACGAGTTCCGGGTGTTCCAGACCTCGCTGCCAGAACTGGAACAACGCACCGGCCTGCATTTCCCCGACATCCTCCGGGCCGCCGATACTCTCGCGGTACCGGAGTCGCTCGACCGGCGAAGGCCCCTGGAAGGGCTCGAGGACATCCAATGGTGAACTAGAGCAGCACGAAAGCCGTTGACAACAGGGAGGGTTCCGGCCCTCAACCCGGACAAGCTGAATCCTGGCGGCCGACTACCCTGGGTGGCCTTCGCCGGGCCGGACGGCGCCGGCCTGATTCCGGCAATCGCCTCGGCGTTGCGGCCGGACGGCATGTTCACCCAGTTCACCTACAGCTGGACGCGGTGGACCCCGCCGGGTCGGCGGCAGCATCGCAACCTTCGGACGTCCTTCCGCTCGGTGCGCGTCAATGGACCTATCTGGGCCAACCTGCCGCCCGCCACCGTCTACACCTGCGGGGAACCGTGCGTGAGCACAACCACTCTGAGTAGTGACCCAGCTCACCTCGGCGCAACGTTGGCGCAACTGTCGAGTTCGTAGGTTGTGGTCAAAGCGGCTCGTCGGGGGGCCGCTACCAACTCGACAAGGAGGTCGAATGACCGTTTACGTCCCACCCGGCCAGCCGGGCAGTGTGGTCAGTTTCGAAGCCCGTTACGACAATTGGATCGGTGGCGAACGCGTCGCACCGGTCAAGGGTCAATATTTCGACAACGTCTCGCCGGTCAACGGTCAGGTGTTCTGCGAGGTGGCCCGTTCGACGGCAGAGGACGTCGATCTGGCCCTCGACGCCGCCCATGAGGCCGCCCCGGGCTGGGGCAAGACCTCACCGGCCGAGCGCGCCGTCGTTCTGAACAAGATCGCCGATCGCATCGAGCAGAACCTGGAAAAGATCGCCGTCGCCGAGAGCTGGGACAACGGCAAGCCGGTCCGCGAGACCCTGAACGCCGACATCCCTTTGGTCGTCGATCATTTTCGCTACTTCGCCGGTTGTATCCGCTCGCAGGAAGGGTCCCTGTCCCAGATCGACGAGGACCTGGTGGCCTACCACTTCCACGAGCCGCTGGGCGTCGTCGGGCAGATCATCCCGTGGAACTTCCCGATTCTGATGGCCGTCTGGAAGCTGGCACCGGCGCTCGCCGCCGGTAATGCCATCGTCCTCAAGCCGGCTGAGCAGACCCCGGCTTCGATCATGTTGCTGATGGACATCATCGGTGACCTGCTCCCGCCGGGCGTGCTGAACATCGTCAACGGATTCGGCGTCGAGTGCGGCAAGCCGCTGGCCTCGTCCAAGCGGATCCGGAAAATCGCCTTCACCGGCGAGACGACCACCGGCCGGTTGATCATGCAGTACGCGTCGGAGAACCTGATCCCGGTCACCCTGGAGCTGGGCGGCAAGTCGGCAAACGTCTTCTTCGGGGATGTCGCACGGGAGAAGGACGCGTTCTACGACAAGGCCCTCGAAGGCTTCAACATGTTCGCCCTCAATCAGGGTGAGGTGTGCACCTGCCCGTCAAGGGCGCTGATCCAGAACTCGATGTACTCGGAGTTCATCGCGGACGCCATCGCCCGCACTGAGAAGATCATCCAGGGCAATCCGCTCGACACCGACACGATGCTCGGCGCGCAGGCGTCGAATGATCAGCTGGAAAAGATCCTGTCCTACATCGACATCGGCAAGGCGGAGGGCGCCAAGGTTCTCACCGGTGGCGCCCGGGCAGAGATGTCCGGCGACCTGGCCGGCGGTTACTACATGCAGCCGACCGTCTTCCAGGGTGACAACTCGATGCGGATCTTCCAGGAGGAAATCTTCGGCCCGGTGCTTGCGGTGACCTCGTTCGACGACGAGGCCGACGCACTCAAGATCGCCAACGACACCCTGTACGGCCTCGGCGCCGGTGTGTGGTCCCGCGACAGCGCGACCGCCTACAACATGGGCCGCGGCATCCAGGCCGGACGGGTGTGGACGAACAACTACCACGCCTACCCGGCACACGCGGCGTTCGGCGGCTACAAGCAGTCGGGCATCGGCCGGGAAAACCACAAGATGATGCTGGATCACTACCAGCAGACCAAGAATCTCCTGGTTTCCTACTCGCAGAATGCCCTCGGATTCTTCTGATGCCGACCACGTCGGAGATGGATCGGATCGCCCGCGTCGAGTTGTCCGAGAAGGCCGTTGCACTCCTGCAGGAATTGACGGAGGTCCACGGGCCGTTGATGTTCCACCAGTCCGGTGGATGCTGCGACGGGTCGTCACCGATGTGCTATCCGGACGGTGAATTCCGTATCGGTGCAGTCGATGTCCGGCTCGGCGAATTGGATGCGGGTCTGCCGCAGCCGATCCCGTTCTGGATGTCGGAATCGCAGTTCGCGTACTGGAGCCACACCCACCTCACGGTGGATGTGGTGCCGGGCCGCGGAAGTGGGTTCAGCGTCGAATCGCCGACCGGGCAACGGTTCCTGATCCGCTCGCGGCTGTTCACGGACGAAGAGTCCGAGCAGTTGGTCGAGATCACCCACGGCGGCTGACCACCGGCAGATCAAGAATTATCGGATGACCCATCAGCCCGATCGCACCGCCATGGTCCAGGGGGCCGTGGCGGTGCGATCGTTCCACGGCCGGCAGTGCCGTCGGAAATGCGGCCGATGGGGAACCGTTTCGCACCGCTATGTGGGCGGATCCCTCCTCGGGTGCGGACGCGGTGGACATGCCGCAAAGCGCTGTCTCGATCCCGATACCTCTGCTACCGTCTCGGACCATGACATCCCGGTCGTTCTTGACCCAGCACCAGTCCTGGTGGCGGACCGCTTAACGGCGTATCCGTGATGTCCCGACTCCGGCCGCCGATGAGCGGCCGGGTCGTTAGCTCCTTTGGCGAGGACCCAACCGTTTTCATCGGTTGCCGGCCCACCCGAAGGAGCCCAGCATGACCACCACCCTGCACCCTGTCGCACGAACGCACCAGCAGCCCGAGAAGTCACCTGCGACAAGCAACGTCGACCCGGTAGCGGGTCGGGTCGTCACCGGGGACCGGCCGACCGGACCCCTGCATCTGGGCCACTACCTGGGCACGCTGGCCAACCGGGTGCGGCTGCAAGATGCCGGCGTACCCGTCATCGTGATCATCGCCGACTATCAGGTGATCACCGACCGGGACGAGACCGGTCCGCTGCGTTCGAGGGTGCGCAACCTGGTTGCGGAATATCTCGCCGCCGGCATCGATCCGGACAGATCCACGATCTTTCCACATTCGCTGGTGCCTGCCTTGAACCAGCTGATGCTGCCGTTCCTGTCCCTGGTGACGGAGGCCGAACTGCACCGGAACCCCACCGTCAAGGCCGAATCGCTGGCCGCCCGTCGCTCGCTGAGCGGGCTGCTGCTCACCTATCCCGTGCACCAGGCGGCCGACATCCTCAGCCTGCGCGGCACACTCGTTCCGGTCGGTCGGGACCAGCTGCCGCACATCGAACTGACCCGGCTGATCGCCCGTCGTTTCAATGCCCGCTATGGCGCCGTGTTCGAGGAGCCGGTGGCCCTGCTGTCCGCCGCGCCGTCCGTCCTCGGCATCGACGGCGCCCGCATGTCCAAGACCCGCGGGAACACCATCCCGCTCGGCGCCGGGGCGGACGAGACGGCCGCGATGATCCGGATTGCCCGAACGGATGCGCTGCGGCACATCACCTTTGACCCGATCGGGCGACCTCAGGTGGCGAACCTGCTGACCATCATCGGCGCGCTGACGGGCACCGAGCCCGCGCTGGTTGCCGAGCAGGTCGGTCCCGGCGGCTCGGCGGCATTGAAGAGCCTCGCGACCGAGGTGATCAACGAAGCGCTGCGTGGGTTGCGTGGCCGGCGCCTGGAACTGCTGGCCGATCCCGGGTACCTGGACGGCGTGCTGCTGGACGGCACCGCCCGGGCCACTGCCGTTGCCACAGCGACCCTGCACCAGGTTCGCCGCGCGATGGGCATGGACTACCTGGACGGGTAGGTAGCACCATTCATCCCGGACAGCGACGCACGGGAATGCACGACTCCAGCAGAACAGGTGATGGTGATGACGGATCTGACGCCCGACGAACCTTCGGCGGCAGGACAGGGTGACGGCGGACCCAGCAACCCGTCATCGGCCGACGAGGACGGCAAGTCCGGGAGCGCGGCGCCGATCTGGCCGAAGAAGCGGCTCCAGACAAGTGGTGGCCGGCGCGCCGGGGACGCCGTGGTCGCCACTCTCACCCGGTGGGGACTGGTGCCGCACACCTATGTCATGACGACAATCGGCCGCAAGACAGGCACGCCCAGGAGCACCCCGGTGACGCTCGTGGAGAAGGGCGAGAGGCGTTGGCTGGTGGCGCCCTACGGGCCGGTGTCGTGGGTGCTGAACGCCCGCGCCGCCGGTCGAGTGACCATCGGCCGGCGCGGGCGCGCGCAGGACTTCACCATCGAGGAACTGAGCGCCGAGCAGGCCGGGCCGATCCTGCAGCAATATCTCAAGATCGCCGGCGCGACCAGGCCCTACTTCGAGGCGACCAAGGCGTCGCCGGTCGCTGACTTCGTCGCCGAAGCGAGTCGGCACCCGGTCTTCGAGCTCACCGCCGTCACCGACCTGCAAGGAACCGGGGGAGGGGCGGTTCAGTAGCCGGCGCGTTCACGGAGGGTGGCGGAGGCCGCGCCGGAACGCCGTGCCAGGTCAGTGATGTCGGCATGTACGAGCTGTTCGTGCTCGACGATCGGCACACCGCCGACCAGCAACAACTCCAACGGTGAGCGGGTGCCGAAGACGAGAGTGCAAACGGGATCGACGATGTCGATGCCGGACACCCCATCCACCCGCCACAACGCAATGTCGGCCAGCTTCCCGACCTCCAGCGATCCGAGATCGGTCTGCCGGCCGAGCACCCTGGCGCCGCCCATCGTCGCCATCGCCAGCACCTGCCGGGCGCTCATCGAGGTCGAGCCACCCCGCAGCCGGGCCACCAACAAAGCCTGGTGCAGTTCGTCGTCCATCCGGCCCGACTCGTTGGAGGCGGAGCCGTCCACCCCGATGCCGACCGGCACGCCGGCTGCGAGCATGTCCGCAACCGGTGCGATCCCGGAGCCCAGCCGTCCGTTGGAGGTGGGGCAGTGCGCGACCGCGGTGCCGGTGGCGGCGAACCTGGCGACGTCCTCGGTGGTCGGCCAGACGACATGCGCGAACCAGACATCCGGGCCCAGCCAGCCGAGATCCTCGACGTACTCCCCGGGCTTTCGCCCGTACTTCTCCAGGCAGAACGCCTCTTCGTCGAGCGTCTCGCAGAGATGGGTGTGCATCCGGGCGCCGTGCGCGCGGGCGATCTCGGCGGCCCCGGTCATCAGTTCGCGGGTGACCGAGAACGGCGAACAGGGCGCGACGGCGATCTGCAGCATCGAATCCGGTGACGGGTCGTGCCAGCGGGCGATCGCAGCCTCGGTCGCGGCGAGCGCGACGTCGGTGGTCTCGACGACGGACTGCGGCGGCAGCCCGCCGGAATCCGTGCCGAGATCCATCGAGCCGCGGGTCGGGTGGAAGCGCAGCCCGATGGTCCGGGCGCCGTTGATCGTCGCGCCGAGGACGTCCCCACCGGCCTGCGGAAACACGTAGTGGTGGTCGGTGGTCAGGGTGGTGCCGGACAGCGCCATCCAGCCCAGGTTCGCCGCCGCGGAGGCCTCCACCGTCTCCTCGTCGATGCCGGCCCACACCGGGTACAGGGCGGTCAGCCACTGGAACAGGGTGCCGTCCTGGGCGTATCCGCGGGTGATCCACTGGTAGAGGTGGTGATGGGTGTTGACCAGGCCCGGTGTCGCGAGCATCCCGGTGCCGTCGACCCAGCGATCCGCGCGCTCCCGCCAGGACGGGTCGGCGGGTCCGGCCCCGACCTCGAAGATCCGGCTGCCTTCGATGATCAGATGCCCGGTTGGGTACTCGGTGCCGAGGGGATCGACGGTGGCGATCGCGCACCCTGAGATGACGGTCACCGACGGCGCGGCTGCACACACTTCAGGCCTCCTGTGCTCAATCCGGACGAGCTGCGCACGGCAGCAGGTTCGCCTGGACCTTTCCAGCTGGGCATGTCGGCCGCATGTCGAGAGCGCTTCGCGATGGTCACCAGGGCCCTGGGATTCCAGCGCCACTGGAGCAGGGTCGATCGGCGGGTTGTGCAGCGGAATGCCCTGATGCCATGGCAGTCGACGTTTCATCACAGACGCGTCAGGCCCCCGATCGAAGGATCGGGGGCCTGACGAACATGGGGTGAGCGACGGGACTCGAACCCGCGACCACCGGCACCACAAGCCGGAGCTCTACCAGCTGAGCTACGCCCACCATGCCCCTTACCGACCGACCCAGAAAGGCCCGTGGCGCGCGGACCGAGGAAGTCTAACCGATCCGCAGGGGTGCTCCGTTCGCATTCCGGGCCTCGGACAGCACTGAACAAACCGGCTCCTACGTCGCCGGGTTTTCAGTGCTATCCATCCCTTCTCGTACCCGCTGCCGCCCTTCCCCATGTGCCGGGCTTTCCCCGGCTCGGAGTACTACGACGGCTCCGCCCCGCCCCGACCCGATCGGTCGACTGCGGACCCAACCCCACCGCCGCGTCGGTGCACGCGACCGGGGGTGAGGACCGGGACGGTTCCCACGTTCACTGCTGTTCGCTCGACGGGTGAGGAGCCCAACTAGGTCCCTGCGGCATCGTCGTGGCTACCCCGTAGCACGTCACCACGACCTCCCGGCGACCAAGGACAAGGCCACCCAGGAGTTCCCCCCACCAGCGCCAACAACCCACCGGTGAAGGTACGCACCGCACCCGGCCCACATCCTCCAGATTCAGGGCCGGTCGACACTTAAGAGACGTAAACGCTGGTTCCTCTCGTACTCCTTCCCATCACGCTCGCCGGGCCCACCCCATCTGGAAGTACTGGACCGACCCGGCTTCGTCAGAGCCGCTTCCCGCCCGTCCCCGGCGCATCCCGGGAACCGGCTGCCCTCAGCTACACCGCCCTGCTACGACAGGGTCAGCGGTGGTGGTCTCTCACCTCCACTCGAACAAGCAGCGCCTCGTGGCGCACGTCCTCCTGTATGGGATGGCGCCCGACGACTTCGTCGCGGGCGACTGAGGACGATCAGACCGGATATCGGCCGGCGACCTCGGTGGCAACTGCGTGCACCTGATCGGTATTGGGCCCCGGGGAGGGGACGAACGCCGTTCCGCGGTAGTAGGCGAGCTCCCGGATCGACTCGGTGATGTCGGCCAAGGCCCGGTGCGTCATCTGCTTCGGCGGCTGCCCGAAGTAGACCTTCGGATACCAACGCCGGCTGAGCTCCTTGATGCTGGAGACGTCGATCATCCGGTAGTGCAGGTAGTTGTCCAGCGTCTCCATGTCCCGACTGATGAAGCCGCGGTCGGTGGCGATGGAGTTTCCGCACAGCGGCGCGGTGTTCGGTTCAGGGACGTGTTCGCGGACGTAGTCCAGCACCATCTGCTCCGCCTGCTCGAGCGTGATCGTCGACTCCCGGACCCGTTCGGTCAATCCCGACTTGGCGTGCATCGCGACGACCACCTCCGGCATACCCGCCAGCGCCTCGTCGTCGGCATGGATCACCACGTCGATGCCCTCGCCGAGGATATTCAGGTCGCTGTCGGTCACCAGGGCAGCGATCTCAATGAGTTTGTCCGTCCGCACGCTCAGGCCGGTCATCTCGCAGTCCACCCACACCAGTCGGTCATTCACGGGTCGGACCCTAGTCGGTCGGTCCGACAGTGGGCGTCATCGCCCGCGCCCTACGTGCCGTGCCGGCCCCAGCGTCCTAGGCTCCGGGGTGATGCCCGACCCCGGGGGGACGCACAAATGACCATGCCGTCAACGGCCACCAGCGGCAGCGACGCCGCGCAGCGAATCGCGAGTGGGTACGACACCACCGCCGCCACCGTCACGCTCGGGTCGGTCGTGATCGACGGCACAGCCGACCCGGCCGCCCTGGTCCGGATCCCGCTGGCCATGTTCAACCGGCACGGCCTCGTGGCCGGTGCAACCGGAACGGGCAAGACCGTCACGCTGCAGGTCATTGCCGAGCAACTCTCGGCCGCCGGGGTGCCGGTCCTGATGCCGGACGTCAAGGGCGATCTCACCGGGCTCTTCGCGCCCGGGGTGCCGGGGGACCGGATCACCCAGCGCGCAGCGGAGACCGGCGACAGCTGGGCGCCGGCGTCCTACCCGGTGGAATTCGTCAGCCTGGCCGGGCAGGGCAAGGGGGTGCCGATCCGTGCCACCATCGACTCGTTCGGGCCGATCCTGCTGTCGAAGGTGTTGGGGCTCAACGACACTCAGGAATCCACCCTGGGGTTGATCTTCCACTGGGCGGACCAGCGAACCCTGCCGCTGCTGGATCTGAAGGATCTGCGGGCGGTGATCATGCACCTGACCAGCGCCGAGGGGAAGGAAGACCTCCGCGAACTGGGCGGGGTGTCCAAGGCGACCGCCGGGGTGATCCTGCGGGCGGTGACGAACCTGGACGCGCAGGGCGGCGACGAGTTCTTCGGTGAACCGGAACTCGACGTCGCCGACCTACTCCGGGTCACCGAGGACGGCCGCGGGATCGTCACCCTGTTCGCCGCCTCCGGGTTGCAGACCAACCCGACGCTGTTCTCCACGTTCCTGATGTGGCTGCTGGCCGAGCTTTTCGAGCAACTCCCGGAGGTCGGAGACGTCGACAAACCCAAGTTGATCTTCCTGTTCGACGAGGCCCACCTGCTGTTCGCGGACGCATCGAAGGCCTTCCTGCAGGCCGTCCAGCAGACGGTGAAACTGATCCGGTCCAAGGGCGTCGGGGTGTTCTTCTGCACCCAGCTGCCCACCGACGTGCCGGGCGCCGTGCTCTCCCAGTTGGGTGCCCGCATCCAGCATGCACTCAGGGCGTTCACCCCGGACGATCAGAAGGCGCTGTCCGCAACAGTGAAGACCTACCCGATCACCAAGGACTACGACCTCGTGGCGGCGCTGACCAGCCTGGGCACGGGTGAGGCGATCGTCACGGTGCTCTCGGAGAAGGGTGCGCCGACGCCGGTGGCCTGGACCCGGGTCCGGGCACCCCGCTCCTTGATGGCCCCCGCCCCGGCGGACGCCGTTGCCGCGGCGACCGCCGCCTCGGCGCTGATGGCCAAGTACGGCCAGGCCGTCGACCGGCAGTCCGCCCACGAGATGCTCACCGCCAAGGTCGCGCCGCCCGGCACCGCGCCGTCCAGCATCCCCACCGTCCCGACCGCGCCGCCCGTCCCCGCCCCGACCATCGGCGCCGACGGTTGGCCGTCGCTCACGCCCGAGCCGTACAACCCCTACCTTGACGACACCCCCGCGACCCCGGCACCGCAGCAGGCGCCCCGGCCGCGGACGAAACCCAGCAGCGCCCCGGAGTCGGGCGGCATCGGCGAGGTGCTGAACAACCCGGTGGTGACGTCCTTCATGAAGTCCCTCGGCACCTCCCTCGGTGGGGCGCTGGGGCGGTCGGTGTTCGGTACCCGCAAGCGTCGGCGCTGACGCGGTTGCGGCCCCGGTCGAGAGCTGATCGAGGGATCCGACGGAACGTTCGGCGGCGCCGGGACGTTTGGCCTGACAGATGGCAACGTTGGTTGTCGCTGCGTGCATGCTGCGCAGGTAGGGAATGAAGAGGTCAGAAGCACCGTTCCGAGAAGGACTGTTGAAGGAGAGGACCCCCCGTGAGCACGCTCCTCTGGATCGTGATTATTGCCGTCATCGTCGGTGGCGGTTTGTACTACATGCGGCAGCGCGGCGTTGTTGCCGCCCGATCGCTCGACGATTCGCGTGCCGAGGCCCGACGCTGGGTCGAGATGCTCGGCGGTCAGGTCTATTCGCTCGACCCCAAGGACGATCCGGCCGCCCGGCAGGCGCTGGCCGACGCGTCCGAGCGGTTCAACGCCGCCGGCGCCCAGGTGGAGCAGGCGAACTCGGTGCAGCAGTACCGGCTGGCCCAACAGTCCGCCTACGAGGGGCTGTACTACGTCCGTGCCGCGCGCACCTCACTCGGCCTGGATCCCGGGCCCGCCCTGCCGCCCATCCCCGGGCAGCAGCAGGCCGGTCAGGTGTCCGAGGACCGTTCGGTCAACGTCGAGGGCCGCGAGTACGAGGCCTCGCCGAAGCCGGGCCCCAACACCCAGCACTACTACCCGGGCGGCATGGTGGCCGGTCGGCCGGTGCCGCAGGGTTGGTACTCCGAACCGTGGTGGAAGCCTGCGCTGGTCGCCGGTGCCTGGGGCGTCGGAAGCTATCTCGTCGCTTCGATGCTGTTCTCCGGCATGGCCGGGATGGGCGGCGCCTACGCCTACGACTCCGGTTATGACGCCGGGTTCGCCGATGCCAACGCCGACGGCGGCGGTGACGCGGGTGGCGACGGCAGTGGCGGCGACTACTCCGGTGACGCCGGCGGAGATTACAGCGGTGGCGACTACAGCGGCGGCGGGGACTTCGGAGGCGGCGGCGATTTCGGTGGTGGGGGCGACTTCAGCTTCTGAGCCGACCCCAGCCGGGCGTCGACTGCACGTTCTGCACAACGTGCAACGGACGGTCGGTTCTATTGACGGTCGGTTTATTTGGACGGTCGGGCGATGAGGTGGGTGGTTCAATCGACGAGCGGAGGACCGCCGAACGGCTCCACCGCCCAGAGCGTGAGGAGAACCGGGTGCCCGCGTCGGCCAGTGCTGGTGGCAGCACCGAGGATCAGATCAGCGAGATCAACGGCCACACGGTGTACCTGTGCACGGCCGTCGGGCCCCGGATCAGCACAGCTCAGGATGCCGTCGACATCATCGGCCAGACCTGGCACAGCCGCGCCGATCTGGTCGTGATTCCGGCAAACCGATTCGACGACGGATTCTTCAACCTGAGCACGGGCCTCGCGGGGGAGTTCATCCAGAAGTTCGCCAACTACGAGGTTGCGCTCGCGATCATCGGCGACATCGCCGAACATCTCAGAGCCAGTTCGGCGTTGCAGGCCTTCGTCCACGAGTCGAACCGTGGTCGTCAGGTGTGGTTCCTCCATAACCTGAGCGATCTCGCTGAGACACTCGCTCCCGCTAGGCCGTCGTCAGGCTGACGACCGACTCTGGGCCCAGCCCGCCGGCGGTGACTGCTCGTACGGTGAACCGGTAGGTGGTATGACGGTTGAGCAGGGTGAACGTGAAGGTGGCTGCGGTCGGCGGAAGAGTCGTTGCGTAGGCACCGCCGCCGGTCGAGTCCGTGCCGTCGCGGGCGATGCGGTAGCCCGTGATCTGGACGCCTCCGGTGCTGGCAGGTGGGCGCCAGGACAGTGTCACCCGGGTCGCATCCGTGCCCTGGCCGGCGGTCAACGTGGTTGGTGGACCCAGCACATTGGCCGGTGGTGACGCTGAGGTCGACGGCCCGATCGTCGGAGACGGCACCGTGGTCGAGGGCGGCGCCGTGGCGGACGGGAGGGCGCTGGCGGTCGTAGTTGGTGGGGTCACGATCGGGGTCGAAACAACTGTCACGATCGGTCCGCCGCTTGCCGCCGAGAGTGCCTGGACGGTGAACCGGTAGGTCGAATCGGGTTTGAGCAGCGTGAAGGCGAAGGTCCTGGTCGCCGCCGACACCGTGGTTGCATAGGCGCCGCCGCCGGTTGAATCGGCGCCGTCACGGCTGATCCGATAGCCGGTGACGGCGGAGCCGCCGGCCGTCGGTGGCTGCCATCGGAGGGTGGCCGATGACCCGGCGGTGGATCGGGTGGTGGTCACGATGGTGGGCGCATTCGGCGTCGGGGTCGCTGTGCTGCTGGTCGGAGTAGTGGCAGTCGCCGTCGCAGTCGTCGGCTGAGCAGTGGTTGGCTGAGCAGTGGACTGCGATGACCTGGTCGACGGGGGCGTGGTCACGGGTGGGATCGAGCCTGGGTTGACGACCACGACGGTCACGGTCATCGGTGGTAGTTCGACAGCGAGTGCCGCGCCCGCCGCGTACGAACCCGTGAGCACCGCCGCCGGCTGGGCATAGGGGGCAACCGGATTGTTGCGGTACGCCTTGAACGACCCGTTGGAGGCCCCCTGCAGGGTCAGCGACATGGACTTGCTCGTCGATTCGTCCTTGTTGATCAGCAGCACCGTGAACCCGCCGGCTTCGTTGTTGACCGCGAACACCTCGCTGGCCGGGTCACTGCTGGTGGTCTCGTAGAAGGTGTCCTTGAAGTGCGGCCACCGATGTCCGCCGGTCCAGTTCGCCATCCCCCAGTACGCGGGCATCGGCGAGGATGCCGGTCTGTTGTCGGGGTTGACCTGGCCGGCCTCGACCATGATGCCGAGCGGACCGTTCTGGGTCGCGTATGGCATAGCGCGACCGCCGGCCCGCAGGATGTGCCCCAGGGCACTGGTCATCCACACGGTGCTGACGGCGGTGAAGAACCGATTGTTTCCGCCGGGTGTGCCGTCCTGGTAGCGCCAGGAGAAATTCAGCTCGTCGATGGTCACCGGTACGGTGAGGCCGCGGGCGGCAAGGTCGGCCCTGAGTTGGGTGACTTCGGCGCCGTAGCTGGGTGTCTGCGCCATGGCCTGAGCGGTCGTCAGCGACTCGCTGCCCATCGCATAGTGGTGGTAGTCGAGACCGGCCAGGCTGCTGCCCATGCTCGCGGCAAAGGTATTCAGGGCCGTGCGGTCGTAATAGGCCCAGACCGGACCCATGATCGCGAAATCCGGCTTCAGTGCGCGCCCCTCCGCGGTGATCATCTTGGCCAGGGCGATCTGGTCCGAGATGGTCTTGCCCAGGTTGCCGGGCTCGTTCGGTGCTGTGAAGCTGATGCCGTCGAATCCCAATTTCTGCATGATCTTCGTCGCGTCGCCGGGCTGGACGTCGACATCGTTCGTTCGCCCGCCGATCACCGCGACGATGCGGTAGCCCCATTGTCGATAGGTGGCGACCAGTGCAGCGATATCGAGGGTGGTGCCAGCGCCGGCCGCTGATGAGGTGACCCTGCCGTTGCGGTACCCGACCGGTATCCGCACCGTCCGCGCGTCCAGTCGTTGCTCGGCGTCACGCTGGGCGACGCTGGACAGTGGGTTGGCCCCGTAGGTGGACGATCCCATGCCAAGGGCGAAGGGATCCGTACGGGCTGTCACCTTTCCGAGATCGACCGTTGCCAGGACGGGACTAGGGGCCGCGCGCTGGGCAGCCGCGATGGGGGTCATTGCCGTCAGGATCCCGGCCGCCAGCAATCCGACGACGGCGGCACCCACGGCTGATCCTCGAGAGCTCCGGAGTCGGGGATTGTGCATGTGGTGCCTTTCGACCGACTCTAGTGAGCAAACCTGGTGCCGTGCGGAGGTTTCTGATGCGACCAACAACAACGAAACTATCACGCTACGTACATGCATGACTACCCTGGGTGATTTTGGTGAGTCGATCCGCGTGTCACGAAGACGACTGCGAGTTCGGGCGTAGCCCACGTTTGTGCAGAGTTGTCGGCATCAGGTGCTGACGTGCGGGTCCGCCCCCGAGATGTGGTCAAAGCATCACGGAGGGTGACATCTCTCGGCGCGAGAGCGTAACAAAACGGGCACAAGTGTTAATTCCCGGAGAACTTCGGCTGTCTGCAGTTACGCCAGGTGAGATCAGGGGGTTCGGCACCCCTATAGTGATGGCACAGTACGTCAGGGCGGGGCATCGCGGCCAGAATCAGGACAGGCAACGCAGCCAGGTGTGAACGTTTCTGTTTCCCTGCAGCATTCCCATTTGCCAGCAGGCCAATTGGCCATTGACGGTCCATGGTCGCCGGCTCTCCGCGGGTCGACGCGGCAACCGCCATTTCCAATAGCGTCGTCAATCGGCCGGTCGGGCATGGGTCTGAATACGACCGACGGTCGCCAATGGGTGCCATTTGACAACAAACAATCACGCTGCCGGGTGGAACTGATGCTGATATTGCTGCTCTCAGTGCTTTCGTTGCTGCTCACGCTGATCGCGTCGGCGACCCTGGTCTGGATGATGCACGCGTGGCGCAGACCGGAGACCTATGAACGGATATGGTTCGCCCCTGCGACCGGGACTGTGCACCACGGGTTCTCGTTGATCGTCCCCTGCCGCGAGGAACCCGAGGAAGTGATGCGGCCGACGGTGGAGGCACTGTTGGCGCAGACCCATCCCGACCTGGAGGTCATCATCTCGGTCGGCAGCGACGATGAGCCGACCGTTGCAACTGCATTGTTGCTGGCAGCGGAAGATCCGCGGGTCATGGTGTCGATCAATGACGACCCGGTGAAGAACAAGCCCCGGCAGTTGAACACCGCATTGCAGATGTGCACCAAGGATGTGGTCGGCATCATCGACGCGGAATCGCTGACCAAGCCCGACCTGTTGCTCAGGGTCGATGCCACGATGGAGGCAGAGAACGCAGACGTTGTGCAGGGCGCCGTGCATTTGATGAATTACCGGGACAGTTGGTACGCACTGCACAACTGCCTGGAATACCGGGCATGGTTTCGTTCGCGACTGCACGGGCACGCAGAATCGGGGTTCATTCCACTCGGCGGCAACACCGTATTCACCCGCCGATCGGTCATCGAGGACGTTGACGGCTGGGACGGTGAATGTCTGGCCGAGGATTGTGAGATCGGCGTCCGATTGTCCTCCCGGCACCGCAAGATTGTCTGTGCCTACGATCCCGAACTGGTCACCGAGGAGCGGTCGCCGTCATCGATCCATGCACTGATCAAGCAACGAACCAGGTGGTCGCTCGGCTTCATGCAGGTATTACGGAAGGGGGAGTGGAAGGCGCTCCCCCGCAGCAAGCGGTTTGCGGCCTGGATGACGTTGATTCAGCAGCACGCGATGGCCGTCGCGGGTCTTGCCTTCCCGCTGGCGCTGATTACCGCGTTGCTGGTGGAAATGCCGGTCACCGCAACGATGATCGCCTTCCTGCCATTGGTACCGATGGTGACGATGGTGGCGTTTCAGTGCCTGATCCTGCAGGAATTCGGCGCCGATATGGGAATGAAGATCCCGCGGCGCACCTACCTGGTGTTGATCGCGACCACGCCGGTATACCAGATCGTGCTCGGCTGGGCGGCGGTCCGTGCGGTTTACAAGTATGTGACGGGGGACTTCGGTTGGTACAAGACGCCGCACGAGGCGCACACCTCGGAACGGGTCGCGCGGTCGGTGGCCATCCCGGCGTTGGCCGGTGTCGGTGGCTCGGCCGGTCCTGCGCTGCGGATGTTCTCGTTGACACCCACCCCGGGAACCGGGCCTGATCGGCAGGCACCTCAAGCGCTTCCCGCCGAAGCCAATCCGAACGTGGGTGGCGCAGCCGCACCGGGCGCCTTGCGGGCGCGGAGCCTGCATCAACCGGATCACCGCGCCGAGAACGGTGATCCCCGAATGCACTACCGGGTGGCTCGTCCGTCCGGACCGAATCCGCCGGTGACCCATCGGGTTGCTGCCCGGCCACACACCCGCGCACGATGGTTCGCCTTCGGTGCGGCCTTGGTCGCGATCGCGGTGCTGAACTCGGTGAATCTCGCCCAGTTCCCGGCGTTCTTCGACGATGAGGGCACCTACTACTCTCAGGCGTGGGCGATCCAGGAACTCGGTCAACTGTCGCCGTACACGTATTGGTACGACCATCCTCCGCTCGGCTGGATCCAACTGTCCGCCTTCAGCTGGCTCACCGACTCGCTGTTCTCCGGCAGTGCTGCGCTGGTCTCGCCGCGGGTGGTGATGATCGTCTACGGACTGGGCACCGCGGTGCTGATCTTTGCGTTGTCCCGGCGACTGGGCCTTCGCCATGGGTACGCCGTCCTGGCCATGGCGCTCTGGGGGCTGTCGCCGCTGGTCGGCCTGGAAATGCGGCAGGTCTTCCTGGACAACATCGCCCTCCCGTGGCTGCTCGGCGCCTTCGTCCTCGCCGCATCGCGCCGGCAGGATCTGTGGCATTACTGTGCGGCCGGGCTGTGTTTCGGGGCCGCGGTCCTGAGCAAGGAGACCTTCCTGATCGCCGCGCCGGCGCTGATGGCGACCCTCTGGCACTTCAGTTACCGACCGACCAGGGTCTTCGGCATCGTCGGTTTCTCGATGTTGACGGTGCTGGCTGGTTCTGCCTATGTGTTGCTGGCCCTGCTCAAGCACGAATTGTTCCCGAGCTCCGATCAGGTCTCGCTCTGGAGCGCGATGACGTTCCAGCTCGGTCAGCGTGCTGGATCGGGTTCGATTCTGACCACCGGCACCGAGGCAAACGGCTATCTGAATAACTGGCTGGCCGGCGACGAGGGCCTGATCGTCGGGGGACTCGTCGCCGGCCTTGCCTGCTTGATCTGGCCGCGTTCGCGGGGGATCGGCCTACTGATCGTGCTGTTTTCCGGGATGGCGCTGCGGCCGGGCGGTTACCTGCCCGGGATGTACGTCATCGTCCTGCTGCCGTTCTTCGCGATCGCGATCGCCGTGGTCCTGGACCGGATCTACTCGCTGTCCACCCGGTCATCGGCACGGGGCAGGCAGTTGGCCGGCGCGCCGGCGATGGCCCTGGGACTGACCCTGGTGGGGTTGGCGATCCTGCCCGGCTGGGCGGAGCGCACCCTGCCCGCCGTGACCTCGTCGGTGAACGTCGCACATGACGATGCGGTGGATTGGATCACCGACGAGTTGCCGAGGGACTCGCTGATCGTCTCGGACAACACCTACTGGAACGATCTGGTCAATGCCGGGTGGTCACCGGGCTGGGACGGCGCCGTCTGGTTCTACAAGGTCGACCTGGACCCGGCGTTCATCAAGGAACACCCCGACGGGTGGCGCGACATCGACTACCTGGTGTGGAACACCACCATTTCCGGCAACAGCAACTCCATCCCGCTGGTGCGCGAGGCCTATCAGAGCAGCGGGCTGCTGGCGACCTTCGGCACCGGAACCGACACCGTCGAGATTCGAGAGGTCAGGTCAGGATCATGACAATTGTTGCCGCTGAAAGTATCTCGGTGATTGTTCCAACCTTCAACGAGGCGCCCAATGTGGCCGAACTGGTCGCCAGGGTGAGCTCGACCGTCGCCAGCCTGGACGGAATCCGGGTGGAGATCATTTTCGTTGACGATTCGACGGACAACACGCCGCAGGTGATCGAGGCAGTCGCGGCGACGGCATCGCTGCCGGTGCGGCTGATCCACCGAGAGGAGCCGGTCGGCCGATTGGGTGGAGCGGTGGTGGAAGGAATTCGCGCCTCTTCAGCGGACTGGTGCGTGGTGATGGACGGGGATCTGCAGCACCCGCCGGAAATGATCCCGGTCCTGCTGGCGTCCGGCAGGGCACAGGGCGCGGACGTTGTCGTTGCGTCCCGGTACTGCGGCGACGGCAGTGCCTCCGGCCTGGCCGGTGGTGTTCGCCGGGTGGTCTCGTCCGGGTCGACCCTGCTGACCAGAGCGATGTTCCCGCGTCGACTCAGGAACTGCACCGATCCGATGACCGGCTTCTTTGCGGTCCGTCGCGACGCGGTGCACCTCGGCGACCTGCACCCCAGAGGGTTCAAGATCCTCCTCGAGGTACTGGCCCGTCAGTCGCTGCAGGTTGTCGAGGAGCCTTTCGTCTTCGGGGAGCGGAAGGCCGGCGAGTCAAAGGCAGGGCTGGCCGAGGGAATGCGGTTCCTTCGGCAACTCATCGGCCTGCGGCTTGGTCGGATGTCGCAATTCGCGCTGGTCGGCCTGGTCGGGACGGTGCTGAATCTTGCCCTGATGGCCGTGCTCCTGGCGACCGGCGTGCACTACCTCCCAGCAGCGATCATCGCCACCGAGGTGACCATCCTGACGAACTTCGCCATGTCCGAATGGTGGGTCTTCGATGACCTTCGCCAGGAGGGTCGATCGTGGCTCGTGCGATTCCTGCAGTTCTTCACCTTCAACAACGCGGAGGCGTTGGTGCGACTGCCGGTGCTGTTGCTCCTCGTCGAAGTCGTCGGCGTCCGCAGCCTTCTTGCCCAGGCGCTGACCCTGCTTCTCGGATTTCTGGCCCGATTCGTCTTCGTCTCCCGCGTTGTCTACCGCCCGCGTCGGCATCGTTCGTTGTCCGTGCAGGCCACCGGCGACCTGCCCACCGGGGTCGCAGCACGATGAGAACTCGCCCGTCCAAGGCGGTGGCGTCCGGCCTTGTCGTCTCGT
Source organism: uncultured Actinomycetota bacterium (assembly GCA_963805555.1). Taxonomy (GTDB): domain Bacteria; phylum Actinomycetota; class Actinomycetes; order Mycobacteriales; family Nakamurellaceae; genus Nakamurella. The sequence goes on from CAWDUY010000009.1 coordinate 279,263, forward strand.
TGGTCATGGTGTTCCTGGTCCCGACCAGTAGTGCAGCCGCGGTACTCAACGGGATCGAGAACGCCGACCTCTCCAGCGGTCTGGGCGACGACTTCGAATGCTTCACGGCCGCAGGATGGGGTGAGCTGGAGTACCGGCTGCAGTCGGTTGCCGGGCGCGGCGGCGCCGGCCGTGCCGCCGCGCTGACCGTCACAAATCGGATCTCCGGCGATCGAAAGCTGCTGCAGTCGCAAACACCCGGCTGCGCACCGACTGTCGTTGCGGGCCAGACGTACCGGCTGGGTGTCTGGTACTCGGCGACCACACCGGTCAACCTGACGGTGTTCATCCACTCCGCTGCCGGCTGGACCTACTACGGCGATCTGCAAACTCTGCCGCCGGCAGGCGATTTCACCCAGGTTCAGGTCCCCACGCCGGCGATGCCGGCCAGCGCCGACCAGATCAGCTGGGGCCTGTCATTGGCCGGTGACGGCACGGTCATCACCGACGACTATTCGATCGCTGCCGTCGGGGCCGACCCGGCCCCGGCGCCCAATCCGGAGTTGATCGTCAACGGCAATCTGGCTGCCGGCGTGGACGCTCCGACCTGTTTCCAGCAGTCGGGGTGGGGTGAGAGCAACACCCAGCAGAGCTTCGTCGGCGCAGTGCCACCAGGCTCCACCGGGCGATCCTGGCGAATCACCATGGCTGATCATCAATCCGGCGACCACAAGCTGCTCGTCGGGGAGGCTGTCGGCTGCGCTCCGGCCGTGCAACCCGGTGGGCTCTACGACCTCTCAGTGACTTACCGATCCACCGGAGACCACCAGGCGATCACGCTCTTCCGGCACACCGCCAGCGGCTGGCAGTACTGGACCGATGTGCAGGAACTCGCCGCAGCTGCCGAGTGGACCACCGTACCGATCACCATCCCGCCGGTTCCCGACGGCACCGACCGGATCAGCTTCGGTGTCTCGATGTCGGCGGACGGCCAGCTTGACACCACCGGCTACTCACTGCGCGCACGCGCCGGTGAACCCGTCCCGGATCCCGATCCGCAGGATCCGGCAGCGGCCGGACAGTGGGCGGTGGCCAGCGCCGACATGCCACTGCGGACGATTCACTCCACTCTGCTCCGCGACGGCCGAGTGCTGCTCATCGCGGGGTCCGGAAATGACGCCGATCAGTTCGTAGCAGGGTCGTTCAAGGCCTCCGTGTGGGATCCGACCGCCGAGACGTTCACCGCGATCGCCACACCGGCCGACATGTTCTGTTCCGGGCACGTCACGCTGGCCGATGGGCGGGTGCTGATCGCCGGTGGTACGCAGCAATTCCCGGGGACCGGTGGCGCCGTCAACTTCCAGGGCGCCAAGTTCAGCTACGTGTTCGATCCGGCGACCATGGGTTTCACCCGGATCGGCGACATGACCGACGCGCATTGGTATCCGACCCTCACCAAACTCGAGAACGGCGACATCTGGGCGGCCGGCGGTTTGAACGCGGAGTCCGACGGAACCGTTGCCACCGAACTGTTCTCGCAGGTCGCCTTCCGCTGGCTCGGGATCAACGAGGTGCCGCAGACCTGGACATACTGGGGGACCTACCCGCACATGTACCTGCTGGCCGACGGAAAGATGTTCTACAGCGGCGGCCACACCTTCGGGAACCAGCGGCCGGGAACCGGCGCCAGTGTCTACGACTGGCGGACCGCGCAGGTCGCCGACCTCCCCGGCCTTCGCGAACCCAATCTGCGTGACCAGGCGGGATCAGTGCTGTTGCCGCCGGCGCAGAACCAGAAGGTGATGATCGTCGGCGGCGGCAACACCGAACAGTTCGCCGACGGCACGGACGCTGTCGACATCATCAACCTCAACGATGCAAGCCCGCGGTACGCACCTGGTCCAGCCGTGCCGGGCGGCGGGCGGACCTACATCAACCTTGTCACGCTCCCGGACCGGACCGTGCTGGCCACCGGCGGCGCGCACGGCAACCGCGGCGCCGAGGTCATCTCCTCATCCACCTACGACCCCGTCGGGAACCGGTGGATCGACGCCGCGGACGACCCCATCGGCCGCGGCTACCACGCGTCGGCGATCCTGCTGGCCGACGGCCGGGTAGCGATCTTCGGGTCTAACCCCGCCGACAACTCCTTCGAGCTGCGGATCTCGGTCTACTCGCCGCCGTACCTGTTCCGCGGTGAACGACCAACTGTCACGGTCCCGGTCACTCAGGTCCAACACGGACAATCTGTTGACCTGCAGGTGACCGGCGATGTGGTGGCCGCCTCCCTGGTGGCACCGTCGTCCTCGACCCACCAGACGGATACGAACGCCCGCCTGGTCGACCTGCCCATGACCGGAACCGGGGCGAACCGGCAGGCGACGATCCCGGCCAACGCCGCGCTGCTCCCGCCAGGTCCGTACATGCTGACGGTGCTGGACGCCGATGGTGTTCCGTCGATCGCCACGTGGGTGACGGTCCGATGAGGAGGCCTGTACTCGCGGTGCTCGTTACCGCCCTCGCCGCGGTGGCGATCGCCTTCGTCGTGATGATCGGTGATGCGGGAACGCCCCAGCATCACCATGACACGGCCGTCGCCGTGCAGGGTCCGGCCACTCCTGCCCTCGCTTCCGGCGCGGAGTCGGTGCCGGCATCGAGCCTTGCAGCAGACCCACCCGGGGTGCGTCTGTCCGGGTCAGCGCCCCAGAGCCAACCACCGGCCGTAGCCACACCCTTCGGGAGGTCGGTCGATGCGCCCAGCGTGGGCGGCGCAGCGACCCTCGCCCCGGCCGGCGATCCAGCCAATCGTCGTCAGATCAGCCTCGACGAGGCGGCGGCCTCGCCGATGGTCGATGTCACAGTCGTTGCTGTCCGTCCCGGATCGACCGTCGGGTGGATCGATCCCGATGCCGCTGGCGTCAACGACGGCACGAAGGAGCAGGCCGCCGATGTCGAGTTGCAGCCGGCGCCCACGGTGGCACCCGAAGATGTGCTGCCCGGCAACGGACAGATCAGCGGCTGCGTGACGGGATACGGGCGCGGCGCAGTCTGCCTGCCGCAGACACCGCCGAGCCACGCGGGCCACGGGCTAGCCGGTGGCGAGGACCTCTCGCGGTACTGGACGTGTGCCGAGGTCCGCGAGTTGCTGCCGAACGGCGTCGTCGTCGATGTGCTCAACGCCGACGTCCTCGGGCTGGACTCCAACGTCGACGGAACGGCATGCGGGCCGGGCGATCGCTGATCGCCTTTGAGGTGTCGGGATCGAGAGGCAGTCCCTTGCCAAGACGCCGCTGACCGGTGGCGAATCAGATCGACGTTAGGGTCGAGTGGTCGAGCCGGCCCGCCGGGGGTTGGCACCTCCGACGAATGGACCATGACCCATGAGTGAGGCCACCGCCGTTCGGCCCTGGTATATCCCGATGCGGGCCCGACGCCCCGATGAACACCATCGGGTCGCCACCCCGTTGGAATTGTTGTTCGACCTGTGTTTCGTCGTCGCGGTCGCCCAGGCGGCGGCGAACCTGGACCACGCCTTCGTCGAGAACCATGTCGCCACCGGGATTGTCAGTTACCTGATGGTGTTCTTCGCCATCTGGTGGGCCTGGATGAACTTCACCTGGTTCGCCTCCGCCTACGACAACGACGACGTGCCCTACCGGCTGACAGTCCTCGTGCAGATCGCGGGTTCGCTGGTGATGGCCGCCGGCATCCCCAAGTTGTTCAACGACGGCGACACCCTGGTCGTCGTCATCGGTTATGTCATCATGCGGCTGGCCCTGGTGACCCAATGGTTGCGGGCCGCCGCCTCGGACCCACCCCGGCGGACAACCGCCCTGCGGTACGCGGCCGGGGTGACGGTGGTCCAGTTGGGTTGGCTCGTCACGCTTGTCGTGCCGTCGAACCTGCTTGTCCCGGTATTCGGAATCCTGGTTGTTGCCGAGCTCGCGGTGCCGATGATCGCCGAGCGCGGCAGCAGGACGACCTTCCACCCGCACCACATCACTGAGCGCTACGGCCTTTTCACTGTCATAGTGCTGGGGGAATCGGTCCTCGCGGCGACCCTGGCCTTTCAGGGTGCGTTGGATGACACCGAGAACGCGGGAACGCTGATCGGCATGGCGGTGGCAGGCATCGTGACGCTGTTCTGCCTGTGGTGGATCTACTTCGACCATGAGGCCACCCCACGGCTCGACACTGCGCGGGCATCGTTCGGCTGGGGGTACGGGCACTACTTCGTGTTCGCCTCCGCCGCCGCGGTCGGGGCCGGGCTAGTGGTCGCGGTCGCCTACGAACGGCACGAAACACACGGCCTCGGATACGTGGCCTCCGCCATGGCGACCACCGTGCCGGTGGCGATCTACCTGATCACCGTTGGCCTGCTGCATGCGCACCCCGGGCGGCCACGGATCGTGCCGTGGTCCGTCGCGATCGCCGCCGTTCTGGTGCTGGCCGATTCCTTCATTCCAGCGCCGCTCTACATGACGGCGGGTGTGTTGGCGGTGTTGGTGGCCGTGCTGACCGTGGCGACCCGGGCCCGCACCGACGAGTCACTGGTCGGTTGAGCCGATGGCCACCGGTCTGACGAATTGGTCCGGCAACCTCGCGTATAGCGCCTTAGCCGTCCATCGCTGACCGGTGGCGTTCGGTGGGGGCTACCCACGCACTGCCGAGCCGAAGATCCCGGCCAGCCGCAGGGCACTGGGGTCGGCGGCAAAGGCGGTCAGCGCCCGTCCGGTACCGGCGGCCGTATGATTGGTGACGAACCAAGGCGGTTTCGGGCCGATCGTCCATTCGCCGTTCAGTAGGGACCTCGGCGACGGTCGGAACGGTCCGCGGACCACGGTCCGCTCTGGTTCGGCCAGGAACAGCGCGTTGTGCACGACGCCGATGCCGCTTTGGACGTCGTCCAGGGTGTTCCCGGGAAAGGCGCCCCAACTGCCGGTTGCCGTGAGGAACCCCATGCCCGTCCACGCATTCACGGCGATGCAGCCGTACCGCAGGTCGGCCAGAGTGGCCTCGAACCGTGCGCCCAGGTGCTTGATGGTGCGGGGATGAGCGATGACGTTCACACCGAGCGTGCCGGCGAAATCCTCGTTGGCCGTCCGGACCGCGGTGGCCAGGAAGTCGGCGCCGGGCAGTTCGACGACACCGAGGACCGGGGCGAAGAACTCGTTCTGTAGCAGGTAGGTCCGGTCTTCGGCGCCCGTGACAAGTAGCCGGCCGCCGATGTTCTCGGCCGACGGGTACGCCTCGCGGGCCATTGCCACCCGGCTGTCACTGCCGGGGTAATAGGCATTCCGGGCCGGGGCCCGGTGCAGCGCAGCGCGAATCTCGGCGAGGAATGCGTCTTTCTGCGGCCAGTCCGCAGACAGCACGACCACCTGGCCGGCGATGCAGTTGTAACCGCCGTTGTGCAGGCGCATGGTCGCCACGTGCTCCGCCTGGTACTTCAGGTCGGCCTTCGACCAGGTACCGGGCAGGACAATGATCGGTGACACGCCGCCCAGTTCGCTGGTGATGGGCTTGGACAGCAGCGGCTCGTTGTCCGCCTTGCGGCGTGCGGCGTCGCGCCCGGTGCCCCACACGATCGCGTCGTGGGTGACGTCGCTGCCGGTCATGTGCACGTGATCGATGAGGTGATGCTGCACCAGGTAGCCGCCGACATCGGCTGCGCCGGTGATGATCTGCAGCGCGCCCAGGTCGATGAGCGGAGCGAAGACGTCCAGATAGACCGGCAGCATCGCGTCCATGATCGGGTTGAGTTTCAGCGCGACAACCCGGTTGTTGGTGTACAGCTCGTACAGGACGTCCAGCGGAGCGATGGAGGTGATGTTCCCGGCACCCAGCACCGCGCCAACCCCATTGGTGCGAGCTGGATCTCGCTGCGCCGATCCGGCTTGCCGGCGTACCGACTCCGCATTGACGCCCGGCTTCATCCAGACCTCGGCGGAGAAGCCGTTCAGCAGCAGCCGGTCGTAGCCGGTGTGCGGCAGGACCTTGACCGTGACCCGGCGGCCGGGCGCCGACCCCAGCCGGTAGCCATCCAGGGGACTACCGCCGTTCTCCAGTGCCGCGACACTCTTCGCCAGTGCCGCCAGTCCGGTCAGCAACGCCCACGGGCCGGAGATCCACTCCTCGCCGACCAGCGGCGAGTTCAGGGGCAGCCCCTTGATGCCAGCCGCGGCGTCCACCCAGGCCTGCGCGTGCCGGCCGACCAGCCCGTGCAACTGCTCCAGCAACTCCCGGCGCCCGCCGAGAGGGACTCCCGCCCAGACCTTCTCGCCCCGGTGCAGACCGGCCAGCACTGCGTCGACCCGCCGCTGCCAGCCCACCGGTGCGTCGACAGCTGCCCCGGTCATGCCGGCCCGCCGGTCGTTCGCTGCTGATGGCCGTCGAAACTCGTCATGGTCACCATTGAACACTGACGGTTGGCGGGTGGCCTTGCGCTTGACGGGAGACTGCGGAACTCTGCCAGCAAGGTTCGAGCGAACGATCCACAGCGCGCCCGGCAGGATTCGAACCTGCGACCTGAGGATTAGAAGTCCCCTGCTCTATCCAGCTGAGCTACGAGCGCTAGTGCTATGACCTGCGGAAACGCTACCCAGATGATCAACTTCCGGGTCATCCGAGAGAACCACACGACGCTGAAGACCAAGTGTTCCGTCGGATCCGCAAGGGAGAGCTTACGTGGCGGCGGTCCAAGCCGTTCGCAATGCGCTCCATTGACCTCCCGGCGCTCACCTACCTAGCCTGGCCAGGCGCAGGTAGTGGCGCGGCGCGAGCTCTACCGTCGGTAACTCGAGGCCGGGAACGTCCGCCGCGGTAGCCGAGCGGATCTGGTACGCGATCGTCAGGAGGGGTTGAGCGCACCCCGGTTGTCGTCGGCATCCAGGTCGGGGACTTTGGGCAGTCCGCTCAGTGGAGGCTGAACGGTGGGTAGCGGTCGGTGACGAGCAGGGTGGCATAGGCGGACACTCGGAGCGCCCACCGTCCCACGCCGACGACATAGTCGAAAAGGCCCCGCGGATATCGACCGGTGAACAAAATGGCGAACCAGGCAATCACGACAGCGAACAACGCGCCGATGAACAAGAAGAAGAGAACGATGATGTGCGGGATCACCAACAGCCATTTCACCAGCGGAAGCCACCGGTTGAGGTCCTGCTTGGCATCGGGATAATCGAGTTCCAGGTGCACTGATTGTTCTTCGACGGTGGAGGGGTAGCGGTCGGTGAGCAATGCACCATAGGCCGCCACCCGGGCGGAGAAGCGGTTGAACTGCAGCGCGAAGTCAAACCACCAACGGGGATACCGCTGCCGGAACAAGATCAATAGCACCGTCGCGCCGAAGAGCCCGCCAGCAATACCACCAGCGGATCGGGACACCTGTGTGAGCACCTCACCGGACGCCGTGACCACGGTGGTCGTCGAGACCGCGGTCGCCGACAACACGCTCAGGACAACGGCGATGGGGATGATCCAGAACACCCGGAACGCGGTGGTGACCCGGTCGAGTTTCTCCGGGTAGTCGATGGTGAGTCGAGCGGCGTACAGGTCGGGCGTCACGGTCATGGGGACTCCTCAGCTGGACGAGTGTCAGGAAAGACCCGTTCCGTTGCGGTGCCGACGACCACTCGTGCTGCTGGCAACGTGAGACTTCCAATGCGTGAGCAGCGGCCGCGGGCGCCCGAATCGGCTGGTCACCTTCGACCCTAGAGACCTCAGGGCGGTGGCCGGCAGAGGCGAAGGACCTGCCCACTTCCACCCGGTCGGGCCCGCAGCGTTAATCCAAGACCTTCTGGTCGCCCCTCACCCCGGCCGCATTCCTACGCGTCTTCACGGGACACAATTCCCGCCGGAGGGCGACGCCGAGTCGAGGCGGCAGGCCACTGCCGATTGCAAGAGCGCTTGGGGGCGCATGGGTCTTCCGTGATTCTCCAGGTCGTTCGCGAAACGCCGACCTGTCAGTCGTGGTCGTAGTCTTCGTCACTTCCGGTGCCCACAACCACCGCCTGTTCGAGCAGATCTGCCTCATTGACCAGCGACTGAGAAATCGCCGTGTCCGGAGCCGTCGTTGCGCCGCTCTGTGGTCGTTCATCGTCGTCGACAGGCGCCTGCTGCTCCAGAAGGTCAGCCTCCGGAACCTCGGAATCCAGGTGCGCCCGATGGAATGCTGTCATTGGTCCTCCTCGGCTGGTCGTCTCGAACGAACGTCTGAGTACATCATCGCCCTTCAGTGACCCCTCTCGGGTGAAATCTGCCGTCGTCGCCGCACACCGCGCGATGCGTCTCAGCGCTACGGGCAGCCGTAGGGGTTGCACCGCGTCCGGCGGCCTGACGGACCTGGTGATCGACGACGCGGAAGTCATGGCACCCGTATCTCCTGAGTCAATGCACGGCCCGGCCGGTCGGTGCGTCAATTACGCGTCCGTCGCGCGCTTGGCTTGTAATTCCATCGGCTCGAACACAACAACGGCAGTTTCGGCCGGCCGTAATGCGGCGTAAGCATCGAGATTCTTGTCGATCTCGGCCCAACGCGCCCAAAGCCGCTCCCGCTCGGCCCCCTGTGCGCGGTGCGCGCGGACCTGTCGCACGCCGTCACGTGTCCGGACTGTCGCGTCAGGATGTGCTTGCAGGTTGAGCCACCAGGCCGGTTCCGCGGCACCCCAGCCATTCATGGCCATCGTCACCAGGTTCTCGCCGTGCTCGAAATAGCCAAGAACGACCTGCCGGGGATGCCCGCTGCGCCGCCCGATTGTGGTGAGCCACAAGGTTCCCCAGCCATCTGGCTTCGGCCGCCACAACCCCAGCCGACCCCGGGTGACCCGCAATAGCGCGCGGTGCGCGTGCCAGAACCCGACGATGAACCAGCGAGGTTGCAGGCGGGGTCGTTCTCCGCCGCTTGTCGTCGCTGCGCGGTCATGCGGGCGCTCAGTCATGCCACCATCATCAACTTCGGGCCGTCCATGAGGTAGAGACCAAAGTCCTCAGCGGTCCTCGTTTGGCTGGAGAGCAAGACACGAGTCGCCATCACCGCCGACGAGAGCCGCCGCAGGTCGGCCACCCCCAAGACCGGACATAGCGGTCCTTGTTGGCCGTGTTTGGTATAAGGGGACCGGGTCAGGTAACTGCCGTTCGGACAACCACAACCGGGCAGCGGCTGTGAATGATCAACGAATGGCTGGTCGAGCCGAGCAGCATTCCGGTAAATCCCCCTCGACCGTGGCTGCCGACGACCAGCAGCTGTGCCTGTTGTGCGAGGTCCAGCAGTGCCGTGACCGCCCGTCCTTCGGTCAGCCTTTGCTGAACCGGGACGTCTGGATATTTGTCTGCCCAGCCGGCGATCCGTTCGGCCAGTAGCGCACGTTCCTCTTCCTCGATGCGAGCAGGATCAACGAGCGGGCTGTGAAGTTTACGCGAGCCGGGGACGAAGACGTCGTCCCAGACGTGGACCGCCAGCAGGTCCGTCTGACGCGTGTCGGCGGTTCGAAAAGCGAACTCGATCGCGGCATCGCTGGTGTGCGATCCGTCGACACCGACCACGACCGGCCCGGTCAGATGCGGCGTTTGCTCACGACGGATGACCGCGACGGGCGCAGGGTTGGTGGATGCCACGGCCAGTGCGACCGAGCCGAGCAGTACTCCGTACGCCCGGTTGGAGTCGCCGGATCCGACGACCGTGAGCTGGGCGTTGGTGGATTCGTTCCGCAGTGCGTCTGATGCATGCTCGTACAGCACTGCGGTCGTGATGTTGAGGTCTGGGTGGGCGAGCCGAAGCTCGGCCGCTGTGCGCTCCAGCAGTTGCTGCCCTTCCGCACGCAGCACCGGCAGCAGATCGTTGGGATAAGCATGGTCGTCGGGGTATCCGGCGTTTGCCGGCAACCAGTAGGCGTGCACCAGGCGCAATTCGCTGTGCCGTCGGGACGCTTCGTCGGCGGCCCAGTTGGCGGCGTCACTGCAGGCGTCGGTCCCGGCAATACCGACTACGATGAACTCGTTGGAATTGATCATGGCTGAACCCCTCCGTTCTGGCTGCACCGGTTCCCCGGCAGCTGTCGTCCAGCAGGTCGTAGTCGCGACACGCGCATGCTGGTGTGCGCGTCGGTGACCGGTCCCGGGACCCAGAACAACGTCGGGAATCCGAGTCGGTACCCGCCCCGCTGATAATCCAGCCTGCCTCTTCAGCGGCATCCCATACCAGGGGCCAAAGACCTGATGTGGATGATCATGATTTCGTTGGAGTGGCGTTTCGAGGCGCAATCAACTGAGTCAGCAATTGGGCCCATGCCTGTAGGTGTTGATCGGGGAGGAATTGGATAGGCCCCGACCGGCAATGGCCAGAACGTCGTCGTAGATCGACCGCTCCTTCGGACCAAGTGGTTCACCCTGGTCCCGGTGGCCGTGAATAAGGTTATGCAGTCGTTTTGTGACGGCGAAGAACTGCGGGGTGCCGTTGATCACCGACCACCTCGCGTCGACGCCGGCGCCGCGACTGTAGCCCAGCAGAGTGGCCAGCATTTCCGCCACTCCGCCGCCGGTATCCGTCGAGTTCACATGGAGGATGACTCGGCCCGCCAACGCCACCTCGGCGGCGTCGGCGGAAGCCTGCAGAGCCGCCTGGCGTTCCTCACCTATGACCGGCCGCAACCGCTCCAAGTCGAACGGAGCCACCCGCACTCGCCGGGTCATGGGGAAGGCCGGACGCCCAAAGCGGATTGGAACTTCGCGATCTGTTCCGTCTCTCTTCCGATCGAGCTCGGTTTGTTCCTCGGGGGTCAGAACCTGCGCGTCCGGGCCAGGAAAGACAACCGATTCCCGGTCGTCCTCGATCCATCGGACCGTGTACGGAGGAGCGCCGTCGGCGCCGGTCGTGATGACCTCCGCCTTACGAAGGGGCCCTCCGCCGGTGTGGCTGTGCATGATGATCCAGTCACCAGGATGTGCTTTCATGATGGGTCTCCTTGCCGGTGGGACGCGACGGGATGGTCGAGGTCCGCTGATCAACAGTTCAGACCAGGTCGTAGGACCATCGTGAAAAGCGCCGGGGCCTGACGCAAGGGTCGAAAGTCACCATGGCCCGCGGGGTCCGGCTTGGCTCGCGTCGGCGCCTTCCGTTCGTGACGACAGGACCTTGGCCACTGGGCACGCCGATTGCCGAAGTACGAACCCATTTGGTGGCAACGGTTATCGGGCTGCACGTGGTCCCAAATGCAACGGGAGTCGTTGCAGCCAAAACGATCTGGCTCGGGCACTGAACCTGGGACCGAGGTCTGCGGTCGGTCGATCGCCGGTTGACACTGGACCCGGTTCACCGGGACCTACGACTCTGGTGACCGATTGAACCCACGGGCCACGCTGTCAGTTGGGCGCACACGCTGGTCTACCCCATGGCAGTCAGGTCCTCTCGAGATGACCGTGTGCTGCCGACGCAGCGGCACCAATCATGCGGAAGGAAACGCGGAAAGGAATTGCAGTCATGTCCATTTGCCGGCGGCCTGTCGTCCTGGTCGGTGTCGATGGTTCGCCGCAGTCCCTGGCTGCCGCCAGGTGGGCGGCGGACGAGGCAGCGCTGCGTCGGCAAAGCCTGCAGCTGTTGCACTCGTCGTACCTGCCGATCATTGGTTCCCCGGAGGCCGGATATCCGGCCAACTTCACCGAATTCGTCGACTCTCAAGGGCGCCTTTTGCTCGAGCGCGCGGTGGAGGTGATTGTCGGTGTGCATCCGGACCTCGAAGTTGGTGTGCTGCAGACTCACTCGGATCCGCGACGGGCTCTCGTCGACGCAAGTGACGGTGCCGCGTTGACCGTCGTCGGTACTCTCGGCAGCGGCCGGGCGCGGGAGGTGTTGCTCGGTTCGGTTGCCTTGTATGTCGCCGCGCACGGCCATTCACCGGTCGCGGTCGTCCCCTACGACCGGGACGAACGGCAGGGTCCCGTTCTCGTTGGTGTCGACGGCAGGGCGGACAGCGAGGCCGCGGTCGGGCTCGCGTTCGATGAAGCGTCGGTACGCGGCGCTGAGCTGGTGGCCGTGATGGCTCTTGACAGCTGGGCGGGGCGGGGCTCCGCTCATCGATCGATCACCGTCGACGCCACGGAGTCGCAGGAGGGGCGTGCGGTGATCTCCGAACAGCTGGCCGGCTGGGCCGAGAAATACCCGGATGTTCCGGTGCACAAATACGTCTTTCGCGGCAGTGCCGAGGAATGCCTACTCGGATATGCGTGGCACGCCCCGCTGGTCCAACAACCGCAGCTGATCGTGGTCGGTTCAAGGGGCCGCGGTGGGCTGGCTGGGGTCGTTCTGGGGTCGACCAGCCACGCGGTCATCGCACGCGCCGTCTGCCCGGTCATCGTCGTTCGGCCATTGGTCGGGTGATCGCGTATCGCGAGCCAGCGCCATTGAGGTACTACTGGCCGCGCTCTCGGTAAGCCTGCGCGCCGGCAGAGTTCGTTCACGTGGAGGGACCGGCCCCAGCGGCTGTCAGCTCAAGCCGCCTGGCCCTCCACGGCTGAGTTGGTACCCGTTGGGCCCGAGAGCCGAGATGGCGAAACCAGCGAGACGCACCACCGGGACAACACGTCAGTTCTGCTCGGCACGCGCCCGGGCCGAAGCGCGGTTGTTGGCCTTCTGTAACGCGGCGACCAGCTCTTGCTTGGTCATGGTGGACCGGCCACGCACGCCCAACCGAGTTGCCAGTTCGTAGAGGTGCTCTTTCGAGGCGTTGGCATCGACTCCACCGGCCGTTGGCCTCGACGTGTCCTTGCCGCCCTCGGCCTGCGCGTCGGACGGCTCGTATTCCTCTTTGGGCTCCCAGTGGTCGCCGACCTTCTCGTGGGTGTGCTTCAGCGAGGCAAACGCCACCTGATGGGCGCGCTGTTCGTCGCCGTCGTACTGATCGATTGCCGAGTCGTAGGTCTGCGCGAACGTCTGCTGGGCCTTCGTCTCGGACCGCTGCAGGGTGCTGGGAAGCTCGCCTTCGATGGCTTTGCCCGTCTTCGTCGTTTTCGGCATGTGTTCTGCACCTTCTGAGGTACAGACCAAGTACCCCAAGGGGCAACATGTTGACCGCGCAAACGGCAGGCCGGCGGCCCGCGACGATGACCGGATTTCGATCCCAAGCGGACCACGCCACGTTCCCTGTCGAACGCCGCCACCGGCAGCTCGACCACATTCTGCTGCGTGGCAATGTCGGTGCGGTCACGGGCAGCGGCGCGACCGCTCCGCCGCTGTCCGATCATCGCGCACTGATCGTGGACCTGGCCGAAAACTGAAAGTTGAGAGAGCCACCTTTGGCGCGTAGTGCGCCAGCATGTACCGAGATGGCCGGAGCGACCACCGGATCGACCACGCCGCGGTGGTCGTTCCGTCGACTCCCGGGGCAACCGCACCCGCGGCTGGGGGAGCACCCTGCAGATCCACGGTGCCGTGGCAGTTCGACACCACCCTGCTGCCCAGCGGTCAGGGCCGGTTCGACGATGCCGACCCGCAGTTGGCCGCGGCGGTCGAGCGCTGCCGGGCGATGCCCTGGCCGGAGAACAGACTGCTGCTGCTCATCGCTTTAGCCGTCCGGTGCCACGCCGAAGGCGCCCCACGAACGCAGATCGACCGGCTCTCCGTCGCATTCGCCGACCTCGGCGGGGCCGAGCGGCAGGTGCGTATCGCGGCGGAAGATCCGGCCAACGAGCTGCCGCTGTACCGCGCCCATATGTGGGCCGACCACGCCGACGTCGCGGCGCGGCTGGGTCATCGGTCGGCGGCGTCTTCCAGACAGGCCGCGCTGGAGGGTGCCGGCGACTCGGTGCCGCGCCGTAGGTGTCTAGGCTCGAAGCGGTCCGTGACGGGAACGGCGCCACCACCGGAGGAACGGCAGCGACGACCGATTTCCGACCCGACCTGACCCCGCGGGAGCAGGACGTCCTCGCACTGGTGGTCACCGGCTTGAGCTACGCCCAGATCGCCCTCGGCCTGTTCGTCACCCAGAGCACGGTCGGATTCCACCTCTCGAAGCTGTACGCGAAGTTTGCCGTGGCCACCCGTCACGAACTCACTGCGCTGGTCCGGCAGCAGCCGGATCTGCTCACCACGTTGCGCACGGCCGGCTGACCGCAGCACCGGCCAGGCCGTTGAACGGTATTCCGAACCGCTATTTATCCCGACCAGCTGATCGTTCAGCTTCTCGAAGGGCAACGGGCCGCATCTCTCGATCAATGCGAGATAGGTTGTGGTGCAGCTAATCTCGATGCGCCAGCAGCCAATGAGCCGTCGTGGAATCAGTGACGAGCATGTTGAGCCAGCCGCCGACCAGGGCCGCCCTGATTGCGCGGTATTTCGATGGGCCGCCGGCCACGCCGAGTCTTCGGTCGGCGCCGCGGAGCTGTTCCAGAGTGGCGCCGATGACCAGCTCCTCGAAGTCGGCGTTGACCGGCTCGCCGTCCTCGGCGATGTAGCGCAGGTTGAGTTCCCCCACCGCGCCCAGCTTCTTGACCCGGGCGACCTGCGCGGTGGTGAAGAAATTCTCACCGGCGCGGAGCGGCGGAACAATGCCGACAGCACCGATGCCGGTCATGGCGAAGTCCAGCCCGTCCAGCCTTTCCAGGGCCATCCGGGCATGACTGTCGTGATCGAGCAGCGTTTGTTTGATCTCTCGACTGGGCAACACCCCGGGCAGACGCAGGAAGACCGGCTCGGCACCGGTCAGGTTTGCCAGCTGCTGCGTGTGCTGTGCGGCCAGATGCTGCAGAGTGGGTGGTCCGAGGTCGCCGACCATCTCGATGACGAATTGGACTTCGGACTGGCCGAGTGACTTCAGGTTGCGGACGGTCTCGCCGAGGGCCCGACTCCATGAGGTGAATCCGATGACGTCGGCGACGATCGGAACGCTCTGCAGGTGCAAAGCGAGCAGCTGGCCGAGCTCACGCACGAGTTGCGTTTCGTCACCGATCTCCCCGAGATCGTGAACGTGCACCTCCTTCAGGTCGTAAGCACTCTCCAGTTCCAGCTCAAGGATTGATTGATCGTCTGTTGGTAGCACGACTGTTGTCTGGACGATGCCGAGGTCGACGGCCTGGTCAAGCAGCCGCGACACCCTGGACTGTGAGATGTGCAGGCGATCGGCGATCGCACTCTGCCGCATCTCGCGGTCGTGGTACAGCCAGGCAACCGTCGCGACCATCCGACGCACACCAGGATCGGGGGCAGTTTTCTGCACAACAATCACCTTCTCTCGGCCATCACAACGACTATCTTTTGGCTGCATCGGCAACGCGCGGCGGTGTAGTGAAGGTGCCAGCGTGCTTCAGCGGACGTCATCAGAGCTCTGACCACTCTCTGTCGACCCGTGCAGAGATCGGGAGAAGTAGACGCGTCCCGCAGTCGGCGGTCACGGGTCACCGTGAGCTGTGCGGCCACGGACCGGAGTCCTCGCTGTGCAGCGGCAACATCGATGCGGCTACGCAGTTCCCGCACTGGCTGTGGTCCAGCAAATCCGATGACATCACCGCGCCGCCCCCGTGTCAATTCAGCTTCAGCACAATCGATGACGAAGGAACCGAGCGAGAATTTCCCGTCCGTCCGTCCGTCCGTCCGTCCGTCCGGCTGTTCGTTGTAGGGGCCGAAGCGGATCTTCCAAGGCTCCTGGTTCGGTGGGGGCCATTCATCTGTGGAACCGCTACCGGCGAGATGTCGATGCGAGCGGCAGGTCCAGCCGAACCCGGCGGATTCCTCTCGGCCGAGCCCGGGCGGGATGTGCTGAACGTCGCAAGCATTGACCGGCCCCCGTCACTGGTCGCGACCCAAGGTCGCAGCTCCTGGGCAGTATTCTGCCGTTGACTTCAACGTTAGCGCACCCGGTGAAAGAAGTCGGAAATCGCCCCAGCGATGATTGCGCCGCATACGAGTACGGGTGGGAGAGACGACTCGGGGTGGCCAGCAGTGGGAAGTCAGCATCGCTCGGCCGGCATTTCTCGGCGGCAATTGCTGGTGGTCGGCGATCTGTTGGCCGAGGTTGCCGCGGTGGCTGCGTGTGGCACCGGTAGGTCAGCGGACCAGGGCACGTCAGCGGACCGGAGCGTAGTGGGGAGCACGGCAACAGCAACGACGGACGCGAGCGTGACGACCGGCGAGTTCCCGACCGGAGTTCAGGTGTACGGGCCGGCGGTGCCCGCTGTGCTGGCGTTGCACCAATGGTGGGGGATCAGCCCCGGTGTGCTCGCCTGGAAGGAACACACTGGTCGCGGCCGGCGCCAGAGTCGTGCTGCCGGACCTCGAGTGATATGACTACCCCGGGACTCGGGCATTGGTTCGCCGAAGTCGGCTCACCGGCTGACAACGAGGAAGGCGCCCGCGTCGCGACCGCGCGGGCGCTGGCCTTTCTCGGACTACGGGCGCCTTCCAGAAAGCGGGGGGCGACAACGGCTCGCCCGTCGACCCGGGCATCGGGCGACTATCAGCTGAGCTGATACAAGGCGCGGGCCTCCTCATGGGTGGCGATCGGCCTGCCCACCTCGCGGGCGATCTCCTGGGCCTGCTGCAGTAGTTCGAGATTGGTCGGATTGCGGGCCGGGTCGTAGAACAGCTCCAACCCCGTCTTGATGTGGCCGCCCAGCTCGATCGCCCGGCGGAGAATTCCGGTGTCATCGAGGGCGCCCTGCCCCCAGATCGAGATGTACCACGGATGCTTGACTCTGGCCTCCTCGATCATCCACAGGTAGTAGTACAGACTCTCCAAACTCGGCTTCATGCCGTTGGTGCCAATGGGTTTCATCGACGTCAGGCCATAGTCGCCGATCAGGTAGAAGTCCCACATCGAGCCGGGGGTGGACATTCCCTGGTTGACGTAGTACATCGCGTGCCGCAGGTGCCCCGGCTCGTAGACCCCGTAGACCATCGGCACGCCGCGTTCGCGCAGCATTCGCCACTGCTTGCCGACCCGCTGATAGTTGAAACCGAACTCAGGTCCCACCAGGTAGCCCTCGTCGTCGGTGTCGATTGCAAACAGGGTCAGACCGGTGTCCACGCAGGCGATCTCGGCGTGCGCATTGTCGTTGAGCAGGGCCACATGCTCGAGCCCGTGCTCGTCGGGCAGCAGGCGCAGGTTGTTGCAGGTGGTCGGATACCAGGTGATGTCAGGGTGCTTGGCCAGCACCTGTTCCCAGGTCCGCATGTAGTCCTTGTACGCATTTTCGCCCAGCAGATCAAAGCTGGTGTTATGGGCGTGGATCGCGCCGGCTCCTGCTTCCCAGCAGCGGATCGCGTCCTCGGCGATCTGTTCGTAACCGATCGGCGTGTTCGGGTTCATCTCCTTGCTGCGTATGCCGTTGATGTGCGACTCGATCACGACCGGGTAGTCCCACGTCGGCTTCATGTCCGCGTACTTGTCGAGAGCTGTGCCCATTGCCATTTCTCCTATTCGATGGATTGCAGGTGGGCGCCGGCGTGTGCTGCTGCGTCGAAGGCCCGGGGATCGTCGGGAAGTAGTTCGTGGACACCGCGCAACACGTAGGTCGGCCGCAGGTCGGATGCCGCCAGCAACGGCAGTGTTGTCTCACCGGTGAGCACCAGGGCGGTGTCCATGCCCGCCGCAACGCCCATGGCGATGTCGGTGCTGAGCCGGTCACCCACCATCAGGCACTCACCGGGCGTCAGCCCAATTTGCCGCATCGCGGTTTCCAGCATCAGCTTGTCCGGCTTGCCTGCATTGACTTGGCATTTGGCTCCCGTGCAGGCCTCGATGGCCGCGACGATCGCGCCGGCGTCCGGCTCGCCGTGACCACCCGGGAACGGGCAGAAGACGTCGGGATTCGTCGTCACCAGGATCGCCCGCCGGTAGACCGCAAGGGCGTCGAAGGCGATCTGCAGCTTGCGGTACTCGAAGGTCCGGTCGTAACTCGCCACGACGACGTCCACCTCGCGGGCGTCCTCGGTCAACGTCAAACCGGCGGCGACCAGCGCCGTCTTCAGTGGCTCCTCGCCGATGACGAAGATCTTCTTCTGCGGGGTGTGTTCCAGCAGCCAGTCCGTCATCGTGACCACTGTGTTGAGGATTTCGGGCAGCGCGGTGTGGATGCCGAGTGACGTCAGCTTGTCCACGTACATCTGTGGATCCCGGGTCGGATTATTGGACAGGAAAACCACTTTGGAGTCTGTCGCGCGCAGTTGGTCGATCATCTCGCGGGCCCCCGGTAGCAACTCCTTGCCCAGGTAGATCGTGCCGTCCAAGTCGAACAGGTAGCCCCGATAGAGCCGGTGCGGTCGGTACAGCAGCGAATCGAGACCTCCGGTGAAACCTGTCGTCATTTCGACACCTCCGCCAGTTCGGCGAACAGGTCGCGTAACGCCGGGTACATGCCTCGGTAGACCTGGTAGAGCCGGTCGTACGCGCCGATGTTGGCCGCGTCTGGTTCGAACGACCGCCCGGTCCCGGTCATCGCCGCGGCGGCCGACTCGATGGACGGATGGATTCCCACGGCCGCCGCCGCGAGGATACCTGCACCAAGGCAAGTACTTTCGGGCTCCCTGACAACTTCGACCCGGCGCTGCAACACATCCGCCATGATTTGGCACCAGATCCGGCTGCGGGAACCGCCGCCCAGGGCGATCACCCGGGTGACCTTTTCGTCGAGTGCTTCCTCTGCGCCGGTGGTGAGGAACCGCTGCTCGAAGGCCAGGCTTTCCAGGATGGCCCGGTAGACATGGCTTTTGCCGTGAATTCCGGTCAGCCCGACCAGCGCTCCGCGGGCGTGATGATCCCAGTAGGGAGTCAGGGCGCCGGTCCAATACGGCAATGCGATGAGTCCCTCGCTGCCCGGCGGGAGCATCTCGGCGGCCGCCTCCAGCACCTGTTCCGGCGACAGGTCGAGGCCGAGCATCTGGGTGTTCACGCCGGCGAATTTGTCGACGAACCAGCGGATGTTGTACGTGCCGCCGCCGATGAAGGTCTCCATGGTGTACGCACCTGGGACTCCGGCGGCGAGCGTCCGGAAGCGGAGATCGCTGGCGTAGTCCCGGCCGAAGGTGCCCGAGACGATACCCGTGCCGAGGTTCAGGTACGCCGCGCCCGGTTCGGTGATGCCGCAGCCGAGTTGGGCGGACTGACCGTCGCCGATCCCGGCCACCACCGGCAACCCAGGCGGCAGACCGGTGGCCTTGGCGGCGTCCTCGGTGATGGACCCGATCAGTCCGCCGGGCGGTACCAGCTCCAGGAACTGGTCGCGGTGCAGCCCGGCCTGCGCGATCAACTCGTCGGAGTAGTCGAAGGTGGCCATGTCCACGACGCCGAGCGGATCGGCACTTGCCCAGCTGGTGCGGAACTCACCGGTCAGCCGGTTCGCCAGGAAGCCCTGCACGTCGACCACGGAGGCGGTGTGCCGCAACGTTTCCGGTTCGTGCCGGGCCAGCCAGAGCAGTTTGTACCAGGCCGGTGTCGGGTTCGGCGGTTTCCCGGTGATGCGATGGACTTCCGGCGTCCCGTAGTCCTGGACCTCCTCGGTGGCCCGGGTGTCGGCCCAGATCATCGCCGGGCGCAGCGGCTCACCGGCCCGGTCCAGGCAGGCGAACGTCTCCCGCTGGTGGGTGATGCACAGCGCAGCGATGCGTTCCCGGTCCACGGTCTGTACTGCCCGGCGGATCGCGGTTCTGGTTGCCGTCCACCAGTCTTCGGGATTCTGCTCCGCGTAGTTCGGCCGCGGATGGGTCAGCTCGA
Organism: uncultured Actinomycetota bacterium; assembly: GCA_963805555.1. GTDB lineage: Bacteria > Actinomycetota > Actinomycetes > Mycobacteriales > Nakamurellaceae > Nakamurella. The sequence continues at coordinate 298,939 of CAWDUY010000009.1, forward strand.
ACGTCGACCGCGCCTGCGAGAGGACCGTGCCGGTCGGGCTCCACACCACCGCCTTTGCGGCGGTGGTCGAACAGTCGACTCCGACGACGAGATCACCGCGGGGCATGGGACGTCTCCGCTTCCTCGATGGCATGCTCGGCCATTTCCAGCACCTCGGTGACATCGGTGGACTGCCACCAACCGAGCGCGACCAGCAGGTCGATGACGGTCAGCCGGTTCCGCATGTACGCGCAGTTGGTCACCGCCCAGACTGCGTGCTCGGGCCCGGTCACCCACTCCAGATCGGTCAGCCTGGCGGTGGCGCCCGCGGCCACCAGGCCGTGCGCCAATGCGTCCGGTGTACGCACCAACGGGCGCAACCGGCCCGATACCGACGGCCAGTCCTCGATCACCGTGCGCAGTTCCGTTCGCTGCCGATCGAGGGCGGCGGCCTTTTTCGAATAGTCCGACCAGCACTCGGCGGCCACCGCACCCGAGGGGTCGACCTGGTCGAAGGCGCCGCGCACGGTGGCTTCGTCCGACGCCAGCGACCCGTCCGCGAGCTTCCCGGCGAGGGCGGCTCGATCTGCCGTCTCGAGGCGGTCGAAGAGCACTTGCCAGGCGGCGGCCGCGACGACCGACGCAGCGCCGACCTGGGCGCCGTGCAATCCGATCGGCCGGTGCGCGGCCCCGTTCGACAGATCGAGCATGTGGCTGACCAGGTGCTCAACGCCCGACAGGCAGGCCGTGCCACCCGAAATCCCTGTTGCGATACCGCGAATCGCCAAGGCCCTGGTGAGGCGGGCGGTCGCGTCGGGGGAACGACCGAGGTCGACGGACCAGTCGGCCACCCCCTCGCCGACTTCCTCCAGCACCCGAATCGGCGCCGGATGGTATGACGTGTCGACACCGATCAGCGCGGCCAGCAGCCAGTCGGCGGGCGCGGTGAACATCGAGTTGAGCTCACCGAAACCGGCGATGTTCATGGCGATCGGCGCCTGGTCCACCGTGGCGACGTCGGCCAGCACGATGTCCGGCCAGCGGGATGGCGTTGTCCGCTTCACCCCGTTGCGCAGCAGCACGGAAACGTCGTCGGTGAAGCCGTCCACCGAGGCCGCGGTCTGCACGACGACCAGCGGCATACCACCCCTGGCTGCCGAGGCCACCTTGCCGATGTCGGTGATCGTTCCGCCGCCGATGCTGACCACCGCAGTGGCGCCGGCCACCGCGGCCGTTGCCTGCTCGATGACGGTTTCCGACGCATGGAGCTCCGGATGACCGTCGTCCAGCACGATCCGGTGCACGTCGAACCGCTCCGCCAGCGCCGCCTCGATCGCCGGTTTGATCTCCTCGTCGTTGCGGCGGATGGGAGTGCGATCCATGACGAGGGCCACCGTTGATCGGGCCGGGTCAGACCCGTTTCCGTGGCCCTTGGCCGCCAGCAGTTCCGTCACGGCCGCGGTGACAGCCGACCAGTCGAGCGACCCGATTCGCACCGAGCGCATCCCGCAGGGCGGTAGCGCGCCCTCCGGGTCCGCCTCGGCGACGATCCGCCTGGCCACCTCAACGGGATCGAGATCTGACGTTTCGCCGGCCGGTGACTCGCCGGTCACGCTCGGTGCGGACATTAGGAGGACCTCCATGGGGATTCAGCCGACGATCGGCAGTGCGGTCACCGCGGTGTTGGCCGCCGCGACGACATGGGCAGGTAGGGGAGCAGGCGACACACGCGAATGTGTACCCAGGGCGGACACCAGTGCATCGGCCACCGCGTCGGCGTCGTCGACCGTGCAACCGAAGTCGGTGGCGGCGGCGACGGTGGCCGGATCCAGTGGCAGCCCGAGTGCCGGGTAGACGTCGGACAACACCGCGCGGATGGGAGCTGCGTCGGTGACGATGATGCTGCCGCCCAACAGGATCGCGCCCCGGACCCGACGACCGGCCGAGCCGACGATCTTCGCGACACCGCCGGCATTGACACTGAAGCGACCCGGACAGTACTCACCGGGAACTTCACCGACCCGGGCATCAATGCCCAGGTCGCGAAGAACCCCTGCTACCAGGTCGCCGAGCGCCGACATCTGTTGCGCCGGGCCGCATTCGCCGGAATCGGGCAGGACCAGCTCGAAGCACAGGCAGGACCGGTGGTACGCCGCGGCGCGCCCACCCGGTGACCGGACCGCCGGTTCGAACCCATGTCGCCGTGCTGCGGCAACCGCCCGAGAGTAGTTGGGCACCTTGGTGTCCCGGCGGCTGAAGCCGACCGTCGGCACCGGCCGGTACATCCGCAACCAACCGGTCGACGGCGCCCCGGAGACACTCTGCGGGTGGGTGACAGCGCGCAGGAGAGCGGGGCCGACGGCGAGGTCGAGGGCGGCAGAACCGAGATCCGAATCTGCCGCCACGAACAGTGCGTCGACACCGCCGAGCAGCCTCGAGCCGGCCGACTCACGGGAGTCGGCCTGCTGCGGGGCTGCTGTCATGTTCACCAGTCGCCGCTCTGCAGGGCGTCCCGGATTCCGGTGAGCAAAGCGGCACCTGTCGCCCCGTCGACGGCCCGGTGGTCGCAGGTCAGGGTGAAGGAAGCGATCGGCCTCACCTGCACCTCACCGTCCACCACGACCGGTGTCTGCGCGGTACTCCCGACGGCCAGGATCGCCACCTGCGGTGGGTTGAGAATGGCGTCGAACTGGTCGATGCCCAGCATGCCGAGGTTGGACACGGTGAAGGTGCCATTGCTGATGTCGGCCATCGCGAGCTTGCCGGTCCGCGCCTTCGTGACGACATCCTTTCGGAAACCGGCGATCTCGGTGACGGTGGCGCCCTGCAGGCGATGCAGCACCGGCACCGTCAGACCCTTGTCGGTCGCGACGGCCAGGCCGATGTTGACATCGCTGAACGTGGTCACCACGTTGTCGGCGAAATGTGCGTTCATCCCCGGCTGCGCGACGAGCGCACTGGCACTGGCATGCAGGATCGCGTCGGTCACCGTGGCGCCGATGGTCTTGAGGTTCGCGGCCAGCACCGCACTCATGTCGACGTTCACCGACAGGTGGAACACCGGCGCGGCCCAGGCTTCGACCATCCGTCGGGCGGCGATCTTGCGGATGCCGGCTAGCGGCTTCGAGACCCCCTCGAAGGTCGCCTGTTCGGTCGCGGTCACCTCGGGAGTCCGGAGGACGTGATCTGCGAGGCTGTGCCGGCACTGCCGAAGGCATCGAACTTCGCGACGGTTGCGTCGATCATCCGTCGGCGACCGGCGTCCAACACCTCTTCAAGTTGACGGTCACCCTTCGACCATTCTTCTTCCAGGCCGGCTCGGAATGCGTGCCGCAGGTCGGTGTCGCCATTGAGTTTGTGCACGCCGTTGGCGATGGCCTCCTTGACCTCGTCGTCCGGCACGCCCGAGATGCCGTGCAGCACCAACGGAACCGGGACCACGTCACGAATCCGCGCAATCAGGTCAATCGCGAGTGGCTCTTGCTCCAACCCCGGCATGACGCCGTGCACCACACCCGCAGAGATCGCCAACAGGTCGACACCGGTCTCGGCGACAAACCGCTCCGCTTCGTGCACGTCGGTGTAGTACGAGGCCCATTCGACCTTGGCGCCCACGTCCGGGATCTTGCCCAGTTCGGCCTCGACCGGAATGCCGTAATCGTGGCAGAGCTCCACCGCCCGCTTGGTCGCCTTGATGTTCTCGTCGAACGGCAGGTGGGCGGCGTCGAACATGATGGAGTCGAAGCCCAGACGCACCGCGAGCAGGACCTCGTCCCAGGTGCCGTGGTCGAGGTGGATCGTGTACAGCGCGTCGGACTCCTCGGCGTTGCGCACGGTCAGCTCGTAGGCCTTCTTCACCCCCATGTGCGGAATGATCGCGCGGCCAACCTGCATGTACACCGGGGCGTCCGCCTGCTCGGCGGCCTGCAGCAGTGCCTGGGTTGTCTCGTCGTTGTGCATGTTGAACGCGCCGATCGCGTAGCCGCCGGCTTTGGCGGCCTCGATCCAGCGGAGCGGGTTCGGGTCTCGCATGGTGGTTGCCTCTCCGTGAGGGTCTGCAGGGGTGGGGTCAGGACTGAGTGACGTGACTGCGGTAGCGGCTCGGCAATGTGCGGTCGAGGGCCTCTCGCCATCCGGCATGGCGTTCCTCGCGGGTGGCGGCGTCGATCTGTGGGGTGAACTCGCGCTCGCATTCCCAGGTCTGTTCGAGATCGGCGACGCTGTCCCAGATGCCGACGCCCAGGCCCGCGACGAACGCGACACCGAGCGCGGTGCGTTCCAGCGAGGTCGGCCGCTGGATGACCTTGCCGGAGAGATCGGCGGTGAGCTGGCAGAGCAGGTCGCTGCGCGCAGCGCCGCCGTCGACCTTCAGCGTATCGACCGGCACGCCGCCGGCCTCGAGCGCGTCGATGATGTCGGCGGTCTGGAAGGCCATGCTGTCCATGCCCGCCCGCACCACGTGCGCGGCGGTCGACTCGAGGGTCAGCCCGACGACCGCGGCCCGCGCATCCCGATCCCAGTGCGGCGCGCACATACCGCCGAAGGCAGGGACGACATAGACCCCGCCGGAGTCCGGGACCAGTCTGGCCAGGTATTCGATCTCCTCGTTCGACTCGAAAAGCCGGAGGTTGTCCTTCATCCAGGACAGCGTCTGGCCGGAGTGGAACACCACGCCTTCGAGCTCGTAGTCGGTGACGCCGTTCACCGTCCAACCGACGCTGGAGGTAAGACCCTCGGCCAGCTGGGCCTTCTCGCCGGCGTTCACGACCAGCACACCGGCTGTGCCGAAGGTGTTCTTCGCCGACCCGGGCTGGAAACAGGCCTGCCCGAAGAGCCCGGCCTGCTGGTCGGCGAGGACACCGCGCACCGGGACCTCGGCGCCGAGCACGTCGGCAGAGCTCAGTCCGAAGTCGCCGTCGGACGCGATGGCCTCCGGCAGAATGGCCATCGGGATACCCAGCGTCTCGCAGATCTCGGAATCCCAGGTGAGCGATTCCAGGTTGAACAGGGCGGTTCGCGAAGCGCAGGTGTGGTCGGTGAGATGTGACCGGCCACCGGTGAGGTTCCACAGCAGCCAGGTGTCGGGGGTGCCGAACGCCAGTTCACCGGCTTCGGCCCGCCGGCGCACGTCGGGCACGTTCTCCAGCAGCCATACGACCTTTGCCGCGGAGAAGTAGGAGTCGTTGAACAGCCCGGTGCGCTGCCGGAACACCTCGTCCAGACCCTCTTCCGACCAACGCTTGACAATGTCGTCGGTCTGTTTGGAGATCCACACCACCGCGTTGTGCACCGGCTCCCCGGTCGCCCTGTCCCACAGCATCGCGGTCTCGCGGTGGGTGGTGATGGCCACGGCCGCGAGGTCCGCGCCCGTCACCCCGACGGTGCCCATCGCGCGCTCGATGGTCGAGAGCTGGTCGCGCCACAGCCGGACCGGGTCCAGTTCGACCCAGCTCGGACGCGGGTACTCCCAGGTCACGTTCTCCCGCGCCTCGCCGTGCATCCCGCCCGCGGAGTCGACCAGGATGGACCGACAGCTGCTCGACCCCTCGTCCAGCGCGAGCAGCAGCGGCCCGCTCATGCTGGCTCTCCGCTCGTTCCTCGCGGATTGCCAGCAACTGGCCTACTGTTCGCTCGCTGTCGCTCGCTCATGCTGGCTCTCCGCTCGTTCCTCGCGGATTGCCAGCAACTGGCCTACTGTTCGCTCGCTGTCGCTCGCTCATGCTGGCTCTCCGCTCGTTCCTCGCGGATTGCCAGCAACTGGCCTACTGTTCGCTCGCTGTCGCTCGCTCATGCTGGCTCTCCGCTCGTTCCTCGCGGATTGCCAGCAACTGGCCTACTGTTCGCTCGCTGTCGCTCGCTCATCGGGACGCTCCGGAAGGAACCGGCTGGCCGGCGCCGAAACTCTCCGAGCGTGGCCCAGCGGGGTCGGGCACGGCCAGCTTGTTCAACCACTCGTGGTAGTCGGCGATCTGGGCCCGCACCGCGGCGTCGTCCCAGCCCAGATGTGCGGCCAGGACGGCCGCGGCCTCGTCAACCGACTCCAGCCCATGGCCGGGTTCGAACGCCAGGAGTACCCGACGGGCAAAGACGTCGGTCAGCGAACGGGCGAGGTCCTCGTCGACCGCGAAGATCAGTTCGGCGGCCATCACGCCCGAGGGATGGATGACCTTCCGCAGGCCGGGGTTTCTCTCGGTCAGCTGCCAGACGCCGAACGCCCGGCTGCCGTAAACGTCCACCAGCCGCTTGACCTGGTCGTCGGGCAGCCCGGTGCGTGCCTTCAATGCGACCTTCAGCGTCGGCACGTCGACCATTTGGGCGCCGATGTAGCGGCGCTTGCGGGTCGGGCAGTCCGGCGCCTTCCGCCCGAGCCGCCGGAAAGCATCGTCGACGGCGTCTTCGGCGAGCTGTCGGTAGGTGGTGAGTTTGCCGCCGACCACCGTCACCAATCCGGGCAGACCGGTTGCGGTGTGGTCGTGCAGCACGTGGCTGCGGGGCACCGACGACTCGGCCTTGTCCGGCACGTAGGGGAGCGGCCGGACCCCGCTGAACGTATAGAGCACGTCGTTCAGGGTCAGTTTCGCCTCCGGGATCAACGCGTTGACCTCGCCGAGCAGGTAGTCGACTTCACCGATGTCACAACGGGCGTCGTCCGGATCCTCGTCGAATCGGATGTCGGTGGTGCCGATCATGTACCGGCCGCACCAGGGAATGATCAATACCAACCGGCCGTCGAGCCTGGACTCGTAGTAGATGACGTCCGACGGCGCCCCGGGGAACTTGTCGACGATCAGGTGAGAACCCTTGGTGCCGCCGTTCAGTCGTGGCTGCGGCGGAATTCCCGCGCCGGTCAGCAGCCGGTCAATGGCCGCGCCGGCGACGTTGTAGACCAGCGGTGCGCGCACCTGCACCTGTTCGCCGGTCAGCCGGTCGGTGGCGTGCACGCCCACCACCCGGTCGTTCTCGATCAGCGGCGCGTCGACCCGCATCTTCGTCGCGATCACCGCGCCGGCCGACTGGGCGTCCACTGCAATCTCGACGCACAGCCGCTCGGCCATCTCGACTTGCCCGTCGTAGAACACCACCGAGCCGGACAGACCTTCGGGAGAGGCACCACCGAAGCGCCGCTCGGTGCGGGCGCGGGTCAGGAAACGGTGCGTGGGTGGCGTTTTGCGCAGCGACAAGGTGTCGTAGGTGATCATGCCGAGCTCGACCATCCAGCCGGGCCGACGGTTGTGCTTGTAGATCGGCACCATCAGCGGTGCCGGCTTCACCAGGTGCGGGGCGAGCCGAAACAGTCGCTCGCGTTCGGTCAACGATTCGTGTACCAGGCCGAAGTCGTACTGCTCCAGATAGCGCAGCCCGCCATGGACCAGGCGACCGGACCACGCCGATACGCCGCTGCAGAGATCGTCCTGTTCGAGCAGTGCGACCCGGAGCCCGCGGAGTGCGGCGTCCTGGGCGATTCCGACCCCGTTGATCCCGGCGCCGACGACGATGACGTCGAACGGTGCGCTGGTGAGCTCCGGCCTGACCATGAGTGTGTTCCTCCTCGAACGTGGTGCTGGGTGGTACCTGGTGCGGGCGGGGGAAGCGGCTTGCTTCTGCCCGCCCGCAGGCGGTTGGCGACAGCGATTGATCTAGTCGGACTCGATCACCGCCACCGGGGTGCGCACCTCGACGGTGTCGCCCTCGGGAACAAGGATCTCGACAACCGTTCCGGCGGCGGGCGATTCCAGGGTCTCCTCGACCTTCTCCGCCTCGACCTCCGCCAAGGGCTCGTCCTCGGTGACGGTGTCGCCCACTTTCTTCAGCCAGGTCGTGATGGTGCCTTCGCTCATGCCCATGCCCCACTGGGGAAGCAGAACCTCGACTCGCATTTCTTTTCCTTTCTTGGAAGACCGTCTAGTCGCACCGGCGGAGCCGGGGCGCAATTCGATGCCGCTGGGGAGTGTCTGCGGCTTTCAGCAGACACTCCCCAGCTAAACGCCGGCCGGCGCGGTCACGCCGACCTGCGCACGAACCGCATCAGCGATGCGAATCCGGTTGGGGTACAACTGCTTCTCCAGCGCGGGGCTGAAGGGGATCTGCATGTCCGGCGTGGTCACCCGGCGGACCGGGCCGCGCAGGCTGTCGAAGACGTGCTCGCTGACCAGGGCGGAGATCTCGGCGGCGACGCCGCAGGTCTGGTGCGCAGGGTCCGCGACGACCACCCGGCCGGTCTTGGCGGCTGCGGTGAGCACCCCGTCGACATCCAGCGGGACGAGCGTGCGCGGATCGAACACCTCGACGGAAATGCCTTCCGCGGCAAGCTGATCGGCCGCGGCGACCGCCTCCGGCACGGCACCGGAGACGGCGATGATAGTCACGTCGTCGCCGGTGCGCAGCGTCCGGCCGACCCCCAGTGGGATCTTGTATTCGTTCTCGTCGACGTCCTCCTTGGAGCCCCAGAGGATGCACGCCTCGAAGATCAGCACCGGGTCGTCGGAGTCGACGGCCGAGCGCAGCAGGCCCTTCGCATCGCTCGGATAGGCCGGCGTAATGACCTTGAGTCCGGGGACGTTCATGAACATCGGGTAGGGGCGGTCCGAGTGGTGGGCACCGGTGTTCAGCCCGTAGAACATCGCCGAGCGGAAGACCACCGGGATGCTGGCCTGACCGCCGAACATGTAGCGGTTCTTGGCGGCCTGGTTCACGAACTGGTCCATTGCCATGTACAGGAAGCTCGAGTAAGACAGGTCGACGATCGGCCGCAGCCCGGTCATCGCCGCGCCGATGGCGGCGCCCACGATGACCTCCTCGGAGATCGGCGTGTTGCGGATCCGATTGCGACCGAATTGCTGGGTGAAGTCGCCTTCGACGGCCCGGGACTTGCCGGCGCCGCCGGTGGTGCCGTAGACGTTGGCCTCGACATCCTCACCGATGATCACCACCCGATCGTCGGCGAGCATGGCTTCCTTCTGTGCAGCGCCAATTGCGCCGAGATAGCTCATGACGGTCATCGCGCGGCCTCCAGGGTGCCGTAGGTGGAGTCGTTGAACGTGCGGGTGACGTAGACGCTGTCGGTGTACAGGTCGTCAAAGGCCACCGAGGCATCGGGATAGGGCGATTCGTTGGTGAAGGCGACGGCGTCGTCGACCTCCTTGATCACCTCGGCCTCAAGGGCGTCGGCAGCGGCGTCGTCGAGGATGCCGCGACGGATCAACTCCGCCCGGAACAGGACGATCGGGTCCTTGGCGATCCACTCGGCCTTTTCGTCCTGGTTGCGGTAGTCGACGCCGAGCTTGAGGCCCTCGGAGTGCTCGTTGTAGCGGTAGGTGATCACCTCGACGAGCGTCGGCCCTTCGCCGGCCCGGGCCCGTCGGACGGCCTCTGCGACCGCCTCGTAGACGGCGAGCACGTCCTGGCCGTCCTCGACCCGCACTCCCGGCATCCCGAAACCTGCTGCGCGATCGGCGATCACGCCGGAGGTGACGGTGTGCGCCGGGGTGGACAGCGCGTACTGGTTGTTCTCGCAGAGGAAGATCACCGGCAGCTTCCAGACGCCCGACATGTTCAGGCCCTCGTAGAGGTTGCCCTGGTTGGCGGCGCCGTCGCCGAAGAAGGCGAGTGCCACCCGGCCGTTGTCGAGCACCTTGCTCGACAGTCCGGCGCCAACCGCGATCGGGATGGAGCCGCCGACGATGCCGGACTCACCCAGGCTGCCGACCGCGAAGTTGGACAGGTGCAGGGATCCGCCCTTGCCCTGACAGACGCCGCCGGACTTGCCGACCAGCTCGGCCATCAGCGGACCGAGGGGTGCGCCCTTGCCGATCGGGTGGCCGTGGCTCCGGTGGTTGCCCGTCATGTAGTCCTGTTCGCCCAGCGCCATGCAGGCGCCGACGACCTGGGCCTCCTGGCCGATGCTGGTGTGCACAGTGCCGGGGATCTGGCCACGCTTGACCATTTTCGATGCTCGTTCGTCGAAGCGCCGGATCCGCAGCATGCGGCGCTGCATCTCCAACAGGGTCTTGTCTGAGAGTTCAGACGTGGATTCCGCTGTCACGTTCTTGCCTTCCTTGTTGCCGGGGCCGGAGCCGTTCGGGCGATGACGGTCGCGCGGTGCGCAGGTTGACCTGCTGCGCGACTGTGTTGAAAGTTCCTACGGTGGATGGAATGTGGATTGTTGGCGCCACCGCCGACTAGACGGCCCGCAATCGCGCGCCGACCCGGTCGGTGAGGACGGCAGCCACAATCACCACACCGACAACGACCTCCTGCAGGTTGGGGTTGACGTGCAGCAGGGACAGGCCGTTGTTGAGCACGCCGATGATCAGCAGACCAATGAACGTGCCGCCCATCGACCCGACTCCGCCGGCCAGACTGGCGCCGCCGATGACCACGACTGCGATGACATTGAGCAGGTAGCCGGCGCCGGCCGTTGGCTGGGCCGAGTCAAGAGTCGAGATGTCCACCCATCCGGCGACCGCCGCGAGACCGCCGGCGATCATGTAGACCCTCGTCTTGGCCCACTTCACCGGGAGGCCGGAGAGTCGGGCTGCCTCCTCGTTCCCACCGATCGCGTAGAGCGCGCGGCCGGCCGGCCGGTACCGCAGCCAGAGCCCGATGACGACGAAGACGACGACCAGCAGGATGCCCTGCAGCGGGATGATGCCGAAGATGTTCGTCGTCAGGTTGCCGAACCAGGACGGGAATCCGTTGATGGTGTTGCCGTTGGTAATGAACAGGGCGAACCCCGCACAGACCGACATGGTGGCCAGCGTGGCGACGAACGCCTGCACCTTGCCGTAGGCGGTGAGCAGGCCGTTGACCAGGCCGACCAACATGCCCAGCAGCAGGCCGAGCACCATGGCCACGATCCACGGCACCCCGATGTCCTTGAACAGCCAGGCGCTGACCATCATGGTCAACGCGAGGTTTGCCGCTACGGACAGGTCGATGCCGGCGATCAGGATGACCAGGGTAGCGCCGGCCGCCATGATCCCGATGGTGGAGATCTGCGAGAGGATATTGCTCAGATTCCGGGTGGTCATGAAGAACGGCGACAGGAACGACAGCGCCACGATCATCACGATGAGCCCGATCACCGGTCCGCCAAGGGCTTTCAACCGGGTGACCAGGGTGCTGCCGATACCGGGGGACTGCTTCGGGTCCGCCGGTTTCGTGGGGGTGGTGGTGGTCATGAGCGGCTCATGCTCCTTTGCTGAGCGAGGTTGGGCGAGAATGGTTGCTGGTCATCAGCTTTTTCCGATCGGGACGGCAAGTTCCATCACGGCCTCGGAGGTGACTTCGTCGCGGGAGAGAATCTTGCGTTGGCGCCCACCCGACATGACAAGGACCCGGTGCGACAGACCGAGCACTTCTTCCAGTTCGGAGGACACGACGATGACGGCGACCCCGCGGGCGGCGCACTTGCGGATGATCTCGTAGATCGCCATCTTGGCGCCGACGTCGACGCCGCGGGTGGGCTCGTCCAGAATCAGCACCTTCGGCTCACGGACCAACCACTTGGCCAACAACACCTTCTGCTGGTTACCGCCCGATAGCCGCAGCACCGGCAAGTCCGTTGAGCCGCGGATGTCGAAGTCCTCGCGGGCCTTCGCCCCCGCCCGGTTGAGCATCTTGTTGGTGATGAGCTTCCGGCGGCCCATCGAGGCTTCCCAGGGCAGCAGGATGTTGACGGCACTGGACAGGGCGAGATTGAGTCCTTGACCTTTGCGGTCCTCGGGCACCATCACGATGCCGGCGTCGATGGCCGCCGACGGGGAGCGCAGCGACAGTGGCTTGCCCTCCAGTTCGACGACCCCGGTGTCATAGTGATCGGCACCGGCGATGCACCGCACAACTTCGGTTCGTCCGGCACCGACAAGCCCGGCGATGCCGAGGATCTCGCCACGAGAGACGGTGAAGTCGATGTCGGAGAAGACTTCCTTGCGGCCCAGGCCGCGGACGGCCAGTACGACGTCCTCGGTGTGCGGGTCCGGGGCGTGGTGCTCGAACTGGAAGTCCCGCCCGACCATCGCGCTGACCAGTTCCTGCTGTGGCACGTCGCCGGTCGGCCACACGTTGACCAGGTTCCCGTCGCGCAGGCAGACGATCTGCGAGCAAACGTCACGGACTTCTTCCAGGCGGTGGGAAATGTAGATGACTCCGACGCCGCGCTCGCTCATCCGGCGAATCTGATCGAGGACCAGGTCGGTTTCGTGTCCGGTCAGCGACGCGGACGGCTCGTCGAATATGACATAGCGCGGTCCCCGGGAGATCGCCTTGGCGATCTCGATGCTCTGTTGGGCCGCCATCGACAGCCCGCCGACCGGCCGCCGCGGATCGAGGTCGATGCCCAGTAGATCCAGCACCTCGCGGGACTTGCGGACCATCGTCTTGTAGTCGACCTTTCCGCCGTTCATCAGCAGCCGACCGAGGAAGATGTTCTCCGCCACCGACAACGACTGCACCATCCGGATTTCCTGGTGGATGAGCGCGACGCCGTTGTCGAGGGCGGCATGGGGTGACGTCGGCCGGTACGGCTCGCCGTCGAGGGTCATCGAGCCCTCGGTCGGCTCGTGGATGCCGGCGATGATCGAGCTCAGGGTGGACTTGCCGGCGCCGTTCTCGCCGATCAGGCCGACCACCTGACCAGCCGGCACGCTGAAACTGACGCCCTTGAGCACCGGCACGCCGGCGAAGGACTTCTTCACGTCGGTCAGGGTCAGTGCCTTGTCGGTCGCGGCCTTCTCGGTCGTGCGGGACCCAAGGGCTCCGGGTGCAGGCGGCTCGTGTGCTTCGGTGGACACGGGACTCTCCATCAGCTGGTCAGGTGGTGGATGGGGGGGTGGCGTCAGCTGGGAACCGTCCGGTTACTTCACGTTCGGGCCGTAGAAATCCTCGGGGTTGACGGTGTTGACGTTCTCCGAGGTGACCAGCACTGTGTCCTGATACTGCAGCTCGGGCACTGTTTCGCCGTTCAGGACCTTGAGCGAATCGGCGACCGCGAACTGCCCCATCTTGTAGGGAATCTGCGCCTGGGTGGCGTCGGTCAGGCCTTCCTTGATCGCGGTGATCATGGTCGGGAAGCCGTCGATGCCGACGGTGATGATGTCGACGCCCGCGTCCTGGGCTGCCTTGGCGGCGCCCAGACCCATCGCGTCGCTCTCGCCGATGATGGCCTTGATGTTGGGGTTGGCCTGCAGCATGTTCTGCGCGGCCTTGTAACCCTCGGTCTCGTCCCAGTTGGCCGATTCCTTGGCGACCACCGTGATCCCGGGCGTGGCGTCGATCGCCTTCTGGCAACCCTCGCTCCGCTGCAGCTCGGCGGTGGAACCGAGAACGCCCTGTAGGATTCCGATCTCGCCGGAACCACCCATCTTCTCGAAGACCCAGGTGCAGAGCTCGTCGGCAGCCTTCACGCTGTCGGTGGCGATGTAGGTGGCCAGTTTTCCGTCACCGCTTTCCGGCTTCTGGTCGACGGCGATCACCGGGATGTCGGCGTTGTTCGCAGCCTTGACTCCGGCGGCGGCGGCGGTGGCGTCCTGGGCGATGAAGATCAGCGCGTCCACCTGCTGGGTGATCAGGTCGTTGACCTGGTTGACCTGCTGGGTGGACGAGTTGTCCGCGGACAGCAGCACAAGGTTGACGCCGGCGTCTTCTGCGGCCTTCTTCATGCCGTCCGCGGCGGCGATGTAGAACAACGACTTCTGGTCGGCCACCGAGACACCGATGGTGTAGTCGCTGGCGCCGGATCCGGCGCTTGCGGAACCGCTGGCGGATCCCGAGCTGTCGCTCGAGCTGCTGCCGCAGGCGGTCATGGTCAGAGTGGCAGTGAATGCGGCTGCCGCCACCAGTGTGCGGGTCTTGAAGGCCACAATTTCTCCTCGTCATCGTCGACAGGTGATTGAATAGATATGCTCAGCGAGCATCAATACGAGTGGAACGGTATTGACAGCTGCATGATCTGTCAAGAGTGGAATATCTACCCGATCAAAGTGTGACCCGCTCGGCGGAGCCGAAAGGGCAAGGGGAGGGGTTGCTGTGGCCAAGGCCATGCCCAGTGCGAGCGCGCGTCGGATGATCGCCACGGTTGCCTGGCTGTACCACACCCGAGGTTTGCGGCAGAGTGCGATCGCCGAGCGCCTGCACATCTCGCAGTCTCGGGTCTCGCGCTTGCTGGAGCAGGCTGTCGAACTCGAAATTGTCCGCACCATAGTGGTTTTGCCCAGGGAAGAGCAGTCCGTGCTGGAGCACGAACTGGAGTTCGCATACGGACTGAAGGAGGTGCACGTCCACGACCTCGGGGAAGTCGGGGACGAATCCGAGCTCGTCAGGGAACTCGGCCAGCTCCTTGCGTTGCACCTGCAGAGCGTTCCGCTGGATGCCACGGTCATCGGATTCACGTCCTGGAGCCGCACACTGGGTGAGATGGTGCGCCACCTGCACCCGCTGAGTCAGCCCAGCACCGAGTTCGTGGTCGAGATGGTCGGCGACCTCGGGCCACCGACACTTCAGCACGAGGCCGCGCAGAGCACCCAGCAGCTGGCCAACCTGACCGGCGCACAGCCGATGTTCCTGCGGCTGCCCGGCGTGCTGCCCAGTCGTGAAATCAGGCAGACGCTGCTGGACCACGACAGCCATGCGCGTTCGGTGCTGAGCAAACTGGATGAGATTGACTTCGCCATGACCGGCATCGGCGCGGTAAATATCGTTCCGCCGCTGCGGGCGGGCGACAATTTCTTCACCGCACAGCAGGTGGCCCGCGCCAAGAAGCTGGGCGCGGTCGGCGAGCTGAATCTGCGCTATATCGCCGAGGACGGTGCGCCGGTGAATGTCGACATCGAAGAACTGGTCGTTGGTGCCACCCTTGAACAGCTTCGCCGCGCGGACCGCCGGCTGGGCGTGGCCGGCGGTCCGTCGAAGTACCGCGCCATCCGGGCGGCCCTGGTAGGCGGCTGGGTGAACGTCCTGGTGACGGATTCCGTGACTGCGCACTGGCTGCTGGAGCACCGCGACTGACGGTTTGGCAACGGGCGCGAGCGGGAACCGTGCCGACGGCTGCAAAGGGTCCTACTTGCTCGTCGTTGTCGGCGGATGATCTCCTCCGCCGGCCCAAGTTCTCATGCTGCAGCTCCAGGGGCGACACCGCCACGATTCCGAATCGGCAGACGTGAAGGCGGCATCCAACGGCTCAATCGGGACAGAGCGAACTTATACGCCGCGTCAGGAAGAACTCCGAATCCGGGTCTTGACAGTGTGATCCAGGTGATAGATAGTTTGCATGTAGTTGCAAGCGATGCATAAATAGTCACCAAATCGTCACCTAGGAGACAAGGAGGTCTCGGTGCCCGCGGACTCTGATTACCGAGTGGAGAGCTTTACTATCGCCATCCCGGATGCGGCGCTGGAGGACATGAACGAGCGGCTGCGCAACACGCGCTTCCCGCCGGACTTCGGCAATGACGACTGGCGATACGGCTACAACACCGACTATCACCGCCAATTGGTCGAGTACTGGACCAAGGAGTACGACTGGCGCGATGTCGAGCGCCGG
This sequence comes from uncultured Actinomycetota bacterium, assembly GCA_963805555.1. Lineage (GTDB taxonomy): Bacteria > Actinomycetota > Actinomycetes > Mycobacteriales > Nakamurellaceae > Nakamurella. The sequence goes on from CAWDUY010000009.1 coordinate 314,456, forward strand.
ATGAACGAACTGCCGAACTTCAAGGTCGACTTGATGGGCGTGCCAGTACATTTCATCCACGCCAAGGGTAAGGGGCCGAACCCCATGCCGCTGCTCATCCACCACGGCTGGCCGTGGACGTTCTGGGACCTGCGCAAGGTGATCGGTCCGCTGACCGATCCGGCCGCGTACGGCGGTGACCCGAACGACTCGTTCGACGTCGTGCTGATCTCGCTGCCCGGCTACGGGTTCTCCTCGCCGCTCACCGAGACCGGTTGGAACTGGTGGCACACGGCAGATCTCGAGAACACCTTGATGAAGCAGGTGCTGGGATACGACAAGTACGCCGTCGCCGGTGGCGACTGGGGCGCGTTGGTCACCCAGCAGCACGGCCACAAGTACGAGCAGGATGTCTTCGGCATCTACACCCACTTCCCGGCGCAGATGAGCCACTACTTGCCGGAACACCCGGACAAGCCGGAGGGTATTGAGTTCGACCCGGTGCTCGGACTGCCCGCAGCCGGCGAGTACGGCGACGGCGAGGACGGTTGGTTCGAGCGCGGCAAACTGTTCGTGGAGAACGAAAGTGGCTACGGCGAGATCCAGTTGACCAAACCACAAACCTTGGCCGCGCTGGTCGCCGATTCACCGGCCGGGCAGCTCGCCTGGATCACCGAGAAGCGCTACTTCTGGGGTCTCGCCGAGCGCGGTGTCGGCACTGAGGCATTCGAGAAGGTCTGGCCCAAGGAGGATCTGGTCACGACTGCGGCCGTTTACTTCCTGACGAACACCGGTGGCACCTCGTCCCGGTACTACTGGGAATGCCGCAACAACCCCTGGCGGCCATCGCACGACCGATTCCCGGTGGTCGGCGCGCCGACCGCCGTCGCGATCTATCCGGGCGAGATCTACAAGCCGCCGATCAAGTGGACCCAGAAATACTTCAACCTGCAGCAGTACCGCGTCCACGACAGCGGCGGGCATTTCGCGCCCCTCGAGGTGCCCGACATCTACGTCGACGACGTCAGCACGTTCTTCCGACAGTTCCGCTGATCACTCCTAGTCGGGCCAGATGAAGGAGGGCCCGCCATCGAGCACAGAGGACAGCACTGAGAACCCGGGCGACGAAGGAGCCGGGGTTTTTCAGGGACGTCCTTACGGACTCCGGTAACCGGAGGGCACACTCCCGATTGCCGGAACCGCCGACCAACGGCCACAACGGCCCTGTGGTCGGGGGAGTCAGCTCTAGGCCCGGCCCACCCCACTGCCGCTTCCCGGAGCACAGCGAGACCCGTTGTGCCAGAAATAGTCTGGCGCCGCCGATGCGGCCCCGACGCAGTACATCCGCCATCAGCCTCGCGGCACAACCGCCGGGCGCGCCACGGTTGCTGCCGTGGCGTGCCTTTCCCGGTGCTGCCCTGAGCAACACGCAGAGAGAGATGAGATGTCCCGACGCAGGTTCTCCAAGAAGTGGTTGTCGGTCGCTGCCGCCGCAACCATCGCCCTGACCGCAGTCACCGGCTGTACCTCGACCACTAGTAGCGGTGGATCGTCATCGCCGATCGCCAAGGAGGACATCGTCCTGGTGGCCTCGGTGATCAACACCACCAACCCCTACATGGCCTCGATGATCCAGGGCGCAGAGGCGCTGTCGAAGAAGCTCGGTGTGCCCTTGGAGATTGTTGACTCCCAAGGCAGTTCGCAGACCGAAATCTCCAAGATCCAGGCCATTCTGGCCGAGGGCAAGAAGGTCGCCCTGATGGTCAACACGGTGGCGAGCTCGGACGCCCCGACGATCGTCAATGCCGTCAAGGCGGCCGGTGGCTACGTCGTGGTCTGGTGGAACAAGCCCGATGACCTGAAGCCGGCAGACATCGGTAACAACTTCGTCGCCTTCCAGAAGCACTCCGGCGTGGAGAGCGGCGAGTGCACCGGCAAAGCGCTGGCCGAGAGTATCGGCGGCAAGGGCAACATCATCGCGCTCGCCGGTGTCCAGGACAGCACCACCAGCCAGACCCGGGTCGCCGGCCTGGAAGAGGCGCTGAAGGCCTACCCGGACGTCAAGCTGCTCGAGACCCGTTACGCCAACTGGGACGGGCAGGTGGCCGTGACGGAGACGCAGAACATGCTGACCAAGTACCCGAACCAGATCAACGGGTTCTGGGCCGCGGATGACGCCATGATCATCGGCGCCACCCAGGCTGTTCAGTCGGCCGGCCTGGAGAACAGCACGAAGTTCGTCTCCGACGGCCTCTACCCGCCGGTCATCGACATGATGGAGGCCAACTTCGGCAACGGCGCCATCGTTGGTGAGACCTTCCACCGCGGTTACATGGCCGCTGCCATCGGCCTGCTCACCGCCTACCAGGCGGCGACCGGCGAGATCGACCCGTCCACGCTGCCGCCGGAGAAGCGGGACAGCCTGTTCAAGCTGAGCTGCGTCACGCCTTCCACGCTGGCCGACTACACCAAGTACGACGCCGACATCGACGCCTGGATCGACACGTTGATCGAAAAGGGTCCGTGGGACACCGACCCGGTGCCGCTGGTCGGCGGTGGCCCTGAGCAGTTGCCAGGCTGATCAGGTCCCGGTCCTGATCTCGTCGCGGCTCGGCGGCGATGCCGCCCCCGAGCCGCGACGTTCACGGATTGCCAGACCGGCGACGCAGTCGCCGTGCGCCAAATGAACTCAGCTGCCCGCGACGTCGTCGTAGGCACCAACAATGACAGCCGTTGCAACGATTGAAGATTCGGAGACTACCGTGGCGAATGAGGTGTTGACTCCAGCCCAGGGCGAGACCCGGAAAGCCCCTGGCCGCCGCCGGTTCGAGTACAAGAGGCTGGGTGAGCTTGGCGCGCTGGTCGTGCTGATCGTGGTGTTCACGGTGCTCAATCCCGGGGCATTCCTGACACTGTTGAACATCCGCACGATCCTCGATCAGGCGGCCATTCCGCTGATCGTCGGCGTCGGCGCCACCCTGGTCATCCTGATGGGTTCGATTGATCTCTCGGTCGAGGGGGTGATGGGCGCGGCCGGCATGACCTTCGTGCTGCTGTCGGCCAACAGTCGGGACACCGCCGACCTCGGTTTCGGTGCGATCGTGGTCGCGGTCGCCCTTGGTGCGTTCCTCGGCCTGTTCTCCGGACTGATCCACACCAGGCTCAAGGTGCCGTCATTCATCGTCACGCTGGGGATGTGGTTCGTCGGGTTGGGGCTGGCGACGGTGCTGTTCGGCACCGACCAGATTCCCTTCCTGCCGGACGGCGGCCTCAAGGCCTGGCCCAGTACGTTGACCCTCGGGTTGCCCAACTCCTTCTGGCTGGCGCTCCTGGTCCTGATCCTGGGCTTGGTGGTCACCCGGTACACCAAACTCGGCCGTTTCACCTACGCGGTCGGCAACAACGAGGAGATCGCCCGCAGCAACGGCATTCCCGTCAACCGCCAGAAGATCTACATCTTCGTCGTCGCGGGTGCGTGCAGTGCGCTTGCCGGCGTGCTGGCCAGCCTGCGCCTGGGCGCCGGATCGGCCACGGTCGGTATCGGCATCCTGTTCCTTACCATCGCCGCCGTGGTGATCGGCGGCACCTCGCTCGGCGGCGGCAAGGGCGGCATGATGCGCACCGCGCTCGGTGTCATCCTGCTGACCGTGCTGAACAACGGCCTGATCCTGTCCGGGGTCAGCTCGAACATCCAATCCGGCGTGTCCGGGGCGGTGCTGGTGGTGGCCATCATCGTTGCCGCCTGGCCGCTGCGCAGCAGACTGAGGATCGTGAAATGACCAAGGCAATTCAGGAGGAAAGGCCGGTTCCGGCCGGTGTTCCGGCACTCAAACTCACGAACATCACCAAGGTCTTCGGGCCGGTGACCGCGGTCGACAAGGTCTCGCTGGAGATCCCGCAGAACCAGGTCGTCGGACTCATCGGCGAGAACGGCGCCGGCAAGTCGACCCTGCTCAAGATCCTGACCGGCCTGCACGAGCCCGATTCCGGGGTGATGGAGGTCGCCGGCAAGCCGGTCCGCTTCCGCCGGCCGCAGGACGCGGCGGCCGCCGGATTCGGGGTGGTGCACCAGGAACAGTCGCTGCTCACCAACCTGTCCGTCGCCGAGAACATCGCGATGAACGCCTTGACCAGCAAGGACAATGCCACCAAGGGCGGCTGGTACCGCTGGGGTCAGCTCAACCGCGAGGCGGAGCAGATCCTGGCCAGGGTCGGCGCCAAGATCGATCCCCGGGCCATCGTCGGCGACATCTCCTTCGTCGACCGGCAGATGGTCGAGATCGCCCGCGCACTGCGGGTCGACGAGATGACCCATGCGAGTCCGATCGTCATCCTCGACGAGCCGACGTCAGTACTCGAACGCAACGAAACCGCGATCCTGGAAAGGGAAATCGCCCTTCTGAAGAACATCGGCTCCGTCATCTTCGTCTCCCACCGGCTGGATGAAGTGATGCGCATCTGCGACCGAATCGTGGTCATGCGCGGCGGATCGGTGGTTGCCGACCGGCCGACCTCCTCGGTGACCGAGGAGGACCTGTTCCAGCTGATGGTCGGTCACGCCTCGCAGGCGACCAAGAGCGAGGCAGCGGATCGGGACAAGGGTTCAGAACCGCTGCTTCAGGTGTCCGGACTGACCCGCAAGGGCGAATACAAGAACGTGGACCTCACTGTCCGCCCCGGTCACTGCGTGGCCATCGTCGGCACTCTTGGATCGGGCCGGGAATCGCTGGTCCGGGCGTTGTTCGGCGCCGAGCCGTTCGACTCGGGCAGCTTGACGTACCGCGGTCGGCAGCTGCGAAGCTGGTCGGCCGCCGAGGCAACTCGTAGCGGCATGGCCTACGTGCCGGCCGAGCGCAAGGTCGAGGGGATGGTCGGTGGTCTGTCGGCCGCCGAGAACCTCGTGCTGGCCCGGACCGGGCGGTCCGGCTTGTTCGTCAGCAAGGGTAAGCAGAAGAAGCTGGCGCAGGAATGGTTCGAGCGGCTGGACACCCGGCCGAAAAACCCGTCACTGCACCTCAGCCGATTCTCCGGCGGCAACCAGCAGAAGGTCGTCATGGCCAAGTGGCTGCAGTCGGAAACCCTCCAATTGCTGATCCTGGACCACCCGTTGCGCGGCCTGGATCCGGGCGCCGCGGAAACCGTGAACGCCCAGATCCGGGCTGCCCGTGACGGCGGCACCGCGGTGATCCTGCTGGCCGACACGCTTGAGGAGGCGCTCGACATGGGCGACGACATCCTCGTGATGCGCGACGGCGAGGTCACCGCTCGTTTCGACCTGACGGTCGACTCTCCGACATCCCTCGATCTGCTGGAAAAGATGGTGTGACACTGATGCCTGACAACACACTCTCCGACAGTGCTCCCACCACTGCGCAGGCGGGGCCGGCCACGGCCGAACCCCGCCGCCAGGTACGCGCCATCACGGTCTGGACCTCGGTTGGTCCGTTCGCGGTCTTCGCGGTGCTATTCGCGCTGGTGGCGATCCTGCGGCCGAACTTCGTCGGCGGCGGCGGGTTGCCGATCCTCGCCACCCAGGCGACGGCCATCCTGCTAGTCGGGCTCGGGCAGGCGATGGTGCTGCACGTCGGCTCCATTGACCTGTCGAATGCCGCCATCGCGCTCTTCGGTGCGATCTTGCTGGCTAAATCAATCGGCACGATGGGTGTCGGCGGGATCGTCCTGGTGATCGTCGTCTGCAGCGCGATCGGCGCGCTCAACGGCATTCTCATCGCGTTCTTCCAGGTCCCGAGCTTCGCGTTAACACTCGGCACCCTCGGTCTGCTGCAGGCCGCCTCATTGATCATCAGCAATGCGACAACGGTGTACGCCACTAATGCCGGCCTGGTGACTTCGCTGTTCACCCAGGGCATCGCGAATCTCGCTATGGCCTTCTGGATCGCCGTCCTGGTCGCGATCGTGCTGTGGGCGATGCTGCGGTTCACGGTGCTTGGTCAGAGCATGACCGCGGTCGGCCTCAACGAGACCGGAGCGCTGTTCTCCGGGATCCGCACCAGGCTGATCAAGATCGTCGCATTCACGCTGTCCGGGCTGCTCTCATCGTTGGCCGGAATCATGATCATCGCGCAGGCCGGGTCCGCCTCGAGCACGGGGCTGGGCAGTGACCTGTTGCTCCCGGGGATCACCGCTGCCATCGTTGGCGGCACCGCCATCACCGGTGGCATCACCAACCCGATCAACGTGATCTTCGGTGCGCTGACCGTCACGTTGATCCCGATCGGCGCCGCGGCGCTCGGCGTCCCTTCGGAGGCGCAAAGTCTGGTCTACGGGCTGGTGATCATCATCGCCGTAGCCCTGACGATCAGCCGGCGCAACGTCGGGGTCGTCAAGTAACCATCCCGGAAACCGCCGGTCTGCCTGCCGGCCCCGAAGCCAAATCTCAACGGAGGAAAAGTATGACCAGCCTGGAGTCCCTGCAGCCCTATGAGGTGCTGCGGTTCTTCGAAGTCCTGTCCAACATCCCGCGCGGCTCAGAGAACGAGAAGCAGGCCGCCGATTGGGTTGTCAATTTTGCGCAGGAGCGCGGACTGACCGCGTTTCAGGACGACCTGCACTGCGTCGTCGTCCGCAAGCCCGGACAGGGCGGCCTGGAGAACGCGCCCACCCTGATCCTGCACGGGCACCTTGACATGGTGTGCGCCAAGAACGAGGGCGTCGAGATCGACTTCCTGAATGAGCCGATCAAGCTCGTCCTCGATGGGGACTTCATCCGCGCCGACGGCACGTCACTCGGGGCGGACAATGGCATCGGCGTCTCCTACATCCTCGCGCTGCTGGACTCCAAGGACCTGCCACACCCGCCCTTGGAGGCCGTCCTCACGGCGATGGAGGAGAAGGGCAAGGTGGGCGCCGGGCAGTTCGACACGTCGGTGCTGACCGGGACCCGAATGATCGACTTCAACTGGATCACCGACAATGAGATCCTGGCCGGCTGCAGCGGTGATGTCACGTTCCACGTCGACATCCCGGGGGAGTACGAACCGGTGCCAGACGCGCTGTCCGCCACCAGGTCACTGAAGGTGCGCGGCCTGCTCGGCGGGCACTGCGAGTTCGATATCCACCTGGAGCGGGCCAACGCCATTCTGGTGCTGGCCCGGGCGCTGAACGCAGTTCTCGCCAAGTACGACGCCCGGATCAGCGGCCTCGTCGGGGGCACGCAGAACAGCTCCATCCCCGCCGATGCCGAGGCTGTGCTGTCGATTCGGCCGCAGGACGCCGCCGCCGTGCAGCAGATCATCGACGAGTTGGACAGCACGCTGCGCAGCGAATACCAGCGGGCCGACGGCGGCATCCGGCTCGAGTTGGACGAGATCGCCGCTCCTGCGGAGGCGTTCTCCGAGGCGGCGACGGGGCGGTTCGCCCGGCTCACCGCGCTCATCCCGAACGGCGTCATCAGCTGGAGCCTGTTGACTCCCGGTGTCGTTGAGACGTCCAACAATCTCGGAACGCTGCGCCTCATCGACGGCGGTGTCCGACTGGCCTCTACCATCACCGCCCAGGTGACCTCGCGGAAGCACGAGATCCTCGACCGGGTCAAGGCTCTCGCGGCGCTCGCCGGCGGCGGCGTCACGGTGGAGCAGTTCGGTCTCGACGCCCCGGAGTTCCCGTTTCAGGAGAACTCGGTGCTGCTCAAGACGGCGGCCGATGCCTACCGGGACGTCATCGGAGCGGAGCCGGACATTCACGTCTCCCAGTGCAGCCTGGAACTCGGGATGTTCAGCCGCAAGATTCCCGGACTGGAGATCATTTCCATCGGCACCGAATTGCACGCCCTGCACTCGCCGTTGGAGTCGGTCAACCACACCTCGGTTGCCAGGGTCTGGCCGCTGGTGCGCGAGGTGGTCGGCCGGCTGAGCTGAGTCTTTCCTGCAGATACCGGCCGGCCAAGGAGGCAAGGATGACGCTGAAATTCATCGGTCCGGCCGGTATCGAGGAGCATCCGGCCGACGCGGCCGCTGAGTTGCTGGGCAGGCCGGAAGGCTTTGTCTGGCTCGACATTCCGGCCTGGGACGAGGAGGCCGAACGACTGCTGCGCGACGTCTTCGGCTTCCACCCGCTGGCGATCATGGACTGTGCGCAACGCAATCAGGTGCCAAAGGTGCACGTCTATTCCGATCATGTGTTCCTGGTCCTGCACGCGCCGCATGCCGGCGCGGCAGGCCACGTTCACTCCATCGAGCTGGACCAGTTCATCGGCGACAGGTACCTGGTGACGGTCCACGGTCCGCTGAGCTCCGCGGCCGACCCCGTCGCCGCGCGGGTCGAGGTCGACGCCGTGGCCAAACGTCTCGAGTCGGGCAAGCTGCGTCCTGCGCAGGCGTACGAACTGTCCTATGCACTGGTTTCGGCAGTGGCCGGGCGACTCCGCGAATTCATCGCCAAGCGCACCGCGGAAATGTGGAACCTCGAGTACCGCTTCCAAGCGGTCGTGCGGGCCGGGCCGGCCGGCCATCTCAAGGAACCGGAACGGTTCCTGGATGAGCTCTTCGCCGCTCGTCATGGCTTCATGGTGGCCCGGACGCAGGCGGCGATGTCCCGCGAGGTGTTCGCCCGGATGTACAAGATCAAGGCCTTCGGTCGGGGCCGCGGACAGAAGCGGATCGATGACGCCGTCGATCAGTTCGACCATTTGTGCGCGATGGCGGACGGCGAGAAGGAGAACCTGCAGGGGACCATCGAGTTCTACCAGGCGCGCACCAACACGAAGGTGACCATTGCCGCGGAACGCCTGGCGGTGATTGCGGCGATTACCCTGCCCGTCACCGCGGTGTCCTCCATTCTCGGTATGAACGTCATCGTCAACGACGCCACACAGCCCGTCGAGCTCGCGATTGCTGTGCTGGCAATGGTTGTCATGTCGGCGCTGCTGCTGGTTTGGGCCAAACGGCGCGGCTGGTGGTGACTTTCGGTGGCGGGTTCAATCCTTGTCGCCCGGTACCGGACCGATGACGGTGCGGACTGTCGCGATGCCGATCGGGGATCTCCGTGACTGCCAGGCGTCCCGATACTCGAAGGGCCAGGCGTAGACGGGAGACTGCTCGGTGCAGAGTTCGGCCACCCCGGGTTCAGCCAAGTCGTCCGCCGCAAACCGGTACAGCAATTCGATACGTGGTGCGATGACTCCGTAGTCGAAGATCCTGCCGAGGTAATTCTCCTTCGACAACACCTCCTCGATATCCGCTTCCTCCAGCGGGTACCGGTCGGGCAACACGTTCTGCACCGACAGAAAAAGGTTCGCTGCCTTGAGGCGCGGATCTCCGAAGAGTCGCGCCACTGGGCGCAGCCTGCCGAGCGCCAGGCCGGGTCGAGCGAGCAGTGCGTGCGCGTAGAAGACCCGCAGCAGTGCGACGTCCATGAAGAAGCGTTCGAGCAGCAGTTCGCCGGTAACCAGGTGACGGTTTGCCAGGTAGCCGGCCACGATGCTGGCGTTGTGCGCTTGATACCAGGCGTGTGGTGACGGGCGTTGGAGGAAGTTGATCCAGTGCCGGACGCTGGTGGTCGGCGGGTCGCCGGGCCGGCCGTTGAACAGTTGGTCCGCCTCGGCGCAGTCGCGCAACAGCGCCTCGTTCACGGCGCGCCACCACAGGCTTCCGGGCTTGTCCGCGGTCGGCGGCGCCAGCACACCGCGCCGCAGTTGCCATCGCATGAAGGCGATCTCGGCCCGCCGGTACGCCTGGATGCTGCGTCCGCCGACCCGTTGGTCGTAGAACGAGCACGCCAACTGGAGCCGCTTGGCTGGATCGTCACGAGCGGCGGCAACCAGGGTCGCAGCGGCGACGGAGGCATTCGACTGGGACGACGTGGGTGGGTCGAACTGACCGTCATTCACCTCGAGCCCTCCCGCCCGCAGGTTGCGGCGAAATCCGACGCGGTGGAGATGCCACGTTTGTCCAACGCTTGCACGACACCCATCGCGGACCCATGTTACTTCGATGCCGGCCGGCAGCGTTCTGCTGGAGAGCTGCGCACGCTCGTCCGCAGTCAACCAGCAAGCCGTCAGGGATCAGGTGAAGAGCGCCGGTACATTCCGACGAGCGGCACGCGTAACCCTGGACTGCGGTCGATTCGTCTTCGGCACGTCAGTTGAGATTCCGGAGCATGAGATGATTGAGATGTCTTGCGGGACAGATTCTTCGCTGCGGAGCCGGCTCATCCCGGCGGTGGGTTCACCCCACGGCGCCGCCCGACGATGTCGCTGGATCGTCGCGGTGGTGGGTGATCCGGACGTCCAGGGCAGGTGTTCCATGTGCGTCGAGCAGGTCCAGGACGCGGCGTAGCTCGTCGGGCCCGCCGACGGTGCCGGTCAACACCGTGCTCGCGGATTCCGTGACGGTGTCCAGCTCGGGTAGGCAGGATTGAATCAACGGCCCGATGGTGCCGGTGATCTCGAATTCGTACAGGTCTGGCAACGTCCTGCCACCCTTCCGGCTACTTCTCGCCTGGTGCCTGTGCTGCGGAGCGCGCCGTCGGCCCGTCGGTCAGTCTGCGGACCTCGACCAGTTCCAGGCCAAGGCCCTGCAACCGGTTGATCACCCCGTGCAGCGCGGCCTGGTCAACCACGGTGCCGCGCAGAATCGTGCCGACCGGTTGGATCGCCACCCGGACACCCTCGATCTCTTCGAGCACGTCGGCAGGCACCAGACCTTCTACGCGGATCTCATAGTCCAATGCTGTCATCGGTGTTTGCTCCGGCGGTTGATGTCGTTCCCGGTCATGTGCCCTGCTCACGCTGCCACGACCCCACACCTGCTGACCTCACACAACCCGTATGGATCGGGCGGTCGCTGCTGACGCGTTGCCCCCACGGGTGTGCGGCCGGTGGTGCGGGGCGATGTCGTTGGCCGGGATTCGCTAGCGTTGCTGAGAAGTTGTCGGAGAGTAGTGAGAGGCCCTGGTGGCAGATCAGTTCATGAGCCAGCTGCGGCTGCGGGCGTCGCCGCCCGCAGTCCCGCCCGCCCTGGTCCGGCGCCGGCACCTGGAGGCCGTCCTGAGCCAGAGCGCGACGCTACCGGTCACCTTGCTCAGTGCGGGTCCCGGTTCGGGGAAGACTCTCTCCGTTGCGTCCTGGCTGAGCGGAGGAGGGTTCCGCGGCGGCGCCGCGTGGCTGACCGTGGACGTCACCGATAATGATCTGGCCACGTTTTGGGCGGATGTGTTGGGCGCGTTGACCGTCGGCGCCGTGCTGCCGTCGGACAGTGCCCTGCGGGACGTCCTCCCGGCACGCGGATTCGGACCTGCGCAAGCGTTGCAGGTCCGGGCCGGGCTCGCGGAATTGCCGGTCCCAGTGTTGCTGGTGTTGGACGATTTTCAGGAGATCACGGACGCCGCGGTACTTGATTCGTTGAACCAACTCACTGGACCGTCAGCCGCCGAACGTGCGACTGGTGCTGATCACCCGCGCCGATCCCGCGTTGCGGCTGCATCGGGTTCGGGTGGCCGGGAGATTGGCCGAAATCCGTTCACCGGACCTGGCGTTCACCGAGGCCGAAGCCGCCGAACTGTTCGCGCGCAGCGATCTGGACCTGACCAGCGAGCAGGTGCGGGTGCTGTTCGGCCGCACTCAGGGGTGGCCCGCCGGCCTGCGACTGGCGGCGATGTCACTGGCCTCGGGCGATCCCGGATCCTCCGATCCGGCCGACGAGATAGCCAGGTTCACCGGCACTCAGCGGTCCGTCGCCGAGTACTTCATCGGCGAGGTGCTGGACCGGTTGCCGCAGTCGGACCGGGATTTTCTGCTCAGGACCAGCATCACCGACCGGCTCAGCTCGCCGTTGGCCAACGCGTTGACCGGCCGCGTCGACAGCCAACTGATTTTGGAAGCACTGGTCACGGCGAATGCGTTCGTGGTCAGCGTCGGCGGGCCGAACACCTGGTTCCGCTACCACCCGTTGCTGCGGGACCTGTTGCAGCACCGGCTGTCTCTTGAGTTGCCAGGAATCGCTGATGAACTGCACCTACGGGCCGCTCGGTGGTTCACTGAGCAGGGCGAGCCGATTCCGGCACTGCGGCACGCGACGTTGGCGCGAGACTGGGACGAGGTGGGCCGGCTGCTGACCAGCACCGCGCTGCCACTGATCCTTACCCCGGCCGGTCCCGCCTTGGCCGCCGCACTCGAACCGGCAGCGATCCGCGCAACCCAGCACCCCGCGCTGAGCACGCTGCTCGCTGCCGGCGTGTGCCATTACCACCACCACGACTTCTCCGCCATGTACCGCGACGCAAACGCGGCCGCCGAATTCCTGGGCTCCGCGGGCGACGACCTGCGGATCCCGGCCGAGATCCTGATCGCGATCATGGTGCTGGTCTACGAACGAACCCAAGGCACCGCTGCGTTGGTCGGGTCGGCCGGCCGGCTGTTGACCCTGCTCGATCAGGCCCCTCGCCGGTTCGTCCCGGCGGCCCCGCACTATCGGACCATCGGCCTGAACAATCTCGGCGTCGGGCAGCTGTGGGCGGGTTCGCTGTCCGAGGCTCGTGCCAGTCTCACTGCTGCGCGGGCAAATGCCCGGGAGCTCGGTATGGGCCTCGCCGAGATCTCCGCCCAAGCCCACCTGGCGATCCTGCAGGTGATCCATGGCCAACTGGGGTTGGCGCATGCCGAAGCCAGCGCCGCACAACAGGTCGTCGACCGCCGCGGCTGGGCGGCCGAACCCCAAACCCACGGCCTGTATGTCGCTCTTGGTATGACGTCGTTGGCCCGGGACCGGCTTGACCAGGCGGACAACAGCATCACCACCGGTCTTGCGGCCAGCAGCACAGGCTCGGACAGCAGTTGCCGCCTGGCCATGGGCATCACCGCGATCGGCATCGCTGTCGCCCGCGGTGACGCCGCCGCAGCCCGGTCCGCGGCCGCCCGGCTGAGGGTGGAACTTGGGCAGGGGAGCGACTGGCCGGACCTTCTCACCCGATGGTGCACGATCGCGCAGGCGGAAGCCAGGCTCGTCTCCGGCGACCCGGCCGGGGCCTTCGCCGCCATCCGGGCACCCGCCAGCACGGACTCCGGGTTCCCCGCCGCCCTCGAACGGGTCACGCTGGCCAAGGCCCACCTGGCCATGGGCCGGCCGCAACTGTTGGCGGGGTTGCTCGCCCCGCTACTGGAACCGGAATTGCCGTATCTGGCGCCGGCGGTCGAGGCACGGGTGTTGCTCGCAGTGGCCGCCGACCGGCAGCATCGGGACACTGCCGCCCTCACCGCGATGACCGAGGCGATCGACCTCGCGCAGCCGGAAGGACTTCGCCGGCCGTTCCTGGACGCCGGACCCGCCGCGGCGGCACTGATCGGGCGGCACCGGCACCTGGTCTCCCGCCACCTGGACTTCACCGAGCACCTGCTGCCCGCGACCGCCGGTGTGCACGAGGTGCCGCTGCTGCCCGAGCAGTTGACCGAGCGGGAATTGATCGTGCTGCGGTATCTGCCGACAATGCTGAAGGCCGCGGAGATAGCGAACGACCTCTTCGTCACGGTCAATACGGTGAAATCCCACCTTCGGGCCATCTACCGCAAGCTCGATGTCACCACCCGCCGGGGGGCGGTGGAACGGGGTCGCGAGCTGAACCTGCTGTAAGGCCCCGGCCGCTCGGCCCGACGATCAACCGGTGTCGTCACCGGCATGACATCCCGTTCCGAGTCGCAGACAGACGGTGCCGGGACAGCTCACACCCCTTGCAAATTCCGACGAAGCGGACAAAAGTGATGCTGGCGCTATCGCGACGTGCGGTATCCGTCAGCGAGCCCGCACCTGGTGCTCGCTTCCGCGGCTCGGACAGGAGGCAGCGAACAATGTTCATTCAGGTCATCCAGGGAAAGGTTGCCGATGCCGACGGGCTCCGGGCGGCGATGGACCGGTGGGGCCGGGACCTACAACCAGGTGCAATGGGGTGGCTCGGCACCACCGGCGGGATCACCGACGACGGCACCTTCGTGGCGACGGTCCGGTTCGACTCCGTGGACGATGCTCGGCGGAACAGTGAACGTCCCGAACAGGGCACTTGGTGGGCCGAGACGGAGAAGTGCTTCGATGGCCCGGTCACCTTCTTCGACTGCCCGCAGGTCGATATCTGGATGCAAGGCGGCTCGGACGACGCGGGCTTCGTGCAGGTCCTGGAAGGACACACCTCCGACGCCGACCGGATGCGGGACATGCTGCGGCGCTATGCCGACGAAATTCATCAGCTCCGTCCGGAGATCATCGGCGCCACCCTCGCGCTGCACGGCGACGGCGCATTCATCGAAACCGTGTACTTCACCTCGGAAGAGGAGGCGCGGCAGCGGGAATCCATGACTCCGCCTGCCGAGATGGCCCGCTCGCTTCAGGAGCAACAAGAACTGATGGAGGGTCTGACGTTCCTTGACCTGCATCAACCGTGGCTGGTCTCGCCCGAACGCTAGCGCCTGTCCGCTGAATGCGGGCAATCACGCTCTTGTCCCTCGAGGACCGAGCACGCAGAACTCATTGCCCTCCGGATCGGCCAGCACCACCCATGGCTGATCCCCCTGACCAATGTCGGACCTCGTGGCGCCGAGTGCGAGCAATCGGGCGACCTCCCGGTCCTGATCGTCCGGCCGAAAGTCCAGATGAAGCCGATTCTTGGCTGCTTTCGGGACCGCGACCGGAACGAAGATCAGGCCGGGCAGGCGGTCCATCGTCGGCCGGATCTCTACTACGTCGTCGTCGGCCGTCCAGTACTGCCACCCCAGCGCGTCCGCCCACCACCGCCCGAGTCGATGCGGATCCGCACAATCGACGACGACCTGTTCCCATTCCAGCGGCATCGCAGCAGCTTAGGAGAACACAATCCCCCCGGCGTGCCGGAGCAACCGCAGATAGGTTGACCATTGACTCATCTATCGCTCGGAGAACTCATGGACGAGAACGACCTTCATCATCTGCGCAGGTGCGTCGAGCTTGCTCGCGACGCTCTCGACGCCGGCGAGGAGCCGTTCGGCTCGGTCCTCGTCGCGGCTGACGGAACGGTTCTTGCCGAGGACCACAACAGGACGGCCGGCGGTGATCAGACGCGTCATCCGGAGTTCGAACTTGCCCGGTGGGCGGCGACCAACATGGCCCCCGACGATCGAGCGGTGGCAACGGTGTACACCTCGGGCGAGCATTGCCCGATGTGTTCCGCCGCCCACGCCTGGGTCGGTCTCGGCCCGATCGTTTACGCCCTCTCGGCCCGCCAGCTCACCGCCTACCTGACCGAACTGGGCGTTCCCGCCGGCCCGGTGCGGAGCCTGGCGATCGACGAGGTCGCACCCGGCATCACGGTGCAGGGTCCCTGCCCGGAACTGGAAGCGGACGTCAAGGAACTCCACCGACGGCTACACAGCGCCTCCCGCAGCACCGACCGTCTGGCCGGTCTGGAGAGTTGAGTCGATTTTTCCGCGGATTCCGGTGGAAACATGCGCGAAAAATCGACCCAACTCGAGGATCCCCGGCATCGCCGAGCGGTCAGCGAGATCAGCTTGCGAGGGCCTTCGCCTTGATCTGATCGAACTCCGCCTTGGTGATGGTGCCGCTGTCGAGCAGACCCTTTGCGGACGTGATCTGGTCCGCCGCCCCGGAGGCGGGACTGGCGGCAACCGACTTGATGTACTCGGCCTGCGCTTTCTGCACCGCCTGCATCTGCTCCAACTGCCGCTCGTGCATGCCCTTGCCGCGGGCGATCAGGTACACCAGGATGCCCAGCCACGGAATGAGGATCACGAAGAACACCCAGAACGTCTTGGCTCCGCCGCCCAGATCCCTGCTGCGGAAAATGTCGCCGAAGATCCAGAACAGGCACATGAACCAGGCGAAGAACAGGAAGAACTCGAACATCGCGAGCAGGAACGATCCGTTGTCGTTGAACATCGATCAGCCTTTCGATGAAGCCAGTACGCTCGCCCGATCCGGGCACGTACCGAATCCTGCGGCCGGTGTCGCACTTCGGCATCCACCTATCAGGGTGAGAGTGCCGCCGAAAATCCTGGTTTACCCGGTGCGTTGACGTCCGCTCGAACCGCGCAGGACGGTGTTGTCGGCTTCCAGTTCGCTGTTACTGGCCAGTAGTGCGGCGTTGCTGGTCCGGAGGTCGGTATTGCTGGAGCGGAGTCCGGAGTTGACGGCATGCAGGTCGGCGTTGTCGGCCTCCAGGTCGAGGACCCGGGCGATTCCCGTCAGATTGATCCCGTCGCCGATCAGTACGGCGATCCGATGGAGGCGGGCGATGTCGGAATCGCTGTATCGGCGGGTGCCGCCGATCGTGCGGGTGGGCTCGAGTAGTCCTTTGCGTTCGTAGAGCCGGAGGGCCTGCACGCTCATCCCGGCCAACTGGGCCGCGGTCGTGATGCCGTAGACGCCGGTGATGCCGTCACTGGCCGGTGCGACCTGCGGCGCCGAGTCCCGAGAAGACTTGCTGGTCATGATCTTCCGCCTTGTTCCACCTTGCCACCCGCTTGTCCCGGGAGATATACGGAATCTACACCGTTCGGCATACATCTGCGGAGTGATGCGGGGGGCGGTCGGGGAGATCTGCCTCAGTCTCGGGGACTGACGTAGATCCGCAGCGTCGGCAGGCTGACTGCCGGTGCGAGAAGGACTCCTCAGTCGGCAGGCCGCGGACTTCGTCGCGGCATCGGCCGTTGCGCCGATGTTTCATCCCGGCGGAGGAGATTAGTTCATCCAACTGGCCGAAGATGCGGGAGGATTGCCGCATGGGAGCACTGCGATGCTGAGCGGCCCGGTGTGCGGCACGCCGTCGACGACGCCCACGGGTGTCCGCGGATGACAATGGTGGCCGGGGTCGACATGTCGTTGGTCGGTCGCGACGACGAGCTGGCTCGACTCGACAGCCATCTCGCCGAGATCGAAACAACGGGAACCGCGATCGTCCTGGTGGGTGATCCGGGTACCGGCAAGAGCGCCCTCCAAGCACAGACGATCTCGCTGGCTCGGCGCCGAGGGTTCGAAGTGCTGGAGGCCCGCGGCAGCGAGGCGGAGACCTACCTTCCCTTCGCCTGCCTGCACCAGTTGGTCCGACCGCTGTTTCCCCACCTCGACCGGCTTTCCACGCGCCAGCGGGACGCGCTGCTGGCCGCCTTCGGCATGAACGAACTGGGCTCGGCTGAGCCATTTCTGATCTCACTGGCCGTCCTTGAGCTCATGGTGGATACCGCGCGGCGGACTCCGGTGCTGGTGTCCCTGGACGACATGCACTGGATGGACCAACCTTCGCTGGACACCCTGGGGTTCCTCGCCCGCCGGTTGGCCGGCGAGCGAGTGGTCTTGGTGGCCTCGACCCGGCCGGGTACCGCGTCGGTCATCGACGGCCCGGCGATCCTTCACCTGACGATCGGCGGTTTGTCGGCCTCGGAAGCCGGTCTGCTGCTGGACCGAACGTCGCCGGACCTGCCGGCGTCGGTCCGTCAGCGAATCCTCACCCAATCCGGCGGGAACCCGCTCGCCCTGTTGGAGTTCCCGGTGGCGGTATCCCACGTCCCGGCGGATTCACCGTCCGGTTCCGACGACCTTCCGATGACCGTCCGATTGGAGCGCGCCTTCGCCGGTCGGCTGAGGACAGTGCCGCCGGACACCGAGACCGCTCTCATCACTGCGGCTTTCAATGACGGTGGGGACCTGGGGGAGATCCTCGCGGTGACCGGGCTGATCGCCGGAAGGATCATCGGGGTCAGGGTGCTGCAACCGGCGATCGACGCGGGCCTGATCCGCTCGGACGGACCCACCGTCCAATTTCGCCATCCGTTGGTGCGGTCCGCCATCCGGCATTCCGCGTCGCTCGCCGAACGGATCGCGGTGCATGACGCGCTGGCGACGATGCTGACCGCGCTGCCGGACCGCGCATCATGGCATCGTGCTGAGGCCGCCATTGCACCCGATGAAGAGATCGCCGCGGCGTTGGAGGAGGCCGCGGTCCGCTCGCTACACCGGGGCGCCACCCAATCCGCGGTGGCCTGGCTCAAGCGGGCAGCGGCGTTGAGCCCGGATGAGCAGCGCCAGGGTGCTCGGTTGCTCAGCGCCGCGGAGCTGGCATTCGAGCTGGGTCGGTTCAGCGAAGTGGAGCAGTTGAAGGCCAGTGCGATGGCGTTGACGCTGCTGCCCAGGGACCAGTCACGCCTGACGTGGCTGGAGGGCGTGTTCGACGACGGCACCCCCGGTGCGGCGGCTGAGGTCCAGCGACTGGTCGATCTGGCGCGCAGTGCCCTGGCGGCGGAGGATGCCGATCTGGCCGTTCAGCTGCTGGTCGGCGCCGCCCGCCGCGTCTGGTGGGGTGATCCAGGTGCGGCGGTCCGTCATGAGATCGTCTCCGCCGCGGGTGAAATCGGGCTTGCCGCAGGTGATCCGCGCCTGTTGGTCTGCCTGTCGGTGGCCGAACCGTTTGAGCACGGCCGCACCGTTGTCGAACGACTGGCACTGTGGCGGCCGGATGCCGACGGCCGACCGGAGATGGCGGGTCTGTTGGGGCTCGCGGCCTACTGCGCAGGCAATTTCGGTGCAGCGGTTGGCTTTCTCTCCTCCCCGGTCGAGGCGCTGCGATCACAGGGCAGGTTCGGATTACTGGCGCAGGCTCTGGCGCTACGGGCCTGGTCAGCCATCTACATCGGTTCGTTCGACGTGGCCAGATCCGCGGACGAAGCCGTCCGGTTGGCCGACGAGACGTCACAGCCGGTATGGGGCGCTGCGGCCAAGATCGCGGCGGCACTGTTGGCGGGTCTGCGCGGCGAGGAAACGGGCGGCGAGCTGCTGGAGGAGGCCGGTCGGGTTGCGGCGGGTAGCCGGTTGCCCATGTCGTCGTTGCTGGCCGGGATTCAGTTGGCCCGCGGAATGACGGATCTGGGGGCCGGGCGGTATGAATCCGCCTACGGCAATCTGCGGCGAATGTTCGATCAACGAGAGCCGTGTTTCCATGATGTACAACGGTTTTGGTCGCTCAGCTACTTGGCAGAGGCGGCCGTGCACTGCGGGCGCCGACGGGAGTGCCGCATCCTGCTGGCCGACCTCGAACGGGAGATCGGTGACCGACCGTGTCCGGCAGCCGAGATCGGGGTGTTCTTCGCGAACACGGTCCTGGCCGACGACGATTCCGCGCAGTCCTGGTACGAGGCAGCACTCATCGGGCCCGGTAGCGAATTGCCCTGGCACCGGGCGCGAGTTCAGCTCAACTACGGCTCCTGGCTGCGCCGGCACCGCAGGACCAAGGATTCCCGCGATCACCTGCGCGCCGCCCGGCAGACGTTCGATGCGCTGGGCGTGACGGCCTGGGCGCACCGTGCCGACCTTGAGCTTCGGGCGACCGGTGAGCGGGGCTGGACACCGGCCATCGGCGCCTGGGACCTGCTCTCGCCCCAGGAATCGCAGATTGCCCAGCTGGCCGCGAAGGGCCTCTCGAACAAGGAGATCTCCGAGCAGCTGTTCCTCTCGCACCGCACGGTCGGCTCGCATCTGTACCGGATGTTTCCCAAGCTCGGCATCACCTCCCGTGCCCAGTTGGCCTCGGCGCTGCACGTCTTCACGGACACCGATCCGCTGCCGGATTGAGTCGATTGACGCTAGCGAATCGCACACCGCGGTCGTCCCGCACGCACTGTGACGCACGAAGCGACGCTAGAGCCGTAGGTCATGCCCACTTACCGTTCTTGCATGACCAAGCCAGTGATCTTCATCCACGGCCTGTGGCTCCACGCTTCGTCGTGGACGCAGTGGGTCGATCTGTTCAACCAGGCCGGCTTTTCGGCCATCGCACCCGGCTGGCCGGGGGACCGGGAGACCGTCGCCGAGTCACGGGCCCACGCCGAGGACATCGGCGATCACGGGATCGATGACGTTGTCGCACATTTCGCCGGCATCATCGAAGGTCTGGACAGCGCCCCCATCCTGATCGGGCACTCGTTCGGCGGCATGATCGCGCAGAAGCTGCTCGGCCAGGATCTCGCGACCGCGGCCATCGCCATTGATGCCGCGCAGATCAAAGGGGTTCTGCCGCTGCCGCTCTCGGCACTGAAGGCAACCCTGCCGGTCTTCAAGAACCCCGCCAACCGGCACCGCGCCGTCTCGCTGACCGCGGAGCAGTTCCGATTCGCGTTCGCCAACGCCGTGTCCGAGGAAGAGTCGCAACAACTCTTCGACGCCTACACGATTCCGGCACCAGGGAAGCCGTTGTTCGAGGCGGCGGCGGCGAACTTCAACCCGCACTCCGCGGCCAAGGTGAATACCGCGAACGAGAATCGGGGTCCGCTGCTGCTGATCAGCGGCGGGCAGGACAACACGGTCCCGGAGGTGGTCACCAGGGCGACATTGAAGCAATATCGCCATTCCGATGCGGTGACGGACTTCCTCGAATTCCCGGACCGCTCCCATTCGCTGACCATCGACGCCGGCTGGCGGTCCGTAGCGGATGCCTGCCTCGCCTGGCTCAAGACCAACAATCTGTAAGGGCGGGAATCACCGTGGATCTGAAGTTGGCCGGAAAGTCAGCCGTCGTCACCGGAGCGAGCAAGGGCATTGGGCTGGCCGTTGCGCAGGCGCTGGCTGCTGAGGGAGCCAGCGTCACGGCCGGTGCCCGTGGTGGCTCGCCGGAACTGTCCGAGTTGGTCGCCGGCGGATCCGGGGTGATCGTTCTCGGTGATCTGACCTCCGACGCCGCCGCCCAGCACCTGATGGCTGTTGCGGCTGAAACCTTCGGCGGCATTGACATTCTCGTCAACAATGTCGGCGGTGTGCGCCCACGAATCGACGGCTTCCTCGGGGTGAGCGA
The DNA here is from genome assembly GCA_963805555.1 of uncultured Actinomycetota bacterium. Taxonomy (GTDB): domain Bacteria; phylum Actinomycetota; class Actinomycetes; order Mycobacteriales; family Nakamurellaceae; genus Nakamurella. Next base: position 335,207 of record CAWDUY010000009.1, read on the forward strand.
CGCCGAATGGCAATGGTCGCTTGAGGTGAACCTGCTCTCCGCCGTGCGAGCCACCAGGGCCGCGCTCCCGTTCCTGCTGCAGCGCGCTCCGTCCACCATCGTCACCATCAGCTCGGTCAACGCGACGCTGCCCGATCCCGGCGTCATCGACTACTGCGCGGCAAAGGCAGCGTTGAGCAATTTCTGCAAATCGCTGTCCAAGGAGGTGGGACCACAGGGCGTCCGGGTGAACACCATCAGCCCTGGGCCAGTCGAGACCGCGCTCTGGTTGGGTTCCGGCGGCGTTGCCGAAACATTCGGCCGAGCCAACGATATCGATCCCCAGCTGATCGCCGCGAGTGCTGTCGCCGGTGCTGCGACGGGCCGATTCACCCACCCGGCCGAAGTGGCCGATCTGGTCGTCCTGCTGGCCAGTTCGCGCGCCGGCAACCTCACCGGCGCCGACCTGCGGATCGACGGCGGACTGGTCAGCACGCTCTGAACGCCCGCGTTCCACTCCACCAGGAGAGTCGCACATGTCAGACACAGCGTCCTCGGGTTCGCTCAGCCGGCGCACCGTCCTCACCTCCGGTGCTGCCGCCCGAAGGTGAGGCAGCCGTGCTGCTCCGAACGCCTTTCGACTTCGCCTCGACCGCCGACGACGTCGCCGCCACGGTCGACCTGACCGGCAAACATGCCATCGTGACCGGTGCATCCTCCGGAATCGGCGTCGAAACTGCGCGGGTGCTGGCCGATCGGGGGGCAGACGTCACCATCGCCGGTCGGAATCTGGCGGCGGTCGAACGAGCCGCCGCCGGCATCCGGAACGCGACCGGTAACCCGCTGGTTCGGGCCGGCCGATTGGACCTGACCGACCGGCGATCCATCGACCATTTCCTCGACCAATGGTGGAGCCCGCTCGACATCCTGGTCAACAACGCGGGTGTGCCGGCGCTACCGGAACTGCAGCACTCGACGGACGGCTGGGAACTGCAATTCGCGACCAACTACTTCGGCCACTTCGCGCTCACCGTCGGCCTCTTCCAGTACCTGGCGGCCGCAGCGGACGGTGCTCGGGTGGTTTCGGTGAGCTGCAGCAGTCACCTTTTCAGTCCGGTCGTTTTCGACGACATCAATTTCCGGTACCGACCGTACGACCCCCTCACCGCGTACGGGCAGTCCAAGACGGCAACAACGCTCCTGGCCGTCGCCGTCAGCGCTCAATGGGCCTCCGCCGGGATCGTCGCGAACGCGGTCAACCCGGGGACCATCGCCACCGGGCCAGGACGGCGCATCGGCGGGCATCGGTCCGCCTACCAACACTGGAAAACTGTGCAACAGGGCGCCGCCACCACAATCCTCGCCGCGGTGTCACCTTTGCTGCAGAGCATCGGCGGCCGATATTTCGATGATTGCAACGAGGCCCCGATGGTCGATCACCGGTCCGCCGATCTCATCGGGGTCGCGCCCTATGCGCTGGACCCGGATAACGCCGAGCGGCTGTGGGCGCACGCCGCGCAGGGTTTATAAGCCGGGCATTGGCCCGGAGTGCGGAGCAGTATCGTGAATCCGTGACCGATGTGACGTCGACGGACGCCGGCGACGCCGCAAACGCAGCTGCTCAGACCCCCGTTTCGCCGTCGGCCGACGGTGCGCGACGGGAGTCGCCCGGCACTGGACCCGCCGCCGGTGACGCCGATGCGACCGGAACCCGTCACGACCCCTGGACGGTCACCGCGGTCGTCATCGCTGCGGTGTTGATCGCCGGCTGTGTTGCCGCCGCCCTGGCGGCGATCGTGCCGTCCCGGACCGACATCCCCGGTCTGCCCAGTGCCGGCACCATCACCGATCTGCTGCTGCCCGCCGTCAAGGCGATCTTCGACCTGTCCGCCGCGATGACCGTCGGGTGGCTGCTGGCGGCTGCCTGGCTGGTCCCGCCGCAACCGTCGGGGATTCTCGACGTCGGTGGCTATCGGGCGATCAAGGCGGCCTCGCTGGCAGCGACGGTGTGGTCGGTCGCCGGGTTCGCGCTGATCCCGCTGGTCCTGTCCGACACCCTCGGCAAGCCGATCGGCGAGGCCGTTTCGGCGGACTGGGTGATCAGCGGCATCTCGATCCTGGACAGCGTCCGCAGCGCCTTGATCGCGGCGATCGTCGCGGCACTCATCGCGGTGCTCGCCCGCATCGTGCTGCATCCCGGCTGGGCCGCCGTCTTGCTGGCCGGAGCGCTGGCCGCGGTCATCGCGCAAAGCAACACCGGGCACGCCGCCGGTACCAGCGACCATGACGTCGCGATCGACACCATGGTCTTCCACTTGGTCGGGATCAGCCTCTGGGTGGGCGGGCTGGTCGCGTTCCTCGGGCTCGCCCGGCAGCACGTCAAACACCTCCCGGTCGTTGCCCACCGTTATTCGACGATCGCGTTCTGGGCGTTCATCGCCGTCGCGCTCTCCGGTTTCGGCAACGCCTGGGTGCGGTTCTCCTACCTCTCGGACCTGTGGATGACCGACTACGGCCGGCTGGTGCTGCTGAAGGCGGCGCTGCTGACGACTCTCGGCGCCATCGGGTACGTGCACCGCAAACGCACCTTGCCGCTGATCACCGACGATGGTGACCGACGTCCGCTGATCAGGCTGGCGGTGGTGGAGGTCTGCATCATGGCCGCCACGATCGGTGTCGCCTCGGCGTTGGCCCGGACGGCGACACCGCCGCCGTCGGGGGTGGCGCCGACGGACACCGAGCTCGTTCTCGGCTACGACATCGCCGCCCCGCCGACGTTCCTGCGGCTGCTCACCGACTGGCGGTTCGATTGGATCCTGGGCGTCGCCGTCATCGTCGCGGCGGTGCTGTATCTGATCGGCGTTCGGCGACTGCATCGCCGCGGCGACAGGTGGCCGGCCGGGCGCACCATCGCCTGGGTGATCGGCTGCGCCTTCGTGGTGTTCGCGACGTCGTCCGGGCTCGGTCGCTACGCCGAGGCGCAGTTCTCGATCCACATGATGGCGCACATGCTGCTGGGGATGATCGCGCCGATCCTGCTGGTGCTGGGTGGACCGGTGACCCTGGCGCTGCGGGCCCTCCCGGCCGCCCGTCGCGGGGATGTCCCAGGGCTTCGGGAGCACATCGCGAACGGATTACACAGCCGGCCCGCGCGATTCATCACCCACCCGCTGGTCGTCTTCCCACTGTTCATCCTGTCGTTCTACGCGCTGTACTTCACCTCCCTGTTCGAGGTGATGATCGCCTCCCACCTTGGCCACCTGGTGATGAACTTGCATTTCCTGGTCGTCGGGTACCTGTACTACTGGGTGATCATCGGGGTGGATCCGTCCCCGCGGCAGGTGCAGCCGATGGTCAAACTGGCCATGCTGCTCGGGGCGCTGCCGTTCCACGCGTTCTTCGGGCTGGCCCTGATGAATTCGCACAAGGCGATGGCGACCGACTACTACAACAGTCTCGCCCTGCCCTGGGTCACGGACCTGGTCGGTGACCAGCGACTCGGCGGCGCCATCGCCTGGGGGGCCACCGAGATCCCGATGATCATCGTGATGATCGCGCTGGTCTCCCAATGGGCGCGCAGCGACGAACGTGACGCCCGCCGGTCCGACCGGGCAGGGGATCGTAAGAACGACGAAGAGCTCGATGCCTACAACCGGATGCTTGCCGGTCTGGCCGAGCGGGATCGGGCCTCGGCGTCTCGGCCGGTCGATGAGGTGACCGCGGAGTCCGCGAGCGATCCGGATGGACCTGTTCGGTGACGGTGCTGATCAGGCCGGAGGCAGGTGCTGACCGCCCCGCGGTGCAGGACCTGATCACGGCGGCCTTTGCGCCCGTCGAATCCACCGACCAGCCGGTGGCCGAGGCCGTCCTGACCGACGAACTGCGAGCCGACTCGGCTTTCGTCCCGGAATTGACGCTGGTCGCCGAGCTGGCCGGCGAGATCGTCGGTCAGGTGACCAGCAGCTACGGCACCCTGATCGGTCCCGCCGGCGAGCGTCGGATGGTCGGGGTCGGACCGGTCAGCGTGCTGCCCGCACGGCAGGGCGCCGGTATCGGCAGCACCCTGATGTGGGCGTTGATCGACGCCGCAGACCGGGCGGGGGAGCCAGCGCTGGTGCTGCTGGGCTCGCCCGACTTCTACGGTCGATTCGGCTTTGTCGCTGCCGCCGACTTCCGGATCGAGGCACCGGATCCTGCCTGGGGCGCGTACTTTCAGGTCCGCACGCTGACCGCCTTCGATCCGGCCATGGTGGGGAAGTACCGCTACTCGGCGCCATTCGACAGGCTGTAGTCAGTCTGTCTCGTTCAGTTCAAAGCTTCCACCGCGAGGCCCTTGGTATAGGGGATCCGCAGGATAGACACGGACACGATTGTCGAGAACGTTCAGTTCAACTCTGCACATTCGCGCGCAACGCAGCACCGGCCCGTCGTCCGACAGGGATCCGATCCCGAATCACGCCTCGTTGGGCCGGCGCTGGCCCAACGAGAACCCGTGGTCACGACCAAAGTCTTCAGCCTCTTCCGCCCAATCACGACGCGACGCGCAGCTTTCACCTGAACAGCGAAGCTTTGCCTGCAGCTTTGACTCGAACAACGCAGGGTTCACCCGAACAGGACACAGTCCTTTCCGCTGTCGCGCCGGTTTGTCCCCATGTCCGATTTTCGTCCACATTCTGTCGGTCTCCCTACTGCCCCGTCCTGCCGGCTGACACGGTCTGTGCAGGCCGACGAGCCGGCCGGCCCGAGCAGTCCGGCCAACAGACAAGGGGATGACGATGAGCATGAACGCAGCTTCGGTGACGCTGGTGGGTCGAGCAGCGGCCCACCCGCAGGTGTCCGTCGGGTCGACCGGCGATCGGGTGAGCTTTCGGGTGGTGGCGACGGAACGGTATTTCGACAAGGCCAGCAACGACTGGGTGAGCGGTGACGAATTCGGCGTGACCGTCGTCTGCTGGCGAACCCTCGGCACGGCGGTGCTGACCACCGTCCGGAAGGGTGATCCGGTCATCGTCTCCGGTCGGATCGCCACCCGCCGGTTCGAGAAGAACGGCACCACCCAGTACTTCACCGAGGTCAAGGCCGACTTCGTCGGCCTGGACGTTGCCAAGGCGGGCAGCCGGTTCACCCGCAATCCGATGGAGCACCGGGAGAGCAGCGAGCCGTCGACGGTCCCGACCGAATCGGAGCGAACCGCCGAACTCGGCGCCGACCGGCCCCTGGTGGAACCGTTCGAGTCGGCCGAGGAGGACGACTATCGGGCACCGTGGGAGGCTGCGGACGATGAGCCCGGCGGTCGGAATGGCGAGTTGGTTGCCGTGGACTAGCCGCCTGATGTGGGCGGCTACGGCGTCGCCGCCCCGGCGATGGTGGTCTACGAACGTTTCCTACGAGCCCCGAACGTCGCTGTCGTCAAGCCGTGTCGAGGTTCACCGCGTCGATCGCCAGGCGGTAGGCCCCGGAGTCGCTCTCCGCGCTGGCGTGATGACCGCCGGGAATCTCGACGATCCGCAGGTCAAAGGCGCTGTCGGCGGCCAGTTGCAGCAGGGTTTGCTCGACCCGTTCGACCCGGACCGTCCGATCGTCGTGCCGGCTCTCCGGCAGGAAGTAGACGATCCGGGTGCCGGGCACGAACGACTCGGAGATCCCATCGATATCGGTGCGGCGGATGACGCCGTACTGATCCTTGATCAGCTGAGTGGAGATCCCGGGTGCGCTGATCTTCTGCTGCCACACCTGATTGACCTTGAACATCAGGTCGTCCGTTCGTACCTGCAGAAACGGGAACCGGCCGAACGACCATTGCTGTTGTTGTCCGAGCACCTCGGCGGCCATGCGGACCGCGGCGCCGCCCTCAGTGCCCGTTGCCTCCATCACCGCGGTCAGCGCGTCGGCCTTGGTCCGACTGGAGTCGCGCACATCGTCCGCGCCGAGCGGTGAGCAGTCCAGGAAGATCGTGCCCAGCCGCGGTGGCGGCACTGCGGCCGGTTCGGCGTCAGCGGTCGTCGCCGCCGAGCGGGTGGCCGCCGCGCCGGTGGCCCGCGCGCCGGTGGCCCGCGAGCCGGGGGCCTGCGAGCCGGGGGCCTGCGAGCCGGGGGCCTGCGAGCCGGGGGCCTGCGAGCCGAGGGCCTGCGAGCCTGACCTGCTGTCGGTGATCCCCATGTCCGAACCGGTGGTCCCGCGGTCACGGTCGGCCTGCGCCGCGGCGATGACGGCGGCTGTGAGGAGCGAGTCGGCTGGAGCGGTGGCGGCTGGGTTGGCGGTGCCGGGCAACGCCAGCAGGTTGCGCACGTACCCGGTGCGGAGTTCCTGGGTGTGCGCCGCCAGTTCCAGCACCACGTCGCCGCCCATGCTGCTGCCGAAGAAGCTGACCTGCTGCGGCTGGAATCGGCTGATCAGGCCGTCGAACTTGTCCAGGATGTCCCGATCGCTGATCCCGCTGCCATAGACAAGGCTGAAGACCCGGGTGTTTTCGACCGCCAGTGCCGGCATCAAGGCTTCCGCCACCCCGGTGCCGTCCTTGCGGTTCAGCCCGGCGACGACGACCACCATCCGGTCGCCGGTCTGCTCCGGGTCGGCCGGTCGCGGCCCCACCTCCACGAACTGCGCGCCGGCAGTCGGCCAGATCAGTTGGTCGGCAACCACCTGGTCGGTCTTCAGCAGCCCCCAGCAACCTGCGATCGCGAGCAGTCCGCCGACCAGCGGAAACCACCATCGGCTACGGGTGATGGTGCGCCGTGCGGCGCGATCGCGGCGGATCGCCTGGCGCACGGCCGCGCTGTTGTACTCGTTCGGTGCGACCTCCGGCATCCGCCAGTCCGGGCGCGTCCGGGGTGCGGTGGCGGTAGCGGATTCAGCGGCCTCACCGATCCCCGACGTCACCCGCACGCAGCTACTCCTTGACCATCTCTTTACTTTCCGTTGGTCCAGTTTGTGCCTTCCGGGCGGTCCCGCGTCGGGCGAGTCCGGCCTTCCCACCCGCACAGGCGGCTCAACCACCCGTTGGAGTCCGGCAGACTGTAGGACGGCGTCGATCCGCCGACCGTTCTCATGCGGTGGGGGGATTGCGCCGCTCGGAATGGGCGGCACGAACCGAGCGGGTACGGGTGCTTTTCCCGGACTCGACGGGGCACCGCTGAGATTGAAGCTGCACGCTAATGCGTTGAACCCTGACGGCGCGGCGACCAGCACCCGTGCGCCGACCAGCAGATCGCCTCGAGAGGAACCCTGAAGTGCCCGAATTTATCTACACCATGAAGAAGGCCCGCAAGGCCGTGGGCGACAAGGTCATCCTCGATGACGTCACCATGTCGTTTTTCCCCGGCGCCAAGATCGGCGTCGTCGGACCGAACGGCGCCGGCAAGTCGACGATCCTGAAGATCATGGCCGGGCTGGACACCCCGAGCAACGGCGAGGCGTTCATCACCCCCGGGTACTCCGTCGGCATCCTCATGCAGGAGCCACACCTGGACGAGACCAAGACCGTGTTGGAGAACATCCAGCTCGCCTTCGGTGACATCAACGCGAAGATGGCGCGTTACAACCAGGTGTTGGTCGAGATGGAGACCGACTACACCAACGAAAAGCTGATGGATGAGATGGGCGAGCTCGCCGAGCAACTCGACCACGCCGGCGCCTGGGACCTCGAGGCCAAGATCGACCAGGCCATGGACGCGCTGCGCTGCCCGCCGGGGGATTCCCCGGTCGACATCCTGTCCGGCGGTGAGCGGCGCCGGGTCGCGCTCTGTCAGCTGCTGCTCTCCGCCCCTGATCTGCTGCTGCTCGACGAACCGACCAACCATCTGGACGCCGAGTCCGTGCAGTGGCTGGAGCAGTTCCTCGCGTCCTACCCGGGCGCCGTGCTCGCCGTCACCCACGATCGCTACTTCCTGGACAACGTCGCGCAGTGGATCGCCGAGGTGGACCGCGGCCGGCTGATCCCCTACGAGGGCAACTACTCCACCTACCTGGAGAAGAAGTCCGACCGGATGACGGTCGAGGGCCGCAAGGACGTCAAGCTCGCCAAGCGCCTCAAGGAAGAACTGGCCTGGGTGCGGTCCGGCGCGAAGGCCCGGCAGGCCAAGTCGAAGTCCCGGCTCGCCCGCTACGAGGAGATGGCCGCGGAGGCCGAGCGCACCCGCAAGCTCGACTTCGAGGAGATCCAGATCCCGCCGGGCCCGCGGCTGGGTTCGATCGTCGTCGAGACGCACGACCTGAAGAAGGGCTTCGACGACCGGGTACTCATCGACAACCTGTCGTTCACCCTGCCGCGGAACGGCATCGTCGGCGTCATCGGGCCCAACGGCGTCGGCAAGACCACCCTGTTCAAGACCATCGTCGGACTCGAGGAGCCGGACGCCGGCACCGTCAAGATCGGCGAAACGGTCAAGCTGTCCTACGTCGACCAGAACCGGGGTGGGCTCGACCCGAAGAAGAACGTCTGGCAGGTGGTCTCCGACGGGCTCGACTACATCAAGGTCGGGCACGTCGAAATGCCGTCCCGGGCCTACGTCTCGGCGTTCGGCTTCAAGGGACCGGATCAGCAGAAGCCGTCCGGCGTGCTGTCCGGTGGAGAGCGGAACCGGCTGAACCTGGCGTTGACCCTCAAGGTCGGCGGCAACCTGATCCTGCTCGACGAACCGACCAACGACCTCGATGTAGAGACCCTCGGCTCGCTGGAGAACGCGCTGGAACAATTCCCCGGTTGCGCGGTGGTGATCTCCCACGATCGCTGGTTCCTGGACCGGACGTGCACGCACATCCTGGCCTGGGAGGGCACCGACGAGGACGAATCGAAGTGGTACTTCTTCGAGGGCAACTTCTCCGACTACGAGAAGAACAAGGTCAGCCGGCTCGGCGTCGACGCCGCCCGGCCGCACCGGGTCACCCATCGCAAGTTGACTAGGGACTGACCGCCAGCACTGCCGGGCCGGCCCACCGCAACCGGTCGGCAGCCCGGTCGACCGGTTGACGTCCCCGGGCGTCCGGTTCGCCGCCACGCGGCGGCAGGTTGCGTCCGGGCGAGAACAATCACGATCCATCGTCAGAACTCCGATGCAACCGCGGGCGAGGGCATAGGCTCGCTCCCGGACCGGATCGCAGCGTCGCGCCCGGGATGGGGCACGCCTGTGCCCGGATGTGGAGGGGCAGCATGATCGGGTTCGACCTCGGATGGTCTCGGCGATGACTCAGACGGACATCCCCGCGATGGCACCGGTTCTGGCGAACCATCGCGATCAGGAGTTGGACCCGGATTCGGCGGCCGCTCTTGCCGCGACGCTCCGGCCGGACCGCGCCGCCATGATCGACGCCTACTTCCGTCATGTCCCGGCCGAGGATCAGCCCAAGACCGCACAGGACGTGCTGGGTGTCGTCGACGGCCACTGGCGAGTGGGACAGCGCCGCAACCCCGGCGAGGTCCGGATCCGGGTGTTCAACCCCGCTCCGTCCGCGGCCGAGGGCACCGTCGGCTGGACGGACACCAAAACCGTCATCGACATCGTCACCGACGACATGCCGTCCCTGGTCGATTCCGTGATCGGCGCATTGACCATGCAGAACGTCACGGTGCACCGGGTGCTGCATCCCATTCTGCTCGGCTGCCGGGACGCCAATGGGGAACTGCTGACGGTCGCCGAGGACTCCGGCAGGGCCCCCGAGCACGGCTTCAACTTCCGCGAATCCTGGATGCACATCCTGATCGACCGGCTGTCCGACGCCGAGCGCGCCGAGACGATCGAGGACGCACTCCGACACGCCCTGGACAACGTTCGGTCGGTCGTTGGCGACAGCGGCGCGCTCACCGGTGCCGCAGCCTCCGTCGCGGCCGAACTGCGCGGCACGTTCTCGCCGCGTTCGGCGCAAGAGGTGTCCGAAGCTGCGGACTTCCTGTACTGGCTGATCAGCGGAAACATGACCTTCCTCGGATATTGCCGGCACGAGATCCTGGCCGGCTCTGCCGGTTCGACCCTCGCGCCGGTGCCCGGTTCCGGGCTGGGCATCCTGCGGGATGCGGTGACCGGGTCGACCGAGGATCGTTCCGATCAGCTGATGACGATCACCGGTGCCCACCCGGCTCACTTGCTGTTGACCCAGGCCTCCGCCGGGTCTGCGTTGACCAGGGATGTGCCGCCGTTCGAGGTGCGTGCCCGGATCCTTTCCTCCGACGGCAGCGTGCTGACCGAGCACCGGTTCCTCGGGGTGCTGACGCCGCGCGCCCTGAACGCGGAGATCACCACCACCCCGGTGCTGCGGCTCATCGTGCAGTCCGTGCTGTCGACGCTGGGGGCTGCGCCCGACACCTACACCGGCCAGCGGGCGATGGACCTGCTGGCGACCTTCCCGCGGGCCGAACTGTTCTGGGCGGACCCGCATCAGGTGGTCGAGGTCGTCAGCAGCGTGCTGCAACTGGCCAGCCGGCGACGGTTGCGGGCCTTCCTGCAGCCGGATCCGTTCGGCCGTTTCGTGTCCGTGATGGTGTATCTGCCACGAGACCGGTACACCACCGACTGCCGGTTGGCGATGCAGCACATCCTGCTGGACGCGTTCAACGGCAGCGGTATCCGGTACACCGCCCGGGTCGGCGACTCCCTGCTCGCCGCAGTGCATTTCACCGTCAGCACGGACCCGGCGAACCCCGTCGCCCCCGATCTCAATGCCCTGACCAAGGCGCTCCGGAGCACCATCCGCACCTGGGACGACCGGCTGGTCGCCGCGGTCGTCGGCGGCGGTGACGAAGACCTGGACACCGCCGGTGCGCTGTCCCGCTACGCCGATGCCTTCGACGAGGGCTACAAGGAGACCTACCAGGTCGACGACGCCGTGGCCGATCTGCGACTGCTCGATCAGCTCAAGGGCCCCGACGACCTCGCCCTCAAGATGACCCGCGGCGACGCGGACACGGTGGGCGACTGGCGGCTCAAGCTGTACGTCAGCGGCGGCGCCGTCACGTTGTCCCGGGCGCTGCCGGTGCTGCAGACCCTCGGCGCCGATGTGCTGGATGAACGGCCGTTCGAGGTCCGGCAGTCCGACGGAACCCTGTCGCGGATCTACGACTTCGGCCTCAGCTTCCCGCACGAGGATGTGTCGAAGGGGGCCGACGACCCCGAACTGCGGACCCGGTTCTCCGAGGCCTTCATCGCCGCCTGGTCCGGTAACAGCGAGGTGGACGGGTTCAACCAGCTGGTACTGGGCGCCGGCCTGAACTGGCGCGAGGTTGCCACCCTCCGGTCGTACGCACACTACCTACGGCAAATCGGAACCCCCTACACGCAGAAGTATGTCGAACAGGTGCTGTGTTCGCACCCGCAGTTGGCGGCCGACCTGGCCAGGCTGTTCGCGGTGCAGTTCGCCCCCGACCTGTTCGCCGATTCGGCCGACGGCCGGTCCGACCGGGCGACGGAGGCGGCCCGGCTGGTATCGAGCATGACGGCCGCCCTGGACGCGGTGACCAGCCTGGATGCCGATCGGATCCTGCGGACCCTGCTCAGCGTCATCACGGCCACCTCGCGGACCAACGAGTACCGGGTGGACGATCTCGGCAACCGCCGGGAGTTCCAATCGGTCAAGCTGGATCCGCACAAGGTCCCGGGTGTCCCGAAACCCGTTCCCGCGCATGAGATCTGGGTGTACTCGCCGCGGCTGGAGGGCGTCCATCTGCGGTTCGGCGACGTCGCCCGCGGCGGTCTGCGCTGGTCGGACCGGCCGGAGGATTTCCGCACGGAGATCCTCGGGCTGGTCAAGGCACAGGAAGTTAAGAACGCCGTCATCGTCCCGGTCGGGGCCAAGGGCGGGTTCGTGGTCAAGCGACCGCCGACGACGATCGGTGATCCGCAGGTCGATCGCGAGCGGCAGCTGGCCGAGGGTGTTGCCTGCTACCGGATGTTCATCGCGGGTCTGCTCGACCTGACCGACAACCGGCACGGCGGGGTCATCGTCCCGCCGGATCGGGTGGTTCGCCGGGATGACGACGACTCGTACCTGGTGGTCGCCGCCGACAAGGGCACCGCGACCTTCTCCGATATTGCCAACGGTGTTGCCCAGGACTACGGGTTCTGGCTGGATGACGCGTTCGCCTCCGGCGGCAGCGTCGGCTACGACCACAAGGCGATGGGCATCACCGCCCGAGGCGCCTGGGAATCGGTCAAGCACCACTTCCGGGAACTCGGGATCGACACCCAGGCAGAGGACTTCAGCTGTGTCGGCGTCGGCGACATGTCCGGTGACGTTTTCGGCAACGGGATGCTGCTGTCCCAGCACATCCGGCTGCTCGCGGCCTTCGACCACCGGCACATCTTCGTCGACCCGAATCCGGACGTCGGTGAATCGTTCGTCGAACGACTGCGGCTGTTCGAGCTGCCGCGGTCCTCGTGGGCCGATTACGACCCCGCGTTGATCTCGGCCGGCGGCGGCGTGTTCCCGCGGACGGCCAAGTCGATCCCGATCACCGAGCAGATGCGCGACGCCCTTGGACTGGATCCGGAGATCGACGCGCTGTCGCCCACGGAGCTGATGCACGCGATCCTGCTCGCGCCTGCCGACCTGCTGTGGAACGGCGGCATCGGCACCTACATCAAGGCCTCCACCGAGGTGAATGCCGCAGTGGGGGACAAGGCCAACGACGCGCTGCGGGTGGACGGTGCCGAGCTCCGGGTCAAGGTCGTCGGTGAGGGCGGCAACCTGGGTGTGACGCAGCTGGGCCGGATCGAGTTCGCCCGTTCCGGTGGCCGGATCAACACCGACGCCATCGACAACTCGGCGGGCGTCGACACCTCCGACCATGAGGTCAACATCAAGATCGCCCTGCAGAACCGGATGGAGGCCGGCGACCTCGACGAAGCCGGTCGCCGGGAGTTGCTGACTTCGATGACGGACGAGGTTGCCGAGCTGGTGCTGGCCGACAACCGTGGCCAGAACACGGTTCTCGGTGCGTCCAGGTTGCATGCGTCGTCGATGTTGACCGTTCATTCCCGGTTGATCGACGCGATGGTGGAAACCGGTCAGCTCGACCGGAACCTGGAGTTCCTGCCCAACCACCAGCAGATCAACGCCCGGCTCGGCGCCGGCGAAGGGCTGGCCGGCCCCGAACTCGCGGTGTTGCTGGCCTACGTCAAGGCCGGGCTGAGCCGGGCGATGCTGGCCGGTGAACTCCCCGACGACCCCGCGTACGCGGCGACCCTGCCTGCGTACTTCCCGAGTCAGATGCGGGACGGTTCGCCCGCCGCCGCGAAGTCGATCACCGAGCACCCGCTCGCCCGCGAGATCGTCACCACGGAGACGGTCAACGAGCTGGTCAACCGGGCCGGCATCTCGTATTCCTTCCGGCTGGAGGAGGAGATGGCGGCGACCCCGGAGGACGCCATCCGCGCGTACACCATCACCAGCGCGGTCTTCGACCTGCCCGCGGTGTGGGCGGCGGTCGCGGCTCTGAACAACCGGGCGCCCGCGAAAACTCAGGACACGCTGATCCTGCGGGCCCGGCGGCTGCTGGACCGGGCCACCCGCTGGCTGCTGACCAGGCGCCCGCAACCGCTGGAAGTGGTCGGCGAGATCGACCGGTACCGGCAGCCGGTGGCCGATCTGACGCCACTGCTGCCGCGCCTGGTCTGCGGTGAGGACCGGGCCAGTGTCGACCGGGAGATCGACGAACTGGTCGGCGCCGGCACGCCGGCCGAGCTGGCGAGCACGGTGGCGTATTCGCTGCACACGTTCAGCCTGCTGGACGCGGTCGACGTGGCCGCCGACACCGGCCGCGATCTCCTGGAGTGCGCGGAACTGCTCTACGCGCTGTCCGCGCACCTGGACTTCGACCGTTTGCTGTCTGCGGTGACCGCACTGGACCGTGGCGACCGCTGGCACGCGCTGGCCCGGCAGGCGTTGCGGGACGATCTGTACCGGTCCCTGCGGATGCTGACCGCTGACGTGCTGTCCACGACATCGGGCGCCCAGGACGCGTTCAGCAAGATCAATCAATGGGAGGCGGAGAACGCCTCGCGGCTGGCCAGGGCGCGGCGCACGTTGGGCGAGATTGCCACCGTGTCCGGCGGCGACCTGGCGCCGCTGTCGGTGGCCGCCAGGGAGATCCGTTCGATGATTCGGTGACGGCCCGGCTCGTCGTGGCCATCGGGTCAGGCAGCCGTCAGGTCAGGCAGCCGTCAGGTCAGGGTGATCCATTCGGTCACCACGTCTGCCGTGCCGATGTCGCACCGCAGGCGAAACGGTCCCGCGGCGGGCCGGGCAAAAAGGAAGCAGCCGACTTCGTCGACCGGTGATTCGACGCTGGCACCGTTTGCCGTGAGCAGGGTCACCACACCCTGCATAGCCGGATACACCTGGCCGACCAGCGATTGATCGCCGATCTCCAGTTCCAGGTCAAGGTTGTGACCATGGAACTCCACGATGCGATAGGGGGTGACGCCGGGGCCGCGTACTCGGGTGGCCGACACCAGATCCGAATCCGACAGCATGGTCAATCGATCCAGTTCCTGGTCGATGGTGCGCCAGGTGTACGCGGCCTTGGCCGCTTGCCGCATTCGGACAATGACCGCGTCACCGATCGGCGCCGCATGGGCCCCTGACACATCGATGTCGGTAGCGTCGATGTCGGTAGCGTCGGCCGCGGTATCAACCTCCTGGCTCAGGACGTCGTGACCGGTCACTGCGGCCTTGATCATCGCAAGGAGTTCTTCGTCGTCATCTGCCCATCTTGCTGACGTCATCGCTGCCCACCTCCCGCGTTGTCCCAGCTCTCAGCCGAGAGTAGGGCCTGAATCGGCGCCGTTGCCTTCAGCCGAGCGAGGCAACGCGCTCGGGTTGGCCCAATGCTGCCGACCGGCATCCCGGTTCGTCTGCTGATTTCCTGATAGGACAGGGGTGGGTCAGCGACCAGCAACTCGAGCAGTTGCCGCTGGTGCGGCTCCAACTCCGCGAGCCCGGCGAGTATTGCCTGATGTCGCTCCTCCCGGAGCAGGCTATCGTCCAGTTCCACCGAATCGGTATCCACATCGAGTGGTCCGCCGGCGCTCGGATTCGTCGGATCCACCAGGGACTTTGCTTTCAAGAGGCGCAGCGCCTCGTTCTTCGTCGTCGTTGCTATCCAGCCGGGCAAGGCGCGGGGTTCCCTGATTCTGTCGATGTATTCGACGAGGCGCAGCCAGACCGTCTGGCTGACATCCTCGGCGTCCTTGTCGGAAAGGCGATACTTGCGGATCACCGAGATGACCAGTGACATGTAACGGTCGACAAGCCGATCCCACGCCTGCTGGTCGCCTCTGGCGGCCGCCTGCAAGAGTTCGGCCACGTCCACGGTTTCCGTCATGCGGGTCCCGCCTCTGTGTTGAAGGCCTGTGTCGATGAGCTGCGTGCTGCTGGGTGTTTCGATGCCGGGGGCCGTCGAACGCCGCTGGTGTCGAAGCGGTAACGACAGCCGTGCGCATCCACGTCTGCAAGTAGTGTGCTCGTTGAGACGAACCATCGGTACCGCCTTTCCGGCACGTCTCCTGACTCTTGGCGGATGGCCGAACCCGCTCGCAGATACATCGACTTTTCGGCGATATCCCGGATCCGCCTGCTGGCACCCGTCCTGCCGGACGCTGTGCGGCGAGCCCGGCCGGGCGGGCAGCGTCGGAGTATCACAAGGGTGATCGTGAACTCCGCAAAAGGAGGGGAGGATGCGATGTCAGCAATCAGATGGGGTGAGCAGCAGTCCCTTTTGCTGGACGAGGTCAAAGAAGCGCTGAACGGGGTCACCGCGCTGTCGAGCCGAATGTGTTCCGCGGCGCGCTCGACCTTTGTGTGGCATTCGATCGATGTGGAATTGCAGGCACTCGTGGCGGCGCCGCCGCCGCAGCCCGAGCAGTAGGGATCCTGCGAGATCCACTGAGCCCCGCAGGTTTTCCGATGACCGGTCGATCAGTGTATTTCGCCCACCGTTGATCCATCAGTCCCAGGTCAGGCATTTCACCGTTGCGCCGCCGGGTCGAAAACCAGCGGCTTTGAAATGGGGCTCGGCGTGGGTACACGTATGCAAGGCGGTCGTCACCACGAACGATCAGGGCACCGCATCAGAGTTCTCGCGCTGTTGCTGGCCGGCGGGATGATCGCGTGTCTGGGAGTGGTCCTTTTCAGCGCCTCCGCGGCCGCCAAGGAATGCGACACAGCGATCAATGCGGTTGCCGACCAGTGTGCCGCCGCGGTCTGGGTTCCACCTCGACCTCCGGCCACGGTGACCGTGACCGAATACCAGACGGAAACGGTGACCGAGACCGCCTACGAGAAGGTCGAGCACACCGTCACCGAAACCGTCGACCACACCGTCACCGAGAAGGTCGAGAGCACCGTTTTCGTACCGACGACGGTGACCGTGCCGACGACGGTGACCGTTCCGACAACCGTTCCGACGACCGTGACCGTGCCGACCACGGTGACTGTCCCGACGACTGTCACGGTTCCCACGACGCAGACGGCTCCGGCCGACCGGGTCGCCACGGTGACCGAAACCCAGCCGGTGGTTGACCGGGTGACGCAGACCGATCGCGTCACCGAAACCGAGGTCGCCACCCGACAGGTCACCAACACCGTCGTCGCCACCTACTTCGCCGCGCCCTCGCTGAACCCGCAAACCGGTGACCGGCCGGGGGTTCTGCTGTCGGCATCCGAGGTGTCGCCCGGTGGGACACTGACGTTGACCGGGCAGGGCTACTCGCCCGGGGAGCCGATTCGGTTCGTCCTGCACTCCGAGCCGGTGGAGTTGGGCACGGTGACGGCCGACGGGTCAGGGCGATTCGAGCAGACGGTCACGATCCCGGTGACCACCGCCGTCGGCCAACACACCATCGAGGTGGTCGGCGTCTCCTGCGGGGTGACCACCACGGTCCCGCTGACCGTCGTCGCGGCGCCGGTCGCGGTGGCCGGCGAGGATGTTGCCGCCGGCGTGGATGCGGGCACGGGCGGCTCTTCCGACGGTGCCGGACGGGTGTGGTCGGTCGACGCCAGCCGGGCGTTGAGCTACACCGGCGTCAACAGCGCCCAAGCCGGGGCCCTTGGCCTGGCGCTGGTCGCCGCAGGTTTCACCCTGCTGGTCATCTACCGGCGCCGGCCTGCTCCCGGACGGCACCGCGGCTGACCGGCTTGTTCATGCCGGCCGGCGCTTTCTCGCGCGCCGGCCGGTGCTTCTTCCCACGCCGGCCGGTGCTTCTTCCCACGCCGGCCCGCGCTTTGCTCGCACGCCGGCCGGTGCTGGTGGGGCGGAGTGGTCGGATGAGGGGTGCTGCGGTCATGCCGAGGCGGTAGATCTGCCCCATCAGCACCGCTTCAGCACAGGTTCGGCAGCCTTGCGCACCGCTTCAGCACAGGTTCGGCAGCCTTGCGCACCGCTTCAGCACCGGTTCGGCAGCCTTGCGCACCGCTTCAGCACCGGTTCGGCAGCCTTGCGCACCAATTCAGCACAGGTTCGGCACCGCCGCGCGCCTGCCGTCACCGGTGAGCGACGAGCCCCTCGCAGCCCGGCATTGTGCCGACGAAGGCGGTCTCGGCCGGAGTCAATTGACTCAGGTCGGCGGGGCTGTAGTTCCGTTGATCGAGTCGTGCGTTGTTGTTCTCGTTGGCGGCATCGATGTCCGCGGTGGTCTGGGGGGCGAGGTTCGCAATGTCCTGCGCGCCTTCGGTGAGCAGGTCCTTCAACAACTGCCAGCCGGCCACGGCCGCCGCCGCATCGATCCGACCATCGGCGATGAGCGCCGGCTCCATCGCGCCGAGCACGTCGGCGGTCTGCCCGGCGATGGTCGCCTGCCGGGTGTAGGACGCCACGAACGCCTGCTGGGCGGCGAGGACATTGCGGAACTTCGTCTGGGTGACCTTCGCCTGCTTCAGCTGAAATCCGCCGTTGCACTGGACCCGCAACCACGCCACCGACGTGGCGTCGAGAGTGGCCGGCGGCACGGCGGTGGAGACGGTTGGCGGGACCTCCGTCGTCGGCGTCACGGCATCGCCTGTGGCCGCTGCTGGGGTGTCTGGGGACGGCGGCCCGTCGCTGGTCGGGATGGCCGTGGTCGCTGGGTCGGTGGGCGCAGGTGCGGTGGTCGGTGCGGTGGTCGGTGCGGTGGTGGTTGGCTCGCTGGCTGGGAGTTCGGTGGTCGCCCCGGCGCTCGGCGTAGCTGTGGTCTCCGTCACCGCCGCTGAACTGGTCCCGGCCTGCCCGAGCGGTCCGGAAGCCCGCGCCGTATCCATCGATCCCGGCGCCGCGAGCCACCCGCCGCCGAAGAGCACGGTTGCCACGACGGCAGTGATCCCGGCGGAGATCAGGGTCGGCCGTCGCCATCTGCGGGCCGATCGGGCCGGCCGAACCCTGGCCGCTCGGTGCGAACTGCGGCCGGCTGTTTCCGCGGACGCGGTGCGGGCAGGGGTGTCCGGCGCCGGGTCTGCTGCGACCGGATGCCCGGCAACAGGATGCCCGACTGACTGACGGCCGGCCAACGCCGCGCCGAGGGCAACCTCATGCTTGGGATGGGTGTTGAGCGCCAGCGGGCAGTGGAAGGCGCCGGCCAACTTCTCGGACACCAGGGGAATCCGCGACGACCCGCCCACCAGGACAAGCGCGGTCAGCTCCGCGGAGGTCAGACCGGCAGACCGCAGCACGCGCTGCGTCAGACCGATGGTCGCGTCGAGCTTTTCCTGGATCATGCTTTCGAACTCGCTGCGGGTCAGACGCAGTGAGGTTGTCAGCCCGCCGACGGCGACCGGGATGGTGACGTCGACATCGGTGGATAGCGCCTCTTTTGCGTCCACGCAGTCGCGGCCCAGCCGCCAGAAGCCCGCATCCTCCGGATCGGCCTCCAGATCGAGCAACGAAAGCTCGTCATTGATCCGGTCGATGACCAGCTTGTCGAAGTCGACGCCGCCGAGCGGATCGAGACCCGTTGGGGTGCCGAGAATCTCGAATCCGACGGCGGTTTTCTGGACAACGCAGACGTCGAAGGTTCCGCCGCCGAGGTCGTAGATGCAGATCCGGTCACCAATGTCGACCTGGTTGCTCCGTGCGTGCTGGAAGGCCGCCGCAACCGGCTCGGGGCACATGGTCACATCCGGGAAACCGGCGATCTCGGCAGCCTTGCGCAACTTGCCGACATTGAATTCCGCCCAGGCCGCCGGATGGGTCAACGTGAGTCGTGCCGGTGCCTCACCCATCCGCTCTGTGGTCTGGTCGATGACCCAGCGGAGCAACCGCGCGGTGAGCTGCTCGATCGGAAAAGGCTTGCCGCCCAGGTAGATCGCGACACTGTCGCCCATCCGCCGCTTGAATTCGCGGACGATGCGGGTGGGGTCGTTCCGCGCCCGCCGTTCGGCCGGCTCGCCGACCAGGACCTCCCCATCGGCTCCGACGAACAGCACCGAGGGGATCTGCATGGCGCGGTTGCCCAGCCCCACCATCGCCGGGATTCCGGTCTCGTCGACCGTCGCCGCGGCGGAGAAGGTGGTACCGAGATCAACGCCCATGCAGTACCCAGTCACGACAATTCCATCCACTCGGATCCTTCTCGCACCTGCTTGTCTGAGTGTCGACGCAGGTCGCTGATTCAATTCGTCCGCACAATCCGGCCGCGTCTTCGCCGACCCGCCGCAGCACCGTCCGGTTCGCCCGCCGGCCGCGACCCGACCGTGCCGCGCGGATCTCCGCCCAGCGTTGCCAGCTGTTCGCGCCGGACATGGTCTTGCCGCTGGTGGCCGTGCGGCAGACTGCTGACGAGCGATCAGGTGAGGGAGTGTGCAGTGAGCCGACGGTATGTGACGCAGGTGCGGGTGCGATGGTCGGACCTCGACGCATTCCGGCACGTCAACAACGCCAAGACTGTCACCCTGCTGGAAGAGGCCCGGGTCGACTGGCTGTTCTCCGAGGCCGCTCGGCATGGCGTCGAACGGCTCACCGAGGGGATCGTGGTGGCCAGGCTGGAGATCGACTACAAACGACCGATAGGCATGGAGCTGCCCGTCACTGTGTCGATGGGACTGACCAATCTGGGATCGGCATCGATGACGGTCGACTACGTGCTGTCGGTCGCCGGCACGACAATGGCGACAGCGCTCTCGGTTCTCGTCCCGGTTGATCCGGTGACCTTCCGGCCGCGGCGGCTCGACGATCGGGAGCGAACCTTCTTGATGCAATACCTTCATCCACCGCGGCCCGAGGCCACCGCCGCTCCGGCGCCGGTCGCGGGTGACGCCCCTGGGGCGGATTCTCCCGAGATCGACGGCGGCTGAGCAGTGGCAACTCTCTCGCCGGCCGAGCAGGCCGATCGCGACGATGCGACCGCGTTCACCGGTCGGGTAGCCCGATGGGATCCGGCCGGGCTGATCCGGCTACGCGCGGACGGCGCGCAGATCCGGCTCTGGGCCGGCACCCCCTTCGACGCCCTCGTCACCCGGGCGATCCGCGGCGACCTTACCCCGAGCGACGTGACGGTACACGCCGGAAACCTGTTGACCGGCTTGGCAATCGCCACAGCCGACGTGGTCGATCCCGGGCCGAGCGTGGACGCGGCATGGCGATCGCAACTGCCGCCGGCGGCCGGCTGGGTGCAGGTCGACGAGATACCCGCGACGGTGCTCGCGGCCCTCGCCGAGGAGGGCGCCACCGGCGCCCGCGACCGACCGGGGCCGGCTGGCGGTGCCTCGACGGCGCTGTTGGACACCGAGGTTCTCACCGTGTCCGGGGCGGGAATGCGGGTGGTGCTGAACCTACGAATGCTGTTTGCGCTGTCCGGGATGGGGTTTGCCCCGGTCGCGCCGGACGAGGTGGTCCGGGTCAGTGCCACCGACTCATGGGCCCGGATCGACGCGCGGTACGGGGCTGTTGTGCGTCGTCGGCACGCCCTGCTTCCCTTGCTCCTGTAGGCCTTCGGTCGCCCGTGGCGGGGCCGTGGCCGGCAGCGGGCGGGATCGGCGGGCGGTGGCCGCAGCCGGCGGGGTCGGGGCGGCAGCGGGTGGGTTTGGTGGCCGTCAGTCGGCCGGGTCGGGGCGGCAGCGGGTGGGTTTGGTGGCCGTCAGTCGGCCGGGTCGGGGGGCATCGCGGCGAGGGTGTACCCGGCGGCCTGGAGCCCGGCGATGATGCCCGGCAGCGCCGCCAGGGTCTGCTCCCGGTCGGTGCCGCCGCCGTCATGCAGCAGGATGACCGCGCCGGGGGAGACGGCGGTCATCACGTTGGCAACGATCGCGTCCACGCCCGGCTTCCGCCAGTCCAGCGAATCGACTCCCCAGCCAAGAGGAATGGTTCGCGCACGCTGAGCAGCTTGCAATACCGCACCGCCGGTCGGGCCGAAGGCACCCTCCGGAGCGCGAAAGTATCTCGCGGCGACGCCGCCGGCCTGGATGAAAGCGTCCTGGGTGCGGCCGATCTCACTGTCGAGGTCAGCGGGGGCGAGCGCGTCGAAGGGCGAATGATGATCCCAGGAGTGGTTGCACAACGTGTGCCCTTCCGCCGCCACCCGGCGGGTGACATCGGGCGCTTCGGCCACCCGAAGGCCGAGCTGGCAGAACGTTGCCTTGACGCCGCTCGCCGACAGGATGTCCAGCACCCGCCCGGTCGCCGGTCCGGGCCCGTCATCGAAAGTCAGATAGGCAACCCTTGCGTCGCCGTGCCAGCCGATGACGGTGGCATACGGGGCGACCACCGGAACGTCGGCGGGTGCGGGTGGAACGAGATCGGGCGCCGGCGCCGGTTCTGCCGGAGCAACCGGTTGTGCCGGAGGAGCCGGTGCCGGCGCCGGTGGGCTCTGCGCATCGGCGGGCGCTGCTGTGGACAGGGGCGCCGGGTCGATCGATGCCGGCGAGGCTTCTGCGGTGGTCAGGGCCGGCACCGTCACCATCGGCGCTGGGGCCACCGAGCCGGTGGGTTGACCACCGGTCGCCGGAGCAGCGACGGCCTCCGAGATGGGACTGACCGTCGACGACGGTGCTGCTGCGGAGGTGGCCAGCGCGGCGAGGGTGCCGGTCGGCGCGTTCGACCCACCGGCCAGCGCGATACCAGCCGCTGCCGTCCCCAGCACGAGGACCGTGCACAGGAGCACAGCGAGTGGAATTGACCGCCGCATACCTCATGGGACCACCGGCCGGCCCACCACGTGCCCAACGCCACGCCGGTGATCCACCCTGGCCTTGAGCAGTTCGGAGCTGCGCCGATCTGGTGACCGCTGGTCAGCCCAGCGAATTCACCATGCTGTCGGCAGCCATCTCCAGGTATGCCCACAGGCGTTCGCGGTGCTGCTCGTCCAGACCTGCACCGTCCACCGCCGTCCGCATGGCGGCCAGCCAAGCATCCCGTTCGCGGATGCCGATCACGAAGGGCGCGTGCCGCATCCGCAGCCGGGGGTGTCCGCGCAGGTCGGAGTAGGTTCGGGGGCCGCCCCAGTACTGCTCGAGGAACATCCGGAAACGCACCTCGGCCGGCCCGAGGTCCACCTCGGGATACAGCGGTCGCAGGATCGGGTCGTCGGCGACAATGGCGTAAAAACGTTCGACGATCCCGGCGAACACAGGGTGCCCGCCGATCTCGTCGTAGAAGGTTGCGGGAGCGGTCACCTCGTCATTGTCCCGCACGGTTCCCGCGGTTCGGTTCGCCCACGGCCCGTCAGGACCGCCCCGAATCACCGGCTCCTCCGTCGCCGGTCTTCCAGTCCGGTCCTGCTGTGCTTGATGGCGCCCTCGCAAGCTCGGGCGTCTAGCCTGCGGTTTCGGCCGGCGGCGCGATCAATGGCGGCCGGAAGTCGACGGACGAGTCCGCCAACCGGGCCGCGTCGAAGGCAGCCTTGATCGACTTCCGAACTGCGCGGAGGAAGGCGTCCTTGTCCGACGTGCGAACAGTGGCCGACAGCCCGATCGTCACCACGCCGGGGGTGACATCGACGATCCCCAGCAGGGTCGGCACCTCGATCACTGCCTCGGCGAACTCCTCGGATTCGGCGACCTGTGTTGCCTCACGGAGTGCGATGACGCCCGCCGCATCGGCGTCCGCGTGATAGGGCAGGGGCAGGGTGATGCCCACGACGGCCTCGCCCTGACTGGCGTTGCCGACGCGGAGGATCTCGCCGTTCCGCACGTGCCAGATCGTCCCGTCACCGGCCCGGACGGTGGTGGTCCGCAGGCCGACGGCGATCACCGACCCGGACGCGGAGCCGAGGTCGACGGTGTCCCCGATGCCGTACTGGTCCTCCAGGGTCATGAAGATCCCGGCCAGGAAATCCCGCACCAGGTTCTGTGCGCCGAAGGCGAGGGCAACACCGGCGATACCGGCGGAAGCCAGCAGCGGCGCAACGTCGATCCCGAGTTCGGCCAGGATCAGCACGGCCGAGATGCTCACGACGAGGAACGAGCTGATCGACTTCAGCAGCGACCCGATCGCCCTGGTCCGCTGTGCTCGTCGCTCTTCGGACAGCCCACGGGTGAACGCCCGCCGTGCCTGCTGATGCAACGGGCGAAGCGCCGACGGGGTCCGGCTGTCGATGGTCAACCGGATCAGCCGGTTGATCGCGCGGTACAGCATGAAACGGGCGACCACCGCGATCACCAGGATCAGCAGGATGTCCAGCGTGGCGGACAGCACGGCGTCGCTGTTGCGCGCCAGGACATCGACACCCGTGACGTCCCAGATCCATTGGCACACCGAACCGTCGTCGGACGCGCAATCAGGCGCGCTGATTTCGATGATGGTGATCGGTCCCTTGCTTCTTGTCCGGCTCTGACGGCACCACGCTAACGAATCCCGTGCCGTCGCTTCACCGGTCCATCGGCTGATGGGGCCACGAGAATGGACACACGGCTGTCTGCGGTCGTCGATGTCGCGACGTCCGGCCGGTTATTCTCATGATGCCGTCGACGGATTGTGTCGCCGGAGAATATCGAAGAATCTCAGGCACCAGCGCAGGGCAACCGGGTGAGTCTGGATCATCGGCCGGGAGTCCGTCCGTCGGGTTGTCTCCGACATGGCATCGTCACTTGGCTCCGCGTTCGCGCCGGAGGTGGGGAATGGACGTCACTGGCCCGCTCGGTCATGGGCCCATTCCGGTGCGCCCGGCGGGCGTACACCGCGGCCGACATGACGTCGACCATGCCGGTGTCGTCGCCGTGGTAAAGGTGTTGCTGCTCAACGCCAGTCATGAGCCACTCGCTGTGGTGACGGGTCGTCGGGCGCTGGTGTTGGTGGTGGCCGGCAAGGCTGAATGTGTGCTGGAGCGACCGACCGGAGCGCTGATCAGATCGCCGTCAGTGAGCTTTGCTGTTCCGGCCGTTGTTCGGCTCCGCCGCTACGTGCGGGTGCCGTATCCGGCTCCACCGGCGGTAACCAGGACAGGCATCTTGCGCCGGGACTCCCGGCGGTGTGCCTATTGCAATGGCCGCGGCGACACCGTCGATCATGTGCTGCCGAAGAGCCGTGGCGGGGACCATTCCTGGGAGAACTGCGTGGCGTGCTGTGTGCGGTGCAATACCCGCAAAGCCGACCGCCTCTTGGACGAACTGGGCTGGTCGCTGCCGTTTGTGCCGGGACCACCGCGTCGTGGGGCTTTCGGGCGACTGTGGTCGACCGATGACGCTGATCCCGCATGGAGCCCCTGGCTACCTGTTGCTGCCTAGGGCTGTTCTTGCTGTGCCGAATCGGTAATTGGTACCGATACCAGATATATCACTCAAAGTACTCCGTCTCACTCGGACGGGTGATGGCTCAATTCTCGGATCAGCCGATGCGGGTTCCACGGCCGATGCGGGTTCCACGGCCGATGCGGGTGCCGCGACCGATGCGGGTGCCGCGTCCGATGCGGGTTCCACGGCCGATACGGGTTCCACGGGTGCTGTTCATGGTGTTCTCCTTGAGAGTTGTCGATCCTGCGATGCAGGAGTGACGAGTGGGTGGTTGACACTGCCAAACGGGCCGGGACTACTGAGTGCTACTGGCTAGAACCTCACCTTGTCGAGAAAGTCCTTGCCTTTCCAAACCCGTTGGGCCACAATGACTATGGGGACTTGGTTGACCTTGGCTTGCAACATCAATATAGGTTGCCATTCGGGCTGCTCCCTGAATGGCGGAGTACCAGTTTCACTGAGCGTGACGAACTTTGAGGCTCTTCGGCTGCAATTGAGGGGCCTACTTTGGCATACGGGTGAAACAAGCCATTTGGCCTAACACCATTAGAGACATTCATTCACCCGAAAGCGGATTCCATCAGATGGAACGACCTGTGGATCCTTCGGCGGGCGGTGGGTACCGGTGCCGGATCTCCGGTCGTTACCAGCTCAGGCCGCCCAACCTGCGCCCGGGAAAACTTGTGGCAGGGTGTTATCGGACGAACACAGAGGGTCGAATTGGCGCTGCGAGCTGGTGACCTCGAGACATCCGGGGGAGGTCACCGACATGCAGCAGGAGCCGGCAAGCGACCAACCAGACCAAGCAATGCGCGAGCGCGACCAACGGGGGAAGACTGTGCGGGGGCGGACCTCACCAACCTCGACCGCGGCCGCACTGCCGGCATCCTTCCGGCGACTGGTGCTGGCCTGGGCGGGGTCGTTGACCGGCGACGGCCTGCGAGTGATCGCGCTGCCCCTGCTCGCCGTCTCCGTCAACCCGTCGGCGGCTGCGGTGGCCGCCGTCGCGGTTGCCTCGACGTTGCCATGGCTGCTGGTTGCCATCCCGGCCGGCGCCCTGGTCGATCGACTCAACCCGGCGAAGGTCATGGCCGCCGCCCACCTGGTCCGCGCGCTGCTCACCATCGTGCTGGTGGCGCTGGTCGTCACCGGCGGGGTCACCATCGCGTTGCTGTGCGCCGTCGGTTTCGCGATCACCTCGGCCGAGACCTTCGCCGACGGGTCCGCTCAATCGTTGTTGGTGCGGATCGTGCCCCGCCCGCACCTGGAACGAGCCAACGCGCGCTTCGTCACCGTCGAGACCCTGGCCCTCGACCTGGCGGGCCCACTTGCGGCCGGTGTGCTGTTCCTGGCCGCACCGTGGGCGCCCTTTGCGCTCTCCGCCGGCTGCTTCCTGGTCGCCGCGGCGACCGTCGGCACCATCCGGGCGCCGGCAATACCCGGTCGTGCGTCGAAACCGGCGCGGGATCGCGATGTGGTGCCGGCGGAGCACAGCGACAAGACGTCGACCGAGACGGTGTCGACCGAGACGGTGTCGACCGAGACGTTGTCGACCGAGACGTTGTCGACCGAGATCGTGACTACCGAGACCGTGGGAACGGCGACGCTCGGTGCCGTCCCCGTGGTGGCGGTCGCCGGGACCGAAGACGCCGGGAGCGGTGACGTCGGGAGCGGTGACGTCGGGAGCGGTGACGTCGAAGACGGTGACGTCGAGAACGGTGACGTCGAGAACGGTGAGGTCGGAACTGGGGAGACCGGCGTTCCGGCCGTTAGCGCTGGGGCAACCACGTTCGGTGGCTCCGTGTCCGCCAAGGACGCGAGCGTCAACCGGTCGGGCCCCTTCGCGCCGATCCGGGCCGGACTGGCCCGGTTGATTTCCGATCAGGTGCTCCGCGTTCTGGTGATCACCGTCGCGATCATGGTGATTGCCAACGCCTCCACCGACGCCGTTCTGGTTCTCTACGGGACCGAAACGTTGGGGATGTCCGAGGCGTTCTACCCGACGTTGTTGGTGGCTTACTCGATCGGCACACTCATCGCTGCGACCCTGGTCGGCCGCCGGAACTCTCCACTGCGTGGTGGTCAGGTGATGATGGTCGCGCTGTTCGGCATCAGCGCGACCATGTTCGTCCTCGGGTTCTTCCCCAATGTTGTTGCGGCCCTGATCGCTTACGCGGTCATGGGTCTCGCGGGGGGAACCTGGAACGTGCTGTCGGCGACCAGACGTCAGCGACGTACTCCGCACGCGATGATCGGTCGGGTGTCCAGTGCGTTCCGGGTCGTCGCCTGGGGGGTGATCCCCATCGGTGCGGCCGTCGGTGGCCTGGTCGGCGAACGGTTCGGAGTCACCTCGGTCTTTCTGCTCGCAGGCAGTGTGATTGCCGTCCTCGGGTTGTTTGTCGTGCGGTCGTTTGTCACCACCGAACCAGACCAGCAGCCCGCATCCGGCTGACCGCACGAGTGTCTGCACGACCGCCCCGGACGACACGAGCCGGGTTCCTGAGCCGGCCCGACGGGGGTCCGATACCGTGATCGCGTGACCATCCTTGAGACGCTGGCGGTGTTCGTCGGGATCCCGGTATTGATCTACGCCCTGATCGCTGTTCTGACCCTGCTACCGGGCCGAGCCAAGAAGCGGGCGCGTTACCGACCCGGGCAGCCGTGGGAGTACCCGGCGCAGTGGTGGGCCGGCGATCAGCCCGTGGTAGCTGCCGCCGATGCCGCTGGTTCGAACGGGGGTGGCGCACATGGCACATGGTGAGCTGAGCACGGTCGACACGGCCGCGCGCTCCGGCGTGACGCGATGGGACCAGGTTCCCCAGGTCGGTCCGGCCGGCGAAGCCGATCAACCTCTGACGACGAGCCAACTCGAGTTGCTGGACGACGTCATCAGGGAGGCCGAACGATTCACCGGCCTCCGCTTCTCCGCTTATCTCGGCGACCTCGGAGGCAACACCGGCGCAACTGCGCAGAGCCTGTTGTCCGGGCTGGGGCCCGACGCTCCGACCGCCGTACTGCTGGCCGTGTCTCCGGGACAGCGAGTGGTTGAGGTCGTCACCGGGGCCGAAGCTGCCCGGCGGGTCAGCGACCGGGCGGCCCGCCTCGCGGTGCTCGCCGTTGTTTCCTCCTGCACGGACGGGGACATCCCGGGCGCCCTGGTCACCGGAATCAGGATCCTGGCAGATCAGGCCGGCACCCTGCCCGAACGCTCCACCTGGTAGGCCCGCTGTTCGTGCGGATCACCGTCCAGGCGCGGCACGCCGCGGCCGGGGTGATGATCTGCGCAGAAGGGCCTTGGCTGAGTCCTCAGCCGGTGATGGTGGGGCTCTTGGCGTCGGCGGCGCGGGCGCGCAGGGCGCGTTCGGTACCGGCTCGGCCTTCGGAGACCAGCCGACGGAGCGCCGGTGGGTGGTCCTCGCTGTCCCACTCGTTGGCCAGGTCGACCGTCCGCTGGTCCGTCGCCCACCGCGGGTACAGCCCGACGGCGACCTTCTGGGCCACCTCGATGGAACGCCGTTCCCAGACCCCGCCGACCTCGGCGAAGTACTTCTCGACGTACGGCGCCATCAGGTCGCGTTGGGCCGGGTGCGAGAAACCGCCGATCGCGGCGTCCTGCAGGGCGTTGGCCATGCCGTCGTCGTTGATCAACCGCTCCCAGACCGCTGCCTTGTTCGCGGCGTCGGGGACCAGCGCGCGCACCGTGGTGCCGCGTCGCACACCGGAGGCCGTCGGGTCGGCTGCCGCCGCTGCGTCGATCTCCGCGACGCCGGCGGCACCGTGCGCCACCAGGGCACCGAGCAGGGTCCAGGACAGGTCGGTGTCGACGGTCAGGCCGGGCAGCGGGGCCGACCCGTCCCGCCAACCGGCGATCTCGGCCAGCTGGGCCTGGTCGAGCTTCACACCGGCGAAGGCCTGCACCGCGGCCAGTTGGGTGTCGCTGCCGGCCGGGGAGGAAACCGCCAGGTCATGCAGGGCAGCGGAGACCAGCGACCAGCCGGTGGACTCGGCCCAGGCCGGATCGGCGTAGGACCCGACGGCGACCTGCAGCTGGGCCAGCACCCTTTGCAGGACACCGATCTGGTCCTCGGTGCCCATGCCACGGACGGCCAGCGTGACGAAGTCCCTGGCGCGCATCAGGGCGTCCCGGGTCATCTCCCACACCGCCGACCACAGCAGGGTTCTGGGCAGCGAGTCGGTGACCTGGGCAATCCCGTCGATGACGGTCGACAACGATGTCGGGTCGAGCCGGGCCTTGCAGTAGGTCAGGTCGTCGTCGTTGAGCAGGACGAGCGCGCCGCGGTTGGCGCCGACCAGGTCCGGCACCGGGGTGCGTTCGGTGACGACGTCCAACTCGACCCGCTGCCTGCGCACCAGTTGGCCGTCGCCGTCCCGGTCGTAGATCCCGACGGCCAGCCGATGCGGCCGCCGCTCGCCCGCCCCGGGCGCCGCTCCGGACTGGACGATCTCGAAGCGGGTGATCACGCCTGCGTCGTCGACGTCCAGGTCGGAGCTGATCGTGTTCAGCCCGGTGGTCTTCAACCAGGCGTCGGCCCAGGCCTGCAGGTTGCGGCCGGACGTCTCCTCCAGGGCGGTCAACAGGTCGACCAGGGTGGCGTTACCGAAGGCGTGCGCCGCGAAATAGGCGCGTAGCCCGGTGAGGAACTCCTCGAATC
Organism: uncultured Actinomycetota bacterium; assembly: GCA_963805555.1. GTDB lineage: Bacteria > Actinomycetota > Actinomycetes > Mycobacteriales > Nakamurellaceae > Nakamurella. The sequence goes on from CAWDUY010000009.1 coordinate 364,480, forward strand.
CGACGTACGCCGCGAGCTGCTTGAGCACGCTCGCGCCCTTGGCGTACGTGATGCCGTCGAAGTTCACCTCCACCGCGGCCAGGTCGACCATGTCGGCGGCGATCGGGTGGGTGGATGGTAGCTGGTCCTGCACGTAGGCCCAGGACTTCTCGACGTTCGCGAACGTCGTCCACGCGTTGTCGTATTCGGTGGCCGACACCTGGGCCACGACGGAGGCCCAGGTGGCGAAGGACTCGTTGAGCCACAGGTCGTCCCACCACCGCATGGTGACCAGATCGCCGAACCACATGTGGGCCATCTCATGCAGGATGGTTTCGCAGCGCCGCTCGTAGAGGTAGCCGGTGACCCGGGAACGGAAGACGTAATCCTCCTTGAACGTCACCGCCCCCGCGTTCTCCATGGCGCCCGCGTTGAATTCCGGGACAAACAGCTGGTCGTACTTGCCGAACGGGTAGCGGATCCCGAAGGCGCCGTGGAAGAAGTCGAAACCCTGTTTGGTCTCGGTGAACAACCGCTCCGCATCCAGGTGCTGGGCCAGCGACGATCGGCAGAAGATGCCCAGATCGATGCCGTCGTGATGGTCCCGGACGACGTGGTACGGCCCGGCGACGAGCGCGGTGACGTAGGTGCTCATCGGTTCGGTGGTGGCAAAGCGGTGCACCGTCGCGCCGCCCGGACCAGGCTCCTTCGACGTCGTCGCGCCGTTCGACACCACCTGCCAGTCCGCGGGTGCGGTCACCGTCATGGTGAACCTGGCCTTCAGATCCGGCTGGTCGAAGCAGGCGAAAAGTCTTTTGGCATCGGCCGTCTCGAACTGTGAATACAGATAGACCGCATTGTCGACGGGGTCGACGAACTGATGCAGACCCTCGCCGGTGTTGGTGTACAGCCCCACTGCGTCGATCAGCAATTCGTTCGAGGCCGCCAGCTCATCGAGCGGCAGACCACCAGTGCTCGTCCAGGTGTCGACGTCGAGTTCACGTCCGTTCAGCGTTGCCGTCGCGATGCCGTCGCCGACGAAATCGATGAACGTGCTGGACCCGGGTACCGCGTCGAAGGTGACCAGGACCCTGGTGCGGTAGGTCTTCTCACCGGGGCCGCCGGCGCCGTCGGTGACATCGACGGCGATGTCATAGGCCGACGTGGTGATGGTGGCCGATCGCTCAGCAGCCTGTGCGCGGGTGAGATTTGGCGGCTGGGACAAGGTGGGTCCTTCCGGGAGAACAGTTCAGCGTCGGGCTCGCGATGACGCAGGTCACGGAGTGTAACGCCGGACGCGACGGGCATTCGGGGAACAACGTAGCTGGCGTGGTGTTGACTCGAGTAGAGGTAGTCGTCCCTCGTGTTGCCCGGGTTCCACCGGGGTAAACCCAGGACAAGGCATCGACGGTCCCGCACGGTGACCAACGAGCGAACAACAAGGAGTTCTTGATGACCCAGTCTGTTTCGATGTTCAGCGACCTGCCCGGATCCGGGCCGAATCTGGCCGGCGGAAGGGCGGGCAAGCGGGATCGGGTGGATTTCTGGTTCGACCCGGCCTGCCCGTTCGCCTGGGTGACCTCCCGGTGGGTGCTCGAGGCCGAGAAGGTCCGCAACATCGACGTGCGCTTCCACGTAATGAGCCTGGCCGTGCTCAACGAGAACCGGGCGATCAGCGACGACTACCGGCAGCGGCTGTCGACCGCCTGGGGCCCGGTGCGGGTGGCCATCGCCGCCGCGCAGGCCAAGGGCGATGAGGTGCTCGCGCCGCTGTACACCGCAATGGGTACCAAGATCCACAACGAGAAGATCGACGACCGGACCGTCGTGATCGAGCAGTCGCTGGCCGACCTGGGACTGCCCGCAGAACTGGCGGCGGCGGCAACCTCCACCGACTACGACGAAGCGCTCCGGGCCAGCCACCATGCCGGGATGGACGCCGTGGGCGATGACGTCGGAACGCCGACCATCCACATCAACGGCAGCGCATTCTTCGGCCCGGTGATCACCCGGATCCCGCGCGGCGAGGAGGCCGGCGAACTCTGGGACGCGGCCGTCAAGCTGGCGTCCTTCCCGTACTTCTTCGAGATCAAGCGCACCAGGACCGAGTCGCCCCAGTTCGACTGATACCTCGCTCGTTGCCGACCCCGCAGCGTGGACGGTCGCAACCGTGATCTGTTTGTGCCACCGTGGTGGTCAGCACCGTCGCGTCGGGTTTGATACCCGGCGGGCGATTGCAGGAGCTCACGACCAGGCCCGGAGGCATTCATGAGCGAGCGCCAGCGAGCGACGAATATGCACAGTCATGCTGCTTCCCCACGAGGTACGAGTGAGGGAGCGGCATGAGCGAGCGCCAGCGAGCGACGAATATGCACAGTCATGCTGCTTCCCCACGAGGTACGAGTGAGGGAGCAGCATGAGCGAGCGCCAGCGAGCGACGAATATGCACAGTCATGCTGCTTCCCCACGAGGTACGAGTGAGGGAGCAGCATGAGTGCGATACCCCAGGACCCGATCCCCGACAGTGCGAACGGCGCGGCGCCGGGATCCGACGGTGTTCGGAGTCCGTCGGGTGCGGACGCTGCGGTGTCCGGACCGGGGATGTCACCTCAGGGCATTCCGCTCCCGATCGACCTGCGCAGCGGCCCGATTGTCGCGGGGGTCGACGACGCCGTGGCCTGCGGACGACCGCTCCGCGCGGCGGTGTTCCTGTCCAGGGCAACCGGCCGCCCACTGTTATTGGTCCATGTCCGCCGCCGGGCCATGCCAATGGTCGAAGGCTATGTGCCCATCCCCGAGGAGATCGGGGTGAACGACGAGGCCGAGGACGCCGTCGAAGCCGAACTCGTCCGTTCCCTCACGGCGTCCGGGGACCTGACGGGCGTCGACTGGGAGTTGCTCTCCACGACGGGGGAGGCGGGCGCGGAGCTGGTCCGGATCGCCGACGAGCGGGACGCTGCCTGCGTGGTCGTCGGTAAGCGGCACACCGGATTCTCCGACTTCCTGCATCGGATCGCCTCCGGCTCGGTGTCGCGGGCCGTCGTGGCCCGGCAGAAGTTCCCGGTACTGGTGGTGCCGTGACGGGCCGACCAGTGCCCGCCCCGCAGCTAACAGTTTGCTGTCTGCGCCGCGCACCGCGACGATCATGACGTGCCGGCCCATGGGAATCCGTACGGCGACCTGATGGTCAGCCCGTCCCTGAGCGTCCCCGCGAACGCGTTGGGCTGGAACTTCTCCCGTTCGTCCGGGCCCGGTGGGCAGGGCGTCAACACCGCTGACTCGCGGGTCGAACTCTCGGTGCATCTGCCGTCGCTGCCAGGTTGGCCGGAATCGATCATCGCGCTCGCCGCTGACCGGTTGGCCGGCCGGTTGGTCGACGGAACGCTGACCGTCAGCGCATCGGAGCATCGTCAGCAGATCCGAAATCGGGAGGCCGCGCGGGTCCGGATGGCGTCGATACTGCGTACGGCAATCGCTCCCGAGGGCCCGAAGCGTCGACCGACCCGGCCGAGTGCCGGTGCGCGGCAACGACGGTTGGACGCGAAACGGCACCGGTCGGAGATCAAAAGCGGTCGCCGGCACTGGACCGACTGAGCCAACGGGCCGGCTGCCCCGGCGCGAAATGGCGTGGCGCGATACAGCGTGGCGCGCGATGCGGCCCGACGCGCGATGCGGCGTGCCGTCCGATGGGATCTCGCGCGCCAAACCCTGGCTCTTGAGCTCCATCGCAACAACCGCTGAGGTGTCTGGGCAACGTCTCAGGCGTTGTTAAGACGGGCCGGGTGGTGTTCTGACGTCGGGCGAGGGTCGAATGCCAGGGGGCGGAGAACGGGTGTGGGGTGGCGGCCTTGCGCGTACTAGCCGTCCTGGCCGGACGGGCGGCGCCCAGTCCGGTCCGGTCGCCGGCCGGTCGCCAGCACGGTCGGTGGGACGTAGTGCCGGCGAACCATCACCAGGCTGTCCTCGGCCGCGGCGAGATCCGCCGCGGACGGCAACGCGACCTCGCGGGCCCGTAATGCGGCGGTGGGGGAGACCTGCGTCGAACGGGTGGTGACCAGGGAACGCAGCGAGCGTTCGGACGCTTCCTCGCGCGACGTGCGCCCGCTCCGCCTGGGCGATTCACCGCTCGACGCCGTTCCAGGTGTTCGCTCCGGACGATCCCGGTGGGCGCCCGGGGCGTGGCTCGGGCCGACCGGGGCATCACCGGGCGAACCGTGGACCTCATGGCCGGTCGCCGGTTCGGCGCCGGTCACCGCTGCCCGCGCCGGAATGTTCTTGACCCCGGCCGGTGGCGTTGTCGAGCCGATCACCGCGGTCGGGTTCGCGGCCGGGTGTGCGACATCGGGTTCGGCGTCGTCGATCGGGTCGTCATCGGCCGGCAGCTCGGCGACCGGGGAGGTGCTGGCCTGGGCGGGCGGCCCTGCCGCCCGGCGGGCGGCGCGGCGCCGGCGGCGCGGAGTCTCGGCGGAGTCCATGTCCTCAGCATGCCCGATCCAGCCGAACAAATCGCTGCGATGCTTCGCCCGGCGTACCGCTGCGTCCCCGGGCGAGGAGACAAAATAGGGTGCACGGGTGCCGCCCCGACTCAGCCGGGGTGGTGATGTCCGTCTGCCGCGCGAAGGCGCTTGACTTGGAGGCTGCCGTGACCGGCGTCGACCAGCCCTCGGATCCGCTCGAGCACCAGGCGCAACCCGAGCAACGGGCGCAACCTGAGCAACAGGTGCAACCTGAGCAACAGGTGCAACGATCGCAGCCAGGGCAGCAAGCGCAACCCGCTGCACGGGAGCGCCCCGCGAAGCAGCCAGCAGCACCGAAACAGGCAACAGCACCGAAACAGGCAGCAGCCGCGAAACAGGCAACAGCGCCGAAACAGGGACCAGCACCGAAACAGCCCCGTCCGGCCGCCGCCTCGGTCGCCGCGACGGCGACGACGACGGCGACGGCGCCGAAGGTCGTTCCGTCGTGGCTGCGGCTGCTCAAACGGCTGCCCTTCACGACGTTCTACGTGGTCCTCACGTTGGTCTTGGCGATCGTCTTCACGACGTTGTGGAACGGCATCGAAGAACTGCCGATCTACGACGACGTCGCCTACGGTCTGCCCGCCTTCGAGGACGGTCGCTGGCTGACCCTGATCTGGGGCAACTTCTTCGCGCTCACCCCGTTCTTCTACGTCTACGTGGCGGGGGCGTTCGCCTTCATCACCGGATTCTCCGAGTGGATGCTCGGCACCAAACGCACGGTGATCATCTGCGTGGCCTACCAGATCGGGGCCGTGTTGCTGACGGCCCTGGTGTTCCTGCTCTTCCGCGATACCGGCTGGGATTGGGCGGTGCAGCGGGCGACCGAGACCGACGTCGGGTTCTCCGCCGGGATGCTCGCCGTGGCCAGCGTCGCAAGCGCGACGGTCCGCTCGCCGTGGCGGCTGCGGATGCGGCTGGCGATCTGGGCCTACGTGCTGTTTTCCATCGCCTTCGTCGGGCAGATGGCGGACGCGGAGCATCTCATCGCCGTTGCGCTGAGCATGCCGTTCTCCTCGCGGCTGGCCGGGCCAAGGGCCCGCCGGGCGAGGGCCCTGCCCACCCGTCATGAGATCCGGCTGCTCGCCATGGTCGGGATGCTGTTCATCGCGGCCGTCCAGCTGATCGCGAACTTCGTTCCCGACCGGCTCACGCCCTTCGGCCCGGTGGACGAACCGCCCGACTCCTGGTGGGTGCTACTGATCATCCTGGCGATCTCGCTGTTGATCGCCAACGGCCTGCGCAAGGGTTTCCGGGTGGCCTGGTGGGTAGCGGTCATCCTGGCGTCGCTCCCGGTGTTGCTGGTGGCGCTGGTCGCGCTGGTGGCGATCATCGCGCTGTTCGTCCCGGACGCGGACATCACCATCGATGAGATCCCGCAGCTCATCGCGAGCGCGGTGTTGTACGTGGGTTTCCTGGCGTTGTTGATCTTCGGTCGCGGCGCCTTCCGGGTTCCGCGGCGCAGCAAGCGTCGGCTGGCCAGCGGCACCTCGCAGCCCGATACCGCGAAGGAACTGCTGCACAGATTCGGCGGCAGCACGATCTCCTGGATGACGACCTGGCCGGAGAACCGGCACATGATCACGGCGGACGGGCAGAGCTACTTGGCGTTCCGCAAGCACGCCGGCGTCGCCGTTGCGCTCGGGGACCCCGTCGGTCCGCCGGGGTCGACGGAGGCGACGGTGAACGACTTCGTGCAGCTGTGCGACAAGGCCGGTCTGGTGCCGTACATCTTCTCCTGCAGCCGGGAGACAGCGGCGGTGACAGACCGGCTGGGTTGGCAGAGCGCGCAGGTTGCCGAGGACAACCTGATCGACCTGCCGACGCTGGAGTTCAAGGGCAAGAAGTGGCAGGACATCCGCACCGCACTGAACAAGGCGCCCAAGGAAGGTGTCACCTTCCGGATGGTCACCCTTGCCGACGAATCCTGGGGGCTGGTCCGGCAGGTGGAGCGCCTGTCGCAGGAGTGGCTGGGGGACAAGGAATTGCCCGAAATGGGCTTCACCCTGGGTGGTGTCACCGAGGCGCTGGATCCGGAGGTCAAGGTCGGTCTGGCGATCGGCGCCGACGGAACAGTGCACGGCGTCACGTCATGGATGCCGGTCTACGGCGGTGACGACACGATCGTCGGCTGGACGCTCGACCTGATGCGGAGGGCCGACGGCGGCTTCCGGGCGACGATGGAGTTCCTGATCGCGTCGTCCTGCCTGTACTTCAAGGAACAGGGTGCGTTGTACGTCTCACTCTCCGGGGCACCGCTGGCGAAGTCCGACGGGGATGCGGAATCGGAGACCGTCGTGGAAAAGTTCCTCGACACCCTCGGCGAAACCCTGGAGCCCGTCTATGGTTTCCGTTCCCTGCACGCGTTCAAGGCCAAGTTCCAGCCGCGACTGTCCCCGATGTACATGGTTTTCCGGGACGAGGGCGACCTGCCGCGGATCGGCATTGCGATCACCCGCGCGTACCTGCCGACCGCCGGGGTTCGGGACATGATCGCCGTCGTCAAACAGTAGGACGGCCCCGATCCGCGCGCCGCAGAGCAGGGCGTCCGAAACCCGCCGGGCGCGGTTGCCTAGAAGCCGGGCGCGGTGACCTAGAAGCCCTCCGGGCACCATGGCGCCACGGGCGTGGCCAGCGCCGCGCCGAGCGTCAGCAATGCGTCCTGGTCGCCGGTCACCAGACCGGCGGTGACCAGCCGGCCCAGTGGGGTACCGCCGAGGAAGCACGCCCCAAGGTCGCGAATATCGAGCGCGACCTGGGCCGGCGCATCGGTCCGCTGCACTGTGCCGCCGGCCAGATCCAGGTCGAACAGCCACCGACCCTGGTTCCAGGGGCAGAAGCTGTCGGCGACCTCCACGACCAGGCTGGCGGGAGCGCTGTAGCTGCGCAGCCCGATCGCCCGGTCCAGGTCGACCAGCCGCAGCCAGACGTGATCGCGAATGGTGTCGATGACGCTGCGCGGGTCCTCCAACAGGGCGAGCAGGGGATCGTCCACCCACCCCATGTTGTAGGTGATCTCCCTGGTCAGGTCCAGATCCAGCAGGAACCGCCACAACGACGCGAGCGCGCTGGGGGTGGCGGCACAGATCTCGTCGAGCAGCAGCGTGTAGTTCGGACCCCGGTCCCCCCAGTCGCCCTTCAACCGGTAGGACACGTAGCCGTCCGGGTGGACGGCAAAGCGTCGCTTCGAGGCGCCGTCGCGCAACTCCTGGTGATCGGAGAACCGCATCCGCCACAGCTCGTCCGGCCGGGCGAGGTAGCCCGTCCGGGTGGCCGCGACCCGGGCGTACAGCGGCTTGACGATGGCCGGCGCGTCCTCGGTCCGGATCTCCAGCACCGGATCGACCGACACCCCGCGCCGGAAGGCCGCGCCGTGGGCGATCGAGAACCGGCTGCGCGGGATCGCCTGGCCGTACCCGAACCGGCCGTACAGGGACCCCTCGCTGGCCGTCAGGATGGCGATCGGTTCGGCGGCCGTGTCGTGCAACCCGTGCAGCTGAGCGGTCATCAGCCCGCGCAGCAACCCGCGCCGCCGCCAGCCGGGCCGGACGCCGACCCAGGAGACGCCGGCGACCGGTCGGATGCCACCACCCGGGAACGTCATCGACTTGGACAGGATGCAACCCGACGCCACCAGTTCGCCGCCAGCGGCGGCGTCCCTGACCCCGACGAAGCGGTCCAGTTCCAGCCACGGGACGACGAGCTCGTCCATGAAATCCTCGGGCGGGTCCTGGCCGAAGGCGGACGCGTCGATGTTCAGGATGTCCGGCAGGTCGTCCGCCGTCAGCGCAACCACTGTCAGCGCGTCCTCGGTCAGCGAACCAACGGTCAGCGAAGCGTCGGTCAGCGCGGCGTCGGTGAGGGAGGTATCGGTCACTGTTCCACCCTGCCGCACGACCCACGGGTTGTCGCGGCTATTCCGGGCCGGCTGGCCACGGTGCCGGCGCGCTGCCGGACCGGCGCGGCGGGCCGATCAGGTAGACAGTGCGGCGGGCCGATCAGGCGGACAGCGCGGCGGTCTCCGGCTGGCCGATCCGGGACAGCAGGTCGACGTAGGACGGGTCGCTCAGGTCGAACTTCTTGCCGCCCTTGATCCGGTCGAACTCGATGGCCGTCAGGTGGTCGCCGTTCTCCTCGTCGTGCCCGACCACCCCGGAGATGCCCTGCAAGGCGCAGCCCACCGCGTAGTCCGTCATCTCCTTGATCAACAGCAGGTCGGTTTCGTCCGCGGGCGCCGACCGCGCGAAATAGCCGGACTTCTGGACCAGCACCTTCTCCGCACCCACCCTGGCCGCGAACTGCTTGGCGAACCACTCACCGGGGTTGACCTCGGCGATCTTGACGTGTCCGAACGGATCCCGCGGCACTTCCTCGCCGGATTGCTCCATCTCCGCGACGATGCTGTCCAGTCCGGCGCCCTCGGACAGGAAGATCGTCACGTTCCCCACCCGATCCATCACGGCCTTGAGCCGGTCGGCCTCGCTCTCCAGGTCGAAGGCGGCCTCCGGCAGGTAAATCGCGTGCATCCCCCAGGCGTCGCGGGAGAGGCCGAACTCGGGCAGCCAGCGCTGCGAGTCGAGCCAGCGGTCGTACGCGCCGGCGGTCGCGGCGGTGAGCCATCCGCAGTGCCGCCCCATGATCTCGTGCACGATCAGCATCCGGGCGTTGGAGTTGTGCTCGGCCACGATGTTGCGGGCGAATCTGGCGCCCTGTTCGGCGGCCGTCCAGGCGCCCAACGAATGCTTGATGGGCACGATGTCGTTGTCGATCGTCTTCGGCAGGCCGACGACGGTCAGGTGATAGTCGTTGTCCTTCAGGTAGCGGGCGAGGTCTGCGGCCGTGGTCGCGGTGTCGTCGCCGCCGATGGTGTGCAGCACATCGATGCCGTCCGCGGTCAGCCGCTCGGCCGCGACCTGCAGCGGATCCTGCCCCTGCGTGATCAGGCCGCGCTTGAGCAGGTCCTTGGTGTTGGTGAGCTTGACCCGGGAGTTGCCCAGCGGGGACCCGCCCAACTCGTGCAACAGTCGGGCGCGCGCCCGGACGGCCGGGGTGACCGGGACGATGTCGCCGCTGAGCAGCCCCTGATAGCCGTGCCGGTAGCCGATGATCTCCACCTCGGGCGCCAGTTCGCTGTAGCGCTCGATCAGCCCGCCGATGGACGCGGACAAGCAGGGGGCGAAACCGCCCGCGGTGAGCAGCGCGACCTTGCGCATAGTGGTGGAGCCTTTCCTCGAAAGCGACGATCCGCCGGCCGGGGGTCGGCGACCGGTGGGGGACAGGACGGGGGTCAGCTTAAGCGGTGCCGGGAAACCGTCCGGACCTACCGTGAGAGCACCGAGTATCGCCGCACCCGGCTTGTCGGTGTGACGTAGCCCGGGCGGTCGGCCGGCTGCCGAGCCGGCGACCATCACCCCGGTGACCTGGGCTTTTACCGGAAGGCGGCAGGAGACGCACATCTACCTCTCAAGTTGTTGGCTCAGCACTGTGGTTACCGTCACGCAGCGTATATTCGCGAATTGCACGAAAATGTTCATCGCCTGCTCATAAGGGTTTTCGCAGGTGAGACGGTCACGGTGGGTAATAACGGCGGTTAACTGAGCCCTCGTTGGGGTGGGCAGTGAACTGGGGCACGTTGTGCTTACTTGATCGATGCAGGAGACTTGGAGCTACCACCAAGAAGGCAAGCATTGACGGTCTTGCCGGACCGGGTGGTCAACAGGTACACCACGAGCGTTCGATGACGAATGCCGGATCACGACCACACGGGCACCGCCACAGATGCTGGGGCCCATTCACAGTGGCTGATCATTCGAGAACTCCGAGCAACTGAATCCGGAGTACCCGCCCGAGCCGTCCCGATCTCTCTCTTTGGGGGAGTTACCAGCCATGTCCCTAGTACGAAATGACACCGACGAACAATTGCCAACGGCAACCGCAGACGATTCCCGTGAATCCGACGATCGCCGCCGCGGCGCCCGGGATTCACCCTCGCTGATGATGCTGGTGCTGGTCGCCACCATCGGCGTCCTCCTTTACACGACCTTCCTTTTCGATTTCTCCAATCGCGGCAACTGGATTCCGTACCTGATCGTGCTGACGGCCGAGTCCGTCATCATCCTGCAGGCGCTGATCTCGCTGTGGACGATTCTCTCCAGCGGTCACAACCCGCGGGGGTACCGGTTCCACAACGCGCAGACCAGGCTCTACGGTCCGCAGAACAAGACCATCGAGCCGGGCACGGATCTGACCAAGCTCCCGATGCACCTGCACGAGACCGCGGTGCCGATCGATGTCTACATCACCACCTACGGTGAGGAACTGGACAAGATCCGCGCTACCGTGTCCGCCGCAGTCGCGATGCACGGCAAGCACATCACCTACGTGCTCGATGACGGCAAGTCCGACGACGTCCGTGCGCTCGCCGCCGAACTCGGCGCCGAGTACATCGTCCGTGAGGGCAATGCCGGCGCCAAGGCCGGCAATATCAACAATGCCTTGTCCGTCACCTCTGGCGATTTCTTCGTCATTCTGGACGCCGACTTCGTTCCCGCCCCGGATTTCCTGTACCAGACGGTGCCGTTCTTCGCGGAAGCCGATGTCGCCTTTGTGCAGACCCCCCAGGCCTACGGAAACCTCAACAACCTGATCTCCCGCGGTGCGGGCTATATGCAATCCGTGTTCTACCGGTTCATCCAGCCCGGCAAGAACCGCTTCAACGCGGCCTTCTCGGTCGGCACCAACGTGATCTACCGGCGCGCAGCCATCGAGCAGATCGGTGGCATGTGGACCGAGTCGAAGTCCGAGGATGTCTGGACGTCGCTGAAGCTCCACGAGAACGGCTGGAAGTCCACCTACATCTCCACCGTGCTGGCGATCGGTGACACCCCGACCACCATCGAGGCGTACACCAAGCAGCAGCTGCGCTGGGCAACCGGTGGTTTCGAGATCCTGTTCAAGAGCAACCCGTTCTCCCGCAAGCTCAAGCTCACCCTCGACCAGCGGTTGCAGTACTTCGGTACGGCGACCTTCTACCTGATGGGTGTTGCCCCCGGCCTGCTGTTGCTCGTTCCGCCACTGCAGATCTACTTCGGCCTTGCCCCGATCAACTCCAGTGTCAGCTTCGGCACCTGGTTGCTGTACTACCTCGGCTTCTACGGCATGCAGGTCATCGTTGCGCTCTACACCATCGGCTCGTTCCGCTGGGAGACCCTGATGCTGGCCACCGCGTCCTTCCCGATCTACGGCCGGGCGCTGGTCAACGCGATGCTCAACAAGGATCAGAAGTGGCACGTCACCGGCTCAACGGTCAAGAAGGCCTCGCCGTTCAACTTCATCACCCACCAGCTGATGGCCTTCGTCTTCCTGGCGATCACCTCGGTGGTCGGCATCTGGCAGGCCCTGACGGTGAGCTCCTTCACCCTGGCCCTGTTCTGGAACATGCTGAACACCTTCATCCTGGGCCTGTTCGTGGTCACCGCGATGCGGGAGTCACGCGGCAATCGCCGCGAGGCCAAGGGTCTGACCCGGACCCGGCGGAACAAGCCGGTCGAGGCCCCCGCGGCCGCCGGCAGTGGGCTTGCGGAGCGGACCTACGACAACCTCACCCCGGTGGGCAGCACCCGCTGATCGCAAGTACCACCCCACGGTTCTCCCAGTACGCGAAAGCGAAGTACCTGGCACCGGTTTGACGGCCGGTTGCGCACCATGAATCACCTTTCAACACAAAACCTGTCCCCGCGATCGGCCTCAGTGCCGATCGCACCGGATCTCGGGAAACCGGATCCATATATATCTGGAGTCTCACATGACCTGGCGCAAACGAATTGGCCTCGCCCTCGGCCTGCTTTCGGTAGTTGTCCTGGCTGCCGGCCTGACCATGATCGTCAACACCAACAACGGCAAGGTGGCGGGCAAATCCGCCTCACTGGTCGCCGAGGATTACCCCGTCGGCACCGACTACTCCGGCACCATCAGCCAGCAGTTCGTGCACGCCGGTGACACCGTCGCCGCCGGGCAGCCGATGTTCGAAATCCAGTCCGCGGCCCTCGAGCGTGACCTGGCCCAGGGCCTGGTCACCAAGGAGAACCTGACCCACGAGGTCAAGGGCGAGAACACCCTCGTCATCACCGCCACCAACGCCGGCCAGGTCGACTCCGTCGCCTACGCCGCCGGTGCGTTCGTCCCCGCGAACTCCACCATCGCGACCGTCCAGCAGGCCGGCACGATGTACGTGTCCGCCGACTTCCTGCTCTCCGCGAAGGACTACGCCAGGATCCCGGCGCAGGCCACCCTCGACGTGACGCTGCCGAACAACAAGCAGATCTCCGCGCAGGTCAGCCAGATCAAGGTCAGCACCGAGAACGGTGAGGCCCGCACGATCGTCAAGGCCTACAGCGACGAGCTCGCCAACGGCACCGGCCTGTTCGCGGTCGGCACCCCGGTCCAGGCCACCTTGCACCTGACCAACGACGGCGTCGTCACCGACGTCACGAACACAGTGACGGGTTGGTTCGGGATTCAGGCATGACAGTCCCCTCGGGGGCTTCAGCACTGACCATCGACCGCATACCCAATATCGAAACCAAGAGTGAGATGACTATCAACGACACCGCCACGACCTCGATCTCAAAAAGAAGAACTCTCCGCGGCACGCTGACCAAGCCATTGCTGCTGATCGCGGGGGCCGCCCTGGTGGCGGGTTGCACCTCGAACAGCTCCACCGATACCAGCTCCAGCTCATCGAGTTCCGCAGGGGGGGACGCCGTGGTCACCGCCGCGGCGTCGCCCGCGGACATCACGGCCGACCTGGCCGGCATCACCAAGAAGAACGTCGCAAAGATCGCCCCGACCCGGCTCGCCGAGGGACTCGTCCCGCCGACGAACCGCTGGTTCTCCGGCCTGGTCTTCAACGATGAGCCGCAGCCGGTGTTCCCGATGCCGCTGTCCGTCGCGGAAACCGACACCGGATTCGGCCTCGGCCTGCCCACCGTGACCGCTTCCGAGAAGACGATCATGGGCGGCAACAACCCGCAGATCCAGGTCCCGCTCGGGGCAGCGACCATGCAGGTCACCGCGTACGACACGCTGTCGGTCACCTCGACCTACAGCGACGCGTCCGGTGTCGAACTCGGTTCGGTGAAGCTGGTCCAGGGTTCGCCGTTCGTCACCTACACGGCGGCCGCGGACCAGACCATCGCACTGGAACCGGTGTTCAAGGCCGGCTCGTCCGCCGATGCATTCACCGCGACCGTGGACGGTCATGAGTACGGCCTGGTCGTCGGTGGCGGCGCCACCGTCGATGCAAGCGGCGCGGTGACCCTGACGTCCGGGTCGACCATGACCCTCTACGGCGCGCCCGACGGCTCCGATGCAGCTGCACTGGCAAAGGCCGCTGCCGATCCGATCGTCAGCACCTCGGTCGATCACTCGGTCGATGGGGACGTCGCCAAGACCACGCTGAACTACGTCACCGCGAACGGCGGGGATACCGTCATCGTGCCGATGGCCGACCAGGCCATCGACGGTGGTAGCAAGTCAACCGGCACCTACGCCAGCATCTACGGCGCGATGGACGTGTACACGGGCTCCTCGCTCACCACGACGGCCCCGGTCACCCAGCCGTCCGACGAGCTCGACCTGTCCACCCTGTCCGATGAGGACAAGTCGGCCGTCGTTGAGCAGATCAAGACCGATGCCGCGTCGATCGACTTCGCCGCCTCCGCCACCGATACCTACTTCGGCGGCAAGATGGCCTACCGGGCAGCGAACCTGCTGACCCTGGCCGAGCAGTTGGGCGTCACCGATGTGGCCACCGAACTGCGCACGGGGCTGACGGCCGAACTGACCAAGTGGTTCGACCCGAAGGGCTGCGAGACCAGCGCGACCAAGTGCTTCGTCTACGACGACGGCATCAAGTCGATGATCGGCCTCGAGGCCTCGTTCGGTTCCGACGAGCTCAACGACCACCACTTCCACTACGGCTACCTGCTCTACGCCGCAGCGGTTGTTGCCAAGGACGACAAGGCCCTGGCCGACACCTGGGCGCCGGTCGCCGACCTGCTGGTCGCCGACATCGCCTCTTCGGACGCCACCGCCGACTTCCCGCAGTACCGGAACTTCGACCCGTACTCCGGCCACGCCTGGGCCTCCGGTTCCTCCCCGTTCGCGGACGGGAACAACCAGGAGTCCAGCAGCGAGTCGGTCAACGCGTGGAACGCGTTGGCGATGTGGGAGAAGATCCGGGGCAACCAGGACATGTACGACCAGGCCGTCTGGATGATGAGCACCGAGGCCAACTCGGCGAAGCTCTACTGGACGAACGCCGACTTCAGCGAGTTCCCCGCGTTCACCCATGAGATCGCGGCGCTCAACTGGGGCGGCAAGCGCGACTACGCCACCTGGTTCAGCCCGGAGCCCGGCGCCATGCTCGGCATCCAGCTGATCCCGATGGGGTCGTACTCCACCTACCTGGCCGGCGACGTTGACAAGATCAAGGCCAACCTGGCCGAGGGTGCGCCCGGCGGTTACGGGGCGCAGTTCGGCGAGTACATGGTCCAGTACCTGGCCCTGGCCGATCCGGCCGCGGCCCGCGCGGAGCTGGCGAACCTGCCGGCCGAGATCGACAACGGGACCACCAAGTCCTACGTCATGGCGTTCGTGTTCAGCCAGCCGACACCATCGGCGTCATAACAAGCCAGGTCCGGCACGTACTGCCCAGCGGGGCGTGCCGGATCCGATAGGCCCTCACCCCCCGGCGTCCGGAACCGTCAAACCCGCCGGCCGGGGAGTGAGTGGGGAAGCCTCGGTCGCCCTGGTCTCTAGGGACAGGGCCGGGGCGACCGATGGTGAAGTTCCCAGTACGGAATGTTAGCGGTATTCGACGGAGCGAAGGCTCCGGATTTCCCGGACAGCCCGGGCCTGATCATCAGGCCCGGGCTGTTTGCTGTCGGCAGCGGTCGCACCCCACGGCGGGATCCCGGTGGGTCGCCGCTCGCCGCCGACCGCCGCGCCGAAACGCTGCTGATGGGGTTCTTCACCCGCTTGGGGATGACTGCAGTCGTGCGCGTGGGGGCAATGTCGCCCTTGAGCAGCGTTTCAGGCAGGGGCCGGGGCGGTGCCGCGTCCGGACCGGGTGCGCGGACCGGGGCGGCGGGCGGGTGCAGGCGGACTGCGGGCGGGTGCAGGCGGACTGGGGGGCGGGCGGGTGCAGGCGGACTGGGGGGGCGGGCGGGTGCAGGCGCTGCGGACCGGCTATAGACCCGGGCTAGAGTGCATCAGCCCGCCGTCGACGAAGATCGAGGTGCCGTTGATGTACGACGCGCCGTCCGTGGCCAGGAACGCGACCACGGTGGCAATCTCCGACGGCTCGGCCATCCGGCCCAGCGGGATGGCGGTGTCCAGTGTCTTCATCGCCACCGGGTCGTTCATGGTTGCCGTGTTGATCGGCGTGGCCACCGCCCCCGGTCCGACGTTGACGATCCGGATGCCGTGCGGCCCGAGTTCCTGACCGGCCGTGCGGGTCAGCATCCGCACCCCACCTTTGGACAGGCAGTAGGCGGTGTTGCCGGGCATCGGCCAGTCCTCGTGCACCGAGCTCATGTTGATGATGCTGCCGCCGCCGCCCTGCGCGATCATCTGCTTCGCGGCGATCTGGGTGCCGAAGAATGCGCTCTTCAGGTTTACGTTGAGCACGAACTCGTACTGCGCCTCGGTGGTCTCCAGCACGTTGGTGCGGGTTTCGACGCCGGCGTTGTTCACCATGATGTCCAGCCGGCCGAACCTCTCCACGGCCTTGTCGACCAGCATCTGCAGATCGGCGACCTTGCTGACGTCGGCATCGACGCCGATCACCTTGTCCTCACCGAGCGCCGCGAGCTGGCTTTCCAGCTCCTCGGTGGCTTCCGGGTGGGAAACGTAGTCGATGACGATGCTGGCGCCCTGCGCCGCGAGTTCGAGGACGACTGCCTTGCCGATGCCGCTGTTGCCGCCGGTGACGATGGCGACCTTGCCGGAGAGGCTCATGGGCTTGTTTTCCTGTTCTTTCGGGTGACTGAGTGGGGAAATGCTTGCGGTGGAGCGGCTTTCACTCCTGCCGAGGTGGCGTGGTGAGGATCAGATGGGCGACCAGCGCCGTCCAGCCGGTCTGGTGTTCGGCGCCGAGGCCCATCCCGGAGTCGCCGTGGAAGTACTCATGGAACGGGATGTTGTCCTTCCATCGCGGGTCGGTGGCGAGCAGGTCGTACCAGCCGTGCACCGGACGGCGGCCGTTCAATCCGGGCAGGAAAATAGACACCAGTCGGTGGGCGATGTCGTCCGCCGCCGCGGCCAGCGACCGTCGTTCCCCGGAACCGGCGGGGAATTCCACGGTCATCTCGCCGGGCGCGAGCCGGTCGTAATCGCGAAGCGCCTCGATCAGCAGAACATTCAGCGGCATCCAGATCGGGCCGCGCCAATTGGAGTTTCCGCCGAACAGATTGGTGGTGGATTCCGCCGGCTCGTAGTCGACAGAGGCCGTCACGCCGCCGACCTCAACACTGAATGGGTGTTCACGATGCCAGGCCGAGATGGCCCGGATGCCGTAGTGGGACAGCAGCCCGTCCTCCTCGAAGACGTTGTCCAGCACGCGGACCAACCGCTCCGGGGGCACCATCGCGAGCAGGCGGTGCCGCTCGCCCCCGATATCCCTGGTATGGAACAGGAATCGGTATTCCGGGTGGTTCGTCAGGAACCATTCGGCTCTGCTGAAGAAATCCGGCAGGTCGAATTTGGCGAATCCGCTGTAGGACAGGGCGGCGCTGATCGGCACCAGGCCGACCAGCGACTTCACCTTGATCGGGATGTCCGTGCCGTTGTTGAGATGCAGGATGTCGTAGAAGTAGGAATCCTGCTCGTCCCAGAGGCCGGCGTCGTTCGCCGCCCCGGCGATCATCAGGAAATGCTCGAAGAACTTCGTCGCGACGTCCTCGTAGGAACGATCGTGAATGGCCAGTCGGATCGCCATTTCCAGCAGATCCTGGGCGTACGCGGCCATCCAGGCCGTGGAGTCCGCCTGCTCCAGGTAACCCAACTCCGGCGGCAGGGTCGATCGGTCGAGCGGCGCGATGTTGTCCAGTCCCATGAAACCGCCCTGGAAGAGGTTCTTTCCGCCGTGGTCCTTGTTGTCCACCCACCAGGTGAAGTTGATCAGCAGTTTGTGGAAAATCCTGGCCAGGAAGGTGAAGTCGGTACCACCGTCCAGGACGAAGACCCGCAGCGCCGCCCAGGCGTGGACCGGGGGGTTGACGTCGGAAAAGTTCCACTCATAGGCCGGAATCTGGCCGTTGGGGTGCATGTACCACTCCCGCAGCAACAGCACCAGCTGCGCCTTGGCGAAGGCGGGGTCGATATGCGCCAACGTCACACAGTGGAACGCGAGATCCCAGGCCGCGAACCACGGGTACTCCCATGGGTCGGGCATCAGGATGACCTCGTGGTTGTTCAGGTGCTGCCATTCGCCGTTCCGGATCTCCCCCCGGCCCGGCGGCGGGGCCGGCTGGCCGGGGTCACCGGCGAGCCAGCGTTTCACGTCGTAGTGGAAGAACTGCTTGCCCCACAGCAGTCCGGCGAACGCCTGGCGCGCGACCATCGCCTCTGCGGCCGGGATGGGCGGCGGAATCGCCGCCGCGTAAAAGGCGTCCGCCTCGGCCTTGCGCGCGGCGAGTTCCTTGTCGAAGCCCTTGCCCAGGTCGATGGGTGCCACGCTGGGAGCCATCGGGTCGACATCGACCGCCGGGTGCGGGACACCAACCAGCCGAACCTTGATCACGGTCGATCCGCCGGCGGGGACGGTCACCTTGTAGTGCAGGGCGGCCTTGGTGCCTTCCTTGAGCGGATTTACCGTGTGCGCACCGTGCAGCACGTGGTCGTTGATGCCGTCCTTCGGGTACTGTGTCTCGTTCTGCCCGCCGAACAGCCTGGCGTTGTTGGTTTCGTTGTCGCAGAACAGCTTTTCCGGGGAGCCATCGCCGATCATCACCAGCGGACCGGATTTGGAGTGGCTGGCGACGATGCGTTCGCCGTCCAACCGGAGGGTGGGCTTGGGATGATCGTCATATCCCCATGACCAGGTGTTGCGGAACCAGAACGTCGGCAGCACATCCAGGGTCGCCTCGTCCGGTCCCGCATTCTCGACCGTGATCCGCATCAACAGGTCCCGGGGTGCGGCCTTGGCATAGTCGACAGTGACTACCCAGTAACGACTCTCGTCGAAGATCCCGGTATCGACGAGCTCGTATTCGGGGTCGAGTTTGCCCCGCCTGGCGTTCTCAGCGACCAGGTCGCCGTACGGGAACTCGCGCTGCGGGTAGTGGTAGCGCCAGGTGTTCCAGGAGTGGGTGGGGGTGCCGTCGAGGTACCACCAGTACTCCTTGACGTCCTCGCCGTGGTTGCCCTGCGGGCCGGCGAGACCGAACATCCGCTCCTTCAGGATCGGGTCGACGCCGTTCCACAGCCCCAACGACAGGCACCAGTTCTGCGTCTCGTCGCAGAAGCCGGCCATCCCGTCCTCGTTCCACCGGTAGACCCGGGACCTGGCGTGGTCGTGCGGGAAGAACGACCAGGCATCACCGTCTGCGCTGTAGTCCTCCCGAACCGTCCCCCAGGCACGTTCGGACAGGTACGGTCCCCAGTCGCGCCATGGCGCCGTGCCGCTGTCGGCCTCGGCCAACCGGGTCGCCTCGGCCTTCGCCGCGCGGGTCCGCGGCCCCGCGGCCTTCGCGCGAGAGGCTGCGGCTGGACCGGTGGACCTGGTCATCGTGACTTCTTCCTGTCGGCTGCTGGGTCGGTGCTGGGTAGGTCGGGGTTCGCTCGAACCATCAGCGATCACGTTGGCGGAGCGGGTATCTCGGGTGATCCGCGCGACCGTCACCCGCTGCTGGTCCGACGAACCGGAGCCCTCGCCCAGCAATGAAGCCTCCGGACGTGGAGGGCTCAGCGATTGGCGTCGGCTGAAATGGTGGGACGATCGGCGGCTTCGTCGGCCCAGGCGATGCGGGTGGTGGTCCCGTCGAGCTCCAGATCGGGTGCCCGGTCGTGGTGGAAGTAGTCGTCGGCCCAGTTGAGGAACGCATCCACCCGGCTGTGCGCACCGCTCAGCAGGATCGCGTGCAGGCCGAGCCACGCGGCGAAGGCGATCGGCCCCTCGACCTGGTGACGGTGGGCGCCAACCTCGGCAACGGCGGCGTTCCGGCCGATCATCGCCATGATGCCCTTGTCGTGGTAATGGAACGGTGTCGTCTTCTTGCCGGCCATCAGCTCGAGAATGTTCTTCCCGGCCCACTTCCCGGACTGTTGGGCGACGGACCCGAGTTGCGGCAGGGCTCGATCACCGGGCCCGGGAATGTTGGCGATGTCGCCGACTGCGAAGACACCGTCGAATCCCGGTACGGACAGGTCGGGTGCGACGTCGATACGGCCGCCGCGCCCGGGCGTGGCCCCGGTTGCGGATGCGACCGGGGAAGCGGATTCACCACCGCCCCAGACCACCGTTCTGGTCGGCAGTTCGGTGCCGTCGGACAGTTGCACGGTGTCCGGGCCAACCTGGGTGACGGCGACCCCGAACGTCACCTTGACACCATGTTCGGTCAGCTTGTCGAGGGCGTACTGATGGGACTTGTCGGAGAATGGGTTGAGCAGCGCATGCCCGTGATCGACCAGGTGCACCGACGCCGTGTCGTCGAGTCTTCCCGCTGCACGCAGCGCCTTGAAGAGTTCGGCGATGGCGCCGGCCGTTTCCACCCCTGTCGGGCCGCCGCCGACAATGACGACGTTCAGCGGTTCGGGCGCCGGTTCCGGGGAGCAGTGCACCTGCAACAGGCCGTGCAGGTGCAGTCGGAGGCGTTCGGCGTCGAGTACGGAGTACAGCGGGAACGAATGCTCATCGGCCCCGGCGACGCCGAAGAAGTTGGCCTGCGCGCCGGCCGCGAGGACGAGATAGTCGGCGTCGTCGAAGGTGTCGTCCTCGGTGGTCACCCTGCGGGACGCAAAATCGATCTCGGTGACGGGCGATTGCACCACGGTCACGGACGGGTGGTCGGCGAACACCGCACGCAGCGGCCGCGCGACGTCTTCGGCGGGCAACTGCGAACTGGCGACCTGATACAGCAACGGTTGGAACTGCAGATAGTCATGCTGATCGATCAACAGCACCTCGACTTCCTTGCGGCCGAGTTCCGCGGCGCAGGCCACACCGGCCATCCCGCCGCCCACCACGACAACCTGGCTCACAACGCCTCCCCATCACCATCGAGCCGGCACCGGCATGACGCGGTTTTGCTGACCCCGGCAGCTTGGTTACCGCCCCGAAGGACTGTGCCCGACGCCTCGGGCGCGATCATCGTCCCATTCGGGTTATTCCGGCGGCGGTCGGGTACGGAAGGTGGCTACCCGGTGAACAATGGCTGAACTGAGTTCGTGGGTGACCACGCAACCGGCGCGGGCGCATTCAACCCACCCGGGTGGCGGCGTGATGCCGCACCATGGCCTACATTCCGAGACATGTCCGTCATCGTTCGACCGGGTAACCCCTTTCCGCTGGGCGTGCATTTCGTTTCCGGTGGGGCCAATATCGCCGTCTATTCCTCGGTCGCCGATCAGGTGCTGCTCTGCCTGTTCGACGAGGACGGCACCGAAACCCAGTGGCCACTACCCGGTATGGACGCCGGCGTCTGGCACGGTTTTGCGGAGGGTGTGCAGCCCGGTCAGGAGTACGGTTTCCGGGTTCGCGGGCCGTACCACCCCGCGTCCGGTGCGCGCTGCAACCCCGCCAAATTGCTGCTCGATCCCTATGCCAGGGCGATCACCGGTGAGGTGTCGTTCGGGCCGGCCGTCTATGGCCACGACCTCGATAATCCCGCGCGTGCCAGCGCTCTCGATTCCGCTGCGACCATGCCCAGGGGTGTGATGGTGGCGCCGATCGCCGACGGCGGGCCGGACGCCGACGGCGACCTCTCGTCCGGTACGACCCGGCCGGGTCGGCACCTTTCCGACAGCGTGCTGTACGAGATCCATGTCAAGGGCTTCACCGAGCTGCATCCGGACATCCCGGCCGACATCCGCGGCACCTACGCCGGTCTGGCGCACCCAGTGGCGATCGATCACCTGCAGCGACTCGGCATCACCGCTGTGGAACTGTTGCCGGTGCACCACAGCGTGCCGGAGGGATTCCTGGTCGAGCGGGGCCTGACGAATTACTGGGGATACAACACCGTCGGCTTCTTCGCGCCGCATGCCGACTACTCCGCAGCCGTTCGCGCAGGCCGGCCCGGTGGCCAGGTGGCCGAATTCCAGCACATGGTCCGGGTGCTGCATGCGGCCGGCATCGAGGTCATCCTCGATGTTGTCTACAACCACACCTGCGAGGCCGGACCCGAAGGTCCAACACTCGCGTTCCGGGGGCTGGACAACGAGGCGTATTACCGGCTCGGCCCGAACAGCAAGGCCGACTACATCGACACCTCCGGCTGCGGCAATTCACTCAATGTCGGTAACCCCGCCTGTCTGCGGCTGATCATGGATTCGCTGCGCTACTGGGTGACGGTGATGGGGGTCGATGGCTTCCGGTTCGACCTTGCGCCCAGTCTGGCTCGTCAGGAGGGCGGGTTCGACTCCGTCGCCGCCTTCTTCGATCTGGTCTGGCAGGACCCGGTGATGGCGCAGATCAAGCTGATCGCCGAACCGTGGGACGTCGGCCAGGGCGACAGCTACGACGTCGGACGGTTCCCGGCCGGGTGGAGCGAGTGGAACGGGAAATTCCGGGACACCGTGCGCGATTTCTGGCGTAGTCACGACGGCATGCTGCCCGACCTGGCAACCAGGCTCGCAGGCTCCCCGGACCTGTACACCCGGCACCGCCGCGGTCCTGATGCGTCGATCAACCTGATCACCGTGCACGACGGGTTCACCATGCTGGATCTGGTGTCCTACGACGACAAGCACAACGACGCGAATACCGAGCACAATCGCGACGGCACCAGCGACAACCGTTCCTGGAACTGCGGTGTCGAAGGACCGACCGCCGACCAGACGATCGTCGAACTGCGCACGCGGCAGCGCCGGGCCATGCTGTCGACCCTGCTGCTCGCCAGGGGAGTGCCGTTGTTGCTCGGCGGCGACGAGGTCGGCCGCACCCAGCAGGGAAACAACAACGCGTACTGCCAGGACAACGAGATCGCCTGGTGGGATTGGTCTTCGATCGACACGGAGTTGCGCGACTTCACCGCCAACCTGATTGCGCTGCGGCACCGGCACCCGGTGCTGCGCCGGCGCACCTACCAGTCCCGGGCCGACGCGATCCGCTGGTTCACCCCGACCGGCGCGCCCATGGCGGGTGCTGACTGGGCGGACGGCGGAGCAAAGAGCGTGGCCATGGTGCTGTCCGGATCGGCCGATCCCGACATCGGCGACGACGGCATGCCGCTGGTCGATGACGATCTTGCGCTGCTGATCAATGCGTGGTGGGAGCCGCTGACTTTTTCGGTGAAGTGGGATGGGCTCGGCGAGTTCACCGTCGAATCCGACAGCTTTTCGCCGGAGCGTCGGCACCGGCAGGTGACCGACGGCCAGGTTGTCGCCGGCCCGCGATCGGTTGTCGTCTTGCGTAAGTCGTAGCGTCAGGTGTGGCCGCCCGCGCTGGTCACTCCGGCCTGATCGGGGCGCGGGGCGGGCGGCCCGACGACCCGTCGGCGGAAGACGTAGTAGGTCCATCCCTGATACAGCAACACCAGTGGAACCATCACCGCCGCAACAACTGTCATGACCGTCAGGGAATATGAGCTGGCCGTCGAGTTGGCCACGGTGAGGGTGTTCGCGGCATCGGTGGAGGAGATCAGCAGGTTCGGATAGAGGTTCCCGAACAGGGCCGCGACGACGCCGCCGATCGCCACGGCCGTCGCCGCGAACGCCCGGCCGCCTGCCTGACCGCCGAGGACCAGCGCCACCGCGGCGACGATCGCCACCAGGGGGATGGCCAGCGCGACCATCGCCCAAACACCCGGTCGGGCGAGCGCGTAGGTCCAGACGACGAACCCGGCCACCAATGCCGCGGCGGGAATCGCCAGGCGACGCGCGATGGTTTGCGCGCGTTGCAGCACGATGCCGGTGCTCCGGATCGACAGGAACGTCGACCCGTGCAAGAGGCACAGCGTCAGCAGGGTGACGCCCAGGAACAGCCCGTACGGGGTCAGCAGATCCAGGAACGACCCGGTGAAATCACCATCGGCATCAATCGGCAACCCCGCCAGCAGGTCGCCGAGTGCGATGCCGAACAGCAGAGGTGCGACGGCCGACCCGATGGTGAGCGTCCAACTCCAGGTCGAACGCCAACCGGGCCGGTCGAACTGCCCACGGAATTCGAACGACACACCACGGATGATCAGCGCGGCCAGTAGCAGCCACAACGCCAGGTACAGCGCAGAGAACCAGGACGCGTACCAGGGTGGAAAGGCCGCGAACATCGAGGCGCCGGCGACGACCAGCCATACCTCGTTGCCGTCCCAGACCGGTCCGACCGTGTTGATCGCCACCCGGCGCTCGAGATCGGTCCGGCCGACGACCTTGTGCAGGGCCCCGACGCCGAAGTCGAATCCTTCGAGGACGAAGAATCCGGTCCAGAAGAAGGCGACGATTCCGAACCACACGATGCTCAGCGTCATCTCGCCACCGCTGCCTTCCGGTCTCTCGTCAGCTGGGGGTACGTCACTGGCTCAGTAGGTCAGCGCCGGAGTCGGGCCGGCTGCCTCGTCGGCGGTGACCGGCTCGTCGGGAACCTCGTCTGGCAGGCCGCGGCGCGCGTGGCGCAGCATGAGCACCGCGGCGATGGTGCCGAGCGTCGAGTACAGCAGCACCACGATGCCCAGGCTGATCCAGATCTGAGTCGCGTTGCCCGAGCCGGACAGACCGTCCTTGGTGAGCATCAGCCCCTGCACGATCCACGGCTGCCGGCCGCTCTCGGTGAGCAACCAGCCCGCCGTCGCCATGAGAAACGGCGTCACGATCGTCCAGGTCGCCACCCAGAGAAAGACCTTGGAGGTCTCGAATTTCTTGCGCCACAGCAGGACCATTCCCCATAGACCGACCAGGAAGACCAGGGTGGCGAGATATGCCATCACCCGCATCGACCAGTACTGAATGAACACGTTCGGCACGTAGTAGCCGGGACCGTATTGCTGGTTGTACTGCGTATTGAGTTCGCTCAGGCCCTGCACCTCGCCGTCCCAGGTTCCGGTGGCCAGGATCGAGAGCAGGTGCGGGATCTCGATGATCTTGATGGGGGTTTCGTCCTCGTTGTAGCCGCCGATCTGGATCACCGAGAACGAACACGGCTGGCAGGTGTCCCAGTTGGCCTCTGCCGCGGCGATCTTCATCGGTTGATAGTTGGTCTCGTTGATGCCGAGTCGCCCGCCGATGGGAAATTGCAGGACGGTGGCGATGGTCAGCACGAATAGTCCGAGCTTCGCGCTGCTGCGGAACAATTCGACGTGGTTGCCGCGGCGGATATGCCAGGCCGAGACGGCGAGCAGTACGGCGCCGCCGAAGATCAGCGCCACCGCGATCACATGCGCGTAACCCCACAGGAAGATCGGATTGGTGAAAACGTCGGCGATGGAGGTCAGTTCGGCGCGGCCGGTCTCGGGGTTGAGGGTGTACCCGCGGGGGTTCTGCATCCAGGAGTTCGCCGCAATGATGAACGCCGCCGAGAGGCACGCACCCACCGCCACCATCCACGCTGTGAACAAATGAATGCCCCTGGGCAGCACATTCCAGCCGAACAGCCACAGCCCGAGAAAGGTCGACTCGAGGAAGAACGCTGCGAGGCCCTCCATTGCCAGCGGTGCGCCGAACACGTCGCCGACGAAGCGGGAGTATGCGGACCAGTCCATCCCGAACTGGAATTCTTGCACCAGTCCGGTGACGACGCCGACGCTGATCGAAATCAGCATCAGTTTGCCGAAGAATTTCGTCAGCCGGCGCAATTCCGGATTGCCGGATCGATGCCACCTGGTGTGCAGAACGGCGACCAGCAGCGCGAGACCCATGGTGATCGGCACGAAAAGGAAGTGGTAGATGCTGGTCGTCGCGAACTGAATCCTGGCGAGGTCCAACTGGTCCATGTCGACGCCTCCGAGGTGGGCACTGCGTATGCGGTGCTGCAGGGTCGGGTCAGGGATGCGGTCAACGAATCACATCGGCGATGACGTCCCCCTGCGGCGCGGTTGAGCCTGGCTGCGCTGCCATGGCATTTCATCATGCTGTGGTCTGGAAGGCGACGCGGGGGCCTCGCGGCCCTGAGGTCAACTCACCACCCACGCGGGCGGGTAGGAGTGTTTGAGCTGCATGAGCACATGCTGTTCGACCGCGGCGCCCCCGGGCATCACCCCGTTGGGGTGAGCGATGCGATCGACCCGCCGCCAGTGCGCGAATCGACCGGCGGGGGAAACTCACCCGGACCCGAAGCCGCAGATCGCGCATCAGCCGAGACACGCGTCAATACTGGTGTGGGCCGGCGTTGGCATCAGAAGGCCCTTGGTTGATGCATTCTTGTTGGTTGACGTGTACGCCAAGGAACTCGGCGGCTGCGGCGCCGTCAGATCTGATGATCACCTCGGACCAACCCGCACGTCGCAAATTTCTGTGCAGTCGTCGAGAATTGCTCCATGAAGCCCACCCAATAATGGCGACGTCGGAGGTGGTCGGCGGGTGATCCAGTCGCCGCACTGCCGCGATCGACGATACCCGCAGGACGCGGCCGACTCCCAGGTGCAAGATCCTCGCTGCCGTATCCGCGGATTTCGGTCCGACGGGTGCCAGCAGCAGGACGGTGATCGATTGTGCCGGGTCGCCAGGTGCTCGCGTCGGCGAGACCTGGCGCGGAAGGGTCAATTCAACGACGGAGAGTCGATTGCGAAGTTGCCAACGCGCAACCCGGCTGGGCTTCTTCATCGCCCACCTCCCTTCGAAAGTACCCAGGCCATGGCAGGACGACACGACACCCGACTGGCTTGATCGGTTCGGACTCTGCATTCGGTTGCTGCAGCTTGTCACTGCCTCCTGTTGGGATCGCGGTAGTTGGTGTCAGGACAGCGGGACTTGGGTACTACCGCTGCCGACCACCTCACCGTTAGGAGTGCGCAATGAATCAACCAGCCCAACAGCAGGAGCCGCCCGGTGTTCAGTCCCGGATGATCCCGGTGCCTGATTGCGGAGAGGATTCCTATGTCGGCGCCGGCCGGTTGACGGGGAAGGTCGCGGTGATCACCGGCGGCGACTCCGGCATCGGCCGCGCGGTGGCGATCGCCTATGCCCGGGAGGGAGCGGACATCGTGATCTCCTATCTCAGCGAGCACGACGACGCGAAAGAAACCGCCCAACTGGTGGAACAGGCCGGTCGGAAAGCCGTCCTGATTGCTGGTGACGTATCCCGGCCGGAGCACTGCCGGCAGATCATCGAGCAAGCCGTTGACGAGTTCGGCAAGATCGACATCCTGGTCAGCAACGCCGCCTATCAGATGAGCCACGAGACGTTGGAAGAGATCTCGGACGAGGAATGGGAGTACACCTTCGCGACGAACGTGTCAGCGATGTTCTATCTCGTCAAGGCGGCCCTTCCGCACATGGGCCCGGGCTCGTCGATCATCGGGAGTTCCTCGGTGAACTCCGATATGCCGTCCCCGGCGTTGGCGCCCTATGCGGCGACCAAGGCGGCGATCGCCAACTTCTCCGCCAGTCTGGCCGGGATGCTCGGTGAACGTGGCATTCGGGTGAACAGTGTTGCGCCCGGGCCGATCTGGACCCCGTTGATCCCCGCCACCATGCCCGAGGAGAAGGTCAAGAACTTCGGTATGGACACCCCTCTCGGCAGAGCCGGACAACCCGCCGAGCTCGCCCCGGTCTACGTCCTGCTGGCCTCCGACCAGGGCAGCTACATCTCCGCCGCGCGGATCGGCGTCACCGGCGGGCGACCTATCCTGTAATGCCCGATACCGAGAGGCGGATCGGTGCTCCGCGACGGCGAACAATCGTTGGCTGTTCTCGCGGCGGATCCCTATCAGCGGGACAAACGCCCTGGCTCGGATCGATGGTTTGGTCCGGCAATGGGGCGGGTACATCGCACCCGTGTCTAGCGGAGGAGAAACAGAACTTCTCCCGAGAGACCCCCGACGCACACCCGGAACGCGACTGTCCCTCCGTCCCGGGTGTGCCTCTCGGGTCTTCGGCGGCACTCGTCCACAGACCGGATGAACCAACTGTGGCGAACGTCGAATACCGCGGTTCGCCACGGATCCGGACGGGTACTTCCGGGCGAGAACCGGTCCGATCAGGGCCGGCCATGGGGAGGAGGCCCTGATGAAGGCTGTGACCTGGCAAGGCAAACGAGACGTCCGCGTCGAAGACGTCCCTGACCCGCGGATCGAGCTCCCGACCGACGCGATCATCAAGATCACCTCGTCGGCGATCTGCGGATCGGATCTGCACCTGTATGAGGTGCTCGGTCCCTACCTGAAACCCGGGGACATCCTCGGCCACGAACCGATGGGCATCGTGCAGGAGGTCGGTGCCGAGGTTACCGATATCGCAGTGGGGGACAGGGTTGTCATCCCGTTCAACATCTCGTGCGGGCACTGCTTCATGTGCGGAATCGGTTTGCAGTCGCAATGCGAGACGACGCAGGTGCGGGAGCAGGGCAAGGGCGCCGCGCTGCTGGGGTTCTCGGCGATGTACGGATCGGTGCCCGGCGGGCAGGCGGAGTACCTGCGAGTGCCGCAGGCCCAGTACGGGCCGATCAAGGTCGCACCGGACGGCCCGGACGAGCGGTACCTGTTCCTGTCCGACATCCTTCCGACCGCATGGCAATCCGTGGTCTACGCCGATCCACCGGAGGACGGCACCCTGGCGGTGTTCGGGCTGGGCCCGGTGGGACAGTTCGCCGCTCGCATCGGCAAGCACTGGAACCGGCGGGTGATCGGCGTCGACGTTGTCCCCGAGCGTCGGGAGATGGCGGCACGGCACGGCATCGAGGTGATCGACCCGAGCGGTCTGGAATCGGGAGCCGACATCGCCGACGCACTCAGGGATCTCACCGACGGCCGCGGTCCGGACGCCGTGGTGGATGCGGTCGGGATGGAGGCACACGGCTCACCGGTCGCCCGGGCCGCGCAGAACCTGGCCGGATTGTTGCCGGATGTGGCCGCCCGCAGGGTTTTCGAGAAGGTCGGCGTGGACGGACTGACCGTGCTGCACGCCGCGATCGACGCCGTTCGGCGGGGAGGCACCGTGTCAGTGGTCGGGGTCTACGGCGGAGCGGTCGATCCGATGCCGATGATGGACATGTTCGACAAGCAGATCCAGCTGCGAATGGGGCAGTGCAACGTCCGTCGCTGGACCGATGTGCTGCTGCCGTTGGTCCAGGACGATCGTGACCCACTCGGGGTGCTCGACCTGGTCACCCACTCAGTGCCGATGGCCGAGGCACCGGGCATGTACAAGACTTTTCAGGAGAAGACCGACGGCTGCATCAAGGTGGTCCTCAAACCCTGATCGCCCATCGTCGGGTGCTACCGCGGCGTGCGCGGTAGGGGGACGACGAAACAGCGGTCAGTGTTCGGCATTCCGGTAGGCCGGTGCTCTGCTCGCCACGCCAGACCCGCGGGCCAGCAGCGGCAGAACCCTACGTTCGATGAGCACGGAAAGCACGACAACACTTGTCGAGCGAACCACCATCGGTGAGGTGTTGAGGCGCACCAGGGTTTCTTGCAGTTGGGCGTGTGATGCGGTTGCGATCTTGCACAGGACGTCTGATGACCCGGTGGTGACGTAGGCCTCGAGAACCTCGGGAATGGCGGCAAGGTGTGCCTCCACCTCGTCCAGCGCACCTTGCGCGATCTCGAGGGTGACGAACGCCTGGACCGGAAAACCGGCGCTCCGGGGGTCGATGTCCGGTGCCCAAGAGGTGATCACACCGAGCTCCTGCAGACGTCGGAGTCGACTGTGCACCGTCGCTCGGGCCACCGATGCGACCCGGGAAAGCTCCAAGTCACCGATCCGGGGATGGCGGTTCAAGGCCGACAGCAGGGCGACGTCCAAGTCGTCGAGCACAGGATGGGCAGCCAGGTCGGTCATCCCCCGATGCTAGTCAGATTGCCAAGTTACATCGGCGGGAGCTTCCCTGAAATAGCCACTCTGTGCACCCGATAGTGGACAGATTGCGCACTCGCTGGCCAGGGCGATTCGATGGTTCCACCGCCGAGCGAAAGGACCGTCATGTCACTGGAGCAGACGCTCACCGATGAGGAGCGATTGGCCGAGCTGGACCTGGCGACACTCAAGCAGCTGGTGGGACTGGTCGAGTACGACGACGCCGATGATCCGTTCCCGGTGACCGGCTGGGATGCGGTGGTGTGGTCTGTCGGAAACGCCACTCAGGCGGCGAATTTCTATCAGAACGCCTTCGGGATGGAACTCGTGGCCTACTCAGGCCCGTCAACGGGCAATCGGGATCATCACGCGTACGTCCTGGAGAGCGGGGCGGTGCGGTTCGTGCTGAAGGGCGGTGTCCTACCGTCGAGCCCGCTCTCCGATCATCATCGTCGCCATGGTGACGGGATCGTCGACATCGCCTTGCAGGTGCCGGATGTCGATCGATGCATCGCGCACGCGCGTGCTCAGGGCGCGACCATCCTCGAACCTGCGCACGACATGTCGGATGAGTCGGGGACTGTCCGCATCGCGTCGATCGGCGCCTACGGCGAAACCCGGCACACGCTGGTGGACCGGTCGCGCTATCACGGTCGATATCTTCCGGGCTACCGGTCCCGCACGTCGGCCGTCGAGCACCCGGCCGGTGAACCGAAGCGGGTCTTTCAGGCACTGGACCACGTTGTCGGAAACGTCGAGCTGGGCAAGATGAACGAGTGGGTGGATTTCTACAACCGGGTCATGGGGTTCACCAACATGGCCGAATTCATCGGCGACGACATCGCGACGGAGTACTCGGCGCTGATGAGCAAGGTGGTCACCAGCGGCAATCATCGGGTGAAGTTCCCGTTGAACGAGCCGGCCGTCGGCAAGAAGCGTTCGCAGATTGATGAGTACCTCGATTTCTACGATGGACCCGGGGCTCAGCACCTCGCGCTGGCCACCGGCGATATCCTGACGACGGTTGATGTGCTGACCGCCCACGGGATCGAGTTCCTGGCAACGCCGGACAGCTATTACTCAGATCCCGAGCTGCGGGCACGCATCGGCGAGGTGCGAGTACCGATCGAGGAACTGCAGAAGCGTGGGATCCTGGTCGACCGTGACGAGGACGGGTACCTGCTGCAGATCTTCACCCAGCCATTGGGTGACCGCCCGACCGTCTTCTTCGAATTCATCGAGCGGCATGGCTCACTCGGATTCGGCAAGGGAAATTTCAAGGCCCTGTTCAAGGCCCTGGAACGCGAACAGGACCTCCGCGGAAACCTGTAGCCGATCGAGCAGGCTCTGGAGAGGAGTAGGTCATGACGAACTACCAGTCAGG
Source organism: uncultured Actinomycetota bacterium (assembly GCA_963805555.1). Lineage (GTDB taxonomy): Bacteria > Actinomycetota > Actinomycetes > Mycobacteriales > Nakamurellaceae > Nakamurella. Next base: position 395,527 of record CAWDUY010000009.1, read on the forward strand.
GTTCGGCAACGGATTCGAAAGTGAGGCGCTGCCGGGTGCCTTGCCGATCGGTCGGAATTCACCTCAACGATGCGCCTACGGGTTGTATGCGGAGCAATTGAGCGGGTCCCCGTTCACCGCGCCGCGGGTGAGCAATGAACGGTCGTGGTTGTACCGGATCCGGCCCACCGTGCGGCACTGGGGTCGATTCCGCAAAGTCGAAGCGGGACCGTGGCTGTCGGCGCCGGCGAACTCGTTCGAGGTGCCGCCGGGACCGATGCGGTGGGACCCGATCCCGATCCCACGGCAGTCGCTGACGTTCCTGACCGGCGTCCGGACCTTCACCACCGGGGGCGACGTCGGCTCGATGGCGGGTTCGGCCCATCACGTTTACCTGATCACCGAGTCGATGCGCGACGAGTATTTTTACAACGCGGACGGTGAGTTGCTGTTCGTGCTGCAGGAGAGCGGTCTGCGATTCTGGACCGAGTTCGGCATCATCGACGCCATCCCCGGTGAAATCGTGGTGATACCCCGCGGTGTGAAATTCCGGGTCGAATTACTCGGCGACCCGGCCCGCGGCTACATCTGCGAGAACTACGGCGGCAGCTTTACTCTTCCCGAGCGCGGGCCGATCGGCGCGAATTGCCTGGCCAATTCCCGTGATTTCCTCACCCCGGTAGCGGCCTACGAGGAGATCGACAAACCGTCCAGGATGTACGTCAAATGGGGCGGGGCGTTGTGGTGCGCGGACCTGGATCACTCACCGCTGGACGTGGTGGCCTGGCACGGAAACTACGCCCCGTACAAGTACGACCTTCGCCGTTACTCGCCGGTTGGTCCGCTGCTGTTCGACCACGCAGATCCGTCGATCTACTCCGTGCTCACCGCCCCCTCGGCGACACCGGGCACGGCGAACGTTGACTTTGTGGTGTTTCCCGACCGGTGGATGGTTGCCGAGAACACGTTTCGCCCGCCGTGGTACCACATGAATATCATGAGCGAATTCATGGGGCTGATCTACGGCGTTTATGACGCCAAGCCGCAGGGATTTGTTCCGGGCGGCATCAGCCTGCACAACTGCATGCAACCGCACGGGCCGGACAGCGAGGCATTCGAACAGGCCAGCACTGTCGATCTGGCCCCGGTCAGGCTCGAGGGAACGATGGCGTTCATGTTCGAAACGTGCCATCCGCAGCGGGTCACCCGCTACGCTGCGGAAGCGCCGGAATTGCAGCGGGACTACGACCAGTGCTGGGCCGGGCTGGAGAAGCGGTTCTCGGCGGAAAGGGCGACGTGACCGCCACCGGTTCCGCGGGCGATCAGGTCGACAGAACCCATGACCCGGACCTGCAAAGCTGGGTTGACTCAGCCAACGGGCACCCGGACTTTCCGATTCAGAATCTGCCGTTCGGGGTTTTCGAGCGAATCGCCTGCGACGACCCTGGTAGCCCCGGCCGGCGCGGCGGGATACGGATCGGGGATGAGATCCTGGATCTTCGAGCGCTGTCCCGCAGCGGACTGCTCACCGGTGCGGCGCAGGTCGCGGCCGACGCCGCCGCCGGGACCACCCTGAACGGGTTGTTCGAGCTCGGGCCCCGACCTCGAAAGGCATTGCGGCACCAGGTTTCAGCTCTCCTTGCCCGAGGGGCCTGCCAGCAGGTCGCCCTGGCGGCAATGCTGTGTCGGGTTGCTGAGGCGGAGCTGTCCTTGCCCGCGGTGGTCGGCGACTACACCGACTTCTATGTCGGAATCCATCACGCGACAGCGGTCGGTGGCCTGTTCCGCCCGGACAACCCGCTACTGCCGAATTACAAGTGGGTCCCGATCGCGTATCACAGCCGGGCGTCGACGGTTCAGCCGAGCGGCCGTCCGTTCCGCCGGCCCAACGGTCAGGTCAAGGCACCGGATGACTCGGTGCCGACCTATCGGCCCAGCGGCCGAGTGGATTTCGAGCTGGAGCTCGGAGTCTGGATCGGATCGGAAAGCAAGCAGGGAGAGCCGATCTCGATCGGGCGGGCCGCCGAACACGTCGCCGGGTACTGCCTGCTCAACGATTGGTCGACCCGGGATGTGCAAGCCTGGGAGTACCAGCCGCTGGGACCGTTTCTGTGCAAGAACTTCGCCACCACGGTGTCGACCTGGGTCATTACCCCAGAGGCGCTCGCCCCGTACCGAATTCCGTTGCCGGCCCGCACCGCAGGGGACCCGGACCCCCTGCCATACCTGCGGGATGAGCATGATCAGCGCTGCGGCGGCCTCGACCTGGACCTGGAGGTCCTGATCACCACCCAGGCAATGCGCGATAGCCGTGTCGCAGCGCAGCGGTTGTCGCTCAGCTCCACCCGGCACATGTACTGGAGCGTTGCCCAGATGGTCGCTCACCACACCAGCGGCGGATGCAACCTGCGATCCGGCGACCTGGTGGGTAGCGGCACCATCTCCGCTCCGCACCGAGACGGCTGCGGCAGCATGCTGGAGCTCACACACGGCGGATCTGAGCCGGTCACCCTGGCCAACGGGGAAACCCGCACCTTCCTGCAGGACGGTGACGAAATCATCCTGCGCGCCCGCGCCGCTCGGCCGGGCGCAGCACCGGTGGGATTCGGTGAATGCCGGGCTCTCGTCCTGCCCGCGCCGCCCATCGTCGCTCGATGATCGGACAGCCCGGAGGAGCGGGCGGCTCACCGATATGAAGATACTTCGAGCTTGCCGATGGCCCTGCTGTGACATGCGTGGAGAAAGGACCGAAAGACCCTGTTTGTATCCATACGGGTCCGATACACAGGAGTTACCACCGTGAAGGGGTGCCTCTATGGCCGACGTCGTAATCCTGGGTGCCGGGATCTCCGGACACACCGCCGCTCTCCATCTGTCCCGGCTTCTCGGGCGCCGCAGCCTGGGAGGGGAGCACTCCGTGACGGTTGTTTCGCCGAACTCTCGGTGGAACTGGATTCCGTCCAACATCTGGGTTGGGGTCGGCAAGCTCGAAAAGAAGGATGTCGTCTTCCCGCTGCAGCCCGTCTACGACCGTAAGGGCATCGATTTTCGGCAGGCCAAGGCGGTCGCGATCCGGCCGGACGGCGACCTCGATGATTCTCGGGGAGCGGTCGACATCGAATACACCGGCCGGGGCAAGGTGGGCAAGCGGGACCGGCTGCGCTACGACTACCTCATCAACGCCACCGGCCCGCGCCTGCGGTTCGAGGCCACACCGGGCCTCGGCCCTGACGGCCACACCGTCTCTGTCTGTACCGCCGACCATGCCCTGGAGGCTGCAGCCAGGCTCCGAGCGGTCATCAAGCGGCTGGCTTCCGGCGAGGAACAGACCCTGGTGGTCGGGATGGGACATGGAACCTGCACCTGTGAGGGCGCAGCCTTCGAGTACGTCTTCAATGTGGACCACGAGCTGCGCGAGGCCGGGGTCCGGGACCGTGCGCGGCTGGTCTACCTGACCAACGAGGCCCATCTCGGCGACTTCGGTGTCGACGGGATGAACTTCGAGGACCAGGGTTTTCTGACCTCGAGCGAGTTGTGGACCGGGTCGCTGTTCCGTGAACGCGGCGTCGAAGCGATCCTCGGTGCACACGTCGAACAGGTCGAGGAGGGCGTCATCCACTACGAGACGCTCGATGGGCAGAAGCACAGTCTGGCGTTCGATTTCGCGATGCTCCTGCCGCCCTTCGGGGGCGTGCCGTTGGTGGCCTACGACCGGCAGGGCATCGATATCACCGCGCGGTTGTTCGCTCCGAGCGGCTTCATGAAAGTCGATGCCGACTACACCGTCAAGCCGTACGAGGAATGGCGGGCGGCGGACTGGCCGAGTACCTACCTGGCTCCCGGGTACGACAACGTCTTCGCCGTCGGCATCGCCTTCGCCCCACCGCACCAGATCTCCCGGCCACGCAAAAGCACCAACGGCACCGTGATCGCTCCCTCTCCGCCCCGAACGGGGATGCCATCGGGCGTGATGGGCAAGACCGCTGCCCTGACGATCGTCGACCGCATCGAGAACGGTGTCGACGCCCCGGCGCACCGGGCGTCGATGGCGTCGATGGGGGCCGCCTGCGTCGCCTCCGCCGGGCATGGCCTGCGCCGAGGCTCGGCCGCGGCGATGACGATGATGCCGGTGGTTCCCGACTACGTCCGCTACCCGAGCGGGCGCGACCTGAAAGACACCCGCGGCGAAATCGGGCTCAGCGGTCACTGGGTGAAGCTGATGCTTCATTACCTGTTCATCTACAAGGCCAAAGGCCATCCTGGCTGGCAGCTGATCCCGGAATGAGTGACATGACGACGACAGACCCCTGCATCCCGGTCCCCGGTACCGCCGTGAGCGACCAGCCCACGGCCGACCTGAGCCGAGCCCCACTGCCCACAGCCGCGACCCTGCGGCGCCGGCGCAGCGTGCCACTCCAGCTCATCCGCTTCGCGGTCTTCAACACGCGCATCATGCGGATGGTGGCCAAGGGCGCGCACTGACCGGAGGTGAAGGCAGACAGCCACATCAGTTCGCGCGAACGCGGCTCGCTGGGCCGGGGCGAGTGCCCCGGCGACCAGGAGGCGGTCCATTGGGGTCAAGACCGGGTATGAGGGTGGATCACCGAGCAGGCACGAATCAGTCCTTGCCATAGCCCGTGACCAGGCAAAACTGGCAAAATCGCTGGAGGAGGATTCGGAGCGGGCGACGAGAATCGAACTCGCATCATCAGTTTGGAAGACTGAGGCTTTACCACTAAGCTACGCCCGCGCTGACCTGGGAAAACAGGATTCTCGCCCGCCCAGAGGGTGCCACGATAGTGCCACTCCGTCGGCCAAGAGCCACTGCTGCCGCCACATCATGGACCTGTTCGGCCCGCTGATACTTTAGCGCCCTCGGCGGTGCCGCACGACCAGTTCCTCGCCGGACGGCGTAACGGTTCCGGGTGTGCGCAGTACCAATCGTGGTCGGCAATCGTCAGACCGACAGGGGACGTCCTCGATGTCAGATCCCGACACCAGGTGCGGTTCCCGACCCGACAGTTGCGGCCCATCGCCGGCTTGATCGCCTGCTACAACGAGCAGGTCGACATCGACCTCAACGGGGAATTACTGAAACGGCCGACGACCCATTTCCTCACGTCATTCGCGCAATTCATGCCTGACGGGGTCACCAAACAAGAACAATCTCGACGAACTCAGAGTTGGAATGACGGATCAAACGCGTGGTTTCGCTGGCCTCAATGCACTGTTGATCAACACGACGTTGACCAGATCTCCGGGGGCCAGCCACACTCAACTGCTGATCGACGTGTGCGCGGAGATCATGACCAAGCAGGGTGTCACCGTCGATCAGTTCCGAGCCGCCGATCACCGGATCGCAACCGGTGTCTACCCGGATACGCGCACCCGGGGTTGGGAGGTCGACGAGTGGCCGGACCTGTTTCCGCGGGTCATGGCGGCGGACATTCTGGTGATCGGCGGCCCGATCTGGTTGGGCGACAACAGCAGTGAGACGAAGAAGATCATCGAGCGGTTGGACGCGCACTCCGGTGAACTGACCTGCTCGATGACGGCACCCCGCGCCGGACTGCACAACGACTTCACCAACCGCAACCGTCGACCGCCGGTCCCTTCGGTCGAGTACCGGTCGTCGCCACGGTCGAGGAACGACCTGGCGGACCAGCGTCTGGCGGGATCGCGAAGGCGGACGGTCACCGGCGATTCCCGCGCGCATCCGGAGAGGCAAAGGACCACGGTGATTCGGTCACCGTTTCAATCGCCGTCGATTCCACCAGGGTGTGATCGGTCCTTGACAGACGCCCGCTGTTCGCCGGGCCTCTGCAGCGGGCGGAACGTCGTCAGGGACTTGGGGGGAGCGCGATCGCCGAGAAAGGTGAGTCCCAGCGGGTCGTTGCGTCGGGGCGTCGCACCGAGATGCTTTCACTTGCAGTGGGTGTCATTGGAAGCGCGGGAAATGCCCTCGATGCGGGACCCTGAAGCGGCCGCCCGCGGAAGGGTAACGATGGACGCGCCGATACCCAGCGCCAGCGTCCTGTCCGGAACCGATCACGACCTCATCAGGAGCCTGCGCGCCGGTAATGCCGCGGCCTTCGCTCAGCTGGACCGCCGACACGGCGAAACGCCCTCGACGTGCACCTTGAGCTGTGCCCGGGCTGCGCGGTACCTGGAACAGATCCGCGTAACAGGTGCCGCTCTTGGTGAGGTCAGCTCGGACAATCTGTCCAGTGAGATCCAGGCCGGCTTGTTGGAGGCGTTCCGCGAATTTCGTCGCCCGCCGGCCGGCCTTGCCGTGTTGGATTGCGCCACGGCTGGCGCCGGTGCGGCGGCCCGTTCCTCCCAAAAGCCGGGAGACCGGCCTCGCCGTGCTGGATTGCGCCCCGGCTGGCGCCGGTGCGACTAAGCTCCTGTGGTCGCGCCGCCCGGCTTGGGGTGGGCCGCGGGGTGTAGCGCAGCTTGGTAGCGCATCCGCTTTGGGAGCGGAAGGCCGCAGGTTCAAATCCTGTCACCCCGACCACAAATAGCATCCTCGACGCTCGAACAGGCAGGCGGCGGCGTTCGCCGGCGCTGAGCTGGCCTAGAATCGGCGGCGGCTGTGCCCGGCCGTGTCGCCGCGCAACGGTGGTCGCATGTCCTGGGCGGCCTGCCGGACAGATCAACCCCACGACAGCACACGCACGAGAGCACGCACGACAACGCACACGCGGGGTATCAACCCCCACCCGAAGAACTGCTACGTACCGAGCCGGAACCGCCGGCCCTACCCCACGCCCCGAGGAGTACCGCACGTGAAGAGCACCGTCGAGCACCTGAACCCGACCAGGGTCAAGCTCACCGTCGAGGTTCCGTTCGACGAGCTCAAGCCGCATTTCGACAAGGCCTACGGAGTGCTCGCCGGCCAGGTCAAGATCCCCGGCTTCCGTCAGGGCAAGGTGCCCCCGCGCATCCTGGACGCCCGGCTCGGCCGCGGCACGATCCTCACCGAGGTCGTCAACGAGGCCGTCCCGGCCAAGTACGGCGAGGCCGTCAGCGAGGCCAACCTGACCACCCTGGGGCAGCCCGAGATAGAGGTCACCCGGATCGATGACGGCGACGCGCTCGCCTTCACGGCCGAGGTCGACGTCCGGCCGGAGATCCAACTGCCATCGCTCGCCGACGTAGCCGTCACCGTCGACGACGTCGAGGTGACCGACGCCGACATCGACGAGCAGGTGGAGGCACTGCGCGAGCGGTTCGCCTCGATCACCGGTGTCGAGCGTGCGGCGGCCGACGGCGATTCGGTCAGCATCGACCTGACCGCGACCGTCGACGGCGAGGTTCTCGACGATGCCACCACCGAGGGGCTGACCTACACGGTCGGCGCAGGTGACCTGGTCGACGGCATCGACGAGGCGATCATCGGCCTGTCCGCCGGCGAGAGCGCGACCTTCTCCACCGTCCTGGTCGCTGGCGGTTTCGCCGGCCGGGATGCCGAGGTGACCGTGACGGTCCAGACGGTGTCCGAGCGGGCGCTGCCGGACGTCGACGAGGAGTTCGCCCAGCTGGCCAGCGAGTTCGACACCGTCGAGGAGCTGCGGGCCGACCTGTCGGAGAAGATCCTCCGGGTGAAGAACCGGACCCAGGCCGCGGACGCCCGGGACAAGGTGCTGGAGACGCTGATCGAATCGACCGAGATCCCGACCCCGGAGAGCATCGTCGAGGCGGAGTTCAAGTCCCGCGAGCACGACGCGGTTCACGCCTTCGATCACGACGAGGACGCGCTGACCGCGCACGTCATCAGCACGGGCCAGACCCGCGAAGAGTTCGACGCCGAGCTGCGCGAGAGCGCGGTGAAGTCGGTCAAGGTCCAGCTGCTACTGGACGCGCTGGCCGAGGCCAACCAGGTCGGCGTCAACCAGGAGGAGTTCACCGAGCGGGTGCTGTTCAACTCCCAGCGCCTCGGGATCGCTCCGGAGGAGTACTTCCAGCGGCTGCAGGAGGGCAACCAGCTCGGCGCCGTCTTCGCCGAGGTGCGCCGCGGTAAGGCGCTGGAGGCCGCGGTCACCCAGGCCACCGTCACCAACACCTCCGGTGAGGTCCTGGACGTCGCCGCATTGTTCGGCATCGAGGCCGTCGACGAAGCCGAGCAGATCGTCGCCGAGGAGCTCGCCGAAGAGATCATCGAAGAAGAACTCGCCGAGGAAGCGTTGATCGAGGAAGAGGTCGAAGAGGCGCTAGAGGAGGAAATCCTGGAGGAGGCCCTCGAAGAGGCCGCCGGCGAAGAGCTGGAAGTCGAGGCCCTGCAGGAAGCGGCTGCCGACGAGCTGGTCGAGGACCGCCTCGAAGCGGTGGCCGAAGGCGAGACCCGACCCAGCACCACCGGGTCATGACGTCCGGGGCGCCGATCCGCGGCCATTCGGCGGCGGATCGGCGCCCTCGGCTCATCTGGTCACGCCGTCAGCGAACAGCGAGCCACCAGGACACCGTCCGGGCCTGACCAGTGGTTACTGTCGAGTGAGATTCCAGCTCAGGTCGGCTCCACCGCCGGCCCAGGAATGCCGAATCAATCCACCATCGCAGCGATGTGGGTCATCGAAGAGGAGTTGTCCGTGAGCCACCGTCACCCCGTCGCCGTCTCAAGGGCCGTTGAGGCCATTCAGCGGCTGGAAGCCATCGCCCCAGGGCTCAGTGCCCCGATGATGCGCGGCACCCCAGGTATGTCCCTGTCGGACTCCGTGTCCGAGCGACTGCTTCGCGAGCGCATCATCCTGCTCGGCTCCGAAGTGCGGGACACCAACGCCAACGAGATCACCTCTCAGCTGTTGCTGTTGGCGGCCGAGGATCCCGAGAAGGACATCACCCTCTACATCAACTCGCCGGGCGGCAGCGTCACCGCCGGGATGGCGATCTACGACACGATGATGTGGATCGAGCCGGACGTCGCCACCACCGCGATGGGACTGGCCGCCTCGATGGGTCAGTTCCTGCTGACCGCCGGGGCGAAGGGCAAGCGAGCCGCCTTGCCGCACACCAGGATCCTGATGCATCAGCCCAGTGCCGGCGTGGGCGGTACGGCCGCTGACATCGCCATCCAGGCCGAGATGCTGACCAAGTCCAAGCGTGAGCTGACCGAACTGCAGGCCCTGCACACCGGGCAGCCGATCGAGCGGATCGAGATCGACCAGGACCGTGACCGCTGGTTCACCGCCCAGGAAGCGCTGGAATACGGGTTCATCGACAAGGTGGTGGCGCGGGCGTCCGAGGGTGGCAGTGCCGCTGCCCTCGCATCCGATGCCGATCCGGACAAGCCGTCTCTGAAGAAGTGACCGGTTGATTCTCAAGCAGGAACCTCGAAGGAGACCCCGAACGTGACGACCAACAATCCTGGGCACCAGATGCCACTGGGCGTTGCCCACGGCAATGCGCTGAACCTGCCGCAGAGCCGCTACATCCTGCCGTCGTTCGTCGAACGGACCAGCTACGGCGTCAAGGAATCCAACCCCTACAACAAGCTCTTCGAGGAACGCATCATCTTCCTCGGCGTGCAGATCGATGACGCCTCCGCGAACGACGTGATGGCCCAGCTGCTGACGCTGGAATCCACCGACCCGGACCGCGAAATCATCATGTACATCAACTCGCCGGGTGGGTCCTTCACCTCGATGACGGCGATCTACGACACGATGCAGTTCGTCCGGCCGCACATCCAGACGGTATGCCTTGGCCAGGCAGCGTCAGCGGCTGCCGTGCTGCTCGCTGCCGGCTCGCCCGGCCGCCGGCTGGCGCTGCCGAACTCTCGCATCCTGATCCACCAGCCGGCGACCGAGGGTGTGTACGGACAGGTTTCCGACCTGGAGATCCAGGCCAAGGAGATCGGCCGGATGCGTGCCGCGCTCGAGGAGATCCTGTCCCGGCACTCGAACAAGTCCCCCGAGGAGGTCCGCAAGGACATCGACCGGGACAAGATCCTCACCGCCGCCGAGGCCAAGGATTACGGCCTGATCGACGAGGTGCTGGAGTACCGCAAGCTCAAATGAGCTGTTTTGCCCCCGAAAGGCCCGAATAAGTTCCACTTTCGGCTTTTTCTCTGGCGTCCCGGGCTCGGCCCGATACGCTGGGCGGGAAAGACGTCACCGGCCGGAGCCCGCCTGCTTGCAGCGGAAGAAGTGGGCGGGATCCGTGTCGTGGCGGCCAAACCAACGACTGGCACGTGTCCAGCAGGTAACGTCAGTACGGTCCAGGCAGCACGACACTGCAGTTGGGTCCGACGCGGGCTTGAAGCACAAAAGGATCGAGAGGGCTCATGGCACGGATCGGTGACGGAGGCGACTTGCTGAAGTGTTCTTTCTGCGGAAAGAGCCAGAAACAGGTGCGCAAGCTCATCGCCGGCCCCGGGGTGTACATCTGCGACGAGTGCATCGACCTGTGCAATGAGATCATCGAAGAGGAACTCGCCGAGACCAGCGAGGTCAAGCTCGACGAGTTGCCCAAGCCGACGGCGATCCGCGAGTACCTCGACCAGTACGTGATCGGCCAGGACGTTGCGAAGAAGGCGCTGTCCGTCGCCGTCTACAACCATTACAAGCGCATCCAGGCCGGGCCGGACCGCGGTCCAGAGCCCGTCGAGCTGGCCAAGTCCAACATCCTGATGCTCGGGCCGACCGGGTGCGGCAAGACCTATCTGGCGCAGACCCTGGCCAAGATGTTGAACGTGCCGTTCGCCATCGCCGATGCGACCGCGCTGACCGAGGCCGGATATGTCGGCGAGGACGTCGAGAACATCCTGCTGAAGCTGATCCAGGCCGCCGACTACGACGTCAAGCGCGCCGAGACCGGCATCGTGTACATCGACGAGGTCGACAAGATCGCCCGCAAGTCGGAGAACCCGTCGATCACCAGGGACGTGTCCGGCGAGGGCGTCCAGCAGGCGCTGCTGAAGATCCTCGAAGGCACCCAGGCATCGGTGCCACCGCAGGGCGGACGCAAGCACCCGCACCAGGAATTCATTCAGATCGACACCACCAACGTGCTCTTCATCGTCGCCGGCGCCTTCGCCGGGCTGGAGAAGATCGTCGGTGAGCGGGTCGGCCGCCGTGGGCTCGGTTTCGGGGCCGAGGTGCGCAGCAAGTTCGAGATCGACGGCAGCGACATCTTCTCCGATGTCATGCCCGAAGACCTGATCAAGTTCGGGCTCATCCCGGAATTCATCGGTCGGCTGCCCGTCGTGGCGTCCGTCACCAGCCTGGACAAGGAGTCGCTGGTCAAGATCCTGACCGAACCCCGCGACGCACTGTCCAAGCAGTATCAGCGGCTGTTCGACATGGACGGTGTCGCCCTGGAGTTCGAGCCGGACGCGCTGGATGCCATCGCCGACGAAGCGATCCTGCGCGGGACCGGCGCCCGTGGCCTGCGGGCGATCATGGAGGAAGTGCTGCTGCCGGCCATGTACGAGGTGCCCGGCCGCGACGACGTCGAACGGGTGGTGGTGAGCGCGGAGACGGTGCGCTCCAACGTGTACCCGACGATCGTGCCGCGTGCCCCGAAGCGCACCCCACGGGAGAAGTCGGCCTGACCGGGCCCACCCCGCAGACACACAAACGCCGCGCCCCTGCACAGGGGCGCGGCGTTTGTCCGTTCGGAGGTCGGGCGGCGTATCAGCCGTTGCAGTTGGCGTCGAGCCACTCCGACAGGTGCTTGTCCGCCGTCTTGTACTTGTCGCTTTCGAGTAATGCTGAGACATCGGTCAGGCTCTTCCCGTTGGCCTCGGCGGCGATTTCACCAAGTGCCTGGATGTCGGGGGCGAGCTCCGGCGGAACGTTGCCGCTCAAGGAGTTCACGGTGTTCTCCAGGTCGCCGGCGTTGAAGTTCTCCGAGCCGCCGAGCAGCGCAGGCAGCAGCGCAAAGGAAATGCTCGCGTAGGCGCTGGCCACGGACAGGCAGGCGCTGTTGTACCCGGGGATGTTCAGGTTGGTCAGGTCGCCGAGATCGGTCGGAAACGAGTCGGTCGGCAGATCGCTGAGCAGTGAGCCGAGATCCCCGAGGTCGGTGGGGATCTCGCCGCCGGTGGGCAGGTCGCCCAGCATGGAGGTCAGTTCGCTCAGGTCGGTGGGGATCGCGGTGGCGTCGGTGAGTTCGCTCGGCACGGAGATGTCGATGCTCGACGGGATGCTGACGGATTCCGCGGCGGGGTTGGGCTGCGCCGACCCGGAGACCGAGGTGCCACAGGCGGCGACCGCCAGGATGGTCGCCGCTGCGAGGCTGAAGGCGGCGATGATGGTGGAACGAGTCCTCATGTTCACTCCTGCGGGCAGCCGGATAGGGCAAATGGATCGTAGCGGTCAAGAGCCGTCCGGCGCGGAGGTTGATACTCGGAGTCCGTCCGGGTGACGAATTCTCGAACAGCGGATGCCGACGCGCGGGTGGGAGGGCCGATACGTGCGACGCATCGTCCTGGTCAGCCGAACGCGAACACAGTCGGCTCAGATCTTCGAGCCGGCGATCCGTTGCGCCCCGGAGTAGATATTGAAGCCCTGCGGCGAGGTGAAGCCGATCAACGTCAGCCCGGTCGCGGTAGCGAGTTGGACGGCCAGCGAGGACGGCGCGGACACCGCGATCAGCATCCCCACCCCGGCCATCACCGCCTTCTGCACGAGTTCGAAGGACGCCCGGGACGAGGTGAGCAGGGCACGGTCCGAGATCGGCAACTCGTCGGCCAGCAGCGCGGAGCCGATCACCTTGTCCATCGCATTGTGCCGGCCCACGTCCTCCCGGACGCGTTCGACGGTGCCGTCCGGTCGAACGAGCGCGGCCGCGTGGATCCCGCCGGTGCTCCGGAAGACCTGCTGCTGGGACCGCAGCTGGTCCGGCAGGGTGGTGATCATTGCCGGGTCGAAGACCGGAAGGTCCTGCAGCTCATAGCGTGTCGTTCGCTGCAGGGCTTCGATGGAGGACGTGCCGCACACGCCGCAGGCCGAACTGGTGACGAATGCCCGTGGCGTGATCACCGCCTGCGCGGCCCCCGGGTCGGTGAGCGAGACGTCCAGCACGTTGTAGGTGTTCTGCCCGGCGGAGTCCACTCCGGCGCAATACCGGGCGGCGATGACGTCCTCCCGGCCGGCGATGATGCCCTCGCCGTGCAGCAGTCCGTGCACCAGTTCGATGTCGTGACCGGGGGTGCGCATCGTGGTCGAGATCGACGTCCCGGCGATTCTGATCTCCAACGGCTCCTCGCCGGCGACCGTGTCCGGACGTGAGACGAACACGCCGTTCTGGAAACGCCGGACGGGGGTTCTGACGGTTACGCGGCTCACCGGTCCAGCATGCCAGCGGATGGCCTGCAGAGCGGACCGTCATGGCTGGCTGGATGTCCGCACGCGGCGGGCCGCGAGCTTTGCAGCCGAATTACCGACGGACCATCCGGATCTCCAGGATGCCCTCGGAGTCGACCCGCTCGTCGCCGTCCGGAATGAAGTCGTGGTGGACGTAGAACGCACTGGCCCGTGGGTTGTCCCGGTAGACCCAGAGGGAGGCGGGGCCGTCCCCGATCGTTGCCTGCAGCAGGTCGTCGGAAATACCGGTGCCCTGATACGACTCGCGGACATAGATCGCGTACAACTCGCGCTCCGTCGGCGCGTCATCGTCCCGCGACGGGCCGGCGATCGCGATCCCGACCACCATGCCGTCCGCTTCCACCAGGAAGTGGTCGGCGATACCGGATTCGATCTCCTTGCGGCGGCGGATAGCCATGCGCCGTTCGTCGAAACCGTCGAACTTCTCGCTACCCCACAACTCCTCGAACGCCTCGCGCCAGCAGGCAAGATGGCACGCCGCGAACGCATCGGCGTCCTCCGGCAGTGCGGGGCGGACAGTGGAAGTGGAGTTCATGCGACCACCTTTCGGCGACAGTGACCAGCGAGGCCGAAGGGGTGACCGATCCTGGCCTCGTCGTCGGATCGGTCCGTGTGCGTCCAGGTTAGTGCACGACCCGGGCACGCTTTTCGCCACCGTGGGTGGCTGGTCGTCGGTGACTGACCGGCTGCCGGTGCCGCCGTCGGTCAGGCCCCGGCGGTTGCTGCTTCCAGCCTGATGACGACGGCCTTGGATGTCGGGGTGCGCGATTCGTCTGCCACCGAATTGGTCGGCACCAGGACGTTTGCCTCCGGGTAGTACGCCGCTGCGCTGCCCTGCGCGGTGGGGTAGGAGATGATGCGGAAGTTGGCCGCGCGTCGGTACTCGGTCCCCGCCGGGGTCTCGAATTCGCTGATCACGTCGACCAACTGCCGGTCGACCAGGCCGAGCGCGGTGATGTCGGCGGGGCTGACCAGAACCACCCGCCTGGCCTGCGAGATACCGCGATAGCGGTCGTCCAGCCCGTAGATGGTGGTGTTGTACTGATCGTGAGATCGCATGGTCTGCAACAACAATCGACCTTCCGGTACCCGTGGCCAGCTGAGTTCGTTGACGGTGATCTGCGCCCTGCCGGACGCGGTCGCGAAGCTGCGGCTGTCCCGCGGCGGGTGCGGCAGGACGAAGCCTTCCTTGACCCTGACCCGCTCGTTGTAGTGCTGGAAACCGGGGACGACCCGCGAGATGTGGTCACGAATGACGTCATAATCGGCCGCCATCGCCTCCCAATCGACCGGGTGTTCGGCTCCCAGCAGCACCCGCGCCATCCGGCAGACGATCACCGGCTCGGCCAGTAGCCGATCCGAGACCGGCGCCAGCCGGCCCCTGGAGGAATGCACGACCGACATCGAGTCCTCGACGCTGACGAACTGCGCCCCGCCGGGGTGGCCATCGTCCCGGTCCGACCGGCCGAGGGTCGGGAGGATCACACCGACTTTGCCGTGCACCAGGTGTGACCTGTTCGGTTTGGTGGAGATCTGCACCGTCAGACCGACCCTGGACATGCTTACCTCGGTCGCTGCGGTGTCCGGGGTCGCGGACACGAAGTTGCCGCCCAGCCCGATGAACACGTCGATCTCACCGGCGGCCATCGCGTTCAGGGTGTCGACCGTGTCGAACCCGTGCGGGCGTGGGGAGGCGATGCCGTGTTCGGCGTCGAGCGCGGCCAGGAACGATTCCGGCATCAGCTCCCAGATGCCCATCGTCCGGTCGCCCTGGACGTTCGAGTGCCCGCGTACCGGGCAAACCCCAGCACCCGGCTTGCCGATCATGCCGCGGATCAGCAGTAGGTTGACGACCTCCTGCAGGGTCGGCACCGAGTGCTTGTGCTGGGTCAGACCCATTGCCCAGCAAATGATCGTCGCCTTCGATGACGCGAGGTACCTGGCCAGCTGCTCGATCTGCTCGCGGGGGAGTCCGGTTGCCTGGGTGATCGAATCCCAGTCGATCAACCGGCGGGCCGCCGCGTAGGCCTGGTAACCCTCGGTGCTGGATGCGACGAAGTCCGTGTCGACGACCGTTCCCGGCGCCGCATCCTCCGCGGCGATCAGCAGATGGCCGAGCGCCTGGAACAGGGCAAGATCACCGCCCAGCTTGATCTGCAGAAAATCGTCGGCGAGCTCGGTGCCGCCCTTGACCAGGCCGGTGAGGGTCTGCGGGTCGCGGAACCGGAACAACCCGGCCTCGGGAAGCGGGTTGACCGCGACGATGTGCGCGCCGTTGCCCTTCGCCTCGGTCAGTGCGCTGAGCATCCTGGGGTGGTTCGTGCCGGGGTTCTGGCCGACCACCAGGATCAGGTCGGCCAGGTGGATGTCGGCCAGCGACACCGATCCCTTTCCGATGCCGATGGTTCGGAAAAGGGCGGTTCCGGAAGACTCATGGCACATGTTCGAGCAGTCCGGCAGGTTGTTCGTGCCATAGGCGCGGGCCATCAACTGGTAGGTGTAGGCGGCCTCGTTGGAGGTGCGGCCCGAGGTGTAGAACGCGGCCCGGTTCGGACTGGTGGCCCGCAGCTGCCGGCCGATCAGCGCGAAGGCGTCATCCCAGGAGATGGGTTCGTAGTTGTCCGAACCCTCCCGGATGACCATCGGGTCGGTCAGCCGGCCCTGGCTGCCCAGCCAGAATTCCGAACGCTGCAGCAGTTCGGCGACCGGGTGGGCTGCCCAGAAATCCGGCCCGACCGTCCGCAGGGTGGTTTCCTCGGCGACGGCCTTGGCGCCGTTCTCGCAAAACTCCGCCGGCCGCCGGCGACCGGCCGACTCCGGCCACGCGCAGCCGGGGCAGTCGAATCCGCCCTTGTGGTTGAGCCGGCTCAGCGCCTGTGCGGTGCGCAGGATGCCGGCCTGCGAGACGCCGCGGTTCAACGCGACGGTGGCCGCCGGCAGGCCGGCGGCGTGGTGCTGGGGTGGCCGGACGGCCAGGTCGGATTCGTCGATATCGGTGACGGGGGCGTCGTTCCGGGTGACCAGACTCATGCCCTTGATCATGCCTCGCGGGCAATGAACTGTCCCGCCCGTGCGCGGCGGTGCCATCAACCGGATGCCTGGTGGCACCATGTCTTGGTGCCCGTTTACCGCGACTCCGCAGTTGTGCTGCGGGTGACGAAACTGGGCGAGGCGGACCGGATCGTCACCCTGCTCACCAGGCGGGAGGGCCGGGTACGGGCCGTCGCCAAAGGAGTGCGGCGCACCAAGAGCCGCTTCGGCAGCCGGTTGGAGCCGTTCAGTCACGTCGACCTGCAGCTCTACGCCGGTCGGAACCTGGACATCGTCACCCAGGCGGAAACCCTCGACCCGTTCGGGCCGATCCTGGTCGCCGACTACTCCCGGTACACCTGCGCGACGGCGATCGTCGAGACGGCCGAACGACTGACCTCGGAGGAGCGGGAACCGTCGCTCCGGCTCTACCTCCTGGTGGTGTCCGCGTTGCGGGCACTGACCGAAACGCTCCGCGACCCCTCGCTGGTCCTCGACGCCTTTCTGCTCCGTGCGATGGCCCTCGCCGGCTGGGCGCCGGCCTTGATCGACTGTGCACGTTGCGGCACCCCCGGCCCGCACGCGGCGTTCCACATCGCCTCCGGCGGGCTGCTCTGCCCGCAATGCCGCAGCGCCGGGTCGGTGGGCACGGCCCGGCCGGCGCCGGCGGCGATCGAGTTGATGGCGGCCCTCGCGGGTGGCGACTGGGGCGCCGCGGAAGGGGCCAACGGTGCCGCCCGCCGGGAGGCGTCCGGGCTGGTCGCGGCCCTGTTGCAGTGGCACCTGGAGCGTGGGCTGCGCTCGTTGGTGATGGTGGACCGCGGATCCGACGACCAGGTCGTCGTCCTATGACGCCCGCGCTGAGGACGGCGCGTCCCACGAGCGAGCGTCAGCGAGCGAATTGTGAGCCAGTTGACGGCAATCTGCGAGGAACGAGCGGAGAGCCGTCATGACGACACCCCGGCGGCCGACCCCGCATCCCAGCGGCGCCCGCCCACCGGCGCTGCCACCAGCGGCGGTGCCGCAGCACGTCGCACTGGTGATGGACGGCAACGGCCGGTGGGCCAAGTCCCGCGGGCTGCCGCGCACCGAGGGGCACAAGCGCGGCGAGGCCGCCCTGTTCGACGTGGTCGAGGGGGCGATCGAGATCGGCGTCACACACCTGTCCGCGTACGCATTCTCGACCGAGAACTGGAAACGCTCGCCGGACGAGGTGCGGTTCCTGATGGGCTTCAACCGGGACGTCATCCGGCGCCGACGCGACGACATGCACTCGCTCGGCGTGCGGGTCCGCTGGGCGGGCCGGCGGCCGCGGCTCTGGCGCAGCGTCGTCAAAGAACTGGAGGTCGCCGAGCAACTGACCGCGAACAACCGCGTCCTGACGTTGACCATGTGTGTCAACTACGGCGGCCGGGCCGAGATCGCGGACGCGGCCAAGGCGATCGCCATCGAGGCGGCGGCCGGCCGGATCGACCCGGCGAAGGTGGACGAACGGATGCTGGCGCGTTATCTCGACGAGCCCGACATGCCCGATGTCGACCTGTTCCTGCGGCCGTCGGGGGAGCAGCGGACCAGCAACTTCCTGATCTGGCAGTCCGCCTACGCCGAAATGGTGTTCCAGGACACGCTGTTTCCCGACTTCGACCGGCGGGACCTGTGGCTGGCCTGCCAGGAGTACGCCTCCCGGCAGCGCCGGTTCGGCGGCGTCATCGAATCGGCCGACGACAGTGCTGGCGCGGCATCCGCGACAACGGGCACGATGAGCGGGATAGTGAGTGGTGCTAACGAAGATGCCGGCGGCGAGTCGGGGAGTGGGGTGGTTCGATGACGGTCCGGGACTCCGGTGGGCGGGCCGCATCGGTGACGCCCCCTGACGACTCGGTCTCGCTTGACGACTCGGTCTCGCCGGGCGACTCGGTGCAGCCAGGGGGCGTGATGCTGGGCTCCACCGGGGTGGTTTCCGAGCCCATCGGCGCCGCACTCCCCACCGCGAAGAAGGGGTATCGCCCGGGGTCGCTGGAGATCTTCGGTGCCATCCTGCTGCTGGCCATCGCGTTTCGCGGGCCGCTGGAGTCGTTCCTCGGGCACCCCGTCATGCAGAGCTGGTCGACGGTCTTCGTCGCCATCTGCGTGCAGGCCACCCCGTTCCTGGTGCTCGGCGTCGTGGTGTCCGGGGCCATCGCCGCGTTTGTGCCGGCCACCTTCTTCACCCGGATCATGCCGAGCAACGCCACCCTGGCCGTGCCGGTCGCCTCGGTCTGCGGCGCCGCGTTGCCGGGCTGCGAATGCGGATCGGTGCCGATCTCCAACCGGCTGATCGAACGCGGTGTCCGGCCGTCGGCCTCCTTGGCCTTCATGTTGTCCGCGCCGGCCGTCAACCCCATCGTGCTGATTGCGACCGCGGTGGCGTTCACCAGCGAACCGAACATGGTGTGGGCCAGGCTGATCGCCGGGCTGCTCACCGCGGTGATCGTCGGCTGGATCTGGGAACGGATCGGCCGGCCGGAATGGATGAAGCCGCAGGTCCCGGTCCGGGCCGACGGCCAGTCCGGCTGGCGGGTCTTCCTCTCGACCGTCCTCGGCGACTTCACCCAGGCGGCCGGGTTTCTGGTGATCGGCGCGGCCGCCGCGGCGACGTTCAAGACCATCATCCCCGCGCACATCATGGAGAGCATCGGCTCGTCGTTGCTGCTGTCGATCGCGCTGATGGCCGGGCTCGCGTTCATCCTGGCGCTCTGCTCGGAGGCCGATGCGTTCGTCGCGGCCGCCTTCTCCACCATCCCGGTGATCGGCAAGCTGGTGTTCCTGACAGTGGGCCCCGCTGTTGACGTCAAACTGTTCGCCATGCAGGCCGGCATCTTCGGCCGGAAGTTCGCGGTCCGGTTCGCGCCGCTCACCTTCGTGGTCGCTGTCGTGGTGGCGACCGGCGTCGGGCTGCTGTTCTGGGGGTGGTCGTGATGCCGGGCCGCAAGAGCTGGAAAATCAAGGGGGGCATGAACCAGGAGACGCAGTCAATCATCGTCGCCCTGCTCGGTGGGTTGCTGCTCTCGATCACCCTGTCCGGCCGGTTCACCTCCTACGTCCGGCCCGGGTTCAAGCCGTTGCTGCTGATCGGCGGCGGGGTGCTGGTGGCCGTCGGGGTGCTGTCGCTGATCCTGGCGATCATGGCCGACGTCAAGGCCGATAAGGCCCGCAAGCAGGCCGCGCTGGCGGCGACTGAACGTGCTGCAGGGCGAATCGACTCCGCTGGGGCAACTCACCCTGCAGAACGTTCACTCACGGCGGCTGACAGCGGCCATCACGGCGGTGCGCACCCGGTCGGCGCCGACGTGCTTGCACCTCCAGCCGGCGATTCGTCAGCGCACGACCACTCGGCCGGCGGTGCGCACGACCACTTGGCCGGCGGTGCGCACAACCACTTGGCCGGCGGTGCGCACGACCACTTGGCCGGCGATGCACACGGCCACGACCACTCGACGTCCAAGGCGCCCTGGCTGATCCTGCTCCCGGTGCTGGTGCTGCTCCTCGTCGCGCCGCCGGCTCTCGGGGCCGACGCGGTGGCCCGGAACGCGACGTCGCAGGGCCTGGCCGGCATGGACGTCGTCGCGCAGGAACCGGCCGGCAGCAAGGACGGCGCGGGCGCGGGCGGCGGTTACAAGTTCAACGACGGCAGCGGTTCCGCGCAGGACTCCACCGGCTCCCGGCGGACGATGCACTTCCCGCCGCTCGATCCGGGTGCGAACCCGCCGGTGCAGCTGAAGGACTTCATCCTGCGGGCGCTGTACGACGCGGACAACTCGGTGAAGGACACCCCGGTGACCGTCACCGGATTCATCGCGCCGGCCGGCGAGGGCTACACCTCCGGCTACACGATCGCCCGGATCGTGATCAGTTGCTGCGCCGCGGACGCCAACCCGATGCAATTGCACGTCGATGGCGACCCGCCGTTCCCGGTGAACACCTGGGTCGATGCCGTCGTCACCGTGGTGCCCGACACCGCCACCATGGACAACGGCTACGTGCCGGTCGTGACCCTGACCTCCGCGACCTCGATCCCACAGCCGGACGACCCGTACGAGCACTGAGCGGCTGCCGCCTGGGGTGGTTTCAGTTTCGCTCGAGTCGTCCAGCGAACCAGTCCCGCATTGTTTCCACGGTGAGTTTGCCCTCGGCTGCGGCGATGGTGAAGTCGTACGCCTCATCCTCGGTGTGTTCGAGTCGGTAGCCGTTGTTCAGCAGGAAAGTCCAGGTCAGAACCACCGCCAGCCGCTTGTTGCCGTCCAGCAATGGGTGGTTCCGACCAAGGGATTCGAACATCGCCGCGGCCTTGGTGGTGAGGTCGGGATAGGCGTCCTCGCCGAACACGGTCGTCCGCGGGCGAGCGATCGCCGACGAGAGCAGTCCGGCGTCCCTGAGGTGGAATCCCAGATGCTGTACGACGGCATACGCCTCGTCGTCGGTCAGAAACTCGACTTCTTGCTCGGCGTCCGGCCGGTCCGAAGGTGAGGGCGTCACTGCCCGAGCCGGTCAAGCAATCCGGTATTCTCCCGGACCACTCGATCGACGTTCTGCAAGGTTCGGGAGATCCTGCTCTCTCTTTCGACGTACTCGCGCGCGGCGAGCACCAGTAGTTGTTGCTTGCTCAAGCCCTTGACGGCAGCAAGATCCTCGATCTGGTGGTCGAGCGCTTCGTCGAGGCGCAGGGTCATAGCCATGGGCTCATGGTATCAACGTGATACCACCCTTTCCTGCTGGCGGCGGCATTCCCCAACTGGTGCGCCCCTGGACCGTGGTGATCAACAGCTGGGTCCATCTGAGGCCGTTGGTGTACCTCAAAGGGACCGAAACGTTGATCACCACGGGTTTCTAGCCGAGAAAGGGCCAAGCTCGACCAGTTCCCGTGGAGCCCCGGCCAAGACTGCCTGGAATGCCTAGGGGAGTTCGGTGGCCAGCGCCTCGGACAGCGTGCGGTGGGTGAACTCGAAGCCGGACTCGTGCAGCACGATCGGCAGGGCCCGCTGGCCTGCCAGGATCTCCTCGGCGAACTCCCCGAGCACCAGGTGCAGCGCAAAACCCGGGATCAGCCACGGCGCGGGCCGACCCAAGGCCTTGCCGAGTTCCTTGGTGAACTCTGCGTTGGTCACCGGGTAAGGGGCTGTGAGGTTGACCGGGCCGTGCACCGGAGCGGTCAGCAGATACACCATCGCGGCGATCTCGTCCGTGACGGAGATCCACGGGAAGTACTGCTTGCCGTTGCCGAGTTTGCCGCCCAGCAGCAGCCGGGTCAGCAGGGTGAGCTTGGGCAACAGGCCGCCGGAACTGCCCAGCACCAGCCCGCTGCGTAGGTTGACGACACGGACGTCGGCGTCCCTGGCGACTGCGGTGGCCGCCTCCCACTGAACACACAGCTGGGCAAGGAACGTGTCACCGGCCGCGTCTTTCTCGGTGACGATCTCCGGGCCGTGCGGCCCGTAGTAGCCGATTCCCGACGCGTTGACCAGCACGGGGACACCCAACCGGGCACATTCCGCGGCGAGCAGCCGCGTCGGGTTCACCCGGGAAGACATCAGCACGTGCTTGTAGTCCTGCGTCCACCGGTGGTCCTCGACCCCGGCGCCGCAGAGGTTGATCACCGCGTCGGCGCCGTCGAACACCGAGCTGTCGACGTCACCGGAGTGCGGGTTCCACAGCACCTCGTTCGGGCGGCTCGGTTCGGACCGCACCAGTCGCGTCACCTGGTGACCGGCCCCGGTCAGCTTGCGCGTGAGCTCGGTTCCGAGGAACCCGCTCACCCCAGCAGCCACGATGCGCATCTGTGCTGACCCCCGAGGATCGATAGCGGATGGAGCCGGATATGCCATGCGCGGCCGACAAATTGCCGGCCGCGCATCGCTGGACCGCTGCTCCTTTGGGACAGTGGGGACGTTACCTGTCCTGCTCGGTCACCCGTCCTACCGGGCCCTACAGACCGACCTCGCCCTCGAACTCGCCGGCCTCGATCCGGGCCTTGACCGCACCCAGGAACCGGGACGCATCGGCGCCGTCGATGTTGCGGTGGTCGTAGGACAGTGCCAGATAGCACATCGACCGGATGGCGATGACCTCGTTGCCGTCGGCGTCCTTGATCACCATCGGGCGCCGGACGATCGCGCCGGTGCCCAGAATGGCCGACTGCGGCGGAACGAAGATCGGGGTGTCGAACAGCGCGCCCACCGAACCGGTGTTGGTGATGGTGAAGGTGCCGCCGGACAGCTCGTCCGGACCGATCTTGTTGTCCCTGGTCCGCTTGGCCAGATCGGCGATCTTCCGGGCGATCCCGCCGATGTTGAGATCCGAGGCGCCCTTGATCACCGGCACGATCAACCCGCGCGGGGTGTCGACCGCGATGCCCAGGTTCACCGTCGGGTGGTAGGTGATCTCCTTCAGGTCGTCGGCCAGCGTGGAGTTGATCACCGGGTAGGCCTTGGCGGCCTCCAGGGCGGCCTTGACGAAGAACGGCAGGAACGACAGGTTGACGCCCTCGCGGGCCGCGAAACCGGTCTTTGCCTTCGCCCGCAGGGCGGCCACCCGGGTGACGTCGACCTCCATGACGGTGGTCAGCTGGGCGGCGGTGTCCAGGCCGAACTTCATGTTCTTGGCGATGGACTGCCGGATCCGCGGCAGCTTCTGGGTGGTGCCGATCAGCGCGGTTGCGGCCGCGTCGGCTTTCGGCACGCTGGAGCCGGCCGCCGGGCGCTGCCGGTGCCGCTGCCGGAGCTGCGGCGGCGGCTGGTGCGGGGGCCGCGGCAGCTGCTGCGGCGGCCTTGGCTGCCTCCGCGGCTGCGGCGACGTCCTCACGACGGATCCGGCCACCGACACCGGTGCCCTTGATCGAGCCGAGGTCGACACCGCTGTCCGCGGCGAGCTTGCGGATCACCGGCGTCACGTAGGTGCCCTCGGGGACCGGCGCGGACGGGATGGCCTGCACCGGGGGCTTGGCGGCCGCCGGTGCTGCTGGTGCGGCGGCTGCGGCTGCGGGCGGCGCGGCAGCGGCCGGCGCCGGAGGTGCGGCGGCCGGTGCGGGTTCCGGTTCCGGGGCGGCAGCGGGGGCGGGTGCGGCGCTGGCGTCACCGATGATGCCCAGCTGCGCGCCGACCTCGATCGTCTCGTCCTCGCCGACGGTGATCTCCAGCAGGGTGCCGGCGACGGGGGAGGGGATCTCGGTGTCGACCTTGTCGGTGGACACCTCGACCAGCGGTTCGTCGAGGGCGACGTCATCGCCGACCGCCTTCAGCCACCGGGTGACGGTTCCCTCGGTGACGGACTCGCCCATCTCCGGCAGGGTGACGGCCGTCCCGGAAGCCGCAGACGCTGTTCCGCCGGTCGGCTTCTCCGCGGGTGCTTCGGCCTCGGTGGACGGTGCCTCGGCGGGTGCCGCCTCGGCCGCGGGTGTCGCCTCGGGCTCGGCGGCCGGTTCGGGAGCGCCCTCGGAGTCGGGCGGGAGCTCACCGCTGCCGCCGGTGACCGCGCCGCCCGTGCCGGAAGCGCCGGAGCCGTCCCCGATGATCGCGAGATCTGCGCCCACTGCGGCGGTCTCGTCCTCGGCGACCAGGATCTTTTCGATCACCCCGCCGTACGGCGACGGGATCTCGGTGTCGACCTTGTCCGTCGAGACCTCGAGCAATGGCTCGTCGACCTCGACCGACTCGCCCTCGCTCTTGAGCCAACGGGTGACGGTGCCCTCGGTGACGCTTTCGCCGAGGGCCGGCATCTGCACGGAGTGGGACATGCGTTGCTCTCCTACCTCTGACCGGTTGGTGCTGGTCGTGTACGGATGATCAATTACTGGGGTCCCACCGCGAGAAGCGTTGCGACCAATGGAGTCTGGGGTCAGTCGTGAACGTGCAGCGGCTTGCCGGCCATCGCCAGCATGGCCTCGCCCATCGCCTCGTACTGCGAGGGATGGCCGTGCACCATGGGAGCGACGTCCTCGGGGTAGGCCTCCCAGCCGACGATCAGCTGGGCCTCGCCGATCAGTTCGCCGATCCGCGCACCGACCATGTGGATGCCGACGATGGGGCCGTCCTTGACCCGGATGACCTTGATCCCGCCGGCCGTCTTGAGGATCTGGGACTTGCCGTTGCCGCCCAGATCGTAGACATAGCTGACGATCTCGCCGTGCTTTTCCTTCGCCGCGGCCTCGGTCAGGCCGACGGAGGCGACGTTCGGGTCGCAGTAGGTGATCTTCGGGATCTTCTCGTCCGGGATGACGACCGGGTTCATCCCGGCGATCTCCTCGGCCACGAAGATGCCCTGCTGGAAGCCGCGGTGGGCCAACTGCAGGCCGGGCACGATGTCGCCGACGGCGTAGACGTGCGGCAGGTTGGTGTGCAGTCGCTCATCGGTGATGACGAAGCCGCGGTCCATGGTGATGCCGGCCTCTTCGTAGCCGCATCCTGCCGTGTAGGGCCCGCGGCCGACGGCCACCAGCAGCAGGTCGGCGGTCAGCACCGTGTCGTCGGCCAGGGTGACGGTGACCCCGGAATCGTCCTGGGTGACGCTCTTGAAGAAGACACCGGTCTTGAAGGCGATCTTGCGCTTGCGGAACGCCCGCTCCACCAGCTTGGCGGCCCAGGGGTCCTCCAGCGGGACGAGCGTGGGCAGCCCCTCGACGATCGTCACGTCGGTGCCGAACGAGGCCCAGGTGGACGCGAACTCCACCCCGATGACGCCGCCGCCGAGCACGATCGCCTTCTCCGGGATCCACTCCAGGCTCAGCGCCTGGGTCGACGTGATGACCCGGCCCTCGATCGTCAGGCCGGGCAGTGTCTTGGAATACGAGCCGGTGGCCAGGATGACGTCCTTGCCGATGTAGCGGTCCTCGCCGACGACGACGGTGTTCGGGCCGACGAACTTGCCCTCGCCCAGCACGGTCTGGATCCCGCGGGACTTCACCAGGCCGGTCAGGCCCTTGTACAGCCGGTTGATGATGCCGTCCTTGTACTTCAGCAGGGCGGGCACGTCGACGCCGTCGAAGGTGGTTTTCACTCCGATGGACAGACCCTCCCGGGCCTCGTCGGCGACCTCGGCCGCATGCAGAAGAGTCTTGGCCGGGACGCAGCCCCAGTGCAGGCAGGTCCCGCCGACCTTCTCCTTCTCGATCAACACAACCGACGAACCCAACTCGGCGGCACGGAGTGCGGCGGCATAACCACCGGACCCTCCGCCGAGAACCACCAGGTCGACGTTGGTATCGGTCATTTGTGCAGACTCCCTCTGATTGACGAACTTTCCTGGTGCAACAGTGCTGGATGACGCTTGATGTCGGATCTCTCCTGCGGCTGAATCGACCCTGTCCCGGCTGAATCGTTCCTGCTGTCCCGCACGCCCGGTGTTGCCGGATCACAGCTGGGTCAGCAGCGATGGTTCCTGGTCCGCCCGTGCGCGCTGTCCATCTTGGCATCCCGCCGGAATTGCCGCCCCATGGGTGCGTCGCACCCGTTTCCGGCAGCGGCCCGGCCCGGCCGATCCGGCCATCAGGGACACTGGTGCGAAGCGGCCAGACCGGGTGATTCCGCCCGGCCGCGATTTCGGTGGACGGCGCTGGCGCGGTCCGACAGGGAGTGGATGATGGGGATGTTTTCCTGGCTGCGGCGGTCCAAGAACACCGAGACCGCCCGGCTGAGCCGGTCCGACCGCAAGGAAGTGACGACCGATCTCGCGCACTGGGCCTCGACCAGGCGGGGAGTCGAGGTGTTCGTCGAACCGAAGACGGCCGTCACCGGCACCAGCGTCCTGCTGGTTGCGCACGACGGTGAGTTCACCCGCCGGCGCATCGCCTCGCCCAAGGCCGCCCGTGCGTTTGCCGAGGACAACAAACTGCCCATCTATGACGCAACGATCGTCGGCTATCCGCAGCGGATGCGCGACTACTCCCGCAAGCAGACCATCGTCCTGCAGCAGATGGAGCAGGACTTTCTCGACGGCTGACCCGTTGGCCGGCCAGGTCGTCACCGGGCCGGCCACCTGCTCGGTAGCGGTCGCGAGCCGCGACAGGTCAGCTCGAAACGTCCTGGAGGAAGGCCAGCAGGGTCCGCACCGGCACCCCGGTCCCGCCGGATGCGGTGTAGCCGTAGGGCTTTCCGTCGTTGAAGGACGGTCCGGCGATGTCCAGATGGGCGAATTTGACCCCGTCGGCGACGAACTCGGACAGGTAGTGACCGGCGACCATCATCCCGCCGCCCGGGCTGCCCGCGATGTTCTGCAGGTCGGCCAGCGGTGAGTCAAGGCCCTCCCGCAAATGCTCGGGCAGCGGCATCGCCCAGCCCCCCTCGCCGGTGTGCCGACCGAGCTCGGCGACCCGGTCCCGCAGGTCCGGGGTACCCATGACGCCCATCGTCCGGCCGCCCAGGGCGACGACCTGTGCGCCGGTCAGGGTCGAGGTTTCGAGCAGGTATTCGGGCTCGTCCTCGCAGGCCCGGACGATCGCGTCGGCCAGCACCAGGCGGCCCTCGGCGTCGGTGTTCAGGACGTGCACGGTCTTGCCGGTCCCCGTGCCGTTGCCCTTCTTATCCACCCCGCCGTAGTGCCGCAGCACGTCACCCGGCCGGTAGGCCGAGCCCGACGGCAGGTTCTCCGCCAACGCCGCGTACGCCGTCACGGTGACCGGCAGGCCCAGCTTCGCCGCGGCCACGATGGTCGCGACAACCCCGGCGGCACCGGACATGTCGCTGGTCATCTGGTCCATCTTGGCCGACGGCTTGATGGAAATGCCGCCGGAGTCGAAGGTGATGCCCTTGCCGACGAGGGCGACCTTCGCCCTGGGCTTGGACGGCGCGTAGCTCAACCGGACCAGCCGCGGCGGCCGCGTTGAGCCAGCGCCGACGCCGAGAATCCCGCCGTAGCCGGCCTTGGTCAGGGCCTTCTCGTCCAGCACCTCTACCGTCACGCCGGCCTCGGTGGCGGCCGCGGAGGCGCGATCGGCGAACGATGCCGGGTACAGATCATTGGGTGCGGTGTTGATCAGGTCGCGGGCGAAGGCAACGGCGTCCGCGGTGATCACGGCTCTGGCCAGCGTGTCCTTCGCGGCCTTGGCGGCGGACTCCACGGCCAGCACGATCGCCTCGACGGGGGCCTTACCCGGCTTCTTGTAGGTGTCGAAGAGGTACGCGCCCAACAGGTGTCCCTCAGCGGCGGCGGTGATGTCGATCGCGGAGAGGGTGGAGATGACCTTGCCGTGACCGGCGACCGCCCGCGACGCCGTGCCGGCCGCCTGCCGTACCCGCTCGTACAACTCGGCATCGGAATCGGCGGTCGACGGACCGGACGGAGCCTTGCCGATCCCGACGACGACGATCCGATCGGCGGTGACGAAGCCGGCGCCGGGGATCGTGGTCACCGAACCGGTCTTGCCGGTGGCGCCCGCCAGCGCCGCGGCCTGCACCGCGAGGGTGAACGCCTCGTCGTCGGCGACGGGTCCGTCCGCCCCCTGCAGGGCGGCGACCACCAGGGCGTCGGCCTTGGCGGTGAGCGGGGAGGCGGTGGAGAGCGAGAGTCGAGTCATGGGTGCGGATGGGTCCTTCGCGGGAGAGGGCTGGGTCGCCACTGGTCAGGAG
Source organism: uncultured Actinomycetota bacterium (assembly GCA_963805555.1). Taxonomy (GTDB): domain Bacteria; phylum Actinomycetota; class Actinomycetes; order Mycobacteriales; family Nakamurellaceae; genus Nakamurella. The sequence continues at coordinate 423,458 of CAWDUY010000009.1, forward strand.
TGAAGAACTCGGGTCGGGGCCGGTTGAAGCCTTACCCGGTCCGGTGGGTTGGCTCGGCCGACGTGGTGGACGGTCGAACCCGACGGTAGTCGGCGCGCCGATCGTCAGGTCCGCAGGTTACCGTCGGGCTCATGTCTGAGCTGCGCGCCGGCGATACCGGCGAGACCGAAGAAGTGCTGCTGCACTCGCCATTGCACGCCGAACACGTCGCCCTGCGCGCGACGATGGGTGCCTTCGGCGGGTGGGACATGCCGATCTCCTACGCGGGCGCCGGGGTGGTCGCCGAGCACACCGCGGTGCGCACCGCCGTCGGCATCTTCGACGTCTCCCACCTGGGCAAGGCCACTGTCACCGGGCCGGGCGCTGCCGCCTTCGTCAACAACTGCCTGACCGCCGACCTGGCGAAATTGGCACCCGGTCAGGCCCAATACACCATGTGCTGCAACGACAACGGTGGCGTCATCGACGACCTGATCGCCTATCTGGTCTCCGCTGACGAGGTCTTCCTGATCCCGAACGCCGCCAACACCGCGGCCGTCGTGGCGGCCCTGCAAGCCGCCGCTCCCGAAGGCATCGAGGTCGTCAACCGGCACACCGACTTCGCGGTGCTGGCCGTCCAGGGGCCGTCATCGGAAGAGGTCCTGCAAGCCCTCGGCCTGCCGCACGAGTTGGACTACATGTCCTGGGCGGACGGTGCGTTCGAGGGCCGGCCGGTGCGGGTGTGCCGGACCGGCTACACCGGGGAACGCGGGTATGAACTCGTCCCGGCCTGGGATGACGCGCCAGCCATCTGGGCGGCGCTGACCCACGAGGCCGGCCTGCGGGGCGGCCGGCCGGCCGGCCTCGGTGCCCGGGACACCCTGCGCACCGAGATGGGCTACGCCCTGCACGGCCAGGACCTCGGCCCGGACATCAGCCCGGTGCAGGCCCGCGTCGGCTGGGCGGTCGGCTGGAAGAAGCCGAGCTTCTTCGGCCGTCCGACGCTGCTGGCCGAGCGGGCGGAAGGACCGAACCGGTTGTCCTGGGGATTGCTGGCCCTGGATCGCGGCGTGCTGCGCGGACACCTCGATGTCTGGGACGCAGAGAACAAGGTCATCGGCGTCACCACCTCGGGGACGTTCTCGCCCACCCTGGGTCAGGGCATCGGGCTGGCGCTGATCGACACCGCGGCCGGCGTGGTGGAAGGCGACGAGATCGCCGTCGACGTGCGGGGGCGCCGGGTGCGGGTGCGGGTGGTCAAGCCGCCGTTCGTGCCGGCCCACGTGCGCTGAGGCACCCACCCCGACGGGAAATGAGGGGCGCACGAGGGGCGCACGACCCAATAGTTGGACGTCCTAGTATTCGCGATATCGTGTTGGCATGACCACCGCGTCCAGCCCCCCACAGAATGTCAACGGGCCGCCCGCCTTCCGGCGAGAGCTGCACCCAGCTCCGATCAGCGTCAGCCGCAGAGACGAGATCCACGCCGCGCCCGGTTTCGGTCGCTACTTCACCGACCACATGGTCCTGATCGACTATGACGCCGGGTCCGGCTGGCACGATGCGCGGGTCGTCCCGTACGGGCCGCTGACCTTCGATCCGGCCACCATGGTGCTGCATTACGGCCAGGAAATCTTCGAGGGACTGAAGTGCTACGCACAGCCGGACGGCTCGCTGGCCTCCTTCCGGCCCGAGCAGAATGCGGCGAGGCTGAACCGGTCGGCCATCCGGCTCGGCATCCCGGAACTCCCCGAGGAGCTGTTCCTGGCGTCCTTGCGTGAACTGCTCGCGGTGGACGGCGCCTGGGTGCCGACGGGCGGGGAGTCCTCGCTGTACCTGCGGCCGTTCATCGTCGCGACCGAGGTCGGGCTGGGCGTCCGGCCGTCGGCGAGCTACCTGTACTCCGTCATCGCCTCGCCGGCCGGTGCGTACTTCCCGGGCGGGGTGAAGCCGGTCAGTGTCTGGTGGTCCACCGAGTATGTCCGGGCCGCTCCCGGCGGCACCGGCGCCGCGAAGTTCGGCGGCAACTACGCGGCGTCACTGGCGGCGCAGGCGCAGGCCGCCGAGAAGGGCTGCGACCAGGTCGTCTGGCTCGACGCGGTGGAGCGCCGCTGGGTCGAGGAGATGGGCGGGATGAACCTGTTCTTCGTCTTCGGCTCCGGCGCGGACGCCGAGGTGGTGACGCCGGAACTGACGGGCTCGCTGCTGCCCGGGATCACCCGGGATTCGCTGCTGACGATGTGCCGCGAGCTCGGCTACACGACGACGGAACGTCGGATCTCCACCGACGAATGGGCCGAGAAGGCCGAAACCGGGGAGCTGACCGAGGTTTTCGCTTGCGGGACGGCGGCCGTGATCACCCCGGTCGGTTCGGTGCTGCACGCCGACGGCAAGTTCGACATCAACGGCGGTCAGTCCGGCCCGATCACCCTGCAACTGCGGGCGGAACTCACCGACCTGCAATACGGCCGCAAGCCCGACGTGCACGGCTGGATGACCCGGATGGATTGACCGCGGCCGACGCGGAGAATTCGGTAGGGAGTGGGCGCTCGCTGTCAGCGGGCGCCTGCCTTCGCTGGCGCCGAGCTCCGATGGGGGCGCCGGGCACCAGGTCGCCCTGCTGAGGACGACCTGGTACGACAAGAAGGCGGGCCCCATCAGGGACCCGCCTTCTGTACTGAAGTCGGTCGAGCGTCAGGCCGGGCTTGGAGTGCCCTGATACAGCCTGGCTCCTACGTCGCGAGGTTGTATCAGTGCTCTCCACTGTGACGATTGGCGGCCCCTCCTTCGTCGGGTCCGATTTGCGTCAGCCCCGGACCACCTTGTTGGCCTTGAGGCACGAGGTGCACACGTTGACCTTGCGCACGGTGCCGGGGGCAACCTGCGCGCGAACCGGCTGGATGTTCGGGTTCCAACGCCGATGCGTCCGGCGATGCGAGTGCGAGACGCTCATGCCGAAACCGGGACCCTTGCCACACACGTCACATACGGCAGCCACGCCGAACACCACCTGTCGAAAATTTGCGACCGGCCCGCTGGGCCGATCAGAGCAGTCGTCATAGACCCGACACGCGCCGGGCAACCTCCCCAGGGTACTGACCCGGGACCGTGCGGCCAAATCCGCCGGACCGCGGCGCTCATCACCTGCCATGACGGACCTCTCGACGGGTGGCCACCAGTCCCGCAGCGCTTGCGGGTCCGACCGCCCGGACCGGATCGGACCATCGGCCGGGTGCACCATGGTCGCATGACGTCCCTTGACGCCGACCTGGTGCGGCTGTGGTTCGAGCGCCTTCGGGACGCCGACCAACCGGTGATGCCGCACTGGGGAATCGTGCCCACCGAGCAGGAGACGGCCGCACTGGCCGACGGTCAGACGCAGATCGACTGCGCCGTCCAGGACCGGCCCGCGCCCATCCCGGCGGCGATCCTCACGGAGGTGCCGGCCAGGTTGCTGCGCCGGTATTTGCATGCTCTTGCCGCCGGGATCTCCGGCACCCGGCAGCTGCTCGGCCCTGCCAATGTCGAGGTTGGCCGGGATCTCGGACTGCCGGGCGATGCGGATGCGCTTGCTCTGGTGACCGGGCTGAACGCGGCGGCGGCGTCCTTGCTCGGAGAGATCGAGGCCCCGGCCGACCGAGACGCCGGTCGGCCTTACAGCGACCCCACCGCTGCCGAGGCGGCCAGGTTGGCCGGGGTTGCCGCGGCGGAACTCGTGGTCGACGGCGCCGGATTGCAGCAGGTCATCGGGTCCGCCGCTGCGGCGCTGAACGGCTGGCAGATTGGCTTGCCACCGGATCCGGTGGAGCGCAACGAATACCGCACCCGGGCCCTGGTCGGCATCGTCCTGTCCGCCCTGGAGCAGGTGACCAGGGACCCGGAGCCGCTGGGCGAGCCGGCCAGCTGCGGCGCGCTACCCGGGCAGAACCTCGGCCGGGCCTTCAACGCCGAGATCACCTTCTCGATGGGGCTGGCCGACAGCGAGATCCGCTCGCTCGCCGCGGACCTCGGCGAGATCCAGGCGGAGGTGGTGGTGTGGCCGGGCGGCCAGTGGCCGCGCTTTCACCTGCACACCGACCGGCCGGGGGAGGCGGTTGGGCTGCTGTATGCCTACGGCACGCCGTTCGACCTGGAGATCGCCAACCGGGTTTGACGCCGCCGACGGCACCGGCGAATGCCGCCGACAGCACTGTCGGACCTGCCGGGAATGATGAGGTCCAGCATCAACCACGTCGGAGGGCAGCAGTGGGCAAGGTCGACCTGAACACCCCACTGAAGACTGCCCTGGGCAGCAGGTCCGCGGCGAAGCTGGTGGAGAAGCTCGAGCTGCAAACCGTCGGTGATCTGCTGCGTTACTACCCCCGCAAGTACGACCAGCGCGGCAAACTGACCGACCTGGCCGCGCTCGTCCTCGGCGAGCGGGCGACAGTGTGGGCCAGGGTCGTCAAGGTCACGGAGCGCGACCTCGGTTATCAGGGTCCAACGCGGCGAACCAAAGGACGCGGCGTCCGGCACATCACGAACGTCGTCATCGGCGATAGCAACAAGCAACTGACCTGCACGTTCTTCAACCAGTACCACTGGTCGAAGGTCCTGCGGCCCGGCACGGACGCGATGTTCTCCGGAAAGGTCAGCAAGTTCAACAACACCCTGCAGATCAGTTCGCCGTCGGTCGCGATCGTCGACGACGGCCGCGGCGGTTCCAGCGCAGGGGACGGCAAGGACGCGCTGGACGTCATCGAGTCCTTTCCCGGCGGGGTGATCCCGGTCTACCCGCTGGTCGAGGGCGTGACCCAGACCCAGGTGCAGCACTGCGTCCGGGCGGCGCTCGACCTGCTGACGGAGATCGGCGACCCGATGCCCGACGTGCTGCTGGCGACGCACAAGCTGGTCGACCTGGAGACGGCGCTGCGTGACATCCACCGCCCGCGGAACGAGACGCACCTGGAGGCCGCGCAGCAGCGCCTGCGCTACGACGAGGCGATGGCCGTGCAGTTGGTGCTGGCCCGACGCCGGGCCGACGCCCGGAACTTCCCGGCGGAGCCCTGCCCGCGGATTCCCGGCGGCATGCTGGACGTCTTCGATGCCAACCTGCCGTTCGAACTCACGGTGGGTCAGCAGCAGGTCGGCGAGGTGATTGCGAAGGATCTGGCGACCATCCACCCGATGAACCGGCTGCTGCAGGGCGAGGTCGGTTCCGGCAAGACGGTGGTGGCGTTGCGGGCGATGCTGCAGGTCATCGACTCCGGCCGGCAGGCGGTGATGCTGGCGCCCACCGAGGTGCTGGCCGCCCAGCACGCCCGGTCGCTGCGCGAGGTGCTCGGGCCGCTCGGGCGGGGCGGCGAGTTGGGCGCGCCCCAGGAGGCGACCGCGATCACCCTGCTGACCGGCTCGTTACCGGCGAAGGCCCGCAAGACCGCGCTGCTGACGATCGCCTCCGGCCAGGCGGGGATCGTCGTGGGTACGCACGCGCTGCTGTCCGAGGGGGTGTTCTTCGCGAACCTCGGGTTGATCGTGGTTGACGAGCAGCACCGGTTCGGCGTCGAACAGCGACATGCTCTGCGCACCAAGCATCCTGACGGCAACCCACCGCACGTCCTGGTGATGACGGCCACCCCGATTCCGCGCACGGTTGCCATGACGGTGTTCGGCGACCTGGACACCTCGACGCTGGCCGAGCTGCCCAAGGGGCGGTCGCCGATCAGCACCACGGTGGTGCCGGCGGCGGAGAAGCCCGGGTGGGTGGAGCGGGCGTGGCAGCGGATCCGCGAGGAGGTCGGCAAGGGGCATCAGGCCTACGTGGTCTGCCCGAAGATCGGTGATGACGACAAGGCGGAGCTGTTCGAGGACGGCACCACCTTCGACCCGGACGCGGATGAGTCGGAGCCGGAGAACGCGAAGCGGCCGCCATTGTCGGTGAACCAGGTGGCCGCGATGCTCCGCGACGGACCGCTGGCCGGTCTGCGGCTCGGCATCCTGCACGGCCGTTTGCCACCGACGGAGAAAGACGAGGTGATGACGGCGTTCGCCGCGGGCGAGCTGGACGTGCTCGTCGCGACCACCGTCATCGAGGTCGGCGTCGACGTCCCCAACGCCAGCATGATGGTGATCATGGACGCCGAGCGGTTCGGCATGTCCCAGCTCCACCAGCTCCGTGGCCGGGTTGGCCGGGGGAGCGCGGCGGGCATCTGCCTGCTGATCAGCGAGGCGCCCGCCGGTTCGGTCGGCAAGGTGCGGCTGGACGCGGTCGCTGCCACCAACGACGGATTCCGGCTGGCCGAGGCGGATCTGGAGCTGCGCCGGGAGGGCAACGTGCTCGGCACCGCCCAGGCCGGTCGGTCGACGACCCTCAAACAACTGTCCCTGCAAAGGGATCGGCAGGTGATCGAAGATGCCAGGTCCGACGCAATCGGACTGGTCGGCGACGACCCGGAGATGACGGACTGGCCCGGCCTTGCGCAGATGGTGTCGCTCGTCATCGCGGCGGAGAACCAGGAGTACCTGGAGAAGGGATGATCGTTCTCGCCAATCCTGACAACAGTGCTCGTAGGGGGTGATCCCTACGACAGTAGATCCTTCACCCGCCGAATCAACATGTCCAAATCAGCGCTCTTGCGTAGGTAGGACCATGTCGGACTGAACTGCAAGCCGTCACGCTCAAGATCACTCTTCTCTAGAATCGTGTACATGACGACAGGTACACGTGCGAGTTCGGGATCCATACCTAATAGTTCAGCACATCGGAATCCGGCTCGGTAGTAGCCACCCTCAAGAACGTCCTGAGGAGCCTGTACGTCGGGACGAGGCGAGGCCCAGCGCAGCATGACATCCATAATGATGATGTCGGGCAAAGCGCTCCTGAACTGAATCAGCCTCTCACGAAACCTCTCCTCCGTATCGATCAGGTCTATCTCTGCGTCAGCAAAGGCTTCGGATAGCCGGTCGCTGATCGGGCCCTTCTGCAGGTGATCATCCTCTACCATGACGATCCTTCTGGGCATCATTCGCTCCCTTCAGTTGCTGATCGGTAAACAGAGGTCTGCTGTAAAGACGTGATTGTCAATAGAAACGCCCAATTCTCCGCCGAGCGCCTGCATGAGGTTGTCCACAATCCACAGACCAATTCCTGAACCTTCGCCTGTGGTCAGCTTCGCTCCTTGGCTGCGCCAATTCCGAAGCCGGCATCGATCGATCTCTGCGGGAGAAAGTGGGATGCCTGTGCTGCTGATCCGAACACGGAACTCCGAGCCCTCGACCACACCTTCGATTGAGGTCGTCGTGTCGTCGTAGCAATACTTTGCAGCGTTGTCCAATATGTTCGCCACGCATTGTTCGAAGAAGGATCGGTCGATCCTCACCAACCTCTTCCGCAAGGCAAGGACTGAACTGCGCCCGACCTGAAAACTGAGTTGCCTGCGGGAATCGGCGAGGCTTTGAACATCGTCAGCAGCTGCGATCAATATCCGGACTAGATCGTCGGGCCCCACGAAATCCAGTCGAGCCTGCGGCGTGAGGCCCTTGCTTAGGGCGGCAAATACACCGGCTGACATTGCCACCCGACTCGCTTTGCGGCACAGGCCCCGAATCGCCCGCAATTGCGCTTCGGTTTTCGGATCGAACCGGCCTTTAGCAAGTACCCCATCAGTGCGAACAGTCGCTTGCAACAGTGGACTAACGAGCTGATGCTCTAGGTCTTCGAGAGCCTGGGCCTGCCCCTTCACAGTCGATTGGAGCTCGGCACGCGCCTGCCGCAGATTTCCGAGGGTCTCCGAGAGATGATGGTACAAAGCAATCTCGTCGGCGACGATTTCGCAGCCTTGGGGTGAGTTCAGTGGCGCACTCGCGGAGCCACCAGACGATGTCATAACTCCAAAGGAATTCCTATTGACGCGAACTGGGGTGCTAATGACCCAACCCGCTTTCAAGCTCGGCGCGCCACCGCCATCACCCAACCCGCGCCACTCGCTTCTGGTTTGCTGACCAGTGTCGAATGCTTCTTGGGCGAGCAGGGCCGCTGCGGGGTCGTCGACGAAGTCATGAGTTCCGAACCTTTCGTTCTGCTGCGGTGGTGCCAGCTTAATTGACGTGTTGATAGCTCCAGCTTCTGGCATCTGAATTGCCATAGCATCGCAATCAGGAACCACGCCGGTCAACGTATTCCACGCAAGACTGTAAACGGCTTCGTCTATCGGTCGATTGCGCTCCAATTCGCGGTACATCACGCGATTGAATTCCGTGATACCGGATGCAAGATTGCGCCAAGAGCGATTTTCGCTTGAAATCTCCGTTCTACGCAGCCAGCCACTCCAATATTGTGCAATCTGATTCACCGACGGTTCAAGGATGTCCAGATCTGACTCCGTGAAGAGGAAAGGGGGTCCAACTGCTCCGGAGCACACCAAGGCGCCCCAGATATAGCTCCCACTGCGTAACGGCGCGACCATCAACTTCCTGGGCGGGCAACCCGATTTGGAGGCTGGCAGCAGCGAGGAAGGCAACTCGGCTTCTTCGGTTTGCCCAGCCGAATCATCAAGGCTGATCATCGGAAGAGCCGTCGGGCGGCCGTGTTCTATTGCCCAGCCTGCGGGTCCACGTCCTGATACCGCTGCCTGGGGCAATTGGTCTCGATCACCGTGAAAGCCGCGAACCGGGAATTCGTATTCGGGGTCGTCGGGGTGCTTCAGGAAAAGTGTTACGTTGCTGCATTGAAGTGCCTCAGCAACGAGATCGCAAATGCCGTCAAAATGCCTGGAGAGCATTTCGATCAAGAGGGGCTCGTCCGGAGACTCCAGATCCGCCTGATGAAGAATCTCGCTGCAACCATGAGAAAGAGCGAGAGTCTGTCGCTCGCGCACGGTTGCACAAAGTGCTGGTATAACCTCCAGAAGTTCTACAACGAGATCGAAGGATTCCGCCTCCAGCGGCCCATCCCCCAGCAGGGTGACCGCGCCTCGCCCGCCATCGAGAAAGTCGACCGGAAGGGCTGCCTTCACAGCAGCGTCCTCCGAGACGCCAATCGGCCATCGGGGTGCCGAATCGAGGGTGGTGAGGATCAGCGTACGGGTCTCGAAGCAGGTCATCGTCGCCCGATCGGGGCGTTGCGCCAGAAAAAGGTTGTAGGGCCGGTTGGCACCCAGCCACAAGGTGACCAACGAAGGGGCGATGGCCACGTCGGAGTCAACTGGCGGTTGCTCCCAGAGGATGACTCCCGAGGCCTTCGCTGCTTCTCCGAGTACCTCCGCCATTACTTCCAGACCACGCAAGGAGTCCTGCTTGAGAGCTACACCAACCAAACGCTGCAACCAGCCAGCTGTGGACACTCCGATCCCGCCTTCTCGAATCGGGCTCATGACAGCATTGATGGGGCGTAGGCCAGGGAAATCAGTTCTCGTCTTGCCTCCTCAGAACGCGGAATTACTGATCGATCGACGCGTGCTGATTCGACCGTCATATCCTCGAATAGATAAACGACCTCGTTGATCAATGCCGGGCCACTCTGAAATGGCGAGTGGGCCAGACCGCGCTCGAGGCGTCCGGCGAAATTCTCCAGGCGATCGAAAGTCGCAGCATCGGTGACGGCCTCTACGACCGCACCCTCGATGAGCACCTTTTCCTGGCGGTATCGGAACTGGCTCGGCATCAGCTTGAGCAAATCTGCGTAGACCGAGACCCGTTTGCCGCCGCCCGGCAGCGAGCCAAGCACGTGGAACAAAAGGGAGCCCGTGCCCTGCTCCTTTTCCGGAACCACGTGACTGAACTGATGGAGTGCATCACGGGTCCACCTCGCGGCGTCCACTAGATTTTCAGCGCCCGTGGCCTTGGCCCGGCGAAGGGCCACGTTCGAGATGAGCATCGTCACTGGAGACTGCGGCGGAGCAACGGACAGTGCGAGGTCCACAAACCGGTCGAAGAGTATGCGGACCTTGGGTGAACCGAAGGAGTCCACCAAGTCCGTAACAAATGATGCCGCCTGAACGAGGAACCGCAGGTTCAGTTCCTCGCCGGCGGCTTCAGTTTCGGCCATCCTGGCGAGGGCCACGTTCGCGAGGAATCTAGTGTAGACGTCCGCGCTCATCTGTTCCGCGACGTTGAGCGCTTGTCGATCCGACGGTAGAAGGTCCGACAACCACCATGCGGCATTTCGTTGTGGATCGGCGACACATTGTTTCAGGTAGTTCTTGGCGGTCTTTGCCATCACGAGGCGTGAATCTGGTCGTGATTCTCTGCTGGACCGGATGATTGTATCCTCGGCGAACCTGAGCAGTGGTGGGATTCGATCTGCTCGTTCTCTTGCTACCGGTGGTGCGGTCTCGGTCGTCGTCGTCGGTATGGCCTTGCGTAACTGTGCGAGGTTCTGCACACGCCAAACGCCACCATCGCGCGGCGCGGTGATTGGCCCCCCCGAATCCGGCGAATTGCCGGGCTCGTGATCGATCCTGCGTATTGTGTCTGTCCCCAGTGCGGCGAGTTCCATCTCGACGACTTCGGCTGGCGCTCCGGAGTAGATTGCGACCTGGGCCGTGGTTCCTGCGCCCAGTGCCGCAGCGGCTGCGAGCACCGCCCGTCGCTGTTCTATTCCCTTGTCGTTCATGCCAGTAACGCTCGGGTTGGCAGATTCCCTGATATCCATTGGCGGAGCGGGCCCGCTAGGTCGCCGGGTAATGGTCGATAGATTTTGGAGATGAAGTGGTCCTTGAGAACCAGTGGGTGGTCTAGCTGGTTAAGCTCTACTCCCAGACGAGCAACTCGTGCCTTACTTTCGTCCGGTGTCAGCCCACAAGTGTTTTCGAACCACGTCTGTAGTGTGTCGGCCGCCTCATGGCCGAAAGTTCGCGCTGTACCGTCCGATGGTCGGCCTGTCAGCACATGCTTGAGCCTCTCCGCGTGCGTTCGGGCCGCCGCTGCGAATGGCGGGTCGAGGGTTCCCATCCACTGCGACAAGAAGTAGTGGGCGGCCCAATCGACGAATCCCTCCAGAAACGTGCTCTGGTTATCGGCGTCGTCGTCGTGTCTGGCCGGCACATGACAGATGCATTCATGCATCAACAGCATGGGAACGGCGGCAAACGCGGCTGGGCCGAATTCGTCGTAGACGATTAACTGCACGCTTGCCACGTCGGGTTCAGGTGGCCAGGAGGTCAACGCCGAGATCGTGTAGGGGTCGTCACTAACCTTGACCGCCTGCCCATGTGGATGGCTTTGGATCGGAGCAACGGACAACCGCACGGAGCGCCAGGAGGCACCGTAGAGATCTCTTGCGCGTGTCTCGATGCCCTCCAGAATGCCGACGAGGGGATTGCTCGAGCTTGCTCCTGTCACGAGGTTGAGTAGATCGAGCAGCAGCTGTCTGTCTGAGTTGTCTAGCTTGGGTTGCGCAAGTTTGCGATTGATGGCGGCTGCCCATGCTGCCGTCACGGCCTCAACGGCTGTGTCGTCGTCCGCGTCCTCGGGCAAGTTTCTGGCGGAGGCGGACAATTCTGAGAGTACGTTCTGGATGTCTGGATGATCGGCCGCATCAAACAGCCTTGACAGCCTCTCGCGCGAGGCGTGGAAGATTGCTGCCCGAGTGAGCAGGTTCAACCAGGCGGCAGGCTCCAGCAACCGGTACGGGGACTTCCCACTCATGTCGGGTCCGCATCAGTGCTTCTTCTCTTGCCGATGGCGGCTATCCCTAGCTTTCGGACGATTCTGGGCCAGATGATGTCGGTCCACAGGGTTTCAGCGACTTTACTTCCGGCGGCCACCGCGATTCCAACGATAATGGGTGTGACGATTGGGTCGATGCCCTGCGCGCCCTCGTTGACTTTCACTCGGGCGTCACGGATCTCGTGGAGATCCAAGCCTGCTTCCTGCAATTCATCGCGAAGATCATCGCTTCCATGGTCAACTTCCGAAAGGATTGCGTTGATAACGGCCTGGATCTCTTTCGCACCCTTGTCTCCACGTGCGAACGTGAGTTGCAGCGTCGTCGCAGTCATGCTGGTTCCCCCTTGGTCTGGAGCTCATTGTGCAACCGGCCGTACAGGTGGGCAACAGGAATATCCGAGGGAAAGTTCTGATCATTCATTGACACCCGTCCCAGAAAATCGTGCCTGAGAAGCGGCACCGGGGTAAAGGTCGGCATCTACTTCACGTCGTCTTCAATCTGAAGAATCGGTCGGAATCAACCGTCATCAGATTGCTGGCCGCTGGTCGGACATCAGCACTGGTGGCTGAGTGGTATTCGGCGGCGGTACAGATGGCGAGTACGGCATTCGCGATTCGGCCCTTGACGGTATCTACTGCGGGCTGGACGGCGCACCGAGGTGGGATGCGCCGTCGCCGAAGAACCCGTTCAGTGACTGGATCCAGCTGGCTGACAACTTGCCCGTCCTACCCAGGTCAATGGCCGTTCGACATCAGAGGGCCGACGGACGTCATCGACGTCGACGTGCCACGGATCGTGACATCTGCGACTTCGGTGGCCCGGCGGTGGGCCGACGCGCGTTGGATGGGGTCGGGACTTCGTCGCGGACCCGGGCTGCATTCGGCGCATCGGTCAGTACATCGGTGCTGCGCAAAGTACGGTATCGAACTCGGCCGAACGTCAGCCTGTGGGGGAGGTAGTCAGACATTCCGGCTCGGGCAGCGGGGCCTTACTGATTCCAGATCCGGCTTGTTTTGTCGTCCTACGCCATCCGGGTGAGCCGGCATCGGATGGGCAACCCAGCAAGCGGTTCGGCGTCAACCCGGTGTAGCTAAAACAATTCAGCAGCACCGCCAATTTCCGATCTCTGCGATGCCTCAAGGAGCCCGACCCGTGCTGGTCACCAATATCGCCACCTATGTCCTGGTTCTCGTCCTGCTCACGGTCGTGCCGATAGTGCCGGCGATGGTGATGAGTCGGGTGCTGTCGACCGGACTCGCCAAGGACCGGGCCGAACGGGCGGAGTCCGTGACGTCGCCCAAGATGTCACTTGGCAGCCGCTGGTCGTCCCTGGAGATCGACTGAACAGGCGACTCCTTGTTCCGCCAAGTTGTGCCGTTCCGGTCCAACTGCACTGAAAGCGCCCGACGACTTTCGACGCGGGCGACTCCGGTGCCCCGCCCCTCCCGGCCCACTTCCGGTTCCGGTCCGCTCGCACGCTAGGTTGCGATAGCGGGCCGCCCGCCCGGGCTCGCACCCTCCCGATGGACGTCGTGACGGCCAGCTCGCTACCGTCGTCGGCCGGAGGCCTGACCTGGGCGAACCGGAAAGTGGTGCGATGTTTTCGAAGATTCTGGTGGCCAACCGCGGCGAAATCGCCATCCGGGCGTTCCGGGCGGCCTACGAACTCGGTGTCGCCTCGGTGGCGGTCTTCCCGTACGAGGACCGCAACTCCGTCCACCGGCAGAAGGCGACCGAGGCCTACCAGATCGGCGAGCGTGGCCACCCGGTCCGCGCGTACCTGGACGTCGAGGAGATCATCAAGGCCGCCCTCGCGTGCGGCGCCGATGCGATCTATCCCGGCTACGGCTTCCTGTCCGAGAACCCGCACCTCGCGCAGGCCTGTGTTGACGCGGGCATCACCTTCATCGGCCCGTCGGCGTCCGTGCTGGAGATGGCCGGCAACAAGGCAACCGCGGTGGCCGCCGCCCGGGCGGCGGGCGTGCCGGTGCTCGAGTCGAGCGAACCGTCCGCCGATATCGAGGTGATGACCGGCGCCGCGCAGACCGTGGGTTTCCCGTTGTTCGTCAAGGCCGTCGCCGGCGGCGGTGGTCGCGGAATGCGCCGCGTCGACACGCCGGACGGTCTGCAGGAGGCGCTGTCCACCGCGATGCGCGAGGCAGAGTCGGCCTTCGGCGATCCGACGGTCTTCCTGGAGAAGGCCGTCATCGAACCCCGGCACATCGAGGTGCAGATCCTCGCCGACCACCGCGCCGCCGAGGGCGTCGGCGCCGGCACCATTCACCTCTACGAGCGCGACTGCTCTGTGCAGCGCCGGCACCAGAAGGTCATCGAGGTCGCGCCGGCCGTCGGGCTGGACGCCGGCCTGCGGGAACGGATTTGTGCCGATGCGGTGGCCTTCGCCCGGCATATCGGGTACGTCAACGCCGGCACCGTCGAGTTCCTGCTCGATCGCGACGGCCACTACGTCTTTATCGAGATGAACCCGCGGATCCAGGTCGAGCACACGGTCACCGAGGAGATCACCGACGTCGATCTGGTCGTCTCGCAGATCCGCATCGCGGCCGGCGAAACCCTGGCGGACCTGGGCCTGCGGCAGGACGAGATCCGGATCCGGGGCGCCGCGCTGCAGTGCCGGATCACCACCGAGGATCCGGCGAACGGGTTCCGGCCGGACACCGGCAAGATCATCACCTACCGATCGCCGGGCGGCGCCGGCACCCGCGTCGACGGCGGCACGGTGCATTCCGGCGCCGAGGTCAGCGCGCATTTCGACTCGCTGTTGGTCAAACTGACCTGCCGCGGCCGGGACTGGTCACAGGCCGTCGCCCGGGCCAGGCGGGCGCTCGCCGAGTTCCGGGTCCGCGGCGTTGCCACCAACATCCCGTTCCTGCAAGCCGTGCTGGAGAACCCGGACTTCGCGGCCGGGGGAGTGACCACCAGCTTCATCGAAACCCACCCGCAGCTGCTCACTGCCCGGCACTCCGCCGACCGCGGAACGCGGTTGCTGAACTACGTCGCGGGCGTCACCGTCAACCGGCCACACGGCGAACGACCCGCCGGCCTGATCGACCCGGCGACCAAATTGCCGTGGGTCGACCTGCGCGAACCGGCGCCGCCCGGGACCCGGCAACGGCTCGCCGAGCTCGGGCCGGACGGCTTCGCCCGCTGGCTGCGCGCCGGCACCGACCTCAAGGTCACCGACACCACGTTCCGGGACGCTCATCAGTCGTTGCTCGCCACCCGGGTCCGCACCAGGGATCTGGCCAAGATCGGCCCGGCGGTCGCCCGGCTCACCCCGGAGCTGCTGTCCATCGAGGCCTGGGGCGGCGCGACCTACGACGTGGCGCTGCGCTTCCTGGCCGAGGACCCGTGGGAGCGGCTGGCCACCCTGCGCGAGGCGATCCCGAACATCGCCCTGCAGATGCTGCTCCGCGGCCGGAACACCGTCGGGTACACGCCCTACCCACAGGCCGTCACCGACGCGTTCGTCAGGGAGGCCGCCCACACCGGCATCGACATCTTCCGGATCTTCGACGCCCTCAACGACGTCGGCCAGATGAAACCCGCGATCGACGCAGTCCGGGAAACCGGCACCGCGGTTGCCGAGGTCGCGCTCTGCTACACCGGGGACCTGTCCGACCCGGCCGAGAAGCTCTACACGCTCGACTACTACCTGCGGCTGGCCGAGAAGATCGTCGACGCCGGCGCCCATGTGCTTGCGATCAAGGACATGGCCGGCCTGCTGCGCGCCCCGGCCGCGAGAACCCTGGTCACCGCGCTCCGCGAGCGCTTCGACCTGCCGCTGCACCTGCACACCCATGACACGGCCGGTGGGCAGCTGGCCAGCTACCTGGTGGCGTCCGCGGCCGGGGTCGACGCGGTGGACGCGGCGAGCGCACCGATGGCCGGCACCACCTCCCAGCCACCGCTGTCCGCGCTGGTTGCGGCGACCGATTTCACCGACCGCCCAACGGGTTTGCAGCTGCGGGCGGTGGAGGACCTGGAGCCGTACTGGGAGGCGGTGCGGGTGCTGTACGCGCCGTTCGAGTCCGGGCTGAAATCACCCACCGGACGGGTCTACCAGCACGAGATCCCCGGCGGCCAGCTGTCCAACCTGCGGCAGCAGGCTATCGCGCTGGGCCTGGGCGGCCAGTTCGAGCAGGTCGAGTCCACCTACGCGGCGGCCAACGCGATGCTCGGCAACCTGGTGAAGGTCACCCCGTCGTCCAAGGTGGTCGGCGACCTCGCCCTGCACCTGGTCGGCGCCGGCGTCGACCCTGCCGACTTCGAGGCGGACCCCGGACGGTTCGACATCCCCGACTCGGTGGTCGGCTTCCTGTCCGGTGAGCTGGGTGACCCGCCGGGCGGCTGGCCGGAGCCGTTCCGCAGCAAGGCCTTGGCGGGCCGGACCTTCACCCCGGTGGCGGGGGAGCTGAGCGAGCAGGACGCCGCCGACCTCGCCCGGGAACCGCGGGCGACCCTGAACCGGCTGCTGTTCCCCGGTCCGGACAAGGAGTTCCGCACGTCCCGGCAGCAGTTCGGCGACCTGTCGGTGCTGCCGACGGAGGACTACCTCTACGGACTGCGCCGCGGCGTCGAACACGTCGTCGAGCTGCAGTCCGGCATCCAGCTTTACCTCGGACTGGAGGCGACCGGCGAGCCCGACGAGCGGGGGGAGCGGACCGTCGTCACCACCCTGAACGGCCAGCTGCGGCCGCTGCAGATCCGCGATCGCAGCGTGAACGTCGACATCCCGGTCGCCGAAAAGGCCGACCACGGCAACCCCCTGCACGTGGCCTCGCCGTTCGCCGGCGTTGTCACCCTGTCCGTCGCCGAGGGTGACGAGGTGCACGTGGGGATGACGGTCGCGACCATCGAGGCGATGAAGATGGAAGCCTCCATCACCGCGCCGCGAGCCGGCCGGGTGCAGCGAACAGCCATCACCAAGGTGCAGCAGGTGGAGGGCGGCGACTTGCTGCTGGTCCTGGCCGCCGCCGACGAGAAGGCCTGACGCGGTGCCACCTGACGTAGGAAGGTCTCGACCTGAAGTTAAGGTTGAGGGATGACGCGGATCGTCGGCGGTCGCTGGGGTGGGCGCCGGCTCGTCACACCGACCGGTGACACCACCCGGCCCACGTCGGAGAAGGTGCGGGCGGCGCTGGCCAGCTCGCTGACGGCCGCCGGCGGCCTGGAGGGTGCTCGGGTGCTGGACCTGTATGCCGGGTCCGGGGCCCTCGGCCTGGAATTGGTCTCCAGGGGGGCGTCATCGGCGGTGTTGGTGGAACAGGACCGCGCGGCGCTGGTCGCGTTGCGCGCGAACGTCACGGCCCTGGGTTCAGCGTCCGTCCGGGACAAGTCGGCCGTTCGTGCCGCGTCGGCGGTCGGGGACAACAACCTCCCGGAGGTGACCGGCGCCCCGACGCTGACCGTCATTCCGGGTGATGTTGCGGCGTTCGCCGCCCGAGCGTCCGGCCTGGTCCCGGCGGTGTCGTTGCCGTTCGACGTGGTGCTCGCCGACCCGCCGTACGACCTTTCCGGCGAGGCGTTGCTGGCGGTCTTCCTCGGGCTGCACACCGCCGGGCTGCTCGCGCCGCACGCCGACCTGGTCGTGGAACGGAGCCGCAGGGCGGGCGAACCGGCTTGGCCGGAGCCGCTGGCGGGCGTTCGCGTCAAGAAGTACGGCGACACGCTGCTCTGCTACGGTCGCGCCCCATGACGCACGCCGTGTGCCCAGGTTCGTTCGACCCGCCGACGCTGGGTCATCTCGACGTCTTCGGTCGGGCGGCGGGCCTCTTCGACACGGTCACGGTCGCCGTGCTGATCAATCCGGACAAGAAGGGCCTGTTCTCCGTCGACGAACGGCTGGCCCTGCTCCGGGAAAGCACCACGCAATGGCCGAACATCAGGGTCGACTCGTTCCACGGTCTGCTGGTCGACTACTGCAGGTCGGCCGGGATCGCCGCGATCGTGAAAGGTCTGCGCGGCGCCGCGGACTTCGACTACGAACTGCAGATGGCACAGATGAACCACGCCCTGACCGGGGTGGACACGCTGTTCCTGGCCACCGACCCGGCCCTCGCCTTTGTCTCATCTTCGCTGGTCAAGCAGGTCGCGACGCTGGGCGGGGACATCGACCATCTGCTGCCGGACGTCGTCGCGGCTGCCCTCGCGGAGAAGTTGCGCCCGACCGAACGATGACGGCGGGCGAGGCCTTTCGGGCCGTCGGGTGATCCTGCGCACGGGCCGCGCCGGGCGCGTTGGCGCGGATGCCGGTCCGGGGTTTGTCAGACTGGACGTGGCCGCCCGTCGGCGCGCCGTGCTTCGACGCTTCTCACTGTCGGAGCTGCCCCGCCGATTCAGGTGGGCCGCTCGACCGCGCATTCACCAGTAGGAGGTTCCGCCATGTACCGGGTTTTCGAGGCCCTTGACGAGCTCGTCACCATCGTCGAGGAAGCGCGCGGACTCCCCATGACGGCGTCCTGCGTGGTGCCTCGGGGCGACGTTCTCGAGCTGCTGGACGACGTCCGGGATGCGCTTCCGGGAGAGGTGGACGACGCGCAGGACGTCCTTGACCACCGCGACCAGATGATCGGCGACGCCACCGCGACCGCAGCCAAGACCGTCGGCGACGCCCAAGCCGAGGCGCACCGGCTCGTCAGCACCGCCCAGGCCGACGCCGGCGCCACCGTCACCGGGGCGCGCGCCGAAGCCGACCGGTTGGTGCAGGAGGCGAGTGCGCACGCGCAGGGACTGGTCGCCCGGGCCCAGGAGGAGGCAGCGCGCATCGTTCAGGCCGGTCAGGACCAGCACGACACGCTGCTGGCCAGGGCGCATTCCGAGGCCGAACGCGCCGTCGCTGCCGGCCGCGCCAGCTACGAGGCCTCGGTCGCGGACGGGCGGGCCGAGCAGGCCAGGCTGGTGTCGCAGACCGAGGTCGTGCAGGCCGCCTACACCGAGTCGGCCCGGATCCTGGACAGCGCCCACACCGACGCCGACCGGATGCGTCAGGAATGCGACAGCTACGTCGACACGACGCTGGCCTCGATCGAGGAAACATTGACCACCACGTTGCGCACCGTGGGCCGCGGCCGGACCGCGTTGCGGACCGGCGGGGTCGCCGACTTCCGCGACTGACCCGTCGGCCGGCGGGCTTCCGGGTCGCGGGCTCTCGCTGGCGGGCCTGTCGACCGCGGGCTGACCCGGCGGCTGGTCTCCCGGCTCCGGGCAGGCGTCAGGACAACCCTGATGTGTCTGGACAACGTTCGGGGCGTTGCCCAGACAGCCGAGTGGTTGTCCGGACAGTCGGGCGGTTGCCCAGACAGTCGGGCGGTTGCCCAGACAGTCGGGCGGTTCCCCAGACGGGCGCGCCACCGCCGCGGAGTCGAGTCCAACCGTCATTGCCGCCGCCCAGCCCGACCGCGGACGCTGCGGAATTGGGATCTGCCGAGCGCGTCGACTACTCTGGAAAAGTTGCCTTGCGCGCAGTTGCCCGACTTCACATCGAGCAGCGCGGCAGGTCCAGCAACACCGCACACCCCACAACCATCATCACCACCACGACGAAGAGAAGCCATGTCTGGCCATTCCCGCCCGCACGCCAACTCACCCTGGGTCATCGACACCCGGGCGCTGGGTCGACGCCCGGGCACCCTGCGCGAGCTGCGGATCGCCGCGCCGGTGGACGAGCCGATCGGACTGGACGTCGTCGCGGTGCCGCCGGGCGCTGACGTGGATTTGGACCTTCGCCTGGAGTCGGTTGTCGAGGGTGTGCTGGTCTCCGGGACCGCCGCCGCGATTGCCGTCGGGCAGTGCTCGCGGTGCCTGGTCGACCTGACCGAACCCGTGATCGCCCTCCTCCGCGAGCTCTACGCCTACCCCGACTCGACCACCGCGGCCACCACCGACGAGGACGAACTGCCCCGGCTGATCGACGATCTGGTCGACCTGGAACCGCTGGTCCGAGATGAGGTGGTGCTGGCGCTGCCGATGGCACCGCTGTGCCGCCCGGATTGCCCGGGCCTGTGCTCGGTGTGCGGCGAGCGTTTCGATGATCTCGAACCCGGTCATTCGCATGAGATACTGGACCCTCGCTGGGCCGCTCTGCGGGAGAAGTTTGAAGGCGACACCACCAGTGCCATGAAAAGTGACACACCCGAGAGCACGGACCGGCCCACCGCCGGAACCGGCGAATAAGCAGAAGGAGATCGATCGTGGCTGTCCCGAAGAGGAAGATGTCGCGCAGTAACACCCGTTCGCGTCGTTCGCAGTGGAAGACCACTGTCCCGACCCTGGTGACCTGCCCGAACCGCGCCTGCGGTGCCTTGACCCCGCCGCACGCCGTGTGTACCACCTGCGGGCAGTATCGCGGCCGCCAGGTCGTCGGGGTCTGACCCCGACGTGCCGGGAGCAGCGGCCGCCGCGGCGGCAGCGGCCAACAACACCCCCGACCCGAAGGTCATCAGCGCCGCGCTCGGCGTAGAGCTGTCCGACGAGTTGGTGGTTTTGGCGTTGACCCACCGGTCGTTCGCGTACGAGAACGGTGGTCTGCCCACCAACGAGCGCCTGGAGTTCCTGGGTGACTCGGTGCTGGGCGTCATCATCACCGATGTGCTGTACCGCACCCACCCGACACTGCCCGAGGGCAAGTTGGCGAAGCTGCGCGCCTCGGTGGTGAACATGCATGCGCTGGCCGGAGTCGGCCGTCGGATGGGACTCGGCCAACAGCTGCGCCTGGGGCGCGGCGAGGAGATGACCGGCGGCCGGGACAAGTCCTCGATCGTCGCGGACGCCGTCGAGGCCGTCATCGGTGCGGTGTATCTGCAGCACGGCCTGGATACCACGCGTCTGGTGATCCACCGGTTGTTCAGCGACCTGTTGACCGCCGCGCCGCAACTCGGCGCCGGGCTCGACTGGAAGACCTCACTGCAGGAGTTGTCCGCGGAGCGCGGGCTCGGAGTGCCCGAGTACCGCGTCACCGAAGAGGGCCCCGATCACGCGAAGATCTTCGCGGCTCGGGTGCTGCTCACCGGTCTGGCTCGCGGCGAAGGTTCCGGCCGGACCAAGAAGGAAGCTGAGCAGAACGCCGCTGCCGCCGCCTACACAAGCCTGCAGGGCGGACCGGCGAACGGGGATGCGGCTGGCGCGCCAGAGATCGTCACCCCGACCGGTGCGCCGATGACGGACAGCGCCGCTGTCGACAGTCCAGCTGTCGACAGCCCAGCGGTTGACGGTGCCGCGGTTGGCGGTGCGGCGGCGGATGGCGCTGCGGCCGGTGGCGACGCGGCCGGTGGCGACGCGGCCGATGGTGCCGCAGCAGGTGGCGCCGCGGCAGGTGGTGCCGCCAACTCGGCGGCCGGTGCCGCAGACGGCGTCGCCCGGCCGGCTGAGACCCCGTCAGCCTCCGATACTGCCGGCGCCGCAGCAGGTCTCGCGGCCGGCGAGGCGGACCAGCCCAGGTCCGGTGCCTGAGCTTCCCGAAGTCGAGGTCGTGCGACGCGGGCTCGGCCCGCATCTTCTCGGTCGACGAATCGCCGACGTGCAAGTTTTCCACGACCGCGCCGTGCGCCGTCATGCGGGCGGAGCCGCGGACTTCCAGGCGGTGCTGCCGGGTCACTCCGTTGCAGCAGTGCGCCGCCGGGGCAAGTACCTCTGGTGGGCGCTCGATGACGGCGACGCCGTACTCGCCCATCTCGGGATGAGCGGCCAATTCCGGGTCGGCATGCCCCTGGTCGGCCAGGCTGATTCGCCACTTTCGGACGTTCCGCCAGCCGATGAAGGTACGAAATCGGCGAATCAAGCTCGACCCGAAGGCCGGTCGGCTGCCAACCACCCGCACCTGCGTATCCGGTTCCAGTTCGACGATGACGGACCGACGGTCGACTTCCTGGACCAGCGGACCTTCGGCGGAATGTCCTTCTCCCCGGGCGGAGCCGTACTGCCCGCAGAGGTTGAACACATCGCCCGGGATCCGCTCGACCCGGAGTTCTCGATGGACGACGCGGTCGCCGCCGTCCGCGGCAAGAAAACCGAGATCAAGCGCGCGCTGCTCGATCAGACCGTGGTGTCGGGGATCGGCAACATCTACGCGGACGAGGCGCTCTGGCGGGCCAAGGTGCATTACGCGCGGCCGACCGCCACCATGACGCGGCCGGTGGCAAGGAGCGTGTTGACCGCCGCCACGGAGGTGATGGCGCAGGCGCTCGCCGTCGGCGGAACGTCATTCGACGCGCTCTACGTCAACGTCAACGGGGAATCCGGGTACTTCGACCGGTCGCTGAATGCCTACGGCCAGCAGGATCGGCCGTGCCCTCGGTGCGGGACGCCGATCCGGCGCGACGCGTTCATGAATCGGTCGTCCTTTTTCTGTCCCCGCTGTCAACACCCGCCCCGGCCGGCGCGTTGACGCAGGATGACCGCCCGTAGGGTCAAGGGCGTGCGCGTCACCGATGAGCTCCCCGATGTTGAGACCGTCCCCGCAGGCACGCCGTTGGCCCGGCCCGTGGACCATGCGCTGCGCTTTCTGACCAGATCGGCGGATCACGGCAGGCTGTGGATTGCCATCGGTGCGGTTGGGGCGCTGAGCAGCAAACGCACCCGGCGGGCGTCCCTGCGCGGTCTGGCAACGCTGGGCGCCGCCAGTTTCGTCTCGAACGCGCTGGTCAAGCCCATCATCGGACGTCGTCGTCCGGACCTGGAACGAACCAAGCTGGCCCGGCAGATCGGCGAGGTGCCGTGGACGTCGTCATTCCCGAGTGGTCATGCCGCCTCCGCTGCGGCCTTTGCCGCGGGCGCGACGATGGAACTCCCGGTGGCCGGGGTAGTGCTGGCGCCGCTCGCCGCGGCCGTCGCGTACTCGCGGGTGCATGTCGGGGTGCACTACCGCTCCGATGTCTGGGCCGGCGCCGCCGTCGGGCTGACGCTCGCCGTGGTGGGCCGGAAACTGTGGCCGGTCAAGCCGTGGGGTCCCGCCCTGATGGCGGCGGGATCGGCACCCGGACTGCCGGGCGGTGAGGGGTTGACGGTGATCGTCAACCAGGCGTCCGGTAGCAGCGACGGTTCCGCCGACGCCATCGGCAAGGCGCTGCCCAAGGCCAAGGTCCTGGAGTGGGACCCGA
This sequence comes from uncultured Actinomycetota bacterium, assembly GCA_963805555.1. Lineage (GTDB taxonomy): Bacteria > Actinomycetota > Actinomycetes > Mycobacteriales > Nakamurellaceae > Nakamurella. The sequence continues at coordinate 446,201 of CAWDUY010000009.1, forward strand.
CGACCGACCTCGGCGAACTGATCGGCGGCGATCCACGGGCGCTCGGCGTGGCCGGCGGGGACGGCACCGTCGCCTCGGTCGCACAGATCGCGCACGATCGGGGGCTTCCGCTGGCCGTCTTCCCGGCAGGCACGCTGAATCACTTCGCCAAGGCCCTCGGCCTGGACACCGATGCCCATACGGTCGCCGCGGTCGAGGCGGGCGTGGCGGGGATGGTCGACATGGGCTTCATCGACGGCGTCGGCTTCCTCAACACGGCGAGCATCGGCGGCTACCCAGAAATGGTGAAACGCCGCGACCGCTACTCCCACCGGATGGGCAAGTGGCCGGCGACCGCGTACGCGTTGATCCGCACGCTGCGGCACGAGAGACCGCTCGACCTGCTCATCAACGGCCAGCAAATTCCGGTCTGGGTGGTCTTCATCGGGAACGGTCGGTACGTCCCGCGCGGTCTTGCGCCGGCGTGGCGTGAGCAATTGGCCGGTGGCGTGCTGGACGTGCAGTATCTCCGCGCCGACCGCAGACTCTCCCGCACCCGAGCGGTGATCTACTCGCTCTTCGGGCTGGTCGAGCGGAGCCACGTGTTCGGTTCGCTGGAGAGCGCAACCGTACGGATCAAGTCGCTGTCCGGGCCCAAAGCGACCGCGCATGACGGCGAGATCACCGCACCCACCGAGACGGTGAAGTTGGAAATCTCCGAGCAGCGGCTCACGGTTTACCGCGCGATGACCTGAGCCGCGCCCCTGCCGCCTGGATCGCATCGCACTGCCGCCCTCTACCCCGATCGATTCGCCACGTTCGTACCCCAATCGGCTCGAGCAAGGTCCGAACATGGCGAATCGATCGACTCCGCTCCTGCCCTCGAGCCAACGGTGCGAACCGGGAGCACGAGCTGTCACGGCCGCCAACCGCGTTCCGTCAGGGCCCTCGCCACTCGCGCGATTGACCCTTGGCGGTCGAGAAAGAACGACGTTCCGGTAATCCGGACGACCCGCCAGCCATCGGCCGTGAAGTCATCGAGTCGGCCGATGTCCCGCTCGAACTGCCGTTTGCTCTTTCGGTGATGATCGCCGTCGTACTCGACCAGTACCCGCCAGCGCCGGTACACGAGATCGCCTCTACCCGGCGGTCTCATCGGGGCACCCCGCATCGTCGGGTTGACCTCCGGCTCCGGAAGTCCGGCCTCAACGATGGCCAGCCTGAGCAGCGTCTCCGGCCGGGACTCCGCTCCTGGCCGAATCAGCGTGCAGGCCATACGCGCAGTGGCTTTTCCGCGGCCACGGTACATGTCCACCCGCTCGGACAGCTGGTCGAGCGAAACCCACGGCCGGTCGGGTTCGGGGTAGGCCGGCCGGAGGATCAGAGCGTCCCCAACCGCCACCAGGTCGGGCAGCGACAGCAACATGCCGAGCTGGCAGAACAGGGTGGCAGGATCGACCGTTCGCAGTCCACTCCGACGCAGAACCCGCGCCAGCGGGTCGGTGACCAGGTGGCCCGCTACCCCCGAGCGGCGCGGTGGCCGGGCGGGTGGACGCACGCTGACGTGCACAGGTTCGCCGAGGCCTGCCTGGGGCAGGGCCAGCGGCCACAGTCGTGCTGCGGTCAGATGGCTGAAGAAGGACCCGTCCGGAAGCGCGACCAGCAGCGCGGAGCAGCGGCGAATCAGGTCCGGGTCACGCGCGGCGAGGACGGCTTGGACTGCGGCGAGGTCGTTGTCGTGTGCCGATTCGAACACTCCGCGGGCAGCGTCGCCGTCGCTGCTTCCGTTGGCAGTACTGCGGTCCGAACGAATCCTGATGCCATGGAACGGGCGGTCGAGGTCGGAACCTCGTAGCCGTCCTTGGCCAAGGCCGACCGACCTGCCTTGCGCGACGGTGAACGCGGTGTGTACGAGGTACGGCGGCAAGGCTATGCGTGGCGGCTGCGGCATGGGACATGGTGACGGGAAACCGTGCGTCGGTCGTCGAGTTGTCCACAGGCGCCGATCCGTCAGCGATCGATTCGCCGGTATCGGTTGCTCCGCCGCGCGAGCAACGTACGAATATGGCCACTCGATGCCCACCTCGAGAGCGCGCTCGGGCAGGATGGCGCCATGACGAGGCGATGGGGACGCGCCCGCGACGAGCAGCCAGTCGCGACAACGCCCGAGCCGGGTGATGTCCGGATGACCGCGTGGGTGCACGGCTATGTGCAGGGTGTCGGGTTCCGCTGGTGGACCCGCTCCAGGGCACTGGAACTTGGCCTGGTAGGCAGTGCGAGCAACCTGGCCGATGGCCGGGTCGAGGTCGTGGTGGAGGGCAGTCGGGAGGCTTGCGACGCGTTACTGGCCCAACTCAGGGGCGCGAAAACGCCCGGTGGTGTCGATAAGGTTGTCGCGCAGTTCGCAGATGCCCGCGGCGGCCTCCGGGGGTTCACCGAACGGTAACGCCGTCCTGCCCGAGGCGAAAGAATGTCGGTCATTTCGAGACGCCCCGGACCGAGAAACATTCAGCTGCGCGGTCCTTGACAAAGGCCAGGCGAAGACCCCGACAAACTTGATCGTCCATAGTGGTGATTCTGCGTCGACCAATCTCATCCATTGCGTCATATTTCTCGAGCCGAGCCGACCTTCTGCCAGATTCCGCGCCACGAGGTGACTCGCGGAATGACCTGTGGCCGAGAATTGTCCGGCCCCTTATTGGCCGACTTTACCTACGTCACTTTCGCGACCCGTCCGTCACCCCAGCCAAAATTCACGCGCTCCGAAGAGTGACGTCGGTGACGGAGGGTGAGTGTCCGTCATCGAATGGATGCCTTGGTCCCGTTTTGCCTACACAACGACATACGGTGGCTGGTGGGGCACGAATAAGCCGTAGTGGCGCAGGCAAATTTATGGGGGTGAGCGCGGATGAGTATTGGTGTCGCCCTCCCGACCGCGCCCGCCCAATCCCGCCGCCTCGTCCGCCGCGCTCTGACTGTCGCCGGAGTGGCTGCCGGCGCATGGCTGGCGTTCTCGCTCGCCGGTACCGCCAACGCGCAAACCCCGACCGACGACATACCCTCTGCGCTGCAGGGTGTCTCCGAATCAGTCGGTCACACTCTCGGCGATACGGTGGACGCGGCACAACCGGTGACGCAGGCCGCCGTCCAGATCATCGACCCGGTCGTGGTTGCCGTTGTACCGGTGGTCGAGCAGGCGGCCGAGTCGGTGGCTCCCGTTGCGCAGGCCGCCGGTCCTGTCGTTGAGCAGGCTGTTGACGTTGCTGCTCCGATCGCGCCTTCCGCCACCGAGGCGGCTGCGCCGGTACTCGAGGAGGTCGCCGTCATCAGCGCGCCCATCCTCGATTCCGTGGCGCCGGTCGTCGAAGAAGTGGCCGCGCCGATTGCGGAGGGTGTCGCCCCGATCGTCGACGCCGCAATGCCGGTAGTTGCCATCACCGCACCGGTGGTGGACGCGGTGACGCCCGTCGCGGAAGCAACCGCCCCGGCGGTGGCACCGATCATCGGTGTCGGGGCTCCAGTCGTCGAGGCCGCGGCAAGCCTGGCTCCGGTTGCTGCATCGCCCATCGCCGTGCCGGCACCATCCTCGGTGATCGTCCAGGACGTGCCGCTACCGGCGATCGACGTTGCCGCCATCGCCGACTTCACTGTCGGGTCACCCACCGCTGGGAGCACAGGGGCAGGTCATGCCTTGCTATCCAACGTCTTCACGTCCGGCGCGTCGCCACGAACCGAGCGCGATTCAGCGTCAGGCACCACCCCCGGTTCAGCACCGTTGCTGGCCCCTGGCGCGCCGATCGGCGGTCTGCCGGAACCATGGGCCCCGCCCGCGCCCGGTGCTCCCGGACCGGCCGGCGCGCCCGGCTGCCCCGGTCAATCCGGTTCCGGCTCCGGTGGCTCGGGGTCGCTGCACGTGGCGGCGACCACCCCGTTCGGGCCACAGCGCGTGCAAACCTTTGCGCAGCCCGCTGACGGCGATCACGCCGCGGCCCTGCTGACCCGGTGCGACGAGCCGGGTTCCTCGCCCGACTAACTGCTGCTCCCAGCACGGCCACCTGGATCGAATTCTCGATCCTCGGTCAGGCCGTCGATGAGGCGCGTTGCGACGCGCAAATCCCGGTTTCACACCTCATCAAGCTTGGAGAAGTGTCATGAAAACATGCATCAGACGAGCTCTACAAATCGCAACGATAACCGGCGGAATGCTCTTCCTCGGCGTCGGTATTGCCTCAGCGGATACCGGAATCGGTGGCCCATTGGATTCCGCCATCGACTTATCCACCGGATCCGACAATTCAGCAGGATTGGTCAACGTCCCGGTCAATATTTCGAACATCTCGGTCGATGTTCTCAGCCGCGATGGCCAGGCTGATTCTGCGGAATCGGCGATTGTCGCGGACAGCTCGACGGACGCGCTGATCGACGTGCCAATCGCCGTCTCCGATATCGACGTGCGTGTTCTGGAGACGAACGAACCGGCTGATTCGGCGGCTGCGGCGCCGCTGGTCGACAACGAATCGGATGCGGTTGTCGACGTACCCGTGACGGTCACGGACGTCGATGTGAGCGTCCTCGGCCCCGACGCGACCGCTGATTCCGGGGCCTCGCCGGCCCCGATCGACAGTGCACCCGCCGCCGTTGTCGACGCTCCCGTCACTGTCACCGACGTCGAGGTCAGCGCGCTCTCGGTGACGAATGACGAGCCCGGCGAGCCTGCCGGCCAGGCCGGGACCGAGGGGTCCGCGCTGGTTCAGGCCCCGGTGACTGTCACGGACATCGACGTGAACGTGCTCGCCGGCGGAGCGAACGCCGCCCCGGTAGCCGACGAGCCTGCGGTCAATCAGTCGGACGCGATAGTCGCCGCTCCGGTGAATGTGTGTGGAATCGGCGTCGGTGTCCTGGGTGACGCCGTGGCCGGGTGTGCGCCTGCTGGGTCGGCGGGCAGCGGCGGTCTGGTCGCTGCGCCGGTGACCGTGTGCGGGATCGGAGTCGGTGCCCTGGGTGACGCCGTTGCGGAGTGCTCACCCGCCGATGGCGGTCAGGGCGACTCGTTGGTGGCCGTCCCGGTCACCGTGTGCGGGATCGGCGCGGGAATCCTCGGCGATTCGTCGGCCGGCTGCGTGGGCGGGTCGGGCACTGCCCCAAGCGGCAGCTTGGTGAACGTTCCGGTGACCGTCTGCGGCGTCGGTGCCGGTGTGCTCGGCGACGCTGACACGAACTGTGCGACGTCTTCAACCACCCCGGGAGACGGCCCGTTGGTCGAGGTTCCGGTGACGGTCTGTGGGATCGGTGTCGGGGTACTCGGCAGCGCCACTCCCGACGACGTCATCCTGAACCCGGGACCGATCACCGCACAGACGGTCAGCTACCTGCGTCCGGCATTCGTTACGGCACCCGGGATCGCGTCGGTCGTCCCCGGAACCAGGATCGGGGCGCCCGGATCGCTGGCGTCAACCGGATTCGACGCCAGCGGAGCTCTCCCGCTGGGTATCGCGTTGCTCATTCTCGGCGGTTTGCTCCTGCTGATCCGCCGGCGTCAAACGGTCGGCTGAACAAGCCGGTCCACAGTCCGGCGCCGGTGTCCACGAGGGGTGGGCACCGGCGCCGCCGGGTCGGCGGGATCTCCTGTCGACGGCTGACCGCAAGCGCAGGGTTCGCGAGAGCCGTGTCCGCTCACCCACCGGGCAATGACAGGATGGCCACATGCTCACATCCTGGAGACGCATTCTCACCCTCAAGGCACTGGCGCTGTCGCTGGTCGGCCTCGCCGTCATCCTCGGAATCGCCATCCGCCGGCAACGTCAACGGGGCTCGGCGTTGCCGATCACGCCGCCCGCGACGGACGTCTGACCACCTCGGCGACTGCGGACCCGGCTCCAATGTCCGGGTGGTCGATGCCACAGACTGGAGCCCATGACGTACCCCATCGACTTCCCCCTCCCGCAGGACACCGGCGGCCCAGGCGCCGGCGCGCCGATCGGCGGTTTCGGCGGCAACCCGGCGGCGGACAGGTCAACGCATCTCGAAGTGGTGGCCCGGGTCGGCAGGGCCCCGGTCCTGCTGGTGCACGGCAACGGGGGTGCGGCGGACGTCCGGCCGTGGGACCTGCTCGACCAACGGCGGTTCCTGCAGGCGGCCGGCTATCCCGACGAGTTGATCTGGGCGCCAAGCTATCTGGGTTCCGGTGCGGTGGACCTGCAGACCCCGCACACCAACAACGTCAACGATGTCCGGAATTACCTCGAGGCAGTGTGCGGCTACCTCGACGTCGACGTGGTGGACGTCATCGCCCACTCGCTGGGCTGCACCCTGATGTACTCCGTCTTCCGCGGCCTGGATCGACAGACCACCCCCATCAGCTGGAACCAGCCGAAGAAGTGGTCGAGGGTCGGCACCTTCGTCTCGTTGGCCGGCGCCTTCCACGGGCTCGGCACCGGTTCGATTGGGGAATGGCGCACCGGCGGCGAATTCATGAACGAACTGCTGGACGAAACCGAGGGTGGCGGCGGCGAAACACCCTTCGGTGCAGGCAAACCGCAAACCCCAGGACCGACCCCGCACACCATCAGCTACTTCTGCGGGACCGCTGCCGGCGATTTCGTCGACGCGCAGAATCCCGGCACCGGCAACCTGTCCGGCGCGACGAACAGGTCCTACAACCTTGGCTCCGGGACGCAAGGGCATCAGACGATCAAGGAAAGTCAGGCGGTGTTCAACGACTTCCTGCCCCTGCTGAATTCGGTCCCGCCGCTGCCGGCAGTGCTGTTGACCCTGGACCGGGACAGCGGGCAGTACCCGGTGCCGCTGACGATTGTCATCGGCGTCGACCCGCCGGATCTCGACGTCACCGTCACCGCGCGACAGCTCACAAAGCAATTCGTCAACGGCGCCGTGGTGGAGACCGTCAGTCGAGATCGCACCGAGACCGTCAGCGACGGCGGCACCATCACGCTGGACAGCCCCGGATTCTGGCAGCTCACCGCAGGCGCGAACGGGGCCGTCGACCCCATCGACCGCAGCTATTGGGTGGGCGTTGAGCAGGTCGTTGCCACTATCGCTACGGACAACAGTGTCCCGTTCGACGACAGCCTGCTGGTCACCGCGACGGTGTCCGATCCGGCTGCCATCCTGTACTACTCACTGGACGGTGCCAACTGGACGGAGGGTGCCGCCGTCACCATCGCCCAGGACGCTGTTGTCTTCTTCATTGCCCTGACGGCACAGGGGATCTCGTCCGAGGTCGTGAGCCGGTCGTACACCAAGCGGGTGGCCTGGGACGATGCGGTCACCGCCAGTGCGGTGAACCATTTCATTGCCGGCCGGATCGACGTCACCGAGTATCTGGCGCTGTCCGACCAGTTCGGCTTCTTCACCCCGTTCACGCTGTATCTCGTTGACGGCGACTGGGTTCTCGATCCGCAGCAACCGTCTGCAGTCCCGGCGACGGTGGACACCGGTGAGCCCGCTGCAATGATTTCGTCCGCGATCCGGGTGACCGCCGTCCCGGAACCGGGGGACTATCCGGTCGGCCCGCTGACCGTCACCATCGAAGCAGCCGGGACGGATCAGTCCGCCCAGAACCAGCCAGTCACGGTCTACTACACCCGTGACGGCTCGATCCCGACCGCGGCCTCGGCATCCTTCGTGGGCGGCACCCAGGCGGAGTTGCCGCCGACCGGCAACCAGGTGATCGCGTGCCTGGTGTTCGGAACCGCCGGGGATCGGAGCTACCACGTGTTCCACTACGCGCGGCGGTGAACCGACCGCTCACCGCTGCACCGCCAATGTAGGGACAGCACACTCGGCAGCGGTAACGATGTGTGGCCCCACCATAGGTGCGCGGCGCCAAGCTGCCTAGGCTGATGCGATGACGACGTCGTCCCCGGATTCGCCGAACAGACCGCTCAGTGGCCGGACGGCGCTGGTGACCGGCGCCGCGAGCGGAATCGGCCGGGCCATCGCCGAACGGTTCGTCGCCGACGGCGCCGAGGTGATCGCCGTCGATCGTGACTCCGATGGGCTCGCCACCCTGGCCGCCGAGATCGGGGTGACGCCGCTGGTGGTCGACCTGTCCGACATCGACCGGCTACCCGCCGCCATCGACGACCTTGCGGGCGGCGTGGACATTCTGGTCAACAACGCCGGAATCCAGCATGTCGAGCGCCTCCAGGACTTCCCGATCGCCACCTTCGAGACCATCCTGCGGATCATGCTGACGGCGCCGTTCGTGCTGACCAGGGCGGTGCTGCCCGGCATGTACGAGCGGGGCTACGGCCGGATCGTGCACGTGTCCTCGGCGCACGGTCGCCGGGCCAGCCCGTTCAAGGTCGCCTATGTGACGGCCAAACACGGTTTGGAGGGGTTGAGCAAGGTCATCGCACTGGAGGGCGCGGAGCACGGCGTGACCAGCAACTGCATCAACCCCGGGTACGTCCGGACCCCGCTCGTCGAGAAACAGATCGCTGATCAGGCGGTGGCCCATGGGCTTTCGGAGACCGAGGTGCTCGGGAAGGTCATCCTGGCCTCGTCACCGGTGAAGCGGCTGATCGAGCCGGCGGAGGTCGCGTCCGCCGCCGCGTACCTGTGTTCGGCGGACACCGCGTCGATCACCGGATCGAACCTGGTCCTCGACGGCGGTTGGGGCGCCCGCTGACGGCGCCGGGCCGGGTTGGTCGCCGACCGGGAGTGACCGATGGCAGCATGGGCGCCATGGGGATGGCACAGGGGGTTGCCCACCTGCTCGACCTGCTGGCCCGCGACGCGTCAGCAGTGGAGTTCGAGCGACCCGTCATCGAGGCCCGCTCCGCCGGGATGTCCGCGGCCGACATCGAAACCCTGGAACGGGCCAAACGTGTCGCGCTGGGCGTCCGGGAACAGCTCGATGGGCATCGCCGACGGGAAACCGAACTGGCGGCGCTGTTCCAGACCGCCTCCGACCTCGCAGCGCTGACCAGTGTCGATGACGTGCTGGCCGCGATCGTCCGCCGGGCCAGGGCCCTGCTCGGCCGCGACATGGCTTACCTCTGCCTCAACGACGAAAAGCGCGGCGACACCTACATGCGGGTCACCGAGGGCTCTGTATCGGCGGAATTCCAGGCCGTGCGATTGCCGCTGGGCGCCGGCCTCGGCGGATTGGTTGCCCAGCAGGGCATCCCGATTGCCGCTGCCGACTATTTCCATGACGAGCGGTTCCTGCACACCGCGACCATCGACTCCGCCGTGCACGCAGAGGGGCTGGTCTCGATCCTGGGAGTGCCGCTGAAACGCGGCTCACAGGTGATCGGGGTGTTGTTCGCCGCGGATCGTTACGAGCGGGCCTTTTCTCGCGACGAGGTGGCGCTGCTGTCCTCCCTCGCCGCGCACGCCGCTGTCGCCCTGGACAACGCCAGGCTGCTGGCGGAAACCAGGGAGGCGTTGATCGGGCTGGAGCAAGCCAACGCGGCTCTCCGTGAGCAACGCGGGGACATCGAGTTGGCCGTGCTGGCCCACGACCGGCTCGCCGAACTCGTCCTGCGGGGCGGCGGGGTGGCCGAGGTTGCCGCCGAACTCGCCGAAGTCCTCGGTGGCACAGTCGATCTGCAGGTTCCGATCCCGCCGGACGAGCCGGTCGGGCCGAGCCAGTCGTCGGTGACGGTGTCCGCCGGGTCGGAGGTGCTGGGTCGACTGGTGCTGACCCGACCTGGCGCCCCACGACCCGCCGACCTGCGGGTGCTGGAACGGGGCGCCGTCGTCACCGCGCTGTTGTTGCTGTTCAACCGGCACCTCGCTGAGGTGGCCAATCGCGGGCGGCGCGACCTGCTGGAGGACCTGCTCACCGGGACCGACCTCGACCCGAACGAGATCGCCACCAGGGCAGCAGATCTCGACGTTGACCTGAACGGCGAACAGATCGTCGTAGTCGCCGCCGTGCCGCGTCATCGCGGTGACGCCGAGCAGGCAGCGGCCTTCTACGCCGGCCAACGCCGCGGCCTGTCCGCGCGGGTTGCCGGGCATCTGGTGTTGCTCGTCCCCGGCGGCGACCCCGGTGTCGCAGCCCGGGATGCGGCCGCCGGGTTGGGCCGGATGCTCGGCGTCCCGGTCACCGCGGTCGGTGAACGTGCGCTGTCCGCCGAGTCCGAACTCAGGACGAGCGACAACGCCGCTGCCACGCTCGCCGCGTCCCATCGCAAGGCTGCGGACTCTCTGTCGGCGATGAGCGCCCTGGGCCGCGAGGGTCAGGGCGCCACGACGGCGGAACTGGGTTTCGTCGGAGTGCTGCTGTCCCGGGGCGATACCAGCGGGCAGTTCATCCGGGACACGCTCGGCCCGATCCTGGAGTACGACACGTGCCGCGGCGCCGACCTGGCCGCCACCCTGGACGCCTGGTTCGGCCAGGGCGGTCACCTGGGCCGGACCGCCACAGTTCTGCACCTGCACCCGAACACCGTGGGGCAACGGCTCTCTCGGATCAGCAAGCTCCTGGGTGCGGACTGGTCCGAACCGGCAAGGGCGCTGCAGATCCAGCTGGCCCTGCAGTTGCGGGCAGTGCTCCCTCGTCCTTGATCAGTCCGCCGGGTCGGCCGGGCGGCTGTCCTGGTGACGGCGACGCCGGGCGATCCAGCTGGCCCGCACCCGGCCGCCGATGGCGGAGATCCCGCCCGGCGCGAAGTACACCACCAGGACGAACAGCAGACCCAACACAAACACCGGCTGGCTCAACGGAACTCGCAACACAGCGGGCAGCCCGGCGATTGTCTCGGAGGTGGACAGTTCCTGTAACCGGTTGTCCAGCAACACGTACAGCGCACCGCCGATGATGGCGCCCCAGCGGCTGCCGGCGCCGCCGAGCACCACCATGATCAGCAGTGACAGGGTGAACTCGGTGGACAGCAGATGCGGATTCGCCCCGCCGATGACGATGAGCTGGATGAAACCACCCAGGGTGCCGAGGAATCCGCCGACCACAACAGCCACCAGCTTGGTGCGGTACCCGGACAGCCCGAGCACCTCGACGCGCGCTTCGTTCTCCCGGACGGCAGCCCAGGCGTGCCCGGTCCGTGCGGTGGTCAGAGCGGCCACCACCAGGAAGCAGAACAGGCAGAACGCCAGCGCCAGCCAGTACCGGTACGGTGCGTTGACCACCCCGGACAGGATCGCCGGCAGCTGAGATCGGTTGAGGGACAGCCCTTCCTCGCCGCCGGTGAGACCACCTGGGTTGCGCAGCACGGTGATCGCCACCGCCTGGGCGAACGCCAGCGTGACCATCGCGAAGGCGATTCCCTTGACCCGCAGGGCGATCGCGCCGACGATCAACGGCAGTGCGATCCCCATCGCCAGCACCATCAGCACCGCGAGTCCGAGCCCGCCGCCCCACTCACCCAGGGCGATGGCCGCCGAATAGGCCCCGGCGCCGACGAACAGGGCGTGCCCGAACGACAGCAGACCTGTTCGCCCGAAAAGGATGTCGTAGCTGAGCGCGATGCCGCCGGTGACCAGGCAGAGCGCCAGTAGCTGCATCGAGCCAGGGGAGTTGACCGGGCCCGGCAGGATCCCGGGCACCGAGAAGCCCATCCACGGCAGGAAGATCAGCAGAACCAGTACGGCCAGCGGGATTCCGGCGGTCAGGATGCGGCCGGCCGGTGGGCGTCCCCGGCGCGGGGAACCGGTGTCGTCGATGGCCCGGTCGGTCAGGGCCTGCGCGAGATCGGTCATGCCGTTCGACCCGTCAGTCCGCCCGGCCGTACCAGCAGGACGGCGGCGAGTAGCAGTACGACGGACACGTCACCGATCCCGGAGTAGAGGTAGTAATTCGCGACCTGCTGCACCAGTCCGACGACCAGCGCGGCCAGCGCTGTCCCGCCGATCGAGCCGAAACCGCCGATCACCACGACGATGAAGGCGTAGATCAGCAACGCGGTGCCCTGCCCCGGCGAGACCGAGCCCAGGTAGACCGAGCCCAGCACCCCGCCCAGCGCGGCGGCGGCGCCGCCGAGGGCGAACACCAGGGTGAAGGTGCGTCGCACGTCGATTCCCAAGGCCTGCACCATTGTTCGGTTCTCCACGCCGGCCCGGATGATCAGCCCGATCCGGGTGTACTTCAACAGCAGCACCAGCCCGACCAGCAGCAGCCCGGCCGCGCCGATCAGCAGGAAGCGATCGTTGGGAATGGCCGCTCCACCGATCGTGGTGGTCTGGGTGGTCCAGGCGGGGCGGGGGAAGGGCTGCGGGTCCGGCCCCCAGATCCCGGTGAACAGCGCGACCGCCATCAGCCCGAGCCCGACGGTGACCAGCACCTGTTCGATGTGCCGGCGGTAGAGCGGCCGGATCAGGAAGAACTCGACCGCGGCCCCGATCAGCGCACCCACCACCATGCCGATCAGCACCGCAACCGGGAACGACCAGCCACCCAGACCCGAAAGGTAGGCCGTGGCAACCCATGCCGCGTACGCCCCGGCGGTCAGGAAGGCGCCGTGCGCGAAGTTCAGCACGTGCATCAGCCCGTAGATCAGTGAGAGCCCGGACGCCACCAGGAAGTACAGCGCGCCCAGACCGACGCCGGTGATCAGGATCAGGATCAGCGAACTCATGTGTCCTGCCCACCTCCGCTGCCGATGTGCTGCTTCGGCGCGATGTCGGCGCCGGCCACCCCGAGCAGCGCGTTCACAAGGGCTTCGTCCGCCAAGAGCGATGCGGCGTCGGAGGAATGCACCACCCGCCCGGTGTCGATCACGATGGCGGCTTCCGCGATCCGCCGGACCAGCGGGAGGTTCTGTTCGACCAGCAGGACCGTGGTCCGCTCGGCGACGCGAGCGAGTACATCACCGACCTCGGCGACCAGTTTGGGGGCGAGGCCCTTCGTCGGTTCGTCGACCAGCAGCAGCTTCGCCGGCCCGAGCAGCACCCTGGCCAGGGCCACCATCTGCTGCTGCCCGCCGGACAGCGTGCCGGCCCGCTGCTTTCGCCGAACGCGTAGTTCCGGGAAGAGTTCGTGCACGGTGTCGTAATCCGGCTGCACGCCGGGCACCTCGGCCAACTTCAGGTTCTCCTCGACGGTCAACGACCCGAAGATCTCACGGTCCTCCGGCACATACCCCACCCCGGACCGGACGATCCGGTGGGTCGGCATCCCGTCGATCCGTTGGCCGCCGAACTCGATCGATCCGGTGGACGGCACCAGGCCGAGGATGGCCTTGAGGGTGGTCGTCTTGCCGACGCCGTTGCGACCCAGCAACGCGGTGACCCCACCGTCGGCGACGGTCAGGTCGATGCCCTGCAGGATGTGGGACCCGGCGATCCTGACCTGCACGTCCGTCAACCGCAGGATGTCGGCTGCTGCCGGGACTTTCGGTGGCTGATCGCTCATAGCGCATCGCCCAGGTAGGCGCGTTTCACGGCCTCGTCGGCGGTCACCTCGGCGGGGGAGCCGACGGCGAGCAACCGGCCGTGGTGCAGCACCGCAATACGGTCGGCCAGGCCGAGGACGACATGCATGTGGTGCTCGACCATGCAGATGGTGACGCCCTGCGCGTTGACGTCCGCGATCAGCTGGACCAGGCCGGGCACGTCCTCCATGGACACGCCGGCCATCGGCTCGTCGAGCAGCAACACATCCGGCCGCCTGGCTAAGGCGACCGCCATCTCGAGCTTCCGCTTGTCACCGTGGGACAGCGACGCCGTCGACCAGGTTGCGCGATGGTCCATGCCCACCCGCTCCAGCAATTCGTGCGCGGCCGTCTTGTCCGCGGTGGACACCGCTCGCCGCAACGGATTCAGCGGCGACGAGGTCGCGGTCTGCAACGCGAAGCAGACGTTCTGCAGGCTGGTCAGGCCACCGAACAACGAGGACGTCTGGAAGGTCCGGCCGATGCCGGCCCTGGCCCGCAGTCGGACCGGCAGCCGGGTGACATCCCGGCCTTTCAGCAGGATCTGGCCGGTGCTGGGCCTGGTGACCCCGGAGATCACATTGACCAGACTGGATTTGCCCGCGCCGTTGGGGCCGATGACGGCGAGTAGCTCGCCATCGGCAACCTGCAGGCTGATGTCGGCAAGGATGACCGCGCCTCCGACGGTCCAACCCACGTCCTGCACATCGATGGCGGCGACGCCGGTTCCGGTGACGGTGTCACCGGAACCGGCCGCCGCGGTTGTCGAATTCACCCGGTTCTCACTGGAAGGGCTTGGCCGGCGGAGCCGTGTCCGCCGAGGGCAGTTCCTTGACCAGTTCCGGGGTGAGTGTCCCGGCGGCGTCCACCAGCTTTGCCTGGAACATCGGTTGCAGCAGGGCATGGTCCTCGGCACGGATCTGCATGGCGCCCTTCGGGCCCTCGAACTCCCAGCCCTCAAGGGCGGTGACCATACCGTCGACATCGTCGGGTGAGGTTTCGGCGGCGTGGGCCACCATCAGTGCTGCGTTGAACCCGTCCGGCGAGAACAGGTCCTGGGTGCCGCCCTTCTCGGCAAGCCCTGCGACCAGGGCCTTTTCGGCCTCGTTGTCGGTGGCGCCGTCGAAGTAGTGCGCCAGCAGGGACAGGTCGGCAGCGACCGGGGTGAACACCGCATGCGTCGGCTTGATGTCCAGTCCGGTCACCACGGTCGAGTCCTGAAATGCGCCCTGCTGGTTCAACGATTCCCACATCTGGGTGGCGTTGGTGCCGGCCCAGGCCACGAACAGCAGATCGGCGTTGGCGTCGGCGGCCTGCTTGGCGAACGGCACCAGGTCGGTCGCGGTTGCCGGAACCAACAGCGGGGTGACGGTGGCGCCGCCGGCCCCGAACACCGCGGTCACGGCGGCGACGTTGGCCTGCCCAAAGGCGTTGTCCTGCGCAAAGACCGTGACGCTCTTGCCCTGCAGGTCGGGGATGAACGCGGCCGCCGTCTTGACGTCCTGGTACGACTGGCGACCCGACCGGAAGGTGTACTTGTTGATCCCGGTCAACCCGTCGGTGGCCGCGGGCCCGGAGATGAACAGCACCTTGTTCTCCGCGGCGAGCGGTGCGACCTGCAACCCCACCCCGGAGGATGCCGAGCCGGCGATGATCGTGGTCCCGTTGCCGATGAGTTCGGTGACCGCGCTGGCCGCCTTCGCCGGATCGGCGGCATCATCGGACGTGGTGACCTCGATCTTGCGGCCGTTCACCTCGCCGGTGCCCTCGGTGGCGAAATCGAGGCCGACGTTGAAAGCGTCCAGGTACATCTGGCCGTAGGACTGCAGCGGCCCGGACAGTGAGGTCACGATGCCGACCTTGATCGGCTCCCCGGACGCTGCAGCACCGGCCGAGCCGCCCGCCGAACCTTCGGCGGCACCGGTGGTTTCGGCTGTTGGTTGGCCGGGGCTGCTGCAAGCGGTGACCGCCAGCAGCACGGCTGCCGCGGTGGTCAGCACTCGGCCGATCGATCGGGGTCGACTCATCAGGGTGTCCTCCTCGTCGAGGCGTCCGCGCGGCGCACCCCCGGTGCGATCGGCGCGACCCACGGGTGGGGTCGACCAGGACGTTACGCGCGGTGATCGGCGCCACTGATGTGGTGACAGAACACATTTCATCCCTCACAGGTATCTCGACCGGCCATAGTCGGTCAGCGGGGTGCCGATCAGGGGAGCCGGTTGCGGCCGGCCCTAGGAGTGCTGTGTCGATTGGCGGACCCTCCTTCGTCGGGTCCCGACTAGAGCAAGACCGGCTGCCGCAGGGCCGCGAGGAACTCCGCGCGGCTCGGCCCCGGCTGGAAGTACCGCGGCATGTTCGCCCCCAGGGCCATCACCTTCTCGCCGAGCCCGGGCGCGGACAGCGCCTGCTCGGGCAGGGCGAGCGCGGCGGCGACGTCGAGATAGGCCCGCAACACAGCTGGGTCGCGATGGGCGGCGGCGTACAGGGCGTTACTCATCGGCCAACCCGGATCGTCGGTGGCATACGGCACGCCCGCGATGTCGGCGTCGATCTCGGCGAGCCGGTGCCGGGTGAACGTCACGCTGGCGTCGAACAGCGGGGCGACCTCGCGCCGCGTCGCGTCCTCGAACTCGTGCACCAGGTCCGCCGGGTCACCGGTACCGACCGACCGCAGCACGTCCCGCAACACCCGGGCGTGAATCAGCCCGATGGTGCCGCCGCGACCCAATGACGGGTTGGTACACGCCCACGCATCGCCCACCGCGACCACCCCGGTGACCACCGGGTCACCCTCGGGAAGGTAGTTGCGGGCGCGGTCCTCGATCCCCGCAATCACCTGCACCGGTCCGATCGGGACACCGCGGGACCACGGCTGCTGATCGGGAAACAGGTCCAGTGCCCGCTGCCAGCTGTCCACGTCCCGCAACACCTTCGCCTGCTTGTCGCGGGAGGACACGGCGAAAGCCACCCCCCAGGTGCCGTTGTCGCAGGGCAGGGTGATCAGGGAGACACCGTCGTAGTGCGAGAGCAGGGTCGCCGTCACCGCCGGTCGGCTGACCGACGGGTCCGCGGCACGGAAGTGGCGGCCGTAGTAGACGAAGCCGGATCCATCACGCGTCTCCACCGGGCGGCGGGCGCCGATCCCCTCGATCAGCGCGGGCATCGCCGAACGGTGGCCGCCGGCGTCCACCACGAGATCGGCGCGCAGCGAACGATCCCGCGTCAGCACACCCGCCACCCGCGGGACCCCGGCGAACCGCTGCTGCCCGGCGATCAGCCCCGTCACGGTCGCGCCGCGCAGAACTGTCAGGCCGGGAGTCTGCGCGGCGACCTGGGCGAGCATTGCCTCGACCACCGGCCGGCGGGCGGTCACCGTGTCGAACCGGTCGTCGCCGGGCCGCGATCCGCCGGACCAGTTCGTTGGAAGTGCCTGCAGCACATTGAATCTGGGCGCGCCGACGGCAGCCAGGCGGTCGATCACCGCAGGCGCCTCGCGCTGCATCTCCGCGGTCCAGCGCGGCAACATCAGGTGCACGAGGCGGAAGTGGTTCACCCCCGGCCGTTCCCAGTCATCCCACGCTGCTTGCGGCGGTGTTGGGGGCACTGGGTCCTTTTCCAGCACCGTCACCCGGTGCCCGTCACGCGCCAGCAGTAGCGCGGTGGACAGCCCGATCAGGCCTGCTCCGACGACGACAATCTCAGCCATTGGTCACCTTTCGAGGAGACATCCCCACCAGCTGTGGTGACCGCATAGTGCTGTCGTCGACTGCTCACCCACCAGTCCACGTGGTGTCCAATGGCTGCCCACATCTCGCCGGCCAACGACGGGAGCGTCAATCGGCGGACTGTTCCAGCTGGCCGATCTCCACCGACCACAGGACGTCGGTGAGTTCGTCGATCGCCCTGGCCAGGTGGCGGCGATACGTCGAAAACGGCAGGTCGAGAACCTCAGCGGCGGCCTCCTGGGTTGGGGCGGGATGGACGATCGTCCGATCCAGCACCCGGCCGAGCGGGAGATTCCGCTGTTGCTGGCCGACCCGGCCGATACCGGCGAGGATCGCCTGGCGCAACTCGGTGCCGGGCCTGTCGGCGCTGCCCGTGACCAGCCGGGATTCGGTCAACGGGTTGCGGCCCAACCGATCCGGTCGGTGCAGGTCGCGCAACGCGGCGCGTACTGCTTCGTCGAACTGCGGCCGACTCAGTGGCGCGGGTCGCTGTAGTTCGGCGGGAATCGTGCCCTGCTCACCGGTCAGTTCCCGCTCGGCCATCACGTCGAGCCACACATCGATCGGAATTCGGCGCCAGTCGATGCCGAAGATCGTGTACCCGCGGCCGTCGAACTCGGTCCGGACGCGCGGGGTCAGGCCGAGGTACTCGAAACCCGGCGCCCAGAATTCGTCGTCGACGGTGGTGACGAAAGACCAGGCAAGTGGGCGGCTGATCCACAGGCTCGCCGAGCTGACGCTGGCCGCCAGTACCGCGTAGGCATCGCGCTGATAGTCGTTGTGACCGGCCAGGAACCGACCGATGCTGATCTGCTCGCCGGGTCGCGCCGGGGACACCGAGCCGGCCACGTCGAGTGCGGCCCGCACCACCGGGTCGGCCTCGACCAGGGCCGGGTCGCAGGGGTAGAGCACCTGAAGAAAGAAGCCGGCGATGCCCGTAGGGGAGCGGACGACGGACAAACCATCCGGCTGCGCTTCGAGACACTGCGCGGCAATCGCTGCGTTCCGCTCGCCGTCGAAATGCCTCACCATCTCCAGGATCTCGGGATGATCCGCGGTGCAACCCCGGACCACGGCAGCCGCGCCGCGTTCCCGCAGCACCCAGAAGGAGGCCGACAGTGGAGAATGCCGATGCAGATACAGCTTCTGGTGAGCCCACAGTTCGCGCCGGGTGGTGTCGGCCCGGCGCAACCCCGCGATGGCGTGCTGATGGACGACGCGATGAGCCAGGCGGTAGCGCTCGGGTGACCGCCGCCGCAGGTCCGCGTCCAGCACGTCACGCACCAGGTCATGGGGGTACAGGCCATCGGGTCCGAGGGTGACGAAGGGCCGGCTCACCAGCCACGACCACACCTCACCGGCCCGCTCGCCGACACCGCGGCGGAGCAGGTCCTCGGTTGTCAACCAGGCAATCGCACAGAGCACATAGCCCAAGGCGTGCGCCTCATCCGGAGCCTCGTCGACGATCTGCGGGACGAGCACCGCCAGCAGGTCGGGCGCGTCGGCCAGATCGTTCGGGACCGTCGCGGTGACGGCGGAGTCGGCAAGCAGGGCCAGGGTGAGCGGGTGTCCGCGGCCCAGTCCGGCCAGCCGGGCCCTTTGCTCGGCCGGGACCGCGAACCGGGCGAGCAGGTCGTTGCTCTCGGATCCGGTCAGTGGTTCGAGTCGGTGCACGCTGGCCAGGGCGCGCCAGCCCGGATCGGTGCGCCAGGGGGCGGCGGGCGGCTTCCGGCCAACCAGCACGACCACCGAATCGGCGGGGAGCGCGGGCAGGAATTCGGCCCGCATCCAGTCGTCCAGCCGGGCCAGTCGGTCGTACCCGTCGAGCAGCAGCACCATTGGCTCGGCGTCCTGCTGCCGACCGACGACCTGCTGTTGGCAGGCGATTCGGAATGCTGAGCGGAAACCCTCCGGGCTGCAGTCAATGTCACGCGCATTGAGCTCTACCACGGCCCGGTTCGCCTGGCCGGCGCGAATCCGGAACTGATGCGCCAGGGTGGTCTTCCCGATGCCGCCGGGGCCGTGGACGAACAGCAACCGGTGGGGTCCCGGTCCGGTCAGTGCCGACTCGAAGGCGGCCAGGTCGGCGTCCCGCCCGACGAACGCGCGCACCCTGGCCGCATCCAGGGCGGAGGCCATGGTGCTCGGCATGTCCTGCCTCCGTCCCGGGGTCGCTGCGAGGGGGAGCGTACCGCCGGAGCCGAGGCTCGGCGGTGGCGATTTCGGCGTCCGCCCACCCGCTGCCAGCTGGGCAGGGACGCCGGCCGGGCCCATCAGTGCGGAGTCTTGCCGTCCTGCTGGACGGCGATCGGCCCGGTGTTGCCGGAGCTGGTGAAACCGCGGGCGCGCTCGATGGCCTCCCGGCTGCCGGTGAAAAGCCCCTGGGTTTGCGTCGATTCAGACTCCGACACGAAGAACGGTTGGTCCAAGTTCAGCGGATCCATGTCCGCGCCGCTCCCTGCAGCGCGGCTTCGCGCTGGGATGAACCGAGGGGCTTGTTCAACCCGGACCCGCGGCAACGCCTCGGCATGAGTGCGCTGCAGGAAGCTGACCAGCGCCTCCCGGATCTCGCAGCGCAAATCGAAGACGGTGGGTCCGTCCACGCCGGAGACCAGGACCCGGAGCCGAACGAAACTGCCGACCGCGTCGGTGACCTGCAGGATCCCGACCCGTTCGTCCCACAGTTCCGAGGCCCGGAGTGCCCGGTCCAGCTCGACCCGCAGTTCATCGAGCGGGACCCGCCAATCGACATCCAGGTCGATGGCGCCCAGCACGGCCGACTCCTTGCGGGTCCAGTTCTGGAACGGCGTCGTGGTGAAGTAGGTGGACGGCAAGATCAGCCGCCGGTCGTCCCACACGTGGACCACCACATAGGTCAGGGTGATCTCTTCGATGCGGCCCCATTCCTTCTCCACCACAACAACGTCGTCGACCCGGATCGCGTCGGTGAACGCCAACTGCAGGCCCGCGAACAGGTTGGAGAGCGACGACTGCGCGGCCAGCCCGGCGACGATGCCCAGCACCCCGGCGGAGGCGAGGATGGTGGCACCGGCCTGCCGGGCACCCGGCAGGGTCAGCAGCATCGTCGCAATGACCAGGGTGATGATGGCGGCGACGGTGAGCCTTCGCAACAACGAGACCTGGGTGCGGACCCGGCGGGCGCGCCGGTTGTCGGCGACGTCGATCGGGAACCTGGCGAGCGTCAGTTCCTCCGCGACGAAGGCGACCACCGCCAAGATCCAGCCGCAGACGGCCAGAATGGCGAGTTGCAGGAAGGTGATCAGGGGCTCTTGCCAGTCGCCCAGAATCGTGGTGTTCGCGACGACCTGCCGGACAGCGATCAGCACCACCAACAGCCGGAAGGGAATCCTACCCCGCCTGGTGGCCTCGACGGCGATCGGCCAGCGTCGGCAGAGACGACGGATCAGCAAGCCGATCAGCATCGCCAGTAGGAGGGCCGCCAGGGCGGCGATCACCACCGTCCCGAACAGCCAGGCCAGCGGGGCGTCACCGGAATCGGTGGGGAGCATCGACAACATCATGGGTCCAGCCTGCCCGACCGACGTGCCGTCCCGGACAGCGACCGGAGAATCCGTTCGCCGATTCCGTACCTTCATTTTCACAATCGGGGTCCGATGGTGGCGAATCGATCTCGGCGGCTACCCGAGCTGAGCTGGACCCGGGACCTGTCGGGGGTGGTCGATATGGTCGCGCCATGCCCGAAGGTGCATGAGCGCACAGATCACAGTCACCCGTCCTCCATCGCAGCACATCCATCAATCGAGGTTTCCTTTGGCCGAGCGAGCTTCGGATGCTGCTGACCGGTGGCCGGGGCCGAGTAGCGAAGAGGCCGCGGAGCAGTTAATGGTGCTGCTCATCGCGGCCCTGGTGCTGCTCGCACTGCCGATGCTGGTTCTCACGGTGCAGGGCGACCTCCCCGGTGAACTGACAGATGAGCAATGGCAGGGAATCACTCGCCGAAAGTGAATGTGCCAGGCATGGCCAGAGCAATGCAATTGTCCGGCCGGCCATCGTCCCTGTGCTTACTGCATTCGGTGAAGCAAGTTTCCCCATTCACTCTCACGCCTGAAAGTAGTCGCCCGCCGATCCAGCGAAGTTGAGGATCGTGACGATGTACCCGACAAGAAGAACTGCGCCGGCACCGTGACGAACAGTGTTACCAGGACGAGACCCCAGAGGATGACTGGTGCGAGATCGACGAGGAGAAAGCTCCGTAGTACCGGCCGCAAGCTCAGATGCCGGCGGCTCCGACGAGCTGCCCGATGCCGTAGGTGACGGCCATGGCCAACGCACCGCCGAAGACAAGGCGGGCGACCGCCGGGGCCCAGCGCGCCCCACCCAGCTTCGCGCTCAGCGCACCGGTCAGGGCCAGGGCCAGCAGAACGACAAAGAAGGTGACCGGCACCCTGATCCCGGCAGGGGGCAGCAGGATGGCCGCGATGGGCAGGATCGATCCGACGGTGAACGCGATCGCCGAGGAGATCGCTGCGTGCCACGGGTTCGTCAGCTCGTCCGGGTCGATGCCCAGTTCGGCGTCGATATGTGCGGCGAAAGCGTCATGGGCGGTCAGTTCCTCGGCCAGCTTTGTGGCAGTCGCCACGCTGGCGCCCTTGGCCACGTATATCGCCGCCAACTCCTGCAGCTCTTCCTCCGGGAAGTCCCGGAGCTCAGCCGCCTCCTTTGCCAGCAGGGCACGTTCGGTGTCCCGTTGGCTGCTGACCGACACGTACTCACCCAACGCCATCGATACTGCACCGGCGACGAGCCCGGCGATTCCCGCAGTCAGGATCGGCCCCGGTTCGGGGGTGACGGCGGCAACTCCGACCACCAGGCCGGCGGTGGACACGATGCCGTCGTTGGCGCCGAGCACGCCCGCCCGCAGCCAGTTCAGGCGCTGCCCGAGGCCCGCAGCATGTGGCTCCCCGTAATGCAGCGACGGGCCGTCGGGTACATCGTTGTCGGTCATCGTCCGACCGCAAGACCGGCGATGTCGATTCCCGCGAATTCGGCGACACCGGTGACGGCCTTCGTCATTGCTGCGTACATGTCGAACTCCTTCAAGAAAGGTACTTCACGATGAATGGTGTTGATGGGTGAGCAGCAACACCGTGGACATGACGAGCAGCTCGTTGTTCGCTGGCCACGTGCTGTGCGCCATCGCGGTCACCTCTGCCAACCTCCCAAGATCACCTGCCTGCTCGTCAGTGTGAGCGGGGGGATGCTGGACAGTCAGGGGCGAAGGTCCTCACCTGCGACCGGCAGCGATCAGGTGTGAGCACCATGACCCGCGCGCAACTGCTGGCGACCGTCGGCAATGCTGTCAACTCGTTGTAGGTCTTCAGCCTGTCCGTCGGACCGATCTGGTTCCTGCACGTGTTCAACCTGAGTTGCACGATGCTCATGCTGGTCTGGCACCTGCGCTACGCCGGACATCGGCCCGCTCAGGAGCGGCGCGAGGGGGGAACAGCGATCATGGCTGCCCGGTCGATGATGCGACGGATCTAGCGGTAGCGTCCACCAGCTCGATGTCCAGCGCATTGCGCTGGACGTAGTCCAACGCGTGCTTGACGGCGCCGACCGAGACCACGCTCTCGCCGAGGGTGGACACCGCGACCCGCGGGGGAGTGACGGTCAGCGCGGGCAGTTGCTCGCTGACCGCGTCGAGCAGGACTCGGGCCGATTGGCTGACAGCGCCGGCCACGACGACGAGCTCGGGATTGATGAAGGTGCCGATGGTGGCGATGACGTTCGCCAGCCGCGTTGCCAACCGATCGAGTATCGCCCGGGCCACCCGGTCACCATCGGCAGCGGTGCTGAAGACCATCTCCGCGGTGACCGCTGCGGGGTCACCGTTCGCCAGATCGCCGATGGTGGTGGTTGCCCGCGAGCTGACCGCTTCGGCGCCCCAGGTGCGGGCCAGCAGGGCGATGCCGTCCGCGTTGCCGACCCCCTCGACCCGGTCCAGGTACGCCATCTCGCCGGCCCCGCCCTGGTTGCCGTGCAACAGCCGGCCGGACTCCAGCAGGCCCGCACCGATGCGCTCGCCGGTCAGCAGCACCGCCAGGTCGTCCACGCCCTGCGCGGCCCCGCGCCACCGCTCACCGAGGGCCGCCAGGTTGGCGTCGTTCTCCGTCAGCACCACCGCTCCGGTGCTGTCGGCCAATGCCGTGCGGCGGGCCTCGTACGTGCTCTGAGAATGGGCGTTCTCGGAGCGGATCTGCCCGGTTCGATCGACCCGGGCGGCGAAACCCATTGCAATGGCGAGGATATCGGTGACCTCCAGGCCCCCGGTGCCCGCCGCTCGCTGCACCGCATGCTGCACCTGCCGGCCATGCTCGCTGGCCGGTTCACTGTCGTCAATGGGCACCCGCTCGACGGCCAGGGTGGTTCCGCGGAGGTCTGCCAGCAGCAGCGTCGAACTGTGCGCGCCGATGTCGACGCCAAGCACGTAACCGGCGCGCTCGTTGAACCGGAACCATCGGGACGGCCGGCCCAGTTGGTTCCCGCTCTCCCTGCGCGCCGGCAACTCGCGCACCCAGCCCAGCCGGATCAGGTCGTTGCACACGGCGTGCACCGTCGCCCGGGTGAGCCCGGTTCCCGCCATGAGATCCGTTCCCGTGACGGCATCGTCGGATGTGGCCAGCACCGAGAGCACCTTGCCCAGGTTCACCCGTCGGATCAGCGGTTGGGCGATTTCCGAAGAACTTGTCATTGCCACTTGACCTCCGGGCCGTCGAAGGCCACACTCTACATCAGGCCTTAAATATAGGACCTAAATCCAGTTGCTGCACTGTTCGGCGGCTGATTTGCCCCTCCAACGAAGGAGCGCCGGTGCCATCCAGTCCACCTGCCGACACTGGAGACATCCAGTGAAAAATCTCCGAGGCCGCAGACGGTCGCTGATTGCCATTGCCACCCTTGGCCTGCTGGCCACGTGGTCGCTCGCCGGCTGTTCCAGCGCATCCGAGGATGGCGTCACCACGCTGAAATTCATGCAGAACAAGCGTGAGGTGGTGCAGTACTTCGACACTGTGATCGCCGGATTCGAGGCGCAGAACCCCGACATCCGAGTCGTGCAGGATTTCAACGAGGGCAATTTCGTCCCTTCCCTCATCCGTGACGACCCGCCGGATGTGGTGACCCGTGGGGCCAACTCCACCACCGCGGACTTCACCGAACGGGGCATTTTCGCCGACCTGTCCGGGATGCCGATCGCGGCGACGGTTGACCCCAACATCCAGCAACTGGTGAACGACTGGGGCCAGTACAACGGTCAAACCAGTGCGCTGCCGTTCTCGCTGACCGCCGCCGGCGTCATCTACAACAAGGACATCTTCGCCCGGTACGGGGTGGCCGTGCCCACCACCTGGGACGAGTTCGTACAGGCCTGCGAGACGTTCAAGGCCAACGGGATCACCCCGATCTACGGCACCTTCAAGGACGGCTGGACGGTGAACCAGGGCGCCTTCGATTACGCCGCGGGCGGCCTGATCGACGTGCAGCAGTTCTACGACGACCTGGCAACTCAGGGCAGCAACGTCGGGCCCGACTCGCCGGTCTCCTTCGAAAGGACGCTTCCGCCGGTGACAACGGCGATGCAGCAACTGCTTTCCTACACCCAGCCCGACGCCGGAACCCGTTCCTATTCCGATGGCAATGCGGCCTTCGCCGCCGGTGAGGCCGCGATGTACCTGCAGGGTCCATGGGCGTTGTCCGAGTTGGTCAAGGCCAACCCGGCCGTCAATGTCGGGACATTCGCCTTACCGATGACGAACAATCCGGCTGACACCAAGGCCCGGGTGAACGTGGACATGGCACTGTCCATCGTGAACGGGACGCAGCACCTGGACGCCGCACAGCGGTTCGTCACCTACCTGATGCAGCCCGACGTGATCAACACCTTCAACGCGGAGAACGCCGCGTTCTCCACCCTCGCGGATGCGCCCCCGCAGCAGAATCCACAACTGGCCGGCCTGGCACCGCTGATCGAGGCGGGCCGGTTCTACCAGGGCATCACCACCTACCTGCCGGCCTCGATCACGAAGGACAACTACGTGCAGGCCTTCGCGATCGACCGGGACGCCGAGGCATTCCTGTCCACCCTGGATGCCGACTGGCAACGGGTCGCCGAACGGACCGCCAAATGAGTTCAACAACACCAGGCGATTTCGTCGCAGCCGACTCGCAGAAGGAGAACTGATGTCCGCCAACGAACCTGCTGTGCTGCCGGCCGCCGAATACGAGGCGCTCGCCGACACCCGCACCGACCGCCGACCGCCGCCGGTCGCTCCCGCCCGCGGGAAGGTCGACCGCGCCTACTACTGGATGATCATCCCGGTTCTGCTGATCTTCGGATTCTTCATCACCCTGCCTGCGCTGATCGGCGCGTTCTTCAGTTTCACCAACTTCGCCGGCTACGGCGACTGGGAATTCATCGGTCTCAACAACTACGTCAACATCTTCCAAGACCCCACCGTTTTGCAGCCCTATCTTTTCACCTTCTTCCTCGCCGTCGTCTGCACGATCACCGTCAACATCGTTGGTATGGCCGTTGCCCTCGGGCTCAACGCGAAAATCAAGTGGCGCACCGGGATCCGCGGAATCTTCTTCATTCCGATGGTGATGTCCGCGCTGATCGTCGCCTATGTGTTCAACTTTCTGTTCTCCACCTCACTGCCGACCATCGCCGAGAACCTCGGAATCACGCCGTTGGCCACCAGCATCCTGGCCAATGAGCAGTGGGCGTGGCTGGCCATTGTCATCGTCACCGTCTGGCAGGCCGCACCGGGCACGATCATCATCTATCTGGCCGGGTTGCAAGCAATTCCGACCGATATCTACGAGGCCGGGTCGCTGGACGGCGCTAGTGCCTGGCGGCAGTTCCGCAGCCTGACCCTGCCGCTGATGGTCGGCTATCTGTTCATCAACATCATCCTCGGGTTCAAGGGTTTCCTCGGAGCGTACGAGATCATCGTGGCGCTGACCGGTGGCGGGCCGGGGACCGCGACGATCTCGGTCGCGATGAAGATCTTCTCCGGATTCACCGGCGGCGACTACGCCTACCAGATGGCCAATGCCGTCATCTACTTCGTGATCACCCTGATTATCTCGCTCATGCAGCTGCGCATCATCCAACGCCGAGGGGTTGCACTCTGATGACCATCACCACCGCTCCGACCGCCCCCGTGCTGTCCGAACCGTCATCCATTCCACGGCGCCGGCGCCGATCCGAACGCGTCAAGGTCAACTGGTGGCTCACCGCGCTGATGCTGGTGGCGTCCCTGACAGTCCTGGTGCCGCTGTACTTCTCGATCGTGATGGCACTGAAGACGCCGGAGCAGATCGCCAACGGGTCCGGGTTCGAATTGCCGAACCCGGTCCAGTGGAGCAACTTCTCCGACGCGTACACCCTGGTGAACTTCCCGCGGGCATTCCTGGTCACCGCGCTGGTCACGGTGGTCACCGTGCTCGGAGCGGTGCTGGCCAGTTCGCTGGTCGCCTACGCCATCGCCCGCAACTGGGAGCACCGTTTCTTCAAAATCTCTTACATCTACCTGCTCTCGGCCTTGTTCATCCCATTCCCGGTGATCATCCTGCCGCTGATCCGGCAGACTGCGTTACTCGGCATCGACAGCCCCGTCGGGGTGACGATCCTGCACATCGTCGGCGGGATCTCTTTCTTCTCCCTGCTGTACATCGCCTTCATCCGGTCGCTGCCCGCGGAACTGGAGGAGTCCGCCCGGCTCGACGGCGCCAGTACCTGGCAGGTCTTCTGGAAGATCATCTTCCCGCTGCTGGCCCCGATGAACGCCACCGTCGGCATCTTCGCCTTCCTCGGCGCCTGGAACGACTTCCTGCTCCCGCAAATGATGATCGCGGACCCCTCGCTGCAAACCCTGCCGGTCGTCCAGTTGCTGTTCCAGGGACAGTTCAACACCAACTACGGCCTGGCCTTCGCCTCCTACCTGATGGCCATGGGACCTGTTCTCATCGCCTACCTGTTCTCGCAGCGCTGGGTCATGTCCGGTGTCATGCGCGGCGCCGTCAAATAGTCAGTAACCTCAGACAATCCACTCCCAAAAGGAAGTCCGTTACATGTCAACACCTCTCACCAACACCCTGGACGTCGTCGCTGACCCGGACTGGTGGCGGCAGGCCGTCGTCTACCAGATCTACCCCCGCAGCTTCGCGGATGCGAACGGCGACGGCATCGGCGATCTCCAGGGCATCACCTCCCGGGTGCCGTACCTGACATCCCTTGGCGTCGATGCGGTCTGGCTCAGCCCCTTCTACCCGTCGGCGCTGGCCGACGGTGGCTACGACGTCGACGACTACCGTGCCGTCGACCCCAGACTCGGCACCCTGGAGGACTTCGGTGTGATGATCGAGACCCTGCACGCTGCCGGGCTGAAACTGATCGTCGACATCGTGCCGAACCACACCTCCAACCGGCACAAATGGTTCATGGAGGCGGTGGCCGCCGCGCCGGGATCGCCCGAGCGGAACCGGTACGTCTTCCGGGACGGCAAGGACCAGGGCGGATCAGAGCCACCAGCGGAATGGCCGTCCTACTTCGGCGGTTCCGCCTGGGAGCAGGTTCCGGACGGGCAGTGGTACCTGCACCTGTTCGCGAAGGAGCAACCGGACCTGAACTGGGACAACCGCGAGGTCCGTGACGACTTCCTGCGCACCCTGCGCTTCTGGGCCGACCGCGGCGTCGACGGGTTCCGGGTGGACGTTGCCCATCTGCTGGTCAAGGACTTCTCGGTGCCATTCCCCGATCTGTCGTCGCTCGACCTGGACAATCTGGCGCACGGCAGCCATCCGTTCGAGGACCGTGACGAGGTACACGAGATCTACGCCGAATGGCGGCAGGTCTTCAACGAGTACGACCCACCGCGCACCGCCGTCGCCGAGGCCTGGGTGCACGCCAGCAGGCGGGCCCGCTATGCCAGCCCGCACGGCCTCGGCCAGGCCTTCAATTTCGACCTGCTGACGTCGGATTTCGATGCCGGACAGTTCCGCCAGATCATCACCCATAACCTGTCCGAGGCGCGGGAGTCCGGGGCCTCGTCCACCTGGGTGTTCTCCAACCACGACGTCGTTCGGCACGCCACCCGGTACGGCCTGCCAAGGGGAGTAGGCGGCAAGCACCAGAACGGGCATGCCTGGTTACTCAGCAACGGAACCTCACCGGTCCTGGACGTCGATCTCGGCGTGCAAAGGGCAAGGGCGGCAACGCTGTTGATGCTGGCTCTGCCCGGCTCTGCGTACCTGTACCAGGGTGAGGAACTCGGCCTGCAGGAGGTCGGCGACCTACCGGCCGATGCCATGCAGGACCCAACCTTCTTCCGCTCGAACGGCGTCGAGAAGGGCCGTGACGGCTGCCGGGTGCCGCTGCCCTGGACGGTCGACGGACCATCATTCGGATTCGGTGACGGCGGAGCGCATTTACCGCAACCATCCTGGTTCGGCTCGTTTTCCGTTGCGGCGCAGGAACAGGACCCTTCGTCCACGCTGAATCTGTATCGCCGGGCGCTCGATCTGCGACAGAAACTGCAGGGCGGGGAGGAACTCGAATGGGTCGATACCCGGAATGCCGCGGTGCTGCGCTTTCGGCGACCGGGGGGCTGGGGGTGCGTCACCAACTTCGGCGCCGCGCCGGTTGCGCTGCCGCCGGGGGTGGTCCTGACCAGCGGTTCGCTGACCGACACTGGTGAGCTGCCGCCGGATACCACTGCCTGGATCGGCTGATGGGTCACTCATCTACACCGTTTCGACCTCAATGACATCGGCGGCTGCGGTGGCAAGGCGGCGATCACCGGTGAGCAGCGGCACGCCGAGGCACAGCACATGCAAGCCTCGTCCTATTGCTTGTCGATGAGATGAATTCTGGGCCGGTGCCGGGACCGGTACATCGGTGGCGGCTACCTGGATAACGGCTCGTGTTGCCCATTTCGGCGGGACCTGTATCCAGACGGTCACCCGGAATTCCGGACCCGGAAAGGTGCTGTACTGCTGGCAGTAGGGGCGATGGCCGGGCCCACCACAAAGGCCCGGCCGTCGCGTTGTCTCGTCGAAAAGCCCTGCTAGGGGCGGACTTCGTACACCAGATTGAACGGGGTCTGCGCCGCCCGCCGGAACCGGGTGAA
This sequence comes from uncultured Actinomycetota bacterium, assembly GCA_963805555.1. GTDB lineage: Bacteria > Actinomycetota > Actinomycetes > Mycobacteriales > Nakamurellaceae > Nakamurella. The sequence continues at coordinate 475,439 of CAWDUY010000009.1, forward strand.
GCCCGCTTCGGCCGTCACCTGCCGGATGGCGGCCTCTCCGGCCTGCCCGCCCAGTGCGTAGCCACCGGTCTGGGACAGCCCATTGGGCACGCAGAGGAACAAGGACCCCGCGTAGAACAACCGGCCCACCGGGTTAAGGTTCTCCTCCACCGTGTCGCCCGCGAAAGGCTCGACCAGCAACCAGGTACCGTCCTCGGCCAACGATTCCCGCACCCGCCGGGCGGCCCCGACCGGATCGCCCATGTCGTGCAGGGCGTCGAACGTCGTCACCAGGTCGTAGTTGCTGCCCGAGAAAGTCTGGGCGGTGGCAACTTCGAAACTCACCCGGTCGCCGATCCCGGCCTCGGCGGCCTTCTTTCGAGCCAGGTCGATGGACTCGGTGTGGTAGTCCGAGCCGACGATCGTGCTGCACGGGTACGCCTGCGCCAGGAGTACCGATGACGAGCCGAGCCCGCAGGCCAGGTCCGCCACCTTGGCGCCCGCGGTCAGCTTTGCCTCGACCCCATCGAGCGCGGGAATCCAACTCGGCACCAGGTTCGCCACGTAACCGGGGCGGTAGAACGCGTCGCAGCCGGTGAAGACGTCCTCATGGTGCTCATGCCAGCCGACGCCCTCGCCGGTGCGGAATGCCTCGGCAAGGAGAGGTTCGGATCGCAGGTACCCCAGCACCGCAAGGAAAGCCGACGACAGGTCGGGCCCGTTCGGATCAGCCAGGCAGAACGCCTGCTCCGGTGTCAGCGAGAACTCACCCGTTGCGGCGTCATAGGTGACATAGCCGCCCGCGGCCTGGCCGCGAAGCCACTCAGTCAGGTACCGCTCGTTGAACCCGGTCCGCGCGGCGAACTGCCCGGGTGTCGCCGCGCCCTCTGCCAGATCGCGGTAGAGACCGAGTCGGTTGCCGATCGCGGCCCCGCCGGCCGAACCGGTCGCCCCCAGGTCGGTGGTGAACCGACCGAGGAATTCCATCACCTTGTCGTAGTCCATGTGTTGCTCCTTTGCTGTTCTGCCGGCTGGTGCCGGTCACAAGAGAAATGTTCGATGGGCCGGCTCACACCCCGCTGACACGTGCTGACACTGCGGTCACAGATGGGAGCGGCGGGTCGGCCGGTGTTGGATGCTGGTGGGCATGCGGTTCACCGAAGGTGTGCGGAATGGCGGCTGAGGACGCCGGGCCACCGGTTCAGGTCGCGATACTCGGCCCGCTCCGGCTCTTGGTCGGCGGCGTTTCCGTTGACGTCCGCGGACCGAAAAGACGTGCGGTACTTGCCTTGTTGGCGCTCGCCGAGGGTCGGGTGGTGACCGTCGACCAACTGGTCGATGCCCTGTGGCCGGGGGAGGCGCCGGAGTCGGGACGACAGGCCCTGCACACCCACGTGTTTCGGCTGCGAGCGCACTTCGGCGGCGCCGCCGACCGGTTGCAGACTCGGCACGACGGCTACCGGCTGGATCTCGCCGACGAGGACCTGGATGTGGTGCGCGCGCGGGCGTTGTTCGCGCGGGCGCGGACACTCAGCCACAAGGACCCGGTCCGGGCCCTTGCCCTGCTCCGGGAGGCGCACGACCTGTGGCGGGGCCCGATGCTGGCCGACCTCACCGACATCTCTGCGATCGCCACCGCGGTGCAGGGCTTTGAGCGCCTGCACCGCGACGTCACGGACGCGATGATCGCCAGCGCGATCGGCGCCCGGCAGGCTGACGAGATCATCGGTGTCGCCACGGCGTCCCACGCCGCCGAACCGATGCGTGAACCGGCGGTGCTGCTGCTGATGCGCGCCCTGACTGCCACCGCCCAGGCGCCGGAGGCCTTGCGAATTGGCCGGGAGTTCCGGCATCTGTTGATCGAGGAGACGGGCCTGGACCCGTCGCCGGCCTTGGGTGAGCTGGAACGCGATATCGCCAGTGGCGCAGCCGGTCCGGCACCGGCTATCGAACGCCCGTCGGCTCCCGAACCGACAGTGGCTGGCGGTCAAGCAGCGGCTGGCGAACCGGCAGCGACATCCGAACGGGTGGCGACGACGGCCCAGCCGTCGATGCCGAACCCGAATCAGCTGATCGGCCGCGAGGCGCACGTGGCGGCATTACACCGCCTGCTGGCCGAGCAGCGACTGGTCACCATCGTGGGGCCGGGCGGGGTCGGCAAGAGCCGGATCGCCTCCGAGGTCGCCCGATCCGGCCCGGCGACGGTGCTGCTGCTCGCGCCGGTCACCGATTCGGCGGCCATCCCGCACGCGCTGGCCGCCGCCTTGAACCTGACCGTTGTGCGGGGTGACGTTCTCGCGTCCTGCGTCGCGGTTCTTGGCGAGAACCCGGGTTTGCTGGTGATCGACAACTGCGAGCACCTGCTGGACGCCGTCCGTGACATCGTCGATGTGCTGCTGGCGGACTGCCCGGGCCTCACGGTGCTGGCGACCAGCCGGGAGCGACTGGCGCTTGCGGCCGAGCACGTCTTTCGGCTGGCGCCGTTGCAGCTGCCTGCCACGGTGGGGATCCGGTTGGACACCACCGACGGGCTAGGTGACGCGGCGGCCTTGGAGCAGGTGCCGTCCGTGGCGCTGTTCCTGGAACGGTCCGCCCGGGTTCGCCCCGAGATCACGCCGACACTCGTTGATCTGGAACTGATCTCGGACATCGTCCGGCGGCTGGACGGGATGCCGCTCGCCATCGAACTGGCGGCGGGCCGGCTGTCCAGCTTCTCGCTGGCCGACCTGCATCGCCGGCTCGACCGGTCGCTGGACCTGCTCGGTGGCGGCCGCCCCACCGCTGACGCCCGGCACCGGACGCTGCGCGCCACCGTCGAGTGGTCCTACCGGCTATTGCCTGCTGACGAACGGACGCTGTTCCGGTACCTGTCGGTCTTCGTCGATGGCATCGACCTTGACGACGCCGAATGGCTCGCCACGGAACTCGGGTTGGCCAGCGATCCGGGCAGCGTGCTGGCCCATCTGGTCGATGCGTCGATGATCGACGCCGTCATCGGGGTCGGTACCAGGTACCGCATGCTGGAAACGCTCCGTGCCTTCGGCCTCGACCGGCTCACGGAAGCCGATGAAACAGCAGCCGCGACAAGCATTTTCCTGCTTTGGGCGGTCCGGCTGACCGGATGGGTGGCGACCACGTTGAGCACCGACCACGAGCCGGCGGCCGACGGGGTGCTGCGCCGGGAGTTGCCGAACCTGCGCGCTGCCTGGCGGCTGGCTCGCGGCCGGAAGAATGTCGATGACGCGGCGGCGATCGTCGCCGCACTCTTCGACGCGGTCGCCTACCGGGACCTGCTGGAGATCCGGCGCTGGGCCGAGGAACTGGCCGCCGACCCGGCCCTTGTTGGGCATCGGCGGGCCGGCAGTGTGTTCGGCACGGCCGCGGAAGCCGCGTACCACCGAGGTGACTACCACGAGGCCGAACGGCTCGCCCGCAGCGGTCTCGGCCTCGCCTTCGACGATGCCGACACCCGGTACTGCTGGTCCGCGCTCTCGGTCGCCGCACTGGCCCGGGGAGATTTCGCCGACGCCGTCCAGCACGCACTGACGGCGGCCACCCTTACCGTGCACCCGGGTGAGAACCTGGTGGTCGCGGCCCTGGCACGGACCTATGCCGGTGATCTCAACGAGGCGCGGGACTTGAACGACCGGGTGCTCGCCGGCGCGGTATCGCCCACGATGCGCGCCTGGGCGGCTTACGCAGCCGGAGAGATCGAATCGTCGGACGGCCGGCCGGATCTGGCCGAACAGCAGTACCTCGCCTCGATCGACCTGGCCCGTGGCTCGGGCGCGACCTTCCTGGTCGGCGTCGCCACTGTCGGCCTGCTCGCCGTCCGGGTCGCCGCCGGGCGGGTCCGTGAGGCGCTGACGGGATACCGCGAGGTCATCGACTACTTCGACCGCACCGGCAATTGGACCCACCAGTGGACCACCCTGCGCAACCTGTCCGACCTGTTGCGCCGGCTCGATGACGACGTCCCGGCCGCGCTGCTGGACGCCGCCGCCGACCGGGCTCCCGACGCACCGGCCGACACTCGATCCCGCGATCTCCGCCGCCCGTCCGACCCGATCCCCGGGCGGATCGAAATACTTCAGATTGCCCGAGAAGCCATCAGGCGCAACCTGACTCATTCATAGCGGCGGCCGGTCCGCCCGATCGATGAAGGACTCCTCGCCGACCCACGCCGTGTACTGATCGACGCCGAGGGCGGCGATCAAGCCGGCAGTCTGGGTCTGCTGTGCCGCCAGCGCCCGGACCTTCCGTGCGGCGGTGTCCGGGTCAAGGAGCAGGTCGATCGCCAGCCGGTCGTCGGGGACGGTGACCGGGAAGCCGGGACTGAAAACGCCGAGGCTCTCGTTCAGGTCGTGCCAGCGGGTGCTCCGTCGCTCACCGGCGGCGGCCTGCAGCAGTCGTGCCCCGGGACGGGCCAGCCGGTCGAACGCGGTCGCGGCCCACCCGGCCACCGCCTGATGGTCCGGATGACCGGTATAACCGTCCGGACCGAAGGTCAACACGGTTTCCGCGCCGACCCGATCCATCACTTCGCACAGCACTGCGACGGCGTCGGCCGCGTCGGCCGCGGCGCACTGCCCGTCGCGATAGCCGAGCCAATGGTGCTCGGTGACACCGAGAATGTCGAGGCAGTAGGCCATTTCGGTGATGCGCGCCGCGGCCAGCCGCTCCGGTGGCCACGACTGCGGGTCCGGTGTGCCGAGTTCACCGCGGGTCGCGGTCACGCAGACCACCCGCGAACCGGCGTCCCTGGCCAGCGCCATCAACCCGCCGGACAGGTACGCCTCGTCGTCGGGATGCGCCCAGATGCCAACGATGGTTCCGAGTTCGGCGACGGCCGACCTGGCGGTGATCATGATTGCGGCTCCCTGGACAGAACGTGGGTGACGACATGCATGATCATGCCCGCCGTACCGCACGCGACGGCGAGGATCCACAGGAAATCCACGCCGACCGTGTCCACGACGAGACCGCCGAGCAACGCGCCGGCGGCGAACCCGAGCTGGATCGCAGAGCTGTTCAGTGCCAACAGGAACGGCGCCGGTCCGGGGCCCAGTCCGAGTAGGTGGTGCTGCTGACCGGGCACGAAGGCCCAGCCGGCGAACCCCCAACACGCGATGACGGCGATGGCCGCGACCGGACTCGCCGCGGCGACCGGCAGGACCGCGAACCCCGCCGTCAGGACGAACCCGGCCGTCAGGACTACCCGAGCACCGCCCCGCTGGTCGGCCGCGGCGCCGCCCCACCAGGTGCCCGCCATTCCGCCCATGCCGAACGCGGCGATGAACAGCCAGAGGCCGCCCGTCTCGGTGGCCGTGCCCAACAGCACGCCCAAGTAGCTGTACAGGCTGTTGGAGGCGGCCATCACCAGCACTGTGGCGCCCAGTGTGCCGACAACGCCGGGGGAGCGCAGCGGCCGGAGTCGCTGACCGACGGTGAATTCGGTGTGGTGGGCGGACCCGAATTCGGTGCGCAGCAGGCAGAGGACGGCGGTGGTCGCGACCAGGGAGACAATTCCGAACGCCACCCGCCAGGACAGCGCGGTCGCCACCAGCAAGCCGAGCGGCGCGCCGACAATCATGGCGACCGTCGACGCACCCTGCAACAGGCCAAGTGCGCGGCCGCGCCGGTCCGGAGGCTGGGCTGCGACTGCTGCGGCGGCGGCCGCCGGTCCGTACACCGACGCTGCCAGTCCGCCGAACGCCCGCGCAATGACGAGTACCGCCATGGTCGGCGCCACCGCCGATACCGCCGAACTCGCTGCGAACAGCACCAGCGACCCGATCAGCACCCAGCGCGGGATTCGTCCGCTCAGCGCCGCACCCAGCAGCGGGGCCCCGATCGCGTAGGCAACCGCGAACACCGTCACGGCCAGCGCGCCGACTCCGAGCGTGACACCGAGCTCAGCGGCCAGCGGGGCGAGAAGGCCGGCCACCACGAACATGTCGGTACCGATAGCAAATGTCCCGATCGCCAACACCGCGACAGGCGCCGTTGCGTTTCCGATGGGATCCGGCGTGTCAGGGTGCCCCGGCGCCGGCGCCTCAGTGTTGTTCGGCCTGGTCTGCTGCATCTCGCCCTCCGCGTTTGTCGTCACGCAGATGGTTGCGGTCAGTGCTGACAGTCCGCTTTCACTCGGCTGACTCGAGGCTCCCGCTGACAACCGAGGTTGAGCGACCGGACTGACGACGTTCAGGCAGCGTTGTGAATTGTGACGGCGTAGCCGTCCGGATCACGGAACACGAAGGTCAGGCCGAACGGCCCCTGGAACGGTGGTGCCAGGATTGGCACGCCGTTGGCCGCGAGCCGGTCGTGCAACCCCTGCGCGTCCCCGGTCGCCATCCACAGGGCGACCCCGAGACCGGGCTGCCCACCGTCCAGATCAGTTCCGGGAAGCGGGTTCCGGACAGCGAAGGCGACCGGCGACGTCGCGAAAACGACCGCACCTGGCGGGGATTGCGCCGCCCGGGTCAGGCCCAACTGTGTCTCGTAAAACCCCGCCGCCGCCTCGATGTCACGCACCTGCAGGGCAAGAAAGCTGGGTCCGGTCACGGTCGCTGTGGTCATTGCGGTCTCCTCGTCACTCGTCAAGGTCTTGACGAGAGCAATGTATGTCAAGATCTTGACATGAGTCAAGTGGACCTGCCGACCTCCATCGGGTATCAACTCAAGCGGGCGAGCGCCGCCCTCCGCGCGGCCATGGACGCCGAGCTTCGCCATTGCGATCTGAGCGTTCCCCAGTACGCGTCGCTGGAGTTGCTCGCCCAGCGTCCCGGGTTGACGAACGCGGACCTGGCTCGTGGCGTATTCGTGACCCGGCAAGCGACCCACCAGTTACTCGCCGGACTCCGGCACGCCGGGCTGATTGAGATCCAGGGCGCGGGTCGTCACCAGCGGATTGCCATCACCGAGCAGGGAGCCGGACGGCTGGCCGATGCCTCGCATCGGGTCGCGATGATCGAACAACGCATGCTCGCTTCACTGTCCGACGATCGACAGGCCGAGCTGTTCAGCAGCCTCGCGGCGTGCGCTGAGGCGCTGTCCCGACATGTCGAGGAGCCCGCCGCCGCAAATCGGGGCGCCACTGCTGCACCCTTGCGAGAGGTGGCTGAGTGAGACCGCGAGCGGGCGAGAACGAGTCATGGCAGGCTGCGGCGTCGGTCTGGCGTCAAAGCTGCAGTGACGCCGGATCGGTTGCGATGCCGACAATCTGGGCCACCCGGTCCAGATCGACGTCGAAGGACAGCAGGGTCGCGCCGCGCCGCCAGGCAACCGCGGCAATCATGCAGTCGATCATTCCTCGCGGGGTGATCCCGACGGCTCGGCACCGGCGATAGATGCGGGCCGCCGAATCGAAATCGGCCGGCAGCATCGAAGCTGAGCAGGTCGAACCGGGCCAGCAGTCGCGGAGATCGTTCTCCCGGCGATCATTCCAGGCCCCGGCCAGAACCTCCATGACGACCGGCTCGGTGACCGCGAGCGGGCCGTCGCTCTCGATCAGTGACGCCATGCGGCGGTCGACGGCGCTGCCGGTGGCCCGGTCGTACTCGATCCACGCCGACGTGGCGGCCAGAATCATCTGCTGCCGGCCGCACCAAGATCGTGCCGGGTATTGGCGCCGTCGCTAGATCGACCGTGCACGATGGTGGGTATGCCATCGATGACCAAGGGTTCGAACCTCCCGGTAACGGCAGGGTCCGTACGGGCGGTGCTGAGCTGGACCGCCGGCGCCGGGATTCCGGACGTCGACGCTTCCGCACTGCTGTTGCGCGACAACGGAAAAGTCCACACCGACGACGATTTCGTGTTCTACAACCAGCCGCACCACCCCTCGGGCGGCGTGCGGCACGAGGCAAAGACGCCAACCGGCTCGGGTTTCACCGAGTCGGTGTCGGTCAACTTGACTGACCTCGACCCGTCCGTCGACCGGGTGGTGATCGCCGCCTCCGCGGACGGCGGCACCTTCGGGCAGGTGCCGAACCTGATGCTCACGGTTGACGACGCCGCTGGCGCGAGCCTGGCCAGCTTCGAGATCGCCGACGCCACAACGGAAACCGCGTTCGTGTTCGGCGAGCTGTACCGGCGGGCCGGCGGCTGGAAGTTCCGCGCCATCGGCCAGGGGTACGCCAGCGGGCTGAAGGGGCTGGCCACCGACTTCGGCATCACCGTGGACGACGACGCACCCGATGCGCCGCCGTCGTCGGTAACCACACCGTCCGCCGCGGCCGCGAGGCCGCCGGCACCCGCCGTCGTAGCCAGCCCGCCGGCAGTGCCCTCGCCCCCGCCGGCAGCCGGCGAGAAGCTGACCCCGGGGGAGGAACGGTTGCCGGTCGACATGCGCAAGCGACTGTCCCTGCGCAAACAACAAGTCGCGATCTCGCTGGTCAAGGCCGGTGCGCCGACGCTGACCGCCAGGGTGGTGTTGGTGCTGGACGCGTCCGGGTCGATGACCCGCCTCTACAGCACGGGCGTGGTGACAGCGACCGTGGAACGGATGGCGGCGGTGTCCGCCCAGCTCGACGAGGACGGCAGCATGCAGGCCTGGACCTTCGCGACCCACCCCGCCCGGCTGCCCGACCTGGAATTGGCCAGGCTCCCGGAGTGGCTCGACCTGCACGTCCGGGTCGGGTCGATGTTCAAGCAGAAGCCGAAGAAGCTGCGGTCGGGTCAGCTCGACATGGGCAAGGTGGGCATCGGCAACGAGGAACAAAAGGTGATCGCGGAGGTGCGGGACTTCGTCCGGACCAACCCGCTGCGCGTGCCCACCCTGGTGCTGTTCTTCTCGGACGGCGGTGTCTACCGGAACCGGGAGATCGAGCAGCAGTTGCGCGACGCCGTCGAGGAGCCGATTTTCTGGCAGTTCGTCGGACTGGGCAGCGCAAAGTTCGGCATCCTCGAGGAGTTCGACACCCTGACCGGTCGCCGGGTGGACAACGTCGGGTTCTTCAAGGTCAAGGACATCGCACAGGTGACCGACGCGGACCTGTACGACCAGCTGCTCAGCGAGTTCCCGCAGTGGATCAAGGCCGCCGGCGCGGCCGGCATCCTGCGTTGACCGTCCCGACGTCCATCCTGAGGAGCCCCGTGCCGACGCCACAATCCCTCCACCAACAGCTGTTTCACGGTTTCGCGCAGGATTCGATACCGACCGATGACGGCGTGCGGATCTCGTACATCACTGGCGGGACCGGGCCGCCGCTGCTCCTGCTGCACGGACATCCGCAGACCCACACCATCTGGCACCGGGTGGCACCGGAGCTCGCGGAGCATTTCACCGTGATCGCCCCGGATCTGCGCGGCTATGGCGACTCCGCCAAACCGCCCGGCGAAGCCGACCACGGCAACTATTCGAAACGCGTGATGGCCCGCGACATGTTGCTGGTGATGCGATCTCTCGGCTTCGACCGGTTCGACGTGCTGGCCCACGACCGCGGCGCCCGGGTCGGGCACCGGTTGGCGGGGGACCACCCCGACGCCGTCCAACGTCTCGTAGTGCTGGACATTGCCCCGACGCTGGCAATGTACGAGCAGACCACCGAAGCCTTCGCCCGCGCCTACTGGCACTGGTTCTTCCTGATCCAGCCGTCCCCGATCCCGGAACGGTTGATCGAGGCCGACCCGGCTGCGTACGTCACCGACCTGATGGGCGGCCGCAGTTCGGGTTTGGCGCCGTTCGATCCGCGGGCCCTGGCCGAGTATCAGCGCTGCCTGGCGCTGCCAGGTGCCGCCCATTCCCTCTGCGAGGACTACCGGGCGAACGCCACGATCGACCTGGAGCACGACCGCGCGGACCGGGACGCCGGCCGGAAGCTGACCATGCCGGTGCTGGTGCTGTGGGGCGAGAAGGGCGTCATCGAAAGGTGTTTCCACCCGCTCGACGAATGGCGACTGGTCGCCGACGACGTGCGTGGTGGCTCGTTGCCCTGCGGGCATTACGTTCCCGAGGAGGCGCCGGAGCAGCTCATCGAGCACGTGCTCCCATTCCTTGGGCGTTCGTCAAGGCTGTAGTCGGAGCCACATCCGGGTCGCCCCTGTGTCTTTCGCAACTCTGGGACGCATTCTTGCGAAAGGGTTTTCCGTTCAGGAGTTGTCGGGATGCGGAACCGCCCGCAGGTCGAGATCAGTGATCTTCTCGAAGTCCCTGGGATTGCACGTGAACAGGGGCAGGTCCGCGCTGATCGCCGTTGCTGCGATGAGCACGTCGTAGGCGCGGGCTGCAGGCTTGCGACCCGCTTGCCGGAGATCGGCCGCGATGCGGCCGAAAGCCCGGGCAGCGTCGGCGTCGAACGGCAGCGGATCGAAGTCGGATTCAGCGAGCTGCAGGTGTGCTTGTCGAGCGGCGCGCTCGCCGGCGTCATCGGTGACCAAGGGGCCGACGGAGAGTTCCGCCAACGTGATGGCGCTGATGACAGGTTCGTCAGGAAGAGGTGTGGCGTCGGTGATCCGGCCCAGCAGGATGAGAGTTGACGTGTCGAGCATGCCTCGCCCGGGAACGCTCATAGCGCCGGGTCGAGCACAGTGTCGAGGTCTCGGCGGAAGCGTTCGGGGTCGAACTGCTTGAGGTGTCGTCGCCGTTCGATGAGTTGCGATGCCGATGGTCCGCGGCGGGGTAGTGGACGCAGCTCGGCGACCGCCTTGCCGTCTCTGGTCACGGTGACATTTTCACCTCGCTCCACGGCATCGAGCACCTCGCCGCCATGATTGCGCAGATCCCGCACGCTCACTGTCTTCATGGTCTAGGGTATCACCGGTGAGACAGTCGCCCACGGGGATCGATTCGCCATGTTTGTACGTTCCTCCGCGCGATGACGAACCGATGTTGGCGAATCGATAGGCCCATCCGCGGCGCCGGCGCACGCCCGCCAACCGCACCGTCGAGGTCACTCGCCGGTCTGGCCGTCCACCACCTCACGGATCAGGTCGGCATGACCGTTGTGCCTGGCGTACTCCTCGATCATGTGCACCAGCATCCAGCGGCGGCTGGGGGACCGGCCGTCGGGCCAGCAGCGCAGGGCCGGTCGGTCGAGCCCGCCGTCGGTCAGCGCCTGCGTCAACAATGCGCGCGAGCGGGCGACGGTGTCCCGCCACTGTGCCCGCAGCTGGTCCGGCGAGTCCTGGGCGGCCGACTGCCAGTCCCAATCCGGGTCGGATTTCCAGTCGACCGTGTCCCACGGCGGCTCCGGTTCCCGACCCGCCAGCCACCGGGAGAGCCACTGGTCTTCGACGTAGGAGAGGTGTTTGAGCATCCCGCCCAGGGTCATCGTGGAGGCACCGACCGAGGTGTTCAGGCCCGCGGCATCGAGCCCCGAGCACTTCCACTCGAACGTGGCGCGCTGGAATTCCAGGAATCCGATCAGCGTGTCGACCTCGTCGGCCGCGAGGGGTGGCTCCGGGCGGCCCTGCTCGTCGATGTCCGTCATGCGGAGTGAGTGTAGGTGCCGGCGTCGAAAGCCTCCCGGACCGCCGCCTCGGCATCGGCCGCCGGCACACCGGTCAGCGACTGCGCTGCGGCAACGGGAAGAAGCCCGAGGTCCTGCGCACGTAGTCGGCGTACCCGGGCTTGGACGACGACAGGTGCTTCTCGGTCATCGCCTGACCCGTCTTTGCGATCAGCAGCCACGTCATCACGACCGGCGACAGGACGGTGAGCCACCCCAACCAGCTCCAGCTGACCAGTAGAAAGATCCCGGTCCACACGCAGGCGTCGCCGAAGTAGTTGGGGTGCCTGGTGTATCGCCACAGTCCCCGATCCAACAGCTGGCCGGCATTGGCCGGGTCCTTCTTGAACGCCGCCAGTTGCGCGTCGCCGAAGGATTCGAAGAACAGACCGATCAGGTAGACGACGAGTCCGACCCAGATCACCGGGCCGGCAGGGCCGGGTAACACCATGGCCACCTGAACCGGCAACGAGACGAACCACATCGCCAGGCCCTGCGGCACTTGCACCTTGCGCACGATTGCCCACGTACCGCCGGCGCCGCCCAACAACTCGACATACCGCCGGTCTTCGGGTAACCCACGATTGCGCAGCAGCAGGTACCCGCCGAGCCGCATCCCCCAGATCACCACCATGGCCAGCATCAGCAGCCGCACCGTCGCATCGCCCTGACCAAGGGAGACCACGAAGGCCACCACCGCGATGACGGCAAACCCCGGACCCCACAGCACGTCGATGATCGAGTACTTCCCGGTGGCCCGCCCGATCGCGAACGCCGTCCCCATCACCAGCAGCACCGCCAGCAGGCTGCACCCGAGAACGATCAGCACGGACTCATCGCCGGCTCGTGACGTTGGCCCGGCTGCTGGAATCGATTGGCCATGTTCGTACGTTCCTTCGGTCGTTGAGGATCCGTTCCTGGCCAATCGATTCGCCGTCGAAGGCGCGGAGAACCGGCCGGCTCAAGCAGGCATCGCAGAGCTGCGACGCTCACGCCGATCCCTCGTGACGCAGCGGCAGTCGCACCTTGAGCACCGTCTTGCCAGGTCGGGAGTCGATGGTGATCTCGCCGCCATGCCGTTCCACGATGATCCGCCGGGAGATGTCCAGCCCCAGCCCTGTGCCCTTGCCCACGCCCTTGGTGGTGAAGAACGGATCGAAGGCGTGCATCTGCACCTCGTGCGTCATACCTGTTCCGGTGTCGCCGATCTCGACGACCAGGTAGTTCGGCTCGGCGCTGGTGGACACCCGCAGGGCGCCAGCGCCGTCCATCGCGTCGATGGCGTTCTCGATCAGGTTCGTCCATACCTGGTTCAGTTCGCCGGCCATCGCCTCGATGCGCGGGACGTCGGCGCCGAAGTCCCGCTGAACGGTGATGCCGCTGCCCAGCTTCGGGCCCAACATGATCAGCGTGCTGTCCAGGCCCTCCCGGACATCGGTGGTCTGCAGGGACGCCCGGTCCATCTGCGAATACGACTTCACCACCCGAACGAGCTCGGAGATCCGCCCGGTCGATTCCTTCACCTCGGCCAGCAGGGTGGCCACCGACAACGCGTGCGCGATCCACTCCAGCCCGGGCGACAGCGCGTCCTCGCCCAGGACCGACGCGACCTGTTCGCACCATTGCACGTCCAGCCCGGCACCGGCCAACGCGGGGGCGATGACCCAGTCCTGGTCGACGTCGTGGTCGGTCAACCAGTCGGACAGCTCCTCTTCCTGTGCGGCAACGGCGCGGGCGCTGAGGCCGGTGACGGGGATGGTGACGTTCCGCCGGAGTTTGTCCAGGGCCGAGAACTGGGCGGCCGAGATCGATTGGTCCGCAAGCCGTCCGAGCGCCGACATCACCCCCTCGGCGGCTTCCTGCAGGGCATCGACGGCCCGGGTGGCCGCGGAGGCCGGGTTGTTGATCTCGTGCGCGAGCCCGGCGGCGAGAGTGCCTAGGGCGACGAGGGATTCGCGTTGCCGGGCCGTCGACTCGATGCTGCGGACGGTCTGCGTCAACCCTTTGATCAGGTGCACGCCGAACGGGAACCAGCCGGTCGCGAGGTCGCGCAGCCCGTCTGCCGGCACCCGCAGCACCCGGCCGGGCCCGGCGCATCGACCGCTGCCCATGTAGACGCCGTGCGGGTCCCAGGCCTGGAACCCGCCGGCCCATTGACCGGGGGTGCTCATGGCGCCGAGCACCGTGTCTTCCCGGCCGACATGCCGAACCAGCTCGATGGTGCCGTCCAGCAGCAGCCACCAGTAGTCGGCCGGCTGCGCCTCCTGAAACAGCACCTGATCGCGCTGGAATTCGAGAACCTCACCCACCGCGAGCAACTCGGCCAGCTGGTCGTCGCTGAGCCCGTCGAAGAGGGCGATTCCGCGCAGGGTGGCGATGTCGGTGGCACTCATGGGCCGGTGGTCGATGACATGTCGCTGGAGTGCCTCTTCGTTGTCCGTCGTTCGTCTGGTTCGACGCGACCGAGCGTAGCGTTCGGACCGGCGAATGGGTGGGGCCGGACGTCCGGATCCCGTTGGCGACTCGCGGCGGCTCATGCCGGGCCTCTTGCCGGCCCGCAGTGGCGCATGATCGAGCGGTGGCCGGTTGCCGACCAGCGCGGGGGAGCGCCAGCGGAGCCGGACCAGGCAGTAACAGGTGAGGGACAGGGGCGATGACGGACCGCAAGGCCGCAGGCGGCAGGGCTCGTCGAACGCTGCTCGCCGTAGCGATCAGTGCGGCGCTGGCGGTCGGACTGGCCGGCTGCGGGGACCTTGATCCCGATGACGGCACGCCGGGTTCGACTTCCCAGCCGGTGTCAACGTCCACCGAACCACCCAGCCGGCCGGTGGTCACGTCGCCCGCCGACACCAGCACCGTTGACGGCCTTCCCGCACCGTCAACGGCCCTCCCGGTAACGGCTCCCGAGTCGGCGACGGCGGCGCTCGCCCTGCTCGGCACCCTCCCGGTGCAGGGCCGGGCACCGCGAACCGGTTACAGCCGTGCGCAATTCGGCCAGGCCTGGTCGGATGACGTCAGCGTGGAAGGCGGGCACAACGGCTGCGACACGCGTAACGATGTGCTCCGGCGGGACATCACGGACGCCCGGATCAAGCCGGGCACCCAGGGATGCGTCGTGCTGTCCGGCACGCTCGCCGACCCGTATACCGGCAGCGAGATCCCGTTCCTGCGGGGCGCGGACACCTCCGACGACGTCCAAGTCGATCATGTGGTGGCCCTGTCCGACGCCTGGCAATCCGGGGCGCAACAACTCACCGCGGGGCAGCGGCAGGACTTCGGGAACGACCCCGGCAATCTCCAGGCCACCATCGGCTGGGTGAATCAGCAGAAGGGGGCCGGCGACGCGGCGACCTGGTTGCCGTCGAACAAGGGCTACCGCTGCACCTATGTCGCGCGGCAGATCGAGGTCAAGGCGAAGTACGGGCTGTGGGTCAAACCCGCGGAAAAGGAAGCAATGGCAGGGGTTCTCGCCGGCTGCGGCGCGGTTTCCCCGGCCGCCGATCCGGCGGGCCAAGGTAGCAGCACGTCGTCGTTGCCGACGTTGACGCCCGTCGCGCCGGGTGTCGCCGGGGTGCCGGCCGAGCCTTTTCAGAATTGCGCCGCGGCACGAGCCGCCGGTGCCGCACCGGTGCACATCGGTGACCCGGGCTACTCGACACACCTCGACGGCGACCGGGATGGGATTGCCTGCGAATAGCCGGGCTCGGGTCTGGTTGGCAGCTGGCCATCAATCGAGAAGCTCTACCGCACAGCGCAATCCGGGAGCATGGGCGAGGCGAGCGTCGGCCGTCACCAGTGGGACGTTGAGGGTCTCAGCCAGAGCCACATAGGACGCGTCGTAGCAGGTCAAATTGTGTCGCAATTCCCAGCACCGCCCGAGTAACGGCCGATGCAAGGCTCTTCGAATGGGCAGGTCGATCAGGTCTGCCATTGCCTCCTCGCCGCGACGGGCCGTCATGGCCACCGTCGAGACGCCGCGCCGCAGGACCGACAGTACTTCGAGATCGATGAGTTCTGGGGCGAAGAGCACCTCGCCAAGTAGTCTTTGTCGTGCTCGGGTGCCCTGCGTGCCGTCATCCCCCAAAGCCACTGCCAAGACAGACGCATCAATGACGAGCACGGTCGTCCATGACCGCCTGGACAGCCAGACCGAAACTGAGTTCTCCGCCAGTCCTGTTCGCTACTCGGTCGAAGACCTCGTCGACGGTCGGTGTGCTTGCCTCCCGCACGAGCAGGCCAAGCAAGTATTCCTGTAATGACTGGTGTGCCCTAGCCGCCCGCTGCCGAAGCACGGCATGCGTCTCCTCAGGCACGCCTTTGATCTGCACACTCGTCATGGCGCCAGTATGGCGCCAACGGCGCCATAATACAAGTCTGCCAACTCCCAGTCGACTCACAGCACAGAGTAGTTGTCCGGCAGTGACTTTCGGCCGGTCAGGGCGAGTAGCAGGGACGGCCCGTCGCCGCGCAGCACGGCGAGCTCCGTGGCGATGCGGATGGTGTCGTTCAATGCTGCGGCCGGGATCGTCACGTCCAGGTTCTGCGCAGCGGCGATGTCCAGGGTGTGGACGACGAGTTCGAAGATGCGGGTGGGCAGGTAGTCGCTCAGCCGCATGCCGCCGGCGAGGGTCTCGATGACCGGATCCCCGCTGACGTCGCGCACGGCGCTCATGGCTTCGGTCAGCAGAAGACGAATGGCCGCGGCCGGGTCCTGGCCGAGCGCGGCTCCGGCCTGCCTGCCGCGTTCGGCAACACCCGCGGGATCGGCACCGACCTGCTGCACCACCCAGCTGTAGTAGGCGACCGCCGACGGGACGTCGACCGCCGGCGCCGGCCGGGCCAGGTAGGTGGTGACGGTGGTCAGCGACCGGCCGGCGTGGCCGACCAGGGAACGCAGATCCCACTCGCCGAGACCCGGTCCGTCCCAGGCCGTCTGCGGGATGGTCTCGACCAGGTCGGCGAAGCACCGGGCGGCGGATTCATAGGTGTCGATGGCGTCCACGGTCACGCGATCATTATCGCGCCGAGCCGGCTCAGCTGATGATGTAGTTGATGCGATTCGCGACGGCCTCCACTGCGGCGGCAATGCCGGGGTCGTTGAGCGACATCGATAGGTCCGGGTGCATCGGGAACGAGTCTGCCGCGGGCAAGAACAGAGCGGCGGCATCGGCGCCGGTCATCGATGATGCAGACAACAGACCGTCGACGGCCCTGGGGTGAACGGCGATGGCGTGTGCCCAGCGCCGACACACCGGTTGGGGACCGGTGTTGATGGCGTACGAGGCGCCCTGGCGGATCGGCCAGGTGCGGCGCAGGTCCAACAGTCGCAGGACGCGGCGAGGCTCCTACACGGTCAGGTAGGGACCGTTCGGCGCGTTCGGTTCAATGATGCGGCCCCGTTGGAAGACCTCGGAAACCGCGGTATCGACGTCGGCAGCGGCGTACTTGACGGCAATGTCGGGGTGGGTCGCTGGGGGCGAGGGGTGTGGATCGAATCGGGTTGGGGTGGGTCCGAAGTGTCGGAGCTGATGCCACGGCGGGGTGTGCGGTCCAACCGTGCCGTGGATCCGCACCATCTTTCCGTGCGCCCAGTCCAACAGATCAGAAATCGTCTATCGCGAGCGGCCCCGGATCGCGTGGCAGCTTCACCATGCGTACAGCAGGCCCACGAGGTTGACCACCGCTTCGGGCTCGTTCCCGACGATGAGCCAGTCCCGCGGTGAAACGGCTCGGCCGTCGACGTAGAGTTCGTCGCTCGGCTGGGTCATGACCCGTTCGAGAGTCACCGCCGAGGTGCCTGCCGGGATGGCTGCGACCTTGCGCAAATGGGGGATCGGAGCTGCAGACGGCGTAGTCAAGCGTCGTATTCATCGGGCAGGCGCAACGCCGGGCCGCCGACCTGCCGGCCGAGCGGGACCGCACGTCCCTTCGGCTCCTCCCAGTCCTCCTGCCGGCCCAGGGCGGTGAGATCGAGGTACTGGTAACCGTTGTGGAATTCCTCGATGCCGCGTCCGAACGTCGAGTAGGTGTGGAAGACCTTGTCGCCGATCCGCAGGAACGCGCTGATGCCCGGCATTTCGATACCGCGCATGCTCGGCTCCCACCCGCCGGCCGTCCAGGGTGTGCCGGCCTCGGTCAGCTCGGCTTCGGTGCGGAAGTGCAGCAACACCGGCTCGACCCGGTCGTCGAGGGTGGCGTGGAAGTCGTAGTTGAAGTCGGTGCCGTAGGAGGAGTACCAGGGGAACGTCCAGCCCATTCGCTCCCGGAACGCGGCGAGTTTGGCCTGCGGCGCCCGGGACACGGCCACCAGCGTCGTGTTACGCGCGTGCAGCTGTCGCAATCCGGCGACCCCGTCCGCGGCGGAGGAGCAACTGGCGCAGGCCTGCTCCCAGTCAGGGTCGAACATGAAGTGGTGCATGACGAGCTGCTGACGGCCCTCGAACAGGTCGAGCAGGTTGACCGTCCCCTCCGGACCCTCGAACCGGTAGGGCTTGTCGATCCGAACCATGGGCAGCCGGCGCCGGTCGGCGTTGAGCCGGTCGCGGGCCTGGGTGAGCTCCTTCTCCTTGGTCAGCAACGCTTGTCGGGCGGCCAGCCATTGTTCGCGGGACACCACATCGGGCAGGTTCTGCACCGTCGTCATCTCGTTCAACTCCTCATTTCTCTGCGGGCGTTGATCCCAGGTGCTCCTGTAGAGCGGCGAGCGGCCCATCCCAGTCCCGGGCCAGCGCGGCCAGGAACTGCTGGGCCACCGTCATCGGCGCGGAGTCCAACCGATAGCGGACCCGGCGTCGTTCGCCCGGCTCGGCGACTACCAAACCCGCGTCCGTCAGCAGGGCGAGATGCTTGGCGATGGCCTGCCGGGTGATCGGCAGTTTGGCGGCCAGATCCGTTGCGGTGGCGGCCCCCCCGGCCGCGAGCGCGGCGAGGATGCCGCGCCGGCTCGGATCGGCCAGGGCGGTGAAGACCTCCTGCGCCACCGCCTCCGGGTCAGCCCTGTCCGTCGAGGTAGGCAACCAGCTCACCCAATTCGATCGTCCAGCCCCCGGTGTTGCCCTTGAAGGCCACTCCGTGGGCCTCGGAATCCGATACCTGGGCGAACCCGGTTTCGACCATGGTCAGCGTGGTGCCGGTGCTGTCCGGCTGCAGGGTGAATTCCACGTGGGTGCGTCGCGGGTCGTTCGCCGGAAGGCCGTAGATCCGCCAGCTGTAGGCGAACACCCGCGGCGCATCGAGGCGTTCGATGGTGAGGGTGGCCTGGTCGCCGCTGTCCCAGGCCAGCTTGACCTGCCCACCGACGCGCAGGTCGACATCGGCGCGGTTGCCGAACCAGGTGCCAAGGCCTTCGGCGGTGGTCAATGCGGCCCAGACTCGCTCCGGTGGGTGGGCGAGTTGGAGCGTGCGTTCGATTCGGTCGGGGAATGTCATGTGCGCCTCCGAGTAGCAACCAATCAGTTGCTACTCAGCATATAGCAATCAGCTGGTTGCGTCACCTGCGCAGTGAACGCGCCACCGAGCGGCGCCGGTCGAGCACCCTTCGCGGCCGGTGTCAATCGACTCGCCGGTTTCGTACGCTTCCGCCGCCCGCCGAAGGCGCGTCAGCGGTCTTGATCGGTGTCTTCATCCGGATGATGGTGTCCCCGCAAGCCGCGGATGAGTCGCGGGTCGATGGGAACCCCCAGCCCGGCCGCCGAGGCGGCGAGCAATGACGAGCAGCGCAGGAGGGACCTGCCGATGTCGGCCAGGTCCCACACCGGTTGCTGCGGAACGATTATCGGGCGGGTCGGCGGGAGCAGCATGAACCGACTGTGCGCCCCGAGGACCGGGCATCGCGTGGGGCAAACCCCCCAACAATTGCCGCGGCAGGTGCAGCGGCCGGTGGGACCCGCGTTGCCGCCGCGGGGGTGAAGACAACACTGGACCTGCCGGTCGAGTCCGGGCACGATAAAGCGCGACGCCGCCCGCGAGCGCCGCCGCATGGAGTTCAAAGGACGCTGCACGCAGCCCACCGCTGACCCACAACCAGCGACGGACTGACCGACCCGGTCGCAGGACGAAGGAGTTGCCTCGATGCCGATCCGCGCCGAGCACCTGTCGAAGGCCGCGCGGTCGACTACGTCCGACGGCAACCACCCGGAGCATGCCGTATCGGAGGATGCGGTGACCTCCAGGGTCATGCCCGTCGCCGGGTTGCTGCTCGGTGCGGGCCTGGGACTGGTGCGACGGCGCGGCGAGCCGAACGACCCGTTGGGTGGCACCGAGGTCAGCGCTGAATTGGACGGTGTGCTGTCGCGGCGGCGGGGCGGGGGCGAACCCCTCCCGGCGAGCATCGCCCAGCCGATGGGCGAGGCGTTGGGCGCGAACCTGGACGCGGTCCGGATCCATACCGGTGACGAACCCGCCCAGCTGGCCCGATCGTTGCAGGCGCAGGCATTCACCCGGGGAGCCGACATCTACTTCGGGGCGGGCAGTTACGCCCCGCACACCCCGGCGGGGCAGCGGTTGCTCGCCCACGAACTTGCCCACACCGTCCAACAAGGACCCGGCGGATCGGGAGCCGGCCCGATCATCGGCAGAGCGGCGGACCCGGCCGAGGCCGAAGCCGACCGGGTTGCCGAGAACGTCATGCAGGTGTTGCGGCGCAAGGCTATTCGCCGCACCGACCCTGCGGAATCGGCTGCAGCCGCGGGCGACCGGGCACCGATCGGCCTCGACCCATTACGCCGGGCTCAGCAATCCGGCGCAATTGCCGGACCCGAACCGGTCCGAAGTGACCGGGCCCGACCGTTGGATCGCCTCCGCCGACTCACCCGGACCGATTCATCGCCGGACGTCACGACGGCCGCTCCCGCACAGCAAGAGAATGCGAACGGCTGGCAGCACCTTCGGTGCCCAATCCCGCAGCAAAACCCGGCAGCCGTACCCGGTGCAACGACGGTGGCCGGCCCAGGTTCACCAGGGCGCCGCGCACCGATCCGGCGGTTCTACGCCGTCGTGCACGAACCTCGCGAAGGCGTGGAGTACAAGCGTGTCGGCAAGGTGCCCTACGTCTGGCTGGACGACGCAGACTTCAAGGAGCAGGACTGGGTCGTCAGTGACGTGGTGACCGGCTGGTCGGTCTACAAGCTGTACCAGTGGAGCGCATCGAAGATTGCTGCGGAGATCGAGCGGAAGGCTGCTGAGGCCGCGGTCCTGAAGCAGCAACAAGAGGCGGCAGCCGCGGCGCAGAAGAAGCTGGAGGACGACGCGGCGGAGGCCAAGCGGCAGCGGGAAGAGGCCGATGCCGAGGCCGAGCGCAAGCAGCAGGAGCTGATCGCCGAGGCCACGCGCAAGCGAGAGGAGGCGGAGGCCGCCGAAGCGCAGCGGCTGGCCGCGCAGCTGGCAGAGGAGAAGCGCGTCGCCGAGGAGCGGGTGCGGGTCGCGGAGGAGAAGCAGCGGAAAGCGGCCGAGCGGGAGGCCGCGGAAAAGGCGGCGGCTGCCCAGCGCGCCGATGAGAAGAAGCGGAAGGCGGCCGAGCGGGAAGCGGCGGAAAAGGCGGCGGCGGCGAAGAAGGCCGAGGAAAAGAAGCAGCGGGCCATCGAACAGGAAGCGGCCAACAAGAAGGCGGCCACCGCAAGGGCGGAGGCGAAGGCGGAAGCCCAGCGGCTCGCCGCGGTCCGCGAGGCCGCGAAGCAGGAGAAGGCCCGGCAGGAAGCGGCGGAGAAGAAGGCAGCTGAGGAAAAGGCCGCCGCCGAAAGGGAAGTGGCGGAAAGACTCCGGATCGAACAGGAGCGATTGGCGGCGGAAGCGGCCACCGCAGCGGCGTTGCTGCTTGCCGCCGCGAAGGAAAAGGAAAAGGAAGAGCGGCTGCGGGCCGAGGAGGCCGCCCTCGCCGAGGCCCGCGCCAAGAAGGCCGCCAAGGACGAGGCGGACCGCCTCAAGCGGGAAGCCAAGGCAAAGGCCAAAAAGGAAGCCAGGGCAAAGGTAGAGGCCGAGGCGCGGGCCAAAGCCGAAGAACAGGCCAGAGCAGACGCCGAGGCCAAGGCCAAGGCTGACGCCGAAGAAAGGGCGCGAATCGAGGCAGAGGAGAAGGCCAGCGCAGAGGCGAAGGTCAAGGCCGAAGCAGAAGCCACGGCCAAGGCCGAGGCGGCGGAGAAGGCGAAGGCGGCGGTCACCGGCCCGTCGACGGTGGCCGAAGGTTCGGAAGCGGTGGGAGCCGTCGTCGATCCGGTCGTTCCCGTGCCGCTGGGTGCCGACTACGACCCGCTGGCCTTCGGTGCGGACCAGAAGTTCGGTAACGAACCGTTCAGCTTCGACATCACCACCGAGGACCCGGCGGTCAAGGCGCACCTCGCGGGACTGTTCGCCGGCCTCAAAGCCGAAACGTCGAAGGCCAAGAACACCAAACTCACCGATCTGTTCGCCGAACCACATTTCGCCGTGCACAAATCGGCGACCACCGAAGAGCAGAAAAAGGCGCGCACCCAGGCGGTGAAGGGGCCCTATCCGAAGTTGATTCGGCACGGACCGATCGACAAGCGGTTGGCGGCGGCCCCGGCCTTCGCCGCAAAGTACGAGCTGCGCGCCGAGGCCGACAAGAAGACGAAGTCGATCATCGACAAGTCCACCGGTGAATCGGTCGGCGTGCTGCTGATTGGGATCGCCGATGCCTTCGCCAACGCCGCAGCCCAACCCGGCCGCCGCCAGGGCATGACGAAGAAGCACAAGCTCAGCGAGGACGCCACCCACGTCGTCGACAGCGCCGGCGTCCCGACCAGGCGGTTCGCGTACTTCGAGACGTCCCGCCAGCAGTTGATGGACGGACTCGGACCGAGCGGCATGGGCGCGTTACGCGGCCGTTATCCACGTTTCCGCGAAGCCATGGGCCTGCCGAGCACCCTGAACCAGATCGATCGGAACGACGCCAGCGTCGCCCAGATGTACGGCGGGGTAGGGGTTGTCGGGGCGGACGGGACCGTCACCGTGTCACAGGACGTGATGGCCCATACGCACCAGTACCTGGGCAATGGTCTGAACCAGCGGGGGATCAGCCTGGCGTCCACCCCGAAGAAGCAGGTCTTCAGTAACGACGGTGACCCGTTCAAGAGTGACGACGGGGTCCGGATCAAGGTGGATTTGTCGCTCGTTCCCGAGGACGTCATCCTGTTCAACCACTACGCCGAGGGCGGCGTGGGCAGCCGACTTGCCAAGAACCCCGCGTTTCCCAAGGGCATGCTCGACACCAAGGACAAGGTCGGCGACAGCGGTCGTGCCTACGCCTACGCGAACAGCGTGGTGAAGAACCGCGAATTGCTGCTGGAGAAGCTGAAGCCGGAATGGATCGTCGAACTCACCGATCATCTGAAGGACAGCTTGGCCGGCAGCGGTGGTCCGACCAAGCCGCTGGCCGGACCGGGAGATGCGAAGGGCCTGAATGTCGACCAGCTGAAGGCCGCCGTCGGGTTCGACGCGTACGAGCGTGGGCGCGCCGATGTCAAGGCCGGGAAGAAGAAGGACACCACGCTGACCGGATTCGACGAAAAGAACTACAACCTGGGCTGGAGCACCGGCAACGAGGAGGTTCTCGGCGCCAACGCCGCGGTGAAGGACTGCAGTGACTTCTGGATCGGATTCACCGCGCAACCGCTCCCGCCCGAGGTACCGGTGGCGAAGTCGAAACGGCAGATGCTGCGGGAGAAGGAGGCCAAGAAGTCACGGCCGGCCCCGGACGTGTCGACCGCGCGTGCCTTCGGCGCACTCAGCGCTGAGAAGATCACCGACCGCGCCGAGCGGCTACGGTTGCAGAACAGCAAGCCGGCCTGGTACGTGCTGGCGCAGCTCAGGTTCGTCAAAATCGGCGACAAACTGTTCCGGCCCACCATGCACGACAGCTTCTGGCTGGCCTGGGCGGCGAAGATGAAGACACCACCCAGTCCGGTCGTCGCTGACTCGACGGTCGCGCGCGAAGGTGCCGGGGTGGAGGATCCGGTCCTGACGACGTAGTGGAGTTGCACGCCGACGCCACGTCGGGGCGGTACTTGCCAGGTCGCGTGAGCTCGGCGGCCTCCACGATCGGCACGTCGTCATGCCACTTCCACTTGTCACGCGCCAGGTTCTGCCGGCGCCTGGGTCGGGGGTAGGACGATCTCGCAACGAACCCCGGCGGCGCGACTGAGTCTGAGGTCGAGGGTTGCCAGCGGGGCATCCAGGGCCTCGGCGAGCGCTACGTACCACGCGTCGTACGCGGTGACATTCGATCGCAACTCCCACACCCGGGATGCGCACAGGCTGTAGGGGAAGAGCTCGAGGCGGAGCAATCCGAGATCGCTGTGTGCCAGCGACGCGATATCGGCGGAGACGTCACCGGCCAAAGCTGAACGTCGCAGGATGTTGGCAACTTCTGCCGGCATGAGATGCGGTGCAGCAAGGGGTCCGGACACCAGTTGCGATTCTGCCCATCCGCCAACCGGGCCATTGTCGATGAGAGCGGCGACGACCACCGACGAGTCGACGACGAGGGTCACTTGCGGTCCGCATCCCGATGGGCGAGAACCCGTTCCAGGCTGATCGCACCGCCGGTGGCGGCTTTGCGGGCTCGAACTCTTGCGATCCACACCTCGGCGTCGGGCGTGTTAGCGAGCTCGACAAGTCGCGCACGCAGGTACTCCTGCAGCGATCGGCCGGTCAGCGCGGCGCGGGCTGCGAGTTCCTCGCCCGTCTCATCGGGGATGTCTCTGATGGTGATCGACTTCGCCATTGCAGTATTATGCTGCTATTGCTGCTGAAGTGCAAGCAGTCCGCCTCGACTCGCTGGAACATCCCCGAAAGCGCGGCGCAGGAACACTCGTACGTTGCGTCGAGCGGGTAGACCCCCAGATACACGGTGTGCCGCCACCGCCGCGGCGTTCCCTGAACCGGCGGCGGCGGTGCCAGCTGTTCCCAGGGCAGCGGCTCCACTGCCGGCCATTCGATCGTCTGACGGTCGACAGGCCGAGTCGACGACGCGTCAGCTTCGGCACCGGCTGCGGACTGAAGAGCTCGATCGTCCACGAAAACTGCAGGATCCGGAGGTGCTCGACCCGCGATGGGCGGGGGAGTAATCGAGTCAGGTCCGTGAGGTGGGCGGATTCCCGGTCGATCCGATCGCGGCGTCAGACTCGATCGACATTTGTGGTGCCACCTGGACAACGACACTGCCGCGCTTGTGCCCGGTCTCGACATACCGGTGCGCATCGGCGATCTGCTCCAGTGGGTAGGTCCGGTCGATGACGATCGTCAACTCGTCCGCCTCGATGAGTTCGCAGATGAATGTCAGGGCATCATTCTTCTTGACCGACATCCCCGTGACGACCCGTGGCCCTCGAGTCAGCGCCGTCCACAGCATGAGCACGGTGTTCGGCAACCCGGTTGTCGGGACGTAGCATCCGCGGGTGGTCAAAGCGGCCTTGCACCGCCGAAACGAGCTCGTTCCCACGGTGTCGAAGATGACGTGGTATTTTTCGCCGCTTTCGGTGAAATCCTGCGTGGTGTAGTCGATCACCCGATCGGCACCCAGTGACGACACCAGGTCGATGTTGCGCGGGCCGCAGACTCCGGTGACCTGCGCGCCGAGGTGTTTGGCCAGCTGCACCGCGTAAGTGCCGATGCTCCCCGAGGCGCCGTTGATCAGAACCCGTTGCCCCGGGCGGACTTTTGCCCTGTCCCGCAGAAAGTAGAGCGCGGTTGTTGCCCCGTCGACGACGGCTGCGGCCTCCTCGAAGGAAATGTTCGGCGGTTTGAGCGCCAACGATCCGTTCTCGGGCATCACGGCGTACTCGGCGTTGGCGCCGAGGCGGAATCCGGTAAATCCGAATACCTGATCCCCAGGGCGGAATCGGGTGACATCACGACCGACCGATTCGACGATCCCGGCAACCTCAGTGCCGAGTATGCGCATCCGCCGCCGCGGTGCGGTGAATCCAAGAATGACCCTGCCCCAACGGGGTTCACCTCGCCGCATGCCGCACTCCGCGGACGTGACCGTTGTCGCGACGACCCTCATCAGCAGTTCGCGATTGTCGGGAGCCGGCCGGTCCAATTCGGTGACCTGCAGGACGTTCGGGGAGCCGTACTGGGTGTACTTGATCGCCTTCATTGCCACCACGTTCCCGCCTCGCGTTGCCTGTCGTCATCAGGTTCGGCTCCACCGTAGGACCGCCCGTAGCGACCGCACATCCGTGGGAACCCTGACCAGTCGGGGGCGTCCGGCGGGCCATCGACCAGTCCACATCTGCCGTCCGGACGCCCAAGTCGTCGCCGGCTGCCGGCGGACGGGAAGCCGTCATCAAGCTCGCCAACTCCGGCAGCCTCGGCCCAACAGCGTGGGTTCGGATGCGAGATCCTCGCTGAAGGAGCAAAAGTCGGTGACATACCGACGGATCCTTCGCGCGATGTCGTCAACTCAATCTCGCTCGTTCCGCCGGTCGCCCGTGGGCAAAGGGGATGTGCCGGCTGGCGACGCCCGGCAGTTACGGTGCTTGGGTGGATCCACGCCAGCGACTTGCCCAACTGCTCGGCGCGACCCGCGGCGGCGGTTCGTTCAGCGCCCGCCGCACCGCGTCACCGGGTGATCTGCACATCGACGTCACCGGCGTCGGTCCACTGACGATGCCGGTGTCCGCCGCGAAGGCAAAACGACTGATCGCGGTCGCGCGGCCGGCGCAGTACGGCCAGGGTGAGCAGACGCTGAGCGATGCGACGGTCCGGTACACGTGGCAGGTGCCCTTGAGTCGGGTGCGGATCGTCAAGCGGCAATGGAACCGCACCTTGACCCCCATCCTCGAGGGGTTTCGCGGCGACCTCGGACTGCCGAAGGGCAGCCGACTCAAGGCAGAGTTGCATTCGCTGCTGGTGTACTCGCCCGGTCAGTTCTTCCTCCCGCATCAGGACTCCGAGAAGTCCGACGACATGGTGGGCACGCTGACCGTGACGCTGCCCGGGACCTCGCGCGGCGGCGAGTTGATCGTGCGACACGGCGAGCAGCAGCTCTCCTACCGGTCCTCGGACAAATTGCTGTCGTTCGTCGCGTTCTACTCGGATTGCCGGCACGAGGTACAGCCGGTGACCAGCGGGTATCGGGTCGTGCTGACCTACAACCTGTTGCTGTCCGCGGCACATGCGACCACGCCGACTGCCGGACCAGGTGAGACTGCGGACCTGGCAGCGTGTCTGGAGGAACACTTCGCCGAACACCGCCGCCTGGTCTACCTGCTCGACCATCAGTACACCGCGCGTGGAATGAGCTGGACTCACCTCAAAGGTGTTGACGCGGAACGGGTTCGGTTGTTGGACGCAGCCGCAGGCGCGAGTGGCTGCGAAATCGCACTGGCACTCGCGGACGTCCATGAATCGTGGAGCGCCTCCGAGCCCGACGAGCACTACGGCCGGGGCAGGTACTGGAATGACGACGACGACGATGACGACGACGATGACTATGACGACGATCCCGAGGCCTACGACCTCGACGAACTGCTGGAATCGTCGGTCAGCCTGACCGCCTGGGTCGACAGGTCCGGTACGACGGCACCGCCGGTCGCCACCGCCGTCTATGACGATGAGGTGAGCGCGACGACGCCGACGCGCGCGCTCGCGCCCTATGAGTCCGAGTACGAGGGCTACATGGGCAATTACGGCAACACGATGGACCGTTGGTACCGGCGGGGTGCGGTGGTGCTGTGGCCCACCCGGCTGGACTTCGAGGTGCGGGCGGAGGCCTCGCCCCAGTGGGCCCTTGACACGCTGCAGGCCCTGATCCGGGACGGCGACCTGACCCGCGCCCGGCAGCGGGCCGAGTCCCTCGCCTCGTTCTGGACGGATCTGGGCTTGTCCGACGCACTGGGTGAGGTGGCGGGCCGCAAGCCGGATCTGCGCTCGACGCTGGCCGTCGCGAACGGCCTGGACGACGCCGCGCTCGCCGCGATGCTGCTCGCGCCGTTTCGGTTGGCGGAACTGACGCCGCCCAATGCTGCCCTGCTGGCCGCGGTGGCGCAGCGGTATGGCGAAGGTTGGACGCGCACACTGTTCGCCGGCTGGAACAGCCTGCCGCGCTGGCGTTATGCACCCGGCGAGGCTGCCACCTGGCTGGCTGCGCTGCCGGAGTTGTGTCGTGCATGGCGAGACGCGAACGGGCTCGTGGCCGCCCGGCTGGTGCTCGCGGTCGGCTTGGAACAGCTCATCGATTCGCTCCGGCTGGCGCGCGGCATCACCCAGCCTTCTCGCCGGGCGCAGGTGCTCGCCGAGTTGACGGCGCCGATCACGGGCCTGCTCGTCGGCGCCGCGATCAGTGCAGCGCCCGAGATTGCCGACGCCGTCGTCACCCTGTTCGGCGACAATGACGACGCGGCGCTGCGGCGGTGCGAGGTCGGCGTGCTGCGCGCCATTCCGCTGGTTGACCCGGAAATCCGGGCGGGCAGTGGGTTCGATGTGCTGGCGCGGAATGCGTTGGCCCGCCTGGAATCCTGGCTCGCCCGGCCACCCCGCGACCCGGGCGATTGGTCGATCGAGCCGCCCGGCGGGTGCGCTTGCGAATTGTGCGTCACGCTCAACGACTTCTTGGCCGATCCCCGGCTGCGGGCGGTGGATTGGCCGCTCAAGGAGCAGAGCCGGCGACATGTCCATCACCGGATCGACGAGCACGAACTGCCGGTCAAGCACTCGACCCGTCGGGTCGGCCGGCCCTACCTGCTGCAATTGGCCAAGACACCGGCACTGCACGAGCGGGAGAAGCAGGATCGACAGGCTGCGGAGGCGGACCTGCAATGGCTCCAGAAGGCCGCCGACTGAAAGGGCTCGGCTATGGAGGCCAGCAGCTACATCGCCGGCCATCCAGGCGGGGGCAGCGGAGTCATCGGTCAGCGTTGACCGCCGTCCGCGCAGACGTTTGACAATCGCATCGGCAAAGTATTGCCCAAGACCTCGCACCGCTCGCGAGATGGGCTGCCCCCCTGGGGTGACGTGCAATCGGTTGGATGGTGATTATCCGTGTACAGAACAGCCCGGCAGCGCCACGATGGTCCCATGGCGCAAACCGGCATTCCCACCAAAAACCCCAGCTATTGACGACGGTGACGTCAGCAGCATCCTTGCGGCGCTCGCGACGCCCGCCGGGCAGCACAATCCCTATCCGCATTACGCCCGGCTGCACATGCTGGCCCCGGCCGCCGTCGGCCCGGACGGCGCGCTGGTGGTGGCCGGCTACCACCACTGCGCGGCGGTGCTGAAAGACCATCGGCTGCAGAAGTTCCCGGCTCGTCTGCTGACGGCGTCGGGTTATCCGGATTGGCAGCAGCACCCGGCGCTGAAGATGATGTTCTCCAGCATGCTGATGATCAACCCGCCCGAGCACACCCGGATTCGCCGAGCGGTCTCGGCCGCATTCACGCCGGTGCGGGTGGCGGCGCTGCGCCCGGCGATCACCCGGATCACCGACGAACTGTGCGACGGACTTGACGGCACCTTCGATTTCGTCGAGCGATTCGCCTTTCCGCTGCCGGTGACGGTCATCGGCGAATTGCTGGGCATTCCGGCGGCGGACCGGTCGATGTTCCAGGACCTGTCGCGGGATTGGTCCTCGGTGCTGGAAATGCTCAGCCCGATGGCGGTCGAACGGGCCGACCGCGCCGCCGCCGAGATCCGTAAATATCTTGGCGATCTCGCCGAGGTCCGGCGGGCCCGGCCGGCCGACGACCTGATCTCGGCGATGGTCACCGCCGTCGATCCGCTGCCGGACGACGACCTGCTGTCAACGGCGGCGCTCCTGCTGGCCGCGGGTTTCGAAACCACCACCGGCCTGCTCGCCAACAGCCTGGTCGCGCTGCTGGCTCATCCCGCCGAGGCGGACCTGCTCCGCGTCGGGCCGGCCGAGCTGGTGCCGGCCGCGGTGGAGGAGCTGCTGCGGTACGACTCGCCGGTGCAGATGCTGATCGGCCGGACGGCGCAGGAGGATGTGACGGTCGGTGATCTCCAGGTGCCGGCGGGCACCCGGGTGCTGACCTTGCTCGGCGCCGCGAACCGCGATCCGGCCGTGTTCACCGACCCCGATCTGCTCGACCTGCGGCGAAATGGGTTGCCATCATTATCGTTCGGCGGCGGGATCCACTATTGCCTCGGGGCCGGACTGGCCCGGCTGGAGGCCCAGGTCGCGCTGCCGCGGTTGCTCCAGCGTTTCCCCGACATTCGGCTCGACGGCGAGCCGACGCCGCGGCCGGGGTTGGCGTTGCACGGCTACGCCCGGCTGCCGGTCAGCGTTGGGTAGCGGTGACTTTCCCCGAGGTAGTCGGCAAGGAGCAGCTCGGGGGGTCAGTTGCTGGGCCTGTTCGGGGGTGATCCCGATTTGCGACCCCAGGCTGAGATCAACGGTGCGGTAGCAAGATCAAGACGCCCGCTGGAAACGTTGGTCAGGTGCTGTTCGATCTCGACGTCGGTGGCCAGGCCAGCGTCAACCAGACGCTCCCGGATCTGTTGCACGGTAGCGATTTCCAACGCTGCGCACGCCGGCGAGGTGATAGGAAAGAAGGCGTCGGCCTGAACCCCGACCAGCCCGGCCTCGCGCAACAGGCGTGGCAACGTTCGGCCGAACGCCATGTCCGCTCCTCGGTCGGCCAGCAACCTGCGGAACCCCTGCCGCAACCGGTTGGCGAGCTGCTGCTCGGGCCCGGACTCGTCCGGGCAGATCAGCGGCTGTAGTGCCGGGTCAGCGTCCTCAATGACCAGCCACCCGCCGGGACGCAGCGCTCGGACCATCGAGGCGATGGCCTCGACCCGCTGGGGTACGTGCGTCAACAGCAGCCGGGCGTGCACCAAGTCGAACAGCCCGGCGGGTGGCTGCTCGACGCCGACGTCATGCCGCAGCACCTCGAACGCGGCACCGTCGGCCGGCATCCAGGTCGTGTCGATGTCGCTGGCCACCACCCGACCGGACGAACCGACCTGCTCGGCCAGCCACGCGGGGACGCCGACACCACCGGCGCCGACCTCCCAGCACACCCATCCCGCCGTCACGCCGACCGCCGAGAGGTGCCGGAAGGTCACCGGGTCGAACAATTCCGACAGCGCGTCGAATCGTTGTCCGGCCTGCGCCTGCTGGTTGTCCAGCAGGTAACCCTCGTCCTGCGTCACGCGTCCATCCTGCTCGGCGCGAGCGCGAGCGGCGGGCCATCGGGCACACTGCGCAGACAAGGAAAACTCTCCGGGTGGGAGACCGTGGTGGTCAGAACGGTGAACCTGCACGAGGCAAAGACCCACCTCTTACGACTCGTCGAGTGTGCGCGCAAGCGGCCGAATCATCGACATTCCACCTCCGGACAGAGAACGGCGATCACGAGGTTGACCTGAGGGTGCAGCGTGATGACGGACGGGTGCTGGCCTTTGAAGTCAACAACGTTGAATCGAGTCGCCGGTTGCGTGTCCTTCACCGGCGATGAAGGGCACGAAACTGGTTATTGGATCTGGCATGTCGAACAGGAATCACCGCTCAGTGCCTGGCCGGATCAGCATCCAGCCGAGTCCGGCGAACAGCAGCATCCACACACTGATCGCGATCCGGCCCCACACATACGGCGCGAACACCGCAGGCAGCAGCGGGACGAAGACGTAGATGCCGAGGATCAGCGGCAACCAGCGGCGCCAGCCGGTCAACCCGCTGGATCTGGCGAAGCCAATGCCGCCGACCAGCAGACCGACACCGCACACGATGGTCGGAATGCCGTACAGGCTGTTGATCAGGTCGGCCTCTGCGCTCGCGGTCGCGGCGTTCGCGGCAGTGAGCGCGAGCACCTCCATGGCCGTCAGCAACAGGAACCCGGCGGCAGCGATCCAGAATCCGATCACGGCGAGCCGGGAACGCTGGGTCCACGAGGTCCGGGCCAGCGCAACCACCCCGACCAGCAGCATCAGGTGCTGGACCGCAAAACTCAGCTGTGCGACGGTGAAACCCGTTGGCGTGAAGGGATAACTGAAGCGGTCGTCGCCGACCACCGGGGTGACGAACAGCAGGAAGAGGCCCTGCGCGAGTCCGATCACCGCGCCGGCCAGGCAGATCCAGCCGGCCACCGGTGATGACCGATCGGTGCGGGCGGTGTTCGTCATTGTTGATGCGGTCATGGTTCCCCCAGGTTGTCGTGCGTGTTGATCAACGCTAGGGCCCGGGTGGTGGCCGGCGAATCCGTGGAAATACTCATCTCTGCAGCACTCATCCGGCGTTATTCGCGAGGCTCGGGCCGGGCACCGCGGAATACCATCACGCAGTGGCTGCCCCGAGTGCGACGGACGAGCCATTGGCGACGGCGGAACTCATCGCGAGAGCGGGCCGGGCGTATGCCGATCGTTCGTACTCGGAGGCGGCCGAGCTCTACCGGTCCGCGGCCGAGGGGCTTGCCGGCAGGGATCGAGCGGCCGTGCTGGTGGAGCTGGCCCGCAGCCTGGATCGCGCCGGGTCGGTGCTGGCGGCGTGGCAATGCTGCCAGGACGCCGCCGATCTCGCGCGCGCCGCCGGGGATGGCCGGGTGCTGGCCGATGCGGCGACGGTGATCCGTGCTGCGGGGGAGCGGGGGCTGTCGGCACAGATTCACGAGCTGTGTGTGGAGGCGCTCGCCGGGCTGGATGCCGGGGAGAGTGTCCGGCGGGAGCGGGTGCAGGCAATGGTGACAGCAACGGCGAGCCGCTGGGCCCGACCGGTCCGGCCGACCACGATGGACTCCGCCAATGCCGAGTCCAGGTTCCGCGAGCTGCAGGCGCAGCATGCCGAGCGGCTCGGCGCCGAATACGTTCATGATCGGCTCGACATCGCCGATCGGGCAGTGTCTCTCGGTCGACGGATGGGCACGGCCGAGTACACGGCGTGGGGTCTGGCCTGGCGGATCGACGCGTTGGCCCAGCTGGGTGACCGCATCGCCGTGGAAGCGGAATTGGCCGTGCTCGACCAGGTGGCCGGGCGGACTGCGGGAGCCACTCTGGACGGCCCGGTTGCTGCGTATCCGGGCCATCCTGGCATTCGCCGACGGCCGCCTTGACGATTGCCGGGAATTCTCGGACCAGGCGGTCGCCGCCGGTCCCGCTGACCCCTGGACCAAGTACCTGCACCTGGTCATTGCTGCATTCTTGGCGGACTGGAGCGGTGACGGTCTTGCCGAGGTCGAGCCGCTGGTGCGGGCCGCGATCGAGGGCGCGCCGTTCTTCGCCCGCGGCTGGCTGGCGCTGATCCTGGTGGGGCTCGGCAGGGAGAGCGAGGCCAGGGTGATCTGGCGGGCGATCGCTCCGCACGTGCAGGAGCTGCCGAAGGGGGCGTTGGAATCATTTATTGCCCAGGCCGGCCACGCTCGGCTGTGTACCGCGCTTGCGGACCGGGAGCATGCGGCCGTCCTTTACCAGGAGCTGGTTCCGTTCGCCGATCTCTGGGTCTGCGCGATGGCCGATGGGCCGTGTGATGGTCCGGTCCACCTCGAGTTGAGTCGACTGGCAATCCTGATGGACGACCTGGACGATGCCGAGCAGCACGCCACCGCGGCGCTGCGGATGGCGGAGAGCAGCCATTGGCTGCCGTTCGTTGCCGACGCACATCTGGCCATGGCCGAGATAGCCGCTGCACGAGCTGTTCTCGACCCATCATTCGCCGCCGGAGCGCGGCGGGAGGCGCAGCTGGCACTGGATCAGGCCAGCCAGTGGGGACTGCGTCCGTTGGCGACGAAGGCGCAGAAAATCCTTGACGCCCATCGTCCCCGCCGATCGGCGGTGCTGACCGACCGGGAGGAGCAGATCGTCGGGCTGCTGGCCGCTGGGCTGAGCAACCGGGCCATTGCGCAGCGTCTGCAGCTTTCCGAGCGGACGGTGGAGAACCATGTCAGTCACGTGCTGACCAAAACCGGTCACAGCTCGCGGGCGGGTGTTGCCGCCTGGTATGTGGCGCTGGGCAGCCAATGACCTGGAGTCGTCCGCCCGTCTGGGGTGGTGATGTGAGGCCTCGGATTCATCGGTTGGGCTGCCGTTACATGCAAACATTGCGCCATGACGACCAGCAGCGATCGAGCGCGCGAGTACCGCCAGCGGTTGCGCGCTCAAGGGCTGCGACCTGTTCAGATCCGGGTTCCTGACGTCGGGCTCCAGGTTTCATCGCGGAGGTGGTTGGTGCCTCGGACCGTGCCGGAGTGGGCACGACCGACGGCCCTTCCGGCGAGCCCGGGCCGTCGGTCAGTCGTCTGCGCCATTCCTCGGGCATGGCGTTGAAGCGCTCCATGAAATCACCGAGCGCCGCGGGATCGGACGGGTCGGCACCCTCCCCGAGTGCGAGACCGAACAGCTTGCTCGCCATGGACATTCGATTCGGATCACCGAAGAGAGCGGGGAGGTCTCCTGTGGGCCCTGTCTCCCCACTCGCCATCGGGTAGACTAAGCAGACTAAGGGCCCGTTGGACGAGGAGGCAGTCGTGGTCAGAACTGTGAACATGCACGAAGCGAAGACCCATCTCTCGCGTCTCGTCGATGAGGAGTTCATCATCGCCCGAGACGGACGGCCCGTTGCCCGGGTCGTGCCTATTCGCGATGAAACCCCGGCGCCCAGGATCGGGTTCCTCCCTGAGATCACGGTGCCCGACGACTTCGACGAGATGGGCACGGAAACCATTGCGGCGATGTTCGGGGCACCGTGACGGCCTACCTGCTGGACACTCATGTCCTGCTGTGGGCGGCGCAGGACTCACCCGCGTTGAGTGCGGCCGCGCGCGACATTCTTGGGAATCCGAAACATGACATTCTGATCAGCGTTGCAAATATCTGGGAAGTCGTCATCAAGAGCGGCCTCGGTCGAGGTGATTTCGCGGTGGACTCTGTTCGCTTGCGAGAACAAGCGATTCGGGCGGGTTTCGGCGAACTTCCCATCAGAGCGCCGCATGTGCTGGAAGTCCGCGCCCTGCCTCAGGTTCACGCCGATCCGTTTGATCGGATACTGCTGGCACAAGCGCGGGTCGAACAGCTCACCCTGCTGACGAGCGACCAGAAAGTGCTGCAATATGGGGACCCTGCCCATTCGGTGTAGCAGGGTCTCATCGTCGGCGGCTGGTGCTCGCGGTCGGCTGGGAACAGCTCACCGCGTCGCTCCGGTGCGTTCTACTCCGGCGAGGTCCGCCGGCTCGCCGTCACGTTCGACGTGCCGGGGATCGCCGCCCGACGCTGCGGCATCAGATCAGGACCGGGTCAGTGCAACGATCTGCACGTCGGTCGGGGACAGGAGGATTGATGCTGCGCTGGCCGGGAATGCCTGCGCTGGTCGGAATGAGCCTGCTGGGCTTCACCTCCTTCTTCCTGACCCTCTCGTCATTGCCGGTCTATGCCGTTGAGAAGGGAGTGCCGGAAGCGCTGGCCGGCCTCGTCACCACGGTGATGTTGGCGGCAACGGTCGCGTCCCAGATCGTGGTACCGGCCGCGGTCAGGTGGATCGGGCAACGGGCAACATTGACCATCGGACTGCTCGCACTGGGCGCGCCAACTCCGCTGCTACTGGTCAGCGATCAACTGTGGTGGCTGCTGGCGGTGTCAGCCGTCCGTGGCATCGGGTTTGCCATCCTGACGGTCCTCACCCCTTTGGTAGCTACCCAAATCGCACCACCGGGCAGTTACGGCCGGGCCATCGGCCTCTACGGCTTGGCGGTCGCGGTACCGAATGTGGTGGCGGTTCCAGCAGCAGTCGCGCTGACCGGTGCCGGGCACTTCCCGGTCGTTGCCGTGCTGGCGGCGGTTCCGGTCCTGGCAATCCCACTGGCGTGGAAATTCCCCGAACCACCGAAGCAAACCGACCGACGTTCGGCCAGGTCCCCGCTGCCTATTCGCCGGCTCACCGGCATCCTGGCGCTGCTGTTGGCGCTGACCTTGTCCGGCGGCGGGATCTTTGCGATTCTTCCTGTGCAGCTACCTGACCCCGCAGTGGTCACCTGGGCGTTGTTGCTGCTTGGCGTCACGTCGGCGCTCGCCCGTTGGCGGGCGGGTGCTTTGGCGGACCGTGCCGGCCCAGCTCGGCTGCTACCGGTGTGCGCAGCCATCGGGGTGGTGGGACTCGCCATGCTCGCCCTGGGAGTGTCGGGGACCGGAATCGGGTCCGGTGTCCTGGTGATGCTCGGCACAGCGGTGTTCGGGATCGCCTACGGCGGTGCCCAGAATCTCACGCTGCTACTGAGTTTCGACCTGGCGGGGGCAGATCGTCGGGCGGGGGCGAGTGCCGCCTGGAACGCGACGTATGACGCCGGGACCGCCATTGGAGCCTTACTGATCGGTGCGATCGCGGCCGGCTCGAGCCTTTCGGCCGCCTTGCTGGGGTG
Organism: uncultured Actinomycetota bacterium; assembly: GCA_963805555.1. Taxonomy (GTDB): domain Bacteria; phylum Actinomycetota; class Actinomycetes; order Mycobacteriales; family Nakamurellaceae; genus Nakamurella. The sequence continues at coordinate 511,188 of CAWDUY010000009.1, forward strand.
CGCCGCCTTCGTGGTGATGACCGCCGTGACTGCGGTCGGCGGGGCGCGACGAACCCGGCCGTCTGGGTAACGGAGCTTCGACATGCGGTTCCGCGCACACGATCGGACATCGGCGGGAGGTGGAGCACTCCGGTAGGAGGTGTACGGCGCATCTCCCGTTACGTACCCTCTGGGTCATGAGTACCCAGTTATCTTTCGCCGTCGGCGAGGCCGAGCCTGGGTTGCTGGTGGAGACCATCGGCGGCAACTTCGAGCGAACCGTTGCGGCGGACCCGGATCGCGAGGCGCTGGTCGATGTCGCAAGCGGTCGTCGGTGGACCTGGGCCGAGCTCAACCGCGACGTCGACGCACTTGCCCGAGGTCTGGTCGCGGCCGGACTTCAGGTCGGTGACCGGGTCGGCATCTGGGCGCCGAATTGCGCCGAGTGGACGATCACTCAATATGCGACTGCGAAGATCGGGGTGATCCTGGTGAACGTCAACCCGGCCTACCGCACCCATGAGTTCGCCTACGTCGTCAACCAGTCGGGAATGCGACTACTGATCTCGGCGTCCCAATTCAAGACTAGCGATTATCGGTCGATGGTCGAGCAGACCGGAGGTCAGTGTCCCGGACTGGAGCGCACCGTCTACCTCGACACCGACGACTGGGCGGTGCTTCTCGCGGAAGGGAAGGCGGTGCCGGCCGAGGCGGTCGCCGAGCGGCTGGGCGGTTTGTCGCCGAGCGACCCGATCAATATCCAATACACCTCCGGCACGACTGGTCGCCCTAAAGGCGCCACGCTGAGCCACCTGAATATTCTCAACAACGGGTACTTCACGACCGAGCTGATCAATCTCGGTCCCGACGACCGGCTGTGCATCCCGGTGCCCTTCTATCACTGCTTCGGGATGGTGATGGGCAACCTCGGCTGCACCAGCCACGGCACCACCATGGTGATTCCCGCGCCGGGCTTTGATCCCGAGATCACCTTGCGGACGATCGCGGAGGAGAAGTGCACCGGGGTGTACGGCGTGCCAACGATGTTCATCGCCATGCAGAACCACCCGACGTTCGGCTCGCACGATCTGTCGTCGTTGCGGACCGGCATCATGGCAGGCTCGATCTGCCCGGTCGAGGTCATGAAGCGGTGCATCAACGACATGCACATGACTGAGGTGGCAATTGCCTACGGGATGACCGAGACCTCACCGGTGTCGTGCCAGACGCGGGCCGATGACGACCTGGACCGGCGGACCGCCACGATTGGGCGAGCACACCCCCACGTGGAGATCAAGGTTATCGACCCGGTGACCGGCCTGACCGTGCCCCGTGGTGAACCCGGGGAGTTCTGCACGCGCGGATATTCGGTGATGCTCGGGTACTGGGCAGACGCGGAGAAAACCGTGGAGGCCATCGATGCCGATGGGTGGATGCACACCGGAGATCTGGCGGAGATGCGGGAGGACGGGTACTGCAACATTGTTGGACGAATCAAGGACATGGTGGTACGGGGCGGGGAGAACGTGTATCCCCGTGAGATCGAGGAATTCCTTTACCAGCACCCGGATGTCGAAGACGTCCAGGTGATTGGTGTGCCGGATGAGAAATACGGCGAAGAACTGTGCGCGTGGGTGAAGATGCACGCCGGCGCTCGACCTCTCGATGCGGAGGCCGTGCGGGCCTACTGCGACGGCAGGCTCGCCCATTTCAAGATTCCGCGCTATGTGTTCGTCGTCGACGAGTTCCCGATGACCGTCACTGGCAAGATCCGCAAGGTGGAGATGCGTACGGAAAGTGCCCGGAGCCTTGGTCTCTAGCCCCATGACGGATCGCCCGACAAGTTACTTCGAGCGGATCGGCAGCAGCCGCTACCAGCCCACACTTCATGCCGGCGGGGCCTGGACGGACGACGAGCTGCACATGGCACCGGTCGCCGGCGCGATCATCGACGCCATTGACGTGTTTAACGATCATCGACCGGCGACGTCACTTGGACTTGCGCGAATCAGTTTTGACATCCTCGGCAAGCTTCCCGCCGCGGAGTTCGACGTCGACGTCAAGGTCGTGCGGCCGGGCCGGACCATCGAATTACTGGAAGCGACAATGACCGCAGGCGGGAGGCCTGTGATTCAGGCCCGCGCGTGGCTGCTGGCGCATCACGACACCAGCGCGGTCGCCGGCGGGCAGGCCGATCGTTTACCTGATCCTGAAGGCCTCGCCAGTGGCAGCCTGACTGTCGTATGGCCGGGCGGATACATCTCGTCGCTGGATGTGCGCCACTGTGGCGAACCCGTCCAGGGTCGAAGCCGGACCTGGGTGTCCACCGACATCGATCTGATCAACGATCAGCCGGTGTCGGACCTCGCAAGATTTGTGGGGTTGATCGATACGGCAAATGGAATAGCAGTCCGCGAATCTCCGAAAGAGTGGATGTTTCCCAATGTCGACCTCACAATCCACCTGTTTCGACAGCCGCGCGGTCGTTGGGTCGGTCTCGACACGACTGTCACGTTCGGCGCTGGCGGTCACGGACTGACCAGCACCGTGCTCCATGACATCGATGGTCCCGTAGGACGATCCGAGCAGATCCTGGTCGTCAAGCCGCTCCCTCGGTGACCCGAACAAGGTCATTGCGGTTGATTGAAATACGGAGCCGTCCAGGCATGGTTGGTCACAGACTCTGCACCGCTCGATCAACTCTGGGAGCCGATCTGGGAGTTCGTTGGCGTGCGTTCGTGGTGGCCGGGGAGGTCACTGACGCCCTCCGCGCACCCCGGCGACGCTCCGTCTCATTGACGCCGACGCCGTGGCAGTGATGAAACTCGTTGGATACCTGATCGACACGGCCCCTCGGCGGTGTGGTCCACGAGTCCGTGCTGACTGATGCGTTGCGCAGCAACAGCATTCGCCGGGCGTCGCTCGACGTGTTCGAAGGGGAGTCGCAGAAGGTGGGAAGTAAGGAAGTAAGTAGGAAGGATGAAGTCCGGGCATTGGCGGTGGAACGGTCGGCCGCGGAGAACGTCAGTTTTTCCGTGCTGGCGCGAAAGGCGTTGGAGCGGTATCTGAAGGACGCTGGATAGCTAGCGTCACGAACCGAGCTCTGGCGCAGCTCATCGGAGACCTTGTGCGGTCTGCCTCATCGCAGGGGTCACGGCGCTCGGGCGGCGATTCCAGGCGGTGAAGAGCACGAAAGTGACCATTGGATCTGGCCTGTCGAGCAGGAATCGCCGCCCGCGCTAGGGCAACCACCCCAAGCTCGGAACCGGTTACAGCCTGATTTTCGAATGGTCGGGCATCAACGAGCACTGGGTTCGCCGGCGGCGACTATCGATGTCTGTCCGACGGCATTGACGTGAGCACTGACCCGGCGTCCGGCATGCAGCGCGCAGACGAAGAGCGCAAAGGCGTTGACGCCGTGCAGCGGACCCAACACCGCGAAACTATGGCTGGCGAAGCCCAGAAAGACCTGCAGCGCAACCAGTCCGAAGACAATCGCCGCCCAGGTCACGCCGCCGCGGATCGACCTTGCAAAGAGGGACAGCACCAGGAACGCAACGGACAGAATCGGAATGTACAGGGCGCCATTGGTGCCGTGCAGTTCGTAACCGACATAGCCGAAGAAGCTGAGATTGCCGCTGTCGAACGATGCCAGGTCGGCAACTCCGCCATTGTCGATCCATTTGCTGAAACCGAAGGACGCCAATGTGATCACCGCGGCCTGAATCACCACTTCCGCTGCAATGAGATAGGCGAGGATTCGATAGGCCTTCGTCATGCTGCACCTCCGCTGTTGTGGTGCCTGTCCTGTCGCGGGGAACGATCGGAATGGTTCCCGATTCCGATCAACGGTTCCGCGGGTCGACCCGGGTCGCGCGTGCAGGCCAGCGTGAGGACGATGAACCCGACGACGACCGCGAACCAGAGCGCTGAACTCCGTCCCGCTTGTTCGGTGTCGCCGAACGGCAGCAGTTGCACCCAACGCCGCAACGGGTCGATCGCCACGACGAGGATGATGCCGACGAGCGTGATTGCCCCGGCGAGATCTCCGGGCGCGGCGGTGCCGTGATGACGCATCACGCGCCGCCAGTCCGGTGCCGATGGCGACGGCGCCGGCGGCAAGCGGGAGCAGGCGTAGCCACTGCGTTTCCGGGTCCAGGTAGTTCAGCGTCAGCAACCCACTGGTGGAGACGGTCATCGGCAACATGACCAGCAGCATTCGCCACCCAAGGCGGTGCCGACGCGAGGTCGGTGACGCGTCCGCGACCGAGGTCGCCGTCTCGTCGAGACCGTAGGCGGCGGCTGCGCCACACGCAGCCAGCCCGAGCAGGGTCGTTGGCGGGGTGAGGCCCGTGTTGTGCGCGACAGCCGCGATGCAGATCAGCAGAGCCGCCGCAGCCAACGAAGCGAGCAGCGAGGGCCAGGGTGCGGAGCGCAGGATGCGCCCGCCGCGCCGCCAATCAACGGAGGCCATCGGACGGCACCGCAACGAATGGGACGGTGCCCTGCGGACCGGATTCGGAGATGGCGTCATTGCCGGTGGTAATGGCCATGACGAGGGCGATGACCGCCGCGGCGGCCAGCGCGCCGGCGGTTCGACCGACGATGCGGCGGGTCGCTCCTTCGGCGCCTCGCCAGAGTGCGGCGGTCACCGCGAGTCCGCAGAGGGTCAGGGTCCACACGGCGAACCATGCGGGTGATCCGGTGTAGGTCCGCACCCACACGGTGACCTCACCGCTGCCGTTGCCGAACGCTGTGTACGGCGCGGCCATGTGCAGGGCGCGGGCGAACAGGGTTCCCGAATCCAGGTCCTGCTCCGGCAGGTAGGACGCGATTTGGCTCCATTCCACGACGACGATCACCGCCAGCAGGGAGGCGCCCGGGAAGCGGAGCCACCGACCGACGGCAACGCCGAGCAGGGGCCCGCCGGCACACGCGATGACCGGGATGACCATGGTGATGATGAACCGGTCCACTGGACCCCAGGTTCCATACATCCAGTCCGGGAACGGTTCTGCGAGAACGAAGGCCCGATGCAACAACACCAGGGCGAGGCCGGCGCCGGCCGGAACGGCGCACGCCAGGCACAGTGCGGCGGTCCGTTTGGTCTGCGACGCCGGAGCGGCGTCGACGATCGGCCGCGAGCGATCGGTTGATCTGGTCAACCGGGCGGCGATGACGATGCCGAACACCCCGATGAAGAACGCCGGGATCACCTGGAAGTCGAGCTCGATGGGCCCGCGTTCCCCGGCGCCGGCCAGCACCCCGAGCAGCAGGCCGACAAGAAACAACGGGTGCCGGGCGTACCGGACCGCTTCCAGGCGGGCCAGCGGCCAGATCCCGGAACGCTCACCGGCGACCGCCGGCTTTGGCAACGCAGTGGTACTCATGCCCAGACCCCGTTCGTCCCTCGCCGGCTCCGGTCATGCTGTGTCCATGATTCGTTCGCAAGCTCACTCATGACGCCGGCACCTCCGATTGGCTCGCGGCGCTGCCGCACAGCAACAGATAGGCATCCTCGAGCGTTGCCTCGACGATCTCGGCATTGGTCGGCGCGGTGTCGCCGAGGTGGCGATACCGCCCGGTGACCGTGCGCCAGGACAGGCGGGCCCGCGGGTCCTGGGTGTCTGCCAGCCACACCTTGTCCTGGGCCAGGCCGACGAGGTCACGGACGGCACCGTCGAAGCGCACGGTCCCGCCGTCGAGGACCACGACCCGTTCGCAGAGTGCTGCGACGTCCTCGGTCTGATGCGTCGCGACCAGGACGGTTGCCGTCCGGCCGGCTTCGGCCAGCACCTGGCGCAAGAGCACCCGCTGTTCGGGGTCGAGGCCGGTCGTCGGCTCGTCCAGCACGAGAAACTGGGGTTCACCCAGCAGCGCCTGAGCAAGGCCGACTCGTCGCCGCTGACCGCCGGACAGGGCACGAATGCGCTTGGTGGAAAGGTCGGTCAAGCCCACCTTGTCGAGCGCGGTACGCACCTGTTGCCGCCGGGGACCGGGCTCATCCCACTCCTTGAGCACCGCCATGTAGTCGACAAATCCGTAGGCGGTGAAGCCCCGCGGGTACCCGAGCTCCTGCGGGAGGTAACCGAGTCGGCGGCGGATGTCGGTGCGCTGAGCCCCCTGAGCGGGGTCATGCCCGAGAATGCGCACGGAACCCGTGTCCGCGCCGAGCACGGTGGCCAGGATGCGGAGCAGAGTTGTCTTCCCGGCGCCGTTGGGCCCGAGCAGGCCGACCACGCCCTGCTGCAGGTCCATGGTGACTCCGTCGAGCGCGGCAGTGCCTTTGAACGACTTGCTGACGTTCCGCAGCTGCACCGTGGGCGATGTCATGTGTCCTCCTGTGTCACAACGGAACTCAGCGCAGACGCCAGGCCGGCACGGCGGTGAAAAGGCGGTTCAACAAGATCAGTCCGGCGACGACGATGACCGCCAGGTAAGCGCCCAGATAGATCGGCGTGAACACCACCAGCGGATCACCGGCTCGGGCAGACCAGAGCACCGCGATGACCCAACCGACCCCGACGACCGCGGCCGCATAGGCCGGATCCACCCAGATGCTGGCGGTCAGCACGACGACGATGAAGCCGGCCGCCGGCAGCAACCACGCGACGGCGACGATCGGCGATGCAGGGAGCAGCAGCCCGGCCACCACCACAAAGGGAACGGAGGTGACCAGGACGGACGCGGTGCGCAGCAGGATGAGCCGGACCATCGCATAAGGCGCAGCCAACACCGCCTCATAGGAAGGATCGACCGATGGGCCGTAGGCAGCTGCGACTCCGGCCACCGGGATCAGTGGTGCGCCCAGGACGAACAGACCAATGGCGCCGAAGGGGCCGAGTGTCGCGGCGGCCACCGCAAAAAGCAGGGCGACGATGACACCGAACAGCCAGGCGGCGCGGAGAGTGACCGCGGAGGTGATGACCAGGGCGTCGGACGAGTTCAGACCTAACCGGTGCAGCAGCCGTTCTGCCGTCCCGGCGTGGGGGACTTCGATATCGGCAAGCACGTTGTCCCACACCGATTCCAGCGGCTCCACCGGAACGAGGACGGCGACCCGATCGCGGCACTGCGCACACTTGAGGACATGTTGTTCGACCGAGACACCACCCAGTGGTCCTGCGGTGCCGTCCACCCAGCGGCGGAGCGATTCTGCGTCCACGTGCCACGGTCCGGAGCGTGCTGCCTCGGTCATATCGATCCCTCCATCAGCTCGCGACGCAGGACAGCCTTGGCCCGGAACAGCCGGGTCTTGACCGTGCCCTGGTGAACGCCGAGCAGCCGGGACGCCTCCCGGGTGCTCAGGCCGTCCAGCACCGTGGCCTGCACGACGGCGCGCATTTCCGGGGACAGCCGGGCCAACGCCCGGCCGAGGTCGCCGTACTCGACTCCGGACAGCACCTGCTCTTCGACGCTGATCTCGGTCCCACCCCAGATTTCGGCGACGGGAACCTCGGCCTTGCCGCCGTGCAAACGCAATCTGGACACCAGCCGCCGGATGCCACGCCCCAGAGCCAGCCGGCAACCTCGCCCTCGCCACGAAAACCGCTGGCGCCCCGCCACACGGCCGCGAAGGTGTCCTGAAGAACTTCGGCGACGATGCCTGGATCATTGCAGCGACGGGTCAGCCGCACCGACATCCACGCTGCATGGCGTTCGTAGAGAACCCGGAGGGCGCCGGTGTCGCCGCCGGCGACGGCGCGCAGGAGCTCCTCGTCGGAGCTGCTCGGGTCATCCTCCACGATCGTCCTGTCGCCGAAGCAGGGTGGAATGGTTCCCGCCTGAGGGTCCTCGGATCAGACCGTCCCGATCAAGGGGCAATCTGTGCGATTGCAGCAGTCGAACGCGTTTGTCTCGACCCGGCGGAGCCGCGAGGGTTTATACAGTCGCCAGCTGGATGGCTCGACTGCGGGGGACACCCAGCATCCGGCCATTCTGCGGTGACCGCGCTACCTGGACGAGCCTTTATGCCGGCGGATTCGCAATTTCTCGCATCGCCACACATTGGCTTTCGACCGGCGAATTTAGCGAGCATTGCTTATCTTCTTACCGCCTGGCTCATGAAATGCCTTCCACTATTGACAGCTTTCGATCGGCAGGTCCAGTGTGAGTCCGCTCTGGTTATGCCGGGTGTATCGATGGAAAGGGTGCTGGCATGAGGCTGCGAGGAATTCAACGGAATGCCGGTGGCGCAGCATTGGCAGTCGCTATTGTCACTGCTGTCGCTCCGTCGTCGGAAGCCGGCACTTCCTCGTGCATTCGGGTGGGAATGACCTGCTTTGCCAGCGTCCAGAGGGCCATTGACGCTGCACATGATGGCGACACGGTGCGAATACCAGCTGGTCGTTTTCCCGGTGGCGTCGTCACCAAGAGGATCGAACTGGTCGGGACCCTCGGTCGCCGCCGAGCTGAACATGGATTGGCGGATCGCGCACGACGCGTTCGTCGCCTACGCCGAGCAGGTACTGCCCGATACGCCGCCGCCGGTGCGGGTCCTGGGGATCGACGAAACCCGCCGCGGGAAGGGCAAGTACCAGACCGACCCGGTCACCGGGACCAAGACCTGGGTCGACCGGTTCGACACCGGCCTGGTCGATCTGAGCGGCGATGGCGGGTTGTTCGCGCAGGTCAACGGCCGAAACTCAGCGGCGGTCATCGCCTGGCTCGCCGAGCAGGACCCCGAGTGGCCGGCGAGGATCACGCACGTGTCGATGGACACCTCGGCGACCTACGCCCGGGCCGCCAGGCTGGCGCTGCCGGACGCGGTCATCGTCGTCGACAGGTTCCACCTGGTCGCCTTGGCGAACAAGGCCGTCACCGAGTACCGGCGGGAGCTGGCCTGGGCACGCCGCGGCCGGCGGGGCCGGAAGATCGACCCGGAATGGGCACAACGGAACCGGCTGCTCCGCGCCGGCGAGACTCTCACCGACGACGAAGCCACCAAAATGCACGACGCGATGCGGGTAGCTGACCCCTCCGGTGGCCTTGAGAAATGCTGGCAGGGAAAGGAAATGCTCCGACGGCTGCTGGCCCTGGCCGGGACTGACCCGGACCGAAACCGGATCTGGAACCAGCTGACCGACTTCTACATTCACTGCGCGGACTCCGAGATCGCCCAACTCCGGCGCCTCGCCTGGACCGTGTTCGCGTGGCAGCCATCGATCATCGAGGGCCTGAAAACCGGGATCAGCAACGGCCGCACCGAGGGCTACAACCGCATCGTCAAGCACGTCGGAAGGATCGCGTTCGGCTTCCGGAACACCGAGAACCACCAACGCCGGATGCGATTCGCCTGCACCCGCGCATCACGCCGGGCGCCAACCAGAACCCAACGTCCCTGTTAATTCCGAAGAGCCCCCAGCACACCCATCCGGACGAACAGACCTGGTGATCCGGGCGGCGCGGCGATCACCGAGAGGGCCGGACACCGGCCGGCTGTTCGCCCGGTGCAAACGTTTGGATCGATCGTTGCCCCGCACGGAGTCTGCGTCGCATTCCGACCGGGTGCGGTTTTGGTCCGGGTCGGCCGTCGATGACGATGGGAACGCCGAGCTCGGTGAAATCGATGGCCAGCGGCGCTCCCGGACCATGGATCGCGGCTACCTCATCCTCGCCAGCTGACCAGCCTTCTTGGTAACCGCTAGGACCTGACCGGCACCACCCCGGCCCTCGGCCGAGAAATCGGGCTCCGCAGACTGTTCGGCGCCGAGGCCGTACCGTCACCGTCGCCCTGGACCAGGCCGACCCCGTGGCGTCGCCCTCCAGCTGGCCAACATCCGCAACACCTTCGCCGACATCGCCGACGGCGAACCGGATGCCATGACCATCACCAAGGGCCTGGCGGACCGCTGTTCGCCGGCAACGCCCGCCCGGTGCCGTGGATCCTGAAGGCCTCGATGTTCTCCGTCGAATTCCACCCGATCTATGACGCCACCGTCGGCAACGTCGAGGGCGCCATCAGACTTGGCGCCGAGGCCGTCGCCGTCGGCATCTCGGCCGGAGTGTCGAACCAGGTAGCGATGTTCGAAATGCTCACCAAGGTCGTCGAGGAGGCCAGCGCCTGGGGCCTCCCGGTCGTCTGCCACGCCTACCCGAGCGGTGAGATGTGTGGTGACCGCAAGGGTTCCACCGAATCCGTGCTGTATGCATCCCCGCGCCGCTGCCGAACTCGGCGCCGACATCGTGAAGACCTGGTACACCGGCTCCACCGCGGAATTCCCCAAGGTCGTCGAGTGCACCCGGCCATCGTCGTCGCCGCCGGCGGCGCCCGGGTGTCCAGCCCGCTCGACGCGTGCTGAAGCAGGCGGCCAGCGTCATCGAGGCCGCTGGCCACTGCACGACCTGCGCCCGCAACGTCTGGCAGGCCGAGAACCCCGGCCGGATGGTCGCCGCCCTCAAGGCCGTCATCCACGTGGGAGACAGCCCCGAGTTCGCCGCCAAGCTGCTCTGACGCACTCGTTGTCTACCTGTCGGCTGGCCGGCGCGCCGAACCCGGCACACCGGACCATGCTGGACCCCGGCTCCCCAAACCATCAATAAGGAGCAGCTCGACGATGAGCGTCATTCCGAACGAGCGGTGTTACCTCGGCATCGACCTGGGGACCTCGGCCACCAAGGCCGCGGTGCTGACCGCGGACGGCACCGTGCTGGCCCGCTGCCGGGTCACCCACCCCACGGCCCGCACCGCGCAACCCGGCCGGGCCGACCCCACCGCCTGGCGGGACAGCATCGCCGCGGCCTGCCGGCAACTGGGCGAGATCGCTCAACACGTGCAGGCGGTGGGGATCGATACCCATTGCCCCTGCGCACTTTTGTTCGGCGACAACGGGTGCCGCTGACCAGTGGGCTGTCCTGGGACCACCCGGGGATGGCCGCCCCGACCGCCGAGCTGATCGAACTGACCACCGCCGCGCACCGCCGGCTGGTCGGCAACTGGCTCGTCCCGGCCACCGCGATGGCCGCGGCGTACCGTTGTTCTGCGAGCTGGAGCCGGACGCGGTCAGCCGGGCCAGCACCTTCGGGTTCGTCGGTACCTGGCTGGGCAAGCCGGCCTGTTACGTCCTGGCGCAGCCCAGGACTCGTCACGATTGACAGGTAGCTGTTCCGGTCGCCTTGCGTGAAAACTGGCTGCCCCGGGCGGCGAAGATGAAGACACCCCGACTCCGGTCGTTGCCACCTCCACGGTCACGCGCGTGGTACCGGGGCGGTGGATGCAGTCTGACAACGTAGACGCTGCGTAGAGGGCATCGCGCGAGGTAACGACCAATCACTCTTTCGCGCGCTACAGGCCATCCATCATGTAGCATATGGCCACCGAAGCGCGAATGGGGAACGGTCCATTGGGCCGTTCGGCCTACAGCAGGCATTCCGAGTGTCATCGGACTACGAAACCAAGCGAGGGAGTCCCATGAGCGTGAGTCCGAACGGTGTCTCGGTGCGGGAGCGAAAATCCGGAATCATCGTGCTCGCGGTGATCGGAGGGATCGGCCTGCTGCTTTCGGTGGTCGGCGCAATCACAACGGGGGCGGCGGGCTTCTTCCTGTTCTTGGGAATCACCGTCGTGGTGCTCGGGCTGGGTGCGGTCATCGTGGGTCGTCCCGCCTGGGCCCTCATTGGTTCCCGCAAGGCCGGCGCAGGTGTGCTCGCTTTTGGGGTGGTGCTGGCCGTCATCGGTGGCATGCTCGCACCCGCGCCCGAACCGAAGGTCGTTGAACCGCAAGCACTTCTGGAACCCTTGACATCAACATCAACATATCCGAGCTCCAGCCCAGCGACGACGTCGACAACCACCAGCAGTCCCTCGGCCAGTCCGACACCGACCGTCAACTCGGCTGCTCTCGCTTCATCGGCTGCCGCCGTGGCAGCTGCCGCAGAAAGTGAACGGCTGATCGCCGAGCAGGCCGCGCAAGCTGCTGTCGCGGAGGCGAGCCGGATCGCTGCCGAAGCGGCGCAGGTCGAGGCCGACCGCGTGTTGGCGGAAGCGTCGGCCGCTGCGCAGGCCGAGGCCAACCGGGTAGCGGCGGAGTTGGTCGCCCAGGCCGAGGCGGCTCGGCAGGCGCAGACGCTGTCCGATCAGCAGGAGGCGCAACGTAACGCCTCAGGAAACTCGGCGCCGAGCGGCGGCTACGCCAACTGCGCCGCCGCAAGAGCCGCCGGTGCCGCTCCGGTTCATCGAGGGGAGCCCGGCTATGCGCCCAGGCTCGACGGAGACAACGATGGGATTGGCTGCGATAAGGGATAGCCCTCGAAGGCGGTGGACTCGTCTTGCCGCGATCTTTGCGACAGCGTGCATCGAGTTCAGCGAGCGACACGGGAGTTGGCAGTTCGGCTCAGCCAGGCTATCTCGGCTGCAGGGGGCGAATGGCAGGAGCCCCCGTTGTGGCCACCAGTGGGTTCGGCCTCTTCGTGACCGGGGTCGTCGACCCAGGACGAGGTCCACGCCTGGGTCGACGACCTGCCCGGCCTGGACCAGGAGCACGTCGTCATCGTCACCGGCGACAACGGCGGCACCGTCCTGGTCGGACTGCACGACCCCGACGGGATCGTGATCCGTCTCTACGCGAACTGAGCATAACGACGGCAATCTCGCCGAAATTGTGGCTTCCGGACTTTTCGACCGACCAACGACGAATGGGCGATGTGGCGCTCGGCGCGGTTGCTGTGGTATGGCAAAGTGCCAGGCACGCCTCAATGGACAACACTGGCAACATGCCCGTCAGCGCTTCCTACGACCGTCGCGTTCGCCTGGAGGCGATGGCGTGGCTGACAATACGAACCAACGATGGTCGAGACGCGATCTCAACTCAAGATCTGGGCGACTTCACGCTGGACGGTCAGCCGTTCCTGCTCAAAGATCGCCAGCAGGGTATCCGAAAACCCGCAGGGTTCGAGGCGGCTTTCAGCATCCAAACGGTCTACCGCGCGGACGGCCAACAGCGGCCCTACGAGGACGACGTGGGCGGCGACGGCCTGCTGCGCTATAAGTGGCGGGGGACGGACCCCGACTTGTACGTCAACGTGGCACTTCGCGAAGCTATGAATCGTAAGGTTCCGTTGATATGGTTTTTTGGCGTAGGTGTTGCTATTTGGAAGCCGATATATCCGATCTACATCCTGGGTGAGGAGCCCGCCCAGCATCAATTTATTGTAGATCCAGACGTCGCTCGGACTTTGGTCGAGCCCGGCACTCCGGTCGAGGAGAATATCAGGCGGTATGTAGTCGCAGAAACCCGACGCCGTCTGCACCAGCCAGTATTTCGGGCTCTTGTCATGCGGGCCTACGAGACACGCTGCGCGGTGTGCTCCCTCCGCCATGGAGAACTGTTGGACGCCGCTCACATCATCCCTGATGGAGTCGAGGGCGGTGAACCCATTGTTCGAAATGGGTTGGCCCTATGCAAGATCCACCATGCAGCCTTCGACGCCCGGATCCTTGGTATCAGTCCTGACTCTCAGATTCAGATCCGCTCTGATTTGCTTACAGAGATCGACGGTCCAATGTTGCGCCACGGCCTGCAGGAGCTGCACGGTAAGCCCCTCGCCGCGATACCGCGCGCGCGCAACGAGCGCCCAGATCGTGATCGGCTTGCCTGGGCGTACCAGAGATTCGTGGAATCACCGGCGGCAGGATAGCCGGGCCGCCCGGAGCAACTCCGAGCATGGCATAACCCGGAACGAGTATAGTCACAGCTTAAATCGGCGGAACACCGCCATGGGAAGAATTCGCTCGTTGTGCGCTCTCTCGAGTTCTAAACTATCCGTTCTTCATCGGAAACGACGAATTGGAAGACTCTGCGCGCGCGTCAGCGGCGTTATAATAGAGCTCGTGCACCAGAGTGGCAAGCCATCGAGTTCTTTAAGAACGTTCACTAGTTTGCCAAGATGATCTGATGTTTTGGACAGGTTCGTTGGTTTTCCAGGCCAAGAGCCATGTCCAACCACCAAGGTGTGTTCAACGGTCCAGGTTCGTGCGTGGTCATCAGGGACTACTAGTACATGGCACACTCGGCACGCTTCGAAGACCCCAAATGTCGGACGTTTACCGCCTTCTTCCGGCTAGCCAATCATGCGACCGTAAGGTTCTGGCTGTTCCGCTGGAATAGCCAGTCCAATTTTCGAAGTCACGACTTTCAATCTGAGTGTTTTAATGGAAGGGCTTTCTTTGGCTCATTGGAGGTTGGCCGCGGTCGCTCGGAGTGCCCGATACAACAGCCGTGAATCACCGAGCCTCCTGCGCAATTCCCGCTCCAACCCGGCAATCGGATACAGATTCTGCGGTGCCCGGGCATCTTTGTACTCGGTGGAGGCAAACCTGACCAGCGTCACCTGGCTGAGGTTGGCCAGGGCGACGACTTCGTCGACCGGCAGGTCGGGGGAGCATTCGACCCGCACGATGCCGGCCCAGGGTGCGCTGGGCAGGCAGGGCAGCCGCAGATACCAGGAGTGCCGGTCCCAGCTGGTGCCCATCCGGAAGACCGGAGTGCGTTGACCGGCTTGCAGGGATCCGATCATCGCGTGCTGATCCTGGCGGCAGGTAGGCGGCACGATGGCTCTTGATGTACCCGAGAGCCCGCGGGAGGTGGCTCCGTCCCCGCAGCGGCCCGTCGACCACCAGCAGATCATCACCGTCAGCGGAATGTCCGGTCGTTTGCTCTCGCGCTCCGACCGCGACGAGCAGTTCGATATCGGCAAGCCGAGCCTGCAGCGCGCTGGAGAGTGTCACGGACAGCGGCATTTTGGGATCCGGCTTCGCGAAGCTCGCCGACATACGGTCCGGCAGAGGTGACGATGTCCTCCGCGTGCGGCGCGACGGTGAACAGCCCGCGCCTGGTCTCCGCGCTGAGGAAGTGCGCGCCCGCGTCACAGCAGCATACGACACCGGCCGCGTAGGAGGCGCAGATAGCCGCCGACGCGTCGGTGGCGGGTGACCCGTTGCTGACGTCGTCGATCCACACCCTGGCCTCGATGCGTCGCACGCCGTCGACGAAGAGCACCGGGCAGGGCGGCGCCATCGCCGGGCCGGCGGAGATGGGTCGCCACCGCTTCGGCGGGACCTCGATGCCGATGTCGACCTCCGCGGACGATTCGCCGAGGTCCTCCTCGAGTTCGAGGCTGGTGCCGTAGGTCGGGTCCCACCCGTCGACGGAGAAGCTCATCCCCGGCCGCCGAGACCCGGCGGAGGAGCGACCCGCCTGCACGTCGGCGGGTCCGGACGTCATGCCGACTCCCGGGAAATGCTGGAGGTCCGGCTGTCCCGGTTGACCACGAACCGGACCGGCACCCGCTCGGCGAGCGCGGCGACGTGGGTGACGACGCCGACCATCCGGTCCCCCTGGGCGAGGCTCTCCAGGGTGGCGGCCACGATCTCCAGGGTGGATTCGTCAAGCGTGCCGAAACCCTCGTCGAGGAAGATCGAGTCGAGCCGGGCGGCGCCGGCGGCGGCCATCGACGACAGCTGGGTGCTCAGCGCGAGCGCCAAGGCGAGGCTCGCCTGGAAGGTCTCGCCACCCGACAGCGTCCGGACTCCCCGCTGACTGTCGGCGTCCGCGTGGTCGATGACGAAGAACTCCCCGTTCCGGTGGGTGAGCTCGAACTGGCCGTTGGACAGCTCGGCCAACCGCATCGAGGCATCCGCGACCAGCGTGTCGAGCGCCGCCGCCTCCAGCCATTCCGGGAACTGGTTGCTGCGCAACAGGTTCCCCAGCATGTTCGCGACCTGCTGCTCGGACTCGGCGGCGGCGTGTTCGACCGTCAAGCGGGCCGCCTGTTCCCGACGCTCGATGATCCGCGCACGGTCGGCTCGTGCCTGACTGAGTGCCGTCGCGGCCGCGACCGGCGCCGTGCTGGTGATCTCGCCCGACGGAAGCAGGACGTCGAGGGCGTCGAACTCGAACTCCAGTAGCGTGACGATCTCGTCGCGGTGCTGGGTGCTCGTTTCTGCGGCCTCCTGCGCCGCCGGGAGCGCCGCCGCTCGGATCCCGGCCTGTTCCGTGGACCAGGTGATCAAGGCGTTCCAGCCCGACAACACCGACCCGTCCGGCAATTCCGGAGCGCCGAGCGCGATCAGCCCATCCCGAACCTTGCGCAACCCCTGCCACGCAACGGCGACCTCGCGATCAAGTGCCCGGGCCGAATCCTCCGCCTGCTCCCGGGACGACCGCGCTGTCCGCAGGGCCGCGTCCGCGGACCGGACAGCGGCGGTGAGCTCGTCGATCCGCGCGAGCTGTTCCTGTGCCTCCACGTCGCTGGGTGCGTCGAAGAGGGACGCGGTGAGTTCGCCCAGCCGGGTCTGCAGTCCCTTCAACGCGGACTTGACCCGCTCGTGCGATGCGGTGGCCTCCGTCTCCGCCTTGCGGGCCTGCTCGGCGCGGGTTTGGTTGTCGGCCAATGACTTCTCGGCCAGACGAAGCACAGCCCGGGCGGCGTCGTCCGCGGCGTGGGCGGCAACAAGTGCCTGCCGCCGGGAGTCCGACTGCGCGGCGGCCCAATCGGTGAGCTGGGTCCAGGACGCCAGGAGTTGAGCTCCGTCCACCGCCGGTGCGCCCAACGCCACCAACGGATCCCGCGCCTGCTGCAGGGAACGACGCAAGGCTGCCGCATCTGCCTCCGCCTGCCGAACGGCCGCCTGCGCGGCGGTGTGCTGGGCTCGCGCGTGATGCACGGCCTCGTCGGCGGCTCGGGCCTGCGCGTCGAGCCGGTCCAATCCGGCCAGCGCCACCCGGATGACGGCTTCGTCGGTCGGCTGACCATCAAGCGCGGCCTGCAGCGCGGTGACCCGTTCGGTGGCGGCGGCCAGCTGGGCGTCGACAGCCGCCACGAGCTGCGCGGCCTTCAGGTCTTCGGCGCGGGCCTTCTGCACCTTGGCATCCGCTGCGGCAACGGCCTTGTCGGCCGCGGCGAGCTTCGGTGCGTGCGCCGGCGGTGGGAGGGTCGTCACGACCTGTTCGCAGACCGGGCAGGCCTCGCCGGCCACCAGGTGTGGACGCAGTGCTGCCGCCCCGCCGGCGACGGCGGCTCGATCCCTTGCGGCGCGGGCCTTGTCGAGCGCGGCCGTCGCCGCTGTCAGGGCGCCGTTGGTTCGTTCGAGATCCCTGGCAGCCAGCTGTGCGCGTTGCCGGATCGGCTCCACCGCAGTCGTCGCAGCAGCCAAGTCGGCCACCTGCCGCAGGGTCAGTTCCAACGGTCCGCGGGGCGGCGCGTTCCGAACGGCGGCCCTGGCGGCGGCATCGGTGCGCTCGGCGGCGGCAAGCCGCTCCGCCGAATCCGTCAGTGCACCGTCGGCGGTGCGGATGCGGTCATCCAATTCGGCCAGGCCGGGAGGCAGGGCGACCGCGGCGAGGCTCTCCACCTCGGCGGTGAGCCGGGCGACGAGGGAACCGGCCGCGGCGGCGTCAACGGCGGCACCATCACGAGCGTCGCGGCCGGTGTCCACCGCCTGGCCGGCCGCGATCGATTGCTGGCGTGCCTGCTCCAGCCGCGTGGCCGCAGCCTCGACATCCGTTCGGGCGGAGGGCACTTCGGCGAGAATGCGTCGCTGCTCGGCGTGCTCCCGGCGCGCCTGTTCCAGCGGACCGCGATCCGGCGCTGCGGCGAGGGCGTCCCGGGCCGTGGCGTCCGCGGTCTGCGCCGACCGCTCGGCCTCCTTCGCCTGCTGCAGGGCAACATGCTGGGTGGTGACGGCGGTGTCGAGGTCACTGATGCCGGCCGGGAGGCTGATCGACGTCAGCAAATGGTGTTCGGCGGTGAGCTGGGCGAGAGCCTGCTCTGTCTGCGCGACCGCCTCGGTCGCGGCCCGGAGCCGCGGAACGGCTAGATCGACGTTCTCCGTGAGCACCAGCAGGGCCGCTTCCCGTTCCGCAGCAAGCGCTTCCATCTGCGGGGTGGCATCAAAGAAGCTGATCAGTTGCTCGGCCAGCAGCGTTGCGCGGTGCCCGGCGAGAGATGCCCGGGAGTTGGCCGCCTGCGCGATCTCCTTGTACAGCCCGGCGCCGAGCAGTTTGAGCAGGATCTCCCGGCGGTCGGAACCCTTGGCGCGCAGGAATTCCGCGAATTCACCCTGCGGCAGCACCACGCACTGGCAGAAATGCTCGAACGACAAACCGAGAAGTTTCTCGACCGCGGCGGTCACCAGGCCGTCGGCGGCGATGACCTCCGTCAGGTCGTTGATGGTGCCGACGGCCGTGGGATCGAGAAGCCTTTCCAGGCGACCACTTTTGATGTTCACCCCGCCGGCCTTCGCGCGTCGCAGCTCGCGCGCAACCACATACCGCTGTTGCTCGACGTCGAATACCAGCCGCACCGTGCCGCGCACCGCAGTCGGGGCCAGCGCGTACATCACCATCCGCCGGTCCTGCCAGCGCGGAACGGTGCCGTAGAGGGCAAAGACCATCGCGTCGATGACGGTCGACTTCCCGGAGCCGGTCGGGCCGACCAGGGCGAAGTAGTCGGCGTCGGTGAAGTCGACGGTCGCCTGATCACGGAACGACGCGAAGCCGTCCATGTCCAGCAGCACCGGGCGCATGTCGGTCCCTCAGCCCAGCGAACCGGACAGGGTGATCTTGTCGTGCAGCTGCTGAAACAGCATCTGCACCCGCGCGTCGACGACGCCGACCGAGGTGCAGTACTCGGCGAACAGCTCACCGGGGGAGCGGTCGGACGGGTTGACCGTCGGCCGGGCCGGGTTGACCACGGCGGCGAACTCCGGGTCGATCCGCACCTCCAGAGCGTTGGGCAGGGCGTCGGTGATGGTCTCCCGGAGGCCGGCGCTGGTGGGCTTCCCGGACGTAGACGCGAAGGAAGTCGTCGCCGAATTCGTCGGCGCGGGCGACGAGTTCCGCGACGGTCCCGTGCACTGTCCGCAGCCGCCGGCCCGCGGTGATGGGAATGTCGGTGACCTTGGCGGGGGTGCTGGGGGTGGCCTGCACCAGGCACACCACGTGGGTGTTGTCCTGTTCGCCGAAGTCGACGGCGAACGGCGCCCCGCTGTAGACGACAGGGCAGGGCGCGGCCAGGGTCTGCCGGCGGTGCAGGTGACCCAACGCGACGTAGTGCGCCTCGGCAGGGAAGGCGGTGGCCGGCACGTTGTATTCGAAGATCGACTGCGCGGCCCGCTCGCCGCCGCCGAACTTGCCGCCGGTGACGGTCAGGTGCGCCATCACCACGTTCACGGCGTTCGGGGTGAACCCTTCGGCCAGGTTGGCGATCACCTCCCGGACCATGTCGTCGTAGTCCCTGGACATTTCCGACGGCGTCGAGGCGATCAGTTGGGCCGCCCGCACCGCGTAGCGCTGGGACAGGAACGGCAGCACCGCGACGTTCACCCGCTCACCGGTGGAGCGGGCGTCGAAGCTGACCACCCCGCCCTTGTCGGCGGTCCGGACGGATCCGACCAGCGTGATGCCGGCGGCGTTCATCAGCGGCCGGTAGGCGTCGAAAGTGGCTGCGCTGTCGTGGTTTCCGGCGATGGCGATGATCTGCGCCCCGGTGTCGCGCAGGGCCAGCAGCGCTTGGACGACCAGTTGCTGCGCCTCCGCCGACGGGGCGGACATGTCGTAGAGGTCGCCGGCGATGAGCACCGCGTCGGGTTGGTGCTCGCGGGCGACGCCGATGATCTGCGCGATGACCTGCCGCTGCTCGTCCAACCGGTTGCGGCCCTTGAGGGTCTTGCCAATGTGCCAGTCGGCGGTGTGCAGCAGCTTCACGTCTCGATCCTCCCTTCTGGCTGTGTGGCGCTCGGTCGCGGGCTCAGAAGGGTGGGGCGTCGTCGGCGGGCTGCGGCAGCCTGCTGAAGGCGGAGGCCGTCGGCCGGTTCGCCGGCGCCGGCGGCGGGGTGCCGCATTCGGCCTGCCGGGTGGCCCAGGCGGGGAACGGGAATTCGACGGACAGCGGCACCGGGATCTCCGGTTGGCTGACGAACATGGTGCCGGGCTTGGCCAGCGTCGCGCGGGTCCGCTGGCTGGGCGGCAGGAAGCCGTACTCGGGGCGGCCGGCCTCGGCGGCGTCCAGGCGGCCGACGACCTTGATGCTGGAGTTCGACACGATCCGCCGTTCGACCTCGCTGGCGGTCTGCTGGGCGCCGATCAGGATGATGCCGAGGCTGCGGCCGCGTTCCGCGATGTCCAGCAGGACGTCCTTGATCGGGCTGTTGCCCTCCCGGGGCGCGTACTTGTTGAGCTCGTCGATCATGGTGAACAGCAGGCTGCCCGGGCCGGAGGCTTCCTTCCGGGCGGTCTCGGCGGCCAGCACGACGCCGACGACGAATCGTTGTGCCCGTTCGCGGAGGTTGTGCAGGTCGACGACGGTGACCTGCTGGTTGCCGGTGGAGATCTGCCGGCTGCCGTTGTCGGGCAGGTCGGCGCGGATGAGGTCCCGCAGTGGTTTCAGGGAGGACCGGAGCCGGCGGATGAAGGCGTTGATCGTGCCCACCCCGGTGACGGGGCCGGCCCACTGGGGGCGGGTGGCGTCGTCGGTGAGCCGTTCGATGATGACGTCGACGAGTTCGTCGTAGGTGCGGCAGGTGGTCCCGTCGATGCTGACGCCGCCGTCCTTGCCGGCGGGTAGGGCGTCGAGCCGGAGCCGGGCGGCGACCTGGCTGACGACCATCGTGTACTGGTTGCGTTCGTCCTCGGCGTCGGTGAAGACGTAGGGGAGCAGTTCGCCGGTGCAGAACTCGTGCAGGGTCCACCAGAACGGGTCGACGCCGCTGGTGCGGCCGGTGACGTGCGGCCTGCCGGTGAGATCGTCCGGGGTGGGTGGTGAGTAGAAGCCGGCCGATTTGAACGGTTCGGCGGGCAGCCCGAGGTCGGCGTATTTCTGCCGGAGTTCGTCGTCGAGCCGGATGTTGGCGTAGTCCAGGAACAGCAGGTCCTCGCCCTTGACCGAGAACACCAGCGCCTTGGCGTTGACGGCGCGGGTGCCGAGGACGCCGGAGCGGAAGATGGAGTGCAGCAGGAACAGGGCGTAGCTGGTCTTGGTGGCGACGCCGGAGATCCCGCTGATGGAGATGTGCGCGCCGCGGGTGCCGTCCAGGAAATCGAGGTTGATGTAGATCGGTGAGCCGTCCCGGCCCAGCCCGATGGGGAGCTTGCGGTCCATCTGGTCGAAGTACAGCGCGTGCTCGCGGTCGTCGCCGGCGGCGCGGCGGACCGGTTCGCCGGGGCGGGGCGGGACGTAGCACTCCGGCTCGACCCTGGTCGTGGTGATCTCCGCGGTCTCCTGCACCCGGGCCGGCAGCACCCCGTCGCTGATCAGGAACACGTCCGAGCCGAAACTGGCGCCCTCGTGTCGTGCCGTCACCTCCGTGACCACGCCCGCGATCGTCACCTGGCCGAACCCGGGGACTGAGCGGGACGTGATCACCACGTCGTCCAGTTGCAGGTAGGCGTCCTCGTTGAGGGCCACGTGGAAGCTCAGCGGGGTGGAATCCTCCGTGCCGAGCACCCGCCCGACCGGAGCTGATTCATCGTCGGCGAGATTGATCGCGCCGTAGCGCGCTTCATCCACGGTCACCTTGTCATCCCCCAAAACTCGACTCCATTGACTCGGTCGACACCGGTCGGACCTTCTGTAGGTGGCCAACCGCCGTTCGTCACCGTATCGGCGGGACGGTCAGGTAGGTGGTGTCACGCAGAATTACGTTCATGCTCGACGGCGCGGCGGATCCAGGAGGACAAGGACCGGTCGTCGGCTTCGGCACGGCGACGGACCTCGTCGAGCACCTCTGGTGGGAAGCGAACAGGGACCATTGCAGACAGCCGCGGCGACCGACGCAGCGGCGGTCCCTGCGGCTGCTGGTTGCCCGGCTGGGCGTCGTACTCGAACTCCTCGTCTGGCGTCATCGGCGTTTCGGTGCCCATCGGTCCCGCCTGTACTGAGTAGCCCACCCGTGCACGCTCTGTGACTGATGTTAGCGGCCATCGTCGGCGGGAATGGTCGTCGGACTGCCCTTGTCCATGGTGCTCTGCCCCAGTATTCGTTGCGCGGCTAACCTAACGCGCAGTGGATGAGCAGGGATCACCACCACCGTTGTACAGGACAGGCATTTCGAGATGTACGCTTGATCGATGGACGTAGCAGTGAGCGCTCTGCGGGCGGAGCTTTCGAGTTGGATCGAGCGTGCAACGGCCGGTGAGGACGTCGTCGTCACTGACCGGGGCATACCGGTGGCACGGATCATCGCTGTCGACGCTGCGCCGCTGCTCGACCAACTCACCCAGCGAGGCTTGTTGAGCAAGCCAAGCACCCCGCGGCCCAGGGCCGTTGGCGCCAAGAGAGCTCGTTCGACCGGGCCCGTGTCTGAACTCGTCGGCGAGCAGCGTCGCTGACAGCCCGATGACAGTCGTCTATTTCGACAGCAGCGCCCTCGTCAAGCTCGTCGTCGAGGAACCCGGCAGTGAATTGGTTGCGGAACTCTGGGACGGCTGCGACACGGCGGTGTCGAGCCGGTTGGCCTACCCCGAGGTCCGCGCTGCCTTGTCCGCGGCGGGCCGGGCCGGTCGCCTCGCGCCCGCCGAACTTCGGCGCGCCGAAAAAGCGTGGGAGGACTACTGGTCGGCCACTCGCGCGGTGGAAATGACCGCCTCGGTGGCTGCCGAGGCAGGTCGGCTTGCAGGGCAGTACGCGCTCCGCGGCGCGGATGCTGTGCACCTCGCGAGCCTCCTCGTTCTCGGCGCCAGCACCGTGCTGTTCGCCGTCTGGGACCAACGGCTCCGGTCCGCCGCATCCGCAGTCGGGGTGATGCTCACGCCGGCGGAGTAGACGGCGAACAACAGCGTCGCTTCGGCAGCATGGTCTGGTTTCGGTGACCGAACGGAACAGTGATGATCTCGACCAGTGACTTCGGTACTCCGGGATGACGCTAGCCGGGACGGTCTGTTGCCCATCTCAGGCTGTGTTGGTGAGGGTATCGGCGTGGGCTTGTCGCCCGTCTTGAGCGAGTCCACTGGCATTGGTGTTGATGCGCCTGTCACAACGTGCGGCACGTGTATCGTCATCATCTGATGACGAAAGCCGTGCTGGAGGTGCCATGAGAACCACACTCGCATTGGACGACGACCTCGTCCTCGAAGCGCAGCGTCTGACAGGGACTACCGAGAAGAGCGCCCTTGTTCGGCAGGCCTTGCGGGCCCTGATCGAGCGCGAAAGCGCTCGGCGTCTCGCCCAACTCGGCGGGAGCGAGGCAGGTCTCGAGGGAATTCCGCGACGGCAGACCCCTGCGTGATCCTCGTCGACACCTCGATCTGGATCGATCATTTGCGGACCGGCAACCCCAAGTTGTCGGCGATGTTGCAGAACGGCCAGGTGTTGGTCCACCCGTTCGTACTCGGGGAGCTCGCACTCGGAAACATGGCCCGGCGGGATGAAATCCTAGGGCTCCTCAGAAATCTTCCACAAGTAAGAACGGCAACGGACCCCGAAGTGCTCGTCTTGATCGATTATCATCGTCTGTTCGGTCGCGGCATCGGATTCATCGACGCGCATCTGTTGGCGGCGACTTTCTTGACGCCGGGTACCAGTCTCTGGACCCGTGACCGACGCCTCGCCGCGGTGTCCCTTGGGCTCGGACTGGCGGGCGGTCCGTAGCCGGAACATCGGGAATCACCGCCAGAGGCAGCCCGTCACAAACAACGGCGACAGGGCCGCCCAGCACCGGCGCCCAAGGTGCATCGGGCGCCACACGGCAGCAAAGCCCACGAACCCATGACATCAGAAATGTGTCACGGCCCGGCAGTCCTCGACCCGGTACGAACACCGGGCCCGAATGCTTCGAGGGAATCGTCATACACCTTGGACCTGGCCCTGCGCTCTCGGATCGGTGACGACTGGCCGTCCGCACTGGCAGTCGGCATCGGCTCTGAGACAGGCTTGCTCAGGAATGTCTTACATAAAGTGTTACAGTTGGGCATGGCCGAAACGATCACTTTCCGACCCGATGATGACGCGCTGAGAGCGTTGGCGGTACTCACCAAGGATGGGACCACAGTGTCGAACGCTCTGCGATCTGCGCTGATTGATGCTGCCCGGGTGCGCGCTCAAGAGAAGCTGCGTTCCGAGTCCGCCGCACTCGCCGCAAATGAGCAGGATCGCGCCGAGGCTGCACAGGTCCTTCGCGACATGGAGACCCTGCGTGCGTGGTGATGTGTTTCGGTTGCGCAGCCCGCGTGGTGGCATAGGACATGAACAGACCGGATCTCGCTTCGCGGTGGTCCTGCAATCTGATTCCCTGGCGTTATCCACCTGGCTTGTGGCGCCCACCTCAACGTCGGCGCTGGCCGCTAGCTTTCGCCCGGAGATCGAAGTGCTGGGCAGACGGACTCGGGTGCTCGTCGAGCAGACGGCTGCCGTTGATCCCCAGCGACTGGGGGATGCTGCGGGTCGCCTGACCTACGAGGAGATGAGAAACGTCGACGCCGCCCTGCGACTGGTTCTTGGATTGACCAGGTAGGCGCCAAAGAACGACAAGCAGGTCATCACCGTGAGGTGCGTCCAACGGCTTGACACCGTGCGGTGCGACATTTCAAAACCCCCTGCCGCGAATTTGGGGGAGGGGTTTAATTCGGGTCAGGGATATATCCGAGACGCCCGAGCGCATCAACAACATAAGCGGCGATCGCCGGAGCGGAGGCGACGGCGGGCGATTGAGTGCCCGCGACGTCCACGAGCCCCATGACCCCCGGCGCTGGGCCGATGACGAAGTCCTCGCAGTAGGTCACCGCACGGACTTCGCTTCCCACGTGCACGATGGAACCCAAAGGGTAAGCGGGATAGATCTTTTCGGCCGCAGTGAAAATGTCATCAATTTCTGCCTGCGTGGGCGGCAGAGAAATCTTCGATTGCTGCTCCACCGCGGTTGGCCCACCGGTGGTGAGCCCGCTGGGGCGCGCTGTCATGCCGCAACCCTTGGAGTACGCACCGGGAACTTGCCAGATGCTGTTGAGGTAGCGGTCATCGGGTCCCGGATCGAACAACACCAGGGAGCCTCGTCGGGGGTGGATGCTGTAACGACGTGACCCGGCCGTTGCTGCCAAGGTATCTGCGTAGACGCCTGCAGCGTTGATCACCAGTGGTGCGGCGATGTGCCGTTCTCCGACCTGTACACCGGTGACGCGGCCGGCATCGACGGTGATGGCGGAGACCTCAGTCAGCAAAGAGACGATGCCGCCGCTGCCACGCACCTTTGCCGCGAGGCCCTCAGCCACTAATACCGGGTCAATTGAGGCAGTTGTCGGGAGGTACAGCGCGCCGCCGATTGACGAACTGAGACGAGGCTCTATCTCACGTGCTCGATCTCCTGAAATGACTTCCGCCCCGGGAACACCATTTGCTTGCGCCCTCGACAGCAAATTGTCGAGGCGGGGATTATCAGCTTCGCCGAATCCCACCACCAGCGAGGGCCGTCTTTCGAATGTCAGACCGAGCGACTGCATCACGGGTGCCCATTCGGCGTTACCTTTGATATTGAGCAGCGCTTTCAGCGTTCCGGGCTTGGGGTCATGGCCCGGGTGCACCATGCCGTTGTTCCACGAAGTCGTCATCTCGCCGATGCGAGACGCCGCATCGAGCACCGCGACGGAAAGTCCGGCCCGGGCAAGATAGTAGGCAGTCATCATGCCGCAGATTCCAGCGCCGATCACGACGACGTCGGCGGAATCCGGGAGCTCTCCGGTGTGAAGTAGGTCCCGCGTGGCCTCCGCGGGAACCGGCTCTGCTGATTCGGGTGATATGTCGACGACGACATCACTTGGATTGTCGCTACGGACGTTCACCCAGCCAGTTGCTGCCGCATGGCCGGCGCGGACGACGTCATCCCACGTTGGCAGTGACCCCGTGAGAACCGGGACCCCGCTGCTGGGCTCGGAGTGAACCTCCAACGAGTCCATGGACGCCCTCGCTGGGTCGACCGCGGCTTTCGCCGCGTCGAGGACTTCGGTCAGCACGCCGGCCGACGGGGGTTGGGGTGCCGCTGGCCATGACCGCGCATTCACTTGTCGGCTCCAACCTTTCGAGTGAATTCCACCTCTACTCAGGCTCTACCTGAGGCCCGCTCGCCAGTATCTGTCCGCCTTGCCGGGTGCGGCAACTCGATCCCGATCGCTGGCGTTGGCGGGTTCGGCGACCTTGCCGGCGAACCGTCTGCCGCAGGCAGTGGTCCATCGGCTGTCCAACATCGGCGGCGTCCCGGCTGGCAGGCGATCCAGCCGGGGCTACAACGCCAGGGGCGAGTGCGGGTATTCCGGTGCCCGGCCTTGGAACGACAGGATGGCGGGATTCTGGATGACCCCGCCGCGGATCTCGATGGCCCGACTCACGGTGGGATCCGCGGCCCAGGCGGCACTTCCCCCCAGGATGGTGCCGAGGAACGGAATCAGCGCCTCACTGATCTCCCAGGTCGCGGAGTTCCAGAGGTGCGACGGACTGTGATCGACGGCGTAGTAGAGCACGTTCTCGCCGACCACAAAGGTGGGGTCGGCGAACGTCGTCGGGCGCGCCCAACTGAATCCCATGTCCTCGTCGCAGGAGACGTCGACGATCAGGGTGCCGGGGGTGAGACCCACGAGGTCGTCGTCGGTGAGGAACGTCAGCGGGGCATCGGTGTTCTGCAGAACGCAGTTCACGATGATGTCGTGGTCCGCGAGGAACGTGGCCAGCGGCACGCTGCCCTCCTCCGTCACCGCGTGATTCACCTGGCCGGGGGTGTCGTCGTCGAAGTGCACGATCCGTGCGGAGTGGATCGGTGCCGCCACGGCCGCGACCGCGCGGTGGGTGAGAACGTCGACGTCATAGACGTTCAGGGCGTTGAGCGCCGACACCGCACCTCGGGCGGTCGCGCCGAACCCGATGACGACGGCGCGTAACCGGCGCCCGTAGGCACCGGTTGTTCCGGCGATCTCCATGGCGTGCAGCACGGAGCAGTAACCGGCGAGCTCGTTGTTCTTGTGGAACACGTGCAGGTTGAAGGTGCCGTCCCGGTTCCAGTGGTTCATCGCCTCGAAGGCGATCAGCGTGAGTCGCTGGTCGATGGCGGCCTGGGTCAGTTCCCTGTCCTGCACGCAGTGCGGCCAGCCCCAGAGGATCTGACCGTCGCGGAGCGCAGTGATGTCGCTGAGCAGCGGTTTGGGTTGCAGGATGATGTCGCATTCCTGGACAAGCTGTTCCCGCGTCCGGAACCCGGCGAACCGGCCCTTCAGCTGGTCGTCGGACAGGCCGAAGCTGTCCCCGTAGCCGTGTTCGAGGTAGATGCTGTCGCGGAGGTCGTCGGGAATTCGATCGAAGTGGTGGGGATGCAGCGGAAGTCGGCGCTCGTTCTCCTTGAGCGAGCGGGCCATCACGCCCAGGCTCAGCCCCTTCACGCGGTTTGCTTCGAGCTGGGCATCCCGGGCTCCATTCGGTCGCTTCAACGCCGCAGTGGCGAAAGAAGGCCTTGCGCCGTGAGAGTACGCCTCGGCTTGGTTCAGAGGTCGGCGGTGGCAGCGTGCTCGCGCAAGTAGTCCCGCAAGTACGGCAGCGTGAAGTCGACCCTTCCGTGCCCCGCGGGCCGGATCATGTCCGACGCGATGAGGCGCAGCCGGTATTGCGAGGCGTAGTTCGCGTCCGCGTCCAGTCGCGCAGCGACATCGGCCATCTTTGACGGACCGTCGTCGACGGCCATAGCGGCGAGGAACGTCCGGTCGACGTGGGATAAGTCCCGCAGGGCGGGCTCATGGATCAACGACCCAAGGCGACGGCGGGCCGCTTGAACTCCTGCTGCCGCAATAGTCTCGTCGATCAGAACCACTTCAGTGGCAGTACCTTTCGCATCCGCGTCGGCGAGCTTGCCGATCCAGAACCCGACGAGCTGAATGAGAAAGGGGTATCCACCCGTCCCCGCAGTCGCCACCCCAAGGGCTCGGTCGGTGATCCGGTAACCCGCGGTAGCCAGCGGGGATCGCAGGGCTTCCTCAACGTCTGCGGGGTCTGCGTCGCCAAGGTGGTAGCGGTCGGCCCTCCGTAGGAAAGTCAGTACGTCGTCGTTGAGCAGATCGGCTACTGCGGTCGGAAGGCCCGCTCCGGCGAACGCGATGGAACGTTCCTCCCTGAAGAGATGTTGGATGGTGGCGGCCAGTTCTCGCAGGCCGGCTCGGTCGGCCCGGTGGAGTTCGTCGACGGTGAGCAGCAGCCCGGTTCCGTGATCGGCGAGGTGGTCGGTGAGTGCCGTCAGCTGTGCACGGAGGTCTGGACGATCCTCTGCGGTCGGAGGTTGCCAGGTGAGGCCGCCGAGATGGAACGGGAATGCAACGGCAGTGACCCGTCGCCCGGTTGCCGACAGTTCCAGCGACGCTGCGACCTCCGGCAACCTTTGGGCAGTGAGTCGGTCGATCAGGCCGGGGACCGCGGTCTCCGATACAACGACCCAGCCTCGTTGCCGCGCCTGGGTTTCGGCTTCATTCAGCATGACTGTCTTGCCGATGCCGCGGACGCCGGTGTACAGCGTTGCGCGCCCGGGCGCGCCGGGGCCGGCGTCAAGGGCGTCACCAAACGCAAGGACCTCTGCGTCCCGACCGACCAACAGTGGAGGGGTCACCCCGAACGACGGACGGAATGGATTCAAGGCCATCGGGCGGCTCCTTTAGGGACCTTTATACTTCTTTAGATTCTATCACCCCGTTTAGAGATCTTTAGACTCGACCGAGGGGACGAGCTTGGGTGGGCCTTAGCGAGGGCCGTTCTGCTACACGGTTATGGCGCACTGGTGCGCTAAGACTTGAAGCAATGATACGCTAAGAGGACAGGATCGATGATCCGGTTGCTCGACAATCCGTTGGCCGGGGACTGCTGACCCGGTCGTCGGGATCGCCGGTGGAACGGGAGTACTGGACGCTTCGATCGAAATCTCAAGGGGTGGTTGGAATGACAGACAGGAAATCAGGGTGGGCCGATCAGGGCGGCCGGCGTCCTGCTGGCCAGCGCGGCCGGGGATGCCCTGGGGGCGGGCTACGAATTCACCTATCCGTCGCCGGAGACGCCGATCGCGATGATCGGCGGCGGCCCGTTCGGCTTCGAACCGGGGGAGTGGACCGATGACACGTCGATGGCGATCGCCGTCGCCAGGGTGACCGCCACCGGCGTTGATGTACGTACGCCCGCAGGTCTGGACGCCGTCGCCGCCGGATTCGCCGAGTGGTACTCGTCCACGCCCAAGGACATCGGCAACCAGACCCGCGCCGTCCTCTCCGCACGCGACACCTCCGGTGCCGCAATGCAAACCACCGCGCGGCGACTGACGGGCCGCAAGGGCGGCAATGGGTCGTTGATGCGCACCGCCGCGATTGGCATTGCCTATCTCGACGACGCCGACGCGTGCCTGGAGGCGGCCGAACAGGTCAGTGCCCTGACCCATGACGACGAGCGCGCCCACCAGGCCTGTCAGCTGTGGTCCTACGCGATCCGGCACGCCGTCCTGCACGGCACGTTCGAGGGAGTCCGGAGCTACCTCGAGACTCGTCGGCGGGGAAACCGCCGGCTACTGGACCCCGTTGATCGACCAGGCCGAAACCGGTACCCCGCAGGACTTTCCGAACAACGGCTGGGTGGTGCACGCGCTGCAAACGGCATGGTGGGCCATCACCCACGCCGACCAGTCCGACGCCACGCACCTGCAGAACGCACTGGAAATGGCCGTCCGGGCCGGGAACGACACGGACACCACGGCCGCGATCGCCGGTGGCCTGCTGGGTGCCCGGTGGGGCGCCTCGGCGGTGCCGGCAGCCTGGCGGCGGATGCTGCACGGCTGGCCCGGGTTGCGCGCCAAGGACCTGATCTCGCTGGCCGCCCGCACCGCGTCCGGAGGGCGCGACGACAGCCAGGGATGGCCCTCGATCCCGCGGATGGATTACGCCGCACAAGGTTGGCGAACCGGTCACGCCGCCGTCCCACACCCGCACGACCCCGGGCTACTGCTGGGCGGATACGACGCCGCGTTCACCGGGCAGACCGATGCGGTGGTGAGCCTGTGCCGGATGGGCTCTGCCGACCTCGGTGGTGAGCACATCGAATTCTGGCTCAAGGACGCTGGGCCGCGGGACAATCCGAATCTGGAGTTTCTCCTCGACGATGCCGCCCGGACGATCAGGGCGCTGCGTGGAGGAAGGGAAAACCGTTCTGCTGCATTGTGTTGAAGGAATGTCCAGAACCCCGAGCGTCGCCGCGCGGTATTCCATTCTGCTGGGCCAGGACCCGGACGACGTCACCGAGGCTATGACCTGGTCCCACCCGGATCGCGAACTGTGGGCGGCTGCAACAGCAGCGCCGACATCTGTCGGGCGGTCGTCTTCGTGAGCAGGATCAACCAAAGGTGAAGACGTAGGCGCGGACACCGGGATCGTGGAAGGTGATCTCGAAAGTCTGCCGGCGGACCGACTGCTGCAGGCGGACCAGTTGGTACATCCGCGCCGCCACAACGACACCTGATCCTGAAGCGTCGATGTCCAACCCGTGGTCATCCCCGGGGGGCTGACCGTCGAGGCGGACATCGAAGCGGACGTGGGCGCCGGAATCCGGTGGCGCGAGCACCATGTTGAGATCCCGGGCTTCGAAGCAGTAGGTGATCGAGCCGTTGGTGGTGTTGAGGGCAGCGGCTTCTGCCCCGATGGACCAGTCACCGCCGAGCGCCCATTCATTGAGCGCGAGCAGCGTGGGAGTGTCGATGCGACGCTCACCGCGGGCGAGGCCGATATAGGTCTCCTGGGACCGCAGCAGTCGCCAATCGGCCGACTCGGCGAGACCGCCGGCGTCGACGCGCACCAGGTCCTCGTGCACGCCCAGGAGTCGCTGGCTCGCCCGCTCGATCTCCGAATATGCCTCCTCGCCGAAATGATGGAACCGGACACGGCCCGTGCCGTCCACGAGGTAGAGAGCCGGCCAGTAGTGGTTCTCGAACGAACGCCAGATGGCAAAGTCGTTGTCGATGACAACCGGGTAAGAAACATTCAGTTCGGCTGTCGCGCGACGGACGTTCTCCAGGTCGTGCTCGAAGCCGAACTCGGGAGCATGGACGCCGAGCACGACAAGCCCGCGATGCTGATAGCGCTCATGCCAAGCCCGGACGTACGGGAGCGTGCGCAACCAGTTGACGCAGGAGTAGGTCCAGAAGTCGACGAGCACAACGTGTCCGCGGAGTCCCGCGCTCGTGAGCGGCTCGGAGTTGAGCCACACCGACGCGCCATCGATGGCGGCGAGCGGGCTCCGATCATGATCGGTCGCAGACATCACCGAATTCACTCCTTCGGTCACACGTGAGTACGGGACATGATGCGCTGCCACGAGCGCGAGTGCTGACGATGGAGGCCCCCGAGTCAGAGGGCCTCCACCGACCTCAGACGGCGCCCACCGTCCGGCTGGTATCGACGAACGTCGAACCGTCGCGGCGCGCGGCAGTCAGGAATGGCGTCAGCGCGGCCAACAATTTCTCGGGAGCCTCTTCGGCGACCCAGTGACCTGCACCGGAGATGACGACGCCCTGGACGTCCTCCGCGACAGCTTTCATCGCGTCCGCGACGTGCTCGCCGTAGCTACGCTCGCCGCCAATCGCCAGCACGGGCATCGTGAGCCGGTGGTTCATGCGCTGCTGGTTCTGCGCGACGGTGGCGTCGAACGCACGGTAGAAACCGAGACTGCCCGTGAGGACATCGGGGTTGGAGAGGATCCCGACGTAATAGGCGATCACGTCGTCGGCGATATTCCCGCCCTGGATGGCGAACTCGTAGCCGAAGTAGGCGTCCTCCCTGCCCTTGATCAGCTGTTCGGGCAGCGAGGCGACCCGGTTGAACGGGATGTGCCACAGCTTGTCGTTGACCTGCGAGGGAACGAACAGCGGCGGTGACGGTCCCACCCCTGGGGGCCCGGGGATCTCGGCAAGTGCGACGCGGTCAACCCGCTCGGGGTGATCGGCGGCCAGCGCGTAGCTGATGGCGAACCCGGTGTCATGCCCGACCACGGCGAATCGCTGGTGGCCCAGCGCATCCATCAATGCGACCAGGTCGCCGGCCAAGGTGCCGGTGTCATACCCGTCCGCCGGCTTGTCGGACAGGCCGATGCCGCGCTGGTCGACCGCGATGACCTGGAAGTCCCTGGCCAGCGCCGGCATCAGCAGGCGCCAGGCGTACCAGGTCTCCGGCCAGCCGTGCACCAGCAGTAGCGGTGGGCCGTCGCCGCCGATCACCGCGTGCAGTCGCAGCTCACC
The DNA here is from genome assembly GCA_963805555.1 of uncultured Actinomycetota bacterium. Lineage (GTDB taxonomy): Bacteria > Actinomycetota > Actinomycetes > Mycobacteriales > Nakamurellaceae > Nakamurella. The sequence goes on from CAWDUY010000009.1 coordinate 543,385, forward strand.
GGTATCGATGTACCGGCTGGTGAACGTGTCGGTGAACCCGGCCGGCAGGTTCGGTGCGCCGGCGGCGGAACCGGGGCCTTCGGGGGTGGGACCACCGGTGAACGTGGCACTCATGACCAATCTCCTTTCTCCGATCACCGGCGATGTGTCGGTGACGGGATCAGAGTCGCTGGTCGTCGGTCATCGTCGCGCCGGTGTGGGCACTGGTCGACTCACTGGCGTTCGGACAAACCACCCGAGAGGCCGTGTCTCCCAAAAGCGGAGACTCGGCCTCCCAGCACCGAATTGCGCCTGGCGACTCCGTCGCAGGCGACTACCAGTAGCTATAGCCATCCGGGATGGATACTGGGAGGCTCTTTGCCATGCTCGCGCGCGCACGGTGCCTGTCCTTGGTGTCGAATGGCGGCCCCCCCTTCGTCGGGTCCGACTCTGGACGCCGATGACCCTCCTGGGCAGGGCCGACGAGTGCGCACTGCTGACCGACCTGGTCGACGATCTCCGTCGAGGGCAGAGTCGATCGATCGTCCTGCGGGGTGCGGCAGGTGTCGGGAAAACCGCTCTGCTGCAACACCTTGTCGAGTCTGCTACCGACCTGCATGTCGTGCGTGCGGTGGGTGTGGAGTCCGAGATGGAGCTCTCCTTCGCGAGCCTGCACCAGCTCTGCGCGCCGCTGCTCGATCAGTTGGAGCGACTGCCCGGGCCGCAGCGTGACGCTCTCCGGATCGTCTTCGGTTTGTCGGCGGGTCCCGCGCCGGACCGTTTTCTGGTCGGCCTCGCCGTGCTCAGCCTGGTCTCGGAGGTGGCCGAAAAACACCCGCTGTTGTGCATTGTGGACGACGCGCAGTGGCTCGATCAGACCTCCGCACTGACGCTGGCCTTCGTCGCTCGCCGGTTGTTGGCCGAGCCGGTGGGGTTCGTGTTTGCCGCCCGGGAGCCAGGGGAGGAGCTTCGCAATTTCCCGGTTCTGGAGGTGCACGGTCTGGCCGATGGCGACGCCCGGGCACTGCTGAACTCGACGCTGCAATTCGTCTTGGACAAGGCGGTGTTCGAACGGATTCTTGCGGAGACCCGCGGGAACCCGCTCGCGCTGCGGGAGCTGCCAAGGGGGTTGACAACGGCACAATTGGCCGGCGGGTTCGGGGAATCGGACGTCAGCGATCTGTCGACCCGGATTGAGGGGAGCTACGTACGGCGACTGGAAACACTCTCCGATGCCGCGCGGAGTCTGTTGCTCGTCGCCGCGGCCGAGCCGGTAGGGGATCCACTGCTGGTGCAACGCGCGTGCGAGCGGCTCGGGATCGCGGTCCTTGACGTCGAGGCGACGGAAGGGTTGCTGAAGGTCGGTGAGCGAGTGACTTTCGAGCATCCCCTGGCGCGCTCCGCCGTGTACCGATCCGCCCGGGTGACCGAGCGTCGGGCGACGCACCTGGCGCTGGCGGAAGCGACGAATCGCGAGGTGGATCCGGATCGTCGGGCGTGGCATTTGGCGGCCGCGGCGACCGGTCCCGACGAGGAGGTTGCACGCGAGCTTGAACTGTCGGCGCGCTGGGCGCGCGCCCGTGGGGGCCTTTCCGGCTCCGCTGCGCTGCTGCAGCGCGCGGTGGCGTTGACCGGCGATCCGACCCGGCGGGCTGCCAGGGCGTTGATCGCGGCCGAGGCCAGCCTGGGGGCCGGGGCGTTCGGTGTGGCTCGCGGGCTGCTGGCCGCTGCGGATGTTGACGCGCTCGACGAGCTCGGGCGGGCCCGCGGAGACCTGTTGCGGGCTGAGGTCGCCTTCGCGCAGAACCGCGGCGGTGATGCTCCGCAGTTGTTGCTGAAGGCGGCCGGCAAGCTTGAGCCGCTCGACCCTGGACTCGCCCGTGATACCTATCTCGAGGCTTGGGGCGCAGCGCTTTTCGCGGGTCGGATGGCGCTGGCCGGCAGCCTGCTCGACGTTTCCCGCGCTGTCGCCGGTGCGCGGGCCAGGCCCGGCCCCCCGCTGCCACGCGATCTGTTGTTGGACGGCTTGGCGCTCATCTTCACCGCGGGGTTGTCAGCTGCCAGGCCCGCACTCCGGCGGGGGGTCGCGGCCTTCGCCGGCACTGAGGTTTCTCGGCAAGAGATGTCGCGGTGGGGGTGGCTGGCAACTCGCGCAGCGAACTTCCTCTGGGACTACGACAGCGGTCTGCAGATCGGCGCGCGAGCCGTTCAGCTGGCTCGCGAGGCCGGCGCACTGGAGGTGCTCGCCGTTGTGGACAACGCCTGCGGCCAGGCGGCGGCCTTCGGCGGGGATTTCGCCGGCGCCGGACTGTTGGTCGCGGAAGTGGAGGCCGTCAAGGAGGCCACCGGAACACGCATCGCACCGCACGCCGGTATCGCGCTCGCGGCACTACGCGGGAGAGAAGCCGAAGCCGGTGCGTTGATCGACGGCATCATGGTCGATGCCACCGCCAGCGGCCAGGGAACCGCGATCCAGTACGCCCACTGGGCGAAGTCCGTCCTGATGAATGGACTGGGCCGCTACGAAGATGCGCTCGCGGCGGCCACGGTCGCCAGCGGGCACACACCGGAGCTCTATATCGCTGCCTGGGCGCTGAGCGAGCTGGTCGAGTCCGCGACCAGGACCGAGAACGCCGACCTCGCCCGCGGCGCCCTCGCCCGGCTCAGTGCGCACACCGAAAACTGCGATTCGGATTGGGGGCTCGGCCTGCTGGCCCGATCCCGTGCGCAGGTGAGCCCGCCTGACCTGGCCGAACCGCTGTACCGAGAAGCGATCACCCGGCTGGGTCGCACGCGACTTCGTCCCGAGCTGGCGCGTGCTCAACTTCTTTATGGAGAGTGGCTGCGCCGCATGAACCGTCGTGCCGACGCCCGGTCCGAACTGCGTGCGGCGCACGATCTGCTGGTGACGATCGGGATGGAGGCGTTCGCCGAGCGCGCCCGAAATGAACTGCTGGCCACCGGCGAGCGGGTGCGCAGACGCTCGGCCGAGACGCGCGAAGAGCTGACTCCACAGGAGTTGCAGATCGCCCGCCTGGCTCGAGAAGGATTGTCCAACCCGGCGATCGGCGCGCGGCTCTTCCTGAGCCCGCGCACGGTGGAGTGGCACTTGCGCAAGGTCTTCAGCAAACTCGGTATCCGCTCCCGCCAGGACCTGCACCGTGCACTGCCGAAATCCGACTCGGAGCTGGTACCGGCCTGACCGTCCTTGAACGAGTCCACCGCCGAGGCATCGCCAACACCCGGGGGCCAACGGCCAGTACGTCCACCAGTGACTCGACGGGTGCGACCGGTATCCCGGGCGCGCCAATCTGATGGCACCAGGAGTACCGGTCATCAAAGAGCAGAAGGAAATCCCATGGACGCGCTTGTCGCCATCGCCGTTGTCGTCATCGTCGTGGATCATTGCTCTGGCCTTCCTGGGTCATCGCAAAGCGGTGGCGGCCAGGGCGTTGACGGATTCACGGTCGCGGGCCCGGCGTTGGGTGGAGCGCCTCGGCGGGCAGGTTTACTCCCTGGAACCCAAGGATGATCCCGCGGCCAGGCAGGCTTTGGCCGACGCGGCTGAACGGTTCACCGCGGCCGGTGCCCAGGTCGAGCAGGCTGCGACCCCGGAGCAGTACCGGCTTGCCGAGCTGACCGCTCATGAGGGTCTCTACTACGTGCGGGCGGCGCGGGTGTCGCTGGGCCTCGACCCCGGTCCGGACCTGCCCGCCCTGCCCGGCCAGCCGCAGGCCGGCGCGGTGACCGAGGACCGGTCGGTCACCGTCGAGGGCCACGAATACCTGGCCTCACCGTTGGCGAGCGACCGCACTCGGCACTATTACCCGGGTGGCACCGTCGCCGGTCGCCCGGTCCCGCGTGGCTGGTATTCCGACCCGTGGTGGCAGTCTGCGTTGGACACCGGCACGTGGGCGGTCAGCAGTTATCTCATCGCCTCGTCGCTGGTGTACGGAACGGCCGGGTACGGGTGGGACGTCGGCTACGCGGAGGGCTATCAGGCGGCTGAGGCCAACGCCGATGACAGCGGCGACGAGGGTTCAGATACTGACTATTCATCCGTTGCGCCAGGCGACTTTGACGGCGCCGGCGATTACTGAGAACCACCACATCACCGGTGGTGTCAGGCCACTGCATGCTGGAACGGACATCCGACGCCCCGTTCATGAGCCGCCCGCCAAGCCGGCGGTTGGAGCCGAAGGGTCGGCTCCCCGGGAGTCTCCGCGGTCGGGTAGTACCGATGAAAGACCGGGGTGGTCGAGCCGCTGATCGGTGGCACGAGCCAACTCCAATCGCCGGGGACCATTCGACCGGCCTTTGCCTCGCGGTCAAGGTGCGTCATGAACTGGTCAGACGCGCTGTGGTGGTCGACCATGCGCACGCCGGCGGACCGAAATGAATGCAGCACAGCAACATTCAGCTCGACCAGGGCCCGGTCCCGCCAGAGGTTCGTCGAACTTCGGGTATTCAGACCCAGCCGATGCGCAATGGCCGGCAGCTGGTTGTACCGGTCGACGTCTGCGAGATTGCGGGCGCCAATCTCCGAGCTCATGTACCAGCCGTTGAAGGGCGCTGCCTGGTAGCGCTGACCGCCGGCCTCCAATGCCATGTCGGACACCATCGGCACCGCATGCCAGCGCAGATCCAGTTCCTCGAACCAGGACAATTCGGGGTGTCGGATGGGCACCTCGAGCACCGCATCCGCGGGCAGTTCGAAGATCCGGGACCGCTCGTGACCGACCTGGATCACCACCGGAAGCACGGTGAACGCGGTCCTGAAGTTCGGCCGCCAGCCCAGGGATTCGAGCAGCTCAGTGAATTCGACATTCATCGGATCACCCAGCACCGTGCCGTCCGGCCGGCGCCAGCCCGCATACCGGATCAGCTGGGAATTCCAGATCCGCGGCCGGCGCCGGGTTTGTCCGTTGGCGGCGAAGACCGTCATTACCGGACGGATACGGCCACCGTTGGTGGCCAATCGAAGGTGATCAATGCAGGCCTGGAAAATCGCCTCCGGCGACTCGTGATCCCGGCAGTCCCGGACCAAAAGGGTCTGCCACGGCAACCGCCCGATGCACCGGGCACTGCTGCGCCAGGCGACCCGGCAGGCATGTTCGAGTTCGTTGTACTGCATGGTGTAGCGGCCGGTGCGGGCGATTTCTGCGCTGATTTCATCGCGCCGAGCGAGGTGGGTCGCCGCGCCGATGATCTGCTCTCGCCGGAGTAATTCCAGGTAGGCGATGGCGTCGTCCAGTGATTGTTCGGCTGCAGCGGTCGAGTTGGCGGCTCCGACACGTCCGGTGACAGGCCGCGCGACAGATGGTCGCGCAGTCGCGATGGCAATCAACTTGTCGGTCGATGAACTGTCCCCAAGCTCCTGCACGAGGTCCCCCTGAGTGAATGCAGATGTGGCCGGCGACGTCGAACCACACAGTGGTGCCCTACGGCTAACAGACAACGCAGGGTCCCGATCAGATACGTCGAGCGGTCGGCCGTACACCTGGACGCTGTGAGATCCGCTGCCCGCGACCAATCCGCGGATGCACAGCCGCAGTTGAGGGCGGTGCCGACGCAGCCCAGGCCGCGCCTGAGATCGCCGCCGTTCAGCGGCTGATGGACAATGTTGCGCGGTACCTCCCCGCCGACGCCTGGTCTGCCGGATGATCGACGCGGGATGACTGAACCCATCGGCTTCCCGCGTCGTTGAGCACGATGGGGGACCGGTCCCTCCAGGAGAAGGACTCGGCGGTAACGACACGAGGAGGTCCGTGGTGCGGAGACTTGCGTTAACGGTGCTGTTGGCGAGCGCGCTGACACTGGTGGGTGGTCAGGCGATCGCCTCGCCGGGACACCACGACGGGAAGGGTGACGATTTCCCGTCCATCATCCAGCTGCCTATCGGCTTCCAGCCGGAGGGTATTTCGATCGGCAAGGGCACGACGTTCTATGTGGGGTCGGTGGCCAACGGCTCGATCTACCGCGGTGACGTCCGCACGGGCGATGGCGCGTTGCTCGTGCCCGGGATCGCCAACACCGCCGCAGTCGGTACCGAGGTCGACGGACGCAACCGGCTCTGGGTGTCCGGTGGAGCGGGCGGCAACGGCCGGGTCTACGACGCGAAGTCCGGAGCACTGTTGGCGACGTACGACTTCCGCAAGAACCTCCCCGGCCTGCCGACCTTCATCAATGACGTTGTGGTGACCAAGGATGCCGCGTACTTCACCGATTCCAACAACGCCGAGCTGTACGTCGTGCCCCTCGGCCGAGGGGGCCGGCTACCGGCCCCGGACGGCTTCACGGCGTTGCCTCTGACCGGTGACTTCGTCCTACAGCCCGGCTTCAACCTCAACGGGATCGAGGCGTCACAGGACGGCCGAACGCTGCTGGTCGTCCAATCCAACACCGGCAAGTTGTTCGCGGTGCCGGCAAGGACCGGTGTCGCGACCGAGGTCGACCTCGGCTCGACGACGTTGACCAACGGCGACGGATTGCTCCGCAGGGGATCGATTCTCTACGTGGTGCAGAACCGGCTGAACCAGATTGCGGCGATCAAGCTCGACCGGAAGCTCACCAGCGGCAGGTTGATCGACACGATCACCAACGACAACTTCAAGGTGCCCACCACGATCGCCGCCTTCGGCAAGTCGCTGTACGCCGTCAACGCCCGGTTCGGCGAGCCCGATCCGCAAACGCTGGACTACACCGTCGTCAGGGTCTCGGTCCGCTAGCAACGGCGCCGGCCCGGACCCAACAGGATCCGGGCCGGTCCGCTGGTGGCGGGGTTTCCCGCGAGAAACCGCTGGAACTGGAAATGGGTAAGGCGACAGGCTCCTCGTCCGGCGGGACGGGCATCGCGCACGCAGGACTGACACAATCCTCCGTGACCGGGGGAGGGTCTGACCGTGGGCGAATTGCCGGAGGGGTTGTACGAAAGTCTCATCAGCACCAGGCTGGGGCGGCAACTGGCCGTTCGAGGGGACCTGCACCCGGTGATTCGCGGGGTTGATCCTGCCGAGCAACCCGAGGTCCTTGCCCGGCACGTCCGGAACGCCGCGTTCCGCGCCCTGTCCGCCCAACGAGACCCGGCCAAGCGGGTCGAACTCGTCAATGCCCTCTTGGAACTCCTCGACCAGATTGATGAATCGGCATCCGGAGATCCACGGCAGTTGCTGTCGCTGGGTCGTCGTTCCGCTCCTGGTGTCCAGGCCCTGTCCACGATCCGGCCGGCGATCCCGCTGTCCGACGCAGCATTGCTGACGAACGCGCCGAACGAGCCATCACTGGGTGCGGAGATTCGGGCGGAGCTGGAAACCGCCGACCAAGTCGACCTGCTGTGTGCATTTGTGAAGTGGCACGGTTTGCGGGTCTTGGATTCCGAGCTCAAGAGACTGCGAGAGCGCGGCAAACCGCTCCGGGTGGTGACGACCACCTACATGGGAGCAACGGAGCGCAGGGCCCTGGATCGGTTGGTCACCGAATTCGGCGCCGAGGTGAAGATCCAGTACGACGCCCAGCGCACTCGGTTGCACGCCAAGGCGTGGCTCTTCCGCCGTCACACGGACTTCGACACTGCGTACGTGGGTTCGTCGAACCTGTCTCGGGCCGCGCTGCTGGACGGCGTCGAGTGGAACGTCCGGTTGTCCCGGGTGGCGACGCCGACGCTGCTGGCCAAGTTCATAGCGACCTTCGACACCTACTGGAACGACAGCACTTTCGAGTCCTACGACCCGGTGCGCGACCGGGATCGCCTTGACGACGCCCTGGCGGACGCCTCGGGGCAACGTGGCACGGGTGGGCTGCCGGTATCCCTGTCCGGTCTTGAGGTTCGGGCGTACCCGTACCAAGCGGAGATGCTGGAGTCCCTGGCGGTAGAACGAACGGTGCACGACCGGCACCGCAACCTGGTGGTCGCCGCGACCGGTACCGGCAAGACCGTCATCGCCGCGCTGGACTATCGAAGCCTGTGCCCACTCGACGGCCTGGACAAGCCATCGTTGCTGTTTGTCGCGCACCGCAAGGAGATCCTCGAGCAATCGGTCCGCACCTACCGGGAGGTGCTCGGGGACGGCAACTTCGGTGAACTCTACGTCGACGGAAAACGTCCCGAGCGCTGGCGACATGTCTTCGCATCCGTGCAATCCCTGCACTCCTACGGCGTCGCCAATATCCCCAGCGACGCCTACGAGATCGTGGTCATCGACGAGTTTCATCATGCCGAGGCAGCTACCTACCGGGCCATCCTGGATCGACTGCAACCACGAGAATTGCTCGGCCTCACAGCGACTCCGGAACGCGCCGACGGCGTCGACGTCCGGTCATTCTTCGGTGGACGAACCGCCGCGGAACTCCGGCTCTGGGATGCACTGGGCGATGGCCTGCTGACCCCGTTCCACTACTTCGGTATCGCCGACAACACCGACCTGACGGGGATCCAATGGTCCCGCGGCGGCTACCACCTCGATGCGCTGTCGAACCTCTACACCGGCAACGACGTGCGGGCCAGGATTGTCCTGCAGAACCTCCGCGACAAGGTCACTGACGTGGGCTGCATGCGAGCGATCGGATTCTGCGTCTCCGTCGACCACGCCCGGTACATGGCCAGAGTCTTCCGGGAAGCGGGGATTCCCGCCCGGGCGGTGACGGGGGAGACCAGCCGGTCGGAGCGGGATGACGCCCTGCGCGACCTGAAGTCCCTTGACCTCAACGTGCTTTTTACCGTCGACTTGTTCAACGAGGGTCTCGACCTGCCCAGCGTCGATACGGTCCTGTTCCTCCGGCCGACCGAGAGCGCAACGGTCTTCCTCCAACAGCTCGGCCGTGGGCTGCGGCTCGCCCCCAACAAGCCCGTGCTGACCGCCCTGGATTTCGTCGGCCAACAGCGGAGGGAATTCCGCTTCGACGTCCGCTACCGCGCCTTGGCCGGCGCGACTCGGCGGGGTCTGACTCATCAGGTTGAGCAGGGCTTCCCTTTTCTGCCGTCCGGCAGCCAGATCATTCTGGACCGGCAGACCCAGCACCTGGTGCTGGCCAACATCCGCAGCCAGCTCAATAGCCGTTGGCAGACACTGGTTGCCGAATTGCGCAGCTGCGGTGACGTTGATCTTGCCCACTTCTTGAACGAATCGGGTATTGAGCTTGCCGATGTCGTGCGATCGGATCGGAGTTGGACCCGGCTCCGCCGGGACACCGGTCTGCCCACCCGCGGCGGCGAAGCGCTTGAAGCAACGTTGTTGCGGCGCATCCGTTCGTTCGGTCATGTCGACGACCCGGAACGCGCCGCGGTCTACCGTTCGGTGCTGGCCGATAACGCGCCGGGGTATGACGAGCTGAGCCCGGCGGAACAGACCTTCGCCAGGATGTTGCTCTTTTCCCTGTGGCCCAGCGGCGGCTTCGATTCGTATGCGGCGGGATTGGCAGCACTCCGTTCCGAACCGGCGGTGCGTGACGAGGTTCGCAGCGTCGTCGACCTTGCCTTCGACGGGGCCCGGCATCTGACCACGTCAACCGCAGGCAGTCTGCAGGGGTTGAACCTTCGGATTCACGCCCGCTACCAACGCGAGGAAATCCTTGCGGCACTGGGTCACGCGTCACTCGCCAGGGTGCCGGCGACATTCCGGGAAGGGGTGCTGCACTCGACGGAGTGGAACTGCGATGCCTTCCTGATCACGTTGAAGAAGTCGGACACCGATTTCTCGCCGACCACCATGTACCGGGACTACGCGATCAGCCCCGACCTCTTCCACTGGGAGTCGCAATCGACCACCTCGGTGGACTCGCCGACCGGCCAGCGGTACCTGAACCATCGCGACCGTGGGTCATCGATCGTGCTTTTCGTCCGGGACGGCAAGACAAACGAGATGGGCACCGAGCCCTACATGTTCCTCGGCCCGGCCGAGTACGTCGGCCACACCGGCGACCGACCCATCGCTTTCACCTGGAAGCTGTTGCACCCCATGCCGTTCGATGTCCTCACCGCCGCCCGGGTGGCGGCCGGGTAGGGGAAAGGTCGCCAACTGTCACCGTGCAGGGGCGGGCGAGAACGCGGGATCGTGTAAAGAAATGTTGCTGGCGGCAGCAAGATCCTTCACGATCGTGCGCCATCGGCCGGGCACCCGGCGGGCCATACCCCACCAGCTGGCCAAACCGGCGGCCACACCCCAGCCGCGCTGGGGTCGAGCCTCGCTGACGGAGGTCAGCAGACCCCGGAAGCCGGGTCAACGGCCGCCAGGTGCTCAGCCATCGCGACCTCGGCCGCGCGAGTGGACCCGCCTCTGATGGCCCGAAGGATCTGAGAATGCTCGAAGTCGGACGCTGCCTTGCGATGGCCGGACAGACCGACCGCAGGAGAAGTGCCCGTATCCCGCACCTGCGACAGCACGTTCTGGAACACCCGATTGTCGCTGGCCTGGGCAACGGTGGCATGGAACCGCCGATTCAGGGCGACCCATGTCGACAGATTCTCGGTGCGGATCAGCTCAGCAACGATGTCCTCCATCGCGGCGAGTTGCTCCGGCGTCCGGCGCTCGGCGGCCCACCGGGCGGCCGGGATCTCGATGCACGGGCGTGAATCGATCAGGTCCCGCCGGGAAAACTCGCCGGCGATCAGGTCGTCGGGGATCCGGTCGGGCGCGACAAACGAGTCGACCACGAAGTGGTCATCCACCACTCGGTCCGAGATCACAAAAGTGCCTTTGCCGGTGAGGGTCTTCGTCAGGCCGAGGCTGGCACAGGACCGCAGTGCCTCACGGACGACGGACCGGCTGACCGCATAGCTGTGTGCCAGCGACGTCTCGGAGGGCAGCCGGATACCGACGGCAACGTCACCGCGCTCGATGGCCAGTCGTAGATCATTGAGTACTGCGTCGGCGGCGGTGACCCGGGCGAGGGAGTGCAACCCGGCGGTCCACGTGTCGGTCCGGTGATCGACCAGGGCATCGACGGTCATGATGCGTCCCGCACAGTTGTCTCCAGAGTCTCGGGAACGTGTTCGGTGGAAGCCGGCGGCGTGCGCGCCGCGTTGCCATTCACCCGCTCTTGCCTCCTCGGTTCGGCAGGACAATCGGACGGCAAAGCCCGACATGCAGCGAAGTCGGGGGCAAGCCCTACCAGGCGGCCCGTGACATCCACAGGCGCCGTTCATGTCGCACCAGGATCGACGAGACCCGTTGGTGCAAACCACATCTCAAGGCAGTACCGCCACGGCGGCGGGAACAGCGCCCTACCCGGATCCGATCCGCGGGCCGCTCGCTACCGTCGTCCTGGTCATTGCATCTGACTGTAGAGCACCAACAACCCGTATGTCACCGGTGTCAGGGATCTTTTCTCGAAAAACTGTCATCGGTGACATACTCGTTTCGGTCATCGGTGACAGACTGACCAGCGATGGTGCTCCAGCGTCGGGCATCGGACCAAACGGTGGACCGGCCGGGAGGAGCGCCAAGTGAGCACGATGCGGGACGTCGCGATGCGCGCCGGCGTCAGCGCGAAGACCGTTTCCCGGGTCATGAACAACGACCGCTACGTCTCCGATGACGTCCGCGAGCGGGTCACCCGTGCGGTCAGCGAACTCGAGTACGTACCCAACGCGATGGCCAAGAGCTTCCGTTCCGGTCAGGCCTCCGCCATCGGGATCGCGGTGCCAGTCCTTGATCCCTTCTTCAGCCAGGTCGTCCAGACCATCGAGGAGATCGCCAGGGCGCGCGGGGTCGCGGTGTTCGTGACCTGCCTGGGCGACGATCCGGATGACGAGCAGCCCGCACTGGAGTCGCTGCTCAGCCGCAACCTCGCCGGGCTGATCATCGCGCCGATCGCGCAGGACCAGTCCTATCTCAAGCCGTGGCGCAATCACACCGCCATGCTGTTCGTCGATCGCCGACCCCGGAAGTTCGTCGCGGACAGCATCATCGGGGATGACTACGACGGCGCCAGAAAGATCATCGACCACCTGATCGCGCACGGTCACCGCCGGATCGCCTTTGCCGGCGACGACCTCACCGTGTCGCCGACCGCCCGGCGCCGGCAGGTTTACGAGTCGGCACTGTTCGACTCGGGCGTCGGTCTCGACCCCTTCCTGGTGGCCTGGCACGCGGATCGGGTGCCCGTGGTGCCGCGACTGCTGGCGGTATCCAACCCACCCACCGCGATCTTCTCCGCGAGTCCGAGCTGCTCGCAGCACATTGCGTGGCAGTTGCATGCGGCCGGCCGGACCGATGTCGCCCTGGTCGGCTTCGGCGACTTCATGATGGCGGACACGCTGACCCCACCGGTCACCGTGATCGACCAGGATCCGGTCGGCCTCGGCCGGGTCGCCGCGGAGCGGCTGTTCCAGCGCATCGACGACCCGGACAAACGGTTTCGCCGCAACACCGTGCTACCAGTCACCCTGGTGGCCAGGGGGTCCTGCGGGTTGGTGTCCGCTGCCGCGGCCGTCGCCTACCGGGAGATCGACTCCCGGCAGTGCGCCTACGCTTGACGCCCGCGGTGGACCGTGGTCAGCGGGGCGATTCGCCGCCGTCACCGCTTCGAGCCGGCCACCGGAACCCGGATCCAGGACGGCTCGACGGGCCGACCAGATGGTCGACGTGATCGATTCGGATTCGCCGCCGTGTTGCTGACGTCTGCTAACTTCAGCTCATTCTTCTCGGAACCCGTTCCGCAGAAATGTCACGCCGAAGTGCCTCGCGTGGATTACCTGAGCGCCCATGGGCTGAATTCTTGCCGTCAGTCCGGCGACCGCAAAGCGCACCTGTTCACCTGTCAGACAGCCCTACTTCCGGACCCGAAAGCCATTCCGCCACAACGGAGTTGACGAACCGAAGACTTTCCGCAACGCCTGGGTGAGAGACTTGCGAATCACCAGGGCAGGACTATTGTTTGCCCCGACACCAGCGATGTAGTCCTGCCGTGACGGGGGCGGCTGGACAAACAGCTGGATGGACGAGCGCCCACTGGGCCCCTCCACGGAAAGGTAACCAGATGACCGAAACGGCGACAAAAAAGACCAGCGGCACCAGGATCGCGGTCCAGAAGTTCGGGACGTTCCTGTCCGGGATGATCATGCCGAACATCGCGGCGTTCATCGCGTGGGGGTTGATCACTGCGTTCTTCATTGAGACGGGGTGGACGCCGCTGGGCCCGATTGGTGGGTTCGGTACGGATGCCGATGGTGTGCCGTATGCGGGGCTGGTTGGCCCGATGATCCGGTACATGTTGCCGTTGTTGATCGCGGTGCAGGGTGGCCGGATGGTGTACGGGGCTCGTGGTGCGGTGGTGGCTGCGGTGGCGACCATGGGTGTGATCATGTGTACGACGCAGCCGATGTTCCTGGGTGCGATGATCGTGGCGCCGCTGGCGGCGTGGTTGATGAAGAAGGTCGATCAGATCTGGGACGGGAAGATCAAGCCTGGTTTTGAGATGTTGGTGAACAACTTCTCGGCGGGCATTTTGGCTGCTGGGTTGGCGGTGATCAGTTTCTACGTGTTCGGGCCGTTGATCGAGAAGGTCACCGAGGCCTTGGGCAGTGGTGTGAACTGGTTGATCGAGCATAGTTTGTTGCCGTTGGCGAGTATTATTATTGAGCCGGCGAAGGTGTTGTTCCTGAATAATGCGATTAATCATGGTGTGTTGACCCCGTTGGGGGTGAATCAGGTTGCTGAAGAGGGTAAGTCGATCCTGTTCTTGTTGGAGGCGAACCCTGGTCCGGGTCTTGGTTTGTTGATTGCGTACTCGATTTTCGGGACGGGGTTGGCGAAGTCCACGGCGCCGGCGGCGGCGATCATTCAGTTCTTCGGTGGTATTCATGAGATTTATTTCCCGTATGTGTTGATGAAGCCGATGACGTTGTTGGCGACGATCTCCGGTGGCATGGTCGGGATTTTCACGTTGACGATTTTCGGTGCCGGGTTGCGGGCGCCGGCTGCTCCTGGGTCGATCATTGCGGTGTATGCGCAGACGCCGAGTGACAGTTTTGTGGGTGTGACGTTGTCGGTGACGTTCGCGGCGATCACGTCGTTCTTGGTTGCGTCGGTGATTTTGAAGGCCAGTAAGAAGAATGATGAGAGTGCGGATTTGGCTGCGGCGACGGCGAATATGGAGTCGATGAAGGGGAAGAAGTCGTCGGTGTCCGGGGTGTTGACCGGGATCGAGCATGATGAGGAGGCGAAGGAGGAGGCGCAGGAGGCGGCTGCTCGGAGTAAGCCGATTCATAAGATCGTGTTCGCGTGCGATGCGGGGATGGGGTCGAGTGCGATGGGTGCGTCGGTGTTGCGGAACAAGGTGAAGAAGGCCGGGTTCACCGATATCACGGTGGTGAATATTGCTATTGCGAATTTGACGGATGATGTTGATCTGATCGTGACGCATGAGGATTTGACGCCGCGGGCGCGGGACAAGGCGCCGAGTGCGCAGCATGTGTCGGTGGGTAATTTCATGAACAGTCCGAGGTATGACGAGATCGTGGAAGAGTTGAAGATCACCAACGCGCAGGGCAGCGGCGCACAAGCCTGACCCAGCTGTCGATCAAGCCCACAATGGGGGAACGCGTCACGCGTTCCCCCATTGTGGCGTCCCAGGAAAGTTCCTGAGAAAGCCGAGGTGGTGTCGGATCCGCGCCCTGCCGTTCGTAGCAGGGGTGAGAGGCCGCCCACGATGGGCGCCCCGAGGGAAGGGACCCGCGACCATGAGGCTGACGACCATGACACAGGTCACCGTCGACGGAGTGATGCAGGGAAACGGCGGCGCGTCGGACGAGGACCGCAGGAACGGCTTCGAGCGCGGCGGATGGGCCATGGGGGCGGGCGACGATGAGACGTTGACGTTGATCAACCAGACCTACCGGCGTGCCGACGCGTTCCTGTTCGGCCGGCGGACCTACGAGATCTTCGCCCCCTACTGGGGAGCGATCACCGATCCGGACAACCCCATCGCGGCGCCGTTGAACGCCAAACCCAAGTACCTCGCGTCAAACACGCTGACCGCGCCTCGCTGGGCGAACACGACCGTCCTCTCCGGTGACCTCACCGCCGCCATCAAGCAGCTGAAAGCCGAGCCGGCGGGTGAACTGCAGGTGCACGGCAGCGGCGCCCTGGTCCGATGGCTGCTCGCAAACGACCTGGTTGACCAGATGACGCTGATCGTTGTCCCCGTGATCCTGGGCCAGGGCACCCGACTGTTCCCCGACGCCGGCCCGGACATCGCCCTCGACCTCCTCGACTCGCGAACCGACTCCAGGGGCGTCACGATCCAGGTATATCGGCCGGCCGGAAGGAGATGAGTCTCGATGCAATACCTGGTTTCGGTGATCTTCGACTCGGCGGGCCTCGCCACACCCGAAGAGATGATCGCGATTGACGCGTTCAACGACGATCGGCTCCGGGCCGGGGGCCACTGGGTCTTCGCCGGCGGACTCGCGGAGCCCAGCACGGCCACCGTCGTCGACAACCGAGGCGAAGAAGCGATGTTCACCGATGGGCCCTTCGTGGAGTCGAAGGAGTTCCTTGCCGGATTCTGGATCATCGAGGCCGCCGACCTCGACATCGCACTTGAGCTCGCCGCCGAGGGATCGAGAGCCTGCAACAGGAAGGTAGAGGTGCGGCCGTTCCGGTGAATACGGTCGACGTTCGGGCAGCGATCACCCGGGCGCATCGCGACGAATGGGCGCGGGTGGTCGCCGGCCTGACCAGGCGTTTCGGCGACCTGGATATCGCCGAAGAGGCGGCGGCCGAAGCGTTCGCGACCGCCGTCGGACGATGGCCAACCGACGGCGTGCCGCCCAATCCCGGCGCGTGGCTGACCACCACCGCGAACCGCAAGGCGATCGACCGGATCCGTCGAGAGAACAAGCGTGACGACAAGCATCAGGAGGCTCGGCTGGTGTACGAGCCGCCCGACAGTTTGGACCCGCTAACCCCTGTCGACGCCATCGACGACGAGCGACTCCGACTGATCTTCATCTGCTGCCACCCGGCACTGGCGATGCAGACCCGGGTGGCGCTGACCCTGCGCCTGGTCGCCGGGCTCACCGTCCCCGAGATCGCCCGGGCCTTCCTGATGCAGGAAAACACGTTGGGGCAGCGGATCACCCGCGCAAAGGCCAAGATCAAGGCGGCCCGAATCCCGTACCGGGTGCCGTCCGCCGAGGATCTCCCGGCGCGGATCTCCGGGGTGCTCGCCGTGCTGTATCTCGTCTTCAACGAGGGCTACCTGGCGACCGGGCCCGACTCCGACCCCGTCCGCGCAGATCTCACCGCTGAGGCGATCCGGCTGACCAGGCTGATCCGGGCCCTGTTGCCGAATGACGGCGAGGTGGCCGGGCTGCTGGCGCTGATGCTGCTCATCGAGGCCCGCCGCACCGCTCGGGTGTCGGCGGGCGGCGACCTGGTCACCCTCGACGAGCAGGACCGTGCGGCCTGGGATGCGGACCTGATCGCCGAGGGCCATCGGCTGGTGCGCGAGCGACTGGCCGCCGGGGAGGCCCCGGGGCGTTACCAGATCCTCGCGGCGATCAACGCCGTCCACACCTCCGCCAGCGACTTCCGCGACACCGACTGGTCGCAGGTCGTCGCCCTGTACGACCAACTGGTCCGCCTCGACGCCTCGCCGATCATCGCGCTCAACCGAGCCATTGCGGTCGCCGAGCTCGACGGCCCGGAGGTGGCGTTGGCAACCGTCGACCGGCTTGAGGGAAAGTTGGTCGGCTATCACGCCTTTCATGCAACCCGCGCCGACCTGCTCCGCCGGCTGGGCCGCAGGGCGAAAGCGCGCACGGCGTACGACAAGGCCATCGAGCTGGCGGGCAACACCGCAGAGACCGCCGCGCTGATGCGCCGCCGTGACCAGTTGGAGTGACGCCGTGGTCGGATCGCTTCTGGCGCGGAAGTGGTGACAAGCATCGATCCAAGCGCTGCTGTGTCGCGGATGACGCCACTTTGGCCCCCGACTCAAAGGCGGCCACCGCCGACTGACTGGTTCCCGCGCGGCGAGCAAGGTCAGTCTGAGTGAGACCAAGCCGTTGTCTTCGTTGCCGCAGCGATTCGGCCCGCGTCATTCCCAAATTATATCTGGTAGATAGCGGCGGCTCACACCCAGGCAGGGACCGGCTTCAGCGCCATCCAGGTTCGCGTCCCGTCCGTGCGACGATGCGATCCAGCAACGACGCGTCGGCAGCAACCGTGATCTCGGGCCCGAAAATTCCCATGCCCCGCCCCATGTCGGCCATCTGGTCGACTGCCAGGTCCGTCCCCGCGAGGACGTCGGCAGAGAATTCGGGACGAATGCCGGCCGCCTTCGCCAGGTCCCAGCCGTGGACGACCAGTTCGCCGAGCACCATCCCGCCGATCATCGGTGCGGGCATTGGTTCCGAGCCACTCATCGTGGTGAGCCCAGACCAAGCAGCGGACGTTCCCCACGCCAGGGCGACGTCGTCGACGGCATCGGACAGCATTCCAGGCCAGCTGTCGTCGAGCGCGATGTCCCGCTGGTCCGCCGGGCCGGGTGGGGGATCGGTGCGGCGACCCGACGCGGCAAGGACCGGTGCATAGAACAGCAGGTGCTGGACCAGCGCACCGAGATCCCACTGCTCGCAGGGGGTTCGGACGTCCAGGGCGGTTCCCGACGCGACCCGGGCGATGCTGCGGACGGCGCCGGCCGCGTCAAGAACAAGGTGAGGTGTCTGAAGTGCTGTCGTCATGCCCGTCACCGTAAGCAGGGGCCGGGTGGCTGTCTTGAACAAACGCGACAATGAGGTATGGCCCAGTCGTCCCGCGACCCACGTGAGCTCGATGGCGCGTGGCGAAAGCACCAGCGGCATTCAGTCGCCGTGCCGGGCCCGGAGCTGGCCGGATACGTCGAGCGATTCTGGACCGTCGAATGGGATTACGCGACCCCGTACCAACAGAAGATCCTGCCGTACCCCAACGTGCACGTCACCGCCCGCAACGGATTGCCGCCGGTGGTCCGCGGGGTGTCGACCCGGCACGTCTTTCGCGGTCTCGAAGGGCGAGGTCATGTCGTCGGCGCTGCGTTCTGGCCCGGCATGTTCCGGCAGATCCTCGGGCGGTCGGTCACCTTCCTGACCGACAACACCGTTCCCGCCGCAGAAGTACCTGCGCTCCGACCGACCCCGCTGGCGATCGGCGATGCCGCCCATCTTGAGCGGTGGTTGCTGGACGTGCTGCCTGAACCCGACCCGCGATCCCTGGAGGCTCGCGAGATGGTGGCCCTGATTCGGCGCGAAACCACTGTCGCCAGGGTCGACGAGCTCGCGACAGCGATCGGCACCAGCGTTCGTCGCCTGCAACGACTGTTCGCCGAACATGTTGGGGTGGGCCCCAAATGGGTCATCCGGCGCTACCGACTGCACGAGGTCACCGAGCGGATGTGGGCCGGGGCGCCCATCGATTGGGCGGCGCTTGCTGCCGACCTCGGCTACGCCGACCAGGCGCACCTGACCCGCGACTTCACCGACCTGTTCGGCGAGCCACCAACGGCATATGCCCGCCGGTACCCACCGGACCCCGAAAGATGAAGCAGCGGTGGCCGTACCGGTATCGATACGACCACCGCTGCATCAATCGCCGGCGGATTGCCCGGTCAGGCCGCGGCTCCCAATGGAGCTTCGGTCAATGAGGTCGCTGCCATCCGATTCGCGCTGGCGCGGAGTTCCGCCCGCTGCTGCCGCGGCGGAACCCCATTGATGTCCTCGGTCGAGTAGCCGTAGATTCCGGTCGCCCAGGCGGCGGCATCCAAGTTCCGGCCAAGCGCCACCCGATCGACGTTGCCCAGGTTGTCGCAGGCCTGGTGGTAGCAGGGATCGTAGGCAACTCCCGCGGTGCCACCCCAGAGCGCCACCTGATCCGCGGTCTTCAGGCCTTCCGCGCCGGTGAACAGCCCACCGGAGGGAATGCCGACAGCAATGAACCCGCCGTAGTCCGAGCGGCCGCTAAAGTCGGTGCCCTCGGTGGGCACGTCGAGGTAGTCGGCGAAGAAGTCGGTGAACGTCTTCTCGATCTGGGCGGAACCAAATGGCCCGGCGCCGGCGCCTTCGCCATCGGAATCATCGCCGTCGTAGACGAAGTACCCGGCGTTGGGCGACCCGATCATGTCGAAGTTCAGGTACATCGAGATGTCGAGTTGCTGCTCGAAGGTCAGATGATCGACGTAGTACTGCGAGCCGATCAGTCCGAGTTCTTCCGCCCCCCACCAGGCGAACCGCACCGCGTTGTTCACCTTCGGGCTCGGCCCGAGTTGGTTCGCGATTTCCAACAGAGCCGCTGAGCCCGAACCATTGTCATTGATACCAGGTCCGGCCGGCACACTGTCCAGGTGCGCACCCAGCATGACGACGTTGTCCGTCCGACCGGTCTGAGTCTGCGCAATGACATTTCGTAGGGTGACTTCTTCGTCATGCGCACGCATGTCGACGGTCGCCGGCTGGCCCGATGCAGCGGCCAGGGCGTTGCCGTCCGCTTGGCTGATCGCCCCGACCGGGATCGGCCCGGGATTGGTGATGGTGGGGTTCACCAGCGGCGCGGGCACATTGTTCGAGATCACAGCGGCAACCGCCCCGGCGGCCGCGGCATTGAGGCTCTTTTGCTCGAAGGTGCAACCACCGCGGCGGATCAAAGCCACGGTTCCGGTGTAGACGCCGGAGGCGAAGTCCGCGGCCTCGCAACCGGTGGTCGGATCCTCCGGCACCACGGCCAGCGGGCCGGTGATTCCGCCGATCGGGGTGTCGATGCTGGCGATCATCTTTTCAATGGCGTATTCGGTTCCGCCGACCGTGAGTGACGCAGCGTCCACGACCTCGACGGTGTACGTGAACTTGGGGGTCTTGACCTTGAAGCCCCAGGACTTGAGCCGCTTGACGACATAGTCGACGCTGGCGTTGTAGCCGGCACTGGTCAAGTCGGGGCTGCCGTCTTCGACGGCTCTGGTGCCGCCGTTCTGCTCCGCAATGCGTTGCAGCGCAATCAGATGCCGGTTGGCCCCGCCGACGGTGACCTGCTTGACGAGTTTCTCCGCCAGCTTCGTCGGGTTCTGTTTCGGCGCAGCGCTTGCCGGGGTCGCGATCCCCCCGATCAGTAGCAGGCCTGCCATTGCGACTATGCCTATCCGTCGGCCCGCCACCCGATGTCTCATTCTTTGCGTCCTCCGATCGGTGACCGATTGGTCAGCACTGTGATCTGACTGTGACCGCTCCACACTTCTCTGTGACGTTAGTCTCAGTCAATAGTCTGGCTGGAAGTTGCTGAACGTAACCCATTTGCCCGCCGAGCGAGGCCGGATCCGGCGCGCTCGGCAGGTCTGATTTCTGGGACCTTCGGCCCTGGCAGCCCGTCGGCCCGATGGGAAGGGTGGAGGTGGGCAAGGGAGAAAACGATGACCAACGACAGTCACATTCAGGGTGAAGACATTCAGGATCAGGACGTTCACGGTCAGGGCCCGCGCAGCAAGCCGACGAATCTGATCGTGGTGGGGATCGACGGCACTGCCGGGTCCAAGGAAGCAGCGAGATGGGCTGCGGCCGAGGCAGTTCGACGTCATGCGCCGCTACGGTTGGTCTCCGCGTTCTCGATCCCGATCGGCATGCTGGAGTACGCGGCCGTCGACGACGGCACGATCTCCTGGCTCCGGGACGGACTGCAGTTGGTGCAGACCGATATCACCGAAGAACTCAGCGCCGCCCACGCCGGGTTGGAGATCTCCGGAATCGTCGCCGAGGCCAGCCCGATGGCGTTGCTGCGCAGAGAGTCTGAGCACACGGCCATGCTGGTCGTCGCCACCCGGGACTCTGGACGACTCCTGCATGTGGTGCTGGGGTCGGTCGCACTGGGCGCGGCATCGGAATGTCCGGCACCCGTCGTGGTGATCCGCCCGGGTTCGGCGGTGCCGAAGCCCGATGCGCCCGTGGTCGTTGGCATCGACGGCTCACCGACCAGTGAACTGGCGGTTGCGTTCGCGTTCGAGGCAGCCGCTGTTCGCGGAGCCCCGTTGCTCGCCGTGCATTCGTGGAACGACAACTTCGCGTTCGACGTGGCCGGTACGGCCGAGGTCGGTCCGAGGGTGAATGTGGCGGATCTGGAGGAGGACGAGCGGGAGGTGCTCTCCGAACGACTTGCTGGTTGGCGGGACAAGTACCCGGACGTTGTCGTAGAGCAGACCGTCGTTCGGGGTCGGCCGACCGAGAACCTGTTGCGGCTCAGCGAGAATGCTCAGCTGTTGGTGGTCGGGAGCCGTGGCCGGTCAGGGTTGGTCGGCGCACTGCTCGGCTCGACCAGTCATGCCTTGATCACGCACAGCGTGTGCCCGGTCGCGGTGGTGAAGCCGGCGCAGCAGTAGCGGTGAGCCTGGCGCACCCGGCCGGCGGTGGGGGAGACTGCCGACATGGCCTATGACGAGGAACTGGCTGACCGGGTGCGCGCACAGGTGGAGCAGGAGAGCGGCCTCACCGAGAAGCGAATGTTCGGTGGTCTCGCGTTCCTGATCAACGGGCATATGGCGGTCAGCGCCAGCAGTCAGGGCGGGCTGATGGTGCGTATCGACCCGGCGGACACGGAGGCATTGCTGCGCGAGCCGAACGCCAGGCCCTTCGAGATGCGCGGACGCGAGATGGACGGCTGGTTGCGCGTCGATGTCGATGCCAGCGCCGGCGATGACGAGCTGGCGCCCTGGATCCGTCGCGGCGTCGCCTATGCCAGGTCCCTGCCGCCCAAGTGACCAGCTGGGGTCCGAACACCGCGGTCGGACGCGAATGATGGGGGCCGCGGTCAGCGGACTACCACGACGAGCGGATCATTCGAACGACACCGTCGGGTCATCTCAGTTTCGGAGGGCAATCACGATGCGCGCACTTCAGTACAGGTCATATGGCGGTCCGGAGGTTCTTGAGGTCGGTCAGGCCCCCGACGTCCACCCGACCGCGGGAAAGGTTCGGGTGCAGGTTCGCGCGTCCAGCGTCAACCCGATGGACTGGAAGATCCGCGCGGGCTACCTGTCGGGTGGCAAGCCGCTGGAGAACCCTGGCTATCCCGGTCTGGATGCCGCGGGCGTGGTCGACGAGGTTGGCGAGGGCGTTACCGATGTTGCTGTCGGTGATGACGTCTTCGGGCTCGGATCCGCGACAAACGCCGAGTTCGCCATCCTGCAGTACTACGCGAAGAAGCCCGCATCCGTGGACTGGGCCGCCGCGGCGGCCGCCGGGGTCGCGGCCGAGACGGCCATTCGGGCCTTCGAATTGGTCGAGGTGACGAGCGGCGGCACCGTGTTCATCGACGGTGGGGCCGGCGGTGTCGGCTCGGTGGCGGTGCAGATCGCGCTGGCCCGCGGCGCATCGGTGATCGCATCCGCGGGCGCGGGGAACCAGGACTACCTGCGCGAGATCGGCGCTACCCCGGTCCTGTACGGCGACGGCATGGTCGAGCGGGTACAGGCCATCGCCCCCGACGGGGTTGACGCCGTGTTCGACACCGCCGGCAAGACGGCGCTGGCCGACCTGATCAGCCTGGTGCCGGAACCGTCCAAAGTGGTGACCATCGCCAATTTCAACCCCGGCGATTCGGGTGTGCAGCTGACAACAGGGCGCTCCCCGCGAGCCAACGAGGCGCTCGCCGAAACGGCCACCTTGCTGCAGAACAACAAGCTGGTCGTCAAGTTCCAGACATTCCCGCTCGATCGCGCCGCCGAGGCCCACGAGATCAGCCAGAACGGCCACATTCGCGGCAAGCTGGTGCTGGTTCCCTAGCGCTCATGGAGCCCGACGCGTCAGGTGAAGATGCTGACGCCACCCGGGCCGACCAGCAGCCCCACCACGATCAATACGACGCCCCACAACACCTGCTTGCGGAAGATCGCGAAGATTCCGCTGATCACCAGAATCACGGCCAGGATCCACAGAATCGTTGCCATTGGCACTCCTTTGTCCGACGTTGGTACGGGTCAGGCTCGTCCGACGTGTTCGCGCCGTCGAGCCACTGGTTGTGCAGTGCCCGCTGGGCGGGGATCCAAACCACCCGCGATGAGCGGCACCCTCCGGCGGGCCGTCACATCAGCGCGCCGTGATCCGTCAGGGAGGTGTCGGCTGCACCGCAGCCGGACCGACTCGGTCAAGTCGTTCAGCCACTGACAAGCCGGCCGAACCGGACGAATCACGCCTGCGCATTTCGGCGCAGTGCACCAGCAGAGGAGAATCGCATGACCACAGCAGTCAAGACTGTCATCTACCCGGTGACGGACCTGGGGGAGGCCAAGGCCCTGTACAGCGGTCTACTCGGCGGCGTCCAGCCGGTGATGGACCAGGCGTACTACGTGCAGTTCAACGTCGATGGAACCGAGATCGGTCTGGACCCCCATGGCCACAGCAAGGGCATGACCGGTCCGGTCAGCTACTGGCATGTCGGTGACATCAAGCAGACGATCACCGATCTGCTGGCAACGGGCGCGAAGGAGCAGCAGGCCGTGACCGATTTCGGCGGCCGGCTCGTTGCAAGCGTCAAGGACACCGATGGCAACGTGATCGGGTTGATTCAGCCGGCTTGATCGACGGGTCGGCTCCGTAGAGCCGGTTCACCGGTCAGCCGGGTTGGACGTCGCCGGCCGTCAGACCGACCAGAGTGAGGGTCGAGCCGGTGTCCGCGGTGAACTCGACCGTGTAGGTGGTGTCCGCCCAGCCGGGTTGCAGGTTGACGACCCGGCCGGGTGCGCCGTGATGCACCGCAATGCTGCGGCCGTACTGGATGTCGTGTACTGCGCGGACGGCGGTCATCGCCTGAAGGGGCATTCGTACTCCCTGTTCGCAGGTGGTATCGCGGAGCGTACAGATGATCATCACCATTGAATAGAGCGATGCTGTGAACTAATTGTGCTCCAGCACATTCTTGGCTGTTAATGCTGGCTTCAACTAACTCCGAGAGCCTGCCCGGTCCTCGTCGGATGGTGTCACGGCCGCTCGGGCGGGCCACATCGCAGGATCGAAGATATTGTCTGACAACGGGTTTCCGGCTCGGGATGGCCATTGAGCGACGCGCCGGCGCATGAGATGTGACCCGTCGGGAATCAGAACAGGCCATGGCTGCAGTTGGGTGAACAACGAGTGGCGCGCGACCGAACAGGCCATTGCGGAAATGTGAAGAATGCGCCTTCTTGCACCTGCGGAAATCGAGCAGTGTTTCGCGAGCACTCAGCTCGCGGTTTTGATGTCCTCGTCGACCAGCAGCTCGATGGTCTCGTCGAACAAGTTGGTCTGCAGGGTCGGTGGTTCGGTCAACCAGCGCAGCATTCCGGCGTTGGCGGGCTGATCGAAGACCGGTCGGCTCCAGGTGAGACCGGCTACGGGCTGCTCCGACGGCGTATCTCGGTCTGCCCCCCCGACGTCGCGGACCGACCGCAAACCCCGGAAGCTGTTGCTCCAGGCGTCGCTCGACGGCTTGCCGTCGCTGTCGACGGTCTGCCTCGGTGCGAGCATCCTGCTGGACATCGCGGACACGGCGGCGGCCCAGGCGGTGGTCAGTTGCATTGTCATCTCGACCTGACTCTGCAGCATCGCGGCGTAGCTCGCGGCGCCGAAGGTCAGCGGAGAACGTTTGGCCTGCAGGGGATTCGGGTCTGTCGGGGTCGATTCGGTCATCGGGAATTTGCTCCTTCATTCGGTCACTGCGACCGCGACGCCGGTGTCGCAAATCCTGACAAGGGGATGCTGCTCACGCCTGGCCGTCCGCAGGTCTGCTGCTGCCGCCGCCCCTGGGACGAAATGGGATCAAACGACCACGACCGCCAAGGAGCACTATGCCGCATCGCGGGCCGTCGGGGAATAGCCCGAACTCCGCGTCACTCGGTCGGCTCCCGGCACCGGCGGCTGGACCGTTTCCACCTCACCGTGCGTGAACTCCGGGCACGTCGGCCAACAGGGGTGACCCAGCGTCGAACGACAGGCTTCGGTGCCGGGATTCACCGACCGGCCGACGACGGGGGTCGCTGGTGCACGATCGCGGCAGATGTGTGGTCGTGCCTACCGCGGGGTACGGGTTGTTGCGAGAGCGCTACCGCACACCGCTGGTTCGATGCGCCGATCTCCGCCGGGCGCATCTGATCGAGGCGAGCCGGCAGTAGAACCAGGACACAGCAACTGGAAGGAACGCACCATGACCGATACCGCAGAGCAGGTAAAGAAAGTCGCCGATCTGGCCAAAGGCATCCGCATCGGGATGTTGACCACCGTGGACGCCGACGGGCATTACATCAGCCGCCCGATGGCCCAGCAGGAGGTCGAGTTCGATGGCGACCTGTGGTTCTTCGCCGAGCGCGACTCCCGCAAGGTCCAGCACATCACCGACAACCCGCACGTCGGCGTGACCTTGACCTCGAACGACACCTGGATATCCCTCGACGGCGAGGCCGAGATTGTCGACGACACGGCAAAGGCCAAGGAACTCTGGAACACCTGGGTCGAGGCCTGGATGCCCGAAGGTCCCGAGGATGCCAACGTGGTGTTGATCAAGGTCACCGGTCATTCCGCCGAATACTGGGACACCCCGGGCGGCCGGATCGCGTCCGTCATCAGCTTTGTCAAGGCCAAGGTCACCGGCGAGCGGTACGACGGCGGAGACAACGAGAGGGTCGGCCTGTGATCGACATCGAACGATCATTCCCGGTCAACAAGCCCGTCGACGTGGTGGTGAACTACCTGAAAGACTTCGCCAACGCAGAAGAATGGGATCCCGGTACCAAGTCGTGCGTGCAGGAGACCGCCGGACCGGTGGAGGTCGGTACTACCTGGCACAACGTTTCCGTGATCAAGGGTCGCGAGACCGAGCTGACCTACCGGTTGGCGGAACTGGAGCCCGGTCACGTCAAGCTGATCGGCGAGAACAAAACGGCAACGTCCATCGACGACATGACCGTCGCCGCGACGCCGTCCGGTTCGATGATCACCTACCACGCTCAGATCACCTTCAACGGACTGGCCAAGTTGGCCGGGCCGTTCCTGCAGTCCGAGTTCAATGACCTCGGGGAGAAGACGGTCGAGCAGATGACCCGGGCGATCAACGCCCTCTGAGTGCCTTGATGGTTTGAGCCGCACCGCCTCGGGCACTGAGCGTTGATGGTGCCGATTGCATTCCACAGTCCCGACGACAGGGCCCCCTGGGACGTTCGGCGGTGCGGCGAACGCCGACTGTCCCGGGGTGCGGTATGAGGGTGACGCAGACCGCCGACTTGTGGTGGAAGACCGCGGTCTTCTACTGCCTGGACGTGCAGACCTTCTACGATTCCGACGGTGACGGCGTCGGCGACTTCGCCGGGCTGGCCCTTCGGCTCGATCACCTCGTCGAGCTGGGGGTGACCGTCATCTGGCTCATGCCGTTCTACCCGACCGCCGACGTCGACGACGGCTACGACATCACCGACTACTACACGGTCGACCCGCGCCTGGGGACCCTCGGCGACTTCGTGGAGTTCATGCGCTCCGCGCGTTCACGTGGCCTGCGGGTGATCGCCGATCTTGTCGTCAACCACACCAGCGCGCAGCACCCCTGGTTCCAGTCGGCTCGCGCCTCGACGGATTCCCCGTACCGGGACTGGTATGTCTGGCGGGATGAGCCGGGACCCGAAAAGCCTGGCGACGTCGTCTTTCCGGATCGGGAGACCAGCATCTGGACCAAGGATCGCAAGGCCGGGCAGTACTACCTGCACCGTTTCTACCGCAGCCAGCCCGACCTCAACGTGGCGAACCCGGCCGTCCGTGACGAGATTGCCCGGGTGATCGGGTTCTGGATGCACTTGGGGCTGTCGGGGTTCCGGGTGGACGCCGTCCCGTTCCTCCTGGAAACGACGGGTATCGAAGGCGGCGCGGCGGAACTGCCGCAGCCGCACCAGTACCTGCGCGACCTCCGGGCGTTCCTCGGTCGCCGCAGCGGCGACGCGATCCTGCTGGGCGAGGTCAACCTCCCGTTCGAACAGGCAAGGGCATTCTTCGGGGACGAGGACGGCGATGAGTTGACCATGCTGTTCGACTTCCCGACGATGCAGGCCATGTACCTGGCGCTGGCACGATCGGACGCCGGGCCGATCAGGTCGGCGCTGCTGGGTCGGCCGCAGCAGCCGGCCGACTCACAGTGGGCCGTCTTCGCGCGTAACCACGACGAACTGACGCTGGACAAGCTCAGCGGTGCCGAGCGGCAGGAGGTCTTCGCGGCCTTCGGCCCGGACGAGGGGATGCAGGTCTTCGGGCGGGGACTTCGACGTCGACTGCCGCCGATGCTCGGCGGCGACCAACGACGCATCCGGCTCGTGTACAGCCTGATGATGTCGCTTCCGGGCACCCCGACCCTGTTCTACGGTGAAGAGATCGGCATGGGGGAGAACCTCGACCTACCGAGCCGGATGGCGGTCCGGACACCCATGCAGTGGCGGGCCGGAGAGCTCGGTGGGTTCAGCGCCGCCGCCGACCCCGACCAACTGTGCAGACCGTTCCCGAGCCATCCCTACAGCCCGGACGAGATCAATGTTGCTGCGCAGCGCCATGATTCGGAGTCACTGCTCTCCTTCGTCAGGGAACGGATCCGGTGCTATCGCGAATGTCCCGAGCTGGGTTGGGGCGTGGTGTCGGTATTGGATCACGACGTGCCGTCGGTCCTGGTACACCGCACCGACTGGCTCGGCCGGACCCTCCTGCTCTGCCACAACCTCGCGGACGCCGAGGTGACAGTGCAGGTATCCGTTCCGCAACAGCCGGCCGGCACGCGATGCGTCGACCTGTTCGACCGGGCTGTGCAGCTGCCGATCACGACCGATGGGATTCTGGAAGTGACTCTGCCGCCCTACGGCGGCAAATGGCTTCGCGTGGTGACCGGGGAGACCGACGACCTGTTCTGATCGCCGACGACTCCTCGAGATGCGTTGTCGCTCCGACAACGTCGTATCACCCGATCCGGCCCGGTGTCCTTGCCTTGGCGAACCAAGTTCCTTCGTCGACATGGAGCCACACATGCGAATTGCCCGCACCGTCACGTTCGCCGCTGCCGGATTGACGCTGATCGGCACACTTGCTGCCTGCGGCGGAGGTGTCGAAGGATCGGCACAGGCTGCGGCCAACAGCATTCAGGCCGCCATCAGTGCAAATCAGGGCACCGAGGGTGTGCGGGACAACGGCGGTACGGAGGAAAGCAGCGAGCCCGCACCCGACACCAGCGAGGCCGAGGTCACTACCGACGGGGCCGCTCCGCCGATCACCCGGGCCATCGGGAAGACCGGCTGGTATGACGGCTTCGCGATCACCGTGGACGAGGTCACCGCCGAGCAGGGCTTCGGCGATGGGGTCGACATCACCGTGCGCCTTACCTACCAAAATCTCGGTACCGAGAACGATTCACCGCCCAACGCCGACGTTCAGGTCGACGGTCAATCGCAGGACGGCTTCTTCGACAGCCCCGGGATTCCCGGCGGGGGCCAGGCGAGGGGGACCGCGGTCTTCTCCGTCATTCCCGAAAAGGCCGCTGACACAATCATTTTCGACGAGGCCATCGACAAGGTGACGCTGGTCTACGGTGATGCCGCCGATAACCAGACCAGCATCCCGCTGGCCGAGTCCGGCCAGGTCGACAGCGTCGAGCCGGCAGTGCTGACGGCGACGGGATCGCTGTCCCAGGGGCAGATCAACGTCGAGGTGGTCAGCGGAACGCTCGCCCCGAGCTACGAATCAGGGGAGAAGGGCGATGCCCTGCTCAATCTGCGGATCAAGCTGACCTGCGCGGCGGGCTGCCAGGCCCAGGGCTACAACACCGGTGTCGAGGAATTCTCGATCACCGGTCCCGACGGGACGTCCGTCCTCGCCGACGGCCGCAGTGACTACTGCTGCGACGCGCTCTACCCGGAAACCGTCTCCGACAGCGAACGCAACATCCTGACGTTTGTCGTCCCGATGCCGGGTACCGGTGCCTACAAGCTGACCTACACCAACCCGTATCTGACATCGACCGGGGTGGCGCCCGGGACCTTCGACTTCACGGCCTGACCCTGGCAGCAGTCGATGAAGGGGAGGGCGTCATTCGACAACGGAGAATGTCTCTGCCCGCACCTGCCAGGCTCCCTAGTCGACCGAGGCACCACAGCTGGTATTGAGGATCGTCCCGGTCATCGAACCGGCAAGGTCCGAAGCGGCGAAGACCGCAACGTTGCCGATATCCGCCAACGTTGCGGTCCGCTTCAACATGGTGGGCGGCACGATGAGGTCCTCGATCTCCTGCCGTCCGGGAAAATCCGCGGGCAGCGATTCGAGAATCCCGCCGGACTCCACGGTGAGCACCCGGATGCCGTACTGGCCGAGTTCGGCCGCGAGTTGGCGGCGCAAGGTGTCGATGGCCGCCAGCGAGACCACGAAGCCGCCGATTGAGTAGTCGCGGATCGGGTTGCGGTGACCGCCGCCGCCGAAGGTCAGGATGACTCCCGAACGTTGTCGGATCATCTGCCGCGCAGCGGCTCTCGCGGTGATGAAGGTCGATCGCACCGACTTGAGGATGGGTTGTTCGAAGTCCGCCAGCGACATCTCGACGAGCGGGGTGCCCTGCACGTCGTCCACTCCGATCAGGTTGAACGAGATGTCCAGACTGCCTGCGGTGCTGATGATGTGCTCGACATAGGAGTCGACGGCCGCTTCGTCCAGCGCGTCCAGCACCGTGGTTTCCGCCTTGCCGCCGGCGGCGCGGATGTCATCGGCCACCGCGGTGAGGGTGGCCGGGGTGCGGCCGGCCAGGTGCACCCGAGCGCCCTGGCGGGCAAACGCCTTGGCCACCGCGCTGCCGATGGTGCCGGCGCCGCCGTAGATCACCGCGTTCCTGTCGGTCAGTAACATGGCTGCCCTCCGATGGTCGATCGTGTTCTGCAGTAACGACGGTGATGGGGCAGCAAAGTCATCGCCGCCCGTTACGGATTCGACGTCAGCAGCGCTTGTCGTCGGCGCGCACCAGCTCGGCGGCCAGCCGCCCGACGCCGAACATCGAGACAACGTCGTTGTGGCGCAGGATTTTTGCGATTGAATGCGCAACACTGGCCGCGGTGTCGGTCCCTGCCAACGAGAAAACGGCGGCGAGCAGCGCGGAGGGATCCGGCGGTGGGTCGGCGCCGGCCACGCCTGGTTCCGGCACACCGGCGATCAGCCGGGCGGTGTGGGTGGCAGCGGCCCGCATCGCCGCGTAGGTGGCGGTGGGTGAGGTCTGCAGGATCGCCGCGAAGTACCGGTCCGTCCAACCGACGGAATGCAGGTTCGCCGGCGACCAGCCCGGATCACTCCACCCCTGTTTGGATCCGTGATCACCGGTGAGGACATTGAACCCGAAGGTCTGGTTGAACCCGTCGGCTCCGGTCGTCGCGGTCGACGCCATCCAGGGCATCAGGTGTGGTCCGACCAGCGGATCCTGCGACATCAGGAACAGAAAACGGGCCTGGTCGGCGGCGGTGATCCGGTCGGAGCCCCAGGTTCCGTCGCTCGGGTTGGGCCCGTTGGTCGTGTTCGGCAGGCCGTAGCGCTCGGCGATGGTCGGGATGATGTCCACGTCCCACAGCTCGGCTTGAATACCGTTGTCCGACACCTCGATCATCGTGCGTAGCTGCTCCGTCAACTCGGAATCGGGTGTGCCGTTGGCTTCGAGCAGATAGAACGCCGCGGTGAACAGCTTGAGGATCGACTCTGCGTTGAAGACCCGGTCGCCCTCGTGCGCCGCGACCAGTTCGCCGCTGACCCGGTCGACGACGGCAATGCTCTGTTCGACATCGTGGCCGGCCGCGTTGGCTCTCCCCAGATCGGCTGCCTGCTGGGCGGTTTGCGGCGCAGGCGTCGCCATCGCCGCCATGGACCTGTCGACGTCGGCCGCTGCCGCTACCGGCCCGAACCCGGCAGTGGCGACGACGAGTGTCGTGACCAATAGGGCGGTCCGAACGATCGACCGGGCTCGGCCGCGAAGGCTGCGGTGCCGCAGCTGTAATGGCCGGCGCCGGGGGTAACCGTTGATCGCCCTGGACATCTGGCCTCCCGACGCGGGTCTCGCGGCGGCGGGTCGGCGGGGTCGGCCGAGCCGCCCCTCGAACCAGTGTGCACCGCGAAACCCGAGGGTGCCACGAACAGGTCGGGATGACAGGGCGGCCAGGTGGTCTCGCCAGAGACGAGACCACCAGCACCTTTTCGCTACAGCCGCCGCTGCCACCCGATGGCGCCGGCAACGACCTGGTAGCCGAGGATCTCGTTGATCTCGATCATGTGGGCGTTGGACGCCGCGTTCCAGGTGTCGAGCCGGTGCAGCTGGGGTTCGGCGTCCCGCAGCCACTTGAGCATTTCGGCCTTGAGGAGCAGCCCGAGTCGGTGGCCCCGATGGGCCCGAACGACGCTGGTGTCGAACTGCCAGGCCTGCCACGGATGCTGCGCCGGGATACCGACCAGCGTGTGACCGGCCAGTTCACCGGTCTCCCGGTGCCGGGCGACGAGCCGGTAGATCCGCCGGTCAGATGCCTCCTGAGCAGTGTCGAACCCGCGGATCCGGTCGGGGCTGAACACCTCGTCCTCGATGTCGAGATCGTCGATGGGGGCGTCGTTGATGGCCTCGGTCATGGTGGCGACGGCGTCCAGCAGGTGGTCGGGTACCGCGCCGGGCAGGCGGAGCAGGTCGTAGTCCGCCGAATACCGGCGGGCCTGGACAGCGAGTCCGGCGACGTGATCGTGGTCGATGGTGCGCAGGTCCTGCCGTCGCATGATTTCCTCGCTGGCGCGGTCCAGGCCGACCGACTTGGCGAAGGGAATGCCTGCCGACCCGTCCCAACAGTTCGCCAGCACCAGAGTGCGGCCGGCCTCTTTGACCCGGTCGACACCGGTTGCGAACAGTTCGGTTCCGATGCCCCGGCGGCGCCAGGCGGGGTCGACCGTGAGGAAAACGTCGCCCAGGTGGGTGTTGTCACGCGTCGGAAGGTCGACGCCGAACACCGCGACCACCGTGCCCTGCGCGTTCCGGGCGACGGCGGTCTGCGCCGGGTCACCGTCCCAGCCGTGCCGCAGGCCGGCGACGAAATCGTTCACCGGGGAGTTCAACTGATGCGGGCAGTCGACCGTTCGGGCCGCCTCCCGCACGGCCACCGCCCCCGCGACGTCGGCGACCGCCGGGCGCGCAGGGTCGATCCAAGAAATATCCATGGCGTCACACAAGCACTACATAAATGGGTTGCGCGAGCGATTTGTCGCCTTCTCCCTCCGGTGATCCGGACGTTTGAAGGGTCGGTTCGGTGGCGTGCGCTTCAAGTCAGGATCTCGATGGTCGCGCCCACGGCCGCGTAGGTAGGAACGGCCCTGACGTCACGAGTCACCAGGGCAATGTGCGCCGCCGCGGCGGCAAGGCCGACAAGGGCGTCGTACACGGCGCCGCCGGCAATGCCGATGGGTGCCAGCACGTCGGGAAGTCGCCGGGCGACATCGGCATCGGGGGCGATGGGCGTTGGAAAGTTGGCTGCCAGCAGGGTGGCTGCATCGGTCGGAGTTGACCGGGCGTCACCAGGTAGCCGGGTGAGGACCGAGTATGACTCGGCCAGCGAATGGGTGGTCAGGACGACCTGCCGCCCGGCGAGCTGGCGGCGGGTGGCCAGATGGGCGGGATGCGACTGCATGACGTACGGAATGACCACACTGGTGTCCACAGCGACCGCGCCCTGGACGGAGGTTTTCACCGCCGCAGGCTGTCGATGAGCCCGAAGACGATCTCGTCTGTCACTTGAGTGTCCGACTGGGCAACGGTCGCGCCGTCGATCTCAACGATTCTCGCCGTGCGTCCGGCCGGCAAGACCTGAAGACCGGCCCCATATGCGCTGACATCCACGGTCGTGCCCGGCATCAAGCCGAGACTTTCGCGAAGGTGTTTGGGTAGGACGATCCGACCGACCGAATCGATTGTCGTCTCCATAGGGAACACTCTACCAGTGGATTCCCAGGAAGGTTCTAGGCTCGATTCGACACGGCGATGAGTGCGTCATTGAGACCGGGGTCACGCCACAGGCGGCTGCGACTCAGGGCGCGCAGATCCCCGGGACTGTCGATGCCGGCCGGTAACGTCACCATGACGCTCGAACACAGCGGTTGAGCCGACGGAGCAGTTGAACGAACAGAGAGGGACCGAGCAACCGTGCACCTGAAGTCCCTCACGATGAAGGGTTTCAAGTCCTTCGCCTCGGCCACCACGCTGCGCTTCGAGCCGGGCATCACCGCGGTTGTCGGGCCGAACGGCTCCGGGAAGTCCAACGTCGTCGACGCCATCGCCTGGGTCCTCGGCGAGCAGGGCGCCAAGGCGCTGCGCGGCGGCAAGATGGAGGACGTCATCTTCGCGGGCACCGCGGACCGGCCACCACTGGGCCGGGCCGAGGTCACGCTGACCATCGACAACTCCGACGGCGCGCTACCCATCGACTACGCCGAGGTCTCCATCACCCGCCGGATGTTCCGCGACGGGGTGGGGGAGTACGAGATCAACGGCTCGTCCTGCCGACTGTTGGACATCCAGGAACTGCTGTCCGACTCCGGGATCGGCCGGGAGATGCACGTCATCGTCGGGCAGGGCCAGCTCGACGCCGTGCTGCAGGCCCGCCCGGAGGACCGGCGGGCCTTCGTCGAGGAAGCCGCGGGCGTTCTCAAACACCGCAAGCGACGCGAGAAGACCGTCCGCAAGCTCGATGCCATGCAGGCGAACCTGAACCGGCTCACCGACCTGACCGGGGAGATCCGCCGCCAACTCGGCCCCCTCGGCCGGCAGGCCGCGATCGCCCGCCGCGCCGCCGGTGTGCAGGCCGACCTGCGGGATGCGAAGATGCGGCTGCTGGCCGATGATCTCGCGCAGATCACCGCGAAGATCGCGCAGGAGGCGGTCGACGAGCAGGCCGCGATCGACCACCGGAAGCGGGTCCAGGAGGAGCTTGCGGTCGCCACCGCCGAGCAACAGACCGCCGAGGCGACGTTGCGTGCGGCGACCCCCGCCTTGCAGCAGGCGCAGGACACCTGGTTCGCGTTGTCGGCCCTCGCCGAGCGGATGCGCGGCACGATCGCGCTCGCCGCCGAGCGGGCCCGGAACCTCGCGGGGCCGGCCCGGGACGCCACCACCGGACGGGACCCGGAGCAGTTGGAGGCGGCCGCTGCCCGCGCGGAGGCCGAGCAGGAAACCCTGCAGGAGACCGTCGAGGCCGCCGCCGACGAGTTGACCAACGCGACCGCGGAGCGGATCGAATGCGAGAGTGCGCTCCGGGCCGCCGAGAGCGAACTGGTCGCTGCGAACCGGCTGATCGCCGACCGCCGGGAGGGCCTCGCCCGGCTGGCCGGCCAGGTCGCCGCTGCAAAGTCCCGGCTGTCCGCCGGCGATGACGAAGTCACCAGACTGGCCCAGGCGGTGTCCGAGGCCCGCGAGCGCGCAGCCGCCGCGGAATCGGCGTTCGCGGCCGCGCAGGACTCGGTCGGCGACCTGGATTCCTCCGAGATCGGCCTGGACGAGGCACACGAGGAGGCCGCGGCTGCGGCCGCCGCCGCAAAGGCCCGCACCGCGGAACTCACCGACGCGCTCCGCACCGCCCAGACCACCGCGTCCACGCTGCGGGCACGCGTCGAAGCCCTCTCACTCGGCCTCGACCGGCGGGACGGCACCCAGACGCTGCTGACGGCCGGTGACACGTTGCCGGGACTGCTCGGC
This sequence comes from uncultured Actinomycetota bacterium, assembly GCA_963805555.1. Classification (GTDB taxonomy): domain Bacteria; phylum Actinomycetota; class Actinomycetes; order Mycobacteriales; family Nakamurellaceae; genus Nakamurella. Next base: position 578,055 of record CAWDUY010000009.1, read on the forward strand.
GGAGTCGCCGACGCGCTGGAGATCACTCCGGGATTCGAGACGGCCATCGCCGCCGCCCTTGGCGCGATCGCCGAGGCCGTCGCGGTCGGCACCGTCCCCGAGGCGGCCGCGGCGCTGGAACTGTTGCGGGCCAACGGCAGTGGGCGCGCCGGCGTGCTGGTCCAGGGCTCGCGGAACATGCCGGACCGGCGCGGCTGGCCGGACCTGCCGGACGGCGCCAGGTGGGCCATCGACCTGCTGACCGCCCGCGCCGGCCTACTGCCGGCGCTGGCCAGGGCGCTGGACCGGGTCGTCGTCGTACCGGACATGGCGTCCGCGGTCGAAGTGGTCGAACGCATCCCGGACGTTCGCGCGGTCACCGCCGACGGCGACCTGATCGGCCCCGACTGGGCCGTCGGCGGCAGTACCGGCGGGCAGTCCATGCTGGAGATCCAGGCCACCCGGGACCGCGCCGCCGAGGAGTTGGCATCGACCGTCGAGCAGATTTCCGGGCTCGAGGCCGCGCTCGCGGGTGCGCGGGCGGAGGCCGATCAGCGGCTGCAGGACAAAGCCAGAACGCTTGCGGCGCTGCATCATTCGGATGCCCGGATGTCGGCCGTCGCCGAGGAGTTGGCCCGCTTCGGGTCGTCCGCGCGGTCCGCTGTCGCCGAGGCGGACCGGCTGGACCGGCAGCGGGAGGCCGCGGAACTCGCCCGCGACCAGCACCGCTCCACCTTGTCCGACCTGCAGGATCGGCTGTTCGCCGTCGAGTCCGAGGACGCCCCGGAGGAGGTCGACCCCGCCGCCCGGGACGCGCTGGCGGAACTGACCTCCTTTGCCCGGCAGCGTGAGGTGGAGGCCAGGCTCGTCCAGCGCACCGCCGAGGAACGCGCCAGGGCGACCGCCGGCAACGCCGAATCCTTGCGCCGGCAGGCCCGTCAGGAACGTCAGCACCGGATCCGGGTGGCCGAGGCGGAAGCCAGGCGCACCGCCAGTTCAGCGGTGGCCACCAGGGTCGTCGAGGTCGGCCGTCGGGTGGCGCAGCGCCTGGAGATCTCGCTGGCCGAAGCCGCGGCCGAGCGGGATCGCGCCGCCGTGCTGCGGGCGGGTGCCGACGAGACGTTGACCGCCGCCCGGGCGCGGGCGACCGACCTGCAGAAGCAGTGGGATCGGCTGACCGACGCGGTGCACTCCGGTGAGGTGCTGCGCGCGCAGCAGACTCTGCAGGCGCAGGCGCTCGCGGCGAGGTCGATCGAGGAGTTCGCCGTCCCGGGCGACGAACTGATCGCCGGCTTCGGGCCGGACGTCCCGGTGCCGCCGACCCTCGACGAGACCGCCGAGTACCAGGCTGCGAAGGAACGCGGGGATGACGTCTCCGCGCCGCCGCCGATGCCGTACGACCGGCCGTCGCAGGAGCGCCGGCTCCGGCGCGCCGAACGTGACCTCAACGCGCTCGGCAAGGTGAACCCGTTGGCGCTGGAGGAGTTTGCCGCCATCGAGGAGCGGCACAAGTTCCTCGCCACCCAACTGGAAGACCTCAAGGCCACCCGCAAGGACCTGCTGTCGGTGATCAAGGAGGTCGACCAGAAGATCCTGGAACTGTTCGAGTCGGCCTACTGGGACGTCGCGCGGGAGTTCAAGGCGGTCTTCTCGACGCTGTTCCCCGGCGGCGAGGGCGAACTGATCCTGACGGATCCGTCGGACATGCTGGCCACCGGCATCGAGGTCAACGCCCGGCCGCCCGGTAAGAAGGTGAAGCGGCTGTCCCTGCTCTCCGGTGGCGAGCGGTCGTTGACCGCGGTCGCGCTGCTGGTGGCGATCTTCCGGGCCCGGCCGAGCCCGTTCTACATCATGGACGAGGTCGAGGCAGCGCTCGACGAGGTCAACCTGACTCGGCTCGTCGGCCTGATGACGGAGCTGCGGGATTCCTCGCAGCTGATCGTCATCACCCACCAGAAATTCACTATGGAATCCGCCGATGCGCTGTACGGGGTATCGATGCGCGGTGACGGGATCACCCAGGTGATCAGCCAGCGGATCCGCGAGCGGCCCGACGTGCCGACCGCGCGGCGGGAGATCATCGGCGTCGCGACCTGATGGTGGCGACAGCCGGTTATCCGGCCGGCTCGGTTTCGGGGGTTGCTGTTGTGTGGGTGGCGATTGGCCGTGGGCCCGAGCTGGCCCGCATCGCGGCGTCGGTGAAGACCCGGTAGCCGAACTCGGGCAGGTATCCATGGATCTCTCGGGTGTCCAGCGCCGACATGAAGGCAAGGATGTCGGCCGTCACGACCTGTCCGGGGACCAGGATCGGGAATCCCGGCGGGTAGGGCGTGACGAACATGGCCGAGGCAACCTCTCGACCTTGACCGACGCGTTCGGCAAGCTCCTCGTGCGGGATGTACTCGGTCGAACCCGCGACGTAGGCCAGGAAATACGCTGCGCGAAGGTCCCCATCCGGGCTGCCGGGATCGTGCCGGAAGCGGTCGGCGAAATAGCTGAAATTCGGTAGCGGCGGCGGGTTCCCGGTGAGCGCGGCGACCCGCCGATCCCTGGCCCGCCTGCCGAGTGGCCCGAGTTGGGCGAGTTCGTCGTCGAAATGTTCGGCCAACTTGACCAGGACCTCGATCAGGTAGGCCACCGAGCTGCGGGTGGTTCCGATATTGGTCATGAAGAGCACACTGTTGCGCGAGGTCTTGTTGACCTGAATGCCGTAACGGTCCATCAGGTAGCTGTGCTTGAAGGTGTCGCCGTCGATCCCGGTCGCGCCGATCAGCAGCGTCAGGCGGCTCGGGTCACGGACGAATTCGTCGGTCCGCCATGCCTTCTCCATCCGCCCCAAGCCTTCGCGCAGCGGGAAGTCGATGCCCGATCGGCGGTACTCGGCCGGGATCATCTCCGGCGTCGTCAGGAACCGGAAGTATTTGCTGGCAACCGGGTGCGCCTCGATGGTCTCGAGCAGGTTCATCGCCAGCTCCACCTGGCGCTGGACGAGCGAGTAGCCCTCCAGTTCCGCCTGGGCACGACCGACATCGAGCGAGGCGAGGATCTGATAATTCGGGGAGGTCGAGGTGTGCGTCATGTAGGCCTCGTGGAAGGCCTCCTCGTTCAGGTGATGGAACTCCTGGTCGAAGACGTGAATCATCGAACCCTGCCGTAGTGACGTCAGGGTCTTGTGCGTGGACTGGGTGGCGTACACCCTGATGCGGACCTGGGCCGGGTCGGGCATCGGGGGCGGGCCACCACCCGGCTGACCCGCCTCCAGGGCCGCCTGGTACTCGCGGGCATACTCGGGGCTCGCGTACCGCAGCTGCAGGGTGCGGGCGGCGGCCATGGCCGTTCGCCGCCGGTAGATCGGGTGGAACCCGGCGAAGGCGAACCAAGCCTCGTCCCACAGGAAAACCAGGTCCGGTTTGATCGCCAGGCACTCGTGCATCACCCGCTCGACGTCATAGACGATGCCGTCGAACGTGCAGTTCGTCAGGGACAGCATCTTGACCTGGTCGAGCCGCCCCGCGTCCCGGTAGGCGAGCAGGCGCTGGGTGATGGACTCGAGCGGAACGGCGCCGTACATCGAGAACTCGTCGAGTGGATAGGAGTCCAAATAGGTCACCTGGGCGCCCGCGAGGACCATCGCGTAGTGATGGGACTTGTGACAATTTCGGTCCACCAAGACGACGTCACCCGGCGTGATGATCGACTGCGTGACGATCTTGTTGGCCGTCGATGTCCCGTTCGTCACGAAGAATGTCTCCGCGGAACCGAAGGCGCGCGCGGCCAGTTCCTGGGCCTTCTTGATCGGGCCGGATGGATCCAGGAGCGAGTCGAGACCACCGGAGGTCGCGGAAGTCTCTGCCAGGAACATGTTCAGCCCGTAGAAGTCGCTCATCTGGTGGATCCAGGGCGAATTGACCACCGACTTTCCCCGGGAGATCGGCAGCGCGTGGAAGACACCGGTGGGCTGCCGGCTGAAATCCCGCAGGGCGGTGAAGAACGGCATGTCGTAGCGCTCCGCCACGCCACGCAGGATCGACAGGTGCAGCTCCAGGAAGTCATGGTGGTGGAAGATGCGCCGGAACCTTCGGGTCAGGTTGCCGGCAATTCGTTCGATCGACACCTGTGCGACCAGGTAGAGATCGATCTCGGGACGCCGCTGGGCGATCTGCTCGCCGAGCAGTAGCGTCCGCTGCTCCGCCGAGAGTCGTTGCACTGCAGGAAGCTCAACTCCTTCGATGAAGCGGCGGAGGTCACCGAGGCGGTTCGGCGAGGTGACGGCGAATCCCGGCCTGATGATGCACGCCTGAATCTGCGAGTTGACCAACACCGCCACCAGGGCGTCCTCGAAGCTGGGCACCACCAGCAGGTCGTAGGTGAACGGATCCTCCGGGCGACGCCGCCCACGCATCTCCCGTCGCATGGCCTGCGTCTCCGCCGTGGGGATGTCGTCGACGACCAGCACCTGAAAGGACGGTCGGTCCGCGGATCTCTCGCCGATCTGCGCGCCGTTCGACCCGTCCCGCCCGTCGATCGGCTCTGGGGCGGCCCCGAGGTTGGCCACCTCACCGGACAGGGTTCTGGTCACGGTATCTGCCAGTCGCATGGCGGGTTTGTAGTCGGCCGTTTCGCACAGGGTTGCGATCTGCTGCAGGTAATCCCGACCCGGGTACGCCCAGTAGGTCTCGAGGGGATCGAGCAGCAGCACCAGGTCGGTGATCTGCACCTGCAGTGCGCGGTGCTGCTCTCGAGCCGTGAGCGGGTCCGCCAGGCGCTTGGTGATGTCGGCGAGGGAGGCCCATGCGTCGACACGGAGCCACCAGATGCTGGCGTGTGCCGTCAGTTCCGGTCCAGCGGCCGCTTCCGCGGTGTCAAGTTCGGGCATGCGGTCTCTCCAAGACTGTCGCCGGTGACTGCGCGCGGTACCACGCGCGATGGGACCTCGCGCGCGTCAGTCCATGAACGGGTATCGGTAGTCGGTGGCCGGGACGAAGGTCTCCTTAATGGTCCGTGGCGACACCCAACGCAGCAAGTTCAGGATGGAGCCGGCCTTGTCGTTCGTGCCGCTCCCTCGGGCACCGCCGAATGGTTGCTGCCCGACGACGGCGCCGGTCGGCTTGTCGTTGATGTAGAAGTTGCCTGCGCTGAACCGAAGCGCTTCCATCGCTTCGACGATCACGGCGCGGTCCTGCGCGATGATCGAACCGGTGAGCCCGTAGGGCCCGGTCGCTGCCGACTCCTGCAGGACCGTGTCGTAGTGCTCGTCGTCGTAGACGAAGACCCCCAGGATGGGCCCGAAGTACTCGGTGGTGAAGACTTCGTGCTCCGGGCTGTCCGCCAGGACGACCGTCGGGCGGACGAAGTACCCCTTGCTGTCATCGGCGGTGCCCCCGGCGATGATCTCGACTCCATCCTCGCCGCGCACCCGGTCGAACACGCCGGTGAGCTTCCGGTACGACCGATCATCGATGACGGCGCCGACGAAGTTGCGGAAGTCGGTGACGTCACCCATGGCCAGCGAGTCGACCTCGCCGACGAAGTCGTCCCGCATCCGGTTCCACAGCGACCGCGGGATATAGGAACGGGAAGCGGCGGAGCACTTCTGCCCCTGATACTCGAATGCACCCCGGACGAGAGCCGTTCGCAGCACGTCGATATCGGCCGACGGGTGGGCCAGCACAAAGTCCTTGCCGCCGGTCTCGCCGACCAGCCGTGGATACGCCCGATAGCCGCGCAGGTTCCCGGCGACCGTGTCCCACAGCCGACCGAAGGTCGCGGTCGAACCGGTGAAGTGCACCCCGGCCAGGTCCGGATCGGGCATCGCCACCTCGCTGACCGCCGCACCGCTGCCGGTGACCATGTTGATCACCCCGGGCGGCAGGCCGGCCGCCTCCAGCAGGCGCATCGTGTAGTGCGCCGAGAACTGTTGGGTGGGTGAGGGTTTCCAGACAACCGTATTGCCCATCAGGGCCGGTGCGGTGGACAGGTTGCCGGCGATGGCGGTGAAGTTGAACGGCGTGATCGCCAGCACGAAGCCCTCGAGTGGGCGGTGATCCAACCGGTTCCACACCCCGGGCCCGCTCACCGGTTGCTCGGCGAGGATCTGTCGGGCAAAACCGACGTTGAAGCGCCAGAAGTCGGCCAGCTCACAGGCCGCGTCGATCTCGGCCTGATAGCAGGTCTTGCTCTGGCCGAGCATGGTCGCAGCGTTGAGCGTTGACCGCCATGGACCGGTCAACAGATCTGCCGCCTTCAGGAAGATCGCCGCCCGGTCGTCGAACGACATCCGTTGCCACGCCGGGGCTGCCGCCTTCGCGGCGGCCACCGCCTGCCGTACGTCGGCCGCGGTCGCGTCCGCCAGTGTGCCCAGGCGCGAGCTGGTGTTGTGCGGTTGCACGACGTCGATGCTGTCCCCGCCGCCGAGCCGGTGCTCGCCGCCGATGGTCATGGTCAGGTCGACCGGTGCGGCCGCCAACTGCTGGAGCTTTGCCGAGAGCTCCTTGCGCTCAGGGCTTCCGGGCCGGAAGTCGTGAACCGGCTCGTTGATCGGCAGTGGCGGGTGGGTGATGGCGTCCAACGTCAAACTCCTTGACTGTGCTGAAGATGCTGGGGAAAGGCAGGTTTCGAGACGGGTGGGGTCTGCGCGCGGGTCAGCCGCCGACCAGCGACCGGGCGAAGAAGCGCAAATTCGCCGGACGTTCGGCCATTCGGCGCATCAGGTAGGGGTACCAGGACGAGCCGAACGGGATGTACACCCGGACTCGGTACCCGTCGTCGGCGAGCTGCTGCTGCAGGTCCCGGCGGATCCCGTACAGCATCTGAATCTCGAAGTCCTGCTTGCCCACGCCGGCCTCGACGGCCGCCTTCTTCGCATAGTCGATCGAGGTGTCGTCATGCGTACCGAAGGCCGGCAGGGTGCCCTTGGCGAACAGCCAATCGGTCAGGTACCGGTACTGAGCAGTGATCTCGTCCTTGTCGCGCAGGGCCAACTCGATCGGCTCGGCATAGGCGCCTTTGACCAGCCTGATCCGAGGCTTGAACGGAGCCAACGACTCCAGATCGAGCACCGTCCGGCGCAGGCACACCTGGATAGCCAGCCGGGTCTCCGGATACGCCGCGACGGCCTCCCGGAAGACGTCCAGCGACGCGTCGACGAGTTCGCTCTGCTCCATGTCGACCTCGACGCCGACGCCCAGTTCCTTGGCCTTCTGCAGAATCGTCGCAAGATTCTCTGCACACGCCGATCGGTCAAAGGTCAACCCGAGTTGGGAGAGTTTCAGCGAGACGGTGGAGTCGAGCTCCTGCTCGGCGATGACGTCGACAGCCTCCAGGTATTCCTTGGTTGCTTCGGCGGCTCCGGCGAGATCCTGGACACCCTCGCCGAGCAGGTCGAGAATTCCACCGATGCCGTGCGAGTTCAGGTCGACGGCCGCGGCGACCGCGTCGGACAGGCCCGCGCCGGCGACGAACCGGTGCACCGTCTTGCTGGCCAGCGGGTTTCCGGTGATGGCGTGCTCCAGTTTGGAATTGCCGGCGGCCCACAAGAGCAGTTGATTCACCACGTGATGACTCCTCGATTCTCGAGCTTTGTCGTTGGGTTGAGCGGGTGGAGGTGAACTAGGGGTTGCTGATCGCCAGGTCGGCGGGGTCGGACTCCACATGGGTGACCGGGATCGAGTACGCCGCCCTGGCTTTGTCGACGACGTCGTTCCGGAGCCAGGTCGACCGTTCGGCCGGCAGTGTGGAGATGACCAGCTGATCGGGGTTGAACATCGCGGCGGCCTCCTCAAGGGCGCGCAGCGGGCGGTAGTCGCCAAGCGCGCCCTCGGCCCGCAGACCGTGGGTCCGAAGCGTGTCGAGCGTGTAGTCCAGGCGTTGCTGCGCAGCCGCGACGGTTGCCTCCCAGACGAACACCGCGCCCTTGTGCTCGGCCTGACCGGTGTCGACGGGGTTCGCCGGTACGCAGACGAAGTACTCGGCGCCGCCGGACTCGTCGATGCGGCGCAGTTCGGCGATGAGTTCCTCGGCATGCACGGTTTCGTTGGCCAGCACCAGGACGCGCTTGGCGTCATGCCCGGGCAGACCCTGTTGGACCTCCTCGGCAGACACCGACCCGCCACGGGACTTGGTGACGAAGAAGCACACCACGACGATGGCCCAGGCCAACAGGCTGAGCACGAGTTGCTCGCGAACCCCTTCGGTCAACGCCATCTGCACCAGCACCGCGACGATGCCGACGATGGTCAGCAGCGACAGCACCGGGTACAGCCACATCTTGACCTTGAGCTTCTCGGGCGGGGTTCGCCGGCGCAGGATGACCTGCGAGATCGAGATGAGCAGATAGACGAACAGGATGATCGCGCCGGAGGAATTCAGCAGGAACAGGAACACGGTGTCGGGTGAGACCGCAGCGGCGATCACGCACAGGAAACCGATCAACGATGAGACAAGAATGGCGGAGAACGGGACACCACGCTTGTTGACCCTGATCAATTGCACCGGGGCCTCGCGACGGGCGGCCAGCACGAAGAGCATCCGGGACGCCGTGTACAGCCCGGAATTCAGGCAGGAAAGGACGGCGGTGAGAACGACGGCATTCATGATGTGGTCGGCATACGGGATGCCCATTGCAGTGAAGGCGGCAACGTAGGGCGAGGCGCCCATTTCCGGCGAATTCCAGGGCACGATGACGGCTAGCAGGAAGATCGACCCGACGAAGAAGATCGCGATCCGGAAGATCACGGAGTTGGTCGCCTTGGTGATGGCCCGCTCCGGATTGTCGGACTCGGCGGCCGCGATGGTGGCGATCTCGGCGCCGACCATCGAGAAGATCACCACCACGATCGAGGCGAAGATCGCCGCCACCCCGTTCGGGAAGAACCCGCCGTAGGAGGTGAGATTGGAGAAATCCAGGCTCTTGTTGGGCCAGATGCCCAGGACGAACAGGCCACCGAGCACGATAAAGGCAATGATGGCAAAGACTTTGATCCCGGCGAACCAGAACTCGAACTCGCCGAACGAGGCAACGGAGAACAGATTGGTGGCCGTCATCAGGATCATCAGGCCGAGTGAGAGCAGCCAGAGCGGCGCGTCGATCCAGTAGGTCAGAACCTTGGCGCCGGCAACGGCCTCGAACCCGACGACGATGACCCAGAAGTACCAGTAGAGCCAGCCGACCGAGAATCCGGCCCAACCGCCGAGTGCGGAACGCGCGTAGTCAGAGAATGAACCGGTCGAGGGATTTGCCGTCGCCATTTCGCCGAGCATGCGCATGACCAGAATGATCAGCACACCGGTGATGGCGTAGGTGAGGAATGACGCCGGACCGGCCTCATTGATGACGACGCCGGATCCGACGAAGAGGCCGGCGCCGATCACCCCACCGATCGCGATCATGTTGAGTTGCCGCTGTTTGAGCCCTTTGTGCAGCTCCGGACCTGAACCCATGGATGCCTCCGAAATTCGGTGGGAAAGCAGGACACCGGCGCGCGGAAAGTCCGTGAAACTGTTCCGTGCGGCGGTTCGAGGGGCCCGCCATCGGGCCGGTGGACGTTTTCGCTCACAGGGATCACACACCTTCCGCACATGGCCCGGCAATGTACATTCGTCACGGCGTTGCGCTTGGTCGGTAGACAAATGTTCCGGGTGGCACTACGCCCGGAGGACCTGGATGGGGCGGTGTCGAATGCGGCCGGAGTTGCAGGAGATCGCCGACGAGGCATCCAGGATTCTGCGGGCCGACATCACCATCGAGGATCGCGAGTTCAATCTCGTCGCCTTCGGCACCCAACGGGAGGACGTCGACGCGGTCCGGCAGGCCTCCATCCTGCGGCGCCAGTCGACCCGCGACATCCGGGACTGGTTCGAGCAGTTCGGCATCGCCGATACCTCGGCACCGCTGCGAACTCCGGCGGACCTGGCGCAGGGCATCAGGTCTCGGTTGTGTGTCCCGGCCCGCTGGCGAGGTGTGACCTACGGCTATATCTGGGCTATCAACGACACCGTCGCAACGGACGACCCGTCGGTGGTGATCGTGACGCAGCTGGCGGAACACGCCGCCGCGTTCCTGGCGCAATTCAATCGGCAGCGTGAGGACGATGCCGGTGCCGTTGCGGACCTGCTGTCCGGCGACGCGGAAGCCGTTCGCCGATCGGCGATCTGGATCGCGGATCGTGGCCTGGTCGCCAGGAACGTTGCAGTGGTTGCGGTGGTGGTCGGCGGTTGGGCGCCATCCGCCGCCCCCGACGAAGCACTGATGCCGAACCTGTGGTCGTTACCCCGCACCGTGCTGGCCGACTCGGGTCCGAACAGCACGGCCCTGGTCGTCCCGCTGTCCGACAGATCCGATCTCGGTCCGGCCGTCCTGGCGGCCGAACTGACCCTGAAGCTCTATGCGGACGCCGTTCCCGGCAAGTGGGACGGACAGCTGGTGGCGGGAATCGGCGAGCCCCGCTCGGACATCGGTGACGTTCGGGACAGCTGGCTGGAGGCGCGGCTGGCCGCGCAGGTGGCAACCGCGGTGCCGGCGACCCGGCCGATCGCCCGCTGGGCCGACCTCGGCGTCTACCGGTTACTCGCCTCGGTGCCCGGCCCCGACCTGGCCAACCTCGTCCTCGACGCGCCGGTGCGGAAACTGCTCGACACACCCGATCCGACGCTGGCCCAGACAGTGCAGGCCTTCCTGGACCGGGCCGGCAACGTCCAGGACACCGCCAACGCCCTGCACATCCATCGGCAGACGCTCTACGCCCGGCTCGCCAAGGCCGAACAGCAGACCGGGCTGAATCTCAGCGACGGCCACGATCGGCTTCGGCTGCATCTGGGCCTGATCCTGGCGCCGCTGCTGGAAGGTGCCGACGGCAGCTAGCAGTCGAATGCACCGGGACGCCTAGATGGCCAGTTCTTCCTGCCATGAGCGTTCGACGCGACAAAATCCTCGGCGAGTGGAGTCCTGGACCATCGGGACTGTCGTCAAACGTGATCTGGGTCTCATTCCGATCGTCCATGTCCGGGACAGCGATCAGCCGACTCTTGTCCGCCGTTCGGCTGAACTGCCGGACGTGCGGGCCTGCTGAGCATTGAGATCGGCGGATCCGACCCCCGTCTCTCGTCCCGCTCGGTGCGGGCTCGAAACCGAAGGTGTTTGAAGTGAACCTCCGCCACGGCATCGCCGCCGCAGCCCTCCTGTCCACCGCCGTCTTCACCGTCGCCTGCTCGACGCCTACTACCGGTACCGCATCGGCCGGCGGGGTCATCTCCGCAACGTCCAGCAGCGCATCGTCGACCTCGGCCTCCCCGACGACCGGAGCATCGTCCTCCACCCCGGCGCCGTCGACCACCTCCTCGGCATCGGCTTCGAGCACCACCACCATCGAAGACACCTCGGTGGCGGACGAGCCCACCCTGACGATCGTGGTCGAGCCGGCCGGTCTGGATGCCACCACCGCCATCTGGCTGCAGAACAGCTGCACTGACGTCAACACACTGTTCGGTGCGCTTTTTGCGATCCCGACCGTCGACGAAACCGCCACCCTCGAGGAGTTCCGGGCGGCGTACCGGGACTACTACGCCTCGCTGGCCGACACCCTGTTGGAGATGACGGGGCGGATGGTGCTGCTCGATCCGCCGACCGTCGATGGCGGTCAGGCGCTGCATGACGGCTACCTGAACTATCTGATCGGATTGGCCGACATCAGCGGCGGCGGCGCGATCGCCATCGATGAGGCGCCGGATGCGGAGACTATCGCCGCCATCGTCGATCAGATCGAATTCGAGACCGACCAATTGGGTCAGGCGGACTACGGCCTCGCCGACTTCCAGGGCGCCGAACTGCAGGCTCTGATGGCCCAGGTCCCCGCCTGCGAGCCACTTCTCGCGACCTGAGCCCTTAACGACCAGTGCTGACCAGGGGAGCTGAGCCGTCGGGGGGCTCAGCTCCCCGTAGCCGTATCCGCAGGCTGTCGTCGCGTCGGACCCCGCTGTTGATTGTTTGTTGAGCGTGCCGCGGCACTCCGTTGAGCGGTCCGACAAATCACCCAAATGCCGTTGAGCGGACGTTGAGCCTGCCCGTTCATGATGCCCGTTCAGGCAGGTGGGGGTTCACGACGGGCAGGCCATCGAGGCCAGATCGCGACGATGCGATGCCCAAGAAGGAGACGGTAGACATGCAAACACCCGTGGCCACGTACGTGTACGCCAGTGATCCGATTTCGCAGGCGGGGGTGATCAGTCAACTGCGGCAGCGCCCGGAGATCCGGGTCGTCGACGCGGAACACCTGGGGGAGGCGGTGGTCGCCGTTGTGGTGGCGGATGTGCTCACCGACGAGGTGCTGCGGGTGCTTCGCGCCCTGCAACGGGGGTCCGTCCCGCGGACCGTGCTGGTCGCCAGGGTGATCGACGACGCCACCCTGGTCGCGGCGGCCGAGGTGGGGGTCGGCGGACTGCTGCGCCGCGGCGACACCACCCCGGATTCGCTGGCCAGGGCGCTGCTCCGGGTGGCAGCGGGGGAGGGTGAGGTGCCGCCGGATCTGCTCGGCCGATTGCTCGGCCAGGTCGGCCGGCTGCAACGACAAGTACTGGCGCCCAGGGGTTTGGCGTTCTCCGGCCTGTCGGACCGGGAGGCCGAGGTGCTCAAGTTGGTGGCCAGCGGGCACGACACCGCGGAGATCGCCGGGCGCCTTTCCTACAGCCAGCGCACCGTCAAGAACATCCTGCATGACGTCACCACCCGGCTCCAATTGCGCAATCGCTCGCACGCCGTCGCGTACGCGGTCCGGGAGGGCCTGATCTGACGATGGCCGCTGTTGCGGGCTCCCGCCTGGCTCTGTCGGTGCAGCCACCCCGCCCGGCGGTTACCGAAGCGCTGCTGTTGGGGCGTTTCTCTCGCTTGAGGTATGCAGCAGTCGCCCCGCAGCGGGAGAAGAACCCCATGAGCAGTGGTTTGGGTAGCGCAGGCATCGAGGCGGCAGGCGTGCAGGCTGGACGGGCGGGGTGTCGAGCAGCGCGCTACTCGCTGACGGGTGTCGCGGCCTGGGCGAGCAGTCCCTCCAGGGTCCGGCTCGCACCCCTGGCCGCGACCTGCACGTTCCGGGACGACAACGGGTGCTCGGCAAGTCGCTGCCAACGGCTCAGGGCGGCCAGCGCTGCCTCGGTGATCTCCGCCGGTGACGGGTCCTCATTCAGGGCCAACCTGCTGGCCGGGTCGTGCCCCGACCCGCCGAGCAACCGATCGAGTTCGGCGACATGCCGCTCCGGCACTTCCAGCGCGTTGGTCCGCAGTCGGTCGAGCAGCCTGACCTCCTCGAAAGCGTGCGCGCTGGAGGTGATTTGCTCGGCGGCGGCGCGCAGTGCCTCGGGTTGCTGACACCCTCCGTTGCGGACGATCGACTCCAGCGCAAGCAGGGCCGAATGCGCCTTGAGGATCTTGCTCCGTTCGGTGAACTGCCGCAGCAACACGGTCCGCAGCCGGTCCAAACCGCTGCGCCTGGCCAGTTCTCGGGACAACTCGGTCGAAGAGTTCACCGCCCGTTGCCGAATCAGTTCGACGCAGATCCGGACCCCGAACAGCCCGAGCCGGGACAGCAGGTGCTGACGCTCCAGTTCGGTGACCTGAATGCTGCTGGGGCGTGCGCCGAATCGGTCGGCCGTCAACAGCAGTTGGTCGCAGTCCGCGCGCGACGCCTGCGCGAGGGTGGCCAGGGCGCGGTACTCGGGTTCGCGCAGCGTCACGGCGGCGTGGCCGAGCAGTCCGGCCACCGGGACGATCACCGGGCAGAGCCGACGCAGCCGGGGCTCGTGCTGGTAGCGCTGGCCCACGCGTTCGGCGACCTCGAGGGCATCCAACCGGCATGACCCGATCTCGTCGGCGCGGGACAGCACACCCACCGCGTTCATCGGCGTGCCGTGCGCCAGGTCGTCATCGTGGAACGACTCCAGGAAGCGGACATCGCTCGCGTGCGTGTGCCGCAGCAGGTACAGCACCGCATCCACCACCGGGGGCCGATCGTCCTCGGGCGTCAGTACCCGCAGGGTCCTGGCGGACAGGTCGGTGGAGATCGACGCGATGCCCGGTGTGTCGATCAGAGTGATCTCGTTGAGCCGGTTCGTCGGCCAGGAAACGTCCAGCCGGTCGATGTCCGCCGCGACCCGGTCACCCAGTTCGATGTCGAGAGCGCCGCTCTCCCTGGTGAAGTAGGCCGGTTCGGGCGGACCGGCGTGCGGGTAGACGGTGACCTGCGGTTGATCGCCGCGGTGATACCAGGTCACGATGCGGGTGCATTCGCCGGCGTCCGTCGGCGCCAGTTCCTCGCCGACCAGTGCGTTGAGCAGGGTCGATTTCCCGGCCTTGATCTTTCCGGCGATCGCCACTCGCAACGGACCGGTCAGCCGGGCGGAGAGTTCGGTGAGGTCTGCGTGGGCCGCCGGGCTGGTGGCCTGTGCGGCGGCGGTCCGCAGCAGGTCACCCACCGCCGACGTCAGCGGGTCATCCATGAACCCGCCCCCCGCTGGTCGATCCAGCAGCGGGGCCAGCGGGTGTCGCTCCCGGAGCCGTTGCCCCGGCATCGGCGGCGACCAATCTGGCCACCTGGGCGTCCACCTGGGCCAGTTGCGCGGCTTCCGAGCGCAATTGCGACACCCGCGCCGACCGTTCCGGCCCGGACAGCTGCATCGCCTCGCGGGCCGCCCCCAACGCATTCGTCGACGACCGGTGCAGCGAGATCGCCCGCAGCTGGAAGTCGTCACGCAGGAAGCGTTGGGTGCGTCGCAGGGCGTCCCGGCTCTCCTTGTTCATGATGAACCCGACCTCCTCGACGTACCGTCGGGCGGCCATCTTCGCCTGTTGGCGGCGGTGCGCGATCTGCCGCTTCTTCTCGTCCCGGATGATCTTCTGGCCGATACCGGCGGCGAGCACGACGGACAGCGGTGCGGCCACCAGGGTGCTGATGCCCAGCAGGCTGCCGGCGACCCCGAACAGCACCATCGGCGCGATCATCGCGGTGCGGGCCGCCATCATCATCGGGGTGAATTTGCCACCGGGCGCCGAAAGGCTTTGCACGGAAGCCAGATTCACGCCCGCGACGTCGGCCGGTGGGACGCCGGCGTCGAGGACGATGGGGCCGCCCGCGTCCAGGCTGAAGCGTTCACTCACGTCGGTGGCCAGGTCTGTCGTCCGTTCGGCAAGGGTGTCGTAATTGGCGACGGCGGCGGCCACGACGTTGCGCCGGAGCCAGACCTCGATATCGCCCCAGGAATTCTTCGGGTCGCCGGAGTCGATGATCCCCTCGGCGTCCCGCAGGACCGCTCGCAGCCGCCCCTGCAGGTCGTGTTCGACGTCGGCAACCAGGTCCTGGACACCGTCGGACAGCACCTGCTGCCAGGTGGCCGTGCTGGACACCAGGCTGGCCGTCCGGCTCTGCGCGGACGCGAGCTCGGCGACCACCTGCTCGGCCTTCGCGGGTTCGGCGAGCACCGAATTCTCCGCCTGGATCTGCTGGCCGATCTGCCCGGCGACGAAATCCACGTCGCGGGCCGCGGCAGCGGCTGCCTGCGCATTCGCGGCCCGGATGATGCCGCGACCGAGGAAGTCGACCAGTTCGGTGTAGCCGGATTCCGCCAACAGGCTGGGGTCCCGCCTGGCCCCCAGGCGCAGGAACGACGACACCGGGATCACCGGAATGTCCAGCCCCGCACGGGCCAGGTGGCCCTTGTCGATCTCGACGATCCGCCGCCATTCCGGGTAGAGGTCGGTCTTGGTCACCACGCAGGCGGCCCGGGGGCACCGATCCAGGGCCTGGTGCAGGAAATCAAGCTCAGGGGCGGTGAGTTCCTGGGACGCGTCCGTGACGAACAGCATGCCGTCGGCCAGATCGAGCGCGCCGAGGGTGATGATGCCGTGCGCGGAATCCAGGCCGCCGACGCCAGGGGTGTCGATCAGGCAGAGCCCGGCGCGCAGGAACCGGCGGGGCAGCCGGACCTCGACCGACCGCAGGCCGCGCCGGTTACCGGGGTTCCCGGTTTCGGAGACCCACGCGGCCACCGCCTCGATCGGCACCGCCTCGGTCAGCGGTTCGCCGTCATTCCCGGAGGCCTCGAAATAGGCGGTGGCGCCTGGGGTGTCGCCGTAGCGCACCAGGGTCGGGACGACCGTCACCTCATCGGCGTCGACGGGGCAGACGGCGGTCTGCAGCAGGGCGTTGACCATGGTGCTCTTGCCGCGTTTGAACTCCCCGACGATGGCCACGCTGATCGACCGTTGATCCAGCCGGGCCCTAGCCCCGTCCAGCGTTTCGGCGAGGTCGCCCCGGTCTTTGGCAACGGCCAGTTCGCGGCCCCGGTTGAGCCCGGCGAGCGCCTGGTTGACCAGCTGTTGTTCTCTGGCGAAATCGTCCGGGTCCGCCGGTGATGGTGCCGGAGCCGGCGCTGGCAAGTGGGCTGGTCGTGCCGGCTGGGCTGGTTGCGCCGGCGGCGGTGATTGGACTGGTTGGGGTGGTCGAACTGGCTGGAGTGGTTGGACTTCCTGAGGTGGTCGGACTTGCTGGGGTGGCCGGACGGGCGGGGCAGGTTGGCCCGGTGGCCCGGGGGCCGACGGGGCCGCTCGTGGACCTGTTTGCACCGGCCGGGTGGCGGGTGGCGCGACGACCGGTGGCGCGGTGACGGGTGCTCGTGCGACCGCCGGGGGGTGCGCGGGCGCGGTCGGTGGTGGCGCAGTTGGCGGCGGCGCGGCCGGTGCCGGCGGTGCTGCAGCGACCGGCGGCGGTGGCTCTGGAGCGACGGTCGGCGCGGGTGCGACGGTCGGCGCGGGTGCGACGGGCTGCGGCGCCGCAGCGGCAGGTGGGGGTGCGACGGGTTGCGGTGGTGCGGCGCGCGGTGGTGCGGCTACCGGAGCGGCGGCGGGTTTCTCGTCCTCCCATTCCAGGAAGTAATTGCACGAGGCGCAGAAGACAGCATCGTCGTCGTTACTGACTCCGCAGTTCGAACATAGTTTCACGTTCAGCTGTCCCGATGATTTTCTCCGGTGCGCGCAGATGGCCCTGTGCGTCATCATTCACTATGACCAGGGCAGGCGGCGAAGCCGATTCACCCGAGGCGCGACGTCGACTCCGGTCAGGGAGGCAGCGGTGAGCGAGACGATCTGTCCGGACTGCGGTGAGCGCAATGCCCGCGGTGCGGAATTCTGTGGTGCCTGCGGCGCGTTTCTGGCGTGGGAGGGTCAGCCGGCAGACCCGGAGCCGGCCCGGCCGGCGCCGCCCACCCCGCCGACCGCCCAGCAGCGCCCACCGGCTGCGGCACCCGGCCGGCCGCCGGCGACACCGGCTCGCGGCGAGCAGCCGCGTCCGACCACTCCTGTGGTGGCCGCCGCCGGGGGAGTCGCCGCGCAGGCGTCCAATCAGGTCGCCGGACAGGCAGCGGCCCAGGCGTGGAACGCCGCCACCCCCGTCCTCGGAACCCAGTTGCCGGGGGCACTCGGGCAGGGTGCGCGGGCGCTGGGGGCGCCGACCACGCTGGGTGGCGTCGGCCAGGGTGCGCTGTCCCAGGGCCTGCCATGGCGCGGAGCCGGGTCGAGTGACGCACCGCCGCAACAGACCCAACCACCTGGCCACGAGACCCCACCGCAGTACCAGGCGCCACCCGAACCCCCGCCGCCCACCGAAGGTCCCTGCCCCCGTTGCGGTGTCGTCAACGGAGCCGAGCTGCGATTCTGCCGCAAATGCGGGCTGGCCCTCCGCGGTCCGACCCTGCACGACGGCGGCGCCCCCCGCCCGACCGCGCCGCCGGAGCGAGCGCCCTGGTGGCGCAGGTGGTTCCGGCCGGCGGACAACACTCGGCGGGGGGCGCGGGCTGCCTACCGGCGCAGCCTCCCGGTGCGGTACCGGATCATCCGGTGGGGCCTTGCCCTGATCGGCATCGGCGCCATCATCGGAGCTTTCGCCCTGATCGGCCGGAACCCGGTGGGCTGGGCGGTCAACACCTGGAATGACGTGCTCGGAAAAACGGTGCAGGTCAACAATCTTGACGCCTACACGGATCCGAACCCGGCCGAAGTTGCCGGCGATCCGGGCACTGTCATCGCGTCGCCGGCGGCAACTCCGAGCCTCTCCCCGCCCGCGGTCGATACGGCGCCGAACGTCGTTGACAACCTGTCCAACACCGCGTGGATGACGGCTTGGTCGCAGACCTCCCAACTGAACCCGGCCGACGCGCCGTGCGTGCCGCCGTCGACACCGACGGCTGCCGGTGGACCTCAGTCAATCCTCATCGTGCCGCAGGGCTCGATCAACGTCAGGGCGATATCGGTGGCCGGGGGGCTGTCCAAAGATGACGCCCGCCGCCAGCAGCAATGGCGGCCCAAGACGCTGCAGTTGGCGTTCTCGGACGGGTCGTGCCAGCAGGTGACGCTGGCGGACAGCCCGGACCTGCAGTCGCTGGAGCTTCAGGCGGTCGACACCACGCAGATCCGGCTGACCGTCATCGATGCCTACCCGGCGTCGCCCGACCAGCCGATCGACGAGGTCGCGATCACCGACATCAGAATCTTCACCCGCCCATAGTCGGACCCGACGAAGGAGGGGCCGCCAATCGACACGGCAAGAGAGCACTGGAACAACTGACGACGAAGGAGTCAGGTTTTTCAGTGGTCTCCTGAACCCGGTCCATCGTGGCCATGCGCGAGTTTTCGGGCTGTCGGTAGTGCCAATGATCAACGACTCTGGCCCTTTCGTGCTGCTGGAGAACGTGAAAAGGCCCGAGATGGTGATCATCACGGGTGGCAGCCTCAGCTCCCTGGGCTCGGCCGAACCGGGATACAGGTCTGACCCACCGACGGTGCCGCCGAGCACCGCGCCTGGGCATCGGCGAGGGATCCGAAGGGTCCGATGTAGACCAGGTACGAATCCACCGGGGTATTGCCCGCGGTCAGCTGCAATTGCGGATAGTCCTTGGATCGCAGCACCAATGCGGGAATCCCGGCCGCCACAAATTGCTGCCGGATGCCCTCCGCCCGACCCGCGGCCTCCGAGTCGGCGGCGGGGATGGTGAAGATGACGTTGACATACTGGCTGGGGGTGAACGACCCGGCCGCGGCTGCTCCGGTACCGGTCGCCGCCGCGCTGGGACTGGTTACGCCGCCACCCCCGGACGCGGTGGCAGCCGTGCTGGCAGCACCGCCGTTCCCGTCACCGCCACCCGGCGGGACAACGACCGGGCCACCGGATGGACCCTCGGCACTGCCCGACTGGGCCGAGCCCGCCGTCGCGTCAACAGTCGCCGATCCGCTGGGTTCGGCACTCGCAGACGACGCGGTTGCCTCGGCAGACGGCGAGGGGGACACCGAAGCGGGCGGCGCGACCGCGGTGGTGGCGCACTGCTGCGGCGATTGCGGGCTGACCTGGTCACCGCGGACCGCTTCCAGCCGGAAGCAATACGACGTCTCCGGTTGCAGCTCACCGACGATGGAGGTGTCCAGCCCGCCGTCGACGGTGATCACGTTGGATGTCTTGCCGTCGTCGGTCAGCTGCAGGATCCGGTAGTTCGTGATGTTCGGCTGCGGGTCCCACAGCAGCTGAACCGACGTCGAATCCTGGCTCACCGCCGACAATGTCGGTGTGGTCGGCTTGCCCTGGACGAGCCCGCCGGCCTCTTCCGTCGGCCGGGTGAGCAGCCAGACGACCAACGCAACAATCCCCAGGATCAGCAGGCCGGCCAGGATCACCACCCATTTGGACAGGATCGGGCGCTGCACGAACGCGGCGTCGAAGGTGGCCCGCCGCGGGTTCGGAATCATCGACGGCGGGCCGGTCGGCACCTCCGGCGGGTCCGGTTCGGCGACCACCTGGAACGGCAACCGCACCTGGGTGCCGCGCAGGAAGGGTTTCAGCGTCCGGACCCGGAGCTGGGCGTGACCGGTCACCCCGATGGGCAGGTCCATGATCTCGGGGGCAACGAGGAAAGCCAGCTTCTCGTCCGGATCGGTAGCCGTGAGTTTGAGCTGGACCGGGGCATTTCCCCAGTTGGTGATCTCTAGAAAGTGCTTGCCACGCCAGCGACCCGATGACGAAACGGGGGTGATCTTGGTCTGCAGCCCGAAGACCCGGCCGATCTCCAGGTCGCCCTCGGCGACGGCGGAGGTATCGGGATCGACGACCGATTCGGCGCGCACCGCAAAGGGAAACGTTCCACTTCTCGTGGTGTTGCCGGCTGGTGGCGCGAACACCACAACAGCGGTGGCCTCCTGCTCCGGATAGACCTGGACCTCGGCGGGCGTCACCGATGCCCATTCGGAGACCCCCTCGCCGAGCACCTCCAGCCGGAAACCTTCGACAATGTTTCCGAGATTGCGCACGGTGACCAGCGAACGCCCCTGCCCGCCGGGCTCGACCGATAGTTGGGTTGTCTCCAACCGGATGATCGGGTCCGTCATCGGGCGGCCTTTCGCGGGTGATGGTCAGTAATCGCAGGGCGAAAACGCGACGGGTGCTGGCGCAGAAACTACGCGATTCGGCGGCCAGGTGGGTCGAATATGTTCCCCCGCCACGGGGGCGTGGTGCACTTTCGGGCAACAAGCTGTGCCCTGCAGTCTGTCCTCCGCCCTGTGTTCAGCAGTGCCTCGGGTCGGCACAGTGATCAAGGTGATCCCTGAGGTCGATATTGCGCTGCGCTCGTTGATCGAGCGGGAAGCGACCGACGGCACCGAAGTCGAAGTGGTCTTCGACGCGCCGACGAAGGATTGGGCCAGTCGGCGGAACGTGCCGACCATCGATGTCTACCTCTACGACATCCGGGAGGACCTGCGGCGCCGGGAACGCGGACTGATCAACGAGTACGACGAACTGGACCGCATCACCACCAGGCACCTGCCGCCCCGGCACTTCAAACTGTCCTACCTCGTCACGGCTTGGACCCAGCGACCGGAGGACGAACACCGACTGCTCTCGGCTTTGCTGTCCTGTTTCCTGCGGCATGATGCGATCCCGGTTGATCTGCTCACCGGACCGTTGGCCGAACTCAGCCTCCCGGTCCCGGTGACGGTCGCCCTGCCGCCGCCCGAGGATCGCTCCTTCGCCGACGTGTGGTCCGCCCTGGGCGGCGAGCTCAAGCCCTCCCTGGACATCGTGGTCAGCGCGCCGACGCACACCGGCCAGCAGTACGCGGCCGGCCCACCGGTGATCAGCCCGCCGCGGGTCTCGTTGGGCGGTGTCGGCGGCTGGCCGCCACGGGAGGCGCGGCAGCAGGTCAACGGCGGCGCCGTGCTCCCGGCCGGCGGGCCGCGAGCACCGGATCGGCCGGGAGAGACCGGCGGGCGCGGGTCCGGAGTGGGGGGCCCCGGTGTCGGGGGCGGGTCCGGTGCCGGTGCGGGGTCACGGCCGACGGGCACCGGTGGGTCGACCGCGAGCGGGTCAACGCGGCGGCGCACGAACGTCAGCGGCATGTCCTGGACAGAGTTCGCCGGCAGCGCGAGCCCGCGGCCGGGTGCCGCCGACAGCGCCGGCACCGCTGAGTCAGGTGAGGCCGAGGCAGGTAAAGACGACGGCGACAAGGCTGGGGCCGGCAAAGCAGCCGCCGCCGACAAGCCGAAGCCCACCCGTCGGCGCCGCCAGGGTGGGATCACTCAGCAGTGAATCGGGACGACTCAGCTGAACGGGCAAGGGCATGAGTGACCCGAGCCTGGCCTACCTGCTGCGCCGGGTCGGTCTCATCGAGGACCGGATCCGCGCACTGGTGCTGCACCGGCGCGCGGATGACCCGGCGCCCGATGACCCGTTCCGCGGCCTGTACCTCACCGAAGAGGTCGTTGATCAACTCCTCGCCCCGGCGGGACAGGCGCCGCGACCGGACTGGGCGGCCCGGGAGGCCGTCGAGTCGGAGGCCGATGCGGCACTCGCGGACGGCGCGTCGATTCGCCTCCGCAGCCTCGCGATCGATGCCCAGCTGACCGAACTCGACGTCGAACTCCTGGTGATCGCGCTGGTTCCCGACCTGGACAGCCGATTCGAGCGGCTCTACGGCTACCTGAACGACGACGTGACCAGGCGGCGCGCCACTGTCGGCCTCGCGCTGACGCTGGCGGACGTGTCGTCGGCGTCATCGTCGGCACGGGCCCGGCTGCTCCCCGGCGCGCCGCTGATCGACCGTGAATTGGTACAGGTCGACGACGCGGACCGACCGTTCCTGACCCGGGCGCTGCGGGTGCCCGATCGGGTCGCCGCGCACCTGCTGGGTGACGACGCAGCGGACCCTGCGTTGGTCGGTCTGCTGACCGAGCCGGTCCCGTTCGAGGGCGTGCAGTCCGGCCAGTTGGCGCGGGCGCTGCGCGCCGGGCAACGGCTGATCTACGTGCGGGAGGCTGGCATCGGGATCGGGCCCTCGGTGGCCGCGGCCGCGTTATCGGCGACCGGGCGGCCCGTCCTCGGGGTCGATCTGGCCAGGACGGCCGCCGGCCGGGATCCCAAGGAAGCCATCGCGGTGCTCGGCCGGGAGGCGTTGTTGCGGGGAGCCGGCGTAGTGGCCGGACCGGTCGAGGCGCTGTCCGAGCATGCCGCCGAGGCGCTCCGACTGCTGGCCGATCTGCCGCTGCCGGTGGCGATCGTCGGCACCGTCACCTGGGATCCGAGTTGGACCGACAGCGTTCCGCTCGTCATCGACGCACCGACCCTGAGCCCGACCGAGCGGATCGCGCTCTGGTCCCGTGAGCTGGGCGAGACATCGGGAGCGGTGGAGACGTCCATTCCGGTGCATTTCGTGTTGGGACCCGGCCAGGTCGCCAGGGCGGTCCGGGCGGCGTCCGCCGCTGCCCTGCTCGGCACCGGGGACCTGACCGCTGACGACCTGCGACGCGGCGCCCGGGCGCAGAACGCTGCCGGCCTGGAGCGGCTCGCACGGCGGGTGGAGCCGGCCGTCGGGTGGGACGACATCGTGCTGCCCGAAGCGGCGCGCAGTCAGTTGCGCGACCTGGCCTCCCGGGCCCGGAATCGTGATCAGGTCCTGATCGAATGGAAAATGCGCAAGGGCGGCGGCCGCGGTCGCGGGGTGACCGCGCTGTTCGGCGGCGATTCCGGCACCGGCAAAACGATGTCGGCGGAGGTGATTGCCGGGGAATTGGGGCTGGACCTGTACACGGTGAATCTTGCGACCGTGGTAGACAAATATGTCGGCGAAACCGAGAAGAATCTGGAACGCATCTTCGCCGAGGCCGGCGGGGTGAATGCGGTCCTGTTGTTCGACGAGGCCGACGCGATCTTCGGCAAACGCAGCGAGGTGCGTGACGCGCATGACAGGTACGCCAACATCGAGAGCGCGTACCTGCTGCAACGGATGGAAACCTTCGACGGGCTGGCCATTCTCGCGACCAACCTGCGGTCGAACATCGATGACGCGTTCACCCGCCGGCTCGACATGATCATCGACTTCCCGGCGCCGGACGAAACGTCCCGGCTCGCGATCTGGCAGCAGTGCCTCAAACCGCCGGCGCCCGCCGGACCCGGCCTTGACCTGGAATTCTGTGCGAAGGCCTTCACCTTGTCCGGTGGGAATATCCGGTCGGCGGCGACCACTGCCGCCTATCTCGCCGCCGGTAGCAGTGGCACCATCGGTATGCCGGAGCTGATCTCGGCCATCCAGCAGGAATATCGGAAATTGGGCCGGCTGGTGCTGGAGCGGGAGTTCGGGCCGTACTTCAGCAAACCGGTCCCGGCTACGCCGCGGCGGTAAGCGTCGTGGAACACCCGGGATGTCCGAACGAGCGACGATGACGCTCCTGCACGCAGAGGTCTTGATCTTCGGGTGTTCCAGCGCTGCTCGCGTCACCGGCGGCCGATGTAGGTCATGATTCAAACTGTCGGAATCGGCGCTGTGCTGTGGCGCTCCGGCCCGGGTCGTGGGAGGGCGAATGGACGAGAACATCTGCGAGCAGTGCGGCACCCGGAACGAGCCCGGTGCCCAGTTCTGCGTCGAGTGTCAAGCCTTCCTGCCCTGGTACGACACACAGGAAGCAGATCTGCAGAGCCAGGTCGCGGCTGGTGGGGGCACGCGGGCGGCCACTGAACCGGTGACGACGCCCGACCTCGTTGTCGGAGGAGCCGACAACCTCAATCCGCCCGAGCCGGCCGGTGGGTCCGACGCCGGGGCTGCTCTCGCTGCGCCGGACCCGCGGCCGGAAGTCGTTGCGTCCGCCGGTGAGTCAGCTTCCCCGGAATCCGGGGCCCGGCCGGCGGCCACCCCACCGGTCGTGGCGTCGACCCGGTCGGGTGCGCCGCAGGACGCTGTGCGGATCGCTGTCGAACCAATGACAGTTGTGGTGCTACCCGGCGGCGACGCGGTCAACGTCGAGGTGCAGATCTTCAACCTGTCGCCGATCGTGGATGCCTTCCGGGTGACAGCACAGGAGGCCCCGACCTGGTTGACGGCCTCGTCATCGGAGGTGCGGTTGCTGCCCAACAGCAACGAGCGCACCCAACTGCGGCTGCAGATACCCGGCGGGATGCTGGTGCCGGCCGGGGTCTCCCGGCTGTTGCTGCAGGTGCAATCCGTCGCACACCCTGAGCTGGTCGTCACCGAGCACCTCGAACTCACCGTTCCCGCCATCGCGGCGGCGCTGGTGCTGCGACTGGAACCGAGCATCGTCCGGGTCAAGGACAACCAGGCCGGCCGGTTGCAGGCGACGATCGACAACTCGGACGGCAATCAGCCGCGCCGGGTCACCCTGACCGGCCGCGATCCCGAAGGCCTGGTGCGGTTCTTCTTCTCCCCGGGTGTCCTGGACGTGCCGCCCGGTGGAACAGCCAGCGCCGCGCTGCGCATCGAGGCACCGACGCCAGAGCCAGGGCAGCAGTCCACCCGTCAGGTGACCGTGTCCGCCTCCGACGGCCGGGACGAGGCGGAGGCGTCCGCGACCTTCGTGCAGACCGCAGCGGTCGAGGTGCCGTTGGTGTTGCGGGCGGAGCCGACCCTGGTCCGGGCGAAGGACAGCGCGACCGGTCAGCTGGAGATCACCGTCGACAACCGCAAGGGCAGCCGCACCAGACGGGTGTTCCTCGGCGGTCGCGACCCAGAGGGCATCGTGCATTTCGCCTTCTCGCCCCCCTCCATTGACGTCTTTCCCGGTGAGGTCGGTCGGGCCCGGCTCAAGATCGAGGCGCCACCACCGCCCGCCGGGCAAGAATCCAGCAGGCCGCTGACGGTCCTGGCGTCATCGGAAGGAGCGCCCGACCTCGAGGTGGCCGCGACCTTCGTCCAGACCACCTCCGCCGCGCCGGTCGACACCCCGGTCATCCTGCGACTGGATCCGAGTGTGGTGCGGGTCCGGGACACCGCGGTCGGTCAACTGGAAGCGATCGTCGACAACCGCGGCGGCGCCCGCGTTCGCCGGGTCTTCCTCTCCGGGCGGGACCCCGAAAGGCTTGTCAGGTTTACCTTCTCGCCGCCGTCCTTGGACGTGCTGCCCGGCGATATCGGCCGGGTCCGGGTCCGGCTGGAAGCGCCGCTGCCCGAACCGGGCCAGGAGGCGACCCGCCAGGTCACGGTCATCGGCTCGGACGGCAAGCGCGAGGTGGAAGCCAGCGGGACGTTCGTCCAGTTCACCTCCCCGGCGCCGGTCGAAACTCCGGTCGCCCTCAAGCTGGAGCCGAGCCTGGTACGGGTGCGGGATAACCCATCCGGTCAGTTCCAGGTGATCATCGACAACCGGCAGGGCATCCGGCACCGCAGGGTCACCCTGGCCGGAACCGATCCCGAACGGGCACTGGGCTTCTCGTTCTGGCCGCCGGTGATCGAGGTGGACAAGGGGCAGGTCGCGCGGGCCACCGGGCGGGTCGACGCTTACCCACCGGAGCCGGGCCGCGAGGTGACGAGGCAGTTTGCGGTGTCGGCCTCCGACGGCGCCAAGGAGGTGGAGGCCGACGGCACTTTCATTCAGTCCACGTCGCCGCCGCCCCCCGACGAGCCGATGACGGTGCGACTCGAGCCGAGCATCATCCGGGTCCGCAACAGCGACACCGGCGTCACCTCTGTGTACGTCGACAACCGGGGCGGCGCCCGTCAGCGGCAGGTCCGGTTCGCCGGCCACGACCCGGAACGGGTGGTTCGCTTCGCCTTCGCCCCAACGGTTCTGGACCTTGCCCCGGGTCAGGTCGGGGTTGCACAGGTCCGGATCAGCGCGCCCCGGCCCGACGGCGGCGAGGAGGTGAACCGGCAGTTCGCGGTGGTGGCATCCGACGGCAGTCGGGACACCGAGGCGACCGGGAGCTTCCTGCAGGAGTCGAGCGACCGGCGGCCGATGTGGCGGATCCTGCTGACCCTGCTCGGTGGCCTGCTGATGATTGCCGGTGCCTTCCTCACCTGGAATGTCGGCGCCAGCCTGGAGATCCCGTCCGACGTCGGGGCGCAGGTCAGCCCGAACATCACCGGGATGGAATGGAGTTTGCCGGCGATTGACGTTGCGTCCGAGGCAGTTGCGCCCGGCGTGCTGTTCCTCGACCTGCCGAACCAGGTGGACCCGCTCGTCTCGGCAGGGGCGGTGATCATCGTGCTGGCCGGGTTGGCGTTGCTGGGCCTGACCGGGGCGACGGGCCGGTTGACCCGGTTGGCCGCGCTGGTTGCTGCGATTGGTCTCGGGGTTTTTGTGGTGGCGGTCGGCCTGCAGGCAGGGACCGGCCGGCCGGGTATCGGGGTGTTCGTCATCTTTGCGGGCTGCGTCATCGCGTTCATCGGTGGTTTGTTCGCCAAACCGCGCAGGCGTTGACGTCGGCAGTCGGGTTTTCGCGGCGACGGTGCTGCCCGATCGGGCACGCCGGGCGGCACCTCCGGGCGTCCGTTTTCCCCTGCCGTTCGGATGCCGGAAGTGGGACCATCGAATGGTCAGTACAGCTGTGCCATGCAGTCGCCCCGGAGGGATGTTCCATGCGCACCCATGACCATGAATCCGAAGAGACCTCGCTGCGGCCGAAGTCGGCCCGCATCGATTCGCACGCCAGTGCACATCAGCTCCAGGCGGCGGCCACCGGGCGCAGCGACGTGCTCGACGGCGCCGGCATTCTCGGCCTCCAGCGAGCCGTCGGAAACGCCGGCGTCGGGGCCATGCTCGAGGAGGAGCGGTCGCCCGTCCATGACGTCGTCAACTCCGGCGGCGGCAGTCCGCTGGCGCCGGACGTCCAGGAGGAAATGCAGGGCCGCCTCGGTCACGACTTCAGCGACGTGCGGGTGCACAACGATTCGAAGGCCCACGAGTCGGCACAATCGGTGAATGCCCACGCCTACACCGTCGGGTCGAACGTGGTGTTCCAGCGCGACAAGTACGACCCGGGCTCGGCGGCGGGCAAGACAATGCTGGCGCATGAGCTGACTCACGTCGTGCAGCAGCGCAGCGGACCGGTCGATGGGTCGTCAGCCGGCGGCGGTATCAAGGTCAGCGACCCGTCCGACCGGTTCGAGCGAGAGGCGTCCGCGAACGCCGAGAAGGCCATGGCCGGCCCGGCGCCGGCGGCCACCGCGCAGCTCAGTGCGAGTTCGGCCGCCGTGCAGCGCCACGAGGCCGAAGAGGAGACCGCGCAGGGGTCATTCGTGCAGCGGGAGGAAGCACCGGAAGAAGAGGAAGAGACCGCGCAGGGGTCCTTCGTCCAACGGGAAGAGGCGCCGGAGGAAGAAACAGAGGAAGGCTGACGCGCGGTCCGGTGGTACCGGCTACTCGGCCGGACGCTTCGGCTGCGCATTCGCCGCGCACAGGCCGGACTCGGCACTCCGCGCCGCGGCTCGGTACTCCGCGCCAGAGTTGTGCACTCCGCGTTCACTGGAACAGTCGCGGCGTGCGGGTTTCTCCTGATGAGTGCGGAAATGTGGCGCGTAGTGGTGCCCTTTGGGGCAGCCGAAGCTGCCCGGCCAACGGCCCGTGACGGTCTCGTCACAGTAGGACAAAACACCCAGGATGGACTGGCCCGCTCCGTCACACAGACCGGGGGACTGCAACGCGATGTCTTGGGATGAGACGCACCATCGGCGTCGCTACCGCCCGTGCTCGCGACGCCGGGCCGCGCAGATGTCCGGCGATATCAACCATCGCCGATGAGGTCGGCCGCCGAGCGTGCGGAGTCGCCGGACGTCGCTGATCCGGCTGCCGCGCGGCAGCGCAAGCCGCAGGCCCCCACGGTCCGCCGGTCAGCGTCGCTGATGAATCCGCGAGCACTGGCCATGCTGCAGCGCAGTGCCGGGAATGCTGCTGTCGCCGGCATTGTCGGCGCGCGCGCTGGTGCTCAGGTCGCGGAACTGTCGACCGCCGGAATCCAATCCACGGACGACGCGAAGGCAGGTGCCGGCTCAGCGCTCGCGGATGGTGCGCGACGGCTGGGTGCCGACGCGCCGGATCCGGATGCACCGTCTCTGCCAGTGCAACGAGACGGCAATCCCGCGGTCAGTGCGCTGATGGCCGCAAAGTTCAGATCGCCCGGCGGGGACGCGATCGCCGAGATCGACGCCGCATTGCGGGAGGTCCGCCGCGACGAACCGGCAATCGAGACGGTCGAGAAGGGGCTGAAGCGGGCCAAGGCGGCCGGGATACCGGTCGATTTGGAGGGTCCGAAGCCGCCGGCGTCCGCGCTGGCCGTCACCAAGACCGGCTTCGGGCCCGAGGTGGTGGCCGGGAAGAAGCCGGTGCCGCCGGCCAAACCGGTGCCGGGGATCACACCACTGGGCAAGGCCGCGGCGAAGGTCGCCAAGCCTGGCGGACCCGGCAAGGGCGCGAGCGGTGGCGCTGCGCCCGTGGCGTCAGCTGGCGGGGGTGGCGCAGCCCCGACGCCGGCTCCCGCACCGATGACCGCGGACAAGCTGCTGCAGCCACCGGTCGCCCCGTCCGGAACCCGGCCCGATGAGGACCCGGCCTTCACGAAGGTCACCGGGGGAGTCAAGGGCTTCGCGAAGAACAAGAAGGCACACCCACCGGCCGCGTCGAAGGCCAAGGAGGCGCAGGATGCGGCCCTTGCCCCGACCGATGACCTCGGCGGGCAGGCCAAGGCCGCCAAGGTCGACGCGATGGACGCGCAGCCGGCCGGCTCCTTCGACAAGAAGGCATTTATCACGGCGGTCAAGGCCGCCATCGAGGCGAAATCACCCAAGACCCTCACCGAAGCCGACAAGTACAAGGAATCCGGCAAGGCCGGTGAGGTGAAAGGCGAGGTCAAGGGCCTCGTCACCCAAGGGAAAGACGGGCAGGCCAAGGATATCGAGGCCGCCACCGAGGCGCCGCCGGACCAGTCCAAGGCGGTCCCCAAGCCGGTCACACCCATGGCGCCGGAGCAGCCGGGGCAGGTCGCGCCGATCCCCGCCACGGGGGCGGTGCCGAAACCCGCGCCCGCCGAACAACTCAACCTCGCGGCCGGCAAGCACGAGGCCAATCAGGAGATGGCGGACGCGGAGGTCTCCGACCAACAGCTGGCGCAATCGAACGAACCGGAATTCCAGCAGGGGCTCGCGGACAAGAAGGCCGCCGCAGCCCATGCCGATACCGCCCCCGGCGAATTCCGAGCCCAAGAGAAAGACGTTATCGCGCAGGGCAAGTCGGGAGCCGCGGCGGAAACCACCGCCGGCGTCACCGGAATGCAGGGCGCCAAAGGTGCGGCGCTGGCAAAGCTGGTCGCGGAAAAGGGTAAGACCAAGTCGAAGGACGAGGCCAAACGCGCCGAGGTCACCACCAAGATCCAGGGGATCTTCGCCGCCACCGAGACCGATGTCAAGAAGATCCTCGACGGCCTCGACCCCAAGGTGGAGAAGGAGTTCGAGCAGGGCGAGGCCGGCGCAAGGGCGGCCTTCGAGGCCTACGTCTCGGCCAAGATGTCGGCGTACAAGAAGGACCGGTACGGCGGCTGGCTGGGCGGGTTGCGCTGGGCCAAAGACAAGTTGATCGGGATGCCGAGCAAGGTCAACGAGTTCTACGAGGCCGGCCGCGAGCTGTACCTCAAGCAGATGGACGGCGTCATCTCCCGGGTGGCCGACATCGTCTCCGCCGACTTGACCGCGGCGAAGCAGCGGATCGCCAAGGGCAAGGGCGAGATCGCCGCCTACGTCAAGTCTCTCCCGACCGACCTGCAGAAGGTCGGCTCGGAGGCATCGAAGGAGATCGGCGAGAAGTTCGAGCAGCTCGAGAGCGACGTCAACGACAAGCAGGAGGCGGTCGTCGACACCCTCGCAACGAAGTACGTCGAGGCCCGCAAGGGACTGGACGAGCGGATCGAGGCGCTGCAGGCGGAGAACAAGGGTCTGGTCGACAAGGCCATCGGGGCCATCAAAGCGATCATCAACACCATCCGCGAACTCGCCGCGATGCTCAAGAACGTGCTGTCCCGGGTCGCCGGCGTGGTCGGCGACATCATCAAGAACCCGATCGGCTTCCTGGGCAACCTGATCGCCGGGGTCAAGGGCGGCATCCTCAAGTTCAAGGACAATATCCTCGACCACCTGCGAAAAGGCCTGATGAGCTGGCTGTTCGGGGCGCTCGCCGAGGGCGGCATCGAGATCCCGGACAAGCTCGACATCAAGGGCATCATCAAGCTCCTCGCCTCGCTGTTTGGCCTGACCTGGGCGAACATCCGTAACCGGCTGGTCAAGCAGATCGGCGAGAAGGCGATGGCGGCCGCCGAAAAGGGCGTCGAGATCTTCAAGATCATTGCCACCGAAGGGATCGGTGGGCTGTGGCAGATGCTCATCGAGAAGCTCGGCGACATCAAGGAAATGATTCTCGAACAGGTGAAGGACTTCGTCATCACGAAGATCATCACCGCTGGGATCACCTGGCTGATCGGGCTGCTCAACCCGGCCGCGGCGTTCATCAAGGCCTGCAAACTGATCTACGACGTGGTGATGTTCTTCGTCAGCAACGCGGCGCGGATCGTCAAGTTCGTCAACACCGTGATCGACTCGGTCGCCGACATCGTCCGCGGCAACATCGGCGGGGTCGTGAACAAGATCAACGACGTGCTCGGCCAGATGGTGCCGATCATCATCGGCTTCCTGGCCAGCGTGATCGGGCTCGGCGGGATCGGCCAGAAGATCCGGGAGATCGTCCAGAAGCTGCAGAAGCCGATCAACAAGGCCCTGGACTTCGTGATCAAGACCGGCCTCAAGCTGGCCGGGCCGATCATCCGCGGCATCAAGGGCATCAGCGGCAAGGTGAAAGCAAGAGTTGCCGCCGGCAAGGCGTGGGTGAAGGGGAAGGTCGAAGTCGGCAAGCAGTGGGTGAAGAGCAAGGTCGCTGGCAAGCCTCGACCCGGCCTTGACTCTGCGGCGTCTCCGCCCGCAACGAACACGCGACCATTCGACCTCGGTGGCAACCAGCACACCGCATCACTCCGTCCCGACGGACAAGTCGTCATCCAGTCATCCCCCCGCACGCCCAAAGACCTCGTGGCCGAGGTCAAGAAACTGACCAAGAATATGAAGGAGTTCGACGATGTAAGGCCGGTTTTGTCAGCGCGCATGGACGCCGTCGTGGCTGCCGAGCGGGCCTTGGTTGCAGCACCTGTTGCCGGAAAGAGTGCGGCCTTGCGAGTCCTGACAGATGCGGTCGTCCTCATGCTCTCTACCAAGGGCAAGATGACAATCAAGGAAGGTGACGGCACTAGGGTCGTCGATACGAGGATCCCGAAGATGACAGGCAAGGATGGTCCCAAGAGCGTCTCCACCTCACACTACGAAGTCCACGTCAACACCGTGACCATGAATGGGACAGCCACATCCGTCTCAGGAGAATTCGACGAGCAGGTCGCAGAGGGAGGCAAGAATTCACAAGTAGCCGGTCATCAGGTTGGCATGCCCATCTCCTTGGTGACGCTGCGGGCCTCTGATCACGAGGTCTTGTCGGGACCATCCGTGGTCAAGAAGCGCCGATTCGGGCAGGTGCCGGATCACTGGCGCGGGCATGACTCGGAGTTGAAGTTGTTGGAGGAGATCGCGTTCCGGCTGCGCCCGCATCTTGCTCTGCCGAAGAACGACTTCGCCCCGTCGGCAGTCAAGTCACCAGAGGTGACCGGGAACGTCTGGGTACACAGTGACTTCGTAATCTGCCCGTCCTGCCTCAACGCAATCTGGAACTTCACCAATCGGTTCCCCAACGTAAAGCTCGTTGTCACGAGCTCATCACGACTGACCCCCGCCGGGGCGAACCGCATGATGAACTAGATGCAGGAATGCAGGAATGCAGGAATGCAGGAATGCAGGGATCTAGGAGATCGGAAGCGCGTTGACGACGAACAGTTACTGCGGCGAACACTCGGTAACGTCCGAGGGTGTGGATCGGCTCGGGCCCTTGCCTTGCACACCAGCTGCACGTTGGCTTCCGCTCGAGCAGGCTCTTTCGAAATGGCGTCCGGTTTGCTCTACGAGTTCCTGAAAGATGCTGACTGGCCCACCCAGCATTTCGACGTGTTCTAGCTAGTGGTGTGTCTCAATCACCCATGGAAACCGCCTTGAGCACACGCTGGAGGTCGGCGGCGAAGGCAGGTAACTGGTTCTGGGCGGTGGCATGCACAATGTCCAGATCGATGGACCAGTACCCATGAACGATTCGGTTCCGCAAGCGCGCCGGCTGACGCCAGGCGACTTCAGCAAACCGTTGCCTGAGCTCAACGGATAGCTGGGCGGATGCCTCGCCGAGGACGGTGAAATTCCACAGCAGTGCGTCGCGGCGGGTTCGATCAGCCGCCAAGTCTGCGACAGAGACTCCATTGACCAAAGCGACGGCTTGATCCGCCGCTTCGATCATCTGTTCAAGTAGCAGGACGTCACGCCGCATAGAGTGGCTCGGCCTCCGCCAGAACAGCCGCGCGCAGGCGTCGATGCAGCGCCGCTCGTGACACCAGGTCGACCCGCCTTCCGAACAGCTCGGACAGCTCGTCCGACAGGTCTTCGATTTCCCAGCCGAGCCGACGATCGGGCAGCAGTTCGTACAGGATGTCCAGGTCGCTGGTCGGTTCGTCGGTACCCCGGGCGACCGAGCCGAAGATCATCAACCGGGCGATTCCGTATCGTTCGCAGACGGCAGCAAGGAGTCCCTGATCCACCCTCAGGTCTGCCTTAGCCACCAGGCAAGGCTAACCCAGCGGCACCGTGCCCGTTAGGGCAACAAACACTGCCCCCGGTAGCGACCGTCCGCACATCCCCATCGCCGCCGAAAGAGCGCACGATCACTGCAATCTCGTGTGGTCTACCAAGGAGGCAGCATGCCGACCTACCTCTCTCCCGGCGTCTACGTCGAAGAGGTCGATTCCGGTTCGCGTCCGATTGAAGGGGTCGGGACCGCCGTCGCCGCCTTCGTCGGGCTGGCAGAGGACGGGCCGTTCAACGCGCCCACCCTGGTGCCGAACTGGACGGAGTACGTCCGGAACTTCGGCGGGTTCGTCGAGGGCTCGTACCTCGCGCAATCCGTCTACGCCTACTTCCAGAACGGCGGCGGCAACTGCTACGTCGTCCGGATCGGTCAGGCGTCGAGCGGCAACGGCGGCAGCGGGCGGGGAGCCCGGGCCATTGCGGCCGGCCCGCAGGGCATGCTCGGCACCTACCGTGCAGTCGCCCTCGACGCGGGCGCCGCGGAAGGCTCCATCACCGTCGACGTCTACGCCGTCGAGGGCGACGGAGCGGAGGGCCTGTTCAAACTGGTTGTCCGCCAAGGGGATCAGGTCCTGGAGGAGTTCGACAGACTGAACACCGGTCGGGGCAAGGCCAACGTCGCCACCGCAGTCAACGCGACATCGAAGGTCATCCGGATCGAGGAGACCGCAACGGGTTCGGCCGTCGAGGCGCCCAGCGCGGGATCCAGCGTCAGCCTCTACGCACCGCCGCCGCCGGCCGCTGTCCCGTCGCCCAGGCTGTCCACCGACGACTACGTCGGCGACGTCGCGGAGCGCACCGGCTTCTCCGGTCTGGAGGCCGTCGACGAGATCACCATGATCTGTGTCCCCGACCTGATGAGCGCCTACCAGCAGGGTGCGATCGACCAGGAGACCGTCAAGGCCGTCCAGTTGGCGATGATCGCCCACTGCGAGTTGATGGGGGATCGGATCGCCATCCTCGACCCGCCGCCCGGCCTGAACGCACAACAGATCAAGGAGTGGCGGGTCGACAAGGCCGGCTACGACTCGAAGTACGCAGCGCTGTACTGGCCGTGGGTCAAGGCCGCCGACCCGGCATCGGGCAAGAACATCTTCATGCCGCCGTCCGGGTTCATGGCCGGCATCTGGGGTCGCAATGACGACACCCGCGGCGTACACAAGGCTCCCGCCAATGAGGTTGTCCGCGGCGCGATCTCGCTGGAAGTGCAGATCACCAAGAATGAGCACGACCTGCTGAACCCGGTTGGCATCAACTGCATCCGGACCTTCCCCGGCCGAGGCATCCGGGTCTGGGGTGCCCGCACCCTGTCCTCCGACCCGGCATGGCGCTACCTGAACGTCCGCCGGCTGTTCAACTACCTCGAAGAGTCCATCCTCAACGGGACGAACTGGGTGGTGTTCGAGCCCAACGACGACGCGCTGTGGGCCAAGATCCGGCGCACCATCGCCGCCTTCCTGGTCAACGAGTGGCGCAAGGGCGCCCTGTTCGGGCTGACGCCCGACGAGGCCTTCTACGTCAAATGCGACCGGGAGACCAACCCGGCCGAAGGCATCGACGCCGGACAAGTCCTCTGCCAGATCGGCGTGGCACCGGTGAAGCCGGCGGAGTTCGTCATCTTCCAGCTGTCCCAATTCTCCGGCGGCACCAGCCTCGTCGCCGAGTAGTCCTGACGTCTTTGCTGCAGTGACCGGCCGATTCTCACGATTCCGAGCCGACTACCACCCGCTCACCAGCAACAGAAAGGGAGCTTTCCATGGCTCTGCCAGATAATGACGGTTCGGTCGGCCACTCGTTCGGACTGGAAATCGACGGTGTGCAGATCAAGGCGATCACCGAAGTCTCCGGGCTCAAAATGGAGCAAGACGTGATCGAACTCAAGCAGAACGGACCCGACGGCAAGTACGTCATCAAGAAGCTGCCCGGGCGCTGGAAGGCCGGCGAGGTCACCCTGACCCGCCCGCTGACCAGCGACCAGAGCTTCGAGAAGTGGGTCAAGGATTCACAATTCGGCAAGATGACCGACGTCCGCAAGGGCGGCGCCATCGTGGTCTATGACTACGAGGGTGCGGCGGTCAAGCGCTACAAGCTGACGGCAGCCTGGCCGAAGAGCCTGGAGATCGGTGCCCTCAAGGCCGGCGACACCAGCGTGCTGACCGAGAAGCTGGTCGTCACCTACGAGCGGCTCGAGGTCGAGTAATGCGCCGCAGCTCCGCCGTCGCGGCTCTCGAAGCAATCCAGAGTTCGCCTGGACCGTCCACTGCGACATCGAGCAGTGTGTCGGCCCGGGAACCGGAACAGGGATTGCGGACCGAGTTCAGCTTCCTGTTGCCCCGTGGGTACGTCGACGGCAGCGGCACGGTGCATCGCGACGGGGTGATGCGGCTGGCAACGGCGCGCGACGAACTGGTACCCCTTCGGGACGACCGGGTTCGGGAGAATCCGGCCTACCTGACGGTGGTGTTGCTCGGCCGGGTCGTCACCCGGATCGGCACGATCGATGATGTGCACGCCGGCATCATCGAATCGCTGTTCGCCTCCGACCTGGCGTTCCTCCAGGACCTGTACCGGCGGATCAACCAGGAGGGCCACACCAGGGCAGCGGTGACCTGCCCGAACTGTGAGCACCAGTTCGCCGTCGACGTCGCTGGTGGGCGCCTGGGGGAATCGTGACGTACGCGCCCGACCGGATCTACGAAGAGGTCGCGTACATCGCGTTTCATTTCCACTGGCCCCTCGATGATCTGCTCGACCTCGAGCATCGGGAGCGCCAACGCTTTGCCGGCGAAATCGGCAAGATCAACATGCGCATTGAACGAGGGAGGTGACCGGTGGCCCGCTGGTGGAGACGGGGTGATGCGGATCCCGCTCTGCCACCAGCACAGTCGGCCACCGGCAACACGCCATCCGCCGCCCCGCCGCCCGTGCAACGGGCGGCGTGGCAGGACCTCCCGCCGCTGCGTCCCACGCTCACCGCCACGCCACCGATCGCCCCACGGGACTCGTTCACCGCGTCGCTGGCAACCTCGCACAACCCCAGTTTCCTCGCCCCGCTCGGCCACATCGTTGATCCCGACGGTCCGAGCGGTCATGTCGAGGGTTTGGCCAGTCCGGTTGCCCCACAGGTCATCTCCGGTGGCCCGGACCTACCGGTCGCGCAGCGCCAGGCCTCTGCGGCGGCCACCGTCGTGCAGCGGGTACTCACCCCCCGGATGTGGTTGTCCGACTCGACCGGCGGTGACCGACCCGGGACCCCAAGGTCCGTGCAGTCGGAGCCGACCTTCTCGATTCCCGACGAGCAGCCCCCGGCGGCTGCCGAGGACCACCCGCGGCGCCTGGAGTCGGTGTCGCCCGCGGTGAGCCAGCGGGCCTTCACCACCGCCCCCGACCAGGACGTCGTCCGCGCGCTGCCGGTGGTCGCCGCACCATCACAGGCTTCACCAGGTCCTGTCCCAGCTCCGTCGGTCGCTTCGATGCCGACGGTGTCCCGACAAATAGCCGAGAATCATGGCGACGGCAACCCAGGCGACGAAACAGTTCCCGACTCGGCCGGTCCGGACGGGCCCGCACCGGAGTCAACCGGGCAGATGGCCCCGCTGCTGGGGGACACCGGTCAGGCACTCGGCGATCATCCGACCCCCGGGGTCGACGCCGGTTCGGCGTCCGCAGGTGGGTCGCCGGGCGGAGATGGCCTCGCGGCACCCGTGCAGCGAACCGCTGCCGATGCCCCGGTACGTCGGCCGGGTTTGGGGGCGCCGCTTCCGTCGGTGCCTGATTTCCACAGCGAAACGCCGTCAAAGAGCCCGACTATGCCGGCGGTGCAACGCATCGCTGGCTCAGCCGGACCCGACGTGCGCCACGGCTTGCCATCGCCCGCAGCACCGCAGGTCCAACGTTCGGCGGCGCCCGACGTCCCTGATTCCCCGGACGGTCACCATCCTGCTGACGCAGCCGACGGAGCGCAACCAGGCACTCCGACCGGCTCCGTGCCCGATGCGCCCGTGCTCGGCCTGTCCACTGTGATGCGTGCCCCCGACCCGGCAACACCAGCAGACCCGACGGCCTCGTCTAATGCCGCCCAGAGCACCGGATCCGCCGGGCACCAGGTCGTCGCCGCGCGGTCGGTGCAGCGGTCCAGTCGCCCACTGGGACTCGGCGCGCCATTGGCGTCCGCCGGTGTCGCGAGCGTGCAACGACAGGTCGAAGCCGCGGCACCAGGCAGTGGTCCATCCTTGACGACACCCCCTGGCACACAGCCATACCCGAACGATTCGTCGGCGCCGTCCGTCATTCAGTCGCCGACAGTCGGGCTGACAGACCCCGTCACTGCGCCGTCATCCATACCGCTCGGGAGCACCATGGGCGAGGGTCAGTCCGCGGCCGCATCGGGTGCTGCGGACGTCGATCTCGTGCTGCCGGCACCCGTCCAACGGACGATGGATGCCGCCCGACCTGCCGGCGCGCCAGTAGCAGCTGACGCAGACGGTTCGCCGGCGGCAACTGACGTCGCGCCGCTGACCAGCCAATTCCAGGGCGAGGTAGCCCCCCTGCTGGGGGCGGCCGATTCGACGAACAGCGGCCCGTCGGCGTCGACAAGCGCTACGTCGCAGCAGGTCTCCGCCACGCCACCGAACGCGGTAGGGTTCGGCCCATTGGTCCAACGTGCAGCGACGGCCGCTCCCGGTCAGCGCTCGTCGGCATCGACAACCGGTCTCGGCGCACCGCTGCCGTCAGTTCCGGCGACGGCGACAACCAGCGAGCGGTTGGTGACCGCCCGCGAGATGTCCCTGCAGCGGATGTTCGAGCCCGGCGCAGCAGCCATCGCGAGCGGTGCGGCCTATTCCGACGGAGCCAATTCCGTGGTCTTCCGGTCGCCGACGACGAACCCGCCGGTCATCGATTCAGCGCCGAGCACCACGATGTCCCACCCAGCAACGTCCAACCCAGCGATGTCCAACACCGCACCGACCAACGAACCGATGTCGCACTCACCGATGAGCAACCTGCCGGTTGCCAAGTCAGCATTGGCCCAACTACCCGTCGCTCCCGCACCGTTGACGAACCCGACCCTGGGGTCGTCCTTCGGCGGCGACCCTGCGGTGCAGCGGTTCGGCCTGCCGAGTGCGTCGTCGTTGCTGAGTGGCGCCCGCAAGGCCGCGAGTGGGGTGGCCGACACGGCCCGGCAGACTGCCGGGAGTTATGCGGACACTGCCCGGCAGACGGCCGGGAGCTATGCGGACACCGCCCGGCAGACGGCCGGGAACTATGCGAACACCGCGCGCGACACGGCAGGTGGCTACCTTAATCAGGCCAGGGGCGCGGCGGACACAGCAGTGAGTGGTGCGGCCGGGTACCTGGATTCGGCGCGTAACGCCGCAGGCGGGTATGCCGACTCAGCTGCCGGTGCCGCGAGTGGCTACCTCGCGTCGGCGCGCAACGCGGCCGGCGGCGTTGCCGACCGGGCCGGCGCCGCCGTCGACGACGCAGCGTCGGCCGCGCAAGGGGCGGTCGGGGGAGCGGTGGACTCCGTCAGCAATGCCGCCAGCGGGGCCCAGGCGGCCGCCGGTGATGCGGTCTCGGGCGCGGCCGGCGCGGTGGCTGGCGCGGCCGGTGCGGTGGGCGGAGCTGTTGCGGGCGCCGCCGGCGCGCTGCCGACCGACCTGGACGAACTGGCGCGGCGACTGTTCGACCCACTGAGTGCCCGGTTCAAATCCGAGCTGTGGCTGGACCGTGAAAGAGCCGGAATGGTCACCGATCTCCGCCGGTAGTCGTCGACAGCCTCAACCCAGCAAGCATCTCGCCGTAGTTCAGGAAAACCAGAGGAGATCCAGATGGACGAAGAGGATCCCGCAGTCAGTGTCTGTTTCAAGGTGAAGATCGACGAGTTCCCGCTGGGGCTGTTCAACAGTTGCGAGGGCCTCGGCATCGAGATCGTCATGGAACAGCGCGAAGAGGGCGGTAACAACACGATGGTGTGGCAACTGCCGACTCGAATGAAGTACACGAACGTCAAGCTGAGCCGGCCGATCGGCAAGGACAGTGCGCTGCTGACCA
This sequence comes from uncultured Actinomycetota bacterium, assembly GCA_963805555.1. Taxonomy (GTDB): domain Bacteria; phylum Actinomycetota; class Actinomycetes; order Mycobacteriales; family Nakamurellaceae; genus Nakamurella. Next base: position 617,157 of record CAWDUY010000009.1, read on the forward strand.
AGTGGTTCGCCGGAATGATGAACGGGGTCACACCCACCACGATGGTGATCTCGGCGATGACGCTGGACAAGAAGGTAGTCGCGGAGTGGTCGCTGAACGGCGTCGTTCCGGTCCGGTGGACGGGTCCCAGCCTGAACCTCGACACCCCCAAGGTCGCCACCGAAACCCTTGAGATCGCTCACCACGGCATCATGCCCGGCGGTGGGTAATGTCGGCGCCGATGCTGGGCGGTGGCGGCGGCAAACTGACCCCACCGTCGCCGACGGGCGACAAGAGCGCGCAGCAGGTCGAGCGGGCGAAGTTGATCATGCATGAGTCGACGGAGGTCCCCGGCGGACGCAAGCTCGCGGCCGAGATCGGTACGATCGATTTCCAGTTCAACCCCAAAGAGGTGACGATCGCCAAGACCGTGAAATGGGACAGCAAGCCGTCGACCGGGGCGAAAAAGGCTGCGCCACCAGAGTTCAAGGGCCCGGAACCGGGGAAGCTGTCCCTGGAAATGTTCTTCGACGCCACCGCAAAACACGACGGCAGCGTGGTCGAAGCGGTGGAAAAGCTGTTCTCCTGCTGCACCGGGACCGACAAAACCCACGCCAACGACAAGCCGATGCCACCGCTGGTGGTCTTCAAATGGGGGGCGATCACCAGTTTCCCGGCGTACATCACCTCAGTCAGCGCGAAGTACACCCTGTTCTCCGCCGGCGGAGTCCCGATCCGCGCGGTGTGCACCGTCTCGCTGCAGGAAATGCCGGGGGAGAAGGGCAAACAGAACCCCACCTCCGGTTCCATGGCCGTGCGCAGCGTGCACCGGGTGGTGAACGGCGACACCCTCGCGTCGATTGCCTACAACGAATACGGCGACCCCACGATGTGGCGCCAGTTGGCCTATTTCAACCGGATCGACGATCCGGCCCGGATCCCGCTCGGCAGCGTGCTGATGCTGCCCAGCGCCGCCGAACTGACCGAACTGGTGAACTGAGCGATGGCGCCAACGAGTTCCGGCTTCCTGGTAGAGATCGAGGGCACAGCGCTGCCCGCGGACGCGAAGGCACTGCTGATCTCCGCCTACGTTGATGACAGCCTGCGCCTGCCGGACACGTTCGTGCTGCGGTTCCGCGACCCCGGCCGCATCGTGATCGCCAAGTCCGGGGCGAAGATCGGTTCGAAGATCAAGGTCTCGGTGGCCAGTGACGGCAGCAACAGCCCGGAGGCCCTGATCCAGGGCGAGGTCACCGCCATGGAAGCGGAGTTCGACAGCACCGGTACCTACACGATCATTCGGGGATATGACCAGGCGCACCGGCTGTTTCGCGGTCGCCGTACCGAGACATACACGCAGAGCACGGCTTCCGATGTCGCCACCAAGGTGGCGCAGCGCGCCGGGCTGAGTGTCGGCAAGATCGAATCCACCAGCACGGTTTTCGATCACCTGTCGCAGGCCGGTGTGACCGATTGGGAGTTCCTGGAGGGACTGGCCAGGCAGATCGGCTACGAGATCGCCGTCAAGGACGGCAAGTTCGATTTCCGGCAGCCGCAGAAGGCCGATGCCGCACCGACCGGCGGGAAGGCCGAAGCCGAAAACCCGCTCGTACTACGCCTCGGCACCGACCTGCTGCGGTTCCGCTCGTTGATCACCGCGGCCGAACAGGTCAAGGAGGTCCAGGCCCGGGGCTGGGACCTCGCGCAGAAGAAGGCGTTCGTCGCGACCTCACCGGCCAAGACGACCAGCGCGGAACTGTCCACCATCAATCCTGCCGACATCGCGAAGAAGTTCGGCGACCCGGTCTACGTGGCCAGCGATGTCGCCTACCGTACCCAGGCCGAGGTGGACGGCGCGGCGGCGGCGATCGCCGAACAGATCGCCGGGGCCTTCGCCGAATTCGAGGGCGTCGCCCGCGGCAATCCGAAACTCGCTGCCGGAGCGGCGATCTCGATCGACAACGTGGGCGCGCCGTTCGACGGGAAGTACACCATCACCACCTCCCACCACCGCTATGACCCGACCACCGGCTACACCACATCCTTTTCGGTCACCGGTCGGCAAGAACGCAGCCTCTACGGCCTCACCTCCGGCGGTGGCGGTTCCAGGCTGGGGCAGGGCCCGGTGATCGCCCAGGTCAGCGATGCGAACGATCCGCAGCAGCAGGCCAGGGTCAAGCTGACATTTCCGTGGCTGTCGGACAACTACGTCAGTGACTGGGCGCGCACGGTGCAGCCCGGCGCGGGCAAGGACCGCGGGGCGATGGTGCTGCCGGAGGTCGGCGACGAGGTGCTGGTGATCTTCGAGCAGGGCGACATCCGCCGGCCGTACGTCCTTGGCGGTCTGTACAACGGCATCGACACTCCACCCACCGGCGGGCCGAAGCTCATCGACGGCAGCTCCGGCGCCATCAATCGCCGATCGATGGTCTCCCGCAGGGGCCATCGCATCGACCTGATCGACGAGGACGGCCGCACCGAGGGCATCACGCTGTCCAGCACCGGCGACAAACTCCAACTGAAAATGGATCACGTCGACACCAAGATCACCCTGCACAGTGACGGCAAGATCCTGATCGAGGGCAAGGGCGGAATCATGATCGACGCGGCCAACTCCAAGCTCGAACTCAAGGGCAGCGAGGTGTCGATCACCGCCACCAGCGGGGTCAAGATCGACGGCGGCAACGGCGCGGTCAACCTCGCCAGCACCGGCGAAGTGGCGCTCAAGGGCACCACCGCGAAGGTGGAGGGCCAGGCCTCGGCTGAGGTCAAGGCCAGCGGAATCCTCACCCTGCAAGGCAGTCTCGTCAAAATCAACTAATTCGGGCCGCTCGGCACGAGTGATATCAAGAGGGAGGTGGGCACGATGCCACCAGCCGCACGGGTCGGAGACCCCACCGGACATCCGGGGGTCATCGGACCGCCCGGGGTACCGACGGTGCTCATCGCCGGCATGCCGGCCGCAACCGCAACGACGCCGCACATCTGCTCGTTCCCACCGCCCGCCGTGCATCCGCCGTCGGTGATCGTGCCGCCGTGCTCGACGACGGTGCTGATCGGCGGTCTGCCGGCCGCCCGGATGGGCGACATGTCCGCCTGCGGCGCGCCGATCATCATGGGTGCCCCGACCGTCATGATCGGGGGCTGACGATGGCCGGAGTGGACTTCGTCGGCGCCGGCTGGGCGTTCCCACTGGGCACCGACGCCACCGGTGGGGTCGCCCTGGTGGTCCGGGAGCGGGAGATCGAGGAAGCGATCAGGCTGATCCTGGCCACCGCACCGGGGGAGCGGCCGATGCGGCCCGAATTCGGCTGCCGGGTTCATGATCACGTCTTCGCACCGATCAACGCCTCGACGGCCGGTGCCATCGCGCACGATGTGCGGGACGCGCTGGAGACCTGGGAGCCGCGGATCGACGTCATCGATGTGCTGGTCAGTTTCGAACGCGCAGAGGCCGGCACCCTGTACATCGATATCCACTACTCCATCAGGGGTTTCAACGACCCGCGCAATCTGGTCTTCCCGTTCTATGTGATACCCGAAGAACCGGAATCGGCCGCGACGATCGCCGCCGCGACGCCGCTGGAGATCGCCTACACCGAACGGAACCGTTGATCATGGTGCTACCCGCCCCGAACCTGGACGATCGAACCTTTCAGAACCTGGTCGACGACGCGAAACGGCTTGTCCAGCGGCGCTGCCCGGAATGGACCGACCACAACGTGTCCGACCCGGGTGTCACGCTGATCGAGGCGTTCGCGCAGATGGTGGACCAGCTGATCTACCGGTTGAACCGGGTACCGGACCGCAACTACATCAAGTTCCTGGAACTGATCGGCGTCGAACTGCGGCCACCGGCAGCGGCCAGGGGCAAGGTCACCTTTTGGCTCTCGGCGCCGCAGCCGCAGACCGTTGTGGTCCGCCGGGAGACCGAAGTAGCCACTCCCCGAACAGATGTCGCCGATCCGGTGGTCTTCTCCACGGTCAAGGACCTGAACATCGTGCCGTGCTCGTTCGACCGGGCCGGGGCCATGTCGGCCGGCGGCGAGGCCGTTGACCACAGCACCGCACTGCGGGCCGGCGGTGAGTTCGAATGCTTCCAGCGGTCCCCGCAGCCCGGCGACGCGTTGCTGATCGGCCTGTCGAACGCCGTGCCGTCCTGCGCCGTCGTCATCCGGATGGATTGCCGGGTCAGAGGTGTCGGCGTCCGCCCGGACTGGCCGCCGCTGATCTGGGAGGCCTGGACCGGCGCCGGCTGGACGGCGTGCGACCTGGAGCGGGACGAAACCGGCGGGATGAACAAGGCCGGTGACGTCATCCTGCACGTCCCGGAGAACCACGAAACGTCCATCCTGGCGCGGAACCGGGCCGGCTGGCTGCGCTGCCGCCTGCTGGTCCCCGAGGAGGGCCAGCCGACGTACACGGCGTCCCCGCGGGTGCTGTCCGTCTCCGCCTTCACCATCGGCGGAACCGCGCGAATGGTGCACGCCCAGGTCATCCGCAATGAGGACATCGGGGTGTCCTACGGCACCCCGGCGCAGCGCTTCCCGCTGCAGCGCCGGCCGGTCGTGCCCTGGAAGAGCCCGGTGTGCTGCAGGTGATCGACGAGACCGGGGCCACCGACTGGACCGCCGTCGAACATTTCGCGGAGTCCACGGCGGACGACACCTGTTTCCATGTCGACGCTTTCGCCGGTGAGGTGCAGTTCGGCCCGGCCGTCCGGCAGAGTGACGGGGGACTGCGGCAGTACGGCGGCGTGCCGCCCAAGGGCGCCAACCTGCGGCTCGCCGTCTACCGGACGGGCGGCGGGGTGAGCGGCAACGTCGCCACCGGCCAGGTGCGGGTGCTCAAGACCAGCGT
>CAWDUY010000010.1:0-1062939 GCA_963805555.1 uncultured Actinomycetota bacterium
CTTTGCCAAGTTGCGGGCGAGCCCGTGACGCGGGGGAGTTGACCTGTTCGGTGTGAACGCTGTTCGAGATCGGACCCGACCCCGCCCACGTCGTAAACATGCAGGTCGCGAGGTCCGTCTGGCGTCAGCGACGAGTGGCAGGCGCCGACGGTTATGCTGCACAGCTCGTCCAGGATCAAGCCCTTGCCGGCCTTGTCGGCGCGCTTGTAACGGGTCGCGTTCGTCTTTGTGACCGCCTGCCGCTGCACCATCGTCAGTCCCATCATCCGGGCCCAACCGCACGACCGAAGCCGGTCCCGCAGGCGCGCCCAAGGCGCGCATTCCTTCGTGAGTCAACGATGACCCCTACGCGCGCATTTCTGATGAGTCAACGCGCCCCCTTGACTCGCAACCACCCTAGGGTCAGCATGATCGGATGCCGGCACGACCGGTGCCGGCTCCCACCAGGGAGGTCGGAATGAAGCGACTCTGGGCACTCACGACCGCGATCACACTCGCGACCGTCGCCTACATGACCCCCTCCGGAGCCGCGGCCGAGGCGCCCACCGCCTCGACGGTCTCCACCGCGACGAGTAGCGACGTCGTCGTCGACTGGAGCCGGATCGTCTTCGAAGCGGCGATGACCGACGACGGTTTCGTGTCGTTCATGGGCCCGCGAAACCAGGCGATGATGCACATTGCGATGCACGACGCGCTCAACGCCATCGAACCCAGGTTCGACCAGTACGCCTACTTTGGTCGCTCGCACGGCGCGGACCCGATCGCGGCCGCTGCGAAGGCGGCGCACGACGTGCTCGTGGCGGTCTATCCCGCCCAGCAGGCGACGTTGGATGCCGAGCTCGCGACCTGGCTCGCGACAGTGTCCAACGGCAGCGGCAAGACCAAGGCTCTCACCCTCGGGGCCAAGGCGGCGGCGGCCATCGTCGCGCTCCGTCAGAACGATGGCACGAACGTCGACCTCTTCAGCCCCAACTACACGCCGGGCACCCAGCCGGGTGACTACCAGTTCGTCCCCCCGTACGACTTCGCCTTCGCGGAGGACCTCCGGTACGCGACGCCGTTCGGACTCAAATCACCCAAGCAGTTCCGCGTGCCCGCGCCCCCGGCGCTGACGAGCCGCACCTACGCGAAGTCCTACAACGAGGTCAAGTCGGTCGGAGCCATCAACAGCACGACCCGCACCACGGATCAGAGCAACTACGCCAACTGGTGGTACGAATCCGCCGAGATCGGCTGGGCCCGCGTCGCCCGGGTCACCACGACCAGCGAAGAGCTGGAACTTTGGCGCGCTGCCCGGATGTTCGCGCTCATCCACATGACCGTCTACGACGGCTACGTCGCGGGCTGGGACTCCAAGTACCACTGGGACTTCTGGCGTCCCTACACCGCGATCCGAGCCGGCAACACGGACGGCAACCCCAGCACCGTCAAGGACACCACCTGGCACAGTTATCTCGAGACGCCGCCGGTCCCGGACTACCCCTCGACCCACAGCGTGCTCGGCGCCGGAGCGGCCGAGGTCCTCAAGCGATGCTTCGGGACCGATCATGTGCCGTTCTCGATGGAATCACTCACGGCGCTGCCGGCGAACCCCGTCCGCTCGTTCAACACCTTCACCCGGGCGGCCAACGAGAACGCCGATTCACGCGTGAGAGCCGGCATCCACTTCCGGTTCGCGACCGAGCAAGGCAAGGCTCTCGGCCGCACGGTGGGCAGCTACATCGTCAACCACCATCTCCAGCGGCGCTGACGGCGAGGTGGCGGTCCGTCCCCACGCCTGCATGATCCAGGTCACTGCATGATCCTGGTCGACCCGAGAACACCAGCGTCTTGAAGGAGTTGAGAAAGTCCTCACGAACGTTGGCTTGGCTCGGAGTCAGCAATTCTGCAAGGTTCGCTACCCCGCCGTTGAGCTGACCGCTGCCCGCACCCCTCCCCGGCGGTGTGCTCAAACGCTCGTACTCAAATCCGCGAAACCGACACAGTCAAGCTTCGCGTTGATAATACGGCGCTTCCTCCCCTGCACGGTCGACCGTCCGGCGCCTACCGCAGATCGTTTGCAACGTCATTCTGTATGGTCCTCCTTCGTGGCCGTGCGTCCACCAGACCGCCACTTATGACTGTTGGGGGCGGATTAATGAGTGTCTTCCCACCATGGCTACTACCGGTCCGACGTTTCGTCGCGTACCCACTGTGTGTATGAGGGATTGCCGACTAATACATCCGTAGCAAATGACGCATGGAACCTCGTATGGATGATCCCGGTTGGTCTTCTCCACAATTCTCTCCGCCAGAGAAATCCTGGTGTGTAGTGCGACACGAGCCTCACCAACATCGTAGATCTCACCTTGCCACCGCTAGATAGATCTAGTCGGCGCAACGACCTGCCCGCAAGCTGCTCAGCGCTCTTTGACAAGGTCCGTCGTTAACTGCGCCATCCAGTCAGCATCTGGCGCAGTGATGAACACCTCGCAGATTTCATCCATTTTGATCCGACTCCGCTCTTCGTTTCAGGTCGTCATTCGGAAATATCTCAATAGCGCCCCTTTTCTCACCACGGCTTGATCAAACTGCTTTTGTCTATGGGACTCTCCAGAGACAGCAATCCTCAGATCCCGGCCACCGAACCAATAAGAGGTCGCGGACCACGGCTGTGTCATTGACACCCGTGAGTTCGGCGATTCGACGATATGTGGCATGAGTTACGCCGTCGATTTCGGCCTGGCGGACGTAAGAGGTCAACGATGTGAGCTCGAGGCCGGGGAGTTCTCGGCGGAGATTCTGCGAAGCAGCTTTTGCTGTTTCGAAGGCAATCTCTGATCGCCCACAGGCATCAGACACGAGCGAGTCGGCCTCGGTGAGCGATTCCGTTGCGTGAATCAGCTGTGCGATCGGCGCCGCGTCGATGACCCGATCGTGACGAGCCTCGAAAACGAGGGGGCTGTCCCCGTCGAGCTGTACCGGCATGCCGCCCGATCGAATGTCGACGACGCCGCGAACCCCGCTGACCGCAGCCACGAACAACGCCGTGGCTTCGGACGGGTGCCACCGAAGTATGGGCCGCGCGAGGTCTGTGGTCGCGGGTGTCAGTGCGTCCTGGACTGTCGCTCCGACGGATTCCAGTCGCGCGAGCACGTACTTAGAAGGAAGCTCCCCGTCGACGCCGGGGCCAGCGACCCAAACAGCTGATGGGACATCAAGGCAAGCGACAGCAGCAAGGAGTAGGGCATCGCCGAGCGGGCTGCGCAGGCCCGGTTCCCCACCGACGGCGAGGATGTCCCCGCCGACGTCGACGAGCACGACGCCGTCCGACGAGGTCGCAGCAATGTGGGCGGCAAGCTGCCGGTGCAGATCCACCACTCCCCCAGTTGCATCAAGCAGAACAAGAGTGGCTGCGAGCGGTCCAGTGAGTGAACCTGCGAGGGCGGGCAGCGTCGAGCCCGCCGGTGGTATTGGTTGCGTCCGCAGGCTCACGACGTTGGGCAGGCCGTTCATTGTGCCCAACCCAGTGAAGTCCCGGACGGACCGAGGGCCTGGCAACGGGTCCACAATGAGACGGTCCCAGGAAAGTGTTGCGATCACAGGCGATCCAGCGTGCCCGTAGGCGTGGTGTAACAAGGCGGCAGCAAGTGCGTCTCCTCCGCCACCCGCAGCAACGTAGAACGGTCTGCGCACTTGGCTAATCTAGCCTGTGTATTCTCCAGTGGTCTATGCCACTTGAGGAGGAGCGTTGCCAGAAGGCCACGGCGAGCTACCGAAGTTCGTTCAGATGGCGAACCGGATACGCGACCAGATCCTTAGCGGCAACCTTGCTGCCGGAGACGAAGTACCTTCCGAACGCGCGCTCGCTGTCGAGTGGGGAGTCGCTCGACCAACTGCTGCGAGGGCGTTGCAAGAGCTACGCCGACTGGGCCTCGTCGAGTCACGGCAAGGTTCGGGTTCGTTTGTGCGTGGACACCTCGACGTCCATCGCCGCGCTCGCGATCGATATGCCCGATCGCAAGCAGCTGGACGCGTCTACTCCGAAGGAGAGTGGGCGACGATTGTCTCGGCCAAAATGGTCCGAGCGCCGGCACGTATAGCGGCGGCCATGGGAATCGCTGCTGGCGAGATGATCGGACGTCGACATCGCATCACGGGTGATGCGAACGGCCCGAACGAAATCTCGACATCGTGGTTCCCGCCAGACATTGTCGTCGAAGCGCCTCGACTGCTAGATCGCCAAAGAATCCGTGAAGGGTCTTTGGCGTACATCGAGACAAGTGTTGGGCGGCGTGGCGTCGTCGCGCGAGATGAGCTCTCGGCGAGACTTGCTCTGGCAGTTGAGCGGCGAGAGCTTGCCCTAGACGACCCGGCCGCCGTGTTGGTTGTGTTGCACGTCGTCGTTGATCGTAAAGACCGTCCCCTTGAAATAGCTGACGCAGTTTATCCATCATCGGGACGATGGATCTTCGACCAGGAGTACGCGCTCGTTCATTGACATGCTGAGCTGCCGGCAAATCCCCGTGATCACGGATAGCGCGCGAACGTTGACGGATCGTGGTGGCATATGCCACTCTTGAAGTGGCATATGCCACTAGCTCCAGCCCAACAGCCAGGGAGAGCCGAATGCGTACGGCAACCAATGCACCAAAGCTCCTACTCACTGCCGTCGAGGCGGCCGAGCAGTTGGGTGTCTCGCGCACGAAAGTGTACGAATTGATGGCCGCCGGAACACTTCGATCGATCCACATCGGTCGTTTGCGGCGTGTCCCCGTCGACGCACTCGGCGACTTCATCGAGGCGATGGAGTCGGCATGAGCGGCCGGGGTCGACGCGGGCACGGCGAGGGATCGGTGTTCCAACGTTCGAATGGGATGTGGGTCGCTCAAGTCGATCTCGGCTGGATCGGTGGCCACCGACGCCGCCGCACGGTCTACGGCAGCAGCGAGCGGGATGTGCTCGCGAAGCGTGACCAGCTGCGCGGTCAGCTGGCGAGAGGTGTCAATCTGGCCGATCCGCCGAGGACGGTCGAACAGTGGCTGAACGAATGGCTTCAAACCGTCAAGGCCGGCGACGGCACCAGCCCATCCACTCTGGCCCGGTACGACCAGATCGTGCGAGTACACCTCATTCCGCTGATCGGGCGGATCAAACTGCCGGCACTCGCGCCACGCGATGTCCAACTGATGGTCAGTCACCTTCGTCAGACCGCCGCTCCAGCCTCGGTCATCAAGATTCATGGCGTGTTACGGAACGCTCTCGCGGACGCCGAGCGGATGGACCTAGTCGCCCGCAATGTCGCAAAGGCAGTCCGTTCTGCATCGCTGACACGGACAGAACGGAGGGCGCTGACGCCCACCGAAGCAACGGCACTTCTCCGCCAGCTGAGCGGAGATCGCCTCGAGAGCGTCTTCATCGTCGCCCTGTCTACCGGACTTCGCCGGGGAGAGGTCCTCGGCCTCCGCTGGCAGGACATCGACCTCCCTGGCCGGACACTCTTCGTTCGTCAGACGGTGCAGCGGATCAACGGCGAGCTGCGGTTCGTGCCGCCAAAGACTCATCGCTCCACACGGTCGATGCCGCTGTCTGCAACTCACCATCTCCGCCATCACGGCACAGCGGGCGCGTCAGGCAGAGGACCGACTACTGGTCGGCGCCGCCTGGGAGGACCACGGCCTGGTGTTCGCAACCCACCTCGGCACGCCGTTAGAGCCCAGGAATGTGAACCGCCGATTCAGCACGGCCCGATCTGCTGCCGGCTTGGAATGGGTGCGGCTTCATGACCTGCGGCACGCCTTCGCAACGTTCTTACTTGACCAGGGCGAGGAGCTCAGGACCGTGATGGACCTGCTCGGTCATTCCACGATTCGGCTGACCGCCGACACCTACGGACACGTCTTGCCGTCGCGCGCACGAAGCGCCGCGGATGCCGTCGATCGAGTGCTAGGAGGAAGCAAGTGACATCGCCAGGAATGCCCTTGGCTGTAGTTAGGCTGTACCAACCCAAGATTGCTGGTGGGCTTGGATCATCCTGTGACGCGAAACCGCAGGTCAGACCCTGTGGAGACGAAGAGAATCGAACTCTCAACCCCCGCCTTGCAAAGGCGGTGCTCTGCCAATTGAGCTACGTCCCCTGGTGACCAGACCGGCAAACCGGCCAAGCCACAAGAACTACCGAGCCGGCCCCGGGTACCCACCTGCGGTGGACGGCTTCCCGGTTGCCTCGTCCCACAGTGCCGCCTCGGCAGCGGCGGCTGCGCGGCGGCGCTGCACCAGGAACACGGCGGCACCGACGACGGCCAGCAGTAGCAGGATCTTCTTCATATGCACCATCCAGAGAGAGCTTGCGACAAGACCACTCAGATCGACCGTAGCGCAGCGTCTCACTATGGGCATCAGCGACCACAAACCGTGGGCCTAGGAGGACTTGAACCTCCGACCTCTTCCTTATCAGGGAAGCGCTCTAACCGTCTGAGCTATAGGCCCGCGAACACCAACAAACACACGTCCGCGGCACCAGGATCGGGATGTCCGTCCCCACAGCGCCGCGACTGACTAAGTTACCGCACGGACCGCCACCGACCCAAACCACGAACCTGCCACCCTCGACTGCGGGTGAGTAATCCGATCCAGTTGGGATGCGGCAACCGAACCTCCACCGACGCAACACTAAACGCACCGAACGTAGACTGGCGCCGTTATACCTCGGGGGAGGGGACCCACGTGTCAGAGCAGCAGCCGCAAGCTCGCGGCAGCGGGGCGGCCGCCCGAATGGGCGGGCTGATGGCCCGGGTCGGCGCGGCACCGGACGGAGTCCGGCACGTCGACGATCCCGCGGAAATGAGGGTGATCATGCGGGAGATCGCCGCCCAGACCCGGGTGGAAGCACTCACCACGTTGCCCGGTGGCCCCTATTCGCTTGACTACTTGCGCAGCTCCTGGGACGAGGACATCGCCGTCATGCGCCGCGGTGTCACCATCCGTGCGCTCTATCAGGCCGACGCGGCGCGCCTACCCGACGTCCTGCGCTACCTGGTCGAGTTCGCTGCCGAGGGCGCCGAGGTCCGGGTATCGCCCCGCGTCCGGCACCGATGTCTGATCATCGATCGATCAACCGTCGTCGTCGCCGCCGAGCAAGACAGCCTCGGTGTGCCGTTCCTGGTCATCGATGAGCCCGCGTTGGTCAGCAGTCTCCACGGCCAGTTCGTCGCGCAGTGGAAGGTGTCGAACTCCGTCGGTGTCCGCTCGGACGACCCGGCCAGTCTCAACGGTTCGCGGGTCCGGGAGACCCTGCAACTCCTGGAGTCGGGGGCCACCGACGAGGCTGCCGCCCGGCAGCTCGGCGTGTCCGTACGGACGGTCCGTCGCCGGGTTGCGACAGTCATGGACCTGCTCGGCGCGGAATCTCGGTTCGAGGCCGGAGTGAAGGCCGCCCAGGCCGGGTGGCTCTAACTCAGCATCTTGGCTGGTGCGATGCCACCTCCAACCACTGTGGGGGTTGCCGATGGCAGGAATCGGCCATCGCGCGGTTCCGATCACGCGCGCGAAGTAGGGTCGAATCAGCCGTCACCCCAAAGGCTGATGATCAACGGCAGCGGCCATTTGGAGTAGTTCTGCAACGTCAAATGGCCAGAGTCGTTGATCACCAACACAAATCAGGAGGTCACCGTGGCTAACCCGATGGAAAGCTACCCGAAGAGCACCGTCCCGTTGATCGCTGCGCTTCCGATCTTCATCATCGGCTGCGTATTCCTGGACGGTGTGTGGCGGATGGTCGCGATCGGGGTCCTGCTCCTCCTGGTGGCCACCCTCAGCGCCACCGTTGGTGCCCAGGTCAAGAAGCAGCGTGACGCTCGAAACCTGACTTGACCGGGAGCCCAGGCTCACCACGAAGGGCGGCCCCACTGCGGTGGGGCCGCCCTTCGTTCGCACATCAGCAGGCATTTCCGGGAGTCAGCGTCGCTGACCCACCCGAACCGCGGCGGCGAGGTCGGCGACCTTCGCGTCCCGGTCAGCGACCGGGGCGAGCCTCAGCCCGTGCTCGATGGTCGCCAGGATCGACGTGGTGTCGTACACCGTGTGGTCGACACCGGACCGGTTGAACGCCTTGCTGACCAACAGCGCGGGGATTCGGGTGCCCGGGCCCCATTCGTCATGGATGCCAACGGTGGTCGACCCCTGCGCAGGCGGGGAGACGTGGTCCCATTGCCCACCGAACTCGTCGTAGGTAACGACGACGAGGGTGTCCCTGGCCTGCGGGCCGGCCAGGATCGTCTTCAGCAACTCCACCAGGTGGTCGCTGCCCTCGGACTGGCTGGCGTAACCGGGGTGTTCGTTCTCCGCGCCGTACGGTTTGACGAAACTCACCGTCGGGAGTTTGCCGTGCTTGGCGGCGTCAATGAACTCGGTTTCGTCCTTGAGGTGGGTGCGACCGGGCTGACCGACGGCGTAGTTGGCGAAGTAGTTCAGCGGCTGGTGGTGAAACTGGAACAGCGGTCCCGGGTGCCCGGCCGCCGCGTCCTTCCAGCCACCGGAATACCAATTCCAGCTGACCTTGGCGGCGCTGAGCCGGTCACCGATGTTCGGGTACGCCTTGTCGTCGATCAGCGGGAGGACAGCGCCCGAGCCGGCCGGCTGGTTAGCGGGCTGCATGGTGTTGACCGCATTGTCGCCGCACGCCACCGCCGGGTTTGTCGTTGGCAGGTCGCAGGCCTGGGTGAGCTGGGCATCCTTCACCCCGGCAGCCGGATCGGCCGTATAGAGCGGGTAGGTGGAATTCGGGAAGCCGTTCCCGTCGACGACGGAGTGCAATGCCGCGTTCGCTCCGCCGGGTCCGGCGGAGGTGTCCACCGGTGCCCGCGCGGCCACCAGGTACTGATGGTTCAGGAACGACCCGCCGAACGCAGCCTGGAAGAAGTGATCGGCGATGACGTAGTTCGGTGCGTGACGGTCGTGCAGGTACTTGTAGATCGGCAGGCTCTTGGTGTCATACGTGCCGACCGTCAGACCGATAGCGTCGCTGCCGGTGACATACCGGTTCTGCAGACCGCCATTGAGCTGGTACTGCTCCTGATAGAAACGGTGCACGATGTCCCGGGTACACCCGCCGGGCTCTGCCCCGGCGCTGTCCTTCAGCACCCCGTTGGGCGCCGAAACTCCGGGAGCCGGGCACGTCTTGTCCATGGCATCGATGTAGTTGTCGATGGTGAACGGGGCATTGGCGAAGGCGCTCGCGTCGACCCCGTGCGCTTTGTCCACGCAGGTGGTCGCCAGTGGGCCGGGAGAGGTCAGGTTGACGTCGTTCTGCAGCAGACAGCCGTACGCGTCCCCGTTCTGCGCCACCTGCGTGGTGTTCACCTGCTTGGCGTCGGCGAGCCCGACAACATGCTGGCCGTTCACCGAACCCCATGTGCCATAAAGGTTGTCGAAGCTGTGGTTCTCCTCGTAGATCACCACCAGATGCTTGAAGCCGCCGATCTGCGGGTCATGACCGCCATGCCGGTCCGCCGACGGATCCGCCGCCGCGGCGGCCGTTGGTACAGCCAACGCCAGCAGCACCGCACACCCGGTGGCCAGGACAGTTCTTCCGCGCATTTCTCCTCCAAGTCCAGGACATGTCGGAGTGACCGTGCTCCTGTGCGACAGCTGTGACAAGAACCGCAGCAGCCAGGACCAGATGAATACCCGGTTGCTACGCCAGGCTCACTCGGCGTTGTTGGTGAACATGGCTAAACGATGGATGGAGCGCCTGACTGCGCGGCGCAGGGCTCATTGGCGACGACCCGTACTCATTCCCTGGGCCCGTCCGCAACATCCTCACAGCCAGCAGTGTTCCCGCTGCGAGGAAAGTCCATCGGTCCTACACCGATGGACTTTCCCGAGGGAGGCTCGATGAGCCGGCCGAACGGACACCGGCGCGGTCAGGGCCAGCGAGCCGGGTCACCAACCGCGGCAGCGCTACTCACAACAGGCCCACCAACGACCAAAGGCCGCCTTCCCCGCGGGGAGACGGCCTCCAGTCGGCATCTGAAGAGAGCTCTAGTCTCGCTCCCCCAGGGTCAATTCCACCCCGCCGGACATGGCCGCGGCAGCGTTGTAGATGAACGCGGCCACCGTCGCCAGCGCGGTGAACAGCACGATGTTGATCGCCCCGACCACGGCGGTGATTCCAAAAACTCGCCCAGCGGTGATCAGGTCGGTCTGCCCGGCCGCCGCGTCGGGTGTCGAGGTCAGCGTCGAGAACGTCGAATTCACCTTGGACCAGACGTCCATCGCGCCGAGCGTGTAGTACAGGATCCCGACGGCGATCATCCAGACGAAGAACATCACAATGGACACGATCAGGCTGATCTTCAGCACCGTCCACGGGTCGACCCGCTTGAGCTGCAGCGATGCCAGCCTGGGCGGCCGGCGCGGCGCCTTGGCCCGGCGGGCGTTCTCCGAGCCGGGCCGCGGCGGCGGCGGGCCCGGCGGAATCCCCGGCCGCGACGTCGGACTCACCGGCCCGACGTGCTGCGGCGTCGCCATCGGCCCGTCGTTGCCGGTCGGCGACGGATCGGCCGGCGATGCGGTCGGCGAGCCGGACCCCGAGGTTGCCGTCACGACGACGCCCCGTCAGTCAGTCCGCCGGCCGGTCCGTCCGAAGAAGGAACCGTCGGCGCCGGACCCGCGGTGCCGACGTCCTCCACCGGGTCGGCGTCGGCGTTGCGTGCGATGGCCACCAGGCTGTCGCCCTCGGACAGGTTCATCAGCCGCACTCCCATGGTTTGGCGCTTGGCCTTGCGGACCTCCCTGGCCAGGGTCCGGATGACCCCGCCGCCGGAGGTAATGGCGTACACCTCAGTATCGAGCTCGACAATGAGTGCGCCCACCAGCTTGCCACGCCGACGGTCGTACTGGATCGTCAAGACGCCCTTGCCGCCGCGGCCCTGTACCGGGTATTCCTCCAGATCGGTCCGCTTCGCGTAGCCGCGCTCGGTCGCGACCAGCACCTGGGCGCCCTCGTGCACGACATCCATCGACAACAGCTCGTCGCCGGAATTGAACCGCATACCGAGCACCCCGGAGGTGGCCCGGCCCATCGGTCGCAGCGCCTCGTCGGTGGCGTGGAAGCGGATCGACTGGCCCTCGGCCGAGATCAGCAGCAGGTCCTCCGACGCCCCGCAGAGCACGGCGCCGACCAGCTCGTCGTCATCGCGCAGGTTGATCGCGACGATCCCGCCGGACCGGTTGGAGTCGAACGCGGTGAGCTCGCTCTTCTTGACCAGCCCACCCTTGGTGGCCAGCACCAGGTACGGCGCGACCTCGTAGTTGCGGATCTGGATGACCTGGGCGATCTTCTCGTCCGGCTGGAACGCCAACAGGTTCGCCACATGCTGGCCGCGGGCGTTGCGGTTCGCCTCTGGCAGCTCGTAGGCCTTGGCCCGGTAGACCCGGCCCTTGTTGGTGAAGAACAGGATCCAGTCGTGCGTGGAACACACGAAGAAGTGCGCCACGATGTCGTCCTGCTTGAGCGCCGCACCCTGCACGCCCTTGCCGCCGCGTCGCTGCGCGCGGTAAAGGTCGGTCTTGGTGCGCTTGGCGTAACCGGTCCGGGTGATGGTGACCACCACGTCCTCGACGGCGATCAGGTCCTCCATGGACACGTCACCGTCGTAGGGCACCAACCGGGTGCGCCGGTCGTCGCCGTACTTGTCGACCGTCTCGGACAGTTCGTCCTTGATGATCTGCCGCTGCCGCTCTGGCCGGGCGAGGATGTCCCTGTAGTCGGCGATCTCGAGCTCGATGGCGGCCAACTCGTCGATGATCTTCTGGCGTTCCAACGCGGCCAGCCGGCGCAGCTGCATGTCCAGGATCGCGGTGGCCTGGATCTCGTCGACGTCCAGCAGGGCCATCAGGCCCGACTTGGACTCCTCCGCCGACGGCGAACTGCGGATCAACGCGATGACCTGATCGAGCATGTCCAGGGCCTTGACCAGGCCGCGCAGGATGTGGGCCCGCTTCTCGGCCATGTCGAGCAGGTACTGGGTGCGCCGGACGATGACCTCGACCTGATGCGCCACGTAGTAATGGATCATCTGGTCAAGCCGCAGGGTGCGCGGCACCCCGTCGACGATGGACAGCATGTTGGCGCCGAACGAGGTCTGCAGCGAGGTGTGCTTGAACAGGTTCGCCAGCACCACCTTGGCCACCGCGTCCCGCTTGACGGTAATGACGATCCGCATGCCGATCCGGTCGGAGGACTCGTCGGCGATGTCTGCGACGCCGCTGATCCGGCCGTCCTTGTGCAGCTGGGCGATCGCCTCGACGAGGTTGTCCGGGTTGACCTGGTACGGCAGTTCGGTGACGACCAGGATGGTGCGCCCCTTGGCGTCCTCCTCGATGTCGACGACGGCCCGCATCCGGATCGAGCCGCGACCGGTGCGGTAGGCATCGGAGATGCCGTCGCCGCCGACGATCAGCGCGCCGGTCGGGAAGTCCGGGCCCTTGATCCGCTCCATACAGGCGTCGAGCAGTTCCTCGGCGGTAGCCGCCGGATTGTCCAGGGACCAGATGACGGCGGAGGAGACCTCGCGCAGGTTGTGCGGGGGGATGTTGGTGGCCATCCCGACCGCGATCCCGGACGACCCGTTGACCAACAGGTTGGGGATCCGGGCCGGCAGCACCGTCGGCTCGGTGGTCTTGTTGTCGTAGTTCGGGATCATGTCGACCGTGTTCTGGTCGATCCCGGACAGCATCAACATGGCCAGCGGGGTGAGCCTGGACTCGGTGTACCGCATGGCGGCGGGCGGGTCGTTGCCCATCGAGCCGAAGTTGCCCTGCCCGTCGATCATCGGGTAGCGCAGCGACCACGGCTGGGCCATCCGGACCAGGGTGTCGTAGATCGACGAGTCACCGTGCGGGTGGTAATTACCCATCACGTCGCCGACGACCCGGGACGACTTCACCGTGGAACGGTCAGGCCGGAACCCGGAGTCGTACATGCCGTACAGCACCCGGCGGTGCACCGGTTTGAGCCCGTCACGCACATCGGGCAGCGCCCGCGACACGATGACGCTCATCGCGTAGTCGATGAACGACCGCTGCATTTCGTGCTGAATGTCGACCGGTTCGGTGCGGTCGCCCTCGGGTGGAGTAGGGGCTGTCACGTCAAAGGGCCTTCCATGTCACATTTGTGTCACGCTGAAGAGCGAGATATCCACATGTGGATGATTACTGTGCATAAGCCCGGATTGCTCCGAACGGTGTGGCGCAGGTCTCACCGGGTGTGATGCAAATCGCATTAGTCACTCCCCGAACAAATCAGTGTTCCTCTTCCGCTGCCCTTACCGGCGCAGCGTCAGAAATCAAGGAACCGAACATCTTTCGCGTTGCGGGTGATGAAGGCCCGACGGGCCTCGACGTCCTCCCCCATGAGTACAGAGAACAGTTCGTCGGCGGTCGCGGCGTCCTCGAGGGTGACCTGCATCAGCAAGCGGAATGCCGGGTCCATCGTGGTCTCCCACAGCTCCTTCGCATTCATCTCGCCGAGGCCCTTGTACCGCTGAATGCCCTCGTCCTTCAGTAACCGGCGACCGGCCTGCTCACCAGCAGCGATCAAACCGTCCCGTTCCCGGTCGGAATAGGCGAACTCCTGACCACCCTTGGTCCACTTCAATTTGTAGAGCGGCGGGCACGCCAGGTAGACGTGGCCGGCCTCGATCAACGGCCGCATGAAACGAAACAACAACGTCAGCAGCAGCGTGCGGATGTGCTGACCGTCGACGTCGGCATCGGCCATCAGCACGATCTTGTGATACCGCAGCTTCGCCAGATCGAACTCGTCATGGATACCGGTGCCCAGCGCGGTGATCAGCGACTGCACCTCGGTGTTGCGCAGCACCCGATCGATGCGCGCCTTCTCCACGTTGATGATCTTGCCGCGGATCGGCAGGATCGCCTGGAACATGGAATCCCGCCCGGACTTCGCGGAACCGCCGGCCGAGTCACCCTCCACGATGTACAGCTCTGACTTCGCGGGATCCGTTGAGCGGCAATCGGCCAGCTTGCCCGGCAGGCCGCCGATCTCAAGGGCACCCTTGCGGCGCACCAGATCTCGCGCCTTCCGCGCGGCCGCTCGGGCCTGAGACGACGAAACCGCCTTGGTGATAATAGTTTTCGCTTCGCTGGGGTTCCGCTCGAACCAGTCGGCGATCCAATCGTTGCAGGCCTTCTGGACGAACGACTTGGCGTCCGTGTTGCCGAGTTTGCCCTTCGTTTGACCTTCGAATTGCGGCTCGCGCAGGCGGATGGAGATGATCGCGGCCAGACCCTCGCGGACGTCCTCACCGGACAGCGACGGGTCGTTCTCCTTCAGGAGCTTCTTCTCCTTCGCGTATTTGTTCACCACCGTCGTCAACGACGCCCGGAAACCCTCTTCGTGGGTGCCACCCTCGTGCGTGTTGATGGTGTTGGCGAAGGAGTGCACCGACTCGTTGTAGGAGGAGTTCCACTGCATCGCGATCTCCACCTCCATCGTCTCGCCCTTCACCTCGAAACCGACGATCGACGGATGGATCGGATCCTTGGTGGCGTTGAGGTGCTTGATGTAATCGACCAGCCCGCCGGGGTAGTGGAACGTCCGCTCGAGTGGCTTGAACGTCTTCCCGGCTTCGGCCGACACCGGCTCCGCTGTCGAGCCAATATCGGCGAGCTCGACCAGTTCGGCTTCCTTGCGCCGCTCGTCACGCAGGTTGATGGTCAGTCCCTTGTTCAGGAACGCCATTTCCTGCAGCCGGCGGGAGACCGTTTCGATGTTGTATTCGGTGGTCTCGAAAATGTCGCCGTCGGCCCAGTAGGTGATGGTGGTGCCGGTCTTGGAGCTATTTCCGAGCTCCTTGAGCGGGGTGGGCTTCGCGTAGTTGTAGGTCTGTTCGTAGTACTTGCCGTCCCGGTGAATCTCCACATCGAGCCGGGTGGAGAGCGCGTTCACCACGGAAATGCCGACGCCGTGCAGGCCACCGGACACCGCGTAGGAATCGGAATCGAACTTGCCGCCGGCATGCAGGATCGTCATGACGACCTCAACAGTGGGTTTGCGCTCCTTGGGGTGCATCTCGACCGGGATGCCGCGGCCGTTGTCGTACACGCTGACCCCGCCGTCCGCACGCAAGGTGACCGAAACCGTATCGGCGTATCCGGCCATGGACTCGTCCACCGAGTTGTCCACGACTTCCCACACCAAGTGGTGCAGGCCGCGCTCGCCGGTCGACCCGATATACATGCTGGGGCGCTTGCGGACGGCGTCCAAGCCTTC
The DNA here is from genome assembly GCA_963805555.1 of uncultured Actinomycetota bacterium. Taxonomy (GTDB): domain Bacteria; phylum Actinomycetota; class Actinomycetes; order Mycobacteriales; family Nakamurellaceae; genus Nakamurella. The sequence goes on from CAWDUY010000010.1 coordinate 15,278, forward strand.
CAGCACGGTGATCGAGGACGCGCCGTACTCGTTCTTCTTTGTTGTCACAGGTCTGCTCGTCGCTCCTGTACTCGCTCACGGCCCGGACGCCGGCCGCACATTCGATCAGGAGTGACCATCCGGATGACCCGGGCGGCGGCTCGCTCGACTGCGCTGAAGCGATCGGGAGTAGCGTCCGCAGTAGTCCACCGAGATGGGCCGGCGGTGCTGCTGCCGGTGCTCCGTTTGATCGGATCGACTGACTCGCTCGATCCGTCAGCGGGGACCTCAGGGGCCATTGCGGACGAAACCCTCCCGAGTCTACCGGTTGCTGGCCGGCCAGGGGGCCAACGGTGACCCCTGTGGATGCCGTGGCGCGACGAATGAAGCAGGCCGATAGTCCCAGGCCGATCCGGCGGTGGAAAAGACCGCATTCGGGCCCTGGCAACGCGACTTCCAGCCGGTTCCGGTCTCGTCCGGCCCCGGCTCCCGGGCGACGTATTTTCTCCTCCACTCGCTGCTCTGAGGTCGGGGTGGCCGTCGGCATCGTTGTTCAGGTGGCGGCCCCTGCGATGTTGATCGGTGAGTGATGGTGGGCGAACCTGCGTGATTGCGACAACGACGCACGGAGCGCCTGACGTGTGAAAACCAGTCGGCCGGGTACACAAGGTCGTTGTCGGGATACGGGCGTCGGCCATCGACGCAACCGCGGCCCGCATTGAGAACACAGGTTCTGGAAAGGATGTCGCAACCATGACATCGCTCGACCCGGGTGCCGTCAGAATCCTGACGCCCGTCGTGCACGGCGGCGCGGTGCTCACCGACAGGGTGATCAGCAATGCCCTGCAGCACGCGGTTCGGCGGGACCTGGAGCGGTTGATGAAGGTCCTGGCCGCCCCGGTCACCGCGGTTCGGCGGGCTGCGCTGGTCGAACACACCCAGTTCTTGCTGGATCAGTTGCAGGAACACCACCGGGTCCTTGACGAGGTCTGCTGGCCGGGTGTGCTCGCGATCCGGCCGGACCTGACGGAAGTCGCGAACCGGGTTGCCATGGCCCACGTCGAGCTGACCGAACCGCTCCGTCTCACCCGGGAGACCATGCTCGGCTGGCGCAGCGACCCGCGACGCCGGCTCGAGGTCCTTTCCGTCGTGCGGGACTTTTCGGCTGCGCTGTCGCCGGTGCTGGATCAGGACGCCGAACTGGCCGCGCTGATCGACGAAGCCGGGTCCGCCGAACCCGCTGGCTTTCCGGCTGCTCGACGGGTCTGGGTGGGCGCGCCGACCAGGCTGGCGCGGCGAACGTTCTGGTTGTTGGACGACCTGGACCCCCGCCGGGCCGAACTGCTCACCGAACGGACACCCCGGTCGGTGATGTGGATCCTGCGGAACGGCTTCAGCGGCGCCTACAACCGCAGCGCCTACCTGATGTGGGTCGGCGGCGGCACCGGCCAGGCGGTCTAGGAGTGCACTGAAATGACCCGACTCCTTCGTCGCGGGTTTGTTTCAGTGCACTCCACTGTGTCGATTGGCGGCCCCTCCTTCGTCGGGTCCGACTCTAGGGCTCGACCCGCCGGACCGTGCCGACCCGTGAAATTCCCTTGTCGAACGAGACCACGATGCCAACGCCCGATCGTTCGGCGCTGGCGACCAGATAGGCATCAGCAAAGGCCAACCGATGGCGCTCGTATACCTCTATGGTCCGCAGGAGCAGTGGTTGATCGGAGACTCGAATTCGATCGCCCGACACGATCGACCGCAGCAGTCCGGCGATCCCGTCGCGGTTCACGCGGTAGACGGATTCGAGCACATACGCTACTTCCGCGACGATCACATCCGCCAACCACAACTCCTCCGCACGGGCCAGGAAGTCTGTTGCCCGCCGTGCCTGGTCCGGTGGGTCGCCGGTCAAATGACGGATCAAGATGTTGGTGTCGACGAATCCGCTGACAACGGGCATCACTGGGTGATCTCCCGAGCTCGCGCCGACCAGGCTCGTCGCCGAATTTCATCCCAGGACAGCCCGCGGACCTCGACAGGGACGCTGACCGAGCCCGCCAGATCAATCAAATCCACGGTCGCGGCGACAATTGCCCGACGACCTTCGACGCGGAACACGAGCATGTCACCCTCGACGACCCCGAGCGCGTCACGCACGGCTTTCGGGATGGTGATCTGTCCTTTGCTGGTGATCCGTGCAGTTGCTTCCATTGCCCTTACCTTTCGACAAAGGTAAGGATATCGCTAGTGGATCAGACACTCCCGGCGTCGGTAAATGATCGCGGTCAGCCGTAGGTGTCCCGCGGACCGCGACCGGGGACGTGCCGGTAGCCGAACTTCCAGGACGGCGCGACCGGCCCGCGCGCCCGGATCCGAATGACGGTGCGATCGCCGACCTCGGCGTTGATCCGGCGCAGCAACTGCGGCGCCAGCATCCGGATCTGGGTGGCCCAGGCCGTCGACTCGGCCTCCACGACGAGCTCGCCGTCCGTCAATGACACCGGCGCACAGTGATCGGCGACCTCGGGTCCGACGATCTTCTGCCAACTGGCGAAAAGTGTGGCCTTCTTCAGGTCCGCCCCGGCGCCTGCGCTGGCCACCCAGGTCCGCAGGGTGGCGCCGAGTGGTTGCGGATCCCGGGCATCCGGACCTGACCCGGACCAGCGCCGCCGTCGCAGGTTCCCGGCCGAACCACGGCCGGCCATCGGGGTGCGGCCGGCCGCCTTTCGCCTGGCCGCAGTGCTCGCCCGGGCGGCGGCCAGGGCCTCCCGGGCCAGGTCGGCCCCGCGGGGGGCAGGCTTGCCGCCGTCCGCATTCGGCGTCTGTGGTCCGCCCGCGTCATCCATGGTCGTCATTGTCGGTCACCCACGCAGCGGCAACCGACGTCGCCCCGCCATCACCCGGCCGGTGGCGTCAGCCGACAATGATCACCACCCCCAGCGACCACCACCGACTGAAGGGAGATTTGTGGGCATTGTCATCGGCTTCATCCCCTGGATCGTCTACTGGATCCTCGTCGGGAACGTCCCGTTCACCACCGCCGTCACCATCGCCTTCGCCATCACGCTCCTCATCACCGTCCTGATGCGGGTCCGCAAGCAGCGGATCGGATCCCTCGACATCGGCAACCTGGTGGTTTTCACCGGCTTGGCCCTGGCCGCGTTCCTGGTCCCGGACGACGTCCTGGAGCGTTGGCTGCAGCCGCTGAGCAGCCTCGGCCTGTTCCTGATCGCGCTGGTCGGGCTGCTGATCGGCCGCCCGTTCGTTCGCGACTACGCCGAGGCCTCGGTGGACGCGGTGACCGCCAAGACTCAGGGTTTCAAGACCATCACCACGGCGATGACCTGGATGTGGGTCGGCGCGTTCGGGCTGATGTTCGCGTTCGCCATGATCCCGCCCATCGTGGACGGCGACGCCACCATGCTGGACATGGACGACGCCCTGTCCATCCTCTGTTATTGGGTACTGCCGTTCACCATCGTGGGCATCGCCGGGACGATCTCCGCCGTCTTCCCACCCTGGTTCGACAGCCGCACCGCTGAGGTCGACAAGCGCACCGCGATCGCGCCGCCGGTCAAACCGCAACCTCCGTTGTCCGATGATGTGGACGGGACTGTTCAAACCGGCGGGCTGATCATCCAGGCACCGGCGGACAGCAGATTCGACGAACCATTCACCGCTTCGATCACCGGCGGCCGCGCGGGATCGACCGTTGAGGTGATCACGTCCGGCAACGACCTTTTCGGCCGAACCTGGCGGTCCCGGGCTGCCTTCAGCGTCCCGACGGATGGGCTGATCGACCTCTCCACGGCAGCGCCGTACGGGCTCGACGGCCAGGATCCGGACTGGGTGTCCGCCGACGGCTCAGCCCCGGTATGGGCCATGCGGTTCGACGATGACCAGAGCACTCCGGAGATGTTCGTGCCGCCGGCGCAGCCCTGGCAGTTGACGATCGATGCGCGAGGGGTCGGAGCCATCGAGTCCACCCAGAGCGGGAACGCGAGCCGACCGGTCGCCGGCCGGCGCACCGTGCTGCGGCGCTCCGGGGCCGTCGGCCTGCACTACGAACCCACCACGATCGACGGCCTGCCGGGGATGCTCGTGCTACCGGCGGGCCAGCCACCGGATATCGGATGGTCCGCGGTGGCCTGCTTCGGCGGCTCCGAAGGCGGCTTCGAATCCCAACTGTCCACCGCAGCAGTGCTGGCTTCACACGGCTGCGCGGTCCTCGCGCAAGCGTGGATTTCCGAGGCGGACGCGGCGGTCAACGTCTCCGAAGTGCCGCTCGAACGTTTCGGTCGTGCGCTGAGCGAGTTGGCCGGCCACGAGTCGGTGGACGCCGGACGGGTGTCGGGATTGGCGATCTCCCGAGGCTCCGAGGGCCTGTTGGCCGCCATCAGCCGCGGTCTCGGGCCGCGGCTCAGTTCCCTGGTGCTGGTCAGTCCGAGCAGTGTGGCGTGGCAGGCACTCGGATCGTCCGGGGAAGTGCCGGAAACGGCGTCCTGGACGGTCGACGGGGCGCCGGTCCCGTGGGTTCCGCTGTCCAGCGGGGTGCTGATGCGGCAGATCATCCGCAACGCCTGGACCGTGGGCCGGGACATCTCGCAGCAGCGCCCCACCCTGCTGCGACTGCGGCCCAGCTACGAGGCGTCCTTGGTCGCGGCCGGGCTGCTGGATCGTCATGGACAAGTGGTTGACGGGGTGGCGTTGCGAACCTCGGACGAACACCTCCCAGCAGCGGGTTCGGTGCTGGATGCGACGAAAGTGGAGTGCCCGCTGCTGCTGCTGGCGGGCACAGACGACCAACTCTGGCCATCCGTGCCGATGGCCCGGATGCTCGCGGCGCAACGCTCGGCCGCCGGGGTTGCCGGCGACGACCAACTGATCGCCTACGACGGGGCCGGCCACCTCATCAGGCTCGGCCTGTTGCCCACCGACGCGCCCTGGACGAACGGCATCGCATTCGGCGGATCCCGGGAGGGGCTGGCCGCGGCGCAGGCCGACGCCACGAAACGTGTGCTGGCCTTTCTCGGCGCCCGAAGCACGACCGCGCGCTGATCCGGAGCTGCGGCGCGGGCGGCCGACCGCCACCGGATCAGGGTGATGCGGCCTCATCGGCGGTCGATGGCCCTGCTGGCGTGGTCGTCGATGGACGACTGCGTGAAGCGCCACTGGATCAATCGGCGGGCGTCACACCGTCCGGGCCGACCAGCAACCGCGCGCCACCCAGCTCCACCGGCACATCGGCCGGCACGGCGGCGGTGATCAGCACCTGATCGGCGTCAGCGACCAACCCGGCCAGCCGGCCGCGACGGGTGACGTCCAGCTCGGCGAAGACGTCGTCCAGCACCAGCACCGGATCCACCCCGTCGGAGCGCAACAGCGCGAACGCGCCCAACCGCAGTGCCAGCGCGAACGACCAGGATTCGCCGTGCGAGGCGTACCCCTTCGCCGGTCCGCCGGCCAGCAGCAGGTCGAGCTCGTCACGGTGCGGCCCGACCAGCGAAATACCGCGGTCGAGCTCGTTCGACCGAACCCGCAACAGCTCGCCGAGCATCGAGTCATGCAGTTCCGCGGCCACCGGTACCGCTCCGTCACCGGCGGTTCCCGTGAGGGGAATCGTCGACCGGTACACCAGGTCCACGATCTCGTCGCTGCCGGCGACATCGGCGTAGGCGGCAGCGACGTGCGGCCGCAGCTGTGCGACCAGCGCCAACCTGGCATGCACCAGTGCCGAACCGGCGGCGGCCAGATGCTCGTCCCAGACGTCCAAGGTGCTCAGATCACCGCCGGACCGCCGGGCGGCACCCGCCGTCTTGAGCAGGGCGTTGCGTTGCTTGAGAACCCGGTCGTAGTCGGCACGGGTGCCGGCCAGCCGCGGCGCCCGCATGATCAGCACCTCGTCGAGGAACTTGCGCCGCTCTGTTGGATCCCCGCGCACCAGAGCGAGGTCCTCCGGGGCGAACAGCACAGTGCGCAGCACCCCGAGGATGTCCCTTGGCCTGGTCAGCGGCGACCGGTTGATCCGCGCCCGATTGGCCCGCCCGGCGGTAATCTCGACCTCGAGCAGCAGTTCCCGATCGTCGGACACCACCGCCGCTCGAACCACCGCACGCTCGGTTCCCCGCCGGATCAGCGGGGCGTCGGACGCCACCCGGTGTGAGGACAGCGTGGCCAGGTAGCCGAGCGCCTCGACCAGATTCGTCTTGCCGGTGCCGTTCCGGCCGACGAGCACATTAACGCCGGGCTGCAGCGGGAGCTCCACGGAGGCCCACGAACGGTAGTCACTCAGGGACAGATGACGCGCATACACCGCCGGCCCCCCCTTCTTGAACTCGCACCGAAACCCGCGCCAACCCGACCCGGCGCGGATTCGGCCAGCCGGGCCGAACGGCCCGACACACCCCGCTGGGGCTGGGGACGATCCGCGCGAACAAGGGGCGCGCGGGCGAGCGAGTGGGGGCTAGCTGATCGGGACAGCGGCGGTGGAGCCTTCCTTGCCCACCGCGTGACCGCCGAACTGGTTCCGCAGGGCCGCAACCACCTTCATGGCCGGCGATTCGGTTTGCCGGGACGCGAACCGGGCGAACAGCGCCGAGGTGATGACGGGCATCGGCACCGCGTGGTCGATCGCGGCCTCGATGGTCCACCGGCCCTCGCCGGAATCCTGGGCGTATCCGCGGATCTCGGCCAGGCCCGGGTCGTCCTTCAGCGCCAGCACCAGCAGGTCAAGCAGCCAGGACCGGATGACGGTGCCCTCCTGCCAGGAGGCCATCACCGCGTCCGCGTCCGGGACGAAGTCAACGGCCTTGAGCAGTTCGTAACCCTCGCCGTAGGCCTGCATGATGCCGTACTCGATGCCGTTGTGGACCATTTTGGTGAAGTGCCCGGCGCCAACCGGGCCGGCATGGACGAAGCCGCCCGTCGGCGGCTTCAGCGAATCGAAGATCGGCTGGGCCACCGCAACGGTGTCCGCGTCGCCGCCCACCATCAGCGCGTAGCCCTCCGTCAGCCCCCACACCCCGCCGGAAACGCCTGCGTCCAGGTACCGGATGCCCTTCGGCGCCAGCGCCGCGGCATGCGCCTGGTCGTCGGTGTACCGGGAGTTACCGCCGTCGATGATGATGTCGCCGGATTCCAGCACCTCACCTAGCGAGGCGACAGTGGCCCGCGTCGGCTCGCCGGACGGCACCATCACCCACACCACCCGGGGGACCGAGAGCGCGGCCGCGAGAGCCTCCAGGCTTTCGACATCCCTTGCGCTGTCCGGGTTGCGGTCGTATCCGACCACCTGATGACCGTCCCGGCGGAGCCGCTCGGCCATGTTGCCGCCCATCTTGCCGAGCCCGATCAGACCGATCTGCATTGGTCTCTTCCTCCCTGAGAACCCAGAAAATGATCAACTATCCGACACCGGACCCCGGTGCTGCATCCGGTCTTACCAGTGCTCACGATCCACGGCCCGGCGGGGGCACCCCACCGACCATGGATAACTGCCAGCAGACCGATCAGCCGGGCAGCCGCGCGGGCATCACCAGGTAGCGATACGCGGAGTTCGCGGTACCCGGTGCGCCGCCCGGACCGTTGTCCGTCGCATCCCCCGCCGAGCTGCCTTCGTCCGCACTGATCGGCACCAGCAGTGCGGGCCGGGCCGGGGTGGTGAACGCCAGCCGGACCGTGTCGGAGTGCACGACACCCAGCCCGTCCAGCAGGTAGGTCGGGTTGAATGCGATGAGTAGTTCCGCGCCATCCACCGAGGCCGGCAGATCTTCCTCGGCGCGGCCCTCGTCGTCGCCACCCGCGGTCAGCGTCAGCGAGCCGTCGGCGACCTGCATCCGCAGGTGGTGCCCGCGATCGGTGACCAATGCGACCCGCTTGATCGAGTCGCCCAGCTCGGATACCGGGATGTCGACGGTCGTGGTGTGCGACGACGGCAACAGCGAGCGGTACTTGACGAACTCGACGTCCAGCAGGCGGACCGTCGTGCGGCGGCCGCCGGCCTCCAGACCGAGCAGTCCCTCACCCAGCGCGATGGTGACCTGGGACGCGCCGCCGAGGGTCTTCGCTGCGTCGGCCAGCGTGCGCGCGGGTACCAGCACCGCGGTGGACATGTCCGGCTTGTCCGGCAGCCAGCTGAGCTCACGGACCGCCAGCCGGAACCGATCGGTGGCGGCCAGCGTCAGCGTCTCGCCCTCGATCTCCACCCGGATCCCGGTCAGCATCGGCAAGGTGTCGTCGCGGCCGGCGGCGACCGCCGTCTGCGCGACGGCCTCGGCGAAGACGGCCGAGTCGACGGTCCCGGACGAGGACGGCATCTGCGGCAGCGGCGGGTAGTCCTCGACGGGCATCGTCGGCAGGGTGAACCGCGCAGTGCCCGCGACGATCGACACCCGGGCCCCGACGACGGTCAGGTCAACGGGCTTGGCCGGTAGCGACCGGGTGATCTCGGCCAGCAGCCGTCCGGAGACCAGCACTCGCTCGGTCGGCGCCTCCTCGGCCGAATCGGCGTCCGGGAACGACTCCAACGTGTCAACGGACACCGTCGCCCGGGTCGAGACCTCGTAGTCGAAGCCGGCAACGGTCAGCGTGGATCCACGGACCTCCAGCAGAATTCCACCCAGGACGGGCACCGGCGGTCGGGTCGGCAGCGATTTGGCCACCCAGGCGACGGCGTCAGCGAGGTCGTCACGGGCGACACGGAACTTCATCGAGAAGACCTCCACGGTCGCGGTCGAGCTGAAACAAGCAACGAAATTCGGGGCACAGCGGTTTGCGGATCGACGGGCGTGCCGACGGGAGTCCGGGGCGTCGTGCCACGGGGCGTCCCACCGTACGGCCAAACCAGACCCTGCTGGTACCCGGGGTCGGCACCCGCTCCGCGACGGGACCCCGGAGCACCTCCGCGAAACACCCTGCCCGGCCCGGTCGTGCCCGTTGCCGTTCGGGGACGGTTTGCGGGTGGCCCACCCCGACCGAGCCGTTCATCCCCAACGCTAGTGAAAAGCAGAGTTCTTGAAGAGATAACTACAACAGCAGTAGTAAGCAGTGTGGACGGTGTGGATGTAACCCCGTTCCTGCAGGCCAGGGAGCGTGGCGCGGGCGTGGACAGATGATGTGGCGCGATGGGGACGCTCGCCCGGAATTGTGGACGGATAGTCGGGCACCCGGCTTGTCCCCGAGTAGTCCCCAGCTGTCCACAGAGTTGTCCACACTGTGTGCATGGGTAGCGGGGGTCGTGATCGGATCGTGATCCGGGGTCGGAAAGAGCGCACCGTTCGTGACCTTCGAGGGTGCTCGGGACTCGGTTGAACGCCGCAAACCGGGTCTCCTGGTGGTACGGAGACATCGGCTACCGCCGGCCGCGTTCGCGTATCCGTGAAGTGAGCTCCTGGACGTGGTCGTACGTCTGCCGGCGCTCGGCCAGCTCGAGGCGGATCTTCTTGGCGGCGTGCATCACCGTGGTGTGGTCCCGACCGCCGAACGTCTGCCCGATCTTGGGCAGCGTGAGGTCCGTCAGTTCACGACACAGGTACATGGCGATCTGCCTGGCTGACGCAATCTGTTTGGTCTTCACCGGACCGCACAGCTCGTCGAGGGTGACGGCGAAGTACTCGGCGACGACCGCCATGATGGTGGCCGCGTCGATGTCGTTGCCGGCCGGATCACGGATCAGATCGCGCAGCACGATCTGCGCCAATGCCAGGTCGACGGTCTGTTTGTTCAGCGACGCGAAGGCGGTCACCCGGATCAGCGCCCCCTCCAGTTCGCGGATGTTGCGCTCGATCCGGCTGGCGATGAACTCCAGCACGTCGTCGGGCGCGTTCATCCGGTCCAGCGCCGCCTTCTTGCGCAGGATCGCGATCCGAGTTTCCAGTTCGGGCGGCTGGATGTCGGTCGTCAGACCCCATTCGAACCGGGTCCGCATCCGGTCCTCCAGGGTCTCCAGCCGCTTTGGGGGGCGATCCGAGGAGATGACGATCTGTTTGTTGGCGTTGTAAAGGGTGTTGAAGGTGTGGAAGAACTCCTCCTGGGTGCCCTCCTTGCCCTCGAGGAACTGGATGTCGTCGACCAGCAGCACGTCGACGTCCCGGTACCGGCGTTGGAAGGCGACCTTGCGGTCGTCACGCAGCGAGTTGATGAAGTCGTTGGTGAACTCCTCGCTGGAGACGTACCTGACCCGCATGCCGGGGAACAGGCGCTGCGCGTAGTGCCCGATGCCGTGCAGCAGGTGGGTCTTGCCGAGCCCGGAGTCACCCCAGACGAACAGCGGGTTGTAGGCCACCGCCGGTGCCTCGGCGACCGCGACCGCGGCGGCGTGCGCGAACCGGTTGGAGGCACCGATGACGAACGTCTCGAAGGTGTACTTCTCGTTCAGCCTGGTCTGCGAGGGGTTGGGCGGGGCGTGGTCCCGCCGGCCGGAGTAGGTCGGCCAGATCTCGGTGACGGTGGCCAACGCATCGGCTTCCTCATCGGACTCGTCAAGGCCGTCCGGATCGTCGGCATCACCTGGGCCGGCGGACCGGTAGTCCCCGTTAGACCGGTCTCCCGGTCCGCCGGGGTGTCCGATACCCGGCTGTCCGTTATCTGACTGGGGCCCGACGTTTCCCGACCGGATCCGCGCGGTGTCCCCGTTGATGCCGTAATTGGTGCCGGCGACGAACCGGTCCGGCGGCGGCCGGCGATCGGTCGCGGGCGGCATCGGTGCCATGGCGCCGTCCTCGCTGACGGTGACTGCCAGGTTGATGCCCATCCCGAGCAGCTCGGACAGGGCCTTGGTGATCACCTCACGGAGGCTGCGTTCGATGGCATCCTTGGCGAATTCGGTGGGCGCGGCCAGCAACGCGGTGTTGCCCAGCAGACCGACGGGCTGGGTGAGTGACAACCAGGCCCGCTGTTGCTGGCTGAGCGTCGGCTCGAGGTCCGTCACAACCGTCCGCCAGACCGGCGTCAGTCGGTTGTCCGTTTCCTCGAAAGCCACTCGTTGCCCCCGCCGCTGCGCCGCCCCCGTCAGCCGTCCACAGTAGTTGTCCACAGGTGTGGACAACTGGGGAAACGACAGCGGCCCACGCCGCAGCGAACGCGACGCGGATAGTTGCTCCGGGGAACTCGGTGATTCCGAGTGCGCCCGGGACGCTAACAACTTTCCTGCTCTTCCCACAAGACCAGGACCCGGGCAAGGATCTGGGTCGGCGTGTCGTTGGGGTCGGCCGCGGGGGCTGGTCGGCAGTGCCCGGGGTGGCCGGGTTTGACCCGTCCGGCCGGCTGTCCGTACCCTGGAGGACATCCGGCGTATCCCGGCCGTTTCATGCTGCCCCTCGGCACGCGTTGCGTGCGGGCGGTCCAGTGGTTTCAAGCAGTTTCAGTCGTCATTCCAGCAGTTCCTGACAGTGGAGAGATACCCGTGAGCAAGCGCACCTTCCAGCCGAATAACCGCCGCCGCGCGAAGACCCATGGTTTCCGGCTGCGGATGCACACCCGCGCGGGTCGCGCCATCCTCGCTGCCCGCCGGCGCAAGGGCCGCGTCGAGCTGTCGGCCTGACGGTCGCGACGGCTCTGACGCCGGCCGAGAAAGACACCATGCTTCCTGCTGGTAGTCGACTGCACACATCGGATGATTTCGCCGCGGTGGTTCGTTCCGGCCGCCGGGCGGGCACCCGTCATCTCGTCGTGCATCTTCTCGGCACCGGGCGCGCAGTCGCGCCGCGGGCCGGTTTCGTCGTGTCGTCGAAGGTCGGCAACGCGGTTGTGCGGCACCGGGTGACCCGGCGGCTGCGCCCGCTGGTCCGCCGGGAGTTGGCGGGACTACCGAACGGTTCCGATGTCGTCGTCCGGGCGCTACCGGCCGCCGCGACCGCCAGTAGCGCCGATCTGGAACGAGATCTGGCCAGCGGCCTGGCCGCCGCAGAGCGCAAACGGGCGGCAGCGAGCAGGCCAGCGGGAGCGCCGGCCTCGGGCAGGACGAGCCGATGACCTCCCCTGCCGCCGCGTTGTTGATCGCGCCGATCCGCTTCTACCAGCGCTTCATCACCCCGTACACGCCCGCGAGTTGTCGTCACTACCCGACCTGCAGTTCCTATGCGGTCAGTGCCCTGCGTACCCGAGGAGCAGTTGTCGGCACAGCCCTCACCATCTGGCGGGTGTTGCGATGCAACCCCTGGAATGCGGGCGGTATTGATTACGTGCCGCCGAAGGGTCATTGGCGGAACGCGGAACGTGACAGCCGGCCACGGGCCGGATCACCTCAACAGTCGCCGATACAGCAGTCGCCGCCGACCGTCGATCAGCCGGAAATCGGGCATGCTGGAGAACACCGGGAACGCGACGAGGCTGTCGCGAGTTCGACCACTGTCCGCGCCACGGAGCCCCACGGCGCGGACACCGACCTTGATGCGCCGCGATCGGCGGCAAGTACACCGATGATCGGGAGATCCGCCGCGTGACGTTCAACTTCTGGTCCCTGGACTACATCTATTACCCGATCTCCGGAATCATGTGGGTCTGGCACAAGGCCTTCGGATCCTTCCTCGGCCCTGACACCGCGCTGACCTGGGTGCTGTCCGTTGTCTTCCTGATCTTCACTTTGCGCGCGATCCTGTTCAAGCCGTTCATGAAGCAGATGGACTCGCAGCTGAAGATGCAGGCCGTCCAGCCCGAGATGAAGAAGCTTCGGGAGAAGTACAAGGACGACAAGCAGCGGTTGTCCGAAGAAATGATGAAGCTGAACAAGGAGGCCGGGGTCAACCCGTTGGCCTCCTGTTTGCCCGCGCTGATTCAAGCGCCGGTGTTCATCGGCCTGTTCCATGTGTTGCGGATGTTCCAGCCGGTCTTCGAGAACGGCGAGTGGATCTACCGGCAGAACGTCTACTTCTTCGGTTACAACGACGTGGTCTCGATGGGCAACGCGAAACTGCCCGGCGGGGCGCCGTTGGTCGGGTTCATGACGATGCCCCTCGACCAGCTGACCTTCATGGCCGGCGACCGCGCAGCGATCATCTGGTGGGGTATCCCGCTGACGATCCTGGCCGGTATCGCGACCCACCTGACCAGCCGCCGCTCGGTGGCCCGCCAGCGTGAGATGAACATCGACGCGTCGAGCCCGCAGACCGCGATCATGAACAAGCTGATGCTGTACATGTTCCCGCTGTTCGTGGTCGTTGGTGGGCCGTTCTTCCCGCTGGCAATCCTGTTCTACTGGCTGGCGAACAACTCCTGGACATTCGGTCAACTCAGGGTTGCCCACACCCTGCAGGACCGCAAGAAGCTCGCGGCCGCGCAGGTCGTCGAAGAGGTCAAGGACGCCGCCAAGTTCTCCACCCCGAAGCCGGGGGCGAAGCCGAAGACCACCGCGTCCGGCCGCCCGGTGGTCGCGCCGTCGAAGATTACCGACACCAATGGTTCGGGCGGGGCGAACGGCACCGCCAACGGCTCGGGCGCTGCGGCAGGCAAGGCCGGCCCGAACCTGACGAAGTCGCCCCCGGCCGGCGGGACGAAACCCGCCGGGGCCAAACCGGTCGGAACGAAACCAGCGCCTGGCGCGCGGCCGCAACAGAACAAGACGAAGAAGAAGAACACCCAGCGCTGAGTGGAGAGCTCGGCCGGGAGTGATTGCCCGAACGTGCGGCGCCGTGTTCTGAGGCGACGATGGTCAGCGGCGAACGACCCGGGTGGCAGGACCAGTTGTGACGTCAGAAATAGGAGAACCGATGACAGAGAACGCCGTCAGCGTGGTCGACGAGATCGATCAGGCCGGACCCGTAGAAGCTTCCGCCGACAGCGCGACCGAGGGGGCAGCGTCGGAATCGGGAGTGCCCGCAGGCGGTCGCAGCGGTGGTCCCGGTCGGCACGACATGCTCGTCGCCGAGGGCGACGCGGCCGGCGACTACCTTGAACGACTGCTGGACATCCTGGACTTCGACGGCGACATCGATCTGGATGTCGAGGGCGAGCGCGCCGTGGTGTCGATCATCGGCGGCGGCGACATCGACAAACTGGTGGGTGACCACGGTGAGGTGCTCGATGCGCTGCAGGAGTTGACCAGGCTCGCCGCGATGGCGGAGACCGGGCAGCGGTCCAGGCTGATGCTCGACATCGCCGGCTACCGGGCCCGGCGCCGGACCGAGCTGGGCGAGCTGGGCAGGACCACAGCGGAGCAGGTCGCCGCGTCCGGCGAACCCGTCCGGTTGGCCCCGATGAACCCGTTCGAGCGCAAGGTCGTGCATGACGCCGTCGGGTCGGTGGCAGGTGTTGCATCGTCCAGCGAGGGCGAGGAACCGCGGCGCCGCGTCGTGATCAGTCCCGCGTCCTGACCGGGGACCTCCCGGCGCCCGGAGCAACGGCCGGCGCCGGTGTACCGGATCCATTGCCTGCCGCTGATGCTCAGCAGGCTGTTGGTGCTGCGACCCTTCTCGAGCGGGAGCCGCCGGCCGCGTCGCGGGTCTTCGGTGATCGGATTGAGCTGGCCAGGCGCTACACCGAAGCGCTGGCGACCGACGGTGTTGTGCGCGGCCTGATCGGACCCCGGGAGCCGGCGCGGCTATGGACGCGGCATGTGCTGAACTCCGCCGCGATCGCCGAGCTCATCGAGAACGGTTCGTCGGTGGTCGACATCGGCAGCGGCGCCGGACTGCCAGGTATTCCGTTGGCGATCGCCAGGCCGGACCTGCAGGTCACGCTCGTCGAACCGCTGGAGCGGCGTACCCGGTTCCTGCTGGAAATGGTCGAGTCACTCGGGCTGCTGCAGTGCCGGGTCGTGCGCGGCCGGGCGGAGGACGTCGTTGCCGAGTGCGGCAACGCGGATGTCGTGACGTCCCGCGCCGTCGCTCCCCTGCACCGGCTGGTGACCTGGTCGGCGCCGCTGGCCCGCCGCGGCGGACTGGTCTTGGCGATGAAGGGCGAGTCCGCCCTCGATGAGTTGGCTCGCGACGAAAAGGCAGTCGCCGCAGCAGGTCTCGTCGATGCCGAGGTGCTGCAGGTCGGTGGCCGCGATGGCGCTGAGTCGACCTTCGTGATCAAGGCGCGGCGCGCCGGCGGCGGCTCAAGACGGGCCAAGCACTCCCAATACCCCGAACACACCGGACGCTCCGCAACTACCGGCCAGACCGGCCGGCGCGGCCGTGGTCCCGCGGCTCAACCTCGCCCGCGCGGCTGAACCCGAGGAGCGCTCGGTCGCCCTGGCCATGGTCGCCGCCATGTCACCGGGCTGTGATGGCGGTTCAGGTGGATGGACGACACCTGTTGCCGGGACGATTGTTCTGAGTCGGGCGAACTCCAACGCGGGCGGGCGCCGTGCGGTGACCTCGATATGGATCGTGTGCCGGACTGCCGGGTCGGCTGTTCATCGACCCTCGGCACAAACCCGTGACGCGCTATCCCCCGGCAAGCCGGTCCGACGACTACAGCGCCAGGGTCTCGTTCCGGCCGGGATGACCACTGAGAGTCTGGACATGGTTGCACCACTTGAGGCGAACCGGAGAAGAGCCCGACTCGCTGAGTTAAGTCACCGTGACGTAAAGGCCGTCGTCAATGGGGGACGCGTTCGTCACCGGCTGAGGCTCCCCGAGAGGATCGGGTGGTGGCCGAAGTGGTGCCTGTCGAGGCAACCGCTTGATTCCCGGCGATACCGCGAGTTCGGGCACTGCGGAGCGTGTGTCCAAAGTGTCGGCCAATGACGTGGCGCACTTCTGAGTGGTCGGCGTCGTTTCACGTGAAACATCAGTTCTGGGAACTGTGGGTGCTGTCACTCGTCGGACGGCCGAGACCCGGTGGAACGTCCCCCCTTCGCAGCCGGCGAACCTACGTCCGGAATCTGTCGCAATCCCGGTACGCGGTGCGTTGTCAGATCGGCGGTGCGGACGGCGTAGTCAGTGCGTCGGAGCCGACTCGGATCAAAGATCGGCAGCTTCGGTCAGTCTGGGCGTTCGGCGGCCCGGCGGGTCGTGCAGGTTCTGGTCCGAAGGCCCGCGGCCGGTGGGGCCTGCTTGATCAACGAATGTGGCCATTGCGTGTTGTCACCCAACACCAGATGTCCATTGTCGTTGATCAACGAACTCGCGGTGCAGGCCAAGAAGGCCGGCTGAGGCAGGTTGACTGGCGTCGTGCTGTGCAACGCGGCGAAACCGAGTGTTGCGCCCCACCGAGCCCACCTCGCCAGACGCCGGCCTCTCGCCCGAGCAGCTCGGATGTCCGGAGCAGCCGAGCAGGCACCAGCCTCGTCTCCAGGATGGTCGGTCGGCTCGGACACCATCAGGTTGGCACCGGGACCACTCGAGGCTCTAACCCGACGGCAATGCCCACCGACAGGTGCAGGCCGCCGCAAACCCCGCTCCTACGTGGGGTCCCGGACTGCTGTCCTGCTGGGTCAGTGGCAGGTACGAGGTTTCACGTGAAACATCGGGCTGGCGCGGGTCGGGAGGGTAGACCGAACCACCGGGCAGGTGATCGTCGCAGCTGCGACTCAGGCAGTCGTCCGGTGGATGCCCGTCCCCGGAAGGCGACTCACGTCGTGCGGGTTGCGGTAGAGGCATCGGCGCTGGCAACGACGGCAACCTCCGTCGATTCGTCCCTAGGCTCGCCCGAGCCCGCGCTATTGCCGAACCAGGCCCGCAATGGTCACGGCGCAATTGGTCCGGCTTCCCCGTCGTGGCCAGGCGGTCGTCGGACCACCGGTCGGAACGAGAACGCGAGAGACTCGCCGGGGTTCGAGGGCGAGCGAGAGCCTGGCCACGATCGTCAGGTGAAGGTACGGCATCGGCCACCCCTGACTCGGCTGGTCAGCCTTCCGAGGTGACCCGATGAACAGCAGCAGACAATCCGGTGGCCCGAGCAACTCTCAGATTCGCAGCGTTTCACGTGAAACACTTGCGCAGGCAGAACGCAGCCGAGCACCGGAACCCGTCGGCCCGGCCTCGCACACCGCTCTGGCGAGAAACCGGAGCAGAGGTCAGTCTCCGAAGCCCAACTGGCAACCAATCCGTGAATGCGCCAACAAACGCGGCGACTACTGCATCGCCATACGGATCGGCATGCGGTTCTCGCCACCTACCGGAACTGCCGGTGTCAATCGACCGAAAGCCGGGTGCTGAGCGCTCGACCGACACATTCAGTAGCCGTTTCACGTGAAACACCGGCCATTTCCAGCTGTGACTAAGCCAACCGGTCACGTTTGATGTCGTGCGCGGCGTGGTTCCACGGACATCGCTATGGCCCGCCGTAGCGTGCGAAGCGCATCGGTGCGGCCACCAACGTGGTCCGACGGAACACCACTGCACTGCTTGCTACCGGGAGGCTCCATGAGTATCGACTTCGACGTTTCACGTGAAACCAATCTGGATGAGGACACTCCACTCGCGCGGGAATCGCTCGCCGCGATTGAGATGCGCTCGGGGGACCTCACGCTCCCGCGGCCACGTCATCGCCGGGTGTTCTCGGTGGCCAACCAGAAGGGCGGGGTCGGCAAGACCACCACCACCGTCAACATCGGTGTCGCGCTTGCCCTCTCGGGTCTGCACGTGCTGATTATCGACCTGGATCCGCAGGGAAACGCCTCCACCGCGCTCGGTGTGGAGCGGACGGCGGGCACCCCGTCCGTCTATGACGTACTGGTCGGCGAGATCACCGCAGCGGAGGCGATCCAGACCTGCCCGGACGCGCCCCGCCTCGGCTGCATTCCGGCGACCATCGACCTCGCCGGCGCCGAGATCGAACTCGTCTCCATGACAGAGCGGGAGACTCGGCTGAAGAAGGCGATCGACGCGATCGACGTCTACTACGACTACATCCTCGTCGACTGCCCGCCCTCGCTAGGCCTGCTCACCGTCAACGCCATGACGGCCGTCGACGAGGTCCTCATCCCGATCCAGTGCGAGTACTACGCGCTGGAAGGCCTCGGTCAGCTGCTGAAGAACATCAACCTGATCAAGGAACACCTGAACCCGGACCTGCTGGTCTCGACGATCCTGCTGACCATGTACGACGGCCGGACAAAACTAGCGGACCAGGTAGCCAACGAGGTCCGGAATCACTTCGGACCCAAGGTGTTGACCACCTCGATCCCGCGCTCCGTGAAGATCTCCGAAGCCCCCGGCTTCGGGCAATCAGTGATGACCTACGACCCTGGATCCCGGGGTGCCATGAGCTACATGGACGCTGCCCGTGAGATCGCTGAGCGCGGGACCAAGGAGCTGTCATGACGGGCAAGGCAAGAGGCGGACTCGGGCGAGGGCTGGCAGCACTGATCCCGACCGGTCCGGACACCACCACGGTGGCCGACGTGTTGATCAACGGCGCGCCCCAACGGCGCGACCATGCGTCACTGTCATTGGTCGGCGGCGAGGCGGGTGTACACAGCAACGGCCACGACGGCGAGGTGAGCCATGACGTCACCGAGCCCACCACGAACGGCCGCCCGGTCATCGCAGTAGTTGATACGTCATCAACAGATCCGACCCCGACGACGGGCCCGCGCTACCTGGATATCCCGATCGACGAGATCCGCCGCAACCCGCGCAACCCACGGAGCGTGTTCGACGAGGACGCCCTGGTCGAACTGACCCACTCCATCCGCGAGTTCGGCCTGCTGCAGCCCATCGTCGTTCGGGACGTGCCCGGCGGCGGCTACGAGTTGGTGATGGGCGAGCGTCGGTGGCGCGCGGCGCAGCGCGCCGGGTCCACCACCATCCCGGCCATCGTCCGCCGGACCGAGGACGCAGATCTGCTCCGGGATGCCCTGCTGGAGAACATTCACCGGGCGAACCTCAATCCACTGGAAGAGGCCGCGGCCTATCAGCAGTTGCTGGAGGAGTTCGACGTCACCCAGGAGGAGCTCGCCGCCCGGCTCGGGCGCAGCCGGCCGGTCATCTCGAACACCATCCGGCTGTTGAAGCTCCCCGTTCCGGTCCAACGCCGGGTTGCCGCCGGTGTCCTGTCCGCCGGCCATGCCCGAGCCCTGCTCTCCCTTCCCGATGCCGAAGACCAGGAGCAACTCGCCGCCCGCATCGTCGCCGAGGGCCTCTCGGTTCGCGGCGCCGAAGAAGCAGTGACATTGATCGCCGGCCGGGCCACCCCCCGACGTCGGGCCACCGGTACCAAGCGGGTCATTCCGGGTCTGGAGGACGTCGCGGTCACCATGTCGGACGCCTTCGACACCAGGGTCCGGCTCGAGCTCGGCCGCACCAAGGGTCGAATCGTGGTGGAATTCGCGACTCAGGAGGACCTGAAACGGATCATGACCATCATGCTGCCGCACTCTTTCGGACCAGATATTCTCAAGTCCGAGAATGATGGTGCGGAAGTCGATTCCGCCGACCGGTCACCCCAGGTCGAAATGTCACGGTGACACATCAATCGGGGGACGTCCGTTCTACAGGCGAAACATGTTGCAGCACAGGTTGTTTCGACGGTAGACCGGAGGTCTTTCGGTCATTGCGAGCGAGTGATGGCCTGCTCGACCATCGCCGCGTACGCCGAGCCGAGGTCCAGACCGGCCTCGGCCACCGACATCGGGAGCATCGAGGTTTCGGTCAATCCGGGCGAGACGTTGACCTCGAGGAAGTGCACGACGCCGTCCTCGGTGGCGATCGCGTCCGTCCGGGACAGGTCCCGCAGGCTGAGGGCCTGGTGCGCGCCGATCGCGAGATCCGCCGCCGCAGCAGCAACCTCGTCGGTCAGCCGGGCCGGAGTGAAGTAGGTGGTGAGGCCGGCGGTGTACCGGGACTCGTAGTCGAAGATGCCGCTTGTCGGGCAGATCTCGACCGCGGGCAGTGCCGTAACGACCCCGTTCTCGTCCTCCAACACCGTGATGGCCAACTCGACCCCGTCGACGAACTGTTCGACGACCGCGATATCCCCGTACGCGAAGGAATTGACCAACGCGGCCGGCAAGTCCTCCGCGACACGGACCGCGGTCGCACCCAAGGCGGAGCCTCCGTGCTGCGGCTTCACCATCAACGGCAGGCCGAGATGGCTGACCAGCAGTCCGATCAACGGGCCTGCGCCGAGGTCGCGGAATGTGCTGTGCGACAGCGACATCCACTGCGGCGTGGTGAATCCGGCGCGCCGCACCAGGTTCTTGGCAATGTTCTTCTCGTACGCCAGTCGGCAATTCTTTGACGTCGTCCCGAGGTAGGGGATTCCTGACATCTCAAGAATCCCCTGAATGGCCCCGTTCTCACCGCGACTGCCGTGCAGGGTAATGATCGCCGCGTCCGGTTTCGCGTCGGCAAGCCAACCGATCAGGTCGGCGTCGGTATCCCGCATCGTGACCTCGATGCCCGAGCCGCGCAACGCCTCGTGCAACCGAGAACCCGACCGCAGCGAAACATCCCGTTCATGGCTCAGGCCCCCGGCCAGGATCACCACGTGTCGCGTCATGAACTCACTCTCCTTGCAGGAAGATACTTCTCGATCAATCGCACACCTCGCGGGGTCGGAATCACCTCGGACTACGCCGTATCCGGCGACGGGGACGACGGCCCGATGATCGGCCGCGACCACGTGGTGCCGAAGGTCCGCATGACGTCCAGCTCGTTCGCCATGACGGTCGCGAGCCGCCGCACGCCTTCTTCGATACGCTCCGCGGTCGGGAAGCAATACGACAATCGCAATTGGCGCGAACCGAGACCATCGGCATAGAAGGCGGTTCCAGGCACATAGGCGATCCGAGCTGTGACCGCGCGCGGCAACATCGCCGCTGAGTCGAATCCCTCCGGCAGGGTCATCCACACGTAGAAGCCGCCGTCCGGTCGGGTCCAGGTGGTGCCCGCGGGCATCTGGTCCTCCAGTGCGGCCAGCATCGCGTCGCGGCGTTCGTTATAGGTCTGCCGGTACGCCTTGATCTGGCCCAGCCAGTCGAACTTCTCCAGATACCGGGAAATCAGCATTTGATTGAACACGGGCGGGTTCAGGGTTGCCGCTTCGTTGGCCAGCACCAACTTCTCCCGGACCGCGTGCGGGGCAAGGACCCAGCCGACCCGCAGGCCGGGCGCGAAGGTCTTGGAGAACGAGCCGAGATAGACGACGTTCTCGGCATCGTCGGCGCGAATGGCTCGGCGCAGCTTGTCGTCGAAACCCAGGAGGCCGTAGGGGTTGTCCTCAAGAATCAGGATGCCGGCCCGGCGACAGATCTCGGCAATGAGGCCGCGCCGGTCCTCGGAAAGAGTGACGCCGGCTGGGTTGTGGAAATTCGGGATGGTGTAGAGGAATTTGATCCGGCGACCGGCAGCAGTTGTCGTCTCGATGGCGGCCTCGAGTGCCTCTGGCACCAACCCGTCCTCATCCATCGCCACGTGCACGACCTGCGCTTGGTAGGCCTGAAAGACGCCGAGCGCGCCGACGTACGAGGGCGCCTCGGCGAGAATGACATCACCGGGGTCAATGAAAATCCGGGTGACCAGATCCAGCGCCATCTGCGAGCCGAGGGTCACCATGACGTCATCGGGGTGGGCCTTGATGCCCTCGAGGGACATCACCTGGCAGATCTGTTCACGCAATTGCGGAATGCCCTGCCCGGAGCCGTACTGCAGTGCCGTCAGACCTTCTTCGGCCACCAGCGCGGCGGCTTCCTCGGCGATGGCGTCCAGCGGGAGGGATTGCAGGTACGGCATCCCGCCGGCAAGGGAGACCACCTCGGGACGGCTGGCGACGGCGAACAATGCCCGGATGGCCGAAGCTCGCATGCCGGCGGTACGGTTCGCGTATCGCTGCATGTGCTGGTCCAGGCTGTTGCCCGTCATCAAACACCTCACCTCGTCGCCGGTGGTTGCCGGAGCAATCGGGCCATCCTAACCGCCGGCATCCGACGGGTTCGTCCTTGCGTAGGTCCCGGCGCAGGCACGACCTATTCTGGTCACGGCGGCCCGGAAGGGCCGACGGAAATGGCCGAGCGGCTCTGCCGCTACGGTGACCGCGCCCGGCCGACCGGCGGCGCGAGCGGATCGGCAGCAGGGAGCGGTGTGACGCGAGCGCTGGTGCCCTTGTCGATGACGACAATCGGCTCGCTGCCGGAACGCTGCCGCAGTTGCGTTGCGTGGGAACTCGACGCCGACGGTGTGCGGTCCGCGGTGCGGCTCGGCGACACCGAATTCGAAAAGGAAGTCTGGCTCTCCGGCGTCATGCTGACCTGGGGATCCGCCGGTCAGGTCGTCACCGTCGACGATCAGCCGGTCGGGTACGCGTTGTTCGCCCCACCGACTGCTGTGCCGGGCGCGGCGGTGTTCCCGACGTCCCCGGTGTCTCCGGATGCTGTGCTGCTGACGACGGCGCGAATCCTGCCCGAGTTCACCGGCCAGGGACTAGCGCGCTATCTGATGAACGGGGTGGTCCGCGAACTGACTCGCCGCGGGGTGCGGGCGATCGAAATGTTCGGCCTGGAGGACCCACCCGAACCGAGCGCGGATCTGCCAACGGGCATCGAGACGGTCGACGACCTGATCGCGGACGAAATGATCGCCGCCGAGGACGGTGTCCCCGGTTGCCTGCTGCCGGCCGGCTTCGCCAGGGCGGTCGGCTTCACCGACATCGCACCGCATCACCGCTACCCGCGGTTACGGCTCGAACTGGGCCGGGACATCGGCTGGAAGGCTGAAGTGGAGTCCGCACTGGAAAAGCTGTTCACGGTGATCAAGGTGCCGGCGTCACCGTCGCCGCTGGTCCCGGAGCTGGTTGGCGCCCCGAAGTAGTCGCCAGCCCGCGTGGTCGCTGCTCGGCAGCCGTCAGGCCGAGTCGCGGATCGTGCGCTCGTGCTCCAGCAGGTCGGAAAAGGTGAACGTGCCGGTGTGCGGGTCGTCCTGGCCGTCCAGGTAGAGCCGCTTCACGGCGACCAACAGCCCGTCGGCGATCAAGCTGCGAAACTCGTCGGTGGTCAGCCGCTCCCGCTCTTCCGGGTTGGACAGGTAACCCATCTCCACCTGGATGGCCGGCATTCTGGTCAGCCGGAGCACGTCCCACGGTCGGTGATGTACCCGGCAGTCGGCAAAGTGGGTGCGTGCCACCAGTTCTCGCTGCACCAGCTGGGCGAGAGACTCGCCGACGGTTGATGTCGCGCCGGAGTCGGTGCCAAAATGGAATGTTGCGAGACCGCAGGCCTGCGGTGACAGCGAGCCGTCGATGTGCAGGCTGAGCAGCAGGTCGGCGTTCACATCATTGGCGAACCCGGCGCGTTCCTCGGGCGTCGGGTTCTGCTGCGGGCCACGGGTCAGCGTCACGTTCATCCCGGTGGTAACCATCCGGGACTGCAGTCGGCGGGCGACGTCATAGGTCAGGTCCGCGGCCCGGACGTCGCCGACCGTCCAGCCGGGATCGTCGCCGCCGTGCGCCGGGTCGATGACGATCCGTTTGCCGTACAGCCGTGGCCCTGCCTGCTGGATCAGTTGGTACTCCCGCAGGTACTGCGGGCGACCGCCGGTGACCATTCGGCCGATCCGGTTGAGTTCCCGGTAGGTCTCCGGTCCGAAGACCCCGTCCTCGGACAATCCGCGGTGCCGTTGGAAATCGCGGACGCTCAGATCGGTGAGTGGGCCGAAGATGCCGTCTGGCCGTCCGGTGTTGTAGCCCATCTCGGCGAGCCTGGTTTGCAGGGCCATCACGTCGTCGCCGGTCATCGGCGCGGACAGCGTGTGCGTCAGTGCGCGATCGCCGAGCGACCAGCGGGCGTCGGTCAGTGAGCGAACCGTCACCGGTCCGACGATGCCGTCGACGATCAGCCCACGGTTCTGCTGAAAGTTGCGGATCGCGCCGTCGGTGGCGGCGTCGAACTCGACGATGCTCCGTTCGGTCCCGTTCAGCGACGGCAGCAGTTGCAAGCTCGCCAGGGCATCCCGGAGGTCGGCAACCGCCGGACCTCGATCACCGCGCCGCAGCAGCATCGCTCTCCTTGACCACTCGAGAATCCCGTATGACAGACCGTAATTGCCCGATGTCGGACAACGTCCCAGTAGTAGACGTCTCACGTCCGGCAGGGTTGTTACCCCGACCGACACGGCGATCCGTGCCGACCGCGCCCACTATTGTGCATCGAAATCGAGCCGCCGATGAACCGCACACGCCCTGGCGTCGCTGCGGAGGCCTCAAGGATGTTGCCCCGCGCACGACAAAACCGCCGGCCCGGAGGATTCCGGAACCGGCGGTTCGGGTCGGACCCGACGAAGGAGCCGGGCTTGTTCAGTGGACTCCTGGTGAGTTAGGCCAGGATGTCGGCGAACTCGGCGAGCAGGGCAGCCTTGGGCTTGGCGCCGACGACCTGCTTCACCGGCTTGCCGCCCTGGAACACCAGCATCGTCGGGATCGACAGGATCTGGTACTGCTGGGCGATCTGCGGGTTGGCGTCGATGTCGAGCTTGGCGATGGTGACCTTGCCCTCGTGCTTGCTGGAGATCTCCTCGAGGATCGGGGCGACCATCCGACACGGGCCGCACCACTCTGCCCAGAAATCGACGATGACCGGGACGTCGGACTGCAGAACGTCGACGTCGAAGCTGGCGTCGGTGACCTTCACGGTGGCCATGGGGACCTTCCTGTCTGGATTGATGGTGCTTTTCGTCCTACTTCGATCCGTCCGGGACGGACGAACCGCGGGTAGCTGGTCGTGAACGCGTCAGACGCTCAGCGAGTCCTCGAAGGCGGCGACGGGCATCTCCGGCAGCGGATCGGTGGTGACGCCGGCGATCTCTCGCTCGATGTCCGCCGCGGTGAGCGGATGTGACGCCAGGTAGTGCTGAGCGTCCAGGGCGGCCGCGCAACCGGATCCGGCAGCGGTGATGGCCTGCCGGTAGGTGTGATCGACCAAGTCGCCGCTGGCGAAGACCCCGGCGATGCTGGTGCCGGTCGATGCGATGGCGCCGACGGCGTGCCCAGTCAGCACATAGCCCTCGGCATCGGTCTCCAGCTGATCGCGGAACAGATCGGAGCGCGGATCGTGGCCGATCGCCACGAAGACACCCGTGACGGCCAGTTCGCTGGTCTCGCCGGTCCTGGTGTCGGTCAGCGTCACCCCGGTGACGCTGGTCTCGCCGTGTAGCGCGGTGATCGCAGCGTTGGTCACCCACTTGATCTTCGGGTCCTTGCGGGCCCGATCGAGCATGATCGCGCTGGCCCGGAACTCGTCGCGGCGGTGCACGATCGTCACCGACCTGGCGAACCTGGTGAGGAACGTTGCCTCCTCCATCGCGGAGTCGCCGCCGCCGACCACGATGATGTCCTGCTCGCGGAAGAAGAATCCGTCACAGGTGGCACAGGCCGACACGCCACGGCCGATCAGCCGCTGTTCGTCCGGCAGGTTCAGGTAGCGGGCCGCGGAGCCGGTGGACAGCACGATGGCACGGGCCTTGTGCTGCACGCCGTCGACGGTGACCGTCTTGATCGGACCGCGCAGCTCGACTGCCTCCGCGTCCACCGTCTGCAGGTCGGCGCCGAAACGCTCCGCCTGCTCGCGGATCTGTGCCATCAACTCGGGTCCCTGAATGCCCTGCGGGAATCCTGGGAAGTTCTCCACCTCGGTGGTGGTCATCAACGCGCCACCGTAGGAGTAGCCCTCGAAGACCAGCGGCTGCAGTTCGGCGCGGGCCAGATAGATTGCCGCGGTATAGCCCGCGGGCCCCGAGCCGACGACGATGACGTCGTGCACGGCTGGATTCTGGTCGCTCACGTGGTCCCCTTCACAAGCTGAATAATTGCCGCACCCACACGGTTGGGCGGCACCAGTCTGATCAACGCAACCCTACCGACGAAAAATCCCGACCCGGCCGTGGTCGGCGTCGCCCCGCAGCGGCGGGCGCGTCAGCTGCCCTGGATGGTGACCTCGTTGATCTTGGACTGGAACTGGTTGTCCGAAGTGGGCGACATCTTCGTGACGAACAACAGCAGGTACTTCGACTTCGGGGCGCCGTTGAGCGCGATGGTGGCCGTGCCGTTGGTGACTGTTCCGGTGCCGAGCACCTTGGTCTGGTCGAGCCCGGCGGTGGGCGAGGTAGCCGACCGCACCTCGATGACGGTGCCGTTGGTGGCGCTGGCCACGGTGACCGAGGTCGGCACGGTTTCCCGCTCGAGTTCCAGCATCAGCCCGACCCCGGTCTTCAGGGAGGGGAACTGCTGTTTGTAGACCCAGGTGAGCCAGGCCGAGTCGGGGTTGCCGTCGAAGGCCCGGTCCACGTAGTCCTTGTAGTCCGGGTTGCCGTCGCCCTGTGGGTCGAACACCGTGCCGGCCACCGCCTTGATCGGCACATTCGTCGCGGCTGCCGCAGAGGACGCCGCCCCGGCCGTTGGGGTGGGCTCGGCCGGCGCCGGGGCCGGCTCGCCCGCGGTGGAGGCGAGGGCGGAGTCGATCATCGGCAGCTCGTCGGGGGCACTGTTCTGGATGGACGCGACGAACTGATTCGTCAGACCGCCCAACGCGATCACGATCAGCACCGCGAACACCGCGAGGACGACGGCGGCCAGGCTCAGCTTGACCCGGCGTTCCTTGATCAGCCGGCGGTCCGCGGGGCTGAGCGGTTTGGCCTCGGCGACCTGCTGCGGTGCCTGGGAGATCCCGGCGACCGTTTCCGGGCTGCGGAGCAACGCGGCGATCGCGCCGACGGCGTGGATGCCGTCGGGTTCTTCGGGGTGCAGCGCTCGTTCGGCGAGCGCGGACAGGGCCTCCGGGACGGACGGCCGAACCTCGTCGGCGGGCAATTCGCGGCCCAATCGGGTGGGCGCCGCCGGGAACCGGGACGCCGACGCGGATTCGACGCTACCGACCGGACTGACGACCGAGGCGGCCCGGGGATCAATCGGATCGCCCAGCGGCCAGGTGCCGGTCAGCATCAAGTACAGCAACGCACCGATCGCCCGTATGTCCTGGTCGGGGGTGGCCGAACCATGCGCGATGACGTGCGAGAGCCGCACCTGGCCGTCGAAATTTACCCGGACGAGCGAAGGATTGATGGCGCCGAGGGCGATGCCGTTGCGGTGCGCCTCGGCGACCGCCTCGGACAGTTTCGCGGTGATCGAGGTGGCAACGTCGGGCTCCAGCGGCCCACCGGAGAGCAGATCGGTCAGGGTGGCGCCGTCGACCCACTGCCCGACGACGTAGGACTGGCCGTAATCGGTGCCGACGTCGAGGGTCTGGGGCAGGCCGATGTGATGCAGCCGGCCGGCCCGGAGGGTGCGGGCAACCGTCGCCGACGCCCCGCTGGTGTCCGGCAGGATGGTGACCGCCATGTCCCTGGGGAGCACGGTGTCCTTCGCCCGCCAGAACCAGTGCCCGTCGGCGTCCGCCGAGACCAGGCTGACCAGCCGGTAACGACCGCCGACCGTTGTTCCCGGGGTGAGCGCAACGACCGCTTCGGCCCGCGGCGCGACAGCCACGGCTGAGGCGCTGGACGACGTCACCGGCAGCGTCTGTTCGGCCGGGATCACCGTCGTCAAGCCCAGGTCGGCCCTGGCTTGCGCGTCTGCCGCGTCCTCGTCGTCGGGCTCGTCATCTGCGGGTTCGTCATGACCGGTTGCGGCAAGCTCTGCTGCCGGGATGACCGTCGTGGCGCCCGGGTCGTCGTCCTGCTGGCGGCCTACGTCGTCGCTCGCACGACCCTGAGCCGTCGGGCCACCGCTGTCGTTCGGCACCGGTTCGGCCACCTGCTCCCTGCTGGTCGGATGGTTCGTCATCGCCCCGACAGCCGCCATCGAGACGGTTGCCATCGAAAGGGTTGCTGCTGTGCTGCTGTCGTCAGTACTGACAATGCGGTCACCCACGAGGGTGCCACGTCCAGTGTCCTGTACTGCAGTCTTCTTGACGCCGCTGGACGCACCGGGGTTGGGTGATCCGCGACGGAAAATGCGCCGCAGCAGTGCGGCGATCCGGTTCCGCAGCGGCACCAGCTCCTCGACCTTGAGCAGCACCGCAACGATCGCGATCACCAACAACCCGACGGTGCCACAGAGCAGGATCTGCACCAGGGCCGCGCCGAGGGTATCCACGGCGAACGTCAGCAGGCGATTCCCGGCGAGCAGCGCGACGCCGGCCCCGGCGGCCCCGGCCACCGTCATCTTGCACAAGGTGACCAGTGTGCGTTTCGTGCCCATCGGGCCGTACCTGGCGCGCAGCCAGATCTCGCCGGCGATCGCGCCGACCAGGTAGGAGATCGAGGTGGCCGCGGCGAGCCCGGGAATGATCAGCTCCGGATCCAGGCCTGCGCACAAAATGAGCAACGGGATCCGGACGCCGACCATGATGGCGTTGATCAGGGTAGGGGTGCGGGCGTCCTTCATCGCGTAGAAGACCCGCATCTGCACCAGCGTCACCGCAAAGGGGACCAGCCCGAGGGCGAGCGCCGCCAAAGTGCTGCCCAGGATGACCGTTTGCTCGAGGGTGACCCGGCCGTAGAGCGCGACGACGATGGACAACGCGCCGGCCAGCACGATGATCCCGGCGGCGATCGGGGTCAGCGCCACGATCGAGAGTCGGTTTGCCAGCGACGCGTCGTTCTTCATCTCGTCGTACTGGCCGGCGGCGGCGTGCCGGCTCATCCGCGGCATCATCGCGGTGAGGATCGATACGCCGATGATCCCGTAAGGCAGCTGGAACAGCAGGGACGCGAAGGCGTAGAGGGTGATGCCGCCGGCCACGTTGTCCGACGCGATGTTGGTGACGACGATGTACCCGGCCTGCGACACCAGGACGTACGCGACCGCCCAGAGCATCAGGTGGCCGGCCTCGAGCAGCCGCCGGTCACCGCCCCACCGCCAGCGGAAGCGGAACCCGCTGCGCAGCAGCGTCGGAACCATGACCAGCGACTGCAGCACGATGCCGGCCGTGGTGCCGATGCCCAGGAACAGCAACTCGCCGCGGGTCAGTTGGCTGAGCGCGGCACCGGTTCCGTTCGCGGTGCCGGACATGAAGAAGAAGCCGATCCCGACACCGATGACGACGATGTTGTTCGCGACGGGCGCCCAGGCCGGCACACCGAACTTCTCCTTGGTGTTGAGGATCGCCCCGAACAACGCCGCGATCCCGTAGAAGAAGATCTGTGGCAGCAACAGGTAGGCCAGGCTGTTGGCCAGGCCGACATCCACCAGCGAGTCGTCGGCGAGGTACAGCCTGGTCAGCAGTGGCGCGGCCAGGATGGCCAGGGCCGTGGCAACCAGCAGACCGACCAGGGCCGCCGTCATCAGCCGCTGCGTGTACAGCTCGCCGCCGTCGGGATCCGATCGCGCCCTGGACAGCAGCGGGATCGCCACCGAGGTCAGCACGCCGCCGATCAGCAGCTCGAAGATGATGTTCGGCAGGGTGTTGGCCAGGGTGTATGCGTCATTGACGACGCCGGCGCCCAGCACGCCGAGCAGCACCACCTTGGACAGGAAGCCGGTGATCCGGCTGACCAGGGTCGCAACGGCCATCACCGCGCCGGCCCGGACCACCCCGCCGGTCCGGGCGGTCTTCATCCCCGCGACGTCGTCGACCCGGGCACTGTTGTCGGGTGCGGCATCCTGCGCCGTCATGATCTGTCCCGACCGATCTGCTCGGTCTGTGGAGTGGAACCGGTGTCCGGCGGTGGGATGACGTCCCGGAGGTGCGGTTGATCTCCCGCGTCCGACGGCAGGTCATCCGGCGCCCGTAGTCGTTCACCTGACCGCTCCGCGCTGGTCGCCAGACCAGGTGCAGTGTCCGGCTTTCCGCGCAAGCGCTGAACGATCCGCAGCGCGACCATGAGCACCAGGACCCCGCCGGCCACGATGATGATGATCACCGTCAGTGCCCCGTAGGCCGTCGACTCGACCGACAGCTGAACCGGTGGCCCCCAGGCAACGCCGTCCGGACCGACCAGTTGGGCGTCGACCTGGAACTGTCCGGAACGCGTGACCTCGGCGGGGATCTTCACCTGCTGCGCGCGACCGGCCGGCACCACCTGGATCTCCGGGTCGGTGACGGTCAGGCCGACCCGCTCTCCACCGCTGATCTGCACCCGGACCGGCACGTCGTAGGGCAGGTTGTTCTGCACGGTGAGGACGAGCGGCGATGTCGAGGACGCCAGGGTGTACGAGTTGCCGGCCGAGGTGATCTGCACCCCGCTGCGGAGGCCAGCCGCCGTCCCCTCCACCGTCGCGAGGTTCGCCTGACCGACCGCAGGGTCGACCCGGAAGGCCGTCGACGCGGCGGCGTCCAGGGCCACGTCCAACGGGTCGAGGACGAGGGCCGGATCGGTGGTCTGGCGGGTTGAAGCGAGCGTCTGCCGCAGGCTGGCCACGTCGGCCCTGCTGACCTGAATGCGTTCCAGGTAGTCGGGGGAGAGTTCCTGCGCCTGCGCGAGCTCGGGGTAGTCGGCGGTGCCGGCAGTGGTGGCCGAGCCGGCGAGATCAGGCAGCGACGTGCCGGCGATCACCTTGCTGGTGCCCAAGGTGGCCAGCAGGTCGGTGAGCACCCGGAGCCCTGGAGCGTCCGGCGACCAGCGCCGGTCCGGGGTGAAGACGGCGGGTGTAACGGTGCCGTCCAGCGACTGTTGCGCGAGCACACCGGTCAGCGCGTTGACCCGCATCGCCCAGCCGGCTTCCCGGCCCTGATCGATCAGGGCGTTCACCCCGCTCAGCACGTCGGCCTGGGCGATCGCCACCGGCATCGTCCCGGGATCGGCCTGGCCGAGACCGACCTGCGCGGCGCCGGCGTTCCGTTCCTCGACCTGCACGGAGTTCTCGGACAGCAGGGCGGTGGCCAGGCCGTCCGCCTGCAGCGCGGCCAGGGTGTCGGCGTCCGCCGCGCCGTTGATGGGGAAGGCCATCGACGTGACCCGGCGGGGCGGCGTGTCGATGCTCAACACCCGGTCTGCGACGGCTCGACCGTGATCCACGGTGGTGGACACCTCCCCGGTCATTCCGGCCCGAATGAGGGCAACGACATCCGGGTCGCCGTACGGCAGCACCAGAACTGGATACCGGGCCGCGACGTCGCGCAGCCGGTCCAGGAAGGACGCCGCGGCCTGCTGGCCGGTTCCGGCGACGGTCCCTGGAATATCCGCGGATCCGGCCGGGGTTTCGGCTGCCGGCTCGGCCGTTGGTGGGGTGGTGGCCGTTGCTGGGTTGGCGGGCCCAGTGCTGGCCGGCGGTATCGCGGCCGGGTTGCCGGTCGCGCCGGTGGGGATTGGGCTTGGCACGGCTGTTGTGCTCGGCTCGGCTGTCGGGCCCGGCTCGGGAGCCTGCGCGGTCGCGGCAAAGGATCCGGCGGCCTGCAGCATCTCCGTCATCGACGGCTGCGGTTGACCTGCAGTGGCCACCCGGTAGTCGCCGGTCATCCGGTCGAGTTCGTCCAGCAATTGCGGGTCGATCACGACGGTGACGGTGCCGTCCGGGACCTGGCCGGCGGGATCGGTCAGCCCGTTGACCAGCGTGGAGAGCCGGCCACCGGGCGAGATGGCGCCCAGCAGGTCCTCGTTGAGGAAGATGCCACCGACGCCGAGATGCGGCTGATCGACCACCGGCCAGACGAAGTTCACCGGGAGAGGCCTGGTGGGCGTGGTCTCGGGGGCCGGCGTGCTCCCCGGCACGCCCATCACGGTGAGCAGCAGGTGTAGTTCGCCGATCCGGGCCTCCAGTGGGCCGCCCTCGAGGGTGACGGCGCCGTTCACGTTGACCATCAGCGGGTACACCCCGGGCGCGGTCACGTCGAGCCCGTCGGCGTCGGTGATCGACGTGGTGAAGGTGAAGGGCACGCTGCCGCCGGCCGGCACCGCGGCGACGATCGAGGTGAACTGGTCCGGTACCCGATCGGTCGGTTCACTGGGCTCGGTGAGCTCCTGGCGAACGGCAGCGGTGCTGTCGAGCGCGGGGCCGCGCTGGAACCGGTAGGCCAGGTTGGTCAGCTCCTCCGGTCCGTTGTTCGTCATGGTTCCGGAGATCGTCAGGACGGTGGGGCCGGCGGCCGTGACCAGGGCGGGTTCGATCGAGGCCACGTCGAAGGACAGCCTGGTGACGTACTCGCCGAAGGGCGCGCGGCCCATCCCGATGGACGCCTGGATCGGTGAGGTGGCACCGGGTGCGGACGCGGACGCGGCGACGCCGCCCAAGCCGCCGCCGGCCAGCAGCACCACCACCCCCGCCGCCAAGAGGGCCAGCCGGCCGATCCACGATCGCCGCAGAGGTCTCAGTCGCGGTGGGGTCACGCGGTATCCGCGAGCAGTTCGACGGCCTTGCGGGCCAATCGCCGCTCCCCGGCATAGGCCAGCCGTCCGGCCAGGTCGGACAGCGGAACCCAGGCGACCTCGGTGACCTCGATGTCGGCGTCGGACAGTTCGCCGCCGACGGCCTCCATCAAATAGTGATGAACCCGCTTGTGAATGCGTCGGCCCTGGGAGACGAAGGTGTACTCGACGCTGCCCAGCCGGTCGGTGATCCGGCCGGCGATGCCGGTTTCCTCCTCGACCTCCCGGATCGCCGCCTGCTCATGGGTCTCGCCGTGCTCGACGTGGCCCTTGGGCAGTGACCAGCGGAGCCGGCCCCGGCGGTCCAGTCGTCCGATCAACGCAACGACGGCGGTGCCGTCCTCCGTCCGCACCACCAAGCCCCCGGCCGACGTTTCGTCCGCCGGCCGCCGTCGCTGGGGTGACCCAGCAGCGGGGCGGCGAGCAGTGGGCATGGGCCGATGGTAGTGCGGGGAGGTGCTGGTCCGAGGCAGATAGACTCGCTCGTCGTGCCCCGTCCGCCTCGCTCGTCCGCACCGCCCGCTGCTGTCGGCCCTGGTCGGCCCGGTGGTCGGTTGTCTGCGCTGCAGCAAGCGGCAGTCGCTGAACTGTTGCGGATCTCCCCGGTGGTTGACGAACTCGGCCGCCGGTTCGCCGCCGCCGGCTACGAATTGCACCTGGTCGGCGGGTCGGTGCGCGATGCGTTGCTCTCTCGGCTCGAGGAAGACCTCGACTTCACCACCGATGCCCGGCCGCCCGACGTGCTCAAACTCGTCGACGGTTGGGCCGACGGGACCTGGGGCACCGGAATCGACTTCGGCACCGTCGGGGTCGTCAAGGCGGGTTTCCGGCTGGAGATCACCACCTTCCGGTCAGACCTGTACGACGGGGACACCCGCAACCCGGTCGTCACCTTCGGGGATTCACTGACCGGAGACCTGCAGCGCCGGGACTTCGCGGTCAACGCCATGGCCGTGTCGTTGCCCGGCCACGAGTTCGCCGATCCGTTCGGCGGGCTGGACCAACTGGCCGCACGCGTGCTGGACACTCCGGGGACGCCGGAGCAGTCCTTCCGGGACGACCCGCTGCGGATGCTGCGTGCCGCTCGGTTCGCGTCCCAGCTGTCGTTCACGCCGGCCACCCGTGTGGTGGCGGCGATGACCGCGATGGCCGCGGAGATCGATCGGATCACCCCGGAGCGGGTGGGCGCTGAGCTGGTCAAGCTGCTGCTGGGCGCGAATCCGCGGGCCGGGCTGGCGCTGCTGACCGACACCGGGCTCGCGGCGCGGGTGCTGCCTGAGCTGCCGGCCCTCCGCCTGGAGCGCGACGAGCACTTCCAGCACAAGGACGTTTACGAGCACACCCTCACCGTGCTGGACCAGGCCATCGCGCAGGAGACCGATGGCCCTGACCTGACACTGCGACTGGCGGCCCTGCTGCACGACATCGGCAAACCGGCGACCAGGCGGTTCGAGGACGGCGGTGGGGTCAGCTTCCACCACCACGAGGTGGTCGGCGCGAAGCTGGTCCGCAAGCGGTTGCGGGCGCTGCGAATGCCGAAGGCGCTGATTGACGACGTCGCGACGCTCACGTTTCTGCACCTGCGATTTCACGGCTACGGCACCGGCGCCTGGACCGATTCCGCTGTTCGCCGCTACGTCACCGACGCCGGTGTGCTGTTGCCGCGGCTGCACAAGCTGGTCCGGGCCGACTGCACCACCCGTAATCCGAGTCGTCGTGCCGCGCTGCAACGGTCCTATGACGACCTCGAGGGCCGGATAGCGCGGATCGAGGCCGCCGAGGACCTGGCCAGGGTGCGACCGGACCTGGACGGCAACGCGATCATGACGCTGCTCGGCGTGCCGCCCGGTCCGGTGGTCGGCCGGGCCTGGCAGTTCCTCAAGGAACTGCGACTGGAGAACGGACCACTCGACCGGGACACCGCGGAGGCGGCATTGCTGGCGTGGGCGGCCAGGGAGGGCATCATCCGGTCGGATCAGGAGCCGGACTGATGGCCGAGTACGACCTTGAGCGGTTCGCGATCGCCCAGGACAGCGGTGGGACCTATGCCGCCGCGCTGGCAGAGCTCCGCCGCGGACGCAAGACCGGTCACTGGATGTGGTTCATCTTTCCGCAGATCGCGGGCCTGGGGATGAGTGCGGTCTCTCGGAAGTACGCTATCGCGTCGCTGGACGAGGCCCGGGCCTATCTCCGGCACCCGGTGCTCGGGCCGCGATTGCTGGACTGCACCGGGGCGGTCGCGGGAATCCGGGACCGGTCCGCCGAGCAAGTCCTCGGCGGCATCGACGCGATCAAACTGCGTTCGTCGATGACGCTGTTCCACCGGGCAAACCCGGACGAGCCGGCGTTCAGTGCGGTGCTGGACCGGTTCTTCGCCGGGGAGCTCGATCCGGCCACCGAATCGCTGCTCGGCTAGAGTCGGACCCGACGAAGGAGGGGCCGCCAATTCACTCTTAGGCCTTCTCCAGGCCCTTCCCGCCGTTGATCGTCTTGATCTTCTTCGGGTTGATGTCCCGGTCGAAGATGTCGTCGATGCCGGCAGCGACATCGGATCCGGTGAACAATTCCGGCGGCGAGATCGCCTTCGCCTGTTTGCCTCTCGCCGCCAGGAAGCTGAGCGCATCGGCTTCGTTGCCGCTGTCGAAGCGTTTGCCGCTCTCGTTCTGCGAGATGCGCAGCTCGGTGTCCTCGAAGACGCCCTTGTCGGAGGCGAAGATCGGCATGCTGGTGTCGGCCAGCGTCATGTCCGACTTGGACAGCCGATCCCGGGACTTCGCACTCAGCCCGAGGATCTCGGCGTCCTCGACGACGAAGGGCTTCCTCGCATCGTCCTCGTCGAACGAGACATCCAGCTCGATGACGCCGCGCAGGGTGCTGGCGCTGCCGGACTTCTTCTCCAGGGCATCGAACGCCGCCTTGCTCATGTCGGTGCCCTGCTCGGCGTCGTTGGTCGTGCCGAGACCGGTCCGGGCCTGACCGACGGAGAACTTGGCCAGCGACTCGGTGTACTGCTGGTTGAAGGCGTCGACCCGTTGCGCCTTGACGGCCTTCTTGACCTTCGCGGCGCGATCCAGCCGGCTGTCGGTCGTGCCGTCCGGTTTGGGCTTCGGTGCTTGCCGCAGCTTCGGCTTCATCGACAGCAGGAAGGCGTCCTGCTCCTCGGTGGCAGCATCCAGCAGCGCCGCCCGTTGGCCGTCGATGAAGACGTCGACGCCCTTCTCGCCCTTCGCGGTCAACTCGTCGACCTTGCCCTCGGCCTCGGACTCGATGGCACCCTTGGCCGCGTCGAAGATGCTCTCCAGTCCGCTCTTGGACAGTTCCTGATCATCGGCGCTCATGTTGGCACCGGCCAGCGCCTTCACGATCGCGTCGGTGAGGAAGGTGCCGACCCCGCCGAAGAGGGCTCCCGCGCCGGCCTTGACCATGGCTTTCAGGATGTCGATCGCGAGTTCTGCTGGTACTTCCTGGGTGGCGAGGTCGGCCTCGAGCCGGGTCAGGCCGTCCCGTTGCGAGTCGAGCAGCGCCTGATGCTGCAGCCAGATGCTGTCCAGCATGTCCTCGAGGGCCGGGTCGATCGGCTCGGGTGTTGGCCCTGGTGGGACGGGTGTCGGTCCCGGTGGGACGGGTGTTGGTCCGGGTGGCGCCGGGTTGGAGCCGACGTTCAGCTCGTCGAGCTTGCCCATCGTGCCTGGCCCGACGTCGCCGAACTGGGTGGAACCCAGCTGATGCTTGGCCTTGAACGACTTGACGGCGTTGGCCGTCTCGGATCCGTATTGCGCATCGGCGCCGAACTTCGGCAGCGGGACGTCGTCCCGGATGAGCGCCTCCTGGACTTTCTGGACCGACCCGCCGCTGTCACCGGGCTTGAGCCGGCCCTGGTCATTGAGCACCTTCTCCAGGGTCACGTCGCCCTTGAAGACATCGGCCTGGAAGGTGCGGCGGGCCGCGACCTCACGGGCGACGACCGCGTTGCCCACGGAACGCTGCAGTTGGAAGATCGCCTGCGGCCCGCCGACCATTGCCGCACCGGGGTGACTCAGGGTTTGCGCCGGGTGGGCCGATCCGGAGCTCGCCCGTGACGAAGAGTTCCGGCCCTGACCGCCGACGACCGCTGTACCGCCGGTGCGTGCCGGGCGCTGCGCAAGACTCTTCTGCTTCACGGGCATTCCCTTCGACCGGGACGGGCGGACGAGCCAAGTTCACGGTGTCACAACTGGAACATCAGCGACAGCGGATTCTGGTACCGGTCAAGCTGGTGATAACCTAGCCAGGTAGCTGGCCAGGTTGGAGGGCGAAAGCAGTGACCCAAGTCAATGTGCTCGAGGCAAGAAACCGGCTGTCGGAGTTGGTCAAGGCGGCTGTGGCCGGTGAGGAAGTCATCATCGCCAACCGCGGCGTCGCCATGGTGCGGTTGGTGGCGGTGGACGCCGGCCATCAACACAGCGACGGAGCCGCCATCGCGGCCTGGTTGCAGGCTCACCCGGTCCCGGTGCATGCACGCCGCACGCCTGCAGACATCGAGAGTGCACTCCGCACTGAACGTGACGGCTGGGAGTGATTTATCTGGACACCTGTCTGGTCGTCTACGCCTTCGAGGACGACTTGGAGCGCGGAATCGCGACGAGGCGTCGGATCGCCGAGCAGGTAACCGAAGAATTCGTGATCTCACCACTGGTGAAGATGGAATGTCTGGTCGGTCCGATCAAGGTCGGGAACCTCGAACTGCGGCGATACTACGAACAGGGACTTGCCCGGTTCCGTCAGGTGAGCCTGACGGAGGACGTCTTCCTCAGAGCGGCCGAGCTTCGGGCTCGACATGGGCTCAGGACACCGGATGCGCTGCACCTGGCCGCCGCGCAGATTCACCATTGCAGTGCGTTGTGGACCAACGACGATCGGCTCGCCGCCGCGGGTCTCGGCCTTGCCGTGCGAATTCTCTGACTGCGGACGCGCGCGTCTCATTCGTTGGCGCAGTGCAGTCGTCGCCTGACACGGTCCCTCGACTATCTCGATGAGACCGCTTCCATTAGATTCGTGTGTCTCACGTCACACCATTCCACCACCGCCGCTGGAGTTCTGATGGTCGACCTACCTGAATCCCCCGTCGCTTCCACCAACGGCCCCGGAGACGAGCCGGGAAGCGGGTTGACCCGACGGGTGTTTCTCGCGGGCGCGTCCGCAACGGCGATGCTCGGAGCGAGGCTGTTGACCGCTCCCAACGCATCTGCCGGCGTCGGGACGGCTGCGGCAGCGCTGTCCGGCGGCGCGAGTGATCGTCACGGCGGCCACTCGGGTGCCGGCTCCACCGATCGTGCCCAGGCCTTCCTGCGGGCGATGACGGATGCCTATCCCGAAGTCAACTCCGGCCCGCGGTTGCCGCAGAGCTACGCCGATGAGCTCGGCCTGTTCTCGACGGCCTTCATCTACGACGTTGCTTTATCGGTCTGCGCCACGTTGACCGGGGGTCGCCGCACCCTGGACCTGGCCAGAACGATGGGTGACGGAATCGTCTACGCCATCGACCACGACCCGGTGTACAGCGACGGCCGGCTGCGCCAGGGGTACAACGTCGGGCCCTATACGTTCTATGACGGGAACCCGCAGCCCTACGGTTTCGTGCTGCCGGACGGCACCGCGAATATCGGGTCGCAATTCGGATTCCTGGGGACCGCCGTCGGCGATATGGCCTGGCCGGGCATTGCGCTGGTCCAGCTGTACCGGCGCACCCGGGACCGGAAGTATCTGCAGGCCGCGCTGCGGATCGGGACCTGGATCACCACCAACGCCGTCTCGCCCGGTTCACTCGGCGGGTTCCGTTTCGGGGTGAACGGGGCCAACGAGTCAATTCCCAACGTGTCAACAGAGCACAACATCGACTGCACGTCGTTCTTCGGTCAGCTGGCGAAGGCGACCGGCGAACGCCGCTGGCGGGAAGCGGCCGCCAGGGCCCGGGCGTTCGTCGATCGCATGTGGTCGGCCCCTGGCGGCTTCTTCTACACCGGGTCCAACGACGGCGAGACCATCAACCCGGACCCGTTGCCGTTGGACCCGCAGACCTGGAGCTGGCTTGCGCTGCGCGACCGGCGGTACGCCAGGGCGCTGGACTGGGCGGCAGACACGCTCGGAGTCACCGATGACGCGTCGGCGGCGAACACCCAGGTACCGGCCGGCGTGCGGATTTCCGGGGTCACCTTCAGTACGTCCAGCAAGACCTCGACGGCGAGTTACAACGGCATCCCGGCGAACCAGCGCGGCGTCTGGTTGGAGGGCACGGCGCAACTGGCGGCGGCACTGGCCGACCGGGCTGGTCGACGGGACCGGTCCCGCGCCGACGAGCTGCTCCGGCAGACACGGATCGCCCAGTCGCGTCTGGGATTCGGCGCGGCCCCGGGTTTGCCCCAGCACGTGGGTGGGGCGGAGTTGGCGACCGGCGGTGGCGTGGTCGCGGCGTCCAGCCTGATCGATTCCGGGTTCGGTTTCGGCTACTTCCGCGTGCAGCACACCGGCGCCACCAGTTGGTACCTGATGGCCGCCGCTCGATCCAACCCACTGCAGTACGGCCAGTTGGACTGATCCCGGCCGGCTACTTGGCCTGCGCAGCGCTGTTTCCTTGCGAACCGCCGCACGTCACTCGTGGACGGCCGCCCCTTCCCTCAAAGAACAAGGTCGTAGCCGACGGTGTCGGCGGCGATCAGCAGCCAGTCCCGGTAGCGATGGTCAGCCAGCGGGAATGAGTGCGCCGCCGTGCGCGGCAACGCGTCGCTGGCCGGTGCGAACAGCGTCACGCAGGTGTCGCCGGTGAGGGAAGAGGTGTGGCTCAGCCCGTCCAGATCGGGCCAGACCGTGACGAACGCTCGGGCCCAGGCCCTGGTTGCCGACCGGCGGCCGGTGTTGATCACGTGGGACGCGCCCGCGCGCAGCGGCCATTGTCCGGTCAGGTCCAGCAGTCGAGCGTTTCGGCGGAGGCGGAATGCGGTGGCGCGGGGCGCATCGGTGACGCAGTCGATGACGCGGGTCTGCTGAAAGACCTCAGCCAGCGCGGTTGGCAGCCTGGGAGCGCAATACAGCACGCCTGATCCCGGGTGCATGGCCGGCGGACCATCCGGATGCGGGTCGAATCGGCAGGAACTGACCGGTCCGAAAGTCCGCAGCTCGTTCCACGGCGAGACGTGGCCGCCTGTGGTGCGGTGAATCCGCCACAGGACCACGGCAGTGGTCAGCTGTAGGTGCTCGGGATCGGAGTTCGCGAGTACGTCAAGGTCGGGTCGGTCCGGAAGTCGCGGTATCACCACGGTTCGTGAATGCCGCGGGCGAGGTCCGCCGCACGTTGTGGATCACCATCGCTGGCCAACCAATCGAGCACCGTCTCCGGCCCCTGGCCCCAGGTGAGCTCAGGATGTCGAGTCGTCATGAAGCCTGTCACCACCGAGCGATGGGCTGGATGGAGTGCGGCCAGTACCGCCCGCAGACCCGGGAGGGGCCGCCCGTTCGCGGCGAACTGCCACGCCGGGAATCTATTGCGACGTCCGTCCCGATAGGCAAACAAGTCGCCACGCTCGAGCAGATGCTGAACCCGAGTTCGGTGCACTCCCAGCATTGCCGCGACCGCTTCAGTGTCCATAGTCTGTGCCAGCTGCGCGATTCGGCGGGCCGCCAGCCGCTCGACCGCATCGGTCACTGCCGACGGGTGGCTGCTGATGCCGGAGTTTTCGGCCATGAACTGCTGCTCGGCAGCACTCAATGGCGTCGCTGGGTTGACCGCCGGCAGCAGCTCGGCCACCGCCCGCGCCAGGCTGTCCTCGTCGGCGTGGACGTAGCCCCGGTCACGAAGTATGTCGAGCACTCCCACCATCGGTATCCCCTCCTCGTCGAGCCTAACACCTGTGCGCACATATGCGCACAGGTGATCGGGCGAGGTGGCGGGACGCGTCGATGGGCGAGGCTGATCAGTCCGAGCCGCGGGCCAGCTCGGCATCGGAGCTCACCGAGGACGCGACCACGTGCATCTCGTCGGGCCCGGCCGGTCCGTGCCGCAGCCGGGACATCGCCACCCCGTACCCCAGCCCGGTCACCAGGAAGATCACGCCGACCAGGATCACCGCCCCGTACCCGGCGCCGTTCGGCGGTACCAGGACCGCCCCCAGGATGAATGCGCCGACGTAACAGAGGTTGTTCGCGGTGTCGTAGAGGGCGAAAACCCGGCCGACGTAGGCGTCATCGGAATCGGCCTGCACCACGGAGTCCATGCACACCTTGCTCGACTGGTACGCGAACCCGACGACGAAGGTGCCGACCAGGGTCGACCAGATCATGAACTGCACGCCGAAGATCACCACCAGCACCGCGGTGACGCTCAACAGGATCACCAGCCAGCGGGTGCGGCCGAGTCTGCGGACCACCGGAGCGGTGATCACCGCACCGGAGAAGACGCCGATCGCGCCGACCGCAAGTACCTCCGCGATGCCGGGCGCACCCGTCCGGAAGATCCAGACGCTCTCGGTGAAGTATTTCTGGAACAGCAGCAGGACGCCGAGGGTGCACATCCCGAAGCAGAACCGAACGGCCATCACGACGAGGATCGCGGCGCCGACCGTCGGCCGTTTCCAGACGTGGTGCAGCGCGCTGGTCAGCCCTTCCAGGACGGCGCGCAGCGGTTGCGCGGGCTCGTCCGTCTCGTCCGGCCCCAGCTCCATCAGCTTGAACCTGGTCGCGATCAACGCGGCAGCCAGGTAGAACAGCAAGACCGATGACGTGATGATCGCGATCCGGCCGCTGGAATCGCCGATCATGCTCCGCAGGCCGATGGCGTAGCCGCCGCCGATCGCCGTCGCGACCGCGCCCGCCGTGGTGGTCAGTGCGTTGGCGCCGACCAGCGAATCCTGGGCCACCGTATGGGGGACGGACGCCGACAAGCCGGAGCCGACGAACCGGCCGACGCCCATGATCAGCAGCGCGGTGATGAAGAGGACGATGCTGGGCAGCTTGGCGGCGATTTGGATGGCGACGATCGCGACCAGGGCGCAGCGGATCAGGTTCGCCCAGACGATGACCCGCCGGCGGCTCCAGCGGTCCAGCAGGGCACCGGCGAACGGCCCGATGATCGAGTAGGGGAGCAGTAGGACCGCGAAACCGGCGGCGATCTCGGCCGGATCGGTCTGCCGCTCCGGGCTGAACAGCACGAGAACGGCCAACGCACCCTGGAAGGCGCCGTCCCCGAACGCGCTGAGGACCCGAACGAACACCAGCCGGCGGAGCCCTCTGACCTGCCACAGGTGCAGCAGTCCGCGCACCGAGGGCCGCGTGGCGGTGCCGCCCGTCGTCGTGGGCAGTCCTGAGGTCACGGTCGAACGGTACGCGTGACGGACCGGACCGCGCTCTGCACCTGGTGTCCCAGGGCGCGCGCCAGAGTCGCCCGCGACGAAGTCGTCGGGCGCCAATCAGTACAGCAGGGGAGCAATGAAACAACTGACGACGAAGGAGTTGGGTGGTTCAGGGCGCGCGCCAGAGTCGCCCGCGACGAAGTCGTCGGGCGCCAATCAGTACAGCAGGGGAGCAATGAAACAACTGACGACGAAGGAGTTGGGTGGTTCAGGGCGCTCCTGAGGGGTCGAGCCGCGACAATGATCAGCGATGAGAGAGATCGACGCGTTGCGCCCGGGGATGCTGCTGGTTGCCTCCCCGGAACTGCGCGACCCCCACTTCCAGCGCACCGTTGTCTATCTGGTCGCGCACGGCGATGACGGGACCGTGGGCGTCATCCTGAACCGGCCGAGCGAGACCGCGGTGCAGAACGTGCTGCCGACCTGGGCCGCACACACCACCCGACCGCATGCCGTGTATGCCGGTGGCCCGGTACAGACATCGGCGGCGATGTGCCTGGGGGTGTGCCGGACCGGGACGAATCCGCGTGAGGTCAGTGGTGTGGTCGGCGTCACCGGGCCGGTGGTGCTGGTCGATCTGGACAGTGATCCGGCCGACGTGACGCAGTCGCTACGCGGGATTCGGATCTACGCGGGACGTGCGGGCTGGGATGCCGATCAGTTGGTCGACGAGATCATCGAGGGCTCCTGGTTTGTCGTCCCGGGGCTACCCGATGACGTCATCGCCGGTCCGCGGACCGACCTGTGGTTCACGGTGTTGCGCCGGCAGTCGTTCCCGTTGGCGCTGATGGCCTACCACCCGGGGGATCTGGCCAGGAACTGACGCAGCGGTCGTCGGTTGGATCGTGAGGATGGCTTACATTGTCCCGCGTGGTGACCTCCCTTCTTGCCTCGACCTTGGTTGCCTCGACCCTCCAGGCGTCGCCCACCACCATTGCCGCCGCTGCGGCCGACCCCGCCACGGCCGCCGGCATGGTGATCGGCCGACTGCTGTTCTTCGTCGTCGGTGGACTGCTGGTGTTCTTCGGTCTGCGCAGGCGCACCGCGGCGCAGCGCGACCCGGCGCAAAAGTCGAACGGCAACGGGTTGATCATCGCCGGCAGCGTGGTGCTCGGCCTGTCCGTCCTGGCCCTGGCCGCGCTGGGCGCTGCCGGTCGATAGGAGTTTGCTGGGTCGAGTGAGGCGGCTGTGGCGCAGACCCGAATCCGGCTCAGGCCTGGCCGGCCGCCGCTGCGGGATCGCTGCGGGTGATGCCTGCACAGCCACCGCTGCCGCACGCGCAGCCACTGCAACCGCTGCCGGCCCCCGGCTTGGCAGCGGGGATCGGTACCTGGCGGGCCGACCGGTCGCCGAGTACTCCGGCAACGACGAGCAGGGCCATCGTCCCGGCCAGTCCGACAACGGCCATGACCAGGGCGGTTGCGGTGCTCAACGGAAGCGCCAGCACCGCGATGGCCAGCACGCCCGCAACCACGGCGGCGCCACCCGCCACCGGGGCGGCGACCCGGTTCGCCAGCCCGAAGGCCTCGTCGCTGGCCATCGCCGCCGGGGTGTGGACGCCGAGCTTGCCCTTACGGGTGAGTGAGCCCGCGAATCCTCTTTTCGCCATCACCGCGGACGCGGCCGCCAGGACAGCGAACAGCAGAGCAACGGGAATCGTCAGAGCCAGGGGTGCGGAGGACACTCCAGAATCGTAGACGCCAGCGGCCTGGGCTCATCGCCTCCAGATGGCAGGAAAGGCCCGCTGGCCGCGGGGTAGACTCTGGCCCCATGGCAGTGATCCGGCTTCTTTACCGGCCGCGCTGACCGACGGGCCACCTTGGCAACCTAGGCCCGACCGGATGGCGCGGCGATCCCTCCTGCACCGCAGGGGGGATTTTTTGTGCGCGGTGAGGCGAAACCGTTCACTGCAGTGAGCGCGGCAGATGAGGGAGACGGGCATGACCACACAGGCCGAACAGGGCAGCACGCCGGATGCGGCGCCCCGGGACGAGGCGGCGCACCCGTTCCGCTACTCGGCGACGCTGGCCGCCGACATCGAGGCTCGCTGGCAGGACCGGTGGGAGGCCGAGGGGACGTTCAACGCACCCAACCCGTCCGGCCCGCTGGCTCCCGCCGATGGTGCCCCGGTTCCCAAGGACAAGCTGTACCTGCTGGACATGTTCCCGTACCCGTCCGGCAAGGGGCTGCACGTCGGGCACCCGCTGGGCTACATCGGCACCGATGTGATGGGCCGCTACATGCGGATGATCGGCCGCAATGTGCTGCACACCATCGGGTACGACGCCTTCGGCCTGCCCGCAGAGCAGTACGCGGTTCGCACCGGAACCCACCCGCGGACCACCACCGAGGAGAACATCACCCGGTACCGGGCGCAGCTGCGCCGGTTGGGGTTCGGTCACGACCAGCGACGCAGCGTCGCCACCACCGATCCGGAGTTCTTCCGCTGGACCCAGTGGATCTTCACTCAGCTGTTCGAGGCCTGGTACGACCCTGAAGCCGCGGCGGCGCGGCCCATTCCCGCGCTGGTCGCGGAGTTCGAAGCCGGCACCCGCCCCACCCCGGACGGCCGCGACTGGTCGGAGTTGACGCACTCCGAGCAGCACAAGGTGTTGGCCGGCTACCGGTTGGCCTACATCGACGAGGCGCCGGTCAACTGGTGCCCCGGGC
Source organism: uncultured Actinomycetota bacterium (assembly GCA_963805555.1). Lineage (GTDB taxonomy): Bacteria > Actinomycetota > Actinomycetes > Mycobacteriales > Nakamurellaceae > Nakamurella. Next base: position 59,460 of record CAWDUY010000010.1, read on the forward strand.
TGGGCACGGTGCTGTCCAACGAGGAGGTCACTCCCGACGGGCGCAGCGCGATCGGCAACTTCCCCGTCTTCCGCCGCAGCCTGCGGCAATGGATGATGCGGATCACCGCCTACTCGGACCGGCTGCTGGACGACCTGGACCGGCTGGACTGGCCGGAGTCGGTCAAGGCCATGCAGCGCAACTGGATCGGCCGGTCCTACGGCGCACGGGTGGAATTCGCGGTCGCTGGCTCAACCGAGTCCATCGAGGTCTACACCACCCGCCCGGACACCTTGTTCGGCGCGACGTACATGGTGCTGGCCCCCGAGCACCCGCTGGTGGAGACGATCACCGCGACGGATTGGCCGGCGGGCACCGACGATCGCTGGACCGGCGGCGCGGCGACGCCGGCCGAGGCTGTCGCCGGCTATCGCGCCGGCCTGGTCGGCAAGTCCGACCTGGACCGGCAGGAGAACAAGCAAAAGACCGGTGTCTTCACCGGCGCGTTCGCGGTCAACCCGGTCACCGGCGCCCGAGTTCCGGTTTTCATCGCCGATTACGTCCTGATGGGCTACGGCACCGGCGCCATCATGGCCGTACCCGGTCAGGACACCCGGGACTGGGATTTCGCGACCGGTTTCGGGTTGCCGATCATCCGAACCGTGCAACCGACGGCCGATCATCCCGATGACGAGCCGTTCATCGGCGACGGCCCGGCGATCAACAGCGCGAACGACGAGATCTCGCTGGACGGACTGGGTGTCGCCGCCGCCAAGGCGGCGATGATCGATTGGTTGGCGGGCAAGGGTTTCGGCCGCCCGGAGAAGCAGTACAAACTGCGGGACTGGTTGTTCTCCCGGCAGCGGTACTGGGGTGAGCCGTTCCCGATCGTCTATGACGCCGACGGTGTCGCGATCGCGCTGCCCGACGATCAGCTGCCGTTGACGCTGCCCGAGGTGGATGACTACTCGCCGCAGTCCTTCGACCCGCAGGACGCCACTTCCGAGCCGGTGCCGCCGCTGGCCAGGGCGACCGAGTGGGCCAACGTCACGCTGGATCTGGGTGACGGCCCGCAGTCCTACCGGCGCGAGCTGAACGTCATGCCGCAGTGGGCCGGCTCCTGCTGGTACGAGCTGCGGTATTTGGACCCGACGAACGACAAGACGTTCTGTGACGCGGGTGTCGAGCAGTACTGGATGGGTAAGGATCCAAACCGGCCCGGTGATCCCGGCGGTGTCGACTTGTATGTCGGCGGCGTCGAACACGCCGTGCTGCACCTGCTGTACTCCAGGTTCTGGCACAAGGCGCTGTACGACCTGGGCCACGTCACCAGCGAGGAGCCGTTCCGCCGGCTGTTCAACCAGGGTTACATCCAGGCCTTCGCCTACACCGACGAGCGCGGCATCTACGTACCTGCCGACGAAGTGGTCGAGGTTCGGCCGGGCGTCTTCGAGTTCGAGGGCCGGGCTGTTTCCCAGGAGTACGGGAAAATGGGCAAGTCGCTGAACAACGTGGTGACCCCGGACGATATGTGCGAGCGCTACGGCGCGGACACGTTCCGGATCTACGAAATGGGCATGGGCCCGATGGACATGTCCAGGCCCTGGCAGACCCGGGCTGTCGTCGGGTCACTGCGCTATCTGCAGCGGCTGTGGCGGCTGGTGATTGCTGAAGACACTGGGGCCACCATTGTCGTTGACACCGAGCCGGACGAACAGACCCTGAAGCTGTTGCACCGCACCATCGATGGGGTCTCCAGGGATTACGTCGAGATGGCGTACAACACGGCAATCGCCAAGTTGATCGTCTTGACCTCGCACCTGACGAAGTCCGGTACCCCGGTGCCGCGGTCCGTAGCGGAGGCCCTGGTGTTGATGACGGCACCCTTGGCGCCGCACATCAGCGAGGAGATGTGGCAGCGGCTGGGTCACGCGGAGTCGTTGGCGCACGGGCCTTTTCCTGTTGCCGATCCGGCGCTGCTGGTGGCCGAGGTGGTCGAGTACCCGATCCAGGTCAAGGGCAAGGTGCGGGCGCGCATCACCGTGGCCGCCGATGCGTCTGTCGCCGATGTCGAGGCGGCTGCGCTGGCCGAGCCGCGGATCATCGAGTTGCTGGCCGGTGCCCCGCCGCGCAAGGTCGTCGTGGTGCCCGGGAAGATGGTGTCCATCGTCCCGTGACGAAGCCGAGTCGACCGCTGCCGCAGGAACAGTCGCCCAGGCGGCTGTACCTGGGTGCGTACACCGCAGGTGCGGGCGGCAGCGCCGACGGCGTCGGTGTGCTGATTCACGACCCGGTGACCGGCGAGTGGACCTCGCCCGCCGATGACGCAGAATCCACCGCGTCCATCGCCGCGCTGACCTCCGCCGGTGACGCGCCGCAATCACCGTCCTATCTCGCCTGGCACCCGGACGGCCGGCATTTCTACGCGGTGGGCGAGGTCGCCAACGGCCGGGTCTGGGCGTACGAGGTCGACAGTGTCGGCGGTGCGCCGCATGTCATCGGTTCGGCGCCGACCGGCGGTGATTTTCCCTGCCACCTGGCCGTCGACCCGACGGGCCGCTATGTGGTCAGCGCGAACTACGGATCGGGCAGCCTGGCAGTGCATCCGGTGCTGGCCGGCGGAACCCTCGGGGCGCGATCAGACCTCCTGCAGCACATCGGTTCCGGCCCCGATCCGGATCGACAGTCCGGTCCGCACGCACATATGGCCACCTTTGTCACCGATACCCTCGTGCTGGCAGTGGATCTCGGGACCGACGGGGTGGCCGCCCGTCGGCTCGACCTCGCGACTGGCCGGCTGTCGGCGGCGCCGGTGCCCTGGTCGTCGCTGCCGCCCGGGTTCGGCCCGCGGCACCTGGTCGTGTTGCCGGACAATCTCGTCGCCCTTGCCGGTGAGTTGTCCGGTGAGATCGCCCTGCTGCGGCTCGATCCGGAAACCGGGGCGCTGACCCTGCTGGACATCGAGCGGGCCAGTGAGAGTGCGGTGACCTCGGCGCCGAGCGGGATCGCCGCCACCGAGAACGGCCGGTTCATCGTGATCGCCAATCGCGGGCCGGACACCGTCGCGAGCTTTGCCCTTGACCATCACCTGGGCGGCGCCCACCTCCGGCCTGTTGATGAGATCGCCTGCGGTGGAGCACATCCCAGAGCGTTGACGGTGATCGACGAGCTGATCTACGTCGCCAATCAGCACGCCGGGAACATCACTGTGCTGCGGATCGACCAGCGGACCGGAGACCTCACCGACATGGGCAGCCGAATTCGCACCCCGACGCCGACCCATGTGTTGAGCCCGCCCCAACGGGAGGAACCGTGACCGCCTACCGGATCGTCCGCCTTCAGGTACAGCGCACTCCCGTCAAGATCGGCAAGGCACCGCTGCGCGTCTACCAGCCGGCCGCCATTGTCTCGGTGCGCAAGCTGGTGGCCGGTCCGCAGGGGGTCATCGGGATCACCGACGACGGCGAGACCATTCTCGACGTGCACCATCAGCAGCATCCACAGTCCAGGGATCGCAAGGGCGTCGCCGGCATTCTCTTCATGGGTACCGGCGACTATCCGGCCCTGCGGGAACGCTACGGCGACCACGTCACCGACGGCATTGCCGGCGAGACGATGTTGCTCGATGCCCCGGCAGGGTTGGCCGGCCGGGATCTCCCCGCCGTCGTGACGATCACGACAGCCACCGGCCCATTGGAACTACACGGCGTCCGGGTGGCCGATCCGTGCGTCGAGTTCAGCAGATTCTGCCTGCGCCAGGACGTTTCACCGACCGTCGACGACACCGTCAAACAGACCCTGAAAGAGCTGGACGGCGGAGCCCGGGGTTACCGGTCGATCGCCGCAGCGGCGGGCACCATCACTGTCGGGGACATGGTCACGATCTGACCGCGGACCTTAGCCGTCGTCGGGTGTTGCGTTCTCCAGGTGTTCCATGTCCCGGTGCCGGCTCGGCGAGATCCCCAGGTGCTTCGCCTTCACACTCTCGCCGACCCCGCGGAAGTTGACCTGGGCCACCAGGGCCATGAACCCGAGGGCGATGACGACGATTCCCCAGTTCCCCAGCTCGAGGCCGAACCCCTCGGCGAGGTTCGAGGCGAAGGCCCGGGATGCGGTGGATGCGGACGTGATGCCCGAACACATCACGACGAACGCCACCAGGAAGGTGCAGAAATGGATACCGAAGGCCTTGTGGGTGTACAGGGCGGCCCCGGCGGCCTGCGGGTACTTCGTCACCAGTTCCAGGTAGCTGAAGGCCGTGACGGTGGCGATCGCGAAGGCCACCAGGAACGGCAACCACGCGGCCCCGCCGACCTCTGCGGCGACGTCACCGGTCAGCGCATACACGCCGGTGCCGAGGATGTCGCCCACGATGAACAACAGGAGCAGCTTGGGTCCCATCACCCGTTTCAGCTCAGGTGATGTCGTGCCGGAGTCTGCGGTGTGGGTCGAGTTGGCGTGCTTGTCCTGGGTCATGCGTCACCCCGTTCGGTCTGTGACCGGGATTTCCCTGCTGGGTCTGCACTCAAACCCGGCAGTCCATCCGTCCGGCGCTCCCCCTGCCCGTTTGCCGGGTTCGGCTATTTGTTGCGAGACTGCGGTCGTACCGACAGAATTCACTCTGCGGATTGACCCGGGCATGACCGGTGCGGCCGGGGGAGTGATGCAATGCACGTCGACTACGCGGTGTTATTGCCGGCCGAGTGGACCGTTGCGCAGGCGATCGCCCTGCTGTCCGACCTTGCCGATCGGGCTGCCATCGTCATTCGCGGGCGGCAGGACGGCGCCGACAGCTACTACGTCCTGGACGCCGGCTCCGTTCGGCTCGGAATCGACGGAGAAGATCCCGACCGCACCGTCGCCGATGCGCTGTACCTGGATGAACTTCCGCCCAATCGCAGCATCGACATCGACGGGGACATCGACGGGGACGGCGAGGGTCCTGTCCTGCGAGCCGGAGATGTCCTGCTGCGCAACAACACCGTGATCGGGGTCGCGCGGGAGGGCGGCGGCGACCGGTCAACGGGTCGACCCGATCCCGCCGGATCGGGATTCGAGCTGGCTATCGGCGGCGCACACCCGGCCCCCGACGCGCCGCCGAGCGCACCGCGCAGGTTCCGGGGGTTTGCCGACCTGGCGGCGCCGGACGCGGTTGCTGTGGGCGAGAGCTTCTCGGTCAGCATCGGGTTCGCCGCCGGTCCGCAGACCGACGACCCCGATGAGCAACCGATCATCGTCGCCGACGCGCCCACCAGGCTGACTTTCGTGGTCCAGATCGCCGGCTTCGGGTTCAGCTACCCGAACGGCATCCGACGCGAACTGACGGTCGACAGGGACAAGCCGGTCGGTCCGACGGCCCACTTCGACGTGATGGCCGGGGATGTCCGGGACCGGGCCCGCCGGACTTTGGAGGTCTCCTTCGAGTACGGCGGCGAGTTGTGCGGCCTGGCCTGGCACGAGGTGCTGGTCACCATCGCACCGGGCGTCGACGCGCCGACCGGTCGCCGCGGCGGCACCGGGGTCATGCTCGGTCCCGCCGGTGTCGCCCCCAGCCTGACGGTGGAGATCCGCAGCGAACCGGGCAGCCCGGACCTGGAATGGATCTTCCATGCGAGGGCGGACATCGTGCGACCCTCCGAGCGGGTGGTGACGAAGCTCGAGCAACCCTCCGCAGAGGCATTCGCCGTCCATCTGATGGCCGCGCTGCCCGCCGCCAAGGGCGCGGTGGCGCTGCCGGCCACGGTCAGGGGGATGGGCAAGCTGGTCAACCGGGTGATCCCGGAGGAGTTCTGGTCGATGGTGGAGGCGACCTGGCGGGCCGCTCCGGTGGACGAGCACGGGATCAGGGCGGTGCCGTCGCTGCTGATCACGACCAGTGAGCCATTCGTGCCGTGGGAGCTGGCCTGGGTCGACGAGGACGGCATCGACCCCGCGCTGCTGCCGGCCGGGGTGTCCGAGGGCCACCTGGGCGCATTGTGGCGGGTCGGTCGCTGGGTACCGCCGGTGCCTCGCCGCCGCGGGCCCGACCGTCCGGCCGCACCGCCGGAAGCCACGGTGGACGCGGACGCTATCGCGGTCGTCATCGGCGACTACGCCGCGGACACCAAGATTCGCGACCTGCCGGCCGCGGTCGAGGAGGGCAAGGCCATCGCGTCCAGCTACCACGGCCTGCCCCTCACGGTCAGCGAAGGTGATGTCGACCGGCTGATGGAGGCCGCCCTCGAGCGCCGGGGTCAGCCGTTCTCACCGACCGTGGTGCACTTCGCCAGCCACGGCGAGGTATCCCTGGCGCAGCAGCAGTTCACCGGCATCCTGCTCAGCGGCGGGCGGCGGCTGGACCTGTTGACCGTCGAGGGTTCCCGCCTTGGCAAGGCGAGCAGACCGTTCGTCTTCCTCAACGCGTGCCAGGTGGGGACGGCGGGATCGATCCTCTCCACCTACGGCGGGCTGGCCGGCGCATTCCTCGGCTCCGGGTGCCGCGGGTTCCTGGCCCCGTTGTGGAACGTCGACGACGACGTTGCCAAGAAGATCGCGCTCGACTTCTACCAGAAGACGCTCAAGGCATCCGGATCCGTGTCCGTCGGGGAGGCGGTGCGACAGATCCGGGCCGGCTTCGGTGACGGCAGTGGCGGATCGGCGACGCCCCTTGCCTACGTCTTCTACGGCCACCCCGACCTGCTGCTCCAGCGCCCGAAGCCGGCACGGAAGTCGACGCCCGAGGCCGCCGTTCCCCCCGATGACAAGGACCAGCCGTGATCAGCACCCTTGATGGCACCGCGATCCCCGTCGACCTCGGGTCCGGGGTGACGCTCCGCGCCCCCGGCCTGCGCGGAACGGCCGAACTCGAACCACAGCTGTTCGGCGGGCGCGCCGACGAACCGCCGCTGGCCACCCCGGCGCTGGCCGAAGCGATTGCGGCCGCCGGGATGGAACAGGTGCACGGAGTGCAGATCGCCGCCACCGAGGTGCAGGTGACGGGTCTGGACATTCGAGGGCCGGCCGACGAGGGCCAGTTGGTGCTGCAGGTGCCGAACCTCGGCGCCAGATCGCCGCAGGTGTTGTTGCTGGTGGACGAGGCAGGCGTTGCGACCTGGCATTTCCCCGAGCCCACCGGTCCGTCGGCCGCCGACCCGCTCGAGTTCACCGTCGTCCGGGCCGTCGCAACGGCTCCCATCGAAGGCGCGCAGCCGGAGGCCGATCGCGGCCTCGTTGCCGTCATTGGTCGAAAGCTGTTGTCCGTCCTGGTGTTTCCGGTGGTGGAAGCCGCCGTCGGTGCTGTGGCCAGGGTGATTGCCGAGCGGTTCGAGTCATCGTCCCGGCCTTATCGATGGCGCCGCTTCGCGCCGGGAGAGACCAGGGTCGAAGGCGCCGGCGACCTGGCCAAGACCGGCTGGGGAGGCGTGAGCGACGACCGCGCACTGCTGTTCATCCACGGAACGTTCAGCACCAGCCATGGCGGTTTCTCCGGTCTCCCGGACACCGCGGTCGCGAAACTCTGGGACAGCTACGGCGGCCGGGTCTTTGCGTTCGATCACCCGACCCTGTCGGCGACGCCCGCGGAGAACGTCGCGAAGTTGCTGACGATGATTCCCGCCGGGCGCAGCATTCCGGTCGACATCGTGGCGCACAGCCGGGGCGGGCTGGTCGCGCGCACCCTCGCAGACGCGGTCGCCGGGCTGGCGAATCCACCGATCCGGGTCCGCAGCACCGTCTTCGTCGCGTCCCCGAACGCAGGCACCGCGCTCGCCGACGACAAGAACATCAAGGCCTTCATCGACCGGATGACGACAATGCTCAACCTGGTGCCCGACGGGCCGTGGTCGGTGGTCACCGATGTGTTGTCCGGGGTGCTTGAGGTGGTCAAGATCGTCGCGGCCGCCGTTGTCGACAAGCTGCCGGGCCTGCAGGCGATGGACCCGAACGACTCCGTCCTCAAGGCCCTCGGCGGCACGGCCGACCCGGCTTTGCCCCGCTACGCCATCGACGCGGAGTACGAGCCGACCGGGAGTCTGCTGCGGCTCTCGCGGGCCGCCGACCTGGCCGTCGACCTGGTCTTCGGTAACGCCGCGAACGACTTCGTCGTCCCGACCAGCGGCGCCGCCGGACCGACCGGTGTCCCCGGCTTTCCGGTGCCGGCTCAGCGTCGGCTCAGCTTCGGACCCCGAGACGGCGTGTGGCACTGCTCTTTCTTCTCCCAACCGAAAACCATCGCAAAGCTGGAAGAGTGGTGCCGCCCTGATGCCTGACGACGTTCCGGCCGCCTCGGACATCGACCTCACGCCGTTGTACACCGCGGTTGCCGACGGCACCGTCGCGGACTACCTCCAGGCACACCCCGAGATCGTCGATGACACGGTCGCCGAGGCCGCCCGCGCCGATGTTCGGGGAGCTTCGGGCGCCGGGCGCCCCGACATCATGTTTGTCGCGGCGACCGCAGCAGCGTTCATCTTCCTGCGGCTCGGCAAACAGGAACTCGCCCTGGCGAGCCGACTGGACGCCGCCCAGGCCAGATTCGGGATCGCCGAAACCCTGGAGGCCTACGACGTGACCCGGACCGACACCCTGTCGACCGGGGCCATGGGTATGGAGATCGGTTCAGCGGGACTGGTTTTCCGGTCGTGGGTACTCGCGGCGGACTGCTCCTGGTTCGCCTCGGAGGTGGCCGCCGACGAGGTCGATCCGAGCGCCGCCGATCGGCTGATCCAGGCACTGCGCGACGTCGCCGACGCGCTCGAGTCCGCCGGCGCCATTGCCGATGACCCGGCTCAAGGCAACTGGCTGCAGCGGCTGGCGTCGCTGTTGGCGGTCACCGCCGTCGCCGCGATGGAGCGATACTGGCCACCGGAGCGGACGCTCGAGGTGGCGGCCCTGCTGCGGCGGCTCGCCCGGGGCAGTGAGAATCTCCCGATCGAGCTTGACTTCGAAGGCGTCGGGGGGGCGGAGAAGGCAGCCATGGTCGCGGCCGCCCTGGCCAAGCTGGACGAGCGGTACTCCGCACCCAGTGGTGGCTGAAAGCCGGGCCATCGCACGTCTGCGGGCCGCAATGCGACTCGCCATCGACAGCGCGGATCCGGATGCTTGGCTGACTGCCGCGCTGGCCCTGTACGGCGCACTCGAACGGCTCGACCCCGACGCCGCCGGTCGAGCGCAACTCCGCGCCGAACTGATCGTTGCGTGCGACGAGATCCGGCTGCGCGCCCGGAGCCGGATGGGTCGAGGATGGGTCGCCGAGACCACCGAGCGAGCGATTGCGGCGCCCCTGCAGGACCTCCTGGACGACCACATCGTCGATGTTGACGCCGTTTTCGAGCTCACCGAGAGCGCCCGGGCCAGGGTGTTGCTGGACGCGTTGTCCGGGGCGTTCCACGGCGACAGCACCGATCCGCGGGCCGCCGACCTGGACGCGAAGGTGATGGCATTCGCCCCCGACGTGGACGCCAGCGCCGTCATGCAGGAGATGCGACTGGTCAGTGCTGTCCGGTCCGGGTTTGCCGCTGACGGGCGAAACACCCGCCAGGAGTCCCTCGACGCGCTGGAGTGTCTTTATGCGGGAACCGATCTGGGCTTCACCGGCGGCGGTCGACTTGCCGGTCTCGCCGATGTCCAACGGCGGCTGGCCCCCGACGAGGTGCTGGTGGAGTACGTCGCGGCCCAGCAGCGGGCGGTCGAGTACAGCATTTCCGCACTCGTCGTCACCGCCGAGGCCGTTGCCCTCGCCGACCTGCCGATACCCGTCGAGTTCGCCGGCGGTTTGGTCGGGTCCATGGAGATCGACGGCCGAGCGCCGGTCGACTACGGCTCGCTGGGCAACCTCGTGGTCGACACCAGGCTGGCCGTCCAGCGCGCCGATCGGGACAAGGCCCTCGCCGCGGGACGCCTACTGCACGAGGTGCTGATCGAGCCGGTGCTGGCATCCGGACTGACGGCGGGCCGCGACCAGTGGATCATCGTTCCGCATCGCCAACTCCACCCGGCGCCGTGGATGGCGCTGATCGACGCGGCGGGTACGCCCTGGATTGCACACCGGAGCGTGACGATCGCCCCCAGTGCCTCCGTCTGGCGGTTACTGGTCGACCGGCTGCCGACCGGCCGGGCTGCGCTCGCGCTGGGCAATCCGCTGCTCGGCTACGCCGGCCTGGCCGACCTGCCCGAGGCGGCGCAGGAGGTCGAGCACCTGCGGGCGGTGTGGCAGACCCGCGGCTGGCAGGTGGACGCGCGGGTCGGGGCACGCGCCACCCGTGCGGCGTTGGAAGGCGCTGCCGGCGCCGCCAATGTCGTGCACCTGGCGAGCCATGGCTCCTTCCCGAGGATGGACGGCGGTGCCTCCCATGAGGTGCTGCTCAGTTGGGCGCCGAAGTCGCCTGGCCGGCTCACCCTGAGCCGGTTACGGGAGCTCGATCTGGCGCAGGCGTGGTGCACCACGCTGAGTGTCTGCGACGGCGGGGTGTATCTGGTCGGACCCGGGGACGAACCACTCGGACTGGTCGCGGCGGCGCTCGAGGCTCGAACGACCACCGTGGTCGCCGCCCAATGGGCGGTGGACGACGCGGCCGGCCGCAAGCTGATGGGTGTCTTTGTCGACCGGCTTGCCGAGGGTGGTCCGGCCAGCGCCCTGCGGGATGCTGCCCTGGCTGTTGCCGCCGATCCGGATGTCCTACCGCGAGACTGGGCATCCTTTGTGGCCATCGGCTCCGGTCGCGGGCCGACCTCCGACACCTGATTGACCCGCGCCCCGCTGCGAAGCACCCGGCACGGCGCCTCGCTATTCGGCGGGATCGGCTGCTGGTGGATCGGTTGGTTCGGCGGTCGGTGGCTCAGTGAGGTCGGCTCCCGGTGGATCCACCGGGGTCGGCGGAACAAACGCCGGTTCCGGGACCGGTTCGTCTGCTGGCTGTTGGGTCGGGTCGGCACCGGGGAGGGGTTCGTCCAGTGACGGCACGGCAGGGTCCGCCACGGGCGCGGGTTCGTTGGCCGGCGCGGGTTCGTCGACCGGCGGGTCGGACGGATCCAGCGGGGTGACGGGTTCATCGCCGATCGGGACAACGGGTTCGTCCCCCGGGGTCATCACTCGCAGGACCTGGCTGGCGGCCGCGAAGCCGTGGGTCCGGGTGGCGTTCGTGACTTTCAGGACGACTCTCTTGAGACCAGGTGTGCTGAACGCGTAGGTGAGCTCCGGTCCCTCGCCCATGGTGGTGCCCAGTCGGTCGTTGCCCAGGACGCGGTACCAGCGCCACTGGTATCGACAGGGCGGCTCGTCGCACACCACGTCCGCCGAGTAGCTGGCGGGCGTTCCGACGCTCAACCCGACGCTACTGACGGAGAAGGCCACCGTGGGAACCGCGGCGGCGGGTGTCGTCACGAGGACCGATGCGCCGATGAAGACCATCGACGCCGCCATCAAGCGAAGTACGGATCTCATCTTCTTGCTCCTCCCGGCAGCGGACGCTCGCCTGCAGAGCGTCACCAGCGGTTGACGAACGGTAGGCACTTGATCCGGCAATTCCCCACTTTTGACCCCGGTGTCAGATGAGGCCACCCCCAAAACAGGGGATTGTGCGAAAGTGCCGTTCGAGTGGGTCGCGGTGTTGACACCGTTCGGCCTACCCGTGCAGGTGCGCTTCGGGAAAGTGCGGCGAAGGCCGGCAATCCGGCCACGGTGGACGGTCACTCGATCGGTCAGAACTGCGGCGTTCGGGTGATCGCACCGGACGCGATGTGCGTGCCGAAGGTCCACCGGCCGGCCCAGCGACCCGGGCCGGCCACCGTCGCCCCCTACGATCGCGGTCGGCGATGAATCAGGGGTGCCCGATGGCAGGTGCGGTTGCCGGTGACGGTCAGGAAGAGTCCGATCGAGCGGCGGCGCGAGCCACGTTCGTCGCGGCGTACGACCGGATGGTCCAGCGTTTCCCGCGGGGCACCGAGGAGATCGACGTGACGTCCGACTTCGGAAATACCCGGGTGCACGTGTCCGGCCCCGCCGATGCTCCGCCGTTGGTGCTGCTGCATGCCTATCAGGCGTCCTCGGCGGAATGGTTCGCGCTGACCGGCCTGTTGAGTCACGCGCGCCGGACCTACGCGGTCGACCTGGTGGGTGACGCCGGCTACAGCACTCCCGGTCCGCGCTCGGTTGCCACCCCGGCCGATCTGGTCGAGTACCTGGACGGCGTGCTGGACGGTCTCGGGTTGACCAGTTCAGAGTTGTGTGGGCATTCGTTCGGTGCCTGGATCGCGCTGACCTACGGCATCAATCGACCCACGCGGGTCGACCGACTGATCCTGCTCGACCCGACAATGAGCGTCGCTCCGCTGCTCAAGGGCTACGTGTTCCGCGCGATCCCGGCGCTGTACAAGCCGTCGGCGGCGAATCGGTTGTCGCTGATCCGGTGGGAGACCAGGAAGGTCGAGCTCGACCCGGAATGGCTGGCGGTCACCGGCGCCGCGGCGGATGCCTTCAGCGGTCTGCCCTCGGTTCCGACGAAGATCCCCAACAAGGCCGCGTTGGCTGGGCTCCAGATGCCCGTGCTTGTCGTGGTGGCCGGCCGAAGCCGGGTGCATCATGTCCGGCGGGTGGCGAAACGGTCCGGGCGAATGCCGTTCGTCAGGGTCGAGACGGTCGACGGGGCGTCGCACTACGGCCTGCCGATGACCCACGCCGACCAGGTCGCCGCCCTGATCCTGCAGGGCGGCGAGAACTGATCGGCGCGGATCGGTCGGCGGGTCAGTCGGCGTGGGTGGGGGCCAGGGTGTCGGGCTCGCCGGCGATGAACTTCTCGACGTTGTCCCGCGCCTGATCGTCCGGGAACTGCACCGGCGGGGACTTCATGAAGTAGGACGACGCCGACAGGATCGGTCCGGCGATACCGCGGTCTTTGGCGATCTTGACCGCGCGGACCGCGTCGATGATGACGCCGGCGGAGTTGGGCGAGTCCCAGACCTCGAGCTTGTACTCCAGGCTCAGCGGAACATCGCCGAACGCACGGCCCTCGAGCCGGACGTAGGCCCACTTCCGATCGTCGAGCCACGGCACGTAGTCGCTCGGGCCGATGTGCACGTTCCGGGCGCCGAGGTCACGGTTCACCTGGGACGTCACCGACTGGGTCTTGGAAATCTTCTTGGACTCCAGCCGGTCGCGCTCGAGCATGTTCATGAAGTCCATGTTGCCGCCGACGTTGAGCTGCATGGTGCGCTCCAGGATGACGCCGCGGTCCTCGAACAGCTTGGCCAGCACCCGGTGCGTGATGGTCGCGCCGACCTGCGACTTGATGTCGTCACCGATGATGGGAAGGCCGGCGGCACGGAACTTCTCGGCCCATTCCGGGGTGCTGGCGATGAACACCGGGAGGGCATTGACGAAGGCGCACCCGGCGTCGATGGCGCACTGCGCGTAGAACCGGACGGCGTCCTCGGAGCCCACCGGGAGGTAACAGACGACGACGTCGACCCGGGCTTCCTTGAGCGCTGCGACGACGTCGACCGGGTCGGCGGGGGACTCGGTGATGGTCTGCGTGTAGTACTTGCCGAGCCCGTCGAGGGTGTTGCCGCGCTGCACGGTCACCCCGAGCGGCGGGACGTCGGCGAACTTGATGGTGTTGTTCTCGCTGGAGCCGATCGCCTCCGACAGGTCGAACCCGACCTTCTTGGCGTCGACGTCAAAAGCGGCGACGAACTGCACGTCGGAGACGTGGTAGTCGCCGAACTGCACGTGCATCAGGCCGGGGACCTTGGTGCCCGGCTCGGCGTCCTTGTAGTACTCGACGCCCTGGACGAGCGAGGATGCGCAGTTGCCGACGCCGACAATCGCCGTCCGAATGGGCTTACTGGAAGTGCTGACCATGGTTCCTCCTGGTGTGTGACGGCCGCCGCGGGCCGTCCGATCGGGTGTCAGGGTTGGTGAGTTGGCGGGTCGGTGGTGGTTGGGTCGGTAGCAGCGGGAAGCCGGCGCTCCTGGTCGATCAGTTCGTTGAGCCAACGAACCTCTCGGTCGGAGGCCTCCAGCCCGAGCTGGTGCAGCTCGGTGGTGTAGGTGTCGAGTCGTTCGGCGGCGCGAGTCACGGCTGACCGCAACCCTTCTCGGCGCTCCTCGACCCGCCGCCGGCGACCCTCGAGGATGCGCATCCGGGCCTCGGACGTGGTGCGGGAGAAGAACGCCAGGTGCACCCCGAAGCCGTCATCGGACCACGACTGCGGTCCAGCGTCACCGAGCAATTCGGCCAGCCGTTCCTTGCCCTCCGCGGTGATCCGGTAGGTGACCCGGGATCGCCGCGAACTCAACGGCACGGCGTCGATGTCGACGACGGGATCTTCGGTGGCGATGTGTCCGGCGGTCTGCGATCGGCGCAGCGTCGGATAGAGCGACCCGAAGCTGAAAGCGCGGAACGAGCCGAGGGTGGCGTTGAGTCGCTTCCGCAGTTCGTAGCCGTGCATGGGCGATTCCGCGAGCAGACCGAGGACTGCCAACTCGAAGACGGTGGAGCTTTCCTTGACGACGGTGGCACCCCCTGACGCGTGACTGAAGGGACCAGCACTACTGTGTGGCCAACCCGGTACAACGATGAACTATATCGCCACGATACATCGGATCGGTATGACGACTCACCCGGTGGGGTAATTCCGTCTGCCTCACACCGACGTTGATTCCCCGACGAACGACATCCCCGACGAACGGCCCCGACCCCCAATCACGGAAACGCCACCCGGTTATACGTCACACCAATGGTTGGTACACCAATCGTTGGTGTAGGTTGAGCCCTGTGTCCATCACCGCAACGAAACCGCCCGTGGCAGACCAACCCGCAGCGGATCCGCTGGCCCTCGACCAGCAGGTCTGTTTTGCGCTGGTGGTCGCGGCGCGAAGCGTCGTTGCCCTGTACCGGCCGATCCTGGAAGGCCTGGGCCTGACGCACCCGCAGTACCTCGTCATGCTGGCCCTGTGGCAGCACGCTCCGCTGTCCGTCAAACGGCTCAGCCAGCTCCTGCAGCTGGACCCCGGGACGCTGTCCCCGCTGCTCAAGCGGCTCGAGGCCGCCGAACTCATCACGCGCCGGCGCGATCTGGCCGACGAGCGGCTGTTGTCCGTTGAGCTCACCGAGCGGGGAGCCGCACTGCGGACCCAGGCGCTCCAGGTCCCCCCGGCAGTGATCAAACGACTGGGTATGACGGTTCCCGAGCTCCAGGCCATGCATGGCTCGCTGACCAGGGTGATCGCCGCCGCGGATCCAGCAGTCGAACGAGAGCAGAAGGAGACAAGCTCATGACGTGGCAGGATGCGGGACGGCCCAGTGGCAGCACCAGTTCCGGGCTGTTCGACGGCGACTTCAGTTGGGGCCTGGTGTTGCTGGGTGTCGTGGGGTTGATTGCCCTGGTGATCGTCTGTTCGCTCGGGTTCATCGCTCGGATGCGGGACCGAGTAGCCGAACGCAAAGAGCGCGAAGCGAAGGAACGTGCCCAGCAGCAGGTGCCGCCGGCCGGCTGATCCGGCCCCAGGCCGGCCGCCGGGCACGAGTCCGATGCTGCCTTTTGCCGTCGTTTGGCCCCGCGTACCCTGGATGGGTGCGGACCCAGCGGGGACTCGTCGACTATGCGTTGCAGCGCCGGGCGCTGCTCGCAGAAGTGCGCACCGGCCGAACAGGAGTCATCGAGGTCTGTGATGCGTCGCCATACCTGGTGCGAGCAGCGAAGTTTCACGGTGTGCCGACCGACATCGCTTGCCCTGTCTGCCGTAAGGAGACGCTGACCCACGTCTACTGGGTCTACGGCGACGAAATCAAGCACATCGCCGGATCGGCCCGGGTACCCGCCGAATTGGAGACGATGGCCGGCTCGTTCGGGGAATTCTCCGTTTACCAGGTTGAGGTCTGCCGGACCTGCTCATGGAACCACCTTGTCGCGTCGTTCGTGATGGGGTCCAAGGGCGACGCCGCACCGCGGAGCAGACGCCGCGCCGTCAAGTAGGCCAACCACGAAGTTATCGTGGCTGGCTAACCAACTCGGTACATTGGCCGAATCCGCTGCCGTCGACGGTCAACCGCAGCCGTCGGCCTTTTCTCAACGACGAGGACGGCGATGATCAAGAACGACTTCTAAACACCCGAGGTTCAGGGCGCCTACTCGATGCACCGGATCGGTGCATTCGACCTCGAGGACGGCGGCGCGATCCCCGATCTCGAACTCGCCTACGCCAACTACGGCGAGCTGAACGAGGCCGAGGACAACGCGATCTGCATCCCGACCTGGTTCTCCGGGACCCCATCAGACCTGGGAGCTCGCCTACATCGGCCCGGGTCGCGCGCTTGATCCGGAGCGGTATTGGCCCGAGCGGGTACACCGACTCGTAGTCAATGTTCAACGAAACTTGCGACGTGGTCAGCAGCGTCACGCCTGGACATTGTTCGACGATCAGCTTGGCCAACCGAGCAACCCCGTCGGCCAGATGCTCGCAGTTGTCCAGCACCAACAGGGCGGTCTGGGTGCCCAGGTAGTCGAGCAGCCGGTCGACGGTCGATCTACCCGCCTCCGGACTGACCTTCAGTGTTGTTGTGATGGCGTCCGCGACCGTCGCCGCCGTCCGTAGCGGGGCGAGCTCGACCGACCACACCCCCTCCGGGTACCTGTCGCTGACACCTGGTGCGCAATGACTCCACGACGGCACTGACGGCGCCGTCCCGGCCGATCAACGACGTCAGCATCGGCGGCAGATTGCCGAGCCGCCGGGGGTCCGCCGCCCGGCCACCCGGTGTCGGTCGCCCGGCCAGTGTGGAACCCGCACGCAATATCCGGGCTTCCAGATCCTGCAGGGCGGTTGATGGGGAGAGCGCCAACTCCTCGTCCAGCAAGCGCCGGAAGTCACGGAACGCGGCCAGCGCCTACGTCGAAGACGCACCGAGCCGGTCGTCGCCCGCGGGTGAACCCGGTATCACGTCACGTCCACCTCCGACATGCGCTGTCCTGGCTTGAGCGTAAGAGCGACGAAAACAACTGTCCCGACAAGCGCATCGGTCAGGGATGACCGGGGGCTCACACCACGGCAAGTAGCATCGCGCCCGTGACCGCCCCGCCGCCGGACGAACCCTCGCCCGGGGCGGCCGACGGCGGAGCCACCCCGCAAGGCCCGCCCGATCCCGAGCCGGTCGCCGTCCCCGTTCTGCCGCGGTCGGCGTCCTTGACACCGACGCAGCGCGTCATTCCGACGTGGACGGACCCGACGGTCCGGCGGGCCAGCGACCTGATCGGTGGCCCGATGGGTCGGCATGCGCTGGTCGGGCGAGCAGCGCTGCTGACGCCGCTGCGGGTCTGCCTGCTGATGGCGATCGTGATCCTGATCTGTGGCTGGCTGTTCAAGGCAGCCTGTATTCAGCAGGGCCCCAATGGTTCTGGCGGTGTCACTCTCGATCAGGGTGGGCAGCGGCCCTGGATCACGGCCTGCTACAACGACGCCGTCCCACTGTTCGGCAGCCATAAATTGAACACCGGTCAGTTGCCCTACGCGACCTCCTGGGAGGACAACGGCGAGACCCGGTACATGGAGTACCCGGTGGTGACGGGGTACTGGATGTGGGCGATGGCCCAGATCGCCCGCGGCTACTCGGCGTTCGCCGGGGCGACCGGCATCCTGCCGGTGCCGCTGGATGTCGCCGCATACTTCACCATCGGCGCGATCTTCCTCGGGCTGATGTACCTGGTGGCAGTGGCCGCGACGGCCAGGATCGCGCGCCGGCGAATCTGGGACACCGCGATCATGTGCCTGTCGCCGTTGCTGATCGTGCACGCCTTCACCAACTGGGATCTGCTCGCCATCGGGATCACCGCCGGCGCAATGCTGGCCTGGGCTCGGAAGAAGCCCGTGCTGGCCGGTGCGCTGATCGGGTTGGGCGCCGCCGCGAAGCTGTACCCGCTGCTGCTGCTCGGGCCGTTGCTGATCCTCTGCCTGCGGGCGGGCAAGATGGCCGCCTGGACGAGGACCGCGATCGTGGCCGCCGCGGTGTGGCTGGTGATCAACGTGCCGGTGATGCTCGCCTACCCTGCCGCCTGGTACGAGTTCATCCGGCTGAACTCCGAACGCCCACCCGAGTACGACTCCTGGTACTTCATCTATGCCACTCTTACCCGCTCCAAGATCTGGGACGCGGCGCCGGGGGCCGACTCGCCGACACTGGTGAACCTGCTGTCGCTGGCGCTCTTCGCCATTGCCTGTGCCGCGATCGGCTGGCTGGGCCTGTCCGCACAGCGCCGGCCGCGGTTCGCCCAGCTCGCGTTCCTGGTGATCGCGGCCTTCCTGCTGACCAACAAGGTGTGGTCGCCGCAGTACTCGCTGTGGTTGCTGCCGCTCGCCGTTCTCGCGTTGCCGAGATGGCGCCCCCTCATGCTCTGGCAGTTATCCGAGGCAGCGGTGTGGATTCTGCTGATGCTCTACTTCGACGGGGTGGCCAACAAGGGCCTGTCGGTGTACCCGTTCATCAATGCCGCCCTGCTTCGGGACGTGATGGTGCTGGTCCTCGTCTACCTGGTGATCAGGGACATTGTGCGGCCGGGCGGTGACCTGGTCCGGATGGCCGGTGACGATGATCCATCGGGCGGCGTGCTCGAGAATGCCACCGACCGGTTCACCATTCCCTCCCTGCCGACGCTGTGGGGACACCGCAAGCGAGCTCGCGGCTCCCCCGAGCAGAACGACGAGGCCGTTGCGGTACCCGTCAACGGCTGATGGCGGTCCGCCGGAAGTTGGTCGCAGCCACTCCCTCTCTGCGGCCGATGCGTTGATACCGTGATGTCATGCGCACAACGCTGCAGATCGATGACGACGTACTGGCATCCGCGAAGCAGATTGCATCTGCCGATGGGCGATCCTTGGGCGCCGTGATCTCGGCGCTGGCACGTCGCGCGCTGGAGCCGACACCAATCCGGGAGGGGTCCGGGTTTCCGGTGTTCGACATCCGTCCAGACGCTCCGGTCATCACCGATCAGGATGTCGCCCGCGCCCTGGACGAGGAATGAAGGGGCGCCGACCGGCGCTGCTGGATGTCAACGTGCTGATCGCGCTCGCCTGGCCCAACCACGTGCACCACCGGGCAGCACACGCCTGGTTTGCCGGCGCGCACACCGCGGGGTGGGCGACGACCCCGGTGACTGAATCCGGGTTTGTCAGGGTGTCGAGTAACCGGGCCGCCATTGTCACCGCGACGAGCCCGGACCAGGCGATTGCGCTGCTCGGAGCAATGACGGCGCTGCAGGGCCATGCTTTCTGGCCAGACGACATTGCGGGGGTGACCGGGGGATTCGACGAACCGGCGCTGATCACCACGCATCGGGATGTGACGGACGCGCACCTGTTGGCGCTGGCGCAACGCTATGGTGGAACGCTGGTCACCTTTGATGCGAAGATCAGCCGTCTCCTCGGCTCTCGGGATCCGGAGTTGCTTTCGGTCCAGTCCTGATCCGGCCGCGCGCCGCCACCTGCCACCCGCCACCGCGTGGGAGGGTCGCGTCCATGTCCGTCACCCGCCGCCGGGCCCTTGGAGAGCATTGGCGGCCCCTCCTTCGTCGGGTCCGACTGGTGGCCCTCATCGTGATGATCACCTTGGTCGGCGGCTGCGCGGGGCCGAGCGACGTCGGCGCAGCACTGCAGCAGGCGGCGGCAGCGGCGTCCGCCAGTCAGTCGGTGGC
Organism: uncultured Actinomycetota bacterium; assembly: GCA_963805555.1. Classification (GTDB taxonomy): domain Bacteria; phylum Actinomycetota; class Actinomycetes; order Mycobacteriales; family Nakamurellaceae; genus Nakamurella. The sequence goes on from CAWDUY010000010.1 coordinate 79,098, forward strand.
TGCCGGGACAGCTGATCCGGCCGGCCCCGACAGCACAGCAGCAGAGCCGGATTCGCGGGGGACCGAACCTCAGGACACACCGGGCGAGCCGCGACCAACTCCGGCCGCGCCGGCCGGCGACCAGGTCGATGAACGTTCGTCGCCGCCGACCGACCAAGATCCAGCTGCGTTCACCATTGCGTTCGCCGGTGACGTCAACTTCGCGGAGCGCACCGCCGACAGACTGGCGGCGGACCCGGCCACCGCATTCGGGGTGGCAGCCAAGGGCCTCGGGGCGGCCGATCTGACCGTGGTCAATCTGGAGACCGCGATCACCACCGGCGGGGAGCCGGAGCCGAAGTCCTTCACCTTCCGGGCACCGCCTTCCGCGTTCACCGCGCTGCGCGCGGCCGGGGTCGACGTGGCATCGATGGCCAACAACCACGGCGCCGACTACGGCGCGGTGGGCCTGGCGGACAGCGTTGCGGCGATCGCCGACGCGAAGTTCCCGGTGATCGGGATCGGCGCCAACGAGGCGCAGGCGATGGCCCCGTACCGCACGACGATCAAGGGCACGCCGATCGCGATCTACGCCGTCAGCGCCGTCCACGATCACACCCTGGCCTCCTGGACCGCGACCGATACCGCACCGGGCATTGCCAGCGCCTTCGATCCACGGCTGGCGGAGAACGTGCGAGCAGCGGTGGCCGGCGGCGAGACGGTGATCGTGTTCCTGCACTGGGGAACCGAATACGACAGCTGCCCGGACACGGACCAGGCCGAGCTGGCGGACGAGCTCGCGGCCGCCGGCGCCACCGCAGTGATCGGCACCCATGCCCACGTCCTGCAGGGCGCCGGCTGGCGGGACGACGGCGTCTACGTCGCCTACGGATTGTCCAACTACCTGTGGTGGCGATCGTTCGGGAACGAGCAGGACGACAACGGGGTGCTCACGCTGACCTTCGACGGGACGGCGGTCACGGCGGCGAACTTCGCGGCGTCCCACCTCGACGACACCGGGGTCCCGGTCCCGGCAACAGGCGCCCAGCTCGACCGGATCGACGCCGAATGGGACGAGGTTCGGGGCTGCGCCGACCTGTCCGCGCTGCCTCCGCCGTGACGCGTTTTCGCCCTGACGTGACCCGGGTGACATCCTGTGAGGTGGTGGGTACTCGTCTGACCTCATCCCGCCGTAGCAGTTCAATAGCCAGGAGATGCGGAGTCCCCCGATGACGAACAAGGCCGCTGCTAAGCCGGTCGAGACCCTTTCGCAGGTGATCATCCGGTTCGCCGGTGACTCCGGCGACGGCATGCAGCTCACCGGTGACAGGTTCACCACTGAGACCGCGGCCTTCGGTAACAGCCTCTCGACGCTGCCCGATTTCCCGGCGGAGATCCGTGCTCCTGCGGGCACCATGCCGGGGGTCTCGGCGTTCCAGTTGCATTTCGCCGATCACAGCGTCGTCACGCCAGGGGATGCCCCGACGGTGTTGGTGGCGATGAACCCGGCGGCGCTGAAGGGGAACTTGCCCGACCTGCCGCGGGGCGGCACCGTCATCGTCGACACGGACGAGTTCACCAAGCGCAACCTGGCCAAGGTCGGGTACGCGGTGAGCCCGGTCGACGACGGCAGCCTGTCGGAGTACCAGGTGCACGCGGTGAAGTTGACGTCATTAACGGTCGATGCGGTCGCCAAGGTGGGGTTGAGCCGGAAGGACGCCGAGCGGTCGAAGAACATGTTCGCGCTCGGCCTGCTGTCCTGGCTGTACCACCGGCCGCTGGAGGGCACCCGGCGTTTTCTGGAGACCAAGTTCGGCGGCAAGCAGGAGATCCTGCGGGCGAATCTCGTTGCGCTGGAGGCGGGCTGGTCCTACGGCGAAACCACGGAGGGTTTCGCCGTGCACTACGAGGTCAAACCGGCGGCGCTGCCGGCCGGCCGGTACCGGACGATCCGAGGCAATCAGGCGCTGGCCTACGGGCTGGTCGCGGCGGCCGAGCGGTCGGGTCTGCCGCTATACCTGGGGTCGTACCCGATCACTCCGGCGTCGGACATCCTGCACGAATTGTCGGCCCTGAAGCACTTCGGGGTGCGGACGTTCCAGGCCGAGGACGAGATCGCCGGCGTCGCCGCCGCCCTGGGCGCGTCGTACGGCGGCAGCCTGGGGGTGACGACCACCTCAGGGCCCGGTGTGGCACTGAAGGCGGAGACGATCGGGCTGGCGGTCACCCTGGAGCTGCCGTTGATCGTGGTGGACGTGCAGCGCGGCGGGCCGTCGACCGGGCTGCCCACCAAGACCGAGCAGGCCGACCTGCTGCAGGTGATGTTCGGCCGCAACGGCGAGGCCCCGGTCCCGGTGATCGCGGCCCAGTCGGCGTCGGACTGCTTCACGATGGCCCTGGAGGCGGCGCGGATCGCGACCACCTACCGCACCCCGGTTTTCCTGCTGTCCGACGGGTACCTGGCCAACGGCAGCGAGCCGTGGCTGATCCCGAGTGTGGATTCGTTGCCGGATCTGCGGGTGCCGTTCGCCACCGTCCCCAATCATGTGGCGGTCGGTAAGGACGGCGAGCCGGGGAAGGCCGACTTCTGGCCGTATCTGCGGGATCCGGTCACGCTGGCCCGGCCGTGGGCGATCCCGGGCACCCCGGGTCTGGAGCATCGGATCGGCGGCATCGAGAAGAAGGACGGGTCCGGCGACATCTCCTACGACCCGACCAACCACGACCACATGGTGCGGACCCGGGCCGCGAAGATCGCCGGGATCGAGGTGCCGCCGCTTCAGGTCGACGACCCGACCGGTGATGCGGAGATCCTGGTGTTGGGCTGGGGTTCGACGTTCGGGCCGATCACCGGCGCGGTCCGCAAGTTGCGGGCCGACGGGGTCACGGTGGCCCAGTCGCATCTGCGCTACCTGAACCCGATGCCGGCGAACACCGAGGAGGTGCTCCGGTCCTACCGTCAGGTCGTGCTCCCGGAGATGAACCTGGGCCAGCTGGCGCTGCTGCTGCGGGGGATGTTCCTGGTCGACGTGATCGGCATCAATCAGGTGCGGGGTCTGCCGTTCCGGGTGGACGAGCTCGTCGGCGCTGTCCGCGGCGTCATCGACGGCACCGTCACCAGGACGCCGATCGGTGCCGCCGGCCGGATGGGCACCATGCACGGGGTGCCGACGATCGAGGTCGGCGTCGACGCCGGCCCACCGACAGACTTACTGGCCGAGCCCGTCACGGCCGGCACGAACGGAGCGTCCCGATGACCGAAGCACCCGTTACCCGCCCGGTCCGGACGCGGCCGGCGCCGGTTTCGCTGGCCGGCGCGCCCGCGCTGCGGCTCATCCCGAAGACCGACACCCCCCAGACCGCAAAGGATTTCAAGTCCGACCAGGAGGTCCGCTGGTGCCCGGGCTGCGGTGACTACGCGATCCTGGCCGCCGTCCAGGGGTTCATGCCGCAACTGGGGCTGCGCAAGGAAAACGTCGTCTTCATCTCCGGCATCGGCTGCGCCGCCCGGTTCCCGTACTACATGAACACCTACGGGATGCACTCCATCCACGGCCGGGCGCCGGCGATCGCGACCGGGCTCGCCTCGACCCGGCCGGACCTGTCGGTGTGGGTGGTCACCGGCGACGGTGACGCGCTGTCGATCGGCGGCAACCACCTGATCCACGCGCTGCGGCGGAACGTCAACCTGAAGATCCTGCTGTTCAACAACCGGATCTACGGGCTGACCAAGGGCCAGTACTCACCGACCTCCGAGGTGGGCAAGCGGACCAAGTCGACCCCGCTCGGCTCGTTGGACACCCCGTTCAACCCGGTGTCAATCGCCCTGGGCGCGGAAGCCAGCTTCGTCGCGCGGACCATCGACTCCGACCGCGCGCACCTGACTTCGATCCTGCAGGCCGCGGCGGTCCACCCGGGTACCTCGCTGGTGGAGATCTACCAGAACTGCAACATCTTCAATGACGGGGCCTTCGAGCCGCTGAAGGACGCCACCAGCAAGGACGAGATCACCATCCGGCTCGAACACGGCAAACCGATCCGGTTCGGCATCGGCGGCCATCGCGGCATCATCCGCAATTCCGCCGGCCGGCTCGAGGTGGTCGATGTCGACCAGGTCGGCGAGGACGCGCTACTGGTCCATGACGCCCATGACGAGGACCCGTCCACCGCGTTCGCGCTGTCCCGGCTTTCGCACCCGGAAACCCTGAACAACACCCCGATCGGGATCTTCCGCGATGTCGTCCGGGGGACCTACGACTCGGCGATGCGAGCCCAGATCGACACTGCCGTCGCGAAACAGGGGGTCGGTGACCTCGCCACCCTGCTGGCCGGCCGGGATACCTGGACCGTCCGGTGACGAACGAGGAGGGTCTCGAGGAGGTCGACGGGCCGCCGGACGCGGTCGAGGTCCGCCGGTCGCCCTACGGCCGCAACCCCGCCTTGGCCGCACACGGCGTCCGGGCCCGCGCGGAGATCATCGAAGCGGCGCGGGAGTTGTTCGCCCGCAACGGTTATCAGGCCACCACGGTGGAATCGATCGGTGAGGCAACCGGTCGATCCGGTGCGGCCGTCTACCAGTACTTCGAGGGCAAGGCGGAGATCTTCGGGATCTTCCTGCGGGAGTCCGGCACCGAACTGCGAATTCTGGGCGAGCTGTTCCCGGTGCTCACCAACGACCAGAACGGCCGCCGGGACCTGGAACGCTGGATCGCCGATCTGATCGACCTGCTCACCCGGCACCAGGCCACCTTCCTGCTGTGGGCGCAGGTCCAGTTCAACGAGCCCGGACTGGTCGAGATCGGCCAATGGAATCTCAACCGCTTCCAGACCGTCATCGCGGAGCGGTTGGTGATGGCCGGCGCGCACCCACGCACCCCCAATGTCGTTCCGCTCGGCATGATGTCGGTCGTCCAGTGGAGCTACTTCTTCTACCTGGTGAGCGACGCCAAGGTGTCCCGGCAGCGACTCGAGCATGCGATGGCCACCACCCTGCTCAACTATCTCTTCGCGCCGTCCGGGAACGCGGAGCTGCAACCGGGCGCCGGCCACGATGTCGACGAACTCCCGACGATCCCGCTGGGTGACTCCATGGGCCTGCGGCGACCGGTGACAGCCCGCGGGGTCGGCACCGTCCAGCGGATCCTGCTGGCCGCGGCCGAACGCCTGCGGTCCAGCGGGTTTTACGGCACCAACCTCAGCGACGTTGCGGCGGCCGCCGGGGTCAGTCACGGCAGCGTCTACACCTACTGGGCGGACCGCGACTCGCTGTTCGCCACCCTCGCGCAGGATGCGTTGGCCGCCGTCGAGATGCGGGTCACCGCGCTGCCGGCCGCCCTGCGGACCGCGGACGGACTGGCCGACTGGCTGGACGGCTGGGTGTCCATGATGAGCGCGCACGGCGCCGTGCTCTACGTCTGGACCCACGAAGTCGATCTGCCAGCGATCGCCGAGCTCACCACCCGGATGAACGATGCCGTCCATGCCGCCGCCGCAGCGTTGATCGACGCTTCGGCCAGGGCACCGATGGAAGATCCAGCGGCAATGCAGGTGGTGCTGCGCGCCGTCCTCACCGACGTCCCCTTCGTGCTGTCCACCCAACTGGGGATCTTGCCGCGGGATGCGACCTACGCCTTCGTCTCCGACCTGCTCCGCGCGGGGGTTGGTGCGCCGTCCTTTGCCGGCACACCGGATCAGTGAACGTGCCGCACGACCTGGTCGTACCGCTGGATCCTGCCGACCCGACCCTGGTCGGCGCCATCGAGGTGGAACTTCGCCACGCCGCGGACCCGGCCCGGGCGCCGCAGATGCAGGCCTACATGAAATCGTCGATGCCCTACCTCGGCGTGCCGCTGCCGGTGACCAGACGGATCGCCAGGTCGGCGGCGGCCAGGTATCCGCCCGCGGACGTATCGGATCTGCTGGCCAGCGCGACCGCGCTCTGGCGGGGCGCGAGATACCGCGAAGAGCGTTATGCCGCAGCGGAACTCACCGGCCTGCGATTGGCGGCCGGGCGGCTGGAGATGCTGCCGCTGTACCGGGAGATGATTGTCACCGGCGCCTGGTGGGACCACGTTGACGGCATCTCCGAGCGAATCGGCGGGCTGTTGGTGGCTCATCGGCCGGTGATCGAGCCGGTGATCCGCGAGTGGTCGACGGATCCGGACCGCTGGCTGCGGCGGAGCAGCATCATCAGCCAACTGGCGCTGAAACATCGCACCGATGTGGTGTTGTTGACTGACGTGATCGAGCCGAACCTGGCCGATCGGGAGTTCTTCATCCGCAAGGCGATCGGCTGGGCGCTACGGCAGTACGCCCGCATCGATCCCGATTGGGTCCGGGCCTTCGTCGAAGCCCATGGGGCGGCCATGAGTCCGCTGTCGCGCCGGGAGGCGATGAAGCACCTCGGTTGATCGGGCGCCGGATGTGATGGTCGCCTGCGGTGGCGGACCGGACCGCCACCCGTCACGCTGATTCGACCAGCACCAGCAGGAGGAACCATGCAGGTCGAGCTTCGTCACAGCCCGTCTTTCGCCGTCGCGAGGTTGCACCTCGCACCGGGCGAGCAGTTCCAGGGCGAGGCCGGCGTGATGGTCATGCAGTCGTTCGGCGTCACCATCCAGTCGCAGATGCAGGGCGGCTTCATGAAGGCGCTGAAACGTTCCGCGCTCGGCGGCGAGTCCTTTTTCGTCACCACCTTCATCGGCCATCCGCAGTCACCGACCTGGGTGGACGTTGCGGCCCGACTGCCCGGTGACGCAGCCGTGATCGACTGCCGCCCGGAACGGGGGCTGGTGCTGACCCGCGGGTCCTGGCTGGCCAGCGAGCCCGGCGTCAACCTGGACAGCAAGTGGGGCAGCGGTGCGCTGTTGATCGGTGGCGAGGGCGGTTTCATCGTGCACTGCACCGGACAGGGCAAGGTGATCGTCGGGTCCTTCGGTGCGCTCGACCTGATCGAACTGCCGCCGGGCGCGGGATTCACCATCGACACCGGTCACCTGGTCGCCTATGACGACGGCATGCAGGTCAATGTCCGCAAGATCGCCAAGGGCTGGATCCAGAGCGGCAAGTCGGGCGAGGGCTTCGTGATGGACATCAACGGCCCCGGCCGGGTGTGGACCCAGTCACGGAACGCCGGTGCGCTGGTCGAATGGCTGACCTCGGTGCTGCCGTTCAGTCGCGGATAGCTGGCCCGGCCGCGCCACGCCCGATGGACGGTACGTACTGGCACAATGCCGTCCATGTCCCTTCGGCCGGGTGAGATCTTCGCCGGCTATTCGATCGAGCGCGAGCTGGGTACCGGCGGGATGGGCTCTGTGTACCTGGCCCACCACCCCCGCCTGCCGAGATTCGACGCGCTCAAGCTGCTCCGCCCGGAACTGTGCGCCGATCCGGCTTTCGTCGGCCGATTCGAACGGGAAGCCGACACGGTCGCGCAGCTGGACCACCCCAACATCATCGCCGTGCACGACCGTGGCTCCCACCGCGGTCAGCTGTGGATGACCATGCAGTTCATCGACGGGGCGAACGCCGAGAAGGCCCTGGCCGACTACGACAACGGCATGCCGCCGGACCGGGCGGTTCGCATCGTCGGTAAGGTCGCCTCGGCCTTGGACTACGCGCACCGGCACCAACTGCTGCATCGGGACGTGAAACCGGCCAACATCATGTTGACCAACGGCCCGGACGACGATGACGAGGAAGAGCGGGTCTTCCTGTCCGACTTCGGCGTTGCCAAGTCGATCGGTGAGGCAGCCGAGCGGATCTCGTCACTGACCAGCACCGGCAGCGTCGTCGCCACCCTGGATTACGCCTCGCCGGAACAGATCAAGGGCCTGACGCTGGGCGAGTACTCGGACATCTATGCCCTGGGGTGTGTGCTGTACAAGCTGCTGACCGGCACCGTGCCGTTCCCCGGCGATTCGGTCGCCGCCCGGGTCTACGGCCACCTCAACGGCACCGCGCTGCCGCCGTCGACAGTGATCCCCGGGCTGCCGTCCGGATTCGACGATGTGCTGGCCAGGGCGCTGGCGAAGGAACCGGAAGATCGATACCCCACCTGCCGCGCACTGGCCATCGCCGCCCGCAACGCACTGGGGAGTCCACCCAGGCGGGCTCTTGGTCCGCCGCCGGGGACGTACGCCGCGCAGCGGCCGCCGCCCGCCGCCCGCGATGATGCCCGAGCGGTCCAGTCGATGCCGCAATGGCTCGGTCCGACAGAGATGACCAGAAATGCAGCTGGGACCCGACCGGAGACGGTGGGCGGTCCCCCGCCTGCGGCCGCCGAATCATCCGGTCGAGAGCACGCACGTCGGCAGGCACTGATCGTTGCTGCCATCGTGGTCGCCGTGCTGCTTGCGGTTCTCGCGGCCCTGCTGTTCGCCCGCTGAGGACCTCCGGTCAGAGCAACTCCAGGATCGTCGCGTTCGCCTGGCCGCCGCCCTCGCACATCGTCTGCAGCCCATACCGGATACCCGCCGCGCGCTGATGGTGCACCAGGGTCGTCATCAACCGGGCGCCGGACGCACCCAGCGGGTGGCCCAGCGCGATCGCCCCACCGTTCGGATTCAACGCCTTTTCCAGCGCCGGGTCGCCCATTTCCGCCAGCCAGGCCAGCGGCACCGTGGCAAACGCCTCGTTGACCTCGAAGACACCGATCTCGTCGAGTCGAAGACCGCTACGCTGCAACACCTTCCGCGTCGCCGGGATCGGTGCGGTCAGCATGATCAGCGGATCGTCGGCGGCCAGGACAGCAGTGTGGATGCGGGCGATCGGGGTGAGGCCGAGTTCCTTGGCGCGATCCGAGGTGGTCATCAGCAACGCCGCGGAGCCGTCGGAGATCTGGCTGGAATTGCCGGCGGTGACCACCCCATCCTGCGCGAACGCGGGGCGGAGTGACCCCATCGCGGTGACGGACCCGCCGCGCCGAACGCCCTCGTCGACGCTGACCGACTCGCCACCGGTCAGCAGCCCGGGGACGGCGGTGATCTGCCCGGAGAACAGGCCGGCATCCTGTGCGGCTGCAGCCTTCTCGTGGGAGGCCAGGCTGTACTCGTCCAGCTGCGCGCGGCTCAGCCCCCACCGGGTGGCCATCATCTCGGCGCCGACGCCCTGGTTCGGCATCACCTCGCCGTACCGGCCGGTCCAGCCGATCGCGGTGAACGGGTTCCCCGCGATCTGCAGGCCGGCGCCCATCGGCACCCGGGACATCGACTCGATACCGCCGGCGACGACCATGTCGTACTGACCCGCGATCAGCCCGGCCGCAGCGAAATGCACGGACTGCTGCGAGGAACCGCATTGCCGGTCGATCGTCACGCCCGGTACGGACTCCGGCCAACCGGCGGCGAGGACGGCGTTCCGGGCGACATCGAACGTTTGCTCACCGACCTGGCCGACGCATCCCCAGATGACGTCGTCCACCAGGCCGGGGTCGATCCCGGTCCGCTCGGCGAGCGAGCGCAGCACGTGCGCCGACAGGTCGACGGCGTGGACGCCGGCCAGGCCGCCGTTCCGTTTGCCGATGGGGGTGCGGACGGCCTCGACGATCACCGCGTCGCGCATGGCTGTTCTCCCTACGATCGCTGCCTGTGGGTCCAGGTCCCTCAGTTCACTGCCGTTCACCTTACGAGCGTCGAGCCGCGTCGAGGTCCCAACCGGTGAGAATGGTCCGATGACCGCTGGGTATTCGGGCACCCCATTGCCGCGCAAGCTCGGCGTCACGCCGGAATCCCGGGTGCTGGTGATCAATTCGCCGGCCGGATTCGATCCTGGTGCACCGTTCCACCGGCGGGCCGGCCGGGACCCCTACGACGTGGTGATCCTCTTCTGCCGCGACACCGCCACCCTGGAAAGGCATTTCGTCGCCGCGGCCGCGCGGCACACGACGGCTGGGATGATCTGGGTGTGCTGGCCGAAGAAATCGTCGGGCGTTCGGACCGACCTGACCGAGAATGACGTCCGGAACTACGGCCTCGAGCATGGCCAGGTAGACGTGAAGGTCGCCGCGATCGACGACACCTGGTCCGGGCTGAAGTTCGTCACCCGGCTGCGCGACCGATGAATCCGGAGCAGGACTGGGGTCTACCCGCCAATGACGATCCAGAAGACCATTGCAGAGACGGTGCACTCGCACATCGATTCCGGTGAACTACCGGGTGCGGCCTGGTGGGTGTCGGCAGGAGATGAGGTCGCCCGCGGTGCGGCCGGGACCTTCGGGCCGACCGATGATCGGCCCATCAGCCCGGACACGGTGTTCCGGGTGTCGTCGATGACCAAGCCCGTGGTCGCCGCAGCCGCGATGACGCTGGTCGATGACGGCACCCTGGAGCTCGACACCGCGATCGACGAGCTGCTGCCCGAGCTGGCCGACCGCAGGGTGCTCCTCGACGCGGCCGGACCACTGACCGAGACCATCGCGGCCCGCCGGCCCATCGTCGTGCGGGACCTGCTGGAGTTCCGGTGGGGACTTGGCATGGACTTCACCGGGCCTTGGCCGGGGCCCGTCCTGACAGCGTTGGCGGCGGCCGGGTTGGCGGTCGGACCACCTGCACCACAACAGAATCCCGCGCCGGGCGAGTGGATGCGAGTCCTCGGGTCGGTCCCGCTGGTGTACCAGCCGGGCGAACGCTGGCTCTATCACACCGGTGCCAGCGTGCTGGGTGTGCTGATCGCCCGAGCGACGGGCCGGTCGTTGCCCGACGTGCTGGCCGAGCGCATCCTGGCCCCGCTCGGCATGCACAGCACCGGGTTCGGCGTGCCCCCGGCAGCCCGCGGTCGGTTGGGTCCGCACTGGGTGCCGGGCGCGGACGGCGCACGGCCGGAAGTCTTCGACCCGGCCGACGGGCAGTGGTCGCGGCCGCCCGCCTTCCCGGACGGCGGTGACGGCCTGGTGTCGACGATTGATGACTACGCCGCGTTCGCCGCGATGCTGACTGCGAGTGGGGCGGCTGCCGACGGCCGGCGGGTCTTGAGCGAGGCGGCGGTCGAGGCGATGACCACCGATCAGGTGGGCCCGATCGACGATGAGGGCGGCGGTTGGGGTCTCGGCCTCGGCGTGCGGTTGATCGACGAACCCGGCCGCCGGCACGCGGGCAGCTACGGCTGGGACGGCGGGCTCGGCAGCTCATGGTGGACCGATCCGGTGGCCGGGGTCACCGCAATCCTGCTGACCAACCAGATGTGGACCTCGCCGCAACCACCGACGACGTTCACCGAGTTCTGGTCGGCGGCCTTCGGCGCGGCCTGAGTCAAGCCTCTCGGATGATCCCCTCGACATCGACGTCATCGACCTTCGTCCCCGTCCATTCGGACAGCTTCTCCTGCACTGCCGCCCGGGCCGTTGCCTGTTCGGCCGGCGGCAGCGACTCCGTGGCGTCCCACCGGCGCTTGGCCTCCCAGCCCAGCTCCCTGGCCCGCAATGCGTGCTGGACCCGGGCCATCTGCGCGTCGGTCACCTCGAGCGAGAACACTGTTCGCAGGGTCTCCGGGATCAGCTTGCGGTAGTCGTGACCGCCCTCGTCGAACACTCCTGGCGTCGGTGCCAGGGCGTTCTGCAGGTCGACGAAGGTGGTGAAGAAGGTGGTGACGGGGAGCCAGCGGGTACCGCGCGGTGCGCCGTGCGGGCGGGTGTGGTCGGGACCCAACCAGGACGGCCGGCGCCACAGCAACGTTGCCTCGAACTTGGGGATGGGGTCATCCCCGTTCTGCAGCAACAGATATCGCACCGCCGCCCGGTCGTCATCGGTCAATCCGGCCCAGTCCCGGGTGCCTCTGGTGACGAAGACGCCCTCCCGGACGACCGGTGTCGCGGTGATGTCCGGGTTGTCGATTTCGGTCCGCCACTCGGTGGCAGCGGGGGTGCCGATCCAGACCGCGGCATCCAGCCCGATGCCGGACGGACCGGAATGTCCTTGGCCGGCGAACATCTCCTGGCTGACCTGAGAGCCGAGGCTCTCCCCGAACAGCAGAAAACGTGGTCGCTGGTCCGCGGGCCGGGACAGCAACCGCTGCACGATGCCGTTGATCACGATGCGCGTCTGGGCCGTCGCCTCGTGCACCTTCCCGAGCGACAACGCCGAGGGCAGCACCGAGTACTGGATGGCCGCCGACGCACAGTTGCCGCGGGTGAGGTACTCCAGGGTCTCGGTCGCGACATAGTTGACGTAACCGGATCCGGTCGGGGAGAACAGCGCGAAGACGGGCCGGTCCAGCGCTCCGGTGCGATCGATCTCGGCCAGCAACCGCTCTGCCCGTTCCTGCGACGACGAAGCGGATTCCAGGGACGCGTACACCCGGATCGGCTGGACCGCCGGTTCGCCCATGACGTGCGAGATGTCCGCCGGCCGCAGGGCCATCGAAAGCCAGCGTCGGCTTTCCCGGGACTGGGTGTCCCAGCTGATCGTTGAGCCGGGACCGCCGGTGACCTCCGCCGCCCCCGGCGCTTGGGCATGGGCCGACTCGAGGTTCTCGCCCGCGGTCGTCAGCTTCCCGTTCACCCACTTCAGGCCGGCCCAGCCGAGACCGGCAAAGGCCGCCAGGGTCAGCAGCCGACCAGCCGTCCTCCGGTCGTCGGCGCGGCCGCCGAGCAGCTGCGCGGCAACCCGCGAGAACCCGGCGCTGAGGGCAGACTCGATGACGCCGAGACCGAGCATGCTGACGGTGACCATCGGGCCCATCCCGAGGGCGGCCGGCAGCGAGACCACCCTGGTGACGTCCTCCCGGGGTGCGGCACCGTCGTCGGCGAACGACCCGGCCCTGGCCTTACCGGGATGGGTCAGCGCGTAGGACGCGGCCCAGGTGCCGACCGTCGCAGCGAGCGTGATCAGGCGTCCACCCCGGTGATGGGAACCCAGGTCGACAAGGTGGGCGCCGACACCGGCAACGGCGGTCGCCGCGGTGCTGGCCGCCGCCAACCGGGCGAGCGACCGTGGTGCCGGCTCGCCCAGCTCGGGCCGCAGGGCGCGGGTGGCGGCCAGCCCGGCGACGGCCGCGACTCCGTCAACGATCAACCCGGTACCGATCCGACCGGCCGGCGACACGTCCGACCGCGGCAGCCGGTCCGCCACGGAACGCAGGAACGAATGGATGGCGGTCCCGACGCCGTAGGCCGTGGCCGCGGAAACCCCGGCGATGAGGGCCTGATCGCGACTCGCGCGGGATAGCAGGTTGGGTTGGTAGGACGTGCCGCTGGCATGAGCGCCGAGCAACACCCCGGCTTTCGCGGAGACATCCAGCCAGCCGGCCTTGAGGTGGGAAGCCATCGCGCCAGCTTGGCCCGAGATAGCGGCCGTGTCATGACCCGCCCTGGGTGATCAGTCGACGTTCATGGGGCAAGCCACACGCTGGTAACATTGACTGGTTGTCTCGACCCGCCGGGCACTGCAGATCAGCGCAGGCGGGTTTTGTTGTGTTCCACCCTCCTGCTGCGGAAAGACCGTGGCCGACAAGCCCATAGGAGGTGCACGTGAGCGTTTCCACCGCTCCACGTCACTATGAGTTGCTGCTCATCCTCGATCCCAGTCTTGACGAGCGCACGGTTGCGCCGTCGATCGACACGTTCCTCAACGTGATCCGCCAGGGCGGCGGAACCGTCGAGAACGTCGACATCTGGGGCAAGCGTCGTCTTGCATTCGAGATCAGGAAGAACCCGGAAGGCATCTACGCGGTCATCAAGGTGACCTGCCCGTCCGCCGTGGTCACCGAGCTGGACCGTCAGTTGAACCTGAACGAGTCCGTGCTCCGGACCAAGATCACCCGTCCCGACGCCAAGTAGGGATCGGACACATGGCAGGCGACACCATCATGACCGTGGTCGGCAATCTCACTGCCGACCCCGAACTGCGTTTCACCGCCTCCGGTGCGGCCGTCGCGAACTTCACCGTCGCGTCGACCCCCCGGACCTTCGACCGCGCGTCGGGCGAATGGAAGGACGGCGAGGCGCTGTTCCTGCGCTGCAACATCTGGCGGCAGCCGGCCGAGAACGTGGCCGAATCGCTGACCCGCGGCTCCCGGGTGATTGTCTCCGGGCGGCTCAAGCAGCGGTCCTTCGAGACCAAGGAAGGCGAGAAGCGCACCGTCATCGAGCTCGAGGTCGATGAGATCGGTCCTTCGCTGCGGTACGCAACGGCGAAGGTCAACCGGGCTCAGCGGTCCGACGGCGGCGGTGGTGGTGGCGGCGGGTACGGCGGCAGCGGAAGTTCCGGCGGGTCCTCCCGTCCGAGCGCCCCGGCCGACGACCCGTGGGGTTCGGCTCCGCCCGCCGGTTCCGCCGGTGGGTACTCGGACGAACCGCCTTTCTAAGCGCCCTTCCGCACTACTTCCTGACTCACAAAATTCTCTGGAGAACATTCAATGCCCAAGCCTCCGGTCCGCAAGCCGAAGAAGAAGGTCTGCGCCTTCTGCAAGGAAAATGCGCAGCCGATCGACTACAAGGACACCACCCTGCTCCGCCGCTTCATCTCCGATCGCGGCAAAATCCGCGCCCGTCGGGTGACCGGCAACTGCACCCAGCACCAGCGGGACATCGCCACCGCCGTGAAGAACGCGCGCGAGGTTGCCCTGCTCCCGTACACCTCGACCGCCCGCTAGGAAGGGGAAACACCGTGAAGCTCATTCTCACCACCGACGTCCCCGGACTCGGCGGACCCGGCGACATCGTCGAGGTGCGGGACGGCTACGGCCGCAACTTCCTGCTCCCGCAGGGCAAGGCCATCACCTCAACCAAGGGTGCCGAGAAGCAGGTCGCGACGATCAAGCGCGCCCAGCTGGCCCGCGAGATCCGCGGCACCGAGCACGCCAACGAGGTGAAGCAGGCGCTGGAGAAGCTGAACGTCACCATCACCGCCCGCACCACCGGTGACGGCACCAAGCTCTTCGGCTCCATCACCGCGATCGACGTCGCCGACGCGATCAAGTCGGCCGGTGGACCCACCCTCGACCGGCGCACCATCGACACCGGCGGACACATCAAGTCCGTTGGGGCGCACCCGGTTTCGGTTAAATTGCACCCCGGTGTGACGGCGACCGTGCCGGTCAAGGTCGTTGCCGGCTGAGACAGCACTGAACAGCCCCACACAAGGGCGCCCGGCAGGACTACTGCCGGGCGCCTTTGTGCTGCTGAAGCGGTGCTCATGGGGCGGAGTTCCCGCTTCGGGTATGCAGCAGTCGTCCCCAAGCAGCAGAAGAGCCCCTTCAGCGGCGTTTCAGTGCCACGCTCAGGGCTGCTCGTCCTCCGGCTCGACCGCTGCCGACTCACTGGTCTCGGCATCGGGTTCCGGCGGCGTCGAGGCCGCCCAGATGGCCGGCCCGATCTTGCTGCGCCCGGCGTGCCAGGCGACGATGTCCAGGGCGCGCAGCGGAGTGATCACCGGCCCGGCGGCCAGTGCCGCCACCTGGTCGAAGAAGTCCTCGCCGGTGACGAGATCGTCGATGATCGCCTGACCGAGCAACGGCAGGAACTGCCGCCAGCCCCGTTTCCGGTTCTTCGGAATGGGGGCGTTCTCGATGCCCCGGTAGCAGTAGTCGACGAACCGGTCGTACAGCGGAATGAACGCAGGACGCTTGCGGTGCATCACCTTCGCCAGGATCGAACCGCGGGCGTCAACTGGCAGGTTCGCCGAGTCCAGCACCGAGAACAGCTCGCCGAGTTGGGCCAGTTCGGCCGGGCCAGCCTCGACCAGTCGGGCGTCCAGCGGCACGGTCACCAGCCAGCCCTCCAGATGCCCGCGGATGTCTTCAAGTGCGTAGTACGTCCGGGAATTCATCTCCGCGTTCAGCAGTACCGGAGCGACGATGTCCGCGTCGCTGATCTGCCACGGCCCGCCCTCGCCGAAGGAATCGTAGGCGGGGTAGCCGAACCGGTCCCGGCGACTGAGATAGGTGCGCGCCGATTCGAGGGCGAGATCGCGGTCAACCTCGATACCGCCAATCCGGATGGGGTTCGCGCTGTCGCTCACGGCAGGCTCCTTGCTGGGTCGGTCCGTCGTCGCGGTCCAGCGAACCCTAGCCAGCACCCGCCACCATCGATTCGGCGGCCTCATACCGCAACCGAGGCATGGACCGCGGGCGGCGGCGGGCGCTACTGTCAGTAACTGAAATCCTGCTTCCGATAGCCATCGGCCCAATGTCGAGGAAGCGATTATGGCACCGAGTCCGTTTTGTTCCCCCAACGGGTATGGCCGTCGTCCAGATCACGGTTGGGTGACAGGCCTGTGACGAAGGGCATACGGCCCGGTGACGCGACACGCCAGCGTACGCCACGCCGAGTGCTTCCGAGGAATAGTTGTCCACAACTGGAAATCGCCTCGCACACCCTCTGATCTGCAATGTTTCGGTCGATGCCCGGAGTTTTCCCCACGTTGTCCACAACGCGTGGGATTCACCTCCCGCGTGGACGATCGAACCATCCACAGGCTGTCCCCGGCCTGTGCACATCCGGGTTTGGCGCGCTGGCCAGCACCCATCTACCGTCCCGGAGGTAACCCACCGAGTCGCGGCGCTGCGGTCTGGGCACCAGGCCGGCGATTACTATCGGTGAGCATCAGGCGCCTGTCGGTACCCCACGGTAAACAGAACATATGTCCACAGCGGCGAACGGGGAGGCGGTCCGGCAATGGCGGTAGTCGACGAACGATGGCCCGGTACATCGGCTCGGTCCGCCCCGCCGACCTCCTTCGATCGGCAGCCCCCGCAGGATCTGGCGGCGGAGCAGTCGGTGCTGGGCGGCATGTTGCTGTCCAAGGACGCTATCGCCGATGTCATGGAGTCGTTGAGCCTCAACGACTTCTACAAGCCGGCGCATTCCCTGGTGTTCGACGCGATCATGGATCTGTACTCGCGGGGCGAACCGGCGGACACCATCACCGTTGCCGCCGAACTGGACAAGAACGGGACCCTGGGTCGGATCGGCGGTGCGGTCTACCTACATACCCTGATGGCCACCGTGCCGACCGCGGCCAACGCTGCCTTCTATGCCCAGATCGTCGCCGAGAAGGCCATCCTGCGCAGACTTGTCGAGGCCGGCACCCGGATCGTCCAGCTCGGCTACGGCGGCAACGAGGGCGACGCCGGCGGGGGTGAGGTCGACGAGATCGTCGACCGTGCGCAGGCCGAGATCTACGACGTCACCGAGCGGCGGACCACCGAGGACTACGTGATCCTCGAAGAGTTGCTGCAGCCCACGATGGACGAGATCGACGCCATCGCCCAGCAGGGCGGGCGCGCAGCGGGGGTGCCGACCGGGTTCGCGGACCTGGACAACCTGACGAACGGCCTGCACCCGGGGCAGATGATCATCGTCGCGGCCCGTCCCGGCATCGGGAAGGCATTGGGGCTGGACACCGCCCTGGTCACGCCGACCGGGTGGACAACCATGGGTCAGGTCGCGGTCGGCGACACGCTGGTCGGCGCGGACGGCCGGCCGACGTCGGTTGTCGCGACCACCGACGTGCTGATCGGGCGGCCATGTTTCGAGGTGGAGTTCTCCGACGGTGAGGTGATCGTCGCCGATGCCGAGCACCAGTGGCTGACCTGGGACGCCCGCGGACGCGTCGCGCACGATGCCGCGAACGGCGCCGCCCAAGGTTGGGCCGACAGGCTGCGCTGGGCGGTCGACGAGCTCACCGGGCCCCGGTGCCGGACGACGGCGGAACTCGCGCGAACCCTGTACGCCGGTGCCGAACTCAACCACGCCATTCCCACCTGCGGGCGGTTGACCACCCCGGCCCGGGATCTGCCGATCGAACCGTGGGCGCTGGGATTCCTGTTGGGCGTCGGCGATCTCGCCGGATCGGGCCGGGTCGCGTGTACCGCACCGGATCGCGAGTGGGCGATGAAGGAATTCGACCGCCTCGGGTACCACGTCAAGATCGGCGCGGCGCCCGGGCAGTTCACGGTCGACGGGGTGCAGGCGGCCTGGCGGGAACTGTTCGCCTCGACCGGGAACGAGTCCAGTGGTCGGCGTATCCCGGCGGCATATCTGCGGGGATCGGTGGAGCAACGCGCAGCCCTGGTGCAGGGGCTGATGGACAGCGATGGGGATGTGGACACACATGGCAGGTACCGGTTCAGTACCACCGAGGTCGAGCTCGCGCGGGGGCTGCGAGAGATTCTGTCCAGTTTGGGGTGCGCCTCCCGCCTCCACCGGAGGTATCTGAGCCATGAGGGTCATCCACGACCGCCGATGTGGGAGATTGTCGTTCGATCACGGGCCGGCCTCGCCCGGATGCCGCGCAAGGCCTGCTCCGCTCCCACGGTCGCCTGGCACCGCGAACACGAGAGCCACTACATCGTCGACGTGCGAGCAGTGCCGAGCGTGCCCGTCCGTTGCGTGCAGGTCAGCGGTGCGCACCATCTCTACCTCGCCGGGCGGTCGATGATCCCTACGCACAATTCCACCCTCGCGCTCGACGTTGCCCGCAACGCCGCCGTCAAGCACCACCTGGCGTCGGTGATCTTCTCCCTGGAGATGAGCAAGACCGAGATCACCATGCGGCTGCTCTCCGCCGAGGCGGGGATCCGGTTGGGACACATGCGGGCCGGCACCATGAGCGAGCAGGACTGGCAGAAGATCGTCCGGCGGATGACGGAGATCTCCGACGCGCCGCTGTTCATCGACGATTCGCCCAACATGACGATGATGGAGATCCGGGCAAAGGCTCGAAGGCTCAAGCAGCGCAACGACTTGAAGCTGATCGTGGTCGATTACCTGCAGTTGATGACGTCCGGCAAGAAGGTCGAGTCCCGGCAGCAGGAGGTCAGCGAGTTCTCCCGGCAGATGAAGCTGCTGGCCAAGGAGCTCGAGGTCCCGGTGATCGCGCTGAGTCAGCTCAACCGTGGTCCGGAGCAGCGCACCGACAAACGGCCGATGCTGTCCGACCTTCGGGAGTCGGGTTCGCTGGAGCAGGACGCTGACATGGTCATCCTGGTGCACCGCCCCGACGCCTTCGAGACCGACGACCCCCGGGCCGGCGAGGCGGACCTGATCATCGCCAAGCACCGCAACGGCCCTACTGCCACCGTCGCCGTCGCCCACCAGTTGCACTACTCCCGGTTCGCCGACCTCGCGGGCTGACGCGGCTACCTTGGATGGGACCCATCCGAAGGAGTGAAGCAATGCGAGTACTGATTGTCCTGACGTCCCATGGAGAGCTGGGTGATACCGGACACAAGACCGGTTTCTGGCTGGAGGAGCTGGCGGCTCCCTACTACGTCTTCACCGACGCCGGCGTCGAGTTGACGCTGGCCTCGCCTCAGGGCGGCCAGCCGCCGCTGGATCCCAAGAGCGACGAAGTGGACGCGCAGACCGCCGACACCCGGCGCTTTCAGGCCGACGAGGTTGCCCTCGAGGCGTTGGCCTACACGCACAAACTGTCGGAGGTGTCCGTCGCCGACTTCGATGCGGTGTTCTACCCGGGCGGTCACGGGCCGTTGTGGGATCTGGTCGAGGACGCCGATTCGATCGCGCTGATCGAAACGGCGATCGGTGCCGGCAAGCCGGTAGCCGCTGTCTGTCACGCCCCCGCCGTGCTGCGCGATGTTCGGGCACCCGGCGGCGGCCTGTTGGTCAAGGACAAGAACCTCACCGGATTCACCAACACCGAGGAGGCCGCGGTCCAGCTCACCGACATCGTGCCCTTCCTGGTCGAGGACATGCTCACCGCCAACGGCGGCAAGTATTCGAAGGCCGACGACTTTCAACCCCACGTCATCACCGACGGGCTGTTGATCACCGGGCAGAACCCCGCATCATCCGGGCCGGCGGCGCAGGCTCTGATGAAACTCCTGGCGCCCGCCTCGTAGCCCCGGTCAGCCGAATGGTATACCAAATTGGTATACCATTCGGGGCATGACGCCACTGCCAACGACGGAACCAGCCCTGCGCAAGACCGTGCGCGATCGCATCCGGCTGCGCATCGTCGATGGCACCATCGCCCCTGGCGCCCGGTTGGTGGAACGAAACCTCGCCGTCGAACTCGGGGTATCTCGGGTGCCGGTTCGAGAGGCGCTCCGCGACCTGGTGGCGGAGGGTTACGCCATCGACCGGGCGACTCGGGGCATCGCAGTGCGCGCCTACCCGGCCGCCGAGATCGACGAACTGTTCGAGATCCGGGGCGCGCTGGAGGGTGTGCTGCTGCGGAACGCCCTGAGTGGACTATCGGCCGCCGGTCAAACCGCGCTCCGGGTCTGCCTGGACACAACACAGGCGGCGCTGGATGCGGGCGATCTCGCGGCGGCCGTCACCGGCAATGCCCGTTTTCACGAGGTGCTCGCAGAGGTGTCGGCCGGTCCGATGCTGCGCGAGATGCTGCTGGGCATCAGGGATCGGATGCGCTGGCTGCTCCGCCAGCACGGCAACCCGGCCGAAATCCATGCCGAGCACCGGGAACTACTCGACGCCATCACCCGCGGCGATCGGCAACATGCGGAAGAGCTTTTCCGCCAACATGTTTCGACAAGTCGGACGGCGTACGGTGAGTACACGGCGGGCACCCGGTGATGCGTCGCCTCGTCGCAGCGATCATCGCCATCGGTGTGCTCACCGGCTGCACGGCGCCCCCGGCCCCGAGCCAACCGGCCGAACAGGGCACCCCGATTTCGACGAGCGCGGACCGGTCAGCCCCTCCGCCTTCGGCCGCCCAGGAGCCCCTCGCCGCAACCCAGGAGCCGACAGTGCCAACCCGAAACCCCGAACTGGACCAGCCGCTGATCGACGCCGCCTGGGCGAACGACGTCGACCGGGCTCGCGCCCTGATCGCGGCCGGGGCGGACGTCAACGCCAAGGACGCCACCCAACAGAGCGCCTATCTTATTTCGACCAGCGAGGGCTACCTGGATCTTCTCGAGCTCACCCTGGCCAATGGCGCCGACCTGACCAGCCTGGATTCCTACCGGGGAACCGGACTGATCCGGGCCGCCGAGCGTGGTCATGCGGACATCGTCGGGCGACTCCTGCAGGCGGGCATCGAGGTCGATCATGTGAATCGGCCGGAATGGACGGCGCTGGATGAGGCCATCGTCTACGGCGACGGCGGGCCGACCTACGTCGACACCGTGCGGGCGCTGGTCGCCGGCGGTGCCGACCTCGGCAGGGTCGCCGGTGACGGCCGGACCCCGATCCAGCACGCGCGGGACGGTGCACAGGACGCCATCGTCGCCACCCTGCAGGCTGCGATCGCCACTGCGCCGATCGATACTGTCCCAACGGATTCGGCGACCGCGTCGGCGGAACTGCTGCGGGCCGCGAGTAGCGGTGATGCCGATCTGGCCGCCATCGCCCTCCGGTCGGGGGCAGACATCGAGTCCCGTGACGAACGGGGCCGCACCCCACTGTTGCTCGCCTCCAGTGCGGACAACGTGGAGGCAGCAAGGCTTTTGGTCGTCATGGGGGCCGACCCCGATGCGCAGGACGATCAGCAGGACAGTGCCTGGCTGGTCACCGGCGTCACCGGCAGTGTCGGGATGCTCGAGGTGCTGTTGCCCGCGCATCCGAACCTGTCGCTGCGCAACCGCTTCGGCGGTGTCTCGGTCATCCCGGCCAGCGAGCGGGGTCATGTCGACTACGTCCGGCGGGTGGTCAGCACCGGCATCGACATCAACCACGTCAACGACCTGGGCTGGACGGCGATGCTGGAGGCCATCGTCTACGGCGACGGCTCGCAGCCCTATCAGGACATCATCGGCATCCTGCTCGACGCGGGAGCCGACCCGCGGATCGCCGACAAGGACGGCGTCACTCCGCTACAACATGCAAGCGCCGCAGGGTTCGGCGACATCGCCGACCGACTACAGGCCGCCGGTGGTTGAGGGATCTCACCGCACGACCACCGGCACCCGGTGAATCATGTTGTTGGCCATGCCCTGTCGGTTCCACGGCTGGTCTGCCGGTTGCGTGTTGCCGAGCTCATCGGTTGCCCGGCAACATAATTCGGTTGGTCCGGGCAGCGCCGCGGTCCAGTCGAACGTCCACGAGCGCCACGCCCAACGGCCCTGCGAATCACCGAGAACCGCATCCTCCCACTGCAGACCACCATCGGTGCTGACCTCGACCCGGACTATCGGCGCGGCACCGGACCACGCCTTTCCGGTCAGTACCTGCCGACCGGCATCGACGATGCGGACCCGGCTCATGAAGTCCGGGAACCCGGGTGGCGCCAGCAGGGCGCGGGGCCGGATTCTGCTGACCGGTTCGCCGCTCTCGTCGCCCTGCTTGAGTCGGTAGGCGGTCTCGTTCTGGAATCCGTCGAACTGTCGGTCCAGCACCGTGATCTGCTGGAGCCATTTGACGTGTGCCATGCCGTACCAGCCGGGGACGATCAGCCGGAGCGGGGCGCCGTGCTGTGGGGGAAGCGGCATCCCGTTCATCTCGTCCACGAGCAGCACCTCCTCGGCAAGCGCGTCGGCGAGGTTCAGCCCGCGGACATAGTCCTGCTCAACGCCTCGCTCGACGCCGTGGTCGGCGCCGGTGAATGCCACGTCGACCGCGCCGGGGCGTAGTCCCGCCGTTGCCAGTACCGCGCTCAGCGGAACGCCGGTCCAGTCCGCGGTGCCGACCGCCTCGTTGAGCCAGGGCTGGCTGACCGGCCGCGGATGCAACCGGGCGCGTCCGTTGCCGGCACATTCCATCGTGACCCGGACCGTCTGTCGCGGCAGCACCCGCAACGCATCGAGATCCAGTGCCAGCTCCCGATCAACATGACCACCCACCCGTAGGGTCCAGTTGGCCGGGTCGATCTGCGGGATGTCGTAGTGCACCAGCAGGTAATGCAATCCCGGCGGGGTGACGTCGTAGCGCAGCGCCTCCAACGGCAGGCCGTGGTTCCTGGCCGCCAACTGCAGCTCGGCGAGCGACACGTCCTCGTCCGGGCGGGCGATGCGGGCGGCCTCGCTGGCTGTTTCGATGGTCGTCATGTGCTCCATCTTCGTCCGCCGTCAAGGGCAAACTCCGCGTACTCCTCAGATCTGATTCGGGGTCACCTTGAGTTCGCTCTCCCGGATCAGCCGCATCACGATGCGATCAAGCGCGGCGTCAATCGCGGAGTCGCTGTCCGGCAACCATTCCCGAAGCTCGTCGACCAGCCAGTTGCGCCAGGCCGTGGTGATCAGGTTGACCTCGGTCATACCTGTCGGGGTGAGAGCCAGGTTGTCCCCGTCCCTGGTGAGGTAGCCGTCCGCGACGATCTCGTCGAAGAACGACCGGAGGACGCCCGGCGGCACGCCGACACTTTCCTCGACCGAGGACTGCCGGGCCGCGCCGGTGATCGCGTAGCGCAGATAGACGCCCATGACGCCCCACGACGTCGGGATGTCGAGCGAGCTGCCCGATGCGGTCAGCACGTCGGGCGCGGCGGAGCTGCCCTTCTTTCGCAGCACCTCGCCGATGATGTTCTCCAACTGGGTGTCGGCGTCGGCCCCTTCCGGAATGGCGAATCCCTCGCCGGTACCGCCGGCGCCGTCCGTTCCGCGCAGGGTGACCTGGGGCAGGAAGAACGCCATCACGAGGGCCAGCAGCGCCACCGGAACGGCATACAGGAAGACGTTGTGCAGTGCGGTGCCGTAGACCTCCACGATCGGCGTCCGCAGGTCGACGGGCAGGGCCCACAGCTGCTCGGGGCTGGTCGCCGCCGCGGGCGGGAATCCGGGCGTCGATGCCACCGCCGCCGGCAACGCCGTCTCGAGGTTGTTGGAGTAGATGCTGCCGAGCACCGCCGCGCCGAACGAACCGCCCAGTGTTCGGAAGAAGGTCACCCCGGACGTGGCGGTCCCGAGATCTTGATAGCTGGCGGTGTTCTGCACGATCAGCGTGAGGATCTGCATGATCAGCCCGATGCCGGCGCCGAGGATGAAGAAGTACACCGACTCCAGCAACAGTGGGGTGTTCTCGTCCAGCTGGGACAGCAGGAAAAGGCCGAGCGCGGTCACGGCCGAGCCGGCAATCGGGAATATCCGGTACTTTCCCGTCTTACCGACAATGGTGCCGCTGGCAATGGCCGTCAGCAGTAGGCCGATCACCATCGGCAGCATGCGCAGACCGGATGAGGTGGCCGAAGCACCGCTCACGTATTGCAGGAACGTCGGCAGGAAGGTGATCGAGCCCATCATGGCGAAGCCGACGATGAAACTCAGGATCGATGCCACGCTGAAGACCCGGCCACGGAACAGTCGCATCGGCAGAATCGGTTCCTCGGCGCGTGTTTCGACCCAGACGAAGATGGCCAGGGACATCAGGGAGGCGCCGAACAGGCCGATGATCGTGGCCGAACCCCATGGGTATTGGGTGCCGCCCCAGGAGGTGGCCAGGATCAGGCCGCTGGCGCCGAGGGACACGAACAGCACACCCAGGTAGTCGATCTTCGGTTTGGTCGTGCCGCGATTTCCGGGAATGGTTCGGGCCGCCATGATGATCACAATGATGGCGATCGGCACATTCACGTAGAACGCCCACCGCCAGGACAGGTGGTCGGTGAAAAGACCGCCCAATAACGGCCCGATGACGGTGGTGACGCCGAATACGGCGCCCAGGGCGCCCTGGTACTTTCCGCGCTCGCGGAGCGGGATGACCTCGCCGATCAGGGCAGTGGCGGTGACGGCCAGGCCACCGCCGCCGATTCCCTGGACCGCCCGGAAGATAATCAGCGTCGTCATATCGTCCGCGAAGCCACAGAAGAACGATCCGACGATGAAGATCAGCACACTGACCTGGAAGACCCGTTTGCGGCCGAACAGATCACCGAATTTCCCGGCGAGCACGCAGGCGATGGTTTCCGCCAGCATGTACGCGGTGACCACCCAGCTCATGTGCCCCGCGCCGCCGAGATCGCTGACGATGGTGGGCAGCGCCGTTGAGACGATGGTCTGATCCAACGCCGACAGCAGCATGCCGAGCAGGATCGTCACGAAGATGATGTTCATCTGCGCGCGGGACAACCGGGCGGGCTCCCCCTCGGGTGCTGCACTCGGCCGGGTCGACAGTTCCTGGCTCAACAGTCACCCCCTGGTGCTCGGCGAGAACCTGCCGGAAGCGTAGCCCCAGATATCACGGGCTGTCGCGGCCGGTTACCCAGGGTGTTCTTCGGCTGCCGATCCGGGCGTGGTCAGTCGGTGGCGGTGATCGGAGATTCGTTCAATGCCGCATCGACGACCAGGCTGACGCCCGAGCCGAGCAACCACACGTCCTTGGCAACGGCGGTGCCGGCCTGGTTGGGCCGCAGATACTTGTCGTGCAGTTCCGGAGTCCGGACGTACATCCCGAGCAGACTGCCGGCGAACCCGATGAGCACGAGCCCGGCGAGCCCGGCCGGGACCAACGGCAGCAGCAGGGTGGCGCCCACCGCGATCTCACCGACGGCGACAGCCTTGATGAAGACCGGAGGCTCGACCTTCTTGAGCACCGGATAGGCAGTCGAGCTCATTCCGTGCAGTGCGGCGGCGGTCCCCTGGTCGGCCTTCAGTTTCGTCACTCCGGCGTTCAGGATGAAAGCGCCGGCGGCGATTCTCAGTGGGACTCGACGCAACTTGGCTGCCAGGGACATCCGGACTCCTTTGATCACGCGAAATGACGCTTCCGTCGACGTCCACAAAGTACCCATCGGCTGCCAGGGTCAATCGGGGGGTGGCTCAGCGCCCCAGGAAGTGCGAAATCGACTGCGACGTGATCGTCGGGTCCGCGAGCGGTTCGATGTGCCCGCCGGAGAACACCCGCAATGTCGCATTCGGCAGGAGCCCGGCGAGGATGCGGGAATTCGCGACGGGAACGAGCGGATCGCTGTCGCCCCCCATGACCAGTGTCGGTTGGCGGATGAGGGGCAGGAAGAACAGACTCGTCCAACAGGCCACTGCCGCCAGTTGATGCAGGTAGCCCAGCCCCGAGCTGGTGGCGGCGCTGTTCCGGAACAGCTGCCGGACGTCGTCCGTATGAGCATCCGGGTTGACGCCGTACATCATCCGCGCGGCCCCCCGAACATCCCGGAAGTCCTGCGGCGCAAGCATTTTTGCCAGAACCTGCGGCTCTCCGGGCACCGAGACGAGTCCCGGGCTGGTGCTCAGCAGAATCAGCCGGCGGCAGCGGCCGGGATACTGCAGGGCGAACTGCTGGGCGAGCGCGCCGCCCCAGGAGAAGCCGAGGACGTCGACCTGCCGGTAGCCAAGATCGTCCAACAGACCCGCCAGCAGCGTGGCCAACTGTGGAAACCCCATCGGGAACAGCGCGGCGGGTGAGCCGCCGACACCGGGCACGTCGACCCTGATGACGTCCATGTCCGGCTCCTGGGCAGCAACGAACCGGTCGAAAATCTCGTACCCGATGCCAATTCCGCTGAGCAACAGCAACGGTGTGCCGGAGCCGTTGCCATCGCCGGTCCCCTGCCGGATATCGACCCTGAGCTCGTGGCCGTGTATCCGGCGGAGCACCCCCTGCGCTGTTGTCATGCCTTGATAGTGCCTGCCAGCACCTCGAGATAGTGCGGGTTGCTCATGATTCCGAGCACATTTCCGAACGGGTCGACAACGGCTGCCGTGACAAATCCGTGTCCGCGGTCCGTCATCGGCTGATAATCCGTCGCGCCCTTGCCCCGCAGGGCTTGCAGCGTTGCCGCCAGGTCGTCGACATGCCAGAACATGATGGCCCCGCCCGGTGTCGTCGGTGCGTCGGCCGGCGCATAGCGACTGTCGATGATCCCGAGTTCGTGCTGGAAGTCGCCGACCCGGAATTCGATGTATCCGGGGACCACGTAATACGGATCGATGCCCAGCAGGTCGGCGTACCAGACCTTCGCGGCCTCCAGATCGGCCGCGTAGAACGAGACGGTGGCGAATCCTCGCAACATGGTGTGCTCCTTTGACTTGGTGTATCTCCATCCTCACGCGCAAAGTGCTCATCAACTGAGCACTTTGTTTGGCAGACTCTTCAGAATGCGCGCGGACCGGTTGGTGGCAACGTTGTTGGTCATGCAGGCCCGCGGTCGGGTGACCGCCGCTGAACTGGCCGCGGAACTCGAGGTGTCGGTCGCCACTGCCCGGCGCGACCTTGAAGCGTTGTCGGCGGCGGGCATTCCCGTGTACTCCCAGGCGGGCCGGGGCGGCGGCTGGTCACTGGTCGGCGGCGCCCGGACCGATCTGAGCGGCTTCACCGCTCCGGAGGCCCAGGCCCTCTTTCTGCTCGCCGGCCCGGCGGCAGCGGTGGCCCCCGAGGTGAAATCCGCGCTGCGCAAGCTGATTCGCGCGCTTCCGGACACGTTCCGGGCCGACGCCCAGGCGGCCGCCGAGGCCGTGGTCGTCGACGCGTCGCGGTGGGGGGAGGCCGACCGGGACCTGCCGGAGCTGATCGGTGAGTTGCAAACGGCCGTGGTGCGGCGCCGCAAGGTGCGCCTGGACTACACCGGCCGCACCGGTGAACGGACGCAGCGGCTGGTAGATCCGTGGGGTCTGGTCGACAAGGACGACATCTGGTACCTGATCGCCGGCACCGATCGCGGCCAACGAACCTTCCGAGTGGATCGAGTCGCCTCGGCCGTCGTCACCGATGAAAAGGCCGAGCGACCAACGGATTTCGATCTGACAGCGCAGTGGCAGGGGATCGTTGCGGAGATGGAGCAGCGGCGGGCCGTGGTGTCGGCGACGGTACTGATCGCGGCCCGGCTGGTCCCGGTGGTGCAGTCGCATTTCGGGCGGCATTGCGTGGTCCACGGCACCGAGCCCGATGGTCGGACGCGGCTGAGCGTGTCCGCCCACACTTCGGTGTCGATTGCCGAGCAGCTCGCCGGGTGGGGATCGACGGCCGAGGTCGTCGAACCGCCGGCCGTACGGCAGAAACTGGCCCGGATCGGCCAGGAGCTGAGTGAACGCTACGCGCGCTGAGGTCCCCAAAGGTGAACGTCGAGGCCGCGGAGCCGGACGGGATCGGAAAGCAGTTCGATGCCAACGATTTTCCCGTCGCTGAAGGCGAACTCGAACACCACCCGCGGCCGGCCGCCGACCATCCACACCAGCCCGGGGGCACCGTCGATCAACGCGAGCTGGGCGGCGCGGGCCCGGCCACCGAAGGTCCGCGCGACGCTGCGAGCTCCGATCACCTCTGCTTCCGCGCCGGCCGCGACCGTCACCGGGTCGGCCCGCAACACGACGTCGGGGTCGAGCAGCGTCAGCAGCGCGTCGAAGTCCCCGCCACGGGAAGCCGCCAGGAACGCATCGACGACCGCACGCTGCCGGCTGATGTCCGTGGTGGTCTCTGCGCCCTGGACGCGGCGCCGCGCCCGGCTGGCCAGCTGTCGCGTTGCTGCCGGCGACCGACCGACGATGGGCGCGATCTCCTCGAACGGCACAGCGAACATGTCGTGCAGCACGAAGGCCAACCGCTCTGCCGGCGCCAGGGTCTCCAGCACAACCAACAACGCGAGTCCGACCGAATCGGCAAGGACCGCTTCGTGTTCGGGATCGCCGCCGGTCGGGCCGGCGACCGGCTCCGGGACGTGCTCGCCGAGCGGATCCTCGCGGCGAGAGGTCCGCGACCGCAACATGTCCAGACAGATCCGCGCGACGACGGTGGTCAACCAGCCGTCGAGGTTGCGAACCTCACCGGTCTCGGACCGGCTCAACCGCAGCCAGGCCTCCTGCACTGCGTCGTCGGCCTCGCTCGTCGACCCCAGCATCCGGTAGGCCACCGACCGCAGATGTCCGCGGTTGGCCTCGAACTGCGCGGCCAGCATGTCGTCGTCCATCGGTGTCATTTCAATCCTCACCCGCCTCACTGTGGTGACGAATCGGATCCCGCCGATGTGACAGGCTCAGCCGCCGGCGAACCGCAAGAGCACCTCGTCGCTGGACACGATATCCGCGTACTTCGCACGCAGGTCGCGCAGGTTCGAGCGGTGCAACTCGTCGGTGCGGTCCGCGCAGGCATCGGAGACCACCATCGGTGCAAAACCGTGCTGCAGCGCGTCAGTCGCGCTGGCCCGGATACACCCGGACGTCGAAACACCGGCAATGACAACGGTATCGACGCCCAACGAACGCAAGGTCGACGCCAGCGAGGTACCGAAGAAGGCCGACGCATACTGCTTGATGATCACGGTCTCGGTGTCCAGCGGCGCCACCTGCGGCATCAGTTCGCGGAGGCCCTCGGGGTGGTCATCGGCGAGCAGGGCCAGCGCGCCGACCTTCCGGACGAACAGGCCCGCATCCACCGCACCTGCCCGGTAATGCACGGCCGTGTGGATCACCGGTATCGCATGGTCGCGGGCCGAGGCCAGCAGGCGACTGCTGACCTCGACCGCGGCGGTGGACCCGAGATCGAGCGGGCTCGAAGGGGTGAAATACGCCCGCATCAGATCGATCAGGACCAACGCCGGCCGGGAACCCCAACCCAGGCGTCCGCCGAAATCGGGGGTCGCGTGCTCGTGCGTCACAGCCAGACCGGGGCCTTCGGCGCCGGCAGGCCCGTCTCCTCCTCGCACCGTTCCAGCAACTGCTCCAGCCCCGGACCCATATCGAAGACCGGGAGATCGCCGACCCGTGCCGACCGGATCTGCGCACGCAGGGTGGCCGTCCCTGCCGCGTCCAGGACACCGTCCTCGTCCGCGACGACGCCGTACCGCCTGGCGCCGGCAGCACTGACCAGGCCCCGTCGCACCTCGAGAGCGACGAGCTCGGGGTCGCGTTCCAGCCCATCGCCCCATCCCCCGCCGCCCCAGGTGACGAAATGCAGCACGTCACCGGGTCGAACCGGGACGTCATGGCACTTGCTGGGCAGAACCTCATGGCTGCCGTCGGCCCGGTCCAGCCACTTCGTGCCGCGGGTGCCGGGCTCGCCGCCGTTGACACCCCAAGGGTAGGTCAGCCAGCGGTCGTCGTGAATGGCGATGGTTCCCGGCTCCAGGAACCGGTAGGCCACGTCCACGCCGTTGCCGCCGCGGTGCAGCCCGGACCCGCCGGTGTCGGCGATCGTCTCCCACTTCTCGATGCGCAGCGGGTAATACGACTCGAGAAATTCGCAGGGAATGTTGACGAAGCTCGGCCACAGCGAATGACCGTCCGGCCCGTCGCCGAGCGGTCGGCCCGGGATGCCGCCGAAGCCGATCGAATACAGCTGGAACCACTCACCCTTGCGATCACCGGTCGAGTAGTTCCCCGAGTACATGAAATGCGGCGAGGACGAGAACCCGGCGGCATTCAGCAGGGCCGGATTCGTTTGCCCGAGCAACCCGCCGAACAGGTCGAAAACCCGTCCGATGCCGTGGTTTCGCGCGTTCAGTGCGGCCGGGTGCTTCGGCTTCCAGAACGAGCCGTCCGGAATAGTGACGTCGACCAGCGGGTAGAAACCGTCATTCCAGAGAATCTGCGGGTCGGCAACGGTGATCATGTAGATACCGAAGAACATCCGGACGAGGTTCTCGTTGATGTAATAGTTGATCGGGCCCTGCGCTTGCGGTGACGACCCGGTGAAGTCCAGGTGCACCTTGTCGCCGGTCCGGGTGAGCGACAGCTTGAGCTCGTACGGCCCGAAGCCGACACCGTCGTCACAGATGTAATCGGTGAACGACAGCGTCTTGCCCTCGGCGAACACCAGGTTCAGCAGGATCTTCATCGCGTCATAGTTGCGCTGCAGCAACGCATCCAACGCGGTCAGGTAGGTAGCGGGGCCGAACCGTGCGCACATCTCCTGCACCCGCCGGCTCGCGGTCCGGCAGGCGGCGACCAGGCCGTTCAGATCGGCGCGGTTCCAATCCGGGACCCGCACCTGGTTCAGGATGATCCGCAGCGCGTCCTCGTTGATCTTCCCGGCGCTGTACAGCTTGAACGGCGGGATCACCACGCCCTCTTCGTAAATCGTCCTGGCGTCCGTCGGCATCGAGGACGGTGTCTTGCCGCCGACGTCCGACATGTGCCCGAACATCGACGCCCAGCCGACCAACCGGCCCCGCACGAAAATCGGCGTCACCACCAGCCAGTCATTGGCGTGACTGATCGCGGCGCCGCACGCGTAGGGATCGGAGGTGAGTAGGACATCACCCTCGCCGATGTCGCCGTCGAAGCCGTCGAGGAAATCCGGGATGGACAACCCGAACTGCCCGACCACCATCTTGCCGGCGGGATCGGCGATCAGTGGGAACTCGTCGTGCTGTTCGCGGATACCCGGCGACAGCGCGGTGCGGAACAGCACCTCGTCCATCTCGTAGCGGGCGTTGCGCAGGCCGTTCTCGATCAGGTCCAGGGTGACCGGGTCGAGAACGACAGCGTCCAGCGCAGTAGTGCTGGTTTCGACAATTCTTGCCATGGCTCAGCCCTCGCTCTGTGAAGTGTTGCCGGCCGAGTCGGGACGGATCAGCAGGCTGCCCGACGGGTGGGTGGTTGCGGAATGACCAGGCAGGACAAGGGTTGTCGAGTCCATCTCAACGACGATGGCCGGTCCGGCGATGACATCGCCCGCCCTGAGTTTGCGCCGGTCGTAGATCGGGGCTTCGGCGAAGGCGCCCTGGACGTAGACCCGTGACGTTCCGGTCTGGGCTGCTGCGGGATCACCGGTTCCGTCCGGCAGCAGGGTGGCGGCGATCTCCGGGCGTGGCCCGCTGACCGATGCTCGGGCGTTGACCAGTTCGTGGTCCGTGCCCAGCAGGAATGAGAACAGCCGCTCGTGTTCGCCGTCGAACGCGCTGCCGAGGTTGGCCAGGAAGGAGTCCAGGTCCTCCAGCCAGGAGTGCTTGATGGTGATCGGAATCTCGAAACCCTGTCCGAAGTAACGGACGTCGACCTCATACTCGATCTCGTGCTCTTCGGCTTTGAGACCCTGGACGACCAGCCGGGCGGATGCCTCGTCGGACAATGCCGTCAGGATCTCCCGCAGCTCACTGCCGGTGAGATCGGCGAAGCGCCGTAGGCAGGTGCGCGCCGACTCATCGCGAAGCGACGTCGTGGCATCACCGAGCGCGCACAGCACCCCCGGCGATGGCGGGACGATCACCGGCCAGGCTCCGGTCAGCACACCCATGGCGTTGGCGTGCAACGGTCCCGCGCCGCCGAAGGCCACCAGGGCGAAATCCCGCGGGTCGAAACCCTGCTGGACGCTGACCAGCCGAAGGCCGCCGAGCATGTTCTCGTTGACGATGTCGATGATGCCGGCCGCTGCGGCCTCCACACTGGGCAGACCCATAGCGTCGGCCACGGTCTGCACCGCGGCCCTGGAAGCCGCGACATCGAGGGTGATCTCGCCCCCGGCGAGCGAGGTCGGAAGATACCCGAGAACGACGTTCGCATCGGTGACGGTCGGCGCCGTGCCGCCGAGGCCGTACCCGGCCGGCCCCGGCACCGCGCCCGCGGACTGCGGGCCGACCCGCAGCGCCTTGGTGAGGTCGGGAACGTGGGCGATCGATCCGCCGCCGGCACCGACGGTCCGCACGTCCACCGATGACGCCCGGACCGTCAGATCACCGATCTTCGTCTCCCGGCCGGTGCGCGGCTTCAGATCCTGCACCAGGGCGACATCCGTTGAGGTGCCGCCCATGTCGAAGGTCAGCAGGTCTCGGCTGCCGGTCTGGCCGGCCATCCAGACCGCACCGGTGACGCCGCCGGCCGGGCCCGACATCAGCATGGTGACCGGCGAATCGGCGGCCACCTCCGCGGCCGCCAGGCCGCCGTCACTGCGCAGGATAGACAGCTCGGCGCTCACCCCCTGCTCGCTGAGCTGGCTCGACAGGTTCCGCACGTACCTGGCCACCTGCGGTTGCACGTAGCTGTTCGCGACTGTGGTGAGAGCTCTTTCGTACTCGCGCATCTCAGGCAGCACGATGCTGGAGCGGGAGATCGGAATGCCGGGCAGTTCCTCCTCGGCGATTTCGGCGATGCGCTTCTCGTGGTCACCATTGGCGAAGGCGTTGATCAACGAGATGGCCAGGGCCGAAATGCCGTTGCCCCGCAGCTTCCGCAACCGAAGCCGGGTTTCGTCCTCGTCGAGCGGAGTGATCACCGACCCGTCGCTGGCGATGCGCTCCGGCACCTCGATCGTGTTCTCCAGCGCGGCAAGGGGTTCGGGCTTCGGCCAGATGATCCAACCGGCCAGCCCGCCGGGCACGAAGGACCGGGCGATCTGCAACACCTGGCGGAAGCCCGCGGTGGTGACCAGCCCGACGACGGCGCCCTTGCCTTCCAGGATCGCGTTGGTTCCGACGGTGGTGCCGTGCAGGACCTGCGCGATGTCGGTCTGCGCAATCCCGGCGTCCGCGCAGACCTTGTCGATCCCGCGGAGCACCCCGACCGACTGATCCTGCGGGGTCGAAGCGGTTTTGGTGCGCCAGGTTTCACCGCTGTCGGAGTTGACCAGCAGTACGTCGGTAAATGTTCCGCCGACATCAACGCCAAGCCGATAAGCCATTTCCACTCCTCAGATCACGGATGTGCTGATGTACTGGGCGATCTCGTCTCCGGACAGGCCGAGCAGGCCGGCCCAGATCTCCTGGTTGTGCTCGCCGAGCGCGGGCCCAGCGGTGCGAACCTTCCCCGGTGTCCGGGACAGATGCGGCGTCACGTTCTGCATCGGCAGCTCGCCGAGTTCCGGGTGCATGACCCGGACGATCGCCTCCCGGGCGGCGAAATGCGGGTCGGTGAACATGTCCTTGGCCCGAAAGATCCGCCCGGCAGGCACGCCACCTGCATGCAGCTTCGCCAACAGATCGTCGGCCGTGAGCGTGACCGTCCATTCCGCGATCAGCGTGTCGAGTTCGGTCATGGTCTGACCGCGGGCGGAGTGGGTCGAATACCGAAGGTCGTCGGCCAGCTCTGGGCGGCCCATGGTGTCGACGAGGCGCTTGAACACCGAGTCCTGATTCGCGGCGATCAACACGAGGTCGTCGTCGAGGGTCGGATAGACATTGCTGGGGGAAACGTTCGGCAGCACCGCGCCGGTCCGTTCCCGTTGGTACCCGGCCAGTTCCCATTCCGGCAGCAGCGATTCCATCATCGCCAGCACCGCCTCGTAGATGGCCGAATCCACCACCTGACCCTGTCCGGTGCGGTGCCGGTTGTGGACGGCGACGAGGGTGCCGAGGCAGGCGAAGGTAGCGGCCAGCGAATCGCCGAGGGAGATGCCGGCCCGCGCGGGCGGCTGGTCGGGATTTCCGGTGACGTAACGGATTCCGCCCATGGCTTCGCCGATCGAGCCGAAACCGGCCCGCGGCGCGTAGGGGCCGGTCTGTCCGTAGCCGGTGACCCTGGTGACGATCAGGCCGGGGTTTGTCTCCCAGAGCACCTCGGGCGCCAGCCCCCACCGCTCCAGAGTGCCGGGCCGGAAGTTCTCCACCAGAATGTCAGCCGTGTCGATCAGCCTGCGCAGCAGGCGTTGTCCTTCCGGGGACCGCAGGTTGCAGGTGACGGACTTCTTGTTCCTGGCCACCACCGGCCACCACAGGGACTTGCCGTAGGGCTTCTCCCGGCCCCACTCGCGCATCGGGTCGCCGCGTCCGGGGTCTTCAACCTTGATGATCTCGGCGCCGAAATCCCCGAGCAACTGCCCGCAGAACGGGCCGGCCAGCAGTTGGCCCAGCTCGATCACCCGGAGATCGTCGAGGGGGAGTCCTGTCATCTCGCTCATCCGTGCTCCCGCCGAACATGTTGAGCCGGGAGCATCGTCGCTCTGGCGTTGTAGAGGTGTGAGCGCATCACGGCGTTCGCCCAGTCTGCGTTGCCGACCCTGGCGGCAGCGACGATTTCGACGTGGTGCGCCAAGCTGCGGGCCAGGGCCGCCGGCGTGTAGTTGTGGAAGTTCTGGTTGACCACTGACGCATGGGTGACCGCGAGCAACGCGGACGTCAGCGCCGGGTTCGCGGCCCGGTTGATGAACGTGCGGTGGAACTGCCGGTTAAGATGCACGATGCCGTCGAGATCCTGGCTACGGCCCGGCTTTCCGAGTCCCACCATGCGCTGGGCCAGGTCGTCCAGGTCATCCAGGTCGGAATCGGTGAGCCGCGGGACGGCGAGGCCGACGGCGTAGGGTTCCAATCTCAGCCGCAACTCGAAAATCTGTTCCAGATCCTCGTCGGACCATCGGGCGACGCGGGCGCCTCGATTGGGCACCAGGTCAACGAGCCCTTCAGCAGCCAATCGAGACAACGCTTCTCGCACCGGCGTTCGGGAAACGTCAAGCCGGGTAGCCAGATCCGCCTCGCCCAGTTTCGTTCCTGCGGGCAGTGCACCGGCCAGGATCAGCTCCCGCAGCATGGCGGTCGCATTCTTCGAGGCCTGAGCCACGGAGCCCCTCTCTCAGCACTGGATTGCATGCAATGCTGGCACATTCACCGATTATCGACAAGCCTTTGGCCAAAGTTGTATACATGGCTGATGAATGTCGTCGAGGTGTCACCCAGGGATGGCCTGCAGAACGAGGCCGCGGTGTTGTCTACCGATGCCAAACTTCGGCTGATCGGCGGACTCGTCGCGGCCGGCGCACGCCGGATCGAGGCCACCAGCTTCGTGCACCCCAAGCTGGTCCCCCAAATGGCTGACGCGGAGGCCGTCGCGGCTGGTTTGCCGCGGGGCGAGGTGTCGTGGATCGGTCTGGTGCTCAATCACCGCGGGCTGGACCGGGCCATTGCCGCGGGGATGGACGAGGTCAACATCGTCGTGGTCGCCAGCGACACCTTCAGCCGTCGCAACCAGGGCATGTCGACGGCCGATTCGATTTCCTCTTGGCACCAGCTCGCCCGCCAGGCAACGGCGGCCGGATTGCGGACGACGCTGACCGTCGCGGCCGCGTTCGGCTGCCCGTTCGAGGGCGAGGTCGCGCCCGAGGTCGTCATGGACGTCCTGACCAAGTGCCTGGATGTTCCGCCTGATGAGGTCGCGCTGGCCGACACCATCGGCGTCGGAGTGCCGGCTCAGGTTCACTCGTTGGCCGACGTCGCGGCGGCCGCGGCGCCGGGCATTCCGCTGCGCTGGCACTTTCACAACACCCGGAACACCGGCTACGCCAACGCCATCGCTGCGGTCGACCGGGGTGCGAGCGCGCTCGACGCCAGTGTCGGCGGAATCGGCGGCTGCCCGTTCGCCCCCGCCGCGACCGGGAACATCGCCACCGAGGACCTGCTCTACCTTCTGCACCGTTCGGGAATTCGCACCGGCATCGACCCGGGCCTGCTCATCGACGTCCTGCCGGCGCTCGAACAGGACCTCGGGCACTCGGTGTCGGGACAGCTCGGCCGGGCGGGCTGGTTCCCCGCCCAGCGCTAATATCCCTGCGTGACGGCCGCCGGCTACGACATCGACCAATGGGCGAACTTCTTCGTGGCGACGCTCGGTGCGGCCGCCGCGCTGACCGGTCTGCTTTTCGTCGCGATCTCGATCAACCTGAACCGGATCCTGAGCTTTCCGCGCTTGCCGGGACGGGCGGCGTCAACGCTGGGCATCCTGGTTGCGGTCATGCTCACCGGGTGTTTCGGGCTGGCGCCGGATCAGACCACGCTGGCCATCGGCATTGAGTTCGGTGCGCTCGGACTCGCCGTCGCAGTGCAGTCGTTCTGGGTGCTGGGCCGACGACAGACGGGCGCCGCAGACACGAAAACCCATACGGTGGAGCAATTGATGGTCGTGATGCTGCCCGCGGTCGCGCTGTTCATCGGCGGCCTGTCCCTTGCCCTGGGGGTCGGCGGCGGCCTGTTCTGGACACTGGCCGGGGTCGTGCTGAGCTTCGCCGTCGCCGTGATCAACGCCTGGGTACTGCTGGTCGAGATCAACCGGTAGCGGTGCCACGCTGGCACACTGTGCCCATGAACTCGTCACGCTCGGTCAATGGCATCACGGTGATCGGCTCCGGCACCGCTGCCGCGGCGGTCGACCGCGTCGCGATATCCCTTGCCGTTGAGGTTGTTCGGGCCGAGCCAGGCGATGCTTTCGCGCTCGCCTCGACGACCGCGACCCGCCTGCTGGCGATCCTCGCCGATGATGGTGTCGATTCGCGCGCGGTGCGCACCTCGGACCTGACCCTGGGTCCGCGCACGGAGTACGCGAACGGGCGGCAGCAGGTGTTGGGGTATCAGGCCGGACAGCGGTTGACCGTCACTCTCGACGGATTGAACGGTATCGAACGATTGCTCGGTGACGTTGCCTCGCTCGGCGGCGAGGGGGTACGCATCGACGGCGTTTCCTTGACCGCCGGTCACCCCGAGGAGGCCCTGAGCCTGGCCAGGCAGGCGGCGTTCGAGGATGCGAAGGTCAAGGCGCAACAGTTCGCGGAGCTGGCCGCACGGACGCTGGGCCGCGTCCAGTGGATCGACGAGCGCACCTCGAACGGTGGCGGTCCGCGGCCGATGATGGCCAGAGCGGCGATGGCCGAATCGATGCCGGTTGCGACCGGCGATGCCGAGATCGCCGTCAGTGTCACGGTTCAGTGGGCGTTTTCGGACTGAGCTTCCGGTATCCCTGCACGACATGCCAGTGCCCGCCGGCCGCCAGGCGGTCCAGCACCAGTCGCTGCAACGACGATTCCCTGGGTAGCCGGTCCAGATTCTCCAGGCTGCGCTGACCGAAGGTGAAGTACAGCGCGTCCAGTTCGTCATCCCGCGGTTCGCCGATCGGGGTGAAGAGCCGCCTGAACGCAACGATGTTGGACGTCGGCGGCAGGTGCTCGGCGAGATACGGATCCAGCAGCCAGGACGCGCAGACCGCGCCGGTGACCGGTCGGTCGGGGAAGTACTCGCCGAAAAACGTGACAGCGCGGTCGAAGGAGGTGCTGACCGCGGCCGGCGTGAGCGGTCCGGATTCGGGAATGTGGACGTCGAGCACCCACTCGTCCTGCTGAAAGACCAGGTCGAACTGCAGTCGCCCCAGTTGATAGAAGGTCCCGGCGAGCACCGCGCTCGGCCAGCTCGGCGCGTCCAGACCCGTTCGGCCGCAGTGCCGATGGTGCAGCCGCAACTGCCGCCCGACATCGGACAACGTGGCCGTCACGACGTCGTCGGGAATACCCCGTCGACGCATCCATTCCGCGACCGCCGGTCCGGCGGCGACGTACCCGGCAACCCACACCGCGGTGGGCGCCTCCACCCGCAAGGGTTCCGCGGAGACAGTGCCCAGTCTGGCGATGATCTCGTGCCGCATCGCGTCGGCGGCGGCCTGCTGGGCAACGGTCAGGCCGACCATGAGTTCGTCGACCCCGGCCCTGGTGTCGGCATCCAGTCCCAGCACCCGGGCCGCCTCGTCATCGAGTGTCACTGCAACTCATGTCACTGCAACTCATGTCACTGCAACTCCTCGAACTCCACCCGGTGGTGACTTCCCCGGGAGGCGAAGTCCAAGAGGGCCAGGGCTTCCCGCTCGATTTCTTCCTTGTTGCCACGGGTCAGCCAGCGCAGCGGCCGCACGGTGAGCGTCTCGGAGTCATCGCCCGGAATTGTTCGCCAGATCGCCCGGACGAACCCGTCCAGCAGCACCGTTCCACCGACCTGACCACCTCTGGTCAGGACGAACGGGCGGTCGCCGTCCTCGATGATCCTGGTCCGGTCAGCGTGCGAGAGCAGGGTGTTGTCGTATTCCGGCAACAGCCGCACGGGCGCAGGGGTTTCGGGGTCCGGCAGGATTCCGTCCGGGACATCGACCAGGGTTCGTCCCCGGTCGTCGGTGAGCCACGCCAGGTCGTCACGCATGTTTTCCAGCAGGGCCTTGATGCCGCGGAGCCCGGACCAGGTGGCGATGTCGGTCGCGGTGGCCGGGCCGAATGCGGCCAGGTATCGCATGATCAGCCGCGCCGGATCGCCGTCGCCGCCCAGGTCCCGGCCGAGCCAGGCCTCGGCCGGGACGTGCACGGTCGGGGCCGGGTTCCGCCACCGACCCCGTGGCGGGACCTGAATCAGCGCAACGTGATTGCGCACCGCGATGGCCAGGGCATGCGGGGTCGCCCGGGGGAACTCGAGCGCCAATCTTTCGCCCAGGTCGGTCAAGGTCAGCGGTTCCGCGCAGCACAGCTCTCGACCCCGGGCCGTCACGGCATCGATGTTCACCCACCGCAGGGACTTGAAGGCCGGTGCCGCCAGCTCACGGTCGAGCACCGGTTGGACGATCGGCCGCAGCTCAAGTGCGTCCTGTGCAGTGAGCAGATGGACGGTCGCCCGAAGGGCGGCCACCCGAACCAGTCGGCGACTGTCGATCAAGTCGTCGATATCGGTATGCCGGATCCCGGTGAGCCTGGACCACAAGCCGATGTGCGGTGGATCCGGTCGCTGCGCCTGCAGTCCGACCAGATGGCGAACCGCGGGTTCGATCGGCATCCTGGCTCGGACCAACAGCATCTGCCGGGCGAGCAGCGCCCGGTTCAGCCCTTGCTGGGTCAGCACTGCGTAGCAGGAACCTGCGCAGCCAGGCCCTGGATCGCCGCGGTGAAACAGTCCATCGGGGGCGTGACCAGCCCCGCACCGACCTGACCCGTGCCGGGGATGCGCCCGGCCATCCCCGTGTTGATCTGCGGCAGGATGCCGGTGCGGAGCACCCTGGTGACATCGATACCTGTTGGTGCGCCGCGAAACTCCAGAATCGGAACGGCGAACGCCGGGTTCTCAGTTTCGGTGATCTCGTACATCCGGCCGGTGACGGCCAGGGCGTCCGGCACGGACCCGCCGACGAATCGCACGATCGCGGGGGCGGTGGCCATCACCATCCCGCCGATGCCCATGGTTTCGGCGATCGCCGAGTCCCCGATATCCGGGTTGGCATCGTCCGGCCCGAACCCGGCCAGGAACAGTCCGTCCGGGTAGAGCGCCGGGCCGGTGAACCATTCGTCGCCGGTGCCCGACACCCGGATCCCGAAGTCGGTGCCGTTGCGACACATCGCGGTCACCACCGTGCTGCCCGGAATGCCGGCGGCCGCGTCGCCCATCAGCTTCCCGGTGGGCATCACCAAATTCAGGAAGAAGTGGTCGTTGCCGGCGACAAACCGGGCCACCTCTGCGACATCGCCGGGCGGCAGGCCGGACGCGATCAGCGCGGGCAGGATCTCCCGGAGGAACATCAGGGTGCCGGCGCGATTGCGGTTGTGGCCCTCGTCGCCCATCTGCACCATCTGCCCGATGATGGCGGTGATGTCGACCGGCCCGGCCGCTCGCACCGCGATCGCCAGCGCCGGGCCAAGGACGTCGGCCATCCAGCGCAGCCGGGTGATCACCTCGGTGGAGTACGCGCCATAGCGGAGCACCTTGCCCAGACCCTCGTTCAACGAGCAGAACGAGCGCGCACCGGTCGCTTCGTCGGCCAACTGGAACA
The DNA here is from genome assembly GCA_963805555.1 of uncultured Actinomycetota bacterium. Classification (GTDB taxonomy): domain Bacteria; phylum Actinomycetota; class Actinomycetes; order Mycobacteriales; family Nakamurellaceae; genus Nakamurella. The sequence continues at coordinate 119,301 of CAWDUY010000010.1, forward strand.
GCCACATGGACGGCGAGATGACGCCGGCCATCGGCCCGACGGCGCGCCGGTCGTGGCAGGGGCGCAGGGTGATGCCCGAGCCGGATTCGAGCCGCGCGATCGCCGACGCTTCGTCGTCGGCCAGTCCCTCGAAGATCATGGCGCCGATCAACGCGCCACGCAGCGGTCCCGATGCCCGGCCGAATTCGATCGGCGGACCGGCATGACAGAACTCGCCGGGCCGTAACCCCAATGCCTCGCCGGCCGGCCTGACGTCAACGAGCTTCGCACGTACCGCCAGCATCCGATGGGCGGCGTCGGCATTCGCCGCAGATCGACGAGGATCGGCCAACACCGTCCGGAGCGCCGCGGGAACTCCTGCAGCGTCGGCAGTTTCGAGGTTGGTCGGACGGAAGTCGAGGTCAATGACGTCCACCGCCTGGGCGCGCAGGGCGTCGGCGAGCAGATCGATACCGGCGCAGATCACCTCGCGTGGACCGGACAGGAGATCGGGCGCATCGTTGGTGGACACCACGGCGGTCTGCGCTGGACGGCGACCGGCATCGTCCACTGCGGCGGGACCGGCGGTCACTGCGTCGGCGGAAGTTCCGCCGCCTGCGATGGCCGCAGCGGCCCGGGCGGCGGCAGCATTCGAGGCAAACACCCGGGCGCCCGCCGCTGCCAGCGCCGCAGCCTGGGCCTCCCGGTCCTGGGGATCGCCGGCCGCGCCGCACAGGGCGACCACCACCGAGAGCGAGCGGTTCGTCGTCGCGGCAGCAACGACCGCGCCCCGGATCGCCGGTGCGAGCCGTCCGGCGGGGTCGGGATCCGCTGCCAGGCCGAGGACCACGTCGAGCAGCACGACCGTGACCGCCGGATCTGCCGCCTGCTGCGCCAGCAATTCCAGGCGCAGCGTCGGGTCGATCATGGGGTGCGGCCGACCCACTGTGAAGGCGTCGTCGCCGAGGTCGACGATCACATGGCCGAGCCCGGTGAGGTGTGGAAGGCCCTGTCGCAGTGGGGCGTTCGAGTCGATCCGGCCGAGCAGCTGCGCAGCCACCACCGTTGCCTCGGTGGCCAGCGTGCCGCCGGAAAACAGCCCGCGGAGCATCCCGGCGGGCGGGCCGGATCCGCCGGGGTCGGCCGGCGGCGCCCACTGCGGCCAGGCGGGCACGGACCGGCCAAGCGCTGCCAGGACCCGCTCGGCGCCCGCCGTGATGTCGGGCTGACCCGGCCCGATCATGATCATCGTGACGGGCGTGCTCAGGTCAGCGGCAAGTGCCTTGACCGCATCCGCCGTCGCGGGGTGGGGTGGCTTGGAGACCAGCACGATGTGGTCGGTGCCCGGGTCGTCATCCAGCATCCGCAGCGCGGTCAGCGCGCTTCGTCCGGCGACCGCCTCGGACAGATCGCGGCCGCCCAGTCCGAGCACGTGGGAAACGGCCACACCGGCGTCGTCCAGCAGGCAGGTGAGTTGTTGTGCGCCGGTGCCGGACGCCGCGACCACGCCAACTCGCGGGCCGGCGTCGTGCCCGCGCAGCACATTCGCGAAGCCGAGGCCGATTCCGGAGATGATTGCGGTGCCGCAGTCCGGGCCCATCACCAGCAGTCCGCCAGCGGCCGCGGCGTCCTTGATCGCTATTTCGTCCGCGATCGGCACATTGTCGGAAAAGATCATCAGGTGCCGGCCGGCGTCGATCGCGTCCATGGCCTCGCCGAGCACCGCTGGGCCGGGCAGCGACAGCAGCACGAGCGATGCGTCCGGGTGGGCGGTGGCCGCTGCCCGAACGGTCCGCGCAGCGGGGGTAGTTCCGGCGCCGGTCGAGGTGGGAACGATTCTGGCCGACAGCGCCGTCTCGACCGCTGCCAGTGCGGTGTCGACGGCCGTGTCGTCGGCGCCGCTGATGGTGATCAACAGGTCGTTGGGGCCGGCGCCGGCCGGAATCGAGAAGCCCAGTCCGGCAGCCAGTTCGAGGTTGAGCGGGGTGGCCATCGCGACCTGGGCCGCGGAGATCCCGGGCGTCGACGCCGCGATCTGGGAGAGCCGAAGCAGGGTCACCGAGTCGTGGTAGACGCCTTGCCGTACCGAGACGTGTTGCGCCCGCATCGCAGTCCCATCCCCAGCCCCACTCCCAGACCTGTGGCCAGGTCGGCGCCGCTGGTGTGCCCGATTGACAGTAACCGGTGTAGCGCACCGGGGAGCTGATGGCCCGAGTGGACGGCCCGCAGCACACCAAGTGCCTCGACGCAGGCATGCCCGGCGGCCGCCAGTCGTAGCAGTTCAGCGGACAGCACGGTCGTCCGGTCCAGGACCCGGTCCAGCGCGAACTTCCCGACCGCCGCCGCGAGGTCGGGAAACTCGCCGGTTGCCAGCAGTCCGGTCAGCAATCCGGCAAGGACGTCGTCACCGCCTGGGGTCAGGCCATCGCCCAGCCCGACCAGGGCGCGAATCGCCGGCGAAGCATCGCCGGCCAGCAGTCCCTGCTCGAGCGCGGTGATCGCCGAGAGCGGCACGCCCCGCTCTGATGCGGCGGCTGCGCTGGTCAACGCCAGTACCTCGGCCTCCCCCGGAACAACCCGGAACACCCGACTGCTCCAGCGTCGCACGACCGAGATCCGGCGCCCGCCGATGGCGATCCCGCCGCCGCCGATCGTCACCCGGTCGCCGGGACGGTGCGTGCCGGGGTCGGCCATCCCGCCGCCGAGCAGTACCCCGTTGGGCACGCGGGCGGCCAACGGGCCGAGCAGCGACAACGCCCATGGCCCCGGTGCGCTGTCCAGGCCGATGATCACTGCCTGGGAGAACGAGCCCAGCACGACGCCCGTCGTCAGGGGTCCCGCGATCAGCGGATAGTTCCCCGCCGCCGCCGCGGCTCGCACGATCATCGCCGGCCCTTCCTTCGGCATGGTGTTCGACGGTCGATCAGCTCACGAAACACGCCCCGTGGTCAAGCCCGGGCGCGTCTTGGCGTTTCCGCGATATCGACAAATCGGACACTGATTCGCCGCCGACGTGGTCGTGACGTGGCATCGCGAGCGACTGTCGGTGGGCTGATCTAGGCTTCGATCATAGGTTCGAATAACGGCGGGGGTCTGCAGTGGATGAACTGATGATGATGTGGCAAAGTGCGCCAACACGTCGCAACGGTAGCGGTTGCGGTTCGGCGGCTGCCGGGGAGAATTGGTTTCCCTTGGGAGGTAGCCCGGTCCCACCGGACACGGGCACGCCGCCACGATCGCCGAACGCGGTCGCCGAAACGGGTGTCGACGTTGACCTCGACGCGGATGCCGACAGCGTTCCGCTGGAGCGTCTCGAAGCGGAGATCTGTTCGCAGGCAGGGGCTATCGCGGCCTCAACTGCGGCGTGGTTGCGATTGGTCGCGCAGTTCGACCGCCGCAAAGGTTGGGCGCAGTGGGGGATAAAATCGTGCGCTCATTGGCTGACGTGGGCCTGTTCGGTGGCGCCGGGCGCGGCGCGGGAGTACGTGCGGGTGGCGTCGGCACTGGTCGATCTCCCGCTGCTGGATGCGGCCTTCGCGGCTGGTCGGCTGTCCTACTCAAAGGTGCGTGCGGTGACCAGAGTCGCCGATCGGGTCGCCGAGCAGACGCTGCTCGACCAGGCGTTGGTCCATACGGCTGCACAGCTGGAGCGGGTGGTCAGGGGCTACCGGAAGGCAGACGGCTCCGGCGCGGATCAGCAGCGGCTTCGCCGCGCCCGGTGGTACTTCGACGAGGACGGGATGCTGCTGCTCAGTGCCCGATTGCCGGCCGACGAAGGCGCGATCGTTGTCGCGGCCCTGGAACAGGCCCGGCAGGGGGGTGGGGTCGAGAGATCGAAGGAGGATGCCGCCGAACAACCCACCGCCGAGCAAGAGGCGGGTAGCGCCGCAGACGCACTGGTCATGCTTGCGCAGGACGCACTCGCCGCCGGACCGGGCGATAGTTCCGGGGACGATCGCCACCTGCTGGTGCTGCACGTCGACGCTGCCGTTTTCACCTCAGACGATGGCAAGAATGAGGTCGCAGACGAGCCGATGGGGCCGTGCCGGATCGAAAACGGACCGGGCGTGGAACGCGCCACCGCAGAGCGAATCGCCTGTGACGCTTCGCTTCTGGCCCTGATCAATTCCGCACTACCCGGTCAGCAATTGAGATTGGGGCGCAAGACCCGGAAGATATCGCCGGCGCAGCGGCGGGCCCTGCGAATCCGGGACGGCGGGTGCATGTTCCCCGGGTGTCATCGCCGCCGGCACCTCGAGGCCCACCATGTCACCCATTGGTTGCGCGGCGGGGTCACTGACCTGGACAACCTGGTGTTGCTGTGTCGGCGGCACCACATGGCAATCCATGAGGAGGGCTTCACCGTGGCCTGGTCCACATCCCCTGCCGCCAACGCCAACCGCTGGTGGCAATTTCATCGGCCCGATGGAGTCCCGATTCCACGCAGCCCCCAACTGACTGTCGGCAGCGGCGCGAGCCCCGTTCCCGCCCCGATCATCGTCGACGAGTTCGATCCAGGACGCATTCGGTCCGGTTGGCGGGGCGAGCGGTTCAGCCTCGCAGACTCCGTCGCAGCGTTTTGTGCAGCTCGGTGAGCGCCTGCCCGCGGGGCCCTGCTCCGACGCGGTGCGCCGAACTAGGGAAAGATCGTGGGATGAAGCCCGCCCCGTTCACCTGGCACGGACCGGAGTCCGTCGCGGAGGCGACCGAGCTGCTGGCCGAATTCGGTGGTGAGGGCAAGGTACTGGCGGGTGGGCAGTCGCTGATCCCGGTTTTGGCGATGCGGTTGGCCGAGCCGGCGCACCTGGTGGACATCAACCGGCTGGCCATGCTGGACACCGTCGTCAGCTCCCCAGCAGGCGTGACCATCGGGGCGCTGGCCCGGCATTCCCGGGTCGAGCATGATGCCGAGGCAGCGCGCGTTCAGCCGCTGCTGCGGCAGGCGCTGCGGTTGGTGGCGCACCCGACCATCCGGAACCGGGGGACCAGCGTCGGGTCGCTGGCGCACGCGGACCCCGCCGGTGAGCTGACCGCGGTACTTGCGCTCTGCGGCGGGGCGGTCACCGCGGTTTCCGCCCGGGGACGTCGGGAGATCGACGCGACCGCCTTCTTCCGCGGGCCGCTGGAATCGGCGCTGGACCCGGATGAGCTCGCCATCGAGGCGTTCTTCCCGGCGCTCCCGGTCGGCGCGGGCTCGGCCTTCGTCGAGATCGCCCGCCGGCACGGCGATTACGCGCTGTGCGGCGTCGCGGCCATCGCGGAGCTGGCCGCTGACGGGTCGATGTCCCGCCTTCGGTGCGGGTACCTTTCGGTCGGCGACACCCCACTGGTGGTCGACGTCACCGAGGCCTGGCGAAGCGGCGAGCAGGACGCCGCCGAGCTGGCCCGCGCTGCCGTCGACCCGCAGTCCGATCTGCACGCAACCGCCGACTACCGCCGCCACCTGGCCGGGATCTTGACGATCCGTGCTGCGCAGCAGGCGATCTCGACGGCCGAGCGGGGTGATCGGGCGGCATGACGGAACCAGCGGAGACCGGCGAGACCAAATACGACGTGTCGGTGACGGTGAACGGTACCCACCGCACTGCGCTGGTCGTCGCCCGCCGCACGCTGGCGGACTATCTGCGGCACGATCTCGGGCTCACCGGCACTCACGTCGGCTGCGAACACGGCGTCTGCGGTGCCTGCACGGTGCTGCTCGACGGCGCGCCGGTGCGCTCCTGCCTGATCTTCGCGGTCTCCGTCGCCGACCATCAGATCACCACGGTGGAGGGTCTCGGGACCCCCGCGGCGGCCGGCAGCAGCGCCGGCCTTTCCCCGGTCCAGCGGGCGTTCCACGAGTGCCACGCCCTGCAATGCGGGTTCTGCACACCGGGTTTCCTCACCACGATCACGGCAGGACTCAAGGACAATCCGACGCCGACCCGGGACCAGGCCATCGACATCATCGCCGGAAACCTCTGTCGCTGCACCGGCTATCAGAACATTGTCGACGCCGTGCTGCAGGCAGCCGAATTGACCGACCAGGCCGGCGGGCAGTAATGGTCTCCCGGTACATCGGCAAACCCGTCCGCCGCGTCGAGGACCTGCGCCTGATCACCGGCAACGGCCGCTACACCGACGACATCGGCACCGACGCCGACACTCTCGAGGTGGCGTTCGTCCGGTCGCCGCACGCGCATGCACGGATCGGCGACATCGATGTCAGTGACGCAATCGACATCGAAGGCGTCGTCGCGATCTACACCCACGAGGATCTGGAAGGTCCGGCGGCAGAGCCGCTGCCGGTGCTGATCCCGCATCCGAACCTGCACGCGCCGCGCACCGGCTACGCCCTGGCGAAGGACACGGTGAACCACGTCGGTGAGCCCATCGTCATGGTGGTGGCCGAGAACCGTTACCTGGCAGAAGATGCCGCCGCTCGGATCAAGGTCGCCTACGACCTGTTGCCGGCGGTCGTCGGAATCCCTGCCGCCAGGGCAGCGAAAGCCTCTGTGCACCGCGATATCCCGGACAATATCGCCGCGCACCTGGTGCAGGAGGTCGGTGACGTGGACACCGCGATGCGGGCCGCGCCACACCGGCTGGACTTCGACCTGACCATTTCGCGGTCCTGCTCGATGCCGTTGGAGGGCAAGGGGGTGTACGCCCGGTGGGACTCCGACGACCGCAGCCTTCGGGTGTATTCGTCGACACAAGCCGCGACGTCGGTGCGCGCCGCGATCGCCGCCAAACTCGGCCTGCCGCTGCCGAAGGTCGAGGTGATCGCGCCGGACGTCGGCGGTGGTTTCGGCGTCAAGATCATGCATCCGTGGCCGGAGGAAATCGTGGTTCCGATGGCCGCGATGCGGCTCGGCCGGCCGGTGAAATGGACGGAGGATCGCCGGGAGCACTTCATCTCCTCCGCTCACGAGCGCGGACAGGACCAGCACATCACGGTCGGGTTCGACGCGGCTGGAAGGATTCTCGCGCTCGATGTGACCTTTTGGCACGACAACGGGGCCTACACGCCATACGGCATCATCTGCCCGATTGTCACGTCGACCCAATTGCTCGGGCCCTATAAACCGGGGGCCTACCGGGTGGAGTTCTACTCGGTCTACACCACGACGGTGATCGTCACGCCCTACCGCGGCGCCGGCCGGCCGCAGGGCGTCTTCGCCATGGAACGCACCATGGACCGCATCGCCGACACCCTCGGCCTGGACCGGGCGCAGGTGCGGGCCGCGAATTTCATTCAGCCCGACGAATTCCCGTTCGACCAGGGCCTGATCTTCCAGGACGGCCGTCCGCTGATCTACGACTCCGGCAACTACCCCGCCCAACTCGAGATGATCAAGGAAATGATCGGTTGGGACGATTTCGAACGACTCCGCACCGAAGCGGCGAAAGATGGCCGGCTGCTGGGCATCGGGCTCGGCTGCTATGTCGAGGGAACAGGCCCGGGGCCGTACGAGGGTGCCCACATCCAGGTACTCACCGACGGCAGCGTCGAGGTCGCCATCGGGTTGACCTCGCAGGGTCAGGGGCACCAGACGGTCTTCGCGCAGATCGTCGCCGACGAGTTGGGGGTGCCGTTCGACACCGTCCGGGTCACCACCGGCGACACCCGCCGATTCGCCTATGCCGTCGGCACTTTCGCCTCCCGGGCGGCCGTGATGTCGGGCTCCGCGGTGGCGCTGGCGGCCCGCGCGGTCAAGGCGAAGGCCCTCAAGGTGGCGGCGGAGGCCTTGGAGTGCGCCGAGAACGACCTCGAGATCATCGACGGCGTTGTCGCGGTGAAGGGCAACCCGACGGCGTCCATCCCGCTCGGCCAGGTCTCGGTGTTGTCCAACCCGCTGCGGTACGCGTTCGATGAGGCTGCCAAGGCTGCGACCCAATTCGCCCGGCCCGCCGACCCGAACGTTCCGCCGGTCGCCGCGGGTGAGGCGCCCGGACTGGAGTCGCGGGACTACTACTCGCCGCCGCGCAGCACCTTTGCCTCCGGGATGCACGCAGCCATCGTCGAGATCGACCGGGACACCAGTGAAATCACCATCGAGAGGTACTGCGTGGTGCACGACTGCGGCACCCTGATCAACCCGATGATCGTCGAGGGACAGGTCCACGGCGGGGTCGCCCAGGGTATCGCCGGCGCCCTGTACGAAACCCTCGCCTACGACGAACACGGGCAACTGCTGAACGCGTCGTTCATGGACTTCCTGATGCCGTACGTGACGGAGCTTCCCGCGAAGATGGAACTCGGCCATCAGCAGACGCCGTCGCCGTTGAACCCGCTGGGCATCAAAGGGGCAGGGGAGGCCGGAGTGATCCCGGTGTCGGCGGTGATCGCCTCCGCGGTGGAGGACGCCATGGGATTTCGAATCACGTCGATGCCGCTCAATCCCAGCGCGTTGTTCGAGTTGCGGCGGGACTTCGCGGCGGGCGGCATCGAATCGACGGCGAAGGGTCGGTCACGAGCATGAAGATTTCCGGTTCATCTGTCTTGCACGCACCACCGGAGCAGGTCTGGGCCGCGATCACCGACCCCGCGGTGTTGTCCACCGTCATCCCGGGTTGCGATGTGCTGACCCCGATCGCGGACAACCGGTTTGCGCTGACCGTGACGCTCGGGGTGGCCTCGATCAAGGGCGTCTACGCGGGCGAAGTAGCCTTCTCCGACATGACCGCGCCAACGTCGCTGATGATGCGCGCCAACGGTTCCGGTGGTCCGGGGACCATTGACACCACGGTGCGGGTTGAGCTGGTCGTGCTCGCCGACGGCAGCACCAGGATCGACTACGACGCCGATGCGATGGTGGGCGGCATGGTCGGCGGGGTCGGGCAGCGGGTGCTCTCCGGGGTGGCCAAGAAGACCGCCCGGCTCTTCTTCGCCGCGATCGATGACGTACTTGTCGGTACCCGGCAGGTACCGGCCGCCACCCCACGCGCGCTGATCGAGCCGATCCGCGTGCTGCCTGCGCCAGTCCAGACCGAGCCGGCCGGAAAGGGCGGGACGATGCAGCCGTCGCTGCTCGGGGCGGCCGCGTTCGGGGCGATCTCGATGCTGGTCGGCGTTCTGGTGGGCGCCCGGATCGGTCGGCGTCGCGGATGATCGCCGCTAGCGCAGCCGCTGCACCGTGAATTCACTGCGCGGCTCCGCTATCACCGATTGCGCTTCCACCAAACGGATCTCGCGCGATCCGGCACCATGGGTGGCGGCCAGAATGCCGTAGACCGATGACGCGACCCTGGCCAGGGCCACCTCGATCCCCGCCGGCAGATGGGCCAGGAACAGGGCAGCGGTCACATCCCCGGCGCCGTTCACCTCGATCGGCAGCCGGGGTGTCCGCACCAGGTAGGCGCCGGTGGCATCGGCGGCGACCATGCCGATCTCGTCGGCACCAACCCCGGCGCCCTGCACCGACGTCACCAGCACCGTGCCCGGTCCGGCCGCCCGAACCGCGTCGACAGCCGCCAGCAGCCCGTCGACCGAGGTGATCGCCTCCGCTGGCACCCCCGCAAGGAAGGCCAGTTCAAAGGCGTTGGGGGTGACCACATTCGCTGCCGGCACCACCCGATCCCGGATCAATTCCGGCACGCCGGCCAGGACGAACATGCCGCGGCCGACGTCGCCCATCACCGGATCACAGCAGTACACGACGGCCGGGTTCAGTGCGCGAACCCGCTCCAGGGTCGACAGCACGACGTCAGCAACACCCGGCGAACCCTGATAGCCGGTGAGGATCGCGTCAACCGTCTCGAGGGCGCCGCGGTCGAAGATGCCCTCGATCACATCGGCGATGATCGCCGGTTCGAGCACCTGACCCCGCCACGCGCCGTAGCCGGTGTGATTGGAGAAATGCACGGTGTTGACCGGCCAGACCTCATGCCCCAGCCGCTGCAGCGGGAACGTTGCTGCCGAGTTTCCGACATACCCGTAGGCAACCGACGACTGGATGGACAGGATCCGCATGCGGCAGAGCCTAGGCGGTGCAACACTGCTGGGGTGATCCCGTCGACAACCGTGCACCCGGCATTGACGCTCCCCAGGGAACAGTTGTCGGGCCGCATCCAGCACACGCTGATCGGGCACGCCATTACCGAACGCCAGGTCCGGACGCACGTCCAGGAAACCCTGGAGCACGGCTTTGACGCAGCGATCGTGCCGCCCTGCTGGGTCACCGTCGCCCGGGACGAGCTGCGCGGAACGGTGGCCCGGATCGGCTCGGTCGTGGACTACCCCAACGGATCTGCGCTGACCTCGGTGCGGGCGGACGAGGTCAGGGCGCTGGTCGATGCCGGGGTCGACGAGCTCGATGCGACGGTCAACGTCGGGTTTCTGCTCTCCAGCCGGATACCGGAGTTCGCGGCCGACATCGCGGCGGTTGTCGCCGCAGCCGAGCCGGTCGGCGTCAAGCTGATGCTGGAGCTGCCGATGCTCAACACCCGGCAACGTGAGCATGCGGTGACCGCAGCCATCGAGGCCGGCGCGGCCTTCGTCTCGATCGCGTCTCGTGGATCTGTCGGAATTGCCGATCCCGCAACCATTTCGTACCTGCGCAAGGCGGTGCCGGCCTCGATCGGGGTCAAGGCGTCGGGCGGGGTGAAGACCGTGGAGCAGGTCCGGGCGTTGCTGGCAGCGGGCGCGGACCTCATCGGGACCTCCGCCGGTATCCATATCGTTACCGGCGTTGGCGCCGTGAAGGGCTCGTTGTACTCGTATTGACACCCTCTGTCGGTGAAATTTCGGCCGACTCACCCAGGTGGTGGAATCGCTCCCATTCGGGTGGACTAGTGTCGCAGCGTGGAGTTCACCCCGGTTTACATTGTCAAACGTGTGACGCGGCGACTTCGTTGGGGCACTTACCAAAATGTGACCTGTGATGCGATTGACACGGCGAGTTGCGCTCAATAGTTTGTGTGACCACCGTACTTGTGCATGTCGACCGTGTGATCGACAGGTAAACCGGCCCCTCCGCTCGGTAGGGGTTGTCTCATCAGAGAGGGAAATGTTCATGCGCCTGAAGACCCCTGCAGTACTGGGCCTAGTGGCAGCGGGATCGCTGCTGCTGGCTGCCTGTGGCTCGAGCTCCGACACCGCCAGCAGCACCACCTCGGCCGCGGCGTCCAGCGCGGAGAGCTCCAGCGCCGCTGCCTCCAGCGCCGGTTCCAGCGCAGCCGGCGGTGGCGCGACGACGGCCGGGAAGGTCGGCGTCATCCTGCCGGACACCAAGTCGTCCGCTCGCTGGGAGACCCAGGACCGGCCCGCTCTGGAGGCCGCGTTCAAGGAAGCCGGTGTCGAGTCCGACATCCAGAACGCCAACGGAGACGCTGCCGCGATGGCCACCATCGCCGACCAGATGATCGCCAACGGCGCGACCGTGCTGGCGATCGTCAACCTGGACAACGAGTCCGGTGCCGCGATCCAGAAGAAGGCCGCCGCTCAGGGCGTCCAGACGATCGACTACGACCGGCTGACGCTGGGCGGAAGTGCTGACTACTACGTGTCGTTCAACAACACCACCGTCGGTGAGCTGCAGGGCAAGGGCCTGGCGGATTGCCTCGGCTCGGGCGACAAGAAGATCGTCTTCCTGAATGGCTCGCCGACCGACTCCAACGCGACGCTGTTCGCCGCCGGTGCACACTCGGTCCTGGATCCGATGACCAACTTCACCCAGGTCGCCGAGCAGGCCGTTCCGGGTTGGGACAACCAGCAGGCCGGTACCATCTACGAGCAGATGTTCACCGCACAGGGCGGCGCCATCGACGGTGTCCTGGCCGCGAACGACGGCTTGGGTAACGCGGCCATCGCCATCAACAAGAAGAACGGCATCCAGATCCCGGTGACCGGGCAGGATGCCACCGTCCAGGGTCTGCAGAACATCCTCGCCGGCGATCAGTGCATGACCGTCTTCAAGGACGTCAGCAAGGAAGCGGCGGCTCTGTCCACGGTCGCGATCGCGCTGGCCAACGGCGAGACCCCGGAGACCACCGGAACAGTCCGGGACGACACCGGCGGCCGTGACGTCGCCTCGATCCTGGAGACCCCGGAGTCGATCACCAAGGAGAACGTCAAGGTCGTCATCGACGCCGGTGGCGCCACCGCCGCCGAGGTCTGCACAGCGGACTTCACCGCCGCTTGCACCGCCGCGGGAATCAGCTGAGCGCAGTAGCTTGCCGGGCCCGGACGATGCATCATTCGTCCGGGCCTGGCGCCTGATCTTCGTTCTCTCATATTTCGACCGGCGCGGATTCAAGGAGCAGCCCGATGACTCAACCCACCACCCCGATTCTGGAATTGAAAGGGGTGAACAAGAGCTTCGGTGCTGTTCAGGTGCTACACAGCGTCGACTTGAAGATCTACCCCGGGCAGGTCACGGCCCTGGTCGGTGACAACGGCGCCGGGAAGTCGACCCTGGTCAAGTGCGTGGCCGGGATCTATGGCATTGACACCGGCGAGTACCTGTTCGAGGGAAAGCCGGTGCAGGTTCACAACCCTCGTGACGCGGCCGGGTTGGGCATCGAGATCGTGTATCAGGATCTCGCGCTGTGCGACAACCTCGACATCGTGCAGAACATGTTCCTGGGCCGGGAACCCAAGGCCGGCCTGGTGCTGGACGAGGCCCAGATGGAAATCAAGGCCCGCGACACCCTTGCCTCGCTGTCGGTACGCACGGTGTCCTCGGTGCGCCAGCTGGTAGCCAGCCTGTCCGGTGGGCAGCGGCAGACCGTCGCCATCGCCAAGTCGGTGCTGTGGAATTCCAAGGTCGTCATGCTGGACGAGCCGACCGCCGCACTGGGTGTCGCCCAGACCAGGCAGGTCCTCGATCTGGTCCGCCGCCTCGCCGACAACGGCCTGGGCGTGCTGTTGATCAGCCACAACATGAACGACGTCAAAGAGGTCAGCGACCGAATCAGCGCACTGTATCTCGGCAGAATGGCCGCCGATGTGGCCGCCGCCGACGTCAGCACGCGCGAAATCATCGAGCTGATCACCACCGGCCGGTCCGGCGACCACGGACTTGCCCCGGCCATTGCGCAGGAGTCGGCATGAGCACCCCGAAGAGCGTCGTCAAGAAGGTCGACGACGTCGAAGCCAGGGCGATGTTCTCCGGTGACGCGGCCGGACCTGTCTCCCTCGGCCAGTACTGGCAGGGCTACCTCAACAAGCTCCGGGCCGGCGATGTCGGTTCGCTCCCAGCCGTTCTCGGCCTCGTCGTGCTGCTGATCGTCTTCACGATCGCCGCGCCGAGCACCTTCCTGACCACGTTCAACCTGGCGAACCTGCTCACCCAGGCCGGCGCGATCTGCGTACTGGCCATGGGGATCGGTTTCGTCCTGCTGCTCGGCCACATCGACCTGTCCGCCGGCGTGATCGGTGGGGTGGGCGCCGGGGTGATGGCCATGCTGATCCTCAAGCAGGGTCTGCCCTGGTACGTCGCGTTGCTGGCTGCGCTGGCCGTCGGTGTGCTGATGGGCATCCTGACCGGCGTGCTGGTCTCTGCCGTCGGTATTCCGTCGTTCGTCGTGACCCTTGCGACGTTCCTCGCCTACCAGGGCGTGCTGCTGTGGATCATCGGCACGGGTGGCACCGTGCCGGTCAACAACGACGTGATCTTCGCAATCTCCAACGGGAACATGCCGGTGACCCTGGGCTGGATCGTGGTGATCGGCTCGATCGCCGCCTACGCCGGGCTGAACCTGCTGGTCTACCAACGTCGTCGCTCGGCGAACCTGGTCACCCCACCGCTCGTGGTCATTTTGTTGCGCATCGTGTTCATCGCGGTGGTGTTGCTCGGCGCAACGTTCCTGCTCAGTCAGAACCGGGCCAAGGGCAACGTCGTCCTCGAAGGCATCCCGTGGATCGCACCGATCGTCGGTGTGCTGCTGGTGATCTGGACGTTCGTGCAGAACCGGACCGCGTTCGGCCGGCACGTCTACGCCGTCGGCGGTAACTCGGAGGCCGCCCGCCGGGCCGGTATTCGGGTCGGCCAGATCACGATCGCCTGCTTCGTCATCAGCTCCGCGATGGCGGTGACCTCCGGCATCATCGCCGCGTCCCGGCTCAGCTCCGTCACGCCCGACGCCGGTGGCGGCAACACCCTGCTCTACGCGGTCGCCGCGGCCGTCATCGGCGGCACCTCGCTGTTCGGCGGCAAGGGCAAGGCCCGCGATGCCATCATCGGTGGTCTGGTCATCGCCGTCATCGACAACGGTCTCGGCCTGCTCGGCCTGCAGGCGTACATCAAGTTCATCGTCACCGGGATCGTGCTGCTCCTCGCGGCCAGCGTCGATGCCATCAGCCGTCGCCGCCGAGCCAGCGCCGGCCGCTGACCCACCCTCCGAGAGCGCGGCCGCCACAGTTGTGACGGCCGCCTCGACCAACCCCGAGCCTGCCCGCTGAGCGCCTCGACGAAAGGTCGTCAGTGCCCATCGCCGTTCGGACCCCAGGCGGATCGACGCCGGCCGATCAGGCAACGGTGCGCAGGCTCAATCTCGCCCTGCTGATGCGCAGCCTGGCCGACGGTGGCCCGCGGCCGCGGGCGCGGCTGGCCGAGGACACCGGGCTGACGAAGGCGACGGTGTCCAGCCTGGTGACCGAGCTGATCGACCGCCGGCTGGTCACCGAGGGCACCATCGATCGAAGTGGACTCGGTCGGCCGAGCCGGGCGGTTGAGCTCGACCCGGCCTGGGTCCGATTCGTCGGGATCGAACTCCAGGTCGACTACATCGCCGGCATCGTGCTGGACCTCGGTGGGCGAGTGCTGGCCAGCCGCCGGGTTCCCCGGTCGATGGCCGAGCTCGGCCCGGCGCGGGCACTGGGCGTCGTGGCAGACATCGCGCGCGAACTCGTGGCCGAGTCGGGCAGTTCCGTCGAGCAGGTGCAGAGCCTGCATGTCGCCGTTCCGGGACTCGTCGACGCCGACGCCGGAATGCTGTCCTTCGCGCCGAACCTGCACTGGCGGGACGTCGACATCGTGCACACCCTGCTGGGCCGGCTGCAATGGCACGACGCCCGGATCGGTGTCGACAACGACGCCAACATGGGCGCCATCGCGCAGTACGCCATCGGTGATGTCTCCGGCACAGCCAACCTGCTGTTCATTGCCGGCGCGGTCGGCGTCGGCGCCGGTATGATCGTCGATGGCCGGATCGTCAGGGGCGCAGACGGTTTCGCCGGCGAGGTCGGACACATGACGGTCGGTCCGACCGACCGGCAATGTGGCTGCGGACGGCTCGGCTGTTGGGAGACCGGCGTCGGACTTGCTGCCCTGCTGTCCCAGGCCGCCGAACCCGGAGACCCGGTGCACGACGAAAGCATCGACCTGGGAACCAGAATGGCCCAGCTGACCAAGCGGGCGGCGGCCGGCGATCAGCGTGTCCTGGACGCCCTCGCCGAACAGGCGCACTGGCTCGGCATCGGCGTCTCCATCCTGGCCAATGTGCTCAATCCGGATGCCATTGTGCTGGGCGGCCATTTCCCGGTGATCCGCAAGTACATCGCTGAACCGGTGATCGCCGAGGTGACGGCACGAGTGCTGGCCGGTCCCGCCGCAATGTGTCGAATAGAGTTCTCCGAACTGGGTTTCGAGGCGGCGTCGCTCGGCGCGGCACATGCCGGCATCGAACAGCTTCTGGCGGACCCCACATTGGCCGCTTTGCGGGAGGCATAATGTCCGAAGTTCTGGTCGCGGGTATCGATTCGTCGACCCAGTCGACGAAGGTCCTGCTGGTCCGGGCCGCCGATGGGGTCATCGTCGATCAGGCGTCGGCACCGCACCCGACCGGCACCGAGGTCGATCCGCAGTTGTGGTGGGAGGCCTTGCAGCAGGCCGGTACCGGGCTCCTGGATCGAGCCTCCGCGATCGCGGTCGGCGGGCAGCAACACGGGATGGTCGCCCTCGACGCAGCCGGAACCGTTGTGCGGCCGGCCCTGTTGTGGAACGACCTGCGTTCGGCACCGCAGATCGCCGACGTCGTCTCCCATCTCGGCGGGCCGGAGCGCTGCGCCGAGACGATCGGCTCGGTCCCGGCCGCGTCGTTCACCGTCACCAAGCTGCGCTGGATGGCGCAGCACGAGCCGGACAACGCCGCGCGCACCGCGACGGTGCTGTTGCCGCACGACTGGCTGACCTGGATGCTGGCCGGCGGTCACGGATCTCGCGCCCAGATGACGACCGATCATGGAGACGCCTCCGGCACCGGGTACTACTCTCCGGCCCGCCGGGAATGGCTGCCCGAGCTCGCGCAGTGGGCACTGGGCCGATCCGCGGACGATCCGCAGGTGCGGCTGCCGAGGATCGCGGCGCCGTCGGAAACGGTCGGCCACACGCCCTCCGGTGCCGTCCTCGGCGCCGGGACCGGTGACAACATGGCGGCCGCAGTGGGTCTCGGCCTGCGGGAGGGCGACGTCGCGGTGTCGATCGGCACCTCGGGAACCGCCTTCTGCGTGACGGACCTGCCGTCGGCCGACCCGAGCGGGTCGGTGGCCGGCTTCTGTGACGCCACCGGCGACTACCTGCCGCTGGTGGCGACGGTCAACGCTGCCCGGGTGCTGGCGGTGGTCGGTGAGCTGCTCGGCGTCGACCATGCCGAGTTCGGCAGGCTGGCGCTGTCCGCCCCGCCGGGTGCCGGCGGACTGACCCTGCTGCCGTACCTGGACGGTGAACGGACGCCCAACCGGCCACATGCCACCGGCGTGCTCAGCGGCCTGACATCATCGGTGACCCGGGCCGATCTGGCTCGTGCGGCGGTCGAGGCCCTGCTCTGTTCGTTGGCCGACGCTGTTGATGCACTGGGCTTTTCGGATCAGGGCGGATCACTTCGTCGGGTCCTGATGATCGGAGGGGGAGCGCGGAACCCAGCGATCCAGCAGCTCGCGCCCGCGATCCTGGGGCACGATGTCGAGGTGCCGCCGCCCGGTGAGTACGTCGCGCTGGGCGCCGCGCGGCAAGCGGCGTGGGCGCTGGCCGGTAGTCCGCATCCGCCGGCCTGGCCGGCGGCGCAAGCTCAACTGTTCAGTGCAGAACCGACGCCGCAGGTGCGCCGGCAATACGGGGTGCTGCGGGACGCGACTCAGGACTGGTGACCGTCGGTGGGAATGATGATCACTTCGGGGACCTGTTCGAACAGCACCTTGGCGGCGTGCGCGTCGAGCCGGTCGTCGGTCAGTAGCGTGGTGACCGCCCGTAGCGGGGCGATCTGCGCGAGGCCGACCACGCCCCACTTCGTGTGATCGGCGACGACCACCAGGCGGCGAGCCGACTCCACCAGGGCGCGGTTCGTTTCGGCTTCCAGCAGGTTCGGTGTCGTCAACCCGGCCCGCTCGTCGATGCCGTGCACGCCCATGATCACCATGTCCACGTGCAGCGACCGGATGGCCTGTACCGCAACGGGTCCGACGAGTCCGTCGGATGGTGTTCGAAGCCCGCCGGTCAGCACCACGGTGAGGTCGGGCCGCTGCCGGGCGTTGAGCACCTCGGCGACCTTGAGCGAGTTGGTGACAACGGTGAGGTTGGCGATGTCGCCGAGATGTCTGGCCAGCGTCCAGGTGGTGCTGCCGGCGGTGATCGCGATGGCCATGCCCGGACGGACGAGCTGGGCGGCGCGCGCGGCGATGGCCTCCTTCTCGAAGATCTCCCGCTGGCTGGTGACCTCGAAACCCGGCTCTATTGCGCTGGCCGTGTCCATCGCCGTGGCCCCGCCGTGCACCTTGGACAGCAGGCCCTTGCGGTCCAGCATCTCCAGGTCGCGGCGGACAGTCATGTCCGAAACACCGAGCAGCGCCGTCAGGTGCGCCACCCGGGCACCCCCGGTGCGGCGGACCTCCTCCAGGATTCTGGCCTGGCGCATGGCAGCGAGCACCCGCCGATGGTATCTCGCGGAGCGTGCAGCTCCGGTCGTGACAAGATCGGTGCGTGTCCACTCCAAGGGTCGTGTCGGCCGCTGACATCGATGCTGCTGCCCGGCGGATCGCCGGTGTGGCAGCGCTGACCCCGCTGGAGGAGTGCCCCCGGCTCAGCACCGAGACCGGAACAACGGTGCTGCTCAAGCGGGAGGACCTGCAGGTCGTGCGGTCCTACAAACTGCGCGGGGCCTTCAATCTGATGTCCCAGCTGACCACTGACGAGCGGGCCGGCGGGGTGGTCTGCGCCAGCGCCGGGAATCACGCGCAGGGGGTCGCCTTCGCCTGCCGGGCGCTGGATATCAAGGGTCGCATTTACCTGCCGAACACCACGCCGCGGCAGAAGCGGGATCGCATTGCGTCGCATGGGGCCGGCATGGTCGAGTTGGTGTTGACCGGCGACACCTTCGACGATGCCGCACTGGGTGCTGCCCAGCATGCGGCGGACAGCGGGGCCGTCCTGGTGCCGCCGTTCGACGACCGGCGCACCATCGCCGGGCAGGGCACCGTCGTGCGGGAGCTCCTGCAGCAGTGGGGCCGGGCGCCCGATGTGATCGTCGTACCGGTGGGCGGCGGCGGGCTGATCGCCGGAATCGTCACCTATCTGTCCGAACGCGCACCGTGGGTTCGGATCATCGGCGCCGAACCCGCCGGTGCGCCGTCGATGATCGCGGCGTTGCGGGCCGGCGGACCGGTTCGGTTGGAGACCATGGACCCGTTCGTCGACGGTGCTGCGGTGCGCCGGATCGGGGCCCTGCCCTTCGACATCGTTGCGGCCGCCGGCGTGCAGATGGTCGCGGTGGACGAGGGGGCGATCTGCACCTCGATGCTGCAGCTGTACCAGAACGAGGGCATCGTCGCGGAGCCGGCGGGGGCGCTGGCCGCAGCGGCGTTGGCACAGTTGGACCTGACCCCCGGCTCGACGGTGGTCGCGCTGATTACCGGTGGCAACAACGACGTTTCGCGGTACGGGGAGATCGTCGAGCGGTCGCTGGTGAACCTCGGCCTCAAGCACTATTTCTTGGTCGATTTCCCCCAGGAGCCCGGAGCCTTGCGTCGATTCCTGGACGAGGTGCTCGGACCCGACGATGACATCACGCTGTTCGAGTATGTCAAGCGCAACAACCGGGAGACCGGGCCCGCCCTGGTTGGGGTCGAGATCGGTTCCGCTGATGGGCTTTCCGCGTTGCTGGCCAGAATGGAGGCGGCGCCGATGGAGGTTGAGCGGATCCTGCCAGGGTCGGCCGCCTACCGGTATCTGACTTAATCAATCCAAGACCGCAACGGCGTCGATTTCAACCAGCAGGTCCGGTTCGCCGAGCGCCGAGACACTCAGCAGCGTCACGGGTTTGACCAGGTCTACGCCGAGTTTCGCGGCCGCCCGGCCGACTCCTTCGCCCAGGGCAGGCAGCTTCTCGGCGCTCCAATCCACGAAGTACAGGGTGAGCTTGGCAACGTCGTCGAAGCTGCCCCCCACCGCGGCAAGGGCCGTGGCGACGTTGAGGTAGGACTGCTCGACCTGCGCCGCGAGATCGCCGTTACCGACCTGTTCCCCGTCCGCCGTGCGGGCCACCTGGCCGGCCAAGTAGACGGTCCGCGACCCCGAGGCCACGGCCACCTGGCGATAGAGCTCGGGCTGGGGTAGTCCGTCCGGGTTCAGCAGTTCGACCGTCATGTGTGTTCCCTTGTTCGAGGAGTGGGTGAGTGTTGCCGCTTCCAATTCATAACAGAGTTATGTAACGTGGCGCAAGTGCCGCGAATAGCTGATCCCGAAGTCCGCATCGCACTGGTCGAGCGGGCCGCCGAGATGCTCGCCCGCCGTGAGGTGGTGACCCTCCGCGCCCTCGTCGAGAGCGTCGGCGCGTCGACAATGGCGGTGTACACCCACTTCGGCGGGATGCCCGGGCTCTGGCGGGCGGTCCGTCAGGAGGGATTCACCCGACTCGTCGCCGCGCTGGCGCTGGTCGACGAAACGTCCGACCCGGTGCGCGATTTCATGGCGCTGGGGGCCGCCTACTCGCGCAATGCGCTGGCCAACCCGTATCTCTATCGCGCCATGTTCGACACCGCGGCGGACCTGGATGACGCGGCGGCGGCGGACGCCGGATTCCGGACGCTGGTGGCCTGTGCCGAACGCGCCCGCCGGGCCGAGCGGTTCGCCGGCACCTGCGATCCGGCCGGGGTGGCGACCCAGCTGTGGGCCGCCGGGCACGGGCAGCTGTTGCTGGTGCTCACCGGAGTGCTGCCCGGCGAAGCGCTGGCGCCGCTGGCCACCGGCACCGCCTATGCCCTGTTCGTGGCCGCGGGCGACGAGCCGGAACGCTGCCGACGATCCGTCATGGACGGGTGGTCGTTGTGATCGCGTCGGTTTCGGTCGCGTCGGTTCCGCGGCGGTCGGGAGCCGCCGCCGGCTCCTCCTGCGCCCGGTAGGCATCCTGGGAGTCCTGGTTCTCCTCGATCTTCTTCTTCACCCGGCCCAGTCCAGGGACCGATCCGATGAGCTCGTTGAGCTCCTTCGACACATCCAGCAGGTCGCGCAGATCCGGGGCGACCGTGGCGAGAGTGTCCAACACGGGCAGGATGTCGGCGTCCAGCTTGTCCACGATTGCCGGCAGCGCGTCGAGCAGTTTCACCATCGCATCGACCTCTGCCGGGCTGGTGGTCTCCGCAAGGCGGGCGATGATCGGCTCCAGCTTGTCCAGGGTCGGCTCGAAACGGTCCAGCAGCGGCTCGATCCGCCTGGTCAGCTCGGCGGCCCGGCCGACCACCACCTCGGTGCTCCCAACGACCGCCGCTGAGCGGTCGACCACCGCCGTTGCCCGGTGTTGCGTGCTTTCAATCTCGGTCACCACGACCTTGACCCGCTGCATGATGTTCTCCACCTCGGAGACGATCACCACCAGCCTCGGCACCAGCGAGATAGCCCGCTCGAGGGCGTCCAAGCCCTGGCCGCTCAGCTTGATCAGGTCACCTGGTCCGGGGATGCGCATGCAGGCGACTGTACGGATCCGCGACTAGCGTGACCTGATGGCGCAGCTGCGAATCGGCATCGACACGGGTGGCACGTTCACGGATGTGGTGGCCGTCGACGCCCGCACCGGCGTCGTCACGACGACCAAGACCCCATCCACCCCGGACGATCCCGCGGACGGCTTCCTCGCGGGAATCGTCAAGATCCTCGGCCTGATCGGCGCCGCGCCCGCCGACATCTCCTCGATCCTGCACGGCACCACCGTTGCGACCAACCAGCTCCTGCAGGGCAAGGTCGGTTCGCTCGGATTCATCACCACGGGCGGCTACGGATCGATGCTGGAGATCGCCCGGCAATCCGTGCCCGACGGGTACGGCAATTCCTACTTCTGGGTGAAGCCCGACCGGATCGTGCCGGCCGATCTGGTGCGCACCGTCGGCGGGCGGCTGGACTTCCGCGGCAACGAGATCAGGCCGTTCGACCAGCAGTCGGCTCGCGCCGCGGTCCGCTACTTCCGGACGCGGGACATCGGCTGCCTCGCGGTGTGTTTCCTGCATTCCTACGCGAACGGCGAGCATGAGCGGCTCATGGCGGAGGTGATCCGGCAGGAGTATCCGGAGGCGGTGTTCTCGTTGTCCAGCCAGGTGCTCCCGGAGTACCGCGAGTACGAGCGGGCGATGACCACGTTGATCGATGCCGCGGTGAAACCCACGGTGGCGTCCTATGTTTCGGGGATTGCGCGGCGGCTGCTGCAGCTCGACGGCGGGCGACGGATTCCGTTCTCGATCATGCGGTCCAACGGCGGGGTGCTTTCCGCGGGACAGGTGGTGCATCAGCCGATCAGCACCGTGCTGTCCGGCCCGGCGGCCGGGGCACTCGGCGCCGCCACGATCGCGGCGCGGGCCGGCTATCACTCGGTGCTGACCTGTGATGGTGGCGGCACGTCGACCGACGTCGCGGTGATCACCGACGCCAAGCCGAGCCTCACCACCGAGGGCTCGATCGGGCCGTTCCCCGCCAAGATCGCGATGATCGACATCGTGACCGTCGGCGCCGGTGGCGGTTCGATCGCGTGGATCTCCCCGGAGGGCGCGCTCAAGGTCGGCCCGCGGTCGGCCGGCGCACATCCGGGTCCGGCCTGCTACGGGCTCGGCGGCACCGAACCAACCGTCACCGACGCACATCTGGTGCTGGGCCGAATCCCGCCACACCTGCTCGGCGGCGAGATACCCCTGGACGTCGAGGCTTCGACTGCGGCGATCGGTGTGCTTGCGGCCCCCCTCGGCCTGACGACGCAGGCCAGCGCCGCGGGGATCCTGGAGATCTCCGCCTGGAACCAGGCCAACGCACTTCGCCGGATCACCACCAAGCGGGGTCTGGACGTGCGGGACTACCCGATGGTCACCTTCGGTGGCTCCGGCTCCCTGCTTGCCTGCGCGCTGATGGACATCTTGGACATCCGCGCCGTGCTGGTGCCACCGAACCCCGGCAACGTCTCGGCCTACGGCCTGCTGACCGTCGACGTACGGAACGACTATGTGCGCACCGCCGTCGCGGCCGACAGCGGGTTGAACCTCGACGCGCTCGTCGAGGTGTACGACACACTCACCGTTCAGGCGCGAGAAGCGTTGCTGCACGAAGGATTTGATGACGACCGTCAGCTCATTGAACGATCCGCCGACCTGCGGTACCTGGGCCAGGCCTTCGAGGTTCGGGTGGATTGCCCGCCCGGCGAGATCGACCGGGCTTGGGCCGATGCCGTCGTCGAGTCCTTTCACGACGCCCACCGATCGTTGTACGGATACGACTTTCGCGGCAAGGACGACCAAAGCGTCGAATGGGTCAACCTGCGGGTGACGGGGGTCGGTCCCATCCCCAAGCCGGAGATTCCCCCAATCGCAGCAGTAGCCGGCGATTCCAGGGCAGACGGCCGGCCGACCAGACAGGTGTACTTCGGCGAATGGACCGACGCGCAGATCGTCGACCGCACGAAACTCGGCGCAGGGGAACGTATCCAGGGCCCCGCCGTGGTGCAGGAGTTCGGTTCCACCGTCCCGGTTCATCCCGGATTCTGCGCAGCCGTGGACGGCTTCGGGAACCTGCTGATCGGAAGGGCCGACCAGTGACCGTCGATCCGATCCTGCTGGAGATCGTCTCCGGAACCCTGGCCTCCGTCGAAGCCGAAGTGGAGACGGCGATCGGCCGCACCGCACGCTCACCGATGATCCGGGATGCACACGACTTTCGCGCCGGAATTCACGATGCCAAGATGCGCAAACTCACCGGTCGGTCGTACTCGGCGCTGGTGCAGCCAGTCGTCCGGGACTACCCGATCGCGCAGATGCAACCCGGCGACGTCTATTTCCACAACGACGTGTACCTCTCCGAGGGCGGTATCGGGCACCTGCCGGACCTGTGCGTCACGGTCCCGGTCTTCCACGACGGGGACGTGGTGGCGTTCGTCCAGGCCTTCGGTCACCACGATGACATCGGCGGCACCGTACCGGGTTCGATGCCGTCGCACGCGACGAGCGTGTTCGAGGAGGGGCTGATGGTGCCGCCGATCAAGCTGTGGGCGGCGGGCGTGCCCAACGAGGCCGCGCTCAAGATCATGACCCGTAATTCCCGGATGCCGGAGTCGCTCGCGGCCGATCTGGATGCCGAATGTTCGGCCTGCCTGATGGGGGCCCGGCGGTTGGCGGAATTGTTCGCCAGGTACGGCCGCGCCGCGATCGAGGCCGCGTTCGACCGCATTCTGCAGGCCACCACGACGACCTATCGCACCGAACTGCTGGCCAAGATCCCGGACGGTGAATACGTCTGGGAGGACTACGCGGAACACGACGGCGTCGACGAACCACGGCTGCACACCCAGCGCATCACGTTGACCAAACTGTCGGCCGGTGACGGGGTCACCGACGGGCGGCTCTTGCTGGATTTCACCGGCACCTCCCCGCAGGCGAAGGGCCCGATCAACCATGCCGCGGACTATTCGGACGGGGTGTTCCTGGCGAAATGGCTGGCGCCGATCCTGCGGAACCTGGCGGATTCACCCGAGCGGATGGCCGAACTGGAGGTCAACGAGGGGGTCGTGCCGCTGATCGAGATGCGTTTCCCACCACCGGGGACGCTGCTCACCCCGATCTTCCCGGCGCCGACCAACGCCCGGACCTTCGTCATTCTGCGGCTGCTCGGAGTGCTGGCCGGCGTCCTGGCCAAGGCGGTCGACGGCCGGATGCCGGCGGATCAGGAGACCATCAGGTACACCGGCGTCTACGGTAACGACGCGAACGGCGATTCCTACCTGATGCGCGAGGTGCTCGGTGGCGGATCCGGTGGCCGGTACTACGCCGACGGCGAGGACACCATCCACGTCGTGCCCGATTCCCGGAATCTGCCGACGGAATTCACCGAGGCCCGATTCCCGTTCATCGTGGAGCGACTCGGCCTCGCCATCAATTCCGGCGGCGCCGGCCGCTATCGGGGCGGCCTCGGCTACGACAAACACCTCCGGATGCTGGTCGACGCCAAGTTCATGTCCATCGCCGACCGGTCGATCCTGGCGTGTTGGGGGGTCTGCGGCGGCAAGGCCGGCAAGTCGTTCGAGGTCACCATCGACCCGGGCGGCCCGAACGAACGCACCGTCGACGCCTTGGCGGACGGCGAACCGGTCGCAGCCGGTGAGGTGATCAGGATCCGCACCACGGGCGGGGGTGGCTGGGGTGATCCGTTGACCCGGCCACCGGCGGAAGTGCTCCGCGATGTGCGGTGGGGCAAGGTCTCCGTCAACGGGGCGCTCACCGATTACGGTGTGGTCATTACCGGAGAACCGGACGGCTATGACGTCGACCAGCAGAGCACCGCAGCGGCCAGGGCAATGATGGCCGCCGATATCCCGGTTGATCAGCCGTTCTTCGACCGCGGTCCCGGCTACGCGCGGCTATCCGGCGGACGTGCGTTCGCGGAGGTCGACCGGCGTCAGGCGAGTACCGAGCGATCCCCGACCCGGTCGAAGAGGGCCGCGATTGCCCCGGCCGGCAGGATCAGCCAGAACGTCAAGACCCGGTAGATCACCACAGCCGCGGCAGCCGGCGCAGCCGCGGCGCCCGCGGTCACCAGACCGGCGAGCAGGGCCGCCTCGACGATGCCGATGCCACCGGGGGTGAGCGGGATCTGCCGGATGACCTGAATGCCGACGTAGACCGTGGCGAGCGAGACGAAGTCAACGGTGGCGCCGACCGCGAAGGTCGCAGCGGCGAGGACGGCGAAATCGGCGATCCACTTCACCACGGCCGACACCGAACTGACCCACCACGCTTCCGGCGGGACCGCCCGGAACGTCGCGCGGGAGCTGCGGACGTGCTCGGCGATCCAGCCGGCGGGTTCGGTCACCGACTCGCTGGCGTGCCGGGGCTTCACGATGAAATACAGCATGATCGCGCCGACGAGGACCACCAGCGCACCAACATGATCGCGGCCGATCACCTCGGACAGCTGCTCCAGGAGCGTCGGTCCGGTCAGCACCAGGTACAGCAGCAGAAGGGCGCCGGTCAGCATCCCGGCCGACGCGACCATCGTCACGCCGGCGTCCGCGCCACGCAGACCCGCCCGGCGCAGCCGCCGGTAGGTGTAGCCGGCGCCGAGGGCCGCCCCGGCCGGTAGTGCGGAGGAGATCGCGCCGCTGGTGAGGGTCAGTTCGACGGATCGGCGACGGGACAGCTCGCCGCCGAGGTTGACAACCAGGCGGCGCTGGATGACGGAAAACGCCACGATCGCAATGACTTCGGCGAGCAGGGCGGCCGCCAGCCAGCCGGGGTCGGCATCGGCGAGCAGGTCGGCGATCACCGTCAACGGGGGGATCTGATCCCACACCAGGTAACCGCCCACACCCAGGGTGGCAACGGTGACGATGGCACTGATCGCCGTCCGAGTTGCCCTGTTCATGGGGATGATTTTCCTTGCTGCCGGGTCGGGTGTCGTCGTCCCGGTGGTGACTGTTGCGCATACCGCGCCTGCCGTACGTAACCCCGGCTCGGGTTAGGAGATTCCCGGCCGCTGCTGCATCAAACCGCTTTCGTACGCGATGACGACCAGCTGAGCTCGGTCCCGAGCGCCGAGTTTGGTCATCGCCCGGTTGACATGGGTCTTGGCGGTCAGCGGGCTGAGCACCAGATGCTGTGCGAGTTCGTCATTGGACAGGCCCATCGCGACCAGCGACAGCACCTCGAGCTCGCGCGGTGTCAGCACCTGTAGCCGATCGGGCGATGCGACATCGGATCGGCTGGGCCGGTGCAGGAACGTCGTGATCAAGGCCCGGGTCGCCAACGGCGAGAGCAACGAATCGCCGCGGGCGACCAGCCGGATCGCGTCCAGCAGCTCGTCCGGGCCGACACCCTTGCCGAGGAACCCACTGGCCCCGGCCCGCAGCGCCTGAAAGACGTATTCGTCGACCTCGAAGGTGGTCAGAATCAAGACCTTGACGCCGACCAGGGTGGGGTCGGCCATGATCGCCCTGGTCGCGGCCAGTCCGTCCATTTCCGGCATCCGGATGTCCATCAGGACGACGTCGACGTCGCCGGCCCGGACCCGGTCGAGGGCTTCGAGGCCGGTGGTGGCCTCGCCGACCACTTCGAGGTCATCGGCGGATTCGATCAGCACCCGAAAGCCGGCCCGCAGCAACGCCTGATCGTCGGCAAGCAGGACTCTGGTGGTGCTCACCTGCTCAGCATCTCCCGATCGACGGGCAATATCTGCTGATCGACCGGCAATGTCGCGGTGATGACGAACCCGCCGTCCGGTGTCGGGTCGGCCCGCACCGCCCCGCCGACGCTGCCGACCCGCTCCCGCATGCCCATCAGGCCGAACCCGCCCGTGGTTGCGGCGTTCCGGCCGGCGCGGCGTGAGCCGGGCCCGGTTCCGGTGTTGGTGACGGTGAGTCCGAAGGAGGTCGGTTGGTAGTCGAGTTCCACCACCACGGAGGCGTTTCCGGCGTGCTTGCGCACATTGGTGAGCGACTCCTGCACGGCCCGGTACGCCACCAGATCAACCGCCGCCGGCAGAGCGACGGGAGTTCCCCGCACGACGGTGTCGATCGTCAGCCCGACGGACCGGTAGCCGTCGATCAGGGTTCCCAGCCCGGCCATCCCCGGCGTCGGTTCGGCGGGGGCCGGCGATTCTCCGGGTTCGCGGAGCACTGTGACGACTGCCTGCATTTCCGACAACACCGAGCGCGCCGCCGCCCGGACATGATCGAGGGCCTCCCGGGCCTGCTCGGGTTGGCGTTCCAACAGGTGCCCGGCAACCCCGGCCTGCACGTTGATCACCGCAATGTGGTGCGCCAGCACGTCGTGCAGCTCGCGGGCGATGCGCAATCGCTCGTCGCCGACCCGGCGTCTGGCCTCTTCGTCGCGGGATTCCTCCGCGCGCCGGGCCCGTTCCTCGACGGCGGCGACGTAGGCGCGCCGGTTGCGCACTGCATCGGCGAGGGCAATGGCCAACGCGCACAACGCTGCGACGGCCACCGGCCGCGGATGTGACCAGTATTCGGCGTCCCGGATCGTGCCGATGATCAGCGCCGCCGCGGTGATCACGACGGCGGCGGTGATGGCCGCCCAGCGCTGCCCGGCCAGCGTGATCGTCACCAGCGCGGTGACCACGGCCATGATCAACGGCGGCACGTCGTGGCTGAACGTCTGGACCACCAGGTACCCGACCGAGGCGACCACCAGCACCGGCCAGGGGTGGGTGCGCCGGAACATCAGTGCGGCGCAGGCGATCGCGCTGGTGAGGTAGGTCCACAGCGGTGGTGTCTCGTCCACCCCCATCCGATGCGCCGAGAGCAACCCGCCGACGGTGGCCAGAAAGATCAACACCGCCAGCCCGGCGTCGAAAAGGTGCGGGTGCGCCTGCGCCCAGTTCTTCACAGGCTCACACTAGGCATCGCGCCGGCGGATGAGCACCGCTGCGCCGGCAATCAGCACCACCAACCAGCCAACGAAGACCGCGGTACCGGCGCCGGGGCTCAGCAGGGTGTCCGAACCGACCACGCTGGTGAACGCTGATCCGGCGTTCGACGGCAGGTACGGCGTGACGTTGGTGTCCCAACTCGCCGGCAGGATGAGCCGGGCGAGTCCGGGAATGATCAGCAGCGCGGCCACCACCACGGCGATGGAGCCGGCGGTATTGCGCATCATGGCGCCGATCGCGACGCCGAACACCCCGATACCGGCCAGGTACAGCCCGGACCCGAGAACCGCGCGGAGCACACCGTCGGCGGCCAGCGTGGTGCTCTTGCCGTCGCCGAGGATGAGCTGGCCCAGCAGGAACGCGGCGAGGCTGGCGATCACCATCACCACCGCGAGTGTCCCGGCGATGACGATCACCTTGGCCCACAGCACCGGTAGCCGCCGCGGGACGGCGCCGAAGGTGCTGCGGATCATCCCGTTCGCGTACTCGTTGCTGATGAACAGCACACCGAGAATGCCGGCGATCAGTTGCGCCAGGGTGACGCCGGCCAGGCTGATCGCGGTGGGATCGGCGCTGCCGAAACCGCGACCGCCGCCCTGACCGCCCGGTCCCTGCGGCGTCACGGCCCCGGAGGCGACGGAGGCGGCCAGCGCGCCGAAGGCGATCAGCAGCGCGGCGGTCGCGCCGATCATGATCATCCACGAGCGCACCGATCGCAGCTTGAGCCATTCCGAACGAATGACCCGGCGCTGCGTGACGGCCAGGCTTGCGCTGTCGGCGATGCGGCTGGGCAGCGCGGTCGGTGCGACGGGCGCAACCGACGTTGCGACCGGATCGGCCTCGATGGTGTCGTTGACGGTGCTCATCAGGCGGCGCTCCGGTCTTGCGTTTCGAGGGTGGTGGGGTAGTCGACGGCGTCCCGGGTGAGGTCCATGAAGGCCTGCTCCAGCGACACGGTGCGCGGGGTCAGTTCGTAGAGCACGATGCCGTGCTCAGCCGCCCGCTCTCCGATGGCCTGCGAATCGAGACCGCTGATCTCGATGACCTGCCGATCGGCACCCGCGCGGACGGCGATGCCGTCGCCGCGCACCAGGTCGGCGAGCTGACCGGCCTGCGGGGAACGGACATGCACGGCGCGTTGCGCGGCACCCGCCCCCAGTTCGGACATCGGGATCTCGGCGATCAGTTTTCCGCGGCCGATGATCACCAGGTGCTCGGCGACGGCACCCAGTTCGGTGATCAGGTGGGAGGAGACGAAGACGGTGCGGCCCTGCGCGGCGAGTTCACCGAGCAGCCCGCGAATCCACAGGATGCCCTCCGGATCGAGGCCGTTCACCGGTTCGTCGAACAGCAGGATCTGCGGGTCGGCCAGCAATGCGCCGGCGATCCCCAGCCGCTGCGACATGCCGAGGGAGTACTCACCCGCCTTCCGGCCCGCGGCGCCGGCCAGGCCGACCAGCTCCAGGACTTCGTCGACCCGCTTGGCGGGAACACCGGTGGTGGCGCCGATGGCGAGCAGGTGATTGCGGGCGGACCTGGCCGGATGAACGGCCTTGGCCTCCAGCAGGGCGCCGACCTCGTGGATCGGCGCGCGGTGCTCGGCGTACCGCTTGCCGTCGATGGTGATCTGGCCGGTGTCGGGGCGGTCCAGGCCGATGATCATGCGCATCGTGGTGGACTTCCCGGCTCCGTTCGGACCGAGAAAACCCGTCACCACACCGGGTTTGACGGTCGAAGCTGAGGTCGTCGACGGCGACCTGCTGACCATATTTCTTGCTGATGTGATCGATGACGATCAAGGCACTCTCCTGACGTTGACGCTCCCAGCATCGCTGCCGGGAGCCCCCGCGTCATCGTCCTGCCGTCGTCATTGCGCTGTACCGCGGGCGCGGTACAGCGGGTTCGGCAGGACCGTAGTTCAGTGCCGGAAGCCGGACGGCCCGCTCATCGTGGTCGTGCCGGACTCGGTATTCAGGTCATCGACCGCCGCCAGCAGGTCCTTGAAGAACAGGTCGGCCAGGTCGAGGGAGAACCCGTTCCGGCAGACCACCCGGAGCACGGCCAGATCCTCGCGGTGCTCGGGGAAGGTGTAGGCCGGCACCTGCCAGCCGCGTTCACGGAGCCGTCGGGAGACCGCGAAGACGTCCCAGGCCTTCTCGGTGTCGGAGGTGGTGAAGGCGAATACCGGCAGCTGGTCGCCCTTGGTGATGAGTCTGAACTCGGGCAGGTTGCCGATCCGCTCGGACAGCGAGAGCGCCACATCCCGCGATGCCTGCTGCACCGCGGTGAAGCCCTTGCGGCCGAGCCGGAAAAAGTTGTAGTACTGCGCCACTACCTCGGCGCCCGGGCGGGAGAAGTTCAACGCGAACGTCGGCATGTTGCCGCCCAGGTAGTTCACGTTGAAGACGAGTTCTTCCGGCAGATGCGCCTTGTCGCGCCACAGCACCCAGCCGACGCCCGGGTAGACCAGGCCGTACTTGTGCCCGGAGGTATTGATCGACGACACCCTGTCCAGCTTGAAGTCCCAGAGCAGGTCCGGGTCCAGGAACGGTGCGATCATCGCCCCGGACGCGCCGTCGACGTGCACCGGGATGTCCGGTCCGCCGTCGGCGGCCAGCTTGTCCAGCGCCGCGGAGATTTCAGCGACGGGCTCATAGCTGCCGTCGAAGGTCGAGCCGAGAATGGCGACGACGCCGATGGTGTTCTCGTCGCAGGCGGCGATCGCGCCGGCCGGCTCCAGGTGGAAGACCTCGCCCTCCATCGGCACCGTGCGCGGCTCGACATCCCAGTAGCGGCAGAACTTCTCCCAACAGACCTGGACGTTGGCGCCCATCACGAGGTTGGGCTTGCGGACGTTCAGGTCGCCCCCGGAGTCGCGGACCTTCTTCTCCCAGCGCCGCTTGAGCGCCATTCCGGCGAGCATGCAGGCCTCGCTCGAGCCGGTGGTGGAGCAACCCGTCGCGTCGTCCGGTGACGGGGCGTGCCAGAGGTCGGCGAGGATCGCCACGCAGCGCCGTTCGATCTCGGCGGTCTGCGGGTATTCGTCCTTGTCGATCATGTTCTTGTCGGCGCTCTCCTTCATCAGGGTGAGGGCCTGCGGCTCCATCCACGTCGTGACGAACGTGGCCAGATTGAGCCGGGCGCTGCCGTCCAGCAGCAGCTCGTCCTTGATCAACTGGTAGGCAACGTCGGCGGGCACCGGATCGTCGTGCAAGGCGATCTCAGGCAACGCCACCTCGTCACCGACTGCCGGATTGGCCAGTCCGATGTACGGGTTCGAATGGGGGACGCGGAGCGGCTGGGAGGAGCCGGTGTGCAGAGCCATGGCGTGAGTATCACGCAAGGGAAATTGTCCGGCGTCGTCCGGTCCGGGTGAAGCGCTTGCTCCAGCGAAGGAGTCCGGTCGGCAGGTTAGGCTGCCCGGTCGTGGATGACGGTCAGATGTCGGTGGTGCAGATCGCGATCGCCTTGCCCGTGCTGCTTCTTGTCGCGTATGTCATCGGGCAGCTCGCCAGGTGGCTGCTACGCGGCCGGGCCACCCTGAGCACCGCCAGCACGATCGTGCTCTCGGTGCTCGGCCTCTCGATCGGGATGCTGGTCGCCGGCCTGATCTTCACCGACATCGACCCGTACAGCCCCCGGGTGCTGTTGCTGGCGCTGGGCTTCACCACGGCCATTCTGGCGGTCTTCGCCGGGGTGGCCGCCACGATCCAACACCCGGCTCCGAGCGAGCCGATCGCCGAACTGATTCTGCGCGGCGAGTCCGACCGGCTGGAGTTCAAGTCCTCCGCCCGGTGGAACCTGCACACATCGGCCCGGGACGAGAAGATCGAGATGGTGATCGCCAAGGCGGTGGCCGGGTTCCTGAACACCGACGGCGGCACCCTGCTGATCGGCGTCAACGACAGCGGCGATGTCGTCGGCCTGGTCAACGATTTCCGGGTGGTGAAGTCCCCGGACGCCGACCGATACGAGCTGTGGCTCCGCGACTTCCTGGGCGGCACGCTCGGCCAGAATGCCGCGGCGATGCCGATCATCGACTTCACCCCGGTCACGGTCGACGACGTGACCACCTTCGTCTGCCGGGTCACCTGTCCGTCATCGCCGCGCCCGGTGTTCGTCCGGCCGGCGAAGGGCGCCGGCCAATCGGAGCTCTGGGTGCGGACGGGCAACTCAACCCGGCAGCTGAAGGTGGACGAGGCCGTGGACTACGTCATGCTCCGCTGGCCGCTCGGGATCGGCCGGACGGTCGCCGCCCAGTTGCGGGCGGCCGTCCGAGGCTCCGGATCTGCCGGTTAGTTGGCCGCTGCCTCGGCCTTGCCGGCCGCGACCTTCTCCTTGGCTGCGCCGTTGGTCGACAGCGCGCCGGAGGACGACTCCAGGTGCGCCCGGACGAACCAGTGGTACAGCTCGAGGTTGCGCAGGTGGCCGATGAGCAGGTCGTTGCTGACCGGGTCGGACTCCTCGACGGCTTCGGCGGCCTCGCGATGATCGGAGATGACGCCCTGGTACACGACGTCCAGCGCGCCGAGATGCGCAATGGCATCGGCCCGGCCGATCGAGTAGTCGTCCCACGAGCGGGACTTCACGAGTGCGCCCGGAGTGCCGACCGGTGATGACCCGAGGGTGGCGATGCGTTCCGCCAGCTCGTCCGCGTACTCCCGTGCGGTCTCCACCTGCGGATCCAGCATTTCGTGCACCGCGATGAAGTGCGGGCCGACGACGTTCCAATGGATGTGCTTGAGGGTCAACGCCAGGTCGTTCATCGCGTTGAGCCGTTCCTGCAGGACAGCGGCCACCTCGGCGCCCTGCTCGACCGTCATCGACGGCACGGTGTACTTCGGTAATGACTTGGCCATGGGGATCTCCTGATTCGGTTCGGCGAAGAAGCCTTGCCCATCAGGTGTTCCCCGAACCGGCCGCGCTGACACAGCGGACCGGTGGGTCCGTGGCTATGCCTGCTGCGAGTTGCGCGATGCGGCCAGCGACGAGCCGATGACAACCCGGTTGCCCAGGGTCTTCGGTAGCGCCGTCGTGCCGTCGAGGTCCGCCGGCTTCGCGGCCCACTTCTCGATGGGCAGCACGAAGAGCACGACGACCATCCAGAGCAGCTGCACACTGCCCGCGAACGCCAGCAGGGCGCCGCCCTGGTCGTAGTCACCGTCCCGCACATTGATCAGCGCCGCGGTCGGCATGCACCAGATTGCGAGCCCGGTCGTCAACAGCACGCAGTAGCCGATGGCGCGAACGATCCGCGCCTGCAGGGTCCGATCGTTCGACGCATAGCCGCTGTCGTCATCGGCCAACGCCCGGATGGCCGCGACCGTCCGCATCGTCAGGATCATCATGGCGGGGAACAGCCAGACGATGTGGTGCACCCAGCTCACCGGGCTCACCAGCACCCCGATCAGCCCGGTGAGGGTGAGCGCTGCAAGCTCGTCGCCGCCGAGGGCGGCCTTGCGGGCCCGCCAGAAACCGAAGACCAGTACGGCCGCGGCGAGGATCAACCACGGGAGCCGGGCCGGTGTGAACGGCGCGTCGAGTCGGGCGAGCAGCCCGTTGATCGACTGATTGGTGGTGGTGTCCAGGAACCCGACCCTGGACGTCTCCCACATCAGCGAGGTGAAGTACCGCCACGTCTCGCTCGGTGCGATCAGCGCGCTCAAGAGGTTCACGCCGACGACGGTGCCGATGGCTGTGATGGCCGCGCGCCAGCGACCGACGACCAGCAGATAGATGATGAAGATGCCCGGCGTCAGTTTGATCGCGGTGGCCAGCCCGATGCCGATGCCGGTCCACTTGCTGCCGCGACGGCCGAGCACCAGCAGGTCGACCAGCACCAGCAGACCGAGGTAGATGTTGATCTGGCCGAACGACAGGGTCTGCCGGAACGGCTCGAGGGTGAAGGCGAAGGCGGTCGCGACGCCGGCGACGGCGATCATCAACGGCTTCGGCAGCCGGATTCGCTCGCGCAACACCAGGTAGACGAACACCGCGGCCGAGCCGATGATCGCCGTCAGGGAGACGACCAGGACGATGGGGTAGGACAGCAGCCCCATCGGCGACATGAGGATCGCGGCCAACGGCGGGTAGGTGAAACCGAGGGAAATGTTCACCGCATCGGGCTGGGCGTACGCATACAGGTCGTGCCCGGACTGCCAGAAGTTGATCGCGTCGTAGTACAGCCGCAGATCGAACTGGTGATGGTGCTGACCGACGACCTCACCGAACGCCCAGGCCGCGATTGCGGCCATCGTGACCGGCAGCACGACCATCACGATGCGGGTGGCGCGGGGCAGCGAATCCCACCAGCGCACCACACGCATGGAGGTCAGGGTTGGTTGGTCGACGTGTTTCACGGACTTATTATCGCAGAAACAGCCATTTCACAGAACAGATTTGACCATTCTGGTACATCACAGCGCTGGGCCTTCACGGTCCCTTCACATCAGGGTCCGGAGTGCGCCTCTCCGCACTCCGTCGGCTGATCGGCGGTCATGATTCGGGGTTGATATCCCGATGATTAGTGCTGCGGGACAGGCGGTCTGGCCGCGGCCATGCAGATCGATGCACGGCAGCCGTTGAGTAAAGAAATAGTCAAACAATGGCTGTCGCCGATTCGCTTTGTGCGCCCGCGCCGTTTCCACAAACCTCACTCGTGAGCCAACTCACGTTTGGCCGAATGGGTGAAATGTCTCCTCGGGGCGCGCCCGGGTACGGTCGTCACATCCGACGATGAGGAGCTGCCCGTGCCCGAGGCCATTGAGGTCCGCAAGATCCCCCTGCATTCGGTGTCCGATGCCAGCGAGCTCACGGCACTGATCGACGGCGGCATCATCGACGCTGACCGGATCGTTGCGGTCATCGGCAAGACCGAGGGCAACGGCGGGGTCAACGACTACACCCGGATCATCGCCGACCGGGCGTTCCGCGAGGTGATCGCCGCCAAGGGCACCAGGTCCGCGCAGGAGGTCAAGGGCATCCCGATCGTCTGGTCGGGTGGCACCGACGGCGTGTTGTCGCCACATGCCACCGTGTTTGCCACCCTGCCGCCGGGCAGCGTCGAGCCGAACGACGAGCCCCGGCTCACCGTCGGGTTCGCGATGAGCGAGGTGCTGCTGCCCGAGGACATCGGCCGGGTAGCGATGATCACCAAGGTGGCCGACGCGGTGCGCGTCGCGATGGCCAGTGCCGGCATCACCGATCCGGCGGACGTGCATTACGTGCAGACGAAGACCCCGCTGCTGACGATCAACACCATCCGGGACGCCAAGGCCAGGGGCAAGACGGTCTGGACCGAACACACCCACGAGTCGATGGACCTGTCCAACGGCTGCACCGCGCTCGGTGTTGCGGTCGCGCTGGGCGAGATCGAGATGCCGACGGACGCCGACGTCATGCACGATCGGTCGCTGTATTCCTCGGTCGCCTCCTGCTCCTCCGGCGTGGAGCTCGATCAGGCCCAGGTGGTCGTCGTCGGTAACGCCACCGGAGTCGGCGGGCGCTACCGGATCGGTCACTCGGTCATGCAGGACGCCCTGGACGCCGACGGCATCTGGGCCGCGATCAGCAACGCCGGACTCGAGCTGCCGGACCGCCCCCGCTCCGCCGACCTGGACGGCCGGCTGGTCAACGCCTTCCTCAAATGCGAGGTGTCCCAGGACGGCGAGGTCCGCGGCCGGCGCAACGCGATGCTGGACGATTCGGATGTGCACTGGCACCGGCAGATCAAGGCCTGTGTCGGCGGGGTGGCCGCCTCGGTCACCGGCGACCCTGCCGTCTTCGTGTCCGTGTCAGCCGCCCACCAGGGTCCGGATGGCGGCGGACCGGTGGCCGCCATCGTCGATCTGGGGCCGGCCTGACTCATCGATCCGGTGGGTCAGCGCCGGACGAACTCCAGATCGAAGATCTCATGCCCGGCGGCCAGCCCGCGGCGCTCGAACCGGGTGCGCGGCCGGAAGTCCGGGCGTGGTGCCCAGCCTGCATTGGCGTTCCGGAGGCCTTTCGTTGCGGTGCAGGCGGCCAGCATCCGTTCCGCGTACGGGGCCCAGTCGGTGGCC
This sequence comes from uncultured Actinomycetota bacterium, assembly GCA_963805555.1. Taxonomy (GTDB): domain Bacteria; phylum Actinomycetota; class Actinomycetes; order Mycobacteriales; family Nakamurellaceae; genus Nakamurella. Next base: position 155,164 of record CAWDUY010000010.1, read on the forward strand.
AGCCGGAACGACCCGCCGCGGCGCAACCGGGACGCGACCAGGGCAGCGAACTCCGGGGTCACCAACCGTCGCTTGAGGTGCTTGGTCTTCGGCCAAGGATCGGGAAAGAACAGCCAGACCTCCGACAACGAGCCAGGTGCGATCAAGTCCGTCAGCACCTGGACGCCGTCGCCGCGGAGCACCCGGACGTTGGTCGCCTGCGCCCGGCTCAGGTGGTGCAGGGTCTGCGCGACCCCCGGCTTGTAGACCTCAACGGCCAGCAGGTTGATGTCCGGCCGATTGACGGCCATCGCGACCGTTGATTCACCCATCCCCGACCCGACTTCCAGCACCAGGGGAGCGGTCCGGTCGAAGAGCGCCGGACCGTCGACCGGCTCGGTCAGTTCCCCGGCTTCGAGGTACCACTGATCCGCGTGTGTCTCGAAGGCCTTGCGCTGCACGGCGTTGAGCCGGCCGCCCCGTGGGTGGAAGCTGACCACCCGGCGGAAGTGTGCGGGCAGGCCGTCACCGGGGACGTCGGTGCGAATCCGCGAATCCTGCATAGGCGGCAGGCTACGGTATTGCGTCGTCGCGTTCGGACTGTTCCCGGTGTTTCATTTCCGCTTCGAAAACATGCGGGACGCCGCCGGAGAGTTGATCCCGAACAAGCGCGTCGGCCGCCCGGAACACCTGCCAGTACTGCTCGTCATAGGCCTCGACGATCTGGAACGTCCACATGTCCCGGATGACGTCCCGGCCGACCAGCACATCGTCGATTTCCGCGGCGAGCTCCTGGTGCCCGGCCTCCCGCAGCGCCCTGAGGCCCTCCTGCAGAGCGAGGTCGGCCTCGCCGGACATCCGGTGGAACGCGTAGAGCATGCCGCGGGCGTTCTCCACCACCTCGAACGCCGCGGAGATCTTCCCGACGGCATCGACAGTGGCGTCATCGGTCTGTGCGGGGCGTTCGTGCGCGACGGTCCGGTCCGGCCGTCGCGCCGACCCGAACCTCGCGCGCAGGTCCGACATCAGGCATCCCGACGCTTCAGCAACACCGCGGCGATCACCCAGAGCGCGAGGCCCCAGGCGGCGAACACCAGCAAACCCTGGATCGGGGTCGGGCCCGATCCGCTGCTCTGGAACAGGTCGCCGACACTGCTGGTCGGCGAGACCCATTTGCTGGACGCCGCGAACGGCAGCCACGGTCCGACGTTCTCGCCGACTGTCGGAATCAGGGTGAACAGGCTCTCCAGTAGCAACGGCCAGAGCAGCAGGATCGCGACCGCACCGGCGGACTGGCGGATGATCGCGCCGACCGACACCGCAATCACCCCGGCGATGGCGAACAACGGGCCGTATCCGAGCACCTGCCGCCAGTCGTCGCCGTTGGTGAGCTCCAGCGGAACCAAGGGGGAGGTGGCCAGCGCCTTGGCCAGATAGAACGCGGCCAGTGCGACGACGATGCCGACCACCGCGCCGAGCAGCGCCAGCAGCAGCGTCTTCGCCGCCAGCACCGACAACCGCCGGGGGACGGCCAGGAAGGTGTTTCGGATCGTGCCGAACCGGTATTCGGTGGTGATCGACAGGGCCGCCAGCACCATGTAGATGCTCATGCCCAACCCGACCCCTTGCATCACCAGGTACGTGATGGCGGCGCGGCCGTTGTCGATGAGCCCGAAGAGGGTGGCGAAGCCGAGGGCGGCGACGACGATGGCGATCAGGCACCAGTACGGCGACCTGGTGGAGAACAGCTTGATGCGTTCGACGTTGAGCAGCGTCATGGCCGATTCCACCCCTCTGGTGCTGTGGTTGCCGGGAGGTCCGCCTGACCCGGTGGCGCCGCGCGTGAGGTCCCGTACTCCACCGAATCTCCCGTGAGCTGGATGAATGCCTCCTCCAGCGAACCGGCCTGGGCGGACAGCTCGTGCAAGGTCACCCCGGACCGACCGGCGATGTCGCCGACCTGCTCGATCGGCGCACCGGTGATCTGCACGGCCCCATCGACGTCGGTGACCGCCAGCCCGGCCTGGACCAGGGCGGCCCGCAGTTCGGCCAGTTGCGGCGACCGCACCCGCACGGCCACGCTGGTCGACCGGGCGATGAACTCGGCCGTCGAGGACTCGGCGATCAGCTTGCCCCGCCCGATGACGATCAGGTGGTCGGCGGTGAGCGCCATCTCCGAGAGCAGGTGGGAGGACACCAGGACGGTCCGGCCCTGTGCCGCGAGGTTCTTCATGAAGGTCCTGATCCAGTAGATGCCCTCCGGGTCCAAGCCGTTGACCGGCTCGTCGAACAGCAGCACCTGCGGGTCACCCAGCAGGGCGCCGGCCAGGCCGAGGCGCTGCTTCATCCCGAGCGAGAACTTGCCGGCCGCCTTGGCCGCGACGGTGCCCAAGCCGACGATCTCCAGGACTTCGTCGACCCGCTTGCCGGAAATCTTGTTCGAGGCGGCCATGAACTTGAGGTGCGCCCGGGCGGATCGGTTGGGGTGAATCCAGTTGGCGTCCAGCAGTGCGCCGACCTTGGTGAGCGGCTTGGTCAGGTGCGCATAGGGTTCGCCGAAGATCAGTGCCTTGCCCCTGGTGGGGTTGTCCAGGCCCAGGATCATCCGCATGGTCGTGGACTTGCCGGCCCCGTTCGGCCCGAGAAAGCCGGTCACCGTTCCGGGTTCGACCTTGAACGACAGGTCGTCGACGGCCACCGTGCTGCCGTACTTCTTGGTCAGGCCGATCGCTTCGATCATCGTGTGAATCTCCCCGTGGTCGCAGCTGTGTTCGGTCGTTGCTCTCGCCCACCAGTAAACCGACACGCGGCCCAACCGGTGGGCAGTACCCCCGTCTGAGGCCCGTCAAACCGTGTTCGACAAATTACTCAGCCTGCTTACCATTGGTGAGATGAACATCCTCGAGCGCACCGCAAGACCCTCGACCGACCGCGAAGCCGGCGGCACCAGGCAATGGTTCGTCCTTGCCGGCCTGCTCGCGGCGTCGTTTGTCGTCGCCTTCGTTGGCGGCCTGGCCAGCACCAGCGGAGTCGATGGCTGGTACGCCGGCGCGGCCAAACCACCGTGGACACCGCCGAACTGGGTCTTCGGCCCGGTCTGGAGCTTCCTCTACACGGCCATGGCCGTCGCCGCCTGGCTGGTATGGCGGCGCTGGGGTTGGCAGGACGCGAAGCCCGCGCTCCTGCTGTACGCCGGGCAGCTTGCCCTCAACGCGATCTGGACGCCGCTGTTCTTCGGCGCGCAGCAGCTGTGGCTGGGCCTGGCGGTGATCGTCGCGCTGGATGTCGTTCTCGCGGTGACGGTGCTGGCGTTCTTCCGGCGGCACCGGCTGGCCGGGGCGCTGCTGGTGCCGTACCTGGCCTGGTGTCTGTACGCCACCACGTTGAACGCCGGGGTAGCGGTGCTCAACTGACTGCGTCGTAGTCTGTCGCGCCTCGTAGTCTGTCGGAGTGTCACTGACGACCTCGCCTGCTGCCCATGCTCCGCGCCACCAGATCGACCCGGCATTCGCCGATCTCCCGCTGGCCGCGCTGGCTGATGCGGCGTTGTCGGCGGCAACCGGCGCGGGGGCGTCCTATGCCGACTTTCGCTTCGAACGGCTGATGACTGCGGATCTGACGATCCGGGACACTTCGGTGCAGTCGGCGACCGATGCGGTCTCGACCGGTTATGCGGTCCGGGTGATCGTCGACGGGACCTGGGGGTTTGCGGCCTCGATCGTGCCGACGGCCGACGATGCCGCTGCGACGGCCCTGCAGGCGGTCGCCGTTGCCCGCGCGTTGTCCGGGGTGGTCGCCGAGCGGGTCGAGCGGGCCGATGAGCCGATCTACCGGAACGCCCTGTGGGTCAGCGATTATCACATCGACCCGTTCGCCGTCGCGGCCTCGGACAAGATCGAGTTGCTGCTGGATCGATCCGAACGGTTACTGGCCTCGGACGGCGTTGCGCACACGGTGGCGGGGCTTTTCCAGGTCAAGGAGAACAAGTTCTACGCCGACACCGCAGGCACCAGCACCACCCAGCAGCGCGTCCGGTTGCAGCCGTCGCTGTCGGCCACGGCGGTTGACACCGACACCGGGGCGTTCGAGACGATGTCCAGCCTGACCCCGCCCGTCGGCCGGGGGTATGAGTACCTGACCGATGGCACCTGGGATTTCGACACCGAGATTGCTTCCATGGGTGAGCAACTCGCGGAGAAGGTGAAGGCGCCGTCGGTCAAGGCCGGTCGGTACGACCTGGTTATCGATCCGACCAACCTCTGGCTGACGATTCACGAATCGATCGGCCACGCCACGGAGTACGACCGCGCCATCGGGTACGAGGCCGCCTATGCAGGAACGTCTTTCGCCACTCCCGATCGACTCGGCACGCTGGTCTACGGCTCGCCGATCATGAACGTGACCGGCGATCGGACGGTCCAGCACGGATTGGCGACCATCGGGTACGACGACGATGGGGTCGCCGGGCAGTCCTGGGACCTGATCAGCCGGGGGATCCTCACCGGCTATCAAGTGGATCGGGTGTTCGCGCGCAAGCTGGGTCTTGACCGGTCGAACGGCTGCGCCCATGCCGATTCACCTGCGCACATCCCGATCCAGCGAATGGCCAATGTCAGTCTGCAGCCCGATCCGCGGGGTGGATCGACGGCCGATCTGATCGGCGGGATCGACGACGGGATCTACGTCGTCGGGGACAAGTCCTGGTCGATCGACATGCAGCGCTACAACTTTCAGTTCACCGGGCAGCGGTTCTACCGCATCAAGGACGGCGAACTGGCCGGCCAGGTCAAGGATGTCGCCTACCAGGCGACCACGACGGACTTCTGGGGTGCGATGGACGCGGTCGGTGGACCGGAGACCTACCTGCTCGGCGGTGCCTTCAATTGCGGTAAGGGACAACCGGGCCAGGTCGCTGCGGTGTCGCACGGCTGCCCGGCTGCCCGGTTCCGCGGTATCTCGATCCTGAACACCGTCGAGGAAGGTGCGGCATGACTCAGGGCACCGTCGCCGGCACGGGAATTCTGACCCCACAACAGATCATCGATGCCGCGCTGGCCGCGTCGACGGCCGACGGTTGTGTGGTTGTCGTGCAGTCGAGCACCGAGGCAAACGTCCGCTGGGCGAACAACACCGTGACCACCAGCGGGCTGTCCCGGTCGCTGTCCTGGTTCGTGGTCTCGTTCATCGACGGGGCGGCCGGCACGGTCGCCGCGTCGGCCGCCGCCGCGGATTCGGTCAGGTCGGTAGCCGAGGTGGTGCAGGCTGCCCAGGCGGCCGCGAAGGCCTCCGCTGCGTCGGGTCGTGCGCAGGACGCGCAGCCGTTGATCGGTCCAGGCGCCGGCGGGGCCGGGGACTTCGATGCGGCTGCGGAGTCGACGTCGTTCGACATCTTCGGTCGGTTGCTCGATTCGCTGGCTGCCGCCTTCGACAGTGCCCGGTCGGCGGACCGGATTCTCTACGGTTTCGCGCGTCACGAGTTGACCACGACACACTTCGGGTCCTCCACCGGTCTCCGGTTGCGCTGGGCGCAGCCCACCGGCCTGCTCGAGGTGAACGCGAAATCGGCCGACCTCAGGCGGTCGGCGTGGGCCGGGGTGTCGACCGCCGACTTCCAGGGAGTCGACGTCGCGGCGGTCGATGCGACCTTGGCTCAGCGGCTCGAATGGGCTCGCCGGCACATCGACCTGCCGCCGGGACGTTACGACACCGTGTTGCCGCCGACCGCGGTCGCTGATTTCCTGCTGTTCCTGGCGTGGAGCGCCGGTGCCCGAGCGGCCCACGAGGGCCGATCGGCGTTCTCGGCGCCCGGCGGCGGGACCCGGGTCGGCGAGCGGCTGACCGAGCGCGGGTTCACCCTGTTCAGCGACCCGTCGACCCCGGGTCTGGCGTCCATTCCGTTCGTCGTCAGCGCCCATTCCGGCGACGAGGTCTCGGTTTTCGACAATGGGGCGCCGATCGGCCGGTGTGATCTGCTGACCAACGGTGTCATCTCGAACCTGCTGCACACCCGCGGATCCGCCGCCGAGTTCGGTGAGCCGTTCGTCCCGATCAGCGACAACCTCACCCTGACCGGGGGCGAACCGGGGCGGACCACCGAGGACCTGGTCGCCGGCGTCCGGCGCGGTCTGCTGGTCACCTCGCAGTGGTACCTGCGCGAGGTGGACCCGATGACGATGCTGCTCACCGGCTTGACCAGGGACGGGGTGTTTCTCGTCGAGAACGGCGAGATCACCGGCGCGGTCAACAATTTCCGGTTCAACGTGTCGCCGCTCGATGTGCTGAAGCAGGCTGTTGATGTCGGTGGGACGGTGCCGGCGCTGTCCCGGGAGTGGAGCGACTGGTTCACCCGGTCCGCGATGCCGCCGATGGTGGTGGAAGGCTTCAACATGTCTTCAGTGTCGAAGGCACAGTAGATCAACTCTGCTGCGACGCGGCAGCCGCCGGGGACATGTCGGCGAGCGTCAGCTGGTGCCGGGGAGCCTGCGGCAGCGGGCGCGTGCTGGTCACCGTCAGGTCGGGCCCGACATGCAGCAGCTCCCCGGGATCCAATAGGCGCCAACCACTCTCGCCGTCCATCGGCTCGCTCGCGATGATCACTGCTGGCTGATTTGCGAGTCTCGTCCGACTGGGTCCGGATGCGTTTGCTGCGGACGTGTAGGGCAGCGCTGGCCGTCGTGCGATGCAGAACATAGAGCTCGTGGGTTTCCGGGTAGCGCAGCGCCCAGAGGTCGCCGGCCGTAGCGAGGACCAGGTTCAGGGCGAACACCGGCACCCGCTCGGCGATCCAGCTCACCGCAGATCCGATGGCCGCGCCGACATCGCCGCCGCTGCGGGCGATCTCGGCGGTGATCAGGGCGAACATCCGCTCACTGTCGGTCTGTCCGCCGACCAGACCCGCGGCGCCGATGTCGGCCAGTCTGGCGTCCAACCGGTCGAGCCCGCCGAAGGCCCCGTTGTGCGCGAGCAGTCGGCCGTCCTGGGCGAACGGCTGGGTGTTGGCGACGGTGTGTGCGCCGGTACTGGCGTATCGGACGTGGGCGATGAACGTGCGGCTCCGCGCGGTACGGGCCGCCCGGGCGAATTCGGCGTCCTGCCACGCGGCGATCGGCTGTTTGTCGACGACCGGCAGGCCGTCAGCGGCGAAGACCCCGATTCCCGCGCCGTCGGGTTCCCGGTGGCTCTGTTCCCGCAGACTGTCCGGGGCGTCCAGCAGCCAGAAGGTCGCCGTCACCGGTTCGAGCCCGGCGTGCGGGTCGGATCTCCCAAAGGACGGGAGATCCGACCCGCAGTGTTGAATTGCGCCTGCCGACTTCGTCGCAGGCGACGGTTCCGAATAGTCGGCACATTGTGGATGTCCTCGATTCCTTCGGCGACACGTCAGTGCCGACCCTGCCAGGTATTCAGTGAGGCGCGCGAGTGAATGCCTTATTGTCTTAACATGTGGCTCAGTTGAAACGGAAGCCGATAAACCTCGGCTTTTCCGCCGTGGCGATCGGCGAATTTTGCCGACCGCTGCACCGGAGAAATCTCGCCGACCACAACCCACTGACGCAGCGTTTCCCGTCCAAGATCTTCTCGCTGCCAATATTCGCAGGTAGCGGCATGTTCGCCCAACTGTGACCGGCAACGAACAAGATCAAACAGACGTGTCGGAAACCACACCAAATATTCTCCAGCTTTCTCGATTCTGTGGCGTGGCCCACCCCGTATTAACGCCCCGGGCGGCGTGTTCGGTGGTTAGTGTCCCGGGATCGACGCGGCACAACGGGGTGCCGAATGAACTTTCCCGCGACGACCCGACGGTCGATCGGCCTCGAACAAATCCAGGAGATGGTGCATGTGACCTCGGTCATCAACCCGCCCACCGAGACATCGAAGCAGACTGCCTCGAAAACCCAGTCCGGCCGCTCGGAGTCTCCCGTCACTCCTGTTGCCACCGCCGCGCTGACCGGTATCCAGATCATCGGGGCACCGTCGGGCACCGCTCCAGGGTTGTTGTCGTGGGTGCTGGAGGTTGCCGAGTTGGCACAGCCGGACCGGGTGGTGTTCACCGACGGCTCCGATGCGGAGTGGACCAGGCTGACCGAGGCCCTGGTCGAGGCCGGCACCTTCACCAGGCTCACGGCAAAAGAGAATTCGTTCTACACGGCCTCTGACCCGACCGACGTCGCTCGGGTCGAGGACCGCACGTACATCTGCTCGGTGGATCCGGCCGATGCCGGCGCCACCAACAACTGGATGGATCCGAGCGCCATGAAGGCGATTCTGACGGGTCTGTACAGCGGGTCGATGCGCGGCCGGACGATGTACGTCGTGCCGTTCTGTATGGGCCCCTATGACGCGCCGAAGCCGAAGCTCGGCGTCGAGATCACCGACTCCGAATACGTTGTCGCCTCGATGCGGGTGATGACCAGGATGGGCGCCGAGGCCCTGCAGTTGATCAACACCGGCCTGCCCTGGGTCAAGGCCCTGCACTCGGTTGGCGCGCCGCTGGCCCCCGGTGAGCAGGACGTGGCCTGGCCCTGCAACGAGACCAAGTACATCGTGCAGTTCCCCGAGGAGCGAATGATCTGGTCGTTCGGCTCAGGCTACGGCGGAAATGCCCTGCTGGGCAAGAAGTGTTATTCGCTCCGGATCGCCTCGGTGATGGCGCGCGACGAGGGCTGGCTCGCCGAACACATGCTGATCATGAAGATCACCTCGCCGGCCAACGAGGTCAAGTACATCGCCGCGGCCTTCCCCAGCGCCTGCGGCAAGACGAACCTGGCGATGCTGGAGCCGACGATTCCGGGTTGGAAGGTCGAGACCCTCGGCGACGACATCGCCTGGATGACGTTCGGCGAGGACGGCCGGCTGTACGCCGTGAACCCCGAGTATGGCCTGTTCGGCGTCGCCCCCGGAACCGGCTGGAACACGAACCCGAACGCGATGCGGACGATCGCCCAGGGCAACTCGGTCTTCACCAACGTGGCCCTGACCGACGACGGCGACATCTGGTGGGAGGGTATGACAGACGAACCGCCGGCCCACCTGACCGACTGGAAGGGCCGGGACTGGACCCCGAGCGGCCTGGACTCCGACGGCAACAAACTGGCCTCGGCCGGCGAACCGTCGAGCCACCCGAATTCGCGGTTCTGCACGCCGATCATCCAGTGCCCGATCATCGCCGACGAGTACTTCCAGCCCGGCGGTGTACCGATCTCCGCCATCCTGTTCGGCGGCCGCCGGAAGACGACCATTCCCCTTGTCACCCAGTCCAGGGACTGGCAGCACGGCGTCTTCATGGGCGCCACCCTGTCCAGCGAAACAACAGCGGCCGCGACGGGCGCCGTCGGAGTGGTCCGGCGCGACCCGATGGCCATGCTGCCGTTCATCGGCTACAACGCCGGCGACTACTTCGCGCACTGGATCGACGTCGGCAAGGGCGCGGACGCCACGAAGCTGCCGGAGATCTTCTACGTCAACTGGTTCCGCCGCGACGAGGACGGCGGATTCCTCTGGCCCGGATTCGGCGAGAACTCCCGGGTGCTGAAGTGGGTCTTCGAACGGTTGCAGGGAACGGTTGGCGCCGTCGAGACTGCGGTCGGCCACGTGCCCACTCCCGGATCGCTGGACGTCGACGGCCTTGGCATGACGGCCGAGCAGGTGACTGCGGCACTCGCGGTCGACCCGGCGGAATGGGCCGCCGAAATCCCGCTCATCGAGGAGTGGTTCGCCAAGATCGGGGACACGGTCCCGACCTCATTGCGGGACGAGCTCGATTCGCTCAAGCTCCGGCTGGGACTCAACTGAGCTCGATCGACCACCCGGAGGAGCACATCCCGCTCACCCATCGTCACTGACGGTAAAGACCGGCCCTGGGTCGGGCGCAGCGTGGCGCCCGCCCCAGGGCCGGACATCTTGCCGGCAGCTGAGCGCGTGGGCGAAGCTCGGGAGGTCCTGATGAGGGAAGGGTGGCCTAGTTCACGGTTACTCCCTGTTACGTCAGCTAACAGATGCGCGGATTCCGTGCTTTCCTTGTCCGTGATGGAGCGCATCATCGGTGGCCGGACGGGAAATGAACCCCACTCCGTGACGGCCGTCGGTGGCAGCGGATGTACCGATGGTGGATCTGGGGGCTGGCAACTCGTGGCGCGCAGTACGGAGACGTCCGACGGACGCAAGGTCTCTTCGTGGCGCGCCTTCAGCGCTCGGGACAGCAATCGCAGCGATCAGGCGCTGGTGATCTCCGATGCGATGACGCCGTTCTGTGGCATCGGGTGCGTGCTGTTCGCGCTGGTCTCGGCCGCCCAATTCGCGTTCGACAAAACGCCCGGTGCGTGGTGGTCATCGGCCCTTGCGGCCCTGACCTCGATCGTCCTCGGCGTCGCCTACGTTCTGCTGCTCAGCGGTCGCGGAGAGTTCATGCGACGGCATTCCTTGCCCTTCGGCGCGTTCGTCGGAACCCTGGTCGGGCTCAACCCGATCTTCTACATCTTCGGCACGCAGATCACCTATCCGGCGATCGGCGTGCTGCTGGTCATCGTGGGGGTCGGCGGCTTGGTCCACGACTGGGTGTGGGCGGCCGTGGTCATCATTGCCATTGATGTGGTGTGGATCCTGTGCGCAGCGGCCTGGGGGATCCCGGTGCCGCCGGCCACCTTCATCTCGCAGATTCTCAAGGCCAATGCCCTGGCGATGGTGCTGAATGTGGCCCGCACCCGGACCGTCCACCGGTTCGAACAGGCCCGCCTTGAGGTCCATCGGATGGCGACAACGGACGAATTGACCGGTCTGGCCAATCAGCGCGGGCTGCTGGAGGTGGCCAGGAAACTTCCGGAGCGACGAAGCGATCAACCGCTCGACCTGGCGGTGGTCTACGTCGATGTCGACGGTCTCAAGTCCGTCAACGACACCCACGGGCATGCCGCCGGTGACGCGCTGATCCGTTCGGTGGCCGACGTCCTGCGGGGTGCCTTCCGGCCGATCGACACGATCGCCAGGGTTGGTGGTGACGAGTTCGCCATCCTGCTCACCAGCCCCAATCCGGAGTTCGCGCAGGTGCTGGTCGACCGGGTGCACGAGCGGCTGGCCGAGGTCGGCGTTTCCGCGAGTATCGGCACCGCCAGCTCGACTCCGGGCGCCAGCGACGTCGATCTCGCGGACCTGCTGGCCAGGGCTGACGCCGCGATGTACGCCGTGAAGGCCGTCCGGAAGAACAATCACGCAACCTGACCGGGCGCGACCGCGGCCTACGGTCAGTCCTCGCCGTCCGTCGCGTCGTCTTCCACCGCGTCGTGGGGGTGCTTGCGGAACAGCTTGCTGACCAGGATGAGCGCGATGATGCCGAGAATGATCGGTACGACGCGCTTCAGGATCGGAGTGGCGGTGGCCGACAACAGGTTCAGTTCGGCTGGCGCGGCCTTGGCCGCGGCCGGCTGGCCGGCGGCGCTCTGGACAGCAACCGGGGCCGGGGCGACGTAATCGGCGGCGACCTCGTCGGGGTTGACGACATCGATGAGCTCGGCCCCACCCATCGTGTGGCCACCGAGTTTGTTCGACACACAGTCGGCAAACTGCCCGATCAGCTTGTTGCCGACATCGACCATCACACCGCGGCCGAACTGGGCGGGTCGACCGGTCAGCGACAGTGTGGTCACCAGATCGACCGCGGTGCGATTCGGTGCCAGCGCGGTTGCGGTTGCGACCACCATCATGGCGGCCGTCGACGTCGAGCCACCGGCGTTGCCGGTCGCCTCGATCTTCGCCCGGTGCGCGACCGGATCCTTCTCGACGATGCGAGCGGATCCCTTGTAGGTCATCCGGATGGGACCCAGCTTGATCTTGACCGATCCGCTGAACTCGTCGCCGTCAACGTGATCGAGGATGGCACCGGGAAAACACGGCCCGACCTGCTCCATGTCCAGCAACGACGTCCAAGCCTTTTCGACGCCGACCGGGACTTCAAACCGGTGCTCCAATTCCACAACTGACCTCCGGATCTCCGGCCGGGCCAACTCCTGAGCCGGCAGCGCCATGATCGTATGCCGCGCTCTCCGGGCCCGCGCCCGAACCTTCGGAACAGGGGTATGTCCGACGGTTGGACGTGGCGCAGGTCGAACAGCAGATCATTCCGTGCCACTATCGAAGTCGAACGATCCGGACGCAGGCGGTGTGATCCATTGCCTGTTCCGTGTTCGACAGCCACCGTCACCGCCGACGGCGCCGCTGGGTTCGCAAGACACCCGGCCGCACCGCCGGTGCCGACCCCCGGCGATCCCGGGTGCCGGGTCCGACCGAGTGAGGAGTCCGCATGGCCGGCGATGAACCTGTGACCCGCAGCGACCCGTACCAGCCCTACACCGCGGCCCAGGCCGCGGCCCGCGGTGCGGCCGGCCTGCGCGGTGCTCCGACACCGTCCGAGGTGATCGCCGGACTGCGGGCGACCAGCCACGGCGAGGACCTGATCCAGGTGCTGTCGCCGGAGGGCGTCTTCACCCCGTCCGAGGACTTCCCGATCGAGGTGTCCGCCGACCTGTTGCGCGGTCTGTACCGGGACATGGTGCTGGTCCGGCGATTCGACCGAGAGGGGAACGCCCTGCAGCGGCAGGGCCAGCTCAGTATCTGGGTGCCGTTGCTCGGCCAGGAGGCCGCGCAGATCGGCGCCGGCCGGGCGATGCGCCCGAACGACATGGCCTTCCCGTCCTACCGCGAACATGGCGTCGCCTGGTGTCGCGGTGTCGACCCGACGCAATTGCTGGGCATCTTCCGGGGCACCGACCAGTGTGGCTGGGACCCGAAGGCGACGAGATTCAACAGCTACACGATCGTCATCGGCAACCAGGTGCTCAACGCCACCGGTTACGCCATGGGCCAGCGGTTCGACGGCATGGTCGGCAGCACACCCGGCCTGGAGGACACCAGTGAGGCAACCATCGCCTTCTTCGGCGACGGCGCCACCAGCCAGGGCGATGTCCACGAGGGCATGGTGTTCGCCGCGGCCTTCGACGCCCCGGTCGTCTTCTACTGCCAGAACAACCAGTGGGCAATCTCCGAGCCGGTGGCCAAGCAGTCCAGGGTGCCGCTGTGGGAGCGGTCGACGGGCTACGGATTCCCGGGCATGCGGGTGGACGGCAACGATGTGCTGGCCTGCCTCGCGGTCACTCGTTGGGCGCTGGACGAATGCCGCTCCGGGAACGGTCCGGTGATGATCGAGGCCTTCACCTACCGGATGGACGCCCACACCACTTCCGACGATCCGACCCGGTACCGCATGGCGGCCGAGGAGGAGCACTGGAAGCTGCTGGATCCGATCCAGCGGGTGAAGGCGCATCTGTCCCGGCAGGGGCTGGCCGATCAGGAATACTTCGACTCCGTCGCCACCGAGGCCGACGAGTTGGCCGCGCGCTTCCGCGCGCACTGCATCGGAATGGAAAAGCCGCCGCCGGAGCGGATTTTCGCCAATGTGTACACGGAGCCGCACACCCAACTGCGGGACCAGCAACAGGAGTATCTGGCTTACCTGGCGACGTTCGCCGATCGGGCCGGCGCGTGATGTCGGCCCGGACAACCACCTTGGCCAAGGCGCTGAACACCGGCCTCCGGGCCGCGATGGAGAACGATCCCAAGGTCATCGTGATGGGCGAGGACGTCGGCAAACTCGGCGGCGTGTTCCGGGTCACCGACGGGTTGCAGAAGGACTTCGGTGACCACCGGGTCCTTGACACCCCATTGGCGGAGTCCGGGATCATCGGCACCGCAGTCGGTCTCGCCATGCGCGGTTACCGGCCGGTGACGGAGATCCAGTTCGACGGGTTCGTCTTCCCCGGTTTCGACCAGATCATTTCGCAGGTCGCGAAGATCACCTACCGGACCCAGGGTGCCTGGTCGATGCCGATGGTGATCAGGATTCCGTTCGGCGGCGGGATCGGCGCCGTCGAACATCACGCCGAGTCTCCGGAGTCGTTCTTCTGCCACATCGGCGGACTTCGGGTGGTGGCCTGTTCAACGGCCCAGGACGCCTACGACATGCTGCGCGCGGCCATCGCCTGCGATGACCCGGTTGTCTTCTTCGAGCCCAAGCGCCGGTACTGGGAGAAGGGTTCACTGGACACCGATCTCAACGCAGCAGTGCTCGGGCAAAGGCCACCGCGGAGCTTCTCCAGCATCGTTCGCCGACCCGGGACGGACGTCACCGTCGTCTCATACGGGCCCAGCATGCCGATCCTGTTCGCCGCCGCGGACGCCGCGGCCGTCGAGGGCCGGTCGCTGGAGGTCATCGATCTGCGCAGCCTCTCCCCGCTGGATCTCGGACCGGTGCTCGAATCGGTTCGCCGGACGGGCCGGCTGGTGATCGTCTCCGAGGCGCCACGCGAGTCGTCGATCACCGCCGACATCGCTGCGCGGGTGACCGAGGAGGCGTTCTACTCGCTGGCCGCGCCGGTCCTGCGGGTGGCCGGCTTCGACACTCCTTACCCACCGAGTCGGCTGGAGGACGAGTACCTGCCGGACCTGGACAAAGTGCTCGACGCCGTCGATCGCGTGCTCGCGTACTAGGAAGTGAGACCCAGCACCATGACTGCCACCACCGGAGAACCCACGCCGACAACGACAACCGCACGGCTCCAGTCTTTCTCGATGCCCGACGTCGGCGAAGGGCTGACCGAGGCCGAGGTGCTCTCCTGGCACGTCGCGGTCGGCGACACGCTGACGGTCAACCAGGTGATGGTGGAGATCGAGACCGCGAAGGCGGCCGTCGAACTCCCGTCACCGTTCGCCGGGCGGGTTCACGCACTGCTGGTCGAGCCGGGCGTCACGGTCGAGGTCGGAACCCCGATCATCACCATCGACATCGATCCGGGGGCCGGCGAATCTCCCGTCGAGAGTGGCCGGGCCAACGGGAACGGCGCAAAAATCGGCGAGGTAGCCGCGGACGGCAGGATCGCCACGCTCGTCGGCTACACCTCCGCCACGGCCGCCACCAGTCGTCGGCAGCGGCGGCAACCCGGGCCGGTCCCCGCGGCGGAACCTGTTCCGCCGCAGGCCTCGCCGCCTACGCAGGCTCCACTAGCCACCCCCCCGGTCCGCAAGCTTGCCAAGGACCTCGGCATCGACCTCAAGTCCGTCCACCCCAGTCGCCCGGACGGCGTGATCAGCCGGGCCGACCTGGAGAGTGCTTCTGCTGCCACCAGATCCGGCTCGGCTGCCGGCGGTTCCCGCGAGGTGCGCATTCCCGTCAAGGGCATCCGGAAGGCGACCGCCGCGGCCATGGTGGCCAGCGCGTTCTCCGCCCCGCATGTCACGGAGTTCCTCACCATCGATGTCACCCCGATGATGGAGCTGCGGGACCGGCTCCGGCGGCGGCCGGAGTTTGCCGACGTCAAACTGAGTCCGCTGGCCTTCGCCGCGCGAGCCGTCTGCCTGGCGGCCCGCCGGACGCCGGAGCTGAACGCCGTCTTCTCCAGCGGCACGGACGGTTCCGACGACCACATCATCGTGAAGCAGTACGTCAACCTGGGTATCGCGGCAGCGACGCCGCGCGGGCTGATCGTGCCGGTGATTCGCGATGCGGACGCGCTGGATCTGGCCGCCCTGGCGGTCGCGTTGCAGGACCTCACCGCGACTGCCCGCGATGGGCACACCACGTTGGCCCAGATGACCGGCGGCACGTTCACCATCACCAACGTCGGGGTGTTCGGGGTGGACACCGGCACCCCGATCGTCAATCCCGGGGAAGCGGCGATCCTGGCGCTCGGTTCCATCAAGGACGCCCCCTGGGTGGTCGATGGCCAGCTCGCTGTCCGCAAGGTCTGCCAGCTCGCGCTGTCGTTCGATCACCGGGTGGTCGACGGCCAGCAAGGTTCGCAGTTCCTGGCCGATGTCGGTGCGCTGCTGGCCGATCCCGGGCTCGCGCTGGCGTTCTGAACTGAGCTGCCGCCTGCGGACGAGCCGGGGCGTGCGCTAGAAATCCAGAAAGTCCCTGATCCAGTTGTTGATGGCGAGCAGTGTCTCGGTGTCGACAACCCCGGCCCGCCCGGTGATCCGTCCCCTGCTGATCGTGCGCGGTTGCTCGGTCATCGCGAAGCTCGCATCCGGCAACGTCAGGTGCTGCCCCGCAAGACGGACATGGTGCGGCCACCCGCGATCGGTGGTGGTCACCGGAACGACGATGACCAGCTCCGGGACGGCACCCAAGTAGCCGTCGCTCGCCACGACTACCGCCGGTCGTGTCCCGGCCTGTTCGCGGCCGATGGTGGGATCGAGCCGTACCCAGACCACGGTGCCGCGAGAAAGTGGTTCAGCCACCGTCGTCGATGCTCGAGTCCCATTCCGCGGTTTCGGCGCCGTAAGACACGTCCACCCGCCGATAGGCCCGCCGGACGGCGTCGAGCCGTTGTTCGCGCTCCCACCTGCCCACGGCCTCGGAAAGAAACGCCGCCGCCGTCATTCCCGAAGCGGCGGCGTCCCGCGCAATCCGCTCGCGGAGGCTACGCGGAACCTTCACCGTGGTGATGGGATCGTGGACGCTCGTCATGCATCGAGTCTATCGGCCTGGTATCCCTCATCGGGATACGCCCTGTCGAGTGCGAATCAGCGAACCCGGGCAGGGTCGAGCAAGATGGTCTCGGCCCGCCCGGCACCAACCGGGCATTACAGCATGGAACGGACCGCAAAGGGGCGGTGGCTATGGCTGACACGGTGAGCGCTCGCGCGTACAACAGCTTGTCGCAGTTCCGGGCTGATGCCTGGTGTGCGCTGGAGGAGGCGAGCGAGCGGCTGTCCGAGGCCGCCGCGGCCGGCCGCCCGCTGGACGGCCTGGTTGCCCGGGTCAGTCAGTTGATCGACGAACTCGGGCCGATCGAGCGCTACTGGGCCTATCCGGGTCCGCAGGCCACCGGGCAGGGCCGCCGATTGTTTGCCGCCGGTAAGTACACCCGCTTCGCCAGGGCAGTGGCGAGCCTGAACCGCGGACTCGTGACCGATGCCTACCGCAGCGGCGCTGCCTGGTCGGTCGCCACCGCCATCCAGGAGCCCTTTGAACGGGATGCGGCCGGCAGCCATCCGGAACAGCAGCCGCAGCGGCCGTATTTCGAGGTGCTGGTCGTCGAGGACATGAGCGACAACCAGGAGCGCGCGCTGCGCGAAGAACTGCGCAAGTGGCGCCGTCCGGACGACGAGTTCATCTATGAGATTGTGGTGGTCCCGAGCTACGAGGACGCGATCATCGCCGCCAGGATCAACTTCAATATCCAGGCCTGCGTGATCAAGCGACGGTTCACCCATCACTCCCGGCGCGAGCTGTCGACGCTGGCACGCTTTGTCGACGAGCGGTCGCCGGACGACCTGATGGAACAGTCCCCGGACGCCAGGGCGGAGACGCTCGGACAGGCGCTCGCCCGCATCCGTCCCGAACTCGATCTCTACCTGATGACCGAGATCTCGCTGGAGGACGTCGCGGGCTGGCTCAGCCACCACTTCCGCCGGATCTTCCACTCCCGCGAGGGCACCCTCGAACTGCACCTGAGCCTGCTGGCCGGGGTTGCCGAACGCTACGAGGCGCCGTTCTTCAACGCGCTCAAGCAGTACAGCCACCGGCCGACCGGGGTGTTCCACGCCTTGCCCATCTCGCAAGGCAAATCGATCGTCAATTCGCACTGGATCAAGGACATGATCGGGTTCTACGGCCTGGACATCTTCCTGGCCGAGACCTCCGCCACCTGCGGCGGGCTCGATTCGCTGCTGGAACCCACCGGACCGCTGCGGGATTCGCAGGACCTGGCGGCCAAGACCTTCGGCTCCCGGCAGACCTATTTCGCCACCAACGGCACATCGACGGCGAACAAGATCGTCTCCCAGGCCCTGGTGCAGCCTGGCGACATTGTGCTGGTGGACCGCAACTGTCATCAGTCACATCACTACGGGCTGATGCTGTCCGGTGCGCACGTCATCTATCTGGACGCCTACCCGCTGAACGAGTACTCGATGTACGGGGCAGTGCCGCTCCGTCAGATCAAGGCCCAACTGCTGGCGCTGCGCCGGGCCGGCAAGCTCGACCGGGTCAAGATGCTGATGCTGACCAACTGCACGTTCGACGGCGTGGTGTACGACGTCCAGCGCGTGATGGAGGAATGCCTGGCGATCAAGCCGGACCTGGTGTTCCTGTGGGATGAGGCGTGGTTCGCCTTCGCCAGGTTCCACCCGATCTATCGGCCGCGCACCGGGATGCAGTCGGCGAACACCCTGCTGGAGAAGCTGCGGGACCCCGGGTATCGGCAGGACTACGCGGCGCGGGTCGCCGAGTTCGGCAGCGCTACCGACGAGCAACTGTTGGACATGCGGCTGATCCCGGATCCGGCCAGGGCGAGGGTCCGGGTCTATGCGACCCAGTCGACGCACAAGACGCTCACCTCGCTCCGGCAGGGTTCGATGATCCACGTGTTCGACCAGGACTTCGGGCAGAAGGTGGAGGAGAACTTCCACGAGGCCTATATGGCGCACACCTCGACGTCTCCGAACTACCAGATTCTGGCCTCGCTCGATCTCGGCCGTCGGCAGGCCGCGCTCGAGGGCTTCGAGCTGGTGCAGAAGCAGCTCGAGTACGCCATGCGGCTTCGCGACGCGGTGGACAACCACCCGCTGCTGCGCAAGTACATGCGCTGCTTGACCACCGCGGACCTGATCCCGGTCGACTACCGACCGTCCGGCATCGGTCAGCCGCTGCGGTCCGGATTGAAGAAGATGGAAACGGTCTGGGCGAACGACGAGTTCGTGCTGGACCCCTGCCGCGTCACCATCTACATCGGACCGACCGGGATCGACGGCGACACCTTCAAGCGGATCCATCTGATGGACCAGCACGGCGTGCAGATCAACAAGACCTCACGCAACAGCGTGCTGTTCATGACGAACATCGGCACCACCCGCAGCAGCGTTGCCTACCTGATCGAGGTGCTGGTCAAGATCGCCCGGGAGTTGGAAGAAGAGCACTCGGAAATGAGCTTGAACGAGCGGGCGCTGCACGAGACGGCGGTGCTGCGGCTGACGAACCCATCGGCCCCGCTGCCGGACTTCAGCTCGTTCCACGAGGCGTTCCGCGCTGACGACCCGGGCGACGGGTCGGCAACACCGGAGGGTGACGTTCGGCGGGCGTTCTTCCTTGCCTATGACGACAGCCTCTGTGAGTACCTGTTGCCGGAGCAGATCCAGCAGAAGCTGGAGTCGGGGCAGGAGGTGGTGTCGGCGACCTTCGTGACGCCGTATCCGCCGGGATTCCCCGTGCTGGTGCCGGGCCAGACCTTCAGTCAGCAGATCCTGGCCTACATGGGCAGCCTGGACACCTCGGAGGTACACGGACTGCGGGCCGACCGCGGCTACCGGGTGTACATCGACAAGGCGCTGGAGATCGCATCGACGGCCAAGACCGGGTGACCGACCGGTTACTCCCAGTGCTGCGTCAGGTCCTCTCTAACTACGATCTGCCCGTGTAAAGCTGCTGTTGCCGGACGATCGCCGGCATGTGAGGCGTCTCACCGTTGAATCGGGCATCGGAAAGGCACCCTGCGGCGTCATACATGTTGCGGTCACCAAAGCCGCACACGCATCACCACCAGCAGTACCAGCGCCTCCAGAAAGGAATCATCATGAGTCGCATCAGCACCGCAGTCCGCAACCGCAGGGACACCGCCAAGACCCGTCGCGAGGTCTCTCGCGCGATCGATAACGCAGCCACCCGAGGCGTCCGCGAGGAGCTCATGGCGATGGCGCAGGTCCAGGGCCTGCCGCTGCGCTGACCCGAACCCGCCGGTCCATCAACGGATCGGCGCAGGTCAGCAGCACCAGTGCAACCAGGAACAAATCTGGAAGAAGATTTCGTTCAGAAACATGTAACGCTCATGGGGCCGGCATCGATAAGCCCATTGACCCCGGACAGCTGCCGGACCCCCGACCTGGCAGCCGTCCGGGGTCACTTTTGTCTCCGGGGCCGGTCGGGACCGGAGACCGAGTCTGCTGCCGCCGGCAGCCACGGCCTACGCTCGGCCGATGTCCGAAGCCCTGCTCGCCATCCAGATGTTGCACGACCGGATTCTGATCAAGGTCGCCGGCGGCCCGGGGGAGCGCACCACCAGAGCCGGGATCCTGATTCCGGCAACGGCCGAGGTTGCCAAGCGGCTGGTCTGGGGTGAGGTGGCCGGGGTCGGGCAGCACGTCCGGTCGGTCAAGCTCGGTGAGCGGGTGCTGTTCAGCCCCGAGGACCAGTACGAGGTCGAGGTCGGCGGCGAAACCTACCTGGTGTTGCGTGAACGGGACCTGCAAGCAGTGGCCAGCGAGCGCACCAAGGGTGGCACAGGTCTTTACTTGTAGGTGAGCCCGCAAACACCCACCCTCTGCCTGGGGAGCGATCCGCTATGGACACCTACGACATGATCGTCATCGGATCCGGACCCGCCGGTCAGAAGGCGGCCATCGCGGCGGCCAAGCTCGGCCATCGGGCGGCCATCGTCGAGCGCTGGGACATGGTTGGCGGGGTGTGCATCAACACCGGCACCATCCCGTCAAAGACGCTGCGGGAGGCGGTTCTCTACCTGACCGGCCTGAATCAGCGGGAGCTGTACGGCCAGTCGTACCGGGTGAAGGACGAGATCACGGTCACCGACCTGTCCGCCCGCACTCAACACGTGGTGGCCAGGGAGATCGACGTCATCCGCAACCAGCTCGCCCGCAACCACGTCACCTTCGTCGTCGGCACCGCCCAATTCGTCGATCCGCACACGGTCGTGGTCGTCGACGAGGCCGGACACCACCAGGAGATCGGCGCGGAGAAGATCGTCATCGCCGTCGGCACCAAGCCCGCCAGGCCGAGTTCGGTGGAGTTCGACGGCGCCACCATCGTGGACTCCGACCAGATCCTCGGCCTGGAGAAGGTGCCGTCATCGATGGTCGTCGTCGGCGCCGGGGTGATCGGCATCGAGTACGCGTCGATGTTCGCGGGCCTGGGCACCAAGGTGACCGTGGTGGAGAAGCAGGCATCGATGATGGGCTTCTGCGACAAGGAGATCGTCGAGGCGTTGCAGTACCAGCTGCGGGAGCTCGCCGTGACCTTCCGGTTCTCCGAATCCGTCCGCGAGGTGCAGAAGCACCCGGCCGGCACCCTGACCATTCTGGAATCCGGCAAGAAGATCCCTGCCGACACGGTGCTCTATTCGGCCGGTCGGCAGGGCGTCACCAAGGAACTCAACATCGCAGCTGCCGGGGTCGGCGCCAGTGACCGGGGCCGGATCGAGGTCAACGAGCACTTCCAGACCGAGGTGGAGCACATCTATGCGGTCGGCGACGTCATCGGCTTCCCGGCACTCGCCGCGACCGCCATGGAACAGGGCAGGCGGGCGACCTACCACGCCTTCGGCGAGCCGGTCGGGAACAAGCTCGGCGACCTGCAGCCCATCGGCATCTACACCATCCCGGAGATCAGCTTCGTCGGCCGAACCGAGGAGCAGCTGACCAAGGACAACGTGCCGTTCGAGGTGGGTATCTCGCGGTACCGGGAGCTGGCCCGCGGCGCGATCCTGGGCGACTCCGGCGGGATGCTCAAGATCCTGGTACACGCCGAATCGCGAGAACTGTTGGGCGTCCACGTCTTCGGCACCAACGCCACCGAACTGGTGCACATCGGGCAGACCGTCATGGGCTGCGGCGGCACCGTCGACTACCTGGTTGACGCGGTCTTCAACTACCCGACGCTGGCCGAGTCCTACAAGGTCGCCGCCCTCGACGCGGTCAACAAGATGCGGGCCATCGCGAAGGTCACCCAGACCGGGATTTATCACCCCCTGCCGGAATGAGCACTTCCCAGTCGAGGCGTCGGTGACCTTGTGTGCTCGCCGAGCTCGGCAGAGTGATAGCGCGCCACCAAGGGCTTAGCGTCGCCGGATCGTCTTGCCCGATCAGCTCCACGTGCGTCAGCCTTCGCTGAAGGGCGCTGGGCCGTTCGAATCCGCGGAATACCGGCGGTGGGGTGGGCGGTGCCGGATGAAAAGCTGCCGCCGGTTGCGAGGGGGAGGGTGATGAGATCCTCTGCGATCCCCGCCCTGCCGCCACTTCCGGACGTCTCCGGGATGACCGGGACACCATCATCAGGAACCCACCAGGGCCCGGTCCTCTCCAGGTGGTTGCGCACCAGCGTGATCTCGGCCGGCCTGTTCGTGCTCGCCCTGATCGTCGGCGGATACCTCGCCTCCAGCGCGTCGGGCTCGGGGTCCGGCTTCGCGTCCTGGGTGAGCCAGCTCGGACAGTTGGCAGCAGCCGGACTGGCCACCGCGGCGGCCGCCTTCGCGGTGCGCCGGCACGCGGGTCCCCAGCGCCGCGCCTGGTTGCTGGTCACCCTCGCCTGCGGCTCCTGGACCGTCGGTCAGCTGATCTGGTGCTACTTCGACGCCGTGCTGGACGGGGAGATCCCGCAGGTGTCCATCGCCGACCCGTTCTTCCTGTTGTTCACCGCCCTGATGGCGTTCGCGGTCTGGCCGTCCGACGGCCGGCACACCGATCGACTCCGGACATCACTGGACGCCTTCATCATCGGGATGTCCCTGTTCACGATCAGCTGGGTGACGTCGATCCATCAGGTGGCGGCCAGGGCGGACGAGTCCGGTCTGCTGGGCTTCTCGATCAACCTGGCCTACCCGTGTGGCGACATCGTGGTCCTGACCATGGTCCTGCTCGGCACCAGCCGCCGGGTCGATCATCGGTCGAGCCTGGCGGCCGTTGCGGTGGCGATGGCCCTGATCGCCATCTCGGACGGCTTCTACGCCTACGTTTCCGCGTCTGCGGAGTTCGATTCCGGCTCGGTCACCGGGCTGGGCTGGACCGCGGGGTTCGGTTTGATCGGCTGTGCTGCGCTGGCCAGCGGGTACCGCCAGGACCCGTCGATCCGGTCCGGGCCGACGTTCCTGACCACGGCCCGGCCGAGCCTGCCGCTGGTCCGCGGCACGAGCATGTTGCCCTACGTGCCGCTGGCCGTGGCACTGGTTGTTGTCGGCGTCGATCGCGTCAACTACGGCACCGGCCCGGTGACGGGCGTGCTGATCGTCGTCACCTTTCTCGGCGTGCTGCTGCGGCAGTATCTGACCATCCGCGACAACGGGACCTTGACCAGGCATCTGGAGAGCCGGGAGCGCGAGCTGCAGGCGCAGGCGTTCGCCGACCAGCTGACCGGACTGCCGAACCGGGCGCTGTTCACCGATCGGGTCACCCATGCGCTGGAACAACACCGCCGCAGCATGCGGCCGTTGGCCCTGCTCTTCGTCGATCTCGACGACTTCAAGGTGGTCAACGACACCCTGGGGCACCCGGTCGGTGACGAACTGGTGATCCGGGTGGCGGAGCGGTTCCTCGGCGCTATCCGGGTCAGCGATACCGTCGCCCGCTTCGGCGGCGACGAGTTCGCAGTCCTGGTGGAGGGTGACAGCGATGCCATCGATGTCGGCACCAGGCTGGTCGACTGCCTGCGGCCGGCGTTCTCCCTCGCGGGCGAGCAATTGGTGATCGGCGCCAGTATCGGCATCGCGGAAGTCGATGCCGGGCAGCCGACACCACCGCTGGACGAGCTGTACTCCAGGGCCGACATCGCGATGTACGCCGCGAAGCGGTCCGGGAAGGGACAGGTCGCGCTGTACGAACCGTCGATGGTGGTGCCGGAGGCCGCCGATCTGCACTACCGGCCACTGCTGATCGCTGCGATCCGGGCCGGGGACATCGAGTGCTTCTTCCAACCGGTCATGGACCTGGCCGGTGGCCAGGTCCACTCGATGGAGGCGCTTGCCAGGTGGCGGGTCGGCGCCGAGCTGGTCGACCAGGACTACTTCATCAAGCTCACCGGCCGGTTGGGCCTGCTACCCGCGTTGACCGACCTGATGCTCGAGCGGGCATGTGCGCAATTGGCCGAGTGGACGGCGCTGCTGGGTCGCGGCGACCTGCAGGTGGGGGTGAACGTCCCGGCCGAGCTGATGAACGATCCGGACTTTCCGCGGCGGGTCGCCGCCGCCCTCCTGCGGCATGGCCTCGGCGAGAACCGGCTGCTGCTGGAGGTCACCGAGGATGCGCTGCTCGGCGAGACCGCCGTCGCCGGCGTCGTCGCCGGCCAGCTCCGCGAGCTGGGCGTTCACCTGTGGCTGGATGATTTCGGCACCGGGTACTCCTCGCTGCTGAGCCTGCGGCGGATCCCGCTGCAGGCCGTGAAGATCGACATCGCGTTCGTCGCGAACATCCACACCGACCCATCGGCGGAACGCTTCCTGCGAGCCCTGCTGGCCCTTGGCCGGGACCTCGATCTGCTGGTGACGGCCGAGGGCGTCGAGTGCACGGCGCAGGCCGACATCCTCAGGTCGTTGGGTTGCCAGTTCGTCCAGGGCTATCTGTACGCCAGGCCGGCCCCGGCCGCCGAGCTGGATCACCTGCTGCACGCAGGGCCGGCAATCTCCTCGACCGCACCCGGAACATATGTGCGGTCCGCTGTGTTGTAACAAGCGGCCGGCCCTGGATGCGATGGTGTGCCTGATTGAAGGTAATCGGACTGCCGACAGACGGTGCGCTCAGTGCGCGCGGCAGTCGAGCTTGGGCGATGCGGGTGGTTCGATTCCACCCGACGGCACCAATCGCCTGCGACGAAGTCGTCAGGCGCCAATGTGCCGGTACATCGCGTCTGCTGCTTTTCGCAGACACGATCTACTTCCGCCTGTTTCCCCAGGCGCTGGCCAACGACACCGCATGACGCCAACTGGCCAGCTCCGCGGTGCGGCGCTCCGGGTCGATCAACGGCCGCCACTCGCCGGCGCGCTGCCAGTGTTTGCGCAGTACCTGCCGGTCCGGCCAGTATCCGACCGCAAGGCCGGCCGCGTACGCCGCACCCAACGCGACCGTCTCGGCCATCATCGGCCGAACGACCGGGATGTCAAGAGCGTCGGCGACCAGCTGCATCAGCAGGTTGTCGCCCGTCATGCCGCCGTCGACGGCCAGCGACAACGCCGGCACCCCGGCGTCGGCGTTCATCGCGTCCAGGACATCGCGGGTCTGCCAGGCCGTTGCCTCCAGCACCGCGCGGGCGATGTGCGCCTTGGTGACAAAAGACGTCAGCCCGACCAACACCCCTTGGGCGTTGTTGTCCCAATGCGGCGCGAACAGTCCCGAGAAGGCCGGCACCAGGTAGCAGCCGCCGTTGTCCGGCACCCCGGCGGCGAGGGTTTCGATCTCCGCGGGCGAGCGGATCAGCCCGAGGTTGTCCCGGCACCACTGGACAAGTCCGCCGGCCACCGCCACCGACCCCTCCAGTGCGTAGACGGCGGGCTCGCCGTCGACCTTGTGTGCGACCGTGGTGATCAGGCCGTGGGTCGAACGGACGATCTCCGTGCCCGTGTTGAGCAGCAGAAAACTCCCGGTGCCGAACGTGCATTTGGCCTCGCCGGCCTCGAAAGCCGTCTGCCCGAACAGCGAAGCCTGTTGATCACCGATCACCGCGCCGATGTCAATCCCGGGCAACGGGTCGACCATCTTTCCCCACCGCGCGATGCTCGGCCGGATCTCGGGCAACATGGCCCTCGGAATATCGAACGCAGACAGCAGATCGTCGTCCCAGTCAAGGGTTTCGAGATTCATCAGCATGGTGCGGCTGGCGTTGGTGACATCGGTGACATGCAATCCCGGCCGCCCGGCCGCCCCGCCCGGTCCACCGGTCAGGTTCCAGGTGATCCAGCTGTCCATCGTGCCGAACAGCAGATCCCCGCGTTCCGCTGCCGGCTGCAGCGCCGGATCCCGGTCCAGCAGCCAGCGCAGCTTCGCCCCCGAGAAATACGTGGCCATCGGCAATCCGGTGCGCAGCAACACGTCGGCAGGATCGATCCGATTGCCCAGCCGGGCCAGCAGCGAACTGGTTCTGGTGTCCTGCCAGACGATGGCCCGGCCGACCGGAACCCCGGTATGACGATTCCAGACCACCGTGGTCTCGCGTTGATTCGTCACCCCGAGGCCGACCACCTGCCCGGCATCGACGCCGGCATCGGCGAGGGCCTGCGGAATGACTTTCCTGACGATGGACCAGATCTCGGCCGCATCGTGCTCCACCCAGCCGGGCTGGGGGAAGTGCTGATGATGCTCACGCTGGGCGATCGACACCATCCGGCCGTGCCGGTCGAACAGCACACATCGGGTGGAGGTAGTGCCCTGGTCGAGGGCAGCGATGTACCGCTCGCTCATGCCGACTCCCGGCTCGTACCTCGCAGGGTGTCGGCAACTGGCCCACCATTCGCTCGCTGACGCTCGCTCATCCCCACTCCCGCCCGTGGCCCAGTTCGCGGGAGATCGACCGGCCGGCCTTCATCACGTGGTTGACCAGAGCGGTCCGTGGTTTCATCCGGTCATCGCACACCCGGTCGACGGAGCCCTCGATACCGACCACTGCCACCACGTATCCGCCGGAGTCCCGGATGGGGGCCGCAATCCCGGCGACTCCGGGCTCCACCTCGCCGACCGAACCGGCCCACCCCAGGTCGCGGATCTCGGCCAACTCGCGCTGCAGGACCACCCGATCGGTGATCGTTCGGTTCGTCAGCCCGGGCAGCGGCTGTTTCGCCACGCTGCGAACAGCACCGGGGTCGTAGGCGAGGAGCACCTTGCCCAAC
Source organism: uncultured Actinomycetota bacterium (assembly GCA_963805555.1). Lineage (GTDB taxonomy): Bacteria > Actinomycetota > Actinomycetes > Mycobacteriales > Nakamurellaceae > Nakamurella. The sequence goes on from CAWDUY010000010.1 coordinate 181,788, forward strand.
GCGCTGGCGTGTAGTGGAACCACCGATCCGGTGACCAGGACCTGGGTACCGCCGTCCGGGCGGAAAACGTGATGGGCCACCTCGGCGTGGCCGCCGTGAAATGCCGCGACCCTGGCGGATTCGCCGGTCCGCGCGGCCAATGCGTCGGTCCAGTTCAACGCCTTCGAGCGCAGTTCGTTCTGGTCGAGTTTGGTCCAGCCGAGCCGGAACACCTCGGTGGCAACCCGGTAGGGGCCACTGGCCTGGTCCTGTTCAACAAAGCCGACATCCTCCAGCGTGCGCAGGATTCCGTGCACCGTGCCCTTCGCCAGACCGAGGGCCGAAGAAATCTGGGCGAGCCCGATCGGCTCGTTCTCCTGCGCCAGCAATCGCAGGATGGCAGCGGCCCGCTCCACTGACTGCACGCTGCCCGGCATCGTGTCAGATTACCCGCCGCCGTTGTCATCCGTTCGACAATGCCGAACGGTAGGTGTTGTGACGTGATCGTTGACGTGGGTACGGTCTGCAACCAGATGGTCCCTGGGCCATGATGAGTAGCGACTGCGAGGAGGCGGTGAGATGCGGATCGGTCTGCCCGAATCCAGCTATCGGTGCTCGACCGATCCTCATCGGTTCATTCGCAGTTCCGCGACCCGGGCAGCCGCCAGAGACCGGCGAGTACGCCCCTGTCCCACCCCAGTGAGCGAGGACTATCAGTGACCACCACACAACCGCGACAGACCGGTCCGAGAACGCGAGAACCCGACCGCAACCTGGCTGTTGAGTTGATCCGCGGCACCGAGGCCGCCGCAATGGCATCTGCCCGTTTCCTCGGCCGCGGTGACAAGAATCAGGTCGACGCCGCGGCTGTCGACGCGATGCGGCCGGTCCTCGGTACTGTGTCGATGCGCGGCGTTGTGGTGATCGGCGAGGGCGAGAAGGACGAAGCGCCCATGCTGTTCAACGGCGAGGAGGTCGGTGACGGGAGCGGACCGGAAGTCGATATCGCGGTCGATCCGATCGACGGCACGACCCTCGCTGCGAAGTCGCTCCCGGACGCGCTGAGCGTGGTGGCGTTGGCCGAGCGCGGCAGGATGTTCGATCCCGGTCCCTGCTTCTACATGCGCAAGACGGTCGTTCCGCCGGCCGCCGCCGGCGCCGTCGACCCGGAGGCGCCGGTCGGCGACATGATCAAGGCCGTGGCAAAGGCGTTGGGCCGCAGGGCCGACGACCTCACCGTCGCCGTTCTCGACCGGCCGCGGCACACCCACCTGGTCGAGTCGATCCGGGCGGCCGGCGCCAGGATCAAGTTCCTGCCGGACGGCGACGTGGCCGGCGCCATCATGGCGGCGTCCGTCGAAACCATTGACACCGGCGTCGATCTGCTGCTGGGCACCGGCGGAACGCCGGAGGGCGTGATCGCGGCGGCGGCGCTGCGCTGCCTGGGTGGCGAGATCTTCGCCCGGCTCGCCCCGCGTAACGACGAGGAGCGATCGGCAGCGATCAACCTGGGCTACGACCTCGATCGGATTCTGACGACCAGGGATCTGGTTGCCGGCGAGGACGTGTTCTTCGCGGCGACCGGCGTCACCGACGGGGCCCTGCTCAAGGGTGTGCGATTCGGCACCGGGCGGGTCCGCACCAGCTCGCTGTCCATGCGCGCGCGCTCCGGAACCATCCGGTTCATCGAGACCTACCACGATCCCGACCGCTCCACCCTGGTCCCGGCGGCTCGGACGTTCGTCGACTGACCCGGACCTCTCAAACTCACGACGAGTCCTTCACCAACGACAGCATTACGACCAGTAGGAGTTTTAGCGGATGAGCTATACAACAACAGAACTGAATCCCCAGACCCGCCAAGAGGCACTGGACCACATGGCCGGCACCGAACTGGATGTGCTGGTGATCGGCGCCGGGGTCGTCGGCGCCGGTGCGGCGCTCGACGCGGCCAGCCGCGGTCTGACGGTCGGACTGGTCGAGGCGAGGGACCTGGCATCCGGTACCTCGAGCCGATCCTCCAAGCTGGTGCACGGCGGCCTGCGGTACCTCAAGCAGCTGAACTTCTCGCTGGTGTTCGAGGCGCTCCGGGAGCGATCGCTGATCCTGGACACCCTGTGCCCGCACCTGGCCCGCCCGGTGGAGTTCATCTACCCGTTGGAGCGCAAGGGCATCGACCGGGGCTACGTCGGTCTGGGAATCGGTGTGTACGACGTCCTCGGCGCCGGCAAGGGTGTCCCCTCGCACCACAAGCACATGAGCAAGCGCAAGACCCTGGAGAGCTTCCCGGACGGGAAGATCGGCCACATCCAGGGCGCCATCAAGTTCTACGAGGGCCAGCTCGACGACGCCAGGCACACCATGATGATCTCCCGCACGGCTGCCGCCTACGGCGCCCATGTTGCCACCAGCGCCCGGGTGATCGGGCTGCTGCGGGACGGCGAAAAGGTGGTGGGCGCAACCGTGAAGGATCTGGAGAGCGGCAAGGAGATCCAGATCAGGGCCAAGCGGACGGTGAACGCCACCGGCGTCTGGACCGATGACATCCAGAAGATGATCGGCGGCAAGGGACAGTTCCGGGTGCAGGCGTCCAAGGGCGTGCACATCGTTGTCCCCCGGGACCGGATCAAGTCCAAGACCGGGCTGATCACCGAGACCGAGAAGAGCCTGCTGTTCATCATTCCGTGCCCCTGGAGCGAGGACTTCTGGGTCATCGGCACCACCGACACCCCTTGGGATCTGGACAAGGCACACCCGGCAGCCAGTAGCTCCGACATCGACTACATCCTCGAACACGCCAACTCGTTGCTCGAGAAGCCCTTGACCCGAGACGATGTCGTCGGGGTGTATGCGGGTCTGCGACCGTTGCTGGCCGGCGAATCCGACCAGACCAGCAAGCTGTCCCGCGAACATGCCTGTGTCTCGCCGGTTCCCGGCCTGGTGATCGTTGCGGGTGGCAAGTACACGACCTACCGAGTGATGGCCGAGGACGCGATCAACGAGGCGGTCAAGGGCCTGCCGGGGAAGGTCGGCAAGTCGATCACCCATGAGACCCCGTTGATCGGCGCCGACGGGTACAAGCCGCTGTGGGCAACCCGCGCGAACCTGGCGACCCGGACCGGCTTGGACCTAGCGCGGATCGAGCATCTGCTGGGCCGCTACGGAAGTTCGATCCATGAGCTGCTGGCGCTCGCGGAGAACGAACCCGAACTGCTGCAACCGCTGTCCACCGCACCGAAGTATCTGAAGGTGGAGGCGAAGTACGCCGTCACCCACGAAGGTGCACTGCACCTGGACGACATCCTGGCCCGCCGGACCAGGATCTCCATCGACACCTGGGATCGCGGTGACGCGGCAGCACAGGAGGTCGCCGAGTTGGTCGCGCCGATCCTCGGCTGGGACGCGGGCGCAGTGGAGCGGGAGGTTGTGCACTACCGCCACCGGGTCGCCGCCGAACGCGAGTCGCAGCAGATGCCCGACGACCAAACCGCCGACGCGGCGCGCCTCGGCGCGGAAGATGTCCGGGTGGGTGCGGGCTGAGCAATAAGTCCTCGCTTCGACACACCTGGGTCACATTGATGTAACTCACCAGACAAACCCGTGACCCAGATCACGTTTAGGCGTAGGTTCCACTCGGTTGGTTCATGATCACCACCGCAATTTCGGTACCAGTGCCGGTACCGGATCGCACTCTCAAGGAGGCCACCGTTGGCTGTTGACATCTCGAACGGAGAGATTTTCGTCTCCGAGGTAACAGGAACAGCGATGCTGTTGCTGCTGGGTTGCGGCGTCGTCGCAACCGCGATCCTCAAGGGTAGTAAGGGTGAGGGCGGCGGTTGGCTGCTCATCAACTTCGGGTGGGGCCTAGCGGTCTTCTGCGGCGTCTATGTCGCGTTTCGAAGCGGCGCCCATCTCAACCCTGCGGTCACGATTGCGCTCACCATTACCGGTGACATCACGTTCGCGCAGTCGTTGGTGTATTACGCGGCCGAACTGATCGGTGCCTTCATCGGCGCGATCATCGCCTGGCTGGCATTCAAGGAACATTTCGACACCGAAGAGGACCCCGGGAAGAAGCTGGCCGTTTTCTCCACCGGCCCCGCGATTCGCAACTACGGGTGGAACACCCTGACCGAGATCATCGGCACCTTCGTGCTGATCTTCGTCATCCTGGTGTCGGGCGGTTCGCCGTCCGGTCTAGGACCGCTGTTCGTCGCCCTCGTTGTCGTCGGTATTGGTGCCTCGCTCGGTGGACCAACGGGATACGCGATCAACCCTGCTCGTGACCTCGGCCCACGCATCGCGCACGCCATCCTGCCGATCAAGGGCAAGGGCGGCTCCGACTGGAGTTATGCGTGGGTGCCAGTTGTCGGCCCATTGATCGGTGGCGCCCTCGGTGCCTTGGCATTCCTGGCGCTCGGGGGATACGGAATCATCCCCGGCGTCAGCTAGTTCGCAGTTGTCTGTCGGCCGGTGGGCCACTTTGGCGGCCCACCGTGCACGGCGCCCAGGCGCCGTCACCTGGTCGCGTCATCGCCGTTGACTGCGGCGTATCGCGACACATCGAAGGTCCAGTCCTCCAATGAAGCAGCGACGAAAGGGATGTAAGCGCAGATGAGTGAAAAGTTCGTAGCCTCGATCGACCAGGGAACCACGTCCACCCGGTGCATGGTGTTCAACCGTGAAGGACGGGTCGTTTCTGTCGACCAGAAGGAGCACGAACAGATCTTCCCCAAGGCAGGCTGGGTCGAACACAATGCCATCGAGATCTGGGAGAACACCAGGTCTGTCGCAGCTGCCGCGCTCGGCAAGGTCGACCTGAGCGAGAAGGACATCGCCGCGGTCGGTATCACCAATCAGCGCGAGACGGCACTGGTTTGGGACCGCAAGACGGGTATTCCGGTCTACAACGCGATTGTCTGGCAGGACACCCGGACCGACGGGATCTGCCACGACCTGGCCGATCTCGGTGGCGGTGTCGAGCGCTACAAGGCCAAGGTCGGACTGCCGCTGGCGACCTACTTCTCCGGACCCAAGGTCAAGTGGATCCTGGACAACGTCGAGGGTGCAAGGGAAAAGGCTGAAGCCGGTGACCTGATGTTCGGCAACATGGACACCTGGACCATCTGGAACATGACCGGAGGCATCAACGGCGGCCTGCACTACACCGAGCCCACCAATGCCTCCCGGACCATGCTGATGGACCTCGCCACCCTGACCTGGGACGAGTCCATCGCCGCGGACATGACCATCCCGATGTCGATGCTGCCGGAGATCCGTTCCTCGTCCGAGGTCTACGGCATGGGCAGGGAGAAGGGCTCGTTCGCCGGCGTCCCGATTGCCGGCATCCTCGGCGACCAGCAGGCAGCCACCTTCGGCCAGGCCTGCCTGTCGCCGGGTGAGGCCAAGAACACCTACGGCACCGGCAACTTCATGCTGCTCAACACCGGAACCGAGGTAGTCCCGTCGAAGAACGGCCTGCTGACCACGGTCTGCTACAAGATCGGTGACCAGCCCACGATCTACGCGCTGGAGGGCTCCATCGCGGTGTCCGGTTCGCTGGTGCAGTGGATTCGTGACAACCTCGGGCTGATTACCTCTGCGCCGGAAATCGAAACCCTTGCCGCGACGGTCGAGGACAACGGCGGCTGCTACTTCGTGCCGGCCTTCTCCGGCCTGTTCGCGCCGTACTGGCGCGACGACGCCCGCGGCGCGATCGTCGGGCTGACAAGGTACGTCAACAAGGGCCACATCGCCCGCGCCGTTCTCGAGGCAACAGCGTTCCAGACCAAGGAGGTCCTCGATGCGATGAACGCCGACTCCGGCGTCGATCTCACCGCCCTCAAGGTCGACGGCGGCATGGTCGTCAACGAGACGCTGATGCAGTTCCAGGCCGACATCCTCGGCGTGCCGGTCATCCGGCCGGTGGTCGCCGAGACCACCGCTCTCGGTGCCGCGTACGCCGCCGGCCTTGCCGTCGGGTTCTGGGAGTCCGAGGACGACATCCGCAACAACTGGGCCGAGTCCAAGCGTTGGGAACCGAACATGGACGAGGCAACCAGGGCCAAGCACTACCGCAAGTGGAAGAAGGCCGTCACCAAGACCTTCGACTGGGTCGACAGTGACGACTGATCCCGGCGGGGTCGAGGACTGACCCTGGCAGACCGAGTGTCTGAATCTGCTCCATGATCAACGAACGCGGCCCTTTGGTGTTGCACGACAACACCAAAGGGCCGCAGTCGTTGATCATCAAGGTCAGTGCGCTCTATCCGCCAACGTGCGTGCCCGGTGCAGCACAACGTCCAGCATGGCTGGGGTCAACCTGCCGGTGAAGGTGTTCTGCTGGCTGACGTGGTAACAGCCCAGGATCACCAGCTGCCGACCGTCGGGGTGTTCGATCGCGACCTCCGCGCCGTGGCCGAACCGGGGACGTGGTCGCGGAATGAGCCACCCCGCGTCCTGGAGCGCCCGTAACAGCGCCTGCCAGCCGATCGCGCCGAGTGTTATCACCACTCGCAAGGTTGGCGCCAGCAGTTCCAGCTCCCGGTCGAGATACGGCGCGCAGGCGTGCAGTTCGTCCGGAGTGGGCTTGTTCGCCGGCGGCGCGCAGTGCACCGGCGCGGTGATGCGGAGGCCGGTCAACGTCAGGCCGTCGTCGATCCGCGTTGAGGTCGGATGCGAGGCATAACCGACCCGGTGCAATGCTGCGTACAGCACGTCGCCGCTGCGATCGCCGGTGAACATCCGCCCGGTGCGATTCGCGCCATGCGCGGCCGGTGCGAGGCCGACGATCAGCACCCCGGCATCGGCCGGCCCGAATCCTGGAACCGGCCGCCCCCAATAGGTCTCGTCACGGAACGACAACCGCTTGACGGCGGCAACCTCTTCCCGCCAGGCCACGAGTCGCGGGCAGGCACGGCAGTGCGAGATCAGGTGGTCGAGTTCGGCGACGGTCCCGGCCGCCGCGGCGAGCCGCTGAACGTCGACCGGGTCCTGCGCTACTGGGCCCAACTCAGAATGCCGCTTCCGCGACCTCCATCAGCGAACCGTCGGCACCTTCGACGATGCCGCGGCGGGCGGTCAGCTCGGGCAGCACATTCCGGGCGAACCAGTGCGCGACGGCGAGCTTGCCCGCGTAGAAGTCGGTGTCCTTGGGCGACGCCCCGTCGTCCAGGGCCGCCTGCGCGACGACTGCCTGACGGAGCAGCAGGTAACCGATGAGCAGGTCGCCGACACTCATCAGCAGGCTGACGGCATGTTCGCCGACCTTGTAGACGGTCGTGGGTTCCTGCACGGAGGCCATGGCGTAGCCGACCAACGAGCCGACCATCGCCTGCACGTCGGCCAGCGCCGTGCCGAGCAGCAGTAGTTCTTCCTTGTTGCGGCCATCGGTGTTCTCCGACAGTGAGGTCTTGATGAACGTCGCGATCTCGCCGGCCACCACGCCCAGCGCGGCGCCGGCATCCTTGACGATCTTGCGGAAGAAGAAGTCCTGGGCCTGGATCGCGGTGGTGCCCTCGTACAGGGTGTCGATCTTGGCGTCCCGGATGTACTGCTCGATCGGGTAGTCCTGGGTGTAGCCGGACCCCCCGAACACCTGCAGCGACAGCGCCAGGTTCTCGTAGGCGCGCTCCGAGCCGACACCCTTGACGATCGGCAGCAGCAGGTCGTTGACATGCTTGGCGGACACCAGGGCGTCGGCGTTCAATTGCCCGCCGGCGATCTTGTCCTGCCATCCGGCGGTGTACAGGTAGACCGCCCGCAGGCCTTCGGCATAGGCCTTCTGCTTCATCAGGATCCGGCGCACGTCCGGGTGGTGGATGATCGTCACGCGCGGTGCGGTCTTGTCTCCTGCCCTGGTCAGGTCCGCGCTCTGCACCCGCTCCTTGGCGTATTCCAGGGCGTTCAGGTAGCCGGTGGACAGGGTGGCAATGGCCTTGGTGCCGACCATCATCCTGGCGTATTCGATCACCTGGAACATCTGCGCGATGCCATCGTGCTTGTCGCCCAACAGGTATCCGACGGCGGGGGTGCCGTGAATACCGAAACTGAGCTCGCAGGTGGTCGAGACCTTCAGACCCATCTTGTGTTCCACCCCGGTGACGAACACCCCGTTCCGCTCGCCGAGCTCGCCGGTCGCCGGGTCGAAGAGGAACTTGGGCACCACGAACAGGCTCAGACCCTTTGTCCCCGGCCGATTCTCGATGCCCGGGCCTTCCGGGCGGGCCAGCACCATGTGCACGATGTTCTCGGTGAGGTCATGTTCTGCTGAGGTGATGAATCGCTTGACACCCTCCAGATGCCAGGTTCCGTCGGGCTGCAGCACGGCCTTGGTCCGGCCCGCCCCGACATCGCTGCCGGCGTCCGGCTCGGTGAGCACCATTGTCGAGCCCCACCGCTTCTCGATCATGGTCTCGGCCATCTGCTGCTGGAGCGGGGTGCCGTTGTGGTGGACGACGGCGGCGAAGTTCGGGCCGCCGGAATACATGAAGAGCGCCGGGTTGGCGCCGAGAATCAGCTCAGAGGCCGCCCAGCGGAGGCTCGGTGACGCCCCGTAGCCCCCGAGTTCTTCGGCCAGATCCAGCCGGAACCACTCGCCGTCGACGATGGCCCGGAACGAGGCCTTGAACGACTCCGGCATCGTGACGCTGAACGTCTTCGGGTCGTACACCGGCGGATTTCGATCGGCGTCGACGAAGGACGCGGCAATCGGGCCGGCGGCGACCTTCTCCAGTTCGTGCAGGACGCCGCTGGCGGTTTCGGCGTCCATCTCGGCGAACGGCCCGACGCCCATGGCGTCGCCGGCGCCCAGTACTTCGAACAGGTTGAACTCGAGATCACGGACATTGGAACGGTAATGGCTCATCTCGGGGGCTCCCTCAGGCGGTGCTGCTGAACGATGCAGGTTGCTGGCATGCGATGTGCTGCACGCTGACGCGACGTCAACGGACTGGGCCGCCAGGGCCGCCATCAACTGGCCGCTCCGACGATGTTAACCCAGGTTATTACTGGCCAGTAACTTACGCAAGCACGATCTGGCTGAGCCCCGAGGGAGAGGACTCGGCCAGGTGGGTCGGGTGGCTACTTCTCGGTGTCGTGACGGTCGTACGTCGCCTCGTCCTCTTCGTTCACCGCGTCCGGGCCGGCGACATTCACGTCGTGTCGGTCGAATGTCGCCTCTTCGGTCTCGACGACCGAGTCGGGGGCGTTCACGTCGACGTCATGCCGGTCGAAGGTGGCCTGTTCGTGCTCACCGCTGGTGTCCTCGGGGGCATCAACGTTGATGTCGTGGCGGGCGAAAGAGGCCTGCGATCCGGATCCGGTCGAGGAGCTGGGATTTTCGGGGGTGGCGCCGGTCTCGGTCATGTTGTTGAGCATGCCACGCACCTGCTTCCGCAGCACCTTGCCGATCAACGACCTGGGCAGTTCGTCGACGGCCACGATGGTGCGCGGCACCTTGTAGGCGGCCAGGTGGGCTCGGCAGTGGGCCCGTAGGGCGTCGACATCCAACGCCGCCCCGTCGGCGAGAATTACTGCGGCAGCAACGGTCTCGCCGCCGCCGGGATGGTCGATGCCCACCGCGGCAGCGTCCGCGACCGTGGGGTGCTGCCGGAGGGCATCCTCGACCTCGGACGGCGCGACATTGAACCCGCCGGTAATGATCAGTTCTTTGATCCGGTCGACGATGGTGACAAATCCGTCCGGCGACACCCGGACGATGTCGCCGGTCCGCAACCAGCCTTCCGGCAACAGCACATCCGCCGTCTCCTGTGGCCGATTCCAATAGCCCGAGAACACCTGCGGCCCGCGGATCAGCAGCTCGCCCGCTTCGTCGAATCCCCGGTCGATCGTGGGATCGTCGGGATCGACGACGCGAATTTCGGTGCTCGGGAACGGGACGCCCACCGTCCCGGGGCGCCTGCTCGGACCGATCGGGTTGCCGAGCGCAACGGGCGAGGTCTCTGTCATCCCGTAGCCCTCGACAAGCAGTCCACCACTTGCCTTCTCCCACATCGAGACGGTCGCGACCGGCAAACTCATGGCGCCGGAGATGGCGAACCGGATACCGCTCAGGCTGACATCGCGGTTCGCTGCCGCTGTGGCCAGTCGCTCGTAGATCGGCGGCACCGCAGGCAGGAAGGTGGCCGGCGCCCGCTTCATGGCGTCCAACACCAGGTTCTCGTCGAACTTGGGCAACAGGACGAGTCTGGCGCCCATGCTCATCGCGAATGTCAGGCAGAGCGTCAGTCCGTAGGCGTGGAACATCGGCAGGATGGCGTAGAACACCTCACTACCGCGTCGCAGCCCCGGTACCCAGGCCTCACCCTGCGCCGCGTTGGCGCGCAGATTGCGGTGCGTCAAGACGGCGCCCTTGGGGTTGCCGGTGGTGCCGCTCGTGTATTGCAGGACAGCGATGTCGCCGATGTCGGGGCGGGGATGGCCCGACGGCAACGGCTTTGCTCCCACGACGTCGCGCCAGTCGGTGGCGCCGGGGCTCAGCTTGCCGGACGTCAGGGCGGAGCGCGCGTCGCGCGCCTTCTTCAGCGGCAGCCGCAGCAGAATGCGGTTCTTCAGCGGCATACCCGCGCTGATATCCACCGAGATCACTGTCGTCACACCCATGGCGGCGGGAAAGGCGAGAACCGAGTCGGCGACCTTGTCCCAGACAATCGCGATCGTTGCGCCGTGGTCGGAGAACTGGTGGCGCAATTCGCGTTCGGTGTACAGCGGATTGTGTTCGACGACGATCGCGCCCAGTCTGAGTACCGCATAGAAGGCGACGATATGCTGCGGACAGTTCGGCAGCACGATCGCCACCCGATCACCGGGGCGAACGCCGATCAACCGCAGACCGTTCGCCGCCCGGTTGATCTGCTTGCCGAGCTCGCCGTAGGTCGTCGTGGATCCGAAGAAGTCCAGCGCGACCTTCTGGCGGTAGATCTTTGCCGACGCGTCGATCATGTCGGTGAGGCTCTGCTCGGGTGGTTCGATGGCCACCGGGACCCCGGGCGCGTACGCAGCGAGCCACGGCTTGGCGGTAAAAGCATTCATCGGCCCATCATGACGGTCGGTCGGCCGGTACGGCTGCTTAACCTGCGCTCGAGGTCACTGCCTTCGACCTGCGGGCCCGGTAGGCGGCTACCGCTGCCCGATTCCCACAGCTCCCATCGCAGAACCTCTTGGACCTGTTCTTCGACAGGTCAACCACCACGTCATCGCAGGTGGGGGATTCACAGATACGCAACCTGCCCAGTTCGCCGGAGCGGACGACGTCGACCATCGCCATCGCGGCCTCGACCGCCATCCGGGTGGCCAACGGCGCCGCAGGGGGCGTGGCGTGCAGGTGGTAGTGCCATTGGTCGTGCTTCACCAGTTGCGGCAATGCCCTGGCTTCCCAGAGCAGGTTGTTGATGATCTGCACGACGCCGTCCTCGTCGGTCAGCCAGATCTGCCGCAACCGTGGTCGCAGCGCCCGAACCGCGCGGAGCTCGGCGTCATCGCCGCGGACCTCTCCGGTCCAGCCCCAGGTCTGCACGAACTCGGCCAGGGCGGCGGTGTCGGGCAGCTTCTCATCGGTGGGATCCAGGACGTCGACAGAGTTCACCAATGCTGCCGCGGCAGCGAGCGCGACCTCTGTGTCATGAGCAAAGAGCATGTTGACTCCTGTCGGGATTGCCCGCTAGTGTCATCAGCATAGTCAGTCATGACTCATGACACGAGGCTATCGCACCGAGGAGGACAGCATGCTGCAGGCGAACCGGGCCCGGACCGGGCTGGCCCTGGCGCTGCTGTCGGCGGCCACCTTCGGCACGTCGGGCACGTTCGCCCGCGCGCTGATCGACGCCGGCTGGTCCCCGGGGGCCGCGGTGACCATTCGCATCACCATCGCCGCGGTCATCCTGGCGGTGCCCGCGATCCTCATGCTGCGCGGGAAGTGGCATGTCCTGCGGCGGAACATCGGGATGGTCGCCATCTACGGGCTCGTCGCGATCGCCGGCTGTCAGGTCTTCTATTTCAATGCCGTGCAGCACCTGTCGGTCGGGGTGGCGCTGCTGCTGGAGTACATGGGCGTCGTGCTGGTGGTCGGCTGGCTGTGGCTCCGCAGCGGTCAGCCGCCGCGCCGGTTGACCATCGCCGGGTCGTTCGTCGCGATCGTCGGGCTGGTCTTCGTGCTCGACCTGATCGGCGATGCCCAGATCGATGTGGTCGGCGTGCTCTGGGGTCTGGGTGCGGCGGTCGGCCTCGCGGTGTTCTTCATTCTTTCGGCCAGGAGCGACAGTGAACTGCCGCCACTGGCGATGGCCAGCGGCGGAATGACGATCGGAGCCGTGACGCTCATCGTGCTCGGCGCCGTCGGGCTGCTGCCCATGCAGGCGAATACGGACGACGTCGATTTCGCGGGTCAACAGGTCAGCTGGCTGGTTCCCGTGCTGGGCCTGTCGGTGATCGCGGCGGCCCTTGCCTACGTCGTCGGCATCTCCGCCGCGCGGATCCTCGGCTCGAAACTGTCGTCGTTCATCGGTCTGACCGAGGTGTTGTTCGCGGTGTTCTTCGCGTGGCTTTTCCTCGGCCAGTTGCCGACGCTGATGCAATTCGTCGGCGGGGTGTTGATCATCGCCGGCGTTGCCCTGGTGCGGATCGACGAATTGCGTTCGCCTGCAGACGATCTCGGGATTCCGGCCGCCTTGGATCCCGTCGTCGGCGATGCGAGTTCCGAAAGTGGACGGGGCTGACGAGTGCTCAGGCCTTCTGCAGGAACTCCCGCATCATGCCGGCAAGTGCCGACGGGTTGTCGGAGATCGGCACATGGTTCAGCCCGGGCATCAGCCGGAGTTGCGCATGCGGGATGAGTGGCAGGTAGCGAAGCACCTGGCCGGTCAACGGATCTGCGGTGCCCTGCAAGAACAACACCGGCTGGGTCACCCTCGGCAGGTCGGTGGGGACATCGAACATGGACACCCAATTCACCGCGTCGTACCCGGGCGAGGCTGCGTATTCGGTCAGCAACTGGCGGGCATCCGCGGCGGGCAGCTGCCACGGGAAGCTGCGGTTGCCGGCGAAGAAGACCATCCGGCCGACCGGTGTCAGGCTCAGTTGCGCGGCGACCGGCGCCAACGCCATCGCGACTCCGCGCCCGGCCGCAAGACCGAAGTAGCCCTGCACCCGTTCGAGCGGTGTGCCGAGGCCGTCCGGGCCGATGGCAATGACGGATCGGGCCCGTCGGCTGCCGCCAAGGTGCAGCGCGATGCGTGCGCCGAGCGAATAGCCAGCGACGTGGTAATCATCGACACCGAGTATGTCCAGTTCCGCCTCAACGGCCTTGGCGAGATTTGCTGCGGTGGGTGCCGTGGAGAACGGCAGCGACGCGGAGTGGCCGAAGCCGGGCAGATCGATGGCAATGACGTCGTACTCCGCCGCCAGCATGTCGATGACCGGCCGCCAGCCGACGTGTGATTCGCCCATGCCGTGCAGCAGGACCAGCGGCTCACCGGTGCCGACTCGGTACGTGTACAGCCGACTCTCCCCGCGGTGCGGGCTGGATGCGGCGGGTGAGGTGGCAGGCAGGGCCGGCATGTGGCATCTCCGAGAGCGGGTGGCCGTCGCCCTGGGGCGCCGCGCCGTGGCGGGTGAAGCAGTGGGCGGGTGAATCGGGCAGGACGAGCATGACGCCGGCGCGGGAGTTTCAGCTCCGGCGCCGGCGTCATGGGTAGGTCCTGAATTACTCGCTGTCGGCGCTCACGAGGCGCTCGATGAGCTCCTCGACGTTGCCCGACTTCGGCAGCCCACGCTCGGCGAGCTGGTCGGACAGCTCGGCCTTGGTCAGCTCCTCGTACGGCTCGCGGGCCTTCGCCTTGGCTTCCTTCGCCGCGGCGCGCTCGGCCTGACGGGCGAGACGCTCCTGCTCCTTCTCGGCCTTCTCGGCCAGGTCGGCCTGCTCCTGGGCGAGCTCCTCGGCCTTGTGCGCCGACTCGGTCGTGACGTCGGCAGCGCGGTCGGTCTGGTCCTTGACGATGCTGCTGACCTTCTCGGCCTGCTCGCGGACGGTGCCGGTCATCGAGGTGACGAGCTCGGCCCAGCGGGTCGCCAGGTCGCGGTTCAGGTCGACGGACTTCTGCACGAAATCGAAGTAGCGGGCGACCGGCTGGGTCAGGTCGACGGCCGGCATCTTCGCAACAACGTTGGCCTGATCGGTGAACGTCTTCGCGCCCTGCTTCCAGGACTCGACGGACTTCTCGGTTGCCTCGCGGGCCTTGGTCGCGACCGCGGTGTAGGACTCGGTGCTGGTCATCTGCACTCCCTTTATCGATATGTCTTGCGGATCTGACGGTCGTGCCGCCTCGGAATGGCCGTATTGGCCCAAGCTTTACTGGTCCCCCCAGCGCGCTCGTTAGCAACGTTAGCTGAGTTTGCTGCTAACAAGCTAAGGACTGGACTGTGACGATTCTTCCGAAGATTTTTCGTTTGACGGCCGGCCATCCTGGGGAGGGGCAATGCACACTCAGTCGCTCAGCGCATCAAGAACGGCGAGATCGCCTGCGGTCAAGGTCATCTGCGCCGCTGAGAGGTTCTCCTCCAGATGCGCGACCGACGATGTGCCAGGTATCGCAAGGATGTTGGGCGACCGGGCAAGCAGCCAGGCCAGCGCCAGTTGCATGCTGCTGACGCCCGACTTCTTCGCCAATGCATCGAGTCGCCCGTTTTGTAGCGGGCTGAACCCACCCACCGGGAAGAACGGGGTGAAGGCAATGCCCTGCGCCGCGCACGCCTCGATCAGCGCGTCGTCGGCGCGGGCGGTGACGTTGTACATGTTCTGCACGCAAACCACCGGGGCAATGGACTGGGCTTCGTCGACCTGCACCGCGCCGACGTTGCTCAACCCGAGATGACGGATCAACCCCCGCTCGCGCAACCCGGCGAGGACCTCGAAGGGCGCGGCCAGGGAGCCATCGACAAATGGCCCGCCGTGGCTGTCGGCAATCCGCAGATTGACGACGTCGATCCGGTCCACCCCGAGGTTGCGGAGATTGTCGTGCACTGCCGAGGTCAGCTCGGCGGCCGACAGGGCGGCCGGCCAACCACCGTCGGGGGTCCGGCGGGCACCGACCTTGGTCACCAGCACCAGGTTCTCGGGGTACGGGTGCAGCGCCTCGCGAATGAGCTCGTTCACCGTATGCGGGCCGTAGTAGTCGCTGGTGTCGATGTGGTTGACGCCGCACTCGACCGCGCGGCGCAACACCGTCACAGCCTCGTCGTGGTCGCGGGGCGGCCCCATGATGGCCGGACCGGACAGCCGCATCGCGCCGTAGCCCATCCGGTTGACCGGCGTCGTGCCGCCGAGCAGGAACTGGCCCGCGGCTGCGGCGTCGGGCACACTTGTCCGGACCGCGCCATGCTGATTCTCGTTGACCATGTCTGGACTGTGCCCCGGGGCGGCGCCGGCCAATCGGACCCCAGCCTGCGCAGATTGTCGTTCGAGGTGTGAGAGGGAGCTTGGTCAACGCCGTCGCACCCGGAGCCCCCGCCCACTCGATCGCGACGACCCGTGGGCTGCTGGTGGCGGGCGTCTTCGCCGGCCCGCTCTTTGTCGGCGTCACCACCATCCTGACGATCAGCAGGCCGGGCTTTGATCTTCGGCGGCACGGGATCAGCCTGCTCAGCTTGGGCGACCGGGGATGGATTCAGATCGCCAATTTCGCGCTCGCGGGTGTGTTGTCGATAGCGTTCGCCGTCGGTGTTCGTCGGATTCTGCGACCGGGCTTCGGTGCCCTGTCGGCACCCCTGCTGACGGCGGGATACGGGCTGGGTCTGATCGTCACCGGGGTATTTCTGGTCGACGCGGGGGTCGGCTTCCCGCCGGGTACCGCGGAAGGCCTACCGCCCGAGATGAGTTGGCACGGAACGATCCATGCCATCGCCCCGCCGTCGGCCTTCGTCATGATCGTCGGCGTTTGCGCGATCTTCGCCCTGCGCTTCCGGCGGCTCAAACGGACCGGGTGGAGCGCGTATTGCCTCCTGACGGGGCTCTCCTCGTTGTGCCTGATCTTCTGGCCGGGCGGTGGTGGCAGTGTGCGGTCCGCCGTCGCCGTGCTGATCACCTCGGTGTGGACCACCGCGCTCGCCCTCGAGTTGCTGACCGAGCAGCGGATTGCGGCGTGACGTCGCTCGCACCTGGGCAGGCCTTCAGCGTTCACTGAGCGGGAATGTGCGTCCGGATCAGGGGTGGGGAAGCGGGGGTGAGAGTTGGATCGCTAGCATCCTTCTGGCTGCTGTGCATCAACGTGCGCCGCTGCGATAGTCGATGTTGCGCATCGATGCGACAGGCCTGCCGTCGAACGGCGGTGGCCGGAACCGTCAGATTCTGCCTTTGGAGTGCCATGACTCAGCCCGTTCAAGATCCAACCCAGTGGTTCACCGAACTGCTCAAGACCCAGCCCCCGGTGCTGTGGCCCAGTGGCGCCGGAGCGGTTGATCTGACGGCCGCCACCCAGCAGTGGAACGAGTCGGTGGCGGCCTTCACCAAGTGGCAGCTCGACGCTCTCAACCAGCTGACAGCGCCGTGGACGGCTGCATTGGCCGGGCTACCTGGGGTGCCTGGAATGCCCGCGGTTCCCGGCCTGACCGCCGTTCCAGGATTCGCCCCTGCCGACGAACCCATCAAGGATCGACGGTTCGCCGATGAGGCGTGGACCAAGGATCCGCGGTATGCCGCGCTGGCGCGTACCTACCTGGCGCAGACCGAGCTGATGTACAAGGCGTTGGAGGCGGCGCCACTCGATGAGCGCAGCAAAGCCCAGTGGAGTTTCGCGCTCCGTCAGGTCACCGACGCGCTGAGCCCGGCCAATAACCTGGCGACCAACCCGGAGGCCCAGCAACTGGCCCTGGAAACGGGCGGCAAGAGCCTGGTCGAGGGCCTGCAGCTGTTCACCGAGGATCTGGCCAAGGGCCGGATCTCGATGACGGATGACACCGCGTTCGAGGTCGGTCGAAACGTCTGCACCACACCAGGCACCGTGGTCTTCCAGAACGACCTGATCCAACTGATCCAGTACACCCCGACGACCGAGAAGGTCTACGCGAGGCCACTTGTCATCGTCCCGCCGTGCATCAACAAGTACTACATCCTGGACCTTCAGCCGGCGAACTCCTTCGTCGGTCACGCGGTCGAGCAGGGGAACACGGTGTTCCTGGTGTCCTGGCGCAATGCCGGTGCCGGGCAGGAGTCGCTGACCTGGGACGACTATCTCGAAACCGGCGTGCTGAAGGCGATCGATGTCGCGCTGCAGATTTCGGGTGCAGACGAGGCCAACACGCTCGGGTTCTGCGTCGGTGGCACGCTGCTGGCCAGTGCTTTGGCGATCCTGGCCGCGCGCGGAGAGCAGAAGGCCGCGAGCGTGACGTTGTTGACGACGATGCTCGACTTCACCGAAACCGGTGAGATCGGCCTGCTGGTCAGCGAGGACGGTGTCGCCCAGCGCGAGGCCTCGATCGGGAAGGGCGGCCTGCTGAAGGGCAGCGAACTGGCCCAGGTCTTCGCGTCCCTGCGCGCCAACGACCTGATCTGGCCGTACGTCGTCAAGGGCTACCTGAAGGGCCAGGCCCCGCCCGCATTCGACCTGCTGTACTGGAACAGCGACGACACCAACCTGCCCGGCCCGATGTTCTGCTGGTACCTCCGCAACACCTACCTGGAGAACAAGCTGCGGGAACCCGGCGCCACCACCCAGCTCGGCACCGCCGTCGACCTCGGCCTACTTGACGTGCCGTCCTTCATCTATGCCTCGAAAGAGGACCACATCGTGCCGTGGAAGACGGCCTACGCCAGCACCGGGCTGCTCGCCGGGGACAGGACGTTTGTGCTGGGGGCCAGCGGCCACATTGCCGGCGTGATCAACCCGCCGGCGAAGATGAAGCGCAATTTCTGGGTAGCACCTGCTGGCGCCGACCTTCCTGCGGACGCGGATGCCTGGTTCGAAAGCGCGGAAAAGGTGCCGGGCAGCTGGTGGCCGACCTGGAACGAGTGGCTCGCGGGCTTCGGGGGTGAGCAGGTCGACGCACCGGAATCACCTGGCAACAGCGAGTTCTCGGCGATCGAGTCGGCACCGGGCAGCTACGTCAAGGAAAAGGCCTCCTGACCCTGCTGTTCACCGGGCCTTACTGGCGGGTTAGATACTGCGAGCGGTGTGCCGGGTCGAGCCGTTCGACGGCATAGCGCAGGGTGACGCGAGGCATGGTGGCGGCGTGCTCATCGAGAAATGCGCGGAGCGCCGGCTGGTCTTTCTTGCCGGCTTCCCGCAGCATGCCGCCGGTGGGTTTCTGCACCAGGTCGTGCGGATCGTTGACCAGAATGGTTGCGATCGCAATGGTGTCGGTGGTCTCGCCTCGACGGACAAAGGCGAGAGTGCTGTAGATCGCCGTGCGCCGCTCCCACGGGTTCGCCGATCGGGCGAGCTCGTAGAGGATGTCGCGCGGCCTTCGGAGTAGGTGGTTGCCGATGACGTTCGGCGCGGCCAGGTCGACCAGGTCCCAGTTGTCGATCCGGTCGTGCCGGCGCAGGTAGAGGTCGAAAAGCTCCGTGCGACGGGATTCCGGCTTCGTCTTGGCCGCGGCCTGCTTGCTCATGATGCTCAGGGCACCGGCCCGCGCTTCGTGGATCGGTGACTCCAGAAGCTTCTCGAGCTCGGCGGGGGTGGTGTCGATGAACGTCTTCGCAAGGTCGAACACCTGCCCCATCCGGACTCCGATGAACGTGTCGGACTCGTTCGGCGTGAAGTACCGCTGGATCTTTCGCAGTTCCTCGTCATCCTGGTAGGTCCACAACAGCCTGGTGAACTCCGCGGCTGTCGGCTCAGCAGACCGTTGCGACATCAGCAGATCTTCGCCGATCCGCTCGATGCGTGCCTACGGCGAGCTATTTAGGCTGCTCACCTTCGGTGCGGTCGTCAGGCGCCGGTGTTGAGCCGTTCCTGCTTGCCGTCGAGCCGGAGAGTCGTCGATTCATCACGATGCACGCCATTGGAGGCGACGTGCTTGTCGCTGATCTCGGCGCCGTTCTTGATGATGTGGACGATGGCCATGGCGTGGCCGCGGCCGAGGTCGAAGTCCTGCTTCAGCCAGTCGACAATGACGGCCGCCTTGGTGGACGAGTCGTAGCCGCGGTTGGTGGCCATTGCGATGAACTCGTTGGGCGTCTTGCCGGTCTTCGTCTCGACGTTGTCCAGGTAGGCCTGAAACGACATTGGGCTCTCCGTTCTTGTGATGTCCGGATGGGGACCGGGCTGTTCTGTCCCTACGTCGACCAGGGATCGACAATATCGACACGGCCACCAAAGTTTGAGCTGACCGAGCCCCCGCTGAGCCGCAGGCGTCAGCATCGACTCGCCCGCTGCACGTTGTGCAGGGAAACGCGCAGGTTTCGGCGTGGATTGCACTGCAGAACGTTCAGTCGAGCCACGTCAGGCAGCAGCGATGGCGTCGAGCAGTTCCTGCACCGACCGCGCCGAATGCCCGGAGATGAACGCATCGACGTGCGGCAGCGCGGCAGCCATACCGCCGGTAAGCGGGGCGAAACCCGGCGCGGACTTGCGGGGATTTACCCAGATCACCCGATGCGCGAGCCTGGACAACCGGGCCATCTGCTCGCCGAGCAGATTCGGGTCGGCACGTTCCCAGCCGTCCGACACCATCACGACAACCGCGCCACGGGCCAGTCCGCGTCGGCCGTCGGTGTCCAGGAAGTTCTTCACCGCGCCGCCGATCCGGGTGCCGCCGGATGCGTCGGGCGACATCATCAGCGCCCGGGCGATCGCATCCTCCCGACGTCCCCGGCCGAGTGCGCGGGTCACCGGGTGCAGTTGGGTCGCAAACACGTAGGCATGTGCTCGGGCGCCGAGTACCGCGCCCTGCAGTACCCGCAGGTAGACCCGCGAGTACGCCTGCATCGAGCCCGAGACGTCCGCCAGCATCACAATCGGCCTCGCGATCGTGCCGCGCCGGCGATGACTCCAGTGAATAGGGTCGCCACCGGTTCGGGCCGCGGCGCGAAGTGTGCGGCGCAAATCGATCGAGCGGCCGGAACTACGCGTGGGCTCCCAGCGGGACGGTCGTACCGGCGCGACGACCTTCATTTTGTCGATGATCCTTGCCAGGAGCGCAAGCTCTGCGGCGTCGCAGTCGGCAAAGTCCCTGTCCCGCAACAGTTCTATCTCAGATGCCATCGCCAGCAGGGTCGGCGAGCCTTCGTCGTCCTGATCGCCGGGCTCGTCGTCGCCATCGGCTCCGGCCGGCGCTACCCGGGGTTGCTCGACCGCTCCGTCCGCCTGCGGTCGCGGCTCATTCTCGCGGGCATCGGAGTTCTTCGGCTCGCCGGGTTCGGTGTGGGGCGACGGGGCGTTGTTGGGGTCGCCGCGGAAGTCGGCGACATCGACCAACCCGCCGAAGACCTGGCCGAAAACTGCATCGAAGGTCTCGACGTGCTCAACGCGGTCGATCAACGTGACCCGCGCCAACCAGTACAGCTCCTTGATCCGCGCCGGGTCGGCGGCGACCGTCGCCTGCGCCCACCAGGACACCCGTTCGACGGGAACGGGAACTCCGGCCGACCGCAGAAGGTCCCCGAAATGCCCGCACAGCAGCGCGAGGTCGGACCCCTGCCCACCGGTCGTCAACCCGCTGCCCAACAGCGACTCAGACATCGTCGCCAACTCGCTCAGTCACCGACAACCCAGGCCAAACTGGCGGCCATCGCGACCTCACGGTCCTCCCGGTACTTCAGCACCGAACCGAGAGTTGCTGCCGCAGAGACGGAATCGAGCACCGGGAGTCCCAACACGTGCAACGCCTGCACCCAGTCGATCACCTCGGCCGTACCCGGCGACTTCTGCAGGTCCAGGGTACGGAGCCGCCCGGTTGCTGCCGAGACCTGAACCGCCAATGCCTCAGTGGCCCCGGGGACACGTTCGCGGACGATCGCCACCACCTGGTCCACGGTCGGGTGGTCGATCCAGTGGTACAGGCAACGCCGTTTGAGCGCGTCGTGCAGGTCGCGCGTGCGGTTCGACGTGAGGACCGCAATCGGCGGAACGGCCGCGGTGATTGTACCGATCTCCGGCACGGTGATGGACCGCTCGGCGAGAAGTTCCAGCAGAAAGGCCTCGAAATGCTCATCGGCACGGTCGATCTCGTCGATCAGCAGCACCGCCGGCAACGGTCCGGGATGTTCAACGGCTCGCAGCAGCGGACGGTCGACCAGGTAGTCCCGGCGGAACAGGTCATCGGCGCCGAGTGCATCACCCTCTGCCTCGGCCAGCCGAATGGCCAGCAGTTGCCGTGGGTAGTTCCACTCGTAGGCAGCCTCGGCGATATCGATACCCTCGTAACACTGCAGCCGGATCAACGGTGTGCCGAGCGCGACGGCGAGGGATTTGGCGGCCGAGGTCTTGCCAACGCCTGCTTCACCCTCGAGCAGGATCGGCTGGCCCAGTCGGACAGCACAGAACAGCGCTGTTGCGAGCCCCTCGTCGGCGAGATAGCCCGAGCCACCGAGCATCTCGCGAAGCGTGCTGACGTCAGGGACGATCGCGGACAGGTCTGCCGGCTCGGTCACGATTTAGGGTACCCACTCGAACCGGCGCTTGGCTGACGAAGACACCGTCACACGACCGCTGACCGAGACTGCTCGCGCAAACTTGGGGCATCCTCGCCGGCCGCAGCCAGCAACTCCTCGACCCTGGTGGTCGGGTGCGACTCGGCCGACGTCCCGAAACCGGCGGGGTTCGCCGAGAACGCCCGCAAACAGCCCGGTCCGCAGAAGTAATGGCGCTCGCCCTCGTGGTCGAGGTGCAGGCTCGACTCGACGGCGGCGACCGTCATGCCGCAGACGGGGTCGATGGCCGCGGTGCTCACTGGGGCCGTTCCGCTCTCACTGCCACGCGCACCCGCCCTCACAGTCAGATCCGCGGCCAGATCCTTCGGCGCGGCCGAGTGGAGGCGTGTTGCTACCACTTCGGCGAGAATTGCGAGCGCTATCTCGGCGGCGGACCTGGCGCCAATGTCCAACCCGGCCGGGCTGTGCACCCGGCCGGGTGCGGTGCGCGCCAGGTCGGGGCGCGCCTCCGCCAGTTCGGCCAGCACGCCGGCGCCCCGGCGCCGGCTGGCCACCAGGCCGATGTACGGCACGTCGGCGTCGAGCGCCGCTGCCAACACATCAACCTCCTCGCGACCATGCGATGCGACAACCACTGCCAACGCCCCGCCGATGGCCTGGGGATCCACCGTCGTCACCCGGTACTCCAGTTCGCCTGCCAACCGACGGAGGGCCGCCGCGATGGGCCCGTCGCCGAGGACCTGCAGCAACGGGGGAGGGACCACCGGGTCGAGGAAGATCTCCAGGGTTCCCCCGGACAGGCACGGGTTGTGCACGGTCAACGTGCCGGCCGCGGTCACGGCGTGCTGAGCCTGCTCTTCGGTGGGCGTGATGCGCAGCAGCAGCGGTTCTTTGGAGTCCAGCAGCATCAGGCTCTGCGCCCGAACCGTTGTCTCGGCGCAAGTGCCGCCGACGAACCCCTCGATGGAACCGTCGGCGTGGATGATGGCCTCATCACCCGCCTTCGCCGAGGTTGGTCGCTCGGCGAGGACCACTCGCGCCCGCACGAAGGGCACACCCTGATCCCGCAACTGGGTTGCCCTGACCTCGAGGTCAGCGCGGCTCATGACGGGTATCCGCCGGCGCGCGTCCGCGGGCCGGCGCCAGCTCTCATCATGTGACCGCCAGGTCCGTTCGCAGCGGGGTGCCCTGCATCGCCATCCACACATTCGCGGGTGTTAGCGGCATGTCCGCGTGCCGAACCCCATAGGGCGCAAGGGCATCGATCACCGAATTGACCACGGCCGGCGGCGAGCCGACCGTCGCCGATTCACCGACACCCTTGAGGCCGAGCGGGTGGTGCGGCGACGGGGTCACCGTTTCGCCCAGTTCCCAGCTCGGGCATTCCATCGATGTCGGCAGCAGATAGTCCATGAACGACCCACCGACGCAGTTGCCGTCCTCGTCGAAGGCGATCAACTGCATCAACGCCATGCCGATGCCGTCGGCGAGGCCGCCGTGCACCTGGCCCTCGACGATCATCGGGTTGATCCGGGGCCCGCAGTCGTCGACCGCAATGAACCGGCGCACCTTCACCGCTCCCGTCCCGGGGTCCACATCAGTGACGCAGATGTAGGCGCCGAACGGGTATGTCAGGTTGGGTGGGTCGTAGACGACGGAGGCGTCCAGGTGGCCCTCAACGCCCTCCGGCAGTGTCAGTGTCCCGTGGCTGAGCATGGCGATTTCGGCGATGGTCCGGCCCTGCTCCGGGTCACCCTTGACCTGCCAGCGGCCGTGATCCCACTCCAGGTCATCCTCACCGACCTCGAGCGACGCTGCGGCGACGATCTTCGCCTTCTGCCGAACCCGTTGCGCCACAATGGCTGCCGCGGCACCGGAAACCGGCGTCGAGCGGGAGCCGTAGGTGCCCAACCCGAACGGTGTGTTGTCGGTGTCGCCGTGGATGACCTCAATGTCCTCCGGTGGGATGCCGAGTTCCTGCGACACGATCTGGGCGAACGTCGTCTCGTGCCCCTGGCCCTGCGTCTGCACGGATAGCCGGACCTGCGCCTTGCCCGTCGGGTGCACCCGCAACTCGCAGCCGTCCGCCATGCCGAGCCCGAGGATGTCCATGTGCTTCCGCGGTCCGGCACCGACACCTTCGGTGAAGAACGAAATGCCGATGCCCATCAATTCGCCGCGACTGCGCTTCTCGGCCTGTTCTCGGCGCAGCTCGTCATATCCGGCGATCTCCATCGCCAGCTTCAACGCCCGCGGGTACTCGCCGGAGTCGTACTCCCAGCCGGTCTTGGACACATAGGGGAACTGCTCTGGCTGCAGCAGATTCTTCAGCCGCAACTCCGCCGGATCCATCTTCAGTTCGGCGGCAAGCACGTCCACCATCCGCTCGACCAGGTACACCGCTTCGGTGATCCGGAACGAGCAGGCGTAGGCGACCCCGCCGGGAGCCTTGTTGGTGTAGACCCCTTTCACGGTGCAGTGCGCGGCCTGCAGGTCGTAGCTGCCGGTGAAGATGTGGAAGAAGCCGGCCGGGAATTTCGTCGGCTGCGCAGTCCCGTTGAACGCCCCGTGGTCGGCGAGCACGTCCACCTTGAGGCCGAGGATCTTGCCGTCCCGGGTCGCCGCGATGCTGCCGGTCATGTGGTAATCGCGGGCGAATGACGTCGCCATCAGGTTCTCGCTGCGGTCCTCCATCCACTTCACCGGTTTCCCGGTGACGATCGAGCCGACCACCGCGAGTACATAACCGGGGTAGATGCCGACCTTGTTGCCGAAGCCGCCGCCGATGTCGGGCGAAATGATCTGGATCTTGTGCTCGGGAATACCGGCGACCAGGGCGTAGATGGTGCGGTGGGCGTGCGGCGCCTGATTGGTCGAGTACACCAGCAGCTTCCCGGTCACCGGGTCCATGCTGGCCACCGTCCCGCAGGTCTCCATCGGCGCCGGATGTACTCGGGGGTAGAGCATTTCCTGCGTGACGACGACCTCGGCACCGTCGAACACCGCCGCGGTCTCGGCCGCGTTGCCGGATTCCCAATCGAAGATGTGGTTATCGGTCTTGCCCTCAATATCGTCCCTGATCACCGGCGCGCCAGGGTCAAGTGCGCGCTTCGCGTCGACGACGGGAGCGAGCGGCTCGTAGTCGACCTCGATCAACTCCAGCGCGTCCCGGGCGATGTACTTGGTGTCGGCGACGACGAACGCCACCTCCTGGTGTTGGAAGCGCACCTTGTCGGTGGCGAGAACCGCCTGCACGTCGGCAGACAGGGTCGGCATCCAGGCCAGCCCCAGCGTCGACAACACCTCACCGGTGATCACCGCATGCACGCCCGGCAGCGCGGCCGCGGCCGTCGTGTCGATGGACCGGATTCGGGCATGGGCATAAGGGCTGCGCAGGATCGCCGAGTGCAGCATCCCGGGCATGACGACGTCATCGACGTAGTTGCCCTGCCCGCGGAGGAATCGGGCATCCTCCTTGCGCGGCATCCGGCCGAATCCGATCGGGTTGCCGGCGGGGCTGATTCGCGGGGATTTGGGATGCGCCGCAACGGCAATCGGCACGCCGTTGCTCGACGGGGCGGGAATGGTCGCCGTCATGCTGTCACCTGCTGGCTGGGAACCTCTTGGGCAGGTTCTGCGACGACGGTGCTGTCCCCGTTGGTCGCGGGATCGGCGGCGGCCTGGCCAGAGGGTTGTGAAGGATGACCGGCCGCGGCGCGGACCGCGCGGACGATGTTCTCGTAGCCGGTGCAACGACAGATTTGACCCGAGATCGCCTTCCGGATAGTGGATTCGTCCGGGTCGGGATTGTGGTCGAGCAGGTGTCGGGCGGTCATCATCATGCCCGGGGTGCAGAACCCGCACTGCAGGCCGTGTTCACTCATGAACCCCTCTTGGACCGGGTCGAGTTTGCCGCCCACCGCGAGCCCCTCCACGGTCCGCACCCGGTGCCCGTCGGCCATCGCGGCCAGCACCGTGCAGGTCTTCACCGGCTCCTCGTCCAGCCAGGCAACGCACGTCCCGCACTGTGATGTATCGCAGCCCCAGTGGGTCCCGGTGAGCCGCAACGTGTCTCGCAGATAATGGACGAGCAGCAACCTTGGCTCGACCTCATCGGTGTGTTCGACGCCGTTGACGGTGATGCTGACCTGCATGTCAGACCCTTCCCTGTGCGCGGTCGGCAGCGCGGCGGAGTACGCGCCTGGTGAGTTCGTTCGCGAGGTGCCTCTTGTAGACGACCGGGCCGCGTTGGTCGGCGCTGGGACTGCTGCACTCGGCGGCCAGCCGACCGGCCTCGGCGATCGCCTCATCGGTGAGATCCTTGCCCAGCAAATACTCTTCGGCCTCCGGGGCGCAGCCGTGGTCGGCGCCGACGGCCGCCAATCCGATCCCGACATCGGTGATCCGATCTCCGTCGAGGACCAGGAAGGCACCTGCCGACGCGACCGCCCAGTCGCCGGCCCGCCGCTCGACCTTCTCGTAGGCGCTGCCGGCGCCCGGCCTGATCGGAAGTCTTACCTCGACCAACATTTCAGCGTCCTGGAGCACCGTGTCGTACGGGCCGTCGGTGAATTCGCGGGCCGGGACGATGCGAGATCCGCTCGATGAGCGAAGGACCAGGTCGGCGCGGATGGTCGCCGCAACCGCGGACAGGTCCTCGGCCGGATCGGCCTGGCACAGCGAACCGCCGATGGTGCCCCGATTGCGGACGAGCGGATCGGCGATGACCCGTTCAGCGTCGTGAAAGATCGAGTAGTGCTCGCCGATCACCGCGGAGGCCAGTAGCGATCGATGGCGGGTCATCGCCCCGATCGCCAGATAGTGGTTGTCACCGGTCGCGACCGACCGGATGTAGTCCAGCTCAGTGAGATCGTTGATGTCGATGACCCGTTCTGGCTGGGCTATCCGCAGTCGCATCATCGGGATCAGGCTGTGGCCACCGGCAATCAACCGCGCTTCGGGGCCGTACCGCTCCAGTAGTTCCAGGGCCTCTTCGACGCTGTGCGCCCTGGCGTAATCGACGGGGGCGGGTGTTTGCATGCGGCGACCTCTCTTCAAGATGGGAAGGTCGCGAGCACCGATCGTGACCGACGACGATCCATGACCAGGCATCGAACTTCACCCGATCATGAACGGCGGCGGCTGGGTCTGCACGGCGGTGGGACGGACCTCTGTGGTCAGTGTGCGCCGGATCGGCGGTGGTGACAACGATCACGTTTGCGGCGTAACTGGTCACTCACCGCAAATAGGACGGAAGCGACAGGATTTGGCAGCAACAGTTTTCAGTGCGTCAACATCGATGTTCTGAGTGATCATTTCGACCCGATCGGGGCGGGCTCGGTGTCGCTACGAAGACCATGCGGCCGCATGGAACCATCCCACCCGCCGCCGGTCCTGCCCAAGTCGGACTCGACGAAGGAGAGGCCGCCAATCAGCACAGAGGACGGCACTGAAAACGCGGGGACGTAGGAGTCGGTCATTTTCAGTGCCGTCCTTGCCGGGGTGGCGATGCGCCGCCGGACGGACGTAGCGTTGACCCCGAACCCACGGGAGGAGAGAGGCCATGACGGGGGACAACACTCAGATCGACGGAGTAGAGGTACCGGAAACTCCACCCGCAGCCGATGCCGTGACACTGGCGCCGCCGGTGGCACCACCGAGTACCTCCGCAGGGTCATTCGGCGTGTCCGGCCTCGGCTCCGAGACGCCGAGTGTGGTGGTCCCGCCGGCTGAATACACCCAGGCGGGCGTGCCCAGCCTGGATTTCGTCCGCGACAAGATCGAGGGCCGCTACGCGCAATCGCTCGGGTCGACGGAGCTCGCGGCGGAGACCCCAGAGGCACGAACTTTCGAGGAGCAGGCCGCCAAACGCGCGGAGGCCGCGAAAGAGAAGCTGGATGCGATCCGCCGGTCCCTGCGCGGGGATTCGTCGTCCTGAACGCTGGTCCACCGGGTGGGCGGCAGAGACCGGCAGTACCAGGGCTGATCACATGACCGCACGATGACCCTGTTGGCGCTGGCCCCGATACCGACCGACCGGGGCGGGTTTCGACTACAGGAAATCACCGAGCAGGGCGACGGTGTCGGCCAGCCGCTGACTATTTCCTCGGCCGAGGAGCTGCGTCAGTTCGAAGCCGCAGGGCCGCGATGGCTCTGGGACGCAACCTCTGTCGTGTACCCGGCTCTCCTGCGCGCCGGTATCCGCCTCGAGCGTTGTCACGACGTCTGCCTGACCGAGCGGATCCTGCTCGGCCGCGCAGGCCTGTTCGGTCTGCCGAACTCCGCGGCTGCCGTGCACGCCAGGGCCACCGGCGGCCAGGTGCCGGACGACCCGCAGCCACGAATGACGCCGGAGCACCCGACCCTGTTCGAACCGGGCGGACCATCGGCCGACAAGCAATCCGATATCGATCCGATCGAGTTGTTGCGTTTCGCCCTGATCGATCAGCGACGACGCATCGCCGACGACCGTGCGCTGGGCCTGCTGCTGGCGGCGGAGTCGGCGTCCGGGCTCGCGGCGGCGGAAATGGGGGCGGCCGGCCTGCCGTGGCGCGTCGACATTCATCTCGAGCTGCTGGCCGCCATGCTCGGCCCCCGGCCGCGGCTCGGCGAGCGCCCTGCGCGGCTGGCCCAACTCGCCACCGAGATCAATGACGCGTTCGGGTTTGAAGTCAATCCGGATTCTGCGCTGGAGTTGCGGGCTGCCTTCCGCCGCGCGGGATTCGAGATCGAGAGCACTCGATCGTGGGTGATCAAGGAACTCCGCCATCCGGCGGTGGCGCCGGTGTTGACCTACAAAGAGCTGTCCCGGGTGCACACCGCGAACGGCTGGAACTGGCTCGACGAATGGGCGCGGGACGGTCGCTTCCGTCCGGAGTACCTGCCCGGCTCCGTGGTCTCCGGCAGGTGGGCAACCCGGGGTGGCGGCGCGCTGCAGATCCCGCGCGCGCTGCGGAAGGCCGTCGTGGCCGACCCCGGGTACCGCCTGGTGGTGGCCGACGCCGCGCAGCTGGAACCCAGGGTGCTGGCCGCGGTCTCCGGTGACGCTGCACTGCAACGGATCTCAGCGGACGAGGACCTGTACACGGCGTTGGCGAACGACGGGTTCGGCGGCGACCGGGCCCACGCCAAGGTCGCCATGCTGGGCGCCATGTACGGGGCGACATCCGGGGAGTCCGGCCGGCTGCTCGGCACCCTGCGCAGTCGGTATCCAGCGGCGATGGCCTGTGTCGAAACGGCCGCCCGGCAGGGCGAGGGTGGTCAGGTGGTGCGGTCGGTGCTGGGCCGAGCCTGCCCGCCACCGAGCGAGACCTGGCGGGACGTTGTCGACATCGGGTCGGGACCGGACGCGACCGACGCGGAACGCCGCCGGGCCGCTCAGTTCGCCCGTGACCGCGGCCGGTTCACCCGGAACTTCGTCGTCCAGGGCTCGGCCGCTGACTGGGCGTCGGTGTGGTTGTCCGGGCTGCGCCGCGACCTGCATGACGTCCCGGGGGCCGAGTTGGTGTTCTTCCAACACGACGAGCTGATCGTCCACGTGCCCGATGAAAACGCCTCGGCGGTAGCCGATCTCACTGTCAAGGCAGCGGAAGCTGCGCGGCGGTTGGTCTTTCCGACCACCCTGGTGACCACGCCGGTGCGGCCGGTCATCGTCGATTGCTATGCGGACGCGAAGTAGCTTTGCGTTGCCGTCGACTCCTACGCCGAGCGGGATCCCACCAACGAGGCGAAAACGATGATGTTCGATTCGTAGCTGCTGGCAGCCGGATCGAACTCCCCGCCACAGGTGATCAGCCGCAGGCCCGCGTGATCGAGATTTCCGTAGACCCGGAGGGTCGGGAAGTCGCTCTTCTGGACGGTTTCGACGGAGTCGATCGAGAATTCGGCGATCGTGCCGTCCGCGCGGGCAACATCGATGATGTCGCTCGGCTGGAGGTTCTGCAACGAATAGAAGACGCCGGGACCGAAGGCCCGAGAATCCACGTGCCCCAGGATGATCGCCGGTCCCAACGTGCCCGGGCTCGGGGAGTTCCGGTACCAGCCGGGTGTGGAGTCCGGGTCGTCCAACGACGGGACCTCGACCGTGCCGTCCGGATTTCGGCCGAGCTGGATCAGCGGCGAATTGATGCCAATGGCCGGAACAGAGACAGCTACCGGTGTTGACGCCGGCAGCACCAAGGCGGTCGGGGCTGCGGGAGGTGCCGGAGCTGATTCGGCCGCCGGGCTGGCGGCGGTGGGCGACGCGGCAGGAGCAGCCGGACTACTGGCGGCCGGGAGCGACGGCGAGCCGGCCGCAGCGACCCCGCTCGGCACAGCACCTGTCTGCACAGGACTTGTCGCAACAGCACCTGTCGATGCCGCGCCGCCGTCGGCAGATCCGGTGGGCGTCGCCCCGGCCGCGCCGCACGCCGTCACGCAGATCAGGGCCGCCCCCATGATCGCCGC
This sequence comes from uncultured Actinomycetota bacterium, assembly GCA_963805555.1. Lineage (GTDB taxonomy): Bacteria > Actinomycetota > Actinomycetes > Mycobacteriales > Nakamurellaceae > Nakamurella. The sequence continues at coordinate 211,816 of CAWDUY010000010.1, forward strand.
GCGAACAGCCAGCAAACGTCCCTGGCGCGGAGTTCGACCGGGTCGTTGTGCTGGGAAACTGTGCGGCGGCATGTGAACTCCTGGCTGTTGGTTGTGAGACGACAGCACCGGTGCAGCATCGAGAGCCCGCCGGTGCCGGGGGTGGGACGCTGCCGGGCCCGGTGATCGAAGACCGGACCCGGCTGCCCCCCTGGAAATCAGTCAGTCCTGAGCATGTCCGCGACGCTGCCGGGCAATGATCGCCGCGCCACCGACAGCAAGCAGAGCCGCTGCACCGAAGCCGATCTCGGCTCCGTAGCCATCGCCGCCGGCGGTGGAACCGCCACCGGTATCGGCGGCGCCGTTGGGCACACCGGCCATCTGCATGGGTTCGAAGGCGCCGCAGAGCGCCGGATTGGTGGCCTCTGCCGGCAGGCTCGGATCGAGCTCACTGGCACCCAGGACGTCGTCCAACGCACCGTTGTTGTTGTAGTCGATGCCATGGACAACCAGGACTGCGGTGCCCTTTTGCAGATTCGCGACCACGTTGGGGTCCAGATCGATGGTCCGAGAATACGTGTACGAACCGGTCGACGGGAATTCGGTGACGGCCAAAGCGGCGGCGGGCGAGGTGTCACCGGCGTTCGTCAGCGAGGTGCCGATGGCGCCGTACAACGGCACCCCGTCAGCGACGTTGATCGACGGCATCCCGTTGTGCTGCTGAGCCACCGTCGGGCACTGGCCGAGAGCGTCGACGTGGATGTGCTGGGCGTGCGGAGCGCCGTCCAACAGGCCGTTGACCTGGATCTTCACCTCCGCCGTGTTGCCGGTCACCGAAATCCACGACGCACCGTTACCGGTGACGTTGTTGGCGGTGATCGGATTCAGGGTGGCCTGGTAGGACCAGGTGTCGGCGGCCGAGGCCGAGGCCGCAGGGGCCAGCAGGGCAATGCCCAGAACACAGGCCGTCGCCCCCATTCCCGCCAGCAGTTTTCGCTTCATAGCCGATTCCTTTCGAGCCGCCCGTGGGCGGCGGTTCCACTCCGGCGAGGCGCCCAGTCGCAGTTGCGGCTAGCGGCGTCGCGCGGACGTGATGGAGGTGCTTGACCGGGGAGATTCGGAGCAGGACCCAGGAGCGATTGGCCCGCTTCTCATCTCGCCCGCCGTGGTGTCGAACGGCATTGCGGACAACGTCTGTCGATGGTTCATCCGGGCGACGCCGACCCGGGAGGCAGGTGTAACGCCGGACAGGGCTGCGGCCAGCAAGAGGACCGCGATGGCGACGCCGAGGTGCAGCATTGCGGCCATGCGTTCGTCGTGGGCGATCTCGATCCAGGCAAGATTGAGCCGCCCGAACCATGGTCGGGCCGCGGCCGCACCGCCGAACAGGAGAGCGGCAGCGATGCCGATCTGGACCACGAACCACGCCATCAACAGCACGATCGCGGACGGTTGTGGTCGTCGAGCAGCAGGCTTCGCAGCCTGCCTGTTCGTCAACTGGACCGTGAAAAGAGCTGTTCCCACGATGATGTCGGCGATCCTGGCGACCATCAGCACGGCGTGATTCGATACCGACCACAGCGCCACCGGCGTCAGCAGACAACCGGCCGACCAGGCCGCGTAGCCTGCCAGCACCAGCCAGGGCCGTGCCGTCAATGCGTCGATCTGTCGACGAACCCGGCCACGCTCCGCGAACACTTCCCAGGGGCGGGCCAGCACGACTGCCAACGGGATGACCATCGAGGTCATTGCCTGCTGGGTGACCGTCACACTCCACACCACACCGTCATAGGTGGCCAGGCCACTGTTCAGGGTGAGAACCGTTGCCACACTGGCGCCGACCGCCCAGCAGACCCGGGAGACCGGCCACGCGCTGCCGCTCATCCGCATTCGCCGCACTCCCGCGAGATAGCAGGTGAGCGCCACCGCAACGAGCAGCAGGACGATGACATCCGGCCGCCAGAGCACCGCCAGGTTCTCCGCCGAGATCACCGGGAGGCGGTGGCCGGCCAGCGCCTCGATCCGCGATGTGCCATGGGCCGCATCGTGTCCGGTGGCGTGCCCGACGGGCGGCGGCGTCGCGGATAGGGCGGTCGCGACCCCCATTGTCGCGCCCATCAGCAGCACCTCGACCGCGGCGACCCGCAGCAGCGCGCCGCGCCGGCCGATCGTCATGGTGCGGAGCCCGGCGCCGATCCGGCGCCGATGCCAGACGCCGAACGTGCCGAGGATGCCAAGACACAGCAACTTGACGAGTAACAGCCGGCCGTAGCCGCTGGTCCACAGGTCAGCGACCTGTCCGACCCGGAGCCACCCGGTGATGACGCCGGAGACGCCGATCGAGATCCAGCACCACAGCGCAAGGGTGGAGAACCGGGGCAGCACCGTCGTCAGGAGGTCGCCCCGGACGAACAGCACCATGATCGCCAGGCCGCCGATCCAGGCGCCCGCGGCCAGGACGTGCACGATCAGTGACGAGGCCGCGATGTCCTGCCCGGCCTGCGCGGTGTGGCCGCCCAATGCCCAGGGAATCAACGCTGCGGCAAGCACGACGGCCGGCAGCGCCGCAGCGGCCCGACGCGAACCGGCGGTCGGCGCAACAAACCGGGCCCCACGAGCGGACAGCACCGCGCCGACCGCGGCCAATGCAGCCGAGATCAACAGCAGCAGCCCGGGGCCGAACGTCGCGACCTCGGCGATGGCCTGCATCGTGAGCGCAGCCGGAAGCGGTCGGGCGGTCAGATCCGACACCGTCAGCAGAAAGACCGCCAGGCTTGCCGTTGTGGCCAGGCCCGCGAAGGAAGCCGCGGCCGTCAGGCATCGGGCCCGTACGGCAGCGTGAGCATCGGCCGGCCGGTCGCCAAACGGGATCATCGCGGCCACCATCAGGGCGGCCCCGAAGGCCAGCACCCCGGCTGTCTCAGCGATGAAAGACGCGACCGGCAGCCCCCAGCTGGTGCCGGACCCGGCATCAGGCAGGCCCGGAACCGTCTCGACCGTCAGGGTTCCGCCCAGGGTCAGGCAGCCAACCAGGGCGACAAGGCCCGTAGCCAGCAGCGCAGGCACCAGCCACCGTGGACCGGCGGGTGCGGTCGGCGCGGTCAGCGGGGACCCGCGGCGGGTGGCTGGTGCCCTCACGTGCACTGCCATACCCAACGGCTCCTTCGCTCACCGCGGCTGGCAGTGTTGCCGGCACAGCGGGGTCAAGGGGTTCCTGCGGACGGCAGGTATCCGTTGCCGCTGCAGACCCGGATTGGTTGGGTCTCGGCGGAGATGCGGAGCTCACGATGCGGATGACGCAGGCGTCGGCGCGAGGAAGGTTCGGTCGGGCGCGGGTGGCCAGGCTCGCCACCGTCGGCGCAGCGGGCGAGCCGCACCTCGTGCCGGTCACGTTTGCCCTGATCGAACTCGCGGTCACCGAACGTGGATCAGCCCGGCCTACCGAAGGGGCGCCCCCGGCCCCCGCGGCCATGATTGCGTTCGCCATCGATCACAAACCGAAGACGACGGCGGCGTTGCGGCGGCTCGACAACATCGCCGCCAACCCGCGCGTGGCGTTCCTGGTCGACAGCTATCACGAGGACTGGGAGCAGCTCTGGTGGGTCCGGGCCGATGCCGACGCGGCCATCCTGGACGGTGCCCCAAGGAATCGCGCGCTGGCCGCCTTGGCGGCGAAATATCCTCAGTACGAACAGATTCCGCCCACCGGGGTGGCCGTCGGTGCGGTCGTGAGCCGATGGTCGGGGTGGCAGTACGGCACCAACGAGCAGGAAGTGGACGGTGGTGAGACCGTCGAACCCTGATTCCCGGCGGCGCGGCTCGGCATCATCGCCCGCGGGCAACGCTCTCCCGGTCGACGGGCCCCATCGAGACCCGAAGAGGCCTTGACGGAAGTGCGAACTCTTGGAGCGGGCGACGAGAATCGAACTCGCGCTATCAGCTTGGGAAGCTGAAGTTCTGCCACTGAACTACGCCCGCGTGGTCCGGCGGCCACTATACCTGGGCTCCCCGGCATGCCCGCGCACCGCCGGAAGCGGCATCGCAGCACCGGACGCTCTGCTGCCCGGTGGTGCGCAGTCAGGGCGAGGTGCGCCGGACCTCATCGATGTGGGTCAAGGTGTGGTGCTCAAGGTCGGTGCTGTCGATCGTCGCGCTGACCGTCGGAACGCCGCCGAGGAAGGACCGGCTGACCTGCAGCGCGCACTCGACGGGCACGTTGCAGGCGGGACACTGTACGAGGACAAAGGTTTGCGGGGCGCGGTCTTGGGCGCTGGTGACCCGCACGCAGTGGTGCCGCTCGAACCCCGCGCGCTTCCCGTGGAAATAGGCAACGGGCAGACCGGCGAGCAGTGCGACCGTGAGTAGTGCCTCCAACATTTTCCGGCCCCTCAGGTGGGATGGATCGGCTAGAACGGGAATCGATCGGGTGTCACATCGACGAGTCTTGGCGCATTGCGCCCGGCGGCTCGACAACTGCCGGACGACATCGCGTCGGCATTGCCGCGGTCTCTGCCCAGACAGCGTGACTCAGCCGCCGGTGAAGGACAACGCGATTTCCGTCACGCCCATCACGTTAGGCTTCCGCCCATGTTGCTGTCCGACCGTGACCTGCTCGCGGAGATCGACGCCGGAGCTCTTGGCCTCGACCCGTTTGACGCGTCGCTGATCCAACCGTCCAGCATCGACGTCCGGTTGGACCGGTATTTCCGGGTCTTCAACAACTCCCGCTACACCCATATCGATCCGAAGGTGCAACAGGACGACCTGACGACGCTCGTCGAAGTGGACGGCGAGGACGCCTTCGTCCTGCATCCGGGCGAGTTCGTGCTGGGTTCGACCTTCGAGAGCGTCACCCTCTCGGATTCGCTGGCCGGCCGGCTGGAAGGGAAATCATCGCTGGGCCGGCTGGGCCTGCTCACGCACTCGACGGCCGGGTTCATCGACCCGGGATTCAGCGGGCACATCACCCTGGAACTGTCGAACGTCGCCAACCTGCCGATCACGCTGTGGCCGGGGATGAAGATCGGCCAGCTGTGCTTGTTCCGGCTCACCTCGCCGGCGCTGCACCCCTACGGCTCTGCCGAGTACGGCTCGCGGTACCAAGGTCAACGCGGTCCTACCCCGTCGCGGGCGCACCTGAACTTCCGCCAGGACGACACCCGGCGCTGATCGGCTCAACGTCGGGATGCGGTCGAACAAGACAAAGAGGACACTGGTCGAGACTGGTGCGAGGCTTTCCGTCAGGAGGCGCTGAGCGATGACGACCACTGTCCCGGAGCTGTACCGGCGGGCACAAGACGGTTTCGGCGAGCGGGTGCACGGCGTTCGCGCCGACCAGTGGACTGCCGGGACGCCGTGTACCGACTGGGACGTCCGCACCCTGGTGAACCATCTGGTCGGTGAGATCCGTTGGGCGGTGCCACTATTCGCCGGTGCGACGATTGCCGAGGTGGGTGATCAATTCGACGGTGATCTGCTCGGTGACGATCCGGTCGCGGCGTGGGACGACGCCGCCCCCGCAGCCATCGCTGCCGTGCAGGACCCGGCGGCGATGGATCGCACGGTGCATCTGTCCTTCGGCGACTTCGCCGGCAGCGAGTACGCCAGTCAACTGTTCGCGGACCTGCTGGTGCACGGTTGGGACCTGGCCAGGGCCACCGGGCAGGACGAGCGCCTCGATCCAGAACTGGTGGCGGCCTGCGCCGAGTGGTTCGCCGACAGGTCCGCTGACTACCGGGAGTTCGGCGCGGTCGGGCCCAGAGTGACGCCGGAACCGGGCGCCGACGCCCAGACCGCGTTACTCGCCGACTTCGGCCGCGCCTAGAGTCGGACCCGACGAAGGGCGTCCTGGCTAAGTCGGACCCGACGAAGTCGGGAAGCACAGGATCGCTAGAGCCGCTGCCACTGCCGGAACAGGAAGACCGGCCCCGACGCCAAGATCGACAGGCCGCAGAGCGCGACCAGAGCGCCCAGCCACACCTGCTCGTGGGTCGTCACCAATCCGGCCACCAGCACCACCGCACCGACAACACACAGCACGGCCGTGATGGCCAATAGTCGATGTTGCCGGGTGCGGAACCTTTCGATGCTGACCTCTGCGCTGAAGTTCGGGTCATCCTCCAATAAGGCTTTCTCGATCTCCTCAAGGGTGCGCTGTTCTTCGTCGGAAAGTGGCACTGACACTCACTCCTTTCGACCGGGCATCGGTAGCGTCCTCCGTTCGCGAATGGCTTGTTCAAGGCTCGATCAGACCCGCACGAATGGCGTATCTGGTCAGGTCGAGCCGGTCGCGCAGACCTAATTTCTGCAGCACGTTCGATCGGTGCCGATCTACGGTTTTCGCACTGATCACCAGGGTGTCGGCGATGTCCTTGGACGAGTTCCCCTCAGCGATCATCTTGACGATCTCTTCCTCCCGGGGGGTGAGGATGCTGTGCGGGAATTTGTCGCCGTTCTTGTTGCGGTGGAGGAAGTCCTTGATCAGCGTGGTGACGGCACCTGCGTAAACGAACGATTCGCCGCGCCGGACGGCCCGGCAGGCCTCGACCAGGTCGCGGTCGGCGACCGATTTCAGCACGTAGCCGGATGCGCCGGCCTTGAGCGCCTCAAAAAAATACTGTTCGTTGTCGTACATCGACAGCATAAGAATCCGCACCCGCGGCGACCGCCGGGACATTTCCCTGGCCGCCTGCAGTCCCGTCATCCGCGGCATCGCAATATCGAGGATGGCGATGTCGACGTCCTCGCGGCCGGCGATCGCCACGGCCTCCGCGCCGTCGCCGGCCTCGCCGACGACGGTCAGATCAGGCTCGCCGTCCAGGATGAGGCGCAGCCCGCGGCGGACGAGGGCGTGATCGTCGGCGAGCAGAATGCGGGTCGGTGTCGGGTCCACAGTCAGTCACCAGCCTTGATCGGGATGACCAGCAGTAACTCCGTGCCGCCGAACGAGGACGGACCGATGGAGAGCTGGGCACCAATGAGAATCGCCCGCTCCCGCATGCCGCGGATGCCGGTCCCCTCGGTCGCGCCGTCCAGCCCCCGACCGTCATCAACGATGGTCAGGATGACGCGGCCCGGCTCCCGGCTCAGCATCAGATCCACCCGCGATGCCTCGGCGTGCCGCGCGACGTTCGTCAGGCCCTCCTGGGCGATCCGGTAGACCACCAACTCGGCCTCCATGCTGAGCTCGGGCAGCTGGGGGTCCAGGTGGGTGGTGACCGTGACCTCACTGGCCGCGGTGAAGTCGGCGGCCAGCGCGCTCATCGCACTCAGCAGTCCAAGATCGGACAGCACGCCGGGACGGAGCCGGCGGGCCACCATGCCGACCTCGTCAAGGCTGCCGCGCACCATCTCCTGGATGGTGCGGAGCTCTTCGGACAACTCGGCCGGCGCACGATCGATGGTGCGTTTCAGCCCCAGTAGCACCGCGGTGAGGCTCTGACCGATTTCGTCATGCAGCTCCCGGGCAATGCGTTGCCGCTCGGCTTCCTGCGCGGCCAGCGCATGCGCAGAGCTGGCACCGCGCTCCTGCTCCAACCGGTCGAGCATCTCGTTGAACGTCTGAATGAGGATTGCCACATCACGGTCACCGGACACCGACAGCCGTTGGCCCGGGCGGAGCAGGTCGACCCGTTCCATGAGGGCGGTGAGCCCGTTCAGCGGCCGGAGGGTCGCCCGCAACAGCCAGGCATTGACCCCGAGCATGACGGCGGCGCCGACCGCGAGCACCCCCGCCTCGGTGACCGAAACCGGGGTGGACACGGTGGCCGGCGACAGCACCAGCACCGCCGCGCCGGCGATGAACACCCCGGCGTTGAACAGGAACAACCGCCAGAACAGCGCCGACACCGGGGTCCGGGAGTGCCGACGGTCGGTCCGAACCTGGTTCGGACCGCCGAGCAGGATGCCTGTCATGTCTCCAGAGTCATGAAACATTGCCTGGCTGTCCATGGTGGCTGGACACCATCTCCTGGTTCCCACTCCTGCTTGTCGATGAACGAACCGCAGCAGATCGCTCGACAAAGGACGCCAAAGATGGGGGCTGGACCCGATGGCGACCGGGCCAAGCGCAAGACAGGCTGGTGACAGCACCGATGCCGAATGCCCGTTCGACCCACATCGACGATGTTCGGCCGGACCTGCGAACCCACGCCAGACGCCCACCACGAACTACGAACGAAGGAGACGATCCATGTACAGGAAGATCATCTGGGCCAATGACGGTTCACCCATCATGGAGCGGGTCTACCCGGTCGTCCGGGAGCTCGTGAGGGACAGCGGCGCCTCAGTTGTCCTCGCGCATGTCCAGGAGACCATGCGGATCGGCCAGCACCCCTTGTTTGCCGACTCACACCGGGACCTGGACCTCTTCCTGCAGGCCACGGTCGAGCAGCTGTCCGCTGACGGTGTTGACGCGCAGCTCGTGCTGACCGAGACCCGCAGTGGCCGCGCTGCCCAGGCCATCGCGGATCTGGCCGCCGAGGCGGAAGCCGACCTGATCGTGGCCGGAACCCACGGTCAGGGACCCGTCGCCGGCTTCTTCCTCGGCGGGTTCACCATTGCGCTGCTGCAGATCGCACCGTGCCCGGTGCTGGTGGTGCCGCGGCACTCGCACGACGAGGACCGGGTCGTGCTGGCGACTGCGGGTTCATCCCGATCGAACACCCGATGACGACCGATGACTCCTGACATCTCCAGACACCGGACATCCGCCTACTGGATCCGGTGCAATGGAGCGCCGGATCCGGCCATGGATCGGGTTGCCCCCGAGCTGATGGCCGAATTCGACGGGAAACTCTCGGCCGAGCTGGTCACGTACATCGTGCGCGGGGCCCGGAAGGATTTGGGTCGTGACGTACCGCCCGAGGCGCTGCCGGAATTCACCCATCGGCTCGCCCGGCAGCGGCTGGTCGACAGGCAGTCGGCATGACCGATCGAGGAGGTCCGCAGGTCAGTGATGTCGTGGCTGCTGCCCTGGTCTCAGGCCCGGTGAGCAGGACCGACCTACTCGCGGCAGCCGTCGCAGCGCGTGCCCCGACGGAGGTCCTTGAGTCGTTTCTGCGGCTTCCGGAACGGTACTATCACGATGCCGACGAACTGCGGTGCGCACTCGACGAACGGCAATGACCTACCGCAGGTCCCGGGCTCGCTGTTGGTAGAGCTGCCGTTCCTGGGCATTACGGGTCAGTTCGGTTGCCCGGTCGAACTCCGCGCGCGCCTCGGAGCGGCGACCGAGCTTGCCCAGCAGATCTCCCCGGACCGCGTGCAGTTGCGGGTTACTCGTCAACAGGTCCTGCTGCGCCAGGCGATCGAGAACGTCGAGGCCGGCTGCCGGCCCGGCCGACATCCCCACCGCCACAGCACGATTGAGTTCCACAACCGGCGAGCTCCACAGTTCGCCGAGCACCGTGTACAGCGCCGCGATCCGCGACCAGTCGGTGTCCTGCACATGCGCGGCCCGCGCATGGCAAGCTGCGATCTCGGCCTGCACGGTGTACGGACCGATCGGCGACGGCAGGCTCCCGGCGCGCTCCAGCGATGCGAGCCCGCGCCGGATGAGCAACCGATCCCAGCGGCGCCGATCCTGGTCGGGCAGGAGGACGGGTTCGCCGGCCGGGCCGATCCGCGCGAGCGACCTGGACGCCTGGATCTCCATCAACGCCAGCAGGCCGTGCACCTCCGGCTCCTGCGGCACCAGGCCGGCCAGTACCCGGCCGAGCCGCAGCGCCTCGTCGGTCAGGGCGGGCCGCATCCAGTCCTCGCCGGTAGTGGCGGAGTACCCCTCGTTGAACACCAGATAGATCACCTGCAGCACCGACGCCAGCCGCTCCGACATCTCCTGCCGGCTGGGCAGGTCGAAGGCCACGCCCTTGGCGGCCAGGGTCCGCTTGGCGCGGACGATCCGCTGGGCAGCAGTTGCTTCTCCGATCAGAAACGCCCTGGCGATCTCGTCTGTCGACAGACCACCGAGGCAGCGCAGGGTCAGCGCGACCCTGGACTCCAGGGGGAGCACCGGATGGGCCGCGGTGAAGATCAGCCGGAGCACGTCGTCACCGATGTGATCATCGAGTGCGTCGTCAAGCTCGGCCGAGATCGGTTGCACCCCATCGACAATGTCCCGGCCGATGACGTCGAGCTTGCGTTGCTGGACCACCTGGCGGCGGTGCGCATCGATGCCGCGATTCTTTGCGGTGGTCATCAGCCAGCCCGCGGGGTTGGGTGGAATGCCGGTGTGCGGCCATTGCTCGAGCGCGATGACGAGGGCGTCCTGCGCGAGGTCTTCGGCGCGGCCGATATCGCCGGTGACCCGGGCGAGGCCGGCGATCAACCGCGGGGCCTCGATCCGCCACACTGCCGCAATGGCGCGCCGGGCCGCCTCGCCTTTGGTCCCGTCCGTCATGCCTGCATCAAACACAGCTGCATCAAACACCGCTGCGTCCGTCCACCGGGCAGCCCCCGAACTCAGGGGCGTGCTCAGCTGGGTTCTCAGGAACTGGGCGGGGTGAAATCCTCTGGGCCGAACACCTTCAGCACCTCGCACTCGCCCTCCCAGCCCGGGATGAACTCCTCGTGCAAGGCCATGAATCTCGAGGCCCATTCGACGGCCTCGGCCTTCGACCGCACCTCGTACTGGGCGTAGCTGATGAATTCCTTCGCCTCCGCGAAGGGGCCGTCCGTCACGCTCAGTTCGCCGGCGCTGAGCCGGATCCGGGCTCCGGTGGCGCCCTGGGCGAGCCCCGCGTTGTCGATCAGGGCGCCGGCCGCGGTCGACTCCGCGCCGAGTTTCATGATCGCCTCGAACAGTTCCGGCGGCGGGTTGGTCAGTTGTTGAGCCTTGAGCAGCACGATGTAGCGCATGGTGGTGCCTTTCTGTACGTCGGCGGACAGTTTGACAGCGCAGGACCGGCGGTGCGGGTCAGACCTGGCGGTAGCGGTTGACGGCGACGGCGCTCATCCAGGCCCAGACCGCGATCACCGCGGCGGTGAAGAGCAGGTTGGCAGCCGGACGGCCACCGCTGGACGCCAGCATGCCGAAGGTCGCGAAGAACACGATTCCGGTCACCCGGGAGAACGCCGCGAACCCGCGGCGTCCCTCCGCGGAGTAGCGCCGGGCAATGACGAAGCAGGCGATCGCCAGGCAGCTGAAGCCGACCCCGCCGGCGGCAAAGTGCAGCAGGCCGTGCCAGGACACCGGGCCCGGCCCGTCGGGCGTCCCGGCCGGGAAGCCGAGCGCCGGGTCGGCGCGAAAGACTCCGGCGGCGATGAGACTGGCGCCGTAGACGCCGATCAGCCGAGGCGCCCAGCGTGCCCCGATGCCGGGGGTCAGCGCCCGCCGCAGACCGACCGCGAACGCGATCACCAACAACCCGGTGACCACGAAGTTGAGAATCTGGATCCAGCCCGGCCCGCCGTTGGCCAGCAGGCTCCACTGGTGCCGGGCGAGGTCGAAGCCGTCCCTGGTCAGCGCCTGCGCGAGCGCGACCACGAGGTAGAACGGCCCGGCGATGACGCCGTACCCGAGCAGTGATTTCGTCACGCGGTCCGCGGGCGTGCACTCAGCAGCCTGCTGTGTCGTGGTCGGGTGGGTGTCGTTGGCCGGGCCTGTCACGGAGTGGCGCGTCTTGGCTTCGCTGGTCATCGGGATGCCTCTCGGTGGTGGGCGGGAGGCCTGCTGCGCTCCCGCCTTCACCACCTCCACGAGTGACGCGACCACCGATCGACAACTGTCACAATTTCTTCTTGGGCGATTCCCGCCAGGTAGTGCCGCCCCGGTCAGCCGCCGATCTGGGTGACACTGACGTTCTCGGCGATTGCCTTGCCGCCGCCGGCGAACAGTGCCACGTCGTCGTCCCCGGCGGCCGGGAAGACCAGTGAGCTGATAACGGCTTTGCCGTCACCGGCGAAGACCTCGACGCTGTCGCCGTCGACGACGATCCGCAGATTCAGTTTGCCGTCGGTCAGGGCGACCGGGGCGGCGGACCCGAGGGAGAACGCGGGGGAGAACCCGGTCTGGCCCGAGGTGGTCCGGTCCACCTGCAGGATGCCGGTTTCCGTCACGTACTGGATGCGCGTGCCGGTCTTGCCGGTGCCCGAACCGAGCACCGTCACCCCGGACACCTGCGCCGCCCCCGGGACCAAAGTCGCCTGGATCAGCAGGTTGGTGCCGCTGGCGGTGCTGTCCAACTTGCGGCTGCCGTTGGTGATCGGGACCGAATCCTTGGCGTAGACGGGCGGGGTCTTCGTCATCGCTGTCGCGGCCTCGGTCGGGATCGACTCGAGGAGGCGCGGGACGCCGTCCACCGTGCCCAGGGTCAGCTCCCGCGGCAGCGTCATCGAACCCCGACTCGGCGACGTCGGGACGGCGCCTGAGTACATCCAGTTGTTCAGCCAGCCGAGCGCCACGGTCCGGCCGTCAGGGGCGCCGTTGACGGTGGTCGCCGACGTGAAGTCCGCGCCCCAGTCCATCCAGGAGAACATCTCGCCGGGCTGCGGGGCGCCGACCCCGGCCGGGCCGAGCGGTTCGGGGGTGAAGGTCTCGCCGTCGAAGGACCCGACGAAGTACTGAACCGAGGGACCGGCGGTCTTCGGGGCGGGTGGGTCGGTGCCGGCCGAGTCCGTGGTTGCTGATTCGGTGGCAGCTGCAGGGGTGTCAGTGGCCTGATCTGCCCGGATGCTGACCGGCATCACCCACTTGACGTTGGCCGGATCTCCGTCCAGGGCGAGCGGGAACAGGTCCGGACTCTCCCAGGGGCCCGCCTGCGAGCCGACCCCGGTGACCTCGCTCAGATAAGTCCAATTCGTCAGATTCTTCGACCGGTACAGCTGCACTGCGAACTCATCGGTCACCGCGGCGACCATCACCCAGTAGCCCCCTGGCTCGTACCAGAAGACCTTGGGATCGCGCAGGCTCTCGCCGGAAATGCCTGACTCCAGCACCGGATTGCCGGAGTCCTGCTGCCAGGTCTGACCGTGGTCGGTGCTGTAGGCCAGCGACTGGGAATCATCGATGACGTTCGTGTAGATCGCGACGAGCGGCGGTTCGGAATCGGAGCCGAGACCTGAGGTGTTGTCGGTATCGGCGACGACCGATCCGGTGAGCACCTGCTCGTCATCGGTCCCCGGTATCGCGACCGGTTGCTCGGTCCAGTTCACCAGGTCGGTGCTGGTCGCGTGCGCCCAATCGACAGCGCCGGCGACGTCCTCGCCCGCGGGATTGTGCCGGTAGAACGCGTGGTACGTGCCGTTCTCGTAGACCAGACCGCCGGGATTGCTGGTCCAGCCGCTGGCCGGCGCGAGGTGTTTCGCCGGGAGCCACCGCTGCGCGTCGGGGAGCGGTGCTGGGGTTGTCGGTTCGGGGGTGGGGGTGAACGTGGCCGACGGCGCCGTGCTGCTGGGGGGAGCAGACGACGCGGCCGAGCCGGTGGTTGTTGAGCCGCAGGCGGCCAGCAGAACAGCTGTGCAAACAAGCAGCGCCGCACGGGCGCGCAAAGTAGTGATCATCATGTGAGAGGGGATCGCTTTCGGTCGGCATGCCTTGTCGAAGGCCAGATCGAAGATCCTGACGCCCTTGTCAGCGCTCCTTCGGAATGGAGCATGTTGGCTGTGAGCAGTTCAAATTTTACGGGCGATCCTGGGTCAGATCGCCCGTTGGAGTGATGGCTTCGTCACTCACCGTCGCTGACCAGGCAAGATGGAATGTATTCGGCCCCGGATGTGAGCATGCGCACTGCGGGTGCGATGTTCTGTCGTGCGTTCGACGCATAAGTTACTCGTCAGTAGCTTGGTGGTGTCGTCGAAATTTCAAGACCGGGGAGATGAGCCTGCCGATGACGTGGTGGTCGTGGGTACTGGGATTGATCGCCGTCGCGTTCATCGTGGTGGGGTTCGGGATGCTGGGGCGCGCGTCGGTGCAGATGTCTTCGCATGTGCGGTTGGGGGCGTCTGATCCGTTCCGGGCGGGGCCGGTGGGCCGCCGGTTGGCGACGGTGGTGAAGGAGTTCCTGGGTCATACCCGGATGTTGAAGTGGGGGTGGCAGGGCGCGGCGCACTGGTTCGTGATGGTCGGTTTCGGTGCCCTGGTGTTGACGTTGGTGCAGGCGGTGGGGCAGACGTTCGACCCGGCTTTCGAGATTCCCTGGTTGGGGCATCAGGCCTGGTACGGGTTGTTCGTCGAGTTGATCGCGTTGACCACGGTGTTGGGGATCGGGTTCCTGATCGTGTTGCGGCAAGTGTCCTCGCCGCGGCGGAGTGGTCGGAAGTCGCGGTTCACCGGGTCGAACGCGGGGCAGGCGTATTTCGTCGAGGTCGTGATTCTGTCGATCGGGGTGTGCATTTTCCTGATCCGGGGTTTCGAATCCTCGACCGGGTTGTTGCCGTTCCCGACGTGGGCGGCGCCGATCTCGACGTGGCTGGGCTCGTGGTTGCCGGCGTGGGTGGCCGCGATTTCGGTGATCGCCCTGCTGAAGGTGATCATCTCGATGGTCTGGGCGATCGTGATCTCGCGGAACCTGTCGATGGGGGTGGCGTGGCACCGGTTCCTGGCGTTCTTCAACATCTACTTCAAACGGGAGGACACCGGCCGGACCGCGTTGGGCGCGCTCAAGCCGATGATGTCCGGCGGCGCGGTGCTGGACCTGGAGGAGGCGGACCCGGAGAAGGATTCGTTCGGGGTCGGGAAGGTGGAGGATTTCTCCTGGAAGGGCTGGTTGGACTTCGCGACCTGCACGGAGTGCGGGCGGTGTCAGTCGCAGTGCCCGGCATGGAACACGGCGAAGCCGTTGTCACCGAAGCTGGTGATGCTCGCCCTGCGGGACCACTCGTTCGCGAAGGCCCCGTACATCCGGGCCGGTGGCGGTCTGGATTTGGCCACGGGTGAGGAGAAGTTGTCCGAGGCGGACCTGGCGGCGTTCGCGCATCTGGACCCGATCGGGATGCTCGAGGCGCAGCGACCGTTGGTGGGTCCATCAGTGCTCGACGACCAGGGCCGGGAAATCGGGGGCATCATCGACCCCGAGGTGCTGTGGGACTGCACGACGTGCGGGGCGTGCGTGGAGCAGTGCCCGGTCGATATCGAGCATGTGGATCACATCGTTGACATGCGCCGCTACCAGGTGATGATCGAATCCGAATTCCCCACCGAACTCGGTGGCCTGTTCCGGAACCTGGAGAACAAGGGCAACCCGTGGGGGCAGAACCAGAAAGACCGGTTGGCCTGGGCGAAGGACCTGGACTTCGAGGTCCCCGTCGTGACGGACACCATCGACCCGGACCACGAATACTTGTTCTGGGTCGGGTGTGCCGGGGCGTTCGAGGACCGGGCCAAGAAGACCACCAGGGCGGTCGCCGAGCTGATGCACATGGCCGCGGTCGGGTTCGCCGTGTTGGGCACGGGGGAGACCTGCACGGGTGACCCGGCGCGGCGGGCGGGCAATGAGTTCCTGTTCCAGATGCTGGCGCAGGCCACCGTGGAGACCCTGAACGAGGCGTTCGGGGAACGCGCCACCCGGAAGATCGTCGTCACCTGCCCGCACTGCTTCAACACCCTGTCCAACGAATACGGCGACCTGGGCGGGAACTACGAGGTCATCCACCACACCCAGCTGTTGAACCGGCTCGTCAGGGACCGCCGGTTGGTGGTGAAGAAGAACCCGGGCGAGACACGCAAGGACGTGACCTATCACGACCCGTGTTACCTGGGCCGGCACAACAAGGTGTACTCCCCGCCCAGGGAGTTGATCGAGGCGTCCGGGGTCACCCTGAAGGAGATGCCGCGGAATTCGGCGCGGTCGATGTGTTGCGGTGCCGGTGGGGCGCGGATGTGGATGGAAGAGAAGATCGGGAAGCGGATCAACCTGGAACGCACCGACGAAGCACTCGCGACCGGTGCCGAGCAGATCGCCACCGGGTGCCCGTTCTGCAAGGTCATGCTCACCGACGGCCTGACCGACCGGCAAGGTCAACCCACCCCGGAGATCACCCGCAACATCGAGGACGTCGAAGTCCTCGACGTCGCCCAAATGCTCCTCGCCGGCGTCAAAGGCGAACGCTGAATCTTCCGTCCGGATCACTGCCGGACCGCCCGCGCGCATCAACAACCGCGTTGATCAACGTACTTGGCCATCTGGGGTTGCACCGCAGCATGAAAGGGCCAGCGACGTTGATCATTCGAGACCGACTTGCGCGCTGACCAGCGCGCTCAGGAGGCGAGTCGGCGTTGCGCGGCCAGTCGCTCGAGCAGCTTTTGCTTGATGGCCGGCCGGGTACCGAAGACCAGCAGGAATCCGGCCTCCCGGTACAGCCGCTGGGCATGGTGGTCGGTCAACACGGATCGACTGCCGGAGTGCACGACGAGCGTCGTCGCTGCCCGCACCGCCAACAGGCTGGCTTGCGAACGAGCAGCCGGAATCTCGGCGGGCGCCGCGGTCAGCAGGCCGATCCGTGCCTGCGCCAGTTCGTCGTCGAGCGGGCTCGGCCCAATGAGGGCGGCGCATCGCGCGGCGACGCCCAGCGCGAGAAACCCGTTCAGTGATGACCCGAACGCATCCCCGTCCGCCCACTGCGCAAAGGGCTGGCTGTGGGTCAGCCGGTCGGCGGGCACGAAATGCCCGTCGAAACGGATCGAGACTGTGTTGCTGGCCTGCACCGCCATCAGCCGGGTCCGGGCGATGGAAAGGGTGGGCGATTCCACCGCGTCCAACAGCATGAAGTGGATGACGTCGTTCTCGTCGCGGGCTGCCACTTGCAGGGTGTCGATCAGCCCCCACCCCGTCACCCAGGTGGTTTCACCGGTCACCAGAAAGCCGCCAGGCACGGCAGCGAGATGCACCTGAGCCGGACCCGGCCGGAGCCCGGCGAGCGCAATTCCGGCGCGGCGTTCGCCGCTGCACAATGGTCCGAGCCAGGTCTCCCGGATGGCCGCCGACGGGCTCGCTGCGACCGATAGAACCGGGCCGAAGTGTTGCAGCCCAACGAAAGTGGTGGTCAGGCAACCACCCGCAAAGGCGATCACAACATCCGCGATCGCGTCATACGCCGCAAGGCCGAGCCCACCCAGCTCGGGCGGTGCGGCGATGCCGTAGAAGCCCTCGCCGGCCAGCAGATCCAGGTTCTCCCGCGGCGATTTCTCCCCGCGATCAACGGCAAGTGCCGACGGGAAGAGCGTCTCGTCGGCAATCTTGATCGCGGTCGCCCGCCAGCGCTCGGTATCGGCCATGCAGCCATTTTCGCAGGTAAGCATCGCGAGATCGCCGCGGAGTGGCGATCAGCAGAGGTCGTCAGGCGCCCTGAATCTATCCGCGCGGGTCTGGCCGCACCCGGCCCAGGAGATCTGCGAGCGTCCGACGCTCGTCAGGCGTCAGCGCGCCGAACAGGTCGTCACCGGCCGCGGCTCGGGCCTCGGACATCGCCCGCTGCCGCTCCCGCCCCGGTTCGGTGAGGGTGACCAGGACCGACCTCCGGTTGGCCGGGTCGACGGCCCGCTCGACCAGCCCGGCCTCCTGCAGGGCATCGACCAGGCCGGTGGCCGAGCGGGGAACGACGCCGAGGGTTGCGGCCAGTTCGCCCATCCGGATCGGTTGCTCGGACTTGTAGATCGTTCGCAGCGCTCGACTCTGCGCCGGGGTCAGATCCAAGGGAGCGAGGCTGGCCATCGCGGACCGCCGGATCAGGTGCGCAACCCGCATCACACGTTCGGTCAGCTCGGCGGCGCTCACGTCGGCTGCCCCGATGGACACTGCGTCGCTGCCCGTCACGAGGCTCCCCCGCCGTGGCCGCGCCCGGTCAATTCTTTACTGCGCGTCATTCCGGCCTCCCACTGTGACGGACGTCCCATCGACCTCTATTGTGAGGAAGACTCACGGTGAGGCATACTCAGCATATGCGAAACTAGCCGAAAGGAGCGCCCATGACAATGTCCATCACCAGACAGGCGCCCGAAATCTCCCCCGAGCCGCAAGCGACGTCCACTTCCCGGTTCTCGATCCCGGTGACCGCACCCGGGACGCCTCCCCCCACCGGCGGCCAGTCCGCAACCGCTTCGAAATCGCGGACGGTCGATGCCGATGCGCCCCCGTCCCGCGCCGGCAAGCCCGGTGAGGTCCGCCGGATATTCGCCCTCTTCTCCGAGCACAAGAGCCGGCTGGTCTTCGTGGCCGTGCTGATCATCGCGTCCTCCTTGATCTCGGTCGCTTCCCCGTTCCTGCTTCGCGAAGTACTCGACGTTTCGTTGCCTACCAGGAACACCACGCTGACGGCCATCCTGGCCGGCGGCATGGTGTTGATCGCCATCGGCACAACGGTTCTCGACGTCATCCAGTCCCGGCAGTCCACCCTGGTCGGGCAGTGGGTCATGCATCGGCTGCGCACGTCGGTCTATGCGCACCTGCAGCGGCAGTCACTCGGTTTCTACACGCGGACCCGTACCGGGGAGATCCAGTCCAGGATCGCCGGTGACATCGGGTCCATGCAGGCCACCGTGACCAGCACCATGACGAGCGTGGTCTCCTCCGGAACCACCGTCATCGCAACGCTTGTCGCGATGCTCGCGCTGGATTGGAAGCTGACGCTCCTCTCCCTGGTGCTGGTCCCGATATTTGTGCTGATCTCCCGCAAGGTCGGCGGAATGCGCCGGCAGATCGCCACCGTCCGCCAGGAGCGAATGGCCGACCTGTCCAGTCAGGTCTCCGAATCGTTGTCGGTGTCCGGCATCCTGCTGACCAAGACCATGGGCCGAAGCAGCGCCCTCGGCGACAAGTTCGCCGATACGTCCGCCGACCTGGCCGATCTCGAAGTTCGCTCGGCCATGACGGGTCGCTGGCGGCAGTCCAGCATCGGCATCATCACCTCGATCCTGCCGGCCGCGATCTATCTGGCGGCGGCCGTCGCGATCTCCGGCGAAACGGGTCCGGTGTCCATCGGCACCCTGGTCGCCTTCACCGCGCTCCAGGGCGCGCTGTTCCGGCCCATGGTGTCGCTGCTGCGCACCGGGGTGGACCTGCAGACCTCGATGGCGATGTTCCGCCGGGTGTTCGACTACCTTGACCTGCCGGTGGACATCGACGATCCGGTCGACGCCAAGTCCCTGACCCTTGCAGAAAAACCCAAGGGAGAGTTGACGTTCGACGACGTCACCTTTGCCTACCCGGCGGGGGAAGCAGCGACGCTGCAGCACATCAACCTGACCGTGGCCGCCGGAACGCACGTCGCCGTTGTCGGCTCAACAGGCTCCGGCAAGACCACCCTCGGCTACCTGGCCGCCCGGCTGTACGACCCCAGCTCTGGCGCCGTGCTGCTGGACGGCGTCGACATCCGGGAGCTGGGTCTGGAGGACCTGGCCTCGGTGGTGGGCGTCGTGTCGCAGGAGGCCTACCTGCTGCACGCCACGATCGCCGACAACCTCCGGTTCGGTGCGCCGGCCGCCACCCAGCCCGAGATCGAGGCTGCGGCGCGCGCTGCGCAGATTCACGAGCTGATTTCGTCGTTGCCGCTGGGCTACGAGACGGTCGTCGGCGAACGGGGCTACCGGTTCTCCGGCGGCGAAAAGCAGCGCCTGGCCATTGCCAGGATGATCCTGCGGAACCCGCCGGTGCTGGTGCTGGACGAGGCGACAAGTGCGCTGGACACCAGGACGGAGGCCGCCGTCACCGCAGCATTGGCCGAACTCGCCGACGGCCGGACGACGCTGACCATCGCGCACCGGCTCTCCACGGTCCGGGACGCCGACGTCATTGTGGTGATGGATCACGGGCAGATCGTCGAAAGCGGGTCGCATGGCGAGCTGATGGCAGCGAACGGTCGGTACGCGGCGCTGGTTCACCGGGATCTGACCGAAGCCGACTGATCCGAACGGGTCGGGCATCGAAGCCCGCCACTCGGGAGAAACCCTTCAGTCGCGGGCTGTCGTCGTCTGCAAGAGTGGTCGCTGAGGAGACAAGGCTGCGTGTCCTTGTCCAGGAAATCGAGGTGGTGCCCGATGGAGATCGGCATCCTCGGCACCCTCGAGGTCAGGTCGGGCGGGCGCGCACTGCAGATCGCCGGGTCCAGGTTGCGCGCCCTGCTCACCAGGCTCGCCGTCGACGCGCCGGCCGCGGTGTCCACTGCCGAGCTCATCGACGCCGTCTGGCCGGATGGCGCCCCTGCCGAGCCGGTCAATGCGTTGCAGTCCTTGATCTCCCGGGTCCGCCGGGTGCTCGGCGAGCCGGGTTCCATCCAACAAGTGGCCGGCGGTTACCGGCTTGCCGTCGACCGCGGTGCGGTGGACGCGGCAGCGTTCTCGGACCTGGTTTCGGCCGGCCGGCGCGCGTTGCGGGACGGTGCGACGGTCGGCGCGCGGGACACCCTGGTGAAGGCGCTGGCGCTGTGGCGAGGGGACCCGCTGGTCGACGCGGGCGATGCCGGCTACGCGGCGGCGCCGATCGCCCGGCTGGCCGAGCAACGCCTGGATGCACAGGCGGATCGACTCGAGGCGGAACTCCTGCTGGGGCGTGGCCCGGACGTCATCGCCGATCTTGAGGCACTTGCCGCCGCGTATCCGCTGCGGGAACGATTTGCCGGTCAGCTGATGCGCGCGCTGGCCGCCGACGGGCGAACAGCAGACGCTTTGTCGGCATACGAGCGGGTGCGTGACCGGCTGGCCGATGAGCTGGGGGTCGACCCGGGTCCGGACGTTCAGGCGATCCAGCTCGCCGTGCTGCGCGGCGAGATCGCGCCGCACCCCGCAGCCGCGCCCGACGTCCGCCGCAAGCGGAGCAACTTGCGTTCGGCGTTGACCAGCTTCATCGGCCGCGAGGACGAGGTCGCCAGGGTGTCCGGCCTGCTGCAGGGCGGGCGACTGGTCACCATCGTCGGCCCGGGTGGCGCCGGCAAGACCCGCCTCGCCAATGAGGTTGCCGGACAATGGGTCTCGGGGTGTGCGGACGGCGTGTGGTTGATCGAGCTGGCCCCGGTGACCGACGGCAAGGCCATCGGCCAGGCCATGCTCGGGGCCCTCGGGCTCCTCGACGCCCGGGCCGTCGACCGGCGGGTGGGGGGTCAGCCGCGGGATTCCACCGAGTACCTGATGGAGGTACTGGCGGACGCCGACTGCCTGCTGTTGGTCGACAATTGCGAGCACCTGATCGGGCCGGTGGCTGAGCTCATCGATCAATTGCTGGCCAGCTGCCCGGACGTCCGCGTGCTCACCACGAGCCGCGAGCCACTGGGCATCGTCGGCGAGTCGCTCTGCCTGCTGCCGCCGCTCGGATTGCCGCCGGTCGGCGCATCCGCGGCCGAGGCCGTCGACCATCCGGCGGTGCGCCTGCTGATCGAACGAGCGCAGGCGGTGAGCGCCGGCTTCTGCATCGACGACACGACGGTCGCCCACGTGACGGAGATCGTGCGCAGGCTGGACGGTCTGCCGCTGGCGATCGAACTGGCCGCCGCGCGGCTGCGGGTGATGCCCATCGGCGAGATCGCCGCCCGGCTGTCCAACCGATTCCGGCTGCTCACGGGTGGCAGCCGGACGGCGATGCCGCGCCATCGGACGCTCCGGGCGGTGGTGGAATGGAGCTGGGATCTGCTCGCAGCTGACGAGCGGCTGCTCGCCGAACGACTCGCGGTGTTCCCGGCCGGGGCGACGGTCGACACCGCGATGGCAATCTGCAGCGACGACCTGTTGCCCGCCCCCGACATCGGCGATCTACTCCTGGCATTGGTCGACAAGTCGCTGCTCACGATGATCGACGGGCCCGAGTTGCGGTTCCGGATGTTGGAGACCATCCGGGAGTACGGCACCGAGCAGTTGGCCGAACGCGGGGAGGCCAGGGCTGCGCGGACCGCCCATGCCTACTACTTCGCCGGGGTCGCGGCAAAGATGGATCCGGTGCTGCGGACAGCGGACCAATTGCGGGCCATCGGCACCCTGCAGGACGAGCGGGACAACATCCTGGCGGGCCTGCGGTTCCTGGCGGAATCCGATGATCCGGCCGACCGGGTCGCCTCGCTCGACCTTGCGCTGTCCCTGTCCTGGTACTGGACGATGCTCGGCTCGAACAGTGAGTCCGCGATCTGGCTGGGACTGGCGCTGAACGCCACAGCCGGCATCGACCACCCCGAACGGTTGTGGGCGCAGGCCGCGTGTTCGCTGTCGACGATCTTCCTCGGATCCACGGACCCTGGGGTCAGCCTGGACGCCGTACAGGCCGAGATGTGCGCATTGGCCAGGCGACTCGAAGCGGCACCGGAACCGCGAATCGTCGCGTTGGGCATCCTGCGGCCGATGCTGGCGTACTTCGGTGGCGACCTCGCGCACGCGGAGTCGGCGATGGACTCGATCCTGCAGTCCTCGGACGGCTGGTACCGCGCGGCGGCGCGAGTCAGTCGTGCGCTGTTCGCCGAGAACGAGGGCAACCTCGTCCAGGTGCGCATCGACATCGACGCGGCCTACGAGGATTTCGCGCAGATCGGCGACCGTTGGGGGCTGGCGTCGGTGCTGTCGGCGCGCGGCACTCTACGGGCCCAGGATGGAGACCTGCCGGGTGCCATCGCCGATTACGAGACCGCCCTGCACATGGCGATCGAGCTCGGTTCGATGGATGACGACGCCTTCATTCAATTGCGGCTGGCCGGCCTGCGGTTGCGCTCGGGCGACTCGGCCGGTGCGCGAAGGCTCATCGAGCAGGTCCGCGCCTCCGGCGTCGGCCGGACCCACGGTCTGGAACGTGGCTTGTTCGCCGACGGGATCATGATCGCCATCGAACTCTACGACGGCAATCTGGACCTCGCCTCGACGATGGCCCAGGAGATGCGACTCCGCCTTGCCCAGCATCCGCCCAACTACCTGCAGGCCCACGCCGCGGCGGTGTTCGGCGCCACATCGGCGATCGTCGCGGCCCGGGTCGGTGATCTGGAGCTGGCAATGACGGATCTTCGTGCGAGCTACCCGCTCGCGGTGATCACCGCCGACATGCCGATCGCGGCGGCCGTCGGGGTGAGCGTCAGCGCCCTGGCCCTGGCCCTCGGGCGACCGGCGG
Organism: uncultured Actinomycetota bacterium; assembly: GCA_963805555.1. Classification (GTDB taxonomy): domain Bacteria; phylum Actinomycetota; class Actinomycetes; order Mycobacteriales; family Nakamurellaceae; genus Nakamurella. Next base: position 234,801 of record CAWDUY010000010.1, read on the forward strand.
ATGCGGCGGTCGTGCTCGGTGCGGCGGCGCGACTGCGGGGAACCGAGGACCACAGCGAGCCGCAGATTGCCGAGTTGACGAGGAACCTCCGGGCCGTGTTGGGCGAGGATTTCGAGGAGATGTTCGGCCGCGGCATGGCTCTGGACCGACCGGCCGCCATCGCCAGGCTGGACCCGGATTTGCTGACCGCCGCGGTGGACGTTTTCACAGCTGAGTCGGGTGGCCCTACGGGTGCAGTATCGGCCGGGGTCCGAGGCCGGCCGCGGTGAACAGTGCGGTGACCGCTTCGCCATAGTCGTCAGCGAGCGGGGTCCCGCTGAGCGCATGCTGCATGACGAAGCCCTGGACCAGTGAGAGGAAGACCGGCGTCAGCTGGGCCGGCGTCGTCGGCAGTGCCCCTCCGGTCGCCGTCATCCACCGCTGGAGCATCCCGGTGATCTGCGCTCGCAATCCGCCGAGGATCTGTTCCGCCACCGGGATCAGTGTCGGGTTCCGCGTCGCCTCGCTCCAGACCGCGAGGAGCAGCGGGAACAGGTCGGCCGGCGCCTGCTCGCGAGCGAGGACCGGCTGACGGACCAGGAAGGCGGCGATCTCCGCGGGGCTGGGCGGCTGTTCCCGCTGGGCGAACTCGGTGAGCCGGCCCTGGATGCCGCCGAAGACCTGGGTGGCGACCGCGACGATGATCTCGTCCTTGGAGCGGAAGTACAGGTACACCGCTCCGGCCGACAGGTTGGCCTCGCGGATCACGTCGGCCATCGACGTGCTGTGGAAACCGTTCCGGGAAAAGCACTTCCAGGCGGCGACCAGGATCTGCTCGCGGCGTGACTCGCGGTAGGCATCGGTGACCTTCGGCATCGCCACATAGTAAACCGAATATTCGTTCTTGACGAACTGGAGCAGGCGATGCATGCTATCAACAACAAAACGAACGATCCTTCTTGGAAAGGAAGATCCATGTCTGTGTCCGATGTCAGTGCGCCTCGGTCGGGGAACGCCCCCACGCCGGGCAGCCCCGAAAATGCCCGGCCGACGGACGGTGAGCCGGGCGGGCGGGTCCGGGTCGTCGATCATTCCGAGGCTCGAAAGGCCGTTGCCCTGGTGCTCGCCCTCACTGCCGGGCTCTCGCTGATCCTCGCGCTGTTCGTGAGCATCGCGGTCAACTCCGGTCCGAACGGAATCCGGCTCGCCGTTGCTGGACCGCCGCCTGCGGTCGAACAGATCAAGGCCGGGGTCGCCCAGGCCGGCGGGGCCGAGGCCTTCGAGGTGTCGGTTGTTGCTGACGAGGCCGGCGCCCGGTCGGCGCTGCAGGACCGGACCGTCGACGGCGCGATCGTCATCGGCCCGAACGGTCCGACACTGCTGACCGCCGGCGCGGGATCGCCCGCCATCGCCCAGTTGCTGACCGCCGCGGCCGCCCATCTCGGGAATCCGGCTTCGACCGGACCGCCCGTCATCGACGTTGTTCCGCTTCCCTCGGGCGACAGCCGCGGTGTCGGGCTGACCGCCGGCTCGTTCCCGATGATCATCGCCGGCCTCGCCCTCGGTATTGCCACGGCGCTCGCCCTCCGCAGCCGCTGGCTGGTGCTCGGCACCGTCATCGCCGGAGCGCTGACCATTGCCGTCAGTTTCGCCGGAATCCTTGCCTGGCTGGGTGTTTCGGGCGGTCACTTCTGGGACGAGTTCTCGGCGATCGCGCTGACCATCACGGCCTCGGCGCTGGTGGTGGCCGGGTTGGTGCGGCTGATCGGGGCGGCGGGTGCCGGTCTCGGAGCGCTGCTGCTGGTGATCATCGGGAACCCGCTCTCCGGGATCGCCACCTCACCCCGGCTGCTGCCCGGACCCTGGGGTGAATTCGGCCAGTGGTTGCCGACCGGTGCCGGTGGGACCCTGTTGCGGACGGTGGCCTATTTCCCGGCTGCATCGGTGTGGATGCCGCTACTGGTGCTGCTCGGCTGGGCGGCGCTGGGTGCCGCCGGGGTGATCTTCGGCAAGGCGCAGATCGGCCGGAGTCACGGTGCCGCCGCCAGTTCCGAGGTCGTTGGCCGCCCGGTGGCCGTCGCCCGCTAACCGCGAACGGGAAGGGCCCGGTATCCGTCAGGTCGACGGGGACCGGGCCCTTCGCATTCGCCGGAAATCTCTCCGCTCAGGTGCGCTTGCGGTAGCCGCGCAGCGCCAGCGGCACGAACACGATCAGCAGGATCGCCATCCAGACCAGCGTCCACATCAGGCTTTCCTGGACCGGGCCGCCGATCATCAGGCCACGGACCGTCGTCACCAGCTGCGAGATCGGGTTGATCTCGACGAACTTCTGCAACCAGGTGGGCATGGTGCTCGGATCGACGAAGGTGTTGCTGGCGAATGACAGCGGCAGCACGATCAGGAACATGATGCCCTGCACCGCACCGGACGTCCGGGCCTTCATCCCGACGAAAACCGAGATCCAGCAGAAGCAGAGCGCGAACGCGATCGAGATGCCGATCCCCGCGGTAGCAGCCATCGGGCTGGTCTCGATCCGGAAGCCCATCAGCATCCCGAACCCGAGCGTCACGACGCACAGGATCAGATAGCGACCGACATCGGCGATGACCGCGCCCACGAGTGGCACGGATCGGCCGATCGGCAGCGAGCGGAACCGGTCGAAGACGCCCTTCTCGATGTCGGCGTTCAGGTTCTGGCCCAACGCCACCCCGGCCATTGCGATCGACTGGCCGAGCAGTCCGGGCAACAGGAACTGCAGGTAGTCGCTCTGCGATCCACCGGCGATCGCGCCACCGAAGATGTAGGTGAACATGACGAGGAAGATGATCGGCTGCAGGGTGACGTCGATCAGGGCTTCCGGGGTGCGGGCCATCTTGATCAGGCTGCGCTTGGCGATGGCGACGATGTGCCGCAGGTAGCCGACGCTGGTGGTGCTGGTCGCGGCGGCTTGTGGAACCGGTCGCCGGGCGGGTTGGTGGGACTGTTGAGTGAGCGTGGCATCGGTCATGACAGCTCTCCGCTCGTTCCTCGCGGATTGCTGTCATAACGCTCATGATTCACTCGCTGTCGCTCGTTCATGCCGCTGCCTCCTTCTGGTCGTCAGGAGTCTGTGTGTGAGCTGCACCATCGCTGCCGACCCGCTCGCCGGTGAGCGTCATGAAGACCTCATCCAGCGACGGCAGGTGCAGGGAAAGTTCGGTGACGGCGATGCCGTCGGCGGCCAGTCGGGACACCGTCGCGGCGAGGGCGTCCTCGCCGTTCACGGCGACGGTGAGCTCGTCGCGTCCCGAGGCCTGTGGCTCGTTGCCGCCGATCTCGGCGAGGATGCGATGCACGTCCTCCAGCCGGCTGCGGTCGGCAGGTCTGACCCTGATGCGCTGCCCGCCGATCTTGCGTTTGAGACCGTCCGGGGTGTCGTGCGCGATGACCTTGCCGTGATCGATGACGCTGATCTCGTCGGCCAGCGCGTCCGCCTCCTCCAGGTACTGGGTGGTCAGCAGCACGGTCGAACCGTCGGTGACGAGCTGGCGCAACACGTCCCACATGTCCTGCCGCTTGGCCGGGTCGAGGCCGGTGGTCGGCTCGTCGAGGAAGATCACCCGCGGACGGCCGACCAGACTGGCGGCGAGGTCCAGCCGGCGGCGCATGCCACCGGAGTAGGTCTTTGCCCGGCGCTGCGCGGCGTCGGCGAGCCCGAACCATTCGAGCAGTTCAAGGCCACGGGCCTTGGCGTCCCGGCCGCTCAGGTTGAGCAGGTTGCCGATCAGGACGAGGTTCTGGATGCCGGTGAGGTCCTCGTCGACCGAGGCGTACTGGCCGGTCAACCCGATGGTGCGGCGGACCTTGCCGGCGTCGGAGACGACGTCGTAGCCGTCGATGGTGGCCCGCCCGGCGTCGGCCTGCAACAGGGTGGCGAGGATCCGGACCGCGGTGGTCTTGCCGGCGCCGTTGGGTCCCAGCACGCCGAGGACGGTGCCCTCGCGGGCCGCGAGGTTGACCCCGTCCAGCGCCTGGGTGGTACCGAAACGCTTCGTGAGGCCCTCGGCCTCGATGATGTTGGTGGTCATGATTGTGCTCCTGTCTTGCTGGGTGGCGGGGCAGCCAGGGGCTCCGGTCAACGACCGGCGACCAAACCCTGGTTTCGCATGTTCCCCAGCTGACAATGCGCCGGTGCCCTGACAGGGCGCGCACGTGGCGCTGACACCGGGCGTCCGTCCCCTGACGACACAGGCCGTCACCCCCCGACGAAGCCGACGTTCAGTGGTGGTTCTCGGTCTGCGCGACCTGCGCGGCGAGGTCGTCGGGGGAGAGGTCGGCCCGGCCGAACGCCTTGTTCAGTGGCAGCGCGAGGTGCAGGTCGGTGGCCAGGCACAGCTCGAGTTGTCCGCGGCTGATCGCGTAGTCCAGGACGTGGCCGCCGCGCTTGCGGTCATTGTCGATGAAGTGCACGTGCCCGCCGGGGACCCCGATCCCCTGCTCGTACAGTGGCGTCCGGAATCCCGCGACAATGCCGCTGACGTTCTCGAACTCGATGACCGGCTCGCCCTTGGTGGCCGCCAGCAGCGGTGGGTACGGCTTGGCCTGTTTGGCAGCGGTTCGAGTCCGGACCCAGTCGAAGTCGCCGGTGATCCGCATCGCGTAGAGGTAGTTCTCCGAGGGAATGAGCTCCCCGACAATGCCGGCCACTTCCGACCGAGAGAGGTTGGCGGGCAGGACTTCGATGATCGTGGGGATGAAGTGGGTGACGACGGCGAACGGCGTGCACAGGCCGGGGTCGGCCACCGACGCCTGGCCACTGCCGCGCAGCTGATAGCAGACGGAATCCAGCACCACCATCTCGCCGTCCAGCGCATTGAACGTGCCCAACCCGAAGTCGCCGTGCTCCAGCAGTTCGCCGATCGTCAGCTCTCCGTCGTAGACGCCGTCGAGCAACGCGCTCATCAGGCTGGTCTGAAAAACGGCGTGGCGCAGTGGTGATGCGCCTGAATCGGCCGCCGGCGAGTGGACTGTCATGATGCGGCAATCATCCGGCGGCCAGCGGAAAAGCGCAGCCGGGACGGGCCGACGTCATACTTTTCAGTTCGAGAATCGACGCCGTAGCAGCAGGGCCACCCCCACCGAGATTCCGGCGACAACCAGCACCCTGATGCGGTTGGCGGGTATTCCGGCTGCGGCCGTCAGGTCCCGGAGCGTTCCGAATTCCACGGCGCTGCTGCCGGTGACGATCCGTCCGAACCTCGACCCCCGGCCATGGCCGAGCCGGACCAGCACACCGTCGGGGGCCCGGACGTCGACCCGGACTCCGACCTGGCGCAGCCCATCGGCCGCTCGTCCCAGTGCCGTCCGCCCGGCCACGGTGGTGATCTGGGCAGGCAACGACATCTGGCGAACTTCGCGGAGCAACCTGCGGGGATCGCTGGTGTGGACGACCAGGGACTGACCGTCACCCACGAGATGCACGCGGTGGCCGTCGGTTTCCAGCCGGAGGTCGGCGAACACCGAGAACGGCCCCGCCGCCGCGGTGTTCGCCTCCCCCGCCGGGATGACAACGCTCATGCTGCGGAGGCGTGCTCCGCGGTGGTGATCCGCAGCGTGCCGTTCAGCTTCCAGGTCGCACGCTCCGCTTCCGGCCCGGTCGCCTTGGGAACCTCGACATACATCTCGACGAACTCGTAGTTGATGGCCGCGCCCTTGTGGGTGAGGTACGACCACAACTCCTTGCCGAGATCGGCGAAGCTCGACTGGTGTTGCGGTGCTGCTTGCAGGTCTGTCATCAATGGCTCCCTGAGATCGTCTGTCGCACAGGGCGTCGCCCAACGATCAGACAGCACAGGTACTCGCCAAACGGGTCCCGCGGATGCGGTGTCCGCGGTATTGGCCGGACGCGACCGCGGTATTGGCCGGACACCGCCGCGCAGTGGGGACCTTCAGCTCAGTGCAGCCGGAGCACGACCACCTGGTACGGAGGGGACGCGACGGGCTGCTCCTCGAACTTGCTGTCGACCAGATACAGCCGGCCGCCGCTGAGCTTCCCGGTGGTGAACACCCGGTCCGGATCGGTCGGCGTCTCGTCGCGCAATTCGGCCGTTGACCAGTTGTCGGTGAGCCTGAGCGTGCTGATCACACGGGAGAAGTTCCGGATCACGATCAGCTTGTTCCCCGTGAGGACCAGGCCGTCAGCGTTGACCAGATCAGCTCCCGGATGGGCGATGGGGGTGACCTGCTGCGTCCGCAGGTCGATCCGCCACAGCGCGCCGACGTTGCCCTGCGCCACCACCAGGGCCCGACCGTCCGGAGTCGCGACGATCCCGCCGAGATTGAAACCCGTTGCGGTGGAGATGGTGCCGGTGGCATCGACGAAGGTGCTGACCTGCCAACCGGTTCGACTTTTCGCGACCCGGAACACCTGCGGGGCATTGGAATTGGTGAAGTAGGCCGCGCCGTCGGGGCCGATTGCGACGTCGTTGAGGAACGCGCCCGGCACACCGGTGTCCAACGCGGCCAACAGCTTCCCGCCGCTGGAGTAGACCCATAGGTCCGGTGCGGTCCCATTCAGGTTGTCCCCGTTCGGGCCGCCCGCAATGTAGACCCGACCCTTCCGGTCGACGGTAATGCCGCGGGCGGTGAACCTGCCGTCGGTGCCGTTGCCGGCCAGCCAGGGCTGGGCCTGGTCGCGTCGGACGTTGCCGCGGCTGATTTCACCACCGGTCGTCTCACTGACGTAGAACGTTCCGGTTCGCTCGTCGAGGCCGATGCCTTCGAACCGGGAACCGGCCGGATCCCCGGGAATCATGATGGTTGCCTGTCTGTCATCGCGTGGATGCGCAGCCGCGGTCGGCGCGATGGCCAGCGTGGCGGCAACCGTCGCAGCGATTGCGATACCGACGGTCATCAGGCGGGTCCTGGGTGCCTTGTTCATCGTTCCCCTCACGGAGCGTCATCGGCCGTTGTCCTGAGGTGAACGACGCCGAGTGGCCAGGGGTTCAACGAGCACAGCAGTCCGAACGAGATGGGCGCTACGGCTGCCCGGCGGGCAGACTGCCCTGACCCGGGTCAGAACCTGCCGCCGCCGCCGCTCACACTGCCGCCGCCGCCCCCGCCGAAGCCACCACCGCCGCCGAATCCGCCGCCACCGAATCCGCCACCGCCCCAACCGCCACCGCCGCGCCCGCTACGACCGGAGTTCAACACTGAACTGAGGATGATCCCGCCGAGGATGGCGCCGTTCAGACCGCCACCGCGTTGCCCACCGCTACCGCCGCCCCAGCCCCCGACGTCCTGTTGGGCCAGATCCGAGGCTTCCCGCGCCAACGACGACGCCTGCTGTGCCTCGGCGAGGCCCTGCACGGCGTTGCTGCCGGCGAGCGACTCGGCGTTGGCCAGATGGCGCTGCGCCTCGGCCAGCCGGGTGCGAGCCTGACTCTTCACCGCCCCGCGTCGGGTGGAGATGAAGTCCTGCGCCGAGCCGACCTCGGCGCGTGCGGCCGAGAGGGCCTGGGCGAACCCGGCCTGCGCGCGCTGTTCCTGTTGCTGGGCGTCGCGGGTGGCGGCGAGGATCGTGTCCAGGGCCAGATCCGCTTCTTCCACCTTGTGCAGGGCGGTCAGTGGGTCCGCGGCACCCTGCGGTGACCGGGCGACACCCAGGATCGCCTGGATCTGATCCAACTGCGCCCGCAGGCTGCTCTCCGTTGCTCCGGCCTGTGCGGAGCTCAGCGTTCCCCGCACCGCGGCGAGCTCCTGGTCAACCGCAGCACAGGCGGCGCCGAGTTGCGCACCCGCCGCGGCCAGGTCGGCGTCCGCGTGTTCGACGGCGTCCAGCAGGGTCTGGGCCTGTGCGACGGCCTCCTGCGCCGCGCCGGCGGCGAGCACGGCGGGGATGCCCGGGTTGTTCTGGGCGGCCGTCGGCTGGGCCGGTAAGGGTTGAGTGGCTGTCGGACCCCCGGTGCCGGCGCCGACCAGTTGCTGGGCCTGCCGGGCGCTGCTGTCGGCGAAGTTCAGCCGCTCGGTGGCCTGCTCGATGTTGTCCGCGACGTTCGCCAGGGCGGTCGGCGCGTAGCGCTGCCGCATGCTGGTCAGGGTCGCGGTCGCTCCGGGTATGCGTGCCTGTTGCGCGGCGATGCTGCCCGGCAGTTCGACCAACACCTGGGGAAGCCGGGAACGCAGGTCGCGAAGTTGATCGAACCGGTCGCTCTCCGCCTCCAGCTTCGCGTTGGCGTCGGCGCATCTGCTGAGAATCTCGCCCATCATTGCCCGCTTCGTCGCGTCGTCCTCCGGGATCTCGTCGTCGACCCGCTGGCGGATCTCGAAGGCCGCGGTCAGCGAATCCCGGGCGGCGTCGAAGGCGGCGCGGAAGTGTGCGACGGCGTCGGGGCCGAATTCGGATTCCGCGGCACTGAGCTCGAATTCGCTGGCCCGGACGGCGTTGTCGGTGTCGATCAGGGCCTGCACGCTGCGGGCGGACAGCTGATCCAACGGCTCGAGGGGTTCCTGCGGCTGCCCGTCCGGTCCGACTCCCGCCGGTCCGGCCGCGTCGGTCCCGCGGCGCGAGCGACGGTAGATCAGGTATCCACCGCCGCCGACGACGACAATGCCACCGGCAATCCACCACCAGGTGGAGGACGATCCGCCGAGCGCGTCCCGGTAGCCGTTCGCTGCGGCAATGGCCGCCCCGGCCCAGTCGCCGTCCACCAGCTGCGGACGAATCTCATTCTCCGCGACCTGGTCCAGCTGACTGGTGCTGAGCTTGAAGTCCGGCGGCACCCGCACGCTGTAGTCGCGGCCGACCGTGGCGATCGACAACAACATGTCGTTGGCCCCGAGATCGGATGCCAGGAAGGTCTGTTCACCCCAGGCCTGACCTCCGCTGGGATCATCGAAGGTCTCGACGTAAACGACGAAAAGGTTGATGTTGTCCTCGGACGAGAGCTTGTCCAGCGCGGCTTGGACGTCGGCCTGGTCGCTGCCGCTCAGGGCGCCGGCCCGGTCGGTGATCTGGGTGGGAACGCGGAACGGCGGTTCGGCGGTCGCCGCTGCCGCGGGGAGCAAAAGGGCGCCGATGACGGCGATCGCTCCCGCCAGCCCAGCCAGGACGGATCTGAAGCACCGGCCTGCTGGGTCGACGGGTTGCTTCAGTGCTCGCGATTCATTCCCTGAACCCAGACTCGAGTTGGCCATCGGTCCCCTTCCCAAACTGTGGACCGAACCATACCCAGCGCTGCTTCGAGCAGCCGGGACGAGCGGCCGGCGGGTGGGCCACCGCGGGCCGCCCGCCTGCCCAGAGACTGGCCGGCCGACCTCACGTCATGATCAAAGTCCGGGTCCGTTTCAGGTTGCTGAACCCCCTGAAATGGACCGAAACGTTGATCATGAGCCGTGGAGCGCCGGGGTGCGGGGAGGCCATGCGGTCGGGCAGGCTCGGCGGTAGGTCAGGGCTCCGGCTTGCCCGGCGCGCCGGCCGGGTAAGCCGGGGTGCCCCGCCCTCAGGCCTGCCGGTTCGCCGGGGCGAACCCGTGCGCCCGAGACCGCTCCTCGGCCCGGATGACGTGGGTGACGGCGTTGATCAACGCGAGGTGCGTGAAGGCCTGCGGGAAGTTGCCCAGGTGCCGGCCGGAGATCGGGTCCAGCTCCTCGGCGTACAGGCCCAGCATCGAGGCGTGCGAGAGCAGTCGTTCGCACAGGGCGTGGGCGCGTTCGTCCTCGCCGATCTCCACCAATGCCGACACCAGCCAGAACGAGCAGATGGTGAAGGTGCCTTCCTCGCCGGCGAGGCCGTCGTCGGTCTCCTCGACGCGGTACCGGAGCACCAGCCCCTCGTGGGTCAGCTCATCGGCGATGGCGATGACGGTCGCCCGGATCCGCGGATCGTCCGGTGGCAGGAACCGCACCAGCGGAGCCAGCAGCAATGAGGCGTCCAGGGCGGTGGACCCGTAGCGCTGGACCAGGGCCCCTCGGTCGTCGACCCCGTGCGTCAGGATGTCGGCGTGGATCTCGTCCGCGATGGCCTGCCACTTGTCGGCGATGGCGTGTGAGTCGTGCAGCCGGGCGAGCCGTACTCCGCGGTCCATCGCGACCCAGCACATGATCTTGGACGCGGTGAAGTGCTGCGGCTCGCCGCGGACCTCCCAGATCCCGCGGTCCGGCGCCTGCCAGTGCGCCGCAGCCTGTTCGACCTGCGCGATGACGATCGGCCACAGTTCCTCGGGCATCTGCTCCCGGGAGCGGGTGTGCAGGTAGATCGAGTCCAGCAGGGCGCCCCAGACGTCATGCTGCTGCTGGTTGTAGGCCCCGTTGCCGATCCGCACCGGTTGCGCGTCGTCATACCCGGTCAGATGGTCGAGGGTGCCCTCCTCCAGGTGCCGCTCGCCGCCGACGCCGTACATGATCTGCAGGTCATTCGGGTTGTCCCGGCAGACGTCATGGATGAAGTAGAAGAAATCGTTGGCCTCCCGGTCGAAGCCGAGCGTGTACAGGCCCCAGAGGGCGAAGGTGGAATCCCGGATCCAGGTGTAGCGGTAGTCCCAGTTCCGTTCCCCGCCAGGGGTTTCCGGCAGTGAGGTGGTGGCGGCGGCGAGCAGGGCGCCGGTCGGCGCGTAGGAAAGACCCTTCAACGCCAACGCCGAGGACTGCAGGTACGACCGCCACGGGTGGTCGGGGAAGGTGCCCTGACTGAGCCACTGCCGCCAGTATTCCCCGGTCCGCCACATCCACTCCTCGGCCTCGGCGCTGTCGGCGGGCGCCGGCAGGTCGGAGAAGGCCAGCGCTACGTAGTGGATTTCGTCCCGGCGCATCTTGGTGCGGGCTGTCGCGGTGCGACCTTCCAGGCCGATCCGCAGCGAGCTGGACAACTTCAGCGTCGGCTGACCCTTCGCCGTCGCAACCACTTCCGAATAGTCCGACTTCGGATACGACCACTTCGCGCCCTTGCGGGCGTAGTCGAACACCGGCTCACACGACATCTGCAGGTCGACGTTGCCGTAGACGCACTTGATGGTGCGCAGCAGGACGTGCGCCGCGTCGTAGTCGGTAGGGGACCGGCGGTGCGTCTTGGACCGCTGATCGGTGTTGTGCCAGGGCGCCATGATCAGAGCGTCCCGCACGATCAGCCAGCCGGTCGGGGTCTGCCAGGTGGTCTCCAGCACCAGGGTGCCGGGCAGGTACCGACGTGCGGCCGGTACCGCGACACCGAACGGCGCGACCCGGAACGACCCACCGGCCCGGTCCAGGATGGCGGTGAAAATACTGGGCGAGTCCGGCCGCGGGATGCACATCCATTCGACTCCCCCGGAGGGGGCGATCAGGCAATTGGCCTCGCAGTCCGAGAGGAATGCGTAGTCGCCGATGCCGGGGAAGTTGCCGGAGCTGTGGTGCTCGGCCGGTGGCGCCGGGGTGTGGATGGAGCCGAACATCGGGTTGTCGGCTTCGACTGCCTGGGAGTCGATCTCCAGGGCGCCGGGAACGGTCGCGGGGTCGACGGATTCAGTGTCGGTCACCGGCTCATTCTCGGGTATCACCGGGCCTGTTGCGTGGCGAGATGATCACGAGCTGGTGACGAGCGCGTTGCGCGCCAGGAAGTCGATCGGCCGGCGGGTGCCCGAGGATCACGGACCCCCGGTCGGGGCCGGCAAGGCGGTTTCGGACGGGTCGGTCGGTGCCGGCGACAGTCCCGTGGTGAGCACCGATGCTGTTGGGGCCGGTGTTTTTGGGGCCGGTGTTGTCTGGGCCGGTGTCGGAGCCGGTGCAGATGTCACCGTGGGCTGCACCGCTGGTGCTTGAGTCACCGCCGGTGCCTGGCGAACGCGTTGTTGGCTCGCGCCCGGGGCCGCGGCGGCGACCACCGGAGCGGTAGCCGTCACGGTGGCGCAACCGAGCTGCCTGTTGTGACCGCTGATCGTGCCGATGCCGTACGCGCACACGGTATTCACCCCGGCGAACAGGGTGACCTGCCGGCTGTAGCCGTGACGGCCGCCAACCCCGACTATGGCATTCACATCGGCACGTGGATCATTGGCCACGAATGGAACTCCGACCGTCCGACCATCGGCCGCCGTCACGTAGATGTGTACCTGGATCGAGCTGCTCGGCGCAGCGGGATCGATGGTCCAGCCGGACACCTGTGCCGTGTTGCCGGCAACGGAGACGGCATCCAGGTAACCGTAGGGATAGGTCCGCACCGACACCGTGCGGCAGCCGATCGCCGGATTGTTGTTCGGCGGCCGAACATTGATCGCAAACAGGCAGACCCGGTTGTCGCCCTCGCCCATACTCCGGACCGTTGAATGGAATCCCTGGGTTCCGCCCGCCCAGGGCAGGACCCGGGGGACGTCGGGCCGTGGGTCACCGGTGAAGATCCCCGGATTCCGGGCGACCCCGGCCGGACCGGTGACGTAGGCGTGAACCTCGGCTCGTGCGCCGGGCGCAGCGGGATCGGCCACCCAACCGGCGACGTCGATGTCGCCGCCGGCCGACATCCTCGCCTGGTCGAAGCTGCCCTGCGGCCCGGGGACCACGATCGACCGGCAGCCGAGTTGCGGATTGCCGGTGCCGCGGCCGACGTTGATGCCGTAGGCGCAGATGGTGTGCAGGCCGGGTCCGGTCCAGGGCAGCGTGTTCACATACCCGAAGTTCCCGGCCACGTTGTAAACGCGATTCACATCGGCCCTGGGCTGATTCGCCAACCCGTTGCCGTACCCGGCAACGCCGAACGGGCCCTGGTCGTAGAAGTGGATCTGGCCCAGCCCGTTGATCGCGTCCGGGTCGAACGCCCAGCCGGCCACGCGGATGGTGGTGCCCTCGATCGTCACGGCATCCAGCGTCCCCAGCGGGTTTCGCCCCGCTTCGCCCAACCCGGGGTCGCTGGGAATGCTCGTGCAGGCCAGGGCGCCGGTGCCGCCCCCCGGATACCAGGGCAGGGCGATGGCAGGAGCGTCCTGATTGTTGTTGACGTAGGTGGTGGCCGGACCCTCCCATTGGGCGTAGAAGTCGGGATGGTTGCTCTGCTGAACCGCATCGGCGGCCACGGTCGGAGCCATGGTCTGCCAGCCGGCGACGTCGAGCAGTCCGCCCTTGGGGGCTGCTGACCGGGATCCGCCGAAGAAGGCCATCGCAGACCAGCGCGGATCGAGGAGTCGCTGGACGACGCCCTCCGGGTCGCTGGTTCCGGTGCTGTTGCCGTAGTTCCCCCAGGCGTAGGCCGGTCGCTGCTGGTAGAGACCGATCGAGTCGGTGTCGTGCGCGCCGTCCAGGGAGCCGAACTTGTCGTGCGGATATTTAAGGGAGAGTCTGGTGACGCCGAGCCAGTAGTCCCGGCCGGGCGACGGCCAGGACTGGTGCGGGCTGGTGCCGTCGTTGGCCAGGTTCCGCAGGGATGTCTCCTGGTACATCACCATCACGGCGATGATCTGGCCCTTCAACGGAACGCCCATGGACTTCGCGACGCCGATCGTCGTCCGAACTGCGTCCCGTCCCGAGGACGGTCGGGGGATCGCGGCACCGCTCTGTCCTTCCGAACACACCGCGGCCGCCCGAGCCACACTGGGCATCGACGGGGCTCCTTCGGCCAGGCCCGTTGCGCTACTGGCTGCCGGCGCAGCACCGGCGGGCGACGCGATGAACACCGCCGCCAGCACTGTGAAGACCGTTAGTGCCGGTATCAACACCCGACGAGTTCGAGGCTGCGTCCTGACCTGCGTCACCGAAGTCCCTCTTGTCTCTCCGCCAGCTGGTCTCTCAGTCAGCGCTGGGGTGCGAGTCTTTGCGGCGTGTTGCGCAAGCCCGCTGACGACGCCCGGGCCAGCCGCAAGCCTTCGCAGCATAGTGTGACCGACCGTTGCTTTGCGTGACGGATTTGGCGCCGGAGCTTTCCTGTCCCGCGGCTCGGGTGCGGCGAATCTTTGGACGCAACATGGGAATGATTCTGGATCACTTGCAGTTGGAAGAATCAGTAAAGTTGAGCGGACTCGACTCAGGTCAATTGACACCGCCGGAGTCCGCGGGCATTGTGGGTGTCAGAACACTCATGGATGTGCCGTTCGGCAGGTGCGGGAACACCCGCGCCGACCCGGACTTTGCGCGTGGACCAACCGGGCCACGCGAGAAAACCGAAGACCCGCCATGCAAGTGCCGGCGGGGCGTTCAGCTGGAGGATTGCATGTCGCGTGCCGTCGGTATCGATCTCGGTACCACTAACTCGGTCGTTTCCGTCCTGGAGGGCGGCGAGCCGACCGTCATTGCCAACGCCGAAGGCGCTCGCACGACCCCGTCCATTGTTGCCTTCGCCAAGAACGGCGAGGTGCTGGTCGGAGAGGTCGCCAAGCGCCAGGCGGTCACCAACGTTGACCGGACCATCCGGTCCGTCAAGCGGCACATCGGAACGAACTGGTCCGTCGACATCGACGGCAAGTCCTACACCGCGCAGGAGATCAGCGCCCGGGTGCTGGGCAAGCTCAAGCGGGACGCCGAGTCCTACCTCGGTGAGCCGGTCGTCGACGCCGTCATCACGGTCCCCGCGTACTTCAACGACTCGCAGCGGCAGGCCACCAAGGAGGCCGGCGAGATCGCGGGCCTGAACGTGCTCCGCATCGTCAACGAGCCGACCGCCGCCGCCCTGGCCTACGGCCTGGACAAGGGCGACAAGGAGCAGACGATCCTGGTATTCGACCTCGGTGGTGGCACGTTCGACGTGTCGCTGCTGGAAATCGGCGACGGCGTCGTCGAGGTGAAGGCGACCGCCGGAGACAACAAGCTCGGCGGCGACGACTGGGACGAGCGGGTCGTCAAGTGGCTCGTCGACAAGTTCAAGCTGGCCAATGGCATCGACCTGACCAAGGACAAGATGGCCATGCAGCGGATCCGGGAAGCATCGGAGAAGGCAAAGATCGAGCTGTCCTCTTCGCAGCAGACCTCGATCAACCTGCCGTACATCACCGTCGACGGTGACAAGAACCCGTTGTTCCTCGATGAGTCGCTGTCCCGCGCCGAGTTCCAGAAGATCACCTCCGATCTGCTGGACCGCACCCGCAACCCGTTCCACCAGGTCATCAAGGACGCCGGCGTCAAGGTCGGCGACATCGACCACGTCGTGATGGTCGGCGGTTCCACCCGGATGCCCGCCGTCACCGAGCTGGTCAAGGAACTGACCGGCGGTCAGGAGCCCAACAAGGGCGTCAACCCCGACGAGGTCGTCGCGGTCGGCGCTGCCCTGCAGGCCGGTGTGCTGCGCGGCGAGGTCAAGGACGTGCTGTTGCTCGACGTCACCCCGCTTTCCCTTGGCATCGAGACCAAGGGCGGCATCATGACCAAGCTGATCGAGCGCAACACCACCATCCCGACCAAGCGCTCGGAGATCTTCACCACCGCGGAGGACAGCCAGCCGTCCGTGCAGATCCAGGTCTTCCAGGGTGAGCGGGAGATCGCTGCCTACAACAAGAAGCTCGGCATGTTCGAGCTGACCGGGCTGCCGCCGGCACCGCGCAACGTGCCGCAGATCGAGGTCACCTTCGACATCGACGCCAACGGCATCGTGCACGTGTCCGCCAAGGACCTGGGCACCGGCAAGTCCCAGTCGATGACGATCACCGGTGGCTCCGCGCTGCCCAAGGACGACATCGATCGGATGATGCGCGAGGCCGAGGCGCACGCCGAGGACGACAAGGCCCGCCGTGAGGAGGCCGAGACCCGCAACCAGGCCGAGGCTCTGGTCTACCAGACCGAGAAGTTCCTCAAGGACAACGACGAGAAGCTGCCGGAGGACCCGAAGGAGCGCACCAAGACCGCGCTGACCAAGGTCACCGAGGCACTCAAGGGCACCGACATGGCCGTGCTGAAGTCCGCGGTCGAGGAGCTCGCCAACGAGTCGCAACAGCTCGGTTCCGCGCTGTACGCGCAGACCCAGGCCGACGCGGCCGCTGCCGGTACGGATGGCTCAGCTGGATCTTCTGCTGATGGATCTTCCGGCCCGAACAGCTCCGCTTCGCAGGACGAGGAGATCGTCGACGCGGAGATCGTGGACGAGGCTGAGAAGAAGTGAGTGGATACGGCGCCGAAGGCGCGCACGGCGAGGAATCGGAGCCGATCATCAGCGACAAGAGGCGGGTTGACCCGGTGACGGGTGAAGTTCGTGAGCCTCGCGTTGGCGGGTTCCCCCGGAATCCCTTCGCGGGCAAGCATGCCGCGGACCCGGGTGACCCGAACAACGCGAGCCAGCCGTTGTCGGTGGATCTCAGCGCCGCCGAGCTCGACCTCGCCAAGCAGGAGGCGGCCGAACGGACCGCCGACCTGCAGCGCATCACGGCCGAATACGCGAACTACCGCAAGCGGGTCGACCGCGACCGGGAGTCGGTGATCACCACCGCCAAGGCGAGCGTGATTACCGAACTGCTCACGGTGCTGGACGACCTGGATCGGGCGCGGGCCCACGGTGATCTGGTCGGCACGTTCGGCGCGGTTGCCGACAAGCTGACCGGTGCACTGGCCAAGCTCGGGCTCAAGCCGCTCGGTGCGGTCGGCGACCCGTTCGACCCGGCCGTGCACGAGGCTGTGCAGTTCGGTACCTCTGTCGAGGTGACCGAGCCGACCGTTACCTCGGTCTTCCGCAGCGGCTACACCCTGGGCGAGAAGTTGGTGCGCCCGGCGGTGGTCGTCGTCACCGGACCCGAGCACGAGGTTGTGACAGAGCCCGCTGCCGCCGAGCCCGTCGTGGCGGCGGAGGCATACGGATCTGCGTCGGCCGGGCAGAGTCCTGACCAGGACACGGGCCGATCTGCAGATGGCGGTACCGAACAACCCGCATGAGAAACAGCCGATGATGGGTGGTGCCCAGGTGATGACCCCGCTGGTGGGTGTCGTGCCTGGGCACTCCCATCACTCGAGCACCAGGATTTTGGGGTCCATATTTTGAGCACCCACATTTTGACAACACGGTTTTCGACAACACCGAAGGGAGGTTCCGGGTGAGCGCGAAGGATTACTACGAGAAGGACTTCTACTCCGAGCTTGGCGTCACGAAAACTGCGGACAGCGCCGAGATCAAGAAGGCGTATCGCAAGCTTGCCCGGGACCTGCACCCGGACAAGAACCCGGGTAACAAGCGCGCCGAGGACAAGTTCAAGTCCGTATCCGAGGCCTATGACGTGCTGTCCGACGACACGAAGCGCAAGGAGTACGACGAGGCCCGCAACCTGATGTCCTCCGGGGCGTTCCGTGGCTTCCCCGGCGCGGGTGGGGGCGGCGGCGGTGCCACCACCGGTGGCTTCGACATGAGCGACCTTTTCCGCAACGCCGGCGCCGGCGGCGCCGGTGGCACCGCGGGTGGTGCCGGCGGGTTCGGGGACCTGTTCGGCGGCTTCTTCCGGCAGAACTCCGGGGCCGGCAGTGCGCGTCCCACCCGTGCTCGACGTGGCGCCGACGTCGAGACCGAGGTGCGGATCGCGTTCACCGACGCCGTCACCGGCGTCACGGTCCCGCTCGGCATTACGGAGCGGACCACCTGCCCGACGTGTCACGGGGTCGGCGCGCGTCCGGGTACCGCTCCGCGGGACTGCCCGGTCTGCAAGGGCACCGGGCTGACCACCCGGAATCAGGGCTCGTTCGCGTTCTCCGAGCCGTGCTCGAACTGCCACGGCACGGGTTCGATCATTGATGACCCCTGCCCGACCTGTCACGGTGAGCGGACCGTAGTGCACAGCCGGCGGCTGACCACCCGCATTCCGGCCGGGGTGGCCGACGGTCAGCGGATCAAGTTGGCAGGTAAGGGCGAGCCGGGATTCAGCGGCGGACCGGCGGGCGATCTCTTTGTGGTGGTGCATGTGTCGGGTCACGAATTGTTCGGTCGTAGTGGCGACAACCTCACACTCAGCGTGCCGGTGACGTTCCCCGAGCTGTCGCTCGGCACCACGCTGACGGTCCCGACGCTGTCGGGCGTAGTGAGTTTGCGGGTGCCGGCCGGTACCTCCAACGGGCGTAAATTCCGGGTCAAGGGTGCCGGTGTGCAACGCAAGGATTCGACCGGTGATCTGATCGTCACCGTCGAGATCGCTGTGCCGCAACGTCTTTCGGCGGAGGCCAAGGCCGCTCTGGAGACGTTCGCGAAGGCGCAGAGTGACGATCCGCGCGAGGCGATCACCCGGGCGCTGCGGGCCCGCGACGGAGCATCGACGGCAGGTGCGTCCTCGGCAGGTGCCTCCTCCGGGACATCGTCGTGACCACGTCGGGTCGCGGGCGCCCTCCTGGGCACCACGGACCAGGTGACGGAACGCCCGCCGGGCGGCCGGCCGGACCGGGCCAGCCCGGTGCGGCCGGCCCCGGCGGCTCCCGTGGCTTCGAGATGGACGCGCCGCTATTCGTCATCTCCGTGGCGGCCCAGTTGGCCGGCATGCATGCGCAGACCCTGCGGTCCTACGACCGGGAGGGCCTGGTCTCGCCCGGCCGGACCACCGGCGGCGGCCGTCGCTACTCGCAGCGCGACATCGAACTGCTGCGTGAGGTGCAAAAGCTGAGTCAGGACGACGGCGTCAACCGCGCAGGCATCCGGCGAATCATCGAGCTGGAAGCACAGGTCGACGCGCTCCGCGAGCGGTTGTCCGAGATGGTCGCCGAGGCGGCCATGCTCCGCGAGGAGTTGCTCGAGTCGCGGATGGACGCGGCCAACGCCGCGGCCAATGCCGTTGCCGGGCTGCGGCGCGATGTGGTGCCGTGGCAGGAGTCCAGCACCGCGCTGGTGGCCTGGCGCCGGCAGGCACGCCGCGGGTAACAGCGTCCCCCCTTGAGTCTCGTCCGCTCGTCGCGAACATGAGCGCGCCTGGGGTGCCTGGCCTTTACAGTCGGCATCACGGAAGCCATTTTCTTTGCCAAGGAAGTTGGGTGCTGTCGATGGGCGAGGTCATCGCTTTTCCCGAGCGCAGGCAACCCTCGGCGTCTGTCACGTCCGGCAAGTCATCGGCGGCCCCCGAAACTCCGCCGGCACTGCACCTCGCCGGACGTCGGCCGGCGGCGGCCGACCCGCGCGAAGCACGATCCACTCCCCGCTCGCCGGGCGCGCGCGAGCCGTTGTGGCGCGAAGTCACCGGCGCCGTCCTCCGCGAAGAGCGCCGGCACCAACAGCGCACACTGGGTGACGTGGCCGGCCGCGCGGGGATGTCGGTGCAGTACCTGTCCGAACTGGAGCGCGGCCGCAAGGAAGCGTCATCAGAGATGCTGGCGGCCGCCTGCGGGTCGCTCGGGCTCGGTTTGGCGGAGTTTGCCCAGCGGTGCGCCAGCACGGTGACGTCCATTGCCGCGCCGCCCAGCGGTCCGGTGCTGCTCGCGGCCTGACGCCACCCATGCGCCGAGTTGGATCGGGTTTCCGCCCATTCCCGGCCGGGAAGCGCAGGAACCCGACCTAACGCGGGACCGCGGCTCCAAGCTCAAGCCGGGTGCGCCAACGCGAGCTCCCTGCTGGCGATGATGTGATCCGCCAGCCCGTAGTCCACGGCCTGCTGCGCCGTGAAGATCTTGTCCCGATCCGTGTCCGCCCGCAGGGTCGCGATGTCCTGCCCGGTGTGCCGGCTGAGCACCTCCTCCATCTGCGACCGCACCCGCAGCAACTCGTTGGCCTGCAGGGTCAGATCCGAGATCGTGCCCTGCCCGCCCGAGGACGGCTGGTG
Source organism: uncultured Actinomycetota bacterium (assembly GCA_963805555.1). Classification (GTDB taxonomy): domain Bacteria; phylum Actinomycetota; class Actinomycetes; order Mycobacteriales; family Nakamurellaceae; genus Nakamurella. The sequence goes on from CAWDUY010000010.1 coordinate 254,417, forward strand.
CAACAGCACTCTGGTGTGCGGCAGCAGGTAGCGCCTGCCCGGGGCGCCGGCCGCCAGGATCACCGCCGCAGCAGACGCTGCCTGCCCGACGCAGGTGGTGGCCACCGGAGCCCGGACGAACTGCATGGTGTCGTAGATGGCCGTCATCGCCGACATCGACCCGCCCGGCGAGTTGATGTACAGCCCGATCTCCCGATCCGGGTTGTCCGACTCCAGGTACAGCAATTGGGCGACGATGACATTGGCGACGTCGTCATCGATCTCGGTGCCCAGGTAGATGATGCGGTCCGAGAGCAGTCGACTGAAGACGTCGACAACCCTTTCGCCCGAAGGGGTTTTTTCGACGACGGTCGGCACGGTGTAGTGGCTCATGGTCAGCTCAGCCCGATCCGCTGGCGGTCCGTTGCCGGACGGATGTCGGCCACTGATTGCAGCACCCGATCGACGAACCCGTAGTCGCGGGCCTGTTCTGCGGTGAACCAGCGGTCCCGGTCGGCGTCCCTGGCAATCGTTTCCAGGTCCTGCCCGGTGTGCTCGGCGATCAGCCTGATCATCAAGGCCTTGGTGTACTCGAGGTTCTCGGCTTGGATCTGGACATCGACTGCGGTGCCGCGGATTCCGGCGGAACCCTGGTGCATCAGGATTCGGGCGTGCGGCAGGGCGTAGCGCTTGCCGCGGGTGCCGGCGGACAGCAGGAACTGGCCCATGCTCGCCGCGGTGCCCATGGCCAGCGTGCTGACGTCGTTCGGGATCAGTTTCATCGTGTCGTAAATGGCCAGACCCGCGGACACCGAGCCGCCGGGGGAGTTGATGTACATGCTGATATCGCGTCGCTGGTCCTCGGCGGACAGTAGCAGCAGTTGCGCGCAGATCCGGTTGGCGATCGGGTCGTCCACCTCCTGACCGAGTACCACGATGCGTTGATGCAGAAGCCGGGTGGCCAATTGGTCGTCGAACGGGCCGGCCGGCAGCGCATCTCCGGCCATTCGCGCCCGTGCTGTGCTGATCATTCGAACTCCCTTGCCGTTGGGCCCCAGCAGTTCTGGTGGCTCCAACCAGCATTGAGCAGGATCAGCCCCAACACCCGGCAATCAACCCGCAGCGGATCTGCCCTGGGCAGAGCGACTCTCGGCCGCGATGGCAGCCAGCTTCCGCTCGAGCCGGCTCAGCAACTGTTGCGTCGGCTCGCCGCTGCAATCCAGCCAGGGTCCGTCCTCGACCTGTCGCCGCGCCCGGTCGACGGCCCGGCCGAGGGCCGGTGGAATCGGGAAATCGACCCGACCGACCAGTTCCAGTGCGCCGGCCATCATGGTCATCGCTGCCGGATGCCCGAGCGCGGCCAGCGTGCAACCGGCGCCGAGCAGAGACTCCACGTTTTGCCGGTCGACCTCGTGCGGCACGTCGGTGGGCACGCTGCCCGCGAAGGAGGCCAGGGCCGCCGGGTGAGCGCCCGCCCCGAGCAATGCCCAGCCCCGGGTGAGCAGGAACAACGGCGGCGGCTGTTCTGCCGGTCGGGGAATTTCCAGGGTGTCCAGCAGTGCCAGCGCCGCGTCGAACTGTTCGAGGTTGACCATGGCGAGCGCCACCGTACTGCCGGTGGCGATCCGGTCGGCCGCCGCTCCGACCGTGTTGAGGTAGGTCCGGGCCTCGGCGATTTCGCCGATCGCCGCACCTTGCCGGTCCGTGACGACGTGGATCAGGGCGGCAACGGCCAGAGCACCGGCCAACTGATCGGGACTGGTGGATCGGGCCACCGCGACCGCACGGTCCGCAAGGTCGGCGGCGGCGTCCTGCAGTCCCTGCGCGTACAGTTCCCACGCCCGCACGGACAGTGCGGTGACGGTCGGTGGCAGATCCCCCCGTGCCTCGAGAACCGGGATGGCCGCCTCGGTATCGGCCAGCACAATGGCCGGATCGTGATGCAGCGCCAACGCCGCCCGCTGCGTCAGCACCCGCGCTCGCTCGTCGGCACTGAGCACGTCACTGTCCAGCACCCGGCCGATCCAGCGCAGGCCGACGCCCCGGCCGCCGGCGACCTGCCAGAACTTGATCAGGGTCAACGTCAGATCGGCCAGGGTGGTGGTGTCCCTGCTGTCCACCGCCGTCCGGAGGGCCTCGAGGTAGTCGTCAAGGTTCTCCCGAACGGCTGCGATCAGATCGACGGACGACCCCCGCGCGAGACCGACATGCCAGCGACGATGCAACGCCTGAGCGGCGGCGAGCTCGGCCTGGTCCAGGCCTTCCGCGGCCAGGTCTCGCACCGTGCGCAGCAACCGGAAATTGAGCCGGACCGCACCGCTGCGTTCGACGTGGATCAGCGCGTCCCGGGCCAGCGCCCGCACGATTTCATCCACGTTGTCGATCGGGCCGGCGACGGCCGCCGCGTCCGCCAGATCGAAATGCCCGACGTACACGCTGAGCCGGCGCAGCACGGTTCGATGGTCGTCATCCAGCCGGCTGACGCTCCACTCGAGAGTGTCTCGCAGCGACCGGTGCCGGATATTGCTGGGCTGCCCCGATGCCGATACATCCAGTGGTGATTCGACGAGCACCGCGATGTCGGCGAGACTGCGCCCCGATGCCTGGCCGGCGGCGAGTTCCAGGGCCAGCGGAAGCCCGTCGACCCGGCGGGCGATCGTGGCCAACAGCGCTGCGGACGTCGGGTCGGTGTCGACGGTGACCGCGCGGTCGATCAGCCGTTGCCGCAGGAATTCCACGGCCGGTGTCTGCAGGATCGCCGGTGTTTCGGCGGTGGTGTCGGGGCATTCCAGTGGTTCGATCCTGATCAGCAATTCCCCGGTCAGGTCGACGGGCACCCTGCTGGTCAGCAGGATCTGAACGTCGGGGCAGTGATCGAGAATGCTGGTCAGCACAATCGTCAGTGGGTCGACGACCCACTCGGCCTCGTCGATCAGCAGTAGCCAGCTGCCATCGACGAGCGCATGAATCAGTGCGTCCAGCGGCCCGCGCCGGCCGGCCGCAACCCCGTTGGCCATTCCGACCGCTTCGGCCAGCTCCTCGGGTGTGCTGCTGGTGAGGCCCGACATCGCCGTGTAGACAAGCTGTCTCGGTCCGGTGTAGCGAATCCCGACCTCGACCAGCAGCCTGCTCTTGCCGACCCCGCCCGGACCGGCGAGAGTGATCAGCCGCCGCCCCTCGGCCAGCGCACCGAGCAGCCCGGTCAACTCCGCCGACCGCCCGATCAGCGGGCTGACGGGCGCGGGCGGGCCGGTCGCCCGGACGCGGGACAGCACCGGTGACCCCGGTGTGCCAGTGTCGTGCGTCCAACTCGGCTGCGTGCCGCAGGACCATCGAGTGCAGCTGCGCCGTGGCCGCTGCGGGTTCGATGCCGAGTTCGGATCGCAGCCGTCGCCTGAGCTGGTCGTACATCGCGAGTGCGTCGGCCTGCCGATGACACCGGTAGGCGGCCAGCATCGCCAATTGATGAGCCCTTTCCCGCAGGGGGTGAGCAGCAATCACCTCCGCGGTCAACGCCAGGGCCTTGGTCGCCGAACCGAGTTCCGGGTGGTCCAGATAAGCGGCCGCAAATTCCTCGGCGGCCGCGGCGCGCAGCTCGGTGAGCCGGGCCCGGTCCGCCTCGACGAGATCCGGCCGCACCCCCTCGAAGGCCTCCGAGCCGTGCCACTGCTCGATCGCCCGCCGGTAGTTGGTGCTCGCCGCGCGGGCATCGCCGGCATCGAGGTACTGCCGGGCAGCCCCGACCAACTCGGTGAAGGCGTCCTCGTCCGTGCTCGCGCCGGTTTCGAAGAGATAACCGCCGTCCCGCGACATGATCGCGGCCGGGCCCAGTTGTCGGCGCAGCCTGGCGACGACCGTATGCACGACGGAGACATCGAGCCCGGATGCTTCAGGGCCCCAGACCAGATCCAGCACCACCTCGGCCGGCACCGGACGCCCGCGGCGGAGCAGCAGCACCACGAAGACGTCCCGCGATCGCTGACCGCGCGGCGTCACATCCCGATCGCCGACCCGTACGGTCAGCGGGCCGAGAACCCCTACCTGCACGTGATCATGGAATCACATGCCGGGTGGTCGGGAGCTGTTCGACGACCGCCGCCAGGGTCCGTTGCAGGCGGTCGAGCAGCTCGGCCGTCGGCTCGATCGACGGCGCGCCGGGGGCCGGTGCCGCGAACTGCTGTCTGGCCTCGCGGACCTTGCGGGCCAGCGCGGGCGGAATCACCAGGTGGACCCGGTCGGTCAGCTCCAGCGCCGCGGCGAGGGAGCTCGCCGCGGCGGGGTGCGCGAGCTGGGTCAGCGCGCAGCCGACACCGAGATAGATCTCGGCGCTCTGCCGATCGGCGATGCCGGGCGCATGCGCCGGAACGCCCGCGAGGAAGCTACCGAGGGCCGCTTCCACTGCACCGCAGCCGAGCTCTGCCCAACCCCGGCACAACAGGTAGAAGTCCGGAGACCGTCGCCCGATCACCCGCCCAACGTCCGGACCGACCAGGTCGAGGAGGAGAAGTGCGTCGGCCGGGCGATCGAGATTCAGCATGGCAAGGCCGATGTTGGTTGCGGCGACGATCCGGGTGGCCGGCGGTGTTGAGCCATCGATCAGCGACCGGACCTCGGCGATCGCCGCGGCGGCACCCTCGGCGTCACCGATCACGGCGTGCACGTTGGCCTGTGCGCTCAGGGCCCTGATCAGCGGCTCACCGGCCGCGCGCCGGGCGACTCGCACCGCGGCGTCCATGTCGTCCGCCGCCTGCCGCCAGCGCCCCCGGGCCGACAGTTCCACCGCGCGAACGACGCCGGCGAGCACCAACAGCGGCTCGTCGGGGTCCGCCGCCAGCTCGGCCAGCGCCGCCTCCGTATCGGGCAGTACCAGTTCGGGGACATGATGCAACGCCAGTGCGGCACGTTGCACGCGGACCCGCGCCCGGTCGTGCGCGTCCAGCACCGCACTGTCCAGGACCCGGCCGAGCCACTTCAGGCCGATCACCTGGCCACCCGTGTACCGCCAGTATTCGGCCAGGGTCAGGGCGAGGTCGGCCAGGGTGGTGACGTCCCGGCTCTCCAGCGCCGTCCGGAGCGCCTCCAGATAGTCGTCCGGATGTGACCGCACACCATCGACCAGATCGGCGCGGCCGGCGCGGCAGAGACCGGCATGCCATCGTCGATGCAGCGCCTGGGTGTCGGCGAGTTCGTCGGCGCGCAACTCCTCGTGCGCCAGGTCGCGCACCGCGCGCAGCAACCGGAAGATGAGCCGGGATGCGCCGGTCCGCCCGACGTGGATGAGCGCCTGCTTGGCCAGCGCCCGCACGATCTCGTCGACGTCGGCGATGGATCCGCAGACGGCTGCGGCGCCGGCAGCATCGAACGGGCCGACGAAGACGCTGAGCCGCCGGAGCACGGTTCGGTGATCGGGATCCAGCCGGTCCATGCTCCAGCGCAGGGTGTGGCGCAACGATCGATGCCGGATGTTGGGCGATGGCCGGGCGGCCGGGACGTCCAGCATGGCTTGGGCCAGGTTGGCGAGGTCGGCGAGGCTGCGCCCCGATGCCTGACCGGCTGCGAGCTCCAGGGCCAACGGCAGGCCATCCGCCCGACGGGCAATCGCAGCCAGGATGGCGGCCGTCGCCGGCTCCGCATCGACCGTGACGGCGCGGTCGGCAAGTCGCTGCAGCAGGAACTGCACGGCCGGTGACTGCAGGATCGTCGGGATATCCGCGTCGTGGCCTGGGCACTCGAGCGGCTCGATGGTGATCAGAAGTTCACCGGTGACGTCCAGTGGCAGCCTGGAGGTCACCACGATCCGCACGCCGGGGCACTGCGCGAGAATGACGGTGATCACCTCTGCGAGCGGGTCGATCACCCACTCCGCCTCGTCGATCAGCAGCAGCCAGTTCCCGTCGGTGAGTGACGCGATCAGTGATTCCACGGGTGGCCGGCGTGGATCGAGGTCGAACAGGCCGGCCGCAACGGCTCCGGCGAGTTCATCATGGCCGACCTCGATCAGACCTGACATCGATGTGTAGACAACGCCTTTCGATTCTTGCCGGCGTTCGCCGAGCTCGACCAGCAGCCTGCTCTTGCCGACCCCGCCCGGTCCGGTCATGGTGATCAGCCGACGTCCCGCCCTCAGGCCGTCGAGCACGCTGCCGAGTTCGGCGATCCGGCCGATCAGCGGGCTGACCGGTGCCGGCAGGTTGGTCTTGCCGATCGGCGAGGACATCGGCAACGGCGTTGGTGAGTGGCGCGGGTTCAGGGTGGGGTCCTGGCGTAGCACCCGTTCGTGCAGTTCCGCGGTGAAGGGGGTCGGCTCGATCCCGAGTTCGGCGCGCAGCCGGCGGCGCAGGTCCCGGTACATCGCCAGTGCCTCGGCCTGCCGATGGCACCGGTATGCCGCGAGCATGGCCAGTTGATAGGGGCGCTCGCGCAAGGGCTGGCTGGTCATCAGGCCGCTGGTCAATTCCAGCGCTTCGGCGGAACTGCCCGCATCGGCGCACTCCAGCAGGTCGGTCGCGAGTTCCTCGATCACCGTCGCCCGTAAGTCGGTGAGTCGGGCGCGGTCGGCCTCGACCAGTTCGGCGCGGGTATCGGCGTAGGCCTCCGGACCGCGCCAGGTGCCCAGGGCCGATCGGTAGCTGCGGCGGGCCCCAGCGTGATCCCCGCGGGCCGAGCCGGCCCGGGCGGCGGCAACCAGGCCGGCGAAATCGTCCTCGTCCGTGCGAACTCCGCGCTCGAGGAGATACCCCTTGTCGTCCGAGCTGATCGCGGTCGATCCGAGTTGCCGGCGCAACCGGGCAATGACGGTGTGCACCGCAGAACCGTCGAGCCCGGCGGCGGCCTCGCCCCAGACCAGATCCAGCAGGACATCGGCCGGGACCGGGCGACCCCGGTGTTGCAGGAGCACCACAAGGACGTCGCGCAGGCGTTGTCCGCGCGGGGTGAGATCGCGGGAATCGACCCGAACGAGGAGTGGGCCGAGCACCCCTACCTGCATGTGGATATGCAATCACAGGCCGGCACCTACGGGCAGCGCTGGAGGTGCCGATCGGACGAGCCACCCACCGCGGCCAACAGGGCTTGGACCGGCAGCCGCAACAGCCCACGATCGTGCCGATCGATTGTGGCGCCGTAGGACAGCGTCCGGACTCGGAGATCGGGGTTGGATTCGTCGATAAAGGCGAGAAAACACTGGACGCCAGCGGCCATGGCCGACCGGGCGGCGCGGGCGGCCAGTTGCCGGCCGATACCGGCGTCCTGCACCGCGTCGATGACCTCGATCGCCAACTCGGCGCTCTGCGGCTCCTCCGCGTACCGGATCCAGCGGACGATGCCGACCGGACGGTGATCGAGTAAGGCGACGTGGGCCTGATGGAAACCTGGGCGAACGTCGGCGAGCCGTTGTTGCATTCGCAACGGCAGCATGGCGCGACCCGCGTGGAAGCGGAGGAATCGGGACCGCATCGACAATCCCTCGAACACTGTCCGGACGGTGACGGTGTCGCCGGCCGTCAGGTCGGTGAACCTCAGCGATGATGAGACCTGTTGCTGCGCAGGACTTGACACAGCAGGACTTGACACAGCAGGACTTGACGTGCAGGTGAGCCGAAGCATGGGTCCTCCCGACCGAACAGTCGCCAGCTCGACAACCATCCGCGGGCGGCCTGACGCGGATCTGTCGCGAACCTGTCAACCGGGTCCGGCACCGACGAGCCAGGCGCCTGCGGCGTCGGGGTGTCAGGACGACATCGGTCAGCCGGACACAGGGCCGCGTGTGCGGAGAGTGTTGGATGCGTCACGCTCTGCTTGACATCGTCGTCGGACAGGCGTTGTCTCGGGTTTGCTGGACGAACAGCCGCCTGGGAATGACGTCGCCGCTCGTGCCGCGACGTCATCGGAGACGCGTGTCCGTGCCCAGACCTGCCGGATACCTGGGCTGGCGCTGGCGCAATGCGGGACTGCTGGTGATGGATCCGCTGGCTCGACCGGATCGTCGCACCGTGCTTCCGCCCGTCAAGGCGTAGTCCCGGACCCCCCACAGTTGGAGCCCACCGTGACGATGATCGAAACAGTCAACGTCCGGACCGGCGCCTCGCCTGCCGGCCAAGGACACCGGTCTGTCGAGCGCTTCCGCGGGCGACTGTCCCAGCAGCCCCATTCGGTCGAACAGGTCGAAAGTGTGCTGCGCACCCTGCCCTCACATGGCTGGGCGGCAGGCTGGATCGGCCGTCGCGACCGTGCATTGTTGGTGTTGTCCCAGTTCGCTGGATTGTCCTACGCCCAGATCGCCGCACTCGCCGCCGGTGACCTGTCGATATCCGATGGGGTGGCAACCGTGCGGACAGCGGGTGGCACGACGACCCTGCGCCGGGTCGACGACGACCTGCTGTGCGGTCCGTGCGCGCTCGCCCGCTGGGTGCATGCGCTCGATCTGACGGTGGTGTACCCGGACGGACGAGTCATCGCCGCGCTGATCGCCCGCGCGATTCCGCTGACAACGGACTCCCCGCACTTGTGTCAGAGCAATAACGGCATCACCGAGCCGACTCGGCGGGTCGCCCTGATGCCGCCCGTCGATCAATGGGGGCACCCGATCCGGATCGTCATGGAGCCGCGGCCGGCCGCGCGCTCGACCGCGTTACGGGCCGCCTCGGTGGCGATGGCTGCGAGCGAGACCGGCCAGCGGGCGCAGGCGCTCGAACAGCGCGTCGAAGAATTGCTCGATCCGGGCGCCGACTAGTAGCACGCCGGGCGCGCGATCCACTACATCCCGTTACCCAGTGACCGTCGCCGCTGCCGCTCGCGGTACCGGTCGCCAGGTGGCCGTCGACTGGGCGATATCGACCCGTAGCACACCGGCCGGGAGCGCGGCTGGAGCGGCGCCGACGGGTTGCTGCCGGTTGAACAAGAAGTCGACGGCGCGGACGTGGTCCGGGAGGGGCCAGGGACCGCGACTGCCGACAATGTGGCCCGCTCCGACGGAGTGCTGCCGGTGGCGCCCATCCGAATCTGCCCAGGGCGCTGTCACGTCGGGAACGTAGGTGATCACCGCCGTGTAGAGAATCGGAGTGATCGACTGGCCCCTGCGGCCGGCCATCCCGATCGGCGGCAGCAAGACGTAGTGCAGGGTCATCAGGCGATAGCGCTGGCCGCTCCGGACCGTCCAGCCGTTGGTGGTGAGCCCGCGAACGATCAGCCGGAACGGCGGTACGACGTCACCACAATCAACGCTGAGTGTGGCGATCCGGGTGGGTTTGCCGGGCAAGCGGCCGGCCTTCCCGCGACTTGTGGACGCCGGCCGGGTCACCATGGGGACGGCATCCAGTTGGGCCGGTGCTGGCGGCATTTCGGGTGCGGGGGAGACGACGGCCGGCCGGGGGGCCGCCGCCAGGTACTCCGCCTCGGTCAGGCGACCGAGTTCGAAGTCCACCAGCAGGGCCACCTCGGCGCGCGATGGCCGCCAATCGTCGTAGTAGCCCACTGCCAGTCGGCGGACCAGTCCCTGCCGCCGGCCGTAGTCCAGCTGAGCGAGCAGATCCCAGAAAGGGTCGGCGATACTGGCCGGCTGCGGGATCCTCGCGTTGTGCTGCGCTTGCGTCATCTGCGGCCTGTTCGAACCCGTGGCCACGCCGTGGCGCCGTCGCCAACCGGGTGTACGGCTGGGTTCAGGCTCCTGGTCGTGACCTGGCGACCTCGTCCATCCGATGCAAGGACAGGAGTTTGCACTCGGCGGCGAGCGGTCTGCGCAATCCGGGCGAAGAGTGGCACTCTCACGGGCCGCGGCTGTAGCGGCGGCACCGTTCCCGATCGGCTGTTGGGTCCAGCACGGTCCAGAAAACTCCGCTGTCAACAGAGTGTCAAGGCCGGTGGCTGTACGCAGCGGTTTCAGCCGCTCGGTCGGCTGCCGGATCGCCGCCCGGCGACCGCCGCGATCGTGCTACCAGCGGGAATGGATGTCCCTGCGCAGCCGCGCGTCGTACACATCGCGAACCGCTGCCGCGAACTCCTGGCTGGTGCCCGGCAGGGCGCCGGACGTCGCATTGCCGCGAGCTTGGTCGGGATTGCGGGCGCCGGGGATGACCGTGGTGACACCCGGTTGGTCGATGATCCACCGGATCGCCGCTTGCGGTAGCGAGGTCCCGGCCGGCAACGCCGCAGTGAGATCGTTGACCGCGGCCAGCCCGGTTTCGAAGTCCACGCCGGAGAAGGTCTCGCCGACGTCGAACGCGGCCCCCGTTCGGTTGTAGTTGCGGTGATCGTCCGCGGCGAACGTGGTCGACGACGAGTACTTGCCGGACAGCAGTCCGCTGGCCAGCGGGACCCGGGCGATGACGCCGACGCCGGCAGCAAGCGCGGCCGGCAGCACCCGATCCAGTGGCTTGAGCCGGAAAGCGTTGAGGATGATCTGCACACTGACCACGCCTGGGCGGGCAATCGCGGTGAGCGCCTCGTCGCAGGTCTCCACCGATACTCCGTACCCGGCGATTGCTCCTTCGGTGACGAGGGTGTCGAGGACGTCGAATACGGCGTCGTCGCCGAAGGTGGCGGTCGGCGGGCAGTGCAGCTGCACCAGGTCGATTGTCTCGGTGTTCAGGTTGCGCCTGGACCGATCCACCCAGGCGCGGAGGTTGGTCTCGGTGAATGTTTCCGGTGCGAACGGGTCCGCCCGGCGGCCGATCTTGGTGGCCACCATGATGGCGTCCGCGCCGGATCCGAACTCGCCGAGAAACCGCCCGATCAGCTGCTCACTGCGTCCGTCGCCGTAGACGTCGGCAGTGTCGAAGAACGTGACCCCGGACTCCGCGGCGGTCCGCAGGACGGCGAGGGCGTCGTTCTCGGTCACGGCGCCCCAGTCCGCCCCGAGTTGCCAGCAGCCCAGACCGACGACGGAGGCCCGGGCATGGGTGGCGCCCGCGTTTGTGAGTCGGGGGAATGGGCGTTGTTCCAGGGGTGCTGCCGTTTCGTTGGTCACCGCTGCACGGTACCCAGCGGGCGCTGGCTTTACTCCTGTTCGGCCGGCTGCTCGCCGTCGTTGACTGCTGCCGCGACGGCCGGACGCTCGGTACGACCACGGTTCTTGCCGGATTTATCCGTATTTGTCCATGGTTGTCAGGAACCGTCCCGGCGATGCGCGACAATATGACGCACGTTCCACCCGCACCGCGCACTGTCCACGTTCGAATGTGTCCGGTCGCCGCCGGTCACCGATCAGTCGAGAGCGGTCCCGGGTCGCTAGGAGTACGCACATGCTGAACCGCCATACGGTCCGGTCGCGAGAATGGCCACCCGTTCTCACCCAGGTCAAGCGCGCCGTCACCGGTGTCGGTGCTGCGCGGCAACCGTTGACCAACGCGTTCGGCCCCATCCCGCACGGTGTCACCGGCCCCCGCCGGCGGGTTGCCATCTGGCTGGTCAGCAGCTCCGCCTTCGTGCTCTACACCGTCGAATCCGTCCTCCGGCACGCGCAGTTCAAGACGTCCGTTGACATCACAATCTTCCAGCAGGCCATCGCCAACTATGCCCGCGGCGCGACACCGAATGTGCTGGTGAAATCGCAGGAACCGTTCAACATTCTTGGTGACCATTTCAGCCCGATCATGATGGTGCTGGCGCCGTTCTACCGGATCTGGCCCAGCGTCATCACCCTGCTGGTCGCCCAGGCGCTGTTGCTGGCGATCGGCGTGCATGTGGTCACCAGGGTCGGGGTTCGGCGGCTCGGCGGTCTCGGCTACTACCTGGGGCTGTCGTTCGCGCTGTCGTGGGGGATTCTGAAGGTTGTCGACTTCGATTTCCACGAGGCTTGTTTCGCGGTGGCCTTCCTCGCGCTCGCGCTCGAGGCCCTACTCGACGAGCGCCTGGGCTGGATGCTCGCCTGGTGTGCCGCGCTGCTGCTGGTGAAGGAGGACACCCCCCTCTACATCGCCGGCATCGCGCTGGTCTTCGCGGCGGGGCGGCGCTGGCGCTGGGCGGCGGGTCTGCTGGCCGGCAGCGTGCTGGCCTTTGCCTTGCTGACGCTGATCGCCATTCCGGCCTTCAGCTACAGCGGTGCCTACACCTATTTCGCGCTCGGTGGTCCCGACTCCGGATTGCTGCCGATGGTCGGTGCCGTACTGGGAAACCTCTTCAGCGTCAACGGGATCGCGCTACTGGGCGCGCTGGCCGGCACCGCTGCGTTGGGCCTGCGGTCGCCGTTGATCCTGGTCATGGTGCCCACCCTGCTGGCCAGGTTCGCCTCGCATCGCGAGGTGTACATGGAGATGAAGTACTACTACGACGGTCCGCTGATGGTGGTCTGCGTGTTGGCCCTGGTGATCGCCCTGCAGCAACGCAGGATCCGGCTCGGGATCACCCCGGCGCAGATCAGGGCCTGGTGGTCGAGCGCGTCCGGGCTGGCGGTGGCCGTCATGCTGGCGGTGCTGGTCGATTACAACGTGCACACCACCGAACTGCCGAAGACCTTCGCCGATGCGCTTGTTCCCAGCCAGTGGCGGGTGGATGCGCGGCGGCTGATCGAGGAGATCCCCGCCGGCGATTCGGTCATCGCCGACGTCGGCCTGCTGGGGAACATCACCGACCGGAACCCGGTCACCCTCGCCACCGAGGCGTGGACGGACTCGACGCATCTTCCGCTCGGACCCTTCGACTGGGTGATCCTCAACCTTGCCGGGACCGACAAGGAATGGAAGATCGCGCGCGCCGATGCCCTGCTGGCCGCCGGCTACCAGTTGGTCGATCAGGCCGGCACCCTGGTGCTGCTACGCCTGTAGGTCTGGCACGCCGACAGGTCCGGGTGCTCGCTGGCTCCTGGCGACCGAACGGGCATATCGCCCGCCGAGCAGCGCAAGGTGTTTGACGAGTTCCAGTGGCTCCGTCACTCGGAAGTCAATACCCAACATCCCGATGTACACCGCGATGAGCTCAATGCTGTCGGCCCCGGTGACCAGAATGCAGGTGTCCTCATCGACCTTCTCGACGACTCCGACGGTGGCGTTGATCCGCGAAAGCACCTCATCGGCCGGGGCGAAGACGGTGATCCGGGCGTGCACCCGCCAACCGGTGGATGCCACGTCACGCAGCAAGAACGTCGTGTAGTCCTCGCCGGGCAACGGTTGTGGGGTGAACCGGCGGTTGCTGCGCTCGCGCGGAGCCGCCCAGTCCAGCCGGAACGTTCGCCAGTCGCCCGACTGCGGCTCCCGCCCGACCAGGTACCAGCGCCGCAGCCAGCTGATCAACCGGTAGGGCTCGATGGTCGTTGGTTCGTGCTGGTAGTCGAAACGCAGCAGTTCCTGGTCACGGATCGCGTTGGCGGCCGCCGCCAGTGTTGCCGCGTCGATCTCCGGGTCCTCGACGTTGCTGTCGATATTGTCCGGGCCGCGGGAGATCGCGTCGTTGATCGCGTTCACCTGTCGCCGAAGACGATGTGGCAGAACCTGTTCCAGCTTGGCCAGGGCGCGGGCACTGCTCTCGCCGATATCCGTGACGCCGACCGCGCCCCGCAGCCCGATGGCCACCGCGATGGCCTCCTCGTCGTCCAGCAACAGGGGCGGCAGCTTCGCTCCCACCCCCAGCCGGTAGCCGCCCGTTGCCCCGCGGTCGGCGTCGACGGGGTAGCCCAAATCCCGCAGTCGGTTGATGTCGTTGCGCACGGTCCGGGTGCTGACGGCCAACTTCTCGGCCAGTTCGGTACCCGACCAGGTCAGCCGTGACTGCAACAGCGACAGCAACGCGAGCAGCCTCGCGGACGTCTCCAACATCGTACGAATTCTACTGTCCATATAGGAAGCAGATGTTCCTATATGGCCAATAGCGTGTTCTGATGACCACCACCCAGAGCACCGGCTCAGACATCCGGACCTTCCGCATCGACATCCCGCAGGCCGACCTCGACGATCTGCTCGACCGCCTCGCCCGGACCCGGTTCGCGCCCGCGACACCGGGCGACACCTGGGACTACGGCATGCAGACCGAGTACCTGCGGGATCTGGTCACGTACTGGCGCACCGAGTTCGACTGGCGAGCGCAAGAGCGACGGTTCAACTCCTACCCGCAGTTCGTCACCGAGATTGACGGTCAGACCGTGCATTTCGTGCACGTGGTGTCGGCGGAGCCGAACGCGACGCCGATCGTCCTGACCCACACCTACCCAGGGACCTTCGTGGACCTGCTCGACATGGTCGGTCCGCTGACCGATCCAGTCGCCCACGGCGGGCGGGCCGAGGATGCCTTCTCGGTGGTCATCCCGTCGATCCCCGGTTTCACCTTCAGCATGCCGCTGGTGGACCGGGGCTGGACGATGGCCCGGGTGGCCAGGACCTGGGACAAGCTGATGCGGCGGCTCGGCTACGACAGCTACGGCGCCCACGGCAGCGATGCCGGTGCCATGGTCTCCCGGGAGCTGGCCCTGCTGAACCCCGATGGGTTCCTGGGTGCGCATGTGCTGCAACTGTTCTCGTTCCCTTCCGGGGATCCGGCCGAATTCGAGCGGATGACGCCGAAGGACTATGCGGCGCTGGAATTCGCCGCGTGGTTCCAGGACCACGCCGGCTTCTCGGCGATGCTCGGATCCCGGCCGCAGACCGTGGCACACGCCCTGGCGGATTCGCCGGCCGGTCAACTCGCCTGGAACGAGCTGTTCCAATCCTTCGGTGTTGGCAGCCTGCTGACCAGGGACCAGATCCTCACCCAGGTCTCGTTGTACTGGCTGACGAACACCTCCGGCACGACGGCCCGCTTCTATTACGAGGAGGCGCACGCCGGAACCGAGCGGGCCGTGAACAGCGCGCCGACCGGGGTGGCCGTCTTCGCCGACGATTTCAAGTCAATGCGCCCGTTCGCCGAACGGGACAACACCAACATCGTGCACTGGGCCGAATACGACAAGGGCGGGCATTTCGCGTCGATGGAGGTACCGGACGTCGTCGCCGCGGATGTGCGGATGTTCTTCGCCGGGTTGCGTGGCTGAGCGGACCGGCCGTGGTCATCGATTCGCCAACATCGGAGGTTGGAATTGCCCAGGGGCATACGATTTCGGCGAATCGATCTGGACGTCCCGACGGAAGAGGTCCCTTTGCCGGAGCACCGCAGCGCTCAGTGGTACGGCGGCACCGATCGCAATGCCTACATTCACCGGGCCTGGATGCGGCGTGGATTGCCGAACAGCGCTTTCGACGGCCGCCCGCACATCGCCATCGCCAACACCGCGTCCGATCTCACGCCCTGCAACAAGCATCTGGACGAGGTGGCCGACAGCGTCAAGCAGGGCGTCTACGAGGCCGGCGGCATCCCGCTCAACTTGCCGGTCGTCTCGCTGGGCGAGACGCAGGTCCGCCCGACAGCGATGTTGTGGCGCAACATGGCGGCCATGGCCACCGAGGAGATGCTGCGCGCCAACCCGATCGACGGGGTTGTGCTGCTGGGTGGCTGCGACAAAACCATTCCGTCGCTGCTGATGGCGGCGGCTTCGGTCGATCTCCCGGCAGTGGTCGTGCCGGGCGGCCCCATGCTGACCGGGACTTTCCGTGGCGTGCCACTGGGCTGCGGCACCGATGTCTGGAAGCTCTCCGAGGAGGTCCGCGGGGGTGGACTGTCCAACGAGCAGTTCCTGACATCCGAGTCGTCGATGATCCGCAGCAAGGGGCACTGCAACACCATGGGCACGGCTTCGACCATGGGCCTGCTGGCCGAGGTACTGGGCATGGTGCTGCCGGGACTGGCCGGTACGCCCGCCCCGGACAGCCGACTCCTGGAGGGCTCCCACGAGACCGGCCGACTGGCCGTCGAACTGGTGCACCAACAGCGGCGACCGAGTGCGGTCCTGACGCGCGGTTCCTTCCGCAACGCGATCGTGGCGCTGGCCGCGATCGGCGGCTCCACCAACGCCGTCGTGCATTTGCTGGCCATCGCGGGACGACTCGGTGTCCAGCTGAGCCTCGACCATTTCGACCGGACGGGCGCCGGGGTGCCGCTGCTCGTGGACCTGCAGCCGGCCGGCCGGTTCCTGATGGAGGATTTCCACCGGGCGGGCGGCCTGTTGGCGGTGCTGCGTGAGGTCCGCGACCTGCTCGACCCGACGGCGCTCACCGTCACCGGGCGGCCGTTGGTCAGCTACCTGGACGAAGCGCCGATCTGGGATCCGGAGGTCATCCGCGGCCGAGCCGCGCCGCTGCTCCCGGACGCCGGGATCGCCGTGCTGTACGGCAATCTCGCACCCGACGGCGCCGTCATCAAACCGGCGGCCGCATCCCCCGAGCTGTTGACCCACCGCGGCCGGGCAGTCGTGTTCGACACCATCGAGGACATGCACGCGCGTATTGACGCCCCCGACCTCGATGTCGACGCCGATTCCGTGCTGGTGTTGCGTGGCTGCGGCCCCAAGGGCTACCCGGGGATGCCAGAGGTGGCGAACATGCCGTTGCCGACAAAGCTGCTACAGCAAGGGATTCGGGACATGGTCCGGGTGTGTGACGGCCGGATGAGCGGCACCGCCTACGGCACCGTGGTGTTGCACGTCGCACCGGAGGCCGCGGCAGGTGGACCGTTGGCTCTGGTGCAAAGCGGCGATTTCGTCATTCTGGACGTGCCGAACCGGCGGTTGGACGTCGACCTGCCGGCGGCTCGAATTCGCGGCCCGGGTCCCGAACGCCGCGACGCGTGGCCGGGTTCGCCCGGCCGCGACGTGGCTGGGAGCGGCTGTACGTCGATCACGTGCTGCAGGCGGACACCGGAGCCGACCTGGACTTTCTGCTCGGCTCCAGCGGTGACCAGGTGTCCCGTGAATCCCACTGAGAGCCGGCTCGATGACGAAATGCCCAGCCCGGGCACGTCGCACCCTGGAGGTAGAACATGTATCTGATGCGCATCGGCGAACCGGGCGCGGAAAGGCCGGTCGTCCGCGTTGACGGCGATACCTACGTCGACGTCTCGGACGTAGTCGACGACTTCAACGAGGCGTTCTTCAGCGGCGCGGCCGGCGGCATGCCGGCACTCGCCGAAGTGGTGCAGGAGCGCTCGTCAGTAGGTTCGGTCCTGAGCTTTGCCGGTGAACGGCTGGCCGCGCCGTTCGCCCGACCGCATCAGATCCTGTGCATCGGGCTGAATTTCTCCGATCACGCCGCCGAGTCGGGACAGGACGTGCCGGCCGAACCGATTCTGTTCACCAAGTCCCCCAACACTCTTCAGGGTCCGAACGACGACGTGCGAATCCCGCGGGGTTCCGCCAAGACCGATTGGGAGGTGGAACTGGGCATCGTCATCGGGCGACGCACCAGCTATCTGGACAGCATCGAGGACGCCGCCGGATCGATCGCCGGGTACGTGCTGGTCAACGATGTCAGCGAGCGGGAATTCCAGTTGGAACGCAGCGGTCAATGGGCCAAGGGCAAGTCCGCGGAGACCTTCAACCCGGCCGGTCCCTGGCTGGCGACACCGGACGAATTCGAGAACATTCTTGACCTTGGCATGTGGTTGGACGTCAACGGCGAGCGCCGGCAAACCGGCTCCACGTCGAAAATGATCTTCGATCCGCATTTCATCGTGCATTATCTGAGCCAATTCATGGTGTTGGAGCCGGGCGATCTGATCAATACCGGCACCCCGCCCGGGGTCGCCCTCGGAATGAAATCGCCGGCCTGGCTGCAGCCGGGCGACATCGTGACGCTGGGCATCGACGGTCTCGGCGAGCAGCGGCAACGAATCGTTGGACCTCGATGATCGACTGCGGGTCACTGTCCTGGTGGCTGCCTTGAGAGCCTTCGTCATCACCGGACCCCGGCAGTCCGAGGTTCAACGCCTCGCTCCGCCGGTGGCTTTCCCCGGTCAGGTCATCGTCGATGTCGAACGGGTCGGCGTCTGCGGCACCGATGTCGAGTTTTTCACCGGTGAGATGGCCTACCTGCACCAGGGTTTCGCCGAGTTTCCGATGCGGATCGGCCACGAGTGGTGCGGCACGGTGACCGCCGTCGGGGAGGGGGTCGATCCGTCCTGGATCGGTCGACGCGCGATCGGGGACACCATGCTGGGCTGCGGACACTGCCTGCGGTGTCTGTCCGACCGTCAGCATGTCTGCGAGAGACGGTTCGAAATCGGTATCCGCGGTGGATTTGCCGGCGCCCTGGCCGAGCAACTCGCGGTACCGGCCACCGCCCTGCATGCCCTGCCGGACAACGTCGACCTCGTCGCGGGCGCGATGGTCGAACCCGGCGGGTGCGCCTTGCGGGCGGTGCGCGGGGCCAACCTCACCGCGGGCGATCGGGTCCTGGTGTTGGGCCCCGGCACCATCGGGCTGCTGGTTGCGTTGTTCGCCCGTTCGGTGGGCGCCGAGGTCCATCTGCTGGGGCAGACCACCCGGTCGCTGGCCTTCGCCTCGACGCTGGGTTTTGCCGGAGTCTGGTCGGCAGACACCCTGCCGGCTCTGACCTGGGACGCGGTGATCGACGCATCCAACTCCGCGGAGCTGCCCGCGCTGGCCCTCGACCTCGTCGAGCCCGGGAAAAGGGTTGTCTACATCGGTCTTTCCGGACTGCCGAGCACTATCGATACCCGCGACCTAGTCCTCAAGGATGTCACCGCTGTCGGGATCCTCAGTGCGTCACCGGGTCTGGCCGGTGCCATCGCCGAGTATGCCTCCGGCGCCGTCGATCCCAGGCCGTTGGTGGCGGCCACGGTCGGGCTGCAGGAGGTCGGTGCTGTGCTGTCCGGTTGGCGTCCCGCCGGCGCCGGCGACGGGCCCAAGATCCATATCGATCCGAGGATGCCATGACAGAGTTCGCCGGCCTGGTCGCTGTTGTCACCGGTGGGGCCAGCGGGTTGGGCGCAGCAACCGCCGCGCTGCTCGCGGAGCGTGGGGCGACGGTCGCGATTCTCGACCGCGACGTCTCCGCGGTCGATCCGGTGGCCTTCACCGCGATGGTCTGCGACATCACCTCAGCTGCGGCGGTCGACGGCGCGATCGCCCAGGTGGTCGAAAAGCACGGCGGCATCGATATTCTGGTGAACAACGCCGGCATCGGCGCGACCGGAGACGTGGCCGCCAACAGCGATGACGAGTGGCACCGGGTCTATGACGTGAATGTTGTGGGGCTGGCCCGGGTCAGCCGGGCGGCACTGCCGCACCTGCGGAAATCCGCCCACGCCGCGATCGTCAACGTGTCCTCCGTCGTCGCCGTCGTCGGGGTGCCGCAGCGGGCGGTGTACGCCGCGAGCAAGGGCGCGGTGGCGGCGCTGACACTCGCGATGGCTGCTGACCATGTCAAGGACGGCATCCGGGTCAACGCCGTCACGCCCGGGACGGCCGACACGCCGTGGGTCGGTCGATTGTTGGATCAGGCGCCGGATGCGGCTGCGGCCGCCCGAGCGCTGCGGGCCAGGCAACCGATGGGCCGGCTGGTGACGCCGGCCGAGGTCGCGAACAGCGTGGTCTATCTGGCGAGCCCACTGTCCAGTTCGACCACCGGAACCCTGCTCGCGGTGGACGGCGGCATGGGTGGAATCCGGTTGCCGGCAGGCTGATTCGGCAATGGCCGGTGCTTTGACGCGGGCGGCGGGCCGTCACCGTGAGGCCCCGGCCCAGGGCGCGACAGGGGTGCCGGTCACCCCCACCCGGCAGGTGAAGAGCCGCCCGGAATCGGGGTACCGCGCCAGTTGGTCAGCGCTGAGCTGTTCGGCTGCCGTGGTGATCAGCAGGATGTCGAGGTCCGGTCCGACGAACGCGACACTGGTGACCTGGGGCGCGGCAACCTCGACCACAGCGATTTGCTGACCGGTCGGGGAGAAGCAGCACACCTCGCAGCCGCCCCAGATAGCGATCCACAGATTGCCCTCGCTGTCGACGCACATCCCGTCCGGCGAGCTGTCGCTCATGTCCAGCAACACTTCCCGCGTCCCGAAAGCGCCGGTGTCTGGTTCATATGACCGCGCGAACAGCACGCCGGGGACGGTATCGATGCTGTAGAACGAGCTGCCGTCAGGCGACCAGGCCAGCCCGTTGGACAGGGTCAGATCGCCGTCGATGACGGTCACCTCCCCGGACGTTTCTATGCGGTACAGCGACTCCCCGCCGCGGCGACCGCCGGCGAGATCCATGCTGCCGACCAGGAATCGGCCGGCCGGATCGCAGGCTCCGTCATTCAATCTGCTGGGCCGGTCGGCCGGCACCAGCTGCGGCCCCGCCGTCGAAGTGCCGTCGCTGTCCACGGTGTGCAGCGTTCGGGCGCCGGCCACCAACAGCACGCCGGATCTCGAGCAGGCGACAGCACCGACTGTCTCGGGGAACGTGATCTCGGTGGTCGGCTCGATCTGATCGCCCCGATGTGCATCACTGACGAGTGCACCCATGTGCACCTTGCCGGCATTGATGTCCACCCACAGCACGCGCCGCCTGGGTGCGTCCCACACCGGCCCCTCGGCCAGGCCGTAAACCTGTCGACTGGCCACCGCGGCCCGATAGTGAAGCACCGCTGTCCTCTCTGTGCTGAATGGCGGCGCCTCCTTCGTTGGGCCCGGCTCATTCCACGACGATCACGTGCAGGGTCCGCGGGCCGTGGACGCCCTCGACCCGCTCGAGTTCGATGTCGCTGGTCGCGGACGGCCCGGCGATCATCGTCAGCGGCGCGGTGGGCGTGAGCAGGGCGATGGCCTCCGCGACGGTTTCGACGATCTGATCGGCCGTCAGGATGATCACATGCCGGTCCGGGACCAGCGTGATGGCCCGGCGGCCCTGACCGGGCCCGCCGTCCAGAATGATCGTCCCCGACATGGCGATGGCCACCCGCGCAGTGGTCACCACGGCGTCGATGAGGTCCAGGTCCTGCGGTGACAGCACCTGTGGTGTGGAGTCGATGGTCACCGTGCGGCCGTCACCGGCGCAGGCGGCAGCGATGGCCGGATCCAGGCCCGGTGCGATCACCACACTCGTCATACCGGACAGGGCCTCGGCCAAGGCACCGGCCAGCCCCGTCGGCTCGACCTGGTGAACCAGCGCCTTGTAGTCCACCAATCGGTCGACGAGTAGGTCAATGACTTGCTCGCTGCCCGCCGAGCGGGCTGCTCGGATGTAGTCCCGCGGCACCGGTGTTGGTGCGCCGTCATTGGCCAGGGCGGTCCGGATCCTCCCCAGCACGATCTCGCGGCTGCTGCTCATTGTTCGCCCGCCTCCGCGTGGTCCTTCTTCCACCAATCCCTGAACGTCTGCGCCGGCGGCGCCGGCAGATCCCGGCTCGCTGTCCAACCGGACATCGGCGGCGGTAGATGCCGGATGCGGTGGTCCCGTCCACCCAGCAACCTGCCGACCGCAAGCCCCTTTTCCGCTGCGGCAAAACGCTTCTCGTCGCTCATCACCCAGGCCGCGGCCTTCATGGCCGCGTCCCATCCGCCCGGGATGGTGCGGCCGCGGTCAGCGTCCACCGCCCTGGCCCGCAGTTCGACCAACAGGCTCGGGATGTCGATCTTCACCGGGCAGACGTCGTAGCAGGCGCCGCACAGCGACGATGCGTACGGCAGTGAGGAGTTCGGGTCGTCATGGCCGTGCATCCCGGTCAGTTGCGGGGTGAGCACCGCCCCGATCGGTCCCGGGTACACCGAGCCGTAGGCGTGGCCGCCGGTGCGGGTGTAGACCGGGCACACGTTCAGGCACGCCGAGCAGCGGATGCAGTGCAGCGCAGCCCTACCCACCTGATCGGCGAGGGCGTTGGTGCGGCCGTTATCGAGCAGGATCAGGTGGAACTCCTGCGGCCCGTCGCCGGGGGTGACGCCCGTCCACAGCGACGTGTACGGGTTCATTCGCTCACCCGTCGAGGACCGCGGCAGCAGTTGCAGGAAGACCTCAAGATCGGTGAACGTAGGCAGGAGCTTTTCGATACCCATGACGGTGATCAACGTCTGCGGCAAGGTCAAGCACATCCGGCCGTTGCCCTCGGACTCGACAACGGCGAGCGTCCCGGTGTCCGCGATACCGAAGTTTGCCCCGGACACCGCGACCCGGGCGGTGAGGAACTTACGCCGCAGGTGCTCCCGTGCGGCCATCGCGAGGCGCCGCGGCTCATCGGTGAGATCAGCTGGAGCGTCGGCCATCTCGGCGAGGAAGATGTCCCTGACCTCGGTGCGGTTGCGGTGGATTGCGGGGACCAGGATGTGTGACGGCTTGTCGTGCGCCAGTTGCACGATCAGTTCCGCGAGATCGGTTTCCACCGCAGCGATCCCGCGCTCCTCCAGGTACTCGTTGAGCCCGATCTCCTGGGTGGCCATCGATTTGACCTTGAGCACCTCGGTCGCCCCGGTCGCCCGGACCAGGTCGGTGACGATCCAGTTCGCCTCCTCGGCGTCGACCGCCCAGTGCACGACGCCGCCCCTGGCGGTGACGTTGTCCTCAAGTTGCTCGAGAAGTTCCGGCAGCCTGGCCATCACGTCGGTCTTGATCGCGGACCCGGTGTCCCGCAGGGCCTCCCAGTCCGGCATCTCGCCGACGACAAGCGCGCGTTTGGCCTGGATGGTGGACGTCGCGTGGGCGAGATTGCGGCGCAGCTGGCCGTTGGCGAGCTGCTTCTTCGCTGCCTTCGGGAACGCCTCGGTGCCGCGCAGGGGCGATTCCTCGTCTTTCGCCCGGCGCCGGATCGGCACGCCCAGGAAGGTGCTGCTCATGTCAGCACTCCACTCGTTCCCGCTGGAGTGCTGCTCCAGGGGCACTTCCCTCGCTTCGGGACGGCTGCAGTCATGCCGGAGCGTGCACTTTGCCCCATCAGCAACGCTTCGGACGTCTCGCTCATGTCATCTCTCCACTCGTGCCTCGTGACGTGATGACATTCGGGTGTTCATGATTCGCTCGGCGAGCCTCGCTCATGCCGGGTGCTCCCTGGTTGAGGCCAGAATCTTTGCTAGATGCACTGTCCTGGTGGGGTTGTCGCGGTGGCTCAGGCCGCCGCCGATGTGCATCAGGCAGGAGGAATCCCCGGCCGAGCAGACACTGGCGCCGGTGCTCAGCACGTTGGTGATCTTGTCCTGCAGCATGGCGCTGGAGGTGCCGGCGTTCTTCAGGGCGAACGTGCCGCCGAATCCACAACAAACATCGCCCTGCGGCAACTCGACCAGATCGATCCCCTCGACGGCGCGCAGCAGCGACAGCGGTTTGTCGCCAACCCGCAGCATCCGAAGAGAATGACAGGTCGGGTGGTAGGTGACCCGGTGCGGGTAGTAGGCGCCGACATCGGTCAGCCCCAAGACGTCAACCAGCAGTTCCGACAGTTCGTAGGTACGGTCGGCCAACTCCGTGGCCCGGTCGGCCAGTGCATTGTCACCGCCGCGGCGGGCGACCATGGCCTGCTGGTGCCGGATCGACCCGACACAGGAACCCGACGGCGCGACCGCCACATCGAAGTCGGCCTGGGAGAAGACGTTCACGTGATTGCGAACAACTGGTAATGCCTCCGTCAGGTACCCGGTGTTGACGTGCATCTGCCCGCAGCACACCTGACCGGGCGGGAAGATCACCTCATGCCCGAGTCGCTCCAGCAGCGTCACCGTCGCCCTGGGGACATCCGGAAACATCGCGTCACCGATACAGGTGGCGATCAGGGCGATACGCATGGAGCCTCCCAACCGAGTCGGCGCGGCGTGCACGACGGGGTCCTGTCACCCATTCTCGGCGCTCTGGGTGTCAGCCGCTGATCTCGGCTGGAAGCTTGATCGAGATGTACACCACGGTCAGCAGCTGAAGCGACTGTTCGGGGGCCCGCCGGTCGATGGGCTGGCAGCACTGCGGACCCGGCCCTTGGCCTTGACAGTCCTGGTCGAAGAGCGTTGTCTTGACATTGCTGGACACAACAGCCTGCTGGGAGCGTCTTCGCCACCTGCTTCGTCGCGATCTCGTGGGACCACCCGCAGCCCAGATCTGGATGGCTCGTCGCCCCTGGAGCTTTGCTACCCGAGATGGCTCGTGAATCGCCGCAGCGCACGCTCGGCGGAATTGTCATGGCCCCGGTCTCGGGACTGCGTAGCTATGGGTATCGGGCCATGTGCCTGTGGAAAACGCACCATCGGAATGTGCGAGGGATTCTGCGATGAGCGCGATCAGCAAGAAACCCAGCCGGGCTCGCCGACCGGCGCCGATCGCGCTGCCAACCCGGGAACCGACCAATGACGAGCGCCGCGACCGGTGGCGTCGCGAAGCCGGGACGGCGGCCTGGCCGGACGAGACCGGCGACTGCTCGGGGGCGCCGGCCCCGTCGTCAGGCTGAGAACGCGACGCTTTACGGTCAACCTCACAATCCCCCGGCGACCGATCGGTCGGTCACACGGCTGCGCCGACAACCGTCAAACCCGGACGCTCCCCAGCCCTGCCCTGCCCCGCCGGCGCGAATGACGCTAGGGTCCAAGACGTTCCCGGTAGCTGCAAAAGTCCGGCTACCGAAGGCCCTCGAGGAGTCAGGCGAATGGTCACAGGTCAGGCCCAGTCCAATGCGCTCGGTGACGCGGGTGCGAGAAATCTCGCCGATGTCACCAAGACAGTGCCGCAGATGTCGACGATCACCCCGCGGTGGTTGGTGCACCTGCTGGCCTGGGTTCCGGTCGAGGCCGGTATCTACCGGGTGAACAAGGTCAAGCACCCGGAGGAGGTCGACGTCGTCTGCAGTAACTACGACGAGTCCCCGCTCCCGACCACCTTCGTCGATTACGAGGAGAACCCCCGCGAGTACCTGCTCAACTCGGTCTCCACGATCCTCGATGTGCACACCCGGGTTTCTGATCTGTACTCGAGCCCGCACGACCAGATCAAGGAGCAGCTCCGGCTCACCATCGAGGCGATCAAGGAGCATCAGGAGGGCGAGCTGATCAACAGCCCGAACTACGGGTTGATCGCGAATTGCGCTCCCTCGCAACGCATCCCGACACTTTCCGGACCACCCACCCCGGATGACCTGGACAGCCTGATCGCCAAGGTGTGGAAGGAGCCGGCCTTCTTCATCACGCACCCCGAGGCGATCGCTGCCTTCGGACGCGAATGCACCCGTCGCGGCGTGCCGCCGCCCACCGTCAGCCTCTTCGGCTCACAGTTCGTCACCTGGCGCGGTCTGCCGATCATCCCCAGCGACAAGGTGCCGTTGGTGAACGGCAAGACCAAGATCCTGCTGATGCGGACCGGCGCGGCCCGGCAGGGTGTCGTCGGCCTGTACCAGCCGGGACTGGCCGGTGAGCAGGGGCCAGGGTTGTCGGTGCGCTTCATGGGCATCGACCGCAGCGCAATCGCGTCATACCTGGTGTCCCTGTACTGCTCTTTGGCGGTGCTCACGGAGGATGCGCTCGCGGTTCTCGACGACGTCGCGGTCGACAAGTTCCATGACTACGCCCCGACCTACCGCTGACCGGGTGACCTCCCCGACCACGGAGCCGCACGCGCCGGAGCTGCCCAGTTGGCTGCCGGACGAGTCCACGCTGAACAGGTTGGCGGGGGAGTTCTTCGCCGCGCTGCCCGGCACTGCGCCGACGGGGTCTGGTGGCTCGGCGCCCTCCGCTCAACCGGGAACCGGCGGCGTGGATCACGCGCCGCGGGTGGATGTGCCCGCACGCTCCAATTCGATCTCCCACGTCCCGGGTGAAGAGAATGCTGACCCCGTTGCGCCGGCCGTCGGTGGCGCACCGGGTGCCTTGCCGGCATTGAGTCTGCCCGGGGTCTCGGCCGCTGATCCTGCTGCTGCACTGGGGCTTTCGCCGAGTCGCTCGATTCCGGACGTGACCGAGGCGGCACAGGGCGTTCTCGGCGTCCACGGCCTGGGTGCGCCGTTGCCGGAGGGGCCGATCGTGCCCGGCATCGGCGGCCTGGAACTGGCTGCGCCCGGTGAGCTGACACCGTCGTTGGCCGGTCCGAACGCGCCGTTGCCTGGCGAAGGGGTGCCGGGATTGCCGGCAAGTGACCAGTCGATCGGCGCCGGTGGTCTTCCCAATGGGCCGCCTGATGTCACCGCGGCGGCCCCGTTCAGCAGCGGGTTCGGCCCGCCGGCGTCGCCGGAGTCGGTCGGTACGGTGCCGTTCACCCCGACGGGTGGGCTCTTTGTGCCGTCAGCGCCGGGTGGTGAATTGGTGCCGCCGCTGCACGGGTTGTCCGCCCCGTTGCCAAGTGCGGGGTTGCCGGGGATGCCCGCGAGTGACCAGATCGCCGGCGGTGCAGGCGTTCCCGGTGGTCCGACGGATGTGACCGGCCCCTCGCCGCTGGGTACGACAGGGGCTGCGGGGCCACCGTTCACCGCACCGGACGGTGCTGCCGCGCCGACACTGGGTTCGCTGGGGTCTGGTTCGTCCGGAGCCCCCAGCCAATTGCCGGCCGCACCAGGACCCACAACCGTGGGACCGTCGATCGCGGCCCCGGCAGCCGCGGGGCTCGCAGGCGCAGCACCGACCGCACCGGCAACGGCAGCACCTGCAACGCAAACATCGGCAACACCGGCAACGGGGCCAACGGCCGCGGGTCCGTCCGCAGCGGGCCCGGCTACTACCTCCTCGCCGTCTGTCACCTCGCCCGGTTCCGGACCGTCATCTAACGCCGAACCGCTCGCTGCCGCCGACGGATTTCAGGCGCCCTCGGTTCTGGCCGTGCCCGGCGTCCCCGGAGTGACCGGTGCGAACGGACTGCCGGCGGATCCGTCTGCGGCGAGCGGTCTGTCCTCGATAGGCGGGCCGCCGGCTGGCGCTGTGCCTTCCGGTGCCGGCGCTCTGGACTCTGTTCCGACCCCGTCGGTTCCGCAGCCTCCGATGGCGCTGCCGGATGTCCCCGCACCGGTCCCGACGCCGTCGACGCCGTACTACTTCATCGCGGAGACGAGCCCTTATCGCGGCGGCGATGGCGGTTTGGACTCGCTGGTCGGTGCGGCGCTGAACCCGGCCACCGTCGCAGTCGGTCCACTGGATCCGGCCGTTGGCGCCGCTGGCGGATTGCCAGGTGGCCTTTCCCCCTCAGTGCCGGATCTCGGCTCCGCGGCGACCGGATTCGACGGCGCCCCCGGGGTGTCCCCTGCGTACTACTTCGCCGACCGGCCGACTGCAACCGCCGCGCCCGCAACGGGCATGGGTGTCGACCCGCATCCGCCGTTCGACGTCCGGTTGGTTCGTCGCGACTTCCCGATCCTTTCCGAGCGGGTCAACGGAAAGCCGTTGGTGTGGTTGGACAATGCGGCGACGACGCAGAAGCCGCAGGCGGTGCTTGATCGGTTGGCACATTTCTACCGGCATGAGAATTCCAATATTCACCGTGCCGCGCATGAATTGGCGGCGCGGGCAACGGATGCGTATGAGGGTGCACGCAAGACGGTCGCCAGGTTCATCGGAGCCGGCTCGGAGAAGGACATCGTCTTCGTCCGGGGCGCGACCGAGGCCATCAACCTGGTGGCGAAGAGTTGGGGCAAGAAGAACATCCACCGCGGTGACGAGATCATCGTCTCGCACCTTGAGCATCACGCGAACATCGTGCCGTGGCAGCAGTTGATCGCCGAGACCGGTGCGAAGTTGCGCGTCATTCCGGTGGATGACTCCGGTCAGATCCTGCTGAACGAGTACGCGAAACTGCTCTGCGAGAAAACGAAACTCGTTTCGGTGACACAGGTGTCGAATGCCCTCGGGACCGTGACGCCGATCGAGCAGATCGTCGACATGGGTCACCGGGCCGGGGCGTGCGTGATGATCGATGGCGCCCAGTCGGTGCCGCATCTGCGGGTGAACATGCAGGCGCTCGGTACGGACTTCTTTGTGTTCTCGGGGCACAAGATCTTCGGGCCGACCGGGATCGGTGTGTTGTACGGACGTCCTGAGGTGCTGGAGTCGATGCCGCCCTGGGAGGGCGGGGGCAACATGATCGCCGATGTGACGTTCGAGAAGACCGTCTTCCAGAAGCCGCCGAATCGGTTCGAGGCCGGGACCGGCAACATCGCTGATGCGGTTGGGTTGGGTGCCGCCTTGGAGTACGTGAATCGGCTCGGGTTGGAAAACGTTGCCAACTATGAGCATTCGTTGCTGGAGTACGCGACGCCCAGGATGCTGGCGGTGCGTGGGTTGCGGATGATCGGCACTGCGGCGAACAAGGCCAGTGTGTTGTCGTTCGTGTTGGACGGGTATCGGACTGAAGAGGTGGGGGCGGCGCTGAATCAGGAGGGTGTGGCCGTCAGGTCGGGGCATCACTGCGCGCAGCCGATCCTGCGACGGTTCGGCGTCGAGGCAACGGTGCGCCCCTCCTTGGCGTTCTACAACACCCGCGAGGAGATCGACCTGCTCGTCTCGGTGCTGCATCGGCTGGCCGCCGACCGCGGGCGGCGCTGAGCTGGAAATGGTCGCGGGAAGGCCCGAGGTGCCCCGCCTTTGGATGATGGTCACCGTGCACTCCTCGATCAGAACGGCGGTGGGTCATCGATGGTCGGCCAGGAGTCCGCTCTCGGGACGGCGCCGTCGGGGGCACTGCCGGTGGCGGGCTGGTCGTTGGGGACGGTGTTGTCGACAGGCGTGTTGTCGATAGGCGTGTTATCGACAGGCGTGTTGTCGACGGCGGGATCGTATTCGAAGGGCGGCCGATTCAGCTCGTGTCGAAGCAGCATCGCGGTGAGTAGTTCCTCGGGCACACTGCCGGCAGCACTCGTCCCGTCGTCCACATCAACCGTGGCCTTGATGGTGTCGAGTCGCTCGGCGAGATCTGTCCCACCGGTTGACACCCAGACATCCGGTGGGGCCGTCTGACTACGCCCCTTGACATATCGGTGGCCCGTTGGGCTGATCCAGATCAGTGTCGAGCAATTCGGATCCGGTCGCACCTGCCACTCGGTGTGATGCTTGAAGAGATGATGGCGCCTGCAGTATGGGCCGGTGTTCTCCTGGGTAGTTAGGCCACCCTGTTCGGGATTCTGATGATCGAACGGTTCTCGGTGGTCGATATCGCAGCGCCATACAGGTTGTCGGCAGGATGGAAACTGGCAGGTTTCCAGTAGTGCGGCAATCTGATCCCGGAGCGACTGCCGAGGACGGTAAACCAAGGCTCCTGCTTGAGCGATTGAACCGGTCTCGCCGTCGGTGAGCAGGGCGGTGATGGTCGCGGCGGACTTGGCGATGCTGCGTGCGAGGCCCGGCGGGATGGCACCGAAGCCGGCAAGCCTGCCAGGAAGATTGTCCAGCCCGGCCAGGGTGCCGAGACCGAGAGTGACCGAAAGGTGCGGTCGCCGACCCTGCCTGGTCATGGACCTGGCAACTCCACGGACGGAACCACATGATGCACAGGGTTTGTCGGAGCTGCCACGGGCAGCCGACTTCGCCCTGCCGACAGTTGTGGTTCCCTTGGCCGTTTGGATGGGTGAAGGTGCAGCGATAGGTTCAGCGATGCCCTCGCCACCGATGTCCTGGCTGCCGCCAGGTGCAGAGTCGGCGCCGAGGGTCGGTGGGAGGTCGGGTCGATGGGCCGGCGCCCGGTTCGTTCCTGGTGTAGGGCAGTCAGCGGTGGGCTGAGATGTGGTGTCGTCGATGCGGGTGAGCGCGGAATCAGGCGATGCGGTGTCGGCGGTGGGCTCGGGGAGTGTGATGTCTTCGATTCGGCCGAGCGGGAGGCCGGCTTCGGTATCGGATCCTGATCGGGCACCACCCTCCTCCCCACCGTGGCAGTCGCCGGCTGCTGCCCGATCCCTGGGGGAGCCGTGATCGGGCAGGGGGTTGCCCAGGTAGTGGCTGAGGTCGAGACTTCCGAGGGTCAAGAGCTGGTCGGCGACGTCGACAAGCGCATCGATCCGTCGAGCGCCGATCCCACGCTCGTCGCCGTGCGAACCGGCCGTCGCGGTCGCCAGCAGGTCGGCGAGTTGGAAGATCTTGACGGCTCCGTCGGCAGGGAGCAGCGCCTTCAACGTAGCCATGGCATCGGGCAGGGCCTTGATGGCGAGCTCACGGCGTGCGGCAGCAGCCTTGTGCCGTTCTTCGCACCCATCCGGATCCACCGTGATGACCGCCTGGCCGGTGAGGTCCCGCAGCTCGCTGCTTGTGGTCGCACCCGCCAACGGCAGGACGAGTTCCTGGACGGCTGCCTTGTCTTGCGGGCTGAGGGGATCGCACTGCTCGGCGATGATGCGCGCCTTGCCGCGGTCCAGCACTCCGTTCTCCAGAGCGGCCAGCGTGGGGGCGAGAACTGTCGTCATGCCATCTGCCTCGCGCACCCGGATCCCAGCCGTCACCGGCGAGATCCGCAGGGCTGCAGCGACTTCGGCCGATGCGAGCGATTTAGCCGCGTCGGGGACGAGTGATTGAACCATCTCGTCGGAGTCATCGCTGATGAGGCAGTTCTTTCGGGCCAACCGCGCTGCCAGTCGCATCGGATCGCCGGCGACGAACGGCTGGGCGAGTGCTGCGAGAAGCCGCATCTGGGTTCCGGCGAGTAATGACAGGGCCTTTTCGCTGGCGACAATCGCGTCCACCAGGTCGGCGCCGCCCATCGTGGCAGCGTCAAATTCAGCCAAGGCGGTGAGGGACTCGGCGGATGCGGCCGAGCTCGCGAGGGTGGCCCAGGTCGGCGTCTGGCCACAAGGACCTGTGGGTTGATCGCTCACGATGCCTCCTCTGACTCGATCAGGTGTTCGAATAATAACACTGAACTGCACGAAGTGCAAACATCAGCGCTGAACACGCAGCGGCTCCAGCGGCGTGGGGCTTCGCCGTCGCGGACACATTGCCGACCGTGGGTTCGCTGGGGGAACGCCGGGTGGCTGACCCAAATGGCAGAACTGAATTTGCGGCGAGAGCCGGCCCGGTTCGGCCAGTCGGCTCCGGCCCGGTTGTGCGTGTTCGGCTTTGGCGCGGCCCGGCCGGCCCGCTCGGCTCGGCCCGCATCTCCTACGCGTAGGACATAGGCCATGGAAAGCGTCGGCGTCGTCGGTCGGGCGCGGTTCGACGCGCCGGCGCCCCTCGCTTCTCCCGCGCGACGCCGGCGCAGACTCCGCGCTTCGGGCGCCCCGTACACCGCCGTGAAAAGGGGCCTCCCCTGCGTCGCGCGACTCGCTGCCAACTGTCAATGGGCACCCCTCACCCGTTGACACTGCGCGTGTGCGTCCTTACGGTGGGTGTCCGCCCCTGGGAAAGGCCATGACATCAATGACGATGTATGTGTTCCGTTGCAACGATTGTGGGCCTTTTGATGCGTCTTTCCCGATCGGAACGGCGCCTGATCGCCTTGATTGCCCGGATTGTGCTGCGCAGGCCGTCCGCCGGATTTCGGCGCCCCGGTTGAACCACGGGACCAATGGTTACGGCCGGGCGATCGAGCGCGCCGCGGCGAGCGCGGACAGGCCGCAGGTCGTCAGCGGCGCAATCCCTGGCATGGCCGGACGCCCGACTCAGCTCACCCGAAACCCGTTGCACGCAAAGCTACCCCGCCCCTGATGCAGGCCGATCCGGACGGCCGAACCCAACGATGGAATTGGAGCACGCAATGCCAGAGGTGATCTTTCCGCTCGATTCGAGCAAGAAGTTCGAGGATCAGGTCAAGGTTGGGCATAACCGCTGGCATCCGGAGATTCCGCCGGTGGCGACCGTCAAACCCGGAGACAGTTTCCGCGTGCACTGCCGTGAATGGTTCGACGGCGCGATCGTCAACGACGACTCGGCCGACGACATCCTGCATGCGCCATTGAAGACGGTGCACAAACTCAGCGGGCCGTTCCGCGTCGAGGGTGCAAAGCCCGGCGATCTGCTGATCGTCGATATCCTCGACGTAGGCCCCATTCCCCAGGAAGACTCCGGTCCGCTGGCCGGTCAGGGCTGGGGGTACACCGGCATCTTCGCCAAGACCAACGGCGGCGGGTTTCTCACCGATGTGTTCCCCGACGCCTACAAGGCGATCTGGGATTTCCGCGGTCAGACCGCAACGTCCCGGCATATCCCTGGAGTGTCATTCGCCGGCCTGATCCACCCGGGGCTGATGGGTACCGCACCCTCGGCAGAGTTGCTGGCGCGCTGGAATTCTCGTGAGCAGGCACTGATCGACACCGATCCCAGCAGGGTGCCACCGCTGGCATTGCCGCCGGAGCCCGAGTTCGCTGTTCTCGGATCGCTACCGGAATCGGAATATGCTCGGGTCGCCGGTGAGGCCGCCCGCACGGCGCCACCTCGTGAGAACGGCGGCAATCAGGACATCAAGAACCTTTCCAAAGGCAGCCGTATTTTCTACCCCGTGTTTGTCGATGGTGCGAACCTGTCGCTCGGTGACCTGCATTTCTCACAAGGTGATGGCGAAATAACGTTCTGCGGTGCCATTGAAATGGGAGGATTCATCGACTTGCATGTCGATGTGATCTCCGGCGGAATGGACACCTACGGAGTGTCCGAGAATGCAATATTCATGCCGGGTACGGTCGACCCGAGGTTCAGTGAATGGATTGCCTTCTCCGGGACGTCTGTGACGCTGGACGGTGAGCAGCGCTACCTGGACTCCCACCTGTCCTACCAGCGTGCCTGCTTGCACGCGATCGACTATCTGACGAAGTTCGGTTACACCCCCGAACAGGCCTACCTATTGCTCGGAGCCGCGCCGATCGAGGGCAGGTTGTCGGGGGTGGTCGACATACCCAACGCCTGTGCCACGGTGTATATCCCGACGGCGATCTTCGATTTCGACGTCGAGCCGACGGCCGCCGGGCCTACCAGGATCGACCCGGGTATCGGAGCCCCGCACTCTGCGGCGGTCTCATGAGTCTGGGTTGAGGGCCGAGCTGAACCTGGCGAGCCTTCCGTCGCCAAATTCAGCGACCGAGTTCAGCGACGAGTTCGCCGTCCTCCACCCGGTCCCAAACGTCGGAGAATTCGTCGAACGCACCGTGCGACATCGCCTGCTCAAACGCGTGCAGCCGGCCGAAGATGAAGCCGGCGACACCGTCCGTGGCGTCCTCCAGCGCCAATTCGGCCAAGAGCGTGGCCGCATAGCCGGCGTCCTGGAATTCACCCAGGGTTTCCTGGATCTCCTCCAGTGCGGATGCGAAGACCACGGCGTCGGAGCCGAGGGCGACGATCGCACCTTCGGTGGCGTACCGGACGGTCTTTGCGGACTTTCGAACGTCATGGACGAGCACGACGTTGCCGGGGTCGGTCAGCGCTGAATCGGCCTGATCCCGTAGCCGCTGCCAACTCGCGCCGATCAGCGACGGCAGTTCGCTGATCGCCGCCCGATGGCCGCGCCGGGACAGCGGCGGCAGATCGATCAGGATGTCCAGATCGCGCAGCATCTGCAGATATTCGGCCGAATCGATCAGTACCCGGACCTCGGTGCTGGCTGCCGTCAAGCGGCGTCCGAACGCATCGTCGAGTCGTGTGCGGGCAACTCGGGCATATTCCGCCGGTTCTTCGTCGAGTTGGGCGATCAGCCTGCGGTGCGCCACCTGAAGGTCGCGGGCGTTACTGAGCGTGGAACCGAACTCCTGCAGAGTCGAGCGCAGCGTGGGGATGGTGTCACCCTCGAACAGCGGGGCATACACGGTGATCATCGCCCGGATCCGGCGAGCGGCGGAGCGGGCGTCGTGCAGCGCGGCGGCAGCTGCATCGGACCCCTCTCGGATCCCTCGATCCGCCGCGATGAGCCTGTCCAGCTGCCGGCCGAGGGCGCCGAGAACCACCGCGCCCGCCGATTTGCTCCGCTTGGCCGTCGGCGGTTCATAACCAAGTGCTCGAGCCAGCTTCGACGCGGAAGACGCCTTGCTGGCGCCAGCGGACATCAGGACATCGACGGTCGCCGCGAGTTGGTCCCTGGTGCCGGCGATGATCTCGGCCTCGAGTTCGCGCCATTGTGATGGTTTGGCAGTGCCACCGAGCAATGGTGTCGCGGTGACGTGGTCGTCTGCCACCTCGATGAGGGTGGTTCCCGCGGCGTCCTGCAGGTGTCGAACGGTGCGGTCGTTCACCAGTCGGGCCACCGGTACCAGTTCGCGTCCGCGGGCCGCGCCGAGAACCAGGCCGGCCAATTCGGCAGGGACATCACCGGGATCGCCGGCGGACAGCGGAAGACCGACCTCGGTGCGAGCGCCCTGCACCGATGGCAGTTTCAGGTGCCATCCAGCGTCCGGTCCGCCGGTGCGGCGCCGCAAGGTCATCTTCGACCGCAGAAGGTCGAGTCCCGAGGTGTCGTAGTACGTCGCGTCCAACTGGTACGACTTCGGCTCCTGAGCGCCGGCGATTCCGACTGCCGCCAGGCGGCGACGCTTCGACAGCGACGGGAGCTTCGCCGTGGGGTCGATCTCCAGCTTGGTTTCGATCTCCGCCTGCCGGGTCGCAGCGGGCGACGACGCATCCGAATTGGTCGCCGTAGGCGCCGGGGCCGCGCCGTCGTCCACGTCGCTCCCGGTCGATCCGGGGACCGATGCGGTGGCGGGCTTCTTGTGTCGGGCAGCCATACCTCCGTTGTTACCCGCTCCGGCCGGGCATGGCTAGTCGGACACGGTCATGGATGAGATGAACAATGGGAATCCTGGTCAGCAGGAGCTTCCGGCGTGAACGAAGGCGGGGGACTGAGCGGGCGGGTCGCGCATTCGGGGTGCCGGACGGCCGAGCTGATTGCGGGCCCGGACCAATGCGCTCGGCTGACGTCAGCGGGGGCCTTGGCGAGGAGCTTGGTCACGGCACCTGCCGAGCTACCTTGTAGCCGGCGGGCCGGTGGAACCGCGAACCTGCAGGGTGGGCCGGATCAATTGCTCGGTGGCGTCGGTCGCAGGGTCGGCAATGCGGCGAACCAGCGCCCTGGCCGCCCGTTGGCCAACCTCAACGCTGGCGTTGTCGACGCTGGTGAGCCATAGATGACGGATCTGGGCGAGCGAGGTGTTGTCGTAGCCGACCAGCGAGATGTCCTGCGGGACAAGTAATCCCATTTCCTGTGCCGCGGACATGGCCCCGACGCACGCAATGTCGTTGACGGCGAAGATCGCGGTTGGTCGATCGGCGCGGCTCAGCAGCCGTACGGCCGCTCGGTACCCACCTTCCTCCGTCATATCGCAGGTCTCGATCAGTTCGTGATCGGCGAGGCCCTTGGCGCGCAGGGTGTCCTGATAGCTCCGCCGGCGGAGGTCCGCCACCGCCCCCAACGTCCCCGCCAGGTGAGCGATGCGGGTGTGCCCGAGATCGACCAGATGATTGACCGCCAACTGGGTGCCGATCCGGTCGTCATTGGCGATGACGTCCACCCGGGGCAACACAATGTCCCGGCTGGCGGCAACAACTGTCGGTACGGCAGCGGACGCCTCGACAACCGTCGGTGACGACGACATCGTCCCCACCAGGACCAGGCCGTCAACCCGCAGTTCCAGGAAACCCTCCAGCAGCGAATCGTCGGTGCTGCGGTCCATCCGGCCGTCGGCCAGCAGGGCGCGCAGTCCCTGCTCGTGCAGGACGGACGTCAGGCCGTCCAGACAATCGATGAACCACGGATTGCGCAGGTCGTTGAGCAGCACGCCAACCATATTCGTGCGACGTTCGGTCAGTTGCCGAGCGATCGCGTTCGGGCGATAACCGAGTTCGTCGATGGCCCGCTGGACCGCTTGTCGCTTGCCGTCGCTGACATTGGCGGAGCCCCGTAGGACCAGGGAGACGAGGGATTTGGACACGCCGGCGCGTTCGGCCACGGTGCGGATGGTTGCCGGGCGAGAGGATGGCGGAGGCGAAGCCATGGGTTGCAAGCCTCCCGACGATGACATGGGCAATCCTGTTTGGACCGGTACAGGATATCCCGGACGCTGGTTGACAACGCTCGCCCCGCGAGACGACGCGAGTTCGGCGGTCGTTCGCCGTGGGCAACAGCCGGAGTTGCTGCGAGAAGCGTTGAACAGCCGGTGCTATCCCCATCAAAGGAGTGGTTGGTGGATACCGCACTCTTGACACGATCCCGCACAGTTTGGCAGGATGTCTAGACATTGGACCGGTCCACAGATCGATCCGAGCGGTAGTGGCGAGATACGCCCTCGCAGGGAGTCCACGGAGGACGCGTCAGTGAACAGTCCGAACCACGACAGAGTTGTCACCCCGCGGGTTGCACCGACGGCCGATGGCAGCGCCCGGTTTGTCGCCGCCGGATCCAACACGCCCGCGGGGCAGGCCGCCGCCCTCGATGCCAGGGACGCAGCATGAGCGCGTCAACCGGTCCGGCGTCCCGGGAGGCGATCGGTGTTGCCGTTGCCGGGTTCGGCTGGATGGGCCGGGTGCACACCCAGGCCTACGCCCGCGTCCTGCATCATTTCCCGCAGTTGACCGTTGCGCCGCAGTTGGCGCTCGTCGCCGACGAGGTCCCCGGTCGCGCGGAGGAGGCGGCCGCACAGTTCGGTTTCGCCGGCGCCACCCGCGACTGGCGGGAGATTGCCGCCGACCCGAACATCCGCGCCGTCAGCATCGCCGCGCCGAACTTCCTGCACAAGGAGATCGGCGTGGCCATGGCCAAGGCAGGAAAACACATCTGGATCGAGAAGCCGGTCGGGCTGAGCACCGCAGATGCAGCTGCGGTTGCCGACGCTGCCCGCGCGGCCGGCGTGCAGAGCACCGTCGGGTTCAACTACCGCAACGCGCCCGCCGTCGCGGCGGCACGCGAGCTGATTGCTTCCGGTGAACTCGGGTCGATCACGCACGCCCGGTTCCGGTTCTTCAGCGACTACGCGGCGCATCCGGAAGGTGCGTTGAGCTGGCGCTTCGAGCGGGAGCGCGGTGGCAACGGCGTGCTCGGTGACCTCGCGTCGCACGGCGTCGACCTGGCCCGCTACCTGCTCGGCGACATCTCGTCATTGGTGTCGGACTCCGCAACGTTCCTCACCGAACGCGCCCGGCCGACCGGCGCCACCAGCGGTCATGCCCGGGCAACCGGTGGCGAGCTCGGTCGGGTCGAGAACGAGGATTACGTCTCCGGCCTGCTGCGCTTCGCCTCCGGTGCGCGCGGCACCCTGGAGGCCAGCCGGGTCTCCGTCGGCGAGCAGAACAACTACGGATTCGAGATCCACGGCACCAAGGGCGCCGTGTTCTGGGATTTCCGCCGGATGGGCGAACTCGGTGTCAGCACCGGCACGGCCTACCAGGACCAGCCGGTCAGCACCGTCTATGTGGGGCCGTCGGCCGGCTTCTACAGCGCCTTCCAGCCCGGCTCGGCGAGCAGCATGAGTTACGACGATCTCAAGGTGATCGAGGTCTACAACTTCCTGCGGTCGATCGCCGAGGGCACCCCTTACGGCAGCACGCTGGACGACGCCGTGCGCAGCGCCACCGCGCTCGACGCGATGGTCGAGTCCGCCGCCAGTGGGACCTGGGTATCACTGAAATGAGCGTGCGAGTAGGCGTGATCGGTGCCGGCATCATGGGAGCCGATCACGCAAACACCCTGCACAGGATGGTTTCTGGTGCGGACCTGACCATGGTGGCCGATGTCGACCTGGCCAGGGCGCAGGCGGTGGCCGAAGGCCTGCCGGGTGTCCGCGCCAGTGCCGATGGGTTCGCGGTGATCGACGACCCGACCGTTGACGCTGTGCTCATCGCCTCACACGACTCCACTCATGCCGCCCTCGCGGTGGCCGCGGTGCGGGCCGGAAAGCCGGTGCTGTGCGAAAAGCCTTTGGCGCCAACGCTGGCCGAATGCCTCGACGTGGTGCGGGCCGAGCGGGCCGTGGTCGGCGAGTCCGGCCTCCCGTTGACCTCGCTGGGCTTCATGCGGCGGTTCGACCCCGGGTATGTGCAGATGCGTGAGGCGCTGACGGAGGGCATCTGCGGTACTCCGCTGCTGACCCACAACATCAGCCGCGGCGTCAGCTCCGCGCCCGGCGCCACTGACGAGTCCAGCGTCACGGGGTCGGCGATCCACGAGTTCGACGTCCTACCATGGCTTCTCGGATCCCCGATCGTCGAGGTCAGCTGGCACTCGGGGCGCGGATCCACGCAAGCACAGGGCTTCCAGGATCCGCACGTGATGCTGCTGCGCACCGCAGACGGGGTGCTGAGCACCCTGGAGGTTTTCCTCAATGCCCACTACGGCTACGACATCAGGTGTGAGGTCGTCTGCGAGCAGGGCACTCTCGCGCTGACCGAACCGGCAAAGATGATCACTGATGCGAACCGAGGCCGGACCGTTGGCTATCCCGCCGATTGGCGGCCGCGGTTCGCCGACGCGTACCGGCTCGAACTGCAGGCATGGATCGATGCGGTGACGTCGGGAGCCCCGACCCCGTTGGCCACCGCCCACGACGGCCTGGTCGCCACTGCGGTCGCCGAGGCTGTGATTGCCTCGATGCATAACGGCGGACAGGTTGTCGCGGTTGCGGCACCAGCGGTCTGACTAACTGCGCCCCTCGGTACGTGGAGCAAGGAGAACGACGATGTCCGACTTTCCCGCTGTCATGCCGCAGCCCCGTACGCCGGATTCGATGGACGCCCCGCCGATGCGGTGGGGCGTCATCGGACCCGGGTGGATCGCCGAGCGCTTCATCGGATCGCTGCAGCGCAACACCCGGCAACAGGTGCTGGCGGCGGCCTCGCGTGATCTCGCGAGGTCCGCGGAATTCGCTTCCAGGAACGGTGTTCCGCGCGCCTTCGGGTCGTATCAGGAGCTGGTCAACGATCCGGACATCGATGTGGTGTACATCGCGACTCCGCACAATGCGCACTACCCGTGCGCGCTGAAGGCACTGCGAGCCGGGAAGCACACGCTGGTCGAAAAGCCGCTGGCCTTGAACGCGACTCAGGCGACGGAGTTGACCGAACTCGCTGCCGCCCAGGGTGTCTTCTTCATGGAGGCGCTGTGGACGATGTTTCTGCCCAAGTTCGACGTCATCCGGCAGCTCCTCGAAACCGGCGCGCTCGGCGAGATCCGAACCGTCATCGCCGATCACGGCGAACACTTCACCAACGACCATCGCATTCTGCGGCACGACCTGGCCGGCGGTCCGTTGTTGGACCTCGGTACCTACCCGATCTCCTTCGCCGCCTGGATTCTCGGCGAGCCGACGACGGTGCTGGCGGCCGGCCAACCGCATCCGGCGGGCGTCAACGGTCAGGCGTCGGCGGTTCTGGTGGGGGCTGACGGCGGACAGGCCGTCATCAACAGCACGATATTCAGCGACACCCCGACCACCGGGGTGATTGCCGGTACCGCCGGGACGCTGACGATTCCGGGTCCGTACTACCAACCAGGTCCCATGACGCTGATCTCCAACGACGGCGAGGTGCTGACCTACAACGAGCCGCAGATCGCCCACGAGGGGCTGCACTTCGAGGCCGCGGAGGTTGCCCGGTGCATCGCCGCGGGGAGGCTGCAGTCGCCACTGCGGCCGCTCGCCGATTCGATTGCGACACTGCGGATCGTGGATGAGATCCGCCGTCAGTTGGGGATCGTGTTCAACGAGGAAGCGGGCTTGCCCGGCTGACCGAGTGGCCACTTCCGGGCCCTTGACGGTTGGGGTAGTGACGGGCCTGAAACTGGCCACTCGAAGGACCTAGGGTCGGTCATCTTGACACGGTGAGGCGTAGGGCGAGAACTGGGCATGCTGCGGCTGCGGCCTTGGCCCGGCGGACCAGTTCGCGCGGGACCGGCCCGGCCGGCACGATCGGGTAGCCCCATTCGTCAAGGCTGATCGCCTCCGGGAGTTCCTCGGCGCACAGGCCGTGGGCGCGGCAGGAGATCGGGTCCAATTGCAGGGTGCGGGTACTCATGATCGTCCGATTCCGGTCTTGTCGGTCGTCGAAAGGGCCGGTCCCAGTGGCACGGCCGGCGGCGGCGCCCCGCATCGACCGGTGTTCAGGTGCTGGGCCAGATGCCCTGGTTGCCGGACCGTCAGCACGTTCAGCGCACTGGCCGCGAGCGCGACGGCACCGTCCGGGTGCCCGCAGCCGCCGCGTCCGGTAATCACCGGCAGCCGCCGCTGCAACCTGGTCAGCGCAGCCCGATCGCCGGCGCCGAGATCGGCCATATCCGCGGCAATCGCGGGCAGCCCGAACATGCAGGGCCCGCACTGCCTGGCACCGGCATGCGCCTGAAAACCAAGGATTCGCGCCGTCTCGGTGAGGATGCAGCCACCGGGCGGCAGCGCAACGATCGAGCCGACGCCTCTGGCCAGGCCTACCTCGGCGAGTGCCGCTGTGCTGTAAGGAATGTCGGCGAACTGCTGCAGGTCGATCCAGCGGCCGGAAACGCCCCCGAGCAGTGCCCAACCGGTCGACAACGCCCCCGCACAAGCGAGCACCTCGCGCAGCGGGGCGCCGTTCGGCACCTCTACGACACCCGGCCGGGGGACCGCGCCGCCGATCGTCACCAGGCAGGTGCCGGGTTCGGCGGCCGTGCCGACGCCGGCGAACCATTTCGGTCCGAACCGGGCGAGCAGCGCGAGGTGCGCAAGTGTCTCGGCGTTGTCCACCAGCGTGGGGCGGCCGTCGACGCCGGATTCCCAGATCGGGATGAGTTTCCCGGCCGGCCGGGCGTCACCCGAATTCAGGAACCGGACGAGAGACGTTGCCTCGGAAGCGATGTACCGCCCTGGAATGCCGACCACAGCCAAGCTGACAGTGCCGCCCGGACGTTCGGCGACCGCCGATCGCAGCGTCTGTTCTGCGGCGGAGCCTTGGTGGGCGGCGAGCACGACCCGGTCCGCGCCGACGGCGGCAGCGGCCGCGAGTGCTCCGTCGATGATCAGGTGCGGCGAGTGGTGCACGAGCACCTGATCCTTCAACGATGTCGGGTCACCCTCACAGCAGTTGGCGACCACGACGGCCGGCACCCGGAACCGGCGCACCGCAGTCACCACCGATGCCACCTTGCGACCGGTCGGGAATCCCGCGCCGCCGCGGCCCAGCAGCCCGGCCAGAGCCAGATCGTCGACAAGGGGCGCGCCGATCCCGCCGGCTGGAGATCCCCATCGGGCCAGATGGTCCGGCCAGGAACGCGCGCCATCCGTGGAAAGCAACCGGTCCGTGCGCTGGGCCGAAGGTCGGGTGTGGTGGTGGATCTGCGGGTGGGGGCGGGTCATGCTCGTCATCGGTGTGCTCCGGTTGGGCTCGACTTGTCGGGCTCCCGGGTGGGGCTCGACCGGTCGGGCGCTC
This sequence comes from uncultured Actinomycetota bacterium, assembly GCA_963805555.1. Lineage (GTDB taxonomy): Bacteria > Actinomycetota > Actinomycetes > Mycobacteriales > Nakamurellaceae > Nakamurella. The sequence continues at coordinate 295,418 of CAWDUY010000010.1, forward strand.
GGGTGGGGCCTGACTGTTCGGGCGCCCGGGTTGGCCGGATCGGGGCCGTGCGGTCGGCCGGTGGGTGGACCTGGTCGGCGGCGGCCCGGGCGAGGGTGTCCGGATGCCTGTCCGGCCGCAGTCGGTACCCGACGGCACCGATCACCGCTGCGAGACAGGCGATGTCGAGGACAACCATCCAGGTTTGCCGGCCGTCGCCGCCGGCAACGCCGAATCCGTGTAGGACAGCCAACGGCCACATCGCGTAGGCGGACAGGTGCACCACCCGCCACACTCGTGGCGACAGATGGCGGCGCAGCGCGCTGGTGATGCCGATCGCGATCAGCAGATCGACGGCGACCGCGGCCAGTCCGATCCACAGTGGGTCGAACCCGGAGCCGAACGGCACGACGACATCCCAGTAGCTGAGGTCGACGTAGCCGTCCGCGATGGCCGTCACGATGTGCACCGCGAGGAAGGTCATTGCGGTCAACGTGATGGTGCGATGCAACCGCAGCAGGGCCGCTCGCGGTAGTCCGGCGAACGCCACCCGGCTGGAGGTGGCGATGCCGAGCACCATGACGGCGGTGAAGAGCACCAGGGACACCGCCCCGGTCGCCCGGCTGATGTACCAGAGAACCTGGGTGGTCATTCAGGACACCTCCGTCGGCCAGCCGGCCAGCGTGCTGACCGAACCCTGCTGATCGATCAGCAGGGCCGGCAGACCCTGGCGGGTCAACCATTCCGGTGCTTGCGCGCCGAGCACGATGGCGGCCGTGGATGCCGCATTCGCGTCGACGCAGCTGGCCGCGGCGACGGCGGCCGTTCGCCAGAGCGGCTCCGGGTTGCGGCCCGTACGGGGATCGACGATGTGGTGGGCCCAGCCCGATGACGTGCGCCACCTGCGGGTCTGGGTCGATGACGTGGCCAAACCCCCGGACGTGATGGACACCAGTTGGTGGGTCTTCGCGTCGGCGCTGGCGCGGTGATCGTCGGCGATGGAGATCTTCCAGCCGCCGGCCGGCGCGGTACCCGCGACCGCGATGTCCCCGCCCAGGTTCACCAGCACCCCGCCATCGACGAGCGCCGCGATTCTGGCCGCGGCCCGATCGGCCGCGAAGGCCTTCGCCGTCGCGCCCAGATCCAGACCGACACCCGGCGGGACCATCAACTGAGCATTCTCGGCGTCATGTCGCACCCGCCAGGCGCCGGGCGCCGGCTGCTGCGCGGCTGTCGAAGGCAGCTCGAGCGGGCCGGCGGTGAGCGATCTGGATACGGCGCCGCCGATGTCGCGGTCGTAGCCAAGGGCGATGACCGCCGCGGCGACGGTCGGATCAACCAGGTAGTCGGTGGCGGCACCAACCCGGAGGGCCTGGGCGATCGCCTGGTTGAGCGTGTCCGAGAGCCTGACCTGCCGGCCCGGGTGGGCCAGGACGCGCGAGATTTCCGAGTCTGCCCGGAAGCGGCTGCAGGTCGCGTCGATGACGGCCAGTTCGTCGTTCAATTCAGCAAGTGCGATGTCCATCGCCGCCGGGTCGGTGACGATCAGCGTCGCGGTGGTCGACCAGACGTCGAAGTCCACCCGGCCAACGGGCCGGGCCGAGGAATTCGTGCCGGGCGCACGGTCGGTGAGCAGCGTGCTCATCAAGAGCCACCTGATTGGGTATGGCTACGCCCGGAACCGGCCAGTGGCGCTTGCCGGGGTGCGGCCAGTGGTGCGGACGGTGCGGTGATGCCGGGCTGTGCGGCCGGGGCCTGGGCGTTGCCCTCGTTCTCGCCTTCGGCTTCATCCTGCTCCGGGGCCGCGGGAGCGCGAGTCCCGTCGGCCGAGGTGCTGCCGGCCTGGTTGCTGTCGGTCGCCGAAGTGCCGGCCGCCGGGTCGTCGGCGGCCCACGCGAGGTTGACGGTCAGGGCGGATGCCGCGAGCGCCGCAGCTCCGACGGTTGCGGCGGTGATCCGCCGGACCCTACGCCGTAGGTCGGCGGCGGGCATGGGGGTGTGACCGCTGTGTGCTGCCATGGGTGAGCTCCTTCGCAGAAGCGATTAAGTACTCGGGATTGTTTGCTCTTTCGATGGTGCTTGACCCAGGTCAGACAAATCTCAGACGGACCGGCGAACAGGCCTGGTCACAGGAGAGTCACAGCGGTGACGGGTGGGATTCACCGGCGGCGGTCGCCAATGCCGCGCTGCACCGGGCCAGATCAGGGCAGTGCCGCTGCCACCCGCTCCAGCCAGCGGGTCAGCTGACCGGGAATCTGCCCGGCAACGACGGCGAGGTCGGCGCACGTGCCCGGGTCGATCACGCCATCGAGGTTGCCTGTCGGCCCGGCCGGATGGGCCTGCTCCACGAGCAGCATCCCGTTCCGCAGCAGTTTTTTCAGGTCGCAGAGGAGGGCCGCGCATTCGGCGGCCAATTGTTCGCACAGGGCGTCGATTCGGCGGAACTCGGCCTGCTGCCGTTCGGCTTCGCTGCGGGCCGGGGCGAGTCCGTCCGACCGGCCGGCGCCGGCGGCCGCGGTGAGGCGATCACGCAGCCTGTCGGGTAAGGCGGTGGTGGCAGTAGCGGCGGAACTCGACCAAAGCCGGTCCATCGTCGGTCGACGATCGTGCGGCGCATCAACCGCCGAGCCGCCAGCAGCAACGATCATCGGCCACACCACGTCCGCGACGGCATCGCCGATCGGCCGCACGTAGGTGGTCAGGAACCGCTCGAAGGTGTCCACCCTTCGTTCGAGCAGATAGGGCGATCGGGGGTCCTCCGGTTGACGGGATTGCCCGACACCTCGGTGCAGGCCGTAGTCCTGGCGCAGCGCATTCTGCATCTCCACCACCAGGCTGAGCAGGTTGGCCCAGGTGTCGAACAGCCGCGCCGCCGACCGTGGGTCGCAGGTCGCGGTGCTGGTGGTCAAGCCGGTGACCGCCGGCCCGGTGACCGTCGGACCGGGCGTCAGGGTGCCGATCCGGCAGCGGCGCAACGCAACGGCCGCCGCAGCGCTGGTCGAGTGCAACCGGTGGTAGGCCTGCGTGGCGTCCCGCCCGGCATAACCCTGGAGCACCATCGGTCCACCGGGATGCCGCCGCAGGAACCCGCTGACGTCATAGATCGTGTCGTCGATGCTGATCCAGTACCCGTGGTCATCGTCGTTGTGCAACACCAGCTCCGACAGCGGATACGCCGGTTCGGTGACCCCGGCCGGCAGCGATGGCGGGACCGCGCGGGCGGACGTTGCCGATTCCGCACCACGCTCGCGCTGGGATTTCTCCAGTTCGCGGTCCACCTGCCTCCAGGTGCGGTCCTGCAGGGCGCCGGCGAAGCCGCCGATCGTGACGCCGCGGCCGACCTTGAAGGCGATTTCCAGGTATCCGAAGACCTTCCGGCGATGCCGGGAGAGGAAACCTTCGTCGCCGGCGTACGCCTGGAATGCCGCACCCACGGCGTCGCGCAGCAGCGGATTGCCGGTTCGCTCGACGTAGCTCCCGAGCGCAATCCCGTCGACGGCGGTGAGGAATCGGCGCCAGTTCAGCGGATAGGCCGCGCGATGACCCAGGATTTCCCGGCCGAGCTGGCTCTGCTGTGACGGCCGCGCAAACACGCTGTCCAACAGGTTGAACAGCGGGGCCGCCGTACCGCTGGGACCGAGGGCGCCGGGTGCGATGGGGACCGCGAACGGCGCCACCGTCCTGGCCCACACCACCGGGTCGACATAGGTCCTACTGTCCGGTCGTGGGTTGATCGACGGCAACGACGACCGGGTGGCCTCGCGCAGTGCGGTGGTGATCGTGCCCAGCGCATCCGCGACCCCCTCGGGATCGTCCTGCCGGATCGCGTCATCGATCCGGACGATCGCGCCCACCGCGGGTGCGGTGCGGGCCAGGATCTCCGTCTGGGTCAGGTGGAAGATGTGCTCCTCTTCGTTGTCGACGGTGGGAACCAGCATCCGCAGGTTGTGCACCCGCATCGGGTCGGCGGCCGTGGGGTCGACCAGTCGCCAGTTGCAGACAACCAGGTCGACGTACGACAGGTACGGCCCGGACCGTCCCAGCCGCCGGCAGACCTCCGCCCATGGCGCGGCGATGGAGGGCGGTGGTGGCGCGGGTCGGGTCGGTGACTGGTGGAAATACGCGTGGGCCAGCAGGCCCAGCACCACGGCCGAACGTTGCAGCGACTCGTCCGGCAGCGCCGAGCGGTCGGCCGGCAGCACCGGCATCCGGTCGATGACCGTCCGCACCGTGAGCCCCCGATGCAGTTCCGGCAGCTCCGCGGCCACGTGGTCCCACTCGGCGTGGGACGCCGGGAGTGCTGCGTTGCAGCCTGGGGCGGGCAGGAACCCGTATTCGGTCGAGAGCGGGCCGAGGTTCTGGTGCCCGCAGAATCGGTTGTACCGTTCCGCGGCCCACAGCGCGATGCCGGGCGATGTGGGTGGTTCGGCCATACGGTGCGGATGCGGATGCCGGACGTCAGATACGTCCCCATCGGTGCCCGACCCGTCGCCATAGAGTTGAGTGGAATAGACTCAACTTATGTGCGTTGCATCCTGTGAGCGGCTGCGTAGGCTCTTGGTGCCCCCGTGACTGCTCCCCAGAACAGGCAACAAGGCGCAGTAGGCCGCACAGAAAGGCACCACCAGCCGTGAATCTCGAAAACCTGACCACCAAGAGCCGCGAGGTCGTCACCGCGGCCGCCACCGCCGCGACGTCGATGGGCAACTCATCGGTGGAACCGGCGCACCTGCTCGCCGCGTTGCTGGTGACCCAGGGCTCGACCGCGCCGGGTTTGCTCCGCGCGGTCGGCGCCGACCCGGCCGTGGTGAAGTCAAGGACGGAGTCGATTCTCGCGCGGATGCCGCGGGTGACCGGCAGCACGATCGCGCAGCCGGCGTTCTCGCGCGCCGTGGCCAACATCCTTACCGCGGCCGAGCAGATCATGCGGTCCGCCGGTGACGAGTACTTGTCCACCGAGCACCTGCTCGCGGCTCTCGCGCGCCCGGGTACGGACGTCGGCGACCTGCTGACCGGCCTCGGTGCGACGTCAGAGGCGCTGATCGAGGCGTTCCCGGTCGTCCGCGGCGGCGACCGCAAGGTCACCTCGCAGGATCCGGAGGGCAGCTACAAGGCACTGGAGAAGTACGGCGTCGACCTCACCGAACGCGCCCGCGAGGGCAAGATCGACCCCGTCATCGGACGGGACTCGGAAATCCGGCGCGTGGTTCAGGTGCTGTCGAGGCGGACCAAGAACAACCCGGTGCTGATCGGCGAGCCGGGAGTCGGAAAGACCGCTGTTGTCGAGGGCCTCGCGCAGCGGATGGTCGCCGGTGACGTCCCGGAATCGCTGCGGAACAAGCGGCTGATCTCGCTCGACATGGGTTCGATGATCGCCGGCGCGAAGTACCGCGGTGAGTTCGAGGAGCGGCTCAAGGCCGTCCTGGAGGAAATCAAGGGTTCCGACGGTCAGGTCGTCACCTTCATCGACGAGCTGCACACCGTGGTGGGGGCCGGCGCGACCGGCGAGGGCGCGATGGACGCGTCCAACATGCTCAAGCCGATGCTCGCCCGTGGCGAGCTGCGGATGGTCGGTGCCACCACCCTGGACGAATACCGCGACCATATCGAGAAGGACGCCGCCCTGGAGCGGCGCTTCCAGCAGGTGCTGGTCGGTGAGCCGAGCGTCGAGGACACGGTCGGCATCCTGCGCGGCATCAAGGAGCGGTACGAGGCGCACCACGGCGTCCGGATCGCCGACTCGGCACTCGTGGCCGCGGCGACACTCTCGGACCGCTACATCACCAGCCGGTTCCTGCCGGACAAGGCCATCGACCTGATCGACGAGGCCGCGTCCCGGCTCCGGATGGAGATCGACTCCAAGCCGGTCGAGATGGATGAGCTGCAGCGCGTTGTCGACCGTTTGACGATGGAAGAGCTTGCGCTGCAGAAGGAATCCGACCCGGGATCGATCGAGCGGCTCGGCCGGTTGCGCCGCGACCTGGCAGACAAGTCCGAGGCCCTGACCGCACTGACCGAGAGGTGGGAGCGAGAGAAGTCCGGGCTGAACCGGGTCGGCGAGCTCAAGAAGGAGCTCGACGATCTGCGCATGCAGGCCGAGAAGGCGCAACGCGAGGGCGACCTGGCGAAGGCCTCGGAGTTGCTGTACGCGCGCATCCCGAAGTTGGAACGTGAACTCTCGCAGGCTGTTTCCGCGGAGTCAGCGGGTGAGGCGACTGATGGACCTCCGATGGTCAGCGAAGAGGTCGGCCCGGACGATATCGCCACCGTCATCGCGGCCTGGACCGGCATTCCGGCGGGCCGGCTGCTGGAGGGTGAGACGGCCAAGCTGCTGCGGATGGAGGAGGAGCTGGGTCGCCGGGTTGTCGGTCAGCAGGAAGCCGTGCGGGTGGTCAGCGACGCCGTGCGTCGGGCCAGGGCGGGTATTTCCGACCCCGACCGGCCGACCGGATCGTTCCTGTTCATCGGCCCGACCGGCGTCGGCAAGACCGAGCTGGCCAAGGGTCTGGCGGACTTCCTGTTCGACGACCCGCGGGCGATGGTCCGCATCGACATGAGCGAGTACTCCGAGAAGCATTCGGTGGCGAGGCTTGTCGGTGCCCCTCCCGGGTACGTGGGGTATGACGAGGGAGGCCAGTTGACCGAAGCGGTGCGCCGCCGGCCGTACTCGGTGATCCTGCTCGACGAGGTCGAGAAGGCCCACCCGGACGTCTTCGACATCCTGTTGCAGGTCCTGGATGACGGGCGGCTGACCGATGGTCAGGGTCGCACGGTCGACTTCCGGAACACCCTGCTGATCCTGACGTCCAACCTGGGCAGCCAGGCGTTGATGAACCAGGATCTGACCGAGGAGCAGCGCAAGGAAGCCGTCATGTCGGTGGTTCGGGTGGCTTTCAAGCCCGAGTTCCTCAACCGGCTCGACGACATCGTGTTCTTCCACGGACTGGACATCGAACAGCTCGGCGCCATCGTCGACATCCAGATCCAAGTGCTGGCAAAGCGTCTCGCCGCCCGGCGGTTGATCCTGGACGTCACCAAGGAGGCGCGCGACTGGCTCGCCATCGGTGGGTTCGACCCGCAGTACGGGGCGCGGCCGCTGCGCCGGCTCGTCCAGTCGGCGATCGGTGATCAGCTGGCCAAGGAACTGCTGGCCGGCCGGATCCGGGACGGGCACACCGTGCTGGTCGACGTGAACGACGATGATCCGGGCGCGCTGATCGTGCGGCCGGTCGAGTCGGTGCCGCAGGGGACCCCGCTGACGGTCTGAGCCGACCCGGCACGGGTGAACACAACGGGGTGAACAGAACGGGGTGAGCTGAGCGGTCGGCTCACCCCGTTCTGCGTCTGTCACATCTCGATGGCCTCGAAGATCTCGACGGTCCCACCGGCGGTCAACTGCGGGCAGCCCTTCGCCAGAGCCGTGGCCGCGTCCAGCGAATCGGCGTTGATCACCGTGTAGCCGCCGATGCCGGTCGATGAGCCGCTGCCGACCGAACCATCTGCCGCGACCGACGCCGAGCCGCCGAACGGGTTGCCGGGCTCGACGATCGCGGCGCCCAGATCACCGAACCACGCGGTCCAGGCCCGCATGACCTGCTCCTGCGCTTCCGGGGTCTGTGCCATGCCGCCGCCGGTGTAGAGGTACACGTACTTGGACATTGGTGGTGCTCCCTTGGTCTGGGCCGGCAGACCGTAGGCTGCCGGGTTCGGGTGATGTGTTGTAGACGGATCAGCCGGGACGGAATCGACAACCGGAGCAAGTCAACGAACCGTCCATCCACGCCCCCGGCTCGCCGATTGACAGGTGCTCTACGTGCTGGTCCGAGGAAACCCACAGAGCCTGCACAGCCGGCGGGACGACGGTCGGTGCTATGAGTCAGGACACGGGACGCAACACACCAGCACCGGAAACGGGCCCCACCACCGGGTCAACGGAATTACCGGTCACGCCGGCCGGCTCCGCCGCACCGGAGCCCGGGTGGTGGCACCCGGAGCGGCAGGACCCGCAGAATCAGCACCAGGACCAGCCGACCCAGCGCATTCCGGGTCCTCGGTCGGAGAGCGGAGCCGGGCAGGTCCCGTCCGGCTACCCGAGCGCCCCGCCCCGCTACCCCGTCACCCCGCCCGGCTACTCGCCGCCGAGCGCCGATGCCGCTGCGCCGGCCGCTGGCCCATCGACGACCCGCCGGACGGGCATGTTGATCGCCGTCTGCACCGTGGCGGCGCTGGTCGCCGGAGCGGCCGGCGGTGTGCTGGCCTACCGCGTGCAGTCCGATGCGACGTCGGCGATCGCGTCGCCAACGGCCGCGCTCACCTCGCTACCCGCCTCGGGCTCGGCCTCAACTGCGCCAACCGGCTCTGTGGAACAGGTTGCCGCGACGGTGCTGCCCTCGGTGGTGTCCGTGTTGGCCTCGTCCTCCAGTTCGTCCGGGGAGGGTTCCGGCGTCATCCTGTCCGCCGACGGGCTGATCCTCACCAACAACCACGTGATCGACGGTGCCACCAGTCTCGAGGTGCAGTTCAACGACGGCAGCACGGCCACCGCGACGGTGGTCGGCGCCGACAGCACCGACGATCTCGCCGTCATCAAGGCGCAATCGGTGTCCGGGCTGATCCCGGCCACGCTCGGCAGCTCCGCCGATCTGCAGGTGGGCCAGGGTGTGGTCGCTGTCGGTTCCCCGCTCGGGCTGTCGGCCACCGTCACCTCCGGCATCGTGTCCGCGCTGAACCGACCGGTCGCGACGAGCGACGCCTCCCAGCAGGACCCGCAGCAGCTGACCCCGAGGCGCGGGCAGAGTCAGACCCAGACTCCGGCAGCCACCCAGGCCACTGTGATCAACGCGATCCAGACCGATGCGGCGATCAACCCCGGAAACTCAGGCGGCGCACTGGTCAACATGAGCGGGAAGGTCATCGGCATCAACTCCGCCATCGCCTCGCTGTCGTCCGGTGCGAATGATCAGTCGGGGTCCATCGGGGTGGGCTTCGCCATCCCGATCGATCAGGCCAAGCGCATCTCCGACGAGATCATCGCCACCGGCAAAGCCTCGCATGCCGTGCTCGGGGCCTCCGTCGCCGATGCCACCCTGGACGGCAACCCGCTGGTCACGACCGGTGCGACGATCAGCGCGATCACCGCGGGTGGCGGAGCTGCGGCAGCCGGACTGCAGGTCGGGGACGTCATCACCAAGCTGGGCGACCTCAAGGTGGAGTCCGCCGACGCGCTGGTCGCGGCCGTTCGGTCAACCGCCCCCGACAGTGCGGTCGACGTCACGTACACCAGGGCCGGCGCCGAGAATACGGTCAGCGTCACGCTGGGATCGTCCACCGGCTGACCTGCGGGCCGGCCGACGATTCATATTTTGATGTGCTGGCGGCCGTCGCGGATCTGGCCGGTCACTGAACGCGGCCGGATCGGCTGTTCACCCCGGCGGGATGACGCATTGCCCGATTTGTCGACGCAGAATGATCACCCGGAGACAATTGTCAGGAATGATCCTGATGAACGCGGTCACCCAGCACGGTCCCAGCCAGTCGTGCGGAGACAGGAGGTGTGATGGGCATGAGCTTCGACGCCGACGCCGTCCTCGAGTCAACCGCCGCCGATGAATCACCTGACCTGTTCAACAGGGCCGTTCACCTTGCGGTCGGTACGGCGTGGTGGGCCACCGGCCCGGTCCGGCTGGGTGGTCGGCTGGCCGCCCGGACCGCGGAGGCGGTGATTTCCGACGCCCGCAAACGCAGCCCGTGGTTGCACCTGCGGACGCAGGGCCGCAGTGGGCGAACCCTGGCCGGTACCGAACAACTGATCCAGGCGATGCTGCGGCCCATCATCACCCGGGTGGTCGACGCCGCGCTGGCCGAACTCGACCTGACCGAACTCATCCTGGACAACGTCGACCTGGATGCGGTGGCCGCGAAGCTGGACGTCGAGGCGGTGATCAAGCGGGTGGACCTGGACGGCGTCGTCGCCACCGTCGACCTGGACGCAGCCGTGGCCCGGGTTGACCTGGACCAGATCGTCTCGCGCATCGACATCGACTCCATCGTCGCCGGGGTCAATATCGATGCGGTGATCGACCGGGTGGACGTGGACTCGATCGTCAAACGTGTTGATCTGGATGCGGCTGTCGCGCAGGTTGACCTCGATGCCGCGGTCGCCCGGGTGGACATGGAGCAGATCATTTCCCGGATCGACGTCGACTCCATCGTTGCCACGGTCGATCTCGAAGCGGTGGTCGACCGGCTGGACATCGCCGCCGTCGTCGCCAAGGTCGATCCCGACCCCGTTGTCGCCCGGGTCAACTTCGACGCGGCGATGGCGCAGATCGACCTGATCGGTATTGCCCAGACGATCGTGGACGGCATCGATCTCCCCGGCATCATCCGTGATTCCACCGGTTCGCTTGCCTCCGAGGCAGTGCACGGTGTCCGGGTGCAGGGCCAGCACGCTGACGACGCTGTCGGCCAGCTCGTCGGCCGGGTGTTCCGTCGACGTGCCGCCCTGGACGGGCTGAACCCATCGTGACGAAGGCCTCCTCATGACGAGAGCCGAGCACGTGGTCGCACGAGGTGCGGAACATCGACCCGCCGGCATCGTCACCAGGGTGGCGGCCATGGGCGTCGACATGGCCGTCGTCATCGTGCTCGGTTCGGTGGTCTACCTCACGGTCGCCGGCGCCAGACTGGTGTGGGCGCCGACCTCCTTTTCTTGGCCCGACGTCCCGTTCTGGCTCACCGTCGTGGTGGAGTTCACGATTGCGGTGCTGTATCTGACCGGCTCGTGGGCGATGACGGGACGAAGCTACGGCGCATCCCTGCTCGGCCTCCGGGTGCTGTCCCGTCGCGGGAAGATCCCCGGGTGGGCGTTGGCCTTCGTTCGCGCCGTGTTCTGCGCGTTCTTCCCGGTCGGACTCTTCTGGGTCATCCTGAGCCCGGAGCGACGCTCCGTCCAGGACGTCGTGCTGCGCACTGTTGTTGTCTACGACTGGCGCGGCGCGGAGTAGTCCAGTGGCTCATCCGTGCCGGTGTCCGGCGGGCTGGTGTCCCGCCAACGGGTGCCGGTAGCGATGACGATGTGATCGGCAACCAGGCCGTGATCGGTCAGCTTGCCCAGCAGGGTCTGCACATCGAGCGGCTCGTCGGCGGTGCCGGTGAGCACGCTGTGCTTCGGCTCGGCCTCGGACGTCAGTTCCGGTAGTGCGGCCTCGACGACCGGGCCGATCAGCCCGGTGACGTGGAACTCGTACATCGCAGACACGTGAGCCCTCCTGATGTGATCGCCGAGTGGTGTCAGATCCGGTTCGCTGCTGTCATGTGCTGGTCTCGTCCGACAGCCGGCGTACCTCGATCAGATCCAGGCCGAGCCGCTGCAGCCGGTTGATGATGCCGTGCAACGCGGCCTGGTCCGTGACGGGTCCGCGGAGCACCGTCTGAACCGGCTCGACAACGACATGGACGCCCTCGATCTCGGCGAGCAGGTCTTGCGGCACGAGGCCGGACACCCGGATCTCGTATTCCAGCGGGGTCACGTCGGCAGTCCTCCCGGTTGTTGTTGCTGGCACTTACTGTTCCCGGTGCGGACTGGCGGCGCGTCACCCCGATTGGGTAGAGGTGCAGTCGCTTCGGCGATGTTTTGGGGTGAAGTTTTGGGGAAGTGGTCCACCCCGTAGGGTTGGGAATGCGCCGCGCTGCGGCGGTCCTGGCGAATGGTGGCGTCGTCAACAGTTCGAGCGGCCAGTTGTGTCGGCCGGGATGGCGTTCTTCGAAGGGTTTTTCCGTGCCCGATCAGCTCCAGTCCCTGGTGGTGCTGAAGGCGCAGCCACCGGTAGTGCCGCCCGGCCTGGTTCGCCGCCGGCGGCTCGAGGCCCAGCTCAGCAAGGGAACGTCACAGTCGTTCACCCTCGTCAGCGCCGGTCCGGGGGCTGGGAAGACGTTCGCGATCGCGGCTTGGGCGGCATCGGGTGTCGCGCCCGGTCCGGTGGCGTGGTTGAGCCTGGACACGACGGACAACGATCCGCGCACCTTCTGGTGGGACCTGCTGCAGTCGGTGATCGGCAGCGGTGCAGTTCCCGACGGTCACGGTTTGCGCGACATCGTCCCGGCAACAACCTTCGGTGCGGTCGAGGCACGGGAGGTCCGGACGCGGCTGGCCGAACTACCGGCCCCCGTCGTGCTGGTGTTGGACGACTTCCACGAGATCACCAGCGACGCCGTCCTCGAGGCCTTCGGCCAATTGGTCGACCACCTACCTGACACCCTCCGGCTCGTCATGCTGACCAGGGCCGACCCGATGCTGCGGCTGCACCGGCTGCGGGTCGGCGGGCAGCTCACGGAAATCCGCACCAAGGACCTGGCGTTCACCGAGCCGGAGGCCGCTGAGCTCTTCGACCTGCAGGGTATTCACCTGGGTCGAGAGCAACTGGCGGTACTCCGGTCACGGACCCAGGGCTGGCCGGCGGGCCTGCGGCTGGCCGCCATGTCCCTCGACCCGGCGGACATCGACGACGGAATCACCCGGTTCTCCGGGAACGAGCGGTCGGTCGCCGACTACCTGATCGGCGAGGTGGTCGACCGGCTGTCGAAGGACGACCGCGACTTCCTGCTCAAGACCAGCATCACCGATAAGATCAACGGCGACCTGGCGGACGCGCTGCTCGGCCTGGCGGATAGTCAGTCGACGCTGGAGAAACTCGCCGGGGCCAACGCTTTCGTCGTCGCACTCGGCGGTCAGAACGAATGGTTCAGCTACCACCCGCTGCTGCAGGAGTTGCTGCGTCACCGCGTCGCGTTGGAGCAGCCGGCAGCGGTCATCGTGCTGCACGAGCGGGCCGCGAGCTGGATGGCGCAGCACGGGGAGCCGATTGAATCTGTTCGGCACTCGATCCTGGCCGGTGACCTGGACGGCGCGGGCCGCACGCTGCTGTCGGTCATCCCGCGGATCCTGTCCGCTGAAGGCCCGTCGCTGGCCCTTGCGATCGAGCCACTGGCCAGGTCGGCCACCAACGCACCCACGTTCGGCTCGCTGTTGGCGTCGGCGACCGTGCATTTTCACCACCTCGATATTCCGGGGATGTTGCAGGACGCCGCGGAGGCTCGGCAGTTCCTGGACGAGGCAGCCGATGATGTGCGGCCGTCGGCAGAGGTGTTGATCTCGCTGTTCGAGATCGCTGGTGCCCGGATGCGCGGTGACGTCGCCACCGTCGCCGCCATCTCGACCCGCGTCATCGACTACCTCGACCGGACCCCACGCCGGCTGATCCCGGCGGGTCGGCACTTTCGGCTCGTTGCGGAGAACAATCTCGGCGGCGCGAAGCTGTGGATCGGCGATCTCGGGGCTGCCGAGCAGATCCTCGCGGTGATCGGGCCTGCCGCCATCGAACTCGAGCTGCCGCTGACCCAGTTGAATGCCCTCGGTCATCGGGCCGTGGTCGAGGCGCTGCAGGGTCGATGCCGGCAGGCGCATCGCCGGGCCTTAGCGGGTGTTGACATCGTCGAACGCCGCGGCTGGGCGTCCGAACCGCAGGCGTTGGCGTCCTTTCTCGCGCTCGGTCTCGTCGAACTGTCGCGGCATCGACCCGTGGAGGCGGCCGCACACATCAACCGCGGGCTGACCTCCAGCGGCGACCACACCGACCGCTCGCTCAGGTTGGCCCTGGCCATTGCCGCGGTGGAGTTGGCGGTACTCCGCGGGGACGCCGACGCAGCCCTGACGGCGGACGCCCGGTTGCGCGCCGGTTTGGGCCGAACCCAGCAACCGGCGGACCTCTTGGTGCGCTGGGCCGCCGTTGCCGGCGCGCAGGCGCTGCTGCTGGCCGATCGTCCCGCCGAGGTGGCGAAGCGAATCGGCCGTCCGGGGGATGGCGACGGGTTCGCGGCATCCTGGGAGCGGGTGGTGCTGGCCAGGGCGCAACTGGCGCTGGGCAATTATCGGCCCGGCCTTGAACTGATCGAGCCGCTGCTGGAGCCGGGCTGGCCGTGCCGGGAAGCGGCGATCAACGCACGACTGATCGAAGCGACGGTCGCCGACCGCCAGCACCGCGACACCGCCGCGCTCACCGCGGTGACGACGGCCGTCGACCTGGCGCATGCGGAGGGCATCCGGCGACCGTTCCTCGCCCGAGGCGCACGGTTGGCCGCGCTACTGCTTCGCTACCAGCACCTCGGTGGACGGCATGCCGGGTTTGTTGCCGACCTCGTCGACAACCTTGGTCCGGTAGCCGAACCAGAGTCATCGGCCCCGATGGTCGAACACTTGACCGAACGGGAGCTGATCGTGTTGCGGTACCTGCCGACGATGCTCAAGGCCGGTGAGATCGCCACTGATCTGTACGTTTCGGTCAACACGGTGAAGGCCCACCTGCGGTCGATGTATCGCAAGCTCGGCGTCAGCAACCGTCGGGAGGCGGTCGAACGGGCCCGCAGTATCGGACTGCTCTGACCGAGGGCGGGCCGGCGGCCTGAAGGGACGCTCATTCCACCCGGATGTTCCCGCCGGTTCGCAGGCCGGTGGGATCCATTGCCCGGATGAGGGTTTCGAGTGTGCTGCGAAACTGCTGGATGTCTGCCCCGGCGGACGACAGGATGTCGTCGGTGAGCCGTTCGCCGGTTTCGAACATCTCGGCCAGCAGGGTCGAACCGGAGTCGGTGAGCTCAACCACCCGGCGCCGGCGATCGGCCGGGTCCGATCGCCGGATGACGTGACCGGTTGATTCGAGGTGCGCAATGGTGCGGCCGATGGTCTGTTCGGTGACGTGCTGATCGTCGGCAAGGTCGCGCTGGCTGGTCGGTCCGTGGCCGAGGGTCGACAGCACGATCAGGCCGGCGTGGCTGACGCCGTGCTCGCGCAGTCGAGCGTTCCATGAATGTTCGACCAGGCGAGCGGCGGTGCCGAGCAAGCGTCCGGTCACCCAGTCGTCACGGTCCCGTTCGGGCGGCATATCCCTCCCTGCTCTCTCCGGTGAGCGTCCGGATCGACGGTACCTGTGGCACGATGAGAAAATTACTCAGCCTGCTGAGCATCCGATTTGTGGTCCCGCTCGGTAGGTGTTGATGAGAGCGCCGGCCGACGGTCGGCGCGCATGCCGAGACTCGATAGCCCCCCGCCCCGCCCGCCCGACAGAACGGAACCCGTCATGCCCATCGGGTCGAACAACACCACCGAGGACCCCACGGCGCCGGCCGAGGCCACGCCCAAGCCCCGTGCATCCCACTCCCGACGAAACGCCGTGCTCCGTGCGGTGGGCCTGATCGGCGTGGTGATTGCCTGGTTGGCGATTGCCGGCGTCGGCGGTCCGGCCATCGGATCACTCTCCACGGTGCAATCGAACGATCAGGAGTCCTTCCTGCCGACCGGGGCGGAATCGGTGCTGGCCGCCAACGCCGCCGCGCAGTTCGACGACTCCGGGCAACTACCAGGCTTCGTCATCTTCGAGACCGGGGGCAGTGCGGCAACACCGGAACAGCTGGCCGCCTGGGGTGCGTTCACCCAGAGCCTGGCGACCCAACCTGTCGACCCGGCGAAGCCCGACCTCGGCGTCATCGGTGACTACTTCATCGAGAGCCCGATTCCGGGTCAGCCGGTGCCGGTGCCGCTGATCCCGTCGCAGGACGGGCAGGCCGCCCTGGTCCTGGTGCCGCTGTCCGCGGACAAGGTGACGACGGTCGACGCGGAGGGCAAGAACCCGCTCGGTGACGTCATCGACGGTATCCGCACCGCTGCGGAGGCCTCGGCGGCCGGCGCCGAGGTGCACATTGCCGGACCGGCCGGGCTGATCGCTGACCTCGGGGCCGCGTTCGCCGGGATCGACGGGTTGCTGCTGCTGGTCGCGCTTGGTGCCGTGCTGGTGATCCTGTTGCTGGTGTACCGGGCGGTCGCCCTGCCGTTCGTGGTGTTGTTCACCTCGATCAGCGGCCTTGCGCTGGCCGGCGGCGTTGTCTACCTGCTGGCGAAGAACGAGGTGATCCCGCTGAACGGGCAGAGCCAGGGCATCCTGTTCATCCTCGTCGTCGGCGCCGCCACCGACTACGGCCTGCTGCTGGTCTCCCGCTACCGGGAGGAACTGACCAGGGTCGAATCAACCTGGACGGCCATCAAGATCGCTTGGCGGGCCTGCCTTGAGCCCATCGCCGCCAGCGCCGGCACCGTCATCATCGGCTTGCTGTGCCTGTTGCTCTCGGACCTGAACTCCAACCGCTCGCTCGGTCCGGTGGGCGCCATCGGGATCGCCTCGGCGTTCGTTGCTGCCATGACCCTGCTGCCCGCCCTGCTGATGCTCGGCCGGTGGCTGTTCTGGCCACGGATCCCCCGCCCGTCGACCGGCGAGGAAACCCGCAACGCGCACAAGCACGGGATCTGGGAACGGGTCTCCGTTGCGGTGGCCCGTCATCCGCGCCGGATCTGGGCCATCACGGCGGCCGGCCTGATCGTCGCCTGCCTGTTCGTGCCGACACTGAAGGCATCCGGCACGTCGCAGACCGACGTCTTCCTGACCGAGGTCGATTCGATCGCCGGCCAGCAGGCGTTGACCGACCACTTCCCCGGCGGCTCCGGTAACCCGGTGGTGATCATCGCCCCGGAGGCGGCTGCCGATCAGGTGGTCAGCACGGTGGCCGCTGTCGAGGGCATCAGCGGCGAGCCGGCGATCGTGACCGCGGCCGGCACCGGTCCGCAGGCTGCCGGAGCGCCGCCGCTGGTGGTGAACGGCGAGGTGCAGATCCAGGCCACGCTGAGCGCCATCGCCGACGGCGAGGAGGCGGAGAACACCGTCCGGGCGGTCCGCGACGCCGTGCACGCCATTCCCGATTACGGCAGCGCGATCCTGGTCGGCGGCAACACCGCGATCCAGATCGATACCGTCGACACCTCGGCGCGCGACCTGAAGGTGATCATCCCGGCAATCCTGCTCGCCGTGCTGATCGTGTTGATCCTGCTGCTGCGCTCGCTGGTCGCGGCGCTGCTGCTGGTGTTCGCGACCGTGCTGTCCTTCGGTGCGGCCCTTGGTGTTTCGGCCATCGTGTTCAACCACGTGTTCAACTTCCCGGGAGCGGATCCGGCGGTACCGCTCTTTGCCTTCGTCTTCCTGGTCGCCCTGGGGATCGACTACTCGATCTTCCTGATGACCAGGGCCCGGGAGGAGGTGGCCTTCCACGGACCGCATGACGGAGTGATGCGCGGGCTGCGACTGACCGGCGGGGTGATCACCAGCGCCGGCATCGTGCTGGCCGCCACCTTCGCCGCGCTGGCCGTCATCCCGATCCTGTTCCTGGCGCAGATCGCGTTCATCGTCGCCTTCGGCGTGCTGATGGACACCTTCATCGTCCGCACCCTGCTGGTGCCGGGGCTGGCGATCGACATGGGCTGGTTCACCTGGTGGCCCATCCGCCCCAAGCCCACCAAGCATCAGCTGGAGCATCGGGGCCAGGCCAAGGTCCCGGCCGGGGTGTAACAGGCGGGCCTGCTGTGCCAGCCGGCCGGCCCGCACCGGTTCGGCCCGTTGCTGAAGCGTTGCTGATGGGGCGCAACGCATGCTGCCGCACCGCTGCAGCATGCGTGAAGCTGGAGAAGAACCCCAACAGCGGGGATTCAGCACGCCGACGGGGCCCCGCCGGGCGGCCCGTCCGGTCGGTGTCGCCAGGAGCCAGAGGTGTCGGGGCCATGGTTCCCTCGCGGCGGCGCCAGGCGCGCAAGGCATACTGCTACGGCCGTCGCTTGCCCACGTTGGACTCACGAAAGGACTTTCAGCGCCCATGGCCGCCGCACCTGCTGTCAGTGCTCAGGACTGTGCCGATGCGCTGGCGGCACTGCACGAACGAGCACCCCTCGTGCAGTGCCTGACCAACATCGTGGTCGCGGGCTGGACCGCAAATGTGTTGCTCGCCGTCGGCGCCGCCCCCGCCATGGTCGACAACCCCGAGGAGGCAGGGCCTTTCGCGGCGATCGCCTCGGGAGTGCTGATCAACCTCGGCACGCCGTATGCCGACACGGTGACGGCGATGGACCTCGCAGCCACGTCGGCAACGGCGGCCGGCACCCCGTGGGTGCTTGATCCGGTCGCTGCCGGCGCGCTCGAATGGCGCACCGGAATCGCCGGCAACCTGCTGGCCAAGGGGCCAACAGTGGTGCGCGGCAACGCCTCCGAGGTGATGGCGCTGACCGGCGGCAGCGGCGGCCGGGGCGTCGAATCGGTGGACACTCCGGAGGCGGCGCTCGCGGCAGCGGTGGAACTGGCCGGCGCGCACAACACCGTGGTCGCCGTCAGTGGCCCTGTCGATCACCTCACCGACGGCAACCGAGTGGTCAAGGTCAGCAATGGCCACCCGCTGTTGACCAGGGTGACCGGAGTGGGGTGTGCATTGGGCGCGTTGATGGCGGGTTTCGCCGCGGTGGTCGACGATCCGCTGCTCGCCGCTGTGGCCGCCACCGCCGCCCTCACCGTCTGCGGTGACCGTGCCGCGTTCGACGTACCGGGTCCCGGCACGTTCGCCGTTGTCCTGCTCGACAAGCTCGCCTCGCTGACGCCGGCCGACCTGACGGCGAACGCCAGGTTGAGCTAGGAATGGCTGGGCTGGGCTGGGCTGGGCTGGGCATGGCTGTGGAATGGCTGAAGTGGTGACGCCCGCAGGTCGCCGCCCGGGCCTCGACCTGCGGGTGTACCTGGTCACGGACACTGCCATGTGCGGCGAGTTCGGCGTGCCGGCAACGGTTGCCGCCGCGGTGCAGGCCGGCGTCACCATTGTTCAGCTGCGGGATCCGGATGCAGATGACGAGGAGTTCGTAGAACTGGGCCGCGCGGTCGAGGCGGTGCTACGCGGCTCCGGCGTGCCGTTGATCGTGAACGATCGGGTGCACCTCGTGCGGTCGATCGGGGCCGACGGGGCGCATATCGGGCAGGATGACCTGGATCCGATTGCGGCCAGGGCGATCATCGGACCCGATGCGGTGCTGGGTCTTTCGGTCCATGCGCCGAGCCATCTGGCGGCGGCCGAACGGCTGCCGCCGCGCGTAATCGACTATCTGGGCGTCGGTCCCGTCTGGGCGCAGAGCACCAAACCGGACGCCGCCGAGCCGGGTGGGCCGGCGCTGTTGGCGGACATCGTCGCCCACAGTCGCTGGCCGTCCGTCGCGATCGGCGGGATCGACGCGCAGCGCGTGCGGCTGGTGCGCGACACCGGTGCGGCAGGTGTTGCGGTGGTGAGTGCCGTCTGTGGGCAGCCGGATGTCGGCGCCGCCACGGCGCGGCTCAGGCAGGCGTGGGACGAGTCTTGACCCCCGCGAACGGCAACCCGATGAGCACTGCGACCGCGAACGAGGTGAGCGACGCCGACAGCCAGGTGTGATCCAGGGTGTGCAAGGCATTGCCGGCGCTCGTCCACGCATCCGACCAGCCAGGGATCGCGCCGGGATTGACCAGCTGGTAGGCCACGAACCCGGCGGCCCACGCGAGCAGCATTCCCGGCCTCACCGGCGCGTTCGATGAGGTGTCCCACCCGGACCCGCGGGTGCGCAGCCAGGCGGCGATGAGCGCACCGGACAGCGGGATGAACACCGCCCCGATCAGGTAGAGGAAGTTGGTGTACTGGCTGATGTCGATGGTGAGGGCCGCCGCGATGGCGAGGGCCCCGATGGTCACCGACAGGATCCGCCGGTCCCACCGTGGCGCCATGTTCTGGATGGAGACGGCCGTCGAGTAGACGTTGGCAAAGCTCTGATCGGTCTCCCGGAGCACCAGCACGGCAAATGCTGCGACGCCCAGCGGCACCGCCAGGAACAGGTCGAAGACCTGGTCCGGATCCTGCTGTACCTGGGTCAGGGCGACGACTCCCAGGAGCAGGCAGGCGATCTGGGCGAAGCCGTACCCGAAGAAGCCGCCGGCGAAAGCCGCCCGCGGCGTCTTGGAGTGTCGCGAGTAGTCGGCGCCGAGCGGCACCCAGGAGATCGTCAACGCCACCGCGGCGTCCACCGCCAGCCAGAACCCGCTCCAGGAGCCCTCGATCGTCGGGACCGGGTTCCGCAGCACGCCAACCGCCAAAACGATCATGGCGATGACGACCAGCACCGACACGTACTTGCGGATGACCCGGATGGCGCCCAGCGGCCAGATGGTCAGCGCGGTGGTGATCCCGCCGGCGATGAGAACGCACACCCAGCGGGGCAGGTTGCCGCCGGTCAGCGCCTGCAGTCCCGCGGCGATGACGAGAAGCTCGAAGACCGCCCAGCCCAGGCACTGGGCAATGTTCACCACGGTGGGCAGGAACGATGCCTTCGCGCCGAGCAGGCCGCGCAGCAGCACCATGGCCGGCGCGCCGGTCTTGGCACCCAGAACGAGCGACGTGCCCAGGATCGCACCGCCGAGCGCGGTGCCCAGAACAATCGCGGTGATAGCGGCCGGCAGATTGAGCGGCTCCGCCCCGAACGGCGTGAGGATCGACAGCGCGCCGGCGAAGCCCAGCAGGCTGACACCCAGGTTGCCCCAGAAGCCGAGCTGGTCGAGTACTCCGAGCGTGCGGGGCGCGGTACCGGTCAGCGTGAGTGGTACTTCGGTTCGGGTCGCCGTTGCGGTTCCCGGGTTGGCCGCGATGTCGTTGGACGGGGCGGTGTCGTTCGATGCGGTGTTGTTCGATGCGGTGTTGTTCGATGCGGCGGCCCTGGACGATGGTGCGGACATGGCTGACTACCTCTCCCTGCGCCGGTACTAGCCGGATCAGGTTCAAGCGGTCGGCGACCCGGACTCGGTCGCGACCATTGCTGCGCGCCGAGCAAGCCGCCCTCTCAGCCCGTTTGGTCGGGCTCCCGCGGGGACGTGCCCAGGATAGAGCCTGCATGCTGGTCGATGGACGCGGACCAGCGTTTCCGAGCCACCTCAGTGCAGTCGTGGGCGCCGTCGGACCGACCCAGCGACGAGCAAGGCGCCCGCCACGATCAGCCCGAGCCCCGTCCAGCCGTAGGCCGCAACGGGCACGCCGGTGGCGGCGAGTGACCCAGTGCCCGGGACCAGCACGGCGACGGCAGCCCAACTGGTGGTTGTCGCAGCTGTGGGTGTCGCAGCTGTGATTGTCACCGTGGCCGGACTGGTGGCGGTGGCCGTCGTCGGGTCGGCGGTCACTGTCTGCGTTGTGGTTGGGCCGCTGGTCGTCGGCGGCGGGTTGCGGCAGTCCGGCCGCGGCACGATTGAACCCGGAGCGGTGCTCAGGCATGCGTTGATGTCGGACGAATTGCCCGCAACCAGTTGCGCGCCATGCTCGATGGCCCAGTCGTAGGCATTGATCTGGGAGTCATCCGCGGTCAGGGTCGCAAGATCGGCCCAGACGTTCCGGTAGAACACCGGCTGCAGGGCACCGGCGGGCGGGGTCGGTGGTGGGCCGTCGACCTGGCACGGTTCATCCGGCGGACCGAAGGCCGCGATGAACCCGACGACGAACTGCTCGTCGTTGGGCAGCCCGGTCGCGGTCCAGTTGCCGCCGGCGTCGGCGACCGACAGCTGACCTTCGCCGCTCGGGCCGAGCGCGAAGACGCAGGTATAGGGCGCCGGTCCGCCGCCCGGCACGGTCACTCGCCCGGACAGCACAGCCGGTTCGGCACAGCTGACAACCATTGCGGTCCTGCTCAGGCAGGCGTTGGTGCTGCTGCCCGCCTCGACCGGAGTGGCGCCTTCCGCGGGCAGGGCCTGCGTAGGGTCCGTGCCGGTCACCGGCTTGCCCAGGTACCAGGACGGAACATAGGAGGCGCCGATGGCGGCGTTGCAGTTGCTGTCGGTCCGCGCGTAGAAGCCGATGTCGAACGGGCCGGGCGAGCTCGATGAGAACGACCAACTGCCGTCGCCGTTCACCCAGGCGATCTGGTTGCTCTCCGAGCTACCGGCGGGGCGCCACATGACGCAGCCGTCGCGTAGCGGACCTGCGGTGTCCGCGTCCCGCAGGAACCCGGACGTGGTGATCGGGTCCCGGTACTCGAAGGTCACTGGTGTACTGGTACCGGCCGGAGTGGTCACCGAGACCTGGACCTGGCCGGCCGGCCCGCCGGGTGTGGTGAAGGTCAGTACGGTGCCGTCCGGGCTGACCGACACGTTCTGGCCCTGCGCCGGGCCGATGTTCACCGTGGTCTGGTTGGGCACGAATCCGGTTCCGGTCAGGGAGACGGTGCTGCTGCCGGACGCCGGTCCGGACGTGGGGTTCATCGCCTGCAGGACTGGTGCGGCCGGCGTGATGCAGGAACTGCTGGCCAGGGTGAGAAAGCCGGTCATCGTGTAGTTCTCGGTGATGACCGAGATGCTGACGGTCAGCGTCGCAGCGTCGGCCGTGTTGTCGGTGACAACGATCGGCGGCGTCGTGACGGTGGCTGTGCCACTGGTCAGCGTCACCTCGGTGATCCCGTCGGGATCGAGCTGGAACGGCGTGCCGTTCAGCGAGTAGGAGGTCGGGGCGGTGATGGTACCGCCGGGTTTTTGGCCGATGGGGCAGTCCACCGACGAGCTGGCCTGGGTGAAGCCCAGGACGTCGCCGGCCACGGCAATCTCGGGGTTGACGACGGTCGATTTGGCGGCCGAATCGGCAGGGCCACTGACGGCGGTGGAATCGATGCTGTCGGCCTGGGCGATCGGCAGGACGCCGATCGCGCCGGCGAGGTCGACGCTGATGGCGGTCTGGGCGCCGGTCAGGGTGACGCTGCTGTCCGGGGCTGCGGTGACCGAGCCGACCGGGCTGGTCACCAGGACCGGCGGATCCGAGGCGACCACGAAGGACATTTCCGGATCGAACCCGGCGGCGAAGGACGCGCCGGCAGCCGGGGCGGGCGCGGCAGTTGCAGCCCTGGGGAGCGCTGTCGACGTCAGGAGTGGTGCTGTCATGACGAGGACGGTGGCAGCGACCCGTGCCACTCGTGTGACCAGTGCAGGTCTATCTGTGGTCAACCTCATCAGAAATGGTTTCCCTCCGTCATCAAATTGCCACCCAGTGGTGAGGAATGTACCGTTTGGCGGATCTGTCTGCGCGGTGAGCCGCTGGCATCACCGGTGGACCCAGCGAACAGGGACGAGCTCGCCGAGGGGGTCCAACGTCCCGCCAGAGTGACCGAAATCCTCTGTGTCGCCGCCACGTCGATGGCGATGCTGGATGCGGAGGTGGGTTCGATGAATTCCGCAGTTGCTGTGCGTCGGCGGGCCGCGAGCAGGAAGCCGGTGCACGTCGCCCTGATCGTGCTCGAATTGCTGGTCGCTGTCGGCGCTGTCTTCGGCGGCATCGGCCTGATCGCTGACAACGCGATCGGAATGCTGCCGGAATGGCTGGATGGCACGCCGTTCGACTCGTGGACGGTGCCCGGGATACTGCTGTTGCTGGTGGTCGCCCTGCCGATGGCCGTCGCCGCGATTGCCGAGATACGCACTCTCGGGTGGGCTTTCGCCGCCTCGATGGTTGCAGGGGCGGCTCAGTTGGGCTGGATCGTCGCCCAGTGGCTGATCATCGGGAAGTACTTCTTCCTGCAGCCGGTGATGCTTGCCGCGGGCGCCGGGGTGCTGGTCCTCGCCTGGTTGGCCCATCGCGGCGAGTCGCTCCGCCCTTCTCGGAAGGGCTGATCCGACTTCGGCCGGCCGCTCGCAGGGTGCGAAGAATCCCTCTCGGTAGGGGACTTTCGCCCCTGGCCGGGCGTCGCGGGCAGCCAGATCCTGAAGTCAGGGCGTGCGTTCAGGACGTCCAATGCACGTGCGAAAAGAGGAGTCGTCATGACTGGCGCCCGGCACCAGGTCGTCCTGGTCGGAGTGGATGGTTCTACGGAGTCGATGGTGGCTGCGGGCTGGGCCGCCGACGAGGCGGTACGTCGGCACCAGGGACTGCGGCTGATGCACGCCTACGTGGTGTCCGCGATCGGTGTTCCCGCCTACGGCATGCCGCCGGACATCAGCGGAGCGTTCCGCACGGAGGCGGAGGATGTCCTCGCCATGGCCGCCGCTGCGATCCGGACCTCCCACCCTGACCTCGACGTTGCCGTCGATCTGGTGAACGCGGACCCGCGTCCCGCCCTGGTGCAGGCGTCGGAGCACGCGACCCTGACCGTGCTGGGCACCAGAGGAGGAGGCCGGATCCCCGAGGTTGCGATGGGATCGGTTGCCCTCTACGTCGCAGCACATGGCAGGTCGCCCGTCGTGGTGATCTCGAAGACAGCGGGCGGGCCGGCCACCGGGCCGGTGCTCCTCGGGGTCGACGGATCCGCGACATGTGAGGCCGCCGTGGAGTTCGCCTTCGACGAGGCCGCCGTGCGTGGGGCCGATCTGGAGGCGGTGCTGGTCTGGGACGACTTGGCGCTGCGCGGCTTCGCCCGAGGTGAACCGCTCATCGGCCGGCTCGAGGACGACGAAGAACATGCCGTGCTGTCCGAACAACTCGCCGGCTGGCGGGAGAAGTACCCGGACGTCACGGTGCGGCAGGTGGTCCAGCGCGGTCGCGCAGCGGACGCCTTGATTCGGCACGGCAATCAGCACCCGGCCGACGAGCGCCCGCAGCTGATCGTGGTCGGCAGCCGGGGCCGCGGCGGGCTGACCGGACTGTTCCTCGGGTCGACCAGTCAGAGGCTGATCTGCCACTCGCCGTGGCCGGTCGTCGTCGTGCGCCGCGGGTTGACGCGCTGAGCCGGGCTGGCACCTGATCGGACCCGACGAAGGGGCCGCCATCGAGCGCAGATGGCCTGCGCCGCAACAATTTGGCGGGGCAGCCACCACTGAACAACCGCCGTTGCTACTGCACAACGTCCCGGGGAGGTTGTCCGGCAGCAACGGATGATGCTCTGATTCACCGTGTTTCGCTGTCCTGGTGTCAGCCGGGCAGCTGTCGGCCGCCGGGTTCGACCTTGGCCATGATGCGGTCGCCGGCGTCTCGCAGGCCGCTCAACTGGGCGGGCGTGAGTGCGTCGAAGACCAGCGATCGCACTGCCGCGACGTGCCCGGGGGCACTGGCCACCACCGCGGCTAGCCCGGCGTCGGTGAGCACCGCGTTGGTGTAGCGACCGTCGGTGGCGTCCGGCCGGCGCATGATGAACCCCTGACTCTCCAGGCGCTTGGCGACATGCGACAGCCGGGACAGCGACGAGTTGATGGTGGTGGCCAGTTCGCTCATCCGCAGTTGCCTGTTGGGCTGCTCGGAGAGCATGGCCAGCACCATGTATTCGATGTAGCTCAATCCCGCGTCCCGCTGGAGCTGGGCGTCCAGTGCCGCCGGCAGCTTGACCATCACGCCGACCAGGCTCAGCCAGGCCGCGCGTTCGTCCGGGCTCAGCCAACGCGGTTCGGTGGGCGCGGCGTCGCTCACGACGGCTGGACGATGAGAAACCAAGCGAGACGACATACCGACTCCCTGAGCATGACTTGAAACTTCAAGTTTATCTCAGGAAATGCTCGATTCCGGGTCAGTAACGTTCGCGTTCGGCGTAGTCGGGAATGCGAGCGCTGCGCGGGCGGTAGAAGTCTGAGTAAGCACAGATCTGTCACCAAATTGCTGTCGCTCCGCGGGGCGATGAGAAGTGGAGTTAGTCATGACAACTTCGAGCCAATCCCTCGCCAGCGCATCGGGCACGTTCGCGCTGGGCGGTGATCTGCCGGTGCACCGGCTCGGTTACGGCACGATGCAGCTCACCGGACCCGGTGTCTGGGGCGAACCGGCCGATCGTGCGGAAGCGGTGCGGGTCCTGCGTCGCGCCGTGGAGCTCGGGGTGACGCTCATCGATACCGCCGATTCCTACGGCCCCTACGTCACCGATGCGCTGATCCGCGCGGCGCTGCACCCCTACCCGGACGACCTCGTCATCGCGACGAAGGTCGGCTTCACCCGGCAGGGACCGGGACAGTGGGTGCCGGTCGGGCGCCCGGAGTTCCTGCGTCAGGAGGTCGAGCTGAACCTTCGGCACCTGGGCGTGGAGCGCATCGACTTGCTGCAGTTGCACCGAATCGACCCGAAGGTCGCCGTCCAGGACCAGATCGGCGAGCTCGCGGCGCTGCAAGCCGAGGGCAAGATCCGGCACATCGGCCTCTCCGAGGTCAGCGTCGCGCAGATCGAAGAGGTGCGGCAGATCGCCCCGATCGTCTCTGTGCAGAACCGCTACAACCTGGCGGACCGGGCGGCCGAGGACGTGCTGGACTACGCCGCGAAGAAGAACATCGCCTTCATCCCGTGGTTCCCGTTGGCGACCGGCCAGCTCTCTGCCCCCGGCAGCCCGTTGGCCGAACTGGCCAAACAGCATGACGCAACAGCGTCCCAGCTCGCGCTGGCCTGGTTGCTGCACCGTTCACCGGTGATGTTGCCTATTCCCGGCACATCCTCTGTCGCGCACCTGGAGGACAACGTTGCGGCGGCGCGGGATCGAACTCACGGAAGGGGAGTTCAACGCATTGACGAACGCCGTCTGAACGACACGGGACCAGTGCCCGACCGGCGATCTGTGATTCACCGGGTTGACCGCCGGTCGATTGCCGGTCCCGATGCGATCTCAGCTAGTTGATGATCATTGTTCGATAGGCGGTCTCGACCCTGCGGCAGGGTCGCGCCGGTGACGATCGCAGTGAGCAAGGTTCCAAGAGCTTGGAGGGTGACTGGCTTACTGAGATAGCCGTCCATACCGGCGGCCAACAACCGCTCACTGTCGCCCTCCAGGGCGTTGGCGGTCACGGCCACAATGAGCGGGCGATGACGTCCAGTAGCGGTAGCAAGCTCCTGGATCCCCTTGGTGGCTGCGATTCCGTCCATCCGTGGCATGTGTACATCCATGAGAACCACATCAAAATCCTGGTCGGCGAAGGCAGCGACGGCCTCAGCCCCGTCCTTCGCGACGACCGCTGTTGCGCCCAATCGGCTGAGCATTCGAAGGGCCACCATTCGGTTGGTGGCGTCATCCTCTGCAAGCAGCACCCGCAGAACGGTGATGTCGACAACAGCGGTCGAATCACCCGAAGCAGTCGGAAGTTCCACCGGGTCGACCGTCGCAACGGGAACCCAGAAGGTGAAGGTGGAGCCTTCCCCTGGAGTGCTTTTCAGCTCGAGCGATCCGGCCAGATGTTGCGCAATCAACCGGCAGATCGACAGACCGAGGCCGGACCCGCCGTACTTGCGCGTTGTCGACGCATCGACCTGTGTAAATGGCAGGAAGATCCGGTCCTGCCGGTCCGCCGCAATGCCTATGCCGGAGTCCTCCACCCGAAAGCGAAGACCACCGGCGCGCTTCGGATCCAGATCGACAAGGAGGCGAACGACCCCCTCGGGAGTGAATTTGATGCCGTTGGCGACCAGGTTGATAAGTACCTGGCGAATACGGTTCTCGTCTCCGCTGACGAACTGGGGTACGTCCGAGGCCACGTCGGCACTGAATGACATGTCGCCCGCGGCCGCGGAGGCCGCAAACATCGCCTGGATATCCCTCACCAAGCGCGCAACCGAGAATGTCCTGTTCTCGATCTCGATGCGACCGGAATCCAGTGCAGAGAAGTCGAGGATGTCATTGACCAATTCGAGCAGCAACTGACCGCTGCGCAGGGCAGTCGACACGTACTCTTGCTGTTCGTCGTCAAGAGCAGTGCCCTGCAGGAGAGAGGTGACACCGAGGACAGCGTTGAGCGGCGTGCGGATTTCGTGGCTCATTGTTGCCAGGAATCCTGACTTTTCCTCCGCCAGTTGAAGCGCGGTCTCGGTCGCCCTCCGCAGGTTGTCCTCGATGCGCCGACGATCGGTAACATCCGTTTCGATAGCGACAAACCGAGTCACCTCTCCACCGTCGTTGAAGACCGGAAACGCCTCTATGTGTACCCAATACGGCCGGCCGGACGCGGAATAGTTCATGACGTCGGTGGTAAAGCCCTGCCCGTCGGCCAGCGCTGATGCGCATCAATTCGATCGAGGCCGGGTCGGTGTCCGGCCCCTGCAGGACGTCACCCGGCCGGCGGCCCACGACTGACTCCAAGGAGTAGCCGGTGGTACGCACAAAGGCCTCATTGACCCAATCAATTCGTCCCACCGAATCTGTGGTCACCACCATGTTGTCGGTCGCGTGCAGAACGTGCGCGTGCACCCCCAGTTCGGCGTTGACCGCCACCAGTTCCGCGGCCGCGGCACTTTGCAGCCTGCTTGCTCGCCGTGTGGCCAATCCCGCCACGGCCATGAACAGCAAGAAGAACGCCGATGTAACACTCAACGCCACCATCAATCTTCTGGTTTGGGACACCAGGTGATCAGCGGCCTCGTTGGCATTGCCGGCCCGGAGCTTCCGACCGATCTCACCGTCACTGACGAGTTGGTTGTAGTCCTTTTCCAGGGCCACCACCAACGCCGTCCCCTGCGCCAATTGCTGAGTGTTCCCGCTCGTGGTAGCCGCTGAGACGATCGGGCGGACAGTGGTGGTCCACCGCAGCGCCAGGGACTGGGACTGCGCGAGCAACTCCGGCGTTCCCAGCGTTTGGAGTTGGTACGGGAGGGATCCCTCCTGAACCCGCTGATCGACAAAGGATTCAGCCAGGGCAATGGCCTCCTTGTCCAGGGTCGCGGAACTCAAGAGCACGTCCAAACGCAGGAGCTCGCGTTGAGCCTGGCTCAATGTGCGAGTATTTGAATCCACTGCCTCCTGGGTGATCGACACCTGGCTTTGCAGTGACTGGGTTTGTTGGACCAGCAGAGCGCCGAGGCCAAGCGTGGCCAGCAACATGAGCATCGCCAGAGCCAGCAGGGCGATCCCGAGCACCTTGGGTGACGGCCTCATGAACTTCCGCCGTGGGTGGTCGGTCACTTCAGTTCGATGGCGGACAGCTGCCAGATCCAGCGGGGATCGTAGACAGTGGGGTCGAGATCGTAACCGGTTGTCGGGTAGACGACCCGGAGCGGGCCGTAGTTCGCCACCGACATCGGCTCACCGTCCGAACGGGTGGCCAGGAGCACGGGGAGCACGTCAATATCGGACATCGGGATGTCCACGGCGTAGTCGTTGAGCGCCAGGGCATGCAACGTCGTCGCGTCGCCTGCGCCCAGGGATTTCAGTAGGTCGGAAAGCAGAACGCCGGTAAAGGTCACATCTCGCCCCTCGCCCAGTCGGTCATTGACCGTGCATTGGACCTGTTGCAATGCGTCCAGCGTTGCTATGTCAAAGGTGAGTGGTCGGGCCAGGTGCGGGCCGCCGATCGCCAGCAGCGGCGCGACGGCCCGGACGTCCGTCGGTGTCGCAGGAGGAACCGTTGCGTCGATGCCGGACGCTACTGGGCCAGGGGGGACTTCGTGACATTGACCGCGCTCGAGCCAGGCAGTTCTTGCGGTGTCCGGTGAATCTGCGGCCTGTGCAGACGACCCGGCAGCGACCGAAGCATCGCTACCCGCGGTGTCCGCAGCCGCGGAGCATCCGCTGAGAACAGCGACGACTACTGCACAAAATATTGCGAGCGCCTTACCCGGTCGGTTCATTTCCTCAGAAAACAGCATCGACAACAAGGTCCGCTCTTCGTAACCTCAAGATCCGATCAAGAAACACCTGGAGTCCTCTTTGATGAGGCACGATTGAGCCATGGGACCAGCGCTGGATTTCCGGATTCTCGAAGAGCTCGCCGAGGATCTCGGCGACATCGGCTTTCTCCGCGAGACAGCGGCCGGCTATCTCGCTGAACTTCCAGGTCGGCGCAGCGACATGCGCGCGGCGTTCGAGAGAAACGATCGGCCGGAGCTGCGGTCCCGAGCGCACAGCCTGGGGTCGGCCAGTCAGCTGCTGGGGGCGGTTGACCTGGCCGCTCGGTGCGCATCCATCGAGCGTTCGGCCCTCACCATCGATGACGCGGGACTGTCGAGCTCGTTCGAGCACTGGGTCGCATCGTGTGCGCGAACCGAATCGGCGATGAGTGAATGGCTGTTGACTCAGGGATCGAATCGGTAGCCCACTCCGCGAACGGTCTTGATGTGCTGCGGATGCGCCGCCGGCTCGCCGATCTTGCGGCGTAGGTTGGCCAGATGCACGTCGACGACATGATCATCGCCGAACCAGCCTTCCCCCCACACCTTCGTCATCAGCGCTCGCCGACCAAAGGCCCGTCGGGGGGATGATGCCAGCGCCTCCAGCAGATCAAATTCGATCTTCGTCAGGTCGACGAGTCCACCATTGACCTTGACCTCTCGCGCTCCGATGTCTATCACCAGTCCACCGAATTCGCGCACCTCGCTGCTCGATGAGGTCAATCGCGGTCGTCGTTGCATCGCCTTGATCCGCATCGACAGTTCCCGCGCGGAGAACGGTTTGGTCACGTAGTCATCCGCTCCAACCGCAAGACCAAGAATGCGGTCGAGCTCCTCACCACGCGCGGTCAGCATGATCACGTAGGCGTTGCTGAACTCACGCACCCGCCGGCAGACTTCGATGCCGTCCATCAGCGGCAGACTGACGTCGAGAAGGATCAGTTCGGGTACATCGGACCTGGCGAGTTCCACCGCCGCAGGACCATCCATGGCGACTACCACCGTGTAGCCCTCATTTTCCAGTAACCGCTGGCCGATGGTCACGAATTCTTGGGTGTCTTCGACCAGGAGTGCGGTTCGATCGCTCACCGGTCATCATCCGCCGGCACCAGAATTGGTCCGCGGATTTCTGACGTCACTTTCGCCCAGGTAGCCAATGTCTTTGCAAGATCCGCCTTCCGCAAGGGTTTGGTGACATAGTCGTCCATCCCGACCTGGAAACAGGCCAACCGATCCGCGGCCGACGCGCTGGCGGTCAGGGCAATGATCACCGGCTGCCGAATTGATTCGAGAAGTCGAATCCGAGTGGTCGCCGCAAGCCCGTCCAGCAGCGGCATGTGGACATCCATGAGAATGATGTCGTAGGTGGTTCGAGTGAGCGCGGACAGCACCGCGATTCCGTCGCCGACGGTGTCGACCTGATGACCGAGCCGGCTGATCATCATGCTGCCGACCTGTTGGTTCACGGAATTGTCGTCGGCCAATAAAATGCGCAGCGGGATCCAATCACGCGGGAGCGGATCCTCCGGGTCAGCATCTCGTGCGCTGCTTCCGGGGCCGGCAGCGGCGGCTACCGGTAAGGCGTCGCGATCCTCGGGGCAACTCGAGACCGAGAGCATGACATCGAATTCGACCTTCGTTCCGACACCGAGCTCTGAGCTCACCGCGATATGACCGCCCATGGCCTCGACGATTTGCCTGCTGATGACCAGGCCCAACCCGGTCCCCCCGAATTTCCTGGTGATGGAGGAGTCAGCTTGGGTGAACGCACGAAAAAGCCGGTTCAAGCGGTCGGCGCGTATGCCGATACCGGAGTCCTCGACCACTACGCCCAGCCGAACGATACCCTGTGCACCAACCGGCTCCCTCAAGTCGACCGAGATGGCGACTCCGCCCTTCTTGGTGAACTTGAGGCCATTGCTGGTCAAATTCACCATGACCTGGGTCAGTCGATTCGCATCGCCGACGAGCCAGGTCGGGCAGTTCGGGTCGATGCGGAAGGATACGGTCAAACCCTTGGCGACCGCGGAGGGGCCAAGGAGGTCAACAACTCCGCCGAGCGCCTCCGCCAACTCGAAGTCTCGTTGCTCGAGCTCCAGTTGACCTGACTCGATCTTCGAGAAGTCCAACACGTTGTTGATGACAGACAGCAGCAGGTTGCCACCGCGGTCGATGGTTTCGGCATATCCGCGTTGTTCGGTGGTCAACTCTGTTTCCAACAGGAGTTCGCTCATGCCAATGACCGCCGTCAACGGAGTACGCAGCTCGTGGCTCATCATCGCCAGGAACTGCGATTTCGCCTCGGTCGCGGCCAACGCAGCATCCCTGGCCGTCTGCAGGCTCCTGGCCAGTTCGGTCTCATGCCGGGCCGAACTGACAGCATCTGCAACTGCCAGGACCAGCCTGCCGACACCCAGTATCAGAGTGATGAAGGCCAGCAGGACCGAAACCGGCGGGCACGCTGAGAACACATCGATGATCAGAATCGTCAGAGCGGCCAACACCGACACCGTCGGGACGACCAGCGCCCGGGTCGTCGGAACCGCTGCAGTTGGGCGGGGTGGAGTCCCTGAGCTCCATGCGGCGAGAGCGAGCAGCAGCATCGCTGGTGGCCATACCGCGTCAACGAAGGAACCGCGGACCAGCGTCCCCGTGGCGATCTGCGGGACGGCCATCGCATTCGCGATGGACATCGACCCGAACGCGACGGTCATGAACCACCAGACGCGTGAAGGCCTGCGACCCAGCACGGTCGCAGCACCCAGGAGTACAGCCAGCAGAACCAGCATGCCGACGGGATAGAGAACGGCCGCGATGATCTCGTCGGGGTTGGTGGCGATCCCCGCCAGTTGCTTGAGGACAACCAGCGTACCGGCCGCCAGCAGTCCGAAGGCGGCGATGAGACCGTCGAGCCAGACCGCTGCGCGGACCGCCGGGAGACGCCGACGGAGCAGCATGATGATGCTGGCCAGCGTCAGGACGAAAAACGCCGCATACAAGCCATAGCAAACCAGCAGCACGTCGGATCGTTGCTGTTCGACAAAGATCGAGAACAGGCTGTCGCCTAATGGCACGCACAACATGCCGATGGCCAGCGTCCCCCAGGCGAAGCGCTCCCGTGGATCAATCCGCACCCGTGCAAGGGCCAGCCCAACGGGGACAAGCTCGATGGTGATGTAGAACCAGGTGTCCCACCAGTCAGGCCGGCCCGACCGGGTGCTCACCAGGGTCGAGATGAGATATACCGCGCACAGCACAGCCCCGGCCAGAAATGTCCGCCGGACGATCGGCGGAATTGACGGTCTCGAACCTACCGACGCTGCGGTGGATGCCGCCGGCCGGTCATCGACGGCGATGGTGACCGACCGGGTCTTGATCGATTCCTGGCAACTGTTGAGAGCAAGGAATCTTGACCACAATGGCGGTCGGCGAGGTCACGACGCCAAATCTGCACCCGTGCCGGCCACCCAATTTGCGCACAATCCCACCGCCTTCTCCATGGTTTCACTCTTGAGTGAGATTTCCGGTGACTCTGCATCACTTTCGATCCGAACCACCCACCCCGGAGTGGAAGTTCATACGTCCGGGCATCTTTCTGATCACTACTATTCCACCAGCCGATTTCGGGAACCTGTTGGCGTCCTGCGCAGTGCCGACCAGTCTGCTTATAGCGTAGCCTTTCAATAAGCCCTGAGTCGAAAACGGGGAGACGTGGTCGGCGGGCCCGAAGTATCTCGCCGGCACATCGTTACCTGGTTTCACCCGATAAGCAGGACCCGGCGGCCCAACTGGACAACGCCGCCACGTCAACAACGGAGAGCGATTCTGGTGAGCGGAATTTTGGGGGCCGGGACGACGAGCATCGATGCCGGGAGAAGCAGCCTGATCGCGTCATGACAAGGACTTTTCTTCGACACCACCCGGCCGGGGACCCGCAACCGGCGACCGATCGGGCGCACCCGCCGCTGCGGATCGCCGTCGTCACCGCCTTTCCGCCGGGCCGGAACAGCCTCAACGAGTTCGGGTTTCACCTGGTCAAGCACCTTGCCAATCAGCCTGAGGTCGAGCAGGTGATCCTGCTCGCAGATGAGACCGATGCCGGATCGCCGGCGGCAATGGCTAAGGTGCGCATACTTCCGTGCTGGAAATTCAACAGCATCAGCAACCTGCTGCGCATCAGCCTGGCCATCCGTCATTCGCGACCGGATGCCGTGCTCATGAATCTGCAGTTCGCAACATTCGGCGACCGGCGGATTCCCGGGGCGCTCGGATTGCTGCTGCCGATCGTACTCAAGGTGATGCGGGTGCCGTCGATCGTCATCCTGCACAATTTGGCCGACAATGTGGATATGCAGGATGCCGGCTTTGCCGGCTCGGCAATGACCGCGCGCCTGATGAAAAAAGCCGGCCGCGTGCTCACCAGGGCCTTGCTCACCGCAGATCTGGTTGCCCTGACCATTCCGCGCTACGTCGAGTACCTCCAGGAAAGCTACGGAGCGAAGAATGCGCTGCTCGCGCCTCACGGCAGTTTCGAAGAGGTCGCGGTGCCTTCATTCTCCGTCCCGGCCGGCCCGCGCCGGATCATGGCTTTCGGCAAATGGGGGACCTATAAGACTGTCGATATGCTGGTCGGCGCGTACCAGGAACTGATTGCCCGGGGATATCCGGATTTGGAGCTGGTCCTGGCCGGCAGCGACAGCCCCAATTCGGCTGGATACATGGCCGGTGTCGCCGAGCGGTACCGCGACCTGCCTGGGCTGGTGTTGACGGGGTATGTGGCGGAGGAGCAGGTTGAGCCATTGTTCAGCTCGTCGACGGTGGTGGCATTTCCGTACACCTCGACCACGGGCAGTTCGGGTGTCCTGCATCAGGCCGGTGAGTACGGTCGCGCGGCGGTGCTTCCGCGGATCGGTGATCTGGTGGACATCATCGAGGAGGAGGGCTTTCGTGGAATCTACTTCGCACCCGGCGATGCGATCAGCCTGGCCGATGCGCTCTCGCAGGTGCTGGATGATCCGGTCCTTCGGCTGGAGTTGGGCCGACAGAACTTTGCCGCCGCCTCGGGAATACCGATGTCCGAGGTGGTGCACTGGCACCTGATTCACATCTATCGGCTGCTTGGTCGCCGCATGTTGAGTCGTGCGGCGCGGCGATGACCGCAGCACCAGGGGCAGGCGAGTCGGACGCGGTGCCGCCAGGTGCGGAACCTGCCTCCCCCCGACTGGTAGCGGGCGGGAGCTTGTTGTTTGTGGCGATTTTGGTGACGAACGCCGGAAACTACCTGCTCAATCTCCTGCTAGGTCGGTGGCTCACACCCGCCGAGTTCTCCGATGCGAATCTGATGGTCACGCTGATGCTGACCTGCACGTCCGTCTCGCTGTGTCTGGTCCTGGTCACCGCACGCTTCGTCGGGATACGGGATGCGGCCGGCCGGCCGCACGACGCCGACCTGTTGGCCCGTTCAATGCATCACTGGGCGCTGATAGGTGGGTTGGCGATCGGCTGCGTCCTGGCCGGCGGATCCCCGCTGTGGAGCAATCTCTTCAACACCGGATCAGCATGGCCGTTCGTGATACTCGCCGTCGGCATGCCGTTCTACCTGAAATGCGCCGTCGGCCGCGGTGTCCTCCAGGGTCGGCTGCGGTTCGCCCCGATGGCCATGACCTATCTGGTCGAGATGGGAGTCCGGCTCGGCCTGGGGACGTCCCTTGTCCTGCTGGGTCTGGGTGTTGACGGTGCGACGGCGGCCCTGTCCCTGTCGTTGGTGGCGGCCTGGGGCACGGTTGCGCTGGTGAGCCGCCATCGAGCGGGCCGGCCGGCGGCCGGCGTCGCCGACATGACGGGGGTCCGCACCTACGCCGCCTTTGTCTCCGTGCTGCTGATCGGCCAGATCTTCATCAACAACGGCGACGTGTTGATCTCCAAGATCTTCCTGGCCCCCTACGACGCGGGTCTGTACTCGGCCGTCGCGCTGGTCGGCCGCGGGGTATTTTTCCTGTCCTGGTCGGTGGCGATCGTGGTGTTCCCGGTCGTCGCGCGGCGGCATGCCCAGGGTCAAGCGGGGCAACACATCCTGACCGGAGGCGTATTGGCCGTGCTGGGAATAGGTGCCGCTTGCGCGCTGGGTGCCCTCTTCGTCGGGGGGCCTGTGTTGGGTATCGTCCTGGGACCTGACTACGCGGATCTCAGTGCTCCGCTGGCCGTCTACGCAGCGGCCACCACTCTCTTCGCGGTCGCGAATCTCGTTGCCAGCCATCACCTTGCGACGCACCGGATTCGCGAATCGTGGGTGGTGCTGGCCGGGGCCGGCGTCCAGACAACATTGCTGCTGATCTGGCACCATTCGATGGCCCAGCTGATCACGGCACAGTTGGTGGCCATGAGTCTGCTGCTGATCGCGGTGACCATCAGCCACTTCCTTCCGGTGCGAAGGACAGGGACGGTGCCCGGGCCTGCCGATTCGGTACCCCATGAGACCCCACGGCCCGACGTCGCAAAGGCGGATTCACGATGAACAGCGAGTCCTACCAGAAGTACCGCACCTGGATCAGCATGCCGTTGGAACAGAAGCCGAGGATTTCGGTCGTCATCCCGGCGTACAACGAGGAATGGCGGATCCTGCCGACGGTCGGTGCCATCGCCAGCCATCTGAGCTCCCGGGGTGAGCCATGGGAGCTGATTGTCGCCGACGACGGCTCCACTGACAGCACCGTCGAGCTGTTGCAGGATCTGCGGTTCCCGAACATGAGCGTTCTGGTGGCCGATCGCAACAGAGGAAAAGGCAATGCGGTGCGCCGCGGAATGCTGGCGGCGGAAGGTGAATATGTGTTGTTCGCAGATGCCGACCAGTCCACACCGATCGAACAGTTCGACGCATTGCTCGATGAACTCAAAGACGGATATGACGTCGCCGTAGGGTCCAGGGCGGCCGCTGGTGCTTCGGTCAGCAACAAGAGCCTGGCACGCAGGGCACTCAGTCGCGCGCTTCGGACCATTGTGCTGTTCGGCTTCGGCGTCAAGATTGGCGACACGCAGTGCGGCTTCAAGCTTTTCACCGCAGACGCGGCGAAGACGCTCTTCGAGTTGCAGATCATCGAAGGCTTCTCCTTCGATCTGGAGGTGCTGTATCTGAGCAGCAAGTTGGGGCTTCGGGTAGCCGAGGTACCGGTGGAATGGATCGACGCCCCAGGTTCGACGGTCGACGCCGCCAAGGTGTCGGCACAGTTTGTCGTCGACCTTGTCAAGATCCGGGTCAACGACCTCCGCGGCCACTACACGATCGACGGCAGGTCCTCGGTAGCCCGTGCAATGAGCCGCCACCAACTGACCCCCGCTCGTCAGCACACCGTGAACTACTGAGGGAGTCGACAATGAGAATTCGTACCGAGACCGGAGCAGGCAAGCACCTGGTCAACCTGGCCGGCCGCTTCGACGCTCACGAGGTAAACACGTTCCGACTTGCCCTGGAGCCGTTGCTCGCCGACGCCGGGGCGATCGTCCGCGTCGATCTCGCGAATGTGGTGTTCGTGGACTCGAGTGCACTCGCCGAACTTCTGCGCGCGCAGCGGGCGGCCACCCTGCACGGCGGCGACCTTGTGCTGGTCGATGTCTCCGACCCGGTGCGGGTCATCCTGGAGCTGACGGCGCTCGGCCCGGTGTTCGCCACCGAGGTGAACGGCGCGGTCCGCGCCGGAACCGTCGGCGGAGGCTGATGTGCGCACAGAGGTCTCCGGCGGGTTGGAACAGACCCGGATCATCAGCAGGCTGCTGGAGTCCGAGGAGCGGCTGACCGCAGCACTTGTCGCCAGTCAGGATCGGTTGGCTGCGCTGTTGGCCCTGATCGAGGTCCGGGTCGATTCCCTCGATGACAACCGGGCGTTGTGCACCATGCTCGAAGAAGCCCTGGAACTGACCGAGTCGGACGGCGCCGTGCTCAGCCGGGGTGAATCGACGATCGTGGTCGGCAGTTCATCCTGTGCTGCGGAGTTGCGCGCCGCTATGACAGCCCAGGCAGACCTGACCCGCGGACCACGCCCGATCGACATTGCCGGAGCGGCTGCGGTGGTCGCTACCCTCGGCGACGCGGATTCGCCCGCAACGCTCGGGCTGGTCCGACGGTCGGGGCGGCGCTATTCAACCGGCGACCTTCAGTTGATCGATGCGATCCTGTCGGCCACGGACAAGCTCCTGACGCTGACCCGGCTGCATCGATTGGGAATGCAGCGAGCGGTCGTCGATAAGGAGCACCAGCTTGCCTCTCGCCTCGCTCAGGCAATCTTGCCCACGGCGGCGCCGGTCATGGATGGCATCGACGTTTTCGCGGAGACCACCCCGGCGAATCTGGCCGGTGGAGATTTCTACATCTTCGAGATCCGGGATGGCGTCCTGTGGTTCGCGGTTGGCGATGTCGCAGGCAAGGGTCTGCCCGCTGCGATCGTGATGACCAGGGCGGTCAGCGCCGCCCGGGTTGCCTTTCACACCCATGACGAAGACGATCCTGCCGGCGCGCTGTCGGCCGTCGGTGATGAGCTTTTCGACTATCTTCATGCTGTCGGGCTTTTCGTCACCATGGCTCTCGGCTCCTACCGCCCGGGGAGCGGAGTTTTGCACATCTGCAATGCCGGCCATTCGCCGATCCTGTCCTTGGCGGGCCACCGGAAAACCGCCGTCCCGCCGTCGACTCCGCCCATCGGAGTGCTGCTGGGCGCCAAAGGCCGAACGCAGGCCATCGCCTTTGAATTGGGCAGTGTCCTGGTTCTCGGTTCCGACGGGCTGACGGAACAGGAGGATCCAACGGGACGGCTCTATGGCTACGATCGCTTCGAAGAAGAAATCGTCCAGTTGTCGCATCTCCCACTGCGCACGATGGGCGCCCAGTTGATGCGGGACATTGCCCGGCATGCGAGCGGCACTGCTGCCTCGGACGATTGCACATTGGTGTTGCTGAGGGGAATCTCGTGAGTGACGGTCCGCAGCCGGTGCCCCGCGCGCGGCTGACCATCGAGGCCGACACCCTCTCGGTTCGGCAGGTGACCGCCTGGCTGGTCCGCCTCCTTGAGCCGGTCGGCGTTGAACGGACGGCGCTGCAGAGTCGCGTTGAACTTGCCGTCCACGAGGTCTGCATGAACATTGTCGATCACTCCTACGGCCCCGACCACGTCACTCGGGGGGACGACATCACGATCGAAGGAGCGATCGACGGGGCCGCGGTGCGGATCTGGATCTGGGACCGGGGGCGAGAGTTCGACTGCGGGAACGTCCTGCGACCAATCCCGGGGGTTCCCCAGGTGCGGGGCTACGGGTTGGTGATCGTCGAGCAGCTCGCCAGCGAGCTGCGATATGTCCGGGAACACAACACCAATATCTGGTCCCTCAGATTCGACCGGGCCACCAATTCCCAGGAGTCGTCGTGAACAGCATTGCCGGCACATCGGCCATCGAACCCCTGACCGCGGGGTTGGCCATCACGACCACCCTGCGCCGCGAGCCGACCGACGGCACCCAGGTAAAGGAGTCGTCTGCGGTGGCGGTTCTGGTCGGAAGGTTCGATGCTGTCGAGGCACCGTTGGTGCGCGAGGAGCTTTCCCGGATCATCGATGCAGGCACCCGCACGGTGGTGGTCGATCTTTCCGCGGTCAGCTTCATCGACAGCGCCGGGTTGGCCGCCCTGGTGCGAGCCCGGCGGGACACCCAGCGGTCCGGCGGCGATATCATTCTGATCTCTCCTTCCGAACACAGCGCGCTCCGGGTCTTTCGCCTGACTCAATTCGACGATGTCTTCCGCATGGTCAAGATTCGAGCGGACGAGTGACCGGCGCTGCAACGGCGGATCCGGCCGGCCCGATTCTGGTCGTCGACGATGACACCGTCTCGCGTCTGGTTCTCGCGCACATGCTGCGCCGCCTCGGATTCACCGTGGTCGAGGCCGAGGACCTGGGGCCGGCAGTGGAGTTGGTTCGTACCAGGGACTTTGCGGTGGTTTTCGCCGACTACTCGATGCCGGGTGGAACCGGATTCGAACTGCTCGCCGACCTGCGAGCGAAGTCTCGACGCCCGCGATTTGTCCTGGTCACCGGAATTGTCGATCGGGCCGATCGGGATGCCGCAATGGCAACCGACGTCGATGCGTTCCTCGTCAAGCCCGTGAGTACCCGCGCTCTTCGTGCCTGTATGCGAGCGGTGGGGCCGCGAACCGAGTCGCCAGGATGAGCGCAGTCTCGCCGAGCCGCATGCGAACGGCAATGCGGCGGGTAGCTACCGGGGTTGGCTGGACCGCGGCGGCGGGAATGTCCGGTGTCGCGATCGTCCGACTCATCCGATCGGACAGTCAGCCGCAGCTGATCGGTCTACAGGGCATCGGAATGTGGTTACTACTACCCGCCTATCCGCTGGCGATCGCCGCTGCGCTGACCCGGCGACGCTCACTGGCCCTGGTAGCGGCCGTGTTGGCCATCGGCAATGTCGCGTGGATCGCCGAATCCTACGAGTTCGGCCACGATCGGATGGCGCCGACGGGTACCGCAACCATTCGAATGGTCACCGCCAATCTGTTGTTGACCAACACCGAGGTCGAGGAACTCGCGCACGATCTCGCCGCCACCGGCTCCGACGTCCTGCTGTTGCAGGAGGTCACCCCGGAACATCTCGCCGATATCCGGTTCGTCGGACTACTCGGGCAGTACCCGTACCACGTCCTGGACGCTCGGTCCGGTTTCCACGGCTCAGCAATTCTGTCCAAGCTGCCGATCGAGAACGGGGAATCGTTCCTGCTCGCCGGATCGCCCATGTCCCGAGCGGAGGTCACCACGTCCGTCGGCGTCGTCACGGTCATCAATGTGCACACCGTCGCTCCGATCAACGAGTCCCAGGCGCGGCGGTGGCGGGCGCAACTGGATCTGCTGGCCAAGATGAACGACGAGACCGACGGTCCCTTGGTGATGGCCGGCGATTACAACGCGACCAAGGACCACAGCCCGATGGACGCCGTTCTCGCCAGCGGGATGCGAGACGCGTATTCGGATGCTGGCGTGGGAGTCGGCGCGACCTGGCCGCAGTGGGGCGGTCCGGTCTTCCCGCTGATGCGCCTCGATCATGTTCTGGTCAACGAGCAGGTCACGGTGCTGACCGCCGAACTCCAGCCGAATCGGGGCAGCGACCACCTCAGGCTGGCGGTTGATCTGGCGCTGTCCGTGCCGGCCGGGGTCGCCGCCGTTGATCCGTCAACCGCCGCGAATCCGGTCTCGTCTACGGCAACGGCGGCAACGAGTTCGGTCGCAGAAGAATCCACCGCAGCACCACCGTGAGTGCGATCCTCGCCGGCGGCTCCGTCGAGACACCCGCACCGGCAGACCCCCCGCCGACCCGACCAGGCGGCGGCGAAGGACTCTCGGTCCGGACGATCGCGCTCGTGGTCGGAGCCGCATTCTATCTAGGGTCCTTCTTTGTGTTTCGCGACGTACTGCTGGCAATCCCATCCGTTCTCCGTGGCGATGCGGTCATCGCCGGCGACGAACTGGTGCCGTTCTTCAACCCCAGCAGCCAGTTACTCGAGCAGGCGGCCGGCGAATTCAACGAACTTGTCAATGGATACGAGTTCCGCGTGCGGTACGCGTTTCTCACCACCTGGCTGCGGTACTACAAGGTGCTGCCGTTCGCGATCCTGTTGGTGATCCCGTCACTGTTCTGGGTCGCGTACCTCACCGTCGCCCGCTTCATGGACAAGGTGTTCACTACACTTTCCTCGCAGGCGATCTATCTGGCCGCCGCGTTCCCGGTGACGCTCATCTACCTCATCATGACGTACTCGAAGATCACCCACTTCTATACGCTGATCCTCGGCCTGGTCATGATGATGATCTCGGCGCTGTGGATGCTCTATGCGTTGCTCTTCGCCGGGCGCAAGTGGAAGCGTTACATGGTGTTGTCCAGCGTTGCCACCCTGCTCAACCCGGCCATCCACTACTTGATTCTGTTCAGCCTGTTCTTCGGCATTACCATCGTGACCCTGCTGATCGGGGAGATCGGCCGGTGGATCCGCCGCGGCGGGCCGGCTCGAATTTTGCGTCTACCGGGACGTTTCCGACGCCTGGTGTTCGAGAAGGGCCGGTGGAAGAAGATTCGAGGAACGGCGATTCAGGCGGCGGGGACCACCATGGGTCGTGCCGCTCTGGCCTTTCTGCTTTTCCTGGTGATCACCCTCATTCCGTACGCCCTATTTGTCAAATACGTCGCGTTGGCGGGTGTCACCAACCTGAGTGACACTGTCCCGGGCGACTTTTATTTCATTCAGGACGCGTCGGTGTCGTGGCTACATCTGCTGTCCTGGGACCTCGCCGGGATCACCGACAAGATACTCTTCGGCGACTACCTGGCCAAGGTGCCGCGCTATCCGGATGCCCTCTATACCCTGCTGCTGTTCGCCCCGTTGGCCGTGCCGCCGATGCGCCGCCGTTTGTTCCCGACCAGGCCACACCGACAGTTGCTCGGAGTGATCTACGTAGCAATCGCTTTCGCGCTGTGGGCAACGATCGGCTATGCACAGCCGCTGTGGTTCCCCACCTTCCACCGCGCTCTCGCCAACATCGCGATCGCCGCCAACGCCAGCCACTCATCGATCGGCAATCTCATCGTGACGGCTGCTGGCACGGTGGTGCAGGTGTTGCGGTTCCCACATCGATTCCAGCTCATTCTGTTCATGCTGGCACCGCTGGTCATGGCGCTGACGCTCGCGTACCTGATCGACCTGGTCGGCGGCGGCTGGGCGCGCGCGGTCACCGGGCCTGGTGTTTCGAGCAGGCGGCGGCGTCGCTGGAGACTCCCGGGCCGCTCGACAGCGCCCGCGGCCGGTCGCCGCGGTCGGCGCCGACCACCCGTCCGGAACTCGGCACCGACGCGAAAAACCGGGCGGCTCGCGGCGCGAACCACACTCCTGCTCCGGCTACTCGCCACCGTTTGTATCGCATCGGTGTTCTTCATGCCTTTCTGGGCCAGCGACCCCTACCGAAAGGTGTTCACCTCCGGAAACATGGCCGGGTTTCTTTCACCATTCCCGCTGGGTGACCTCAAAGAACTCAAGCAGGCGCTGAACGCGCTGCCCGAGGGAAAGACCGTCGTCATTCCACCGACCGAGACCGCAAAACTTGTTGGCGACGAGAACGGCGTTGACCACAAGTTCATTGACAAATTCTTCATTTACTACCTGGATAAGCCCAGCTTCTACTACGGCCTCACGGGCGACGTGAAGAACAAGTTCGAGTTCTTCCTCATTCTGCGTGGGCTCTACTACAAGCAGGATTGGTGGATCAATGAAGCACGTGATTTCGGCGTGCGCTATATTGTCGTGAACCGAAAGATCCACAACAATGGAGGTGTCGGCGCAGAATACCTGCCCAATGTCGAAAGCTTCGTAGAGCCCGGGCTCCAGCGTCTCAGTGACGACGTGGTGCTCCGATTTGAGAACAGCAGCTACGCCCTTTTCGAAATCACCGACCAGGCCCAGCCGAATCGCCCGACGCTGCTGGTCGACTCGAGTTGGCAGACCTACCTCAACCTGGTCTTTCACCGACGAAACCTGAGTCGTTGTTACAAATTCGAGTACACCCCGTACTACGACGCGGCCAAGGCTGTGCCGGGGGCGCCGATTCAACTTCTCACCGACGATCCGCACACGTCCGCCATCGACCTGTACCTGCTGGACCATCCCGAGGCGATCTCGCCGCCTGATACTCGAATGTTCGCTTTCAATCCCAATATCGTGGCGTCGAGTTATTATCTGTCACCGATGTTCCGTTCGTTCCTGCTC
This sequence comes from uncultured Actinomycetota bacterium, assembly GCA_963805555.1. Taxonomy (GTDB): domain Bacteria; phylum Actinomycetota; class Actinomycetes; order Mycobacteriales; family Nakamurellaceae; genus Nakamurella. The sequence continues at coordinate 338,655 of CAWDUY010000010.1, forward strand.
TTCTCGAACACCAAGTGGAACCGTACGAATATCATCACGCCCGGGGTCTTTGGTACCTTGCGTGGCTCATTCATCGGAGTGCCGCGGGCCACCTCGTTCAATCTGCCGGTCAAGGTGAAGACTGCCGGTCGCTATCGGGTACTGATGCGCACCGCAGATACCGCGAATTCGATTCGCGTCACCTCGCCGACGCTCTCCTATGACGAGACCCTCGAGTTGCGCCCGCCGGCTGGCGGCGTGCAATTCTTCAATACCGCCGAGGTTTATCAGTCGAACAGGCAACCGGTCGACACGTCATCGATGTCTGTCTCGCAGGTGGACGACGCGATCCCGGACAGGCTGGTCCCGGTCAATTTCGGGTACTCCTACCAGGACCTGGGTGTCATCGATGCGCCCGCCGGCTCCCACACGTTCTCCGTCGACAAGACCGATGACAATCCGATGCTCGTCGAGGGGATGATGCTGATTCCGGAGGAGACCTACGAGTCGCTGACGTTGCCGCCCAACGTGACCCCGATCAGCGATCCAGATACGTTGGATTGCTCGGAACGTACCGAGACCGCGGGAACAACAGATGGATATGTGGATCCCGCAGCCAACCCTGCACATGCGGATTTGACGCAGGACGAATTGCTCAACCTCGCGGCCGCCGATGTGCAGGACCTCTCCCCAGGGGAGGACGGCGGGGTTGGACCAACTTGGCTGGGTCTCGCTGCGACCGGCCTACTGCTGATGTTGAGTGCACTACTGGTTCGGTGGCGGTCGCGACGTCGTCTTGACGACGACGAGGCCGGCGCAGACGACGGGGGCGACGCCAATCACGCTGCCGCCCTTGGTGACCCGAACAACGATGACCCGGACGATTCGGGCTCAGCTCCGGCGGCCAACGGTGGGCCGCCCGCCCCGCCAACAAAGGAGGCAGGACAATGACCACCACCCCGCGACGGATTGTGTTCCTCGGTACGCACGGCCAGTACAACATCGGGGACGAGTTGCTGCTCGAAACCTTCCTCACCCAACTCGGGATCGAACATCATTATGTGATCAATAGCTATGACCCGGCATTCACTCGAGAACAACTGGCCGGACGCTTCGACGTCGAAGTGATCGATACGACGCGAGACCGAGTGCAACTCGCGCGCGAGTTGTTGCACTGCGATCTGCTCTGCTTCGGCGGTGGCAGCATCATCAAGGAGCTTTACGCCTCAACGGGGAGAAATCGCTATTCGACTCTTGCAATGATCCTGGCGATTGTGACATTTGCCCATTGGATCGGACGCAAACCGATTGCGATGCTCAACATCGGCGTCGGCCCCTTGCGCACCAAGCACGGACACCGGCTGGCCAAGCTGATCCTGTCGCAGGTCGACGTGCTCTCCGTCCGGGACGGGAAATCTCTGGCGACGTGCCTCGCCCTCGGCCTCGATCCCGTGCGGGCGACCGATGCGGTGTTCTCGGTTGATCGGGCCTGGCTGTTGGGCGGCGTCGGTACACCACCAGTGCACCCGGCGGATGCAGCGAGCCCCCGTCCGCTGCGGGTTGCGCTCAACCTGAACTACGACATCGAAAACCCCGACAACTGGGAGCTTTTCCTGCAGCGTCTGGCCGCGGGACTCACCCAGGTCAACGCGAATCACCCCATTGAGCTCCATGCGTTGCCGATGCAGGTCGGATTCAAGCAGCATGACGACGGAGAGATCCTCGACGCCTTCGCCGCCCGGCTGCCGAACATGACTATGCATCGGCCCAAGATCCGCACCCACGCTGACGCCGCCCGGCTGATCGACAGCTGCGACCTGTTGGTCAGTGAGCGACTTCATGCCATCGTGATGGCCGCAATCCTCGGCGTGCCCTCCTACGTTCTTGCCTATGACGTCAAGGTGCGGGAGCTCGCGGGAATGCTCGGCCTGGAATCGTGGAGCACCGACATCAACGAGCCATTCGCGGCAGCGGAACTCGGAGATCGGCTCTGCAAGCTGATCGAGCAGCGCGAAGGTGTTGCCGCACAGGTGCGCGTGCGCAGTGAGGAGCTCGGCATCGAGGCAAGAAGAAACTTTCTCGTGGCCCGAGACTGGGTTGCCGGGGTTGCGGACGGAGCCAAAACCTGACTTGGCCGCTGCTGTACGTCTTACTGGCTTTGCGCGACCCGGTCGTACCGTTCAATACCCCTGCGGGGCCAGGAGGATCGGACTTCTCGACGGTTCGATCGACACTCCACGGGTACCGCCCGGTCATCGTCACGTCAGGTGGGCGGCAGTTGGATGCACCCTCACTGCCGGGGAGCAGTGAGGGTGCAGAGATCAGTCAGTCATCGTTTGATGATCTTTGGGTGTCGGGTTGTCATGTTGTGCTCGCGATGGTGGGGTGCTTTGGGTTCGCGGTGCGAAGTCAGGCTCACTTGATGACGGTGAGGCGTTGCCGCTGAGTGCCGACGTTGCCGGCTGCATCGGTGGCCGAGACGACGACGGTGTGGGCGCCGGCGGTGAGTTGTGGCGACGTGACCGTCCAGGTTCGGGTCGAGGACACGACGACCTCGAGAGCGATCTCATCCACGACGACCTGGATCTTGTTGCCGGCCGGCACATTGACCCGCCCGCTGATGGTCGGGGTGGCCGATTTGGTCGAGACGACTCGAACCGCCGTCGATGACGATGGACGGGGCGATGGTGTCGACCGTGAGGGACTGCCGCGCGGTGCGCACCGTGCCGGCTGAATCACGCACGCTCGCCAGCACCGGGTACGCGGTGGACGGCAGTGTGCGGGAGTCAACGGACCAGATCCCCGGCGTCGCAACGGTTCCGGTGAGCGTCTGACCGGCGATCGTGACGGTGACGGCGGTGCCGACCGGAGCGTCGGTTGTTCCGCTGATCGTCGGGGTCGCATCGTTCGTGAGCCGGGCCGGTCCGCCATCGATTGACAGGGACGGGACGACCGTGATGCGCTGCTGCACCGTGCCGACGTTGCCGGCAGCATCGGTGGCCGAGACGACGACGATGTAAGTGCCGGCGGTGAGTTCCGGCGATGTCAGCGACCAGGTTCGGGTCGAGGACACGACAACCTCGTGGGAGACCTTGTCCACGGCAACCTGGATCTTGCTGCCGGCCGGCACATTGATCCGCCCGCTGATGGTCGGGGTGGTCGTCCTGATCGACACCGTCGAACCGCCGTCGATCACGATGGCCGGGGCGATGGTGTCAACTATGAGGGTCTGGGACGAGGCCGCGGTGAGGCCGCTGGACGTCGAGACCTTGACGACGACCCGCTGATTCCCCTGGGTCAGCGCCGTCGGGACGACACTCCAGTCGCCCGTCGGCGAGATGGTGCTGGTGAGAGTCTGTCCACCGACGGAGATGGTCGCGGTGCGGCCTGCGGCCCCGGTGGATGTTCCGCTGATCGTCGGCTTGGCCTGGTTGGAGAGGACCGTAGCGCCCCCGGTGATGGTGATGGCGGGTGTACCTGCAGGCGGCCTCGGGGTCGGTGTGACGGTCGGGGTCGGGGTCTGGGGAACGGTCGGTGCCGGGATGGCGATGGTGAGCTGCTGTGTCGCCGTGCCAGTGTTCCCGCCGGGTCGGTTGCTGCGGCGCTGATCGTGACAGTGCCGTTGCCGAGCGCGGCAGGTGTGACGGACCAGGCGCATCGGCGCTGCACGTCGAGGTGAGAGACCTGATCGGAGATCTTGACGTTCAGGTCGGTGCTCTGGGACGCATCGGTCGTGGCGGCCACCGGCGACGTGGCGGAAGCGGATGAGAGCGCTCGCACCACCGGTGATGGTGACCACCGGGGGAGTGGTGTCGATCGGGGTGACCGTCGATGCGGACACGTTTCCGATCAGGTGCGTGTCGACAACCGAGCCCGACGATGCGGTGAATCCGAACTGGTAGGTCGCCGGGGAGGCGTCGGTCATCCTGTACTGCAGGAGCTGCTTGAGGTAGGCGATCGGCCGGGAACGCGGCGTACACGGTCACAGTCGGGAAGCGATCGGGGGAGACCGTGACCCGGAACTTTCGGGCCATGGCAGGCGTGATGATTGCCGGGTAGTTGAGTGTGAGGTGCAGTTTCTGCGAAGCGGTGGGGAGGTTGGTCGCAGCGAGGAAGCAGTAACGACCTCGCCGGAGCCCGGCCCGCGCAGAACGACCGAATTGGCCTGGAATGTCGGTCGACTGGCCAGTTGCGCATCCGATGCCATGACCATCGCTGGAGCTCGCGAAGGCGCCGTGCGACGTCGAGCCCGATGCCGAGATAGGCGCCAGCGATGCCGTTCGGTGCGGTCGGCTGATTCGTGTTCTGCGCGTACCCCAGCGAGCTACCTATGCCCGCCCGTCGCCGTGATGCTCGCCGCACCATCGGCGACGAAGACGCTCAGGCCGTCGCCACCGTAGTTCGCAGAGCCGTACTGCCACTGGTCGAACGTCACGTCGAGGCCGTTGAGCCGAAGGCGACGCTTTGGTGTACACGGCACCGCCCTTGCGGTACCCGGAGGCGTCGGTGAGCTGCAGGTATCCCGTAGATGCGCTAAGGAGGCGGTGATCCGACACGGACGGCACAAACCCCCAGCGACGACGACGGTTGCTGCTGGGGCAACGGTTGCTCTGGTCAGGCAGCCGTCGCCCAACGCACGCCACGAACCGTCGGTCACGGTCGAACCGGTGAACGATTCAGCGACAAGAGCCGAACCCGTCGCAAAAGGGGCAACGGGCGCTGCGGAAGCCGGGGCAGCGACGGCGACGAGCGCACCGAACGCGACCACGGCCGGCGCCAGCACACCGACAACCAGGTGCTTGACGATGGATCGGCCACGCTCGGTGGCCGTCATGGTGGAAGGCACGGTGTTCCCCCTGCATTGCTGGTGTTCGAGATACTTGGAGTGTCGCGCTGTACTGGAACGGACGTTATGGGCGGCACGTGTTGATGCCGGTCAGCGATTCGTCAGGTTTTGATCAAGTTCGGTCGTGCGCGGGGATTCTGCGGCCGCGTCGACCGTCAGCAGCGGCGGCATCGACCTCGACCCAGCTCTCGACGCCCGAAGCAGCTGCACGCTCACCGCGGGCGCCAGTGAGGATGCAGCGGGTGGGTAAACAGTGAGCTGCTGAACGACTTTGGTTGTCCGGGAACCACCTTGGCTCGGTGGTGACAGCTCTCGTCAGCAGGATTCCGGCGCTGTCCGAGGGCTCATCCGTTGACGGTGAGGCTCTGAGGCTGAGTGCCTACGTTGCAGGCAGCGTCGGTGGCTGAGACGACGACGGTGTGTGCGCCGGCTGTGAGTTGCGGTGACGTCACCGTCCAGGTTCGTGTCGGGGACACGACGACATCCAGGGCGACGTTGCCCACGGCAACCTGGATCTAGCTGCCGGCGGGCACGTTGACCCGGCCGCTGATCGTCGGGGTGGCCGACTTGATGGATGCTGCGGAACCGCCGTCGATGACGATGGCCGGGGGGATGGTGTCGACAGGCCGGGGGCTGCCGGGGATCTGGTACATCACAGTGAAGCTGGGTCGCAGTACAACTAGATCGGGTACACGCAACGCCTCGTCGAGGTCGGGCTGAACGCGTGGATCGGGTCGGTCGGCGACTCGTAAGACAACGCCCTCGCAGAGAGAGTGAACGGCCTCTACAAGAGAGAGCTCATCGTCTGGGAACGACACTGGAAAGGCGCTGATGATCTTGAACTCACCACCCTGGGATGGATCGATTGGTTCAATCACGTGCGCATCCATTCCGCTCTGAACTACTGCACGCCGGCCGAAATTGAGGCCCAGTTCTACGCTCGTCAGATCATCCCCGTGTAACAGGAGCTCGCGGGACAACCGACCCTCCACCAAACCCGGGGTGTCTCGAGAGCCCCGTCACAACATTGCCGCGCGGCTGACAAGTCGCCGTTTCACCACGGACGTGGGCGTGCAGCTATCTCGGCGGTGGTAGGTTCGGGTGGGTGGACCAGAGGCAATTCGAGGGTGAACGTCGACCCGACTCCGTGAACAGAAGCGACCAGCAGGCGCCCACCTAGAGTGGCGACCAGTAGGTGTGACAACGCAAGACCGATGCCGACTCCGGCGACGTCGGCCGAATGATTCCCCAACCTTTCGAACGCATCGAACAAACGGGGGAGGTCCTCCTGGCGAATTCCCCGCCCGGTGTCGATGACCCGGATTGTTATGCCACCGTCAGTCCCCACGCGCTCGCTCACCGTGACGCGGCCGTTCGTGCGGTTGTATTTGATTGCGTTCGACAGCAGATTCTCCATGACCTGACCCAGGCGTCTCCGGTCGACCGATGCGACTGTCGAGTCACTGCCCGTGTACTCGTGGTCGATAGTGATGTCGTTGACCGCTGCGAGCGGACGCACCAGTTCGATGGTTTCGAGAATCAGTTCGTGGATGTCCACCGGCTCCCGCGCGAGATGAAAGGTCTTGTTCGCGATCCCGTTGAAATCCAGCACATCGTTGATCAACTCCAAGAGGTGTCGCCCGCCGTCGAGGATGTACGAGATCGCTTTCCGATGGGCGGGCAACTCCAGTTCCATTTCGAGGATCTGGGCGAAGCCAAGGACCGCGTTCAGCGGCGTCCGCAATTCGTGGCTCATTCGTGACAGCAGTGCGCTCTTCGATGCGTTGGCGCTCGCTGCTTCGGCGGCAGCGTCCCAGGCGTCCTGCTGGGCCCGCTTGCCGAGGGTGATGTCCTCGACGGTGCCTGCCACCCGAACCACCCTGCCGGACAAGTCGGCAATCGGATTGGACGTCGACCGGACCCAGCGGACATCACCGCCCGGCTCGATCACCCGGTATTCGGACTCCACCGGCCGACCGGCTTTCACCGCGGGCCAGTAACCGGACAGCACTCGGTCGCGGTCGTCCGGATGAACAAGCACCTGGGCCATTGCCTCGGCGGTCAGTTGTTGCCCCCCGTGGGGTTCGGTCTTGAAGATCGCCGCCCAAGCGGGATTGACATACAGGATGGTGCCGGTAGCCACCTCACGCAGGGAGATGCCGACGGCGATCGCGTCTGTCACCTGGACCAACTTGTTCTCGCTCTCCCGCAAGTCGGCCTCGGTGTTCCTGCGGGCAGTGACATCCTGAGCGGTCCCGACTACCCGGACCACTCCGGTCCCGGCTCCGGGGACCGGAGTGTTGGTGATATGGATCCAACGATCGTTGCCGTCCGGGAATTTCAGCCGCAGTTCGCATTCGGCGGAACGAATGCCATCGGCTGCGATCAAAGTCGTCCGTGCCTTCTCCATATCGTCGGGATGAACGCGGGACCGCACGTCGCGAAGGACGGCAGCACGATCATGATCCGGGGGAAAGCCGAACAGGCTGAGAAAGGCGCTGTTCATGAACAGCATTTTGTCTTTGTCACGCAGGTAGATACCCACCGGCGTTGTCTCGGCCACCTGGGTCAGCATGGTCACTTGATGTGCTCGGCCGCCGTCAATGGCGACGTGTTTCATGTTCTGGTGCCCGGCATCGTCAAGGGCTGCCCGGATTCGCCTCGCGGTGAGAGCAGCAAGCAGTGAAATGAGTTGTCCGGCATGAACGTCGAAGGCGTCCGCTGCGTTGCTGTAGATATTGATCGACCCGATAATGACATTATCGGCCACCAGGGGCGTGTAATTGGCGCTCTGGAAGCCCAGTTGAGCGATGCGCTGTACCGACAGGGGTTCCCCGTATCGGTGGTGCATCTCATCCGCGGAACGAACCAACTCAGACGTGGCCGCCTGGGTCGCGGGACGTCCGTCGACCTGCAGCACCACGCTCGCACCGTCGACAACCGCGACAACCGCCATGGCTGTCGCCGCGAGCTGAGTGAGCGTGTCGGGCACGCTCGTGGGGTCGTCGAGCAGTCGGGAGAGCCTGTCCAGGCATTCGGCCGTGGCCGTGGGACCAGCGAGCGCCACCGCTCGCGACTCCCTCACCATCGGCGAACGATGGTGACCAGCGGGCCCGTGTGTTGTCACCGCAAACCCACATTCGTTCGATCCACCTGACGGGAACAGCATTGTCGCAGCAGCGGTCATCGGGAAGTGAGCAGCAGTGGTGTCTTCACCGAAGGCTTGAAGGTCCCTGAAAACCGTTCAAGCGCCAAGGTAGCGAGACCGGCGCAGTCTGACATCGCATAAAACAGGTAGTTGTCGCTGCGGGACACTCCACCTGATGCCCGTCCCCTTCGAGTGTTGCTGGACACCGGCGGTGCGGTACCTGTGGAATCAAACCGGAAGTGGATCCCCATCGTGATTCTTCATTGGAATTTCCTGGTCTGCTCGCTCCCGGTAACGGCCGACGAGACCATTCGTGCATTTGATCCGCTCGGACGAGTTGGAGCGATGGCATTGAGTGGCGCGACACGACTTCCCGGATCGGGCGAACGCAGAGGAATTCTCCGTCCTACGCCATAATGATGTCCGTTCTGTCGCAAAATGGTGCAAATTGGTCTCAGGTACGGAGGGCGAGGGTGCAGACGGATGGTCTACCTGCGTCGCATGTTGTGACCTCGGCCGGTGAAGCCGCGCCATTCCTCGGCCAACTTACTGAGGGCAGGGTGCTGATCGTCGATGACAACCCGTCGAACGTCGCGCTGCTCGTCGCTGTGCTGCGACGGGCTGGGTACCTGAACCTGTTCACCGAGACCGATTCCCGGCTGGTTCTGAGCAGATTGCCGGAGATCGATCCGGACCTGGTCATCCTCGATCTGCACATGCCGCATCTCGACGGATTCGCCGTCCTCGACCAGATCCGACATCACCTACCGAAGGACGCCGTTCCGGTCCTGGTACTGACCGCCGACACCACTCCGGCGGCCAGTGACCGCGCCTTGAACGGCGGCGCAAGGGATTTCGTCACCAAACCCTTCGCCAACGGTGAGGTCCTGGTCCGGGTGCGGAATCTGTTGCGTACCAGATTCATGTACACGACCCTGCGGAGTTCGATCCTGCGTGAGCAGGAGTCAGCGCTTCGTGCCCGACGGCTGTCCAGCGCGCTGACCGCGGAGCAGGAAGCCATTGAGCGACTGCGATTGCTTGACGGCCTCAAGGACACGCTGTTGCAAACCGTGTCGCATGATCTGCGGAGCCCGATTTGGTCGGTGCTCATGATGGGTGACCTCTTGGCCGGTGACGCCGATGGCAGCCATCCGCTGAACACCGAGACCCGTTTGACGGCGATCGATCGAATTCGGCAGAGCACCAGACAGATGGAGGCGTTGCTGTCCGACATCCTGGACTCCGACCCGATGCAGAGACTGGACAGTCGCGGGCAAGAATGCAACGTCGGTGAGGTGGTCAGCCGCATACTGGCCGAGGCAGACCTCGGACGCGATCATCCGCTGGAAGTCGATATCGCCGGCCTGACCGCAAATATCGATCCGGTTCATCTCGAACGCATTGTCGTCAACCTGCTGAACAACGCTCGCCAGCATCTGCCATCCGGGGTGCCCATCTGGGTCAGGGTGCAACCGCAATATCATGGCGTGGTCATTACAGTCGAGGACGCTGGGGCCGGGGTTCCGGCCGAAATCGGCCAATCGATCTTCGAACCGTTCCGGCGGGGCACCACTACCGACACCGGCGGTCTCGGTCTCGGTCTGTCCCTGGTGTCGCGCTTTGCCCAACTCCACGGCGGCCGGGCGTGGCAACAGGAGCGCCAGGGCGGCGGAGCATCATTTCGGGTTTTTCTTCCGACAGATTCTGTGCCGTCCGTCGACCCTCCGCTGGAATTGGGTTCGTCGATGACAGCATAGAGTTTTTCCAATCATCAGCCATTTGTGTCAGCGCGGAGGCGATGTGTCGACGGATGTAAGGATTCGCCTGATGATCTGCGATGACCACCGCGCGCTCACTGAGGCGCTGGCGATGGTGATCGGTCTGGACCCGGCATTCCACCTCGTGGTGGAACCCGTCGCTACGGCCGCTGCGGCGATTGCTGCCGCCATTGAACTGAAGCCCGACGTCATACTGATGGACATCGAATTACCCGGCGGGATGAATGGCATTGCGGCCACCAGAGAACTTGCCGCCCGAGTCCCGAAAACCAAAGTCCTGATCGTTTCCGGTTCGGGTGATCCGGATGAAATGCTCATCGAGGCGGTGGCGGCCGGGGCGGCCGGCTTCCTGTCGAAGGTGAAGCCCACCACGAGTATTCTCTCGGCCGTTCGCGCCGTTGCGTCCGGTGAGTCCCTGCTCGGCGCGGACACGCTGGCACGGATCATGCCGCGGGTCACTGCGTCGAGGGCCAACCGACATCACATCGACCAGCGCACCAGTCGGCTGACGATACGTGAACGCGATGTCCTGCAACGCATTTCCGAGGGCCGGTCCAACGAGGACATAGCTCGGACCCTGTTCTTGAGCGTACACACTGTCCATACTCATGTACGCAACATACTGACAAAACTCGAGGTACATTCCAAACTGCAAGCCGTGGCGCTGGCCGCGAAGTCGGGAATCATTACGGTGATGAGATGATCCGCGGTGCGCGATGACGGCCCATGCGGACGTCGACAATCCCGCGGCGCGCCTGGCTGCAATCATCCAGTCATCCCACGACGCGATTATCGGGAAGGACCTGGCAGGCACGATCACCAGCTGGAATCCGGGTGCCGAACGACTCTATGGACATCTGGCCGTCGACGCCATCGGGAAGAACATCAGCATGCTGGCCACCGAGACCAGCAGGGCCGCCGAGGCGGCATTGCTCGCCGGTATCCTGGCCGGTGAGCACATCGAGATGGTGCGCACGAAGCGGCTGCACAAATCCGGCGCTGTCCTTGATGTTTCCCTGTCCGCCTCGCCGATCATGGACGAGCACAACATTATCGTCGGCATGGCAACGTCCTCCAGGGACGTCGGCGAGAAGGCACTGGCAGAGTCGCGTTTCCAGGGCCTGCTGGAGGCTGCCCCCGACGCGATGGTCAGTGTCGACGAAAACGGTCAGATCACCCTGGTCAACGACCAGGTCGAGAAGCTCTTCGGATGGACAAGGGCCGAACTGCTTGGACGGCCAGTCGAGATCCTCGTCCCCACAGCAGCCCGCGCCGGTCACCCGACTCGTCGCGACGCCTACTTTCACCATCCCACCAACCGGCCGATGGGTGCCCTTGACGCCCAGTTGTCGGCACAGCGCAAAGATGGAACCACATTTCCGGCGGACATCAGTCTCGGATATTTCCAGCTGGGATCGGCGTTCCTGGTGACGGCGGCGGTGCGGGATGTGACCGACCGTATCGCAGTGCAGAATGCCCTCCGGGAGAGCGAGGCGAACTTCCGGCAAGTGGCGGAGAGCACCGATGTCGCTTTCGTCTTGCGCAATTTGGATCCGCCTGCCTTCCTGTATGTCAGCCCGGGATTCAAGACAATTTATGGGTACGACCCGATCCAGTCGCAGGAAAGTCCGGCGACGACGGTGGCCCGGATCCATCCTGACGATCGCTCCCGAGTGGACGCAGAATATTGGCAGGCTGCCAAACGCGGGCTGTCGGCCAAGGCCGAATGGCGCATCATCCGGCCGGACGGCGAGATCCGCTGGGTGCGGGCAACGAGCACTCCGGTCGTGGATGCGGACGGAGTGGTCCGGCGGTCAGCAGGCACGGCCGAGGACATCACCGAGCGACGGTTGGACGAGATCGCGTTGCGAAAGGCGCATGCGGAAGCGCAAAAGGCCAACTCTGCCAAGAACGAATTCCTGTCCCGAATGAGCCATGAATTGCGTACGCCGCTGAACTCGGTTCTGGGGTTCGCACAGCTGCTGGAACTCGACCCGTTGAGCGCGGATCAGCAGGAGGCCGTTCAGTACATCCTGCGCGGTGGCCGCCACTTGCTGGCCCTGATCGACGACATCCTGGACATCACCAAGATCGAGAGTGATCGACTTGACGTCTCCATCGAGCCGATCCTGGCATTCGAACTGGTTGCCGAAGCGATCAAATTGATGAGCTCCCTGGCCGGGGAGATGGACGTCACCGTGCACGGTGCCAGCAGTCCACAGGTGCTGTACGTCATGGCCGATCGTCGGCGGCTGCGCCAGGTCCTGCTCAACCTGCTGTCCAACGCGATCAAGTACAACAAGCGCGGTGGTCGGGTGGATATCGAGTGCGGCGCGGGGGAGGACGACGGGTTCGTGAACATTGCGATCACCGACACCGGCCACGGTATCGGTGCCGGTGACCTGCATCGACTGTTCGTACCTTTCGACCGGCTCGGTGCGAACGAAACCGATATCGAGGGCACCGGCGTCGGCCTTGCGCTGTCGCAACGGCTGATGTCGAACATGAATGGAAATCTGCTGGTGACGTCGGAACCTGGCGTCGGCAGCACCTTCACCGCATCGATCCCGGTCGCCCAACCCGTGCCACTCACCGCCGTCCCGGCCATCAGATCCCGATCCACTGCATCGAATGGTCGAAATGCGGTCAACAGTCTTGTCTATGTGGAGGACAACGGGTCGAACGTCGAATTGATGGTTTCCCTGCTCACCCGCCGACCGACTTGGAACATGGTTGTCGCGCGGGACGGCGAAGTCGGGTTGAGGACCATCATGGAAAGGCTGCCTGATTTGGTCCTGCTCGATCTACACCTACCGGTGATGGACGGTATCGAAGTCCTGCGTTTGTTGCGGGCGGACGCCAGATCCGCTGGACTGACGATCATCGTCCTTAGTGCCGATGCGAGCCCGCACCAGCTCGACCGACTCGTCGCGGCCGGTGCCGATGATTATGTCACCAAGCCACTCGATGTCCAGAAGATCCTGGAATTGCTGGATGCGAATGAACGCAGTCGAATGCTCGGAGAGCGATGAATACTGATGTGCATCAAGACGACGAGACGCCCCCCATCACAGTGGCTATCGTCGACGATCACCTGATGCTTGCCGAAGCTCTTGCCGCGACGCTGAATTCCTTCGCCGACATCAGTGTTGTGGCGATCGCCGGCAATTGCCGGGACGCGTTGACGGTGGTGGCCGACCATCAACCTGATGTGTTGCTGCTCGACCAACGAATGCCCGATGGTTTCGGCACGGACATCATCGGCAGGGTGCTCGGGTCGAGCCCGCACACCAAGGTGCTGCTGGTAACGGCCGAGACCGGTGACGATGTGCTGACCAAGGCGATTCTTGCCGGCGCCAGCGCGGTGATCGGCAAGGGCAAACCGGCTGCGGTGGTGATCTCCTCGGTGCGAGCCGCCGCCCGGGACGAGGCATTGATTACGCCGGATTCACTCCGAAGGCTATTGCCGCGATTAACCCGAGGCCATTCACCGGGCATCGACATTACGGACAGAGAACTGGAGGTCCTGCGGTTGCTGGCGCTCGGCCGGAGCACGGCCGCAATTTCCACCAGCCTCTATGTCGCCCCGGCGACCACGCGGAATCACATACAGTCGATCATGTCCAAACTGGGAGCGCACAGCCGGCTGGAGGCGGTGGCGATTGCCCATCAGCGGAAGATTCTCGCCGACTGACGGTTCCACGGCTGGAGGCGAGCCGGGTGTACCGGCGGTGTGAGACCAAACTATCGGCGGTTGGCCGGTGTGGCCCAACACCCAGCAGCACACGAGGGCACAGGTCACCCCGAGCCAATTCCGGCAACTTCTATCCCCAGTGACCGGGCACATCGCAGATAGGCAGTGCCCGCCGTCGGCGGAGTCCGTGCCGCGGCCCATCCGAAACGAGGAGCGCCGGCCGTTGCCGGCCGGCGCTCCAATCGCGGTCTCGACCCGCCGGACCCCTCGGCCGGCGCACGAGAACCTGTCGGTCCGCTGGACGAGTAAGGGGAGTCCCGCCCGTCCGGACCAGCGGCCCAGGTACCTGGACCGGAGTGTCTGCGGCATTTAGCAGACACTCTCAAGTGACGGTTCGGAGCGGGATGGTTACCGGATGGGTCGGATTGTCCGTAGATCGATGGACGCCAGCGCGCCACCCCGGATGTCGACCCGTTGCGCCGGATCGCCGGCCCGGTCGAGGACCCAGTAGGAGCCCGCGACCAGTTCAGCAAAGACGGCCGCGGTGACCGCCTCCCGCCCGGAGCCGCGGCGCCAGACGCCGGTGTGCACGTCGAGCAGGGGCCGCCTTTCGGACCGTAGGTGCAGCTCGGACCCGACCGCGTCGTCATCCATGGTGGCGACCAGCGCCCCGACGTCCCCGCCGATGTCCAGCACGGTCGCGCCACCCTGCACGTGCGCATACGACTCCCGGGCGTGCGGGTGTGGGTGTTCGTGCTGGTGATCGAACCGCGCGGTGGGCTCCCGAACGTCCGTCATGACGCGGCTGCAACGGACAACGGCGTGACGTCGTACCCGCTCTTCGGGTGGTCCAGGTACGGGAACGTGCTCAGGTAGCTGACGCTCGCCGGTGTGCCCTTGAGAGCGTCGGGACCGGTCTTCTCTCCGCTGATGACGTCGTAGAGAATTCCCGCGGCACCGTCGGGGGTGAAGGTCGGATCGACAAGCGGGTAGAGCGCCCCGGCGATGGCCCGCAACTCGATGGCCACCACATTGTCGAACACCCTGCGGCCGTTGGGGAATCCCGCGAGATCGCCGTCGATCAACCCGTTGATCAGCGGCTTCGCGGCCGGCGGAATGGCAACGTTGAGCCGCAACATGTCGCCCTGCTTCGGGCCGGTGTAGTTCTGGAACCCTGGGATCAGCCCCGCGGGGATGCCGGTCAGCAGAATGGCCAGCAGGTCGGCGCGATCCTTGGTCAGGCCGGCCAGATTCGGGAAAACCCCGGGGTACAGGACGGGTAGCAGCTTGGCCAGTTCCGGCTGGGCCACGTACTTGGCGAACTCGGAATCCTGCCGCGGCTCCACCTTGTTCCAGCGGTCCTTCCTGCTCATCGGCACGATGACCTCGTTGAACAGCGGGTTGCCGAGCCGGGAGACCTGGGTGAACGGACCGGTGCAGTAGGTGCGATCGGCGTCCTGGTAACGGCCCTTCTGTCGGTGGGCCGAGGCCCACACGCCGATCACCGACTTCGGGTCGGCGACGTTGGTGGGCTTGATGCCATTGCGAGTCAGCGCCGTGATCGGCACCTGGATGGCGATGGTGTGCACGTTGAACGAGCGCACCGCGTTGACCGGCGGCCCGGCCGGCGTCGGGATCAGGTGCAGGTTCTGGAAGGGCCGGAGCACGGCCAGGTCGAATACGGCGCCGAGATCGACGTAGAAGCCGTCCAGTCGCTGCCCGGCGAACACCTTGATGCCGGAGCCGACGCTGGCAATAGTCGAGTTCGCCAGGTCCGCGTAGTTGGGGGTCGACCGCGGCCCGATGTTGCACGGCGGTGTCGGCAGGTTCTTGCCCAGCACCGTGCGCTTGCTGCCCCGGACCTCGGTGATGGTGAAGGTCTGCGGACGATTGAAGTTGGGGCTGCTGACCTTGTCGATCGGCCCGGTGTTGTAGAGGAACGTGTTCTTGTTGACGACCTTCGTGGTGAACCGGAACTCGTAGGCGATGTCTGCGCGTCCATCACCGGTGTTGTCGATGTTGATCTTGTACAGGACGTCGTCGCCGAACTCGAAGAAGTTCGGGCCGCCGGCCGGGTCCTCGAGCGGGATGTAGTTGCTGATGATCGTCACGCTGTCGGGCCTGTCGGGGCTGACAAACGCGTAGGTGTCGGTGTTGTCGGCGACCGGGTCCTTGGAGATTTCGGGCGCTTCGCGGTGCGATGACATGGCGTTCCCCTCAGGCCCGGGCCGAGCCGGCGGCGGTCAGGATGCGGGCCACCAGTTGGCGGTCCCGGACGATCACTTCGTTCGACCCGTGCAGGATCGACACCTCGCCGCGCTGGGCGTCGTGCACGCAGAACATCACCGGTTCGTCCGGCAACATTGCGGCAGCCGCAGCTTCTTGACCGGCCGATCCGCCGGCGGCGGTCGTTCCGGCGGAGGCAGTGGTGGAGCCGAGTGCCGCCATCGGGACCGCGACTGCGGCTCCGGCCGACACCCGCAACAGACTTCGGCGGGTCCATTCGGTCATGGGTCATCCCTCATCCCTGTCCGGCAGTCGGCTGCTCCGGCTGCACACCGGAGGTTCGTGACCCACTACCACTCGGATGGGTGACGGACGGACATCCTGTTCGAAACCTCGCGACACTGCGTGACGCCAACGGTTCCACCGACCACCGACGCGCGGCCCGCCGGGACTGTGGCAGATTGGAGGCCGAGCCGTCGACAGTCAGCCGCACGCAGGGAGCGAGTCGAACATCGTGAGCGCCACCCAGGGTCTGCTCGAGGTGACCGACCTCGCCTTCGCCTACCCGGACGGCCGCCAGGTGCTGTACGGCGTCAACCTCACCGTGACGCCGGGCGAGCGGGTCGCCATCCTCGGGCCGAACGGCGCGGGCAAGACGACGCTGGTCCTGCACCTGAACGGCACGTTATCCGCCGGCGCCGGATCGGTCCGGGTGGACGGCGTGACGGTCGAGAAATCGACGCTACGGGACATCCGTCGCCGGGTCGGCATCGTCTTCCAGGACCCTGACGACCAGTTGTTCATGCCGACGGTCCGGGACGACGTCGCGTTCGGCCCGACGAATCTCGGCTACCGCGGTGAGGAATTGCGGCAGAAGGTGGACGCGGCCCTGGACGCCGTCGGGATGGCCGGACACGCCGACCGCGCGCCGCATCACCTGAGCTTCGGGCAGCGCAGACGGGTCGCGGCCAGCACGGTGCTGTCGATGGACCCGACGGTGCTGGTGCTCGACGAACCGTCATCGAACCTGGATCCGATGGCCCGCCGGGAGTTCGCCGACATCGTCCTCGGGCTCGGCCTCACCACGCTGATCGTCACCCACGACCTGCTCTACGCGTTGCAGCTGTGCCCCCGATCCGTAATTATGGACGCCGGCCGGATCGTCGCCGACGGACCCACCCGGCAGATCCTGAGCGACGCGGATCTGTTGGCATCGCACCGGCTGGAACTGCCTGCCGGGTCTGTCGTGCCGGAGTAGCCCGAGGCCTCGGGCCGGATAGAGGGTTTCCGACTGATGCTGCGACGTCTACCTGCCGCCCTGATCCTGATGGCCTGCATGGCGCTTGCCGCCCCCAGTGGGGCTGCTGCTGCGCCACCACCGGGCAACAACGGGCAGGACGACAAGGTGGGCGGCGAATATGTGGTCCAGCCAGGGGACACCCTGAGCCAGATCGCCGTGGACCACGGCGTCGAGGGCGGGCATCAGACGTTGCTGGACAAGAACGACGATGTGCTGACCGACGCCGACCACATCTACGCGGGCCAGGTGATTTCGGTCGACGGGGCCGCGCCGCGGCGCTCCGACGGCACCTCGTTCAGCCCGCTGGTGACCCCGGGTATCCCTGATCTGACCGCAGAACAGCTTGCGCCCCAACCACTCCCGACATCTTTTGCCGGGGCGTCCGCGGGCGCACCGTGGGTCGTCAGCTTGGGCGACTCGTTCATTTCCGGCGAGGCAGGCCGCTGGGCCGGCAACACCGACGGTGACTCCACGTCAACCGACGCCCTGGGCCCGAACGCTTATGACGACAACCCGGCCGGCAACGGTGAGCTGATCCCGCTCTGCCACCGGTCGAAGTCGGCGATGATCCACATCGCGGACGACGGCTCGCCCACCGATCCCGGAGCCACCGTCAACAGCCTGAACCTGGCATGCTCCGGCGCGCAGACCGGCACCATCACCGAGGACGGGGCCTTCAAGCCCGGACTGGACTTCTACAGCCAGGGCGGCGCGCAGGGCCAAGCGCTGATGCTGCAGCAATTCGCGCAGAACAACGACGTCCGGATGGTCGTGGTGTCCATCGGCGGCAACGACTTCGGCTTCGGGCCGGTGATCCAAACCTGCGTCGAGGACTACCTGGTGTATTTCAGCTACTGCTCGAAGGATTCGACCGTCACCGGCAAGATCAACGCCGCCAACACCCAAACCGTCACCACCAACATCACCACGGCATTGCAGCACGTTCAGCAGGCCATGCGGAACGCCGGCAAGGCCGACAACTCCTGGACTCTGGTGTTCAACCTCAACCCGGATCCGTTGGTGCTGGGCGACGGCTTCCGCTACGGGGAGACCTACGGGCGGCAGGACACCGGTGGCTGCGGCGTCTACGACGTGGACGCCACCTGGGCCGGCACGGACTTCATCGGCGCTGTCCGGCAGGCCCAGCAGGACGCGGTCAAGAATTCGGGGATTCCGGGCGCGGTGCTGCTGGATTTGGGTGGCTGGCTGGACGACCGGAAGTTGTGCTCCACGACCACGAACCTGGTCGGGGGGTCCGGCGGGGCCGCGAACTGGCAGGCCGCGGGTGCGGTCGATGTCAGCGAATGGGCCAACCAGATCCACACCGACACCGTCGATGGCCCGTACTTCCAGCAGGAATCGCTGCACCCCAACTATTGGGCGCAGCTCGCCGCCCGGTCGTGCGTGCGGCAGGTCTACCACGGCGGATCGCCGGTGGGTGGTTCGTGCGTGCGGTCCGGAACCGGTCTGACCAGCCGCGGTGAGCCCGTGATGACGCTGCAGGGGCCCTAGTCGGACAGCCAATCTCCCTAGCGCGCTCAGTACGGGGCGGCGCCCCACACGTAGACCTTTTCGCCGACGGACAGCGTGTTGAAGAACGTCTCCGAGGCATCCCACGACAGATGGATGCAGCCGTTCGACTGGTCGTACAGGCTGCCCTGGTGGAACGCGATGTCGCCGTCGAAGAACACCGAGTTGGGCATGGGTGCGTTGTTGAACAGGCTCGACTTGTGGTTCTTGTCCAGCCAGAACACCGAGAACGTGCCGGTCCGGGTTCGGGACCCGGCGGCACCCGAGGTGATCGGCACCGGCCCGTAGGTGATCTGGCCGCCGGACTGCAGCCAGGCCTGCTCGTTGGACAGGTCGATGCACGCCGACGCGGCCGCCGGGCACGGGTTGCTCGCCTGCGCGGCCGCGGCTCCGGCCGCGTTCGGGTTCGCCACCGGTTCCTTGACGGTCAACGTCGCGCTGCTGGTGTTCGGCTCGAACCGGACGTCACCGGCGTAGCTGACCTTGATCTGGTGGTCGCCCGCGGTGACGGCGCTCGCGGTGCCGCGGATCTTGCCGTTGTCGTCGATCGCGCCGCCCGCGATCTGGTTGCCGTCGTAGCTGATGGTGGCGTTGCCACTCGGACTTTGCGGGGTTCCGATGATGTCGGCGGTGATGACCGCGTCCCCGCCTGGCAGCAGGTTGTCGGTCCAGGAGATCGCGATGTCCACGTTCGTCTGCGTGGTCTGCACCGTGAACTGGCCGGTCGAGGCCTCCACAGCGGCGCCGCCCGAGTAGCTGACCAGGTAGGTCTTCGAGCCGGGGTCGGCGGTGTTGTAGACGCTGAGTGCGGCGTTGCCCGCCGGATCCGTATCGCCCTCGGCGACGATCTCGGCGCCGTCGGCGACGGTGACATGTCCGGTCAGGTCGGTGCCGGCCGGGGCTCCCGGTGCCTGCACGGTGATCTCGAATTGTTCCTGATCGCCGTAGCGAATCGAGTCCTTGCCGACCGATGCGGAGACGGCGGATCCCGCCTTGGTGGCGGCGAACGCGGCGCTGGCCGAGGCGGCGGTGACCGTGGCCGTGTTGTCGGGGGCGAAGGTGGCTGCTGCGGAATGGTCACCCACCGGCAGTCCGGCCGGAATGACGATGCTCGCCTGGCCGTCGGCCACTGCGGCGGTACCGAGGGCGGCGCCGTCCACCGAGAACGTGACGGTTCCGGTGGCGGGCACGCCGGTCGAGGTGCTGAGCACCGCGAGGACTGTTGAGCCGGCCGGGTCGGGGGTGACGGTCAGCGTTAGCGTGGTGGTCGCGGCGACAGGTGTGGTGGGCGGGGACGATGATGCAGCGGTGCTCGGCGCGGAGGCTGCGGAGGGGGCGGGGGTACTGATCGACTGCAGGGTGCCGGACCCGCTGCTCGCCGGACCGCAGGCCACCAGGGCGAGCGAGAGCAGGCCGGCAGTGATGATCTTCGCTGGCGTGCCGAATCTCGTGCTGGACATCGGCTGGCCCCCCATCGTCAGGTCAATCGAGTTGCGGAACGCAAGGTCTCACGCTCGCCGGCCGGGTGAAACCCGAGCGTGATCAGGACGTTCGAAGGGCGGTCACGTTCCGCTGAGCCACCGGCAAACGTTCAGATGCGGATGGACGCTACCTGCTCGCGAGGCCCGAACCGAAATTCGCCAGTGCCCAGGGACCCGGCTATCGGCTACACCTTTCCACGCCCGGCCACGGGAAGAATCACAAGTTCTTCCCGCCCAGTGGAATCAATGGGACCATCGGGTGATGAAAATCATTGAGCGAATCGACCCGGGGGAGCCGTCGAAGTCGTCGGGTTCGCAGCTCAAGCCCCGGAGTGTGGCGATCGTTGCCGTACTGCTGATCGTCGCGATCCTGGTGGCCGGCATGGTCATCGAGGGGCCGCTCTCCGGCGCGTTCTTCGGGTTGGCTTTCGGGTTGTCCTTGTTCACCGGGATGATCGCCGGTGCGTTCGAGCTGGATCGCCGGCGCCGGCTGAATTACCTCCGCGGCAACTGACGCGGCAAAGACGGCACTGACAACCCGGTTCCTTCGTCGCCTGGGTTCTCAATGCCGTCCGCCGTGCTCGATGGCGGCCCCTCCTTCGTCGGGTCCGGCTCAGTGCCGCAGCCCGAGCCGGTCGTGCAATCTGCGTAGCGGCGCGGGGGCCCACCAGTTCCATTCGCCGAGCAGCGTCATGGTGGCCGGCACCAGCAGGCAACGCACCAGAGTCGCGTCGATCGCGACCGCCACCGCCAGGGCAACCCCGGTCTGCTTGATCACCAGCAGTTGCCCGGCGACGAATCCGGAGAACACCAGCACGACGATCAACGCGGCCGAGGTGATGATGCGCCCGGAGCGCTGCAATCCGGCGACCACCGCCTCGTTGTTCTCCATTCCCTTGTCCCGGAATTCCTTGATCCGGGACAGCAGGAACACTTCGTAATCCATGGATAGCCCGAAACCCAATGCCACCACGAGTATCGGGATGATCGTTTCAATGCCGCCGGTCGACGCGAAGCCCAACAGGGATTCGCCGTTGCCGTCCTGGAAGACCCAGACCAGCACGCCGAGTGACGCCCCGAGCGACACCACGTTGATGATCAGCGCCTTGATCGGCACCAGGATCGAACCGGTCAACAGGAACAACAGCACGAACGTTGCGAGCATGACAACGGCAATGGCCGCCGGCGCCTGGGCGGCCAACGCATCGGTGAAGTCGACCAGCGCGGCGGTCTGGCCGCTGACCCAGATCGGGTAGTCGGGTCGGTCCGCGCGGACTGCCGCAACCACATCCTTGGCTGCGGCACTACCGGGGTCGGTATCGGTCATATAGACGTTGACGACAGCGTGCTCGTCGCCGACTTCGCGCGGCGGCGGAACCAGTTCGACGCCGTCCATCGATCGGATTGATGCCGCGAGCGGCGCCATCTCCTCGGCGGTGGCCTGCCCCACCACCTGAATGGTCGGGATGCCGGACGCCGGGTACTCCTGCGCGAGGGTGTCGAAGAACTGCCGGTCCGGCGCGGACGGCGGCAGCAGCTGAGCGCCGGAACTGCGCAACTCCATCCGCAACGCGGGTGCGGCCAGAATGCCGAGAATCAGCAGCACCCCGCCGACGACCAACCATGGCCGGCGTTGTGTCCAGCGGGCCAACCGGGAAAAGAAGCCCTCGTCCGGCGCGACGTCCCCGAGCCGGTTCGTCAGGTTCCGAATTCCGGGGATCTTGCTGAGCAGACCCGGCTTGATCATCCGGGCGCCGGCCACCGCCAGCAGGGCCGGCACCAGGGTCAACGCGACGAGTAACGCCACCACGACGACGCTCACCCCGGCCGCGCCGACCGCCTTGAGGATCCGTGCCTCGAAGATCATCAGCCCGGACAGGCTGATCGCCACGGTGATGCCGGAGAACATGACTGTCCGGCCGGCCGTCGACATCGTCGCCACCAGTGCGTCGGTCCGCGCTGCCCTGGTCGATCGGGTGGTGCTTGCCCCGAGGTGACTGCGCAACTCCTCCCGATAACGGGACACGATCAACAGGCCGTAGTCGATGCACAAGCCAAGTCCCAGGACCGTCACCACATTGACGACGGCAGCGTCCAGGTCGATCAGGTAGGAGAATCCGAGCAGCACGGCCAACGCACCACCGATGGAGGCGATCGCCCCGGCGATCGGCATGCCGGCGGCCAGAAATCCGCCGAACACCAGCACCATGACGAGCAGGCTGATCGGCAGCGCGATCAGCTCACCGGCGACCAGGTCCTTCTCTACCTGTCCGGTGATCGCGGTGAACAGGAGGGTGCCGCCGCCGACCTGAGTGGTGGCACCGGGAATCAGTTGGCTGATCTCCGCGCCCAGCTGTTCCAGGCGTTGCTGGGCCGCGTCCAGTGACGAGTCCTGTACGTCCTCGGGCAGGTCGGGTTCCAGGGTCGCGCTGACCAGGAAGCCGTCCCCGTCCTTGGCGATCAGGCCCGCCGCGGTGGCCGCCGGCACCCCACCGGGGACGGCCAGCGGGTCGACCACCTGGGCCATCCCGGGGATGGCCATCAGGTCAGTTCGGGCGGCGGTGAGCGGATCGACCAGCACCGGGTCGGCGGGGTCGGCGTGTTGCACGATCAGGCTCAGCGACGGTCCCGTGGTCGACGCCGCGTTGAGGATCTCCCGGCCGGTGCTGGACTCGCTGGATACCGTCGCCTCGCCGGCGTTCAGCCGCGCGAACAGCCCCTCGCCGAAGGTGCCGGTCGCGGCGGCGAATCCGGCGATGGTCAGCACCAGCCAGACAAGGACGATGACGCCCGGATGACGCGCGATCCCCCGACCCAGCGCAGCTAGGAGTCCACTGGGCAACCTGACTCCTTCGTCGTCAGGTTGTCCCATTGTTCTCCTGCGGTATCTATTGGCGGACCCTCCTTCGTCGGGCCCGACTGGCACCCGCAGATGGTGGCAGCCATCCGGCTGGTCTGCTGAGCCGGGTCGACGTCGTGAACGCGCTGTGCCTGCCTCCAGCACGCGCCGGCCGTTGCGAGTACTGCCGCGCACGTTGAGCTCGCTGCTGAAATCCGACGCATCCAGCAGGGTGACCTCCAGGAAGATCACCGGGTCCTCCGACGGAATGTGGTTCTCGGCCCGTTGCTGCCGTTCCTTGAACCCGAGGGTCTGCTCGCCGGCGGCATCCGGGTCGTGGGCGATCAGCTGCACTAGCTGCCAACCCACGCGGGCAATCGTGCGGTCGCTTGCGTCATCGATTGTCCGCGCTCAAGGAATTGTCGGACCGGATGATGGTGGCTGATCGCTGTCGGTTGTGTGTGATCTTGACGCCCTGGTTCGTTGGGCGGCAAACGCCCCGCCGGAAACCGGGTGATCCGGCCCCGGCTGCGCCAGGATTGTCGTCGGTGGTGATGTGTCACGGCGTTGTCCGGAAGAAGGGTCGAGCATGGCGAACGACACACTCTCGGTGATCATGGCCGGTGGCGGGATTGGCGGGTTGGCTGCGGCCCTGCTGCTCGCCCGTACCGGGGCCGAGGTCACACTGGTCGAACAGGTCGAGGAGCCCGCTGAGGTCGGTGCGGGTTTGCTGCTCCAGCCGAACGGTCTGGCGGTGCTCCAGGGGCTCGGACTCGGCGACGTTGTGGCCGCGGCCGGGATTCGCGCTCCCGGCGGCTCCGTCCGCAATGCCGCGGGAACAGTGATCAGCACGATCGCAGTACCGAACTACGCGGCCGGCCTTGACCACGTGCTGGCCATCCGGCGGGCTGCGCTCTACTCGGCTTTGCTCGCAGCGGTGCGGGCGGAACCGGGTATCGACTGCGTGTTCGGGACGCGGGTGGTCACAGCCCGCCGGGATGGTGCGGTCACGGTCGCTCCCGTGCGCGCAGGGGCGGCGACCCGCAACCTGAAGGGCGATCTTGTTGTTGGCGCCGACGGCATCTCCTCGGTGGTCCGCGGCGCCGGCGAGTTCGGTGCTGCGGTGCAACGGACAGGGCACCGCTACCTGCGGGCGGTGGTGCCCGATCACGGTGCTGGACCGGCCGGTTCACCCGGGCTCAGCGGCGAGTTCTGGACGCCGGCCGGCCTGTTCGGCGGCACCCGGATCGACGCGGACCACCTGTACTTCTATGCGGACGTCACGATTCCGTCGGTGGCGAGTGCCGTTGCAGCGAAGGACCTTTCGGCATTGAGTCAGCATTGGTCGGCGGCACTGCCGCTGGCCGGCGAACTGTTGGGTCGCCTCGAGCGGTTCGACGACCTGCTGATCAATGACGTGTCGACGGTGACCTGCAAGCGGTGGTACGACGACCGCCTGGTGCTGCTGGGCGATGCCGCCCACGCGATGCCGCCGACCGCTGGTCAGGGGGCCAACAGCGCGCTCGTCGATGCGGCGATCCTCGCGGTCGCGGTGGACCGTTTCGGGCTGGATCAGGCGCTGGTCAGATATGACGCACGGCGCCGGCCCGCCGTCCGCGGCGTGCAGCGGCGGGCCGAGCAACTTGCCCGATTGGCGGGGATCCGCGGCGTCATTGGTCGTTCCGTGCGGGATCGGGCGTTGCGGCTGCTCGGCCGGCTGCCCGGGGCCGGCGAGCGGGTGAGCAGCGGATTGCAGCAGGAGGACCCGGCCGCCCTGCGAACGATGGTTCAGGGGCTGATGTGACGGGCGGATCGGTAAGCACAGCGCCGTCCGGTGATGCTCGTGATGCGGTAGGATCCGCATCATGCGCACCACCCTGTCCATCTCCGATGAATTGCTGGAGGCGGCCAAGCGGCGGGCTCGCGAGACTGGCCAATCGCTGGGCGCCGTGGTTGACGCGGCGCTTCGGCGCGAATTCTCCCTCCCTGTCGAGTCGCCGGATCGTCCCCCGGTGCCGATTTTCACCGGTGGTACTGGCCCTCGGCCGGGTGTCGATCTCTCGTCGAACGCCGCACTGTTCGTAGCGCTTGATGAGGGTGTCCCGCTGGAACAGCGGCGCTGACGGTGTTGCTGATCGACGTCAATCTCTTGCTCGCCGCTCATCGCGATGATCATCCGAATCACGCATCGGTCCGCCCATGGTTCGACGCTCTGCTCGCCGGAGATGATCCTTTTACTGTCCCAACAGTGGTGTGGGGCTCATTCCTCCGGCTCGCGACGAATAGGCGGATCTTCGTAGTCCCGACCCCGCGGGTCGATGCCTTTGCGTTCATCGAGTCGATCTGCGCACAGCCGCATTTCCTTTCGACCAGCCCAGGTCCCCGCCACCTGACTTTGCTGAAGAGGCTGTGTGACGAGGGCGACGCCACCGGCGACCTCGTTCCGGATGCAGTGCTCGGGGCGATCGCGCTCGAGCATGGCTGCGAAATAGCAACCATGGACCGCGATTTCGCCAGATTTCCCTCGGTGAGGCATCAACTACTGACAGCCTGAACATTCACTGTTCAGAACTGGGCCGGGTTCAGGGCTGGGCCGGCACCTTCTCAGGCACGATCGGGTCAGATCTTCATCTTGCTGGCCTGCTGGGACCGGGCCCGTTGTTCGGCCATTCGCCCGTCGAACTCCGCCCGCCAGTCCGGGCTCAACGCGATGCCCTGGCTGCGGGCCTCCTCGGTGCTCAGCTCGACCGGGAAACCGAAGGTGTCGTACAACGTGAAGAGCTCCGTGCCGGTGATCCCGCCGGCGGCGTATGCCTTCATCTGTTTGATGCCCTTGCGCAACGTCTGCCGGAACGCCTTCTCTTCCTTGATCAGGACCGCGATCACCTGGTCGCCGCGCTCGGCGACCTCGGGGTAATCGTCGGAGTACATGCCGGCGATCGTCGGGATGATCTGCGGGAAGAAGTTCTGTTCCAACCCGAGGTCGAAGGCATACCGGATGGCGCGCCGGATCAGCCGCCGCATCACGTAACCCTGGGTCTTGTTGCTGGGCCGGATCCCGTCGACGGCGAGGAAGGTCGCGCCGCGCAGGTGGTCGGCGATCACCCGCATGGCAACCGTCTCGTCGTCGTACGACTTGCCCGACAGCTCTTCGAGTTTCGCGACGATCGGCCACAACAGGTTGATCTTGTACACATCGGGGCTGTCCATCGCGGCCGCGGCGATCCGGGCCAGCCCACCGCCGTAGTCGACGTTCTTTCTCGGGAGCAGTTCGAATCCGGTCTCCGTCTTCTTGTACTCCATGAAGACCGAGTTGCCGAGCTCGATGAACCGTCCGCAGTCGCAGTTCTGGTGGCATTTCGCGCCATAGGCGGTGTCGTGCTCGATCTGGGGGTAGAGGTAGAACACCTCCGAGTCCGGGCCGCCCGGTTCGCCGACCGGCATGTTCTCTGCCTTGCCGCCGCGGCACCACCAGTTCTTCTTGCTGTAGAACGCGATTCGCGCATCGCCCGAACCGATTTCGGCGCCGTGCTCTTCGCTGCCGAGGTCAATCTGGTCCGCGGAAATGCCTGCGGCGGCGAACATCTCGGTCCAGATCGCGGCGGATTCGGTGTCCTTTGCGATGCCGTTGGCTTCGTCACCGCTGAAGCAGGAGACGTAGATGCGGTTCGGGTCCAGGCCGACCCGCTCGGTCAGGAACGTCCAGAACTGGTGCAACTGCTGCTCTTTGAAGTAGTCGCCCAGACTCCAGTTGCCGAGCATCTCGAAGAAGGTGGTGTGCCGGTTGTCGCCGACCTCCTCGATGTCCTGCACCCGCAGGCACGTCTGGCTGTCGGTCAGTCGGTGGCCGGCCGGATGATCGGCGCCCAGCAGGTACGGCAGCAGCGGCTGCATCCCGCTGCCGGTGAACAACGTTGTCGGATCGTCCTTGGGGATCAAGGGGGCGCGAGGAATCACGACGTGCCCCTGCTCGATCATGAATTCGAGGTAGATCCGACGGATCTGATCGGCGTCCATGCGGACATGATCGCAGCCGTTGACGTGCTCGGCAGATCGGGGGAGTCACGACAACGATCCGGGAACAGAACGGGCGCCGCCCGACTTGGAGACGAAGGACAACCCGCACCGCCTGGCGCATCCCCGGCCGGACCTTCCCCAAAGGACCCCGATGACGAGCACAGCCGATCAACCCATCAACGCCCTTCGCACCGGTCATGCCGCCCTGACGGCGCTGGTGCAGGAGTTGCCGCCGGGCGCCTTGACCGGACCGTCCGGTGCCTCGGAATGGACCATCGCCCAGGTGCTCAGCCACCTCGGCAGCGGCGCCGAAATCAGCCTCGCCGGTCTGCAGGCCTCGATCGCGGGCGAATCAGCGCCGGGTGGCGACTTCAATCGCGGTGTCTGGGACCGATGGAACGCCATGTCACCCCAGGAGCAGGCCGACGGATTCGTGACGTCCAACGATGCGCTGGTCAGTGCCTACGAGGGCCTGGACGAGCAGACCAGGCAGAACCTGAAGGTGAAGCTGTTCCTGCCGGAGCCCGTCGACGTCGCGACGGCGGCGAGTCTCCGGCTCAGCGAGTTCACCTTGCACACCTGGGACGTCGCCGTCGCCGGCGACCCGCAGGCTGCGCTCGCGCAAGATGCGGTGGCGCAACTTCTTGACATCGCGCCCTACCTGTTCGGCTGGCTCGGCAGGCCGAAGGATGTGCTGGCCGGCGAATCTGTGCACGTTGCTGTCCATACATCCTCTCCGACAAGGGATTTCGGGGTGTCAATCACCGACAAGGTGGCCCTCACCGATGCACCGGCGACGCCCGACGCGACCCTGGTGATTCCCGCCGAAAGCTGGCTGCGGCTGGTCGCGGGCCGGTTGGCGGCCGAGCACACCCCGGCCGGGGTGTCGGCGACCGGTGCCATCACCCTCGATCAGCTGCGGCAGATCTTCCCGGGCTACTGAGTCAGGACACCGACGGTTCGCTCGCCGCCGCCTTCACGATCCTGACCGGCATTCTCGGCGCGGTGGCCGCACCCCGACTGCTGACGGTGTTGCGGGTGCGGGATCAGGCGGCGCGCGGCCTGGCGACGGGATGTCGTCCCACGGCATCGGGACCTCACGGGCGCTGCAGGACAACCCCACCGCGGGTGCCTTCTCGGGTCTGGCGATGGCGCTCAACGCGCTGGTCACCGCGGTGGTTCTGCCGTTGGTGCTGGTCGGGTTGCCCTGGATGCTGCATTTGCGTTGCTCGGCCGGGCCGAGCACTCCCTGTCGGTCGGCGACGCGTCATCACTGCCGATAGGAGCGGTGCAGCCGCCGAAGGGCGAGCGCCAATTGCAGCCGCAGCCGGCCATGCGGGTCCTGCACCGACCAGCCGAGCAGGTGCTCGGCGTGCGCCAGGCGATCCTGCAACGTCGAGTGATGCACGGTCAATGCCGTCGCCGCCGCGCGCAGGCTGTTGCTCGCAGCGATGGCTTCCAGGCTGGCGAGCACCCACGGCGCGGTGGTTCCGGCGCGCCCCAGGGCGCGGACATCCGGGATCGGCTCCGTGTCCGGGCCGACAGCGGCCGCCAGTACGGCCAGGCCGCCCAGTTCGTCGAACCGGACGACCCGCGGGCCCGGATCCTGCTCGGTGCCTTCCGCGGTGAACCGAAACGCGACCTGGGCGGCCGTCCAGGACTGCGGAAGGTCGAGCACCAGGACCGCCGGATCCAGCCAACAGCGCCAGGCGGCGGTTACGGTCCGCCAGTTGGCGGGTAACCCCACACACGTCTTGTGCTGGCTGGGGCGGTGCTGAAGCGTTGCTATTGGGGTTGAACTCCCGCTTGATGGGTGCTGCAGTCACCGTTGAGCGGGTGATGAACCCGTTGAGCAGTGGTTCGGTACGGGGAGGCTTGGCGCGAGATCCGTTGCTGAAAGGGGACTGTCGGTGGTCCAGGCTAGGGTTCTTGTATGGGGATGGACACCGTGTTGGACTCGGCGCAGGCCGATGTCACGACCGCGTGCGCCGCCCTGCGGGACCTGCAGGACCTGGATTTCTGGAAGATCCCCGAACTGGACCTGCTGGCGTTGGCGCAGTCCATCGAGGGCCTGGCCCGGCTCGGGTACGCCGCGCAGGTGCGGGTCGCGGGGGAGGTCGACACCCGGCACACCGCGGCGAGCTTCGGGTCCGCGTCCACCGTCGCCCTGCTGCGGGAGACGTTGACGATCTCCGCGCCGGACGCCAGGGCCCGGGTGAACACCGCGAAAATGGTCCTCCCACAAACCCAGCCGTCCGGTGGGGTGGCGGACCCGGTGCTCCCGGAACTCGCGGCCGCGTTGGCGGACGGATCGATCGGGGTGGAGCAGACCAGGATTGTGGTGTCCACCATCAAGGGCGCGCGGAACCCGGACCCGGGGATGCTCGACGAGGCGAAGAAGGTCCTCGTGCAGGCCGGCACGGTGACCGAACCGAAACCGTTCGCGGCGTTCGCGAAGATCCGTTGCCCATGCGTTGGATCTGGACGGGAAACCCGACAACGACCCGGCCGACCGGGTGCAGTTGACCATCGGCACCCGCAACCCGGACACCGGGCTCACCGGGTTCAAGGGCCAGTTGGACGACGTCGGCGTGGAACTGCTGGGCAAGGCGATCGAGGGGCTCACGAACACCAAGCCGGGTGCGGACGGCACCCCGGACCGCCGCACCCCCGCGGTCCGGCGGGGGCACGCGTTGAAGGAAGTCCTCACCCGGTACCTGAACGTCGGTGACAGCACCGACGCACGGTGGGGAACGCCCGCACATCACGCTCACGATGGACTACGCGGACCTGCGGAACCGGATCGGCGCCGCGTACCTCGAATTGGGTGGGGTGATCCGCGCCGGGGAAGTGCGGCTGCTGGCGTGCGACGCCGAGATCATCCCGATGGTGATGAACGGCAAGTCCGAGGTCCTGGACGTCGGCCGGGCGAAACGGTTGTTCACCGCGCCGATCCGGAAAGCGATCACCCAACGCGACCGTGGGTGTTGCTTCCCGGGTTGTGACCGGCCACCGGCCTGGACCGACGCCCATCATGTGCTCAGCTGGCTCGATGGTGGGGACAGTTGCTACGAAAACGGTTGTCTGCTGTGCCGTTTCCATCACACGGAGGTCCACAAGGGCTTCTGGAAGATCAACTGGGGCGCCGACGGCATCCCCGAATTCGTGCCCCCGATCTGGGTGGACCCGGAGCAGAAACCCAGACGCAACACCACCCACCGCGTCACCGACCTGCTCAACCCGTGAGTGAGCATCGGCCCGGATCCTCGCACCCGCAACAGCGGAGTCGTGCACGCCGCGTTGTCGATACCTCGATGCCCGCAGCAGGCGGAGTCGTGCACGCCGCGTTGTCGATACCTCGATGCCCGCAGCAGGCGGAGTCGTGCACGCCGCGTTGTCGATACCTCGATGCCCGCAGCAGGCGGACTCGTGCACGCCGCGTTGTCGATACCTCGATGCCCGCAACAGCGGACTCATGAACTCCACGGTGTCCTTGGCCGGCGCCGGTCGCACGCTGCGACGGTCCGGCCATCCATTTGCGCGGCTGTCCGGAGATTTGGCTCACTGGATCGGGCCCTCATTCGGGCCTCAGTGGACCGCCAACACCTCTGGGGAATGAATCCCGATTGCGCGCCACCCGTCCGGGGAGGTTCGGAACGGGCGGTGATCGGATCGGCCCGGAGTCCAATCTAAAGATGCGGCCGACCCTATTCAGGGTTTGGTCCTCGTGTCCTACGGTCAAGAGGTTGCGAAAGTGTCCGCCCGTTTGGACCACGCCACGCGCTATCGGGGGAGGTTCATCAGGTGACACGCAACGGTGCCGTCCCGCGCGTTCTTGGCCGGACGGCCGTCGTCATTCTCCTCGCCACATACGGTCTCACAATGGCATCAGCTGGGTCGGCGTCCGCAAGCAGTTCACGCGGCGCCGCCGAGTCCGCCCGCGACGTGCGGCCGGCGCCGGCCGAGAACGTCGCTGCCGCTGAGAAAACCGCTGCCGCTGAGAAAACCGCTGCCGCTGAGAAAACCGCTGCCGCTGAGAAAACCGCTGCCGCTGAGATAGCCGTTGCCGCCGCGAGAACCACTGCCGTCGAGAGAACCGCTGCCGCAGCGGAAGCCGCTGCCGTCGAGACGACCGGCAAGGTGTCCGCAGCAACTTCGAGCGCAACGGAACACGCGTGGGCGTGGGTCCGGTCGATGCTCCGAACCGCAACGCTCATCACCTCTGACTCGGTCATCAGCCCGGAGCGCGAGTACCCGGTCGACTGGACGGGACCGGTTGCCGGAACATTCGCCGTTGCCGGTGTGACCCCACCAGCGGTCACCACCGCAGCCGTGGTGCTGGACGCCGCGTCATCGGCAGCCGCGTCGTCGCCGGACTACCGGGGCCCGATCATCGGGCAGATCACGCTGGCCGCCCAACCCAACCGGTGGATCATCCAGGTCTATCGGGAGCTGGATGGTCAGCGCGTTCAGGTTCCCCTGCAGGCACTGGTGCGCGCCGACGGGTCGTTCGCCATCGACCTGCGTGCAGTGATCGACCCCGGCGCGGGCAACTGGCAGTTCGGGGTCCTCGACGCGCAGGCCGGCTATGCGCCGGTTGGCCTGCCGTGGCCGTCGCCTGGGACCTATAACGGTTGGGAAATAAGGAGTTTCGCCACCACCGATCGACGCTATCTGATCGACAGCCAGCCCGCCGCAGCGAACGGAGCCTTCACCTTCCCGCGGACCGCTCCCGGCGCGAAGACCTTCCAACTGGTCGCGACGACCACAACCGGCGAGGACGAAGTGCTGGCCGAGTACGCGCCGACCACCGGCCTGGTTCGCTCCTACCAGCCCGAACACGGCGACAGCGAGGTGAGCTACACCTACGATCAGGCGCTCGCCGTGCAGAGTGCTCTGGTGATGAACGATGTCGGCACTGCAGAAACGCTGGTGGCGGGCTTGCTGGCCATGCAGACCGCCGCCGGCGCGCAGGCAGGTGGGTTCATTTCCGTTGCGGCGCAAACGAACCCAACAGCCGGCTCGCCGGTCTACCTGACCGGCAACAATGCCGTCGCCGCCTACGCGCTCCTGAGCTATCTGCGGCATGTGCCGAACGGCAGTGCTGCCGCAGCTGTCCGGGAGCGTGCCGAGCAGGGCATCGACTGGTTGCTCCGTCAACAGGTGACCGACGGGCCGATGAGTGGTCTGCTGACCGGCGGGTGGGGGACCAACTCCGGCGGTTCGACACACCCGGCAGAACGGCTGTCCTGGGCGTCCACCGAACACAATCTCGATGCCTGGCAAGCACTGTCGCTCGCGGCCAGCGTCCTCGACTGCATTCGCTGCGCCACCGCAGCCGACACGCTGCGGCAGGCGATTCTCACGGTCCTGTGGGACCCGACGAGAGGTGGTTTCTCGCAGGGCATGCGCCCAGAGGGCCGGGATACCGTCGAGCCGCTGGATGTGAACTCCTGGGGCTCGATCTTCCTCAACGCAGCGAACCGGCCTGACCTGGCGGCCCTCTCCCTGAACCGCACGTCAGCGTTTGCGGTGGCGGACCAGAATGCCGCCGGCTACCTGGCCTTCGCGCCGCAACCGGCCGTTCCGAACCCGCTGAGCACCGTGTGGTTCGAGGGATCGTTCGGAGTGGCCCTGGCGCAGGCCCGGCACGGCGACGCGGTCGGGTACGCGGCGACGATGATTGGGCTGGCGTCGGCGCAGCGTGCGGATGGGTCAATGCCGATGGCCACCACGCCGGACCCGGACCGGGAGCTCACCACCGCATCCGCGATGGCCGCCACCACCTGGTTCATCCTGGCGGCCAACCCGGATCATCCGGCTTCGCTGTGGGCGCCGCCCGGCCCATCCGGGACGTGACTGCGCGGGCAGCAGGCCGAGCTTTCTGTGGTCGGACCGACCTGACCTGGCCGCAATGTCAGGCGGCCGACTCCATTGTCAGCAGCAACTCCTTGGCCGCCGCACCGCCCCGATAGCCACCGAAGGAACCGTCGGACCGAACTACCCGATGGCACGGCACAACAACCGGGATCGGGTTCATCGCACACGCGGTTCCAACTGCCCGGACCGCCCGCGGGCTGCCGGCGGCGAGCGCGACCTGCGCATAGCTCTCGGTGTGCCCGTAGGCGATGTCCGGTAGATGGGCCAGCACGCTGCGCCGGAAGCCCGACGCGAGCCGGAAGTCCAGCGGCAGGTCGAACGACCTCCTGCCGCCGGCGAAGTATTCCGAGAGTTGACGTGCGACGGGGTCGAGGCGGCCGGGCGACAGCATGATGCGCGGGCTGACCTTCTCCGCCAGGGCGACCAGGACCAGGTCGTGATCCTCGATGTCGAATGCCACCCGGAGCAGGCCCTGTTCGGTGGCGGCCAGCAACAGCGTGCCCACCGGGGTGTCGAGCGTGCGGTAGGCAACGTCGAGCAGACCGGCCGCGGCGGCGTCACCGACCAGGGTGTCGCGAAGCCGGGATAACGCGGCGGGATCCGGGTCGTACAGGCGCGCGAGGAGCGCGGCGGTGTCTGTTTCGGGCGTGGTCATCGGGTTTGTCCGTTCGGTTCGGGGGTTCGGGAATGCGGGAGCGCCGGCGAGTCGGCAGCGGGCCAGTTGCCGGCACTCCGCGCGACACGAGCGGAGAGCCGGTAGGCGCGGCGCAGTGACTTGATGCCGTCAGCGGCGGCGCGACGGGCCGCATCCGTTGTGCCGCCGATGATCTCGGCGACTTCTTGGTGCGGTAGCCCGGCCAGGTAGTGATACGCGATGGCCTGACGTTGTTTGGTGGGCAGCGCCGCGACATCCGCCCACACATCATTTGTGCCCGGTTCCGGGATCCGGGCATGAGACAGCGGTTCGGGCGGGGAATCGACCGGGACCGGCGCACGGGACCGTGCCCTGGTGATGTCGATCGCCTTGCGATGCGCGATCGTCACCAGCCACGACTGGACGTTGGCGCCGTCCGGGAGATCGGGGTACGCGCGCAAGGCCGACAGGAACGTCTCCGACCACGCATCCTGCGCCTCGTGCGGGCCGAGCACAGCACGGCAGACACGCAGCACCGTGGCGCCGTGCTGCGCGACGATACGTTCGAAGGGGGCCTTGGTCACGTCAGGTAGACGCCCAGGGCGGCCGGAACGTGAGATGGGACATCCGAACAGCCTGGCTCGTCACGAAGTCGGGTGGCCAACCGGGTCAGCGTCGCAGACGATGTTGATCGAGTCGCCTCGCTCCTGTCGTTGTCGGGAAGCCTGGAGAAGAGGACAAGACCTGACCGCTACCGCTCCTATCGTTGGTGGTACACGAGCGAGACCAACGACGAAGGCGGCCCAACATGACGGAGTCCACCACGATGAGTTCCAACACTGGCGAAGCGCAGCCATTGACCGGTGAGCGGGCGGACCTGCTGGAGTCGATCCGTCGGCACCGGTACTTCCTGCGGTACACCGTCCGCGATCTCACCGATGAGCAAGCCGCACTCCGGCCCACGGCCAGCGCGCTGTGCCTGGGCGGGCTGATCAAGCACGTCGCCGAAACGGAGGAGATGTGGATGAAATTCGCCGTCGGCGGTGCCGAGGCGATGTCAACCGGCGAATGGAACGTGGATGCCTGGATGTCCCGTTTCGACATGACACCGTCCGAGACGCTGGCCGGACTGCTGGCGGACTACGACCGGGTGGCGCAGCGGACGGACGAGCTGATCGCCACCCTGCCGGATCTCGATCATTCGTTCCCGTTGCCGGAGGCGCCGTGGTTCGAGCCGGGCGCAAGCTGGTCGGCCCGCAGGGTGCTGTTGCACGTGCTGGCCGAGACCTCCCAGCACGCGGGGCACGCCGACATCCTCCGGGAGACCATCGACGGCTCCAAGACGATGGGCTAGCAAACCGGTTGACCGCAGGGCGGCGACACATCCCGGCGACCGCTGCCCACATGCCACCGTTCGCGACCTATCGGCCATTCGCGACCGATCCCCGCCGATCGCTACCCGATCCCGCCGATCGTCAGCTCGAAAGAATGCGACTCCCCGGGCTCCAGCACGATCAGGTCGACCTCGGAGTTGAACGCGTCTGGCGGGCAGGTCATCGGTTCGACGGCGAGTGCCCTGCGGTACAGGTCGGCGGTGCTGTGCAGGTCGATTCGGCGCTTGCCGGGGATGCACAGTTGCAACCACGGGCACCTGCGGTCCCAGGTCATCCTGACGCCGTCGCCGGCGTCGTCGATCAAGGACAACGAAGCCTGGCCGGCGTCGTCGAAGGCGATATCGGTGAACGCATGGTCGATCTCAAGCCCGGCCAGCGGCGTCGGGTCGCGAAAGTCGAACTCGGCCAGCGGGGCGATGCCGCGCGGCAGCAGCCGGTTGGGGTCCACCGTGAGGTAGCTGCCGGCCGGCGACTGCACCGTCCACGAGTCGGCGTCACCGCTGCCGGCGACCAGGTAGGGATGGAACGACCCGCCGTACGGGGCGGCCGTGTCGCCGGCATTGCGCGCACTGAGCCCGAAGGTCAGGCCGTCGTCGGTCAGCCGGTAATCAACCGCGAGGTCGAGCAGGAACGGGTAGCCGGGCGTCGGCCACAGCCGATGGGTGAGCCTGGCCACCGCGGCCTCGGCCCGCTCGACGTCCCACTCCGCCCAGTTCACCAACCCGTGCAGCGCGTTGAACCGCTCCGGCTCGGACAGGTCCAACTGGTGCAGCTGACCGTCGAACCGGTATCTGCCGTCGGCGATCCGGTTGGGCCACGGAGCCAGAACAGCGCCCTGGAAGGCGTCCGGGATCTCGTCCTGGGCGAACCCGATCACCAGTGGCCGGCCCCGCCAGGTCAACTCCCGCAGTCCCGCACCGACTTCGGTGACAACGGCAGCGACATCGCCGTGCTGGAGGGAGATCTGGCGGCCGGTCGGGATCACGGGGCTCCTCGGGTTGGTAATGCTCGGATAGTCTTGACGACCAAGTCGTCAGTCCAGATAGTCCCAGAACTGCAGCCAGGTCACCGACGCGAAGATCGTCAAGGTCACGGCGTACACCCCGGCGACCACGGCGGCGCCTATCGCACTCGCCCGGACACCGGCCCCGTCGAACGGGGTCGAGCCAGCGCCGGAACCAACCGGTGACGGCTGGCATCAGGAACCAGGTCATCAGAGCGACGCTGACAATTTGACTCAGCCACATCGACAACCATGGCTCGGCGCCGAGATCATCGAGCACCGGCCCGAGGAACCGGGACAGCGCCATCACCGTCGGATACAACACCAGCAGCACCAGCATCGCTGTCTTCCACTCCGGCGTGACCCGGGTGACGCCGTCCTGGACGCGCAGAATCGACCCGAACGGCGTGCTGTGCGCGAGCACGGAGAAGTCCTGGCTGAGTTGGGCGCGCAACTCGGGGAGCGCTGCGCTGACGCTCGGTGGAGTTCAGCCAGGCCGCGAGTTGCTCGTCGGTGCGGAAGCGCAGGATCGACAGCCACTCGGAAGGATCAGTGTCGGGCTGTACCAACGCCGCGCCCTCGAACCCGGAGAAGGACCGGCTGAGCGCAATGAGCCTGGCCTGGGTCTGCCCGAAGGACTCCTACAGCCCCGGTCCCACCTGGTGTTCGAACACGCTGGTCCCGGTGGGAAGTGCCGCCGCGCCCGGCAGGATCAGGTCAGCGCACTTGCGCTGAAACCCGCGCCCGGCGCCGTCTATCAGGGTCGTTGATCGGGCCGCGCTGTCCAGCCAACGATGCAGGTCCTCCGTGGAGTCGAACGTGGACGAGATGGCCCAGTCGAACTCCGGGGACGACGGTGCGCTGACGCTGTTCCGGAGGTGACCGGGCAGGCTCGCCGCCGCCACCGCGACGTCCTGCGCCCAGGCCGCGAAACCCGCTGAATCCCCGGTGCGATGAAAAAGCGACACTGCGGTTGCCCGGCCGTCCACGTCGTCCCCCTGTGATTGCACTGCAGCGTGCGACTTGCCGTACCCACCCGTGTCGGCCTGCCCCACTAAACCGCCGAGACCCGCCGCCCCTGAACGTAGACGTGGGTAATGGCCGGCTCCCGCATGCTCATCAACAACGCGAACAACGTCTGATCCCTGGCCATTTCGGGGTCGGCGGATCGGGAACCCTTGGACAGTGCCGCGCCGAGCGGGGCCCAACCGGCCGGGTCGACCACGATGAAATCCGCCTCCCGGCCGGCGTCGAAGTTGCCGATCCGGTCCTCCATGTCGAGGGCGCGCGCACCGCCGACCGTCCCCATGAACAGCAGTTCCGCCGGGTGCAGCGAAACCCCGGCGTCACCCGGCTCGGAAATGTGCACCTTGAAGCTGTCCCCGAGAACCTGTGGGATGAGCCATTCGTCACCGCCGCCGAAGTCGCTGCCGATGGAAATGTTGACCCCCGACGCGACCGTCCGCTTCCACGGCATGGTGCCAGAACCGAGGAATTGTTGTGACGTCGGACAGTGCGAGATCGAGGTCCCGGTCTCGGCCATCCTGGCCAGTTCCGCGTCGGTGCAGTGCACCGCGTGGGCCAGAATGCTGCGCCGCCCCAGCAGGCTCTTGCCGCCGACCGCAGAGCCCGGCAGGAATTTGCCGTCATAGGTGTCCAGGTACGAATCGCACTGGTAGACGGCCTTTGTCGTGTCGATCTCGCCCGTACCGGGCCGGTTGTTCTCGTTGAGGTGGGTGTGGAAGTACACGCCCCGATCGCGGACCGAGTCGTAGAGCTCACCCAGTTCGCGCAACGTCTCCGGGGTCACCGACAGCGAGAACCGCGGTACCACCGCAACATGCAGCAGAGCCGTTGCCGGGTCACCGGTGTCGGCGGCATGCCACTTCTCGATCTCCTCGCGGGTCAGCCGGATGGCGTCTTCCTCGCTGGTGATCAAGGCGGCCGCGGAAGCCGGCCCGCCCGTTTGCGTGCCCCGGCCGCTGACGATCCGCAGGCCGCGGCGCTGTGTCTCTGCGAACAGGGCGTCCTGCGCATGAGGGAAGGCCGAGCCGAAGACGACGGCGGCGGTTGTCCCGGCGGCAATCCGGCGGTCACAGAAATCCACGGCGGCGGCACGGGCGAATTCCGGATCGGTAAACCGGGATTCGGCCGGGAAGATGCACGAGTTGAGCCACTCCAGCAACTGCCCGCCGCCGTAGGAGTCACCGCTGTAGGTCTGCGGGAAGTGCACGTGGGTGTCGATGAAACCGGGCAGCAGGTAACCCGGCCGGTGGTCGATGACCTCCGACGCGGCCAGCTCCGGTGGCAGGTCGGAGTACGCGCCCGAATAGCGGATCCGGCCGTCATCCCCAACGGCAAGCGCCCCGTCGGGCACCGATTGGAGAGCCGCCTGGCTGTCGCTGACCGTCGGCCGGCCGGTGAGGTGGAACAGATGGCCGCGGTGAATAGTCATGGAAGGGTTGTATCAGGTGGGAGCCGCGAAAATGGGTCCGAGCCGCCGACTTGTAACGATCAGGCTGCGCCGGCCGACGGCGGTTGCTTGCCCGTCGGCGGCGTTGGCGGCCGCTTCCTGCTCGGCCTCCTGCGCGAACGCCTTCATCTCCGCGTTGGCCTTGTAGTCGGTGATCTCCTTCTGCATGACCCGGCGGACCTTGGGGTTCTGCGAGAGCGCCACCGCGACGATGGTCAACAGGATCCACATGAAGGCACTGGACGCGATGACGATGATCGCCGGCAGCAGCGCGTTGCCGAGCCGCTGGGTCAGCTCCTGGGCAGCGAAAACCCGCCAGACCAGCATCGCATTCACCAGATAGCCGATGAAATACGCGACCACGAACGCGATGATGAACTGCTTGAGGCTGCCGGATTGCCGTCGCTGCTTGATCGGCTCGTCCCGGGACGGCAGGACGATGGACAGGACGTTGCCGACACCGAGCCACAGCAGGATCATGCTGACCATCAGCGCGCAGCCCTTGAAGAACGCGTAGATGTCGCCGGCTCGCCAGGCGAGCAGCGCGCACAGCAGGAAGCCGATCGGTGCGACGATGCACAGCAATGCCAGGTTCTTGATCACCAGCAGGTGCCAGAGCCGCTCACCGCTGTCCAATGCGGCCCGGACCCGCATGGCGTCGAAGCTCATGGCGTTCACGCAGACGCTTCCGCCCATCACGACGCCGATCGCCCAGAGTCCCAGGTAGGGCAGCCATTTCTGGTCTTCGTCCCACTCGAACACCCGGATGAAGCCGAGGTACAGCAGGCCCATCGCAAGGGCGATCGCCAGGCTCTTCATCGTGTTCCGGGGCTTGCGGGCCAGCACGTATTTGATCTCGCCGGTCAGGCCGTGCGCCAGCGCCGGACCGTGCCGGCTCACCGGGTTCTTGCCGTGCAGCGGGATGTGGCCGTCGACGGTGGCCGCGTCTGGGTCGTCCTCACCGGCGTCGATCCTGGCCAGTCGGGCCTGCAGCACGGCCAGGGCGGCATCGGTGAGGGCGATCCGGGCGAAGTTGACCGCGGCGACGGCGTCCCGTTCCGCCTGCGCCGCGGCGGCGTGACTGAGCCTGCGCACCGCCTTGCCCTGTTCGGCGGCGACCCGCTCGTCGGCGGCTTCCTGTTCGGGGGTCAGCTCCGGCTCCGGCAGCGACTCCTGCGGACCCAGGTCGAGGTAGTCCTGCCGCAGCGCCACCCAGCGGGATGACAACTGCGCGGAGTCGGTGAAATCATTTAGGTCGGAACGCATGGAGTCGGCGTTCTTACGGACCCGACGGACCAGTTTGTCGACGTCCGGCCGGTCCTTCCACTTCGATGACAGGACGATGCGTTCGGCGGAGGCGGCGTTCTCCACCAATTCGGTGAGGTCATCGACAGCAGGCATGACGGGTCCTTCCGTGGAGTCGCCTGCGACGAAGGAGCCAGGCGCCAATCGATACAGCAGAGTGCACTGGAACATCCTCGCGACGAAGGAGCCAGGTTATTCAGGGCACTCTGAGGAAAGCAGGCCGCGCGTCGTCGGCATGGTCGACGTCGACACCACGCAATGGTGGTCGGCGGACGGCCGACGCCGCATCGTCCGGACGGTAGTACGCAGATGAGACCAATCGGTGACGGTGCTGTGCCGTTATCGCTGCGCAGTTCGCCGACGCGGAAGGAGCGTCGGCGGCCATCCTCGCTCGGTTACCTTCTGGGGATGCCTACCGCCCTTGTCACCGGTGCGACCTCTGGGATCGGCTGGGCATTTGCCCGGCAGCTGGCCGCGAGCGGTTATCGACTGGTGATCGTCGCCCGGAACGCTGAACGGCTCGCGGACCGGCAGCTGACACTGCTCGCAGCCGGTGCCCCGGACGTCGAGGTGCTCGTCGCGGATGTGACCGATGCGCGCGCCAGAGCACAAGTCGCTGATCGCTTGCGATCCACCGACGATCCGATCGACCTGCTGGTGAACAACGCCGGCGGCACCCTGGAGACGGACTTCCTGCAGGCGACCGAGGCCGATCTCATCCGGCAGGTGGAGCTGAACGCGGTGGCGGTGATGCTGCTGACGCACGCGGTGCTGCCCGGAATGCTGGACAGGGGCCACGGCGGGGTGATCAACGTCGCGTCAACGGCTGGCCTGGTGCCCGGCCGGGGGTCGACCTACGGCGCTTCGAAGGCGTTCGTGGTGTCGTTCAGTGAGGGACTGTCGATGACGTTGCGCGGGACCGGCGTCCGCATACAGGCGTTGTGTCCCGGGTTCGTGCGCACCGAGTTCCATCAACGGGCGAAGATCGACATGACGCGGGTTCCAAGTTGGGCCTACGTCGACGTCGACAAGCTGGTGGCAGCCTCGATGGCGGACCTGCGGGCCAACCGGCCGCTGTCCATTCCCTCGACGCTGTACAAGACGATGTTCCTGGTGACAAAGCTCGCCCCGCGGGCGCTGGTCCGGCGCGGCGCCGCCAAGGCGCAGCTGACCAGTCAGCCCGCGACGAGCGAGCCGTGAGGAAAGCAAAAGCCGCCGCGGACACCCTGCCGAAACGTTCTCGACCTGGCGTCGGCGGCGGCCAACTGCCGGTGATCAGTTACCGAAGACGTCCTTGGCGGCATCCTTCGCGCTGTCCCCGGCCTGCTTGACGTCGGCCTTGGCCTGCTCGGCCTGGCCACGCGCCTCGAGCTCCTCGTTGCCGGTGACCTTGCCGGTGGTCTCCTTGACCTTTCCGACAGCCTCTTCGCCTGCGTGCTTGATCTTGTCGCCCATGGTCATGTCGTGGTCCCTCCATTGATCTGATGGACGCCCGCGACGGTTGCGTGCGTCTGATTGGCCGGTACCCCGGTGCTCGGGGGTTCAAACGCGCGCTGCGGTGAAATGTCGCGCGCGGGCCTGTCCGCCGCGTGTGTCAGGCTGGGCCCTGTGAGTGATGACCACCTCGTCGATGACGCCCCGCTACCGCACGATTTCACTGCACCGGCCGATTTCAGTGCGCCGGCCGATCCGGCTGACGACCCGGCGCCGGACGGCGCAGCCAAGGCCCGGCTTGCGGAACTGGTCAACCAACTCGCCGTTGTGCACGGCAAGGTGGTGCTGTCCTCCGGTCGCGAGGCCGACTATTACGTCGACCTGCGCCGGGCGACGCTACACCACGAGGCCGGTCCGCTGATCGGGATTCTGCTGCGGCAACTCACCGCGGATTGGGACTTCGACGCGGTCGGCGGGCTCACCCTCGGGGCGGACCCGGTGGCGACGGCCATGATGCACGCGCCCGGCCAGCCGCTGAACGCCTTCGTGGTGCGAAAAGAAGCCAAGGCCCACGGCATGCAGCGCCGGATCGAGGGCCCCGATGTGCAGGGCCGCCGGGTACTCGTCGTCGAGGACACCACCACCACGGGCGCATCACCGCTGAAGGCCGTCGAGGCATTGCGCGAGGTCGGCGCCGAGGTTGTCGGGGTCGCCACCATCGTCGACCGGGGAACCGGTGCCGATCGGGTGATCGCGGAGGCGGGCCTGACGTACCGGTACCTGCTGGGGTTGGACGACCTCGGCCTGCCGCCGATGTGACGGAGCAGACCGAGGCTGCGGCAGCGCAGCCGCCCGAGTCGGGTCCGACGGAGTGGCCGACCGCGGGACCGCTAGCCGTCGGAGTGGGGCCGCACCCCTTGCCGTGGCCGGCCGACCCACGGCTGGACCCGGACCTGCTGACCAACGGGGACACCCGCAACGTCATTGACCGGTACCGCTACTGGCGGCGGGAGGCGATCGTCGCCGACCTCGACAGCAGGCGTCATCGGCTGCATGTGGCCATCGAGAACTTCGGTCACGACATGAACATCGGCACCGTGGTGCGCACCGCCAACGCCTTCGCGGTGGCCGCGGTGCACATCGTCGGCCGCAAACGATGGAACCGGCGTGGGGCGATGGTCACCGACCGGTATCAGCACATCGAGCACCATCCGGATGTCGCATCCGTGATGGCGTTCGCGGCGGCGAACGGCCTGACGGTGGTGGCCGTCGACAACCTGCCGGGCGCCGTGCCGATCGAAACCGTCGAACTGCCGGAGGACTGCCTGCTGCTGTTCGGCCAGGAATCGTCCGGGCTCACCGATGAGGCACGTGCGCGGGCCGCGATGACCGTGTCGATCGCGCAGTTCGGATCCACCAGGTCGATCAACGCCGGGGTCGCGGCCGGGATCGCCATGCACGCCTGGATCCGGCAGCACGCCGACCTGAGCACGGCTTGGCCGGTCGAGACCGGGCCGCACCCGGCCTGACGCCGCGCTGATCCACGTCCGAGCGGGCGGCGTCGCGATGTGCGTCAGCTGTGAGAGCGCCCCGGTAGCCGAACCGTGACAACCCCGGCGCGTCCACCAACTGAAGCACCAGGAGTGCACTGAATCACCAGATTCCTTCGTCGTCTGGTTGTCTCAGTGCTCTCCTGCTGTACCGATTGGCGGCCCCTCCTTCGTCGGGCCGACTAGAGCGGACGGGATTCCTTGTCCGATGGAACTGCGACTCCAAGGAGACACGCCAAATATGAGTATCGATTTGAGTTCGACCGATCTGAGCCTGACACCAGCCACCCGCCGGATCGCGATGGTGGCCCACGACAACAAGAAGGTTGACCTGCTCGCCTGGGCCGAATACAACGTCGGGACCCTGCGAGCGCACGAGCTGTACGCCACCGGGACCACCGGCACCCTGCTCGAATACGAGTTGGGCCTGCGGGTGCACCGCTTCCTGTCCGGGCCGCTCGGAGGGGACCAGCAGATCGGCGCGAAGATCGCCGAGGGCGAGATCGACATGCTGATCTTCTTCTGGGACCCGCTGGAGCCCCAGCCGCACGATCCGGACGTCAAGGCGCTGCTGCGGCTGGCGGCGCTGTGGAACATCCCGGTGGCGAACAACGTCGCCACCGCGGACATGATCATTTCCTCGCCGTTGCTGAGCAGCAGCTACACCGCAGTGCGGCCGGACGTGCAGCGCCCGGCCACCGGCGAGTCTGCGCTGCTTGACGGCGCTCAGTTGCTTGACGGCGCGGCGCGTTCCGCGGCGTAGCCAACAACGACCGTCACCGAGCCCGGTCCGCAGTCGCGGGCCGGGCTCGGTGCGTTGGTGGGGCGACTTGGCCGTATAGATTCGGCCGCGTGAATGTCGACCTGAACACCGTCCAGAGCACCGCGCCCTGGGTTCTGCTCGGCATCGGCGTCGTCGGTGTGGTGGCCGCGATCGTGATCAAGAGGGTCGTCGGCAAGATCATCGCGCTGGTGTTGGCGGCCGTGCTGATCTTCATCGGCTGGCAGCAACGGCAGCAGGTCATGGACTTCGCGAACAGCGTCAAGGACGAGACCTGTGCGACATCGACGACATTCATCGGCATCGAAGTGTCGCTACCGGAATCCTGGTGCACACCGGCCTGACAATGGCGTCCGGTCTGCGCGGTGCGTTACTCGGCAGCCTTCTCGCCGCCGACGTCATTCGATGCGCTTTCCACGGCCGCCCGAGCCTGGCGGCGGCTGTGCAGCCAGTGGGCAATGGCCGGAAAAGCAGAAGCGCAGATGACGATGACCACAGCCCCGAGCACGATGAAGTCCAGGTTTTCCTTGACGAAGGTGATCTGCCCGAGGAAGTACCCGGCGATGGTCACCGAAGTGATCCAGAACACGCCGCCGATCGCCGAGTAGAGCGTGTAGATCTTGAAATTCATCCGCGAGGCGCCGGCCATCACCGTGGCGACCGTTCTGACGATCGGCACGAACCGGGCCAGCACGACGGTGATCTTGCCGTACTTCGCGAAGAACGCCTCGGACTTCTCGATGTATTCGTGCTTGAGGAACTTGGCGTCGGGCCGGGAGAACACCGCAGGTCCGACCTTGTAGCCGATGCCGTAGCCGACCATGTTGCCGACGAAGGCGGCCACCGAGACGATCAGGATGAACAGCCACAGCGGGATGTCGATGGTTCCGGCGGCGATGAACAGCCCCGAGACGAACAGCAGGGTGTCACCGGGCAGGAAGAAGCCGAGCAGGATGCCGCACTCGGCAAAAATGATCAGCATGATGCCGAGGACGGCCCACGTGCCCATGCTCGTGATCAGGGTTTCCGGGCTTAGCCAACCGGGCAGTAGTGCGAGGTTAGAAGTCACACCATCAAAGGTAGCCGGTGCGGCATCACCTTTCGGTGTGATTGATCGCGGATGAGACGGTGCGCACGGACGCGCAACCTGGGCGCGGTCCGGCTGCGGGCCCGGCGACTACCGTGGTGACATGCAGGCAACGACGCCGACCACCGCCGTGTCAGCCACGCCATCGATGGCCGGAAACCACCCCGCCAACGGTGCGGCTGGAGCGTTGATCGGCGCATTACGAGCCGCCGTCGGCGAGGCCAATGTGGTCGTCGACCCGGACATCACCGCGACCTACAGCCGGGACATGATGCCCTTGGCGCCGTCCGGCACGCCGTTGGCGGTGGTGTTCCCGACAAGTACCGAGCAGGTCGTCGCGGTCGTCCGGGCCTGCGCTGCGGCCG
This sequence comes from uncultured Actinomycetota bacterium, assembly GCA_963805555.1. Classification (GTDB taxonomy): domain Bacteria; phylum Actinomycetota; class Actinomycetes; order Mycobacteriales; family Nakamurellaceae; genus Nakamurella. Next base: position 383,399 of record CAWDUY010000010.1, read on the forward strand.
GGGTTTCGATCATCCCGCGGGGCGCGGGGTCCGGTTTGACGGGCGCCGCCAACGCCGTCGACGGGGCCGTCAGCGTCGTGCTGACGAAGATGAACCGGATCCTGGAGATCGACGAGGGCAACCGGCTGGCCGTCGTGCAGCCGGGCGTCGTGAACCTGACCTTCCGCACCGAGGTGGAGTCCCGCGGGTTGTTCTACGCACCGGACCCGTCGTCCTACGACTGGTGCACCATCGGCGGGAACCTGTCGACCAATGCCGGCGGCCTGTGCTGCGTGAAGTACGGCGTCACCACCGACGCGGTGCTCGGCCTGGAGGCGGTGCTGGCCTCCGGTGAGGTGCTGCGGACCGGTCGCCGAACCGTCAAGGGCGTCGCCGGTTACGACCTGACCAAACTGATCGTCGGCTCCGAGGGCACGCTCGGGATCATCACCGAAGCGACCCTGGCGCTGCGGCCGAAACCCGCGGCGCCGTGCACGATGGTCGCTGCCTTCGCCAGCACCGAGGACGCGGGGGCCGCCGTGTCCGCGGCGATCCGGGCCGGGCTGGTCCCGTCACTGCTGGAGATCATGGACAACACCTGCATCCGGGCCGTCGAGGCCTACACCGGGTCCAGCATCCTCGGCGACACCGAGACCCCCGCCGCCATCCTGATCGGGCAGTCCGACTCCGGTGGCGCCGTCGGCCGGCGCGAGATGGACCACCTGGAGCGGGTCTGTGTCGATGCCGGTGCCGTCTTCAGCTACGTCACCGATGATCTCGAAGAAGGCCGGATGCTGCTGCAGGCCAGGCGGGTGGTGCTGACCTCGCTGGAGGTGCTCGGCACCTGGCTGACCGATGACGTCAGCGTGCCGCGCACCGAGATGGCCGCCCTGATCGCGGCCTGCGAGCAGGTATCCACGGACGTCGGGCTGACGATCGGCGTCGTCGGCCATGCCGGGGACGGAAACATGCATCCCACCATCGTTTTCGACAAGAACGATCCGCAGCAATGTGCGGCGGCGGAGGTGGCGTTCGGCCGCATCCTGGACGCCGGCCGGGCACTGGGTGGAACGGTGACCGGCGAGCACGGCATCGGCCGGGTGAAGCAGGGTTTCCTTGCCGGCGAGGTGGGCCCGGTCGGTCTGCAGGTGCACCGGGCAATCAAGACCGCGCTGGACCCGGACGGGCTGTTCAACCCCGGGTCGATGTTCAGCTGAGGTCACCTCAGCCGAGGTTCTGCGACACCCACCAGGTTGCCGCGCTCGTCCGGCCGCTGACCGCGAGTTTGTCGTAGACGTTGCCCAGATGTTTGCGCACGGTGCGTTCGGTGATGCCGAGCAGTCGGCCGACGCGAAGGTTCGTCCAGCCCGCAGCCACCAGCGCCAGCACTTCGCGTTCCCGCGGGGTCAGCGGAGCCGCGGTGGCGGTGGCACAGGGGTCGGGGAGCAGGTGGATCGAGGCGAGTCGGTCGGCCACGGTGCCCGGATCGGTGCCGGCGGCTTCGGCGGTAGCGGCCCATCCCTCGTCGTGCTCCGGATTGTCGACGACCCGGAGCCGCTCGAGTCGGCGGGTAGCCCGATCCAGTGCTGACCGAAAGGCCAGTGCGCTGGTCAGCGGCTGCCGAATGGCGTCGAAAACTTCCATGTCGTCATCGGTGAAGTCACTGCGCCGCCGTTGCGCACCGATGAAGACAACCCGGTCCGAATCACAGGTGAGGCTCAGCATGGCCGGGTAGCGGCCCTCGTTGATGCCGTGCACGAACTGCCAGGCCGGCTCCTCCCAGAAGGCCGGCAAGCAGGTCAGGTCACTGACTCGGGAAGCGCCGCAAACCGGGAAGTCCCTCCGCGATAACAGCGGATGTTCAGCGATCACCGGAAGCACGCCCCTCGCGGACTCGGCGGTGAGCTGCGGCGTGCCGGCGACGGTCACCAGCGAGTCCGCCGAGATTTCTTCGTCCAGGTGCAACTGCACGACACCGATGCCGGCATCGACGTCGAGGATTCGCAGCATTCCGTCGGCAAGTGGCTGCCGATAGTCGGCGCCCCGGACGGCGAGTTCGGCGCAGCTGACGCCGAGCCGGACCATGTCGTCGGATCGCACGCGCTCACTCCCAGGGGTTCGGGCCGGCCGTGCCCCCGACCTGACCGGTGGTGGCGCTTCCGCCACTAGCTGGTGTCGCTACGAGCATAGGACCATGACGGCGCTGCAGGCCCAGGTGCGATCGGTCCGAAGTGATCGGCCCGTCACCTTCCGGCATCGACAAGCCGAAGTCATGGTGGGTGCGCCTCGGGACTCGACAGCTCCGGTGCCTGCCCGCGTGGGTGGGAGACGCGGGCAGGCACCGGATCCTGGCAGCGCAGGCTTCATACAGCGTCAGATCGCTCCATGGTGAGATCGCTACAGCATCAGCGAGATAAAGCCGGCCCCAATCCCGATCAGCAGTCCGACGATGGCGGCCAACAGGACGAGCTGGCCCGTGGTCATTCGGCGCTGCCGGACGGCGCCACCGTCGGCCCCGGCGCCGGGCGCCTTGCCGCCGCCGGCCATCGCCCGCAGCGCCTGTGCCAGCACCTGTTCGGCGCGAGAATCGTCCGCGCCATCGGTGGGCGGCTGCTGGTTGGATGACGGGTTGGGGCGATCGGTCACGAGTGGGACTCGCGCATGATGTCGCCGAGCTTTGCGACCGCCCTGCTCGCGGTTGATTTCACCGTGCCCTTCGACAATCCGGTCGCCTCGGCGATCTCGGCCTCCGACAGCCCGCCGTAGTACCGCAGGACCAACACTTCTCGTTGCCTAGGTGCAAGATCACCCAACGCGGTGACCACAGCCTGATGCTCGGTCGAGAGCATCGCCAGGGATTCCGCAGAGCGGGCGGTACCGGGATCCGGCGGCACGTAGGCCCGTGCGGTCCGGCGGCGGCGGAGCATCGATCTCGAGCCGTTGACGACCGCTGTTCGCAGGTAGCCGATCGCCGCATTTCGATCACGAAGACCCGACCAATTGCGGTACAGCCCGGTGAACGCCTCCTGCACGACGTCCTCGGCGCTGGAGATGTCGTCGACCAAAAGGATCGCCAACCGCACCATCTGCATCCGGTGGGTCCGGTAGATGTCGTCGATGGTGATGGGCGCGGGCGGGGCGTCGGCGTGGTCGAGCACGTAGGCCGGGTTCAGGCTGGCCAGGGTGCCGAGGGTTCGCTCGATCTCCGATTCCGGCTCGAGCTGTTCGGTCATTGGTGTTTCGCCCGCCTCGTCTGTCCTGGTGGTCCGACCACGATCCTGGCACGGATGCGACTGGATGCCACGCCCGGTCGGCAGGCCCCGGTGATCGACTGTTCGGAGCTCAGCGCGCGTCGGAGGGATTGCGCCCGCTCGGCCCGATCGATGGCAACGCAGCGTTCGTATGACGCGGTCAAGGGTTGGGTTACTCAATTGTTACGAGCAATCTCCGCTCTCGACTTGCAAAACCACTGTGAAAACGTTTTCATCGCTGTGATGTGTGAGCACCCTCACACCCCCCTTCACCTCAGAAACGGAGGTCGGTCGAGTGTCATACAGACCGGCGAAGAAGTTCATGGCGACCGTCGCCGGCATGAGCGCGCTAGCGCTCGTGCTGACGGCATGCGGAAGTAGCTCAACCAGTTCGGGTACCACATCGGCTGCCGAGACCAGCGCGGCTGGTTCGAGCGCGGACGGCGAGACCAGCGCAGCGGCTCCGGCCGGCCCGGTCGAGGCGTCGATCCCGTGGTGCGACACGGTCAAGTCGACCTACGGCGACCTGACCGGCACGACGGTCGGCATCTACTCCACGATCGTGGCGCCAGAGGATCAGCCCTACATCGACGCGATGAAGCCGTTCGAGGAGTGCACCGGCGCGACGGTCAACTACGAGGGCTCCAAGGAGTTCGAGGCCCAGGTCGTCGTCCGTGTGCAGTCCGGCAACCCGCCGGACATCGCGACTCTTCCCGCAGCCGGGTCTGCTGCAGCAGATCGTCGACTCGACCGGTGCGGTCAAGCCCCTGCAGCAGGACACCAAGGACCTGCAGGCGCAGTATTACCCGCAGGACTGGATCGACTACGGGACGATCAACGGCATCCAGTTCGGCGTTCCCAACGCCGCCGACTTCAAGTCGCTGGTGTGGTATTCGCCGAAAACGTTCACCGAGAAGGGTTACACGGTTCCCACCACGTGGGCGGAACTGACCGCGCTCACCGAACAGATCGCCGCGACCGGTGAGAAGCCGTGGTGCATCGGCATCAAGTCCGGTGAGGCCACCGGCTGGCAGATCACCGACTGGCTGGAGGAATACGTCCTGCGTACCGCCGGTCCGGACGTCTACGACCAGTGGGTCACCCACGAGGTGAAGTTCTCCGACCCGCCGATCGCCGACGCGCTCAAGCAGCTCGGCGACCTGATCAAGAACGAGAAGTACGTCAACGCCGGCCTCGGCAATGTTGCCACCATCGCGTCGACCGAGTTCAACGATGTCGCGCCGCTGCTGCTCAACGGTTCGTGCTACTTGTCGCGTCAGTCGGCCAACTTCGATTCGAACTTCAAGTCGAACAAGATCGGTCCGGATGGCGATATCAATGCCTTCTACTTCCCGCCGATCACCACCGATTTCGGTCAGGTCGTCCTCGGTGGCGGTACCTTCTGGGCGGCCTTCGCCGATCGTCCCGAGGTCAACGCCCTGATGTACTACTTGACCACCCCGGACTTCTCCAACACCCGGGCGCAGGCCGGCAGTTGGATCTCCGCCAACCTGGGGCTGCAGGCCTCGAGCGTGCCGAGCCCGATCCAGCAGACGGCGCTGACCGTGCTGCAGAACCCGGACACGGTGTTCCGTTTCGACGCTTCCGACCTGATGCCGGCCGCTGTGGGGTCGGATGCCGAGTGGAAGCAGTTCACCGCATGGATCACCGGTCAGGACGATGCAACGACCCTGGCCAACATCGACGCCGCCTGGCCAGCCAGCTGACGGTATGACCATCGATCGCTGACCGTTGGCTCGCCGGGAGCAGGACGAATGGCTCCCGGCGAGCCGACGGTTCGGTGGTCACCTACTGGATGCGGAAGGAGTTGTCATGGACTGGTTGTTGGCTCCCGAGTCGGTCTTCGAGAAGTTCCTGGGGATGTTCATCGCGATCATCCTGTTCATCGCGATCATGTCCCTGATCCTGTGGATCATCGACCGCCCGAAGGTTCCGAACTGGTTGGTGGTCGTCGGCTTCCTCGGGCCGGTGACCATCGCGATGGCGGTGGGTCTGTTCTATCCCGCTGCGAGCACCACCTACCGCTCGTTCCAGGTCAGCGAGATAGCGGTCGGGCCGGACGGAAAGCCGATCTTCGACCCGACCACCGGGCAGCGATCGAGCGAACTTGTCTTCAGTCTGGCCAACTACGAGAAGGTCTTCACGGATCCGGGTTTCCAGAAGGTCCTGCTCAACACCGTGTGGTGGGTCATCCTGGTCCCGGTCGTCGCCACCGCCTTCGGCCTGATCTACGCGGTACTGGTGGACCGGACCCGGGGTGAGAAGCTGGCGAAGGCCCTGGTCTTCCTGCCGATGGCGATTTCCATGGTCGGCGCTTCCATCATCTGGAAGTTCATGTACGAGTACCGGGATGCCTCGCGACCGCAGATCGGTTTGCTCAATCAGATACTGGTCTGGCTCGGGCTGGATCCCTATCAATTCATCATCACCGAACCGTGGAACACCTTCTTCCTGATCGCGGTGATGATCTGGATCAACGCCGGATTCGCCATGACCGTGCTGTCGGCCGCGATCAAGTCCGTGCCCGACGACATCGTCGAGGCCGCGCAGATCGACGGCGCGACCGGCTTCAAGCTGTTCCGCAAGGTCACCGTGCCGACCATCCGGCCGGCGGTGGTCGTGGTGCTCACCACGATCGCGATGGGCTCCCTGAAGGCGTTCGACATCGTCCGGACGATGACCGGCGGTAACTTCGGCACGTCCGTGGTGGCCAACGAGTTCTACACCCAGTCTTTCCGGCAGGGCGAGCAGGGCATTGGCATCGGCGCCGCGCTAGCGGTGATCTTGTTCATCATCATCATTCCGGTCATTGTCTACAACGTCCGGCAGATGCGGCTTTCGGAGGAAATGCGATGAGCATGTCGGGTTCCGCCATCGAACTCCCGATCACCACGGACCGGACGCCCGAGGAGGCACTGACTCCGCGGCAGCTGAAGAAGCAGATCCGGTTACAGGAAGCCAAGACCAAACTCTCCTCACCGTGGGCGTCCGGTCTGGCCGTGTTGCTGGCCATCCTGTGGACCATCCCGACGTTCGGTCTGTTCGTCACCTCGTTCCGGCCGCCCGCGGACATTCAGACATCGGGCTGGTGGACATTCTTCGCCAACCCGGGCATCACGTTCGAGAACTACACCAACGCCTGGTCGAACTCGGCCGGCGGCCTCGGTGGGTTCTTCATCAACTCGTTCGTGATCGTCTTTCCGGCGGTGCTGATCCCGATCAGCCTCGCCCTGCTCGCGGCCTACTGCTTCGCCTGGATCGACTTCCCGGGCCGGAACTTCCTGTTCGTCGCGGTATTCGCGCTGCAGATCGTGCCGATCCAGGTGGCATTGATCCCCTTGCAGTCGATCTTCGTCTCACTGAATCTGCAGAACTCGTTCTGGCCGGTGTGGATCTCGCACACGATCTTCGGCCTGCCGCTGGCGATCTTCCTGCTGCACAACTTTATGAAGGAGGTCCCGGCGTCCATCGTCGAGGCCGCCCGAGTGGACGGCGCGGGACACGTGAAGATCTTCTTCGTGGTCCTCATGCCGCTGCTGGTTCCGGCGATCGCCGCCTTCGGCATCTTCCAGTTCCTGTGGGTGTGGAACGACCTGCTGGTGGCCACGGTGTTCGCGCCGAGCCCGAACCTGCGGCCGATCACGGCTGCGGTTGCCGAGCTGTCGGGCACCAAGGGCAGTCAGTGGGAGCTGCTGTCGGCCGGTGCCTTTATCTCGATCGTCGTCCCGCTGGCCGTCTTCATCGGCCTGCAGCGCTACTTCGTCCGAGGCCTGCTGGCCGGAGGCGTGAAGGGCTGATCGCCCAGGATCGGAAGAAATGATCATGTCCGGTCCCACCTTCGAACCCGCCGGCATCGTCGAAGTTGCGGCGTTGTCCGGGTTCTCTCCCGCAACGGTGTCGCGGGCGACCCGGGTCGCGGTGGTCCGACCACGATCCTGGCACGGATGCGACTGGATGCCACGCCCGGGTCGGCGGGCCCCGGTGGTCGACTGTTCGAGCCCAGCGTGCGCCGGAGGGATGACGCCCATTTGGCCCAATGGGTGGCAACACAGCGCTCGTTATGACGCGGTTAAGGGTTGGGTTACTTAATTGTTACGAGCAATCTCTGCTCTCGACTTGCAAAACCACTGTGAAAACGTTTTCATCGCTGTGATGTGTGAGCGCCCTCACACCCCCCTTCACCTCAGAAACGGAGGTCGGTCGAGTGTCATACAGACCGGCGAAGAAGTTCATGGCGACCGTCGCCGGCATGAGCGCGCTAGCGCTCGTGCTGACGGCATGCGGAAGTAGCTCAACCAGTTCGGGTACCACATCGGCTGCCGAGACCAGCGCGGCCGCGTCCAGCGAAGGCGGCGACGCCACCAGCGCGGCGGCTCCGGCCGGCCCGGCCCCTGCGTCGATCCCGTGGTGCGACACGGTCAAGTCGACCTACGGCGACCTGACCGGCACGACGGTCGGCATCTATGCCACCATCGTGGCGCCGGAGGATCAGCCCTACATCGACGCGATGAAGCCGTTCGAGGAGTGCACCGGCGCAACGGTCAAGTACGAGGGCTCCAAGGAGTTCGAGGCCCAGGTCATCGTCCGTGTGCAGTCCGGCAACCCGCCGGACATCGCCATCTTCCCGCAGCCCGGTCTGCTGCAGCAGATCGTCGACTCGACCGGTTCGGTCAAGCCCCTGCAGCAGGACACCAAGGATCTGCAGGCCCAGTTCTACCCGCAGGACTGGATCGACTACGGGACCATCAACGGCATCCAGTTCGCCGTTCCGAACAACGCCGACTTCAAGTCGCTGGTCTGGTACTCCCCGACCTACTTCAACGAGAACGGTTACACGGTTCCCACCACGTGGGCGGAACTGACCGCGTTGACCGAGCAGATCGCCGCGAAGGGTGAGAAGCCGTGGTGCATCGGCATCAAGTCCGGTGAGGCCACCGGCTGGCAGATCACCGACTGGCTGGAGGAATACGTCCTGCGTACCGCCGGTCCGGACGTCTACGACCAGTGGGTGACCCACGAGGTGAAGTTCTCCGACCCGCCGATCGCCGAGGCCCTCAAGCAGGTCGGCGACCTGATCAAGAACGAGAAGTACGTCAACGCCGGCCTCGGCAATGTTGCCACCATCGCGTCGACCGAGTTCAACGACGTTGCACCGCTGATCCAGAGCGGCCAGTGCGCCTTGTCCCGGCAGGCGGCCAACTTCGACGCGAACTTCAAGTCGGCCAAGATCGGTCCGGATGGCGACATCAACGCGTTCTACTTCCCGCCGATCACCACCGATTTCGGTCAGGTCGTCCTCGGTGGCGGTACCTTCTGGGCGGCCTTCGCCGATCGTCCCGAGGTCAACGCCCTGATGTACTACTTGACCACCCCGGACTTCTCCAACACCCGGGCGCAGGCCGGCAGTTGGATCTCCGCCAACCTGGGGCTGCAGGCCTCGAGCGTGCCGAGCCCGGTGCAGCAGACGGCGCTGACCGTGCTGCAGAACCCGGACACGGTGTTCCGTTTCGACGCTTCCGACCTGATGCCGGCCGCTGTGGGGTCGGATGCCGAGTGGAAGCAGTTCACCGCATGGATCACCGGTCAGGACGATGCAACGACCCTGGCCAACATCGACGCCGCCTGGCCAGCCAGCTGACGGTATGACCATCGATCGCTGACCGTTGGCTCGCCGGGAGCAGGACGAATGGCTCCCGGCGAGCCGACGGTTCGGTGGTCACCTACTGGATGCGGAAGGAGTTGTCATGGACTGGTTGTTGGCTCCCGAGTCGGTCTTCGAGAAGTTCCTGGGGATGTTCATCGCGATCATCCTGTTCATCGCGATCATGTCCCTGATCCTGTGGATCATCGACCGCCCGAAGGTTCCGAACTGGTTGGTGGTCGTCGGCTTCCTCGGGCCGGTGACCATCGCGATGGCGGTGGGTCTGTTCTATCCCGCTGCGAGCACCACCTACCGCTCGTTCCAGGTCAGCGAGATAGCGGTCGGGCCGGACGGAAAGCCGATCTTCGACCCGACCACCGGGCAGCGATCGAGCGAACTTGTCTTCAGTCTGGCCAACTACGAGAAGGTCTTCACGGATCCGGGTTTCCAGAAGGTCCTGCTCAACACCGTGTGGTGGGTCATCCTGGTCCCGGTCGTCGCCACCGCCTTCGGCCTGATCTACGCGGTACTGGTGGACCGGACCCGGGGTGAGAAGCTGGCGAAGGCCCTGGTCTTCCTGCCGATGGCGATTTCCATGGTCGGCGCTTCCATCATCTGGAAGTTCATGTACGAGTACCGGGATGCCTCGCGACCGCAGATCGGTTTGCTCAATCAGATACTGGTCTGGCTCGGGCTGGATCCCTATCAATTCATCATCACCGAACCGTGGAACACCTTCTTCCTGATCGCGGTGATGATCTGGATCAACGCCGGATTCGCCATGACCGTGCTGTCGGCCGCGATCAAGTCCGTGCCCGACGACATCGTCGAGGCCGCGCAGATCGACGGCGCGACCGGCTTCAAGCTGTTCCGCAAGGTCACCGTGCCGACCATCCGGCCGGCGGTGGTCGTGGTGCTCACCACGATCGCGATGGGCTCCCTGAAGGCGTTCGACATCGTCCGGACGATGACCGGCGGTAACTTCGGCACGTCCGTGGTGGCCAACGAGTTCTACACCCAGTCTTTCCGGCAGGGCGAGCAGGGCATTGGCATCGGCGCCGCGCTAGCGGTGATCTTGTTCATCATCATCATTCCGGTCATTGTCTACAACGTCCGGCAGATGCGGCTTTCGGAGGAAATGCGATGAGCATGTCGGGTTCCGCCATCGAACTCCCGATCACCACGGACCGGACGCCCGAGGAGGCACTGACTCCGCGGCAGCTGAAGAAGCAGATCCGGTTACAGGAAGCCAAGACCAAACTCTCCTCACCGTGGGCGTCCGGTCTGGCCGTGTTGCTGGCCATCCTGTGGACCATCCCGACGTTCGGTCTGTTCGTCACCTCGTTCCGGCCGCCCGCGGACATTCAGACATCGGGCTGGTGGACATTCTTCGCCAACCCGGGCATCACGTTCGAGAACTACACCAACGCCTGGTCGAACTCGGCCGGCGGCCTCGGTGGGTTCTTCATCAACTCGTTCGTGATCGTCTTTCCGGCGGTGCTGATCCCGATCAGCCTCGCCCTGCTCGCGGCCTACTGCTTCGCCTGGATCGACTTCCCGGGCCGGAACTTCCTGTTCGTCGCGGTATTCGCGCTGCAGATCGTGCCGATCCAGGTGGCATTGATCCCCTTGCAGTCGATCTTCGTCTCACTGAATCTGCAGAACTCGTTCTGGCCGGTGTGGATCTCGCACACGATCTTCGGCCTGCCGCTGGCGATCTTCCTGCTGCACAACTTCATGAAGGAGGTCCCGGCGTCCATCGTCGAGGCCGCCCGAGTGGACGGCGCGGGACACGTGAAGATCTTCTTCGTGGTCCTCATGCCGCTGCTGGTTCCGGCGATCGCCGCCTTCGGCATCTTCCAGTTCCTGTGGGTGTGGAACGACCTGCTGGTGGCCACGGTGTTCGCGCCGAGCCCGAACCTGCGGCCGATCACGGCTGCGGTTGCCGAGCTGTCGGGCACCAAGGGCAGTCAGTGGGAGCTGCTGTCGGCCGGTGCCTTCATCTCGATCGTCGTCCCGCTGGCCGTCTTCATCGGCCTGCAGCGCTACTTCGTCCGAGGCCTGCTGGCCGGAGGCGTGAAGGGCTGATCGCCCAGGATCGGAAGAAATGATCATGTCCGGTCCCACCTTCGAACCCGCCGGCATCGTCGAAGTTGCGGCGTTGTCCGGGTTCTCTCCCGCAACGGTGTCGCGGGCGCTCCGGGGACTCCCCGGAGTGTCCGCGACCACCCGGGTCGCGGTCGAGGAGGCCGCCAGCCAACTCGGCTACTTCCCGTCGCCATCGGCGGCCGCGCTGACCACCGGCAGAACCAACGCGATCGGCGTCATCGCCCCCTGGGTGTCGCGGTGGTTCTTCTCGGCCGTGGTCGAGGGGGCTCAGGAAGTCCTGGCGCAGCAGGGTTACGACCTGCTGCTGTACCCCATGGGTGTCGCGGGCGGCGGCCGCCGGACCGCCGGGATCGACACCAGATCGTTGACCAAGCGAGTTGATGGCCTGCTTGCGTTGAATGTCCCACTCGCCGACAAGTCGTTGATCTCGCTAGAGGACGTGCGAGTTCCGGTCGTGACGGTCGGCACCGTCGTCGAAGGCATGTCCGGGGTGCTGGTGGACAACGTCGAGGTCGGCCGGCAGGCGACCCAGCACCTGCTGGACCTCGGGCATCGCCGGATCGCCTTTCTCGGTGACGACATCGACGAGCTGCACGGGTTCACCGCTGCGGCCGACCGGCACCGCGGCTACGACCTGACCCTGCGTGAGGCGGGTATCGAGCCCGACCCGACCCTCGTCGAGCGAACCGGCTTCTCCACGGACGGCGGCGAGGCCGCGGTGCACCGGGTGTTCGGTAGCGGCCGGGCGGCCGGCGAGTTACCCACCGCGGTGTTCGCGGTCAGCGACGAAGTGGCCATGGGGGTGCTGTACGCGGCGCGCGAACACGGCCTGCGGGTACCCAGGGACCTGTCCGTCGTCGGTGTCGACGGCCACGACTTCGCGTATCTGTTCGACCTGACGACGGTTTCCCAACCCGTCCGGGACCAGGGGCGGATCGCCGCCCGGCTGTTGCTCGAGCAGGTGAACAGCCCCCAGCCTCGGCCGCCGTCGGTGGTATCCGTCGGATCCGGTCTGATCCGGCGCGGCACGACGGGGCCGGTCGGCCGACCGGCGCGGGCCGCCGCTGACCGGAAGAGCGCGGCGTCGGCTGATCGAAAGAGCGCGGCGTCGGCTGATCGAAAAGCGTTGCGCAGCAAGCGTTCCAGTGGGACCGCCGACACCGTCGCGAGCAGCGATGCGGTCGTCGCCGGGCCGGAGACCCCCAACGGTGTCGTCAGCGACGGGCACAACTCGGCAGGCGGATAGCGTTCGCCGAGCTGCTCCGCGGCCGGGCCGAGCGCTCGATGCTGCCCGGCACTGGACCACCGCCCCGCGCATTGCTGGCCCATGCGGAATACTGAGCCGCGGACCGGCCGCCCCTCTCCGGGCGACTTCCGATGTTGCAAGCCCAGCCCATCCGTCAGCACCGCCCATTGAAGATCTTCGACTCCCGCGTCACCAGTTCGACGAGCAGCCCATCAGTCCGGCCAGTGGCCGGGCGACCGTCACGCAAGTGGAAGGACCAACGCCATGCCCCTCGCAACTCCGGAGACCTACGCAGCGATGCTGGATCGTGCCAAGGAGGGCGGTTTCGCCTACCCGGCGATCAACGTCACGTCGTCGATCACCGTCAATGCCGCCCTGCGCGGATTCGCGGAGGCTGGCAGCGACGGCATCCTGCAGGCGTCCACCGGCGGTGCCGAGTTTGCCTCCGGCACCGCGGTGAAGGACATGGTGACCGGTGCGGTCGGCCTGGCCGAGTTCACCAAGGTGGTTGCCGACAAGTACGGCATCACGGTCGCCCTGCACACCGATCACTGCCCGAAGGACAAGCTCGACACCTACGTCAAGCCGCTCATCGCGATCTCGACGGAGCGTGTCAAGGCCGGTGGCCTGCCGCTGTTCCAGTCGCACATGTGGGACGGTTCCGCGGTGCCGCTCGAGGAGAACCTGGAGATCGCCAAGGAACTGCTGGTGCTCACCAAGGCGGCCAACATCATCCTCGAGATCGAGGTCGGCGTCGTCGGCGGCGAGGAGGACGGGGTGGTGGCCGAGATCAACGAGAAGCTCTACACCTCGCCGGAGGACTTCATTGCGACCCTCGACGCATTGGGGCTGCCCGAGGGTAATTCCTACATCGTCGCGGCGACGTTCGGCAACGTGCACGGGGTCTACAAGCCCGGCGGGGTCAAGCTACGGCCGGCCGTGCTGCGGGACGGGCAGGATGCCCTCGTCGCCAAGCTGGGTCTGGCCGCGGGCGCGAAGCCGTTCTCGCTGGTCTTCCACGGCGGATCCGGATCGTCGCCGGAGGAGATCGCCGAGGCGGTTTCCTATGGCGTCATCAAGATGAACATCGACACCGACACGCAGTACGCCTTTACCCGGCCGCTGGCCGACCACTTCTTCAAGAACTACGACGGCGTACTGAAGGTCGACGGCGAGGTCGGCAACAAGAAGGCCTACGACCCGCGCGGCTACAACAAGCTCGGCGAGATCGCCATGGCCGATCGGATCGTCGAGGCCTGCCAGCAGCTGGGCTCGGCCGGCAAGTCGCTGTCTGTCTGAGTTCGCCCCGCAGAAGCATGCGCCGTGGGCCCGGCCGGATCGCTCCGGCCGGGCCCAGCTGCGTTCGACCGACCGGGCAGGATCTACCGCACCTCGTCCGGCGCGGGGCCGAGCACGGGCGTGACTGGATTCGCTTCGGCGATGGTGGCCTGGTGCGGCGACTCTCGGTGTGCCGCGCCGAACGCGGGCGGTGGCCAGGATCGAGCCGATGATCACCAGCGGGAAGCCGATCGCCATGCCGGCGGTGAACGGCTCGTTCAGCAGCAGCACGCCGAGGGTGATCGCGACCGCGGGGTTGATGTAGGTGATCACCGTCGCCCTGGCCGGACCCGCCTCGGCGATCAGGGCGAAGAACACCAGGAACGCCAGGGCCGTGCAGATCACCGCCAGCCCGACGATCGACCAGGCGGCCGGTGCGGTGATCCGCTCCGGCCACTGCCAGACCGTGAACGGGGCGTAGAGCACGGTTGCCACGATCAACGACGCGGTGATCACCCCCATCGGCGGGAGGTCGGCCAGCCGGCGATTGATGATGATCGGCCCGATCGCATAGCCGACGGCGACGAGCATGACCGCCCCCACCGACAACAGGTCGCCGAACTGGATATCGAAGCCGACCAGACAAGCAACGCCGGCGAAGCCGATGACGAGCCCAAGGACCCGGCGGGAGTCGAACCTGTCGTGCCCGGTGACGGTCAGGATGATGGCGGCAATCATCGGCACCACGGCGAGCAGCAGGCCGGCGGTGGAGCTGTTCAGGGTGGTCTCGGCGTGACCCGAGCAGTAGCCACGGGCCACTGATCTCCACCACCGTGTACAGCAGCAGCACCTTCCAGCGACGGAAAACCGGCATCAACTGCCGTCGGTACAGCGCAATCGGCAGCAGGAGAAGGGCGGCGATGAACGTCCGCCCGAAGGCGACGACGATGGGGTCGACGTCACCGACGGCGATCTTGATCAGCAGGTAGGGAATTCCCCAGATCAGGCTCAGTGACCCGAACAGAACCCACCCTCGTCGCGTCATCGCTCTCCTGTCGGGCGGCCGCTGCGGTGCGGTTCTGGTCCGGTGCTGCGCATGCCGGGCACGACGGACGTGCCCGATTCCCGGGTCAACGTCAGCCTCGCATAGCGACTTCCCGCGGGCGGCAGGTTAATCGGCAAGAGTTTGCGTTGCGCACCATCCAGCGCTGCTGTTGAAACGCTGCCGACTCGGTGCAGCTCACGCTGTCGGCCCACCTCATTACCCTCAGGGGGTGAAGGTGCACGAGCTGTCCCGCCTGGACGCGCGCCGCATCGCCGTGCGCGCGCAACTGCTGGACGCGGGGGCCATCGAGGAGCGGCCCGGCCCGGTCGATGCGGTGCGCCGGCTGACGCTGCTGCAGATCGATCCGACCGCCGCTGTCGCGCCGAACGCTGATCTTGTGCTCTTTTCTCGCCTGGGGTCCTCGTACCTGCCGGCGGATCTGGACGCGCGCCCTGGCGGACCGGACGCTGCTGGAACTGCGGGCGATGATCCGGCCCGCTGACGATCTGGCGCTCTATCGCGCGGACATGGCTGCCTGGGACTCCGCCGAGCGCGGTGACCTGTTCGGCTGGCGGGCCTCGCAACGCGACTGGGTGCGGGCCAACGACGCCTGCCGGCGGGACATCCTCAATCGGCTCGGCGTTGCTGGCCCGTTGCCGTCGCGGGAGCTTCCGGACACCTGCGCCGTGCCGTGGCGTTCGACCGGTTGGACCAACGAGCGCAACGTCACGCAACTGCTGGAGTTGATGGTGCTGCGGGGTGAGGTGGCGATCGCCGGCCGCCTCGGCAATCACCGGCTGTGGGACTTGGCCGGGCGGGTCTACCCCGACGACCCGGTCGTTCCGCGGGACGACGCGCTGCGCATCCGCAATGAGCGGCGGCTGCGGGCGCTCGGCATTGCCCGGGCCAGGGGCCCGGAATGTCCGGTCGAGCCGGCGGACGTCGGCGAGGTGGGCGAGCCGGCCGTGGTGGACGGGGTCAAAGGCATCTGGCGGGTGGACCCAGCCCTGCTGGGCCAGCCGTTCGCGGGCCGGGCGGCACTGTTGTCCCCGTTCGACCGTTTGGTGCACGACCGCAAACGAATGGTCGAACTGTTCGGCTTCGACTATCAACTGGAGATGTACAAACCCGCCGCGAAGCGTCGGTGGGGGTACTTCGCGTTGCCGATCCTGTACGGCGACTCCCTGGTGGGAAAGCTCGACACCACCGCCGACCGCAACGGTGGGGTGCTCAGGGTCGATGTGATCCACCGGGACGTGCCGTTCGACGCGGCACTGTCCGGCGCGGTGCACGACGAGATCGCGGACCTGGCCCGGTGGCTCGAACTCGATCCGGTGCTGCCGGGTTGACCGCAGTCACCGGAATGCCGCGGAATCCGACTCCGCCTGCGTAGGTGGATGCATCAGCACACTCTCCTGGGTGATGTGAGGTCGCGAATCGGCGTGTCAGCGACGTGACCAGAGTTCCTGCTGGTAACACTGTGTTTGCTGGGACTCTTGTGACTCGTGTGACTGGTGAACTACGGTGAGTGCGGGCCACGCATGACGTGGCCCGCCTGACTGCGCGGCTCCCCGCTACGCACCCGTCCGGCGCCTGTCCAGCGAGAAAATGGTCGAGCGGGGCGCAATCGGTAGCGATGTCATGCAAGGGGAAGAGGCATCGCTGCGTTCTGCCGGGCACGGTACTGCCGACCGCTCGGCAGACAGGCGCGCCCTGTGCGCGCGCCATGGTGGCGGACGCGACCGGGAAAGGGCGCTCATGCGCCGTGCTCTGGCCATCGCGACGACGATCGCGACCGTCTTCACCTCGGCGGTGTTCTTCACCGCCGGGTCCGCCTCGGCCGATCCATCAGCAGATGACTGGTACCAGCTGCGGATGTGTGAGTCCACCAATCGATACGACATCAATACCGGCAACGGTTACTACGGCGCCTACCAGTTCGACCAGCCGACCTGGAACTCGGTCGGCGGAAGCGGGCGACCCGATCAGGCGACACCGGCCGAGCAGGATTACCGGGCGCTGATCCTGTATCGCAACCGTGGGTGGGGTCCGTGGGTGTGCGCCAGACTCGTGGGGCTGAGCGAGGATTCCGACGCCCGCACCAAGGTCGCTCCGCCCGTTGGTGGCAACCAGAGTTCGGGCAGCGGGGCCAGTGAGGGTGAAGCGCCGCCTGCTGCCGACGGTGCTCCCGGCTGGCCTGGCCGGCAGTTCGCGGAGGGCGATTCCTCCGAGGCACTGAAGGCCTGGCAGAAGCAGATGGGCACCCGCGGCTACGACCTGGTCGGCACCGGTTACTTCGGGCCGAAGACCAAGGCCGCGGTGCTGGACCTGCAGGCCAAGGCCGGACTCAACGTTGTCGGCTACATCGGGCCCAAGACCTGGGCGGCCGCCTGGAGCAGTGGTGGGGAAGCCGCTGCACCTGCACCCGCTGCCCCGGCACCGGCGGCCTACGTGCCGGCGACCAATGAATCCTGCGGGGTTGGCCAGCCAACCGCGCCGGCCTGGCCCGGCAAGCAGTTCGTGCAGGGTGACACCGATCGAGACCTGCAGTGCTTCCAGCGGCAGTTGGGCAGCAGAGGGTACGGACTGACCGGTACGGGCTACTACGGACCGGCCACCAAGACCGCTGTGGTGGCCCTGCAGGAACGCAACGGGATCAATCCGTCGGGCATCCTGGGACCGCTGACCTGGGCTGCGGCCTGGCAGGGCAGCTGACGCCCATTCGGCCCCGATCGGGTGAGCGTTCATAACGCTTTGTCAAAGTTGATCTAGATCTGTAACACGTTTGTACGTGGTGACGACGTTGTCGGTAGGAAGCCCAGAAACGCTTCCGCCAACGCCCGCTCTGCGCGACGCTCGTGCAGGGCGGTGCATAGAAAGGCCCGGGGCACGCCGCTTCGGGCCTTTCTGCATGTCCGGGCCTCTGGACCTGCCGCACCGAGTGAACCGTCATCGACCGCGTTGCCGGCACATGCGGTCACTGGCGGTTCCGTCGACGTTTGCCCCGAGAGTGCCGCTCAGCCGGCGGCGGCGAAGACCGGCGGCAACACCAGCAACATCGTCATCGACCAGGTGCAGTGCGTCAGGATCGGGCCGAGGATGCCGCCGCTGGCCCGGCGCTGCAGGCCGAGCAGGACCCCGAGCAGGGCGGCCGAGAAGACCAGCATGACGTTCCCGGTGGCCACCGTCGTCAGGGTGTAGATCACCGTCGAGATCGCGACCGGATGCCAGACGCCGATCGCTGCGAACAGCGCCCCGCGAAAGAAGATCTCCTCGGCGATGCCGTTCATCAGGGTGACCAGGGCGACCAGCGGCAGCGACCCGTACCGGGCGAACGCCAGCACGTTCTCGGTGATGTTCCGCAGCGGCTCGATGTCCCGGACAACAACGGCACCGAGGATGAAGACCACGGCCGTTGCCAGGCCCAACAGAATCGGCAGGATGATCGGCCGGCGCAGTTCCCCGCGGAAGTTGATGCGCCCCAGGTGCAGCGGCCCGGATACGAAACCGCCGATCACCCAGGTCGCGGCCAGGGCGACGGTCAGCGTATAGAACGCGCCACCGCCAGGTGCGACGTTCAGCGAGAAGCCGAGCAATACCGCCCCGACGACCAGGGTGATCCCGACGACGATCCGCCGGCGCATGAACTCCGCATCGCTCTGCCGGTGGTCCCGATCAACCTTGTCGATCAACGCCGGGCGCAGTGCGCTGCCCAGGCGGCCGGGCCAGGTTTTCATCGAGCCGCGGCGTCTTGGTCAGGTCGGGTTTGATCGGCGCGCGCCTCCGCGGGCGGGCCGCTGTCGTCGACCGCGGGCGGCCGCGCAGCCTGTTCGCTGGTCTTGTCGTTGGCGCTCGTGTCGTCCTGCTTCTCCTGCGCACGTTCCTTCAGGGCATGGCGAACCGCGTCGTCGTAGCCCATCAGTTCGCCCGGCAGCAGTTCGGTGATCCGGTTGTCCTGTACGACAACCTCGTTGTTCATCGAGTCGACCAGGTTGCGGGCGGTGGCGAGATCGACGTCCGTGACCAGCGACAGCCACATCGACGACAGCCGGGGGGTGAGCAGTGGGACCGGCAGGATCGGCAGGGTGCGACTGTTCTGGATCTTCGCGGCGCGCCGCATCATGTCGACGTAGCGCAGCACCTCCGGTCCGCCGACGTCGAAGATCTGCCCGATCGCGTCGGGGTTGTCCAACACCCCGACCAGGTAACGGACGACGTCCGGCAGGGCTATCGGTTGGGTCTTGGTGTTCACCCATTTCGGCGTGACCATGGCCGGCAGGTGGTCGACCAGCTGCCGGGTGATCTCCCAGGAGATACCGCCATGCCCGACGACGACGGCCGCCCGCAGCACCGTCACCGGTACTCCGCCGAGCGCCAGCAGTTGCTCGACGTCCCGCCGGGATCGCAGGTGCGCGGACAGGTTGTCGTCGAGATCGCCGAGGCCGCCGAGATAGATGATCTGCTGCACCCCGGCGTCGGCTGCCGCGTGGCCGAAGGCGGTTGCGGCCTCCGCATCCCGTTGTTCGAAGTCGTCGGAGTCCAGGGAGTGCACCAGGTAGTACGCGGCGTGCATGCCCTGCAGCGCCGCGCGCAAGCTGTCCTGGTCGGCGACGTCGCCGTAGGTCGGCTCGCCCTCGCCCTGATAGGTGTCGGGATGGCGGGTCATCGCCCGGACCTGATGACCCTGTTCGACCAGGGCGGGAACCAGTCGTGATCCGACAAAGCCGGAGGCACCGGTGACGAGCACGGAAGTGGCCATGGTGTGTCTACTGCTCTGCGTGTGCGGTCGGATGCCGGGGCGCGTCATGCGCTACCTCACAGCTGGACGGATGGACCTGCCATACGGAATGGGTCATACCGTGATGATTCCCCTCCGGGACGAGCTGAACCGCCCAGCGCCTGCAACGTGCGCCACGTGTCCAGCTCGGCAGATCAGCCGGCACGCACCGCGGAGCTGTCCCCATGTCCGAATTCCATCCACATTCTCGTTCGTTGTCGGCCGCGCGGGGGCGGCCCGCGAAACCATCAGGGCGGATCGGCGCGGGGTATCCGGGCCGACGGACAACGAATGGGGGATTGCTGATGAGCGAGCTTTCGATCGACACCCAGCGGATCGGGACGGCCGGCATCGGGGTTTCCGATGTCGGCGCTTCACTGGCCCGGGAGATTGCCACCATGCACGATCTGCTCGGGCAGATCCGCAGCGGATGGCAATCGAGTGAGGCCGCGCCGAGATTCGCTGCGGCGATGGAGGGTCACCTCGCCGATGCGACGGCGCTCAAGGACGCGCTGCTGGGTCAGGGAACCGCGCTGACCACGGCGGCACAGCGTTTCGGCGAGGCCGAGAACGCCCTGGCCAACGCAGTTCCGGCGGTGGGGTGATGGCGTCCATCGTGGTGAATTACGGAGCATTGGCGAGCGGTCATGACGGACTGGTGGCGACCTGGGGCCGGATCGAGGGCCATCTGGCCCAGCTGGACTCGCATGTGGCCGGCACAGCCGACATGACGGCGGACACGTTGCTCAGCTACCGGGCCCTGAAGGCCAGGTGGGATGCGACCGCGGATCAGCGGCAGGGCGTGCTGCATGCCCTGGCGACCCTGGTCGGGCGCGCCGGCGAGCAGTACCGGCAGGTCGACACGTCGATGGCGGCCCAGTTCGGCTGAGACGGGCCGAAGCAACCAGCGCTGGGCGGACAGGCGGGGTCGCGCCGAGGATGCTGCCCTGGGTTGGCGAGTTCGGTCGGGCCGGCGGTGGGAGGATCGGGCCATGAGCCAATCCAATCTTCTCGGTCCGCCGCCAGTCCGCCTGCCCGTCGACCCTGCCGCAGCCGAGTTGGCCGCGGGGGAGTCCGCGGAGCAGGTGGTCCGGCGGCGTCCGGTGTCGTCGCTGGCCTGGGCGGTGCTGGCCGAGGCAGCCCTGGATCGCGGCGACGATGTCGCCGGTTACGCATACGCCCGCGTCGGGTATCACCGCGGGCTGGATGCGTTGCGCCGCAACGGGTGGAAGGGCGCCGGTCCGATTCCGTGGACGCACGAACCCAACCAGGGCTTCCTCCGCGCACTGTCCGCGCTGGGCCAGGCGGCGGTGCATTTCGAGGAGGTTGACGAGGTCGCCCGCGTGCAGGCCTTCCTGATCGACGCCGATCCGCAGATTCCCGCGGACCTGTTGCCCTGAGCGAGCAGCGAGCAGCGAGCAGCGAGCAGCGAGCAGCGAGCAGTGACCCGTCGGTTTGCCGTCGGCCGTCGGCCCGGCCGTCCGTCTACTGGGCCGGTCGGCCTATCGGCTTGTCGGTCGGCCTGTCGGCCCAGCCGTCGGCTTGTCGGCCGGTCTGCCGGCCGATGTCAGGGCAGGCTGCGAAGGAGTCGGAGCGGTTCGGTGTGCTTGTAGAACGTCCAGCGATCCATCTGCCGGTCGTAGGCGATGCCGTCCCGCAGCACCGTGGTGGGCGTGCAGCCGATCTGGACCGCCCGGCCCGGTGTGGTGATCGGCCGGGGGCCCAGGCCGATGAACCGCCGCTGGCTGACGGTGACGGCAAGGCCCTTCGCCCGATCGGGAGTGACCCGCAGTCGCTGGGCGGCGCCGTGCAGGACGCGGTGCTCGTCGACGTAGACGGTGCCGGTCACCGGGCCGAGATAGCCGACCCCGACCAAAACGCCGCCGACGTCGTCGCGGACCAACGGAACCTCATCGACAACGCAATCGACACTGCCGGAGGCGGCGAACGGGATCGCCCGCACCCCGTGCTGCAGCCGCCAGAGGTCGACGACCGGCGTGCGGCCGGCCGGTGCGTACGCAACCTCGACCGAGCCGAGCAGCTCTTTGCGCTGCAGGCGGAGGGCCACCGCGGCCAGGTCCGCGTCATCGCCGATCACCAGCAACCGTCCGGCGAGCAGTCCGTCGATGGCCTTCCCGGGGCGGCGGCCGACGAAGTGGGTCTCCCGACCGACGCAGGCCGCCAGCATCCGGTCCAACTCGGCCGCGGTTTTCCGGCTGTCCGCCGGGCGTTCGGACATGCCCGGTCCACCCGAGTCCGGGGGCGGCCTGCTCGCGGCGCTGGGCCCGGATGTTTGCATCGGCGCCGGCCGGCAACACAACACGGTGAAATCCGTCGGGGCTGCCGCCGCGGGCTCGGTCGCTGAGGTGCCTGTCAACGACTACCCTTCCCTCTGGCGCAATTCGGCTTCGAATATCGGCCGCTGCGGTCGGCAGTCGGAACGATCGGGCCAGGTCGGCGTGGCTGGTAACGATGTGACCCAGATAAGAACGCCCGGCAAAAATGCGATGCGACGATGGGGAGTGTGCCATGTCGGTGATGGTGCTGATCGGGGCCCAGTGGGGCGACGAGGGCAAGGGCAAGGCCACCGACCTCTACGGCGAGCGGGTCAAGTACGTCGTCCGCTACCAGGGCGGCAACAACGCCGGGCACACCGTTGTATTGCCAGACGGGCAGAAGTTCGCCCTGCACCTGATCCCATCAGGGATTCTGACGCCGGGCGTCACGAACGTGATCGGCAACGGCGTCGTCATCGACCCCGGCGTCTTGCTGACCGAACTGGGCGGGCTGGACGAGCGCGGTATCGACACCAGTCGGCTGCTGATCTCCCACGACGCGCACCTGATCATGCCGTACCACGTGGCCATCGATAAGGTCTCCGAGCGCTACCTCGGCAAGGCCAAGATCGGCACCACCGGCCGCGGCATCGGACCTGCCTACGGCGACAAGGTCGCCCGGCTGGGCGTGCGGGTGCAGGACCTGCTCGACCCGTCGATCCTCGCGCAAAAGGTCGAGGCCGCGCTGGACATCAAGAACCAGATGCTGGTCAAGATCTACAACCGCAAGGCCCTGGACTGCGTGCGCATCGTCGAAGAGGTGCTGGAGCAGGCGGAAGGCTTCAAGCACCGGATCGCCGATACCCGGCTGGAGCTGGGCAAGGCGGTCGAGCGCGGCGACAACATCCTGCTCGAGGGCTCGCAGGGCACCCTGCTGGACGTCGATCACGGCACGTATCCGTACGTCACGTCGTCGAACCCGACGGCCGGTGGGGCCGCCGTCGGGGCAGGCATCGGCCCGACGGCGATCACCTCGGTGCTGGGCATTCTGAAGGCGTATACCACCAGGGTCGGCTCCGGCCCGTTCCCCACCGAGCTGCATGACGAGTGGGGCGAGTACCTGCGCAAGACCGGCGGCGAGGTCGGCGTGACGACCGGCCGGCTGCGGCGCTGCGGCTGGTTCGACGCCGTCATCGCCCGGTACGCCCAGCGGGTCAACGGCATCACCGACTTCTTCCTCACCAAGCTGGACGTGCTGTCCTCCCTCGAGGAGGTGCCGATCTGCGTGGGATATGACGTCGACGGTGAGCGCTTTGACGAGATGCCGCCCACCCAAACCGGTTTCCACCACTCGACGCCGATCTACGAGATGCTGCCCGGCTGGTTCGAGGACATCTCCGGGTGCCGCACCTTCACCGAACTGCCCGCGAACGCCCAGGCATACGTCAAGCACCTGGAAGAGCTGTCCGGAGCGCGCATCTCGTCCATCGGCGTCGGGCCCGGGCGGGATCAGACGATCGTGCTGCACGATGTGCTCGACGAGGCCGCGGGCCGGTAACCGATGGCGCGGGTCAATCCCAACGTCAGATGTGGCCCTTCGTCGTGCCCGGGAAGGGCCGTGAGCGCCGGGTCGATCGAGCCGGACCGCCGATGACCGACTGGGATGGCCAGGGCTACGAGCAGATCAGCGCGCTGCAACGGCACCTCGCGCAGCGCACGCTCACCGGCCTGCAGTTCCGGGGTGATGAACGAGTTCTCGACGTCGGCTGCGGCGACGGCTTCATCACCCGGTCGATCGCCGCGCGGCTAGTCGCCTGCGGCGAAGCCGCCAGGCGCCATGCAGTACTGAAGGGCGGGTCTGCGGGGTTTGGCAAACCCGCCCTGCCGGCCGGATCGGTGGTGGGGGTCGACGCATCGCCCCGGATGATCGAGGTCGCCCGCTCCCGGCCCAATCCGGCCGGCACCGATATCCGGTTCGAGGTCGGCGATGTGCTCGCCCTGCCGTTCGCCGACGAGTTCGATGTCGTCGTGTCGTTCAACGTCCTGCACTGGCTGGTTGACCAGCAGGCGGCGTTGACCTGCATTGCCGGCGCCACGAAACCCGGCGGCCGGGTGATCGTCCAGCAGGTGTGCGCCGGCCCCCGCCCGAGCCTGGAGCACCTGGCGATGCAGGTGTGCGCCCGGCCCCGGTGGACCGCGGCGTTCGCCGATTTCGCGCCGCCTTTCGTTCATGTCGAACCTGCCGCCTACCCGGCGATCGCCGCAGCTGCCGGCCTGCGGGTGACGGACCAGCAGGTGCAGGATCTGGAATGGGATTTCGGCTCCCAGGAGGCGTTCACCCAGTGGTGCACCGTCGGGTTCGCGGATTGGACCGCGCGGCTGCCGCCCGCCGAGGTAGCCGACTGGGTCGACGATGTGGTGACCGATTATCAGCAGCTGGTCGGCCGGCCGGGCCTGTTCCGGTTCATGCAGCTGCGGGCGGAGCTGACGCCGGCCTGAGCTGACGCCGCGGCAGCCCGTACCGGGCGGGGCCCGGCACGAGCGCAACGGTCGACGTGGTTCCGCGCGGGACAGCAGCTGAGAAAGACAGCAGCTGAGAAAGCCGGGCCTCAGCTCCAGGCGATGCGGACCTGCTCGCGCCAGTGGCCGAGGGCGTCGACCGTGCCGTTCTCGGCGATGTCGTCGCCGCGATTCCACAGCCCCAGGTAGATCGCCGCGGCGGTCCCGGTCAGGGTGGCATGCGCGTCCGGATCGGCCCCTGGGGTGACGACCGGTGGTTGGTCGGAGACGGCGACCGTCCACGCGATACGCACATCGCTCGGGGCGATCGTCATCCGGAATGGCTCGTCGGTCCGCAGTCGGCTGCTGCGGCGGGGCACGAATCCATTGACCAGTTCGTCGATCCCGTCGACGGCCACCGCCGTGGAGATCGAAGCCTCCGATGTCGACGGGATTCGGCCCAGCCGGGCCGCGAGCACATCGACCCGATGGATCGTCGTCTCGTGCGCCTGCCGTCGGGCCCAGAACTGCCGGGCCGGCGGCGCGCCCTTGAGAAAGACGAACGCGCGCAGGTCATCGGGTGCTTCGGCCAGCGCCCGGATCAACTGACCCGCCCCGGACCGAAACCACGGCAGCAGCTGGTCGGGGTCCCTGGGTGGCGCCAGCAACGCCGCCTGTTCCTGCTCGGAGGAATCCTGCAGCAGCCGGCGGGTCACGATGTCGGTCGCCCAACGATGCGCTCCGCCCAGATGGACGACGAGATCGCGCACGGTCCAGAGCGGGCAGGTCGGGACCTGGTCCGACAGCAGGATTCGCTCCGCCTCGGCGGCGAGGTTCTTCGCCTCGCCGTCCAGTACGGGGATCAGCTCGTCGACGGTCAGTAGTACGGCCACCGGGTAAGCGTGGCACGGCTCCGGAGCTTTACTTCGACCTGGGGTATTCGGCCGGTCGGCCGCGCCGGATACTCTGCCCGACGTGCGCATTCTCGTGATCGGCTCGGGTGCCCGTGAGCACGCTCTGCTGCGGGCGCTGCGGCGCGACCCGGCGGTGGGTGACCTGCACATCGCCCCCGGCAACGCAGGGACCGGATTGTTGGCGACGGCACACCCCGTCGACGCCGCGGATCCGGTGGCCATCGCCGACCTCGCGGACGTGGTCCGCCCCGACCTGGTAATCGTCGGACCGGAGGTGCCGTTGGTCAACGGCGCCGCCGACGAACTGCGGGCGCGCGGGTTCGCGGTCTTCGGCCCGAGTGCGGCCGCCGCCCGCATCGAGGGGTCGAAGGCCTTCGCCAAGGACGTGATGGCAGCCGCCGGGGTGCCGACCGCAGCGGCGGTCAGCGTCACCGCGGCGGCGGGCATCGACGATGCGCTGGATCGGTGCGGCTCGCCCTATGTCGTCAAGGACGACGGATTGGCTGCCGGCAAGGGTGTCGTCGTCACCAAGGACCGGACGGCCGCCCACCGGCACGCGCTGGCCGTCCTGGGGTCCGGGCATCCGGTGCTGGTCGAGGAGTACCTCGCCGGTCCGGAGGTCTCGCTGTTCGCGGTGTGTGACGGCGTCCGGGCCGTCCCGCTGTTGCCGGCCCAGGATTTCAAGCGGCTGGGTGACGGCGACTCCGGACCGAACACCGGGGGCATGGGTGCATACGCTCCGCTGCCCTGGGCACCGGCGGGACTCGTCGATCAGGTGCAGCGCACCGTTCTCGACCCGGTGCTCGCGGAAATGGCCAGGCGGGGCGCCCCGTTCTCCGGGCTGCTGTATGCCGGCCTGGTGCTGACCGCTGCCGGGCCGAAGGTCATCGAGTTCAATTGCCGGTTCGGGGACCCGGAGACCCAGGTGGTCCTGGAACTGCTGGACACGCCGCTGGGGAAGCTGCTGGCCAGCGCGGCCGCCGGCAATCTCGACCCGCGCAGCCCACTGGCCTGGCGGGGGGCAGCTGCCGTCACCGTCGTCATCGCCGCGGAGAACTACCCGGGAACCCCGGTGACGGGTGACGTCATCACCGGATCGGATGCTGACGGGATCTTGCACGCCGGGACCAGGCGCACCGACGACGGGGCCGTGGTGTCCGCCGGTGGGCGGGTGCTGTCGGTTGTCGCGACCGGTGCCGACCTCGCCGGTGCCCGGGCGGCCGCCTACGCCTTGGTCGACCAGGTCGGCCTGCGGGGATCGCACCATCGGACCGACATCGCGGCGGCCGCGGCGGAAGGCCGGGTGCTGGTCCCGGGGACGGCCTGACCGGCATGCTGCGCCCGTCCGACCGTTCGGCGGTCGCGCCGTTCTACGTCATGCGGGTGCTGGCGGCCGCGGCCCGGCGCACCGAGCGTGGGCAGCCGGTGTTCAACCTCGCCGCGGGGCAGCCGTCGACCCCGGCGCCGGCCACCGTGCTGGCGGCGGCCCACGCATCACTGGACGAACAGATCATGGGGTACACCGAGACGCCGGGCATCGCGCCGTTGCGCCGGGCGATCGCCGGTCATTACCGCCGCCGCTACGACCTCGATGTCGACCCCGATGACGTGGTGGTCACCACCGGTTCCTCCGGCGGATTCCTGCTGGCGTTCCTGTCGGCGTTCGACGTCGGCAGCCGAGTCGCGCTGGCCAGGCCCGGATATCCGGCGTACCGAAACATCCTGCACGCCTTGGGCTGTGAGGTCATTGACCTGCCCTGCGGACCCGAAACCAGATACCAGCCAACGGCTTCGATGATCGACGGTCTGGGGCTGGACGGACTGGTGGTCGCCAGCCCGGCGAATCCCACCGGCACCATGTTGGCCCCGGCCGAGCTATCGGCGCTGGCAACCTATTGCGGGGCAACCGGTGTCCGGCTGATCTCGGACGAGATCTACCACGGCATCAGCTACGCGGGCCAGACGTCCTGCAGCTGGGAGACCGACCGCAGCGGCTTCGTGGTCAATTCCTTCAGCAAGTACTTCTCGATGACTGGTTGGCGGATCGGCTGGCTGTTGGTCCCCCGGGACCTGTCGCAGGTGCTGGACGCGCTCGGCGGGAACCTCGCGATCTGTCCGCCGGCGCCGGCGCAGTACGCCGGGCTGGCCGCCTTCGACGCCTATGACGAATGCGACAGCCATGTCACCAGGTACGCCGTCAACCGCCGGGTGCTGCTC
The DNA here is from genome assembly GCA_963805555.1 of uncultured Actinomycetota bacterium. GTDB lineage: Bacteria > Actinomycetota > Actinomycetes > Mycobacteriales > Nakamurellaceae > Nakamurella. Next base: position 410,652 of record CAWDUY010000010.1, read on the forward strand.
GACGGCCTGGCCCGGCTCGGCATCGACAAGGTCGCGCCGGCCGACGGGGCCTTCTACGTGTACGCCGACATCTCGCACCTGACCGATGATTCGGCGGCGTTCGGCGCCAGGCTGCTTGACGAGGCCGGCGTGGCGGCAGCGCCGGGGATCGACTTCGATCAGGTGGACGGCCATCGGTTCCTGCGGTTCTCGTTCGCCGGGTCGACCGCGGTGGTCACCGGCGCGCTGGGCGCGCTGGAGACGTTCCTGACGGCCTGCTGACCAACACCCCGGAGTCGGCCGGCGCCCAGCGGGAACGGATCCGACGGGCGAACCGTTCAACAGGTGACCGGTCGGCAGCGATTGATCGGTCGATTCGGCAGGGGAAACCCCGAGCAGAAGATCAGGGTCGACACCTGAGGCGCCCGGTGCCGGGCAAGAGGACAGTGGTTGCTAGTCGGACCCGACGAAGGAGGGGCCGCCATCGAGCACAGAGATCGAGTCTGCCGCGTTTGGCAGACACGATCTCTCAAGCGAGACACCGGTCGGCCGGTGCGGGTAGTTCACCAGGTCAGCAACAGCAACGTAGGAGGAAAAAATGGACAAGTTCTTGAAGATCGTCGGCATTGTGGTGGTCGTGTGGATCGCCCTGAGCCTCATCGGCTGGGTGATCGGGGCGGTGTTCTCCGGGTTGTTCTGGATCGCCCTGGTCGCCGGCGGTATCTGGGCCGGCGTTGCGATCGCCAACAAGCGCAAGCAGGACCAGTTGGGCTACCGCCGCTGACTGCCGCCGCCGGGTTCATGCGCCCGGCGGCCGGCTGATGTGGCACCACCCGCGCACGACCGGTCAACACAACAACGGGACCGCACCTCATCGGGTGCGGTCCCGTTGTTGCGCTGCTGCCCCCGACTCCCCGAATCACCGCTGCATGCCGAGCGGACGGTGTCCCGGAACCGAACGTCGCTCGGCGGTGTAGAGAGGGTGTCGGGCCCGGAGCCCGGCCGGACACTGCGCGAGTGGGGTGGCGGATCAGCCGAGAACTGAGTGAGGCCGACGTGCTGGCCTCCGTTCGATCGGGCGAACGCGTTCCCGGGCGACCGCCCGCTCGGCCGGGTCAGCACCGCTGTGGCATGCGCAACCGGCTCACCGGGCGCTCCGGCTGCGGGCCGAACTAGAGGCCGGGCAGCGGTTCAGCCGTGGTCCTGGATGTAGGCCAGCACGTCGTCGTAGTCGGCGATGGCCAGACCGATCCGGCAATCGGCTGCCCCGTAGTACAGCCGGAGCCGGCCCGCCGCCGCATCGTGGATCAGGCCGCAGGGAAAGACCACCCCGGGGACGTCACCGATGAGCTCGTAGTTCTCCGCCGGGCTGAGCACCCACTCGTCGCAGCGTTTGGTGACGATCGCCGGGTTCGCCAGGTCGAGCATGGCCAGGCCGGCCCGGTACAGCGCGCCGGCCACCGTCTGCCGGACGCCGTGGTAGACGACCAGCCAACCGTCCGGGGTTTCCAGCGGCGGCGGCCCGACGCCGATCCGGGCGGAATCCCACCAGCCGCCCGGTCGTGCGCCGAACACCGGTTCCGGTGCGCTCCAGCTGTGCAGGTCGGCGGATCGGGAGATCCAGACGTCCGCCCGGCCGCCGATCGGCGAGACCGGTCGGTGGAGCATGATGAACTCGCCGTTCACCCGGCGGGGCAAGAGCGAAGCGTTCTTGTCCTCCGGCGCGCACACCACGCCGAGCCGTTGCACCGAGACGAAATCCTGCGTGGTGGCCAGCGCGACCGCCGGACCGCCGGGGCCGAAGGCGGTGTAGGCGATCACCCAGGCGTCCAGTTCGTCGATCCGGGTGAGCCGTGGGTCCTCGACACCCCATTGCTCCTCGGGGTGATCGGGCGACGGCGCCAGCAGCGGGTGGTCGTCGACCACCCAGTTCGAGATCCCGTCCCTGGACCGGGCAACGGTGAGATGGCTGATGCCGCGCCGATCCTCGACCCGGCAGAGCAGCACCGTGTCCTCGCCCACCATGGTGGCGCCGGCGTTCATCACGGCATTGATCTGATAGGGCCAGCGTTCCGGGGTCAGGATCGGATTGCCACGGGCTCGTTCGAACAAGCCGTCACCGACCACCGCTGAGGACTTGTTCATACACGGCAACGTAGTCCAGCACCATGCGCTGCGCGCTGAACCGGCGCGCAGCAACATCCCGGCAGTTTCTCCGGTCGAGGCCGGCGATCTCGGACAGAGCCGCTGCAGCCTCAATGGCATTGTCGACCAGGAATCCCGTCTGCCCGATATCGACCACCTCCGCCATGGAGCCACGGCGATACGCGATCACCGGTGTGCCACAGGCCATCGCCTCAACCACGGAAAGCCCGAATGGCTCGTCGAAGGCGATCGGGTGCAACAGGGCCGAAGCGGAACCCAGCACCGCGGCACGTTGTTCCGGGCCGATGGAGCCCAGGTAGACGACAGCGTTGTCGTCGAGGTGTGGCTGGACCCGCTCGGCGAAATAGTCGGCGTCCTGGACGATCCCGCAGATCAGCAGTCGGCGGCCCGCCAGCCGGGCGATCTCGATCGCCTCCGCGGTGCCCTTGTCGGGGTGAATACGACCCAGGATGACCAGATCCTCGCCGCCTTTCGGCGAGAAGGGCAGCGCGGCAAGGTCGATCCCGTGGTAAACGGTCGCGGCGTAGTCGAGCTCCGGTACCCGGTCGGAATCCGAGATCGATACGAAGGCCGACCGCCCGGCCCGCTGCGCCGAGAGGTAGGCAGGCAGAATCGCCGGGTTGGAGAATCCGTGAATGGTGGTGACCATCGGTGCCCCGCACAGGCCGGCGAAGCTCAGCGGCAACCAGTCGAGATTGTTGTGAACCAGGTCGAACTCGCCGGAGCGGGTCAGGGCATGGGCGACATGCAGTGCCTCCCAAACCCTCCCGTCCATCTCCGGGTGCTCCGCGTAGGGCACGGCACAAACCCCGTCCAACGTCGCCGACGTCAGCGAATCACCCGTGGCGAACAGCGTCACGTCGATACCGAGGGCAACGAGCCCCTCGGTGATCAGGCTGGTCACCTGCTCCCACGGTCCGTAGTGCACCGGTGGGGTGCGCCAGGCGATCGGTGCCAGCATCGCGACCTTCATCGAGCCGGCAGTGTCAGGTTCGGGGCGGTCACGACTGCGGCAAGGAGGACTGCAGCCCGGCCGCTTCCAACGCGAGCAGCGCCTGGAAGAACGCCAATGTCGATTCCGCGCCTTCGTTGTCGTTCAGGCTGTTCGCGGCGAGCCCGTCATGGGATCCGCCGGTGGCGAAGTCATACACCGGTTCGCCCAGCCGGTTTCGACCCAGGAACCATTCGAACGCCCGCACCGCACGTTCGCCGTGCGCGCGTTCTTCGGTGGCCACCAATGCATCGGTGAGCGCCTCCACCAGGGCCGCGGCGTCCAGCGGTTGCTCGTCGCCATCCAGTCGAGCGGCCAGTGGCGTGGACTTGTTGCGGTGCCAACTGTTACCGACCAACCGGACCGCCGCGCCGTCCAGCGAACACTGCGCGCCGTACCAGTCCAGCGATTCCAAGCCGGCCGCCAGCATTCGCGGATCGTCCAGCCGCTGGCCGGCCGCGATCAGGGCCTGCGGCAACCGCGCGTTGTCGTACGTGAGACTGCTTTCGAACCAACGCCAATCGTCCGTGCGATAGCCGGAGTAGACCGCCAGCAGCCGGTTGCCGAGCTCTTCCAGCAGGCTGCGCAACGGTACGGAAAGGGCCTGCAGCGGCGGCCGGGTCAGGCCGATGACGGCAAAGGCCATGGTGCGCAGGCTGTCTGTCCGCTCGATCGCCGGCGCCAGCTCCTCCAGCAAACGCAGGCTCGGTGCGGCCACCGCGCGCGGCGGATGTGCCGCGACCACGGCGCCCAGGGCCCAGGCCGCCCGGCCCAGATGGTCGCCGCTGTGCGGTTCGTCGAGCCAGTGCCGGTCGTAGGACATCATGTTGTGCATGCCGCCGGCCGCCGGATCCCAGGCGTACCGCAGGAAGCTCAGCCCGAGGGTCACCATCCGGCTGAAGGTCCGGTCGTCGGCCTCCCGATCAAGCCCGAGCGCCACGATGACCAGTCGGGCCACGTCGTCCACGCAGTAACCGCTGGCCCGGTTGGGCACCACGCCGTCGGCGTGCTGCACAATGCCGACGTCGTCCACCAGTGTCAGTAGGTGGTCGGAGCGAATCGACGGGGACGACGCCACCCGAACCGGGCTGACATCGCCCTCCCCGGGCGCCCCAAGGCCCTGCGCCGTGCGCAGGACATCGACAGTCAACGCGCCGACCGAGGGCCAGGCCAGCCCCGCGCCGATCCGTCGAGCCTCGGCGGCTGCCGCTGCCAGCTGATCCGGGCTGTCGAGCATCTGCAGAATGCCCTTGGCGAAACCGGTCGGATCGTCGAACGGGACCAGCACCCCGGCGCCCGAGGCGAGCAGATCCTCCGCGTAGAAGTACGGCGTGGACACCACGGGACAGCCGGCGACGATCGCGAAGGTCAGCGCGCCGGAGACGATCTGCTCGCGGGACCGGTAGGGCGTCAGATACAGGTCGGTGGAGGACAGCAGGAACGCCAGCTCCTCCATCGACAGGAAACGGTCGAGGAATTGGACGTTCCGCTCCAGCCCGCGGTCCCGGACGAGCCGCTCCAGGGACAGCCGGTACCGTTCGCCCTCCTCCTTGACCACCTCGGGGTGGGTCTGACCGGCGACCAGATACAGCACGTCGGGATGGAGCGGGACGATCTCGGCAAGGGCCTCGATCGCCGTCTCGATGCCCTTGCCGGCGGAGATCAGCCCGAAGGTGGACAGCACGGTGCGGCCCGCGAGGTGGGCCATCGTCCGCTGATTGCTCTCGCCATCGGTGATCCCGCCGTCGGCAGCGGCGCCGGACAGGTGCGGCAGCAGGATCGTCGGCGCGCCGTGCGGAACGACACGGACCCGCGCGGCCGGGGCGACGCCCGAATCGACGACCATCCGCCGGGCGGTCTCGGTGAAGACGGTGACCAGCGCCGCCCGGTGACACAGTTCGCCCAGCACCTCGGCCTGCCGCTGCGTCGGTTCCGACAGCACCGTGTGCAGTGTCACCACGAAGGGCTGGTGGAGTTCTTGGACGAGCGAGAGCACATAGGAACCGGCCTCGCCGCCGAAGATGCCGTACTCGTGCTCGATGAGCACCACGTCGGTGCCCCGACCGTCCAGCAGCGCGGGCACCGCCACATAGTCGGCCCGGACGTCCTGCCGGATGACCGACAGCACCTCGGGTTCGGGTGCCGCGTGGTGGTCACGCACAATCGAGACAACATCGATATCCAGCGCGGAATCGACCCCGAGCAGGGCCGACCGAAGATCGCGGGAGAACGTGCCGATGCCACACGGGCGCGGCGGGTACGTGGAGACAATTGCCATTCGCATGGTCATCGCCTGGCCGCACACATGATCAACGGGACTCCGAACATGGCGACCTACCCCTGGTTTCGTCGGTGGAGCTTGGATGACCCATCGCTCGGGCGCACGCCGATACCCGCGCAACGCACGAAGAAAATAGATCCCGGATGTTTTCCGGAAATAGCGCCCGGCGGCCAGAATTGCCTCGGCGAAATAGCCCGGAACGACGACGGTGGCTGCACTGTCATGACCCATCGACCGGTCATCGGGCTGGCCCCAGAATAGCAGGTTGACCCCCGACGCCGGACCGGTCGAGCCTGCTCGTCCGGGAGCCTGCACGTGTGAGCCGCGGTCAGCTGGGTACTGCCAGGACGATGTGCTCCCTGCCGATCGGCGGGCGGGAAAGGCAATGTTCGGCAGCCCGCTGCTGTCGAGTGAAAGGTCGACGCGATGTCCGACACCACCTCTTTGTCCACTCATGGCCGAACCGATGCCGGGAACGCTGTCGTCAGCCGAACGGTGAAAGCGCCGCCGGAATTCGTGTGGTCGGTACTCGCCGACGGCTGGCTGTACGCGACGTGGGTGGTCGGCGCTTCCCGCATCCGGGAGGTTGACCCGCGCTGGCCGGCGACCGGGAGTCGCATTCAACACTCAGTCGGCCTGTGGCCCACCCTGCTGGACGACAACACCGAAGTGCTGAAGTCCGATGCGGCGGGACCCGTGCGGGAACTGCTGCTGCAGGCCAGGGCCTGGCCGGCGGGTGAGGCGCAGGTCCGACTGCTGGTGTCGTCGGAACGGGCGAATCACAGCACCGTCAGCATCGTCGAGGACGTCACCACCGGGCCGGGCCGGCTGATCCCACGCGCGGCCCGGCAATTGCTGATCGTGCCGCGGAACTCCGAAACCCTGCAGCGACTCGCCCTGATCGCGGAGGGCCGATACCGGGAGAGCGTCGCCGACGGCGCGAACAGCGCGGCGAGTGCGCGCAAGGCCCGTTAAGTGTCGTAGGGGGCGACCTATTCGGGGACGGAGTCCGGATCTTCTTCCGGCTCGAAGGTGTCGGACTCGGAGTCCGCGCCGATTCCCACACCGGTGTCCGGGTTGGGAATCTCGTCCGTGCCCCCGTCGCTGTCCGCGCGGGGAATGTCGTTGGTCTGACTCATCGCAGTACTCCCTTTGTCATCGGGTCGGCTGCGAGATCCGTGCACTGGCGTCGGATCTCGGCCCGCCCTGTTGTTTGATATGAGGTGCCCGTTCGGCTCGAGGAGTAAACACCCGACTTCGGGAACGGGAATCCCGGGAATCGGTCCTTTACTGTTTTCCGGCCGGCCCCTGCCGGGACTTCTTGCGCATCTGGAGAATCCGGACGGTACCCAGCAGGGCGGCCGTCAACGCACCGGCAACGGCCGCGAACAGCATGGCGACGCCCAGCGGCACAGTGCCCTCGAACCCGAAATAGCGGATCTGAACCGGTCCGGAGTTCTGCACGATGAAGATCAACAGGAAGATCAACACGATCGCCGCGACGATCAACGCAACCCAGGCGGCGCCGATCCTGGTCGGCCGATGGTTCGGCTTGACCGACGTGTGCTGTTGCGGGGCACCAACTTCGGCGAACGGCCGCTGATCATCGGTTGGTCCGGTCGGGAGCGCGATCGTTGGTGCATCCGTCCCGAAGGGCTGACCGTATTCGTTGCGCGACGGCGCGACACCTCCGGTCTGACCGGACGCGGCCGGATACGTCGGCGGCGGGTATTGCCCGGACGGGTACGGCGAGGCGTCCTGACCGGTTGGCTGCGCCCCCTGAGGTGGTTCGCTGCGGGTCATGACTGGTGCCTCCACTGCATCTGCGGGAAATGTCGAACTGCCGGTGTGGACAGTCGATATCTGGGTAATACCCCGCACTGGACCGACCGAAACTCTGGCCCGGCGTTGCACTGTGCCCGGATGTGAAGCACCGATGTGCCGCACCGGGCCGGTCCCATGTCCGGTACTCGTCGAGCCCGATCCGACCTGCGCCCTGCCGGTGGAACCCACCGCTAGCTGAGCGCGGTACCCGCGAGTCGCCGTCCCGACCTACCATGGGCCGGAACCGCAGGACAGCCACGGCGCACAGATGGGTAGGGCGATGAAGTCCGTCGTGTCAGATCCGCAGATGTTCGACGGATCGGGTGAGTGCGGGGCGCTGCTCAGGTCGGTGGACTGGGCACAATCTCCGATCGGTGACATGTCGAGCTGGTCGCCGGTTCTGAAGACCATGGTCGGGGTCTGTTTGAGTTCCGGATTCCCGATCGTGATTCATTGGGGCCCTGAGCTTGTCGCGCTCTACAACGATGCGTTCATCCCGCTGATCAGGGGCCGTCACCCGGCAGCGTTCGGTCGTCCGGCAAAAGACATCTGGCCGGAGGAGTGGGAGCGGGTGGGACCCCGGCTGTTGGAGGTCACCGGGCAGGGGCACACCTTGCAGGCTAACGACGAACAGCAGATCAGCTACCGCAACGGCTATCCCGAGGAGTGTTACTTCTCGTATTCGCACAGCCCGATCATCGACGTGGACGGGGAGGTGGCCGGATCCCTCACGATCGCGTCGGAGACCACCGCCAAGGTGCTCTACGAGCGCCGGATGCGGGTGGTCCGGGAGTTGGGCGCACTGTCCGTCACCGAGAGCGGCAACAGCGCGGAGACCTGCCTTGCCGCGCTGCAGGTCCTGCAGACCGCGAGGCGGTCGATGCCGTTCGCGATGGCGTTCCTGGTGCCGGACGGCGAAGCAGCACGGTGCGTCGCTCACTACGGCTTGGCCGGGGACAGCAGTACCACCGATCCGGGGGCCATCGATCTGCCGGACGTCGTCGATCTGGTCATCCGGACCGGCCGACCCGAAGAGGTCACGGGGCTACGGGACCGGTTCCCCGGTGCGATCGCGCCGGGTCCGCTCGGTGAGTTGGTCCCCGATTCGGCAGTGATCCTGCCGTTGACGGTGAGTGGGCGGCCGGATCCCATCGGTGCGCTGGCGTTGGGGGTCAGTCCGTACCGGCCACTGGATGACGAATACCACTCGTTCTTCGGGTTGATCTGCCGGCAGATCAGGGTGGCGCTGACCGACACGCTTGCCTACGAGGCAGAGCGGCAGCGGGTGCAGGTGCTTGCCGAACTCGACCGGGCGAAAATGGAGTTCTTCCAGAACGTCAGCCACGAACTGCGGACGCCGCTGACGCTGCTGCTGGCGCCGCTGCAGGACATGCTGGCGGCCTCGGGCCACCAGCCGGCCGCGCAGGAGGACGTGCAGGCCGCGGTGCGCGCCGCGGAACGCCTGCGCACCATGGTGGACGCGCTCCTGGACTTCTCCGGCGCGGAGGCCGGAACGCTCACCCCCGATCGTCAGCCCTGCGATATCGCCGCCGTCACGGCCGAGGTCGCCAGCATGTTCCGTGCCACTGCCGAACACGCTGGCCTGCAGTTCGAGGTGCAGATGCCCGAGACGCCGGTGACGGCCGTGGTCGACCGGTCGATGTGGTCGACCGTGGTGACCAATCTGTTGTCCAACGCAGTGAAATACACTTCGATCGGCAGCATCGCCCTACGCCTGTCAGTGCGCGACGCAGATGCGGTGCTGGTGGTCAGCGACACCGGGCAGGGGATCCCGGCCGAAGAGCAGGCCCGGGTCTTCGACCGCTTCTACCGCTCACCCACCGACGAGATCGGCCGCGGCGCCGGAATCGGGTTGGCGCTCATCGCCGATCTTGTCCGGGCACACGATGGGCTCGTCGACGTGCAGAGCACCCCCGGAAAGGGCACCACGTTCACCGTCAGCGTGCCGCTCGGCGTCACCCAGGGTGAGCCGAGGCAGCCGGCGTCCGTTCCGGACAACGAATCCGCGGTGGGCCTGCCGGGTGTCCTGCTGGTCGAGGACGATGCCGATCTCCGTGCCTACCTGACCAGACTGCTGACCCGCGATGGCTGGGCCGTCCAGGCGGTCGCCAGTGCCGAAGACGGACTCGCGGCGTTGACCGCGGCATCTCCTCCACCGGTCGATCTGGTGCTGACCGACCTTGTGCTGCCCGGCCGGAGCGGCCTTGAACTGGTGGCGGAGCTTCGAGCGAACGTTGCGCTCGGCCGGCTGCCGATCGTCATTCTGACCGCTCGCGGCGGTCCCGACGCCGCCGTCGAGGGGCTTTCCGTCGGCGCCGACGACTACATCACCAAGCCGTTCTCCTCCAGCGAGCTGCTCGCGCGGCTGCGGGCCAATCACGAACTCCAGCAACTGCGCGAGGGTGCGGTCACCGCGGCGGAGGGTCGGGTCGAGCAGGTCCGTGGCGCGCTGGACAGCAATCGCGCCATCGGGACGGCCGTTGGCATCATGATGGCGACCTACCAGTTGACGGCGCAGCAGGGTTTTCAATTGCTGGTCAGCGCCAGTCAGAACACCAACAGCAAACTGCGCGATATTGCTGCTCAGGTGATCGGCGCGGGAGCACTGCCGTTCCGGCCCACCATGATCGACGATCTGCTCATTCGGGTTGCGCCGACGAAAAGGTGATCGCCCGCTTATGGGAGCACGCCCGGGACGGAACGCCGGGCGGAATCGGTCGGACGCCAGGCGGCCCAGCCGGCTGTTTTCTCAACCGGCCAGGCCTTGGACGCATTCGTCATCCCAGGAAGCGACGCTGAGTCCTGGTGTTCACTATTCCGCACCCGGCGATTCATGCGCCTGTCGGGAGACGAAATCCCACTTTCGCCGCCGGCAACCGCCTGCTAAACGCTGCTCCCGAGGCGGATGGCGGCCCGGCCGGCATGTTTTTTCAACCGGCCAGACCTGGGAACAACGACACCCGGGTCACGCTGCCCCTTACTGTGGGTGTTCCCGGCGACGTCGAGGTCAACCCGATTCGAACGCAATACTCCTCCGGCGAGGTTGCTCCACCCGATGACGTCCGGCTCACTTGCTGCTTCCCGCTACTACGGTGCTCATGACACAGTTGCCCTTGCCCTTGGGGCGTTCAAAGGCGAACCCGAGCCGCTCGTACATGCTCCGGGTGGCGTTGTAGAGGAACGAAGATGACGTCTTCTTGCCCGGCGGGAGGTCGTGCGGATAGGACTCGACGACGCCACCACCGGCTGCGGCGATCAGCGCCAGCGCGCCTCGAACAGCAACCGCGGCCATCCCCTTGCGCCGGTACCTGCGGTCGACGAACAGGCAGGTGATGCGATAGTCCGGCATCCGGACCACCCCCTGTTCCCATTCCTTGCGGTGGTGGATGTTCTGGAGCTCCTCGACCGGCCCGAACTCGGCCCAGGCGACCGCGACGTCACCGTCGAAGACCAGCGCCGCGTGCGCGCGATCCTGCTCGACGAGCTGTCGTTTGAACTCGCGGGCGCCGAGCTGCCTACGCTCGGGGGGATCCGGATGGAGATGGAACCAGGTGCACCAGCAGCCGCCCCACACACCGTTGTGTCGTTCCGCCAGATCCGCGAACGCGTCCCAGGTCTGCGGGCCGAGCGGTTCGATGCGGTAACCGTCCACCTCGATCGCTGCTGTGCTCATGACGGAGAATGTAGAGCCAATTGCGGACGATCGGCTTCCTGGTCCGGTCGGCTCCGCTGATCTAGTGGACCCACAGCCAGGTGTCCTTGGATCCGCCGCCGCGGGAGGAGTTGACCAGCAGGCCCTGTGACTCGAGGGCAACCCGGCTCAGGGCCACGTCGGGCACGGTGACCTCGCCGTCGCGTCCGGCCAGGGCGAACACCCGCAGATCCACGTGCCGGGGTGCCAGTCCGCTCGCGGTGAGGGTCGGGTGCGAGGAGAACCTGATCACCTCCTGGGCGATGAAGCGTTGGGGCGCCGCTTCGACCTCGGCCCGCATCGCGGCGATCTCCGGCTCGGTCAGGTCCGGGCCGATCATCACGCCGGCACCACCGGAGCCGTCGACCGGCTTGACCACCAATTCGTGCAACCGGTTCCGGACGCCCTCGTACTGATCGGGATCGGCAAGTACCCAGGTGCCGACGTCACCGATCAGGGCTTCCTCCCCCAGGTAGTAGGTGATCATGGTGTGGACGAAGGCGTACATGGCCTTGTCGTCGGCCACCCCGTTACCGGGGGTGTTCACCACTGCGACCGAGCCAGCCCGAGAAGCGGCCAGCAGCAAAGCATTCGCCGTCTCGGACACGGCTGGACCGTCGACCAACTCATCATCGCCGAGGCGGCGGTAGAGTACGTCGATTCCGAGCCGGCGACCGTCGATCAGCGCCGTGACCCCGTCGGCGTCGCCACCGAGCTGGTCCGGGCCGACGACCGGAACGCCCATGGCGTCGGCCAGTAGTCGATGTTCGTACCAGGCCGAGTTGCTCTCACCGTCGGACAGCACCGCGACCTGTGGGGTCGAACGCACGCAGGCCGGCGGCGCCGCCTGGGCGAGTGCCGCGTGCAGGACGGCCCCGATCGACTCCGGAGACCGCAGACCCGGCCAGGGATGCAGCATCGGCAGGGCGGCAGCCGCCGTCCGCCGGTTCGAGACGGCGTAGCCGAGCCCGGACGGCACCCGGAGGTTGTCCTCCAGCACCACCCACTTCCCGGACGGCGCATGCAGCAGGTCGAAGCCCAGAATGCTGGCGCGCGGCCGGCCGCCGGGGGCCAGATCCCGGGCTGCCGGCAGGAATCCGGGGCAATTGCGGATCACCGACTCGCCGATGATGCCGTCCCGGACGATCTGCAGGTCGCCGTATGCATCGGCCAGGAAGGCGTTCAGCGCCCGCGTTCGTTGCTGCAAACCTGCGCTGATTCCCGCCCAGTCCTGCGCCGAGAGCACCCGGGGAATCGGGTCGAGCGGGAAGGCTTGTTCCTGCAGTTCGCCATCGATGTCGGCAATGAAGGTGATGCCCTCGGTGGTCCGGACGCGATCGAGGCGCTGGGTGGCCGCCCGCAGGCCGTCGAGACCGATCGCGTCGAGGGCAGCCATGATGTGGGCGTACCCGGGCCGGATGCGTCCGTCCGGATCGACCGCCTCGTCGAGCGGCCCGGGTTGGTACCCCTGCAGCACACCCGTCAGTTGGCCCTGCGTCATGACGTCCACCTCTTGTGCCACTCGGTGATCAGCCGGGTCGATGCAACCCGGCCCTCCCGTCCGACGATGGTGTGCCCCTCACCGGGCAGCAGAAACATCTCGGTCGGAACCCCGGCTTCGCGCAGGGCCTGGTAGGCCCGCACGGATTCGCCGACCGGAACGTTGGTGTCCTGTTCGCCGTGCACCAGCAGGGTGGGTGCCCGTACCCGGTTCATCCGGTGCAGCGGTGACAGGTCACGGAGCAAGTCGGCATCGGTCACCGGATCGCCGTACTCGGTCACCGATGCCGCCGCCATCCACGTCTCGGTCTCGGTGAAAAACGTCGCCAGATCGGACATCCCGGCGTGGCTGGAGCCGGACGCGAACAGCGTCGGCCACCTGGTGAGGGCGACCAGCGCGAGATAGCCGCCGTAGGACCAGCCGTGCACCCCTATCCGGCCGGGTGTGGACACTCCCGACTCGACCAGGTAGTCGACCGTCGCGGGAACATCCTGAAATGACGATTCCCGTTGTCCCAGGTCGTCCAGGCCGACGAAGGTGCTGCCGTACCCGGTGGAACCGCGAACATTGGGTGCGAACACGGCGAAGCCGGCCGCCACCAGCGACTGGATCAGGATCGAGAAGGCCGGCCGCTCCTGGCTTTCCGGCCCACCGTGCAGCAATACCACCGTCGGCAGGGCGGTCTGGCTGCCGGGCGGTCGATACAGCAAGCCCTGCAATCCCAGACCGTCCGCGGCCGGGTACCGGTGCAGTTCCGGGACGGCGAGCCGGTGATGCGGGAGGTGCGCGTCCGGCAGGCCGACGAGCCGTTCCGGGGGGACGGCCGCCCGGGCGGCGAGCGGACCGGCCAGGTCGACGTGATAGATGCTGCGCGGCGCCAACGGCTCGGTCAGTTCAAACACCGCGGAGCGGCCGTCACGGTGGACGGACCAACCGGGCATCACCCGTTCGCCGATGTCGATCCGGTAGCTCCGGCCGTCGAGCAGATCCCGGACCTCGACGACGCTGACGCCGTCCACATTCCAGACCAGGAGTGCGGTGTCGCCGGCCAGGATGGCGTAGGACTCGAGATCGGCGTTCGCGCGTTCGGCAAGGATCCGGCAGGACCCCGGATCGCCCTCGGCGTCGATCTCGACCAGGCCGAGCGCCGATCGCTCGCGGCCGGCGGCGGTGCGCAGATAGACGCCGGAGCCATTGGCGGCGAACCTGCCGTCCTCGGCGAGATCGGTTCCCACGGCCGGAAAATCGACGGCGAGCAGGCGTCGAACCGTTCCGGCCTGTTCGGTGGACGGTGGTTCCCCAGCAGCGGGGATGTCCGCGACCACCAGATGCCGCCGACCCCGGGTTCCCCGCCGGGCGATCAACTGCCGCCCATCCCCGGACACCGAGGTCACCGTCAGCATTCCGCCGGTCGCCACGGTGCGAACTTCCCCGGTGACCACATCGACCACGCAGACATCGGCATCGGGACCATGCCCATCGGCCAGTGAGAACGCATAGGTATGCGGCAGGCTGGTCCAGCAACCGGCGAAAACCGTTGCCCACGAATCTGTTCCGGCCAGCGCCCGGGATTCGCTGCCGTCCGGACGCATGACGTGCAACTCGGCGCGGATCAGTCCGCCGGGAGAAACCAGGTAGGCCAACCACTGTCCGTCCGGTGACCACGCGGCTGAGACGACCTCCTGGTGGGCCGGCGAGACCATTGACGGGTACTCGCCAGGGGTGGGATTCAGCGGCGCGACCTCGAGCCGGGGTAACCCGGATCGATCCGTGACGTAGGCGATCTTCGTCCCGTCCGGGGACAACGACGGGCACCAGGCGCCGATCACGCCGGCAATCTCGTCGATGGCGTCCTGGATCTCCGGCGTCAGGACCTGGCCCGGGTCGTCGGGATCCACCGGGCCTGACGGCGCCGGGTGCGATGCGCCGTCCCGCACGGAGGTTTCAGCCGATCCCATGACGCTGCAACCACATTTCGAGCAGGCCGAGCTGCCAAAGCTGATTGGAACCCAGGGTGGTCCGGTTCCGGTTCGGCTGTGCCAGCAGTTTCTCGACGTAGGCCGGTCGGAACAGGTCGCGCTTCTTCGCTGCCGGGGAGTGCAGGGCGTCCCGCACCCGCTGCAGATACAGGCCCTCCAGGTTGATGATGGCCGGAACGGGGAAGCTGCCCTTCTTCCGGTCGATGACCGCGGCCGGCAGGACCTTGCGGGACGCCTCCTTGAGAACCCCCTTCCCGTTGTGCGCGAGCTTGAGCTCCGGCGGGATGGCCGCTGCGAGTTCCGCGAACTCGTGGTCCAGGAACGGGGTTCTTGCTTCCAGGCCCCACGCCATGGTCATGTTGTCCACCCGTTTGACCGGGTCGTCGACCAGCATGATCTGCGAATCCAGCCGCAACGCCTTGTCCAGCGCGGCCGTCGCGCCCGGTTGGTCGAAGTGGGCGCGGACGAAGTCCCGGCTGGGGTCGTCCGGCGTCATCCACTGCGGTTGCAGGATCTCGCCCATGGCAACGTGGTTGCGGTCGAAGAAGTGCGCGGCATAGACCTGCAGGGCCTGCTCGGGCGGCACGCTCGCCAGCGGCGGGTACCAGTCATAGCCGGCGAGCAATTCATCCGCGCCCTGACCGGACTGCACCACTGTCACGTGCTGCGAAACCGCCTGCGAGAGCAAGTAGAACGCGATGCAGTCGTGGCTGACCATCGGCTCGCTCATCGCATCGACGGCACCGTCGAGCCCGCCCAGGACCGTCGACGACGGCATCATCAGCTGATGGTGGTCGGTGTCGAATTCCTTGGCGATGAGGTCGGAGAACTCGAACTCGTCGCCCTCCCGGTCGCCGACCCGCTCGAAGCCGATGCTGAAGGTCTGCAGTCCGTGCTGACCGGCGTCGGCCAGCAGCGCGACGATCACACTGGAGTCGATGCCACCGGACAGCAACACCCCGACAGGCACATCGGCGACCATCCGGCGCTCCACCGCCCGTTCCAGCGTTTCCAGAACCAGGTCCTGCCAATCGTTCTCGGACAGCTGGGCGTACTTGTCCTGGCGGGTGTGTTGCGGCGACCAGTAAGTCAGATCGGTAGAGCGGCCGTCGGGTTCGATGGTCCGGACGGTGGCCGGCGGCAGTTTGCGGATGCCCGACAGGATGGTCAGCGGAGCGGGCACCACGGCGTGGAACGTCATGTAGTGGTTCAGCGCAACCGGGTCGATCGAGGTGTCGACGTCACCGCCGGCCAGCAGCGCCGGCAGCGAGGACGCGAACCGCAGCCGGTCGGCGCTCTGGGCGAGGTAGAGCGGCTTGATACCCAGCCGATCCCGGCCGAGGATCAATCGACCGGAGTCCTGCTCCAGCAGGGCGAAGGCGAACATCCCGAAGAAGTGGTCGACGCAGCGCACTCCCCACCGGTGATAGGCCTTGGCGATGACCTCGGTATCCGAGGTGGAGAAGAACGTGTAGCCGTACCCGCGCAGTTCCGCACGGAGCTGCTGGTAGTTGTAGATGCATCCGTTGAACACGGTGACGAGGCGCAGTTCGCGCGTCCACCATCGGCTGCGCGCCGGTCTCGGACAGGTCGATGATCGCCAGCCGGCGGTGGGCCAGCGCCACCGGGCCGTCGTGCCAGCGGCCGTGCCCATCGGGCCCGCGGGGCTCCATCACCGCGGAGATGCGATCGACCGCCGCTATGTCAGCGGCCCGCCCGTCGAACCTGTACTCGCCACCCAGCCCGCACACCTGGCCTCCCGAGACTTCATCCGACCTACGTGCTGCGGCCGCACCTGACGACCGATCGACCCACCGAAGCTACACGCCGGATGTTTCGCGGTCGGGTCGGATCTGGTGTCGCGGGCTCAGCGACTACGCAGTCGCGACATCGGCCAGCCGTTGCAGCAACGGGGCGATCCGGTAGGGCACCAGCGAATGCATCGCCAAGGACGTCTTGGTCCGTTTGACGTCCGGTAGCGCGAGGACCTTGCCGGCCACCCGGTACAGGTCGTCGCTGTCGCTCGCGACCACCCGGACGAGCAGGTCATTGCTGCCGCTCAACCCGTCCACCTCAACAACCTCCGGGATCAAGGCAAGATCCGCTGCCACTTCGGCAAGGCGACTCTGCCGCACCCTGGCCCTGATGAAGGCGGTCAGGGGGTAGCCGAGTGGGCGGAGGTCGGCCCCTCGTCCGTAGGCTGGTACCGCCCCCCGTTCCTGCAATCTCGCGAGTCGGCTCTGGACTGTGTTGCGGGAAAGGCCCAGCGTGATTGCGATGGCTTGGACCGGGGCCCGCGGATCGTCGAGCAGGGCCATCAGGATGGCGGCATCGGTACGGTCGATCCCCGGCAATGTGCACCGTCTTTCTTTCCTCGGGGCCTGGAGCCTGAGCATACTGCGCAACAAAGCCGCAATCTATTGTGCAGTTCGCTGTGATCTGTTGAGCTTGGCTGATGACAGAACAGATGCCGGGCGAGGGCCCCACCGCGTTGCAGGCTGTGCTGCCGGGTCAGCCTGCCACGGAGTCCCTGGAGTCGCTTCGGCTCGTTGAGCAGCGGGTGCTGTGGCTCGCCACCGCGATGATCGATCACGCCAACCGGGTTCGTGGCGACGCCTCCGGGGTGAAGGTCGGCGGGCACCAGGCCTCCAGTGCGTCCATTGCGTCGATCATGACGGCCCTGTGGTTCACCGAGCTCCGGTCGATCGACCGGGTATCGGTCAAGCCGCATGCCTCCCCGGTCCTGCACGCGATCAACTACCTGCTGGGCACGCTGGAGGAGAAGTACCTCGGCACCCTGCGGGAGATCGGTGGGTTGCAGAGCTATCCCAGTCGCTCGAAGGATCCCGATCCGGTCGATTACTCGACGGGGTCGGTGGGGATCGGGGCGACCGCGCCGATCTGGGGGGCCATCGCCCGTCGGTACGTGCGGTCGCAGCGCGGCGAAACGCCGGTCACCGGCCGGCAATACTCGCTGGTCGGGGACGCGGAGCTGGATGAGGGTGCCATCTGGGAGGCGGTGCTCGACCCGTCGGTCGCCGAGCTCGGCGAGGTTGTCTGGATTGTCGATTTCAACCGCCAATCGCTGGACCGCGTTGTGCCCAACGTCTCTGCCACCAGGATCCACGGGATGTTCGCCGCCGCCGGCTGGCAGGTGATCTCGCTGAAGTACGGCCAGCTGCTGGAGGCGCTGTTCGCCCGCCCGGGAGGCGAAGCCTTGCGCCGGCGAATCGACGAGATGACCAACCCGGAGTACCAGCGATTGCTGCGCTGCACCGCGGCAGAGCTGCGCGCACGACTTCCCGGGGACGGCCCGGATGCCGATGCGATCAAGGCGGTGCTCGCCTCGGCCGACGATGCCGACATTCACCGCAGCGTGCGCAATCTCGGCGGCCATGACCTTGGGGCGCTGGCAACGGCATTCGCGGGGATCGACGACAGCCGGCCGACCGTGATCTTCGCCTACACCGTCAAGGGCAACGGGCTGCCGAATGCGGGTCACCCACAGAATCACTCCAATCAGCTGACCCACGCACAGATGACCGAACTGGCAGTCCGGGTGGGGATGGACCTGGACGATCCGTGGCGCAGGTTCACCCCCGGTACTACGGAGGAACAGTGGTGCCGACAGGCCGCCGCCCGGCTGACCAGAGAGCCCAGCCCGGTTGTCGCGCCGCCGGTCGTGCCGACCGATCTCGGCCGGACACCGGTCGGCAAGGGATCGACACAGCAGGCGCTGGGCCGGGCGCTGGTCGATCTGACCCGGCAGGCACCCGAGGCCGCCGCGCGCGTTGTCACCGTCAGCCCCGACGTGGCGTCCAGCACCAATCTGGGTGGCTGGCTGAACAAGGTCGGCAGCTGGACACCGGGCGAACGGGTCGACTGGTTCGCCGATGACGCCGAGACGATCCTGCACTGGCGGGAGAACCCCGCCGGCCAACACATCGAATTGGGCATTGCCGAGACCAACCTGGTGAGCCTGATCGGCGAACTCGGGTCGACCTGGAGCCGCTGGGGGCACCCGCTGTTCCCGATCGGCGTGCTGTACGACCCGTTCGTCGGTCGCGCGCTGGAGCCGTGGTCCTTCAGCATGTACGCGGGCGGCCAGTCGATTCTGGTCGGCACCCCGTCAGGAGTCAGCCTCGCGGCAGAAGGCGGCGCGCACCAGTCGATCACCACGCCGTCCATCGGCCTGGAACAGCCGGGATGCACGGCCTACGAACCGGCATTCGCGCTGGACCTGGAGTGGTGCCTGCTGGACGGATTGGGGCGTCTCGGCCGGCCCGACGGCTCGTCGACCTATCTGCGGTTGTCCACCAGGCCAATCGATCAGACGCTGGCGCTGGTGCCGGTCGATCCCGCCGCCAGGTCTCGACGTCGCCGCCAAGTGGTGGCGGGAGCGTATGCGATGCACCGTCATCCGGATGCTGTGGTGACCTTGGCGGTGATGGGTGCGATGGTGCCGGAGGCGCTGGCCGCGTCAACTCGGCTCACCGCGTCGGGCGTTGGTTGCGACGTGCTGTGCATCACCAGCCCCGACCTGCTGTTCCGGGCCGTGCGCGCGCGGCAGGGCCGGGGCAACGGCCAGTCCTGGATTCTCGATCAGGTCTTTCCCGCGCACCGGGCGACGCCGCTGGTGACCGTGCTGGACGGGCACCCACACACGCTGGCCTTCCTGTCCACGATCAACAACGTCCCGATTGCCACCCTCGGAGTCGACGGCTTCGGGCAGTCCGGGGCGCTGGCCGACACGTACGCCTATCACCACATCGACGCGGACGCGATCGTCGGCGCCGCTCTCGACCTGCTGGCAGACGGGGCGCGATGAGCCGGGTAGGCGATGTCCCGATCGTCCGCGCGACTCCGCTGGTGCCGCCGATCCACCGGTCGGTGACCTATGAACTGAATGCCCACACCTACGCCGACATCGAGAACGGGGGCCTCACCGAGTACTGGTACAGCCGGTACGCGAACCCGACGAACGACCTGGTGGCCGCCGAGATCGCCGCGCTCGAAGGGGCGGACCGCGGGTATCTCACGTCCTCCGGGATGGCCGCGATCTCTTCGGCGTTGCTTGCCCAACTGAGTGCGGGCGATCGACTGGTGGTTGCCAGGCAGCTGTACGGGGACACCCGTGACCTACTGATGCAGGACCTGGCCCGCTGGGGCATCACGGTGGATTTCGTGGACGTCCGCGATGTGCCAGGCTGGGCTGCAGCGATCAATGAAAAGCCAACGGCCGCCGTGTATGTCGAGACGTTCTCCAATCCTTCCCTGCTGCCGGCGGACATTTCGGCGATCGCCGACACCGCGCACGCGGCGGGGGCGCTGCTGACGGTCGACAACACCTTCGCCACGCCTTATGTGGTGCAGCCGCTGGCGCTGGGCGCCGACCTGGTGGTCCACTCGGCCACCAAATTCCTGAACGGCCACTCGGATGTGACGGCCGGCGTTGTCCTCGGCGAGACCGCGATGATCACGCGGATCCAGCAGCAGGTGATCCGGTTGGGTGGGTGCCTTGATCCAGGCGCCGCCCATCTGTTGTGGCGGGGGCTGCAGACCTTCGACCTTCGGATGGAACGGGCGGTGTCGACGGCCGGGACATTGGCCGCCGCGCTCGCAGTTCGCGGCGATGTCGCCGAGGTCCTGCATCCGACGGTCGCCGGTTATCCGGGGGAGGTCGTCGCGAGGCGGATCAGCCTGGCGGGGCGTTCGCCGGCGCTGCTGGCCGTTGTGGTGCAGGGCGGCGACGACAGGGCCGCCGGCGTGCTGCGGGAGTTGACCGTCGCCCGGGAAGCCACCAGCCTTGGCGATGTGCGGACTCTCGTCAGTACCCCGTTCAACTCCTCGCATCTCGGGTTCAGCGCCGAGGACCTGCGGCTGTCCGGCATCGCGCCGGGGACGATCCGCATCTCCTGCGGGCTGGAGCCGCCCGCGGAACTGATCGCCGACTTCTGCCGGGCACTGGATGCCGTACCGCTCAACGAAACTCAGTTCCGCTGAGCGGTACCGCGTCGGCGTGCTATCTGCTGGTCCGGACGCCCAGGTACCGGACGATGTTCTTCAGAACCTGCGCCCGTTCGGCCGGGTTCGCGATCTGCTCGATGCCATAACCCAACATCACCGTGTCCTTCGTCGTGACGGATGCTCCGGTGGTCGGCGGCCCGATCCGGAAGTCACCGGTATTCGGCGGGCTGCCGGGCGGTGCGCCCGGGATCGACCACACCCCCGGGCCGGTCTCGAAGCCCTCGGTTTCCACCACCTGTCCGCCGATGGTCAGCGTGGTTTCGTCGACGAACACCCCGGCGCCGCCCGACCCCGGGTCGGTGACATAACTGATCGACACCTCGACCTGGCGCCCCGCGTAGGCGGACAGGTCGAACGAGACCTGTTGCCAGCCATCGGAGTTGCCCGTCATTCGATTCCAGGCACCCGATGACCCGGTCGCGGTACACGGATCACCCTGGGTCAGATAGTGGCTCAGGAACGGATGCTCCTGGATGAGGAAGCCGACCGCGCATTCGGCCGGGACCCCGGAATTAGTGCGACCGCCGGCCTCAGGGAGCGTGGTCCAGTCGTCCTGACCGACGGTGTGTGCCTCGACAATCACGTTGTCATAGCCGGGCTCGGTGTCGTAGGAAATCGCAAATCCCAGTGTCGGCGAATCGGCGGCCGGCACCGCAGCCAAATCGACTGTTCGGGCCAATCGCATGTAGGAGTCGTCGGCGTGCGGTCGCACTCGCGAAGGCCTGGCCCACCAGCGGATCCGACGGTCCCGGTGTGCCCGCTCCGTAGATGCTGGAGACGTTGCTGGTGAACTGCGGGAACTGCGCCGCCGGCAGCACGTCGCTGGTGGCCGTGAATACGCCGGCCTCGTCGATCGGATTGGATGCGGTGCCGCCGAGCCCGAAGCTTCCTGTCCCGAATGGCGCGCCGGTTCCGCGAACCAGTTCAGGTCCACCCCGCTCGCCTCTGGAGTAGACGCCGAGGTAGTACTGGGTGAAGTCGTCGGCGAGCAGCAGGCAATCGCTGAAGAAGTCGTCGGTGACGACGCAGTCCTGATCGGGGGCACCGTTCAGTCCGTAGTAGATCCCGCCAAGACTGGATCCGAGAAGGCCGTAGTATCCGGCGGTCTCACCGGTGTACGCGAGCTTCCCGCCCTCGTTGAGATAGTCGCGAACGGACATGGTCAGGTACTGCTGGCGTTCGGCCACGGACAGATCGGGTAGTGGCCCGAACAGGAACGTGTCGGTGATTTCGTCGTCGGGGTCCTGGGTCAGTCGGTTGTCGCCGAGATACCAGACGACGGCCTTGAAGTGACTGAGCACGCCCAGGTCGTGCGGGACACCCTGCTGGGAGACATCCCACACCTTCGCCGAAACTCCGGATGCGGCAAGCGCATCGACATACTGCTGGGCATACCGCGGCGCCGTCACCGAGTCGGGATAGTCCGGGTTTACACCCTCGTAGTCCTCGTTGGCCAGCACCAGCACGGACCCACCGTCCTGCTGGACCTTGTAGGTGAAGTGCTCGCTCCGCACGTCACGCTGACCGCCGTGCTGCCCCCCGCGCAGCAGCAGGGCCTGGCCGTCCGCGCTGTAGGCGACGTGCGACGGTTTCCGACCGCTGAACCACACTTCAACCTTGTCACCGGGTTTCGTGCCCCGGACGGTGCCCCGGTATTCCGCGTAATACACATCGTGGTTGTCGCCGTAGCGTTCGCCACCGCGCCATTCCCGCGTCGATGCGCGCTCCGGCCGTCCGCCGTTGACCCGGTACCACAGGTTCAGATTCTTGATCTCCCGGCGGGCGGTCACGGCAACCGTCTGCGGATCGCCGTAGGAAACGTCGAAGCTGTCGACGACGAAATCGTCAGCGGTGAGCTTGACGCCCTCAGGGGACACCGGATGGGCCGGATCCTGGGCCGATTTCGCCACCGCAAGGGCGAAGGGGATGTTCTTGACGAATTCGGCCTGCACCAGCTCCTCGGAGTCGGGGAAGTTGAAGCCGCTGGCGCAGTCTTCCGGGAGGAATTCGTCGTCGGGATCGACGGCACTGGCGGTCTCACAGGTAGCCATTTCGGGCGTGAAAGCCAGCGTGTCGTAAACGGTGTGTGCGTGCTCGTCCGTGTCACCGTTAGTCGTGTAGAGCTCGGCGGAGATATCCGGGTCGTATCCCGGAATGGCCGGGTTCGCATCGTCGCCGGCGAGCGCCATGTATACCTGGTCGTCCGGGGTAGGCGTGGCAACCTGCCAGCCGACCCCGTACAGCAGGAGCTCAGCGGCGGAATGGTAGTTGACCAGGAACTTGAATTTGATCTTGCGCAGCAGTCCGTCCATGGCCTTGGTCTCCGGTTCCGACGCCGGTCCGGTGCCACGGAAGGTCTCGCTGGCGGTCGAGGGTGATGAGCCCTCGTTGTCGTAGCCCCATTTGGTCGGGAAGTTGCGGTTCAGGTCGACGCCGTCGTTTCCGTTGATCACGCCGTTACCGTCGTTGTCCCGAAGGTTCTTGCGCCACAACCGATTGTCGTCGCTGGTGAAGGTGTAGTCGTAGCCGTCGGGGTTGGCGACCGGGACGAACCACAATTCGGTGGAGTCGATGATTTTGCGGATTTCCCGATCGGTCTTGTAATGATCGAGGTAATGGAGCATCAGCCGCCGGTTCATCTCGGGCGTGATCCATTCCCGGGCGTGCTGAGCGGATGCATACAGCACAGCGGGCCGTTTCCCGTCCCGCAGCTTCCGCGCATCCTTGGTGATCTTCAGGGCGATGATGTCCTGGCCCTGGACGGTCTTGCCGATCACGACCAGTTTGGCCAGATTCGGGTACTGCGCCGCGGCCGCCACATACTGGTCGCGGATCCCGCCGGGCTCGCTGTAGGACTTGAAAACCGGCGTCGCCGCCGCTGTGCGCTGCTGCGATCTCGCACTGCTGGTCGACTTTTGGGCAAGCGGAACGCCCTGAGCCAGGAGTTCGTCGGCACTGGGCCGGCTGAGAATGACCTCGACGTTGACGTTCCCTGCTGCCCCTGGTGAAGTGACGACCTCGGAGCGGTCGATGCCGGCGGCAAACAGCGTCCCCAGCTGCGCCGGGGACAACTCGCCGGTGTAGACGAAGGGTCCTCCGGACGAGCCGTCCGGCGGTGGAGCAACGGGCGAAGCCGCCGCCGCCGGCACCAGGAGGAACCCCATCACCAGGGCCATGGCGGAAATCAGGACAATGAGGCGCTTCATCGCGACCATCCCAACGCGACACGGATGGTCGCACAGGCAGTACTCAAGACCTGCACAGCGTTCACTGTCAACGGCCAAACGGGCACAGTCCCCGGATGCCGAGATGGCGGGCCGCGAAACGACGCCGGCCGTGGACGCAACGGGCCGCCGGCGATGCGATCCGCCGGCGGCCCAGGAAACTGCTGGTGCTGCTACGCGGCCGGCGGGGTGAGGACGGTGTCGATCAGGTAAACCGTGGCGTTCGCGGTCTTGACGCCGCCGCAGATCACCGTCGCATCGTTGACCATCAGGTTGTCACCGGATCCGGTGACGGTCAGGGTGCCGCCCTCGGCGGTGGCGTGCGTGCCGACCACCTCAGTGGGGGACAGCTGGCCGGGCACCACGTGGTAGGTGAGGATCTTGGTGAGCAGCGCTGAATCCGTCGTGAGGGTCGTCATGGTCGCGGCGTCGACCTTCGCGAAGGCCTCGTCGACCGGCGCGAAAACGGTGAACTCGCCGTTGTTCAGGGTCGGCACCAGGTCGACGGCGGGGTTGACCTTGCCGGAGACGGCGGCGGTCAGGGTGGTCAGCAGCGGGTTGTTGGAGGCTGCGGTGGCGACCGGGTCTCCCGACATCCCCTCGACAGAGCCGGCGCCGGTCGGAACCGCGGCGGCGTAGTCGGCACAGCCGGCCCCGACGAGGGTGGCCGGGGCCGCCATCGCGTCGGAACTCATGGCACCGGAGGACATCTCACCGGAGGTCATCGCTTCTGAGGTCATCGCCTCTGACGTCATGGCTTCTGACGTCATGGCCTCGGATGTCGCCGCCGAGCTCTCGGCGGCGGCCGAGGTGCTGCTGGTGTCGGTGGTGGAACTGGATCCGCAGGCAGCCAGGGTGAGGGCCAGTGCGGCCCCCGCAACCAGGGTGAGGGTGCGCTTCATCAACATGTGTGCTCCTTGATGGCTGTCGGCGCCGCGTGTCGGCGCCTGACAAGGGTGGAAGATCTTGTCGAAAGATCCGACTACACCAAAAGGGATGGTGCAGCCTCGGATTGCTGGATGGCTCGGTCGGAACGTCTGTTCCTACGAGGTCTACCGCGATACCCCGGCCCTTGGATGCGCCGTTGGGGTTCCAACTTGGCGAATTACGCGGTGACGGTGACGGAACGCGAATCCAAGCCGGTCGCCCCGTCCGGGATGACCGCTTGGATCTGATCGGTCTGCACCGTTCCGCTGCTGTCGATCGCCCGGCACCGGATCCGGTGTTGACCCGTCGCGGTGGCGTCCCACTGGTACACCCATTGGCGCCAGGTATCGGTGCTGACCTCGCCGGACAGCGTGGCGTCCTGCCATTCACCGTCATCGATCTGGACCTGCACACCGGTGATCCCTCGGTGTTGGGCCCAGGCCATCCCCGCAATCGCCACGGTGCCCTTGGACACCTGGGCGAAGCTCTTCGGCACGTCGATGCGCGAGGCCGTTTTGATCGGACCCTGCGCCGACCAGCCGCGGCTCGTCCAGTAGGCGGTCTCGTCGGCGAACTTCGTCACCTTGAGGTCGACCACCCATTTCGTCGCCGAGACGTAGCCATACAGGCCGGGAACGACCTGCCGCACCGGAAAACCGTGTTCGACGGGGAGCGGCTCGCCGTTCATCGCGAAGGCGAACAGGGCGTCCCGATCGTCGGTCAGCGCCCCCAGTGGGGTGGTGACGGTGAAGCCGTCGACACTGGTGGACAGCACGCAGTCCGCGCCGGCCTGTGGACCAGCCGACTTCAGCACGTCGGCGATCCGCACTCCCTGCCAGCGGGCGTTGCCGACCAGGTCGCCGCCGACCTCGTTGGACACACAGGTCAGCGTGACCATCCGCTCGATGGACGGCATCGCGATCAGATCGGCGTAGGAGAGCGTGATCTCCTCGTCGACCAGGCCGTGAACGCGCAGCTGCCACTCGTCGGTGGTGACCCTGGGAATCACGAAGGCGGTGTCGATCCGGTAGAAGTCGGCGTTGTTGGTGACGAACGGCGTGAGGCCGTCGATCCGGAGATCGACGTCGGCGGCCTGCTGAACGTCGGTGGGCGTCGGCAGCGTGACCTGGCTGCGGCTGGCGGCGACATCGGCGGTACTCGGAATCCACCGCGCGAGCGCACCGGCAGCCACGGCAACCACCGCGCCGATTCCGGCGATCTTGAAGAACTGCCGGCGGGTGGCGGCGCCGGATGTGGCGGGTCCGACCTGGTTCATCGGATGGGCCGAGCCGGTCCTGCCCGCCTTCGGGTTGTCGTCGGTCGACTGCACGTTCTGCCGGGAGTTCGGCGCCATGGCCCCGGCGGGGCGTTCTGTCGACGGGCCGGATTCGGTCGCCGGGAGGACCTGAAGCCGGAAAACGGTGACCAGGAACCAGATTCCTGCTGCACCGCCGAGCAGGATCGGGAGCAGGTCGACGACGCTCGCGCCGGCCCGGCTGTAGATCGCGGCAGCGGTGACCAGGATCAGGACGACCGTGATGGCAACGGCGGCCCGTGGGTTGATCCGTCCAACGATGCCAATGGCCACAGCCACCAGGAACAGCGTGATGCCCATTCCGCCGCTCAGGGCGACCTTGTCGTTCTGGCCGAAGGTGTTGATGGCAAATTCCTTCAGCCACTCCGGGGTGAGCTGGATGAATGTCTGGCCGAGGGAGGACAACGGTGACGCCGGAGTGGTGAGGACACCGATCCATTCGCCGAAGCCGGCGATGAGTTCGGCAATCCCGATCGCCAGTCCCGTCGCGATGACGCCGACCATCCCGGCCGCGGCGACCCCCGGCCGCCAGGGCCGTCGGTCCGACGCCGTTTTCTGCCCGACCGACCCGGGCGTGCTGCCCGTGGTCGGCCGCTCACTGGTCGTCATACCCGGGGTTCGGGTTGCGCCGCCACCGGGCTGGGCCGATGGAGACGAGGAATTCATCGAGCTGGCGTGCGTCGGTTCGGTCACCGTTCCATCGTCCGCCGTTCCACCGCGGATTTCTGCCGCCGTCATACATCTGTAAGGTCCTGGGACCGACCGGCCGGCCGGACCGTAAGGACTGCGCACGCCGGAGGGGTTTCACCCATCCGACCTGAAATCGGCGTCGAATGACGCACGACAGAACAAACCCGGCCGTGCATATCCATCACGAGATGCCGTCGGGAGGAAAGGATGGACCCATGCCTCCCCCGGAATCGTCAGGGTCGGTGCAGCCTCAGTCGGGTGCTGCCCGACGGTCGCTGTCCGCTGTCCCCGACCCGCCATCCGAGCAGCACAGCCCCGAAGAACTCATGCGACGGGCGGCCCTCGGGCAGGAGAAGGCCTTCGAGCGGCTGTACGACACCTTCGGCGCCCGGGTCTTCGGGCTGGCCAGAAGGATCGTCCGCGACCCCAGCCAGGCCGAGGAGGTCGCGCAGGAGGTTTTCCTCGAAATATGGCGTCGGGCAAGCCGATTCGACCCGCAGAAGGGCTCGGCGACATCCTGGATCATGACGTTGACCCATGCCCGGTCGGTCGACCGGGTCCGGTCGGCGCAGGCAGCGACCGATCGCGATCTCAAGCATGCGCAGGCGACGACCGAGCGGGACGTCGACTCCGTTGTCGAGGCCGTTGAGGCGAGCTTTGAGCGCAAGGCGGTGCAGCGCTGCCTCGGCACCCTCACCGAGTTGCAACGTGAATCGGTCACCCTGGCCTACTACAGCGGCTACACCTATCGAGAGGTGGCCGAGCTGTTGACGGCGCCCCTGCCGACCATCAAGACCCGCCTGCGTGACGGGCTCATCCGGCTCAGGGATTGCCTGGGGGTGACGGCATGACGAGCCAGGCTGATTTTCATCTGGATACCGGCGCCGTGGCGCTCGGCGCGTTGCCCGATGACGAACTGGCGCAGGTGCAGGCGCACCTGGAGACCTGCGAGTCCTGCACGACCGAGCTGGCCGGCTTCCGGGAAACCGTGGCCATGCTCGGTGCGGTGTCCGCAGAGACCCCGCCGGCGTCGTTACGCAGTTCGATCATGGCGCGGATTGCGGTGACGCCGCAGCTGCCGCCGTTGGTGACGCCGGCCGAGTCGAGCCCGTCGCCGGCTGAGCCGGCCGTTCCGGCAGCTGCCGAGGGCACGTCCGACGCGACCCCGACGACCGAGACAACAGAGGGCACGCCGAACAACGTGGTGCCGATCCGGCGCTGGTTCCGCCGGCCGGGGGCGCTCATCGCGGCCGCGGTCGCTGCTGTGGTGATCGGTGGCGGCGCCGTGGTTGCGATCAATCAGGCAGGCGGACCGGGTACCCAGGTCGCGCAGACCCCGGAGGAATGCATCGCGCAGGCGGCCGACAAGGAACTGATCACGCCTGCAGCGGGCAACGAGGGCAGCGTGACCTATGCGGCGTCATGTAGCGCCGTGCTGCTCGACGTCACCGGCCTGCCCGCACTCCCGGCTGACAAGACTTATCAGTTGTGGGCGCTCAAGGGGCAGGAGGCCCGCTCGCTGGAACCGCTGCCAGCGGCCACCGCCGGCGAGTCGGAGTTGGTCACCAGGTCGACCCTGCCTGGGGAGAACGCGGTGGCGATCACCGTCGAGCCGGCGGGTGGGTCGAAGCAGCCGACGCTGCCGATCGTCTGGCAGGCCGCCCTGACCTGACCCGATCCCGGGGTCCTGCCGACTCGGCTTCCAGGTGGGGCCGGGCGTGGTGATCCGTCAACCAGCGCCCGGGGTCGGCACGCGGTCGGGGAGGTCCGCGTCGGTCGTCGGGTTGGGGCCGGACTCGACGATGATCATTGCCGCGAGCATCAGCCCGCCGCCGACGGCCATCCGCCAGGTCAGCGCCTCACCGAGGAACAGGATCGAGAACAGCGCCGCCCAGGCGGGCTCGGTCGCCATGGTGATGGCCGCCCGGGACGGCGCGAGGTGCGCCTGCGCCCACGATTGGACGATCATCGCGACAGCACCGGACACCACCGCCATGTAGATGATGGCCAGCCAGTCGAACCCGGTTGTCGGCAGCGTCACGCCGCCCTCGAACGCCAGGGCCGCGGCCACGCTGACCAGTGCGGTGACGCCGAGCTGGACGGTCGCCAGCCCGAGCGCCTCTCGCGCCTCCGACCAGGCGCTGAGCCCGACGATGTGCACGGCGTAGATCAGCGCCGAGGCCAGGGTGATCGCTTCGCCGAAGCCGATCGACAGGCCGTTCAACCCGAGGATCGCCAGCCCGACGGTGGCGATGCCCGCTCCGAGCCACACCCGCGGCCCGAGGGTGCTGCGCAGGATCACCGCGGCGCACAGCGGGGTCAGGACGACGTACATGCCGGTGATGAAGCCCGAAATGCTGGCCGGGGTGTATTGCAGGCCGATGGTCTGCAGGATCTGCGCGACCCCGTAGGCGAGCCCCAGCCACAGCCCCCTGATCACGCTCCGGCGGGACAGCCGGCGCAGCGCGGGGAAGAAGATGATCACCATCAGCAGTGCGGCCAGCGAGAACCGGACCGCCAGGAAGTTCAGCGCGGTCATCCGCTCGAGCAATGCCTTGGTCAGCGGGAAGCTTGATCCCCAGGCCGCCGCCACCGCCAGCAGACCCACCAGCGCCCAGCCCGTACTGCGCGAGCTGACGGCGGGGAGCGGGCTGGTCACGACGTCAGATCCTGACTGATCGGGCCCGATGCGGCCAAACTCCGCCGATCCGGCCCGGGCGCGTGCAACCATCCAGTGCAGATCGTCCGTCTTGTTCGCGAGCCCCGAAGACGGGGCCGCTTGCTGGCCGGACGTGCGGACTTCGCGTGAAGTCAACTCATCCGAGGCAGCAGGAGGTGTGGTGGGTCCGGAGGAGGAGGCGCAGTTCTCCGTGTACGTCACCGACCGGCGGGATCGGGTGCGCCGCACCGCCTATCTGATCTGCGGCGACTGGCATCGCGCCGATGACCTGACCCAGATCGCTTTCGTGAAGCTGTACGGAGCCTGGGGGCAGATCCGCGACCACGGCGCCCTCGACGCCTACGTCCGGCGCTGCCTGATGCGGGCAGCGGTGGACGAGTCCCGTCGTCCCTGGCGCCGGGAGCGTGCCGTCGAGGTGTTGCCGGAAATGCCCGACGAGTCGGGGATCGCCGGTGACATCGCCACCGGAGTGGTCGACCGGGAGATCATCCGGAAGGCGTTGGAAGAGGTGCCCGCCGGACAGCGCGCGGTGCTGGTGCTGCGGTATTTCGACGGCATGGATGTCGCCGGAACTGCCGCGGCGTTGGAGTGTTCGGAGGGAAACGTGAAGTCGCAGACCGCTCGTGGTCTCGCGGCGTTGAAGGCCGCCCTCGCGCGGCAGGCAGCCGTTCCGGGTGGTGAATGATGGTGAGTGAATTCGAGTCCGGGTCAGACCACGGCCGGCCCGACACCGGTGAGTCCGACGAGGACGGCGAGCGCGTTGCGCAACTCCTCACCGAGCTCGCCGACGATCCGGCTGCGCCGCCCAGCAGCGTGACGGCAATGTCCGTGATCGCAGCGGCGCGGGCGGCCGCGACACCATCCGCCGCATCGATTGCCGACCGTCCCGCTGACCCTGCAGAGCCGCCGGCGCCAGCCGAACCCGACCCGGGGGCCGACGTCGTCGAGTTCCGGCCGCGCCGCAGGCGGTTCGCGTTGGCCGCCTTGGTCGCCGCGGCGTCGCTGGCCGGGATCTCGGCGCTGGTGATTTCGCTGACCGTCTCGGGTGGTTCGTCGACATCGACCTCCGCGGACGGTGCTCGGGCGGCCAGCGCCGAATCAGCCGGCTCTCTCGAGTCAGCTGCCGCTGCGGCTGCGCCACCGGCCGCGTTGGCGTCGGAGCCGTCCGCCGCCGCACCACAGGCGGCAGGTGGCGCGGACGCCGCGGCGGGGGGAGCACAGGACGACAGCGCGGCGGCGGGATCAGCTGCTGCGGGTTCCGGTCAGGAACTGGCTACCGGTGCCGGATGCTGGCCGGCCTTGAGCGATCAGGCCCTGGCCGCGCTCACCGGCGCACTGCCGCCCGGCGCCTACGACTCCCCGCTGCCGCTGACCGCCGCCTGCGAACCGGGCGCGATCGGGGGTGTCATCCTGCCGGGAACCGCCCAGGGAACGGTGCTGGTGGTGCGGGTCACGAGTTCGGCGCCGGGTGCCTGCGTCAGCGACACCAGCAGCGGAACCGCCTGCGCGGCAAAAGGTGACGACGTCTACCTGGCCAGCGATGCGACCGGTTCACCCGTGGTCTACGCATACGGCAACGGCGAGCAGGTGGTGGTCAGCGGCTGGCCCGCGTCCGGAGACAGCGTCGCAGTTGCCTCTGGGCTGACCGGCGAGGAGTCGGTGGCGGCGGCCCGGGCGGTTCTCGATGCGCGCTGAGCCCCCGAGCACATCCCGTCGCGCGTCCCGGCTAACTCCATCGGCCATCCGCCGATGAAACTCCCCCGAGACGACCGTTTGCGGTCCGACCCGCGGCACTTACTCGGTGCCACCGAGTAAGGATGTATCGGTGACGACTCTGACGAACTGGTCCGGCAACTACGCCTATCGCGCTCCGCGCATTCACCGACCGGACTCGGTCGAGCAGCTGCAGGAGATCGTCGCGGGCGCGCGCCGGGCGAAGGCGCTGGGCAGCCGGCACTGCTTCAACGACATCGCCGACACCCCCGGCGAGCTCATCGACATGACCGGAATCCCGGACGAACTGCAGGTGAATGACGCGGCCGGCACGGTCACGGTGAACGCCGGCATCAACTACGGGCGGCTCGCGGTCGCGCTGCAAGGGCGATCGCTGGCCCTGCCGAACCTCGCGTCGTTGCCGCACATCAGCGTTGCCGGGGCGGTCGCCACCGGCACCCACGGCTCCGGCGTGCGGAACCAGGGCCTGGGAGCGGCGATCTCGGTGATCGAGTTGGTGGGCGGCGACGGCGAGCTGGTGCGGCTGAGCCGGGGGGACGAGTCGTTCGCCGGCGCGGTGGTCAGCCTGGGTGCGTTGGGCATCTTCACCAGGGTCACCCTGAACGTGGAGCCGACCTTCGATGTCCGGCAGGATGTCTTCGAGGATCTCGCGTGGGCGGAGCTGGAGGCGAATTTCGAGGCCGTCCTCTCCAGCGCCTACAGCGTGAGCCTGTTCACCAATTACCTGGCGTCCACCGTTGCGCAGGTGTGGTGCAAGAGCCGGACCGACGCCGGCGGGTCCATCGTGTTCGACGGCGCCGGGCGGGTCGGTCCGTCATTGTTCGGTGCGACCCCGGCGACCACCTCCCGGCACCCGTTGCCCGGCCTGACCGGCGACGTCTGCACCGGTCAGCTCGGCGTCACCGGCCCCTGGTACGACCGGCTGCCGCATTTCCAGCTGGCGTTCACCCCGAGCAACGGCGAGGAGTTGCAGACCGAGTACCTGGTGCCACGGGAGCGCGCACTGGAGGTGATCGGCATTCTGCGCGGCATGGCGCCGCGGATCGCCCCGCTGCTGCAGGTCAGCGAGATCCGCACGATCGCCGCCGACGACCTCTGGTTGAGCCCGGCCTACCACCAGGACAGCGTCGCGTTCCACTTCACCTGGGTGCGCGACCAGCCGGCGGTGACCGAACTGCTGCGCGAGCTCGAGACAGCCATGGCCGACTGCCGGCCCCGTCCGCACTGGGGAAAGCTGTTCGCGGCAGACGCATCGGGTCTCGAAACCGGCTACGACCGGCTCCCGGACTTCCGCCGGCTCGCCGAAACCCTCGACCCGCAGGGCGTTTTCCGGAACGACTACCTGGATCGGTATGTGTTCGCGGGCTGACGCCGATCGGCAGGGCGGGCGATTGATCGGGGCGCCAAGCAACCCTGCCGACCGCGTGCCGCCGTGAGAGTGTTGACCAATGCCGATCCGACACCCGCGACGACCGATCCTGGTGACCGGCGGCACGGGTACATTGGGTCGCGTCCTGGTTCAGCAGCTGCTCGACAATGGTCTGCGTCCAAGGGTTCTCAGTCGCCGTGCCCGGAACTCCAGTGACCCGGCCGGTGTTCAGTGGGTGACGGCCGACCTGCTCAAGGGGCCCAAGGTCGCGGACGCCGTAGCCGATGTCGACGCGATCGTGCACTGCGCCACCAACGGCCGCCACCCGAAGGATGATGTGCTCGGCACCAGGCGGCTGATCGACACGGCACTGCTCGGCGGATCGCCGCACCTGATCTACGTCTCCATCGTCGGCGTGGACAAGATCCCCTTGAAGTACTACCGCTACAAGCTCGGCATCGAAGGCATCGTCGAGCGCAGTGGCCTGCCGTGGTCGGTGCTGCGCGCCACGCAATTTCACGATCTCGTCGTCCAGCTACTCCGCGGCGCCGGTCGCCTGCCGGTGATGACGCTCCCGGCCGGAGTGAGCTGCCAGCCGATCGACACCGCCGACGTTGCCCACCGACTGCTCGACATCGTCGCCGCTCCGCCGCAAGGCCGCGCACCGGACATCGGCGGGCCGCGGATCGAGACGGTGCAGGATCTCGCCCAGCAGTATCTGCGGGCGGCCGGGAAGAAGCGAAAGCTGGCGTCGATCTGGACGCCCGGGGCGGTGGCGCACGGTTACCGCGACGGACTGCACCTCACCCCGGAGCACGCCGACGGCACGGTGACGTTCCAGGACTACCTCGACCGCACGATTCTCATCAAGCGCTGAAGCGCTGCACATGGGGCAATGTTCTCGCTTCGGCATGACTGCGGGCATCCAGGAGCGGGAGAGGTGCCCCATCAGCAACACTTCAGCACGCACGCACGCACGCACGCACGCACGCACGCACGCACGCACGCACGCACGCGCCGCGCCCCAGCTCTGGATTGCTCTATCAAGCCGATGAGCACTTCACCCAGCGCTAGACTAAGCGCTCAGCAGCAGCACCCCGGTCAACACGATGATCACGGCGCTGGACACCAGCCCCGTCACCAGCCGGCCGGTGCGGCCGGTCAGCACCCGGCCCAGCGCGACGCCGCCGGCCACCAGCACCAATTGCCAACTGGCCGAGGCGCAGAACGCGGCGAGGACGAACACCGCGGACTCCGCGGCGCCGCCCAACCCGTTCGCCTGGCTGCCGAGCACCAACGCACTGAAATACAACACCGTGACCGGGTTGAGCAGCGTGATGCCCAACAGGGACGCGAACGCCCGCCCCGCCGTCGTCGTGGAGTCCGCTGATCCGGCCAGCTCACCCGAGCGGTGGTCACGAATCGCGGTCCAGGCGATCCGCCCGGCGAGCACGAGTAGGACGACCGCGGACGCCCAGCGCAGCGGGCCGGCGACGCGGGCAATCACGCCGGTCAGGGCGGCTCCGCCGATGACGGCGATCAACGCGTACAGCCCGTCCGCGCTGGCCACCCCGAGCGCCCCCGCGGCGCCGACGCGCGCAGACGTGCGGGCGGTCAATGTCACCAGGTAGGTCGCGACGGCGCCGACGGGCATGGCAATCCCATAGCCGGCAAGTAGTCCGGCCAGCAGCGCGCCGGTCATGGCGAGATCTCTACCTGTCCCTCGACCCTGATGGCAACCGCGATTCGGCTCCCGGTCGGACCCGACGTAGGAGGGCCGCCAATCGAGACAGCAGGAGGGCACTGAGACAACCTGGCGACGAAGGAGCCCGGGTATTCAGTGCACTCCCGGTCGGACCCGACGTAGGAGGGCCGCCAATCGAGACAGCAGGAGGGCACTGAGACAACCTGGCGACGAAGGAGCCCGGGTATTCAGTGCACTCCTTGCCTGGGAGAATCGCCGGGTGAGTAAACGCGCAGTCGAGAACGTGCTGGCCCAGCGGTATGCCTCCCCGGAAATGGTCGCCATCTGGTCGCCCGAGGACAAGATCATCGCCGAGCGCCGGCTGTGGCTGGCGGTTCTGCGAGCCCAACGCGACCTCGGGATCGACGTACCGGACAGCGCCATCTCCGACTACGAGGCCGTCATCGACCAGGTCGATCTGGCCTCCATCGCGGCCCGGGAACGCGTCACCAAACACGACGTGAAGGCGAGAATCGAGGAGTTCAACGCGCTGGCCGGGCACGAGCAGGTGCACAAGGGGATGACCAGCCGCGATCTCACCGAGAACATCGAGCAGACGCAGATCCTGGCCTCGCTGCGGCTGATCAGGGATCGATGTGTCGCGGTGCTCGACCGGTTGGGCCGGCGCGCCGAGGAGTATTCGGACCTGGTGATGGCCGGCCGGTCGCACAACGTGCCCGCCCAGGCCACCACCCTCGGCAAACGGTTCGCCTCCGCGGCGCAGGAGGTTCTGCTGGCCTACCAACGGGTTTCGGACCTGCTGGCGCGCTACCCGATGCGCGGCATTAAGGGGCCGATGGGCACCTCGCAGGACATGCTCGACCTGCTGGGCTCGGCCGAGGCGGTCGCCCAACTCGAATCGTCTGTCGTACAAGAGGTTTCGGCAACCGACAAGCTGCTGATCAGCGTCGGCCAGGTCTACCCACGGTCGCTGGACTACGAGGTGGTGTCCGCGCTGGTGCAACTGGCCGCCGGGCCGGCGTCGCTGGCGACAACGATCCGGCTGATGGCCGGCGCCGAGCTGGCGACCGAGGGCTTCCAGCCCGGCCAGGTGGGGTCGTCGGCGATGCCTCACAAGATGAATGCCCGCTCGTGCGAACGGGTGTGCGGCCTGGCGGTGATTGTCCGTGGCTACGCTTCGATGGCCGGGGAACTGGCCGGCGCCCAGTGGAACGAGGGTGATGTCTTCTGCTCGGTCGTTCGAAGGGTGGCGCTGCCCGATGCGTTCTACGCGATCGATGGGCTGTTCGAGACGTTCCTGACGGTGCTGGAGGACTTCGGCGCCTACCCGGCCGTCATCGAGCGGGAACTGGAGCGCTACCTGCCGTTCCTGGCCACCACCAAGGTGCTGATCGCCGCGGTCCGGGCCGGTGTCGGCCGGGAGACCGCCCACGAGGTGATCAAGGAACACTCGGTTGCGGTGGCCCTGGCCATGCGGGAAAAGGGGCAGCTGGAGAACGATCTGCTGGACCGGTTCGCCGCCGACGATCGGCTGCCGCTGGACCGGGTCGACCTGGAAACCCTTCTCTCGCAGCGGTTGTCGTTCACCGGGTTGGCGCAGCAGCAGGTCGCCGACGTGCTGGAGCAGATTGCTCTGGTGACCGCGGCCCACCCGGATGCCGCTGCCTACCGGCCCGGCGCGATCCTGTAGCGGTGGCGCGGGACCATCGACCGGCGGCCTGGTCGGGCTTGTTCTTCGACAGCCACTTGCACATCATCGATCCGCGGTTCCCGCTGGTGCCGAATCAGGGCTACCTGCCGGAGCCGTTCCCGGTGCCGGACTACCTGGCGACCGTGCGGCCGTTGGGCATCGGCGGCGGTGCGGTGGTGTCCGGGTCGTTCCAGGCGTTCGATCAGGCCTACCTGCTCGACGCGCTCGCCGAGCTCGGGCCGACGTTCGTCGGGGTCACCCAACTGCCGGCGGATTGCTCCGACGAGCGGATCGTAGAGCTGAACCGGGCGGGTGTCCGCGCGGTGCGGTTCAACCTGCGCCGCGGCGGGTCGGCGGGGATCGGAGACATCGATGCGTTGGGACGCAGGGTGTTCGACGTCGCCGGCTGGCACAGCGAGTTCTATGTGCGCAACGCGGACCTGCTCGACCTGCAGCCGGTGTTGAGCGGGCTGCCGAAGATCAGCATTGATCATCTGGGACTGACCGGTGAGGGGTTCGACGTGCTGCTGCGGCTGGTTGACGCCGGTGCGAACGTCAAGGCGACCGGGTTCAGCCGGTGCGATCTCGACGTGCCGGATGCGCTGCGCCGGATCACCGCTGCAAACCCGAACGCCCTGATGTTCGGCACGGACCTGCCCAGCACCCGCGCGCCGCGGCCGTTCGACCCAACGGACATCGGCCTGATCCGGAGCGTCCTCGGACCCGATGACGCGGCAAAGGTGCTCCGCGACAACGCTGTTGGGCTGTACCGGCCGAGCCTGCCGCCGGGGTGATCACTGGTCGCGCTTGACGCCAACGCCTACCTAGTGTGCAATATATTGCATGCCGGTCCCAGCGGAGTCGATCCCGCCCCGAGAGCTGCTGCGCGACGATGTCTACCGCCGGCTGCGGGACGCCATCGTGGACGGCACCTTCGCGCCCGGCGAGCAGTTGCGGGACGTCGAACTCGCCGGCTGGCTCGGGGTTAGCCGGACCCCGATCCGGGAGGCGCTGCAGCGGCTCGCCCAAGCGGGACTCGTCGTCACCGAGCCCGGCCGGTCGACGTCGGTGACCAGCCTCGACCTCCGAGCCACTCGGGACGCGCAGGCCGTCGTGGCGGCGATGCACCAGCTGGCGGTGCGCGAGGCGGTCGGTCAGCTCAGCAGAGCCGACTTCGCGCGCATGAGGGGCGCGAACAGACGATTCGCCGCCGCGCTGCGGGCCAATGATGTCGACGCCGCGCTGGCCGCCGACGACGAGCTGCACGCCGTTCCGGTGACTGCCGCCGGAAACCAGGCCGTGCAGCTGGTCCTCGACCAGTTCACCCCCCTGCTGCGCCGGGTGGAACGCCGCCGGTTCGCCTCGCTCACCGGGCGGGGGTCGGTTGCGTTGCACGACAACCTGATCCGGCTGTGCGAAGCAGGTCAGGCGGAGCAGGCCGCTGCCGTGTCCTGGGAGACCTGGCAGACCCTCGAACCATTGCTGACCATGGAGGAAAACCGTGTCCATCACTGACTTTCCGCGCTACCCGCTGACGTTCGGGCCGAGCCCGGTGCATCGACTGGACCGGCTCACCCAGCACCTCGGCGGGGCCGCCATCTGGGCCAAGCGCGAGGACGTCAACTCCGGGCTCGCCTACGGCGGCAACAAGACCCGCAAGCTGGAGTACCTGATCCCGGACGCGCTGGCCAAGGGCGCGGACACCCTGGTCTCCATCGGCGGCGTGCAGTCCAACCACACCCGGCAGGTCGCCGCCGTCGCGGCGAAGCTCGGCCTGAAGGCGGTCCTGGTGCAGGAACGCTGGGTCGACTGGCCCGATTCGATCAACGACAAGGTCGGCAACATCCTGCTGTCGCGGATCATGGGCGCCGACGTCCGGCTCGACCCGTCGGGCTTCGGCATCGAGTTCAAGGACAGCTGGCAACGAGCCCTCGCGGACGTCGAACGAGCCGGCGGAACGCCTTACGCGATCCCGGCCGGGGCGTCGGATCACCCGCTCGGCGGGCTGGGTTTCGCCAACTGGGCGTACGAGATGCAGGCCCAGGAAGCCGAACTCGGCGTCTTCTTCGACACGATTGTGGTCTGCAGCGTCACCGGCTCCTCGCACGCCGGGATCATCGCGGGCTGCGCCGGGCTGGACCGGCCGCGCCGCGTCATCGGCATCGACGCCTCCGCGAAGATCGACGCAACGCGGGATCAGGTGGAGCGCATCGCGCGCAACACCGCCGCCCTGATTGGACTCGGCCGCGAACTGCGGGATGACGAGATCACCGTTCTCGAAGGTTGGGCCGGTGACTACTACGGCATCCCGGTGCAGTCGACCATCGACGCCATCACCCTCACCGGGCGGCTCGAAGGCATGATCATCGACCCCGTCTACGAGGGGAAGTCGATGGCGGGACTGATCGATCTGGTTCGGCAGGGCGAAATCGGTCAGGACTCCACCGTGCTCTACGTCCATCTCGGCGGGCAGCCGGCGCTGAACGCCTACAGCGGGATCTTCCACTGAGGTCAGGCCGGTCATTGTCAGGCCGGGGTCGGCCGGAGCGCCTGCCGGGCGAGGCTGACCACGGTGTCGACGGTGTCGCCCGTGGAGTGTGCGCCGGTGCGGTGGTGGCCAAGCAACGGGCGGCTGATCCTGACGCCGGCATGTGACATATCGCCGGAGCAAAGCTGTTGCGTGACAACGCTGTCAGGCGGTACCTGACAGGCAGCAGGGAGGGTCGTCAAGGGGGAGCGCGACGAAGAAGTACCGGTCGAAACCGCTTTCACTGGGCCGTCCGGATGATCATCACTCTTTTGTCGCGGCAGCCGCTTCCCAAGACCGAACACGTCTAGTAGCGTTTCGATCACGCTCAACGAACGGGACAAAGCGGCCAGTCTCGCCCGGTCGCTGCAGCGCGATCCCGTTCCGTGAGCGGCCGAGATCATTGCTCGTATCAGCAGTGTCCGCAGTAATGGGTTGCCGGTAGCCGTCCGCGCCGAACAGTGGCGTGATTGGCAGTCGGCGGCCGAGTTCACGGCGTGCGCGGGGGCGCACGACTTTCCACTTCCCGGATCCGTGACGTCCGACCATCGACCCCCGGCGCCACCTCGGGAGGAAAGCATGAACCAGCAGAATCCGGTGTTCACGGCTGTGCAGGAGGACGCGACGTCGTTCTGCATGGACTGGCCGGTGTTCGAGGCCGACGAGTCCCGCGAAAGTCATTTCAAGGGAACCGTATTCGTCCTGGATGCCACAGGATCGCGGATCTGCGACGCACCCCTGGAGGCGCCAAGCAATCGATCCGCCGACGAGGCGCTGAACCGGGTCGGCTGGACGCGCTGCGGCGCCTGGCATCGCGACTCCTTCGGCCGCAACGCCGCCCGGGTGATCGCGGTGGGCGCGTCGTCGTCGATCCGGCCGCAGTGGGAAGGTTCGGCGCCGACCGGAATCGGCTCACTGGCCGAGGAAGCGGCTCTCCACCTGGCATGAGCCCGGCGGGCCGGTCACACTGACCACGTGCAGAACCAGGGCCGCGACGAGACACCATTGGAACGGTTGGATCGCCATTGGGCGGATCTGCTGCAGGAACTGCGGGTGATCCAGACCGGCGTCCAGTTGTT
This sequence comes from uncultured Actinomycetota bacterium, assembly GCA_963805555.1. Lineage (GTDB taxonomy): Bacteria > Actinomycetota > Actinomycetes > Mycobacteriales > Nakamurellaceae > Nakamurella. The sequence goes on from CAWDUY010000010.1 coordinate 450,052, forward strand.
GACCGGGTTCCTGCTGACGCTGCCTTTCCAAAGTCGGTTCGAGCAGCTGGCGACTGACCAGCAGAACATCTATCTCGCGACGCTGGCTGCCGCGGTCCTGGCCACCGGGTTCCTGATCGCCCCGGTCAGCCTGCACCGCTTCCTGTTTCGCCGTCACGCCCGACGGGTCACGGTGGATGTTGCGCATCGTCTGGCGCAGGTTGGGATTTTCCTGTTGGCCCTGGCGATGGTCGGGGTCGTGCTGCTGATCTTCGATGTGGTGTTGGGGCCGAAACCTGGGCTTGTCGCCGCCGGGCTTGTCGCCGCCGTCCTGCTCGGGCTGTGGTTCGTGCTGCCGCTCGCCATCCGCGAACAACAGGATCCCGATTCCTGAGTGCGTCTGGTGCGGGCCGGAAACTGCGCCCAATCGGGGCCGGCGGCCCGTCCCACCCCTCGCTGAGGGACGGACCTGCCGCCGGCGGAGCGCCGACATCACCGGGTCACCCGGTTGGGCGATCAGGCAGCCGGACGTTGGGAGAGGCCTTGGCGGACAACAGCAAACAGCACAGCAAAAGGGTGGGTGGCCACAATGGCCAACCCACCCTTTCGCGACGGCGATCCGACGGTTGCCCGTCGGCAGAGCGAATTACTTGAGCAGGTCGTGTGCCTGGCCGACGGATGCGTCGACGAGCTCGTTGACGGCCTTGGCATTGCGGCGGGTCAGGTCACTGACCGCCTCGTTCTTCAGGGAATCGACGAACTCAACCGTCAGCTCGAGGTAACGAGCGACGGCCTTCTGGTAGGAGTCCACCGACTGCGCGGTGTACTTCTTGACCTCGGCGGCGAACGCCTCCGACCATTCCTTGGTCTTGGCTTCGGTCTTCTTGACCTCGGCGGCGAACGCCTCGGCCAGCTCGGCGGACTTCGCTTCGGCCTTCTTGACCTCGGCGGCGAACGCCTCGGAGAGCTCAACGCCCTTGGCTTCGGCCTTCTTGTACTCGGCGGCCAGCGTCTCGGTCAGCTCGGCGGTCTTCGCTTCGGCCTTCTTGACCTCGGCGGCGAACGCCTCGGTCAGTTCCTGGGTCTTGGCTTCGGCGGACTTGACGACGGGCGCGATGGCGTCCGTCGTGCGGGTGACGATTTCCTTCGCGGCGGCGGTGGCCTTCGCGACGGTCTCAGTGACCTGTGCGACCGCGGCTTCGGTCGCGGCGGTGCCGCTCTGCGCGGCCTTGGTGGCGGTAGCCATGAGGCACTCCTTCGATCGGGGGACGCCACGGATCCGGGCATCTGTTAGCAAGATTAGCTGAGTTAGCTGCTAATTGGCTAACATCCGCCGTGTGACGGTCACCACGGTTCGTTGCCGCCCGGCCGGGCACCTCCAAGCTGATCAGCTCTTCCCCGGGGAGCCGGCCGGGAAGCGTGCTGGCGGCGGGTCTCTCGCCCGAGCGGGGCTCCTCATCGGCGTGGTAGCGGACGTTGAGCGTCGTGGTCCCGGGTGGTTGGCAGTGAGGTGTTAGTGGTCGTTTGACCATCACCGAGGCGGGTACACATGGTCTGCGGACGATTGGCCGGGCATTGCCGCCCTTGAAGTGCCAGCAGTGCCTTCCGCAACGGCGCACACGGATCGTGCGCGTCGACCAGTCCTTACCTCTTGGAGAGTTGTCATGTTCGGTCTCATCATCAGCCTGCTCATCGTCGGGATCATTGCCGGCGCGGTAGCCCGCCTGGTCGTCCCGGGAAAGCAGAATCTGTCGATCCTTGCCACCCTGGTGATCGGCATCGTCGGCTCGTTCGTCGGCGGATTCCTCGGCTACCTGTTGTTCCGCTCGGACAGTCAGGATGGCTTCTTCCAGCCTTCCGGGATCATCGGATCGATCATCGGGGCCATCATCGTGCTGCTGCTGTGGATCAAGTTCGGCGACCGTGCGCGGGCCCGTTCCTGATTCAAGCCAGTCTTCCGAGGTCAGCCTCGGGTGCGAGTGATCGCGCGAACCGTTGGGCAAAGGGCCCCGATCTCCGGATCGGGGCCCTTTCCGCTCGGCGGGAATCGTGAATTGCGCAACACCCCCGCGCCAGGGGTGTAGCGGTCGAATCGGTGCCGCCGAAGCGTCTGCGCCAAGTCCTTCCCGGACATCTTCGGGTGCCCTTGATGCCGACCTGCATGGCATTGGCCGTCAGGTCGGTCGTGGATCAATCCGCGCAGCGGCGCTATTTCCCGCCTTTCCTCGACACAGTTCGCTGGGCTCGGCCGGTGGGGCGTCGGCGATCCGGGCCGCATTGCCTGCTGTCCAGGGTGTTTCGCGCCGCTCGGCCGCTCCCACGACCGGCCCGTGTCTTCCCGAGCAGCCATTTCTTCCGCCGTCCGTCTTCGGCCTTCCGGGCCAGGTGAATTTCGCTGCCCACGATCAACGGTCAGGACCCCGGTTGAATCGCCGGCACCGACGGATGGCCGGCTTCACCGATTGGTCCCGGTTCGCTGCCGTCCGACTTCCAGCATCAACGGTGTCGCCGGGATGAAAATGTCGATACCGTGACGCCAGCTAGTTCATACGTGATAGCCCGCCGACTTGGCGCCAATCGGAAGGAACTTCATGTCTTCGCCCCAGGAACAGTTTGCGGCAGCCGTGCGCTCGACACAGGCACAAGCCACCGACGCGGTAGAGACGTGGACAAAGATCACCCAGGACGTTTTCGGGAAGATCAGCGATGCGCCGGCGAGCGCGCCGAACCCGGACCAGGTGATCGACCAGGTCTTCGATTTCGCCGAGAAGATGCTCGAAGGACAGCGTGACTTCGCCAAGAAGATGCTCGGCGTCAGCGAGCAGGTCAGCCAGGCCGCGCGATCGGAAATCGAATCGGCCAGCGAGAAGGTCCGCGACCAGGTCGAGGCCGGCACCGACGCCGCTCGCAAGCAGGCCGAGACCATCCGCGGCCAGGTCGAGGAGCGCACCGAAGCCGCCCGCGCGCAGGGCGAGGCATTGCGCGAGCAGATGCAGGAGCGCACCGAAGCCGCCCGCAAGCAGGCCGAGCAGATCATCGAAGCCGCGAAGGAACGTGCGGATGCGGCCAGCAAGGCAGCGCGCGAGCAGGCCGAGGCGCTGTTGCAGGTCGCCCGGCAGCAGGCCGAGGCCATTCTCGAGGCCGCCCGCAAGCAGGCCAAGGCCCTGAGCGCACCGCTGACCGATATCGCCGCGTCAATGACGAAGACAGCGGAAGAGGCTGTGCCAGCGGCGGAGTCGGTCGCCGAACCGGTGGCCGATGCGGCTTCGGAGGTCGCGGAGGAGGTCGCCGCCGAGACCGAGGCAGTGGTGGAGGCAGCGGCTGATGCGGTGCCGGCCAAGAAGAGCAAGGCCGCGAAGAAGGCCGACGCCTACGACGGGTGGACGAAGCCGCAGCTGCAGGAGGAACTGGTCAACCGCGGACTGCCGAAGTCGGGCAACGTTCCGGAGTTGCGCGAACGGCTGCTCGCGAACGACTGAGTGCGCGAAGTAGGACCTGGCGCAGCCGTTTGAATAGCACGAGAGCCCGTCGACCGATCCCGGTCGGCGGGCTCTCTGCTGCTGTGCGTCTTTTGCTCCGCCCCGCGGATCAGGGTGTCGCGGCCGGCGCCGTGTTCTGGTCGGTCGGAACTGTCGGCGTCGGCGGCGGTGTGGTGGGCGTGCTGGGTGTTGTCGGCGTCGTCGGTGTGGTGGGCGGCGTTGTCGGGGTTGTCGGTGTGGTGGGCGTTGTTTCGGTCGTCGGGGTTGTCGGTGTGGTGGGCGTTGTTTCCGTCGTCGGCGTCGTCCGCTCGCTTGTTGCGGTGGTGATTTCCGTTGTGGTGACCACCGACGGCGGGGTCGAGGTGGCCGCCGGCGGTGTGGTGACGACTGTGGTGTCGGTGCCGCTGTTGTTCTGGATCAGCGCGACGATGGCGATGATGATCCCGGCCGTCACCGCGAGTACAAGGAGCGTGATCGCAAAGGTCCGGCCCGCGCTGGGCTTTGCCTTCTCCGCGCCCGGTGGCGGCGAGAGCACCGGCACCGGTTGCGGCAGGGTCGCGGTCGCCGCCGGCGCGGCGATGATGTCGCTCCGGCCGGTGAGGGCGGCCTCGACCTCGCCGGCGGTCGGACGTCGGGCAGGCTCGGCCTGGGTCATGGCCCGCAGCAAGGGCGGCCAGGAGCCAGGCAGGTTGTCCGGCACCACCGGGTCCCGGAGCAACCGGGCGACGGCGGATTCGACCGCACGGCCGGGATACTCCCGCCGGCCGGTCAGGCATTCGAGCAGCACCAGCCCGAGCGCGTAGACATCGGTGGGCGGCCCGACGTCGGCGCCGCGGGCCTGCTCCGGGCTGAGGTAGGCAGCTGTCCCGATGACGTCGGCGGCGGAGGTGAGCCGCTCCGCCTCGAGCTCGCGGGCGATGCCGAAGTCGCTCAGCTTCACGTCGCCGGTCGTCGAGATCAAGATGTTGGCCGGCTTGATGTCTCGGTGGACCAGACCCAAACTGTGTACGGCCGCCAAGGCACCGGCGACTGCGGCCCCGACCCGCGCGACGTCGACGGGCGGCATGCCGGTGGGGGTGATCCGGTTCGCCAGGGTGCCGCCCTGCACGAGCTCCATCACCAGGTAGGTCAGGTCAGCGTCGGCCTTGGCCTGCTCTTCGGTTTCGGTTGCCGGATCGATGCCCAGCCGTGCGTCGTAGACGATGACCAGATTCGGGTGATGCAGCTTGGCCAGCACCTGCATCTCGGTGCGCTGCCGGGCCAGCGCCGTCGCGTCGCTGATTCCGCGATGAAAGACCTTGACGGCGACGGAGCGGCCGAGCAGTTCATCGGTGCCGCGATAGACCTCGGCGGTCGCCCCGCGGCCGAGCATTTCCTCCAGCCGGTACCGGCCGTCCAACACGATTCCGGGAATGACGCCGGGCGTCGGGTCCACCGGGACATGCGGCCTCGTTGGTTCGAGGGAGAATTCGGAAGTCTCCGCAGGTTCGTCGTCGGCTCCCACACCGGACAGCGTAGAGGGTCGCTGTCACTTGCGGGCTGTTGTGCGGAAGCGGGCGGTCGGGCCCACGGTGAGCGGCGACGTCCGCCGACGATTGACCCGATCGGACTGGCGGGAATTTCCTGCGGGTTTCGCTTGCACAGCGGGTGAGAGATAGGTTAGCCTAACCTCGTTCGGCAGGAGCAATACCTCGTCGGATCACCACCGGTCATGTCCCGCGGCGGGGACTGAGCCCAGCTCCTGGTGGCGGTTCGGCACCACGAATCTCGTGGGGGTCCGGTTCCGTACCGCCTGTCGACAGCCGGCGCGCTCGCCCTCGGGGGAGCGCGCCGGCTCTTCACTTCCCCCTCATGTTCGCGCGGGGGAACGGCCGGGTTCGGCACCCGCCGGCATTGTGATGGACTTGGGCCTCGCGTTCGTGAAGGAGTCCGATGTCTGCGCAACCCGGCACCAACCCGTTTCTTTCTCGTTCCGACCGGCCCTTCGAGCTGCCACCGTTCGACCTGATCGGCGACGAGCACTACGCCCCGGCGTTCGACGCCGGGATGGCCGAACATCGCGCCGAGGTCGATGCCATCATCGCCAACCCCGAGCCGCCCACCTTCGAGAACACCATCGTCGCGCTGGAACTCGCCGGGCAGCTGCTGAACCGGGTGTCGATCGTCTTCTTCAACCTGACCGGCACCAACTCCACGGCGGCCCTGCGCGCCATCGAATCCGACTATGCACCCAGGCTCACCACGCACTCCGATTCGATCCGGCTGGACCCGCGGCTGTTCGCCAGGGTGAAGGCGGTTTTCGAGGAGTTCGACGCCCCGCAGGACGCCGAAACCGCTGCCGACACCGAGGCAGCGATGCTCGTCCGCCGCTACTACCTGGACTTCGTGCTGGCCGGCGCCGGCCTCGACGACGACGGACGGGCCCGGCTGAGCGAGCTGAACCGGCAGCTGTCGACGCTGTCCACGGCCTTCCAGCAAAACCTGTTGCAGGCCACCGAGGACGCCGTCGTCTACCTGGATTCAGCGGCTGACCTGGACGGGATGAGCGCCGCTGCCATCGCCACCGCAGCCGACGCCGCGACCGCCCGAGGCCACGACGGCCAGTACGCGTTGACGCTGATCCTGCCGAGCGGGCAGCCGCTGCTGGCGACGCTGCGCAACCGGGACGTGCGCCGCCGGCTTTTCGAGGCCTCGACCAACCGGGCCAACTCCGGCCAGCACGACAACAGCCCGCTGGTGCTCGAGATGACGGCCCTGCGCGCCGAACGCGCCCGGCTGCTGGGCTTCGCCTCGCATGCCGACGCCAAGGTCGCCGACCAAACCGTCAAGACCAGCGCGGCCATCGACGAGTTCCTGTCCCACCTGGTCGAGCCGGCCGTCGCCAACGCCAACGCCGAGGCTGCGTTCCTGGCGGACATCGCAGCCCGGGACGGTGTCGACCTCGCGGCCTGGGACTGGGCGTACTACTCCGAGCGGGTCCGCGCAGAGCGGTTCGACATCGACACCGCTGCCCTGCGGCCGTATTTCGACCTGGAACGGGTGCTGCACGACGGCGTGTTCTATGCCGCGAACCGGCTCTTCGGCATCGAGCTGGTGCCGCGAACGGACCTCGCCGGCTACCACCCGGATGCCCGGGTGTGGGAGGTCCGCAACGCCGACGGCACCGCGATCGCGCTCTTCCTCGGCGACTTCTTTGCCCGCGAAGGAAAGCGCGGCGGCGCCTGGATGAGCACGTTCGTCGACCAGTCATTCTTATTCGAGTCGTTGCCTGTTGTCTTTAACGTGCTGAACCTGCCGCGGCCCGCCGCCGGCGAACATGCGCTGCTCGAATTGGACGAGGTGCGAACCCTGTTCCACGAGTTCGGCCATGCGCTGCACGGGATGTTCTCCCAGGTGACCTACCCGCGGCTCTCCGGCACCGACGTGCCACGGGATTTCGTCGAGTATCCGAGCCAGGTCAACGAGATGTGGATCCTCTGGCCCGAGGTGTTGGAGAACTACGCCCGGCATGTGGACACCGGAGAGCCGCTGCCGCTGGACGTGGTCAAGAAGGTGCGCGCCGCGGAGCAGTGGGGCGAGGGGTTCGGCACCACCGAATATCTCGCCGCAACGCTGCTCGACCAGGCCTGGCATCGCATCCCGGCCGACGCGAAGATCACCGATGTCGCAACATTCGAGCGAGAAGCCCTGCGGGACGCGGGCATCGCACACGACCTCATTCCGCCGCGGTATCGCAGCACCTACTTCCAGCACATCTTCGCCGGCGGCTATTCGGCCGGTTACTACTCCTACATCTGGTCGGAAGTACTGGACGCGGAGACCGTGGAATGGTTCAAGGAGAATGACGGGCTGACCAGGGCCAACGGCGAGAAGTTCCGCAGCAGGCTGCTGTCGGTGGGTGGATCGGTCGAGGCCATGGACGCCTTCCGGGCCGTCCGCGGCCGGGAGGCGCAGATCGGTCCGCTGCTGCGCCGCCGGGGGTTGGACCGTGTCTGACAAGACCTTGGCCGACTACCGGCACCTGGCCAGCGGCAAGGTCCGCGAGCTCTACGAGGTCGACGACGAACTGCTGCTGATGGTCGCGTCCGACCGGATCAGCGCCTACGACCACATCCTGCCGAATCCGATCCCCGACAAGGGGCGGGTGCTGACGGCCATGAGTGTGTTCTGGTTCGAGCTGCTCGCCGATCTGGTGCCCAGTCACGTCGTCGCCGTCGACGATGCACGGATTCCGGACGAGGTGCGCGGGCGGGCATTGCTGGTGCGCCGGCTGGAGATGCTGCAGGTCGAGTGTGTTGCCCGGGGCTACCTCACCGGGTCCGGACTGATCGACTACCGGCAGACCGGTACGGTCTGCGGTATCTCGCTGCCACCGGGGTTGGTGGAGGCCTCGCAGTTGCCGGAGCCGATCTTCACCCCGGCTACCAAGGCCGAACTCGGTGAGCACGACGAGAACGTCACCTTCGAGGCGGTCGTCGCCGCGGTGGGTGCGGAGCGGGCCGAACAGCTCCGGGCGCTGACGCTCGCGCTGTACGCCAGAGCCGTCGATCATGCGGCCACCCGTGGGCTGCTGTTGGCGGACACCAAGGTCGAATTCGGCCTCCGGGGCAATGCCATGGTGCTCGGCGACGAGGTCCTGACGCCGGATTCGTCGCGGTTCTGGCCGGCCGACGGCTACGCGCCGGGCGTGGTGCAACCCTCGTTCGACAAGCAGTTCGTCCGGGACTGGTTGACCTCCAAGGCTTCCGGGTGGGACCGGGCGTCCGACACGCCGCCACCGCCGCTTCCCGACGACGTTGTCGCGGCCACCCGGGCCCGGTATGTCGAGGCGTACGAGCGGATCTCGGGTCGGTCGTTCGCGGACTGGATGTCCTAAGAGGTCAGGACCTTCGGGTGCTGGCCCGCAGGGCTTCGGCAACGGTCGTCCGCACCCGGTCGACCGGCTCGTCGGCGCCTTCGGCAATCGCGCCCAACGTGGCTCCGTCGACCAGGGCGAGCAGTGCATCGGGGGTGAGGTGGCTGTCGACTCCTGCGCTGACCAGGATGCGGGCGATGAGCGCCTCGAGCTCCGGCCGCAACGTTGCCATGGCCGCCGCGGCGACCGGGTTGCGGCCGGCGGCAAGCAGGTGCTCGTAGCGATTCCGGACGGCATCCGGTCCGCCGGACGGCAACACGGCGGCGGTGATTGCCGTTGCGGCACGGGTGATCCCGCTGCCCTTGGTGGCCGCGGCGACGGTCTCACCGTGTTCCAGCCAGGCCGCGATCACGGCGGCCAGTGCTTCACCGAGCAGGTCGTCCAGCGCCGGGAAGTAGTAACTGACCGCACCCAGCGGCAGTTTCGCCCGCGTCGCAACGGCTCGTGCGGAAAAAGCGGCGGGTCCGTCCGCTCCGACGACCTCGACGGCAGCGGCAACCAACGCCGCGCGGCGCAGCTGGCCCCGGTCCTGCCGGGGCACCCGGACGGCCATCAGTGGCCGGCGCCGGCCAGTTGGAGGCCGACGACACCGGCAATGATCAGCACGATCGAGCCGATCGTCACGGCGTTCACCGGGTCCTTGAAGGCGACCATGCCGATGACGGCGGTGAGCACCGCACCGATGCCGACCCAGACCGCATAGGCCGGTCCGACCGGCAGGGTCTTCAGCGCGAACATCAGGCCGCCCATGGAGGCCGCGAGCAACACGAAGAAGGCCACTGACGGCCAGAGCTTCGACAGTCCGTCAGAAGCCTTGAGCGACAACGCCCAGCCCGCCTCGAGGACCCCCGAGATCACCAACACGATCCACGCCACCGAACCCACCTCACATCGTCGAATGAACTTGTACGAGTGTACCACTAAACCGGTACGTATGTACAGATTTAGGGCCGAAAGTTTTGCTGCCTAGGAACCTCCGGCGGGACGTGGCACCATCGCGCACGTGACCAGCAGACCGGCGACCGAGCAGCGCCTGCGCGATCTGGCCCGGCTGCGCCGCGTTCGCGATCGGATCGACCGCGACTACGCGCAGCCGCTGGACGTCGAGGCGCTCGCCAGGGGCGCGCACATGTCGGCCGGGCACCTCAGCCGTGAGTTCCGGCTTGCGTACGGCGAGTCGCCCTACGGCTACCTGATGACGCGGCGGATCGAGCGCGCGATGGCGCTGCTGCGCCGCGGCGATCTCAGCGTCACCGAGGTCTGTTTCACGGTCGGCTGCTCGTCGCTCGGCACCTTCAGCACTCGGTTCACCGAGCTGGTCGGTGTGCCGCCCAGTGTCTATCGGCGCCGCGAGGCCGGCGGCACGTTGGCGATGCCGTCGTGTATCGCGAAGCAGGTGACCAGACCGATCAGGAATCGAGAAGCACGAGCCCCGGAGCGCATCTAACGTGACCGTCATGAACAACGCGACGCAGTCGCCTGCGCGGAACCCTGCCGACAGCCACGACCTGATCCGCGTCACCGGTGCGCGGGTGAACAACCTCAAGAATGTCAGCGTCGAGATCCCGAAGCGCCGGCTGACGGTGTTCACCGGGGTCTCGGGCTCCGGCAAGAGCTCGCTGGTGTTCGGCACGATCGCCGCCGAGTCACAGCGGATGATCAACGAGACCTACAGCGCCTTCGTGCAGGGTTTCATGCCGACGCTGGCGCGGCCGGACGTCGATGTTCTCGACGGGCTGACCACGGCGATCATCATCGATCAGGAGCGGATGGGGGCGAATCCCCGGTCCACGGTCGGCACGGCCACCGACGCCAACGCAATGCTCCGCATCCTGTTCAGCCGGCTCGGTCAACCACACCTCGGGTCGTCGCAGGCGTTCTCGTTCAACGTCGCCTCAATCAGCGGTGCCGGTGCGGTTTCCATCGAGCGCGCCGGGCAGACCGTCAAGGAGCGCCGCAGCTTCAGCATCACCGGCGGGATGTGCCCGCGCTGTGAGGGCCGCGGCTCGGTCAACGACATCGACCTGACCGCGCTGTATGACGCCAGCAAGTCCCTGGGGGACGGCGCGCTGACCATCCCCGGCTACAGCATGGACGGCTGGTACGGCCGCATTTTCAGTGGCTTCGGCTTCGACATGGACAAGCCGATCAGCAAGTTCACCAAGCGGGAGCTGCAGGATCTGCTGTACAAGGAGCCGACGAAGATCAAGGTCGAGGGCATCAACCTGACCTATGAGGGGCTGATCCCGAGGATCCAGAAGTCGATGCTGTCCAAGGACGTCGACGCATTGCAGCCGCACGTCCGCGCGTTCGTCGAGCGCGCGGTCACCTTCACCACCTGCCCGGACTGTGCCGGCACCCGCCTCAACGAGGGGGCCCGGTCGTCGAAGATCGACGGCGTCAGCATCGCCGACGCCTGTGCGATGCAGATCAGCGACCTCGCGGGGTGGTTGGGGACGCTGCGGGACGACTCGGTGGCGCCGCTGCTCGCGACCCTCCAGCACACCCTTGATTCCTTCGTCGGGATCGGGCTCGGCTACCTCTCGCTCGACCGCGCGTCGGGCACGCTCTCCGGCGGAGAGTCGCAGCGGATCAAGATGATCCGGCACCTGGGGTCCTCGCTCACCGACGTCACCTATGTTTTCGACGAGCCGACCATCGGCCTGCACCCGCATGACATCCAGCGGATGAACAACCTGCTGCTGCAGCTACGCGACAAGGGCAACACCGTGCTGGTCGTCGAGCACAAGCCGGAGGCGATCGCGATCGGCGACCACGTCGTCGACCTCGGTCCCGGCGCCGGCACCGCCGGCGGTGAGGTGGTTTTCGAGGGCAGTGTCGACGGGCTGCGGGCCAGCGGAACGCTGACCGGTCGTCATCTGGACGACCGGGCGGCCGTCAAAGAGGCAGTGCGGAAACCTACCGGCGCGCTGGAGGTCCGCGGCGCCACGACCCACAACCTGCGCGGAGTCGACGTTGACATTCCGCTCGGCGTGCTGGTGGTGCTGACCGGCGTCGCGGGGTCGGGGAAGAGCTCCCTCATCCAGGGCTCGGTGTCCGGCCGGGACGGTGTGGTCACCGTCGACCAGGGCGCGATCAAGGGCTCACGGCGCAGCAACCCGGCGACCTACACCGGGTTGCTGGAGCCGATCCGCAAGGCCTTCGCCAAGGCCAACGGGGTCAAACCCGCGCTGTTCAGCGCCAACTCCGAGGGCGCCTGCCCGAACTGCAACGGCGCCGGCGTCATCTACACCGACCTCGCGATGATGGCCGGGGTGGCCACCGTTTGCGAGGTCTGCGAGGGCAAGCGCTTCTCCGCCGACGTGCTCGACTACCACCTCGGCGGCGCGGACGGGAAGGACATCAGCGAGGTGCTGGCGATGTCGGTGACGGAGGCCGAGGAGTTCTTCGGCGCCGGCGAGGCGCGCACTCCTGCCGCGCATACGATCCTCGCCCGGCTCGTCGACGTCGGGCTCGGTTACCTGCGGATCGGTCAGCCGCTGCCCACGCTGTCCGGCGGTGAACGGCAACGACTGAAACTGGCCACCCAGATGGGCGACAAGAGCGGCGCCGTCTACATTCTCGACGAGCCGACCACCGGCCTGCACCTGGCGGACGTGGAGAACCTGCTCGGCATGCTGGACCGGCTGGTCGACTCCGGCAAGTCGGTCATCGTCATCGAGCACCACCAGGCGGTTATGGCGCATGCCGATTGGATCATCGACCTGGGTCCGGGTGCCGGCCATGACGGCGGGCGGATCGTGTTCGAGGGCACCCCCGCCGACCTCGTCGCCGACCGGTCAACCCTCACCGGGCAGCACCTGGCGGCCTATGTCGCGGGCTGAGCCACCGGGTTCGTCCCGCAGCCCACATCCGCAGGGCCGACCAGCGGCGGGCCGACCGAATTGGCCGAGAGCGCAACGACGAACTCTTCCGTCGTTTCCCGGCACCGGACGGTGACCGACCCGGTCGCGCTCGTGCCCGACGGCCCCGCGGTGTAGCTGATCGGCACCCGCCCCTGGGTGGTGACCCCGAAGCCCGGCGGTGGCACCGCAACCGACGGGCCCGCCGGAGTGTCGAAGCCTTCGGTTGGCCCGGCCGTCACGTCGAGATGGATCTCCAGGTCCCCGGAACAGTCGAAGACGACGGCTGCCTCGGTGGTCTCGCCCTCGGGAGTGTCCGGGAAGCCCAACGCCGGCGTCTGCAGATCGATCAGCAGGCCGTCGGTCACTTCGTGCAAGCCCAACGCGAACCGCAGCAGACCCGCCGACGTTTCCCTGATGACTTCAGCGGCCTCGCTGAACGCCGGCTGGAACGACGTCCCGCACTCGACGGTCCAGCCGAAAACCTTCGTCCTTGCCGGGTCGGCGAAGTGCCGGCTGAAGGCGTAGTCGTCACTCGCGCCCGAGGTGGGATACAGGGTCATCGCCTGCTCGACGGGGTAGTCGGCACCCCGCACCGTCAGCACGCCGTCCCGCAGCCGACCCGCGAGATCCGTGGCGACCAGCTGATCCCGGCCGCTCAGGTACTCACCGATGCCGTCGCCGAGCCGCCCGCGGACCGTGTCGAGGGCCGTGTTCCGGAAATTGTCGTCGGGTGCGGTGGTCTGGTTACTGTCGTCGCCCCAACTGTGCAGCACCACCGGCACCGCGCTGTGCACGTCGACCAACCACCGGATCCGCGGGACGTTGTCCAATACCCAGACCACGTTCCTGGTCTCGGGTTCCGATGCCGCGGACGGTCCCCGATAGGTCTGGTAGTTGCACGGATCCGCGGAGGTGCGCACGCCCGCATCCGCGGCAAACCTGGCGGTGTGGTCCCAGAGGAAGTCGAAGTTCCGGTTGATGTCCACCCCGACGCAACTCGGCCCGCCGCCGCCGGGGGCGGGCCGGCGGTTTTTCCGCCAATTCGAATCCCCGGTCTGGCTGAACGATCTGCCGTCCGGATTGACACACGGGAAGAAGTACAGGTTGACGGTATGCAGCAGCTTCCTGATCTCCGCAGCGGAGAATGTTGCGCCGCCATAGATCAGGCCGGTGCCGCCGTCGTAGGCCTCCAGTAGATCGGCGGCCAGTGAAATGCACAGATCGGGCGGAATCCATTCCCGCGCATGCACGCCGCCGAGGATCAACAGTCCGTCCGCGGCGCTGGTCGGCTGGACGCCCACCCGCAGCACCTGGCTGGCCAGGCCCTCGTGGGTCGGGTGCGGAACGTCAATGGCCTGACAGATTCCCGGATAGGCGGCACTCAGACTGGTGACGGCCGAGGCCAGCTCGGGGACAGTGAGATACACCGCTCACTCCTTCCGGCCGAGCCCGTGCGGGACATCGCCGCGCTGGGCGAATCGATTGCCGGGACCCACCTCTGCCCGGGCTGCCTGCTGGGCGGCGGTGACGTCCTCCACCTCCTCGATGACGACCCCGTCACCGGCTCTGGTTGCCCGCGCGCGACCCAATTGCGTCCTGGTGAGCAACAACTGCACCGTCAGGCCGGCCTCGGATCGAACCGCGACCGGACGACAGGACGCGTCGGCGCCGGACTCGGCGATGAAGGTGCGGAGCTGGTCGGCATCCGGGCCGATGACCCGGTATCGGAACACATGCTCGTCAAAGCTGTGGTCGTCCGGCGGCTCAGGACTCATCGCGGGCGCCCTTCGCCGGCTGGTGCGGATCACAGTCGGCGCCCCCGGGACCCGGATCGATCGTGCTGGCCGCCAGGGCAACCGTCCAAGATTCGCCGGTCAGGGCGCTGCGCACGACGATGCTCCCGGTTGCCCGGTCGCCGGCGGAGCCCCCGGTAAAGGTCAGCAATAACTCGGCCCGGGCAATCACCCCGATTCCCGGCGCAGCGGCCGTCACGGAATTGCCCTGCAGGAGCTGGAATGAATCGGCCGGTCCGCTCGCTGTTGCAGGTCCGGACACCACCTCAAAGGTGAAACTGTCCAATCCGGAGATCTCCCAGACGATCGAACGGGTGATTGTCTGCCCCGCCGGCACGTCATCGAATTCGACCTCGGGCGTGACCAGCGCCAGACTGCGCGCGGCGGCTCGCACCGCCTCGAACGCATTGACCCGCCCGAAGCCGTAGTCGTCGTTGTGACCGGCGGCGTCATAGACGACACCGCCGATCTTGTCGGCGGTGCTGCGCATGATGACCCGCAATTGATCGCGGGTCAGCGCCGGGTTCACAGACAACGCCAACGCCGCGCAGCCGGCCGCACACGGTGCGGCAAAGCTCGTACCGGTGCTGTCCCCGTAGTTGTCGCCGGACTCCGTACTGACCACCGACACGCCGGGAGCAATCAGCTCGACCTCCGGCCCACGCGCGGCGTTGTCCTCCCGGTCGTTGCGATTCGACCGCACCACGGCGATGACGTCGGGGTGCGAGACGACCTCATCGGCCAGCACATCGACATTGTTTCCGTTGCTGGCGGCCCAGAAAATGGCGCAACCGCGGCCACCGCGGCCGTTGCTCGCGGCGCCCTGCAAGGCGAGATCCAGCGTGCTGGTCAGCGCCCAATCGGCGCCGTTCGGGCCGAGGCTGGAGACGATGATGTCGGCGCCGTCGGTCGCCGGCGCGCCCGGCTCGGTGGCGGGGTTCGCCGCATAGGCGATCGCCCGCGCCAGCGTCGTCTGGGTGCCGACCTGATCGCTCAGGCAGGCCACCAGCATGAGTTCACAGTCGGGTGCGGCGCCGACACCGCCATTGCCGTTCCCCCGTCGGGCACCGACCATGCCGGCGCAGAACGTACCGTGATTGCTGTCCGGCATCCCGGCCGTGCCGGCGGTGAAAGTTGCTGCCCCGCCGCCGATTCCGCGGGAGAAGAAACCGGCCCCGGTGCCGATTCCCGCCTGGAGATCCTCATGGCCGGCGTCGAACCCGTTGTCCACAACGGCAACCCGGATACCGGCTCCGAAGGAGTGGTCCCAGGCCGGTTCCACGTTGACGTCGGCGCCGGCGGTGCCGCCGGCCGCGCCGGTGTTCTTCCACTGCCACTGCTCGCCGTAACGGGGGTCCGACGGGGTGAATCGCTGCGGAATGTGCTCGATCAGCGACGGTTCGGCGAACACGAAATCCGGGTTGTCATGCAGGGCTAGGGAGGCGTCCATCGCGTCGCCCTGTTCAGTACGCGCCTCGTACAGATTCGGTGCGAAATTCAGCTTATTGATAATTCTCAGGCCGGAATCGGCGATGACCTGTTCCGCCTGTTCCGTGGAGAACCGGGCATCGACCTGCACGTTGAGCAGGGAACTCGCGATACCGACGCGGCCGTTGGCGTCGACGACGACGGTACCAACGCCCTCGACATCGTCGGCCTGAGCGTCCGTAGCCAGTGCCTCGAGCGCACTATCGTTCGGCACGACCAGTTGCCAGCCGGCCTGGGCGAAGGCGGCGAGCGCTTCGTCCGGTACTGCCGGGGCCACCCCCTGGATCTCGGACTCGGCGGCCTGGCCGAAAGAACGGGCCGGACCTGCGTCGGGCGGGGCACTGCGGACGGCGACGACATTGTCGATCTGGTCGACCTCGACCAGCCTGCCACGCAAGAAATACTGACGTCTCAACGGCTTTTCCTCCCCTGGTAGGCAATGACGGCAATGGATCCGAAGCCACTGTCAATTATTGCCTTCAATAGTTGACTGAGCTTCATGTTCGGCGCCAATAATGCCCGCCTTTTCTTCATTCAGCCGGATTTCCGTTGATGCAGTGTAGGGAAAATGGCAACGGATGCGCAACCGAAATTGGCGCGGTCGCATCCGCCCGGAAATGGTTGCGCGCGCTAACGGCGAAGGGTTCTCGCGGCACTTGCCGCGATCACCTTGTCGGGATTGCGGGTCAGGTAGACCGCCGCGATCCGATCCCCGTCAACGCGGACGGTCGCCACACTGTCCAGCGCGCCCTCGAGGAAAATCAGCGCGCCGCGCCCACCGTTGATGATCGCCGGCCGGACCGTCAACGACGCCGGCAGCTGGCTGAGCAGACCGACCAGCAGGCGAGCAACCTTGTCCGCGCTGACCACCGGTCGCAGCGCCGCCCTGACCTTGCCGCCGCCGTCATTGAGCAGCACCACGTCCGGGGCCAACACGTCCATCAGGCCCTGCAGGTCACCGGTCGCCGCGGCCGTCATGAACCGCTCGACGACCTGCGTGGCGGCCGCGTCATCGGGCTGGAATCGCGGCCGCCTGGCCTGAACGTGCGAGCGCGCCCGGTGCCCGATCTGCCGCACCGCCGCCGGGGATTTGCCGATCGCCTCGGCGATCTCGTCATGCGCGAAGCCGAAAACCTCCCGCAGCACGAAGACGGCCCGCTCGTCGGGCGTCAGGCTCTCCACCACGAGCATCATCGCCATCGACACCGACTCGGCCAGCACCACGTCGTCGGCGATGTCGGGCGCCGTCACCAGCGGCTCCGGCAGCCACGGCCCGACGTAGTCCTCCCGGCGGCGGGATTGGGTGCGCAGCCGGTTCAGCGCCTGCCGGGTGGCGATGCTGGCCAGGTACGCCTTGGGGTTGCGGATCCGCGCGCGGTCGTCGGCGGAAATCTCGCTCCAGCGCAGGTAGCTCTCCTGGACGACGTCCTCGGCGTCGGCCACCGATCCGGTGATCTCGTAGGCGACGGTGAACAGCAGGTCGCGGTGATCGGCAAAGTCCTGCAGTGCGTCGGACATCAGGATCCCCCGATCAGGAGTGGCCGGGCACCCGGCAGGACTCGGCGAAGCCCTGCGACGCCAGCCCGAGCGCCGAGTTGAACCGGGAACGCAAATTCTCCACCCCCACCATCATGGTCAGCTCGACAAGGCCGTCGTTGCCCAGATCGGTGCGCAGCGCCTCGGCCATCTCGTCGGTGACCTGCGGCGGGGTTGCCGTCATCGCCTCGGCGTACTCCAGCACCCGGCGCTCGACGTCGGTGAAGGCGTCGGACGACCGCCAGTTGGACACGGCGGCGATCTTGCCGGTGTCCAGGCCGTTCGAGTGCGCCTCGTAGTACCCGAAGTCCAGGCACCAGCTGCACTCGATCTGGGTAGCGGTGGCCATCACCGCCAACGCCTTGAGCTGCGGATCCAGCTTGTTCCAGCGAGCCACCGAGAGTTCGAACCGGACATCGCTGATCATTACCCGGCGGTTGTGCAGCAGTGCCAGACCGTTGTCCAGTACCTGGCCGTACTTGCGCCGGGAGTAGAAGCTCATCGCCCGGCCGAGCAGGCCCTTCGGCTCCTCCAACGGCACCCGGGCCCGACTGGACCTGGCGAGCGCGGATACCGCCGGGGCTCCGACGGCGGGGGTAGCAACAGCATGGGACGGGACAGCAGTCACGGGGACTCCAATGTTCGCGCGGTGCGGCCGACCGGCCGGACGGGCGGAATCGCTCGTCGGGCATGAGACACCGGCCGGCCGGCAGGTGTGACACCTGGCGCGGATCACCCCAGTGTGACGCCCACCACATCGCTCTCCTACACCGAAACGAGGGCGCCCTGCCGCCGCGGCGCCAGCAGGAAGGCGAACAGGTACAGCGCCGCCACGATCAGCAACAGGTTGCGGTAACCCGTCAGCAGCGCCAGGTACTCCAGGCAACCGCCGAGCATCGCGCCCAGCAGGTTCAGCCCGAATGCCGACTTCGAATCGTCCGACGCGCCGAACCGCTTGGAGAACGCCACGTTCGCCAGATAGATCGGGACGAACGCCAGCAGGATCGCCACGAACAACCGCGGGATGAACGGCAGCGTCAGCAACCAGTCGGGTTCGACGAAATAGCAGACGGCCAACGACACGGCTATCCCGCCGAACACCACCGGTAACGGCGGGGTGCGGAACCGGCGGGTGGTCTCCACGGCGGCCAGCACGATCAGCAGCACGCCGCCGAAGACCAGCGCGTTGACCACCCAGGTGGTGCCGAACAGCAGGGCGAAGGTGGCGATGTTCTTGGTCTCGAGCAGCAGGAAGGCCGCACCCATGAAGAACAGGTCGGCGTACGGCCGCATCGCCCGGAACGGTCCGCCGAG
Organism: uncultured Actinomycetota bacterium; assembly: GCA_963805555.1. Lineage (GTDB taxonomy): Bacteria > Actinomycetota > Actinomycetes > Mycobacteriales > Nakamurellaceae > Nakamurella. Next base: position 468,422 of record CAWDUY010000010.1, read on the forward strand.
GGCGCGGACGCTGATCAGCGAGATGAGCAGAATGCCGGCCAAGGTCCACAGATACAGCGCTGGGATCGAGCCGCCCTCGAAGTACAGGAACGGCCGGTCGTCGGTCGCCGGGGCGATGACGTTCCCGGCGGGGACGTACGCCGTGCCGCAGACCTGGTTGCTCTCGTTCAGCGCTGCCGTGACCACGGCCTGGCCGCCGCCGGGCAGGTCGACGCAGGGGGTGTGACCGAAGGCGGCCGCTGCGGTGCCGGCCAGCCGGTCGATCAGCCAGTCCTCGCGGTAGTAGTTGTACATCGAGAACGAGCCGTCGTCGGTGAGGTGCTCGCGGGCCGCGGTGAGGGCCTGTTCGGTGAACAGGAAGCTCTCCAGCCGGATCTGCGACGCCCCGGTCACCAGGGCCAGTGAGTCGGGCAGGGCGAACAGGATCAGGTCGTACTTGGTGTCGGTGGTCTCCAGGAACGCCCGGCCGTCGTTGACGTGCCGGGTCACCCGCGGGTCGTCATAGGGATGGTCGGGGTTTTTCTCCTGCCCGATCTCCATGATCCGCGGGTCGATGTCGACGGCGTCGATGTGCTTGGCGCCCTTGGACAAGGCGATCGCGACATCGGACCCGGAGCCGGCGCCGATGATCAGCACGTTGTCCAGCGAGTTCTCCGGTGAGCGCTCGTACGGGAAGCCGTACTGCGGCTCCTCCAGCAGGCGTTGCGCGGCGGACCGCATGATCTGGTGCGGCACGCCGTTGACCGAAATGTCGGTCAGCGGGACGTCGGCGACCACCCGGTCCTCGGTGTGGATCTTGTAGTACGGCGACCAGGAGATACCGGGGGACAGCGTCTCGACGAGCAGCGCGGCCACCATGGCGAGTCCGGCGGCGCCGGCCAGGTACCGCTGCCACTTGCCGATCAGGATGACGAAGGCGACCGTGACCATGACGCCCCACACCACCGACGGCGCCCGCAGGAACGACATCAGGGTGAACAGGCCGATCCCGACCAGCGAACCGACCAGGTCCCAGCGGTAGGCGGTCAATGGCCGCAGATGACCGAAGCAGCGGCCGACCACCTCGGCCGGGCCGGCCAGGCAGGCCGCGACCAGGATGAAGATCAGCGGCAACACCAGCCAGGCCGGCGGGCCGGTCGTGCTCAGCGAGGTGAAGTAGATGATCTGGTCGCCGGCCCGGTCGATGGTTACCGGCTCCAGGTAGGTGAAGATCACCAGCAGCGCCAGGATCACCGGCGCGGCCGGCAGGATCGACCAGCTGTGCCGGGCGATCAGGAACCCCAGGCCGATGCCGAGGAACGAGCCGAGCAGCACGAAGTTGGAGAAGTAGCTCAGGTGCACGACGTTCGCGCCGAGCCAGCGGATCAACGCCAGCTCCAGGAACAGCATCAGCGCGGAACCGAGGATCAGCCGCCGCACGACAGCGAAGTCCGGGCGTTCCGGATCCTTCTCCACGGGCACCCGCCACGACCGGCGCGACCGGGTGGTTGCGCCGGCCGAGCCGGACCCCGATGGGCCTGAAGGTGGCCGTGCCGTGCCGTCCGCCATGTCTAACCTCCGCCCGGCAATACCGCAGCCGGCTCGTGATCCTGTGGTGAGTTGACACTGTCGTGAGGTGCCGCTGTCGTGAGGTCCCGGTGTCCTGAGTTGACGCCGTCGAGCAGTGCCTCAGTCGCTGCGAGGGGGATGCCGCAGGCTGATCATCGTGCAATCAGCGCCCCGATGCGGGCAACTGCGGACCGTGCCTACAAGATTTCGAAGTGCCCGTCGTCCAGGTTCAGCCAGCGCGCGTCGGCGGGGCCGAGTTTGGTCAGCAGGCCGTACACCATGGCGGGATTGGCCATGACCTTCTCGTGGATGGGGATGGCGACCGCGGGATTGACCGCGCGGAAGTAGTCGACGGCCTCCTTGAGCGCCATCCACGGCGCGGAGGTGGGCAGCGCCAGGATCTCCACCGGTCGGTCGAGGACGGTCAGGCTGTCGCCGGGATGCAGTAGCCGGCCACCGACCAGGTAACACGCGTTCGAGATCACCGGGACGTCCCGATGGATCACGGCATGGTCGCCGGCGAACACCTCGACGGTGGTCCCGACGTCCAAGGTGTCGCCCGTGTGCACCGGGATCGCCGTGATGTCGGCCTCAGCCAACACCGCCACCGAGCCGCTGTCCGCGTACAGCTTCGCGTCCGGGTTGGCGCGCAGCACACCGGCCAGCCGGCGCGGATCGAGGTGATCGGGGTGCTGGTGGGTGATCAGCACAGCCGTCAGGCCGGACAGCGTTTCGAAGCCCTGTGAGAACGCGCCCGGATCGATCAGGACGCTCGCCGACCCGTCCACGACGTGCAGACAGGAATGGCCGTACTTATTGATCTTCATATCGGATTTCTCCCAAGAGGCCGCGGTTACTGGGCCGAACTGTGCCGAGCTGAACCGAGTCGAACACGGGTCAGGCTACGTCGCCGGTCCGTCCCGCACATCGCCGCGGGCGTCAATGCAACAGCAGCCAGGCGGCGAAGAAGCCAAGGGAGTTGGTCGCCCAGTGCAGCAGCATGGTGGTCTTGATGCCCTTGCCGACCCGCGCCAGCGCGCACATCGCGATCCCCGCGATCGTCATCGACACCACGGCCAATGTCGTTGTCAGCAGCACGTTGTGACCGAGCGCGTCACCCACCGCGGCGTTCGCGTTGTCGATGCCGATGGACGGCAGGATGTGCCACAGGCCGAACAGGATGGACGCGCCGAGCACGGGGCCCCACCGCCAGCGGATCGCCGGGGACGAACCCATCAGGGCCGGCAGCACGCCCCGGAACGCCACCTCCTCCAGGACGACGGTGCCCAGCGGGATCTGCACCAGCACCACCCAGAGCATCTGGGCGACGTCGGCGTTGCCGATTCTGGTGTCGATGAACGCGCTCTGGGTGGCCGGGATGATCATTCCCAGGGCGAAGAGCAGGGCCGTCCCGCCGAACAGCAGCAGGCCGACGCCGACGGGGCGGTGCCAGTGCCGGATGCTGAACCCGATGGCCACCGGTCCGTAGCCGGCCCGGTAGGCGACCCCGATCAGCACGAAGGCCATCGACAGATTCCACGGCACGTACGCCCACTCCGGAAGGATCCGGTTGGACATGATGTTGCTGACCGTCAGCAGGGCAATTGCCGCGGCAAGGGCCCACAGTCGCCGCCGACGTGCGCGGTGGCTGACCGCGGGTCGGACCTGGAGTGCGGTGCCCATCCTCCTATCGTGTACCCGGGAGCTGTGGGCGCACCATTGGTAGGGGGAAGGAGGTCGCTATGGCAGTGGTCACCAAGCGGGTGGAGCGCAATCCGTACGCCGACTTCCTCCGTGCGTTCTCGCTGCTGGTCGTGATCCTGTGGCACTGGTGTTTCACGATTCTGGTCTGGGGCGACCAGGGGCCGTACGCGACCAGCCCGCTGGGCTTCACCTCGGGCCTGTGGATTGCCACCTGGCTGCTGCAGGTGCTGCCGCTGTTCTTCTACATCGGCGCCTACGTCCACCTGAAGTCATGGGAACGGGCGTCGGCGCGGGGTGAGCGGCTGTGGCACTTCGCGTTGCGGCAGGCAAAGTCGCTGGCGATTCCGTCCGGCGCGCTGCTGGTTACCTGGGTCGTGCTGGGCATCATCGTCGGCATCGTCTTCGACCTGAACTGGATGGGCCAAGCGGTCCTGATGGTGCTCTCACCGCTCTGGTTCGTCTTCGCCTACCTGTTCTTCGTGTGCATGATGCCGATCACCGTGTGGTTGCACCGCCGGTATGACGCACTGGTGTTGGTGTTCCTCGGCGGGTTCGCGGTGATCATCGACATCCTGCGGTTCCGCTACGAGGTGCCCGGCGCCGAATGGCTGAACATGGTCTTCGTCTGGGGTTTCGCGTTCCAGCTCGGTTACTTCCACGGCCGGATCTCCGGGGTCGACTCCGCGCCGCGGTACTCCGACGGCCGGATCGACTGGGCCTACCAATCGCCGCGGGTCCGGCAGCAGGCCCGGATCATGACGTTCGCCGGCCTGTTCGGGCTGATCGGGCTGGTGTTCTCCGGCCTCTACCCCGGGTCCATGGTCGGGGTGCCCGGCGAGGACTCGAACATGGCGCCGCCGACGCTGTGCATCATCGCGCTGACGATCTTCCAGGTCGGGGTGGCCGAGCTGATCCGGCCTGCGGTGTTGCACGCCCTCGGCCGCGGCGGGGCGTTCGCTCGCGCTACCGGCGTGTTCACCCGGTTCGCCCTGCCGCTGTTCCTGTTCCACACCACCGGCATGGCGCTGTCCCGCGGCGTCGAATGGTCGATCTTCGGCACCCAGGTGGAGGGCACCGAGCCGACCCTCATGTGGTGGGTGCTGCGGCCGGTCGCGATCATCGGGCCGTTACTCGCGACGCTGCCGGTGATCTACCTGTTCGGCCGCCGCTGGAAGACCCAGACCGTCGCGCCGCCGCCCCGGATCTTTCCGGTGCAGGACGAGGAAGTCGGCGACGGCGGCGACCCGCCGTTGATCAAGCGCCGAGACAAGAAGGACGCCTCAGCGAACTCGGCCGCCGCGGCCCCCACCCGCCCGGCCAGCGCCAAAAGGAATGCTCCACCCAGTTGAGCTGGACGAGCCGACTTGGTGGGGGAGCCGAGTCGGCTTTCCGTCGGTCGGGCTTCGGCTCAGTGGTGGGCGGGCTCGTGCCTGGGCTGCGGAACGACCGGGTGATCAACGTCTGTGGCCCTTTCACGTTGGCGTGCAACTCGAAACGGCCCAGGCCATTGATCACCGTGCCCCGATGGCCGACGTGCCCGTGGCAGTCGCAGCCAGCAGAGCCTGCTTGACCGCGTGCACGACCAGGTGCGGGTTGCTCGTCAGGTCGAACCAGGTGAACCGCAGCACCGTCCAGCCCGCCAGCGTCAGGTCGTTCTGCTTGGTTCGATCCCGCTGGAACCTGTCCGGGCTGTGGTGCCAGGCCCAGCCATCGATCTCGATGGCTAGTCGCTCCCTGACGAATGCGACGTCGATGGACCGCTCGTCATGGGGTGGATTCCAGACGTAGTTCACCCGCCACCCGCGGATCGCCGAGGACTTCAGCAGGCCGAGAAACAGTCGTTCGCTGGCAGCGGCGGTCCGGTCCGCTGCCGCCCTGACCAGGTGACCGATGGCAGCAGAACCCGACATGCCGAGATTGCGGTAATAGCAGGCTCGCAACTCGGACATCCTGAGCTTGGTTTGCAGTGCCCGGTCCATCAACGCCGGGCCGTCGGTCCCGAGGTCCACGGCGGCAACCATCACCGACAGGGCCAGCGAGGTCACCGGTGCGGCCCGAACCCAGGCCTGGTCGTCCCACTGCAGCCGGCGGCGAATCACCCGCACGCCGGGTCGGGAGCGTCGGTGCTCGGCGCGCGGGATGACGACGCCGACGGTGGCAGGCTCCGGGGTGGGCAGTCCCCACCACCAGGCTGCGGCTGTTCCGTGCAGGAAGGCGTTCTCGCCCGCCCACAGGCCGGCGGCCCGAACGCGAGCGGCCGGGGTGTGCTGATGCTCGACCGACCGGTAAACACTCGGATGCGTGAGGATCCAGCCTCCGCTCTCCAGGCGGTGCCTGATCTGCCCCGCCGTGGCGCCGGCGCCCAACGCCTGGCGCCGCGCGATGACGCCGTCCTGGCGGGCCATGATCTCGGCCACCCAGGCCAAAGAATCCTTCATGACGCGGATCATCGGCTTCATGGGCCGGTTCCGGGTTCGGCTGTCCACACCGTCCGGACAGTTATCCACACCCACCCAAGCTCGGTGACCCGCACTCCCGGCTCGGCCCCGAGGGATGATCAACGACCGGGGCCATCTGACGTTGTGCAACAGCGTGAAACGGCCCCGAACGTTGATCACCAAGGGGTTCCACCGGCTAGCTTGGGTGCATGGCTCAGATTCCGAAGTCGGCCGGCCCTGGTTTGGCCAGGCGAGGCGAACCAGGCCGCAGCCCGGTGGTGCTAGAGGTCGGAAGACTCGAACTTCGTCAGAATTGGCGCGGCGGCGAACACCGTGCCGAGATTGCTGGCCCCGTCCCCGGCCCGCCAGGCGCGATAGGCCGCGTCCGCCGCCAGGGACTCCCAGCGTTCGACCGCCAGCACGTGCAGCGGGTCGGTGGCGTCGATCAGGACGTCCACGCCCAGGCAGCCGGGAAATGCGCGGGTGTCGCTCAGCACGTCATGGATCAGTTGGTAGGACGACTCCGGCGCGCCGGGCTTGAGCTGCAGATCGAGCAGTGCGGTGATGGACATGAGGGTCAGCCAATCGTCGGTCGGGCCCGGAGCCTAGCGGGGCCGCGTCGCTGCGGCAGGCCGGCGGGTGCGCAAGTGCGGCAGGGTTCGGCGGGTGCCACAGTGGCTGGACGGGTGGCGGGCACGGCGCGTACGGCGGGCTGCGACCGACGGCACGGCGGTCCGAGGAGTGGACGACCGGGCCGGTACGCGCGAGCGCAGGCCGCGCAGCGCGGGCCGGGTGACCACTGGCTCGCGATAGGCTGGCCCGGGTCGGATGCGCCGGAGCATTCCTGAGATCGGGCGCAGCGTGCAACAGCATGCCCCCGCCCGATCAGCCGGTCCGACTCTTGTGTTCAACCCTGACCGCACCTGAACCCGCTGGGAGCACCGCCGTGGCGCGCGTGGCAGTCGATGTCGTCATCAAACCCGAAATCCTCGACCCGCAGGGCAAGGCCATCCTGGCCGCGCTGGCCCGAACCGGGCACCCGGGGGTCAGCTCGGTCCGGCAGGGCAAGCATTTCGATCTCGAGGTCGACGACTCCGTCACCGATGACGACCTGGAGCAGATCGCCGGCACCCTGCTGGCGAACCCGGTGATCGAGAGCTGGACGGTCACCCGGCTGGGCAGAACAGGTCACCACCCGGAGGCCGCATTGGCCGCACCCGAGGCCGCCCTGTGACCGGGTCGACCAACGGCCCGCGGATTGGGGTCATCACCTTTCCCGGCACCCTCGACGACGTCGACGCCGCCCGCGCCGTCCGCTACAGCGGCCAGGAAGCGGTCCCGCTCTGGCACGCCGACGCCGACCTCAAGGGCGTGGACGCGGTCGTCGTACCCGGTGGGTTCTCCTACGGCGACTACCTGCGGGCCGGCGCCATCGCTGCCCAGGCGCCCGTCATGCAATCGGTGATCGACGCAGCTCGCGGCGGGATGCCGGTGCTGGGCATTTGCAACGGCTTCCAGATCCTCTGCGAGGCCGGCCTGCTGCCGGGCGTGCTGATCCGCAACGCCAGCCTGCGATTCATCTGCCGCGACCAGTGGCTGCGGGTGGAGAACACCTCCACGACCTGGACCTCCCGCTTCGAGCCGGACGCCGAGATCCTGATCCCGATGAAGAACGCCGAGGGCTGCTTCGTCGCAACCGAGGACGTGCTCGACGAACTGGAAGGTGCGGGCCGGGTGTTGTTCCGCTACGTCGGGGAGGGGCCGGCCCAGGGCAACCCCAACGGAGCGCTGCGGGACATCGCCGGGATCTGCAGCGCGGACGGCCGGATCGCCGGGCTGATGCCGCACCCCGAACACGCCATCGACCCGCTCACCGGTCCCACCGACGACGGCCTCGGGCTGTTCTTCTCGGTGCAGGACTTCCTCACCTCAGTTCTCAAGGTCGGTGCCTGATGACGGACCAGATCGCCCACCCCACTGTTGCCCGCCCCACGGCAGCTGACCTGCTGGACATCACCGACCCGGTCGGGGCCGTCGACCTTGTCGACCTCGGGCCGGAGCTCGATTCCGTTGCGCACGCGGCCGCCACCCCGGACGTCGAGCAGCCGTTCAAGGAACTGGGACTCAAGGACGACGAGTACGCCCGCATCCGGGAGATCCTCGGCCGCCGGCCCACCTCCGCCGAACTGGCCATGTACTCGGTGATGTGGTCGGAGCACTGCTCCTACAAGTCGTCCAAGGTGCACCTGGCGTACTTCGGCGAGACCACCACCGACGAAATGCGATCCAAGATGCTCGCCGGGATCGGCGAGAACGCCGGCGTCGTGGACATCGGTGACGGCTGGGCCGTCACGTTCAAGATCGAATCGCACAACCACCCGTCGTTCGTGGAGCCCTATCAGGGCGCGGCAACCGGAGTCGGCGGCATCGTCCGGGACATCCTGGCGATGGGCGCCCGGCCGGTCGCGGTGATGGACCAGCTGCGGTTCGGGCCGGCCGATGCCGCGGACTCGCAGCGGGTCGTGCCGGGAATCGTCGCCGGGGTCTCCGGCTACGGGAACTCCCTCGGCCTGCCGAACATCGGCGGCGAGGTCATTTTCGACGCCTCCTACGCGGGCAACCCACTGGTCAACGCCGCCTGCATCGGGGTGTTGCGCAGCGAGGACCTGCACACCGCGCACGCCTCCGGCGCCGGCAACAAGATCATTCTGTACGGCTCCCGGACCGGGCTGGACGGCATCGGCGGGGTGTCGGTGCTGGCCTCGGCCACCTTTGACGGGCGGCGACAGCGACGACAGCGGCAGTGACAATGGGTCGGACCCTGCAAGCAGGTCCTCCGCGCGCCGAAAGCTGCCCAGCGTGCAGGTCGGCGACCCCTTCGCGGAGAAGGTGCTGATCGAGTGCACGCTGGAGGTCTTCCACGCCGGACTGGTGGTCGGCATTCAGGACCTCGGCGGCGCCGGATTGTCCTGCGCCACCTCCGAACTCGCCTCCGCCGGCGACGGTGGGATGCACATCGTGCTGGACAACGTGCCGCTCCGCGCCGAGGGCATGACGCCCGCCGAGATCCTGTCCAGCGAGTCGCAGGAGCGGATGTGCGCGGTCGTCACGCCCGACAAGGTCGAGGAGTTCCTGGCCGTCTGCGCGAAGTGGGAGGTGCAGGCCGACGTCATCGGTGAGGTCACCGACGGCGACCGGCTGACGATCGAGTTCGCCGGCGAGACCGTGCTGGATGTCCCGCCGCGTTCGGTGGCCCACGACGGTCCGGTGTACCGCCGGCCCGTCGCCCGACCAGAATCACAGGACGCCCTGCAGGCCAACACTTCTGCGTCCTTGCCTCGACCAAAGACCAGCGATCTCGGCGAGTTGATCATGACGATGATCGCGTCGCCGAACCTGTGTTCCCGCGGCTGGGTGACCGACCAGTACGACAGGTACGTCCGGGGCAACACGGTGCTGGCCCAGCCGGCCGACGCCGGCATCGTCCGCGTCGGTGAATCCGAGACCGGCGATGTCGGAGGGTCTCACCGTGGCATTGCTATGGCCACCGACTGCAACGGCCGCTACACGATGCTCGACCCGTACGCCGGCGGACAGCTCGCGCTCGCCGAGGCCTACCGCAACGTCGTCACCACCGGGGCCGCGCCGCTGGCCGTCACCGACTGCCTGAACTTCGGTAACCCCGAGGACCCGGCCGTGATGTGGCAGCTGCAGGAAGCCATTCACGGCATCGCCGACGGCTGCGCGCAGCTCGGGATCCCCGTCACCGGCGGCAATGTCAGCCTCTACAACCAAACGGCCGGGGTGAATATCCTGCCCACCCCGGTGGTGGGCGTGCTTGGCGTCATCGATGACGTCCGTCGCCGCACCATCCCCGGTATCGGCCAGGACACCGGCGAGACCCTGCTGCTGCTGGGCACCACCCGCGACGAGTTCGACGGCTCCGCCTGGGCCGAGGTGGTGCACGGCCATCTCGGCGGGCTGCCGCCCAAGGTGGATCTGGCGGCGGAGCGGACGCTCGGCGACATCCTGATCGCCGGTTCCCGGGACGGCATGGTCTCCGCCGCGCACGACCTGTCCGAGGGTGGGCTGGCCCAGGCGCTGGTCGAGATGTGCCTGGCCGGGCAGACCGGCGCCCGGATCGTGCTGCCGGAGGGTGCTGACCCATTTGTCTGGCTGTTCTCGGAGTCGACGGCCCGGGTCGTCGTCGCGGTGCCGCGCACCGAGGAACTCCGGTTCACCGAGATGTGCACGGTCCGCCGGCAGCCCTGGGTGAAGATCGGCGTCGTCGACGCCGGCGACACCGGAGCCCGGGACGAGCAGTTCCTGGACATCCAGGACGTCGCCCGGCTCCCGCTGGACGAGCTGCGCAGTGCCTGGGAAGGAACCCTGCCCGCTGTGTTCGGCTGACGTCAGTGCGGTACGCGTCAGCCAGATACCAGGGCGGACGCGGACACGGTGACCGGTATCGGCGCTGTGATGCTGATTTCCTCGTCACCCTCGGAACGGGCAGTCAGCTGGTAGGAACCGGCAGCGTCCAGGTCATACACCTCGACAGAGGGCCGCTGCTTGTTGACCGACAGCGGATCGACGATCCAGTACTGCGGGATGCCCGCCTCGGCATATCTGGCCGACTTCAGCACCCGGTCGTAACGAGACGAGCTGAGGGACAGCACTTCGACCACGAGGGCTGGGGTTTCGGTGATGTTCTTCTCGCCGATCCGGTCCTTCGCGACGACCAGCAGGTCCGGTTCCAAGGACGTGCGGCGGTCCGGTTGCCACTCGAGCGGGGCGAAGAAGACCTCGTGATCGTCGGGGCAGTTGTCTTCGAGGATCCTGCACAGCTTTCGGATGGCCCGCTGATGGCGCGGCACCGGGGACGGGCTCACGATGAGCATCCCGTCGATGATCTCGTAACGCAGGCCGTCATCGGGCAGCAGCTCGAGCAGGTCGACGGTCCACTCTTCGCCCGCCCCTGGTGCGGCGGGCAGGCCACGCGCTGTTTCGGTGGGTGCGACCATTTGTCCCATCGTGCCTCCTCGGGTACATGTCACGGAGTATTGCCGTTGATGAGAAATGCGAGCGGTTGTTATCCACAGCCATGGAACATGCGCAGATCCGGCGGTCACCCCGCCGGCGGCGAGCCTTGGTTGGCGACGGCCGAGGCCACCTCCGGCTGCTGGAGAAACTCCCGGACGAAGGTCTCTGATCCCGACACGTAGGCGGTGGCCAGCCGGCCGAGTACATGCACGTCGGCAGGTTGCACACCGGTCGAGCGTGCTGCGCGGTCGACCGCCGTGCGGGTCTGTTCTTCCACCGACGCCGGTACCGGGGCTGTGCCAGGCGTCCGGTGCAGCTTCACCACGGCCTGCACCAGGCCGCCGGAACCACGGGCGTCATCGAGCTGGCGGAGCAGTTCGGGATCGGTCCGGCTCAGCACCATGGATAACCTCCGTCGATGCCGCCATGGTAAGCCGCGCCGGTCGTCATCAAGGTTGTTCAACAGATCGTCCAGCGAGATCAGCAGTCGATCCGGGCGTCGGGATCACTGGTGTTGTCCAGCCATTTGCCGTACCCACCGCTCCCGGCGACCGCCGCGCAGACGCTCGCCTGGTCTGACCCACCAACCCGGTACACCGCATAAATGGGGTTGCCCTCCGCTGTCGCCTGGTTCAACGAACTGCAGGACTGATCGGTGCGCAGATAGGACGAACCCGGGTTCGCGTCCAGCGCCGCCTGCACGTCCTGGGCGTAGCTGTTCGGCGAGACCGCCGAGAACAGCACCACGATGCCGGTGCCATCGCAGGCCGGGCGGGACATCGGCACGGACAGTCCGAGGTCGCCCTGCACTGCTGTCGGAACAACGGGACCGGGCACGGTCGCGGAACCGGCCGAACCTCCCGGCAGCACGGTGAAGAAGATGTCCGTGTCAGCGAGCGCACAACTGCCGGTTTCGGCCGGCGTCCCCAACCGGCAGATCCAGTCGCCCTGCCGGGTCTCCGTTCCGCCGGTCGCCATGAAGGACCGCCACTGGGTGATCATCGCCTCGCAGGTCGGGAACGCAGTCTCCCGGGAGACCCGGAACTCCAGGCCGCCGTCCGTGCAGGCACCGGGGGCGGCCGCGACCGAGGTACCCGCCGCCGTCGGCGCCGTCGCCGGTGTCATTGACGGCCAACGGGTGGCCGCGATGTCCGCGATCAGCGAGCCAGGCCCGCCCAACCGGGTCCAGTTGACCAGGTCGGTACTGGAATAGACGGCGTGGTCGGTTGCCGCCCCGGTCATCCCGCCCTTCACACCGCCGCGGGCCAGCCACTCCCCGTCGCCGGCCCAGGCGAGGGAGTCCAGGAAAGTGTCGACCAGCGACGTTTGCTGGACGGCCCAGCTGGAGCCGTCTGCGCTGGTGCCGGACTGCGACGTCGGTGAGGACAGATCGGCGATGACGTCCGCCACGGTGTACCCGACGAAGGCCCACTGGTCGGCGCCGAACGCGAGGTCCATGGCGACCGGGTCGGCGGAGTAGCCGGCCGGTACGCCGCCGGGCGGCACCACGATCTGCCAGGTCTGCCCATCGATGCTGGAGGCAACGCCCAGTGGGCTGAACCCGCGCCCGGTGCCGGCCTTGGCCCCGTAGCTGATCTGCCACCCGCCCCGGCCGTACGCAACGGATCCGATGGTGAGGCTGGTTTCCGCGGTGATCCCGGTCGGGGCGGACGTCTTCGACCACGTCACCGCATCCGGGCTGGTGTAGACGACCGCCACCTCGCCGGCGCCGTCTGCCGCCGCGCCAACGGCCAGCCAGCCGCCGTCGCCGTAGCCGACCTTCTGCAAGGCGTCGGGCACCGGGATCGGTTCGGACCAGGTCGCCCCGTCCGGGCTGGAGCGGATCGTGCCGCCGGTGTCGTCGCCGCCGACCACCACGGTCAGTCCGTTCCCGTCGGCAACGCCGGTGAGGGGGGTGGGCGTAGTGAGCACCGGTACCCAGTCCACACCGTTCTTGCTCGCCGACACCTGCCCCGTCGGTCCGCCGGTGCCCGTCGCAACACTGTCGACCACCACGATGGTGCGCGGTCCTGCGGGCAGCGGGGAGGTGCTCGGCGGGGTGGTGCTCGCCGGGACGGCGCCGACCCGGCGCTCGAAGGAGACGCCGGTCGCGAGATCGACGAGGGTGAACGCCGGTGTGACGCCACCATCGGTGACGTACAGCGAACGGGCCGGATCGAAGCCCTCCCACCGGTTTCCGAGGAACTCGGCGCTCGGCAGGTTGGTCATGGTCGGTGCCGACAGCGGGTTTCCGCACGCGCAGCGAACCACCGGTAGGCCCGTGAAGTCCACCAGCACCGCGGTGCCGGCCTGCAATACCGCCGGGCGCGGGGTGGCTACGCCGCCGGCGAACCCGTAGTTGGTGACGGCGGTATCCGCCAGCAGCGCTACCGGGGTCAGGGTTTGCAGATACGCGCCGATCTGGGCCGGCGAGATCCCGCGGGCGCCCGACCATGCCGTGGCTTTGGCGTCGTCACCGGCCAGGTAGTCGGCCAGTTGCGCCACGTCGCAGACGGTTTGTTCGCCGCTGCCGCCATACAGGCCCGGCGCGGCGGGCTCCTGCCGGCCGCCGTAGAGGTTGGCAACGGTGCCGGGCGAGGTGCGGGTGCCGGTGCCAGCGTCGGTCGTCATCGTGGACAGCGTCTGATCGATGACGGCCCTGACGGAGTCCGGGAACACCGTGACCTCGGTGATGGCGACGGAGGCCAGGAACGGGTCGGTGCCGGTGTCAGCGGCCGGCTCCAATGTCACGGCCGCAACGGCGACTCCTTGGACGGCGTCGTCACGATTCGCCAGCACCACCGCGACGCCGGCAGCGACGATCACCAGCAGGGCGGCGATTGCAGCTGCGATGATCGTTCGCGAGTTCCGTCCGGCGCCGCCCCCCTCGCCGCCGGGGTTGCGGGACGGCGGCATCGGGGGTGGGGTGAATGAGCTGGTGGAGTCGGTCACGGCGGTACCTCGTTCGTCGGGCCGGCAGTTCGGCGTGCGCTCAGGTCGGGATTGTTAGCAAAGGGTAAGCATCACCGCTCACGATTCGCTCAAGATCCACTCCGTGCCGCGGCCCCCGCGCCCCACCGTCAGTGCGTCAACCGAGCCCGAACCGTCACGCGCCGACCGCGGCCAACGCCCGCAGGCCGTCGACGGCACCCCGGTTGGCGCGTTCGACGTCCATCGTGCCCCGCTGGGCGGAGTTGAAGATGGCCCTTTCCAGCTTTGCGACGGTGAGCGTCGGTCGCGCCTCCAGTAGTAGCGCGGCCAGCCCGGCGACGTGCGGGGTGGCCATCGAAGTGCCGGACAGGGTCTTCCACCCCCCGCCGGGCCGGGCCGACACCACATCGACCCCGGGTGCCACCAGGTCAGGGGCCAGCGGCTGGCTGCGGCGGGTGAAGCGCTGGCTGGAGGAGAAGTCGGCCACGTTGCCGGCCGTGTCATGCGCCCCGACGGACAGCGACTTCGGATAGTTGCCCGGCGAGCGACTGGTCCCCGGACCCTCGTTACCGACGGCGATGACCGGGAGAACCCCGTTGTCCCGCAGCACGTCGATGATGTCCAGGAAGTCGGCGACCAGGCCGCGGATGCCCAGCGACATGGACAGCACCCGGACCCCGAGCCCGACGGCCCAGTCCATTCCGCCCAGGATCCGGGCAACGGCATCGCCACCCTCGATCACCATGGCCGAACAGAGCTGGGCGCCCGGTGCCACGCCGACGTGCCGGCCGCGCACCGCACGCCCGGCGATGGTGGCCGCGGTGTGTGTGCCGTGGCCGTCCCGGCCGTCGGAGTCCGTCGGGGGCGATCCGGGGATCACCCGGCCCGCGAGGTTGAATTGGGCGAATTGCCCGATGGCCGATTCCAGCGCCGGGTGTGAACCGTCAACGCCGGTGTCCAGGTGCGCGACCTTGACCCCGGCACCGGTCAACCCCTGCGCCCAGACCTCCGGGACGTGCATGGCCTCCAGACCCCAGGTGTGCTGGCCGACCAGCGTGCTGTCCGCGGCCGCGACCGGTCGGATCAGGCTGAACGGGTTGGCGGCGTTGACCTTTCGCACCACGGGATTCGACCTGAGGGCGGCCAGGCCGGCCGCGTCGACGGTGCCGTAGACGATGCCCAGGTGGGGATAGACGCGGGCCCGCGCCGGTGTTGCGTCCGGTACGCCCGCAAGCCGGGCGGCCACCAGTGAGGCGCCACCGAGGGGCGAGCCCGCCTCCGCGGTGAAGGTGGACCGCAGCGAGCGCACCTCGGCGTGCTGCTCCTTGTGCAGGATGGCGATGACCGGCGCAAAGCCGATGGCGGAGATGTTCTGCGCGATCGTCGTCATGGACGCCGCCTCCCTGCAGTTGAGTCGTGGGGGTGCTGGTCGCCTGCGAATGGCGTCGGCGGACCGGCGTCAGACGGTCGTCAGCAGCACACCGGCAAGCAGCAGGTACGCGGCAGCGATCGGTACCCGGCGTGCCCCCAGGGTGATCCGGTCGGCGACGGAGAGCGCCGTCAGCAAGGCCATCACCGGCAGGCTGGACGGGACCGCCAGCATCGCCAGCATCGGCAGCGCACAGAGCCGAAACCCACAGCAAGCCGTCAGCAGACCGAACCGGGCGCAATCGGTATTCGCGTCGGGTCCGTCGCGCAGTCGCAAGGGTGGCTCGCAAGCCTCGGTCCACCGGGTATGCCGCGGGTCGAACTCGGCGATCGCACAGGCCACCGTGAGGATGCCGGCGGCCAGGGCTGCGGAGCCGAGGACTCCCGCCAGCGTCTCCGCGATCGGCGCCAGGCACACGGCGAGCACCGTCCACGTGGCGAGGTAGGCGGCGACAAACCACAGTCCGGCCCGCCCGGCGCGCCACCGCGCACTGGCGAAGGCGACCGTCCGGGCGCCCGGGATGGCCAGCGGCGCCATCATCGCGATCGTCATCAGGCCCACCATGGTCAGGCCGGCAGCGGTGAAAATCCCGCCGTGGCCTGCGTGGCTGCCGAGGACCTGTCCGGCAGCGCCGCCATCAGCAACCCCGCCGTCAAACGAGGTCCAGGACGACAGTGGTGACGTCGCGACCAGCGCGCCCCAGGCCAGCGCTGTCGCGGCGATCGGGATGATCTCGGGTCGGCGGGCAAGAACGCTCGGGCGCCTGCGGGTGCCACGAGCGGACGTCCGGTTCGGAGCATCGGCCGGCGTGGGCCCGGCGGTGGTGGGCCGTCCGCGGGGGTTTTTCATCCTTGGCTCAGGGTGCTCATGCCGGAGTCGGCCAGGCGGTCATGGTCCGGCGAACCGACGTCATGTCCGCGCCTCCCGCAGTGACCAGAACGGACTTGTGGTGCCCGTGAACCACAGGAGTACCACCATCGGGCATTCGGGGCATCTGCATCAGGTCGCGCAACGGTCGACCGAGTTGTGATTAGCCTGAGGGATGAGATCCTCACGCTCCTGGCATCTGCCCCGAACGGTCGGCATCGGGGCACTGGTCCTCGCGCTTGGTGCGTTGGGCGCCTGTTCCAGTGATTCCGGTTCGACACCCTCATCGCCGACCGCAAGCTCGGCAGCTGCCGAGCCGGTCACCGTCGGGGGCAGCGTGGTGAGCACGGCGGGCTCGTCAAACGAGACCGACATCGTGCTGCCGGCACCGATCACGGCCGGCCTGACCGAACTCGGCGGCGGCGGTTCCGGCGTTGAGTGGGTCGCAGTGGCCGGGGACGGCACGACCAGCACAGAGCCGATCGACCTGACCGGCGATGCCGCCGCGGCCATCACCGACCTGACCGAGAAGATGAATGCCGAACAGGCAACGGCGCCCGGGGGGCGGTCGACGCTGGCCGGTCTGGCCGCCATCGCGTCCCCCGCGGGTGCGCCCGTGTGGGTCTTCTCGCCGCTGCTCGATACGGCGGGCGCTCTGGACTTCAACCAGCTGGCCTTCGACGAATCGCCGCCGAATGTCGTCGCGGCGATCACCGCCGCTGGCGCCCTGCCCGACCTGACGGGCCGGGATGTCACCTTTGTGGTGACCCCGGTCGCCGGTGCGCAGGGCATGCTCTCCGAACTGCAGGTCGGCTACCTGCGGGCGATCTGGGAGGGCATCGCGACGGCGGCAGGCGCCGGGCAGGTCACCTTCTTCGACGGCACCGGCACCACCCCGGGGACCGGCACCATCCCGCCGATCGCCGTCCCGGATCCGAACGACAAGATCAATTCCGAGCAACAGGGCACGACCCGGACCTGCACGCTGCCCGCACCCGCGCTGTTCATCCCGAACACGGCGGATCTGATCGACAAGGCCGCGACGCTGACCGCGCTCGGGGACTGTGTCGGTACCCTCGACGCGACCACCAAGATCGCCGTCGAAGGTCATACCGCAGGAGTGGCCGGCGAGGATCAGGCCGTTGCCATCGACCTGTCCACCCGGCGGGCGACCGAGGTCGCCGCGCTGCTGCGCGAACTGAATGTGCCGGCCGAGAACATTTCGCAGGTCATCGGCTACGGCAGCACCCAGCCGCTGGTCGAACCGGCATCCGACCCGGCGAACCGGGCCGTCGTCGTGACGTTCACCTCGGCCGGCTGAGTCGCGGCCTCCCGGGCTCGGTCAGCGGCGGGCGGCCGGATGGGCGGCCGCCGCGAGGACGAACGCCACGCCGTCCGCGGTCAGCTGGTGCCAGCGACGGAAGTACCGCAGCATCGCGTGACCGGCGCCGGGGATGACGGTGGACTCGATGCTGGCGCCCGCGGCAGCCGCCGCGGCAAGCCAGGGCCTGGTGGACCGTTCGGGAACGATCCGATCCTTGTTGCCCTGGACCACCGACAGCGGGACACCGTTCAGCAGGTCAACCGGGTCGGCCGGATCAACCCAGGGCGCGAGCCCGACGGCGCCGACAACGCGTGACGACCCGTCCGACCCGACGGCCAGCCCAGCAACGTGCATGGCGACCCGGCCACCCAGGGAATGCCCGACAACGACGATCGGTAGCCCAGGATGCCGATCGGCGATCTGATCCAGCGCCCAGCGGGCGTCCCGCAGGACGTCGGCGCCATCGCCGTTCCAACCACGGACGGAGAACTTGAGCCGGTACACCGCAGCCGTCCGGTCCCGTGCGGCGACCGCGCGCGCAACGGGGATCAGCCGCAGCACCGCCGGGCTGAACGGGGAGACCCGCTGACGTGAGGCCGCTGAGCCGCCGTGGAAGACCAGGACGGCGGCGGCAGGGGTATGGGGGCTGGCAACGGTGTGTAACCGGGCGCCATTGTTACTTGTGCTCATAGCTAGAGGATATTCACGGGCCGATCGAGCGACCGCGGGCCGAAGGTCCGTGCGAGCGATCGGCTGGCGGCAGGGCTCGACGTCAGACGACTGCGAGTCGTGAATCATCCGGTAATTTTTGGCCACACGGCATATCCGTACCCGAACGCGCGACGGATGGGTGCCGGTTGTGCGGGACGGACGGATCTACGCTCTTGCGTCATGGCCCGCCGTGTTTTCACCCGCGACGAGGTGATCGCCGCACTGGCCGCGGCGGCCGAACCGGCGGACGCTCTCGATGCTGCTGGGATCCGCGCCGCCGTCCGTGCGACGCTCGGCTGGATCGCCCAAACCCACCCCGGCCGTTCCGTCGAGATCCGCGTCCCGCCGCAGGGCGCTGTCCAGGCCATCGCCGGGGTCCGGCACACCCGCGGCACGCCGCCGAACGTCGTCGAGATGGACGCTGCCACTTGGCTGGCGCTGGTCGCCGGCCGGCTGGGCTGGTCCGCTGCGGTGGCGGACGGGCGGGTGCGGGCCAGCGGGTCCCGGGCGGACCTGTCGGCATTGCTTCCGCTGCAGGTGTCATGAGCGAGGGTTCGGCGCCGCCCGACGTCGCGAATCATGCGGAAGCCGATCATGCGGAAGCCGATCATGCGGAGACCGACCAGGCGGAGACCAGGGCCGCGCCCATCCGGATCGGCCCGGTCGGCCGGGCGCCCACCGAGCGCTGGCTGCAGGCCAACGGCCTGCCCGCCTGCGTGCAGGGGCACAGCCGGCCGAGCGCTGTATTGGGCCGTCCGCTCGCCCTGTTGTGCTGCGCCGCAGTGATTCTCGGCCTGGCGGTCTACGTCGTGCTGGTGGCAGACCTGCCTTTCGGCACCGGTGCCGCCTTCATCGGCGGCGCTGTGCTCGTCGCCGCCATCGGCAGTTACGCGATGACGGCGATCGGCATCCCGGAAGTCGCGGTCTTCACCGTCGGCTGGTTTGCCCGCACGGTCTGGCGGACCGGATCGGGGCTGATGCATGTGCTGCCGCTGTTGCTGGTGGCCGTCACGTTCTTCTTCCTGGCCGGCGAGACCTGGATGTCCATCGGCCGGTTGTCGGGTCTGCCGCTGGTCCTGACGATGACACTCATCGGCGCGCTCGCGGTGGTCGCGCTGTTGCGCCGGGACGGCGTCGATTGGCGGCAGCACCGGGTCGAGTCGAACGCCGAGTGGTTCCGCCGAATGGTGCCCAGGCACCTGATGCCCGGCGGCCCGATCCGCTACGCCGACCCGGCACCCGGGTTCGGTGAGCGGGTCAATCTGCGGCTGCTCTCGGTGCTGGGCCGGGCGTTGGTGGCGGTCGTCGTCGGGCTGGGCGTGATGGCGTTCTTCCTGATTTTCGGGGTGCTGACCGTTGACGCGTCCGTCGCGGAGAATTGGGCCGGCGCCGCACCGCGGATCTGGTGGCAGGCGACTGTGGCGAATCACACGTACGTCCTGACGGCGGAGCACTTCCGGGTCGCGAGCTTCCTCGGTGCGTTCTCCGCGTTGTACTTCATCGTGTCCTCCTCGGCGGACAAGGAGTTGGCCGCCGCCCTGAGTGACGACACCGCCGCCCACCTGCACCGGGCCCTGGCGGTCCGGGCGTTGTACCGGGCGCAATTGCAGCCGTCGACGGCCCTGGTTGCCGACGATGACGAGCCACCGGCCGGCCGGGCCGGTGCAGAGCCGACCGGGCCGGTCAGCGGCCGGATCCCGTCGACGTGACAGGTCAGCTCGGCACGAAGAGGTGTTGTCGGCTCAGGGATTCCCGGGCCGAGCAGGTACAGTGGGGTACCGCTGATCCCCTGGCATGACTCGCTCGCAGAGGAGCTCGGTTTCGTGGTTATTGGTCCGTCAGTACGCAGCGCGACCAGCGTGACCCATCCCCATCCGACGACCCTCCCGATGCCGACGTTCCGTCGAGCCGGCGACGTTGCTGCTGGCCCTGTTGCCGCACCTCCGTATCAGGAGTCCGACGATCCATCCCCCCGCGAGGAATGCGGCGTTTTCGGCGTCTGGGCGCCCGGCGAGGAGGTCGCCAAGCTCAGCTACTACGGCCTGTACGCACTGCAGCACCGCGGTCAGGAAGCCGCCGGCATCGCCGTGGCTGACGGCTCGCAGATCGTCGTCTTCAAGGATCTCGGCCTGGTGTCCCAGGTCTTCGACGAGCAAACCCTGTCCTCGCTGAACGGGCACATCGCCGTCGGGCACTGTCGGTACTCCACCACCGGGTCAGGAACATGGGAGAACGCCCAGCCGACCTTCGCCATCACCGATGTCGGGTCCGGCATCGCCCTCGGCCACAACGGCAACCTGGTCAACACCCACGAGCTCTTCGCGCAGGCCGCCGCACTGCCCGGCAAGGCCGGCCGGAGCAAGTGCTCCACCGACTCCGACGTCATCACCCGGCTGTTGGCCGCCCGGTCCGCGGACTTCGGCCTCGAGCAGGCCGCGATGGAACTGCTGCCGACGCTGAAGGGCGCGTTCTGCCTGGTCTTCTGCGACGAGCACACCCTCTACGCGGCCCGCGATCCGCACGGCGTGCACCCGCTGGTGCTCGGCCGGCTGGACCGCGGCTGGGTGGTTGCCTCGGAGACCGCCGCGCTGGACATCGTCGGCGCGTCGTTCGTCCGCGAGGTCGAGCCCGGCGAACTCCTCGCCATCGACGCCGACGGGCTGCGCAGTGAGCATTTCGCCCCGCCAGAGCCGAAAGGCTGCGTCTTCGAGTACGTCTACCTGGCCCGCCCCGACACCACCATCTCCGGCCGCGGCGTGCAGGCCACCCGGGTCGAAATCGGTCGCCGACTCGCCGCGGAGTCACCCGTCGAGGCCGACCTGGTGATTCCCACCCCGGAGTCCGGAACGCCGGCCGCGATCGGCTTCGCCGAGGCATCCGGCATCCCGTACGGCCAGGGCCTGGTGAAGAACGCCTACGTCGGCCGGACATTCATCCAGCCCTCGCAGACCATCCGGCAACTGGGCATCCGGCTGAAACTGAACCCGCTGCGGGACGTCATCCGCGGCAAACGGCTGGTGGTGGTCGACGACTCCATCGTCCGCGGCAACACCCAACGCGCGCTGGTCCGCATGCTGCGGGAGGCAGGTGCCCTCGAGGTGCACGTCCGGATCGCCTCCCCGCCGGTGCGCTGGCCCTGCTTCTACGGCATCGACTTCGCCTCCAGGGCCGAGCTGATCGCCAACGCCGGCGACGTCGAGGCCATTCGACGCTCCATCGGCGCCGACTCCCTCGGCTACGCCTCGCTGGAGGCCCTGGTGTCGTCCTCGGAGCAGCCCCGGAACCGGCTCTGCATGGCCTGTTTCACCGGCGAGTACCCGATTCCGATCCCGGACATGGTCGGCAAGCACGTGCTGGAGGGCATCGGCCGGGGGATCACCGACCCGCTGACCCGGGGCATCGCGGGCGACGCAACCCCCGTCTCGGCCGCCAGCTACGGGGCCGCGGACGCCCTGAGCCGGCCGTGATCGCGCCGTCCTCCGCCACCCGGTTGGCCCTCCGGTTAGTGGCGGCGGCGCCGGGTACTCACAAGGTCTCGAACAGCAGCGTGCAGTCCAACTGCCCCAATGAATCAGGCGGCTCGTCATGAGCGCAGGTCACCCCATCGGATCCGGCGCCACCTACGCGGGATCCGGCGTCTCCATCGCGGCCGGTGAGGCCGCCGTCGATCTGATGAAGCCGTACACCAGGAAGACCAACCGGCCCGAGGTGATGGGCGGGATCGGCGGCTTCGCGTCGCTGTTCCGGCTGCCGCTGCACCGGTACCGCGAGCCGGTGCTGGCCTCGTCGACGGACGGTGTCGGGACGAAGTCCGCGATTGCCCAGGCCATGGACGTGCACGGCACCATCGGCATCGATCTGGTCGCGATGGTCGTTGACGACCTGGTCGCCTGCGGCGCGGAGCCGCTGTTCATGCAGGACTACATCGCCTGCGGGAAGCTGGACCCGGAGAAGATCGCCACCATCGTCTCCGGCATCGCCGACGGCTGCGTGCTGGCCGGGTGTGCCCTGGTCGGCGGGGAGACCGCCGAACATCCGGGGCTGATGTCGGAGCACGACTACGACCTCGCGGCGACCGCCGTTGGGGTCGTCGAGGCCGACGCCATCCTCGGACCGGACCGGATCCGCCCCGGCGATGTGGTCCTCGGGATGGGTTCGTCCGGCATTCACTCCAACGGCTACTCCCTGGTCCGGCACGTGCTGCTGGACATCGCGCGACTGCCGCTGGACGGCCATGTCGAGGAGTTCGGCCGCACCCTGGGCGAAGAACTGCTCGAGCCGTGCCGGATCTATGCCCTCGACTGCCTGGCGCTGACCAGGGAGACCGACATCCATGCCTACGCCCACATCACCGGTGGCGGGCTGGTCAACAACCTCGCCAGAGTGATCCCGGACGGGCTGACGGCCGCGCTCGACCGGCGGGCCTGGAACCCGCTGCCCGTCTTCGGCTACATCTCCTCGCACGGGCGGGTGGCCCGCGAGGAGATGGAGAAGGCGTTCAACATGGGCATCGGTATGGTCGCGGTGCTGCCGGCCGAGGACGTCGACCGGGCGATGGCGATGCTCACCGCCCGTCATCTGTGGTCGGTTGTCCTGGGCACCGTGGAGAACTCCGGAGACCGCACCGACCGGGTCACCCTCTGCGGTGACCACCCCAGGTTCTAGTTGCCTGCAGCCTCCGGTGGGCTGGGCTCCCGTGGTGGGCGGCCCCGACGTTCGGGCTGTGCCAGGACGGTCTGCCGTTCGCCCTCCGACAGCCCGCCCCAGACGCCGTAGGACTCCTGGACGGCGAGGGAATGCGCCAGGCATTCCTGGACGACCGGACACGACCGGCAGATGGCTTTGGCGCTCGCTTCGCGCTCTTCCCGGGGAACCCCCCGCTCGCCCGGCGGATGGAAGAACAACGAGCTGGCCATCCCCCGACAGGCGGCCTGCAGCTGCCAATCCCAGAGATCGGCACACCGGCCGGGCAACCGTGCAATGTACGACACATCCACTCCCTCGTGATTTGACCCGGTTCGTCAGCCGTGCATGTCTTCGAGCTGCTTGCCCTTGGTTTCTTCAATGAATCGCAGGACGAAAAAGAAGGAGAGCAGCGCGAAGGCCGCGTACAGGCCGTAGGCAAGGGCCAGCGAGACGTCCTTCAGACTCGGGAAGGTGACGGTGATGATCCAGTTCGCCACCCACTGACCGCCGGCCGCCAGGGACAGCGCCGCCGCCCGCATCCGGTTCGGGAACATCTCGCCGAGCAGTACCCACACGACCGGTCCCCAGGACATTCCGAATGCCACCACGAACAGGTTGGCCGCGATCAGCGCAACAGGACCCTGAATGCCGTCGAGGACCGGCTTGCCGTCGACGACGTCCGCGGTGCCGAAGATGACGGCCATGGTGGCCAGGGTGATCGTCATCCCGATCGAGCCGATGATCAGCAGCGGCTTGCGGCCGAACCGGTCGACCGAGGCGATGGCGATCAGGGTGGTCAGAATGTTGATCGTCGCGCCGATGACCGTGATGACGAAGGCTTGACTCTCGTCGAAACCGACTGCCTCCCAAAGGATGTTGGAGTAGTAGAAGATCACGTTGATGCCGACGAACTGCTGGAAGATCGACAGCGCCAGGCCGATCCAGACGATCCCGGCGATCTTGCCGCTCGGTGCCTTCAGGTCGTGCCAGGACGGTTCGGTCTCGCGTTCCATGGTGGCCCGGATCTTGTCGATCTTGGCGTCGATGTTCGCCTCGCCGAGCAGCTTCGTCAGGATCACCTTGGCCTGTGGGATCCGATGCTTGGCGATCAGGTATCGCGGCGATTCGGGAATGGTCAACGACAGCACGCCGTAGAGCACTGCGGGCACCGCCATGGCCAGGAACATCCAGCGCCAGGCCTCCAACCCGAACCAGAACGGCTCACCGGATCCGCCCGCCAGTTGCGCGAAGATGAAATCCACCAGCAGCGACAGGAAGATGCCGGTCACGATCGCCAACTGTTGCAGCGATGCCAGCCGGCCGCGGATACGGGCGGGGGCGATTTCGGCGATATACGCCGGCGCGATGACGGACGCCATGCCGACCCCCAGTCCGCCGACCACCCGGAACAGCACCAGGGCCCAGAGGTTGGGGGCCAACCCACTGCCGATGGCGCTGACCAGGAACAACACCGCCGCAATCTTCATCACCGCCAGCCGGCCGAGATGGTCGGCGATGCGGCCGGCAACCAGTGCGCCAGCCGCTGCGCCCAACAGCGCCGAGGCGACGGCGAACCCGAGGGAGGCGGCATCGGCATTGAACTCACTCTCCACCGCCGAAACTGCCCCGTTGATCACCGCACTGTCGTAGCCGAAGAGGAAGCCGCCGAGGGCCGCAACCGACGCGATCCGGACGACGCCACTGCCGGCGTCGTCCTCGTCATAGATCGATGTCTCCGCACTGAATGAACCGCCGTGCTCGCCCATCAGGTTCCTTTCGTCGAGGGTGTCGTGCTGGTGCGCTGCGCCTGCCCGGGCCGGTCGGCCGGCAGCAGAACAGTCGTGGTGCGGTTGGCCGTCAGCGACACGGTCTCGCCGTGCACCGTGATCTCCTCGCTGATCCCGTCGGGTCCGGTGAGTCGGAAAATGCCCGGGTGTGTAGCCGATCGCCATGGCGATGGAATGACCCCGCCATTGCCGGCGGAAGCGGATTTCAGGGTTCGTACGGAATGGGGCCGAGTACGGCGATGGTCAGACGTTGTGGCATGCGTCCTCCAGGCAATCGGAAATGGGGCGCCTTTGCATCCCCGCCAGGAATGGCAGTTGGGTACGGGGACCGAGGTGGTATGTGGGCCACCTGAGGGCGCTATTGCGTCCCGGCCGAAACGGTGCGGCTGAGTCCCTTTCGCTGATCGGAAAGTCAGGTGCCCAGTGTCAGGTAGCCGCACCGGGTGGCCGTGAATCGGAAGTACACACCTGATGGGCTGACCGCACCAGTGCTGTTTTCTCGATTCATTCCACCAACAAGCAAAACTCGGACAGAATTCTGTTGGGGGCCAGGATAAATAACGCGCAGGTGCGACGAAACGTCGCCCGTTGGGCGATCTGCGGCCGCCGCCGATGGTGCGCCGGGTAATTTCATCGGGCGCCCGGCATCGGACGCGCCGACAAATTACTGCTCACCGGCACTGATGCGCAGGGTGCTGCCGAGGCGTCGCCTCAGGCGAGGTAGAGGGCCTGTTGGGTGGCGTGCGCGACGGCGCCCAGCAGCTCGGACCGTAGGCCCATGTGTGCCGAGCGGATGTCCAGGGACTGCGCGGTGGCCGGCTGGGCGTAGTAGTTGATCGACTCGCGCACGCCATCGACCAGTGCGCCGCCGGCGGTGCCGAGCTCGCCGCCCAGGACGATCAGGGCGGGATTGAGCGCATTGCACAGGTCGGCCAGCACTCGGCCCAGCGTCCGCCCGGTCTCGGTGACGAACCTGGCAGCAACCGGGTGGGTGTTCGCCTGACTCAGTGGAAAGTTCGGGTCAGCGCCGTCGGCAACCCGAAGCTCCCGCATGCGCTCCCGCACCAACACCGAGGAGATCACCGTCTCCAGGCATCCCCGGTTCCCGCATCGGCACCAGTTCCCCTGGTCGTTGAGGCGGGTGTGCCCGATCTCGCCGGCAATCCCCATCGCTCCCCGGTAGGTAGCCCCGTTGAGTACCAGTCCGGCGCCGATACCTTCAGAGGCCTTGATGTACAGAAAGTCGCGGGCGCCACGGGCGGCGCCGAAGCGCAGCTCGCCCTGGGCGCCGAGATCGGCGTCGTTCGCGACGGACACCGGGCGGCCGAGCCTGCTGAACAGCTCCTGTTCCGGGTCCATGCCCACCCACCCGGACAGCACCGAGCTGGAGTGGATCCGTTTGGACCGCACGTCCAGCGCTGCCGGGATCCCGGCAGCCACGCAGCGGACGTCGGTGATGGACAGGTTGGCCTGGCTGAGCAGATGACGCACCATGCCGGACGCAACGTCCAAAGCGGCATCGGCCTGGGCGTCGACGTCCACTGCCGTCCATTGTTCAGCCCCCACCCGACCCTCCGTGTCGGCGATGGCGACCGCAACGTGGTCGTGGTCGAAGTCGATCCCCACCACCGTTCCGCCGGCGCTCGCCGGCATCAGCAGCGCTGACGGGCGTCCCCGCCCGGCTCCCTTGCCGCCCGGGTCGAGGACGTCCTCGGTGATCAGCCGGTCACTGAGCAGGTCCTGCACTGCTTCGGCAATGGCGCTGCGGGACAGTCCGGTGAGCAGGATCAAATCCGCGCGAGTAACTCCGTTTTCGCGTCGGATGATCTCCAACAGGTGTTGCCGCGAGCGCTGGCGGCGGGCTGAGGGCAACTCCGATGTCGTCATCACGGCTGACGCTAGTCAGATTGCGCCGGTAAAGCTACAGAATTATGAGCTATTTCACATCGGTTACCGGATTAAATCTGAAGTGGTTGACCGACCGGGGCTTCCCCGCAGGGTGTCTACTTCCGCCATCGACGACCCCGGCAGAGCCCAACGGAACGGTGACCGCGCAGGCCGAACTCGTGACGGTCGGCCCAGTGGCGGACGAATTCTGACCGGTACCTGCGGGAGCATCGGCGGCATGGCGTCAGCAGATCCCCGCGATGGGACCGAGCCGGCGATGAGTCGTCGGATGGTGAGCCAGTCGGTGTGGCGCCCGATGTCGACCGACGTGCCCGGCGTCGTCCGGTCATTCGTCGCCATGCAGGCCCAGGAATTCCCCTACGCGCTTTGGTCCATAGCCCAGCGGATGGCCGAACCCACCACCCGCGACGACCTGCTGCGGGCCTTCAACGCCGGCGTAATCCTGCGTACCCACGTGCTGCGCCCGACCTGGCATTTCGCGGTGCCGGCGGACATCCGCTGGCTGCTCCGGCTCACCGCTCCCAAGCTGCGCAGGATGATCGCGTCCTACACCCGGCAGCACGGCCTGGACGCCACCGAACTGAGCAGGTCGCAGGACGTTCTCGCCGACACCGTACGGAACGGGAATCACTGTGCCAGAAAGGATCTCGCCGCGGCCCTGGAAGCGGCCGGGGTGTCCACCGGTGGGATGCGGCTCGGCTTCATCCTGATGCACGCGGAGTACGACGAGGTGCTGATCAGCGGCGCGATGCAGGGCAAGCAACAGACCTACGCCGCCTTCGACGAACGGGTGCCGCCCGGCCCGGGCTACGACGATGACCAGGCCCTGGCCGAGTTGGCCCGCCGGTACGTGGCAACCCGGGCACCGGTCACCGCCAAGGACCTGGCCGGCTGGGCCAGCCTCACGCTGGCCCAAGCCCGCCGCGGGTTGGCCGCCGTCGAGTCGGAGTGCGTGGTGACCGACATCGACGGGATGACGATGTGGTCGGTGCCCGGCGCGGCCGGGCCGGCCGGGATCCTGCCGGACGGACCGGTTGTCGATCTG
This sequence comes from uncultured Actinomycetota bacterium, assembly GCA_963805555.1. Classification (GTDB taxonomy): domain Bacteria; phylum Actinomycetota; class Actinomycetes; order Mycobacteriales; family Nakamurellaceae; genus Nakamurella. The sequence continues at coordinate 495,840 of CAWDUY010000010.1, forward strand.
ATCCAGGGGTACGACGAGCTGATCATGTCGTACTTCGAAAGCCGCGGGTTGCTCACCGGCGGGGAGCCGGTACTGCCGGTGCCGGACTGGTCCAGCTTCGCGCACGCCATCCTGGTCGACGGCCGGCTCGCGGGGCACTGGCGGCACCGGTTCGGCAAGAGCGGCGCCGTCGTCGAGGTGCAGCTCCGCCGCCCGCTGAGAGCCGATGAGCTGACCGCGCTGGCGGCGGCCGTCCAGCGGTATGGCGACTACCTGGGAGTTCCGACCACCGTCGGCGAGCCGGTGCTGTTGGCTTGAGCCGGCGTGCGCCGGCCGGCGGCCTTGTAGAACATGACGATGATCCGGTCCTTCGCGCGGTCGGGCAGGAAGCGCGCCATCAGCACAGCCGGCTTCGCGCCGGCGCCGATCGCGTACCGGGTCCTGGGACGGCGGGCGGTGACGGCCTTGGCGATCGCGTCGGCGACCACGTCGGGCGAGGACGACGATCCCTCGGCCGCCCCCAGCACCTTGTTCATCAGCTCGGCGCGATCCGCGTAGGGGCCGCTCCCTGAGGTGGCCAGCAGGTTCTCCGCGGCGATGCCGCCCCACTCAGTGGCGATGGCGCCCGGTTCGATCACCACCACATGGATGCCGAACGGGGCCAGCTCGGGTCGGAGGGAATCACTCAGACCCTCGACGGCGTACTTGGTGGCGTGGTACCAGCTGCCCAGCGGCTCGCCGAACTTCCCGCCCATCGACGACACGTTGATGACGTACCCGCTGCGCCGGGCCCGCATGTGCGGGAGCGCGAGTTGGGTGAGCCTGGCCAGGGCGAACAGGTTGATCTCGACCTGCCGGCGGGCCTCGTCGAGCGGTACCTCCTCCAGTGAGCCGTAGGAGCCGTAGCCGGCGTTGTTCACCAGCACATCCAACTGCCCGTGCTCAGCGATGATCTTGTCGATCAGCGCGACCATCGAGGCGTCATCGGTCAGGTCCGCCTGCACGGTACGGATCCCGAGATCCGCCAGGTCGCTCATCCGGTCAACCCGCCTGGCCGCCGCGTAGACGGTGTAGCCGAGGCCGTGCAGCCGGCGGGCGGTGGCCTCGCCGATGCCGGACGAGGCTCCCGTGACGAGGGCGACTGCAGTGCTCATGATGTCCTCCAAGAATCCAACTGGTTGGTTGGCTCTAACGGTAAACCTCGCCGGGTCGAGATGTCAACAAACTAGTTGGTTGGAAGTAGAATGCGACCATGATTCGTGACGCCGCAGCCACCAAGGCCCGCATCATCGAGGCCGCGACGACCGAATTCGCAGCTCACGGGCTCGCCGGGGCCCGGGTTGATCGGCTCGCCGGCAACGCCGGGGCGAACAAGGAACGGATTTACGCCTACTTCGGCAGCAAGGAAGGCCTGTTCGACGCCACCGTCGAGGCCAACATCGAGCAACTGATCGACGCGGTGCCGTTCACCGCCACCGACCTGCCCGGATACGCCGAGTCGATGTTCGACTTCAACATCGCGCACCCGGAGTTCACCCGCCTGGCGCTCTGGCACACCCTGGAGCGGCCCGGGGTGCTGGCCCGGCTGGAGCAGTCCTTGGCATCGACCGGGCGCAAGCTCACCGCACTCGCCGACGCGCAGCGCGCCGGACTGGTGATGGACGTGCTGCCTGCCGATGTCCTGCTCGGACAGGTTCTCGGTTTGGTGCACGGAGTGCTGATCGTCCCAACCGCCACCGAACCAGAGGACCTGCCGGGGCAGCGGGCGGCGCTGCGGACGGCGATCGAACGGCTCGTGCGACCCGCCTGATCGAGTTCAGGCAGTTCGTCGGTGGGTCGCAGCGCGCTGGCCGACGCTGTGCCGTCCGGTGGCGGCGACGCTGTGCCGCCCCGCTCCGCCGCGCATCGCCCTGGTTGCCAATACCGAGGCGAACCCGCAGCACAGGGCCACCAGCACTATGGCGCTGTCCGGGCCGAGTTGCTCGGCCAGCGGTCCGGCGAGCAGCGAGCCGAGGGCGATCGCGCCGACGTTGAGTTGGTCGTAGACCCCGAACACCCTGGCCGCCTGGTCGTCCGGCGCCGCGCGTTGGAGCAGGGTCACCGACATCACCTCGGCGATCAGCGTCGCGGCACCGGCAACCGCCACGAGCAGAACCGTCACAGGAACCCACGGGGATACGCCGACGAATCCGGTGGCCGCGGCGAAGACCGTCATCACGGCGAAGAGCAGCGGAGCGGGCCGGCTGTGCGCGGCCAACCGGTTGACGACGGCCATCGCGGCCAGCGCACCGATGGACAGGCCGGCATTGAGCCAGCCAATGGTGTGGGCACCGCCGAACGCGCTTTCGGCGAGCAGGACCATGGCGACCACCAGATAGCCGTAGAGAAAGTTGTCGATCACCGCCACCGTCATCGGCCGGCGGACCAGCGCCGTGCTGACGACGATCCGCAACCCGTCCCACAACTCGGCGCCGGATGCTTCGGCCGCGGCTCTGGCCGGCCGCGGGAGGTGCACCCTGGCGGACAGGCAGCCCGCGATGACGAACAGCGCCGTGGCGAACAGGGTTGCGACCAGCGGACCGTTGCCCGACAACAGAATCAGGCCGAGCACGCCGGGGCCGGCCATCCATGTCACGTTTTCGACCCCGGTGACCAGGGCGTTCGCGGCCGGGAGCTGCTCATCCGGCACGCATTCGAGGGTGCCGGCGGCCAATGCCGGGTAGGACGGCGTCGCCAGCACCGCGGCGGCCGCGGCCACCACCACCAGCAACGGCACCGGCCACTGCAGCAGCAGACCGGTCGCGAGCACTGCCGCACAACCGGCGCGGGTGACGAAAGACCAGGTCAGCATCGCGCTCCGCGACCAGCGGTCGGCCAGCAGCCCCGCATAGCCGGAGAAGATCACGTATGGCGCGAAGCCCAATGCCACCGTGACGGACACCCACAGGCTCGACGACGTCTGAGCCAGCACCTCGATGCCGAGAGCGAGGGTGAGCACCAACTGGGCGATGGTGCCCGCGCCGTGACCGGCCAGCAGTTGCCGGAAGTCGCGCTCCCGCAGCGCGGTGCGGAAGGTAGGGGCCGGTTCTTCCGCGGTGGGACGGCTCACCGGTACACCTCGCGCAGGGGGGCGAACCCGTTGAAACCCACCGTCGAGTAGGTGGTTGTATAGGCGCCGGTCGACAGGAACGTGAGCCGGTCGCCCGGCCGCAGGTCCGCCGGAAGCCGGTACCGGTGGCGCTCGTACAGCACGTCCAGGCTGTCGCAGGTGGGCCCGGCCAACACCACCGGTCCGACCGGCCCGGCCAACGGCGCGCCGTCCCGGTGCACCTCGAGGCGGAAGCGGAGGGACTCGTCGATCGTCTCCACCAGGCCGGTGAACAGTCCGGCGTCCAGGTACACCCAACGCACGCCGTTCCGTTCGGAGACGAGCACGACCTCGGTTTCCAGGGCCCCGGCGTCGGCAACGATGCAGCGTCCCGGTTCGGCCATCAGGGCCGGTGGGTGCACACCCAGGTGCCGCCGGATCGACGCGGTGATGGCCTTTCCGTACTCGCCGATGGGGGGAGCGGCTTCGAGCATGGCAGCGGGAAAACCACCACCCAGATCGACGACGGACAGGTCGAGGCCACGCAATCGCAGGCCTGCGCGCAGGCGAGCAGTGGTGGCAAGTGGCTCGTCCCAGGCCTGCGGATCCCGCTGTTGCGTACCAACGTGGAAGGCGACTCCCACCGGATGCCCGGCGATCCCGGCCGCCGCCAGCAGGGCTGCGGCCTCCTGCTCCGAGCACCCGAACTTGCCGCCCAGGGCCCAATCGGCACCGGCGCCGCTGGTGGCGATCCGGACCAGCACGGTCGCCCCCGGCGCCAGCGTGATGATCTTGGTCAGCTCACCGGGGCTGTCAACGGTGAACTGGTGGACGCCACAGCGCGCTGCGTAGGCGATGTCGGCCGTGCGTTTGATGGTGTTGCCGTACGAGAGGTCGGTGGGGTCGCCCCCGACGGCGAGCACGGCGTCGATCTCACCCGGGCTCGCGACGTCCCACCTGGCACCCATACCGATCAGGGTTCGCAGGACCGCAGCGGCCGGGTTCGCCTTGATCGCGTAATGCAGGGCCACCCCGGGCAGTGCGCCGGCGAGCTTGCGGTAGTCGGCCGCGACCTGTCCGGTGTCAACCCGGAGCAGCGGCGTCGCGTGCAAGGGCGGCAGCGGCCGTACGCCCGCCGGTCGAGGAGGTTGCTGACCCGCCACCGGAGTTTCGACCGCGATCACCGCTTGCCCCATGTGTTCCCCTGTCAGCGCAGATGTCCCGTTTGCATCTGAGCTGCGGATCGCCGACCTGATACCTGCCGGGACGGTCCGGTACGCGTCACATCGCGCCGCGCAGGAGGGAAAGCGGCGCTGGTCCACCGGGTCGCACGTGCACTGACGCACACTGGTGACGGCTGAAGGCCGCCAAGCGGCCTGATCGCTCGGCGGATCAAGGAGTGGAGGTCCTGATGGATGTCAGGTTCATTTGGACGGCGGCGAAGTCCGAACTCGGCGCCGGCCGGTCATTGGTCAGCAGTCATCCGGCCGAGGACCTACCCGAACTGCTGGCCAGAACCGACGGCCTGGTCTGGGTCGACGTGCCGACCTGGGATGACGAGGCCTTCACCGTGCTCTCCGAGGTCTTCTGCTTCCATCCGCTGGCCATCAAGGACTGCATGGAGCGCAACCACGTGCCGAAGGTGCATGTGTACCCGGGTTACGTTTTCCTGGTGCTGCACGCACCGTTCGCCGGCAAGGCCGGGCATGTGCACTACATCGAACTCGACCAGTTCGTCGGGCCGAACTACCTGGTCACCGTGCACGGGCCGCTGAACCCGGCGGTGGATCCCGCAGTGGCCAGGGTCGAGGTGACGTCGCTGCTGCACCGACTGCAGGAGGGCAGGCTGCGGCCGAAGGCGCCCTACGAGCTGTCGCACGGGATGGTGTCCGCCCTCACAGGCCGGCTCCGCAACTACACCGCCCTGCTGACCCAGGACGTCTGGAAACTGGAGCAACGGGTGACCGGCGGCCACCTCGGTGACCCGGAGATCTTCCTGGACGAGATGTTCCGGGCCAGACACGGCCTGCTCACGGTGGAGACAATGGCCTCGCTGAGCAGTGAGGTGTACGCCCGGATGGCCAAGATCGAGGCCTTCGGTCCGGACCGCGGCCAGTTTCTCGTGGAGGACAATGTCGATCAGTTCAGCCGCTTGCGCGCCATGGCGCATGGGCAGAAGGACTACCTGCAGGGCACCATCGAGTTCTACCAGGCCAGGACGAACACCAAGATGACGATCGCCGCGGAACGCCTCGCGGTGATCGCGGCGGTCACCCTGCCGATCACCGCGTTGTCGTCGATTCTCGGGATGAATCTCATCGTCAACGACGAGACCCACTACGGGCAGTTGGCGATCGCACTGTCGGTGATGATCGTCATCTCGATCATGTTGCTGATCTGGTCGAAGCGAAAGGGCTGGTGGTGACGCCCGCGGGTGGGCGCGGGCCGACCGGAACTGCTCGGTGGCCGCGCGAACCGCTGACGGACTCGTCGAGCGCTTGCCGGAGCCCCAGCTCACTCGCTGCAGGGTCGCCGAAGTCCCAGTGACCGTCGAGCAGTGCTGGATCCAGCTGCGAGTCGACCGGCTTCTCTGCCCGCCGGGTTACTCAGCCCTGTCATGTCACGAATCGGCCGTCATGGCGATGAACTACTCACCGTGACGGCCGACTCAATGGTGACCTACCGTCGTCGCGAAGGGGCGACGTAACCGGTGACCGGCTCGTCGTCGTCTTCCTCCACGAACTTGGAGTACAGCGCGTAGGGATCGTCGTCGTCATCGTCGTCATCGACAACCGGAGGTGGCGGGGCTTGATACACCGCCCCGCCAGTTAACTCGCGCTGCAAGGCGTTGACGTCGATCGATGAGGAGTGGTACTTCAGCTCCCGAGCGACCTTCGTTTGTTTAGCCTTCTGCCGGCCGCGCCCCATGGCGGACCCCCTTGCAGTAAGAAGCGGGGCGGCCGATAACGGCGGCCCCGGAATCAGGTGTGTTTCGTGGTATCAACAGTACAGGTTCGGCGGTTCGCTTCCCACACCTACCCGCCGTCCTCGTGCCCGGTCCGGGCACCCGGCAAGCAGGTGTGCGGCTGTCATCGTAGGACCATCTGGCGTCGGGCCGCAGCCGAGCGTTCCTGACGGTCGGTCCGACTAGAACACCCCTGGGGCGACCTCGACGGTGCCGACCGGCACACCGGCCCCGAGTACGGCGCCGGTGCCCAGTTCATCCAGCAGGGCGGTCGCGACGGCGTCGCCCGCCCCGACGCCGAGCAATCGCAGTGCGCCGACCAGCACCGGCATCCTGGCCCGGTCGCCGCCATCGGTGATCTTCACCGCAACACAGCGGCCGTCGGGCAGCGCCGCGCAGTGCACGCCCTCGGCGCCACCCTTCACCAGGAGGCCGGGAATGGCCTGCATCAATCGGGTGTCCTCCCGGCCCGTGCCGCCGACCATTTCGGGGTGCGCGCGCATCGCGTCGGACACCTGGCGATCGAAGGTTCCGGGAGCCGCCGCGTTGACGGCACCGAATCCGCGGGCGAGCGCGGTGAGCGAGATCGCGTACAGCGGGGCTCCGCATCCATCGATCCCGACCGCCGATGGTTTCTCGCCGGATAACCGCGCGATCTCGTCGGCCACCCGTTGTTGCAACGGATGGTCGGGGGAGAGGTAATTGGCGATCGGCCACTCGTGCGCGACGCAGGCCGTCAGCATGCCGGCGTGTTTGCCGGAGCAGTTCATGTAGATCCGCCGCGGCCCGCCGCCGGCAGACAGCACGACGAGTTTGTCGGCCTCGGCCATCGGCAGTGCCGGCGGGCAGCCGAGATCGTTCTCGGTGACCTCGGCGCGGGCGAGCATAGCCAGCGCCCGTTCGACGTGCATCGGTTCACCTGAGTGGGACGCCGCCGCCAGCGCCAGGTCCGCTCCGATCAGGTCGGCGCCGCTGCCCAACATGGCGACCGCCTGAAACGGCTTGCTCGACGAGCGGGGGAACACCGGATGGGCGACGTCACCGCGTTGATGCAGGACGGATCCGTCGACGTCGGTGATCACCACGGAGCCGAAGTGCGACCCCTCGTGGAATCCCGATCGGTAGACCCGGACCAGTTCGGTGGGGATGGCAGTCAAGCGCGGGCTCCTTCGGTGGTGGACCTTGACGATGGTGCACGTCCGAGTACAGGGTGCGGCACAGCGGCGGTCCTCTGGCGGCGATGGTAGAGGGTGGGCTGCGGTTTCCCTGACAATGTTGTCGGCACCGACGGTGTCGAACGCGACGGGTGTCGAACTGTGATGGTGTCGACTGCGAGTGGGGACCACAGGTCAATGGCGGCTCCGGAGTCGGTCGGTCGGCAGCGGGTGCTGGTGCCGGAGCGGGGCCAACGCTCTGCGGTGATCGTCAATCCCGTGCGGGTCGATGGCGTGCCGCGGCTCCGTGAACTGCTGGAGTCGACCTTGACGGGTGCCGGCTGGCCGGCTCCGCTGTGGTACGAGACGACGGCGGTGGATCCGGGCACCGGGCAGGCCCGAGCGGCGGTGGCGCAGGGCGCCGAGGTGGTCTTCGTCTGCGGCGGCGACGGCACGGTGCGCTCGGTGATTGCGGGCTTGGTCGGCACCGATGCCGCGCTGGCGGTGTTACCGGCCGGCACCGGCAACCTGCTCGCGGTGAACCTCGGTCTGCCGATCGACCACGCCGTGGCGATCGCCGTCGCGGTGCGGGGCGGCCGGCGCCGGATCGACGTCGGGGAGGTCGACGGTGACGTGTTCGCCGTGATGGCCGGCATGGGTTTCGACGCCGTGCTCATGGATGAGGCGTCGACCACCCTCAAGGCCAGGATCGGGCCGTTGGCGTATGTGGTATCGGCCCTCAAGCACCTGCTCGACCGGCCGATGCGGGTGCTCATCAAGATCGATGACGCGCCAGCCCTGCATCGCCGGGCGCGCACCGTCCTGGTCGGAAACGTCGGCGCCTTGCAGGGTGGGATTGCGCTGTTTCCCGACGCCGAGCCGGATGACGGCCGGCTGGACGTCGCGATCATCGCCCCGAATCACCTCGGTCACTGGGCGCGCATCGCCTGGGGCGTCCTGTGGCGGCAGCGCCGGGTGCCCCGCCTGGAGATCCTGCGGTGCTCCCGGATCAGGATCCACAGCGACCGGACGCAACCGCGAGAACTCGACGGTGACGTGATCGCGCCCAACCGAACGCTGAACGTCTCCGTGCGACCCGGCGATTTGGTGGTCTGCTGCCCGGTCGACGACCCGCCCGGCGGACCGCCAACACCGGACGTCCGATGACGGACGAGCACCCCGCCGGCCGCCCGGTGCCGGTCCCGGAGTCGGCGTCGGCGGCCGATGGTGCGGTCGTGACGCTGCGGGACGGCCGACGGGTCCTGATCCGGCCGGTCCGCGGTGGGGACGGCGCAGCGCTGGCAGCTGCCTTCCAGCGGTTGTCGCCGGAATCCCAACGGCAGCGTTTTGGATCCGCCCCCCACGCGCTCGGCCTCCGGATCCTGCGCCAACTGGTGGACGAGGTGGACGGCGTCGATCACGTTGCCTTCGCCGCCTTCCTGACGGACGACCCCGACTACCTCGTCGGGGTCGGCCGGATCCTGCGGTACCCGACCGAGCCGGACACCCTCGATGTGGGCATCACCGTCGCCGAGGACTATCGCGGAACGGGGCTCGGCAGGATCCTCGGGGAACTGCTGGCCGCCCACCGGCCCCGGCCGGCCAGGATCATCCGCACCCAGATAGCGGCCAGCAACAAGCCGGCGATGGCGCTGCTGGCCATTTTCGGTGGCTCACCTCGGCAGTCCGGCGACGGCGATGTGGTGATCGAGGTGAACGACTGACGCCCAGCGGTCAGGTGGCCGGAGAACTGCTGTGCCCCAGGAAGAATCGGACCATCTCCGCCGATGCGTCCGGGCCTTGCTGATCGGCGTAGGTCCCGACCGGGTTGCCACCGAACCAGGCATGACCGGCGCCGTCGACGACCCAGGATTCGGCGATGACGGTCCCTTCTGCGTCGGTGTGCACGGTTCGGCGGTAGGAGCGGTTTCCGTCGGAGCCGTTCGTGCTGGCCGACCTGACCTGTGCCGGACCGCTCGACAGTCGCCCGGCGATGATCTTCTGTGCGTTCACCGGTGCGACGGTGGAATCGTTGGCGCCGTGGAAGACGATCAGCGGAACCGGTCCACTGGGGCTGGGGGTGCCGCCGGACTGCATGGCTCCGAAGGCTCCCGGGATGTCGGTCGCCGATCGGTAGCCGAGGCCGGAATGCACACCGGCCGCCGCATAAAGGGTGGGGTAGGTGGCGGCCATTACGGCTGACATTGCCCCGCCGGCGGAAAGGCCGGCGACGTACACCCGTGACCGATCCGCCTGCTGATCGGCGATGACCTGCTCGGTGATACCGGCAATGATCGCCGGCTCCCCCGATCCGGCCTGCTGATCCTCGGGCCGGAACCAGTTCCAATATCCGCTGTGGTTCGCTGCCCTTGACTGTTCCGGATAGGCGACCAGGAAGGTGTGCTGCTCGGCAAGTGCATTCATCCCGGTCCCGGCGGCGAAATCAGCTGCATTCTGGGTACCACCGTGCAGCATGACCACCAGCGGAACCGGCTCGCCCTGATATCCGGTCGGAATATAGAGGTCGTAATTGCGGGATCCGGCGGCCCCGCTGTACGTCAGGTGCCGGATCTCACCACCCGCGGCTGCCGCGGCCTGGATCGCGGCAGAATTCCCGCCTGGCAGCGAAAGACCCTGCGGCATCAGTGATCCGAGGTTGCCCGGCAGGGACAGCTGGAGCCCCTCCGGTAGATTTGTCAGTCCGTCGGGCAGCTTGTTGAGCAATCCCTGCGGCAAACTCTTCAGCCCGGCAGGGAGCTTCTTGAGGAGCGAACTGATGTCGACCGGGAGTCCGGTCGGCGCGGTGCTTCCGATCACGGAATCGTTGGAAAGCGCGTCGTCCGAATCCGAATGGCCGGCGGGGGCAGTAATGCCCAGCTGAGCGAGAATTCCGGTCGGGTCGGGGAGATTCTGGTAGCCCCCGACAGGTGATGCCGTCGAATTGCGCTGCCGGGCAACGTTATCGACGTTGTTGCGGACCAGTCGCATGGCGCGGTCCAGCGTGGCGCTGATGTTTTCAACAGTGTCATTGACAGGCATGGCTATATCCCCTTTGTGGGTTGCGGAATTGGTTGGTTGAGCACGGCCGAACTCACGGTGTCGGCCCGCTGGTTTGCCGCGCCGTGTCATGACGGCACGGAGAACTCCGCACGGCTCGGCCGTGGGGTGTTGGTGGTTCAGCGCTGGGCGAGCAGGGTCTGCTGCTGGCTCAGGTGGTACGAGATGCTAAGGCGGCCTTGACTTCTCGGGAAGCCCGAAATGCTCCGAGTACTTCGACGGACTCGATGGTGGCCAGTGCCAGGTCGACGGGAACGTCATTGGCGATACTGCCCAGACCCAGCACCCGTAGATGCACGGTCTTCCCGGCCGCTCGGAGTTCCTCGAGTTGGGCGCGGGTGTATTGCACAGAACCCAGTTCCAACGTGCGCCGGGCGACGGTGTCCTGCACAGCGCCGGAACGGGTTTCGAGTTGCCGCCGTATTGCCGAGCGGATGAAATCGGTGCGGTTGGCGTAGAACCCTTCGCCGACCAACAGGTCGATCTCACCCAGATCCACCAGCCCCAGGTTGATGGTGATCTTTTCTGTCTTCTCGAGCTCGGCCACCGAGTTCACTTCCCTTCACCGGTACGACAACCATAGCACCATCCAGCTGGATGGCAAGCGGATGGCGCAGAGATGCTCTGGTGCGATTCCGGGCGTTGGCGCTCACCACTTGGGTGGACCGGCGTCATGCCCCTTCCGGCGGAGCAAACCCCTGGCCTGCGCCTCGTCGTCGCCTCTCCCAGTTGCGGAAACGCCCATGAAGGGTTCTTCTCCCGCTCCAGGGCGCCTGCAGCATGCCTCCAGCGGTAGCTGAACTGCTTGAGCAGCGTTCCAGCATCGGGGTGGGGGGAGTGGTGCGTGGGAGGCGGGGCTGGTGTGCGGGAGGTGGGCGGTCCGGCTGGGTGGCGGGAGGTGGGCCTCAGCCGATGCGCCAGCGCGACCTGGCGGCTTGACCCACCAGTGGCGGGCGGCCGGCGATCCTGGCCAGTCCGCTCGCCCTGGCCGCCAGGGCGGCGTCATCCCGGCCCCGTGGCCGGGGATCGCCGCGCAGGTCATTGGATGGCGGCAACATCGGCGTCTGTGACGTACCGACCCGGACGTGCGCACCGACGGCCAGTGCCGCGAACAACACCGGTACGGCGGCGGTCCCACGGCCGCCGATACTGACCTCGCCGTCTCGTTCCTCGGCGATCCGGGCCACCTGGGCGACCAGATCGATCGCCGACTGTCCCTCGTCGAGCACGATCTCCAGGAGGTTCGGCGGCAATCGATCCACCAGGTCGGCACCCGGATGCTTGGGGTCGGTGGTGATCACCAATCCGGTCTGCCGGCGCAGGCCGGCCACGGTGGCGATGAAGTCGGGCTGACCGATCGCCAGGTGAATGCGGCTGACTCCAACCTGTTCCGCGTCGATCGCGGCCCGCAGCAGGTGGCCGAGTTCGCTGGGTGCGGGCGCCACGGTGATCAGCGTGCCGCCGAGAATCGGGTCGACGTCGGTGGGATTGTCATGCATCGGCCAGCAGCCTCCGCAGCACGGCAGGGTCGATGTTGCCGCCGGACAGCACGGCGACGGTCTTGCCGCCGGGTAACTGGTCGGCGTGATGCAGGTATGCGGCCGTGGCGACAGCTCCGCTGGGTTCGGCAACCAGCCGGGCCTGCAGGATCAAGCGCCTGGTCGCATCGGCGATCTCGTCCTCGGTGACGGTGATGATGTCGTGCACCTGGGTGCTGATGTGCTGCCACGGCAGTTCGCCGACGCTGAACGTACGCAGGCCGTCGGCCATCGTCCGGGCGGTTTGCTCGGGCGTCCACGGGATACGCCGGCCGGCCCGGAACGATTCGGCAGCGTCGCCGGCGAGCTCCGGTTCGACGCCGACGACCTTGGCATTCGGCAGCAGCGCGGTGATCGCCGCGGCGATCCCGGAAATCAGCCCGCCGCCGGAGACGGGGACGAGAACCGTTGTGACGTCGGGCAAGTCAACTGCGATCTCCAGCCCGACAGTGCCCTGGCCGGAGATGACGTCGGGATGATCGAACGGCGGGATCATCGCCTTGCCGGTCTGCTCGGCGAGTTCGGCGGGCCGGCTGAACCGTTCCTGCACGGGCACCAGCTCGACGGTCGCCCCGAGGTCGCGGGTGGCCTGGATCTTGCCGACCGGAGCATTGTCCGGAATCACGATGTGCGCGTCGATACCGAACGCCCGCGCGGTGTAGGCCACCGCCTGAGCGTGGTTGCCGGAGGAATGGGCCAGCACTCCCCGCGCCCGGACTGCCGGATCGAGCCGGGAGATGGCCGTCGCCGCGCCGCGGATCTTGAACGCGCCGATCGGTTGCAGGTTCTCGGGTTTGAGCCACAGTCCGGGCCATGGTGCGGCCAGCAATGGCGTCCGCACCGCGTACGGCCGGATGAGTTCCGCTGCGTTACGGATCAGCGCGATGTCGACCAGTCGCGGGGCCACCTGGTCAGCTCCGCCGGATCTGGCTCAGCGCTCGCCGGTCGATCGCCGACAGCGGGGTCGCCGTCGCGGACTCGGGCAGGGCGTCGGCCGGATCGATGGCGGCATCGACAGTGCCTGCCAGCAAGGGGGTTCCGACATCGACATTGCGTTTGATCAGCGCCAGGGCGATCGGTCCGTCGTCATGGTGTTGGGCGACGGCACCGACTCTGCCGACGACCCGACCCTCCGCCGTGGTCACCGGATCGCCGGTCTCCGGCAGGCCGCTCGCCGAGCCGTCGAGGTTGAGCATCACCAGCCGGCGGGGTGGCCGGCCCAGGTTGTGCACCCGGGCAACTGTTTCCTGGCCGCGGTAGCAGCCCTTTTCCAGGTGGACCGCCGTGGCCAGCCATTCCACTTCGTTCGGAATGGTGCGGTCGTCGGTATCGACGCCCCACCGCGGCCGGCGGGTGGGGATCCGGAGCGCCTCGGCGGCCCAACTGCCGGCCGGCACCGCGCCCGCGGCGACCAGCGCGGTTGCCACCCGGCCGAGGTCGGACCGTGGGACCAGCAGGTCGACAGTTTCCTCATTGCGGCGGACGTCATTGCGGCGGACGACGCCGCCGTCGGCGAGCAGCCCGGCGCGCCCGGCGCCGGGGTCGGAAAGTTGCAGTGCCTGCTCTGCGATGTGCCAGGCGAGGGGGCCGAACAGCGAGATCTCGGCGAAGTCGGTGGTGCGGTCGGCGAGGACCACCTTGGACCAGAACCGCATGCCGTCGAGATAGCCCAGCAGCGCTGCACCGGCGCCGGGCTCGGTGTCCAGGTAGGCGACGCCGTCGATGTCGGTGATCACGAAGTGGTGTTCGACGTGGCCCTGCGGCGATAACACCAGCGCCTGGGTGACCTCGCCGTCGGCCAAGGTGCTGAGGAACTGGCTGGTCAGCGTGTGCAGCCAGGTCAATCGATCGGGACCGGTCACCGTGAGCACCGAACGGTTCGACCGGTCAATCAGGATCGCGCCCTTGTCAGCGGCCCGCTGTTCGCCGATCGGGTCGCCGTAGTGCCACGCGGTACCGGCGTCGATCCCGGTGGCGTTGACCGCGCCGGGAAACGCGAGCAGGGGAGAATGGTAGGTGGCCTGATCCTGCGGTGATGCCATGTTGTCCATGGTAGGCAGCAGCCGACAACCGCGGCGCCGCCTGCTGGTCATGGGGTGTGATCGATCAACGTTCGGGCGCCAGGTGAGGCGTAGGTCACAGAGACCGGAGGGCCACTGATTCGTCCAACAGCGCCGCCGACCGGCAGAATTGCGCCTCATGGCTGGTGACGGTGAGGTCCCGGTTGCATCGTCGGTGGCTGAGCTGATCGGCCGGCGCGGCGCCCCGGTGTTCAACGGACACGGGGTGACCCCTTTCGTTGAGCTCGACCGCGCCGCCTGGGCGGCACTGGCGTCCTCCACTCCGCTGCCGCTGTCGCTCGCCGAGATCAAGCGCCTCCGAGGACTGGGTGACCCGATCGATCTCGAAGAGGTCGAGAACATCTACCTGCCGCTGTCCCGCCTGCTCAACATGTATGTCGGCGGTACCGGCGCGCTGCACCAGGTCACCACGAACTTCCTGGGGGAGCGCACCGAGCGGACTCCGTTCGTCATCGGAGTGGGTGGTTCGGTGGCGGTCGGCAAGTCAACCACCTCCCGGGTGTTGCGCGAAATGCTCGCCCGCTGGCCGGATACGCCGCGGGTCGAACTGGTCACCACGGACGGCTTCCTGTATCCGAACGCGGTACTCAACAAGCGGAATCTGATGCAGCGCAAGGGCTTCCCGGAGTCCTACGACCGGCGGGCGCTGCTCCGGTTCGTCGCCGAAGTGAAGTCAGGTGCTGCCGAGGTGCGGGCGCCGCGCTACGACCACCTGACCTACGACATCCTGCCGGGTGACGAGATCGTGGTTCGCCGGCCCGACGTGCTGATCGTCGAGGGGCTGAACGTCCTGCAGCCGGCGCATCTGGACGAGGGTGGCCGCAGCGCGCTGGCGCTGTCCGACTTCTTCGACTTCTCCATCTATGTCGACGCCCACCCGGTGGATGTCCGGCGCTGGTACGTGGAGCGGTTCCTCCGGCTCCGGGAGACCGCGTTCACCCATCCCGACTCGTACTTCCGGCGCTATGCGGACCTCACCGACGCGGAGGCGGTGGAGACCGCGAACCGGATCTGGTCATCCATCAATGAGCCGAATCTGGTGGAGAACATCCTGCCCACCAGGGGCCGGGCCACGCTGGTGATGACCAAGGGACCGGACCACGCGGTCAGCCGGATCCGGCTCCGCAAGCTGTAGCTGCGCTTGCGGCCTCGGCGTCATGTTCGTCGTGTTCAGCCGGCGGCGAGAAGATCCCGCTTGCTGGATTCCTTGGCGATCGCGATGGTGACCGCGCTGATCAGGGCGGCAGCGGCGGCAAAGAGCGCGACCCGGAGCAGTCCATTGCCTGCGGTGGTGCCGGCCACCAGGGTTGCGGCGATCAGCGGGGCAAAGCCGCCACCCAGGGTGGACGACAGCTGGTAGCCCAAAGATGCTCCGGTGTAACGGTTCCCGGTTGCGAAGATCTCGGTGGTGAAGGCGGCCAACGGGCCGTACATGGCGGCCTGCACCAGCGGCATGGCGATCACGAAGCCCAGCAGCACACCCCACACCGAGCCGGACGCGACCAGCAACAGGATGGGGTAGACGGCGACGACGGCGGCCACGCAACCGGCGATCATCACCGGACGGCGGCCGATCCGGTCGGACAGGGCGGCGTAGGCGGGCAGGGCGAAGATCTGCAGGAAGGAGCCGGCGGCGAACAGCCAGAGGACAGTGGAGCGGGTCAGGCCGTTCTGCACGCCGATGGTGAGGGCGAAGGTGGCCATCAGGGCCTGCAGGGCGAAGGCGCCGAGCCCCGCGCCGATGCCGAGCAGCACGGAGGTGGGGTTGTTGCGCAGCACGTCGATGATCGGCAGGCTCTTCTTCTCTGACGCTACTGCGGTGATGACTTCCTGTTCGAACAGCGGTGATTCGGTGACCTTGAGCCGGACGTAGAGGCCGATGCCGACCAGCACGGCGGACAGCAGGAACGGGATGCGCCAGCCCCAGGAGAGGAAGGCATCCCCGGGCAGCAGGGTGACGATCGCCAGCACAACGGTGGACAGCACTGCGCCGGCGGGGGCGCCCATGTTGGCGAAGCTGGCGGAGAAACCGCGTCTGTTCTCGTCGGAGTGCTCCAGCGCCATGAGAGCGGCGCCGCCCCATTCGCCGCCGACCGCGAAGCCCTGGATGAGCCGCAGCAGGATCAGCAGGATCGGCGCGAGCGCCCCGATGGCGTCATAGGTGGGCAGCAGGCCGATCGCAAAACTGGCAACCCCCATCAGCGTCATGGTCAGCACGAGCATGGATTTGCGGCCGATCCGATCGCCGAAGTGCCCGAAGATCACCCCGCCCAGCGGGCGAACGACGTACCCGACGGCGAGCGTGCCGAACGAGGCGATGGTCGCCACCACCGGGCTCAGGTCCGAGAAGAACAGCTGCCCGAAGACCAGCGCGGCTGCGGTGCCGTAGAGCAGGAAGTCGTAGAACTCCACAGCGCTGCCCAGAAAGCTGGAGAACAACACCCGGCGCATCTGCTGAGGGTCCCCCTCGCTCTGCTGGCTCGTTGACTTCGGTTCGGCGGTGGACGGGGCGTTGGACACGGACACTCCCTTGGGTGGGTGGCGAGGACGAGGTCGTTGCGCGATGTGCGCTTAGTGATACAAGTAGTGCGTTAGATGCACAACTATCGAGCCCATGGCCAAGGTTGTCAAGGATTTTCTTGTCTGACCTAGGCTGTGACGCGGAAGTGTGACCGGTGAGCTCCGAGACTCGATGTCCCGAGCGTGGTCCGGCGGGCAGGACGAGCGAAATGAGCACGCAATGACGGATGTGCAGACGGCCGAAACGGGTCCGGCAGCGCCCCCGTCGAAGAATCTCGGCTCGCAGACGCTGGACAGGGGGATCCGGGCGCTGGTGATGGTGGCTGCCGCCCCCGCCGGCCTGACGGTGCAGGAGGTGGCCGAACGGTTGGCGGTGCACCGCACCATCGCGCATCGCCTGCTGGCCACGCTCGCCGACCACCACCTGATCGCCCGCGGCCCGGACAACCGGTTCCGCGCCGGCGGCGGCCTGACCGCGCTGGCCGGCGGGGTGCAGAGCGCGCTGCGCGATACCGCGATGCCGATCATGCGGGAACTGGCCGACGAGCTCGAATCGACTGTCGCGCTGCTGGTTAGGGAGGGTGACGAGGTCGTCGCTATTGCCGTGGCCACCCCGACAAAAGCTGCTTACCACTTGGCTTTTCGGACCGGAAGTCGGCATCCGCTCGGCCGTGGCTCTGCGGGCATCTGTCTCCTTTCGGCACTCCCGGAGCGGCCCGGCGAGCGCATCGAGGTGACCAGGGCCCGTGCCCAGGGGTTCTCGGTCAGCAAGGGTGAGGTGGAACCCGGCGCGCACGGACTCGCCGTGCTGATCCACCAGGGCGGCGACGTCCCCAGTGCCTGCCTGAACCTGATCACCTACCGGGACGACGTGATGGCCCGTGCCGTGCCGGTCATGCTGGACGGCGCGTCCCGGATCAGCGCCCTGCTCAGCTGAGCATTCGGCCGCTCGTCCGCTGACGGCGTCACCCGAGCGTGCTACCGCATAGCGGTGCCGGCCGACCACGCGCGTCCGGCCCATCGCCGGCAACTCCGACGGAATCTCCCGGTTAAGGGTCTTGACACTCTGCGCACATCGCGGTTCACTTAACGCACTGTACGACGTAGATAACGCACAATCTAGCCGAATTGGAGTGAACCGTGACCCCTAGCCCCCGCCCCTTCACCAGCGTCTGGTCCGACCTGCGGGAGGTGGCGTTCAGCCAGGGCTTCCTGCAGGCCGGCCCCTACCGGACCCGCTACCTGCATGCCGGGGACCCCGGCAAGCCGACGCTGATCATGTTGCACGGCATCACCGGTCACGCCGAGGCCTACGTCCGCAACCTGCGCTCGCACGCCGAGCAATTCTCTTGCTGGGCCATCGATTTCATCGGTCATGGGTACTCGGACAAGCCGGATCACCCGCTCGAGGTCAAGCACTACATCGAGCAGGTGATCGCGTTCCTGGATGCCATCGGCGTCGAGAAGGCGCATTTCACCGGTGAGTCCCTCGGGGGTTGGGTGACCGCGCAACTCGCGATCGATCATCCCGAGCGGGTGGAACGGATCGTGCTGAACACCATGGGCGGCACGATGGCCAACCCGCAGGTGATGCAGCGGCTCTACACCCTGTCCATGGAGGCCGCGAAGGATCCGAGCTGGGACCGGGTGAAGGCGCGCCTGGAGTGGCTGATGGCCGACCCGACCATGGTGACCGATGACCTGATCAAGACCAGGCAGGCAATCTTTCAGCAGCCTGATTGGTTGCCGGCGTGCGAGGCCAACATGGCCCTGCAGGACCCGGAGATCCGCCGCCGGAACATGCTCACGGACGAGGCGCTCGGCCGGATCAAGGCCCCGGCGCTGGTGCTGTGGACGACGAAGGACCCGTCCGGCCCGGTCGCCGAGGCGGAGCGCATCACCTCACTGATCCCCGGCGCGCGGCTCGCGGTGATGGAGAACTGCGGTCACTGGCCGCAGTACGAGGACACCGAGACGTTCGACCAGATCCACCTCGACTTCCTGCTCGACCGCTGAGCATTTTCCCGCTATCAACCATCGCAAACATCAACCATCAGCACCGACGCCGAGGATCAACGATGACTCCGCCTTCCACCGTTCAGAACTCTTCCACCACCCGCCCTTTCGATACCGACGTGCTGATCCTGGGGACCGGCCCGGTCGGCCTCACCCTGGCCAACCTGCTCGGCGGGTACGGCGTCCGGACGATTGTCGCCGACGCCGGAGCGGCGTTGATCGACTACCCGCGAGGAGTCGGGTTGGACGACGAGTCCCTGCGTACCTTCCAGACGGCCGGCGTGGTCGACCAGGTGCTCCCGCACACCACGCCGAACCACATCATGCGGATGGTCAACGGAAAGGGTCAGGTGCTGGCCAACGTCGCGCCCGGCGCGCAGGATTTCGGGTGGTCCCGGCGGAACGCGTTCATCCAGCCGCTGGTCGATGCCGAACTGCTCAAGGGTCTGGCGAGGTTCGACCATGTCGACGTGCACTTCGCGCACACCCTGCTGGGATACGTCGACGACTCCGACGGGGTAACCGCGACAATCGAACTCGGTGACGGCAGCCAGAAGACCATCCGTGCAAGGTATCTCGTCGGCTGCGACGGCGGGCGCAGTATCACCCGCAAGTCGATGGGGGTGAGCTTCGAGGGGCAGTCCTCGCCTACCCGGTTCCTCGTCATTGACCTGCGCAACGACCCGCTGGGCACGCCGAACGCCTACCTCGGCGCGGACCCGGTGCGCCCCTTCGTGTCCATCGGCCTGCCGCACGGCGTACGCCGCTTCGAGTTCATGATCTTCGATCACGAAACCGATGAACAGGTCGCCGATCCGCTGTTCGTTCATCAGTTGCTGGCGCGGCACGTGCCGGACCCGGCGGGCGTCGACTTCATCCGGCAGCGGGTCTACACCCTGCATGCCCGGATCGCCGGGGCGTTCCGCAAGGGTCACGTGCTGATCGCCGGCGACGCCGCCCACCTGATGCCGGTATGGCAGGGCCAGGGCTTCAACTCCGGTGTCCGGGACTCCACCAACCTGGCGTGGAAGCTCACCGCGGTGCTCCGCGGCCTCGCCGACGACGCGTTGCTGGACACCTACGACACCGAACGCCGGGACCACGCCAAGGCCATGATCGACGTCTCCGTCGCGATGGGCCGCATCCTGTCCCCGACCAACAAGGCCGTCGCCGGCACCCGGGATCGCATCGCGGCGGCCCTGAACCTGGTACCAGCCGCGAAGAAGTGGATCGCGGAGGGCCGCTACAAGCCCAAGCCCCGCTTCCACGTCGGTGCGCTGGTCCCGGCGACCGGTCCGGCGGCCGAGATCGACCCGGTCGGCTCGATGTTCCCGCAACCACGGGTGGACACCCGCACCGAAAGGGGCGTCCTGCTGGATGACGTGCTGGGGCAATGGTTCTCGGTCCTGGTCTGGGGCAACGATCCCCGACACGTGTTTGACGCGCAGTCCCTGGCCACACTGCGGCGGCTGGGGGTGAAGCTGGTCAGCGTCCGCCCCGCCACCCAGCTGCGCTGGGACGCAGCGCCGGTCGATGAGGCGCTGCGAGGTCCGGAAGTCGACGTCATCGGCGATGCCACCGGCCGGCTGAAGACCTGGTTCGACACCCACCCCGTGGGTTTCGTCGTCATCCGCCCGGACCGCTACGTCGCGGCCGCCGCCCTTGCGCAGGACGCGTCCCGGGTCACGACCGCCCTCGCGACGGCGCTGCACCTCACCGAGCCGCAGTCGTTCGCCCACGAACTGCACACTCCCGCAACGGCTTTCGCCGCTCCGCCGGCGCCTGCCCTCGCCGCCGGCTGACCTGACCACTACCGATACCCCAGGAGTTCTCATGACACTCGCCCTCGTCGCCATGTCGCACAGCCCGCTGTTGGAGCTGTCCCAGCCGCCGGCCGAACTGGCCGCGGACGTGGAAACCGCGTTCGACGCGGCCCGGAAATTCATCGCCGAGTACGACCCCGAACTTGTCGTGGTGTTCGGGCCGGACCACTACAACGGCTTCTTCTACGAGCTGATGCCGCAGTTCTGTATCGGTCTGGCTGCCACCTCGATCGGTGACTTCGGTTCCGCTGCAGGACCTCTCGATGTCCCGCGGGACATCGCCGAAGGCCTGGCGCAGGCCGCGCTGGACGGCGGGGTCGACGTCGCTGTATCGCTGCGGATGGAGGTCGACCACGGCATGGTGCAACCCCTGGAGATCCTCTTCGGCGGGCTGACCGCGGTGCCGGTCGTGCCGTTCTTCATCAACTCCGTCGCCCCGCCGTTCACCCCGATGCACCGGGTCCGCGCGCTCGGGGAGGCACTCGGGAAATACCTGTCCGGGCTCGACAAAAGGGTGCTGCTCATCGGGTCCGGTGGCCTGTCCCACGAGCCCCCGGTGCCGACCCTGGAAACCGCGCCCGCGCACGTCGTCGAGGGGCTGATCGCCGGCCGGCACCCCTCGGCAGCAGCGACCGCGAAGCGACGGGCCAACGTGCTGGACGCCGCGAAGCGGTTCGCGGCGGGTGAAGGAAACCTCAAGGCGCTGAACCCGGACTGGGACAACACCTTCCTCAACCAGCTGGCGGCGAATGATCTGGACGCCATCGACGAGTACACCAACGACTCGATCAAGGAACTGGGCGGGCAGTCCGGGCAGGAGATCCGCAACTGGATCGCCGCCTACGCAGCGCTGTCCACCGCCGGCGAGTACGAGATGACCTACCGCTACTACCGGCCCATCCCGGAATTCATCGCCGGCTTCAGCGTCACCACGGCGCTTCCACGCTGAGTCGCTCTACTGTGGTGGCCGTGACGGACCCCACTGTGCCCATTGTTGCCCTCCTCGACGGAACACTGCTGAATCCGGAAACCCCGCTGCTGCGACCAGATGATCTTGGTGTGCTGCGGGGCGAGGGGGTCTTCGAGACCACCCTGGTGGTCGACGGCGAGCCGCGGGATCTGGACGAGCACCTGGCGCGACTGGCGGTGTCGGGGGAAATGACCGGCCTGGTGGTGCCGGCCCCGGATCGCTGGCGGCATGCCGTCAACGCCCTGGTGTCCGGCTGGACCGGGGGGCGGCAAATGGTGATGCGACTGGTTGCCAGCCGCGGAGCCGAGTCAGCCAGCGCACCGGTCTGTTACGTCCTGGGGTCCCGCCTGTCCCCGGTCAGCATTCGCCAGCGATCGTCGGGGGTCCGGGTGCTGTTGCTGGACAGGGGTTTCAGCGCGCAGGCGGCCAAGTCCGCGCCCTGGCTGCTGGCCGGCGCGAAGACGCTGTCCTACGGCGTGAACATGGCCGCTCTGCGGTACGCCGCCGCGAACGGCGCGGACGATGCGATCTTCGTCGCTTCGGACGGCGCCGTGCTGGAGGCGCCGACCGCGTCTGTCGTCCTGGCCCGCGGCCGGGTGCTGCAAACCCCGCCGCTGGACGGCATTCTCGACGGCATCACGGTCCGGCGGCTGTTCCGGGTCGCCGAGGCCGCCGGCTGGAAAGCCGAGTCGACCGTGCTCACCGCCGAGGACCTGCGCACCGCCGACGGCGTCTGGCTGGCGTCCAGCGCCCGGCTACTGGCACCGGTGATCTCCATCGACGGCAGATCGCGGACCGATCACGGCCTGACCGCGGAACTCGCTGCGCTGCTGAATGTTCCGGCCGAGGGCTAGGGCGTGTCCCGCGGATCCCCTCAGTGCTGCGCGTGGCCAGCGCGGCGATCTGCTGCGTTGTCGTCAGGCCAGGTAGAACACCGCTACCTGGCCATCCTCCGCCTTGCAGCTCATCCGCGCTGATCCCCGCTCGCACGATGTGGGATCCACGGGACACGCCCTGGTGGGCCGATGCCCCCGACGGCATCGGCCCGCCGTTCAGTGCGAACGGCGAATCACCCCTTGACGGCGCCGCCGCTCGCCCCGCGGACGAAGTAGCGCTGGAAGATGAAGAACACGATCGCGACCGGGATCGTCATCAGCAGCGCGGCGGCCATCTTCAGCGGGAATTGATTTCCCGAACCCAACGATCCGCTGACCAGGGTGGCAACGCCGGAGGTCAAGGTGTTCAAGTCCGGGTCGGACCGGGACACGATGAAGTGCGCCAGCTCGTTCCAGGAGCCCTGGAACGAGAGAATGGTCAGGGTGATCACCGCAGGCCTGGCCATCGGCAAGACGACGGACCAGAACGTCCGAAACGCGCTGGCTCCATCGAGTCGAGCAGATTCCTCGACCTCCAGCGGGATATTGATGAAGAACTGTCTCATGATGAATACCCCGGCCGCGTCCGCAACCAGCGGGATAATCATGCCCAAGTAAGTGTTGTAGATGCCCAACTGCACCAGAACGAGATATTTGGGGATCAGCAGAACGACGGCGGGCACTGCCATGATCCCGATGAACAACGCTGCCATCGCGGCTCGCCCGGCGAAATGCAGGCGGGCCAGTGCGTATCCGGCCAGCGAGTCGAAGAACACCCGTCCGACGGTGACAAAGAAGGTGACGATGACCGAGTTCATGAACCACAGCGGGAAATCGGCCGACCGAAGGGAGCGGTAGGCGTCCAGCGTCCAGACCTGCGGGATCGGATTGAGTGGGTTGGCGGTGGCGTCCGAATCGGTTTTGAAGGAGGTGCCGATCTGGATCAGGAACGGGTAAAGGTAGATCAACGCGAAGAAGATCAGCACCAGGTAGATCACCCAGCCCCACCGACGGACCCGTTTGGCGGTGCCGGTCGGTGGGTCGATCGGCCCGGCGATCTCCCGGCCGGACAGCGTCGTAGTCATTTCTTGCCCTCCCAGGTGGCGATGCGACGGCGCTTCGGCAACGTTTTGCGGTCACGCATGACGTACCGCTGGATCAGGCTGAAGACGACGATGATGGCAAACAGGATGAACGCGATCGCGGCACCCTGGCCCCATTTCCCGCCCACAAAGGAAGTTTGATAGGAGAGGTAGGCCGGCGTGACGGTGGTTTTGGCCGGTCCACCCTGACTCATGATGTAGATCTGATCGAACACCTGCCAGGTGCCGATCAGGCCAAGAGTCAACACCAGGAACAGTGTCGGTTTGAGCGCCGGCAGCGTCACCGCCCTGAACCGCTGCCAGGCGTTGGTGCCGTCCATCTGCGCGGCCTCCTCGACGTCCTCCGGAATGTCCTGAAGGGCAGCCAGGAACAGCAGCATGAACGTGCCGGCAGTGGTCCAGATGGCCAGCGCGATGATGGCGCACATAGCGACGGATGGCCCCGACCACCACTGCCACCAGGTAAGTCCCAGGAAATCATGGTCGGTCAGCCAGCCGGGCGGGTTATCGGTATCCACGCCGAGCGCGCCCAGGATGAGGTGCCCCACTCCCCGCGGGTCGGCGAACCAGTTGGGCCCGTTGATCCCGAACCAGGCCAGCACCGCGTTGACGACGCCGGATGCGTTGAACAGGAACAGAAAAACAATGGAAATGGCGACGGAGGACGTCACTGACGGGAAGTAGAACGCGCTGCGGAAGAAGCCCTTGCCCTTCAGCCTGCGCCGGTTGAGCACAACGGCCAGGACGAGTGCCAGCACTGTCTGCAGCGGAACCACGAGGAGCACGTAGTACATGTTGTTGCGCAGGGAGGTGCCCAGATCACGCTGGGCCAGGCCGGGTTTGGTGAGCAATGCCTGGTAGTTGTCAGTACCGATGAAATTGGCGCCGAGCGGTGAGCCCTTGCCACTCCAGTCCGAGACCGACACCCAGAGCGCCGAGACAACCGGAATCAGGACGAACACCACGACGATGATGAACGCGGGCGCCATGAACAGCCACCCGGCCAGTCCATCGCGATTTTTTGAACTGCGATTTCTTGTACTGCGATTCCTGGCGGGCTTTGCTGTGTTTTGCGTTTCATGCTCGATGTCAGCGACGGTCTGTTCGACCCCGCCGCTGCCGATGACAGACATGGGACTCTCCTTCGAGATGTGCTGACGTGACGGCGGTTTCCATGGGTGCTGAGCCGCTCGGCCGGCCGGTGCGCCCCACACCGGCCGGCCGAGCGGAAATCAGCCGCCTATCGCGTCGGTCAGGTTCTGCTGAACAGATTGCAGGATCGTCTTGGGATCCTGGCTGCCCAGAGTCTGCAGCTGGGCGTCGAAATCGCTGAGTACGTCAGCGATTCCGGCAGCTCCGACGACACCGCGCGCGTAGTCGATGCCGTCGACAAACGGCTTGTTGTCGGTGAATTCGGCAAGGTAGTCCGCCTTGGCCGAGGTGATCGACGGGATGACTCCGAATGCCTTGGCGAACTCCAGTTGCTGCTGTTTGGTCGTCATGTACTCCGCGTAAGCCTTGGCCTGTTCGGGGTACTGCGTGGTTGCGGAAATTCCCCAGCAATTGGTGAAGACGAGGGTGCCCTGGTCACCGCTCGGGCCGGCCGGCAGTGGCGCGACCGTGAACTTCACTCCCGGATAGTCCTTGGCCATCGCGCCGAGTAGCCAGGGGCCTTCGATGGTCATGGCCGCCTGTTGCTTGCCGAAGGCCTCTCCACCCCATCCGGCGCCCAACTCGGCCGGGAACTGGAGCGAGCCGTCCTTGATCAGTGTCTGCACGTACTGCAATGCCTCGACGTTCTTCGGATCGTCGGCAGTGACGGTCTGACCGTCCTCGCTGACCAGGAACGAACCGTTCTGCAGGAGGAAGGTGTTGATGCGATCCCGGCTCGGACCAACGGTGAGCCCGACAACTGGTGGCGTGGTCAACTTCTGGGCCACCGCTGAGAGGTCGTCCCACGTCTTGGGAATGTCTGCGTCGGTCAATCCGGCTGCGGTCCACAGATCGGTGTTGATGAACAGGGCAAGCGTGGACATGTCCTTCGGGGCGCAGTAGAACTGGTCCTCGTAAGTGAACTGGTCCCGCAGAGCAGGGTAGAAGTCGTCCTTGTTGGACAACTCGTCGCCATAGGACAGCAGGTTGCCGGCTTTGGCATAGGTGGCGAAGTTGTCGCCGCTGACATAGAACACATCCGGTGATTGCCCGGAGGCGAATCCCTGCGCGAGCTGCTGTGGCAGATCTTGGGCTGCCGTCACCGTGACCGCGGTCCCGGACTCCTTCGCAAAGGCGGCGGATGCCGCTTCGACCGCGGCGGTCTCGGGGGCTCCGGATGAGCCGATCAGCACCGCCAGTTCGCCGCCCTCGGCGCTGGCGCTCCCCGTGCTCTCGCCGGAAGCGTTCGCAGTTGAGGCGGCGCCGCCACCGGTCGCGGGGGTGGAACTCGACGCTCCGCCGCAGGCCGCAAGCAGGATCAGGGCAGCGGTACCCGCTGCTGTCAGCGCGATTCGGCGGAGTCTTCGGTCTTTCATGGGCGGGTCTCCTTGGCATGGGTCGATGAGGGTCAGATCCAGGCAGCCGGCTGGGCCGGGTGCTGCTGGAAGCGGATATTCGGGTGGTGCCGTGGTGCGGAAGTGGCAGTGCGGCGGCGCAGGGTCAGCGTTGCCGTTGGGTCGAGCCGCGGAGCTCCAAGGTCGGAGCAAGCAGGATGTGTTCGGGGGCAATGCTTTCGGCCGGCCCCGAGATCCGGCTGAAGATGATGCGCAGGCAGTTCTCCGCGACCAGCCGCAACGGTTGGCTCAATGAGGAGAGGTCGGCCGCCACTGCTGCGTCGCTGTTGTCGAACCCGATGATCGCCAATTCCGAGCCGACCGCCAGGCCGGCGGCACGGGCGGCGGCGAGCGCGCCCAGGCCGACCTGATCGGACACGCAGACGATCGCGTCGACCTCCTCGTCGCGCAGCAGGTCGGCCACGGCCCTCGCACCGTCGGACATGTCGTTGGTGCACCTCCGGGGTTCGGTGATCGCCAGTCCGGCGTCGCCCATTGCGCTCGACCACCCGCTGAGCCGGTCATCGCCGACTCCGGAGCCAGGGTCCCAACCGACGAAGCCGATCCGGCGGCGACCCTGCCCGATCAGGAACGCGGTGGCGGCCCGGGTGCCGGCCGCCCCGTCGACATCCACCCAGGAGTGTTTGCCCGGGCCGTCCCATGGCCGGCCGAAGGAGACGAACGGAACACCCTGTTCGGTCAGGTGCACTGTCCGCCGGTCACCGGAATGGGTGGAGGACAGCACCAGTCCGTCAACCCCCCACCGGTCGAGAAGCTCGGCGTAGGAGTCGATCTCACCGTCATCATCCGGTGCCGTGTAGAGGATGATCCGGTAGTCGTTCTCGGCACCCACTTCCGTCACCGCATGCAGGAACCGGTCGAACACGGTCGGATCGGGCACCTGGTGGATGCGCATGCCGAGCAGCTGGGAACGCCGGGTCCGCAGTTGCTGGGCGCCCTGGTGCGGCCGGTAGGACAGCTCGGCAATGGCCGCCCTGACCCGCTCCGCGGTGTCCGAACGCACCAGCTGCGGTGAATTCAACACGTTGGACACCGTCTGTTTCGACACTCCCGCCAGTGCGGCAACGGACTCGAGGGTGGCCTTGTTGCCGCGGCCCCGGCGACCGCCCCGTCGAACCGCCGCCTCGCCGTCGGCCCTGCCGGACGCTGCCGAGAGCGACGGGTGGGGTGGCGTGCCGGTCACGGAGAGTCTCCTCATTGAGAGAGTGGTGAAGGCTTGGATCGATCAAATTTTGTGGTAACTGACTATTGGATCGATCCAAGGATGGTCGTAGTGTTACCCCCGTCACCGAACGTGTCAAGTGTTCGGTCACTAAGGAGGCGGTCACAGTTTCATCACCACAGGCGGTTCCGGCCACGACAACCGGCTTGCAGCCATACCTGCACGACCTCGTCACCACCTTGGCAGCGCCGTGCGTCGTGCTGTCCGGCCGGGACGGGCAGATCCGTGCGGTCGGTGCGCAGGGTGCGTTTGTCGCTGACGTCCGGGTGCTCAGCGAGGCGATCATCCGCCTCGACGGCGCAGAGCCGAACCCGGTCTCCAGTTCGAGCAGCAGCGCGGGTGGTGCCGAGTTCATCTCGGTTGTCAGGTCGCTGGGTGACCCGACGCCGGACCCGACTGTCTGGCTGCGGCGGCGACGATTGACCGACGTCGCCGGGTTGACCGAGGAGTTGACGGTCGTCAACCGCGCGTCCCGGGAGGTCAGCACCGGGCTGGGTCTGTCCGTCGCGACCGACCTCGTCGAGGTCGAGCAGGTCAAGGCGGGGCTGTCCGGCGCGGCGCGGCGTCCTGTCGCGACCGCCGGGGGACTGCGCTACGGCACCGACCGGGTGAAGGTGCAGATGGCCTTCCCCGGTGCCCAAATACACCTGGAAGATGCTGGGGCGCAGGCGGAATGGCTGATGGTGATCGGCCCACGGGCGGAGCTGACGGTGTCCTGGTCGGTCTCGGTCCAGGACCGGGACGCTGCGGTGGTACCGGCGGCGCACCGACCCGAGGCGACGATCCCGTCGATCATTTCCGACGATCGGCGGCTGGCCCCGTTCGTCGAGCAGTCGGTTGCCGACCTGCTCGCGCTGCGGATGTCGGTGCGCCAGCAGCCGGATGACGCTTTCGTCGCAGCCGGATCGCCCTGGTACCTGACTCTTTTCGGCCGTGACTCGATCTGGGCGGCGCGGATGATGCTGCCACTGGGTACCGAGCTCGCCGCCGGCACGCTGCGCACCTTGGCCGCTCTGCAGGGCCGCACCGTCGACCCGGCGACCGACGAACAACCCGGCAAGATCCTGCACGAGCTCCGCCGCTCACCGACAACGCTTGCCCACACATCGCTGCCGCCCGTTTACTACGGAACAGTCGATGCCACCCCGCTCTGGGTTTGTCTGCTGGCCGATGCGTGGCGGTGGGGGATGCCGAGCGAGCAGGTGCGGGCCCTGCTGCCGGCGATGGAACTGGCGCTGGACTGGATGGCGGACTTCGGCGATGCCGACGGTGACGGGTTCCTCGACTATCACGACGATTTCGGCCGCGGGCTGGCGAACCAGGGCTGGAAGGATTCCGACGATTCGGTCAGATTCGCGGACGGCACCATCGCGGTGGGTCCGGTGGCCCTGGCCGAGGTGCAGGGTTACGCCTACGAGGCGGCGCTGGCCGGGGCCGATCTGCTGGACGCCTTCGGCCGGCCGGGTGCGGATCGCTGGCGCGAATATGCGGCCGAACTGGCCGACCGGTTCCGGGCGGCGTTCTGGGTGCGGGACGGGCTCGGTCCCTTCCCGGCCCTCGCGTTGGATCGGGACAAGCGGGCGGTCGACGCACCTGCCTCCAACATGGGCCACCTGCTGGCCACCGGCATCCTGTCCGCCGACGAGGCGCGACTGGTGGCTGACCGGCTGGTGCTGCCGAGCATGTCCAGCGGATTCGGCCTGCGCACCATGGCGGACACTGCCGCGGGGTATTCGCCGCTGAGTTACCACTGTGGTTCGGTGTGGCCGCACGACACCGCGATCGTGGTGCACGGGATGATCAGGGCGGGGCAGGCGGAGCAGGCCGTCGAGTTGGCCAGAGGACTGCTCGCGGCGGGTGCGGCCTTCGACAATCGGCTCCCCGAACTGTTCGGCGGGTTCGCTTCCGTTGATCTACCGACCCCGGTGCCGTATCCCGCGTCCTGCCGGCCGCAGGCCTGGGCAGCCGCCGGCGCCGTCGTCATGCTGCAGGCCTTCCTTGGGCTGGAACCGGATGTCCCCCATGGGGTTGTTCGGCTCCGACCGTCGACAGCTGTTGGTGCGCTTCGGGTGTCCGGCCTGCGGCTCGCGGGAGCGCCATTCTCGGTCACGGTCGACGGCTCGGGCGGCGTCGAATCGGTCGTCATGGCGCACGGACTGAGGCTGGAGTAGTACCAAGCTTCCTACTCAGGTAGGATCCGCTGGGTGAAGATCAGTGTGAGCCTGCCCGAGGAGGACGTGGCGCTGCTCGACGAACACGCGCGACGCGAGGGGCTGGCTTCCAGGTCGGCGGCGGTTCATCAGGCAGTGCGCCTCCTGCGGCGGGTGGAGTTAGAGGTGGACTACGAGAACGCCTGGCGGGACTGGGAAGCATCGGGGGATGCGCAGGCCTGGGAGGCGTCCAGCGCGGACGGGATCACCGATGCGCCGGGGTGAGATCTGGCTCGTCGATCTGGATCCAGTCCGTGGGAACGATGCGAACAAACGCCGGCCGGCAATCGTCGTCAGCAATGACAGTGCGAATGCGGTCGCCGGCCGCCTCGGTCGGGGCGTCGTCACGGTTGTGCCGGTGACCAGCAATGTCAACCGGGTGCTGCCTTTTCAGGTATTACTCAGGGCTGGCTCGGTCGGGCTGGAGGTCGATTCAAAAGCCCAAGCGGAGCAGGTCCGATCAGTAGCGGTCGAGAGGCTTGATGTCACCTTGGGACGCGTCTCGGCTCCGGTGATGGACCAGGTTGATGAGGCGCTTCGCCTGCACCTCGGGTTGTAGAGCTCAACCCGCTCGATGGCACCGACTTGTGCACCGACTGCGTCGGTGGACTCATCAGCGTTCCAGTCGTCTCAGCGTGTCCTGCGCGCGGCGCTGCCGGATCTCGGCCCGCCGCAGTTGGATGC
The DNA here is from genome assembly GCA_963805555.1 of uncultured Actinomycetota bacterium. Lineage (GTDB taxonomy): Bacteria > Actinomycetota > Actinomycetes > Mycobacteriales > Nakamurellaceae > Nakamurella. The sequence continues at coordinate 525,692 of CAWDUY010000010.1, forward strand.
GGGCGTCGTCGACGGCTTTGCGGGCGTCGGTGACCTGCTCCTCCAGGCCCTGCAGGCGCTCCAGCCGGGTCTGTTCTTCGTCGGTTGCCAGGATCACCGCTTCTTCGGCCTCGTCCAGCGCGCGCCTGGCGTCGTCCAGCTTCTCCTGCTTGGCAGCTTCGGCCGCGGCCTTGGCCTGTTCGCGGGCTTCCGCTTCCTGCTCCGCCGCCAGCCGGCGGGCCTGCTCGACCTCCTCCTTCGACATACCTTTTCTGGCAGGTGCTTTCGGTGGTTTAACCGGAGCAGTGCGCTTCGCCGGCGGCGGGGGCACCAGACTGAGATCCGGGCCACCGCCGAAGCCGAAGCCCTCCCAGCGGGCCGGCTTCACCAGCGTGCCGTCGGCCAGCTGATCGGCTAAGTCTTCGTCGGCGAGCGCGGCTGTCAGCGTGGAAACCACCTCGTCCCTGATCGCCGAACTCGGTGACCGCTCATCGAGGATGTCGAAGGCCCGCTTGGTGAGCTCGTCGACCAGCCGTCGGCGTCTGGTCGTCAGTTCGCGGATCTGCTTCGCGTCGACCGACCGCTCGGCGTCCCGCAACTGGCCGCCAAGGTCCAGCAACTCCGCAACAGCGTCCGGCTCCGTTCGGGCCAACAGGTTCACCGTGAAGGCGGAACGCGTCGGCTTCCGCAGTGCCGCAATCTGTTTCGCCCCCGCCGGGTCACCGGACTTCTTGGCGGCGGCCGACAGCGCGGACCTGCGCTCCATGAACGAATCGGGGTCGGCGGAGTAGAGCTCGTCCACCGCCTGTGCCACTGCGTCCTGATCATCGGCCACGACTCATCCTGGACCAAGTCAAGCACGGCCGGCGAACTGGTCGGTCAACGTTGTGCTGGCCTGCTCTTCCAGATCCCGAGGTACTTCTTCCGGTACTTCGGATCTGTTTCCTCATCGGTCCAGGCGAGCGCCAGATTCTTGATCGCGTCGTCCTGGAGTCTTGCGTGCAGGTCGGCCAGGTCGACGAGGATGTCGAACCGGACCAGCGTGCCGTTCTTCTCGGTGAAGCTCTCCGTGTAGCGGGTGCGCAGGCCGTCCTGCAGCACGGTCAGTTGCTCCGGTCCGGCGAGGCCGACCTTCCAGATGTTCTGCAGGCAATGCCGAGCAGTAACGAATTTCGGATCCCTGGTGACCTGCAGCAGTTGGTCAAAATCGCGGACGATCCGCTTTTCCGGGTCACTCTTGGCCAGGTTGCACAGCAGCTGTGCCGACACTGCGCGGATGTGATTGTCCTTGTCGCTCAGTCCATCGAGCGCCCGGTCCCAGACCTGGTACGTCCAGTCGACGACCTCGTCGGTGGTCTCGATTGCCCAGGCAAACGCGGGGTTTCGCTCATCCGGATCGGTACTGAACAGGGCGGCCAGGCGTTGTTCCGTCGTGTCATTCATCTGGCAACGCTAGGCGATCTCGTAGACGACCTGCACCGAGACCTGGAGCTGCTGGCTGCCCGGCTCGATCGGCACCGAGCCGGCGGCGGAATCCGCCGCCATCGCGGCCTGCGGATATACCACGGTGCCCGCGATCGGGGATTCGGTGATGGAGTGAATCGGACCGAGGGCAATCCCGGCAGCGTCGGCCAGTTGCTTGGCCTGCGCCTGTGCGCGCCGGACCGCGTCCGCCCGGGCGTTCGCCCGCAATTCGCTGTCGTCGTCAATGGAGAAACTCAGTTGCTGGACCCGGACCGCGTCGCCGGCCGCCTGACCGGCCGCGTCGATCAGTGCGCCGGCGCCGCCGATGTCCCGCAACTTGGCGGTGACGATGTTCGTCACCTGGTAGCCGGTGACCGCGCCCTTGTCGTCGTACGAGGGGTAGATCGACAGCTGACTGGTCTGCAGGTCCTCGGGCGCGACGCCCTTCTCCTTCACGACGTTGATCACGTCGGTCGCCAGCCGGTTGTTCTCGTCGAGTGCCGTCTGCGCGGAGGGCGACCTGGTCTCCACACCGAGCGAGATCGTGACGACGTCGGGCGTCCCGGTCACGGTGCCGGTCGCCTGGGCGGTGATCAGGCGGGCCGTCGGATCCGTGGCAACGCTCGCACCGGTGACGGCGGAGCCGGCAAAGACGGCGTCCGCTGCCGGGTTCGCCGCGACCTGCGGTGCGACCTGTGCGACCTGCGGTGCGGCCGCTCCGACCTGCGGTGCGCCCTGTGCGACCTGCGGTTCGGCCGCTCCTAGCTGCGGTTGCTCCACTGCGGCCGACACGGTTGTCTGCCCAGTGGCTGCGACCCCCGACGACCCGGAGCACCCGGCAAGCGTCAGTACACCTGCGGTCAAGATCGCCGTAATGGACAGTGACTTCTTCATGTCTTCCTCCTGGAGCCGGGCCGTTAGGAGTGAGACGGAAGCGCGGCCACCGGAGGTTGCACGGGTCATTCAGGAGTGCACCAACAACCGGGCTCCTGCGTCGCCTGGTTGTTGGTGCGCTCCTGCTGTGCTGAATGGCGGCCCCTAGCTCGATTGATCGAGGCTGATCAGCCCGCGCTGGTGCGCGACGGACACTGCCTCGGCCCGCCCGCTGACACCGAGCTTGGACAGCACGTTAGACATGTGCACGCTGACGGTCTTGGCGCTGATGAAGAGCCGCTCGCCCACCTGCCGGTTGGTCAAACCCTTGGCCACCAGCCGGAGCACCTCGTCCTCGCGTTCGGTGAGAACCCCGATGGCCGTTGTCATTCCGGGCAGCTCCAACCTGGCTCGTCGACCCAGCAGGCGGACCGCCTCGGCGAGCGGAACGGCGCCCATCTCCTGCGCTTCGGCGAGCGCCGCTGCTGCCTCGACGCGGGCGGTCGTTCGGTCGCCGGCGGCGGCCAGCGCGGCCGCGAGCCGCCAACGGCTACGTGCCACCTCGTACCGGTAGCCCATGCCCTGGTTGTCGAAACTGAACTCCGCGGCGGTGTCCCGCCAGAGCCGGGGGTCGTCTCGGCCGATCAGCCGGCCGTGTTCGGCCCGCGCCCTTGCCATCCAGCCCCGGCCTTCCGGTCCGAGGGTGCCGCCGCGCGGGCGGCCGCGGCGCGCGGTCTCCACTGTCCGATCCAGCAGGGTCTGCCCGAGCACGACGTCCTCGGCGGGGTCACCCCCGGCCAGTCGCGTTTGTTCCGCCCGATCGGCCAACGCCGCGAGACCCAGGGCGGAGAGCCAGATTCCACCGAGGAAGTAGTCGTTCCAGGCGCTGTCGAGGAACGTGATCACCTGCAGCGTGAGATCAACCGCCGCCTGCTGCTGCCCCGCCCAGGTCAGTGCATCGATCGTGCAACCGCCGGAGACCAAGGCCATCATGGGATCTCGCTGCCAGCTGGCCTTCACCGAGCGTCCGCGGTCGATCGCGTCGGCATCGCCGCGGGCAACCGCGGCGTAGAGCCCCACCACGGACAGAATCCAGGTCGCCGATTCCGGCACCCAGTCCATTGCCGGTGGTGCCGGACTGAGATCTCCGGTGACGTAACGAATCAGATCGCGGTAGATCAGCAGCCCGACGCCGTAGCCCATCCACAGCACGCCGGTCGCCCGCGATCGTTCGATGCCCTCCTCGCAGATCACCCTGGCCCCCGTCATCTCACCCGCGTAGTAGCGGTTCGAGGCCAGGTTGTGGATGCTACGCAGTTCGGCGAGCAGATCGCCTGACTCCCTGGCCAGCTGCAACGACCGGGAGAACAGCTCACCGGCATGGTCGGGATGCCCGACCTCCAGCACGGCCAGCGTGGTCAGGGCGTCGGCTTCCGCATCCGCCACCCCGAGCTCCCGAGCCTCGACGACCGCCCGCTCCGCGGTGCGTTGGGCGTCGTCGTCCCGGTCGCAGTTCAGTGCCGACCTGGCGTGCGCAGCGAGCAATCGCGCGCGGTCGGGCGACGGCCCCTCGGCATCCAGCACCTTGAGCGCGTCCTCGGAGCGGGTCAAGGCCTCCCGCTCCTGGTTGTCGTCGATCAGGTAGTAGGCCGCGGCCGGCGTGAGCCGCGCCCGGTGCGACGGGTCCGCGAGCGACAGCGCCGACACGGCCAGCGCTGCAGCCCTGGACGGCTGACCCGCTCGACTGGCGGCCGACGCCGCATCCATTTCGAGGTCCACCCGCGTCCGGCCCACCCGCGCCTGCGCGTCGGGTACCGCGTCCCAGAGCCGTAACGCGGTCTCCAGATGACGGAGTTCCTCGGTCGGGGCGAGCACATCGGCCGCCTCGCCGGCCGCCCGATGGGAGGCCAGCAGGGCCGCCGGCAGATCGTGGGTACGCAGTGCGTGGTGAGCGATCTCGGCCTGCGAACCGAGCGCCGGATTGGCGATCATCTGTTGCAGGTAGGTGCGGTGCAGGCCGGCCAGCTCACCGGGCAGCAGGTCGGCGTAGACCGCTTCGGCGAGCAGGGCGTGCCGGAACGCGATCCATGCGCCGTCCTCGGCAACCAGCACGTGATGGGCGACGGCCTCCCGCAGGGCCCGGTCGAAGGCAGCGTCATCGACGAAACCCGGATCCTGGGACGCCACCGCCCACAGCAAACCCTCTGACACCCGCCGCCCGGAGATGGATGCGATCCGGGCCAGCGCCTGCACTGCGGGATCGAGCCGTTCCAGCCGCGAGTGCAGGACATCGGCCAGCGAACCCGGCAGCGCTACCGCGTCCGGGTCACCCTCCAGCAACTCCTGGGCGAAGTACGCGTTGCCCTCGGACCGACTCAGCACGCGCTGCAGCGCTGTATCGGTGAGGATTCGGCCGCTGATTGCCACACTGAAATCTGCGAGCTCGTCCCGGGTGAACGGCGCGAGCTCGAGATGGTCGACCTTCGGCAGCCGCAGGAGTTCGGCGAGCACCGGCCGCAGCGGGTGCCGTCGGTGCAGGTCATCCGTGCGGTAGGTACCGACGACGAGCAGGTTCTCGGTGCGCAGCCGAGCGAGCAGGAAGCGGAGCACGTCCCGGCTGGACGGGTCGGCCCAATGCAGGTCCTCGATCATCAGGACGAGCGGCGCTGCTGCGGTACCACTGGTGCCGAGCACCGTGGCGATGCCGTCGAACAACTGCATGCGGGCGGCCTGGTTGTCCCGCCCGCCGGCTCCCTCTGTCAGCCCGTCCTCCAGCAGCCGGGCCAGGGCCGGCCGTTTCGCGATCGCCCGTTCGACCGCGTCCGTGCTGGTGCGCAGGTGCGAGAGGGCCTCGGTGAACGGCAGATAGGGAAGCCCGACGTCGCCCAGATCGATGCAGTGGCTGATCACGACGAGCGCGCCCGATTCCTCGGCGATCTCCGCCATCTTGCTCAGCAGTCGGGTCTTGCCGACCCCGGCCTCGCCGGACACCAGGATCGCCCCCGGCTCACCGCTCCGCGCGCGCTGCAGTGCCGCACGGAACTGCTCCTGCTGATCGGTGCGGGCGACGAACGACGAACCTGGGGCGGATCGGGCCACGCGGTCAATAGTGTCAGCCGACACCGACAGTGACACTCCCGTCAGGCCGCATGAGCCGATGGCCGCTGCGCATCGACCGGTCGGGGCCGGATCGGGATCAGCGGCGCGGGAACGCGCTGCGCCTGCGGTTGCTGGGCAGGAATGTGGTGGTTGGCTGCCACCACCGGGTGGTGATGTGCCGACCTGCGGCGCCAGTTCCACCGGTGGAAGGCGCTGCGGGCCTGCTGGTGGCGGTAGGCGACTTCTGCGTCGAGAGCTGGTCCCCAGGGGATGCTCATCTGCAATCTCCTTCGATGATCGGCGAACCGGGTGCTCGTCGTGGTGACCTTGACGGTTCCGCTAAGGCCGATGGACCCGCATCGGGCGGTCGGGCAGTGTTGTCCTGCCGACCGCCTCAGCAGGCGCCCGGGTTCTGGCATAAGGCGGTCTGAGGCGGTCTGAGGCGGCCTGAGGCACCTCAGGTCCGCCCGATCGACGCCGGATCGCCGGGATCGCCGCGCCCCGTTATCGTCTTCTCGCATGGCGCTGGTCACGCGATTCGACACCCCCGGATCGCTGCGCGACCTGCCTGCCGGCTCCGGGTTCTATGACGCCTGGCATCGAACGATCGACGGACTGATCAGCACCTCGTCGCCGCTCAGTGGCCGTGGCGAATACCTTGATCCGAGCCGGATCGGGCTCGAAGCAGCCGTTCAACGGACCTATACCTGGACCGGATTTCCCCGCCCGCACCTCACGGTGACCGCTCGCGACGACCGGTCGGCGGCTTTTGCCGCTGGCGAGAATCGCGACGCACAACATGAGTACCTGGAATGGCGCGTCACCCGCGCCGGTAATGCCGCAACCGGGCCGATCACCAAGGTCACCTTCGTCACCGAAACCCCGGAATACTGGACGCTGCTGGCGGCGGCAGCTCCCGACCGGGTGCTCGAGCTGTATCGGGATATGGTCGATCCGGCCGTGGTGATGTCGGATCTGTTCACCCCGGACGGTGACTACCAGCCGCGGAATCGCTGGAATACCACGGACGGCATTGTGCATTACGTCATGAGTATCAATTCGATGTCGGACTTGCTGGGCGTTTCGCAGGAGCGCGAACCGACCCGCGCAGCGCTCGACAATTACGATGCGGTGCCGTACAGCCGGGCGACCGCGGCGGATGCCCGGCTGAATATGGATATGTGGTCGCTCGCCCGCAAGGGCCTGGACGTTGCGGCAGCGGAGCCAGTGGGGGTCTACCTGATCGATTCCGATGACGCCGGCTGGACGAAGCCTGACGGAACGCCGGTGGGCGACTACTGGCGGGTGCGCCGCGGGGTTCCCGGCGCGGCGCTGCGGGTCGACTACGAGGTGCCTGCGGGGGAGGGGTTCACCGTGGGGGACATCAGGATCGGCGGCCGGCCGATCACCACCGGCGGCCAGCTCGCCGAACACATTGTCGTTTCCGCCCGGGGTGTTGCGGGGAAACGGGCATCATGACAACGCAGGCAGCCCGCGCCCTCGCGGCGCTCGGTGAATCCGAAGTGGTTCTGCTGAAAGGCATTTCACTGCCCAGACCCAGCAGCTCCGAGCTGGTCGGGTCTCGGTCGCCGAAGGGCGCGGACGTCCCGGTCGGGCCGAGCGTCACCGCGGACGGCGAACCGATCTACGACCTGGCTGCCCGGCAGGATATCCAGGGCAACATCATTCCGGGGTTCAACAAGAATCATCAACAGTTCCTTTTTCTCCGGTTCACCGATGTGACAGGCGCGCGCCGGTGGCTGCGCTGGCTCGCGCCGCGGCTTGCGACCATGGACGAGGTGCTGACCTTCCGCCGTGCGTTCCGCGCCGAGCGACTCCGGCTCGGGGTGCGCGAGCCGGCGATGACGGCCACCTGGAATTCCATCGCGTTCTCCCACCCGGGCATCGCCGTGCTCGCCGGGTCGGAACATGCGAACCAATTCGGCGAGCAGAGCTTTCGGCAGGGACTGGCGGAACGATCGACATATCTGGGCGACCCGGCAGATCCCGCGGCTCTCGGACACCGAGCCAATTGGGTGATCGGCGGACCCGGCAACGAGGCGGATGCGCTGGTGATCATCGCGGCCGATCGCCCGACCGACCTGACCGTCGAGGTCGACGAGATCGTCGGCCGGGCAACCATTCACGGAATCCAGGTGTTGTTCTCCCAGCGCGGGGACAACCTGCCGGGCAACCTGCAGGGTCACGAGCACTTCGGGTTCAAGGACGGCATTTCGCAGCCCGGTATCCGCGGTGCGGTCTCGGCCACCCCGGGTGACCGGCTGACACCGCGTTATCTTGCCGAGACCGACCCCCATGCAAGGCTTTTCGCCAAGCCCGGGCAGCCGCTCGTCTGGCCCGGCGAATTCCTGCTCGGTGAGCCGCGTCAGGACCCGCGAAATCCCTACCTCAGTGCTCCGCCCGCCGGCAACTTCCCCAGCTGGGCACGTCGCGGGTCGTATCTCGTCTGCCGCCGGCTCCGGCAGGACGTCATCGCCTTCTGGGAGTTTGCTGCGACGGTCGCGGCCCAGCTCGGTGTGCCTCCTGTGCGTGCGGCGGCTCTGCTGGTCGGCCGGTGGCCGAGCGGCGCCCCGCTGTCCCGGTCGAGCGGCCAGGACAATCTCGTGCTGGCCGGCGACGAATTCGCCAGCAATCATTTTCTCTTCGACGATGACACCCGCGCATCGGTCCTGGCCCCGATTCCGGGATATGACGGTGACAACCACTCCGCGGCCGGGCAGGATATTTTCGGCACCGTCTGCCCGCATGCCGCGCATATCCGGAAGGTCAATCCGCGGGACAGCGCCACCGATTTCGGGGCGCCTGCCGACACCCTGCTGCGGCTGATGCTCCGCCGCGGGATTCCGTTCGGACCGCCCATCGCCGGCGTGCCCGCGCCCTCCCCGGAACTGCTGGCGCAGGAACGCGGCCTGCTGTTCGTGGCCTACGCGAACACCATCGAGGACCAGTTCGAGTTCGTCACCCGGCGCTGGGCGAACTCCGCGGTGCAGCCCAACCTGGGTGGCGAAGACCCGATCATCGGCCAGCGCGAGCGGTACGGCAGCCGGAACCGGTCAATCGAACTGCCGAGCGCCGACGGCGGCACGACGGCCATCGCGCTTGAGCAGGAGTTTGTGACACCGACCGGCGGCGGTTACTTCTTCGCACCGCCCATCTCCGCGGTCGCGGGCATCCTGGCCGGTCGCTAGCAGCCTGTCCCTGGGTCAGCTGGCGACACTGCCGTAGCGGACGGCGGCCCTGGCGCGGGCCTTGGCTGCCTCGACCTCCCGATCCTTGGCCGGCGCGGACGTCACCAGATCCTCCAGCAAATGCCCGGTGATGTGGGCGATCTCGGCCACGGCGCGATCGAAGGCCGACTGGTTCGCAGCAGACGGTTTGGTCGTCCCGCTGACCTTGCGCACGTACTGCAACGCGGCCGCGTGCACCTCGTCGTTCGTCGCCGGCGGGTCGAAGTTGTGCAGGGTTCGGATGTTTCGGCACATGCCTCGAGCCTGCCACAGCCCGCCGACAACCCCAAGGCCCTCGATCGCCGGCGATGACTACCCTCGCTAAGGGAGGGACGCCAAATCCCCGCCGTGGAGGATGACATGGAACTTGGATTGCACATCGCTGATTTCACCTTTCCGGCCGGTGCGGCCGGCCTGCGGGATGACCTCACCAGGATCGTCACCACCGCCGAGGAGGTCGGGTTCGCCAAGGTGAGCGTGATGGACCATCTCTGGCAGATCTCCGTCGTCGGGCCGCCGGAGCACGAAATGCTCGAGGCCTACACCACTCTCGGGTACCTCGCGGCCAGGACGTCAAAGGTGGACCTCGTCACCTGGGTGACCGCTGTGGTCTATCGGGAGCCGGGATTGCTGGCCAAGCTGGTCAGCACCCTCGACGTGCTGTCCGGCGGCCGGGCCTGGCTGGGCATCGGCGCCGCCTGGAATGAGGCGGAGGCGCACGGCCTCGGCATCCCCTTCCCGCCGACCGCCGAGCGGTTCGAACGACTGGAGGAAGCGCTGCAGATCTGCCTGCAGATGTGGAGCGACGACGACGGCCCGTACACCGGCCAGCACTATCAGCTCGAACGCACCCTCAATTCACCCGCCACCATCACCAAGCCGCACCCGCCCATCCTGATCGGCGGCGGCGGGGAGAAGAAGACCCTGCGACTGGTCGCCAAATATGCGCAGGCCTGCAACCTGTTCCCGTCCCCCGAGTTGCCGCACAAGCTCGAGGTGCTCCGCGAGCATTGCGCGCGCGAGGGTCGGGACTACGACGAGATCGAGAAGACCGTGATGATGGCGCTGGACCCGGGCGACAACGGCGAGAAGGTCGACGCGATTCTCACGCAACTCCAGTCGATGGCGGGCCTTGGCATCTCGCATGTGCACGGCATCGTGCCGGGAGTCTGGAAGCTGGACCCGTTGACCGTGCTCGGCCGTGAGGTCGTTCCGGCGATAGCCGACTGGTAACCCGGGCAGGTGACGGGCGGCGACGGCGGGCCGCGGCACATCGACCCGCTGTCAGCCCGCACCCCGTAATGCCGTGCGTGCCCGAGTCCGGTTCAATGACACCCATGGATCCACGCGCAGGACAGCCTGCTCAGGCCAGCGATCTCATCGACGTCGACGCCGTGCTCGCGGCGTACGAGGACTTGCATCCGGACGTCTCCATTCCCGACCAGCGGGTGGTCTTCGGTACCTCCGGACACCGCGGGTCGAGCCTGGACACCGCCTTCAACAGGGACCACATTCTGGCCATCAGTCAGGCCATCTGCGAGTACCGGGCGGAACAGGGAACCGACGGGCCGATGTTCATCGGGGCCGACAGCCACGCGCTGTCCGGGCCGGCCACCGCGACCGCATTGGAGGTGTTCGCGGCCAACGGCGTCACGGTGATGCTCGATTCGGCCGACGGTTACACCCCCACCCCCGCGGTCTCCCACGCCATCCTGAAGGCCAACCGGAAGCGCACCAGCAAACTCGCGGACGGCATCTGCGTCACCCCGAGCCACAACCCGCCGCGGGACGGCGGCTTCAAGTACAACCCGCCCAACGGCGGTCCCGCCGACAGCGACGCCACTTCGGTGATCGCGGCCAGGGCGAACGACATCCTGGCCGGCGGGCTGGTCGATGTGAAACGGATGAGTTACGAGTCAGCGAAGAACGCCGACACCACCGGCTACTACGACTTCATCTCCAACTACGTCGATGACCTGGAGAACGTGCTCGATATCGACGCCATCCGCGACGCCGGCGTGCACATCGGGGCCGACCCGCTGGGCGGCGCGTCGGTCGCCTACTGGGGCGCGATCGCGGAGCGGCTGAAGCTTGACCTGACCGTGCTGAACAAGGCGACGGATCCCACCTTCTCGTTCATGACGCTGGACTGGGACGGCAAGATCCGGATGGACTGCTCGTCGCCCAACGTGATGGCTTCGGTGGTGGCGAAGGCCGCCGAGTACGACATCGCCACCGGAAACGACGCCGACGCGGACCGGCACGGCATCGTCACACCCGATTCCGGTCTGATGAACCCGAACCACTACCTGGCCGTCGCCATCGACTACCTCTACAGCCACCGCACCGAATGGGGCGCGGACATGGGGGTCGGCAAGACGCTGGTGTCGTCATCGATGATCGACCGGGTGGTCGAACAACTCGGCCGCCGATTGGTCGAGGTTCCCGTCGGGTTCAAGTGGTTCGTGCCCGGACTGATCGACGGCTCCATCGGCTTCGGCGGCGAGGAATCGGCCGGCGCGTCGTTCCTGCGCAAGCGCGGCACCGTCTGGACAACGGACAAGGACGGCATCCTGCTCGCGCTGCTGGCCTCGGAGATCAAGGCCGTCACCGGCAAGTCGCCGAGCGAGCGGTACAAGGAACTCACGGCGCAGTTCGGCAACCCGGCGTATGCCCGAATCGATGCCCCGGCCACCAAGGACCAGAAGGCCAAGCTGGGCAAACTGGCCCCTGAGGACGTGAAGGCCGACTCCTTGGCCGGCGAGCAGATCACTGCCCGGCTGGTGACGGCGCCCGGCAATGGCGCAGCCATCGGCGGGCTGAAGGTAACCACCGAGAACGCCTGGTTCGCCGCCCGGCCGTCCGGTACCGAGGATGTCTACAAGATCTACGCGGAGTCGTTCAAGGGTCCAGAGCACCTCAAGCAGGTGCAGGAAGAGGCCCGGGAGGTAGTCTCCGCCGCGCTCGGCGGCTAGTCGCCGAATCCATCCGTCAGAAACGGCCCTTCGTGGCGAACATGAAGGGCCGTTACCGACGGATGGATTTGCCGGTCAGCCTGTCGGGACGGCAGCGGTGAGCGACGCGGAACTCGTGGTGCGGACGCGTGCCGGGCGGGTGCGGGGCGTCGAGCAGGACGAAATGCACCTCTGGCGGGGAATTCCCTATGGCGCAGCGCCCGTCGGCGTACTCCGGCACCGACCACCAATGCCCGTGGGCCAGTGGCCGGGCGTGCGGTCGACCGCCGAGTTCCCCGCTATCGCTTGGCAGAGCCCGGATCTCAACGCTCAGCCGGCCCCGGGTGCCTACCCGAGCCCACCAGTCGACGAGGACTGCCTGCACCTGTCCGTCACTCGCCCCGCTGGGCCCGTCCCGGCATCCGGGTTGCCGGTCCTGGTGTGGTTGCACGGCGGCGGGTACCTGACCGGATCGCCGGCCCTGGACTCCGACGGCTGGGCGCTCGCCCGGCACGGAATCGTCGTTGTCAGCGTGGCGTACCGGTTGGGCGCCTTCGGGTTTCTGCAGGTGAGTGAGCTGCTGGGCAGCGCCTACGCCGGCAGCGGCGCCGTCGGCCTGCTCGACCAGGTGCAGGCGCTGCAATGGGTGCGCGACAACATCGCTGAATTCGGCGGCGATCCGAGCCGGGTGACGATCTACGGCATCTCCGCCGGCGCCAAGAGCGTGGCGAACATCCTGTCGCTCCCCGGAAGCAGAGACCTGGTGCACCGGGCGATCAGCTCCAGCGGCGGCGGGGAGCATGTCGCGACCAGGGAGCAGGCCGGTCTGCTCACCGCCCGCTTCCTCGCCGCGCTGGGGTTGTCCGCCTCCACGGCGCACCGGGTCCTGCAGGTCTCGGCCGCCGAGATGCTCGGCGCCCAAGAGTCTCTCGGTACGGGGCTGCGGGCCACCTACCTCTGGCGGCCCGTCGTCGCCGGGCCCGCACTTCCCGATCTGCCGATCAGGGCCATTGGGAGCGGTTCGGCGGCCGGGATCCCGTTGCTGATCGGCAACAACGGCCGGGAGGCCGCCACCTTCGCGATGTTCGACCGGACAGCGCCGACGCAGTCCGACCGCGTGCTGGCCGAGCAGTTCGGCGAACCTGCCGTTGCCGTCATCCGGGCCGCCTATCGTCACCGGTCGCCCGCGCTCAACGCGCAGGAGATCGACCTAGCCATCATGGGCGACGAGCGCTACGGCATCCCGACGATTCGACTGGCGGAGGCCCAGGTACGACACGCCCCGGTCTGGCGTTACCGCTTCGATTCGGCCGTCCCGGGGATCAGCCGGCGGCTCGCCGGCGGTCATGGAATGGACCAGGCCGCGGTCTGGTCCGCGCATCGACTCGAGGGCGACGCCGACGCGGCGCGGGCGGCCGCCGACGGCCTGCACCGGGCGGTCGCGGCGTTCGCCCGCGGCGATGGTCAGGGTGCGCCAAACCTGCCGAAGTGGCCCCGTTACACCCTGGCTCGCCGGGAGACGATGATTCTGGATGCCAATCCCCACATCGAGGCAGACCCACGGTCAGCGGAGCGTCAGGCCTGGCAGGGGCGGTCCTGGGAATCGGGAACCTGGTGGGGGTTGGACGATCTCCATGGGAAACCCCGGACCTGATCAGCAGCAGTGATTGATCAGCAGCAGCGGGCGCCTGGGTTCGCCTCCGCCTCGGCATGCCGCTGCCGCCAGTACTCCCGCTCGGTTGGCACCGGATCGCCTGGGTGATTCCGCGCCAAGTGGTCGGTATAGCGCGCGTAGGCGTTGTCGCCCATCACCGAGCTGACCCACCACCTGATCCCGCGGGCAACAGTCAGCACGGCGTCGACGGCGCTGGAATCAACCCGACCCGACGACCCGGCCATCAGTGCCCACCACCGGTACCGGCCGGCACCGGATCAATGCCGGCCGCCGCCCACTCCGCGGCGACCTTCTTCTCGGCCGGCGTCGTGATGAAGCTGGCCGGGGCGAAGTAGTTCGACGGGACATCGGGCTCCTCCGTTGTCGGTGAGCCGCCCGCCCTGATCGATCGAATGCACACCACGATCGCGGCCAGCACCACGATGATCACCAACGTGGCGAAAATGATCGACAGGGTCCCCTGCACAAAGGTATTCCGGATGACGGCGCTGATCGCGGCCGGACTGCTGGCCGTTCCGAACGTCTGCGCACCGGATTCCTGCGCGGCCACAAAGTTGTTGTGCTGCGTCCAGTATCCGATCGCCGGCACCGGGGAGAAGATCTTCTGGTAGCTGGCGGTCAGGGTGACGATCAGGTCCCAGACCAGCGGCACACCGGGGATCCAGGCCCATTTGTAGAGCTTCTTCTTGATCAGCACGGTGGTCACGACGGTGAGCGCAATGGCCGCCAGCAGCTGATTTGCGATACCGAACAGCGGGAAGAGGGTGTTGATTCCGCCCAGCGGATCGGTCACCCCCATGATCAGAATTGCGCCCCACGCGAGGACCACCAGCAACGAGCAGGTCCAGGCGCCGATCCGCCACGACGGGTCGCGGAACTTGCTGGCACCGGGGACATTTCCGATCGAGTCCGACAGCATGAAACGGGCAACCCGGGTGCCGGCGTCCACGGTGGTGAGGATGAACAACGCCTCGAACATGATCGCGAAGTGATACCAGAAAGCCTTGAGTCCGGCGCCGCCGAGCACGTCACTGAGCACCTGCGACATTCCGAAGGCCAGCGTCGGTGCGCCGCCGGACCGCGAGATGATCGATTCCTCACCGACAGCGGCGGCGGCCTGGCTGAAAAGGGCGGCGTTGGCATCGTTGCCGCCAAGGCCGAGTCCGTTCACATAGGCCGCAGCGGTTTCCGGGGTTCCGCCCGTCAGCCCGATCGGGGCGTTCATGGCGAAGTACAGGTGCTGGTCGACGATCACCGCGGTGATCAGCGCCATGATGGCGACGAACGACTCGGTGAGCATCGCGCCGTACCCGATCATCCGGGTCTGGCTTTCCTTCTCGATCATCTTCGGCGTCGTGCCCGAACAGATGAGCGCATGGAACCCGGACAGCGCACCGCAAGCGATCGTGATGAACAGGAAGGGGAACAGCGAACCGGCGAATGCCGGCCCGTTACCTTCGATCGCGAAGGTGGAAACCGCAGGTGCCTGCACCACCGGTCGGGCGATCACGATGCCGACCGCCAGCAGGATGATGGTGCCGACCTTCATGAACGTCGAGAGGTAGTCCCGCGGCGCCAGCAACAACCACACCGGGAGCACCGAGGCCGCGAACCCGTAAATGATGATGCCCCAGGCGATCGTGACCTTGCCCAGGGTGAACCATTCCTGACCCCAAGTGGTCTCGGCCACCCAACCGCCGGAGATGATGGCCAGCAACAACAGTGCAACGCCGATCAGCGATACCTCGGACACCCGACCCGGTCGCAGGAACCGCAGATAGACGCCCATGAACAGGGCGATCGGGATCGTCATGAGCAGGGAGAAGACGCCCCACGGGCTCTCCGCCAGCGCGTTGACAACGACCAGCGCCAGTACCGCGATGAGAATAATCATGATGACGAAAACGCCGATCAGGGCGGCGATCCCGCCGACCCGGCCCAGCTCGTCACGGGCCATCTGACCGAGGCTGCGGCCGCGGCGGCGGGTGGAGAGCCAGAGCACCAGGTAGTCCTGCACCCCGCCGGCGAGCACGACACCGATGATGATCCACATCGTCCCGGGCAGGTAACCCATCTGGGCGGCCAGCACCGGGCCGACCAACGGGCCGGCCCCGGCGATCGCCGCGAAGTGGTGCCCGAAAAGGACTCTGCGGTCGGTGGCGTCGAAATCCTTGCCGTTGCCGTGTGTCTCGGCGGGGGTGGCGCGTTCGTCCCGGGGCTTGACGATCTTGTACTGAATCAGCCTGGCGTAGAACCGAAACGCGATGATGTACGTGCACACCGCAGCGACGACGAACCAGACGGAGTTCACGTCCTCGCCGCGGACGATAGCGATCATCGTCCAGCCGAACCCGCCGAGCAGCCCGATACACAGATAGGCCACCCGGGCCGTCGGGGTCAGCGGAGATCGCTGCCGGATCGCGACCGGCGGCCGGTCAGGGTCGGTGCGGACGAATTCGGTGTCTGTCGCCATTGCCAGTGCTCCCCGCGTTTGTTGGGCTGCGTCGAGGCGTGACCAACGCGTGCGAAACCCCGCCGGCCACCATCGAATCGGCTGGCTGAAACCTAGCCCGGGGGATTGCTTCGTCGCTCGTTCGACGGGCTCGGCCGCGCGGCAGCGGACCGGACGAGTTCAAGATCAGGTCACCGATCGTGATGATTTTCCGCGGATCTTCCATTCAGCTCATGGATCGGCAGCACAGTGGTCCCAGGGTGCCCACGCAGAGCGATATCGCCCATGGAGGTGGGGCTGATCAGGTGCAAATGAAATGAATGCCATCACCCGCGCGTGGACCAGTCCAGGGCGAGCGGTGAGCCGACTCGGCCCAGGAACTCATCGCCCGCTGACTGCTGTCAGCCGGCCAGGCGATCCAGGGCCGCAGAGGCGTGCGGGGCGAGGTCGGCGTCGGAGTGTGCGCGCTCCTCGACATAGGCCAGGCGGCCGTCGGGGGTGATCCCGTACAGCCGGGTACCGCCCACCACCGGTACGGCGGTGGGGGTTCGCACCACCGCGTCGGTGGACAGCGCCCAACTGGCCACTGAGCGAGGCCGTCCGTAGAACAGCTCGATCCGGCCCTCGGCGTGGGCGACCATCAGCTCGATCGAGTCGTCCGGCTGCGGCCGCCAGAAGCCGACCTCGCGGGCGCCCGGGCCGGTCACGGAACCGTCGGGGCCGAGCAGCCAGCTGATCGATTCGTAGGTGAAGAACGGCCGGCCGTCGTGGGCGATGGTGATCTGCTGCCCGAAGTCCGGGGTTTTCCGTTCTGGGTCGTTTCCGAACTGCCCGGTGCCGCGCCACACGCCGATCAGCGGCAGCAGCGCCAGACAGGCGAGGTGGACCTCGGGACCGGACCGGACGTTGGCCGTGTCCGTCGGAATGGGCAGGGGCGGCACATCGGTGATGTTCCGGCCGCCGGTGACTGCTGCGCGTTCCTCTGCTGCGGCGATGGCGGCGTTGCCGCTCAGCGGCAGTACCGGTGCGGGAGGGGCCGGGTCGGGCACCGGAACGTATTCACCGGCGGTCCGCTCGGCGCTGACCAGCCCGGCGATCTCGTCGGCCGTCGGCCCGACGTGCTGGCCGTTCGGGGTATCGAGCGGGTTGGCTGGGCCGGTCACTTGTCTTCGTGCACCAGTCGGTACACCACGTAGAAGGCAAACCACGTGATCAACAGCGCCACCGCGACCAACAGGCCAGTAAAGAAGATTTCCACTCCGGCAGCCTAACCCGAGTCGTGCCGTCATCCGGTGTGTCGGGCAGCACGTTCGCCGCTGAGAGCGGCAGTCGGGCTCACCACGCGGCCGGCGAAACCCGTGAACCCCGGTCCGAACGCGGCGTCGTTGGGGCGCCCAGCCGGACCGGGGTTCACACGCGATCTCGAACTCAGACCAGTGCGATGTCCAACTGGTTGATGCCCACACTGACGTCGGCGCTGGCCTGACCATTGCCGGAGCGGGACAGGGCGCGAACCGTCCAGGCGCCGGGGGCGGCATAGAAGCGGAAGTCGCCGGCCGGCGAGGTAACCACCTCGGCGGTGAATTCACCGGTCGAGTCGAGCAGCCGGACGAAGGCGCCGCCGACCGGCTCGTTCCCGGCACACACCTTGCCCTGGACCACCGACTGGGCGTTCACATCGACGCCCGCGGGCAGATCATTTCCCTGTTCGGGTGCTGCACATGACATGTCAGAGTTTCCTTTTCGTTGACGAGGGTGGGGATGACGTGTGCGCTTACGCGCCGACCTCGACCGGCACGCCGACCAGGGAGCCGTACTCGGTCCAGGAGCCGTCGTAGTTCTTGACGTTCTTCTTGCCGAGGATCTCGGTGAGCACGAACCAGGTGTGGCTGGAGCGCTCCCCGATGCGGCAGTAGGCGATGGTGTCCTTCTCGTCCCGCAGGCCGACCGAGGAATACAGCTCGCTCAATTCGGCGTCGGAGCGGAAGGTGCCGTCCTCGTTGGCCGCCTTCGACCACGGCACGTTCAGCGCGGTCGGGATGTGACCAGCGCGCTGCGCCGCTTCCTGCGGCAGATGGGCCGGGGCGAACAGCTTGCCGGAGAACTCGTCGGGGGACCGGACGTCGACCAGGTTCTGCTCGCCGATCGCGGCCACCACCTCGTCCCGCAATGCGCGGATGGTGAGGTCCTGATCCTTTGCAACGTAAACGGTCTCGACCCGGTCAGGGACCTCCGTGACCAGCGCACGGCCGTCCAGTTCCCACTTCTTTCGGCCGCCGTCGATCAGCTTGACGTCCTGGTGTCCGTACAGCTTGAAGTACCAGTAGGCGTAGGCGGCGAACCAGTTGTTGTTTCCGCCGTAGAGCACGACGGCGTCGTCGTTGGAGATCCCCTTGGCCGAGAGCAGCTTCTCGAAGCCTGCCTTGTCCACGAAGTCGCGGCGAATCGGATCCTGCAGCTCGGTCTTCCAGTTGATCTTGACGGCACCGGCGATGTGGCCGGTGTCGTAGGCCGCGGTGTCTTCGTCGACCTCGACGAAGACCAGGCCGGGGGTGGACAGATTCTGTTCTGCCCATTCAGTGGTGACGAGTGAGGCCTCGCGGCTCATGCTGTGCTCCTTGCGGTGACGACTTCGCCGGACGGCGAGCGACGGACTGGGGGACGGGCGGGGGTGACGGTGGCGCAGGACATGCGTGATGGCCGAAAATTCTCAGGTCGGAGCCGGAGATCTCCGATCCGGCGCTGGTGGCGCGGAATCAGGAGCGAGGGTGTCGCTGCTGCCGAATCAGGTCAGCTGGCGGTGTGCCGACAAGGACACAGACACCCGGGGGCGACGCAACAGAGTGCGCTGCCGACGCGAACAAGGTCGACGGCACGCCGGCTGGTCAGCATGGGGCCCATGGAGATAACGGTAGCAGTCATCGTCCAGGCCTCCGGACCAGCGGATGTGCTCATTCGGCCGACGGAACGATCACTACCGGGGTCGCCACCCGACGCAGGATTCCGATTGCCACCGATCCGACCACCAGCGTCGCCAACCCGCCGGGGAGTCGTCCACCGGTGCGGATCCCGTTGCCGAAGAGCCCGCTGTGCTGCTGCGAGCCGATGACCAACATGTCCGTTGATTCGGCGAGCTCGGCAAGCACATCAACCGGGTACCCGAAGCGCACCACGGTGTCGATGGTCATTCCGGGATGAGCATGCCGCAATTGTGTGGCCAACTCGCCGAGGGCGGCCGCTGCCCCTTGTTCAAGGATC
This sequence comes from uncultured Actinomycetota bacterium, assembly GCA_963805555.1. Classification (GTDB taxonomy): domain Bacteria; phylum Actinomycetota; class Actinomycetes; order Mycobacteriales; family Nakamurellaceae; genus Nakamurella. Next base: position 544,694 of record CAWDUY010000010.1, read on the forward strand.
TCGGCCGCCTCCGATGAGGTCGCCCTGGTGTCCCGCGGGTACCGCCAGGTGCTGACGATCAGTGTCGATGCCCCCCGCGCGGCGGCCTCGGCGATGGCGAATTCCGCTGCGGCTGGGCCCGACCGGGCGTCGTATCCGACGACGATCCGATGCCGCTCCGGCCGCACGATCGCCCTGACCACGCAGACCGCGGCCTTCGTGCGAATAGCCAGCTGACCGGACACCGACGGTGTGAAATGGTCGCGCCAACCGCTGTAACCGTGGCCACCGACCACCAGGAGGTCGACCCGGCCGGACACCGCAAGGAGTACCTCGGTGGGGGAGCCCTGGAGTTGTTCGATGTGAACCGTTGCGGCACCGCGTGTCTCAGTGCTGCGTGTCTCAGTGCTGCGTGTCTCAGTGCTGCGTGTCTCGTTGCTGGGTGTCTCGGTGCTGCCTGCCAGGTTGGTGCCCCGGGCGATGTCGCCATTCTCGCTGCGGACCGTTTCGCGAATCGCCCGGCGGGTTGCGGCGATCTGGTCGGCGATCTCGGCGTTGCGTAGTCGGTTGGCCCTGGCCGGTTGCCGAGCGCGCTCCGGCCGAGGTGGCTCGGCGATGACGACCAGTACTTCGGCGTCCCTGACCGCGGCAGCGGCCAACGCCCAGCGCAGCGCGATCAGGCTCGGTTCCGATCCGTCGACGCCGACGGCGATGGTTGTGGGCAACCCGCGGCCTCCCGTCGGCCGGTTTAGCGAAGATTATGTCGATTTGTTCGATTTGAAACTGTACCGGGCGGGATCTAGGACGTCCGCTTGAGGTCCGACAGGAGCACCGGTCCCGTTGTTGCGGTGACCACGACGTCCCCGCCCACCACGGACACATTCGCCTGCGTGACCGAGAAGGGGAGTCCGGTGAGCGGGAATGACGTCGTCAATCCGCCGGCGAGGGCATTGGCGGCCGCGGTGATGACGGGTGTCAGGTCGAGGCCGGCCGCGGTCAGTGAATTGACCGAGAGGGTCAGTGTGTCGTTCTCGACGGCGATGGTCGCTGTGCCGGTGAGTGGGATCTGTCTGCCGGCGACCGTCACGGAGGTGGACACCGCGAGGCTGCCGTCTGCGGCTGCGGACAGGGTCAGGTTCGGTGTGTTCAGTGCGGCCGCGAGAGAATCGAGCGGGATCAGCACCTGCAACATCGTTGACTGGGCGGCGAGTTGGGACGTGCTGCCGGCCAGTGCATCCCGCAACGGCAACGTCACGGTGAACAGATGGAGCTCCGCCCGGGTGCCCGGCAACAGCCCGTTGTCGATGTTGGCGGCGGTGATGATGACCTGCGGATACTCGCCCTGGACCGCGTGTAGTAGGAACGGGAAGCCCTCGATGGACACGTCCGGAACCGCAGTTGTTCCGAGTTCCTGCTGCACGGCGGCGGCGGTCCTGGATTCGGCGTAGGCGCGCAGTCCGAAGTCCGCCGCGACCAGCAGGACAGCCAGCACGATCAGGGTGATGAGGAGCTTGCGCACCCGACGAGTGTCCGCCAACCGCCGCGGACACTCGTCGGCGGTATCGAATTGCGCCCCGGCTGCGCCGGTGCGACCAGACGAGTGTCCGCCAACTGCCGCGGACACTCGTCGGCGGTATCGAATTGCGCCCCGGCTGCGCCGGTGCGACCGCTCAGTGTGTCAGTGCCCGCGCCGACCAAGCCGCGATCCGCCCGACCAGCGCGGGTGTCGTCGCCGTCTCGCCGTGGCCCATCCCCTCTTCGATCCACAGCTCGGCCGACCCGGCGGCCCGTTGCAGGGCGATGGCCTGCAGCGGAGTGAAGTAGGGGTCGGCGGCACCGTGGATCAACAGCAGCGGACAGGTGATTCCGGAGACCGCTTCGACCGGACTTGCGGGCAGGTCCAACCACGGTCCGCCGAGCCGGACTCCCAGCGCCCGCCCGACGACGGGTCCCAACGGGGTCTCGAGGAGCCAGTGCACCTTGCGCATGGGCACGCTCTCCCGCATGTACCAGCGCGATGGTGCGGATACCGCCGCCACCGCGTCGGGCGGCGCCGCACCGATGGCCGCCTGCCGCAGGGCGACCGCGGCTCCCATCGAGAATCCGACCATGGTGACCGGGTCGTAGCCCTGCGCTCGGGTCCACGTCACCGCAGCGTCGAGGTCGAGGATCTCGTCCCGGCCGACGCTCGACCGGCCACCGGACCGCCCGTGCCCGCGGAAGTCGGCTGCGACCGCGCCGCCGTACTCGGCGAAGGCCGCCAGTACTGCGCGGGTGGCCGGCTTGTGGACGCCGTGGGTGAACCCGTGTCCGATGACGAACGCCGGTCCGCCGGTGCGGCCGGGGATGTGCACACCGGACAGCTCGACACCGTCCTGGCTGCGAGCGCTGAAGCGAGTTCCCAGTGTCGCCGAATTCGACCGCCGGGCACGGAACCGTACGCCCCTGTCAGGCGTCTGCTGATCGGACGATGCCCGCCGAAGCGCCCGTCCGGCAGACCGCACCGGGGCGTTCGGCCGACCGCGTTGCCCGTTAACGTTGTCACCTATTCTGATCACGTGCCGGTGACTTCCCTCCCTCGCTCGTGCTGGGGATACTTGGCTGTTACCTGTACGTCACACCGGGCTGGTATTTCCCAGACTCAATGAACGCGCATGTTGCCTGAACATAGATCGATTTAGCTCTTTGCTCCGCGAACGCTTCTCGCCCGCGACGATAGACTCGGGCGTCGATGACCTGCAGATGAGGAGGAGATGAATGGAGCTCCTACTGCTGACCACCGACCCCACCCCGGCGTCGGTGCTGCCCGCGGTTGATCTGCTTCCCGTCAAAATCCGCTCGGCCCCACCCGAGGCCGCATCGCTGGTCACCTCGGGGCCCTACGACCTGTTGTTGCTCGATGCCCGCCACGACCTCGCCGCTGCCCGCACCCTGTGCCGGCTGCTCGGCGCCGATGGACTGGCGGTGTCGATCTTGGCGATCGTCACCGAAGGCGGCATGGTTGCCATCGGTCCTGAGTGGGGTGTTTCGGACGTCGTGCTGTCCTCGGCCGGTCCGGCCGAAGTACATGCCAGGCTCCGGTTGCTGGCCGCCAGGACGACGAGTTCTGCCAACTCGGGGCTGATCAGCCTCGGCGATCTGACGATCGAGGAAGACACCTACACCGCACGGCTGCGCGGCCGGCCGCTCGAGCTGACGTACAAGGAATTCGAGCTGCTCAAGTTCCTCGCGCAGCACCCGGGCCGGGTCTTCACCCGCGAGCAGCTCGTCACCGAGGTGTGGGGTTACGACTTCTTCGGCGGTACCCGGACGGTCGACGTGCATGTCCGGCGGTTGCGGGCCAAGCTCGGTCCCGAGCACGAGGCGCTCATCGGAACTGTCCGAAATGTCGGTTACAAGATGGTTCCGCCATCCAGGACCGTGCTGCGGGACGAGTCGAGCGCTCCGGCTTGAGCGAGCGGAATGCCGGCGTGCGCCTGGACTGCTGGGGCGACGGCCGGTGACGCCCCCGCCGCGTTGGCAGCGCGGGACGGACCAGGTTCCGCCGGCCGTCATCGGCGAACTGGCGGGTCGGGCGACTGCCACCGACGGTGTCGCGGCCATCTCCGGGCACGTGCTGGAGGCGCTCGATGCCGGCGAGGTCGATGCGTTGCTGAGCCGCGACCAGGACGGCGCCGTTGTCGGTGCTGCGGTCGCCACCGGTGCCGATCCCGGCGAGGTGGTCGTCGCACCGGCGGCTCGACGGCGTGGGCATGGCTCGACCCTGGTCACCGCGGCGCTGGATCGGCAGGGCGCGGTCTGGGCCTACGGCGACCTCCCAGCTGCCGTGGCGGTCGCCCGGCGACTTGATCTGGTCCGTGGCCGGGTCCTGTTGCAGATGCGCCGAAGCGGTCCCGGGCCAGCGTCGGACATCGACAGCGCACTACCGGCCGGCGTGCGGTTGCGGACCTTCGTGCCGGGTCAGGACGAGGCGGCGTTTCTCGGCGTCAACGCCAGGGCGTTCGCCTGGCACCCCGAACAGGGTCGGCTCGATCTCGCCGGCCTGCAGGCCGAGATGGCCCAGCCCTGGTTCGATCCGGCCGGCTTCTTCCTCGCGGTCACCGATTGGCCGGCCGGCGACGCGACCGTATCGACGGGTCCGGATCGCGTCGTCGGGTTCCACTGGACGAAAATTCATCCGGCGGACTCCGACCATGACCCCGACGGTTCGGCCGCACCGATCGGCGAGATCTACGTGCTCGGCGTCGACCCCGCCGCGGGCATCCGCGGAGTCGGAACGCCGCTGACGGCGGTCGGCCTCGACTACCTTGCCGGGCGCGGCCTTGACACCGTGATGCTGTTCGTCGAGGGGGACAACGACCGGGCCCGTCGGCTGTATGAGCGATTCGGGTTCAGCACCTTCCTGACGAATGCCGTGTACTCGCGTTCGGCGGCGCCGACGCAGTGAGCGCAGCCGTCCGCTCCCGGCCGTCGCAGGTTCTGGATGCGCCGTTGGCGGAACAGCCGGGAATCGGCGCAGGTGGTTGGTGTTGCAGGGGCCGGCCGGCGGGGCCAGCGTCTTCCACGGCAGCGAGGGGTTCGGCGCGAGCCTTGACGACGTATTCCACGCTGTCGTATGAGACGGCCAGGCTGTTCGAGCAACGAGCCCGGCTGTATGCACTGCTGAACATCGGCGGAAATATCATCGCCGGCCACGGAGCGGTCACCGCCGGCTACCTCATTGGCACTGCTGTCGCGGGCGAACCCCTTCGTGTCAGGCGTCGTCATCGAGGCGCTCTTGTTCGCCGGGCCACAGCGGCAATAGTCCTCGGCGCTTGAGTTCGTTCCGTATCCACAGTTCGCGCTCCGTCGAAACGGCTTCGTAAGCGGCCAGGTCCGCCGCGAACTTCTCTTCCTCGTCGCCGAGGTCCGGTTGTTGCATGCCGAGTCTCTCCCGCTCCTTCTGAGCGGCTTTGGCGAGCCGGCGCAGTTCGGGCAGCAGGGCGGTCAATGTCGCCGAATCCGTGCGCCGATAGACCTTCTTCGTCGCTGCGTCGATTGCCACAGGGCTGGACGCTACAGAGCGGGTAGCGCGTGAAGTGCCCGCATGTCTTGGTCCGACGAGGCATTCACTGAGCGTGACGCTATTGTCCACCTTCCGTTCATCCGGAGGTGGTTTCGTCATTGCGGGGTGCAGGGCGCCGGCCAGTTGTCGCAGGTAATCGTCCTGTTGTCGATCCGAATGTGGACGTCGGGGTGTCGGATATGCGTGATCGCGAGGTAGATCGGCCGCTGCTGCGGCACGGCGCAATGACGCCGGGGGCCACCTGGCGGGGCGGACGATTAAGCGCACCTGAACGGCCGCTGGTTTTCCTCGCCTGCGATTCCGATGAGGCGGAAATGTTGCGGCGGGCCTGGGAAGGGCAGGCGATCGACATCGAGTCGGGGCAGGATCTTGCGCTGGCCCTGGTCCGCTGCGGTCAATGGAATCCCGATATTTTCGTCATCGGGAACTCGACGGGGGCTATCGGTCCGTTGGACTTCGTGCGAACTCTGCGTCGTGCCGGCGCGGCAGTCCCGGTCGTCATCGGGATGACTGATCCGTTCGATACGAGGGAATTACTGGCGGCGGGAGCGACCGAGATGCTCTGCCGTCCGCTCTCGGCCGAGGCTATCCTCCGCCTGCTCAATGCCACCTCGCCGATCGGGTCGTTCCGGATGAAGCCGCTGCCCATCGATCTCGGCCGGCTGCGGGTCGATGGCACCGCAACCCGGATGTGGGTGGACGGCGACGAGCACCTGATTCCGGCAATGGAGCATCTGCTGTTGCGCTACCTGGCCGAACGGCACGGACAGATCGTCTCGCGCGACGAATTGGTGTCCGCTGCGTGGGGGCAATCCGGCGCGATGATGAGCAACAGCTTGGCCGTTCATCTCGGCCGGGTGCGGCGCCGTTTCCAGGCACACTCCGGTGACGACTGGATCAGGTCGATCCGCGGTTGCGGGTATCAACTCATCGTTCCGGTCGGCATCCGCGCAACGCGCTCTGCGGTCGACAGGTAGCCGACCCCAGTGCTCGGCAGGTGACCCAAATAGAGCCTGCCGGACGGTGCCCGCTATCGGTTCACCCTCCGTTCACCTTGGGGGGGCCTGCTGTCCATTCGCGCCGCCTACCGTCCGAACGTGTTGGACGTCGCCTGGCGTCCGACCGTGCCCGAACAGGGCATCAACTCGTCAGTAGTTGTGACACTCGATGGAGGAACAAGCGTGAAGATCACGCGAATCAGCGGGCTCGTCGCCCTTTTGGCGGTGGGGGCTCTGACCCTCAGTGCCTGTGGGAGTGATGACAACACCACCCCCAGCACGACGTCCGCGGCGGCCGCCGCGACCTCTGCTGCCATTGAACCGTCATCAGCCGCCGGATCTGCGACTTCCGCCGAGGAGTCGGCAGCCGCGCCCGGTGACGCTCCGACCTTCGAAGGTGCCGGCTTCACCTGCGCCGAGGGCGACCTGCGGTCGTCAGGGTCGACCGCGCAGGGCAAGGTCATGGAACAGTGGATCTCCGACTTCAATGCCCTGTGCAACGCCAATATCAACGCCTACGGCGGCGGCGGTTCCGGGAAGGGCATCGCGGACTTCATCGCCAACCAGGTGGACTTCGCCGGTTCGGACTCCGCGCTGAAAGAGGATCAGGCCGCGGCCGCAAAGACCACCCGCTGCGCCGGCAACGACGCGCTGAACCTGCCGATGGTCACCGGCCCGATCGCGCTGGCGTTCAACATCTCCGGCGTGGACAGCCTGACGTTGACTCCTGCTGTGCTGGCCGGAATCTTCAACGGCACCATCACGAATTGGAACGACCCGGCCATCGCGGCACTGAACTCCGGCGTCACCCTGCCGGCCCTCGCGATCCAGGCGGTGCACCGCGCGGAGGACTCCGGTACGACCGAGAACTTCACCAAGTACCTGAAGGCAGCAGCACCGTCCGACTGGACGATCGACCCCTCGAAGTCCTGGACGGCTCCGGGTGGCGTTGCTGCCCAGGGCAGTGACGGCGTCTCCAAGCAGGTCAAGAGCACCGACGGTTCCATCGGCTATGTCGAGTGGGGCTTCGCCATCGATGACGGGCTCAACGTCGCGCAGATCGACAACGGCGGCGGCGCCGTCGAGTTGACTGCCGAGTCTGCCGGCAAGGCCGTCGCGGCGGCCACCGTGGTCGGCACCGGCAAGGATCTGGCGCTGAAATTGGATTACGCCACCAAGGCGCCAGGCGCATACCCGGTGATCCTGGTGACATACGAGATCGTCTGCTCTGCCGGCAACGCCGATCTCGGGCCACTGCTGAAGAGCTTCCTCGGCTACACCGCAACCGATGGCCAGACAACGCTGGCTGATCTTGGTGCAGCGCCCTTGCCCGCGGAAATCCAGGCGAAGGTCATCGATTCGGTGACGGCGATCAGTTGAGCCGTGCCCGCCAGCACCGCCTGGGGTCAGCACCATAATTATCTGTACCGAGGAAATTATCTGTATCGAGGAATACCTGCAGATGTGGACATCAGATGGCCAGCGCGACTGATAACGACCCGACCCGGGACGACCGTTTCGAGCTAGCGGCTCATGGCGTGCCAGGGGCGCTGCCGATCGGAAACGTACAGCCCGACGCGGAGGATGCCCGAGCCGCCGGTGGATTGACGCCCGACGGTCGCCCCGCTGAGGGCGGGATTTCCGGCACCTCGGTCCGGCTCGGCGACAAGGTCTTCAAAGGCCTTGCCGCCGGGTCGGGGGCGTTGCTGCTGGTGGTGATGGCGGCCATCGCGATCTTCCTGATCTGGAAGGCGATACCGGCCTTCACGGCCAACAACGCCGGGAACCTACTCACCACCCAGTCCTGGAACCCGCAGGCCGACCCGCCGCTCTTCGGCATGGCGGCCGTGTTCTTCGGCACGGTGATGTCGTCGTTCATCGCGCTGGTCATCGGTGTGCCGATTGCGATCGGCATTGCCCTGTTCATTTCGAACTATGCCTCCCGCAGGGCGGCAACCACTCTCGGTGCCATGGTCGACCTGTTGGCCGCAGTTCCGTCCCTGGTGTTCGGCATGTGGGGCTTGTACTTCCTGATCCCGAACACCCAGGGCTTTCAGCAGTGGTTGTCCGTGTACTTCGGCTGGATTCCCATCTTCGGCAACGACACCGCGACAACGGCCAGTCAGTTCGGCAAGTCCCTGCTGATCGCCGGGATCGTGTTGGCGATCATGATCATCCCGATCGTCTCCGCGGTCTGTCGCGAGGTCTTCCTCCAGGTGCCCCGGGAGACCATCGACGCCGCCTGGGCGCTCGGTGCCACGAAATGGGAGATGATCAGGACCGCCGTGCTGCCCTTCGGTCGCGCCGGGATCATCTCGGCGGCAATGCTCGGGCTCGGCCGGGCGCTTGGCGAGACGATCGCCGTTGCATTGGTGCTCAACTCCGGTTTCGTCATCAACTGGCACATCACCGAGCCGGGCGGTGACACCTTCGCCTCGACCATTGCCCTGAAGTTCGGCGAGTCGGGCGGAAACCCGGTGGCCATCGCCGCGCTCATCGCGGCCGGTCTGTTCCTCTTCGTGATCACGCTGCTCGTCAACTCGATCGCCCGGATCGTCATCGCCCGTCGGAAGGACTTCACGGCATGAGCCGCCCAGCACCCTCCGCGCCTGCGAGAGTCACTCCAGGGAACGCGCCGGTCAAAGGCCGGACGTCTGCGTTGGTCGGGGCCCGGTTACCGAAATGGGCGCCCTACGGGGCGGCTGTCGGTGCAGCCGCGATAGCCGTTCTTTTGAAGCTGCTGCTCGACTGGACCGGTTGGTACACCACGTTCTTCAGCGGTGCGGTGATTTTCGTGGGCATCTTGACGGGCTGGTCGTTCTCCGTCGAAGGCCGACGCCGGGCCAAGGACCGTTTCGCGACGACGCTGATCTACACCTCCTTCGTCTGTGCCATCGTCCCGCTGGTGCTGATCCTGAGCTATATCGCGGTCAAGGGCCTGCCTTTGTTCAGCCCGGACTACTTCCTGAAGTCGATGAACGGTGTCACCAGCCGCCAGGAGGGCGGCGGCGTTTACGCGGCACTGGTCGGCACGCTGATCATTGTCGGCATCGCGACCGTCATCGCCTTGCCGATCGGTATTTTCACCGCGATCTATCTGGTCGAGTACGGCCGCGGCAAGTTTGCCCGCACCGTGACCTTCTTCGTCGACGTCATGACCGGCGTTCCATCGATCGTCGCCGGCCTTTTCGTCTACACATTTCTCCTGTTGGGCTTCGGAATGCGTCCGTTCGGCGCGGCTGGTGCGATCGCGCTGGCAATTCTGATGGTCCCGGTCTCGGTTCGTGCGTCGGAGGAAATGCTCAAGCTCGTGCCGCGCGATCTGCGGGAGGCGTCCTATGCGCTCGGCGTCCCCAAATGGCGGACGATCCTGAAAGTGGTTCTGCCGACGGCGATGTCCGGGCTCATTACCGCGTCGCTGTTGGCCGTGGCCCGTGTTGCGGGGGAGACCGCGCCGCTGATCCTGCTGGTCGGCTACACCGCCCGGATCAATTTCGATCCGTTCGCCGGTGATATGGCGACCCTGCCGATGATGGTGTGGGACCAGCTCGGGAAACGGGCCGGGACGACCTCTAATGACATCACCGAGGCGAGAGCCTGGGGCGCCGCGCTCACCCTGGTCCTGCTGGTGCTCATCCTCAATGTCGGTGCGCGGTTGCTCGCCAAGTTGTTCCAGCCCAAGGCCCGGTAGTTCCCGGGCGGAACGCCCCAACAGGTACCGATGAAGTCACGACGGAAAGTGCAGAACTGATATGGCAAAGCGGATCGACGTCGACGACGTCAACGTGTATTACAGCGATTTCCTGGCGGTCGAGGGTGCGTCGATCAACATTGCGCCGCTGTCCGTCACCGCTTTCATCGGCCCGTCAGGGTGCGGGAAGTCCACCTTCCTGCGAATCCTGAACCGGATGCATGAGGTGATTCCCGGCGGCCGGGTCAGCGGGTCCGTGATGCTCGACGGCGAGGATCTCTACGGTCCGGACGTCGATCCGGTCAATGTCCGACGCACCGTCGGCATGGTCTTCCAGAAGGCCAATCCCTTTCCGACGATGTCGATCTACGACAACGTCGTTGCCGGGTACAAGATCGCCGGCACGCGCAAGTCGAAGGCCGAGCTGGACGACATCGTCGAGCGCTCGCTGCGCGGCGCCAACCTGTGGGAAGAGGTCAAGCAACGCCTGACCCGGCCGGGGGCGGGTCTCTCCGGTGGGCAGCAGCAACGACTCTGCATTGCCAGGGCGATCGCCGTGGAGCCTTCAGTGCTGTTGATGGATGAGCCCTGCTCGGCGCTCGATCCGATCTCCACCCTGGCGATCGAGGACCTGATCAGCGAGCTCAAGAGCAGCTACACGATCGTCATCGTCACGCACAACATGCAGCAGGCTGCGCGGGTGTCCGACCGCACCGCATTCTTCAATCTCGCGGGCGTCGGCCAGCCGGGCAAGCTGGTTGAATACGACGACACCTCGAAGATCTTCTCCAATCCGACCGAAAAGGCGACAGAGGACTACATCTCAGGCCGTTTCGGCTGATCCTTGACCTTCAGGGACTTTCTGCGTGGAGTTGGGCAAGCAGCTCTTTGACGGCTGCTTTGGCGGTTCGGCCGACGCCGATCAAGGTCGCTGAGGCGGGTCCGGTCCAGTCGCCGTAGCCCAATAGGTGTACCCGCGGATCGCCGTCCGCTCTGGTGCCGTGAACAGCGATCCGCCCGGCCCGGCGCGGGAGTCGGAGCGGCGCGAGGTGGCCGAGCGCCGGCCGAAAACCGGTGCACCAGATGATGTCGTCGGCGGGCTCGGAGCTGCCGTCCGGCCAGGCAACGCCGTCCGCGGTCAGCGCGCGGAACGGCGGGCGAGCATTGAGTATCCCGCGTTTCCTTGCGTCCTGGACGGTGGGGACCATCACGATGTCGCCCAGCGCCGAAACCCCGCCCTCGTCGCTGCGTCCGGCGGCCAATGCGGCGCTGCGGGCACTGGCGACGTCGAACAGCACCCTCCCGTCGACGTCGTCGGGGAGGAATCGGGGTGGTCGGAGGGTGATCCAGGCTGTGCTGGCCACCGTCGAAACCTCGGCGAGTATTTGCGCGGCCGAGTTCCCGCCGCCCACCACCACGACCCTGCTGGAGCGAAATGGTTCCGGTGAGCGGTATTGGGCCGCATGCAATTGCCGACCCAGAAATTCCCGGCCGCCGGGGTAACTCGGCCAGAAAGGCTGATCCCAGGTCCCTGTTGCGCTGATCACCCCGCGGGAATGCCACGGGCCGACCGAACTGTCGACGACAAAGCCTGTACAGGAGGACCTCTCGTGCCGCACCGCGCTGACCTTGACGCCGTGTCGCACTGGGAGCTGATAGCGCTCCTGGTATCGGGTGAGGTAGTCGACCACGTGTCGGACGGGCGGAAATCCGTCATTCCAGGGCGGCATCGGCCACCCGGGTAACGACGAGTACTCCGAGGGGGAGAAAAGCCGCAGGGATGCCCACGCGTGCTGCCAGGCACCGCCTGGCGATGGATTCGCGTCAAGAATGACGTAATCGCGGTAGGGCTCGAGCCCCGCCCGGCGGAGGTAATATCCGGCAGCCATACCGGCCTGCCCGGCGCCGATCACCAGAATCTGCAGCCGCCGGGTCGGAGTGCCGATCACCCGCCGCCGGCGATATCAGTGGCGAGTTGCCGCACTCTGGCTGTGATGTCGTCGCGGACCAGGCGCATGCGTTCGATACCGTCGATGCCGCGTTCGGAGGGTTCGTCGGTGTCCCAGTACTCGACCGGGGTGCCGTCGACGGCTTGAACCTGCGCGTCGCGACCGAGGACGATCACGCGGTCAGCAGCGGCGATAAGGTCATCGGTGAGCTGTTGGGGGGTCTGGTCGGTGATGTCGACGCCGACCTCAAGGAGTGCCTCGGCGGACAGGCCGTTGACGACAGTCCCGGGTTGGGTGCCGGCGGAGTCGACACTGATGGCGTCCCCGGCTATTTGCCGGGTGAGGCCGGCGGCCATCTGGGATTTCCCGCCGTTCTTCACGCAGACGAACAGCACGGACGGTTTCGCGGGATCGGTCATGGTTGGGCGCCCTCGGGTAGAAGTTCGTTGATGAGAGTTTCCACCCGGCGTCGGATGTCGTCCCGGACCCGACGGACGGTGTCGATGCCTTTCCCGGCTGGGTCTTCGAGCTCCCAGTCCTCATACCGTTTTCCGGGGAAGATCGGGCAGGCGTCGCCACAGCCCATGGTGATCACCACATCGGAGGATTTGACGGATTCGGTGGTGAGGATTTTCGGGGTTTGGGTGGAGATGTCGATGCCCTCTTCGGCCATGGCCTGGATTGCGACCGGATTGACCTGGTCGCCGGGCATGGACCCTGCGGACCGGACCTCGATCTTGCCGCCGGCCAGCTCGCCGAGATAGCCGGCGGCCATCTGGGAGCGGCCGGCGTTGTGGACGCAGACGAACAGGACGGCTGGTTTCTGGGTCATCGGGTCTCCTGGATCGCTGCGGTGGTGGACCAGCAACCGGCGTCGCAAGGTGGTCGCGGCGGGGTTGACTTCGGGTATATCTCAACCATACTTGACTCAACTGCAGTGGAGGCAAATTGATGGTGTCAGTTGAGCGCCGGGCGGCCGTCCATGCGGCGTTGGGGGAACCGGTCCGGTTGGCGATCGTTGACCGGCTCGGTCCGGGCGACGCCTCGCCGGGTGAGCTGGCCGAAGCTGTCGGGTTGGCCAGCAACCTGCTCGCGCATCACCTGAAGGTGCTCGAAGGGGCCGGGGTGATCCGCCGGGTGCGGTCAGAGGGTGACCGGCGGCGTAGCTATGTGCAGTTGTGCCTGGACGACCCGATGATCTGGGCGACCGCCCAGGCCGGGCTCGGCAACCGGCTGCCGGGGGCTGGCCCGGTGCCGCGGGTGGTGTTCGTGTGCACCGCGAACTCGGCGCGTTCGCAGTTGGCGGCGGCCCGCTGGAACGCGATCAGTTTGGTCCCGGCGGCCTCGGCCGGCACCCATCCCGCGGTGCGGGTGCACCCGCGGGCGACCGCGACCGGCCGGCGTCACGGTCTCCGGTTGGGTCGGGTGAAACCCGTTGGCATCGAACAGGTTGTCCAGGGGGGTGACCTGGTGGTCGCGGTCTGCGACAACGTCCACGAGGAACTGGGCGCCGGGCAGGACCGGTTGCACTGGTCGATCCCGGACCCGGTCCGGGTCGACACCGACGAAGCCTTCGAGACCGCATATGCCGAGATCACCCGCCGAGTCGGGCGGCTCGCAGCCACCGTCACCGTGCTGGCCGGCGCCGAACCGTCCTGACACTGTCCCATCGCAATGATCCCGTCGGAGGGAATCCGATGAGCACAACACCCATCAACCCAGCACCGACCAACTCAACATCGACCACCTCAACCCCGGGCAACCCGACCTGGAACACGCTGAGCCTGGACGAGTCATTGGCCTTGCGGACGGCGGCGACCCGGCTGGCCACAGATTTCGAGGGTGTCTTCGGCGCCGCAACGATCGAGCGGTTCCTGCATTCCTCGTTCGACCAGTTCGCGCTCCGGGCGACCGTGGTGAAGTTCCTGCCGCTGATGGCTGAGCGGGCGTCGACATTCCCGGCGAGTTTCCCAAACCGTGGACCGATGAGACCGTCCGGGCCGCGGATGTGGTGATCACCGTGGGCTGCGACGACGCCTGCCCGGTATTCCCGGGAAGCGTTTACGAGGAGTGGGTGCTCGACGACCCCGCCGGGTGGGACGTGCCCGGCGTCCGGCCCGTCCGGGACGAGATGGAACGCCGGGTCCGGAACCTGCTCGACGAGCTCCAGTTGCCCGCTGCGGCACTCAGCGGGGCGGCCCGGACGCTGCGATAGCGGGTTGTCGCGCGGCCCCGGTTCGTTGGTGAGCCAATCCATTCGTTGATGAGCTGCTGAGGTTCGCGACGCGGGACCTTTCTGCGGACGCCCGCGATCCCTGCGCGGTGTCGGGGAGGAAGACCTCGTCTGGCTGCCCGCGACGGTTCAGCGGTATTGGGATCCATGGGTGTGCTGAACCGGCCCGTGACTGTCATTTCTCCCACCCGTTGACATTGCACGGACACCCCTCAAGCGTAGGGCCCTGCAATGATGTCGTCATGGAAGCCGATGACCCCGTTGCCGCCCACGAGTCCAGAGAGCTGAATGAGGTCGTCGAGAGGCTTCTTGAGCGGTTCCCCGAGATGCAGGAAGAGCGAGTGCGTTCTGTCGTCACAAAGGCTCACGAGAAGTTCGTCAACAACCCCATCCGCGACTTTGTGCCGGTCTTCGTGGAGCGGTCCGCGCGCGAGGAGTTGAGCCAGAGCGGCGCAGCGGCCCCCGACGCAGTCTGACAGCGGTCCATGTCCCGCTTCATGGCAGGCGGATGAAGGTGCAGGACCGGATCGCGGAAGCGATCAAGCGGCATGGACCGGACTCACCCAATCCGCAGGCGCGGATTGGTCGCGAACCTTACCTGTTGGCGGCTGCCGATCGGGTCGAACGAGGGTGGCGGCGTTGAAGCGGAGGTAGCAGGCGGCAACTTTTGTTCATCGAATGCCACTGCCCAGTCCACGCGTTGTTCATGATCGGCTGGTTGGATAACGAGCGGTCTATTGACCGTGACGGGCCGCTTTTGGCTGGGCAGGGGTGGTGGGCCTGATGGATGAGCTGACGGGATGATCCGCGCCTTCCGTCGCCACCGCCAGTACGTCCACAGACTCAGGCAGCTCCGCCGGCTCATCGAGGAAGCGCCAACCGCGTCTGTGCGGTGGGATCTGGTCACCATCGCTGCCCGGAGCCTCGACCCTTCCGCCGGCACGAGAAGTCCACTTGGACAATCACTTTCACTCTCGACCCACCCGCAGTGCGGGTCGATGGAACCGACCGTGCCCCCGGCCGATGGTCAACCGCCATGAGTCAGGTGAATCCCAGGCGGGTGGCGACAGGGGTACGCGTCATCGGGATATTGTCTGACGTTCATTTCGGTCCTCTACCTTCTGGTGAACCCATTGTCGAGCGAGTTGACGGTCGAGCACGTTGCGCGATGGATCCACAAGGTTCCTGATTCGGAGGATTGACGGATGTCGATAGTTGACGACTACGGAAACGCCCGCCTGAGTTTTGCGAGAACGCCTATTCCCCCGATTATTGAGTCGCACCGACCAATTGAGGCCGCGACGGCGGAGAAGCTCTGCTCGTACTATGGCCCACGAAGCTGTGGCCGAGTCAGCAGATCTCACCGCTGTGGAACAGGCCGCCGAACTCGGTTCGGCGCGGGCAGTTCTGGCGTGGCGGCAACGTGACAGTGGCGGATTTCGACGTCTCGCCCGGTCGTCGATTCAGTTCCAGCTGAAAACGGCGGCACTCAGTGGGGCAGTCCGACGCTGAGATAACGGGTTAGCGCGCGGTCCCGGGCGGCGCCGCCCCGGCAAGCTGTGTCGCAGACCGACACCGACCCGCACGAGTCACACACGTTCACCCGGGCCCGGCCGGCAAGAATTACTTTGATCCCCCCGATGATTCCGGTCATCACGACACCCCACCCGCGGCTGGCTTGACGGCGCGGACGATGGCCCCGTGCATCCCAGGGGCGGCCTCGTGGGTGAACACCACCTCTGGATCGGTGAACCCGGCCGCGGTCAGCCCGTCCAGGTACTCGGTGCGGGACAGGGCGCCGGCGATGCACCCGACGTAGGAGCCGCGTTCGGCCCGGTCCGCCGGGGACAGGTCGTCCTCGGCGACGACGTCGGAGATCCCCAGCCGCCCACCAGGTGTCAGTACTCGGAACATCTCGGCGAGCACGGCGGGCTTGTCGGTGGACAGGTTGATCACACAGTTGGAGATCACCACATCAATCGACCCGTCCGGCAGGGGAATGTCCTCGATCTGGCCTTTGACGAACTCCACGTTGTCGGCGCCGGCCTTAGCCGCGTTGGTCCTGGCCAGGGCCAGCATCTCGTCGGTCATGTCCAGTCCGTAGGCAAACCCGGTCGGTCCGACCCGCCGGGCGGAGAGCAGCACGTCGATCCCGCCGCCGGAGCCCAGGTCCAGGACCCGTTCACCTGCCCGGAGCTCGGCGACCGCGAGCGGGTTGCCGCAGCCCAGGGACGCCAGCACCGCCTCCTCGGGCAGTCCGTCGGTCTCGCCCGGGGTGTAGAGAGCGGCGCCGAAGATCTCGCCCTCGTCGGTGTTGCTGATCGCGCTGAGTGCATCCGCGGGTCCGCAACAACTTGTCTGCGGCCCATCCGATGGCCCGCAGCAACTTGCCGCCGACCCCGAGACCACGGATAAGGCTGCTGCGGCATACCGGTCCCGCACGTGTTCCCTGATGTCCTGGTCCGAACTGGTCATCCCCAACTCCTTCACATAGACGAACATCAATGTCTTGTTCATCGTGAACCAGACATCGACGTCTGTCAATACGTCGGGCATACTGGGTTCATGACCCGTCCCGCGACCCTGCCGCTCGTCGATGTCGCCTGCTGCGCGCCGCTGGTGCGGCAGCCGCTATCGGCCGCTGAGGCAACGGATCTCGCCCGGACGCTGAAGGCGATCGCCGATCCGGCGAGGTTGCGGTTGCTGTCGATGATCGCCGCCCACGAGGGCGGCGAGGCCTGCGTCTGCGACCTGACCGAACCTCTCGGGCTGTCCCAACCAACGGTGTCCCATCACCTGAAGGTCCTGGTCGACGCCGGGCTGCTCACTCGGGACAAGCGTGGCGTGTGGGCGTACTTCACCTTGGTCCCCGGTGCACTGGACAACCTTGCGGACGTGCTGAGCACTCAATCGGCGCGGGCTCGACGCTGATCGGGTCGCAGGGCCACGAAGGCGAAAGGTTCAGTCAGTGGAACAATCCGACTCGCCGAGCCGATCGACCTTGGCAACCTCTCGCGGCGGTGGCACCATCGGCGGGATGCTGTCACCCGAAGATGAAGCCCGCGCGGTCACCGAGGTGGCGCAACGGTTGTCGGCCACCTTCCCCGACCTCGCGCCGAACGTCGTCCACGACACCGTTCACCAATCCTACGAGCGGTTCTCCGGCAGCCCCATCCGGGACTTCGTCCCGGTTCTTGTCGAACGGATGGCCAAGACGACGTTGGTGACCAGACCACCCTCGCTCTGACATTTCGCCCGCCACAGGTTCTCAACGGGCGGGGAGCACGGTCCCTGTCACGCTACGGTGCGCATGCTGGCCGCCCGGCCGGGACACCAGGGATCTGGAGTGTGGCGTGGCCCTGATCGACAATGCGGTGTACGTGGCCGGCAAGCGAACGGCTGACCCGGCAAGCCTGGAAGACACCTTCGAGGTGCTGCGAGATCGTCACGGTATGGCCTGGATCGGGCTGTATCGGCCGAACGAGGACGAGATCCGCTCCGTCGCAGCGGAATTCGGTTTGCACGAGTTGCACGTCGAAGACGCGATCTCGGCGCACCAGCGGCCCAAGATGGAACGTTATGGGGAAACGCTTTTCGTCGTAGTTCTGCCGGCCAGGTACCTCGACGATGTTGAGGAGGTGGAATTCGGTGAGCTGCACATCTTCGTGGGAGCGAATTTCGTCATCACCATCCGGCAGGCCGAATCCCCCGATCTGGTCAGGGTGCGCCGGCGGCTGGAGAACAACCCAGAACTCTTGTGTCTGGGGCCGGAGGCGGTGCTGTACGCGATCCTCGACCAGGTGGTGGACGAGTATGCGCCGGTGGTCGCCGGCCTGGAGAACGACATCGATGAGATTGAGGATCAACTCTTCGATGGCGATCCAAGGGTGTCCCGGCGGATTTACGAGCTTTCCGGTGAGGTCATCGAGTTCCAGCGGGCCACCCATTCGTTGCGCGGAATCCTGCACGACCTGGAGCACGGGTTCGACAAATACGACGTCAATGTTGAACTGCGCAGGAGCCTGAATGATGTCGCTGACCACGTCGAGCGCCTCGTGGAGCGTGCTGACGCGTTCCGGCAGTTGCTGCAGAACGCGCTGACGGTGAATTCGACCCTGGTCGCCGAACGGCAGAACGAAGAAATCCGGACGATGACCGAAGCGAGCCTGGCCCAGAACGAGGAGGTCAAGAAGATTTCGTCATGGGCGGCGATCTTGTTTGCGCCAACCCTGGTGGGCACCGTCTATGGGATGAATTTCGAGCACATGCCTGAACTCGGCTGGACCTTGGGCTACCCGATGGCGGTTTTCCTCATGCTGGCCATGGGATTCGTGCTGTACCTGATCTTCAAACGCCGGCATTGGCTCTGACGAAGAGCTCGGCTCGGCTTCTATTGGCTGTGCACGATGGCGACGGAGCAGCCGGCATGGGTCATGACGGCCTGGCTGGTCGATCCGAGCAGGAGCCCGGTGAATCCTCCGCGCCCCCGGCTACCAACGACCATCAGCTGGGTGGGTTGAGTGCCGGTGGGTGCTGCGTAGCGCAGCAGGTTGGGCGCAGCGCGTCCTCGGAGCACCCGCATCCGAACAGGCACGTCGGGGTACTTCTGCTCCCATCCCGCCAGTTCGGTTTCCAGTAGGCGATGCTCGTGGTCGTCGATCCCGGTGGAGTTGATGTTCAGTGGGTAGCTTCCCAACGCATGGCTGAGCGGCTTGTCATTCCAGGTGTGAATGGCGAGCAGCGTTGCTCCGCGCAGTGCGGCCTCCTCGTACGCAAAGCCGATAGCGGCCTGAGAGTGCGCGGATCCGTCCACGCCGACGGCGATCACCCCCGGTCGGGTTTCCACCTCAACCGGTTCGGGACGCGCGATGACGATGCAACCGTGCCCATGGGCGGCGAGGCGGCCGGCAACGGACCCGAAGAACGCACCGGCCAGCCGGCCGGCACCGTCCGCGCCGACGACGGTGATCCCGTTGCGGGACTGTTCCGTCAGGACCTTGACCGGTGAACCGTCGTACTGGGCGGTCTCGATGTGCAGGCCGGGGTACTTGTCCGTCAGCAGGTCGGTGCAGGACCGCAGTAGGACATTCGCCCGAGCCCGTTGCCGGTCGGTTGGTGCTGGCACCACCAACTGCGGCACCAAGAAACCATCGTTCGTTGCGGGAACGACAGCATGAACCAGTCGCAGGCTGGCGCCGCGTCGGGTCGCGTCGAATGCCGCCCAATCGGCTGCGCTGAGTGAGGATGGCGATCCGTCGATCCCGGCGGCGATCACATTGGTGGCTGAGTACTGCACGCTGCCTCCATCGGAATTGGCTCGGTGCCTCCTTCGAGCATGCCGGGCATCGGTCGGCCTCCGGGTGGCCGGCCGATGAACAGTGCGGGATATTCGCGAGTCGTTGAGCGCCTGGCCGGATGGCATCATCGCCGCGGCCGATGCGCGTGGTGCGGCCGACTTTCATCCGGGTTCTGTTCAGACGAATGCGCTGTTGGCGATGCACATTACTGGCGCACATAAGAGACAGGCTTTGGCGCCAGCGTCAATCCCGCCGAGGCGCAACGCCGGGACGAGCACCTTGACGCCGTCCGCCCCGGTCGCCTGCTAATGGAATTGCGGGATGATCAGGTACAGCCCGTAAAGGACCAGCAGGCCGGAGATTCCGACGCAGGCGTACCCGGCGAGTTTCGCGCCCGGGCTGGGTGGATTCTGGATGAGGCTGCCGCCGGATTCGTGTTCACCACCGGAGGTGAGGGCGGCGACGCCGAGCGAGAAAATCCCGACGATCGCAATGGCCGCGACGACGGTGGTGATCGCCACCAGGACCAGGGAGGCCCAGTCGATGTTCATTTGTGGTCAACACCTTTCACGTTGAGGTAGGTGGCCGGCCCGGTCATGCCGAGACCGAGGCCCTTGCCGGGTTGATGGTGACGTCGGCGGAATCATTGACGTTCTCGCTGGAGACCGGGGCACGCTGGGAAATGGCGTAGATGGCGCCGGCGCCGGCGAGCAGGGCGGCGAACACGATGATCAGGCCGATCGTTCCGGTGAGCGCGATTGCGGCAGCAGCGGCCCCGACGAGTGCCGCGGCCGGCAGGGTCAGGAGCCAGCCGTACAGGATCTTCCTGGCGGTGTTCCACCGCACGTGGGCGAGCTTCTTACCGACCCCGGACCCGATAATTGACCCGGAGCACACCTGGGTGGTTGACAGCCCGAATCCCATGTGCGAGGACGCGAGAATCGCTGCAGCTGAGGTTGTTTCGGCTGCGAAGCCCTGCGGTGCCTGAACGTCGACGATGCCCTTGCCCATGGTGCGCATGATGCGCCACCCGCCGGAGTAGGTGCCAAGGCCGATCGCCAACCCCGCGCTGGCGATGACCCAGAACTGGGGCGCGGTTCCCGAATCCTGGTACCCGGCGGTGATCAGCACCAGGGTGATGACGCCCATGGTCTTCTGTCCGTCGGAGGTGCCGTGCGCCAGTGCCACCATCGAGGCGGATACCGTCTGCCCGTGCCGGAACCAGCCAGCCTGAGGTTCCTTGTCCGCTCTTGTGATCATCACGTACAGGAAGTAGGTGGCGGCGCCGGCGGCCAGGGCGGCGACGACGGGAGCCACTACGGCGGGCAGCAGGATCTTGCTGATCACCACGGAGAAGTTGACCCCGGATGCGCCGGCGCCGATCAGCACAGCGCCGATCAGCCCGCCGAACAGGGCGTGTGACGAGCTCGACGGCAGGCCAAGAAGCCAGGTCATCAAATTCCACAGAATCGCCCCGACGAGCCCGGCAAAGATCATTGTCGGAGTGACTACGGTATCATTCACTATCCCCCCGGAAATAGTCTTGGCGACCTCGGTGGACAGGAATGCGCCGGCGACGTTCAGGATCGCTGCGATCAGGACGGCGACCTTCGGTTGCAGCGCCCCGGTGGCCACCGAGGTGGCCATCGCATTGGCGCTGTCGTGGAATCCGTTGGTGAAGTCGAAAAATAATGCCGTGATGATCACCATCGAAACCAGGAACAGGGTTGTCGACATGGAAGGGCCGCTTTCCGTTGCAGGACAGGCATGACGGATGGGCAGAACGCCCGGAATCCGTTGCGGCGACGGCGTCGCAGCGCAAAAGATAACCTGGACGAGTGAACGCAGAGTGAACCCCCAGCGACCGGTCGGAGTAGTTGTCCGCAGCCCGGCGAATCGGTCAGTTCTCGTCCAATATCCACAACAAAAATGTCAACTGTTGCCGCCGCTGCCCATTCGACATCCCGCGGAACTGTGGCCCGAGGTTCCGCCATGGTCCGGAAAGTCCGCGCAGAAATTCTGCGGACCGTTTGGCGGTTCGGTGCCGACGAAGATGAAGGGTCAGCGCGTCCACCAGTGTGCGCTGCTGTTGCTCCGAGGCATCCCGGCGGCAATCAATGGCGACAGCATGGAATCGGTACACCCAGTCCGGAATCCGACCGCGGGCGCCGCACCGGCCGCAGACCCCGCCGATGGCTCGGTAGGTCGGGGTGATCCATGGCGGATCGGCGATCGCCACGTCACTGCGGAATATGGCGCCACACTTGGTGCAAACAGCGGGCGCGTAGGTGACCATCTCCGGTCAAGACGCCGGAGCTGGTTCAGCGCTCCGGAGGAACGAGTGCCGGGGTGGTGTCCCCACCGACGTTTTCCCCGGTGACCAGGAAGACGACGCGCCGGGCCACGGCGACGGCGTGGTCGGCGAACCGCTCGTAGAACCTGGCGAGCAGGGCGATGTCAACGGCCGGGGCGACCCCGTGCCGCCAGTTCGGGGCCAGGAGCGCGGCGAACAGCTCGCGCTGCAGGTCGTCCATGAGGTCGTCCTCGACCTCGAGTTGCCGAGCCAGATCCAGGTCGCGTTCCCGCAGCACCACCCCGGCCTGATCGGCCAGATGCACGCCGACGCGCCCCATTCGCTCGATGATCGGCCGGATCTCGGCCGGGATCACGTGCGCGGGATGCCGGCGCCGGGCCGCCTTGGCGACATGGATTGCCAGGGCGCCCATGCGTTGCATGTCGGCCACAATCCAGATCGCGGAGACAACGATCCGCAGATCCGTTGCGACCGGCGCCTCGAGCGCGAGCAGTTCCAGTGCGACGTTCTCGGCGTTCGATCGCATCTCGTCCAGTTGGACATCGGATGCGATGACCTGCTCCGCACGGATCAGATCGGCGTCGAGCAGGGCCTGCGTTGCATCCCGAAGGGCATCGCTGGCGACCTGGCACATCAACGATCCGTGTTCGCCGAGATCGGCGAGTCGCGCTTGGTAGGCCTGTCGCATGGCTCAACAATAGGACTTCCCGGCAGGCCCCCGCGCCGATCCGGGTGAACGCAGGATGAACGTCGGGCACACCTCAGGCGCAGAGTTGCTCGCCGGCGTTGATCGCCGGGATGTCGCCTGCCGTCAGGGTGGCAGCCGACGATTCGGGTGCGAGAGAACCGGTGGTCGAATCAGTGATGGTCCCGGTGACGACAACTCCCGCGGAGACGGCCTGCACCGTTCCGTCATAGGACTCGCCGAGCAGCAGCCGGACCTGGGTGCCCAAACCGGTCGTCGGCACCAGCACGGCGCCAGGTACCGCACTGGCCACGGTCAGTGCCGCAGCCAGGTTCGCCGGGTCGTATTCGACGGTGAGGTCGGTCTGGGTCTGCTCGTCGTCGGCCAGCAGGTCGTCCTCGGTCACCGCGAAACCGAGGTCATTGAGCAGCCCCATCGCCTCCGTCGCCACCCCGGAGCGTCCGCTGACATTGACGATGGCCAGATCGATCGAAGCCGGGTCGACGGTGGTCGCGCTGTCTGCCGGAGCGCTGGTCGGAGCCGGCGTCTGCGGCGTGCTCGCGGCCTGGGTCGCCGCCGGCTCGCCCGGCAGCGGCTGATCGTTGATCAGCGCGTCGAAGACCGCGTTGGCCTTGTCCTGGTCCACGTCGAGGGCGCCGTCCTCGGTCCTGCTGGGGACCGTCGGCAGGGTGAAGAAGGTGACCCGGCTGGGATCGAGGGTGCCGAAGGACTGGGCGAGCGCGACCAGATCGTCGATGGTGACATTGTCGGTGAAGGTGTTCTCGACGAACGCCTGCAGGAAGGCGTCGAGCTTGGCCGGGTTGAGCAGGGTCCCGGCGCTGGTCACCTGCTGCAGGATCGAGGCGAGCACGATCTGTTGGCGTCGGATCCGGGCCAGGTCGGAATCCTTGTCGCCGGCGACTTCGCGGGCCCGCACCAGGTTCAGCGCCTGATCGCCGCCGATCGTCTGGACGCCGCCGTCGGCCACCACGGTGCCGAGCACCGTGTCGACGATCGGTCCGCAAACATTCACGGTGATGCCGCCGAGCGCGGAAACCATGTTCTGGAATCCGGCGAAGTCGATGCCGATCACCCGGTCGATACGCAGCCCGGTCAGGTCCTGGATGGCGCGGACGGAACACTGCGGGCCGCCGACGGAATACGCCGAATTGATGTGCCACCGGTCGCCCGAACTGACCGGATAGGTGCTGTCGGAGAGTTCCCCGGTGGCGGCATCCCAGCTCTTACAGGTCGGCGCGTCGATCATGGTGTCCCGTGGGATCGACAGCACTGTGACGTGCTGCCGGTCGGCGCTGATGTGCGCGATCATCTGGCTGTCGGAGTTGGCCACCCCGTCGCTGGTGCTCTCGTCGGTACCGCCGGCCGCGGTGTTGGCGGCTCCGGCGCGGGTGTCGGAACCGAGCAGCAGGATGTTCTCCGCCGTGTACGACCCGGGCGGCGGGACGTCGGTTCCGGTCGCGGTGGCGATGTTCGTGTCATCGGTGACGATCGCATCGATCCTGCGGTCGGCGATCCCGGAATCTGCGCGGGACTTGATCGCCCACTCCCAGCCGGTGGCGGTGAGCACGAGGACCGCGACCAGGGCGATCGCGATGCGTCCGGCGATGAGCAACCCGTGACCGGAATGTGCCCGGTGTGACGGCGACCGCGTGGCCTGAGTCGACCCGGCCTCGGGTGGGGCGGGTTCTGCAGCGTCGCGCGGCTCGTCGCTCACGCGACCTCCTCAGTTCGTCGTCGATGGTGCTCGGCCGGTGGTGCCCGACCGGGTGTTCGTTCGACCGGGTGTTCGTTCGTGTCGGTCTTCGGTGGTTCACGGCAGGACTTGTCGCTTCAACGATCCTGACGTGCCCCGATTCGGCGCGCCATTCGGCGTGTCGCGCCGTCCTGGGGTGACCCATGATGGTACGGACAGTTGCCGTAAGGCGACCGTATGGGCCGAGCGACTGACGGCAACACTCAATCGAGGCGCCTCGGGCCGGGGTTCAGCCGGGAAAACCACCCGAATGACGCCTGACGACGGACCGGAGTTCAGCCGACACACAGTGGTGTGAGGTACGCCTCACCCGCTTGGACGCCGAGATGCACAGTGGCCAGGTCGGTTCCGGTGATCCGGTCACCGGTGTAGATCCTGATCAGTGTCGGGAGCGCGTAAATGGTCCCGGTCAACGAGCCGCTGCTGCCGGTCCACCCCGGCGCGGCGCGCAGCCCCGGGTAGACGGGTTCGAACCGCAGCGTCGTGGTGGCCGGCGCGCAGTCGTCCAGCGCCTGCGCCAACGCCGGCTCGACGAGCGCGGCCAGCGTTTCCTGCTGCTCGCGCACGCCACCGCCGGCAGCAGAGTTCATCTCCTCGATGGCGTCGCGGATCGCCTGTTCGTCAGCCGCCGGCACGTCCGACGATTCGGCGTTGATCAATGCCGGCCGTCCGGTGTCACCGGCACCGACCGGGTCGGCGGTGCAGGCCGCTCCGCAGGCGATGCTCGCCGCGGTCAACACCACGACCAGCCAGCCCCGGGCGACCCGCCGGCCCCGGGCGACCCGCCGGCCCCGGGCGACCCGCCGGCCCCGGTCGACCCGTCGGTCCCGGCTGACCCGTCGGTCCCCTCCCGCCGGCTTCGGCGGTGAGCGGCGCTGCTCAGCCGCCGCCGTCATCCAACTCCGCCCCCTCCGGCACCGCCTCCGATTCCGGATCGTCCAACCAGCCATAGGGCAGGACGACCCGGCGCTGCGGGGACCCTTGGCGACCCCGGGGGCCATCACCTGCGGTCGGGAACGGTTGGTCGAGGTCGAGCCCGGCCAACAGATCGTCGAGTTCGTCGAGGCTCGAGACCATGCCGAGCAGCCGCCGCGGTTCGGACCCGGCGGCAAACCCCTTGAGATACCACGCGATGTGTTTGCGCAGGTCACGGATGCCCCGGTCAGGGCCCATCTCCTCGCACAACAGCTCGGCATGCCGGCGCAGGATGCCCGCCACCGCACGCAGGTCCGGCGGCGTCGGCGCGGGCCGGCCGTCGAAGGCGGCCGCCAGCTCGGCGAACAACCACGGACGGCCCTGGCAGCCGCGGCCGACCACCACCCCGTCGCAACCGGTGTGCGCCATCATCGCCAGCGCATCCGAGGCGGAGAAGATGTCCCCGTTGCCGAGCACCGGGATGCTGGTGACGAGTTGTTTCAGGGTGCCGATCGCGTCCCAATCGGCCGTGCCCGAATAGTGCTGCATGGCCGTCCGGCCGTGCAGGGCGACCGCGGCGACGCCGCAGTCCTCGGCGATCCGGCCGGCATCGGGGTAGGTGATGTGCTCCGGGTCGATGCCGATCCGCATCTTCACCGTCACCGGCACGTTCGCCGCACCGGCGGTCTGCACGGCTGTCCGGACGATGGACTCGAAGAGCTTTCGTTTGTACGGCAGCGCGGATCCGCCGCCTTTGCGGGTGACCTTCGGGACCGGGCAGCCGAAGTTCAAATCGATGTGATCGGCCAGGTTCTCCTCGACGACAATGCGAACCGCCTGGCCGACGACGACCGGGTCGACGCCGTAGAGCTGCACCGACCGCGGGGACTCGTCGGCCCCGAACCGAATCATGTCCCTGGTCTTCGGGTCGCGCGCGACCAGGGCCCGGGTGGTGATCATTTCGCAGACGTACAGGCCGGCGCCGAACTCCCGGCACAGCGAGCGAAATGACTTGTTGGTGATGCCGGCCATCGGCGCCAGCACGACAGGCGGCCACACCGGGTACTGGCCGATCCGGAGCACGTCGGCGCCCGCCCGGACGGTCGTCGAAGAGGTCACCGTTTCATTGTCCCTTGCGCATGGCATCGTCTGAGCCATGACGGATGCACTCACCCTCGGCCGGTTGGCCACCGAGCGCGCGGCGAATCGACCTGACCTGCTGGCAACGCCCGTGGTGGACGCGCTCAGCACCATCGATGCCGCCGACCTGGTGTTCGTTGCCCCCATCGACCCGGAACTGGCCGACACCGCTGCCTTCTGCGTGGCCTATGACGTCGCGCCGGCCGCTTCGGCGAACTGCGTGGTGTTGTCCGGTAAGCGGTCGGGAGAGCAGCGCTGGGCGGCCGCGGTCGTCCTGGCGACCACCCGCGCTGACGTCAACGGCGCCGTGCGCCGCCTGTTGGACGTCCGCAAGGTGTCGTTCGCACCGATGGCAGACGCGGTCGAGGTCACCGGCATGCAGTACGGCGGGATCACCCCGATCGGGCTGCCGGGTGGCTGGCCGATCTTCGTCGATGCGGCGGTCGCGGCTGCCGGTCCGGTGGTGATCGGCTCCGGGATCCGCGGGTCGAAGATCGTCATCGACGGAGCCGCGCTGGGTCGGCTGCCGGGCGCCCAAGTGGTCGACGGCCTGGCCAATCCGGTCTGACCTCCCCTGGCAGCCGTCCCGAACTGTCAGGCGTCCCGCACTGCGGGCAGGATGGCCGACCCGATCAGGGCGATGTGCTCCAGGTCCGACAGGTCGAGCACCTGCAGGTAGGCGCGCTGCACCCCGGCCTTCCCCCAGGCCGCGATGGAGTCGGTGACCTCGGCGACCGTGCCGGCAAACGGGCTGGTCCGTATCTCGGCCGCGCTGCGGCCGATCGCGGCGGCGCGACGGTCGACTTCGGCGTCGTTCGCACCGACGCACACCGGGTGTGCGACGGAGTAGACCATCGAGCCGGGATCCCGGTCGATCGCCTCGCAGGCCGCCCACACGCGACCGAGTTGGGCGGTGCTGACCTCGAAATCGGAGAAGCCGACATTGAACTCGTCGGCGAAACGCGCTGCGAGCGCAGGGGTTCGGCGCGGCCCGTGGCCGCCGATGATGATCGGCAGTCGCGGGGATCCGTTCGCATCGGTCTGCAGCGGCTTGGGCAGACCTGGCGCCCCGGCCAGTGTGTAGTGCTCCCCTGCATGGTCGAACGTTCCGCCGGCGGGCGTCGCCCAGAGGCCGGTGATGATCTCCAACTGTTCGGTGAGCCGGTCGAACCGTTGCCCGAAGGAGGTCCCGAAGTCCAGGCCATAGGCCGTGTGCTCGGCGGCAAACCAGCCGGAGCCGAGGCCGAGTTCCATCCGGCCACCGGAGATGTCGTCGATCTGAGCGGCGGCGATGGCCGTCATCGACGGGTGCCGGAAGGTCGCCGAGGTGACCAGGGTGCCCAGCCGAATGTCCGGAACCTGGGCGGCGATCGCGCCGAGATTGACGAACGATTCCGAGGGCCCGGGCAGCCCGACGCCATCCCCCATGGCCAGCACATGGTCGGACCGGAAGAAGGCGGAGAACCCGCCGTCCCTGGTGGCGCGCGCGACGGCCAGCAGGTCCGCATGTGACGCACCCTGCTGCGGCTCGGTGAAGATACGAAGATCCATGACCGGGAAGGGTAGGCCCCGCCGGCGGACAACGAATGCCGGGCCATGTGGCAGGCTGCTGCCTCGTGGATGCCCTGCATGCGGTCCCCTGGCGACAGGGCTGGTGGCTCAACCGACCGCCCACTGTCGGCATCACCGCGGGCCGCCTGGTGGTGCGCGCTGCGCGCGGCTCGGACGCGTGGCGGACAACGTCCTACGGTTTCGTGCGGGACGGCGCCCATGCCCTGCTGAGCGATCTGCCCGACGGCTGGGCAGTTGAGGTGGGCTTCCTCGCCGACTTCGACCAGCAGTTCGACCAGGCCGGTGTCCTGGTTCGCATTGATGAAACCCGTTGGACCAAAGCGGGTGTGGAGTTCTCCGACGGTTCGTTGCAGGCGTCCGCGGTGGTCACCAAGGAGATGTCCGACTGGTCGGTGGCGCCGGTGTCCGACTGGTCCGGCAGCGAGGTCACGGTGCGGGTCAGTCGATCCGGGACCGCCCTCACGGTGCGCATTCGTCGCGCCACCGATCCCTGGCGGCTGCTGCGGCTGGCGCCCATCGACCCGACGTCCGTCGCCTACGCCGGGCCGTACTGCTGCGCGCCGGAACGGGACGGCCTGACCGTCACATTCACCCGCTGGGCGGCCGGCCCGGCTGATGAGGCACTGCACCCCGAGGAGACCGGATGAGCACGACCGTCGACCCCGAGGTCCTGCTGGACCTCGCGATCCGTGGCGCCCGGGCCGCCGGCGCCGAGCTGATGGCGAGATACGGACATATCCAGGGACTGGAGACCAAAACCTCGGCCACCGACCCGGTTTCCGACGCGGATCGAGCCGCCGAACGCATCCTGGTCGACCTGATCAGCGGTGAGCGGCCGGACGACGGGATGCTCGGCGAGGAGGGGGCGGCCAGGGAATCGAGTTCCGGGCTTCGCTGGGTGATCGATCCCCTCGACGGGACCGTGAACTACCTGTACCAGTTGGACAACTTCTCGGTCAGCGTTGCGGTCGAGGATACGCAAGGCGCACTGGTCGGCGTGGTGTTCAACCCGACCAGCCGCCGGCTCTACCGGGCCATCCGCGGTTTCGGCGCCGCCGTCGATGGCCGGGCGCTGCATGTCAACGACCCGGTGCCGATGCGGCGGGCCCTGATCGCAACCGGATTCGGCTATGACGCCGAGCGCAGGCGTGCGCAGGCCGGGGTCATCGGCGCGCTGTTGCCCAAGGTCCGCGACATCCGCCGGATCGGTTCCGCGGCACTGGATCTCTGTGCGGTGGCGGCCGGCGCGGTGGACGGCTACTTCGAAGAGGGAGTCCAGGCCTGGGATGTCGCGGCCGGCGGGCTGATCGCTCGGGAAGCGGGTGCCTCCTACGCCGTGGTGACCCCGACCGGTGCCGAGACCGGCTGCCTGGCCGCCGGTCCGGCGCTGTTCGCGGAGCTGCAGGCCGAGCTGCGACCGCGCCACTGAGCTAGGGACTTCGGCAGGACACCGAAAGCCGCCTTCCCGCAAGGCGTTCACGTCGGCGGGCGAGTTTGCCCAACCGGCTGATGGGACGATTGGCACCTCACGGCTGATTCCACCCATATCACCCGGTGTTACTGGACGTTCACTCTTAGCTCGTCTACGTTCACACGATCCACACCTGTTCGACCGATCGCGATCGGACGATCCCTGTGCCGGCGTCAACTCGCTAGGCGGGAATGGTGTCTTCGCCGGGTGAACGGGAGTCTGTCGTGGGTTCGTCACGTAAGAAGATCATCGGCGCCTTCGGCGTTGCCGCCCTGGTGGCGGGCACGCTGGTCGTCGCGCCGGGTGTCGCTCAGGCCGGCGTGGGAACCAGCCCTCGGGTGCTGATCAACGAGGTCTATGGCGGCGGCGGCAACAGCGGCGCGACCTACACCCGTGACTTCATCGAGCTGTACAACGGCTCCGGCGCTGCGGTCGACCTCGGCGGCTGGTCGGTGCAGTACGCCAGCGCGGCCGGGTCGAGTTGGGCGACAACACCGCTGAGCGGCGTGATCGAACCGGATGGCTATCTGCTGGTTGCCCAGGCCGCCGGGGCCGGCGGGACGGTGCCGATCGCCCCGGACGTCGACGGCTCCATCCCGATGAGCGGGACCGCCGGCAAGGTCGCGCTGGTGACCACCGCGGCGGCACTGACCTGCGGCACCGCCTGCTCCGGCAGCGACGCGGTGGTGGACTTCGTCGGCTACGGGGCCACCGCCAACGACTCGGCCGGCGGCGTTCCCACCCCGGCGCCGTCCAACGTCAACTCCGTGTCCCGCAACGAATCCCACGCGAACACCGCAGTCAACGGCGCGGACTTCACTGCCGGTGCCCCGACCCCGACGCCGGCCAACCCGACGGACATCGAAGATGTCGGGGAGAAAGCGATCGCCGACATCCAGGGACCGGGGGATGCCTCGCCGTTCGCCGGGAAGATCGCCACCGTGCAGGGCGTGGTCACCGCCGCCTATCCCACCGGCGGGTTCAACGGTTTCGTCATCCAGACCGCGGGCACCGGCGGCGCGATCAACCTCGACACCCATTCGGCCTCCGACGCGATCTTCGTGTACTCCTCGGGCACCAACGCGGTCGACGCCGTCGCGATCGGCAACGAGGTCAGGGTCAAGGGCCTGGTCAGTGAGTTCTCCGGTCTCACCGAGATCACCCCGGCCGCCGCGGCGGACGTGAGTGTCGTCGGCTCCGGGACGGTGACCGCCGCCGATGTCGACTGGCCGACCGCCCCCGCGCAGCGGGAGTCGTTGGAGTCCATGCTGTATCAGCCCTTCGGGGACTTCACCGTGACGAACACCTTCGCCACCAACCGGTTCGGCGAGGTCGGGCTCGCCGTTGGCGACGCTCCCCTCCGGCAGCCCACCGACGCCTTCGCTCCGGGTACCCCGGAGGCGGCGCAGGTGACCGCGGACAACGCGGCCAGGGCCGTGGTGCTCGACGACGGCGCGAGCCTGGACTTCACGGCAGCGGCGAACACCGGCCTGACGCCGCCGTACGTCTCGCTGACCGAACCGGTGCGGGTCGGTGAGGCGGTCACCTTCACCGACACCGTCATCGTCGACTTCCGCAACAACACCTGGAAGCTGAACCCGACCGCGCAGGTCGCGCCCGGTGGCCCGTTGGCCGCCCCGGCGACCTTCAAGAACAACCGGGTCGACGCGCCGGACGCTGCGCTGCTCGCGAAGTCCGGCGAGCCGGACATCACCATCGCGTCCTTCAACGTGCTGAACTACTTCACCACGCTGGGTGCCGATGTTCCCGGCTGCACGTCGTTCAAGGACCGGGCGGGCACGCCGATCGCCGTCGACAGCTGTCCCGGGAACGGCCCGCGCGGCGCCTGGGACACCGCCAGCTTCGAGCGGCAGCAGGCAAAGATCGTCACCGCGATCAACGGCCTCGACGCGGCCGTTGTCGGCCTCTCCGAGATCGAGAACTCCGCCGTTCTCGGCGAGGCACCGGACGAGGCCGTCGCCACCCTCGTCGACGCGCTGAACGCCGACGCCGGAGCGGGCACCTGGGCCTACATCGCCTCCCCGGCCGACCTACCGCCCGTCAGCCAGATGGACGTCATCAGCAACGCGATCATCTACCGGCCCGCCCAGGTCGCCCCGACCGGTGAGGCCCACGCGCTGGGCACCGAAAGCGATGTCGGCGAGGCGTTCGAGACCGCCAGGGAACCGCTCGCCCAGGTGTTCACCCCGGCCGCCGGTGCGCCCTTCCTGTTCGTGATGAACCACTTCAAGTCCAAGGGATCGGTGGGTAACTCACCCGGTGACGCCGACAGCGGCGACGGTCAGGGTGCGGCCAACGGATCCCGGGTCCGGCAGGCCACCGCGCTCCGCGACTGGATCCCTGCCGTCAAGGGCCCGGCCACTGCTGTCGCCCTGGTGGGCGACTTCAACTCCTACGGGATGGAGGACCCGCTGCGGCTGCTCTACGAGGCGGGGTACGCCGACGCCGAGCAGCACTTCGAGGTCGGCAAGTCGTCCTACTCGTTCTCCGGGTTGTCGGGCTCGCTCGACCACATCCTGATCAATCAGGACGCTCTCGACCGCGCCACCGGAGCGGACGTCTGGAACATCAACTCGGGTGAATCGATTGCCCTGCAGTACAGCCGGTACAACTACCACGGCACCCTGTTCTACGACGAGAGCGCCTTCGCCTCCTCCGATCACGACCCGGTCGTGCTCGGGTTGCGCAACGGCGCCGCGCCGACCACGACCGTGCAGATCCTCGGGATCAACGACTTCCACGGCCGGATCGTGGCCGGTGGCGGTGGTCCGCTGGAGGCCGGCGCAGCCGTACTGGCCGGTGCCGTGCACCAGCTCCGCACGCAGAACCCGAACACCGTGTTCGCGGCCGCCGGTGACCTGATCGGTGCGTCCACCTTCGACTCCTTCATCGCGCAGGACAAGCCGACCATCGACGCGCTGAACGCGGCCGGCCTCGAGGTCTCCGCGGTCGGCAACCACGAGTTCGACCAGGGGTACGACGATCTGGTCAACAGGGTGATGGCGCCGGAAAGCCCGACCAACCAGTTCGGGGGTGCCAACTGGGCTTACCTGGGCGCCAACGTGCGCCTGGTCAACGGCGACCCCGCGCTGCCGGAGTCGTGGATTCGCGAGTTCGGCACCGTCCAGGTCGGTTTCATCGGCGCGGTGACCGATCATTTGGATGAACTTGTGTCGCCGGAGGGCATCAAGGATCTGACCATCGAAGAACCGGTGGTCGCCGCGAATCGGGAGGCGGCGAAACTCAAGTCGCAGGGCGCGGACATCATCGTGCTGCTCGTCCACGAAGGCGCGGCCACCCCGGCGCTGGAGTCCGCGACAGACCCGGCGTCGGACTTCGGGAAGATTGTGAACGGGGTTGACCCGGACATCGACGCGATCATCTCCGGGCACACGCATCTGACGTACAACCACCTCATTCCGGTCCCGGAGTGGGCGGACCGGCCGGTGACCACCCGCCCGGTGGTATCCGCCGGCCAGTACGGCTACAACCTGGATCAGCTGCTGTTCACCGTCGATCCCGCCTCCGGCGACGTCGTCGGCGTGCAGTCCAACACCCTGCCGCTGGTGACGACCCCGCCCTACCCGACGGACCAGCCCACGGCCACCATCGTCGCCGACGCGGTGGCCAACGCGGAGCAGCTCGGCAGGATCGAGCTCGGCCAGATCGACGGACCGTTCAACCGGGCCAAGGTCGTCGGACCGCCACCGGCCCCGCCCGCCCCCCAGGTCCCCACCGTGGCCGAGAACCGTGGCGGTGAGTCGACCCTCGGCAACCTGGTCGCCGAGGTGCAGCAATGGGCCACGGCGGACCCGGCCTTCGGCGGCGCCCAGATCGCCTTCATGAACCCGGGTGGACTGCGCGCCGACATGGTCGGCAACGCCGGCACCCCGGCCGGTTATCCGGCCGCGCTGACCTACCGGCAGGCGGCCAACGTCCAACCGTTTGCGAACACCCTGGTCAACATGCGGTTGACCGGCGCGCAGATCAAGACCGTGCTCGAGCAGCAATGGCAGCCGGCGGGTGCCGCCCGCCCGTTCCTCCGCCTGGGCATCTCCGAGGGCTTCACCTACACCTACGACCCGACCGCGGAGGCCGGGGCGCACATCACCCGGATGCTGTTGGACGGCGTGCCGATCGACCCCGCAACGAGCTATTCGGTGACGGTGAACTCGTTCCTCGCCTCCGGTGGGGACAACTTCGGCGAGCTCGCGAACGGGACGAACAAGCGGGACACCGGGCAGATCGACCTGCAGGCGATGGTCGACTACCTGGCCGAGAAGACGCCGGTGTCGGTGAACTTCGGCCAACGATCGGTCGGGGTCGATTTCCCGGCCGGCGCACCAGTCGGCTACCGGGCCGGCGACACCGTGGCGTTCGCCCTGTCCTCGTTGATCTTCCCGGCCGTTGCCCTTGGTGTCGGCGAGAAGCGTGACAGCACAGTGAGTGTCAGCATCGACGGCGGCACGTCATTGGGGTCGTTCCCGATCGACACCACCGTCGGCACCGCCATCACCGACGAATACGGAACCGCAGCGGTCTCGGTGACGCTGCCCGCCGGGCTCTCCGCCGGAACGGTGAATCTGACCATCACCGGTGACGTCACGGGCGTCCTGGCCACTATCCCGCTGACCGTCGCGGCCACCGCTGTGACCTCGCAGACCGTGCTGATCAGCACGAGGACCAGCTACCAGCAGGGGGCGTTCCTGCCGGCGATCCTGATCGCCGGAGTCGGGTTGAGCAATGGTCAATTACCGCGCGGCAAGATAGCGATCCTGCGGGACGGCGCCGAGGTGGCACGGGTGTCGCTGACGGCCGGGCTGGGCGTTTATCTGGCTCCGCGGTCACTGCCCAGGGGCACCTACGTCTTCCAGGCGCGATTCCTGCCCGATGACGGAGCCATTGTCGGATCGGACAGCAATCCGGTCACGATCAGAATCCGGTGACGATCATGATCCGGCGGGCCAACCCCGCCGGATCACGTCGCGATAGTGCGCGTAGGACGCCCGCGGCTCGCGCTGGAGGGTGTCCGGGTCGACCCGGACCAGGCCGAACCGGCGGGTGAATCCCTCGGCCCACTCCCAGGAATCCAGCAGCGACCAATGGAAGTAACCCCGAACGTCGCAGCCGTCCCGGACCGCCGCCGCGATGGCATCGAGATGACCGTCCAGGTAGGCGATCCGGTGCAGGTCGGGTTGCCGGGCGCCCTCGCTGTGCGCGTCATCGAAGGCGCCGCCGATGCCGGTGACGTACACCGGCGGCATCCTCGGATAGCGAGCAGTCAAGTCGCCCAGCACCCTGGTCAAGGACTCCGGATGATCCGGCCAGCCGCCGGACGTCAGTGGCCGGTCACCGGGTACCTCCAGGGAGAACGGAATTGAGCGGTTTTCCGGAGCGGCGGCGACAACAGTGGGATGGGCATAACTCACGCCGTAAAAATCCAGCGGCGCGGAAATCAGCGCCAGATCGCCATCGACGATGACGTCCGCCGCCGCGCCGGGCATGTCAAGAATGGCTGTCGGATATTCGCCCAGCAACAGTGGGTCGGCGAATTGTCGATTATGGTAGGCGTCATAGAATCTCGCGGCGGCGATATCCGCACCGCGCCGACCGGCCGGGTCGACGCAAGTGTGGTGGTTGACGATGCCCACCGATCCGCTGACGGTCGACCGCAAGACCTGCACCGCCCGGCCATGGGCGAGCAGTTGGTGATGCGCGGCCTGAAAGGCCCCGCCGAGCAACGTCAGACCGGGTGCGTCGATGCCGACCGCGTAGCCGTACGCCAGCTCCACCAACGGCTCGTTCACCGTCGTCCAGGCGGTGACCCGGTCGCCGAGGGCGAGCGCGGCCAGTTCCGCGTAGTCGCCGAACGCCGCCGCGGTGTCCCGGCTCAGCCAGCCGCCCAGCTCCATCACCTCCAGCGGCATGTCCCAGTGGTACAGGCCGACGAACGGCGCGATGCCGAACTCGAGCAGCCGATCGATCAGCCGGTCGTAGAAGCCGAGGCCGGCCGCGCTTGCCGGCCCGGAACCTCGGGGTTGGATCCGTGACCAGGAGAGCGAGAACCGATAGGCCGTTGCGCCGAGCTCGGCGAGCAACTGCAGATCCTGCTCCCAGCGGTGATAGTGATCGATCGCATCAACCCCGGAACTGCCGTCGGTGATCCGACCCGGTGCGGCCGCGAACACGTCCCAGATCGACGGAGTCCGACCGCCGACGGCCGCTGCGCCTTCGATCTGGAACGCGGAAGTCGCCGTGCCGAAACTGAATCCTGCCGGCAGTGGCAGCCGTCGAGCGCGCCCGGGCCGTGGCAACGGCTCCGTCAACGGCGCGGGTGGCGCACGGTCTGCAGGTCGGCACCGTGTTCGTCCAGCGCGGCCCAGGAGGCAGCTGTGGTCAGTACAGCGACCGCGCCCGCCGAGAAATGCCGCAGGCCGTCGACGGCCGGGTGCTCGCGGTTCTCGCCGGGATCGCCGGTCGCCCGGTCGTCACCGGATCCGTCATCGGTACGCGCCAGTGCCGCCACTGTCAGCAGCTCGTGGGCGGTCGCCGGAATCCCCGGTGCGTGACCGACGACGAGCACCGTGCTTGCGGTGTCGGGAGTGAGCGCGATCTGCGACAGGATGTCGTCGATCCCGCCGCCGTACAGCTCCTGCGCGAAGCGGGTGGGCGCGCCGACACCGGTCGCGGACAGGGTCTGCCTGGTCCGCAACGCGGTGGAACACAGCACGGCGTCGACCCCGGGGAGTGCCGACCTTATCCAGCTGCCGGCCGCCGTGGCGTCGATCAGGCCGGCCGGGGTCAACGGTCGCTCATGGTCGTTGTACGCGCCACCGGCCTCGGCGTGGCGCATCAGGATCAATGTTCTGGACGCGGACATGCAAGCTCCGTAGTTGTCGTTTCGGCCTGTTTTGGGCGGTCCTGCCCGGTCGGTGCACCTGGGTAATTATCGGGGCAGCACAAGTCCGGCGGAAGCCGCCCGGGTGCGCACACCTTGGACGGCCGAAAATTCCCTTTCGTTTTCATTTGAAACTCCGTGCCCGTTGTGGTGTTATGGAGTTCTGGTCCAGCAGCGGCGCCAGGAAAATTCCTGCTTTTTCAGGAGATTCCTGTGCCCCCCTATGTAGATACGACCAGCGTCCTTCCCGTCGGCGTTTCTCCCGCTCAGTCCGGTACTGCCACTGCGGTACCGCCCAAGCCCGCTCCCACCATCGCCGCAGCCCCCACCGGCGTCCGTGCTCAGCGGGTCCGTGACCTGCTGGAACGGACGGCTGCCTGCACTGAGCCCGTCGAGCAGCAACGGCTCCGCCGGCTGGTGGTAACGGAGTACCTGCCCGTAGCCAGGTCCCTCGCCGCCCGCTATTCGGGGCGCGGTGTTGAGCGCAACGACCTGGAGCAACTAGCGTTTCTGGGCCTGGTGAAGGCCGTTCGGCGATGGGAACCGGGTCGCAGCGAGGACTTCCTGCAGTTCGCGGTGCCGACGATCGTCGGTGAGATCAAGCGGTACTTCCGGGACCACTCGTGGCTCGTCCGACCGCCGCGGCGAATCCAGGAGCTCCGGGCGGCGATCAACGAGGCCGAGCAGACCTACCGGCACAACGACGGAACCGGTCCAACCGAAGCTGAATTGGCCGATGCCACCGGGGTCAGCACCCGGGACATCGGCGAGGCGAGGTCGGCGGCCTCTTTCTGCCGCCCGCGTTCGCTGGACGAGGGGCAGGGGCTGGGCCTGGCGCTTGCGCTCGGCTGGGGGGACGAGGACCCAGAGCTACGCCGTGTTGAGGACCGGATCACCGTGCAGCGACTGCTCGCCACCCTCACCGATCGGGAGCGCGAGGTCGTCCGGATGCGCTTCAGCGATGGCTGGTCGCAGGCCCGTATCGGGACCGAGATCGGCGTGAGTCAGATGCAGGTGTCCCGGTGGTTGCGCAGTATCGCCGACAAGTTGCGGTTGTCGATCGAGATGTGAGCGCGCGTACTGGTCGGACCCGACCAAGGAGGGGCCGCCAATCGACATAGCTGGAAACACAGACAACCAGGCGACGCAGGAGCCCGGTTGTTCAGTGCACTCCTAACCGGCGATGGACGGGTCGGCCGGCTCCGGATCGGAGTCGGCGATCACGGTCGCAGGGTCCGCCGGTAACCGGCCGGTCTTGACCAACGAGCCGGCCACCTCGTGCAGCTTCATATTGTGCTGCTGCGAGTAACGCCGGAGCACGGAGAACGACTTCTCCGGGCTGAGTTTGAACCGCTCCATCAGGATGCCCTGGGCCTGACCGATCAGGTGCCGGGAATCGATAGCTCGCCAGAGGTCGCGCTCGGAGCGGAGCTTGGCCAACGCGACCGACGCATGGGCGGCCACCACCTTGGCCACCTCCACCTCGTCGTCGGAGAAGTCGACAATGGACTCGTAGTACAGGTTGAGCGCACCGAGCACCCGGTGATCAGTGAACAGATGGATGCTCAGCACGCTGTGCAGACCGAGTTCGGCGACGGCCGGACCCCACCGGGGAAAGCGCGAATCCGCCGCTGTGTTGGTGATCAGGTAGGCGCCACCCTGTTCGGCGGCCCGCAGGCAGGGTCCCTCGTCGAAGGCGTACTGCAGGTCGTCCGCCTCTTCGACCAGCGCGTCCGACGTGGCCGTGGTCTCGGCGCCGCCATCGGCACGGACCAGGGTGACGCTGGCTCCGGTGCAGTTGCAGCTCGTCATCGCCAGCTCGACGACCGATTGCAGGGCCTTGCTGACCTCGG
This sequence comes from uncultured Actinomycetota bacterium, assembly GCA_963805555.1. Taxonomy (GTDB): domain Bacteria; phylum Actinomycetota; class Actinomycetes; order Mycobacteriales; family Nakamurellaceae; genus Nakamurella. Next base: position 582,549 of record CAWDUY010000010.1, read on the forward strand.
GGTTGTCGGCCACCTGCCGGGCGGCCTCGGCCAGCGCCGATTCGGACATGGCGGGGGCGTCAGGTGTCACGTCGTCGTCGGTGACGACACCGACCGGTTCAATATCGGAATTCTGCAGTGTCATCTCGACCTCCCTGCGGGGAACGGTGCAGTACCAGCGACCCGCACCATCATGCACTGTCCGCTCGCCCGGGAGCGAACTGCAGCGCGACCGCCTCGTCGCGCCGGTGACGACCCGTCAGCCGCGGGGCGGCAGGCTCGATCGGTCGCCGAGCACGGGGGGTTCCACCGGCGTCGGGCGGCGGTTTCGCGACCGGGCGCTGCCCGGATCCGGATTGTCCGCGTTGGCCCTGATCACCACGATCTTGTCGCCCGGCTGGAACACCTTGACGCCGCCGGAGTCGAAGCGGTGCGAGACGCCGTTCCGAATGACGGTGAGCACGATCTCGCCGCGGGCGGTGAGCCGGGCCGGGGAGAGGCCGACGTCCTCGGGGCGTACCTCGCGTTCGGAGATCTGCAGGCCGGCGATCGGTTCGAGCAGGTCCTCGATCACCTCGCCGGCGTTCGGGGCGATGATCGCCAGCCCGAGCAATCGGCCGGCCGATTCCGCCGTCGGGATGACCACATCGGCGCCGCCCTGCCGGAGCACTTCGATGTTCTGTTCCTCGCGGGCGGATGCGGCGATGGTGGCGGTGGGCGCGAGCCGCCGGCAGGTCAGGGTGACCAGCACGCTGGTGTCGTCCCGGTCCGCGGCGACGATGATGCGGTGCGCGTTCGGCACCGCCGCCTGCCGCAGCACGTCCTCCCGCCGGGCGTCGCCGAGCACCCCGACACAGCCGTCACCGGTCGCCGCCTTGATGTTGGCGCCGTTCTGGTCGACCACCACGATGTGATCGGCCGGGTAGCCCTGGTCGATGAGCGCCTGGACCGCCGACCGGCCCTTCATGCCGTACCCGACGATGACGGTGTGCTTCTTCACGCGCTTCCTCCAGCGGTTGGTGCGGAACTGCTGGCGGCTTCGTTCGGTGAGCACCTCGATGGTCGTGCCGATCAATACGATCAGGAAGATGAACCGCAACGGGGTGATGATCACAATGTTGGTCAGCCGGGCGGCCGGGGTCACCGGGGTGATATCTCCGTAGCCAGTCGTCGACAGCGTGACTGTCGCGTAGTACAACGCGTCCAGCCACGAATCGACCTCACCGTCGATATCCCGGTAATCGGCGCGTTCCAGGTAGACCAGCGTCGTGGTGATCACGATGCACATCACGGCGATGAAGACGCGGGTGCCGATCGCGCGGACCGGGCCACGCTCCTTCTCCGGGAGCACCAGGAGCGGGTTCTCAATCGCCACAAGGCGGCACTCTATGCCCGCCTATGCAGGTCAGTTGCCAGGACGCTCCCGGTCGGCGAGGAAGGCCTCGAACTGGGCGCCCAGCTCGTCGGCAGTGGGCAGCGGCGCCGACTGGGCCAGCAGCCCGCGGCCGGTCGCCGAAACGTAGGCGTCGTACTGCTGCTCGAGGGCATGCACGATGTCTGCCACCTCGGAGTTTTCCGCGACCTGCTTGGCCAGCTCCTGGCGGACGTTCGCGGCGGCCGCGTCCAGTCCGCTGGTGGGAAGGAGCAGGCCGGTCGCGTCCGCGGTCGCCTGAATGAGCGTGCGGGCCGTCTCCGGGTAATCCGACCGGGCGATGTAATGCGGAACATGTGCGGCGAACCCGATGGTGTCCCGCCCGGCCTGTCCGAAGCGGTACTCCAGCAGGCCGACGGCGTGGCCCGGCACCTGAATGGTGCCCAGCCAATCCTCCTGCTCGGGCAGCAGACCGGTGCGGGTGGCATGTGAGGACATGCCCGTCGGGCGGGTGTGCGGAACGCCCATCGGGATGGCCATCAGGCCGACGGTGAGCCGGACGGCGAAGCGGTCCGCGACCTGGCCGACCGCGGCGACGAAACGTTCCCACTGGCTGTCCGGTTCCGGTCCGGCCAGCAGCAGGAACGACGTGCCGTCGGTGTCGGTCAGCTGGTGAATGACGAGTTCCGGCGCCTGGTAGGCGGTGAACGCATTCGACTGGTAGGTCAAGGTCGGGCGGCGGGCGCGGTAGTCGATCAGCTGATCGACGTCGAAGGTGCCGACGACGGTGTGCTCCAAGGTCGACAGCAGGTGGTCGACCGCGAGCTTCACGCCGGAGCCGGCGTCGATGTAACCGTCGAGCGCGATGATCAGCACCGGTTCGGTGAGCAGGTCAATCTCGCCTCGCTCCAGGTGCAGCTCGTACAGCTCGCCCGGTTCGCCGGTCATGGTGGTGTCCGTCCTGGATGTCTGAGGTGCTTGGCCTTTGACGCAATGGTGACGTGCGGCAGTCGATCTGTCTCGCCGGGCTCACACTCCACCGTCACCCTGCTTCTACTTGGCTGGCAACGCGGTGCGGCCGGGTGACATTCCCGGCTGCCGACTATTTCCCTCGTTGGTGCGGGGTCGTCAGGCGAAGACGATCGTCCGCAGGCCGTCCCGCAGCACCCGATTCTGCAGGTGGTAGCTCAACCCCTTGGCCAGCACCGCCTTCTCGATGTCCCGACCGAGCCGGACCATGTCGGCCGGCGAATCCGCGTGGTCCACCCGGATGACGTCCTGCTCGATGATGGGCCCGGCGTCGAGCTCGGCACTGACGTAATGGCAGGTGGCGCCGATCATCTTGACGCCGCGCACGTACGCCTGGTGATAAGGCCGCGCACCGCGGAATGACGGCAGGAAGCCGTGGTGGATGTTGATCAACCGGCCCTCCCAGGACCGGCAGAGTTCCTCGGGGATGACCTGCATGTACCTGGCCAGCACGATCGCGTCCGGGTCGTGGGAGTCGACCTCCCGCCGGACCTCCTCGAAGGCGGCGGCCTTGCCCGGCTCGTCCCTGGGTACCGGGATGTGCCGGAACGGTAACCCGAAGAGCCTGGCGACCGGCTCGAGATCGGTGTGATTGCCGATGACGACGCCGATGTCGGCCGCCATCTCCCTGGAGTGCCAGCGGGCCAGCAGCTCGTAGAGGCAGTGCCCCTCCTTGGACACCAGCAGCACCACCGTCTTACGGTCGGTGCTGTCGGTCACCTGCCAGGAGTCGGCGGCCAGTTCGTCGGCGATGACGGCGAACTGCCGCCGCAGCTCGGCCGCATCGAACGACACCGAATCCGCGCGGATCTCCTGCCGGGTGAAGAACCGGCCCGACTCGTCGTCGGAGTGGTAGGCGGCCTCGGTGATCCAGCCGCCGATGTCGGCCAGGAAGGTGGTGATCCGCGCGACGATGCCGGTCCGGTCAGGGCAGCTCAGCGTCAGGACGAAGCGATGGTCGGGCACAGTCCGTCATGGTGTCATGCTCGCTGTTTTGCTTTAGACCAGACGGGACTGGGTGTACGTCTCCTCGTGGGCCAGCAGGGTGCCGATCTGCTCGGCGATCACGGCTTCGATCTTCGACCCGAACAGTGGGATCGGCACTGCTGCCTCGCCCTTGACGACCAGGGTCGACCCGGCGCCGGCCGGAGCCAGGGTCATGGTGCCCTTGATCGTGGCCGGCGCGCCCTTCACGATCACCGAGAACTGGGCCACGTAGACCTCACCGTCGAAGTGCCAGTCCTCCGTGCGCTCGGTGGCCGGGTCGCCCTGCAGCATCGAGGCGACCATCGACGGCAGCACCGAGGCAGGAATGGACTGCCGGGTGACGATCCTGACGCCGTCCGCGGTGCTGTCGACCGTCATCACTTCGGAGTCGGGAGCGCCGGAGTCCTCGAGTCGGCCTGCAATGAAGTCCGGGTCGTTGAAAAGCGCAAAGACCTCGATCGGCGGGGCGTCGTACTGCTGCGTGACGTTCAACGGCTTCGGCACCGACTGCGCTCCTGATGGTTGCCATGCTTGACGGTGGACGGTTCCCGACGGTGGAACCGCGCGCCGGGATGGCTCGGCTGCCACTGCACCCGCGCCAGCAACGATCATCACCGGCGGCTACCTGCGATGCAACCCGCAACACGGCCACCGGCGCCCGGGCAATGCCACCGCGGTGAGCGTCGCCGCGTACCCCCGAAAGAGCGATTCCCGCCGGATGGCCGGGTCAAGAAGTTACCCGGAGTGGGCGAGTGTTGTTGCGTTCCCTGCCAGGTTGTCCAGGAAACGCTACGGTCGTCACCATCGGAGCACCGGCGATCCTTCCGCCGGAACCGACCAGCTCATGACCACTGCGTCCGCGTCCCGAGGAGTTCGTTCGTGTCCCGTCATCCGCTCGACTCGCTCAGTGCCGAAGAATTCAACCGCACCACCGCCGCCCTCCGGGCGTCCGGCGATCTGATTCCGAGCCGCCGCTTCGCCTCCATCACCCTGGACGAACCGGCCAAGGCCGCGGTGCTGGCCTGGCAGGAGGGTGATCCGATCGTCCGGCGCTCGCTGTCCGTCCTCTGGGACAGAGCCGACAACAAGGCCTACGAGGCAATTGTCGACCTCGGCGAGACCGGCACGGCTGGTGATCCTGCAACGGACACGGTTGTCTCCTTTGATCACGTACCGGGCGTGACCCCGAACTTCACCGTGGACGAGTGGCACGACTGCGACGTCGCGATGAAGGCGGACCCGCGAGTGGTGGCGGCCCTGGCCGAACGCGGCATCACCGACCTCGACCTGGTGTGCATCGACGTGTGGACCTACGGCAAGGCCCTGATGCCGGAGCAGTGGCGGGACAAGCGGTTGGGCTGGGCCGACATCTGGGTGCGCTCGACGCCGACCGGGAACCCCTACGCCAACCCGGTTTCCGGGATGAAGTTGATCGTCGACATGAACACGATGTCCCTGCTGGAGATCGAGTACGACTCCGTGGTCGCCGCGCCGGCTCCCGTGATGGGGGAGTACGAACCCGATCTGGTGCCCGGCCAGACCCTTCGGACTGACATCAAGCCGCTGGAGATCACGCAGCCCGACGGCCCGTCGTTCGAGATCGACGGCAATGTGGTGCGCTGGCAGAACTGGGAGTTCCGACTGGCCTTCAACTACCGCGAGGGCCCCGTTATCCACCAGGTCAAGTACGACGACCACGGCACCGTGCGGGACATCGCGTACCGCATGTCCTTTGCCGAAATGATCGTCCCCTACCGGGATTCCAGCTTCGACCACTACCGGCGGACGGCCTACGACATCGGCGAGTGGGGCCTGGGCTACATGACCACCTCGCTCGCGCTCGGTTGCGACTGCCTCGGCGAGATCCGTTACGTGGACGCCGTGCTGCCGGACAGCAAGGGCGAACCGACGACGACGGCGAACGCCATCTGCCTGCACGAGGAAGACAACGCCGTGCTGTGGAAGCACGTCGACTCGCTCAACGGCCGCGCCGAGGTGCGTCGCCAGCGCCGCATGGTGGTCTCCATCCACGCCACGGTCGCCAACTACGAGTACCTGGTCTACTGGCGCTTCTACCAGGACGGCAACATCGAGTGCGAGGTGCGAGCGACCGGGATCATGGTCACCACACCGATCCGGGAGGGCGACCCCAACCCGGCCACCGGCACTCTCGTCGACCAGCGCACCTACGCGCCGTATCACCAGCACTTCCTGGTCGCCCGGCTCGACATGGACGTCGACGGCCAGAACAACACGGTCCTCGAGGTCGACTCCATGGCAGCCCCCGTCGGCCCGGAGAACCCATACGGTCTGGCCCTCGTCACCAAGGCCACGCCCATTGCCTCCGAAGCGGAATCGGCTCGCGACTTCAACTGGGAGACCCAACGCGGCTGGAAGGTGGTCAACCCGGACAAGCTGAACGGGATCGGCACCCCGGTCGGCTACAAGCTGGTCCCCGGCGCCGCCTTCCCCGTCATGATGGATCCCACGTCCCCGCAGTACCTGCGGGCCCCGGTGATGGGCCACACGCTGTGGGTGACCCGGAACCACGACGACGAGAAGTGGCCGTGCGGAACGTATCCCACCCAGAGTGAGACCGATGACGGCCTCACCAGGTGGATCGCCGACGACGAGTCGCTGATCAACACCGATGTGGTCCTCTGGTACGTGTTCGGTATCCATCACATCACCCGGCCCGAGGAGTGGCCGATCATGGCGGTGGACGCGGTGTCCTTCTGGCTCAAGCCTTTTGGGTTCTTCGACCGGAACCCGTCACTCGATGTGCCGCCGCAGCCCGGCCACGGCGGCACCGCGGGGCACGCGGACGCGGGTGGGCACACGGGCCACGGGGCCGCCGGGCACGGGCCCAGCTGCCACTGACGCACGGCTCGGCTCGGCTCCTCGGGCGGAGCTCGACTGGGTCCCGGTTCGGCTAATCGGGCCGGGCTCGACTGGGTCCCGGTTCGGCTCTTCGTTCGGGTCCATGATCAATAGTTCGGCCCATCTGGCGTTGCTCTACGACCTGGAAGGGGACAAAACTTTGATCTTGGATGCCCCGGACGGTCCAAGTTTGTCAAGGGCGCCTTGACAAACTGACCTTGTCAAGGCAGCCTTGACACCATGAACCGAACATTTGCGCTTCCCAAGCCCCCTTTTCGTCGGCGGTCCGCGGTAGCAGTCGCAACCGCACCTGCCGTCGCTCCCACACCTGCCGTCGCTCCCACACCTGCCGTCGCTCCCGCAACTCCCGTCGCTCCCGCACCTGCCGTCGCTCCCGCAACTCTCGTCACCTCGGCGATCGTCACTATCCCGCCGGCCGACGCGCGCTCGTCGAGTGCCACCCAGTCAGGGCAATCTGGCCCGGAAACCCCGAAACTCCCTGCTGCGGTGGCACTCGACCGCCGGGCGCGGCTCGACTGGGCCACCGTCGATTGGGCTTCCGTCGATTGGGCCACTATCGACTGGGCTTCCGTCGATTGGGCTTCCGTCGATTGGGCGCGGGTCGACTGGGACACGTGGCCGGCTGAGCTGGCGTACCCGACTCATCGGGCCGCCTCGGCCCCCCATCCGGCGACGGCTGCGGGGGCGACCGCTGCGGCCCAGCCTCGGCAGATCCCGGTGACCGTCTACGGGATCACCGAGCCGACGCCCGGCCCGCGCTGGAAGGCGCTGTTCGACGCCACCTGGCCGGCGTATCGAAGCTGGTACCTATCCGAGGGCGATGCGGCCCGGCCCGATCTCGCTGAGGCCACCGCAATGCTGGCCCGGCACATGCCGGAACTGCTGCCCACCTACCGGCAGCTGGTGGAGCTGGCCGGTGACGACGAGGTCGCGGCCCGGATGCTGACGATGTGGAACCTGCCGGCGTTCCTGCCGTCCTGCTCGCAGGCAGTGCTGACGCAGCCCGCCCCGGTGCTGTGCCGCAACTACGATTACAGCCCGGACCTGTGGGAGGCGACCATCTATTCGAGCGCCTTCACCGGTCGCAAGGTGATCGGCACCGGTGACTGCCTCTGGGGGTTGCTGGACGGGATGAATGACGCCGGCCTGGTGGTCTCGCTGACCTTTGGTGGTCGCCCGGGTTCCGGGCCGGGCTTTGCGATCCCGCTCGTGGTCCGTTACCTGCTGGAGGTCGCCGAGACCGCGGAGCAGGCAAAGGATTTGCTGCGCCGCTTGCCGATCGCGATGTCCTACAACCTGACGGTCATCGACGCGGACGGGAAGAGCTTCACCGCGTTCGTCGCGCCGGACACCGAACCCGAGTTTTTCGCGGCGCCGATCGCGACCAACCACCGCGGCGACGAGCCGGAATACCCGGAGCGGGCCGCGTCCCTGCAGAGTGTGCCCCGGCTGAACCGGTTGGCCGAAGTCGTTGCGCAGCAACCGACCCCGGAGGAACTGGGAGCTGCGTTCCAGGCGGAGCCGCTCTACAACCGGAACTATTCCAAGGCGTTCGGCACCCTGTACACCGCGCTGTACCGGCCGAAAGAGCAGGTTGTCGAGTACATCTGGCCCGACGGCAGTTGGCGGCGCGGCTTCGACGATGCCGATGGAACCCGCACGGTGACGCTCGCAGGGTTCTGACCGACCGCCGCGAACGGCGGGTAGGCCGATCCAGAGCCCACCCGCCGTTCGCCTGTGCATGATCGAGTCAGACCGCGGTCACCGCGCCTCGGAACACATCGATCACCGACGAATCGTCCGACCGGCCAAGCTCGGCCCACCAGGTAGACCTGTGCGGCGGCCGAGGCCAGCGGGTCGGATAGGCCTTGGCGCGCGCGGCGTCGGTGACCAGACCCATGTCCTTGACGAAGATGTCGACGGCGCTGCGCACCTCGTTCCCCGGGTTGGCGACCATCCGGGCGCCGCGATCGTCCAACATGAACGACGCTGCTGCGTCATGCCGGAGCACCTCTCAAATGTTTGTGGGGTTGACGGAATGGATCAGCTGCGGCCGGCGTGGCGCCCGGTAGCCGACCGCGGGATGAGCTGAGGAGCCTCGCTGGCGGGTTGTCAGGCACTCCCCGCTGCGATGCCGCAGGCTATAAGCGCATAGACTGCGGCATTGGAGGGGTGGATGATGCCAAAAGGACCAACCGTGTACGACGTTGCCGAACGCGCCGGTGTCTCCATTGCCACCGTCTCGTTCGCGTTCCGCCGTCCGGAGAAGGTCAAGGCGTCCACTCGGGACATGGTGCTGGCGGTCGCCCGGGAGTTGGGTTACGTGCCCAGTGCCAGCGCGCGCGGCCTGGCCCATGGCCGGACGAGGGCGCTCGGTCTGTTCGCCTTCGAGTATCTGCTGGAGTCTGCCGACCAGCCGCTCCTCGTGCCGGGTGCGGATCCACCGGCGGCGCCGGTTCCGCCTGGCGACGACGTCGACGAGGACTTTCGGTTGTTCCCGCTCTACGTCGACGAGGTCCAGCGCGGTGTCGAACTGGAGTGCTGGCGACGCGGTTACGCGCTCATGGTCGGTGGTCGCGGACATGCCAACATCGAGACGGTACTGGCCGATATCGCCGGCCGGGTGGATGGTCTTGCGGTCTTTCCGCATACCGTGCCGGATGACGTGCTTGCCCGGATCGCCTGGCGGATACCGGTTGTCGAGATGTCGGAGTCCGCGCACGACGATCAGCTCAATCACGTCACGGTCGACAACGTTGCCGGGATGCGGTCGCTGACCGAACATCTGATCACGGTGCACGGGCTACGCGCCTTCGCGTTCGTCGGCGACACGGCCGGGTCCGACCAGCTGGGTCGCTTTCAGGGGTTCCAGGCGGCGCTGGCAGCGGCCGGCCTCCCGGTTCCCGACTTGTCGATCTCCCACCGCGGTGGGGTCATCCGGCAGGCGGCGATCATTGTCGACGACCTGCGGGCGAACGGTACTTTGCCCGATGCCCTGGTGTGCGCGACGGACCAGGAGGCACTGGCGCTGATGGACGCGCTCCGGCAGGCGGGTGTGGTGGTGCCCACGGACATTGCCGTCACCGGGTTCGATGGGATTGCCGCCGGACGAATCATCCGTCCGACGTTGACGACCGTGCGGCAACCGATGGAACAGATGGGCCGCGCGGTTGTCGACATCCTGATCACCCAACTCGACAGCCCGGGGCAACCCCCGATGAGCCGGCAACTACCGGTCCGAGTGGTACTGCGGGAAAGCTGCGGCTGCCCGTCGCGATAGGCCGCGGACCCGGTGTGCAGCGGCCCACTATGACGCCGATCACGGCGAAATGTTCGTCACAGTTCTCGCCAGCCTGCTTGGCGTGGCGGTCTCCCCAATACGCGACCCGATGCATCATGACGCCGCCGAGTTGGGACCACTCCCACCCGTTTTCCGGTCGTTCTCGCAGGTCAACCGGGTACTCCGGGATCGGCCCGGAGCCTTGTCGGTGAAGCAGTCAGCCAATCGCCACCCGCGCGTCGCGCCTGTCGAAACCCGCGCCGGTGAGCCCGGCGGGAGCCCAGTGACGCAACACACGGCGGATCGACGCCGGGATCGGTGGATTTCATCGCCCCGGTCGAGCAGCATCTGCTGAATTCGGTGGCCTCGGGAATTTTCGGCACCGGAGGAGTGACGAAGGCCCGCATACACGACCCAACGGATTGCACGACTCAATGGAGGAGCCATGTGTTTGACCCTGGGCAACGCGGCGGCGGTGCACGAGCACCGCACCAAAGCCACGCCTCGCGGCGGCTACACCGAGACCCTGCACCATGTTGGGCACCTTGCCCCCGGTGATCTCTGGCGACCCGTCGACGGCATGCCGCCGCACGTGGTGACCAACATCCGCAGCCGAGACAACAGCGTCACCATCACCGATCAGCTCGGCCAGGTTCACCGGTACGCGACCAACGCGATCGTGCCGACCGCCGTGCCCGATCCCCTGGTCCTCCGCCCGGTGGCGCTGCCCCGCAGCGCCTGACAGCTGGCTCAGACCCGCACACCGCCGGGTCATCCACTCGCCCGCCTGGTCATCATTGGCATCGGCCCGCTGCGCAGCTCACGCGTCGTGCAGGTGCGCCCGTTCCCCGTCACGGTTGAAGATCGACAGGATCTCCAGGTCGCCGGACTCCGGGACCGCGCTGATCCGGTGCGGCACCATCGTGGAGAACTCCGCGGCCTCGCCGGCCTCCACCACGAGCACCCGGTCGCCGAGTTCCAGGCGGGCCCGACCGGTCAGCACGGTGAACCACTCCCACCCGGGGTGTACCTGGCGCGTGGGCGCCAGCGCGGCCCCCGCGCCCACTCTGGTCTTGACCACCACCACGCCGGCGGCGGCGCGGTCGCGCGAGAGTAGCCAGGTGGTGACGTCCGCGCGGTGCGCCGGTTGGGGCCGGATGACGACGTCGTCATCCTCCTGGGAGCTGACGAGCTCGTCGAGGGTGGTCTCCAGGGCGCGGGCGATCGGCACCAGCTGGTCAAGGGCGATGCGCCGATCGCCGGTCTCGATGCGGCTCAGTGTCGACGGGCTCAGGAAGCACGCGCCGGCCAGGACGTCCAGCGACCACCCACGGGCCAGGCGGAGGGCGCGGATGCGCTGCCGGATGAGGGCATCGATGTCTTGCTTCATGCGCAAGAGACTATGCCAATTAAGCAAGTCGCGTCTACGGTAGGGAAATGGCTCACCACCCCCACCCCACGCGGGACCACGACCACCGACACCATCAGCGGTCTGCTGAGCAAGACCAGCACCGCGTCCTCGACCTCGATGCAGAGGTATTTGGCGAGAACCTGGCAGCCGTCCTGGACCTGGCCGGCGTGTCTGCTGCGCGCGGCATCGTCGACCTCGGCGCCGGCACCGGCGCCGGCAGCCGGCTGCTGCGCGAGCGGTACCCGGACGCCGCGGTGACCTGCGTCGACAACGATCCGCCGATGCTCGAGCGGTCACGCGAGCAGGGCTTCGCCACGGTGCAGGCCGACCTCGACGACGGCTTCCCGGCGCTCAGCGGCGTCTCGAATCTCGCGGACGGAGCGGTCGGAGGTGCGCTTGGCGTCGAGCCGCCGGTCGACCTGGTGTGGGCGTCATCCTCGCTGCACCACCTCGCCCACCCCGACCGGCTGCTGTCGGGGGTCCGCCAGGCCCTGGCGCCGGGCGGGGTGCTGGTCGTCGTGGAGCTTGCCGGTTTGCCCAGCTTCCTGTGCGATCCGCCCGGAGCGCAGTTGGAGCAGCGCTGCCACGCCGCCGCGGCGGCCGAGGGGTGGAACCACTATCCGGACTGGACGCCGATCATCGAGGCCGCCGGGTTTGCCGTGACCACGTCCGAGGTCACGACCGCGGCGCCCGTGACGTCGGCGGCACGGGAGTACGCCCAGCAATGGTTCACCCGCTTCGCCCACCTGACGGGCCTCACCGCTGACGACCGCGGCGCCGTCGCGGACCTGCCGCAGCGGATCTCCGACGACCTGGAGCTGGAACCCCGCACCACCCGGACCGTCTGGGTGGCCACCCCCGATGCGTCACCAAGACGCTGAAGCGGCCATCAGCGCCGACGGGATTTCATTTCCGCGTTGCGTCATAGCCAGCGTCGAACCCGCCGTCGATAGTCGTCGTACGCGGCGCCGAACTTGGCGCTGAGATAGCGCTCCTCGGGACCAATCGCGCCCCAGGACAACAACGCGATGCCGACCGGGACCGCGATCAGCGCCCACACCGACGGCCACAGCAGCGCGAGCGCGATGTCGAGCAGGATCAGCCCGACGTAGAGCGGATTTCGGCTGAGGCGAAACGGCCCCCGATCGAGCAGTGCGCGGGTGGCGCCGCCCGGTAGCACCGCAGTGCGGTTGGCTGCCATCACAATCAGCGTCCACCCGTTCCAGATGCCGAACACGGCAACGAGTATCGCGCCGACGACCCGTGCGTTGTCCGCAGCCAGCGGGAACGGATCCCCCGCGGTGGCGGTCACTATCACTCCCGCGAGCAGGGGGCCGCCGAGCGCGATGGGCGGCCAGATCCGATAGGCGGGTGCATCGGTCACGAGTCCATCATGGCCGCGGAGTCTCGCTGCAGGAACTACCGGCAGGGCGTCGACGCGAAGGCGTGCGCGTCATCGACAATTCGTCGCAGGCTGGCTTCGATCAAGTGTGCGTTCGCGTCGAATTTCCGGAATCGCGGAACGACGCTCAAGGTGACCCAACGCCACCGGTCCTCGAAACGGGTGATCCTCGGCCACGCCTGCCCCCACCGGCCGTGTCGGAGGGCCTGCGGCAGCGATGACAAATAGAACGAGGTGAAGTAGGCAACATCCTGCCGTAGCCCGCGCACCTCGAAGGTGGTGGCCGAGCCGATCGAGATGAGCCTGGCGAAGGCGCAGGAGAGGTGATCGAAATCCGGTTGGACCAGCGTGCGCTGCTCGTGCTCGAGGAGTTGGACATTGCCCTTCCAGACAAGATCGTCGGCCATTCTTCGAATGACGGCGGACGCTGTGCGGTCCTGAAGGACGCGGCGTCCGCGGTCGATCGCCTCGAAGCCGGCAAGGACGGGCGCATAGTGTTGCTCGGTCCGCAGGAGAGCGCGGAGTCGCCCCATCCCGTCGCCGGTGGTGACGTAGGCGAGGTGGACCCAGAAAATGTCGTCGAAGATGGCGTTGTTCGTCGACCGGATCGTGTTGACGTCGTCGAGCAGCAGTGTCCTGCGGCGAACCAGGCTCCGCGGGATATCCAGCTGGCCGGTTCGGCCGGTGCCCAGTCGGAGCGGAAAAAGCGCGAGCCGGACGTGGTGCGACGCGATGGCCGCCATTCCGGCCCACTTGAAGCAGGCCGGCAGGAGTTCGTACATCCACGCATAGCGTGACGAGATCTCCATATTGCGGTGGAATGCGCAGCACTTGCTGACCAGCAATCCGTCGGCCAGCGCCTTCCACTCCGAGATCGTTTCCGGCATCCCGATTCGGACGACAGGTTCTGCTGGTTTCGGGCTGATCCCGCCCAGAGCATTCAGGCCTGCCGCTCGGGTCCTCATACAAAGGACAACGTGCGCACTGCGCCCAGAGGTTCGGTTGACCAGGGTTTGGTTTCACGGGGAAGGTCGATCAGGACGATCAGTGTGCGGCATCCCAGGATTTCACGAGTGCCCGAGATGCCCGCAGGCGCCAGGACTCTGTGACGAGTTCACGCGCTTCTACGACGTCGACTGCATCGAGGCGAACCAGCAGGATCGGCGTGTTGTCGTAGTGGGTCGTGGTGAAGAATCGGTCGGGTTCGGCCGCGATCATGGCGGCCTTTTCCTCCTCTGCCGAAACCCAGACCACGAGGGCCTCGGGGTCCTCGCGAATCCAGGCAAACATCCGCGGTTTCGTTCGCCATGAGGGCCGGCCGCCGAAAGAGGCCTGCTCGTACGCGCCCGGCAGGTCTGCGGCGATGCGGCGAACGTCGTCGTGCGAGATCACCGGACAATCGTATTCACTTCGAGTGTGTTTCACGTCAGAGCGCATTTCACCGTCAAGCGATGGCCGTGCCGGCGATGTGGGTGTTGAACGGGACGAACGGCGAGTGAATCCGGTAGGGGATGATGCCGACACTGATGAAGCCCGCAGCTGCGATCATGCTGGTCAGCGTGCGTGGTTTCGCGACAACGTGCTCGGCGAAGCTGAACCGACCGCCCGGTCGCAGGATCCGGCGGATCTCGGCGAGAACTGCCCGCCGGGTCACTGACAGAGCAGAGAACCAGGCTGGAGATGACGGCGTCCGCGTTGGCGTCGGGCACGGTTGTTGCGTCATTCTCGGTCTCGCAGCGCCGGACTGCTACGCGATGGAGCGGACTCGGCCGATCGGTAGAGTCAACGCGATGACCCAGCCCGACAATTCTGATGCGCTCCGGGTCGGTGACCGGGAACGCGAGCAGGCTGTGGCCGTGCTGCACGAGGCGGTCGGCGGCGGCTACCTCGACCTTGGGGAGTTCGAGCAGCGTTCGCAGACGGTGTACGCGGCCAAGACCCGCGGTGACCTGCGCGCAGCCCTGGCAGATCTGCCCACCGCCGCCGCAATCTTTCCGCCGGCCGGATCGGCGCTGCCCGGCCGGCTGATCGGTGGTGCCGACACGATCAGCGTCGACTGGGCCACGGTCAAGCGCACGGGTCGTTGGGAGGTGCCCGCTCACCTCGTGATCACCGGTTCGATGGGTACCGCGGACTTCGACCTGGGTCAGGCGCTGATCCCGGCGACCGGGTGTGTGATCGAGGTGTTGGCGTCGTGGAGCACCGTCCGGCTACGCCTCGGCGCCGCGATCGTCGCCCGCAGTGACGGCTTCACCGGCGGTTCGATGTCCACCCTGAAGGACAAGGCAGGCCCACCAACTGTTCCCGGCGGGCCGATCGTCGAGATCCGCGGTCACGCCAACTGGACGACAGTCGTGCTGCGGCGCTGAGGATCCCTGGCACGGTTCGTTGACGTTGATCTTGGACCGGTCGATAATTACCCGCGTTTGCGCCGTTCTGGCCGCCGACCCGTCGGGCATCGTGCCCGCATCGGTTCCGTCCGCCGGTCGCCGCCGTTGACTCGCGCAGTGATCGTTCGACGGAGGTGAACGTGCACCACGCGCAGGCAGGACGGGCCGGGGAGCCGGTCGGTGCTGATCACCTCCGCCTGCAGATCCTCGGCCCGCTGCGGGTGTGGCGTGGCGACGTTGAGCTGATGGCGGGACCTCGGCAGCAGGCGCGCCTGCTCGCCATCCTGCTGGCCCGGGCGGGCCGGCCGATCAGCGACGGTGAGCTGATCGACAACATCTGGGGCGACTCGCCGCCGCCCAGCGCACTCAACACATTGCGCAAGTACGTCGGCGCGCTCCGGCACCTGCTCGAGCCCGGTTTGCCAACTCGGCGCGACGGCTCGTATCTGCAGCGGCGGGGTGACGGGTATCTGTGCACGGCCGGGCCGGAGACGCTGGACCTGGTCGCCTTCCGGTCCCTGCTGGCGCAGGCGCGGGTGGCACTGGCCCATCAGCGGTACGAGCCGGCCCTTGACAGTTACGTCGAGGCACTTGACCTGTGGCGCGGTCCGGCCGGTGCCGGCACCGATGAGGGAACAGCCGCATCGGGATTCTCGACCGTCAACGCGGAATTCCTCGATGCCGGAGTGGCCGCAGCCGCACTGGCCGTGTCGCTCGGTCGGACGGAGCTGGTCCTGCCTGCGCTGCGCCTGGCGACGGCGATGGATCCGCTGCACGAGCCGGCGCAGGCGAGTCTGATCTCCGCGCTCGGCGCGGCCGGGCAACAGGCAGAGGCGCTTGCCGTCTACCGGTCGGTCCGCGCCCGTCTCGCCGACGAGCTCGGCGTTGATCCCAGCCCGATGCTCGTGGCCGCTCATGCCCGTGTGCTGGGTCAGGTGTTGCCACCCGCCGCCGGTGATCACGGCATTGCGGGCAGTGCCGAGCACGACGTGGCTCCCGCACCGTTGGCCGGCATGGTCGGTCGGGCGCAGGAGTTCGCTGTGCTCTCGGCCGCAGTGGATTCGGCAGTTCGCGGAGCAACCGGCGTGGTCGTCGTCGAAGGCGAACCGGGAATCGGCAAGACCAGGCTGCTCGAAGAGATTGCCGTGATAGCCGGCCACCGCAAGGCACTCGTCGTCTGGGGACGGTGCCTGGAGGGAAGTGGCGCACCGGCAATGTGGCCGTGGATCCAGATCATCGGCGCGATCATGGACCAGCTCGCACCGACGTCACGAGTGGAGCGGTTGGCCGGCGAGCTGCGCCGCTTGACCGAGCCCGGTGACGATGTCCTCGTCTCGCCGGTGCTGCCCGACAGCGGCGCGAAATTCCGCCTTTTCGAGCAGGTTGTGTCGATCGTCGGCGACGTCGCGGCGCGGTGGCCGGTGATCCTGTTGATCGACGACCTCCAGTGGGCCGATCTCGTCTCCCTGCAGATGTTCGGTCACTTCACGTCCCGGATGCCGGGAGGGACCGCGGTGATCGGCGCCTTGCGGGACCGGGCTCCGATGCCCGGATCCGGGTTGGTGCAGATGTTGGCCGGCGTCAGCCGGACACCCCGGTATCGCCGGATTCGGCTCGATGCCCTTTCCCCCGACGAGGTGGTCGAACTCGTGGATCGCGAAAACGGCCGCAGACTGGAGCCCGGGCTGGCCCGCAGCATCCACCGGAGAACCGCCGGGAATCCGTTCTTCGTCCGAGAGCTCTCCCGGCTGCTGGCCGACCGTGATGCCGCCGCAGAGGCGGCCAATCGGACGGATCTGCCATCCACTGTGGTGGACGTGGTGCGGAACAGGATGAGCGGGCTCGACGAGGACACCAGATATCTGCTTCAGGTTGCCGCCATCATCGGCTCGGAGGTCGATCTCGGTGTGCTCGCGCGCGCCGTCGGTATCGATGAACAGGCGTGCCTGAACCGGCTGGAGTCCCCGGAGGGCCTGGGCCTGACCGCTGCATCCGCAGACCCGCGGGTGGTCCGGTTCGCCCACGACATCGTTCGCGAGTCGGTCGTCGAGTCGACGCCGCGGCGGAACGTGCCGTCGATGCATCTGCGCGTCGCGGACGCGTTGGAAGATGGGAAGGCGGCGGATGACGTCGCGGTCGAGCGCTTCGCCCATCACCTGTGGGCGGCCGGCCCGCTTGCTGACCCAACCCGGACCGCAGACGCCTTGATCTGCGCCGGACGGAGCGCCGCAGGCAAGGCCGCCTTCGAGGCCGCCGAACAGCTGCTGCAGTCTGCCGCGCAACTCGCACGACGGACCGGGGCGGCCGAGGTGGAGCTGAACGCGCTGTCGCAGCTGACGGCGGTCATCGGCATGCGGTCGGGGTACGTCGGCTTCGGTCTCGACCTGCTGCAGCGGGCCGAACAGCTGGCCCGTGGGCTGGGGCGGGAACGGGAGGCGGCCGACCTGCTGTTTTCCCGCTGGGCCGCCCACTCCCAGGGCATCCGGCTCGATCGAGCCGCACCGCTGGCCCGACGGCTGCTCGAGCAGGGCGAGGCATCCGCCGATCCGATGGTGCGCGCCTACGGTTGGAGCGCCTGGGGCATCCACCAGTGGGATCTGGGGAACATCAGCGAAGCGTTCCGCTACCTGGGTCGCGCCAACTCGACGATGCTCGACGATCGTCCGGACGGCGGGCAGGACCCGCTCCGGCGTGACCTGCAGCTGCTCTGGCCCGTCATGCTCGGATTGATGACCGCCCTGCACGGTGACATCGAGGCTGCTCGGTCGTTGCTGGACAGGCTGGAAGTCGACGCCGAGGACGATCCGTACGCGATCACGGTGTGGGCCGCCTTCTCGGTCGTCACCGCGGCGGTGGCGGGCGATCCGGCGTGGGCATCGCGTGCCGCGGACCGGGGGATTGCCGTCGATCCCGACTACTCGTTCGTCTTCCTCGGCGGATATCAGCGGCTGGCGCGATGCTGGGTGAGAGCCGTCAGTGGGGAAGACCCGGCCGGCGCCGCGGCGGAGGCCGAGGTGATCATCAATGCCGTGCTACTTGACCCGCCCCGCTCCGGGCTGGCGACCTGGTTCGGTTTGCTCGCCGAGATGCTGCTGGCTGCGGACCTGCCGGTCGGTGCCGCCGAAGCACTCGACCGGGCCGATGAGTCCCTCGCCACTTACGGGCAGCGCTACCCGGAGGGGCTGCTGCTCCTGCTCCGGGCGAAGGTGCAGCGGGCGCAGGGGGAACCCGCTGCGGCAGTACGGGCCACCGCGGAACGCGCGCAGGTGCTGTCCGTCGAGCGGGGGGCA
Organism: uncultured Actinomycetota bacterium; assembly: GCA_963805555.1. Taxonomy (GTDB): domain Bacteria; phylum Actinomycetota; class Actinomycetes; order Mycobacteriales; family Nakamurellaceae; genus Nakamurella. The sequence continues at coordinate 600,590 of CAWDUY010000010.1, forward strand.
CATCTGTTCGCCAGCCGCGCGGAGGACTTCTTGACGGAGCTGCGGCCGCGGACCTGAGTCCACTCGTGATCCACAAAGTGTCCACTTCGGGTGCCTAGATTCCTTGTCGAGGCGGCCTTGTCGATCTGCGAGCCGTCGACTCGCGCTGCCGCCGAGGAGGCAATCAATGAACACGTCGTCCCGCCCGACCGCCGTCCTGGTTCACGGCGCCTTCGCGGACGCGTCCGGCTTCGCCGGCATCATCCGCGAGCTGTCCAGCGGCGGCTACCCGGTCATCGCGCCACCGACACCGTTGCGCGGCGTCGCCTCCGATGCGGCCGCACTCCACGCCGTTGTGACCGGGGTGCTGGGTCCGGTCGTTCTCGTCGGGCACTCCTACGGCGGCGCGATCATTACCCAGGCCTCCGCCGATCTCGAGAACGTCTTGGGGATGGTGTATCTCGCCGCGTTCGCGCCGGCGGCCGGCGAAAGCTGCGCGAGCGTGCAGGAACCGTTCCCTCCGTCATTGCTGGCCAGCACCATCCGTCCCACTCCTTACGACGCGGTCGGTGCTGTCGGTGGGCCTGAACTGCTGATCGACAGGGCGCAGTTCCGGGAGACGTTCTGCGCTGACGTTCCGGTCGACCTGGCAGCGACCATGGCCGTCTCGCAGCGGCCGCTGGCGGCCGCGGCGATCGGCGAGCCATTGTCGGCGCACGGCTGGAACACCCGTCCCACCTGGTATCAGATCGCCACTCGGGACAACGCCATCTCGCCCGATGCTCAACGGTTCATGGCGAGCCGAATGAACGCGACCATTGACGAGATCGAAGGAAGTCACACGTCTTTCATCGCGCGACCGGTGCAGGTTGCAGCGTTCATCGCCCGTGCACTCGAAGCAACTTCCTGACGTGGAACCGAAGGAGAAGCCAATGCGAACGAGGCGCCACAGCATCGTCGGCTTGGCCCTTGCGGCGCTTGCGGTGAGCGTGCTGGCCGTCAGTGGCAACGCCAACCCAGCCACCGCGAACACCCCGACCACCATTGCCGAAAGACCCGTGACCGGGCCAGGTCCCACCAAACCCACCATCGTTCTCGTGCACGGCGCCTTCGCCGACGCAAGCGGGTGGGCGGTCGTCGGCGCCGGACTGCAGGCCGACGGCTATCCGGTCCTCGCGTTCGCCAATCCGCTGCGCGGAGTGCAGTACGACAGCGAGTACCTGCGAACCCTTCTCGGCACGATCCCAGGGCCGATCGTCCTCGTCGGCCACTCGTACGGCGGGGCCGTGATCACGAACGCGTCGACCGGCGATCCCGACATCCGCTCGCTGGTCTATATCGCCGCATACGCGCTCGGTCACGGCGAGACGGTGCAAGATGCGAACGCGTTGGGCGGCGGACACACCGATCTCGGTGAGCACCTCGTCATTCGGCCCTTCCCGGGCGCCTCGGCTGGCGACGCCGATGCCTACATCGACCCGGCCTTCTTCCGTGGGCTGTTCGCGCAAGACCTCCCCCGTCCAGTGGCCAACACCATGGCGGCGGCCCAGCGGCCGGCAGCACTGGCCGCGTTCGGCACACCCTCCGGTGTTCCCGGCTGGGAGACCATCCCCAGTTGGTACATGGTCGCCAGGCAGGACCAGACGATTCCCCCCGAGGCCGAGCGGGTGATGGCCGCCAGGGCCGGCGCCACCACGGTCGAGGTGAACTCGTCACACGTGCCGATGATCAGCAAGCCGCTCGCTGTGCTCGCCATGATCAAGCAGGCCGCGCGTTAGCCGCTTCCGCCGTGCGCTCGACCGCAGTGGCCGGGCGCAGATTCTTCGGGCGACATCGACCCGAGCCCCCCGCGGCGAACGAAGGAGACACCCATGACCGAGACCAATCCACCGGCAGGCGCGATCACGCAGGGACTGGCGGCCGGCGTACCCCAGCGGGGGATCACCCTCGCGGTCGGCGAGACACAGAAGGTGGACGGTGTTGACCTCGTGCCAGTCGCATTCGTCAGTTATGGATTCGGCGCCCTCGACGAATCAGCTCGGCTTGGCTCCGGAGGGGGCGGCGGCGGCGTGGCCATCCCCTTCGGCGCCTACGCCGTCAAGGACGGCTCTGTGGGGTTCCGGCCGAACACGATCGTGCTGCTCTCCCTGCTGATCCCGATCATCGGCATGCTCGGGGTGTCCATTTCCATGATCATCAGGGCGCTGAAGCGTTACCGATGATCGGCCATCGTCCCCGCCAACCGACCGGCCCCGGTGTCGGGACCACCGACCGGATGGTGGCACCGCTCCGCGGACGAACCAACGGTCCGCGGTCCCCCGTGGTGGTGGAGCGTCGGCAGCGCACCTTGCTGGAGTCGGCCTTCGAGCGGGTGGATGTCTCCGGCACGGTTTGGTGGAACGCGCCCCCGGCATTCGTCTACACCTGCCGGACAGGGGCACGGCCCAGCTGGTCCCCGTGAACCTTCCCAATCGTCAGCACCGGCTTCGCCCGATGGTCGGCCGTGACCCGGCGGAAGCGCATCGCAGTGCCACCCCTCTCGAACTGCTCTTCGACGTCACGTTCGTCGCGGCCTTCGCACAGGCCAGCGACCAGTCCGCCCACCTCATCGCGGAGGGTCATTTCGCCGGCGCGGCAACGGGATTCGTCTTCGTGACGTTCGCGGTCTGTTGGGCCTGGGTGAACTTTTCCTGGTTCGCATCGGCGTTCGACACCGACGACTGGTTCTTCCGCCTGATGACGATGGTTCAGATGGTCGGCGTGCTGATCCTCGCGCTCGGTACGCCGCAGGTGTTCACCTCGATCGACGCTGGGGAGCCGCTCGATATCGGTGTGCTGGTCGCCGGGTATGTCGTCATGCGGGCGGCCATGCTCGCGCAATGGCTGCGGGTGGCCAGGCAGGATCCGGCATGCCGGCGGACCGCCCTGATCTTCGCGACGACCATCGCGGGCGCCCAACTCGGCTGGATCCTGGTTGTGGTGGCGCACCCGCCGCTCGGGGTGCTGGCCCCTGTCCTGGTGGTGTTGTATGCCGTTGAACTCGGCGGTCCGGTGCTCGCCGCCCGGATGTCCGGCATGCCGCCATGGCATGCGCACCATATCGCCGAGCGGTACGGCTTGTTCATGATCATCACCCTGGGCGAGGTGGTGCTCGGCACGATCGCGGCCGTCTCCGGGGTGGTCGGCCGGGCCGGCTGGAGCCTGGAGGCAGTGCTGGTGGCGGTCGCCGGGATCGGGCTCGCGTTCGGCCTGTGGTGGAGCTTTTTCGTCGTGCCCTTCGGGGAGATCCTGGCTCGGCATCGGCGTCGCGCCTGGGTATGGGCCTACGGCGGGATCGTGGTCTTCTCGTCGACCGCAGCGTTGGGTGCCGGGTTGCATGCTGCCGCGTACGTCGCGGGCGGTGAGGCGACTGTCGGGATCCCCGCCGCGGTGGTCGCGGTGGCCGTTCCGGTCCTCGTCTCGGTTACTGCCTACTTCGCGATCTACGCCTACCTGGTGCACGCCGTCGATTCGTTCCACCTGGTATTGGTCGCCGGGGCCGTGACGGCGCTCGTCGCGGCGGTCCTCCTCGCCGCTGCGGGCGCCGGGTTGGGCGTGAGCCTCCTGCTGGTCATGCTGGCGCCGGCCGGCATCGTCGTCGGGTACGAGACGATCGGGCACCGGCGCATGGGGGAGGTGGTGCAGCGCATGCTGGGCTGAATCACTCCTCAGGGAGGCCGACGATATCGACCGAGATCTCCACCGCCGGAATCGTTCCCTTGTTCTCCAGCCAATGCACGGTGTTCCGATCTTCGGGCCAGCCCACCCCCGGCCCGTAGGGAGTCGCGGCTCCGTTTCGGTGGTCGGTGATCGATCCCTGCAGAACGTAGACGATGCCTGGCCGGTCCCGGTGATCGTGAATCGGGCCGAAGACACCGCCGGGCTCGATGGTCACCCGGCGCAGCCGAAGGTGACGCCCGGCCATGCCTTCGATTTCCGGGCCGAGGTCGACCGTTGCGAGTAGCTCCGTTGTGACACCTGTTGTGATCGGTGCCTGTTCATTGCTCATCGGGTTCTCCTCTCGGTGCTCAAGTCTGAACCACCCTGGTGTCGGCCGCACTGTCTCCGCGCCGATCACCTCAGTCGGGTGACGTGGGACCGAAAGCCGCCGTGGGAGCATCCCTGTGCCCGCGGGTCCTTGGTCGGCTCACGCGAGCCGGGCGGGCCGGACGGGTTCCGACGAATAATGAGGAGCTTGTTGACATGAGCCAAGCGACACCGGGTTTCAATCATCACATCCCCGCAGAGATCATGACCCCCGACTCGGTGGAGACCCGGATCGGGCGCCTGGAGTTCTTCGACGGGTTCCCCACGGCGGCCACCACCCGCACCGTCTACGACCACCTGGACTTCCTCCGCGGGGTAGAGGTCTTCTTGAACTTCATCCCGATGGCTTCCCTGGAGGGGGCTCGACGCGGTCTGGTCGGAATGGGTGTGACATCACCGAACAAGGTGGTGATCTTCGATGAGTTGATGGATTCGAACCCGCTGTTCCTGACGGGGAATACCGACACCGTCTACGCCCTCACGGTTCTCGACCTTGCCGGTGACGGCCCCACCGTGGTCGAGGTGCCACCACGGTGCGGGCCCGGCACGGTCAACGACGCCTACTTCCGGTTCGTCATCGACATGGGCGCCCCCGGCCCCGACCGCGGGCAGGGCGGGAAGTACCTCATCGTGCCCACCGACTACGACGGCGAGATCCCGGAGGGCTACTTCGTCGGACGGTCACCGAGTTCGGTCAATGTCCTGGTTTTGCGCGGCCTGCTCGTCGACGGCAAACCAGATGTTCCGACGAGATCCTTCCGGGAGGGGCTCAAGATCTACCCGCTGTCCCGGGCCGCCAACCCGCCCGCGATGGAATTCATCAGCGGATCCGGAAAGCCGTTCAACACCATCCACGCCAACGACTTCACCTTTTACCCCGAGATCGCCGAGGTCATCCAACGCGAACCCGTCGACCTGCTCGACCCGGAACTGCGCGGTCAGGCGGCGGCCATCGGCATCCGCAAGGACCGACCGTTCGCACCCGACGCCCGGATGACGGCGATCCTGGAAGAGGCGGTGGCTGTTGGCAACGCCACCGCCCGCGCGGTGGCCTTCCAACCCAGGGACCCAGCGACGTACATCTACGAGAACAGCGGATGGACAACCGGTTTCGTTGGCGGCGACTATCGCTGGCTCGACGACGGCGGGATCGGCGGCCGGAATCTTGACGCCCGCACCCGGTTCTTCTACCTGGCTACCGTGAACACCCCGGCGATGGCGATGAGGATGGTCGGGCTCGGGTCGCAGTACGCCGTGCTGAATCTCGACAGCAATCGCGACGTCCTCGATGGCGGGAGGAACTACCGGCTGAACGTCCCGGCGGATGTGCCCGCCAAGGACTTCTGGTCCGTCGTCGTCTATGACCCGCAGACCCGGTCCGAGCTGCAGACTTCTCAGCCGTACCCGAGCAAGAACAGCCGGCGCGACGCGTTGCAGATCAACCCCGACGGGTCTGTTGACCTGTACTTCGGACCGTCCAGCCCCGATGGCCAAGAAGCCAACTGGACGCAAACCGTTGCCGGCAAGGGATGGTTTGCGGTCCTGCGGCTGTACGGCCCGCTCGAACCATGGTTCGACAAGACCTGGCGGCCAGGCGAAGCCGAACCCCTGACTCGCTAGAGCGCAGTAGCTGCGATGCGTTCGACCTCGGACGACGAGCGCACCACCAGGGCAGGGGTGAATCGTTCCTGGACGTGCTGGTGCGGGTCACCGCTGTCCAGCGCCTGAATCTCATTGAAGAGGAGCTCGGCGGCTCGGCGACCGAGGTCGACCCGGGGATGGCTGATGTTGGACAGCGGAACTGCTGCTGTCGGAAACCACCCGGACCTGGGAACTGCAAGGACAACCGGTCAGCCTGGCCGTCACTTTCGCCGCGAGAGTGCATGACGCGGGTCGGCTCTCCAGGTAGCGGGTCGGCGTCATCCACATCGTCGGCGGCGGCTCTCAGAACTCGTTGCTGTGCCAACTCAATCGCCGACGCCGCCGGGTTACCGGTGGTTGCCGGGCCGGTCGAGGCAGAAGTCGCTCCGGGCGGCAAGGCAGCCCGGCTGCCGTGTCCGCAATGGGGCATTTTAACAAACTTGTATCTGACGTCCGGTTTCGTCGGTCTGACTCGTAGTAGCGCACCGAGTCAAGGGGATCCCGTGTTCCAGAGAAAGCCCAGACCCACCTGGACAACCTTCGCCAATCGGTTGCGACGCGGATGGATCGCCGTCGCCGAATGGGTGAGACTGACGGAGTTGTCCCGCGGTGTGACGGTGCTGGCCGTCGCCGGCCTGGCTGTCGGGTGGGCCGTGTTCGCAGTGGTCCAGGGTGCGTCGATCCTCCGCGATGTGGACGCGATCGGCGGTCACCCCAGTGTGGCCACCGGGCCGGACATCCATTTCTTGATCGGCTTCGGTGTCGCGATCGTCACCGGGTCCTGGCTGGCTTGGCGGGTCGTCTTCGACACGAACTCGCGCCGGGCCGCCGGCTTCGCGATTGCCGCGGCCATCAGCACGGTGATCGCGGAATCGGTCGGCGTCCTGGCCGCCGGCAGGGAATGGACCGGCGTCGCACAGGTCGCCGGCGTCATCGCGATCAGCGCCGCGCTGCCGGCGACGATCGCCGCGGCGGCCGGCATCACGTTGACGATCGTTCGATTGGCGTCGTTCGGATCGCACCGGCTGGGATCGCACCAGTTCGGATCGCGCACGCCCGGAGCAGACGAACAGGTTGCCGCCGCGTCCGGCCGCGGCGCTACAGCATCACCCCAGGACCCGTCCGCCCTGCTCGCCGATCCGGTGACGAAGGTCGCCGAGGTGACTCCACCGGCCAGGACAACCGCGGGTGTCCCCCCAATTCAACGGGCCCGCTGGGAGCGCGGCTATCGGCTCGGCACCGGTTCGGCCGAGGAGAGTCCGTTGACGAAGAAGAAGGAGCCCATCGGCATCGGGTTGTCCGGCGGTGGAATACGTGCGGCGAGCGTCATGCTCGGTGCCCTGCAGAACGACGAGTTCCGGGAGCAGGCGCTGCTGAAGGCGAAATACCTGGTGTCGGTATCCGGCGGCGGGTACACGGCAGGCGCCTTTCAGCAGGCGCTCACCGCCGTGCCACCTGCCAGCGGCGAGGTGCTGCGGGATCCGTTGACGGTCTTCCAGGAAGGCACCATCGAGGAGGATTACCTCCGGCGGAATTCCAGCTACATCGCCCGAAATCCAGCCGAGGTGCTGGTCGCCCTCGGGTTGCTTGCCCGGCACCTGCTGCTGAATCTCGTCCTGCTGTTCGGCCCCGCGGTGGGACTGGGCGTGCTTGCCGGATGCTTTCTGCGCCTGGTGCCGGTCACCACGTTCCAGGAGACGGTGACGAACTGGAACGGGGCGAATCCACCCGACTTTCCGATGGTCTCGCCGGTGTCCTGGTGGGCCATGGGGATCGTCGCACTGCTGGTCGGTGTGAGCTGGCTGCTCTCGCAATGGGCTGCCACACACTCTGAGGGTCAACGAGTGGGCGGCTTCGCCGGGTGGGCTCGGCAGGTGTTGTGCAACGCGACACCTGCCATCGGCTCGGTGTTCTGGGCCGTGGTGACGGTCACCCTGGGTCTGCCGGCCATCATCTGGGCGTCCGCGTGGTTGTTGCACCAGGGCCGGGACCTGGTGTCGGTCGGGAGTTCGCTGGCCACTGCGCTGCTGACCTACGTGGCGAGTCTGGCCGCCCTGCTGTGGCGCAATCGGAAGAATCTCAAGGAAAGTTCTCCGGGGATTCCGGAGGCCGCTCCTCGCGGTTTTGTGCAGATCATGCTGGTGGTGCTCGCACTGACTGCGGTAGCCCTGAGTTGGCTGCTGCTGTTCGGGGCCGCGGCCACGACGGCCCTTGATGGGTACGACGGTTGGGACGTCGGCCTGGCCGTGGGGATCCTGGTGGTCGCCGCCCTGCTCGGCGGGTTCGTGGACGAAACCACGCTGAGCTTGCATCCGTTCTACCGGCGCCGATTGGCCAAGGCCTTCGCGGTGCGGGTCAAACTCGCGGGGAATGAGGTGGACGCAGAACCGTACCCAGCCGCAGAACGCACGACATTGTCGACCTACGGCGAAGTTCCGGACGCCGTGCGCGAGCAGTTCCCCGAGATCATCTTCGCGGCGTCCGCGACGGTCGGCGACAACGTGACCCCGCCCGGTACGAACCGGGTGTCCTACACCTTCAGCAGCCGGGAGGTCGGCGGCCCCGAACTCGGGTACGTCGCCACCGAGAAGCTGGAGCGACTGGCTTCGCCGCGGCTGCGCCGGGACCTGACCGTGCAGGGCGCGGTCGCGTTGAGCGGAGCCGCGCTCGCCGCGTCGGTCGGCGCCCAGAACACGAAGTGGTACGAGACGCTGTTCGCCATCAGTGGGCTCCGGCTGGGCGCGTGGATGCCCAACCCGAAGTTTCTCACCGAGCAGGAAGCCAGGGGCGGCCGCCGCTGGTTCGAACCCGGTCTGCCCAGGGTGCGCAGACTGAGCTACCTCCTGCGCGAACTCTTCGGTTTGCACCCGGCGGACGCGCCGCTGGTCCAGGTCACCGACGGCGGCTTCTATGACAACCTCGGACTGATCGAGCTGCTCCGGCGCAGGTGCACGACCATCTATTGCTTCGACGCCAGCGGCGATAACCCACCGCCTGCGGCGACCCTGTCCGAGGTCGTGGCGCTTGCCTACCAGGAACTCGGCGTCACGGTCGACCTGGCGGACACGCCGTTCAGCACGACCCCCGGGACCGGCCGGCCCGACGCCCCGCGGGACGCGCTGACCAGTCTGAACGCGCGGCTGTCCGAGTCAGGTGTGATGACCGCGACCCTGACCTACCCCGAGGAATCCGGGCTCCCCGTTGGTGGGCGCACCGGGACCCTGGTGGTGGCGAAGGCCTCGCTGTGGCCCACGCTGCCCTATCCCTTGCTGGCCTACGCGATGCGAAACCCGGTCTTCCCCAACGACAGCACCGCCGACCAGTGGTTCGACGACGGCCAGTACGGCGCCTACACGGCGCTCGGCCGGGAACTGGGCGCTGCATCCGTGACGGCCATGCAGCGCAGGTTGGCCGCACGGCGGTTGCTCCTCAGGTCGGCTGATCCGGTCGGCTGACCCGGCCGGGTCAGCCGCGTCGACCATGAGCAGTTCGCGCAGCCAGTTCACCTAGGTAGGTCGGCCCAGGGATCCTCGCGGCGCCAGAGCGTTGGCAGGTGGAGGCGAACCCCCTGCCGCCCGGCCAGGTCGCCCAGCACCCGCAGCGTCACACCCAGGTCGTCGCCGGCGTACGGGAGGGCGCGCAGGGGCCGGTCGAGCGACTGGAAGAAGTCGTCCCAGTGGATGAGGACGACGCGACGTGCCCCGACCGCCTGCACCGTCTCGGCCCAGTAGCGGCGGAGGTAGTCCTCGTCCAAGACGCCGAGCTGGCCGACTCCCAGGTAGGCGACATCGGCGCGGTAGCCGTGCAGAGCGCCGGCCAGGTAGCCGGCGCTGCCCTGCAGCAGGGCGCTTGCACCGGTGCTGTGTTCGGCGAGGATCGACCAGGCTTCACCGCATTTGTAGGCGCTCGCCCTGACCGGGGGCACGACGGGCGCGGTGACGCGACCCGGGTATCGGTCCGGTGGACAGTGGGCAGATTCGACAAAAGTGAACGTGAATCCACCGTAGGACACCGGCTCTGATGGGGTTACGACATGAATGCGGTCCTCGCCGAGCCCGGCACCACGGCCGACGTTGGCCGCAGACTCGCTGCCGACCACCACGGCACCGGTGCGTGACGCGACCGCGGCGCTGTCCATGACGTGGTCGAAGTGCGTGTGCACCGGCAGCACGGCGGCCAATCGGCGTCCGCCGTTTTCGCCGCCCAGCCCGAGCCGGGCGAGGGCCGAATCGATGCGGGCGGGGTTGGGCGCCAGCTTGCCGAACGCAACCTTCCGCAAGGACGGCCGGGAGAAGAACCCGTCCGTCATGACCGCGCTGTCACCGTCGTCCAGCAGCAGGGTGGCGACGCCGAGGAAAGTGACGGCAAGGTCGCCGGTGGCGGCCGGCACGTCGAAGCGGTCGTCGTACTCGGTCAGGTCGGGACGGCCGAATCTCAGGCGCATGGTCGGGACGGTATCGCTCTGTGCGCTGATCCGTTGTTCTGTGTCGTGGCAGTCGCCCGGCCGGTATCGTTCGTCGTCGGATCCCTGGTTCGGCGCCGAGTCAGCCGGCTGCCCTCGGCCTGTTCCGGCCACCGGCGCGAAACAGGTTGCTCTCCAGGGGATGTCCGACCAGTTCAGTGGCCAACGCGGCCGCCTGCAGCACTGCCGCCAGGTCAACGCCGGTGGTGATTCCCGCGTCGTCGAGCAGGTACACGAGCTCCTCGGTTGCGATGTTCCCGCTGGCCCCCGGAGCGAACGGGCAGCCACCGAGACCACCGACCGATGCGTCCAGCTGGGTCACACCCGTTTGCACTGCGGCAAACGCGCTGGCGATTCCGGTGCCGCGGGAGTTGTGGAAATGCGCGCCCAGCGGCAACGGGTCGGCGCCGGGCGCACCGCCGATGGCCGCCCGGACCGCGTCGAACAACCGCCAGACCCGCACCGGGGTGGTGGTGCCGATGGTGTCGCCGAAGCACAGTTGGTCGGCGCCGAGCTCAACGGCCCGCGCGGCAATGGACGCGGTCCGCTCCGGGTCGGTGGGTCCGTCGAACGGGCAGTCCCAGGCGGTCGCGATGATCACCTCGAGCCGTCCGCCCGCGTCATGGACGATCCGGCCGACCTCGTCGACCGCGTCCAACGCCTCCTGGGTGGACCGGCGGGCGTTCGCCTGGCTGTGTCCATCGGCGGCGGACACGACGTACTCGATGGTCCGCAGCCCGCTGCCGACGGCCCGCTTTGCCCCGTTCGGCGATGCGACCAGGCCAGACCATTCGACCCCGGGGATGGACAGCACATATTCGGCGATCTGCTCGGCGTCGGCCATCGCCGGGACGGCACGCGGTGAAACGAACGAGGTGGCCTCGATACGGTGCACCCCGGTGGCGACCAATGCTTGGATGAGCCGGATCTTCTCGTCGGTGCTGATCGGGGTCTCGATCTGCAGGCCGTCGCGCGGCCCGACTTCGCGAATGTCGACGTGGCTCGGCAGTTCGATCATTGAAGTCCTCTTCGGTAGTGACAGGTGGTTTCAAGTGTCCGCCCGAGCCGTTCCGGCGCACAATTTCGCGACCGATCGGCTGAGCTCCAACACACACCCGGATTGGGTGCAACGGGCCATCCGGCTCGTCGATCGCGGTCATCGTGCACTCCTTCGTGCGGGTAACGCTGGCAACAATCGCGTGCAATCTCGCCCGCCGCAGGTCGATGAGCGGGGGCGTCACGATGAAAATTCTCAGGTGTCGCGCTCGCGGAACGCCGGGATCAGTTCGCCCGCCCCACCTCGGCGCCGATGATTCCGAGCAGCTCGCCGTACCCGACGTCGGCGAGCGCGGCAATGTCGTCGGGCTGCACCGCCGCGCGCGGGGACGCGGCCAACTGGTCGAGAAAGGCCGCCGCGGCGTCGGGGAGGGTGCCCGGCCCATCCAGGCGATAGCGCGGCGGCAGCATCGGACCGAACAGCAGCGGTTCGGCAAGGTCGGGGCGGGCCCGCACGTCCGGCGCCACTCCGGCCGCCTCGGCCAACCCAACGGCCAGCACGTTGTGTGAATCGATGGCGGGCGTCGGCGCGGCAATGCTGGCCCTGGCTGCCGCGTCATCCAGCTCCGGACCAGCACCCGACCAGCTGCCGACGATCCAGCGGGCCTGTAGTTCGAGCAGCGGAAAGTACGGCCCCTGCAGGGCGAACTGCCCGACGACGCCGAAGAACGGCAGGTCCGGATGCATCGTCCGCAGGTGCAGCCGGAGGTCCGGCCCGAGCACCGACCACAACTCTGTTGCCAGGTAGGGGATGTCGAGGCCGTATCCGGTGGCGCAGACGATCGCGTCGAAGCGCTCGGTGCTGCCGTCGGCGAAGGTCACTCGATCTCCGTCCGCCGCCACGATCGCCGGCCGGCAGGCAATCGTCCCGGCCCGTACCTGCTCGAGGTAGTCCTGGCACAGCGAATGACCGGCGACGAGGAAATCCGCGTCGGGCTCAGGCGCGCCGAAGTCAGCGGGATTGCCGGCCACCCGCAACACCCGCTCGCGCACCATGGCGCCATAACTGGACGGCGACATCGCCGCGCGCCGCAGCGCACCGATGTGGGTGTACCACTGCCAGTCGGACGAGATTCCGGCAGCGTTCTTCTGCAGCACGTACCGCGGTTTCCGATACGCGGAGACGACGTTCGTGACAGTCGCGATGTCGGAGGCGATCTCGTGCCCGCTCACGCCGTTCCCGTAGACCAACACTCGCCGATCGCGGAAGTGATCGGCACCGGGATAGTCGAAGGCGTGTAACAGTTCTCCGGTGAAGCCGGCCAGGCCGGCAGGCAGCACCTGGGCGCGGAACCGCCCGGACGCGACGATCACCGCGTCGAACGGCTCGCCGTCCACCCACCATGCCGGTCGTACATCGTTGACCCGGGTGTCGAAGCGGATCCGGTCGGTCACGCCGAACGCGTCGGCGTACGAGCGCAGGTAGTCATGGATCTGTTCGGCGAAGGGGTGCAGATCGTGCGACTGCGGCGCGGGATAATCCGAAAAGGCGGTCATTGCCCGGCTGGTGTTGGTGCGCATACCCGGCCAGATGCCGCTGTGCGCAGCCGCGGTATTCCACTGCCCACCGAGGTCGTCGCTCGCCTCCAGGACTGTGACATCGAACCCGGCCTCGATGGCGTGCTTCGCCGATACCAGACCACCGGGGCCGGCACCGATCACCGCGACCCGTGCCCCTGGGCTCAGCCTCACCATTCGCCACCATCGATCGATCGGTCTCTTCTCGCCTGCACTTGACGTCCCCAGCCGATCAGCTCGCACTTCGGCTGTCAATCGCGGGTCAGTGTTCCTGTGGCCCGGCCAGTTCCGTGATGGTGACCCCGGTCGCCGCGGCGGCGTAGTTCTGCAGCAGGCGCAGCATCTCGTCGGGACCCAGGGCACCGATCAGAACACTGAAGCCGTGTGAGTCCTCGAGCGCGAGGAGGTTGCGGGCGATGTCGCCAACCGATCCGTGCAGCGTGAAGGCGCCGGCCGTCGTGCCGCTGTGCAGCACCTGCTCGTACATCCTGACCTGCCGGTCCAGATACTCGCGGGCATAGGTGAGGTAGCGCGGATCGCCGAAGATCATCGCGTCGAACTCGAAGAGCATCCGCAGCTCGGCGTCGTCCGGGCCGCTGGGTACCGCCATGCGTAATGCGGTGCCCAACCGTTGGGCCGGTGCATCGGTGGCCGCGATCGCCCGCTCCCGGTCGAAGCTGAATCGCCGGGTCGCGGCCTCGTACACCTGCTGCAGCAGTTGGTGCAGATCCTCGTAGTAGTAGAGCACCGCGCCCGGAGTGAGGTCCGCGGCCTTCGCGACGTCTCGCAGCTGCACGGCGGCCACGCCCTTCTCGGCGACCACGTCGCGGGCAGCAGCAACCAGCTGCTTCCGGCGCGCTTCCTGATCTCGGGTGCGTGCCACGGCAACCCTCCCACTCTCGACGTCGAAGTTTCCCGGATGACCCCTTGACATCATACCTTGATCTGAGTTCAAATAATTGAATGAGATTCAAAGAACGCCTCCTGCCCTTCGCGGCACTCCAAATCACCCCCGTGGCCGGCGACCCGGATGCCACCCTTCAACGCTTCCGCAACCAGGTCAGCGGTGTGCGCGCCATGCATCCCCACGTCGGTCTGGTCATCGCGCCCGAGCTGCACCTGATGGCCGAGGGCAGCCCGTTCGATCCGGCCGTCGACCCGGCCGACCTGGCCCAGCCGATCCCGGGGCCACTGACCGCTGAGCTGGCCGACATCGCCAGGGAGAACGACGTATGGCTGGTGCCAGGAACGATCTACGAGCGCACCCCGGAGGGTGTCTACAACACCGCCGTGGTGTTCTCACCGGACGGGGAGTTGGTCACGTCCTACCGAAAGTGCTTTCCCTGGCAGCCTTTCGAAACATCACTACCCGGGAACACCGCGGTCGTCTTCGACATCCCCGACGTCGGCCGGATCGGGCTGGCGATCTGCCATGACGGCGCCTTTCCGGAGTTGTTCCGGCAGTTGGCGTGGATGGGCGCCGAGGCGGTCATCCAGCCGGTGCTGACCAACTCCTCCGATCGGGCAGTCGAACTGGTCCTTGCCCGGGCCAACGCCATCGTCAACCAGATCCACGTGCTGTCCATCAATGCCCCGGCACCCACCGGCCTGGGCCGCAGCGTCATCGTCGACCCGGAGGGCAATGTCCGCTACCAGGCCGGCGGATGCGAGGAGGTCATCACCGACGTCCTCGACTTCGGCGCCGTCGACCGGGTTCGCCGTTTCGGCACCTTCGGCCTGAACCGCGTCTGGGACCAACTCGACACCTCGTGCCAGCTCGACCTGCCCGTCTACGGCGGGCGTTACCAGCCCCGACCCACCCCAGTCCTGGAGATCCGACCATGAGCCAGAAAACCCTCGACCCCACCACCTCGACCCGACCGGAGGTTGCCGCCAAGGGCCTGCGCACCGGCAGTATCGGCCTGCTCGGCTCGTCCGTTCTCGGCGTGGTGCAAACCGCCCCCGCGTATTCGATCGCCGTCACCGTTGCGCTGCTCGCCGGCACCGTCGGCCTGCAATCTCCTGGCATGCTGCTGCTGGCCTTTGTCCCCATCCTGTGCCTGACCATCGCACAGAAGGAGCTCGTCACCCGGCACCCGGACTGCGGCGCAGCCTTTGTCTGGGTGGGCCGCGCCTTGGGGCCGCGCACCGGCTGGATCGTCGCCTGGACCATCGTGGCGGCCAATCTGCTCGCCCTGGCGAATCTGGCCAAAGTCGTTGGTGTGTATGCCTTCCTGCTGGTCGACGCCGACGACCTGGCGGCCAGCACACCCGCCACCCTCGCCGTCGGACTGATCGCGCTGGCAGCTGTCACCGTTCTCGCTCTGCGTGGGCTGCGCTCGTCCTCCCGGCTGCAGATGGTGTTGCTCGGCGCCTGCCTGGCGATCCTGTTGGTCTTCGCTGTGGTCGCGCTCGCCAAGGTCTTCGGTGGCACCGCGGGACCGCAGGCGGTCACCCCCAGCCTCAGCTGGCTGAACCCGTTCGGCGGCGACGCGAACGGTTCCATCGCCGTCGGCCTGCTGCTCACCGTTTTCCTCTACTGGGGCTGGGATGTGCCCTCGTCTGTCGTCGAGGAGGCCGATGGTGGCAGCAAGACATCCGGCCGGGCCATGCTGGTCAGTGCCGTCACCCTGCTCGGGATCTACGCCATCGTCGTGATTGCGCTACAGGCCTACGCCGGCGTGGGCACCGACGGGATCGGACTGGCGAACGAGGCCGTCAGCGACGACGCCCTCGGCGTCGTGGGTGCCGCCGCCGTCGGCCCCGCCATGGGCCCGCTGATGGAGTTCGCCGTCTTCGCCTCCGCGTTCGCCTGCCTGGCCGCCGCGATCTCGCCCGCCGCGCGACTGCTGCTGTCGATGGGCGCCTACCGGGCCCTGCCCGCGTCATTTGCGAAGGTGCACCGGAACGGGTCACCCCGCTATGCGACCCTGGGAATCGCGATCGGCGTCGGCGTGACGCTCGTGGCCCTCAGCGTCATTTCGCAGGAGATCGTCGCCGACGCGATCGGTGCCCTTGTGCTGTTCATCGCCCTGACCTATACCGTCGTGGGGATCGCCTGCCTGTGGACATTCCGCCGCGAAATGACCGGCTCCATCAGGGATCTGTTCACCCGAGGCGTCGCGCCGTTGATCGGCGCCGCCGTGCTCGGCTGGGCATTCGTCCGGTCGATGATCGACAGTCTCGACCCGGACTACGGCTCCACCGTGATCCTCGGGATCGGCGGAATCTTCGTCATCTGGGCCTTCCTGATGCTTGTTGGACTGGTGCTGATGGCGATCTGGAACCGGCGTGCCCCGGCGTTCTTCCGGAATGAGACCTTCGCGCACGGCTGGATCGAAGCCCACTCACCGGACATCGCCGACGAGCTGCGCAAGGACAGCTGAACCGCCGCAGACCATTTCAGGATTGACCCTGGGACCCAACCGGACCCACCGACCCGGAGCGACCGACATTGCTTGCGCACACCTTCTCCACCACCATCGACGTGATCGGGCTCGGCGCCTTCGCCCTGTCCGGTGCACTCCTCGCGGTCCGGCGACATTTCGACATCGTCGGCATCGCTGTGCTGGCGACCGTCACCTCGGTGGGCGGCGGAATCATCCGCGACGTCTTCGCGGGCCACCTGCCGCCCACCGCGCTGACCAGCACTTGGTGGCTCGCGATCCCGCTCGCTGCAACTGCTCTCACCTTCTGGTTCCACCGCCTGATCGCCAGGTTGAGTGCCGCCGTCGAGGTCTTCGATGCCATCGGGCTCGGGGTGTTCTGTGCCGGCGGCGCGGCCGCCGCGTCCGCCGCCGGCCTTCCGCCGCTCGCCGCAGTCCTGCTCGGCACCGTCACCGGCGTCGGCGGCGGCATTCTGCGGGATGTCCTCGCCGGCGTCATCCCGGCGGCCCTCAGCCCGGCATCGCGGCTCTACACCATTCCGGCGGTCACCGGGTGTTCCTTTGTGGCAGTAGCTTTCGTTCTCGGCATCAACGGGCCGCTGACCCAGGTCGCTGCCGCGCTGGGAATCTGCGCCTTCCGGCTGTTGGCCGTGTGGCGCCGCTGGCACGCCCCAACCGCGCGAGCGAACATCGACTGACCCGGCAATCGGCTCGGCCGAATTAGTGATTGAACGGCTGCTGGTCGGCAACGCACACGGTGCCGGGCGGTGGACAATGCCAACGGTGGAGAACGGACCAGTTCCTCGGTGGCATCAGGTGGCCGGCTCGCCGAACCATCGACGGAGGTTATCGTCGAGGTCGTGTTGATCCTCGCCGATCCAGGCGACGTGGCCGTCGGGGCGCAGCAGCACGCCCGGAACGTCCAGTGCCGCAGTGGCATCCGCGAGGTAGTCGACCCGGCCCGTCCAGCCGTCCGCGGTCAGGCGTTCGGTGCGGTCCAGCAGCAGGCCGCGGCCGCGATGCAGCAGACCGTAGAGGTGGCCCTGGTGGACGTCGATGTCGGGCAGCCGGCGGCCGAGTAGGTCGGGGCCGTCACCGAAGTCGTAGCGGATGCCGATCGCGGTGATCTTTTCGATCAGATAGCGGTTCACCTCGTCGAAGTCCATCAGTTCGGTGAGCAGTCTGCGGACGGCCCGCGGGCCTGGTTCGGTGGACGTGAGTTCCATCTGGGCGCGGGTGTTGTCCAGCACGTCCGCGGCGACCGGATGACGTTCTGCTTGGTAGGTGTCCAGCAGGTTGTCCGGCGCCCAGCCACGGATCTGCGCGGCCAGTTTCCAGCCGAGGTTGAACGCGTCCTGAAGGCCCAGGTTGAGGCCTTGCCCGCCGGCGGGCGGATGGATGTGCGCCGCATCGCCGGAAAGGAGCACCCGCCCGACCCGATACCGGTCGGCCAGCCGGGTGGCGTCGCCGAAGCGGGACAACCAACGCGGCGAGTGCACGCCGAAATCGGTTCCGGCGATGCTGCGCAATTGTTGTTGGAAGTCCCCAAGGGTGGGCGGTTCCGCGCGGTCGCTGACACCTGCGGCCGGGACCACGACGCTATAGACCCCAACGCCCGCCGGCCGGAGCCAGAATCGCTGCTGAGTCTTGGTGATCTCATTCACCGTGGCGGCGATTTCCTCCTGCGGCACACCGACTTTCATCTCGCCCATCAGCGTTTCGGTCCGCGACGGCTCGCCGGGAAAACCCACGCCGAGGCATTTGCGCACCGTACTGCGCGCGCCGTCACAGCCGACGAAATAGCGTGAACGCAGCCGTTCCCCGTCGGACAGTTCGACCGTCACACCCTCGTCGTCCTGCTCGAAACCGGCAACCGCGCGACCGCGCCGGACCTGCGCACCCAGTGCGATCGCGTGTTCTTCGAGCAGCTGCTCGATGACCGGCTGCGGAATGCCCAGCAGATAGTCGTAGGCCGAATCCAGGCCCGCGGGCGTTGGGGCGGGGATGGCGGCGAAGATGCCGCCGAGCGGACGGCGTCTTCCGCGTTCGAGGATGCGATCCAGCAGTCCGCGCATCGTCATCACCTCGAGACTGCGGATATGCAGTCCGACGATGCGCACGAAAGATACGGGCTCGGTTTCCTTTTCCAGAACGAGCACCCGCACATCGTGCAGCCGCAATTCGGCGGCCAGCATCGCACCGGTCGGACCGCACCCGGCGATGATCACGTCGAACATGGCACTGGATAACGGGTCGGCGGCGAATTGCCGTGAGTGCATCGGTGGGGCCTTTCGGGAGGTCTTGTTTGGCGAAGCGCTCCCGACGACACCTACGTCAATCGCCCGACCACGGCAGAAAGCGGGAGCACCCACATCGATTCAGCGTTCATGGGTCTCACCTCCTCGGGCAGTGTCACGGTCACCGGCAAGCTACAAGCCCGAGCCGCACCCCGTCCACCCCTTTCCCCCGATCACAGGCCGAACGCCGCCTGCAACGAGGTCGCCGTCGTCGCCTCCCCGAGCGGGGAGACGCCACCCAATTCAGCGAGGTACCGGCTCAACGAGTAATGGGTCAGCGGTTCTTCGGCCACGACGTTCGAGACCGTGGATGCGATGACGGTGGTCAGCACCAAGTTGTCCGCGGAATTGTCATCCTCATCAAAAGTCACGACCACGACGAGATCACCGGCCCGATAATCGGGTCCGTCCATGATGACCGGCAGCCATCGACGGAGCCAGTCGTCGGCTGTGGACAGCGGGCAGTCATGTCCGTCGTTGCACATGTCGGGCACGAGCAGGCCGACGGTGGGCAACGCGCCGGCGTCGACATCGTCCCGCAGCGCGCCGTTCTCGGGGTCGCCGGCTGGGACGTCGAACCGGGCGCAGTTGTCCCGGGATGTGCTGGATGAGAAGTACGCCCAGGGATTGTGCTTGACCGCATAACGGCCGGCCGGCTCGAGGGTGCACGGTTCGGGCATGGCTTCGGCATAGGTCTTGGCCGTGCCGCCGGCGGCGATCACCGCGTCGAACACGCTGGCCTGCTCGATCGGATGGCTCGATGGGGGGTCGTCGTCGCTGATACCGAACGTTGATCCGCCGGCGACCGCGAGGTAGTTGGGCAGCGAGGGATGGGTAACCGCCCGATAGCCCGTCGTCCGACCGAACTCATCCGCCAATCCCGCCAGATAGGGCATCTGCTCCAGGGCTGCGCGTTCGGTGTGATTCTCCTCGACGATGACGAGCGCCTTGGTCGGACTGCGGTTGCCGGCGCTGATGGCCGAGGACGCAGCCGGAACCGTGATCCGCTGCGCCGATGCCGATGCCGATGCCGATGCCGATGCCGATGCCGATGGTGATGGTGATGGTGATGGTGATGCCGATTGTGACGGGCGGCGGGCTGCACTGCTGCCCTGCCCCGGGGCGCTGCTGGAGGTGGCCGGCGAAATCGTCGGTACCGGAACAGAACTCTCCTGTTGCGCAGTGCAACCGGAGATCACCGCCAGGGCCGCGGCGGCAGCGCAGAAGGTTCGCCGCGAGGACCGCCACCGGGGTCGCTGCGACCGCATACTGCTCTTGACCAACGGTAGGCCGAGCGCTCGCACCACAGTGCCATCGTGACATGGCCCGCCATGACGGCAAGTCTGCAGAAGCGTCACTGAACGGCTGTGCTGTTCGGCACGCGGGCGGTGAGGCGATGATGAGCGGGGCCAGGGCGAACCGGCGCAACCCCGCGGTGCGGGCGGCGGTCGTCGGCTGTCTGGTGGCGCTTCTCGCCGCGTGCACCACGGCGGCCGAACACCGGGGAACCGAGCGCAATCGGACTCCCGTCTGCCACGCCGACACCGGCCGACGCCGCGCCGGTATCGGTACCGGTCGACGCTGCGCCGACACCGGTCGACGCGCTGCCGGTTGCCCCGGTGCGGGTCATGCAATTGAACCTGTGCAGCAGCGGTATCGCCGCTTGCTATACCGGCCGGTCGGCGGCGGCGGCAGCTGCGGTGATCCGCGCAGAGATCCCGATCTCGTCACCCTCAATGAGATCTGTCAGGACGACCTGCCGATTCTGCAACAGGCGCTCGCCGAGGTCATTCCGGACGGCGGTGTCGTGTCCGCCTTCCAGGGGGCCCGCGACCGGCGCAGCGGTGACGACTACCGCTGCCGCAACGGCCAGCCTTACGGCATCGGTCTGATCTCGCGGTGGCCGTGCCTCAGCCGGTGGGGGGTCGCCAAGGCTGGTGCTCGTGCGCGAGCCAGACCAGTTCCGGGTCGAGCGCGCGGACCAGCAGCTGGCCTTCGGTTTCCGGATTGTCGAGTTCGCCGAACCACACGGCCATGTCGCCGCCGATGACGATCGGGTGCCCACCAGTGGAGATCACGACCACCTGGGTGCCGGGTGTGTGGCCCGGCGCCGGGACCAGCCGGACCCCGGGCAGCAGCTCGAGCTCGCCGTCGACCGGCACGTACTGCACGCCGGGCGCATCGACCCACTCGCGGATCGTGTAGTCCTCCTGGGTGCGCGCGTCGTCGAGTTCGCGGCGCTGGACGTAGATCGGTTTGCCGGCGACGAGGTGGTTGCCGCCGCAGTGGTCGAAGTGCAGATGTGTGTTGACGACGATGTCGATGCCGGCGAGATCGAGGTTCCACTCGCTGAATGGTCGAAGGCGGGGATCCATGTCGGCCACCGCGGGGTGCAGCTCCTTGATGCCGGTGTCGACGAGCACCCGCGCATCGGGGTGATCGATGACGTGGACATAGACCGGCATCCGTTCGCCCTCGACGCCCAGGTCGGCGACAAACACCGGCGTGACGGTGATGGGGGCGGGCGCGTTCATCTCGCACTGCCTTTCGCACTGAGGGTGGCGGGCAGGTCGAAGTGCTGGACTACCGCGCGGTCGAAGGTGACGATCTCGGTGATGACCCCGTCCCGTACCCGCAGGACGTCGATGGCCAAGAGTTCGTAGGCAGCGTCGCCCGGCTTGCGCACGTAGCCCGCGACCGCCGGCTGACCGTTGGCGCGGGTGATCACGCATCGCATAGTGCCGAAGGCCTCCGATCCGAACCCGCCGTCGATCCAGCCCTGCACGACCGTGCTGCGGCCGGTCCAGACGCCGGGGTGGGGCGGCATTGAGAAGCGGACGCCGGAATGGAGGAGCGCGGCCAGGCCCTGGGCGTCGGCGCGCTCGCTGCAGTCGACATAGCGGGCCAGCAGTTCCCGTTCGGCGGCGGTCGCCTCGGCGTCGTGGTGCCACGCTTCGCGATCTTCCGGCAGGTTCTTTCGCATCCCCCCTCGCGCGCGCTGCAGCGCCGAGTTCACCGACGCTTCTGTTGTCTCCAGTAGCCGCGCTGTTTCCTTCGCCGAACAACCGAGAACGTCGCGCAGCACGAGCACGGCCCGCGGCAGCGGCGCGAGATGCTGAATCGCGGCGATGAACGCCAGCTCGACGGTTTCCTTCGCGAGCGTCACGTCCTCCGGGCCCTCGCGCCGGTCGGGCAGCTGCTCGAGCAGTTCATCGGGATAGGGCTGCAGCCAAGCGATCTCCCCGTTCGCGCTGGGCCGCCGCGGGCGCTTGTCGAGCGCGTCGAGGCAGGCGTTGGTGGCGATCCGGTACAGCCACGCGCGAACCGATGACCGGCCCTCGTACGTCTCACGCCGGCGCCACGCCCGCAGGAACGCCTCTTGGACGAGGTCCTCGGCCTCCTCGAACGACCCGAGCATGCGGTAGCAGTGGACATGCAACTCGCGGCGGTGCGGCTCGACGCGGGCGCCGAAGGCCCGCTCGTCCAGTGGCCGTCGTTCATCGGTGATGGGGTTCATGGTGTGTGTGACGGCAGGCGAGGCGAAAACTCATCACCAGCGGCACCCTCCATCTCGCGAAGCGCTGCCGCAGTCCAGGGTGCTGCCTTGCGCAACACCGCCCAACACGACTCTCCCGGCTGTCGGCGCGACCCCATCATGGACAGAGCATTGCAGGAACGGCGACCGGGTGCCGCCGACAATCCGGCCGCGTCACGCGATATCGACGACAACCTTCCCGAGCGCACGCCCTTCGCCGACCCGAGCGAGGGCAGCCGGTACCTCGTCGAGGCTGAAGGTGCGGTCGATGTTGACCTGCACTCGGCCGGCCACCCACATATCGGCCAACGGCTCGAAGGGGTCCGGGCCTTGCTTGACCGACAGCACCCCGATGGATCGGCCGGTGAGCCGCCCGATCACCGGGCCGACGGTCAGTACCCGGAGCAGCGTGCCCACCGACGCGCCGACACACCGGTAGCTGCCGCCGGGCGCCAGCGCCCGCCGGTAGGCGAACACCGACCGGTGCGCGACCATGTCCAGGATCAGGTCGTACGGCCGCGTGGTGCGCGTGAAGTCCTGCAGGCGTTAGTCGATCACGTCGTCCGCGCCCACCGACCGCATGAACTCCAGCTTCGCCGCGTTGTCGACCCCGGTGACATGAGCGCCCAGCTTGGCGCAGAGCTGGATGGCGAAGGCCCCTGACCCGCCGCCGGCGCCGTTGATCAACACCCGGTTGCCCGCTACGGCCGGGCCGGTTTCCTGCAGGGCGATTGCGCCGGCCTGCGGGATGGTCGACGCCTGCGCGAACGTGAGCCCGGCCGGCTTGGCCGCGAGCACCGAGACCGGCGCGAGCGCGTATTCGGCGAAACCACCTTTGAGTGCGAGGTTGTCGCCGTACACCTGGTCCCCGGGACGGAACCTGTAACCCCCGGGCCGATGGCGTCGACGACTCCGGCGATGTCCGAGCCGAGGGTCCGGCGAGCCGGGTGACGCAGCCCGCCGATCCGGGCGTAGGCAGGCGAGCCGCGCAGGCACTCCCAGTCGCTCAGATTGACCGACGTCGCAGCCACTTTCACTCGCACCTGACCCTCGGCGGGTGTGTGGATCGGGATGTTCGTGACTCGCAACACATCGGGATCCCCGTAGCGGTCGTACACGACCGCCTTCATGCCAACTCCGTGCGACCCGTGGTCATGGCAGCAACCTAGTCGGCGGAGCTGGCAGTCGAGTGAACCGCTGCCGTGCGGCAATTGCCGAGATGGCGTCGCAGCGCATGGCACCGGTGCACTCGACGCCGCAGGTGGGCCCGGCCTCGGGGCGCAAACTATGCAAATCGCCCAGCAAGCCCCGTGAACCCGGCCAGTAGGGCAGGGTCGGCCGAGAGGTGTGAGTCGACAGGCACCGGCCGGTTCGCACCTCGGTGCAGAACCTGTCGCAGGTCGACATGCCGTGCGTGGCACCCGACAAGGAACTTTCCGACCCGAACTGGAGAAACCGATGCCGATGGAGAACCCCGAGCGGCTACTCACGCCGGGAGAGGTCGCGCTGATGTTCAATGTTGCTCCCAAGACAGTGACCCGGTGGGCGTCGACGGGACGCATCGGATCCATCCGCACTCCTGGGGGGCACCGCCGGTTCCGTGCGTCAGAGATCAATGGCCTGCTCTCCGACCTGCAGGTTGACACGTCGCTGGCCACCGCCTGAACACTGACCAGGTCTGCTGACGCTGGCCAGGTCGGTCGGCGCGCGCTTCGTCGCCGGGTTGCAGCGTCCTCATCTCGTCGCAGTCTCGGTACCGCGCCGTATCTGAGCCCGGTATAGGCGCGTGGCAGCGAAGTCGGACCGGCCAGCGACACTTGCGCCATGGACCCGATGTTGCTCGAAGCCTGACGCTGCCGGGCCTGGACTGCTGGCAGCCCTCATCCCCGCAGGCAACGAGCCTGCCGAACGACCGTATCGGTGGTGGTCGTCCTGGCATTGCCGAGAAGTGCGGGACCTTCTGCTCTTTCGGCACCGATCCAGCGCGGCGACAGTGGATTGCGAAGATGCCGGCAGGAGCCGGCACCGCGAGGAGGAACCATGAAGGTCGATGAGTTGATGAGCTCGGCCAGGGACGCGCTGACGGTCAAAAAGGTCTACGGCGAACCCTACGAAAAAGACGGTCTCACCGTCATCCCGGCAGCGGCGATCAGGGGCGGCGTCGGCGGCGGCACGGGTCGCGACGAGAAGGGTCAGGAGGGTGAGGGCGGTGGCTTCGGCATGACCGGCAGCCCGGCCGGGGCGTACGTCGTCAAGGACGGCAAAGTCAGCTGGCTCCCGGCGGTGGATCCGAATCGGATCTTCCTGGTGGTCGGGATGGCGGCCATCGTCTATCTGCTGATGCGACCCCGAATGGCGCGTGCCCGCCTCGCATTGTCCGGTCCCTCGCCGCTGGCTTGACCGACCAGGACGCTGATTCTGGCCGGCGGCGTCTGGGCGAGGAAGTACGCCTGGCGGGTTCCTGAGCTGGGCGGTCGGGCCGCGAACCTGGCATGCCACGGCTGGTGAATCCACCCCTCGCTGCCGGGTCAACCCAGCGGAAGCCGGGGGACATGTGGGTCAATCGGCGGGGTGGGCAGGGTCCGTCCACGGCACATGTTCGGGCTGGGCACCGCCTTCGATGTCCAGGTTGATGACGATCGGATCTTGACCGCTGCGGGTGACCACGCACTCCAGGGGCTGGTCGTCGAGGGCGTTGATCTCCTGGTGTGGCACGAACGGCGGAACATAGATGAAACCGCCGGGCCCCGCCTCATCGGTGTATTCCAGTCGCTCACCCCACCGCATCCTGGCCCGGCCGCGGAGGACATAGATGACGCTTTCGAGTTCGCCGTGATGGTGCGCGCCGGTCCGAGCGCCGGGATGGATGGTGACGGTCCCGGCCCACAGCTTCTGAGATCCGACCCGGTCGTGGGTGATCGCCGCGGCGCGATTCATCCCGGGGGTCTGTGGCGTGTTGAGATCCAGCGAATCGGCCGGGATGACCACGACGCCCTGGGTGCGCCAGTCTGGATTGCTACCCGGTTCCTTGGCCATGGTGTTGAGGGTAGGGCTGCTGTTGGTCGGCGGGCATCCTGCTGCTCATCGCCGCCGTCCGGCTCCTGCGCTCGAGGCGGTTACCGCGCCCGGACTGTGTAGGTCAGGTGGGTCACCCGCTGTGTCGGCTCTGCGCGGACCTGCTGCAGGGCAATGCGACTCGCGTCCACGCCCTCGAACAGGCGGATTCCGGCGCCGAACAGCACGGGCGAAAGTGCGATGGTGAACTCGTCGATCAGGCCGGCGTTCAGGTACCCCAGGATCGCCGTGCCGCCGCCGGCGATGCGGACGTCCCGGTCGCCGGCGGCCTCGCGGGCCCGCTCGAGAGCGGGCCCGAGCCCAGAGTTGACGAAGTGGAACGTGGTCCCACCCGGCCGTTCCCAGGGATCCCGCTTCTCGTGTGTGACGACGAAAACCGCTGTGTGGAAGGGCGCTTCCGCCGGCCACATCTGCTCTCCGGCGTCGAACATGCGCTTGCCCATCACGCTCGCGCCGGTGCGCAGATGCGTCTCTCGCACGATGTCGTTGTCGCGCCCTTCCTCGCCGCCCCCGCCGAGCTTCAGGTTCTCCCGGAAGAATCGCGTCGGGAATATCCATCGCTGCAATTCCATCCACTGCTGTCCCATCAATTCCCCGAGGGACCCTGGCGCAATGAACCCGTCCAACGACATCGACGCACTGAAAAACACCCTGCCGGCCATCAACTCTCAGCTCCCGTCCGAAAGATCTGAGGTGACGTAGGCGGCCAGGTTGCCCAGGGTCTGCTGGCCGCCCTCGATTGCGTGGTATTTCTCGACCGCCTCGTCGCGCAGCGCCGTGGTGGGAAAGACCGTGCGCATCTCGATCCGGGTCGCAGCGCCGTCGGGCGCGAACGTCAGGATCGACTCGAAGGCGTTCGGGTCTTCGCGGTACTCACCATGGAGCATCTCAATCCGCTCCGGTGGGGCGATCTCGGTCCAGCGAATCCACTCCGGGTAGTCCGTCCCGTCCGGTCCGTGCAGCACGAAGTCCCACTCCCCGCCGACGCGGAACTCGAACGCCCGCGTGGTGGTGGTGAATCCCGTTGGACCCCACCACTGCGACAGGTGCCGCACCTCGGTGAACGCCTCGAACACCAGCTCCGGTGGGGCATTGATGACCCGGGAGATCACGATCTCCCGGTCGGCCGTCGCGGACTGCGTCGGCGCTCCTCGTCCCGTTGCGCTCATCAGCTAGTCCTCCTGCTGTGTCTGTTTGAGGTCCTGCACGTACGCGTCCAACCGGTCGAAGCTTTCGCTGAAGAATCGCTCGAACCCACCGGTCCACTCGTGGACCGGTCGCAGCCCGCGGGCGTCAAGGCCGTACAGGCGCTGCTTGCCTGCCTTGCGGTCCCGCACCAGCCCGACCTCCCGGAGCACCCGGAGGTGTTTTGACGCGCCGGGCTGGGTCATTCCCAGCTCACGGGCCAACTCGGTGACCGGCCGCTCACCCGCCCGCAGCAGCACCAGGATCTCCCGGCGCTGCGGTTCGGCGATCGCGTTGAAGACGTCCGACGTCGTCGCTGCTCGCGCCATTTCTTCATCATATGCCGATATCGGTATGTGTCAACCGACGTCACAGTGCCTCGAGTCGGGCACGTCTGGGCACTTCGGCCCTGGCCTCTCGGGCACCCGATCGGCTTGGCTGGACCTGCGAAACAAAGGGAGAACTGCCATGTCCGTTCACCATCACGCACTGCATCCAACGGCCGATTCCGGATCAACTCCGGAACGGCTGACGATCATCCTCGAGCCACTGCACGGCAACATTCTCAAGAGCATCGTCAACATCCTCGGCCCGATGGGTGCCGGGACCTGGAGGTTCGTCGCGGTCACCGACACCGAGGAGCGAGTGGAGGGACCGACCTTCATCTCACCCCGCAACCTCGGCGGTGATCAGACCCCCGATCCGGAATGGGCTCCGGATATGCCAGCCGCGCTGGCCGACCTGCAGCGCGAGCTGGAACAGGCCGGATGGCGGAAAGTCGAAAAAGGCAAAGAACCCTGGAGCTGGACTTACCGTCGGTGAGCAAACAAAGTCTGTCGAGGCGGGCATCTAGTTCTCGCGTCGGAGGTCCAGTGGTGGTGTCGTGAAGTTGTGAGGCTCAATCGGCGATCCTGTCTCGCGCTGCGGCCGGGCGCAAGCGCGGTCATCGGCTAAGTCTGTTGCGGCGAGGTCGTCCGGATCGGGTAGCCATGAGGCGGTTGTCCTCGCCGGATCACTCGGACATGCTCAATCCATGAGCACGAGCTCGCTCGGTGACAAGGCGTTGATGCTGGCTGCGCTGCTTGCGGCCCTTGGTGTGGTGGGTTGGGTGAAGTGGACATGGCTCAAGCGCTGGTGGCATGCGGTGTACTACCCGGAAGGCCTCGGCCAGTGACAGGTCCTCGTCCCGGACCTTTTGCCGCACAGTAGGATCGACGAACTTGCGGCGCACGTGGGTGATCCGCCCGGGGTCTGCCGGATGATCCGGATTGTCTGCGTCGCAGAAGGCGACGTGCCTCAGTCCCCGGGTCGCGCTACCGCCGCGAAGTCTGACCGGGTGAGCCAGCGGGGGAGATTTCGCTGCACGGTGCCCGGGCCGTCGACCGTGAGCTCCCCGGACCGGAACGCCTCTGCCCACCCGACGTCGCCGCGCCACACCCGGGTGAATAGGCGAAGCGGCGTGTCGATCCGCCCGGCCAACGGGTGACCGGGGTCGAAGTCGCACAGATCGACCGATTCTTTGCTGAGTACGAGCCACCAGTTTCGCTGGTTCGGCGGGATGTCGCGGAAGCTGAACTGCAGGACCGTGCGTCCCGGTGGCAGGGCGTCGAGGTCGACGTTGCGTTGCACGTCCCACATCAGCAGGTGCGGGTCGTAGTCCTGGTCGCCGAGCTCCGGCATCCAGCGGATGCCCCACCTGCCAATGGATTCCACCACCGGCTGCAGTTCGCGGCCGGCGGGCGTGAGCGTGTAGTAGACACGCTTGCCCTGCTCGTGTCGATCGATCACGCCCGCGCGGGACAGGGTCCGCAGTCGTGCCGACAGCAGGGTGGGTGACATTTTCGGGACTCCCCGCTGGAGGTCGCCGAAGGTGTGACTGCCGGCGATCAGTTCGCGGACGATCAGCATCGTCCACCGTTCGTCGAGCAGTTCCATCGCCTTGGCCACCGGGCAGAACTGGCCGTATTGAGACATACCACCCTCCTTGGGCACTCCAGATCTTGTAGTGGACCACTACAGAAGCCGCACTGACCAGAGCGAGGGACGAAGCGGAAGCCTGGGTGACACGGAAGGCCGGAATCGCCGGCCGGGTTCACACAGGAGTCAGCATGACGATCACCACCACCACCAGCACTCCTACCAGCACCAGCCGGCCGGATCTGGCGGCACTCAAAGGGGTGCAGCATCAGACCTGGAGCAGCGGCGACTACCGCAGCATCGCCTGGATCACCGTGCCGCTCGCCGACGAGCTCGTCGCGGCTGTCGACCTGGCACCGGGCAGCTCGGTGCTGGACGTCGCCACCGGGACCGGTCACGTCGCCATTGCGTCCGCGCGGGCGTTCTGTCCGACCACCGGGATCGATTACGTGCCAGGACTTGTCGACACCGCCGCGCGTCGGGCGGCGGCCGAGGGCCTGAGCATTGCGTTCGAAGTCGGGGACGCGGAGGCACTGCCGTATGACGATGATCAGTTCGACGTCGTGCTGTCCGCGATCGGCACCATGTTCACCGCGGACCACCAGCAGGCCGCGGACGAAATGGTGCGGGTGTGCCGCTCCGGGGGCCGGATCGGCATGGCCAACTGGACGCCGTCCGGATTCGTCGGCCGCATGCTCAAGACGGTCGGGCACCACGTCACGCCGCCGGCCGGCGCGCTGCCGCCCACCCGCTGGGGCGACCCGGACGTCATCGCCGAGCTGTTTGCCGGGCGGGTTGACGACCTGCGCACCTGGACCACCGCCGTGCGCCAGCGGTTTCTCAGCACCGAGCACTTCGCGGACTTCTTCATCGCGAATTACGGACCCACCCTGAAGGCAGCGGGAAAGCTGGACGAGGCCCAGCGGGCCGCGTTCCGAGCGGACCTGATCGCCCTCGCCGAAGGGTTCAACCTCGCCGCTGACGGCACCTTCGTCTCCGAGTGGGAGTACCTCCTGGTCTCCGCGCGAAAGCGCTGACCCATCACGATCCTTGACAAGTATTTCTGTCAAGGCGAGGATTGGCGGCATGGAGTCGGTCGAAGTCATCGCGGACGGTGCCGCCGCACTGGCAGCGCTCGACCCGATCCGGGCGCGGTTGCTGGCGGAACTGCGGGTTCCCGCTTCGGCCACCGAACTCGCACCCCGGGTCGGGTTGTCCCGGCAGAAGGTGAATTACCACCTGCGGAAACTGGAGGAGCAGGGGCTGGTCACCACTGCCGAGACCCGGCAGTGGGGTGGGCTGACCGAGCGGAAGGTCGTGGCATCCGCCGCGGGCTACCTGGTTTCGCCGGCGGCGCTGGGCGCCGCCGCCGCGGTACCGGTGAGGGGTGGGGACCGCCTGTCATCGCAGTATCTGATTGCCCTAGCCGGGCGGCTGATCCGTGAGGTCGGCGGCCTGGTCGCCCGATCACACGCTGCCGTCGACCAGCGCCAGGTGCAGGTGTTGGCGCTCGATGCCGATGTGCGGTTCCGGTCGCCGGCCGACAGGGCCGCCTTCGCGGACGAACTCGCCGACGCCGTGGTGCGACTGGCCGGTCGCTACCACGACGAAACGGCACCCCAGGGCCGCTGGCACCGCGTGCTGGTCGGCGTCCACCCCGTCCCCGCCGACGTGGTTGTCGGTACATCCCCCCAGGAGAATCAATGAGCCACTACGACCCGAAGGACCCCACCGCCCGCGTCAGCGACCACCGAGTGGAAGTACCCGGCGACCCCGACGACGTCTGGCGTGCCATCGCCTCCGGGCCAGGAATCGCCACCTGGTTCGTCCCGGCGCTGGTGGAGGAGCACGAGGGCGGCCGGATCGTCACCGACCACGGCCCGTACGGCACCTCGGAGGGTGTTGTGACCGCATGGGAACCACCCCGCCGGTTCGCCTACGAGGAGCCCGACTGGGATCCCGACCGCCCGGACGCCCCGACCTGGGCGACTGAACTCCTGGTCGAAGCCAAGGGCGGCGGTACCTGCATCGTGCGGCTGGTCAGCGGCTTCTTCACCGGCGGCGACGGGTGGGAGGACAACCTCGCCGGGACCGACGAGGGCTGGCGGGCAGCGCTACGCAACCTGCGACTCTCGCTCACCCATTTCCCGGGTCTGCCCGCGGTCATGGTGACGGCCGACGGCAACGCGGCCGGCCGCGACCCGGCCGCAGTCGGTCGGGAACTGCTTGCCGCACTGGGCCTTTCGACCGCCGCACCCGGTGACCCGGTGCGACTCGGGGGCAGCACGCCGGACGTGGTCGGAGTCGTGGTGGACACCGGAGACCGGTCCGTCACGGTGCGGACCGAACAGCCGCATCCCGGGATCTTGGAGTTCGGCGTCTTCGCGCACGACGGGGCGACCGCCGCCGTCCGCTGGTACCTCTACGGACCGGGCGGGGCCGAGGTCGCCGCCCGCGAAACGCCGCTGTGGACCCAGTGGCTGCGCCAGAACGTCGGCGGTGTCCGCGTGCTCGAACATCAGGCTCGGTAGCAGCCCGGCCACGGCGCCCACGAATGCCCCTGCGGGGCGAAGCCCATCGCGTTCACCGCTTTCTTCCACCGACACCGGGCACGGACG
Source organism: uncultured Actinomycetota bacterium (assembly GCA_963805555.1). Taxonomy (GTDB): domain Bacteria; phylum Actinomycetota; class Actinomycetes; order Mycobacteriales; family Nakamurellaceae; genus Nakamurella. Next base: position 631,345 of record CAWDUY010000010.1, read on the forward strand.
CGACCTGGATCATCCACGCCGCGATCTGGCGTTCGTCGATGTCGTCAACGGATGCGAGCTCCACGCCTCGCGTCGACTTGCCCATCCCCACCGGCGTCACCGGCGGAACCGGATCGAGCGCCGTGCCATTGATGAACATGAGCTTGACATGGCCGGCGAAGGCGCCGCAGCTGAAGCACCATCCGTCGCCCACGCCGTAGTAGGACATGCCCCACTTCACGGATCGCTGGAGGTCGGGCAGTGTCTTGGCCGCCAGCGCATCGACCGCTTCGGCGATGCCGCGCTGCGGTTGCGGCAGGCTGGCGATGTAGGCGAAGACCGGCCGGTCGCCAACGGCCGCTTTCGCGGGGCTGGCTCTGCCGGTCATGGCTTCAGGCAGCGTCATCGCGACGCCAACCTGTACCGAACTGCGCTTGGCCGGCTGCCGGACCTCGTTATTGCCTTGGGATTGGGAACTCATGATGACTCCTGAGCCGAGGCGAGTGGACATCTTCACCTGTAGACGGGGGAGGCGACCTGTACTCATCGGTCCCAACCAAGCAGAGTCACCTTCCTCCGCGGTAGTCACTTCGCGAGCGGTCGGGTCCGCGCTCAGCCCTCCTTGACGGCGGCGTACCAGATCCGCTCGGCCACCGCGGCGAGCCGTTCGCCGGCCTCAAGAAACCGCGCGGGGCACGTGGCACGGTCGGGTTCAACCGAGTACTGAAGCGGGAGCGGGGAAAGGCTGCGCGTTCACAACGGCCAGCTGCCCCACCGTGTACCGGCGCAGGGACATCAGCTGCCGCTGGTTCAGCCGGTCGCACACCCAGTCCCAGTGCAGCGCACACCACTGTCCAGCGCGAAGCTGACCACTGAGCCCGAGTGCGCCCAGACGCAGCACCGCCCGCTCTTCACGCGGGGCGGCCAACTGCAGCCGGCGGCCATCCCAGCCGAGCGGCCGGGACCATACCCGCGCTGTGCCGTCACCGTTGATCGCGATCACCCGACCCCAACGGATCCGGCAACGATCCAGCACCCGAAGCGGTTCGTCGACCCTGCCCCCGCGCAGCAGGCCGAGCCACGGATACACCCCGAACACATGAAAGCTGTGGTGCGGCAGGGCTCCAGCAGGCACGGCTCCGATGAGCCGGTCGAACGCTCGGCGACCGACTCGACCGCGGAACCGGTCATCCAGTGACATGCCCAGCGCTGTCGGCCCAACCCTGTCGAGCAGCTCGTTACCCACCCAGTACGCCTCGACCACCCGCGGATCGAGCGGATCACCGATCCCGGCTGCGCCCGCGATGAGCTCCAAGTACGGCCAGGCGCCGTCGAAGCCCCGGACCAGGCGGTGCAGGTCGCCGTCATCAGCGCGCGCCGCGACCTGTTCCAGCAGCTGGGCGTGGGCGTCGAGACCGCAGTAGCCGAGCTCATTCGGCGGATAGGCGTAGCGCCCGAACAGCACGGCGCCGCCGGGCACGCCCGGCTGCTCACCGGCCCATGATTCGCCGGTCATGTTGATCACGCGGGGACACCGGGGAGTTCCTGCGGGGCTCGCCGCCACGCGACAACGCACGCCAGGGTGCCGCCGGCGAGCAGGGTCAGCAGCCAACCCAGTTGCGGTGCGAGCGGGGTGCCGTTCACGACCGCGTTGAGACCCGCGGTGATCAGCGCTGCCAGGACCAGCACGGCGGTGACATCGACGGCCTGGGCCCTGGCGAGCGCGGCGAACCAAGTGGCGACATACCCGGCGAGGATGACGCCGGTCAACAACACCCAGCCCCACTGCGCAGCGTCCATCGTCAGCAGTGCGGCGCCGGAGCCGGTGGCCAGCACCCAGCCGATCAGCGCGACCGAGCCGAAACCCATTCTGGCCAGCCCGACCGTCCACGACGACAGCGACCCGAGCAACCGCTTGGCGACGATCACCTCGATCGCCCAGAGCAGAGTCGCTGCCAGGATGAGCAACTCACCCGACGCGATGGATGCGGTGAACCCCCCGGACAGCCCGGCCTGCCCGATGAGCAGCAACCCGATCGCGATCCAATGCCAGACCTGCAGCCGTTCCTTGAGAATGACGACGGCCAGCAGGGCCACCCACAACACCAGGGTCTTGTTGAGGAACGCTGCCTGGGTGGAGGAGGCCCGAGCCAGGCCCTCGAAGAACAGCACGAACGGCACGCTGCCGCCGATCACCCCGACCACGACCAGGGCCCACCACTGGCCGCGGCTCTTCGGCCGGCTGACCGTCACGCCGCGCGACCGGCCCGCGGTGACAACGGCCAACAAGATCAACGCGGCGACGACGTTCTTGGCCGTGGTGTAGACGGTGGCGTTGCCGACGGCCTTGACGCCGTATCCGTTCAGGAAGATGGCGACGCCGCTGATCAGCGCGGCCACCAAGGCCAGCAACAGCCCCGTTCGTCTGGTCCTGGTCATCTGGTCCCCTCCGGAATTTGCGGTGACATTCTGCGGAGCGCGGTGGCCTCGCGGGCTTCCTCGGCCGTCACCCGGGCGAGGGCGAACCCGGAGTGGATGACGACCCAATCGCCGGGGGTCACCGGTTCGCTCAGCGTGAGCAGACTGACCGTCCGGGTGCGGCCGGCGCCGGCCACCACCGCGTTGTCGGTGCCCACGCCGATTACCTCGGCCAGTTCGCCCAGGCACATCACCGATCGACCTCCTGGGCGAACCGCGCCGGGCCGCTACCGGTTTCACGGGTCCGGCGGCTCGGCAGCGCACCGGTTTCCGCCAGGATCCCGCAGGCGGTCTGGATCGCTCGCTCGACGGCGGCGCTGACCGGTGCCGTGAGTGGTGCGCCGTGGTCCAGCCCACCGGCCTCGATTCCGATGAGCACCAGACGTCGGGGGAGCCGGTGGAGCGCGCGGGACAACTCGACCGCCGCTGCGAGGCCGAAGGCATGGGTCCCGCCGCCTCCGGTACCCGCCCAGGCGTCGTCGGTCAACGGGGCACCGCCGATCCCGGATTCCATGATCATCAGCGTTCCTGGTAGCCCGTTCGAGCAGACCGCGTCGACCACGATCGCGAGGTCCCGGCCGGCCCACAGATCAATGAGCGAGGTGGGATCCTCCCGCTCGAGCACCTGAACTCCGGGCAGCCGCAAGGTCGCGATGCGTTGGGCGACAAGGGGACCCACCGCGTCGTCCCCGCGATCCGGGCTGCCCAGTCCGACGACCAGCGCCGGTCGCACACCGACCCGAGGCGTCGTCATGATCGTTTCACCGTGAGGTCCAGGAAGTGTGTGGCGCAGGAGATGCACGGGTCGTAGTTGCGGATGGCGTGTTCGCAGCGGTGGGACAACGCGTGGTCGTCCAGGTCGGACCAGCCCTGCACCATCGTGCGCAGATCCGCCTCGATGCTCGGCTGGTTCTGCGACGTCGGGGGCACGATCTGGGCGTCGGTGATGATCCCGTCGTCGTCGAGCACGTACCGGTGGAACAGCGCACCGCGCGGTGCCTCGCTCGCGCCGAAACCCTCACCGGCTCGGGGCGGCACCGGGACGGCGGGAGCCACGCCGTCCCGCCAGCCGTCGATGATCCGGATGGCCTCGTCGTAGGCGTACACCAGCTCGACGGCGCGCACGATGATCGAGCGGAACGGGTTGCGGCACGTCGTGCCCAGCCCGACCTCGCGGGCGATGTCCTGGGCGATCGGCGACAGCCGGTCGAAGTTCAGCGTGTACCGGGCGAGAGGCCCTACCACATAAGGCGATTCGCCGTCCAGAGTGGCGTGCAGCGCGTTCGACCACTCGACGTGCTGCTCGGTGATGTGCTTGGTGAAGTCCTGCACGGCAAAGGCTTTGCCCGCCGTGGTGACGACACTGCCCGACTCGATCGGATAGCCAACGGCCGGCCGGAGCGAGAGGTACTCGTACGGTTGCTCCATCTCCGGGAAGTCGAAACCGGCGACCAGTCTGACGGTTTCGACTGCCTCGTCACGTGCGCGGTCGAGAACCGGCCGGATCCGCCGGAGCTCGGCCACGGTCGGCATCTTGTAGAAGCCGCCGATCCGCACGTTGATCGGGTGCACAGAGCGCCCGCCGACCAGGTCCATCAGATCGTTGCCGGCCTTCTTCATCCGCAACCCGCGCTCGACCACCGTCGGGTGGTCCGCGGCCATCTCGATCGCCCCGTCGTAGCCGAGGAAATCCGGGGCGTGCAGCAGGAAGATGTGCAGCGCATGGCTTTCGATCCATTCCCCGCAGTACAGCAGCCGCCGCATCAATCGGATGGCCTCGGAAACTGAGACGCCGCAGGCATCTTCGATCGCCCCGCACGAGCTCATCTGGTAGGCAACCGGACAGATTCCGCAGATCCGCGCCGTGATATCCGGTGGCTCGGTCCACGCCCGACCGCGCAGAAACGCCTCGTAGAACCGCGGGGGCTCGTAGATCTGCAGCTGGACCTTGGTCACCCGGCCGCCGGAGTATTCGATGTGCATGGCGCCCTCGCCCTCCACTCTGGAGAGCGTGCCGACGTGCATCACCTGCCCACCATCGGTCAGCTTGTGGCTCATGATGTCCCCGTCTCGCCGTCGGGAGCCGTTGGTGGGCGGATCATTTCGTGCCGCTCGGACTCGCGCCGGAACGGCTCCGACGCCGCGTTGAAGGTGCGGTAGATGCGCATCACCTCGCCCTGCCGCATCCCCAGCGACAGCAACCGGTTCGCGAGCGATCCGGTGTTGGGGGTGTCCTGCGGGCCGAAACAGCCGTAGCAGCCGCGGGAGAAGGCCGGGCAGAGCGCGCCGCACCCTGCTTGGGTGACCGGTCCGAGGCAGGGCGTGCCGTGTGCCACCGCGACACAGACCGTGCCGCGGCGTTTGCATTCGACACATACGCTGTAGGAAGGGATGCGGGGCTTGCGGTCCTGGATCGCGGCGGCCAGGACCTCCAGCAGCTGGTGTTTGTTGATCGGACAGCCGCGAAGTTCGAAGTCGACGCTGACATGTGCCGAGATCGGTGTCGATCGCGACAACGTCGAGAGGTACTCCGGGTGGGCGTAGACGATCGACCGGAATTCGGCAATGTCCCCGAAATTGCGCAGCGCCTGGATGCCGCCGCTGGTGGCGCAGGCACCGATGGTGATCAGCCGCCGGGACATCCCGCGGATCCGCTGGATCCGTTCGACCTCCTCCGGTGTGGTCACCGAGCCCTCGACGAGCGATACGTCGTAGGGTCCCTCGACGACCGATCTGGTCGCCTCCGGGAAGTACGCAATCTGCACCTCCCCGGCCAGTGGGATGAGCTCGTCCTCGCAGTTCAGCAACGTCAGCTGGCAGCCGTCACACGAGGCGAACTTCCACACCGCGAGTGTGGGTTTGGTCAACACCGGGTGGTCGGCGATCGTCATCGCTACAACTCCGCTCGTGACATCAGGGGGGCCAGCCGGTCGTAGCCGAGCACCGGGCCGTCGACGCACAGGAACAGCTCGCGGAGCTGGCAGTGCCCGCACAACCCGACGCCGCACTTCATGTTCCGTTCCATCGACAGCCGCAGCAGCTCGGGCCGCACTCCACGATCGGTCAGCGCCTGCGCCGCGTACCGCATCATCACCTCGGGGCCACAGACCAGCGCCAACGCCCGGACCGCGTCGAAGCCGGCCCGGGTGACCAGTTGGGTGACGAGCCCCACCCGTCCACGCCAGGCGTGCTGGCCGTTGTCGACGGTGACCTCGACGACGATTCCGTGCTTCTCCGCCCAGCCCCGTAGATCATCGGTGAACAGGATGTCCTCCGGAGTCCGTGCGCCATAGAGCAGCACGACCCGGTCGTAGTCCGCTCTGTGCGCGATCAGCTCGAGGATCGCCGGGCGCAGCGGTGCCAGGCCGATGCCGCCGGCCACGAAGACGACGTCACGGCCCCGACCCGTCCCGACGTCCCACCCGGTGCCGAACGGCCCCCGCACACCCAGCACCGTGCCGGGACCCGCCGCCACCAGCGCCGCCGTCACCGAACCGACGTTGCGGATGGTGTGCTCGATACGATCCGGCCGGCCCGGGTCACCGCTGATCGAAATCGGCGCCTCGCCGACCCCGAACGCGTGCAACATGGTGAACTGGCCGGGCAACCAGGACAGCGGCGCGCCGTCCGGCTCGAGTTCGAGCGTGTAGGTGTCCCGGGTGTCCTGCCTGGTGCGGCGGACGGTGAACGGGCGGGGCAGCATGGGGTCGGCGGCCAGGGTCTGCACGCCGGCCGCGTCGCGGTTGCCGAGGCCGGTCACGGGACATCTCCGTAGATGTCGAGCAGCCGGATCCGCGCGGACTGCAGGCGCTGGTTCATCAGCCCGATGAACCGCTTTGTCAGCTCGTACCCGACGAGCGGGTCGGCCGCAAGCTTGGCCCGCAGGCAGGCAGCGTCGAAAGCAACCGCACTGGTGTCCGCGGTGGCGCGGGCGTCGAACGTCCAGCGATACGGCGGTACCAGCCACGACCAACCCACGACGTCCCCGTCGTGGAGCGTGTCCAGCACCACTCCGCGAGCTGGTGTCCGGACCTCGATGGCCACCAGTCCACTCCTGAGCACGTAGAAGTGGTCAGCCGGTTCGCCCTCGTGGAAGACGAACTCACCGCGCCGCACGTGAACGTTGGCGGCGCAACCGGACAGCAGGTCGATGATCGAGCCGTCCAGACCCTGGAAGAACGGTTGTTCCGGCAGATACTGATCAATTGTTCGCATGTGATGGCCTCAGATCGGCCGGGCCGACCCGCGGAGCGCGGCGGCCTCGGCGGTGATGTCGATTGCCGCGGGGCACCAGGTGACACACCGGCCACAACCGACGCAGCCGGACGTTCCGAACTGATCGATCCAGGAGCCGAGCTTGTGCGTCATCCATTGCCGATAGCGGGATTTCGTCGAATCGCGCACCGTGCCGCCGTGAATGTAGGAGAAGTCGGCGTCGAAGCAGGAGTCCCACACCCGGTGCCGTTCGGCGACCTGGCCGGTGAGGTCCGAGACGTCGTCCACGGTGGTGCAGAAGCAGGTGGGGCAGACCATGGTGCAGTTGGTGCATGCCAGGCACCGGGACGCGACGTCGTCCCACAGGGGGCTCTCGACGTTCGCGTACAGCAGCTCCTTGAGTCCGTCGGTGTCCAGGGTGCGCCCCATCCTGGTGGCCGAGGAAGCCGCCACGTCATCCGCAGCGGCGATGTCGTCGATCGACGCCCGGGGCGCCGCGATGTCGGCGAGGACCTCGGCTCCGCGCTCCGAACCCACCTCGACAACGAACCGGTGGATCCCGCCGTCCAGCAGCTCGGTGAGCGAGAGGTCGAATCGCGCGTCGGGGCCGCCCTCAGGCCGGGGCCCGGTGCCCATCGAGACGCAGAAGCATGTGCCACCGGGATCCGTGCAGCTGACGGACACGATGAACGCACCTTCCCGGCGCGCGACGTAGTGCACGTCCGCCCGGAACCGCCCGGTCAGCACCCGATCGTGAATGGCGATGGCGTGCAGGTCGCAGGAGCGCACTCCGAGCAGGGCATACGGACCGTGGTCCGCGGTCGCTGCGGCGGCCTCGCCGACCAGTGCCGGTTCGACGCTGAAACCCTCGTGCTTGCGGCGACCTCGCCACAGCAACTCGTCGGTCGGGAAGAACACCGGTTTGGCCGACTGCGCCCCGGCGGCGAACCCGAAGAAGGCATCGTCACCCCGGCGCCGCAGCCGGTAGTGCGCGGATTCCTGCTCGTCACCCCACCCCCGGGGCAGATCGTCCAGGGTCCGAATCGGGGCATTCACGATCGCGCCCTCGCTTACCGTCGGCCCGATCACGGTGTAGCCGCGCGCCACCAGCGCGTCGATCAACGACTGGAGCCCGGCGGGATTCAACGTGCGCCGCTCGATCGGCGGTGGGACCGACTCGGCGTCAACCGACGGCGTGCCAGCCTGATCTTCTGCCATGACGCCTCCTCTGTGTGGTCGAGTCTTCGGGGCGCGGACGGCTGGCGAAAGGGACCAAAGTCACGAATCGACTGTTCCGCGGCACGTCTCGATGACGCCCGGACCGACGCCGGGTCGAAATGTGGCCGGTTCAGCGGGTGTTACCACGAGCCGTAGAGCCCGGTGTTCGCCCTGCGCATCGCGCTGACGTAGCTGCTGCGCTCCCGATCGGTCGGGTCCGCGCCGGTCGGTGCGGCCAGCAGTCCGCGCAGCTGGTCAACGCTGTCGAACCCCTTGCGCTGCATCCATTCCGCCACCCCGTCGAGCAGCACCCCGGCATGGTGCGGACCGTGCCGGAGCAGTGCGGAGGTGGTCATCACGACGTCGGCCCCGGCCAGCAGGTACGACACCACGTCGGCGGCATCCTCGACGCCGGTGGTCGCGGCCAGCGAGGCCCGGACTCGTCCACGCAGCAACGAGATCCAGGTCCGCGGCAGCCTGGCCTCCGACGGGCGGGACAAGTTCACGGCCGGGGTCACCCGGAGTGTCTCCGGGTCGATGTCGGGTTGCAGAAACCGATTGAACAGCACCAATCCGTCGGCGCCGGCCTCGTCCAATCTGGTCGCCATCTCGCCCACGGCGCTGAAGTACGGACTGAGCTTGACCGCCACCGGCACGCTGACCGCCTGCCTGACCGAGTCGAGCACGTCGAGGTGCCGCTGTTCCACTTCCCGGCCGGTGATGTGTGGATCGCCCGGCAGGTAGTAGATGTTCAGTTCGATCGCCGCGGCACCGGCGTCCTGCATCGCCGTCGCATACCGGGACCACCCGCCCGGCGTGACACCGTTGAGGCTGCCGATCACCGGGATGTCGACCGCGGTCGCCGAGCGTTCCAGCAGGCTGAGGTACCGCCGGGGGCCCGGATCGGATTCCGCTGGGTCGACGTCGTCCGCGAAGTAGGACAGTGCCTCGCCGAAACTCTCCGCCCCAGCCCCGGCGAGCCGGCTGTCGCGTTCCAAGTCACGCAGCAGTTGCTCCTCGAACAAGGAGTACAGCACCACAGCGCCGACTCCACCGTCTGCCATCTGCCGCACACCGTCAACGGTTTGCGACATCGGTGATGGGGAGGCGACCAGCGGGCTCCGCAACGTCATGCCCAGGTATCGGGTTGTCAGATCCATGTCACGGCTCCCGGCGTGGGTCGGCGGGGAAACGGTGCGCGCCCCGGGTGGCCATCTCCTCGTACACCGCCCAGCGTTGGTCAACCGACTGCTGCGCGAGTTCCAGCAATCGCTCCGCCTCGACCGGGTCGGTGTTCACCAGCGAGCGGTACCGCAGTTCCCGGTAGATGTAATCGGTCAGTTTGATCCGTGGCCTGGGTGAATCGAGCAGGAAGGGATTGTCGCCGGCGGCGCGTGCGATCGGGTCATAGCGAACCAACGGCCAATACCCGCTGGCGACGGCGCGGTGCTGCTGGTCCAGGCCGTTGCGCAGGTCGATGCCATGGGCGATGCAGTGGCTGTAGGCGATGATCAACGACGTGCCGTCGTAGGCCTCCGCCTCGCGGAACGCTTCCAGGGTCTGTTGCGGATCCGCTCCCATGGCCACCCGGGCCACATAGACATTCCCGTAGGAGATCGCCTGCAGTGCAAGGTCTTTCTTCGCGACCTGCTTTCCCGACGCGGCGAACTTCGCGACCGCACCCAACGGCGTCGCCTTGGACATCTGACCGCCGGTGTTGGAGTACACCTCGGTGTCGAGCACCAGAATGTTGACGTTGCGCCCGCTTGCCAGCACATGGTCAACACCGCCGGAACCGATGTCGTAGGCCCAACCGTCACCGCCGACAATCCACACGCTGCGCCTGACCAGGTGGTCGACCACACTGCTCAGGTCGTCAACGACCGGACCGTCGAGTTCGGCCAGCCTGCCTTTGAGTTTGCCCAACCGGTCGCGCTGGGCGCGTAATTCGGATTCGGTCACCTGCGGTGCAGTCAGGATCGCATCCACCAGGTCCGCGCCGACCGCCTCCCGCAGTTCGCTCACCCGTCGGCGCGCCAGGGCCGTGTGCCCGTCCGCGGTCAGCCGGAAGCCCAGACCGAATTCCGCGTTGTCCTCGAACAGGGAATTCGACCACGCCGGGCCCTGCCCCTGGTCGTTCGCCGTCCACGGCGTGGTGGGGAGATTCCCGCCGTAGATGGACGAGCACCCGGTCGCGTTGGAGATCATCAGCCGGTCGCCGAACAGCTGCGACAACAACTTCAGGTAGGGAGTCTCCCCGCACCCGGCGCAGGCTCCGGAGAACTCGAAAAGGGGCTGCAGGAACTGGGTTCCGCGGACCGTGCCGAAGTCGACCCTGGACCGGTCGCTGACCGGCAGCGTCTCGAAGAACTTGATGTTCTCCCGCTCGGCGGCGACCAGCGGCTCGCGCAGACCGAGGTTGATCGCCTTGGTGGCGGGGTCACCCGGTGCCACCACCGGGCAGGCCTCGACGCACAGCCCGCACCCGGTGCAGTCCTCGACGTACACCTGCAGGGAGTAGCGGGTATCGGGCAGGCCGACGGCATTCAGCGGAGCCGACGCGAACCCGTCCGGAGCGCCGTCCAGCTTGCCCTGGTTGAACAGTTTCGAGCGGATCACGCTGTGCGGGCAGACGAAACTGCAATTGCCGCACTGGATGCACGAATCCGGATCCCACACGGCGACCAGTTCGGAGATGTTCCGCTTTTCGTAGGCGGCCGTGCCCGTCGGGTAGGTGCCGTCGACCGGAAGCACGCTGACCGGCAACAGATCGCCGCGGCCGGCCATCATCTCGGCGGTCACCGTGCGGACGAATTCCGGCGCTGTTGCCGGTACCAGCGGCGGCAACCCGCGGGTCGCGCTGACCAATTCGGGAATCTTGACCTGGACCAACCCCTGAAGCGCGTGGTCAACGGCCGCATGATTTTTCGCCACGACGTCGGTTCCCCGCTTGCCGTAACTCTTGGTGATGGCTGCCTTGATCTTGGCGATCGCCTCGTCCCGCGGCAGCACCCCGGAGATCGCGAAGAAGCAGGTCTGCAGAACGATGTTGATCCGGCCCGCCATCCCGGCTTCGCGGGCGATGCGGCCGGCATCGACTGCGAAGACGCTGATGTTCTTGTCGAGAATCTGCTGCTGGACCGGCCGGGGCAGCGCATCCCAGAGACCTTCGGGGCGGTGCCGGTAGTTCACCAGAAGCGTGGCGCCGGGTGCGGCCCTCCCCAGTACATCGGCCTGCTCCAGCAGGTTGAACTGATGGCAGCCGACGAAACTCGCGCTGGTCACCAGATACGAGGCCCTGATCGGTCTTGGCCCGAAGCGAAGGTGCGACACCGTCTGCGAACCCGACTTTTTCGAGTCGTAGACGAAATAGCCCTGGGCAAACAGACCTTCCTCGGCGCCCAGGATCTTGATGGTGTTCTTATTCGCTCCGACGGTGCCGTCGGACCCGAGGCCGAAGAACACCGCCCGGACGCTGTCCGCCGGCTCGATGTCCAGCCTCGGGTCATAGCTGATGCTGGTACCGCCGACATCGTCGTTGATGCCGACGGTGAACCGGTTGCGCGGGTGGTCGCGGGCGAGCTCGGCGTAAACCCCGGCGACCATCCCGGGGGTGAACTCCTTGGAGGACAGTCCGTATCGACCTCCGGACACCCGCGGCATGACGTTCAGAGAGCCGTCGGCGTACGCGTCGTTCAGCGCGGCGACCACGTCCAGGAACAACGGTTCGCCGATGGAACCCGGCTCCTTGGTGCGGTCGAGCACGGCAATCCTGGTGGCCGTCGGGGGCAGCGCGTCGAGCAGGGCCTGCGCCGGGAAGGGGCGGTACAGCCGGACCTGCACCACACCGACGCGCTCGCCCCGCATGATGAGTGTCGTCGCGGTGTCCTGCGCCGTCTGAGCGCCGGAGCCCATCAGCACCACGACCCGCTCGGCCTCCGGGTGCCCGGTGTATTCGACGATGCCCATCGGCCGGCCGGTTCGCTCGGCGAGCCCATCCATCAAGTCCTGCACCACCTTCGGCGTGCGGTCGTAGAACGGGTTGACCGTCTCGCGCGCCTGGAAGTAGACGTCGGGGTTCTGGGCGGTGCCGCGGATGAACGGACGTTCCGGGGACAACGCCCGTTCGCGGTGGGCTCGCACCAATTCCTCTCCGATCGTCGCCCGCAGGTCGTCGTCGGACAGCAGTTCGATCGTGTTCAGTTCGTGGGACGTGCGGAACCCGTCGAAGAAATGCACGAAGGGCACCCTGGTCCGCAGCGTGGCGGCCTGCGCGATCAGGGCCAGGTCGTGGCACTCCTGGACCGACCCGGCCGACAACATCGCCCAGCCGGTCTGCCGGACCGCCATCACGTCCTGGTGGTCGCCGAAGATCGACAGTCCCTGCGCCGCCAGGGATCGCGCCGCCACATGCATGACGGCCGAGGTCAGTTCACCGGCGATCTTGTACATGTTCGGGATCATCAACAGCAATCCCTGGGACGCGGTGAACGTCGTTGCCAGCGAACCACTTTGCAATGCACCGTGCAGCGCGCCCGCCGCACCTGCCTCACTTTGCATCTCAACCACCGTGGGGACGGTGCCCCAGATGTTGGGTTTGCCCTTGCTCGCCCATTCGTCGGCAAGTTCCGCCATCGGCGATGCCGGGGTGATCGGGTAAATGCAGCACACCTCGTTCAGCCGGTACGCCACGGACGCAGCGGCTTCGTTGCCGTCGATGGTGGAACGCGTCATGACTGAATCTCCTGAACCATGTCGATGGCGTGCACGGGGCACTGCTCGTAGCACGCGCCGCAGCCGGTGCAGGTGTTGTAGTCGAACCGGTAGCGGTTCCCGGGTCCGAGCTTGATGACCGAGTCCTCCGGACATGCGCCGAGGCACCCGTCACACTCGAAACAATTGCCGCAGGACAGGCACCTGGTCGCCTCGTACAGCGCCCCGTCGGCCGTCAGACCGTGCACCACCTCGGCGAACCCGGTGATGCTCTCCTCGGGCGCTAGTTCCGGCTGCTGCCGGCGCGCGGCGTCCCCGAAATACCACAAATGCAGCTTCTCGAACGTTGCGGTCGGGTGCTTCGGCCGGCTCGCCGCAGGAACGGACCGCAGCCACGCATCGATGTGCCTGGCGGCCTTCTTCCCGTGCCCCACGCCGACCGTCACGGTGCGGTCGCTGGGCACCATGTCGCCGCCGGCGAAGACGCCGGGACACCCGGTCATCAACGAGGAGTTCACCTTGACGGTGCCGTCGGACTCGAACTCGACGCCGGGAAGGGTGTGCAGGAAACCGGTCTCGGCGACCTGCCCGACCGCCATGATCACCGTGTCCGCGGCGAGTGTCTCGAACCGCCCGGTCGGGTGCGGGGAGCCGTCCGCGTCCAGCTCCATCACCTCGATCTGCAATTCCTCGCCTTCGAAGGCCGTAATCGTGCGCAGCCAATTGACTCGCACGCCCTCGCGCTCGGCGTCCTGGGCCTCCTCCTCGTGCGCCGGCATCTGCCCTCGGGTGCGTCGGTACACGATCACCGTCTCGTCGGCGCCGAGCCGCCGGGCGACCCGGGCCGCGTCGAACGCGGTGTTGCCGCCGCCGTAGACGGCGACCCGGCGGCCGATCACCGGTCGCCCGCCGGACGCCACCGTGCGCAGGAACTCCACTGCGTCGATGATCGGCGCTGCGTCCTTGGCGGGAATGTCGACCCGTTTGGCCAGGTGGGCACCGATGGCGACGAAGACGGCGTCGAAGCCGCCCTGGTGCCGCTCGAGACCGAGATCGGTCACCCGGTAGTCGCAGCGGATCCGCACACCCATGGCGGCGATCCGGCCGATCTCGGCGTCCAGCACGTCGCGGGGGAGCCGGTAGGACGGGATGCCGTAGCGCATCATCCCGCCCGGTTGGGGACCGGCATCGCGGATCTCCACGTCGTGGCCCAGCCGGCGCAGATGGTAGGCAGCCGACAGGCCGCTGGGCCCGGAACCGATGATCAGCACGCGCTTGCCCGTATCGGTCTGCGGCGGGTCGAACTGCCAGCCCCGCTCGATGCCCGCGTCGCCGAGGAACCGCTCCACCGAATGGATCGACACTGCGCTGTCCAGATTGGCGCGATTGCAGACACTCTCGCACGGGTGGTAGCACACCCGGCCGTGAATCGCCGGAAATGGGTTGTTGGCGGTCAGTTCTCGCCAGGCCTGCTCCGGGTGACCCGCTGTGGTGTGCGCCAGCCACGCCTGGATGTTCTCGCCAGCGGGGCAACCCGCGTTGCACGGCGGGAGCAGGTCGACGTACACGGGTCTGCGGTCACGAACTGGTCCGGAACGCGAAACACCATGTGACAGATCTGGTAGCGACGTCACGTCCTTCGATCGATCTACCGCCCGGTCGCCATTGACGGCGGGATGGAACTCCATGAATCCTCCTATGGTCGACGGGACGCTGCGGTCAGCCGAAGGCGTGGCGGGCATCGAGCACTCCTTTGCACCCGGCCGGTGCGCGCACAACCCCACCGGGCCATAGCGAACGTCATCGATCTCCCGGCGTATGTCGGAAATTCGCAGAAACCATAGAGAAATGAAGTCATCACGCCAGACGAACAGTAGGAACCGAAGCACGCGCTGTGCAGTGTCCAAAGTCCCGACCTTGCGACTCGGGAACCATGCAGGATGGGCTACGGCGCCTCGGCGGACTATCGATCCCTCGCCGTTGGGGCAATGGTCACACTGACCAATGATGACTGACCAGTGGCCGGCCTTTCGGGCCTTTCTGCTCTGGCTGGGCAAGCTCTTGTTGGTGCAGCGTGAAGGCATGAGTGACGAGGTGGTTGTCCGAACGGTCGGTCCGGGCAAGTCCTTCGGCTCGACGGTCGCGTTGCAGGACGTGGGCCTGACCATCGGGCGTGGTGAGGCCTTCGGATACCTGCCCGGTGAGCCCGCGTTCTACGGCAGACTCACCGGGCGTCAACACATGTCCTACTTCGGGCACCTGCGGCGGGATGCCGACGACAAGAGGGCCGGGCTGCTCGCGGATCGGTTGGATGTTCGAGCCCGGTTCGATGACAAGGTGACCGACGCGTACGCGGGGCACGCCCCGTTGATCAACGGCCGGTCAGTGCAGGCTGTGCTGATCGCAGGTGGCGCCGTCGCCGTCTTGGCGGCGATCGGTGTTGCAGAACTCCGCCGCCACGACGTTGCAGCCTGATTGCGCAGGGCCATCCTCCCGGGACGGATACCGTGAAAAGGATCAGCTTTCCGCAGGTCGGTGCCGAGCGTGCGGTCACCGCCCCTCGGTTGTCCCGCTATGCGTGGTTGTCCGTTGCTGCGGCGGTACTGACCATCGGGTTGAAGTCCGGTGCCTATCTGGTGACCGGATCGGTTGGCCTGTTGTCGGACGCCGCGGAGTCGGTGGTGAATCTGGTGGCTGCCGTCGTGGCGTTCGTCTCCTTCACCGTGCTCGTACCAGGGGCCTGGACTGTCGAAGAAGGCCATGACCTTGCCGACCAGGTCGAGGTCGCGATCACCAAAGCTTTGCCGGACACCACCGTTCACACGCACATCGAACCGCGGCGGACCTCATGATCGGGTCGCCGAGCGGGCGGAAGGTGGCCGGGCCGGAACCAACACTGCGCCGGGTGATGGGGCCGAAGTTGTTGCTGCTGTTCATTATCGGCGACATTCTGGGTACGGGTATCTACGCGTTGACCGGGGATGTCGCGGCCGAGGTGGGCGGCGCAGCCTGGCTGCCGTTCCTCGTGGCGTTCGGGGTCGCCACCGTCACCGCCATGAGTTACCTGGAACTGGTCACCAAGTACCCGCAGGCGGCCGGGGCAGCGTTGTACACGCAGAAGGCTTTCGGATTGCAGTCCCTGACGTTTCTGGTCGCCTTCGTGGTCATGTCGTCCGGTATCACCTCCGCTGCCACCGCGTCACGGGCGTTCGCCGCCAATCTGGCAGCAGGTTTCGGTCTCAACGTGGACGGGTGGGGGATCGTGATGCTGGCGGTGGGGTTCCTGGCGCTGGTGGCGATCGTCAACTACCGCGGGGTCGGCGAGAGCGTGAAGGCCAACGTGGTGCTCACCCTGGTGGAGATGTCCGGACTGGCGCTGGTGATTGTCGTTGGCTTGTTCGCGGCGGTCGGTGGTCGGGCGGACTTCTCCCGGGTGGTCGCTTTCGAGACACCAGGGGACAAGGGCCTTTTCCTTGCGCTGACCACGGCGACGTCGTTGGCGTTCTTCGCGATGATCGGGTTCGAGGATTCGGTTAACATGGCCGAGGAGACCAAAGACCCGGTGCACGTTTTCCCGAGGGTGATGCTCACCGGGCTGTGCATCACCGGCCTGATCTATGTCCTGGTCTCCGTGGCGTCGGTTGCGCTGGTTCCGGTGGGGACGCTCGCCGCCAGCGAGACACCGCTGGTGGAGGTCGTGATGGTAGGCGCTCCTGGCCTGCCGATCGGCAGGATCATGCCCTTCATCTCAATGTTCGCGGTGGCGAACTCGGCGCTGATCAACATGCTGATGGCCAGCCGACTTATCTACGGGATGGCGGCCCAGCGGGTGGTGCCACCAATCCTCGGCCGGGTGGGGGAGGCTCGTCGAACCCCCTGGGTAGCAATATGTTTCACCACAATCCTGGCGTTCGGGCTGATCATTGTCGTCTCCTTCGCGAGCACGGATGCGGTACGTACCCTGGGTGGCACGACCGCCCTGCTGCTGCTGGGCGTGTTCACGGTGGTCAATCTGGCTGTGTTGGTATTGCGTCGAGATCGACTGCAGCGTCATTACTTTCGTTCCCCGACGGCGTTGCCGATCATCGGCATGTTGACCTGCCTGTATCTGGTGACACCGCTTTCCGGCCGAGACGGCGCTCAGTACGTCGTCGCCGGATGGTTGCTGCTGATCGGCGCCGCACTGTTCGGTATCACCATGGTGATCAACCGACGGCTCGGAGTCTCTCCCGCCCGAGGTGATCACCCCGGGACCTGAAGGATGGGCCATCAGCGGTGTTATCGGGTCCGAAAGCCTCTCCCTCCCAGTCGCTTGCAGAGCGGATGCTCAGCAGCCTGACGAGCAGAGTGGCGCATTTTGCAGACTCCCACTGGCGCGCCGCCGGCTCAACGCCCGATCGATGATCGCAATGCAAGGCAATGCCGGAAAGTGCAACACCGGCTACAGTGAGTGCGTCCGAATGCCGGGTAAAAAACGAGGCGGCTCGTGATAGCCATTCGTGAACAGAAAACACTCGAGCGCGATCCGGGGACCCGGTCGACGGTGCCGGATCCCGTTGCCGAACTCGACCACTTCAGTCACGGATCGCACGGGTCGTCTGCGCTCATCCCGCGGACCAGTTCCATGCCGCCGGCACCGGCCGGCCTGGTATTGCGCCGAGTCGCGGACGGCGACTTTGCGTCGGGACCGGATCCACTAGGCGATACGCCCGCGGCGCCCGCCCTGCGCACCGCGCTCGGCCGCGGTGCCGGCCGGGGAAGCGCGTTGCCCACGGAATTGTCCGATTCGATCGGTGCCGTGTTGGGTGCGGATCTGTCTGCGGTTCGGGTGCACACCGACGCCGAAGCGGCCGGGCTCTCCCGCGCGGTCGCAGCGGAGGCCTTCACCTACGGTCGGGACATCTACTTCGGTTCCGGACGCTATGCCCCGTCCAGCACCGCGGGGCAGCGATTGATCGCACACGAACTCGCGCATGTTGCGCAGGTCGAATCGCCGCACGCGCCAGCCGGCGCCCCGATGATCGGTCGCGCCGACGACCCGATGGAGCGTGCTGCCGACCGAACCGCGACCCGGGTCATGGCCGTCCTGCGGCGCCGCGCAGCAGCGCCGGACAGCATTGAGAGCAATGCGAGAACCGAGCGAACCGCCACCATCGACCAGCTGCGTCGATGCGGATCGGCACCTAAAACCCAGTCACCTGGAACCGCCACCGCCAGGCTGGATCTGCTCAATGTCCGTCGGCCGAACGGGCTCACGGGGGCGCTGCCCAATGCCGCCCTGATCCGGCGCAAGTTGGACCTGCTGGCCGAGAGCGCGCCCCTGCCTGAACAACAGATCAGGATTCAACAGGCGCAACGTGAGTGTGGGCGACACATCGAGGTACTGGAGCAGTCCACCGCGCCGGGCGCGAAGGAGGCCCTCGCTGCGGCTCGGCTGCTCCTGGACACCCTGGATCCCAAGAAAAACGCCGACATGCGCGAAGTGAAGACCGGCAAGGCGCGAGAGGTGGTGAACGGGGCGATTGCGAAGTTGAACGCCAACATCGACGCGGGGCTCGTCCCGGATGCTCCGCCGCCCGTCATCGCGCAGAAGCAACAACTCAAGGCCGATAGGAAGCAGAAGGCGCAGGTCAAGGATCCGAGCGCCGTCACAACCAAGGACGTCAGCGCGGATGTATTGAAACGAGGAAAGGTCGTCCAGCTCCCAGAGAATTTTGCGTTTCGCGCCAACACCGCGGTCGTGGCCCGGAAGTACCTGCTGGATGGCTTTAGCATCGTGCACAACGACAAAAATGAGAAACAGCTGGGTCCCGGCCTGTACGCCGGGATGAAAATCGAATATGCGCGCGAGTACGTCGACCGACTCAAGGATCTCCCAGCCATCGTGCAATTGCTGTTCACCGAACCCGCGACCGGAATTGAGGTGCAGACGGCGCATATGGAACTGCTCGACGGCAAGGGCGTTGACGCAATGCAGCGCATCTACGACGAGTACGACTTCATTTACTGTAACGACGCCCTCGGCGGGCAGATCAAATTCCATCCGCGGTACTACCTGACGAAAATCAAGATCGGGAAAGTCCGGGTCAGGGTTAACAAATCGGCCGACAAGTGGGAGGAATACGCTCCCGACGTCTTCCTTCAGGATTACGAGAGTTCGCACGTCAACCTTCGGGTAGGGGCCGCCAAACAACGGGGCGCGCTGCCTAAGGCCGTCGCCCCCACCGAACCGCCAAATGGTGCCTGGACCCAGGCGCTCAAAGAGGCTCCCGATGCTGAAAAGTGGATGATGGAATCCATCCGGTATCGCGATGCCGCAGAGCGTTTCGAGGCCAACCTGGCAGGATATGCCAGCAGCCACAAGCTCGCGCTGGACGAGGCCGAGAAGCTGGTCACAGCGGTGTGGAAACTCTTTCCGAACGCTGACCAATCCGACCTCGGCACGGAGAACCGTGATGTCACTGGCATGGTCGGCAAGGTTCGCAAGGACATCGAGAAAGTAGCCATTTCGGGCAATCTGCGAGAGCGAATGGCGTTCCTGTACAACGGCTACACGAGTCGACTCTTCGAGAAACTGAACTCCGGCAAGGAGCTCGCCAGGCCACCGGAGCTCAAGACGGAGCGAGCAGAGCGCAAGAACCGTACGTCCGCCAAGGGCCCCAAGACAACGGTGAATCCGCTCGATGTCTCGCCCCCGCTCAGCCCCACTGAATGGCTCTTCGCCGTGGACAACAAAGGCGAACTCGGCTGGGAGCCCGGTGCCAATCGCTACGAGTTTCAGATGGCATCGGAATTCCAGAAGATCGCCGAAGGCAAGGGCGCATTGGTTTCGACGGGCACATCGGGCACCGCGTACGGTATCCTGCATTCGGCCCAACTGATCGGTGCGAAATCCGGGGCCGACGTCGACTATCGTTCCCTGCGGCTGGCCCTGCTCGGCTGGATGTTGTCCGCAGGCGACCACACCTTCCACGAGATCATGGTTGCCTGTGAGATGTTCGACAAGACGCTTGCCTATGAGAACAACTTTCGCCGATACCGATCCATCGCGCCGATCAGCGAAGCCGACCTGCGGCAACACGTCGCAGACGGCAACCGCTTCCCCGACGAATTCCTGGACGACACGATTCACGAGGTGAAGGCATTCAACCTCATCGTCGAGTCGATCATGCTCCGGTTCGCCGGGTCCGAGGACAAGGCCAACATGGCGTACAAAGCAGGCTGCGCCGAGTTTGACCAAGCCGCGTGGTCATCCAGGCTGAAAGAATTGAGCGCCATTTTCGACAAGCTGGGAACGCGCGGCCAGTTGCTTCTGTCCGGCGACACCACCGGGGCTGACACTCAGTTGCTGGCTGTCCGGAAGACTCTTGAGAAGTACGGCATACGGCTGTAGCGCTGTCGAAGGTCGCTGTGGTTGCCGGCAGGGTCCAAGGCCCCTGGTTCGCCAAGGACTGCCCCCCGGGCTTGGGGCAAAACGACCCGCTCTGGCCCAGGTGGCGACCCATCATGTGCGGCCGGGACGCCACGGACTCAGCACCTTCCTGGCGGCGTTCAGGTCGCGTTCATCTCGTTGTCGTCGGTTGGCTGTTTCCGGGTAGCAGGGTCACCGTGCATTCGCCACTTCACCTGGAGGATCTAATGCCACTGAACCGTCGTCAAATGCTGGGCGGGACGGCCCTCACCGGGGCTGCGTTCCTGACTGCTTCTGCTGGGTTGATGGCCCCCGTTGCGGTCGCCGCGACCGTTCCGTCGGCGGTCACCCGGGCCAGGTCTGCACCGTCCCGCCGGGGGAACCCGTTGTTCCCGCCGTTGCAGGCCGGACCGGGTGATTTGCTGGCCTTACCGGCCGGGTTCTCCTATGAGGTGGTGGCCGTCTCCGGTGAAACCGACATCCACGACGGCACCGGCACTGTCATCGGGAAGACCCCGGAACGTCCCGACGGCACGACATCGGTCGTCCGCGGGCGGAATCTGCGGTTGATCCAGAATCACGAGGCCAGCCCGGGGGCGGTTTTCCCGGTCCCGCTTGTCGCCGGCACCGTGTACGACCCAGGCGCTCTCGGCGGCGGCTGCACCATCATCGAAGCCGGCCGGGACGGGAAACGCCGCTCGGAATGGGTCGGGCTGTCCGGGACGTACAGTAACTGCGCCGGTGGCCCCACCCCGTGGGGGAGTTGGCTGACCTGTGAGGAAACCGAAGCCAAGGCCGGCAGCGGGACCCTGCAGAAGGACCACGGCTACGTTTTCGAGGTCTTCGCTGACGCCCCGGGAAAACAGTCTCCGCTGCCGATCGCGGCGTGGGGCCGGGCACCGCACGAGGCCGTCGTTGTCGAGCCATCGCGTCGGCGGGTGTACCTGACCGAGGACGCGAGCAACCCCACCGGGTTGTTGTACCGGTGGACCGCCCCCGACGGGTACCGGCTCAAGCCCTACATCGCGCAGTCCTTGAAGGCCGACGCCGGCGCCCTGGAAGCCCTCGCCGTGCTCACCTCTGACGGCAGCGTGCTGCCCGACCTGGCCTATGTCACGGCCGCCCAGATCGGCCGCCCCTTCGCCACGAAATGGGTGAACGTGCCCGACCGGCATGCCAGCACCACGTCGCTGCGCAAGCAGTTCGACCCCGGTGTGGTCACCCATTCGAAGAAGCTCGAAGGTGCCTGGGGAGACGACAAGGGCCTGTATTTCGTGGCCAGTTTCGCCTTCGGCGCATCGGACCTCCCGGCGAACGCCACCAAGCACGACGGGCAACTCTGGCATTACGACTACGCAGATCAGAGCCTGACCCTGGTCGCGTATTTCCCCTATAACGACGTCCTGCACCAGGAGACCCCAGGGTGGGAAACAGCTCTCGGCGCCAGCCTGGATCTGGCGTTCGACGGCCCGGACGGCTGCCACGTCTCCCCGTACGGCACCCTGGTGCTCAGCGAGGACGGCAACACCGCCAACCATCTGCTGAGCTGGACCCAGGACACCGGCGCCCAGGCCATCGCCCGGAACCTCATCGTCCTGGAACAGAGCGCGGCCGGTGGGAATGTCTACAGCGAGATGACCGGGCCGAATTTCGCACCGGACGGTTCGGTGTTGTTTGGCAACGTCCAAGAACCGGGCCACGTCTTCGCGATCCGTGGGCCGTGGCGCCGGTACCTGCACTGACACCACGTCCAGTCCCGGACACCCACACCCCCCATGACGCCGGTCCCCGACCGGCGTGACCGCTCGTGGGCGGACGCCTTGGTCGGTGGTCCGGGACCTTCGGCCCTGTGCTCGGCGGTGAGACCGCGAAAGCCTTGACGTACCAACACAAGGTGAAGGAAAAGTCATGAAGGTCCTGGTTGTCTACGAATCGAGCTACGGAAACACGCATCTGATTGCCGACGCAATCGGCGAGGGACTTGGCAGCGCGCACACCGTCACCGTGGTGCCGGTAGGAAAGGCCGCCAAAGAGCTCGTCGATCCAGTGGATCTGGTCGTGGTCGGCGGACCGACCCACGCACATGGGATGAGCCGGCCAGCAACCCGTGGACAGGCCGCGGATGCTGCGCACCAGCCCGGAAGTTCCCTCGTCCTGGATGCCGACGCCGAGGGCCAGGGCCTGCGCGAGTGGTTCGAGGTGCTGCCATCGGGCGACGCCTTCGGGGCGGCCTTCGACACCCGCCTTGATGCGTCAGCCTTGCTCACCGGACGGGCGTCCAAGGGCATCAACAAGCAACTTCGCCGGCACGGGCTCCGGGAAATCGCCGAACCTATGAGCTTTCTGGTGACGAAGGAATCCCAGCTCGCCACCGGACAGCAGGACGCCGCCCGCGCGTGGGGCCAGTTGCTGGCCACCCGTCTCACCCAGCAGGCCGACCCCTCACGAGTCAACTAGCGGCGGCATGGTCGACCACCCCCTATCGATCGTGAATCGTGCTGAGGTCAGGTCGACGAGGCGTCTGGTCCGGCGAATTCGGATTCTGCATCGGCTGGCTCCGCAACATCGATGACGACCTCGTTGCGGCGAAGGAACCAGGGCTTGAACGGTGGGTCGAAACGTGCGAATCGCGGCGAACCGACGGGCAGCAGGCCGGCCGACACGACAGCGTCCAACAACTGCCCACACTGGCGGTCGTATGCGGACTGCGACCACCGCCCGCTGTAAGCCTTCGCGGCCGCGAGACTGGCATCCACCTGACGAATCCGGACCTTGGAATTGGTCGGCTCCGGTGCGGCGTCGATGCTCATCGAGGCCGGGAGGACAAAGGCGATGACGTACTCGCCGGCGCCTCCGGTCTGTTGCACCACCGGGGCGGTCATCGCGATCTTCTGCGAGGCGACCGATTGAACGACGGGTGCTGTCATCGCGACCGAGGTCGTGCTCCGGTTCTGGCCGGTGATGTAGCCGAACAGTGATCGGAAGGCGATACTCCCGGCGCTGTCGAAGGACGACCGGACGGTCACCTCGGCGACGAGATGGGCGGGGTAACGCCGCAGCTCGAAAGCAGGGTAGCGACGGATCACCTCGAAGGGCTGTTGTTCGGTCATCGGCATTGACGCTACTCGGGCGGTTGGCGCCCCCGGGGGTTCAAGGCCGATTTTCGGTGAACTTGATCGTCACCTACTAGATGCACACCCGAGAGTCGACCCCGTTTTGTAGGCGCACCGACAGCCACCAGCAGGTCGCGGCTTTGCTGTCGTCATCGCGTGCCGACAGCGCCACGGAACCCCGGCCGCGGACCGGTTCCACCGAGCGAAGGTCTCGAAAGTCTTGCCATCCAAGGGTCAATGCGCTTAAATAGTCCCATCGAGCTATGCGCTTAGATTTCGCATCCAAGAGTGGATCACCCCACTGACCGGCTCATGCGTGCTGTGTGGAGCGGGTCAGCTGGGAAATCACCGAGTCGAAGGGAACACTGATGTTCCGGAAGAAAGCCATCTACGCGGCAGGTTTCATGGCCGCGGTCCTGGCGCTCAGCGCCTGTGGACGCAGCAGCGACACCGGATCGGCGGCCGAATCGTCGGCACCGGCCGCCTCGATCTCCGACGGGCCGGCCACCGGCACGCTGACGATGTGGGCACAGGGCGCGGAGGGCGAAAAGCTCCCGGAATTGCTGAAGGAATTCGAGGCGGCCAATCCCGGGGTGACGGTCGAGGTGACCCCCATCCCATGGGATGCGGCGCACAACAAGTACCAGACCGCCATCGCCGGCGGCCAGACCCCCGACATCGCCCAGATGGGCACCACCTGGATGGGTGACTTCGCCGACGCCTTCGATCCGGCTCCTGCCGAGTTCGCCGACGCCGGATTCTTCTCCGGTTCGATGAAGTCCTCGGAGGTGAACGGCACCAGCGTCGGTGTGCCGTGGTACGTCGATACCCGGGTTGTCTTCTACCGCACGGATCTTGCGGAGCAGGCCGGGTACACCTCGCCCCCGGCTACCTACGACGAGCTGAAGACGATGGCCAAGGCCATGCAGGAAAAGGCCGGCGCGAAGTGGGGTATCCAGCTCCTGGCCGGTGCCGAGGGCTCGTTTTTCGACTTCCTGCCGTTCGGCTGGTCCGCCGGCGCCGAGCTGATGAACGCCGACAACACGGCCTGGACGCTTGACTCGCCGGAATGGGTCGAGGCCATGACGTACTACCAGAGCTACTTCACCGACGGGATCGCCAATCCGGCGCCGACCACCGGTGCGGGCGTCGCGGAATCGATGTTCATCGACGGCTCCGGCCCGATGATGGTCACCGGTCCCTACATGATCGGGAACCTCGAAAAGGCCGGTGGCGCAGAGTTTGCCGACAAGTACTCGGTGAGCACCCTGCCGAAGAACAAGTCGGCCACCTCGCTCGTCGGCGGATCGAACCTGGCGGTGTTCAAGAACAGCGAGAACCGCGACTCCGCATGGAAACTCGCGAAGTGGCTTTCCCAGCCCGAGATCCAGGTGAAGTGGTACGAAGCCACCGGTGACCTGCCGTCCGTCGAGAGCGCCTGGGACGATCCGTCGCTGGCCGACGACGAGAAGCTAGCGGTGTTCGGTGACCAGCTCAAGGACACCAACTCACCGCCGTCGGTGCCGACCTGGACCCAGGTCACCGCGCAGGGTGATACCCAGCTCGAGCAGATCGTCAAGACCGGTAAGGACCCGGCTCAGGGAATGCAGGACCTGCAGGCCGAGGCCGCCTCGATCGGCATCGGTAGCTGATCATGGCCGCCACCACCCTGCCCGCCGGCGCCGTCACCGGTGCCGGCGGGAAGCGGGTCGATCCGGGGGTGTCCCGCCGCCGGCGGCAGACGATGATCGCCTGGTTGTTCGCGCTGCCGTTCGTGCTGGTGTTCGGCGTGTTCATGCTCTTCCCGCTGGTGTCCTCGTTCGTGATGTCGTTCACCGACTTCACCAGTCGGGACGTCAGCACACCACTGGCCGTCGGTTTCGTCGGGATCGACCAGTACACCGATCTTTTCGGCAATCCGCAGTTTCTCAAGTCGATGGTCAACACCGGCTACTTCGTGGTGATCGGCATCCCGCTGACCATGATCGTCGCGCTGACCCTGGCCGTCGCGCTGAACAGCGGCATCGAGAAGTTCCGTACCGTGTTCCGGGTCGGCTTCTACACCCCGGTGGTCACCAGCATCGTCGCCGTAGCGGTCGTCTGGAAGTTCATCCTGCAGCAGGACGGATTACTGAACACCGTCCTGAGCTGGGTCGGCATCTCCGGGCCGGACTGGCTCAACAGCACAACGTGGGCCATGCCTGCGCTGATCCTGATGGCCGTGTGGCGGAACATGGGCACGCTGATGATCATCTTCCTGGCCGGCCTGCAGACCATCCCGGAGGACGTCAAGGAAGCGGCGGCCATCGACGGCGCCAACGCCTGGCAGCGGTTCACCAGGATCACCCTGCCGCTGATGCGTCCCACGCTGCTGCTCGGCGCGGTGTTGCTGTCCGTCGGGTACCTGCAGTTCTTCGAGGAACCCTTCGTGATGACCAAGGGTGGACCGCTGGATTCGACCCTGTCGATCAGCTACTTCACCTTCAACCAGTTCGGTTTCGGCAAGTACGGCTACGCCTCGGCCGCCAGTTACGTGCTGTTCGTGGCCATTGCCCTACTGAGCCTGGTCCAGTTCCGAGCCCTGCGATCCAAGGACTGAGGAACCACCATGACATTGTCCGAAGACACCCCCGTCGCCCTGGAACCGGGCGGTCGCCCGGCGCCGGTGAAGAACCCGCACGCCGACAAGCCATCACCCCGACGGCTGATCACCTACGTGTTGCTGGTGGTCGCCGTCGTGGTCACTTTGCTGCCGTTCGCCTGGATGCTGCTCGGCTCCGTGAAGACCGACGGCGAGATCCTGCGCAACCCATCGGGTTTCCTGCCGGAGGATCCGACGTTGGCGAACTACGCGACCTGGTTCACCGACCTGAACATCAGCATGTTCTTCGTCAACAGCCTGATCGTCGCCGTGTTCACCGTGCTGGGAAACCTGGTGTTCTGCTCCATGATCGGCTACGCATTGGCCAAGATGGACTTCGCCGGCAAGCGGGTGCTCTTCCTGCTGGTGATGTTGACCCTGATGGTTCCCGGCGTCGTCACCTTCGTCCCGCTGTTCGTGCTGGTCAGCAAGATGGGTCTGCTGAACACCTATCCCGCCCTGATCCTGCCTTTCCTGACCTCGCCGCTCGGAGTCTTCCTGATGCGGCAGTTCATGATGGGTATTCCGGACGCGCTGATCGAGGCCGCCCGGATCGACGGAGCCGGCGAGTTCCGGATCTTCGCCAGAGTGGTGATGCCGCTGTGCGGCCCGCCACTGGCCACCCTCGGCATCCTGACCTTCCTGGGGTCCTGGAACAATTTCCTGTGGCCACTTGTCGCCGCCCAGAGCGAGCAGATGTACACGCTGCCGGTGATGCTGGCGCTCTACTCCACCGGCGAAAGCGCCACCAAGTACGGACTATTGCTCGCCGGATCAGTGCTGGTCATTACGCCGATCGTGTTGCTGTTCGTGCTGCTGCAGCGGTTCTTCATCCAGAGCGTGGCCACCGCCGGCGTCAAATGAGCTGAGCGGTCAGGCTTTTCGACCCGAACCTTAAGTGTTCGATCTCGACGAGAGTGAGTATTGCCATGTCTTTTGCTGTCTCTTTGCGCTTCCCGGAGGGCTTTCACTGGGGTGCGGCAACCGCCGCGCACCAGATCGAGGGCAACAACATCAACAGCGACTGGTGGGTGCGCGAGCACACCCCGGGCAGCGGCATCGCCGAGCCGAGCGGGGACGCCTGCGACAGCTACCACCGGTACCGGGAGGAGATGGCCCTGCTGGCCGACGCCGGGTTGGGCACGTACCGGTTCAGCCTGGAATGGAGCCGGATCGAACCCGAGCCGGGCTTCGTCTCCCGCGCCGAAATCGACCACTACCGGCGAATGGTGGCTGCCTGTCACGAGTTCGGCCTAACGCCCATGGTGACCCTGCTGCACTTTACGGTGCCCCGTTGGATGGACGCCCAGGGCGGCTGGCGCGCGCCGGATGCGGTCGACAAGTTCGCCCGCTTCACCGAGATCGCCCTGCCCATCGTCGCCGACGGCGTCGAATGGGTCTGCACCATCAACGAACCGAACATCATGTCGATGATCCACGGGCGGCGGGAGACCGATCTGGTCTCCTCCGGGTTGCCCGCACCCGACCAGGCCGTCTCAGACGTGTTGCGAGAGGCCCACATCGCCTCGCGCAAGGTGCTGTCCACCGTCCCGGCGCTGCGGACCGGTTGGTCCGTTGCCACCCAGGCCTTCCACGCGGAGCCCGGCGCGGAACAGGCGACCCGTGACTATGGCTACCCGCGGGAGGACTTCTTCCTGGAGGCGGCCCGCGGTGACGACTGGGTGGGCGTGCAGGCCTACACCCGCACCTTCATCGACGCGGCCGGGGCTCCGACACCGCTGGCCGAGGGAACAGAGACCACCCTCACCGGGTGGGAGTACTTCCCGCCGGCCCTCGGTCTGGGCGTCCGCAACGCGTGGGAGATCACCGGCGGGGTGCCGATTTTCGTCACCGAGAACGGCATCGCCACCGCGGATGACGCCCGGCGCATCGACTACACCACCGGCGCCCTCACCGGGCTGCACGCGGCCATGGATGACGGGGTTCAGGTGCTGGGGTACCTGCACTGGTCGGCGCTGGACAACTACGAATGGGGTTCCTACCGGCCCACCTTCGGGCTGATCGCGGTGGATCGAGAGAGCTTCGTCCGCACCCCGAAGCCGAGCCTGGCATGGCTCGGCGGGATCGCCCGGTCAAACGAGCTCACCAACCCAGGGAGTCCAGAATGACCTCACTCACCCGACGCGGCCTGCTGATCGGCGGGGCGGCCGTCGCGGCCGCCGGCGCCCTCGGCGTCACGAACGCGACCGCCTCGCCCGCCACAGCCGGCGCCACCCGGCCGCTCCCCGCGCCGTCGCGCACGGTTGTCCGGCAGTGGGCCAGGGACACCTGGGCGTCGCTGGTCGCGATGACCGACGATCGCACCGGGCTGACCGCCGACAACATCGACGGCCCGGTGCGCAATCCGAACCGCAGCGGCTACACCTCGCCCACCAACATCGGCGGCTACCTGTGGAGTGCCATCGTCGCCAGGGACCTTGGCCTGATCTCCCGGTCGGAATGCAGCCGGCGCATCGGACAGACCCTGCGGACGCTGTCCACGATGGCCCGTCACGAGCCGAGCGGAATGTTCTACAACTGGTATGACGAAGCCAACGGCGCCGTGCTGACCACCTGGCCGACCGACGGAAATAGGGTGTACCCGTTCCTGTCCAGCGTTGACAATGGTTGGCTGGCAGCGGCTCTGATGGTCGTGCAGAATGCCGACCGGCCAAACGCGCGCCTGGCCGACAAGCTCGCGGACCGGATGAACTTCGCCGCGTTCTACAACCCGGACGCGAAGGGCGACCTGGATGTCGGGCTGCTGCGCGGCGGGTTCTGGGACGGCGAGAAGCCGGCGAAGGAAACCTCCGCGGTCCGCGGGAACTACCTGGGCGACGGCCCCAAGGCCGGCCCCGACGTGTGGTACACCGGCTTTCACTACGACACCACCGTCTCGGAGACCCGGATCGCCTCCTACATTGCGATCGCCCGCGGTCAGGTACCGGCGAAGCACTACTTCGGGACCTGGCGCACCTTCCCGGACCAGGGTTGCGACTGGAAGTGGCAGGAGCAGCGCCCGGTCGGTGTCACCAGGAACTACCTCGGTGTCGACGTGTTCGAAGGCGCGTACACCTACCGTGGAATGCGGATCGTGCCCGGCTGGGGCGGGTCGATGTTCGAATCCCTGATGCCGGCGATGTTCGTCCCCGAGGAGCGCTGGGCACCGCGATCCTGGGGGATCAACCACCCGTTGACCGTCCGCGCGCAGCGGGAGCATGGTCTGGACGAGGCGAAGTACGGTTTCTGGGGGTTCTCCCCGTCCAGTGAGCCCGGTGGCGGCTACCGGGAGTACGGCGTCGACGCCCTCGGGCTGAACCCCGACGGATATCTCTCGGACGCGGAGAAGACCAATTATGACGCCGGGTACGACGGCTGCCGGGCCGGAGTCAACCCGACGCCGACCTACGGCGATGGCGTTGTCACACCGCACGCCCTGTTCCTGGCCATGCACGTGGAGCCCCGCGAGGCCTTCGACAATCTGGTCAAGCTGCAGCAGACGTTCGGCGTGTACTCCGACGGCGGCTTCTACGACGCGGTGGCGGTCAAGTCCGGCACCGTCGCGCAGCGGTATCTCTCCCTTGATCAATCGATGGTCATGGGCTCGATCGGCAATGTCTTCGGCAACAACGTGATCCGCAATGCCTTCGCCACCGGCGAGATCAACCGGCGGATCAGGCCGTTGATCGCCATGGAGAAGTTCGGCGCCGGCCTGGTCTGAGGCATCATTGCCAGAGCCTTTTCGCATCCACCGCCGTTCACATCGAGGCAAGGGACCAATTCGTTGCTGTCGCTACCTGAGCTGTCAGTCCAGCTGTATTCCGTTCGTGGGCCGCTGGCGGCCGACTTCCAGGGCACCGTCGCCAGGTTGCGGGAGATCGGCTTTACCCGCGTCGAGCCCTTCGGAATGCTGGACTTCGCCGGGGAGCTCAAGATGGCACTGAGCGACAACGGGTTGAGTGCGCCGACGACCCACCAGTCGCTGGCCGACGGGGATCTGGGCAGAATCTTCGACACCGCAGCGGATCTGGGCATCGGCACCGTAATCCACCCCTTCACCCCGCCCACGCAATGGTTGACCCGAGACGATGTCGAGGAGGTCGCCGAACTGCTGAACAACGCCGCGGAGCAGGCGGCCACCAGCGGGTTGCGGGTGGCGTATCACAACCACGATTGGGAATTGCGGCTCGAGCTGGACGGCCGGTCGTCGTTGGAACTGCTCGCCGACCTGGTCGACCCGAGGGTCGTCCTGGAGGTCGACACCTACTGGGCAGCCGTTGGCGGACAGGATGTTCCGGCGCTGCTCGGCAGGTTGGGGGAGCGGGTCGTCGCGTTGCACCTGAAGGACGGACCACTCACCGGGGTGAAGGACGATCAGTTGCCGCTGGGCAGCGGTGACCTACCCGCTGCGCAGATCGTCGCGGCAGCAACGGCTCTCGAAGTTCCGGTGATCGAGTTCGACGGCTACGCCGGTGACATCTTCGAGGGCGTCGCCGCTGCCTATGCTTATGCCACCACGATTCTCGGCTTTCCGCGATGAGCACGGTGGGCGTCGGGGTCATCGGCGCCGGAAAGATCAGCGAACAGTACCTGGCCAACATGGCCAGCTACCCGGATCTGGCCGTCCGGTTCCTCGCCGACCTGGTCCCGGAGCGGGCCGCCGAGGTGGCCGGACAATTCGCGGTCCCGGCCGCCGGCACCGTCCGGGAGGCCTTGGACCGGGACGATGTGGAGATCATCGTCAACCTGACGATCCCCGCCGCCCACGCAGAGGTGGCCGCCGCCGCGCTGGCTGCGGGCAAGCACGTGTGGAACGAAAAGCCGATCACCGTCGACCGGGAATCCGCACTCGCCGTTCTTCGGCAGGCGGACACCGCCGGGCTGATTGTCGGCTGTGCACCCGACACCTTCCTCGGACCCGGCCAGCAGACCGCCCGCCGGATGATCGACCGCGGCGACATCGGCGAGCCGCTGACCGCCTCGGTCGTCTTCCAAACCCCCGGCCCGCACCTGTGGCATCCGAATCCAGACTTTCTCTACCAGCGGGGCGGCGGGCCGCTGATGGACATGGCGCCGTACTATCTGACCGCACTCAGCCAGGTGTTCGGCCCGCTGGCCGGGGTCGCCGCCCTGGGGTCCAGTTCCGGTCCCAGCCGGACCATCGGGCAGGGTCCCCGCGCCGGTCAGGCCATCGCGGTGGACGTCGCGACCTACGTCACCGCCGTCTACGATTTCCGGGCCGGCGGCGTCACCCAGGCCACCTTCAGTTTCGATTCACCGCTCGCGCGGGTGGGTGTCCTGGAGATCGCCGGTACCGAGGCAACTCTCGCCACCCCGGACCCGAATCGCTTCACCGGCGACATTCGCCTCATCAGGGCCGGCGCCGACGACTGGCAGACGATCCCGGTGACCGGGGTCGAGGGCGGCCGCGGCATCGGAGTCGTCGACATGGCCCGTGCGTTGCGTGGCGGCGGCGGCCACCGGGCGACCGGTGAGTTGGCCCTGCACGTGCTGGACGCCATGCTCGCAACGGCCGAATCCATCGAGCGTCGCGCCTTCGTCGGCATCGACTCCCGCTTCGAGCCCATCGCGCCATTGCCAGCGGACTGGGATCCGACCGAGCGCCTGGTGTAGCGGCGGCTGTTTGACGGCGCGAGCCAAGGAATGATCACATTGCTTGCTATTCGATACATCCCTATCGGATAGTATGGAGAATCATGATTTCCGATGTATCCGCAGCCTCGGGTGGAACTCAGTCCTGGCCCGCGATCACTGAGGAGGACCTCCCGTGGCATTCGCGCCTGCCGGAGACGGCGGTATCCGGGCGGCTCCGCGCTCGACATTTCGGCCCATATCGCGCAACTGTCACGCCGGTCATCGCGGAGGCTCCGGTGCGGCTGCGCTCCGAGGTATTGCGGGCAGCGGACGACGCATCTGTTGAAATCGCCAGGTTCGACCGGGAGTTCGGATCTCGATTGGTGCCTTTCAGTGCAATCCTGTTGCGCTCGGAATCCGCCGCGTCCTCGCAAATCGAGAATCTGACGTCGAGTGCGAAGGCCATTGCGCTCGCGGAGATCGGCGAGGGCGACAAGCAGAATGCACGACTGATCGTTGCCAACACCTTGGCGATGTCGGCGGCCATGGACATGGCGGATCGACTCGACGAGCAAGCGATCGTGGATATGCACAGAGTGCTGCTCGGGCGAAGTGCGCCGGAGATCATCGGTGGCTGGCGAACAATGCAGGTCTGGATCGGGGGGAGCGGTTATGGCCCGCATGAGGCCGTGTTCGTGCCGCCCCAGTCCGACCGGGTGCCCGACGCGATGGCGGACCTGGTCCGATTCTGCGCCAGGGACGACATTCCGGCTTTCGTGCAGGCAGCAATTGCGCACGCCCAGTTCGAGACGATTCATCCCTTTCCGGACGGGAATGGTCGGACCGGCCGAGCCCTCATTCACGCCTTGCTCCGCGCCAAAGGTGTCACGCAAGATGTCACGGTGCCGGTCTCTGCGGGTCTGCTCACCGACACCCGCAGTTATTTCGACGCGCTGACCACTTATCGTCAGGGCGATCCCGACGTCCTCGTCACGTTGATGTCGGATGCCGCGATGACGGCGATGGCAAACGGTCGGCACCTGCTGGCCGATCTTCTCCGGGCCAGGGACGTGTGGGAGAGCAGAGTCCTGGCTCGACGGGATGCCGCCGTGTGGCGTTTGCTCGATGTGTTGATCCGACAACCCGTGGTCAGCTCGGCTGTGGTTTCCCGTGAACTGAACGCGACCGCGGCCAATGCGCTGCGGGCGATTGATCAGGCCGTGACCGCCGGAGTGCTTGCGGAGATGACGGGCTATCGGCGGAACAGGCTATGGCAGGCGACCGATGTGCTCACCGCGCTCGACGACTTCGCCGTGCGAGCCGGACGGCGCACGGTAGGCGACGGTTGACCTGCGGCGCCCGAACGGTAAAGGGTGTCCGCGTGACGAACGACAACACGGGAACGGGTAACCCCCAAGCGCCGGCCGACCCGCCGGCCGGCAGCCTGGAACAGCTGGAGCAACTCGCGAGCGGTGCCATCAACGATCTTGCCCAGCAGACCGACCCCGAAGCGTTCCAGGCCCTGTTGCGGCTCAGCGCGCTGGTCGGCGAGGCACTGGGGGTTAGTGCCAGGACGCTTGCCACCACCGGGTCGTGGGCAAAAGTGGCCGAGGCGGCCGGCACGTCACGGCAGGCCGCCTGGTCACGGTGGAGCTCGTAGGGACCTGTTCAGATCCCCCTGTCGGCGTCCGACTTCACGCTGAGATCCTCGGTGCCCTCGGCAGCATTCAATTGGTCCGCCAGCGAGGGGTTCGACCCGGGCAACACCACCGGCGCTCGGCCCTTCTTGCGGTTCTCGTCGAGTTCGACCATGGTGCGTTCGAAGGTGATGATCCGGTGACCGCGGTTCTGGGAGAACCAGACCGCCCGGCTCCAGTTGTAGAGCGTGCCGAGCCGGTTCCCCCAGCCGACCAGATAGGCCACGTGAATGAAGCCCCACATGACGTAGGCGATGAAGCCGGTGAAGGTTCTTCCGAAGGCGTCCGCGACCGCTGCCTTGTGGCCGATGGTGGCCATGCTGCCTTTGTCGAAGTACTTGAACGGCTTCGGTGGTACCTCGCCAGACGTCCTCGCCTTGATCAACTTGCCGACGTAGCTGCCCTCTTGCATCGCCGGCTGGGCGACTCCCGGCAGCTTGTTGAGCAGCACCATGTCCCCGATGGCGAAAACCTCCGGATGCCCCGGCAGGCTGCAGTCGGCGTTCACCGCGACCCGGCCGGCCCTGTCGGTCTCCGCGCCGGTCTTGTCGGCGAGCATCTTGGCCAGTGGTGAGGCCTGCACACCGGCCGCCCAGATGCGGGTGCGCGCCCGGATGGTCTCGATCCCATTGGGACCCTTCACCGTGATGGACTCGTGGTCCATGTCGACGGCAAGGGTGTTGAGCTTGATCTCCACCCCCATCTTTTCCAGATGCTCGTGGGTGTACTTCTGCAGTTTCGGCTTGAAGGGCGGCAGCACCGAAGGCGCGCCCTCCAGCATCAGGATCCGCGCCTCGGTGGTGTCCACCGTGCGGTACTCCTGGGGGAGCACCTTGTGGGCGAGCTCGGCCAACTGGCCGGCCAGTTCGACACCGGTGGGGCCCGCACCGATCACCACGAACGTCAGCCACTCGGCACGTTCCTGCGGGTCTGTGGCGAGTTCGGCCATCTCGTATTTCGACAGGATGCCGTCCCTGATGTATCTGGCGTCCTCAATGGTCTTCATGCCCGGCGCGAACTCGGCGAACTGGTCCTTGCCGAAGTACGAATGTGATGCGCCGGCGGCCACGACGAGCGTGTCGTACGGCAGATCGACGGCCCGGCCGTCCGGCCCGAGCGCCTTGACCACCTTGTTCTCCAGGTCGAGATCCTTGACCTCGGCCAGCAGCGCCCGCGCGTTCTTCTGCTTCTTGATGGTGCTGCGGATCGCCGGTGCGATGAGGCCGGGGGACATGATGCCGGCGGCGACCTGATACAGCAGGGGCTGGAAGAGGTGGTGATTGGTGCGGTCGACGATCGTTACGTCCACGTCGGCCTTCGCCAGGGCGTGCGCGACGTTGAGCCCGCCGAATCCGCCGCCGACTACTACAACTCGGTGTCGCCCTGTAGCCATGGGGGTTCCTCCTGGGGTGAAAGGTCATCATCGCGGGCGGAGGCCATCGTCGGCTTCCCTTTCCGGTAGATCTTGCACTGAGTGGCAACGTCGCGCACCAGCGAGGTGCCCTTCGGACCGCTTGACACTTGGAGCAGAAATGACGCTCGCGCTGAAGGACGATCTGTTCGACGCGCAATTCGTGCGCGCCCTCGCATACGCCGAGCAGGGCGGGGCGGAGCTGGGCGAGTGCCTCGGGACGGCGTCCAGAATCACCAAGACCGACGGTGATCTCTGGTACGAGCAGTGGTCGCACACCGCTGGGCGCGTCCGCGGAATTGCTGAGACGGCAAGCGCCGCAGGCGATATGGTCCGCGCTCGCGGCGCCTACTTCCGGGCGTCCAACTACTTTCGAACCGCCGGCCTCTTCCTGATGGGCGTCCCGGTCGACCAACGGCTCCGGGCCAGTGCCGGCCAGCAGACCGCGACCTTCCGCAAAGGTGCCGAATTGCTCGATCTGCCACCCGACATCCTGCAGATTCCGTACGAGGACACCAATACCCACCTTTGTCTGCGGCACCGAGGGGGATGACCTCAGCGCCGAGGCGCGGACGTTGTTCGACAAGCTCACCTGCCCCAAGGAGTACGTGCTGTTCTCAGCCGCCGACGACGTGAGCGGACATTGCGAGATGTCCTCCCGCGGGACGTTCCACCGGCGCGTGTTCGACTGGCTCGACACGGTGCTGCCGGCGGGCGACTGAGGCCTGCGGGACGGGTTCGCCAAGCCGGCTGAACAGCTCGATGTGCCAGCTTCCGCAGGCGCAACGCTGGTAGGCCACCCGGCCCTGGCTGGTGGTGTGGGCGGAAACCGTGCGGTAACGATGGCCGTCGTGCTGGCCCTGTTGAGTTCTGCTGTCTTCCATGACCTCAGCATGATGTAATGCTCTTATGCATCTCAACCCTTACGGCGAATACGCGGTGCTGCTGGCCGTCGACCTGTGCTGGAACCCACCGGCGACCGGCGCGGAACTGCAGAGTCGTTGCGAGGAAGCCGGTTTGACCGTGGACATGGCCGGCACCGACGCCGACGTCGATGACGTCGCCGATTTCCTGGCCCGCTGGCTGCACGTCGTCGACGCCGCCGACGACCAGGCGCGTGCGGATGCGCTGAATATTCTGCTGGATGAGACGTCTGCCCATCCGCGGCTCACCGATCACGTCGGCGACGGGTGGCACCTGCACTACCGGAAATGGGGACTGTCGGTGGGGGAGCAGGTCAAGGCGCTGATCAGCGTGGGGACCGCGCTGCACCTGGTCGGGCGTGGCATGCACCGGCTCGGGCGTTGCGCACTCCCGGAGTGTCAACGACCCTTCGCCGACATCACCCGGAACGGGCGCCAGCGCTACTGCAGCCACCCCTGCGCCAACCGGGATGCTGTGCGCCGGCACCGGGCCAAGGTCAACGCCGCATAGCGGGTTTGCGCCGCCGCTTGCGGGCGACGCTGCGTGCGGGCGACGCTGCTGCACAATCGCCTGATGACCACACCCGCAGGATCCGGCGACGTCCTGATCGACATCGAGGGTTCCGTTGCGAGCGTGACACTCAATCGACCGGACAAACGGAACGCGGTCACGACCGACATGTGGCTGCGGATCGGCGACGTAATTCCCGAACTGGCGGCGACCACCGGCATCCGGTTGATCGTCATCCGCGGGGCAGGTGGGGTCTTTTCGGCCGGGGCCGACCTGCACGACGTGCTGGCTGCGACCAGCGATCCGGCGGCCGCCGAGCTGTACTGCCACCAGGTGGTCGGCGCGCTGCTGGCGATCGGGAATTCCTCCGTGCCGACGGTGGCCGCCCTCGACGGCCTCGCGGCGGGCGGCGGCGTTGAGATCGCCATTGCGGCGGATATCCGCATCGCCACGGAAAACGCCAGCTGTCAGCTTCCGTTCGCCCGCCTCGGGGTGGTGCCGGATGCGTTCACCCTCTACCGGTTGCGGGAGCTGATCGGTGCGGCCGCCGCCCAGTGGATGGTGCTCAGCGGCCGGACGGTCGGCGCCGAATCCGCCGCCCGAATGGGGCTGATCGACGACCTGGTCCCGGCCGGCGGACTGGCGTCGGCGATCGCCGGATTGGCCGCCAACATCGACGGCACTTCCGGTTCGGCGTTGGTGACCACCAGGTCGTTGCTGAGATCGGGCCGGCCCTCGTTCGCGACACACACCGCTGCCGAGCCGATGATTTCCTCGTTCGTCTCCGGTGACGTTGCGGCGGCGGCCGGTCGTTTCACCGCTCGATGAGCTGACCCAGGGTGCCGTCGACGAAATCGGCGGCCAGCAGATCCGCCGCGGCGGCGTCCTTGGTGCTGCCCAGGGCCGCACCGTGCAGCAGCGACCGGATGGTGAATTCGCGCATTCCGGTTCGGGACGCCAGCTCCCGTAGCTCGGCAATCCACCGGGCGGTGTCCGGGTGACCATGCCGCCGGCCGAGTGTGCACTGCGCGTCGAGAATGTAGCCGTCGAGCCAGACATACGGATCGGCGTGCCGATCCGACCGCAACCGGGCGTCCTGCAGGATCCGGAAGGCTTCTGTGCTGTCGCCGGATGTTTCCGCGACGAGGGCGAGGCCGCGCCCGGAAAGTCCCTCCCAGCACGGATCACCGAGTTGGCAGGCCCGGGCGAACGCGCCCCGGAAGTACGCCGCGGCGCCGCCAGTGTCCCGGCGGGCCAATTGCACCTCACCGCGCAGTGCCTGCGGAAAGGGCAGGAAGGCCAGCCAATGTTCGCGTTCGGCGGTGCCGATCGCCCGGTCCAGCAGCGCGGCGGCAGCATCGAGATCGCCCACGAAGATGTTCACCCGGCCCAGCATGGCGGTGGCATAGGCCTCCCGCCGCGGGTCCCCGGCGGACCTGGACAGCTCGATGGCCTCGGTTAGCAGCTCCGTCGCCCGCGGGTAGTTGGCCCGGTCGCTTTCCACCGAGCCCAGGTACGTCATAGCCTTCGCCCGCTCGGACGCAGGCTCTGTCGCCCTGTGGTCGGCGGAATCTGGGTCCCAGTCCGACAGGAGCGCTTCGGACAACCACACCTCGGCGCGGTCGTACCGGGCGCGGAGGAAATCCACGTAACCGATTTCAGCGCGAATCTGGGTCAGGGTCTCGGTGAAACCGTGCTCTAACGAAATCTCGTCGGCCTCGTAGAGCGCCGCCAGCCCTTCCTCGTCGAAGCCGCGCAGCGAATGCACCAGCGCCTCGGCCAGCGCCAGGCGGGCGGCAACCCGCAGCCTGGCCGTGCCGGCAGCGTCGGCCATCCGGGTTGCGGTGCGGAGCGACTGCACCCCGGGTTGGACGGCTCCGGCCGCGACCGCCGCCGCACCGGATTCGATGAGGGCCTCGATCGTGGCGTCATCGGCGATGACGTCACCCCGTTCGGGCAGGACCTGTCGGAGCGCGGCGGCGACCGCCGGCCCCGGCCCGACACCCAGTTCCCGATGCAGGATCTCGGTGCAGGCGGCGAACTGGAAGGCGGCCCGCTGGTCGTCCCCGGCCAACCGGTACAGCCGAATCAGCAGGGCATGGTGGTTCTCGTCCAACGGATTCATCTCCGTGACCCGGACGGCCAGCTGGATCGCCCGGTCGATGTCGCCTCGGGACATCGACCCGAGCGCGCCCTCGTGCAGCATCGATTCCGCGGCGGCTGCCATCCGCCGCTGCTCGGACAGCAACCAGGTATCGAACGCGGGAGTCGCCTGAAACGTCATGCCCTCCAGGAGATCCGCGCCCAACCCCGCCAGGTCGATGGCGCGCTGCCAACTGCCCCGCTGCAGCACGTCGACGTCAACGGTCACGTCGTCGGCCAACGACAGCACGACCGGTTCGCCGTCGATGGACCCGTCGTCACCCAGGCCGCGGCGGATTTCCGACAGGCTCCAGCGCAACGCCCGGCCGGGGTCGTCCGCCTCGCCGAACAACGACGAGGCGAGCCGGCTGCGGGTGGGCGGGCGCTCGCTGAGAATGAGGTAGGCCAGCACGGCCCAGCTCTTTCGGCTGCGGAACTGGTACGTCCCACCGGAGGGACGCACCAGCCGCGGTCGACCCAGAAGGTGCACGGCAAGGCTCATAGGACTTTTATCTTCTACCTAGCTCTCGCACCGAACAGGTCCAGCTGCTGTTACGCGAACTCCCGCACCGGGTAAATCTCGTCCGCCACCAGGCCGTGCGCCTCGCGGTGCACGGTGTTCGCGGCCTCGGCACTCGGTGCCTCGACCAGGCAGAAGATCTTCCCGGCCTCTTCGTCGACCCAGTAGCGCTGGTAATCGACGCCGTGCGCCGACTGGGTTGCCACGTCCGCCCGATGGGCGCCGGCAACGTCCTCGACCGTGACGCCGCCGTCGATGTTGTGCACGTCCATGAAGAGCATTGCTCTCCTCCTTGCTGTTTCTGGTCCCGACTTCTGGTGTCTGGAACGGTGATATCGCAAGGAAACAGGGCCCCCGTTTGACCCGGCGTTTGACGGCTTGGTGGAGTCATGTCGACAACACATGCCAAAGTGACGAGTAGTGGCCAGGTGTCGCTGCCGGCCGCATTGCGCCGGCGATGGGCGGCGGGATCGATTTTGGTGATCGACCGCGGGGACTACGCCATCATCCGCCCCATCCCGGCCGATCCAATGACGGCACTGAAAGGCGCGCACGCCGGTCCTGGGCCGACCACCGATCAAGTCCGCGAGGCCGAACGTGAAGAAGAAGCCCACACGGAACAGCGCCGACTGGCGAGATGACGGTACTCGACGCGTACGCCGTTGTGGCCTATCTCCGCGGTGAGCCAGTTGCCGACGACGTGGCTGACATCCTCAGGGAGCAAACCGTTCTGAGTGCGGCCAACGCTGCCGAGGTGCTTGATCAACTGGTCCGGGTACATGGCCGGGACGCGGACGACGTGCACGGCGATCTGGCGCTGCTGACGCACGCAGGAATGCGCATCGCCCCGGTGACAGCCGAGATGGGGATGTCTGCCGGGCGCATTCGAGCGCGCCACCACCACCGTTCGGCAATGGCGGTCAGCCTTGCGGACTGCATCGCCGCCGCAACCGCGCTCGACCTCGACGAATCGCTCGCGACCTCAGACCCCGCGCTGGCCGCCGTCGTTCGAGCCGAAGGCGGCCGGATCAGGGCACTGGCCGACAGCAGCGGAAACCTGCCGTAGCTATCAGCCAGTACCAGGTTTACAGCTTGATCCCGACGTACTTCGTCTCCAGGTATTCCTCGATGCCCTCGGTGCCGCCCTCGCGGCCGAGCCCGGAGGCCTTGACGCCGC
Organism: uncultured Actinomycetota bacterium; assembly: GCA_963805555.1. Lineage (GTDB taxonomy): Bacteria > Actinomycetota > Actinomycetes > Mycobacteriales > Nakamurellaceae > Nakamurella. Next base: position 671,089 of record CAWDUY010000010.1, read on the forward strand.
CGAACGGCGCGGCCGGGTTGGACACGATGCCCTGGTTGATGCCGACCATGCCGGTTTGCAGCTTCTCCGCCACGGTCAGTGCCCGGGTGAGGTTCTCGGTGAAGGCGTAGGCGACGAGGCCGTATTCGGTGTCGTTGGCCTTGTCGATCCCCTCCTGGTCGGAGCTGAAGGTGATGATCGGGGCGACGGGACCGAAGATCTCCTCGCGGAACACCTTCGCCGAGGTGGAGACACCCGTGAGCACGGTGGGCGGGTAGAAGTAGCCCGGCCCCTCCAACGCGGTGCCGCCGGTCAACACCGTCGCGCCCTTGTCGACGGCGTCGGCGACGAGTTCGGTGACCTTGTCGATCGCCGCCGAGTCGACCAGCGGGCCGACGGTGACCCCGTCGGTGATGCCGCGGCCGATCGTCATGGCGCCCATCCGCTCGGCCAGCCGCCGGGAGAATTCCTCGGCGACGGATTCGTGCACGATGAACCGGTTCGCCGCCGTGCAGGCCTCGCCGATGTTCCGCATCTTGGCGAGCATTGCGCCGTCGACGGCCTTGTCCAGGTCGGCGTCACCGAAAACCACGAACGGCGCGTTGCCGCCGAGTTCCATCGACACCTTGAGCACGTTCTGCGCGGACTGCTCGATGAGCTTCTGGCCCACGCCGGTGGAACCGGTGAAGGTCAGCTTTCGTAGCCGCGGGTCGGCGATGATCGGCCCGGACACGGCGCCGGAGCGGGAGGTGGTGATCACGTTGACGACCCCGTCCGGCAGCCCGGCCTCGATCAATACTGCCGCGAGAGCCAGTGTCGTCAAGGGGGTTTGGGCAGCGGGCTTGATCACGACGGTGCAGCCGGCAGCCAGCGCGGGGCCGATCTTCCGGGTGCCCATGGCGAGCGGGAAGTTCCACGGGGTGATCGCGTAGACCGGCCCGACGGGCTGCTTCATGGTGAGCAGCCTGGTGCCGCCGGACGGGGCGACGGAGAACCGGCCGGCGATCCGGACGGCTTCCTCGCTGAACCAACGGAAGAACTCGGCGCCGTAGGTGACCTCACCGCGGGCCTCGGCGAGGGGCTTGCCCATTTCCAGGGTCATCAGCAGGGCGATGTCCTCGGCGCGTTCGGTGAGCAGTTCGAACGCCTTGCGCAGGATTTCCCCGCGCACCCGGGGGTCGGTCGCCGCCCAGTCCTCGGCGGCGGCGACCGCGGCGTCCAGCGCCTCGATGCCCTGCGCCGGCGAGGCGTCGGCGACGGAGGCGATGATCGCCCCCGTCGACGGATCCTCGACCGCAACCGAACCCTCTGTGCTGATCCACTTCCCGCCGATCAGCAGCCCCTTCGGCACCGCGCCAAGAACCCGGGAAATCTGCTCGTCCGTCACACCCATGATGCTTTCCTCTCCCACCACTAAGACCACAAGACACGAGACCGCAAGACAACAGAGAATCAGGACGCCAGGGTGTCGACCGCGCGTTCCAGGACGTCGAGGCCCTCGGACAGCAGGGCCTGCGGGATCACCAGCGGCGGCAGGAAACGCAGCACGTTGCCGTAGGTTCCCGCGGTCAGCACAACGACACCCTCGGCGTGGCAGGCCTTGGCGATGGCCCCGGCCAGCGCCGGGTTCGGCTCGGTGGTGCCGGGCTTCACCAGTTCCATGGCGATCATCGCGCCGCGGCCACGGATGTCGCCGATGACGTCATGCCGGGCCTGCATGGCGGAAAGCCGCTGCATCATGGTCGTTTCGATGGCCTGCGCGGCCCCGACCAGGTCGAGCTCACGCATTGTTTCGATCGCACCGAGCGCGGCCGAACAGGCGACGGGGTTGCCGCCGTAGGTGCCGCCGAGGCCGCCGGAGTGCACCGCGTCCATGATCTCCGCGCGGCCGGTGACGGCGGCCAGCGGCAACCCGCCGGCGATGCCCTTGGCCAGGGTGATCAGGTCGGGGACGACGCCCTCGTGGTCACAGGCGAACCAGGCACCCGTCCGGCAGAAGCCGGTCTGGATCTCGTCCGCGATCAGCAGCGCCCCGTTGTCCTTGCACCACGCGGAGATGGCCGGCAGGAACCCGTTGGCCGGGACGATGAAGCCGCCCTCGCCCTGGATCGGCTCGATCAGCACGGCGGCCACGTTGGACGCGCCGACCTGGGTGGTAATGATGTCGATGGCCTTGGCGGCGGCCTGCGCGCCGGAGGCGTCGCCGTCCCGGAACGGGTAGGACATCGGAACTCGGTAGACCTCGGGGGCGAACGGGCCGAAGCCCTCCTTGTAGGGCATGTTCTTGGCGGTCAGCGCCATCGTCAGGTTGGTGCGGCCGTGGTAGGCGTGGTCGAAGACCACGATCGCGGTGCGGCCGGTCGCCTGCCGGGCAATCTTGACCGCGTTCTCGACGGCCTCGGAGCCGGAGTTGAACAGGGCTGACTTCTTCGCGTGGGTGCCCGGGGTGACGGCCGCCAGCTGCTCACAGACCTCGACGTACCCCTCGTACGGCGTGATCATGAAACAGGTGTGGGTGAAGGCGGCAACCTGTTCGGTGACGGCCTGCACCACGCGCGGCGCGGCGTTGCCGACGCTGACCACGGCGATACCGGAGCCCAGGTCGATCAGCGAGTTGCCGTCCACATCGACCAGCACACCGCCGCCGGCCCGCTCGATGAAGACCGGGAACGTCGTGCCGACCCCGTTCGAGACCGCGGACTGCTTGCGGGCGAACAGCTCCTGCGAGCGCGGGCCCGGGAGTTCGGTGACCAACCGGCGTTCCTGGACCAGATCCTGCATCGCGACTGTCATGGCTGTTGCGGCTCCTCTCGTTCCGGGGTGAGACGTTCAGCCTCCCCGACCACCAGTCCCGGTGTAATGCCAGTTCTGGCGCATTACGATGACAAACATGGCCAATTTGTCAGTTGACGCGCAGTGCGCGGCTGATGGGTGTGCGCTATGCCACTGACAGTCCGTGATCTGATTTCTACTCCTGAACTGGGCTTGGCGCTGCTCGCGGAGGGTCCGGGCGTCGACCGGCCGGTCACCTGGGTGCATGTCAGCGAACTGCGCGACCCCACGCCGTTCCTCAGCGGCGGAGAGTTGCTGTTGACCACCGGGATCGCCTTCGACGGCGTCATGGACCCGACCGACTACGTGCGGCGACTGTCCGCGGCGGGCGTCGTCGGCCTCGGCTTCGGCACGGGGCTGAGCCACACGCAGGTGCCGGTCGAGCTGGTCGCGGCCGCCAGACGGCACGGGCTGCCAGTCCTGGAGGTGCCCCGGCAGACCCCGTTCATCGCGATCAGCCGCGCCGTATCCAGGGCCGTGGCCGCCGACGAATACGCGGCTGTGACGAAAACCTTCGCCGCCCAGCAGGCGTTGACCAAGGCGGCGCTGTCCCCGGCCGGACCGGAGCGCCTGGTGCGACTGCTGGCCCAGCAACTCAGCGGCTGGGTGGTGCTGCTCGACCCGGCCGGCGCGCCGATCGCAGCGGCCCCGGAGACGGCCCGGAGCAAGGTCGGCGGTCTCCTGCCTGAGATGAAAGTGCTTGCGGCGCATCGGGGAACAGTCAGCTCGGGATTCCCGCTGGCTGCCGACACGGTGAGTCTGCAGTCGGTCGGCGCCGGGGCCAGGGGCCGGGCGTTCCTGGCCGTCGGACGCCCGGCCCAGCTGACCGCAGCCGACCGGCACCTGGTGAATGCGGCGGTCATGTTGCTGACAATCAGGCTGGAACAATCGTCGGCCACCGATTCCGGGCTGGGGAACCTCCGTTCCGCCGTGCTCAAACTGGTGCTCGCCGGGCAGCGTGAGCTGGCCCGGCCCATTGCCGAACAATTGTCGAGCCCACTGCCCAGCGAACCGGTGACGGTGCTGGTGGCCACCGGTGACCTCACCGGCGTCGGTGTCCAACTGGACGACCCGCACAACCCATCGCCGGGGATGCTGATGGCGGAGCTCGATGATGGCCTGACGGTGTTGGTCAGTGGCGGACCGGATGCCGCCGCAGCGTGCGCGACGCAGATCGAACTTGCCGGGCTGTCCAGCGGCGGTGCACCGGCCGGCGGCGTTGTGGTGGGAATATCGGCGCCGACGAACTACCCCGACATCGCCAACGCCCACCGGCAGGCGTTGCAGGCCAACGCCTTCGGCCAACGAACCGGTCGGGCGGTGACGACCTTCGACGACATCGCGATGCCCGGCATCACCGCGATGCTCTCCCCGGACCAGGCTCGCGCCTTCGCCGAATCGCTGCTGGCCCCGCTCCTTGCGCACGACCTGTCCGGGCGCGGCGATTTGGTGAACTCGTTGCGTACCTGGCTTTCTCATCACGGGCAGTGGGATCCCTCCGCCACGGCGCTCGGTGTGCACCGGCATACCCTGCGGCACCGGATCACCACGGCGGGCGACCTGCTCGGCCGTGACCTGGACTCGCCGGGCACCCGCAGCGAATTGTGGCTGGCCCTGGAGATCATCGATCCCGGTTCAAGGAAGGAATGATCGCTCATGTCAAGAGTTCTCGTTGTCGGGTCGTTGAACGAAGACATCCGGGTCGCTGTCGACCGCCGACCCGGCGGTGGCGAAACCGTCCTGGGCGGAGACATCGAGCGGGACTTCGGCGGTAAGGGCGGCAACCAGGCGGTCGCCTCGGCACTGGCCGGGGCCCGGACCGCAATGGTCGCGGCAGTCGGTGACGACGCCACCGGACATGCCTACCTTCGCCGGCTGAAAGCGTTCGGCGTTGATGTCGACGGCATCGTGGTCCGCGCCGAAGTGCCCACCGGCACGGCGATCATCATCGTGGACGCGGCGGGTGAGAACTCGATCGTGGTAGCTCCGGGCGCCAACTCCCGGCTGGCGAGTGGCGACCTGGGCCCGGTGGACTGGCTGCGCCGAGGTGATGTCCTGCTGCTGCAGTTGGAGGTCGACCCTAGCGTGGTGGCCGACGCGGCACGCCGGGCGTCGCGGGCCGGAGCGCGGGTGATCATCAACCTGGCGCCGTACGCGGACCTGCCGGCCGACGTGCTGGCACTGGCCGATCCGGTAGTGGTGAACGAACACGAGAACGAACTGATGGTGACGTCCGGGCGGCGGCCGGGTTCGGTGCTGGTGACGCTGGGGGCGCATGGATCACGGTGGGGTGACGTGGTCATCCCGGCCGAGTCGGCCCAGGTCGTCGACACCACCGGGGCGGGCGACGCATACTGCGGCGCATTGACCGCCGCATTGGCCGCTGGACTCGAAAGACCCGGCGCGATGCGGGCGGCAACGCTGGCGGCCGCGCGGGCGGTGCGCCGACTTGGGGCCCAACCGGCACCGCACCCTGGTCCTGCGTTGAGGGGAGATGTGTTGAGCTGACGACCCGAGCGTGGACGGGTTGCGGTCCCGGCCACGCTCGGGCACCTCTCCGGCATGGAGCGGCTGCCACTGCGATCGGTCTCCAGCACACTCCCTGTGCGGCCCTGGGCGGGGGATTTCGACGGCGTGTCTCTACACGACGAGAGATTGCAGGTCCGGACCGAGCAGTGCGCGGTGTGCCGGCTCACCGCGTGCCTGTTGACCGACCAGGTGTGGACCTCGCCCCAGTCGCCGCGTGGCGGTCGCTCACCACCGTGGGCCACCGCCGTAGGGCCCGACGGGCGCTCCGTCGCCGGGATCGATGAATCCCGTCGGCGTGGTCTTGGGCTGGTTCGATCCGGGCCAGTCGAGCGGCTCCGCAGTTCCCGGGTAGCCGGGGGGAGGTTCGGTCGCGTTGGCGGCGGTGAGTCCGAACAACGTCAGGCTGGCGGCCGCAGCCGCCCCGACCAGCACCTTGCGAACTGTTGTGGCTTGCATGGTGAACTCCTTACCTTCGGGGCGGGTTCGCCCTGTGTGACACCCAGCGTCACCGGTAGCCGTTAATCGGTCGCTAACGGACAAGTAGTTGATCGGCTGAGATCAGGAAGGCTGTAGTACGACGTCGAAGGACGCATCCTCGTCGTCGAAATGCCGTACCCAGCGTCGATCGGGCCAGCACAATTCGACGGTTCCGTCCGCCGGTCGGTACAGCGCGGTATAAACGGTGCCGAATGCCCGCCAGTAGTGCGTGGAATACAGCGGTGGCCGCAGGAACGCCTCGACCATTTCCTTGCTGGTCACCGCCGCGGAAACGAGTTCACCCAGGCAGGTCCGGCGTTCCACGCTGGCAAACCGCTCGGCATGTTCGATGCTGTCCGGGATCTCGCCGCGGTGGTTGGTGGCGATCGGCGAGGAGGTGAATTCCGTCGCCCGGCCGGGCGCGACATAGGCGGTGACGACGTTCTTCTCGGCATCGACGATCGTCAGGTTGTACGCCATGGCGACCGGCATCCGGGTCAGGATCTGGATCGCCTGCTCGGTGCTGGACGCAACCTCGAGTAGGTAGCGGACCACCAGGGACACCGCGAAACCCGGCCCGGATCCGCGCCGGCCGCCGAAGCTCAGCGAGATCACCAGACCGTCGGAGTTCATGCCGTCGATCAGGCCCCACAGGCAGTCGTTGTTGCCGATCACCTGCCGGTCGCCGAATCGGCTGGAGTACACCACCCGCTCCCACAATTCGGGGGAGTAGTCGTAATTACGGCAGACCGCGACCTCCGGTTCCACGATCACCGCCTGGGAGCAGCCGGGCAGGAAACGCGGTGGGTCCCATAGCGTCAGCAGCCGGGCGGCGACATCGGAGTCGGCGGCGCCGGGGATCTGCTCCGCCAGTTCGACCATGCGCTGGTAGGTGGGCACCAGTTCCGGCATGTGGGTGACCAGCATGTCCTGGGCGAGACTCAGCGACGGGCGCGCCCGGACATCACGTTGCAGGTACCAGCGGCGGTAGCCGGGCCAGGTTGCCGCGAACAGGTCTTGCCAGCGCTGGCCGGGGGTGGGCTCATTGATGCCGTAGACGGTCAGCGGGATGGGTGCCTGGGCATCGAACGGCGGACGGCGCGGGAAGGCGTCCAGTGCGCGCCGCCGTCCACCACCCTGCGTCATGCTCGGCGCCGTCCTTCCCGTTCGACGGCCCAGATGCGGTGATGGGCGCGGGACCTCATCCTCCCGTACGCATCGCACTTCGTCAGGTCGGGTCGGTGTTGCCGCAGTCAGAGCGGTGCGGAATGCTCATCGGCACGGGTGACTACCCCATCCGAGCCGGATCAAACGGAGGATTGATGGTCGAGCAGCAGACGTCCGGTTCGCAGGGTTCGGGTCAGCGACCGCTGAAGGGGATCGCGGAGATCCGACACTTCTTCCGTACCAACACCACTCCGATCTTCTTCCTCGGGGCGACGCCGTTCAACCTGCTCGGGCTGGACAGGTGGGTACGCAACTTCGACTACATCTCTTATTACGACGCATGGGAGGGCGGCCACCCGCGGGTCTTCACCCCGCAGGACAAGCCGTACATCGAGTTCGAGAGCGGCGAGGAAATCAACAACTACCTCTTGCTGCACCCGGAGGTGCAGGCCTACATGCAGCGGGCCGGTGGTCGCCCGAAGGTGGCGATGGTCTTCTTCGACGAGGAGACCGAGAAGATCTGCACCGAACTGGGTTACGACCTGATCCTGCCGTCGGCGGCGCTGCGCGAGCACCTGGATTCCAAGATCGTCACCACCAAACTGGGTGACGAGGCCGGCGCCCCCAGCGTGCCGAACATCCTGACGTCGGTCGACACCTGGGACGAGTTGGTTACCGAGACGACTGCCGCCGGGTTGGGCACCGACGTCGTGCTGCAGACGCCGTACGGCGACAGCGGCAAGACCACGTTCTTCCTCACCAAACAGGAGGACTGGGACAAGAACGCCGACGACATCATCGGACAGCAGCAAAAGATCATGAAGCGGATCAACAACCGTGGCATCGCGGTCGAGGCGGTGCTCACCAGACACGGCACACTGGTCGGCCCGTTCATGACCGAACTCATCGGACACAGCGAATTGACGCCCTACAAGGGCGGCTGGTGCGGCAACGAGATGTATCCAGACGCGCTGTCCGGACAGAGCCGGGTGAAGGCGAACCAACTGGTGCGCCGACTCGGCGACCGGCTGGCCGGCGAGGGCTATAAGGGCTTCTTCGAGGTCGACGTACTCATAGACACCGACACCGGTGATGTCTATCTCGGCGAGCTGAACCCTCGGATCAGTGGGGCGTCTTCGATTACCAACGTCACTGCGGGCGCCTACTCCGACATGCCGCTGTTTCTGTTTCACCTACTCGAGTACATGGGCGTCGACTACGAACTCGACGTGGACGAGATCAACCAGCGCTGGGAGGACCTGGCTTCGGTCGACCTGTGGAGCCAGATGATCATCAAGGAGACCTCGCCGATCGTCGAGCAACTCACCGCAGTGCCGCGGACCGGCCAGTGGTACCTCGACGACGCCGGCGAGCTACGGTTCCGGCGCGCCGCACTGGACTGGCACCAGCTGCAGAACGAGAACGAGTGCTTCTTCCTACGCATCTACGGGCCGGGTGACTACCGCTGGAAGGGTTCGGATCTCGGCGTCCTGGTGACGAAGGGGCGGTTGCAGACCGAAGAACCGCCGTCCGAGGCCGAGCCCGCGGACTGGGTTGACGTCAATGCGCCGCCCGCGCCCGATCTCGCGGTGGAAGGCGGCGAAGGGTTGGCTCCCGATCTGATCGCCGGCTCCGAATCCGCCGCGGCCGCGGTGAACGACCCCGGCGAGAACGCCGATCCGGTGACGGCGGTGCTGGCCGGTAAGTCCCGGTTGACTGCCCGCGGCAAGAAGCTGATCGACGCCATCCGCGGCCAGTATGCGGGTGTTCCCGTCGGGGCCGAATTCACGGCGCCGGCGACAACGGTCGGCGTCAAATCGGGCGGCTGACCCAGCAGCGGTTGGCCGGGCCGTCGTCCGTCATCAGGGTGATTCGGTCACCATCAGCGACTGGTTGATCACTGTGTCAGACTCCGTAGGTGAAGCTGCGGATGGGGTGGCCCAACGGGCCCCGGCGGTTGGTGTCACTGGTCGCGGTTGCCGCGATGATCCTCGCGACGGTGACGATCGGGGCACCGCAGGCGATGGCTGCCGAGACGCCGCTGCCGAACCCGCCCATCGCCAAGGCCTGCGGCATCGACGTCACGCTGATCCTGGACGCCTCCGGTTCCGTGCAGTCCTCCGGTGCGGTCGGGGCGGTCCGCGACGCGGCGGCCGCGTTCCTCGATGCCCTGCAGAACACCGGGTCGACGGTGCGGATGATCCAGTTCGCCACTATTGGCCAACAGCTGGCCCCCCGAGCCGTCGTCACCACCGAGTCGCTGGAGGCGGGCGGAGTCTTCGCCCAGGCGATCAAGGGTTACTACAATCCGCAGCCACCGCGGCCCTCGACCGTTGAGATCAAGAGCTACCGGGGATCGGGCGACATCAACTCGCCGAGCAGTTGGACCTCGAGCACCAGCATCCAGTACACCAACTGGAATCAGGTCCTGGACCAGACCGGGACCGATCCCGGCGACCTGGTCGTGTTCATCACCGATGGCGACCCGACCTCGTACGACTTCAATCGCCCGACCGACCCCTTCGACCACGGGCCACCAGCCGATGTCGCGATCAACACCGACCGCGGGCCCGCGGCGGCCAGCACCCTGGACCGCGCGGTGCAGAGCGCGAACGGGGTGAAGGCGAAGGGCGCCCGGATGCTGGCGGTCGGGGTCGGCGCCGCGCTGCAGAATCAGGCCAGCGTCGACCGGCTGATCCAGGTATCCGGGCCCAACGTCGCCCGCACGACCGCCGACTTCGATATCGAGACAACGGATGTCGCGCTGGTCAGCGACTTCGACGATCTTGCGCAGGCGGTTCGGGAGCTTGTCCTGGCACTCTGCTCACCCTCGCTGACGATCCGGAAGTTCGCGCAGTCCGCCGACGATGCCTCCTATCAACCCGCCCCAGGGTGGAACGTGCAGGTCACGCCGACCGTCACCGACGGGACGTTCGGTTGGATCCTGCCGGCCGGTAACGTCGGCCCGTCCGCGAACCTGACGACCGACAGCAACGGCTTCGCGCAGTTCCAGTGGGAGCCGACGTCGGACACCGCGACGTCGAGTGCGAACGTGGTGGAGACCTCGCAACCGAACTTCGTTGCCGGTCGGCCGGATGATCCGGACTACCGCTGCCAGTTCAAGAACGTTGACGGAGACGTGCGGGTGGTCAGCGGGGAGTTCACCGGCACGGCGTTCACGTTGACACCCATCGGTGACGAAATCGGCACCTGCTCGATGTGGAACTCGTTTGCCTACGCCCCAGCGATCGCGTTGACCAAGACGAACGCACCCACCGATGTCCGCGGAGACCTCACCCCGGCCGCCCAGGTGACATCGACCTACCAGGTGACCAATCCCGGCAATACCCCGCTGGACAACGTCTTCATCACCGACGACCGGTGCGGACCGGTACTGCCCACCCAGGTCGGCGGGTTCAACTCCGGTGACACCAACCAGGACAACCGACTCGACCTGACCGAGACCTGGACGTTCACCTGTGTCCGCAGCCTGACCACCTCGCAGGATCCGGCAGGCGGACTGAACATCGTCAACACGGCGACCGTGCACGGCACCGATCCGGCCGGAACGAATGTCACAGCAACGGACAGCGACGACGTGACCGTCTTCGTGCCCGGGATCGAGCTGACCAAGCTGGTGAACGGCGTCGATCAGACGTCGGTGCCAGGGGATCCGCCAACCGAAGTGACCTACACGTATCGGGTGGCGAACACCGGGAACACCCCGCTCGGCACCCCGACCCTGATCGACGACACACCGCCGTGCGAGAGCCCCACGCGCGGCGCGGACGCGCCAGGCAACAGCGACAACACACTGGACGTCGGGGAGACCTGGACCTATAGCTGCACCGCGGCACCCACCGCCTCGGTGGTCAACACCGCGACCGTCTCCGCCGTGCCGCTCAACCCGAACGCCGGCAATGCGCCGTTCGCCGGGACGAACCCACCGGTGACCGACGTCGACACCGCCGCGGTGACGATCGTCGATCCGGGCCTCGAGTTCACCAAGACCGTTGACCGGGACGTGGTGTTCCCCGGCACCCCGGTCACCTACTCCTACTCCGCGACGAACACCGGCACCACCGACCTGCAGAACGACACCGGCAACCCGGGGTGGGTCGCCGACGATTCCTGCAGCCCGGTCGTGCAGGTGCCCAACGCAACGGGGGATACCAACGTCGGCGACCTCAACGTGGACACCCTGATCAACCCGGGGGAGACCTGGCAGTTCGAGTGCACTGCGGTGATCGACGACCTCACCATCAACGTCGCAACCATCGTGGCGCAGCCGGTGGCAGGCGGCGAGCCTGTCGGTGAGCCACTGACCAGAATCGGGGTGGCGGTGGTGGAGATCGTCATCGCCGGACTCGAACTGGCCAAGACCGCGTTGGTCCCGGTCGTGCTCGATCCGGACGCCACCCCGTTTCTCGGGCCGGACGTGCCGACCCCCCGCCCCGCCGAGTACCTGTACGAGGTCGCCAACACCGGTGACGTGCCGATCGAGAACGTGGTGCTGGGCGACGACACCTGCGCGGCGCTGACCCCTGTGCCGCCGGCGACCAACCCGGGCGACTCCGACGCCGACGGCAACCTCGACGTCGACGAGGTGTGGACCTACACGTGCAGCACGCCGCTCACCCGGACCCAGGCGACACCCCCGCCGACCGGTGCCGAATCCGGTCTGGTGACGAACACCGCGACCGTCACCGGGAACGGCTTCCTGCCCAGCAACCCCGATGAGAAGACGGGCGCGATCACCGACACCGACATCGCCCAGGTGCTCGTCATCGAACCGAGCCTGACGCTGACCAAGACCGCGTCCGCCGCCGTCGTCCGCGCCGGCGACCCGGTCACCTACACCGTCGCGGTGACGAACACCGGCGACGTCGGGCTGAACCTGGTCGGCCCGATCGACGACAAGTGTGGCGACCTGGCGTACACCGACGGCGACCTGAACAACAACGGTCTGCTGGATGGCGCGAACAGCGGATCCGCCGAAACCTGGACCTACCAGTGCACCCGGCCGGTCGACCTGCCGGCCGCCCCGGCCACCTCGGACGTCAACGATGCCGGTGTGCTGGGCATCGACCCGCTCGGCAATCTGTACGTGGCCGAGGACACCGCCGAGGTCAAGGTCATCGACCCGGCCATCAAGCTGGTCAAGACGGTCAGCCAACCACTGGTGCCGTCCGGGACCCAGGTGACCTACGGCTTTGACGTCACCAACGTGGGGCGCAGCGCCGTCGCCGCCGATGACGTGCTGGCCCAGGTGATACTGCTCGATGTCGCGGAACCGGCGAACCCGGCCTGTGCCGAGCCGGTGCTGGTGGCCAAGGACGGCGGCAATCAGGACGACCTGCTGGACCGAGATCCCCCCGAGGTCTGGCGCTACGCCTGCGCCGCGACCATCACCGCACCGACAACGAACGTCGCAGTCGTCGGCGCGCTGGGCGGCACCACCAACGGGCTCGAGTTGCCGGTCGTCGACCTCGCTGCGGCGTTCGTCCAGCCATTCACCCCGGCCATCAGTGTGCTGAAGACGGCCGAGCCGACCACCCTGCTCGGCGGTGGCGCCGTCACCTATACCTACCAGGTGCGCAACACCGGCGACGTGCCGCTGGCCGGCGTTGCCGATCGGATCACCGACGACACCTGTTCGCCCGTCACCTACGTGTCCGGCGATGACGATGCCGACGGGCTCCTCGACACCCCGAACAGCATCTTCGAGGACGCCGCGGACGAGACCTGGATCTTCACCTGCACCACCGACGTCACGCAGACGACCACCAACACCGTCGTGGTGACCGGGACGCCGACCGACGGCGGCGGCGAGCCGCTGTGCGGGCCGACCACCACCCTTCGCGCGCAGGTGGCCGCGCCGTGCGACACCATGGGGCAGGCGACCGCGACGGTCACCGTCGCCCAGCCCGGGACGATCACCATCGTCAAGAAGACAACGACACCCAGCGCCACCGCCTTCGCGTTCACCATCGGCGGGCAGGCGTTCACCCTGGCCAACGGCGAGTCGCGAACGGTCAGCGGCCTTGCCCCCGGCAGCTACACCGCGTCCGAGTCGCTCTCCACCAACTGGAGATTGGCGGGCATCGTCTGCGTCGACCCGACAGGTGACACGGTGGTGGACGTCGCCGGCACGCAGGCCACGCTGGCGCTGGGGGACGGGGAGTCGATCACCTGCACCTTCACCAACGCAGCGATCGTCACCCCGGTGAACCCGGACCAGAACCTGCCCGACACCGGCCTCGGGCTGGGGTGGCAGGTCCTGGTCTCCGGTCTCGGGCTGCTGTGGTTCGGTGCCTTCCTGACGTTGGTCGCCCGGCGTCGCCGCGCGTAGCCGAGCCGGCTGCTCGGCAGCGTTCCGGCGGCGCGAGTCCTACGGCGCGAGCCAGACTGCCGACGCACCAGCCAGCGTGCCGGGATCGGCCTCGGCGCTGCTCACCACCGGCTTCCAGCCGGCGAGATCAGCCGGCAGGTCGACGACCTCATCGGTGTAGTTGACGACGCACGCGAAACCTGCGCCGCGCTGGAAGGCGAGCACGCCCGCGGGAGTGTCGAGCCAGCTCATCGGGCCGTCGCCAAGTGCCGGATCCGCCCGCCGGGCGCGCAGTGCGGCCCGGTAGAAGTTCAGTGTCGACGACGGATCGCCGTCCTGCGCGGCCACCGTCAGGTTGGCCCAGGACGCGGGTTGCGGCAGCCAGGGGATGCCGGCCGGGCCGAAGCCGAAGGGTGCCTCGGTGCCGCTCCACGGCAGCGGTACCCGGCAGCCGTCGCGGCCGACCCGTTCGCCGCCGGTGCGGGCGAAGATCGGGTCCTGCCGCAGCTCACCAGGGATGTCCAGCACCTCTTCCAGGCCCAGCTCCTCACCCTGGTAGACGTAGGCGCCGCCGGGCAGCGCGAGGGTGAGCAGGGTGCCGGCCTTCGCGCGGCGCAGGCCGAGGTCCCCGCCGCCGAAGCGGGTGGGGTGCCGGGTGACGTCGTGATTGGACAACACCCAGGTCGCCGGTGCTCCGACGTCCTTGAGCTCGGCCAGTGTGCGGTCGACGACCGCGCGGACCGCGGCAGCGTCCCAGGCGGAGTCGAGGTAGGGGAAGTTGAAGGCGGTGTGCAGTTCGTCCTGGCGGAGGTACTGGGCGAACCGGTCCGGGTTCGGCACCCACGCCTCGGCGCAGAACGCGCGGTCGCCGGCGTACTCGTTGATGACGGTCCGCCAGCCGCGGTACACCTCGTGTACCTCGTCGCGGTCCCAGTGCGGGTGGTCGTTGGTGTGCGACGGGGTGAGCAGGTGACCCTCCGCGCCGTTGGGCAGATCGGCCAGGTCCGGGTCCTTGGCCAGGCCGTGCGCAACGTCGATGCGGAAACCGTCGACACCGAGATCGAGCCAGAACCGCAGGATGTCCTGGAACTCGGCGACCACCTCGGGGTTGGTCCAGTCCAGGTCGGGCTGCTCTGGCGCGAAGATGTGCAGGTACCACTGGCCGTCCGGGACCTGGGTCCATGCCGGGCCGCCGAAGTTGGAGACCCAGTTGTTGGGCGGCAGCGAGCCGTCCGGGCCGCGCCCGTCACGGAACAGGTACCGGCCCCGCTCGGGGCTGCCGGGTGCTGCAGCCAGCGCTGCCTGGAACCATTCGTGCAGGTAGGACGTGTGGTTCGGCACCAGATCGATGATGATCCGCAGGTTCAGCGCGTGCGTCTCGGCGATCAGCGCCTTGCACTCGTCCAGGGTGCCGAACACCGGATCGACGTCGCGGTAGTCGGAGACGTCGTAACCGGCGTCGGCCTGCGGCGATGGGTAGAAGGGGCTCAGCCAGATCGCGTCGACGCCGAGATCCGCCAGGTACGGCAGCTTCGACCGGACACCGTTCAGGTCGCCGATGCCGTCACCGTTCGCGTCGGCGAAACTCCGCGGGTAGATCTGATAGATCACCGCGGACCGCCACCAGGCCGCGTCGACCTGTCCGCTGTCTGCGTCGTTGGCGATCTGGGTGACGAGCTGGCTGGACACGGCGTCCTTCTTTCGGGCAGTGGGTGAACGGCGGAAGGACGGCGAGCGGGCGATCGCTGATGTCCTCCCTCAATTCAAGCGGTTAACTAGCCGGCCGTCAACCCCCAGATTTCCGACACCATCGGTTCGTGCTTGGTGGGTGGTCATTTCGCTGCGCTCATGGTTGAATGAGTGGCAGGCATTTAACTGTTAACTTCAACGGATTGAGGCGTGTGATGGTCCGGAGGTCCGCTGGCCGCCCCTCCCTGGCAACGGTGGCGGAGCGGCTGGGCGTGTCGACGGCGACCGTCTCCAACACGTTCAATCGACCCGAGAAGGTCTCGTCCGCGGTGCGCGCGAAGGTGCTGGCGGAGGCCGAGCGGCAGGGCTACGCCGGGCCCGACCCCGCGGCGCGCCAGTTGAGTCGGGGACGCACCGACACCGTCGGTCTGCTATTCACCGATGAGCTTGCCCACGCGTTCCGGGATCCGGCGGCGGTGGCGTTCATCGAGGGATTGGCGCTGAGCTGCCGGAGCGCCGGCCTGAACATGCTGCTGATCTCCACGGAGTCCACCGGCGACCGGACCAGCGCGGTTGGCAACGCCGTCGTCGACGGGTTCGTGGTGTATTCGGTCGCCGGCGACGACCCGCACCTGCGCCGCATCCTGGATCGGCAACTGCCCACCGTCGTCGTCGATTCGCCACCCGATCTGCCCGGCGTCGATTGGGTGGGACCCGACGACCGCGCCGGCGCCCACGCCCTCGGTGCGGTGCTGACCGGCCTCGGGCACCGCCGCATCGGGGTGATCGCCGGAACCGGTCGGGGGAACTACGCCGGCCCGGCCGAAGGCGACAGGTTCGCCGGCGAGCCGGCATCGGTACACCGCAACCGGATCCTCGGCCTGCAGGATGCCCTGAAGGCGGTGGGAGTGACGGACCTGCCCATCGAGGAACGCCCGGACAACAGCGTCGAAGCCGGAGCAGATGCCTTGCAGGCCTTGCTGAACCGCCGGCCCGACCTCACGGCGGTGTGCGCGTTGATGGACCTGCTCGCGCTCGGTGCACTCGCGGCCGCGGCAGACCGCGGGCTCTCAGTTCCCCGAGACCTCACCATCACCGGGTATGACGACATTCCGCAGGCCGCCGCAGCAGGCTTGACCACCGTCAGCCAACCGCTGACCGACAAGGGCCGGATCGCCGGGGAGCTCTACCTCAGCCACCGCCCAGGGGACCCGCCGCGGCGCCGGATCCTGCCGACCCGGGTGCAAGCCCGAGCCACCAGCGGCCTACCCCGCGTCTCTGGGTGACTCAGCTCAGCGTGAGCTGGAATCCGATCATGTCGATGGCCGCGAAGGTGTCGAGCAGTTTCGTGACGTCCTGCGGCAGCGGCCAGGACGACAACTTCACCACGACGAGTTTCCTGGCCGGTTCGACCCAGATCAGCTGGCCATGAATACCCAGGCACAGCAACACCTCTCGGCCGCTCCCCGGAAGCCAGAACTGGTTGCGGTACCCGCCGCCCGGCAGCCAGGAGGCGTTGCCGGACGCGGCGAACTTCTCCCGGGTGTCCCGGCCGCCGGTGTAGCTGTCGGTCAGCCACCACGCCGGTACCACTTGTTCGCCGCCGGCCACCCCGCCGTCCAGCAGCATCTGCCCGAACCGGCCCAGATCGCGCAGTGTCGCGGCCAGGCCGCCGTCATGAAAGACGGCGCCGGCCGGGTCGACGGCCGCGTCCATGTCCTGTTCGGCGCCGATCCGCGACCAGATCAGAGTGGACAGCAATTCGGGCATCCGGATCCCGCTGGCCCGCTCGCACAGCCAGCCCAGGATGTCGGTCTCGCAGGATCGGTACTCGAACGCGGTGCCGTGCGCGCGGGCGGCGGTCAGGGTCGCCAGGTATTCGTACATCGACGTCGGCAGACCGGGCTGCTCCGGGGGCGCCCAACCGATGACCTGTTCCAACAGCCGAACCTCGGCGTCCGGGGTCAGGTACTCCTCGGAGAAGTTGATGCCCGACCGCATGTCCAGAACGTCCTGGACGGTCGCGCCCCGGTAGCCGGAGTGGGCGAGTTCCGGGATGTAGAAGTCGACTGCGGCGCTGACGTCGATCACGCCGCTGTCCGCCAGGATTCCGACGACACACCCGACGACGGACTTGGAGACCGACATCATCACGTGGGTGCGGTCGGGCGCCATACCGCCGGGGTACTGCTCGGCGACCACCTTGCCGTCGTGCAGCACCAGGAAACCGTCGGTGTAGGTGTCGGCCAGTACGTCGGCCACCGACCCGGAGCGACCGTCCAGCCGCCAGACGACCTGCTGCTCGTCGAACCCTGCACCGACCGGCAGCGGCCGGGCGCCCGCGGCACCGCGGCCGACCCGGGCCGTCGGAACAACCTCGCGCAGGTGCTGGAACGCCCAGCGGTTGTGCGGGGCGTTCTGCCAGTTCGCGAGCGACCAGCGGTCGGCAAGCGCAGGCGGGAAGCCGATCATGGTCATCGAGGTTCGCTCCAGCAGCGGGTGGGTCGGGTGGGCAGATTGAGCGGGTGGGTCGGGTAGGTCGGATGGCGGTCGGGCCGGGTGGGCCTGGTGGGCGGAAAAGGACGTTACCCGGACGGGCCGCGCTGAACCGATTCTGCGGGGCCTCCTGTGATGTACCCGGCTATCCACCGGGCAATCTCCGCGTAGGCGACCGCCCGGACGTCCGGCGCAGACAGGATGACGTCGTGCAGGGCGCCGTCGATCCGGATGATGGTGCAGCTGCGGCCCAGATCGGCGGCCCGGCGGGCGATGCCGGTGACGTCCAACGCGGTGTCGCTCCGCAGCATCTCGGCAGACCAGCGGGGCTGCAGCGTGCTGCGGGCGGAGAGCAGGGTGAGGATCGGCACCTGGATGTCCAGCCCCTTCGCGACCCGGGCCTGACCGCGCAGGATGGCGTCGAGCCAGGCCGGCGTCTCACGGAAACCACGCTCCGGACGCCAGTCGAGGTCGTAATCCCACTCCCCGTCGTACCGGTTCGAGATCGCCCGGGTGTAGTACCCGAAGTCCACGTTGGGCAGCTGCGCACGCGGATCCAGGTAGGCATGCAGGCCGACGGCGCCCTTCATCAGCCGGCGCCCGGCGGCCCTGGTCTGGAACTCCAACCAGGGGCTGTTCAGGATCAGTCCGATCGCTCGGCCCGGATTCCTGGCGACCCACAGGCTCATCGTGAGCCCGCCCGTCGAGTGGCCCATCATCAGCAGCTTGCGCGGCGACCCGTTGGTGTCGTTGTGCCCGATCACGGCCAGCGCGGCCGCCAGGTCTTCGTCGTAGGTCGCCAGGTCGGCGACGAACCCGGGGGTCTGTTCCGGCAGGCGGCTGCGGCCGTATTTCCGCAGGTCAACGGCATAGAAGCCGATTCCGAGGGCGGCGAAGAAATCGGCCAGCTCGATCTGGAAGAAGTAGTCGGACCAGCCGTGCAGGTACAGCACGTCGATCCCGCAATCGGGCGGGTCCGTCATCTTCGGCACCCGCCGGACCAGGGTGGCGGTGACGGCGCCCTCGTCGTCCGGGGCCAGGGTCATGGTGAGCTGCTCGAAGCCGGCCCCCAGCACGTCCGGCGACCACGGGGGAGCTGACACCGCCCCGCCCTGTTCCGCCGTCATCGACCCATCCGCATCGACAGAGCGTAGGAGTCGCCGGCCCCACTCTCAGGAACACGCTCGGACGCTGCGCCGTCGAATTCGCGGTCGGCGCTCGCCGTCGTAAAGTTCCGGGCATGACCGACGTCACCCCGCCTGCCGGCGCAGCGCCCGAGAGCACTCCCGTCCAGCACCGCAAGCCGCACAGCTACATCGTCACCGACGGGATTGAGCGGGCTGCCGCCCGCGGCATGCTCCGCGCGGTCGGCATGGGGGACGACGACTGGCGCAAGCCGCAGATCGGCGTGGCCAGCTCGTGGAACGAGATCACCCCCTGCAACCTGTCGTTGGACCGGCTGGCCAAGGCCGCGAAGCAGGGTGTGCACGAGGCCGATGGCTACCCGCTGGAGTTCGGCACCATCTCGGTGTCCGACGGCATCTCAATGGGCCACGGCGGCATGCATTACTCGCTGGTCAGCCGGGAGATCATCGCCGATTCGGTGGAGACGGTCTTCCGGGCCGAACAACTCGACGGCGGGGTGCTGCTGGCGGGCTGCGACAAGTCGCTGCCCGGCATGCTGATGGCCGCCGCCCGGCTCGATGTCTCCGCGGTCTTCCTGTACGCGGGCTCGACGCTGCCCGGCAAGCTGGACGGCGAGACGGTCACCATCATCGACGCCTTCGAGGGCACCGGGGCCTGCCTGGCCGGCAAGATCACCCGCGAGCGGCTCACCGAGATCGAAAAGGCGATCTGTCCCGGCGAGGGCGCGTGCGGCGGGATGTACACCGCCAACACGATGGCCAGCGCGGCCGAAGCACTCGGCATGTCGCTGCCCGGCAGCGCGGCGCCGCCGGCCCCGGACGCCCGCCGTGACAGCTTCGCGGTGCGCAGCGGCGAGGCCGCGGTGCGCCTGGTGGACACCGGCATCACCGCCCGCGACATCCTCACCAAGGACGCCTTCGAGAACGCGATCACCGTCGTGATGGCGCTCGGCGGCTCGACCAACGCGGTGCTGCATCTGCTGGCGATCGCCCACGAGGCCGGTGTCGACCTCGGCCTCGACGACTTCAACCGGGTCAGCGAGCGCACGCCGCACCTGGCCGACGTCAAGCCCTTCGGCCGCTACGTGATGACCGACATCGACCGGATCGGCGGCATCCCGGTCGTGATGAAGGCCCTGCTGGACGCCGGTCTGCTGCACGGTGACGCGCTGACCGTCACCGGTAAGACGCTGGCCGAGAACCTGGCCGAGCTGAACCCGCCGGCCCTGGACGGCGACGTGCTGCACACCCTGGCCAATCCGATCCACACCACCGGCGGCATCGCCGTGCTGACCGGGACGCTGGCGCCGGAAGGGGCCGTGGTGAAGAGCGCCGGGTTCGATGCCGAGGTGTGGGAGGGCCCCGCCCGGGTGTTCGACGGGGAGAAGGGCGCGATGGACGCGGTGGCGCAGGGATCGCTCAAGCCTGGTGACGTCATCGTCATCCGCTGGGAAGGCCCCAAGGGTGGACCAGGCATGCGGGAGATGCTGGCCGTCACCGGTGCGATCAAGGGCGCCGGGCTCGGCAAGGACGTGCTGCTGCTCACCGACGGCCGGTTCTCCGGCGGCACCACCGGGCTCTGCATCGGGCACGTCGCGCCGGAGGCGGCCAACGCCGGACCGATCGCGCTCGTGCAGGACGGCGACACCATCCGGCTGGACATGGCGTCCAAGAAGCTCGACCTGATCGTCGACGACGACGAGCTGGCCCGGCGCCGCGAGACCTGGATCCCGAACCCGCAGAACCTGAACTTCGGGGTGCTGGGCAAATACGCGAAGCTGGTCGGCTCCGCGGCCAAGGGAGCCGTCTGCTTCTGACGTCCCTATCCGAAAGCGCTCGGCGGCAGGTCGCGTTCGTCGTCGCTGATGGCCCGGACGATCCGGGCTGCGACCTGCGCAGGATCGGCCCCGGCCGGCAGCCGCGGCGACCGGCCCGCGATCGGCCGGTCGGCGAGCCCGGTTTCGGTGTGCGCCGGCCGGATGTCGAGCACCCGGATCTGCCGTCGCCGCAGTTCCGCGGCCGCGGCCTTGTCGAACCCGGTGAGGCCGGCCTTGGTTGCGCTGTAGGCGGCCATCCCCTTCATCGGTTGATCGGCAACGACCGCGCTGATATTCGCGAGGAAGCCACCGGCCGGCAGCAGCGGTGCCGCGGCCCGGGCTATCCGGATGGGCGCGACCAGGTTCACCAGGAACAGCCGGTACAGCACGTCGTCGTCCAGGTCGGCGATGTCCCCGAAGGCGACGACACCCGCAGCGAAGACGACGCCGTCCAAGGGCTGCGCGGCGTGCGCACGGGTGACCAGCCGGTCCGGTACACCGGCAGCGGCGAGGTCGCCGGTGGCGGTATCGAGAACCGCACTCCCCAGGTCGGCGGCGAGCGCGGTCAGCCGCTCGGACGATCGCCCGGTCAGGGTGAGCACCGCCCCCTGCGTGGCCAGTTGTCTGCTGACCGCGGCGCCGAGGCCACCGGTGGCGCCGACGACCAGGACGTGGGCACCCGAGAGCGTTGTCATGATCACCACGATGCCATCGACCGAGCGGGGTGAGAACATGGCACCGTGCCGCCCGGACCCGCCGCATTGCCGAGGATCACCGTCCAACAGCGGCGCGCGCGTCTGGGCATCCGGCATCGGCTCGCGAGCCGGGCCGGTGGTCGGTCGCCGGCGGACATTGCCGCGGATCTGGTGGTGTTGCATGCCACGGATGCGGCGTCGGTCTATCTCTCGGTGGCGGCCCGCGCCCCCGACCTGACCAGCGCGGATATCGCGGGTGCGCTGTACGACGACCGGACGCTGATCAGGATGCTCGGCATGCGGCGGACCATGTTCGTGGTTCCGACGCCCGCCGCATCGATCGTTCAGCACTCGTCGAGCGCACCGGTGGCGGCCCGGCTGCGGCGTGCGCTGCTCAAGGAACTCGAACCCATCATCAGCGACCCCGACCCGTGGTTGGCCGATCTCGAGGACGCCGTCGTCGCCCGGTTACGCGACCTCGGCGGTGCCACCGGCGTAGCGCTGTCCCGGGCGGACGGACGGTTGCGGACGAAGCTCGTCGTCGCGGAGGGGAAGGCCTACGGAGGATCGGTCGCGATCAACAGCCGGGTGCTGAACATGTTGTCCGCGCAGGGCCGCATCGTCCGCGGGCGGCCAGGGGGCGGCTGGACGGGCAGCCAGTACGAGTGGGCGCCGATCGAGAAATGGCTGCCGGACGGGCTTCCCGCGATCGATGCGGCGGCGGCCAGGACCGAGCTGGTTCGGCAGTGGCTGGCCAGCTTCGGCCCGGGCACCGAGGCCGACATCGTCTGGTGGACCGGCTGGAACCTCGGCGACACCCGGCGGGCGCTGGCGTCGATCGACACTGTCGCGGTAGATCTGGACGGCACGCAGGGGCTGGCGCTGGCCGCGGACATCGATGCGGTGCCGGTGCCGGAGCCGTGGATCGCGCTGCTGCCGGCGCTTGACCCGACGCCGATGGGCTGGTCCGGCCGGGACTGGTATCTCGACCCCGGTTATCGGGCGGCGCTGTTCGATCGCACCGGCAACGTCGGGCCCACCGTGTGGTGCGACGGGCGGGTGGTCGGCGGGTGGGGACAGCGGGCCGACGGCGCCGTGGCCTGGCGGCTGCTCGACGACATCGGGACCGAGCTGACCGCTGCAGTTGGCGAGGAAGCGGCCCGGCTGACGGACTGGCTGGCCGGAGTCAGGGTGACCCCGAAGTTCCGCACACCGCTGGAGCGCGAGCTCGCGTCGTCCTGAACGGACGCGTCCTGACCAGGGTCGATGATCGGGCACGATGGGCTGATGGAGACGATCGCCACCGACGCACGAGTGGAAGCGCTGCTTGCCGAACTCGTCTCCCGGGCGGGCCGGGACGACCCTTATCCGGTGTACGCGGCGCTGCGCCGCGAAGCGCCGGTCGCCCAGTTGGCCGACGGGGCGCTGCTGCTGACCCGGTTCGACGATTGCACGGCCGCGTTGCGGGACCCGAATATCGGTCATGGAGACCCGGCCCTGGCCGAGCAGGTCGGTGGGCTGCCGGATTGGCGGGAACACCTGTCGCTGTGGCAGTTTCGCACCAGCATGCTGAGTCTGGACCCGCCCGGCCACACTCGGCTGCGGCGGCTGGTCAGCGGGTCGTTCACGCCGCGGCGGGTGGCCGGGCTGCAGGGCGCGATCGAATCCCTGACGGCCGGGCTGCTGGACCAGTTGACGGACGGCACCGATTTCATCGAGACCTTCGCGTTTCCGTTGCCGATCGCGGTGATCGGCGAACTGCTCGGCGTGCCGGCACCGGATCAACCCCAGTTCCAGCATCTGGCGCACGACTGGACGCAGGTGCTGGACGTGACCACGCCACGAATAGTGGCCAGAGCCGACGCCGCGGCCGGTCAGATCCGGGACTATCTCGGCGGGCTGGCCGCGGAACGACGACGACATCCGCGCAGCGACCTGCTCAGCGCGATGCTCAAGGACGAGAGCGACGAGCCGCTGACCAACGACGAACTGCTGACCATGGCCGCCCTGCTGTTCGCCGCCGGGTTCGAAACCACCACCCATCTACTCGGCAACGGGCTGATCGCGCTGGCCAGGAACCCCGATCAGTGCGAGCTCCTCCGGCGTTCGCCGGCGGCTGCCCCGGAGGCGGTGTCCGAATTGGTGAGATTCGACAGCTCGGTGCAGCTCGCCCACCGGAAGGTCCTGCGCGACACGGTGATCGGTGGGGTTCCGGTGGCCGCGGGACGGCGGGTGCTGGTCTGCCTCGGGGCGGCCAATCACGATCCGGACCGCTTCACCGACCCCGGCCGACTCGACCTCACCCGCTCCGACGTCGGGTCGATTTCGTTCGGCGGTGGCATTCACTACTGCCTTGGCGCGCCGCTGGCCCGGCTCGAAGCGCAGGTTGCACTGCCCGCGGTGATCCGCCGGTTCCCACGACTCACGGTGCGAGAACCCCTGCACCGCAGGGTGAGCCTGACCCTGCGTGGGTTCCGGCGGATTCCACTGTCGGGACTGTCGTGACCGGCATCGACGTGGTCGCCCCGCCGCTGACGTCCTTCCCGGTGATGAGCCAGTACTGGACCGATCTCGCCTTCCTGCACTGGTTCCTCCCACCGGCGGACGTCGCGCGGCACCTGCCGGCCGGCGCGGCACCTGATGTGCTGCCGGCCGGTCCGTTCGCCGGGTTGACCCCCGTTGCCCTGGTGCCCTTCAAGATGGTCGGCGCCGGCATCGGGAACGGTCCGGCGATCCCGTACTTCGGCACGTTCTGGGAAACCAATGTCCGGCTGTACTCGGTCGACGCGACCGGTCGGCACGGCGTGGTGTTCTGCAGCCTGGATGCGTCCCGGCTCGCGGTTGTCATCGGCGCGCAGGCGATGATCGGTCTGCCCTATCGGTTCTCGAAGATGCGCGGCTACGAGCGTCAGCATCTCGGCGCCCGCGAGCTCGGCTGGACGGCGCGCACCCGTTGGCCGGGTGGCAAGGGCATCGAGAGCCGGATCGCCATCCGGGTGGGCGAGGTGCTGCACGATTTTCCGGCCGGCCGGCCGCGCGAGAATGCCGGGGATGACGAGGATCTCGCCGCATTCCTGACCGCGCGGTGGGGTCTGCACACGGCAGCCTGGGGTCGGTCGATGTACATCCCGAACGAGCACGAGCCGTGGACGCTGCGATCGGCGGAAGTGCTCCTGCTCGACGATGGATTGCTGGCTGCCGCGGGGTTCCCGGACCTGGCGGACCGGCCGCCCGACCATGTCTGCTTCG
This sequence comes from uncultured Actinomycetota bacterium, assembly GCA_963805555.1. Lineage (GTDB taxonomy): Bacteria > Actinomycetota > Actinomycetes > Mycobacteriales > Nakamurellaceae > Nakamurella. The sequence goes on from CAWDUY010000010.1 coordinate 695,495, forward strand.
CCGAAGGCGTGCGCACCCGCTTCGGGCTGCCTCGGCTGAACATCGGTCAGCATCGACGCTAGCCGCCAGTCGGCCAACACAGCGGCGCCGCCACACCCCTCGGGAATGTGGCGGCGCCTGCCGCAAACGGCCGTCTCGCAGCTGAGCCGTTACCGCTCCATCATCCGCTGAATCCGTGATAGTGCATCACGTGCTTGATCCGGGTGTAGTCCTCGAAGCCGTACATCGACAGGTCCTTGCCGTAACCCGACTTCTTGAATCCGCCGTGCGGCATCTCCGCGATGAGCGGGATATGCGTGTTGATCCAGACACAGCCGAAGTCCATCTGCGCCGTCATGCGCGCAGCGGTGTCCACATTCGTGGTCCAGATCGATGACGCCAGACCGTATTCCGTGCCGTTGGCGCATTCCAGCGCCTCGGCCTCCGTGCTGAACTTCTGCACCGTGATCACCGGACCGAAGACCTCGGTCTGCACGATCTCGTCGGTCTGCTGCACCCCGGCCACCACGGTGGGCGGGTAGTAGTAGCCGGGCCGGTCCAGGGCGTGGCCGCCGGCGGTGACCTCGGCATGCGCCGAGGCCCTGTCCACCAGTCCGGCGATGTGCGCCAACTGGTTGGCGTTGTTGATTGAGCCATACAGCACGTCATCGTTGGGTGATCCGGTCTTGATCTCCTTCGCCTTCGCCGTCAGGGCGGCGACGAAATCGTCATAGATCCCGGCCTGCGCGATCACCCGGGTCGCGGCGGTGCAGTCCTGACCGCCGTTGAAGTACCCGGCCAGGGAAACCCCCTCGACGGCAGCCTCGATCGACGCGTCATCGAAGACGATGACCGGCGCCTTCCCGCCCAACTCCAGGTGCGCGCGGGTGACGTTCTTCGCCGCGGCAGTGGCCACCGCGATGCCGGCGCCGGTCGACCCGGTGATCGACACCAGGGCCGGCGCCTTGTGCGAGGTGAGGGCGGCGCCGGTGTCCCGGTCCCCGCAGATCACGTTGACGACGCCCGGCGGGTAGAACTCCTGCAGCGCCTTGCCCATCCACACCGAGCTGGCCGGTGTGGTGTCCGACGGCTTGAGCACGACCGCGCAACCGGCGGCCAGGGCGGGCGCGAACTTCCACACCGACATCATCATCGGGTAGTTCCACGGTGCCACCTGGCCGACAACGCCGACCGGCTCCCGGCGGATGGACGAGGTGTGCCCGCGCATGTACTCACCCTGCGAGCGCCCCTCGAGAACCCTTGCGGCACCGGCAAAGAAGCGGATCTGATCGACCATAGGGCCGATCTCCTCGGACAGGGTCAGTGCGGTGGGCTTGCCGGTGTCCTGCACCTCGACGGCCACCAGCTCGTCGGCGTTCGCCTCGATGTGGTCGGCGAACTTCAGCAGCGCGTGCTGCCGTTCGCCCGGTGTCGACCAGCGCCAGCTCTTGAACGCCTGGGTGGCCGCGGCGTACGCCCGGTCGACGTCCTGCGGGCCGGACAGCGGCGACGTGGCGTACACCGCACCGGTACTCGGATCGATGATGTCCATCGTCGCGCCGTCGGCAGCGGCCGACGTCTCTCCGTTGATGATGTTCTCCAGCGCGATCTTGTCGCTCGCGCCCGGCTCGGCTGTCCCTGGATTCATGCCGTGAGTCAACACCCTTTCTTCGCTCTCGGCAGCCCCAGCGCACCACAAGAACGCCCGACCGAGCCGATGTAGGGCGGGTAGTCGCCTGCGACGAAGTCGTCAGGCGCCAAAAAGCACCGTACTAACCCGCGGCGCCGCTTGCGGTTGGCGCGGGTTAGTTTACTGTCCGATGCGTAGTTTCGGTCTACTTCTGCGAATCAAGGCAGGTACGACATGAGCCCAGACAACGCCAGTCGCCCGCACACCCCCCGTCAGGTAGCCCACGATGAAGTGGTGGACAAGGGATTAGCCGGAGGATCCGTCGGTCTACTCGGCGGAACCGTCCTCGGCATCTCCTGTGTTGCGCCGGCGTACACGCTCACCGCCACCATCGGTCTGGTCGCTGCGGTGGCCGGCGTCAAGATGCCGATCATCTTCATCGCGGGTTTCATCCCGATGTTGTTCGCGGCCTACGCCTATCGAGAGTTCAACAAGGTCGACCCGGACTGCGGCACGTCTTTCACCTGGACGACGCGCGCGTTCGGCCCCTACATCGGCTGGCTCGGTGGCTGGGCCGCGATTCTCGCGACGATCATTGTGCTGGCCAATCTCGCCGGCATCGGGGTGCAGTTCTTCTATCAGCTGCTCGGCAGCATCTTCAGTAACCCCGAACTCGGTGCGCTCTGGGAGAACCGGGCGATCAACGTCGGGACCTGCCTGCTCTTCCTCGCGGGGGCAACGGCGATCGCCTACCGCGGTATCACCACCACCGAGAAGGTCCAGTTCGTCCTGGTCTTCTTCCAGCTGGGGGTGCTGATCCTGTTCTCGGTGATGGCTCTTTCCAAGGCGGGCGGCCCGGACGATCCCGGCGGCCTGGCGTTCTCCTGGGATTGGTTCAACCCCTTCACCGGGCTGACGGTGAGCGCCCTGGTCGCCGGGCTGTCCGCGTCGATCTTCTCGTTCTGGGGCTGGGACAGCGCGCTCACCGTCAACGAGGAATCCAAGGATTCCGACAAGACGCCGGGCCGGGCCGCTCTGCTCGCCGTGGTGTCGATCCTGCTGACCTATCTGCTCGTCTCGGTGTCGACGCTGATGTACGCGGGTGACGGCACTGAGGGACTGGGCCTCGGCAACGAGGAAATCTCCGACAACGTGTTCGGCGCGCTGGCCGAGCCGGTGATGGGGACGCCGTGGAACAACCTGCTGTTCCTGGCGGTCCTTGCGTCCAGTGCGGCCAGCCTGATGACGACATTCCTGCCGACCACCCGCACCATGTTGGGGATGGCGTCCTACGGCGCCCTGCCCAAGCGCTTCGCCACCATTCACCCCCGGTATCTGACACCGTCGTACGGCACCCTCGTCGCGGGCATCATCGCCGGGACGTTTTACGCGATACTCACTTTCGTCTCCGAGGCGGTGCTGTTCGACACGATCCTTTCGCTCGGCCTGATGATCTGCTTCTACTACGGGCTGACCGCGATCGGCTGCGTGTGGTACTTCCGCCACGAACTGTTCACGAGCTTCTCGAACATCATCTTCAAGTTCCTGTTCCCGCTGCTGGGCGGGATCGGGCTGTGGTTCGTCTTCTTCGTGACGATCCGGGACAGCGCCGACCCGGAGTACTCGGGTTCATCCATCTTCGGGGTGGGGACGGTGCTGGTCCTCGGGTTGGGGCTGATCCTGTCCGGAGTGGTCGTGATGTTCATCCTTCGAGCCCGGCACCCGGCATTCTTCCGCGGCGAGACGCTGAACAAGGGCACCCCCTCGCTGATCATCCCCGAGTAGCCGCGCACCCGCCGCCGAGTGAACCGCTGCCGCGCATCGGAGCCTCCTCTGGCGCGGCCACGCCTGGCAACGGTGCAATCAATGGCTGCTACCCGCCCTGCAGCCGGGCGATGGTTCCACGGATCAGAGCGACGACGTCGGCCGGCCGTTCGGCGAGCTGCTGGGGTGTGAAACGCAGGACGGTCCAGCCGGCCAGGACCAGCTGGTTCTGCCGGCGCCGGTCTGCCTCGAAGGCCTCTGGGGAACTGTGATGCGCCCGACCGTCGATCTCCACCAGCAGTTTGACTTTGTCGAACAGGATGTCAGGGAAGCGAATGCCATCCTGGGTCGCAACCGGGGTATTGCCGGTCCATCCGGTGATGCCGGCGGACCTCAACAGCCGATGCGCTGCACGTTCCGGGTGTGACCAGGGATTGTCCGCGACCGAGGCCGTGGCCGCCCGGGCCCGCCGCTGCCCGCGGGTGCCGCGACCGAGCTCCAACGACGTCTGCAGCTCGCCCTGGTAGAGCCGTCGTTGCCGAAGGGCTGCTTCGAGCTGGTCCTCGACCCCCAGCCGTGCCAGATCGAGGCAGGTGCGGGCCGGGGTGGTGACGGTGATGCGGTCCCGTTCAACAGCGTCGACCGGATCTACCTGCGCACGCGTGACCACAAACCCAGGCTGAACAGTCATTCGTCGACGGGGCGGAACCAGAATTCGGATGCTCCCCGGCGGGATATCGGTCAGCCCAAGCCAATGGGCGGCCGCCTGCCCGCCGATGACCGCATCCTCGCCCGCCCAGAGCCAGCCGGCCCGAATGCGGACCCGTGGATCAGTCAGTTCGCCGCTCACCGAATACACCCGAGGGAGGACTCGGGGCCATGTTCCTCGTCGCACGAGGCTCTCGATCGTTGATTCCGCGAAGCCGGCAGCGAGGGCCTGGTCACGACGGATCAGCCCGTTCTGACATTGCAGAACGGCATCGAATCCGCCGATGAGGGCCAACGAGAGCGGGTTCACGAACGTCATCGGACGCGACATTCGGTGCCTGTGGCACCTCTCCCTGTCATTTTGTGGACGTATTTCGGACATGGGGATAGCCGCCAGTGCTCCTGAGTGAACCGCTGCCGTGCAACGTGCGTGGTCCTGGCGCGGCTTCGCCTGGCAGCGGTGCAGTCGACAGCCTCATTGCCGCTGCGGCATGAACGGTCAGCGTCGAGCAGCGCCCCGGCCGGCGGTCACTACCCTGGGCGGGTGCCGAACCCCGTCCTGCTGTCCGACCTGACCACGTTCCGGCTGGGCGGTCCCGCCCCCGACCTCACGACGGTCCGCACCGCTGAAGAGGCATCAGCGGCTGTCGGTGCTGCGGATCGGGCGGGCGTCGGGGTGCTGATCCTCGGCGGCGGGTCCAACCTGGTGGTGGCCGACGCAGGCATCGACACCCCGATCATCCGCATCGGCATCCGCGGCGTAGCCGTCAAGCAGCACCACGACGGCAGCGCGAGTGTCACCGTCGGTGCGGGTGAGCAGTGGGACGACGTGGTGGCCCAACTGACGGCCGAGGGCCTGGGGGAGCTCGCCACCCTGTCCGGCATACCGGGCTCGACCGGAGCTACCCCGGTACAGAACGTCGGCGCTTACGGCACCGAGATCGCCGACGTGCTGACGGCGGTCACGATCTACGACCGGGCCTCCGGCAGCACCCGGACCGTGCCGGCCGCCGACCTGAAGCTCGCGTATCGGAGCTCGACCCTGCGGGGCACCGACCGGGCCGTCGTCACCGACATCACGATGCGCCTCACCGACCGGCCGGTGGTCGTTCGCTACGGCGAATTGGCTCGAACCCTGGGTGTCGAGCCCGGCGGCACAGCGCCCGCCGATGCCGTCCGAGAGGCCGTGCTCGGGCTGCGCAGAGCCAAGGGGATGGTGCTCGACCCTGAAGACCTGGACACCCGGAGCGCCGGCTCCTTCTTCACCAACCCGATCCTGGATGCCGAGCAGGCACAGGCCGCCGATCGGGCCATCCGCGCCAGGTTCGGCGCCGCGGTGACCTACCCGTCCTACCCGGTCAAGGGGGCGGCCATCGCAGGGAGCCAATCACCGGTCAAACTGTCGGCGGCCTGGCTGATCGAGCGGGCGGGGTTTGCCAAGGGCTATCCCGGCCCGGGTGGTCGGGTCGCGGTGTCCAGCAAGCACACCCTGGCACTGACCAACCGCGGCGGCAGCACTGCCGACCTGATCGCGCTGGCGCGGGAAATCCGGGATGGTGTCCGGCTGGCCTTTGGGGTGGACCTGCACCCGGAGCCGCTGCTGATCGGCGTCCGGCTGGGCGACTGAGACAGCCGGATCGGGGTCAGTTGACGGATCGGGATCATCCGGTAGTCACGAGAACCACACGTGCGCGGCCTACGGTGGACGCACCGCGGGCCTTGTTTCATCCTGCCCGCAGGACGCTCATGAAGGGACTCACCACAGTGCGACGGTCGCCATTCGGGGGATTTCGGGGACGAACGGCGGCGGGTGTCGCCCTGCTGGCCGCCATCGTGATGACCATTGCCGGGTGCGCGGGCTCCCAGGAGGACGTGGTCGTCACGGTGACATCGACAGCTGTTCCTGCGGTCACGGTGTCCGGTCTGAGTGGCTCGGAAGCTGCTCCGTCCAGTGATTCCACGGCGCTGAACACCAAGGTTCGGGTCAGCTCCAAACCGAAATTCGGGTCGACGGATATCGCACCCACCGACCCGGTCACGGTCACGGTCTTCTCCGCCAAGATCAAGTCGCTGAGCGTCACCGCCGACGACGGGGTCGAGGTCGCCGGCGCCATCTCCGAGGACCAGGCGACCTGGACGCTCGGGCAGCGACTGGCCTACAACACCACCTACACGTTCAACGGCATCGCGGTCGATGCCGAGGGCGAAGAGTCCCCGTTCACCGGCACCCTGGCGACGATCAAGCCGGACAAGACCATCCGGGCCTCGTTCCAGATTCCGAGCGGAACGACCGTCGGCGTCGCGGCTCCGATCATCATCACGTTTGCCGAACCGGTGGAGGACAAGGCCGCGGCGCAGGCAACATTCAAGGTCACCACGGACAAGGGCGACATCGAGGGATCCTGGGGCTGGTTGCAGGACGAGGACATTCAGGGCACCGGGGTCAAACAGTCGTTGGTGCACTTCCGGCCGGCCGCCTATTGGCCCGCTTACACCAATGTGCATGTCGAGGCGAACCTGCTGGGGACCAACCTCGGCAGCGGCTGGGGCCAGGAGGATATCGTCAGCGACTTCGCCATCGGTCGCAAGCAGATCGTCCAGGCCGACGTGAACTCGTTCCGGATGATCGTGCTGGTCGACGATGTGGTCGCCAAGAACTACCCGGTGTCCTACGGCAAGGAATCGGTCCCCGGGCGGGCCACCGTCAGCGGCATCCATGTGGTGACGGAGAAGTTCCCCACCTTCTCGATGTGCAACCCCGAATTCGACTACTGCAACGTCGAGGAGAAGTGGGCGGTCCGGATCAACAACAACGGTGAGTTCATCCACGAGAACCCGCTGACGGCACCGTACCTGGGCAAGGCGAACGTGTCCCACGGCTGCGTCAACATGGGCGTCGGGGATGCGGAGGACTACTACAACTCCGCCATCTACGGTGACCCGGTCGAGGTCACGGGCACCGGTGTCCCGATGACGGAGAAGGACGCCCTGTACGACTGGATCTACTCCTACGAGGACTGGCAGAAGCTCTCTGCGCTCTAGGAGTGCACCTGCTGTGTCGGATGGCGGCCCCTCCTTCGTCGGGTCCGACCAGAGCGGTACGTTGGCGACGATCATGGGAAAACATTCGGCCGACGGGCAGCAGGCGCCGACGGGCATTCGGCGGCTGGCAGCGATATCGCTGCACACCTCGCCGATGGCCCAGCCGGGGACCGGCGACGCCGGCGGCATGAACGTCTACATCGACCAGACCTCCCGACGGCTGGCCGCCCGCGGGGTCGAGGTGGAGATCTTCACTCGGGCTACATCGTCCGACCAGCCGCCGGTGGCCGAGCTGACGCCGGGCGTACTGGTTCGGCACATCGTTGCTGGCCCTTTTGAAGGTCTGGACAAGCAGGAACTGCCCGGTCAGCTCTGCTCGTTCGCGGCCGGCGTGATGCGTGCGGAGGCCCGTAGCGCCCCGGGGCACTACGACGTCGTGCACTCGCATTACTGGCTGTCCGGGCAGGTCGGGTACCTGGCCAAGGACCGTTGGGGCGTGCCCCTGGTGCATTCCGCGCACACCCTGGCGAAGGTCAAGAACGCCGCGATGGCCGATGACGACGAGCCAGAGCCCCGCGGCCGGTTGATCGGCGAGGAACAGGTCGTCGCCGAGGCGGACCGGCTGATCGCCAACACCGTGACCGAGGCCGCGGAGTTGATCGGGCTGTACGGCGCCGATCCGGCCCGGATCGATGTGGTGCCGCCGGGCGTGGACACCGATGTCTTCACCCCCGGCGACCTGCAGCAAGCCAGGCAGGACCAGCGGATCGACCAGCGGGACGCGGTCATCGTGTTCGCCGGCCGGATCCAGCCACTCAAAGGGCCGGAGGTCGTGGTCAAGGCGCTCCACCTGCTGGCCGAACAGCACCCGGACGTGCGCTGGCGGCTGATCGTCGTCGGCGGAGAGTCCGGCACCGGACGGCGCTCCGGCCATCGGCTGGACGAGTTGGCCGCCCGGCTCGGGGTCAGCGAGCTGATCGATTTTCGCGCGCCGATGCCCGCCGCCCAACTGGCGCAGATGTATCGCGCCGCCGACGTGGTGGCGGTGCCCAGTTACAACGAGTCGTTCGGGCTGGTGGCACTGGAGGCCCAGGCCGCTGGAACACCGGTGGTCGCGGCGGCAGTCGGTGGACTGACGGTGGCCGTCGCGGGCGGCGTCAGCGGACTGCTGGTGGATGGCCACGACCCGCAGACCTGGGCCGATGCCTTGGCCTCGGTGGTGCTCGATCCACCGGTGCGGGCGCGGCTGGCGGCCGCAGCGCCGCGGCACGCTGCGTTGTTCTCCTGGGAGGTCACAGTGGACGGCCTCCTGGAGAGCTATGCACGCGCCCTGCGCGGTGGTCGAACCCTCGAGCAGCCGCCCCGGGAACCGGTCCTTGCGCCCATCGATCCGCAGTTGTTGCGTTCGGCGCACCGATGACGCCCGACGAGCTCGCGGCCGCGCTGGCCGATCTGGGCGTCGACGCTGTCCGGGAGGGCGATGACGCCTTTCTGGTCACCCTGGACGGCGAGCGCCGACATCGCACCCTGGTCTGGCTGGTCGTCGGCGCGCATCACGTGCTGGTGGAGTCCTTCGTCTGCCGCGCGCCGGACGAGAACGCCGAGCAGGTGTACAGATTCCTGCTCCAGCGCAACGCCCGGCTCCGGTCGGTGGCCTACGCCCTGGACGGGGACGGTGACATCCATCTGGTGGGCAGATTGGGCCGTGATGGGTTGACTGCCAGTGAGCTTGACACCGTGCTGGGTGTCGTGCTGGACACCTCCGATGCGGATTTCAATCCGATCCTGGAACGCGGCTTCGCGGCTGCCATCCGCCGGGAATGGGCCTGGCGGACATCGCGCGGCGATTCAGTGAAGAATCTGCTGCAGTTCCGCCATTTGATCGAACAATCCTGACGCCCGCCGGAGGAACTTGTGGGGGAGTCGAAGGCCCGGAATCTCCACGACGTAGTGACTGATCGTGGTCAATTCACTCGACTGAGCAGGCATTTGCCCATCGTTCCGCCATTCGGGGACGAGTGGGTGGCACTGAATGTAGTTAGGATCTACATCACACGGCCCGGGCCGGTCGAGTATCGTCAGACCAGCGAACTTGGTTCTTCCAGCCGGCCGGCAACACTTCTGGGGGATTGCCCGTGGGCGGGCTGCGACACTCTGAACGTCCGAAACTACTCCGCGTCTTCACGATGACGCAGAGTGATGTTCGGCGGGCAGGCGAGGATCGCGAGCACCGGGTGCCGGGGGTCGTTCGGCTGCTGATCGGGGCCACCTGTGCTGCTGTCGTCGCGACGCTGACGCTCTCCGGCGGAGTCGCCGCAGCGGAACCCGTCACGCCGCCGACAGTCACCCCCATCGCGACGTCAAGCGCTGCCGCGACCAGCAGCCTGCCGGTCTGTCTGCCCGGACAGGAATCCACCAGCCAGGCCGGTGCCGGGACGCCGGCGCCGCTGGGCAATCTGCAGGGACTCCCCGAGAACGTCAAGGGCGGCGGCATCTTCGCCGGCATCGCCCTGGATCCCGGCCAGGTGCAGATGGCAGCGAGCATCGTCGCTGTCGGCAAGCAAATGGGCATCACCCGGCGGGGTATCGAGATCGGCATCTCGGTCGCCACCGAGCAGTCCAGTCTGCGCCCGGAGGCGATCAACGGGGATTGGCTCGGGTTGTTCCAACAGAACCCGGTCACCTACACCCAGTACAAGCGCACCGAGCCGGGCGGCGCCGCCTGGATGTTCTACGACCAGCTGATCAAGCAGGTCCCCGGCTACGACACCGACCCCCGGCAGGACTTCGAGATCGGCGACGTCGTACAGAAGACGACGACCGGTGAGCGGTTCGCCCAGTACAAGGACATGGCCACCGAGCTCGCCGGCCAGCTGATCGACGCCGTTTCCCTGCAACAGGATGACGTGACCTGCGCCCCGGCCCCGGCGGCGGCGACCACCACCGGGTCGGCGTTCGACCCGGGCAACATCATCTCGGACGCGGTTTTCTACAACACGTCGTCGATGACGGTCGACCAGATCAGGGTGTTCATCCGGGCCGAGGGCGAGGCCTGTGTCGGCGCCTACTGCCTGAAGAACCTTTCGATCACCTCGCCCAGCCAACCCGCCGATCGGTATTGCCGCGCGTACCAGGGCGGGACCAACGAGGACGCGGCCACCGTTATCGCGAAGTTCTCCACCGCCTGCGGGATCAGCCCGCAGGTCATGTTGGTCACCCTGCAGAAGGAGTCCGGGCTGCTCTCCCGGACCGACCCGACGGCCGCCACCTACAACGCGGCCTGGGGCTGGCACTGCCCGGACACCGGCCCCGGCGGCAGCGCCAACTGCGACCCGGCCTACGCCGGATTCTTCAACCAGGGCTACGGGATGGCCAAGCAGTGGTCCCGGTACAAACTCGAGCCGCAGAACTACAACTACCGCGCCGGGCAAACGGTCAACATCCTGTGGAACGTCGTCGAGTCCGGCTGCGGCTCGGCGCCGGTGACGATCCAGAACACCGCGACCGCATCGCTGTACATCTACACGCCGTACCAGCCGAACGCCGCCGCACTGGCCGCGTATCCCGGCACCGGTGACAGTTGCTCGGCGTACGGCAACCGCAACTTCTTCTACCTGTTCCGGAAGTACTTCGGGTCCACCGGCGGCGGCACCTCTACCACCGGCGCCTCGTCGGCAGTGTTGTCGACCGGCACCACCGTCACCATCCCGAACAACCAGTACGTGTCAGCTGCCCTTGCCGGCCAGACCATCACCGCGCCGAACGCCGCGGTGGCCGCCGGGCTGGCCGCCGGTTTCTCCGCGCTCGGCCTGCCTTACGTGTGGGGCGGCGGCGGCTCCGGCGCTGGCCCGAACAACGGGTGCGCCCGCGGTGGCGGCGACTTCAACAGCTGCGGCCCGGCGGTCGGGTTCGACTGTTCCGGGCTCACCGCCTACGTGCTGGGGATGGCCGGCTATCAAACCCCGGGCGACTCCGGGTCTCAGCGCGCCGCGGGATCGTCCATCAGCTGGGCCGAGGCGCTGCCCGGCGACATCGTCGGGTTCCCCGGCCACGTCGCCGTCTACCTCGGCACCTTCGGTGGCCGGCCGTACATCCTCGAGGCGTCCTGGGTCGGTACTCCGATCCACATCGTGCCGCTGACCCGGACCGATTTCGACGATCGCGTCCATCGCTACTGGACCGGCCCAGCGGTGAAGCCCCCGGGTGTTGCGGACTTCTCGGCGATCGTCCGGGGCTTCCCCGGGTCGCCGTCCGCGGGCCTCGGCTCGGGCTCGTCGGGCTCGTCGAACTCCCGCAGCGGCAGCACCAGTTCACCGCGCACCTACGTCACGAACGTCCCACGGATCACCCCGCAGCCGTACCCAGCGCCCCTGCCGCAGGCGCCCGCCCCGGCTCCCGTTGCGCCCGAGACAAACGCGCCACCCGCACCGACGACAGCCAACCCGCCGCCCAGTTCGACGCCGCCCAGTTCGACGCCACCGAGTACGACACCGGGTTCGACAACGCCACGTTCGACGCCACCGAGTTCGACGCCCGGTTCGACGACGCCCGGTTCGACGACGCCCGGTTCGACGACGCCCGGTTCGACGACGCCCGGTTCGACGACCGAATCCCCGACCGGCTCGGCGACGATCGATTCGGCCACGGATTCCGCATCGAGTTCAGTGATCACCAGCTCGCTGCCGCCCTCGCCGGCGTCGGTCGAGTGGGTCCCGACGCCCGGGTCGGCCGAACCGACGCCGAGCCAGCCGCCGCCGGCCGAGACCCCAACCGACCCGACCGCCGATCCCGCGACCACTGACCCCGGTACCACCGATCCAGCGACCAGTGATCCAGCCGGCGCCGAAACGTCGGCGTCCGCAACAGCTACCAGCCTTCCCGGATAGTCGGCGACCCCCTGGCGCGCCAGCGGGGCCGGCTGACCGCCCCGTTGCCCAATCGTGACCAGCACCCGTGCATCCGGTGGTGCCCGTGGTTCCGTCCTCCCGGCAGACGAGGCGCAGCAGCGCACTCGACTCGCTAGTGCCGGAGGGTGACCATGCGCGCTGTACGAGGTCGAAAGACAATGAAGAGATCAGCCGCCATCGGCGTGCTTGCCGCGGTCGCGATTGCCGGACTGGCGGCGTGCACGTCGGGCGCCACCTCCGCCAGCAGTCAGGCCGCAGGGGCTGACAATTTCAGCGGCGAGATGGCAGCGGCGGCAACCGGTGTCGCGGCACCGGAGGTGGAACGAAATGCCCTGGATGCCCCCGCTGCGGCGGCCAGTTCGGCGGCCGCCAGCGCGGGTGTTGCCGGTGCGGCGGCGGCCGATCAACCGGCTGTTTCGCCCGAGCAACTGGCGGCGGTCCCGGTGGACGGCAGCAAGGTCATCAAGACCGGGAATCTATCGGTCAGGCTGCTCGTCGAGCCGGTGGTGCCGACCGACGACCAACAGGCCGACCGCGACGCCAATGCCGCCGCGCGGGCGACCGCCATCACGCAGGCCGGAGCCGGCGCTAGGAGCATCGCGGTCGCCGCGGGCGGCTTCCAGGCCGGCGCCGACGGGGGCGGCTCGTCGATGAGCCTGACCCTGCGGGTGCCTGCTGAGCAGTACGACGCCGTCGTCGACAAACTCGCGGCCCTCGGCGAACTGACCAACCGCACCGAGACCAGCCAGGACGTCACCGCCCAGGTCGCCGACGTGAACAGCCGGGTGGAGTCCATGACGGCAAGCGTTGCCCGGGTGCGGGCGCTGCTGGCGTCGGCCACCGACATCTCCGACGTCATCTCGATCGAATCCGAACTGGCCGTTCGCGAGGCCAACCTCGAGTCGCTGCAACAGCAGCAGGCCGCGCTCAGCGGACAGGTTGCCATGTCGACGATCTCGTTGACCCTGGCCGCTGTCACCACAGATGCCGCCGGCACCGAACCGGTCCCCCAGGACAGCGGGTTCATTGCCGGCTTGAATTCCGGCTGGACCGCATTGCTCGGTTTCCTCGGCTGGGTCGCCGGTGTGCTGGGTGTGTTGCTGCCGTTCCTGCCGGTGATCGCCCTTGCGGGGCTGATGATCTGGTGGCTGATCCGCCGGGCCCGCCGCTCCCGGTCCGGGCCGGCCGATGCGGTCACACCCGGCACCGCACCGACCGCCGCGCCGGAGACCCAGCAGCCGGTTGGCGTCGGTTCGGGCTGACCGACTCGAGACATGGCGCCTCTCCTTCGTCGAGTGCGACTGCCGTTCCCGGTGCGCGGGTCCGGCCCCCATCGGGTGGGTTGGGGCAAGCTGCGGAACAATACCCGCCATGACTTCCACATTGATCCTGTTGCGCCATGGCGAGAGCACCTGGAACGCGTTGAACCAGTTCACCGGCTGGGTCGACGTGCCCCTGTCGGAGAAGGGCACCGCCGAAGCGATTCGCGGCGGCACCCTGCTGACCGACGCCGGGGTACTGCCCGACGTGCTGCATACCTCGCTGCTGCGCCGCGCCATCACCACGGCCAATCTCGCCCTCAACGAGGCGGACCGGCACTGGATCCCGGTCCGCCGGTCCTGGCGGCTCAACGAACGGCACTACGGCGACCTGCAGGGCAAGGACAAGAAGGAGACGCTGCAGCAGTACGGCGAGGAGCAGTTCATGCTCTGGCGTCGCTCGTACGACACGCCGCCGCCGCCGATCAGCGACACCAACCAGTACTCGCAGGCCGACGACCCCCGCTACGCCGACCTCGGCGACAGCGCCCCCAAGACCGAATGCCTGGCCGACGTCGTTGCCCGGATGGAGTCCTACCTGTACGGCCCGATCTTCGACGATCTCAAAGCCGGCAAGACGGTGCTGGTCGCCGCGCACGGTAATTCCCTGCGCGCGGTGGTCAAGATGCTGGACGGCATCAGCGACGAGGGCATCGCCAAGGTCAACCTGCCGACCGGCATTCCGCTGCAGTACGACCTGGACGCCGACTTCAAGCCGGTGACCGCGGGTGGCGTCTACCTCGATCCCGAGGCCGCGGCGGCCGCGATCACCGCCGTCGCCAACCAGGGCCGATAGCAAGGCCGGTAGGTGGCCCCAGGGTGAATGTTCGGTGAACATGCACCCTGGGAGCCGGATTTCCCGGCGCAGGGCCGTCGCACGTGCCCGGTAGTGGGTCGCGCCGACCTACCATCACGGTGTGTCGAGTGTGGGCTATGTCGTGACCGCCTTGGGCGGCGTGGCTCTCGGGTGGTTGCTGTTCTCCGTGATCAACCGCAGGTCGCGCTCGTCGCCGCTGCCGCCGGCCGCGCGCGGACCGGTGCTGGAATCCGAGGTGTTGCGGCTGTCCTCAGCCGGTTACCTGGTGGTGAACAGTGCCGGCCGGCCGTTGCTCAGTAATGAACGGGCGGTCGAGCTGGGCGTCGTCCGATCCGGCATCGTCGACCCGCAGGTCCTGGCCGCCGCAGCGCGCGCCGCGGTGTCGGGCGAAGTAGTCGACGTGGAATTGCGTCCGGTCAGCACGACGCCGTCTCTGACCGCCCCGCGTGCCGCCCCCAGCGCGGTGTTGGCCGTCGTCCGGTCGATCGACGACGGCCGGATCCTGGTGGAAGCCACCGATGAGTCTGCCGCGCAACGCATGGAAGCCGCCCGCCGGGACTTCGTGGCCAACGTCTCGCACGAGCTGAAGACCCCGGTCGCGGCGATGGGCCTGCTGGCCGAGGCGACGGTGGACGCCGCCGATGATCCGGTTGCGGTCCACCGGTTCGCCGGCAAGCTACAGGCCGAGGCGGTGCGGCTGGGCGCGCTGGTCAACGAGTTGATCGCGCTGTCCCGGCTGCAGGGGGCCGACCCGCTGCCCGACCTCGCGGTCGTCGAGGTGGACGCCGTCATCGACGAGACCGTTTCCCGGGTGGCCACGGCCGCCGACAACGCCGCCATCACGGTGACCACCGACGAACCGTCCGGCCTGCTGGTTCGCGGCGATCGCTCGTTACTGGTGACCGCCTTGACCAACCTGGTGGACAACGCCATCAACTATTCACCGGCCGGAACCCAGGTGTCGGTCAGCCGGTCGCTGCGGGACGGTCAGGTGCAGATCGCCGTGACGGACCGCGGGGTCGGCATTGCCCCGGAAAACACCGAGCGGGTTTTCGAGCGGTTCTTTCGCATCGATCAGGCGCGCTCCCGGGCGACCGGCGGCACCGGGCTCGGGTTGGCGATCGTCAAACACGTTGCGGCCAATCACGGCGGCACCGCGACGGTCTGGAGCCGGCCGGGGACCGGGTCAACCTTCACCATCGCGCTGCCGGTCCTGGGGCCGACCGTCCCGGAGTCCACATCGGATGCCGGCGACCACATCTCACCCGAACCAGAATCAGCCCACCGAGGAGCACCGTGACCAAGGTCTTGATCGTCGAGGACGAGGAGTCGATGGCCGACCCGTTGGCCTTCCTGTTGCGCAGGGAAGGCTTCAGCACGGAGATCGCCACGAACGGCCCCGACGCCCTGGTGGCCTACGACCGGAGCGGCGCGGACATCGTGCTGCTGGACGTGATGCTGCCGGGGATGAGTGGCACGGAGGTCTGCAAACAATTGCGGACGCGAGGGCCGGTCCCGGTGATCATGGTGACTGCCCGGGACAGCGAGATCGACAAGGTGGTCGGGCTGGAACTCGGCGCCGACGACTACATCACCAAGCCGTATTCGACCCGTGAATTGATTGCCAGGATTCGGGCCGTGCTGCGGCGCGGCAGTGAAGCCGAGGATGTCGTGTCGCCGATTCTGCAGGCAGGTCCGGTCCGAATGGACATCGACCGGCATGTGGTCAGTGTGCACGGCACCGCTGCCGCTCTGCCGTTGAAGGAGTTCGATCTCCTGGAATATCTGATCCGCAATGCCGGTCGGGTGCTCACCCGAGGGCAATTGATCGACCGGGTGTGGGGCTCGGACTATGTCGGTGACACCAAAACACTGGATGTGCACGTGAAGCGGCTGCGGGCCAAGATCGAGCCCGATCCGGCCGCGCCGCGCTACCTGATCACCGTTCGGGGACTTGGCTACAAACTGGAGGCCTAGGGCCTTGGCGCCGCCCGGCCGGTAGCGTGGGGGCCGAGAGCGAGATCGGCGCAACCGCAAGGGACGGGACTGTGGGAAAAGATCGGGCGACGCCACAGGCGCATCCTCCGGTCATTCGTATTCCGCCCATCAAGGTCGGTATGTCGACCGCTGCGGTCTATCCGGAAGGCACGGCCGCGGCCTTCGCTCTCGCGGCCGATCTGGGATATGACGGCGTGGAAGTGATGGTGCAGACGGAGGCGTTGAGCCAGGACGCCGACCTTTTGGCCGATCTCGTTCAGCACTATCAGATTCCGGTGCTCTCTGTGCATTCTCCGTGTCTGCTGGTGACGGCACGAGTCTGGTCGACAGATCCGCTGGTGAAACTGACCCGTTCTGTCGACATGGCCGAGCGCCTCGGTGCGACGACAGTTGTGGTGCACCCGCCCTTTTTGTGGCAGCGCGCAGCCGCGGCCATCTTCGCTCCGTCAATTGCGGAACTGGGTGAACGCACGCCGGTGCGTATTGCGGTCGAGAACATGTTCCCGGTGAAGGTTCGCGGTGCGGTGGTCAATAGCTACCGACCACATTGGAATCCGGTTTCGGCAGGACATCGCTGGTTCACACTGGACTTGTCGCACACCGCGACGTCCGGCACCGATGCCCTGGAACTCGCTGCGGTGATGGGTAGTCGGCTCGCTCACTTGCATCTCGCCGACGGATCGGGTTCGACAAAAGATGAGCACCTGGTCCCCGGGCGTGGTGGTCAACCCTGCGCGGAAATACTGGAACTGTTGGTGCGCAACGACTATCAAGGTTCGGTTGTCGTCGAGATATCCACCAGAGGGGTCGACCACGACGAACGTGAGATCGATCTGGCGGAGGCCTTATCCTTTGCCCGCCTGCACCTGGCCGCCGCAGTCTGATCCGACGTGGCGCAAAGACAAAAGATCGTCGGATAATCTGGGTGTTAACGGGGTATCTTCCGCAGTAGCAAGAGTTACCCTGACATGGCGCCGGGCCCGTCGTTACCCCTGGATCATTCGGTCGATGCGGCGGCATGGACAAGGTTCACCCCAACACCACCAGAAGGGCACGGAACATGGCTCAGCAAACGACAGTCACCCTCACCGACGACATCGACGGAGGCAAGGCGGCCGAAACGGTTTCCTTTGGACTGGACGGTCGCATCTACGAGATCGACCTGAGCAAGAAGAACGCGACCGCGTTGCGGAAAGCACTGGGCGAATTCACCGCTTCCGCCCGGCACGTGCGCGCAGGCAAGAGCACGGCCAAGGCCGTGCGCACCCCGGCGCGGGTCGATGCGAAAGCAGTTCGCGAATGGGCGCAGAGCCAGGGGATCGCGGTTTCTGCACGCGGTCGGGTCCCGGCCGAGCTCGTCGAGCAGTACCAGGCTGCCGTCGGCTGAATTCGCCGTGAGACCCGGGACAAATAGGACGCGTGCGACGATTTGTCCCGGGTTTACCCGAAGATGAGGACGAACTATCGTGACCCGAAGTACTCATCCCGGCGAGCCCTGGTGGAAGCAAGCCGTGGTGTATCAGATTTACCCGCGGAGCTTTGCTGATTCGAACGGTGACGGAATCGGCGACATTCCAGGCATCATCGGGCGGTTGGACTACCTGTCGGCACTCGGCGTCGACGTCCTGTGGCTGTCGCCGGTTTACCCGTCGCCGCAAGACGACAACGGCTATGACATCAGCGACTACCAAGGCATAGAGCCGACCTTCGGGACGTTGGCCGACTTCGACGAATTGCTGGTCGGCGTGCATGACCGGGGGATGAAATTGGTCATGGACCTGGTGGTGAATCACACCTCGGACGAGCATCCCTGGTTCGTCGAGTCCCGGTCGAGTGGGTCGAACCCCAAGCGGGACTGGTACTGGTGGCGACGGGCCAGGGAAGGAATGGCGCCGGGAACGCCCGGCGCCGAGCCGACGAATTGGGGCTCATTCTTCAGCGGATCGGCCTGGCAATACGACGAGGACACCGCGGAGTACTACCTGCATCTGTTCTCGGTGAAGCAACCGGATCTCAATTGGGAGAATCCGGACGTCCGCGAAGCGGTCTACACCATGATGCGCTGGTGGCTCGACCGCGGTGTCGACGGTTTCCGCATGGACGTCATCAACATGATTTCCAAGGACACCGACCTGCCGGACGGCGCGACCCTGCACGGCGGGTTGTTCGGCGACGGCTCGCCACATTTTCTCTGCGGCCCGCGCATCCACGAATTCCTGCAGGAAATGAATTCCGCGGTCTTTGCCGGCCGCCCCGACGTGATGATTACCGTGGGCGAGATGCCCGGGGTGACGGTTGCCGACGCGGCGCTGTTCACCGATCCGGCGCGCCGCGAGGTCGACATGGTTTTTCAGTTCGAGCATGTCTCGCTGGATTCCGGACCGGGCGGCAAATGGGATATCCGGCCGCTGAGTCTGGTCGATTTGAAGGCCAGCCTGGGCCGATGGCAGGCCGGCCTTGCCGCGTCGGGGTGGAACAGCCTTTATTGGGATAACCACGATCAACCCCGGGCGGTCTCCCGGTTCGGCGACGACGGCGAGTATCGGGTGGCGTCGGCGAAACTCCTGGCGACGGTGCTGCACCTGCATCGCGGAACGCCCTATGTCTACCAGGGCGAAGAACTCGGTATGACGAACGTCCCATTCGCGGGGTTCACCACCGGGGAGCCGTGGATCGCGGTCAACCCGAATTATGTGGAGATCAACGCGAGCGCCCAGGTCGACGACCCCGAATCGGTTTTCGCGCATTTCCGCGCCGTGATCGAGTTGCGGCGCAGCGATCCCGTCGTCGCGTACGGCGATTTCACCATGCTGCTGCCGGACGATCCGACGGTGTACGCCTACACCCGGTCGCTGCCGGGCAGCACGTTGCTGGTGGTCGCCAACTTCTCTGCGACTCCGCTGCGGGCCACGGTGCCGGACGAAGCGGCCTGGGCGCAGGCCGAGCTGGTCCTGGGAAACTATTCGCCGTCCGAAGGCCGCTCGAGCATCCCCGATGATCAGATCCAGCTGCGTGGATGGGAGGCCCGGGTCTACCGACGGCTGGGGTGATCGGGACGATGGGTGGCCCGTCCGGTACCGGTCCGGCCCGTACCATCGTCGGGTGAGCCTGCACCTGTACGACACCGCCACTCGGTCAGTCCGGCCGTTCGCGCCGCTGCGACCCGGAATCGTGTCCCTCTACAACTGTGGCGCGACAGTGCAATGGCACCCGCACATCGGGCACCTGCGCGGGGCTGGCGTGGTCTATGACGTGCTGCGCCGGTGGCTGGAATTCACCGGCTACGAGGTGCAGCACGTCCGCAACGTCACCGACATCGACGACAAGATCCTGGCAAAGGCGGCCGAGGCCGGCCGCCCGTGGTGGGAATGGGCGACCACGCACGAACGCAGCTTCTATGACGCCTATGACGCACTCGGCTGCCTGCGACCGTCCATCGAACCGCGAGCGACGGGCCATATTCCGCAGATTCTGGAAATGATCGCCGACCTGATCGAAAAAGGCCATGCCTATGCAGCGGCCGGTGATGTGTATTTCGCCGTGCGTACCCAGCCGGACTACGGCTTTCTGTCCGGCCAGCGGATCGACGAAATGGTCCAGGGTGAAACCGAGGCCGGCGGTAAACGCGATTCCGCGGACTTCACCATGTGGAAGGCGGCCAAGCCGGGTGAACCGTCCTGGCCGTCACCCTGGGGTCCGGGCCGGCCGGGCTGGCATATCGAATGTTCGGCGATGGCCCGGACTTATCTGGGCGCCGCGTTCGACATCCATGGCGGTGGACTGGATTTGATCTTTCCGCACCACGAGAACGAGGCCGCGCAATCGCACGGGATCGGCGACGAGTTCGCCAGGTACTGGATGCATTCGCATTGGGTGACGATGTCCGGCGAGAAGATGTCCAAATCGTTGGGCAACATTCTTTCGGTGCCGGCCATTACCGAGCACACCCGGCCGATTGCGCTGCGGTACTACCTGATCAGCGTGCACTACCGATCATCGATCGAGTACTCAGCGGAGGCCCTGAACGACGCATCGAAGGCCTTCGAGCGCATCGAGTCCTTTCTGTACCGGGTCGCCGAGCGGGCCGGCGGGGCGGAGCCGGGGGTGGCAATCGGCGTGGTGCCGGAGGCCTTCCGGCAGGCGATGGATGACGATCTCGGGGTGCCCCGGGCGCTGGCCGTCGTGCATGACCGGGTGCGGGCGGGCAATGCAGCGCTGGCGGCGGCGGATCACCCGGCTGCCGCCGAGCTGGCCGCAGCCGTCCGGGCGATGGTGGCGGTGCTCGGCCTCGATCCGTGGGCCGCGCCGTGGGCAACCGGCGGCGACGACCGGCGACTTGTCGAGGCGACCGGGAACCTGATCCAGGCGCTGCTGCAGGAGCGGGCGAAGGCCCGGGCCGAACGCGACTTCGCCAAGGCAGACGGTATCCGGGTGCAGCTGGCGGAGGCCGGATTCGCCATCGAGGACACCAAGGACGGTCCCGTCTGGTCGGTGGCAGGTAATTCGAGGTGGAGGCAGTAATGGCGGGCAACTCCCAGCGGCGGGGCGCAATGCGCAAGCCGGGCACGAAGAAGGGTGCCGTCGTCGGGACCGGTGGGCAGGCGCGGCGGGCGGTCAAGGGCCGCGGTCCGACCCCACCGGCCGAGATCCGCAAGGGTCACCCGGCAGCCCGCAAGGCGGCCGCGGCAGCGAAGCGCGACGCCCAACCCGGCAGCACCGCTCCCGGCCGCCCGGCCAGGAGCAAGGCGGAGCTGCCGGAGACGGTAGTCGGACGCAACCCGGTGGTCGAGGCCCTGCGGGCCGGGATTCCCGCGACCGCGCTCTATGTCGCCGGCGGTCTGGCCTCCGACGAGCGGGTGACCGAGGCGGTGACGATGGCCGCCGAGAAACGCATCTCACTGCTCGAGGTGTCCCGTCCGGAGCTGGACCGGTTGACCGGCAACGCGATCCACCAGGGCCTGGCCCTGGTGGTGCCGCCGTACCAGTACGCACACCCGGAGGATCTGCTGGCGCGGGCGAAGGATTCCGGGCGGGCCGCGTTGATCGTCGCGGTCGACGGCGTCACGGACCCGCGGAACCTCGGGGCGATCGTCCGTTCCGCTGCCGCGTTCGGCGCGCACGGCGTCGTCGTCCCGGAACGGCGCAGTGCCGGCATGACAGCGTCGGCCTGGCGGACCTCGGCCGGCACGGCCGCCCGGATCCGGGTAGCGCGTTGTACCAATCTGGTGCGCACGCTGAAGGATTACGCGGCCAAGGGACTGATGATCGCCGGGCTGGACGCCGACGGCACCACGGACACCGATTCGTTCGAGCTCGCCACCTCGCCGCTGGTGATCGTGGTCGGCTCGGAGGGTCGCGGGTTGGCCCGGCTGACCCTCACGGTCTGCGATGTCACGGTGTCGATTCCGATGGTGCGGTCCGTCGAGTCGCTGAACGCATCGGTGGCCGCCGGTGTCGTGCTGGCCGAGGTGGCGAGGCGTCGCCGGGTGGAGTCCGCGGGTTGAGTCGCCACGGCTGACCGGCCGGCCGCTTGTTGAGAGAGATACTCAACAAGCGGCCTTTCTGAGCTACCATGCTGAGAGCGATTATCACCATCAGCATGCGAAGCATCGGAGCGTCATGAGAAGAATTCTTGGTAGGGCCGGCTTGATCGGGGTCGTCATGCTGGCGGCCGGCGTGCTCGCGGGCTGCTCGTCGGCCAGCGGGCCGGACCAGACCGCAGGGTCAACCACCCCCGCCACCGGAGGCGGCGATGCGGCGGCCCCGATCAGCATTGTGACCAGCACCAATGTGTGGGGCGATGTGGCCGCGCAGATCGGTGGCGAGCAGGTAGCGGTGACCTCGTTGATCGCCGACCCCGCGGCCGACCCGCACTCGTTCGAGCCCAACGCGCAGGCACAGCTGGCGCTGTCCAAGGCGGCACTCGTCGTCGAGAACGGCGGTGGCTACGACGACTTCATGCAGACCATGCTGCAGTCGGCGAATTCGACGCCGCCCGTGCTCAACGCCGTCGAGGTCTCCGGGAAGACCGCCAGTGGGGATGACGCACTCAACGAGCACGTCTGGTACGACCTGCCATCGTCGGAAAAGGTCGCGTCCCGGATCGCGGACGAGTTGACCACCATCGAGCCCGGCAAGGCCGACTTCTTTCAGGCCAACCTGGCGTCCTTCTCCGACAAGATCGCCGGTCTGACCGCGAAGCTGGACGCCATCAAGGCCGCGCACGGCGGCACCGACGTTGCGATCACCGAGCCCGTCCCGCTGTACCTCACCGAGGCGGCCGGACTGCTCAACGTCACGCCGCCGGAGTTCAGCGAGGCGATCGAGGAGGGCACGGACGTGCCGCCGACGGTGCTGGCCGACACGCTTGCGTTGTTCACCGGCAAGAAGGTGGCCGTCCTCGTGTACAACGAACAGACGTCCTCGCCGGAAACCGAGCAAATGCTGACCGCGGCGAAGGACAACTCGATCGCCGTTGTCGGGGTTACCGAAACCCTGCCGGAGGGTAAGGACTACCTGAGCTGGATGGACGCGAACATCACGGCGCTGGCCGGCGCACTGGGATGAGTGCCCCGCCGACCAGCGAGATTGCCGCGACCCACCCGACGGAGCGAGCCGATGCGTCGGCCCCGGCTGTCACATCGGCGGTACGGACCAGGGACGCGGGTCTGTCCTACGGGGGCCGCGTGCTCTGGCAGGGCCTTGACCTCGACATCGCGCCCGGCCAGTTCGTCGCGATCCTCGGTTCCAACGGGTCCGGCAAGACCAGCCTGCTCAAGGTGCTGCTCGGTGAGCAACAGCTCACCACGGGGCGGGCGTGGATCGGCGGCGAACCGGTCCGTCGGGGAAGCACCGCTGTCGGCTACGTCCCGCAGAAGGTCTCGATCGACGAGGGCACCATGCTCAAGGCCCGTGACCTGGTGCGGATGGGGTTGGACGGGCACCGCTGGGGATTCGGGTTCGCCGGCCCGCGCACGCAGCGAGTCCTCCGCGCGGCCATTGACAACCTGCTGGCCTCCGTCGGTGCGGAGGGATTCGGTGACGCACCGGTGTCCATGCTCTCCGGCGGGGAACTGCAGCGCGTGCGGGTCGCCGCCGCGCTCGCGTCCAACCCCTCGATCCTGCTGTGCGACGAGCCCCTGGCCGCTCTTGACCTGCGCCATCAGCAGGAGGTCGCGGCGCTTCTCGACCGCCGGCGCCGCGAGCACGGCACGGCGGTGCTGTTCGTCACGCATGACATCAACGCCGTCCTCGACTACGTCGACCAGGTGCTGTATCTCGCCGCGGGACAGTTCCGGCTCGGGCCGCCGTCGGAGGTGCTGACCTCGGCGAGCCTGACGGAGCTGTACGGGGCGCCGGTCGACGTCCTGCAAGCGCAGGGCCGGTTGATCGTCGTCGCTTCCAGTGATCCGAGCACCGGGTATCACCTGGACGAGGTCGATCACGCGGGCGGCGACCATGGGCACCCCGACGATCCGAGGCCCCGGTCGTGAACAGCCTCTGGGACAAGCTGTTCAGCTTCGAGAATTACGGCGAGCTGCTGCAGTTGCTGCAAAACTCGATCATCGCCGGGGCATTGCTTGGCCTGATCGGCGGCCTGATCGGCGTCTTCGTGATGATGCGGGATCTGACGTTCGCCGTGCACGGGATCAGCGAGCTGTCCTTCGCGGGGGCGTCCTTCGCGCTGCTGGTCGGGTTCAACGTGGTGATCGGTTCGATCCTGGGATCGTTGACCGCCGCGCTGGTGATCGGGGTGCTCGGCGTCCGGGCCCGGGAGCGCTCGTCGATCATCGGCGTGCTGATGCCGTTCGGGCTTGGTCTCGGGGTGTTGTTCCTGGCGCTGTACCCGGGGCGGGCAGCGAACAAGTTCGGGCTGCTGACCGGGCAGATCGTGGCCGTCGACGATCCACAGCTGCTGTGGATGCTGGGTGTCAGCACCGTCGTCATCATCGCGCTGGCGATCATGTGGCGGCCGCTGATGTTCGCCACCGTCGACCCGGAGATCGCCGCCGCCCGCGGGGTCCCGGTGCGTGCCCTCTCGCCGATCTTCATGATCATCCTGGGGCTCACGGTGGCGATGGCCGTGCAGGTGGTCGGTGCCCTGCTGGTATTGGCGTTGCTCGTCACCCCGGCGGCGGCGGCGATGCGGGTCACCGCGTCGGCGCTCTGGGTACCGGTGCTGTCCGTGCTGTTCGGGACGGTGTCGGTGGTGGGCGGGATCCTGATCGCGCTGGGCGGCAGCCTGCCGATCAGCCCCTACGTCACGACGATCTCGTTCACGATCTACGTGGCCTGTCGGATCGTCGGCGGCCGCCGGGTCAAGCGCGGCTGGGGTCCGCGGACGACACAGGGCGGCCCGGGTGCCTCCCGGACCGCCCTGCTGTCTACCCCTGGGCAGTGACCTACTTGTCGAGCGTGATGCCCGCGGGAATGTCGTGCCGAACGATCGGCGAGGAATCGGCAGCAACCGCGGCGGAGGCCTTGAACCGCTCGCCGGTGTTCGGGTCGAACAGGTGCATGTGTTGGTTGTCGGTGACGGTGATCTTCACCAGTGAGCCCTGCTGCGGGTGAATGCGGGCGTCGGTCCGGATGACCATCCGGCCGCCGTCCGGGGTGTGGCCGTGCACGAACGAGTCGGCACCCAATTCCTCGACGATGTCGATGGTGACCGGAAGGCCGGTGGTGCCCAGGGTCAGGTTCTCCGGACGGACGCCGAAGACGACCTCCTTGAGCCCCTTGCCGGACGCCTCCGAGATCAGGTCCCGCGGCAGCGGAACGATGTCCTCGCCGAGCTGGGCGCCTTCACTGGTCAACGGCAGGGTCAGCAGGTTCATCGACGGTGAACCCATGAAACCGGCCACGAAGACGTTGTTCGGCTTGTCGTACAGGGTCCGCGGGGTGTCGCACTGCTGCAGAATGCCGTCCTTGAGCACGGCGACCCGGTGGCCCATCGTCATGGCCTCGACCTGGTCGTGGGTGACGTAGACGGTGGTGGTGCCGAGCCTGGCCTGCAGTTCGGAGATGTTCGCGCGGGTTTCCACCCGGAGCTTGGCGTCCAGGTTCGACAGCGGCTCGTCCATCAGGAAGACGGAGGGCTCGCGGACGATGGCCCGACCCATGGCGACGCGCTGCCGCTGGCCGCCGGAAAGCGCCTTGGGCTTGCGGTCGAGGTACTTCTCCAGGTCGAGCAGGCCGGCGGCCTCACGGACCTTGCTGGCGATCTCGGTCTTGTTGACGCCGCGGAGCTTGAGCGCGAAGCCCATGTTCTCGGCGACCGTCATATGCGGGTAGAGCGCGTAGCTCTGGAAGACCATCGCGATGTCGCGGTTCTTCGGCGGGACGTTGGTGACGTCGCGGCCACCGATGATGATCCGGCCCTCGTTGATGTCCTCGAGGCCGGCCAGCATGCGCAGGGCGGTGGACTTGCCGGAGCCGGAGGGGCCGACCAGCACCAGGAACTCGCCGTCCGGGATGTCCAGGTTGAGGGTGTCCACTGCGCGGACCGGCGGGCTGCCGGGGTAGACCCGGGAGGCTCCGTCGTACTTGACGTCGGCCATTGGCACGTCCTTTCGATCGGTGATGGTGTCGTCGCTGTGACGACCATAAACGACCGGCGGCGATAACGGAAGAGACTCGGAAAACGTTTTCCCGACCTTTCTGTGACGGTGCGGCGTCGGGGATGTCCAGCCTCTGGTCACCGGACCGTGCTGTACCGATACCGTGTCAAAGGTGGATCGACCCCCTCGAACGCGGCCGCCGGCAACGCTGGCATCCCTCGCCGCCGAGTTGGGCATTTCCCGGACCACGGTGTCCAACGCGTACAACCGCCCCGACCAGCTATCCCCGCAATTGCGCTCCAGGGTGATGGAGGCGGCCCGGCGGATGGGCTACCCCGGCCCGGACCCGGTCGCCCGCTCCCTGCGCACCCGCAAAGCCGGCGCTGTCGGGTTGCTGCTCACCGAACAGGTGTCGTATGCGTTCCGGGACCCCGGTGCGGTGGCCTTCATCGAGGGCCTGGCGCTGGAATGTGACGAGGCACGGGTCGGGTTGTTGCTGGTGCCGGCCCGACCGGACGCCGAGGACGTGATGGGGGTCGCGGGGGCTGCCGTCGACGGGTTCATCGTGTATTCCATGCCGGACGACGATCCGCATCTCGCGGCCGCGCTCGCCCGCCCGGTGCCGTCGGTGATCTGTGACCAGCCGAGCATTCCTGGAGCCGACCTGGTCGGCATCGACGATTCGGCCGCCATTCGCGGCATCGCCGATCACCTGATTGCCCTTGGGCACCGGCGGATCGGCGTGATCTGTATGCGGCTCGGCCGGGCACATCTCGACGGCGCCGTCACGATCGGACGGCAGAATTCCGCGCACTATCACGTCCAGCGCAACCGGCTGACGGGTCTGCGGGAGGCCTTCACTGCGGCCGGAGTGGCGTGGGACCGCATCCCGGTGGTCGAGCGATTCGAGCATTCGGTGGAGGCCGGGGCGTCGGCCGCCGCCGAGGTGCTGGCGTTGGATCCCGGGATCACCGCATTGATCGCGACCTCTGATGTGCTCGCTCTTGGTGCGATCGAGGAGCTGACCCGGCGCCGGCAGCGGGTGCCGGAGGATGTCTCCGTGACCGGGTTCGATGGGGTCAGGGCGGCCATCGACGCCAAACTCACCACGGTGGTGCAACCCGTCGTGGAAAAGGGGCGGCAGGCGGGGCAGATGCTGCTGAACCCGGCCCGCAAGACCCAGGGCCGGCGGATCGTGCTGCCCACAACGTTCCTGCGCGGCAGCACCACCGCGACGCCACGAACCTAGCCGGTCAGCCCGCTGATGCCCTTGCCGAGCAGCACCGCGCCGAGCACGAGGATCAGCACGCCCATCACGGCGGCGTTGTTGTCCTCCAACCACGCCTTGAGCCGGTCGAGCGGGCCGCGCATCTTCTCGGCGGCGACCAGATAGGCGATCACCGGAACCGCAACGGTCGCCCCGGCGATCGCGGTGAAGACCGCGATCGAGCCGATCTCACTGCCGATGCTCAACCCCGCGGAACCGATGATGACACCGGCCCCGGCCGCCAAGATCAGGTTCTTCGGGTTGATGGCCGCGAGCAGGAACCCGAGACCGAGCGCCTTGGGCAGGGTGAAATCGTCGATGGCCGCCATCCATTTCGGCGGTTCGTGCGGTGCGTGCCGGCCGCGCCATTGCCGGGCGCCCACCGAGAACAGCAGCAGCCCGAGCACCACTTTGATCCAGGACGATGTCGCCGACGGGGCGCCGCCGGTGGTCAGGCCGCCGCTGATCGCGGTGAAAATGCCGGTGGCGATGACGATCCCGAGCAACCAGCCGATCATAAATCCGACGCTGGTGCTGCCCGCGCGGGGGGAGAACAGCATCAGGATGACGGCGATGATCGGTACCGGCGACACGGCAATGCCGATCGCCAGCGGCAGCAGTTCACCGATGACCGAACCCATGGAGCACTCCTGCCGCACGCGGTAGCCGGGGGCGAGAACCACCGATTCGGGTCACGCTAGCGCAGTGAACCGACAATAGGGTGATGCCCACTCACAGCCAGCGAAGGGGATCAAAATGACCGAACCAGAGGCCGAACTCACCTCCGCGGTGCCCGGGGTGCTCGCCGAGATGACCGCGGTGTCGCTGG
Source organism: uncultured Actinomycetota bacterium (assembly GCA_963805555.1). Classification (GTDB taxonomy): domain Bacteria; phylum Actinomycetota; class Actinomycetes; order Mycobacteriales; family Nakamurellaceae; genus Nakamurella. Next base: position 723,312 of record CAWDUY010000010.1, read on the forward strand.
CCGCGGCCGACCTGGATCCGGTGACGCTGATGATGGTCCGCCTCGCGGCCCTGGTCGCGATCGGTGCGCCGCCGCTGTCCTACGTGCTCAACCTGGAGACCGCGGACGCGGTCGGGGTGACGAAGGCGCAGGCCGAGGCCGTGCTGGTTGCCGTTGCCCCGATCGTCGGTACCGCGCGGGTCGTCGCGGCCGCCGCCGGCCTGGTCGAGGGGTTCGGCCTGGAGATCGCCTTCGGTGATCCGGACGCCCCGGCCACGCTCTGACCGACCCGGCCAGAGCGGTCCGGTCAGCCGACCCGGGCGCCGAGCGGAACCGCGCAGGTCTGCCCGCCCACCAGTCGGTGCACCGGCAGGTCCGGGTCGGGTTCGCCGATCATCGCCTCGGCGAACGCCTCCGCGTCGTCGACCGGGTGGTAGCCGATTGCCTCGCCGGCCGCAAGTGACCACCAGCGCCGGGTGTTGGCCGAGACTCCCCAGATCAAATGGTGCCCGCTGCGGTCGGTGCGCAGGCAGACCTCGACGAGCCTGCCGGCGTCGTCGGGGACAACCAGGTGGCCCAGCATCCTGGCGTCCTCAGGACCCGGGGCACGCCCTGCCGGAGGGCGGCCTCCAGCACGCAGAAGGTCCCCGCGACGTTCGTCTGCAGGATCTCCTCGAACGGGGCCTCCTGACTGATCCCGCCGAGGTGGATCACGGCGTCACACCCTCGTTGGCCGCGCGGACGGCGTCGAGATCGGTGACCGTGCCGGTCACTACCGCCACCGCCTCGCCGGGAGTTGCCGGCCGGGCAGCGGACCGGCTGAACAGCCGCAGGGTCCGACCCGGCGCCGCCAGTCGCGACCGGAGCATCGTGCCCAGGTTTCCGCTCGCGCCGATGATCAGGATCGTCCCGGTCGCGTCGTTGCTCATGCCGTTCCTTCTTGTCGTGATCTCGCTCGTCAGAATCGCTGTCAGCCGGCCTTGCTGGTGATCGCCGTCGCCGCCGACGCCAGCAGCGTGGCGTCCGAGCCGACCCCGACGAAGCTGAAACCGTCCTCCAGACAGGCGGCCGCGTGTTCGGCATGGCGGGACAGGATGTGCCGGCGGCGATGCCGGCCGCCCGGGGCGCAGCGACCACTCTGGCCGCCGCGGCGCGGAACGTCGGCGCATCGAGCTGACCGGGGTGTCCAGCCGGGGGAACATCACGCCGGCCGCACCCATGTCCAGCACCCGCCCGGCCCGGCACTGTCGGCGCAGCGCGCGCCGCTCGGTGAAATCGGACTTGTCACCATCGGATTCACCGCGACCAGCGCCTACACCCTCCTGGGGTCGGTGGTCAGCGCTGCGAAGGCCGAGCTTCCTGAGGTGGAGTTGGTGCTGCGGGAAATGGTCACGTCCGCGCAGTTGGACGCCCAGTTGTCCGGTGGCATCGATATCGGCATGATCCGTCCAGCGGCCACCGGGGCGGACATCATCACCCGGCAGCTGTTCGTCGAGTCGATGCTGGCGGCGCTGCCCTCGGGTCATGTCCTTGCTCGGCGCGAACTCGATCCGGGCCTGGCCGACTTCGATTACGAGCAGTTCATCGGCTATTCGCCGTCGGAGGCACGGTACTTCCACGAGCTCCTGGTCGGTGCCTTCCGCGGCGCGGGAATACGGCCGCGGTATGCGCAGTACGTCAGCCAGGTGCACACCATGCTGGCGATGGTGAAGGCCGACCTGGGTGTCGCGCTGGTGACAATCCGGCGTTCAGGGCGCTGTTGCCGGTGATCAGGCGGGCCGCGCGGTAACAGCCGGAGGCGGGCCGACCCCGACCGCCCGGAAGTGCCGGGGATGACTCAGACTCGTCAGTCATGACGGACGAGACAGCTGACCCGACCCCTCCTGCACGCGCCGGCTACGGCCTGCCCCGCGGACTCATCATCACCCTCGGGCTCGCTGCCGGGGTGGTGGTCGCGGCCGGCCTACGGGCAATACCCGGGATCATCGGGCCGGTATTCATGGCCCTCGTTCTCACTGTCACGGTGAATCCGATCCGGGGTTGGATGATCCGCCGCGGTGCATCGCGGGCGGTCGCGTCGCTGGCGGTGTTCCTGACCGTCTTCGCGATCATTGTCGGGCTGTTCGCGGCCGCCATCATCGGCATCGTCCAGCTGGTCACGCTGATGCCGCAGTACTCGGACCAGATCCAGCAGGAACTGGCTGGGATCACATCATGGCTGGAGGGGATGGGGGTCACCCAGGCCGACGTCCAGAACCTGTTCAGCAGCGTCAGCCCGAACCAGATCGCGACCTTCGCCGAGGGTCTGCTGTCCAGCATCTCGAGCATCTTCTCCTTCACCCTGTTGATGATCGTGGTGTTGATCTTCCTGGCGGTCGACGGGGCGATCTTCGGCGAGCGGATGGCGAAATTCCGGGCCGGACGGGAGCCGGTGCTGACCGCGCTGGACGTGTTCGCCAAGGGCACCCGGAAGTACTTCGGCGTCGCCACGATCTTCGGCGGCATCGTTGCGGTGCTGGACGGTGCGGCCCTGTTGATCTTGGGCATCCCGGCGGCCGGGTTGTGGGCGCTGCTGGCCTTCGTCACCAACTACATCCCGAACATCGGGTTCATCATCGGACTGATCCCGCCCGCCATTCTCGGCCTGCTGGTCGGCGGACCGACCCTGGCCATTGCGGTGATCGTCGTTTATTGCGTGCTGAATTTCATCATTCAGTCGGTGTTGCAGCCCAAGTTCGTCGGTGACGCCGTCGGGTTGACCACCACCGTCAGCTTCCTGTCGCTGATTGTCTGGGCCTACATTCTGGGGCCGATCGGCGCAATTCTGGCGATCCCGGCCAGCCTGCTGGTGAAGGCGTTGCTGGTCGACATGGACAAGGACGCCCAATGGCTGGGGCTCTTCCTGGGCGACAAGCCTGTCTTCAAGGAAAAGGGCACGGTCAAGGGACAGAAGGTCAAGCAGACCAGGACGGCCCGGGAGCTCAAGTACGGCGACGACCCCGATGATCCGCCCGCGTAGCTCGGCTCAGCCCCGCCCGCCCGCCAAGTTCCGCTCGCGCTGCTCGACGCCGAGCTCGCCGTAGGGGTAGTCACCGACGGGCAACCGGCTGGCGCGATCCAGGGTTGCGATCTCCGTGGGTTCCAGCCGCAGGCCGGCGGAGGCCAGGTTGTCGTCGAGTTGGGTGAGGGTGCGGGCGCCGAGGATTGTCGATGTGACAGCCGGCCGGCTGGTCACCCAGGACAGCGCGACCTGCGCCATCGAGACGCCGCGGGCGTCCGCGATCGTCTGCACGGCGTCGATGACATCCCACGTGCGGTTCTGGTCGTTGCGCTTGTCATAGGCCTCCATGCCGCGGCCGGGATCCTCGCCGAGTCGGGTGGCGCCGGCGGGGCGCTCGTTGCGGCGGTACTTCCCGGAGAGCCAGCCGCCGCCCAGCGGCGACCAGGGCAGCAGCCCGAGGCCGGCGTCGAGCGCTGCCGGGACGATCTCCCACTCGATCTCCCTGACCAGCAGGTTGTACTGCGGCTGCAGGGTGATCGGCGTCGCCAGGTTGAGGCTGCGGGCCAGGTGAACGGCCTTGGTGAGCTGCCACCCGGTGAAGTTCGACAGCCCGTAGTAGCGGATCTTGCCGGTTCTGATGAAGCCGTCGAAGGTCCGGAGGGTCTCCTCGAGTGGCGTGTGCGGATCGAACCCATGGGCCTGGTACAGGTCGATTGCGTCGACCCCGAGCCGGTGCAACGACGCGTCGAGGGCCCGGGTCAGGTGCCGGGCGGAGAGGCCGACACCGTTCGGGTCGGTGGCCATCGGGAAACGGCCCTTGGTGGCCAGCACGACCGGCTCGGTCACGTCGGCCGGGCGGGCGGCGAGCCAGCGTCCGATGATCTCCTCCGAACGGCCCGCCGAGTACACGTCGGCGGTGTCGATCAGGGTGCCGCCGGCCTCGACGAACCGGTCGAGTTGCGCGTGTGAGGTGCTCTCGTCGGCCTCCGCGCCGAACGTCATCGTGCCCAACGCGAGGGTCGAGACCGCACAGCCGCTGTTTCCCAGGGTTCGATAGTCCATCAACCCAGCCTATTGGTGCGATGGTGTGCAGATGATCGACCACATCAGCCTGCAGACAGATGACTTCCAGGCGGCCACTGCCTGGTACGACGCCGTGCTGGCACCGCTCGGCTACGCGCGAGTGATGGATTTCCCGGGGGTGGCCGGCTACGGCCCTGCCCAGGGGGTTCCCGAGTTCTGGCTCGGCACGGCAACCGACCCGGGTGGTCGGCAAACACATGTCGCGTTCAGCGCGGCTGATCGGGACCAGGTGCTCGCCTTCTTCCGGGTTGCCGCTGACCTCGGCAGCGAGGTCCTGCACGAGCCGCGGGTCTGGCCGGAATACCACCCGGACTACTACGGGGCCTTCGTCCGGGATCCCGACGGCAACAACATCGAGGCGGTCTGCCACCGACCCGCCGCCTGACATTCTTCGTCTGTGGCTCGACGACTCCGGAAGACTCCCGCCGCCCGCGCCCAGCCGATGACCGCCGGCCCGGGGGAGCGGGTGTGGTTCCTCGATCCGCCGTTTCGGGTGGAGTTGCCCGGTGCGCGGCTGGACCGGGCGCGCAAGGCCTGGGTGTTTGTCGGGCCGTGCCTGCCGGATCTGTTGGCGCCGTTCGGGTCGGCGCCCTACAGCCGTCTGCGCTGGTTGGAAGACGAAGCGAACGGTGTGGCCGGCGCGGTGCCGGCGGGAGTGGCCCCGAAGATCCCACGAGATCTGCAAGTGTCGGGTGCTGCGGCGATCAGCCGGGCCGCGGCCGACGGCTGGCGGCAGTTCCTGTTGTGTGACGACGTCGGGACCGGCAAAACGATCACCCTCTGGCTCGCCGCGCTCGAGATCGCCGCACGTGGGGCCGCAGCCCGACGCGGCACCGCCAAGATTCTGGTGTTGGTTGACCGACCGGCGGCGATCACGATGCCGCATTGGCGGAACACCATCGCCGCGATCGGCGACGGTGGCCATCGGGTGTTGATCTCCTCGCCCGACCAGTTGCCGAAGCTGTTGTCCCGCAACGGGCGTCCGTGGTCCAGGTGGGACATCGTGATCGCCGACGAGTGTCACTTGTACCGGCACACCACCGCGCGCCGCACGCAGGTGTTCCGGCGGGTCGCCAGGTTTACCGACCCGCACGTCGGTGCGCCGTTCGTCATGCTGGCGAGCGCCACACCGGCCCAGCATCCGGCTGAGCTCACGTATCTGGCACCGGTCCTGGCGCAGTTGCGGGGCGAGACCACCACGCAGTGGACCGATTTCGGCGGCCGACTGGCGGCGACCGGGCTGCCGATCGTCAAGAACGCCTACGGAAAGTGGGGATGGGACGAGGTCGCCGCGTCCGACCCGCCGTTGCAGCAAGCCGCAACGGCGCGGGTGCGGGGCTGGCTGGCCGACAACCAGCCGCCACTGACGCTGCATCGGGCCGCACCGTGGGGGCCGGCGCCGCTCGAACTGATGCCGGTCGAGCTGGACCCTGCCGAACGCGTTGCCTACCAGACGATGTGGAGTCAATTCCGGGCGGCGATCGCGGAGTTGGCGCCAGCAGTGTCCTCTCCCGAGAAGGCCGAGGGAGCCGCGCGTCCGGTCATCCGCCCCCGATCCGAGTCCCGATCCGCTGCTGCGATCGCCCGCACCGGGCGAACAGCCGTGCTCAGGTTCCGGCAGAAGGCCTCGCTGCTGAGGGTGGGTCCATCGGTGGCTTGGGTGGTCGCCCAGGTCGAGGCCGGCTACCAGGTCGCCGTGTCCTGCGAGTTCCTGAGCGCTGCGGCGGTTCCGCTCACGGAAGCGCTGCAGGCCAAGGGGCTTTCCGTCGCTCGGATTCACGGTGCGGTTGGTGATGCGGTGATCGACCTGGAGGTAGAGCGGCTGCGGTTCCAGACTGGCGCTGCGCAGGTGGTGGTGTTTACGCCGTCGGCCTCGCTGTCGTTGCATGCCAACGAACATCTCGCTGGCGGAGCTTTCGCGACCGCGGCCTTTCGAGTCGGGCTGATGCACAACGTGCGCTATTCGGGGTTGGCCGGTCGGCAGATTCTGGGGCGGACCCACCGCGACCATCAGGTCAGCCCGTGGTGGGTCTCCTACGCGGAGGGCACCGTCGAAGAGTCGATCGCTGTGACGATGATCGAGCGATTCAGGGCAACGGGCGACACGGCCGGTGCCGACAGTTCGGCCTTGGCCAAGATCGCCGAACTGTTGGGTGTCTCCTGGCTTCCGCCGGATGCGCTGACAAGTGTTGATTAGTCCCGCACTGCTGCCGGTCGAGTCGCTATTCCTGTTGTGGGTCATCATCTCTCGGCCATTCTTCGACGGAAAATGGTTGATCGGTCGAGGTGTATTTGTGCCCGGTTGGGGTCACCCACTCCGTCGTGTGCGGGCCGGTGCGGGCGGATTGGTGCCCGGCGTGGGTCTTTGCCCGGTGTTCGTGTCGGCAGTTGTCGTTGAGGTTCCCGGCGGTGGTGGGTCCTTCGGGGACCGGGATGACGTGGTCGATGTCGCAGCGGATCGCTGGGGTGGTGCAGGTAGGCCCGGTGCAGGTGCCGTCGCGGAATTTCACGGCCAGGGCGAGTTTGCGGGACGGGAACCGGCCGAGTTCGGTGACGTCGAGCAGGTTGCCGTTGTCGTCGGTGAGGAGCCGGTGGAACAGGGTGCCGCGCTGCTGGGCGAGTTCCCGGATCCGGTCGGCTGGGATGAGGGTTGAGCGGTCCATGAGTTGTCCGGGGGTGTTGCTGAACCCGAACAGCGATTGGGCGGTGATGACGATGCCGATGGTGACCGGGAGGGGGCGGGGGTGTCCGTCGCCGGGGCAGGGCGTGATCCTGGTTCGGCCGGGCGGGTAGGTGCCGATCCGGGAACCGTTGGTGGCCAGCGGTTTCTCGGTTGAGGCGGGGTTTCCTGGATTGTCCGGGTCGGGAATCTCGGTGCGGTGGTCGGGGCGGAACACCGATGCTGGTTGGTCCCAGTCGTTCGCGTCCCAGGCCTCGGCTGCCGGCTCGCCGATGGAGTCCGCGACGTCGTTCACGGTTCCGTCGTTGTCGTCGGCACGATGACCGTCGCCGTCGCCGTCGCCGTCGTCGTCGCCGTCGTCGCCGTCCAGACCACCGCAATCCCGACCACCGCGGTCCTGCTTGTCGTGATCTTGACCGTCGCCGATCGCTCCGTCACCGGGGCCGGTGGTGTGCCCCGGGGCGGCGGTATCGGGTTCACCGGGACAGGCGTCATGCCCGTCGGGGTCGGGGTCGCTTTCGCCGCCGGGGTCGGGGTCGTCGAGGTGGTCGTCAACGTCGGTGTTGGTGTCCCACACCACATGACACCCGTTGCTGACCCTGCCGAGCAGCACATCGACCAGGGCATCGGCCCGCCGCTGCTGCAGCGTCCGCGGATCACCGGGCTCGGCGATCCCGGCCACCGCGGTCAGCACCTGATCGATCGCGTGCGCGTCCACCGCGGACAACTCCGCGGTCAGGAAACTCATCCCGTCCAGATCCGGCCGCACCGAGACGTACCGGTCCGCCACGGACCGCTGCAACCGTTCGTCCTGCAGATCCTTCTCGGTCTCCAGGATGAACTGATTGAGCCACCGACCCAGGATCTCCGGGGTCTTACATATTGCGACATCGACGACCAGGGCGTTGAGCAGCACCTTCGATCGTTCCCGTTGCAGGCGGCGTAACGCCCGGTTGATCCGCTCCACCTTGTCCTGGTCGATATCACCGGCCACCCAGGCGTCCCACGCGTCCGGGGCCTCCGCCCGGACCCGGCGGGTCATCGCGATCACCCGCTGCGCCACGTGTCGGGATGTCGAGCAGGCCATGCTGACCTCGTTCGCGGCGAACTCCCCAGCCGTGTACCGGGCATCGACCCCGCCGGCCCGCAGCCCCGCGATCCGCTGCCGGTCCAACGACGTCCGGGTATCGGCGAAGGCCACCATCAACTCCGCGTTCCTGGCCTGCGCCCGGCGCCAGCACCCTGCGCTCACCGATCAACTCATCGATCAACACCCGCGCCGCACCCCCGGCCGGTACCTGCCTCGTTCTCCCCATACCAAGAACCTACAACACGACACCGACAGCCATGCTTCCTAAGTACCCAGTGCAACATCCATAAAACGAACACCCGTCTAACGCTGGAACAGCGGCAAGTCCGGCGCCGAGGACAGCGTTCAGGCATGCTGATCCGAGCATCGGACTCCATGAGGGTGGTTGAGATGGATTACACGCGCCTGGGGCAATCGGGGCTCAGGGTGAGTCGTATCGGCCTGGGCTGCATGAGCTACGGGCGTGCGAACCGGGCTGCATCAGTGGACGCTGGGCGAGGACGCGGCTGATCCGTTCTTCCAGCAGGCCGTCGAGTTGGGGGTCACCTTCTGGGACACCGCCAACAGCTACCAGGCCGGCACATCGGAGGAATTCGTCGGCCGCGCTATCAAGAAATTCTCCCGTCGGGAGGACATCGTCGTCGCCACCAAGGTCTGGGGCAAGATGCATGACGGACCCGGCGGCAGCGGTCTGTCCCGTAAGGCCATCCTGGAACAGCTGGACGCATCACTGCGACGCCTGGATACCGACTACATCGACGTCTATTACATCCATCGGTTCGATGACCAGGTGCCGGTCGAGGAAACCATGCAGGCCCTTGACGACGTGGTGAGAGCCGGGAAGGTGCGCTATCTCGGTGCGTCATCAATGTGGGCGTGGCAGTTCGCGAAGATGCAGCACGTCGCCGTGCTGAATGGCTGGACGACGTTCTCGGCCATGGAGGACCAATACAACGTGCTGCGGCGTGAGGAAGAGCGGGACATGATCCCGATGTGCCTGGACCAGGGCGTCGGACTCACTCCGTATTCGCCGCTGGCCAAGGGCCGGGCTGCGCGGCCATGGGGTGCGCAGACGGCGAGGTCATCCACCGACACGGTGGCGAAGGCCTTCGATCGGGACGTGGACAAACCGGTCGTGGATGCGATCCAGGAGATTGCGGTCATTCGTGGAGTCCCAATGGCTCAGGTGGCCCTCGCTTGGGTGCTGTCCAAGCCGGCCGTGTCCTGCCCGATCGTTGGCGCCACCAGGCCAGCGCATCTACAAGACGCGGTAGCGGCACTCGAGATCGTCCTCTCGGAGGACGAAATCACGGCATTGGAGGAGCCCTACTCCGCGCAGGACAACTACTGGTGGTGAAGTCTCGTGCTTGCGCGCGTCATACACAGCACTTCGCCCCCACCGGGATTCGGTGGGGGCGAAGGGGGCGAGATTGCCCGCCCGGCAACGAACAACCTAGTTACAGCCTGCTGGCCACCGGAACGGGGAACGGGAACCCGAGGGTGACCAGGCGTCCGCGGACCTGATTCTGCGCCTGGCAGTTGCTGACACAGTTTGTCGGCGGGTTCGCCACCTCGACGGCGTCCTCACCAGTGACGAAGCCCATCCGTCCGCCGCTGGCCACCGAGTAGCTGGTCACCCGACCGGTCTGGGTCAGCCTGGTCGCGACCTGGGTGCTGTCCCGTGCGACGAACTTGGGGGAGAGGTCGTTGGCGATATTCACCCTGGCAGTGACCTGAACGCAGAATTGTCCGGGCGGCCCGGTTTGCACGCTCGTGCAGGTGGAACCGAGGAACTGCCCGATCCTCGCCCGGAAGTTCGGATTGTCGAAATAGAACGGCGTCAGGCCCGGTGTTGTCGACGTGGCGAGCGTGTGGGTCACGACCGTCGCGGTGCCGTCGCTACGGGCGGGCTCCATCTGGAAGATGCCGCCTTGTGCGCAGTCCTTGGCCTGTATCTTCATCGACACCCCGGGCCCGCTGCGTTGAATCGATAGCGTTTCTTTTTCCAGCTGAACAGTCACCCCGCTGGTGAGCGTCGCTCCCCGGAGATCCGGGATCTTGCTCGAAAATACTGGGGTGAAACGCCCGCCGGTCATGTCCAGCTCGTTGGCAGCACCGGTGAAGGCCTGGTTGTAGACCGCGAAATCCTTGCTGGTCACGTCGAATTGGGCGTACCGGCCGCGAACCGCGAACTTATCGCCGAACTGGCCGGCGGGGATGGTGACCTCGGTCTTAGCCGGGCCCTTCGCAACGGTGACGCCGGTGGTCAGGTTCACCAGCGAGAATGCCCCGTTATCACAGCCTTTCGACGACGCAGCCAGCGCGGTGCTGGAGAACCCGACGAGAATCACCGGAGCGAGAATTGCGGTGGCCACAGCGATCCCGATTCCTCGGTGCCGCCTCAAGAATTTCCGCTTTCGAGCTTCCATCAATTTCCTCCGACTCTGGCGCCGTCGGGGCCAATCCCCGGCGCAGGTATCGAGCATTGATGAATATCTGCAACTACAACAAGTGGACGATGGTCCTAGAACCACCGGGTTCTCCGTCTGCCCGGAATCCCGAAATGTCTTTGTCTGATTCGGGATGGCAAATGTCCGGTTTATGTTATATGCACCGGAATGAACCCGAAGGTGGCGCAATTGGTTCATCGGCCGTGAGTCGGCGACGACTCAGCTCAGTCGTCGCTGCTGGTCTGATCGGAATCGGAGCCGCTGCCGCTGGAATCGCTGCTGCCGGACTGGTCTCGGCCAGAACCAGTGCCGCTGGAGTCGCGGCGGGTCGCTGTCGAACCTGCGTCATCGCCACCCGACAATTGGCTCAGCTCGGCGACGCCATCACTATCTTGAGTCGGGCTGTCATCGCCTGTCGGGCCGGGGGCATCGGCCGCGCTGTCGTCGGGGCCGTCGATGCCCGAATCATCGCCACCGGAGCCGCTGCCGCCAGAGCCGTTCCCACCGGAATCGCTGCCGCCGGAGCCGCTGCCACCGGAGATGCCACTGCCCGACCCACCACCGTCATCGGCACCACTGCCGCTGCTGTCGTCGGCACCGCTTCCCCCGCCATTGCGCCCGGACTGGTCCCGGTTGTCATCACCGGGTTCTGGGTCGTCCTCGGACGGGTTGCCCGGCGAGTCACTGACCGATGACGGGGCGGCGGACGACTCGGACGAGGAGGCTGTCGGGCTGGTGACCACCGCCGGGTGGTTGTCGGACAGGTTGGCTGCCTCTTCGGTGACCGCGGGCGGCAGATACCACAGCGACCTGGGCGGGTCGGTGGTTCCCACCGACCCGGTCACCGACCACGAACCGACCGCGGCCAGCGCGCCGAAGGCGGTGATGCCGGCCAAGGCAAAGAGAGCGAGCCGGCCAACCAGTTGCTGCCGACCGCGGGGCAGCGGCGCCTGCTCGAGTTCCCCGACGACGAAGACGACGGGTCGCTCGCGCGGGTCGAAGTCGGTCGTCACGGCCCCATGGTCCCGGTAGACCACTGCGGTCCGCAACGTACCGAGGTACTAGTACCTGCGCTCCCGCTGCGCCCAGAGTGCCGCCTGTGTCCGGTCGGTGACGCCCAGTCGCTGGAAGATGTTCGTCAGGTGCGCCTTGACCGTGCGCTCGGTGATGCCCAACTGGCGGGCAATCGCCTTGTTGGCCAGGCCGGCGCCGACCATCTGCAGCACCTCCTCCTCACGATTCGTCAACGGTGATTCGGCGCGCTTGCGGCGGCCCTCGATCAGCACCCTGGCAGCCTTCGGATCCAACGGAGAGCCGCCGACCACGATCTCCCGGATGGCCGAAAGAATGACCTCGGGCTCACTGTGCTTGAGCAGGTACCCCTGCGCACCGGCCTCAAGGGCGTCGACGATCGAGCTCTGATCGCTGAACGACGTCAGCACCAGCACATGGATGTCCGGATGATCGGCGACCAGTCGGGCCGTCGCGCTCGAACCATTCATTCCCGGCATCGAGAGGTCCATCAGGACCACATCCGGGTGCAGGTCGGCCGACATCCGGACTGCCTCCTCGCCGCTCGCCGCGGCACCGACCAGCTCGAGATCTGCTGCCGTGCCCAGCAACTGGGTCAACCCACTGCGCACAATGGCGTGGTCATCAACGATCAGAACGCGAATCATGCGCTTGGTACCTCCACTTCAACCCGGGTGCCGTGACCCGGGGACGAGCGCACCGTCAGCCGACCGCCCGCGTTACTGATCAGATCACCAAGGGCCCGCAACCCGACGTGACCCTTCTGCCGTTGTTCCTGCAGCCGGGATTCCTCGAAGCCGCGGCCGTCATCATCCACCATCAACGTCGCGGTGCCGGCGGATTGGGTCACCCGGATGGTGACCCGCTCCGAACCGCTGTGGTTCGCCACGTTGCGCAGGATCTCCTGGGCCGATCGGAACAACACCGAGGTTGGCCCGAGCGGCAGATCCCGTCCCTCGTCCACGTCGAGGACCACCACCAGGCCCGCTCGCTCCAACGCGCCGGCGAGTTCGGCCAGGGCCGCGGGCAACCCCTCCTCGGCCAGGTCCGGCGGATAGATATCGACCAGCAGCGAGCGCAGTTCGCCGGTGGATCGGCGCAACTGAGCCGCGGTTTCGGCGATCAGTCGGGAGTTGCTGTCCGGGTCGGCCTTGCCGAGCCGGGCGGCGTCCAGGGCGAAGGTCAGACCGGACAGTTGCTGCACGATGCCGTCGTGCAGATCCCCGGCGATCCGCCGCCGTTCGGCGTCGGAGGCGTCAACGGCATGCTGCAGCAGCCGTTCCGCGTCCTGCTGCTGTCGCTGCACCCGTCTGGCCATCGACCAGGCCAGCGGGATCTGGACCAATTCCAGGACGAGTAGACCGCCGAGGGCGGCGGGAGCGAACTTGCGCCACTCGGCCTGCCCCGCTTCGGCGACGGCGTCGAACTGAAAATAGGTCTCGAACAACAGTTTTTCGCCGGTGGTGGACTCGACCCCGGTGTACACCTCCAGCAACTGCTCGGACGACTGTTCGAATTGGTTCTCCGGCTCGTCGAGGTCGCTGATCGCGGAATCTGTCTCGCCCTGCAACAGCGCGTCCAGCTCATCCTGACCGAGGGGATACACGTTCCCGATCAGCCGGCTTTCGTCCGAATAGATGATTCGGCCGTCCGGGGCCCAGAGCTTGACCCGGATCAACGGCCCTCTGATCACCTTTTCCTGCATGACGGTATTGAATGCGGCCAACGCCGTCGGGTCGCCGGCGATCACCTCAGGGGTCAGCAGTGGTTCGACGATGCCCTGCGCCGTCAGCCAGGAGACGTCCTCGGCCGACTGGATGGCCTGTTCGGTGCCGGCCTGCCGGGCGAGGTAGGCGATCAGCACCGCGAGCGCCGCCAACACCACCAGACCGGCGGCAGCGAACTGAGCAACCAGGCGGAGCATCGACACCGGCCGCGGTCGGCGACCGCTCCTGGTGCTGTTGCTCATCGTGCTCGTCCGGGCGGCATCTTCGGGATCGTAGCCGGGCAGGCCGTTCGCCGAAATTGATCTGTGGGGCTGGTCCGAGTGGGACTGGGGCTAGTACCAATGGACTATTGTCAGTCGATCGGCTGCGGTCCATCCTGGGTATTCGAGCCGGATCAGCTGCGGCCAACGGTGTGTGGAAGGGCGGCGAGGTGATTCGTGTCTTGGTCGTTGACGATCATTCGTTCGTCCGGGCCAGCCTGACCGAAATGTTGGACGCCGCCGAGGGTATTGAGGTTGTCGGCGAATGTACCGATGGCGCCGAGGTCACCGGAATGGCCACGTCGGTCCGACCTGATGTGGTGCTGATGGATGAGCAGATGCCGGTGAAGTGCGGGACGGCGGCTACCCGGGACCTGCTGGCGGTACGCCCGCAGTCGCGCGTTCTCATGGTCACCGGGTCGATGAGCGGCCGGGTGATGCGGGAGGCCGCCCAGGCCGGCGCTTTCGGATTCGTGCTCAAGGGCGGCGACCCGAGGCTGTTGATCGAGGCTGTGCGGACGGTCGCGTCGGGGGCGACCGCCTGGCCGGCCGGCAGCTGAGCACCTGTCTCACGGCGTGACGATCGGGAAGGCCTGGTCCGGTGTGTCGAGCAGGGCGAGCAGGCGCCCAAGGGCCGCCGGGTCGCCGGTGTGCTCGATTCCGGTCAACCCTTGCCCGCCCAACAGGCCGAGCAGTTGTGCCTTGGACAGCTTCAGGGTGAGGTCAACCGCCAGCACTGAACGCGGGTTCTCCGTCTGGATCAGGGCACCGTTCGACAACGCCAATCGTACGGTTGTCCCACTGTCGGTGAAATGACATTCGATTACCAGCGATTCGGTGGCCGCACGTGGACCATTTATTCTGATCGCAAGCGAATCGAAGAGTTGGCCGACGGTCAGCGCACCGATCATTCCCGCCCCGAGGTCGGTCACTGCCGGAAGCATCGCACCCTGTCGTAATTCCAGTTCACCGGTCAGGTAGAAATTTCGCCAGGTGCCGTTCTCCGCCCCGTAGCCGAGTTGTTGGTAAACGTCGGCCAAGGCGGATTTGGCCGCGACGTCGTCCGGGTCGGCGAAGACGGCGTGTTTGAGAAGCTCTGCCGCGAAACGCAGATCGCCGGCTTCGCGGTATGTCGCGGCCTTGTCCAGCACAGCCTGCTGACCACCGATGACGTCGACGTAACGGCTCGCGACGGCCTGCGGGGGATGCTGCCAGAGGGAGGTCGGATTGCCGTCGAACCAACCCATGTAACGCTGGTAGATCGCCTTCACGTTGTGACTGACGGAACCGTAATATCCCCGAGCGTGCCAGGCGGAATCCAGTGCGGGCGGCAATTGAATGTTCTCGGCAATCTCCATTCCCGTCGCGCCGTTGTTCAACATGCGCAGCGTCTGGTCGTGCAGGTAGGCGTACAGGTCGCGCTGTTCGGACAGGAATCTGACGACGTTCTCGGTGCCCCACGTCGGCCAGTGGTGACTGGCGAACGCTGTGTCGGTATCGGCAGCGAAGAGTTCGATTGCCTCATTGAGATAGTGCGACCAGATCCGCGGATCACGGACCAGGGCGCCGCGCAGGGTGAGCAGATTGTGCAGGTTGTGCGTGGCGTTCTCGGCCATGCAGAGCGCTCGGTGGTCCGGGAAATGAAAGTTCATTTCGGCCGGCGCTTCGGTGCCAGGGGTGATCTGGAAGACGATCCGCACGCCGTCGACGATCTCTTCCTGGCCCGTGTGGGTGATGTCGATCGTCGGCGCGAGCAGGCCGACGGAGCCCGCCGAGGTTGCGATCCCGAGGCCCGTACTGACCTGACCGATCGCGCTGCGGTCCAGGACGGCGCCGTACATGTAGGCCGCGCGGCGATTCATTGCGACCCCGGCGTACACATTCTCCGAGACCGCATGCTCCAGGAAACCCGCCGGAGCAATGATCGGAACGTCGCCCGCGCCATCCGGGAGCACGCCGTTCACACCGCCGAAGTGGTCGGCGTGTGAATGCGTGTAGATCACCCCGGTGACCGGGCGGTCACCGCGATTCTTGCGGTACAGGGCCAATCCCGCCGCGGCGCATTCGGCCGAGATGAGGGGATCGATGACGATGACTCCCGCTTCGCCCTCGACAATGGTCATATTCGACAGGTCGAAGCCGCGTAGCTGGTAGATCCCGGCGGTCACCTCGAAGAGCCCGTCCTTGGCACACAACTGCGCCTGCCGCCACAGGCTGGGGTTCACCGTCGGCGGGCACTCGGCGTCAAGGTAGGAATAGACCTCCAGATCCCAGACCACCTTGCCATCGGCGTCGGTAATGATGCAGGGATCGAGCTTTGCGATCAGCCCACGGTCGGCGTTGTCGAAGTCGGTGCGATCGGTGAAGTCGAGTCGCAGATTTCCGTCATTCAGGGTCATGGAATCTGTCTACCGCACCCGGGGAGAGTCGGCCGGTCGTCAGGTTCCCGACTGTGCCTTCGCCACCGGCCCCGATGTCCCGGCAGCATGCTGTGAGCGCCGCTTCTGCGCCCGCCGCCGGTTGTCCGCCAGCACGTGCAGGACGTCGGCGACCCGGTTCGGGTCGGCGATCCGGACGTCAGCTGCGGTCCGCCCCGAGCCGACCTTGATCCCCAGGTCGGCACCGGAGAGCACCCCGAACGCATTCTCATCTGTGACGTCGTCACCGATGAAAACCGTTGCGGTGCAATGATGTGCCTTCATCAGGGCCTTCAGTGCGCGGCCCTTGTTGGTGGTCACGACGGTCAGCTCGAGGACCATCTTGCCGCGCAGCAGATGCACTCCCGGCCAGGTCGCCGGGTTCTCCTCGATCTGCCTGGTGACGGCGGCAGCGTCCGCCGGGCGCATGCCCCGCAAGTGGACCGCGATTCCGGTGGGCTTGAGCTCCAACTGGACGTCCCGGTATTCCGCGGTGATCTGCTGCAGTTCCAGCCGCAGCCGGCCGAGCCGTTTGGAGTCCTCCGGCGACAACGAGGCCAGGTCGTCGCGGTCCTCCGCGGACGTCTCGGCGCCGTGGCTGCCCACCAGATGTACCCGGTCGATCGGGCCGAGGAGTTCCTCCAGCGAGGCAAGCGCCCGCCCGGACACCACGGCCACCACGGTGCCGGGTGTGAGGGTCAGCGAACGCAGCGCCTCCATCGACTCCGGCAGCGGCTTGGCGGAGGCCGGGTCGTCCACGATCGGGGCCAGGCAGCCGTCGAAATCGGTTGCCACCAGGAGTCTTTCGGTTTCGCTGATCTCCGCGATGGCGGCCGTGACCTCGCTGGGCAGCCGGGCCATCGCGTCGGACAGATGATCCCGGGTGTGCTCGAGGGCGGACAGGAAAGCCGCCGCCCAGCGGTCGACGTCATGGGTGAGTACCTGTCGGCGCAACGACCGCATGCGCCGCCTTGCCTCGACCGGCGGCATCGTCAGCGCGGCCCGAAGGCCGTCCTTGACGCCGTCCGTGTCGTACGGATTCACCAGCAGGCCGGCCCGCAGCTCCTTGGCGGCGCCGGTGAATTCGGACAGCAAGAGCACCCCGCCGCCGTCCACCCGGCACGCCACGTACTCCTTGGCGACCAGATTCATCCCGTCCCGCAGTGGGGTGACGGTCATGACGTCGGCAGCCACGTAGAAGGCGGCGAGTTCCTCCCGGGGCAGCGACTGGTGCAGGTAGTGCACGGCCGGATGACCGATCTTGCCGTAGTCGCCGTTGAGGGACCCGACCTGTTGCTCGATCGCCTCGCGCATCCGCTTGTAGGAGCCGAGCCGTTCCCGGCTGGGGGTGGCGATCTGCACCATCACTGCGTTCTCCACCGCAGGGTCACCCTCGGCGAGCAGTTCGCCGAACGCCCGCAACCGGACGTCGATGCCCTTGGTGTAGTCCAGCCGGTCGACGCCCAGAATGATCTTGCTGGGTTTGCCGAGATCCTCCCGGAGCTGCTTGGCGGCGTCATGGATGCGCGGTGTCGCGGCCAGCGCGGACTGTTCGGCGGAGTCGATGGAGATCGGGTACGCGGCGGCCCGCACGGTCCGTCCGTCGTACTCGATGGAGCCGCCGGTGGTGTTCGCGCCGGCCAGCGACTTCGCGAGGCGGGAGAAGTTCCGCGCGCCGCCGGGCAGCTGGAAGCCGATCAGGTCGGCGCCGAGCAGCCCCTGGACGATCTGGGTGCGCCACGGCAGCCGCATGAACAGCTCGACCGGCGGGAACGGGATGTGCAGGAAGAACCCGATCCGGACGTCCGGCCGGAGCCGCCGGAGCAGTTGCGGCACCAGCTGCAGTTGGTAATCGTGCACCCAGACGGTCGCGCCGGGGGCCGCGAGTTCGGCGGCCGACTCGGCGAACCTGGCGTTCACCTTCTGGTACGACTCCCACCAGTCCCGGTGGAAGTTCGATTCGACAACCGCGTCGTGATAGAGCGGCCACAGGGTTTCGTTGGAGAAACCCTCGTAGTAACGGTCGACCTCTTCCTGGGACAGCGTCACCGGATGCAGGCTCAGCCCGTCGGTGGTGGTCGCCTCGACGGTGGTGTCCGGGGAACCGGGCCAGCCGATCCACGCGCCCGCCCGGCGGGACAGGATCGGGGCAAGGGCGGTCACCAGACCGCCGGGTGCCTGCCGCGCCTTGGTGCTGCCGTCCGGCATCTTCTCCATGTCGAACGGCAGCCGGTTGGCAACCACGACCATCTGCGCCTGTTGGGACGTTGAGACGTCGTCGGGGCCGTCACCGCCGTCCGTGTCCGGGCCGACGGGGTCGGGCGCCGCGGTACCGTCGACGTTGCGAACAGCTGTCGCTCCGCTCACCGGCGCTGCCTGGTGTCTGGTCTGTCAGTCAGTAAGTTTTCGGTCAACACTCCTTGACCCTATCGGCCCGCTCGTCACCACAAATGAGCGGAGCGTGACAACCTTGTCAGCCTGGTCACTTTGCGACACCAAATGGGCCGGTGTCCGGAAAGTCAGTGTCCGAAGGGATCCGGATCTCGCCCCGGCAGCCAGCTGAGGCCCGGCACTCCCCAGCCGTTCGCCTTGACGGCCCGCCGCCCGGCCCTGGCGTTCTTGCCGATCAGCCGGTCCAGGTAGAGGTACCCGTCGAGATGGTCGACCTCGTGCTGCAGGCAGCGGGCGAAGAAGCCCGTGCCCTCCACCTCGACCGGCACCCCTTTGGCGTCGACGCCGGTCACCTTCGCCCAATCGGCCCGGCCGGTCGGGAAGTTCTCCCCGGGAACGGATAAGCAACCCTCCGAGTCGTCGTCGGGGTCGGGCATGTTCGTGGGGATGACGGAGGTCTCGATCTGCGGGTTGACGACGTATCCGCGGCGCCTGGTGCCGTGGTCCGGGCAGTCGTAGACGAACACCCGGCGGTCGTCGCCGATCTGCGTCGCGGCCAGGCCGGCGCCGTGCGCCGCTTCGTTGGTCTCGAACATGTCCTGGATCAGGGTGTCCAGCTCGGCGGTGCCGAACTCGGTGACCGGCCGGGTCGGCCGGTGCAGGACGGGCTCGCCGCAGATCACGATGGGTCGGATGGTCATCGGAACAGGGTACGGATTGCCGCCGGTGCCCGTTGACAGGTCCGCTGCCGGGCATGCACCGGATCACAGTTCTCTTCGGGCCGACCCGGATGTATCGTTCGCAGCAAGGTCAGGCTAACCAAACAGTGACGATCGGCAATCGGCCGCTCACCTGTGAGGAACGAGGGGAGCGGCGCATGCTCGCGACGTTCGTCATCGGGTTACGCGAAGGCCTCGAGGCCGCCCTGATCATCGGCATCATCGCGGCGTTCCTCAGGCAGAGCAATCGACCCGATGCATTGCGCAAGGTCTGGGTGGGCGTCGGCGCCGCTGTGCTGCTCTGCCTGGCCGTGGGGATCACCCTGCAGGCGGTCAGCGCCGCGTTGCCGCAACGCCAGCAGGAGATGCTCGAATGCGTCGTCGCGGCGATCGCCGTGGTGATGGTCACCTACATGGTGCTGTGGATGCGCAAGCACTCCCGTGATCTGCGCGCCGACCTGCAGCACGCGACCGGCAGTGCGCTGGCCCGCGGTTCCGCCGGTGCGCTGGTCGTGATGGCCTTCCTGGCGGTGCTGCGGGAGGGCTTCGAGACGGCGGTCTTCCTGCTCGCCGCGTTTCAGTCCGCCCTCTCACCGCTGCAGGCCGCGATCGGCGTCATCCTCGGCGTCGCGGTCGCCATTGCACTCGGCTACCTGATCTACCGCGGCGGCGTGAAGCTCAACCTCGCCAAGTTCTTCCGCATCACCGGGGTGGTGCTGGTGCTGGTCGCCGCCGGCCTGGTGATGAGCACGCTGCGGGCGGCGTACGAGGCCGGCTGGCTGACCATCGGACAGCAGACCTGGCTCGACCTATCGGCCATCGCCCGCCCCGGATCGATCCAGGAATCACTGCTCACCGGGATGCTCGGCATCCGCTCCAGCCTGCCGGTGGTCGAGGTCGTCGCCTATCTGCTGTACGCGATCCCGATGTTGCTGGTCGTGCTGTGGCCACCGAAGCGGACGCCGTCCACGCAGGTGCTCGGCAGGGTGCTGGTCGGCACCGCCGCCGGTTCGCTGGTGATCGCTGGTCTGCTGGTCGCGCTGGGCCCGGCCGCGCCGGCCACCATGACCGGCGCGCAGGGACCGTTCGCCATGCAGCGCGCGGCCACCGGCGAGATCAGCGGGACTGCCGTAGTCACGCTGTCCGCTCGCGCGTCCACGCTGGACAATTCGGTGGCCGATCTTCGCTCGGAGCTGGCCGGGTCCGCAGTCACCGGGTCAACCACGCTGGTCGCCTCGGGCCATGCCGACGTGCCGGGTCCTGCGGGTTCGATATCCGCCACTGTGCTGACCGGAACGCCGATCTCGACGCAGCTGGACGCAACGACGGCGAACCTGCCTGACCGGATGACGGCCGAGGACGTCGCCGCATTGAACGGTGGCCGGTTGCCGGTCGGCGTCCGTTCTGGGCAGTCCGGTCAGGCCTATGACGTCAGCTATACCGACACTGTTACCCCGGTGCTGACCGTCGATACCGCATCCCGCGTCGTGCTCGGACTGCACCTGCGGTTGGCGCGGACGGTGCAGGTGACCGTGCCGGGTCGCGGCGCCGTGTCGGCCGGCACGGTGCTCGACCTGCCCGCCACCGCTACCGCTGCCGGCGTCGCCGCCGGTCTCACGCAGGTGGCCGATGTCGTCGATCAGCGCATCGCCCATCAGGTCGGCACCCAGGTCATTCCGGGTCTGCTGGTGCTGTTCGCGCTCGTCCTGTTGGCGTTCGGCGTGCCGAAGCTGTTCCGGCGCCGTCCGGCCATCCCCTCAGGACCTGGCCCGGAGAGCGCACCCGACCTCGCGAAGGTAGCCGTCACCCACCGATCGACCGGCTGATCGGGTTTCGGCAACACCCTCCTTCGTGCCCGGCACGACCGTCCGCCTGTACCCGCACGTTCCAGCAATGAAATGGGAGTCACCATGACGATTCTGCAGTCCTGGCGCTGGCCGGCAGTCCTGCTCACCACCGGAGCCCTGATGCTGACGGCGTGCGGTTCATCGACGCCGACCGCGTCCTCCGCGGGCTCCGAGCCCTCGAGCGACTCCGGTGCTGCGCCGGCCTCCGGGTCAGCGGCGACCGGCGCACCGGGCGAGATCACGGTCACGGTGACCGAGGCCGACGGCTGCGTTGCCACCCCCGACACCGCTCCCGCCGGGCAGGTCACCTTTGTCATCACGAACGTGGACGCGTTGAGCGTCACCGAGGTCGAGTTGGTGTCCGATCAGCGGATCGTCGGCGAGCGGGAGAACCTGGCGCCCGGTTTCGACAGCACGTTCTCCGCACGCTTGGACGGCGGCACGTACCAGGTGTTCTGCCCCGGCGCGGCCACCGAGAAGCGCCCGTTCACCGTCACCGGCGAGGCCGCCGCCCAGTCCGCGGATCTGACCGTGCTGCTCGATCAGGCGACGGTCGACTACGGGACCTACGTCGACGACCAGATCAGCTTCTTGCTCGTTCCCGTGCAGGAGCTCGCAGCGGCGATCAAGGCAGGTGATCTCGCGGCCGCGCAGGCCGCCTACATCAAGGCCAGGCCGTTCTACGAGCGGATCGAGCCGGTCGCCGAGTCGTTCCCGGACCTCGACCCGGCGATCGACCTGCGGGTCGGCGACGTCGAGGCCGGCACCACCTGGACCGGCTTCCACCCGATCGAACAGGCGCTGTTCGAAAAGCAGACCACCGAGGGCTTGAGTCAGTTGGCCGACCAACTGGTCGTCGACGTGCAGACCCTGCAGGCCGAGGCGGCCAAGCTGTCGGCGGCCACTGCGGCCGGCACGGCTGGCGGCTACCAGGCGTTCGAGATCGCCAATGGCTCCGCCACCCTGCTGGACGAGGTCCTCGCCTCCAAGATCACCGGCGAGGAGGAGGCCTACTCCAAGATCGACCTGCTCGATTTCGAGGCTAACGTGGAGGGGTCCCTGCAGGCCTTCGCCACCTTGAAGCCGGCGCTGGACCAGATCGACCCGACGCTGGTCCCGCAGATCGCCGCTGCTTTCGATGCCTTGACGGTCGGTTCTGGACAAGTACCGGGATCCGACGTCGGCCAGCGGCTGGGTGTCCTACGACCAGCTGACCGCGGCGGACAAAAAGGTGCTCACCGACGCGTTGCTGGTGGTCCAGGAACCGCTGTCGGCCATCTCGGCGAAGATCACGAACTAAGACAGACCAGAGATAAAGGTCGGGCATGACTGAGCAAGGCACGTCGCGGCGGCGGTTCCTGTCGGGAGCCGCCGCTGCCGGCGTCGGGCTGGCCGCCGGAGCGGGCGTCGCGGCCGGCTACGGCATCCGGTCCGCGAACGACGATTCCGGTGAAGCGCCCGAGGCGTCGATGTCCACTGTTGACTCGGCGACCACCCGGGCACTGGCCACGGTGCCTTTCTACGGCGTGCGGCAGGCGGGTATCACCACCACGCAGCAGGAACGGTTGATGTTCGCATCCCTGGACGTCACCACCACCGATGTCGAAGAGCTCAAGCGAATGCTCGGCCGCTGGGCCGCCATCGCTGCGCGCCTGACCACGGGGAAGCTGGTCAGCGACTCCCCGGTCCGCGACGAGCAGCCGCCGTTCGACACCGGCGAGTCGATGGACCTCGGCCCACACTCACTGACCATCACGGTCGGCTTCGGGCCGAGCCTGTTCGACGAGCGGTTCGGCCTGACCGACAGGATGCCGGCCGAGCTGACCCCGTTCGGCACCATTCCGGGCGATGCCGTGATGAAACCGGCCATCTCCGACGGCGACCTGTGCATCCAGGCCTGCGCGGACGACCCGCAGGTGGTTTTCCACGCCATTCGCAACATGGTCAGGGCCGCCCGCGGCACCGCGGTTTTGAAGTGGTCGCAACTGGGTTTCGGCAGGGCCTCGGCCACCGGCGCCGGCCAGCCGACACCGCGCAACCTGATGGGCTTCAAGGACGGCACGAACAACATCCACGCGGACGACACCGCAGCCCTTGACGAGCAGGTGTGGGTCGGCACCGGCGCGACCGACAGCGCCGCCTGGATGACGGGCGGTTCCTATCTGGTCGCGCGCAAGATCCGCATGGAGATCGAGTCCTGGGACACCGACCCGCTCACCGATCAGGAGCGGATCTTCGCCAGGAACAAGGTGACCGGCGCTCCATTGACCGGCGGCGACGAATTCACCCCGGTTGACTACTCGAAGACCGACGATGCCGGCGAACTGGTGGTCAATATCGATGCGCACATCAGGTTGTCCGCTCCGGAGCAGAACAACGGCATCAAACTCCTGCGGCGCGGCTACAACTACACCGACGGGCAGGACCCGGACACCGGCAAGCTGGCCGCCGGGTTGTTCTTCATCGCATTTCAGCGCGACCCGCAGGCCCAATTCAAGGTGATTCAGAGTCGGCTCGGGCGCTCCGACCTGCTCAACGAGTACATCGCGCATATCGGCGGCGGACTATGGGCGTGCCCGCCCGGAGTCAGCGGTCCCGGTGACTGGTTCGGCAAGTCTCTTTTCAGCTGACTGATCTCCGTCACCTGGCTGGCCGATTGACTGGTCGTGGTCGGTGAGATCAAGTAGAGCCGCATTCGGCTATTGCGTCCACGGAAGTGGTAGGCAACCCTGAAGAGTGAATGGTTTCGGGGTCAATCAGTGGCAAGACGAGGCAACGCTGGAGCGTGTTACCACGATCAGGCCATTGTGTTTCATCCAATGGGCCAAAAGGGTGTAACCGCGGTTACTCTGTGGTAGAAATAGCTTGGCAGCGCGACATAGCAACCAGATTGTCGCCCGTTTGGGCCAACTCATCACCGATGACGCAGGAATACCTAACGGACGGTAATCGGGACAGCGTTCTGCTGGCGGTCGGAGAATGACTCCATCGCCCCGTGCGACGACAGGGGAATCGCGTGTCACAGGCTTACGACGCACGGTCGCAGCAGGCCTTCGCCGCTGCCGTGTGCCGGGTGATGCGTGAATCCAGGCGCAGGCAGAAGCTCACCCAGGCAGAAGTTGCTCAGCGCACCGGCGGACTGGTCAGCAAGGCCGCCCTCGCCAACTACGAGACCGGACACCGCTCGCTGCGGGTCGACGTGTTGTGGGTCATCGCCGGAGCGCTCGGCGAAGATCTCGGCGCATTGCTCAACGCGGCCGAACGCGGCGTCGCGCTGCGACCCGCCGCCGGCGCGAGCGGAGCGATCACGGTCGACGTCGCCGAAGTGATGGCCACCAATGATCCGCGCCTCGGCCCCGTCAAACGCTGGTTCGAACTCCGCACCCACGGCGGTTCGGCCGCGATGACGCTCGACGACGGGGCGATCGCGGCCCTCGCGTCGCTGATGAACGTCAGCGCCCTGGAGTGCCGGCGGATCCTGATCTCGACGATCCGCGGTGTTCGGCACACACCGGCACCGGCGCCCTA
Source organism: uncultured Actinomycetota bacterium (assembly GCA_963805555.1). Classification (GTDB taxonomy): domain Bacteria; phylum Actinomycetota; class Actinomycetes; order Mycobacteriales; family Nakamurellaceae; genus Nakamurella. Next base: position 747,516 of record CAWDUY010000010.1, read on the forward strand.
CTCGCGCTAGCGGGTTCTGTCCGACGTGATCCCGGGCACTTCTGTCTCTGCTGCTCAACTCCGGTATGTCCGCGACCGTCTTTCGGTCGGGGATGATTGACCCCTGTAGTTATCCAGGGTCAAGACCCAACGAGTTCACGAGCACTAAGGGACAGGTGTGAAGGATCTGACGGGCACAGCGGGATCTGGGTCGACGGGCTCCGGGTCGACGCAGGACGGCTCCGGCGAGGCCACCGAGCGGATCGTGCTCGCCGACCAGGCTGATGCCGAGACCACGCAGGTCATCGATGCCGGGGCCACTCAAGTCATTCCCGGTCAGCCGGCCGGGCCGGCACGCGGCCGTCTGGCCGCCATCATTGCCGGTTCGGTGTTGCTCGCCTTGGTCGTCGTCGTGTACCTGGTCGACCTGTTGAGCACCGGCGGGGAGATCGACCGGCACACCACCGTCGCCGGCGTCGAGGTCGGTGGGATGACCCCCGAGCAGGCAACCGCGGCGCTGACCGAGCAAGCGGTGCCGTCCTACATCGCCCCGGTCACCCTCGACGTGCACGGCGAGGCAACCCCGATCGACCCGGCGGCCGCCGGACTGACACCGGACGTGGCCGCCACCATCGAAGCAGTCGGCACCCGCTCCGCGAACCCGTTCGTCCGGCTGACATCCTTCTTCACCTCCACCCAGGTGCCGTTGTCGGTGCAGGTCGACGACGCGGCACTCACCGCCTTTCTGACCGGTGTTGCCACCTCGACCGATCTGCAACCCGTCGAGGGTGAGGTCGCGATCGACGGCGTCACCGTCCGCACCGTCGAACCGGTGATCGGCCGGAGCCTTGACGTACCCGGTTCTGCCACGGCCGTTTCCGACGCGTGGACCGGCGGCGGACCATCCGCGCTGGACGGTCTGGTGCTGCCGGTCGCGGCGTCGCCGGTTCGGGCGAGCCCGGAGAAGACCCAAGCGGCGGCCGCGGAGGCCACCGTCATCCTGTCCGGGCCGCTGCGGATCACCGGCGCCGGCGCCGTCGTCGAGGTGCCCGTCACCGGCATCGCGGCGGCCACCACCGTTACGCCGGACGACGCGGACGGCTTCGTCGTCACGGTCGACGCTGTCGCGCTGCGCGGCCCGGTCACCGGTGCCGTCGAGGCGACCCAAAGCGCTCCGGTGGATGCCGGCATCTCGATCCAGGACGGAACGTCGGTGATCGCGCCCAGCGTCGCCGGCCGCACCGTCGACTGGGCTGGGACCGAGGCGAACATCGGGCCGGCGGTGCGCGCGCCGGGCCGAGAGGCGGCGATCGTCTACACCGAGACCCAGCCGGAGTTCACCACCGAGAAGATGCAGGCACTCGGCATCAAGGAGGTCATCGGCGAGTTCACCACCGGTGGGTTCGCCGCCGCGTCCGGCGAGAACATCCGGGTCGTCGCGGAGAAGGTCAACGGCGCCATCGTCCAGCCAGGAGCGACGTTCGGCCTGAATGAATTCACCGGGACCCGCGGCACCGAGCAGGGCTACGTGCCCGCCGCGATCATCCAGGAGGGTGCGCTGTCCACCGCCGTCGGCGGCGGCATCAGCCAGTTCGCCACCACCCTGTACAACGCCGCCTACTTCGCCGGCATGGGCGACGTCACCCACACGCCGCACTCGTTCTACATCAGCCGGTACCCGCCCGGCCGGGAAGCGACAGTGTTCGACGGCGAGATTGAGCTGGCGTTCTCCAACGACTACCCGACCGGCGTGCTCATCCAGACGGAGTGGACCGAGGGCGACATCACCGTCCGGCTCTGGGGGACCAAGCACGTCGAGGTGGAATCGCAAACCACCGACCGGTTCGACTTCACCTCGCCGCAGGTGATCGTGAAGCCGTACGGGACCTCCTGCAGCCCGTCGAGCGGCAGCACCGGCTTCTCGGTGGTCAACACCAGGATCATCCGCGACCTGGCCGGGGCCGAGATCCGGCGGGAAGACTTCACCACCGTCTACAACGGCCAGCAGAACGTGGTGTGTTCGCCGCCGCCGGCAGCCCCGGCCGCCGATCCGGCAGCGCCGGCAGCGGCCGCTCCCGCAGCCGATCCGGCGGCACCTGGGGGCTGACCCGGCGACCCGGCCTGACGTGCCGAGGCATCGGGCTCACCCGGCTACGCTGGTCCCGCCGGGTGCTGCCCGGCTTGATCGGCCCGGCGGCGACCCGCGGTCCCGATCTGCCGCCGTGGCGCAATTGGTAGCGCACCCGACTTGTAATCGGGCGGTTAGGGGTTCAAGTCCCCTCGGCGGCTCTGTCTGTTGTGGCTGGCCCGCGGTTACCGTGGAAGTCGTGACGCAGGACGGGACGACGCACGTCGACTCCGCCGTGCCCGCCGGTTGCACGGGTCTGCACCGGGCAACAGTGGTCCAGCGTGACGGGACGGTCACGCTGCGCGACGTGACCGTGCTGGCCCGGCCGGGTGAACTGCTCGCCGTGCTGGGGCCATCCGGGAGCGGGAAGTCCACGCTGTTGCGGGCCATTGCCGGGCTGGCCAGGGTCGAGACCGGGCGCGTGCTGATCGCCGGCGAACCGACCACGCAGCCATCCGCCTACCGGGACATCGCGATGGTCTTCGAGAACAGCCAGTTGATGCCGACACTGGACGTGGCCAAGAACATGGGATTCGGCCTGACCACCCGTCATGTCCCGGCCCCTGAAGTACACCGGCAGGTGGAGATGCAATCCAGGCGGCTGCGGATCGGCCGGCTGCTGCGCCGGATGCCGACCGAGATCTCGGCCGGTGAGCGGGGGCAGGTCGGCATCGGTCGCGCGCTGGTTCGGACCCCGAAGGCGTTCCTGCTGGACGAGCCGCTGGCTCACGTCGACGTGCACGAGCGGGCCCGGATGCGTCGGGTGATCGCCGAAACGGTGAAGGCGAGCAAGGTCAGCACCGTCTACGTCACCCACGACCAGTCCGACGCCCTGGCGATCGGCGACCGGGTCGCGGTGCTGAACGCGGGCCGTCTGGTCCAGATCGGCAGCCCGCGGGAGATCTACGACGCTCCCGTCGACCTCTTCGTCGCCGACTTCGTCGGGGCCGTGCCGATCGGCACACTGCCCGGGCGGTTGGTGGAATCCGGCGGAATGGCGGGCTATCAGGTCGGCTACCGCACCCTGCCGACCTGGCAGCCGTTGCCCACCGGACTCGCCCGGCACATCGGCCGCGAGGTGACGCTCGGGCTGCGCCCCGAGGACGTCCGGGACGCCGGACCTGAGCCGAATCCGGACCATGTATGCCTCTCCGGGCCGGTCAAGGCCATCGACCGGAACGGCCGTGATGCCTACCTCACCGTGCAGGTCGGCGACAGCCGCCTGGTCGCCAGGTTCAGCGGTCGCACCGAGGCCAGAGTCGGCGATGTCGTCATGGTGGCCATCGATGCTGCCCGCGCACACGTGTTCGATCGGGTCACCGGCGTTGCGCTCCATCACCCGCTCAGCTGACCGCGCTGGGTGCGGTCCTTGGCGCGTGGTCGACCTGTGACGTACTCGGTGAACCGCCGGTTTTCGGACCGATCGGTGGCCTCGTGCTGTTAACTCCCAGGTAGGGGAGCCGGATGGGGGAGACGACATGAACGGTCACGAGCCCGACGCACGAAGTTAACCGGCTCCGGCTTGCCCCGTGGAGCGCGCCGATGATTAGCTGCTTGCTGGGTCACGAAGTGATGTGTCAGCGCCGAGACGGCAAACGCCCGCCGGCAGCACGATCACAGTGTTCGATCAAATATTCGGACCCGGATATCCGCATCACGGACCAGGCGCCTGAACTCATCAGAGCAGCCGGACAGCGGATCCCCCCGGCCAACGGCCGACCATCACCCGCCACCGGCCCCATCTTCTCGGGCCGTTTCGCCGACATTCAAGGAAGACCATATGAGCGCCCCTGTCCCTGCCACCAGAGCGGGAAATTGTGAATGCTGCTCCACCGCGTACCGCGCCGGCACCCCGATCGTCTGGGACTCTGTCGTCGCCGGCTGGGTCCTCGCCGGACACCGCAGCGCCGGCAGCCGCCGGTAGCCGCCAGCTGGTAGACCGGAGTCATGAGTGCTCCACCTGTTCGCGTCAAGAACCCAGCGACCGAAGTCGAACCCACCTCCGAGAACGACCCGCCCCCAGCAGACGATCTGACGCCCGGCAGCCCTGCCGGCGCCGTGCTCCTGGCACACCTCACCGAGCAGGTCCGGGCAATGACCGCCCGCGAGCAGCAGGCCAGGCTCGACGAACCCGATGGCGTGCACAAGATGCGGGTGGCCACCCGGCGCCTGCGCAGCGCACTTGCGACCTTCCGGCCGCTGCTCGACCGCGAGGTCACCGAACCCCTGCGTGACGAGCTGAAGTGGATCGCCGGCGAGCTCGGCGGAGCCAGGGACGCCGAGGTCCTGCGCATGCGATTGCTCGACGAACTCGCCGCCGAACCCGACGATCTGGTGCTCGGCCCGATCGCGTCACTGATCGAGGTCGAGCTGCGCGCCGACCATCGCAAGGCGCACGACGAGCTGATCGTCGCCCTCGACTCCGAGCGATACCGGCTGCTGGTCGAACAACTCGAAGCCCTGGTTGCCGACCCGCCGTTCACCGACCTGGCCCGCGGCCGCGCCGACGTGGTCCTGACCAAGCGGGTCCGGAAATCCTATGAGCGGGTCAAGTCCCTGGTCTCGGCCGGTCCACCGGCAGATCTGCGGCATCGCGACGAGTGGTACCACGAGATCCGCAAGGCCTCGAAACGGCTCCGGTACGCGGCCGAGTCCGTCGCCCCGGCATTCGGGCAACCGGCGACGGTCCTCGCCGAAACGGCCGAGAGCCTGCAGGAGGTGCTCGGCGAGCACCAGGACAGCGTGGTCGCCAGGACGGCGCTGCGGCAGCTCGGCGTCCGGATCCACCTCGACGGGGACAATGCCTTCACCATCGGCCGGTTGCACGCGCTCGAGCAATCCAAAGGTGACCAGGCGGTGCGTGAGTTCGATGCTGCCTGGTCGGCGCTCTCGGCCAAGAAGGTCAGGCGGTGGCTACGGGCCTAACGAGATCCGCGGGGCAGAATGGGCTACCACCTGCCGATCGGAGCCTAACGCCATGTCTGCCGCACGTTCGCCCGTCATCCCGCTCGGCACCGGCATCGCCATGCCGGCGATCGGGTTGGGCACCTGGCCGCTGAACGACGACCAGGTTGCCCGGACGGTCGTGGATGCCGTCGAGATCGGGTATCGACTCGTCGATACCGCCGCGAAATATGGCAACGAGGCCGGCGTCGGCAATGCCCTGCGGGACGTCACCGGGCCGGGAGGCATCGATCGCGCCGACCTGTTCGTCACCACGAAGCTGGATGGCCCCTACCAGGGAAACCGCAGGGCGGTCGGCGGGCTCGACGCCTCGCTGCGGCGACTCGGACTGGACTACGTCGACCTGCTGCTGATCCACTGGCCGCTGCCGGATCGGGATCTCTATGTCGATACCTGGCAGACCTTCGCCGCGCTGCTGGCGTCGGGGAAGACCCGGTCGATCGGTGTCTCCAACTTCAAACCGGCGCACCTGGACCGGTTGGTTGCGGAAACCGGGGTGACCCCGGCGGTGAACCAGATCGAGCTCAACCCGACCCTGGCCCGCACCGCTGCCCGCGCGTACAACTCGGCGCACGGCATCATCACCCAGTCCTGGAGTCCGCTGGGCCGAGGTGACACGCTGGCCAACCCGGTGATCACCGGAATCGCGGACCGGCTGGGTGTCGCACCGGCCCAGGTGATCCTGCGGTGGCACCTCCAACTCGGGCTCTCCGCGGTGCCGAAGTCCGCGACGAAGACCCGGTTGGCCGAGAACCTGGACATCTTCGGCTTCGAGCTGACCGATCGGGACATGGCCGCGATCACCGGGCTCGACCTGGGTGAAGCCGCCGCGACCGACTCGGACGTCACGGGGCATTAGTAGGAAGGCAGCGGGTCAAGCCTGTTCTGCGCGGCCGACCTGTGGCACAGTCCCGGCATGGTCAGGCTCAACACCGCAGCCCGGGAACTCATCGAGTCGGGGCCACTGGCTCATTTGGTCACGATCAACAAGGACGGGTCGCCGCAGGTCTCCGTGATCTGGGTCGGACTCGACGGTGACGAACTGGTCAGCGCACACCTGGACCCGGGGCAGCTCAAGATGCGCAACATGGCCCGTGACCCGCGGGTCGCGATTTCCATCGAGGCACCCGGCCACAACGCCATCGGGCTGAACGAGTACCTGGTGCTGCACGGGCGGGTTCGGCTCACCGACGGCGGCGGACCGGAACTGCTGCACCGGCTTGCGCAGACCTATATCGGTCCAGGCGCCACCTTCCCGCCGATGCCCGACCCACCGCCCGGAATGATTGCGCACACCGCGATCACCAAGATCGGCGGCGTCGGCGACTGGGCGGAAGCCGACTGATCCAGCCGGACACGGCTCTATCAGGGGTGCTGGGGCAGCCCGAATTTCGGGAACAGGTCGGTGTCCAAGAAGTAGGTGATCTTGGAGATCCGATCGCCGGTGAGCTCAAGCACCTGGATGGAGAACGGCTCATGCCCATTCGGCCCCGGCCGGTAGTGCGCGAAGGCCGGTGATCCGTTGGCCTGCACGGGCACCAGCACCGAACCCCGGCAGGTGTGTCCAGGACCGAGGTGCCATCGGCCGATGTCATCTCTGCCCTGCAGCCACAGCTGAAAGGGCGGCATCGAGGCGGTGGCGTCCTCGCGCAGCAACGCGACCATTGCCGTGATGTCGTAGGCGGTGAACGCGCTGACGTACCGCGCCAGCAGGTTCTTCTGCGCCTCGTCCATCGGCTCGAAGTCGTCCTCGGTACCGGCGTCCACCGTCGCCAGGGTCGCCCGCGCCCGCTGGAGGGCGCTGTTCACCGACGCGACGGTCGACTCCAGCAGTTCAGCAACCTCGATCGCGCTCCAGCGCAGCACCTCACGCAGGATCAGCACCGCACGCTGCCGGGGCGGCAGATGTTGCAGCGCAGCGACGAAGGCCAGCCGGATCGATTCCCGTCCGACCGCCACATCAGCCGGGTCGCCGTCGGCGGCCAGCACGGTGCCGTCGGCGATCGGCTGGATCCAGACCGCTTCCGGGTGCGGCTGGCCGAGGGAGGCCATCACCGGTGGCGACGACGGCCCGAGGTCCATCGGCAGGGCACGCCGATTCCGCCCGCTCAACATGTCAAGGCAGACGTTGGTGGCGATCCGGTAGAGCCACGTCCGCAACGACGATCGGCCGTCGAACCGGTCCAACGCCCGCCAGGCGCGCAGCATGGTGTCCTGGACCGCGTCATCGGTCTCGAAGGTGGAGCCGAGCATCCGGTAGCAATAACCGGCGAGCTCTCTGCGGTGCGTTTCCAGCCGTTCTTCGAGCTCCGACCGGCGGGCAGCATCCACCGTCGAATCGGTTGCGAGTTCGCTCATGCAAGACACTGTAGGACCGAGCACCGACAGTCAGGGCTCGACGGCGTCCGGCTCCCGCCCGGTGCGCACGGCGGCCCACGCCCCGCGCCAGCCGCCCGGCGCTCGCAGATACAGCGCCCAGACCAGCCAGCCGATCAGGGTCAGTGCCCAGATGATGCCGCTAGCGATGACGACACCGCGTGCCCCGCGGCCACCCGGAATCACCGGTCCGACGGTGAACGTCAAGCGCGCCAGCGCCTCTCGGGTGACCTGGAGGAGGTCAGGCACCGGGCGGAACTGCTCCCGAACAGCCCAGAAGGCCACCGACATCACGGCGGTGACCACGACCATCGTGACGGCCAGCAACCCCAACGGCCGCAGGGCGCTCCGATCCGTGCGCCAGGGCCATGAGCGGCGATTCCAGAGCAGCACCGCCAGCACGATCGCGGAACACACGGCGTCACCGATCCGTGGTGACACCGGGGTGTTCGCCAGTGAGTTGACGATGATGGCCGCAACGCCGACCACCGCGACCCACCAAGCCAGGGCCAGCGGCCTGGGCAGCGCCCCACAGATGAGCAGTGCGATCACCAGCTCGAGGATGATCAGCCAGAAGCCCCGGACCTGGGCGGCGCCGACGTCGGGTCCGATGATCCCGCCCAGCCCCGGATAGAGCACGGCCACCACGTTGGAAACGGCAAATCCGGCCGCGATCAGCGCGGTCAGCAGTCGAGCCTCGGCCGCGCCCGGCGGCCTGCCGGGTTGCCCCGGCGCGCGTCCCCTGGCCCGCAACGCGGGCTCGGCCAGCCAGGGGCCGATCGCCAGGCCGGCCCACCAGCCGACGAAGTGCTCCAGGTCCCACAGCAGGCCCGACTTGAGCACCAGCACGGTCAGGAAGGTGGTGACCAGCACCCGGATTCGGCCGCGCCAGGGCGGGCGCAGCAGGGCCGTCGCCGCGGCGGCGACCCCGAAGCCGCCCGCGGACATGCCGGCGTCGAGTTCGCCGCCCAGGGTCGATGCCCAGGTCCAGTTGCTGTTGGTGAACGGCCAGAGCAACAGCGCTGGGATGACGATGCCGGCCGTGTGCGTCACGACGAGAGCGAACAAGGCGCGCAGTGAACCGACCCGGTGTTCGTACAGACCAAGGCCGACAGCGAGCACTGCGCCGACGAACAGGTAGAACTCGGGTTCGGTGAACGTGACGGCGCCGGTGAACAGCGTCCAGACCCGGCCCTCCCGGAACGCCGGCAGCCCGAACTCCAGCGAGGTGATGGTGCTGTCGGTCGGGTCTGCCGGGGCGAAAAGGGTGCCGGTCAGCACGCCGGCGAGCAGCAGCAGTCCGACGGTGAGCAGGGTGACCGGAATGGTGGTCAGGCCGCGGGGAATCGCCTTGATCCGGTTCACGGCGCCGCGCTGGGTGGCGTGCTAATAGCCCCGTGAACTATCTGCCAGGACGCTGCCGTCCAGCGCCGCGACGAACTCGGTGCTCGTCACCGGCCGGGAGAACATCGGGTAGTCCTTGCTGATCGCGTTGTCGTGCTCGGACTGCGAGGTCGCGGCCAGACAGTCGGTGAGCGTGTAGACCTGGTAACCCTTTTCGTAACCGGTGCGCATCGTCGATTCCACGCAGCAGTTGGTGAGGAAGCCGCCCAGCGCGATGGTGGTGATGCCCTTCGAGCGCAGGATGAAGTCCAGGTTCGTCGAGGCGAAGGCGTCGAAACCGCGCTTGCCCTCAATGACGATGTCGCCAGGTTCCGGCGTCATGTCCTTCGCGATTTCCGCGCCCCAGGAGTCCTTCACGAAGGAGTTGGACTCGACGACGCCCGCCAGGATCCCGTAGGGCTGGGCCGAGATCTCGCCGTATCCCTCGACGAAAGAGATCGGCGTGTGCACGATCGTCGCGCCGGCCGCCCTGGCCTTGGCGACCAGATCGACGGTGTTCTGCAGCATTCCCGTGCTGGCCATGACGGGCGACACCGCGCTGTGCAGCGTGCCGCCCTCGGTGGTGAAGTCGTTCTGGTATTCGATCAGCACCACTGCGGTCTGGGCTGGGTTGACGACTGGGGTTGCGGATGTCATGGCGCACTCCTGAATGAGGCGGGGAACACCGACAGTAGTGCCGCGCCAGAAGAACAGCGGGGTCAGCTTTTCAGTAGGCGGGATCGTTCACGATCGTATTGCCGACCTTCTTCACGAAGAAGCTCGCCACGATGAACACGATGCCGGCCATGATCGCCCAGATCGCCACCAGCCACAGGATGCTGAGGATCCCGGCGGCCGGGTTCGCGATCAGCGCGATGCCGAAGATCAGCGCGAGGATGCCCCACGCCAGGAACCAGCCCCACCCGGAGCCGGGGACTGCCTTCATCCGGAATCCGCCGGCGATCCCGCCGATGCCGGCCAGGATGGCCCAGATCGCGATGAGGTAGATGATCACCTTGCCGATGGTGTCCGGCCAGACGAGCACCGCGATGCCGAACAAGATGGCGAGCACACCTTGGGCGAACGACCAGCCGGACGGCTCGCCGTCCCGGCGCTGGGAGAACCCCTGGAAGATGGCCATGATGCCGTCGACGAAAAGGTAGGCCGCGAACAGCACGACGAACACCAGCAGCGTCGCCTTCGGCCACGCGAACATCGCGATCCCCAACAACACCAGGATGATCCCGCGGACCAGAATCACCCACCAGTACTTGGCCGCAATCGTGCCCATGCCCCGGACTGTCGTCATGCCAGTGTCTCCTTGCGCTTCCGGTCGCCTGCGACGAAGTCGTCAGGCGCAATCAAGACCGATGATCTCGGGCAAATGCCGCTACTGGCACCAATTGTCCGCTCGCCGCGCACGGTATCAGTCGGCAACACGCGCTCTCCTGACCCCCAGATGACGGATCTGGGGCAGGAGTTCACCGTGACTTTGACGCTTGGCGCCATCAGCACACCGGTCACCGGGCGACGTGTCCTGCCGACGCGTGGTCTTGTGCGCGGGAACGATCCTGCCAAACGAACGATCGACGCGCCCAGCGTCAAACACTCGAGTGAAACAGTGTGGGGTAAGGCCTGCGGGTGCGCCTGCGGCTGACCCGGCGGTCAGTGATCGGGTCAGTGCCCGTGTTCCGGACGGGACTGCACCACGGGGGCCGCTGCGGCCAGGATCGCGTCCCGGTCACCGGTCAGCGGCGGGTAGATCCGCTGGGTGTTGATGATCTGCTTGGTGGCCTTTGCCTCATCCCCGTCGGCGACAACGATCCGATCCCAGCCCTCGGTGTAGACGGCGCCGGCCGGCCCGAGATCGAGCACCGTGACATACCAGGGGATCCGCAGCGGCAGCAGCGGCTGCCCGAGCAGGTCGCCGACCACGTTGTAGCCGGCGAACCGACCCATCGGCCGACCGTGCTGGCAGGACATCACCGACAGGTGGTCGTCATCCATCCGCGCCAGCGCCACATCGCCCGCCGCGAAGACAGCGGGCACGCCGATCACCCGTAGATAGTCATCGACCGGCAATCTGCCCAGCCGGTCCCGCTTCACCGGGATCTGCGCCGTGAGCGGGTTCGCGCGCATGCCGGCGCACCAGACCACCGTCGCCGCGGGGAGGTACCCCCCGTTGTCGAGGGTGACGCCGCCGGCATCGACCGCGGCCACCCGAACCCCGGTCACCGGTTCCACTCCGACTGCGGCCAACGCCTTCTCGATCACCGGGCGGGCCGACTCACCCATGTCGGAGCCGACCTCGGTGTTGTGATCGATCAGCAGCACCCGCGGCGCGACGTCGTGGCCGGTCAACGCCGCGGCGAGTTTGGCCGGCATCTCGCAGGCCGCCTCGATACCGGTCAGTCCCGCCCCGACCACGATCACCGTCGAAGACCCGGGGGGTGGCATCAGGTCCGGCAGGGTCGCAAGGTGCTGATTCAGCCGGACGGCGCCGGAATAGGTGTCGACGTCGAAGGCGAACTCCGCCAGGCCGGGCACCTTCGGGCGGGCGAGGCGACTGCCGAGCGCGATGACCAGCCGGTCGTAGGCGAACGTGACGGGCCCGTCCGCGGTTGTCGCCGTCACCTGTTGTGCCGCGGTATCGATGGCCTGGACCAGCGCGGTGATGTGCCGGACGCCGACCGGATCGAGCACTGATTCCAGCGGGATCCGGCAGGCGCTGATGTCCTGCTCGTAGTTGCGGACCCGGATGTCGTGGAACGGCTCGGAGCTGATCACCGTGACCTGCACGGTGTCGGGCCCGACGCCGAGCTCGGCCAATCGCCGGGCGGCACCGATCGCCGACCACAGCCCGGCGAACCCCGAGCCCAGCACCACGATGTGCTGCATTGTCAGGGGCCGTAGTCGGCGTCGGCATCGTCCTCGATGTCGTCGGCATCCAGCGCTCCGACGCCCATCAGGCTGGAATCCAGGAAGGACTTCTCATCCGGGCGGAACGCCAACACAGTCTGCAGATACGACTGTGTCGCGTACTCCATCGAGACCTCGTGGCCGGCCGCCTGGGACAGGAACCAGCGGTGTTCGAGCACCTCGTGAAAGACCTCGGCCGGCTCCAGTTTCTCCACCATGGACTTCGGGATGGCCTCGATCACCGGGTCGTAGACATCGGTCACGTAGTGGTGGGCAACCGTGTCCTCGTCGACCTCGGTGTTCGGCATGACGGCCTGCGACCGGTAGGTGTCCAGGTCGTTGAGGATGCGGCGGGCCTGGTTCTCCTGGACGTCGATGCCGGTCAGCGAGAACAGCCGCCGGCGGTGGTGTCCGGCGTCGACGACCTGCGTCTGCACCATGACGTGCGGGTCGCCGCCGGACTCGTTGATGTGGATCTGCGCGACGTCGAAGCCCAGTTCGTTGAGCTTGCGCAGCCGCTGCTCGATCCGCCACCATTCGTCATCGCCCATGGTCTGCGGGGCGGTCAGCAACTCCCAGAGTCGCTCGTACCGCTCGATCACCGAGACGGCCGTTTCCAGGGGGTCGACCGTTTCCGAGAGCAGCCCGGACATCTGCAGGTCCAGCAGTTCGCCGGCGAGGTTCATCTCGACGATCTCCAGGTCCTGTGCGCGTTGCCCGTTCGACAGGCTTTCCCGCATCTCGCCGGTCTCGGCGTCCACCAGGTAGGCGGCCAGCGCTCCGGCATCCCGGCGGAACAGGGTGTTCGACAGCGAGCAGTCCTTCCAGGCGAACCCGACCAGGTGCAGCCGGACCAGCAGTTCGGCGAGCGCGTCGAGCAGCTTGGTCTCGAGGTTCGGGTCCATCCGCCGGGAGAACAGCGCCCGGTAGGGCAGCGAGAACCGCAGGTGCTTGGTGACCAGCGCGGCGTCCAGCGGTTCGCCCTCTGGGGTCATCCGGTTGGCCACCACGCCGATGGCCTGCACGACGGGGATGCCGACCCTCGCCAGTTCGCGCAGCAGTTCGTACTCGTGATCGGCCAGCCCCTGGCTGATCTCCTTGATGGCATAGACGATCCCGCCGATCCGCACGAAGCGGACGACGTGTCGGGAGATGCCACGCGGCAGTGAGACCAGCTTCTCCTTGGGCCACTCCGCGAGCGGGGTGGACCAGGGGAGCATCAGCAGGTCGGTGGGGTCGGGGCCGGTGGCGAATTGCATGCGCACGACAGAGAGCCTCGCACAGGGCGCCGACGACGGACACTCGACGCGGCTGTCTCTGCGGGGGCGCGGGACGCGATCAGTAGGCCGGGCGCCGGACGTGATCCCGGTTGAGGTCCGTAACGGTGCCCGCGCCGACCGAGGCCATCGCCTGGCGCAGCTCGGCGGTCAGGGTGCCGATGACCTCGCGGACCCCTTCGGTGCCGGCCGCGGCGAGCCCCCACAGCACCGGTCGGCCGACCCCGACCCCGGATGCGCCGAGCGCGAGGGCACGCAGCACATCGACCCCCGTCCGGATCCCGCCGTCCACGGTGATGATCGCGTCGTCGCCGACGGCGTCGACCACCGACGGCAGGGCGTAGGCCGTCGGCAGCACGCCGTCCACCTGCCGGCGGCCGTGATTGGACACCACGATTCCGGTCGCACCGGCGGCGACCGCCGTCCTGGCGTCTTGAGGATGCAGGATGCCCTTGACGTGCACGGGGAGGCCGGTGCGTTCGGCCAGTTCGCCGATGACCTCCGGGGTGAGCCCCGGCTGGATCGCGGCCGTCATCTCCGGCCACGTCCACTGCGGGTAGTTGCCGGGCCGGGCGTCCAGCCGTCCCGAGGTCGCGCTGCGGAATCCGGGCTTGGCGATCGCGCCCGGGTAGTCGACCGTCAGGATCAGCGCGCCGGCGCCTCCGGCGACGCACCGGTCGAGGTAGTCGTTGGTCACCCCGCGGTCCCGCATCACGTACACCTGGGCCCACCACGGCCCGGTGGCCGCCGCGCCGAACTCCGTCACCTCGACGGCCGCCGAGCTGGAGTAGACCATCAGCGCGCCCTCGGCCGCGGCCGCCCGCACGGTGGCCACCTCGCCCTCCGGGTGGGCCAGCCGATGCGCCGCGGAGGCCGCGATCAGCACCGGGGTGCGCAGCGCCGCCCCCGCCAGGGTGATGGACGTGTCCACGCTGGTCAGCCCGGTCAGCACCCGCGGCACCACCAACACCGACGACCAGGCCTCGGCGTCCAGGTCCGGCGACCCGGCCGTCCCCTGGTAGTAGGCCCAGGCCATCGGGGAGAGCGCGGCCTCGGCGCCCTGCCGGAGCGTGTCCAGGCTCATCGAGGGAGCCCGGCCGCGGCGACGAAGGCACCGAAAAGCGTTCGCTCGACATGGGTTTCGGGGTGCCACTGGACCGCCATCCGGAACCGGGGGCCGGGTGATTCCATGGCCTCGAGGACCCCATCTGCGGAGTGGGCGACCCCGGCGTAGCCGGGATGCTCGGTCACCGACTGGTGGTGGTGACAGGCGACCGTGAAGGTGTCGCCGAGGATGCTCGCCAGCTGGGAACCGGGGGTGGTCTGCACCTCGGTCGCACCGTAGGCGTCCGCGCCGGGTGAGTGTCCGTCATGCCCGGTGACGTCCGGAACATGTTGCAGCAGTGCACCTCCGGCGGTCACCGCCATCACCTGCATGCCGCGGCAGATGCCCAGGACCGGCAGCTCCAGGTCGTCCGCGGCGTTCAGCAGGGCCATTTCGGACACGTCCCTGTCATCCCGCCAGCTGATGGTGGCCGGGTCCGGTTCCGCGCTGTACCGGGACGGGTTGACGTCCGCGCCGCCGGCCAGCACCAGGCCGTCGAGCCGGCCGATGATGGCGGCGGCGTTATCTCCGGGTCCGAGGGGCGGGATCAGCAGCGGTGTGCCGCCGCCGGTCCGCACGGAGTCCACGTAGTCGGCCGGCACCAGGACGGCATCCACCGCGTTCCACGCCCCCCACGACGCGTCCTCCCGGTAGGTGGTGATGCCGATCAACGGACGCGTCATAGCTCGACATCCTGCCCCGTCCGGGTCTCGGACGTTGCCCCGGTGGCAGGCTGTCGTGATGCCCAGCCTTGCCGACCTCGCCGGGTCGGTCGGGGAAGTCACCGTGAGCCCGTTGGCCGACCCGATGAACTACCCGGGGGTCGCCGTCGACGCCGACTATCTGTGGCTGGACTCCTGGATGTACGCCCTCGAGACCGATGACCGCGACGTCCCGCGATGGCCGGTCACCGTCGACGGCGGGCCGTTGGCGGCGGGTGGCGCCGGCTCGCTGGTACCGCTGGATGACGCTCTCGACCTGGTCGGGGCGGCGCCGCTCGGCTCGCGGTTTCCGGTGGTGTCGTTCGGTTCGAACTCAGCACCCGCTCAGTTGCGGGACAAGTTCGCCGCGCTGGATCCGGCGAGCCGGGCCATTCCGGTGACCCGTGGCTCGGTCATCGGAATGGCACTGAGTCACTCGCCGCACGTGAGCATTTCGGGGTATCTGCCGTACGTGTTGGTGGACAACGGCTTTTCGTCGGTGCTGGCGGTTTTCGTGCTCTGGCTCGACGCCGTGCAGCTGGCGGTGCTGAACGTCACCGAGCCGAACTACCGGCTGGTGTCCGTGCCGGCCGGCCGGTATCCGTTGATGCTGCCGACCGGCCGGCGCGTGCCCGTCTATGCGGCCTACAAGGGAAATTGGGGTGCGCTGCGGTTGCCCGGGGACACCGGACCCGCCGCCGCGGGGAGCCAGCAGGACATTTTCGCCCGGCTCAACGAGGCATCGTGGTTTCGACGCCTCGCTGGGCCGGGCGAAGTCCGGGATCAGCTGTGGAGATTTCGGGGTGATGCCGGGCCCCGAGACAAGGTGCGTACCGAACTTGCGGCCCGGGGTTGGGTGACCGCCGACCGCTGGTCGGCGGATCCTTGGGTTAGTTGAGCGTCACCGTGATCTGCGGGCTGGTGCCGCCACTGCCCCGCACCGAATAGACGTACGGGGTGCGGGGGAGCAGCCCGATGTCGGTGAAGGTGGTGCCGGTGACGGTGGCGATCTTGATTCCGTCCTCGCCGCGCAGGACGTCATAGCTGGCGGTTGCCGAGCCGGTCCAGCCTAGCGTCACAGAACTCGACGTCTGGCTGTTCTTGTGCAGGTTGGACGGCGCTCCGGTCGGGGTGCCGGGTGTGGTGGTCGGGGGTGACGTCGTGCTGCCGCCGGTGTCGCCCGTTGTGGGCGGAGTGCTGGGTGAAACGCCTGGTGTGACGACGATTTGCGGCGTCGTCACACCCGCCCCCCGCACCGAATACACATACGGCGTGTTCAGGTTCAACCCGCCGTCGGTGAAGGTGGTGCCGGTGACGCTGGCGATTTTCACCCCGTCCTCCCCCCGGAGGATTTCGTACGTCGCGCTGGCGTCCCCACTCCACGCCAGCGTGGCGCTGTTGCTGGTCGCGGTGCCGCGCAGGTTGCTCGGTGCGGCTCCGGTCGGTGCCGTCGGGACGGTGGGGGTCGGAGTGGTGGTGGGATCGGTCGGGACCGTCGGGGTGGTTGTCGGGTCAGTCGGGCTGGGGGTGGTGGTGGGGTCCGTCGGAACCGGAGTGGTGGGCGGAGTGGTGCAGACCGGGGTGCCGGCGGGAACCGTGCCGGCAAAGGGCGGCGAACCCGCTGCGCTGGCCGGGAAGTCGACGACGAAGCTGGGTTCGGTGACGTCGGTCGGCGTCGGGTCCCCGGTGTCGTTGATGACGTGGTCGATCACGCCGGCCAACAGTTGCACCGTCAGCAGGTGGTGCATCTTCACCCCGGCCCGCTCCGGCACCTCGAAGGCCCGGGTGGCGTGGATCGAGGGGTCGACCTCGGTGAAGATGTAACTACCGCCGCCCCAGAGTTCGTGCTTCTGCACGGTGTCCGCCACCTTGTACCCGGCGTAGCCCAGCACCGGGCCCTCCCGCCAGGCGCTCTGGTTCGGCGGGTCGTACGGCATCTCGTTCTGGAAGAAGATCGTCCGGCCGTTCTCGCCGTTCCAGATCACGTTGTACTTCTTGTAGTGCTCGACGAAAAGACCGGTGGCCGTGACGTTGTCGCCGTTGACGACCAGGCCGGTGTCGGCCGGGCTGACGGTCCAGCCGAAACTGCCGGCGTTGCCGTGGTCGGCGCGCCACGACCAGATGTCGTCCATCAGCACGTTGTCGCTGTTGATGACCAGACCCAGGACGGCCTTGCCGACGTGCGGCCCGCCGATCCGCATGAACACGTCGCTCAGGGTCGTCGGGTCGGCCGGGTCGGTGCAGGTGTTGGTCTGCGGTGAACCGGCGGCGCGGGGCTTGCCGATGGTCAGCAGCGCCGGTGAGGTGACCGTGCCGGCGTCGATCATGATCCCGGCGACGACAACACCTTTGACGTCCCCGATGCTCACCGGAACGGCGCCGTTCACCGCGGTCAGGGTGGCGATACCCATGCCGAGCACGACGGTGTCGGACCGGTTGATCACAATGCTCGCATTGACGTCATACACGCCGGGGGTCAGCAGCAGGTTCTTGCCCTGGCTCAGCTGCGCATTGATCGTTGCCACGGAGTCGGACGGCTTGGCGAGGAAGAAGCTGGACAGCGGGAGCGATTCGCCGGGCGTCGAACCGTTCTGCCACGTCGTGCCGGAGGTCTTTGACGCGGCGGACGGCACGAACACGTTGTACTGCTGGTTCGCATCGAGGTAGAGGTACGGCTTCTCCCGGCTCAGCGGGTTGGTCGGCAGTGTGGTGTACGTGCCTGCCCGGACCGTTCCGTCCGGGTTGGTGTGCGGCAGGGTGAAGTTGTCGGCAGGAGCGCCCTTGACGCCGGCGAACACCTGGTTCCACACACCGTTCGACCAGGTTCCGATGCTGCTGTTGCGCACCAGGTATTGCTGCTGCGAACCGTTGGTCACGGTGTCGGTCTTGGAGTCCGCGATGAAACCGCCGCTGGCCCACTGCGGGCCGTTGGTGCAGTAGTCCATCAACGTGAGATTCCCGTTGATGTTCATCCGGCGCATCGGCGAGGCCTGCGAGGCGGCCCAGAACATGCCGGTCTTCCGGCAGTCGGTGGTGCCGCCGCTGACGTTCACGGTCAGGTTGGACAGCGATCGCCAGAAACTGTTCAGCGCGAAGCACTTGTCAACGGTGATGCAGCGGTTGTAGACGTCGACGCTGCCGTTGATGGTCACGTCGGTCGGGTTTTTCCCCAGCCCGGCGACCTCGGTGTAGTAGCCGACCTGGAACTTCAAGGGGGCACCAGCGGTGCCGTATGTGCCCGGTTTGAACAACAGTGCGTACCGCTCGGTGCCCATCTCGTTGTCGATCTGCTTGGCGGAAATGGCGTCAACCGCGGCCTGAATCTGACTGGTCGGCATGCTCGGGTCGAAGATCGTGACGTTCGGGCCGAAGGTGGGTGTGGCAGCGGCGGCCGAGGCGGCGCCGGCGTTGACCGCGGCGGTCAGGCCGGTGGCGGACACCACGGTCAGGACAGCGACAGCGGCGACGGCGAGCCGGCGACCGAACCGCGATTTCCGTCTCGCCCGGCGATGGGTACCTGTTTTTGAGCGCGCTGATGTACGGAACGACAACATTCCTTGCGACCTACCTTCTCCGGATGTGACTGACCGTCAACACGAGACCATCGCTGGCCGGCGCGAGATCAGGCCTGCCTCAGGAGGAGGAGGGGTGATGTTGCGCCGTGGGAGCGCTTCCAACTACTCGGACCATATCTAGCGATCCGGGAATGCGCTACTCCAAACGAGCAGTTCCCTCCGAGTTTGCGCAGGTAGAGCAGTTGGGGGACGAAGCAGGTCAACGACGACAGCAATCGGTAACCAAATCTCCAGACCGACGGCGTGCGCGACAGGCATCGGCGAAATGCCAGCCGTTCAGCTCGCAGATTGGTAACTCTCCGCTATCTCGATGCGTCAGTCATGGTGAGGTTGCGACTGAAACCCCATCTGAAACCATGGCCTATGACTTCCACCCAGCAGGCACCCGCTGTGTCGCCGGTTGTGCGGCAGGTTGTCCTGGACTGCCAGAACGCCCGGCTGCTCGCGGAGTTCTACCGGCAGCTTTTCGGCCTTGATTACCGGGCGGGCGACGAGCCGCCGGCCGCCGGAGAGCCGGACCCGAACGGCCAGGATTGGTTGGTCCTCCGCGATCCCGGTGGCGGGTTCGGCCTGGCGTTCCAGCAAGTGCCCGGGTTGCCGGAACCGACCTGGCCGGCGGGTCCGCGCCCGCAGATGCTCCATCTCGACACCACGGTGCCGACCGTCGCCGATCTGCGGGCGCAGCGCGAGCGGGCGCTGACCCTGGGCGCACGGGAACTCCTGGATCGCTCCGACGATGCCCAGGAGCCGCTGTACGTGCTGGCCGACCCGGCCGGTCACCCTTTCTGCATCTTCGTCGCGGCCTGAACCCTTCGACGCCGCGTGTCCGCTCGGCTCAGGAGCCGCGTCCGCTCGGGTCAGGAGCGGCGCGCCGGCCGGGAACGTGCCCGACCGGCCGGCCGAGATGCGGCGCGAAGCCGGCCGGTGTTGGTCGGGCTGCCGGTGCCGCGGCCCAGGGGGAGCCGGTGCGGTCCGGTCTGATCGGCGCTGATCTCGCGGCGGTCGGGGGAACGACGCGCGCGGACGGCCTTCTCGGGCCGGTTGCCGGACTGCAGGAGCAGATGTGCCGACTTGATGATCTCGAAGGGGTCGACGCGATGCGCCGGCGGTGTTGGCACCGGCCGGCGCCGGGACTGGCCGGCCAGGTCCAGATCGCGCAGGACCCGCTCGACGGTCTGCCGCACGGGCTCGCTCAGTTCCCAGCCACCGTCCCCGGTACCGGAGCTGATCAACTGAAGGTCGTCGATGCGGTCCCGCGCTTCGCGCAGCGTGGTCAGCGACGCGGTCAGGGCCTCCTCGTTGGCGCCGACGGTGTCGGTACCTTCGGCGCGGGCCAGGTCGCCGAACGCCTGGACGGCCGCAGCGACGTCGCCGAGCAGGGCAGCGAAGACGAGCCGCAGATCCTCGCCGCGGGTGGGATCGGTTGTCGGGTGGTCACGGACGCCGTCCAGAATCGTGCGGAACATGCTCCGAACGGCCACGTTGGTGTGTTCGAGAGCGTCCAGATCGGCCCGCAGGGTGTTGCTGGTGTCGGGGACGGCCAGCGCGCGCGGATTCAGCCGCCGGCTGTTCTCCGCGTGGTCGAGGGCCTTGTCGATGTGCGGGACGTGCCGGCTCAGCGACCGTGCCTCGTCCATCCAGCGGGCGGCCTGCTGCTGGGTGATCGGGTCGCGCAATTCGGTGGCGGCGGTCGACAACAGCCGGGACAGCTCGGTGGCGAAGCGGTGCACGGCATCTGCCGCGGTGTCGGGGCGAACCGCCGGCGGGAACAGCATATTGACGGCCACCCCGACGGCGGCACCCAGCAGGGTTTCGGCGATGCGATCGGTGGCGGCTGCCTCAGCACCACCCACGGCGAGCACGAGCATCGCGCTGATCGGCACCTCGATCAGGTGTGGCCCGAGGCGCAGCAGTTGACCGGTGAGGATCGACACTGCCACCAGCACCCCGAGGCTCCACCAGGTCAAGCCGACGATGCTGGAGAACGCGACCGCGAGGAGCACACCGGCGGTCACACTGGCGACCCGCTGCACCCCGCTGGTCAGGATGTCCTTGAGCGTCACCTCGACAACCAGCAGGGCGGTCAGCGGCGCGAGAATCGGCACCGTGTCGGGAAAGACCGAAATAGCCACGATGTAGGCGGCAACGGCCGCGCCGGTGAGCCGGAACGCGCGGGCCATTGCGGCCTTGCTCCGCAGCCGGAAACGGACCAGACCCGCATTGAAGAATCGTTCGATGGTGGTGACCACGATCGGGCCTGCTCCCCTCGCTGGGTGTTGATGCACTGGGTGTGCGGTGAATGCGTCATGGGGAAGACGTCGTACGCCGCGGTTGGGTGCGTCGGCCGACTGTGATGTCGCACTAGTAGTCGGTGTGGTGCGCCGAAACGCTGCTGTAGGGGCCGAACGCACGCTTCGGTGGTGATGCAGTCGGCCTGCAGCGAGCACAACGCCCCATGAGCGGCGGTCGGCCGCTGCTCCGGCTTGACAGCGCGCGTTCGCCGCACCAGCCTGTGACCGACCGCAGCCCGGCCGGAGAGCAAGGACGTATTCGTCATGGATGTGAACCCCGACCTGCGCCAGTTGGCCGACGCCTACGGGATCGCCACCGAGTTCTGGGACTGGCAGGGCCGGCACGTCGACGTCCCGGCCCAGACCGTGGTGAAGGTGTTGGCCGCCCTCGACGTTGACGCGAGCACGCCGGAGGCCGCCGCGCACGCGCTCCAGGCGCACCGTGACGCGCCCTGGCGGCGGATGTTGCCGCCGTCGCTGGTGATCCGCGAGGGCTGGGCACCGTCTGTCGACGTTCACGTCCGGCACGGCGAACCCGTTTCGGTGTGGATCGACCTGGAGGCGGGCGGCGTCATCTCCAGCTTGGAGCAGTTGGAGAACTGGTCCGAGCCGAGGTATCTCGACGGTGAATGGATCGGTCAGGCAACGTTCCGGATCCCCGGTGACCTGCCGCTCGGCTATCACACGTTGCGGGCCTGGTCGGCCGGCGAGGAAGCGTCGGCGGCGCTGATCGTGACCCCGTCCTGGGTGGGATTTCCGGACCGGATGGGCGATCGCCGGGTCTGGGGGATCGCCACCCAGCTGTACAGCGTCCGGTCGAGTCAATCCTGGGGCGTCGGGGATGTCGGTGACCTGGAGGACCTCGCCGTCTGGGGTGGCGCCGAACTGGGTGCGGGCTTCGTGCTGATCAACCCGCTGCACGCGGCCGAGCCGGCCACCCCGATGGAGCCGTCGCCGTATCTCCCGACGACCCGCCGATTCCAGAATCCGCTCTACCTACGGGTGGAACGGATCCCGGAGTACGCCGACCTCGATGCGGCCGCCCGCCGCACGGTCAGCACCCTGCGGGCCAAGGTGCACAAGGATCTGGACGCTCTGGATCGCATCGATCGCGACCTCGCCTGGAGCGCAAAACGCAAGGCGCTCAAGCTGATTCATGCAGTGCCGCGATCCGCCGGCCGGGAGATCGGCTACCGGGCCTACCGAACCCGCGAGGGCAGGGGGCTGGATGACTACGCGACCTGGTGCGCGCTGTTCGAGTCCCACGGGCCTGATTGGCACGAGTGGCCCGAGGAACTGCGACACCCGGCGTCCGATGCCGTCACGGAGTTCCGGGACGCGAATGCCGACGCCGTCGATTTCTACCGGTGGCTGCAATGGGTGCTGGACGAACAACTGTCGACAACCCAGGCAGCCGCCACCCGGGCCGGCATGGCGCTGGGCGTCATGCACGATCTCGCGGTCGGTGTGCACCCTGAGGGATCCGACTCCTGGGCGCTGCAGGACATCTTCGCGCAGGGGGTGACGGTCGGGGCGCCGCCGGACGCCTACAACCAGAACGGGCAGGACTGGGCGCAGCCGCCGTGGCGACCGGATCGGCTGGCCGAACAGGCGTACGCCCCGTTCCGGGACATGGTCTCGACAGTGCTGCGGTCCGCAGGCGGGGTCCGGGTCGATCACATCATCGGGCTGTTCCGGCTGTGGTGGATCCCGAAGGGGCACGGGCCGACCGAGGGCACCTACCTGCGCTACGACCACGAGGCGCTGATCGGCATCCTGGCGCTCGAGGCCAAACGGGCCCGCGCGCTGGTGGTCGGCGAGGATCTCGGCACCGTCGAGCCGTGGGTGCGGGACTACCTCCGGGAACGGGGCATCCTCGGCACGTCGATCCTGTGGTTCGAGTTCGAGTTCGACGGCAGTGGCGCGCCCCTGCGGCCGGAATGGTGGCGGGAGTACTGCTTGGCCTCCGTGACCACTCACGACTTGCCGCCAACAGCGGGCTATCTCGCGGGTGATCACGTGCGGCTGCGCAGCTCGCTCGGCCTGTTGACCCGCTCGCTCGAGGAGGAACTCGCGGCCGACGACGCCGAGCGCAGCGCATGGCTGACCGAACTCCGCAACCGCGGGGCGCTGAGCCCGGCGGTGATGGATGCGGCTGAAGCGGCGCTGGACCCGGCCGCGCCCGATGCCTCCGATGCGGAAGTGCAGGCGACCGTGCTGGCCCTGCATCGTTACCTCACCTGGACGCCGTCACGGCTGATCAGTGTCGCGCTGTCGGACCTGGTGGGCGACCGGCGTACGCAGAATCAGCCGGGCACCGTCGATGAGTACCCGAACTGGCGGGTGCCGCTGACCGGGCCGGACGGCGCGCTGCTGCCACTGGAGGATGTTGTGACGAGTCGGCGGGCGCAGGCACTGGCCGCGGTGGTGGGGGAGGCCTGACGGCGCCCCCGGTGCTCAGGTGGCTTTGTCGAATCCCTCGACGATGGTCTCCGCGATGGACAGCATCGGGGCGCGGCGATCCATTGCGGTTTTCTGGATCCACCGGTAGGCCTCCGGTTCGGTCATCTTCCGGTTGCTCATCAGCAGTTCCTTGGCGTGCGTGATGACCTTGCGAGCCTCGAAGCGTTCGGTGACGTCGATGATGGCCGCAAGTGCTTCCTCCAGAGCGGCGGTGTAGTCGTCCGTGGAATCGGCGGTTTCCGGGATGAGCACTCGGCGGGCGGTGGTCATCGGCCATCTCTTTTCATTCAGCGGGAATGGTGGTTGACGAAGGATCAGCGGATATCTGGGTGGAGCATCAAGAAGATCAGAAGGCGCAAGTGCGGGACAAGAGGTGGTTCCGGTCGGCTACCGTGTGATTCACTATGCGTAGCCTGCCATGCAGTGCGTAGTGAGTCAAGCAGACATGCGTTGCCTGCTACGCAATCACCCGATCGGGGTAGTGGCCGGGGATTGACCGGCTCGGGCAGCGCCCGACCCGGCGTGGGATCTGGACCGGAGGGCGAGGCTGTCGATGATTTCGGTTGCGATCCTGGACGACTATCAAAGTGTGGCAATGGGTATCGCCGACTGGAGTCCGCTCGACGGGCGGGCGGACGTGGTGGCCTTCACCGATCACCTCGCCGATCCCGAACTGCTGATCGAGCGGCTGACCCCATTCGACGTCGTCGTCGCGATGCGCGAGCGGACGCCGTTCCCGCGCGAGGTGCTGGCCCGGCTGCCCCGGCTCAGACTGATCGTGACCACCGGAATGCGGAACAAGGCGATCGACCTCGCCGCCGCGGCCGACCTCGGGATCCCCGTCAGCGGAACGGCTCTCGGCGGCTCGTCAACGGTCGAGCTCGCCTGGGCGTTGATCATGGCGGTGGTCCGGGACCTGCCAGGCGAGGACCGCAGGACGCGCGAGGGCCACTGGCAGACAACCCTGCCGATCACCCTGGAGGGCAGCACCCTCGGCATCCTGGGACTCGGCCGAATCGGCCGGCGGATCGCCGCGCTGGCCAAGGTTTTTGGCATGGAGGTGATCGCCTGGAGCGAGAACCTGACCGCGTCGATCGCGGCAGAACATGGCGCGGAGCTGGTGGCGAAGGATGAGCTGTTCCGGCGCAGCGACATCGTCACCGTCCACACCCTGCTGTCTCACCGGACCAGGGGACTTGTCGGTGCCGCGGATCTCGCTTTGCTGGGGCGGGCCGGCTATTTGGTCAACACCGCCCGCGGGCCGATCGTGGACGAGAACGCACTGGTGGCCGCGCTGCGTGATGGGACCATCGCGGGCGCTGCCCTGGACGTCTTCGAGGTGGAGCCGCTGCCGCCCGGGCATCCGATGCTGTCAACGCCGCGGACCATCCTGAGTCCGCATGTCGGGTTTGTTTCCCGGCCGTCCTACGAGGTCGCCTATCGCGACGCCATCGAGGACATCATCGGCTGGCTGGACGGCCCGGAGTTGCGGGTGATCAATACTCCTAGGGCCGGTCGAACTCCATGACTCCGGTGACAACCGTTGGGGGATGGGTCTTGTCAAGATCGGTGGAGGCCAGGACGAACACCGGCCGGACGATGCCGTCGGCTCCGACAATCCGATAGTGCAGGGCGATCAGGTGGCCGTCGGCGATCAGGTGCGCCCACGCGTCGGCCGTCCCGCGCAGGTCAGCGGGGTGTACCTGGCTGACCATCATTCGCGTCGTCGGCACCAATCGCGGCGACTGGTTGGCGCGGTAGCCGTGCAGGGTGAACATGCCGGGGGACCACCAGCATGCCGCGTCGGCCAGGGTGATCCGGAATGCGCCCTTGATGCCGGCCGGGACTGAAGTGACGGCGCCGTGATGACGGTCCATGGCAGTCTCCTCGGGGTCGAGTTCACCTGAGTCAGGTATAGACCCGTTCAGACCGGAAAGACTCAAGAGCACCGCTTGTGTGACGAGATCCACCGGGTCGGACCTCGCCGATTGCTCACCATTCGGGGTCGTTCACCGGGAGCCTCACCTCGAGTCGCTGCGGAAGATCAAGTCGCAGAAAGGCTCTAGGCGGACAGGACGATCGCCCACCGTGCTGACGCTGGCCCAAACGGCCCTGCTGGACGTCAACGACCTCGATGCCCGGCGGGCAGGGTTTGCGGCACCCGATCCGCCAAGCCCGCCGGGAGGGACTTGAACGGGCCGTATGGAACGGCTTGCCAACAACCTCACGGCCCGTGAAACTGAACCCGCCCAGGGACCAGGAAATGGTGCGTCATCAAGCCTGAAGTGCGTCACAGAGTCAGAGGCACCTCAATCGTGCGGGCATGGAGGGCGGGGGAGTGGAGCGCATCGGCCGGTTCGTGGTGACCGGTCGGATGGGCGCGGGGGCCTTTGCCACCGTTTATCGCGCTGACGATCCGGTGTTGCAGTTGCCTGTCGCCATCAAGGTGTTGGGTGACAATATCGCCGGCGACGCTGATATTCGGGCGCGTTTCATCAGCGAGGGCCGCCTGATGCGCCGGATTGGTTCGTTCCGGGTCGTTTCGATTTATGACATTGCGGAATTGCCGGACGGTAGGCCGTATCTGGTGATGGAGCTGGCTGAGCGCGGCA
Organism: uncultured Actinomycetota bacterium; assembly: GCA_963805555.1. Classification (GTDB taxonomy): domain Bacteria; phylum Actinomycetota; class Actinomycetes; order Mycobacteriales; family Nakamurellaceae; genus Nakamurella. The sequence continues at coordinate 773,289 of CAWDUY010000010.1, forward strand.
CGTTGCAGCAGCGACTCCGGGAGGTCAAGGGCCGCAGTGTGCAAGTGACCGCCGCTGACGTTCGCGGAGTGGTGCGCGGCCTCGCCGAGGCATTGACGGTGATTCACAGCGCGGGGATTGTGCACCGCGATGTGAAGCCGTCGAACGTCCTGCTTCGCGTGGCTGATCGTGGGGCTCGTGGTGACGCGATCGCTCCGGGCGGGTTGTTGGCTGACGACGAGCTTGTCACACTGACCGATTTCGGGATCGCCAAGGATTTGGCGGCCAGCGGTCGGCTGACGGCCGTCGCAGGAACGGCCGCGTACATGGCGCCCGAGCAACGTATTCTCGGTGCCCCGGTGGACGGCAGGGCCGACCTGTTCGCGTTGACGGTACTGACCTTTGAGTTACTCGGTGGCTCGTTGCCCGTTGATGGCGCACCTTCGGCGGCGGCTACCGAGACCCTTCCGGTCCCCGGGGTGGTGCGGGCTGTTCTCGCGCGTGGTTTGCAGCGCGACCCGGACAGCCGGTTTCCCGATTCGGCAGAATGGTTGGCCGCGGTGGACGGCGCCCTGGCGGAGATGGACCGTCTGGACGAAGTGACCCAGGTCCAGACAGAGACAGTGCCGGACCGGGCGGTATCCCCGGTACCGCAATCGAGGCGGGCCAGCCGGCGGGTCACGGTGCTGCTTGTTCTCGTGCTCGTCTCGATCGTCGTCGGAGGCGTGGTCTTGACCGTGGCCCTCGCTCGTTTCGCCGATGCGAAGGTGGCTATCGTCGGCCCGGGAACGCTGTCGGTCGGTCAGCGGGGCGTGTACTACGCCGATAACGGCGGCGACGACTGGACCTGGGCGGCACCGGACGGGTCTAGCCAACACGGCGGTGAGTTAACCCTGTCGGCGCAATCCACCGGCCAGCTGGCAATCGGCCTGGAGACCAGTGGCGGCGGGTCGACGCGGCGTGAGGTGACCGTCGTGGCTGCCGACGACATCTTCATCGTCGGGCCCGCCCGGGCGGCTCCCGGGGACTTGGTGAGGTTCGAACCGCGGGTTCCCGCCGGTGCACCTTTCCATTGGGTCGCGATCGACGGCCAGCGGATCGAGGTCGAGCAGCTCACTGTGCGGGTGGAGACTGCCGGGACGTTCACCGTGTCGTTGCTGGCCGAACTCGCGGACGGCGAGCACGCGGTGTCGCACACCGTCACGGTCGTGCCGTGACCAGCGGGCCGGATTTCGATGGCCTGGACAGTGGTGGTCGTGCCGCCCGCTCCGAGCTTGCCGACCGGTACGCCAAGGCGGGCTCCGAGGAGCGTCGGCGCCTGCTGGACGCGATCGCCGTTCGTGCGGCAGCCGGTTCACGGTCGGCCACGGAGTTGTTGGTGGTGATCGTGCACCGGCACCGGTTGGCCGTCCCGCCGATCACCGATGTGCTGATCGATCCGGCCGATATCGATGACGCGGCGCAGCTCACGCTGATCGCGGTCGCCGAACGGATCGGCCGGTTCGAGGGCCGGGCGCCGTTCCGGAGCTGGCTGCGGACGGTGGCCCGGAACGAGGCACTGCAGGTACTTCGCCGTAAGCGACGGACGCACGAGGACCAGGGGGCGGAGTTGCCCGACGATGGTGATTTCGTGCGCCGGCTCAGCTCGGTGGTGGCCAACGAATTTCTCGTGCGTCAGGCGCTGGACCGGGTCAGCGAACCGTTTCGGGAGGCGTTGATCATGCGTGAGGTCCGGCAGCTGGATTACGCCGAGATCGCAGACCTGCTCGGCGTGCCGGTCGGGACCGTGCGGTCACGCATCGCCCGGGCCCGGGCCCAGCTCGCCGAGCAGGTGTGGCAGCTCTGAACCCGCTCACTCACCGCAGCACGGTGGCAGGGAACCGATGACCACCGGAATCCGATCGCTCGCATACCCCTCTGGGGCGTTCACGACCAATGCGAGAGTCTCTGCTGTGGTGGGTATCTCGAAAACCAGGGTGACCGGTGCGGTCGCCCCGACCTCGACCTGCGGGTAGAAACCGACCGGGTTGGGCACGCCGGGGAGCAGGGCCCCAGCCTGCGGGGTGCCGTCGACCTCGAGCCGGAAATTGTCCTCATCGATGTTGATGCTCGAGCTGTTCGTGGCGGGTGCCGTCATGGTCACGTCCAGCACGGCCAGCCGACCGCCTGTGCGGGCCCGCCGGATCGGGGCGTCCAGATCGATCCTGGCGTTGACCGCCGACACCGTCACGACATCGTCGGCGTCCAGCACCGCACCGTCGGGGGCGGTGCGTCGCTGCAACGGCAGTGGCTTTGTAGCGCCGGTGAAGCCGGCCTCGATCGGGTAGATACCGACCGGAGCCTGCCCGGTGAAGGGCGTCACCGCGGGAATCCGGCCGGTCTCGGCGACCGCCAGGGACATGTCGGCGGGGTCCGCATTGGGATCGAGCACGAACTGGAGGTCGACGTTCGTCGAGGCACGGGATCCGACCTTCACACTTCTGGATCCCGTTCCGACAGCACGGTCCGGCTTGACGTCGGCACCGTCCCCGGTCCGCAGACTCAGCACGTCGATCGGCCATGTCATGCCCAGGTCGGTCTCGTTCCGCAGTTGCAGCGCCGCCACCCAGACCAGGTCGTCACCGTCCATCTCACGGGTCAACCCGGTCAGCGACCAGACCACCCCCGCGTAGGACACCTCTACCGGATACTCCGGTCCTACGACCGCGCCCAGAAGATCCGCTGTTGGACCCGACTCGCCCGTGAGCTGACCGTCCGTGCCGCCCGGACCGGTCGATGTCCGCCCGGTTGTCGATGCCGGCGTCGTCGTCGGATCCGTTGGTGCAGAGTCGCTGGCCGAGTTGGACAGCACCACCACGGCATCCGCTTCGGGTCCGGATGAAGCGCCGCAGGCGCTCGACATCAGCAGGGTCAGACCGAGGGCACCAGCTGTGGCGACCCGACACACGATGTTGCGTTGTTGGGTTGTGAACATCACGTCTCCTCCCGTTGGGCCCGGTTCCGGGCCATCGCTGACGAAGATGTCGCCACCGGCGACGAAGTTCCCGGCGAATCGCAGCCACGGGTTTTCGAGCGACCATCCGTGTGATCCGATCGACTTCCTAGGGTTCCGGGCGCTGCTGGGAAGAGCAACTCAATAGACCGAGACCCCGTATCCCAGGCGCGCTCGGAACCGCGCGATCGACGCCGTTGATGTCCGGTTGCAACGCATCGGGAACCAATCAGCGGACACGGAGCATCCAGGGCCCAACGGCTCGCAATCCGCGACGCCGGAGACGCAGAAGGGACCTGAGGACATGAGGACACGTGTGCTGACGTCGTGGGCGAGCCGGAGCCGGGGCGACAACGTTGCGACAACCGATCCCGAGTGGGAGCGGGGCGATCCGGCGCCGCCCAGGGCGGGTTACCGCTTTTCCCGGGAGGAGGGGTTGGTGCTCGACCCCGATCTTTCGGTGGCGCCCATCGGCACGGTGCCACTCGTACGGTGGTTCAGCAACGACCGGAGCGACAACTACACGACCACCCATCCGTCCTGGCGTGAGGACGGCACGGAACATTCACCCGTCTATCGGTTCGCCCGGCGTGAGGGTCACGTGTACGAGCAGGCCTACGCCGGGACAACCCCGCTGGTGAGTTGGTGGAGCGGCGCTCGTTCCGACAACTACACCACCACGCATCCGTCCTGGCGTGAGGACGGCAGCGAACGTTCCCTGGGGTATCGACTCGCCCGACGTGAGGGTTACGTCCGGCCGGCCACCGGGACGCTTCCGCTCGACCCGCCGTCGGCGTTCGGGTACGGCACCCGAGCTCGTCGCGGAACCCGCGCGCTGCTGGTCGTGCTCTGCGACTACGCCGACCAGACGGTCGGCGATGATGTGGGGTTCTACCAGGCGTTGGTCGACGGCGCCGGCCGCCCGAACCTCGCCCGAATGTTCCAAGAAATGTCAAACGGCCGGTTCCGGTGGGATCCAGTGCGAGTGGTGCGCATCCGCTTCGCGGCCAATTACAGCGTGGCCACCGTCCCGATCGCCGCACACGACGTGAATGTCGTTCGCCTGGCCAGATCGCAGGCAGGGGTGGATTTCTTGGCCTACGACGGCGACGGAGACGGAGTCGTCACCCGGGAGGATCTGACCATCCTGACGGTCGTCGCCGGTGGCAGCAGCGGCGGTCAGACGAGGACGATCGCACCGACGGAGGCCGGCGGTGTACGGCTTCAGGACGTGTATGTTTCCGCAACCGGCGACGCGGGCGAGATATCGCTCTATGCCCATGAACTGGTGCACTCGCTGGACCTCGACGATCACATCTACGGTCCCGGAGCGGCGTTGAACGACCGCGCGTCGCTGTACGCGGCGAGCTACCGACGCACCGACCCGAAAGCGGGCCCGGTCCACCTGGATCCGTGGAACAAGATGCTGGCCGGGTGGGTTGAGCCGCGAGTCGTTGCGTTCAGACCGACCGGCGGCGTCGCCAGCCTGCCGGCCGCGCAGGTGTCGGGCGTATCGCCTCTTCTCGGCCCGTTGGTTCTCCACGATCCGGCCCGAGGGCCCGAGGAATTCTTCGTGGTCGAGTTCCGGTCGAGACGTCCCCGCGGCGGTGCCCCCGGCGGAGGTCACGATGCCGCGGTACTCGGTGCCGGCGTCGCGATCTGGTACGTCCGGCGGAACCTTCCGACCGGCTCCACCCGCAACGGTCTGACAGTGGTGTTCGACTGGCCACCCCCCGTCGTGCAGCGGGTGGGCGGGAACATGGTCGCCAACTACCTCATCGGTCCCGCCGGGCCGGGAAGGGGCCCTTTCTGGACCCCCGAGCACGGCGTCGCGATCCTGCCGTGGGGCGACGGGTCGGACTCTGGGCTACGCCTTCGGGTCGGCCCGCTCACCGAGGACGCCACCTATGCCCATGTTCAGTGGTGGCATCGCGACCATCCGTTCCTGCCCCGGGTCGACTCCTGCACCCCGGCCCGCCTCACCGCCGGATCACGGACGCCCGTCGTGCTCGAAGGGATGTTCCCCATCGACGAAACCGTGCAGATCACGCTCGAGTCCGATGACGCCGGGACCGCCCGCACGGTCGGACGGGCCGGAACGAGTGTCGGGATGACCCGGCTGGTTACCTCAATCGTCGTACCCGATGACCCCGGACTCCACCAGCTCCGGGTTCGCCGATCGGACGGCTCGACCAGCAATGGGTGCTTGGTCCAGGTCGGCTGACGGGCTCACCGCGACGACGTGCAATGGCTCGTCCGGCCGGGGCACGGGTCCCGACCTACAAGCGGTCTACGCCCGCGGTCGAGCTCCGCCGCTGCGAAAAAACGCCGATGCCGTGGTCAGGATCTCGTTGGCGCGGCGCAGTTCTCCGACCCCGCGGCGAAGCCGGATCAGCTCGGCGTGTTCGTCGGTCGTCGTGCCCGGCCGGGCGCCGGCGTCGACCTCGACGCGTTCGATCCAACCGCGCAGCGTCTCCGAATGCCCGTCGATCAGCGCGCCGACCTGCCGGCGGGACTCGATCGCCGATTCACCAGGATGCGCCTGTCGACGCTCCTGATACATCCTCACCGCCCTGTCACGGGTCTCCTGCTCGTACGTGCGTGGTGCAGACATGGCTTCATTCTTTCTGGGAGATCTGAGCTTCCACCAGACCTCGGACACCTCAAAGAGCAACCCAATAGACGACCCCAGGTCTCCATCCGGCGCGGGTCACCCCCGGGGTCAACGCTGCTTCCGCCCGGCTCTACCTCACGGGTCCGGGAACCGAACGGCGGACCCAGAGCATCCAGGGTCCAACGGCTCGCAATCGCGGCGCCGAAACATCAGAAGGGACCTGAGGACATGAGGACACGTGTGCTGACGTCGTGGGCGAGCCGAAGCCGGGGCGACAAACGTTGCGACAACCGATCCCGAGCGGGAGTGGGCGATCCGGCGCCGCCCAGGGCAGGGCTACGTCCGGCCGGCCACCGGGACGCTTCCGCTTGACCCGCCGTCGGCGTTCGGGTCCGGCACCCGGGCTCGTCACCCGGGCACGTCGCGGAACCCGCGTGCTGCTGGTCCTGCAGTGCGACTACGCCGAGCGGACGGTCGGCGATGACGTGGGGTTCTACCAGGCGTTGGTCGACGACGGCGGCCGCCCGAACCTAGCCCGCATTCTGATGGAGCCGGCCCACCAAGTACTCGATCCATCGTCATACACGTTGCCTCACAGATTCTTTCGTAGCTCATCTAAATTCGACCAAACCCAGGGAGCCCAGGGATGACCAGCACACCGAAATCAGCACAAGTACATCTGGCGATGACCGGCGACCAGCAGGCCTGGCGGGAGCTCGTCAAGCAACACGAAGGACTGCTTCGCTCGATCGCGTGGTCCTTTCGGCTCGGCAAGGCGGACGCCGACGACGCTACTCAGGCGACCTGGGCCCTACTCGTTCAACATCTCGGGCAACTTCGTGATCCGGAGAAGGTCGGTGGCTGGCTGGCGTGCACCATGCGCCGGGAGTGCATCGCACTGACCAACCGGCGGCGACGGGAGGTGCTGCTGGCCGAAGTCGACCACAATCTGCCAGCCGATCCGGCCGGCGAACCCGACCGTGGGGTGCTGACCTGCGAACGCTCGGCCCTGCTGCTCGCGGCTATGGATCGGTTACCGACTCGACAACGGCAGGTGCTCGAGGCTCTGTCGCCCGACCCAGCACCGAGTTATCAGGTGATCTCGGAGCAGTTGTCGATAGCCGTCGGCACTATCGGGCCGACACGTGCAAAAGCGTTGCGGCGCATGCATGAACTGCTCGCCGCGCACCGCGAGAGTCTTGATATCGCGTCCTGATACCTCGGTTGCGGCCACCCCAAGGCGCCGCAGCCGTGACAACCTGACAGCCGCTCCCATGCCGGGACGGCGCCCCCGCCCCCGTAGGGATCGCAACCCGGTCGGGGCGGGGGCAGTCAGGTTCAGGAAAGCCCCGTGTGCCTATATCTACTGCTGGTGAACCACCGACCGGTCCTGCAACCAGGTATCCGGGCATCGGTACCGAGCCGATGGCCGGCGTGTTGGTGACGGCCTTGATCCACCCGTGCAGCCGGACGAACATTCATGCTTGCGAACACCTTGGCTTGCCAGCCATGCCCTGCCAACTGCAAGCCACTCCCGCTCCTGCTACGCCCACAGGGTGTGAATTGCCACAAGGTTGGTTGGTTCTGTGTAAAGGCCAGCGAGATCTGCCCATCGGCGGCCACGAAACTGCCCAGCATCATCCCAGGCTTGGCGATGGTTGCTCATCTGAGTGGGGTGACGCCTTGACCGGCGATCGCTTGGGACAGGCGCACTGACTCGCCGGAGGTCTGAACGAATGGAACGCAAACGGTCTTGACATGACACCGTTCGGTCGGTGGGCGGTGGTGATCGTGGGATTCGGCGTCCAGCGGGATGCGGAGTTGGATCTGCACGTTCCAGCCGGTGACGCGAACTTCTTCGACGAGTAACACCGCACTTGGCAAGACCTTTCAGCAACCACTGGCCGGGCTCGGCGCGGCGGGGGCTCCATCTGGCGTTGCCCATCATGGTCTTGCTCGCCGGGGTGAACGTCTTTTCCTCGATGATCGGCGGGACTGGGATGGTCACCCATTCCTCGGCCGGTCGCCACACCTGTCGGGGGCCTTTCTTGGTGCCGGGGGCGGAACCGTCTCGGTGCGGTTGAAGTAGAGCCGGCCGATGCAGGCCTCATTGCGGAGCAGCCGACTGATCGTCGAGGTGCCCCAGATGACCCGCCTACCAGTCGGTGTGGAGATCTGGTCGGCTGCGAGTCGGCGGGCGATCTCCCTGGTGGAGCAGCCACCGGCGACGGTGACGTGGAAGATCCGGCGGACGACGACGGCCTCCGGTTCGTAGATTTCCAGTCGGGCCGGGCCGGGCGGCTGTCCCGGGGCAGCCGCCGGTAGCCGTAGCGCACCCGCCAGGTGATCACTTCAACCGGCGCGAGAGCGGAACAGCTTTCCACGGCGGTAGCGTTCGGCGATCATGGCTCGCTCGTATTCGGCGATCACGCCCTGCACCTGGGGGTGAGCAGCTTGCTCTGTGGGTCGTCCTCGATCGCGGGTGCGTCGGCGGCCAACCGGTCGGGTGACAGACACCAGACCCGTTCGATCAGGCCTGGCCTCGGCGGCGCCCCGCATACTGTCCAGCCCGGGCCGGTCCAGCCCGGCGTGCCACCTCATCGGGTGTACCGGACCGGGATGCGGCCGGTGGTGGCTGTGTCGCCGGGGGTGTTCGTCGCGGTCGCCCATACGCTGGCGGAGAACTCCGTGAGGATCACGATCCCATCTGTGCACGCTTCCGGTCGACGAGTCTGGTGATGTCAATCGAGATCCCCCAGGAGGTGGGCCCATCCGATCTGGTCCGGCCGTCGGGATAGATGACCCGATAGGTGGCGGCGAGGACACGGCCCGGACTGTCGACCGGGAATCGCTCCACGGCTCCTAACGTTCCCGACTTGGTGGGGCAACGGACGGCTTCGACCCGGTAGAGAATCGATGATTCCGTGCATGCATTGCTGCTCAACACGAAGCCGGCAGTCCAGTCGGCCGAGGATCGAACGATCTCGGCTCCGGACCTCGTCAGGGTGGCCTTCTATCCGCCGGCGGTCAGGGACAGCCGCGGCGTCCCCGAGTGCGTCGGGGTCGAGAGTGGTCGGGGGCGGGAGCGGGACGGTGATGCGACCTCCCTCGGCGATGAAGCTGGGACGGGCACCCAGGGCCTTCGGGCTCGTGGCCGGCCGTTCACGATGGCCTGAGGCGAGCCAACTGATTCGACCAGGGTGAGCCATCACCGCGACCAACAGGCGTACGGACCCGCGACCGCGTCGTTCACCACGCCCTGCGATGCAGCGTCGGACCAGTACCCCGATCGACACTATGTACGGCCTCGGCGTCTGCGTCTGCATGACCGGGAATCACAACAGCCTTATCAGTCGCGGCAGGTCACGCCACGCCGCACGCGCCCATATCACGCAGCTTTGATCAACTCCAGCTACTGGGCATTGGGCCCCGCCCCGATACCGCTGGGGCAGGGCCCGGCCACGTCGAGATTATCAGCAATCAGCAATCAGCAATCAGCAATGATGCGGTCGACGTCTGAATCGGCCACACCAACGGCCACGCCTCACGCATTCTGATGAAATGTGCAGATCACATTTGCTACCCAGTAATCGTCACCGGTGACGCGAATGAACTCGAGGAGATTCTTGTCGCGACGGAGCAATGCGCCCGGGACCACCACCGTGGTGGCAAACCATTCGGACTCGGCCGCGGATGTGTGGGGAACCAAATGCGTGATCCGGCGACCATTCAAGTGAACCTCCGCCCGACTGCGACGCAAACCGCGGAACAGCAGCTGAATGAACGCGTCACCGCCGGTGTGGCCGCCGGCCGGAAACGGGCCCACATTGACCGGATCGGACATCTCGCCAACAACGGCGGGGACCCTCACCTGCGGTGTCTGGACGATGATGTAGTCGGATACCTCAGCCATGCTCACTCCTTTGGTCAGGTTCCGTTGTGGAACCGGGGATTGGGTTAGCCGGAGATGCTCAGCCTCCCGCCCTGCCGGGCATGTGGATCTACTTGAAAAGAGAGCGATGGCGGGTCCGATGATTACCCGGATCCCGCTTCGACCGAAAAATGTTTCAAACGTGCTGGTGGTGCAAACCTCGGCCGAGAGGGGAACGGCAGGTCATCCCTGAAGGAACGGGGCCGGTCAAGGGGTACGGCTGGTTTTTGGCTTTCTCCGTAGGTGCCGGGAACGCCGAAATTAGGCGTCGGGGTCAAGGCTCGGGCGTGGCCCGACCGCGTAGCGGCCGGAGGGTCTGGACGCCGGCGTCGTTCGGCGCAGCATGGGCAACGGAGAAAGGAGGTGGGGTGTGGGCCTCTGTTCGTGTCGAAGGGTGTGTGGGGGGCGTTGCTCTCATCAATGCCGGTGTCCCGGCAGATCGCAGCCGTCGAACGGGCTGCTCGTCATCCCTTCGCCGCGCAGGTCGGCGGCATGATGGGGTTCGCGGTGCCTGCTGGCCGGTGGGGTCAATCTGAGGGAGTGACCACGCCACGGGTGGGGGTCATGACCTGCACGACCGGCACCGGCCAGCTGTTCGGGTGACGGCGTGTCATGCCGCCACCGGTCGGGTGCCCTGCAGCGCGCGGACCTGGTGGTCGCGCAGGGCGTAGTGATGGCGCCGCAGCCTGCACACGGTTTGGGTGTGACAGAGCAGCGTGCGCAGCGCGGTGTCGAGGACTTGATGAGTAGGCTTTGCCGCTCCCGGCCGCAGATGCTGCAGGTCATGACCGGGCTTCGATAGCAACTGCGGCACAACGGGTTGCCATCGCCGATGCGTCGACTGACTGTGCGATGGTTCCCGCATCGAGCGCAGATCTCTCGGTTCATCGGCCGGGCCACCCAGCAGTCCCCGCATACCGGCTCCTTATCCGGGTTGCGTCCAGCGACGGGGCGTTCCTTTTCCACAGATGGCGCAGGTTTCCATGTTGACCCGCCGGTAGCAGCTGTGGCAGACCCGTTCGCCCTGAAATGGGACCAACGGTTGGATGCGACCGCATCGTGGACATGCTGGAGGCAGGATCCGCTGGGATCCGATCCGTCGGAGCCCGTCGATCAGGGCTCACCCGGCACCCCTTGAGCCGGCCGACCTGGCCAGCACATCCGCCCTGCCGGGTCCGCGGCCGCGGCGCGCTACGAAAACGGGGCTGGTCGATCTCGGCGATCGCCCGACATGTCGGCAGGGATCGACGAACGGTCGAAAGAGGGACGTGACGTCACCGTGACGTCATCGCGTCAGCCCTTGACGCCATGCCGTCATGTGATAGATAGTCATCACATGACTAACGCTGATGAGCCGACTCGACGCCGTACTGCAGTGCGCTCGAGCCCGCTGATGCTGATGGTGTTGGTTCTGCTGGCCGAAGCCCCCATGCACCCCTACGAAATGCAGCGGCTGATGCAATGGCGCGGCAAGGACCAGGTGGTGCGGGTGCAGCGGGGTTCGCTGTACCCCGCGGTCGAGCGGCTGGCCAAGGCCGGGTTGATCGAGCCGCTGGAAACCGGTCGGGCCGGCCGTCGCCCGGAACGGACGGTGTATCAGCTCACCGAGGAGGGTCGGGACACAGCCGAAACCTGGCTGTCGAACATGATCCGAACTGTCCGCAACGAATTCCCGGAGTTTCCGGCCGCTTTGTCATTCATGCCACTGTTGTCCGCGGACGAGGCCCGCTCGCAGCTCACCGCGCGGCTGCTCGGGCTCGGCAAGGAGATCGCGGCGATCAAGTCCATCGTTGCTGACCTTGATGACAAGTACCAACTGCCGAGGCTTTTCGCGATCGAAGACGAATATCGGCTGGCGATGTTCGAGGCCGAACATCGCTGGGTGAGCGGAATCCTCGACGACCTGGCCAGCGGTGAACTCTATTGGGACAGCAAGACGATCCGGGAGTGGGCGAAAGGGCTGGCCGACCGGATGGGGGCGTTCCCGGGTATTCCGCGAACGTCCGCGGACCAGGACCTGCCGCCGCCGTAACAAAGGGACATTCGTGGGCCGGCGATGTGCTGCGAACACACCACCGGCCCGGCGCCCGAGCGAAAGCCCGGCACCGCACCGCGTCAGCGGAGATGTCCGTGCCCTGCCATGACAGCGGGGTTCGGCGAAGCCATCAACCACCTTCACCGTGCAAGGAGATGTTCCCATGCCCGAACCAACCCCGAACTACACCGTGACGGGTGTACTCATCCACGGCCACCGCCCGGTCCGGCCCGTCCTGGTGATCACGGTCTTCTGCCTGGGCCTGTTCATGACGCTGCTGGACATCACCATCGTCAACATCGCCATTCCCGACCTGGTTACCGACCTGAACGCCACCCTGGAGACCGTGCTCTGGGTTGGCTCGGCCTACTCGCTCACCTACACCGTGCTGCTGATCACGGCCGGCCGGCTGGGCGACATCTACGGTCCCCGAAGGCTTTTCCTGCTCGGCCTGACCGTCTTCACCGCCGCCAGCCTGGCCTCCGGGCTCTCTCAGACACCTGGTCAGCTGATCGCCTTCCGAGCCTTGCAGGGCGTCGGCGCCGCCCTGCTGGCACCGCAGGGACTGCCGATCATCACCTCGATCCTGCCCGTCGCCAAGCGGGGGCCGGCCTTCGCCGCGACCGGGATCATGTCGGGTCTCGGGGTGCTTCTGGGCCCGACCCTGGGCGGCTACATCGTCACCAACGTCGGCTGGCGGTGGATCTTCTTTCTGAACATCCCGATCGGCATCATCGCCATTGCGCTGGCCTTCGCGTTCATGCCCGATGTTCGCCCGGGGGTTCGTCATCGCCTCGATTTCCTCGGTGTCGCGCTGCTGACGGCCGGATTGTTCGGCGTGGTCTTCGGGCTCATCGAGGGTGAGCGTTACGACTGGGGGACGATCAGCGGGGTCCTGTCGATCCCGTTGGTCATCGCCATCGGTGTGGCCTTGCTCGGGCTGTTCGGCTGGCGTCAGGTGCGCACGCAGCAATCGGAACCACTGTTGCCGTTCGCGGTGTTCTCCGACCGCTCCTTCACGGTGATGACGTTGGTCCTGCTGGCGATGGGGTTCGCAATGGTCGGGGTGTTCCTGCCGATGACGATCTACTACCAGTCGGTCCTCGGGCTCACCGCGGTCGCCGCCGGTCTGGTGATCGGAACCCAGTCGCTGGCCATGATGATCACCTCCGGAGTCGTCGGCGGCCTGTCTGGTTCCAGCAAGGTCAGCTTGAAATGGGTGTTGTTCGGCGGACTCCTGTTATTCGCCGGCGGAATGGTCTACGTGGTGAGGGTCGCCGCCCCCGACTCCGGACAGTGGGCGTTCGTGCCCGGTCTGGTCGCGGCGGGCATCGGCCTTGGCTGTGTGTGGGTCCCGGTGTTCGGCTTGGCCACCCGCGACATGCCGCCCTCCCGCGCCGGAATCGGCGCCGGCGTGCTGGACACCGTGCAGGAGTTCGGCGCGGTGCTGGCCACCGCCGTGCTCGGTGCTTTCCTGGCCAACCGGCTCGCCGCGTCGATTCCCATCCAGGCTCGGGCCGCCGCAGCCGGACTGCCCGAACAGGCGCGGAAGCCGTTCATCGACGGCATGGCGAGCGCCAGTTCGGGTGGGATCGAGGTCGGTGCCGGGCAGGCGTCGGGCGTGGTGCTTCCGGACGGCGTCCCGGCACCGGTGGTCGAACAGATCCACGCCGCCGCCCAGCACGCGTTCGCCGCCGCGTTCACCGATGCGATGCGACCCACCATGGTGGTGCCGATCGTGGTGATCCTGTTGGCCGCCGGGGCGGTGCTGTTCGTCAGGTCGAAGCCGGCAGCTGTAGCGACGGCCGGCGAGCCGGTGACCGATCCGGAACCGTTACCGTCGGGAGTCTGACCAGCAGCGGAGGACATCGATGGCGCAGGAGCTGTACTACCGGTCGGCGACGGAGTTGGCCGCGCTGCTCCGGGCCAAACAGGTCAGCGCCCGTGAGATCGTCACCGCCCACCTCGAACGCATCGAAGCAGTGAACCCGCGGATCAACGCGATCGTCACGCTGACCGCGGAGCGCGCCCTGGAGCAGGCGGACCAGCAGGACCGGCTCGCGGTGCGGAACGAGTTCGCCGGGCCGCTGCACGGACTTCCGGTGGCCCACAAGGACAATCACCTCACCGCCGGGATCCGGACCACCTTCGGTTCCCGGACCCGCGCAGATTTTGTACCGGACACCGACGACCTGGTGATCGAGCGGATGAAGCGGGCCGGCGTGATCACCATCGGCAAGACCAACATCCCGGAGTTCGCGGCCGGCGGGCACACCTTCAACGAGGTCTTCGGTATCACCCGCAACCCCTATGACCTGTCGGCGACCCCCGGCGGGTCGTCGGGCGGGGCCGCCGCGGCGTTGGCCGCCGGGATGCACCCGCTGGCCGACGGCAACGACATGGGCGGGTCGCTGCGGCTACCAGCCGGGTACTGCAACGTGATCGGGCTGCGGCCGTCGGCCGGCCGGGTTCCGACATACCCGGCGACCGACGGCTATGTCGGACTGTCCGTCCAGGGCCCGATGGCCCGCACCGTCGACGACATCGCGTTGCTGTTGTCGGTGATGGCCGGGCCCGATCGGCGCTCACCCATTTCTCTGGAAGAGCCCGGGTCGTCATTCGCCCGGGTCGGTGACGGGTCGGTGGCCGGCTTGCGGATCGCCTTCTCGCCCGACCTGGACGGCGCCGTGCAAGTGGAGCAGGAAGTGGCGGCCTCGGTGTGGGCCGCCGCCGCGAGTTGTGAGACGCACGGCGCCGTCGTCGAGCAGGCCAGCCCCGACTTCACCGGTGCTGACGAGTGCTTCCGGATCCTGCGGGCCTGGCAGTTCGAGGCCACCTTGGGTGCATTCCTCGCGGCGAACGCCACAACCATCAGGCCCAGCCTCTACGCGAACATGCTGGCCGGCCGCGAGCTCACCGGGCCCGACATCGGCCGGGCGGTGGTGCTGCGAACGGCCCTGTTCCACCGGATGCGGGAGTTCCTGGACAACTATGACGCGCTGATCCTGCCGGTCGCTCCGCTGCCTGCCTTCGACGTGGACGTGCAGTATCCCCAGGTGGTCGCCGGGCAGGTCCAGGACGATTACCTGGGTTGGATGCGGACCGTCTGCCATGTGACGGTCACCGGGCACCCGGCGATCTCGATGCCGGCCGGGTTCACCGCGGCGGGGACCCCGCTCGGCGTGCAGATCGTCGGGCGGCACCGGGGCGAGCGGGAGTTGCTGGCGGTCGCCAAGGGGTTTGAGACGGCGACGGGTTACGCAGCCCGCCGACCCGGGTTGGGGTAGGCGTTGCTCCGGTGTGACAACCCGCACCGGGCTTGAACTTCTGCCGCGCGGGCCGCGTCTTACCGCTGCTGGTTGTCCCGACCCGCGAACGTGCCCCAAGAACAGAAATGACGTCATGACTGCCCCGCCCCGCATTCGTCCCACCGACCAAGCACTCACCCTCGCCTACCCGGCCGTTGACCATGTCGAGCCGGACGCCGCCGAACAGAAGTTCTCGCTGTCCGCGACCCAGGTGATGGCCAGCATGGCGGCCGCCGTCACCGCCGCTCTCGTCGGTTCTCGGCTCGGCGTCGCCGGCACTGTGATCGGCGCCGGCCTCGCCTCGGCGATCTCCGTCGTCGGCGGCGCCGTCATCGGACATTCGATCCTGCTCACCCGCAAGCAGGTCAAGCGTGCAGTGTTGCAGGTTCGTGGTGGCGGCGAGGAGCACCCGGCCGACGACCTCACGACGGTCATCCCCGCCGTCACGCGCTTGGATCTGCAACGCGCGAGCCAGGACGCTCGAACCGGCTCCGGCTCCGGCTCCGGCTCCGGCTCCGGCTCCGGCTCCGGGCACGCCGAACCCGGTCGTCCGCGCCCGACCCGGCCGAGCCCGCGGCGGGTGAGCACTGGAGTGCTGTTCGGCGTGGCTGCCGCCCTGGCGATCTTCGTCAGCTCGCTGGGTGCGGTCACCGTTTTCGAGACGATCAAGGGATCGCCACTGTCCGGCGGCGAATCCGGCGGGCTGTCCGTCCTGGGTGGCAACGGCGGCCGCCCTGTCGATGCACCCGTGACGACGACAACGGCGGTCGTCACCGAGCCGTCGACAGTGACGCAGACCGTCACCTCCGAGGTCACCGCACCGGCGACGAGCACGCCGCCTTCGGCGGCGCAGTCAGCAGCAAAGACGACAGCGAGTTCGGCAGCTGCGGTCTCGTCGGCGCTACAGGTTCCGGCCAGTGCGGGCGAAACCCCGGCCGCGGCGTCGAAGTCGGTCTCGTCGGCGAGCGAGGCGGTCCCGGCAAGTGCCGGCTAGCTCCGAACCGCGACACCTACCGATGAGCTGGACCCCGGGCGGTCCACGTGCTGAAATGAGCGTGGAATAACAGGCTTGTGATTCGGTACCGGAGGACATTCGATGGATAGCGCGGCTACTGCTGGACACCCGGACGGCAGCGCGCGGCCAAGCGGCAACGCGCTCGGTGAACTCTCCCGGCGGGACCGGGAAATCCTCACGTTCGAGCGGCAGTGGTGGCAGTACGCCGGGGCGAAGGAGCAGGCGATCAAGGAGATGTTCAGCCTGTCGCCGACCCGGTACTACCAGGTGCTCAACGAGGTCATCGACAACCCGGCTGCGCTGGCCGAGGATCCGCTGCTCGTCCGACGGCTCCGGCGGCTGCGAACCAGTAGGCAGAAGGCGCGTTCCGCCCGCAGGCTTGGCTTCGAGGTCTGAGCTGTGTCGTCCGAGTAATCGTCGCCGGGACGTTAGGTGAGTTCCGATAGTGCCTGGGTCGTCTCCTGTTCCAGGGTGCGGACGAGTTCCGCTGCCGGCAGCCAGCGGGTCAGCCCGCCGCCCTGACCGGCCAGCAGCGGCGGACCGGTCAGGAAGAACCTGGGCAGTGGGTAGTCCGGTGGCCGGACGCCCGAGGCTTCGAGCCGTTCCACCAGTGGAGTCCGCGCGGCCCGCGCATACCGGCCGGTGAGCACGTCGGTCACCGTGGTCGGTCCGGCCAGCGCGCGGCGGTAGTCCGGTCCGATGCCGGCCTCGTCGGTCCCGAGGAATGCGGTGCCGAGTTGCACACCCTGCGCGCCCAACATCCGCACCGCGGCGATCCCGCGGCCGTCCATGATGCCGCCGGACGCGATCACCGGCACCCGCACCGCGTCGACCACCTGCGGTACCAGTGCCATCGTGCCGATCAACGACTGTGCGATGCCGCCGCCTGTCATTGGTGCCAGGAACGTTCCGCGATGCCCGCCCGCCTCGAAGCCCTGCGCAACGACCGCGCTGACGCCGGCGTCCGCCAGGGCAACCGCCTCGGCGACCGTTGTCGCGGTGCCGATGGTGAAGCCGTCGAAACCGTCCAACGGGGGAATGCCGAAGGTGAAGCTGAGCACCTGCACCCCGCTGTCAACAACGACCGAGAGTTGGTCCACGAAGCGGATGATCGAGCGGTTCAGGTCCGGGATGCTGGTCCCGTTGAGCATTGCCCAGCGGGTCAATCCGGACTCGGACGGCGCCGGCAGCGGCGCGAACAGGTTGACCGCAAAGGGCTTTCCGGTCAGCTCCCGGATCGCCCTGAGCTGTTCGCGGAGTTGGTCGGGGGTCAGCATGGCGGCGGCCAGCGAACCGAGCCCACCTGCCTCACTGACCTGCGCGACGAGCCGCGGCGGGGTCCATCCGCCGGCCATCGGAGCCTGCACGATCGGCAGCCGGATGCCCAGTCCACGGGACAGATCGGTGTCTCGCCAGTTCATCGCGAGCGCCCCCTCTAGTTCCGTTCCTTGATGTGCCACCCGTGCCAGGAATCGACCTCGATCCACCCGTTGACCCGCTCCCGATCCCGGGTTGGGTAGGCGTTGCCGGTGTAGTGGGTGGAGATGCGGTCGATGCCGGCCAGGTCTGCGTCGACGGTGATCTCCGTCATCCGGCCCTGCACGCTGACGTGGGTGTACCAGTCGGCGCCGGCCAGCATGGTCAATGTCACCCGCGGATCGTCCCGCAGGTAGCTGAGCCGTCGTCGCCCGCCGTCCATGTTGACCAGGATTCGGCCGTCATCTTCCAGCAGGTACCAGGTTGCCACCGAGACGGGTTGGCCGTCCGGTCGGTTGGCGGCGATGACGCACGGGTTGGCGGCGCGGAGGAATTCGACGATGTGCGGCGGCAACGGCGGTCGGGACATGTCGGTGGGTGCTCCTCAGGTTCTTGAATGGCTCGAACAACAGCGTTATGGCAACCGGCGTTATGGCAACCGGCGCCGGCCGGCACTGCGCGGCCGGGCCTGCCGGTCCACGCCCAGACGACGCTGCGGCGGCATGGGGGAGCCGTCGGGGAGCCGCCCGGCGACCCGCTGACGCCGCGGGATCCGCAGCCTGACCCGGCGGCTGGACCGGCGTTGACGCCCGGAACCGGCCGTCCGCCACAGTTCGGGGTGGTTCTTCAAATGGTTGTACTTCCATCCGGCGTACGGCAGGTGCAACAGGTAGACGATCATTCCGGTGACCGTCACGAGTTCGGGCTCGTAGAACAGGGCCGCAACCCCGAGCACCAGCAGGATCAGCATCGGCACGATCAACTGCGGAGGCAGCCGCACCGATTTGAGCGCGATGGACGGTATCTGCGAGACCATCAGTAACCCGATGAAGACGACCCAGATCGCCACCACCCACGGCTTGGCCCAGAACCCGTCGGGCCCTAGCCGCTCGGTCAACAGCAGCGGCGCGGTGACCATCAGGCCGCCGGCCGGCGTCGGTACCCCAGTGAAGAAGCCCTTCGCGTAGGGCTTCGGGTCGGTGTCCTCCAGCAGCGAATTGAAGCGGGCCAGCCGCAGGGCGGCGCACACCGCGAACAGCAGGCAGACCACCCAGCCGTACCCGCGGCCCTCGTCCCGCAGGATCCACACGTACATCACCAGGGCCGGCGCGACACCGAACGAAATGCAGTCCGACAGCGAATCCAGTTCGGCGCCGATCCGGCTGGTGGAATTCAGCAACCGAGCGGCCGGGCCGTCGAGCGAATCGAGGATGGCCGCGGCAGCGATCGCGCCCACCGCCAGCCGCCACTGGCCGTTCATCGCGAAAGCCACCGAGGTGAGCCCGGCGCACAGCGCCAGCACGGTAATCGCGTTGGGCAGGAAGCGAACTCCCGGGACGGTGCCCATCAGTGTCGGCCCATTGCTGTCTGCCCAGGTGCGCGGCGCATCAGTGTCTGTCGATTCCGACGGGGAGCGTGGCCAGCACCGTCTCGCCACCGATGGTGCGCTGGCCGAGCCGGATCGAAATTTCGGTGCCTACCGGAAGGTAGGTGTCCACCCGCGAACCGAACCGGATCAGCCCGTAGGTGTCACCGGCCAGCACCGGCGTGCCCGCGGTCGCGTCGCAGACGATCCGCCTGGCGATCAGTCCGGCAATTTGCGTGACGACGATCTGGCCGCCGATCGTCGAGGAGATCACCAGCGAGTTGCGCTCGTTGTCCTCCGATGCCTTGTCCAGATCCGCGGACAGGAATGCGCCCGGCCGGTAGGCGATCCCAGTGATCAGGCCGTCGATCGGGATCCGCTGAACGTGAACGTCGAAGATCGACAGGAAGATGGAGATCCGCGGCCGCGGGTTCGGGTCGAGGCCCAGTTCTGGCGGTGGGGTCGCGTTTTCGATCAGTGACACCACGCCGTCGGCGGGGGCGATGACGGCCCCGTCGGCGAGCGGTCGCACCCGGACCGGGGCCCGGAAGAAGGTGGCGCTGGCAGCCGTTGCGGCCAGCCCGATCCGGCCGACCGCATTCCCGGTCCGACGGAGTCCAACCGCCCGGAGCAGGAATCGGGCACCCAGCGTGGCCGCGGCCGCACCGATGACGATCGGCCGCCCGCCGGGGTGGATCGGCGGAATTGTCGAGCGGATCAGCCCGATCAGATGTGAGCCGGGTTGGTGGTCGGCCATCTTTCGCAGCTCGCCTGCCCTTTCGCCATTCGGCGGCGGATCACTCCCGTCGCCCGGATGTCGGCCGCGACCGGCCGACCCCTGATGCGACAACGGTAGCCGAGACGCCCGACCGGGGACGGTGGCGCGCTGGCAGTCGTCAGGAGTCCGGTGGTGCCGGTTCCCTGCCGGGCCAGTCGACCAGGTCGCCCGGTTCCAGCCCCAACAACCTCTCGAGGTCCGCGGGCGAGTGGTCGTGCAGGAACTCGGCGAACTTCTTCGCGACGATGCTCCAGTGCTCCTCGGCGACCTTCTTGGTGATGAAGAGCCGGCGTCCGATGCTCTCGAACTTCTCGCCACGTGCCCGCGCGGACAGGATCTGCCGTTGCCGTTGGGTCAGCGACGGCAGCAGATGGCGCCGCTCCGCGAGTTCCGCCAGGCCGACCAGGGCCTGGGTGATCACCACCCGACCCTGGGCGACAGCCAACACCGCCGTCGTCAGGGCATCCAGCGGCTCGGCCTTGTGCACGATTCCGGAGGCACCGGCGACCAGGCAGGCAACCAGCAGATGCCGATTCCGTTCGCTGGTGTACAGGCACGTGCGGTACCCGGCCTCGACCACTGAACGCACCGCTTCGGTTCGCTGCGAGACTGGTCGCGCGCCCGTCCCACCCAGATGCATCTCCAGGATCACGACATCGGCGGCCGGCCGAGCGGCCAGCAGTGATTCGGTGGAGTCGAACGTCGCGACGAACCGGAGTTCGGGAACGAGCAGCGGCAGCCCCTCCCGGGAGACCGTTGCGGCATCGACGAGCACCACGGCGGGAAGAGCAGCCTGCCCCGCCGGCCGGTTGTGGCCGATCGCGCGGTTGGCGGGCGGGCCGGCGGGCCGGTTCTCGATCGCCAAGGCCACCCGCACTCCATCGTCTGCACAGGCCGGCGGTCCGGTGCCGCCGGTTGACGTGACTCTGTCGAGCGACGGAAGAAATGCGAAGAGCCCAGCTGAAGTCCGGACACTCCCGGACAATCCCGACAGAATTTCGAGAGCTGTCCGCGCGCGGGTTTCTCCTGGTCAGGCAGGGTCGAAGCGCCCGACGATGCGCAGGTGACGGCTTGGGGGCGGCGGAGCGTGGGTTGACTGTCGGCGAGAACCCCTACAGTTCCGCTATGCCAACTGGGGGTGGGCGGGGGACCGGTCGTCGCATGCCGGATCCGGCGGAGATCGTGAACCGCGGTGATCTGGCCGCCGCGTTGACCGCACTTCGTGAACGTGCCGGATTCGCCGTGCGGGATCTGGCCCGCGAGATCGACAGCCCGGCCGCAACGGTCGGTGGTTATCTCAGCGGTCGGCACTTGCCGACCGCCGCGCAGTCGGGCGTGTTCCGCAGGCTGCTGCGTGCCTGTGGCGTTGTCGATCCCGATGACGTCGATGACTGGGTCGAGGCCGTCGCCAGGATTCGACGGTTGGCCGCCCATCGCTCGGCGGCGGACACCGGTCCCTACCGCGGGCTGGACAGCTTTCAACCCGAGGACGCCGACTGGTTCTTCGGGCGCGAGGTACAGACCCGTCAGCTGCTCGAGGCGCTGGGTGACCCGGCGCGGCCCGGCCGGATGACGGCCGTTGTCGGCCCATCCGGATCCGGGAAGTCGTCATTGGTCCGGGCGGGTCTGATCCCGGCGCTCACCGGCAGACCGTGGTCGCTGCTGACACCGGGGGAGCACCCGCTGGAGGCGTTGGCCAAGGCCCGCGCCGAAGGCGGAGAAGGGGCGGTCCTGGTCATCGACCAGTTCGAGGAGCTGTTCACCGCCTGCCCGGACGAGGGCGAGCGGAACTCCTTTGTCACGGAGTTGTTCGAGTCGCCCGAACCGCCCGGCAGCGGGCCCGAGCCGGCCGGCGTGGTCATTGTGCTGCGGG
The DNA here is from genome assembly GCA_963805555.1 of uncultured Actinomycetota bacterium. Classification (GTDB taxonomy): domain Bacteria; phylum Actinomycetota; class Actinomycetes; order Mycobacteriales; family Nakamurellaceae; genus Nakamurella. Next base: position 794,656 of record CAWDUY010000010.1, read on the forward strand.
CAGATTTCTACGGTGCCGCACTGCGCATCGCTGGCCTGGTACCGGTGCTGGCTCGCTCCCAGGTGGTGGTCGGATCGATGGCGCCGCCGGACCTGCGACGGGCAATCAGTGAGCCGGCCCGTAAAGCCGGTTTCGTCCTCGAGCCGGAACTCGTTGATCTGCTGATTCGGGACCTGACGCCTACCGGTGCGCCGTGGGGGGCCTATGACGCGGGCGCGTTGCCGCTGCTCGCGCATGCGCTGCGGGCGACAGCGGAGCGCGCCAAACGTGGTCGGCTCACGGTGGCCGACTATCTGGCGACCGGCGGCATCGCGGGTGCGGTGGCGCAGACGGCCGAAGGTGTCATGGCAACGCTCACGCCGCCGCAGCGCGAGTTGACCAGACGATTGTTCCTGCGGTTGGTCAACGTGGACGATGAGGCCCTGGTCACCCGTCGTCGATCGTTGGTCGCCGACCTGCCGGGGGTTGGCGACGCCGCGGCCCCGGCCTCGACCATCGAGGTGCTGGACAAGTTCATCGCGGCCCGCCTGCTGATCGCCGACGCCGACTCCGTGCAGATCAGCCATGAGACCGTCCTCACCGCGTGGCCCCGCCTGCAGGGCTGGGTGGAGGACGGCAGGACGGGACTCGGCCTGCATCGTCAGCTGTCCGAGGCGACCCGGGTCTGGCTGGAGAGCGGACGCGATTCGTCTGCCCTACTCCGCGGCAACCGGCTGGCGGCGGTGCGGGAGTGGTCGGGCGGCAGTGAGCCGACGTCGGATCTCTCCGGCTCTGAGCGGGAGTACATCGAAGCGGGCGAGGCACTCGAACGTCAGGAGGCACTGGCCGTGCGGCGTCGCGGGCGGCGTCGTCAGCAACTGGTGGTGATGTTCGCGGTGATCGCGGTGCTCGCCACCGGGCTGGTCGTGTTCGGTGTCCAATCACAGGTCGCCGCCGTCCGGGAGCGGGAACTTGCCGATGCCGCCACGCAAAGTGCGCTGTCCAGGCAGGTCGCCGGGGCCGCTCGCAAGCTGACCGCAACCGATCCCAATCTCGCCGCGCAACTGTCGCTCGTTGCCTATCAGGTGTCGCCGACGGTGGAGGCTCGATCCGCATTGCTCGATGCGACCGCCGAGCCACCGGTCGGTCGCCTGCTCGGTCCCCGGGGACCGACCATGCAGGCACTCAGTCCGGACGGGAGCACTCTTGCCGTCGGGAACGCCGGTGATGGGTCGGTCAGGCTGCTGTCGGTCCGTGACCCGGCGGTTCCCGTTGTGCTCGGGACCGCCGTCCCGGCAACTTCGGGCAATCAGCAATTCTCCCTGGCCTTCAGCCCCGACGGCCGCGTCCTGGCCGCGGGCAGCAGCGGCGGCACCGTCGAACTTTGGGCGGTTGGTGATCCGGCAGCACCGATTCTCCTGGGGTCACCACTGACCGGGTTGCCGTCCGGGGTGCTCGCACTGACGTTCACCCCCGACGGCGCGCAACTGCTGGCCGGCGGTGCGGCCGGCGCCGTCGTCCGGTGGTCGACCGCGGATCCAGCGAGACCGGTGCCGCTCGCCGCGCTGCCGTCGCTGGAGCTGATTCAAGCCCTGGCCATCAGTCCGGACGGTCGAACGCTCGCGGTCGGCGGCACGTCCAGCTCGGTACAACTGTGGGACCTGACGGCACCGGCCGGACCGACGCAGTTCGCCGAACTCCCGGACGCTGCGGCAGTGTCGGTCACGTCGATCGCGTTCAGCCCGGACGGACAATTCGTCGCGGTCGGTGCCCGCGACGGCGCGGTGAGTGTGTGGTCCTTGGCGGAACCCCTCGCCGCGCAGCGGGTGACCACGGGGTTGGCGCCGTTCTCGAACCTGGTCAACCTTGTCCAATTCTCCGCCGACGGAACAAGGCTGGCCGCGGCAGGATCCGACGGCAGGGTGCAGATCTGGGAGACGAGCGGCTGGAAGCCGGTCGATGAACTCCAGCACCCGGGACCCGTCACCGGTCTGCAGTTGCTGCCCAACGGCGCCGACATCGCGACATCCGCCGCGGACGGGATCACCAGGTTCTGGCAGCGGGACGGCCCGGCGATCGACGATCTTGGCGATACCGTCTTCAGTGTGGGCTGGCTGCCTGATTCCGCCGGTATCGAGGCCGCAACCGGGCCGGCGGCGGGGGCCGTCACCTCGTGGAACGTGGCCGATCTCGTTCACCCGGAGTCAGCGGGCCCGCCGATGCGGGCGGTCGATACCGATGACGTCTTCGGCGGCGGCGTCGCTGTTGCCCCGGACGGCCGGACCGCTGCCGCGACCCTGACCGATGGTCGGGTTCAACTGTGGGACATCTCTGCACCCGAGCGGCCCGTTGCCCTTGGCGCGCCGCTGGCGGGTCCGACCAGGATCGTGCAGCAGCTGTCGTTCAGCCCGGACAGCGGCCGACTGTCCGTCGCAGCGGACGATGCGTCGGTATGGCTGTGGGACGTGGCGGATCCGGCGGAGCCCACATTGCTGACGTCGTTGACTGAGCTGGGTGGGCCGATCTATTTCACGGCGTTCTCGCCGGACGGTCAATTGCTCGCCACCGCCGGAACGGATGGTCGAGCCCTGTTGTACGGACTGCGCGATCCAGCGGCACCACAATTGCTCAGCGCCATTGATGCAGCGGACAGTTATGCATTCACCGTGGGTTTCAGCCCGGACGGCCGGTCGATCGCCGTCGGCGGCGCCGATCGTCAGGTGCGCCGCTGGGATGTTTCCGACCCGAGCGTTCCCACGGAGCTCGGGGCCGCATTGACCGGGCCGACCAACGACATCTACTGGCTCGACTTCAGTCCGGACGGCCGCACGGTGATCGCGGCCAGCACGGACCGGTCGGTGTGGATGTGGGACGTCAGCGATCCAGCGGCTTCGGGGGTGCTCGCGTCGCTGGAGGCCGCTGACGGGCAGTTGTTCACCGCCGAGTTCAGTCCCGACGGACGCCGCATCGCGGCCGGCGGGTCCGATCACAGCGTCCACCAATGGCTGGCCGATCCGCAGGACGCCGCCGGCCTCATCTGCGGCGCTGTTGGGGCACCGATCACCGAGGCCGAATGGCGGGTCTACCTTCCGGGCCGACCCTTCGCTCCGCCGTGTCCGGCGACCTGACTCCCGCAAGGGGTCCCCGCAGGATCACGGTCGTACCATCGCCGGGCGCAGAAGTGATCATGGTGCTGACGCCGTGGGTCGACAACGCGTGTTCCACCCGGACGGCCAGGCCGAAGCCGCGGGGCATCGATTCAGTCTGGAATCCGCGCCCGTCGTCGCACACCGTGACCTCCCACTCGAGGTCCGCGACGAGAGCGTCCGCATGGATGACGATCATCCGAGCCGCGGCATGCTGCCGGACATTCGTCAGCAGCTCCGACACGGCGGCGCCGACGACCCCGGCGGTCGCCTCGTCAACGAACACGGAACCGGCCAGGTCGAGAGCGAACTCGATCGGCAGGTCCCGGTAGGGCAGGCATGCCCGGTTGACCACATCGACCAATCGGATGCCGTGCCGAGCCGACAAGGACCCGATCGAACGGGGCCCGGTCTGCCGGGGCAGTCGGGCCTGGTGAGCGGGCGAGTCCACCCCGAGCGCAGCTGCGCCGGAGGCGGCGGTCGGCTCATCCGGCCGATCGCCGGGCGCCTCCTCGGCAGAACTCCCGGACGGGGTCGGCAGAACCCCTCGTCCCTGCCGACTCCGCCGGGCCCCGACGCGTAATCCCACGGCTTCGAGGATGCCCGCATCACTCTCGACCTGGAACCCGGACAACTCCGGGTCCGCTGAGAACCGCCCCGGGGACCGGCTCGGAAGTCAGCCGAAGCTTCGCTGGAAGAACGCGGCCGTTGCCTGGCGGGATACGTTGCCGGTCGGGCGGAAGGTGCTATCGGCGTATCCGTTGATGATGCCGCCATCGGACAGTGTTTCGATGATGCCGCAGAGCGGGTTGCTGGCCGGGACGTCAGTGAACTTCCGGGACGTACCGGCGCAGGCGGGGTCGGGCAATCCCGGATGCTGCAGCCGCCAGATCAGCGCGGCGATGAACTCCCGGCTTGCGAGGTGACCGGGACGGAATGCGGTGTTGGCCAAGCCTTCGGTCAAACCCCGGCCGGCGATCCATTCGATGGATCCGCAGAAGGTGGCGGCTTTCGAGACGTCGGTGTAGGTGCGGGCTGTGCCGGTGCACACGGGGTTGGGGACGCCGGGATTCGCCGCCCGCCAGAGGAACGCCGCGATGGCCTCCCTGGTCACCGAATTGGTGGGCTTGAAAGTCCCGTCGGGATAGCCACCGGTGACGCCATTGGTGGCGATCCAGACGATTTCCGCGTAGAAGTCCGCCGTCGCGGAAACATCCGGGAAGGCGACCGGTCCGGTCACCACGGCCGTCATATCGGAGGAGGCGTCCAGCCCGATCACCTTGCGGCCGGCGAGCGAGCTCGCGGTGTTCACCGCCACCGGAGTATCCCGGTTTACGGACAGGCCTTCGCCGATCTTCGTGTAGTTACCCCAGCAGTAGACCTTGGTTGCGGCGACCGCGCAGCCGTGGTTGGCCGCCACAGCGACCGCGGTCACCTTTCCCGTCATCAGGCCGGGTGCGATCGGGCTCGCAGTCCTGGTGTAGCGGTGTCCCCAGCAGGACACGGCGTCGGCAACGATGGCGCAGTTGCTGATCTGCCCCGCGGCGATCGCCGTGGCCGTGCCCGTGATGCCGACCACCGCTACGGGGACGTAGCTGCGCACGTTGGTGTTGTTGCCCAGTTCGTAGTTGTTGTTGGTTCCCCAGCAGGCCACCGTTCCGCTCGCGAGGGCGCAGCTGTGGTTGGTACCGGCGGCGATCCCGGTCACGTTCTTTCCAGCGAGCGCCCCAACCGTATTGACGGCAACCGGGGTGGCGGAGTTGTTGGTCAGCCCGATCCCCAATTGTCCGTAGAAGTTGTACCCCCAGCAATACGCCCGCGCGTCGGCGACCGCGCAGGTGTGGTTGTACCTGGTGCTGATCGCCGTCACGGTCTTCCCGGCCAGCACCCCGTCTGTTGACACGGCTACCGGCAGTGAACTGTCCAAGACGGTGCCGTTGCCCAGTTGCCCGTAGCGGTTGTCTCCCCAGCAGTAAGCCTTGCCGCTGGCAATCGCACACGCATGAAACCCGCCGACGCTGATTGCGGTGACGGTCTTCCCGGCCAGCACACCGGTGGCGTTCACGGCGACCGGGCTGGGGCTGGACGTGTTCGAGCCCGTCCCAAGGATCCCTCCCGAACCGCTGCCCCAGCAATATGCCGCGCCGCCGGCGACGGCGCAGCCGGCACCCTGCTGGCCACCGGTGTCGACAGCGGTGACGTTCTTGCCCGCCATTGCCCCGGTCGCATCGACCGCCGTTGCCAGGGGTTTCGACGTCCGGGTGCCGTCGCCGAGTTGACCGTAGGTATTCGTTCCCCAGGTCACGGCGATCGATGGTGAATCGACAGCGGCCCCTAGCTGGCGGGCAGCTGGTGTCGATCCGGGTTGCTTGCCGGCGGCCTGCGCGAACGGTGCTGCCAGCAGCAGACAGCTGATGATCATGAGCAGAAGTGAGCCGGCGTAACGATTGCGTCGATGCATGGCCTTCGCCTCTCGGTCGGTGACGTCGCACCAGTCCGAATGCTGGTGCTGCGCGGTAACGATCGAGGGCGGCGCTCAGGACGCACTCACGGCCGACTCAAACCAGTCCTCATGCCTGACGCCGCAGATGCCGTTTCCACCGCAGTCGCAGCGTGGCAAGCAGTCCGGCTTCGGAATGGTTTCGGCCGCGGACTCGTTCCAGGGCATCGGGTAAGAACGCCCCAGCGGCCAGCTGGTCGATGCGGGCCGCAAGCCGGTGATCCTCGATCAATTCCCCCGCCCGGCACCGCCGGAGGATCGAATCCCGATCGAGTTGACGGGCCGCCCAGACGTTGCGCAGAGTGCCACTGATGAGGCGCTCGTAGTCTGCCCGCCAATGCCAGCCGACGTCGGGGGGCAGGTCGGTGCTGTCCAGGGACGCGCCGCCGTTGAGGATTTTTCGTTCGAACTGGTCATAGCCCCGGTCGGGAACGTGCAAGACGACCAGCGGCTCGCCGTCGAACACCCGACCGATCAGCGGGCCAACGGCCGCGTGGTTGCCCTGCGCGACGACGACGTCCGGATCGGCGCGGTGGATCGTTTTGGGTCCGATGGGCGTGCCACGTTCGGACCTGCTGACCGCTTCGCGCCAGATCAATCGGTCTGGCCACGCACCTGTGGCGGCCGGATCGGCGAGCAGATTCTGCCTGCGCGCAACGATGGTGCCGACGTCAGGCGGAATCGCGCCGAGCGTGGCAGTGAAATTGACCACCGGACCTGGGTGCAGGTTCGGACCGGCGCAATCGTCGCTGCCCGCCGGCTCGCACGGCCAGTGGAACTCATCCGCGTCGGCGTTGATCACCCAGTCGGCGCCGTGCCGAACGGCTGCCCGCCGCGCCATCCGGGTCACCCACCGCGACTGTTCGTAGTTGTGATCCGGTTCGTGGATCAGGTCGACGACTCCGGCGTCCCGGTAGCGCTCCAGCAGTTCGGCGGTGCCGTCGACCGAGCCGTTGTCCGTCACCACGAGATGATCGACTCCGGCCGCGAGCAAGTGCTCGATAGTGGCTGGCAGGACGTCGATCTCGTCACGCACCAACAAGGTGGCGATGATTCTCATGGCTCTGGAACTCTCAAGGCCCTGGAACAGTCACGGTGCGGCCAGCCGGCTGCTGATGATCGCCCGCGCGTGATCGCCATCGTCGGCCCATATCGCCAGTTCGGATTCGTGGGTCCAACTTCGGTACGTCGCGGAGACCTTCCCGTAAGAATTGTCCATTACCACATGCGGCAAACCGGCCAGTGTCGCCATGATGTGCCCGTGCAGCTTGTCAGTGACCAGGAACCTGCCACGACCGAGAATGTCGATGCCGCGCAACGTGAATCCCCAGCCGAGCGGATCAAGCGTCCAGGACAGCGGCCGCCACCCGTGTCGGGCCCAGCGCGGATTCCGTGCCGCCCGCGGGCGCAGCCATTCGTTTCCGGCCCGTGCAGCTCGATGGCGCAGCCGCCACCGGGGTTCCTGCGGTTGCTGGTCGATCCACTCGATGTCGACCAGGTCGATGTCGGGCGGCGGCGTGCCGTGGTCGACGTATTCGGCGTCGCCGGGTTTGCGATGCAGCCAGAGCAGGTCCGCGGTCGTCGGCCCAGTCGGTGCGCGCAGTCGGCGCAGTCCGAATGCGCAGTCCGGAGCGAGTAGCACCGGGGCATCGAAGGAAGCCGTGAAGCGCGCCGCTGATTCCTGCTCCCGAGCGATCAGGGTGACCCTGCCGTGGTCGGCGACCAGGCGTCGATTGCGGTCGAGGTTGACCCTGTCCCGGAAATGCATGGATTGCGGGAGTTGAACGATGGGCCGACCGCGGAGTTCGGCGAAAAGTCGTTCCCGCAGGCCCTGTTGCCCGGCGTAAAGGTCGCCGAAATTGCCGCCACCGTTGATCAGCACCGGGCCGCGGGGAAGCGACCGGTGCAGTGCGGCGGGTGAATAGGTGTCCCAGGCGCACTGATACCGGACGCGGACCCCGAGCCGCCGCAAGGAAGCCTTCGCGCCGAGCCACAGCGCCGAATCCCCAGGATTGCCGTGGTTGGGGAAATTGACCATGGCGACGTCCCTGGCACCACCCAGTGATTCCCGGACCGTCGCGTCCAGCCTGTCGGAGAGCCGCCGCAACAAGAGTTCGTCCAACTGGCTCCCCCCGGACTCGCGGTCAAGGGGGAACCATATCCGGTGGACGGGGCGTGGGTGCTCTTAGAACGTGCGAATGGCGATCTCCGCCGGCGCCGCGAGCAGTCGCTCGATCTCGTCGTCGAGCTTGACCAACGTGAGCGACGCGCCGGCCATGTCCAGCGACGTGCAGTACTCCCCGACGTAGCTGCGGCCGATGGTGATGCCGAGGTCGACGAGTTGCTGATGGGCGCGGCCGTAGAGCAGGTACAGCTCGCTGATCGGAGTGCCGCCCAGACCGTTGATCATCAACGCCACCCGGTCGCCGGATTCGTACGGCAGATCGGAGACGACGGCCTCGAGCAATTCGTCGATGATGTCGTTGGCGGGTTTCATGGCGGCCCGCCGCCGGCCGGGTTCGCCGTGGATCCCGACACCCATTTCGATCTCGTCGTCGCCGAGTTCGAACAGCGGCGAACCCTTCGCAGGTGGCGTGCAGGCGGTCAGCGCCATGCCCATCGTCCGCGTCACGCTGTTGACCTTCTCGCCGATCCGCACCACCTCGTCCAGGTCGGCACCCTCTTCGGCGGCCGCGCCGACGGCCTTCATCACGAAGAAGTTGCCGGCGACTCCCCGCCGTCCGACGGTGTACGTGGAGTTCTGCACCGAGACGTCGTCGTCGATGAACAATGTGCGGACCTTGATGTCCTCGGCCTCGGCCATCTCCTGCGCCATCTCGAAGGCCATCCGGTCACCGGTGTAGTTGTTCACCAGCAGCAGCACACCCTTCGGTGAGGCAACGAGTTTCGTGGTCTCCAGGACGTAGTCCATCGGCGGTGCTGCGAAGACATCGCCCGGACAGGCGGCATCCAGCATGCCCTTGCCGACCACCATGACGTGGGCCGGCTCGTGGCCGGAACCCGAGCCCTGGACGATCGACACCTTGTTGTCGTTCGGCGCGTCGGCCCGCATGATCAGGTTGTATTCCGGCACGTACTTGAGGGTGTCGGGATTGGCCAGGGCGAGGCCCTTGAGCATTTCCGGGACGAACTGCTGTGGGTTGTTGACGAATTTCTTCATGGCGGGGCTTCCTTCACATCGTTGTGACCGGGTGGGCGGTGATTCGCGCGGGTTGTGAGCGGGTGGGTTGTGACCGGGTGAGCGGTGAGCGGATGGCTTCGATCCGGGTGGGTGAGAATTCAGTCGGCTGGCCAGTTATCGGCGATCTGCTCGGCGATGATCGCCAACGCCATGGCACCGGCATCCACCGATCCGATGCTGCGCTCGCCGGTGTAGCTGGCGCGGCCGCGTTTTGCCTCCATCGCCTTGGTGGCCTCGGCCGCCTCGCGCATGGTTGTTGCTGCTGCCCTGGCGATCTCGGGTGCGCCGGCGCCACGGGCGACCGCCGACTCTATGGTGTCGGTGGCGGGAATCAGGGCATCCAACAGGGTCTTTTCGCCGAGCACCGCCTTGCCCCGGGCGCTGATTCCTTCCGCCGCGGAGCGCAGCATGACGACCACGTCGTCGCCGGTGATCTCAGTCCTGCCGGACGACTTCGCGCCGGCCCGCAGAAATGCTGTTCCCCAGATCGGACCCGACGTGCCGCCGATCCGTGAGGTGATGACGACGGCGATCTTCTTCAGGAAGGTGCCGATGTCGGTGCGGTCGTAGGTGTCCCAGTCGTTGAGCACGATCTCGAAACCGCGGGCCAGCGAGTAGCCGAAGTCGCCGTCACCGACGACGGCGTCGAGGTCACCGAATTCCTTCTCGTTGTCCACTGCGGTCTGCGCGATGGTGCGGACGACGTATTCAACGCCGGAGAAGCTGGTGCTCATCTGATCTCCTTCGCGAGCAGGTCCTGCAGGTCGGCGAGTCGGACGTATCCGCCCGGCCGCAGGCTGTTCGGGTCGGCGAGGACGGTGGCTTGTTCGCCGTCCGGGTCACCGAGGCTGGAAACCACCAGGGCGGCACCGGTGAAGTCCTCTTCGGCGGTGTAGGTGGACACGGTCACCAGGCAGGTCAGCCCGGCGCCGAGCGCGGCCAGCATGCCGTTCCTGCTGTCTTCCACCACGACGACGTGATCGGGTTGAACCCCGAGGGATTGCACTGCCAGCTGGTAGATCGCCGGGTCCGGTTTCTTGGCCGGCACGATGTCGCCGGCGAAAACCCGGAAATCGCCGGCCCGCTCGACGCCGACGACGTGTTCCAGGACGGCGCGAACCGATGCTTCCGCTGAGGTCGACGCGACGGCGAGTTGCCAGCCCGCCGCCGCCGCCTCCTCGACGATGCGGGCAATGCCGGGCCGGCCGGGCATGGCGCCCGCAGCCACCAGGGCGGTGTAGCGGGAGGTCTTGTACCGGTGCCACTGCGCGAGCATTGCGGCCCGCCCGGCGTCATCGGTCGGAAGGTTGTTGGCTGCCAGGAACTCTGGGGTGAGTAATGAGCCCATTCGCTCTTTGCCGCCGCCGATCAGCACCTTCTGCGCATAGTCAGCGTCCGACCAGGTGACGGGGATTCCGAACGCGGCAAAGGTGTCGTTGAAAGCGGGCAGGTGCCCGTAGCGCTCGGTGTCGGCGAGCACCCCGTCGCAGTCGAAGATCAAGGCCGGCACGTCGAGGATCACCCCGCCTTGCCGGCGCTGCCGAAGGTCCGCATGAATCCCGCGGCCAGTTCGACGGTGTCGGAAAGGACAGCCTTGAACAGCGATGGGGGATCCCACTTGTCGCGTTTCTCGGCGTCCCGCAGGAATTCCAGGTTCGACTGCATGAACTGGCGTTTGAGGGCGGTGGAGATGTTCACCTTGGCGCAGCCATTCGCGATCAGCTCGCGGAACTGTTCGTCGGTCAATCCGCTGCCCCCGTGCAGCGCACAGGGCACCCCGGTGGCCTCGACCACGTCGGTGACCCGTTGGGCGTCCAGGGTGGGCGTGGACTTGTACACCCCGTGCGCGTTTCCGATGGCGGGCGCGAACACGTCCACTCCGGTCGCCCGGATGAACTCGATCGACACGTCCAGGGTCTGCCTTGCTGATTCGGTGTCCGAGCCGATGCCGTCCTCGACTCCGGTGATCGACTCGATCTCGCCCTCGACGTGGGCGCCGTACCGGCGGGCCTGCGCCACCACCTCAACCGTCTGCCGCTGGTTCTCGGCGACGGGTAGCTGCGAGGCGTCGAACAGCACCGAATTCCAGCCCAGCTCAAGACATTCGGTGATCACGTCGCGATCGGGGCAGTGATCCAGGTGCAGCGATACCGGCACCTCGATACCGGCCGTCATCGACGTCCACATCGCATACAGCACCCTGCCGCCGATCGACCGCACCGTCTTCACGGAGGTCTGCACGATCAGCGGTGAACGCTCGCGCACGGCGGCCACCAGCACCCCCTCGAGGGTGAGGTCGTTCAGAATGTTGATCGCGGGGACCCCGTAACGCTGCTGCAGCGCCGGGTCCACGATCTCCTTGAGTGAGACGACTGGCACCCGATCTCCCTTCTCCGGCGGTCGGCATGACACTCGACCGGCCCTGCCGACCGTAGGCACTCTCCGTTGCTTTCGAATCGGGAGATTCCCCCGTTCGGGTGGTAGGGATCTCCCTACCTGCTGTGCTGCGCAATCTGATGCAGCCGGGCCTGACTCGACCCGTCGTTTGTGGGTACCAACGATGTGGATGGGCCGCAGCCCGGGTGACGCGGCGTGTCTAGGTCTGGCCAGTCCAAAAGAGCGGCTGGCCAGGCCGCCCGGTTCGCAACAGGTCTTGGGGAGCGTGCGCGATGGGTTTTCGGGAAGATGACGAAGTCGTGGCCACGCATGCCATGACGAACTCAGTGACCGGCAACGCCGTCCGGACCGGTGGGCGGGGCGTCATCGTCAAGCAGATCGGCTCCCGGCCGGCGACCTACCGGGTCAGATTCGACAGTCCTGACGGAGGTCAACAATCGTTGATCCTCGATGATGTCACCGACCACGACATTGCCCCGGTGACTGCGGCGAACTCCTACGCCGACACCCACACCAAGCGAGACCTGTATTTCTGGCCGGATTCTGCTAGTTGAGCGTCTTGTTCTTGCCCCGGCTCAGATAGCCGGCGACGGCGCCGGCCACCAGCAGCACGACGGCCAGGATCAGCAGCCACTTCAGCGCGGTGAAGATCAACCCGCCGAGGCCCAACAGGATCGCCAGCACAATCAACACAATCGCGAGAACCATCGTTTCGTCCCTTCTCCAGCTACGCGAAGACAGTTCCCGGCGCAGCAACATCCGGTCGGATCAGTGCCCGGATCGGCGGCGATTCAAACGGGCTGGTGATTTTCCTCGCTTTGGTTGAGCCCGGTTGGGTTTCGTCCGCGGCTTCCGCCAGGCTTGTACGCATGAGCGAACCCGTGATGACCCGAACCGTGACCGCCGACATCGATCTCGATGTCATCGAGCCGGGGCGGGTCGTCTTCCAGATTGCGGTGGTCAAGGCGCCCGGCCTGGTCGTCGATGAACTGCTGCAGATCACCGTGGATGGCCAATCCGTCTCCGCGGACGAGGTGATCGGGGTGACCGGTTCGCGTTTCCACGTGGTCGAACCCCGACGGGGCAAGTTGCTGCTGTCCTACCGTGCCACCGTGACCGGCCGCGCCGATGCCCCCGAGGTACTCGATCACGAGCTCATCGAATACCTGCGCCCCAGCCGTTATGCGGAGTCGGACAAGTTGGCCACCATCGCCCAGCGCGAGTTCAGCAGCCTCGCCACATCGGAAGAGTTGTTGGCCGGCGTTGCGGCCTGGGTCGGTGGGCACCTGAGTTACGTCTCGGGCAGCAGCGACCCGATCGACGGTTCCGTGGACACCTACCTGCTCGGCCAGGGCGTCTGCCGGGACTATGCCCACCTGGTGGTGGCCTTCCTGCGGGCCCGCAACGTCCCCGCCCGGCTGGTGGCGGTCTACGCGCCGGGGCTTTCGCCGATGGATTTCCATGCCGTCGCGGAGGCCTACGTCGACGGCGAATGGCGGGTTGTCGACGGCACCCTGCTGGCGCCGAGGTCGTCCCTGCTGCGCATCGCCACCGGCCGGGACGCGGCCGACACTGCCTTCCTGGACAACTTCGGTGGCGCCATCGCGTTCAACAACGCCACGGTGTCCGCGGTCGTCGAGGGCGACTTGCCCGCTGACGATCCCCGGACCCTGGTGACTCTCGGCTGAGACGGGCCGTCGATTACCGTGAGCCGGGCAATTGACCGGCCTGGTCCAGGTAATGCTGCTGCATCGAGGGGTAGTAGTCCTCGAAGCTGGGCAGTGCGGTGCCTTCCCGGCTGGCGATGAGATTGTCCAGGTAGTACTCCCAGCCGGGGCCGATTTCGCCGGCGCCGTCGGTGTTCTCGCGGTGCTGGACAAAGGTGAGTTCGGTGTGGTCGCCGTGGGCGGCCAGGGCGACCGCCAGGTACCAATTGCCGGCGGCATCCAGCGTGGTGATCGCCAGATGCTGTGGCGGATCACAGGTTTCGATGCGGGCGTCGGACCAGGGTGCCCCCTCCTCGAACCCCAATTGGACCCGGACCGTCGATCCCGGCGCCGCGTCACCCTCCCAGCGGCCGAACCACCGCGCCGTGCGGTCGCTTTCGGTGATGCTGGCCCAGACGTCGTCGATGGTTCCGCGGATTAGCCTGGTGAGGACGAGATCCACCCCGTCTGCAGTGGGCAGGATCCGGCCGGTGGGTTGCGGGGTCATGCGGTGTCCTCCGTTGTGTGAATAGCTCTGACGTCGGGGCCGCGGGGTGTGCGTGATCGGTCGTTCCGGGTTCGAGCCACCTCGGTTTCCAGGGCATCAACCCGCTGGTTCCAGGCGGCCGCGGACTGTGCAGCACTCTCCGCGGAATGCACGATCCGGGCCGCCTCTGCCGCCGGGCAATGACCGAGATTCCTTTCGCACGCTGCCAAGTCGCACATACGGCAGATCCACGCGCCGCCGCTCTTGGTTCGGACGGCGTTGCCCATCACGGTGCTCAGCAACCTGTGCAGGCTGTCGAACTCGTCGTCGGTCAGGCCATCGGTCATGTCGGCCAGCACTTCGGCGCGGGCGGCGGCCACCTCGGCGGCGGCGCGGCGGCCCTCGGTGGTCAAACTGATCGCCCGGGACCGGCCGTCGGCGCCCGGGCCGCGGGTCACCATGCCGGCGTCGACCAGTCGGTCGACGAGCCGAACGGCTCCGGACGGGGTCAATCCGAGCACCCTGCGGAGTTGGTCGACGGTTGGCTGGTCGAGGAATTCGTGCAACGCGGACAGCGCGGCGGCCGACGATGCCGATTGCCCGGAACGGGTAGCCACGGCCCTGTCTGTCTGGTCGGTGACGACAAGGGCCAACGCCCCCAGCACATTGGCGGTACGAGTGGCAGCGGTCATTCGAAGTCGTATGACAGGGTCAACGGCATGTACGGATAGTCCTCGTGCGTCGACGTGCTGGTGGCAGTGCCGGTCAGCCGCGTCAGCTCGCCGGTGCCGGTGCCGGGCACCACGGTGGATTCGCTGACGGCAGCGGTTCCGTCGTATCCACCGGTCCCGCGCAGGACAAAGCTGCCCGATTTGCCGTCCAGCGTTCCGGTGATCGACATCAGTGAGACGTAGCTGCTGGTGCCGTCGGCGCGATAGAACATCACCGCGTCAAAGGTCGCGCTGGCGATGCCATCGGCGGGGCCGAGCGACACTTCCGCCCGGGTGAATTTCCGGCCGTCGTCATATTCCCGATACGGCTTTTCGTCCCACGACTTGATCTCCAACCGGGTTTTTAGTGTCTGAGTCATCAGTACAGCATATGTGTGACTCATACACATATCAAGGCCACGGATCGGGTCTACTGGGTGCCCCACTTCGTCATCCCCGCAAGTTCGGTGCGATTGCGGGCGCCGGTCTTGCGCAGCGCGGACCCGACATGTTTCTCGACCGTCTTGACCGAAATGTGCAGGCGCTCGGCGATCTGTTTGTCCGGTAGCCCCCGGCTCACCAGATCCCGGACCTGGGACTCCCGCGGAGTCAAGGTGGGAGCGAGATGCCCTGCAGCTTCTGCGGTGTCGTCATACAGTCCGTGCAGCACCTCGTCGGTGAACAGGGCCTCACCCCTGGCCGCCGCGTGGATGGCGCGGGCAAACGCCGGTGCGTCCGCCTCGATCATCACGGCAGCGCGGGCCCCGGCCTGGACCAGTTCCCGCAATCGTCCGTCACCGGCGGCTGCGGCGTCGCCGACGGCGACCACGGCGGCGTCCGGGTCGTGTGACCGCAGGGCGCCGACCAAGGCGACCGCACCCGTTGGCAGCGCCACGTCGATCAACACCACATCCGGTCGCAGGAGCCGGTAGGCATCGAGAGCGTCCTCCCCGCCGCCGATCTCGCCGACTACCTGAACCGAATCCGCGGTCCGGCCGAGCAGGGCCAGCAATCCGGCCCGGACCAGGGGACGATGTTCGACCACGAGCACCGTCGATCGCGCTGGTGTGGCCGGTGGCGCCTGGTGGTAGGGGATAGCGACGCGAATGGTGGTGCCCCAGCCCGGGGTTGCGTCGATCTGTCTCGTGCCCCCGAGAATCTCCGCCCTGCTTGCCGTTTCGGTCAGGTCGGGCAAGACTGCTGGGCCGCTCAGGGAACTGTGGCTGCGGGAACCGTCCGGCCGCGGTAGTTCGGCGGCGTCGAAGCCCACCCCGTCGTCCTGGATGAGCAGCACCACCTCGGACGCGCCGTAGACGAGCCCGACCCGCGCGGTGCGGGCGTCCGCGTGCGCAACGATGCCGGCGATGGCCTGCCGGGCCTGGCTGAACATTTCCTCCACCACCTCGGCGGGTAGCGCGCGTGGTGGCCCGGCGACCACCAATCTGATGTCCAGGCCGGTGCTGCAGGCCCAGGCGACCTGCGCCTGGATCGCCTGCTCGATGGTCGGCGTGGTCGGGCCCCTCGGGGCGGAAGCCCTGGGGTCGGCGCCCCAGACGCTGCGCCGGGTTTCGATCAACGCGTTCTGGGCGGCCCGCCGCGCCAAGTCGAGCCGATCGCGTCCCGGGTCGGTCGCGGTCAGCGCGGCCGGTTCGGGTGCGTCGCCGTCATCGCCGCCGTCGCCGCCGAGGTGCAGAACCACCGAGGCCAACGCCCTGGCGACCGAGTCGTGGACATCCCGGACCACGCGTTCCCGTTCCAGTCCGGTGGCTTCCGCGCGCGCCAACTCGGCGGCCTGGGCGTGCATGCGGGCGTTGACCATCGCCAATCCGGCGTGACCGGCGAAGAGTTCCAGCAGGGTGACGTCGGCGGAGTCGAACCGCCGATCCGGATCGCGGCTGAAGACGATGCACGCGCCGATGACGGCACCCGCCCAGCGGATCGGCACCCCGATCGTGGCGTGCAGGCCGACCCGGTCGAGGGGATCGATGTGCCCACCCCGGACATGGGTGTACTCGGTGAACGTCACCGGCCCACCGGCCCGCAGGATCTCACCGGTCACCCCCTCGGTCAGCGGGAACTCATTGCCCGACCGGCAGGAGACGCCGAGATCGACCTCCTTGCGGTAGGTCCCCGCGCGCTCGTCGACGGTGCAGATCGATCCGCTGCGGCAACCGAGCAGGTCCGCGGCGTGCCGCAGGATCCGCTCGAGCAGCGGCCGGAGTTCGAACTGGCCGGCAAGATCCTCGACCACTCCGGCCAGGGCGTCCAGTTGGTCACGGGCTACCGCGCGATCGGGATGACCGAGATGGCCGAGCGGGTCAGCTGCGGTGCTGAGCGTCATGCGGGCTTTCCTCCCGGCAACCTGGCCGTCGAGTTTCCGGTTCGAGGGTACGCGGGGCGTCGGGCACCTGCGCCGGAGTCGTCCGGTGCTTCCCGCGACACACGGCCCGCGGTGACGGGCCGGGCCGTTGCTCGGATACCTTGACCTGCATGACAGATGCCGCCGGACCCGCGCTACCCACCCCGGAGGTGGGCGCCGGCATCGTCATGCCCATCGGCGGGGCCGAGGACAAGATCGGCCGGATGACCGTGCTCCGGGAGGTCACCCGGCTGGCCGGCGGGGCATCCGCGCGGATGGTCGTCATCTCCACCGCTTCCTCGCTCGGTGACGAGATCACCCACGCCTACCTACAGCTTTTCGCCACCCTCGGCATCGCCGACGTCGTGGGTATCCGGCCGGAGAGCCGGGCCCAATCGGCCGCGCCGGATCTGGTCGCGGCCGTCGACCGGGCCACCGCCGTCTTCATGACGGGCGGCAATCAGGTCAAACTGGCCACCCTGGTCGTCGGCACCCCGCTGGGCGACGCGATCCTGGCAGCGCACCGGCGGGGCGCCCTGATCGCCGGAACCTCCGCCGGGGCGAGCATCCTGTCCGCTCATATGGTGTCCTTCGGCAGCGGCGGCGCTACCCCGAAATTCCGCATCGGGCAGGTATCGCAGGGTCTCGGGCTGCTGGACGACGTCATCGTCGATCAGCACTTCACCCAGCGCAACAGGTTCGGCCGGCTGCTCGCGTTGATCGCATCCAATCCCGGTCAGCTCGGGATCGGCATCGACGAGGACACCGCGGCGATCATCCGGCCCAGTGGGTTGATGGAGGTCAAGGGCCGGGGCGTGGTGACAGTGGTGGACGGCGCCGACGTGCTGACCACGTCGTACACCGCCACCGGCACCCAGCCGCTGATGATGTCCGGGGTGCAGCTGCACACGTTGCCCCGCGGAGTGATCTTCGATCTCGTCGGGCGGCGGCTGGTTTCCGCTCCCGGATTGCCCGATACCAGCAGTGCGCCAACGGTTGCCGTCCTGGCGGACGTTCCGGAGGGCACCCGGCCGCGGAGCCGCCGGATCGCCGCCGAGGGGGCACACGAGACGACCTCGGAACTGCGCCGGCGGCCGGCCTCGTCCTGAGTCGATCAGGCGAACCCGAACAGTCGGGCCGGCGTCTCCCACAGCACCTCTCGGCGGTCCTCGGCGTCCGGAATCAGTTTCTCCGTCAGCGCGAGAATGGTGCCGTAGTCGATCCGTTCTCCGGCGCGCAGGAATGGCCAGTCCGATCCCCACATGCAACGGTCGGGGGTGAAGGCCTCGAGCAGCGCCTGCACGTAGGGCCAGGAATCCGCCCACGGATATCGCTGCGTTGAGCACTTCACCAGCCCGGAGATCTTGACGAAGTACCGTCCACTCGACCCCAGCTCAAGCAGCTTGGCGAAACCCGGCTGGTCCAGCCCGGCCGCCGGATCCGGCCGTCCGCAGTGGTCGATCAGCACCCGAACCCCGGACGGCTGCAGGATCGGGGCCATTTCCACCAGCTGGTCGGCCTCGACCTGGACGTCGGCGAACATCGAAAGATCGGCCAGCCGCTGCAGCAATGGCCCGGTTTCGCGAAACGTGTCAACGCCCAGGAGCGCCGCCTGCATGGTGGTGCCGACGACCCCGCGGTCGCGCAGCGCCCTGAGCTCGCCGCGGCCGATGGTGTTGTCCACCACCGCGACACCCTTGAACCTGCCTCGACCCTTGTCGAGAAGGTCAAGCAGACAGGAGTTGTCGGTGTCGTAGCCGGAATTGGGGCCGACAACTACCGCGTGCGTCGACCCGTAGGCATCGAACAGGGTCATCAGCTGTTCGGCGCTGCCCTGCTCGCCCGGCACCGGGTGGTACCAGGCTTGCGGGTGGTACGGGAAGTTGGCTGGGTCGAGTAAATGGTTGTGGCAATCGATCTTGCGTTCGGCGTAGATGGACACGACTGTCAGTGTCGGACAGCCTCCCGCTCCCAGCCCCTTGGCCGGCTCGACGGTTCCGGCGAGTGGGAGCCGTTCTCGTGCGACCACAACCCGATCTGAGTTTCCTTATGTACGTAACGGTGACGTGGCTCTGAGTAACCGCGATGGTAAGCGGGCGATCAAAGCAGATCCCCCTTACCCGCAGGAGCGCCGATGACCATCACCAAGCCACCGAGCACCACCGATCCCACCCAGACGTCGGAGGTACCACCCAAGAAGAAGAAGGTCAGCACCCACTGGCTGTACGTCGCGGTCATCGTCGCCGTCGTTGCCGGCACCGCGGTCGGGCTGATCTTCGGCAAGGACGCCGCCGGGCTCGCCGTACTCGGAACGGCCTTCGTCAACCTGATCAAGATGATGATCGGCCCGATCATCTTCTGCACCATCGTGCTGGGCATCGGCTCGGTCCGGAAGGCCTCCCAGGTCGGCAAGGTCGGCGGCATCGCTCTCCTCTACTTCATCACCATGTCGACGTTCGCGCTGTTCCTCGGACTGCTGGTCGGCAACCTGGTCCACCCGGGTGACAGCCTGCAGGCCGCCGCAGCAACGGCGACCTACACGGTCAAGGAGGTCGAGTCCTCCGGGAACTTCCTCATCGACATCATCCCCACCACCCTGTTCTCGTCCCTGACCATCGGGTCCGTGCTGCAGGCCTTGTTCGTCGCGCTGATCGTCGGATTCGCCGTTCAGGCCATGGGCAGCAAGGGCGAACCGGTCCTCAACTTCGTCACCGTGCTGCAGCGTTTGGTCTTCAAGATCCTCGGCGGCATCATGTGGCTCGCCCCGATCGGCGCCTTCGGTGCCATCGCCGGTGTCGTCGGCGCTGCCGGCTGGTCCGCCATCGGAGCTTTGAGCCTGTTCGTCGGCGTCTTCTACGCCACCTGCGCCGTGTTCGTCGTCGTCATCCTCGGTGCGCTGCTCAAGCTCACGACCGGCTTCAACATCTTCAAGGTCCTGTATTACCTGCGCCAGGAGTACCTGCTGATCGTGGCGACCTCGTCGTCCGAGACCGCGCTGCCCCGGCTGATCGCCAAGATGGAGCACCTGGGTGTCTCCAAGCCGGTCGTCGGCATCGTTGTCCCGACCGGCTACTCGTTCAACCTCGACGGCACCGCGATGTACCTGACGATGGCCTCGCTGTTCATCGGCAATGCCATGGGCATGCCGCTTGACTGGTCGGAGCAGCTGTCCCTGTTGGTGTTCATGATCGTCGCCTCGAAGGGCGCGGCCGGTGTCACCGGTGCAGGTCTGGCCACGCTCGGCGGCGGGCTGCAGGCGCACGCCCCGGCGCTGGTCCCCGGCGTCGGCCTGATCGTGGCGGTCGACCGGTTCATGTCCGAGGCCCGCGCCCTGACGAACTTCTCCGGCAACGCCGTTGCCACCCTGGTCATCGGTCACTGGGTCAAGGAGATCGATCGCCCGCAGGCCGAGCGCGTGTTCACCGGCGAGGATCCGTTCGACGACACCGACATGCTGGACGAGCACTCGCCGGCCGAGCACCGCGCCGACGTGGAGTCCTACAAGAAGAAGGAACTCGCGCACTGACGCGCTGACCCCAAGAGTTCACCAGGAACACCATGACTTCCGGCGGTGCAGGTCAGCAGGCCTGCACCGCCGGGACTTTCTCCAAGGGAAGACGAGCACCTGTTCCAGCAGCATCAACCACGCAGCAAGAGAACACTGACATCCGACCAGCGAAATACTTTCACCGACGAGAGGCTGACATGAGCAAGGCACCGTACGAACTGGAAACGATCCCCGGTGGAGTGCAGGCCAGGATCAACGTGCGGGGGAGCGCGGTGCTGTCGTCACCGACGATCAACCGGGGCACCGCCTTCACGCTGCCCGAGCGGGAGGCGCTGGGTCTGACGGGTCTGCTGCCGACCGGGGTCAGCACCCTGGAGGGCCAGCTGCGCCGGGTGTACGCGCAGTACCTGGAACAGGCGAACGACCTGCGGAAGTGGGTGTACCTGGCCAACCTTCGGGATCGGAACGAGGTGCTCTTCTACCGGCTGCTCACCGAGCACATTTCCGAGATGCTGCCGGTGGTCTACACCCCGACGGTGGGGTTGGCGATCGAACGGTTCAGCCAGGAATTCCGCCGCACACGCGGCGTGTACCTCTCGGTCGATCATCCGGAGGATGTCGAAACCGCCTTGCGGAACACCGGTCTCGGTCCGAACGATGTCGATCTGCTGGTCGCCACCGACTCCGAGGGCATCCTGGGCATCGGCGATCAGGGCGTCGGCGGGATCGAGATCTCCATCGGCAAGCTCGCGGTCTACACCGCGGCCGCCGGTATCCACCCCCGCCGGGTGCTGCCGGTGGTGCTGGACATGGGCACCGACAACCTCAAACTGCTCAACGACGACATGTACTTGGGTGCAAGGCATGCCCGGATCCGCGACCAGCGGTACGACGACCTGATCGAGGCCTACGTGGCGGCGGTCAGCAAGCTCTTCCCCGACGCGATGCTGCACTGGGAGGACTTCGGTGCGACCAACGCCCGCCGCATCCTCAACAAGTACACCGATCAGGTCTGCACCTTTAATGACGACATGCAGGGCACCGCGGCGACGGTGCTGGCCGCCGCGTTCTCAGCGGTGCGCGCCGCGGGTTCGAGCATTCGGGACCAGCGGGTGGTGATCTACGGAGCCGGCACCGCGGGGCTCGGTATCGCCGACATGATGCGCGAACAGATGATCCGGGAAGGACTCTCGCCGCAGGAGGCAACGGACCGGTTCTACCCCATGGGTAGCAGGGGCCTGATGGTCGATGACGCAACGGATCTGCTGGACTTCCAGCAACCCTATGCCAGGCGGCGGGCCGAAGTCGCCGGCTGGGCCGTCGGTGATCGCGGGATCGGCCTTGCCGAAGTCGTCAGCCGGGTGCACCCGACGATGCTGATCGGCACCTCGACGCACTCCGGCGCCTTTACCGAGGCGATCGTGAAAAACATGGCAGCGCATGTGGAACGCCCGATCATCATGCCGTTGTCGAACCCGACCTCCAAGTGCGAGGCGCTGCCGGAGGATCTCGTTGCCTGGACCGACGGGAAGGTGCTGACCGCTACCGGCAGCCCGTTCGGCCCGGTCATCCACGAGGATCGGTCGTACCAGATTGCGCAGGCGAACAACGCGCTGGTGTTCCCGGGGCTCGGTCTCGGCGTCGTGGTGGCCAAGGCCACCCGGATCAGCGATCGGATGATCGCGGCCGCCGCAGATGCGGTCGCGCGACTGTCCGATGTCAGTAAGCCGGGTGCGGCATTGCTGCCGCCGATGACCGATCTGCGATCCGTCTCCGCCGCGGTGGCGATCGCCGTCGCCACCACGGCGGTCGAGGAAGGTCTGGCTCAGGTCGACCTGCACGATCCGATCCAGCAGGTTCACGACGCGATGTGGCGGCCGGAGTATCCGCGGATCGACCTGCAGTCCTGACGCCGACATACCGGCGCGCAGTCGCCCGAGTCCGAAGTCGGGGGATCGGGCGGCTGCGCGACTGCCTTCACCACGCGCGGCCGTCAACAGCACAGTCGCTGGAAAGGACACACCATGGCGGACACCAGCCGTCTCCCCGGCCCGCGACTCGACTACTGGGATTGGCAATTGTCGGCAGCCTGTCGCGGAATGGACAGTGCCACGTTTTTTCACCCACCCGATGAGCGAAATGCGGCTCGGGCGAACCGCATTGAACAGGCGAAGGCCATCTGCCTGACCTGCCCCGCGATGATGGAATGCCGGGAACATGCCCTGCGGGCGCGGGAGCCCTACGGTGTCTGGGGCGGGTTGTCCGAGGACGAGCGGGCCGCTGAGTTGGGCGTGGTTTCCCTGCGTTATCCCGCGCGGGCGAAGTAGAGCACCGGCCCGTCCTGACCGGTTCCGATCGACGCACCCGCCCGTTGACTGCTATTCGGTGTTCGCATGGGCCTGGGCCGCGAGACCGTTGTCGACCCCCCTGATGCCGGCGATGGTCAGGCAGACGACGTCGAGGGCGATGTGCGTTGCCTGGTCGAACAGGCTGGACAGCGGTTGGATGGTGGGCGCCTCACCGGCCCGCCGGTATTTGGTGGCCGCCGGGATGACGAGCCGACCGGCGGCCACCGCACCCAGCGGAGAGCCTGGGTCGGTCGTCACCGCCCACACGGTGGCGCCCAGTCCGGTGGCCTGCTCGGCGACCCGCACGGTCCCGCCGGTGGTGCCTGATCCGGAGACCGCGACAACGGTGTCGCTGCCCTTGATTGCGGGGGTCGTCGTCTCGCCGATGACGAACACTCCGATGCCCAGATGCATCAACCGCATCGCGAAGGCCTTGGCCATGAATCCGGAGCGACCCTCCCCGGTGACGAAGACCCGATCGGCCGCGAGCAGCGATGTCGCCAGGCCGTTCACCTCGGTGCGGTCGATAGCTGCTGCGACCCTGGTGATCTCAGCCAGCACGGTGCTCAGTTGATCGCTCTCGGACTTCAGGATCTGTATCGGTTGACTCATGAGTACTCCTTGACGGTCGTCGTGATGGTTGCCGCGGTGATGGCCGACCGCAGTGCGGCGGCGGCCGAAAGTGGGTTGGCGGCGGCGGTGACGGATGATCCGACGATCAGCCGAACATCGCCCCACCGGGCCACTGAGGGAACGTCGGTGACGCCGAGACCACCGGCCAGCGCAAGCCGTCGACCGGTCGCCCAATCGCCGAGCAGCGCCGCCGCATCGGTGTCGGCGGTCTGGGCATCCTTCGGGACATGCGCGGCCAGCACGGCGGACGCCGGCATTGCGGCGGCGACGCGGGCCCGGCCCGTGGCGTCCAACGCCATCAGGTCGACCATCACCTCGATGCCCCGATCGGCGGCCACCCGGACAGCGAGATCGAGCGTGGCCGGCGTCGAGAGGCCAAGAACCGTCACGGATCTGGCGCCGGCGTCGGCGGCCATGGTCAGTTCGGTACGGGCGTCATCTGCGGTCTTCATGTCGGCCAGCACCGGGGTGTCGCCCGCTGCCGCGACAATCCGGGCGACACCGGCCATGCCGTACCGCTTGATCAGCGACGTGCCTACCTCGATCCAGTCGGCGACGCCGCTGACTGCCGCGGTGATGGCTTCCGCCCGTTCCAGCGGGATGCGATCAAGGGCGATCTGCAGTGAGAGCAGGGTCCGGGGCGCGCTCATCGGGCCACCGCCAGTTGCCGACTGGCGCGCCGGCCGCGCTTGGAGTGGTCTCGCAGGAAGGTGGTGAGCTCGATTCGGTTCGGCAAGCCATCCCGGTCACCGGAACTGGTGGTGGCCATGGCGCCGACCGCGGCGGCGCGGCGCAGGCAGCCACGCAGGGCCAATCGGTCGAGGGTGCCGCTGATGAAACCCGCGGCGAATCCGTCGCCGGCGCCGACCGTGTCGACGACCTGGACCGGGAAGACGTTGCGGTGCAACACTTCGTCGCGGGTGATCACGGTGGCGCCCTGCCCGCCGTCCTTGACGATCACGGTGGAAGCGCCCATGGACAGGTAGGTCCGGCCGATCTCGAGCGGGTCCTTGGTGCCGAGCAGCACCTGCCCTTCGCTGGCACCCGGCAACACGATGTCCGCGAGAGCGACCATCTCGTGGGTGACGCCGATCATTTCCTGGGTGGAGGACCAGAGCACGGGACGCAGATTGGTGTCGAACGACACCGTCACCCCGTGGTCCTTGGCGACCTGCACCGCCCGGAAAGCGAACTCCCGGGTCGTTGCCGACAGTGCGAGCGGGATGCCGGTGACATGCAGGTGCCGGGAGGCGCCGATGTAGCTCTCCAGGGCCGGGTCCCAGGACAGTCGGGAACCCGCCGAGTTCTTCCGGAAGTACACGACCTCGGGGTCACCGCCGCCGGCATGGGACTTCACCTGGAAACCGGTGGGTGCCGTCGGGTCGATGGTCACGTGGCCGGTGTCGATTCCGGTGCTGGACAGCGCGGTATGGATGAATCTGCCGAACGGGTCGTCCCCGACCCGACCGATCCAGCCGGTGCTGTGGCCGAGCCTGGCCAACCCGGTGGCGACGTTCGTTTCGGCGCCGGCCAGCGACCGGGTGTAGTGCTCGACCTCATCGAGCGAGCCGGGGGTGCCGGCGACGAACATGGCCATCGCCTCGCCGAAGGTCAGCACATCGGGTGCGGGTCGGGCGCTGGTCATGACCGGACCGCCGCTCCGGAGAGGTGCCGGATGCCGGCGAGAGCCATTGCCGGGGAGTGACTCTCGGCTAGTCGCACCGGGTTGGTGAGTTCGCCGATGCCCGGTATGGCGACCGTGCTGGTGCCGCCGGGGGTGAGCCGCAGGCTCTGGCCCGGTGCCCCGGTGAGCACGACGTCACCCGGGTGCAGGGTCATGATCGAGCTCAGGTAGATGAGCACATCGACGACGCCGCGGGCCAGACCCCTCGTGCTGGCCGGGGTGCCCGAATCGACACCATCGCTGAGCAGGACCGGCACGTCGGCCGGGTCCAGGTCGGTGCGGATCCACGGGCCGAGCGGGGTGAAGGTGTCCCGGCTCTTCGCCTCGGTCCACCGACTGTCCGAATGCTGCGCGGCCCGGTCGGTGACGTCGTTGGCGCAGGTGTAGCCGTAGACCGCGGCCAGCGCGGTCTCCTCGGTCAGGTTCCTGGCCCGGGTGCCGATGACGACCGCGAGTTCGGCCTCACCGTCCACCGCGGTCTGACCGGGTTCGAGGTCGATGGGCCGGCCCGGGCCGATGACGGAGTGGGGTGACTTGTGGAACGCCTGCGGCGGGAGTAGTCGGTCCGTGGGTCCGGTGTTGTGCGCCATACCCAGCACCATCCGGGGCCGGCAGGGCGCCAAGAGTTCCGCGTCGGTGCCGGGTACCGGCCCGGTAACCGCGGGGATGCTCGGACCTGGTTCGAAGGGGTCGACGATCGGGGAGTAGCTGACTGTCCCGTCGCCGAACTCGCTGACCCGGGCGTAGGTGGTTGTCCCGCTCGATGGGCCGGCGGTGAGCCGGATTCTGGCGATCAGCATCAGACACCGACCGGGGCAACGACACGGGTGCGGTTGATCCGGGCAACCACCGGCATCAACGCTGCCGAGAGACCGAGGCAGGCCGCCATCAGCAGGAACGACGCATCGGTGGAACCGGTGCTGTTGTTCAGCCAGCCGATCAGGTAAGCGCCGGCGAACCCGCCGAGTGCGCCGAAGGAGTTGATCAACGCGATGGAGGCCGCCGCGGTCTGCCGGGGAAGGAACTCCGGGATATAGGCGAAGTAGGGGCCGTACGGGGCATACATGGCGGCACCGGCGATGGCCAACAGCAGGAACGACCACCAGAAGTGGTCTGGGCCGATGAGGTAGGAGCCGTAGAACGCGACCGCGCCCAGCGCCAACCAGGGCCAGACGAAGTTGGCCCGGTTGCCGGCCCGGTCCGACGCCCGGGAGTTGATCAGCATCAGGATGGCGGCGAAGCCGTAGGGGATGGCGGAGATCAGGCCGGTGAGGCCGATGCCGGACTGGGCGCCGGCGGACACGATGGAGGGCAGCCAGAAGACGAAGCCGTAGATGCCCAGGCTCCAGAGGAAGTACTGCACGGACAGCAGGACGACGTTGCGTGAGGTCAGCGCCTGCAGATAGCCACCGGAGGGCTTGATCTTCGCCTGCTCTGCCTCGATGGCGGCCTCGACGGCGGCGGCCTCCTTGGCCTCCAACCACTTCGCGTCGCGGGGCTTGTCCCGCATGATGTAGCGGAAGACGAAGGCCCAGGCGATCGCCGGGATCCCTTCGATGATGAACATGCCGCGCCAGCTGGTCAGCTCGATCAGGTATCCGGAGACGGCAGAGAGCCACATGACGGTGATCGGATTGCCCAGGATCAGGTAGGTGTTCGCTCGTCCGCGTTCCTTGGACGTGAACCAGTTGGCCAACAGGATCACCATGGCCGGTAGGACGGCCGCCTCGACCACCCCGACGCCGAAGCGCACGATGATCAGCCAGGTCGCCGAGTAGAGCAGTCCCTGCAGCGAGGCGAGCGCCCCCCACAGGATCAACGACCAGAACACCAGCCGTACGGCGCTCTTTCGCTCCGCGTAGATGGCACCCGGGATCTGGAAGAAGAAGTAGCCGAGGAAGAAGCTGGCGCCGACCAGCGCCGAGAGCGCGGCGTCCAGCTGAAGGTCGGACTTCAATCCGCCGGCCACCGCGATCGAGAAATTCGACCGATCGAGGTAGGCCAGGGAATAGGTGACGAACGCGATCGGGATCAACTTGGTCCAGCGCTTGCTGGCCAGGAAGCCGCGATCCAGGATCTCCGCCTGCGCTGACGCAAGCGTGCTGTCCGGTGACTGGCTCACCGGTGACAGGTCGTTGGGCATGGGCACGTCCTCGGGCTCCGCCGATTCGCATCGGCTCTGATGGATTGTCCCGCTCCTAGCAACTTCCAGATAGTGGAAGCTACTTCTGCGGTATGGAAGAAGTGTGGATCCCGCATGAAGGTGTGTCAAGAGTTTTCCGCAAAGTAGTGATAGCTTCCATATTGTGGAATCGATGATGTTTGAGCACAGGGAAGGAAATACATGACGGATGCGGCAGCAGGTCCCGGCGCGGGTGGATCGGCGGGCGCCGCGCGGTCCTCGACGGACATGGTCGCGAAGGCGCTCTCGCTACTGGATCTGCTGGGGGAGTATCCGCACGGCGCAGCCCTGTCCGACCTCGCGACCCGGTCCGGATTCCCGTTGAGCACCACCCACCGACTGCTGGCCAGCCTCATCCGGGGCGGGTTCGCCTCGATGGACCCGGACCGGCGATACAACCTCGGGCTGCGCGTGTTTGCCCTCGGGCAGCAGGTCGCCAGTGCCCGAGGGTTTGCCGGAACCGTTCTGCCGCAGATGGAATGGCTGTCGCAGCAAACCGAAGAGGCGGTCCTGATGTCGGTGCTGGACGGTGACCACCAGCTCTATGTGCACTACGTTCCCGGCCCGCAGCAGGTGGGGGTGATCGGGGAACGCGGCCGGCACGGCCCGCTGCACTGCACGGCAATGGGCAAGGTGCTCCTGGCCTTCGCGCCGGCCGACCAATCGGCCCGGCTGGTCGAGACGATCAGCCTCGATCGTCTCGGGCCGAACACCATCACCGACCGGGAAGCGTTTCGGGTGGAGATCGCCGCTGTGCGGGCCCAGGGTTATGCGATCGCCAACGAGGAACACGAGACCGGCATCCTGGCCATCGGAATGCCGATCGTCGACAACGGGGGCCGGTTGCGCGCAGCGATATCCGTTGCTGCACCGGCCTTTCGCTGCGATCCCGAGCGGCTCACGTCCTTTCTTCCCGCGATGCGCACTGCGGCCGAAACGATCAGGATCCTGTTGGCCGGATAATTCGGCCACCCAGTCGCCAGTGCACCAGGAGGCCGCCGCCCTCGCATGCGGCGATCTCCAGCTGGGCGGAACCCGTTACGGCGCAGTATTGGTGATCCGGCACACCGTTGGAGCTGAGCAGGTGGCGCCGGTCAGCGGAGTGAACGGAGTATTTGCTGTGATGTAGTCGACCGAGATCTCCAGCAGACCGTCGCCCGGCTGCAGCACGTCGGTGCCATTGGCAAAGGCCGTATAGCCGTCACCGCCGGTGAACATGAAGTCGTTCGTGACGAACCGAACGGTGTCCGCCGGGCCGACCGGGGTGAGTGGCCCCGCCGGTCCGTCCGGTGCCTTCGAGATTGCATCGACCACCGGACTCGCACCCGCGCAGTGGAAGTCCAGTTTCAGGCCGGCGACCTGCGGGAAACGCCCGGTGGCGATCAGCGGGTCACAGACCGGACTGAACCCGTTGATCAGCGCCTCGGTCAGTTGCGCCCCCGTCAGGGTGAGGATCACCGTGCGATTCCCGAACGGCAGCACAGTGAACACTTCACCCCAGGTGATCTCGCCGGGTTGTTCGCCGGCCGACGGCGGCGACGAGACGATGTCGGCACGCAAACCGCCGGAGTTGGTGATGGCCGCCTCCACCCCCGGATACTTGTCGAGCATGGCATCGGCGATGAGATCGCCCATGCCGGACTCGCTCAACCGGTTCGGAGCCCTGAGGATATCGGCGGTCTGGGATCCGATGACCGCGTTGCGCAACTCGGCGGTCTGGGCATTGGCGTCGTCAACAATCGCCTGCACGTCGGGCCGTGGCGTCACACCGACGTCCTTGGCAATCCGGGTGGCACCGCCCGCCCATGCGACGTCGCCGCGTTCCACCATCAGTTGCAGCACCGAATAGCTGGCCCCCGCGTTGATGCCCTCGGTGACCAGGATGTCGCCGACCATCAGGTTGGACACCCGGTGGGTATGGCCGGCAACGATGGCGTCGACCGTGGTGTTGCCCAGGGCCTCGGCGATGGTGACAATCGGTCCGTCCCAGGGAACGGCCGGCTTGCCGTCGACGGCGTTGGCGCCGTTGGCGGTGCCCTCATGGATGACCACGATCTGCACGTCGACGCCGCGGGCCTTGAGCCGCTTCGACTCCGCGGCGATCCGTTCGGCCGCCGGCAGGAACGTCAAACCGGCGGTATTGCCCGCCGACACCAGTTCGGGAGTGGTTTCCAACCCCGCTCCGATGACGCCCACCCGGACGCCGTTCACCCGGAAGACCTTCGACGGAGTGATCCAGTCCGGTGTCTGACCGGTGTTCTCGTCGACGATGTTGGTTGCCAGGAACGGGAAGTCGGCCTGCTTCTGCTGGAGAAGAAGCCGCTCAAGCCCGTAGTCGAACTCGTGATTGCCGTAGGACGTCGCGTCCAGCCCCCAGGCGTTCTCCACGTCGATCGTCGGGGCATCCTCCAGTAGCGCCGAGTTCGGCGGAGACGCGCCCACGTTGTCGCCGCCCGCGAGCAGCAGCGCCGGTCCGGGGAGGTTCTTCGCGTCCTCGTCGAACATGGTCGCGAGCTGGCCGGCGCCGCCGACGTTGACGTTGAGCCCGTCCATCGCCATCGTTGTCGGGTCGAGCTGCCCGTGGAAGTCGTTGAGTCCGATGATGGTGAGCGGCTTGACCCGGTTGCCGTCCCGGAGCGCCTTGAGCAACACCTTGCCCTGGGCCTGCTGCGGCTCCGGAACCCCGAGCAGGTAGGCGACGGTCGGTGCGATGTCGATGGACCTGACCTCGAATCGGCCCCTGGCGATAGCGTCTCCGCCGGCCAGGAAAGTCGCGCGCATGTTGATGTTGTTCTTCAGGTCCTGCACGTCGGGCACGTAACCGTGCTGGCCGAAGAACTCGGATTTCGCGATCAGCGTGCCGGGGGTTGCCGCGTCGAACTGGTACGGCGGGTAGGCGAAGATCACCAGGTCACCGGTGCGGGTGGGGTGGGCCATGTCGCTGGTGGAGTTGGGTCCGTTGGGGATGTATCTGGCCTCGGCTTGAGTGAAGACCCGGTCGATGACCTTCCAGCCCTCGGGGCTTGCGTCTCCGGTCCAGTTATTGGGGTCCGTCAGGCCCAGGAAGGCAGCCTTGATGCTGGCAACGGTTGCCGGCACGTCGGCGGGCTCGAGCTGCCCCAGGCCGGTGGTGACGGGGTTGCGTCCCTTGACGTTCAAGTAGATCTGCACTGCGCCGCCGGCCCAGCAGGCCTTGGCCTTGCCGATCGTCTCCCCGGCGGCCGGGCGACAGTTGGAGGTTTGCGGTGTCGACAGCAGTCCGAGGTCGACAAGCACCCTGCTGGCGTCGATGGCCAGGAACTGTGGCGCGAACCCGTGATCGGACCCGACGAAGGTGTTCACGTCCCTGCCGAGCAGATCCTGCGCAATGCGCATGGTCTTGTCCGCACCCTCATACGCGCGGCGGATGAAGGCCTCGCGCTGCTTGACCCGGCCGTCCTTCATGCCGTCGAGCGTGACGTCGTCATAGGCGGGGTTGGCAGCACCCTTCGGTAGCGTCGGGGACACCAGGCCGAGGAACTGGTGCTGCATTTCGTCGGTCGCCGGATAGCCGACGAGGGCCAGATCCGGGCGGTAAGTCTTGATCAGGTACTTCAGGAGTGGCTGGTGGGCCTTCTCCCAGTACAGCGCCTGCTCGACGTAGGTTTCCTCGCTCACCACCCCGGCCTCCAGCACGGCGAAGTCGCCGGCGGTGGAGGTCGGGTACTTCTGTGCCACGTACTCCGCGAAGTCGGTGAAGCCGTCCTGTCCGGGGAAACCGGGCCAGCTGGCGTTGGCTCGGCTGACCGAGGTATGAAATAGCCGAACCTTGGAGGCGTTGTTCGTTGAGGGCCTCGACCTTGATCAGCATGCCGGCAGTCAGGCCATTCAAGCGCGCCACCGATGACTGTGACCTTGACGTCAGCCAGCTGACCCTGTCGCAGATTCGCCACCGGTTCAGCGGCATTCTTGTTACGCGCGAACAACACCCGGTCGTAGTTGAGCCGGTTGTCGTTCCTGCTGTCGTAGATGTACGCGTCCAGGCCGTACTTGTCGACGCCGAAGTCCAGCACCCGCATCCGGATCTCGAGGGCCGGCGAGTAGGAGCGCGGTGCACCGGTCCATCCGGTCGCCGGCGTCGGGGCCGCCTGCGGGAAGGGTGCCTGGCCGGCGAAGCCGCCGGGGTGGTCGAACTGCAGCCCGAACGAAGCGATCAGATTTTCGCGATCGGACGGCGTGACGAAGTTGGTGGTGACGCCGCGGCCGGAGTGGAACGTCCGGAAGTCGACCGTCGGACCGTTGATCGCGCCGTTCCGGCCACCGGCCCACTCCAGCTGAATCACCTTCTTGCCACCGCGCTCGGCGGACTGGGCAATCGTCTCGGCCTGCAGCACGCCGGGGTCAAAGGCGGCCGTCCGGTTGGCCAACGGCTGGGTGTTGATGTGGAAGGTGTTGTTGGTGGAACCGGTCACTCCCGGCCACGCGCCGGTGGCCATCGTGTACCAACCGGCTCCGGTGTTCGGCGGTGCCTGGGTCAGCATGCCGTTGCCACTGGCGGCCGCGCCTTTCTTCAGCAGTTCGGCAAACCCGGGAACCCCGTTGCGTTCCTTGGCATATCGCTCGACGATGTCCTGCCGCATCCCGTCAGCCGCGAACATCAGCACCGGGTCGGTCCCGTGGTCGTGGCCCCCGCCGGTGGCACTGGTTACCTGTGGGGCAGGTTCAGCCGCCGCCGCCGGAACGGTCACCGTGCCGGCAACCAGCGACAGCACGGCGATGGAGGCGATGGCGGCGAAACGATGACCGCGATGCTGAAGAAATCGCACAGGATCCTCCTAGGTAGGCCAGTCCCCTGAGAGGTCTATCGCATCGGGCGGCCGGTCGCCAGGGGGAGTTCCGCCGCGATCAGTTCTAAAGGAGGGGATGAGCACCTCCGGAAGGACCCAAGGGGACCTAAGCCTCTGTGCACCGGCCACGTTTGGATATCTCCTGAGGTCACGGCCCCAACGACGGCGCCGGAGAATTGGGAGACATCCAATGGAAAACCCCCTCACACCGTTGCGTTTTCTCCAGCGCGCGGCCTCGGTGCACCCGGACCGGACGGCGATCATTGACGGAACACGAACCTTCACCTACGCGGCTATGGCTGCCGAAGTCAATCGGCTGGCAAATGCTTTGCAAGCCAGAGGTTTGCAAAAGGGCGACCGGGTCGCCTATCTTGCCCCGAACTGCGCTGAGGTGCTGATCGGTCACTTCGCGGTACCGCTGGCCGGCGGCGTGCTCGTCGCCTTGAACACCCGATTGGCCCCGGAAGAAGTCGCCCAGATCGTCGAGCATTCCGGTGCCGAGTTCCTGCTGGCCGATGCCCCGCTGGTCGAGCCCGCTCGCGAGAAGCTCGCTGCCGTCACCACTCTGCGGGAGATCATCACCCTGCCCAGCGAGACCGGTATCGCTGTCGAACTGGCCTTCACCACCGGTTACCACGACCTGCTGGCCGCCGGCAGTGACGTTCCGATCCCCTTCGTGGTCGGTGACGAGGGCGACCCGATCAGTCTGAACTACACCTCGGGCACCACCGGCAAGCCGAAGGGTGTCGTCTACACCCACCGCGGTGCTTACTTGAACTCGCTCGGCGAGGTCATCCACCAGGGATTCGTCGACGGCTCCAGCTACCTGTGGACGCTGCCGATGTTCCACTGCAACGGCTGGTGCACCACCTGGGCGCTGACCGCTGTCGCCGGCACCCATGTGTGCTTGCGGGCCGTCAAGGCCGACGACATCTGGCGGCTGATCGACCACGCCGGGGTCACCCACATGGCCGGCGCGCCGACCGTGCTGTCGATGATGAAGGATTCGTCGCTGTCCCACCCGCTGCGGCAGGCACTCACCGTCACCACCGCCGGCGCCCCACCGAGCCCGTCCATCATCAACGCATTCGCCGAACTGAACGTCAAGGTCGTGCATGTCTACGGGCTGACCGAGACCTACGGCCCGTACACGGTGTGCGAGCAGCAGGACTCGTGGCACGCGCTGGCGGTGGCGGAACGGTCGAAGCTGATGTCCCGGCAGGGTGTCGGCATGATCACCGCTGATGATGCGAGAGTCGTTGCCACGTATGGACACTCGGATGAGCTTGTCGATGTACCTTCCGACGGGGTGACCATGGGCGAGATCGTGATGCGCGGCAACACAGTGATGAAGGAGTACTTCCGCGATCCGGAAGCGACCGCTGAGGCCTTCAAGGGCGGCTGGTTCCACTCCGGTGACCTCGGGGTGCGCTACCCAGACGGCTACATCCAGCTGCTGGATCGGGCCAAGGACATCGTCATCTCCGGCGGCGAGAACATCTCCACTGTCGAGGTAGAGCACGCACTCGCCTCGCACCCTGCGGTTGCCGACGTCGCCGTCATTGCGATTCCGGACGAGCGGTGGGGCGAACGGCCCAAGGCCTTCGTTGTGCTGGCCGCCGGCCAGACGGTTTTGCAGGCCGACCTGATCCTGCACGTCAAGGAACACATCGCGAAATTCAAGGCCCCGAAGTCGGTCGACTTCGTGGTCGAACTACCTCGCACGTCGACCGGCAAGGTCCGCAAGGACCTGCTGCGCACCGCCGAATGGGCCGGACACAACAACAGGATTCAGGGCTAGCCATGACAATCACTACCGAGTATGTAGATACGGCAACAGATGTCGAGTCCGCTGAGTCCACAGAGGTGGAGTTCCCCAGCGGTGACGACCTGGCACTGTCCAGGGCGACCGATTTCTACAGCCTGGACGAATTGCTGTCCGACGACGAGCGGGCGATCCGGGACCGGGTCCGGGTCTGGGTCGACACCGAGGTCTCGCCGATCGCCGCCGCCTACTGGGAGGCGGCCCGATTCCCCGTCGAGCTCGTCAAAGGCTACGGCGAGCTGGGCATTGCCGGCGGCTCGCTCGTCGGTGACGGCTGCCCCGGCCTGTCGTACCTGGCCGAGGGCATGATCGCCGCCGAGTTGGCACGAGGGGACGGCAGCGTCGCCACCCTGAACGCCGTGCACTCCGGTCTGGCGATGACGACCATCGGCATGCTCGGTTCACCGGAGCAGCGGGCGCAGTATCTCCCGCGGATGGCGGCCTGCGAGGTTCTGGGCGCGTTCGCGTTGACCGAGCCGAAGCACGGCTCCGACGTGGTGGCCCTGGAAACCAGGGCGAGGCGGGACGGCAATGAATGGGTGCTCGACGGGGAGAAGCGCTGGATCGGCAACGGCACCGTCGCCGGCATCGTGGTGGTCTGGGCGCGGGACGACGACGGCAACGTCGGCGCCTTCGTGGTCGAGCACCCGGACGGCGCCGAGCACCCGGTCCCCGGCTACCACGCCCGGAAGATCGTCGGCAAAGCGGCGAACCGCGGGGTCTGGCAGGCGCAGATCAAGCTCGACGGCGTCCGGGTACCGCTCGGCGCCCGACTCGCGAAGGCGAACAGCTGGGACGACGCGAACTTCGTGCTCGCCAAGTCCCGGCAGACCGTCGCCTGGGAAGCGCTGGGACACGCGATCGCCGCGTACGAGGCGGCGCTGTCCTACTCGCTGCGGCGCGAGCAGTTCGGCCGCCCGCTGGCCCGCTTCCAGCTGATCCAGGACAAGCTCTCGCACATGCTGTCCGACATCACCGCGATGCAGCTGGTGTGCACCCGGATGTCGCAGCTGCAGGCGCAGGGCCGGGTGTCGATCGAGCACGCCGCACTGGCCAAACTGAACACCGGCGACGGCGCCCGCCGGGTCTGCGCCATGGCCCGGGACATCCTGGGCGGCAACGGGATTCTGCTGGATCACCACGTCGCCCGGCATCACGCCGACATCGAGGCCGTCTACACCTACGAGGGCACCGACTCCATCCAGTCGCTGATCGTCGGCCGCGCCATCACCGGCCTCAACGCCTTCCGCTGAGCCTGCCCGGTCTACGGAAGCACCCAATCCACAGCAACCCATGCACCACCGATAAAGGAGCACCAACGATGTCCGTTCCAGTCAAGACAGCAATTCCACGCCCCGACCACGACAACGATCTGTTTGCCGATCTCAACGACCCGACCGCCGGTCGGATTGCCCAGGCCCGTGAGATGGCGTCCGCCCAGACGTCCATGATCGCCGACCCGGCCGGACTCGGACTTGCCGCGTTCGCCCTCACCACGTTCCTGCTCAGCCTGGTGAACGCCGGCATCATGCCCAAGGCGGCCTCGCCGATTGTGCTGGCCGTCGCGCTGACCTTCGGCGGGATCGCCCAACTGCTGGCCGGGATGTGGGAATACCGTAAGGGCAACGTCTTCGGTGCCACCGTCTTCTCCGCCTACGGCGCCTTCTGGCTGTCTTACTGGGCCTACGTCACCTTCTTCGCCCCGACCATCCCGGCGGAGTTCCACGGTGTTGCCGCAGGCTGGTACCTGATTGCCTGGGCGATCTTCACCACCCTGATGCTGGTTGCCGCACTCCGGACGACCGTTGTGCTGGCCACCCTGTTCGCCGTGGTGGACGTGGTTTTCGTGCTGCTGGCGCTCGGCGACTTCGGTTGGGGTTCTGCATTCACCACGATGGGTGGCGTCCTCGGGCTGGTCGCGGCTGCGCTGGCGTTCTACCTGTGCCTTGCCGCCGTCGGTTCCTCGACGTTCGGCCGCCCGATCCTGCCGAACCGGCCGCTGTTCCGCAGCTGAACCGAGTAGCAATCGGCGAACCGGCCGGCCCTCCCCGCATGGGGAGGGCCGGCCGGTTTGCTGTCGTGCGGCGCCGTTGACTCCGCGCCAGGAATACGCACTGCGCGTTGCCTGGGACCGGCGCGGGGTGCACCCCACCAGCACGGAGTGCGGAACGGCGGCGCGGAGTGCGGACCAGCGGCGCGGAGTGCGGACCGGCGCCGCGGAGTGGCTACAACAACCCGCGCTGCGCCGCCCGGACCACCGCCTGCAACCGGGAATCGACGCCCAGCTTGTCCAGAAGTGCTGCGACATAACCTTTCACGGTGGTCTCGGCAATGAACAACCGGCCGGCGATCTGCTTGTTCGAGCAGCCCTCGGCGAGCAGATCGAGCACCTCCCGCTCCCGAGGCGACAGCACGACCTGCTCGGTCTCCCCGCGCAGGGTGCTGACCATGTCAGCGGCCAGCGACTGCGCCACCCGCGGGTCGATTACCCTGGTGCCGGCGGCCAGGTGCCGCAGCCGCATCACCAAATCGTCGGGCTCTGCATCCTTCAGCAACACCCCGTCCGCACCGGCGGCCAGGCATTGCCGGATCAGATCCATTTCGGCAAACGCCGTCAGGATGACGATGTAGCCGCGCTTGTTGCGCTCCTTCAACACCGCGCACGTTGCCGCCGGACCGGGTGGATCGGGCGTCCGCAGGTCCAGCACCACCAGGTTCGGCTGGAACGAGGTGGCGATCTTGATCGCCTCGGTGGTCGTCCCGGCCTCCCGCAGTTCCAGGTCGGGGAAGGCCTCGGCCAGCAGGGATCCGACGCCGCGCCGGGCCAGCGGATGGTCGTCGACCACCAGCACCTTGACCGGAATCATGCCGACTCGCTCACGTGTCGTAACCCGGCGCCGGGAGGGTCAACCGTTGGATGACGAGGCCGTCACGGTCGGGGTTGATCGTCAGCTCCAACGCTCCGCCGAGCCGGGCCGCTCGATCGGCAATCATCCCCAGACCGGATCCGGGCGCCCACGGCACCCCCCGGTCGTTGTGCGAGGCTTCGGCGGCGGCGGGCCGGTCAGCGTGCTCGCCCCACTGCATCTGCAGGACGAAAACAACCTCCTGCGCACCCCAGCGCAGGGTCGCCATCACCTGCTCGGCGTCGGCGTGCTTGACCGCGTTCCGCAATCCCTCGCGCAGGGCGTTGATGACGAGTTCGGTGACCTCGGGGGCCAGCCCCCGGGGGGTGCCGCGGTGGCTCCACCACACCGGGATGCCGCTTCCCGCGGTGAAGGCCCGGCCCTCGGCGACCAACGCCAGGTCCAGTCCGCGCCCATCCGGCACCCGGCACAGATCGGCAAGCGTCTCCCGCAGTTCGGAGCGCGCAACGCCGGCCACCGACTCGATCTCGGCGAGGCTGTTCGCCAGCGCGGCAGGGTCGCGCTGGCCGCGGGTCTTCCTGGCCAGCATGCCGACCGAGAACAGGGTCTGGGCGATGGAATCGTGCAGCCGACCGGCGATCTCCTGCCGTTGCCGCAGCGCCGCCAGTTCCGCCTGGCTGGCCTTCTGCGCGAGGTGGTGCAGGGCGGTACCGGCCTCTGCGGCGAGCCCTTCCAGCTTGATCACCGCGATGTCGCCGGGGTTCGAGCTGGTCCGGACGGCGGCATACAGCAGTGCCTCGATCCCGTCCGGGCCGAGCACTGGCACGCAGACGATGCCGTGGATGCCTTCGACGTCAACGGCTTCCATGTAGTCCGGGGTGATCAGCGCGGACCGGTGGTAGTCGGGCAGCCGGACCGGCTCACCGCTGCGCAGCACCAGCCCGCCCAGGCCGGCGCCCGGTCTGATCCGCAGGTTGCGGAAAGCCTCGGAGCGGATCCCGCTGTACACCGACATCGGGAACAGTCCGTCGGCGCCCCGGACGGCCGCCGAGGCGATGTTCATCCCGGTGACAACCCGGGCACGCGAAACCAGGGCGCTGACGATGGACGACGCGTCCTCGTGCAACCCGACAGTGGGCGTGGTGGTTGCCACCCCTCAACTGTCACTGGTTGCGCGGATTAAAGCCAGCCCCCGGGCCAAGGACGGGACTAAAGGCCCTGCTGGTGCGCCGAATGGACACCGCCTTCCGCCCGGTAGCGCGCCTGTCCGGGATGGAGGGCAGAATGCGCAAGCACCGGTCGGCAGTGGGAAGGCGCGCGAAGATGACAGGATCGACAGAGTCTGCACAGCCAGGAGCGGCCGCAGCGCCGTCCGGGGTGCAGCACGCCGGGCCCGACATCACCATCAGGGAGACCCGGATCTACCGGGGGCCGAACTTCTGGTCCTACGAGCCGGCGATCCACATGGTCGTCGACATCGGCCGGCTGGAGAAGTTCCCCACCGACACGCTGCCCGGTTTCACCGAGTCCCTGATCACCCTGCTGCCCGGTCTGCATGATCATCAGTGTTCGCGGGGAAGGGACGGTGGCTTCGTCGAGCGGCTGATCGAGGGCACCTGGGCCGGGCACGTCGTCGAGCATGTCGCACTCGAGCTGGAGCGAACGGCCGGGCATGAGATCACCCGCGGCAAGACCCGCTCCACCGGCGAAAGCGGCGTCTACAACGTCATTTTCGGCTATCTCGACGAGACCGTCGGGAGCCTTGCCGGGAAGCTCGCGGTCCGGTTGGTCAACCACCTGGTGCCCGGCAACGACCTCGGCGACGACGAGTTCGATTTCGACAGCGAGCACGAGGACTACCTGCGAACCTGTCAGCGATCGGCCTTCGGCCCGTCCACCCAGGCCATCCTGGACGAGGCCATTGCGCGCGACATCCCCTGGCAGCGGCTGAATTCCGGGTCGCTGGTGCAACTGGGGCACGGCGTCAACCAGCAGCGGATCCGGGCCACCATGACGTCCCTGACGTCGTCCCTCGCAGTGGATATCGCCTCCGACAAGGAGCTGACGAACCGGCTGCTCGCCGCCGCCGGTTTGCCCGTCCCCACCTCGGAGGTGGTCCGCAGGGCCGATGACGCCGTCCGGATGGCGCGCCGGATCGGCTACCCGGTGGTGCTCAAGCCCCTCGATGGCAACCACGGTCGCGGCGTCGCGATCAACCTCAACACCGAGGAAGAGGTCCGCGCGGCGTTTGAAGAGGCCTACGACCAGTCGCGCCGCGGTTACGTGCTCGTCGAGTCGTTCATCACCGGCAAGGACTACCGGGTGCTGGTGGTCGGCGGCCAGATGATCGCCATCGCTGAGCGGGTGCCGGCCCACGTGATCGGTGACGGCACCAAGACGGTCGCCGAGCTGGTGGAGACCACCAACGCCGACCCGCGTCGGGGCGTCGGTCACGAAAAGGTGCTCACCCGCATAGAAGTAACAGCTGGAGCCATCGAATTGGTGCGGGAGCAGGGCTACGCGATGACCGATGTGCCACCCCGGGGGGAGATGGTCAAACTCGCGCTGACCGGCAACATGTCCACCGGTGGCATCTCGATCGACCGCACGTTCGAGGCGCACCCGGACAACATTGACATCGCTGAGGAGGCCGCCCGGGTCGTCGGGCTGGACATCGCCGGCATCGACTTCCTTTGCCCGGACATCACCCAGCCGGTCCGGGAAACCGGTGGCGCGATCTGCGAGGTGAACGCGGCGCCCGGCTTCCGGATGCACTCACACCCGACCATCGGCGACCCGCAGTACGTCGCGAAACCCGTTGTGGACCTGATGTTCCCACCCGGGACGAGCTCGCGGATCCCGATCATCGCGGTGACCGGCACCAACGGCAAGACGACCTGCAGCCGGATGATCAGCCACATCTTCAAGAACATGGGCCGCAAGGTCGGAATGACCTCGACGGACGGCATCGTCATCGACGACCGGCTCGTCATCAAGTCCGACGCGTCCGGCCCGCGGTCGGCGCGCATGGTGCTGCAGAACCCGCGGGTCGACTTCGCGGTCTTCGAGGTCGCCCGCGGCGGGATCCTCCGGGAGGGCCTCGGTTACTCCCGTAACGACGTGGCCGTCGTGCTCAATGTGCAGCCGGACCACCTGGGTCTGCGCGGCATCGACACGGTCGAGCAGCTCGCCCAGGTCAAGCAGGTCATCGTCGAGGCGGTGCCGAAGAACGGCGCGGCCGTGCTCAACGCGGACGATCCGCTGGTCGCCGGGATGCGCCGCGCGTCGTCGGGTGAGGTGGTCTGGTTCTCGATCGTGCCGGACAACCGGATGATCTCCGACCACTGCCGCCGCGGCGGCAAGGCCGTGATCCTGGAGCCGGGCGAACTGGGCGACCTGATCGTGCTGGTGCACGGGCGGCGCCGGATGCCGATCGCCTACACCCACCTGCTGCCGGCAACCTTCGGCGGCAAGGCCATGTTCAACGTGCAGAACGCCATGGCCGCGGCCGGCGCGGCGTACTGCGCAGGGGCACACCTGCAGGACATCCGCGGCGGTTTGCGTTCCTTCACCCCGTCCTACTACTCGGCGCCCGGCCGGATGAACATGACCGAGGTCAAGGGCATCAAGGTCATCGTCGACTACTGCCACAACGCGCCGGCGATGGTCGCCCTCGGCGGGTTCGTCGATCGGTTCTTCGAGGACAGCGCGTCTTGGGAACGCCCGCAACGGATCGGCGTTGTCGCCACCGCGGGTGACCGCCGGGACCAGGACATGATCGATCTCGGGCGG
The DNA here is from genome assembly GCA_963805555.1 of uncultured Actinomycetota bacterium. Lineage (GTDB taxonomy): Bacteria > Actinomycetota > Actinomycetes > Mycobacteriales > Nakamurellaceae > Nakamurella. The sequence continues at coordinate 834,807 of CAWDUY010000010.1, forward strand.
GAGTCGGCCAAGCATTTCGACCGGATCATCGTCCGCGAGGACGTCCGGTTGCGGGGCCGGGCACCGGGGGAGACGGCCGGGTTGATCGTGCAGGGCGCCAAACAGGCCCAGGCCGAGGGTGCCAGGGTCAAGCAGATCGAGGTCGTCCTCGACGAGATCGAGGCCACCAAGGCCGGCGTCGAGTGGGCCAATCCGGGTGACCTGGTGGTGGTCTGCGTTGATCAGTCACGGGCCGTGTGGGACGAATTGCAGGTGCTCGGCCAGCGGGCGCAGGCCGGGTCCGCCGACGAGTTCGACGATCGGTAGCCCGGTCCAGACCCGGGTCACTCGCGGGCGGCGAGGGTTCGATCGACTGGGCGATGATTCTCGCTCGGGTCGCCGAGGTGCGGGCCTTGAGCAGCGGCAGGATGACGGCGTACCGGCCGGATTTGCCGAGGCGTGCGAAGGTATCCTGCGCCCGGGTGTTTGCCGATAACGCCGCGGCGAGATCGGGTGGGACCTCGGCGGTGCGTTGCGCCTCTTAGAACATAGGGCGGCGTCCAGTGCGTCGGTGATCGCCAGCAATGCCGCTCCCGAGTGCCGCTTGCCGATGCGCAACCAGGCCGCCGGCCGCGTGTGGTGGTGTACGCCCAGCCAGGACTCCCAACCTGCGGCATCAGGGAATTCGAGGACCATGGGGTGATGAAAGACCCGCACTCGGCAACCCCGCAACAGCAGCCGCCCACCGGACCGGTCCGGCCGGTGACCCGGCTGGAGGCTGCCGACCTCGGCGGCGATCCGGTGTGCTGGGCGCCCCGGGTGTGCCCGGACTGCGGACTCTTCGTACCGGTCGAGCCACCGACCGTCTGTCCGCGGTGCGGCGGTCAGGTCGGCGTGGACTGACGGACCAAGATCAACGTTTCGGAAGGTTTGGCGTCGCAGAGTGACATCAGAAGGTCCCGAATCTTGATCTTGAAGCAGTTCGACGACTAACGTCCGGCGCCGACCGGAACAGCCCGGGAGGCGATGTCCGCCAGTTCGGCACGGGTCGGGCCAGGGGTGAACTCCGGTCGCCAGCCGGTCCGGTAGACCGCCTTCGCCTTCGGTTCAACGGCATCCAGGCACGACGGCAGCCCGAGCATCGACAGGTACGGGCCGATGGCTTCGTTGATGCTGGGGTCCTGCGCGGCGGCCTGCATGATCAGGTCGGACGGCAACCGGCCGGCGAGGTCGATCTCCCTGCCGGCCCACCGATCGGCCAGCGCGTTGTCCATCAGGTGGTGGTCCTCGACCCAGGGCCGCATGTTCAGCTCGCACCAGGAATCGAATTCCTCGCCGATCGCCACCGCGTCGGCGCCGTACTCGTCGAAGAGCCTGAGCAGCTCACCGGCCTGCAGGTAGCTGGTGGTGAGCCCACGACCGAAGCTCGGAGTCGTGGTGCACACGGCGTCGCCGACGAAGACGAGCCCCGGCAGCGCGAGCGCGCCGTCGGCGCGGCGCTGGCTGCGGTAGTAGTTCAGCAGCGCGCCGCCGGGCAGCACGTCGGTGATCGGTCGGGAAACCGCCGGATCGGTCCAGGCGGCCAGGCCCGGGATCGCCCGGGCGGCCGCGTCGAAGGCGTCGTTGTGCCGGAGCGAGACCAGCGAGCGGTCGCTGGTGTTGCGGATGATCAGTGTCGAGAACGTCCCGCGCTCGTGCAGGAAGATGATCACCTGGTAACCCGGATAGTCACCCTGCCAGGCAAGCGGATTGGCCAGGGGCGGCGTCGGAACACCGTCCCGGAGTTGGTACTGCCGGTCGACGTAGGCGATGCCGCACGGCCCACCGATGCTCGGGGCGGTCCGCAGGCCGCGGGTGACTCGGCTCGATCGCCCCGAGGCGTCGAGTACCAGGTCCGCGTCGATCGCCGCGCCGTCGACCCTGATCCCGCTGGCCTTGCCGCCCGAGCTGGTTACCTCATCGACGTGTCCCTTGCGGAGGGACAGACCCGGCTGCTCGAGCGCGGCCGCTCGCACGGCGGTCTCGAAAGTCGCTCTGCGCGAACGCATTCCGACGGGCGTCAGGCCCATGCCGGGTAGCTGCATCTCGATCGGCTCTGCGCCGGCTGCCAGCCAGTTCTCCCACGCCGCCGGGGCCTCGCGCTGCAGTAGGTTGCCGATCTGCGGCCGGAAGCCGTGGGCGTGATGGAACTGCATGACGCCCTTGCGGGGCCACCTCCCGTCCGCCGCCGGGCCGCCGTCGCGGTCGACGGCGACGATTTGGTGACCGCGCCGGGCCAGGCCGATTCCCATGACGAGGCCGGTGGGGCCGGCTCCGATGATGGCCACCTTCATGGTCCGCATCCCCTGTTCATGCTATTGGTGTTACTGTCGGTATAGCGAATATGTCGTCAATCATGGGGAGCGCGCAGCGATGCCGTCAAGGGCTTTGGGCGAATTGGCCGAAACGGGATGGCCGCGGTGACGACGCCGGCGAGGCGCGGGTACGAATCGCCCGTGCGCGACGAGCAGGCGCGGGCGACCCGCCGGGCAATCGTCGCGGCGGCCGCCGAGCTCTTCATCTCGCAGGGGTACGCAGCCACCACCATGGAGGCGATCGCCAAGGCGGCCAACGTTTCTCGAAAGACCGTCTTCGCGGCGGGCGGCAGTAAGCTGGGGCTGCTCAAAGATGCCTTCGATTGGTCGCTGGTGGGGGACGACGAGCCGATCCCGATGATCGACAGGGCACCGGTGCAGGGCATTCTGGCTACCTCCGACCCGGCAGCTGCCGTCCGGTTGTGGGCGGCGATGATCACCGACACTGCCACCAGGGCAGCCCCGATCGGCGCCGCGCTCGCGGCCGCCGGGCACGTCGATGACGACGCCGCGGCGCTGGTTCGGCAGTCCGATCGGCACCGACTGGAGGGGGCTCGGGCCTTCGTGGCGCACCTGGTCTCGATCGGTGGGCTGCGGCCCGGTCTGGCCCCGGCCGAAGCAGCCGATCTGTGCTGGTTGGCGATGGATCCGGGGCCTTACGTTCGGCTGGTGCTCGAGCGCGGCTGGTCCGTGGCTCGTTACCAGGCCTGGCTGACGGCCGCGGTGACCAGGGAACTGCTGGGACCCGACCTTGACTCTGACACCGTGTGAGGCCGTAGAACTTGTCCATGATCGGCATCGGGGACTTCGCCAGGCACGGTCGGGTGTCGGTGCGGATGCTGCGGCACTACGACGCTGTTGGGCTGCTACGGCCCGCCCAGGTCGACCGGCTGACCGGGTACCGCTTCTATGCTGTCGCGCAGCTCGCCAGGCTCAACCGGATCGTCGCGCTCAAAGAATTGGGTTTCACGCTCGCCCAGGTCCAGGAAATCCTGGATGAGAAGGTCGGCATCGCCGAATTGCGCGGAATGCTCCGGCTCCGGCAGGCGGAGCTGCAATCCCAGGTCGCGAGCGACACGGCCAGGCTGGCGCAGGTGCGCGCGAGGTTGGACATCATCGAACGGGAGGGCGCCATGGGAATCGACGAGATCGTCGTCAAGTCCATTGCGGCCGTGCGAGTGGCCGAATTGAGCGGTGTCGCCGCGAGTTTCGAGCCGCAGTCGATCGGGCCGGTGATCGGTCCGCTGTACGACGAACTGGGCCGGCGCCTCGATGCTGCCGGGATCGTGCCGACGGGTGACGGTATCGCCTATTACACCGATGGGCCGGAAAGCTCGGTGGTGGTCCACGCCGCCCTGCCGGTCATGGTCGAACGTTCTGCTGGACAAGGGTTCTCCATCGTCGACCTGCCGGAGATCGAGCGGGCGGCGACCATCGTGCACCGCGGAAGCATGGACCGCGTGTCGGCGACGATGCAAACTCTGGCCGGTTGGCTGGACGCCAACGGTCTCCGCTCTGCGGGTTTCAACCGTGAGCTGTATCTCGCAGTCGGCGACAACCAGGATGACTGGGTCACCGAACTCCAGGAGCCGCTGGTCACCGACGAATTCCTGGGAGGGACCGATGACGCAGATCACGCCTGACCTCATGTTCTCCACTGCCACTGTCGCCGCGGGAATGGTTCACCGCAAAGCGATATCGGCGCGGGAGTTGACGGCGGCGATGTTCGACCGGATCGATGCGGCCAATCCCGCGGTCAACGCGGTGGTCGAATGCCGTCGCGAGGAGGCGATGCGGGAGGCGGCGGCCGCCGACGATGTACTCGCGCGCGGCGGCGCGGTCGGCCCGCTGCACGGGGTCCCGATGACGATCAAGGAAAGCTTCCACGTCAGCGGCCTGCACACCACCTGGGGCAACCCGGCGTTCAAGGACTATGTCGCCGATACCGATGCCGAGGTGGTGCGCCGGTTGCGGGCGGCCGGCGCGATCGTTGCCGGAAAGACCAACGTGCACTTCATGTTGGCGGATTTCGGGCAGACCGCCAACGAGGTGTACGGCGTCACGAACAATCCGTGGGATCTGACGCGGTCACCAGGCGGGTCGACCGGTGGTGGCGCCGCCGCGCTCGCCGCGGGCATGACCTTCCTGGAGTACGGCTCGGATCTGGTGGGTTCCATTCGCATTCCGGCGAGCTTCTGCGGGGTGTACGGGCTGAAGCCGACTGCCGAGATTGTGTCGCTGACCGGATTTCAGCCCCCGGGACCGCCTGCGCTGCCCAATGCCATGCAGTATCTGTCGGCGGTGGGCCCGCTCGCCCGGTCGGCGGCCGATCTGCGGCTGGCGTTGGTTGCCACGGCCGGTCCGGAATTCCCCGCCGACAACGGATTGCGCTGGCAGCTGGCGCCGCCACGCCACCGCCGACTGGACGAATTCCGGGTCGGTGTGGTGCTCGATGACGAGCGTGCCCCGGTGTCCAGTGCGGTCGCAGCACGGCTGTCCGACGCGGTCGATGCGCTGGCGCTGGCCGGGGTGAGCATCGTCGCGGGCTGGCCGGACGGGATCGACCCGGGCCGGGACCACGAGTCGTTCGGCTTTCAGGTCGGATTGTTCTTTGCGTATCAACAGCAGGGTGATCCGGATTTCGCCCCGCTGTCGGCGGTCATCGAGCAGCAGGCGCGGCGGATGTCGGTGCGCGCGGCCTGGTCACGCTATTTCCAGGATATCGATGTCTTTCTGTGCCCGGCGAATTTCACGGCGGCCTTCCCGCACGACGACAGACCGTTCGAGCAGCGCACCATCAGCACCCCGGAAGGCGACAGACCCTATGACGCACAGTCGTTCTGGGTCTCCCACGCCTCGTTGGCCGGGTTGCCGGCCGTTGTCGCTCCGGTCGGGCGAACGGGCACGGGCTTACCGGTCGGGCTGCAGATACTGGGTCCGGCGTACGAGGACGACACGGCGATCACGTTCGCAGAATTACTGGGCGCGGCTGTCGGCGGCTACGAAGGCCCGCCCAGCTGACGCGGTGCCGTCAGTGCTTGGTGGCCTTCGAGACCGGATTGAAGGCCTCAGCGGCGCTGCCCTTGGCCTTTTTGTCGGCCCGCTTTTCCTTGATGGATTTTCCGGGTTTTTTCGTCATGGTCTGTCGCGGGGACTTGTCGGACATTGCCGCTCCCTTGCCTAGCGAGACCATGGCGGCCTCATCTGCGTGACCTTACGCTGCGGCGGAACACTGACCCGCCCACGCCGAGCCGGCATCGGTGGGCCTCGGGAAGCGTCCCGCGAGCAAGGGGTTTCCGCGTACGCTCGGTGGGGGCGTCGTGGCTAATCTGCGGTGACTTTCTCGAGCATCAAAGACAGCACAGAAATGGATTTCACCATGAGCAAGGCCACCGTCCTGTCGCCCTACGAAAACCGGGTGGAACTCGTCCAGGGTGTCGTCAGCGAAAACACCAAGCTGGACAAGAAGGCGTCCCGCGCGCTGTCCGTCAGCATTCTGCTGGTACTGGACCAGATCCCGGAAAAGGTCAGGTAGTCACTCAGGCTTGCGCAGCCGCCGGCAGGGTCTCCGGGTCGATGGTGCCGTCAGCGATCAGGGCGCGGAACGCTCGGCGAAGTGGTCGGCCGGATCGACCTGTCGCCACGGAGTCGCCGTTGCGCAGGGTGACTGCCAGCCGGCGTCGGCGCGGCCGTTCGTCCCGGGACTGCCCAGCGTGACCGGGTCGGTTCCGAGTGCGGTCAGGGTACGGGCGAACTCCAATAGCCAGCCTGATGTGATTCCTGTCGCCAGGGGATCTATCAACTTCTCGACGGCGTGGTCGAGCCCGTGTTCGAGCCATTCCAGGTGTCAGGTCACCTGTTCGTCGGGTTGGAACTGCGCCGCGGAACCCTGTGCCGATCCTCGCGCTGCGATCGACCCGGCCACGGTCGCGACGGCGATGGTGACCAGCGCTCCCAGGATCAGGGCCGGCGCCTCACCGGGCCCGAGTAGATGCAGCTGGGTCGCCAACGTGGCGGCGGCGACCGGGACCCCCAGTTGCGCGCAGGCCAGCGCGCCGATGGACAACGGCTGCCCGGTGGCCCGCATCGCGATATGCGCGAGCAGGGCGCCGATTCCGAGCATCAGCCCGAGGCCGATCAACGAGGGCTGAACAGCCAGATCGCGCACGTCCAGCGATGCTCCGAGCCAGACGAAGAACAGCGGCCCGAGGAATCCTTCGGTCAGCGCGAACAGCTGCTTCGCCAGTCGCCTTGGCTGCCCGATCGCGGCCACCACAATGCCGAACGCGAAGCCCGCCAGCATGATCGAGACGTGGGTGGCTACGGCGATGGCGGCCAGCCCGAAGAGGATCGTCAGGCTGAACCGTAGTTCCAGGGTGAACTTCCGTGTCCTCGACAGCAGGTGCAACCGGTGCCCCCGCCCGGACTTTTCGTACCAGCGCAGCAGGAAGAACAACACCACCGCGCACGCGATGACCGCGCACGCGCCCAGCGCCGCCCGGCCGGCGTTCGACGGATCGATCACCAACGGCAGCGCCACGATGCACGCCGCGTCGGCGACGGCGACCTGGGGTAGCAATTGCAGCACGGCCGGACCGGTCAGCTGCAACGAATCCACGATCGGCAGGATCAACGCGGCCGACGACGATGCCATCAACACCGCGTACAGGGCGGCATGACCGGTGTCGAACAGGGCCGCGACCGCAGCACCCAAGCCAGCCGCGATCACCCCGACGGCGATTGCCCGCAGCACTCCAGGACCGACCCCGCGCCGCAGTTGCGGGTCCCGCACCGGCACATGGGACCCGACAACGAACATGACCAGCGCGAAACCGATATCGGCCAGAAAGGTGAATGTCGGATCATCGGAATCCAGCCAACCGAACCCGGTTGCCCCCAACACCATCCCGGCAATCAATTCGCCGAGCACAATGGGGATGTTCCAGCCCGACCGGAGGGCCAGCAGGGGCCCGATCAGACCTGCGGCGGCGATGACCGCCAGCGTCCCGAATCCCATGGCACCTCCTTCAGTAGGCCAGGTGTCCAAGCGCACACTATGCCGATGGAACTCCAGGACGCGCTCAACTTCGTCGGTTCGCACGACCGGACCGTGATCAGCACCCGACGCAAGGACGGTCGGCCACAGATGTCTCCGGTCAATGCCGGGTTGGTTGACGGGACCGTGTGCATTTCCAGCCGTGCCCCGTTGGCGAAGGTGCGGAATCTTCGCCGCGATCCGACGGTGTCGGTGCTGGTCTTTACCAAGGAATTCTTCGGGTCCTGGGTGCAGATCGACGGCCGGGCCGAGATCGTGGATCAGCCCGCGGCTTTGGACCTGCTGGAGACCGTGTACCGCACCATCGCGGGCGAACATCCCGACTGGAACGAGTATCGTCAAGCGATGATTCGCGACCAGCGGGTCGTCATTCGGATTCATCCGGAGCGAGCGTCCGGTCAGGTGTAAGGCGGCAGGCACTCCCATGGTGGACAAGACACCGGGCGATTCAGACGACAACGAAGCCGTCGAGCCCGATTCGTCGGACTCTGTCGAGTCCACCGACGGGGCGCTGTCCTCGAGTCTGGCCGCACTGGGGCGGCTCGCGACCGGCCGGCTCGACCTCACGGATACGTTGACGAAGGTTGCCGGCTACGCGGTGGACGCCATTCCCGGCGCTGACGGCGCGGGCCTGACGTTGCTGGAGGACAACCGCTCCGACACCATTGTCGCCACAGCGGATTTCGTCCGACAGGTCGACGACATTCAGTATGCGATGGGTGAGGGGCCGTGTATCAGCGCGGCCAGGGAGTCACGGACGTTCACGTCAGGATCACTCGGCGGCGAGCACCGCTGGCCACACTTCGGGCCTCGGGTGGCCCGCCTCGGTGTGCACAGCGTCCTGTCGCTGCCGCTGGTCACCCCGGACGGGGTGTTCGGCGCCATGAACGTCTACGCCCACGCCAAGGGTGCGTTCGACGAGCACTCGGTCAATGTCGGGGAGTTGTTCTCGGTGCCGGCCGCCATCGCCGTGCAGAACGCCCAGGTGCTTGCGCAGGCGAAGCGGCTCGCAACGAACCTGCAGGCAGCCCTGACCAGCCGATCCGTGATCGATCAGGCCATGGGGATCGTGATGAGTCGGACCGGATGCACGCCGTCCGAAGCGTTCGAGCGGCTCAAGGCGCGCAGTCAGGCCGAGCACATCAAGGTCTCAGCGGTCGCGCAGTCGGTGGTCGACGCCGCGGTCCGGCGAGCCAGATCGCGCCGCGCCCCGGAAGATCCGCCACCCGCTCAGTAGCCGGACCCGGCCGTGACTACCGGCCGGGACTACCGGGAGCTGCTGCTCCTGGTGACCAGATTGATCACCAGTAGCAGGCCGAGGGCGCCCAGGCAGGCCACCCCGAAGCTCTGCCAGTCCCAGCCGAAGTTCCATGGCACACCGGTCGCCCACCGGTAGATGAAGCCGGCAAGCACCGCACCCAGGATGCCGGTGACCATGTTCGTCAGGCAGCCGCGTTGCTTGTCCCGCAGGACCAGCGAGGCGACCCAGCCGGCCAGTGCGCCGAAGAAGATCCAGGACAGCCAACTCATCGTCCGACCACGCTCCGCGCGCCCGGGACGACTCGTGCCCATGATTCGCTCGCACGCTCGCTCATCGTCCGACCACGCTCCGCGCGCCCGGGACGATTCGTGCCCATGATTCGCTCGCACGCTCGCTCATCGTCTTGTCGTCTTGTCGTCATCGGCAACCGGCTGCGGCACGACGGCGGTGAGCGCGGCGAGCGCAGCGGCCGGGTCAGCGCCGCGCCCGACGGCCACCCCAACGAGGTAGCAGGTCAGTGGCCCGCCGATCCGGGCAACGCCGTGCGCGACATCGCGGGTCAGGTCCAAAAGCTCGTTGCGGAGTTCGGTGGAGAGGGAATCTGCGGGGACGTCGAGGGCGGTGGAGGCTTGCGCGATCCAGTCGTCAAGGGTGCTCATGGCTGCGACGGTAATCGGCCGAGCCCCGGGCGGGCATCAGGGATCCCCCGGAGTAAGCGTCAGCGGTCGGGGTGTTCGTTGGCCGGATGGTTGCGCAGGGAGCCGGCGTGCGCCTTGGTCTCGGGGTCCTTCTTGCTCTTGATCAGGCTGGCGATCGTTGTCACGGTCAGCACCACCACGATGACCAGCAACGACAGGTTCGTGCTGATCTCCGGAGTGCCCGGCCAGATGCCGTGCGCCCAGTGCAGGATCAGCTTGACCCCGATGAAGGCCAGGATGATCGCCAGACCCGTCGAGAGATACACCAGCCGATCCAGCAGCCCCTTCACCAGGAAGAACAGCGCCCGCAACCCGAGCAGTGCGAACGCGTTGGCGACGAAGACGATGTACGGCTCCGCGGTGACGCCGAAGACGGCCGGGATCGAATCCAACGCGAACAGGATGTCGGTGCTGCCGATGGCGATCAGCACGATGAAGAGCGGGGTGGCGAACCGCTTGCCGTCGATCCGGGTGAACAGGCTGCCGCCGTGGTACTCGTCCGTCACCGGGATGATCTTGCGGGTGAGCCTGACCAGACCGTTGTCCTGAATATCCGGGTCCTGGTCCCGATGCCGGAACAGCTGGATCGCCGTGAAGATCAACAGGATGCCGAACAGCAGGAACATCACCGCGAACAGCTCGAGCAGCGCGGCGCCGAGCACGATGAAGATGGCCCGCAGGATCAGCGCGATGATGATGCCGAACGTCAGCACCTTGTGCTGGTGCTGCTCGGGCACTGCGAACGTCGTCATGATGATGACGAAAACGAACAGGTTGTCGACCGAGAGGCTCTTCTCGACGATGTACCCGGCGAAGTATTGGGTGCCGAAGTCGCCGCCGGCGATGTACCAGAACACGATGCCGAACGCGATGGCAACGCCGATGTAGAAGACCGACCACGCGATGGCCTCCTTGAAGCCGACGGCGTGCGGTTTGGCCGCCGCCAGGATGAGGTCGAGGGCGAGCAGTCCGACGATCACCGCGATCGTCACGATCCATCCGAGGGTGCTGATCTCGAGCATGCGCGTCTCCGTCGTCGGTCGTCAGGCGGTGGGGATCGGGCGGATTGGGATGAGCTGTGCTGGACCCTTAACTGATCAACGAGGCCAGCAGTTCCTGTTCGCGGCGGGCAGTCAGGCCGGCCTTTCGCGGCCGGCCCAGGCCTTGGCTCCGTTCCCAACCCAGCAGGTCCGTCATCAGTTCGACGCGCGGTCGATGGCGCAAGCCGGCCGCTGCCGCCGCAGCGCCGGACCAATAGCGATCGCCGGCATCCGCGATCCACAACGGCAAGGATTCGGGCCCCGTCCACTGCCCAACGCCGTGATCGAGCAACCACCGCGGGTCGGCGGTGGCCGTCCCGCCGGTGTGGGCGCCGATCCGCCGGGCGAGTTCGATCCAGTCGGGCAACGGCACCACGGGCCCGACGGCGTCGAAGGTGCCGACCGTCGTGCCGGCCGCGGCGGCGATCAACCAGCCGGCGAGGTCCCGCACGTCGACCACCTGGGTGGGCTGATCCGGCGCATTCGGCACGAGCATGCGAGCGGCCGGGTCGCGAGCGGCCCTGGCCACCCAGTACCCGGTCCGGTCGGTGTGATCGCCGGGGCCGCCGATCAGGCCGGCCCTGGCCACCAGCAGGCGATCCCCGACGTGCTCGGCGGACAACTGCTCGCAGGCCACCTTCGCCGCGCCGTAAAGGTCGCGGCCGACTTCGGCCCGATCCGTGGGCGGGAGAACCTCATCGGCCTCGGTGACCGCCGAGCCGCCGTGTTCGGTGTAGACGCTGATCGAGGACACGTAGGTCCAGTGCGTGGCGTGATCGGCCAACGCGGCCAGAGCGCCGCGAACCATGACCCGGCTGCCAGGAGACCTCGACGACGGTATCCCACTCCCGGCGCACCGCGGTCGTAGGCGCCAGGTGACCGGCGGTCAACGGCCACGAGCTCGGCCCCGGCGGCGACCGGGCCGCCCGCGCCGCGGGCCAAGCAGGTCACCGCATGGCCGGCCGCCACCGCCTGCCGGGCGATCTCCCGGCCCAGCCAAGCCGTCCCGCCCAGGATCAGCACGTCCATCGCGCGCGCCGGCTCTCGATCCGGTGCGCTCCCGCTGGTCAGGCGTGTTCCTCGTGATCGCCGCTCAGGTGGTGGTCGTGCTCGTCATAGGCGTTGTACGGCGCGCCCGGTCGCGACCACTCGGCCGGTTCCACCGGGTACCGCAGGGTCGCCGAATCCGGAGCGGTGCCGGGTCGGGTGACGGTCCCGCCGTCCTTCGCCCGCTTCTTCGCGGCCAGGGCGCCCATCGTTTCCAGGACCACCCGGTGCGCGGCGTTCACCGTGGTCTCGGCATGGTCGTACGGCGGGGACACCTCCACGACGTCCAGGGCCACCAACGGGGTCTCCAGGGCGATGGACCGGACGGCGCGCAGCAGATCCGCCGGGTTCATCCCGCCCGGCTCCGGGGTGCCGGTGCCGGGCGCAAAACCAGGATCGAGCACATCGATGTCGACGGACAGGTACAGCCAGTCGCAACCGTCACCGGCCCGGGCGATGGCGTCGGCGATCACCGGCCGCATGCCGCGATCCCACACGTCGTGCATCAGGTGCCAGGTCATTTCCTGGTCCCGCATCCAGTCGAAGACCTCCGGCGGCGGCCAGTAACCGCGCAGCCCGACCTGCACGAAGTTCCGCCCGCGGATCGCGCCGGACTCGATCAGCCGGCGCATCGGGGTGCCGTGCGAGTGCAGGTTGCCCTCGATGCTGTCCGCGGTGTCGGCGTGCGCGTCGAAATGCAGCAATCCGACCTTGCCCCACCCGTACTTCCGGGCCACCGCGGTCGCCGACGGGTAGGTGATCGAGTGATCGCCGCCGATGACGACCGGGAACGCCCCGGCCTTGAGCACGTCGGTGACCTTCGACTCGATGTTGCGGTGCGACCGGGCGGACTGGCCGTGCGGGCAGTAGGCGTCACCCGCGTCGACGACGTCCAGCCACTCGAAGATGTCCAGCCCGAGGTCGAGGTGGTAAGTACCGGGGTCGTAGGCCTGCGACCGCAACGCCCGCGGGCCGAACCGGGCGCCGGCCCGGTAGGTGGTGTTGATGTCGAAGGGCGCGCCGACGATGGCGACGTCCGGCTGCCGTTCGGCCAGCGCGGCCGCACTGGCGACCCAGTCGCGCGAACTGAAGGTCGGCAGTCCCTGGTCGTCGTTGTCCGGGTTGTGCGCACCGGGTTCGGGTTCGGGCCCTGCGGGTACGTCTGCCTTAGCCACCGAAGTCTCCTGGTTCGAGCCACCTGCGGGATCAAGATCAATTGACCGCGGGGTGAACGCGGCTAGGCCACGTTACCGCCGGGAGACGTCACCGGCCGGGCGGACCCGAGCGGGGGATCTCCGGCGCTCCGGGCAACCCGAGTCGGTCCCGCGCGTCCCCGTACGGTGAACCCGCAAACGATGCCCCTGCCCCGAATCTCGGCCGCGCCACCCGCGCCCGGGCCGTGGACCGGGTTCACCCAACCGCCGGCCGCCCCGCAGCAGCGGCCTCCGCGCCGCCGCCGCTCGTTGCGCGGGTTGAGCATCGGGCTCGCGGCGCTCGTCATCGCCGCCGGTATCGGACTTGCTCCGTCCATCCCGTCCGCTAACGGTGCCGGCGCCGCCTGGACCAGTTTCCTGCCGTGGACAGTGTTGTTGTTGGTGCTGCTCGGTGCGGCCGCCGTCATCCGGCAGGCGTGGTGGGGGCTGTCCGCGGTCATCGTCGCGGCCCTGGTGTGGTCGGCGGTGTTCGTTCCGCAGATGCTGCCCGCTTCGGGCCCGGGCGGTTCGGCGCAGCTGACGGTGGCCACTCAGAACATCGGCGCGGCCAACACCGACCCGCTGTCGTCCGCGCAGGCGTTGGTCGCCACCGGCGCCGGCATCGTCGCGGTGCAAGAGATCGTCGGCACGGACGCGGCCGCGTTCCTGGACGCCCAGTACGGCTACAACACCCGGGTGAGCACCGTGGGTCTGTGGTCCCAGTGGCCGATGTCCGAGCCGGAGACCTTCGAGCTCGGGATGGGTTGGGCCCGGTCGTTCCGGGTGGTCGTTCACCACAGTCAGGGCGACATCGCCGTCTACGCAGTACATCTGCCGTCGGTGCGGCCCGGGGACACCGATGACCGGGATCAGGCGGTCGCCGACCTGGCAGCGTTGGTCGCCGCCGACCCGGCCGAGAAGGTGCTCGTCATGGGCGATCTGAACACCGCGACGACAGATCCCACCTTGAGCGCGTTGACCGGCGAGCTCACCGATTCCCGGGATGCCGTGAAAGGCGGGTTCGGCTTCACCTGGCCCGCGCAATTCCCGCTCACCCGGCCGGACCACGTCCTCGGTCGCGGCGTGACGCCGGTCTTCGACGAGGTCCTCGCGGCCGGCGGCAGCGATCACCGGGCCGTGCTGGTGGGGCTCAACCTGCAGTAGTCGTTTCGACGGCGACCGTGCCGAGGGTGCCGTTCACGATCAGCGGGTCGCCGGACGATATCCGTTCGGTGGCCAACGGCACGCCGACCACGGCGGGAATGCCGTACTCCCGGGCGACAACGGCGCCATGCGAGTTGGCGCCGCCCATTTCCATCACCAACCCGCCGGCCGTCAGGAACAGTGGCGTCCAGCCGGGGTCCGTTGACGGCGCAACGAGAATGTCCCCGGGCTCCAGGTGGGCGCCAACAGGATCGAGAATGACCCTGGCCGGTCCGATGGCGGTGCCGGGGGAGGCGGCGACACCCCGCAGGCTGCCATCCGATGGCGCGGCCGGTTGACCCAGGTTCTCCGGTTCGGTGCCGTCGGACAACAGCACCCGCGGCACCCGCCGTCGCCGCATCTCCTGCTGGTAGTCCTGCCGCCGTTGCGCCACCACCGGTTGCAGCGCCCGGCCCGCCAGCCCCGACCTGGCCTCGGCGAAGGTCAGGAAGAAGACGTCTTCGCTCCGGTCGATCCGGCCCTGCTCGGCCAGCGCGACGCCCACCGCTAGCAGATCCCGGCGCGCCGCGCCGATTGTCAGAATGATCAGGTTCTTCGGCATTTCACGGATCCCGGCGAGCTGCCGGGTGCGGTCCAGGGCGAACCGCACGACGGGTCCGCGCCACCGCTGCCGCTGCCCGGCCCTGGTCGCCAGGTTTCCGATCAGCGCTGTCGCCTCCCGGTTGCCGCGGGCGAACACGGCGTCCGGGGCGAGCGCCGGATCGGTCAGCCGGAGATAGTTGGCGAGCACGCCGAGGATGTGGGTCGGGTCCTCGGACCAGCGGGCGACCCCGACGTCAATCTCGGCAACCGCGCGGTGCCCGTACCGGCGCAGGAATTCCGCCAGGCCATCCTGCAGGACGGCCGGGAGGTCACCGGTGCGGTAGCGGTCCGCCAGCTCCGTCGCCGGGTCGGAGCTCAGCGCCTGTGTGGCACCTTCGTCGGCCCGGATTCGCTGCGTCAGATCCCACAGCTGCAGATCCATCTCTGTCGTGACGTTGTGCGGGATGCCGCGCAGCACGCCCTGCAGCTCGCCGGGTTCGGCGATACCTCGCAGCAGCCGGACAGCGAGCCCGAACATGGCCAGCCCGGCCAGTGCCGCCGGCAAGACCTTCGGTGCCAGCGGAACCGCCTGGGTGAACAGGACATCGACGGCATGCTCGAGTCGTTGTTCGGGTCCGGCGTCGTCCGCAACGGCCAACCGGGACCGCAGGTCGTCCTCGATCCGGGCCACCCGCCGGTGGGCCGCGGTGGGCCTGATCAACGCCTGCGCCGCGTACACCGGAATCCGGTACCGCGCCCCGATCCTGACCGCCCGACGGATGGCCGGCACCGGTGACCGCTGCATCACCGACAACTCGGGTCGATCGAACAACCCCCGCATGACGGTCGCCGACCGGGCCTCCATCAGGTCGAAAACCCTCGGCATGACCGCTCGCCCCACCCGGCTGCGGACCACTCCCGTCAGGTCGAAGAACAGTCGCTGACCGGCCTGCACGTACAGCGCCGGGCCGTCCTCGATGTCGGCCGGCGGCGGCAGGCCGAAGAGCCGCGCGCCACCGGAGGTGAGCACCCGGAACGCCGCCAGCCCCATCGGGGTGATCGGTCGGTACAGGCCCTGGGCCACGCTGAAACAGAAGTACACCCGCAGGCCCGGCCGGGCGGCCGGCTGCGCCACGGGGAACGAGGGCAGTGGGAACAGGGTGGTGATCGGCCGCGATTGGGTGAGCCACAGCGTGCCGGCCTCGTCGAAGGCCCATTCGATGTCCTGTGGGTTGCCGAAATGCCGTTCGACGCGATCGCCCATCCGGGCAAGGTCGGTGGCCCGCGCCGGTCTGAGGCAGAGCCCACCGTCGGGCCCACTGACCTGCTCGGTTCCGCCGCCGGGGAGCGCCTGGATCGCGACCTGCTTGTCACCCACCCTGGTCTGGAGCACGCGACCGGATGCCGTGTCGACGATCAGCTGGTCAGGGGTGACGGAGCCGGACACCACAGCCTCGCCGAGCCCCGGGCTCGCGTCGATAACCGCCTCGCGGCGCCGGCCGGTGACGGGGTTGGCGGTGAACAGCACCCCGGCCACCTCGGACCGGACCATCGACTGAACGACGACGGCCAGCAGGGCGGTGTGCTGATCGATGCCCTGCGAGGCCCGGTAGATGGCAGCCCGATCCGTCCAGAGCGATGCCCAGCAGCGCCGGACAGCGTCGATCACCTGCCGGCCGCCGAGCACACCGAGAGAGGTGTCCTGCTGGCCGGCGAAGCTGGCGAACGGCAGATCCTCCGCGGTCGCCGACGAGCGGACCGCAACCGCCTGCTGGTCGCCCAGCTCGTAGTAGGCATCCAGGATCGCCCGCTCGATGCCCGCCGGGATCGGAGTCCGCAGAATCGTCTCCCGGGCCTTGGCCGCCAGCGCGGACCAGCCCGCCGCGTCGTCGGGCCCAAGGCGGTCCGCGGTGGACAGCAGGTCGGCGAGGTCGGCGGTGTCGGCGATCCGCCGGTAGGCCTCGGTGGTGACGCAAAAGCCGCCCGGCACCGGGAATCCAGCCGAGAGGAGCTCGCCCAGGTTGGCAGCCTTGCCGCCCACCGCGTCGAGCATGCCGGCGTCGAGCGCGGCGAGCGGCAGGATGATCGGCCGCGTGCTACCCGGATCGGCAGGCGTTGGGGCGGCAGGGTGCGTCATGAAATCTCCTCGGAGATGAATCAGTATGGCCGCATGGTCAATCGTGCAGTGGATCTCGATGAGAAGTTCTCGCAGTTCTCCGAGCACTGGTCACCCAAGGTGGTGGCTCGGCTGAACGACTACGAAATCAAGGCGGTTCGGATCAAGGGCGAGTTCGTCTGGCACACCCATGACGCCACCGACGAGCTGTTCTTGGTCGTCGACGGCGTATTGACGATCCAGCTGCGGGACGGCGACGTGACGGTCCGGCCCGGCCAGCTGTTCGTGGTGCCGCGGGGCGTCGAACACTGCCCGATCGCCGACGGCGACGTCCAAGCCCTGCTCATTGAGCCGGCTGGAGTGGTCAACACCGGCAGCGTGGGCGGCCCGCGCACCGCGGCCTATGACGACTCGCTGCTTGCCGAGTAGCCGAGCCCTACGGGGCCGCGGTCGGCGTCACGCAGGGGCTACTGGCACCGATGGACAACTCCTGCTGGGGGTTTGCCGATATCGACATCCCGTAGCCGGCTCGCTTGACATTGAGGAAACTCGGGCTCTGGTCGGTGTCGATCGTCCAGCCGGTGGCCGTCCAATGGTTCCGCAGGGTGGTGAAGGTGTCGGCGTTGTCGGAAACCGGCAAGCCGCGCAGCCACCAGGAATTGCCGACGAACACCAGCCCACTCGGATTCGGGTCCGACGTCTCGTCACATTTCGAGGTGGGAAAACCGTCCTGCAGGACCTCCTCCAACGTGGCGCCGGCTGGTAGCGCACCTACCGCGTCGTCGAGCGCTGACCGCAATTGGGTCGTTGCCTCGGCTTGCGTTCCAGTGGTGGTCATGTCGGCTCCAGATGGACTGCAGGAAATGAGCAGAATGCACACGACGATCAACGCGAAGATGCCGGTCAACCGCCGATCCGGATTTCGGGATGTTTCGCTGATTCTCATTTCGGAACTTCCGGTGTGCCGCCGGCGATCACGATGCCGATGTTCCGCAACGACACCGAATCCTGGGTCCAATATGCGCTGTGATCGGCGACGTTGTAGAACCAATCCGGATCCACATTGGCCTGGGTGGGAAAGACTGTTGCACCGAAGTCGGCGTGTGTGGGGTCTGACGAGAAAATGAATCCGGGAGTGTCCGCCACCGGGTCGACGGCAGACGCTGTTGCGTAGACATGGTCATGCATTGCGGCGGCCGGGATTCCATCGAGGTGAAGATCCTGCGCCGAATCCACATCCGTTCCGGGGCTGGCGACCAGCACGAGGGCATCGGCATTCAGGCTGTGCTCACCCGATGCGGCATGCGCCACGAGCAGCGTGCCGTACGAGTGCGACAGGACGACACTACGGAACGGTTCGGCGGCCTGATGGCTGGCCCGGACACCGTTCAGAAAACTGTCCAGCGAGTCCACCGACGCATCGGCGTAGCCCTCTTTGGCGGCCTCCGGAATGGTCGGCGGCGAGTGGTAACCCACCCAGGTGATGGACGCGGCCGAACTCGCCCCGGCTGTCAATGCGGACTGCACCATGTCCTCGGATCGCTTGACGTCACCGCCGATGTTGCCCAGCTCGGAGCCGGTCCCTGGCACGTACGTCACGACGACGGCCGAGGTGTCCGGGTTGCCGGATGCGATGACGGCCAGCCCGCGACCGGTCGCTTCCAGGTCCATCAAATAGGTGGGTGGCCGGTGATCGGCAGTGAGCCTGGACCGGATATCGGTCAAAGCCGCGATCTTCGCGTTGGCGGTGTCGACCTGGCGCTGCCAGGCATCCTGGTTGACCCGCAATTGCATGTAGGTGGACGAATCGTTACCCGGCATCACCGGAGCCGGCCCATCGGCCACCAATGCGTCCAGTTCGGCGCGGGTGGTTGCCAGTGCGTCGGGCAGGGTGATGCGGTTCGCCTGATCCCGGGCGATCACCGGAAGTCCGTTGGTTCTGCCGATCTCGCTCGGTTTGTCGTGGATCAGCGATTGTTGGGCCATGGGCGGCAGGCCGGCCCACAGCGACGGGATCGCGTCTGTTCGGCCAAGGACCACCGGCAGGCTGTACTCGGTCTGCGCCAGGTGACGATAGAAGCCCCGTTCGGCCTCGCTGAGCAGGGTCCACTTCGCATCCGCAATCGCGGACCCCGAACTCGCGCCGCCCGGAACACGTGCGCCGACCTGCGCGGCCCGCGCCCGGTCGTCGAAGGTCAACGCCCCAGCACCGACCGCCGTCCACAGTCCCGGCCCGCCGTCCTGCTGCCCGGCGTCGGCACTGGCCGCAGCGTCCAGGGCAGACCGGCAGGCCACCGCTGATTCCTCCTGGCTGGTCACCAGCGCCCGCCATCGCGCCTGCAGGTCGGTCAGCTGCTCCCGATAGGAATCGATCTGAGCCTGCTGACGACGGGCGGACTCCGCGGCACCGACGACCTCCCAGCCGCCGATGTACGCCGGCTCCGACGGCGCCGCTCCGGCCGGCGTCGGAGCCGTCAGCGGAACCGGGGTCACCAACTGGACGAACAGCGCACTGTCCAACGCCTCGCTCGCCTCAGCCCACTGCTGACGCAGGACATCGACCTGGCGCCTGATCGTCGTCAGGTCGTTCTGGTGGCTGATCACCGCGGCGTGCGCGGTATCCGCCCCGGCGACGAGTGTCCGGCAGACTGCTGCCAACGCCCCGACCTCCCGGTCAGCGGCGGTCGCGTCGTCTCCGGACCAGGCTGCTTGCAGGGAGCCGCGGGCCGCGTCGATGCCGTCGGCGAATGCCGTGAGCTGCGCACTGCCGGTCCGGATGCCGTCGGCCAGCGCGGCGACGGAGGCCGGCGTATCGCCGGGATAGGGCAGCGCTTCATCGGCTGGAGCGGTGCCCATCAGATGGCCTGCAGCCCGTGGAAACGGCTTGCTGATCCGGCGTCGGTGGCGGCATGCAGGGCAGCGCTCTGTTGGACGAGCATTCCCAACCCCTCGGCCGACTCCACCAGATCGGCACACAACCGCCCGAAAGCCTCGCCGAAGGCCGCGGCCGAAGCACCCACCGAGCCACCGCAGCTGATCGGCCCGGCGACCGCCGCACCGGCGGCAAAGAATGCGGACCCTGCGGTTGCGGCGTCATCCGCGCCGGTGGACATCAGCTGCCCGGCTGCCCGCGCTGCGGCCGGGCTGATATCGAGGTCGTCACCCATCGACGAGGCCTCCTTCTCGTGCGCCGGCAGCGTGGGGCGATCGCGGGGAACGGCGCACGATTCGCTGGTTGCAGACTAGGTGTTTCTGGCCCGCGAGCTACGCTCCGGGCTTCACAGCTGCTTGCCGAGGGGTACCGAAAGCGGCGAGTCGGCGTAGTGCCCGAACGGGGCCACGTCCTGGTAGCCGCTGGTTCGGTACAGGCCGAGCGCCTCCGGCTGCGGGAGCCCGGTCTCCAGGATCATCCGGCGGCGGCCGGCGGCCCGCGCTGTGCTCTCCAGTTCCTCGAGCACCGCTCGGGCCAGTCCGCGACCTCGGTACGGCGGGCTGACGTACATCCGGCGGATCTCGGCGGTGCCCGGCGGGGCGACCGGGGAGTCAGCGGCTCGCCACCCGCCCATCGCAGCGGGCCTGCCGTCGACGGTTGCGACGACGAACATGCCGTTCGGCGGGTCGAATTCCGCCTCGTCGATCGGCGAGGAATCGTCCGAGCCGTACCGGCGCACGTACTCCTGCTGGACCTGCGCAACCAGCAGCTGCACGTCAGGATGCAGGTAGTTGGTAGGTCGCAGGCTGATCCCCGCCGGTTTGCTCGCCGCCCGATTGGTCGCTGTCACGTGCCTCATCCTGCCTGGCAGTTGGGACACCAGAACAGATTCCGGGTGGCCATCACCTCGGTCTGGATCTCTGTGCCGCAGATCCGGCACGGCTCGCCCGTCCGGCGGTAGACATAGAACGAATCCTCGCGCAGCGGCCGCGCACGAAGTGCACGGGCACGTCGCGGCCGGTCCTCGGGAAGAGTGGTGACGATCCGGCCCGCCTTCACCCCGGCACGGAGCAGTTCGCAAAGGTCGGCCCAGATGGCATCCCACTCGTCATGGGTGATGTCCTTGCCCGGCCGGAACGGGCTGATCCGATGACGGAACAGCACCTCGGCGCGGTAGACGTTGCCGATCCCGGACAGCACGTCCTGCGACATCAGCAGCGCGCCGATCGACACCTTCGACCGGGAGATCCTGGCCCAGGCCCGCTTCGGGTCGGCATCGGCGCGCAGCGGGTCGGGCCCGAGCCGGGCCAGGATCACGTCCCGCTCGATGGGGGTGATCAGCTCGCACGCGGTCGGGCCGCGCAGATCGGCCCAGGCGGACTCGTTCTCCAGCCGCAGCCGCAGCGCACCCCGCGGGTCCTGGGCAGGCATCTTCGCGATCGGGAACTTGCCGTACAGCCCGAGATGAATGTGCAGGATCCGATCCGCCGGCCGGTGCGCGCGGAAGATCAGGAACAGATGTTTGCCGTGCGCGTCGGTGCGGGTCATGGTGGCGCCGTCCAGCAACGCGGCGCTGGCCTCGAACCGCTCCTGCAACGTGGACGCGGCAACCGGGCGACGCCCGAACGCCCGCGACAGGTCACGCGACAGTCGGTGGATCGTGTGGCCCTCGGGCACGCGCGGCCTTTCTGCGGGTCAGGAAATGTGGGTCGATCAGTAGCCCTACAGCTACCGACCGGCCGGGACGATCGGATGCGGTGTACCCCGTCGGGTTCCGCAAAACCCCATCAGGTCAACAGCCAGACCTCGACGTCGGTGCCGGCGTCCAGGTGGGTGTCCGCCTCCGCGATGACGAACATGCAGTCCGCTCCGGCCAGCCAGGACAGCAGGTGCGAACCCGGACCACCCCAGGGCGCGACGGTGCCGGCGACGGTGTCGAGGTGGCCGCGGCGGAACTGCCGCTTGCCGGCGGGGGAGTCGATCGCGGCGGTGAGCGGGGCCCGCACCATGGGTCGGATGACGTCCGGATGACCCATTGCCGCCCTGATCGCCGGCCGCAGAAAGACCTCGAACGAGACATAGGAACTCACCGGATTGCCCGGCAGGGTGACGATCGGAATGCCCGCGTACCGACCGGCGCCCTGCGGCATCCCGGGCTGCATGGCGACCTTGGCGAACTCGATGCCCTGCCCGGTGAGCGCGTCCTTCACCACCTCGTACGCGCCGGCCGAAACCCCGCCGGAGGTGACGATCAGGTCGACGGTGTCCGCGGCGCCGTTCAGCACGGCGCGCAGCGCGTCGACGTCATCGGCGACGAAATGTTCGATCCGCACCCGCGCGCCGACCGCACCCATACCGGCGGCCAGCATCGGCGCGTTCGACTCGTAGATCTGCCCGGGCCCGAGCGGTTTCCCCGGTTCCACCAACTCGCTGCCGGTGGACAGCACCAGCACCCGCAGGGGGCGCCGGACCGGGAGGTGGGAGAACCCCAGAGCGGCCGCCACCCCGATCTGTTGCGGCCCGATGACGGTCCCCGCCGCAAGAACAACCGCACCGGCCATCACGTCCTCGCCCCGGGTCCGGACATGCACGCCGGCCGGCGGCGCGCTGTCGATCCGAACCACGTCGGCACCACCGTCGGTGCGCTCCACCTGCACGATGACGTCCGCACCCGGGGGCAGCGGAGCCCCGGTCATGATCCGGGCCGCGGTCCCCGGCTCCAGTGGTTGGGTGTCCGTCCGTCCGGCCGGGATGTCCTGAGAGACCCGCAGCGTGACCGGGAACTGCTGCACGTCGAGGGCGCGCACCGCGTAGCCGTCCATTGCAGAATTCGCGAATGGCGGCAGGTCGATCGTCGCGACGAGGTCCTGCGCGAGCACCAGGCCGTCGGAGCGCGACAGCGGGGTCAGCTCGCTGGGGGTGGGTTGGAGCAGTTCGGCGATGACTCGGGCGTGCTCTTCGACGGTGCGCATGCCCGTCATCCTGCCTGTTCATCACCGCAGGTAAAACGCGGGCTAAATGCCTATAGTCCGAACGGTGGACGTCAGGGTCACCGTCGTGGATATCGGTGGGAAATAAGAGTTCTCACCGTGGCAACGGGCCGGAGGTGGGGTACGGTCTGAACGGCGCCGACGGAGCCATGCCGCTCCGTGGCCGCGCCTTTGGGAAGGATGTTCATGAGTTCTGTGCACTATGAACTTTGCAGTACGGCCGGCCTTCAAGCGGTGACCGACACGCCGGATGATGCGGCGGCAACGTTGGTCCGACACCTTTCCGAAGTCGGTTCGCTGGGCGCGGTCGACTGGATGATTACCGGGCCACAGGGCCGCATCCACCACGGGCGATTCGAAGCCCCACCCCACCTGCCGCCGTCGATCTCGGTGGCCGATCACGTTGACGTCGTACACGGACAGTTGCTCCGCGACGCGGCCCGGCTGATGTGCTCCGGCGCGCGGGCCCGCTGACCAGCCCCTGTCAACCCGCTCCGCTCAGACCGCCTGACCCACCCGGGCAGCAACCTCGCCGGGCGTCATCTCCGATCCGCCTCGTCGCTGGATCTCGGCCACCATCTCGGCCCGCTGCTCCAGTGCGCACACCGCGACGGCGGACCCGTCAGGCAGCGGCGGCGAGGCTTCGTCGAGCAGGTGGACCAGCCCGGACAGTTCGTCCGGCGATTCGTCGACCTGCACCACCCCGGCTTCGGCGGCGCCCGCCCGCCAGATCTCTTCCATCTCACCCGGTTCGCGTCCGCGCAGGTACTTGATCCGGCGGGCCACCACCAGCCGATCGGAGGCAAGCGCGGCCATCGCGCCCATCGCGTAAATCGCCTCGTCGGTCCGGTCGCCCGCGGTGCCGAGCACGACCGCGAGTTCGCCGCCCGGCAGCTTCAGCGCACCCGCCACCTCCAGCAGGGACTGCAGTGACGCCTCGTTGTGCGCCAGATCCAGCAGGACCGCGCAGGAGCCGACCTTGTACACATTGAGCCGGCCCGCGTTGTGTTCGGCACCGGCGGTGAAACTGGTCAGGCCCTGCCGCACCGCGTCGAGCGGCACCCCGACCGCGATGGCGGCCGCCGTTGCCGCGAGCACATTCGACACATTGACCTTGGACGCGCCGGCGAGGGTCAGCGGCACGTCGGCCACGTCGATGACGACGGTCGGGTCCAGGCCGCGACCGAGGACGACGATCTTGCCGTCCACCACGGTGATCGCCCGGCCGCCCGCCTCGATGGCCTCGTCCAGGTACGGGTTGTCCGGGTCCGGCGAATAGAACCACGGACGCGCCCTCGACACCGCCCGCATCGCCCTGACCAGGGGATCGTCGGCGTTCAGCACGGTCCAGCCGTTGGGTTTGGTGATCCTCGCGACCACCGACTTGACCTCCGCCAACTGCTCGACGGTGTGCACGCCGAGCAGCCCGAGGTGATCGGCGCTGATGTTCGTCACCACCGACACGTCATTCACCGCGGTCCCCACCCCGCGCAGCAAAATGCCGCCGCGGGCCGTTTCGGTGACGGCGACCTGCACCGTCGGATCCTCCAGCACCCGGGCCGCCCCGCCGGGGCCGGACCAATCGCCGGTCTCCACCTCTTCGCCGTCGATGAAGATGCCGTCCGTCGACGACCAGCCCGGTGTCCGGCCCCCGGCCTTCACCAGGTGCGCGATCAGCCGGGTGGTGGTGGTCTTGCCGTTCGTCCCGGTCACCGCGACCACCGGAATGCTCGGCCGCAGCGGGCGGATGGTCTCTCCCGGGTCGTGACCGGCCAGTTCGGACGGCACCTCGCCGACCGCGACCACCGGATCGACGCCGTGATTGGTGATCGCGGAGAACGCCCGGGCGACGGCCAGCCCGAACAACTCCGCGGTGCCGCGGTGCCGGAAGGGATAGGCCACCACGATGGTGTCGTCGTCACCGGGGCGACCGACCGCCGCCACCCTGGTGCTCAGCGTGCCGGCCGCGCGCCGGACCACGGCCGCGGCCAACTCGGCCGCGGCCAGCGCACGGGCCGGGGAATGCGGCAGCCCGACCGTCGGGTTGCGCACCCGCAGCGCCCGCTGCCAGGCGACGACGTCCGCCGGTTCGGCGCCGAGCACGCCCTCGGCATTCAGCGTGAGCTTGACCGCGGGCCTGGGGAAATAGAGGTTCGGCCCGGTGAGGACGCGCAGTTCGACGGGTCGTCCCAGGTCCTCGGCGTCGGGTTGCATGCGCGAACCATAATCGTGCAGGCGCGGGTGCGCGTCGGTACCCGAATTGTTGCCGTCCCGCAGCTAGCGTCCGGATGGTGTCGGCCGTCAACGCCGCTCTCACGATCGGCGATCCAGACCTCGATGAGGTGGTCATCGGGGGTTATCGGCTGCGTCAGATCATCGGCCGCGGCGGCTCCAGTGTGGTGTACCGGGCGATCAACGATCATGCTGCGGCACTGCCGCGGGTCGTGGCCGTGAAGGTTGCTCTCTGCGAGCGCACCGCCGAGCCCGATTTCCGGCGGCAGTTCCACGAGCAGCGCCGGGTGTCCGCGGCCGTCGATCATCCCAGCGTGTTGCCCGTCGTCGACTCCGGTGACGACCGCGGCCGGCCGTACCTGGTGATGCCGCACATCGAGGGCGCCGATCTGGCGCACCAGTTGACGGCGAATTCGCTGACCGTCGGGCGGGTGCTGGTACTGCTGCGGCAGGTCGCCGACGGTCTGGACGCGATGCACCGCGCCGGAGTGCTGCACCTGGACGTCAAACCGGCGAACGTGCTGGTCGGGCGGCCGGTGCTGCGGGTTCCCGCCGGCGATCATCGCGTACAGCCCGGACCGGCGGGGCTACTGGGCGACGCCCGGGCCTATCTGGCCGACCTGGGGTTGTGCCGATTCCTGGCGGATAAGCCCGTGCCCGCTTCGCCGGACTTCGTCGGATCCCCGCGGTACGCGTCGCCCGAACACCTGCGGGGCCGGCCGGTCCGGTCGTCATCGGACGTGTACTCCCTGGCCTGCATGCTGTTTGCCTGCCTGGCCGGGCGACCACCGTATGTCGGTGATGTGCCGGCCGTCGTCACCGGCCACCTCAGCGGCCGGGTGCCCTCCCTGTCCGCCCTGACCGCGTTGCCCCGCTGCCTGGACCGGGTGATCCAGCGCGCCATGCACCCGGACCCGGCGTCCCGGTTCGCCACCTGCGCCGAACTCGTCACCGGCGCCCGCCTCGCCATCGTGGACGGCGCCGCTTGACCTCGGCGGCGGACGATGACTTCGATCGGTTGACCCGGCCCTATCGGCGTGAGCTACTGGCCCACTGCTACCGGATGCTGGGGTCGACGCAGGAGGCCGAGGATCTGCTGCAGGAATGCCTGCTCAGGGCCTGGCGGAGCATGTCGACCTACGACGCGGGCAAGTCATCGTTGCGCACCTGGCTGTACCGGATCGCGACGAATGCGTGTTTGACGGCTCTGGAAACCCGCCAGCGCCGGCCCCTACCCGCCGGGCTGTTCGCGGCCTCCAACGATCTTGCTGCGCCGCTGCTGCCGGATGTCGACGTGCCGTGGTTGCAGCCGTTCCCCGACCCGCAGCCGGCGGGGGATCCGGCCGGCGCGGCCGTCGGACGCGAATCGCTGTCGCTGGCCTTCATGGCGGCGCTACAGACACTGTCCGCCCGGCAGCGGGCAGTGTTGATCCTGCGAGAGGTGCTGCAATTCCCGGCGGCCGAGGTCGCCGCACTTCTCGACGTCTCGGTGGCCGCAGTGAACAGCGGTCTGCAGCGTGCGCGGGCCGCGTTGCGGCGCAATCCGATCGACCGGGAAGCGCTGAGCATGCCCGCCGAACCGGACCGGCGCGCCGTCCTCGATCGATACATCACGGCGTTCGAGCGCGCGGATCTGGCTGCGCTGACCGCGATCCTGCGGGCGGATGTCAGGCTGGAGATGCCGCCGGTTCCGCTCTGGTACGCGGGTCGGGAGAACTACCTGGGGTTCATGCGACGGATCTACCTGCTGCGTCCGGTCTGGCGCGCGCTACCCATCTCGGCGAACGGTCAGCCGGCACTTGCCGCCTACGCACGAGTCGCACTCGACGAAGGAGCCAGGTTGTTCGGTGAGGTCCCGGGCGCACTCGACGAGTTCCGTGCGCATTCGGTGCAGGTCCTCGACGTCCGCGCCGGGCTGGTGACGCACAACGTCACCTTCGCCGATCCGACGCTCTTTCCGATGTTCGGGCTGCCGCCAACGCTTCCGCAGGATCACCCGATGACGGGCCATCGCTGACCGCTGTTCGCCGGCAGCGATGAGATCGGCGCAACCCGCTGGTACGTACCTGGGCCGGCAACTGTGCGCGGCCCGATCGGAAGGAAACCCATGCACCGGCTCATCGTCACGCAATTCTGCACACTTGATGGAGTCATCTCGGACCCGGACGGCGCCGACGGCACGGCGCACGGCGGGTGGGCCTTCCGGCACGGCCCCGCAGCTGTTGCGGAGGACAAGTTCCGGCTGGGCCGGCTCATGGACGACGGGGTGCTGTTGTTCGGGCGAACCACCTGGGAGCGCTTCGCTCAGCGTTGGCCCGCGCGGACGACCGAGTTCGCCGCTCGGATGAACGCCGCCGCCAAGCTGGTCGTTTCGCACACGGATCTCGACACCTCGGCGTGGGCCGATTCGACCCAGCTTCGCGGCGACCTGCGGGCCGCGGTGTGCGCCGAGCTCACGACCCGGGACGTCATCCTGATCGGCAGCGTCAGCGTGCTGCGGGAGCTGCAAGCTCAGGGGCTCGTCGACGAATACCGAATTTTGACCTTTCCGTCCGTCGTCGGCAGCGGTGACCGACTCTTCACGGATCGGGCGGTCGAGCTCTCCTGCGTCGGGGTCGAACAGGTGGGGTCGGCGGTCCTCACCCGTTATGCGGTGCAGCGCTGACCAACTCGTTGTCCGATGTACCGGCGTCGCGCGTGTGCCTTGCACTCTCTGCCCCGGAGTGCTAAACCTGAATTGGCACTCGGTGACCCCGAGTGCCAGGTCGGTGCGGTGAGAATCCGCCTGGTCCGGGCCACCGATTGGCCCGCGGCCTTGCGCTTCGTCCGTCGCGGGCACCTCCGCCGGCCAGTTCCACCCCCAAGCTGCTGACCGGACCACGGCGTCATCACGTGCGTGGATTCGGCGAATCTGGAGGATCAACACCTCATGTCCAAGCTGATCGCTTTCGACGAGGAAGCTCGTCGCGGGCTCGAGCGCGGGATGAACATCCTCGCCGATGCCGTCAGGGTGACCTTGGGGCCGCGCGGCCGCAACGTCGTCCTGGAGAAGAAGTGGGGCGCGCCCACCATCACCAACGATGGTGTGTCGATCGCCAAGGAAATCGAGCTCGAGGACCCGTACGAGAAGATCGGGGCCGAGCTCGTCAAGGAAGTTGCCAAGAAGACCGACGATGTTGCCGGTGACGGCACCACCACGGCCACCGTGCTGGCTCAGGCTCTGGTGCGCGAGGGACTGCGCAACGTTGCCGCCGGCGCGAACCCGATGGCCTTGAAGAAGGGGATTGAAAAGGCTGTGGAGGCTATCAGCTCCCAGCTTCTGAAGGACGCCAAGGAGGTCGAGACCAAGGAGCAGATCGCTGCCACTGCCTCGATTTCCGCCGCTGACCCGGCCATCGGCGAGCTCATCGCCGAGGCGATGGACAAGGTCGGCAAGGAAGGCGTCATCACCGTCGAGGAGAGCAACACCTTCGGTCTCGAGCTGGAGCTCACCGAGGGCATGCGCTTCGACAAGGGCTACGTCTCCCTGTACTTCGCCACCGACCAGGAGCGTCAGGAAGCCGTCCTGGAGGATCCCTACATCCTCCTGTACGGCTCGAAGATCTCCACGGTCAAGGATCTGCTGCCGCTGCTGGAGAAGATCATTCAGTCCGGCAAGCCGCTGCTGATCATCGCCGAGGACGTCGACGGCGAAGCGCTGGCGACCTTGGTCGTCAACAAGATCCGTGGCACCTTCAAGTCCGTTGCCGTCAAGGCTCCGGGCTTCGGCGATCGCCGCAAGGCCATGCTGCAGGACATCGCGATCCTGACCGGTGGCCAGGTCATCACCGAGGACGTCGGCCTCAAGCTGGAGAACACCGACATCTCCCTGCTGGGCACCGCCCGCAAGGTCGTTGTCACCAAGGACGAGACCACCATCGTCGACGGTGGCGGTGACGCAGAGCAGATCGCCGGCCGCGTCGGCCAGATCCGCTCCGAGATCGAGAAGTCGGACTCGGATTACGACCGCGAGAAGCTGCAGGAGCGGTTGGCCAAGCTGGCCGGCGGCGTTGCGGTCATCAAGGCCGGAGCTGCCACCGAGGTGGAGCTCAAGGAGCGCAAGCACCGCATCGAAGATGCCGTGCGCAACGCCAAGGCCGCTGTCGAAGAGGGCATCGTCGCTGGTGGTGGTGTCGGACTGCTGCAGGCCGGAACCATCGCCCTGGCGACCCTCGAGCTGACCGGTGACGAGGCAACGGGTGCGAACATCGTGCGCGTTGCCATCGAGGCCCCGCTCAAGCAGATCGCGATCAACGCCGGTCTCGAAGGCGGAGTCGTGGCGGAGAAGGTGCGCAACCTGCCTTCCGGTCACGGTCTCGACGCGGCCACCGGTGAGTACAAGGACCTGATCAAGGCCGGGATCATCGATCCCGCCAAGGTCACCCGGTCCGCGCTGCAGAACGCCGCCTCCATCGCGGCGCTCTTCCTCACCACCGAGGCAGTTGTTGCCGACAAGCCGGAGAAGGCCCCGGCCGGCGGCGGCGGCGGAATGCCCGGCGGCGGGGACATGGACTTCTAAGTCCTCTTCTCTGCGGTCGCTACACGCTCCACCCGCAAGGGCGGTCCCACTTCGGTGGGGCCGCCCTTGCGCGTTGTGGGAGTTGAGTCGAGTTTCATGCGCTTTTCGCTCGTTCTGCGTGGAAATTCCCACGCAACTCCGGTTGGCGCGCGTCAGGCAATGCGGACGCTGATCTCGTCCAGCACGACGACGTCGCCGCGGTGCAGCTGCCGTCCGCGGCGGGTCTCCACCTCGCCGTTCACCGTGACCAAGCCGTCGGCCAGCAGCGGGCGGACGTCGGCGCCGCTGTCCACCGCGCCGGCCAGCTTGAGCAGCTGGCCCAGCCTGATCATGTCCCCGGTGATCGGTATCTCGTGCATGCCCTTCACTGTGCACCCTGCTCGTCATGGCGCCTGCCAGACCGCCCATCCTGGGGCAGCGATGGTAGCTTCGTACCATGCGTACAACCATGGATGGCGGGGGTCGAGTTGTCATCCCCAAAGATGTCCGCGCACGGTTCGGCTGGGGTCCCGGGCAGGAATTCGAGATCACTGAGGTGGACGGGCAACTGGTTTTGGAGCCGCCCACTGTGCCCATGCGTGCCGAAAGGCATGGAAATACCTTGATCGCGGTGACGGATGAGCCAATGCCAGCCCTCACATCAGAAATGGTCCGTGACGTTCTGGACCAGATCCGACGGTGATCGCTGTCGATACCAGTGTGGTCGTTGCTGGCTTCAGCCGATGGCACGACCGCCATGACGATTGCCGGATGGTCCTTGACGCCAAACCGTCCATCGTCGGACATGTCTTGGTGGAGTCTTTCAGCGTGCTGACCAGACTTCCTGCGCCCTACCGGTTATCGGCTGACCTGGCGGTGGAATTGCTCGAGACCAACTTCCAGGAAATGCCGCTGACGATGACCCCCCACGACGTGATGAGTTTCTTGGCGGGCCTGAAACGTCAGCGCATCATCGGCGGCGCCGTGTACGACGCGCTCATCGCGGCCACCGCGCGAGAGGCCGGTGCCACCCTGCTGACGCTCGATGCGCGGGCCGCGCGTACCTACCTCGCCGTCGGTGCCGATGTGCGGCTCGTCTAGACACCGTCCCGGAGGTCCGGACAACGTTCGAGACGTTGTCCAGACACATCTCGGGTTGCCCGGTCGGCTGCGGCGAGCGGCTCAGTCCAGCGGCGTGACGTAGGCGCCGGAGATGCCGCCGTCCACCAGGAACTGCGATGCCGTGATGAAACTGGACTCGTCGGAGGCCAGGAAGAGCACCGCGTTGGCGATTTCTTCCGCCTCGCCGAACCGCCCCATCGGGATGTGCACCAGGCGGCGGGCGGCGCGTTCCGGGTCCTTGGCGAACAGCTCCTGCAGCAGCGGCGTGTTGACCGGGCCGGGGCACAGCGCGTTGACCCGGATGCCCTTGCGGGCGAATTGGACGCCGAGTTCCCGGCTCATCGCCAGCACCCCGCCCTTGGACGCCGTGTACGAGATCTGCGAGGTGGCGGCGCCCAACACCGCGACGAACGACGCCGTGTTGATGATCGATCCCTTGCCCTGCTCCAGCATGTACGGCAGCGCCGCCTTGCAGCACAGGTACACGCTGGTCAGGTTCACCTCCTGCACCCTGCGCCACGCGGACAGGTCGGTGGTCAGGATGGAATCGTCCTCGGGCGGCGAAATGCCGGCGTTGTTGAACGCGACGTCGACGCTGCCGAAGGTGTTCTTGGCCAACGCGAACAGCGCGTTCACCTCATCCGGGTTGGTGACGTCGGTCCGCAAGTACGCCCCGCCCAGTTCCGCTGCGATATCGGGGCCGCGGACGTCGTCGATGTCGCCGATGACGACCTTCGCGCCCTCGGCCGTGAAGCGCCGGGCGGTGGCCAGCCCGAGGCCGGAGCAGCCGCCGGTGATGACGGCGACCTTGTTCGCTAGACGGTCAGACATATTGTGTCGCAGAACCTTTCGTCAGGAGCTTTATGTCGCAATGAAAACGTTTTTGATCTCGCTGAACGCAGCCGGCGCATCGGGCCCGAGCTCCCGGCCCAACCCGGACTGCTTGTAGCCGCCGAACGGCGTCCAGTAGCGCACCGAGGAATGCGAGTTCACCGACAGATTCCCGGCCTCCACGCCCTGCGCGACGCGCAGCGCCCGCCCGACGTCGGCGGTGAAAATCGAGCCGGATAGACCGAAGTCGCTGTCGTTGGCCAACCGCACCGCGTCGGCCTCGTCGGAGAACGGCAGCACAGCGACGACCGGCCCGAAGACCTCCTCGCGCCAGATCCGGTCGGCCGGCGATGCCGGCAGCACAACTGTCGGCGGATACCAGAAGCCGCCCGCGACGTCGGCGGAGTCGGGAACCGTTCCAGTGAAGGCGATGTCGGTGCCATCGACGTAGCGCGTCACCGACTCCCGCTGCCCGGCAGTGATCAGCGGACCCATCTGCGCATCGGCATCAGCCGGCGCACTAACCCGGAAGTCCCGGACCGCAGTCTCCAGCAGCCCCAAGAAGCGCTCGTACACGCTGCGCTGCACCAGGATTCGGGACCGCGCGCAGCAGTCCTGGCCGGCGTTGTCGAAGACCGCTCCGGGCGCCGCGGCGGCCGCTGTCTCCAGGTCGGCGTCAGCGAAGATGATGTTGGCGCTCTTGCCACCGAGTTCGAGGGTCACCCGCTTCACCTGATCGGCGGCCCCGGCCATGATCTGCTTGCCGACCACCGTCGAACCGGTGAAGCAGACCTTGCGGACCAACGGATGGGTGACGAACCGATGACCCACCACCGAACCCTTGCCGGGAATGACGGTGAAGACGTGCTCCGGCAGCCCGGCGTCCAGCGCCAGTTCGGCGAGCCGGAGCGCGGTCAACGGGGTGACCTCGGCCGGTTTGAGCACCACGGTGTTGCCGGCGGACAGCGCCGGCCCGAACCCCCATCCCGCGATCGGCATCGGAAAGTTCCACGGCACGATGATGCCGACCACACCGAGTGGCTCGTGGAAGGTGATGTCGATGCCGCCGGCGACGGGGATCTGCCGGCCGAAAAGCCTTTCGGGGGCGGCGGAATAGTAGTTCAGCACATCCCGGACGTTGCCGGCCTCCCAGGTGGCATTGCCGATGGTGTGCCCGGAATTCTGCACTTCCAGCGCCGCCAGTTCGCCGATGTGCTCCTCGACGACCGTCGCGAACCGCCGCAACAGCCGCGCGCGGTCGCCCGGCGACACGGCTTTCCATGCGGGAAACGCGGCCTGCGCCGCCTCGATGGCCCGGTCGGTCTCGGCCAGGGATGCGCTGGGCAGGGTGGTCAGCGGGCGGCCGGTGGTCGGGTCGACCAGGGTGCTGATCCCGCCCTCACCACTCAGCGCGCCGCGATAGTCGACAACAGCTGTCATAGAACTGCTCAGAACCTTTCGAATCCGCGACGCAACTCCCAGTCGGTCACGGCCGAGGAGAAGGCGGCCAGTTCGGTGTCCGCCGCGTGAACATAATGGTCGACCACGTCGTCACCGAACGCCGCCCTGGCCACCGCCGACGCGGCGAACAGGTCGCGGGCCGCGAGCAGCGTCCTCGGCACGGTCGGCTTGCCGGACGTGTAGGCGTTACCGGTCTGCTCGGGCTCCAGCGGCAATTCGTTCTCCACGCCGTACAGGCCGCCGGCCAGCATGCCGGCGATCGCCAGATAGGGATTCACATCACCGCCGGGCAACCGGTTCTCCAGCCTGGCGGAGGGTCCGTGCCCGACCAACCGGACGGAGCAGGTCCGGTTGTCCAGCCCCCAGGCCACCGTGGTCGGCGCGAAAGAACCGTCGGCGAACCGCTTGTAGGAGTTGATGTTCGGCGCGTAGAGCAAGGTGAACTCGCGCATCGTGGCCAGGATTCCGGCGATGAAGTGGTCGTACAGCGGAGTCCGCGCGCCCTGTTCGTCGTCCCAGAACACCAACCCGCCGTCGGTGCCGCGGAGCGAGAGGTGAATGTGGCAGGAATTGCCCTCCCGCTCGTTGAACTTGGCCATGAACGTCAGCGCCCGGCCGTGTTGTTCGGCGATCTCCTTGGCGGTGTTCTTGTAGACGGCGTGGTTGTCCGCGGTGCTGAGCACCTCCTCGAACCGGAACGCGACCTCGTGCTGACCGAAGTTGCATTCGCCCTTGGCCGATTCGACCGTCAGACCGGCGGCGTACATGGTGTTGCGGATGTCCCGCAGCAGCGGCTCGATCCGGGTGGTGCCCAGGATCGAGTAGTCGACGTTGTATTGGTTCGCCGGGGTGAGGCCGCGGTAGTCCGCGTCCCAGGCCTCCTCGTAGGTGTTGTTGAAAACGATGAATTCCAGTTCGGTGCCGGCAAAGGCGGTGCACCCGGCCGCCGCCGCTCGCGCCGACTGCGCCTTCAGGATCGACCTGGGCGACTGCTGCACCGGCGTGCCGTCGAGCCAGGTCAGGTCGGTCTGGATCATCACCGAACCCGGCAAGTGCGGCAGCAGCCGGATGGTGTCCAGGTCGAGCTCGAAAACCATGTCACCGTAGCCCTTTTCCCACGATGACATCTCATAGCCGGGAACGGTGTTCATGTCGACGTCGACGGACAGCAGGTAGTTGCAGCCCTCGGTGCCGTGCGCGAGCACCTCGTCGGCGAAGTACTGGGCGTGCAGGCGTTTGCCCTGCAGCCGACCCTGCATGTCGGTGAAAGCGACAACCACGGTGTCGATGTCGCCGCTGGAGATGAGTTCGGTCAGATTGAAAACGCTGAGCATTCGGGGGTTGCGCGGGTGCTTGCTCACGGTCCGGTCACGGCCTTCCAGGTTGCCGGGACATGCCGGCCGGACCACGAGAAATGTCGTATCCGGTGACCGCGCACCTCCCTGGATCGGTGGGCACCAACCTATCCCGGACCGCTCCTCGGCTCGTTCGTGATCCGGACGCAGCAGCGCTGGACTGCGGTCGGTCAGTCCTTGGGCATGATCCACCAGGCGAGCAGGTAGGCGATGACGCCCCCACCGAAGAGGAGCGCGAAGACCACCGCGATGACGCGAACCAGCGTGGGGTCGACGCCGAAGTACTCGGCGATGCCGCCGCAGACGCCGGCGATCTTCTTGTCGCGGGCTGACAGGGTGAGTCGGCGAACGGGGCGAGGACTGTCGGCGAAGTTGGACTCAGGAAAGTTGGACATAAAGGTCATCCTGCCGGGTCACCGCGGCCGGGCACACCCGGGCCACCCCTGATCGCACCCCGGTTGGCCGGGTCGCGGAACCAGGGTTCGCTACCGCAGTCAACCCCGGGTAGCGGCTCGCGTCACGGCAGGTAGTCCTCGATGCCGGCGGCGCCCTCCGGCCAGGTCAGGGGGCGAAGCCCCGCCGGTGCCGCCGGATCGGCGGTCGACATCGCGGACACTCTCGTCGACGGCTGGGCGGACTCGACGGCTTGCCCCGGATCGGTCGGGCCGAAGAGCGAATCGACCGAAGCCGGTCCGACGGCGGTCGCCGCCAGCTCCACGGCGGTGCGGGTCAGCGTCCGATCGGCACAGGCCTGGGTGATCAGCCGTCCCCAATTCTGGCCGGTGGCGTAGCCGTCGAACAGGCGCGGGCCGGGGTTGCTGAGCCCGAGTGCCGCGGCCCGGGAGGCCACCGCCACCGCCGCTGGGTAGTCGGAGCCGTAAGCCGGTGCCGCTGTGGTGACCAGCACCCGCCCGGCCTGCGCGGCGGCGAGCGCCTCCGCGGTCCACCGACTCGGTTCGTACCCGTCGATGGTAGTCACGACTGTGACCTCAGCCGGCGTGGCCGCAACCAGGTCTGCCGTCTCCGGGGCGGCGGCGAACGAGAGGACATTCGTCGAACCGCCCCAATCCGCGAGGTCCAGGTCCGGATCGACGGTGTGCACCTCCAGCGCAACGTCGTGCTCGCCCGCCCACCAGCGGGCGCCGAGCAGGGCGTTGTCCGCGGCAGCCGATCCGTCGGTGAGCACCCCGACCGTGGCCCCCGACTCGAGGCGGCCGGCCTGCTGCAGATGATCGAGGGCATTGATGGCCAGAATGTCCACGGTCGGTCCGATGACGATCGGCCTGGCCGGCCCGAGTTGGGCCGAGGTCCCGGTCGGGGTCAAGGCGGGGATCTGGTCGGCCACGATCCGGGAGTTCAGCGCCACCGCGTCGGTGGGCGGCGGCAGGGTGAGCAGGCCGAGGGCGGAGGTGCCGACCAGGTCGTAGGCCCGGACCGGGTCGGCCGGCAGACCGTTCGCGCCGGACTGCAGCAGGTCCACCCTTCGACCACAGAGGCCGCCCGTGGTGTTCACCGTCTGCCGCCACAGATCGACGCCGGAGGTGAAACCACGGTCGCGATCCGGGTCGACCAACACGCCGAGGGTGATCGCCTCGTCGGTCACACCGGGTCCGGAGAGAAACCCATCCGGGGTCACCGGGGTGATGGACACGGTCGTCGCGGTTGTGGTGGTCGCGGTGGCACTGCCCGTCGCCGGTGGCCCTTCCAACGCGGAGTCGCACGCCGTTGTGCCCAACAGCAGTGCGATGACGAGCGGCACGATCAGCCCCCGGGATCCGGCGATCGCCGGGCGCGGATGGATCGGCTGGCCGGGCACCTCATCAGCTTCCCACGGGCCCGGTTCGGCCCCCGCGAACGGAAAAGTCTGCCGATGTGGCCGGAGTTGTCCACAGGCTGTGAGTCGATGACCGGATCGGGCCATTCGCAGCGCAAGCTTGCACCGTGGGAACGACTGGCCGACGTGTCGGGTGGCTGGCGACCGCCATCGCCGCCGGATTGGCAATGATGGCCGGCCCGGCCGTTGCGGCGTCCGGTGCCGCCTCCATCCTGTCCGCTCGCTGTGCGCAGCCCGCCCGACAGCTAACCATCCCCGCGCCGGCCGACACCCCCTGGTACGCGACCCGGTTGGGGCGCGATCACGTCGCCGGTCTCAGTCTGGGCGAGGGCCAGGTCGTCGCCG
This sequence comes from uncultured Actinomycetota bacterium, assembly GCA_963805555.1. Classification (GTDB taxonomy): domain Bacteria; phylum Actinomycetota; class Actinomycetes; order Mycobacteriales; family Nakamurellaceae; genus Nakamurella. The sequence goes on from CAWDUY010000010.1 coordinate 870,936, forward strand.
TACTGGACACCGGGGTGGCGCCGGTGCCGGCGCTGGTCGGTGCGCTCCGACCGACGATTGATGCGTTGCCAGCGGCCGGCGTGGCGTTGCCGGCGGCCGAGGCCGACCCGGCACCGGCGTCCGGAACCGCACAGGACTGTGACGGGCGGGGCACCCTGCTGGCCGGGCTGGTGGCGGCCCGCCGCGGGACGGTGGCCGCCGGTCCGGGACCGGTGTTGCCCGGGCTGGCCAGCGCCGCCGAGATTCTGCCCGTGCGGGTGCTGGCGTCGGCGCGGGACGCAGCGGATCCCGCAGTACTTGCCCGGGGCATGACGGCAGCAGTCGCCGCCGGCGCGAGCGTCCTGCTGGTGGGGAGCGCTGTTGCCGACGATCCCTTGCTGCAGGCCGCCACCCAGGTGGCGCTGCAGGCCGGGATTCCGGTGGTCGCTGCCGCCGGTGACGGCAACGATGAGTCGTTGGCCTATCCCGCCGCGTATGACGGGGTGATCGCGGTGGCGGCCACCGGCACCCAGGACACCGCATCGGAGGTCAACGCCGTTGGCCGGGTGAGCGTCGGGGCGCCCGGGACGGACATTGTCGGCCTCGGGCTCGATGGCGGCGTTGTCGGCGGACAGGCCGGCTCCGCGCTGGGAGCGGCGTTGGTTGCGGCCACCGTTGCCGATGTCCGGTCCGCTTTCCCGGACCTGTCGCCGGAGCAGCTCCTCGACCGCATCCGCGCCACCGCCGATCGACCCGGGGTGGCAATTCCCGATCCCGCGCTCGGGTATGGCGTCGTCAACCCGGTGACGGCACTGACCGCCCCCCTCGATCGCACCGCGTCACCCGCCGTCCCGGGCGCGGTCACGGTTGCGCTGGCACCGGAACCGGTCGAGGACAACTGGGCGGTCGCGGTCGCGGCGACGCTGCTGGTGCTGGCCGCTATCGCCGCGGCCGTCGTGGCGGGCGCGCGGCGAGCAACATTGCGGAACTGGCGACCGGCGGCCCCCGGCACTGCGGTAAACGAGTCCCCGATCGGGGCGGAAATCAGCGGCCCGCCGGTCCAGATGATTGCGAATTCACCGGGGAATCTGCCGCCACAATCCGTCGATAGCGGGTAATGGAACAACAAATGAACTCGTTGCCGGTGGACGGAACACCTCACCGTCACAGGCGAAATGGGTCGGGGTGTTCCACGGCGGCCGACAATTCGACCATCCGACCACGCCGGGCGACCGGACGTGACCGTCTGCGACGCTCCGGTAGGCCGATAGTCATTCAATCCGGGAAATTGATCATGTGATCACCGCGGGTACCGAAAATCCGACCGTAATTGGTCGCTGTGGTGGCTCACCGTGCTCGCGCTCGCCCTAATGGATGGCATCATGACTTTGCGGAAACGGTGGATAAAGAGTCAAGCCGAGCCGGGTGTACGGGAGCCAGGGAGGGCGGACGGTGGGAACTGGGTTGCGCCCACCTCCGCGCACCAACGCACGGTGGCGCCGGGTCGTCGCGGTCGGCTGCACCATCGTCGCCGCAGCCGCCCTGCTGGTCGCCTGGCAGCAACCGGGGTTTCCGGACGTGCCGCCCCTGCCGGTCGACAGTTCGGTGTGGATCGTCAACGACGATCGGCTGCTGGTCGGCCGGGTGAACACCGATATCGGCGAACTGGATTCGGCGGCCCCACTCCGCGGGGTTTCCGATGTCCTGCAGGACCCGATCGAGCAGACAGCCGGCACGGTGCTCGTCGTCGACCAGAACAAGCACGAACTCCAGGTGCTGGATACCGCGACGGTGACGTTCGGCGCCCGCGTCGCGATTCCGGATGACGCGGCCGTCGACCTGCGCGGCGGCACCCTGGCCGTTGCCGATCGGATGGACGGCCGGGTGTGGGTGGGCGACAGCGGGACGGTCTCCTCCGTCGACGCGCGGCTGATCGAGCCGGAGGTGACCGTCGGTGCGCTGCCCGTCCTGGCCGTGTCAACCAAGGGCAGCGTCTTCGCCACCGCACCGGGATCCGGTGAGCTGCACAGCTGGGTGCGCGGTGCCGATCCGACCGTGGCGACGTTCCCGCAGGGCCTGCTGTCCCTCGGCGGCGCAGCCGGGTCGGTCGCCGTCGGTGCCGACTCCGGGGGCGACCTTCAACTGACTGCCGTCGGTGAGGAACCCGTCGTACTCGACCGGGCCGACGACTCGCTCCGCGTGCAGGGCCGCCGGATCATGTTGCCGTCCATGACCGGCGCGGTTCTGCAGCAGCCCGGCCCGGCGTCGCCCGAGGTGCTGATCGCCAGCACCAAGGGCCTGTACGCGATCACCCTCGCCGACGGCACTGTCCGCACGGTGGCCGAGGTCGCGGGCACGCCGGCCTCACCCGCGGTCAACGGCGGATGCATCTTCGATGTCTGGTCCCCGGCTGACCCCGGTGGGAACACCACCGCAATCTCAGCGTGCGCCACCGACCCGACCGACTCGAACCAGCAAGCACCGAACCAGCAAGCACCGGTCCAACTGACGCCGCTGGATGGGGCAACAGGATCCGGGACGTTGTCCTTCCGGCAGCGGGGCTCCGCGGTCGTGCTCGGCGACAGCGCCACCGGAACGTCCTGGGTTGCCACCGATGGCTACCGGAAGGTCGATAACTGGGCGGACGTCGCCCCACTCGAACCAGCGACCGACGACAGCGCGACCGTCGAGGACCCCACCCAGAAGGACGACCTGCCCCGGCTGCCACCGGATTGCACCGCCGTCCCGATCGGCGTACCGAACGCGGCCGACGACGAGTTCGGGGTCCGGGCCGGCCGGGCCAGCGTGCTGCGGGTCCTGGACAACGATCCCAGCGTTGACTGCACGTCGGTGGTCATCGACAGCGTCACCCCGCTGCCGGCCGCGGTCGGTTCGGTGGCCATCGTCGCCGGCGGCAGCGCCATCCAGGTCACGGTGCCGTCGACCGCGGCCGGCAAACTCCCACCCATCGAGTACCAGGTCGGCAACGGTCGCGGCGGTACCGCGACCGCGCGGGTGCTGGTGGCGGTGTTGTCCACCAACGTCACCATCGCGCCGGAGATGGTGCGGAGGTCGGCCGTCACCACCGAGGTCAACGGCACCGTCTCCTACAACGTGCTGGACGATTACCGATCCCCGACCGGCGACGACCTCTTCCTGACGTCCGCTACCGGCGACTCGACCGACCTGGTGTCCTTCCGTCCCGACGGAAGCATCACCTACCGCAATACCGGGACGGGTTCCGGTACCGAGGCCGCCGTCGATTTCGTGGTCTCCGACGGGGTCAAGCAGACCGAGGGCCGGTTGACCGTTGCCATTGCCCCCGCCGATTCCACCACCCCGGTGGTGTACCCGTCATTCACGACAGCGGTCATCGGCTCGGAGGCGATCGCCAACCCGCTGCGCAAGGTGGTCAGCGCGGCGGTGCAGCCGGCCATCATCAGCACGGTCCGGCCGGAACCGGGCAGTGAGGCGGCGACGGGCCGGCTCGATCCGCTGACCGGGGCGGTTGCGGTGACGGCCACGGCGCCCGGCAGCTACTACCTGACATTCGAGGTGTCGACCGGTGGCCGGGGAGTCACGGGGGTGCTCCGTGCCGACTTCGTCGAACCCACCGAGTCCACCAGGTCCGTTGTTCCGATGACGGACATCGCCTACCTGACGCCCGGCGGGCAAACGGTCGTCGACCCGCTTGCCAACGACACAGATCCGGACGGGCAGGGGCTGGCCGTCCGCCAGGTGGACCTGCCGGCGGGATCGCAGCTCACCGCGGCCGTCGTCGACCTGCACCTGGTGCGGGTGTCCGCACCGCGAGTCCCCAGCGGAACCGTTGCCTTCGACTACTCGGTGTTCGACGGGGCCGCCACCTTGGTCGGGCAGATCCGCATCGTGCCGGTGCCGGCACCCAAGCGCATCCCACCGCCGCTCGCCGCGCCGATCATCGCGACCGTCCGGGCCGGCGACGCGGTGACGATCCCGGTGACCAGGTTCGCTACCAGCCAGGACGGTTCGCCGGTGACGGCGGAATTGGACGCCGCCCAGGTGGCCACGCTGCCGGGCCGCGCGTTCTCGACCGGGGATTCGATCCGCTACCTGGCGCCGCCGGACTCGGCGCCGGGCACGGTGAGTTTCAGCTACACCGCCGTCGCCGGTTCCAGCACCCCGCTGCAGCCGGTGCAGACGGTGAGCACGGTGGCGATCACGGTCGTGCCGGGCGACCCGGCCCGGAACTCCGCGCCGAACACACCGCCTGCGGTGACGGCACGGGTGTTCACCAACGGTTCCATCAGCATCTCGGTGCCGCTGGCCGGTACCGACCCCGACGGCGACTGGGTCGTCCTGCAGTCCCTCGAGCAACCGGAGGCGCCGCTCGGCGACACCGCTGTGTCCGGGTCGGACACCCTGTCCTACAAGGCCTTCGGCGAGCCGGGCGTCGACCGGATCCGGTACCTGGCAACCGACCCGGCCGGGCTGACCGTCAGCGGGTCGATCACTGTACTGGTGGTCGAGCCGGGGGGCTCGGCCCGTCCGCCGGTCGCACCCGACCTGACGGTCGCCGTCCGGCCCGGCGCGAGCATCCGGATCGATCCGCTGTCCGTCGTTGTCGATCCCGGCGGTCAGCAGGTGCTGCTGGCCACCCCCGCGTTCGTCGCGCCCCCCGAGTTGACCGTCGTCGTCGACGACCAGGGCCTGATCCTGACCGCGCCGGCGAACGAAACCGTGGCCAGCATGCGTTACACCGTGGTCAACGCGAAGGGGCTGACGGCGTCCGGCTCGGTGAGGGTCACGGTGTCCGCGGACGCCCCGGTCCCGGCCCCAATGGCGATGGATGTGTTCGTCCGGCCCGCGGACCTGGCCGCGAACAACCGGACGGTCGATGTCGACGTCTCGGGTTCGATCACCAACCGCAGCGGCCGCCGGGACGAGCTGACGGTGTCGGTCGACTCGCTGTCCACCGGGCAGGCCAGCAAGATTGCGCCGCAGGTCCTCCGGGTGACGGTCACCGCCACCCGGCAGGTCGTGGCCTATCAGGTGACCGACACCTACGGCAGTAGCGTCAGCGCCTTCATCGTCGTTCCGCCGCAGCAGCAGTTGGTCGGTCCGCAGGTGATCGACGGCATGGGGCCGATTCCGGTTGATGCCGGGAAGTCGGTCGATGTGCTGATCAGTGACTACGTCACCGTCGGCGGCGGCGGGGCGCCCAGCATCGCGCCCGCTCCTGCGCTGCGATCCACGCAGGGCAATGCGGTCCGGAATTCCGCGACCTCGCTGACCCTGTCCGCACCCTCGAGCGCGGGGGGCGCGGCCGCGCTGTACGTGCCGATCGAGGACGGCGCCGGCTCCGTCGTCGTGCTGACGCTGGCCGTGCAGATCGAACCCCGGGTGGTACCGCCGCCCAAACTCGACTCAACAGAGCTGCAGGTCGAAGCGGGGACCTCCGCATCGGTCGACCTCAGATCGCTGACCAAAACCGCCGACGAAGAGCAGCGGAACTCGACCACCTATGCCGTCGGGCCGGGACCGGACGGCATTGCGGTCAACCGGGAGGGCAGCGTCGTCGCCGTTTCGGTCCGGGCGGACGTGCCTCGTGGGACGACAGTCGACCTGCCCATCCAGGTGGTCGATGGCGAGGGCCGCGACGGCAAGGCGGTGCTGACGGTCAGCGTCACTGGCTCCCGCCAGCCGCTCGCGACCGTGATCGACCAGCAGATCGCCCAGGGCCGGGCGGGCGTCGAGGTTGCCGCGGACCTATTGACCGGCAGTTTCGACCCGATCGGACTCGGCCTGACCGTCACCAAGGTGTCCGTCGCCGAAGGTGTCGGCGGGATCGCCGCGGGCCCGGTGTTGACCGGGTCAACCGTGCGACTGACTCCCGCCGTGGGGTTTGTCGGGGACATCGTGGTGGCCGCCGAGATCACCGACGGCACCAAGGATCCGGAACGGGTGGTGACGGCCAACCTGCGGGTGTCCATTCAGGACAGGCCGTCGGCGCCCGGAACACCGGCGCTCATCGATGGCACGCTGACCGCCGATAGTGTCCGGTTGGCCTGGTCGCCGGCCAACGCCAACGGTGCGGCCATCGACGCGTACACCGTCGCCGGGAGCGGGCTCCGGCAGGACTGCGCCGGCTCCGAGACCTCCTGCGTCATCGGCGGTCTCACCGTCGGCCAGCCCTATGTCTTCGTGGTGACGGCACGCAACTCGGTGGGTGAGTCGAGCCCATCGGCGCCATCAGCGGTCATCGTTCCGGATGCCGTGCCGACTGTCCCCGGTGCGCCCACCGCGGACTATCTCGGCAGGGGGCAGCTGCTCGTCAGCTGGCAGGTGCCCACCGGAGACTTCACCCCGGTCAGCGCCATTGCCGTGCAGATCGTGCGGAACGGTCAGGTCGACGCGGTCCGGGACAACGTGAGCAGCCCGCTGGTGCTCACCGACCTTGACCCGGGCGGCGCCTACCAGTTCCAGGTGCGGGCCAACAATGCGCAGGGGACCAGTGACTGGTCATCGCCAAGTGCGGCCGTCGTGCCGTCCGGAGTGCCGGGTGCGCCGACGGCGTTGACCGCCGCGTTCGTTTTCGATGCCGGCAGGCGGGGCATCGACATCAGTTGGTCGCCACCGGCCGACGCCGGCGGAGAGGCCGTGCAGGGGTACCGGCTGATCCTCAACAACGTCGAGATCGCCTCGGGCGGCAGCGATTTCCTGGCCAGTTTTGTGCCTACCAGCAGCAATGATCCGGTTGACGTTGTGGTGATCGCCAGGAACGGTCGCGGCGAGGGGCCGCAGGCGGGCCCGGTGCGGGTGGATTCCTTCAGCCGGCCGGACCAGGTTACGGGCCTGGTAGTGACCACGGCGGACGGCGCCCTGCAGGCGTCCTGGGATCCGACATCAGCATCGGGCAGTCCGATCGAGCGCTACGACTATCGGTTGGACGGCGGGGGCTGGGTCAATGCCGGCGCGGGCACGTCGACCACCATCGGCGGCCTGAAGAATGGGCAGCAGTACCAGGTGCGGGTCCGGGCCTGCAACGCGGCGGCCGGTTTCGACGACGTCGTGCGCTGCGGTGAACCCAGCGCCGCTCAATCCGGCAAACCCTTCGGTTCGCTGAGCGATCCCCAGGTAACGGCCAAACCGACCGCGGTGTGGGGGCAGACCGTCACCGCCAGCTGGAAGTTTCCAGAGTCGGGGAATGGCCGGGAGATCACCAGCCGGACCGTCACGGTGTCTGGCGCCATCGACCAGGAACTGGACTCATCCTTGGGCACCTGGACCTCACCGAAGATCGGCTTCGGCAAGTCCTTGAAGATCACTGTGTCGTATTGCGTCTCCGGTCCGAACGAGTGCATCGCCGACGTCTCGGACACCGCAAAAACCGCAAGCCCGACAGCGCTGAACACCGTTGCCGTCGGGACCCTTCCGGGCACCTGCGGATTGCCCGATCAGTCCGGCGCGGCATGGCCGACCGATTCAGCGGGCTGCGCGTCGGGCCTGTGGGTGCCCGTCGGTGGTTCGGTCGATGTCCTGTGCACGGACGTTGGCATTGAATATCCGGTCCCGCTGACCGCACCGACCACGGACAAGCGTTGGTATCTGGCGACCGATAATGCCTGGTACCGCTTTCCTGCCTTTGCCACCACCAACCGCGTCCCGAACTGCTGAATAAAGGACTTCTTACGTGCAGACCCTCGAAGGAACCGGGCCGCAGCTGTTGGAGGCCACGACGGCCGCCCAGTTCGCCGGCCAGTTCGACGCCGTGGTCGACGCCGTCGGGCGGGTGCTGGTCGGCAAGCCGGATGCGATCAGGCTGTCGCTGATCTGCCTGCTCTCGGAGGGGCACCTGCTGCTCGAGGACGTCCCCGGCACCGGCAAGACGACGCTGGCCAAAGCGCTCGCCGCCACCATCCGCGGCACCACCAGCCGGATCCAGTTCACCCCCGACCTGCTGCCGTCCGACGTCACCGGTGTCACCGTCTACGACCAGTCGGTGGGCGCCTTCGAATTCCATCCGGGGCCGATCTTCGCGTCCATCGTGCTCGCCGACGAGATCAACCGGGCGTCCCCGAAGACGCAATCCGCCTTGTTGGAGGTCATGGAGGAGTCGGCGGTGACGGTTGACGGGGTGACCAGGCCGGTGGGTGCGCCGTTCATGGTGATCGGCACCCAGAACCCCATCGAGCAGGCCGGCACGTACCGGCTGCCCGAGGCCCAGTTGGACCGGTTCCTGCTGAAGACCGGCATCGGTCATCCCGACACCGACGCCGCCCTGGCCATCCTGGGCGCTGTCGGAACCCGGGCCGGCCGGGTCCAGGTCGAACCCACGCTGAGCTCCGCGATGGTCGGGGAACTGGTGGACCAAGCGTCCAGGGTGTACGTCGACCCGTCGATCCTGCGGTACATCACCGCAATCGTCGAGGCCACCCGGACCGCGACCGGCGTCGCGCTCGGGGTGTCACAACGCGGCGCCATCGGCCTGCTGCGCACCGGCAAGACCCTGGCGGCGTCCCGTGGCCGGCATTTCGTCATTCCCGATGACATCAAGGCACTCGCCGAACCCGTTCTGGCGCATCGGATTTCAGTACAGCCGGAGGCGGAGTTCAACGGCCTGACGACCGCGGATGTGATCGCCGCCGTGCTCCGCGAGGTGCCGCCGCCGCGGAGTGCTGCCTGATGACGATCAGGCCGCAGGGGGATGCCCGGGAGGTGATCGAGCCCCCGCCCGACCTTCCGGCGGATTCGGCTCTGCAGGATTCGGCTCTGCAGGATTCGGCACTGCAGGATTCGGTGCGGTCAGCGCTGGCGCGGGCCGGCTGGCGGGCGGTCACGACCCGTGGCCGGGTCGCCGCGCTGGTGGCCCTGGTGGCTGCGCTGCTCGGCGCGGTGACCGGTTGGCGCGAATGGATCGGCGTGGCCGCCGCCCTTGCGGTGCTCCTGTTGGCGGCCGTGCTGATGGCGGTCGGCCGATCGTCCTGCGCGGTCGAGTTGGACCTGCCGCGCACCAGGTTTGTGGTCGGCGAGCCCGGCTACGCTACCGTCCAGGTGCGGAACACCTCGAGCCGTCGCATGCTGCCGCTGCGAATGGAACTTGACGTCGCCGGACTTGCGCTGACCCTGCCGGTGCCCTCGCTGGCCGGCGGCGCCATCCACCTGGCGAGCTTCGCGCTGCCCACCGGTGCGCGGGCGGTTGTCGAGCTCGGCCCGCTGCGCGCGGTCCGCGGTGACGTCTTCGGGCTGATCCGGCGGGTGGTGCAGTGGCCGGTTCGCCGACAGGTCTTCGTCCACCCGCGCACCGTCCGGCCGGACAGCTCGCTGCCCGGCTACGTCCACGATCTGGAGGGCGAGGAGTCGGCCAAACGGACCGCCAGCGACCTGTCGTTCCACACGCTGCGCGAGTACGTGCCGGGCGATGACCGCCGCTTCATCCACTGGAAGTCCTCGGCCCGTAACGGGACCCTGCAGGTCAGGGAGTTCGTGCAGTCGCACCGGTCGTTGGTGGCGGTGGTGCTGTCGGGCAGCCGGGCCGACTACCACTGGAATGACGATCGTGGCCGATCCACCGGCGGGCCGGCACCTGCCGATCAAGTCGACGACGCTCCCGCCGACTCGCATGACGAGCAGTCGGCCGCAGCGGAGCCGGATGTCGGCGCGACCACGGATGACGGACGGGCTGGGCCCGACGACGGCCCCGGTGACGAGGAGTTCGAGGTCGCCGTCAGCTGTGCGGCGTCGTTGGTGGCCGAACTGGTGCGCCAACACCGCGACGTGATCACCGATGCGGCCGGTGCCGACATCCGGGGCGGGAGCGCCGATGGTGTGCTCGATCAGTTCTGCGCTGTCCAAGCCGCGCCCGATTCCCCCGATCTCATCTTCGAAACCCGGCGGGTGGTGCGGCGGAATCCGCGGGTGTCGCTGGTGGTGCTCGTCTTCGGGTCGGCCCTGGGTGCCGCGCAGCTCCGCGCCGCGGTCCGGTCGTGCCCGGCCGGAGCGTCGGTGCTCGCGGTGCGCGCGCGAGCCGATTCGTCGCCGAATGCCGGCACCCTCACCCGGTCCGATGGGTCGAGCGTGGTGACGGTCAACGACGTCGACGCGCTGCCGGTGGCCCTGCGGTTGGCCCGGGGGCCGCAATGAGCGAGCGTCAGCGAGCGAATCATGAGAGCCGGGTCGGTCGCCCGCGAGGGACGAGCGGGGGAGCGACGTGAGCGAGCGTCAGCGAGCGAATCATGAGCGCCGGGTCGGTCGCCCGCGAGGGACGAGCGGGGGGCCGACGTGAGTGGGCGGGTTCGCGGGCCCGGCCGGGCCCGCTCCACCGAGACCGGCGTCGCGCCGTACTGGCGGGTTGCCGACCTCGCGACGATCGCCGTGCTCGTCATCACGGGATCGGTGCTGCTCGTCCCCGCCTACGGCAGTACCGCACCCGTGTGGGCGACGGCCGTCGGCGCAACGCTGTCGGCGGCCGTCCTGGTGCTGACCTACCGGTTCCGGCTGCCCGGGTTTGTGGCCGGTTTCGGAATCGTGGCCGGTGTTGTGCTGCTCGGCTCCTGGGTGGTCGCGCCCGACCAGCGAATTGTCGGTCTGCTGCCGTCCTGGGACGGGATGGTGGTGGTGATCCGCGGGGCCATTGGCGGCTGGCGGGAAATGCTGACGGTCGCGACGCCCACCGGCGTTGCCGGTGCCCTGTTGGTGCCGCCGCTGATTGTCGGCGCCCTGGCGACGGCAATGGCGGGTGTGGTGGCGGCGACCCGCCGACCGACCCTGGCGTTGCTGATTCCAGCGGCGGCGTTGGTGGTCTTCGCCCTGCTGGGCGATCGGCTGGTCGATCCGCTGACGGCGGCCGTAGTCGCCGGTGTGTTTGTCGTCATCGGGATGAGTTGGGCGGTCTGGGTCGGGGCGCGGGTGCGCCGCCGGACGCTCGCCCGCGGCGGCGGGAGCTTCCCGGCCACGAACCGCACCGGCGGCCCGGCCGCCGTCACCCGCCAGGCGTTGGCGGCGCGGCGAATCGTCATCTCGGTGGTCGTGCTGGCGGTGGCCGTGCTGGTCGGCGGCCTGGCGGCGACGGCAGCCGAACCAGCGCGAACAGCGCTGCGCGAGGTGGTGGAGCGGCCGACCGATCCGGCGGCCTTCGACAGTCCGTTGAGCACCTTCCGCGCCTACACCAAGGATCAGGCCGACGTCGTTCAGCTGACGGCGACCGGGCTACCGGCAGGCGCCCGGCTCCGGTTGGCGGCGTTGGATGCCTACGACGGCCGGCGCTTCACGCTCAGCGACGGCGAGGGCCCGTTCGTCCGCATCGGCCGTGAGCGACCCGCGCCGCTCGCCGGCACGCCCAGCACCGTCAGCGTGCGGATCCAGGACTATGCGGGCGCGTTCCTCCCGCTGCCCGGCCCGATCATCGCGCTGGACTTCGACGGTCCGCGGGCCGCTGCGCTCACCGCGGACCTGCGGTATTCCGAGGCCGCCGCGACCGGTCTGCTGCCCGGTGGCTGGCGCAGCGGCGACGGTTACACGGTGCTCGCCGCGGTGCCGCCGCAACCGTCGGTCGACCAGCTCGCCGCAGCCGCGCCGCTCGCGGCACCGTTCCCCAGCACGGTGGCGCTGCCCGACCTGCTGCGGTCCGAGGCCAACCGATATGTCGCCGGAGTGACCGGCGTAGCCGCCCAGGTCGAGGCAATCCGCGCAGGACTGGCCGCGGACGGGGTGTTCAGTCACGGTGATGGCGCGCCGGGCACGCTGAAGTCCGCGGCCGGACACGGACTGGACCGGATGGCGGGGATGCTCACCGACACCGTGATGGTCGGCGACCAGGAGCAGTACGCCGCATTGATGGCCCTGATGGTCCGGTCCATCGGCCTGCCGGCCCGGGTAGCCGTCGGCTTCGTGCCGCCGGCAGCGAGTTCCCAAGGGACCACCTCCGGTCCGGAGTTATCGGCAGCCGGCGAGGTCGAGCTGCGTGGCCGGGACATCTCCGCCTGGGTCGAGGTGCCCTTCGCCGGCTACGGCTGGGTGGCCTTCGACCCGACACCGCTGGCGGACACCCCTACCTCGGTCGACGATCGATCGCCGACCGAACGCCGTGCCGTCACGGTCGAGGTCCCACCTGCGCTGCCGCCGGCCCAACCCGATTCCGTCGATGCCGAGAACGCCAACCAGCGCCCGGATGTCACCGACCCGGACGAGGCCGCCGCCGCTGATCGCTCGCCGTTGCTGGCGCTGCTGGTCACCATCGCGGCCTGGTTGCTGCTGGCGTTGGCCGTTCTTGCGATTCCCGTCGCCATCATCCTGGGTGTGAAGGGCGCGCGCCGTCGCCGACGCCGACGGGCCGCGGAACCGAAAGAACAGATCACCGGTGGTTGGGCGGAACTGCTGGACACCGCGGTTGACGCCGGGTATCGGCCCGCTTCCTGGCACACCCGCACCGAGACTGCCGCCGACCTGCAATCCGCCGGCGTGCTGCAGGTGGACTGGCTCGCCCCCGCCGCGGATGCTGCCGAGTTCTCGCCCGGCCCGGTCAATCCGGAACGGGCTCGGGGGTACTGGCGGGAGGTCGATGACCGCAGCGCGGAACTGCTCGGTGGGTTGCCGCTGTGGCGCCGCTGGCGGGCCCGGCTGTCGCTCGCGTCGATGCGCAGGGCGGACCGCCGGGCCCGGTGACGTTGGCCCGTGATCTCGAACCGGTGTTCCGGTGCCGATCGGGCCCGGTCAAGTCGCGGTTGCGTCCTCGGTCGGCACCCCCGTGTAGAACGCCGTGGTGCGCTCGGCGGCGGCCGCGGCCCCTGCTGCGTCGGAGCCGGCGGCGATGCTGGCGTCCCGCCAGCGGCCGCTGCTCATGGAGATGAACTCCCGGCCCTCGTCCGAGGCTGACCACGCCTCGGAGTCCATCCTGGCGACGCCGGCGCCCGCGGCAAGGTGCAGCGCGAGGCCGAGCACCGTCAGATCCCAGCCGACGCCGACCGCACCGGGACCGAATTCGGCCCATCGTTCGTCATCGACATGCGCAATGTGCTCCAGCGTCAGTCGAGTCCCGTCGGGGGTCTCGGTCAGCCGCACCTCGATCCAGCTGACCTCGCCGAAAAATTCCCAGGTCGCATTGAAACCCGTTGGTGGCTGGCATGTTTCGATGGTGCCGTTGGCGTTGTCCTGGAGTTGGTAGTGGCCACCGGGTCGAAGGTCGCCGGTGACCGGTAGGAACCATCGGGGAAGTCGCTCCGGGTTCGTGCACGCATCCCACACGTCGTCGATGGTGGCGTCGTAGGTCTGCGAGATCGTCAGTGTTCGGGCCTGGCCTGCGGACAGTGTCCGGGAACTGACGGCCCGCTCGACGGCGTTGATCTGCTGGTCGACGTTGATCATGGCTGTGCTCCCTGGTTTCCGGTCCGGCCGGGACGTTGGCGGGTTCAATCTAGTAGAACTGACTTATATAAGTACAAAGTTATCAAACAAGGACCCCGGGTGCCAAGGGTCGGCGCCTAGGAAACCGGCAGTGCCGCTGCTGCCGGGTCGAGCAGAGGCCCCAGCGGCAACAGCCCGACCAGCGGGGCCGGCAGTTGCGCGACACTGACCCCGGCCAGCCCGAGCTGTTCCAGCGTCCGTTGGCCGGCGACCGGGTAGCGAATCCCGGTGTCGGTCACCAGGTAGACCGTGGTGCCTGGGGTATCCGGGTTCGGCCGGGCCGCGACCAGCGCTCCGCTGCCGGTGGGTAGTTGCACCAGGCCGGCGGCGGTCAATTCGTCCGGATCGGCCGGGCCGATGACGACGTCCGGAGCCTGCTCGGTGTACCGGATGCAGAGCTGCTGATCGCCCGACGGCAGGCTCGCGAGTTCCGGCGCGGACGTAGGTGCCTGCTCACCGAGCCCCAGATCGGGCAATGGCACCAGAGTGGCTTCGGTCACCTGCGCCTGATTGATCGGCAGTGGCGACGGATTGCTCCCGCCGTACGCGGCGGTCAGCCGGTTGTCCGCCAGCAGCAGCCCGGCCTGCAGGGGGGTGAGGGTGGCCAGCCCGTCCTGGGTCATCACGTAGTAGGCATTGACCCGGTCCGCGAAGATCGATCCGACGGCGACCGGGTCGATGGACCCGGGTAGCGCCGGACCCGGTCGGCCGATCCCGTCCAGGGTCGGCGGGGCGATGACCTGGCCGGCGGGCAGCGTGGCAACGAAGTCATCGCCAACCGGTAGTGCGTCGGTTGCTGTGTACCCGACGGCCGCCAGCCATTGGCTCGGGATCTCGTAGGCATGGCCGGACCAGATCAGATAATTGCGACCACCGCTGGTGCGCACCAGGTGTCCGGCATCGGCGCCGATCGGTTCCCCAGCTGCCGCGATGCCCGGGAACATCGCGGTGCGAAACGGTTTCCCGTCGGCGGCGTTCCCGACGGCGCAGGCCGACCAATCGGTGCCGACGATGTGTGCCGCGTCCGGCAGTGAATCCGGTGCCTTCGGAATTCCGATCTCTGGGCCGTGCGGGGCCGACTCCAGCGATCGCACGGAGACGGTGACGACATGCAACCGGTCGCCGAGCAGCAACTTCGCCGAGGAGTAGTTCAGTACTGGATGCAGCACGCCGTCCAGAAAGACATAGCGGGCGCCGGTCTCCTCTTCGACGATGAACGCACCGGGCTCACGCCATGCGGTTGAACCACCTGGATTCACCACGCCGATGATGCCGACCACCGCGAGCAGCGCGATCGTCACGAATATTCCGGCGTAGGTGCCGGCGCCCAGCCGCCCCAGCGGCCGGGCGTTCGACTCTGCGTCGCCTTCGAGCAGGGCAGCGCGGACCCGCCGGTTCATGAACCGATGGGCCTGCAGGTTGTCCTTGGTGTTCGTGGTCACCAGCGGTTATCCGCCCAGTCCCCGAATGAACCCGAACAGCCCGAGCACCCCGGCGACCAACGGCACGATGGCAATCGCGATCAGTAACTCGATGATCTCCGCGGCCCGGGTCATCGCCGGCGACACCCGCCGCCGCCGCCCGGCGAGCAGCAGACAGACGATCACCGCGATCAGCCCGGGCAAGGCGACGGCGACAAGCACCGTCTGACCGTCGAACTGCGACATCAGGGCCACCAGCAGGGCGGCGACGGCGCCGATGCCGGCAACCAGCAGTGGCAGGCGCTGACCGATCGTGACGAACAGCCGCGCCCGCAGAATGAGGCCCGCCCCCACGATGCCGGCCAGGACCTGGCTGGTGACGTCCTGGCTGAAGGCGAGAATCACGCAGGCGACAAGCGTCGGCCAGGTCAGGCCCTGAATCAGCGCGGTGACGTAGCCGACGGCCTGTCGGGTGCGTTGCCGGACAGCAGGCGCGTCGACCGTCGCGTGATCGGCGTACACCTCGTCGGGTGTGCTGGGCAGCGGATTCAACTCGAACCTGGCCAGCGCCAGCGCAGCGCTCGGCACCAGCGGGGTCAACCCGAGGGCCAGGCCCGCGACGATGGCTGCGCCACCAGCCGGCGGAAGATCGAAGACGACGCAGAGGGCGAGCGCGACGCACAGCAGTAGGGAGCCGGTGATGATGGCCGCGAAGGGCACCCGGCGCGTGCCGATCAGCAGCGCCGCCGTCGTCGCGAGCACGGTGCCGGCGGCTGCGCCGAGCAGTAACTGCGCTGGCCCGATGTCGAGCAACGTCGCCGACCCGGCGGCGGCGACGGTGGCCGCAGCGACGCCGGAGGCGACCGACAGCAGCCCGGCCACCGTCGCGATACCGGCGTCGCCGACTCCACGGGACAGCAGCCCGGCGGCCACCTGGGCCAGCAGGGTGATGACACCGAGGGTGATCGCCACCGCGGTCCAGGGCGGACCGGCCCAGAGCAGGGACAAGCAGGTGATCGCCGCGAACACTCCCGCGGCGCCGAGCGCGACCAAGCGCCCCCCACCGGCGGGCCAGGCATGGGGGTCCGCGAGCACCGTGTCGGCGACGGCATCGGCGACGTCGTCGTACACCGCTGCGCTGTCCGCCGCGTCGATGCCCGTCAGGAAGAGGGTCGCGCCGTCCACGACGCCCTGGTCGAGCAGGGTGACCGAACCCGGAATCGGCTCGCCGGCCGCGGTCCGCAGGATCCATCCGCCATGCGCGATGGCCTGTTCGCGCAGCGAGCGGGGCGCGAGCTCGAGCACGGTTTCCAAGGTCTCGGCGATGGTCGATCGATCCGGCAGCACCAGATCGATGCGCGAGGACAGGGTCCGGACGCTGACCCTGATGACCTGGCTGACCGGTCCGAACGATGCCTCGCCGGGCACCGACGTGCCGGCCGCCGGTGAGACGGTAGCGCCGGCGAGGACGGACGGTGTACCCACCGCGGTGACAGATGATGTTGGAGCCCCGGCGGCAGATGCACCGCCGGCGGCCGGCGGCTGGCCGGTTGCCGGTTGGCCCAGCACCGAGGGCGGCGCGAACCCGGATGGCCGCGTACCGGCGGGGTCCATCAACAGCGGCCGGCGCGTCTCGGGTCGAGCGCCGGACGCGGGATCGAGGGGTTCCATCACCATTCCTGTGGTTCGAGTAGCGCCTGCATTTCGAGGTCCGGGCCGCGACGCGGCACCCACACGCCGCGTCCCGGCGGCCGGTCGGTGACCTTGGTCCGGCCGTAGATCGTGCCTTCCGATTCCGGGCCGGACAGCACGAGCGCCGGCGTGCCGACGTCCTTCAGTGTGGCGTAGACGTTGTCGAAGACCGCACGTGAGGCGCCCCTGGCCTGCCGGGCGATCACCAGGTGCAGGGCGATGTCTGCGGCCTGGTTGATCAGCGGGATCAGTGCGCCGAGCGGATTGTTGGCCGCGAGCCGTTCGTAGTTGTCCACGAAGAGGTAGATGTCGGCCGGCGATCCCCACCACGCATGCCGGGCGATCTCGTCCCGGCTCATCGACGGCTGCGGCAACCGGGCTTGCAGGCGTTCGACGTTGGCGCCGATGACGCCGGCCGCGTCCCGGCCGTTGGTGGCCGATGCGATCAGCTGGTCCGGCCGGTACGCCAGGTCGAGCAGGTGGCGCTGCGGGTCGAAAACGATGAAGCGCGCCCCGTCCAGGCCGTGTCGGGCGGCGATCCGACCGATCAGCTGCCGGAGCACGGTTGAGCGTCCCGATTGTTCCTCGCCGAAGATCAGCAGGTGCTGGTCCGTCTTCGGGTTCCAGACCACCGGCTGAAGGTCCTCGTCGAGACCGAGCGGGTAGCCCAGTTCCGGATCGAGATCTGCCGGCAGGTCGGCGGGGCGGACGATCGGCGGCAGCAGCTTGACCCGTGGCGCCGTCGCACCCGCCCATCGGGTGGCAACGGTGCGGACCAGTTCGGCGGTGGCGGCGGCCAATCCGTCGCTGGTGGCGGCGCCGTCGATCCGCGGTACCGCCGTCAGCAGGTGCAATCGATCCCGGGACAGCCCGCGGCCGGGACGATTCTCCGGGACGCCGGCGGCCAATTTGGGGTTGATCTCGGAGTCCAGGGCGTCACCGAGCCGGAGTTCGATCCGGGAGCCGATCAGGTCCTTCAGGGCCGGCCGGATTTCCGGCCACCGACCGGCCGCGAGCACCAGATGGATGCCGTAGTTCAGCCCGCGAGCGGCCATGGACGTCAGCAGGGCCTCGAAGGGTTCGAAGAATTCCTTCAGCGCACCCCAGCCGTCGATCACCAGGATGACGTCGCCGAATCCGTCCCCGGCGACCCGCCCGGCCGCGACCTGCTCCCGCCATTCGGCCAGCGAGCTCACGCCGGCCGCGGTGAAGGCGGCCTCCCGACCGTTCAGCACCCGGCTGACCATGGCCACCGTCCGGCGGACCAGCTCCGGCTGCAGTCGCCCGGCGACCACCCCGACATGGGGCAGACCGGCCAGGCTGGTCAGTGACCCGCCGCCGAAGTCCAGGCAGTACAGCTGGATTTCTTCCGGTGTATGGGTGAGCGCGAGTGCGCAGATCAGGCTCCGCAGGCCGGTTGACTTGCCGCTCTGCGGGGCCCCGACAATTCCGACATGCCCTGCGGCGCCGGACATGTCAATGGTCAGTAGGCCACGGGTCTGCTCATACGGCTTGTCCACCCAGCCCAGCGGCACCTGCAGGAACGATGCGGCCGCACCCGCGACGGTGTCGCCGCGGACGGATCCGCGAGGGAGTAGCAGGTCAAGGGACGGTGGTTCCCGCAGCGGTGGCAACCAGACCTCATGGGCGGGTACGCCGGAGCCGGCGAGCCTGGCCACCGCGACCTCGAGCAGTGTCTGGCCCGACCACGTGTTGCGTGCTCGGTCGTCAGTCGCCAGTTCGGCGGTTGCGGAGGCGCCGGACGTCGGGCGGAGGGCTGGCGCCTCGGCCGTGGTTGACGATGCCGTGGTTGACGATGCCGTGGTTGACGATGCCGTGGCCGACGACGCGGCGGTGGGCGCCGCGGCCAGCCGGAAGGCCTGCGGGTCCACCCACCCGTGATCGTCGGCTCCGGCCCTCGGGTCCCGGACTGGTCCGGAGACGTAGGCGCTTTTGAACCGGACGAGGCCGGTGGTGTCGAATTTCAGGTAGCCGTTGCCCGGTGCGGTGGGCAGTTCGAACGCGTCCGGCGCGCCGAGCACGATCCTGGATTCGGCCGCCGAGAACGTTTTGAGCCCGATCCGGTAGGACAGGTAGGTGTCCAGTCCGCGCAACCTGCCCTCCTCGAGGCGCTGCGAGGCCAGCAGCAGGTGGACGCCCAGCGATCGGCCCACGCGCCCGATGGTGATGAACAGGTCGAGGAAGTCCGGCTTTGCGGTCAGCAGCTCGCTGAATTCGTCGACGACGATCAGCAGGGTCGGTAGCGCCGGGAGGTCGGCGCCGGTCGCCCGTGCCTGGTCGTAGTCGCGGAGGGAGGCGAAGGTGCCGGCGGCCCGCAGCAGTTCCATCCGGCGGTTGAGCTCGCCGCTGATGGCGTCCTTCATCCGATCGACCAACCCGAGCTCGTCGGACAGATTGGTGATGACCGCCGAGGTATGCGGCAGCGCGTCGAGTTTGTTGAACGTCGCGCCGCCCTTGAAGTCGACAAGGACGAAGTTGAGGTAGTCGGGTGCGTGGGTGATCGCCAGCCCGAGGACAAGGGTGCGCAGGAGTTCGGACTTGCCCGATCCGGTCGCGCCGACCACGAGGCCGTGCGGCCCCATCCCGCCCTGCGCTGCCTCCTTGATGTCCAGCTCGACGGCCTGCCCGGTGGTGCCGACGCCGATGGCGACGCGCAACCGGTCGCGGGCCGGACGGGGCCGCCACGACGCGCTGGCCGTGAGGGTCCTGATGTTCGCGATCCCGATCAGGTCGGTGAGACCGGTCGACGAGGTCAATGGCTGGTCGGTGTCGCCCTCGTCCGGCATCCGGATGGCGGCGACCGCGCGACAGGTGGCGGCCGCTTCGCCAGGCCCGACCCGGTCCGGCGCGCCGATGTGCGACAGCACCTCCTGGCCGACCCGGTCGATGCTCACCCCGAGGACGTCGTCGTCGGTTACCCGCAGCCGAACGCTGCGCGGCGTCGCCTGTTCGCCGAGTGTGCCGGACAGGTCGATGACGGTGACGCCCTGCAGTCCCGGAGCCGCTGCCAGTTGACTGCCGTCGCCGAGGCCGCCGCCGTCAACGATGACCAGAATGTGGCTGCGGTCCACCAGCGGATCGGTCTGGGGTGACGCCCAGGGCCGGCCAGCCAACTCATCGGACAGCAGTTCTTCCAGTGCTCCGAGGTTGTCGGCGACGGTGAACCGGGGCAGATCCGTCGGGGGAACGGCGGGATCGGCCAGGTGCGGTGCCCATTTGAGCCAATCCCAGGCGGTAAGCCCGTCGCCGCCGGCGCAGAGCGCGATGCGGAACTCCGACGGGGCGTGCCAGGTGATGGCCTGCAGCGTCATGGCGGCGGCCATTGCCCGGCAGGCGACCGGGTTGCCCTCCAGCCGCACCCGCGCGAACGAGCGCAGCGACAATGCGACCGGCAGTTTGCGAACCGTGCCGTGCGTGCGCAGAAATCGGCGAAGTGCAACCGCCGACACGATGTCGACGTCCTCGAGTGGTTTCGCCTCGCCAAGCTGCAGGTCCAGGGCCAGCTCCTGGTCGCCGAGACCGAGCCGAACGGTGGCGAAGTCGGGGTCGGCCGGCCGGCGTTCCCATAACCTGCTCGTGCGGATCAGCGATTGCAGACCCCGCGGATCGGGGTGCAACCAGAACAAGGCCTCCGCCTGGTCCGCTGCCGCGGATCTGGCCTTGCGGCGGATCTGCGCCAGGTGCCGGAGGTAATCACGCCGGTCTCCGGCGATGCGACGGGATCGATCTCCGCCCACTCGCGCGAGTTGGCCGCCGGCCATGGCGAGCGTCGACACCCCGAACAACACTCCGGCCGCGACGTGTGTGCCGGTGCCGCCGGCGGTGAAGATCAGCGCCATGGCGCCGAGCCCGCCGAGGGCGGGGAGCACCATCAGCCAGGTTGACACACCACCGGACTGTCGCTGCGGGAGGGCCGGGGGCGGGTGGACGTCGACCTGGCCGATCACCATCGGTGGTGGTTCGCGGCGTGCCGGGCGCCGGAATGTCACCACCGCCACTGTCGTTTCCCCGCCTCAAGAATCCACGCCGCGAACCCCGGGCGTTGGGCCCGGTGGCCCATTTAGCTGAACGCCGCGACGATTCTGTTCTGCGCACCAAGATAGTCGGTGTTGGTGTTGTTCAGGCCGGCGACGATGGTGCCGAGCATGGTGGCGAGGTCGGCCGCCGCCTGCTCCCATTGCTGCTTGTGAATGAGGTAGGCGGCCTGCGCATCGCCGCTCCAGGTGTGGACCAGGGGCTGGAGTTCGGCGCTGAGCTGGTCCAGCCGCGCTCGCAGGGCACCAAGGTTGCTGCTCAGTTGTGATTCCGCGGACTGCAATGCACTGAAACTCAGAGCGATGGAACCGTCGGTTGCGCTCATCTGGGTAGTCCTTTACGTCGAAACGGACGGAGTTCTTGGGCACCCATTTTCGGGCGAGCGAAACTCGGCGGGTTCGTCAGATTGAATTGGCGATTGCCTGGTACTGATCAACCTGTGCCTGTTCGGTACGCGCATAGGTGAGGTCGGCGGCCGAGAGCTTTTCCTGCATGATCCGGAGGGCATTGTTGATCACCGCAGCCCGTTCGGCCCACCTCAGGTGAACCCGGGTGAACGCAACGTTCGACTGGGCCCGCCAGGAACTGCCGAGGACATCGACCTCTTGCTGGATCGTTCCCAGCAGCGTGCGGACCTCGCCGGTGGCTCCGTCGATCGCGGCCAAACCCTTGGCCATCGCGGCCGGGTCATAGCCCAGTTGCCCGCTGCCACCAGGTGCTCCCGGACTGCCCATCTCGGCCTCCCCCATGCGTTTGTCCAACGAGTCGGCCGAAAGGTAGCACCGGAAACAGCCCGGCCAGGAAGCCGAAAAAGATTGTGGATAACTCGGTGCGGTGGCGGCAGGTTCACCGTGTGGACAAGTCAATTGTCCGCGCCGAAGTGCCTTTACGATCGGGGCCCGAGGGCGAGACGGGGGAACCATGGCCGGGTCAATTGAGGTGAATGCGGACGGCTTGGCGGCCATCGGTCAGCAATTGGCCGTGTTGGCTGAGCAGGTGCGCAGTGCAGGTCACGCCTTGACGGTCGTCGGCCGCCCGATGCTGGGTGGGACGAACCCGTCCCTTGACCTGGGCGACGAGCTCTCGACACATGCTTCGTCGTCGGCCACCTGGGTGATGGCCTGTGGCTCGGCCTTGCGGTCGCTCGCCGACGCGGCGACGGAGGCCGCGGAGGCCTACCGAACCACCGAGGAGCGGGCGGCGCATCGATTCGCGGCGATGGCGGCGGCATTCGAGGGCTTCGACGAAATGGACGGATTGCTGTCGGATCCCGCGTGAACGATTACCTGGGGACCAGTCATGAGGCCATCTTCTACATGGTGCACGAGGGTGAGCCCGGCGAGGCGACGGCGTGGGCGAGGTGCGTCACCGGCGTCAGCCGCGATCTCGGGTCGCAGCTGGAATCGTTGCGTGAACACAGCGCCCGCATCTCCTCGGTCTGGTCGGATGGTGCCGGTTCGGTTCGTCTCACGGCCGACCTCAACGCCGTCATCGATTACCTACAGGTACTTGCCGACGGTCTGTTCGGTCAGTCGGCGTCCTATGCGGACCTCACCATGCAGGCAGCGGCGGACCTCGCCGCGGCCCAGCCGCCATCAGTCCTGCCGCCGCCGCCGTCCGGGTCACCCGCTGGACTGAGCGCCGGGTCCCGGCGGATCGACGGCTCGTGGCTGGAGCCGGCAGTCATCGATCTGCAGACGGGTCAGATGGCCCATCAGATCGCCGCGACTCAGGCTGCCTGGATCAAGGCGGGCGAAACAGCGACAACGTTGGACAACCAGTACCGCACCGCGCTGGCCAGGCTGACGCCGCCGCCGGCACCGCCGCCGATTGTGCTGAACGCTGCGACCGGAGGTGAGGCCGCCGCTGCTCCTGCGGTGACGGGAGCTACTGCAGCGGTGGGAGGTGTTTGGGCCGCGGACCGCCAAGTCCGTGGCGGGCCAACCGGCTCGAGTGGCTCTGTCGACGCCGGCGGCTCTGTCGACTCGAGCAGGTGGGGCTGGGCGGGCGCCCGCCTGGCCGGCGTCACCGGTGGGGGCGTTGTCGATTGGTCCGGGAGCGCGGTGGTTTCGGCCGCCATGCTGTCCGGCGGCGGCTCGGTGCTGAGATCTTCTCGCCCGCGCATCGACGCGGTCATCCTGCACGGCGGCCACCGTGCCGGATCTGTCGGGGCCGGATCGGTCGGGGCCGGATCTGTCGGGGCCGGATCGGCCGGACCTGCCCGGTTCGATTCCGGGACGGGGGCCGGCGTTTCCACTGCGGCGGTGGTGGGAGTCGGCAGGGTCGCGGCGCCGGCCGGGGGCGTGTTGCTCAGCCGCGGTAGTGCGGAGGCGGTCACCGCAGCGGGTCTGAGCCGCGGGTTCGGTGCAGCCGGGATCGGGGCCGGTTCAGGCATCCTCGGCTCGACAGTCGCCGGCTCGGGCGTGGCCGGCAATGGCCCCAGCGGGTTCGGTGGTGCGGGCGCCGGAGCAACGCGATCGGCCAGCGACAGCGCCCGGAAAGATGGTGCCGGACCAGCCGATCCGGCCGCCGGATCAGCGCGCGGCGGGCTTGGCGGGGCACCCGGCGCCGCGTCGATCTCGCTGGTCAAGGGTGGCCAGATCGGTCAAGCCGGGCTACCGCCGTCGGGCACGGCGGGTGTGGGGATCGGTCGCCCCGGGGCTCCCGGGGCAGGCGTCGGTGGCGAGCACGGTTACCGGGTGACGTGGCTGGTCGAGGACCGCGACCTCTACGGCCGGGGTCCGTCGGTGAAGCCGGTGATCGAGGCCGCACCCGACGCCGGATGAGCTGCTGCCAAGGCCCCGCTCGCGGGTGCTGGACCGCCCGTCCGACGAATTACGCCGGACGGGTCGGTTCAGCACCCGAGCTGTCAGGCCGCCTTGACCTTGCCGGTCGAGTTATGCGGGTCGAGCACGAACTTGCGGGCCACGCCCGAGTCGAAGTCCGCATATCCCTGCGGCGCGTCCTCCAGGCCGATCACGGTGGCATTGACGGCGTCGCCGATGTGCACCTTGTCCGCCAGGATGGCGTTCATCAGACCGCGGTGGTACTTCATCACCGGGCATTGACCGGTGGTGAACGAGTGCGACTTCGCCCAGCCGAGGCCGAGCCGGATCGACAGTGAACCGACCTTGGCGGCCTCGTCACCGGCGCCCGGGTCGCCGGTCACATAGAGACCGGGGATGCCGAGTGCGCCGCCGGCGGCGGTGAGCTCCATCAGCGAGTTCAACACCGTGGCCGGGGCTTCCTTGCCGGAGTTCGAGCCATGCCCGTGGGCCTCGAACCCGACGGCGTCGACACCGCAGTCAACCTCGGGGATCCCGAGGATCTGCTCGATCTGGTCCCGCGGGTCGCCCTTGGACACGTCGACGGTCTCGCAGCCGATCTTGCGGGCCTGTGCCAGACGTTCTTCGTTCAGGTCGCCGACGATGACAACGGACGCGCCGAGCAGTTGCGCGGACACCGCCGCGGCAATGCCGACGGGTCCGGCGCCCGCGACGTAGACGGTTGACCCGGTCTTGGTGCCGGCGGTGTAGGCACCGTGGAAGCCGGTCGGGAAGATATCCGACAACATGGTCAGGTCGGTGATCTTCTCCAGGGCCTGGTCCCGATCGGGGAAGACCAGCAGGTTCCAGTCGGCGTAGGGCACCAGCACGTAGTCGGCCTGGCCACCGACCCAGCCGCCCATGTCGACATATCCGTAGGCGGAGCCTGGCCGATCCGGGTTGACGTTCAGACAGATCCCGGTCTTGCCCTCCTTGCAGTTCTTGCAACGGCCGCAGGCGATGTTGAACGGCACCGAGCAGATGTCGCCGACCTTGACGAATTCGACGCCCGGGCCGACCTCGACCACCTCGCCGGTGATCTCATGGCCGAGGACGAGGCCTTCGGGGGCGGTGGTGCGGCCGCGGACCATGTGCTGGTCGGACCCGCAGATGTTGGTGGTGACCACCTTCAGGATGGCGCCGTGGGGAACCTTGCGGCCGACGTTGGCCGGGTTCACGCCGGGCCCGTCCTGTAGTTCGAAGGTGGGGTAATCGATGTTTTCGACCAGGACCTTCATCGGGCCCTGATAGGTGACGGCACGGTTGCCAGTCATTCGCTCTCCTCTTCGTTGAGGTGGCCCACGCCGGATTTGGCGCGGGCCGGGGCGCCGACGTCGTGGCCGGCTGCCCCTTCCAGTAGTACCCACAACGGGCGGCGCCAAATCGCCCATCCGGGGGCGAAAGCCGCGGTGTCACAGAGCTTTCGCAGGAGACTCGCACTGTCGGTCCGGTGTCGGGTCCGGCGGTCAGCCAGACTGAGGTCCGGCGGCCGATCACGCCAGCCACTCGTTGAGCAAATGCCACCGCCGGGGCGGGGTCACCGAAGTCGGTCTGCTGGGAGGTTCCGGCCGAACGATGTCGATCGAGAAGCGCCCGCGGTTCATTGCCGCCGATCGCCGCCCCGGCCGAGCGGCATCCCCGTGCCGGAGCCCACACTGCTGGGTATGGCGGACACCCTGCAACCCTTTCCCGACGACTGGTCGCGCGCGCTGTGCATCGCGGCGCACCCCGACGACCTCGAGTACGGCACGGCCAGCGCGGTGGCCGCCTGGACCGGGGCCGGCAAGGCGGTGAGCTACCTCCTGGTCACCTCCGGCGAGGCCGGGATCGACTCGATCGACCCGGCGGAGTGCGGCCCGATCCGCGAGGCGGAAGAGCGGGCCGGCGCCGCCGAAGTCGGCGTCGAGGATGTCGAGTTCCTCCGGTATCCGGACGGCGTGGTGGAG
This sequence comes from uncultured Actinomycetota bacterium, assembly GCA_963805555.1. GTDB lineage: Bacteria > Actinomycetota > Actinomycetes > Mycobacteriales > Nakamurellaceae > Nakamurella. The sequence goes on from CAWDUY010000010.1 coordinate 896,235, forward strand.
TACGGCCCGCCGCTGCGGCGTGCGCTGGCCGACGCGATCCGGCGGAGCCGCCCCGATCTGGTGGTCTGTACCAACCCCGAGCCGCGGCCCCCGTGGGGCGGTATCGACCAGGCCGACCACCGCGCCGTCGGCCTGGCCGCCGTCGACGCCACCCGCGATGCCGGTAACCGCTGGGTGTTTCGCGACCTGATCGACGAAGGCCGGCAGCCGTGGAAGGTGAAGTACACCGCGATCGGAATGTCAACGAGGCCGACCCATGCCGTTGACGTCACGGACAGCATCGATCGGGGTGTTGCGTCCCTCCGCGCTCACCAGCGCTACCTTGTCGGCCTCGGCGATGCGGCGCCGGATCCGGACGAGCTGTTGCGCGGTTTCGCCCGGATGGCGGGCGAACGGTTCGGCGGCCGGCTCGCCGTGAGCTACGAGCTCCTGGGGTAGAGCAGGGCCAGCCGCCGGCGTCGGTCCGGCAGGTGGTCCGGCCGGTCGGTCGGTTCGGGCGCGGACTGCTTCGCCGGGGAACTTCGAGCGGTCTCTGACCGACGTTCTTTCCCGCGGCGGGGTCGAAACAGCGGCACCCGTCGATGGCTCCGGCCTGTCCACATGGTGTCCCGCCTGCACAAACTTGTGCACATGCGCGCTACGCCCGGCGCGCACGGGCCAGGCTTTGAACGTGTCACCACCCAGCGAGCCGCGGCCCGTCATCTGGCGCGCGTTTGCCGACGATCAGCAAGGGATCGTCAGCCGTGGCCAGTTGCTGCAGCTCGGGCTCACCCACGCTCAAGCGCACCAGAACGTCGACAACGGGCGGTGGCGGACGCTGCTGCCCGGTGTCTACGCCACGTTCACCGGACCGGTGGGTCCGATCGGCCGGGTCTGGGCGTCCGTGCTCTACGCCGGGGAGGGTGCGGTCGCGAGCCACTCGACGGCACTGTGGCTCGGTGGAGCGATGGACGAGCTGTCCTGGCCGATTCACGTCAGTGTCGGCCATGGTCGCCGGGTTCGCGAACAGCGGGGCCTGCGGATCCATCGCAGTGTTGCCCTGGAGCTGCACCGACAGGTGTTGGTGCACCCCGCGGTCGCACCACCCAGGATGCGCATCGAAGCCGCGGTTCTCGATCAGGCGGCGATCGGGACGGAGCTCGCAGCCGTCGACGTCGTTCTCCGAGCCATTCAGCGCCGGTTGACCACGGCCGCGCGGGTGCGTGACGTGCTGGCCCGACGGCACAGGCACCAGTGGCGTCGCCTGTTGCTCGAAGTGACCTCCGATGCTGCGCAGGGGGTGGCCTCGCCGCTGGAGCGCCGTTACTTGCGCGATGTCGAACGTCCCCATGGCCTCCCGGTCGGGCAGCGTAACCGGCAGGAACCCGGCGGCGCGGGCAGGCATGAGTACCGCGATGTCCGCTACCTGCGGTGGCAAACGGTGGTGGAACTCGACGGGAGGGAGGCGCACCCGCCCGAGGAGGCGTTCCGTGACCTCCGGCGCGACAACCGGGCCGTCGTCGACGGTGACAGCGTCCTGCGCTACGGCTGGCGTGATGTCATCGGCAGCCCCTGCCTGGTTGCCCGGCAGGTGGACGCCGTGCTGCGAGCGCGCGGCTGGGGTGGGGCGGCAGGTGCATGCTCGGCGGAGTGCACCGTCCGCCGGACCGCCTGAGCCTGACGGCCTGAGCGTCAGACCGGACGGCTTGACCGGCCGCGACCCACGACGGGGAACATCCGTCGGTGCGGGGCCGACGGAGTTCCCCACTGCCGTTTCCCGACGCTCACCCGCGCGCAGCCGGCGGACCCGGCGAGTCACCGACCCCCGCGGGGCACCCGGCGAGTCACCGACCCCCGCGGGCCACCCGGCATCGTTTCTACTCCGCAGCCCCCGGCACCGTGGGCCCCAGCAGATCGTCGGCGTCGATGATCCGGTAGGCGTAGCCCTGCTCGGCCAGGAACCGCTGCCGATGCGCGGCGTAGTCGGTGTCCAGGGTGTCCCGGGAAACCACCGAATAGAAGTGCGCCTGCCGTCCGTCGTCCTTGGGGCGCAGGATCCGGCCGAGCCGCTGCGCCTCCTCCTGCCGGGAACCGAACGTCCCGGACACCTGGATGGCGACGGTGGCGTCGGGCAGATCGATGGAGAAGTTGGCGACCTTGGACACGACAAGGGTCTTGATCTCGCCGTGCCGGAACGCGTCATACAGTCGCTCCCGCTCGGCGTTGCGGGTGGAGCCCTGGATGATCGGGGCCTGCAGTTCTTCGCCCAGCTCCTCCAGTTGCTCCAGGTAGGCGCCGATGACCAGGGTCGGTTCGTCCGGGTGGCGATCCAGGATGGACCGCACGACCGGCATCTTGGTGCGCGCCGTGGCGGCGATCTTGTAGCGCTCCTCCGGCTCGGCGGTCGCGTAGGACAGCCGCTCGGCGTCGGTCAGCGTCACCCGTACCTCTGTGCACTCGGCCGGCGCGATCCAGCCCTGCGACTCGATGTCCTTCCACGGGGCGTCGAAACGTTTCGGCCCGATCAGCGAGAACACGTCGCCCTCCCGGCCGTCCTCGCGCACCAGGGTGGCGGTCAAACCGAGCCGTCGCCGGGATTGCAGGTCCGCCGTCATCCGGAACACCGGCGCCGGCAACAGGTGAACCTCGTCGTAGATCACCAGGCCCCAGTCGTGGGAGTCGAACACATCCAGGTGCTTGTAGACGCCGCCGGACTTGCGGGTCATCACCTGGTAGGTGGCGATGGTGACCGGCCGGATCTCCTTGCGTTCGCCGGAGTACTCGCCGATCTCGTCCTCGGTCAGCGACGTCCGGGCGATCAGCTCCCGCCGCCACTGCCGGCCGGACACGGTGTTCGTGACCAGGATCAGTGTTGTCGCACCGGCCTTGGCCATCGCGGCCGCGCCGACCAGCGTCTTCCCGGCGCCACAGGGCAGTACCACGACGCCGGAACCGCCGGCCCAGAATCCCTCGACGGCCTGCTCCTGGTACGACCGCAGGTGCCAGTTCGTAGTGTCGAGTTCGATGTGGTGCGCCTCGCCGTCGACGTAGCCGGCTTCGTCGTCCGCGGGCCAGCCGACCTTCAGCAGCGCCTGCTTCAGGTGGCCGCGCTGCGAGGGGTGCACGATCACCGTGTCGGGGTCGATCCGGGCGCCGATCATCGGGGCGATCTTCTTGTGCCGCAGGATCTCTTCGAGCACCGCCCGATCCCGGGACACCATGATCAACCCGTGCGCGGGGTGGGTCTGCAGCACCAGCCGGCCGTAGCGGCCCATGGTGTCGACCACGTCGACCAGTAGCGCCTGCGGCACCGGGAAGCGGGACCATCGGACCAGGGCGTCGACGACCTGCTCGGCGTCGTGTCCGGCGGCCCGCGCATTCCACAGCGCCAGCGGGGTGATCCGGTAGGTGTGGATATGTTCAGGGGAGCGTTCGAGTTCGGCGAACGGAGCGATATTGGCACGCGCCGCCGCGGCATCGGGGTGCCCGATCTCCAGCAGCAGCGTCTTGTCGGACTGCACGATCAACGGTCCGTCGGTCACGGGCGGGTCCTTCGCATTTGGCGCTCATCACCCGCGCTGTACGCGCGGATGCCCCGCTGGTGTGCGGGGCAACCTGTCCATCCTCCCCCAGATCGCCGTGGGCCCGAAATGCCCGAAACGCAGGTCAGTTGAGCGCGGCGCGGCGGGCTCCTGCCGAGCGCGCCAGCCCGATGGCCCAGACGGCGAAGCCCACAACGAGGAAGACCGCGATCATGATGCCCACCCACCGCCAGAAGCTCGCATTGTCCGGGTTCAGGAACGGGTAGAGGGGCTCACCGGAGCGGTTGCGGACGTTGTAGTAAAACCCCAGATAGCAGATCGGCAGGATCAGCCAGCTCAGCGCCGTCCACCACCGCTGCCGGAAGTTTGCCCAAACCGGTGCGGGACCGAACACCACCCAGTCGATGACGGCCAGCGCCGGCACCACGGCATGTTCCAGCAGGCTGGACGTCGCGTCCAGGTTGCCGCTGAGCAACACCTGGTAGATCACCGCGGTGACGATGGCGTATGTGGTGGATGCGCCGCGGCACCACGCCAGCGTTCTGGCCCAGGCCGGGGACGTCACGCCGAAGGTCAGCACCGAAGACGTCGCGGTCAGCGCCACGGTCAGCGTGGTGACCTGCGAGAAGTAGCGCAGCTGGGTGAGGTCGCCGTGCAGGGCGGCGAGCAGTCCCCACCACGCCAACCCGGCGATGACGAACCGCCAACCGACAATCAGCAGGGTGGTCCAGGCAATCGGTGGCGGATCGCCCGCCGGCGCCGAACGCGTCTTTCGAACTGTGTTCACTTCCGCATCGTGCACTCCCGCGCCTCGACGCCTGCATCGTTTTTGCCAGCACCGCAGCCAGCTGAACCCATTTCGGCCGACCTCCGATCAGAGGTCGGAGGTGGACGTGGCGCCCGCGCCGTCTTGCGGCTTACCCGAGATCAACAGGTCGATCGCCGGTCCGGGCGTTGGCCGCTCGGCCTCGTACCGCGATGACACCAGCCTGAGCTGTTCGAATGGTTGGGTCCTGTCCCAGGTGTCGGCCAGCATGCTCTGCCAGGTCGCGTCCAGCGCGCCGGGTGGCACTCCGGTGACCGGCAGGTCGCTGCAGATGGCCATCACCGGTGACGAGGCAGCCGCGTCGATCAAGTCGCTGCACCCGACGAAGAACACCGTGCCGTCGTCCTCCCACGCGACGCTGACGAACGGACTATTCCGGAAGATGTCGCCGGTGACGGGGTCAGGGAAACCGATCTTGGATTCCGTGTACGCGCGTGAGGTGATTGGTCCATACCGAAAGGTCTGCTCGGTGGCCCCGGGAACGGCAGCCCTGGCAGCGGTGAGAATTGTGGTGGCGTCCACTCCGGGAATGGGTGGTTCCCGGTGCGGCAGAGTTGACCCGTCGGCCGGTGTGCTGGTAGCTGCCGAAGGTGCCGGACCGTCGCAACTGTCGCACCCCGCGATGACCAGCAACAGGGTGAGAAGGAGGCTGACGAACAATCCCCGTCGGAGAATCATCAGCCTCCACTCTTCGTCGCGAGATACTCATCCAATATTGTTTGGTGGGTACTGGAGACATCCCCCTGATCGGATCCAAGATTGCTCGGGACCTTACCGAATTCGCTGGGCCATTCTTGTTGGATCGAGATTTTTTCGTCCGGGGTGAACTGGTCGAACAACCGGAGCCGACCGGTGCCATCGATGAGGGTGAGTGCTGGATCCGTTGGTCGCCAACCAGTCCCGAGTGCAGCCGCGTAGGTCTGGTTTTCGACCGTTGACACATACAGGTCGTGGTTGGCCGCCGACCATTCCGCCGCGTCGTTGCGGGCGGCCAGTCCGTTGTCCTGCCGATTATCGGCGCCGATGCGGTCGACGAGGCTATCGGCGAGGTATTGCGCGGTCGCTCCCAGCACCGGTATCTCGCCCACCGGAGAAATGGCCAAGTGTCCAGCCCAGGTGGTCGCGTCCACCAGCTCATTGTGCTGGTCGTCCACCCGCTGCTGCAGGCCGATATCGGCCGCGGTGTGTCCGTGGGAGAGCGTCGCCATCAGTCTGGCCTGGCCATCGAGTTGCTGATCCGCGGACGTGCCGAGTGCCGGCCCCGTCGTCATGAGTTGAGCCTCGGCAACCGTCAGGCGGTCCGCGAACGTCATCCCGTCCGGTCCGACAGCGGAGTCCTTTGCGACATCGGCCACCAGGACGCGGCTTGATCATGCGACCGACCCGAACACCCGCCTCGTCCATCCGCAGTGCGTCGGCTTCCAGGGCGGCCGGGTCGTCACCGGGATAGCGGAAGTTCACCGGGCCGGTCATTCAGATCGCGTCGCTGGCCCGTGAAGTACCCGGCCGCGTTGTTGTCGACGAGGACCGACAGCGGGGCGGTCGAGCTCACCTGGGTGGACAGATCCGCCAACTCGGCGGCCACGATGCCGAGCCCGCCGGCGAAGGCAGTACCCAGCGAACCCAGCGCCGCGCCGATGCTCCGACCGGTCTCCGGAGCGCCGAACCCCGAGCCGACATCGGTCATCAAAGCCCCGGCCGCCTTGGCCTCTGCGGCGTCGTTGGTCAACTGTTCGGCCGCTGCTTCCATCTGGTCCGGGGAGAGGATCAACTGGTCAGGCGATGACATCCAGTGCGCTCCCTCCTGGCTCTCGGCCCCCAACCGGCACCGCGCCGCCAAGCGCGGAAAGTATCAGAATTCGACCGGCTACCCGGTCCGGCCGTGGCCCGATTGTGGACAACTCGGCGGGTGCCTGCCGCGGCTGCGGGGCCGGCGGTGCGAATTCCGCGTGCAAGGCTAGAGCCATGACCCTCGCCGACCTCATCCCCAGCCAGGACGGCGACGCCAGTTGGGACGCCGCGCTCGGTGTCGAGGCCGGTCATCTGGTCACGAATCCGCAGGATGCCGGCGAGCTGTTCGACATCTTCTCGACCTGGGCTACCGACCGCGGCTTGCCGCTGTACCCGCACCAGGAGGAGTCGCTGCTGGAGATCGTCGGTGACGCCAACGTCATCGTCGGCACCCCGACCGGGTCCGGGAAGTCGCTGATCGCCACCGCCGCCCTTTTCACCGGGCTGGCCACCGGCCGCCGGTCGTACTACACAGCGCCGATCAAGGCGCTGGTGTCGGAGAAGTTCTTCGACCTGGTGGACATCTTCGGTGCATCGGCCGTCGGCATGATCACCGGCGACTCCGCGGTCAACGCCGCCGCCCCGATCATCTGTTGCACGGCCGAGATCCTGGCGGGGGTCGCGCTGCGGGGCGGCGCGGATTCCGACGCCGGTGTCGTGGTGATGGACGAGTTCCATTACTACGGCGATTCGCAGCGTGGCTGGGCCTGGCAGGTCCCGCTGCTGGAACTGAATCGCGCCCAGTTCGTGCTGATGTCGGCGACCCTCGGCGACATGAAGTTCTTTGCCAAGGACCTGACCGAGCGCACCGGTCGCGAGACGGCAGTCATCGCGAATGTCGAACGGCCGGTGCCGCTGCACTTCTCGTACACCCTGGTGCCGCTCACCGAGACGCTGCAGGATCTGCTGGCCACCAACCGGGCACCGGTGTACATCGTGCATTTCACCCAGGCGTCCGCCCTGGAGCGGGCGCAGGCGTTGTCCAGTTTGACGGTCGCCAGCCGGGCGGAACGGGACCAGATCGCCGAGGTGATCGCCGATTTCCGGTTTTCGCCGGGGTTCGGCCGGACGCTGTCGCGGCTGGTCCGGCACGGCATCGGGGTGCATCACGCCGGCATGTTGCCCAAGTACCGGCGGCTCGTCGAGAAGCTCGCGCAGTCGGGTCTGCTCAAGGTGATCTGCGGAACGGACACCCTCGGGGTGGGAATCAACGTGCCGATCCGGACGGTGCTGATGACGGCGCTGTCGAAGTACGACGGCCACCGCACCAGAATCCTGTCCGCCCGGGAGTTCCACCAGATCGCCGGCCGCGCGGGTCGGGCGGGCTTCGACGTTGCCGGTGACGTCGTCGTGCTCGCGCCCGAGCACGTCATCGAGAACGAACGAGCCGTCGCCAAGGCCGGCGACGACGCGGCCAAGAAGCGAAAGGTGGTGCGCCGCAAACCACCGGAGGGTTTCGTCAGCTGGTCCGAGACCACCTTCAGCAAACTCGTTGCGGCGCAACCGGAACCGCTGACCTCGCATTTCCGGGTCTCGCACGCGATGGTGCTCGGGGTGGTCTCCCGGCCGGGAAACGCATTCGAGTCGATGCGCCGGCTGATCGAGGGCAGCCATGAACCCCGCAGCCGGCAATTGCGACATGCGTTGCGGGCCATCGCTGTCGGTAAGGCGCTGATCTCCGCAGGTATCGTCGAACGACTCGACGAACCCGACGAGACTGGCCGCCGGTACCGGCTCACCATGGACCTGCAGCTCGATTTCGCCCTCGACCAGCCACTCTCACCGCTCGCGCTGGCCGCGCTGGACATTCTCGATCAGCAGGCCGACACCTATGCGCTGGACGCCATCTCGCTGATCGAGGCGACGCTGGAGGGGCCGCGACCGGTGCTGTCCGCGCAGCGGTTCAAGGCCCGCGGGGAGGCGGTCGCCGCGATGAAGGCGGACGGCATCGAGTACGAGGACCGGATGGCGCTGCTGGAGGACGTCGACTATCCGAAGCCGCTGGCGGACCTGATCGAGGTCGCCTACGAGGCCTACCGCAAGGGCGCCCCGTGGGTCGCCGAGTACCAGCCGGAGCCGAAGTCCGTCATCCGGGACATGTACGAGCGGGCGATGACGTTCTCCGAATACGTCGCCTTCTATGCCCTCACCCGGTCCGAGGGGGTGGTGCTGCGGTACTTCGCCGACGCCTACCGCGCGCTGCGCCGCACCGTCCCGACGACGGCCCGCACCGAGGAACTGACCGACATCACCTCCTGGCTCGGTGAACTCGTCCGCGGCGTCGACTCGTCGCTGCTGGACGAGTGGGAAGCGCTGGCGCACCCGGACCTGGACGAAATGGGTCTGGTGGCAACGGGTTCCGAGGTTCGGCCGCCCATCGCGGCCCGCGGGGTCAGCGCCAACGAGCGCGGCTTCACCGTCATGGTCCGCAACGCGATGTTCCGTCGGGTGGAACTGGTCTCGCTCCGGCATTACGCCGAACTGGGGGAGATGGACGGCGAAAGCGGTTGGCGGGCAGACCGCTGGGAAGACGCCATGGACGACTACTGGGACGAGTACGACGATCTCGGCATCGGCGCCCCGGCTCGGGCGGCCGGCCTGGTGATCATCACCAGGTCCGCCGACACCTGGTCCGTCCGGCAGACTTTCGACGACCCGGCCGGCGACCGGGACTGGGGGATCAGCGCGGAGGTTGACCTGGCGGCGTCCGACGACGCCGGGGAACCGGTGCTGACGATCGTCGATGTCGGTCCGCTGACGGGCTGAGTTCCCGCTCTTGATGAGCCGCGCCCTTGACCTTCCGGTAGCGGGAAGGTGCACGCTTCCTGTATGCAAACACTGGTCACGATCGGCGAGTTCTCCCGCCTGTCCCACCTGACCGCCAAGGCGCTGCGGCACTACCACGACGTCGGCCTGCTGATCCCGGCCCAGATCGACTCCAGCGGCTATCGGCGCTACGGCGTCGCGCAGGTGCAGCAGGCCCAGCTGGTCCGGCGGCTCCGGCTGCTGGAGATGCCGGTCCCCGATATCAAGGCCGTGCTGGCCGCCGCGGACGAGACCACCCGCGACGGCGCAATCGCCCAGCACCTGCAGCGGATGGAGGAAACCCTCGGCCGCACCACTGCGGTCGTCGCATCCTTGCGGGCGTTGCTGCAGCCGGCCGACGGTCCGACCGGCGTGGAGTACCGCACGATAAACGCGACGTCGGTGATCGGGATCAGGGCCAAGGTCCGCCGCGCTGATGTCGGTGATTGGTGTGGAGTGTCGTTTCCCCGCATCGAGGCGGCGGTGGCCGCGGCTGGGACGGACCCGGCCGGACCGGGCGGGGCGACCTACGACGCCGCCTTCTTCGAGCAGGACATCGGCGAGGTGCTCGTCTTCGTGCCGGTAGCGCAGCCACATCTTGTCGACGACGGGGCCGGAGCTCCCGGCCGATGCCGGTTCCGGGCAGATCGAGTCGACGACGCTGCCGGCCGGCCGGTTCGCCGTCACCGTGCACACCGGCGATTACGAGGACATCGACCGCAGCTACGGCCGCCTCGGCGGCCATGTCGCCGAGTACGACGACCCGCTGCCCGAACCGATCCGCGAGCACTACCTCCTCGGGCCGGACCGAACGCCGAACTCGCACGAGTACCGCACCGAGATCTGGTGGCCCATCCGGGGCCGCAACCCAGCCGCCCGCCCCCAACTGTCTGACCCAGCAACCGCCTGACCCAGCAACTGCCTGACCCAGCAACTGCCTGACCCCATCGCTCGACCCAGAGCCGCCCGACTCGCGGCCGACGGCACCCCAGCCGCCGGCGTATCGACTCACCAGGAGACCCGACATGCCCGTCATTCTCGAACAGATTGTTTTCGATGCCGCCGACGCGCTGCGACTTGCGCAGTTCTACGCCCAGGTGCTGGAGCGCGAGGTGGATCCGGGCGGCAGCGAGTACTTCGCCACCGTCGGAAAGTCGGGCCCCGCCCCGCTGCATCCGGTGTTCATGTTCATCCAGGTGCCGGAGGGCCGAGTGGGAAAGAACCGGCTACACGTCGACCTGGTCTCCCCGGACCGCGCAGCGGACATTCAGCGGGCGATCGACGCCGGCGCCAAGCATGTCGCGGATTTCGCCGAGTACGGAACGGCCTGGACAACGTTGGCCGACCCCGAGGGCAACGTCTTCGACATCGGCGACGGCCTCGGAGCGGACGAAGCCTGAGGCGTCACACCGGTCGCGCAATGGTGACGGTGGTCGCCGCGTGGCACGCTTGTTCCCATGACGGGATCGCCGGACCACCCGCGGTTCCGGGCGTTGGAGATCGGCCCCGGCGGCGTGCCCGCAGATCAGGTACGCCCCGCCGAAGGCCGCGATAGCGGCCGACTGAACCCCGGTGGGGGTCGTCCCAGCATCGACAACCGTTATCCTGCAACGCATCCGATATCAGTTGCCGCCGACCGTGGGCCGTCAGCGGTATTCGGCTCCTTCGATGCGCAGGAGACGCCCCCGTCCCGGCGGGCGGTGTTCGGGTGGCTGGCGCTCGCCCTGGTGGTTGGCGTCGTGGTTGCGGTGGCGCTGTGGTCGGGCAACTCCGCCCCAACGACGACGTCGGCCGATATCCAACGGGGCGACTGTCTGGCGTCCTCGGCGGGCGGGTCGGTCATCCCGCTGGATTGTTCGTCGCCGGACGTCGAATTCGCTGTCGCATCTCGCTTCGACAACTCGACCGACTCGGCGAAATGCGCGATCGTCGGGTCCGACCTGGTGCTGATCACCCGCGACGAGGCAGTGCTGTGCTTGAACTACCGGGCGACGGTGGGTGAATGCCTGTACGCCGGGACCGCCGAGGAGGTCGGCAAGGCCCCGTGCCGGACCCCGGGAACGAGCAGCATCCCAACCGGGCTGTTCCGGGTGGTCGCGGTGCTCGACGGGACCGTTGACGCACGCAAGTGCCCGCGGGGCACCATCGAATCGTTGGTGCATGTCAGTTCGCGGGAAGTGCTCTGTCTTGGGTTGCCCTGATCGCTCGGCTCCGTCGCAGGCCGGTCTACTGCGGTCGTTTCGACCGCGGCAGGCGGTCGACTACATCGCTGTAGGACGCGTCGATCGCATCCCGCAGTTCGGCGTCGGGCACCGCTGCCCCGATGCTGAACGTGTTCCAGCCGTACCGCCCGATGTAGGCACTCACCGCGACGTCATCGGGGTATTGATCTCGCCATTCCCGGGCCTCGTCCGCCGAGCGACCGCACTTGAGCCCGATGGTGCTCCCCTCGTCCGCGCCGAGAAAGGCGAAGATCTTGTCGGCGACCTTGACCACCTGATCGCCCTCCCACGGCTCGTCCACCCAGGCGCCGGGCTTACCCAGGCAGTAGGCCAGCAATTCCGCCCTGCTCATGGTTCGCTCGGTCACTGGTCGACTCCCGGTTCGCTCCGCTCCGATTCGGCAAGTTCGTCGTTGCTGACCGGCCGCACCCCGGTGATCCGGTGCAACACGAAGGTGCGGACGGCGCCCCGCAGTCGGTCGTAGGCAACGACGGCTCCGCTGGACATGGCAACCGGATCGATCATCCGGTGGGTGGTGCCGCCGTCGGCGTCGACATACCCGACCCACAACGGCTTCCGGTGGTCAACGGCCTCGCGGAGCACGGCCATGGTGTCGCTGGCCGGCAGCACGTCGCCACTGGTGTACAGCTCGCCCGTGCGGTCCGCGCTGCGCATTCTGGTGATCAGCGAGTCCAGCTGTTCCTGGGTCGGCAACGGCGGTTCCCGCCAATGCTGGTACTTCGGCGCCTGTTCCTTGGTCCGGTGCGGCCGCGGCCGGATGTCCAGCACCGCGCCGCTGGCGTCCTCCGCGGCCGGGACCAGCCCCGCGGTTCGCAGCTGCGCCATCAGCTCCTGCATCGACATCGTCGAGATGGCGACGGTGGGTGCCAGCTTGCGCAGTGTGATGCCGAGCGTGGACGCCTCCGCAACGGCCTGATCGATCAGCGCCGGGTCATCGCTACGCAGGTACGTGCTCGCTTTGCCCAGGCGCAGCACGCCGTAGCGGCGGCCGACGTCATCGATCAGATAGGTCAATGCCTGTGGGACGCCGGTCACCGAATGGACGTTGAACAGTTCATGCAACTCGGCCGTCGACACCCCGACGTCCAGCGCGCGGCGGATCGACTGGGGGGTCACCCGATACACGGTCGCGCTGCCGGCGGACTCGACGTCGGCGACCTGGCCGAGGCGTGCGGCGAGTGCGGGCACCAACCGGCCCGGGGCAACCACGGTCAGGTCCGCCTGCACCATCACCGTCTCGACGGGCTCCGGCAGCGCCTTCGCGAGCGCCGCCTCGGCGCCGGCGGTGGACCCGGCCAACAGCTCACGGCCCGCTGTGGTCAGTGCGGTGAAGGCGACCACACCCATCGCGGTTGCCTCGGCGATCGTCGCGGTGAGCACCGCCTCCCGTTGCTCGGTCGGCCGCAACGGTGAGCGCCAGGCGAGCCGGGCGGACAGCGCCGACAGGTCGAGGCCAGAGCCTGCAGGCAATTCCGCGAGCGCGTTCAGGACGAATCGACGCTCGGCCGGGCCGCGGATCCAGGACAGCTCCGGCGACAACGCGTTCTGTACCTTGTCGCTGGCGTCCCGGCTGCCGACCCGGGAGGGGTTGCGCCGCAGGTCGAGCCAGGTGGCCGCGATCTGCGCCCAGGCCGCTTCGTCCGGTCCGTCCAGGAAATCGTCGGCGTCGGTGGTCGGTGTCCAGGATTCGGTGACCCGCCCCCGGGCGTCGACCGCGGCAATGAAACCCGCGGCCGCGAGCACCTCAACATCCAGCGCCGTGACGAGTTCGTCCGTGCCCATCGCCTTGGCCAGCCGGCGGAGTTCGCGTACTCCGAGGCCGCCGGACTTGAGGGCGGGGGGCGGGCTCTGGCCGATGACCTCGAGCAGCCGGCCGAGGCGGTCGACCGTCGCCAGCGCCTGCCCGCCGCCGGTGCCGTCGACGGTGCGCACCCCGTGCTCCCGGACGGTGTCCGTCGGTGGGGCGACCCGAATCGGCCCCAGTGGCTCATCGCCGCGCAGCGCCATGCCGACTTCGCGGGGGAGTTCCACCGTGTCGGCATCGACCCGGCGCAGCAGCCCGGCGGTGATCAGGGCGACGACCGCGCGGGCGATGGCCGACTTCGGGTCGGTCGCACCGCGGGGGATCCCGGTCGTCAGCCGGTCGAGGATTCCGCGGGACGTCGGACCCAGGGTTTCCACGGCGGCCTTGGCCTCGGCGACGGTGAGTTTGCCAGGTGCGCCGAGCCCGGCCGGGTACGGGCCGAGGACAGCCAGGACCGCTGAGGGCATATGGATCGTGTCGGTGCCGCGAACGAGGGCGAGGCCCTCCAGCTTGCGCAGGGCCTCGTCCAGCGCTGCGCTTTGGACCTTCTTGCCGAGCAGTTTTCGCAGGTCAGCGAGCGGCACCCCGCGTTTCTCGGCATTGAGCACGGCAAGCGCCTGGAGCACCTGGATGTGGAACTGATTGAGCGACTCCATCGCTCGCCAGACCGACGGGCCGGTGTTCAACCGCCCGGCGAGCACCGTCAGGTCACCGGGCGCGGGAACCGTCAGGTCCGGCCTGGCGCGCAGTAAAGAGACGAGCGCACGGTCGTCCCGCGCTCGCAACCAGTCCAGAGTCGAGGGCATCGGTTCCACCGTAGTGATCGTTGGCCGGGTGGCTGGCCACAGTCGTCGGTGGGGTGGGGGCAGGGCGTTTCCGGACGCGCCGTTGAGCGGATCTACACCGATACGCCAGAATGGTGACGGGCGGTCATACCGACCGCCGAACATCGGCTCGGACACGACGCCGTTGGTAGCAGACAGTGAGACCAGAGCGGGGAATGCCTCCGCTCCCGTGATCGCGAGGAGGACCCGTGGCCGGCGAGCGCAGCAAGGGCATCGACCCAACCTGGCCCATTGTTCCCGAGGGGGAGCATCCAGTCACCGAGCTCAGCACGCATGTGCAGGGAGCGCTGTCGCCGTTTGGGGACATCGAGTTCCCGTTGGACTCGGTGCCGTACGTGCACCCGCACACGATCATCAACCGCTGACCCGGTCGTCCGGGCCGGCTACGGGTCAGTCGGGTTCAGGTCAACAGGCGGCGATCGCCGGGCTCGTGCTGGCCGCCGGTTCCGGTCGCCGCTACGGCCGGCCCAAGGCCCTGGTGGACACCGGTGACGGACCCTGGGTGAACCGCGCCGTTGATGTGGTGGTCGGCTGCGAACCCCGGGTGGTCGTCGTCGGAGCACGTCGTGACGAGGTGGTGCGGCTGCTCCCGGTCGCGGTGCACGTCGTCGCCAACCCCGGACACGCCGAGGGGATGGGGTCAAGTCTGCGGCTGGGGTTACTGGCCCTGGCGACCATGCTGTTCAACGACGGTAAGCCCTACGGACCAGAGATCGACGCGGCTCTGGTGATGCTCGTTGACCTGCCGGGGGTGACGCCGGCGGTCGTCCGCCGGGTCTGCGCGGCGGCCGGCCCACCGGCGGCGGCCCGCGACGTGCTGGCCCGGGCAGCGTTCGACGGGGTTCCCGGCCATCCGGTGCTGTTGGGCCGCCGGCATTGGGCCGGGGTGATCGAGTCAGCGCTCGGCGATGTCGGGGCGCGTGACTACTTCGCCGCGCATCCGCCGGTGCTGGTCGAATGCGGTGACATCGGTTCCGGTGAGGACGTCGACACAGTGGAACCGATCGGCTGACGAGGAGCTGATCGGCGGCACCGGACGACACCCGGCCTCGAGGACCCCGTGCCGCACGTGCCACCGGGCGCGAGTGTCGAGCGGTCTACGATTCGGCAGGCCGGGCGCGCACACTCACCGCGCAGGTCGGTGCCAGTCGCGGCCGACCCGACATCTTCGCCGACAAGGAGCTCACCCCGATGGCTGTCCCAGGTCCCGGTTACTCGATCACCATGCGGATCGCGGCGCCGCCGTCGGCCACCGCGGCCGGTGACCTCACCATGGCGGTCGGCCGGGCCGGTGGCGTCATCACCGGATTCGACGTCGTCGAATCGACGGCCGAGTCGATGGTGGTGGACATCTCGGCCAACGCCCTGTCGCAGGCCCACGCGGACGAGCTCACCGATGCGGTCAACGACCTGCCCGGTGTCGAGGTCCGGAAGGTGTCCGACCGGACGTTCCTGGTGCACATCGGCGGCAAGATCGAGGTCACGTCCAAGGTCCCGTTGCGGAACCGCGACGACCTGTCCCGCGCCTACACCCCCGGCGTGGCCAGGGTCTGTATGGCCATCGCGAAGAATCCCGCCGACGCCCGGCGGCTCACGATCAAACGGAACACGGTCGCGGTGGTCACCGACGGCACTGCGGTGCTCGGACTCGGGAATATCGGTCCGGCCGCCGCGCTGCCGGTGATGGAGGGCAAGGCCGCACTGTTCAAGAAGTTTGGCGGCGTCGACGCCTGGCCGGTGTGCCTGGACACCACCGATACCGAGGAAATCATCCGAACGGTGCAATTGATTGCGCCCGTCTACGGCGGCATCAATCTCGAAGACATCGCCGCCCCAAGGTGTTTCGAAATTGAGCGCCGGCTGCGCGATCTGCTGGACATCCCGGTGTTTCACGACGATCAGCACGGCACGGCCATTGTGGTGGTCGCCGCGCTGCGCAATGCCCTGCGGGTCGTCGGCAAGGACATCACCGACTGCAAGATCGTGGTGTCCGGAGTCGGCGCCGCCGGCAACGCGATCATCAGACTGCTGCTGCTGCAGAAGCCGGCGGACATCATCGCGTGCGACATCGCCGGGTGTGTCTACCGCGGCCGGGAGGGCATGGACCCGAACCTGGCCCAGGTGGCGGACCGGACCAACATCGGCGTCGTCGAGGGGACGATCCACGACGCCATCGTCGGCGCGGATGTCTTTATCGGCGTTTCCGCGCCCAATGTGATCGACGGCTCCGACGTCGCGAAGATGAACCCCGGCGCGGTGGTGTTCGCACTGGCCAACCCGGACCCGGAGATCGATCCGATCGAGGCCCAGATGCACGCCGCCGTCGTCGCCACCGGACGGTCCGATTTCCCGAACCAGATCAACAACGTGCTCGCGTTTCCCGGTGTCTTCCGCGGACTGCTGGACGCCCAGGCCACCGAAATCACCGACGAGATGCTGTTGGCCGCCGCGGAGGCGATTGCCAACGTGGTGTCGTCCACCCAGCTGAACGCCTCCTACATCGTGCCGAGCGTGTTCGACGAGAACGTCAGCAAGGCGGTCGCCCGGGCGGTTCTCGAGGCATCGAGGGCGCGGGTCCGGATCGGCGGCGGCGCCAAGGAATCGGCGCTCTAGTGGAGACGCCTGTTTCCGCTGCGCCCAATGAGTTGACGCATGTTGACGCTGGCGGCGCCGCGCGGATGGTCGATGTGTCGGCGAAAGAACCCACCGTTCGGACGGCCATCGCCACCGGCATCTTCCGCACCACTGCGGAAGTGACGCGGCTCCTGGAACAGGGCGGACTACCGAAGGGTGATGCCCTTGCGACGGCGCGGATCGCCGGGATCATGGCGGCCAAGCGAACGCCGGATCTGGTGCCGCTGTGTCACCCGATCTCGATCTCCGGTGTGACGGTCGATCTGGCCGTCGGCCAGGCCGAGGTGCGAATCTCCGCCACGGTCCGCACCACCGACCGGACCGGCGTCGAGATGGAGGCCCTCACCGCCGTCGCCGTCGCCGGGCTGACGCTGCACGACATGATCAAGGCGGTGGATCCTGCTGCCGTCCTGGACGCAGTCCGGGTGGAACGCAAGGACGGCGGGAAGACGGGCACCTGGACCCGACCGCTGGAGACGCGAGCCGGCGCCGAGCACCGGAGCGAGCCGGGAGTCGGCACGGAGGCACCGGACCGATGACCGAGGCCAATTACGTTCGCACCCCGGAGCCGCGGACCGCGGTAGTGATCATCGCTTCCACCCGGGCAGCAAGTGGCGTCTACCCGGATCGGACGGGTCCGTTGATCCAGGAGTGGCTGACCGCAAAGGGTTTCGTGGTGCACGGGCCGCTGGTTCGCGCGGACGGGCCGGACGTCGGGATCGCGCTGCGCGATGGCATCGGCTCCGATCTGATCATCACCTCGGGCGGCACCGGGATTTCGCCCACTGACCGGACACCGCAGGCGACTGCGGAGATCCTCGACTTCGAGATCCCCGGCCTGGCAGCGGCGATTCGGGCGGCAGGCAGCGACAAGGTGCCGACCGCGGTGCTGTCCCGGGGATTGGCCGGGGTCAGCGGCCGAACCCTGGTGATCAACCTGCCCGGTTCCAGCGGCGGCGTTCGCGACGGATTGTCGGTGCTGGATAGGGTTCTCGACCACGCGCTTGATCAGCTGCGCGGCGGCGACCACGTGACCGGCGGTGGGTCGTAGATGTCGGGGCGCGTGGCGCTGAGCGCCGTGACCGCCGAGACGCTCGAGCTGGCAGCGCATCTCGCGGCCGTCGATGACGCAGCTGCGGGGGCGACGGTGTCGTTCTCCGGGGTGGTTCGCGATCACGACGGTGGGCGATCGGTCACCGAGTTGGAGTACCACGAGCACCCCACGGCGGCGGCGGTCGTTCGTGAGGTGGCCGCGGAGATCGCCGCGCGGGAAGGGGTGATCGCGGTTGCCGTCTCGCACCGGATCGGCCTGCTCGGCGTCGGTGATATCGCCTTGGCTGCAGCGGTTTCGGCTGCGCATCGGCGGGAGGCGTTCGCCGCCTGCATCGATCTTGTCGACGAGGTGAAGCACCGAATCCCGGTGTGGAAGCGACAGGTGTTCGTGGACGGATCGGATGAGTGGGTGGGCTCGGCCTGACGGTTCTGGTCCCGGAATCGATTGGCCGAAAATGTACGTCCGTCGGCCGGTTGGGCATCCGACTGTGGCGAATCGATACGCCGACGGTCGGCCCTGGGGCCTTCGGTGTGAGCCGTTGACCACAGCACGCGTTGGGGCGGCCCGCGTGCCAGACTTGGTGGCCGCCCTGTCGGTCGAACCATTTCGGCCGTCACAGCTCCCGCGACGAAAGGCGATCTTGATATGACCCAGCCAGCCGACGATGCCGAGGTAGTGGTCCGGGAGGCGCCGGACAAGCACCGGTTCGAGATCTGGGTGGGGGAGCAATTGGCCGGTTTCACCGTGTATCGGCAACAACCCGACAAGTACACCTTTGTGCACACGGAGATCGATCCCGCGTTCGGCGGCCGGGGTCTCGCCTCGGTCCTGATCAAGGCCGCTCTCGACGAGATGCGGGCGAGGGGCGCCGCTGTCTTGCCGCAGTGCCCCTTCGTCCGGCGATACATCTCCCGGCACGAGGAGTATCTCGATCTCGTGCCGGCGCATCACCGCAAGGAATACGACCTCCCAGAGGTCGAGGCATAGGCGTGCGCTGGTACCGGGCCACTTCGGGTACCGCGCCACTCACTCACTTGAGCAGGTCGGCGACGCGGTGGGTGGTGTTGCGTCTGGGTTTCTGCTCCGGGTCCACCCAGATCGGTGGCACGAATTCGGGGATGCCGTCAGCGCCCCACTTGATCTTCCAGAAGCCCTTGTGGACCTCCGTGTGATGGAAACGGCAAAGGAGACAACCGTTCTCGTAACAACTGTCCCCACCATCGAGCCAGCTGAGCACATGATGGGCGTCGGTCCATGCCGGTGGCCGGTCGCAACCGGGGAAGCAACACCCGCGGTCGCGTTGGGTGATCGCTTTCCGGATCGGCGCGGTGAACAATCGTTTGGCTCGGCCGACGTCGAGGACCTCGGACTTGCCGTTCATCACCATGGGGATGATCTCGGCATCACAGGCGAGCAGGCGCACTTCCCCGGCGCTGATCACGCCTCCCAGTTCGAGGTAGGCGGCGCCGATCCGGTTCCGGAGGTCCTCGAAGTCCATCGTGAGCGTGATGTGCGGGCGTTCCCCACCATGGGTTGGTGCCTCGCCGACGTTCAGGTACCGGGTCAGGACTTCCTTGACGCGTGCCCTCGCCGGACCGCGGGGGTGCGGCGGTCCGGGGTGCCGTCCTGCCCGGGCTTGGTGTTCGTGAGCCCTTCGATGGCTTTGCCGAGTAGTTCGACGCCGACGTCGTCCAACTGGCCCTTGAACCCGGTGAGCCCGGTGTCGGGGTTCCGGGTGCCGATGGTCAACTGCACCCGGTCGGCCGGGTCGTTGTCGGGTTTCCCGTCCAGGTCCAGGGCGTGCGCGACGGATTTCGCGAACGCCGCGAAGGGTTTGGGTTCGGTCACCGTGCCGGCCTGCACGAGGACCTTCTTGGCTTCTTCGAGCATCCCGGGGTCGGGGTTCCGGGCGCCCTTGATGGTGGACACCACAATCCGGGTTTGCTCCACCCCGATCGATCCGTCCGCCAACGCGGCCGCGAGTTCCGGGAGCACCGGGTCGGCAACCGCACCGGACGGCTGGGTTTGTGGGAGGACCATTTTCGCGGTGTTCACCCTGGCCCTGGCGTCCGGGGCGGAGATCGTCAATGTTTCGCGGAGCAGGGCGACGGTGGACGCGGACCCGAAGCTCGCGGCGGTGTGCCGGGTGTCGACCTCTCCGGCGACCCGGACCTGTGCGGCGTACCCGAGCCGGGCCAGGCCCTCGATGGACTGCGCCAAGGCCAGCAGGTCCAGTTCGGGGATCTTCCAGAAATCCAGGTCCTGTAGGTCCCGCAGGGCGGCGCACGCGGTCGTGACATCGGCCTGTGCCGAGTCAAGTGCGGTGTCCATCCCCATACAAGAACCCTAGCGTGGACCACCGACAGTCCCTTTTCAGCAACGGATCTCGCGCCAGGCCTGCCCCACCGAACCAGTGCTCAAGGGGTTCATCTCCCGCTCAACGGTGACTGCAGCACCCATCAAGCGGGAGTTCAACCCCAATAGCACCGCTTCAGCCCCACCGGCAACGCTTCAGCCCACCGGCAACGCTTCAGCCCCACTGGAAACGCTTCAGCACCGGCAAGCCGAGTGCCGGGCGAGCAAGCCGACCGCGTCAACCGTTCGCTGTCACCCGGCGTACTTTGGCGTCCGAGCGCGACGCACGCCGACCGTGTCCCGCTCGGACGAAACACTCAGCCCGGCCGCACGGCCGGACCTCGTTCACCCCTGGCGCAACGCCACCGGGAAGGAGGCTGTCCGCTCGGGGCGTTGTGGTGTTCGAGAGGGAGGACGCCCATGACGCGACCCGGAGGCATGGCGGGAGCCAGCGCTTGGCGAACGATGCATCAGGACAGCTCGGTGAAGGACAGGAAGCTCGCCCCTGGGACCCTGCGCCGGGTGGCTTCGTTCGCCGATCCGTACCGCAAGGAACTCGCGGTCTTCCTGCTGTTGACCGTGATCTCGTCGCTGATCGGGGTGATCACCCCGCTGCTGGCCGGCGACGTCATCAACGAGATCAGCAGCAACGGCACCGCCCGTGTCGTTGTGCAACTGGCCGCCGTCATCGCCGGACTGGCCGTCCTGGACGCATCGCTGTCCCTTGGCACCCGCTGGTTCTCGTCCCGGATCGGCGAGGGCCTGATCTTCGACATGCGCACCAAGGTCTTCCAGCACGTCCAGCAAATGTCGCTGGCGTTCTTCACCCGGACCCAGACCGGCGCGCTGGTCAGTCGGCTCAACAACGACGTCATCGGCGCCCAGCAGGCGTTCACCTCGACACTGTCCGGTGTCGTCGCGAACGTCATCGGACTCGTGCTGACCGCCGTGGTGATGTTCACCCTGTCCTGGCAGGTCACCATCCTGTCGCTGATCCTCTTGCCCGTTTTCGTGTTGCCCGCCAAGCGGTTCGGCCGGAAGCTGCAGACGCTGACCCGGGAGAGTTACGGCCTCAATGCCTCGATGAACACCACGACGACCGAGCGCTTCAACGTCTCCGGCGCATTGCTGGTGACACTGTTCGGGCGCCCCGAGGTTGAAGCCGCGTCGTTCAGCGATCGGGCCGGGCGGGTCAGGGATATCGGCATCACCACCGCGATGTACAGCCGGGTGTTCATCGTCGCCCTCGGCCTGGTCGCCGCGCTGGCGCAGGCCCTGACGTATGGACTGGGCGGGGTCCTGGCGATCAACGGATCACTCGAGCCGGGCGCGGTGGTGTCGCTCGCCCTCCTGCTGAACAGGCTCTACGGCCCGCTGATGGCACTGTCCAACGTCCGAGTCGACGTGATGAGCGCCCTGGTGTCGTTCGAGCGGGTCTTCGAGGTGCTGGATCTCAAGCCGTTGATTGTCGAGAAGCCGGACGCACAGCAGGTCGCCGCCGGTGAGCAATCGGTGGAGTTCAACCAGGTGCATTTTGCCTACCCCGGGGCGGACGAGGTGTCGTTGGCCTCCCTGGAGGACGTCGCCATCCCCGATCACAGCCCGCGGCACCCGGTGTTGCATGGCATCAGCTTCCGCGCGGAGGCTGGTCAGCTGGTGGCGTTGGTCGGTCCGTCCGGGGCGGGCAAAACCACCATCTCCCAACTGGTTCCACGGGTGTATGACGTGAGCTCCGGCAGCGTCCGGATCGGCGGTGTCGATGTTCGCGACCTCGGCCTGCAGTCGTTGCACGACTCGATCGGGGTGGTGGCCCAGGACGCGCACCTGTTCCACGACACCATCAGGGCCAACCTGCTGTACGCCAAACCCGACGCGGAGGAGCCGGATCTGATCCGGGCCCTGAAGGCCGCGCAGATCTGGGATCTGGTGGCCGGCATGCCGCAGGGTTTGGACACGGTGGTGGGGGATCGCGGGCACCGGCTATCCGGCGGCGAGAAGCAGCGACTTGCCATTGCCCGGGTCCTGCTCAAGGCGCCGGCGATCGTCATTCTCGACGAGGCAACGGCCCACCTCGACAGCGAATCCGAGGTTGCGGTGCAGCGGGCGCTGGCCGCCGCCCTGCAGGGCCGGACCTCGTTGGTGATCGCCCACCGGCTGTCCACCATCCGGAGCGCGGATCAGATCCTGGTGATCGATGGGGGTCGGGTCGTGCAGTCAGGTACCCACGCCGCGCTGATCGCCGAGGGCGGGCTGTACTCCGAGCTCTATCGCACGCAGTTCACCAGTAGTGCACCACCCGCAGAAACGCTGGCCGACCTGCACTGACGACGACCCCGGTGAGTCGGTGAGGCCAGTGCCCGTTCCGCGAGGCCATCGAGTGAGAGGGAAGCAAGACAGGTGACACCGCCTGGGCCGTGACAGGAAAGCACTGAGATCGGTCGATCCGCGGCGCGGAGTGTCCTGGAAACGGCCGCGGCTCCGACTGGCACCAGGTGACAACCACTTGCGGTGTCGGCACGTTCATGGGTACATTAGTCAAGTAATGAACCCCAGAACCTCGGTGGATCGCAGGAGGTGACCGTGCTGGACGAGGGGACGCCGCTGTTCCTGCAGATCGCCGACCAACTGTCCTCCGACATCGTCGACGGGGCGCTGGCCGAGGGTGAACGGGTGCCGTCGACGAACGAGTTCGCGGCGTTCCACCGGATCAACCCGGCCACAGCGGCGAAGGGCATCAACCTGCTCGTCGATGACGGCATCCTGGAAAAGCGGCGAGGCATCGGGATGTTCGTTGTCACCGGCGCCCAGGAGCGACTGATCGCGTTGCGGCGCAAGGAGTTTGCCGAGCGGTTCGTCGACCCGCTGGTCATTGAGGCCGGTCGGCTGGGAATCGACACAGACGCCTTGGTCGAAATGATTCGGCAGCCTCCCGACCGGGAGCGAGCCCCCGGCCCGGCGACGGACGCTGCCGCATCGCAGACATCACCACGAAGAACGAAGGAGGCGAGGACATCATGACGCCTATTGTCGAGATCGAGAATGTCACCCGAAAGTACCGCGGGACAACGGCTCTGGACGATGTCACCACAACACTGCACAAAGACTCCATCACCGGGTTGTTGGGCCGCAACGGGGCCGGCAAGTCCACCCTGATGCGCATCATCACCGGTCAGGAATTCGTCACGTCCGGCCGGGTGCTGGTCGACGGACAGCCCCCATTGGAACATGACGCCGTCCTGCGTCGAATGATCTTCGTCAAGGAAAGCCAGATCTACCCGGACATCAAGGTCAAACGCGCGCTGGAGGCGGCGTCGTGGTTCTACCCGAACTGGGACCACGAACTCGCCGCCCAGCTGATGGACGACTTCGCACTGCCAGCCAACCGCCCCATCAAGAAGCTGTCCCGCGGTATGCACTCAGCGGTCGGCATCATCATCGGGTTGGCCGCCCGAGCGGAGATCACCCTGTTCGACGAGCCCTATCTCGGCCTGGATGCCGTTGCGCGGCAGATCTTCTACGACCGGCTGCTCGCCGATTACGCCGAGCACCCGCGGACCGTTTTGCTGTCCACGCACCTGATCGACGAGGTGGCCAACCTGCTCGAGCACGTGATCGTCATCGATCACGGCCGGGTGGTCGTCGATGCGCCGGCCGATGAGTTGCGTGGCAGGGCACTGACGGTCAGCGGCCGCACTGCCGCCGTCGATGAATTCGTCGTCAACCGGAGAGTGCTCAACCGGCAGGGGATCGGCGGCCTGAGCACCGCGACCATCGTCGGCCCGCTGGACGACCTGGGCAGCGCCAGGGCGCGCGACCTCGGCCTGGAGCTCGGGCCGGTTTCGTTGCAGGAGTTCGTCGTTCGCACCGCAGGCGAGACCAGGGAAAGGATCAGTGCATGACAACCATGGTCAAGGTCGCCAGGCTGCACCTGGTCGACCGGTTCTCCTACACGTGGCTGCTCTGGGGCGTCTTCGCCTTCACCTTCCTGGTCAACTACATCCTGTTCGCCGCGATCGGCCCGTACCAGGAGGACGGCAGCTACACCGGCGCACTGCTCTGCATCTACATCTTCATGGTCGTGATCGGCATCCAGGCGGCGACCAAGTTCCTCCCGTTCGCCTTCACCCTCGGCGTGAGCCGGCGGACCTACTTCCTGGGCACCGTTGCGTTGGTGGTCGGCCTGTGCGCCCTGTACGCGGCGGTGATGACGGTGCTGTGGTGGGTGGAGGCATTGACCGATGGCTGGGGGATCAACATGCACTTCTTCCGGGTGCCGTGGATCTTGGACGGCCCGTGGTACCAGGTGCTGGCGACCAACTTCGTGCTGTTGAGCCTGATCTTCCTGACCGGCCTGCTGTTCGGGCTGATCTACCGCAGGTTCGGCATGGTCGGGATGGTGCTGTTCTCCGGTGCGTTGGTTGTCCTCGCGCTGGCTGCGGTATTGCTGGTGACCTGGCGGCAATGGTGGGCGCAGCTGGGGGCCTACCTCGCCGACCTGAACATCCTTTCGGCCACCGGCATCCTTGCGATCGTCGCCGCGGTGACCGCGCTCGGCGGGTACGTCACCATCCGACGGATGACCGTCTGAGCCGCGGGACAAGACACCGATGGCCGCGACCCGTGGGAACGGGCGCGGCCATCGGTCGACGACGCTGATTCGATCAGGCGGGGCCGGGCACCTTGAACGGGAGCTTGGCGCCTTCCGACTGTGCCGCGAGTGCAGCGAAGTAGGTCAACGCGAGCGTCGTGATCAACGCCAGCCAAACGCCGAAGCCGGGTCCGGCCGACGCCGAGGTGCCCAGGTCGCTGGCGCTGCCGCTGTTCAGGAACGCGTGGATCAGGACGCCGATCATCAGCACGAACGACGCTGCCGCCGCGTAGACGAGCCATTCCGGCTTGACCTGGCCCGGCTTGAGTACGTCGAACTGGACGAGCGCGTAGATCACACCGACGGCGACGGCCAGCAGCACCGGGATCCACCACCACGAACTCCAGCCGTTGAGGCTGATGGTGACGGAGATGAATCCGGTGATCGAGCCCGACCAGAAGGGGAAGAAACTTGCGATCAGCGTCAGCAGGGATGCACCCATCACTCCCCAGCCGGCAATGCTGATCTTGGACACGTCAAAGCTGGGCTTCGATCCGCCGCCGGCCGGCGGCGGATAGGCCCCCTGCACCGGGCCATAGGCACCCGGCGCACCCGGCGGTGGTCCATACCCGGCCGGCGGACCGTAACCGGCCGGAGCTCCCGGCGGTGGTCCGTATCCGGGCTGCGGTGCGTAACCCGGCGGCGGCCCGTAGGCGCCCTGTCCGGGTGGACCTTGTTGGTAACCGGGTGGCGGGCCCTGCTGGTATCCCGGTGGCGGTCCCTGTTGGTAACCGGGTGGCGGTCCCTGCTGGTACCCCGGCGGCGGGCCTTGTTGGTAACCGGGTGGCGGGCCCTGCTGGTACCCCGGTGGCGGTCCGGAGGGTGGTGGGGGATAGTTGCCCTGCTCGGGCGCGGATTGACCCTGATTGCCGGGCGGGGTCCCAGGATCGGGTGAGTCGTCCGGAGGGGGAAACCCTTCGGGAGGTGGTTGGGACACTGCGGACCTCCAGGTAGATAACGGACAGCCTGCGGCCGGCAAATGCCGGCAGCAGCACTCAAACGGTAGCTCTCGCGCATGGTCAGAGGTAGCGGACACGCGCGCTAATACCTGATCACCAACGGTGATCGACGTGGCACGGCAGGGCCGGCCCGATCAGCCGCCGGCGAAGGGCGGCAGAATATCCAGCACCTGGCCGTCCAGTACGGGTGTCTGCCTGCCGTGCACCGCGACCTCGTCAAGGAGAAAACTGCACCGGGCCAGCACGCGGGCAAGACCCGGGCCATGACGATCGGCCGCCCCATCGAGGATCTCACCGACCGTGCTGTGGCTGGCCGGGACGCCTTGCAGTGTGCGCGTCCCACCCGAGATGCCTTGTCCCGCAGCGATAGTCGGCACCCGGATCCGTTCCTCCTGGACCCCGGCCGCTGCCCGTGCGGCAGCGAAATAGCGGATCGTCACCGTGATCCCGCTGTTCTCGACGGTCGGCGTTCGGCCCGGCGCCTCGTCGACCGACCGGTCAGCCACCGATGGCGCTCATCGGCCGATCGGGCTGCAGGAAGGACGGGTCGTCGATGCCGTGACCGGGCAGCTTGCCCCAGGTCGCGGTCCGCCAGGCCTGCGCGATGTCTTCATCGGTCCCACCGCCGCGCACCAGCGCCCGCAGATCCGTCTCGTTCTGCGAGAACAAGCATGTCCGGACCTGACCGTCCGCGGTCAACCGGGTGCGGTCGCAGTCGCCGCAGAACGGCCTGGTCACCGAGGCGATGATGCCGACCGTGCCGGGTCCGCCGTCAACGGTGAACAGTTCGGCCGGCGCGCCCAGCCGGGCACCGTTATGCGGCGTCAAGGTGAAGCGGGTGGCAAGCGAGGACTGGATTTCGTCGGCCGTCACCATCCGTTCGCGGGTCCAGGAGTGGCCGGCATCCAACGGCATCTGCTCGATGAATCGCAGGTGGTAGCCGCGCGCCAGGCTGAACTCCAGCAGATCGGGGGCCTCGTGATCGTTGACCCCCCGCATCAACACGGTATTGATCTTCACCGGGGCCAGTCCGACGTCGACTGCCGCCGCGAGGGCGTCGAGCACGTCCTGCAGGCGGGGGCGCCGGGTGAGCGTCTGGAAGGTGTCGGGGTCGAGGGAATCCAGCGAGATGTTGATCCGGTCGAGGCCGGCGGAGACGAAGTCGGCGGCCCGTCGGGCGAAGCCGATGCCGTTGGTCGTCAGCGACATCTCCGGGCGCGGCGTGAGCTGCCCGACCCTCCTGATCAGGTCGACAATGCCCCTGCGCAGCAGGGGTTCTCCGCCGGTGAAGCGAATCTCCTCGATGCCGAGCTGGCGGACGGCGACATCGATCACCCGGACAAGTTCGTCGTCGGTCAGTAGTTCGCCACCGGGTAGCCAGTCAAGGCCCTCTGCGGGCATGCAGTAGGTGCAGCGCAGATTGCACCGGTCCGTCAGCGATACCCGAAGGTCGCGGGCGCGGCGGCCGAAGGTGTCCACCAACCAGGGCGAATCAGTACGTGCGACGGACGGCGTCAGCGGTAGCGCAGCGGTCGACGAACCGACGCGCGGGAGCCCCAGGGCGACGGCATTCATCAACCCACAGTAGCTGCGCCGGACGTCCCGCGGCGAATGGGTCATAGTGGAGTCATCACGCCGTGCCCGGCGCCCGCAGGTGGCGCCGGTGGGCGGCGATCGGGTGGCGCCCGAGGTGGGACCACACAGGGAGGTCCGGAGTGCGCGAGGTTCTGACAGAGCTGCTCCGCTGGTGGCGGGCCGGGGACACGGTCGGCGTCGGCACGGTGATCGGGACGTTCCGATCCGCCCCGCGGCCGCCGGGTGCCGCCATGCTGGTCGGGCCGGACGGCGCCGCTGTCGGTTCGGTCTCCGGCGGGTGCGTCGAGGGCGCCGTCTATGAACTGGCGAGTACCGCTCGTGACGGCGGGCCGCCGGTGCTGCAGCGTTACGGGGTGTCCGACGATGACGCGTTTACCGTCGGGCTGACCTGTGGCGGCATCATCGACGTCTTCGTCGAGGCCTTCTCGTCCACGACGTTCCCGGAGTTCGGTTCGCTGGCCGCGTCCATTCTGGCGGGCGAACCGGTCGCGCTGGCGACAGTCACGGTTGGTCGGCCGGATCAGCTCGGGCGCCATTTGGTGATCTGGACGACCGACGCGTCCGGCGGTTTGGGCGGCCAGCGACTCGATGACGCCGTTCGGGATGACGCCCGCGGGCTGCTGGCCACCGGTCGAACCGCCACCCTGACGTACGGTCCGGACGGCCAGCGCCGCGGCGAGGGCCTGTCCGTCTTCGTCTCCTGCTTCGCGCCCGCCCCGCGGATGCTGGTCTTCGGCGCGATAGACTTCGCCGCCGCGGTGGCCAGGGTCGGATCGTTCCTCGGGTACAAGGTGACGGTGTGCGATGCGCGGCCGGTGTTCGCGACCAGCAAGCGTTTCCCCGACGCCGACGAGGTGATCGTCGACTGGCCGCACCGGTACCTGCGGGCCCAGGTCGATGCCGGGGCGCTCGACGGCCGGACGGTGATCTGCGTGCTGACCCACGACCCGAAGTTCGACGTGCCGGTGCTGGCCGACGCGCTGCGGCTACCGGTCGCCTACGTGGGGGCGATGGGTTCGCGGGAAACGCATACCGACCGGCTCGCGCGGTTGGTCGAGGCTGGCCTGACCGAGTCGGAGCTGCGCCGGTTGTCCTCGCCGATCGGGTTGGACCTGGGTGCCAGAACCCCTGAGGAGACGGCGATCTCGATCGCCGCCGAGATCATTGCCCGACGCTGGGACGGCGCCGGGCGGCCGCTGTCGGAAATCGACGGCGCGATCCACCGGCACCCGGTCGCGGAGCCCGCACCGCACTGAGAACCCTGTCGGCGCGAGTGATTCGGCACCGGGATGGGCCAGCACCGCGGTGAGCGCCCCGACGCCGACGACGACGGATGTGCTGACCACGGCGGCCTTGCCCCCGGTTGACAGGTTGTTGTATTCGAGTTTCGCGCGGGCCGTCGCGAGTTCACCGAGATTGACCACGGCCGGGCCCAACATCGGGTCGGACAGCACTGCCTTCCAGAGGTCGCCGCCGCTCACCGTTGGCCGGCCTCAGATGCCTTCCCGAGCCAGCACCCGTCCGGCGTCGGCCGCCCGCCGCAGGGCGGCATGGTCCAGCTGGTTCTGGGCGGCGTAGTGCATGGCGTAGTCGGCGACGGCCACGTCGAACGCATCGGAGCCGCCGAGGTAGGCGGCGATGGCCATCCGGTCCCCGGACCGGCCGTGCGCCCGGGCCAGCGTCCGGCCGCAGAGCCGGCCGTAGAACGTCAGGGCCGCCGGGTTCATCTGCTCGACGACGAACGACCCCTTGCCGTCCCGGAGTTGGCGCACGTAGAAGTCGCGTTGAACGCCGTCGACACCGTCAACCTGTTGCCAGCCCAGGAAGATGTCGCTGGTCATTTGCGTCAGCCGCTGGCCGTGCACCACCCGTTCGCCCTGGTTCGCGTAGCTCGTGGCGGGCTGGACGTAGTCGTCGAGCACGGACCTCTGCGCCTCCTTCGCCTGCAGGAACAGTGGGTCGGCGGCATCGGCGCCATCGAGCAGGACGATCCAGGCCCTGGTCCCGACGCTGCCGACCCCGACCACCTTGAACCCGAGCTGGACGAAGCTGAACTGGTCGAGCAGGGCCCGCCGGTCGCTCTGCAGAGTGGTGCGGTACTCGGTGATCAGCGTGCTGATCTGGTCGTAGACCACGTCCATCGGCAGTCCCCAGGCGTTGACCAGTTCCTCGCCCGGGATGATCAACGGCGGTTCGTTCCGGATCTGCACCTGGCCGTTGACGACGACGCAGAGCTTGCGCAGCGCGTCGTTGCTGTCCCGGAACTTGGCCTTGGCCAGGTTCGCGGTCAGACTCTGCTCGGCACTGGCCCCGACCCGCTTGCGGGTCTGTTTGAGCATGGCGTCCATGTCCTCGTGGGAGTACCAGACCTCGAGATTTCCCATCGGCGCGAGCCGGCGGATCTCTTCGCGGTACCCGGCGACTGCCGCCAGCGCCGCCGCCCTGGCCTTTCTGGGGGAGAACCCACCGACCAGGCCGGCGACCGCGACGCTGCTGGCGAGCCGCTTGACATCCCACTCGAAGGGGCCTGGATACGTTTCGTCGAAGTCGTTGATGTCGAACGCCTGGTTGCGCTCCGGAGTCGCGTAGAAGCCGAAGTTACTCAAGTGGGCGTCCCCACAGAGTTGGACCATCAACCCGGAATGCGGGGTTGACCCGAGATCGGCGGCCATGATCAACGCCGCGCCGCGGAAGAAGGTGAACGGGGTGGCCAGCATCCGGCCGTAGCGGATCGGCACCAGCCGCGGGATCCGGGTCGCCGCCTGGCGTTCCAACAGTTCGACCGGGTCCGGGCGGGGTCCACGGCTGATCTCCGCATGGTCGGCCAGCGGCTTTGCCCGCCTGGCCGCCTTGCCCGCCGCCGCGCGCTGCTCGCGGGTGGTGCGGCCGGCGCGGACCTGCCGGGCATGTTCGGAAGTCACCGGTGGACCCGGCGCGATCAAGGCCTCGCTCGATACAGCGGGCGCGGGCGCGGTGGCGGTCATGGTCGTCCCCTTTCGTCGAGGACAACGATTCGCCAGGTTCGGTTGCCTCGCCAGTCAAGGAGGTGCATCGGTGGCGCCCCCATTGACCCCAGTGACGAGGTTCCGCACCCGCCCAGCGGCCGCGGCAGAAACAAAAGGCCGGCCGTGCGGGGAAACCGCACGGCCGGCCAAGGGCTTGTCGGAGCCGGGCTCCGTCGCCTGATGTTGCTCAGGCGGTGGGCGGAACCGGGACCTCGCCCAATTCGTGCGCCAGTTCCTTCTCGTCCTCCTCGGACAGCGAGGTCTTGAGCAGGTTGCCGCCGTAGGCCTTCATCCGATCGGCGAACTTGTCCTCGGTGATCTTCGACGCCATGATCACCACGGCCGACTTCCCGGGGCTCAGCATGTCGTTGACCTGCGAGCGGAACTCGTCGTTGATGCCGGATTTGCCGAGCTTGCCGAACAGTGCGCCCATCAGGCCGCCCAGCGCGAGACCGAAGAACGGCACGAAGAACAGCAGCCCGAGCAGCATCCCCCAGAGCGCGCCAGAGGCTGCGCTCATGCCGACGATCTTCTGCGGGGTCTCGACGTGGCTCTTGCCCTCGGCGTCAACCGAAACGATGGCCAGACCCTGCAGTTCGACGACGAAGTCGCCCTGCAGCGCGAGTACCTCGTTGTAGGCCGAGGTGGCCTGATCGTGGTCGTCGTAGCCGATGACGATGAGTTCGGACATGGAATTTCCTCCTGTGACGGGCGGGACCGCGGGACAACGGACATCACCGAAACCGGGACATCCGATCGGCGAGCCGGGCCAGCCAGGGTCGGACCGCTCCGTCGCGGCCCGACGATTGAATCACAAGGTCCCTCCGGCCTCCATCGTCCGAAGCGGGCGATGTGACGAGGTTCGCCTGTGGGAACCCATGGTGGGAGCGATTCCACGGTCGTGGTGGGTTTGCGTCACTGCCAGGCGCCGGACGCTTGCGGAAGCACCGAAACCAGACCCTTACGGGGAGTAAGAACTCGACTACTCGTAGTTATGCTGGGGGTGATCCACGAACGTCTGCCCGGTGTGGTCAATGCCGATCACCAGCGAACGCTGCGGGGAACTCGATATCACCGCCCGAAAGGCAATCATGTTTCTGCGATCACGACCGCTTGCAGTGTTGATCGGCTTCTCGGTCGCTCTGGCGACCATGGGAGTGGCAGCAACGACAACTGTCGCAGCCGCTGGGGCGCCGACCTGGGAAACGACCTTCCGGGACGATTTTTCAGGCACCGGACTGCCGAATTCCGATGACTGGCAACTCACGCTGGGCACGTCCTATCCGGGCGGACCTGATGCTTTCGGCACCGGTGAAATCGAAACCCTGACCGGCAACAAGGAAAACGTCGACGTCCGCAACGGGAACCTCTACATCACGCCGCAGCGTGACGATGCCGGTGCGTGGACATCGGCTCGGGTGGAGACTACTCGGGCCAATTTCAAACCGGCCGACGGTGGCGTCATGCACGTCGAAAGTCGGTTACAGATGCCCAATGTCACGGGTGCGGCGGCGATGGGCTATTGGCCGGCGTTCTGGATGCTGGGCGGTCCGTACCGTGCGGACCGTTGGTCATGGCCGAGTATCGGCGAATTCGACATCATGGAGAACGTCCAGGGCCTGAATTGGTCCTATGGTGTTTTGCATTGCGGTACCTGGGGCGGTCCGTGCAATGAGCCGGAGGGTATCAATAATGGCGGCACGCCATGTCAGGTGACGACCTGTCAGGCTGGATTCCACACGTACGCGATGGAATGGGATCGCAGCGGAGCGAGCGATGAATTGCGCTGGTACGTCGACGGAACTGTGACGCATTCGGTCGACGAGGCTGATGTCCCGGCCGCGACCTGGACGAGTCTGGCCAGTCACGCCGGCTATTTCGTGATTCTCAATGTCGCGATCGGCGGCGCGTTTCCCAACAAACTCGGCGGCGGACCCACCGCGGCCACCAAGCCCGGGGTTCCGATGGTGGTCGATTACGTCGAGGTGCGTTACCACGGCGGACAAGGCGGTCCGACGGTCACTGGTTTCCCGACGGCCAGTGCCTCGCCGAGTGCCACCGGATCGCCCACGGTGAGCGGATCGCCGACCGCGACGCCCAGTGTGACCGCGACGTCCAGCGCGAGCCCGACGCCCAGCGCGAGCCCGACGCCGAGTGCGACCCCGACGGCGAGCGCGAGTCCGACGCCGACCGACAGTGCGTCACCCACGCCGACCGCTTCACCGACCGCGTCGGGCACGCCGACGTCAGCTCCGTCGTCCGGTGGGCCGGCCAACCTCAAGGTCACCGCAATGACGCCGAGCACCGTCACCCTCGGCTGGGACGGAACACCCGGTGTCAGTTATGACGTTCTCCGCGCCGGAGTGCGGATTGCCACCGTCACCGGGCTCAGATTTACCGACATCGGCCTCCTGGCCGGGACCACATACCTCTACGCCGTTCAGGCGAACGCGATCACAACGCCGGAACTCGCCGTGGTTCCTGGTGTCGTAGCGACGACCACCCCGGCGTCTTCGACCGGCGGAACACCCTCGGCCTTGACCGTCACCACCCGTACGTCCGACACAATCACCATCGGCTGGCACGGCCCGAGCGCCGCCAGCTATGACATCTTGCGGTCGGGCATCAGGATCGCGACCGTCACGGGCCTGACTTTCATCGACATCGGTCTGCGGGCCGGCACGCCCTACCTGTACTCCGTTCGCGGAAACGGTTCCACCACAGACACTCTCACTGTGACCACCAACTGACAGGGAGGTATCGTACCGCCGTGCCCGTGGTGGCAAGTTGATCATGACCGCGCGTTGACCCCCGCGTGGTGTTTGCTCATCCATAACCCCCAGCTCGACAACGCTGAGCGAAACTAAACAGCGTGTAGTCAATGGTGAGCGTAGGGTGACGGAATAGGCCGAACGAGTAGCGAGGCCAATTTGGGGGGGTCCGTGACCAGCTCTGCCCGGGACGCGATCGTCGACCTTGTTGACCTCGGCCAGACTCACGAGCTTCGAAGCATGCTCGGTCTGGGCTTCGACCTCTCGGCCGAAGCGATGTTGCTGGTCGATGAGAGCGCGCAGACGATCTGCGCGAACCCCGCCGCCGGTCTGCTGTTCGGCTGTGACCATGCTGCGTTGGTCGGCCATCGCAACGTGGATCTCGGTGCCGTGACATGGAGGGTGGCCGGCGACGGCGAAGTTGGTGCCTTCCGGCTCGGCGACCTCGCCCACCTCCATCGGGAGACCGAGTTGGTGACAGCGTCCGGGGAGCAGGTCAGGGCGAAAATGTCCGTGGCTGCCATCAATTCGGACGCGGGACGACGCTACTTCCTTCTCCAGCTGAGAGACATCACCCTTGACCAGAGGCGCTCCGATGAGCTCGAAGCCGGTGCACTTCGCTACCGATCACTGGTCGGGAATCTGCCGCAGGCGGCCGTCGTCATGTTCGATCGCGACCTGCGGGTGATCCTCGCAGCTGGCGAGGCGCTGGCGGAAAACGGCTATGAGGAAAAGGTTCTGACCGGAAGGCTGCTCTCGGATGTGCTGCCGGAGCCGGTTGTCGAACTGCTGGATGGGCCCTATCGCGCCGCTTTGCTGGGCCAACGTTCAGACTTCGAGTACACCAGTCCGATTCATGGTGGACAGTTCCGCATGCGGGTCCGGCCGGTCGCCGGACCAGAGGGGCAGATCCTCGGTGGACTCGCCACCAGCGAGGACGTGTCCGGCGATCGCGCGCGGGAATCCCGGCTGCGGCAGATCCACGGCCTGACACCGTTCGGCAGTTGCCAGTACGACATTCGGAGCGGGTGGGCCTTCGACCAGGAGCTCCTGGGGTTGTGGGGCGTCGACTCGGCCACCGACCCGCTGGCAGCCATCAACGAGTTGGTGTTGCCCGAGGACCGGGCCGTCACCACGTCCTCCTGGGCCGACGTGCTGGCCCGCGGCGGTCGGTGCAGTGCGCAATATCGGATCCGCCATGGCAAGACCGATGAACTGCGGTTCGTGAAGAGCACCCTCGAGGCCGAAGTGACCGAGCAGGGTGTGCTGCTTCGGGCAATCTCCACCCATGTTGACGTTTCCGATGCCGTGGCCGCGCGTGAGGTGGCCGACCAGGCAGAGGCTGCGGCCGCGCAGGACCGAACGATGTTGCGCCTGGTCAACGACGCTGTCGCCACCACGAACAGCGGACTTGGCGAGCTGACCAGGAGCGCGACATCTCCGTCATCGCCGGACGTTCGATCGGAGTCGGTGCAGCGGGAGATGACCCAGGATCAGCGAACCGTCGAATTCGGGGTCGTTGCGCATCGCGACGAGGAGCGGCGGCTGGCCGGCGAGCCCGGGGCCGGCCTGCGGGGGGCGAATGCTGAGCAGTTGGCGATCGACCTCGGCGCGATCAATGCCTCCAGTGCGTTCCACGAACCGCTCGATGAGCGGATAGATGGTGAGGCAAGACATTTCATCGTCGCGCCGGTGCGGCACGAGGGAGCCGTGCTGGGGCTTCTGAGCATCTTTCGGACGCCGGACACCCCCTATCAGCCCGGCGACGAACAGCCCGTGCAACTTCTTGCCGACCGGGTGGGATCGGCATTGGCCGAGAGCCGGCTTCGGGAGGTCCGAGACCAGGAGCGGGTGGAGCGACGCGCCGTTGCCGACCGGTTGCTGGAACTCACCTACGAACAGCGCGAGTTGCTCGAACAACTGGCCAGCACCGAGACACGGGAGCGCACCCTGCTTGCCGAGGCCGTCCATGACGACCCGATGCAGATGATCGTGGCGGCGATCCTGCGTATCGACTATCTCCGGCTAGACATCGAGGGTGAGCAGGGAGATGAGCTTGATCGCGTCGCGACTTTGCTCGAAACATCGGTCGAACGGCTCCGCAAGTTGATCACGGCCATCAGCCCACCCGATCTGAGTGACGGTCTCGGAGTCGCGCTGCGCAATCTTGCCGAGGGAATCTTCATTGGCACCACGTCGGTCGTCACAGTCATCGGTCCGACCAACGTCTCGGTCAACCCGCCCGCGACGGCGACCGCCTATCGCATCATGCGTGAGGCGCTGGTCAACGCCCGAAAGCACGCCCAGGCGAGCAACGTCACGCTGCGACTGGAAGAACACGACGGCAGTGTGATGGTCTCGCTGACCGACGACGGAGTCGGCGCCGCCTCACTCAAGGCCGAACCGGGGCATTTCGGACTGGCGACCATGCGGGCCCGGGCCAACGCAGAAGACGCCCAGTTACATATCGACAGCACGCCCGGATTGGGGACGACCGTGGTCCTGACGCTGCCGATGACGGGCGTTGTGCCCCGGTGACGCCGCGCGATGTATACGATCTCGGCGGACTGCCGGAGATGCACCGGCAACCGCCGGGTCTGCTGGACGAAGGGGCCGACCAACCACCGGCCGAGCAATTGACTCCGGCCCCGATCACCGTAGTGATCGTCGACGACCATTTGATGGTTGCCGACAGCCTGGCGACAATACTGAACGCCAACGACGACATGACGGTGCTCGCCGTTGCCGGGACCTGCGCCAGCGGGCTCGTAGCGGTCGCCCGCCACCGACCCGATGTGCTGCTGCTCGATCAGCGACTTCCCGACGGACTCGGCACCGACGTTCTCACAGCAATGCTCGAGGAATGCCCCCGGATGAAGGTGCTGCTCGTCACCGCAGGGGATACCGATGACGTGCTGGCCCGGGCCATTGTGGCGGGTGCCTCCGGGGTTATTCCCAAGGGCAAGCGTGCAAGCACCCTGATCAACGCGGTTCGCGCCGTGGCGCACAACGAAGCGGTGATCACTCCCGACGCGCTCCGCCGACTGATGCCACAACTCGCCAAGACGAACGGCGGAATCGGCACCGATCTTACCGCACGGGAGCGAGAGGTGTTGCGGCTGCTGGTGGCTGGGAAGAGTACAGCGGCACTGGCCGGTGAACTGTTCGTTGCACCCGCGACTGCGCGCAACCACATTCAGTCGATCATGAACAAGCTTGGTGCGCACAGTCGACTGGAAGCGGTCGCCATCGCCATGCGCGAGAACGTGCTGGCCAAGTCATGACACACGATCAGCTCACGACACGTCGATGCACGGTGCTGATTTGCGATGATCGGCCGGAGTTGCGGGAGGCGATCAGCAAGGTGTTGTCCGATGCCGCGCGCTTCAAGGTGGTTGGCCAGGCCTCCGACGGATTGAGCTGTCTGCAGCAGATCCGCGAAACCGGGCCCGATGTGCTGATTCTGGATATCGGTATGCCCGGGGGTGGGCCACACGTCGCCAGTGCGGCCAAGGAAATTCGACCCGACATGCATATTCTGGTGTTCTCGGGAATCCGTGACAGTCACATGCAGCGCGACATGCTCCTGGCGGGTGCCGACGAGTATGTCGTCAAGACCGGTCGGCTGCGGCCCCTGCTGGAGGCTCTCGATCGAGCCTTCAACCTGCGTCATCCGGAAATGGTTCAGGACGGCAGGTAGTGCGGCGTTGTTACCCTTCGGCCCTTCGCTGACGCGGAATGCCGAATTCAGGGCCATCGTCGGTGCGGGGTGCGCCGCGCGGCAGTCCGGGTTCGTAGGCCGGCCCAGCCCGGCCCGAGCTGCCCGGCTTTCCGGCGAACGCCAGCCAGAAGCGTTGCTTCGCAGTCATTCTCGGCAAGTCCCCGATACTGCGCGCAGACGGGACCGCGGGGGACGACCCGGGCAACTCCAGCGTGTGCATGCCGAGCCGGTCGACCGCCCTGGCGACCTCGTCGCTCGAAAGTGGTTGATGGGCGGGGAGGTGGGGATCAGCGTCGTTGCTCATCGTCGGCAGCTGTCACAGACGGGAGCGGGACTGGGCCGCGGGGCGTCGATGGGTCCGTCGAGTCGCACGGCTGCCCATAACCCAAAGGTGCGAGCCGAACCGGGCCTTCGGGTATGCGGTCAAGGAGTATCCAGTCGCTAGGCGGAACCCTGAGGTGTCCGGGCGGCGAGACTTGCTCACGGTGTCGCGGCCTTGCAGCAGCGGACGCCATCCCCAGGCCGACTGTTGTGATCAGCAATGATGAGAATAGGGCATTCAGGCCGAAAGTGTCCATCATGCGGGAGGAAGCCCGGACTCGGCCGACGACTCTGCGTGACCTCGCCTCGGTGGACGGCGATCGGGCACAAATCACCGCACCAAGCAGACCAATGTGCGGGTAGTCCGTCCCCGACGACGTCCTTTTCATTGAACTAAGTGGGTGATTTCTTGCACCTTTGGAGTCGACGACAGAATTGCTCCACTCGCCATGGTTTGCTCACCCATGTGTGACCCACAGTGATCGTTGGCCGGTCTATCCGGTAGTGGTGGTCCTCCAACTGCCTGCCGTCCCGGTCAAGCGACGCGGGTTTCTGTTGTAGGGCAACAGCTTCACTAAGGCTATCAAGCGCCGGGTGAAGAACGACTAGTAACGAAAAGTAGTGGCGGGTGTACGCTACGTAACTACCTGGCGTTGGGGTCCTCGTCCGATCAAGCTCGACGGTTCAGTCAGCGATAGGGATCATCACGCGACGAAGGCGGGCAACCATGACAAACCTCAAGGAACGGCCAGCAACGTGGGCGGCCCTCAGTCGTGTCATCATCTGCGACGAAAGATCAAGTGCCAGAACGGCATTGATGCGGGTGGTCGCCACCTCCATGCCGACCGTCACCGATGTTGCCAGCGCGGTCGATGGGCGGGATCTGATCGCGCAGTATGCGGCGCACCGGGCGGACCTGGTGCTGGTCGGCATCAAGCGCGGCAAGGGTAATGGAATCGAGTCGACGAAAAGATTGCTCGACGCGTATCCGTCAGCGGCGGTGATTGTCTATGGCTCCTGCGAGGATTCGCAGTTGTTGATTGCCGCGATTGTTCGCGGTGCGCGCGGCTTGTTGCTGTGGGACGCTAACTATCCCGTCGTCAGCCCCGGTCAACAACGCCCGATCGCATTCGGTGGATTATCCGCGGTCCGTGACGCCGGAAAGATCACTGTGCGCCTGACGGAGCGCGAACTGCAGATTCTGCGCGGGATGAGCCAGGGGAATTCGAATGGTGAGATCGGCCGCAAGCTCTATCTCTCCGAAGACACCGTAAAGACCCACGCGCGCAGGCTCTTTCAGAAATTGGGCGCGCACGACCGGGCTCATGCGGTCGCTCTGGGCTTGCGCAACGACCTCGTCGCCTAGGGAGTCGGTTATTCGGGGCGGTCCTAGCGGTCGTTCCGCCGGGCGATGGCCCGACGGACGGCCTCTCCGACAATCGACTGCGCGACAACCACCAATTTGGTGTCCGAACTCTGGCTCATCTCCCGCAATCGTTGGTAAGCCTCGTCGGAGGTGCAGCCGCTCCGGCTGCGAACGATTCCCAATGCTTGGTCGATGATTGCCCGGTTGGTCAGGACAGCTTGCAGCGTGGCGGCCAATCGCTTGGCCTGCTCGAGGACCTGGGCGTTCTGCACCGCGATTGCCGCAGGTGCAGCGAAGCGTTCGCCGAGTTCGGCCGCCCGTTCATCGAAGACATTCTTGTCGTGGGCGTAAACATTCATTGCGCCGAATACCCCATCCGGGGTCACCAGCGGGAGTGACAAGACGCTGTGCACGCCCAACCTGCTGACCCGTGGCCCGAATCGGGGCCACCGTGGTTCGCCGCCCAGCGACCCGGAACGCATGGTGCGCCCTTCGGCCGCAGCGCTGATACACGGGCCCTCGCGAATGCCGTACTGAATGTCATCGACCGCCCGCACGAACGGCGCAGTGGCAACGATGGTGTCGCCCCTATTGTTTTCCAGCAGAGTCAACCCGGCACCGTCCGCACCGGGAATGGCCCGCACCGCGAACTCCGCGACCTGCGTGAGAATTTGTTCCAGGCTCAGTTGCCCGGTTGCCAGCCGGGACAATGATGTCAGGCTCTCCCGCAATTCGATCTCGTCGCCGCCGGGTTGGTCGAAACCGTCACTGCCGCTGGGCGGGGAACGGGTCGCGTCGCCAGCGCCGGCAAGCGGTGAGTCGGTCAACGATGTCCTCCCGGTCGACGGGCCCCGTCAACTGCACGGTGGCCCAATCTGCATATTCTATGACATACCGCCGTGCTGAAGTCACCGGAGCGACATGATCCGGGGCGTCCGCGTCACGCGCCCCCCTCGAGCCTCGACCGCCAGGCCCACCGACATCTGCCGGATGTTGCCGATCTCGATCGTGACCAGCACTTTGCCGCGCTTCCGATGGGTTGTCGTGCACCCGCCGGCAGCACGGGACTTCCCGCAAGCCGCTATCTTCATCCTCATCGGAGGATGCCTGCGCTGCTCTGGGCCAGTGAGATCGACTGGCCGCGGCAGTGCGGCGACTGCCTTCACCCCTGGCCGGCAACGGTCGTCAGCTGAGCAAAGGAGTCTCCATGGAGATCGGACCCGTCGACGTCCTCGAGGTCGCCTTCCCGGGCAATGAGTTCAACGGGGCCATCCTGCCCGCACTCGAGGAACTGATCGCGTCCGGAACAATTCGGGTGCTCGATCTGCTCTTCGCCTACAAGACGGCCGACGGCGAGGTCGGATCGATCGAGCTGGCGGGCCTGACGGCGCAGTACGGCCCGCTGTTCGCCAGCATCGACGGCGACGTTCCCGGTGGATTACTGGACGCTTCCGACGTTGCCGAGTTGACCGACATCCTGGAGCCGAACTCGTCGATCGCGGTGATCTGCTGGGAAAACACCTGGGCAGCACCGTTCTTGAGCGCACTCGAAGGCTCGGGCGCGGTACTGCTCGACCAGGCAAGAATTCCGCGCGAGGCCGTACTGGCCGCGCTGGCAACTGCTGACGAGAGCTGAGGAAGCGTCATGGGACTCTTGGGAATGATGGCCCGCACCGCGGTGGTCGCCGGCACCGCAACGGCGGTGTCCGGTCGGGTATCGCGGCGGCAGCAGGCCAAGTACCAGCAGAAAGCTGACGCGCAGGCCTACAACGAGGAGCAGGCTGCGCCGCAGGAGCAGGCCCCGCCGCAGTACCAGCAGGCCCCGCCGCAATACCAGCAGGCCCCGCCGCAATACCAGCAGCCGCAGTACCAGCAGCCGCCGCAGTACCAGCAGCCGCCGCAATATCAGGAACCGGCCCCAGCGGCAGAACCCAGCCTGGTCGACGAGATCCAGCGCCTGTCGACGCTGAAGGACCAGGGCATCCTGTCCGAGGACGAGTTCTCCGCGGCCAAGAGCAAGCTGCTCGGCCTCTGAGTTGGTCGGGTGGGCGCCGACCACCGGCGCCCAACCCCGCCAGGACCGGTCCTAGGCTGAGCTGGTGACCAACGGCAGTGATGGCGACGTCGTCCGGCCAGCGCGGGACGACGCCGCCGATCGTCGACGACCACGCAGTGTGTACGGAGTCGGGACCGAACCCGATCCCCGGTTCTCGATGGCCAACGAGCGCACGGCGCTGGCCTGGGTACGGACCGGACTGGCGTTCATCGCAGGCGGGATCGCGCTGACCTCGGTCGCTACGGTGACGAACCTGCCCAAGTTCCTCGACATCGTCGCGGTGCTGTCCTGCCTGGTCGGCGGCGTCACGGCGGTGAATTCGCTGGTCTCCTGGCGCCGGATCGAACGGGCGATGCGGCAGGGTGAACCGCTTCCGGCGCCGACTGCGCTGCGGTGGTTGGTCGGCGCCGTGGTGATCGCGGCCGCAATCATCGTCGGGTACGCCATCGCCCAGGCATGACGTCTGCGCCCGGCCCCGAGCCGAACTCCGCGATGAGTCGCGACGACGCTGCGTCGGCTGAGATCTACGGCGCTGCCCCGGAACGCACCACCCTCGCCTGGCAGCGCACCGGCCTAGGTGTGGTGGTCTGTTCATTTCTGGTCTTCCACACCGCGATCCAGTTGGGTGTGCTGGCCATCGGCGCGCTCGCCGGTGGTCTCGGGTTGGTCGTCGCCGCGTTGGCCATCTTCAGCTTTCCCGCTCGGCGTTATCGCGCCGGGCACCCCGCGGACTCCTGGCGGCTGCTGATCTACGCGACGGTGTCGGTGGTCGGCCTTGGGGTACTGGGCGCGGTCACCGGCGCCATGACGCTGTTCCAGTGACTCCAGTGACTCCAGTGACCGGGCCCTGCCGTGCGGGTCCTCAGGCCAAGGCGGGAATGACTTCCTTCTCGAACAGCTCCAGGCCGGACGTGTCGTACGCAAGCTCGGGGAAATAGGCAATGGCGTAGGTCATTCCGGCCGCCTTCAGGGCGGACAGCTTCCGCACGATCTGCTCTGGCGTGCCGACCCCGGGCAGCCCGGCGAAACTCTTCAGCTGCGCCGCGGCCTTCTCGGCGCCGACCATCCTGGTCTGGTGGTCCAGGATCCGGTCGAGCCGGTCCTGGACCTCGTTCTCGTTCCGGCCGATCGCGATGTTGTAGTTGGCCGACCGAGTGATCGCGTCGAAGTCCCGGCCGAGCCGTTGGCAGTGACCGGCGAGCACTTCGGACTTGTGCCGAAACCCTTCTGGGGTGCCGTCGAAGTTGGTGTAGTCGGCGTATTGCGCGGCGATCCGCAGGGTGACCTTCTCGCCGCCGCCGGCGATCCAGAACGGGATACCGCCGGCCTGCAGCGGCAACGGCCGAACAATGGCGCCGTCGACCTGATACACCTTGCCCTGCAACGTTGCCGAGCCTGTGGTCCAGGCTTGCCGCATGATCTGGACGCCCTCGTCCAGGGCCCGCAGCCGTTCGGGGGCCGGCGGAAAACCGTAGCCATATGCCCGCCACTCATGTTCGTACCAGCCGGCGCCGATGCCCATCTCCACCCGACCACCGGAAATGATGTCGATCGTCGCGGCGACCTTGGCCAGGTAGGCGGGATTGCGGTAGGCGATGCAGGTGCACATCTGGCCCAGCCGGATCCTGCTGGTGCTGGCGGCGAAGGCGGCCATCAGGGCCCAGGCCTCGTGCGTGGCTTCCTCGGTCGCCGTCGGTGTGGTGTGGAAATGGTCGTACACCCAGAGTGACTCCCACGGCCCGGCCTCCGCGCGCTGCGCGAGCCGGGACATGGTGGTCCATTGCTCGGCCGGCTCGATGCCCACCAGGTCCATCCGCCAGCCCTGTGGAATGAAGACCCCGAATCTCATCGTCATGACCTCAACCTACGGCCGGCTAACGGAATCGCGCCGGGCGGTCCCGGTTCGCCGGTGCCGGGCAGGGCGGTCGACAAGTCCCGTCGAGAGGGGACCTTCGACCCATGTGCGCTGCGGCGGGACCGGAAATGATCAGGAGGTCGAACATATTCGTCACTTGTCAGGAGAAGGTCATGTCCAGTAACACAGTCGCAGGCAGCACCTCGGTTCAGTCGACCGATGTCAGCACCGTTAAGATCACCCAACTCGGGGGCACCGCCATTGCGGTACTGCGGGTCGCCATGGGGTTCGTCTTCATGTGGCCGTTCCTGGACAAGCTCTTCGGACTCGGCTACAGCACGGCGAGCGAGAAGTCCTGGATCAGCGGCGGATCGCCGACCAAGGGCTTCCTGTCCGGAGTCGCTGTCGGCCCGTTCGAGTCCTTCTTCCACAGCATCGCCGGTGTCTGGTGGGCGAACATCCTGTTCATGGGTGCCCTTTTCGCCATCGGCCTTGCCCTGATCCTCGGTGTGGCGCTGCGGCTGGCCGCCGCCGGTGGCACCCTGCTGCTGGTGATGATGTGGGCGGCATCGTGGCCCATGGCCCAGTTCACCTCCGCTGGTGAGGCAACCAGGTCGACCAACCCGTTCCTTGACGATCACCTGGTCTACGCGCTCGTGCTGATCGTGCTGGCCGTCGTCGCGGCGGGCAACTACTTCGGGCTCGGTCGCTGGTGGGCAGGCGTCACCGCCGGCAAGA
The DNA here is from genome assembly GCA_963805555.1 of uncultured Actinomycetota bacterium. Taxonomy (GTDB): domain Bacteria; phylum Actinomycetota; class Actinomycetes; order Mycobacteriales; family Nakamurellaceae; genus Nakamurella. Next base: position 939,149 of record CAWDUY010000010.1, read on the forward strand.
GCTGGCTGCGCTAGCCGCCAGGCCCTGTCGGATACCCGACGACACGGCCAACCGGTACCACAGCAGCACTTTTCGAAGCTCCCGCAATCTGCCGGTCGAATCCGTCAGGCGGGAGTTTCGTCATGGGACATGATTTTCCTGCACACTTTGCAGGTCAGGCCGAGCGGGACGAGGTGAGGGACGATGTCGACGCCAACCAAGAAGATCACCGTGTACCTGTTGGACGACCACGAGATCGTCCGGCTCGGTCTGCGGGACCTGCTGGAGAGTGAGGGCGACATCGAGGTGATCGGTGAGTCCGGGTCGGTCGCCCATGCGCAGGTGCAGATCCTGGCCCTGCGCCCACAGGTGGCGGTGCTCGACGGCCGGCTGCCCGATGGCTCCGGAATCGACGTGTGCCGCGAGATCCGTTCGCGTGACCCGAGTATCGCTGCCCTCATCCTGACGTCCTTCGACGACGACGAGGCGCTCTTCGCGGCAATCATGGCCGGGGCGGCCGGCTACGTCCTCAAGCAGATCCGCGGATCCGACCTGATCGATTCGGTGCGCAGAGTGGCGGCCGGGCAGTCCCTGCTCGATCCCGCGGTGACCGCACGGGTCCTCGAACGAGTCCGGCGCGGACCGGAACTGGACCCCGCGCTGGCGCCGCTGACCGACCAGGAGCGCAAAGTGCTCTCACTGATCGGTGAGGGAATGACGAACCGGCAGATCGCCGAGGCGATGTTCCTGGCCGAGAAAACCATCAAGAACTACGTCTCCAGCCTGCTGGCGAAACTGGGCCTGCAGCGGCGGACGCAGGCGGCGTTGTTCGCCGCCAGGCACCTGCCGGACACCGGCTGACGGTCACCCGGCCCGGATTTACCGCGCCGGGACCCGCCACACCAGCCGCGTTCCGAGCTCGCCGTCCGGTCCGACCTCACACGACCCGCCGAGTTCCTCGGCCCGCGCCCGCAGGTTCCGCAGCCCGTTTCCGGGGGCACCCGGCCCGATGCCCCGACCGTCGTCCACGACGACCAGTTCGACGTCCTGGCCGACCTGCAGGGTGATGGTGGCCGCATTTGCCCTGGCGTGCCGGCCGACATTGGACAGCGCCTCCCGGAGCACCGCCAGCAGGTGCGGGCGAATGTCATCGGACACGCCGCTGTGCACGGCGCCCACGGTTCGCAGCTCGGGTCGGAATCCCAGCGAGGGAAGCATCGCAGTCACCGTCGACTCCAGGTCGTCCCGCAGATCCGCCGGCCGATCCGGGTTGGCCAACTCGAAGATGGTGCGTCTGATGTCCTTGATCGTTTCGTCGAGCTGATCGACGGCCGTGCTGATCCGGTCGGCAACCCGCCCCGGGCCGGCCAGCCTGGTCGTGTTGTCCAAGGTCAGACCGATCGCGAACAGCCGCTGGATCACCAGGTCGTGCAGGTCCCGGCCGATCCGATCGCGATCCTCGAACACCGCCAACCGGGCCCGGTCATCCTGGGCCAGCGCCACCTCGAGAACCAGTGCCGCCTGCTCGGCAAAGCCCGCAGCCGATTCGACGATCGTCGAGTACACCTGACCAACGCGGTCCGGTCGCCAGCGGAGCCACAGCACCCCGGCCAGCCGCTCGGTGGCCCCTACCCGGACCAGCAGATTCCCCCCGGGCAGCGGCGACACCGGTTCCCCGCTGGTGACGACAGCGACCGCGTCAGGCCCGCCCGCGCTGTCGATCTCGATGGGTATTCCGGCTGTCCCGGCGCGCCGGAGTTCCCGGTGTCCCGGGGTCCGCAGCAGCAGCACCGCCCCGTCGGCGTCGCCGGCGGAACGGGCCAACTCCGCGATCACGTCGGCCGGATGACCGACCGGCGAGCCGGCCAGCAGCGCAGTGCTGACCGCTGCGGCGGCCTCCAGCCAGCGCCGCCGCCTGGTGAGCCTGGCGTACAACCGGGCGTTCTCGATCACCACCCCGGCAGCCGCGGCCAGGGCGACCACCAGTTCCGCGTCCTGATCGGTGAACGGTCCACCACCCCGCCGCTCCGTCAGATAGAGATTGCCGAAGACCCGCGACCCGATCCGGATCGGGGCGCCGAGAAACGTCGACATCGGCGGGTGGTTCGCCGGGAAGCCGTAGGACAGTTCGTGGCGGCCGAGATCGTCGATCCGCAGCGGCTCCGGGTGGTCGATCAGCACGCCGAGGATGCCGTGCCCGGTGGGCGGATCGCCGATCCGGGCCCGCTCGGCCGGACCGATGCCGTGCGTGACGAACTCCACCAGGCGCCGCTCGGACGTCGCCTCGTCCAGCACCCCGAGCGCGCCGTACCGAGCACCGGACAGTTCGGCGGCGGCGTCGATGATCCGTTGCAGGGTTTCGCCGAGGTCGAGATCAGCGGCGATGGAGCCGACGGTGTCCAGGACCGCGCGCAGCGACTGCACCGGCGGATCAGGCGTGGTGACGCCGGGCGCTGCTGGTTCGGTCACGTTCTCCCTCTCCCGTGCGGCCGGGTGGTGTGCGAACGGCTGGGTGCCCGGGTGTTCACGACAACCAAGCTCAGGCAATCATGGACTGTGTGACTGAACCTTCGCTGCCAACCCACGCGCAATGGTCGTACCTGATGGACATGGACGGTGTGCTGGTTCACGAAGAACACATGATTCCCGGTGCCGACGTGGTCATCGCCGAACTCACCGCGCGCGGCGCGAACTTCGTCGTCGTCACCAACAATCCGATCTACACCCGGCGGGATCTGCGCGCGCGGCTACTGGCCAGTGGCCTGAACATCCCTGAGGACCGGATCTGGACCTCCGCGCTGGCCACCGCCAAGTTTCTGCATTCGCAACGGCCGGGCGGCACCGCCTTCGTCATCGGGGAGGTCGGCCTGACGACCGCGATGCACGAGGCCGGTTATGTGCTGACCGACCGGGACCCCGACTATGTGGTGCTCGGCGAGACCCGCACCTACTCGTTCGAGGCCATCACCACCGCGATCCGGCTGATCGAGGCCGGCGCACGGTTCGTTTCCACCAACCCTGACCCCACCGGTCCGAGCCGCGCCGGTCTGGTCCCGGCTGCCGGTGCGGTGGCCGCGCTGATCGAAAAGGCAACCGGTAAGAAGCCGTATTTCGTCGGGAAGCCGAACCCGCTGATGATGCGGTCCGCGCTGCGGGCGATCGGTGCGCACTCGGAATCGACCCTGATGATCGGCGACCGGATGGATACCGACGTCATCGCCGGGCTGGAGGCGGGGTTGGCGACGATCCTGGTGCTGACGGGAATCTCCACGCTGGCGACGGTCGAGCAGTATCCGTTCCGGCCGAGCCTGGTGATCAACTCCATCGCCGATCTGATCGGCAGGACCGAAGACCCGTTCGGGGCCGTCGACGTGGTCGCCGGTTGAGCTCTGTCGCCGGCGCCGATGCCGGCGCCGAACTGGCTCAGGTCGCGGCCCGGGTGACGGCCGGTTGGGGATCGGCCATCAGCAAAGCCGCGGCTCGCGCGTTGGCCCTGGTTCGGGCCATCCGCCGCACCAGCGCAACGAGCAGGTAGGCGATGACCAGGCCGAGCACAGCGCCAAGGGTGTTGGCCACCACGTCCCGCGGTGTGCCGACCCGGTCGGGCAGCCGGGTGCTCTGCACATACTCGATCGTTGTCGATGCGGCGATGGCGATCGGGACGATCAGCCAGCGGAATCTGGACAGGCAGAGCGCGCCGAAGAACCCGATGGGAATGAACATGACGATGTTCGCCGCGAACTCGATCTTCCCGAAGGTGATCCAGGCTGGCAGGCCCTGCTGGTGGGCCCGCAGCAGGAATCGCTGCAACGCGAGCTGGCCGTCCGGATCGGGGGGACCGGCGGCGAAGGTGATCTTCGCGACGACCGCGCAGGCGCTCAGCAGCAGCACCAGGGAAATCACCCGCAACCACCGCAATGCCGACTGACCGTGTGGAGTCGGGTCAGGCATCACTCCATATTAGGTTGTGGAATGTTTTGCCGATACCGGAAATTGCGGCAGTTGCGACCCAGAATTCGATTGCTGGTGATCGAAATCACGCAGCGCGTAACATCTCGATCACTGTCCGGCCTCAGGGTGAACCGAAGGACTCAATCGGCCCCCATCGCCGCTTACTCTCCTCAAGTGAGTTTTACCGTTGGCTTCGACCTCGACATGACCTTGATCGACCCCCGTGCGGGGATCGTCGAGGTCTTTGACGTCCTCGCTGCCGAAACGGGAATCCCACTCGACGGACGCGCATTCGTCACCCGACTGGGGCCGCCCCTGCAGCACGAGTTCGTCCGGTACGGACTCGACCAGGTCACGATCGACGCGCTGATTGCCAGGTACCGGGCGCTGACCCCGGGCCTGGTGGTTCCCCGGACCGTCGCCATGCCCGGCGCCGCGGACGCGGTCAAGGCGGTGACCAGCAGAGGCGGGCGGGCCGTCGTCGTGACCGCCAAGTTCGCCCCGAACGCCGTCGCGCATCTGGAACATCTTGGTATCGAGGTCGACGCCGTGATCGGTGACCTGTGGAGCGCGGCCAAGGCCGTCGCCCTCCAGGAACAGGGCGCCGAGGTCTTCGTCGGCGACCACCTGGGCGACATCACCGGAGCCAGGGCGGCGGACGCCCTTGCCGTCGGGGTGGCAACCGGTCCGATCAGCGCGGATGATCTGCGGGCCGCCGGCGCCGACGTCGTGCTGGAGGACCTGACCCGATTCCCGGAATGGTTGGAGTCCTACCTGCTGGCGACCGTGCACTGATTGCCCGAGCCCGCTGCAGACGTGTTCGGTCAGCTGCGGTGGCCGACCAACCCGACGAGGTTGCCCTCGGAATCCCGGATGAAGGCCTGGCTCTCGACCAGCCAATCACCGCCGAAGACACCATCGGTGTCGGTGAAGATGTCGTGCGGCTCGGACACGATGTCGACGCCGGCAGCGCGGAGCTGCTCGACATGAGCCGGTAGATCGTCCACCAGCAGGTAGATCACTGCCGGGTCTGCGGCGTGCTCGAGCAGATAACCGGGTGCCGCCCAGATCGATGAAGACCAACGGCCCGAATCGGGCGATCAGCGGCAGCCCGAGGGTCTCGGTGTAGAACGCCGCGGCCCGCTCGAGATCCTCGACATGTTGGGCGATCTGCACCACCGCCGTTGATCCCACCGCCGTTGATCCCACCGCTGTTGATCCCACCGCCGGCGCTCACGCGACGCCGGCCCTGCTGGCCGAGCCGGTCGCGCCGGAGGCACGCAGCGCGCTGGCCCGTCGTGCCGCTCGGGCCTCGGTGAACACTGCGATCAGCCCGAACCCGAAACCAACCGGCGCCAGCATCGCAACCAGGTTCAGCCAGAGCGGCAGCTCGGTGGAGCCCGTCGCGAACAGGACCATGATCACCGCAACCGCCAGCAGACCGACGCCGAACAGGATCATCCCGACCTTGGCCAACCCGGAGACCTGACGGCGTTGGCGACGGGCATCTGCCGGGGTGGACACCGGTGGGGGCTGCTCAGGCACGGCACCAGGGTAGTCGCGCCGTGCACTCCTGCGCGGCCCGGCCGCTGCGACCCCGCCCACAGCCGCCCGGCAGGGCCAGGTCAGTCGGTGGCAGCGCCGTGAGTGGCAGGCAGGCGAGTGGCAAGGAGCTCCGGCGGCCGGTGCGTAAACTGGCGGACCGGTGCGTGCCGGTCGAGCAGATTCGATGGGCAGTGTCAGGGCGGGATTCCCCGCCGTCAATCAGGACAGGTGAGTCGGGTGCCCAGCGGCAAGATCAAGTGGTACGACGCTGACAAGGGTTTTGGGTTTATCGCCCAGGACGGCGGCGGCGATGACGTGCATGTGCGGTCCTCCGCACTGCCGACGGGTGTCGCCACCCTGAAACCTGGCCAGAAGGTCGAATATGGGGTGGCCGACGGGCGCCGCGGTCCACAGGCATTGCAGGTCAAGGTGCTGGAGGCGCCGATCTCGATCGTTGCCACCAGCCGACGGCCCGCCGAGGAGTTGCACGGTCTGGTCGACGACATGATCAAACTGCTGGAGTCGAAGGCGCTGCCGGAACTCCGCAGGGGCCGGTACCCGGAACGGGCGCTCGGCGGCCGGATCGCGGCGGTGCTGCGCGCGGTCGCGAACGAACTGGACGCCTGAGCGGGGAGACTCCCCCGCACGCCGGGTTGCGACCGCACCCGTCAGGGTGCGGTGTCCGTGCTCGGCGGGGCCGGTGTGACCAGAACTCGCCAACTGCGGGTCGGCTGGAAATCGACGCCGCCGCCGTCACCGGCCACCAGCAGGAAATCGTTCTGCACCTCGACCGACACCAACTGGTCGTCCGGGCTGAACGGCGTCAGGGTGAACGCCAGCTGGGCGTCGGTGAAGGTGGACGTCTTGCCGTCGGACAGTGTGCCGTCCTTGTCCAGGTAGCGGAAATAGACCCACCATGGCCCGCTGGCAATTGCTGTCGGGACGTTGATCTGCACGCTCTGGCCGGGCCTGAGGGACAACTGCGGCAGGTCCGCCACGTTCGGTTCCGGGCAGTAGACAGTTGCCGCCTGCTGGTCGACCTCGCACACCGTCGTCGGTCCGGTGTCCACGGCGGACCGATTGCCGTAGAAGGTGACGTCCGGCTGCGGCGCCTCGCAAGCGGTGAGGGCCAGACAGCTGACCGTAACTGCCAGCGCCCAGCGCCACCGCAGTGATCGGGGCCGCACTGATCGGGATTGCGTCGATCGAATTCGTGGTCGGGCAATCACTTGCGCTTGGTCCATTTCCTCGGTTTTCCCGCCTCGCGAGCCGGCGGGTGCGTGGGCGGCTGGGGTGGGCCGTAGTTCGGCGGGGGGTACGGCTGCTGTGCCGGGTATTGCTGTGCCGGGTATTGCTGTGCCGGGTATTGCTGTGCCGGGTATTGCTGTGCTGGGTATTGCTGCGCCGGGTATTGCTGCGCCGGGTACTGACCAGGATCTCCGTGCGCCGGCCACTGGGTGGTCGGCGGCGGGGATTGCCACGCGGCGCCCTGGCCCGGCCCGGTCTGCCAGGGCTGCCCCGGCGGCGGCCCCGGATTCCAGGCTGTCGTCGGCGGTTGTCCGGCGTCGCGCGCCTGGGCCTTTGTCGACCTCCCGCCCTTCCCGCCCTTCCCGGTCGGCGTCGCGCCCTCGCCCTTACCGGTCCGCCGGAAATGCCTGGTCAGCTTGGAGTAATCGAGCCAGGGGAACAGCGAGCGACCGGACCGGACCAGCCAGCTCTGGACCAGGCCGATCAGCAGCGCAACGGTGATCACCGCGAAACCGATGGTGTACACGCTGTCGTGCCCGAACGACCACACACCGCCGATCAGCAGGCCGACCACCCCACCGGCCACCCAGGACAGCTGCAGCACCGTCTCGCTGAGGCCGAACGCCGATGCCCTGCTGGCCTCCGGCAGCTCATGCTGAATCACCGAGTCCAGACACACCTTGGCCAGCGAGGACGCCGTCGAACCGACCAGCCCGACGACCGCCGCCGACGCCAGCCCGGGCACGAGCACGGCGACCAGGGTGGCAACCGCAGTCGCGGCCAACGACAGGATGGACACCGTCTCGGGTTTGCTCAGCGGCAGTCGCGCGCCCAGACCGTTGCCGATGAAGCCGCCGATGCCGGCCGCGACGCCGACCACACCGAGCAACAGCAACTGCTGGAATCCGCTCGCGTCCACATACTCGCTCTTGATCACGAAGGCGATGAACAGCGCGAGGAAGCCGGTCTCGAGCCGGATGGTGCCGTTCGCCCACAGTGTCGTTGTGACCGACAGCGGGAAGGCCCGCTTTGCCTTGGGTCCGACGCCGTCAACGGGAATCTCCCCGGCGGTGGACTCGACCCAAGCGGGGATCCGCAGGCACAGCAGGCCACCGGCGATGCTCAGTAGGGCGGTGAAGATCAATGCGCCGGTGGAGCCGAACGCCCAGGACAGCCCGGCGGCGATCGCGCCGGCCACCCCACCGGCCAGCAGGCCGAAGACCGTCAGCCGGGAGTTGCTCTTCACCAGGCTGAGCTCCGGCGGCAGCACCCTGGGGGTGATCGCCGCCTTCAGCACGCTGAACGATTTGGACAGCACCAGCATGCCGAGGGCGCAGGGATACAGGATCCAGGAATCGAAGTTCAGGGCCATCACGACGGCCAGCAGGGCACGGGCGAAGCTGGATGCGGCGAGTGCGATCCGCCGACCGTGCTGCAGCTTGTCGAGCGCGGGGCCGATCAACGGTGCGATGACGGCGAACGGGGCAACGGTGATCAGCAGGTAGAGCAGCACCTTGCTGGTTGATTCGGCGGTCGCGGCGGCGAAGAACAGGGTGTTGGCCAACGCGACGGCGAGTGCCGCGTCCACCGCGTAGTTGCCCATCACTGCGTAGGTGAGGTTCGTCAGCCCGGATCGGTCGGCCCCGTCGGCGGTGGCCGCCCGCTGGAAGATCTGCACGCCGCGGGTGGTCAATTCGCGGCTGCGGAACGCGGCGACCCTGGTCACGGTCAGTTTGCGTGGGCCGGTGCGTGGAGCTGTCGGGGCGCCCGCGGCAATGTTCTCCGTTGGCGCTCCCGCGGCCGCGGCGCCGGTTGTCGGGCCGGCCAACGGCTCGCTGTACGGGGGTAGATGACTGCCACGCGGCGCCGGCTGAAACCGCGGGCCCGGTGGCCCGGCATTCGGGTCGGCGGTGCCGGAAGGTCCGGCTGGATTGCCCTGGTTGGCACCGCGGGTCGGGGCCTGGTCGGAGATTGCCTGGGCGGCCCGGTAGTAGCTGCCCCGATCGAAGGTCGGGTCGGTTTGTCGTTGGTCATCGGGCACGTCGCCCGGGGCCGGCGGTTGGTACCCCTTGGGGCCGGCCGGGGCCGGCCGTTGGTCCGCCACATCGGGTGCCGCATCGGGCGCCGGGTACGGGAATCGCCCGGCGTCCGGGTGCCGGGGCAGCGCCGTCGTGGGTTGCTCCGGTGCAGCCCCGTCCTCGGACCCCGGCGTCGCGCGCGGCGGCCCGGTGGGCTCACCGGCGGTACCGGGATCGGGGACTGAAGGGTGCACCTACCCATCCTGCCCCACCCGATCCCGGCCGCGACCACCGCCGAAAGGCCCCGGCGCGCCGTCGAACCCGCCCGAGTGCGGCATCATGGCCACTGTGAGTTTCCCTGCCGCTGCTGCCGACCCGTCCGTGATCGGTCCCGACGACCCCGCAGCGGGGGGAGAGTCGTCCTCGCGGGTCGACACCGCAGTGGATGACACCGCAGTGCTCGATACCGCCCTGGACGAAGAGGCCGGGAACGGCCCTGAGCCCGATCGCCCCGCTGTTGACGCCGGCCCGGCAGGGGACGACGTCGTACCGGTGAGTTCCACGCCCCAGGTGTCCTTGCCGGCTGCGCCCGCATCCCTGACGGACGAGGTTGTTGCGGTTGCCCGGGCCGCGGCTGTCGATGAGGCCGGCCGCGCCGAGCTTGTCGGGGACTATCTCGGCGCGGTCCAGGAGGATGACGTCGCGGTCGCTGCCGCGTTCGCCGCGACGGATCGCGGCTACCTCGGGTGGTACTGGTCGGTGACGCTGGCCCTGGTCGAACCCGTACGCCCGACGATCAGCGAGGTCGTGCTGCTGCCGGGCGAACGGGCCTTGCTGGCACCGCCGTGGGTGCCGTGGGATCAGCGGATCCGGGCCGGTGACGTCGGTCCGGGCGACCTGCTGCCGACCGCCCCCGACGACATTCGCCTCGTGCCCGGCTACGTCGATTCCGATGATCCGGCCATCAAAGAGGTGGAGTACGAATTCGGCTTCGGCCGGCCCAGGGTCCTGAGCCGCGAGGGTCGGGATGACGCCGCGCAACGCTGGCACGATGGGCCCTTCGGGCCCGACGCGCCCGTCGCCCAAGCAGCCCCCGCGACGTGCGTGACCTGCGGTTTCTTCACCCCGCTGAGCGGATTGTTGGGGATGACGCTGGGTGCGTGCGCCAACGAGTTCTCGCCGGCGGACGGCCGCGTCGTTGATGTCGAGTTTGGCTGCGGCGCGCACTCGCAGACCGTGATCGACGCGCCGCTGATCTCGGCCAGCACCGAGACCGTGGTCGACGAACTGACCCTTGAGGTGCACCTGCGCCCCGCCCGACCGATCGCCGCACCGGCTGAGCCCATCGCGACCGGCGCCGACGACAGTGTCGCGCAAGACGCGCGCCACCTCGCTGCTGAGCTGGTGGCCGCCGAGGTGATCGCCGCCGAGCCGGACACCGTGCTCCGGGATGAAGGGTGGGACCAGCCGGTGGACGTCGCCTGGCCGGCGGCCGACGAACCGACAGTCGACCAACCGGAGGGGGGCAACTGACCACCCCGGAGCCATCGGCGCCGCCCCCATCTGATCCCTTCGGTACTGGGGAGCTGCGCCGGGTCGTGCTGGACGCCTGGGCCGCGTCGCCAGCGCGGTTTCGCGAGGACGCTAACGCCGAGGAGGCTCTCGCGGTCGGCGGCTACGCCGGGCGGGTGCTGGTCGAGCTCGCTTCCAACGCGGTCGACGCCGCCCGGGCGGCGGAGGTGCCGGCCCGGATCCGGATCCGGTTGGCCGACGGCGAACTACGAGTGGCCAACACCGGCGCGGTGCTAACCGGCGACGGTGTCGCCGCCCTGTCGTCCCTGCGCGCCTCGGCCAAACGCGATATCACCGACTCCGTCGGACATTTCGGGGTCGGCTTCACCGCGGTGTTGTCCTGGTCGCAGGCGCCGAGGGTGGTCTCGACGAGCGGCGGCGTTCGCTACGACACGGACGACGCCCGCGCCGAGATCACCAGCCGCGCCCATCCCGCGCTCGACCGGGAGCTGGCCAGGCGGGCCGGCCAGGTGCCGGTGCTGCGGCTGCCGTGGCCGACCGATCCCGCCGAAGAGCCGCCGCCCGCCGGGTATTCGACGGAGGTGCGGCTGCCGCTGCTGCCGCCCGCAATCGCCGAGGTGGAGCGCATCCTCGCCGATGAAACCACCGCCGAGGACCTGTTCTGGGCCCTGACCGACCTGACCGAGATCGACCTGCCCGACCGCGTCGTGCGGTGCGGGATCAATGGTGACGGGCTGACCGTCATTGCCGACGGACAGACGACCAGGAGTTACCGAACCGCCGAGCTGACCGGCCATCTCCCGCCCGAACTGTTGGCCGACCGGCCGATCGAGGAACGCGGACGCGCGCACTGGCGGGTCACCTGGGCGCTCCCGGTCGGGGCTGAACAGGATCTCGACGATCTCGCGGCCCTCGCCCTCGACGGGCTGGCCGGCCGGACAACGCGACCGACGACCATCGGTGCACCGACGCCGACCGACGAACCCCTCACCCTCCCCGCCCGGCTGGTGGGCACCTTCCCGGTCGACGACACCCGCCGCCGGCTCGCCGCCGGGCCGCTGTGCGACTACCTGCTCGAGCGGGCGGCCGATGCCTATCTGGACCTGGTGGCCGCGACGACGCCGGGGGATCGCTGGGAGTTGCTGCCGAGCGGCGGCTTCCCCGCCGGGCCGATCGACGGGACCCTGCGGTCGGCCGTGCTCGACCGGGTCGCGGTGACGCCGCTGCTGAAGACCGCGGCCGGCGACCTCGTCATCCCGGCGGATGCATGCCTGCTGCCGGGTCTGGGGGCCAATGGAGCGGCCCTGTTCGGCCAGGCGATACCCGGCCTGCTGCCACCGGTACGAACTCCCGCTGCGACGACCCTGCGCAGGCTCGGGGTGGCCACCCTGACCTGGTCCGAGGCCAGTTCCGCCCTGGCCGGCATCGAGCGTGATGCCGATTTCTGGTGGCAGATCTACGACGCCGCGGCGACTGCCGAACGACCACCGGTTCCCGAGGACCTCGCCGACATCCCGATCCCCTTGACCGGTGGGCGACGTGCGCTCGGCGCCAGGGGCTGCCTGCTGCCGGACTCTGTCGGATCGGACTTTCGGTCGGATCGGATTCGGTCGGCGGTGCGGCCGTCGGTCGGATCGATGCCGAGCTGGCGCGTCGCGCCGGGGAAGCAGTACCGATGCTGCGGATCGTCGAACCGCGCGCGGCCCACCCTTTGCTCGAACGGCTCGGAGCGCGGCCGGCCGACCCGGACACGCTGTTGGCCGACCCGGCTCTGACGGCCGCGATCGAGACGATGCGGGCCGATCTGGAGGACGCTGACCCGGACCCGGACGAGGTCAACAACCTGGCGACGGTGGTGCTGGACCTGCTGGCCGCCGGTGGTCGCGCCGGCCGTGCCGCGAGTGCGATGACGGGCGGCACACAGGCCGATGCCGGCCGGGCGCTGTTCGGCGAGCTGGTGCTCACGGACGAGGACGGCCAGCCGTGGCCCGCCAGCGAGCTGTTGGTGCCGGGGGCTGCGCTGGCTGCGGTGCTGTCGCCGGATGCCGACCGGGGAATTGTCGGCCGGGAATGGACCGAGCGGTACTCGACCGAGGTACTTCTCGCCGCCGGGGTGCGGGCAGGCTTCGCGGTCGTGTGGGTGTCGGACCGCAATCGGGACGAGGTGAACCTGCCCGACCTCGACGAATGGCTGGACCAGGTCGCCGGAGTGTCGACCGAATCCTTCGGCGCGCTGGCCGACCTCGACCTGGTCGACCCCGACCGGTGGCCGGCGGCCCTGCTGTTGATCGCGGCCGATCGTGACGCGCGGCAGTGCCTGCATCCGACGCCGTCCGGTCTGTCCTACTCGGGTTGGTGGTTGTCCCGGCACGCGCTGCTCGACGGCCGCCCGCCCGCGGAATGGCGGTTGGGCACGGCCGACGACCTCGCCGGCCTCTACGATCCCCTACCGGCGGCGTTGGACGAGCAGTTCGCCCGGTCGATCGGGGTGCTGGCCGACCTTGGCGCCGCGGCCGCAACCGACCCCGAGGACCTGCTGGAACGCCTCGCCGATCCTTCTCGGCCGGTCCCGGCAGGCACGGTCGCGGCGTTGACCTGGGCAGTTGTTTCCGCGCTGGACGGGGTGGAGGACATCGATCTGCCGTCCGGTGTCCGGACCTTGTCCGGTGGCGTCGTCGACGCGAACGACGCTGCCGTGCTCGACCAGCCGTGGCTGGCGCAGGTGCTGCCCGCGTCGAGGCTGGTCGCCGGTGCCGGTGACCCAGCGCTGGTGGCTAGGGTGCTGGATCTGCCGCTCGCCTCCGTGTTGGTCAGGGACGAGTTGGTCAGGGACGTGTTGGTCAGGGACCTTTTGGTCGGGGACGTCTCAATTGGTGACGTGGTGGTCGGTGGCGCAGCAGTCGTGGAATTGGCGGGGGACCGGATCGCCCGGGCGGCCGCTGCGGTGGGTCTGCGTCTCGCCGACCTGCAGATCGCTGTGGTGCCCGAGCTCTCGGTGGCGGTCGCCGGTGCCGATCCGGTTCCGGTGCGCTGGTGGTACCGGGACGACCGATGGTGGGTGGACGGTTCCGCGGAGGCGGTGGGTCGCGCCGTCGCCTGGGCGGCAGGTGCGTGGTCCGGCCGGCACCGCGCCATCGCCGCCGCCGGCGAGGACTGGCTGGCGCTCGCCGAGGATGCGGTCTCGTGATCGACCGGGTTGTCCGCCGATCGGCCCGCACCGCGCGCCGGTAATTCGCACTCCGCGCCGGTAACCTCTACTCCGCGCCGGTTCCAGTCAACGCGGAGTGCGCAACAGCGGCGCGGGGTCAGCGTCGCCGATTCCGGCACCGGCTCAGATGGATTCGTCCAGCGCCATCTGGTTGGCCGAGCGCCGGCCGAGCCGCGCGGCCCGTCGCTGCAGGGCGTAGACCGACAGCCCCATCAGGCCGAGGACGAACCCGGCCAGGCACGTCCAGAGCCAGATCATCGCGTCGTTTGCCTGCAGTTCCGGGATGAAGAACAGCAGCACGACGAAGGCGATGAGCCAGATCACTGTTCCCGGCACGGCGATGTGCCACAGCCCCGCGGTCACCGGCGGCAGCGCGGGCGGGGTATAGGCCGCCGGGCTCGGGACCGAACTCGTTGCTGGCACGTCAGCAAGAATAGGCCGCTACTGCGACGACCGGGTTCAGGTGCCGCTGAGTCCGAACTGCACCATGAGCATGCCGAAACATCACCCTGTCCGAATAGTCCCTATAAATACCTTTCATCTCGTGATGTGCGCTAATCTCTGTGCTGTGTCCGATGTCGCCCCGCTTGCCAGTGAGCTCCGGCTCGCTGTGCACCGCCTCACTCGCCGCTTGCGTCAGCAGACCCCAACGGATGGGCTGACGCTCACCCAGTTGTCTGCGCTGAACGTGATCTTCCGCGAGGGTCCGCTCACCGCCGGTGATCTCGCGGCCAAGGAGCAGGTACGCCCACCGTCGATCACCCGGGTGCTGACCGGCCTTGAGGCCCTCGACCTGGTTCAGCGGACGGAGAATCCGCGGGACGGCCGCCAGGTGCTGGTGCAGATCACCGCGCTCGGCAGCCACCGGATGTCCGAGTACATCCGCGCACGCGAGCTGTGGCTGGAGCAGGAACTGGCAGCCCTCCCGCAGGAGGATCGGGACCTGCTCGGCAAGGCCACGGTCTTGCTCGACCAACTGGCCGCGTCCCACCCGGTCCCCGCGCACATTCAGTAGTTGCCCGGCCGATCGCCGGGCTACGGCGCGGCTGCTACATGTCCATTCCGCCGTTGACGCCCCAGACCTGGCCGGTGATGTAGCCGGCGGCGTCGGAGGCCAGGAAGTGCACGACGCGGGCGATCTCCTCCGGCCGCGCGAAGCGCCGCACCGGGATCTGCGCGGTGATCCGCTCGATCACCTTGGCCGGCACGGTGTCGATCATCTCGGTCTCCACGAAACCGGGTGTCACGGTGTTCACGGTGATGCCGATCGGGTTGTCGCTGAGCTTGCCGGCCTTCTGCAACATGAAGGCCGCCTCCTTGGCCAGCGTCTTCGTCAACCCGAAGAGGCCGGACTTCGATGCGGCGTAGTTGGCCTGCCCGATGTTGCCGACCTCGCCGATGATCGACGAGACGTTGACGATGCGCCCGGTCCCGCGCTCGATCATGTGCGCCAGCGCCGCCTGGGACAGGAAGAACGCGCCGGACAGGTTGACCGCAAGGACCTTGTCCCAGTCGGAGTCGTTCAGGTTGAGCACTGTCTTGTCGATGGTGATGCCGGCGTTGTTGATCAGAATGTCCAGGCTGCCGTGCTCGGCGATCACCTCGGACACGACCCGTCGGCAGTCCTCGCCCACCCCGATGTTGCCCTGGTGGATCGAGCCCTTGACCCCCTCCGCCTGGATCTCGGCGAGGAACTGCTCGGCGTGTTCCTTGTCCCGGCCGTAACCCGCGGCGACGGTGGCGCCCTGGTTGGCCAGGCTCCGGCTGATCGCCGCACCGATGCCTCGGGTGCCGCCGGTGACCAGCGCGACCCGGCCAGCCAGCTTGCTGTTGAAACCGGCAGTGCCAGCGCGATCGGCCTCTGTTGACGTCATTGCTGTCCTCCCAGGACGGTGATGTGCGGCGCTCGGAACGCCCGGGTTCGGGGCGCGCGACCGGACTTTCTCACCCAGTCGCGGCATGTCCGTCGGGGCTCCCGCGTCGGTCCGGCCTGCCCGATTCTGCCGCAGTTCGTCGCAGCGGGCCTATCGGACCCTCGGTCGGGGCCGCCGGGCCAGGTCTGTCGCGGACCGGAGCGGCGATGGATGCCGTGTGGTCAAGCGCTCACCGGGGTGAGGGAGCGCTCCGGGGACGGTTGCGGGAGGATGGGGCACGAGTCTTTCCGCGACATTTTGGAACCGACGATCTCCGGCCACACCGTTTCAGCGACAAGGGAGTCTTCTCATGCAGCCGTTCGTCATCAATCGTCACGATCGGTTGGTCTTCCCGTCCAACTTCCTGCCGGACCTGGATTTCTCGGTCATCGAGACCGAGGAGCAGTTGGACCAGGTGATCCGCCGCGACTTCGAGACGAAGGCGCCGTCCGGGACCGAGATCGGCCTGCGGATCGAGCAGGGCAAATACAAGGACCGGGTCGCCCTGATGCGCGACGTCGCGTTGAACCTGTTCTGGGTCAACAGGTTCGCCATGACGATGTACGAAAAGGTGCCGACCCGCTGGCGTGACGTGCCGCGGAGCCGGACGGACATCTTCCTGCCGGTGGTGGTGCCGTGGCTGGATAAGGAGACCAAGGTCGGCGCCGTACGCCAGGCCTACGCCGACCTCCCGTCCGGCGGTGACCCGGCGACCGAGGACAAGGTCTGGGGCCTGCTGTTCGATGTCTTCGGCAACCGCAAGCACCACGCCAGCGCCCTGGAGGCCGTTCGCCCGACCGTGGCGCAGGCGCTGAGCGACCCCACCCAGTTGACCTTCCACCTGGGCAGCTACGACCCCGACTTCCCGGTGTACTCCTTCACCGACATCGTGGACTGCCAGGAGGACGTGGCCGAACTGGAGGCCCTGCACCGGTGGGCGATGGTGCTGCACAACCAGTACCCCTGGAACCGCGCCGATGTGCAGCTGACCGCGATCGGCGACCTCACCGACGACGACGTGGTGGTGCTGTTCAAGCCGAAGACCGACGAGGTGACCCGGTTCCTGCACAAGGTCACCCAGGGCGCGCCCCGGGCTTCCACCGGTACCCGGGTGGCCTCCTATTCGCCGGAGGTGGTGACCAAGCAGCCCATCCGGCCCTATCCGGCGATCGACATCCGCAAGTCCTTCAAGATTCAGCCCAAGATCGAGGCGCTTGCCGTCGTTCGCGGCGAGATCCTGTGCTCCAACGACGATCTCATTCGCAACACGGCCTACTGCTGGTCGCCGATGACGGCGGACGAGATCAGCTACAAGACCGGTATCGAGACCCGGATGTACACCGAGCGGGGGCTCGACGAGCTCGCTCTGGATGCCGCGACGGCCGCGCTGGAACGGTCCGGCCGCGGGGCGGAGGAGATCGGCGCGGTGATCTTCTGTTCCTGCACCAATCACCGGACGATGCCATCGATGGCGACCTGGCTGTCCGGGCAGTTGGGGATGTACCAGACACACATGTCCGCCGACATCACGGCCGCCTGCGCCGGCACCCCGTACGGGCTGTCGGAGGCGATCCGGCTGCTGCAGGAGGTCAACCGCCCGGTGCTGGTGGTCTGCGGGGAGAAGTTCTCCGACAAGATCGGCACGGTCCGGCCGTCCCGGATGATCTTCGGGGACGGCGCAGCCGCCTTCGTCATCGCCCCGGCCGGCGAGGGCGAGGACACCGACATCGACCTGATGCAGACCTACGCCGGCGGCCCGGTCAGTCAGGTGAACTCGATCATCTGGCCGAACGCCGCGTTCGACAACAACATCACCGTCTTCGGGCCAGAAGTCAAAGCGTTGGCCGGTCGGTACCTGGAACAGATGATCACCGAGTTGGCGGCCGAGCCGGATCCGGTCGGTGTCGAGAAGTCGGCCTGGGACACCGTCGAGCTGGTCGTTCCGCATCAGGCGAACAAGACCATGGTCATCGGCCTGGCCGAGAAGGCAGGTCTCTCACCGGATCTCATCTACTTCAACATCGAGAAGGCGGGCAATACGTCGGCGGCCAGCATCCCGATCGCCATCGCCGATGCAGTGCAGGATGGAGTGATCACCAAGCCGACCAAGATCTTCGCGCCGGGCTTCGGTGCCGGCTCCGTCGGCGGCTACACCATCATGCGGATCGACCCGGCGGTGGTCGTCACCGACAGCAAGGTCAACATCAAGATCGTGCCCGACACCGGTCAGTCCGGCGAGACCGGATCCGACGGCATCTCCACGGCCTTCGGCAACTGACCCGCCCGGCCGGCCGAACCCTGACGAAACGCACAACGCCCGCCCCGGCTGCACCGGGGCGGGCGTTCTGCTGACTGCGCACTGCTTACATGTCGTGGCCGCCGTTGACGTCCAACAGGTGGCCGGTGATGAACGACGCGTCATCGGAGCACAGGAACGCGACGGCGCCGGCAATGTCGGCGGGCTGGCCGGCGCGGCCCAACGGGTTGGCGGTCATGACGGCCTGCGCCGATGCTGGCATGGCCGCCGTCATCGGGGTCTCGATGAAGCCGGGGCGAATGCCGTTGACCGTGGTGCCGAAGCGGGCCAGCTCGGTGGCGCCGGAGCGGACCAGCCCGACGACGCCTGCCTTGGCGGCGATGTAGTTCATCTGCCCGAGGTTGCCCATCTTGGCGACGATCGAGGAGATCAGCACCACCCGGCCGGGGCCGGGGGTCCGCAGGTACGGCGCAGAGGCCTGCATGCCGGCGAAGACTCCCGTCAGGTTGACCGAGATGACGGCGTCCCAGTCCTCGTCGGTGAGCTTGTGGAACATCTTGTCGCGGGTGATGCCGGCGTTGCCGATGTAGGTGTCCAGGCCGCCCATGGCCTCGGCCGCCGCATCGAAGACGCGGTGCACGGCGGGCCGGTCGGCGACGTTGCAGGCGAACCCATATGCCGGATTACCGGTGTCCGCGGTCAGCTTCTCTGCGGCATCCCGGGCGCCGCTCTCGTTGATGTCCAGGACGCTGACGGTCATGCCCTCGGTGGACAGGCGATGGGCGATGGCAAACCCGATGCCCTGAGCACCTCCGGTGATGATGGCCTTGGAAACGCTGAATTCGGACATTGTTGGACCCCTGACAACTCGACGGTAATTGATGGACGTTCGGCGGTACTGCTGTGATGGGTGTGCACAGTGTTACTAGTGGGACCGTTCCGGCGGCGTGCGCCGGTGGCAAGTCCCACTTGAATTGCGAAGAAGGGAATCAGGTGCCGTAGACGTAGGTACCTGGCGCGTCATCGAGTGCCGGGTACTTCTTGCTGCCCGTGGCCGGCGGCTTGATCTGCTTGCCGGCACGGGGCTCGATCCAAGTCGCCCAATCCTCCCACCAGGTGACCGGATGCATGGTCGCCTTGGCGAGCCATTCGTCCGGGTTCTCCGGCAGTTCTCCGTCCGGCCCGACATAGTGCTTGGACTTCGGGTTCGGCGGATTGACAATTCCGGCGATATGCCCGGAATTGGACAGCACGAAACGCACGTTCCCGGACGGCAAACGGGCACCCGTGTAAGAGCTGCGCCACGGCGCAATATGGTCCTGCTCGGCCGCCAGGAAATACAGGTCCTGGTCGACGGATTTGATGTTGAGGGTCTCGCCGGCAATCTCCATGACGCCCCTGGCGAGTTGGTTCTCCAGGTAGCAGCTGCGCAGGTAGAACGAATGCATTTCCGCCGGCATGCGGGTGGAGTCGGCATTCCAGGTCAGCAGGTCGAATGCGGGCGGGTCCTCGCCCTTCATCCAGTTGTTGACGACGTAATTCCAGATGAGGTCGTTGCCCCGCATCATGTTGAACGTCTTGGCCATGTTGTCGGCCGGCAGGAATCCCGTCTTGGCCATCGTGACCTCGAGCTTGGAAACACTGGCCTCGTCGGTGAAAACGCCGAGCGCACCCGGCACCTTGAAGTCGGTGAGGGTGTTGAGGAAGGTCGCGCTGTTGATCCGGTCCTTGCCGATGGCGTCCAGGTAGGTGAGCGTGATCATCGTCAGGGTGCCGCCGAGGCACAGCCCGAGCAGGTTGACCTTCTCCTGGCCGGTGATCTCCTGAATGACATCGAGCGCGGTGACCGGCCCGGAGAGCAGGTAGTCGTCCATCCCGACCGAGCGCATCGACTCATCGGGGTTGCGGTAGCTGATCAGGAAGACGGTGTGCCCATGATCGACGGCCCACTGCACCAGGCTCCGGCCCGGGGCCAGATCCATCACGTAGTACTTGTTGATCCACGGCGGGCTGAACAGCAAAGGGATCTCGTGCACGGTCTTGGTGGTCGGCGCGTACTGGATCAGCTCCATCAGATCGTTCCGGAAAACGACCTTCCCGGGGGTGACGGCCAGGTTCTTGCCGACCTCGTAAACACCGGCGGCGAACTGCTGTGGTTGCCCCTCGTTGTTCGCGAGGTCGTGCAGGAAGTTCTTCGTGCCGCGAACCACGGACTGGCCGCCCGTCTCCACCGCCCTGCGCATGGCGGCCGGGTTGGTCAGGAACGTGTTGGTCGGCGCCGCGGCGTCCACCATTGCCTGGCTCAGGAAGCCGACCTTGGTGCGGATGTCCTCGTCGATCGGCGCCTTCGCGACCAGATCCTGCACGGCCTGCTCATAGAGCAGGAACTGCTGCCGCAGCAGCCAGAATGCGGCGTTGTCCGTCCAGCTGGGATCGGCGAACCGCTTGTCCTTGGGCTCGGTGACCGGTCCATCGGCCTTCGCGCCGGTGGCGCGCTGGCCCGCAGCCAGAAAGGCCCGCATGATGCCGTTGGCGTAGTTGGTCCCGACCTTGAGCGCGACATTCGGCTGGGATGCCAGCGCGGCCGCCGTCCGGGTGAACGCCGGAATCGCCGACAGGGCGTCCATGCGCCCGAGAGCCGTTTCGGCGAAACGGTTCTCGGCCATTGTGAGGGCCTCGGCGATGCGCTCGCGGACACGCCGGTCGACGTCCTCCCACGGTGATGGGTCGGCGGGGCGTTCCTGGGGCTCGGCTGGGCCGACTTCTTCCCAGCTGATGTCGATTGGTGCGGTATCCGCGGCGGTCAAGACGTATCTCCTCAGTCAGCGCTGGCGATTGGAGTGTCGGATGAGGGGGCGCCGTTGCGACGGCCCTTCACGCGGCGTCGTTCGATGGTGACCTCGCGGAAAGCCAGGTACGACTCCTCGAGGGCCTTGCGTTGTTGCGCGGTCAGGTCCGGGTCGGCCCGGACGGCCGCGACAACTGCCGGTGGTGCGGCGTCGGGATCCGGCTCCGGTACCGGTGGCCGGAGTGAATCCGCCGACATCTGCAGCGAGTCGGCGATCGCATTCAACACCTGGTCGGACGGGTCACGCAGACCCCGCTCGATCTGCGACAGGTAGGGATTGGAGATCCCGGACATCGCCGCGAGCTGCCGCATGGGCAATGCGGCGAGCTCCCGCTGCCGGCGAATCATCTCGCCGAGCGACAGTGATTCCGACCAGGTTCTGCTCATGAAAAGCGGTCCCTCGGTGAGGCTTCGAATGCCCTGACCGGCCATGTGCCGGAACAGGCAGACTCCCTGGCGCTCACTTGCGCAGCAGGGCGCGGGCCGCGTTGGAGTAGTTCGCGGCGAGTCCGGAAACGATCTTGGTGTTGCTCTGCGCCAATTCGATGGCCCAGGAAGCCCTACTGGCAGCGGCAACGCTCTCCGTGTAGTCCAGGTAGGCCCGCACGCTCGCGTCATAGGCGTCCAGGGACAGCCCGGTGATGGCCTTGGATGCTTCCAGCCAGACCTGCCCGGAATCCTTCGCCCGTCCGCCGGCCGTCTCGATCGATGCGGTCGCAGCGACGACGGCGGGGGCGGCGTCCTTCGTGGCCTTGGTGATGGCCTTGAAGGCAGCCTCGGTGGCTGCGCCGTTGGTGGCGGTGCTCATCCGTGTCCCCATTTCCGAGGGTGGGCCAGTTCCTACGTGGCCTTTGGGGTAACTGGTGGTTAACCCTACTGTTAGCAAGTTAGCAGTCAGTTGGCTAATCTGCTAACGGATTGGGAGCGGGTGTGACCGCCGTCACAAAAGCAACGCTGAGGTCTGCTGGACCGCTGCCGCGCCCCTCCCTTCTGTCCAGCGGAACGCGTTCGCATTCAAGGACTCTCGGGTACCCGGCCAGCGCCGAAAGAATCGGTTGAACGGCGCCGAATTCCCTTCCTAGGGGCTTTCGTTCGTGACGGCCCGGTTAACGGCCAGTAGACGGCCGATGACGGCCGGGTGGAACCGCCGCGACGATTCGGTGCTTGCTCCGTGACTGTTTGCGGCCCAACAGTGCCATATGTACCGAGCGGAAGCCACGAATGCGTCGGGCTGCGCACTGGGAGTCCTCGCAGCGACATCATTGACTGCTCCTTGTGACGTGCTGTTCGATCAGGCCGTGAGTACCCCCTGGCTGAATGACTCCGAGCAGGCGGCCTGGCGGGCCTGGCTGGACATGTATCGGCTGCTGATCCCGACGTTCGACCGTCAGCTGCAGTCGGAGTCACGGGCCTCGTTCACCGACTTCGAGGTGTTGGTGCATCTCTCGGAGGCGCCCGATCGGCGGCTACGGATGAGCGAACTGGCCGATCGCACCCTTTCCACACGCAGTGCCATCACCCGGACCGTTGATCGGCTGGTGGCCAGGGAATGGGTGCGGCGGCGGCGGTCGCCGGATGACCAGCGGGGCTACTTCGCGGAACTGACCGACCTCGGCGTCGCGGTACTCGCCGAAATTGCGCCCGGGCATGTCGCGGCAGTCCGCGCGAACCTCATCGACCTGCTCAGCGAAACTGAGCTTGCCGCGCTGCGCAGCATCGGCGAGAAGGTGCGGGGCCGGATGGGCAACCGCGCCGGAACGGCTCTGTGAGGATTATTCACAACTGATCCAACGAGCACGGGCCGAAGGCTCGTGCGAGTGATCGGTGCAGGTGACAGCGGGCAGCGGGGTCGACTGCTCGGTGAATAATCCGAGTATTGAATAATGCACTGTGAGTCGCTATATCGAGATCAATGATCCGGCCGACCGGCGGCTCGATGATTTTCGCGACCTCCAGGTGGCCGACCGCCGACCGGATCGACCCGGCGGCCGGGGGCTGGTCATCGCAGAGGGTGTTGTCGTGGTGCGCAGGTTGGTCGCGTCGGCATATCCGGTTCGCGCCCTGCTGGGCGTGCCGCGCCGCTATTCGGAACTGGCCGACGACCTGGCGGCCACGCCCGCTCCCTATTACGGCGCTTCCGCCGAACTCATGGCGCAAGTCGTCGGTTTTCACCTCAATCGGGGAGTGCTGGCCACCGCCGACCGGGTGTCCTTCCCGCCTGCCGGTGAGCTGCTCGGACAGGTCAACACGGTCGCCGTACTGGAGGGGGTCGGCGACCACGAGAACCTCGGCGCGACCTTCCGCAACGCCGCGGCGCTGGGCGTCGGCGCAGTGCTGTTGGCCGCCGGCTGCTCCGACCCGCTGTACCGGCGCAGTGTCCGGGTGTCGATGGGCACGGTCCTTGCGGTGCCCTTCGCGCCCCTAGGCTGGCTGGACGAGGGAATTTCGCTGTTGCGGCACAACGGGTTTCGCATTGTTGCGCTGACTCCCGGTGGCGAGGTGCCGATCCGTGAAGCCGGGCTGACGGGGAAGGTCGCGTTGCTCGTCGGATCCGAAGGACCCGGCCTCACCCCGGAAGCACTGCAGGCGGCCGACGTCCGGGTGCGGATTCCGATGGCCGCCGGTGTGGACTCACTCAACGTCGCAACGGCCGCGGCCATCGCGTTCGCCGCGCTACCGGGTTGATCGCTGGACGTCGTCCGGCACACTGGTCCCGTGGCGCACCCCTCGGCTTCCCGCACCCGGTCCGATGACTGACGACCGGGATCAACCCACCGCCGATTCCGGACCACCCGAGAGCGGCGGCCGATCGGGTGTTGCCGCATCCCACCGGACCTCGGGCAACGATCGGCGCGGCGTCGTCTACCTGGTGCCATCCATTCCCCGTTCGGCTGATGCTGCCGAAGCCGACAGCAAGGCCCCAAGACCAACAGGGTCGCCCGACCCGGCCGTGGATCACCCTGCCGAACCGACCCAGCTTGCCGAACCCGCCGAGCACGAGGACTGGGCTTGGGTGCAGGAGTGGCGCGCGGGTCAGGAGCCGACTCCGTGGGCGACAGGTATTGCGCTGGCGGTGTTCTCGGCGCTCATCGTTGGTATCGCAGTGTGGGTGCTGTCCGCGGGCCTGGCCGACCGGCCGGTGATCGCCGTGCTGGTCAACCTGCTGGTCGCCGGTGGTTTGACGCCGGCCATCTGGCTGTCCAGGGGGTTGCCGGTGCTCAGATGGATCGCCGCGGGAACGGTGGCCGGCATCGTCATCGGTTGGGTCTGCGCCATCCTGATGCTGCCGCTGCCGACGGCCTGATATCTCGGACCCTAAAAAAGCCTGGGTCGCGTCGGCTCTACACCAGGGATTCGCGCCAGGCGGCGTGCAACGACGCGTAGGCGCCGGAACCACCGATCAGGTCACCGGGCGCGCCGTCCTCAACGATGCGACCCCGTTCCATCACCAGCACCCGATCCGCGATCGCAACGGTCGACAGCCGGTGCGCGATGATCACCGCGGTCCGCCCGTTGAGCACCGTCCGCAGCGCGCGCTGGACGGCCCGTTCCGCCGGAATGTCCAGTGATGCCGTGGCCTCGTCCAGGATGAGCACGGCCGGATCGGCGAGGAACGCCCGCGCGAACGCCACCAGTTGTCGTTGACCGGCGGACAGTCGGCCGCCGCGTTTGCGGACGTCCGTGTCGAACCCGTCGGGCAGCGCCCGAATGAACAGCCCGGCCCCGATCGCATCCGCGGCCTGCTCGATCTCGTCCCGCGTTGCCGACGGGCGCCCCAGCGCAATGTTGTCCGCGACGGTCCCGGAGAACAGGAACGACTCCTGGGTGACCATCACCACGCCCCGCCGCAGATCTGCCGTGCTCAGGGTGGCAACGTCGGTGCCGTCCAGCAGCACCCGGCCGGCGGTCGGGTCGTAGAACCTGGCCAGCAGCTTGGCCATGGTCGACTTTCCGGCCCCGGTCGCCCCGACTACGGCGACGGTCTGACCGGCCGGGATGTGCAGGTCCAGCTTCGGCAGGACCGGCACCTCCGGGTGGTAGGCGAAGGCGACGCCGTCGAACCGGACGTCACCGGCGATCGCGCCGCGGTCCGCCAACGGCGCCGGATCGGCGGGTTCCGGGACGGCGGGCACCTCTTCGAGCAGCCCGGAGAGTTTCTCCAACGCAGCAGCCGCCGATTGATAGGTGTTGTAGAACATCGCGAGCTCGTCGAGCGGGTCGTACATCCGGCGGACGTAGAGCAGGAACGCGGTGAGCACACCGATTTCCAGGTTGCCGTTGATCGCCTGGACGGCACCGACGACCATGGTCGCGACCAGGCTCAGGTTGCCCATCAGCCGGACGGTCGGGGTGTAGATGGCCAGCGCGACCAGGCCGTCGCCGTTGGCCCGTGCGTTCTCGTCGTTGAATGCCCCGAAGATGTCCCGGTTCCGGGATTCCCGGCGGAAGGACAGCACGGCGCGCAGGCCGTTCATCGTCTCGGTGAACTGCACGATGACGGAGGCAATCGCCGAACGGGTGCGCCGGTAGATGTGCCGCGATCGATGCTGGAACCAGCGGGTGGCCAGCACGATCGGAAGGAACGCCGCCAACGCGATCAATCCCAGCTGCACATCGAGCACGAGCAACGTGACGCTGATCGCGACGACGGACAGCAGCCCGGAGATCAGCCCTTCCAGGCCCTCCTGGGCGAGGTCCCCGAGGGCGTCGAGGTCGCTGGTCAACCGGGAGATCACCCGGCCCGACGTGTACTTCTCGTGGAACGACAGGCTCAGCGCCTGCGAATGGGTGAAGACCCGCCCGCGAAGGTCGAGCAGCACGGCTTGCGAGACCTTGGCCGCCAACCGGACGAAAACCGCCTTGCCCAGCGCGTTGACCAGGCCTGCGGCCAGGTAGCCGAGCGTCGCGTAGACCAGTGGGCCGTTGTCACCGGCGATCAGCGCGGGCACCGCGGTATCGATGCCGTAGGCCACCGCGAGCGGACCGACCAGGTAGGCCAGTTCGCTGATCACCACAACGGCCGATGCCAGCAGCGCCCACCAGCGGTGCGGGCGGATCAGCGAACCCAGTAGGCGACGTGACCTGGCCTGCAGTTTGAGGCCGACCGCGGTCGAGATCTCTTCGGTGTCCTCTGCGGTGACCCCGCGCCAGGCGTCGTCGGCCTCGGGCTCGAGAATGACGGGGGTGGTCGTTCCGGTTGCTGTCATGGGGTCACCTCCTTCGTTGGTGGTTGGGCTTCGTTGGTGGTTGGGGCGGAGTGGCTGAGCCGGCCTGCCGAGCACCGGTGTCGTTCGCCGCTGACACGTCGGCCCGGCTGGCCAACAGGTCCTGGTAGCCGGGTTCGGTGGCCATCAACTGCGAATGGGTGCCGACCGCGGTGACCCGGCCGTCCACCAGCAGCGCCACCCGGTCGGCGAGCTGCACGGTGGATGCCCGGTGCGCGACGACCAGCGCGGTGGTTCCGGCAAGAACCGATCGCAGGGCCCGTTCCACCTGGGCCTCGGTATGGATGTCCAGGGCAGAAAGCGGATCGTCCAGCACGAGCACCGCCGGACGTCCGACGACGGCCCTGGCCAGGGCGAGCCGCTGGCGCTGCCCGCCGGACAGCGAAAGGCCCTGTTCCCCGATCCGGGTGTCCAGACCCCACGGCAGGTCCAGCACGAAGTCGGCCTGGGCCACCTGCAGAGCCCTGATGACCTCGTCATCGGTGCCGTCGGGTCGCCCCAGCAGGACGTTCTCGCGGACCGACGCCGAGAACAAGGTCGGTTCCTCGAAGGCCACGGCGATCTGCCCCCGCAGGACGGCGAGGTCGAGGTCGCGGATATCGACGCCATCCAGCCGGATCGAGCCGTCGGTGACGTCGTAGAGCCGGTTGACCAGGCTGGTGAGTGTGGTCTTGCCGGACCCGGTGGCGCCGACCACGGCCAGGGTTTCGCCCGGCCGGATATCGAGATCGACCCCGCGCAGCAGATCGTCGCTGGTGGGTGGGGTGTCGGCGAACCTGAACCGAACCCCCGAGAACTGCAGCCGTCCACGGGCGGGCACGCCGGCCGCCTGCGGCCGCTGCGGCGAGGTGACGGTCAGCGGCGCGTCCAGCACCTCGAAGTAGCGTTGCGTGGCGCTGGCGGCGTCGTTCGACATCGCCAACAACCAGCCGATGGAGTCGATCGGCCAGCGCAGCCCGAGTGCGACCCCGAAGAACGCGACCAGCGCACCGGCCGACAGCTCGCCGTCGGCGACCTGTTGCAGGCCGAGGAAAAGCGTGAGCCCGAAGGCGATCTCCGGCAGCGCGATGATCACCGCCCAGAGCTTGGAGATCACCCGCGCCTTGCCGATCTCGGTGGTCCGGAGGTCGCGGGCCTGGATGAGGAAACGCCGGGTGAGGTGGCTGCTGCGGCCGAAGGCCTTGAGGATTCGGATGCCGAGCACCGATTCCTCGACCATGGTCGCGAGATCGCCGACCTGATCCTGGGAGCGACGGGCCAGCGTCTGGTACTTCGCCTCGTACAGGTAGCACAGGGCCACCAGTGGGATGGCAAGGGCCGCGATGATCAGGCCGAGCTGCCAGGACAGCGTCAGCAGAATGACCACGCCGACCACGAAGGTGGTCAGATTGACGATCAGGAACACCAGGCCGAACGCCAGGAAGCGGCGGATCGTCGCCAGATCGGAGACCGCCCGCGACATCAACTGGCCGGCCGGCCAGCGGTCGTGGAACGCCACCGGCAGTCGTTGCAGATGGTCATAGATCGCGGCGCGCATGGTGGCCTCGACCCGCATCGTTGGCCTGGCGGACAGCATGCGCCGCACCCAGAACAGTGCGGCCTCGACGACGCCCAGCGCCAACAACAGCCCGGCGAGCGGCCATAGCGCCGAGACGTCCTGTTCCGCAACGGGTCCGTCGATGACGAGCTGGATGACCAGCGGGAAGGCCAGTCCGCACATCATCGCAACGGTCGCGGTCAGCGCACTGCCGATCAGCGCCGGCAGGGCCGGGCGGGCAAACGGCAACAGCCGCCGGAGCGTGCGGATGGACGGGGCATGCGCGGGTGCGCCCGGCGCCGGTTCGGGGGTGGCGTCGGGTGTGTCGGTGGGGCCGGTCCTGATGGCCGTGCTGCTCGTCGTCATGGCGTCGCCAGGCTACGTCGACCCACCGACAGACTCGATGGGTTTGTTTTCCGGCCCGCAGCGGCGCGGGGGATCCGCTGTTGGTCGCTACCATCCGGTGATGCTCGATGGTGCGGCGGCCCAGCAGGTTGCGCGGCTGTTCGACCTTGGCACGAATCCGATCCTGTCCCGGGTCCCGGTTGCGAAGGGCAAACAGGGTGTGGTGTGGCGGCTGGACACCGACGCCGGCAGTTGGGCGGTCAAGGAGCCGTTTCGGCGCACCGAAGAAGCAGACGTCCGGCAGGCAGCCGATTTTCAGCGGTCGGCCGCGCGCTCCAGTGTTCCGACCCCCGGCGTTGTCCCTGCCCCCGGCGGCCGGGTGCTCGCCGACATCGGGCCGACGCAGGTCCGGGTATACGAATGGGTCGACCTGCTGGCGCCCGACATCACCCTCGACCCGGTCGCGGTCGGCGCGGCAGTGGCGGCGGTGCACCGGGTGTTCAGCACGGACGGCGATCCGCTCGATCCCTGGTATTGCGAGCCGGTCGGCGCCGCGCGCTGGGACGATCTGATCGCCTCACTGCAGGCGGCGCACGCGCCGTTCGCGCAGCGGCTGGCCGACGTTCGGGACGAACTCGTCGCCCTGGACGAATGGATCGAGGCGCCCGGCCCCTTGCAGGTATGCCACCGCGACCTCTGGGCCGACAACCTCCTGCCGACCCCGACGGGGGGCATCTGCATCATCGATTGGGAGAACTGCGGCCTGGCCGATCCCAGTCAGGAACTGGGTTGCGTGCTGTTCGAGTTCACTGCCGGTGATCCCGGGAGATCCCGTGCGCTGTACGAGTCCTACCTGGCCAGCGGTGGCCCCGGCCGCGTCGAACGACCCGGCCACTTCTCAATGCTCATCGCCCAGTTGGGCCACATCGGCGAGATCGCCTGCCGGGATTGGCTGGAGCCCAACGTCCGCTCGCCCGACCGCAGCGACAGCGCCGCGTGGTTTTCTGAATTCGTCGATCGACCGCATCACCGGGTTGTGCTGCAGGAGATCCTGGACGCGATCGGCTGAACGCTCCGGTATCTGCCGTGACAGACTCGTTAGATGCGGCGGTGGCGGCGAGATTGCCGGCCGGTGACGGCCCGGTCGCTCCGGGGTACCCCCGGGGCGGGAACACTGAAGTTGAGCACCACCGTGCAGGCACATAGCCGCGCTCCGCGCGAGAGAGTGCCCGCCCAGCAGGGACAGGTCGCCGACCACCGCCGCTACCACTGCCGGGCCCGGGCCGAGTCGATGGATCCGCGATGACGCGCTCTGAGCTGACGCGGTCCGATTGGTGAGAGCTGACGAACGGCTCGCGGTCGCCCTGGCTGATGCGATGCTGGCCGGTCCGTGGGAGTTGGCGGGTTTGCTGGCCCGCGGTCGCCGCGTCATCGGCCGCGGTCCGGTGTGGTTGATGGCGCTGGTCGGCGAGGTGCTCACGGCCTACCAGCGGCCGCCTGCCGATCGCCCCCGCGAGCTCGCCGCGTTCGTGCTGGCCAGCGCCGCGATGGACAGGGCCCGTCGGGCGACGGCGCCGCTGCCCAGGCCGGTGGCTCGGCCGTCCAGCCCAACGGCGATGATCAGCCGGCCATTCCTCACTTCCGTGATCGACAATGTCGGTGACCTCGCTGAACGCCTTGGTCTTTCCGTCGAGGAACTGGACTCGCTGGCCGACACCCGGCTGCGAGCGCGCCGTGCGCAGCGACCGCGGATCGCCAACTACCGGTATCGCTGGCTCCCACGGCCGACCGGCGCCCGCCTGCTGGAGGCGCCGAAGCCGCGGCTGGCCCGGCTGCAGCGCACCGTCCTGGATGAGCTTCTTGCCCCCATTCCGGTGCATCCCGCCGCCCACGGGTTCGTCGCCGGGCGATCGGCGATCACCGGCGCCGCAGTGCATGTCGGTTCCGCGATCGTGATCGGCCTGGATCTGGAGCACTTCTTCGCTGCCATCACTCCCGGCCGGATCTGGGGGGTGCTGCGGGCCGCGGGCTATCCGGAACCGGTCGCTCACGTGCTCGCGGGTCTGACCACCCATGCCTCGCCGGTGGCCGCGCTGAGCGCCATGCCGGCCGGCCGCGATGCGGCACGGGATTTCCGGCTACGGCGCAGGCTGGCCGCGCCGCACCTGCCGCAGGGTGCGCCGACGTCACCGCAGCTGGCCAATCTGGTGACCTATTCCCTGGATCGTCGGCTGGCGGCCTATGCGCAGGTGATCGGCGCTCGCTACACGCGGTATGCCGACGATCTGACCTTTTCGGGTGGTCCGGAGTTGGCCCGAAAATCCCGCTCGCTGGTCCGCGGCGTTATCGGGATCGTCCGGCATGCGGGTTTCCAGGTCAATCCGGCGAAGACCCGCCAGCGGCTGGATAGTCAGCGGCAGGTGGTCACCGGGATTGTGGTGAACGAGACGACGAATGTTCAACGCCGGGAATTCGATCTGTTGAAGGCGATCCTGCACGATTGCGTCGTGCATGGCCCGGACACAGCCAACAGGCAGGGGCACAACGATTTTCGAGCCCACCTGCTCGGTCGCATTGCCTGGGTCGGCTCCCTCAACCCGACCCACGGCGACCGGTTGCGAAACGCTTTCGCCGCGGTCGATTGGACCCCTATCAGGCCTGCTGGAGCCACAACGGCGACTTGAGGGCACCCGGCCGTTGGCGTCGTGCAGGTTCCCGGTGGTCTGCGGCCGCAGCGCTGTCGAATCGCTCGACGCCATGCCGAGCCTTTTCGGCTCATCCCGCTTCTTTGTTCACTCAGTGAATGAAGAGAAGGCCCATTGTTGAGCTCTGGGCCCGGCGTTGCCGACATTACGATCCGATCGCGCATCTTGACGATTGGCCGGCGGCGTGATTGGCTCTGGTTTCTACCAACCTGCAACTATGAATCTGCTCACTAAGGAGTCGGCCGTTGGCGCCCGAGGCCTACTCAGGCTCGCTCACGCACCTGCGAGCTGCTGGCGTGAGCGTGGTTCTTGACACTCGAGGCGGTGGTCTTCCGGCGGTGCTGCACTGGGGCCGCGATCTGGGCGATCTGTCCAACGGCGAATTATCGGATTTCGCCGTGGCGCTGACGGCCCCGGCCGGAGACAGCCTGATCGACGTGCCCGAGCGCGTCAGCATCCTGCTCACGCCGGCCGAGGGGTGGGTCGGAACCCCGGGTCTGGCCGGAAGTAGAGGGGGTCAAGATTTTTCTGCGCTCTTCACGGTGATCAGCGCGCAGCCTTTGGACGACAAGTTGCTTGCAGCGGGGATGGTCTATTCCGCGGTTGACGAGGTAGCGCGCCTTGCGCTGCTCGTCGAGGTCGGACTTGTGGCGTCCGGCCTGCTGAAGGTTCGAGCGACCCTAACCAATACGGACCGCGGCGCCGCGTTTGACCTCGATGGGCTGGTTCTTGCGCTGCCGGTACCGTCCGAGGCCGATGAGCTCTTTGACCTGACGGGCCGTCACGCAAGAGAGCGGGTTCCGCAAAGGGGCCCGTTCCGGGTGGGCGTACTGACCCGAGAGTCCCGCAAAGGCAAACCAGGACTGGACGCCTCGTACCTGCTGGCCGCAGGTACACCGGGATTCGGTTTCACGGCGGGGGAGGTGTGGGGACTGCACGTCGGGTGGTCGGGAAACCAGGTCGCCTACGCAGAACGGACCTACAACGGGTCGCGTCATCTCGGCGGAGGGGAGTTATTGCTGGCGGGGGAGATCCGCCTGCAGGCCGGGGATTCGTACTGCACACCCTGGCTGTATGGCTCCTATGGCGACGGTATGAACGAAATGGCCCAGCGCGTCCACTCTTATCTCCGGGCCCGGCCGGGGCATCCCCGCAGTCCCCGACCGGTGGTGATCAACACCTGGGAGGCCGTGTATTTCGACCAGAACATGGATCGCCTTGTCGCCCTTGCCGAAGCGGCGGCAGCAGTGGGCGTGGAGCGATTCGTACTCGACGACGGGTGGTTCCGGCACCGCCGTAACGACAGTGCCGGGCTGGGCGACTGGTACGTCGATGACCAGGTGTGGCCGGCCGGGCTCGGTCCGCTCATCGAACAGGTACGTGGCCTCGGCATGGACTTCGGCCTCTGGGTCGAGCCCGAGATGATCAATCTGGATTCCGATCTCGCGCGGGAACACCCTGAATGGATCTTCCGCGCCGGTGGCCGGCAAGGCATCGCGAGCCGCTCGCAGTACTCCCTGGATCTGGGTCACCCCGGCGCCTACGACTACATCGCGACCCGGCTGAAAAGCCTGCTCGATGAATACGACATCGCCTATCTGAAGTGGGACCACAACCGGATGGTCGTCGAGGCCGGCCATGGACCTGGCGGTCGTCCAGGCGTTCATGTGCAGACCACCGCGCTCTACAGGCTGCTTGATGAACTCCGGGAGCTGCATCCGGAGCTGGAGATCGAAAGCTGCGCCGGTGGCGGCGGGCGGATCGATCTCGGAATCCTGCAGCGCACCGATCGGGTGTGGCCCAGCGACTGCAACGACGCATTGGAGCGGCAACAAATCCAGCGCTACACCCAGCTGCTGCTGCCGCCCGAACTTGTCGGGTGCCATATCGGCGCGCACCGGGCGCATACCACCAGGCGCACGCATGACCTCGACTTTCGAGCGGCAACCGCATGGTGGGGCCATCTGGGAATCGAGTGGGATCTAACGACCGCGTCTGCAGCGGATTTGAGCCGACTGAGGCGCTGGGTCGATGCGTACAAGCAGCATCGAAA
Organism: uncultured Actinomycetota bacterium; assembly: GCA_963805555.1. Taxonomy (GTDB): domain Bacteria; phylum Actinomycetota; class Actinomycetes; order Mycobacteriales; family Nakamurellaceae; genus Nakamurella. Next base: position 971,514 of record CAWDUY010000010.1, read on the forward strand.
GCTCCTGCACAGCGGCGATGTCGTGGTTGCCGACCACCCCGACATCGCTGTCTGGGTGCAAGGAGTGGTGTCCAAGGACCGCTCCGAGGCGATCTTCGGCGTCGTGACGGTGGATCGATCGACAACCTGGCCACCGGGGCGCGTCCGACTGCCTGGGCTCGATCCTGAGCGTCGTTACCAGCTGACGCCACTACCGCCGGCCGACCGATACCCGGGAGCCGTTCAGTTGCCGGCCTGGTGGGAAGGTGCTGTGACCTTGTCCGGACGGGTGCTGGCGCACGTCGGCGTGCAGATACCGGCGATGTTTCCCGAGTACGCGCATCTGATTCGGGCCAGCGCGGAAGCCGGGGCGCCATGACCTTCTCCTGAAGCCGGAAAGTGAGCGCGCGACTTCGAGCCTGAGAGATCAACCACCAACGTGCGAAGACATGCAAGGTCGCGATTCAGCGACATCCGTCCATGACCCGCTCATTGATGAGCGAGAGGCGTGAGAAAGCGGCCGCGGCAGCTGCTCCGCCCAGAAAGGAATGAGCAAATGAGAGCAACGACAACGAGGTCGAAGCGGTGGATCGCAGCCCTCGGCGGTGGAATGCTGCTGTTGCTCGCCGCCTGTAGCAGCGGCGACAGTTCAACAGCCTCAAGTGATTCAGCCGCCGCCGGCGACGGCGGATCGGCAACGGCATGCGCTCCAGCGGCGTCCGGCGAGAAGGTGAACCTCTCGTTCTATTCCTGGATTCCCGGGATCGAGACCGTTGTCCAAACCTGGAATGCCGCCAACCCCGACATCCAGGTCGAGGTGAAGACCGGTCCGAGCGGTAATGGTGGTGCGTACCAGAACTTCTCCAACGGCATCAAGGCCGGGAATGCCCCTGATCTGATGCAGATTGAGTTCGACCGGCTTCCCAATTTCCGGATTCAGGGTGGTCTGGCCGATATCGCGTCGTGCCCGGGGGTGACCGAGGCCAAGGGCCAGTTCGTCGACTGGACCTGGTCGCAGGCGACCTTCGGCGAGGAAGGCTCGGTTTACGCAATACCCCAGGACACCGGACCCTTGGCGATGTTCTACCGCAAGGACCTTTTCACCGAGGCGGGTATCCCGGTCCCGACAACATGGGCGGAGTACCAGACGGCAGCTGAGGCGATCAAGGCCAAGGGTGGGTTCATCACCAACTTTTCCAGTGGGGATCCCAATCAGTTCGCCGGCTTTGTCTGGCAGAACAAGGGTGCATGGTTTGAGAGCACCGATGCCGGCTGGAAGGTGTCATTGACCGGAAAGGAGTCGACGGATGTTGCCAACTACTGGCAGGGCCTGATCGACGGAAAGTTGGTGTCGCCGGTCAAGAACTTCACCGACGAATGGAATCAGGCTGCCGATACCGGTCAACTCTGGACCTGGGTCTCTGCGGTGTGGGGTAATCAGACCGTCGAATCCAGCGCTCCCAATACGTCGGGAGATTGGGCGGTGGCGCCGATTCCGCAATGGACGGCAGGCAACGCGGTGGACGGAAACTGGGGCGGATCGACCACCGCCGTGTTCAAGGGAAGCAAATACCCGGCCGAGGCTGCCAAGTTTGCCCTGTGGCTGAATACCAACACCGACTCGCTGACCCAGTTGAACTCCGAGGGCGGCCTCTACCCGGCGACAACTGCGGGGCTGGAACTGCCTGCGCTGCAGCAGCCGAGTGCCTTCTACGGTGGACAGGAGATCTTCAACGTCTTCAAGGAAGCATCCGCACAGGTGGATCCCAATTTCACCTGGGGACCGGTGATGAACGAGACCTACAATTCCCTGACCGACGGATTCGGTGCTGCGCTGAATGGTCAGGGGACGCTTGCGGACGCGTTGGCGACTGCTCAAACGAAGACCATTGACGCGATGAAGGCACAAGCAATTCCCGTGGTCGAGTAGGTCGCGCCACCGTTCGCTGGAGAAATGTAGCGTTGGCGGGTGTCGCCAGGAGGTGACATCCGCCGCGCTACCACTGAAACCCTATGGGCTCAGATGAAGGAGTGCGCATGACCACCGCCGCAGTGCCTATCGTCGCTGAAGGTCGGCAGAGTAAAGTCCGCAAACAACGGGATCCGGTCAAGCACAAGGGTGCGATCATCGGGTTCTTGGCGCCATTTGCCCTCCTGTTCATCGTCTTTTACGCAATTCCCGTCCTGTATGCCCTCTACCAGTCATTCTTCAAGACAGAACGACAGGGCACCTTCGGTGCGGCTACCACGGTGTTCGGAGGGTTCGAGCAGTACCAGAGGGTTTTCAGTTCCGGTGAGTTCTGGTCGTCCATCGGGCGGGTATTGCTGCTTTTCGTTGTCCAAGTGCCCATCATGCTCGGGTTGGCGTTGGTCTTCGCACTGCTCCTTGACTCCACGGTAGCGAAGGGAAAGAAGTTCTTCAGGCTCGTCCTCTTCGCGCCCTACGCGGTGCCCGGGGTGATCGCCGCCATCATGTGGGGATTCCTTTATGTGCCCTCCCTTTCCCCGTTCGGTATCACGAGCAGCATCGATTTCCTGGGTTCGGATCTGGTGTTATGGTCCATCGCCAACGTCATCACCTGGGTGTTCTGCGGCTACAACATGCTCATCATCTTCTCGTCGCTGCAGGCAATTCCGCAGGAGATCTACGAGGCCGCCCGCACGGACGGGGCAGGTCAGTTCCGAACAGCTTGGTCTATCAAGATTCCGATTGTGATGCCGGCCATCATTCTGACCTTCGTCTTCTCGATCATCGGCACACTCCAGCTGTTCAACGAGCCGCAGGTGTTCCGGGGTATCAGTAATTCGGTGTCCAGCACGTACACCCCGAATATGGTCGTGTATTCCACCTCGATCGTTCCCAACTACAACCTGTCCGCCGCGTACTCCGTTGTGCTGGCGTTGTCGACATTTGTCCTGTCGTTCATCTTCCTGAAGGTCACCCAGAAACGAGCCTTCGCATGAGTACACCCAGGGCCGCGTTGCCCGCCGATGATCGGCCAACCGCAACGGATGATTCGTCGGCAGGCCATGGCCCCAAGGAGAACCCGCTTTCGATCATCGGGGCCACCGGCATACTCGTCGTAGCCGCCTTCTACTTCCTGGTCCCCATCTGGTGGCTGCTGGTCGCGTCCAGCAAGTCGCAGGCGACCCTGGTTTCCACCAACGGGCTCTGGTTCGCCAGTCCGTTCCAACTATTCGGCAACGTGTCGGATCTATTCTCCTTTCGCGACGGCCTTTATGTGCGATGGTTGGTTAACAGCATCGGCTATGCCACTCTCGGCGCGGGGCTCGGCACACTGTTTGCAGTAATGGCCGGTTACGCCCTGGCAAAATATGTCTTTCCGGGCCGCGAAGCGGTATTCAACGTCATCCTGGGCGGCGTCCTGGTCCCGGCAACAGCGCTGGCGCTGCCGCTGTTCCTGATGTTCAGCCAGGTCGGGCTGACGGACACGTACGCCGCGGTCTTCCTGCCCAGCCTGGTCAGTCCGTTCGGCGTGTACCTGGCCCGTATCTACGCGGCGGCCTCGGTGCCTGATGCGCTGCTGGAGGCGGCCCGCCTGGACGGGGCCAGTGAATTCAGGGCGTTCTTCGTGGTCGCCGTGCGCCTCATGAAGCCAGCCCTGGTCACCATCTTCCTTTTCCAGTTCGTGGTGATTTGGAACAACTTCTTCCTGCCGCTGGTGATGCTGTCCGACGAAAAGCTCTTCCCCATCACCCTCGGGCTCTACACCTGGAACAGTTCCATCAATCAGGCCCCTGAGCTACGGCTGTTCGTGATCGTCGGCAGCCTGATCTCGATCCTGCCATTGCTGATCGCCTTTCTTGGTCTGCAACGATTCTGGCAGAGCGGGCTGTCGGCCGGCGGCGTCAAGTAAAAGACTGCAGGCCGGGTCGGCGCAGCGCTCTTCGATAGACGGCCGGTGCCATCTGGCAGTGCTCGGTAAAGGCGGCATAGAAACGACTGGTCGAACCGAACCCGGAGCGCAGCGCAATGTCGGTAGTTGTCAGATTTGTCGCGATTAGCAGACGTTGCGATTCGGCGACACGGCACTGGGTCAGATACTGACTCGGGGTCACCCCAGTGCTACGGCGAAAGGCGGTACCCGCGGTGGACGGATGCAGGTGCACAACCTCGGCGATGTCGGCGAGTTGGAGGGGTTCACGGAAATGGGTGGCGATGAAGGCCGCAATCGCCGCAGCGACTCCGTCCGCAGCGACTCCGTCCGCACCGCCGACAGGCAACTCCGCCGGCCGGGCTCCCTCCACGGGCTCGTTGCGGGCGATTCGCAGGAGCAGGGCCTTAACCTCACAGCGCGCCGCCTCGGTCAGGGTGGCATCCATGCCGATCTCGGCCGCCCAGGTGACCATCTGGTTGGTCAGCACCAGGGGCGTGACTGGCGTCAGGGCGACGCCCCGAAGGAGATCCGCGGAGAGCCGTTCGGCCAGGTGCCACGCGAGCACGTCGATCAACGGCACCGTCAGCCATCGGACGCTGACGCCGAGGTCGGTGTCGACGAGCTGGTGAGGGATGCCGGCCCAGAAGACGACGCAGGCGCCGTCATCGAGGTGGTATCGGCGCCCTCCGTGTTCCATGACTGCCCGCCCACCCAGCACCAGCGTCACCTCGACATCGTCATGTCGATGTGCCCAGGTCATTGCCGGAGTGGCGCTCAGGCCGCAGGCGAATCCGAACTGCTGGTGGACCGCCTGCCGCGGTGTGTCGGGCTTCATCGTCCGCGGTCGACTGCAGTAGCGGGGATCCAAGAAGAACATCGGTCCATTCGGGAAGTATTCCTGAATCTCGTTATCTACGGTGGGAATTGCGCGTCGGTGCCTGACCGGCGACCCAGCAGGATGGAGTACGCGATGTCCGAGATCCCTCTCACCCGTGCCGACCTGTTCGACCGGCCGTCGCACGCAACGGAGGAAACCCCCGAGTACCTGCTGACCGAGAAACAGATCCAGAAGTTCGATCGAGACGGCTATCTGGTCCTTCGGAACAGGGTCGATGCGGGTCTACTGGCGCGACTGCAGGACGCCTCGGCGGCGTGGATGGCCCAGGGAAACGACCGGCAGCAGCAATCAGCGCAGGACTGGCTGTTCGCAGACCGGCCGTCCGGCAAAGTGATGTACCGGGTCGACTACATCCATGCCAAAGGCTGGCCTGCGTCCCTTGAGTTGCTGGGATCTCCGGCCGTTCTCGGCATCGCCGAAAGCCTGGCCGGGCCGAATTTCGTGCCCACCTACGAATCGATGGTCTTCAAGTCGGCGGGTGACGGGGCCCCGATCCCCTGGCACCAGGACGCGGTGCACTCGCGGAACTTCCGACTGTTCAATATCGATGTCTACCTGGATGAATCGCGGCAGGGCGCGGGTGCGCTGTTTGTCGTTCCGGGCTCTCAGCACCAGCGGGCAGATGCCTGTGGGCTCGCCGACCGCCATGGGTGGGACGTACCCGGTGCGATCGAAGTGGACCTGCGACCCGGTGACGTTCTGGTGCACGACGACATGATTGTGCACGGTTCTCCGCCGGTTACCGGAAAGGCGTTGCGTCGGACCGTCTATCTGGAGTTCAGGGCCGCCGAACACGTCCTGCAGGAAGGCCCCTGGACACCACAGTGGATGGATGCCCGGTTGCGACTGCTGACCGTGGGGCTCCAGGAGCACGCCCGCCGGGCAGAGCCGGCCGACCGCTATCACTGGCGCATCGAGCCTGGCCTGCGACCGGTGCCTGCCGGCGATGCCGAGACCGAACTACGGATCGCTCACGGGGTGCATACCCCTGGGGAATGGTGCAGCGCCGGAACGTCCTGAGGAACCCAGCGAGCAAGGATGAAAGGCGCAGATAGATGACGGTAACTGCCCGACCGGCCTGGCCGACCGAGGGCATCGCGTTCGGCGGCGACTACAACCCGGAGCAGTGGCCAGCTGACCTCTGGTCCGAGGACGTCGCGCTGATGCGCGAGGCTGGTGTGACCGTGGTGACGGTCGCCGTCTTCGCCTGGGCCAGGTTGCAACCCGAACCGGACTCCTGGGACGACGATTGGCTGCGCCGTGTCCTTGACCTGCTGCACGCCAACGGGATCGCGGTCGATCTGGCGACGGCCACCGCATCGCCGCCGGCCTGGTTGGTCCGTGCGCACCCGGAGATCCGGCCCGTCGACGCACGCGGAACCAGGCTGGAGATCGGCAGCCGGCAGACGTGGTGCCCGAGCTCGCCGGTCTTCCGCGAGCATTCGTTGCAGCTGGTCCGGGAACTGGCCACCCGGTTCGGTGACCACCCGGCTGTCGTGATGTGGCATGTCTCCAACGAACTCGGCAATCACAACGGCAGTTGCTTCTGCGAGACCAGTCAGCGGCATTTTCGGACCTGGCTGCGTGCGCGGTACGGCGACATCCAGAAACTGAATACTGCGTGGGGCACAGACTTCTGGAGCCAGCACTACTCCTCCTTCGAGGAGATTGCCGCTCCAGCTGCTACATCGGCCGTTGGCAACCCAGGGCACCTGCTCGATTGGCGGCGGTTCTGTTCCGATGCTTTGCTGGCGCAGTACCTGGCCGAGAAGGCGGTGCTGCGGGAGATCACGCCGCTGGTCCCGGTGACCACCAATTTCCTGGTCGGCACCGGGCCGGGTGAGATCGGACCGGGGGATTGTGATTACGCCGCCTGGGCGCCGCATCAGGACGTCGTGTCGAACGATCACTACCTGATCGGACTGGGTACGGGCGAGAACGACCCGCGCCTGCACCTGGAGTTCAGCGCCGATCTCACCCGCGGACTGGCCGGGGGTAGCCCATGGTGGCTGATGGAGCACTCGACCAGCGCGGTCAATTGGCAACCGGTCAACCGGGCCAAGCGAGAGGGGCAGATGCAGCGAAACTCGTTGGCGCATCTGGCCCGTGGCGGTGACGCGATCTGTTTCTTCCAATTTCGGCAATCGGTGATCGGCGCCGAGAAATACCACTCGGCGATGGTGCCGCACGCCGGGATCTCGACACGTCGGTGGGCCGAGGTGTGCCGACTCGGTGAGCTGCTCGGCCGGCTGGGGGAGGTCGCCGGTTCGTCGGTGGAAGCGGCGACCGCCGTGCTTGTCGACTGGGATTCGGCGTGGGCCTGTCTGCAGGATGCTCACCCCAGCGAAGCTGTCCAGCCGTTCTTCGTTGCCATGGCCGCCCACCGGGCGATCACTCGCACCGGCACCGGCTGCGACGTGCTCCCGCTGGGTGCGGACCTCGCCGGGTATCGGGTGATCGTGGTTCCGGCGCTGGTCCTGATGTCCCTGGAACAGGCCGACCTACTCTCCGCTGCCGCCGAAGCCGGTGCACACGTGTTGGTGACCTATTTCTCGGGCATCGCGGACCGCACCGACCGGGTCGTCGCCGGTGGCTATCCGGGAATGCTCCGGGATCTGCTGGGGGTGCTTACGGAGGAATTCCATCCGCTGGGTCCAGACGAGCGAATTCGTTGGGATGACGGAACAATATCCACGACTTGGGCTGAGGACACGGTCGCAGCGGCCGGTACCGAGGTCGTCGCCCGGTACACCGAAGGCCCGACGGCCGGGTCCACTGCGGTGACCTGCCGTCGGATCGGCAAGGGCGCCGCCTGGTACCTGTCGGCACAGCCGGACGCCGCGGGGTTTGCGAGGTTGATGTCCAGAGTCATCCATGAGGCCGGGGTGCTCCCCGCCGTCCTGCTGCCCGCCGAGAACCCAGCTGTGCAGGCCGGCGAGATCGACGTCGTCCGGCGTACGTCCGAGACCGGAAGTTGGCTCTTCGCGATCAACCACGCCGCCGACGAGGTCGAGTTGCCGGTCGATGGCTTCGATCTGGTCTCACAGACGACGGTCGCCGGGCTGCGTCTCGCGGGCGGTGACTGCGCGGTGATTCGCGAGACCTGATGTAGCGCGACCCGACTGGATCCCTGGACCCAAAAATCAGCGTCCGGCCGCCTCACGCGTCCGGCCGCACCGCCGCATCCAGTTGCTGGCGGAGCGCGATAACGGCGGCACCCTTGGCCCATTCGGTAAAGGTGAAAGGCGCGATTTCGATGGGCACCTCCGGGAGGGTCCAGTGCTGCACTGACCGCGCATGTTCCCTGGTGATGGCCAGGACCATCGAGGCAAGGTCGACACCCTCGCCCGACACGATCACCTTGGCCGGGGCGGTGATTGCCGCAAGCGTGCCGATCAGCGTACCCAGTGCGCGGCCCGCCTCGTTCACCACGCGGCGGGCGATGGGGTGGGCATCAGTCGCCATTCGCAAGATCTCGTCATACCCGACTTCTCGACCGAGGGCGGCCGACACCTGGCCGACGATCGACGTGGAGGAAAGATAGGACCGGACGCAACCACGATGGCCACGTTCGCACAGCGGCCCCCATTCGGTCACCGGTAGATGCCCGACCTGGCCGCTGCCCCCATTTGCTCCGTCCACCAATCGATCGTCGACGACGATGCCGCAGCCCACCCCGACTCCAATGGTCACCAGGACGAAATCCCGGCACCCCGCAGCGGCACCGAACCAATGCTCGGCCGCGGTCAGCGCGCGCACATCATTCTCGACAACCACTGGCAGACCGGTGCTCTCGCGAATCATCGCGACAAGTGGAACATCCGACCAACCGAGAAAGGGTGAGGTATGGACGATTTCTGAGCCCGGGGAGACCGGCCCGGCGAGACTGACCCCCACCGCGCAGATCGTCGGGTCACTGCGGTGCTCTTCATCAACGGCCGACACGATAGTGGAAACCACCGACTGCGGATCGGTTTTCGGCAGTGACACGGTACGCTCTGACAGCAAGTTCGCCCGTAGATCGGTGGTCACCAGATTGAGCTGATTGGCGGAGATCTTGATGCCGACCAGGTGCGCGACATCGACATTCACATCCATCGGCTGGGACGGTCGACCCGTGCGTTGCGGCGATGCGGCGTCCGACTCGCTGACCAGCCCGGCGTCGACGAACGATCGAGTGATCCGGGTAAGGCTGGCAGGTGACAAGCCGGCCCGACGGGCCAGATCGGCCCTGGACGCCGGTCCGTGTACCAATAGGTCCACCAGCACGGACCGGGACGCCTCGGACAGCGCCGGAAAGGGGGCGCTGACTTTGTGCATGCGCGAAAGTATATCGAGCCTGCGGAACGGTGCGGAGCTATCTGCGCCTGGCAACCGGTTGGTCGCCTTTCAGTGGTCCCGGCGCGCGCCCTCCGCCGGTCCGACCACCCTGGGCACCGGCGCCCGGAATCCGGCCGACGCGAAGGCAGCAAGGACCGCGTCGGTGACCGCGGCGACCTGCCCGGCCGGCACCAACGCGATCGCCGAGCCGCCGAACCCGCCGCCGGTCATCCGCGCGCCGAGCGCGCCTGCGGTCAACGCTGCCTCGACCGCCAGATCCAGTTCGGCACAGGACACCTCGTAGTCGTCACGCAGGGATTGATGGGAAGCCGTGAGCAGGTCGCCGATCTCGCTCAACCGCCCGTCCCGCAACCGCCGGACCGTGCCGGCGACGCGATCGTTCTCCGTCACGACATGCCGCACGCGGCGGCGAAGCTCGTCGGAGTCCAACTGGGCCAATGCCTGCGGCAGGTCGTCGATACCGACGTCGCGCAACCATTGCACCCCAAGAATCTCGGCGGCTTGCTCGCAGGAGGCCCGCCGCCGGCCGTACTCGCCGTCGGCCAGCGAATGCGCCACCCTGGTGTCGATCACCAGCACCGCGAGGTCCTCCGCCGCGGGATCGAACGGAATGTGCTCGACAGTGTGCGCTCTGGTGTCGAACAGCAGCACCGATCCGGCTAGCGACGCCGCGGATGCGGTCTGATCCATTGGCCCGCAGGGCACTCCGACAAAATCGTTCTCCGCCCGTTGGGCGAACCCGGCGATCTGCATGGGCGTCAGGTCGATGCCGTGCAGACTTGCCGCCGCCAGTGTTGTCACACATTCGACGGCCGCCGATGACGACAGTCCGGCCCCGGAAGGCACCTGCGAATCCAGCGCCAGGTCGAGCCCGCCGACGGCATACCCGGCCTCCCGGAGCACCCACAGCGCGCCCACCAGATAGCCCGCCCAGTCGGCGGCCACCGCCGAATCGGGGCCGAGTCCCTGCAGGTCAACAGTTGTCACGGCCCCCGGCCGCTGCGCGGAGGTCACCCTGACGACGCCGGAATCATTGCGGGCGGCGGCCAGGTTGGCCCTGGCATCGATGGCGAAGGGCAGGACCAGCCCACCGGTGTAGTCGGTGTGTTCGCCGATCAGATTGACCCGACCGGGAGCGGAGAACACTCCTTCGGGCTCGCGAGAGTAGGTCTGCCGATGAACAGTTCTGCGGCACCGGTCGCAGTCAGCACGGGTGTGCTCACGAGGCGGCTCCTGCGCCACCGGAGAATTCCCAGGCGTCGGAGATCATCTGTTCCAGGGACAATTGCGGCTTCCAGCCGAAACGGGAGGCTGCCCGTTCCGCGGACGCGACCAGCCGGATGGGATCGCCGGCCCGGCGGGGTCCCACCGTGACGGGCACCGGATGCCCGGTCACCTTTTCGATGGTGGCCAGTACCTCCCGGACGCTGAAGCCACTGCCGTTGCCCAGGTTGCAGATCAGGTGCTCGCCGGGCTGCGCGGCGGTCAGCGCCAGCACGTGCGCCCTGGCCAGGTCGGCGACGTGCACGTAGTCGCGAATCGGGGTGCCGTCCGGCGTCGGCCAGTCGTCGCCGTAGATGGTCAGCGCCTGCCTGCGACCGGCCGCGGCATCCAGCGCAATCGGGATGAGATGGGTCTCAACGCCGTGCCGTTCGCCGGCCCCGAAGGCCGCGCCGGCGACGTTGAAGTACCGGAGCGAGACGGCAGCCAGGTCGGTGGCTGCGCATTCGCCGGTGATCATCATGTCGACAGCGAGTTTGGTGGCGCCGTAGGTGTTGGTCGGCCTGGTCGGTGCATCCTCGGTGATCGGAATCGACTCCGGCTCACCATAGGTCGCCGCGGTGGAGGAGAAAACCAAACGGGGAACACCGTTCTCGGTGATCGCGTCGAGCAGCACCCGGGTGCCGTAGACATTCGTCCGCCAGTACAGGGATGGCTTCAGCACGGACTCGCCGACCAGCGACTTGGCCGCGAAGTGCAGCACGGCGTCGAACCCGGCGCCGTTCAGAACCGTTGCCGCGTCGGTGATGTCGGTCTTGATCAGCTCGACACCGGCCGGCACGGAATCGGCATGCCCGGTCGAACAATCGTCGAGCACCACCACGTCGTGGCCCTCGGCGGTCATCAACCGGGTGACGACGGAGCCGATGTACCCGGCGCCGCCGACGATCAGGGCCTTCATCGGGCCACCAACTCGACGTCGCGCAACCGCTGCGCGGCGGTCTCCGGGCTGATGTCGTTCACGAAGGCTCCCATGGCTGATTCGGATCCGGCCAGATACTTGATCTTTCCGACATCCCGGCGGATGGAGAACACCTCCAGGTGCAGGCGGAAGTCCTCGTCCGCGGCGTGTACCGGCGCCTGGTGTACGCCGCTGATGGCCGGCAGGGTGTCGTCGAAAACGCCCTCCATTCGGCGGATCACCTCCAGGTACAGCTCGGCGAGTGCGGCCCGTTCGGTGGTGTCGATCGCGGTGAGGTCCCGGACCTGCCGCCGCGGGTACAGATGAACCTCAACGGGCCAGCGTGCTGCGAAGGGCACGAAGGCCACCCAGTGCTCGTTCTGCCCGACGATCCGGGAGCCGTCGGCCAGTTCGCCGGCCAGCAGGTCCGCGAACAGGTTCCTCCCGTGTGCCGCCCGGTGCGCCCGGACCGAGCGGATCACCGCGGCCGTCTTCGGGGTGGCAAACGGGTAGCCGTAGATCTGGCCGTGCGGGTGCGCCAAGGTGACACCGATTTCCACGCCGCGGTTCTCGAAGCAGAACACCTGCTCCACCCCTGGCTGCGCGGATAGCGCCGCGGTGCGATCGGCCCACGCCTCGATTACCGTCCGCATCCGCGAGGTGGGCAGCGCGGACAACGTGGCGTTGTGATCGGAGGTGAAACACACCACCTCGCAGCGACCGTTCCCGACCCGGGCGTCGAACAAGCCGCCGCCCGCAGCGGTCTCACCGGCGCCGGCGAAAGACGGGAACCTGTTCTCGAAGACGACGACATCGTAATCAGGGGAGGGGATCTCGCTGGCATTGTCGGCAGTGGTCGGGCACAGCGGGCAGGCATTTGCCGGCGGATGATAAATGCGGGTCTGCCGGTGCCCGGCAATGCCCACCCACTCGCCGAGCAGGGCGTCGTACCGCACCTGCGACCCCGGGATCACCGGCGGCAGATCCCGCTGATCGGCGAAAACCCGCTGAGCGTGCGGCGTTTCGTCGAAGTAGATGATCTCGCGGCCGTCGGCCATGCGGGCCGACATGCGGGTCACCCGGCCGTCATTGGCCCGGGTTGCGGTGGACGTCACTGTTCTCCCAGAAGTGTCGGTGCTGCGGTGTCGGTGTTGTGGTGGCGGTTGGCACGATGACGCAGGCGTCAGCGAGTCCGAGTATGCCAAACCTATCACTCGGAAGTCAACAACTTTCAACGCTGCTTCCGGTGATTTCTGTTCGATCGTGTTGACTCGCCGAACAGTGGCGCTACCCCCGCATGATGTGCGCCAGCCCCCGCTTATCCATCCACCGCTGTTCCAACGGCCGCTGGACATCCTTCTCGACCAACGTGGGATACGAGGTGAGGTCGGTGAACTGCAGTCGGCCGGACTGGAAGCCGATCATCGCGCTGGCCTTGGCGCCGGATTCGAGCTGCTCGGACAGGAACTCCACGCACCTGGCGGTGAGCCTGGTGGCCTGGATCCGGTCGAACGGGGACGGGTCGCCGCCCTCCTGGACGTGCCCCAGGATGGCCTGCCGGGCGTCGAACAGGTCGCCGCCCTCCTTCTCGAACAGCGACGTGATGAACCCGGTGGTGTAGACGGGGTCACTGTTCTCGCTGCGGATGATCAGCCCGAGCCGCTTGCCGGAGCGGAAACCGTCCGCGAGGGAATGCACATCGGCAGTCAGATCGTCCAGGGTGATGCCCTCCTCCGGCAGGTAGACGCGTTCGGCGCCGGTCGCCAGTCCGCTGAGCAGCGCGAGGTACCCGCAGTCCCGGCCCATCACTTCGACGACGAACACCCGGCGCGAGGCCACCGCGGATTGCCGGATCTTGTCGACGTCGGAGGCGATGCTGTTCAACGCCGTGTCACTGCCGATGGACAGTTCCGTCCCCGGGACATCGTTGTTGATCGTCATCGGCATGCAGACGATCGGAATATCAAGGGCCGCGTACTGCTGACGGTGCCGGTGCAACTCGTAGGCGGCCTCGTAGCCGGCCCAGCCGCCGGCCATTATCAGGCCGTCGATCCGATGCGCGGCAATCTGTTTCGCGATCTGGGCGATGGCGGGTCCGGTGGGCACGTAACGGTTGGTCCCGATCTCGGCGCCGCCGTCGGAGACCCAGCCGCTGACGTCCATCCAGCCCATTTCCTGGATGTCGCCGTCGTGCAGGCCGAGGAAGCCGTTGTTGACGGCCAGTGTGGTGTACCCGCGGTCCAAGCCGAGCCGAACCGCGGTGCGGACCGAGTTGTTCATCCCCGGCGCCGGGCCGCCGCCGTGCACAACGGCCAGCCGGAACCGGCGTCGGCCGGCCGGCGTGGGCCGCGGCGCCGCCTGCTGCATCGTCCGCAGGATCTGGTACGACTCCCGAAAACTGCCGCCGCGCAACAACATTGCGCCGTCGAAATCCTGCGCCTTGATGCGTTCGGCGACCGCCTGGGTCTGCTCGACACAGTCCATCAGCGGCGAGTTGACCACCCGGTTCCCGCGGATGCCCACCAGCTGGGCGGGAGCCGTCGGATCATCGGTCAGCAGTCGTTCGACAGCGGCGTTGCCCAGCAACGTGCTCAGGTAGCGATCGAAGGCGCTGGGGGCGCCACCGCGCTGGACGTGACCGAGGATGGTGATCCGGGCGTCCTCGCCCAGCTGATCCTCCAGCAGCGTCTTGATCTGGTGGGCGGTGATCGGGTTGCCGGCCAGATCCTGCGCACCCTCCGCGACGATGACGACGCTCTGCCGTCGACCATTGTCCCGGCCGGCCTTGACGGCCTGGCACATCTCCTGTTCCCAGTCCTGCGTCGGCGGCTGTTCCGGGATCATCAGCCAGTTCGCCGCAGAGGCCAGCGACGACATCAACGCCAGATAGCCGCAGTGCCGGCCCATCACTTCGACGACGAACGTCCGCTGGTGACTGGATGCGGTGCTGCGCAACGCATCCAGTGCCTCGACGATGCGATGCAGCGCGGTGTCGGCGCCGATCGTCATATCCGTCCCGGACATGTCGTTGTCGATCGAACCGACCAGCCCGACCAGCCGCAGGAAGGGGTGCGCGTCAGCGGCCTCCTGGGTCAGGCTGCCGGACTCGACGAGCTCGGCGAGTAGTTCCTGCCATTCCTGCCGGAACAGGTTGGCGCCGGTGAGGCTGCCGTCGCCGCCGATCACCACCAGCGAGTCGATGCCCCGGTCCACCATGTTCTTCGCCGCCCGTCGCCGGCCGTCCCTGGTGCGGAACGTCTTGGACCTGGCCGTGCCGATCGAGGTGCCGCCCTTCTGCAGGATGCCCGCGACATCCGACGACTCCATCCGGCGGATCAGGTCGCCGCCCTCGGTCAGGCCCTGATAGCCCTCATAGACGGCGTAGACATCAATGCCGTGATGCAGAGCGGTCCGCACGACGGCGCGCACCGCCGGGTTCATGCCGGGGGCGTCGCCGCCGCTGGTGAGGACGCCAATGCTGTGGGGCTGAGTACTGGAGGGCGCCTGGCCTGCCTGGATCATTCGTAGAGTCAAAACTGGACGCGGGCCGTTTGCAAGCTGGGCAGTCTGATCTTGCCCAATCGTCATCTGCTCGACTTCCGCGGGACTTTTTCGGCGAGTCGGCCGAGCATGCGAGGTCGTCTAGAGGTTCGGGGTTTGCCCGCCGCCGAGCAGCACGTCTTCCCAGCCGGGCATGACCGGCCGTTGACCCTTGCGATGCCCGCGGCCCGACGATGAGTGGTCGGTGCCGGTCCGGACGCCCTCGGACTTGCTCGGGGCGGGCGGTTGCACGCCGGACCGCTCGTCGAGCACGGTCTGCTCGACCATGTGCTCCTGGTCGAGTCGGTCGGCCAGCGCACGCCGACTGCCGGCCGGATGACGCGAGGCCGCGGACGGCACGATCCGGCTGTTCGCCTGGTCGTCGGCAGCGGGGACGAGTTCCGGCAGCTCCTGCTGCAGGTTCGCGGTGGCCTGGGCGGCGTCGGTGATGCGGCGCGCGACCTCGGCCATATCGGGTTGCGGGCCGGCCGGTTCGGCGATGGGGCGCAGCGGCCGACGGGCCGGATCCATCAGCTCACGGGCCGCGTCGTCCTTCGGGTGCAGGGTGGTGGTCCGGGAGCCGGAGTGGATCTCCCAGTGGGCACTGTTCTCGCTCCGGCCGGCCTGCCAGTGCAGCGCGACGACCCATCCGTCATCGTCGCGGTAGGCGTCCCACCGCACCGAGGCGTCCTGGCCGCGTTCCGCGAGGGTTGCCAGGACCAGCTCTTCGAGGTTCTTCCGGGTCGGGTTGCCGTCGACGATGGGGTGCGAGAGCCGGGCCTTCTCCGCAGTGGTCGAACGCTCCAACAGCACCGGGTAGGCGTAGCGCTCGATGCGTCCCACGCTGGTGTTCGCCGCCGTTGCCACCTGGGCAATGGTGGCGCCGGCCCGGATCCGGGCCTGAATCTCCCGTGGGCGCAGCTGCGGTTCCAACTCGATCTGCAGTTGGCCGAGTCGGCTCAGATCGCCCCGGACGGCCGCCCGCAGGCGTTCGTCCGATGGCACCGTGAACAGCTCACCCGACGTGCCGTCCTCGCACACCAGGTTGTGGCCGTCCTCGGCAAGGCCTAGGACACGCAGTGCGCGCATGGGTTCCTCCCAGATCACCAATGACTGATGAGGACGCTATCGCGGTCACCGGTTCGACCCGCCCAGGCGCGCCGCCTGCGGCGGCCGAGAGTCAGAGCCGCTCGACGACGTAGTCGATGCACTGCGTCAGGGCGCTGACGTCGTCCGGCTCGACGGCCGGGAACATGCCGATCCGCAGCTGGTTGCGGCCAAGCTTGCGGTAGGGCTCGGTATCGACGATGCCGTTGGCGCGCAGGGTCTTTGCCACCGCGGCGGCGTCCACAGAGTCCGCGAAGTCGATCGTCCCGACGACCTGCGAGCGCAGCTCCGGGCGAGCGACGAACGGGGTCGCGTACTCGCTGGCCACCGCCCAGTCGTAGAGCCGGCCGGACGAGTCGGCGGTGCGCTTTGTCGCCCAGTCCAGGCCGCCGTTGCCGTTCAGCCAGTCGAGCTGATCGGCCAGCAGAAACAGCGTGGCCACCGCGGGGGTGTTCAGCGTCTGGTCCTTGGTGGTGTTGTCCAGGGCGGTCGCGATCGACAGGAACTCCGGGATCCACCGGTCGGTGGCGTCGATCTCCGCGATGCGGGCCAGGGCCGCGGGGGAGGCCAGTGCCATCCATAGCCCCCCGTCGGACCCGAAGACCTTCTGCGGGGCGAAGTAGTAGACATCGGCCTCGCTCAGGTCGACCGGCAGGCCACCGGCGCCCGACGTCGCGTCGACGAGCACCAATTGATCGGCGCTGGCGCCGGCCGGCCGGCGCACGGGCACCGCAACACCGGTCGAGGTCTCGTTGTGGGCCCAGGCGTAGACATCGACGTCATCGGCCGCGACAACCTCCGGCGCATCCCCGGGGTCGGCGGAGATGACCTGCGGGTCGGCCAGGAACGGGGCCTTGCGGGTGACGGTGGCGAACTTCGCGGAGAACTCACCGAAGGTCAGGTGCTGCGAGCGTTCCCGCACCAGCCCGAGCGCGGCGGCATCCCAGAATGCGGTGGTGCCACCGTTGCCGAGGATCACCTGGTAACCGTCGGGCAGCGAGAACAGGCTGCCCAGGCCGTCCCGGACCCGCCGGACCAGCGTTTTCACCGGCGCCTGCCGGTGCGAGGTGCCGAGGACCGACGTCCCGGAGGCGGCGAGCGCGGCCAGCGCCTCCGGACGGACCTTCGACGGCCCGCAGCCGAACCGGCCGTCCGTCGGGATCATTGCGGGGGGCAGGACCAGGCTGGTCACATCGGCCATGACGGCGCGTTCTCCTTGCAGAACTGTGGGCAGTGAACTGCGGTCGGTGCAACGGTGGCGTCGACGCGCGGAGGTCGCCGGGTTGACGGCGCCGCGGCGGCTGGCCAGGACGGCCCAATCTTGCCACCGTCCGGGACCGGCCATTGCCGTCCGACGGGCCCGGCAGCGCTGCAGCGAGCCTGCCGGGTGATCAAGCAGACACGAACGACCCAGGTCAGACGGCCAGCGCAAGTTCGTCGAAGCCATCGACGAGCTCCGGCTTGCGTGGCGGGTGCCCGTCGTAGACGGCGGACGGGCGGACGATCCGGCCGAGCTTCTTCTGCTCCAGGATGTGCGCGCTCCAGCCAGCGGTGCGGGCGCAGGTGAACATGGCCGGCATCATCGCGGCGGGCACCCCGGCGAAGTCCAGGATCACCGCGGCCCAGAACTCGACGTTCGTCTCGATGGCCCGGTCGGGCCGGCGGTCCCGCAGGATGGCCAGCGCGGCCTGCTCCAGGGCGGCGGCGGCCTCGTAGCGCGGGGCGTTCAGCTCGCGGCAGGTGCGGCGGAGCACCCGGGCCCTCGGGTCCTCGGCTCGGTAGACCCGGTGACCGAAGCCCATCAACCGTTCCTTGCGATCGAGGATGCCGTTCACCAGGCCGAACGCGTCGCCGGTCGACTCGACTTCCTGCACCATCGGCAGCACCCGGGCGGGGGCGCCGCCGTGCAGCGGGCCGGACATCGACCCGACAGCACCGGTGAAACAGGCCGGGACATCGGCGCCGGTGGAGGCGACCACCCGGCCGGTGAAGGTGGAGGCATTCATCCCGTGTTCGGCAGCCGACACCCAGTACGCGTCGATGGCCCGCACCTGCTCCGGGCTGGGCTCGCCCAGCCAGGTGGTGAGGAAGCGTTCGACAACGGTCGTGCACTGGGCGATGCGCTTGGCCGGTACTGCCGACTGATCGCCGCGCGCGGAGTGGGCGGCATACGACAGGACGGCAGAAGTGGTCTGCGCCAACTGGTCTCGGGCCTGATCGTCGGTGATGTCGAGCAGTGGGCCGAATCCCCTGGCCGGGGCCAGCAGCGGCAACGACGCCTGCACGTCGACCCGGACGTCGCCGGATCGGAAGGCGGGTGGGGAGGTATCGACGGGCAACTGGGCGCCGAACTCGTCATCGACGAGCAGGGCCCAGACGTCCTCGAATCCGACATTGCCGACCAGATCGTCGATGTCGACGCCGCGATAGCGCAGCGAGCCACCGTCCCTGTCGGGCTCGGCGATGGCGGTGTGAAAGGCCACCACGCCTTCGAGGCCGGGTACGAAGCCGTTGGTCGTCATGTGTGTTCCTCCACGTTGAGGGATCGAACTGCGGGGGTGACGCTGACTGAGCTACCGAACGTCGAGTGGTGGAACGCGAAAGCTCTCGAGTGGAATTCGGGTCGGCATCTGCGGTGAAGCGCACAGTGAAGTGAAAGGCACAGAAGTGAAAGGCACTGCGGATCGGTGATGACAGATCACGGACCGTCGCAAGACGTCCGTACTGTAACACTGCCCCGCTCCGACCCCGTGAGCCAGGGCCAAGAAGGTGTTGTCGGTCACTCGTTCCGCCGAATCACCGGTTCGAGCCGCGGATTGGTGCCGACTTGTCCGGGTTGGATCGGGAGTCTGCGCCTGGGCGTCGGCGCTGTCGGAGGCTGCGCGTAGCGTTCGAGATCTTCCATCATCCGACTGCGGTAGAGGGGATTTTTACGTGGTCAGCAGCGGCAGTGACGTCGGCCCCCGACCCGATCTGGCCGCCATGCGGCAGAGTTACTCGCTCGCGGGCCTCGCCGAGAGTGACCTGGCGGCCGACTGGCTGACCCAGTTCCAGAACTGGTTGGCGGACGCCGTCGATGCCGGACTGCCGGAACCCAACGCAATGGTCGTGGCCACGGCTTCCCCGAGCGGTGAGGTGGCCAGTCGGAGCGTGCTGTGCAAGGGCGTCGACGAGGCCGGCGTGGTGTTCTACACGAACCTGACCTCGGACAAGAGCCGCGACCTGCAGGCGAACCCGCGGGCGGCCGCAACCTTCCCCTGGATCGGCCTGCAGCGGCAGGTGCACTTCCGCGGGCCGGTCGTTCGGGTTTCCGACGAGACCGCCCAGGAGTACTGGGCGAGCCGGCCGCGTGGGTCCCGCGTCGGGGCCTGGGCGAGCCCGCAGTCGTCGGTGCTGCCGGACCGGGCCGCGCTGGAGGCACTGCAGGCCGGCGCGCAGGAGCGGTTCGCCGACGAATCCGCGCCGATTCCGTTGCCGCCGTTCTGGGGCGGCTGGCGGATCCAGCCCGAGACCGTCGAGTTCTGGCAGGGCAGGTACGCCCGGCTGCACGACCGGTTGCGCTTCCGGGCCGTTTCACCCGCCACCGCAGCTGATTCCGGTTCCTGGGTGATCGAGCGGCTCGCTCCATGACGGGCCGGTGACGCCGGGAACCGACGACGGGCCGGGTGAATCGATCGAGCCCGTCCTGTCGACGAAACCTGTTGCTGCGCAGGCTGACCCACCGGATGAGCGGTCCCGGCTGCGGCGGATCGGGCCGGATACCCGCCCGCTGAAGATCCCGGCCTATCGACGGCTGTTCCTCGGGCAGGTCACCACGGTGATCGGGGCCATGCTGACCACCGTCGCCGTGCAGCAACAGATCTACGACATCACCGGCAGCTCGGCATGGGTCGGCATTGCCTCGCTGGTCGCGCTGGTGCCGCTGGTGGTCTTCGGGTTGCTCGGCGGCGCCATCGCCGACACCTACGACCGCCGCAAGCTGTTGATGATCACCTCCGTCGGGATCGCGGCGACCAGCATCGGGCTATGGATCGGCGCGCTGTCCGGCTCCGAGTCGGTGTGGGTGGTGCTCGGACTGTTGGCCCTGCAGCAGGGCTTCTTCGCCGTCAACCAGCCCACCCGGAGCGCGATCATCCCCCGGATCGTCCCGCTCGACATGGTGCCCGCCGCTAACGCGCTCGGCATGACGGTGTTCAGCATCGGCGTCATCGTCGGCCCGCTACTCGTCGGGATCCTGATTCCGCTGGTCGGACTGCCCTGGTTGTACTTCCTCGACGCACTGACCCTGGTGGCGATCCTGTACGCCGTCGTGAAACTGCCGCCGATCCCGCCGCTCGGGGTGCGCCGGGGCCGGGCCAAGGTGTTGGACGGCCTCGCGTACCTCCGGCTCAAGCCGCTCCTGCTGATGACGTTCGTTGTCGACATCATCGCCATGGTCTGTGGCATGCCGCGGGCGCTGTTCCCGCAGATGGCGCAGGAGACCTTCGGTGGGCCGCCGGGCGGCGGGCTGGCCCTTGGCATGCTCAACGCCGGGTTGGCGATCGGGTCGCTCATCGGCGGCCTGACCGGCGGCTGGATCCACCGGATCTACCGGCAAGGTGTTGCGATCGTCGTGGCGATCCTGCTGTGGGGATTGTCGATGGCGCTGTTCGGCACGACGTCCGTGCTCTGGCTCGCCGTCCTGTACCTGGCGATCGGCGGCTGGGCCGACCTGGTCAGCGCCGTCTACCGGTCAACCATCCTGCAGGTCACCGCCACCGACGAGATGCGCGGCCGAATACAGGGGGTCTTCACGGTGGTGGTGGCCGGCGGCCCGCGGTTGGCCGACCTGGTGCACGGCGTGCTCGCCGACGCCACGTCAACGGCGTTCGCCGTTACCGCGGGCGGGATAGCGACGATCGTGCTCACGGTCGTTGCAGCCCTGCTGGGCAGGTCGCTGTGGCGCTACGACACCAGGTATCCGGGGCCGGCCGACCCCTGAACCCGCGGGTCCGTTCACCCGTGCGCCGAACCTCGTGGCATCGTCATACCCGCAGGTTCGCCGTTCGAGGAGGCCCCGGTTCATGCCCCAACCCCGTGAGCACGTTCCCCAGGACTGGGCGCCGTACACCCAGTTGGACGAAGCGGTGCGCGCTTACATTCGGGACGCCGATGCCGCGCTCGAGGCGCTGAGTGGGGTGCTGGACCCGACCGATGTGCTGGCGTTCACCTGTGAGCAGGTGGCGTCCAACCAGGAATGGGGTGACTCGCTGTGGCAGGAGGTCGCCGTCACCGACGGGAAACGTCTGGTGCTCTGGCACGGCGACGACGAGGCCGGTGAGGAACCTGCGGGCGGGCTGATGTTCTCGTCGTCGTTGCGAACGATCCCGCTCTCCGCAATCGTCGACCAGGGCCTGCGCAATCGGTTCCGGGTCGAGCCGGACGGCTCCCGCACCATGCATGCGGTGATGCTCTACCTGTCCACCCAGACGCCGGAGCGGGCCGTCACCGAACAGGCTGCGGAGCTCACCGCGGCGAACGAGACCCGCACCGTGCAATATGTCGAGACGTACCGCTTCTCCAAGTCCGTGACCGACGGAGGGTTGGCTCAGATGCAACGGTTGCTGCAGTTCGGACGTGCGCTGTCCCGGGTGACGGGGTTGCCCAGATGAGCGAGCGGGCGGCGACGGGCCGGCAGTTCGAGTTGCGGCACGGCGGCGCCGTCGCCCGGGTCGGCCAGGTCGCCGCGGTGCTCCGGGAGTTCAGCGTCGACGGCGTGCACTTCACCGAAACCTGGGACGACGCATGGGTTCCGCCGATGGGCTGCGGCATCATCCTGGTCCCGTGGCCGAACCGGATCCGGGATGCGAAGTGGACGTACGAGGGCAAGCAACAACTGCTGGACATCACCGACCTGTCCCTCGGCCACGCCACCCACGGCCTGCTCCGCAACACCGCCTATGACGTGGCGGAGCAGGAGGACGGGTCACTGACTCTGCAGGCGTCCATTTACCCGCAGCATGGTTACCCCTTCACCCTCGACACCTCCGTGACGTATGTGCTCGACGACGAGGGGCTGACGGTGACCCACCGACTGGTCAACGCCGGTACCGCCGCGGCGCCGTTCGGTGTCGGCGCACATCCGTACCTGCGGGTCGGTGCGCATCCGGTCGGCGACCTGACCATCACCCTGACCGGGACCGAGTACGCCAGGGTTGACGACCGGCTCATCCCGGAGGCAATCGAACCTGTCGACGGCACCTCGTGTGACCTGCGGGCGGGAGTGAAGTTGGCGTCGCTGGATGCTGACGTCGCGCTGACCGGGTTCACCGTGGCAGCCGGCCGGGTCGAGCACCGACTGGACGCCCCGGACGGAACTGCGCTGGTGATCTGGGCCGACGAGGACTTCGGCTGGGCGCAGGTCTACTCGCCGTCGAACTTCCCGGGGCCGGGCAAACCCGACCAGCGCAAGGCGATCGCGATCGAACCGATGACCTGTGCGGTGAACGCCTTCAACACCGGCGTCGGGCTGCGCTGGCTCGAACCGGGCGCAACCTGGTCCGCCTCCTGGGGCCTGCGTCCGGTGGGTTTCGGCGGGTAGCGCATCGGTGCGGGCCGGACCGCGACGGCCATACGTGCAGGCTCGACCAATCAGAAAGCCCACGTTCAATCAGCGTTTGACCTCGATCGTGTAAGTGAAGTCACCGGCAAGGAAGGCGATGTCATAGGCCTCCTGAAGTGCCTTTCCGGCAATTTGCCCGGAGATCTGCACGGTGTGTATCCCCTGCGGAAGCGGGCCGATAAAGGCGCCGAGCGTGATGATCTCATTGCCGCCGCCGTCGCCCAGTGGTGCTGGTGATCTCACCGGCCCTGCTACGTAATCGGGCCCGAGCAGTGTCCTCCGACCGTCGACGACGATTTCGTAGTCTCTGGCGCCGAGCTGCCTCTTATCGAAGAAGTACCTTTTCGCCTGCCAATCGTTGGATGGCCAATTACCGACCACCGGTGGCGAGTCGGTCGCATTCTGCAACGGCACGTAGAACTTTGTGCCACCGCGAACGGTGAAGTTGTTGCCCCCAGTAAACAGCCAACCGCCATTGGGTGTGGAGAACTCAAACGACGACGCGTACAGGACTTGAAGTGGTGTTCGTGGATAGAAGTCCAAGCTGTTACCATTGGTAGTGAAAAGGGCAGTCTTCGCGGCCATGTCGCGCAAGGAGATGCCGTAAGGTCTGGCGTTTGGTGATAAGACGTAACTCTTGTGGTTGCCGCGATCGTCGACCTTGGGGGCGGCGGTCGCGGAAGGCGACATCGCGATGAGCAGTATTGCGACGCAACCCAGGACGATCGACGCCGATCGCCGACCTGAGCGCAGGTAACCAGTCACGACGCCTCCTGAATGTGACAGTGCATCCGCGTGACGAAATACTCGGCTTGTCACACGGAGCCAGTTTGCGCGGCCAAGACTTTTGTTTGCTGACCGCTGGAGTGAAGGATACTCATTGCTCTCGCACGGTCAAGAGTTTGGCAATTCTATGATACTCACCCTGAATTATTGCGCGACAGAACTGCGGGCTAGATGTTTTGTTGAGCTAGCGAAATTCCAGTGAAGTTCTTGGTGTGGCTCACTAAGGCTCGTGGCGGTGAGGATGGCGCGAAATAAATAGGCGGGTGCGTTGCGCCTTGATCAACATGCTCCACTCTGGAATTTGGGCTGGCTTGAGCAAGTGTGCACTCGGATGCCTTAGCCACCAGAATTTGACCTGTTCACCCGGAGAGCGCCGCCGCCGAGTGACATTCCTGATCGAACACTGATCGAGCAAGCACCTGGCAAGACCGGCGCAACGATGTCAGCGCGGCCGATTCTCCCAGCGCTGCAACGTCTCCGCGCGTTCGACCGAGTGCTCGACAAGGGGCTCCGGGTATCCGTCCGGAACCCCGTCGGGCAGCTCCCAGGGACGGTGCACCGCCTTACCGGTGATCCTGCGCAGCTCCGGCACAAACTTGCGGACGTAATCGCCCTGCGGGTCGAACTTCTCGCCCTGGGCAAGGGGATTGAAGATCCGGAAGAAGGGCGAGGCCTGCGGGCCGGAGCCGGCAACCCATTGCCAGCCATGGTTGTTCGAGGCGAAGTCACCGTCGACCAGGTGCTCCATGAAGTACTTCGCGCCCCGCTGCCACGGCAGGTGCAGGTCCTTGATCAGGAATGACGCGACCCCCATCCGCACCCGGTTGTGCATCCAACCCTCGGCCAGCAGTTGCCGCATTCCGGCGTCGATGTAGGGGTATCCGGTGCGACCCTGTTGCCAGGCGGCGAACCGCTCGTCTGCCTCGTCGCCCCCGTCCCACTGCATGGCATCGATCACCGGGTCGACCGATGTCCACAGCGACTTCGGCAGATGGTGCACGACGTCCGCGTAGAACTCCCGCCAGGCGAGTTCGCGTCGGTAGGACGCGGCGCCGCTCGACTTCCTGGTTGCCAGGTCGGCCAGCAGCGTTCGCGGGTGGATGCAACCCCACTTCAGGTAGGGCGACATCCGGCTGGTGCCGGCGTGATCCGGTCGATCACGGTCGTCGTCGTAGCCGTCGACGGCGTCGTCGAGAAACGCCCGCCAGGTTCGGTGCGCGGCGGCCTCGCCCGCTTCGGGTAGGTGCATCGAATCCGGGACGGCGCGGGCGAGGTCGGCGGGATCATGCCGAGGCACGCCACTGACGTCCGCCGGATCCACCCAATTGACCTTCGGCACAGCCCCGCCACCGGCGGGGGCGCGCCACCCATGGTCTGTCCAGCCCCGGAAGTACGGGGTGAAAACGGCGTACCGACCCCCGTCCGGTTTGCGGACCCGGCCGGGAGCGACGGCATACGCCGAACCGGTCGTCACGAACTCGATGTCCCTGGTGTGCAAGGCATCCGCGACCCGCTGGTCACGCCGGCCGCCGTACGGACCGTAATCAGCGGAGGCATGCACCGCTGCGGCGCCGATCGCCCCAGCCAGCCGGGGGATCACGCTGTCCGGCCGGCCATGAATCACCAGCAACCGCCCGCCGAGCGACTCCGACAGCTCGGTCAGGCAACCTGCGAGGAACGCCCGCCGCGGCGCCCCGGAGGGCTGGAGGACGGCGTCGTCCGCGACGAAGACGCCCAGTACATCCGCATTCTCGGCCGCAGCGGCGAGCAACGCGGGGTGGTCGGCGATGCGTAGGTCGCGCCGGAACCACAGCACGGTCGGGGACGTCATGCCCCGATCATGCCCGCTGGTGCAGGCCGTCAAACGCGCTCAGGTGGTTGACCGCGACCTAGCTGGGATCGTGAAGGATCGTGTTGCCGTGGACCGACGGAACCTTCACGACGAGCCTGGATCAGCGGGCGCTGAGCTGCTGGTAGTCCCGCTCGGTGTAGCCGGTGTAGACCTGCCGTGGCCGGCCGATCTTGGTCGCCGGGTCGTTGATCATCTCGCGCCACTGGGCGATCCAGCCGGGGAGCCGGCCGAGAGCGAACAGCACGGTGAACATCCGCTCCGGGAAGCCCATCGCCTTGTAGATCAGCCCGGTGTAGAAGTCGACGTTCGGGTACAGCTTGCGGGAGATGAAGTAGTCATCGGACAGCGCGACCGCCTCGAGCTGCTTGGCCAGATCGAGCAGCTCGTCGTTCGCGCCGAGATCGGCGAGCACCTCGTCGGCGGTGGCCTTCACCAAAGCGGCGCGCGGGTCGTAGTTCTTGTAGACCCGGTGGCCGAAGCCCATCAGCTTGACGCCGGGCTCCTTGTTCTTCACCCGCGTGACGAACGCGTCGACACCGCCGCCCTCGCTGCGCATCGTCTCCAGCATCTCCAGCACCGCCTGGTTCGCGCCGCCGTGCAACGGGCCGAACAAGGCGTTGATGCCCGCGGAGACCGAGGCGAACAGGTTCGCGTTGGAGGACCCGACGAGCCGGACCGTGGATGTCGAGCAGTTCTGCTCGTGGTCGGCGTGCAGGATCAGCAGCTGATCAAGGGCCCTGACCAGCTTCGGGTTGACCTCGTACGGCTCGGCCGGGAAACCGAACGACATCCGCAGGAAGTTCTCCACCAGGCCGAGCGAATTGTCCGGGTAGAGCAGCGGCTGGCCGACGGACTTCTTGTAGGCGTAGGCCGCGATGGTCGGCAGCTTGGCGAGCAGCCGGATGGTGGACAATTCCACCTGCTCGGGATTGAACGGGTCAAGCGCGTCCTGGTAGAAGGTCGACAGGGCACTGACCGCGCTGGACAGCACAGGCATCGGGTGCGCGTCGCGGGGGAAGCCGTCGAAGAACCGCTTCAGATCCTCGTGCAGCATGGTGTGCCGGCTGATCCGCCTGGTGAATGCCTCGAGCTCGGTGGCACTGGGCAGCTCGCCATGAATGAGCAGGTAGCTGGTCTCCAGGAACGTCGATGACTGAGCCAGCTGCTCGATGGGGTAGCCCCGGTATCGCAAGATACCGACGTCACCGTCGATGTAGGTGACCTTCGACGTCGTCGACCCGGTGTTGGTGAAACCGGGGTCCAAGGTGATCACGCCCAGCGTGGTCAGCAACTTGGAGATCTCGATCCCCGACGAACCCTCGGTGGCCGGGATGACCTTGAGCTCGATCTCCTTGCCGTCATAGGTCAACGTCGCGGTCGCCGGGGCCTCGACGGTCGGAGCGGCCGGCGGAAGGAAACGAACGGCGCCGGTTTGGTCGGCGGTGCCGGCGGTAACAACGGGTAGCGGGGTCGAACCCGCGTCAGCTGTCGACTCGGCGGTTTCGGTGGCCTCGGGCATTGGAGTTCTCGCCTCTCGTTCGTGTCCGGATAACGGCGACCTCGCTCGGCGGGCATCAGAAGTCGCAGATGCTCAGGACCGGAGCGCGTCGAGGTGGCGCTGATGAATGTCGAGGTTACTGGCCCGGGAGTGCGGCCTGTTCCGCGGGAGGGCGGGTCGGCGCCTGTGCGCAGTGAAATGCCACATCAGGCGGGGAGCCTTTACACGGCAGTAACCTCGGTGTGACACGCGGGCCTTGGTGGGTTCGATCCGGTTGCGGCGACGCTGCGGAGCGGCCGACCGGTTGAGGTGCTCGTCACTTTTTTCACCCGGCACCCACCCGCAGGACAGCGTCACCAGCCGAAGCCACCCGTCGAAACCCAAAAGGGGCACCGGAACATGAGCCTGACCCTGGCCGCGATCCTCGCCGAGTCCGCGCAGCGTTATCCCGACCGGGATGCGGTGGTGATCGGGCCGCAACGGATCAGCTACCGGCAATTGTGGGAAGAGACCCGCAAATATGCCGCGGTGCTCCGCGAAGCCGGCGTCGGCCCGGGAGACAGGGTTGCGTTGCTGATGCCGAACGTGCCCGACTTCCCCCGGGTGTACTACGCGATCCTGTCCCTCGGCGGGGTGGTGGTCCCGGTGCACGCGCTGCTCGTCGCGCGGGAGATCGGCTTTGTGCTCACCGACTCCCGGGCAAAGTTGCTGGTCGCGGCCGGTCCGCTGCTGGCCCAGGGGGCGCCGGCGGCCGAACAGGCCGGCGTTCCGCTGCTCGCCGTGCTGGGCGGCGAGGACGTCACCCGGCTGGATCTGCAGGCAGCGGAGGCCGAGCCGATCGCCAGTTACGTTGAGCGCGAACCCGACGACGAGGCCGTCATCCTCTACACGTCGGGTACCACCGGCAACCCGAAGGGCGCCGTCCTCACCCAGCTCAACATGACGATGAACGCGATGATCTCGTCGGCGCAGGTGCTGATGCTGACCGCCGATGACGTCATCCTCGGCTGCCTGCCGCTGTTCCATTCGTTCGGCCAGACCTGCGCGATGAACGCCGGCTTCTTTGCCGGGTCGACGCTGGTGCTGCTGCCCCGGTTCGACGGCGCTGCGGCGCTGGGACTGATCGTCAGCGAGAGCGTCAATGTGTTCATGGGCGTTCCGACGATGTACATCGGGCTGCTGGCGGCGGCCCGCGCGGACGAGCGGCGGCCGGTGCTGCGGATCGCGGTCTCCGGCGGCGCCAGTCTCCCGGTCGCCGTCATCGACAACTTCGCCGCAGTGTTCGGGGCGGATATCTACGAGGGGTACGGGCTGTCCGAGACGTCGCCGGTTGCCACGTTCAATCAGCCGGTCTACGGCCGCAAGCCCGGCACCGTCGGCCGGGCGATCTGGGGGACCGATGCCGAGATCGCCGCACCGGAGATCGAGGACCACATCAAGTTGCTCCCGCAGGGCGAGACCGGCGAGGTGGTGCTCCGCGGCCACAACGTGTTCGCCGGTTACCTGAACAACCCGGCCGCGACCGCCGCCGCCCTGGTCGACGGCTGGTTCCGGACCGGCGACCTCGGGGTCAAGGATGCCGACGGATTCCTCTCGATCGTCGATCGGAAGAAGGACCTGATCATCCGCGGCGGTTACAACGTGTACCCGCGGGAGGTGGAGGAGGTGCTGGCCGGCCATCCCGGGGTCGCGCAGGTGGCGGTGGTGGGATTCGCCAGCGACGTGCACGGCGAGGAGATCTGCGCCGTCGTCGTCCGCTCGCCGGAGGGTGCCGATCTTGACCAGGCAACGTTGATCGCCTGGTCGCAGGAACGGCTGGGCCAGCACAAATACCCTCGGCGAGTCGAGTTCTTCGAGGCGCTGCCATTGGGACCGAGCGGCAAGATCCTGAAGCGGGAACTCGTCAAGGAGCTCTGACTCCGGGCCCGTTCCTCGCGGCCACATCGCGGTGGGTAACCCGATCTTGACGTGCGGATGTTGGGCACGCACAGTTGGCGCATCCTTCAAGGGGAGTGCCATGAGAGTGCGGGTCAGTCGCGCCATCGCCATCGCCGTCGCCGTCGTGCTGCTGTTCGCGGCGACGGCCTGCGCGGGCGGGGTCAGCGGCACACCGGCCGTCGGTACCGTCGTGCCCGGGACGTCGACGACACCGACGTCAACCGACACGTCGTCAACCGACACATCCTCGGGCACCACCGCCGGCGGCACCGACGCACTGGCCAGCGGTGTCACGATCGAGGAGCTGGCCGACGACATCGACTTCGCCCAGCAGGTGGTCGACGGCTACTGGCAGGCCCATTGGGCCGAGTTCTTCACCGGTGACTACGAGCCCCCGGTCGTCAAGGGCCTGTATGACGGCACCGACCCGGCAGACACCCCGACCTGCGACGGGGAGCCGCTGGAGGCCTACAACGCGTACTACTGCGAGGACGGGAACTACGTCGCCTGGGACGCCAACCTCTTGCTGGAGGGGGCGGACCGGGTCGGCGACTCCTGGGTCTATCTCGTCGTCGCCCATGAATGGGGTCATGCGGTGCAGGCCAGGCTGAACCCTTCGCTGGTGGCTGTCGAACTGGAGTTGCAAGCCGATTGTCTCGGCGGCGCAGCACTTTTCGGTGCGATCGCGGACAAGACCCTGGAGCTGGAGGAGGGTGACGAGCGGGAATTGATCAGCTCGCTGAACCTGCTCGCCGACGAAATGGCCTGGACCATGTCGACCGACCACGGCGACCCATTCCAACGTGTGCAGTGGTTCACCCTCGGCCGGAACGGCGGGGTGGACGCCTGCCTGGACGCCGTGCCGACCTCCGGTGGCGCAACCCCGTCCACCGGCCCGACCGGCTGATTCGGCGGGACACCGGCGTGGATCTGCCGGAACTGGACCGACCGTCGTGGCACCCTGGCTCTGGGGTGCGCACCGGTCACCGGCAACCGGGATGGGGCTGGTGCGTCCTGTCTCCGGTGCGGCAGGTCGGCGCCGCGTGAGCGCAATACGCAGCAAGAGCGAAACGAGGAATGTATGCAAGCCCGTTATCTGGTCACCGGACTGGTTGTGGTGCTGGCCGGGGTGACCGGGGTGCTGATCTACCAGGGCAACCAGAGCACAACATCGAGTTCGTCACCCGTCACCGTCACCGAGACCACATCAGCGGCCGCGCCGTCCGATGTCTTCGGTCGTGATCCCGAGGTCACGACGGATGCCACCGCTCCGGTCGAGACCGGGGAGCGTCCGCCGACCAATGTCCCGATGACAAAGTTGGCCCCGGGTGACAAGGCCCCGCAGTTCATCATCTTCTCGTTCGACGGCGCGGGCTCGCACCAGCGGTGGAACGAGTTCATGGACGCCGCGGCCGAGAGCAATTCCCGGTTCACCGGCTTCCTGTCCGGCATCTACCTGCTGGGTGATCCGGCCAAGGACGCCGGCGCGTACACCGGGCCGGGTCACGCACCCGGCAAGGCGTCCATCGGGTACGGCGGACCGGAGTCGGAGATCGTCACCGAGGTCAACGATCTCAACCTCGCGTACTCCAGGGGCCACGAGATCGGCACTCATTACAACGGCCACTTCTGTGACGACAACCCTCCGGGCGGCAACCAGTGGAACACCGCCGACTGGACCAACGAACTCGACCAGTTCTTCACCTTCATGACCGACTGGAAGACGCTGAACGGCTACACCGATGCGCCTGATCTGCAAGTTCCGACCGACGCGATCAAGGGCGGCCGTACCCCCTGCCTGACCGGGTCCCTGGAGACGTTGATCCCGGCCTGGAAGGCGCACAACATGACGTACGACTCGTCGATGCCCGCGCCGCGCAACGGCATCTTCTGGCCCGAGAATGTCGACGGGATCTGGGAGTTCTACATGCCGCAGGTCTACTCGCCCGGCTTCGAGGGCATGACGACCGCGATGGATTACAACTTCTGGGCGAAGTTCAACGGCGGGAAGGAAGAGCCGGACACCGCGCCCGAGCTGCGCGAGATCGTCAAGGGTACCTACGAGTTCATGTACGACCAGGCCTACAACGGCAACCGGGCGCCGATCTTGATCGCGAACCACTTCAACAAGTGGAACGGCGACTCGTTCAACCCGCCGGCGATGGATTTCATGAAGGAGAAGTGCGCGCAGCCGGACACCTACTGCGCGACCTACCAGGACGTCATTGCCTGGATGGAACTGCAGGATCCGGCGGTGCTCGCCGAGTTGCAGGCCCAGGCGCCGGTCGCCGGTACCGCTCCCTGACCTGAGTGTGCAGATCGGAGAATGCCCCCGCTCGATGTGAGCGGGGGCTTTCTTCGTCGGTGCTGCCTGCTCCGCCGTACAGCGGATCAGTGCCGGGATCAGGACGCGGCCGCCTCTGCGCGGTCGGCGTTGGCATTGATCGCGTCCCGCAGCCACACCGCGAGACCCGGTGCGACATCGTTGTACGTCTTGGCGAATCGCTCGTCCTGGACGTACATCTCACCCAGCCCCCGATGCATCGGGTAAGGGCAGTCGTAAAAGGTCTCGATCGAGCGGTGGTGCTCCTCGGCGAGGTCCATCGCCTCGACGCTGTCCGGCGCCGCCCCGCCGGTCATCGCCGCGGCCAGTCGCCGGTTGAGATCGTCACCGGCCTCCTTCATCTCGATCCAGTCCTGCTTGCTGAACTTGGCGGTCCTGGCCTGGGACTGCGCCCACGCGTCGGTGTTGCCCCAGCGCTGCTCGGCCTCGGTCTCGTAGTCCTCGCTGTAGTTCGGTCCGAAGATCTCGAACTTCTCTTCGGGGGTCAGTTGAATACCCATGGTGAATGCCTCCAGTTCTTTCTCGACTGCGCTGACCATCGCGGTCAATCGAGCGATCCGGGTTGTCAGCAGCTCACGCTGCCGTCGCAGATGAGCGCCGCTGTTGGCGCCCGGATCACTCAGGATGGTCGCGATGTCGTCCAGGGAGAAGCCGAGCTCGCGGTAGAACAGGATGTGCTGCAGCCGTTGCAGGTCGTCCTCGGAATACCGGCGGTAGCCGGCACCGCTCCGATCCACCGGTTCCAGCAGTCCGATCCGGCCGTAGTGGTGCAACGTCCGGACCGTCACACCGGCCAGGTCGGCGACCTGTCCGACCGAGTAACTCATGCCGCTGCTCCGCTCGTTCCTCGCGTCGCACCGGCATGACTGTGCTGATGGTTCGCTCGCTGGCGCTCGCTCATGCCGCTGCTCCGCACGTTCCTCGCGTCGCACCGGCATGACTTTGCTGATGGTGCGCTCGCTCATGCGTGCTCCCTGGGCGGGTTGTCCGAACCCGGTTGGCCCGGACACCATCGAGGATGCAACCTGACGTTACGTCAGGGTCAAGCGCAATGACAGAAAAGGCTGGAGCGGTCGATATGCCGTACCCGACCCCATCAGAGGTCGTCGCCCGGCTCCGGGTCGCGGGCTGCGTGTTCGCCGAGGACGAGGCCGAGCTGCTGATCGCCGCGGCAACGTCACCGGCCGAACTCGCGGCGATGGTCGAGCAGCGGGTATCCGGTCAACCGCTGGAGTACATCCTGGGCTGGGCGGAGTTCTGCGGCCTGCGGATCGCGGTGGACCCTGGTGTCTTCGTGCCCCGGCAGCGCACGGCATTCCTGGTGGACGAGGCGGTGTCGCTGGCCCGGTCGTCGTCCACCGGACCGCCGTTCGTTGTCGTCGACCTGTGCTGTGGCTCGGGGGCGATCGGGGTTGCTGTACTCAGCGCTCTCGACCGGGTCGAGCTGCACTCGGCCGACGTAGACCCGGCCGCCGAGCGGTGCGCTCGACGAAACGTCGAGCCCGTCGGGGGGCACGTGTACAGGGGCGATCTCTTCCAGCCGTTGCCGGCGGAACTGCGTGGCCGGGTCGACCTGCTGCTGGTCAACGCACCGTACGTGCCGACCGGGGCGATCGACCTGATGCCGCCGGAGGCCAGGGACTACGAGGCCAGGGTGGCGCTGGACGGCGGTGCGGACGGGCTCGACGTGCATCGCCGGGTGGCCGCCGCGGCGACGGACTGGCTGGCACCGGGCGGGCACCTGCTGATCGAGACCAGCGAGCAACAGGCGCCGGTGGCCGCCGACATCCTCGCCCGCAGCGGGCTCATCGCCCGGATCGCCGGCTCCGATGAGCTCGATGCCACCGTGGTCATCGGCCGGCGCTAATCGGCTCGTGAAACCCCGGGGCGGCGCGGACGGGCCCTGGTCGGGCGCCCGGTCAGCCCGCCGGCCCGCGTGCCCCGGTGCGTTCGGCGCCGACCCCCGCGATGACGACGAGGACGATTCCGGCGATCGCGCCGAGACCGGGAACCTGACCGAGGACGACCAACCCGATGACGAGGGCGATCGCGGGTTCCAGACTCATCAGCGTGCCGAAGGCCGCCGTGGTCAGCCGACGCAGGGCCAACAATTCCAGGCTGAACGGGATGACGGGCAGCAGCAGGGCCAGACCGAGGCCGACCAGCAGCAGTTCCCAGGTGATGTCACCGATCACCGACGGCCCGACGAACACCGTGGTCGCAACGGCCGCGACGGGCATCGAAATCGAGAGCGCACTCAACCCGGTGACCGCATCGCCGGCCCGCTGGGTCAACACGATGTAGGCGGCCCAACAGGCCGCGGCCGCCAGGGCGAACCCCACCCCGACGGCGTCGGTCGTCCCGTGCCAGGGTTCCGTCAACAGCAGCACGCCCGCACCCGCGACAACCGCCCACGCCCGTGCCGCGGCCTTTCCCCGGACGATCGCCACCCCGAGCGGGCCGAGAAACTCCAGCGCGCTGGCCGTGCCGAGCGGGAGCCGCGACACCGCGGCCATGAACAACAACGTCATCGCTGCAATGACCACACCGAGCGCGACGCAGGTCATCAGACCCGACCGGGAGAACGTCGCCCGCCATGGTCTGCCGACGACGCCAAGCACGACACCCGCCCAGGCCAACCGCAGCCAGGCCGCGCCCTCGGCGCCGATCTGATCGAACAGTCCGATCGACGCGGCGATGCCCAACTGGACGCAGCACATCGAGGCCAGCGCCATCGAAGTGCCGGCGCGCGCGGCTCCGGTGGGTTTCACGGTCGTCACCCAAGAAGTAGACACACCCGGCACCGTTCATGTCCACGTGATAAAAGTGGACGGTTCATTCGTCAATGCTGAACAATCGTGGACGTGGAGACTCGCCGTCTGCAGTACCTGCTCGAACTTTCCCGGCTTGGTTCGATGCGCAGTGTTGGCGAATTGCTCGGCACCACGACATCGACGGTCTCGCAGCAGATTGCGCTGCTCGCGCGGGAGTCCGGAACGGCGCTGATCGAGCCGGTCGGTCGGCGGGTCAGGCTCACGCCGGCGGGTCGTCGACTGGCGGACCATGCAGTGGCGATCCTGGCCGCGGTGGACGCCGCCCGGATCGACCTGGATCCGGGCGCCGAGCCGGCCGGCACTGTTCGGGTGGCGGGATTCGCCACCGCGATCCGGCGGACCCTGCTGCCCATCGTTGCCGACCTGCGCCAGACCCACCCGGACGTCGACGTCGTCGTGCTCGAGCACGAGCCGGCGGAATCCGTGGCGCTCCTCGCCGCCAACGAGGTTGATCTCGCGCTCACCTACGACTACAACTTCGCGCCCGCGACCGTTGACCCGCTGGTCGAGTCCGTGCCGCTCTGGTCGACGTCGTGGAGCCTTGCTGTGCCCACCGGCGTCGCCGCGACCCGGCTGACCGCGGGCGGCGGCGATGCCCTGACGGTCTTCGCGGCATTCGGTGATCGGGAGTGGATCGGTAACTCCCGGAACCGGGCCGACGAGTATGTCGTCAGCATCCTTGCGTCGATGGCCGGCTTCCGACCCCGGCTGACCCACCAGGCGGACAGCCTCGAACTGGTCGAGGACCTCATCCTGGCCGGGCTCGGCGTCGGGCTGCTGCCCGCCGACCGGGCCACCCGCGACGGAGTCACCTTGCTTGCCCTGACCGAACCCGAAGTTCGCCTGCGTGCCTTCGCACTGTGCCGGCGAGGACGCGCTTCCTGGCCGCCGCTCACCCTGCTGGTTGATCGACTGGCCAGTGCGGCCGGGTACTAGGGTCGAATACCACGCCCTCCGTCGCGCTTGCGCCAGCCCCCGGAATGCCCAACGGCGCGGAATCCGACAGCCTCATTGACATCCAGCATATGCCTGTTCTCCTCGGCATTGAAGGTGTAGATCAGCTGCGGCGCAGGCGCTATCGCGCTCAGCTGCCGTAGATTCGCGATCTTGATCAGCATTCCGAGCTGATGCCCGCGGTGCTCGGCCAGCACCAACGTGTCCAGTTGCTGCGCTGGCCTGCTGGGGTCGTCGGGAACCGAAAGTTCGGTGAACGCCACAAGCCGACCCGTCATAGGCGTCCTGTGCCGCGACCGTCAGCCGGACCCGTCCGCTGGCCTGGATCGATTCGTCATGGTGCTGAATTCGTGCTGCGTCCCATGGTTCCTCGTCCACCTCCAGCCCGGCCGATGGGGCGTCCGTGCTCATCCTGGTGCGCAGCACGACCAGGTCGTCGATCCGGCTCCTGGGGGTTTCGCCGGTCCACGAAACAAGCGAATACCGCTCGCCCGCGGCGGCCGTTGCCCGGGCAAACAGCTGCGCCAGTGCGGCGTCATCGACCGGTAGTCGGAGAAAGCTGACCCGCGCGGTCTGTTCGAGCGCGTACCCGCGGGCGGTGAGGAATTGCACGCCGGGATCATTCATGGGCAGGTCGCCGAATCCGGTGGGGGAGCGCAATCGCCGGCCGCCGGTGGTTGCGGTGTGCAGGATTTCAGCCTGCAACGTCTCGCGCCCCGACTGCAGGGACATTGCCTCGACTGTGTCGAACAGGGCCCCGCCGATGCCGCGGCCGCGGAAATCGGGCAGCACCTCGGCTGTCACCCAGGACGACGAAGTGCCCTCTGCCAGTGACCATTCCATGACCGCGCGACCGACGATCCGGCCGTCGACCCGCGCGACGAACAGTCTTTTGGGGCTGAACTCCTGCGCCAGGTACACCGGAAGCAGTTCGGCCGGACTGTAGTTCAGCGCAGTACTTCCCACGATGGCCGTCTCGATCGCGTTGCGCACCCCGACCATTTCGATGAAGTCCCGGGCCGCCGGCCGGGCCAGGTTCGCCGGGATCGCCAACTCATCGATACGAAGGCTCCTTGCCAACACGTTGATCTCCAGGTAAGGGACGGTGGTACGCGGGCAGCAACGGTCATTACAGTTGCTGCGTCATCGCACGGCAATCCATTAAGCGGTTTGGTGCCGCCCGGGAGTCTCAGGTCGCGGCAGACATTCCGGCGGACGGTGAGTCGGCGGCTGCATCGGTGGATCGACCCCGGATGAGAAACCCGAAGCCTGCGGCCAGGAAGAACATGAGAACGCCGTAAACCCCCGCCGGCAGCGACATCTCCACGCTGCCGATAACGGTCTGCGCGATCACGATCGCCAGTGTCGAATTATGAATCCCGATTTCGAAAGAACTCGCAATGGATTGGCTCCGGCTGACTCGCAGCGTACGCGGAATCAGGTAACCCAACGTCAGGCTGCACAGACAGAACACTGCGGTGATGCCGCTGAGGGTGCCGAAATTCTCGACGAGGATGACCCGGTTGGCGGCGATGGCCCCGCCGATGACGATCACCAGGATCACGACAGAGGCGATCCGGACCGGCTTGTCCATGTTGCGGGCGAACATCGGCTTCCACCAGCGGATCAGCATGCCGATGGCCACCGGCAACAGGACGATGGCGAATACCTCGACCGCCTTTCCGAACTGGATGCCGATCTGATCGTCAGCGGCCATGAAATAGGTGAAGGAGAAGTTCACGACCAGCGGCAGGGTCACCACCGCTATCACCGAGTTGATGGCGGTGAGGCTGATGTTCAGGGCGATATCGCCGCGGAAGAGGTGGCTGTAGAGATTGGCGGTCGTCCCGCCCGGTGAGGCGGCCAGCAGCATCATTCCCACCGCCAGCACCGGCGGCAGGCCGAACGCCAGCACCAGCCCGAAACAGATCACCGGCAGCAGAATGACCTGGCAGACAAGTGCAATGGCCACCGCTTTGGGATGCCGCGCAATTCTGCCGAAATCGCCGGGGGTGAGCGCGAGGCCGAGTCCGAACATAATGATTCCGAGTGCGACGGGTAAACCGATGGTGGTCAATGAAGATCCCATGTCAGCAGTCTGCTCGTCATCATGCTCAACTGCCTATCGACTGAGCGGGTGGCAGCACGATCGATGATGGCGGGATTCAATGACGGCGGTGGTCAACCCGGCTTGCCCGCGGCCCGAAGCGGGGCTTGCGAAAACCGCTGGATTCGATCAACCGGACCACCCGATGCCGGTGCCCGCGCCATGGTTCCAGCAGTTCGAGCATGCCGTCGTCATCGACAGGACGGCCGATCAGCGCCCAACCGACCAACGCGGCCAAGTGGTAGTCACCGACGCTGACCGTGTCCGGGTCCCCGTGCGCACGTTGCACCGTCTCGGCGGCCGTCCAGACGCCGATGCCCGGCACTGTGCGCAGCGCTGAGGTCACGACCTGGCCGCCACGGCCGGTCTCGATCGTTCGCTGCAGACCCGCCGCAACCCGGACCGCTGCACCGATCGTGGCCGCCCGTCCCGGGTCGACACCCGCGAGATGCCATTCCCAGGACGGTATCCGGCCCCATTCCAGGGCCGGCGGACAGATCCGCATCCCGGCCGGCGCGGGACCGGGAGCGGCGGAACCGAATTTGGTGACCAACTGTAGCCAGGACTGCCTGGCATCGGCGCCGACCACCCGCTGTTCCAGCACAGCCGGCACCAACGACTCGAAGACCAGTGCGGTGCGGGGGATCCGCAGGCCCGGCACCGCGCGGCGAGTCCGATCGAGCAGCGGGTGTGACGAGCTGTCCAATCCGGACCAGTCGTCATCGGCACCGAGCAGTTCGGGTACCTGTGCGACAGCCCAGTCGGCGCCGGGCCCCCAGGCGGTGGCGTTCACCGAGCCCCGGGATTCGACGGTCAGCCGGAGCGCCACCGGGCCGTCCGGGGTCAGCGAGGTCCGCCAGATGCCGGTGCCGTCGATCCGGAGTGTCGGGTCCATCGCGCCGCGGCGAAGCGGCAGCAGCGTGCGGCGCGGATCGACCGGGTGGCCGGGCGTCCAGTTGCTGGACACCGGCCCGGCCGTGTGGGGCTGCAGGTCGCCATCGGTCACCGGCCAACTGTGCCATCCGATCGCCGCCGGCCGGACTCCGATCGCCGGCGGCGGATCACGACCATCAGCCGGGGACGGGCATGCTCCCCGCCGCGTGCCGGTCGGCCGGCGCCCCGACCTGACCCTGGGGTTGGTGGTGCGGCAACAGAACGGTGAAGGTCGTCTGCCCCGGCCGGCTCGCGACCGACACGGCCCCGCCGTGGGCATGGACGACGGCCGACACGATGGCCAACCCGAGCCCGGTCGACCCGGCGGCGCGGGAGCGCGACGAGTCGCCGCGGACGAACCGGTTGAAGATCTCCGGTTGCAGTGCCTGCGGGATCCCCGGCCCGTTGTCGGTCACCGTGACCACCGACCGTCCCGGTTCGGTCCGCAGCCCGCTCCACACGGTGGTGCCGGCCGGGGTGTGGGTCCTGGCGTTCGCCAGCAGATTCGCCAACACCTGGTGCAGCCGCGCCGGGTCGCCGATCGTCGTGACAGGTTCTTCGGGCAGATCGAGCTGCCAGCGGTGTGACGGGCCGGCCACCTGGGCATCTGACACGGCGTCGACCACGACCAGGGTCAGGTCGACCTCCTCCTGCGACAGCGGGCGACCCGAATCCAGCCGGGCCAGCAGCAGCAGGTCGTCGACCAGTGTGGTCATCCGGGCGGATTCGGACTCCACTCGCCGCAGGGCATGCGCGACACCCTCGGTGTCGTCCTCCTCGCGCCTGGCAAGTTCGGCGTAGCCACGGATGGCCGCCAACGGCGTGCGCAGCTCGTGCGAGGCATCGGCGACGAACTGCCGCACCCGCATCTCGGACGCCTGTCTCGCGACCAGGGCATTGGAGACGTGACCGAGCATCTGATTGAGCGCCGCGCCGACCTGGCCGACCTCCGTGCGGGGGTCGGTATCCCGGTCCGGTACTCGGACGCCGAGGTCCACCTCGCCGCGGTCCAGCGGCAGCGTCGCGACCTGACGAGCGGTGGCGACCACCCGATCCAGCGGTCGCAGCGATCGCCGGACTACCCAGAAAACGGCGAAACCACCTGCCAGCAAGGCAATTCCGGCGACGATGGCCATGATGATGCCGACCTGGACCAGGGATCCGGTGACGGGTGCCATCGGCAGTCCGACGATCACCGTGTAACCGGACTCCTGCTGTGCCAGCACCCGATACTCCCCGAAGCCAGGGATAGTGACCGTCTCCGCCCGACCATTGGTGGGCACCGCGATCAGCATCTCGTCGGCACTGGGCGGCACGGT
The DNA here is from genome assembly GCA_963805555.1 of uncultured Actinomycetota bacterium. Classification (GTDB taxonomy): domain Bacteria; phylum Actinomycetota; class Actinomycetes; order Mycobacteriales; family Nakamurellaceae; genus Nakamurella. The sequence continues at coordinate 1,010,626 of CAWDUY010000010.1, forward strand.
GGTGCAGCCCAACGAGCCGTTGCCGGTCGAGGTCAGGATGTTGGAGGAGACAACTTCGCCGTCCTGGACGAACGCCGTCAGGCTGTTGACGGCCGCGCCGGGGCCGAAGCCTGGTGGGCCGCCGCCACCCGGCGTCAACGGCGAGCCCGCGCAAGCCAGCGGGATGAGGTACCCCGGATTTCGCGAGCCGTCCGGCGGGTGGGTGAACTTCTGCTGCTGGGTGAGTTGCGCATCGACCTGCCGCACCAGGTACCGGCTCAGGAAGATTTCGGTCGTGACACCGATGACGGCACACACCGCGGTGATCAGCGCGACAATCCCGATGATCAATGTGGAGCGCAGGGTGAGCGGCCGGCGGGTCCGGCGGCTTGCAGATGATGGTGTTGCACCCGAACCGGGGTCGACGGGCGACGCGCTCAGCAGGGGTTCGGTGATCGGAGCAGACCCGTCAGGCGGCTGGCTTGAGGACATAGCCGAAGCCCCTCATGGTGTGGATCATCGGTTCTCGCCCCGCGTCGATCTTCTTGCGCAGGTAAGAAATGTACAGCTCGACGATATTGGCCTGGCCGCCGAAATCGTAGTTCCACACCCGGTCCAGAATCTGCGCCTTCGACATCACCCGCTTCGGGTTGCGCATCAAGAATCGCAACAGTTCGAATTCGGTGGCCGTCAGGCTGATCAGCTCGTCACCGCGCCGCACCTCCCGCGAGTCCTCGTCGAGCACCAGGTCGCCGACGACGATGGTCGCCGAATCGGTGGTCAGCGCGAGGTGGGACCTGCGCAGCAGCGCCCGCAACCGCAACACCAGCTCTTCGATGGAAAACGGCTTGGTCACGTAGTCGTCGCCGCCGGCGGTCAGTCCCGCGATGCGATCGCTGACGTCGTCCCGGGCGGTCAGGAACAGCACCGGCATCCGCTCGATGTCCGCGCGCAGCCTGCGCAGCACCTCGAGGCCGTCGATGTCGGGCAGCATCACGTCAAGCACCACCAGGTCCGGGCGGAACTCGCGGGCTGTGGCGATGGCCGCCATCCCGTCGGCGGCGGTGCGGACCTCCCAGCCCTCGTACCGCAGGGCGAGGCCGACCAACTCCGACAGCGTCTGTTCGTCGTCGACAACCAGGACGCGAATCGGCCGGCCGTCGGGTCCGCGCAGGGCGGCACGATCAACCGGGGCTCCGGCGCTGGACAGCGGGCTAGGAATGCTCATAGCTCCTGATCCTGGGCGCTTGCTGTGTGCTGTGCCTAGGCCCAGGCTGTGCGCTTGCTGTGCGCCGGTGTGCCCGGGATCAGGTTGCGTAGATCTGACCGTCGGCGACGGTGACCGCGACCTCGGCCAGTGGCTGGTTGGCGGGGCCGTTCTCCACGGCCCCGGTGGTGATGTTGAATTTGGAGCCGTGGCAGGGGCAGGACCCACTGGCGGCGATGGTGCACTGCTGGTGGGTGCAGATGGCGGTGTGGCAGACGACCGTGCCACCCTCACTGGCCAGCAGTACCGGCCCGGACGGAGCGTTGACGACAATCGAGCCGGCGGCTTCGACGTCCGCGACCGAGGAAATGACCGTGCCGGCCGGCGCGGCGGCCGCCGTTGTCGGAGCTGCCGCGGTCGTCGGATCAGCCGCGACCGCTGACGAGACCTGCTCCTTGACCGAGCTCACGGCGGATGAGGCGGCCGACCTGGCCGAACTGGCGGCGGCGGTAACCTCGTCCTTCACCGAACTAGCGGCGGATGACGCTGCCGAGACTGCGGACTCCGCCGTTGTGGAGGCCGCACTGCACGCTGCTGCGGCGGCGAGCACCGCGGTTCCGGAGACGGCCAGGACGGTGCGGCGGGGCAGGGTGCGGGGCGCAGGGGTCACGGGTGATTCCTCCAGGTTGGTTCGACCAGTGCGGCGACCGGTCGCGAGATGAACACTCTCACTGTGATACTCGCTGACGGGCTCGCCGGGGTTCGATCATGTCGATGGATTTTACGAAGTCGTCACAACGGATCGGCAATCGTCAGTCGAATTCGACCCGATTACTGTTTGGTAGTGCCTTTTCACCGCTCCTTCTGGGTATCGGCACATTGACAACCGGGCATCGTGCCCCAGTGATCGGAGAGTTGCCATGAACAAGCTCGGGATCCTCGCGGGATGCGTTGCCGCGGTCACCGCAAGCGCGGTCGCCGGAGCGCTGGCGACCGATCCGGACTCGACGTACTACCGCACCCTCGACAAGCCGAGTTGGCAGCCGCCACCCCCGGTCTACGGCATCATCTGGACACCGCTCTATGCCGACATCGCGCTGTCCGCCGGTCACGCGATCTCCCGGCTGGGCGAGCAGAATCGGGCCAAGGAGCGCCGGGGGCTGATCGTCGCGCTCGCGGCAAACCTGGCACTGAATACCTCGTGGTCGTGGTTGTTCTTCCGGGTCCATCGGCCTTGGCTGGCCGCTGCGGAGTGCGCTGTGCTCACCGCCAGTTCGGCCGACCTGGTCAGGCGGGTCGGGGCGGCGGACCGCCGGGCCGGGGTCGCGCTGGCGCCCTACCCGGCCTGGTGTGCGTTTGCCACCGCGCTCACCGTCGCCGTCGCGCGGCGCAACCCGCGCGCGGCCATCGCCGCCCGGCTCGGCCGGGGATAACTGTCCGTCAATACGACACTGAGGAAACAATTCACCTGGAAGTGCATAGTTTCACCCCTATGCCCGGGGACCGGCACCGGGTTATCGTCCTTGTAGCCCGTTTCTGACAGTCCTGACAACACTGCGTGAAAGTGCGGTGTCCACCCGTCGACCAGGAGGCGCCGTGCCTCGGACTCACGCCCTGCGTGTGCAAACGCGGGTGGTGCACGGCCATCGCCGGGCGTTCGTGATGGCGGGCAAGGGGCCGGCGCTGCTGCTGCTGCACGGTCTCGGCTGCGATCACACCACCTGGTCTCCGGTGATCGAGCGACTCTCCCGGCGGTTTACGGTGATCGCGCCCGATCTGTTGGGGCACGGCAACTCGGACAAACCCCGTGCGGACTACACCCTTGGCGGTTACGCGAACGGGATGCGCGACCTGCTGGCGCTGCTGGGGATCGACCGGGTGACCGTCGTCGGCCACAGCTTCGGTGGCGGGATCGCGATGCAGTTCGCATATCAATTCCCGCAGTACACCGAGCGACTGATGCTCGTTGCCCCCGGCGGATTCGGAAGGGGGGTCAACCCGCTGCTCCGCAGCCTGACGCTGCCCGGCTCCGGGCCGGTGCTGGCGGTTGCCGCGTCGCCACCGATCCTGGCGGCCGTCCGGTTCATCGGCGAGCGGGCCCATGCCGCCCGGCTGCCCGGTTCTGCTGATGTCCTCGGCGCACTGTCGGTGCTCGCCGGTAAGAACGATGCCGCGGAGCGTGACGCCTTCCTGCATGTGCTGCGAGCGGTGGTGGATTGGCGTGGACAGGTTGTGACGATGACGGATCGCGCCTATCTCGCACTGAACATGCCGACGTGCGTCATGTGGGGGGACAACGACTCGGTACTGCCGGTCGGCCAGGTCGAGGTTGCCCGCCGGGTCATCCCCGGCGTCCGGATCGAGGTCGTACCCGGCGCCGGCCATTTCCCGCACGAGGAGTTTCCGGATCGCTTTGTCTCGGTGCTGACCGACTTCATCCGGACAACGTCCCCCTCCGTGTACGACCCCAACCGGTGGCGCACGCTGCTGCGTAGGGGGTCAGCGGCCAAGCGCGATCGCACCGCGCATTCGTTGGGTACTACGAGCCTGACTGCATCAGGCGCGCCGGCCTAGGGATCCTTGTGTCGGATGGCGGCCCTCCTTCGTCGGGCGGCCGGGTGTCAGCGCCCGGTTCGCCGCCGGCGGCGAGCCGGCGGTGGACCAATCGACTCCCGGGCGCGCAGCGGCATCGGCACGCGTTGCACTCCGGTCGCCCGGTCTGGTGTGAGGAGTAGTTCGACGGCCCGACGGCCCATCTCGAAATGCGGAATGGCCACGCTGGTCAACGTCGGGCGCAGCCAGCCGGCCAAATCGGAATCGTCGAACGACACCACCGAAAAGTCTTGTGGCACAGAAAGGCCCAGGTCCTGTGCGGCCTGATAGGTACCCAACGCCAGCCGATCGTTGAGGCAGACGAACGCGGTCGGCCGGTGCCCTTCCTCGAGGTAGGCGCGGACCGCCTGATGGGCGTATTCGGGCCACCACAGGGCATCGATGGAGCCGGCGAGCTGGGTGCCCTGTTGCCGCAGAACCTCTTCGACGCCGGCCAGTCGCTCGGCCGCGGCGATCACGTGGGGTGCCCGTTCGCCGACGACCACAATCTGGTCGCGGTGGCCGTGCCGCAACAGTTCCCGGACCGCGGATTTACCCGCTTCCCGCTCGTCGGGAATCACCGACGGCAGCGGTTTGCCCCGGGCCAGGCAGTTCAGCAGCACCAGCGGCTGCTCGCGCAGCGTCTTGGACACGCGGACGTTCCTGGTGTACATCGATGCGTAGACGAAGCCGCCCACACCGCGGTCGAGCATGCTTTGCACCAGCCGCTTCTCGACCTCCTGATCACCCTCCGTCTCACCGATGAACATCAGGTGATCGTGCAGTAGGGCGGTGGCCATGCTGCCGCGGATCACCTCGCCGGCGAAGACCTCGGTGGCGATGACATCGGAGATCAAGCCGACGGTCTGGGAGAGATTGGTCCGTAGGCTCCTGGCCAGCAGGCTGGGTCGGTAGTTGAGTTCGCGCGCCGCCTGCCGGACGCGCTGCTCGGCGTCGCTGGAGATCCGCATGTCCCGACGCCCGGTCATCACGAACGAGGCCGTCGTCCGGGACACTCCGGCGCGCTGGGCAACGTCCAGCAAGGTGACTCGGGGAGTTGTCACCGACCCCGTCCCGTCATGTCGAGCGGCCCCGCATTTCGCCCTCCGGTTTCAGCAAACGGCATCCAGACGCATGGTCCCACTCCCGCCAGCAGGTCACAATCTGATCAAGCCCGCAACCGGAATTCGGACTGCACTCAGCTGCATTCGCTACTACGCGTTAGCAAACCGCAAGCGCAACAACGGCTGATTCGATTCAGGAGCCGGTGCTGTTCCTGACCATCGGTCAGGCACGACTACGCCTCTGCTGCACCATGTTCGGCTTGCATTACGCGCTGGCATGCACTGTGATCACAAACACGCTTCGGTCTTGACACAACGGTGCCCGAGGAGAACCCTGTGGCTAACCCGCTTCAGCACTTCGCGATCCCGGTCCCCGGAGGGGCTGGCACGAGGAGCCGTGGAGGGGCAAGACCCCCATCCCTATGACAGCGTTTGAGGAGTCAGCACCATGCACCTGAGAAAAGCGCGACTCGCGGCATTGGCCGGAATCGCGGCCATTGCCCTGGCGGCCTGTGGCTCGAGTTCGACGTCCACTCCCACCACCACGAGTGCGGCCGGCGGCGGGGCCGCGGAAAGCAGTGCCGCGGCCGGCGATACCGCGGCAGCCACATCCGGTGGCGCCGCGGCCGGCAGCACGGAGGGGGCCCTGACCATTTGGGCGGACGATCTCTACGCGCCGATCATGAAGGAGGTCTCGAAGAAGTTCACCGAGGACAACGGGATCCCGGTCAACGTCGAGCTGATCGCCAGTGATCTGCAGACGCAGTTCGTCACCGCCTCACAGGCTGGCACCGGTCCCGATCTCGTGATGGGCGCGCATGACTGGATCGGCAACCTGGTGCAGAACGGTTCCATCGATCCCATTCCGATGACAGACACCCAGAAGGCGGCCTTCCTGCCGAAGTCCATCGAGGGTGTGACGTTCAACAGCCAGATCTACGGCGTGCCGTACGCCCTGGAGAATGTTGCGCTCTACCGCAACACGACAATGGCCCCCGACGCGCCGACCTCGATCGAGGACATGGTGACCACCGGCGAGGCTTTGAAGGCCGCCGGCACCGCCACCGAGATTCTGGTGCTGCCGATCGGCCAGAACGGCGACGCCTACCACATGTTCCCGTTCTTCACCTCGGCCGGCGGTTCGGTGTTCGGCACGACGCCGGACGGTGCCTACGATCCCAAGCAGCTTGAGCTCGGCACGCCGGAAGCGGCGGCTGCCATGGCCAAGATCGCCACGCTGGGTGAGACCGGCTCTGGAGTCCTGAAGCGGTCCATCGATAGCACTCAGGTACCGACACTGTTCACCGACGGCAAGGCGCCCTACATGGTCAGTGGCCCGTGGAACCTGCCGGCAGTACAGAAATCCGGTGTGCCGTATGCAATCTCGCCGGTCCCTGGCTTTGAGGGAATGGCACCTGCCTCCCCCTTCATCGGGGTGCAGGCGATGTACATCGCCTCGAAGGGCAAGAACAAGGCGGTTGCGCAGGAGTACGCAACCAACTACTTCGCGACGCCGGAGGTTGCCAAGGCCTTGTTCGACGCTCAGCCTCGCCCGCCGGCACTCAAGGCGGTCTACGAAGAGGTCGCGGCCAGTAACCCGGACATCAAGGCCTTCGTCGAGGCCGGCGCCGACGGTCAGATCATGCCGTCCATCACCGCGATGACCGCCACCTTCGGTCCGTGGGGCAAGGCGGTGGCTGCCATCGTCGGCGGCGCCGATCCGACGCAGACCATGACCGACACCGCCAACGCGATCAAGGCGCAGATCGGCGGTTGATGATCGTCCGCTGGGCCGGTTCGCTGACCGGCCCAGCGGATCGGTAGATCCGGCCGAACCGGGCAGATCTCTCATGACAGCCGTTCGGCGACAGCACTTCTCACAGACTTCCACCTTCTCCGTAGGAGCGTGACGTGGCTCAGCAATCAGGGGACGTCGATCAACTCGAGAGTTCCAGCGGGCCACCGGCGCCCGCGCAGCAGGGCATGATGCGGCTGTCTTCCAAGTCGGGATCACCACTCGGAATCATCATCAAGCTCGTCCTGCTGGGTGTCGTCCTGGCGATTGCGATCTTCGCAGCCATACCGCTGATCAATGCGGAGAACTGGATCGGCCTGGCGATCGTCATCGTCGCCACCGTGCTCCTGTTCTACATCTACTTGTCACCGCGGGTCATCCCGGCCAAATATCTTGTCGTCGGAACCCTCTTCCTGATCGGCTTCCAGATTGTGCCGATCGTCTACACGGTGACCACCGCCTTCACGAACTTCGGCGACGGTCACCGCGGCAGCAAAGAGGAAGCGATCGCGGCGATCGAGGGTGCGTCCATCACCCAGGCACCCGGCTCGACGGTGTATCAGTTGGCGATCGGCACCGACTCATCCGGAGACCTCGTCTTCCTGCTCACCGATCCCAGCGGTGCAGCATTCGCGGGTACGGCCGATGGGCTGACCGAGCTGGAAGCGGGCACGTTCACGGTCGGCGGCACCGGCAAGATCACCGAGGCGGAGGGGTACACGGTCCTCAACATCGGGCAGGCCTCCGCGCGCGGACCGGAGATTGCCGCGTTCGTCGTCCCAACGCAGGACGGCGCCATCAGGAGCCAGGGGCTCAGCGCCGCCTTCGAGGGCATCGCAGGGCAGAACTACGACGAAGCCTGCGACTGCATCACCGATATCGCGACCGGGACGGTCTACGTCGCCGACAACGACATCGGCTATTTCGTTGATCCGACCGGTAACCCGTTGGCCCAAGGCTGGAAGGTCGGCGTCGGGTTCAAGAATTTCATCGATGTTTTCACCAACGAGGCCATCGCGGCATCGTTCTTCAAGATCATCATTTGGAACTTCGCGTTCGCCTTACTCGTGCCGGTGACCACCTTCGCCCTGGGGCTGGCGCTGGCCATGGTGTTCAACAGCGAACGTCTGAAGGGACAACGCATCTACCGGTCGTTGCTGATCCTGCCCTACGCCATGCCCGGTTTCGCCATGCTGTTGGTCTGGCGGGACATGTTCAATACCGACTTCGGTGTCATCAACCAGACTTTCGGCCTCAGCGTCAACTGGTTCGGGGATCCCTGGGCAGCCCGGCTCGCGGTGCTGATTGTCCAGCTGTGGATGGGCTTCCCGTACATGTTCTTGGTGTGTACCGGAGCGCTGCAGTCGATCCCGTCCGATCTGGTCGAGGCTGCAGGGGTTGACGGCGCCAAACCCGCACATGCCTTCCGGACGATCACCTTTCCGTTGCTGCTGGTGGCGACCGGACCGCTGCTCATTGCCACGTTCGCGTTCAATTTCAACAACTTCAACGCGATCTACCTGACAACGGGTGGCGGGCCCTTCCCGGCCGACAACCCGACAGCGGGTGCGACAGACCTGCTGATCAGCTATACCTACCGGATCGCTTTCGGAGCCCAGGGCGCGAATTACGGCTTCGCGGCGGCCATCTCGATCTTGATCTTCCTGATCGTCGCCGTGATCTCGATCGTCGGCTTCCGGCGGACCAAGGTTCTGGAGGAGATCAACTAATGAGCGAAGCATCCATCACCGCGGCTGACCTGGAATACACTCCGCACAGCAAGGACGGTCCACCACATGTGGTGCGGCTCGGGAGTGCCAAGGGCAGCTGGTTCAAACAGGTCGGCTGGCGGCACATTGTCGGAGTCATTGCACTGCTCTTCGCGCTGTTCCCGATCGTGTTCGTCATCTCTGCGGCCTTCAACCCGATCGGCACCCTGAGCTCGTCGACGATCATTCCGCGGAACGCCAGTTTCGAGAATTTCACCAAGCTGTTCGAGACCACCAGCTTCTGGACCTGGTTCAAGAACTCGATCGTCATCGCGGTGATCTCGTCGGTGGCATCGCTGTTCATCTCTGCCTGCGCCGCATTCGCGTTCTCCCGCTACCGCTTCAAGGGCCGCCGCACGGGGATGCTGTTCATCCTGTTGGTCCAGATGTTCCCGCAGTTCCTGGCAATCGTGGCGATCTACCTGATGTTCGTGCAGATCAGCGAGTTGTACCCGGCGATCGGGTTCAATACGTCGTGGTCGCTGATCCTGCTGTTCATGGGCGGGGCCCTCGGCGTCAACACCTGGTTGATGAAGGGCTTCTTCGACACCATCCCGAAGGACCTCGATGAATCCGCGAAGGTGGACGGCGCAACCCACTCGCAGATCTTCTTCGGCATCATCCTGCCGTTGGTCGCGCCGATCCTGGCCATTACCGGGCTGCTGGCCTTCATCGGGACGATGAGCGAGTTCATCATCTCCAGCATCTTCCTGACCCAGGAGGATGCCAAGACCGCCGCCGTCGGCCTCTACGGACTGATTGCCTCGGCGCTGACCAGGAACACCCAGTTCGGCATCTTCTCGGCCGGTGCGGTCATCGTTGCGATCCCCACCGTTGCCCTGTTCCAGTTCTTGCAGCGCTACATCGTCGGCGGCATGACCGCCGGCGCGGTCAAGGGCTGACCGGCATGGCTACGTCGACGATCATTTCTGTGGAGGGAATCTCATGGCAACGGTGACACTGGACAAGGTCAACAAGCTGTACGAGAACGGTTTTCATGCGGTCCGTGACCTCGACCTGGAAATCGCCGATGGCGAGTTCCTGGTGCTGGTCGGTCCGTCCGGCTGCGGAAAGACCACCGCGCTGCGGATGGTGGCCGGGCTGGAGGACATCAGCACGGGGGTGATGAAGATCGGCGACCGGGTGGTGAACACGCTGTCGCCGAAGGATCGGGACATCGCCATGGTGTTCCAGTCCTACGCGCTGTACCCCCACATGACGGTCGCGGACAACATCGCCTACGGCCTGAAGATCCGCAAGATGGACAAGGCCGAGATCAACCGGCGGGTGCAAAAGGCTGCCGACATGCTGGAGCTCGGCCCGATGCTGGAGCGCAAGCCCAAGCAACTCTCCGGTGGCCAGCGTCAACGGGTTGCTATGGGTCGGGCCATCGTCCGTGAACCCCAGGTCTTCCTGATGGACGAGCCGCTGTCCAACCTCGATGCCAAACTGCGGGTGCAGATGCGGGCCGAGATCGCGCAGGTACAGCACGATCTGAACGTCACCACGCTGTACGTCACGCACGACCAGATCGAAGCCATGACGATGGGCGACCGGGTCGCGGTGATCAAGGGCGGCATTCTGCAGCAGGTCGGGCCGCCCCAGTTCCTGTACGACAATCCGGCGAATATTTTCGTCGCCGGCTTCATCGGCTCGCCGCCGATGAACCTCGGAATGGGCACGGTGATCACCCTGGGCGACGGTCTGGGCCTCAAGTTCGGCAAGGCCACCCTGGCGTTGCACCCGGCGGTCGTCGAAGATCACCCCGCGCTGAAGAACTGGGTGAACCGGGACATCGCCGTTGGGGTCCGGAGCGAGGACATGGAGGATGCGAACCTGGTGCGTGGTGGCGCGCCCGAGAATTCGACCGTTGAAGCAACGGTCAGCCTGACCGAGGCGCTCGGATCGGAGATCGTCGTCCACTTCGATCTGGATGTGCCGAAGGTCGTCACCGAGGACACCAAGGCACTCGCACATGAGTCCGGAGCCGACGACACCGGATTGCACACCGACGCAACGCGGTTCGTCGCGTCGTTCGCGCCGCGGTCAAGGGTGCGCATCGGCGACAGCATCCGCGTAGTGGTGGACACCGAACGCTTGCACTTCTTCGACCCCGCTAACGGTATCGCCGTCCGGGACTGAGCGACTCGACAAGTCAGCAGATGCGATCGCACCCATCCGTGGTGGTGGGTGCGATCTCGGTCGCTGCGCACATCCGGGCAGCTGTCACGGCGTGGTGGCCCGGGCCGACCCGATTCGAGAGAGGCAGCGCCATGAGCGCTCTCGCCCTGGGGGGCACCGCAATGCCAGTCGCTGCGGTCACCAGTTTGGGGCCGCACCACGACGGATCGCCGTTCTACGTCGCCGATGCCACCCCGCAACTGGGCGACAATGTGCCGATCCGCGTCCGGGTGCCCACCGGATCGGGCGTCGGGTCGGTATACGTGCGAGTGGTCGTCGACGCCGAGCCGGTGTTCATCCCGGCGACGGCGGACGGCGGCGACGACGACGAGAGTTGGTACACCGCCGAGGTCCCGGTGCACAATCCGATCACCGGCTATCGGGTGTTGCTGGACCGGGGGGCCGCTGGCTACAGCTGGCTCAACGGGAGCGGAGAATACGCACGGGATGTTGCTGACCTGCACGACTTCCGGCTGACCACCCACCCGCCGGGGCCCGACTGGGCGCTCGATTCCGTTGTCTATCAGGTGTTCCCGGACCGGTTCGCGTCATCGGGAGTGGCTCGCGAGCTACCGTCTTGGGCACTGGCCGCGGGTTGGGACGACGACGTCATCCATGTCGGCCCGGACACTCCGCGGCAGTACTTCGGCGGTGATCTGGACGGCATCGGCGCACATCTCGATCATCTTGCCGATCTCGGCGCCAACGTCCTCTACCTCACTCCGATATTTCCGGCACGCTCGAATCATCGTTACAACGCAACGAGTTTCGCGCACGTTGACCCGCTGCTGGGCGGTGACGATGCGCTGGTGCGGTTGTCCGAGCAGGTGCATCGCCGCGGCATGCGCATCGTCGGGGACCTAACCACCAACCACTCGGGTGACGAACATCCGTGGTTCGCTGCCGCCCTGCAGGATCCTGCCGCAGTGGAACGCAGCTTCTACTACGTCGCGCAGGACGGCACGTATGCGGCCTGGCTGGGGCACCCGTCGCTACCGAAGTTCGACCTGGGATCAACGGCGCTCCGAGAGCGGATGTTCGGACCGGAAGATTCGACGGTGGCGCGCTGGCTTCGGGAACCGTTCGATCTCGACGGCTGGCGGATCGATGTCGCCAACATGACCGGTCGATATGGGCAGCACGACCATGCGAACGCCGTTGCCCGCGAGATCAGGGCGACCATGGATGCGGTACGGCCGGACTCGGTGCTGCTGGCCGAGCATTGTCACGATGCCACCGCGGATCTCACCGGCGAGGGCTGGCAGGGCACGATGAACTATGCGGGGTTCACCAGACCGATCTGGTCGTGGCTCACCTCGTCCGACAACGGTCTCGGCTTCCTGGGAATGCCGGTCGGTGTGCCCAGACGCTCGGGGCTCGGGTCCATGGCAACGATGCGGGACTTTGCCGCATCGGTGCCGTGGAAAGTCGCCTGTCGGAACTGGAATCTGCTCAGCTCGCACGACACCCCGAGGATCCGGACCGTGACCGGTGATCCGGATCTGGTCAGGGTCGGCGTGGGTCTGCAGATGACCTACATCGGGGCACCGATGATCTTCGCCGGTGAGGAACTGGGCTTCGAAGGGGTTGACGGCGAGGCCTCGCGGCGGCCGATGCCGTGGCTCCGGCGCGCGGAGTGGGATCACGACACCTTCGCGATGTTCACCGAGCTCATCGCCGTCCGACAGGCACATCCGGCCCTGCGGCGAGGTGGTCTGCGGTGGGTTGTCGCCGCCGACGACGCCTTGGGCTATCTGCGCGAGACTGCGCAGGAGCGAATCCTCGTCCTGGCCAGCAGGGCACCCTGGTCGGGTGCCCTGCTGCCGGCGTCGCTGGTCGTAGACTGCCCCCAGACCCTCTACGGACCAACAGATCTGGCCGTCACCGACGGTGCCCTGGTCGTCCCGGGTGACGGTCCCGGCGTCGGAATATGGCGACTGGCCTGATCTGCGTCTGCCACCGGCGGCAGACGTGCTCACCCATTCCGGTCATCACCTGAGAGGTCGTTGATGAGCACCGCCAGCCGTTATCAGCCCGCCCCGTACGTTCGGATCAGTCATCCGGAATGGAGCAAGAACGCGACCATTTATCAGATCAACACCAGGCAGTTCACGACTGCGGGAACGTTCCGGGCCGCGCAAGAGCACCTCCCACGGCTCAGGGAGCTCGGGGCCGTGATCCTCTGGTTGATGCCGGTTCAGGTGATCGGCGAGAAGAACCGCAAGGGCACCTTGGGCAGCCCCTATGCGATCAAGGACTACTACGCGGTTGAACCCGACCTGGGAGCCCTGTCCGAGCTGAAGGACTTCGTCCGCGCGGCACACGACCAGGGCATGTACGTGATCCTGGACTGGGTGGCGAACCACACCGCTTGGGACAGCAACCTGGTGGCCGAGCATCCCGAGTGGTACGCGCGGGACTGGAAGGGTGACTACCGGCCGACGCCCTGGTGGGACTGGGTGGACATTATCGATCTGGACTATGCCAATGCTGAGCTTCGCGAATACATGACCGAAGCCATGAAGTACTGGGTGTCCGAAGTCGACATCGACGGATACCGCTGCGACGTCGCTGGATTCGTGCCGACGGACTTCTGGGAGACCGTGCGCGCCGAGCTCGACAAGATCAAGCCGGTCTTCATGCTCGCCGAGTGGGAGGCCCGTGACCTGCACGCTGCGGCGTTCGACATGACCTACGCCTGGAGCTGGAACGAAACCCTGCACCGGATCGCCATGGGAAAGGACGATCTCGAGCAGCTGCGGATCTACTACGCCTGGAACGAGAAGGCCTACCCGGCCGATGGCATGCGGATGACATTCGTCAGCAATCACGACAAGAATGCCTGGGAGGGAACAGAATTCGAGCAGTTCGGGGACGCGCTGGAAGCGGCCGTCGTGCTGTCCGTCGTCGGCGAAGGGATGCCGCTGATCTACAGCGGGCAGGAGGCCGGCAATGACCGTCGGCTGGAGTTCTTCGAACGCGACCCGATCATCTGGCGCGAGCACCCCATGGGTGATCTTTACCGCGATCTGTTCACGTTGAAGCGGACCAACAGCGTGTTGTGGAACGCGCACTGGGGAGCCAGGATGATCGCGGTGCCGAACACTGCGAGCGAGAGTGTCCTCAGCTTTGTCCGGCGCAACGAGCAGGAGAAGATCTTTGCGGTCTTCAACTTCTCACCGGCGGCCAGCACCGTCCGTTTCGAGGAAACGCTCTGCCACGGCGATTATGTCGGGTTCTTGAGGGAGGAGCCGTTGACGGTTGATGCGTCGACGGCAATGATATTGGGCCCCTGGGATTACCGGGTGCTGGTGCAGAAGTAGCCTGGCCGCCGAACCTCCGGGTGCGGGGATGTCTGATCGGCCTTTCTACGGTCCGAGGACGGTATCCTCGCCTGCCGTCGTCAGGAACATTCCGACTCGCCCCGAATTGACATGGCATACGTCCCAATAGGAGGGGGAGCCGAAGACGGTGGCAAGGTCCTTGCTGCTCAGGTCGGGGTAGCCGTCGTCCACTCGGTAGAAGCCGATCAGCCCGCGGTTGTACTGGGTCTGCGCTGCCCCCCTGGTCAGTTCGATATCCGACGTCCGTCCGGGTTGCTCCGACCAGGATGCGCACGCATGTTTCAGGGTACGTTCCTGGGCCGCCACCATCAGAATCGTCTGCTCAACGGCATCGAGGTCGTCCCAACAGAGGGCGCGGTGCGCAGCGGACACCGTCGCGTCGTCACCCATGGCGATTCTTACCGGCGCCGTGGCCGGATCGGATGCCCGTCGTGGCATTCCGGTCCCCGTTCGGCGTCGCCTCGAAGTCTGCTGCGCCGGTATGGTTGACTGCTGAGCTCGCCGGGACCAAGCGCCTGGCAGGGGGACCCCAGCCTCGTCGGGAGGTTGGACGAGCGGCGTCGTCACTGGTCCCGTCCTCCCATTGTCGGTGGTAGGTGATCAGAGAAGTCCGCAGCCATTACCAAGCGTTTGCCACACACCACGAACGGCCGAAACAAAGCTCTCAGAAAGGGTAAGAACGGCAGCGGGAAGTGTCAAGCATTGAAACTATGCATTTGAATAGCATTGCCAGACAACAGATTCGGACCGGCGAAGATGATTGATGAACGTGCATGGAATGTGAAGAAATTTACCTCGAATGATAGTATCGTCGAATGAACAAAACCCCGGTACGGCCAACGTTGGCCTCCATTGCTGCAGAGCTGGGGGTGTCTGCGGCCTCGGTATCAAATGCCCTACGCCGACCCGAGCGGGTATCTGCGGACCTACGGCGCAGGGTGCTGGCGGCGGCCACCCGGGTCGGATACTCCGGGCCGGTGGCCGCGACCCGACTCCTGCCGAGCGGCCGGGCGAACGCCATCGCCGTGCTGTTCACCGCTGAGCTCCCGGCAGCACTGCGTGACCCGGCCGCTGTCGCCTTCCTGGAAGGACTGTCGACCACCTGCGAGTCCTCGGGACTGAGCCTGGTGCTCGTGCCCGATGTCACCGCCCAGTCGGACGCCAGAGCCGGCCTGGTGGCAGCGGCCGTCGTTGACGGCTTTGTCATCTACTCCCTGCGAGACGGCGATCCACTCCTGCCGGAGGTGCTCAACCGGGAGGCTCCAGTGGTCGTCGTCGACGCCCCGCGTGCTGTCATCGGGGCGGACTGGGTGGGAAGCGACGATCGGGGAGCCATGCGAGGCCTCGGTGGCTACCTTCGCGACCTCGGGCACCGATCCGTCGGCATCCTCAGCCCACAGCTCAATGAGATGCGGCACAACGGGTCTGCCAACGAGACCCGGTGGCGACGCAGCGGTTACGCCTTGATGCGCGAGCGCATCGAGGGGTTGTGCCAAGGGCTCGGAGTCAGTGCCGGCAACCACCGCGCGACACAGGCTGCGGCCGGCCAGGACGGGATCGAGCTGCCGATCGAGGAGCGGTTCGATCCGACGTCGACCGCCGGTGCGGACGCGCTGCATTCCCTGTTGGACCGGCGCCCCGACCTGACCGCGGTCTGCTGCCTGACCGATGTTCTCGCGTTGGGTGCCCTTGCCGCGGCTCGACAGCGTGGGCTGTCGATCCCCGACGACCTCACGATTACCGGGTATGACGACATTCCTGCAGCCGCCGCAGCGGGACTGACCACCGTCGCCCAGCCGCACGTCGAGAAGGGCCGATCGGCGGGCGATTTGTTGATCACCGCAGCAACATCTTCGGTGGATCGCCGGCGCTTGCTCCGCACCCACCTGGAGGTCCGCTCGACCAGCGGACCACCGCGCTGACCGGGCCGTTAGTCCTCGTCATCCGGCGGCGGCACGCAGAGCACCGGCCGGGTGGACCAGTGCAACAACTTGTGCGGGGTCGAGCCGAGCATCGCGCCCCGCAACGGGCTCTCCCCGTAGGTTCCGACGACAATCAGCCTGGCGTCATGTTTGTCGGCGCTGGTCAACAGCGCCTGCGCAGGCTTCTCGTCGACCAATTCGACGATCGTGGTCACGCCCGCGGCCTTCGCCTGATCGACCGCATGGTTCAGCGCTGCCCTGCCCTGTTCGGCGATCGCCTGGAAATGCTCGGCGAATTCCTCACCCATCCGACTCGGCGGCTCGGCGCCGTACACGAGCACCAGGGTGTCGTCCAGCAGCTTCGCCAGGTCGATGGCGTAGTTCAGTGCGCGGCGGGCGCCGGGCGATTCGTCATACCCCAGAACGATACTCACTGGTCGACTCCAGAGTCTTTGATGACGGTCGAGTGGCTGCCACCGGCGGCCAGCACCGGGTCGGCGACGCTGGGCTTCTCCTGCCAGTACCGGCCGTCCTTGATCCGCCAGAAGATCATGAACACCACGCCGAAGAGGAACACCCCGACGCCGATCACCAGCGGCGGGCCGACGCCGAGCCAGGCAACCCCGGTGTAGGAGTTCTCCGGATCGGACATGTCGATGATCGACTCGATCAACAGCCAGAACAGCAGGATCGCGCCGACGACGGGGCCGACACCGATCAGGATGAAGTTCTTGGCACTCTTGGTGAGCTCCTTGCGGTAGTAGATGGCGCAGGCGATACCGGTGAGGCCGTAGTAGAAGGCGATCAACAGCGACAGGGCGGTCAGCGAGTCGAACAGGGCGTTCTCGCTGATCGCATCGATCACCAGGTACCAGACGATGGCGATCCCAGCGACGGTCCAGGTGGACACGTCCGGGGTGCGGAAGCGTGGGTGGATGTGCCCCAGCGTCTTGGGCATGGCGTGCCGGCGGGCCATCGAGAGTCCGGTGCGGGACGCCGGAATGATGGTGGTCTGGGTGGAGGCGATTGCTGACGTCGAGACCGCCAGCAGCACCACCCACGACCAGCCACCCATCACCTGGTCGGCCAGGACTCCGAAGATGGCTTCTTCCTCCTCGGCGTTGTCGGCGAGGAAGTCGACGCCGGCATACGACACGACCGCGACGGCTACCCCGACGTAAGTGACCAGCAGCACGAAGGTCGAGGCGATGGCTGCGCGGCCGGGAGTGGAGGACGCGCCCTCCGTCTCCTCGTTGAGGTTGACCGCGGATTCCCAACCCCAGTAGGCGAACACGCCGAGCAGTAGTGCCCCGGTCAGGGCAGCTCCACCGGCGCCGAAGGGATTGAGCCAGCTGATTTCCGGGGTGGTGGACACGAAATCACCGAGCTCGGTGGATTCCGTGCTCGTCCCCGAAAGTCCGCCGTACAGAGCGGTTCCGGCGAAGGCCAGCAGCGCCAGCACCTGAGCGATGATCAGCACGTCCTGAAAGTGTGCGGATAGTTCCGTGCCGAACACGCAGATCGCGGTCATCACGATGATCAGCGCCACGGTGAGGCCGTTGACCACCCAGCCGTTCTCGACCAGATCGTCGGCGCCGAACGCCAGCAACGCGTAGGTCACGCCGACGTTGGCCAGTGATCCGACGACGAGGACGCCGGTCATTCCGATCGCCCAACCGCCGAGCCAGCCAAACCACGGACCCATTGCCCTGGTCACCCAGGAAAACGTCGTTCCGCAATCAGAATCAACCCGATTGAGGTAATAGAAAGCGGACGCAATCAACAACATGGGGACAAATGACGCGAGCAGCGCACCCGGAGCGTAAATCCCGACAAGGGCGACCATCGGCCCGATGATCGCCGCCAGCGAGTAGGCCGGTGACGTCGATGCCAACCCGATGACCATCGAACTGATGAACCCGATCGCGCCGGGCTTGAGCGTGGCTTGTCCTTGCGCCCCATCCGATTGCGTCGCCATGGCGTCCTCCAGGCCGGGCCCGGTGGGGCCGTTGGGTGCTGCGGTCCGATCAAGAGGCAGGAGCCGCCGGACTCGATCGCAAACGGTTCTCGAATTTCCCTGGGCTGATTCTCCGATCGGGGATCATACTGTCACTGAACCGACCCATTTGCGCCAGTGGATGTGTCAAACAGTCAATTTTGCGGTCGAAGGGTACTTCCATGCGAGTGTTGCTTGTCGGCGCCGGCGGAGTGGGTGGCTCGATTGCGCTGATCGCCGCCCGGCGCGATTTCTTCGAATTGATGGTTGTCGCCGACTTCGACGCCGCTCGAGCTGCCCAGGTGGCCGAATCGACGGGCGACGAACGATTCGTTCCCGCTCAAATCGACGCTTCCGACACCCCGGCCGTGGCGGCCTTGCTGCTGGCCCATCGCTGTGATGTGTTGATGAACGCTACCGACCCGCGCTTCGTGATGCCGCTGTTCCGGGCCGCGCTGGCCGGTGGGGCGAACTATCTCGACATGGCGATGTCCCTGTCGCGGCCCCATACCACCGATCCGTACGCGCAGACCGGGGTGAAGCTCGGCGACGAGCAGTTCGAGCTAGCCGAGCAATGGGAACGTTCCGGACAGCTGGCGTTGGTCGGCATGGGCATCGAGCCGGGCATGGTCGACGTCTTCGCCAGGTATGCCGCGGACGAGCTGTTCTCCGAGATCGAAGAGCTGGGGGTGCGGGACGGGGCCAATCTCGCGGTCGCTGGGTTCGACTTCGCACCCAGCTTCTCTATCTGGACCACCATCGAGGAGTGCCTCAACCCGCCGGTCATCTACGAGAGGGACAGAGGCTGGTTCACCACCCCACCGTTCAGCGAGCCGGAGGTTTTCGAGTTCCCGGACGGCATCGGGCCGGTCGAATGCGTCAATGTCGAGCACGAAGAGGTGCTCCTGATGCCGCGCTGGATCGATACCGGTCGGGTGACGTTCAAGTACGGCCTCGGCGAGGAGTTCATCGGGGTGCTGCAGGTGCTGCACAAGCTCGGGTTGGACAGCACCACACCTGTCCGGGTCGGTGGAGTCGAGGTATCCCCGCGAGACGTGGTGGCCGCCGTGCTGCCCAACCCGGCGCACCTGGGAGACCGGATGTCCGGGAAGACCTGCGCGGGACTGTGGGTCAAGGGCACCGGCAAGGATGGTCAGCCCCGGGCGGTGTATCTCTACCACGTCGTCGACAATGACTGGTCGATGAGCCAGTACGGCACCCAGGCCGTGGTTTGGCAGACGGCGCTGAACCCCGTCGTTGCGATGGAACTGATGGCAACCGGGGTGTGGACGGGATTGGGCGTTCTGGGGCCGGAAGCGCTGTCGCCCAAGCCATTTCTGGACCTCGTCATGGCGTACGGGTCGCCGTGGGGCATGCGGGAGGGTGGCTGACGTCGCGGCGGTCGCCGACGCGCCAATGATGAACAGATTCTTACGCGCATCCTGATTGCGCCGTTCGGGGTATCAGTCCACGACTGCCACACTCTTCGTGCGCATGACATTCGCGTTCTTGGTCCATCCCCGTGTTGCGCTCCGTGCGGACATGGCGCGTGTGTGGCGTCCGCTCGGTATCGTCCCGAGCCCGGTCTACGACCACGCGATGCGCCGACTTCCGCTGCCACCCTTACGATTTGCCGAGATCCGACTCGCCGAGCAGCGGGTCGGCGAGCTGATTCTGGTGCCCTTCGGGGCCGCGCACCTGTTGTCCGATCGGCGTAACGGGAACCGCAAGGTGGTCGCGGCCGTCGATCGAGCGGTCCGGTCGGGAGTCGACCTGGTCGGGCTCGGCGGTTTGACCGCTCCGGTGACGAACGGCGGAATGGTGCTTCGTCGTCGCACCGACATCGGCGTCACCAACGGAAATGCCTTCACCGCTTCGATTGTGCACCGACAGATCAGGAGCCTACTGGCCTCCGCGCCGAACGGCCGGGTCGCGGTGGTGGGCGCCACCGGCAGCGTCGGCTCCGCCGTCACCAGATTGCTGGCCAGGGACGGCGACATCGCCGAACTGTTGCTGGTCGCCCGTGGCTCGGCCCGGCTCTCCTCATTGGCCGCCGAGATCGGCTCCGCTGTTCCGGTGCGGACCAGCGACCGACTGGACTCGCTGACCGACAGCGACGTCGTCGTGCTCTTGACCGCCGCCGCCGATACCGTGCTCCGCGCCGAGCACCTCGGGCCGGGCGCGGCGGTGCTGGACGCTACCCAGCCGCGGAACACCAGCCCGGAATTGCAGCAGCAACGGCCCGACGTCCTGCTGCTGGACGGCGGCATCGTCGAGGTGCCCGGCCTTCGACTGCACGGCGGCACGATGGGCCTACCCGACGGTCGGACGTTCGCCTGCCTCGCGGAGACCATGCTCCTCTCGCTCAGCGGGCACCAGGGCCATTTCACGCTCGGTCGGCCAACTCTCGACCAGATCGATCACATCACCGGACTCGCCCTGCGGCACCGCAACCTCGGCTTCATGCCGGCCGCGCCGACCACCTTCGGCCGGCCCGCGAATGTCCCCGCCGGCGTTCGCGCACACACCCGCACCCCGGTCGGGGTAGCAGCGATGCACGCGGTGCTGTTATGACGACCGCCGGATCGATCCGGGTGGCACCGATCCGGGTGGTGATGATCGGCGGTGGGTACGCCACCTTGCATGCCTACCGGTCACTGGTTCGCCGGGTCGGCAGCGCAGCCACGTTCACCATCACCGTGGTGTCGGCCGACGATCACCACAATTTCCACGGCTTCACCGGCGAAGTGGTAGCCGGCCTGCTGCCACTTGCCGTCACCCGGACACCGTTGTCGGAGGTCTTGCCGCGGGCCAGGTTTGTGCACGGGCGGGTCCGTCGGGTGAACCTCGTGCAGCGTGTTGTCATCGTGCAGGACGTCAGAGACGGTGCCGAACACGGGTACAGCTACGACCAGTTGATCGTCGGTGCAGGCGCCCGCGAGCCGGTCGACCGGATACCCGGCATGGCTGAGTACGGCTTCACTTTGCGGGCGCCGGGGGAGTTCCCGCGCTTTCTCGGGCGGCTGGCGTCGGTTGCCGACGGCGGGTCTGCGGATCGATCCCGGCCGGGCACCTGCGGTACCGCTGAGCACCCGGCGGTGGTGATCGTCGGTGGCGGGATGGCCGGAGTGGAACTTGCTGCCGCCGTGGCTGACCGGCTGCGCGCGAGCAAAGTTCAGAACCCCGTCGTGTTGGTGCATTCCGGTTCAGCCGTCCTGCCAGGTCTGCGAGCTGAGCAACCCGCCGTCGCGGCGCGGGCCGATCTCGAACTGGCCCGCCTCGGTGTCCGCGTCCACACCGGAGTGAGTGTCATTGCGGTGCAACAGAACGGCGTCGAATTGTCCGACGGGACGTCGCTACCTGCGGCAGCGGTCCTGGGCACAATCGGCCAGCGTCCGGACTCGTTGCCGGGCTTGGAGTCTTTGCCGCACGACGACTGCGGCCGATTGATTACCGACCCGACATTGCTGGTCGCGCCGGGGGTATGGGCGGCCGGCGATGCTGCCCGGGTCTGCCATCCGCGCAGCGGACGACCCGTTGCGGCAAATGCGCTCTGGGCGATCAAGGCCGGCGGGCACCTGGGCCGCAACATCTCTCGGGTCGCCGGCAGGACGACGCCGAAGCCTTTCCAGTATCGCGGGCTGGGTATGGCCATGGCCTTTGGGGTCGGCCGGTCGGCCGCTGAGCTCTACGGAATCCCGATCGTCGGCCTCCCGGGCTGGCTGCTCAGACTGGGTTTCTTCTTGCGGTTCATGCCGCAGCGCCGGCGAGCGATGTCGGTCGTGACCGGGTTGCTGCTGTTGCCCCTGCGCGGCCGTGTGCCGGTGTCCTCATCGAAGGTCCAGAGGGCGGAGCGGGTCTCGGTCCCGAGGGGGTGATCCGCCGGTCGCTACTCCGCGCTTGGCCGGGGCGACTCTGCCGGGCGGGCCAGCTTGGCGGCCTGCACGATGTGGCTGGCGCCGCTCATCGCGGCCCGCCGCCACGGCGGCATTCCCTCGATCTCGATCTCGAGCGAGAAGCTCAACACCGTCCGGATGATCACAATCAACCCCAGCACGGCGACATTCTCCAGAGTCGGTTCAATCGCAACGGTGTGCAGCAGATCGGCGGCCACCAGGATCTCGAGCCCGAGCAGCAACACACCACCGATCGACCGGCGCAATGCCTGGTAGGCGTTGTTCCCGTTGCCGGATCGCCGCCAGACTCTGATCGCGAGGACCGCGGACCAGGCCAGTCCCAGGATCAGCACCAACGCGCCCACGATCTCGAATCCGCGCGCAACCTGCTCCATGACCTCAGAGAAATGCATGCTCGTGCGTCACCCCCGCCCGTGGTCGAGTGGGTGGTCGGGGTCGGCGCGACCAGGAGCGAGACAACGGTGGACCATTTGTCCATCTTGGCCCGCCGTTCGCCGATCGTGGCTGGCGACCCGCGCATGACGGTCGCCGAATCGTGCCGGATCGAAGCTCCGACCTGCGGTCGATCCGCTGGCCGGGCGTCGGGGTCAGCTCAGCAGGCTGAACGGCGGGGACGGCACATCGTCGGCGAAACGCTCGGCGAACCCCTCGGACGCCAGCACGGCGCCATCGTCGGTGACCAGCATGACGTCGTAACCGGGCGGCCACTGCTCGATGTCCAGTCTCTCGAGGCCGCCGGCGATCACCGCCGTCGCCAAGATGTCCGCCCACACCAGCGATGGGCCGACGACGGTTGCCTGGGCGATGCCGGCAGCGGGCCGCCCGGTGGCCGGGTTCCAGATGTGCTTGCCGCGATGGGTGCGCCCGGATGTCGCGACGGCGCCGGTTGCCAGTTCGACGACCGCGAGCAGGCCCTGGGGATCGCCCGGGTGCTCGATGCCGATCCGCCATCGGTGGTTGGCGTCGGCCGACCGCAGCAGCACGTCGCCTCCGGCGTTGAGGTAGTAGTCCATGTCGAGGGACCCCAGCGGCGCAGCGGCGCGAGAAGCGCTCCACCCCTTGACGATTCCGGACGGGTCAAGGGAGCTGCGGCCGTCTCTGCGGCAATGGCGCACATCGAAAGCACCACCGGTGAGCCGCCTGGCGATCTCGGCGAAGTCGAGCACCTGAGCCACCGCGGGGTCGGCGTCGCGAACCGATAATTCGCCGCGGCGAATCCGGCTGACATCGCTGTCCGGCCGGTAGGTGCTGAACACCCGGTCCGCCCAGCGCAGGCTGTCCCAGACGGCTTCCACGGCCGAGTCGACCGCGAGAACGTCAACCGCACCGCTCTCGGCGGTCCCGCGGTGAAGCGGGCGGGAACGGCTTCGCAGGTGCACCGAGAACGGCAGCCCCATGATCATCGCCGTTCGGACGGCGCTTCCGCCCGACAGGCTCGGCGATCGGGTCGTCATTGGGCGAATCCGGCGGCGTCGAGGGCGGATTGCAAGGACGTGACGTATCCGTCCGAGGTGAATGTCGCCCCGGAGACCCCGTCGATCTTCGCGCTCTGCGCAGCCAGGACCTTGGCCTTCAGCAGTGGGAGTGCCCGATTGTTGATCTGGATGTCCTTGCGGTCCGTCTGCGGGTACTCCAGGGCGGTGACGTCGGTGATCGCGCCATTGGTGATGACGACCCGCACCTGGACGATGCCGTAGCGCGTCATCTCCTGCGCCCCGTCCACCGTGACCGACGGTGCGGCGGACGCTGTCTGGGGAGCTGCTGTCTGGGGAGCGGCTGTCTCGGTGGCACCGGTCGCCGGGCCAGCACCGGCGGCTGCGGTCGAGCCGGCGGCCGCCGCACCAGGGGTGGCTGCCGTGCTGCCCGCGATCGGTGCCGGATCCGGTCCCTGACCGGTGGTTGCTGACGTCGAGCGCTGACCGCCGCTGATCACTTTGGCCGACGACACCGGCTCTGCCGCAGTGGATCCGGACTGACCGGTGCTGGTCGGGTAGCTGAACAGCACGACCAGCGCGGCCAGGGTGCTGAACGCCGCCAGGACGATTCGCTTCATCGCCCGCCCGCCCGCCGGCAGTGGGTGGTTACCACGTGAACTCCTCGGCATGGATTGCTGCTTGCTGGACACCGAGTGACCGCAGGGTGTTCTGCACCTGCGTCATCCACGGTCCGGGACCGCAGACGTACACCTCGCGGTCCAGCACGTCCGGTACCAGTCGGCGCAGCGCACCGGCCGGGTCGACCGGTCGGCTGCCGCCCCACCAGCCGCTGTCCGGGGACCGGGCACCGCGGAGCGGAAGCACTCGGAGGTCCCCACGCTGGGCGAGATGGCCGAACTCGCGGGCGAAGAGCGCGTCGGTATCGGTGCGGATGCGGTGTAGCAGCACTGCGGACGGCCGGCGGTAGCTGTTGCGCTTTCGGGTTCTGCTCGCCCCGGAGTCCACGGCTGCGGGTTCGGCCAGTACCGCCTCCGCGAGGCCGCGCATCGTGGTCACCCCAACGCCCGCCGCGATCAGCAGCACGTCACGGTGGTCACGTCGGGCGGCGTTCATGATCCCGTACGGGCCTTCCACCACCACCCGGCCACCTGGCCGCAGCGCTGCGAGCGCCCGGGTGCCGTCGCCGGTGACCCGGACAGTGATCCGCAGGCGATTATCGGTCGGGACAGCGGACACCGTGAACGGGTGGGCCCGGGTCCACCCCGGGCGGCCGAGGAATCGCCACTGGCAGAATTGCCCTGCCTGCAGCCCGAGCCGGTCCAACCCTTTGCCGGACATCACAATCGAGATCACATCGGGTGCTTCCCGGACAACGGCCAGCACTCGTATTCCATGCCGAACGGACCGAACCGCGGGGGTGACGATGCGCCAGGCCACCAACGCCATCGCTGCTGCGCCCCACAGGCCCCACCAGAACACCGTCGCCACCGTAGAAGCGGTGAAATCGGCGCCGGTCCAGAGCTGGTGCGGCAGCGCGAGGCCAACACCGAGATACGCGTACAGGTGAATGAGATGCCATGATTCGTAACGCATCCGACGACGAGCCGCGCGCACGGAAGTACCGACCACGGCAACCAGGGCCAGCGTGCCGGCGGTGGCCAGCAACATGCCGGGATAGACCGTGACCAGCAGCCAGATCTCATGCAACACACCGGAGTCCGCCGCTGCGGCGTAACCAAGGGTAATGGTGACAATGTGCACCAGCATCAGGTTGAACGAGGTGAACCCGACCAGGCGGTGCTGCCGGGCCAGCGCGTCCTGACCCCAGATTCCCTCCAGCCAGGGCACTCTCGCCATCAACAGCACCTGGATGAGCAGCAGGTAGGACGCCACCAGCCCGGACAGGCGGCCGACCTCGGTCAGCACACCGCCCGGCTGGACGAAGCCCTGGATGCCGCCGCCGTTCAACCACAGTCCGACGACGGTCAGCAAACCGGCCGCTGCCGTGCCGATGATCAGCCTGGCTGTCCACTGTCGCCGAGCGCGCGCCGCGAGGTCGGGAAAGGTCGGCGGACGTCGCACCGAGGGTTCCGTCCTGGGCGAATCGGCAGCCACGGCAGCCAGCACGCCTTTCACGGGAATACCTCCGGTCCACAGGGCGGAGTGTCCCGCTCCGCCCATGGTGGCGAACGGTCATCAGAGCGTTCTCAGAGATCCCCATGCCAGGATCAGGTGGTGACCGATTCCACCGGGCTTGACGGGAGGGCCGCCGACGGCAGTACCGCCGAGGGCGCCGGGCTTCCGCGACTGCTCCTGGTCGAGGACGACCGCGCATTGGGCCCCTTGCTCGTTGAGGTCCTCACCGAGCAACACCAGGTGGACCATGCACCCGACGGACAGGCCGGCTTGCATCTCGCCCTGACCCGGCAGTATGACGTCATGGTGGTCGATCGCGGTTTGCCGGCGATCGACGGCATCGACCTGATCGGCCGGTTGCGTGCCCGCGGCATCACGACGCCGATCCTGATCCTCACCGCGCGCGGCACCGTTGCCGATCGGGTCGAGGGCCTGGATGCCGGCGCCGAGGATTACGTCGTCAAACCTTTCGAGATCGATGAACTGTTGGCCCGGCTCCGGGCGCTGCTGCGCAGGCATTCCGATACCTCGGCGGTGATCAGTCTGGGCCGCAGGAGGTTCGACCTGGCGGGTCGCCGGGTGCTCGGCGGCGGTGCGGATGTCGTTGAGCTGTCAGGCAAAGAGGCTGCGCTGCTGGAAGTTCTGTCTCGACGGCCGACCAAGGTTTTCACCCGCCCGGAGCTGTTGTCTGCCGTGTTCGACCCGGATGACGGTCAGGGCACGGTCGATACCTATGTCTACTATCTCCGCCGAAAACTGGGCCGTGACGTGATCCGCACCGTGCACGGTCTCGGCTACCGGCTGGGCGTCGGATGAAATCACGAAACCGCGGCACCGACGCAGACCTGGTCAGGGCGGCAGCCCGCCGGATCGCCTGGCAGTTCTCGATCGCCAGCGCACTGATCGTCCTCATCGTGGCCGGCTTGGTGCTGGCCATCCGGCCAATCCTGCATGACGGCCGACCGGGTCGCCTGGATGACGGAATCGGTGATGGAGGCGACGGTTTCGGTGGCCTCGCCGGTGGCGACGACGACGAGTTGCTGCGCAACGCACTGATCATCGCCGCGATCGTTGGCATCGCGATTGCCGGACTTCTAGGTTTTCTGATCGCCCGCCGGGCGGTCGCTCCGCTGGGTGAGGCCCTGGCGCTGCAACGCCGGTTCGTCGCGGACGCCGGTCACGAACTGCGGACCCCGCTCACCGTCCTGCACACCAGGGCACAATTGCTGGCCCGCCGGCTCAGCCCGACCGACCCGGCCCGGCCGGTGGTCGACCAACTGCTGGACGACTCCAGGGTGCTCGGCGAGATCGTCGACGAGATGCTGGAAAGCGCGGCGCTGGCCGGCGACCCACGCCGCGGGGAGCTGCTCAGCTCGACCGAACTGGTGCAGGAGTCGGCGGCCAGCATGCAGGTGCTGGCCACTGAGGCAGGCATCGCGCTGGCCGTCGAGACGCCCGACGACCTGCGGATTCGCGGTTCGCGGACAGCGCTGCGCCGCGCGCTGACCGCGCTGGTGGACAACGCCCTGTCGCACACGGCTGCCGGCGGACACGTCGTCATCGCGACCACGGCCTATGCCGATCGGGTGCTGATCACCGTCACCGACGACGGCGAGGGCCTCGCCAATGACGACGCCGAGCGGCTGACGGAACGGTTTGCCCGCGGTCAGGCATCGGCGACCCGGGTCGGCGGCGGCCGGCGGTTCGGTCTGGGACTGTCGCTGGTTCGCGAGGTCGCGACCGCACACGGCGGGTCATTCTCGCTGACCGGCCTGCCGGGCGCCGGAGTGCAAGCGACCATCGACCTGCCCGCAGCGGCGGCAGACGAGTAGGCCGGCATTCCGGGCGCGGGCCGTTCGGTGGTGCCGTCAGGCCGGAGCAGGGTGCGGCGCAATCCGCAGCTGCCAGTGGGTGCCGGCCCCGGGTGCGCTGGCCAGCCACAGCTCGGCGCCGGCGCCGGTGACGAGATCGCCGATGACATGCAGCCCGAAGTGACCAATGCAGGGTTGCGCCGCCGCGCTCGATGGATCGAAACCGATGCCGTCATCGGTGATGTCGAGGCACACGTAGGCTTCGGTCGGGTACAGCCGGAGGCTCACTGTCGTGGCCTTCGCGTGCCGTTTGACGTTGGCCAGGCATTCCTGCGCCACCCGGAAGGCCAGTTGGTCGCCGGCCGCGTCGAGCCGGGTGGTGGGGGCGATATCGAGGGTCACGCTGATCCCGGTTGACCGGAGCCCGGCCGCAAGGTCGACCAACGCGGCAGGCAGGCCCGCCGCGGTGAGCCCGGCCGGGTAGAGGTCGACCATCAACATCCGCAGGCCACTCACGCTTGCCCGGACCGAGCCGGCGGCCGCCCGCAGCTCGTCGGCCAGCGCGAGCTGACCGATGCCGGCCGCTCGATCCGCCGACCGGGCGACCGCAAGCGAGGCCATCGTCAGGTCCTGAACCGCTTCGACCTGCAGGGTTCCCGCGATCTCCCGGCGTTCCCGGTACGACACGTCGATGGAGCGTTGGAGCTGCATCTCGCGATGGCGCTGCGCAGCACCCAGGCGGTCCAGCAACAGCCACAGGATCGGCAGCATCAGCGCGACCAGCAACAGCAGGCAACTCAGCAGCACGCCCGCAAGACCACGCCACAGCTGGGTGCTGGTGGCGGCGATCGCGTCGGAGCGGAAGTAGGCGTCGAACAGCAGCGGGGTGCCGTTCGGTGTCCAGATCGGTCGGTACGCCCGGAGTAATCCACCGGATCCCTGGTCGAAGCGGTTCCGGGGGGCCAGCAGATCGGCGTCGGTGGTGTAGCTGGCCGGGTGCGCGAGGGCCGCCAGTTCGCCGGCGCTGAGGGCGTAGGTCTCGCCGATCAGGTCTGGCGCGTCCGAATAGACGACGGCGCCCTGCTCGTTCCAGATCTTCACCCTGACCAGCGACGGTCCGAGCAACTTCGCGCGGACCGCACTGTCCATCGAGGCGATCGCCGCCTGGTCGCCGGTCAGCAATCCATCCACCAGGGACGGTTGCACGACGAGGTCGGCCAACACGTCCGCGGTTCTCGCCGTGTCGTTGATCGTCTCTGCCTCGGCGAGTTGCCGGGCAATGACGATGGCCAGAACGGCAACCGCCGTGATCACCAGCACGGCCGCGACCACGACCGCCGCGAGCGCGCGGGGACGGCGGCGCGGATTCCCTTTCGACGCAGAACTACCCGCCGCGACGAGGATCCACGGCGGGCGGGTCTGCGAATCGACGACGCTCATCGGCGAGTGCTGGTGAGTGGGTGCTTATGAATGGTTGGGGCCGTCGTCGCCGCCGCCGTGATGTCCCCCGTCGTCCTGGGCGTCGTCGTCCCGGCTGTCGTCGTGTCCGGAGTTCGCGCCGCGGGTCTGTGCTGTCTCCTGGCTGGTGGCCGGATCGCTGGTTGCGGAATTGTCGTCCGCGCTGCTGGTCGGCTCGTCAGTGTCGTCGGCATCGGCATTGTTGTTGCCGGGCCCGCTGTTGTTGCCGGGTCCGCTGTTGTCGTTGTCGTCCGCGTTGTTGTTGCCGGGTCCGCTGTTGTCGTCGCCGGGTTCGGATTCTGTTGTGCCGCCGTTGTCGTCACCCGGTTCGCTGCTGGTGGTCTCGCTGGTGGTTGTCTGTGCCGAATCCTCTGGCGTCCCGGTCGGGGCGGCGGAGCTGGTGCTCGCCGAGGTGCTGGAGTCGTCGGATGTCGTGCTCGCCGGACCCGACGTCTCCGCAGCGTCGTCGGAGCTGGCAGTTGTTGATGCCGTCGTTTGCTGACCTCCGTGGTCGTCGAGTTGGGCGGCGCGCGGGGGCACCTGCACCGGCGCGGTATCCCCGAACGAGGTGTTGCCGATCAACCCCAGAGCCACCGGAAAGGCGGCAAGTCCGACCATGGCCGCTGTGACGACGAGTCTTTTCATTTTTCTCGGTCCCTTCAGTTTGTTGATGTCTTATTTGTCCTCGCTTCCTGGTCGAATCCGCTATCGGACCTTGGTACTAGATCGGTACGACCGGAACCGGTCCGATGCTGCTCACCGGCGTACGTGGGCCATCGGTTCGCCCGGGCCAGGGCAGCATGGCGATCACCGGCAGTAGGGTTCTCGGATCATGCCAACCGACGTTTCGCGCCGCGCACTTCTCGGGGCCGGGTTCGGTCTGCTGCTGGCCGGCGTCGCTGGGTGCTCAGGGCAGTCGACGGGTGCCGCCGACCCGTCCCCGAGTGGATCGGTGGTCGGCTCGGCCGGGCCCGGCAGCGCGCCGGCATCGTCAGCGGTGACGTCGTCGGGCACTTTATCGCCGTTGCCGGCGGCAACGGTTTCCTCGGTCGCTGCGCCGAGCGCCGCACCGTCGAGTTCCGGGTCGGTGCAGGCGCTGTCGACTGCGGGCGCCGGCGGGCCGGCGATCGAGGTCGGCACCGGCCCACCGCGAAGTTCGCTGGTGGCGTTGACTTTTCACGGTGGCGGCGACCCGGCGACGGCGACCGCCATCCTGGACATCTGCGCCCAGCGGAGTGCGCGCATCACTGTGCTGGCGATCGGGACCTGGCTGCAGGAGAACCCGGCGATGGCTGCGGCGATCCTTGCCGGCGGACACGATCTCGGCAACCACACCTGGAGTCATCAGGTGCTCTCCGACCTGGACCAGGACGCCGTGCGTGCGGAGATCACCCGCTGCCGGGACCTGCTGGTGCAGTTGACCGGTTCACCCGGCTCCTTCTTCCGGACATCGAATGGTCAGCACGCATCGCCGTTGATTCTCGACGAGGCGGGCGCTGCGGGCTATCCGGTCTGTCTCTCCTACGACGTCGACCCGGCGGATTGGACCGACCCGGGCGCTGCCGCGGTGCGCAGCGGCGCAGCCGCCGCGATCGCCGGATCGGTTGTCAGCCTGCACTTCGGGCATGAAGGCACGGTGCAAGCGCTGCCCGGAATTCTCGACGACCTGGCGGCCCGCGGATTGCGGGCCGTGACCGCGAGCACCCTGCTCGCTTCCTGAGCCGCGTGCGGAGGCAGCCCACTTCGCGCAGTGCCGTGACGGACACTGGAAGGTGGCACTGCCGGCAGCTGGCGGCCGTCCATGAGTCGCTGATCCGCCGTGATTGATCAGCCCGCGACCGGGTCGGCGATGGCGGAATCCGCACCCGACCGTCGCAATAGCAACGCGTCGACCGCCGCCGGCGCCAGCACGGCCTGGATCACCATGGCGCTGGCCCCGCGAACCCCGGCCCGGCTGCCGGTGCGGCTGGGGGAGATGCGCAGGTGTTGGGTCGCGAGCGGTGGCGAGCGGTGGTAGACCACCTCGCGGACGCCGGCTAGCAGATGCTCGCCGGCCTCGGCCAGTGGCCCACCGATAACGATCACCGACGGATTGAGCAGGTTCACGCAGGTCGACAGCACCGCGCCGATATCCCGGCCGGCTTGTCGAACCTCCTGTAGTGCAATGACATTCGCACCCCGGACAAGATCGACCACGTCGGCGGTGGAACCGGCGGGCACCCCTCGTTCGCGCAGCCGGGCGGCGATGGCGGGTCCGGCCGCGACCGCTTCCAGACAGCCGATATTGCCGCAGGTGCATTCGGCGAGCGAGTTGCGCAGGGCCTGCACGTGGCCCAGGTCGCCCGCCGAGCCCTGTGCGCCGCGATTGAGCCGACCGTCGGAGACGATGCCGGCGCCGATGCCGGTGGCAATCTTGACGAACAGGAGATGCCGGACGTCCCGCCAGCCCTCATCGAATTCGCCCAGGGCCATCAGATTGACGTCGTTGTCGACCAGCACCGGCGCGTCGACGTACGCGCGAATGAAGGCCGGGATGTCGAAGCCATCCCAGCCGGGCATGATCGGCGGGTTGCGCGGCCGTCCCGTCGCGAACTCCACCGGTCCGGGGACGCCAATGCCCACTCCCGCAACGTCTTCGGTGGTGCGTTCGGCTGTCTCCAGCATGTGCGACCAGATGTCCCGAAGATGTGCGAGGACCTGCACGGGTCCGTCGGCGATCTCGATGGGCTCGGTCGATTCGGCGATGACGGTTGCGCCGAGGTCGGTGAGGGCGAGCGTGGCGTGCGTCGCGCCGAGATCGGCAGCCAGGACGACCCGGGAATGCGGATCGAACGCGAACCGAGTCGGCGGTCGCCCGCCGGAGGACCGAGCCTCGCCGGCAGGTGCGACGAGCCCGGACGCGATCAGCTCGTCGACCCGGGCAGCGATCGTCGAACGCGCGAGCCCGGTGAGGTCGGCGAGTTCGGATCTGGTTCGGCCGTCGCCGTCACGCAGAAGCTGAAAAAGGTCTCCTGAGGCGAGGGCTCCCGGACGAGAGGCCGTCATTTCGACAGTGAACCACAGACTTCCGCGGCCAGCCCGTACAACTTGTCAGTGACGGTTAACGACTTTTGCTTGACCAACATACGAATCTATGACTACGGTCACGCCATGTCCCAGGTCGAGGAAGACCACACCGCGGTTCCACTGCTCGAAATGCGCGGGATCGTCAAGGTTTTCCCTGGCGTGCGCGCGCTCGACGGGGTCGATCTGCGAGTCCGGGCCGGCGAGGTGCACTGTCTGCTGGGCCAAAACGGTGCCGGGAAGTCCACGCTGATCAAGGTTCTGGCCGGTGCGCACGCCGTCGACGAGGGTGAGGTGCTCTGGCAGGGCGAGCCGGCCTCGCTCGGATCGCCGGTGGCTGCCCTGAAGCAGGGCATTGCCACCATCTACCAGGAGCTTGACCTGGTCGACTGGCTGTCCGTCGCCGAGAACATCTTCCTCGGTCACGAGCTTTCGACAGGCGGCTTCTCGCAACGCGGCTCCACCCGCCGCCGGGCCCGAGAACTGATGGTGCGCCTGGGACATCCCGAGATCTCGCCGAGCAGGGAGGTGGGCAGCCTCTCCGCCGCCGGCAAGCAGATCGTGTCGGTGGCCCGGGCGCTGTCCCGGGATGCCCAACTGATCGTGATGGACGAGCCGTCGGCCGTCCTCGACGGGGAGGAGGTGGAGAACCTCTTCCACATCGTGTCGGACCTCGCTGCCGCAGGGGTCGCCGTGGTGTACATCTCGCACCGGTTGGAAGAGATTCGCCGGATCGGCGACCGGATCACGGTGCTCAAGGACGGCCGGACGGTGGCCACCGGGCTCGATGCCCGAACCACCCCGACGTCGGAACTGATCAAGCTGATGACCGGGCGGTCGATCGAATATGTCTTCCCGCCCCGGTCCGTCACCCCACCCGGGCCGGAGGTGGAGCCGCTGCTGTCGGTCACCGGACTGAGCCGCCGCAATGAGTTCGACGCGGTGAGTTTCGAGGTCCGCCCCGGCGAAATCGTTGGATTGGCAGGACTTGTCGGCGCCGGCCGCAGCGAGATCATTGAGACCATCTTCGGTGCCCGCCGGTCCGACAGTGGATCCGTTGTGGTCAAGGGGCAACCACTGCGGAACGGGTCTGTGCGCTCGGCGGTCCGGGCCGGGCTGGGGTTGTGCCCGGAGGAACGCAAGTCGCAGGGCTTGATTCTGGATCAGGCTGTCTACCAGAACATCTCGATGGCGACGATCGGTCGATTCGCGGCCGGCGGCTTCGTCCGCGATGCTGCGGAACGATCCGCTGCGATGAAGGTGGCCGCCACCGTCGATGTGCGCCCCGCCGACCCGGACCGCGTCGTCCGCACGCTGTCCGGCGGCAACCAGCAGAAGATCGTGCTGGCCCGCTGGCTGCTCCGCAAGTGTCAGGTGCTCCTGCTCGACGAACCCACCCGCGGCGTCGACGTCGGAGCGCGCAGCGAGATCTACTTACTGATCAGGACTCTGGCCGACTCGGGGGTTGCCGTTGTGGTCGTGTCCAGCGAGGTCGAGGAGGTTCTCGGTTTGGCCGACCGGGTGCTGGTGGTGGCCGCCGGGCGGGTCCTGCATGACGGCCCGGCGGACGCGATCGACGAGAACCAGGTCCTTGACCTGATCATGGGAGGAGCAGCGGCATGACCGAGAAGAGTGCCGATGGCGCACGCCTGACCGACGCCGCGAACGATCCGCTCCAGCCGGCGCGGGCGGTTCCGGCCGAGATTGCGCCGACCGTGACCGGTGAATTGTCATCGCGCAGATCGCTGCCGCCCGGCCTGATGCGCAACCTCGGCCTGGTGATCGCGCTGGCCCTGCTGTGCCTGGTCGGCGTTATCACCGCGGGGGAGCGGTTCGCCAGCACCGACAACGTGCTGACCATTCTGCGGCTCGCCTCGGTCATCGGCGTCGTTTCCATCGGCATGACCTTCGTCATCACCGCCGGCGGCATCGACCTGTCCGTCGGGGCGGTTGTCGGCCTGTCGTCGGTGTGGGCGACGACAACCGGAACCCAACTGCTGGCCAACGATGTGCACTGGACGATCATGGTGACGACGGCCTTGCTCGTCGGTACCGCGGCCGGTCTGCTGAACGGCCTGATGGTGGCCTACGGGCGAATAGTGCCCTTTATTGCCACGTTGGCCATGATGGCCGCAGCGCGCGGACTTGCCGAGATCATCGCCAACCGGCAGACCCAGATCATCCGGGTCAACGGCTTCCTGGACTTCTTCGAAGCCGACGTGCTCGGCATTCCCGCCATCGTCTGGGTATTCGCGTTGGTCGCGGTTGCCGGCTGGATTCTGTTGAACCGCACCACGTTCGGGCGTCGGACGTTCGCGATCGGCGGCAATCCGGAGGCGGCGCGGCTGGCCGGTATCCGGGTCAAGCAACAGACGATGATGCTCTACGGCCTGGTCGGTCTCACCGCGGGCATCGCCGCGGTGATGATCATGGCGCGCACCACGGCCGGTTCGTCCACCCACGGGACGCTCTACGAACTGGACGCCATCGCCGCCGTGGTGATCGGTGGCACCCTGCTGTCCGGTGGCCGCGGCACCATCGTCGGGACCGTTCTCGGGGTGCTGATCTTCACCACGCTGACCAACGTCTTCACCCTGAACAACCTGTCCATCTCTGCGCAGGCCATCGCCAAGGGCCTGATCATCGTTGCTGC
This sequence comes from uncultured Actinomycetota bacterium, assembly GCA_963805555.1. Lineage (GTDB taxonomy): Bacteria > Actinomycetota > Actinomycetes > Mycobacteriales > Nakamurellaceae > Nakamurella. Next base: position 1,044,949 of record CAWDUY010000010.1, read on the forward strand.
CGTGCTGCTCCAACAGCGGGTGGCCGCGCGGGCTCGGGGAGGCTGATTCGGCCCGCGATCCATCCTGCACCGCAACAACTCTCGGACCCTGGCGCGGTCTGTTCGGCTGCGCCGCCGGGTACCTGCATTCCTCATCACGGCTGAAATCCCCATCACGACGAAGTGAAGGAGCACCACCATGTCTCATCGAACACCCGCCCACGCTGCCATCGGAACCGCGCGCCGCCGGCCGGGTCGTCGCACGCTGGGGACGGTAGCGCTGGTCGCCGCTGCCGCCCTTGCCCTCACCGCCTGTACCAACTCATCGACGACCGCGGCGAGCACGACCTCGGCCGCCACCAGTGCGGCCGCTGCAACCGGAGAAGCGAGCGGTTCGGCGACCGGCTCAGCCGCCCCGTCCGGCGAGAAGATCAAGATCGGGTTCTCGGCGCCGGCCGCCGATCACGGCTGGATGGGTTCGATCACCAAGTCCGCGGTGGCCGAAGCCGAGGCGCTCGGTGACGTCGACCTGGTCGTGGCCGAAGGCACCAATGACGTCAACCTGCAGATCAGCCAGGTCGAAACCTTCATCAACGACAAGGTGGACGCCATCGTGCTGTTGCCGTTCGACGGCGCGGCGATGACCGACGTGGCGACCAAGGCCATGGACGCGGGAATCCCGGTGATCAACGTGGACCGCGAATTCTCCAGCCCCTTTGCTGCCCGCTCGACGATTCTCGGCGACAACTACGGCATGGGCGTGTCAGCCGGTACCTACCTGTGTGAGCAGTTGGCGGACAAGCCGGACGCGGTGATCGCCGAGATCGCCGGCATCGATTCGTTGCCACTGACGCAGGACCGCTCGAAGGGCTTCTCCGACGCGCTGGCCGACTGCGGCCTCAAGGTGTCCAACCGGGTGGCCGCGGAGTTCACCGTGGAATCCGGTGAGGCAGCCGCGTCCAACCTGCTGCAGGCCGCACCGAAGATTGACGGCCTGTGGAACCACGATGACGATCAGGGTGTCGGCGTCATGGCCGCCATCAAGAATGCCAATCGCAGTGAGTTCATCATGGTCGGCGGTGCCGGATCGGCCAACGTCATGCGGGACATCCAGGCCGATGACACGGTCCTGAAGGCAACCGTCATCTACCCGTCCACCCAGGCCGCCGACGGTATCCGGTTGGCCCGGCTCCTGGTGCGGGACGAGGCGCTGGGCGATCTGGTCGAGGTCGAGGTGCCACGCCAGATCAAGCTGTATGCACCGGTTGTCACCAAGGAGAACGTCGAGCAGTATTTGCCGAGCGCCTTCGAGTCCTGAGCCATTCGGTCCCGATCGGCGCACTCCGCCGATCGGGACCGCGGTTCATGGGGTAGCAGCAACTACCCTTGCTGCCCGCACAGGAAGTCGACCGGGAACGAGGATGGACACAATGACGAGCGCCGAGGTGCCCGCGCTGCGGGTCGCGATGATCGGGTATGCCTTCATGGGGGCGGCGCACTCCCAGGCGTGGCGGACCGCGGGCCACGTGGTTGACCTGCCGATGCGACCCGAGATGACGGTCGTGGTCGGCCGGCAAGCGGCTGCCGTGGCGGACGCCGCGCGCCGGTTGGGTTGGCAGGAAAGCGATGTCGATTGGCGACGGGTGATCGAACGCCCCGACATCGACCTGGTGGACATCTGCACCCCGGGCGACACCCATGCGGAGATCGCGATTGCGGCCTTGGCAGCCGGCAAACACGTGATGTGCGAGAAGCCGCTCGCCAACACCGTTGCCGAGGCCCAGGCAATGGCGTCGGCAGCCCTCGCTGCGCCAGAACTACAGGCGATGGTGGGATTCACCTACCGTCGCACACCGGCCGTCGCGCTGGCCCGCAAAATGGTGGCGGAGGGCACGATCGGCGCTGTTCGGCAGGTTCGTGCCCAGTATCTGCAGGATTGGCTCTCCGACGAGAATTCACCGCTGACCTGGCGGATGGACAAGGAAAAAGCCGGTTCCGGTGCCCTCGGCGATATTGGTGCGCACATTATCGACGCCATCGAATTCGTCACCGGTCAGCGACTGACTGGCGTGTCCGGCCGGCTGGAGACCTTCGTCAAGGAACGGCCGGTAGCGGCCGGTTCCGGGGGAGCGATATCGGGCGGCGTCGCCGGCAGCGAGTTCGGCCCGGTGACCGTTGACGACGCGGCAGTGTTCTTCGGCACCCTGGAGTCCGGTGCGCTCGCTGCGTTCGAGGCATCCCGGTTCGCGCTCGGCCGGAAGAATGCGATGCGCTTCGAGATCAACGGCAATAAAGGCAGTCTCGCGTTCGACTTCGAGAGCATGAACGTGCTCGAGCACTATGACGGCCGGGTGCCGGCCGAGGCGGCGGGGTTCGCCCGGATACTGGTCACGGAGCCGACGCACCCGTATCTGTCGGCATGGTGGCCACCTGGTCACGGACTGGGCTACGAGCACGGGTTCACCCACCAGGTGATTGATGTGGTGAATGCGATTGCCGCCGGCGGTGTTGCGCGGCCGACCTTTGGCGACGGACTGCATGTGCAGCGTGCGTTGGCGGCCGTGGAGGCGAGTTCTGCGGCGAACAGCAGTTGGCAGGCAATTCCGAACGACGAGGGGCACTGAGATGGCGCGACCGATTACCTTGTTCACCGGCCAGTGGGCCGACCTGCCGTTCGAGGAAGTGGCCCGGCTGGCCTCGGAGTGGGGCTACGACGGCCTGGAGATCGCCTGCTGGGGCGACCATCTCGATGTCTGGCAGGGAGCGGAGGACGACTCCTATATCGAGGGTCGGAAGGAGATCCTGGATCGGTACGGGTTGTCCGTCTACGCCATCTCCAATCACCTCAAGGGCCAGGCGGTCTGTGACGACCCGATCGATGCGCGCCATCGCGACATCCTGCCCGACCGGATCTGGGGTGACGGAGATCCGGAAGGAGTCCGCCAACGGGCTGCCGAGGAGATGAAGATGACGGCCCGCACGGCCGCGAGGCTCGGTGTCGACACCGTCGTCGGCTTCACCGGCTCGGCGATCTGGAAATACGTTGCGATGTTCCCGCCGGCCGCGCAATCGTTGATCGACGCTGGCTATCAGGACTTTGCCGACCGGTGGAATCCGATTCTCGATGTTTTCGACGAGGTCGGCGTCCGGTTCGCCCACGAAGTCCATCCGAGCGAGATCGCTTACGACTATTACACGACCGAGCGAACCCTGGAGGCGATCGGTCACCGGCCGGCGTTCGGGCTGAACTGGGATCCGAGTCACTTCGTGTGGCAGGGCCTTGACCCGGTGATGTTCATGTCGGATTTCCGCGACATCATCTACCACGTGGACTGCAAGGACGCGAAGCTGCGCACCGGCAACGGTCGGCGCGGGGTGCTCGGGTCGCACCTGGCATGGGCGGACCCGCGGCGCGGCTGGGACTTCGTTTCGACCGGTCATGGGGATGTGCCGTGGGAGGACAGCTTCCGGATGATGAACACGATCGGCTACACCGGCCCGATTTCCGTCGAATGGGAGGACGCGGGCATGGACCGGCTGGTCGGTGCGCCCGAGGCACTGGCGTTCGTGAAGCGACTGGCGTTCGACCCGCCATCCGCGGCCTTTGATGCGGCATTCTCGAATCAGGGCTGAGCTTCCCGCAGGGGACCATCGACGCCCTTCAGCCCGCCAGCATCAACACGGCGGATGCCGCGGAAAGCGGCCGGGCCATTGATCGTTCTGGCGGGCGCGGCGCACTCCCGCACGGCGGGATGGCACGTGGGACTCGAACAGTGGCAGCTGCAAAAAGGCGGCGAGATACTTCGGGCAGAAAGCACGTGTGCGCCCCCGCGATCACCAACCAGGCAAGCCTCTGCTCAGCGGGTGTCCACACGATCACTCACTTGAGCAGGTCGGTGACGCGGTGGGTGGTGTTGCGTCTGGGTTTCTGCTCCGGGTCCACCCAGATCGGGGGCACGAATTCGGGGATGCCGTCGGCGCCCCAGTTGATCTTCCAGAAGCCCTTGTGGACCTCCGTGTGATGGAAACGGCAAAGCAGGCAACCATTTTCGTAGCAACTGTCCCCACCATCAAGCCATGAGAGCACATGATGGGCATCGGTCCAGGCCGGTGGCCGGTCACAACCCGGGAAGCAACACCCACGGTCGCGTTGGGTGATCGCTTTCCGGATCGGCGCGGTGAACAACCGTTTCGCCCGGCCGACGTCCAGGACCTCGGACTTGCCGTTCATCACCATGGGGATGATCTCGGCGTCGCACGCCAGCAGCCGCACTTCCCCGGCGGTGATCACCCCACCCAACTCTAGGTACGCGGCGCCGATCCGGTTCCGCAGGTCCGCGTAGTCCATCGTGAGGGTGATGTGCGGGCGTTCCCCACCATGCGTCGGGGTGTCACCGACGTTCAGGTACCGGGTCAGGACCTCCTTCAGCGCATGCCCCCGCCGGACCGCCGGGGTGCGGCGGTCCGGGGTGCCGTCCGCTCCCGGCTTGGTGTTCGTGAGCCCCTCGATCGCCTTGCCCAGCAGTTCCACGCCGACGTCGTCCAACTGGCCCTTGAACCCGGTGAGCCCGGTGTCCGGGTTGCGGGTGCCGATGGTCAACTGCACCCGGTCGGCCGGGTCGTTGTCGGGTTTCCCGTCCAGATCCAACGCATGGGCAACGGATCTTCGCGAACGCCGCGAACGGTTTCGGTTCGGTCACCGTGCCGGCCTGCACGAGGACCTTCTTCGCCTCGTCGAGCATCCCCGGGTCCGGGTTCCGAGCGCCCTTGATGGTGGACACCACAATCCTGGTCTGCTCCACCCCGATCGATCCGTCCGCCAACGCGGCCGCGAGTTCCGGGAGCACCGGGTCCGCCACCCCACCGGACGGTTGGGTCTGTGGGAGGACCATTTTCGCGGTGTTCACCCGGGCTCTGGCGTCCGGCGCGGAGATCGTCAACGTTTCCCGCAACAGGGCGACGGTGGACGCGGACCCGAAGCTCGCCGCGGTGTGCCGGGTGTCGACCTCCCCCGCGACCCGCACCTGCGCGGCGTACCCGAGCCGGGCCAGGCCCTCGATCGACTGCGCCAACCCCAACAGGTCCAGTTCGGGGATCTTCCAGAAATCCAGGTCCTGCAGGTCCCGCAGGGCGGCGCACGCGGTCGTGACATCGGCCTGTGCCGAGTCCAACACGGTGTCCATCCCCATACAAGAACCCTAGCCTGGACCACCGACAGTCCCCTTTCAGCAACGGTTCTCGGGCCAGACCTGCCTCCACCGAACCACTGCTCAAGGGGTTCATCACCCGCTCAACGGTGACTGCAGCACCCATCAAGCGGGAGTTCAACCCCAATAGCAACGCTTCAGCACCGCACCGCACCGAACCGCGCCCGCGCCCGCGCCCGGCCCGGCCTCGGTGTCAGCCCGCGTCCGGCCCGGCCTCGGTGTCAGCCCGCGTTCGGCCCGGCCTCGGTGTCAGCCCGCGTTCGGCCCGGCCTCGGTGTCAGCCCGCGTTCGGCCCGGCCTCGGCGTCGGCCCGCGCCCGACTCAGAACCATCAGTGCTCCGCTGGCGCAGCCACCTGCGACAATCGGCCGTTCTCCAGCCGGAGCCACCGGTTGACCCCGATCTCCGCGAGGAAGCGACTGTCGTGACTGGCGGCCACGAACGCACCTTGAAAAGCGCTGAGCGCGTTCTCCAACTGGCCGACACTGACCAGGTCGAGATTGTTGGTCGGCTCGTCGAGCAGCAGCAGTTGGGGGGCGGGCTCAGCGAACAGAACGCATGCCAGGGTTGCTCGTAGTCGCTCGCCACCGGACAGCACGCCGACCGGCAGATGGATCCGGTCGCCTCGAAACAGGAAGCGGGCGAGCAGGTTCATCCGCCGCGACGCCGGCAACCCTGGCGCGAAGGCGGCCAGATTCTCGGCCACCGTGCTTGCGGTATCCAACAGGTCCAGCCGTTGGGAAAGGTACGCGACCCGGCCGCCGGTCCGGTTAATCTCGCCGTCGACCGGATCAATGCCGCCGCTGATGATTCGCAGCAGCGTGGACTTGCCGGCACCATTGCCACCGGTGAGGGCGATCCGTTCGGGCCCACGGATCATCAGGTCGACACCGCCACCGTCAAAGAGCAAGCGGTCGCCGAAACGCACCTGCATCCGCTCACCAACAAACACCGTGCGTCCCGCCGGGACGTTGGTTGCAGGCAGTTCCAGCGCGATCTGCTGCTCGTCGCGCAGGGCGCGGCCGGCCTCGTCGAGCCGGGACATCGCGTCGCTCACTCGTGCAGCGTGTATTTCCTTCGCCTTTCCCGCTGACTCCTGCGCGCTCCGCTTCATCGCTCCGGCGAAGATCCTCGGTAGGCCGGCATCTTTCAGGTTGCGACTGGCGTTGCTCGCCCCACGCGCGGCTCGCTCGCGCGACTGCTGCATTTCCCGTTTCTCCCGCTTGACCCGTTGCTCGGCGTTCCGGACGTTCTGCTCGGCCAGCTCCTGGGCGGCGTGCACGGCTTCCTCGTAGTCGGCGAAGTTCCCTCCGAACAGGCTCACGTCGCCGGGGTGGAGTTCGGCGATGCGGTCCATCCGGTCGAGCAGTTCACGGTCGTGACTGACCAATAGCAGGCAGCCGTTCCAGTCCGCGAGAACCTCGAAAAGCCCTCGGCGTGCGTCGAGATCGAGGTTGTTGGTCGGTTCATCCAGCAGGAGCACGTCGGGCCGCCGCAGGAGCTGGGCGGCAAGGCCGAGAGACACAATCTGCCCTCCGCTGAGGGTCCGCAGTTCCCTGCCGAACGCAAGATCGCCCAACCCGAGCCGGTCCAGTTGGGCCCGCGTGAGTTCCTCGATGTCCCAGTCCTCGCCGATGGTGGCGAAGTGACCCTCGCTCGCGTCGCCGGATTCGATGGCGCGCAGCGCGCTGATTGCCGGTGCGATTCCCAGGACCCCGGCCACCGTCAGGTCGCCTGCGAGGGGAAGGTCCTGCGGGAGGTAGCCGAGTACGCCCGTGGCGGACGCCGTCCCGTTGCTGGGTGTGAGTTCACCGGCGATCAGCTTGAGCAGGGTGCTCTTACCGGCGCCGTTCGGTGCGACGAGACCGGTGCGTCCGGTACCGACGGTCAGGGACAGATCGTGGAAGACCGGGGTGTCATCCGGCCAGGAGAAGGACAGCTTCGAGCAGGTAATGAGCGCATCTGACATGCGAGGTCCTCGGGGGTATGCGTCCGCCGGGCGCTGCCCGGGGGGAAAGAAAGTCCGTGGGACTGACGGCGATCTCGGCAACGGCGCTGTGGGGCGCCTGCCGAACAGCATCCGGATCAACCGGAGCTGTCATCGTCACCCAAGCACGTCTGGTCTCCCTCGTTCCTCCTGATCGCCTGCAGACCCAAGGTAGCAAAGTGGGTCCAGTCCATTAGGCGCGCTGATTGAGCGGTCAGTGGGCCGAGCCCGGGTCTGCGGCGCCCTGCGGTATCCGTGTGAAGAAGGCACGAGTTTCTTGCAAGAACCGCGTGATGCCCGCCCCGTTGGCCCGTCCTACCAACAACACCTTCCGGATAGCCCCTGGAGTCGGCATGAGGATCAGCATCGACAGCCACATCAACCAGGCCGCTCAGGCGATGCACGGCCGGTCTTACGGCGACTTGAGCGGCGCGCAGGCCAGGGAACTGGTGGCCAAGCTCCGCGAGGCGGGATTGCACCCTGAGGCTGACACACTCTGGTCCTGGATTCTGCGGGACGAGATCGCCGACGTGTCGACGGAGAGCAGTCATCGCGGCGTGCCGCGGGCCAAGAAGTTGACGGTCCGGTCAGCCGCCTAAAGGTGTGTGGCCGACAGCCCGCTGCACAGTCGCCGGGCCCAGCAGGCCGTTGGCGTGCCGGAGGACCAGGGCCTGGAGGTACTCGGCCGGGTCGCCGGCGACCGAGCTGGTGACCCGGAAATGCGCGGCCTCGCCGGCCAGCAGGGTGACCAGGGAGTCGTCCACAGTGGCCCGTGGATCGATGCGATCGGCCTGCAGCACGATGTCTCGCACATAGGATCGAGCCGAGACTGACACCCGATATCCGGTGTCGATGCGGGATGCGGTCGCCGTGATCGGGTCGGTATCCAGCTCCTGATCGACTATTTCAGCGTAGTTCCAGGTCGCCCGCGCGAACGATGCATCGCCGAAGCTCGCGATCAACAGCTCTCCCGAGAGCCTTTCGGCAGTCGACAGGGCGGCAGAAAGTGCGATGGTGGCGACGCCGCGTTCCTCGACAATTCCGGTCAATTCTTCGCCGGCCAGAACTGTTCCGTCAAAGTCCTGCCTGGTGACCGTGATACCGCCGGTCCAATGCTGCGAGGTGTCGTTGAGCAGGATCAGCGACAGCCCGCCGTCGCGTGGCTGAATCGTCGCCAACCTCGGCCGGTTGGCGGCCCGCAGCGCATACCAGAGCGGCTTGCGGTGTTCGTCGAAATCGACTGCGGACCAGGAGATGACCGGCCAATTGTCGTTGAGCTGCCAGACCACAGACCCGGTGTTGTACGGCGCGAGCGAACGGAAGTGCTCGATGCCGAAGCGGATGGCATGGGCCTGGTTCAGTTGGGTCGCGTAATGCCATTCCTCGATCGTCTTCGGCTTCGGCAGGTGACCGCGCAAGCCCTTCTCCAGTTTGAGGTTCCCCTCGTCAGCCTTCTGGTGAACCAGCATGTCGACGGCGTACGGATCGAGTGGCTCGTCGTGGACGACCCTGGTCAGGGTCGACCACGCGGGTGGACCCTGAAAGCCGAATTCGGAAACGAAGCGGGGGGTGTCCTCGCGATAGCCGGAGTAGTCGAGTTCGTTCCACACATCCCAGATGTGCATGGTGCCGTTGTTTTGGTCGTTCGGATGCAGATAGTCGGTAAAGGAATACGGGCTGCCCGGGGAGTACGGACGGGTGGGATCGAGTTCGGCGAGCAGGTTCGGGAGCAGTTCCCGGTAGTAACCGTTTCCCCAGGTGCGGCCCGCGAGCAGCGGCCGCCACCCCCAATCCACGTAACCCCAGATGTTTTCGTTGTTGCCGTTCCAGATGATCAGTGACGGATGTCCGGAGAGCCGGACGATGGCCTGCCTTGCCTCGGCCTCGACCTCGGCGGCCAGCCAGTCCTCCTCGGCATAGGCGGCGCAGGCGAACAGAAAGTCCTGCCACACCAACACACCCAGTTCGTCACAGCAGGCATAGAACTCCTCCGACTCGTAGATCCCGCCACCCCAGACCCGTAACAGGTTCATGTTCGCGGCGACGGCATCGGCGATCCGGCGTCCGTACCGGTCTGCGTCGATGTCTGTCAGGAAGGCGTGATCGGGAATCCAGTTGGCGCCGCGCACCTGCACCAACTCCCCATTGACCCGGATCTCGAAAGGTGTTCCGCCGGCGTCGGGTTCGACGTTGAGGTCAACGGTGCGAAAACCGACTCGTCCGGTCCAGGTCGACGGCCCGGGCACGCCGGCCCCACCCCCGGTGACGGGGCCGGCGGTGACAACGACCTCGTAGAGCGGCTGCTTGCCGTGCCCGATCGGCCACCAACGGTCCACCTCCGGGATCAGCACCTGCACCGTCGCGGCGGTGGTGTCGATGACCGTCGTTTCCTGCCGGGCGGCGGCCGTCACGGTGATCTCGGTCGCGGGGCCCGCTCCGGGCAGCGCCTGTTCGAGTTCGATGTGCGCGGTGAGAACCCCTGTGCTGCCGTCGAATCCGACGAGTGGTCGGACCGATGCGATGCGCACTCCGGACCAGCTCTCGATGCCGATGGCCCGCCAGATGCCACTGGTCGCAACGTCGATGCCCCAGTCCCAGCCGAAGTTGCACGCCATTTTGCGGATCGCGTTGTAGGGATGGTGGTTGGCATGCGGGCGAGGACCGTGCTCGTCGGATCGCCGGATGGCGGCCGGCACGGGTGCGGCGAATTCGACCGCAATGCTGTTGCGGCCGGGAACCAGCGCCTTCGCGATGTCGAAACGGTAACTGCGGTGCTGGTTCTCGGTGCGACCGACGACAGAGCCGTTGATCTCGATGGTGGCGATCGTGTCGAGTCCGGCAGCGACCAGGTCGTGCCGGTCGGAACCGTCGTCCGCCCAGTCGAACGTGCTCTCGAAGCGCCAATCCGTGTCACCGATCCATTGCTGGTCAACCCCGTTCGACCCGTCGAACGGATCGGCGATCAGGCCGGCGGCGAGCAGATCGGTGTGCACGCAGCCCGGCACGGTGGCGGCAAACCCGGTCCCGGCGATACCGTCTGGCACCGGACCGGATACCGCCGATGCCGTCCAACCTGAGTGAAGTGATGTGTACGGCATCATTCCCGATTCGTCGCAGGTTTTGATCGGTCCTCGCCCTGGGGGGGCAGGGTTCTCACCCCGCGCCCGTCGAGGGGTATCGAAGGTGGTGGCGCTGGCCGTGATCGGGTCATCCAGCGATAGCGCTGGGCGCGGTGGACTTCTCGGTCCCTGGCTGATGTCAGTCCGACCCGCCTTCTTCGGCGCGGTCGCGCTGAACGTCATCGAGCTGTGCTGGTGTTGTCACCCGAAGCGGTTGCGGATATCGCGCACTCGCCGGGTAGGTCGGAGTGACGACCGCCGTTGCCTCGCCGACGATCCGGAATTCGTGGCGATTGATTCGATGCAGGGTGATGCCGGTGCCGTGGACGAAGAATTTGATGGAGTACGCGGTCGTGAAGTATGCCGGCGTCCTGAGGATCTCGCCCTCGGTCCCGGATTTCACCAGCTTCCGAGCATGTGTTTCGGTCGGTAGGTCACAGGCCGCGACGACGCGTTGACCTGGGCACGGGCGCCCGACATCGTCCGGGCGGAGCGGAGCTGGCGGCTCGACCATCAGGTGATCGTAGCCGTCGAGCGGTCCGTCGGCGGGGTCAATCGAGGGGCGGGCGGGGCGGCGATCGGCAAGGGCGTTCGCGTAGGGGACGGAATGCGTGGTTCGATCCTGATCGTGAACGACGGTCGCGGCGAGGGTGCGGACGGGTTGGACCCGATCAGGCACCCCATCGACCCGTCCGCTGCCGTCCGAGGTCGATTCGACGCGACCGCGCTGCTCGTGCTGTGGCTGGTGCGAAGTTCGGTGCCCGCGCTGTTCCTCGCGGGGGTGAGCTACGCATGGGTGGTCAGCGAGAAACGTTTGGCGGCCATGCCACAGGTGACGTCGCCCGGACAGGCCATTCAGTTACTGCTGTCACCCTTCGCCGTTGTGGCGATCGCCATCTTCCTGCGGTTCCTGGTCGGCATTGCCGCCCTCATACTTGCCTACCCGCTGAGCAGACGGGAAACCGGATCCTCGATGGGACCGGGCAGCTGGCGCCCGTTCCCGGTGTGGACCGATCGGCTGCACCTGGTTCGCGCCTATCGGTCGCTGCGGTGGACCTCAACGGTCCGGCAAACCGCCGCGACCAGGCTCGGCCGATGGGGGCGGGTGCTTTCCTGGTCGGGTCCGGCGTTCCTGATTGCCGCCGTCGTCATGTTCATCGCCCTTTTCGTCGTCGTGTATCTCAACCCGCGGTCATAACGGGGAGCCGATTCAGTTGTGCAGGACTGCCGCACCGCCGAATCGCCCATCGGCCAGGTCCGTCAGGGCATCCTGCGCCCGGGACATCGGATAGGGGTGGGTGGTGGCGGCAATGCCGAACCGGGAGCTGAGTCGCAGAAATTCCTCGCCGTCGAGCCGGGTGTTGGCCGTGACGCTGCGCAGTCGGCGCTCACGAAAAAGCTCTTTCTCGTAGTTCAGTGCGGGGATGTCGGACAACCAGATTCCGGCGATGGCCAGGGTTCCGCCAGAATCCAACGCGCGCAACGCAACTGGGACGAGATCGCCGGCCGGGGCAAAGAGAATCGCGCCGTCCAGTGGCTCCGGCGGTGAGTCGGCGGCCAGTCCGACCGAATCGACGCCCAGGTCGGTAGCCAGCTGCCGGTTGTGTTCGCCGCGGGTGAGCACGTGCACCCGCAGACCCAGATGCAATGCGACCTGCGCGGTGAGATGGGCGCTGCCACCGAACCCATAGATCCCCACGCTGCCACCTGTCGGGACGGCCGCCGCTCGCAGGGCCCGGTAGCCGATGATCCCGGCGCACAACAGGGGCGCCGCCTGCTCGTCCGACACTCCGTCGGGCAGAAGGTAGACGAACTGTTCGTCGGCCACACAGCTATCGGCGTACCCGCCGTCAACGTCCCATCCGGTGAAAGCGGGTTGGGAGCAGAGGTTCTCGTCACCGCGACGGCAGTAGCGACAGGACTGATCAGTGCTGGCGAGCCAGGGGATCCCCACCCGGTCCCCGACGGTGAACCCTTCGGCGCCCGGCCCGAGCGCATCCACCCGGCCGACGATTTCGTGCCCGGGGGTGACGTGCGCCCGGCGGGGCGGCAGGTCCCCCTCGGCCAGGTGCAGATCGGTCCGGCACACCCCGCAACACGAGATCCGCACCCGTATCTGGCCGGGACCGGGTTCGGGGAGGTCCCGCTCGACTCGTTGCAGTGGCCGATCGTGAATCGGCCCGCATTGCTGCACCACCCAGGCTTGCACCGTTGCCGCCTTCCCGGACGATCTCTGACGGCTGCTCGTCAGGCCGTCACCACGTCCTGCGGTCAATCATCGCTGGTACCTGGCCGAATGTGGACCGGGACGGTCAGCGCAGCCGGCGCGCACGCAGCACGAGATCGTCGACGTGGTGCGCACCGGCGCCTCCGTCGGGGACGATCCGCGGACGCTGCTCGTTCAGTTCCACCAGCCAGTCGGCGTCGAGCAAGGCGGTGATCATCGGCGGCCAGACGTAGTCGGCCGGGTCGAATTCGTCGTCCTGCACCGGCCGGGTTTCCATCCCGGCGTGGTGCACGAGGAGCAGTACACCGCCGGGTGCAACGGCTGCGAGCAGCGCACGCTCGGCGGCGGCGTCCGGGGTGCGCAAGAGGGCCGGGTACTGCGCGGAGACCAGGTCGAAGGACGCCAGCGGAAGGTTCGCCTGCGCCAGCTCGGCGTGCACCCAGTGAACGGCGACGCCGGCGTCGCGGGCGTGCCCGGCGGCCCGCCGCAGCGCCAGGCCGGAGACCTCGAGTGCGGTGACGTCCCAGCCGGCGCGGGCGAGCCAGACCGCGTCCGCGCCCTCGCCGCAGCCGACGTCGAGGACCCGGCCGGGGGTGAGGCCGGCGACCTCGGTCACGAGTGCGCCGTTCGGCTGCCCGCTCCACAGCTGCTGCCGGTCGGCGTACCGGCCGTCCCATTCCGCCTGCACCACGGGGTCTCCGCGGTAGGCGTCGGCGGGTGGGAGGTCGTAGGACGCGGGCGATGCTGCGGTGCTGTCGTTGGTCACTCGGCCATGCTGGCCGATCGCGGCGCGCTCGCGCCACTCCCGTTGCCGGTTCAGCAATGGCGACCGCGCACCAGGAGATTGGCCTTTCTCTCCCATCGTGTTTCGTCCAGCCATCTCGTCCTACCCGGTACGTGCGCCGCGGCCGGGCGGACCTGCGCCGCGACGTCAGGGCTGGTAGATCTCGGTCACCTCGGTCACAACCCCGTCCACCACCGTGAGCCGATAGGGTCTCGTGGAGCCCGTCGGCGTCGTGATCCGGTCGGCCAGGGAAGCCAGGTCACCTGGTGTCGGGACGTTGCCATCCAAGGTGGTGACTGCGACCTGGGGATCGACGGTGACCACCCGGAGGGCCGGATTGACATTCCGGAAGTAATACAGCGAGCACCATTCATTGAGCCGGGCCTCCTGTGGCACGCCGTCCTCGGCGCATGCCTGCTCAGCCGCGGCGCCGTCGAACCAATCGACTTTGTCGACCGTCAGTTGCGATGCCGGCACATCGACCGCGGTGATGTACCCGTAAACGGCTCCGCTGAGATCTGTCGGCAGAACGCCGGATCCGGTCGGCGTGGGATCTGCCGAGCCCGGTTCCGACGGGGTCGGGCTGACCCGGGTTGTCGTCCCTTGAGCGGGCGACTCCGTGATGCGTGGGGTGGTCGGCGGAGCGGTCGAGGCGCGCGGACTTGACGTTGCGGAAGACGAGGGCGTTGTGGCCGGCGTTGGCGCAGTGGCGACGTCCGGCGTCGCTGCGCTGCAACCGACCACTATCGCCGCGCAGAGCATTGCGAGAATGGCTGTGAGCAGTGGGCGAGCGGCCTTGGTCATGTGATTTCCCTCCGCCGGGTCACGGCGCGCAACGATGCGTGCCTGGCAAATTCAGGTTGGACCGCGTGAGGTGAACGCGGAAGGGCCGAAGGTCTCGAATGTTGGGCGGATGGCGTTTCGATGCCGTTTGCTGCCAGGTGTTCTCGTGCGATCGGGACCTTTGCTGAGGCGATCAGGACCTTGGCCCGTTGTCCCGGCGACCGGGACCGACGAGGCTGATGAATGGTTCCCGGGAAGTCCCGTTTCGAAATACAGTCCGGAAAGGAGCCTGGTGATGAGCATCGACAACACCACGCAGGATGCAGCCCTCCGACAGTTGGCACTTGGCCGATTGAAGAAGCAGGCCGAATTCAAATTGCACGCCATGATCTATCTCTTGGTCAATGGCTTCTTGGTGGTGATCTGGTGGATGACCGGTGTGCCGTTCTTCTGGCCGGTGTTTCCGATCTTCGGTTGGGGGATCGGTGTCGCCGCCAACTGGTGGGACGCCTACATTCGGGCCGTGCCGACCGAGAAAGAGATCCGGGCGGAGATGCTCCGACTGCGTGATCGTGGTGCAGTACCGGATTGAATGACCGAGCCATGGGCGAACGCGGACTCCTCCTGCCGGCCGGCGGTCCTGCATGGCCGCCGTCGACGGGCGCACACTGGGAGGAACCAGTAGCTGTGCGTGGACACTGAAACCAGGAGGCCGCCGTGGGCGACAACCAGCCGTTCGGATTCGATCCCGAGGACATCGATCGCCTCTTCCCGGGTGCGGGTGAGCAAGTGCGGGACGCTCTCGGTCGTCTGGGCGGGCTTTTCGATCGATCAGGTGACCGAGCTGGCTGGTCAGTGCTCTTTGACGAGTTCGGGCGGCGCAGCCGAACGGCGCCGGAGCCGGAGACGACCGGCGATACCGGCGACGGCGTTTGGGTGATCTACACGGTGGACGGCGCCGGCGGCGCTCAGGTCGAGCAGGTGTACGCGACCGAACTCGATGCGCTGCGCGCGAACAAACACAACACGGACAGCAACCGCAAGGTCCGGTTCCTGCCGTACGGGATTGCAGTGAGCGTGCTGGACGGGCCGGAACCGCCTGTCGCCGGCGATCCGCTCTAGCGGCCCGAGCAGCACGCCATTTAGCACAGCAGGACAGCACTGAGGGTCTGGCGCGGCGTCTCCTCGACGTCGCTGTCCCTTTTCGGATTATCGGGACGAGAACTGGCTGAACTGGCCGCCCCTGTAGTGACCACAGTTGCCTTCGCGCCCATTTTGTCGTGAATCAGTGCGCCTCTATGCGCGCATTCCGGGGTGAATCAACGCCGTTCCTTGACAAGATCGCTGCCTCGGAGTTGTGTCATGGGTGCTGAATGCACAGCTGGCTGGGGCCGGTGCCTCGCCGCCAACGGGTTTGGCCGCGGCACCGTGAGGTCGTCTCATCGCCCAGCGATGTCTGGGTGGGTTGCGCACTGGAACAGGCCAACTGTGTTCGGCATCCTGCGATCGCGGCAATCCTTGGTACCTCGGCTTTGGACGAACAGGAACAAGCGGTCCTGGACGTTCCAACAATGGTGGTCGCCGCACTGGCGGGTGAGCCGAATTGCCTACCGGCCCGTGGGTTGGCATGTGTGGCCTCGTAATCCCTCCTGAGCGGTCCATCGCGAACCTGATTCTTGAACGGCGACCCTCGGGAAAGACTGGGCGTGGCGGGAGCGCCGAATCGAATTCACGATCAGCCATGGTTCTTACTAGCTCCGCCCTTCCGTCCTGCGGCGGGTTGGGATTCGTTACTCGCAACGTGTCCGTGGTGCGAGATGCACTGGCCGATCTGGCCGTTCGTAAGGAGAATCCCATGACGACTATGAAGTCGCCGCCACCGGAACCGGGCGGATCCGTCGAAACCGAGCAGCGGCGGAAAAAGGTCAGCACCCATTGGTTGTATATCGCGGTGATTGTTGCAGTTGTCGCCGGCACCGCCGTAGGGTTGATCTTCGGGAAGGATGCCGCCTGGCTTGCGATACTGGGCACCGCATTCGTCAACCTGATCAAGATGATGATCGGGCCGATCATTTTCTGCACCATAGTATTGGGTATCGGCTCCGTCAGGAAGGCCTCCCAGGTCGGCAAGGTCGGCGGTATCGCACTGTTGTACTTCATCGTGATGTCGACGTTCGCGTTGTTCCTCGGTTTGTTGGTCGGCAATCTGATCAAGCCTGGTGATGGCCTGCAAGCCGCTGCCGCCACGGCTACGTACACGGTTCCGGAGGTGGAAACGTCCGGGAACTTTCTGATCGATATCATTCCCACCACGTTGTTCTCTGCGCTGACTGATGGTTCTGTCCTGGAAGCGCTGTTCGTGGCCTTGTTGGTCGGGTTCGCGGTACAGGCGCTGGGTTCCAAGGGAGAACCGGTGCTGAACTTCGTGACCGTGTTGCAACGACTGGTCTTCAAGATCCTGGCCGGCATCATGTGGCTGGCCCCGATCGGTGCGTTCGGCGCCATCGCCGGCGTCGTCGGCAACGCCGGTTGGGCAGCCATCGGATCGTTGTCGATGTTTGTGTTGGTCTTCTACCTGACTTGCGTGTTCTTCATCGTCGTCATCCTGGGTGCGTTGCTCAAAATCACCACAGGTTTCTCGATATTCAAGGTCCTGTATTACCTGCGGCAGGAGTACTTGCTTATCGTGGCGACATCATCATCGGAGACGGCGCTGCCGAGGTTGATCGCGAAGATGGAGCATCTCGGGGTGTCGAAACCGGTTGTCGGGATCGTGGTGCCAACGGGGTACTCGTTCAACCTGGACGGCACAGCGATGTATCTGACGATGGCCTCGCTGTTCATCAGCAATGCCCTTGGCATGCCGCTGAGCTGGTCCGAGCAGCTTTCGCTGCTCGTGTTCATGATCGTGGCCTCCAAGGGGGCTGCCGGGGTGACCGGTGCTGGGCTGGCGGTCCTTGGTGGTGGACTCGCGTCGCACGCGCCGGCGTTGGTGCCCGGTGTCGGGCTCATCGTTGCGGTCGACCGGTTCATGTCGGAGGCACGGGCGCTGACGAACTTCTCGGGCAACGCGGTCGCCACCCTGGTGATCGCGAAATGGGTGAAGGAGATCGACCGTTCGCAGGCCGAACGGGTCTTCTCCGATGAAGACCCATTCGACGATCTCGACATGCTGGACGAGCACTCCGCGGAGGAGCATCGAGCCGATGTCGTGAGCTACAGGCACTCGTCGAGTGATAAATCCGTCGCAGCTCACTGATCCCGATAGCTGCGCGCATTGGTGGGTCGCGCGGTCGTCACGCACGAATGGCTGATTGGCCGCCGGCCCGCGACTGGCCCCTCGCGACCAGCGATTCGACCGGAATCATGCCGAACCGGGCTGAGTCGCCTGAAATTAGCCGGACACGGCCTTCGCCAGGCACACCACTCACCCCAGAAAGCGAAGTTATGACCAAGGGACCGTACGAACTCATTTCCACCCCGAGGGTGTAGTGGCCAGGATCAACGTTCGGGGCAGCGCCGTGCTGTCCTCGCCGACGATCAACCGTGGGACTGCCTTCACCCTGAGGGAGCGAGAAGCGTTGGGTTGAGCGGGTTACTGCCCACCGGGTGAGCACTCTCTTGAGGGGCAGCTGCGCCGGGTGTACGCGCAGGATCTGGAGCAGTCAAACGATCTGCGGAAGTGGGTGTATCTCGCCAACCTGCGGGATCGCAACGAGGTGTTGTTCTACCGCCTGCTCACTGAACACATTTCCGAAATGCTCCCGGTGGTCTACACCCCGACCGTCGGGCTGGCGATCGAGCGGTTCAGCCAGGAATTCCGCCGCACCCGTGGCATCTACCTCAGTGTCGATCATCCCCAGGATGTCGAAACCGGCTTCCGGAACACCGGTCTGGGCCCGGACG
>CAWDUY010000011.1:0-275580 GCA_963805555.1 uncultured Actinomycetota bacterium
GGGCATTAAAGCGGACAGGTCTTGCGGGAATCGATTTCCGCGCTCAGCCCAGTGGTGCCCAGGAGGAACACCTGGTCGGCTTTACCGCTCCGGCGGACACACCACCGCCGAGCTGGCCGAACTGTTCGGCGTCGGCCGGTCCACCGTGTACCGCGCGGTCCAACGCGCCGGCGGGGTCGGCTGATCACCAGATCTCATCTGGGCAGCGCAGCCGGAAACTGCACCGTCGGCCCAGTCGTCGACATTGTGACAACTCCGTGAGCGGCGAATCCAGTGACAACTTCACAAGGCTTCACACCGAGGCTGGAACATGTCGGTGAATGGTCGTTTGTCGAAATGACGGCGGGGTTCAGATGGTTGATTGCTGGGATCCGTCCGGCAGGTATTCCTCTTCCATCGCTTCGGTCAGGTCCCTCAGCGGGCGGAGTCCGTCGTCGGTTGGGTGGGTGAAGGTGTACCGGCCGTGCACGTTCAGGTGGGCGTCGGTCAGCGGTGACAGCCGGGCGGCGTCCTCGTCGGACACCGGGTATCCCTGCTCGCGGAGGGCTTGCAATGCGGCGTCGATGTAGCGGGTGTTCCACAGCACCACAGCGTTGAGGACCAAACCGAGCGCGGCGAGCTGGTCTGCCCTTCCCGGTAGCGCTTTCGGATCTCACCCCTCAGTCCGTGGAAGATTTTGCGGGCCAGGCGGTGTCGGGATTCCTGAACGGTGAGCTGGACATGCACGGTGCGGCGGTAGGTTTCATCGGCCGGGTCGCACATGGCCAGCAGGTGGAGGGTTTTCGCAGCCCGGCCGTATTCGGCGAACGCCGCCCCGAGCGGGGTGGGGTTGCCGTCGCGGCCCAGCATCCGCAGCAGCTCGTAGCCTGCGACGGTGCCGGTGTGCAGCGACCCGGCGACGCGGAGCATGTCTGGCCACTGCTTGCGGATCTTGTCGAACGAAAGATGGTTGCGGGCAACGGCGTTCATCGGGCCGTAGTCGAATCGGGGCGCTCCGGGCGGGGTGAGCCGCCACAGGCGCTGGTCGGGCAGATCGGCCAGGCGGGGGCTGAACTGGTAGCCCAGGAGCCGGAACATGCCAAACACGATGTCGGAATAAGACGCAGTATCCGTCGCGATCATCTCCGGCGGCGGTCCACCATCCCGGCCGAGGATGACATCCAGGACGTGCAGAGAATCCCGCATGGTGCCGGTGACTACCACCCCGCCGATGCCGGCGACCTGGTCGTTGATCGCGTTGAGCCAGGTGATGCCGCGGCCTCGGCCGAAATAGTGCGGGTTCGGGCCGGCGTCCAGGGTGCGGACCGGGACGACGAACCGCAGCCCATCCACCGAGGCGAGCAGGCCGCCGCCCCACAATTGGGCGACGCCGATCTTGGATTGGGCGGTGATCAGCCGGGCGTTCGCGGCGGCGAGAGTCTCGGCCCGGACGTAGTTCTGGGTTACATGCGAGAGCCGGTCCCGGGTCAGGGCCGGGTGACCGGGCTTGACGAACGGCGCGAACCCGAGGTTGCAGCCCTGCGCGACGAGCACCGCCGCCATCGACGTAGACAGGTCCCGCATCCGTGACCCGGTCGCGGACCCGCTCATCCCGGCGTGGGTGAACTCGCCCAGGTAACCGGTCCATACGTCGACTTCCAGCAGCACTTCGGGCAGGTCGACCCGGGGCATCATCCGAGCCACCGTCTCCCTCAACCCAACAAGCGACGCCGGTTCACGGACCGCCTCCAGCGGGGTCAGGTGCAACCGGATCTTCCCGGAGCGATCAGGTTCCAGCCGCACCGGAGAGTCCGGATCCCGATCACCGGCTGGCCCGAGGCGGGCGGCCAACTCCAGGTAGGCGCTGTCGAGCCGGCCGGCCAGGTCCGTCAGGTGTGAGTTCACCGGCTCGGTGAGCCGCAACGCGGTCAGCACCTGCGGGCGAGCCTGCTCCCACGCCGGACCGTCGAGCAGGTTCGCCCTCGGGTCGCCCCAGCGCAGCGAACCGAGGGCGTAGACGTCCCGCCGCCGCAACGCCCGATACAACCCGTCCAGCACACACAGGACGTAGGCGCGCAGGTCGACGAGCTCCCCGCCGGGCGGGGCCGGATCAACGGTGAAGACGAACCGCCGCCAGGAACCGACCACCACATCCTCGATGATCTCGCTACGCCGCAACCGTTTCCGGCCCAGCAGATCAGCCAACCCTTGCACGGCCAGCAGTACCGGCCGACCGGCGTCGGTCGATGCCATCGGCACCACCGCCGACAGCATCGACAGGAAGGGCCGAACTGTGGCATAGCGCTTGAGCAGCTCCTGCCGCTGCCCGGACGCAGCGTCGTCAACCGTGTCAGGTGCGAACTCCTCCACCGTGGCAACCGCCGCCGCCAGCTCCTCCCGGTCAACCATCGCCTGGATCCGCTCCCATGCTGCCGCCGGATCGATCGACTCAGCTCCCGCCCCGTCGTCAGATTCGGTGAGCTCCAGCAGCACCCGCGCGGCGAGAGCCAATGTCGCCGAAGCCTTCGCCAGCTGCGGCAGCGTCCGCAGCCGCTCGGCCACCGACGCCCGTTCCGCCGGCCCGATCAGCTTGGAAACCATCAACACCGCGAACAGATCCAACGCATCGTCGATCGCATTGGACTGCAAGGTCCGGGCGGTGGCCAGCAACGTCGCCGACCGCCGCGCGACCGGTAGACGCCGCAAGATGGCGGCGTTGCCGGTCAATCCAACTCTGGCCAAAGCTTCCACCCGCCCGGGCGGCACGTCAGCCACATCGATCCGGTCAGCGCCGAAACCAGCGATCTCCGCGGCCCGGTCCAACGCCCGCACCATCTCCAGGCCAGACGCCCGAGTCGGTGCCCTGCGCAACCGATCCAGCTCCGACACCCGCGACCCCGACGGCACCGCCAGCAACTTGTCCAACCGCTGACCCAGCTCCGTTGACACCCGACCGGCCAACCGCGAGTTAAGCCGCTCCGACATGTCCGCCCGAACCTCGGACACCAGCCGGGCCAGCACACTCACGCCCGGCAACAGAACCTTCTCCGTCCGCAGCCACGCCACGACCTGGTCGAACAACTGGCTGGGTCGCTCCGGACGAGTCCAGGCCCGCGCCTGGAGAAACTCCCGCGTCGCTTGCTCCGCTGAGGCAAAATCGCGGTAGCCCAACGCTTCCCGGATCTCCCACGAGTGCTCCAACGGTGTCTTCTCACGCTCGACGTACCGGCGCATCAGCCCGTCGACCGCCGCCGCCGGCGCTACCTGATCAGCGACGTAACGAACTACACCAGGCGGAGTTGCCGTCCCATCCACCAAGAACGTCCCCAAGAACCGCACCGTCCCCAGCTGCACGGCGAACCCAACACGGTTGTGATCACCGCGGCGCAGCTGAACCCGGCGCTTGTCGGCATCGTCCAGGAAGAAGAACCGCTCCAACTCAGCACGACCCGGCTCACCGTCGAACTGGCCGTAGGCAGCAGCCTGCTCGTCACTGAGGAACTCCACCGGCACAAGATCAACTTAACGCACCACCGACCCCCTTAGCGCCGGATCCTGTACCGCTGCACCTCAGACCCCAATGAGTCCGTGCGGTTTCTCACCGGCGGTCACACCGTGGATCTCGACGGATACGAGATCACCGGGCCGGCCGGTGCGGTGTCCGTGGAGCCCCAGGTGTTCGACGTCGTCGCGCTTTTGTTGCGGCATCGGGACCGGGCGGTGACGAAGGAGGAACTGCTGGACACGGTCTGGGGTAGCCGGTTCGTGTCGGAATCGGTGCTGACCAGTCGGATCAAGTCGGCGCGTCGGGCCCTCGGCGATGACGGGACGGCGCAGGCCGTGATCCGGACGGTGCGGTCCCGCGGCTACCGGTGGGTGGCCCCGGTCGAGCAGTTCGAGCCGAACTCCGGTGCACCGTCAGGCGAAATGTCCCACACCGCAACTGATGTCGAGGTGACCGATAGCACAGCGGCGTTGCCGATACCACTGGAACCGATCCTGGGCCGCGACACCCAGATCGACGAGCTCACCGCCCTGATGACCCGTTCGAGGGTCAATACGATCGTCGGGCCGGGTGGTGTCGGCAAGACCCGGCTCGGGTTGGAGCTCCTGCGGCGGCGCACGCACGAACAGCCGCCGGCTCATTTCGTCCCGCTCGCCCCGGTCCGGGATCCGGAAGCCGCGGCGATCGCGGTCGCCGATGCGATCGGGATTCGGCTCGGGCAGCATCCCGACATCGCCGCCGCCTGCCAGTCGTATCTCGCGAATCGGCCACGGCTGCTGGTGGTGGACAACTGCGAACATGTCCTGGCGGCGATCTCCGAGTTCCTGAACGGTCTGCTGCTGCAGTGTTCCGGGCTGTCGGTGCTGTGCACGAGCCGCCAACCGATCGGCCTGGCCGACGAACAGGTCACCGAACTCGGCCCGCTGCCGGTCCCCGACGCGGACAGCTCGGCCACTGCTGCGGCGTCCTCACCGTCGGTGCAGCTGTTCCTGAGCCGCGCGAAGCGGGCGGGCCGGTCGTTCACCGTTGACGACACGGCGCTGACCCAGGCACGGTCGCTGTGCCGGGCGTTGGACGGGTTGCCGTTGGCCATCGAACTGGCCGCCGGGCGCAGCGCCGCCCTGGGTTTGCCCAACGTGCTGGAACGGTTGGACAGGCGGCTGGACCTGCTCTCCAGCGACCGCCCTGGGGTGGACAACCGGCACCGGTCGCTGCGGGCCACCCTGGCCTGGTCCTATGAGCTGCTCGACCCTGATGCGCGGGTGTTGTTCCGGCATTTGTCGGTGTTTCCCGGTGGTTTCGATCTGAGCACCGCCGAGCAGGTGGCGGCCGGGTTGGGGATCGGGGCCGACCCGGCGACGGTGGTGGCCCGGCTGGTGGAGGCCTCGATGCTGGTCCACGCACCGGCCACCCCAGGTACCCGGTTCACCCAGTTGGAGACCGTCCGCGCGTTCGGTATCGACGAACTGAGCCAACTGGAGCAGCCCCGCGCCCTGGAGATGCTGGCGAGCTGGGCCCTGGACCTCGCGGCGGCCAGCGCGGTCGGCGTGCAGACCGCGGACGAACCACGGTGGGACACCCGGCTGCGCCGGGAGATGTCGAACCTGCGCGCCGCACGCCGGTACTTGACGGATCAGCGGCGGTTCCGGGAGGTGGCCGACCTGCTGCGCAGTCTGGACGGTTGGGCGCAATGGCGGGACATGTTCGAGATCTGGTCGTGGGAAACAGAACTGCTGGCCGCGGTCGACCCCACGGACGCCGACCTGCGGCAGACGGCGCTGGCCCTGGCTCTGACGTCCAACCTGCGGCGGGGTCAGCTGGATCTCGCGGCCAGCCACGTGAAGGAGCTGTTCGACAGCACCCCGACAGGGTGGCCGCTGAGCCACGCCCTCCACATGGGCGCCCGCCTGTCGCTGTTCCGCGGCCGCCCCCAGGAAGCGAGCGATCAGTGGCTGCGGCGCCGAACGATCGCCGAGTGCCCCGAAGTGATCCCGGAGAGCACGGCGTGGGCCGCGATGGCGACGGGCTACGCGGGCGACATCAGCCTGGCCCGGGATCTCGCGTCGCAGGCCCGCCGGGAGGCCGACGGCAGCGGCTCACCCACCGCTCGCGCCCGAGCGGCCTACGCGACCGGCGAGATCGAGCACTGCGCCGGCTCCGGTCGTGAACAGCCCTGGCTGGAACAAGCGATCACCCTGGCCACCAGCTCGGGGGCGCACTTCATCTCGGGCGTGGCGATGGTGACCCTGGCCTCGGGCCGCGCGGCCGCCGACGACCCGGTCGGCGCGGCCATCATCTACCGCAGCCTGATCGGCGAGTGGGTGCGCACCGGGACCTGGACGCAGCAGTGGACCACCCTGCGCAACGCCGCCGAGCTGCTCGTCGGCTTCGACGACGCCACAGCGGCTCAGATATGGGTGTGCGCCCACGCGGACCGCAGCGCGGCGCGCATGGATGGGCCGGCCACCGCGCGGGAGCAGGAACTGCGGGCCGGCATCGCCGTACGGGTGGGCGCTGCGCAACTGGAGAAATGGGAACAGGACGCGCGGACGGTCGACCGCTCGATCCTCGCCGAACGGGTCAGCAGCCGACTGCAGGACCTGATCGACCGCGACGGCTGACCGGCGGGTTCCGGGATCCTGCCGGGTTTCTCCACGCATTCTGCAGCGGAGATTCAAGTTCTCCGGTTTGCGGAAGGCCACGCTCGAATCATGACAACGACACTGGACGCCAGCAGCCGTATTGCGGCAGCACCGACCATGGACATGCCGACCCTCCGACGGGAGAACACATGGCGGGCAAGCGGCTTCGACTACGACGTCATCGTCGTCGGCGCCCGCTGTGCCGGGGCCGCCACCGCAATGCTGCTGGCCCGTGCCGGACTTTCCGTGTTGTGCGTGGAGCGCGCCCGGGCGGGAGCCGACACCCTGTCCACGCACGCGCTCACCGTGCCGGGTGTACTCCAGCTCAGCCGTTGGGGCGTGCTCGACGAGGTCCGACAGGCCGCCGCGCCGAAGGTCTCCCGGGTCGTCTATCACTACGGCGACGAAGTCGTGGACATCCCCATCCGGCCGCGCGGCGATGTGGATGGCCTCTACGCCCCCCGTCGCCAGGTTCTCGACCGGATCCTGGCCGACGCTGCCGCCGACGCCGGGGCCGACGTCAGCCACGGGACGGGTGTGCGCGATCTGCTCAACGAGAACGGTCGGGTCGTCGGCGTCACCCTGCAGTCACGCGACGGCGAGCCGACGACGGTGCGGGCCCGGTTGGTGGTAGGCGCGGACGGTGCCCGGTCTACGGTCGCCCGGCTGACCGGTGCCAAGGTCCGCTACGCGGCCCCGCACAGCTCGACGACCATCTACACCTACGTCGACGGACTGCCCGACGACGCGTACCACAACTACTTCCGGCCGGGTGTCGCCGCGGGCGTGATCCCGACCAACGACGGGCAGGCCAACCTGTGGATTGGGCTTCCATCGCAGCAGCAGCTGCCGCCGGCGGCCGGCCGCGACATGGCCAGGGTGTTCACTCACGCGCTGACGAAGGCGGACCCCGAACTCGCCGCTGCGCTACCGCGGGACGCCAAAAGGAGGTACTCGACGTTCACCGGTGCCCGTGGATTCCTCCGCAGCAGCTGGGGCCAGGGCTGGGCATTGGTCGGCGACGCCGCCTACTTCAAGGATCCGATCAGCGCTCATGGCATGACCGATGCGCTGATCGGCGCCGAGGTGCTGGCCCGCAGCGTCCTGCGGATGGCGGCCGGCACTTCCGAGCGGGTGGCCCTGTCCGACTACGAAGAGCAGCGCCGGCAGCTGATCAACCCGATGATCCCGGCCATCGAGCACGCAGCGTCCTACACCTGGGACACCACGAGCCTGCAACGCGCACAACTGGAGATCAGCGGCGCCATGCGCGCGGAATGGGAGTACCTGGCCGCGCTGGGTCCCATTCCGGTGTCCAGCCGCAGCCGGACCTGATGGCATCGCACCGACCGCCACGGTGACAGCGAACCTGCTGCCGCGGAACGCGTTGCAGCACCGGCAACCTGGCCTTCGACTCGCGGCACAGTCTGTGCCACAACCGATCTCACCAGCGGGCTGCCCGCCACAGCCGACAACGTCGTCTCGGATGTGCTGGGTGACGACCAGCACCCGGCCTGGACTCCGGGTCGCCGTTCGCGGCTCTGCTGATCGGGCAACCCACCCTGCGGCACCGCCTCCGCCTCGGTGTCCTGGCCGCCCTGGACCAACGGATCTCCGTCCGCTACGCCCTGGCCGGAATGACCGCGGAGGACACCG
Organism: uncultured Actinomycetota bacterium; assembly: GCA_963805555.1. Taxonomy (GTDB): domain Bacteria; phylum Actinomycetota; class Actinomycetes; order Mycobacteriales; family Nakamurellaceae; genus Nakamurella. Next base: position 7,783 of record CAWDUY010000011.1, read on the forward strand.
CCGGCTACCTCAACCACCACCTGAAGATCGCCGGCCGGGCAGACACCCTCTTCAGTGCCGACGCCATCACCGTCATCCACAACGCCGCCCGCGGCTACCCCAGGGCCGTGAACAACCTCGCGATCAACGCCCTCACCGCAGCGTTCGCCCGGAAAAGCGCGATCGTCGACAAGAAAGCCGCCCGCATCGCCGTCACCGAAAACGGCGGCGACTGAGACCATGCAACATCACTGCACCGACCACGACGTCAGCCCGCCGACCAATGCCCCGCCCGGACCAGCCGGGCAGGGCATTCCCACACCCCGCACATCGGCGACACCAAGGACGCCATCAACGGCAGGATCAACGACGGTCAACACCGCGAACTCGCCGAAGCGAGTAGCGGTGCTGTGGTAGCGGTTTCCCTTGGCGGCACGCTCATCCTTGGCCGGGATCGGGTTCACCAGGCCTCGGGAGGGCCGGTCGGCGCGCAGTTGACACGCGCGGACGCGCTCGCCACAGTTTCGGGATGTCAGACATCGAAGAGTTGCCCACAGTCCCGGCCGCCCCCACCGGTCTCCCCGGAAATCTCGAACTCGGCGCCTTCTCGGTCTCCTTGAGCGTGGCAGATCTAGATTCGTCACGCGCCTTCTACCTGAAGCTCGGCTTCGAGGTGACCAGCGGTGCAGCCGAGCACAACTACCTCATTCTCAAGAACGGTGAGACCACGATCGGTCTGTTCCACGGGATGTTCGAGGGAAACATCCTCACCTTCAACCCCGGCCTCACCAACCGGATGGAGAGACTGGAGTCGTATGCAGACGTCCGCACGATCCAGACGTCTCTCGAGGATGAGGGCGTTACGTTGCAAACCCGCGCCGAGGGCGTGGCCGGCCCAGCGTCGATCACGCTCAGCGACCCCGACGGCAATGCGGTGCTGATAGACCAGTTCTTCTGATCCACCCGGGGCACGCGCGAGGTCGGACCAGATTCGTTGCGAGGCAGGCGGAATACTCGGAGCAGCACTGGTCTGTTGATGTGTCGGCGTCGTGGCGTTCGTTCGGCTTGCAGCTCCGCTGGGTAGCTCAGTAGCACTTCGGACGAACGGCCGCGGAGCCTTGCCGCGTCGGCGGCAACTGGCGCTCGGCCGGCCTCGGCAGCGCGCGTGTCGGCCTTCCGCATCGTGGGGGCCATGACGTGATCAAGGACCACGTCGTGGTGAACGGTGTGCAGCGCGCTCGGCGCGCATGGTCAAACGTTCCGCAAGCCGAACCTGCAACTGGGACGCGATCAAGTGCTGCCCAGTAATTCGACGCCATGATCATCTGTCATTCCGCGGGGGATCCCTCTATGGGGCGACGTGGGCTGCTCGCGGCGCAAGAGCTGGAGTGCCGACCGACTGCTGACCGATGCCCGCCGAGGTGCCCAGGCCCTGCAGGATGTCCGACCGCGGGTCGACCAGCAGCTCCACCCCGCGCAGCCCTGTAGTACTAGGTCCTTGAGTCGGTGCAAACCCGCCAGTAGTTCTCGACAGGAGTCGGCACCAACGACCCAGATCTCCCTGCAGCGCAACTGTTCTCGTAGGGCTTTGAACGTGACGACTTCGCAGACCATCCGTGTCACTCGGGCCCGGCCCGGGTGTCGGCCCGGTACACCAGATCCGACCAGTCCCCGCTCGTTCCGATGCGAGGGCACGCTCTCACCCAGCGGGTAGTCAGTGAGATTGCCGGCCTTGGCGTAGCAGCTGAGCAACCCCAGCGCGTCGATCACGGGCCGGTGGGCGGAGTTGTTGCTGCGAAACTCCAGCACCTCCAGCAGCGCGATCAGACCGCGTCGGTAGTGCCCGGTATAGGAGGCCCGCAGCGTCGTCCGCACCGTCCGCCGGTACACCGGTACACCGGTACACCGGTACACCGGGCCTCTCGTCTTGAACTCTCGCACCAGCTCGCGTAACCGTCTGCTTACCGCCTGCCACGGCCGGGAACACCACCGCAGCGACGGTCGCGACGCGGTAGCCGAGATGGTCCCGGGCCTGGCGCGGTGATACTCGATCGTGCTGCCCGACCACTCGTAGAACCCGAGATCCGCGGCGTCGACCCCGAGCTGACCAGCGACGAAGACGATGACGTCGTCCGGTACCTCCGCACGTCCGCGAGGGAACTGGCCGTGGCGGCTGTAATGCTTCAACAGCACCGCGAAACCCAGCGCAGGAGCGCCACGCTCACCGGCGAGCAGCGCTCGATCTTCATCCAACAGGGTCCAGAACTTGATCGGCACGTCAACGTCAAACGCGGTCGTCTCCATGCATCGCGATCATTCCCGCGCGCTCACAAACCACTCTCCGCCGCCGTTGGGGCTGGTGACAGCACCGTTACCCGCAACCCTAATTAGCCGACCGGGCCGTCGGTCTCGCCGAACAGTCCGGTATCGAACACCACCCGCCCGTTCACCAGCGTGGCCAGGGTGACCGGCAACTCGACCCCGGGGGTCAGGTCGGGCAGCAGCGGCACCCTGGACCTCGGATCGGTCGACCAGCGCGCGACCTTCGGGTCAGCGGCCGGTCGGACCAGGTCGCCCGCCCGGACGATCGCGAGGTGCGCCGGTGCACCGATGCTGATGGTGCCGATCCCCCGGTCGGTCCGGCCGGCCGCGCGATGCCCGCCCCTGGTGTGCGCGGTGAAGGCCGCCCGGGCGGACAGTTCGCTGCCGGGCGTGCGGTGGTGGGCCGCGGCCTGCACGGCGGCCCACGGGTTCGCCGCCGTCACCGGCGCATCCGAGCCGAACGCCAGCGCGACTCCCGCTCGGGCCAGCGTCGCGAACGGGTTCATCGCGGCCGCCCGATCGGCGCCGAGCCGGCGCGCGTACAGGCCGTCCGGGCCGCCCCAGGCGTCGTCGAACAGCGGCTGCATGCTGGCGACCATGCCGGCCGCGGCGAAGGCGGCGATCGCGTCGTCGTCGGCCATCTCGGCGTGCTCGATGCGGTGCGCGCAGCCGGCCAACCGCACGGTGGCGTGCTCCCCCAGCCGCCTGGCCGCCTCCTGGAGACCGGCGGCAACCGCGCTGACCGCATCGTCGCCGATCGCATGGAAACCGGCTTGCACCCCGGCCACCGTGCAGGCCACCAGATGATCGGCGATCTGCTGCTCAGTCAGGTACCGCACGCCACTACTGCCTGCCGCATCGGCATACGGCCGGCGCAATGACGCCGTCCGGGAGCCGATCGCGCCGTCGACGACGAGGTCGCCACCCAGAGCGTGCGCGCCGGACTGCGCGAGCAGGCCCCGGGCCTCGTCCGGGTCGGTGACGGCTGCTGCGAGGTACCCGCGCACGGGGATCGGGCCGTCCAGGGCCAACAGCGCGGCAAGGTCGTCGCGACCGGTGACATCACCCGCGCCACACTCGTGGACCTCGACGATCCCGCTGGCCGCCGCCGCCCGCAGGAACGCCAGGTGCGCCGCGGTCCGCTGAGCCGGTGAGAGTTGTTGCCTGGCAACGGATCGGACTGCTGCGTGGGCGAGTTGGGTGACCGGCGCGGTTGCCGACCAACCGGCCAGCCCGGCGCCGCCGGTGATCCGATCGGCCAACGCAGTGCTCACCAGCGCCGAATGCACGTCCACCCTGGACAGGTACGCGGGACGGTTGCCCACCGCGTCGTCGATCTCGCCGCGGGTCGGCGGGCGGTTCTCCGGCCACCGAGATTCCTCCCACCCGTGGCCCCACAGCACGCCCACCGGACGGGTGGCGGCGAAGTCGCGGACGGCGGCCAGGCACTCGGCGAGGGACCGTGCACCGGACAGATCGAGTCCGCCAAGGGCGAGACCGGCGTCGGTGGTGTGCACGTGCGCGTCGACGAAGCCGGGGATGACCAAAGCGCCGTCCAGATCGACGATGCGATCCGGCGTCCCGGCGACCGGGATGGCGTGCTCGCCGCCGATCCAGCTGATCGCCCCGCCGGTGATGGCGATGGCGGTGGCGTCGGGGTCGGCGCCGGTATGGATCCGGCCGTTGCGGAACAGAGTGAGCGTCACCGGCCCTAGTCAACCCCATGCGAGGGTCTGACCCCCTTTGTCGGAGGCATCTGTCACAGTAGGTCGGTGAGCATGACGCCCGAATCCACCACCGTGCGGGTCGACCTTTCCACCGGCCTGACGTCGGCCGAGGTTGCGGAACGAGTCGCCCGCGGCCAGATCAACGCCACCAGTCAGGCGTCGTCCCGGTCGTTGTGGGTGATCTTCAAAACCAACGTCTTCACCAGATTCAATGCGATCCTGGGTGCGCTGTTCATCCTGATTCTGAGTACCGGTTCGCTCGCCGACGGGTTGTTCGGCGTGGTGCTGGTGGTGAACTCGTTGATCGGGATCGTCCAGGAGTACCTGGCGAAACGGAAGCTGGACCGGCTGGCGCTGCTCAACTCGCCGACCACCAGGGTGCTGCGGGACGGCACACTGAGCGAGATCCCCACGGTCGACGTCGTACTGGACGATCTGATCGAACTGCGCACCGGCGATCAGGTCCCCGCCGACGGGCACATGCTGTCCACCTCCGGGCTGGAGATCGACGAGTCGAACCTGACCGGGGAGGCGGACGCGATCCCCAAGTCCGACGGCGACGAGGTGCGATCCGGGACAACGGTGGTGGCCGGAATCGGCCGCTTCAGCGCGGCCTCGGTCGGTCCGGACGCCTACATCAACAAGATCGCCGCCGAGGCCAAGAAGTTCACCAAAACCCGCTCGGAGATTCAGGAGTCGGTCAACCAACTGCTGAAGTACATCACCTGGATCATCGTCATCGCGTTGCCCCTGCAACTCTGGTCGCAGTGGCGGGCGATCGGCGACCAGGGCTGGCAGCAGGTGGTCATCAGGTCGACCGGTGGTCTGGTCGGGCTCGTTCCCGAGGGCCTGGTGCTGCTGACCTCGGTGGCCTTCCTGCTGGCCGCGGTCCAACTCACCCGGCAACAGGTGCTGGTGCAGGAGTTGCCCGCCGTCGAGGGCCTGGCCAGGGTCAACATCGTCTGCCTGGACAAGACCGGCACCCTGACCGTCGGCGACATCGCCTACGAGGACTGTGAGCCGTGCGCCGAGATGACCGCGGACGAGGTCCGCGAGGCACTGGGCGCTCTCGCCGACGACGACAATGCCAACGGCACCCTGAAGGCGCTGGCCGCGGCCTTGCCCGCGCCGGACGGCTGGCAGCGCGAGGTCACCATTGCGTTCAACTCGGCCCGCAAATGGAGCGCGGCGTCCTTCAGCGGGCGTGGGTCATTGGTTTTCGGGGCGCCCGATGTCTTGTTGTCGGAGGACGACCCGCTGCGCGCGAAGGTCAGTGAGCTCGCGGCCACCGGCCGCCGGGTACTGCTGCTCGGCCGCTGCGACGCCCCGTTGCAGGGCCAGGAACTCCCGCCCGGGATGTCTCCGGTCGCGCTGATCACACTCACCGAACAGGTTCGCCCGGATGCGGCGGAGACGTTGCAGTACTTCAAGGATCAGGGCGTTCGAGTCAAGATCATCTCCGGGGACAACCCGACAACTGTCGGCGCCATCGCCCGTCGGGTGGGTCTGGATGTCGAAGCCGATGACGTCGTCGATGCCCGCACCATCGGCGTCGACCCCGAGGAACTGCGCGAGATCGCCGAGAAGACAACGGTCTTCGGCCGGGTGTCGCCCGAGCAAAAGCGAATGCTGGTGCAGGCGCTGCAACGCAACGGGCACGTGGTCGCGATGACCGGCGACGGTGTCAACGACGCGCTCGCGCTCAAGGACGCCGATATCGGGGTGGCGATGGGCAACGGCGCGCAGGCCACCAAGGCGGTCGCCCAATTGGTGCTGTTGGACGGCAAGTTCTCGCACATGCCGTCGGTGCTGGCTGAGGGTCGCCGGGTGATCGGCAACGTCGAACGGGTTGCCAACCTGTTCGTCGCCAAGAACGTGATGAGCCTGGTCGCCATTGTCTCGGCCGCGCTCTTCGTGCTGCCGTTCCCGTTCCTGCCCAGGCACCTGACCCTGGTTTCCGCGGTGACCATCGGTATCCCGGCGTTCTTTCTGGCGCTCGGCCCGAACAAGCGCCGGTACATTCCCGGCTTCCTGCGCCGGGTATTGCGGTTCGCCGTACCGGCCGGCCTGGTGTCCGGCGTCGTGGTGCTGGTGTCCTACCTGCTCGCCCGCGATGAGGTCGGCGCCCCACCCGCCTCGGAATGCCTGGTGCAAACCGAAGGCAGCACGACAGTCACGAACGTCATCTGCTGGCAGCCTTCGACAGCGGCCACCATCTCGCTGCTGTTCACCGCGTTCTGGATCCTGGTGGTGCTGTCCCGGCCGTTCAAGCCGTGGAAGGCACTGCTGGTCGGCTCGATGGTCGCCATCGCTGCCCTGGCCTTCATCACCCCGCTGGGCCAGAGCTTCTTCAACTTCTCCCTCACTCCGGCCACCCTGTGGACGTCCCTGGCCGTCGGCGCGGTCGGCGCGCTGGGTATCGAGATCATCTACCGGACCGAACCGGCGATGCGGGCCGCGGCCGCGGACTGATCGCACCGGTGTACCGGCCGAGCGTGTTGACCGCGCGAGAGACGGCACGGCTCGCCAGAATGATCAGGTGCTCACCTTCGGCGTGGTCGTGCTCGGTGTCGCGGATGTCCCGCGATGTGCGGAGTTCTGGTGCGCCGCCTTGGGTTACACCGTGCGAACCGATGGTTTCGGGGGGTGGGCGACAGTACTCAGCCCGCCCGCCGGCATCCACGGGGCCATGATCGCCCTGCAGCGCAGCGAGAGTCCGCTGCAGGACCACCCGCGCCTGCATTTCGACCTGCATGTCGCCGACGCCGCCGAGCAGGAGACCGAAGCGGCGAGGCTCATCGGGTTGGGCGCCCAACCCGTCGAGTGGGACAGCTACCCGGAGGACGCCGATTTCGTCGTGCTTGCGGACCCGGACGGGAATCGATTCTGCATCGTCGACCTGAGCCACTGACGCGGTCCCATCACCCCATCGCAGCCCACTTCGGTATCGCCGCGCTCATCACCGTTGGCCCGGTCGGCTCTTGCCGGACTCTTGCCCGGTCCTTCCATAAGGTCGACAATTCCGGCGTGCAATACACAGTGCGACTGGTCGACGCGAGCCGCGACCCGAGCCTGACAGCCGTCGTGCCGATCACTACCAACTGGTCGGATTTTCCGGCCCAGTGGACGGGCCTTCTGAACGAGGTCTATGCGGCCGCGGCCGCCGGCGCCTTTGCGCAGACCGGCCAGAACATCATGGTGTTCCTCGACGACCGCCCGCGGGTCGAGGTCGGTATCCAGGTCGCCCGAGCATTCACTCCGGTCGGCAGGGTCGTGCCGTCCTGGTTGCCAGCGGGAACAGCCGCCATGACCGTCCACCAGGGCCCGTACGACCGGTTGAATGACGCGCACGTCGCGGTGCGGAGGTGGTGCGCCGGGCGTGGACTACGGACCACCGGGGTCCGCTGGGAGATCTACGGCGACTGGGCCGAGGACCCCGCGCACCTTCAGACCGAGGTGTGGTACCAGGTTGCGGGTGCGCTGGACGCCAACGCGGGACCCACTGTCGGCAGCTGACCGCCGGACCGCGATCCATCACTCCGGCTTCGAACTCCGCGCCGTCGCCTGTGCGCTCGTCGGCGGGCCGCCGGGCAGCAGGAACGCCGCTGCCACCATCACGAACGCGAGCACCAGCGCCACGACGAAAACGTCGTGAGTCGCTTCGGCGAGCGCAACGGGTGTCACGGTGCTCTCGGTGGCCCCACCGAGGGTCGCATTGGCGACGGCCCCGAACACGGCCACCCCGATCGCGCTGCCGATGGACCGAAAGAACAGATTGTTGGCCGTGACGACGCCGCGCTCGTCCCAGCCGACACTGCTCTGGGCGGCGATCAGGGTGGGACTTGCCACCAATCCCATGCCGAGCCCGACGACGAAACAGCTTGCTGCGACCAGCCACACCGACGAAGAGCCGCCGAGCAAAGAGCACATGCCGGCGCCGGCCACCACCAGCACACTGCCGATCAACGCGGTCTTGCGAAACCCGAGGCGCAGGTAGAAGCGGCCCGACAATGCGGCCGAAATCGGCCAGCCGATCGTCAAGGTGGCCAGCGCGAACCCGGCGACCAGCGGACCGGTGCCGAGAACCGTCTGCACGAACGTGGGGACGTAGGTCGTCAATCCCAGCAGCACAGCGCCGACCAGTAGCGCGATGAGGGCGCTGGCCAGCAGCACTCGTCGGGTGAACACCCACAACGGCAGCACCGGCTCTGGTGCGCGGCGCTGCACCGCGACGAACAGCGCGATCAGCACCGTGCCGCCGGCGAGGATCGCGATGCTGGCCGATGAGTTCCAGGCCCAGGCCTGACCGCCTTCGAGAAGTCCGAGGATCAGCAGCGTGCAACCGATGGTCAGGCTCGCACTGCCGAGGTAATCGATCTGCCGGCGGACCTTTGGCCTGACCGGCTCGTGGAACCGTCGGATCAGCATCCAGGCAGCCAACGCGCACAGCGGAATGTTGACAAAGAAGATCCAGCGCCACGTCAGGTACTGCGCGAAGAGACCGCCCAGGGTGGGGCCGACCACAGCGGAGATCGCCCACACGCTGGCCAGATAGCCCTGCGCCTTTGCCCGCTCGGCGAGTGTGTAGATGTCGCCGGCGATCGTCACGCTCATCGGCTGGACGGCGCCGGCGCCCAACCCCTGAACGGCCCGGAAGGCGATCAGCGCCGGCATGCTCCAGGCAAACCCACACAGGATCGAACCCAGCAGGAACAGCCCGATGCCGAACAGCATGATCGGTTTGCGGCCGAACAAGTCGGCCAGCTTCCCGTAGACCGGAACCGAAACCGCCTGCGCCAGCAGGTAAACCGAGAACAGCCAGGGGAACTGGGAGAACCCGCCGAGGTCAGCGACGATGGACGGAACCGCGGTGGCAACGATCGTGGAGTCCAGAGCCACCAGGGACGTGCTGAGCATCAGCGAAATCAGAATCGGCCCACGCTCGGACCGGAAGCCAACGCTGGACGACCACGCTGCGGGCGTGGAAGCTGACGTCGCCATGACCCACTCCCTCTCCCGAGCCGACATCGCCGAATCCGACGTCACCGACCGCCGATTCAGTTTCTCAGGCTAACGTCTTCAAACCCGGCCGTCCGTCAGCCTCATCATCCGGGCAGGGCGAGCAACTCCAGTCCGGTGTGCTCGGCGGCGAAGGCCAGTTGGTCGGCGTACTCGGCGGCCAGGGCTCTGGCCGGCTTGCCCATCCCGTGCCCGGCCCTGGTGTCCACCCGCAACAGCACCGGACCCGGGCCGGCCTGGCAGCGCTGCAGTTCGGCACCGAACTTCAGGGAATGCGCGGGTACCACCCGGTCGTCGTGGTCGCCGGTGCAGATCAGCGTCGGCGGGTAGGACGTCCCCGGCACCAGTCGGTGCAGCGGCGAATACGCCAGCAGCACCTCGAAGTCGGCGGCGTCCTCCGGTGTCCCGTAATCCGTTGTCCAGGCCCAGCCGATGGTGAACAGGTGGAACCGCAACATGTCCAGCACGCCCACCGTCGGCAGCGCGACCGCGAACAGCTCGGGGTGCTGCGTCATCGCGGCGCCGACCAGCAGTCCTCCGTTCGACCTGCCGTGCACCGCCAACTGGGCCGCCGTCGTCACCCCGGAGTCGATGAGTTCGTGCGCACAGCCGAACAGGTCGTCGAACACGTTCTGCTTCTGGTCCAGCATCCCGGCCTGGTGCCACTGGGCGCCGAACTCCCCACCGCCGCGCAGGTTCGTCACCGCCAGCACGCCGCCGGCCGCGACCCACGTCGCGAACATCGCCGAAAAGCTCGGCAGCACCGGGATGTCGAAGCCACCGTAGCCGTACAGCAGGGTGGGCCGCGGCCCCGGTGACAGGTCGGCCCGGCGCAGTACCGTCATCGGGATCGCCGTTCCGTCGGCCGATGTGCCCCACCGCCGCTCGGAGGTCACCGCCGGCAGCGTGATCTCGGTCCCCGGCAGCGGCAACGCCGTCAGCACCGGGGCGGGCGGGTTCAGATCCAGCCGGAAGGACCTGGCCCGGGTGGTGAAAGAGGTGACACCCAGGAAGATCTCGCTGCTCCGGTCCCGGGAGTTCACCGCGGTCACCGAGATCGGCGCGGGTAGGTCCGGCCAACCGCGGTGCGCCCCGGTCCGGTCGACGATCTCGATCCGGTGGGCGGCATCGGCCGACCAGAGCAGCACGAACGAGCCGGCGGCGGGCCGGGCATCCACCAGCACATCAGTCTCGTGCTGGGGAATGATCTCCTGCCAGGGCAGGGTCGGATCTCGCAGATCAACAGCCACCAGACGCCCCCGGGGCGCGTCGAGTTCCGTTCGCAGGTAAAGGATGTCGCCGTCGGTGACGACGACGTGGTGGGCGTCGGTCAACTCCTCGACAACCGTGACCACCTCCTGGCCCACCGAGCTCCGACCGCCCTCGTCGATCAACAACCTGCGGGCATGCACGGCACTGCGGGAGTCGGTTCCCGGGCTGCTGGTCAGCACCAGCCAGCCACCGTCGGCCGCCACCCACGGGTCCGCCATCCACTCGTGCGCGTCCGGCCGGGACCAGATGAGCGTGTCGCCCGCCGGATCCTCCCCCAGCCGGTGCAACATCAATTCGCCGGCACCCATCGCCGCGGTGAACTCGGCGCCGGCCGGTTCCGGATAGCGCCAATACAGGAACCCGGAATCGTCGGGCAGCCAGGTCGGGTCGATCCACTTGGTCCAATGCAGGACGTCGTCGAGGTCCTCCCCGGTGCCCACCTCACGGATCCGGATGTCACGCCAGTCCGAGCCGGCCTCCGACAGCGCGTAGGCGAGGTACCGACCGCCTGGGCTGACCCGGACCGCGGTCATCGCGACGGTTCCGTCGGCGGACAGGGAGTTCGGGTCGACGAGCAGGACGGGCGCGGTGAACAGCGCGTCGAGCGAGGCCGCGGTGAAGAGCTGATCCTGGTCCAGGTCACCGGGGTTGGCGATGACGAAGTACCGCCCGCCGCGTTCCCAGGGGGTACCCCGGCGGGGTGCGGTCAGCAGCGCGGTGGTGAGCTCGAGCAGCGGCGCTGTACTGGTCAGCGCGGCGAGATAGGGCGCCGACAGGGCGTTCTGCGCATCGACGAAGGCCCGGGTCCTGTCCGCATCCGGGTCCTCGAGATAGCGGTACGGATCGGCCACGGTGACGCCGTGCAGAATTTCGCACGTGTCGTCCCGGACGGTCGTCGGATAGGTGATGGGCACACCCTGATCCCATCACGCGGCCGGCGGCAGCGGTGCGGCGGCCGGTCGGTCGGTTGGTTGGTCAACTGTCTGGCAGCATCAGTCGTCATCCCCGTCGACCAATGGGGCCTCCCCGCCGCTGTCGTCGAGCGGCGGAGTGACCGGACGGTTCTCGTACGGGGTCGACAACACCACCGTCGTCTTCGTGGACAGGCCGGCGCTCCCGCGGATCTGGGCCAGCAGAGCCTCCAGGGCGGCCGGGGACGCGACCCGCACTTTCACGATGTAGGACTCGACGCCCGCGACCGAATGACAGGCCTCGATCTCCGACATGCCGGCCAGCCGCTGCGGATAGTCGTCGGGTGCGGCGGGGTCGATGGGCGTCAGGGAGACGAAGGCGGTCAGCGGTAGCCCGATCTGTTCGCAGTCGATCTGCGCGGAGTACCCACGGATCACCCCGCGCTTCTCCAGTCGCCGGACCCGCTGGTGGACCGCCGACACCGACAGCCCCACCCGTTCGGCGAGGTCGGTGTAGCTGCACCGACCGTCGGCGGCCAGTACCGCGGCGATCCGGGCGTCGAGTTCCTCCAGCATGCGAAAAGTCCTCTCAGCTCTTATCCGTCAGCACCGACGACGGTCAACGCTGTCGGCGCGTTGTTCATCAGCACCGGACCCTCGTCGCCGACCACGACGACGTCCTCGATCCGGACCCCGAACTCCCCGGGCAGATAGATGCCCGGCTCGACGGAGAACGCCATTCCCGGCTCCAGCACCGTACTGTTACCGGCGACCATATAAGGGTGTTCGTGCACCTCAAGACCGATGCCGTGGCCGGTCCGGGTGATGAAGTATTCCCCGTAACCGGCCTGCTCTATCACCGCGCGCGAGGCGGCGTCGATCGATTCCGCGCTGACCCCGGGGCGGACCGCCGCAACACCGGCAGCCTGCGCCCGGCGGACAATCTCGTACACCTCCGCCACCCGCGGTGCGACAGTCCCGCCCTCCTCGGGCGCGACCACATAGGTCCGGGTGCAATCGGAGAAGTACCCGGACGGCATCGGGCCGCCGATGTCGATGACCACCGGGTCGCCCGGCTCGATCGTCCGGTCCGAAGCCTCGTGATGCGGGCTGGCGCCGTTCGGACCCGATCCGACGATGACGAAATCCGGCCGGGCATGACCCTCGGCGACGATCGCCGCCGCGATGTCGGCCGCAACGTCGTTCTCGGTGCGCCCGGCCACCAGCCATTCACCGATCCGCCGCTGCACCCGGTCGATCGCGGCGCCGGCGGCGGCAAGCGCATCGACCTCGTCTGTCCCCTTGCGCATCCGCAGCTCGGCGATCGCCTCACCAGCCAGGGTGAGCTCCGAACCCGGAACGATCGCCTGCGCATTCAGGGCGTGCACCGCGGGCATGTGGTAGTCCACCGCCAGCACGCGGGCGTCCGCCGGCAGCAGGGCGGCCAGCGCGAGGTAGGGGTCCTGGCCATCGGTCCAGGTAGTGATCGGCAGCCCCAGCAGTTCCGCCGGGGTGCCGGTCCAGCCCAGTCGCTCCAGGGTGGGAACCAGCAGCGCCGGCTGGCCGGTCGCCGGCACCACCAGGCAGGTGAGCCGCTCGTGCGAGGCGACCGAATGCCCGATGAAGTACTCCAGGTCGGGACCGGGCGCGATCAGGATGACGTCGGCGCCGTGGCTGCCGGCCTGTTCGGCCAGCCGGGCCAGCCGGTCGGCATACGCCGGAACCACGTCGCTGTCGGTGGGGGTCAGTGGTTCCGAAGACATGCCGGGAGCCTAGAGCGTGTCGGCCGAATACGGGCCGACACGCTCTCACTGGACTGAATGGCGCCCGACGACTTCGTCACGTGCGACTAGTGGGCCTCTCCGGCAGCCGGCATTCCCCAAGGCGGCGATGCCCGGTTTCCGGTATCCCGGTAGCGTCCCGATGATGCTTCAGCTGCTCGACCTCGCCGGCATCTACTTCCGGGCGTTCTTCGCCGTCCCCACCTCGACCACCTCACCCGATGGGCGACCGGTCAACGCGGTGCGTGGATCGCTGGACATCCTGGCCAGGGTGATCACCGACGCCCAGCCGACCCGGGTGATCGCCTGTCTGGACCTGGATTGGCGGCCGGCCTGGCGGGTCGAGCTGATCCCGTCGTACAAGACCCATCGGGTCCTGGAACCGCCCGCGAGTACCGGGACGACGGATTCGGGAAAGACTGCCGCACCGGCACAAACACCACACAGCGGAACCGCCGGCCCGTCCACCGACATCGAGGTGGTCCCGGACGAGCTCTCGCCGCAGGTACCGATTCTGCTCGACGTGCTCGGCGCCATCGGCATCGCCACCGCGGGCGCCGTGGGATTCGAGGCCGATGACGTCATCGGGACCCTGACCGCCACCGAGACCTCGGATCCGATCGAGGTGGTCACCGGCGACCGGGACCTGTTCCAGGTGGCGAGGGACACGGATCCGACGGTCTGCGTGCGGTACATCGGGGCCGGGATGAGCAAGGCCGCGGTTTACCGAGCCGCGGATGTCGCCAGCAAGTACGGCATCCCGCCCGGCGCCTACGCGGACTTCGCCGCGCTGCGCGGCGACCCCTCCGACGGTTTGCCGGGCGTCGCGGGCGTCGGCGACAAGACCGCCGCCACCCTGATCAACCGCTTCGGCTCGATCGAGGGCCTGCTGGTGGCAATGGACGGCCGTTCCACCGGGCTGACCGCCACCATGCGGGCCAAACTCGCCGCGTCCAGGGATTACCTGCAGGTGGCGGGGAAGGTGGTGCGGGTCGCCACTGACGCTCCTGTTGTCATCGACGCGCCTGTCGTCGTCGACCCGGCCGGGAGTGCGGTGCTGCCCAGCGAGCCGGTCGACCCCGGCCGACTGTCGGAACTCGTTCGCCTGCATGGCATCGGCGGGTCGACCGCCCGGTTGGTCCGGGCCATCGAGAACCGCTGACGCGCAGACATCAGGCCGAATCGGCCGCCCGCTGAGCCGGGCGCCGGCCTGGGCCACGGTCCACCGCGACCGCCTCCCGGAGCGCCGGAATCACCTCCTGCGCAAAGGTTCTCAGGGTTCCGGGATCGTCGGTGCCGAGAATGAACGTGCCAATGCCGTCCTCGATGGCCAGCATGCGCAACTCCTCGACCCAGTGCTCCACCGGCCCCTTCAGTCTGCCCGTCGTCCGAGACTCGAACTGCCCCATCACATTCAGGATCCGGCGGATGTCCCCGGGAGCACGCCCGGCCGAGGTTGCCGCCTCATCAATGACCGCGTTGCCGGCGGCCAGCGCACCTGGCTTGAGATGGCCGAGTGACGGCAACCAGCCGTCCGCCTTGCGACCGACAAGTCGTTGCATCCGCGGCTGGTAGGCACCGATCCAGATGGGGATGTCGTGGGCCGGGGCCGGGCCGCGTTTCGCGCCGCGCACGTGATGGAACTCGCCGTCCACCCGCAATGGCGTGCGGTTGCCCGAGTCCCAGACGCCCCGAACGATATCGATGGCCTCGCCCAGCGCCTGCACCGCCTGACCCGGCTCGAGCCGGCGGCCGCCCATCGCCTCGATGGCGTCCCAGAATCCACCGGCCCCGAGCGCGAGATCCAACCGTCCACCGGACAGCAGGTCCAGGCTCGCCGCGGCCCTGGCCAGCACGGCGGGCTGGCGGAGCGGCACGTTGAGCACATTGCCCGATACCCGGATCCGAGTGGTCTGCGCGGCAACCCAGGTGAGCAGCGTCCAGGTATCCAGGAACGCCGACTGGTAGGGGTGGTCCTGGAACGTCACGAGGTCGTAGCCCAGTTGCTCACTCAGCTGCGCCAACGCCACCGGTGTCGCGGACGGGTCGTTGGACGGGCTGATGAAGGTGCCGAACTCGAGCGGATGACGGTAATCAGGCATGTGGCAAGTGTGTCGATGGCACCCCGAAACCCGCAAACGCCGAAACCCGCAAACGCCGCGTTGGTCGCTTATTAGAAGCAAGCGCTCAACGCGGCGTTTGCGAATCCTCCGCTCAGTTCGGCGGATTGACCTCATAGAGCCCGTTGGCGTCCTTGACCAGCACGGTGACCTTCTCCGCCTCGCCGTTGATCTTCAGATCACACTGAAAACTGGTGCCGGCCTTGACTTCTTGACCCGACGGGCAGGACACATCGGTGACCCCGGTGAGCCCGTAGCCGGTGGGCGGCGTGCCGGTCAGCACCGCGGTGACCCCCTGGGTGACCTGGCGCTCGTCGAAGACCTTCTTGTTCAGGAATCCGGGCCAGACGAAGAGCGCCACTGCGGCCAGCGCCAGCAACACCACAACGGCGACGATGGCGATGATCAGACCCTGGTTCGACTTCTTCGGCTGGTCGGTCGTCGACGGGAAGCCGCCGGACTGCGGCCCAGCTGGCTGGTTGTACGCCCCGTACCCGGCGGCGGCCGGCGCGCCGTAGGCACCGGCCTGCTGACCGTAGGCGGGCTGCCCGTACGCCGACTGCTGACCGTAGGGCTGGCCGTAGCCGGCCGCGCCCGGCTGTCCGTAGTCGGGTGTTTGACCGTAGGACGGCTGGCCGGGCGCCTGTCCATAGCCCTGCTGGTCGCCCTGCGGTTGGCCGTACGCCGACTGCTGACCGTAGGACGGTGGTTGCCCGTAGGTCTGCTGGTCCGCCGGGGGCTGCCCGTACGACGGCTGACCGTACCCCTGCTGTTCCGCCGAAGGCTGCTGGTAGCCCTGCTGCGGATACTGCTGCCCATAGCCCTGGCCTTGTGGGTACTGCGACGGGTCGTAGGACGGCGGTTGCTGATATGGCTGCTGGCTGTACCCACCCTGCTGGCCGTAGGTCGGCTCGGCGGTGGTCGGCGGCGAGTACGACTGGGGTGACTGAGACTGCGGCGACTGACCGGGTGGCGGTGAACCCTGCGCGGCGTAATCCTGATAGCCGGGCGGCGGACCCTGCTGACCGGGACCCGACCCCTGGGGGCCGGGGGGCACCGTCGCCTGCGGACCGGTGTCGTCGTTGGCCTGGCCCTGTGCGGGGAACCCGCCGGACGGGCGACTCGGGGAGGCATCGGGCGCCATGTCCCCGGGACGGAAGACCGTGGTCGCCCCGGCGTCGTCGGGCTGCTCTTGTTCGTTGTGCTGGCCGGACCATTGCTGCCCGTCCGGACCGTTCCCCGGCTGACCGCCTTGTGGCGTGCTCATCGCATCCTCCTCGATCACGCCGAGCTGCATCGGCGCCTGTGCATGATCCAACCATGACCGCCATCACCGAGCGCGAAACGCCGCAGGTCGACGGGCCTGAACATGGCAAAGACGCCTGCCGGGCAGAACCAGAGAGATCAAATCGCCGCGCGTGATACCCGAAACTGCGAGCTACACGGAGCCCATGGAGACGACGCCCCGGCGCAACGAACCGACAGCCGACCGTGCCGCGGCGCCGACCGGTCCTGGTTCCACCCCGCCGACCTGGTCGAGCAGGTCGATCACCTGACGACACCACCGAACGAAGTCCCCCGCAGACAGGTCAGTGCCGCCGGCGACGGCGACCGCCAGCGCGTCCGCCAGAGTGTTTCCCCGACACCAAGCCGCCACCGCGGCGGCAAATCCGGCGTCCGGGTCCCTGGTCGGCGGCAGCCCGATCGCCCGTTCCCGAGCGGTGATCTCCGCCCACACCCGGGTCGTCGCAAGCAACGCGGCAGCCGCGGAACCGGACGGCGTACGTACTGCGCCGGGGTTCTCCCGCCGGGACTCGAAGACCAGGCTGGACACCACGGCGGCCAGGTCGGCGGGCGCCAGGTCCGCCCAGGTCCCCCGGCGCAGGCACTCCGCGACCACCAGATCACTCTCGGACCAGATGCGCGCCAACATCTTTCCGTCGGGCGTCAGCCGATCGTGACGCAGGTAGCCGCGTTCGGTGAGCAGGTCGATGATCTCTTCCAGAGTGGTGCCCAGCGAACCGGTCTCGCCGGCCACCCGGGCGGCCAGAGCATCGTTCTCGGCGCTCAGCCGGCGCCACCGACGGGCCCACTGCAGATGCTCGTCGCGGTCGGCGCAACCGTGCACGGGGTGCGCCCGGACCGCCTTGCGCAGCACCGTCAGGTCGATCTCCTCAACCGGTTCGCTTCGCACGCCGCGGCCGGTCGCGGTGATCCCCGACGATGCGAGCGCGGAGGCGACATCGCGGCGGACCTTCGGCGCGCGGTGGTCGGTGTACTTGCCCAGCCGCAATCTGCCCAGGCTCGGCACCGGGCCACGGAAGTCGGCGACCGTCAGCCGCCCCGCCCAGCTGCCCGCGGTGACCACCAACGGCCGCGCGGACCCGTCGGTCGCGACACCCGGATCGAGCACAACAGCCAACCCGGCACGCCGGCCGGTGGGCACCTCGATGACGTCGCCGCGGCGCAGTTCGGCAAGGTCCCTCGCGGTTTCGTCCCGCCGGCGGGAGGCGCCGGCCCTGGCGATCTCCTTCTCCCCCGCCGCCAGATCGTTCAGCAGGGCGAGGTACGACGCCGTGTCACCGAGGTGACAATGCATCGCCTTGGCATGTGCGGCGATGGCGTCGGTATTGCGGGCCACCTGGCGGGCCAACCCGACCACGGCGGCGTTCGCCTGGTACTGCGCGAAGGACTGCTCGAGCAGATCCCGGGCGGCGACCCGGCCCAGCCGGTCGACCAGATTGACGGCCATGTTGTAGCTCGGCCGGAACGATGACCGCAACGGGTAGGTGCGTCGCGAGGCCAGACCGGCGACGGCCCGCGGATCCATCCCGGGCGACCAGACCACCACCGCATGACCCTCGATGTCGATCCCGCGGCGGCCGGCCCGACCGGTCAGCTGCGTGTACTCCCCGGCGGTCAGGTCGGCATGACCTTCCCCGTTGTACTTGCTCAACTTCTCCAGCACGACGGTCCTGGCCGGCATGTTGATGCCGAGCGCGAGGGTCTCGGTAGCGAACACCGCCTTGACCAGCCCGGCGACGAACAGTTCCTCGACGGTTTCCTTGAACATCGGCAGCATTCCGGCGTGGTGGGCGGCGATGCCGCGTTCCAACGCCTCCCGCCATTCCCAGTAGCCCAGGACGCCGAGATCGGCCTCGGACAGGTCGATCGTCCGCCGGTCGACGATCTGCCGGATCTCGTTCCGCTCCTTCTCCGACGTCAGCCGCATCCCCGATTTCACGCATTGCGCCACCGCGGCGTCGCAGCCGGCTCGCGAGAAAATGAACGTGATCGCGGGCAACAGCCCTGCGCCGTCCAGCTTTTCGATGACGTCGACGCGCGCCGGCGGGCGCCACCGTGAACCACCACGAAATCCGCCGCCGTCCCGACCATGGCTCTCCCGCCCGCCGGCCCCGCCGCCCGGTCCGCCGCGGCGCGGTTGCCGGCCACCGGTGGAGAACCGCTCCGCCAGGGCCTCCGCGTCGCGCACCGCCCGGACCAGCGTCGGATCGATGCGCAGCCGTGCACCGGCCGGATCACCCGCGCCGGGGTCGGCGCCGCCGAACAGATCGAACAACCGGCGGCCGACGAGCATGTGCTGCCACAGCGGCACGGGCCGGATCTCGTCGACGACGACGGTCAGCTCGCCGCGGACCTCGGCCAGCCACGACCCGAACTCCTCGGCGTTGGACACCGTCGCCGACAGACCGACCACCTGAACATCCGCGGACAGGTGCAGGATGACCTCCTCCCACACCGCACCGCGGAACTTGTCGGCCAGGTAATGGATTTCGTCCATCACCACGTGGGTCAGGCCCTTCAGGTCGGACGACCCGGCGTACAGCATGTTCCGCAGTACCTCGGTGGTCATCACCACCACCGGGGCATGCGAGTTGACCGAGGTGTCGCCGGTCAGCAGGCCGACCCGGTCCGGCCCGTACTGGGCGATCAGATCGGCAAACTTCTGGTTCGACAGCGCCTTGATCGGGGTGGTGTAGAAACACTTCCCACCGGTGGCCAGGGCCTGATGAACGGCGAACTCACCGACGACGGTCTTGCCGGCACCGGTCGGTGCGCACACCAGCACGCCATGCCCGTCCTCCAGGGCGCGACATGCGTCCACCTGGAACGGGTCGAGTGAGAAGGGCCTGGTCAGGGTGAACTCGGCCAGGTGCGGGTAGTTCCGCCGCTCCACGGCACGGGCGAACCGCTCCGCCGGGGACACGTCCGATTCCTCAGCCCAACCGTGTCGCGTCACCTGTCCAGGGTTGCACAGACCGACGCACGGCCGACGGCGACGCCCAGGGTCACCCGTCCGAGGTGTGGCTCAGTGCGCTGTGCGGAACCTTCGACGGGCTGGTCTCCGGCAATCGGATCACCGCGATCAACGCCGCGACCGCCAGCGCTGCGAGGTAGCAGGGCACCACGACCGGCGCAATCTGCCGGGACAGTGCGGTCGCCAACAACGGTGCGGTGCCGCCGATGACGGCGCTGCCGATGCCGTAGGCCAGACCGAGCCCGGTGGCCCGCACCCTGATCGGGAACAGCTCGGCGAAGAAGGCAGGCAGCACGAACGCGCCGATGGTCACGCCCACCGTCACGCTGCCCGCCAGCAGCGCGGCCGTCGACCCCGCCAGCATCCACAGGTACAACGGAATGACGGCGACGGCAAGCACCGCAGCCGCGCCGATCAACACGGGTCGTCGACCGATGGAGTCGGACAGCCAACCGAAAAGCGGCGCGGCGACAGCGGCTGCCAACAGCCCGATCAGCGCACAGGACAGCGACGTCGCGAGAGGGCTGGCCCCGGTCGCGGTGACGTAACTCGGCAGGAACAGAAACCAAACATTGAACGCCGCGCTGTAGGCGCCGGCGATGACGAAACAGCGGCGCACCGTTTGCCGGTGCTCGGCGAGCACCGTCATCGGACGAACCAGGTCCTGATTCTGCGGCACGAACTCCGGCGACTCGGCCAGCCGGCGGCGCAGGTAGAGGCCGACCACCCCGAGCGGTATCGCGAGCAGGAACGGGATGCGCCAACCCCAGGTCTGCAGTGCGTCCGGAGGGAGCAGGACAGCCATCACCGCGGTCGCACCGAGACCGGTCGCAAAGCCGACCGCGACGGTGCTCAGGTACCACCCGGTATACGACGCCCGCCGCCGAGGTTCACTGAACTCGGTGAGATAAGCGACGGACACGCCGATCTCGCCACCCGCCGAGAACGCCTGGACGGCTCGCAACGCGAGCAGGCAGAGCGGGGCGGCGACTCCGATCACCGCCCATGGCGGCAACAGGCCGATCGCCGCCGTCGCACCGGCCATCAGCAGGATGGTCGCCGCCAGGGTGGACCGGCGGCCCGATCGGTCGGCCCGGACCCCGATCAGCAGCGAGCCCAACGGTCGGAACAGGCAGGACATCGCGAGCACCGCGAACACCGCGGTGAAACCGGCCCAGCCACCCGGCGTCAGCACGGCGGCGATCACCGTGGCCGACCCCGCGTACAGCGCGAAGTCGTACCACTCCATCGCATTGCCGGCGCCCACCGCCACCAGTGCCCGGCGGCGAGCGGCTGCCGATGGACCGGATGTGGGAAGTACGTTCGTCGTCATCGTCGCGCAGCATAACCAGCACGGACAAAAACGACATCACGCATAGTCGAACACGTTCCAGTAGGTAGAACCCCCGGCCTGCTTGGCTCAGCCGGCTTCTGCCGCCAACTCGTCCTCCAGCACAGCCAGTAACTGCTGGGTCGGGATCCGGCCGCTGGCGACGAGCTGGCCACCGGCCCGCCGCACCGCCGACGCGAACGGCGCCGCCCAGAGGTTCTCGTAGATCAGCAGTCCGGCCGTGCTGCCGGGTTCGAGCGCATCGACAACCGCTGCGACATCGTCCTCACTGAGCAGATTGGCCAGGTTCCGCTCCGCTTCCCGCAGTTCACCCAGCGCACCGTCCGAGAAGTCGTCGAACTCCAGGGCCTCGTAGGAGCCGTCCTCGTCCTTCTTGATCACCACCAGCTCCAGCACCCGAACAACGCCGCGCTGGACCAGGTCGATCATCTCGGGCATGATCTCGCCGGTGAAGTTGCTGCCCGGGAACTCGACGACCAGGTAGTCGATCGGTCCGAGCTCGTCGATGGACAACTCTTCGATGGATTCCGTCATGTTGTGCCTTCCGGCTCGTAGTGCTGGCTCCGTGCACACTCGGGCAGGGTCAGACGCCCTGGACCGCTTCGATCCGTCCCGACGACACAGCGGCGGTGAACGCCAGGTAGTCCTTCTCGTTCTGGTCCGCGTACCGCGCCGAGAAGTCGGTGATCGACTGGTCGAACTCGTCGCCGGTACCGAGGTAGGCGGCCATCGCGACCGGGTCGCCGGATCTGGCATGCGCCCGGGCCAGGGTCCAGCCGCACAGGCCGGCGTAGAAGTTGAGACCGAAGGGCTGCATCGTCTCGACGGTCGCGGACATTTTCATGTCGCGCAGCTGGCGCCAGTAGAAGAAGCGGTTCGCCTGGACCCCCTTGGACCAGCCAAGGTAGATATCGCTGGCAGCCTGCATCATCCGCTGACCGCGGACTACGCGTTCGCCCGGATTGTGGTAGCGAGACTTCGGCAAGTGGTCCTCAAGCACCGACGATGTCGCCTCCTTGACCTGCAGGAACAGTGGATCATCGGCGTCCCGGCCCTGCAGCAACACGATGAAGGCCCTGGTCCCGACACTCCCGACGCCGACCACCTTGCGTGCCACATCGATGACCTCGAACTTCTCCAGCAGGTGCCGGCGATCGTCCTCCAAGGTGGCGCGGTACTCCCGGAACAGGCCCCGCAGCGACTCGCCGACCTGTTCGGCGGACATGTTGTATTGCGCGGCGATCTCCCGGAGCGGCACCACCACCGGAGGCTGGCTCACGATCCGATACCGACCGTCCACGACCTCGCCGAGCTTGGACAGCGCCTGCAGGCTGTCCCGGGTATGGGCCTTGCGAAGTGCCTTGGTCGCGTTCCTGATCGCCTTCGCCTCGGCCGATTCGACGGGTTCCTTCCCCTTGCCGGATTTTCCGCCCTTTCCGTCCTTGGCGCTCTTGGCATCCTTGCCCTTGATCGTTTTCCCGGTCGGCGTCGTGGTCAGCTTGGCCATGGCCGCAGTCAGGTCGTCCTCGGACATGTGGGTGTACCAGAGTTCCATCGTGCCCATCTGCGCGAACTCCGCCATCGCCGCGCGATACGCCCGGACCGACGCCAGGGTCACCTCCGCTGTCTCCTGCGTGGTGAACCCGTTGTTGCGGGCGGCGATGGTGAAACTCGCGGCCATCCGCTTCACGTCCCATTCGAACGGGCCGGGCAGCGTCTCGTCGAAGTCGTTGAGGTCGAACAGCAGTCGCCGTTCGGGGGAGGCGAAGCCGCCGAAGTTCGACAGGTGGGCGTCACCGCACAGCTGGGCGTCCAGTCCGGCGTTCGGGGTGCCGGCGAGGTCGGCGGCCATGATCTTCGCCGCGCCTCGGTAGAAGGTGAATGGCGAGACCATCATCCGGCCGTGTCGGACGGGGACGAGATCGGCCTCCCGGGTGACGTTCTGCTGCTCCAGCAGGTCAACAGGGTCGAAGCGGTCGTTGGCCGGTACCCAACCGGCATGGCTCTGCGGCGGCGTCGCAATACGCGCGTCCGCTCCCTTCGCCTGACGGTCGGCGACACTCGGGTGGGCGACGATTCTCGCGGCCATGTGGACCAGCTCTCTGTGTCGGTCAGCCTCCGTGGAGGCTCAGCTCATCAGAGAACATCAGACCGCGCAGGACGAGGGCTCGGCATCGCCCCAACCGGATGAGCCTTGGCCTGACGCGCCTGACGCGCCTGACGCGCGTCGCCGGGGCCGACTACGTCGCGTCGCCGAGGTCGGACAGCCGCACATCGGCGCGTCGCACCATCGGTTCCGGTTCCGGGATGGCCGACGCGGCAGCAACCGGCTGAACCTCCAGGTCGCGATCGGCACCGGGTTGCTCGATCAGCAGATCCGGTAGGGCCGATGCCTCATCGTCGGAGAGCTCGGTCAGCCGTTCCCTCTTTGCCGCTCGCCGGTCGTGGATGCGAGTGACCTGGACGGACAGCTCGTACAGCAGGATGAGCGCGATGGCCAGGGCAAGCATGGTGATCGGGTCGTTTCCGGGCACCACGAGACCGGCGAAGACGACGAGGCCGAAGATGGAGTAGCGGCGCCACTTCTTCAGCTTCTCGTGCGATACCAGCCCGATCTGGTTGAGCATGATCAGTAACAACGGCAGCTCGAACGACACCCCGAAGATGATCAGCATCGCGATCAGGAAGGAGAAGTAACTGTCCGGGGACAGCGCCGCGATCGTGGCGTCGCCGCCGAACCCGAGCAGGACGGTCAGTCCCTCCCGGATCACCACGTAGGCGAGCAGGGCACCGATGGAGAACAGCAGGGCACCGAAACTGACGAAGGTGACGGCGTACCGGCGCTCCTTCGAGTAGAGCGCCGGAGTGACGAACGACCACAGTTGATAGAGCCAGATCGGCGAGGAGAGCACGGTGCCCGCGATCAGCGCGGACTTGAGTTGCAGTTCCAGGGCCGAGAACGGGCCGGTGGCCAGCAGTTTGCAGCCGTCACCCGCCCCGAGGACCAGTCGTTCGGTCTCCGGAACCGCGCAATAGGGACCGGTCAGGATTTCGGACAGGCTGGGCAGTCCGATGGCCGGGATGCCGTGACCGAACCAGATGAAGCCGACCACGGTGCCGAGGAAAATCCCGAGCACCGCGAAGAACAACCGGCGGCGGAGCTCGTGCAGGTGCTCCATCAGCGACATGGTGCCGTCGGGCGACTTTTCCGCCTTGTTCCGGCGCAGCCCAGGCAGGTGCAGCCTGGCGGGCAGGCGCAGCGGCACGGGCTTATCTCCTAGCGTCGGGCGGGCGGCACAGTCGAACGACCGGACTGCACATCATTCGACGCAATCCTACCCAGCGGACTGCTCCCGACCGGGAGCTCGCTTCTCGCCCGGGACGACCGACAGTCAGGCCGCTTCCGGGGCCTCCGGCCCGGCGCCCTGCGCTGCGACCGGCGCCTTCTTCTTCAGCGCGACCTCAACCGCTCCGAAGATCAACTTCGCGACCAACCCGAAGACGGCGAGATCGAACATCATCTGGATGCTGACCAGGATCCGGGCCAGTTCGGTTTTGGCCGTGATGTCGCCGAATCCGACGGTGGAGAACACGGTGATGGTGAAGTACAGGGCGTCGGTCTTGCTCAGCGACTGAGTGAAGCTGTCCGGATCACCGTTCTGGATCAGGTAGTACGCGGAGGCAAAGACGATGAGCAGCAGCGGGATGCCGATGGTCAGCGTTTCGAACGCCCGCAGCCGCGGGTAGGGCGAGCCCATGATCGCCCGGACCTGCCAGAGCAACACCAGACCGAGGACCGCGATGCCGATGATGAGCACCACCAGGCCGGACCGCTCCGGCCGGTCCATCGGGAGCGTGTAGTAGGCGATGAACAGCAGAATCGCCACCACCAGGGAGCGGAGCACCAGCCGGATTGCCAGCGACCGACGTTGGTTGACCGTCAGGTCTTCGTAGGGGATTTTGGCTTTTGCAGTGGTCATGGCGCAACGCTCGCAGCCTGATCGCGGCCCGGGCATCTTCCGAACAGGATGAATCCGTGGCGCGCGATCAGCTCCGGTAGGCCGCCAACGCCTCGTCCGCGCGCCGGGCAACCAGCTCCGCCAGATCCGGCCGGCCCTCGATCACCGCATCACCGCCGAGGGAAAGCACCAGCCGGGCAAGCCACTCGTCGTCGGCGGCCCGCATCCGCACCCGCAGCGCACCGGCCGGCTTGGCCAGCTCGACGATCTCGTCCATCGAGTAGTACTCGGCGACCCAGCGGGCTCCGCCGGTGAGCAGCAGGGTCACCGGCGGGATCTGCGGATCAGGATGGAAGATCCGCTCGGGGATCTCCGAGTCCACCCACAGCGTCGCCTGCGCCGGTTCGTCCAGCAGCCGGACCTCCTCGATCCGATCCACCCGGAAGTGCCGGATGGCGCCGGCGAGGTGGCAGTACGCCTCCAGGTAGGAGTGCCCGTCGGTGACGAGCAGCCGCAACGGATCGACCGTCCGCTCGGTGACGGCGTCCCGGGAAGCCGTGTAGTACCGGATCCAGATCCGCCGGGTCTCATCCAGTGCCTGCCGGACCAGGCCGAGCGCAGGCGCTGGATCGGCGGGCACCACCCGCACGGTATCGGTTTCCGTCACGCCCCGGCCACCGGCCGCCTCGAGCTTGGCCAGCGCCGAGTGCACGGCCTGCGCATCGACCAGACCGGGCAGCTCTGCGAGCGCCCGCAACGCCACCATCAGCGCAAACGCCTCGTCCGATGTGAGGCCGACGGGGCGTTCGATACCGGCATCGAAGGCGATGGCGACGGTGCCGCCGTCCTCGTCCAGCACCACATCGATCAGGTCGTCGGGGTAGTAGCCGGGCAGTCCGCAGACCATCAGCAGGTTGAGGTCGGCACCCACCTGCTCGGCGCTGACGCCGAATTCGGTGGCCAGTTCGCCGATCGCCACGCCAGGGCGGCGGGAGATGTACGGGACGAGGGCCAGCATCCTGGCGAGCCGGTCGGTCGCTGTCTCACTCATCGTCCGACCCCTTCAGCAGGTCGTCCAGCGCTTCGGCCGCGGGGTCCGGTGACTGCCGGATGATCGTTCGCCGAGTGCCGGCGAGCAAGTGCACCGTGGCGTCAACCAGGTCCGCGGGCTCCTCGACGACGACGTCGGGGCCGTGCCCGGCGATCCTGCGCGCCGTGTCCCACAGCGAACCCAACGGCAGCGTGACCCGATCCCAGCCGGGGGCGTCACCGCTGTCCTGTTCGGTCATCGCCGTCCGACGCAGGCCCGCCGCGCGACCCGACCGAATCCGGACCGTTGCGGTCCGATCGGGTGGGCGTTCAACGCTGGCAGCCACCTCGGCCAGCAGATCAACACCCTCGGGCGGATGCACTGCCCCGGCCCGACCGACGTTCTTCACCGGCCCGGAAATCCGGGACAACCGGAAGGTGCGCCGTTCGCCGCGTTTCACGTCGTGCCCGACGACGTACCACCGACCCCGGAACGAGACCAGGCCCCACGGCTGCAGCTGCCGGGACTCGGCGGCTCCGGCCGGGTCCTTGCGATAGTCGAAGCTGACCGCGCGCCGGGCCCGGACCGCCGCGTACAACGGCTCGAACGCGGGGTCGCCGGTCCGCACCCGGGGTTGCAGCAGGGTGGCGGCGGCGATTTCCGGGACGTCCGGTCCGTGCACCGACGCGATGTTGGCCGGCACCGCTGCCCCGGGCGAGCCGACAGTCATGTCGCCGGCGGCCGCATCACGGATCTTGCGCAGCGCACCGGACCCCGCAGTGGCCAGTGCTGTTGTCTCCCACAGTCGACCGGCCAATGCCAGCGCGGCGGCTTCGGCTGCCGTGAACGTCATGGCGGGCAGCGCGAAATCCACCGGCGGGATGCGGTAACCGTCCGCACCGTTCGACGGCGTCTGCACCGGGATGCCGAGCTCGCGCAGTTCCTGCTTGTCCCGCTCGAAGGTGCGGAAGAACGCCTCGTCGTTGGGTGCGTCGGAGTACCCGGCGACCTTGTCCCTGATCCACAACGCCGATCGGTACCGCGGCGAGTTGACCAGGGCAATCACCAGGTTGAGCAGTCGCTCCGCCTTCGCCGTTGCCACGGATTCAGCCTGTCATACCGCGGGCCGAGCCCAGGCATCGGAGGGTGGACAAACGTTCGCCTAACACCTCGGAACCGTCGGTAGCGGACGAACTACATGGCCTCGATCAATTTGGTGACCCGGTCGTCGTGCGCCTTGAACGGGTCCTTCAGCAACACGGTGCGCTGCGCCTGGTCGTTGAGCTTGAGGTGGACCCAGTCGACCGTGTAGTCCCTACCGGCGTCCTGGGCGGCGGCGACGAACTCGCCGCGCAGCCGGGCGCGGGTGGTCTGCGGCGGAACCGTGGTGGCCTCGATCGTCTGCTCGTCGGTGACGACCCGCGCGGCGCGGCCCTTGGCGACCAGCAGCGAATGCAGGCCGCGACCGGTGCGGACGTCGTGATAGGTCAGGTCGATCTGGGCGATCCGCGGGTGGGTGAAATCCAGGTTGTTCTTCGCGGCGTAGGAATCGATCAGCTTCTTCTTGATGATCCAGTCGATCTCGGTGTCCACCGCGGAGAAGTCCTGGGTCTCCACCGCGAGCAGTGTGCGTTTCCACAGATCCAGGACCCGCTCGGTGACCGGGTCGTTGCCGCGCTTCTCCACGTACTCCACCGCCTTGGAGTAGTACTCGGTCTGCGCGTCCAGGGCCGAGATGTCCCCGCCGCCGGCCAGCCGGACGAGTTTGCGGCCGGTGGTGTCGTGCGAGATCTCCCGGATGGCGCGGATCGGGTTCTCGAAGGTGAAGTCCCGCAGCGCCACCCCGGCCTCGATCATCTCCAGCACCAGCGCCGCGCTGCCCACCTTGAGCAGGGTGGTCGTCTCACACATGTTCGAGTCGCCGACGATGACGTGCAACCGGCGGTACCGCTCGGCGTCGGCGTGCGGTTCGTCCCGGGTATTGATAATCGGCCGGGATCGGGTGGTGGCGCTGGAGACGCCCTCCCAGATGTGGTCGGCCCGCTGGGACAGGCAGTACGACGCCCCGCGCGGGGACTGCAGCACCTTCCCGGCGCCGGCGATCAGCTGCCGGGTGACCAGGAACGGAATCAACCCGTCGGCGATCTTCGCGAACTCGCCGCCGCGGGCGATCAGGAAGTTCTCGTGGCAGCCATAGGAGTTGCCGGCCGAGTCGGTGTTGTTCTTGAACAGGTAGATGTCCCCGCCGATGCCCTCCTCGGCCAACCGGGCCTCGGCGTCGACGACCAGGTCCTGCAGGATCCGCTCCCCCGCCTTGTCGTGCGCGATCAGGGTCGGCAGGTCGTCACATTCGGCGGTGGCGTACTCGGGATGCGATCCGACGTCCAGGTACAGCCGGGAACCATTGCGCAGAAACACGTTCGACGACCGGCCCCAGGACACCACGCGCCGGAACAGGTACCTGGCCACCTCATCGGGGCTCAACCGGCGTTGACCGTGAAAAGTGCAGGTGATACCGAACTCGGTTTCGATCCCCATGATCCGCCGCTGCATCAGCCGACTGTAGAGCAGAGCCAACCGGCGGCGGCGGCGCGGCGAGCGGGCCGTGACGGATTCGGCTGCGCCGACCGGGATCCGCGACTATCCCCCGGGAGTCGCGCGGCGATCCGGGGACCGGCGCGTCGCGTCGCGGATCTCCCCGATCAGGGCCTCGATGACGTCCTCGAGCATCACAACGCCCCGCACTGCCGCGGCGGGGACGAGGTCGGCGGTGACGGGCTCCGATTCTGCGTCCTCGGATTCCGGCGCTACCCGATTCGTCTCGCCCGGGGAACGATCC
Source organism: uncultured Actinomycetota bacterium (assembly GCA_963805555.1). Taxonomy (GTDB): domain Bacteria; phylum Actinomycetota; class Actinomycetes; order Mycobacteriales; family Nakamurellaceae; genus Nakamurella. Next base: position 36,372 of record CAWDUY010000011.1, read on the forward strand.
GCGCGAGGATCGGTCGCCTTGGCCGGTCGCGTCAGCTCGGCGACCTCGGCGAGATGCGCACCGATCCGCCGCATCCGGTCCAGCGCGGTACGCAGATCGGTGCCGGGCAGGACGGTCGGCAGCGGCCGGATCCGGGCGGCGGGGACCGGTTCGTCCCGCAGGTCGTTCGGAATGTCGATGACGTCCCGGATGTGCAGGTAGCCGGAGAATCGCCCGTCCGGGTCGAGGATCGGGAACCGGGAGAATCCGGTTCGCGCGCAGATCCGCTCGATCTCCGCCGGAGTGACCCCCGGTTGCACGGACACCACATCGGCGTCCGGCACCATCACCGACGCCACCGAGGTGGTGTCGAAGTCCAGCGCCGAGGTGATCCGCTGATGTTCTTCGTCATCCAGCAGCCCCTCGCGACGCGACTCGGCGACCAGGTCGGCCACCTCCTCGCGGGTGAAGGACGATGTGACCTCATCCTTCGGCTCCCGGCCGGTGAGCCGAACGACCCAGTTGGCGAAGTGGTTGAGGGTGCGGATGATCGGGCCGATGGCCTTGCCGATGGCCAGCAATGACGGCGCAAGTGCCAGCGCGACCTGCTCCGGCCCGGCGATCGCGATGTTCTTCGGGACCATCTCGCCGAGTGCCACGTGCGCGGAGACGACCAGCAGCAGGGCGATTACCAGGGAAACCGGGTGCAGCCAGCCCTCCGGGACGCCGAGCGAGTGAAAGACCGGCTCGAGCAGCGCGGCAACGGCGGGCTCGCCGAGTGCACCGAGCAGCACCCCGCACAGCGTGATGCCCAGTTGGGCGCACGCCATCATCTCCGAGACGTTCTCCATTGCCTTGAGCGTCGTCCGGGCGCGGGAACTGTTCACCGCGAGCGGTTCGATGATCGTCCGTCGGGCCGCGATCAGCGCGAATTCGGCTGCGACAAAGTAAGCGCTGGCCCCGAGCAGCACGATCACCAGGCCGAGAAGTAACCATTCGGTTGTCATCGGCGGTCGTCACCGCCCTGATTGTTGCCATGGCCGCCGTTGCCACTGTTGCCATTCTCGGTGCCGTACCCGTTGCCGTTGCCGTTGCCGTCGGTGTCCTGGTCGCCGTTCAGGGTGACCGCTGACATCACCACGCTCTCGATGCGGCGGCGATCACGCTGGTGCACGGTCAACCGGACCGTGACCGATCGGGGCAGGTCGTCCTCCAGGTTCGGATGGATCGGCTGATCGTCGGGGTGGCCGACCTGACCGTCCGGCACACCGAGGAACGACCCGGCATCCATGGTGGCCACCACCTCGACGGAGTCGAAATTCTCCGGCATCCGTCCGAGCCGGGAGATCAGCAGCCCGGCGACGGTTTCGTACGCGCCGGATTCCGGCAGGTGAACACCGGTGAACTCGGCGATCTCGTCCGGCCGGAGTGATCCGGGCAGTAACCAGGTGTCGTCGAGCCGGCATTCCGCGCGGCCCTCCACCGGGTCGTGCTCGTCCTTGATCTCGCCGACCAATTCCTCGACCACGTCCTCGAGGGTGAGAATGCCTGCGGTGCCGCCGTATTCGTCGGCGACGACGGCCATCTGCAGGCCGCGCTCGCGGAGTTGGTCGAGCATCTCGTCCAGTTGCATCGACCCGGGCACGATCGGCACCGGCACCACGAGTTGCTGGACCAGCACCGTTGCGCGGTCGTCCGGCGGGACGGCCACCGCACGTTTGAGGTGCACCAGCCCGATGACGTCATCGGAATCCTCCCCGGACACCGGGAACCGGGAATGACCGGTCTCCGCGGCGGCGACGATGACGTCCTCCGCGCTGTCGGTGGCCTTCACGAATCGCACCCGCACCCGCGGGGTGAGCACGTCGTCGGCAGTCTTCCCGGAGAACGAGATGGACCGGGCGAGCAGGCCGGCGGTCGGTTTTTCCAGGGTGCCCTGCGCGGCGGACCGGCGTACCAGCGAGTCGAGCTCGACGGCCGACCGGGCGGACCGCAGCTCTTCCTGCGGCTCGACGCCGATCATCTTGAGCACCAGGTTGGCCGTGCCGTTGAGCACCACGATCAGCGGCTTGAACAGCATCGTCGAGATCCGCATCGGGGTGATGACGGTCTTCGCCGTTTCCAGCGGCTCGGCGATCGCGATGTTCTTCGGCACCAACTCGCCGAACACCATCGACAGCACCGTCGCGATCGACAGGCCGAGGATCACCCCGACCGATTCGGCCGTCAGCGTCGACAACCCGATGGCCCCCAGCGGCACCGCGACGAGTGAGGCGATGGCGGGTTGCATGACGAAGCCCAGCGCGAGAGTGGTGACGGTGATGCCGACCTGGGCCCCGGACAGCTGGGTGGACAGGCTGCGCAGGCCGATCATCAGCGACTTGGCTCCGCTGTCCCCGTCGGCGGCCTGCTTGGCCACGGTTGCCCGGTCGACGGTGACCAAGCTGAACTCGGCCGAGACGTACAGCGCCGTGCCCGCGATCAGGATGAACCCGACGCCGAGCAGGATCCACTGCGTGATCATGCTCAAAGCTCCATCGAGGATCAGTGGGGTCGCCGCAACAGCGGCCGGGATCGGTCACCACGACGGTAGCCGATGACGGGATGCCAGCGGTGCGCACGAGGCCGGAATCGACCCCAGACCGGTTAGAGACCCGCGCCGAAACAGGTGAACGGGGCCGGGTCGGTGTCCGCGCCGGCGAATTCCTTGATCGCCCCGGCCAACGCAATGGCTGGGCTCTGCCCGACGCTGAGCCGCTGGTGGTAGCCCGTCATGACGGTCGCAGCGACCTCGTCGGACACCCTGCTGGTGCCGGCGATCACCGTCGACACGCCGCTTCGTAGCAGGGCGGCGACCAGGCCGAGCGGTTCGCTGCCCGGCCGGTCGTCGGTGCGTCCGACGTCACAGCTGGACAGCACGACCTGCGCCGGCAACGCGGGGTTGGGGGCAACGTCGTACCCGTACAGCAGGCCGTCGGCGAGGAGCACACCGGAGAACAAGGGGTTGTCCGCCTCATGATGACCGTGGGCCGCGATGTGCAGCAGCCCCCCCGCGGGAATCGCGTCCAGCACGGCACGACCCGTCGCCGCGGCCCCGGTGAGCAGCGCGGTCGCTGGGTTGGCGGCCGAACTCGAGCCCCCGACGGCCCCGTGTCGGTACGCCGCAGCGACGCTCTCCACCTCGCGGGTAGCGTGCGGAACCTCCGGGCCGGCCACCGCGAGCACCCCGCGCCGGTGCACCTGCCTGGTGTCGCCGATGCCGGAGACGGCCGCCGTCACCGAAGGAGAAACCGATACCGCACGCCCCGACAGCCCCGGCAGCAACGCCCACGGCACGATCGCGGCCGAGCCGGCGGCGGCAACGATGACCGGCCCGTCACCGACGAACGGCAATAGCGGATCGACGATGAATCGGGCGACGGTGTCCAGTCCGGCCCGGAGCGAGATGGTTCCGACCCGCCGCAGGGCGGGCAGGATCCGGTGATCGGCCAGCACGTTCAGGTCACCGATCATCCTGTTCAGCAGCGGTTCCAGCCCGAAATCCGGACCGAGCCTGAGGTACCGGGCCGACGACGCCGTGATCACCAGGACGTGGAATTGACCGTTGCCGCGGAATGGTGCGACCACACTGACCCCGGGCACACCGGCCGCGAGCCGGCGCTGCACGGCGGCCAGCGGCAGCGGCCGGTTGACCGCTCCGGTGCCCCCGGCACCCCAGGAACGGGACCGCACCCGCCTGCGCAACGTGTCGACCTCGTCCTCAAGGTCCGGATCGGGAGTGCCGGCCAGCAGGGCCATCCGCTGCCGGTAGGACGCCATCCGCAGCTTGCTCAATTCCATGGCCAGCACGCCGTCGACGGACGGCCGAACGGCGGCCAACCGGGTGCTGGCAGCCCGGGAGCGTTCCAGCCATTGCAGGATCGCGGCCGGCGATTTGGTCTGCAAGGCCGTCCGAAGCCCCAGCCGGGTCAGCTCGAGGCCGTGAATGGCCGACGCGGATTGCAGGTCCTGAGAGCCGAACCTGGACTGAAAGGCAGCGAGATCGTCAAGGCCATGACGGATGTGCGCGAGCCCGGACGACCGATCGCCGCGGGCCAGGTCCAACCGGGCGGCCACCACCTGGGTGTGCAGTTCGGTCGCAATCAACGGCACTCGCCGCGCCCGATTGGCAGAGCCGTTCCCGGCGCCCAACGCGGCTGCTGCGCTCGCCGCCGCCGCTGCGGCCGACGGGTCGCCGGCCTCCAACAGGGCGTCCGCCTGGAGCAGCCGCACGGCCCTGGCGTCCTCCTGTTGACCGACCAGCATCAGGTCACCCGCCAAGGCGTCGGCCAACGCGGCGTCCCGCCGGGCCTGTTGCCGGGGCGACGGACGAATACCGGCCCGGACGACGGCCTCGGCCCTGGCCTCCATCACCCTTGCCGCCAGTACGCCTCGCTGATAGCCGGCCAGCGCATAGTTGCGGGCCGCCCGCCTGGCCGCCGCCCTTGCCGTCCGGGCCTGCCGCGCCACGATGTCGATCTCGGCCTGGACCAGCAGCGCATCAGCCAGGTCGACCTTGGCCCGCTCGGCGGCGAAAACCCGTTCCGCACGATCCGCGAACTCCCTGGCTTCCACCAGCAGACCGGCATCCCGCAGCACCCTGGCCCGGTCGAGCGCGCGGATGCCCGCCCGCACCTCGGCGGACACCTCCTCGGCAAGCGCCATCTCGTGCAGCGCCCCCGGCAGGTCGCCGGACACGTATCGGATCAACCCGAGGTTGTGGGTGGCGACCGCGACCGCGGCATCCATCCCGGCGACCCGACCGAGCCTGGCGACCACCTCGCAGTCCGCTTGCGCCAATTCCAGTCGGGCCTCGCTGAGGTGCAGCAGGCCGCGCCAGAGCAACGCGCGAACCAGATTCGCGCTGGGCCGGTCGGCCGCCGACAGCGCGTCGATCCCCGCGTCGAGCTGTTGCAGCGCCTCCGGCAGCCGACCGGTCCTGGCCAACAGCACCCCGCGGGAGGCCTGCACCATCGGCAGCGCGGTGGGGCTGGTTGCCGTTGCCTCGTCCAGCAAGGCTGTTGCCTCAATGGTGCGGCCGAGTTCGACTTGCGCGTCGGCCATCGTGACCAGGATCCGGGAGCGCAGCACGGCGGCCTGCTCGTCGGGGAGGTGTTCACGACGCAGGTGCTCCAGCGCCCGGGTCCCCAGTCGCAGGCCGGTACCGGGGCGGCCGAAATCCACCCTGCCGCGAGCCTGCACCCACAGATCGGCAGCGGACCCCGTCCCCTGACTGACCCGAATGGTGGGCGCATCGGCCACCCGATCACCCGTCGTCACCCGAACAGCATCCTCGCTCCCGGCCTCGACAACATCTCGGGCCTCGCCGCGCCTGCGGCCGGCAGGCTCAGAGCCCCGCGCCGAAGCAGCTGAAGGGGGCCGGCAAGCCGGTCTGCGCGGTCGCGGAGGCAACCGCAGCGGCCAGCGACTCGGCCGGCGCAGCACCGCTGAGCAGCGCCTGGTGGTAGGAGACCATGGTCGCCTCGGCCACCAGATCGGCGATCCGGCTGGTTCCGGTGATCACGGTCGGCACACCGCTGCGGACCAGGGCAGCGACCAGGCCGAGCGGCTCACCGCCGGGTCGTTCGTCGGTCTGCCCGACATCGCAACTGGACAGCACGACCTGACCCGGCAGTGTGGGATTGGGCGCGAAGTCGTAACCGAAGAGCAGACCGTCGGCGAGCTTGACCCCGGAGAACAGCGGGTTGCCCACCTCGTGATGGCCGTGCGCGGCGATGTGCACCAGCCCACCCTGCGGGATGGCGGCCAGCACCGCCTGCCCCGTCGCCTGGGCACCGGTCAGCAGCAGCGCCCCCGGGTGCAGCGCGGCGATGGCAGCGGCTTCCTTGTCGCCGTTGGTGACGTCCGGGCCGGCCACCACCAGCACTCCGTTGTCGGCGGGGTGCGGGGTCGGCTGGTCGAGCCCGGACACCGCTCTGGTGACCGATGACGAGACCGTCACCGGCCGGCCCGCCAGACCCGGCAGCAATAGCCACGGCACTGTCGCCAGCGGCCCGACCGCCGCGATCAGCACCGGACCCGGCCCCAGCACGGAGAGCACCGGGGCAAACACCGCCGCCAGCCGGTCGAGTGAGTTGGTCAACGAGCCGGCGGCGACCGACGCCAGCCGGGCCGGAATGCGGTCGTCGGCCAGCAGGTCGAGGTCGCCCTGCAAGCGGTGCCGAAAGCCCTCCAACGCCGCCCGCTCGGCCAGCATCAGGTGCCTGGCCCTCGTCGCGGTGATCACCAGCGCATGGACCTTGCCGCCCCCGATGAACAGGGCGACCACCCCGGCATCCGGCCGGCGGTCGGCCAGCAATCGCTGCACCGCGGCCAGGCTGGGCGGCCGATCGGCCCGACCCGATCCCGACACGGTCCACGACCGCGCCCGGACCCGGCGGCGCAGCTCGGCCACCCGCTTGTCGGCAGCCGCGTCCCGCTTGCCGGCCAGCAGCGCGGCCCTGGCCTGCTCGTCGGCCATCCGGAGCGCGCCCAGTTCCTCGGCCAACACCGGATCGGCCGGCGGCCGCACCGCAGGGAGCCGGGTGGTGGCCGCCCGCGCCCGCTCCAGCCATTGCAGGATGGCCGCCGGTGACCCGGTCGCTGTCGCGGTGCGCAACCCGAGCCGGGCCAACTCGCGGCCGTGGATGGCCGCCGCGGACTGCAGGTCCTGCGAACCGAACCGGGCCTGGAAATCCGCGAGATCGTCCAGTCCGCGACGGATCTCGGCCAGTCCGGCGGCCCGGTGGCCGTTCGCGATCGATAATCGCCCGGCTACCAACCGCGTATGCAGGCGGGTGGCGAGGATTTCCGATCGACCCGGCGGCCCGGCTCGATGCAACAGGTCGGCGGCACCGGTCAAGTCACCCGCGTCCAGCAGCTCTTCCGTTTGCAGCAGCCACGCGGTCCTGCTCTGGTCCGATAGACCCGCCACCGCAAGCTCGTTCGCCAATGCGGCTGACTTGCTGCTGCCGTCCCTGGCGCGCCGGCGATGACCGGGTTTGGCCTCAACCCCGAAAGTCTGCTGACGCAGTTGCACGTCGGCTCGCAACTCCAGCAGGCGGGCGGTCAGCATTGCGGTGGTGTTGCCGCGATGGGCATAGATCCGGGTGGCTCGACGGGCCTGCGTTCTGGCCGCTTTCGGATCCCGGACCAGCAGCGCCACTTCCGCACGCACCAATGACGCTTCTGCCAGGTCGGACATGGCCCGATTGGCACGGAACGACCGGAGAGCTTCGTCGGCAAACTCTGCGGCCTCGGCCAGCAGCCCGGCCGAGAGCAGCACCCGCGACCGATCGAGGGCTTGCACGCCGTGAGCCGTCTCAGGTGCGACGGCGGCTGCCTCGGACATGGCGAACAGCGAGTTCGGCAGATCGCCTTCTAGATACCTGATGTAGCCGAGATTGTGACGCGCCATCATCACGACTTGGGGTCGCTGGGCTTCCCGGGCGGCCCGCTCGGCCGCCTCTGTGTCCAGCCGCGCGGCGGCCAGCCGTCCGGCACTCATGTGCAGCACCCCGCGGTTGACCAACGCGGCCGCCAGATCACTCGGTCCGGCTCCGGGCCGGGCGACTTCGGTGGTGACGCCGTCCAGTGCGTCGATCGCCTGGCCAAGAGCAAACAGCGCGCCGGGCTGACCGCTCCGCAGCAAAACCATGCCTCGCGCGGCAAATACTGCCGCCTGACTGGATGGATCAACAACCGACGCCTCGTCGAGATGGCCGAGGGCGTCGGATGCGTGGCCAAGCTCGGACTCGAAGCAGGCCAGCGTGACGAGGATCTGAGCATGTACATCTGGCCCGGCCGTCGGGTCGTCCGGAACTCGGCGCAACGCACGATGACACAGCCGAAGCGCCGCGGCCTGCCGGCTTCGATCGCCCATGTCCTGGGCACGCTTCCAGAGGTCGGCGGCCGATAGGGCGTGGCGACCGCCTGCCGGTCCGGCATGGTTTGACGCAGCACTCATCAGACCAGCATCACAGCTGGTGGATCATCACTGTCAAGGGGCGGCGTCGACCATCAACGCAGCAGCTTCTTGACGATCACCAGCCGGGTCGCCTCATCCGCCGGTGCATTCACGTTCGCCAACTGCGCGAGGAACCGTCCCGCCAACACCGGAGCGGCAAAGCTGGTGCCGCTCCAGGTCGCGAAGCCACCGGAGAAGCCGTCGGGATCAATGGAACTGCGGTCCCGGCCGTCGACGTGCACGGCCGCCGCGGCGGACAACCCGCCCTGGATGATGACGGGCGCGGTCGAGACCACGTTGGCACCCTCCGCTTCCGCGGTGACCCAATCCCCGTCGTTGGAGAAGAGCGCCACCGTGCCATCGGGATTCAGGGCCGCAACCGAAACCAGTGCGCACAATCCCTTGCTGCCGAACGGCCCCTGGGTGGCGAACGCGGCAGGATAGGACTTTCGGGAGGTCGAGTCGTTGCCGGCGGAGGCGAAGGTGGTGACCCCGACGGACGCGAGATCGGCCAGCAGGTGGTGCAGGCCGGCCGTATACGTCTGGTCCTCGGCAGTCTCGACGTAGTACCCGAGCGACAGCACCAAGGCATCGGTGAAGCCCGGGTTCTCCCGCTGGTGCACGGCGAGCGCGGTCAGTTCGGTGTCGAGGACATCCTCGGGTGTGACCCCGTCGGCGCCCATCACCCGAAGCACGGTGATCAGCGCCTCCGGGCAGGTCTGCCTGAGCAGTCCGGCGATGAACGTGCCGTGGCCGGCGTGGGTCGCCACCGTCCCCGTCATCGGATCGCTGATCGCTCCGGCGTTCTCAGGATCGGTATCAATGGAATCCTGCAGATCAACATCGACACCGACCTTCTGCCCGCTGCCGAGAACGAGTTGGCGGTTGACGCCGCCGGCGCCGGCGAACCACGGATGCTGGCCGACACCGGTGTCCATCACAACGACACCGGGCCGGTGGGCGACCCTGCCAGGTCGTGGTGCCGGCATGATCAAACTCACCGGACCATGGCCACCCGACCCTGCCGCGCTATAGGTGGCAGTCGCGGAATTTGCTACGACGAACGGGTTGGCGACCACAAACGGGTTGGCCACCACAAACGGATTGGCCACCACAAAAGGATTTCCCAGAATTGCAGCCGAGACCATCAAATGGTCCAAGCCGATCCGTTGGTTCACCTTCTCGTCGGCCCTGGCCCGAATTCGCTGCAGGACGACCCACGCATCAACCGGCTCGGCGGGTTCGTCCGTATCAGGTTCCAGGAAATACGGGAAGACCAGCGGTATTCCCAACTCGGCGGCGGCGGCAAGAATTTGCGCGCGCCGGTCGTGTTCTGGATCTCGTTCGTCCCGATCGAAGGGTCCGGGACCGGCGCGGCGCACGTTGACCTCTTTCGCGGCCTCGTCGACCACGTCGATCAGGCCCTGCGCGTCGTCTCGATTGCCGGCGGTGATCATCAGGGCGTTGCCGCGGTAGGCGGTGACCTCGGGGGCCGGACCCCCCGGCAGACGCACCGCAGTCGCCGGATCGAGCACCCGAATGTCGTACCGGCGGTACGGGTCGTCGGCTGTGCCTGGCTCGGTCATGGTTGCCTCCAAGATGTCGGTCCACGATGGACCGTCGTGATCCGTGGGTGGGTTGCAGGGTCAACAGTTCAGCGGCCGGGTCAGCCAGGTCGGGCTCGAGTCCTGCCTAACGGCAACAGGTTCCGTCGGTCCGCTGAGCAGGTCGGAAAGCCGGCGACCACTAGCCGGCGAAGATACTCACCAGCCAGCACCGGCGCTGCGAAGGACGTCCCGCTCCACGACTCGAACCCACCCGAAAAGTTGTCGACGTCAAGACCGGCCCGCAGCCCGCCGCCCGCCGCGGTACCCGCTGCACGCGTTGACCCGTCCAGCGATACCGGCGCTGTCGAGACCAAGTTGACACCGATCGCCTCCGCGGTGACCCAAGGACCGTCATTGGTGAACTGGGCCGGAGTCCCGTCCGGGTTCAGCGCAGCTACCGACACCAGTGGCAACACGTCGGGTGCGGCAAATTCCCGATCAACGGCGAACGCGGCCGGATACGAGCGGCGCTCGGATGCGTCGTTCCCGGCCGCGGCGAAGACTGCGACACCGGCCGCCCCAAGCTTGACCAGCAGGGTTTTCAGTCCGGACGAGTATTCGACATCCGCCGGGCTCTCGTTGTAGTAGCCGAGCGACATGACAATCGCGTCCGCCCAGCCCGGTTCCTCCAATTGCTTGGTCAGCACCAGGTCCAGCGCCCTGATCAGCATGTGTTCGGGGACGACGCCGTCGGTCCCCATCACCGGCAGCGCGACAATCTGCACTCCCGGGCAAGACTGGCGCAGCAACCCGGAGATGAACGTCCCATGACCGGTATGCGTGCCGACAGCGCCGGTCAGACGATGCGGCTCCGCGTCGTTCACCGCGTCTTCACCATCGAGTCGCGGGTACGGGTGAATGTCCTCGCCGAGCACTCGACCGTCCGACAGGGTGAACGTCGCTGTGGCCGGGTCGCCGGTGAACCACGGATGATCACCGACGGCCGTGTCCAGCAGCACTACCCGAGGACGACGCTGACCGGCCGGTGCCCGCGGCGGCAGTCCGACGAACGTCACCGGGCCGCGCCCACCCGAGCCCGGGACGCCGTAGGAATCCAGCCCGACCCGGCCGTGTCCGATCGCGAATGGATTTCCACCCGGCTGTTCCGCGGAGGTCAAAATGTGGTTCAGGCTGACCGAACGCGCGACCGCTGGATCGGGATTGGCCCGCAACTCGGCGAGCACCAGCCACGGGTCTGGCACGCCGGACGCCCCATCGAACGGTCGTAACCGGACTCCCGACGTCATGGCGTCATTTCGGCTCGGCAACGTCGACTCTCGAAACGTCGTTTCCCCGGAAGCCAGCCAGCTCGGTCCGTCGAAGTCACAGTCCATGACGCGCAGCGCATCTCGAAGAGCATGTGCCACCAACCCAGCAACACCGGCGTCCGCGGCCGACACGATCAGACCCTCCTGGTTGTAGGCAGTCGGCGCTGTGTTCGGGCCTGGCCGCGAGGGGTCGAGCAGACGCGCGCCTGGTGGCAGAGTGGCGCCCGCAAGGCGCCCCCAAACACCAAATGCGCGACGGCTCACGGTGCTACAGGTGCACGGCGGGCGTCACGACCGGCAGCGTCAGGGACGGATCTGAGTCCAGTGTCGGGTGCAGCACCAACTGCGCCGGACCCGCAGGTACGGCGTCGAAGACGAACCGCCCGGATTCGTCGCACTCAGCGGTGAGCGTGGCGTCGCCGACGCGCAGCTCGGCGTGCAGCCGGCCACCTGGCGCCGCCCAGCCGTCCAGCCGCACCGAGCCGTCGCGTTGCGGGTTGACGACGACCATCACGGTCAGGCTGTCGCTGGCGAACGTGACTCGGCGCGCGTGCTCCACCGAGCGCGTTCCGGACGCACCGGACACCGCCAGTTCGGACTCCACCAGCCTGGCGAATTCCGCGTCCAGGTTCTGCGCGTCCAGCCCGAACAACACCAGGTCGGGCAGCATCTCCGGCATCGGGTCGACGGTGTCGTAGATCGCCAGCAGATCGGTCAGTATCCGCAGGTCCGCACGGTCCATCGGGCCGGCCAACGGGTCCAGGTCGTCGTCCAGGTCGAACGTCAATTCGCCGCCGGGACCTTCGTTGGCCGCGTTGGTCGAGCCGCTGCGATCAGGGGTGCCCCGCATTGCCGTCATGTCCAGTCTCCCCCGTCGAGTTGAGCACGCAGCTTTGCCAAGCAGCGCCCTCGTGTTGGACCGATGGATCCCACCGGTATGCCCAAATCCACCGCGATGGTGGCGTAATCAGGTCGTGGCGCAAAGGCGATCACGGCGAGCAACCGCCTGCAGCGTTCGGACAGTTCGCCGACCTTCTCCCACAACCTGCGTTGCTGGTCGGTCAGCACCGCGGTGTGCTCCGCGGATGGTGCGCGCGGCAGGTCGTCGTCGGACGGCTCTTCGTTCGTTCTCTTTGCGCTGTTCGCCCGCTCCCGCCAGGCCAGGCGGCGCAGGCTCACCGTCAGCCAGCGCACCACCGCCAGCGGATCGCTGACGCTGTCCTTGCTGCGGACGAGCGAGAGAAAGGTCTGCTGCACAACGTCTTCGGATTCGGCTGCGGTCAATCCACACTGCCGGGCGGTGTGCCACAGCAGCGGGCTGACCAAGCGCACCAAGGTATCGATCGCGCCGGGGACACCCTGGCGATACTCCTCGAAGGCGGTTCCCGCCCGCACCACCAGGTCGCCGGCATCCTGCCGGCGACGGGGTGCCGACGCTTGCGCAGGCACCGGGTTTGCTGCCGGCTCAACGGCGGCACGCGCCGCCTGCGGTACGACCTGGCTCGGAACGGCCTCGCCCGCGGGCGCGGGGTTGGCCTCGGCCGGTACGGCCTGGCCGGCGCCGGAGTCCGTCACCGGCGATACGGGTACGGGCAACGCCGCCGCTGTCCCGATGACAGCTGCTGTTGACACCCTCGTTGTGGAAACCGATGGTGCTGTTGCCGCTTTTGTTGGTGCCGCTGTTGTTTGATCGGCCGCGATCATTGTGTGGACCTCCCCAGCTGTGACCATCGGCAACCTGCCACATCCGGCAGGACGCGGGTCACGGAAGAGCTGTTCTCGCGCACGGGTCCTCCCGGATGTGACGGGTCGTCGTGGCGCTGCCTTGATGTGGACCAGCAGCTCCGGCCTGTTGTAACAGAGCCGGTGTTGACACTGTAGGGGTGGCGCATTCCGCTCGGGAAGAACCTGCACCCCTCAGTCAGGCCTTTCCGAACCACCCACAGGAGCGGGTCGGGTCGACGCTGATACCTAACGTCACGAAAGTTTTCGCTGCGTAGGTGTCCGGAGTCGCGCGGGCGACTGAAGCACGCCCGATAGTGATCTATTTATCTGTTGCGTCCGGTTTTTGGCCGGTCTCCGGGCTGGGCTCCACCGGCATATCGGCCGCTACTTCGCCAGCATCAACGTCCCCGGTGGCCGGCTCTTGCGCCGCTGCTTCAGGTGCTGCCAACAAACCGGCCAGCGTCACTCCCTGGATGCGCCGGAAGGTTCTGCCGGCCAGGGTCCGGTCCAGCACCGCGACCTCGAGTTGCGCCGGGAGCAGTTCGCGCGGCGCGCCCTCACCGGCCGTGCCGAGGGCGCTGACGGCGGCCGCCAGGGCGGTCCGCAGATCCCAGCCCGGCGTGAAGGACGCGGTCAACGCGGTGATCACCGGCTCGGTCACGCCGCCCATCACCACGAACTTCCGTTCGTCGACGATGGACCCGTCATAGGAAATGCGGTAGAGCTGGTCGGCCCCGACGGCAGTGCCGACCCCGCCGGCACCGGCGCCGCTGACCTCGGCGACGCAGAGCTCTACCTCGAAGGGCTTCTGATGCTCGGAGAAGATCGACCCGACCGTCTGGGCATAAGCGTTCGCCAGCCATCGCCCGGTGACGTCCCGGCGGTCGTAGGAGAAGCCCCGCACGTCGGCCAACCGAATGCCGGCGGTGCGCAGGTTCTCGAACTCGTTGTAGCGGCCGACCGCAGCGAACCCGATGCGGTCGTAGATCTCGCTGACCTTGTGCAGGGTCGGCGAGTGGTTCTCGGCAACGAACAGCACCCCGCCCGAGAAGGTGGTGACGACGACGCTGCGGCCGCGGGCGATGCCCTTGCGGGCGTACTCCGAGCGGTCGCGCATGAACTGCTCGGGTGAGGCATAGATCGGCATCGTCACAGTCGGCGTGCTCCTTGAGCTTTCAGGTAGTGGTCAAGCTGCGAAATTTGGTCGCGGGACCGATCAACCGCCTGGCCGGAGCAGTCTGCCGGCAACGACAGCTTCGGAGACCGCGCCAACTTCGTCGTCAGCCAGCCGCACGGCACCCAATGCGGTGACCGCAACGACAACCGGGTAGATCTTCCGCGTCATGTCCGGACCGCCGGTGGCGCTGTCGTCATCCGCGGCGTCGTACAGCGCCTCCACTGCGGCCCGCACCGTGGTGGCCAGATCGGCGCCGGGTTCGTACCGCTTCTTGAGCGCAGACCTGGCGAACATCGAACCGGAGCCGACGGAGTAGTAGTCGTGCTCCTCGTACTTCCCGCCGGCCACGTCGTAGGAGAAGATCCGGCCCGGCCCGCTGCCGGTGCTGGCCGGCACGTCCGGGTCGGCGCCGAACGCCGACGCGTCCTCCACCCCGGCGAACAGCGGCACGACGGCGAGGCCCTGCATCGCCATCCCGAGGTTGCCGCGGATCATCGTGGCGAGCCGATTCGCCTTGCCGTCCAACGAGAGCCGGACGCCCTCAATCTTCTCGTAGTGCTCCAGCTCCAGCCGGAACAGCCGCACCATCTCGACGGCCAGGCCGGCCGTGCCGGCGATCCCGATCGCGGAGTGCGAATCGGCGATGAAGACCTTCTCGATGTCGCGCTGCGCGATGATGTTGCCCATCGTGGCCCGCCGATCGCCGGCCATCACCACGCCGTCGGCGCAGGTCACCGCAACGATCGTGGTGCCGTGCGGCAGCGAGGCCAACGCAGCATCGGCGTGGCGACTACCCGGCAGCAGGTGCGGCGCCGCGTCCGTCAGGAACTCCGTGAACGAGCCGCTTCCCGGCCGCATGTAGGCGGCCGGAACCGCCGACACCGGCCAAGGGTTGGCCTGCGAATCCGGCGTCACTGGCCGCCCTTCTGCACGTACGAACGGACGAAGTCCTCCGCATTGGATTCCAACACATCGTCGATCTCGTCGAGGATGTCGTCGGTCTCGGCGGCCAGCTTCTCGCGCCGTTCCTGCCCGGCCGCGCCGACGTCCGCCGCGTCGTCGCCGTCGTCCCCGCCGCCCTGCTTCGTGGTCTGTTCCTGGGCCATATCGCTTCTCCGATCTGGTCATTCAAGAAGAAAGCTCGTCTCTTCCTGCGACTTTACGCAGCCGGGCCGACAGTGCCTACGGAGCCACCCCGCGCCGGACCTACGGAGCCAGCCCGCGCGGGCCGTCAGGCGAGCTACTTCCGGGTCAACGCATCCACCAATTCGGTTGCGTCGGCCGCCGCATCCAGCAGTGCGCCGACGTGCGCCTTGGTGCCCCGGGTCGGTTCCATGGTGGGGATCCGGACCAGCGAATCCCGGCCGATATCGAAAATCACCGAGTCCCAGGAGGCCGCAGCCAGCCGGTCGGCGTACTTAGCGACACAGCGACCGCGGAAGTACGCCCTGGTGTCCTCCGGCGGGTTCGTCATGGCCTCAAGCACCGCTTCCTCGGTCACCAGGGTTTTCATCGAGCCACGGAACACCAGCCGGTTGTACAGGCCCTTGTCTTTGCGCACGTCGGCATACTGCAGGTCGACCAGGGCCAGCCGGTGGGCCGCCCAGGACAGCCCGTCCCGGCTGCGGAACCCCTCCAGCAGACGGAGTTTCGCCGGCCAGTCGAGTTCGTCCGCGAGATCCATCGGATCCCCGCCAAGCCGGTCCAGCACACTGATCCAGCGGTCCAGCACGTCCTGGGTCATGTCGTCGACGTCGGCGCCGTACTCGGCCTCGCAGTACTTCGCGGCGGCCTCATGGTAGGCCCGTTGCACATCGAGCCCGGTGAACTTCCGCCCGTCCACCAGCGGGACGGTGACCTTCAGCGTCGGGTCGTGGGAGATCTGGTGCACCGCTGCGACCGGATGGGCCAGTTCGACCGACGGGATCGCCCAACCGGATTCGATCATCGACAGCACCAGGGCGGCCGTGCCGAGCTTCAGGTAGGTGGCGATCTCCGCCAGGTTCGCGTCGCCGATGATGACGTGCAATCTGCGATGTTTGTCCGCGTCCGCGTGCGGTTCGTCCCGGGTGTTGATGATTCCGCGCTTCAGGGTCGTCTCCAGCCCGACCTCGACCTCGATGTAGTCGCTGCGCTGGCCCAGCTGGAAGCCCTCGGTCTGCCCGGACGGCCCGATACCAACCCGGCCGGCACCGGAGAACACCTGGCGGGAGGCGAAGAACGGCGTCAGCCCGCTGATGATCGCGGGGAACGGGGTGTCCCGGCTGCAGAGGTAGTTCTCGTGCGTGCCGTAGGACGCGCCCTTCCCGTCGGTGTTGTTCTTGTACATCTGGATGGGCTTGGACGCGGGCAGCGCCGCGGCCAACCTCGCTGCGGCCTCCATCACCCGTTCCCCGGCCTTGTCGAACAGCACCCCGTCCAGCGGGTTGGTGACCTCGGGCGCGGAGAACTCCGGGTGCGCGTGGTCGACGTAGAGCCGGGCGCCGTTCGACAGGATCACATTGGCGGCACCGATGTCGTCGACGTCCGGTTCGGCAGCGCCGAACAGCGCGGACAGGTCGTATCCCCTGGCATCGCGCAGCGGCGACTCCACCTCGTAGTCCCAGCGCGGGCGCCGGGCTCGGGGGGCGGCCACCGATGCCGCGTAGGCGAGAACGACCTGGGTGGAGGAGATCACCGGGTTCACCCCGGGCTCCCCCGGCACCGAGATGCCGTACTCGACCTCGGTACCCATGATGCGACGCACAGTCATCCTGCAAACCTAGGCCAACCAATCGGCGCCTGACGACGTAGCGCCCGACGGCTGGGTCGCAGGCGACGGGTGCGGCAGGATGTGCGCAATGGACCCCGCGCCGCAGAGCACCGCAGGTGACGTGGGCACGAGCGCCATCAGGGCCCGGCTGTCCCGGTGGATGCAGACCCTCACCGGGCGTCGGCATTGGCAGGGTCGTCCCGTCAGCGAGTTGCTCGCCATCGACCGCGGGGTGCTGGTTCAGGCGCTGAAGATCGCCGTTTCCGCCGGTGTTTCGTGGGCGCTGGCGAAGTGGCTGCTCAGTTCACCCTCGCCGATCTGGGCACCCATCACCGCCGCGTTGATCAGTTCCCTCACCGTGCGGGCATCGATCCGGGACGCGGCGGAGAAAATCGTCGGCGTTGTTGTCGGGATCGCGGTCGCGATTTGGCTCGGCGGGCTGATCGGGCTGCATGCCTGGTCGATCGCCCTGATTGTGGCCGTCGGCTTCCTGATGGGCCGGGTGCTGCGGCTCGGCGGCAGCGCGGCGGCCCAGATCCCGATCAACGGGCTGTTCATTCTCGCGCTGGGCGGCGGATCGGAACGGTTCCTGGACACACTGATCGGGGCCGGTGTTGCCGTGGTGGTGAACTTCGCCATCGTGCCGCCCAACTACGTCAGCGCGGCCACTCGTTCCGTGCGGGCACTGGCCGACGGACTGGTCGACACCCTGTCGACCATGGCGGCGGGAATCGCCACCCCTTGGCGGTTCGAGCACGCCGCCGATTGGTTGCGGGCGGCCCGCGAACAGGGCCGGTTCGCGTTGGCTGCTGAGTCCGCCACCGAGCGCGCCGGCCAATCGCTGGAAATGCACCCCGGGCGGTCGTCATGGGCGAATTCTCTTGACCGGCTGGAGCAGACGAACGACACGCTGCAGATCGTCGAGGTCCAGGTCAGAACACTGGCCAGGACGCTGCGGGACATCGCGACCAAGGTTCCATCGCGGGACGGGACACAGCCACCGATGCCGATGGCCGCCGCCATGTTGACCTCAACGTCGGGCGCGATCGAGGCCTTTGCCCACACCTTGCTCCGCGCCGAGAAGGATGTCAGCGCCGTCATCGTCGGCGGTGCGGCCAGGCGGTCCATCGACGAGGCGCGAGGAAAGATCGCGCAGATCAATGCTGATTTGGCCGACATGTTGGCGGCGAATCTGTCCCGCGGAGTCTTCCTCGGCGCTCTGGTCGTGGAGACCGGCCGGATTCTCGACGAGCTGGACGCTGGTTTGGCCATTCTGTCCGGGGAGCACCCGCGCCCAGCAGAGTCCAGCGGCTGACTGGTCGGGGCCGCGGCCGAGCTCACTGCCAGGGCAGCCCTGATCGGCGTGCCCAGTACTCATCCGGATCCTGCGGATCGTCCGTCAACGCTGCCAGATCGTCGCCCGCCAACGAGATCTCCCCGGCGAGCAGGTTCTCCGTGAGCTGATCAACCCCAGCCGGACCCAGCAGCACGCGGTCCACCCAGGGCTGCGCGGCGACGGCGGCCAGGCTCACCGCATCCGGGGCGGCGCCATACTTCTCGGCCGCCGCCAGCACGGCTGCCGGTGGCTCGGCGACCAATTTGCCGTTCGCCAGCGCCTCTTTCACGATCACCGTCAACTCCCGCCGGGACGCAGCGGCGAGTGCCCGGCCCGCACTGGTCTCCAGCAGGTTCCAGGTCGACTGCACCGCGGAGAACACCGGTCCGCCACCCCTGGTCAGCTCCATCGCCCGCAGGATCGTTGCGGCCTGCCCCGGGCCGGACGTCGAGAAACCGACGGCAACTCCGGAATCGCGCAGCCGAGCCAGGGCATCCAGCAACGGTCCGTCATCGAACAGCGGCGAATCCAGGGTGAGGGAATGCACCTGATAGAGGTGCAGCCGAGGCAGGGTTTGCCTGGTGAGCTCGAGTTGCTCGGTGAAGCGCCCGAGCGAATGGTCCTTGATCTCGTGGACATCGGCGTCCGGGTTCCAATCCCCGACATACCGGTACCCCCACTTGCTGGAGATGGTCGGTGCGTTGCTCGTCCAATCCGGATCGGCCGCTGCACGGGCCCGCCACCATTGCCCGACGAACTCCTCGGCCCGGCCATAGGACCGGGCGGTGTCGATCCAGTCGACGCCGGCGGCCACCGCGGCGTCGAGTACCCGAAAGGTGTTATCCCGAAAGGATTCGACGCTGCGATCCGCCGGCAGCACCGCCGCGTTTCCGGCGTTGATGTACGCCGGCCGACCGAGCACCGCCGTGCCGATGGCCCAGCGGGCGTGGCTGCGCCGGCGGATGGTGCCGGCCCGCGGCGCAACAATGCCCCCGAACGTCACCGGTTCCGAGGCGTTCGAGGGCATTGCTGGATGCTAGGTCCTTGCTGTTCTGAACAGGTACTGCCGCTACAGGTACTGCCCGGTGTTGGACGCAGTGTCGATGGCCCGCGAGCCCTCAGACTGCTTGCCGGACACCAGGGTGCGGATGTACACGATCCGCTCACCCTTCTTGCCGGAGATCCGCGCCCAGTCGTCGGGGTTGGTGGTGTTGGGCAGATCCTCGTTCTCGGCGAACTCGTCGGTGATCGCGTCGAGCAACTGCGAGACCCGTAGGCCGTTCATCGTGCTGTCCCCGCGCACGATCCGCTCCTTGATGGCGGCCTTCTTGGCCCGGTCGACGATGTTCTGGATCATCGCGCCGGAGTTGAAGTCCTTGAAGTAGAGGACCTCCTTGTCACCGTTGGCGTAGGTGACCTCCAGGAACCGGTTCTCGTCGGTCTCGGTGTACATCCGCTCGACGGTGTGCTGAATCATCGCCGCGATGGTGCTCTGCCGGTCCCCGCCGAACTCGGCCAGGTCGTCCGGGTGGATGGGCAGTTCCGGCAACAGGTACTTGGTGAAGATGTCGGTGGCCGCCTCGGCGTCCGGCCGCTCGATCTTGATCTTGACGTCCAACCGGCCCGGCCGCAGGATGGCGGGGTCGATCATGTCCTCCCGGTTGGAGGCGCCGATCACGATGACGTTCTCCAGGCCTTCGACGCCGTCGATCTCACTGAGCAACTGGGGCACGATCGTGGTTTCCACGTCGGAGGAGACGCCGGTGCCGCGGGTCCGGAAGACGGAGTCCATCTCGTCGAAGAAGACGATGACCGGGGTCCCGTCCGAGGCCTTTTCGCGGGCCCGTTGGAAGATCAGCCGGATAGTCCGCTCGGTCTCGCCGACGTACTTGTTGAGCAGCTCGGGGCCCTTGATGTTCAGGAAGTAGCTGGTGACCTTCTCTTCGCCGCGGAGCAGGGCGACCTGCTTGGCCAGCGAGTTGGCCACCGCCTTGGCGATCAGTGTCTTGCCGCAGCCGGGCGGCCCGTAGAGCAGGACGCCCTTGGGCGGCCGGAGTTGATACTCGGCGAACAGGTCGGCGTGCAGGAACGGGAGTTCGACGGCGTCCCGAATCTGCTCGATTTGCCTGGTCAGGCCGCCGATGTCGCTGTATTCGACGTCGGGCACCTCCTCCAGGACGAGATCCTCGACCTCGGACTTCGGGACGCGTTCGTAGGCGTAACCGGCCTTGCTGTCGACCAGCAGCGAGTCACCCGGCTTGAGCGCGATGTCCATCAACGGTGACGCGAGATGGACCACCCGTTCCTCGTCGGCATGCCCGACGACCAGCGCACGGCCGCCGTCCAGCACCTCGCGCAGCGCACAGACCTCACCGACCACGTCGTACTCGCCGGCTTCGACTACCGTCAGGGCTTCGTTGAGGCGGACCTGCTGGCCACGCTGCAGGCCCTCGACGTCGACCGTCGGCGACACCGCCAGCCGCATCTTTCGACCACCGGTGAACACCTCCACCGACCCCTCCGGGCCGCCAGAGAGGAACACCCCATAGCCGCTTGGGGGCTGGGCGAGGCGGTCGACTTCTTCCTTGAGTTGGAGCAATTGCGCCCGCGCGTCACGCAGTGTGACGACAAGCTTCTCGTTGCGTTCGGACAGCGCGTTGATCCGGTTCGACGATTCGGTCAGCTGACGTTCCAGCGGCCGGGTGTCGCTGGGCACGATCGCCAGCCGGCGACGCAACTGCGCCACTTCATCGTTCAATACCCGGATCTGTGCGCTGAGTTGGGCCGGAGTCTGCCGATAACCATCTTCCGGGCCGGAGCCCGAGCCTTGTCCGGCACCTTCTGACGAGTCGAATTCGGTCACATTGCCCTCCCCTCAAGTCGGAGCCCTGCAAAGAACAAGACTACCTGCGGCATCCGACAGAGCCACGGAGTTAACGCCCGACGGGCACGTGTGTTCGACCGGCCGGGGTTTCGGCGCACGTCCCGGCTCAGGCCGCTGAGCAGGCGATTCTCCCTGCAGCCCAGTCCCTGTCACCGAACCGGGCCTCATCGCCGAAGCACGTGCGTGCGTCAGATTGTTACCTCGACGACATGCCCAGCACACCTGATCTCGACTCCCGTCACCGTCCGCCCGACGTCGGCCGGCGCTGCGGGCGCGGCGCCGTGACCCCAGGCGCGAGCCGGCGAGCGGTCAACAGAAACGCGGTGTGGCCCATCATTCGGTGTTCGGGTCGCACCGCGAGGCCGACCAGGTGCCAGGGCCGGTGCAACGACTCCCAGGCCGCCGGCTCGGTGAAACCGCCGTGGGTCCGGATGTCCTCGGCGATTCGGGACAGCTGGGTGGTGGTCGGAACGTAGACCGTGAGCACTCCGCCCGGCACCAGGTGGTCTGCCACGGTCGGCAGCACCGACCAGGGTTCGAGCATGTCGAGCACGATCCGGTCGACCTGTCCGTCGTGGTCGTTCATGTCACCGACTGTCAGCGACCAGTTCGGCGGGCGTTCGCCGAAGAACCGTTCGACGTTGCGGATCGCGTGGTCGGCGTGGTCCTGCCGGATCTCGTAGGAGATCACCCGGCCCTCCGGGCCGACCGCCCGCAGCAACGAGCAGGTCAGCGCCCCTGATCCGGCACCGGCCTCGAGAACTGTTGCGCCCGGGAAGATGTCGCCCCAGTGCACAATCTGCGCTGCGTCCTTGGGATAGATCACGGCCGCACCCCGCGGCATCGACAGCACGTAGTCCGTCAGCAGCGGCCGCAGCGCCAGGTAGGACGTTCCGACCGCCGAGGTCACCAGGCTGCCTTCCGGTTGACCGATCAGATCGTCGTGAGCCAGGCCACCGCGGTGGGTGTGGTAGGTCGCACCCGCCTCGAGCACGACGGTGTATTTGCGGCCCTTGGAGTCGGTCAACTGCACCCGATCTCCCTCGCCGAAGTCGCGATTCACCCAGGTCCCTTTCTGGACTGCGCCGGGCGGGACGGCGTCCGGCTGATTCGCTCCCACCAGTGGGAGCGGCGCCGGGTGAGCACCGCGATGATGTCCTCCCGCCGCAACACCCCTGCCGGCTGTCCCGCACCGTCGACCAAGAGGAAGGCGGCGGCGTTGACAGTACGGGTCCGTGCGGCGAGCTCTGCCGGGTCGTCGTCGGAGAGCACGATTGTTTCCGGCAACCAGGCCCTGGCCACCAACGATGCCGGGGCGCGGGGGTCACGCTGGGCAAGTTCGCGGGCCGCCGGCACGTCGAGCATGCCGCGCGCGACCCCGTCGGCCTCGGTGAGGATGACGGTCCGATCGGCGGCGACGTCCAGCGCCTGGGCGACCGGGGTCTCGGTGGGTAATTGAGCGACCGGCCGGGCCAGCGATTGGATCGTCACATCGGCCGGCCACACATTCTTGGCCGGTTGGTTTCGCTCGGCCCCGGCCCCGACTGCGACGAACAATCCCATGGCCACCGCAATCCCCGCCGGCAGCAGCCCGGACGTCCCTTCGTCGATGATCATCAGCACCGCCCACCCGACCAGCGCGACCGCGATCACCAACCCGCCGATCACCCCGGCTATGGTTCCCGCACCCCGGTTTCCCGACGCCCGCCACACGCCCGCCCGCAATACCCGGCCGCCGTCCAGCGGCAACGCAGGGAGCAGGTTGAACAGTGCGACGACGAGGTTGGACAGGGCGAGCAACAGCACCGCCAGCCAGGTGACCGTGCTCGGCTCGACGGCCTGTAGCACGAGCCAGAACACCCCGGCGAGAATCGCCGACACCGCTGGGCCGGCGGCGGCGATAACCGCCTCCTCGCGGGGGGAGCGGGGGGTGCGGGCCATCTCCGAGACCCCGCCGAGCAGATAGAGACGAACGCCGACGACCCGCATTCCGAGCAGCCGGGCCGCCAGGCAATGGCCGAGTTCGTGGGCCAGCACGCTCAGGCCGAGCAGCACACCCAGAATGATCGAGACGACGACCGCAAGGCCGGTACCGGTACCGGGCACCACCTGGGTGATCACTGGCACACCGAGCGCCACGATGACGGCCACCGACGCCACCCAGGACGGCGCGACCACAATCCGCACGCCGCCGATACTGCCGATGCCGAACCCGCGCAACGCTTCACGCGAGCCTGGCCGGGCGACCGCGGGGTCGCTGGGCCCGGTCGGATTCACTCTCGAAGGGTAGTGGGCGTTGATCGATCCATCGCGTCGCGTCGGGGCGCGAGTCCGGGGTTACGGCCCACTGTCGGACCCGTCGCCTACCTTTGATTCATGACCACATCGATTGCCGCCGCACCGGCGTCCGACGGCGCGATCGGTGCTCGGGCAGGCGCGGTCGGGGTCGGCGGGGTCGGGGTCGGCGTGGTCGGGGTCGGCGCGGACGAGGTCGGTGCCGACGAGGTCGGTGCCGACGAGGTCGGTGCCGACGAGGTCGGTGCCGACGAGGTCGGTGACGACGAGTCGGGTCAGGTCAGCACCGACATTGCTGCGCGCCCCCGCCGCCCGCTAGCCCTTTCCCCGTCCCGGGCCAGCGACTTCAAGACCTGTCCCTTGCTCTACCGGTTCCGCGCGGTGGACCGGTTGCCGGAACCACCGAGTGCCCCGGCGGCCCGCGGCACCTTGGTGCACAGCGTGCTGGAGCAGATGTTCGGCCGGCCGCCCGCCGAGCGAACGCCGAACCGTACCGCTGCCCAGGTCGGGCCGGCGTGGGAGCAACTGGCCGGCGAGAATCCGGAGTTGCTGGACCTGCTGCCGACCGCTGATCTGGCGGCGTGGTTGGAGTCGGCCCAGGATTTGGTGCGGACCTATTTCACCCTGGAGGATCCGCGTCATTTCGACCCCGAGGCGTGCGAGTTCGCCATCGAGATCGAATCGGCGGGCGCGGTTCCGATGCGCGGTTACCTGGACCGGCTCGACCTGGCAACGACGGGTCAATTGCGGGTGGTCGATTACAAGACCGGCCGCTCCCCTGGTCCCGATTTCGAAGCAAAGGCGCTCTACCAACTGAAGTTCTATGCGCTGATGATCTACCGGCTGCGCGGAATTGTTCCGGCCCAGCTCAAGCTGATCTACCTGGCGGACGGGCTCTCGCTGCAGTACGAACCAACCGAAACCGAACTCCTCGCCTTCGAGACCGGTGTGGCCGCACTCTGGAGTGCGATCACCCTGGCCCTGGACACCGGCAACTTCCCGCCGCGGCCCAGTGGGATGTGCCGGTTCTGCGCGCACCAGGCGTTGTGCCCGGAGTTCGGCGGCACCCCGCCGCCGTACCCAGGTGTGCCCGGCCTCTCGAAGGCCGAGCCAGAAGAGCCGGCTACAACCGGCACGACCTGATATCCGAAGCGAGGATCGCCTTTGCGCCGAGCTCGGCCAGCGCATCCATCACCGGATTGACCTCATCGCGGCGGACCATCGCCCGAACCGCCCGCCACGCCGGATCGGCCAACGGCGCGACAGTCGGCGATTCCAGCCCGGGGGTGATTGCAGTGGCCCGCCCGAGCAGCTCGAGCGGGCAGTCGTAGTCGAGCATGAGGTACTGCTGCGCGAAGACCACGCCCTGCAACCTGCTGGCCAACTGCTTGGCCGCCGCGGAAACCGTGCTGTCCTGCCGGGTCAGCAGCACCGCCTCGGAGGCGCAGATGACGTCGCCGAAAGCGACAAGTCCGTGCTGGCGCAGCGACCGTCCGGAGTCGACGACGTCGGCGATGGCATCGGCCAGGCCGAGTTGCACCGAGATCTCCACCGCCCCGTCCAGCCGGATGACCTGCGCCGCGATGCCGTGGGCCGCGAGGTCGTTGCGGGCCAGGTTCGGGTAAGAGGTGGCGATGCGCTTACCGGCGAGGTCGGCAACGTGCCAGTCGTGGTCGGCC
This sequence comes from uncultured Actinomycetota bacterium, assembly GCA_963805555.1. GTDB lineage: Bacteria > Actinomycetota > Actinomycetes > Mycobacteriales > Nakamurellaceae > Nakamurella. Next base: position 61,079 of record CAWDUY010000011.1, read on the forward strand.
GGACCCGCGTACCGGAAGGTCGAATAGCCGAAGCCGAGGCTGATCAGCTCTTCGACGGGCGCACCGGAGTCGGCGGCCAGGTCGCGCCCGGTGATGCCGAGGTCCAGTTCGCCGGATCCGACGTACACCGCGATGTCCTTGGGCCGCAGGAAGAAGAATTCGACGTCATTGGCGAGATCGAGAACCGTCAGGTCGCGGGACTCGTGCCGCTGCCGGTATCCCGCCTCACGGAGCATCTCGGCGGCGGGCTCACTGAGCGTGCCCTTGTTGGGCACGGCAACTTTCAACACGGGGAAGTCTCCTTTTCAGCGCCGGGTACCGGCGGTGACTGCTCGGATGCGAATGAGTCTCGGATGCGTGTGAGCGCGGCGATTGCAAACCCACCCGCCGCGCTAGAGATGCCGGTAGACCTGCTCCAGCGTGATCCCGCGGCCGATCATGATGACCTGTGCCCGGTAGAGCAGCTGGGAGATTTCCAGCGCGAGGCTGTCGTCGTCCTCGTGTTCCGCCGCGATCCAGACCTCGCCGGCCTCCTCGAGCAGCTTCTTGCCCTGCGCATGCACCCCGGCATCGAGGGCATCGACCGTGCCGGATCCGGCGGGTCGGGTCAGTGACCGGTCGGTCAGTTCCGCGAACAGGGAGTCGAACGTCTTCACGGGGAGTGATTGTCGCAGAGCGACGGCCCTGTTCCGAACGTCGAACGCTGCCGATGCGGCCGGCGCCAGTTACCGGGTCAACGAGACAGACGCCTCGCTGGTGTACGGCGCAAACGTGAATGTCTCCTGCAGGTACAGGTCCACCGTGCTGTCGCTGTGCCGGAGGTAGCCGATGCTGACGTCCTGCCCGATCGTCAGGGTGTAGTCACCGCCGCGGGTGGTGAGCAGGTAGCCGCCGCGCAGGGCGGGCCCCCAGATGATTCCGTCCGGCACCAGCCGGTTCAGCTGCTCAAGGATCGGATAGCCATGGTCCCGTGTTTCGGAGACCGCTGTGTACGCCTCCGCGTCCAGGACCAGCGCATACGGACCCTCGACGCCGGCCAGTCGCAGCGCGGTCAACGCCTGCGCAACGGCGTCCGGGTAGCCACGCGGATCCGCCGGCAACGCAATCGACGGGTTGCTGGAGGTGGTGCCGATCCCGTCGATGCCCGCCGCCGGGTAGCCCTCGAAGACCGCACGATCTTCGGTGAGCGCAAGGGTCGTCGCCGCGTCCTTGACCGGTTGCCAGTCCGAATCCTGGGAGCCCCGGGCCACATCGTCGATCGCGAGCCGGTCGAGGGTGAACGGAACCCGAATCTCCACGAGCGGCAGAATCCCGCGTGACCTTGCCCGCACACCGTCCGACGGCGCGGCAATCTCGGCGACATGGCCGGTCGTCACGGACGCGAAGGAATAGCCGAACGGCCCAGCGACGTCAACGACCCGACGGGCGGCCAGGTTGCGCTTGACCGTGCGCGACGCTTCTTCCTCGATCTGCTCCCACGCTGAGTCCGAGATCGGTGCGAGCGACCGGTGCAGGTTGTTGTCAGTCACTGAGTTTCTCCTTTGAGGCTGCCGATCTGCAGCGATCCGTCGCTGGACTGGGTGATCTCGTCGTCGGCCAGGGATTCCAGCAGGTCGAGCGACGGCACGAAGAACAGTGTTCCGGTGACTGGTGTCGACACGTCGAGAATGCGGTCGTAATTGCCCGGCGGTTTGCCGACGAACATGTTGGTCAACATCTGCTCGGTGACTGCCGGGTTGCTGGCATAGGCGATGTAATAGGTGCCGTATTCGCCGACCCCGGCATCGCCGAAAACCATGTTGTCGCGAAGGATGTCGCGTTCCACGCCGTCCTCATCGACAATCGTGTTCAGCGAGACGTGGGAGTTGTCGGGCTGCGAATCGTCGTCCAGTTCGATGTCGTCGAGTTTGGTGCGACCGATGATCCGTTCTTGTTGCTCGGTGCTCAACGCCTGCCACGCGGCGAGGTCGTGCAGATATTTCTGCACGATCACGTAACTGCCACCTTCGAATTCCGCATCCTCGGTGCCGATCAGAGCGGCAGACGCCGCGGATCGCCCGGTCGGGTTCTCGGTGCCGTCGACGAAACCCAGCAGATCCCGGGCGTCGAAGTAGCGGAATCCGGTGACGTTGTCCTCGACCGTCACCCAGGGACCGATCGCGACCATGATCTGCCGGCTGAGCTCGAAGGTGAGGTCGGAGCGGTCGGCGCGAATGTGGAACAGCACATCACCGGGCGTGGTCGGCGCGTCATGGACGGCCCCGGTCAAGGGCCGGAATGGATGCAGCCCAGTGGGTTTGGCTGACCCGGCCGGCCGGATCCGATCCCAGTACGAACTGCTGAACCCGACGACGCAGGACAGCGGCCCGCTGCCCATCGCCTTGGCGGACTGCCGGAAGCCGACGGCACGGACCAACCCGTTGATGTCCGAGGCCACATCTCGCAGTCGCTCGGCTGCGCAGGGGCGATCCTTGGCGCTGACGACCAGGAAGACCGCGGCCTCGCTCAAGGCGTTCAGGACGGCCTGCGGTTCGGGGCCATCGGGTGCTTCGTGCGATCCCACCGAAGGAGTATCGCGTACAGGTACCTCGGCCGATGCGGAGCCACCCTATTCGATCGGTGCTGGCTCAGGTGATCGACTGCCCGGTGACCTCGCGGCCCGGTTCCGGTGGTGACGTCGTGACCGCCGTTCACCTGCCGGGCCATGACGTCATCAGGCACGGACTCCGCTCCGCCAACCGGGCTTCTCCATCGACATGCTTGTGGCCGGTTCCGCGTCGTGGTGCGGGGTCGGGCTCGGCACCATTGACCGATGCGTCCGAATTGACCGACTGGTCCGTCCGACTCGTCCGTCCGACTCGTCGTTCGGCAGTCCCACCGCGGGAGTTTGGCGCACAGTCATGACAGGCTCGATCGACACATCACCGACCGAAAGCGATACCTCGTGCCCCTGACCGAACCCGGCGATGACAAGCCTTCGGACGTCACGGACGTCGGTGACGCCGTTGCAGCAGATAACGCTTCCATCGGACGACCCGCCATCGGCTCCCTCGACGGCGGGGTATCCCGGCGGCTGGTCCGCAGATGCCGCACGGCCGCGGCGATTCTGCTGGTCGGCGGAACAATGTTGCTGCTGGTGGTTGCCGTTGCGTCGTGGGGTGTCATCTCGGCATTGCTGGCCCTGGGCGCTGGGGGGGTCTTGGCCGGTTCCCTGCTGCTGTTGCGAAGAGGAGCGCTGTGGTCCGCGGTGGCGGCCTCACCGCTACCGCTGGCCGCCTTGCCGCCCGCCACCGGCGCGCCACCGATGCAAGAGCCACTACGGCCGACCAGTGAGCAGGCACGACCGGCGCCGGTCGACGCCGCGGACGCGCTCCCAATTCCCGGCGCACCCGATCTTCCGGGTTTGGCCGCCACCATCGGCCCGCCGCGCCGACTGTCCCCGGGCGCTGCGGGCGCTCCCGTCAAACGACGCCTGAACAGTGCCGTGGTCCCCATCTACACCGATGACGGACCCTCCCCCGGCGATGGCGCACTGGTCGTCCACGCCCGCACCGACGGGGCGGCATTGTCCGAAGGCGACACGGTTCAGGTCTGGCTGGCCGGGAGCAATGGGTTGACCGCCCTGCCGGTGACTGCGGGCGCCGGGCCGACTGCGACACCTGTCCGCGGACGTTTCGTGCTGCACCGACGATCCGACGGCGAGGTCTTCTTGGCAACGACCCGGCTGACCGACACCTGGTAGGTTCCCGGCTCGGCAGACGGGGCCGCCCGGCCGCCCGGCCGCCGGCCGCCGGCGGACCGGCTCAGGGTGCTACTCAGCTCCTAGAAGAAGTCGAGGATGGCCGGGCGCGGTCCGGCCATCGCGGCGTCGAGCATCCGGTCGTCGGCCGGCGAACCGCCGATCAACAGCCCAGCCCGCCGCATTGCCGCAGACGTCGAGCCACCGGCCATCAGCACGGCCAGCCCCCGCGGCCCGATGTGGATGCCACTGCCGGAGTCGGGCTCCGGTCGAGTGCTGGAACCGGTCTCGAGTCGACCACTGCCGTCATTCAGCACCAACCGATGAGACCCGGAGTTCCAAGGACAGACTGGGTCGGCGACCGTGAAGTCCACCGTCGCCGTCACTCCCGGCGGCCAGCCACGCTGAGCGACCGCGCCTGCCAGGTCAACGACTCGCAGCATGTATTGCCTGACGTCCGTTATTGCCCAGCCCGCTCCCGGAATCAGCCAGTGAATGGGATCGTTGCCGGACGTCCGGAATGTCAGCTTCGGGGCGACCGCGTCGAAGGATCCGATCACGGCCAGCAATGCCTCGGCCGATGCGGCATCGTTGGCGTGAATCTCGCTGACTGCGAGAACGCCTTCAGGACCCCACTTCTCACCCCGGTTCCAACTCGCATAGCCCGACACCTGGCCGTTGGCGTCCAGGGCCAGGGTGATGCCGTCGAAGGAGTCGAGCAGGTCCTGATCTGAACCGCCGAAGCTTGGACCAGTGCGAGTCAGCAGGCACGATCCGTCGGCCACAACGGCCGCATAAACGGCCCTGATCAGCGGCACGTCCTCGACCGTTGCCCGACGTACCGTGATCGGCGTGCGTACGCGGAGTCCGCGGAGCGCCGCGGTCGGCAGCGCGGCCGCGCAGAGTTCGGCGACCTGTTCGTAACCCAGGAACCTGTACAGCGCCGGGGCAGTCCGAAACAGCGTTGAGATGACGGCGCCACGCTCCCTGGCCTGTGCCAGTAGGTGGGTCATGACCTCTCGGGCGAGTCCACGACCTCGGTACTCCGGGCTGACCAGAACACCCGCGGCGCCAGCCGTACTGATTTCCCGGCCACCGATCATGCTGGTGTATTCACGTTCGACGGCCTTCGCGGCAAGCGTCGAACCGTCGAAAATGCCCCATCGTCGAAGGCCGTTGCCGAATATGAATGTCGACCTGTCGGGTAGCGGGCCGCCGAAGGCGTCACGGCTGGCCCGCAGGGAGGCATCGACGTCATCGACGGTGAGTTCGCGCAGCTGCATGCCGGAAAACGCTACCGCCACGGGCAGATCCAGCAGATCCGGCCAGACTTGGGACGTCAGCCAGCAACATCAGTTCGTTTCACCACGTGCGCGAGAAGTCGATCTCACCGTTCGCGCGGAGCAATGCTTCAACCACGTCATTGGCGGCCATTCGGGTTCAACCTGGGCTTAAACCAGCTTCGCCGCCTTTCGACGTGCCTTTATTGCCGCGGCGGCCGGCGAGGCAATGGTCGTCGTTCCGTTCCGGCCTGTCGCGTTCTTCATGGGACTGCCATTCGCCGGCGCACTCCCGTTCGCTGCATTGACGGCACCGGCCTTGCCGGACTCAGTTTTCGCCGCCACTGCGGTCCGGGTCGACCTGGGTGTTGATGCCCCCGCTGCGCCGACCGGAGTTCGGGTCGAGGTTGCACCTCTTGGTGCTGTTCCTTTCGGTGCTTGTCCTTTCACCGGTTGTGCCTTGACCGGTGCCGCCCGCCCGGCGGTCGCCGCTCCATTCCGCGCGCTGCGCTGACCTGCGACGTTTCCGCGCCCGGCCAGCACTGGCCCGAGGAACTGACCGGTGTAAGAGTCGGGGTTCTTGGCGATCTCCTCGGGCGTGCCCTCGGCAATGACAAGGCCACCACCAGATCCGCCCTCCGGGCCCATGTCAATGACGTGGTCTGCCGTCTTGATGACATCGAGGTTGTGCTCGATGACGATCACTGTGTTGCCCTTGTCGACCAACCCGTTGATCACCCCGAGCAACTTCTCGACGTCGGCGAAATGCAAGCCGGTCGTCGGCTCATCCAGCACATAAACGGTCCGTCCGGTCGACCGCTTCTGCAGCTCGGAGGCCAACTTCACCCGTTGCGCCTCACCGCCGGACAGCGTCGGGGCCGGCTGTCCGAGTCGCACGTACCCGAGGCCAACCTCATCAAGAGTCTTCAAGTGCCGGTGGATAGGACCGATTGCCTCGAAGAACACGGCGGCTTCTTCGATCGTGGTGTCCAGCACCTCGGCGATGTTCTTGCCCTTGTAGTGCACCTCCAGGGTCTCCCTGTTGAACCGGGCGCCCTTGCAGACCTCGCACGGCACATAGATATCTGGCAGGAAGTTCATCTCGATCTTCAACGTGCCGTCGCCGGCGCAGGCCTCACAACGGCCACCCTTGACGTTGAACGAGAACCTGCCCTGCTGGTACCCACGCACCTTCGCTTCGGTGGTGGAGGCAAACAGTTTGCGGACGTGGTCGAAGACACCGGTGTACGTCGCCGGGTTGGAGCGGGGCGTTCGTCCGATCGGCGATTGATCGACCCCGACGACCTTGTCCACCTCGTCAACACCCGTCACCCTGGTGTGCCTACCCGGCACCATTCGGGCCCCATTGATCCGATTCGCCAACACCGCGTGCAGGATGTCGTTCACCAGCGTGGATTTCCCGGAGCCCGAAACTCCCGTTACCGCAATCAATGTGCCGAGCGGGAAGTCCACGGTGATATCCCGCAGGTTGTTCTCCCTGGCGCCGACAACAGTGAGCTTCCGCTTGCGATTGACCGGTCGCCGCAGCATCGGCACCGCGATCTCGCGCCGGCCCGAGATGAACGCTCCGGTGACCGACTCCGCGGACGCCTCAAGGTCGGCCACCGTGCCCGACACCACGACTTTGCCGCCGTGCTCGCCGGCCCCGGGGCCGATATCAACAACCCAGTCCGCGGTACGGATCGTTTCTTCGTCGTGCTCGACGACGATCAGGGTGTTGCCGAGGTCGCGAAGTCGAGTCAGCGTCTGAATGAGCCGGTGATTGTCCCGCTGGTGCAGGCCGATCGACGGTTCGTCCAGGACGTAGAGCACACCGACCAATCCGGAACCGATTTGCGTGGCCAGCCGGATTCGTTGCGCCTCGCCGCCGGAAAGGGTGGCGGCCGGCCGGTTGAGCGACAGGTAATCAAGGCCGACGTCGAGCAGGAATCCCAGCCGAGCATCGACCTCTTTGAGGACCCGTTCGGCGATCATCCGGTCTCGCTCGGACAGGATCAGGCCGGTGAAGAATCCGGCCGCGTCCTTGATCGACATTGCCGAGAGCTGGGCGATGTTCTGCCGCCCCAACTCTGCGTGCTCAATACTGACCGCGAGAATTTCAGGTTTGAGCCTGGTGCCGTGGCAGGACGGACACGGCACCTCCCGCATGTACCCCTCATACTTTTCCCTGGCGAATTCGGAGTCCGTTTGCGTCGCGCGGCGTTCCAAGTACGGAATGACGCCTTCGAATTCCGCGTAGTAGGACCGCTGACGGTTGTAGCGGTTGCGATACGTGACGTGGACCTGCTCGTCGACACCATGCAAAACGGCCCTGCGGACATGAGCGGGCAACCTGTCCCAGGCGGTGTCCATGGAGAAACCCATGACCTCGGCCAGTCCCTGCAGGAGCCGGGTGAAGTACTCGCTCGTCGTTCCGGCCGACCACGGGTGGATCGCGCCGCCGCCGAGGGAGGCAGCTCCGTCCGGAACGACAAGTTCCGGATCGACCTCTTTCCGCGTGCCGAGACCCGTACATTCCGGGCACGCCCCGAACGGCGAGTTGAACGAGAAGGACCGCGGTTCCAATTCGTCCAGGGCCAACGGGTGATCGTTCGGGCAGGCCAGTCGCTCCGAGTAGCGGCGCTCACGAAGCGGATCCTCCTCGTCCAGGTCAACGAACTCCAGGATGACCACGCCGTCAGCCAGACCCAGCCCGGTCTCGACGGAATCGGTGATCCGCTGCTTCGCGGTTGGTCGATTGACCAGGCGGTCGACCACCACCTCGATCGAATGCTTCTCCTGCTTCTTGAGCTTCGGCGGCTCCGTCAGCGGATAGACGACACCATCGATGCGGGCGCGTGAGTAGCCCTTGGACTGCAGTTCGGCGAACAGGTCGACGTACTCGCCCTTTCGTTCGCGGATGACCGGGGCGAGAACCTGGAACCGGGTGCCCTCCTCCATTTCCAGCACGCGGTCCACGATCTGCTGCGGCGTCTGTTTGGAGATGGGCTCATCACAGATGGGGCAGTGCGGATGCCCGATCCGGGCGTAGAGCAGCCGCAGGTAGTCGTAGATCTCGGTGATCGTGCCGACCGTTGATCGCGGATTGCGGGACGTCGACTTCTGATCGATGGACACTGCCGGCGACAGGCCTTCGATGAAGTCGACGTCCGGCTTGTCCATCTGCCCGAGGAACTGCCGCGCGTAGGACGACAGTGACTCCACATACCGCCGCTGCCCCTCGGCAAAGATGGTGTCGAAAGCCAGCGAGGACTTCCCAGAGCCCGACAAACCGGTAAAAACGACCAGTGAATCGCGCGGAAGGCTGATGTCGACGTTCCGCAGATTGTGCTCGCGGGCGCCGCGCACGATGAGGTGGTCTATCACGTTTCACATGCTAGGCGTGGGGTCCGACAGTCCCTCATTCTGCGACCTGGTCCGTGCTTCGACAGGATGGTCCGATGGGTACAGACGAGGGCAGAACGTTTCGTTGGGCGTTGGCTGGGTATGGGGCGGGCGGACGGACGTTCCACCAGCCGCTGATCAGCTCTGCGGCCGGATTGGAGCTGGTCGCAGTGGTAACGGCCTCCCCCGAGCGGCAAGCTCAGGTGCGGGGCGACCTGCCCGGCGCCACGCCGGTTGCGTCGCTCCAGGAGCTGGTGGCTCTCGGGGTTGAGGGAGTGACGATCACCACACCGACCGCGACCCATGCCAGGCTCGCCTACGAGGCCCTGGACCTTGGGCTGCACGTGGTTGTCGACAAACCATTCGCGATGACCGCAACTGATGCGCAGGATCTCGTCAACCGTGCTGCCCAGGTCGGCCGGGTCATCGCGCCGTACCAGAATCGCCGATGGGACAGTGACCTGTTGACCGTGCGAAAACTGATCGCCGACGGTGCGTTGGGGACGGTCCACCGGTTCACCTCGCGAATCGACCGCTTCCGGCCGGTCAAGGGCAGCTGGCATGGCGGCACCGTGGCCGAGGGCGGCGGGACGCTGCTGGACCTCGGACCGCACCTGGTCGACCAGGCGTTGCACCTGTTCGGACCGGTCGGCTCTGTACATGCGGAACTGCGAACAGTTCGGGACGGTGCCGGCGCCGAGGACGAGATCGAGCTGCATCTGATCCATGCGAACGGCGTGCACTCGACGCTGGCCGCAGGCATGGCCTCGGCCGCACCCGGCCCGCGTTTCCAGGTGAACGGCACCCTCGGCGGGTTCGTCATCGATGGTTTCGACGTCCAGGAAGAGCAACTCAAGGCCGGTGAATCTCCGGCATCGCTCGGCGCAGGGTGGGGTGTGGAGCCGGAGTCGGCGTGGGGTCTGCTGTACGGCGAGTCCGGGTCGAGTCGGGTACCGAGTGAGCGTGGACGGTGGGACACCTTCTACCCGACCGTTGCGCGAGCCTTGGCCGGTGAAAGCGCGCCACCGGTGGAGCCGGTTGATGCGGTACAGACCGCGCAGGTTCTGGATGCCGCCCGCGAATCATCTGCTGCGGGCACCGTCGTCAGACTTGGTTGAGATGGAGCGCGACGACTGATCGCCTCGGGAAACTGCTTCAGGACGGCGATCCGCCGGATCCAGCCGCCTGTTGTCACCCGCCGTTGGCCAGCGCCCACACCAGACCGCCGAACGCTGCCGCCGAGGCCGCTGAACGCGCGACGTTCCCACGGGTCCAGCGGCGTTCGAAACGCCTGCGCACCTTCGACGCGTCAACGACCGACGGAGTATCGCCGGCCGCGTCGAGGATGTTGTTCAGCGGGACATTGACCACGGCGGTGATGCCGATCGACAGCAGGGAGAGCAGCGCCGCGCCACCCGTCGCGAGCCGCTGGTCCGCGCGGTCACTGAGAAATGCGGTGACAGCCGCTCCGATCGTCAGCACCGGCGCACCGACAAATGTCGCGAGGAACCAGCCGTTCAGGATTCGACGATTGACGGACTGCATGACGGCAATGAACGCGCGGTCGTCAACATCCTTGAGGCCGGGCATGACCGCGCAGGCGAACCCGTACAGCAACCCGGCGGACAAACCCGTCGCGACGGTTGACGAGATCAGCAGGGTTGTCGACAGTTGGTCGGTTGTCATGTCATCAAGTACACCGCTTGATCACGAGACGATCCATGGTTCAAACTCTCGCAAACATGTCTCTGCGTCTAGACGATCGATTCCAAGTTGTTACTGGTGTGACTGGTGTTGCTCACGTGACTTGAGGGCGAGGGTGTCCAGGATCGGCGTTGCACCCAAACGACGAGCAGGAGGCCCGCGTGGACGCCGATCTGGACACCCTCGTGACCGCACTTTACGTGCAGGTCGATGATCTACTGAAGACCAATCCCGACCGCGTGCCCTGGCGACCGCCCGTCGGCCTCTCGCCCCGGATCAGCGATGCCGAACTCGTGACTCTGGCCGTGGCGCAAGCACTTCTCGGCTTCACCAGCGAAGCCCGCTGGCTGCGGTTCGGCCGCACCCACCTGCAAGGTCTGTTCCCCTACCTGCCCAAACAGCCCGGGTACAACAAACGACTGCGCAAGCTCGTCGGCACTTTGAGCTGGCTCATCCGGGCGCTGGGCACCCGGACCAGCATGTTCGGCGATGACGTGTGGATCGCTGACTCCACGCCCGTGGAGTGCGGCCGTTCCCGGGAAACCGCCAAGCGCTCGGATCTGGCCGGCTTCGCTGAGTACGGATACTGTGCCTCGCACAGCCGCTACTTCTGGGGACTGCGACTGCACCTGCTGTGCACGCTGCACGGGTTGCCGATCGCCGCCGCGGTCACCGGCGCCAAGGCCGACGAACGCCAGGTTCTGCTCGGCATGCTCGATGATGCGGACCTGACCGGTCAGATCCCCGGCACGACGCTCATCGCGGACAAGAACTACTACGGGCGTGAATTCGAAACCTCCCTGGCCGTAGCGGGTATCACTCTGCTCAGACCCACCCGCAAGGGTGAGACGACCCGCCCGGGTGAACAATTCTTCAAACCCCTGCGGCAAACCATCGAGTCCGTGTTCGACACCTTCAAGGGCCAACTCGACCTGGAAATGCACGGCGGCCGGACCCCAGCTGGAGTCCTGGCCCGGATCTGGCAACGCGTCCTTGCACTCACAGCAGTGGCCTGGCACAACGAGGGGATCGGCCAACGCGTCAAGAGGTCACTGCTCGCGTACGACCACTGACCTCTTGGAATCGATCATCTAGCATCAGTGCGATGGACGTCCTGACCAGTTTGCTGAACGGCCCGCGTGCCAATAGCGCATTCCTGCTCAAGTCCGTGCTTGATCCGCCCTGGTCGCTTCGAATTCAGGACGAGGCGCCGCTCACCGTCGTCACCGTGCTGACGGGGGCGGCCTGGCTGGTGATGGACGGGCGCGAGCCTGCGCACCTCCAACCCGGTGGCGTGGCGATTGTGCGCGGCCCGGGGCACTACGCGCTGGCCGACGATCCGCTACGAGCGCCGACGGTCATTGTCCATCCCGGCCAACTCACGACCAATATCGAGGGCGAAGAGCTTTGCGAGGCAATGGATCTCGGCCTGCGGACGTGGGGTACGAGTCCCGCGGGTTCGGTGACGATGGTGACTGGGACCTACCAGACGCCAACCGAAATCAGCCGCCTGCTGCTCGAGGCGCTGCCGCCGGTGATGGTCATTCCGGGGGCAGATTGGGACAGCCCATTTCTTCAACTACTGGCGAACGAAATGGCCAAGGATCAACCTGGCCAGGTGGTGGTGTTGGATCGCCTCCTTGATCTGGTCGTGGTCGCCGCGCTGCGTCAGTGGATCGATCAGGATGAGTCTGAGTCGCCCGGACAGCTGGGTTCTCGCCATGATCCCGTGGTACAGACGGCACTGGAATTACTGCAAAGAGATCCAGCGCGCGCCTGGACAGTGGCGTCACTGGCCGCCGAGACCGGCTTCTCCAGGGCGGCATTCGCGCGGCGGTTCAGCAATGTGGTGGGAATGCCGCCAATGGCCTATTTGACGGAATGGCGGCTTGCGCTGGCGGCGGATTCACTTCGCGACCCGAGGAAAACGATCAGCGCAGTCGCTCGCGAGGTCGGCTACGGGAGTGCGTTCGCCTTGAGTACGGCATTCAAGAGAATTCGGGGTGTCAGCCCTCACCACCACCGCACGGCCGGCAGAGCGAGCTGAAGGACGCTGGGAATTCCTTTCAGCGACCCAGTGCGCTTCGACCGCTCCGCGAAACCTGTTGACGAGCATGGCAACTCCGTGACTAGAAGGGAGGTGGATCAGCGATCGGGTCGTGCGGTGAATCGGCACCCGGGTCGTGCATTGATTCGGCACCCGGGTCGTCGACACCGAGCGTCGGTTCGATGTGTGCCCTGGAAACCGCATCCACAGAGCCACTCGGCCATCCACTCGCGGGGCCGATCGCATCCACTGGCGGGCCATCGACCGCACCGGATTCACGGCCATCCGCAGAATAGCGGCGCTCCCTAGCATCACTGGAAGCATCGATGACCGGCGAATCACCATCCTCTGTTGGCCATTGTCGCGGTTTTGTCAGATAAGTACGACCTGTCGGGCTGGTCCAGCAAACGGAAGCGTCTGAATGTTGCACGCAATCCCATAAGCCGCCGGTCTTCAGCCCGTGATGAAAGACGCACAGGCATTGCAAATTGCAGGGACAGGTGACTCCGCCATCGCTTTCGGCTGGACAGAACTCGTCGGAATGATCGATTTGACATCGCTTCGCCTGACGGCGACAACCGGGGAAACGGCACGTCTGATCCCGGGTCGTCACATGGTCCCGCTGAGCAAGTCGCGGCCGGTAGACCGTCCGCCCAAGATCCAATCCGGTGCCACAGCCAGGCCTTATTGCGATCGCAGCGATGGTTGAGGCGCTGGCCGCGATCGCACGAGCGAGGTCGGCAGGTATCGGGCCGTGCCCGTCAAGTTCACCGGGACGATCATCGAGACCCGCCAAGGTACTGGCAGCGATTGTCACGTTGAGATGGGTGACCCGACCTTGGTGTGTACCCAAGCTGGTACCGGGGTTGAAGACACCCTTGCTGTTGATTGCTGAACCCTCGATGTCGCTGGTCGCAGGATTGTTTGTGGATTGAAGGGCACCCGCAGCGTCCTCGGGATCAACCCAAAGGTCAGCCTGGTCGAACCCCTCGGCACCGTCGGGGGAATCATCAAGGAACGACTCGCCGGCGAAATCCATCCCGTTTTCTGCGATCCGAGGGTCCACAACGGCGGATTCCGCGGTTGGGAACTGCAGAACGGACCTGCCAGGCTCATCGGCGTCATTACGGTGGTCAGGCTCATCGGCTTCATGACTGCGGTCAGTCTCGTTGCCGTCGTATCGGCAGCCAGGTTCGTCCGCGTCACTACCGCAGTCGGGCTGACCGGCGTCCTCATGGCCGCCAGGCCGCTCAGCGTCCTCACTGCCGCCAGGCCGCTCGGCGTCCTCACTGCCACCGACCCCATCGGCGTCATTCGGGGATTCAGGCCGGACTGCGTCACGGGCACGGCCGGGGTCACCAGCATCACTGGAGGAGCCAGGCTCACCCGCCGGACCCGTGGTGTTGTCGGCAGTGGCTTGTCTGGGCCCGACCCGGTCCGCAGGAGCCCGGCGCCGCAAGGTAGATCGGATAGTGACAGTTCCCGTCGAAGCCAGCTGGTCGATCAGGTCGCTGAAAACGTCCGCCCGCAGGGCACCCACGCCTCGAGGATCACCAGAACTGAGGTTGGTCCGCTTCAGTTGATAGGCCAGCTGATCAATGACACTGTAGGCGAGTTGCGCCTTATCCGCCGACAGCTCGGCACGGAAGACGCCCGTACCGTCCTCGGCCGCACGATGGGTGACATTCCTTTGGGCAACTGCCTTCTCATGGCGCTTCTTCGCCGCAGCCGGGTCAACCGAGATCACCGCTCGATCGACAATCCCCCGTAATTGCCCGGGTGTCCTTGTCGTAGCCTTCGGCAGCACCGCCTGCTCGACCCGCCGCCGCAGTTCCATCGGCAGATTCTGGGTTCTGTCCGCGATCGTGAGCGAACGCCCGCGGTCGATACTCCCTCTTTCCAGCGCCCTCAGCGTGGCAGGAAGATCAACCGCAAACTCCACGGCCTGACAGACCCGGCGCTGTGCCGCTATCGGGGAAAAATGCAACGCAGCCCCCACCTCCGCGGCCGCCACCTTCATCGCAGTCTCGTTGAGCACTGTCTCCACGTCGGGATCGCCGAGCACCGCCGATCCGGAAGACGCCAGGTCGTCGTCCAAAAATGGGCGGTCCTTGCCACGCGCTCTCGGATTCAGCGGCTGTCCCGGCTGACTGGCGTAGGCGCGCAGATCACTGACGGGAGCAGCAATCCCGGGACAGGCAAACGTCGCGAGCCAGCGGTGTTGGCGGGCCTGAACCCAGGACGCCAGCCGCTCGGTGGCCGCGATGATGGATACCATTGATGCCGGCGACAACGAGGCAGGCTTCAGCATCGCCAACAGAGCCGCGGCGCGCGGTCCAGGCTCCAGCGAGCCCAACAAATCTGCGGCGGCATCGGCGCCGCCGTCCAATATCTCCCTCGCGAACTCCTCTGCAGTGAGCTCGGGAGGATCGTCAACGGGGACATCCTGCGGCTCATAAAGCATCCGTTCGGCGTCTCGAGCGAACTGAGCCGCCATCCATTCCTGATCCTCGATCTCAGTCGGATCCGGCGGAACGAATTGATCAGGATCCTGACGCGCATCCCGGCCACCTCTGTCGCCTTCGGCGTATCTACCGTCGCCACTGGAGTCCGACATCTCCCCTGCCCCCACATCACCGACCACACCACACCTTGCTTGTCCATAGATCATACAGGTGTTCGACTTAGCTGTCCAGAGCTGGTACGTTCAGATTCGAACAGTCAATCAGGAAGGTGATCTCATGATGCGCCCAACGACCTCCGGTCTTAGCTCGATGGTTGTCGCACCCTCTGGCCCGCACTTCGATGGTGGTCGCACCCCTGGCCCGCAGCTCGGCGTCGGATCGCACCCAGCACCGGGTCTGGCTACCGGTATCCCGACCCGGGGTACGGCCACCCGAGCACACTCATCTCCCGGCGCACAGGATGGAGAGATGACAACCTCCCAACCAGCAACCGCGGCAGCCATCGACGCAGTGCGCGAAGCGACCCGGCGGCTGCAATCCGCGGTCGACGGGGCCATTGACACCGGCGGAGCGAACACGATGGCCGCTCCGTCGCGTCTTCCGGACTGGACGATCGGGCACGTCGCCAGCCACTTGGCCCGCAACGCTGACGGCCTTCGAAGGGTGCTGATCGGGGCCGTGGCCGGTCAGCAGGCCCAGCCCTACGACTCGCCGAAAGCACGGGAGAGCGATATCGAGGCCGGTGCGCAACGCGACACCGCGGCCATTGCCGAAGACCTCCGGACCGCCAATCAGCAGTTAGCCGGCGCCATCGACGAGTTCCCGGCGCCCACCTGGAGATTCACAGTCGACCTCGGCCGCGGTGGCCCCACCACAGCAGATGTCATTCTGGCGGCAAGGCTCGGCGAAGTTGAATTGCACCACCATGATCTTGGCGTCGACGGCGGGCTCGACCTCTTGGACAATGCGCAGGCGTACCGCCTGCTCCAAGCGCTCATGCGGACGTATGTCCGGACCCGCGGGGTCAACGGGACCACACTCATTCCGGACGGTGGCGACCCGATCAGAATCCGCGGCGGTGGACCAGAGGTCGCGGGCACAGCGATCGAGCTTGTTGGGTGGCTGTCCGGGCGATCAGACGGCTCCGCTCTCAGAACTGCTGGTGCCCTTCCCGAATTGCCGACGTGGTGAATACGGTGTCCAGCATGAGCAACGCCGCGACCCCAGCACCTGGCAGCTATTCCGGGCACGTCGAGCCACGGGGCGCGCCGGCCTCCCGAGACCTCGCCGACATCACCATCACCAAACTGTCTGTCGGGCCGATGGACAACAACACCTACCTGTTGGTCTGCAAACACACGGCCGAAGCTGTGCTGATCGACGCAGCCAACGACAGCGACCGAATTGTCGCCATGATCGACAGCGGACCAGGCGTCTCGGCGCTGCGCAGCATCATCACAACGCACCAGCACGGGGACCACTGGCAGGCGCTGCAGGCCGTCAAGGACCAGACCGGAGCCAGACTCCTCGCCGGCACTGAAGATTCATCGGGAATCCCGGTGGCCACCGACGTTCAACTTCAACACGGCGACACTGTCGCTCTCGGTGATTGTGAACTGCAGATCGTTGCACTCCGCGGCCACACTCCCGGTTCGGTGGCGGTACTCTACAAAGATCCTGGAGGCACATCGCACATCTTTACCGGCGACTCCCTTTTCCCTGGAGGGCCGGGGAAAACCAACTCACCAGAGGCTTTTTCGTCGTTGATGGACGACTTGGAGGAGCGAGTCTTCGAGAATCTTGCGGACGACACATGGGTATATCCGGGCCACGGCGACGACACCACACTCGGCGCGGAACGGCCGAGCCTGGGTGCCTGGCGCGAGCGCGGGTGGTGAGGTCCGTGCAACCCGATCGACAGGGCAAGTCAACCGGCAGTGTCTCCATAGCGACAGCGCAGGCGCAACTGGGTATGGGGTCCAGGCGAGCATCGGCAGCAGGATTCGAGGTCCCGTGCGCCCCACCAGAGACTCGGTACCGCGCAGCGTCGATCGAACCGCCGGCGCGGTATCCCGTATGACTGCCGTGACCTCAGCACGCTCCGCGGTCCTGCTGGAGATGATCGGTAGGGCACTGCCGGCCGACCGGCTCGTCGTCGATCCCGAAGTACTGCAGAGCCTTTCGCGTGACGAGGCCGAGTGGGCCATAGTCGGAACCGCCGCCGTAGCTGTGCGGGCTCGCCACGAGGCGGACGTTCAGATCGCGGTCCGAATCGCCGCCGAGATCGGAACTCCGGTCGTTCCGCGGGGCGCCGGGACGGGGCTGTCCGGTGGGGCGAACGCCGTTGACGGCTGCTTGATCCTTGACCTGTCGAGAATGGACCAGATCGTCGAGATCGACCCCGACAATCTCACCTGCGTTGTGCAGCCGGGGATCGTCAACAACGACCTGAAGGCCGCACTCGCCGATCAAGGTCTGTGGTACCCGCCGGATCCGGCAAGTGCCCCATGGTCGACCATCGGTGGCAACGTCGCCACCAACGCCGGGGGACTGTGCTGTTTGAAGTACGGCGTGACCCGCGACTATGTGCTCGGGATGCGGGCCGTCGTCGGCGGACCGGCCGGGTACGGCACAGCCGTGCGGCTGGGTCGCAAGACGTCGAAAGGCGTTGCGGGATATGACATCGCCGGGCTGATGGTCGGTTCCGAGGGAACACTCGGCGTCATCACCGAGGTCACCCTACGACTGCGCCCAGCGCTGATCGGCACCCCGCGCACCGTTGTCGGTGCCTTCGGCTCCGTGGTGGACGCAGGCAGGGCCGTTGCCCTCATCACCCGGCGGGGGTTGACCCCGTCCGCACTCGAATTGCTGGATCGGACCAGCCTGCGAGCTGTCGAGGACTGGAAGCACCTTGGCATCGAAGCCGATGCCGCTGCGCTGCTACTCGCCAGAGTGGACACTCCGGGCAGTGCCGGCGACGACGAGGCACTCGCGCTGGCCGGGTCATTCCAGGCGGCCGGCGCACTGTGGGCGGAGCAGTCCACCGATGAAATCGAGGCGGAGGCTCTCTTCGAGGCGCGCCGACTCGCCTATCCGGCTCTGGAACGGCTTGGGCCAGTGCTGACCGAGGACATCTGCGTACCCCGCTCCAAGGTGCCAGACATGTTGGCCGCCATCGAAGCCATTGCGGCCCGTCATGGTCTGAATATCGCCACCGTCGCGCACGCCGGTGACGGCAACCTGCACCCGTTAATGCTCGCGCCGATCGGAGACGACAACGCCCGCAGAGCCGCCCAACTCGGTTTCGAGGAAATGCTCGACGCGGCGATCGCCCTCGGGGGCACCGTCACCGCGGAACACGGCGTCGGGCTGCTCAAGAGAGGAGGCTTGAAACGCGAACTCGATCCCGCCTCGCTCGTCATGCAACGAGCCATCAAGGATGCTCTCGATCCCATGAACCTGTTCAATCCCGGGAAGATTTTCTGACGCCCCGGTCACCTACCAGCGACCGCTCGCGCCGCCACCCGATGACCTACCGCCGCCGTAACTGGACCGACGCGAAGAACTCGAAGAACTCGACGACCGACGGCTGGAGGACGACCGGGAACTGAACGATCGGTACGTCCGCCGATTCGACCACCCCGAACCACCGGACCCATCGCCACCATTCCCATCCCCACCCCCGCCCTTGAACAGCCAGGACAACAAGGCGGCGGCCCCGATCGCGATGATCACCGCCCACAGCACGGTGTTGTTGTCGGACCCGGGGCTGCCGGCCGCAGAGTCTCGCGAGGACGAGCGGGTGGGTGGCGCGGCCGATGACGGGCTCGGTGCGTCATACCCGGCATCCTTCGGAATGGCCGTCATGCGGTCTTGGTCAGTGATTTGGTAGCCAAGCGCAGTTCGCACCGCGTCCAACCCCGCCAGCACACCGTATCGATAGTCCCCCGACCGAAATGCCGGAAGCATTGTCCCGCCAACGATCTCACGCGCCTGGCTGTCGGGCAGACGAGCAGACAAGCCGTCACCGACCTCGATCCGCATGGCCCGATCGTCGAACGCGACCACGACCAGTACTCCGTTATCGACGCCCGTCTTGCCGAGGCCCCAACTGTTGAACACCTGGGTTGCGTAGCGTTCGATCGATTGGCTGCCAGTGCTACCGATAACCAGCACCGCGATCTCATAGGTAGTTGCCTGCTCGTCGGCGGCAAGTAGTGCCGCCACACGTGCGCAGGTCGCCTTGCCCAGCACTCCTTGGTCGTCCGAGCAAACACCGGGAGCAGGCAGCGAGACTGCTTGCAACTCGGCCAAGGTCGCGACACGGACTGCTGGACCGGCGCTGGGAGATCCGAACAAAGCCAGTGTCAGCGTCGCAAGAACACTGCCGACAACCGTCGCCCACCGAGTGGATCGAGGAGACCGAACAAGCCGAGTAGACCCAGTAGACCGAGTAGACCCAAACCGCTGGCCGGACCGACACTGTTGGCCGGACCGACACTGCTGGCCAGACCAGCAGTGCTGAACAATACGACTCCCCGAGCAATCGTCAAGACCTGTGGATCAGCAATGGTTCCCGACGAGTTCGAAGACGTAGGCGAAGGCTGTCTTCGTGTACGCGATGCCTCGTCCCTGTCGGCGGATCGTGTCGGGGTCTGCTGCTGATGGCCGCTTGGGGATGAGGTAGCTGTCGAGGTCCGCGGTGTCGAGGCGGTACTTGTCGGCTCGGTGATGTACGGCGGCTACGAGGCGGAGGGCTGGGTCGAGCGCGGCGAGGCTGGCGTCACCGTGGCTGGTGTTGGCCAGGAGCAGGCCTTGGGGTGAGAGGTAGTGCCGGCAATGCTCCCAGACGGGTCCCGCGTACAGGGAGATGAGCAGGTCGAAGCTGGCTGGAGGGATCGCGAGCGGCTCGGTGTAGTCGGCGTGGAGGACGGCGATGTCGGTGCCGGCCCCAGGCAAGGTACGCCCGTGGAGTTCGGCTGTCGCGAGCGCCTTGTCGGCGAAGTAGCGGGCCGCGCGGCGATCGGTGTCGACGTAGGTGACCGATGGGATGGCCGTCGAGGGCGACAGGTCGAGGTAGCTGCCCGGGTAGAGCGCCTTCGTCGGATGCCAGGCCGTGGTCAGGGCGGCAAAGAGGTCGGAGCGGTCGCCGATGCTGCTGCGATAGGTGGTCCACGACGGTGCCGAACGGTCCCCGGAGTCGTTCTTGGGGGTGTTCATGCGACACGCTCGTTCGCGGAGGTGTCTGGCCGTTCAGCGAGCACGCCGTTCTCGAAGGTCGCGCCAGCGCGGACGAGGGCGACGAGGTGGGGTGCGTTGACGGCGCGCCACCGGGCCTGGGCGGACTCGATGAGCTTGAAGGCCATGGCGATGCCGGCGGCCCGGGAGCCGGGGCCCTTGGTGACCCGCTGCCGCAGCCTCACGGTGGCGAAGGTCGACTCGATCGGGTTCGTGGTTCGTAGGTGGATCCAGTGCTCGGCGGGGAAGTCGTAGAAGGCGAGAAGCACGTCGAGGTCGTCGACGATCTTGGCGACGGCCTTGGGCCACTTCGCGCCGTAGTCGGCAGCGAACGCCTTCGCGGCCTTGAGAGCGTGGTCCTTGTCCTCGGCGTTGTAGATCTCGGCGAGCGCGGCCTTGGCGCCGGGGTGCGCGGACTTCGGCAGGGCTGCGAGCACGTTGCCGACCTTGTGCCACCAGCAGCGTTGCTCCTTGGTTTCAGGAAACACCTCGCGCAATGCCTTCCAGAATCCCAGCGCGCCGTCGCCGACCGCGAGGACGGGGGCGCGCATCCCGCGGCGCTTGCACTCGCCGAGCAGGTCGGCCCACGACTCCGAGGACTCGCGGAACCCGTCGGCAAGGGCGACGAGCTCCTTGGTGCCATCGACGCGGACCCCGAT
The DNA here is from genome assembly GCA_963805555.1 of uncultured Actinomycetota bacterium. GTDB lineage: Bacteria > Actinomycetota > Actinomycetes > Mycobacteriales > Nakamurellaceae > Nakamurella. Next base: position 81,616 of record CAWDUY010000011.1, read on the forward strand.
CATCACCAGCAGGCACACCTTGTCCTGCTCGAGGCGGACCTTGAGGTGGATGCCGTCGACCCACAGGTAGACGTAGTCGGTCTCGGCAAACGACCGGTTGCCGAACGCCTTGGCGTCGTCTCGCCACTGCGCGGTGAGCCGGGTGACGGTCGCCGCGGACAGGCCCGCGGTGGAGCCGAGGAACTGCTCCAGCGCGGGCACGAAGTCGCCGGAGGACAGGCCGTGGAGGTAGAGCAGCGGGAGCACCTCGGCCACGCCTGGGGACTTCCTGGCCCATGCGGGCAGGATCGCCGAGGAGAACCGCTTCCGCTCCCCGGTGGCCTCGTCGATGCGCTTGTCGTTGACTCGCGGCGCCCGTACCGGCACCGCCCCGGCCGCGGTGGCGACCTCCCGCGGGTCGTGGAAGCCGTTGCGGACCACCAGCCGGTGTCCGTTCTCGTCGACCTCTCCCGCGTGGGCCTCGACGTAGGCGGCGACCTCAGCAAGCAGCGCCGCCGCGAGCATCTGCCGTGCGCCATCGCGGGCCAGCTCGTCGAGCAACGACCCACCGACGGCCGCCGCGACGTGCTGCTGGGACTGGTTCTCCTCGTGGACTACCTTGAGCATGGACGTACCTTCCCGAGCCGGCGCGCCAACGCCGACCACGATCCGAACTTGAGCATGGGCTTCGATCTTGCTCGGGAGGTACGTCTCCTCCACGTCACCTCGCCGAGAGCCATCCACAGGTTCTGATCATTGCTCAGCGACTCCCCAGTTGTGCCCCCACAAGCGCACAGTACTGGCAGCGCCCTGCTGGCCCAGCCCGATTCAGGGCTGAATCCGGCCTTTCCCTGAGTCGGACGCACGGCGCACGCGGCACCGTCGACCTCATGACCACTGTCGATAGTGCTGCGAGCAAAAACACAACCCGGCACAACACCACCGATCAAACCAGGGCCGGGCGAATCAGCACCGGACAAACCGGGACCGGCGAAGCCGCGACCCCGCGATCCCTGGCATTCGGGCTGATCCAGGGCCCGGGGCGCAGCGGCCGGGAGTGGGCGAATCAAGCCAGAACCACCGAGGGTCAGGGCTTCACCTGCCTGCTGATGCCGGATACGCTCTGGACGCCGTCGCCCTTCCCCACCCTGGCAGCCGCCGCGGCGGTGACCAGCTCACTGCGGTTGCGGACCTGGGTGATTGCCGCACCATTGCGCTCGGCCGCCGCGGTGGTCCGGGAAAGCTCAGCGCTGCAATTGCTCTCGGACGGCCGGTTCGAACTGGGCATCGGCACCGGCCGACCGGACGCCGAACAGGAAGCCGGGCAGCTGGGCGTGCCGTGGGGAACTGCGGGCGAGCGCATCAAGCACGTCGAGAGAGTTATCAAGGCGGTCCGGGAGAAGGTACAGCCCGCCCCGCAGGTAATCGTCACCGCCGCCGGCCCGCGAATACTGGCTGCAGCCGGCAGGTTGGCTGATCGAGTCGCCCTTGTCCTGCACCCCATGGCCGACGAACACGACCTGACCGCCGCGGTCGACCGTGCCAGGGCTGCAGGTGCCACCAAGCTGAGCCAGCAGCTGAGCGGACTCGCCGGACGATTGCCCGCGTGGCTCAGTCACAGTGGGCTCGACCCACAGGTATTGGCCGACGCCGGAGCTGTCGGGATGTTGACCGGCGACCCGGCGGAAATGGCAGACACCATCGCCCGACGGACCGAACAATTCGGCATCGATGAGTACGTCGTGCCCGGCGAGATGGCCGAGTACTTTGCCCCGGTGATCAGCAGGCTGAGCAGGTAATCCCGCACAGAGCTGACCACCGGGGCAAGCAACTGACCTGAGATCAGGATCCTGCCAGTGCAGCCTTTCGGGGTTGATCCACCGCGTCGGACGCGTCGAGATCAGCTGCGGAGGCAGCTGTTCCGGTGTGCCGCAGCCCGATGAACGCGGCCACGCCGCCGAGCGCAACAAGCCCTGCGGCCAGCAGCAGACCGGCCTGATACCCGCCGAGGAACGCGTCGGTGGGGGTGTCACCCGCGGTCAGCAACACCGATTGCCGCGCCGTGAGCACCGCACCGATCACGGTGATCCCGAGCAGACCGGACACCTCCCGGGAGGCATTGAAGATCCCCGACGCAACACCGGCCTCGGCCCGCGGCATGGCGTCGAGCACGCTGGCGGTCAGCGGCACGGTCAGTCCGCCACCGATCCCGATCACCGCAAAGCTCGGCATCAGGGAAAGGAAGCTCGCATCCGACCCCAACAGGCTCACCGACGAAATGCCCCCGGCCATCAGCAGCATCGCCACCGCGACCACCCGGTACGCGCCGAGCCGGTGGGACACTCGTTCGGAGACGATCGCCCCGGCCGCCATCAGCAGCGCCATCGGAACAAAGGCTGCGCCCGCTTCGGTGGGCGAGAATCCGAGCACACCCTGCAGGTAGAGCGAGGTGAAGAAGTAGATGCCGAACAGGCCGAATCCCCACATCATCAATGCGATCAGGCCGCCGGTGAAGACCCGCTCGCGGAACAGCGCCATTTTCACCATGGGTTCCGCGGCCCGTCGCTCCAGCTGAACGAAGACAATCCCGAGTAGCAGGGCGACGGCGAAGGACCCGAGGATCACCGGTGATGTCCAACCGCGGTCGTGGCCCTCGATCAGCGCGAAGGTCAACGCGAAAAGCGCTACGGCGGAGGTGATCACGCCCGGAATGTCGATGCGCCGAGGACCACTGGTCTCCCGGGATTCCCGGATGGCGATCGCGGCCAGTGCGAGGGTGCCCAACCCGACCGGCACATTGATGAAGAAGATCCAACCCCAGCTGAGGTACTCGCTCAGCAGACCACCGATCAACGGGCCAACCGCGAGGGCAAGTGCGCCGACCGCACTCCAGACCCCCACGGCGGCGGCCCGTTGCCGGCCCTCGGAGAAGGTTGCGGAGATAATCGCCAGCGTCGTGGGCGTTACCAGGGCAGCGCCAAGTCCCTGGACGGCCCGACTGATCACCAGGACGTCCACGTTGCCGGCGAAGCCCGCTGCCAGCGAGGCCGCGGTGAAGATCGACAGCCCGATCATGAACAGCCGCTTCCGTCCCCAGACGTCCGCGAGCCGCCCCCCGGCCAGCAACAGGCTGGCGAACACCAGGATGTAGGAGCTCACCACCCATTCCAGACCTGAGGTGGTCAGCTGCAGATCCTGCTGGATGGCCGGGATGGCCACGTTGATGATGTTGTTGTCGAGATACGTCATGAAAGTGGCCAGGGCCACCGCCAACAGGGTCAGGCGTGAACGCTCCATACAAGGTCTCCTTTACGGTGTACATCTACGCCGTATAGGTAACCCCTTACGATGTATAGTTGTCAACATGATTGCGAGAACTTCTGCACAGCCGGCCACGATCGCGACGCCCGCGCTGTCCCGAGAAGCCGTGATCGACCATGCGCTGGAGGTCGCCGACCTCGACGGACTCGCCGCCGTGTCCATCAGGCGGATCGCGCAGGATTTCGGCGTGACGCCGATGGCGCTGTACTGGCACGTCAAGAACAAGGACGAACTGCTTGCCGCCATGGGCGATCGGATCCTCAGCAGCATCGACCTACCTCCCGCTGCACCGGATCTCGGCATCGAACAACTCCGTGAATTGCTGACAGTGCTGGTCGCAGCACTCCACCGGCACCCTGGCTGCACCGAACTGGCCCTGGTACGCATTCTGCAATGCGACATCGGCCAGCAATCGGCCGAACGTGCACTGGAAGTCCTACGGGCGGCAGGCTTCTCGGTAGAGCAGAGCGCCGATCTCGCCCGGGCCGCATTGCAGACGGCGATCATGCTGGTGTCGGGCCGGCCGGGCGCGGAGACGCTGGTACCCCGTGACGAACGCGAAACCGTGATGGCGGGCAAACGTGCCGCATTGTCGGCGCTGCCCGTTGATCGCTTCCCGCATCTCGTGGAGTGCGCGCCGGCCTTGACCGGTTGTCCGGACGAGAATGCCTACTATGCAGCGGGTATCGATCTGTTCATGGCGGGCGTGAGCACATTGCAAAAAGACACCAGCCCACCCTGAGCAGGGGCAGAATACGACAGTACACAAAGTTCACGGCCGGTAAGGCGGCGCGACGCCCCAGCCCCACCTTGGCACGGGCGCGTGTGGAACCACTTCGGCATCGGGCTGAGAGTTGAACTGCGCCAACCTGGTTCCCCACTCGAGATAGCCGACCAACGCGGCCCGGAACTCCGGATCGTTCGGCAACGCCGCATCATCGGCCGCCAGGCTCATCAACGAGGCGAACCGGAATCGCTGGTCGGAGGTGATGCCCAGATCACGGTGGTGAGCCAACATTCGCTCGTAGCCACCCAACGTCGCGGTGTAGTCCGCCGGACCGCCGAAGACCTCACTCCACCACATTGCGACGTGCGCACGGTGCTCCTCGCTCACCCCGCCCGGAAACAGCGGCCCGAGCAGATCATCGGCTTCGACCCTGTCGTAGAAGGCGTCGATCATCGCCCGAAGAGCGGCGGAACCGCCCGCCCATTCGTACAGGCTCGGGGGGTTGTCCTTGGTCACACCGGCGAGTGTAACGATGTAATCAGCCGAACGGAACTGGTCGCCGGGCGGACTGCGCTATCCCCGCCCGGTCACCGCTCCGCCGGCCGAGGCGGGCATGGTCACTGCCTCGATGAGCGGCGCCAGCATGATCACCGCCAGCAGCACGAACGCAATCCGGTAGGGCGTGCCCGGAGTTTCGCTGAGTCCCAGCGCTACGCCGATCGGATCGCCGAGCCGAACCAGCAGCGCCCCGATCGCAATCCCCAATCCCGCACCGAGTTCCTGCAGCGTGGCGTGCAGGGTGTTGGCGTGCGTCATTTTCTCGGTCGGCACGTCGGAAAAGGCGACGCTGTTGTAGGCCGAGAAGCCCACCGACCGAAAGACGCCGCTGATCGCCAGCAGCACCACCATCAGAACGATGGACGTGCTCGCCTGCAGCAGGCTCATCCCGACCAGGCATACCGCGGACATCGGCAAGGCGATCAACAGGACGTTGCGAATTCCGAGTCGCCGCATCAGCGGGGTGGTGAACGGTTTGATGCACAGGTTGCCGAGAAACAACGCGATGACGATTCCGCCGGCCTGCGCGGCACTCCAGCCCAAACCGATCTGAAAGAACAACGGCAGCAGGAAGGGAATGGCACTGATCACCAACCGGAACACCGTGCCACCGGCGACCGCCGCGCGCAGACTGCGGATCTTCAGCGTGCGCAGATCCAGGAGCGGCGCGGGGGCCTTCAGCAGGTAGCCGATGGCCGCGGCCAACGTGAGTGCGGCCAGTCCCAGGGCGATGGATGCGAAAGCCCAATTGGGCCGGCCTGTTCCGATCTGCTCGAGGCCGATCACCAGGGCCGCGACTCCGAAGGCGGTCAGCAGGAAACCGCGCCAATCCAACCGGCGCCGCTCGGTCGCCCGCACATCGGGAACCAACCGCCTGGCGAAAATCAGACCGATGATTCCGAGTGGAACGTTGATCAGGAAGATCCACCGCCAAGAGGTGTAGGTGCTGATCAATCCACCCAACGGCGGCGCGAGAACAGGCGCCATCAGGGCCGGCCAGGTCAGGTAGGCGATGGCCTTGATCAACTCGACCTTCGGCGTCGTCCGCAACACGATCAATCGGCCGACCGGGACCATCATCGCCCCGCCGACGCCTTGGAGGACTCGAAAAAACGTCAGAGTGGTCAACGTCGGTGCTGCTGCACAACCGATCGAGGCAATCGTGAACAGGCCGATCGCAATCGAGAAGACCCCCCGCGCACCGTAACGGTCGGTCAGCCAACCACTACCCGGGATCAGCACCGCAACGGTGAGCAGGTACGCCGTCATCGCGACATTGATCTGGACGGGTTGCACGCCCAGGCTCTCCGCGATCGCCGGCGCCGCGGGGGCGATGATCGTCGCGTCCAGGTTCTCCATGAAGTACGCGCCGGCGATCAACACCGCCAAAGCACGGGAGAATCCGGGCTTCCGTTTCGCCCCGATCGACCCATCGCCGGCGTCGGACTGCCCTTCCGTCACCCACCCATCCTGGCAACCCCATCCGGCACTGCGCCAAGTGGGTAGACGGCCGATTGTCGCCGTACGATGAACAGGACCAAGGGCATTCCTTGGGGGGAGTAGGAGTTATGGCGCTCTCAGAGGGCGAACAACGCAGACTCGATGAGATCGAGCGGGCACTGGCGACCGAGGACCCGAAATTCGCCGCCACCATCACGATCGATAAATATCGGCGGCACCGGGCGATTGTGGCTGCTGCGTTCTTCGTCATCGGCATGGTCGGTTTGGTCGCCGGTTTGGTGTTGACCGACGGTCTGCTGTGGGCCGGAGTGATCGTCAGCATCGTCGGCGTCGGCGCGATGATTGCCGGCGCCCTGACCTTCTTCCGCATTCGCATCAGGGGCTGAGCCCGCCACATCTGGCGGCTGCGCCGACCGACCACGGACTGTGCCGACCGACCACGCAGTGAACCGACCACCCACGGAGTGATCCGTCGGACACATTCTTCTTGCGGACTTGCAGACTTCTTCATCTTCAAATAGACCGGAGTCATCACTGCTGCTGACCGGCGGTCGACCGTGCCCGTCCCGCTGTACCAGGCGAAGGCCGACCTCTTCCGCACCCTGGGTCACCCGGTTCGCATCCGGGTGCTCGAACTCTTGCAGGACGGCCCGAAGGCGGTCCGCGAATTGTTGCTCGACATCGATATCGAGGCCAGCAGCTTGTCCCAACCAACTCGCGATACTGCGCCGCGCTGGGTGCGCTGGAATCCCTGCTGTCCGCGACCGTGGCCGACGGCATGACGGTCGGGCAGCGGCATGATCCCGATCGGGAATTGTTCGGCCAGGGCATCGCGAACCTCGCCGTGCCGCTGTTCGGCGGCGTCCCGGCGACCACGGCCATCGCCCGCACCGCGCTGAACGTCCGGGCCGGCGCGGGTTCTCGGCTCGCCGCCGTGACGCATTCGCTGGTGCTCGCGGCGATCGTGCTCGCAACCGCGCCGCTGGTGGGCGGTATTCCGCTGCCAGCGCTGGCCGGTGTGCTGATCGCCACCTGCGTGCAGATGATCGAGATCGGATCCCTCACCGCCATGTTGCGGGCCACCCGCGCCGACGCGGTGGTGCTGGTGATCACCTTCCTGGTCACCGTCGCAGTCGGGCCGTTGTTCTTCGCTGCGGCGCACCGGTTCCTCCTGGAACTCACCGAGATCGCCACCGTCCGGGTCGTCATCCTTCGGCTGTCCCGGATCACCTCGCTCGATGTGACGGGCGCATGGGTGCTCGGTAATGCGATCAGCAGGTTGGAAAAACGCGGGATCATCGTGCTGCTGTTCGGGATCCGACCCGGGCATGACGACATCCTCTCCACCCTCGGTGTCGCTGATAATCTTCGCGCCGACCATCGGATCTTCGCCGATACCCCGACAGCCATTGCCAGCGCGCGGGTTCTGGTTGGCCGAACACCGCGCTGAATCAGGTGGCGGAGATCGCTGACCCTCGACGACCGTGCGGCCGAGGAGTCCTCGTTGGTCGCGGCGGCGACTGGCCGGCGAATAATGACAGCCATGAACCCAGCAGCGACCGTCGGCGTGGTCGGGACCGGATGGCGGGCGGAGTTCTTCGTCAAGCTGGCCGGTCTGCTACCAGCGCAGCTGACGCTGGTCGGAGCGGCCGCGCGCCGACCCGAAACCGCCGAGCAGGTCACGCGGCGCTGGGGTGTGCCGTGCTACCTGTCCCCCGCCGATCTGGTCAGCCATCAACGGCCGGATTTCGTGATCAGCAGCGTCCCGTGGGCAGCCAACCCGGGCGTCGTCGACGCTCTGGTGGAGTCCGGAACCCCCGTGCTGACCGAGACTCCACCTGCACCCGATCGGGACACATTGCGGGCGTTGTGGTCTCGGATCGGGCGTCGTGAACTGGTGCAGGTGGCCGAGCAGTACCCGGCGCTGCCCGGCCACGCTGCCCGCGCCGAACTGGTGCGATCGGGCGTGATCGGAACCCCTACCTCCGTTCAGGTTTCGTCAACTCATGGGTACCACGCGGTCGCCTTGGTCCGAGGTTTTCTCGGCGTCGGATTCGACCCGGTCACCGTGCGATCCACGAGTTTCACCGCACCGCTCGTCGATCCACTGACCCGCGGCTCCTGGACCGGGGACGATACCCCCAAGGACGCCAAGACCACTCTGGCCACCATGGATTTCGGTGATGGCCGGTCCGGCCTGTACGACTTCACCGACAATCAGTGGCACAACCAGCTGCGGTTCCGCCGGATCATCATCCGAGGCTCGCGAGGGGAGATCGCCGACGACGCCGTGGTGCGGCTCACCGGACCAGAGACGATTCTGCGGTCATCGTTGGTCCGTTCCCAGCTCGGTTACGACCTCAATCTGGACGGGTTCGACACCGAACATCTCTCCTTCGACGGCAGGGTTGTCTACCGCAATCCGTTCCTCGGGCTCCGGCTGATGGACGAGGAAATTGCCATCGCCACCCTGATGCTGGCCACCGCGAACTGGACTCGCGGACAGGGCCCGCCGCCCTATCCGCTGGCGCAGGGATGTCAGGACCAGCTGATCTCACTGGCCATTGACGCTGCCACGAACACCGATCTTCCGGTCACTGTTGGCCCTGAGGATTGGGCGCACTGACCGGGCCTGCCGCCATTCCGGACGGCACCGGAACTGCCATTGTCGGTGCTCCTTCGTACAGTGCTTTCCATGGCATACGACTTTCAGGTGACCGTCGACTGCGCCGATCCGCATGTGCTCGCCGACTGGTGGGCAGACGCGCTCGGTTGGGTCGTGGAGCCCAGTAACGAGGAGTTCATCCGCAGCATGATCGCCCAGGGGTACGCGAGCGAGGAGCAGACCAAGGAACACAACGGCGTGCTGGTGTGGAAGGAGGGACAGGCCATCTCACCGCCGGACTCCGCCGGGGTGCCGCCGCGGCGGGTGCTGTTCCAATTGGTCCCGGAATCCAAGACGGTGAAGAACCGGCTGCATTTCGACGTCCGGGTCGGCCCGGACAAGGTCGAGGCGGAACTGGAGCGGCTCACCGCCGCCGGCGCCACGTTCCTGCACCGCGCCTCCCAGGGGCCGCACAGCTGGGTGACGCTGACAGACCCAGAGGGCAATGAGTTCTGCATTACCTGATGACCTGAGCAGGTTCGGCTGCCGCCCGCTCCCCGAGCCGGTTGACCAGCCAGCGGCACATTTCTTCGCCGGCCAGTACCCCCACTGCTGACGCGATCGCCACATGCGCGAGAGCCCAGCCTATTTCGTGCAGCTCCCCGTGCGGCGGGCGGATCGCGGCGTCCGCCAGCGCCAGGAATCCCGCGTCGAGCGCGCCGTCGCCGGCCGCCAGGAGGCGCTCGGCACCCGCGCGGCGCATGACCTCGGCCAGGGCGGCCTCCTTTGTCAGGCCGCGGGGCAGCGCATAGATCTTCCGGCCCTGCATGGACACCACCCAGCCACGGTCGGCGCACCAGGATGCCCAGTGAGACACGAAGCCGGCGGGCAGCCGGGCCAGGTCAACGACCAGATAGCAGAACAGGTCGTCAGCGGTCTTGCGGTTGAGCACCCAGTCCCCGGCCGCGAGCACCTCGAGCCCGGCCACGATGTCGCCCAGCGCAGCGCCCTCGCCGGCGATCCGCTTCTGGACCGAGCGGCGCCATTGCTCGTCGAGTACTCCGTCGACGACGATGTGCCCGCCGTTGCTGGTGATTGCGTACGGCGTCGGGTCGCCCGGCAACGTGACCCGCTCGAATTGCGCCAGCGTCCTCGTCGTGGTGGGCACCAGCACCGCGCGGCGCCGGACTAGTTCAAGCAGCCGGGCAGACTCAATGGTCATGTAGGACAACGGTTTGCCGTCGTAGAGCTCGACGCAGACCAGCGGCGGCACGGCGCCGATCGTCGTCGCCTCGATCGCGGCCATTGAGTAGATCAGGGTCCGATCGAGATCGGTAGCGACCAGCGTTGTCACGCGAATCAGCCTTCCCCGGTGTCGGTCGGGGACACCCGGCGAACCAGGCCGACGCAGGAGTAGGCAAGTCCCGGAACGACTTCCACCGGGACGCCGCGCCGCTCGGCGAGCAGTCGCAGGTGGACATGGTCGGGGTGGTCGGCTTCCCGGACCAGGATCTTCCACGGCACGCGACGCAGCAGCACCCTGGTCGCCTCCCCCACCCCCGGCTTGACGAAGTTCACCGACTCGATGCCGTAGTCCCGGCGGATCCGCTCGACGGCAGCCCACCCCTCGAACGTCACCCGGCGGTCGGACGCCGCGAGGGCGGAACTGCCCGCGACCACCTCGGCAGCGACCGCATCGAACTGACCGCTGACGGCATCGAGCAGGACGGTCGAGACGTCGTTGGCCACCAGTTCCCGGTAGAACTTCGCCCCGTGGAAGTCGGTTGGCCGCAGGTAGGCGGGGTTGAGCACGGTCCGGGAAACCAGGCCCGACACGGTGGAGTTCAGGCAGGCCGAGGCGATCAAGAAGTCGTCACGGGTTCCGAACGTGCGCACGCTGTGGCCAGGGTCGGCGAGCACCGCAAGGTCGTCGGAGAAGAGCGGACCACCGTGCGCCGCAACACCCTGCAGGGCAGCGGTGAGTTCCTTCGCGATCGCACCCTTCCCGGTCCAGCCGTCGACGAACACCACCGAGGAAGGATCATGATGGGCGGCAAGGTAATTCAGCGCGACCCGATCGATCCCCCGGCTCCGGACAATGGAGACCGCATAGTGCCGAAGGGTCAGGCCGTGCACGTGCTGGGCCCAGCGGCGCATCAAAATGCCGATCGGTGTGCCCGCCCTCGCCAGTGACGCCAGCACGACGTCCGGCCCGCGTTCGGCGAGGACGAGTTCGGTCACCGCACCGACCGCTGTCGCCAGCCGGGGAGCAGTTTCCGCCAACACCTGGTCGAACAGTGCCTGATAGTCCGGATCGGGTTGATACTCGATCGGCAGCGACTCGGCATAGTGCGCCCGTCCCGCCTGAATGGCGGACTCCCGCTCGGCGACATCCGCTTCCAGGTGCAACGCCGACAGGTCGGTGAGCAGCCAGGAGACCTCATCGGGCCGGTAGCTGCCGAACTCGGGGCCGGCCAACGGGGCCGGCAGTGCCGTGGCCGGTCGTGGTGGTGGGTTCATCGGCTGGGTCGCGGTGTCAGCACGGCCAGCAGCACAGGTACCCCCGTCGCCGTGGCGATTGATGCGGCGACCCCGCCGGCACCGGAAAGTGCGTGGCCGTCGTCGACAACGACGACCAGATCAGCGTCCTGCAGCTCCAGGTCCTCGGCGGCGCCCGGCCAGCAGACGTTGTAGACGTGCCGCGCCGCGGGCTCCGGTTCATCGATCACCCCGCTCAGGAAGTCGATCCGCCGCCTGATGGGATACCCGGGTCGGTCGATCGCATGCACCGGTGAGCGGGTGGTCGACTGAAAGACGATGCGCCGCACCGGATCCTTGCTCAGTTCCAGCGCAAGCCGGAGCGGCAGGTACATCAACTCCTCGGTGCCGAGCACCAGGACGCGTTGCGCAGGCCCAGCGGCCACGGCCAGCGCGGAGGCGGCCTCCCGGACCGCAACATCGAACGCCGGGCGGTGCTCCGCCCGGAACCCGTGCCGGCCACCGGTGGGTAGGTCCGCCGGCCAGGGCAGGTCGACCCGGGACGTGCTCACCCGGCGCATCGGCGCGTCAACGACCCCATCAGCTTCGGACAGCGCCCGCGCCACCCGGTCGACAATGCCATCGGGCAGCCCGATCTCGCCCCGAGCGAGGGCCACCACGTCGATCCGGCATCCCAGCCGCTGCTCAACGGCGACCCGGTTGCCGTCATCGATTTCCGACCGTACATCGACGAGCCCGGCCAACACATACCTGGCACGCGGGGCCACCGCATGCAGCGCCTCGATGACATTCAGCGCCGTCCGACCGGTGGACAGTTCGTCGTCCACCAACACGATGGGGCCGGCGGCGGTGAGCAGGTCGGCCGGGTCCGGTCGGAGCAGGTGCCCGGTGGCGTGCGAATGGGGCTCGGTGAATTCGGCGGCGATCGGCACCCGGCCGTCCCGCCGCCGGGTCGAATGCACATAGGCAGAACCCAGCTGGTCGGCGACCAGGTGCCCGAGAGATGTTGCGGTTTCGGCGAAGCCCAGGGTGAGAACCTCGGCCATGACGGGCTGCGGAACACTGTCCAGCACATCGAGCAGCGGCTGCGGGTCGTCACCGGAGACGGACCGGCCCGCCACGACCAGCCACTCCGCCGGGACAGCATCGTCCTGTCCGGCCAGGGTTCTTGCCGCCAGCGCCCCGAGCAGCCGGCCGACCCCGACGATCACTCGGGGGTCCGCGGCCAGATGCTTGCCCAACACCGTAGAGACGAGAAGTTGAGCGCGGCGCGGGTTCCGCCGCAGCCCGATCTCGATGAGCTCCGATACCCGCAGACCGACCGGAGAGCCGTTGTCCTGCAGCAAAATCCCAAACTGCTCGGACACCCAACCCATAGCGGAGTGCGGACCAACGGCCGAATGGGAGGTCACCCGCATCAGTTCTCCTGCTGCGCGTTCATGATGTCGACATGCGAAATACCCGGCGCGGCAACGCCGAACACCTCGGCCCGCAGCGCAGTGCGTTCGGCCCAGTTACGGTGCGGGCGGATCTCGTTCATCTTGTTGCGGTATTCGGACCGCCGCACACCACCGGTGGCGGCATCTGGGGCAAGCACATCGAGGGCGTCCAGGTATTCCTCATGGGGCACCACGGCGAGCGCGTGCACCGGCGCGATGTGCAAGGGGTGGATGACCGATTTGCCGGTCAGCCCGTTGGCCCGGTCCAGCAGGGTTTCCCGCATCAGCCCGTCGAGGTCGCTGCTCAACAGCTGCCGCCGCAGCCCGGCGGCGTGCCGCTCGTCGAAGGGGGTCTGCCGTAGTTGCGGACGCAGGATCCGCTCGTGGTTGGCGAAGTATTCCCAGACCGGCCCGGTGATGGCGTACCCGCTGCCGTCACTGCGACCGAGGTGGTTGACCACCTGGGCGATCAGGTCGGCCGCAACGCCGACGTCGTAAATGGACAGGTCGCGGTCCCGACGAATCCCGAACAGCCCGCAGAGATCTGCCGCGCCGATCCGAACCGCCAGCACTCGCTCCCGGTGCTGCTCCAGCAGTTCACGGATACCGATCAACTCGGCGTCCCGCGATTCCCGGTACAGCACGGCCGGGGTTTCCACGACCGGCATCGCGTACAGCGGGTACTCGGATTTCTCGTCGGCGTCAGCCACCGCCCGCAGGTAGTCGGCGCCGGACTCGACCGAGAACTTCGGCAGGACGAATCCGCTGACGATGCTGATGCACGGCCCGAGCGCGTCGACCAGCTGGCGGATGTGGTCAGCGGATCGCACCCGGACGAACACCAGACTCTCCGGCGGCTCCTCGTGCAGGTCACGCAGGGTGAGCGCAGTGGAGGTGAGGGCGGAATCCACGGAGGCGTCCGAAATCGCATCTTCCAGATCGATCACCATCGACTTAGCGCCGGCGCCCGCCCGCCGACGCACGGTACCGGCCAGGTTGTCCTTGGTGGCTGGGACGTACAGCGTCGCTCCCAGGGCGTGAGCCAGCACCGATCGGTCACTGTCCCGGTCGAAGGAGCACGGCGCCTGATGGAACAGCTCTGCACGGACGTCTTCGGCCAAGTGGTCGAAATGCCGCATTCAATCTCCTAGCTGGTCTCATTCCGGACTCTCGGGGAACTCTGCCATCCCCCAGCGAGTTGGCCCAAAGGATGTTCGAAGGTGGCCGCTTCCTGTCTGGCTATGGGCCGCCTCGATAGGGTTACCCGGGCACGCCGGTTCCAACCGGACGTCGGGCGGCGCTATCCGACCATCTGGACAGTACTGGCCGGGTGAACAGACCAGGTTCGGACAACGGAGCCGACCGGTCGATGGTGAAAGGAACTGCAATGGGTGTGAGCCTCTCCAAGGGCGGCAATGTCTCACTGACAAAGGCTGCGCCTGGCCTGAAGGCGGTATCGGTGGGCCTGGGTTGGGATGTGCGTTCGACCACCGGGACGGACTTCGACCTGGACGCCAGCGCATTGGCGCTGGCCGAGACCCACAAGATTCTCTCGGACGACTACTTCGTCTTCTTCAACAACAAGAGCTCGCCCGAGGGTGCGATCGTGCATCAGGGCGACAATCTGACCGGCGAGGGCGAGGGGGACGACGAAGTCATCAACGTCGACCTGGACACCGTGCCGGCGACCGTCGGCTCGATCGTCTTCCCGGTCTCGATCTACGAGGGCGACGCCCGCGGCCAGTCCTTCGGACAGGTCCGGAACGCGTTCATCCGCGTCGTCGATCAGTCTTCGGGCACCGAACTCGCCCGCTACGACCTGTCCGAAGATGCGTCGACCGAGACCGCCATGGTCTTCGGCGAGCTGTACCGCAACGGCGCGGAATGGAAGTTCCGGGCAATCGGTCAGGGTTACGCCTCCGGACTCGCGGGAATTGCCCGCGACTTCGGCGTTAACCTCTAGAGCTGACTGTCTAACGTCGGGGCCTGCCGGTCCCGCCCAGCATGGGCGGTACTGCCGGTGGGCCCCACTGCCTCCCGGGGAAGGCCCGCTGTGCATCTGAAGATCTTCATGTGGTCTTACATCGTCACCGCGGCCTCGTTGGTGATCGCCTTCTTCTACGGCAGCTGGGAAGCCGTCGTCCTCTGCGTGATTCTCGGCATCCTGGAGATCTCGCTGTCCTTCGACAACGCCGTGATCAACGCCACCGTCCTGGAACGGATGAGCGACTTCTGGCAGAAGATCTTCCTCACCATCGGCATCGTCATCGCCGTGTTCGGCATGCGACTGTTGCTGCCGCTGGTGATCGTCTGGGCCGCTGCCGGATTGCCACCCGTTGAGGCCTTCCAACTCGCGATGAACCCGCCGCCCGACGACGCGCCCTACTTCCCGGACGGCTCTCCGAGCTACGAAACCCTGCTCACCGACGCCCACCCGCTGATCGCCTCCTTCGGCGGCATGTTCCTGCTGATGCTCTTCTTGAGCTGGCTGTTCGAAGAACGCGAACACACCTGGCTCACCTGGCTGGAACGACCACTGGCCAAGGCCGGTCGCCTCGACGCGATGGCCGTCCTCGTCGCCTGCATCACGCTGCTGATCGTTTCCGAAACTCTGGCCGAGGACCCGGAAACCGTGTTGTTCTCCGGCCTTTTGGGCCTGGTCGTCTACCTCGCAGTCAACGGTCTCGGCACCCTGTTCGAGAACCCCGGCGGCGAAGGTGAACCGATCGATTTCGAGCACCCCGATGCAGTGGTGCTGCCAAGCACAGCGGCACCGAACAAGAGCGGCGTGACCAAACTGGCCAGGGCAACCGGCAAGGCCGGCTTCTTCCTGTTCCTGTACCTCGAAGTCCTCGACGCGTCGTTCTCCTTCGACGGCGTCATCGGCGCGTTCGCCATCACTTCTGACCCGATCATCATCGCGCTCGGCCTCGGCCTGATCGGCGCGATGTTCGTCCGGTCGCTCACCGTGTACCTGGTCCGCCAGGGCACGCTGTCCGAGTACGTCTACCTCGAACACGGCGCCCATTGGGCCATTGGGGCGCTCGCCTTCATCCTGATGATCTCCATCGGGGTGCACATCAGCGAGTTCATCACCGGCCTGATCGGCGTCGCCTTCATCGGCGCGTCGTTCTGGACCAGCATCAGACGGAACAGGCGACTGGCCGCGCAGGGCGAGGAAGTCGGATCGGTGCACGCCTGATGCCTTGTAGTGAAAAAGACCGTCGTCCACCAAGAGAGGACCGGCCCCACTGATGGCCATCGATTACACGAAACGACCGCAGCCGGCGGCTCCCGCCCCGGCTCCCCCGCCCGCCGCCCCAGCGGCCCCGGCCGCCCCAGCAGCCAGCGGCCCGCCGCGGAAGGTGACGCTCACCAAGGGCGCGCCCAAGGTCTCGCTGACCAAGTCCGGCGGGATCGGCGGCGTCGCCAGGGTGAACCTCAACTGGTCGGCGCAGCCGCCTGCTCCCCCGCCCCCGACCGGCGGCGGGTTCCTGGCCAAGATGAAGAGCGCCGCGGCCGCCGTGAACGTCTCCAAGGGCATCGACCTCGATCTGGGTTGCCTCTACGAACTGGCGGACGGTCGCAAGGGCGTCATCCAGGCGCTCGGCAATTCGTTCGGATCCCTGGAATCGCCCCCGTGGATCTTGCTGGATGGTGACGACCGCACCGGTCAGGTGACGGGCGGGGAGAACATGTCGATCAACCTGAAGCAGCCGGGCCGGTTCCGCCGAGTGTTGATCTTCGCGATGATCTACGAAGGCGCCCCCAACTGGGCTGCCGTCGACGGGGTCGTCACCCTCACGCTGGCCAACGGTCAGCCGGTGGAGGTTCGACTGGACGCCACCAGCGCCACCTCCCGGATGTGCGCGGTTGCCCAGCTGGTCGACTCCGGTGGCGACCTGGTCCTGCAACGCGAGGTCCAGTACATCGAGGGCGGGCAGGTCGCCCTGGACAAGGCCTACGGGTGGGGCATGAACTGGGCCCGCGGACGGAAATAGTGAAGAGCCGGCCCGAGCGGAACTCTCCGTCGGGCCGGCCCTCGATCGAAGTGCTTACAGGTCGAACTCCGTCGCGGCGATCCCGACCGCGTTACAGGCGTCCCGCACCGCCGCGCGTTCCATCGCGTCGAAATCACCATCGGCGCCACCGATGATGATGCCGATCTGAATGACGGCCCGCGCCTGATCGGGCTTGCTGCGCAGCTTGCCGATGGTGGCGATGGCCTCCACCTTGCCGAACTCGAAATCTCCGGCCAATTTGCTGCAGTACCAGTCGAATTTCTGCTGCAGCTCTTCCGGCGGGAACACCGCCAGCACCGAATTGCTGCGAATCAGCGCCGAAGTCTTGGCCTGTTCCGCCGCATCGATGGAACCATCGGCCGCGGCGATCAGGGCGCACATGGCCATGCTGCCGTTCGCGAATTCCTTGTTCTTGAACTGCCCGGCCTTGGTGGTCAGCTGGCTGTTCATTTCCCGGGTTTTGGATTTGAGTGAATCCCAGAACGCCATAGGTGTACTCCTTGTTGTTGCTGTCGTTGGTGTGCACTTGGTCGGCGCGACGCAGGTTTGGCAGCACCTGCCCAGAACAACGACCAGGAGGCGAAAGAGGTTCCTAGTTCATGGCTTTCCAGTGAACCGAACTCAGAGTGATTGCAGCGCCAACGGAACGAGTTGGTCCGCGGTCCGGGCGTTCCCGGGCGTGCCGATCGCGGTGAAGGTCCACCCGGCCCCGGTCCTGGAAAGCCTGGCCATCACCACCGCCGTGTGCGTGCCGGAGCCGCTGAGTTCGTAGCGCACCAATTCCCTGTCCCGATCCGCCGAGTCGACCACCCGGGCGGTCGCGTTCTCGATCTGCGAGAAGTTCTGCCCGGTGAAGGAGTTCACCACGAAGACGATGTGCGCGACGGCCGGCGGAACCCGCGGCAGGTCCACCATGATCGACTCATCGTCGCCGTCGCCCTTGCCCGTCAGATTGTCACCGGTGTGCATCAACGAGTTGTCCTTGGACCGCAGGTTCCCGTAGTAGACAATCTCCAGCACCTGACGCTCGGCGGAAATCAGGATCGCCGAAGCGTCCAGATCGACGGAAATCTCCTTCATTTTGCCGAACATGCCCTTTTTCTTCATGGCGTCCCAGCCCAGTCCCATGCGGACCTGGCTGAGATTCCCGCCGCCCTGCTTCACCAAGCTGACGGACTGACCCTTGCTCAGGCTGACGCCCATTATTTCGCCCCTTCGATGTGGTGCTGCAGAAACATGATCGGTGTGAATCGCTTTAGAGATTGACGCCGTAGTCCTTGGCTATTCCGGCCAATCCGCTCGAATAGCCCTGGCCGATCGCCCGGAATTTCCATTCGGCACCGTGCCGGTACAGTTCGCCGAAGACCATCGCGGTCTCGATCGAAGCGTCCTCGGTCAGGTCGTAGCGGGCGAGTTCGGTCTGGTCGGCGGCATTGACCACCCGGATGAAGGCGTTGCGCACCTGCCCGAAGGTCACGCCGTTGGTCTCGGCCTCGTAGATGGAGGCGAGGAAGACGATCTTGTCCAGAGCAGTCGGGGCCAGGTTCAGGTCGATCGCGATGACCTCGTCATCGCCGCCACC
The DNA here is from genome assembly GCA_963805555.1 of uncultured Actinomycetota bacterium. Classification (GTDB taxonomy): domain Bacteria; phylum Actinomycetota; class Actinomycetes; order Mycobacteriales; family Nakamurellaceae; genus Nakamurella. Next base: position 99,809 of record CAWDUY010000011.1, read on the forward strand.
CTCGCCGTCACGGTTATCTCCCCGATGCTCGATAGCGCCTTCGGGAGAACGTTTCTGGTTGAAGAAGATGAAGTACTGATCGGACAGCACCCGGCCATCTGCACCGACACCGAGCGCACTGGCGTCAAGATCGAACTTGACGCCGGTGGTGGTGCGGGCGTCCCACCCCAACCCCATGGTGATCGCACCGAGATTGGGTGCCGCCTTGGTGAGCGACAGGTTGCCACCCTTGACCAGACTGATGCTCATCCGCAGCTCCTTTGGCGCGTCACGATTACTCTGTCACTTCCACCGGTGAACTTACTGTGTCGAGCCAAGACTTATCCGACGTTGACGCCGAAATCCCTTGCGATACCGGCCAATCCACTCGCGTACCCTTGGCCGATGGCCCGGAATTTCCATTCCTGGTTGTGCCGGTAGACCTCGCCAAACACCATCGCGGTCTCGACGGAGGCGTCCTCCGTCAGGTCGTAACGGGCCAATTCCACGTCATTGGCCAGGTTCACCACCCGGATATAGGCGTTCCGTACCTGCCCGAAAGACTGCTGACGCGACTCCGCGTCGTAGATCGACACCGCAAAGACGATCGACAGCACCGACGGCGGAACGTTGACCAGGTTCAGCGTGATGACCTCGTCGTCGCCGTCGCCCTCGCCGGTGAGGTTGTCGCCGAGATGCTCGATCGAACCGTCCGGTGACTTCAGATTGTTGAAGAAGACGAAATAGTCGTCGCCCAGCACCTTGTGATTCTCGCCCAGCGCCAACGCGCTGGCATCCAGGTCAAAGCCGTGGCCCGATGTCGATCTGGCATCCCACCCCAGGCCCACCGAGACCGATATCAGGTTCGGCGCAGCCTTGGTGAGGCTGACGTTGCCACCCTTGCTGAGGCTGACGCCCATGGAGTTGCATCTCCTTGCTCGTTGGTGCTGCCGGATACCGTGTTCTTGTTCCCTTCCGACCACCCTACCGAGATACCCATCAGTCAACGGGGGTTTGGTCGTCCAGCCAGGTGATCCGGTCGAACCCGTAGCCGCGGCACGCCTCCCTGATCGTCCGGCCGATCAGGTCCATCTCGCTGCGCAGCACCAGTTGTCCGCGGATGTTGTAGACCGACGCCAACACCGCAACCGCGTTCGACGGCGCGAGTTCGATCGGTAGCTCGATCCGGTCGCCACCGAACGTCGTGATGACCAGGGTGCCGCCCCACTCCAGCTGTCTGCCGCTGCCGGAGAAGGCGTACACCACACACCGTTCCAGGTCGGTGACCTGACGCAGGTCGATCTCGAGCCGTTCGAATTGCTGACGCGCGGCGAGCACCAACGGCCGCCGCGTCTCGCCGGGCGGGGCGTACCGTCGCCCGGCCTGGTGCTGCACGGTGGAGGACCGACCAGATACCAATTGGTAGGCGCAGCCCAGGCGCAGATCACCGACCCCGGGCGCGGCAACCGCCTCGAACGTCAGGGTGCCAACACCGGATTGCACCCGGGTCAGCGTGACGGTGGGCGACTGCGGGGTCAGGATCGTCGAGACGTCGGGGGTGGTGCGCGGCTCGTGCCAGCGCCCGATGGGCCGAGTGCCTGCAGGGCTCGGTTGACCGTGACGTCCAGGTTGCGGCCCACGAGGCGCAGGGACAGCGGCCGTCGACGGGGCTGCCGGGGACAAGTCCAACGAGGTCGAGCCACGCGAAACTGCCGGCTCCGGCCGGATGAGCGGCGCGGCACCCAGATCCAGCGACGTCGAACTGCCCGGTCGGGCGGTGTTCACCGGCGGCGCCAGGGGCGCGGCACCCAGGTCGAGCGAGGTGCTGGAAGCATCGGGGTGCCGGGCCGGACGCGGTGCGGTCGGCGGGGACGGCTCCGACAGGTCCAGCGGGTTGCCCGCCGGGGCGGGCCGCTGAGCGGGCGGGGTGGCCGCCGCAGGCTCGGACAGGTCCAACGGGTTGCCGGCCGATGGGGGCCTGCGTACAGGCGGAGGCGGTGGAGCCGGCTCGGACAGGTCCAGCGAGCTGCCGGCCGAGCGCGCGGCGGCCGACTGAGGCTGGGCAGCAGCCGGTGGCGGCGTCGACACCTGTTGTGGCGCAAACAGATCAAGGCTTGACGCGGCCGATGTCGGCGGGCGGGGTGCGGGCGCCCTGGCCGGCGTCGGGACTGCTGGGGCCGGTTCGACCGGCCGCCCACGGGTGTTTGCGTGCGCGCTGGCCCGGCCGGCGACGAACTCGGCGATCGGCGAGTTCGCCGACCTGACCGGTCGGGCCCGATGGCGAAGGAACGTCAGGTCGGCACGCTTGGCCGCGCGCGTGGGCGCCGACGCGTCCAGTTTCACGCGATCACCCCGTTCACAGCGGCACCCCGTAGTCGGCGGCGATGCCGCTGATCCCGTTGTCGTAGCCCTGCCCGATGACTTTGAACTTCCAGCCGGTGGGATGCCGGTACAGCTCCCCCAGACAGATCGCTGTCTCCGACCGCAAGGCCGGCGCAAGATTCTCCGAGCGCACCAACTCTTGACCGTTGGACAGGTCGAGCACCCGGATGACGCACTCCCGCAATTGCCCGAGCGTGCGCTTGGCGCCGGGGCCATCATTGATGTAGAGCGAGACGACAATGCGGTGAATATCGGCCGGGACATCACCGAGATCGACCTCGATCTGTTCGCGGTCGTCCCCGAGCGACTCGGCCAGCTGGGTGACCGACAGCTCCGGTGAGGTCAGCTGATTGAAGAACACGAAATACTCGTCGGATGGTGCCTGATTGTCGGCATTGCAGAGAATCGTTGCGGCAACAAGGTTGTCGGACAGCGCCTGTTCGGCACCGGCGTTCCAGCGAACACCGAGCACCACTCCGGTCAGGGTGGGGATCTCCTGGGTGAGGGCGACATTGGCGCCGCGCTTCATCGGGGGCGCCATTTATAGATCCAATTCGGAATGGGCGAATTTGGTCCGCAGGAAACTACCCTGCGCGGCCAGGGCATTGGCATCGTCATTGCGGACGGCGGCGAGTACCTCGGTCGCCGACCCCAGCAGAAAATCAAGCTGCTCCTCGAGCGCCGCCGTCGGTGTCTTGCCGGCCGCGCGGGGTTGCTCCCGGGTGCTCGGGTCGAGCGCAAGGTACGTCCGCAGGGTGGTCGGCAGGTAGTCCCGCAGGATCCCGTTGAGTGACACCCGGGCGTGAATATCGAGGTCACGGTCCCGGGTGCTGTGCAGGACAGCTCCGACGGTGTCGGTGATCCGCCGGGACGCGACGACGCCCTCGCCCGGCAACTGACCCGCCGATGCGTTGATGAAGCGGTTCAACCGGAAGAGTTCGGCCGCCAATGCCGCCGGGCTGTCCGGGACCTCGGTCGGCTGACCCGACGGCGGTGTTGCCGGGCGGTCGCGGTCACTCGGCTGCCGACCGAACAACCAATTCATCACCACGCTGTCAGCGTCCCTCCTGCCCCATGCCTGCGCGGCCCGACGTCCTCGTACCGCATGATCTGTCGCTGCATCACCGAGACAACGGCTACGAGCCGGATCCGAGTTCGCCGCGCCGCACCCGCTCCAGGTACGGCTGGGCGCGTTCGATCTGGCCCTGCAGCGCCGTCACCGTGGTCGCCATGCTGTCGACCGCCTGGGCCCGGAAGGTATCGACGGCGTCCATCGTCTGGAAGACATTGTCGAACGCAGCCTGCAGCTTCTCCACCGAAACGGTGGCGCTCGCCGCCTGCTCGTTGATCTGTGCGCCCTGGATCTTCAGCTGTTCCGACGTTCGCTGGATCAGATCGCCGGTGGCCGCGTTCAGCCCGGTGATCTGGTCGAGCACCAGCTTCTGTCGGGCCAACGCCTGGGAGACGATGACCGCGGTGCGCAGCGCTGCGATGGTGGTCGTCTGCGCCCGGTCGACGCCACGCATCAGCTCCAGGTTGTTCTTGCGGACCAGGTCCAGCGCCATGTAACCCTGCACCGCGACGGCCATCTGCGTCATGATGTCCTGCCGGCGTTGCCGGATGGGGAACAGCGCATCGGACTTCAGCGTGTTCGCGTCGTCGGTGCGCCCGTTGGCCTCCAGGATCGAGACCTGGTCCGTCACAGCGGCGTCCAACGCGCTGGCCAGTTCGTTGTACTCGCCGAGCTTGCCCATCAACGTCCACATGTTGGCCTTCTCGACCTCGATGCTGGCGTTGTCCTTGCCGAGTTCGTCCTTTCCGGATGCCAGCGCCCGGACGATGGCGTCCAGGTGGCTTTGCGCCGACTGGTACTTGGCGAAGTACCTGTCGATCTTGTCGCCGCCGGGAATCCATTTCAGGACCTTCTTGATTCCCGTGAGGTCAGCGCGGTTGGGATCGAGATCGGTGATGGTCAACCGCAAGTCGGACAGGGTGGAAGCGACCCGGGTCTGCGCGTCGTTGCCGCCCTTGCCCTTTGCCGCACTGACAGCGGCCGCCGGCCGCTCCAGCATCCGGCTGGACACGTTGGCCGACTCCCGCATCTCCCGATCACCGAGCGAGGTGATGGACTCGACCTTCCTGGCAAATTCCGGCGACCGAACATCGAGGGCAGCAAGTTCCATCGCGAAGGACGCCGCTCTGGCCTGCAGTTCGGCCTGTCGCGCATCTGCCACCGGGACGGCGCCGGCCGCCTGCTCGGGAGCGACGATCTGCACCGGCGCCGGCGGGGTCAGCACCAGCGCGTTACTGCTCGCCGCGGCCGGCCGGCCGGGCGTGGCGGGACCGCCGGAACCGAGATCGAGGTCGGTCATCAATGAACTCCTTCGAATGGACGACAGTTCGCGCTGCATATTCCGCTCACTGCTCCCGCACAGCCGTTGGCCGCGAAGGAGCACCACCCATCGTAGGTCGCGCCCGCTCCGGCGACCGGGCGGCCGGGCGGAGTCGACGCCCAGCCGCGTCGCTCCGGCCAACTCGTCCCTGTGGTCGGCACTGCCGGGATAGGTTGCCAACGGTCGGCGGCAGTCAGATCGTGTCTGGGCAAATACGGCCGGACACGATCTGTGCGCTGAATGGCGCCTCACGACTTCGTCGGAGGCGACTGTCGACGACAACGAGGGGGTGACCGATGGGGCGTATCGAGCCGAAGAACGCCGTCGCGACCGTCTTCGTGGCGGCGATGTTCATCAACATCATCGACGCGACAGTGGTCAACGTGGCGCTGCCGACAATCGCGGCCGACTTCGGGGTGCCGATCGAGCTCACCGCGACGGTCAACATCGGCTTCCTGGTCGCGGTGGCGGTCGCGATCCCGGTGGCCGGCTGGCTGGGCGATCGGTTCGGCGCCCGGGAAGTGTTCCTGTTGGCGGTCAGCCTGTTCACGGTGGCGTCCGCCGCTTGCGGGCTCGCGCAATCCGTGGAGCAGTTGGTGATCTTCCGGATCGTGCAGGGTGTCGGCGGCGGTCTCATGACACCCGTCGGGATGGCGATGTTGTACCGGAGCTTCCCGCCGAACGAGCGGGTCCGGCTCAGTCGCATCATCAACGTCCCGATTGCGTTGGCCCCGGCGATCGGTCCGGTGCTGGGCGGTTTGCTGGTGCAACAGGCCAGCTGGCGGTGGATCTTCGGGATCAATGTGCCGATCGGCATCGTGGCCGTGGTTTTCACGCTGGTCGCGGTGCCGACCATGGCGCGCAAGACGTCCAGCCGGCTCGATGTGCCCGGCTTCCTGCTGGCCGCCGTAGGGTTCGCGTCGTTGATGTTCGCGGTCTCCGAGGGCGCGACCCGCGGCTGGTCGACGCCGGTGATCTGGATCTCCGGGCTGCTGGGCGTGGTGCTGCTGACCCTGCTGGTGGTCGTCGAGGGCCGGGTTGCCGCGCCGATGTTGCGACTGAAGCTGTTTCGGCTGCGGCTGTTCCGGTCCGCGAATCTGATCACCGTGGCGTCGGCGGCCGGCTTCCTCGGCGGGCTCTTCGTCTATCCGCTGATGCTGCAGACGGCGTTCGGCTACTCGCCGTTGACGGCCGGTTTGATGACGTTCCCGGAGGCGATCGGGATCATGGTCGGCACCCAGATCGCGGCCCGGTTGTACCGGCGGGTCGGGCCGCGGCGGCTGATCGCCGCCGGGCAGGCGTTGGTGGCGGCGGTGCTGCTCTGCCTGGCGTTCGTGATGAGTTCGACGATCCCGCCGGTGCTGCCCGTGCTGTTGATGCTGTTACTGGGTTACGGCCAGGCGCACACGTTCATGCCCACGCAGGCCGCGGCGTTCGACACAGTTGCCCCGGAACACACCGGCGCAGCCACCGCGCTGTACAACGCCACCCGGCAGGTCGGGTCGGCGGTGGGTGTCGCCGTGGCAGCCACGGTGATCGCCACCATCGGGATCAGCACCTCCCCGATCGGAACCGTAGCGGCAACCAATGAGACCGCGGCACTGCTGCCGTTCCGCTGGGCGCTTGTCGGCTGTGCGCTGTTCTCGGTCGCCGGGTCGCTGATCGCCGCCCTGACGGTGAGGGATGTCGACGCGGCGCCGAGCCGCGGTCTGGCACCGGCCATCCGCGCCGCGAGTGCGACGACGGACGACCGGTGATTCCGCACCGGGACCTACGACGGACCCGGAAACTGCTACGTACCCCGGCCCCCCCCGTGACGCCCGGTCCCTGCTAGGTACCGGGCTGCGCTTCCAGGTCGGCGACCTGGTCCTTGCCTGCGGTGATCAGAATCAGGCTCGCGACGATGGCGATGGCGAAGATGATCGACGACCACATGAACGCGACGCCGAAGCCGTGCACGTTGCTCGCCGCCACTGCGGCCCCGACCGCCTCCGGTGTTGCGCCGGCCGGCGGGTTGGCCACCAGGAAGGACACCGTTGCGGTGGCGGCAATCGTGTTCAGCAGGGCAGTTCCGATGGAGCCGCCGATCTGCTGCGAGGTCTGCACGACCGCGCTGGCCACGCCGGCATCGTCGTGGTTGACACCGACCAGGGCAACGTTGGTGGTGGACATGAAGATGAAGCCCATCCCCACCGCGATCAGCAGCTGGGCCCACAGGATCGTGCCGAAGTAGGTCGTGTCGAGGTTCAGTCTGGACAGCCAGAACATGCCGATCATGGCCAGGAAGAGGCCGGCCGGCACCACGAACCTGGGGCCGACCCGGATGGTCAGCTGGGAGCCGATCCCCGCGCCGATCACGATGCCGAAGCTGAAGGGCAGGAAGGCGAAGCCTGCCTGGATCGGCGTGTACAGCAGGACGCCCTGCATGTAATAGGTGAGGAACAGGAAGACCGCGAACAGGCCCGCTCCGACCAGCAGACCGACCACGTAGGCGCCCGCCCGGTTGCGGTTCTCGACAATCCGCATGGGCAGCAGTGGGCTGCTCGAACGGAGTTCGACAAGCACGAACGCGGCCAGCAACACGACAGCAACGGCCATCCAGCCCAGGGTGTTGATCGAACCCCAACCGTGCTCGGCCGGCTGCGTGCACGCCCAGACCAGCGCGCCGAGCCCGGCGGTCGCCAGCACCGCACCCGGGATGTCGTAATGCGTGCCGCCCTCGACCTTCGATTCCCTGAGCACCGGGACAGCAAGGAGGACGGCGAGCACGGCAATGGGGATGTTCACGAACAGGCACCAGCGCCAGGACGCGTACTCGGTGAGCACCCCGCCCAGCAACAGGCCGATCGCCGCCCCGCCGCCCGAGATCGCACCGAAGACCGCGAAGGCCTTGGCCCGTTCCTTGGCTGCATGGAAGGTGACGGTGACCAGCGACAACGCGGCGGGTGCGAGCATCGCGGCGAAGGCGCCCTGGAACGCGCGGGCGATGAACAGCTGCCAGCCGACCTGCGCGGCCCCGCCGACGGCGGAGGCGATGGCGAAGCCGGACAACGCAATGATCAGAATCTTCTTGCGGCCCACATAGTCGGCGATCCGGCCGCCCAGCAGCAGCAGGGCGCCGAACGGCAGCGCGTACGCGGTCACCATCCACTGCCGGTTGGCATCGGAAATGTCCAGCGCGGCCTGCGCCTGGGGTAGCGCGATGTTCACGATGGTGGCGTCGAGGATGACCATCAGCTGCGAGATCGCGATGACGCCGAGGGCCAACCAGCGCTTCGGGTCGAGGGCCGGGCTGCCGTCGTCGGCGATCTTGCCGGGATCCAAGATGTCTTCGGGCGGTGGTGTTGTCACGATGGCTCCTGGGCTACTGCGATGGGCGTGACCGAAACCTGGTTGGAGTCGGCTGATGGGTAGACGCCGATCGGGCGCCTGATCAATCGGTGTGGCGACGCCACTGACGCAACACCTGTTGGGGAGTATCACTCACGACACCGACAGTCGGTCAATCCGGTTTTGCCGAGGGCGCAACGGCGCGCACCGGAACACCGTCCAACTGCCGCCATCAGCCGATCCGCCGTTGGTACCGCGTCCGTCGAGGGGAGCTGAGCTCATGCCCGAGCTGCAACCGGTCGTCTTTCTGATCGTCGGCGTGGTGATCGTCAACGGAATTGCCGGCCGGATCCGGGTGCCGGCGCCAATCCTGTTGGTCATCGTGGGTGTGGCCGCGTCCTTCATCCCCGGCGTGCCCGATTACGAGGTGAACCCGGAGCTGGTGTTGACAGTGCTGCTGCCGCCGCTGCTGTTCGCCGCCGCCAGTGAATCCTCGGTCATCGCGATTCGCCGAATGATCAGATCGATCAGCCAGCTCGCCGTCGGCATGGTGATCGTCACGGCATTCGCGGTTGCGGTCGTGCTGCAGGCGGTCATCCCGGAGATTCCGTTCGCGGCCGCCCTCGCGCTGGGTGCGATCGTGGCCCCGCCCGATGCGGTGGCCGCCGTTGCGATTGCCCGCAAGGCCGGCCTCCCACGGAACGTGGTCACCCTGCTGGAAGGGGAGTCGCTGTTCAACGACGCAACGTCACTGGTGCTGCTGCGGGTCGCCGTCGTCGGCATCGGGGCGGGGTCGCTGGCCTGGGGGCCGGCCATCGGCCAGTTCGCCTGGGCGGCGGCGGGCGGCGTCCTGATAGGGATCCTGCTGGGGCTGCTGTTGTCGTACATCAGGCGGTACGTCGATTCGTCGCTGGCCAGCACGGCACTCTCCCTGGTGACACCGTTCCTGGCCTATCTGCTGGGCGAGCGGGTCGACGCCAGCGGTGTGCTGACCGTGGTCGTCACCGGTTTGGTCCTCGGCTACCGCTCCCCCTTCGACCTGCCGCCGGAGGTCAGGCTGACCCTCGGCGCGACCTGGAAGGCCCTGCAGTACGTCCTGGAAGGGGCGGTCTTCGCCCTGATCGGGCTGCAACTCTGGGCGATCGTCACCGCGCCGGACATCGGCCGGGCGCCAACTCTGCTGACTTCCGGGATCGTGTTGGTCACCGTGATCCTGATCCGCCCGGTGTGGATCTTCCTCACGGCCGGGCTGGCCCGGGTGTTCCGCCGCCCCGGCCCACTCCGCTGGCGGCCGCTGGTCGCCGTGTCCTGGGCCGGGATGCGTGGCGTGGTGTCGTTGGCCGCCGCGCAGACGCTGCCACTCGACACCCCGTACCGCTCCCTGCTGCTGACCTGCACCATCGCGGTGATCCTGGGAACACTCGTGCTGCAGGGACTCTCACTGCCGGCGGTGATCAGACTGCTGCACCTGCCCGGTGATCCGGCGGCCGATACCCAGCGGGAACGCGCCGCCGCCCACGACGAGGCCAACCTGGCGATCGCCGCCCGGGTCGAGGACGTCATCACCACCGAGGGCCTGCCCGCGCCGGAGGCCCGGCGGATGCGCGCGTGGGCCGCCAGCCGGGACTGGCGTGGGCTCACCGAACGGCTCGACAGGGCCGGCGACAGCGCACGGGAACGGTTCGACAAGATCTCCGATTGGCGGCACGAACTCGTGACGATCGAGCGGGACGTCTTCGTCACGATGCGCAATTCGGGCCGGATCTCGGAGGACGTGCTGCGTGAACTGCAGTACGACCTCGACCTGGAGGAAGCCCTGTTGGACCGCCGGATGGACGACGCCTCGGGCCACCTTTCGCAGCTCACGGCCGGTCGCGACGACGGGGACGGCCGCGACGACGCGACAGCTTCCGGGCGGTTCCGGCTCCGTCACCAGGACTTGCCGCCATCTTGACAGTCCCGCAGGCCGATCAACCCGCCGCCACCGGCAGGTAACGCGTCCACCAGTCCAGGATCGCGTCGAAGCGCTGTTGCCGGTGGGTGGGTCGGCCGGATCGGGACAGCTCGTGTCCTTCCCCTGGGAACAGCAGCATCTCCACGTCGGCGCCGCGTTGTTTGAGCGCGGTGAACAATCGCTGGCCCTGCTCGATCGGGCACCGCCAGTCGTGCTCGGAATGGATGATCAGCAGCGGCCCGTCGATCTGTTCCGCGTAGGCGAGAGGTGATGTGCGCCACTGGGTGTCGCGGTCGTCACCGATGTAGGCGCGGGCGAAGTAATAGCCGATGTCGCTGGATCCGGCGAACGAATCCCAGGCGTTGACCGCCCGTTCACTGATCGCGGCGGTGAACCGGTCCGGGGCGTGCGAGCAGAGCCAGGACGTCATGAAGCCGCCGTAGGAGCCGCCCATCACCCCGACCCGGGCGGCATCGCAGTCCGGCCTGGCGGTCGCGGCGTCGAGCAGGGCCAGCACATCGTCCACATCGACGGTGCCGAGCGCACCCACCACCGCCCGCCCGTGGGACTGCCCGTAGCCGGCCGACCCGCGGGGATTGCCCATCACGACGGCGTATCCCGCCCCTGCGTAGACCTGCGCCTCGTCGAACAGCGCCGGGGTGTAGGCGGCATGCGGGCCGCCGTGCACCACCAGCAGCGTCGGATGCGGGCCGGCGCCCTCGGGCAGCACCAGCCAGCCGTGGACGGGGTAGCCATCGGGGGCCGTCGCGTGCAGCGGCAGCGCGGGCCGGATACCAGTGGCAGCGAGCGCAGTGCCGAGGTCGGACAGCACGTGCTCGTTGCCGACGGTCCCGTCATCGGCAACGGTCACAGTGATCACCTCGCCGGCCGACGCGCCGTCCGCGACGACCGCCGCCACCGTATGGTCCCTTGCGTCGAACGACCGGACAACGCGGTCGCCCCCGACGACGACCGGGAGGTCACCCAGCGGCAGGCGGTCAGCGGCCAGGGGAACCGCGTGCAGGGACGTGGCGCCGCGATCCAGCACGCCAACCAGGACCCGATCCCCGATGACCACCGGCCGACCCGCGGCCCGGTCGACGTCGACGGTGGCCTCGTCGGTCAGCCTGCGCGGCGGGCCCCCGGCCAACGGCGCAGCCCAGAGGCCGGTGGTCCGGCCGACGGCGTCAGTACCCGTGAATTCGACGCCGAGGTAGAGCACCTCCCGGTCGGTGACGACCGGCAGCGCTGCTGAACCGTGGGCCGCGACGAGCACATCTCCGACCGTCGGGCGGACGTCCGACGTGCCTGAGAGGTTCTCGGGCACGTCAACAACACTGACTTCCTCGGTGAGTTCGTCGATTCCCGTGCCGCGGACGTACAACAACCTGCCGTCGGGGGTGAAGGCCGGATCGGCAGCACCGGCCGGTTCGGCGGTCAGTTGTACGGGCGTCGCACCGGGATGGAGCTCCAGCACGAACACCTGCTTGGCCTTGTCGGTGACGAATCCTTCGCCGTCGAGGCGGTAGCTGAGCCGGGTGATCCGCCGCGGCGCCTCGGCGTCGGCCGTGATGTCGTCGTCGGTGCCGTACCTGCCGGGATCGGGAACGGCCGCGCAGTAGGCGATCCGGCGGCCGTCCGGGCTGAAGACCACCGACCCGGCCCCCAACGGATGATCGGTCAGCTTGCGCGGTTCGCCACCGTCCAACGGCATGACGTGTAATTGCGCCGGTCCGGACTCCGGAGCCCGGAGGAAAACCACCCGGCGGCCGTCCGGGCTGAGCACCGGTTCGGAGTCGCGGGGGCCGTTGGTGTAATCGGTCGGTTCGCCACTCCTTCCGGGGTTCAGGCGCACCAACGTGCCGCGATAGATGTTCGCGCTCAAGTCGGGTGCGGAGACGGCCACAAGAATCGCGCCGTCGCCGGTCATCGCCGGGCGACCGGGGATGCGGAACAGGGCGATGTCGGCAGGCTTCACCCCGGCGACTATGCCATCGTCCGGCGGGGAATCGCGGCCCGGCCAAGTGCCAGACTCCAACCAACGCAGTACCCGGCTGTCTCTATCCGGGTTGCCCCTCAGGGTTCGCCCTGGCCTCCGCCTCGACACTCCTCTGGCACCCTGGAGGAATGATCGAAAAGACCGGGTCCAGGACGTGCATCCTGCGACGCATCATTAGCGGTATCACCACGTGAAGACCCGATTGAACCGCCTCTTCCAGACTCGCGAGCGGAAGATCACGGCCGTTGTGCTGGTCGTCGTCCTGGTGGGCGCGCTCGTGTGGATCGTGTGGCCCTCCCCGGCCCCCGCCACGATCGCCACCAGGGATGTGACGATCACCGCACCTGGCGGGCCGGGCGTCGACGAGCCGGTCCAACTCGATGCCACCGTTTACCTTCCGGCCCAGACACCCGCACCGGCGGTGATCATGGCCCACGGGTTCGGCGGGTCGAAGAAGTCGGTGGCATCCGATGCCCAGCAAATGGCCCGCGACGGATTCGTGGTGCTGGCCTATTCGGCTCGGGGCTTCGGTCAATCGACCGGCCAGATTGCCCTTGACTCCCTGGACTACGAGGTGCCCGACGGCCGCGCCCTCGTCGACTGGCTCGCGCAGCAGCCCGAGGTCACCCAGGACGCACCGGGCGATCCGCGGGTCGGCGTCACCGGCGGCTCCTACGGCGGCGCGCTGTCGCTGATGCTCGCCGGCACCGACCCGCGGATCGACGCCGCGGTTCCGCTGATCACCTGGAACGACCTGGAGCAGTCCCTGTTCCCCAACGCGCAGGCGACCGAGGCCGATCTCGCGGCGGCAACCCCGGCGGCCGCGGCTGGCGTCAGTGACGGCGTCTTCAAGAAGTTCTGGGCGTCCAGCCTGATCGCGTCGGTCACGCTGGGTGCCGCCCTGTCGCCCACCGGCGTCGCCCAGGGCGACAGCGGTGACAGCGGCTTCGTTCGCCGCGGCGGCACCGGAACCACCACGGCGGCGGCACCCGACGCCACCGCCGGCACCGACACCACAACCGACACCCCTGCCGTTGATGCAGCGGCGGCCACCGCACAGTCCTTCAGCTGCGGGCGGATGATGGTCGAGCTGTGCGCGGCCTACTCGCAGGCCGCGCAGACCGGCCGGATCACCCCCGAGCTGAGCGCCATCCTGGAGCGGTCCAGCCCGAAGGCCGTCGTCGGCGACATCACCGCTCCCACCCTGCTGGTGCAGGGCGAAAGGGACACGCTGTTCGGGCTCGACCAGGCCGACGCCAACGCCAGGGCCATCGCCGCGAACGGCACCACGGTGGCCGTGACCTGGTACAACGGCGGGCACGACGGCGGCAGCCCGGACGCAGCGACCGAGGCCCGGATCACCGAATGGTTCCAGCATTACCTCTCCGGTCTGGGGCCGGTCCCGGCCAACTCGTTCCGGTACACCGTCGACGGCCCGCTCAGCGACACCGGACGGGCCCGCAGCCGGACCCTGGAAGTCCCCGAATACCCGGGTCTGACGGCCGGCAGCAGCACCAACCGGGTGGACATCCCGCTGACCGGTGACCCCCAGTTCGTGGTGAATCCACCAGGAGCGTCGCCGGCCAACATCTCGTCGCTGCCCGGACTGTCCGGCCTGGCGTCGACGGCGCTGTCCACGTTTGTCGGCGGGCTCCCGGGGCAGACCGCCCGGTTCGCCTCGCAGCCGGTGGACACCCTGACGCTGATCACCGGCACCCCACGGATCACCGTCACGGTCTCCCGGATCCCCGTCCCCGGCGCCGCCACCAGCACCGTCAATGACGGTGCGGTGCTCTACGGCTCGCTGTCGAAGGTCTCCGAGGGCGGCACCCGGTCACTGGCCGGCGGCGCCGTCGCGCCCATCCGGCTGACGAACCTACCGGCGGATGGCAGCCCGGTCACCGTGACCGTCAACCTGCCGGCCACCGCCCTGCAGGTGGAGGCGGGATCCAACATCGAGGTCGCGTTGTCCACCACGGATCAGGCCTTCGCCGGTTCAACCACCCCGGCGGCCTACCGGATCGCCATGGCCGACACCTCGGTGCAGGGCCTGAGCGCCCCCGAGGTCGGCGGCGAACGGGTCTCGGCCTCCGAGATCCCGGTCGGCCAACTGATCGGCCTGATTGCGCTGGCCGTCATCGCGGCACTCGGGCTGATCTTCGGCGGCCGGGTCCGCGCCCGGCGCGGCGACGTCGACCCGGACCTGGTGATCGTCCCGTTGTCGATCACCGGTCTGGAGAAGTCGTATCCGGGTGGGGTCAAGGCCGTCAAGCAGGTCAGCTTCCGGGTGGAGGCCGGCCAGGTCCTCGGACTGCTCGGCCCCAACGGGGCCGGCAAGACCACCACCCTGCGCATGGTGATGGGCCTGATCACTCCCACCGCCGGCGAGATCCGGGTGTTCGGCCGGAAGATCGAACCGGGTTCGGAGATCCTTTCCCGCATCGGCAGTTTCGTCGAGGGGTCCGGCTTCCTGCCGCACCTGTCCGGCAAGGCCAACCTCGATCTGTACTGGCAGGCGACCGGCCGGCCCGCCCAGGACGCACACATGGCGGAAGCGCTGGAGATCGCCGGCCTCGGTGACGCCATCAACCGCCGGGTCCGCACCTACTCCCAGGGCATGCGGCAGCGACTGGCCATCGCCCAGGCCATGCTCGGACTGCCGGACCTGCTGCTGATGGACGAACCCACCAACGGGCTCGACCCGCCGCAGATCCACGCGATGCGCGAGGTGCTGCGCCGGTACGCGCAAACCGGCCGGACCGTCCTGGTCTCCAGCCACCTGCTCTCCGAGGTCGAACAGACCTGCAGCCATGTGGTGGTGGTCCATCAGGGCCGGACCATCGCGTCCGGCACCGTCGCCGAACTCGTCTCCTCCTCCGGCGAGATGAGCTTCACCGTCGACGACACGGAGGCCGCGGCCCGGGTGTTGCGCACGATCGCGGCCGACGTCGAGATCACCGAGAACGGCGTGCAGGCCGACCTCGGCACGGTCCCGGCATCCCAGGTGGTCGCCGCGCTGGTGTCCGCCGGCATCGCCGTCAGTTCGGCGGCGCCGCGCAACCGACTGGAGGACGTCTTCCTGACCCTCATCGGCGCCTCTGGCTCCGGGGTGGAGCCGGACCTGCCGGCAGGGCTGATCCCCAGCGGCCAACCCGCCCCGCCCCTCGATGGACCGAACGACTCGGCCCTGACCACCGTTGGCACCGGCCCCACCCAGCAGGGAGATCACCGATGAGCGAGCGAGCGAACGAATCATCGTCACCCATCGCCCCTAACTCGCGCAGCGAGGTCGGGCGATGAGCCCCGTCCATCAGGACCACTCCGCAGACGCGGCCGTGGCCGCGATGAACACGGTGACCGGCGCCGTGCCGGTTGCCGACAACGGCACCCCGGTCGGCTTCCGGGTCGGCCGGACCCTGCCGGTCCGGGTGGAGCTGAGCCGCCAGTTACGGCGGCGGCGGACGCAGTTCGCCTTGGGCTTCATGGCACTGCTGCCGATCATCCTGGTGATCGCCTTCGCCTTCGGCGCCGACAATGGCAGCGGGGCAGTGACTCTGGTCGACCTGGCCACCTCAGGCGCAATCAACTTCGCCATGGTCTCGCTGTTCTTCTCCGCGAGTTTCTTGCTGATCGTGGTGATCTCGCTGTTCTTCGGCGACACCATCGCGTCCGAGGCGTCCTGGTCGTCCCTGCGCTATCTGCTGGCGATGCCGGTCCCCCGGGTCCGGCTGATCCGGCAGAAGGTGCTGGTCGCCGGCCTGCTCTCGCTGACGGCACTGATCATCCTGCCGGTCACTGCGTTGATCGTGGGTGGCTTCGCCTATGGCTGGAACCCGCTGGCGACCCCTGTCGGCGAACAGTTCACCTTTGGCGAGGGCCTGCTCCGGCTCGGGCTGATCGTGTCGTACGTCGCGATCCAGCTGACCTGGGTGGCCGGTCTCGCGCTGCTGCTCAGCGTGCTCACCGACGCCCCGCTCGGGGCGGTCGGTGGGGCGGTGCTGATCTCGATCCTGTCCCAGATCCTGAACCAGATCGACGCCCTCGGCGATATCCGCAACTGGTTGCCAACGCACTATTCGTTCGCCTGGACCGGCTCCCTGGTTGACCCGATCCGCTGGGACGACATGATCCGCGGCGGATTCGCCAGCCTGGCCTACGCGGTGCTGTTCGCGACGCTGGCCGTGCTGCGCTTCCGGCGGAAGGACATCACCAGCTGACAGCCGTTCAGCGTCATCGCGGGGTTAAACGGGTCGAAATGTGACGTGCGCCGCAACCCGCCCGATCGTGCTTGACATACCAAGCATCGCGCGGCAAGCTACGCATATCAACTTCTTCACCCCCTCCAAACGAATGGACATCACATGACCTCCACCTTCACCGCCAAGGCCGACGAGACCACCGCGACCATCCTGGACACCGTTGCCAAGGTCCAGGACGCGACCCTGGAAGCCGTCAGCACCTTCACCGCCAACCTGCCGGAAGCCCCGAAGGTCCCGGCCTTCGAGATCCCCGGCTTCGAGGTCCCGAACTTCGATCTGCCCAAGGTCGACGTCCCCTCCGCCAGCGAGGTTGCCGCCAAGTTCTTCGAGATCGTCGAGAAGGTCGTCGCGGACAGCAAGTCCTTCACCGCCAACCTGCCGGAAGCCCCGAAGGTCCCGGCCTTCGAGATCCCCGGCTTCGAGGCCCCGAAGTTCGATCTGCCGGAGCTCGACCTGCCGACCACCGACGAGGTCACCGCTGCGTACTACAACTTCGTTGACCAGTTCGTCGCGAGCAGCAAGTCCTTCACCGAGCGCTTCATCGCCGCCGCCACCCCGGCCAACGCCTGAAAGTAGGTCGGCCGCCTAGGCCGCCTGCATCGCTCACATCACCGAAAAGCCCGGTCTCCGAACAGGAGCCGGGCTTTTCGGTGTTGCTGCTCTTGGCCGTTCCGCCCGGTCCGGACTGCCCTGCTGCGGCCGTTTACGTGCCGCGACGTCCACCGTTACCGTGCCGCTGCGACCACTCCCGCGGAGTCCATGTCCCGGATCTCCTTCTTGAGCTCCTGGATCTCGTCCCGCAGCCGGCCGGCCAGCTCGAACTGCAGATCCCGGGCGGCATTCATCATCTGCGTGGTGAGTTGTTGCACCAGGTCGGCCAGCTCGTTCCGGGCCATCCCGACGGTGCTGTGCCCGGCGTATACGCCCGAACTCGATGCCCCCGGTTCTCCGGTGGCCTTGCGTCCGCGGGAGGAGTTCCGCCCGGAACCACCCGGTCGGATCGGAGTGGCGCCGTCCACGGAATCCTCCGCCTCCGCGTACACCCGCTCCAGGATGTCGTTGATCTTCTTGCGCAGCGGCGTCGGGTCGATGCCGTTGGCCAGGTTGTAGTCCCGTTGCTTCTGCCGGCGCCTGGTCGTTTCGTCGATCGCTCTGGCCATCGACGGGGTGATCTTGTCGGCGTACATGTGCACCTGGCCGTTGACATTGCGGGCGGCCCGGCCGATGGTCTGGATCAGGGAGGTTTCGGAGCGGAGGAAGCCCTCCTTGTCGGCGTCCAGGATCGCGACCAGCGACACCTCGGGGAGGTCCAACCCCTCCCGCAGCAGGTTGATCCCGACCAGAACGTCGAACTCACCCATCCGCAGCTCACGCAGGAGCTCAACCCGGCGCAGGGTGTCGACCTCCGAATGCAGGTACCGCACCCGGATGCCCAGTTCCAGCAGGTAGTCGGTCAGGTCTTCCGACATCTTCTTCGTCAGCGTGGTGACCAGCACCCGCTCGTTCTTCGCGCTCCGCTCGCGGATCTCGCCGATCAGGTCGTCGATCTGGCCCTTCGTCGGTTTGATGACGATCTCCGGGTCGACGAGTCCGGTCGGCCGGATGACCTGTTCGACGAACTCGCCGCCCGCTCGGCCCAGCTCGTACGGACCCGGCGTGGCGGACAGGTAGACGGTCTGCCCGATCCGGCCGGCGAACTCCTCCCAGGTCAGCGGCCGGTTGTCCAGCGCCGAGGGCAGCCGGAAGCCATGGTCGACCAGCGTCCGCTTCCGGGACGCGTCGCCCTCGTGCATCGCCCCGATCTGCGGCACCGTGACGTGCGACTCGTCGATGACCATCAGGAAGTCTTCGGGGAAGTAGTCGATGAGCGTTGCCGGGGCCGAACCCTGCGGGCGGCCGTCGATGTGCCGCGAGTAGTTCTCGATCCCCGAGCAGAAGCCGACCTGCCGCATCATCTCGACGTCGTAACTGGTCCGCATCCGGAGCCGCTGGGCCTCCAGCAACTTGCCCTGCTTGTCCATCTCGGCGAGCCGCTCGGCCAGCTCCGCCTCGATGGCCGCGATGGCCTTCTCCATCCGCTCCGGACCGGCGACGTAGTGCGTTGCCGGGAAGATCCGCAGCGATTGCACCTCGCGGACGACGTCCCCGGTAAGCGGGTGCAGGTAGTAGAGCCGCTCGATCTCGTCACCGAAGAACTCGATCCGAACCGCCAGTTCCTCGTACGCCGGAATGATCTCCACGGTGTCTCCCCGCGCCCGGAAGGAACCCCGGGTGAAGGAGACGTCGTTGCGGGAGTACTGAATGTCGACCAGGGCCCGCAGCAGACTGTCCCGATCCATGGTGTCGCCGGTGGAGACCGGCAGCGATCGGTCCAGGTACGACTGCGGGGTGCCGAGACCGTAGATGCAGGAGACCGAGGCCACCACGATCACGTCCCGTCGCGACAGCAGCGACATCGTCGCCGAATGCCGGAGCCGCTCGACATCGGAGTTGACCGACGAATCCTTCTCGATGTAGGTGTCCGTCTGCGGGACGTACGCCTCCGGCTGGTAATAGTCGTAGTAGGAGACGAAGTACTCGACCGCGTTGTGCGGGAACAGTTCTCGCAGTTCGTTCGCCAGCTGCGCGGCCAGCGTCTTGTTCGGCGCCATCACCAGCGTCGGGCGCTGCACCTTCTCGATCAACCAGGCGGTCGTGGCGGACTTGCCGGTGCCCGTCGCCCCGAGCAGCACGATGTCCTTTTCGCCGGCCTCGAGCCGATGCTGCAGGTCGATGATGGCCGTCGGCTGGTCGCCGGAGGGCGAGTAATCGCTGACCACCTCGAAGCGCCCGGCGATCCGCGGAATGTCGCTCACGGGCCGATGCTCGGAGACGGCGATGACGGGGTGTTCGGTTGCGAAAGCCACGAGACAAAGGCTACGCGGAGGGTCCGACAGTGCCCCTCCCGAGACAATAACCGCAGCTCAGCGGCGCTAGCCCGCGCCCGGCGACCATCCGGTGGCCCGCGCCCAGGCAAGGCCTCGGGGATACGCCGCCGCAAGCCACGGCTCCTTTCCCTCCGCATACCCGGCCACTGTGCCGTCCGCAGCATGTGCCGCGGCAACCGACCTCTTCACCGCGAGGTACTCCTGCGCGACGGCCGGCTCGGCGGCGAGCCAGTCCCGGAACAGCAACGCCCAGCGCCAGTTTGGCGCATCCTTAACCCTCACGTGGAGGTTGAGCCTTTGCCCGGGATCTGCGTTGACGTGTACCCGCTTGCGCCAAGGATCGGGATCGGAACCCGCCGGTTGGGGAGTGTCCTGGTCGTACCCCGCCAGCCACGGAAATCCCGCCGCCGCAAGTGCTTTCGCCCACTCGTCGGCGATCTCCAGGCTGGGCACCGTCAGCTGCAGATCCAGCACGTCCTTGGCCGGCATCCCCGGTATCGCGGTGGAACCGATGTGGTCCACCCGCGCGCCCGCCGCGGCTCTGGACACCCTGGCCGCCAACCGCAGGCCGTCGACGGCCCACTGTGGCCGGGGGTCGACCAATGCCGGCCCGCCACGCGGGCCCCCCTGCCCGAGCCTGGTGTTCCGCTCGAACGGCACCAGCCGGTTGGCCCACAGCTCGTCCACCTGGGCGACCAGATCGTCGGGACCGCCGTGATTGACCAGCACAACGTCGCAGAGCGGCGCCCGCTCGTCATCGGTGAGTTGGGCGGCCATTCTGGCCCGCGCGTCGGCCGCCGAGAGCCCGCGGCCCACCAGGCGCTGTACCCGCAGCTCGGCATCCGCCCGAACGCCGATCACCAGGTGAAAGCCGGCCGCGGCGGACATCGTGGTGAGCAGCGGAATGTCGTTGACGACCACGGCGTCGGCCGCTGCCTGCTGCCGGATCTCGGCGAACCCGGCACGGACCAACGGATGCGTGATGCCTTCCAGCGCGGCTCGGGCCGCCGGATCGGCGAACACCACGGACGCCAAGGCCGCCCGGTCCAACGCGCCGTCCGCGGTGATCATGCCGGAGCCGAATCGCTCGGCGATGGCGGCCAGACCGGGCGTGCCCGGCGCAACGACCTCGCGGGCCAGCTGGTCGGAATCGACGACCACCGCGCCCCGGGCACGCAACGCTGCGCTGACCGTCGACTTACCCGACCCGATGCCTCCGGTCACGGCAACAGTGATCATCGAACCCCCTCTGGCGCCGGTCGCCCGACGCCGTCTATCGACACGCGCTCCCGGTTGCCGCGCGTCGTCCAACCTGGCACGTAGCGTCACATTCTGGAACAGATCCCCTGCCCGCCGACATCAAGGACCCCCATGAGCACCGTACTGACCAGGCCGGAGCAGACCGAACGCAAGCCGGTCGGACGCCATCGCCTGGACCGGCCGGGGTTGATTCCGGTGGCCGCACTGGTCACGATCACGCGTCGGGGTTTCTTCCGGAGCTTGTTCCGGTCAGGTCGGCATCGGGCCGCGGCGTCGCCGGCTGCGCGGCGGGTTCGGGACCGCGCGCCGGTGCCCGCCGTCTGAACCGTCGGTCAGCTCTTCAGGATCCGGGCCAACGCAGCCTCCGCCAGCTGCGGGAGGCCGGTCTGCAGCGCGGCGGGATCGATGGGCGTCGTCGGGAAGGACGCGATGGCCATGGTCCAGTTGTCGTACGGCATCACGATCAGCCCGCCGTCCTGCAGCGAGACCGTCGCGGGGTATCCGCTGACCGTCGCCGGGACGTTCGTCGCGCCGTTGTCACTCAGGGTCTGCGCCGTTACCCCGACCTGCTTCTCGGCCGCTGCCGGGTCGGTGTAGGTCGTCAGCAACATCGAGAACGCGCCGGCCTTCTGGTCGGCGGACAGGCCGTACAGGCAGCGAACCTGACCGGTCTGCCCGACCTGGTTGCCGGTGACGTCAATGGTCCGCTTGATGCGGTCGTTGGGGATGTCCACGTTGAAGATCTTCTTGATATCGGCCGCGCTGAGGATCGCCCCGCAGTCGACCTTCAGCGGGTCGATCCCCGTGACGATCGGCGCCGCCGAGACGGCAGTCGGGGACGGTGACGGGCTGGGCGACGGTTCCGCGCTGGGTGCGGCGGATTCGCCACTGGCCGGGCCGTCACTGGCGGCCGCACCTGACGAGCCCTCGGGGGAACCGTCCACTCCGCTGGACACCGTCACCACCGCCGTCACGGTGCGCCGGGCTCCCGAGGTGTCGGACCCACATCCGGAAACGACCAATACCCCGGCGATAGCCCCGGCGAGCACAAGGTGACGTCGCATGAGTCCACCGTAACGGTCCGCACCCACCCGACTCGCTCAAGCCAACACCGCCTTCACGGCGTGTCAATCACAGTCCGGGGCGGCCGGGGCGCGGTCGGGTTGTTCTGGTGCACTAAACTAAAACCCGTGTCGGAGCCTGTTGATCGTGCGGTCCGTTCGTCATTGGTCTCGGTTGATGTGCTGGCCCTGCACTTCGACCGGACGGCCCGGCTGGTCGAGCTGGGCGTCGCCGCCAGGGCCAAGGACCCGTTCCGCGATCAATTGGCGCTGCCGGGGGTGCTGCTCGGGCTCGGTGAGCGGCTGCACGACGCGGCGCTGCGGGCCTTGACCGGCAAGCTCGGGGTTCCGTCGGAGGCCGTGTCCGGTATCGGCCAGCTGGTGACGTTCGACAGGCCGAACCGGGATCCCCGCGGCCCCACCCTGTCCATCGCGATGTGGGCCGCCGTGACCGAGCGCGTCGACACCGCTGTGTGGACCCCCCTCGATCGACTCCCGGATCTGGCCTTCGATCACCAGCGGATCGTCGAGGACTGCCGGGAACTGCTGGCGGGCGCTTTGTGGCGGGACCCTGCACTCTCCAGGGCGCTGACCGGACGGCGATTCCCCACCGCCGATGCGCTGGACATCACCGCCACCCTGGTCGGTCGGGCGCCGGACCGGGGCAACCTCAACCGCACGCTGCGGGCGGTCCCCGGTCTGCACCGTACCGAGGAACGGGTCGCGGCCCGGTCCACCGGCCGGCCGGCGGCGGTCTGGGAGTGGGACGGCTGATTTCGGTGTTGATCATGACGTTAACTGCACCCCAATCGGCGTGTCGTCGGTGTGTCGGGCAGCCTGCGTCATGATCAACACCGACCGTCAGGTGACTGCGTCCCGCGGTGCACGACCGCCCCGTTCTGGATGAGCAGAGCCAGGTGCCGGCCGATGTCGGCCAGCACGCAGACATCGGCGAGCGGATCGGCTCGGAGCACGAGCAAATCGGCGGCGGCGTCCGGTGCGATGACACCGAGAGTGCCGGACCGGCCGAGCAGCGCGGCGGCCGTCGTGGTGGCGGAACGGATGACGTCGATCACCGGCTGCACCTGCGCCCGCAGTCGGAATTCCTCGTTCTGATACCGGTGCATGCCGCCAAGCAGATCGGAGCCGAAGACGAGGGCGACCCCGGCCTCGTGGGCCCGGCGCAGCGCTTCGAGGCCCTGGTCCAGGACGGCGTCCACCTTGATCCAACTGGCCTGCGACAGTCCGTGCTCCCGGCCCTCCCGTTGGAGCGCCCAGTAGGTGACCAGGGTCGGCACCAGAAATGCGTCGTACTCCCGCAGCAGGCTCAGGCTCTGCTCATCGAGCAGGTTGCCGTGTTCGATGCTGCGGACCCCGGCCCGCAGCGCCCGGTTGATCGCCCGCGCGGTGTAGGCGTGCGCGCCGACATACCGGTTGGCCGCCGCGGCCTCCTCGACCGCGGCCTCGATCTCCGGGATCGAGTACTGCGTGGAGTCGACCCGGTCGGTCGGGGAGGCCACCCCGCCGGAGGCCATGATCTTGAGGTGGTCGGCGCCCCGGCGCAGTTCGGCCCGAGCGGCGACCCGGACGGCGTCCACCCCGTCGGCGACGACCCCGAGGCCGCAATCGGCCGGTGGCCGGTCGTCGCCGGGCAGGCGCATGTCGCCGTGCCCGCCGGTCTGGCTCAGCGCGTGCCCGCAGAAGAACAGGCGCGGCCCGGCGATCAGCCCCTCGGCCTGGGCGCGGGCCAGACCATCGTCGGCGCCGCCCATGTCGCGGACCGTGGTAAACCCCCGGCCCAGCATCTCCCGCATGATCCGGGCGCTGTGCGCGTGCACGTACGAGCCGGCGGTGTCCTCCAGGTCCCGCAGTTCCGCGGAGAACGCGGTGACGTGCACGTGACCGTCGATCAGACCGGGCAGGACGAACCGGCCGGTGACGTCCAGCTCGTCGGCGTCAGAAGGCGCCAGGCCCGCGCCGACCGCGGTGATGGTCCCGCCCTCGATCAGGACGTCGGCGGGATGCCACGTCCCCACGGACAGGTCGAGGACGTGGCCGCCGCGGAGCACCATATTCGTGGACATCGGCTCATCATCGACGACCACCCCGGCGGTGGCGCGTTGCCACGGCCCGGGCAGTGGCCAACGCACACAGCACCCAGGTGCCGCACAGGGCCGACCAGCACGCGAGCCCGACGGCCAGGAACACCGTCATCCCGCTGCCCACCCCGAGCAGGTGCGCGCCCAGGGCCAGGGTGCCGATCGGGAACGTCAGCGACCACCAGCCGGGCACGAACGGCATTCGCCGGCGGAACCCGCGTACCGTCATTGCGACTGCCCAGGCGGCCAGCGGCACCCCGAGGCCGAGCATCAGCACGCCGTAGTCGTTCGCGACGTCCTGCAACGCGGCAGCCAGGCTGGCCGGCAGCAGTGGCCCGGCCGAGCCTGCCATTGCCTGCGCTGCCGCGGTCGACTGACCGACCACGCCCAGCGGAATCCAGGCGGTGGCGCTGGCAGCGACGGCCAGGCCGGCCACCCGCCAGTGCTGGTGGTAGGCCATCGCAAAGATCACCGCCCCCAGGGTCAGTGAGAGCAGGAAGCAGGCAGCGGTGACCAGCAACATGCTCAGCTGCAGGGCCGGGGTCGGCAGGTGCGGGACCAGGCCGGCGCCGACCGTTGCCGCCACCATCGGCGGCACGACGGCCAGTCCCCAGACGGTGGTCGGCGCACCGGCGTCGGTCCGGACGAGCAGCACGCTGAAGCCGGCGGCGGTAGCCAGACCCAGCGCCGTGCCCAGCACCCACAGGATCCCGTCGACGCCCACGGCCAGGTCGGCCAGCACGGGCTCCCAGGACGGCAGGACCGTCGCCGTGGCCGATCCGACGGCCAGCACCCCCATCGAGACCATGCCCCACAGCGGCATCGCGCCGACCCGGACGCTGGCCGCCAGTGTCCCCGGATGGCGCACTGCGCGGGCCGCGAAGCCTGCGGTCAAACCCACCAACAACAGCCAGCCGAGCACCAGCAGCGCCCGGGCCACCCACAGACCCGGCACCAGGGATTGCGTGAGGGTGGCCAGGATCGCGGTGCCCATCACCGCGCCGTACCAGGCCGGCCCGGCCGGCGGCAGCGCGGTCCGGGTCGGGCGGGGGGCGAGCAGCGTGGTGGTCATGCCTTTGAGTCTCGGGCCTGCAGCAACGGCTCGGTAGTCGTCAATTCGCTACCCGGGCCATATCCTGTGGATATGGCGGAATGGCCGGATCTGGCCGCGGTCGAGGCGCTGGTGGCGGTCGCTGATCACGGCAGCCTGGCCGCGGCCGCCCGGGCCACCGGGATGGCGCAGCCCAACGTCAGCCGGTCCGTTGCCCGGCTCGAACGCCGCTTCGGGCTCCCGTTGATCAGCCGGTCGACGACGGGGGCGACCCTGACGCCGCAGGGTCTGCTCGTCGTCGAGTGGTCCCGCGAGCTGCTGGCCGCCGCCCGCCGGCTCGCCGACGGGGTCGAGGCACTAGGCGACGGGCCGAGCACCCTGACCCTGGCCGCCAGCCACACCGTCGCCGAGAACCTGGTGCCCGGCTGGGTCGCGGCCCTGCGCCGTGCTCAGCCCGAGCTCCGGATACGGACCGAGGTCTGCAACTCCGCGGAGGTGATCACCCGGCTGCTGCAGGGGCAGTGCGAGGTCGGTTTCGTCGAAGGTCCCGACGCCCCAAGGGGTCTCAACCATCGCATCGTCGGCCATGACGAGCTGGTGCTGGTTGCGCCGCCGGACCATCCGCTGACTCGCACCGGGCCGCTACCGATCCGGAAGCTGGCGGACTGGCCGCTGGTCACCCGCGAGGCCGGGTCCGGCACCCGGATCGCCCTGGACCAGGCGCTGGAGCAGCGCGGACTGCCACCGATCCGCCCGGTCCAGGAGGCCGCCAGCAACGCCACGGTCCGGGTGGCCGTGGTCAGCGGCGCCGGGCTCGCCGTGCTGTCCGCCCTGGCGGTCGAGTCGATGATCGACGCCCACACGCTGGCCGTCGTGCCGCTGGACGTGACCCTGCGCCGGGAACTGCGGGCGGTCTGGCCCGGGCCGGCGCAGCCGCGTGGCCCGGTCGCCGACCTGCTCGCCATCGCTGCGCCGCGGACGCGCGGGCCGCGTGCGTGATCGGCCGGGCAGGCATCCTGAGCAGCGATTGTCGACGAACGTGAGGCGGGCCCTGGTGCACCGGCTGCGGCCGGTGGACGAGCATTTTGCGGCGCGGGCAGAGTAGCGCCCATGCCCGCCGATGACCCTGCAGAGACCCGAGTCAGCACCGACTCCGGCGACAAGCCGAAGGACCTGCTCGTCATCGAGTCCACCCGCGGTTTCAGCTGCGTCGACTGCGGGACCGCGCACGACCGGGGCGAGCTGCTGACGATGGACGACGCCGGCCCGCTGTGCCTGGCCTGCGCCGACCTGGCGCACCTGGAGTTCCTGGCCCGCGGCGACACCGCGCTCACCCGCCGGGCCCGCAAGTACAGCGCGCTGTCCGCCGTCGTCGTCAGGTGGAGCACCCACCGCCGGCGCTACGAGCGGCAGGGCATTGTCGCGGAGTCCGACGCCATCGAACGAGCCGAGCAGGAGTGCCTGGCCGACGCCGACGCCCGGGAGCGGCGACGAATCCGCGCCGCGATCCGGCGGGACGAGCACGACACCGAGTTCATCGATGATCTGGCCGACGCGATCCGCACCGAGTTCCCCGCCTGCCCACCCGAGCGGGCGCTGCGGATCGCACGGCACGCCGGGGAGCGCAGCAGCGGCCGGATCGGGCGCACCGCCGCCGGTCGCGCACTCGACCCGGCCGCCGTCCGGCTGGCGGTCGTCGCGTCGATCCGGCACGAAGACACCGACTACGACGAACTGCTGATGGGCGGCGTCGCCCGGTTCGACGCGCGGGACATCGTCCGGCCGGCGATCGACGATGTCCTCGAACGATGGCAATCGGGCACGAACACTTCATCTTGAGCGCGCTCGCCGCCGTGGCTGCGCCGGGAGGTCGACGTGCTCAGCACCTACCTGCCGGAAGGCGCGGCGCGGTTCTTGCTGTCAGACGGCGGAGCGGTTCTTGCGGTCGGGGCCGTCGGCCGTCAACACCGCGGGCACGCCGATCAGGTCGGCGACAACCGCCGTCAGCTCCCCCGGCTCGGCCGGCAGATCGGCCAGTGAGACCGCGCTGGTCTGGACGACCCGGGTCAGCCGCTGCTGATGGTGCAGGTCGGCCCCCAGCGGCAGCCGCTCGACCCGATGACCCGCGTGGTCGTACCCGGAGACGTACTGCGCGCCATCGACCTGGTCGAGGTGGGTCAGGGCCAGCCCGTCGACGCGTCCGCAGGCCGCAGCGGCGTAGCGCAGCGCAATCGGGTCCAGGTGCCCCACCCGCCAATCTCCCTGGTAGACACCGGTGGCGTTGTGCCGTTCCGGCCGGACCGGGCGCAGGTCGGCGTCTTCCCCGGCCAACGGACCGGCGCCGTGCCGGGTCTGGTAGGTCCGGAGCACACCCAGTGTCCCTGCCGGTCGACCAAGGGCCTGGCCGATCGAGCGCGCATTCGTCGGTGTTGTCCTGGACCAGGTCGTGTAGGGGTGCAGGCCGCGCCGTTCGTCGAGCAGCACACCCTGCGCCCCTTCGTAGATCAGCCGGCCGGCGGCGGCCGCCAGCTGACGTTCGTCGGCGATCCGTACCGCGCCGGCGAATTCCGCGTAGACCTCCACCAGTTCCTCGACGTCGGGGTGGCCATGGCTGCCGGCATCGAGCAACGGCCGGTAGAAGGCGGCGAGCGCGTCCAACTTGCGGATCAGCGTTGGCCGGTCCAGGCAGTCGCGGACCCGGATGGCGGTATCGGTCGCAGCGCTCGGCGCGACGAAGTTTTCCAGCTGTTGGCCGGCGCGCACCTCGGCCCGGGTGGCCAGGTCGTACCAGGTGGTTTCGCCGATCCCGAGACCGCAAGAGCCGTGCCGCCCCGCGCCGCGAGCGTCCTCCCGGGTGCGATTGGCAGCCGCGTGCACGGGGGTGGTCAGCAGCGCAGCGGGATGAATCGTGACGGTCGACAGCGGGCTGTCGACGCCGAGGTCGGACAAGGCCTCGGCCTCGGCGGCCAGCGCGATGGGCTCCACCAGCATGGTGGCGGCCAGGTATGTCGGTACCCCGGCCAGGGTTCCCGACCCGAACTGCCGGAAGGTGTGGTGCCGGCCATCCGCGATGACGTTGTGGGCCGCCTGCGCGCCACCGTTGAAACGGACGACGGACGCGGCCCCCTGGGCGCACAGCCAATCGACCGTCGCGCCCTTGCCCTCGTCGCCGAATCCCAGTCCGACGACGATCACGTCACTGTCGGCGGCGAGCACCGGCTGACTCCTCATCATCGATCCAGTTCCCGGCGCCCGCCGCCCAGCTGCCGCAGCGACCCGTGACCGCTCCTACCGATCCCGGCCAACGCCCGGCCGACGGCAGCACCCTGCGCCGACCCGGCGGACTGCAGGTCGACCAGTCCGTCGGTCAGGTCGATCGCCCCCTCCATCAGGCCGATGGTCACCGCGATCAGTTCACAGACGGCCGCCGGGTCGTCGAGCAGCAGCATCTGCTCCCCGAGCAGCGCCCGCCAATGCCGGCGGACCTGTTCGTCGGCGAAGTAGTGCGACTGGTTGGGCAGGATGAAATAGGTGTGCCAGCGTTCCTGCACCTCGCGGTACAGCGCGCGGACGTCGACGTCGTCGTAGGCGGGTTCACCGAGAACCTGACGAAGGTGATCCGCCGTCAGGATCGGCTTGTTCATCTCGTCGCCAACGATGAACAAGTAGCCCTTCCTGCCCCGCTTCTCCCAGGCGTCGGTCGCCGTGTGCCGGGCGATGAAATACGTTGCCAGTTCATAGGATTCGCTCTTCTGCCCGCCGCCGTTGCCCTCCAGGAAGATCGTCCTGAGCTGGTCGTCCATCCGGTTGTCCGACTCGAACTGCCCGACCTGCAGCGGCACGCGATCCGACTGGGCGTCGCCGATGCCGCCGAACATGATCTGTGGATCGGTGACGTAGCCACCACGCTGCAGCAGCCCGTGCAACTGGCCCAGCTTGGTCTGCATGATCCGCGGCACCCGGCCCATCGAACCGGTGACGTCGAACAGCACAGCGATCGGCGTGCTGTTCGGGTGCTCCGCGCTGTCCCGGCTCTCCCGGACCCGAACACCGAACGGGTCCACCGTCCGATCCGCCCGCCACTGATCCTGGGGGCGCTGGAACTGGGTTGCCGAGTAGCCGAAGTCGTCCAGTCCCCTGGCCCGTCGGTAGGTCGCCGCTGCCTGGTACGTGTTGTCGTTCCATCTTCCGTTGCCCATAGTGAGCTCCTCTCGTGGTCATCGTTGTTTTAGTCTATCTGACTAGAAGTCCGGACACAAATGGACTCCCGGAAACACAGCAGGGCCGCCACCTCGGACGAGGTGACGGCCCTGCTGCAAGAAACTGCTTCGATCAGCTACCCGCGAGGCGCTCCCGCAGTGCCGCGAGCTGCTCGTCGTTGACGAGCGACCCGGCCGGCACCTCTGGATCGGCCGGTGCGGCCGTCCCGGAGGAGTAGTTGGACGGCTCTGCCGCCTCTGCATCGGCGACCACCGCGGCCGCGATCTGCTTGAGGTGCGACTCGTACACCGTGTGGGCCTCGGAGTACTGCTTCTCCCACGCCTCACGCTGCGTGTCGTAGCCCTCGAGCCATTCGCCACTCTCGACGTCGAAGCCCTCCGGCGGCACGAAGTTGCCGGACTCGTCGTAGTGATCGACGACGCCGTACTGGGCACGGACCTCGTCGAACTCGGTCTCGGTGGTGATGCCCTCGTTGGCCTGCTTGAGCGACAGCGAGATCCGGCGACGCTCCAGGTCGATGTCGATGACGCGGACGAAAATCTCGTCGTCGACGGTGACAACCTGCTCGGGGATCTCCACGTGCCGGCCGGCCAGCTCGGAGATGTGCACCAGGCCCTCGATGCCGTCGTAGACGCGGACGAACGCGCCGAACGGAACCAGCTTGGTGACCTTGCCCGGGACGACCTGCCCGATGGCGTGGGTCCGGGCGAAGTGACGCCACGGATCTTCCTGGGTGGCCTTGAGCGACAGCGAAACCCGCTCGCGGTCCATGTCGACGTCGAGGACCTCGACGGTGACCTCCTGGCCGACCTCGACAACCTCGCTCGGATGATCGATGTGCTTCCAGGACAGCTCGGAGACGTGCACCAGACCGTCGACGCCGCCGAGGTCGACGAACGCACCGAAGTTGACGATCGACGAGACGACGCCCTTGCGGACCTGACCCTTGCCGAGCTGGTTGAGGAACTCGCTGCGCACCTCGGACTGGGTCTGCTCGAGCCACTGACGGCGCGAGAGGACGACGTTGTTGCGGTTCTTGTCGAGCTCGATGATCTTCGCATCGAGCTGGCGGCCGACGTACGGCTGCAGGTCGCGAACGCGGCGCATCTCTACCAGGGACGCAGGGAGGAACCCGCGGAGACCGATGTCCAGGATCAGGCCGCCCTTGACGACCTCGATGACGGTGCCGGAGACGACGCCGTCCTCTTCCTTGATCTTCTCGATCGTGCCCCAGGCGCGCTCGTACTGAGCCCGCTTCTTGGACAGGATGAGACGGCCTTCCTTGTCCTCCTTCTGGAGGACGAGGGCCTCGACGTGCTCGCCGATCGAGACGACCTCACTGGGGTCGACATCGTGCTTGATGGAGAGTTCGCGGGAGGGGATGACACCCTCGGTTTTGTAGCCGATGTCGAGCAGGACCTCGTCGCGGTCGACCTTGACGATGGTTCCCTCGACGATGTCGCCATCGTTGAAGTACTTGATGGTCAGATCGATGGCTGCGAGGAAGTCCTCAGCCGACCCGATGTCGTTGATCGCGACTTGCGGGGCGGTGGCGGTAGGGGTGGACATGTGGTGGGGTACTCCGGAGTTGGGGTGTTGGGAAGCCGGGCCCGAGATCCCACGGCCCTGGTGGCCGGGTAGGTCCAGATTCGAAAGCGGTCGGCACGCAGCGGGGCAGATTTCATCCGGGCGACCTGAACGACGCCCCGGGGAAAGGCGATGCTTTCGGTACGCGACCTAAAACACAGTGGCCGGACGAGTGCGGTCTGCTCCATTCCGAGACAGCACAGACCCACAGCGCGGGTCCCAGGGTACGGCATGACCACCCGATCGAGTAAACCGCACCACGGGCCGGCGACCTGCGACGTTGTCCCGATCCACGAACTCCACCGTGCAACGATGACGCGGTGACACCGCAGGCATCCGATCCCAGACCCCCAGCGGTGACCGTGGCCAGCGTGATCGGCCCCACCCGGCCCCGCAAGCGCGGCGCGGATCAGGCCGCGTCACGTGCAGCGAACCGGCGCTGGTGGGACGCGGACGCGAACAGCTATCACGCCGAACACGGTGACTTTCTGGGCGAGGCCGAGTTGGTGTGGTGCCCGGAGAACCTCCGCGAGTCGGAGGCGCACCTGCTCGGCGAGGTGCACGGGAAGCGGATCCTCGAGGTCGGCTGCGGGTCGGCGCCCTGCGCGCGGTATCTCAGTGCTCGAGGCGCATCGGTGGTGGCCTTTGATCTGTCGGCCGGAATGCTCGGTTTTGCCCGGGCGGCCGCCGAGCGAACCGGCCTGACGGTTCCCCTCGTGCAGGCTGACGTGTGCGAAATGCCCTTCGCGGACTCGAGCTTCGACCTGGCCTTCTCCGCTTTCGGGGCGATCCCGTTCGTCGCCGATTCAGCGGGCGCGATGCGCGAGGTGGCCAGGGTGTTGCGGCCAGGTGGACGCTGGGTGTTCGCGGCGACCCACCCGATGCGGTGGGCGTTTCCCGACGACCCGGGGCCGACCGGGCTGACGGCAATCCAGTCATACTTCGACCGGTCGCCGTACGTCGAGGTCGATGAGCAGGGTGTGCCCGCCTATGTGGAACACCACCGGACGATGGGTGATCGGATCAGGGAGATCGTTGCCGCTGGCTTCGTCCTGCAGGACGTGATCGAGCCGGAATGGCCCGAGGACTTCACCGGGGTGTGGGGGCAATGGTCGGCCGAGCGCGGCGAGATGTTCCCGGGTACGGCGATCTTCGTGAGCCAGTTGCCCGGCTGACGGCGGGTCGCTGCCCGTCCCGGCTGGCACCGGCTAGCGCGGGCCCTGCTGGCCATACCCCTGCTGGCCGTACCCTGGCTGGCCGTATCCCGGCTGACCGCCGTGAGTCCCACCCGGCTGGCCGTACCCCGGCTGGCCGCGCTGGATCTGATTCGCCCAGCCGCGCAACTCCGCCAACTCGCGCTGGATCGGCCACTCCTTGAACGCGAAGACCAGCAGCATCACGATGTTCAGGATCGGCACGAACATCACCAGCACCCACCAGCCGGAGTACCCGGCCCGGCTGATGATCTTGACGTAGGCGATCAGGAAGATCACCCAGATCGCGACGGCGAAGATCCCGCCGACCACGATCGCCGTGGTGCTGATGGCGCTGAGGTCGTAGGTGGTGGTGTCCATGTGGGTGACCGCCCTGGTTCAGGAGTCCGATGCCGGCGGGTGCACCGGCGAGCGGAGCGTAACCGACCCCGCCCTTCGACGCACCGAGCAGCTACGAGTGCACTGTGTCGATTGGTGGTCCCTCCTTCGTCGGGTCCGACGGTCCCGGCGCCCGCCGACTTCGTCGCGTGCGGCTAGTGCGCCGCGGCATCCCAATTGACCCCGTAGCCGACCGAGACCTCCAGCGGCACCGCCAACGGGTAGGCGCCCGCCATTTCCTCCCGCAGCACCGCCGTCATGGCGTCCTGTTCGTCGGCCACCACCTCGCAGACCAGTTCGTCGTGGACCTGCAGCAACATCCGGGACCGGAGCCCCTCGGCCTCGATCCGGCGTTGCACGTTCAGCATGGCGACCTTGATGATGTCGGCGGCGCTGCCCTGGATCGGGGCGTTGAGCGCGGCCCGCTCGGCCATCTCGCGTTTCTGCCGGTTGTCGCTGGTCAGGTCGGGGACGTACCGCCGACGCCCGAAGACGGTTTCGGTGTACCCGTCCTTCCGGGCCTGCGCAACGGTGTCCCGCAGGTAGTCGCGCACGCCCCCGAACCGCGAGAAGTACGCCTCCATCTGCTCTTTTGCGTCATCGACGGAGATTTTCAGCTGACCGGAGAGGCCGAACGCGGACAGCCCGTACGCCAGTCCGTAGGACATCGCCTTGATTCGCCGGCGCAGTTCCGGCGTGACCTGCTCGGCGGGCACCCCGAAGGCCCGCATGGCGACAAAAGTGTGCAGGTCCTCCCCCGAATTGAAGGCCTCGATCAGTCCGGCGTCCTCGGACAACGTCGCCATGATGCGCATTTCGATCTGCGAGTAGTCGGCGGTCAGCAGGACGCTGGCCTTCGGTCCGGGGACGAAGGCCCGCCGGATCAATCGGCCCTCGTCCGTCCGGATCGGGATGTTCTGCAGGTTCGGCTCCGTGCTGGACAGCCGCCCGGTCGCGGCAACGGTCTGCTGGTAGGTGGTGTGGATGCGTCCGTCGTCGCTGACCGCCTTGCGCAGGCCCTCCACTGTTGTCTTGAGGCGGGTGACATCGCGGTGCCGCAGCAGGTGGGTGAGAAACGCGTTCCCGGTCTGCTCATGCAGGCTGACCAGCGCGTCCGCGTCGGTGGTGTACCCGGTCTTGGTCCGCTTCGTCTTCGGCATGTTCAGCTCGTCGAACAGCACGACCTGCAACTGCTTCGGCGACCCGAGATTGACCTCCCGGCCGATTTCGGCGTAGGCCGCCTTGGCGGCGATGTCCGCCTCGGCCGCGAAGGTGGACTGCAGATCGTCGAGATACTCGGTGTCGACGGCGATCCCGTCCCGTTCCATGATGCCGAGCACCGTCATCACCGGCAGCTCCATGTCCGCCAGCAGGGACTTCTGGCCGAGCTTGTCCAGATGTTCCTC
This sequence comes from uncultured Actinomycetota bacterium, assembly GCA_963805555.1. GTDB lineage: Bacteria > Actinomycetota > Actinomycetes > Mycobacteriales > Nakamurellaceae > Nakamurella. Next base: position 133,309 of record CAWDUY010000011.1, read on the forward strand.
CAGCGCCCCGGCGAGATCGATGATCGCGCGGGCCTTGACCATGTCCCGGGTGTCGATATCCCTGGCGTTGTTCTCGTCCTCGTCGGGAATGAGGGAGAGCTGCTGCTCGGAGTTGACCTGGTGATCGGGGTCCAGGGTGCGGTGCAGGTATCGCTGCACCAGGTCGCTCAGGTCGAAGGTGGCCTGGCCCGGTCGCGCGAGGTACGCGGCGAGGGCCGTGTCGCAGGCCACGCCGTCCACCGGCCAGCCACGGACGGTGAGCGCGTTGATGGCCGGCTTGAGATCGTGGCCGACCTTGGTCGGTGCGGGATCGGCGAACCAGTCGGCCAGCGCAGCCTCGTCGTCGGGGTCGGCCTGCACGACGTCGATCACCGCCGCCTCCCCGTCTGCCGCGGCCAGCGCGAGGGTGTGCACGTCGCCGCCGTCGGGCGCCCAGGTACCGCGCACCACCAGGCCGACCCTGCCCGTCGCGTGGGCCGCGAGCCAGGCGCGGACGGTGCCGGACGCCAGCCGGGTTCCGGCAACCTCGAAGCCCTCGGTGCTGGTTTCGTCCTCCTGCGCAAAGGTCTCCAGCAGCCGCTCCCGGAGCACGCGGAACTGCAGGTCGTCGAAGATCCGGTGCACGGCCTCCCGGTCGTACGGGACGGCCGGGAAGTCGGTGGCCGGGTCGTCATCGATCGGCACTTCCCGGACCAGTTCGGTCAGCCGCCGGTTCATCAGGACGCTCGGCAGTGCTTCGCGGAGCGCGTCACCGACCTTGCCGCGCACCTCGTCGACCCGGTCGACCAGCGTGGTCAGGCTGCCGAACTCGCGGATCCATTTGGCGGCCGTCTTCTCCCCCACCCCGGGTATACCGGGCAAATTGTCCGAGGGATCTCCGCGCAGGGCCGCGTAATCCGGGTACTGCAGTGGGGTCAGCCCGTACTTGGACTCCACCTCTTCTGGGGTGAACCTGGTCAGCTCGGACACGCCGCGCTTGGGGTAGAGCACCGTTACCTGATCCGAGACCAGTTGCAGCGCATCACGATCGCCGGTGCAGATACTGACGTTCATGCCCTCGGCGACCGCCCGGCTGGTCAACGTGGCGATGACGTCGTCGGCCTCGTAGTTCTCCGCCGTCACCCACGGGATGCGCAGCGCGCCGAGCACCTCTTTGATCAGCTCGACCTGGCCGTTGAACTCGCTCGGCGACGTCGACCGGGTTGCCTTGTACTCGACGAACTCGTCCCGCCGCCAGGTCTGCCGGGACAGGTCGAACGCCACCGCAACGTGGGTCGGCCGCTCGTCACGCAGCAGGTTGATCAGCATCGAGGTGAACCCGTACACCGCGTTGGTGAATTGGCCCGTCGTGGTGGAAAAGTTCTCCGCGGGCAACGCGTGGAACGCGCGGTAGGCAAGGGAATGCCCGTCCATCAGCAGCAACACGCGCGGCTCGGCGTCCTGCCCGGCGGCGGTTGCCGGCATTGTCGGTTCACTGGTGACAGGCACAGCTGTCGTCGTTGGACTCACGTGGCCGAGTCTAGGGTCAGGGTCCGACAGTCCACTCCCGTCCTCTCGACCGCCTCACCTCCCTGGAGCATCCATGACCCACTCGCCCGGACCCGCCGGCATGAAGGCCCTGATGGCCCTTCCCCAACCGGCGGACCCGGCCGAGGTTCTGGCGATCGTTCGCACCATGCGGGGCGAGCTGGCCGAGAACATGGGGATAGAGGTCATCGAGTTCACCCCGGAGCGGGTGGTCGCGACGATGCCGGTGGTCGGCAACCGGCAGCCGTTCGGCCTGCTGCACGGCGGCGCCACCGCGGCGTTGGCCGAGACCATGGGTTCCTTTCACGGGTCCCTGGTGGGCGGCGGGAAGGCGCCGCTGGGCATTGAGTTGAGCTGCACCCATCACCGGGCCGCGACGGACGGCCTGGTGACCGCAGTGTCGGTGCCGCTGCACGTCGGACGGACGCTCTGCACGTTCGAGATCGCGGTGTCCGATGATCAGCAGCGGCGGATCTGCACCGCCCGGCTCACGGTGCTGCTCCGCGACGTTCGAACCTGAGCTTCAGCCGCCGCCTGCGATGTGAGAGTCAGCGGCAACCCCGCCGCACGGTGTTGATCATGACGTTGGCTGCCCGACACGCCGACGACACGCCGAATACCCGGCAGCGAACGTCATGATCAACTCAAAGCGGGAGCTGCCGAAGACGATCACTGAGTGCCGAATGCCCACCCAACGGGGTTGGTCCTATGTCCGAATTCCATGCACATCCTTCAGGCATGGGTTCGATCGCGTGAGCGGGGTCAGCCACTGTCCGTGGGATGGCGCCTTCTCTCCCTGACCCGACGAGTGCACCTCAGGCGTGGGGGGCCGGACAGATCCGGGCGAGCAGTCGTTGGCGCCATGTTCAGCGCCTGATCGCCACTGAGAAACTCGCCAAAAGTTGGCGCGGGTCGTACCTGACGCCGAACGCCTCGGTGTTGGTCCGCCTCGCCGCGTTGCAGTTGGCTGTCGGGGTACGACTGGTGGCCTGCCATCAGACGGCTGCCGGACTCCACGGGTTCGGCGTGTTGGACGACGGTCTGCTGCACGTAACAACACCTGACGGTAGATCGCTCAGGAAACGTCAGGGCGTGGTCGTGCACCAATGGGTTCCGCGGCTGGCAATGTCGACGGTTGGCGGCTTTGCAGCGACTTCGGCCGCCGACACAGCGATCGATGTGTGCCGCACCGCACCTGTGACGAGATCGACGTGCTGCCCGTGCTCGACGCTGCTCTTCGTGCCGGAATCAGCGACGGCGAGCTGGCTATCGCACTCGACGCGGCGAAGGGCCGGCGGGGTGTGAAGGTGTTGAGATCCTGGTTGGAATTCGCCGACGCGGCCGCCGAATCCCCGATGGAATCGCGGGCCAGATTCCGGGCAATTGCCGGCGGACTACCCAAACCTGAACTCCAGGTGCCGGTCGAGACGGCGACCGGAACACGTTGGCTCGACATGGGTTGGCGCCGAAAACGGGTCGGCCTGGAGTACGACGGCCAGGAGTTTCATTCCGGTGACGGCCGCCTCGCTCGAGACAGGCACCGGCACAACGCACTCACTCAGGCCGGATGGACGATCTTGTACGCCACCGCGACGGATATTTGGCGTAACCCTGTGCCGCTGATGTCTCAGCTCCGCGGGCTGATCGCGTGAGGCTGCTTCAGACGGCCCACTCGGTGTTGATCATGACGTCAGCTGACCGACACGCCGACGACACGCCGAAAGTCGAGCAGCTTTCGCCATGATCAACACTGTAACCATGATCAACACTGTCGGCGGCGGCGGCATTGTCGGCGGGGGGCGGCAGCGGGAGGCGGGGGTCACGCAACCCCGAGGTAGGCCTCTTTGATCGCCGGGTCAGCCAGCAACTCCGGCCCGGGGCCGGTTTTGACGACCTCGCCGGTCTCCAGGATGTAGGCCCGGTCGGACCGGGACAGCGCCTGCTGGGCGTTCTGCTCGACCAACAGGATGGTGACACCCGTCTTGTTGATGTCGGAGATGATCCGGAAGATCTGCTGAATGATCATCGGCGCCAGCCCCATCGACGGCTCGTCGAGCAGCAACACCCGCGGCCGGGCCATCAGCGCGCGCCCGATCGCCACCATCTGCTGCTCGCCGCCGGACATCGTGCCGCCCATCTGGGAGCGACGTTCGGCGAGTCGCGGGAACAACTCGTAGACGTGATCCAGCGTCTCCTGGTACTCGACCTTGGAGTCGAATTTTCGGCCATAGTGACCCATGTCCAGGTTCTCCTGGACCGTCATACCCGGGAAAACACCGCGGCCCTCCGGTGACTGAACGATCCCCTCGATGACCCGGGTGTGGGCCTTCATCTTGGTGATGTCCCGGCCGTCGAAGATGATCGATCCTCTGGACAGCGGACGGATACCGGAGATGGCCCGCATGGTCGTGGTCTTGCCGGCGCCGTTCGCTCCGATCAGTGTGACCAACTCGCCCTGCTCCACCGACAGTGAGATCCCGTGCAGCGCCTCGATACGGCCGTAGTTGACCGCCATGTCCTTGATCTCAAGCAGAGGCATCGTCAGGCACCCCCAGGTACGCGGCAACCACCGCGGGATTGTCTCGGATTTCGTTCGGCAGTCCCTCGGCGATCTTCTTGCCGAATTCCAAAACCACGATTCGGTCGGTCACTCCCATCACCAGGCGCATGTCGTGCTCGATCAGCAGCACGGTGTAACCATCGGCCCGAATCTTGCGAATCAGGTCCATCAGCGCGGCCTTCTCGGCCGGGTTGAAGCCGGCGGCCGGCTCGTCCAGGCAGAGCAGTTTCGGTTCCGTTGCCAGCGCTCGGGCGATCTCCAGTCGACGCTGATCGCCGTAAGGCAGGTTCCGGGCCTTCTCGGTAGCCCGGCCGCCGACACCGACGAACTCCAGCAGCGCCATCCCCCGGTCGATGGCGTCCCGCTCCTCGTGCCGGTGCCGGGGTACTCGAAAAGTTGCCCCGGGTACGGAAGTTTTGTGCCGGGCGTCGGTGCCAACGACCACGTTTTCCAGTGCCGTCATCTCGCCGAAGAGCCGGACGTTCTGGAACGTCCGGGCGATCCCCAACCTGGTGATCTGGTTCCGCTTGAGTTTGGCCATCACCTGATGGTCGAACGTGACGGTGCCGGACGTCGGCCGGTAGACACCGGTCATGGCGTTGAAGCAGGTGGTCTTGCCGGCGCCGTTCGGCCCGATCAGGCCCAGGATCTCGCCGCGATTGATGTTGAAGGTGACCGCGTCCAGGGCGGTCAACCCACCGAACTTCACCGTGACCTCGCTCAGTTCGACGAGCGGCTCACCCACCCGGGTGTCGATGTCGCGGGTCGGCGCCACCATCTCGGCGACGACCTCGGGATCAGCCAGTTCCGGCATGACATCGGCAACGTCGACCGTGACTGCTTCGTCCAGGATCATCGGGCCGACGGGGCCCTCCCCGAAGGCGTTCTCCGACATGTGCAGGTATTCTTCGCCAACCTCCGCGCCGGCTTCGATCCCGCCGGGATCGTGCGGGGACTCAGAATCGCGGCTCACTTCGCCACCACCTCCGCTTCCTCTCCCTTGCTGCGGCGGCGGGCCGCGACGTACAACTCACGGCCATAGGTCAAGAGTTTCTGTCTGACCGGGATCAGACCCTGCGGCCGGAAGATCATCAGAACCATCAGCGCCAAACCGAAGAACAGGTACTTGTACTGGGCGATCTCGCTGCCGTTGACCGGGATGCCAAGAATCTCCGTTCGGCCGAGGAAGAAGTTCGGCAGGTACACGATGATAAACGCCCCGAGAATGACCCCGAGCTTGTTGCCCTGACCACCCAGAACGACGGCGCACAGGAACAGCACCGAGTTGACGACATTGAAGTTCGTCGGAACCACGAACTGCACCTGGCCCGCGTACAACGCGCCGGACATGCCGCCAATGCTGGCACCGATGACGAAGGCCCAGAGTTTGAACTTGAACGTGGGCACACCCATGATCTCGGCGGCGTCCTCGTCCTCCCGGATCGCGACCCAGGCACGGCCAACCCTCGACCGTTCCAGGTTCCCGACAAACAGCAGCACGATGATGATCAGCACGATCGACAGCCAGAACCACCACACGCCGGAGTTTAGGGTGCCGCTGACATTGCCGGCCGAGAAGACGCCGAGCGGGAATTCCTCGGTGACCCCAAATCGCGGGTAGGCAACCTGGGCGAGACCCCGGCCGCCGCCGGTGATCTCGGTGAGGTTGTCGGCGAGCAGTCGGACGATCTCACCGAAGCCGAGGGTGACGATGGCCAGATAGTCCCCGCGCAGCCGCAGAGTCGGCGAGCCGAGGATCAGACCGGAGATCGCGGTGATGGCAACGGCGATCGGCAGGCAGGCCAGCCAGGCCCAGTCGGTGGACAGCCAGCCGTCGGGACCGGTCTGGTTCCACGGGCTGCTCGGGCTGGTCAGCAGCGCAACGGTATAGGCGCCGACCGCATAGAAGCCCACGTAGCCGAGGTCCAGTAGACCCGCCTGGCCGACCACGACGTTCAACCCGATCGCGATCAGCGCGTACATGCCGAACTGCGCCATGACGGCGCCGAAGTTGGTGCCTTCGGTGGTCAGCAACGGGATGTTGAGCAGCGGCAGCACAGCAATGGCCAGAATGAACGGGACACCGAAGGCCCACTGTGCGGGCCGGGCGAGCGCATTCCACCAGCCGCGGAACCCGTCACCCACGCCGCCCTTGGGGCGGTCGCTGAACGATTGATTGCTCATACCCGCGCCCTTGCCAGAGATTCACCGAGAATGCCAGTGGGACGGAACATCAGGATCAGGATCAGCAACACGAATGCCACCACGTCCCGCCAGCCGGCACCGAAGAGCACCTGGCCGTAGTTCTCGGCGATGCCGAGGATCAGCCCGCCCAGTAGCGCACCGCGCAGGTTTCCGATGCCACCGAGCACCGCCGCGCAGAATGCCTTGATGCCCAGGATGAAGCCGCCGGAGTAGATGATCCCGTTGGGAATCTTGAGCGTGTAGAGCAGGGCCGCCGCGCCGGCCAGCAGGCCGCCGAGCAGGAACGTCAGCATGATCACCCGCTCGCGGCTGACGCCCATCAGCGTGGCCGTCGTCGGGTCCTGCGCGACCGCGCGAATGCCGCGGCCGAACTTCGTCCGGTTGACGAAGGTGTCGGTGCTGAGCGACAGCACGAAGGCAGCGATCAGGATGATCAAGGTGATGTTGGTGACCGAGGCGCCGAAGATCTCGAACTGCTCCTCCGGGGCCACCAACCGGATGGGGATCTGGGCGTTGACGCCGCCTAGTTCCCCGTTAGTGAGCTGCGGGAGGATGTAGTGCACGAATTCCTGGAGCACGAAGGACGCACCGATGGCGGTAATCAGGAAAACGAGCGACGGCGCGTTGCGTTTCCGCAATGGCCGGTAGGCCAATCGTTCCAGCCCGACGGCGGCGCCACCGGAGACGACCATGCCGCCGATCATGGCGATACCCAGGTAGACGCAGGTCATTACCACGCCCTCCTGGTAGACGTTCCCGCTGGGGGTGAATCCAAGGAGCAACAACACTGCGTACTGGCCGAACATACCGAGCATGAAGATCTCGGAATGGGCGAAGTTGATGAGTCGGAGAACGCCGTAGACCAACGTGTAGCCGACGGCAACCAGGGCGTAGATCGCGCCGTAGGCGAGTCCGTCGATTGTCAACTGCCAGAAGAGATTGCCCAGCGCCTCGACGTTGAAGTTAATCGGTGGCGCCGCATACAGAAGGCCGGCGAGATCCGTCATCGTGCTCCTTCATGCCCAATGTCAAGTGAGTCCCCGTGCCGGCGGACGTCAGGACCCGGACGGCTCGTCGGCCGGAGGCCCAAAAATCAGACCTCCGGCCGAGGAGCCGAACCGTGATGGAGCTACTGGACCTTGTAGATCCAGATCAGCGAGGCCGCCAGCTCACCGGTGGCGTCCCACTTGTAATTACGGGCCAGACCGAGCCCGTCGTAGTTCTTGACGTAGTCCACCAGGGCCGCCCGATCGGTGATGCCCGAGTCGATGCCGGTCAGAATGATGGTGGTCAGGTCGTAACCCTCGACCGAGTAGACCCCGGGGACCGCGCCATTGTTGGCGGGCAACGCGGTGTAGGTGGCCGCGAACTCCTCGGGAGCCGGACCACACGGGCAGGACAGGACCGCATCCTTGGTCGCCTCGCCCCCCTGATCGACGAACTGTGGGTCATTAACGCCGTCACCGGCGACAAATGCCGCAGTCACACCGGCGTCACGAAGCTGCTGCACGAACGGCGCGGCCTCCGCGTAGTAGCCGGCGTAGAGAACCGCGTCCGGCGCGGCGCCGTTCACCAGCTGGACAGTGGCGGAGAAGTCCTTGTCGCCGACCTTGACCTGGCCGCTGCAGCTCGAGTCGGCAGCCGCACCGAGCACCGGTACGACCTCTTCGGCCAGCCCGACACCATAGGAGGAGCTGTCGTCGATGACGCAGACCTTCTTGTAGCCGAGCGTATTCACCAGGTAATTGGCAAGCGCCGGACCCTGGACGCCGTCGTTGGCCAGGCCGCGGAAGAAGTTGGTCCAGCCATTGGTGGTGAGCGATACCCGGGTGGCCGACGCGGTCAGCGACAGCATGTTCGCCTGGAAGAAGATCGGGCCGGTGGCCTCGGTCTCACCGGAGAATGCCGGGCCGAGCAGGCCGATGATGCTGGCGTCGCCGACGATCTGCGGTGCCACCTGGGTGGCCTTCTGCGGGTCACCCTCTGTGTCGAACTGCTTGATGGTGACCTGGCAGTTCGGATTGGCCTTGTTGTGCTCGTCGATGGCGACATTCGCGCCGTACAGAATGTTGAGACCAAGGGCGGCGTTCGGGCCGGTCAATGCACCGGCCATGGCGATCGAGGTTCCCGCCGCACAAGTAGCCGAGCCGTCACCAGCCGGGCTGACCGGAGTGCCGCCGGTTTCGACAGCGACCTCTTTGCCGTCCTTGTCGATCTGCAATTCGGCTTTGATCGCCAGCGCCCCGCCAGAGGACGCACCGCTGGATTCCATGGCGCTGCCGGAGGACTCAGATCCACTGGCCGCAGGCGCTGCACTGCTGGACGTACTGTCAGTGGATTTCGATCCACAGGCCGCCAACGTCAAGGTGGCGACAGCCACCAGGACGACGGCGGATCGCATCGAACGTCGATGCACTGGCCACCTCCGAAGAATCTGTTCACCGGATGGACGAACTCCGGCGGCATCGACGACGCCGACACGCGGGGAACCTATCCCACGAATGGCGCAATCTGCTGCACCGGCGTGCCCTCGTAACCAAAATGCGACTCGCGGTTCACATCTCCGGCGCCCGTGGTTCACAGGTTCCTGCCATCTGCCCACTGACCTGCGCAGACAGGGTTGCGGTCACCGTGGGTAGCCTGATGTCCGCCTCGGTGACCGTGAATCGGAAGGCGAAAGACTGAACTGACCCTCGTATCGTCGGCCCAGGCATGCTTCGGCCGTGAATCTTCCTGGCAAACAGCCGGGAGTCACGGAGAAAATATTCTCCCTGGCTCCCGGCCGCCGGCAGATTCCTTTGCCATCACGTGACCGTCCGTGAACATCCACGACGTTCGTCCGGCAGCGTCAGCTCTTCGCGGACAAGCCCTCCAGCACCGCGCCGGCAACGGCCTGCATCGACGTGCGGCGGTCCATGGCCGTGCGTTGGATCCAGCGGAACGCCTCCGGCTCGGTCATCTTCTGATGCGTCATCAGCAGGCCCTTGGCCCGGTCGATGATCTTGCGGGCCTCCAGTCGCTGGCTGATATCGGCCACCTCAAGCCGCAGCGCGGCCGTTTCCGCATATCTGGCGACGGCGAGCTCGATCGCTGGCAGCAGATCGGCCTTGGAGAACGGCTTCACCAAGTAGGCCATCGCGCCCGCGTCCCGCGCGCGTTCGATCAGATCCCGCTGCGAGAACGCCGTCAGAATGACCACCGGCGCGATCTGCTCGGCGACAATCTCCCCCGCCGCCTCGATCCCGTCCTTCTTGGGCATCTTGACGTCCAGGATCACCAGGTCCGGGCGTAGCTCGGTCGCCATCAGTACCGCCTGCTCGCCGTCGACGGCCTGCCCGACGACTTCGAACCCCTCTTCAGCAAGCATCTCCGCCAGGTCAAGCCTGATCAGCGCCTCGTCTTCGGCGATGATCACTCGTCTCGGAGCGGTCATCGGCCACCTCCCCAGCCATGCCGATGGCCGCGGATCGGCCATTGGTCCGCGCGCCAGAGTATCCGGGCAATGTGACCGGCAGGCTAAGCGGCGCGTATCCCAGATGTGATCTAGATCGATCTTGCCGGACCCAACCGACATCGTTGTCAGTGGTGCTGCTCAAATTCGCGCTGGCTGCCGTCTAGGATGGTCTCTGCCCCCAGCCGGGGCCTGCCCCCGTATCCCAATTGGCAGAGGAAGCGGATTCAAATCCCGCACAGTGTCAGTTCGAGTCTGACCGGGGGCACCGAACCACCCGTTGCGCCCCAGTGGCTACCGCGAGACGACGGGCAGAGTGTCGGTCATGCTGATCGCCTCAACCAGATGGGCCATCTCCGGGTTGCCGGCTGCCTCGGCCAGCGCCGCCTGCAGCGTCGAGTTGTGCGCAGGGCGCGCCTGCTCCAATAGCGCGAAACCCGGCTGGGTGACCTCGCTGTAGATGCCCCGACGATCAGTCGGGCACAGGTACCTGGCGAGCAGGCCCCGATCCTCCAGCCTGCTGACCAGCCTGGTGGTGGCGCTCTGACTCAGCGCCATCGCCGTTGCGAGTTGATTCATCCGCAGATGGTGATCCTGTTGCCTGGAGAGCAATTCGAGCACGCCGTATTCGCTGACGCTGAGCCGGTGGTCCGACTGCAGCACTCGCTCCAACTGCGCCTCGATTCGGGCATGCAAAACGGCGAGCAGTCGCCACCCGTGTACCTGGGACTCGACCTCATCGTCCGAGAGCGACATTGCCACCTCCACCGCGAGCGGCACTCACCGTAACAAGGCAGGTCATGCAGCGGCCGGCAGCAGCTCGGGCGCCGACTGCCTGGACCACTGCCGCCGGGATCCGGCGAGCAGCAGGATCAGCCCCAGCGCCGTCACACCCGCCCCGACCCACAGCGGCGAGGTGAAGCCGAATCCGGCGGCAATCGCCAGACCCCCCAGCCAGGCGCCGAGCGCATTCCCGACGTTGAACGCGGCGATGTTGCTGCCCGATGCCGTGGTCGGGGCGTCCTGCGCGTAGCTCATGATGCGCAACTGCAGGCCGGGCACGGTCGCGAAGCCGAAGCCGCCCATCAGCAACAGTGACACGATCGTCATCGGCTGGTTGGTCGCGGTCAGCGCGAAGGTGACCAGCACGGCGGTCAGGCTCGCCAGGATGATCACCAACGACAGTGTCAACGCCCTGTCTGCCACCTTGCCGCCGACGACGTTGCCGACGAACAACCCGACGCCGAACAACACGAGCAGCCACGGCACCGTGCTCGAGGCAAATCCGCTGACCTCCGTGAGCGTGAAGGCGATGTAGGTGCAGGCGCCGAACATCCCGCCGAAGCCGAGAACCGTCACCCCGATCGATACCCACACCTGTGGGCGACGGAAGGCGCCCAGTTCGGCGCGCAGGCCGGGTCCGGCCGAGCCGGTCGTCCGCGGCACCAGCAGAGCGATGCCCAGCAGCGCAACGATTCCGATCGCGGTGATCGCCCAGAAGGTGGATCGCCAGCCGAGCTGCTGGCCCAGGAAGGTACCGAGCGGCACGCCGAGCACGTTGGCGGTCGTCAAGCCGGTGAACATCAAGGCGATCGCACCGGCGCGCTTGTTGGGCGCCACCATGTCGGCGGCGACGACCGCCCCGACGCCGAAGAATGCGCCGTGACACAGCGCGGCAACGATCCGGCCGACCATCATCGCCTCATAGGAGCCCGCGATCGCCGAGAGCAGATTGCCCGCGATGAACAGCACGATCAGCCCCATCAGGACGGTTTTGCGATCGAGCCGGGTCACCGCCGCGGTGATCGCAATCGCGCCGACGGCCACGCTCAGGGCGTAGCCGGAGATCAGATAGCCCGCCACCGATTCGCTGACGCCGAAATCCGTCGCGACCTCGGGCAGCAGTCCCAAGATCACGAACTCGGTGAGCCCGATGCCGAACCCGCCAATGGCCAACGCCAGTAGACCCAACGGCATGGTGAGCTCCTCAACTGAAGTCGTGTGTAAATAACCCGCGTGTGCAATCATTGTGGACGCGGGTTACCTACACAAGCTGCAGTGTTTGGTCACACAGCGGGTTGTTCCGGCCGCGTGACCGAGGCTGTCCCGCGCAGCGCGAGCCCGGTGCGCAACGCACCCGCTGCCTCGGCCACCGCCAGCCGGCAGCGCGCGCTCAGGCCGATCATGTTGACGAACCCGTGCACCAGCGCGGGCTGGCGGCGCAGCACAACCGGCACGCCGGCGTCGGCGAGCTTTTTGGCATACATCTCGCCCTCATCGCGGATGGGATCGAACCCGGCCGTGACGAGGTAGGTGGGCGGCATCCCGGTCAGGTCGTCGGCCAGCAGGATCGAGGCCCGCGGATCGCTGCGGTCGATCGCCGGCGGCAGGTAGTGGTCGCAGAACCAGACGATGTCGGCATCGGTCAGCAGGAATCCAGCGGCGAACAGCTCGCGGGACGGCGCCCGGTTGACCGCGTCGCACGGCGGGTAGAACAGCAGCAGAAACGCCGGGGTCGGCTCGGCACTGCGGGCGGCCAACTGCGCGGTCGCGGCGGCCAGGTTGGCACCGGCACTGTCGCCGCCCAGCGCTATCGCGGCCGGGTCCGCGCCGAGGTCGACAGCATGCTCGCGGGCGAAACGGTAGGCGGCAACAGCGTCCTCGACCGCTGCCGGGAAGGGATGCTCAGGTGCGAGCCGATAGCCCACCGCCAACACCCGGACGCCGGCCTGGGCGGCGAGGAAGCCGCACACCGGCTGGTGGCTGTCCAGGCTGCCCGTCACCCAGCCGCCGCCATGGTGGTACACCAACAGCGGCGAGCCAGCGGGCAGGCCGTCCGGGGTGTACAGGCGCGCGGTTAAGGCCGGCGCATCGGGGTGCGTCTCGGACGGAATGTCAATCTCCCTGGTGCTGACACCGGCGACAAGCGGGCCGCCGACCAGCGCGGATGCGACGTCGAGATGCTCGCGGCGGCGCTCCGGCGTCGACGCTGGCGTGCCGGCGTCGGTCAGTCGTTCCAGTCGCAGGAGCAGTTGCAGATCGGGATCCAGCGTCTGGCCGTCCACCCTGATCGGCCGGCCGGCGAGCATCCGACGCAGCCCCGCTGGGAATGCCCCGAAGACCACTCGGATGACCAACTCGAGTCCGATCGTCGAACGGATCCTGGTCGCCACCGGGGAAGCGTAGTGCGTTACCGGGCCGGTACTGGCTCGGCGATCAGCCGGAAGGTCTGCGGTTGGTAGACGTTTGCCCGGGAGGGTTGACTCGCCTGGCAGGTCAGCCACTCGGACGGTGACTGCTCGACCCGCACCTCGACCTCGACGATTTCGGTGCCCAATCGCAACCGGACCACCGCCAGATTCGGTGCCAACCATCTGCTGCCCGCCGGCCGGACTTCGGCGAGCGCCAGGCCCGGTCGCTCGCGGTGCGCGTGGGCCATCGCGGCTTGAACTTCCGGAGCGAGGCCGACCCGTCCGCGCAGGTATTGCTCGACGACGCGACCGCGCTCGGTCGCGTCGATGATCACCTGCGCCGATGGTGAAACGACCCGGCCGTAGAGCACGCCGGACGGCAGCACGAGCACGTTGGCGGCAAACCGGTCCCCGCCGACGTGACTGCACTCCCACACCTGGCCAGGGCGGAGTTGGTCGAATGCCGCTGCCACCGGACGGCCGCGAATTGCGCAACACACGTCATGCGTACCGTGCGCGCACACTGCGTACACCGGCGCGGTTTCATCATCTGCGGGTGGTGTTCTGCTGGCCGCCGGTGCGTTGAGGATGCCTGCGACATCAAGCTCCGCCAGCTCCCTGTCGTCATCGAAACGCCCCCACACCAGGCGTTCTCGACCTGGCTGGCTATTGACGAGCGCCCACCGGCGCGGTCCGTCGACGATCGTCCGCCCGGGCCGCCGAATCGCCACGACACGCACCTGCTGCCGGTTCAACCTGGCGACAAGCCGGTGCGCGACGGTGCGGTCGAACCGCGAATCCAGCAGGCCGGTTCTTCCCCAGGGCCCCGGTTGCTCGACCAGTAGCAATCGTGATGCGGGAAATGCGGTGCCGAGCATGGGGTCGCCGCGCCCGCCTGCCTGCACCGCACAACGCTCGGAGCGCTCGATGACGGGTTCAGTCACCCTTGCGCGCTTTCCTGGTCGACGACGGCCGGGACCACGACACCCTCCCGGAGCAGTCTTCGCGCGACCACCAGTTGTTCGTCCGGATCCAGCGCAGGCAGGTCAATGGGCCGAAACACTGCGCTGTGCAGGACGTGCCGCAACGACTCACCAACCTGGGCCGGCCAGCTGATTGTGGAATCCAGGACGTTCAGGAGCACTCGTTCGCCGGCGTCGCGCAGAACGGGACGCAGTCCCGGCCGGAGCCGGAGTGGTGTGTCGGCGGTCAGCGCCCGCAGGGCGGCCAGCTGGGCCAGCGGGGCGAGTGGAGCGGGTCTGGTCTCCCCCGCCTGCCGACGGCCCACTGTTCTTGCGACCGTCTCCAGGTGGGCCTGATCGGCGCCATCAACTGCCGCGGCCAGTCGCTTGGCGGCCGCCCGCACCTGTTCGGTGATTCCATCGAGATCGGTGACGTCCAGCCCGAGTGGCAATGACCGCCGCAGCTCCCGGTCCGTTGCCGCGGCGGCAATCAGCTCGGTGGCCAGATCGTAGGCAGTCAGCGGGTGCACCCCGACGGTCAGATGGATCGACACCTCGCCCTGTGCGACCGCGGAATGCAGGTAGCCGCGCGGCAGGTAAAGGGCGTCGCCCGGCTGGAGCACGGTGTCGATCAGTGGAGTCTCTGTCGCCCTTGCCGCCACCTGGGCTTTCCGCTGTTCCCAGGTCTGGCTCGGCAGCGGGTCTTCGATCACCGGGGAATGGATCGTCCAGCGTTTACTTCCTGCCACCTGCAGAACAAAGACGTCGTGCGTGTCGTAATGGGCGGCGAACCCCTGGTTCTCCGGCGGAGTGATGTAGGCGTTGATCTGCACGTGATGCCCGAGTTCGGCGGCCAGGTCGCTGCCGAATCGAATCAGCGGTGGCCAGGTGCGATGCAGCGCCTGCAACACGAGGGTCGCACCGCCGGCGAGCTGCGCGAGCACCTTGTCGTCGGCAACCTGGTCCGCGATGGTCGCGCCAGTGCCGCCGGACCGGGTGAAGGTCGACGACGCCAGAACGGATCCGTTCTTGGCCATCCGGAGGAACGGGGTTCGCAGGCCGCGCTCGGAGATGAGCTCGTCGACCGCGGTCGGCGAGAACAGGTCGTCGAAATCCTGGTCCAGCATCGCGGTCGGGGTCAGCAAAGGCGATGTGGCCCAGTACCTTTCGGCAAACTCGCCGATCGGGATGGCCACGCACCGACTCAACACCGACCGATGATCAAGTAGGACGCGGGGACGCCCGGCGAAGCCGTTCGTCCCCGCAACGTCGCTATCGACCATCAGCTGCCAGCGGCTCCGTCGGCACCACCATCGGCACCGCCGTCAGCGCCACCATCGGCACCACCGTCCGCGCCACCATCGGCACCACCGTCCGCGCCACCATCGGCACCACCGTCCGCGCCACCATCGGCACCACCGTCCGCGCCACCATCGGCACCACCGTCCGCGCCACCATCGGCACCACCGTCCGCGCCACCATCGGCACCACCGTCCGCGCCACCGTCCGCACCTCCGTCATGGACGCCGGGCTTGCCGCCCGCTCCACCATCAGCCAGCCCCTCTGCACCCGAATCGGCACCCCCATCGGCACCGCCGTCAGCGCCACCGTCATGCACACCGGGCTTGCCGTCGGCACCGCCATCAGCCGGCCCCTCTGCGGTGCCACTGCCTGTCGTGATGTCGTCGTCGCTGAGGCTCATCAGATCTCCTTCAAAGGGTTCGTTTCCGGACCAGCTCGGCCGGCGGTGCGCTCAGGGTCAGTTCCCAACCCGACCCGACCCCACGCTACTGATGGGCGGCTCACCCCGCCCGGCACGATCCCTGATTCGGCACCTGCCGCCTTTCTTGACGAGGCGACTGTTCCGTCGCGGGCGGCCACTGCCGAAGTCCGATCATGCAACCTCGCGGCCTAGGGTGGCTGATCCTCGGCGCTCTTTCGCGGTGCCGCAGCACTCCAATGATCGGCTCGGAGCGTGGACACCCCGACACGGCCACCCGTTGAAACCATCACCGGGAACTCCTTTCATGAATCCTTGCTTCCTTGCTCACCATACCCTATGATTCGAACATACGTTCCCACGTTCGAGGAGAGGTTCAATGGATACCGAGGGATCAGGGTCGCCGGGGCCATGGGCGGCGCGCGCTTCCCAGTCCGCCAACCCGGAAACACTGACCGCGGTGGCCACCACCGATGCTGCCGATCTCACCGGTCCCGAACTTGTCGACGCGATCGTCGCGAGCGAGAAGGCCCTGTCCCTGCTGACCGGCCTGCAAATGCGACTCATGGCCGCCCTGGCCGTGCCGTTCATGGCCGGTGACCCTATGCGGTTGGCCGCCCGGCTGGCCCGGAAGAATTGCATGACCGGCGATGACGACCCCGACAACGTCCAACTCTTCGTCGAGGATGCCGCGACCTGCCTCGCGGCGTCCGAGATCGCCGCCGCACTACGGATATCACCGGTCACCAGCGGGATCCGGGTCCGCGAAGCCACCACCATGACAACAGTTCTCGCACCGACCCTGCACGCCCTGGAAGCCGGGCAGCTCGACCGCGCGAAAGCCCGCATCATCGCTGAACACTGCCAACCCCTCACCCCCGGCAACACCGCCGACCTCCAAGACCTCGTGCTGCCCGACGCCCCAGATCTGAGCACCAGCGAGCTCCGCGAACTCGCCGGTCAGGCGGTGATCATCGTCGACCCCGAAGGATCCGAAGACCGGCACCGCGCCGCCGCCACCCAACGGGACCTCAGCTTGCGGGCCCAACCCGACGCCATGGCCACCCTGAGCGCCTACCTCACCGCCGACGGAGCGGTGAAGATCTACCAACTCAGCGACCTCCTCGCGTCCAGCACCGCAGGAACCGCCGGAGACACCAGAGGCATCGGCGCCCGCCGGATCGACGCTTGGGTCGACATCGCCGACCAATTGATGACGCATGGCTTTCTCGACCTCGCCGACTTCATCGGACACTCCATCCCCGACAGCAGCACACCCCGCGCACCCGGTGCTGCTGACGCCACCGGCGATTCCGTCCCCGGCACACCCAACGACCCCAAGAAACACACCGGAACCCCGGACGCCGAGGCGGCTGATGTCACCGACGCGGCAGATGTCACCGACGCGGCAGACCCCACCGACGCTGACGTAATACCCGAGGAAGAGATGCCGGAGGGTCTCGGCGACGAACTGCACGACGCAGATCCGGAACCCGAGGAGTTGGCCAGCGGCAACCATCAACGGCCCGATACCGGCACCTCAACCGATGCCAGCCCAGTGATGCCGTCGGACCAGTTGTCGGATAGCCCAATCCCCCCGGCCACCGCACCGGTCCCGCCGGTCCCCGCCATCCCCGCACCGGTCGCCCCGCCGGTCCTCGACCGACCCGCTGCCGCCGCCGCCGCCGCCGCTGCCGCCGCTCGATCCCGCCGCGCCTTCACCCGGCAAGGACGACGACCCCACCTGTCCGTCACGATCGGCCTAGACACCCTCGCCGGACTCAACGAACTACCCGGCAAGCTCGCCGGATTCGGCGCCATCCCCGCCAGCCTGGCCCGCGCCATCGCCACGTCCGCCGGCACCATCACCGCACTCATCACCGATCCGACCACCGGGATCGCCACCGACGCCGGAGCGCTCACTTACCGCCCCACCCAGAAACTCCGCGACCAAGTCGCCGCACTACTGGGCACCTGCCAATTCCCGTCTTGCCGACAACCCGTCTGGCGCTGCGACATCGACCACCGCGAACCCTTCGACCACCAGCACCCCGAAAACGGTGGACGAACCTCCAAAGAAAACGCCGGACCATTCTGTCGCCGGCACCATTTGATCAAGCACCATGCCGACTGGCAGATCAGGGTCAGCACAGAGCAATTCACCCTGCATTGGACCAGCCCCACCGGACACCGCTACACAACGCGGCCCCGACCAGCCGCGGTCCCGGACATCCGAAACATGACCGCGCACATCACCCACGCCGCAACCGCCATCGCCGAACGGCTCGACACCCTGACCGACTTCGCCAACGCCAGCAACCTTGGCGACCAGCCGCCAGCACCTGCCAGCACCGTCGAAGAACTCGCCACCGCGCTCCTGCTCCGCCACCACCTCAACCAACCCGAAATGCTCTACGACACCAGCGAAACCGCTTGGGCCGAGTCGACCGAAGACCAGCCCGATAGCGACTTACACGACAACGCCGACCGCGATCATCACAATGACGACACCGAACTACCCGACGAACCACCATTCTGACCGGAACGCGGTTCATAGCCAGAGCCTGATTGGTGCCAGGGCAGAACGCGGGTGGAAGCCATTAACGACATCCCGTCGGTATTGACGCCAGTTCGATTCAACCGACCCAGAGCAACTCCGCAGCATAAGCACGCATTGACGGGTCGGCCGTCGCCAGCGGGATACGTTCGGACATCGCCTGAGCGATCAGCAGTCGATCAAACGGATCCCGATGATGGTGAGGCAATTTTGCTACCGCCAGTGCATGGGAATGCACCACCGGTAGGGCATCGATCGCGTCCCGTTGCATTCGATCAGGAACGTAGGTCTCGGGCGTCTCAGGCAGTGCCAACTTGCCCAATCCCCATTTGACGGCGATTTCCCACGAACTGGCCGCAGAAAGCAACAAGGTGGTGTTCTCATCAGCGAGCAGTGGTAGTGCGGAGGCCAAACGCTCGGGGGTCGACTGGAGCCAAAGGAAGACGTGGGTGTCGAGCAGGATGGTGGTCACTCAAAATCGGCCAGCACTTCCGGGGGTAGCGGAGCATCGAAACCATCAGGGACCTCGAAACGCCCACGGTCATGACCGAACTGACGCTTTCCTGGCGGCTTGATCGGAACCAACCGAGCGACCGGGCGGCCACCGGAATGGATCTCGATCTCTTCCCCGCTCGCTACCCGCCGGAGCAGTTGCGAAAAATGCGTCTTCGCCTCGTGAACACCCACCACGGTCATGCTTTATATCAGCACCAGCAGAGGACTTAGTCAAGGACTTAGTCCACCACGTCTCAGCCGACTGCCGCTCGGACCCGATCGGCGACGTCGAGCAGGGTGCGGTCGTCATGTACCGGACCAAGCCTTTCGACCACAGCAAGCGATGGCTGGTCAAGGTCGACCCAGCTCCGGCAGCCTGCATACTCCGGTAACATTGGCACGGTCACCGGTTCGGCGAGGGGCCGGGCCCGGACGACGATGGCGGCCAGTTCGCGGCGCGGCCGGAAGTCAATCCTGTTGCTACGCACGGACTCCGTCGTCCAGATGTGGAACGGCTCGAGTTCGGCGATGCGGTCCGGGCGGCGCACCGCGATCGCCTCAACGACCTCCAGGTCAACTCGCACCACCAGTTCTCCGTCCGCAACATCCGGAAGACCCTGCTCGAGCAGAGAAGCATGCTCTGGTCGCGTGGATTCGGCATGACTGTGCGCCACGGTCGGGAACACGACAAACCGGGACCCGAGCAGCGCGAACCGCTTCTCGTGGATGCCACCCTTGCGCAGCAGCACCGTCTGCCTGCCGTCCAAAAGTGCGTGGACAACTGCAGCCCACTCCTTCAGCGCCAGCACCGCAGTACCGGCCACCGGAGTGGTTCTCACCGGGGCGCCGTCCGCGGGAGTGCCCGCCACCCGGGCGCCGGCCGTGGGAGTACCCGCCACCCGGGCGCCGGCCGTGGGAGTACCCGCCACCCGGGCGCCGGCCGTGGGGTGCCCGTCACCCGGGCGCCGGCCGTGGGGTGCCCGTCACCAGGGCGCCGGCCGCCGGAGGTCCGGGCGTAACGCGAGTCGGCCCGAGGTCCCCGATCAACGCAGCCGGACCAACCCTTCCTGCACCACGGTGGCGAGCATCCGACCTTCCTGATCAAAGAAGTGCCCGGTGCCCAGCCCACGCGCCCCGGAAGCACTCGGCGAACTGGTGTCGTACAACACCCACTCATCGACCCGGAACGGGCGGTGGAACCACATCGCATGATCGAGCGAAGCCATCTGGATCCGATCGAACTCCATCGACAGCGCATGCGTCGCCAGCACGGAATAGAGCAGCGTCAGATCGGACAGGTACGCCAGGACGCAGACGTGTAGCAGATCGTCGTCGGGTAGCACCCCGTCGGCCCGGAACCACACCTTGTTGTGCGCCTCCGCCTGCGGCCCGGACAGCCGGGATTCCCAGGGCGGGTCGTCGACGTACCGGATGTCGAAGGGCCGCGGGATCTGTCCCCAGACGGCCATCCGCTCCCGGATCGAGGCAATCCGCTCCGCGTAGGTGGGCAGCGATTCCGGCGGCGGAACCACCGGCATCGGATCGGCATGGTCGACACCGGGCTCGTCGATCTGGAACGACGCGGACATCGTGAAGATCGGCTTGCCGTTCTGGATGGCGACCACCCGGCGGGTGGTGAACGAGACACCGTCCCGGACTCGGTCGACTTGATAGACGATCGGCTGCCGCGGGCTGCCGGGCCGCAGGAAATACGCGTGCAGCGAATGCACGCGTCGTTCACTGGGTACCGTCCGCCCGGCAGCGATCAGGGCCTGCGCGGCGACCTGCCCACCGAACACCCGGATGGGCGACAGCGCCGGCGACACCCCGCGATAGAGATTGTCCTCGAGCCGCTCCAGGTCGAGCAGCGTGACCAGGCCATCGACGACGGCCTGACCACGGGGCACGCCGTCGATGTCGAGGGTTGCGCCCGGGGTGTCGAGGTCCGCAGCCGGGGTGTCGTCAGTCGGTTCACTCACCCGGGCGTCAGTCCGCGTGCCCGAGCCGGTGAACCCGAATCAGGTTGGTCGAGCCCGAGGTGTTCGGCGGGGCGCCGGCCACGATGACGACCACGTCGCCCGCCTCGAAGCCGGGAACCTCCAGCATGGCGATGTCCACCTGCTCGACCATGGCGTCGGTGGTGATCACGGCCGGCGTCACGAAGGTCCGCACACCCCAGGTCAGCGAGAGCTGATTCCTGACTTCTTCCCTCGGGGTGAAGGCGAGGACCGGCAACGCGGTGTGCAGCCGGGCCAGCCGGCGGACGGTGTCGCCCGAGTAGGTGAAGGCCACCAGCGCCTTGGCGCCGATGCGCTCGCCGATGTCCCTGGCGGCGAAGGACAGCACGCCGCCCATGGTCCGCGGGGTGTGGGTCAGCGGCGGGGCCGTCACGGACTCGGCCTCGACTGCCTCGATAATCTTCGCCATGGTCTTCACCGTGACGATCGGGTACTTGCCGACCGACGTCTCGCCGGACAGCATCAGGGCATCTGCGCCGTCGAGTACCGCGTTCGCCACGTCGGACGCCTCGGCCCTGGTCGGCCGGGAGTGCTCGATCATCGAATCGAGCATCTGGGTCGCGACGATGACCGGCCGGGCGTTCTCCCTGGCGATCTGCACGGCCCGCTTCTGCACCAGCGGCACCTGCTCCAGCGGCAGCTCAACCCCGAGGTCACCGCGGGCGACCATGATGCCATCGAACGCCCGCACGATCGCCTCGAGATTGGCGACGGCTTCGGGCTTCTCGATCTTGGCGATGACCGGCAGCCGCGGCGCGCCGACCTCGTCCATCACCTGATGCACCAGGTCGACGTCGGTGGGCGACCGGACGAAGGACAACGCGATGACGTCGACGCCCAGCGACAGGGCGAACTTCAGGTCGTCGACGTCCTTCTGGCTCATCGCCGGCACGGAGACGTTCATCCCCGGCAGCGAGATGCCCTTGTTGTTGGACACCGGCCCGCCCTCGGTGACCGCACACTCGACGTCGTTGCCGGTGACCTGGGTGACGACCAGCCCGACCTTCCCGTCGTCGATCAACAGGCGGTCACCGGGCCTAGCATCGTTGGCCAGGCCGAGGTACGTGGTCGAGACGCGGTCTTTGACACCGACGACGTCATCGACGGTGATCGTCACCCGGTCGCCGGTGTTCCAGTCATGCGGTCCGTCACTGAACCGGCCGAGCCGGATCTTCGGTCCCTGCAGATCGGCCAGCACGGCCAGGGCCTTGTCGGCCGACTTGGCAGCGGCCCGGAGCCGGTCGTAGATCACTTTGTGGTCGGCGTAGTCGCCATGACTGAAGTTCATCCGGGCGACGTTCATCCCAGCATCCAGCAGGGCGGCGATGCCCTCCTCGGACGACGTCGCGGGTCCCATAGTGCAAACGATTTTTGCGCGGCGAGTCATGGCGGTTACCTTAGCGCCATTCTGAACCGATCATGAGGTGGGCCTCACAGGGTTCACCAGGCGTTCACGGTCGGCGATCCCGGAGCAGGGTCTCGCCCTTGATCAACCACGCGGCGCCGAACGCGAGGCCCGCCAGGGTCTCGAACCAGAACACCGGATGCAGCCGGCCAAGGGAATCACGCAGCAGCATTCCGGTCACCCCGGCGCCCACCAAACACCCGACGACAACCACCCCGCAAACCCGATAGAGCCGGTTCCGCAACAGCTTTCGCGCCGTCGGTGGCCTAGCCGGGTGCGTCCTGGTGAAGAGGAAGAAGGAGAAGTACGCCAGCGTCAGGTAGTACAACGTTGCGCACACCAGATGCACCGCGCCGATGAAGGACTGCTGCGCGGTCGGCTCGACCGGGGCGGTCGGCAGCAGTGCGACAAGGATCACCAAGATTCCGGCAACGGTGGACAACACCGCATCTCCCCGCCGGTAGTGGTACGAGATCAGGAGCACACCCTGGGCGCAGAGGCTGCCGACGAAGACGTCACCCATGACGGTGTAGTAGTACGCGCTGATCGAGCTCTGCACACCCACACCGTCAAGAACCAGCCCGCCGATCAGCAGCACGAACGGCAGGGCGATGCCGATGATCCCGATCGCCCGTCGTACCCCGAGGTGCGACAGGACGAGCGGGCCGTCGGTGGTCAGTGAGGCCTCACCGCTGGTCAACTCATCGCATGGCAACGGCGGTGGGCTCCAACGGGTCCGGCAGGAACGAGGACCCGGCGAGGTAGGCGTCCACGCCGGCGGCGGCGGACCGGCCCTCGGCGATGGCCCAGACGATCAGCGACTGGCCGCGGCCGGCGTCACCGGCGACGAACACCCCCGGCACGCTGGTCATGTAGTTCTCGTCCCGCACGATGGTGCCGCGGCCGGAGATCTGCACCCCGAGACCGTCGAGCAGGCCGGGCTTTTCGGGTCCGACGAAGCCGAGCGCGATCAGGATCAGGTCGGCGTCGAAGTGCGTTTCGGTGCCCTCGGTGGGAATGAAGCCGCCGGGGATCCGCTTGCCCTCGACCATGTGCAGGCCGGTCACCTTGCCGTCGGTTCCCTCGATGGAGGTCGAGTTCACGCCGAAGACGCGCTCCCCGCCCTCCTCATGGGCGGCCGAGATCCGCAGCAGCAGCGGGTATGTCGGCCACGGGGTGGACGGATCCCGGGTGGGCGGGGGCTGGACGTGAATGTCCAGCTGGGTCACGGAGGCCGCGTTCTGCCGCAGCGCGGTGCCGTAACAGTCGGCGCCGGTGTCGCCGCCGCCGATGATGATGACCTTCTTGCCCTCGGCGGAGATCTCCACGGCGTCCCGGGTGCCTTCCAGCACCTCGTTCTGCTGGATCAGGTACGGCATCGCCAGGTGGACGCCGTCCAGGTGCCGGCCGTCGACGGTCAGCTCGCGCGGGATGGTCGATCCCGTCGCGATGACGACCGCGTCGAACTCGGCCTGCAGCTGCTCGACGGTCAGGTCGATGCCGACGGCGCACCCGCCGACGAAGGTGACTCCCTCGGCCTCCATCTGCTCCAGTCGCCGATCCAGGACCGCGCGCTCCATCTTGAACTCGGGGATGCCGTACCGCATCAGGCCGCCGATCCGGGCGTCCCGCTCGTACACGGTGACGGCGTGACCTGCCCTGGCCAGTTGTTGCGCCGCTGCCAGGCCGGCCGGGCCGGAACCGATCACGGCTACCGACCGCCCGGTCGACAGCTCGGCCGGCCTGGGGGTGAGGCCGAACCCAGCGGTGATGGCGTGGTCGGCGATCTGCTGTTCGACCAGCTTGATCGCCACCGGCTCGTCACCGATACCCAGGACGCAGGCCGCCTCGCAGGGCGCCGGGCAGAGCCGCCCGGTGAACTCCGGGAAGTTGTTGGTGGCGTGCAGCCGATCCGACGCCTCCTCCCACTTGCCGGTGCGGACCAGGTCGTTCCACTCCGGGATGATGTTGCCCAGCGGACAACCCTGGTGGCAGAACGGGATCCCGCAATCCATGCAGCGGGTCGCCTGTGCCCGCAGGTCCTGGTCGTCGAACGGTTCGTACACCTCGTGCCAGTCCCGCAGGCGCAGCGGAATGGGGCGGCGCGCCGGGCCCTTGCGGTCGAACTTCAGGAAGCCGCTGGGATCAGCCATGGCTTGCCTCCATGATCATCTCGTCGGCGTCGATACCGAGGGCGGCAGCCTCGGCGCGGATGGACAGCACCTTCCGGTAGTCCCGCGGCATCACCCGGGAGAACCGGATCGCGGCGATCGGCCAGTCGGCCAGCAGCGCGGCGGCGACCCGGGAACCGGTCAGCTTGGCGTGCGAGCTGATCACCTCGCCCAGCCAGAACACCTCGTTGGCGTCCAACGCCTCGAGGTCGACCAGTTCCGGGTTCACCTTCGCCGGTTCCGGGTCGAGCAGGTAGGCGATGCCGCCGCTCATCCCGGCGCCGACATTGCGACCCGTCCGGCCGAGGATGACCACCCGGCCACCCGTCATGTACTCGCAGGCGTGGTCGCCCGTGCCCTCGGTCACCATCAGGGCGCCGGAGTTGCGGACCGCGAAGCGTTCCCCGACCCGGCCCCGCAGGTAGATCTCGCCGGAGGTGGCGCCGTAGCCGATGGTGTTGCCGGCGATCACCTGGGTCTTCACCCCGGGCGCCTGGGACGGCGAGTTCTCGTCCGGGCGGACGATGATCTGCCCACCGGATAACCCCTTGCCGACGTAATCGTTGGCGTCACCCAGCAGCGTGATGGACACGCCGCGGGGCAGGAAGGCACCCAGCGACTGACCGGCGGTGCCGGTCAGGTTCACGTCGATGGTGTGGTCGGGCAGACCCTCCGGGCCGAAGATCCGGGTGACCTCGGAGCCGAGCATGGTGCCTGCCGTCCGGTCCACGTTGCGGATCGGCAGGTCGATGCGCACCGCCCTGGCGTCCTGCAGCGCCGGCGCGGCAAGTTTGATCAAGGTGGCGTCCAGGGTCTTGGACAGGTCGTGCTGGGCCGGGTGCGTGCACGAGTAGTCGCTCGGCACGTCCGGGATGACCAGCAGCGGCGCCAGGTCCAGCCCGCGCGCCCGGTGGTGCGCGACGGCGCCGGACACGTCCAGCATCTCGGCGTGCCCGACAGCCTCCTCGATCGACCGGAAGCCAAGGGCCGCAAGGTATTCGCGGACCTCGGCGGCCAGGTAGGTGAAGAACGTCTCGACGAATTCCGGGGTCCCGGTGTACCGCTCGCGCAGCACCGGGTTCTGGGTGGCGATGCCGACCGGGCAGGTGTCCAGGTGGCAGACCCGCATCATCACGCAGCCGGCCACCACCAGTGGCGCGGTGGAGAAGCCGAACTCCTCGGCGCCCAGCAGCGCGGCGACGACGACGTCCCGCGGAGTCTTGAGCCCGCCGTCGACCTGCACCTTGACCTGCTCGCGGAGCTGGTTGAGCCGCAGCGTCTGCTGGGTCTCGGCCAGGCCGAGTTCCCACGGCTGACCGGTGTGCTTGAGCGAGGTCAGCGGAGCGGCCCCGGTGCCGCCGTCGTAACCGGCGACGATCACCTTGTCCGCGTGCGCCTTGGTGACGCCGGCGGCGACCGTGCCGACGCCGGGCACCGATACCAGCTTGACCGACACGTCGGCGGCCGGGTTGGCGTTGCGCAGGTCGTGGATCAGTTGCTTGAGATCCTCGATGGAGTAGATGTCGTGGTGCGGCGGCGGCGAGATCAGCCCGACACCGGCCGTGGCGTTCCGGGTGGCGGCGATCCACGGATAGACCTTGGAACCAGGCAACTGGCCGCCCTCGCCGGGCTTCGCGCCCTGCGCCATTTTGATCTGGATCTCTGCAGCATTCACCAGGAACGCGCTGGTCACCCCGAACCGGCCGGACGCGACCTGCTTGATCGCGGACCGCCGCACCGGGTCGAGCAGCCGGTCGACATCCTCGCCGCCCTCACCGGTGTTCGACTTGCCGCCGAGCCGGTTCATTGCGATGGCCAGGGTCTGGTGCGCCTCGATGGAGATGGACCCGTACGACATGGCGCCGGTGACGAACCGCTTGACGATCTCCGAGGTCGGCTCGACCTCGTCCAGCGGCACCGCCGGCCGCTCCCCCGTGCGCAGCTCGAACAGCCCACGCAGCGTGGCGCCCTCGCGGGAGAGCTTGTCGACGGCATCGGTGTAGCGGCGGAACACCTTCTCCTGCTTGCTGCGGGTGGAGTGCTGCAGCAGGTACACGGTTTCCGGGTTGAACAGGTGGATCTCGCCCTCGCGGCGCCACTGGTACTGGCCACCGATCTCCAGCTTGCGGTGCTCCAGCGTGCCGGGGTTCTGCACGAAGGCGAGGCCGTGGCGACGCGAAACATCGGAGGCGATGGTGGCCAGGCCGCTGCCGCCGGTGCGGGTGGTGGTGCCGGTGAAGTACTCATCGAGCACCTCGCTGTCGATACCGAACACCGCGAACACCTGCGCGCCGCGGTAGGAACCGACAGTGGAGATGCCCATCTTGCTCATCACCTTGAGTACGCCCTTGCCGAGCGCGTACACGGTGTTCCGGACGGCCTTCTCGCACGTGACGTCGCCGAGAAGTCCCTGCCGGGACAGGTCTTCGGCGCTCTCGATCACCAGGTACGGGTTGACGGCGCCGGCGCCGTAGCCCAGCAGCAGAGCAATATGGTGCACCTCGCGGGCATCGCCGGATTCGACGACGAGCGCGACCTTGGTCCTGGTCTTCTGCCGCACCATGTGCTGGTGCACGGCCGAGGTCAGCAGCAGGGACGGGATCGGCGCCCGGTCGGCGGTGGAGTGCCGGTCGGACAGCATGATCACCCGGGCACCGGCGGCGACCGCGTCATCGGCCTCCTGCCGACATCGTTCGATCGCGGCGGCCAGGGCGTCCGGGCCGCCGCCGACGTCGTAGAGCCCGGAGATGGTGGCGGAGGCGAAGCCGGGCAGGTTGCCCTCGGCGTTCATCCCCATCAGCTTCGCGAGGTCGTCGTTGTCCAGCACCGGGAACGGCAGCACGACCTGCCGGCAGGACCACGGTCCCGGTTCCAGCAGGTTCGCTTCTGGCCCGATCACGGACGACAACGAGGTGACGACGGCTTCCCGGATCGCATCCAGTGGCGGGTTGGTGACCTGCGCGAAGAGCTGGCTGAAGTAGTCGAAGATCAACCGCGGCCGGGTGGACAGCACCGCCTCCGGGGTGTCGGTGCCCATCGACCCGATGCCCTCGGCACCGGTGGACGCCATCGGGGTGATCAGCACCCGCAGCTCTTCCTCGGTGTAGCCGAAGATCTTCTGCCGGGCCAGCACGCTGCGGTGCGAGACGGTGACGTGCTCCCGCGCGGGCAGTTCGGTGAGCCGCATCAGGCCGGCGTGCACCCAGTCGCGGTACGGCTGGTCGGCGGCGAGGTCACGCTTGACCTCGGTGTCGTCCAGGATGCGGCCCTGGTCGGTATCCACCAGGAACATCCGGCCCGGCTGCAGCCGGCCACGTTCGAGAACCTTCTCGGGCGGGATCGGCAGCACGCCGGCCTCGGACGCCAGCACGACGGTGTCGTCGGTGGTCAGCCACCAGCGTCCGGGGCGCAGCCCGTTGCGGTCGAGCACGGCACCGAGCACGGTGCCGTCGGTGAACGTCACACAGGCCGGGCCGTCCCACGGCTCGATCAGCGAGGCGTGGAATTCGGCGAAGCCGCGGATCGACGGATCCATGGTGGCGTTGTTCTCCCACGCCTCCGGGATCATCATCAGCACCGCGTGCGGCAGCGAGCGCCCGCCGAGGTGCAACAGCTCAAGGACTTCGTCGAACGAGGCCGAATCCGAGGCGCCAGGGGTGCAGATCGGGAACGCCCGAGCCAGATCGCCGGGGATCAGCTTCGAGGACAGCATCGCCTCACGGGCCCGCATCCGGTTCCGGTTGCCGCGGACCGTGTTGATCTCGCCGTTGTGCGCGATGTAGCGGAACGGGTGGGCCAGCGGCCAGGCCGGGAAGGTGTTCGTGGAGAACCGGGAGTGCACGATCGCGATCGCGCTCTCGGTCCGGGTGTCGGTGAGGTCCCCGAAGAACGCCGGCAGTTGCTCGGTGGTGAGCATGCCCTTGTAGACCAGGGTGCGGCTGGACAGCGAGGCAAAGTACACCCCGTGTTCCTCGCCCATCGCCGCGGCGCTCTCGTGCTCGATCCGCTTGCGGGCCGGGTAAATCGCCCGGTCCAGGTCGAGCCCGAACAGCGCGGAGCCGTCGGCGCGCGGTGGTCCTCCGACGAACAGCTGCTCAAAGGCCGGCATGACGTCCAACGCCATCTGCCCGACACCGGAGCCGATCGGGTCGGTGGGGGTGACCCGCCAGCCGAGCAGCTCAAGGCCCTCCTCGGCGAGGATCCGGGCGACGATCTCCTTGGCCTGGGCACGCAATTCGGCGTCCGCGGGCAGGAAGCCCAGCCCGACGGCGTAGGCCTGTCCGTGCCGCGGGTCGGAGCTGACCGGCAGCTCGAAGTCGACGACCGCGCGGAAGAGTTCGTCCGGCACCTGAATCAGGATTCCGGCACCGTCCCCGACCGCCGGGTCGGCGCCGGCGGCACCACGGTGGTCGAGATTGATCAGCGCGGTGACGCCGCTGTTCACGATCGAGTGGCTGCGCCTGCCCTTGATGTCGGCGACGGCCGCGACGCCGCAGGCGTCACGCTCGAACTGTGGGTCGTAGAGCCCCTGGGGGGCGGGTGTTGCCGAGTACTGCACGGCAGACCTCCCGTCGTCGGCGGCGTGACCGCCTCGCGGCGGCTGGCACGGTTGGACATGTCACATCGGATACGGCGGTGCGAAAGGCGGGGGTGCAGGTCGAACGATCAGGACTGCACTCGACGACTGCGGCGGGGCGGCCTGCGTGAGCTACGAAAATGCCCACCCCGGCGGGGCGAGCAAAAGGGCCGTCCGTGGCGGGGGGTGAGCCACCAGGCCCGAGCGCAGGGAGGTGTGACCTACGGCGGGGTTACCGCCCATCGTCACCGTGCCCCACGCTCGTAGAGCGCGGAATCGACAGGGACGACGATGGCCCAGCACCTGCCAAAGTTACCGCACCGGCGGCGCCGATCGGTACCAGCACCGGGGTAGGACCCATGGTGTTAACGCGGCCCCGGCCCCTCTGGCTTGACGGAGTCCGTCGGTAGCTCGGTTTCACCGTGACCCATTGGCTCGCCCGCATCGTTCTGCGGTTCTGGCTCGTCCGATTGCGACGGTGGTTCGCGTCCGCTGTCCTTGCCCGGCCGGTCCGGGCCCCACACCAACGCCGGGTCCTCGCGGCCGACATGGCGGCGCACGATCAGGAACACCACGGCGCCGAGGAACACGATCACCGAGGTGAACACGTTGATCCGCAGCCCGAAGATGTGATTGGCGGGGTCGATGCGGAGCATCTCGATCCAGGTGCGGCCCAGCGTGTAGCCGGCGACGTACAACGCGAACGCCCGGCCGCCGCCGAGCTTGAACCGCCGGTCGGCCAGCACCACGACCAGCGCCACCCCGAGGTTCCACAGAATCTCGTAGAGGAACGTGGGCTGATACACCCCGCACAGCACCTCGGGGGCGGCCTTGATGTAGTCGGTCGGGAATTCGCAGACACCGCTGGCCGGCACGCTGCCGGCCACGCCGCCCGGAGTGCGGACGAAGACCTCGAGGCCCCAGGGCATCGAGGTCGCCGCGCCGAACAGTTCCTGGTTGAAGTAGTTGCCGAGCCGGCCGATGGCCTGCGCGACGACGATGCCGGGTGCGATCGAGTCGGCGTAGGAGGCCAGCGGCACCTTGTAATAGCGGCAGCCGATCCACGCGCCGACCGCGCCGAAGGCGATGGCGCCCCAGATGCCGAGGCCACCGTTCCAGATGGCGAGGGCGTTCCAGGGGTTGAGGCCTTCCCCGAAGTACAGCTGGTTGTCGGTGATGACGTGGTAGATCCGGCCGCCGATGATGCCGAAAGGCACTGCGAAAACGGAGATGTCGGTCACCCGGCCGGGCCGGCCACCACGCGCGACGAAGCGCTTGTTGCCCCACCAGACGGCGACGACGATGCCGATGATGATGAAGATCGCGTAGGCCCGCAGCGCGATCGGCCCGACGTACCAGACGCCGCGTGAAGGTGAGGGGATGTCCAGCAGCGCGTGGATCACGGCGCGCTCACCCGGCTGGCCCGGGTCGCGGACCGGATTCCGGCCGCCAGTTCGGCCGCCAACTCGCGGACGGCGTCCGGCCCGCCGCGTTCCGCGGCGCTGACGAAGGCTGACCCGACGATCACCGCGTCGGCGAAGCCGGCGATCTCGGCGGCCTGCTCGCCCGTGCGGACGCCGAGCCCGACGCCGAGCGGCAGGTCGGTGATCTCCCGGCAGCGTGCGACCAGTTCCGGTGCGGCGGCGGACACCTGATTGCGGGCACCGGTCACTCCCATCGTCGACGCGACGTACAGGAAACCGCTGGTGGACGCCGCGGTGAGGGCGATCCGTTCGGCGGAGGATGACGGCGCGACCAGAAAGATCGGGTCGATACTGCTGGCCGTCGTCGCCGTCAGCCAGGGACCGGCCTCGTCGACGATCAGGTCGGGGGTGATGACACCGGACCCGCCGGCCGCTGCCAGGTCGCGAGCGAAGGCGTCGACCCCGTAGGCCAGCACCGGGTTGAAGTACGTCATGACGACGGCGCGGCCACCGGCATCGGTGACGGACCGGACGATGCCGAACACGTCACGGACGTGGAAGCCGCGGGCCAGCGCGGTCTGCGCCGCGTGCTGGATGACGGGCCCGTCAAGCACCGGGTCGGAGAACGGCAGGCCCACCTCGACCAGGTCGCAGCCGCCGTCGATCATCGCGGCGAGCAGTTCCTTCGACCCGTCGATCGTCGGGTATCCGGCAGGCAGGTACCCGACCAGCGCGGCCCGGCCCTGGGCGCGGAGGTCGGCGAACATGCTGGACAGTGCGGTCACTGGACTGCCTCGGTGCCAATGGGTCGACTCTCGGATCGCTCCGCTCCTCGGCGCCCGGGGGGCGCCTGCGATGCTCGCTCTCGTTCGTCTCCCACCGGCGCGATGTCCCCGGCGTTGACGTCGACCGGAACCGGGTCGCCCGGTGTCACGTCACCGGTTTCCCGGTTCGGCTCACCCAGGTGGAACCAGTTGATCGCCGTCTCCATGTCCTTGTCGCCACGCCCGGAGACGTTGATCAGCACGACCCCGTCGGGTCCGATTTCCCTGGCCAGGTCCAGGGCCCCGGCCACGGCATGCGCGGATTCGATGGCCGGGATGATGCCCTCGGTGCGGGTCAGCAACGCGAAGGCGTCCATCGCCTGGGTGTCGGTGATCGAGCGGTACTCGGCCCGCCCGATCTCGGCGAGGTGCGCATGTTCCGGTCCGACGCCGGGGTAATCCAGCCCGGCCGAGATCGAGTGCGACTCGATGATCTGCCCGTCGGCATCCTGCAGCAGAAAGGAGCGGGCACCGTGCAGCACACCGACCGTGCCGCCGCTGATCGTGGAGGCGTGCCGACCGGTGTCGATGCCGTCGCCGCCGGCCTCCATGCCGACGAGCCGCACGCTCTCGTCGTCCAGGAAGGCGTGGAAGATGCCGATCGCATTGGACCCGCCGCCGACGCACGCGGAGATCGCGTCCGGCAGTCGCCCGGTCAGTTCCAGGACCTGGGCGCGGGCTTCGAGACCGATGATCCGCTGGAAGTCGCGGACGATCACCGGGAAGGGATGCGGACCGCCGACGGTGCCGAACAGGTAGAACGTATGGTCGACGTTCGTCACCCAGTCCCGGAAGGCCTCGTTGATGGCGTCCTTCAGGGTCGCCGAACCGGAGTCGACGGCGATCACCTCGGCACCGAGCATCTGCATCTTCGCGACATTGATGGCCTGCCGCTCGGTGTCCACCCGGCCCATGTAGATGCAGCATTCCAGCCCGAGAAGCGCTGCGGCAGTGGCGGTTGCCACGCCGTGCTGACCGGCGCCGGTCTCTGCGATGACCCGCCGCTTGCCCATCCGCTGCGCGAGCAGCGCCTGGCCGAGCACATTGTTGATCTTGTGACTGCCGGTGTGGTTGAGATCTTCGCGCTTGAGCAGGATGCGCGCGCCGCCGACATGCGCCGTCAGCCGTTCGGCGTCCGTCACCGGGCTGGGCCGGCCGGCGTAGGAGGCGGCCAGGTAATCCAGCCGGCCGAGGAATTCCGGGTCGCGGCGGGCCTTGCGGTAGCTGTCGGCGACCTCGTCCAGCGCGCCGACCAGGGCCTCCGGCAGCCACCGGCCGCCCATCGTGCCGAAGTAGCCGCGCTCGTCCGGGTCGTGCGTTGTTCCGGCGAGCCCGTCGGACGGGCGGGGCAGGGAGATATCAGAACTGACAGGCAAGTGATCTCCAGATATTCGCCCGGCTCGGCTGAAGCAGGTGCTCAGCGAGCGGGCCGCGGGCAGGACGGGTGTGAGCCGGCCGTCACCAGGTCGGCCAGCGCGGCGCGCGGGTCACCGCTGGTCACCAGCCCCTCACCGACCAATACTGCATCAGCGCCGGCGCCGGCATAGGCCAGTAGGTCGTTCGGGCCGCGGACACCGGACTCGGCGATGGTGACGACACCGCTGGGCAACCCCGGGGCGATCCGGGAGAAGACGTCGCGATCAACGGTCAGCGTGGTCAGGTCGCGGGCATTGATCCCGATGACCTTGGCGCCGGCCGACAAGGCTCGATCCGCTTCGGCCTCGGTGTGTACCTCGACGAGGGCCGTCATGCCGAGGGATTCGATGCGTTCCAGCAAACCGTGCAGGACGTTCTGCTCGAGCGCCGCGACGATCAGCAGCACCAGGTCGGCGCCGTGGGCCCGTGCCTCATGGACCTGATAGGGGCTGACGATGAAGTCCTTGCGGAGCACCGGGATGCTGACCGCGGACCGGACGGCGTCCAGGTCGGCCAGTGATCCGCCGAATCTGCGTCCCTCGGTGAGCACCGAGATCGCTCGGGCGCCGGCCCCCTCGTAGATCCTGGCCAGCGCCGCAGGATCGGCGATGGCGGCAAGCGCGCCACGAGAAGGGCTGGCGCGCTTGACTTCTGCGATGACGCCGACACCCTGCCCGAGCAGCACCGGCAGCACGTCCAGTGGGGCGGGCGCCTTGGCCGCCTTTGCCTTGACCTCGGCAAGGGGGACCTGTGCTTCGCGCGCGGCGAGATCCTCTCGCACTCCGACGAGGATCCCGTCCAGCACATTCACCCGATGGTCTCCTGTCCGCGCTCGACATTCCGCTCGACAACATCAGCCGGGACCCCGACCGGCGTTCTTTGCCGGCCACGATCTACGCCGGCCGGCGGCCCTTCCGTCAGGAAGAGCGAGAAGCATTGGGGTCATGGTAACCGTCTCCGGATGTGTGCTCTGACACGGCCGGTGGGGTTTCATTGCGGCCGTCAGGTGTGCTAGCGGCCGTCGGGTCGTCACCGGCGTCCAGCGCCTTCCACCAGTCCCCCTGGTCGGTGGTCTTGGCAGTTGTCGCCGCCTGCGCCTTCGCTCCCCGCTCGTACCGCGAACCCATTGCCTGCCGGGCGCCGACGCCGAGCGCGATGAGTACGCCGGCGGCGGCCAGCAGCAACCCGCCCAGCACACCGAGCGCCGGGCCGACCGGGTGCAGCTGAGCCGTGCCGACCGGGTCGGCCGGCCGGGTGAGCTCACTGACCAGCGCTCCGGGCGTGCTGCCGAAGAACAGCGCGGACCGCGCGGCGAGCGCGCCACCACACAGCGCGATGACCGCCCCGACCGCGCGCCGCGGGATCCCCCGGGTGGCCAGCGCAGCGCCGAACCCCGCCAGCCCAACCAGCGCGAGCGGGATCAGCTCCGGGACGCAGTCGGCGCCAGAGGCACTGATCGTCAGCGCACCGGTCAGCGGATCGACGTAGTCGGCCGACCACCAGGTCAGCGCTGCGGCGATGGCCGCCAGGGCAGCTCCGGCGACGGCCAGCACGGCGACGATGCCCAGTTGGCGGCCCCTGTTCACCCGGGCCGGGCCCGGGGTCGGGTCAGCCACCGACTGACCTCAGGGTGGCCGCGGCGCCGACTGCGGCGATCACCGCGGCGGCCTTGCCCTGGCATTCCGCGTCCTCCGACGCCGGCACCGAGTCGGCCACCACCCCGGCCCCGGCCTGCACATACGCGGTCCCCCTGGCGACGAGCGCGGTTCGGATGGTGATGGCCGTGTCGGCATCACCCGCGAAATCCAAGTACCCGACGACGCCGCCGTACACCCCGCGACGGGAATGCTCCAACTCGTCGATGATCTGCATCGCCCGCGGCTTGGGCGCGCCGGACAGCGTGCCCGCCGGGAAGCAGGCGGCGAGGGCGTCATAGGCGCTGCGGCCCTTGGCGAGCCGGCCGGTCACCGTGGACACGATGTGCATGACGTGGCTGTACCGCTCGATGGTGAAGAACTCGACCACCTTGACGGTGCCGGCGGCGCAGACCCGGCCCAGGTCGTTGCGTCCGAGGTCGACGAGCATGACGTGCTCGCTGCGCTCCTTGGCATCCGCCAGCAGATCCTTGGCGAGCAGGACGTCGTCCTCCTCGGTCTGCCCGCGCGGTCTGGTCCCGGCGATCGGGTGCATCGTCACCAATCCGTCCCGGACCGTGACCAACGCCTCCGGGGAGGATCCGACGACGGCGATCGGCTCGCCGTCGGGCGTCGGAAGTCGCAGCAGGTACATGTACGGGCTCGGGTTGGTGGCGCGGAGGACCCGGTAGATCTCCAGCGGATCCGCCTCGGTCGCGACGTCGAACCGTTGCGACAGCACAATCTGGAAGGCGTCACCGGCCCTGATGTGTTCCTTCGCGACCTCGACCATCGCCCGGTAGTCGGTGGACGACGTGCGGCGGACCACGTCCGGAGTCCGGTGCGAGAAGACCGCCGCGGGAAGTGATGTCGGGGCGGCCAGCCGCTCGCTCATGGCGGCGAGCCGGGCCACCGCCGCCTCGTAGGTGGCGTCCACCCGCTCGTCGCTGTTGTCCCAGTTCACCGCGTTCGCGATCAGCGTGACAGTGCCCTCGTGATGGTCCAGGGCGGCCAGATCGGTGGCGAAGAGCATGACCAGTTCGGGGACGCCCAGGTCGTCGACGGCGCCGATGGTCGCGCCGTCGGTTGAGCCGATCTTCTCCAGTCGGCGGACGACGTCGTACCCGAGGTACCCGACCATCCCTCCGGTCAGCGGCGGCAGGCCGGCCAGCGGATCAGTGTGCAGCAGTCGCACCGTCTCCGCCAGGACGTGCAGTGGATTGCCGCCGGTCGGCAGCCCGACGGGCGGCGTGCCCAGCCAGATCGCCTGCCCGTCGCGTTCGGTGAGAGCGGCCGGCGCCGCCACCCCGACGAACGACCAGCGCGACCAGGAGTGACCGTTCTCGGCAGATTCGAGCAGAAACGTGCCGGGCCGATCGCCGGCCAGGGTGGCATACAGCCCGACCGGGGTGATCGCGTCGGCGAGCAACCGCCTGGTCACCGGGATGACCCGGCGATCGCGCGCGAGTTCGCGGAACTCGTCCCGCGTCGGGCTGATCTCGCCCAGGGCAATGATGGCGCCGCGCGCGGGCGCGACGGAAGGTACTGACATGGCGGTCATTCTGCCGTCCGCCCGGAAGCGTGCTGCGCACTCGCACCGACCTGCCGGTCGTACGGTGTTGCAGTGACGCTCGCTACCTGGACCGATGCGCAAACCGAGGCCGACCTGCGCGGCCGGGGTTCACTCAAATGGTCCGGCACTGCGCCCGGTGTGATCGGTGCCTGGGTGGCCGAGAGCGACCTGCCGTTGGCGCCCGCGATCACTGCCGCCTTGCAGGCCGGGGTGACCCAGGGGTTGACCGGTTACTTGCCGGCCTACCTGGATGCCGAGGTCGGCGACGCGACCGCGCAGTGGCAGGCCGGGTACGGCTGGCTGATCGACCCCGCGGACGTACACCCGGTCGCCTCGGTCGTCGGCGGATTGCGGATTGTGCTGGATCACTTCGTCATGGCGGGTGCGCCGGTCGTCGTGCCCACCCCTGCGTACATGCCTTTCTTGACACTCCCGGCGCTCGCCGGCCGGGAGCTCATCACGGTGCCGCTGCGATTGGACGGCGATCGGTATTCCTTGAATTTACCGGCCATCGCAGCGGCGCTGCGGCCAGGGGCGCTTTTGGTTTTGACGAATCCGCACAATCCGACCGGCCGGGTTTTCGCCGAGGATGAATTGTTGGCCCTGGCCGACGTCGTGGAGAATGCCGGCGCCATTGTTTTCGCCGATGAGATCCATGCGCCATTGGTGTTTCCGGGTCACGTTCATCGCCCCTATGCGGCGCTGACAGCGGAGACCGCGAGGCATACGATCACCGGCACCTCGGCGTCCAAGGGCTGGAACATCGCCGGGCTGTCCTGCGCCCAACTGATCCTGTCAAACGACGGCGACCGTGACCGCTGGGGCGGGATCGACCCGGTCGCCTGGTACGGCGCGACCCCGCTCGGCGCCGTCGCGACGGTCGCCGCCTACACCGCTGGCGGTGAGCATCTGGCCGCGGTCGTCGACTACCTGCGGATCGGCCGGGACCTGTTTGTCGCCGAGCTCGCCCGATCACTGCCGTCGGCTCGCCTGCTGCCGCTGGAGGGAACCTACCTCGGGTGGCTTGATCTGCGCGAAACCGGTTGCGATCCAGCTGATGTCGCCGAACTGGCGCGGGTGCGCGGGGTGGACGGCCGGTTCTGCGGGACGCCGGGGTTCCTCCGGCTGAACCTGGCCCTGCCGCATCATCTCGTCGTCGAGATGGCGTCCCGGTTGGCTGCGTGCGCTACCGAGATCTCCTGAACCGGTGACCGCAATCGGGATGGTCGAGCTCGAACAGGTGGCGGCATTCGGCTGGCAGGGCACCAGCACTGACAGGCTCGGAGACTGGTTGCTGCGTGCCGGTTCCGGGTTCACCGGGAGGGCAAATTCGGTGCTGCCACTGGGATCCCCGGGATGCGGGCTCGCTGATGCGTTGGCCCACGTCGACGATTTCTACCGGCAATACCACCTACCGTCGCAGTTCCAGGTGCCGCTCGGCGCGGAAACTCGTTCGCTGGACGGTGATCTCGATGCCAGGGGCTGGGTTGTCAGCAACCCGTCCTGGATGCTCGTCGCCGATCTGGCCGCATCACTGGCCTGCTGCCCGGCGCGGCCGAATCTTCCGGCCGCAACGTTCGAGCCGACCCCGTCGCAGCGTTGGCTCGACGGGTATCTGTATCGCGGGTCGCCGCTGCCGGATTCTGCGGTGGCGGTGCTGTGTCACGCGAACTCGGTGGTCTTCGGGTCGCTGACCGATGAGCGCGGTCAATCGGCACTGGTCCGCGGCGTGCTGACC
The DNA here is from genome assembly GCA_963805555.1 of uncultured Actinomycetota bacterium. Classification (GTDB taxonomy): domain Bacteria; phylum Actinomycetota; class Actinomycetes; order Mycobacteriales; family Nakamurellaceae; genus Nakamurella. Next base: position 170,756 of record CAWDUY010000011.1, read on the forward strand.
GACGGCTGGCTGGGCATCACCGCGCTCACTGTTGCGCAGGACCGCAAACGCACGGGCGCCGGAAGTCATCTGATGGCCGAACTGATGCGGTGGGCTCAGGCGCGGGGAGCCCGGAGCGTTTATCTACAGGTGGCTGCCGAGAATCTCGCGGCGCTCGGCCTGTATGACCGATTGGGCTTCGTGAAGCACCACGCGTATCACTACCGCCGATCGGCGGAATAGGTGCGCGGGACAATCATGATGTCTGGCCTGCGGGGATTGTCCGGATAAGCCCGTCGTCGAAACAGGTTCTTGTTCCGGTATGGCAGGCCACTCCCTTTTGGTCCACCAACACCAGCAACGTGTCCCCGTCGCAATCGCTCCGCACCTCGACGACCCGCTGGGTATTGCCGGAGGTCTCCCCCTTCACCCAATATTCCTGCCGGGACCGCGAATAGTACGTCGCCGCGCCGGTCTCGACGGTACGGCGAAGGGCCTCGGCGTCCATCCACGCCACCATCAGCACCTCCTTGGTGTCGTACTGCTGCACCACAGCGCAGACCAGGCCGGCGTCGTTGAACCTGAGGCCGGCCGCCGGGTCTTGCGGTGCTGGTTCTGTCGTCATCGGTCCACCTGGGTCAGAGCCTCGCGCACCGGATAGCCGGCCAGCGCCAACTCCCTTTTGACAGCGTCGATCCGTAGCTGGCCGAAGTGGAAAACCGAGGCGGCAAGCACCGCATCCGCACCGGCCGCGATGGCCTCGGGGAAATGATCGAGCGCGCCCGCGCCACCGGACGCGATCAGCGGCACACCGACCGCAGCCCGGATCAGCCGGAGCATGTCGGTGTCGAAGCCGTCCTTGGTGCCGTCGGCATCCATCGAGGTCAACAAGATCTCACCCGCGCCGGCGAGTTCGGCCCGCTCCGCCCATTCGACGGCGTCGATGCCGGTGCCGCGGCGGCCGCCGTGAGTGGTGACCTCAAATCCGGACGGGCAGCTCAGCGCGGTCTCGCCGTGTACCCGGCGGGCGTCGATCGCGATGACGACGCACTGCGAGCCGAAGCGGTTTGCTGTCTCGGAGAGGAACCCCGGCCGAGCGACGGCCGCCGAGTTGACCGACACCTTGTCCGCACCCGCCCGCAGCAACGCGTCGACGTCGTCGGTGGTCCGCACTCCGCCGCCGACCGTCAGCGGGATGAACACCTGCTCCGCGGTGCGCCGGATCATCTCGTACGCGCTGCGCCGGTTGTCGCTGGTCGCCGTGATGTCCAGGAACGTCAACTCGTCGGCGCCCTCCTCGTCGTATCGTCGGGCGAGTTCGACCGGGTCCCCGGCGTCGACCAGGTCGACGAAGTTGACACCCTTGACCACCCGGCCCTCGGAGACGTCGAGACACGGGATGACACGAATGGCGACCGGCATGCCGACAGCCTACGAACTCGCGGCGCTACCCTGGTCCGCGATGTCCTCCTCACCGCTGCAGAACCCCGACCAGCTTGCTGTTGTTCGCCGGTTGAGTCGGGATCCGACCCTCGGGCCGCCGGTCGGCTCGCCCGAGAGCGCGGCCGACGAATTCTGCCGGTTTGCCTGCCTGGTCTACAGCGAGGTCGATCGTCCGGAGCGTTGGGCTCGTGCGCGGGCGGTGTTGGCGGGGCACCCCGGCCTGGTCGACGAAAGCATTGCGGCCGCCGCGTGCGCCGCCGACCCGGCGGCATTGGCGGCCCACCTCGCCGCCGATCCACCGGCGGCGAATCGCGAGGTGGGTCCCTTCCGTTGGGCCCCGCTGCTGTACCTCACCTATTCCCGGGTGCACGGCGCCGAGGATCCGGCAGACCGCTTTCTTCGCAGCGCCCAGGTCTTGCTCGACGCCGGGGCCGACCCGAATGCCGGCTACCTGTGGCGGGGCCTGACGTCCCCGTTCACCGCCCTGACCGGCGTTTTCGGCGAGGGCGAGCAGGGTGCCGGCCGGCAGCCTCGGCATCGGAACTCCGATGCGCTGGCGCGCCTGCTGTTGACCGCCGGGGCCGACCCCAACGACGGACAAGCGTTGTACAACAGGATGTTCCGGCCGGATGACGGCCACCTACAGTTGCTGTTCGAGTTCGGGCTCGGGCGCGTCACGGGTGGTCCGTGGGCAGATCTGCTCGGGCCTGCTGCTGAATCACCCGCGCAGATGCTTGCGCGGCAGTTGGGGTGGGCAATCGATCACGGCTTCAGCGATCGGGTGGAGTTACTGATCGCCAACGGTGTCGACCTCGATGAACCGGTGCTGGACGGCCGAACACCTGCCGAGCATGCGCTGGCCGCTGGCTATCGCGACGTCATCGAGGATCTGCGGGTGGCCGGTGTCTCGCTGCCGGAGATGTCGCCGGCGCTGGCCGTCGTTGGCGCCCTGCTGGCCGGCGACAGCCGTGATGTCGCCGAGCATTCGGAAGCGGTAGCTGCGGTGCAGCTCTCGCATCCCGGGCTTATTCGGCACGCTCGGACGGCTGCTGCGGTTGCGCTGATCGCGGCGGCTGGGTTCGATGTCGATGCGCGCGCGGGCGGTTCAACGGCCCTGCATGACGCTGCGTTCGCCGGCGATGTGGACCTGATCACCGCCTTACTGGCGGCAGGTGCCGATCGTCATATCCGAGACGCCCGGCACGGCGCGACGCCGCTCGGTTGGGCGGAGTACGGCTGCCAGCCGGCGGCCATCGAGTTGCTCACGACGGACTGACCGGGCAGCTCGGCGGTCATCACGCCAACCGCTGCGCCACCTCGGCTCGATCCACCCCGAGTTCGGCGAGCAGCGTCGCCGCCGGGTCGGGTTGTTGCCGCTCGAGCAGGGCGAGCAGCAGGTGTTTCGGGGTAATTCTCTTGGACTTCTCCGCGACCGTCAGCCGCAATGTCCGCTCCATCACTGATTTTGCTCCGGAGCTGAACGTCGTGCGGAAAACCCGTCGCAGCTTTGGTGCCGGTACATACCCGTCCAGGTCGATGCCAATGGCAGCCAGTGCTCGGCGGTCCATGTCGGCGGATTTCTCCCGTCCGTCGGCGACGGTGATTCCGAGGACATCCGCACTTGCCGGATCGTGCAACAAACCGAGTAGCAGATGGTCGGTCCCGATACGTCGGTCCCCGCGCCGCTGCGCCTCGTCGGCGCCCGCCCGTACCGCCTCGCGGGTGCTGGCGGCGAATTTCTCGAACATCCTGTGCTCCTTTCCTCAGGTCATGCCGGGGTCCTGCCGGTAGGTGTTACTTGCCGTACTTGGCGTGCACGGATTGCCGGGACACGCCGAGCGCATCGCCGATCTGCTCCCACGACCAGCCCTGTTCGCGGGCTAGCTGCACATGGGTGGCCTCCACCAGATCGGCCAATCGGTGAAGGGCGCCAACCGCTCTCAAGCCGGAGGCCGGGTCGGTTGATCGAATCTGGGTGAGCAATCCGTCGGTGACCATGCTGTCAGTATGGATTGACACGATGGTTGGTGTCAAGCCAGATTGACAGCCATTCCCCTGTCAGTTCGGATTGACGTCCAACCTCGGCGTCGTTACCGGGCGACCAGTATCACTGCCAGTACGAGATTGCCGGTGGCCAGCACCGTCCTGAACAGATCAACTCGCAGGAGCGACCGAAAGGTCTTGTCGTCCCAGGACTCCGAGAGTCGACGATGCAGTGGGACGGCACCGAATCCGGTGACGACAAGGATCAGGGCCACCGACCCCGCGCTCGTCGCCGCGGCCCAGAGCGGCGTGGTTGCGGGGAGGTCCAGCAGCAACCAGCCGAGTGTTGCGACGAGGGCAGTGAACAGCGGACCGACGACCCTGCTGATCCGCTGCTGATGCAGCCGTTCGTACTCCGGAAACGCAGGGGCCGGGACAGCGGAGAACTGGCGGTACACCACCAGGTGTACGGTCCACTGAAATCCGGCATAGGCCGCAACGGACACGAGGTACAGCGTCAGGACTGTGGGCACCCTGTTACATTCTCAGGCTGCTCTACTGCCGAATGCTAGAGGTGCCGGGGGCCGTCACCTTCGGCGATCCCGACGGAAACACGAACGCTTCGTCGATGGCGCGCTGCGATCAGCAGACTGGTTCCGACGAGCACTGCCAACAGCGCAGCTGCGAGCGCCGACGCCGCCGGGAATCCAGTGGAGGCAAGCGGGGCTGCGCTCCTCGCGACGACGACAAGCGCGGCCTGGGTTCCGCTGCCGACGACCGCGACGACGGTCGTCCCGCTTCCGCTCGTGCAGACCTGCGCCTCGACGCCGAACACCCCGGTCGCAGTGAACAGGCTGATTGTTCCAGTCGCAGTGATCACGTGCTCGCCGTCCTGCACGCCGGCGATGTCCACCCGCACCGAGAAACTGCCATCGGCAGCGGCCGACACATCGGCAATGGGGGCACCATCTCGCAACAGATTGATCTGCTCTCCCGGAATGAATCCAGAGCCCGAGGCGGTGACAAACACGCCGACACACGGCCCGGGGTCGAAGACCGCGAGTTCGGCCGGCGTGGCCGGCGGCGGCGGCGTCGTGCTGGTCACCGATGTCGCGGTCGTTTCCGTGCTCGGCGTGGTCTCCGTGGTTTCCGTGCTCGGCGTGGTCTCCGTGGTTTCCGTGCTCGGCGTGGTCTCCGTGGTTTCCGTGCTCGGCGTCGTTTCCGTGGTTTCCGTGCTCGGCGTGGTCTCCGTGGTTTCCGTGCTCGGCGTGGTCTCCGTCGTTTCCGTGCTCGGCGTCGTTTCCGTGCTCGGCGTCGTCTCCGAAGTCGTTGTTGTTTCCGTGCTCGGCGTCGTCTCCGAAGTCGTCGTTGTTTCCGTGCTCGGCGTCGTCTCCGAACTGGGCGTGCTCGACGGTGAGCCGTATGGGTCAGTGGTGGGCCCTTGAGCGAAAGCCACCCCGGGTGTCATCGATACGGCCACCACCAATGCGACCGAGAAGGCCGCCGACAGCAGAATTCTTCGTGTCCGCGACCGTCCACGCTCGCCTGCTGCACTTCGGATCTTCACGATGCTCCGATCGATGACACAGCGCGACCGAGGAACACCCGTTCGCATGACCTCTCACCCGGACGAATGAAAAATACAGCATTCCGTGGCGTCCGCAACTCATGGAGTTGCCAATAGATCCCGCCGCCAGCTTGTCCATCCATTTGACGCCGTCACCACCCCACCAGACCGACCCCCACGTATCACACATGTGTTCGATTTCCGATCTTGAGCTGCTGTTCTGAAATCTCGGCTGTCGGTGTCGTGTTGTAGGTTCTTGGTATGGGGAGAACGAGGCAGGTGCTGGCCGGGGGTGCGGCGCGGGTGTTGATCGATGAGTTGATCGGGGAGCGCAGGGTGCTGGCGCGGGCGCAGGCCAGGAACGCGGAGTTGATGGTGGCCTTCGCCGATACCCGGACGTCGTTGGACCGGCAGCGGATCGCGGGGTTACGGGCCGGCGGGGTCGATGCCCGGTACACGGCTGGGGAGTTCGCCGCGAACGAGGTCAGCATGGCCTGCTCGACATCCCGACACGTGGCGCAGCGGGTGATCGCGATGACCCGCCGGGTCCGGGCGGAGGCCCCGGACGCGTGGGACGCCTGGGTGGCCGGTGATATCGACCAGGACAAGGTGGAGCGGATCAACCGGGCGTTACGCCGCCTGCAACGGGAACGATCGAAGGTGCTGCTCAACGCCCTGGTCGTCGATGTCGCAATATGTAAGACCCCGGAGATCCTGGGTCGGTGGCTCAATCAGTTCATCCTGGAGACCGAGAAGGATCTGCAGGACGAACGGTTGCAGCGGTCCGTGGCGGACCGGTACGTCTCGGTGCGGCCGGATCTGGACGGGATGAGTTTCCTGACCGCGGAGTTGTCCGCGGTGGACGCGCACGCGATCGATCAGGTGCTGACCGCGGTGGCCGGGATCGCCGAGCCCGGTGATCCGCGGACGCTGCAGCAGCGGCGGGCCGATGCCCTGGTCGATGTGCTGCTCGGCAGGGTCAGCAACGGGTGTCATGTGGTGTGGGACACCAACACCGACGTTGACGACCACCTCGACGACCCCGACCCCGAACCCGAACCCGAGCCCGACCCCGACCCCGACGGGCATGACGCCTGTCCCGGTGAACCCGATACCGCCGCCCCTGGCCACACCACCGGCCCCGGTGACGGAGCGATCGGCGACGGCCAAGATCACGACAGGCAGGACTGCGGCGGCCCGGATTGCGGCGGCCCGGATTGCGGCGGCCTGGACCGCGGCGGTCGGGACGGCGACCGAGAAAGCGACGGCACCGGTCATCGTGCCGATGACAACGACGGAACCGTGAAAGTCCCCGCGGACTCCATCGGCGAGCCGGCAGCCGAGGCCTGGGACGCGAACGACTGGGACCAACCAGCATCGGTGTTCCGCCCCGACCGCCCCACCGAGATTCCCGACCCGGACAATCCAGGAAACCCCGCCTCAACCGAGAAACCGCTGGCCACCAACGGTTCCCGGATCGGCACCTACCCGCCCGGCCGAACCAGGATCACGCCCTGCCCCGGCGACGGACACCCCCGCCCCCTCCCGGTCACCATCGGCATCGTCATCACCGCCCAATCGCTGTTCGGGTTCAGCAACACCCCCGGACAACTCATGGACCGCTCAACCCTCATCCCAGCCGACCGGATCCGGGAACTCGCCCAGCAGCGCGGCACCCTGTTCCACCGGCTCCTCACCGACGACAACGGCAACCTGCTCGACGTCACCGAACTCGGCCGGTTCCCCTCCCGCAAACTCGCCCTGGCCGTGAAATTCCGCGACGGCACCTGCACCGGACCCACCTGCACCACCCCAGCGATCCGCTGCGACATCGACCACGTCATCCCCGTTCCCGAAGGACCCACCACCGCCGGGAACCTCAACGACAACTGCCGACACGAACACCGGGCAAAGACCCACGCCGGGCACCAATCCGCCCGCACCAGCCCGCACACCACCGAATGGACGACACCAACCGGACACAAATACACCTCGACCGACACGCCCTTTCCCACCGAGCAATGGCCCATCGAGCAATGGCCCACCGACAACGACCCGCCCTACCAGCCCACCGATAATCGGCAGCCGCCCAATGCCGACCCGTTCCCGCTCCCGCTCCCGACCGACGATGCGCCAGCCGATGACCGCAAACGGGAATAGTGCACGACCGGCATCGGCCAGTCTTGCCGTCAGCCCGGACACGGTGCGCGGCCGTCCCCCGCGGACCGCGAGCGTCACCACAGCGTCAATCCGCCCAGGCGGTGAGCTCGACCTCCACCAGCATCGCGGGGTCGATCAGCCCAGCAACGACCACCATCGTCGCGACGGGACGGATGGTGCCGAAGACCTCGCCGTGCGCCAGGCCGACGTCGTCGGAGATCGCCCGATCGGTGATCGACATCCGGACGCCCACCACCTCTTCCGGACGCACTCCGACACCGGCCAACGCTGCGAGCGCCGTTCCGATCGCGATCCGGGCCTGCATCCCGGGATCCCCGATCCCTTCGACGACGCCGTCGACGATGGACGTACAACCGGCAGTCATCGCCAGCGGACCTACCCGAACGACCCGCGAGTATCCGTACCGGTCCTCGTACGGCCCACCCGATCCACGTCGGTCGCCGACGGGTTCTGCCATCAGCTAGACCGCTCAGCCAGCAACCGCGGCGAGCGCCTGTGGAAGGGTGAAAGCACCGGCGTACAGGGCCTTTCCAACGATCGAGCCCTCAACCCCCAGCGGCGCCAACTCGGCCAACGCCACCAGATCCGCCAACGACGACACCCCGCCGGAGGCGACAACGGGCGCATCGGTGACGGCGCAGACCTCCCGCAGCAACTCCAGATTCGGCCCGCGCAAGGTCCCGTCCTTGGTCACATCAGTGACCACGTACCGCGCGCAGCCCTGGGCATCCAGCCGGGTCAGCGCTTCCCAGATGTCGCCGCCGTCCTCGGTCCAGCCACGGGCGGCCAGGGTCGAGCCGCGGACGTCGAGCCCTACCGCGACCCGGTCGCCGTAACGCGCGATCACCGAGGCGCACCAGTCCGTTTTCTCCAGCGCAGCGGTACCGATGTTGACCCTGGTGCAGCCCGTGGCCAGCGCGGCCTCGAGCGACTCGTCATCCCGGATGCCGCCGGACATCTCGACCTTCACGTCCAGCACCCCGACCACCTCGGCCAGCAGCGCGGCGTTGGAGCCACGTCCGAAGGCCGCATCAAGGTCGACCAGGTGGATCCACTCGGCGCCATCGGCCTGCCAGGCGAGCGCCGCGGCCAGCGGTGCGCCATAGGTGGTTTCACTGCCGGCCTTGCCCTGAACCAGGCGGACGGCCTGGCCGTCGGCGACGTCAACCGCTGGAAGGAGTTCGAATGTCACGGGCGCTTACCCTACGGACCAACTGCTCACCCGGGCGAATCGCACCCCGGACCGACCACCCGACACCAGAAGGCCTGCGCGCTGTCTCCGATCCGGGCCACCACCAGGGTCGCGGCCGCCGTCGTCGGTCCGGTCAGCGCCGGTCGGAGGCGGCGCCGCAGGTCGTCGGGGATCACCGGGGTACCACGCTGCTTGATCTCGAGCGTCCCGGTGCCATCCCGGCGGGCCCAGCCGGCGACCGTCTTCTCCCGGTACGGGGCAGCGTCGAGCACCCGGAAACCGCGCACACCCCGCGGAGCGAAAGGCCCGGCCAGGTAAGCCAGGTGTGGATCGACCAACGACAGCCCATGCCGGGCCGCGTAGTGCCGGACCAGGTGCGCCCGGACCACCGCCGCATCCGGGTCGACCAGCACATCCCCGACCCGCACCGGGCGGACCTCGGCGTCTCCGGGGTCATCGCTGGTCAGCTGCCAGGATCGCGCCGGGTCGGCAGACACCAGGACCGTCGCCCGCCGGGACACCGCAGCGAGTTCCACCGGCCACAGCACGGCCTCCCGGGCGCCGCCGTCCAACGAGACGATTTCGACCTCGCCCGGCCGCCGCAACGCGTCGTAGTCGATCCCGGGCGGCAGCCGCAGCACCGGGGGTCGGCCGGCGTGCACCGCATCCAGCTCGGCCACCGACGGCAGCGTCGATACCGAGGTGATCCGCCGGCCGGTGCCGTCGCGGCGAGCGGGATCCGCGTAGCCCAGCAGCCCGCGCGAGGTTCGGGTCAGCGCGTCGCCGACGTAGACCGGAGACGGCAGGCCGGATGCGGCGAGATTGTGCCGCGCCATGAACACCCGTACCGGATCAAGATCGGACCCGACGACACGCAGCGACGTCCCTCGGCCGGCGCACAGCGCCACCAGGTCGGCGCCAATGGAGCAGGTCAAGTCGTGGACACCGACATCGGCCAGTCGCCGCGCCCGGTGCGCTGCGACAGGAGCCGGAGTCGCCTGCTGCAGCGATTCATCGGTGAACAGCCAGTTCACCGCCACCGGCCCGATCTTGGTCACCGCGCGGCGACGCAGTCGTACGGTCTCGGCGACCACCGCCGCCCGCTCCCCCAGCTGCCGGCGCAGCCTGGTCAGATCCCGCAACAGAGTGCCGTCGGTCAATGCCAGCGAATCGGCCGAGGCAAGCGCCTCCGCACCCGCGTCGCCGGACAGGAACCGAACGTCGTCAAGCGTGAACTGGTAGGCCACGGAGATTCAGTCGGCCGGTCAACGACCGACGAACTTCGCCTTTCCGGGGCCCTGCTGGATGAAGGACGTCATACCGATTGTCTGGTCCTCAGTGGCGAAGAGTTCGGCAAACCGTCGACTCTCCAAGTCCAGTCCGACGTGCAGGGCGGAGTCCAACCCGTCGTCAATGGACCGCTTGGCCGCCGCCAGCGCCGCCGTCGCCCCGGCAGCCAATGTCCGCGCCATCTGCAGCGCTTCGGGCAGCACCCGCTCCGGCGGAACCGCGCGGTTGGCCAGGCCCATCGCCAGAGCCTCGACGCCGGAGAACTGCCGCCCGAAGAAGATCAGTTCCTTGGCCCGGCTCGCGCCGATCAACCGCGGCAGCCGTTGCGTGCCGCCCGCCCCCGGGATGACACCCAGAGTGATCTCCGGCAACCCGAGCACTGCGTTCTCGGCAACCACCCGCAGGTCGGCGGCCAACGCCAACTCGAACCCGCCGCCGAGCGCATAGCCGCTGATCGCGGCGATGACGGGCTGCGGCAGCCGGGCAATCGCACTCACCGCTTCCGTGAGATTCCCGTCCAGCGAGGCGATCTCGCCCGGGTTGAGGTCGACCATCTCCTTGATGTCGGCCCCGGCGGCGAACGCCCGCGCCCCGCCGTAGAGCACAACAGCCCGGATCGCGAGATTCTCGGCGACCTGCCCAGCGACCTGATGCAACTGACGCTGGAACACCGCATTGAACGCGTTCACCGGTGGACGGTCGAGGCGGATCACCCCGACCGCGCCGTCGATCTCCAACCGCACGAACTCAGTCATTGCGGACAGCCTCTCTTCACGAAGTCAGCGAGCGAAGGCAAAAAACCTGCCCGAGCGAGATTCCAGCGTCAGGTTCATGCCGAACGTCTGGGACAGGGCGTCCTCGGTGAGCGTGTCGGCCATCGGCCCGGCCCCCACCACCTTGCCGCCGCGCATCAGCAGGACGTGGCTGAAGGCCACCGGAATCTCCTCGACGTGGTGGGTGACCAACACCGTCGTCGGCGCAAAGGGGTCGACGGCCAACACCGACAGCCGGGCCAACAGGTCCTCCCGGCCGGACAGGTCAAGACCGGCGGCCGGTTCGTCCAACAGCAGCAGCTCGGGGTCGGTCATCAGCGCCCGCGCCGCGAGGGCACGTTTGCGTTCCCCCTCGGACAGCGTCCCGTACGGCCGGTCGGCCAGCCCGCCGATTCCCATCGCCGCAAGAAGGTCGTGGGCCCGGGCGAAGTCGAGCTCGTCGTAGCGCTCGCGCCACCGGCCAACCACCCCGTACCCGGCAGAGACGACGACGTCGACAACCGACTCCATCGGCGGTACTCGACCGGCGAGAGCGGCGGAGGACAGCCCGATCCGCGTGCGAATTTCTGTGACGTCGACCGCACCGAGCCGTTCACCGAGAATGTGCACCCGGCCGGACGTCGGAAACATATGGCCGGCGGCGATCTGCAGCAGCGTCGTCTTTCCGGCCCCGTTGGGGCCGAGGATGACCCAGCGCTGATCGACTTCCACATTCCAGTTGACCGCGTCCAGCAGCACCGACTCCCCCCGTCGCACGGTGACTTCCATCAGGTGCAGCACCGAATCGGGTCCGGGCAGGATCGATGGAAGGGCGGGCGCCATCAGACGAGAGGGTGCGGGGGGACTGGGGGTCACGGGCGTCATTGTTGCGCACGTCGGTCGGCGGTGTTTCGGCGCTCCGGTCCTGCCGGACGCACCAGCGGTGGCGAATCTCGATTCTCGGCACGGGTTGCAGAGTCTGTGGTTCAACCGAATGCGCCGGATCGGGGAGAATCACTTAATGCCTCGCCGCGGACCGATCTCCGACGCCCTGCTGGACGGTGGAGCCGACGGCGCTCCGATCACCATCACCGACGACGAATTCCCGCTACCGGGCGATTCGCCCGACAACGTTGACGGCCGGGCGAAGAAGAAGCGCAAGAGCAAGGCCCACCGCCGGCCGGGCGAGGTGGATCCGCAAGCCGCGCCACGCGTCGGCTCGTCGCCCTACCCGGGCCTGCCCTACCCGTTGGGCGCCACTCCGTACCAGGGCGGAACCAACTTCGCGGTGGTCGCCGACGGGGTGCCCGGCGTCTCCGACGTGCAGTTGTGTCTGGTGGATGCCAACGTTCCGGATGGCGCCGTCCGGATGATTCCGATGGACGAACGTACCTACGGAATCTGGCACACCTTCGTGCCGGACGTCGGACCCGGACAGATCTATGGGTTTCGCGTTCCCGCCAGGGACCCGGCGAAGATTCTGCTCGACCCGTACGCCCGCCAGGTCACGTCCACCACCTACGACCTGATCGCCGCCGCTTCGAGCGGGGTGGACACCCTTGGCAAGGTCCCGCTCGCCGTCGTCTGTGCCCCCGCGCGCTCGACCTCGGTCCGGCCCTGGGTGCCGTGGGAGCAGACGGTGATCTACGAAGCGCACGTCGAGGGGCTCACCCGATTGCATCCCGATGTGCCGCCGGAACTGCGGGGCACGTTCTTGGGCGTGTCGCACCCGGCCGTCATCGAACACCTCAAGAGCCTGTCGGTGACGACCCTGGAACTGCTGCCCGTCCAGGCCAGCGCCGCGGAACCCGGCCTGCTCGCCACCAACCGCCGAAACTATTGGGGCTACTCCACTCTCGCGTACTTTGCACCGCACCCCGGCTACGCGACGGCACCCGGACTGGAGATCGCCGAGTTCATCGAGATGGTCGACGCACTGCACGAGGCGGGCATCGAGGTGGTGCTCGACGTGGTCTACAACCACACCTGCGAGGGCGGGCCCGGGCTGACCGTCGACCTGTCCTGGCGCGGCCTTTCGGCGGAGTCGTACTACCTGCCCGACGGCAAGGACATCACCGGAACCGGGAACACGCTGAACGCCGGCAGACTCCCGGTGGTCCGGATGGTCACCGACTCCCTGCGGTACTGGTCCGACGTTCTCGGGGTCGACGGCTATCGCTTCGATCTGGCATCCGTGCACGGCCGGCCGAACGGCGGCCCGTTCGACTCGGGTTCGTCCCTGCTCACCGCCATCGCCGCCGATCCGGTGCTGTCGGCCCGCAAACTGATCGCCGAGCCCTGGGATGCCACCGGCGAGGGCTACGCCGTCGGCGGGTTCGGCGCGAACTGGACCGAATGGAACGACCGGTTCCGGGATACCACCCGGGATTTCTGGCGCGGCCTGGACGGGATTCGCGACCTCGGCTACCGGCTGTCCGGCTCGTCTGATCTCTTCGCGCCGAACCGGCGGCCATGGGCGTCGATCAACTTCGTCACCGCGCACGACGGGTTCACCCTGCGCGACCTGGTGTCCTACGACCACAAGCACAACGAGGCCAACGGCGAGGACAACCGGGACGGCACCGACAACAACCGTTCGTGGAACTACGGCGTCGAGGGCGAGACCGACGATCCGGCGATCATCACGCTGCGCACCCGGCAGGCCCGCAACATCGCCGCCACCCTGCTGCTGTCCACCGGCACCCCGATGATCACCATGGGCGACGAGATGTGGCGCACCCAGTGCGGCAACAACAACGCCTACTGCCAGGACAACGACATCAGCTGGCTCAACTGGGACGCGCTATCGGCTACCGACAGCGGCGCCGTCGCGACCCGGAACATGCTCGACTTCTTCCGGCGCACCCTGGCGATCCGCAGCGAGGCCCCGGCGCTCCGGCAGGGTGAGTTCTTCGACGGCCGGGCGCCCGGCGGCGGGGACGGCATTCCGGACCTGGTGTGGTTCAACCCGTGGGGCCGGCCGATGACCGACGACGACTGGTTCGACGGCTCCCGCCGGACGCTGATGATGTGGGTGGACGGCCGGGACGTGCGCGGACACACCACCGGCGGCGAACCGCTCACCGACGTGTCCTGGCTGCTGGTTCTGCACTCCGATGGCGGGCCGATCACCATCACCCTGCCGGGAGCCCCCTACGCCGGCGGCTACTTCCCGGTGCTGGACACCAGCACTCCGACCGGCGAGCCGGCGAATCCGACCGCGCTGGCGGTTGACGAGCCCGTTGTCATTCCCGGCCGAACCGTGTGGTTGTTGCGGGCGGACCGCCGGCCGAGCAGCTAGCAGGCGCAAACAGAAAGGCCCCGATCCGCGGATTCCGCAGTTCGGGGCCAGTCCGGTGGTTTACGCGGTAGTCACCAAACCAAGTTCGGCCAGTGAGGCGAGCAGGTCGTGCCTGGGCAACACCCGCACCGTGTAGCCAACGGCGCCGGACCGGTTCAACGGTAGCTGCGCCTCGTACCGGTACCCGGTGCCGGCACTGTCGGAGGTGTCGATGGCGTCGACGAAAGTCATGTCAACGGTGGCAATGTCGTGCAGTTGTTCATTGACATCGACCCGACCGGTGACGGACTGGACGACGACGTCCTCCGGGGCGAGCCCACCGAGTTCGATGTAGGCCCTGACGGTCATCACGTTGCCCAGCGACGGCTCGGTGCCGATCCCGGACGTGTCGACGTTGATCACCCGAACGCTCGGCCACGCGGCCCGCACCTGGTCCTTCCAGGCGGCCAGGCCCTTGGCCACCGTCAGGTCTGAGGTGACGGCCCGGGAGAACACCGACGCCGGCCCGTAGTACCCGGTGACGTAGTCGCGCACCATCCGGGTCGCCTGCACGCGCGGCCCCAGATACGCGAGGGTGTGGCGCACAGTGTCCACCCAGCCATCCGGCCGGCCGGACTCGTTCCGCCGGTAGAACAGTGGCGCGACCCGCTTCTCGACCAGGTCGTAGAGTGCCGCGGCCTCCAGGTCGTCGCGCCGATTGTCGTCACCGACACCGTCGGCGGTCGGGATGGTCCAACCGTCGTGGCCGTCGTACAGCTCATCCCACCAGCCGTCGGAGATCGACAGGTTCAGCCCGCCGTTCAACGCGGCCTTCATTCCGGAGGTGCCGGAGGCCTCCTGTGGACGGATCGGGTTGTTCAGCCAGACGTCCGCCCCCGCGCACAGCACCGCGGCCATCCCCATGTCGTAGTCCGGCAGGAAGACGATGCGATGCCGGATGGCCGGGTCATCGGTGAACCGGACCATCTCCTGCATGTACCGCTTGCCGCCGTCGTCGGCCGGGTGCGCCTTGCCGGCGATGATGATCTGCACCGGCCGGTCCGGATCCAGCAGGATCGCCTTCAACCTGGCCGGATCCCGCAGCATCAGGGTGAGCCGCTTGTAGGTCGAGACCCGGCGGGCGAAACCGATGGTCAGGATGTCCGGGTCGAGGATCGAGTCGGTCCAGCCCAGCTCCGCCACCGTCGCACCCCGCTGCAGGTGCGACTTGCGGACGGTGGCCCTGGCCAGCTCAACCAGCCGCTCGCGCAGCGTGTTCCGCAGCTCCCACAGCCGGTCCGAGGACACCTTGTCCGCCGCCGGCCAGACCTCCGCGGAGGCCAGATCCTGCCAGTCGGCCATGTCGCCGGCCACGTCGTACATCTCACGAGCCGCCCAGGTCGGCAGGTGCACCCCGTTGGTCACCGACCCGATCGGCACCTCATCCGGCTCGAAGCCGGGGTACAGCGGGGCGAACATGTTCCGGGACACCGTGCCGTGCAACTTGGCAACGCCATTGGCCCGCTGCGCGAGCCGCAGACCCATGTGTGCCATGTTGAACCGGCTCGGGTCGTCCTCGGATCCCAGCGCAATCACCTCGTCGACGACGAGGCCGGACAACAGCCTGGACTTCCCATCAGAACCGGGGTCGAGGTAGTGCCGCACCAGGTCGACCGGGAACCGGTCGATCCCGGCCGGCACCGGGGTGTGGGTGGTGAAGACGGTGCCGGCCCGGACCGCGGACAGTGCCTCCGGGCAGGTCAGCCCGTTCTCGGTGATCAAGGAGTTGATCCGCTCGAGCCCGAGGAACCCGGCGTGCCCCTCGTTCATGTGGAACACCTCGGGCAGCGGATGGCCGGTGATCTCGGCGAAGGCGTTGACCGCCCGGACACCGCCGATGCCAAGCAGGATCTCCTGCTTGATCCGGTGGTCCTGGTCGCCGCCGTACAGCCGGTCGGTGGTACCGCGCAGGAAGTCGTCGTTCGACTCGTTGTCAGCGTCCAGCAGCAGCAGCGGCACCCGGCCAACCTGGGCCACCCAGATCCGGGCGGTCAGCAATCGACCGCCGGGCATCGGCACACTGACCGAGAGCTGTTCGCCGTCGGCGCCGAGCACCCGGTCGATGGGCAGACCTTGCGGGTCGTGTGCCGGGTAGTGCTCCTGCTGCCAACCGTCCGCCGACAACGACTGCCAGAAGTAGCCGAACCGGTACAACAGGCCGACGCCGATGATCGGCACGCCGAGGTCGGAGGCGGATTTGAGGTGGTCGCCGGCCAGGATGCCGAGCCCACCGGAGTAGTTCGGCAGCGCTTCGGTGACGCCGAACTCCATGGAGAAGTAGGCGATGGCTTCTGGTAGGCGACTGTCAGGCTCTCCGATTGTTTGCTGATGCTGATACCAGCGCGGATCCTGCAGGTAGTGATCAAGGTCGGCGGCCAGGCCGTGCATCCTGGCCAGGAACGACTCGTCGCCCGCCAGTTCCTCCAGCCGGGAGACAGAGACCGCGCCCAGCAGTTTGAGCGGGTCGCCCTCGAATTTGGCCCAGAGATGCCGGTCGATGTCGGCGAACAGGTCCTGGCTGGCCGGATGCCAGGACCATCGCAGGTTGCGTATCAACCCGCCGAGCGGGAGCAAGGGCGGCGGGAGCTGCGGTCGGACAGTGAAACGTCGGAGTGCCTTCACGGAAGGAATTTAGCCCTTCCGGCCTCGGATGTACTACTCGCCCGCTCCGCACGGCCGGTCACCGTCAATTGCTAACCCGCAGGCGGAACCGATTTAGCAGGTCTACTCCGGGGCCCGAAGGGTGCGGGCGCGCCGTCCCCTGCTGGGTCTGCGGTGGGTCACCATCACCGGTACGTTTGGCCGGTGGCCGGCCGACTCGGACTAAGCGACCTCTCGCCCAGCGTGGCCTGTGGGCGATACCCGGCAAAGGCCGTTGTCGGCGAGGTCGTCACCGTGTCGGCCACCGTTTTCCGCGAGGGCCATGATGCCGTCTCGGCCAACGTGCTGTGGCACCCGCCGGCCGGCACCGACCAGCAGCAGTCGACCGACGGCGCACCGCTGATTCTGATGACGCGGGAAGCCGACTGGAGCAGTCGTTTCGAAGCCGCCGTTGTGCCCGACCGGCAGGGGATGTGGACGCTGCAGGTGCAGGCCTGGGGCGACCCGCTCGGAACCTGGCGGCACGCAGTGCAGGTCAAGGCCGATGCCGGCCAGACCGGCACCGAACTGGCCAACGACCTGGAGATCGGTGCCCGCCTGCTGGAGCAGGTCCTCGCCCGTCCCGGGCAGCGTTACGCCGGGGCGATCCGGGCAGCAGTCGACGCGCTCCGGGACACCACCCGCTCGGTCATCGAACGCATCGGTCCCGCACTGTCCGAGGAGCTCTGGGCCACGCTGACGGCCAACCCGATCCGGGAACTGATCACCACCTCGGACCCGCTCCCGGTCTGGGTCGACCGCAAGCGGGCCGAGTTCAGCTCCTGGTACGAGTTCTTCCCCCGGTCCTGTGGAGCGCAGGTCGATACCGACGGCCGACCCGTGCGGCACGGGACCTTCTCCGACAGCAAGGCCCAGCTGGACCGCGCCGCCGCGATGGGCTTCGACGTCGTCTACCTGCCGCCGATCCACCCCATCGGGGAGCGAAACCGCAAGGGCCGCAACAATTCCATCGACGCTGAGCCCGGTGATGTCGGATCACCGTGGGCGATCGGGTCGGCTGCCGGCGGGCATGACGCCGTGCATCCGGAGCTCGGCACCCTGGATGACTTCGATGACTTCGTGACCGCTGCCCGTGACCGCGGACTGGAAGTCGCCCTGGATCTCGCCCTGAACTGCTCGCCCGACCACCCGTGGGTCACCCAGCATCCGGAGTGGTTCACCACGCTGCCGGACGGTTCCATCTCATACAGCGAGAACCCACCCAAGAAGTACGAGGACATCTACCCGCTCAACTTCGACAACGACCCCGAGGGTCTGTACGCCGAGATCCTGCGGGTGGTCAGGTTCTGGATCGACCACGGCGTGCATATCTTTCGGGTCGACAATCCGCACACCAAGCCGATCAATTTCTGGGAATGGCTGATCGCGACGGTCCACGAGACCGAGCCGGACACGATCTTCCTCGCCGAGGCGTTCACCGTCCCCGCCATGATGACCGAGCTCGCCCGACTGGGCTTCAGCCAGTCCTACACGTACTTCACCTGGCGGAACACGAAGGACGAACTGACCGATTACGGCCGCGAACTGCTCGCGGCGTCGGACTTTCTGCGGCCCAACTTCTTCGTCAACACGCCCGACATCCTGCCCACTTCGCTGCAGACCGGCGGAACTGGAATGTTCGCCATCCGCGCCGTGCTGGCGGCCACCCTGTCGCCGAGCTGGGGGATCTACTCGGGGTTTGAGCTGTACGAGAACCGGGCAGTACTACCGGGAACCGAGGGGGCACCCCGAACCGAGGAGTACCTCGATTCAGAGAAGTACCAGCTGCGGCCCCGTGACTTCGAGGGCGCACTGGCGCAGGGCCGATCCCTGCAGCCGACGATCAGCAGGTTGAACGACATCAGGCGCCGGCACCCCGCCCTGCAGCACATGAAAGGCTTGCACTTCCACGAGGTCTCCAACGACAACCTGCTCTGCTACTCGCGCCGGTCCTTCAGTCGGGAAAACGGACCGGCCTCCGGTGACTTCGTCATCGTGGTGGTGTGCCTCGACCCGCAGTCCCAGCAATGGGGCGAGACCAACCTGTGGATGCCCGCCCTCGGGCTGGACTGGAACGATCGGGTAGATGTTGTCGATGAGCTCTCCGGCGAGACCTACCGGTGGGGACGACGGAACGCGGTCGGACTGGATCCGCACTGGCGTGCTGCGCACATCCTGACTCCGGTCAGCAGCTGAACGTCTGAGCACGGCAACAGTGACAGCAACAGTGACAGCGAGAAGCAATGAGAAGGGTGAGCATGACCTATACCGATGAGCAAGGCATCGTCCATGAGCCGCAGGCGAGCGACTACCGCAAGGCGCGGCCGATTGCCGGCGGCGACACCGACCGTGAGTGGTACAAGCGCGCGGTCTTCTACGAGGTGCTGGTCCGGGCCTTTGCCGACTCGAACGGCGACGGCACGGGCGACCTGCGTGGCCTGATCGACAAGCTCGACTACCTGTCCTGGCTCGGTGTCGACTGCCTCTGGCTCCCCCCGTTCTACGATTCGCCGCTGCGCGACGGCGGGTACGACATCGCCGACTACCGCAAGGTGCTGCCGGAGTTCGGCACGGTCGAGGATTTCGTCGCCCTGCTCGACGCTGCGCACGAACGGGGCATCCGGGTCATCGTCGACCTGGTGATGAACCACACCTCCGATTCGCACCAGTGGTTCCAGGAATCCAGGAAGCACCCGGATGGACCCTACGGCGACTACTACGTCTGGCGCGACGACGACACCGGCTATCCCGACGCCCGGATCATTTTCGTCGACACCGAACCCAGCAACTGGACCTTCGACCCGGTGCGGAAACAGTACTTCTGGCACCGGTTCTTTTCCCACCAGCCCGATCTGAATTTCGAGAACCCCGCGGTCGGCGACGAGATGATCGATTCGCTGCGGTTCTGGCTCGACCTCGGGCTGGACGGGTTCCGGTTGGATGCCGTGCCCTACCTGTTCGAGGAAGAGGGCACCAACGGCGAGAACCTGCCGAAGACTCACGAATTCCTCAAGCGCTGCCGCAAGGTGCTCGACGTCGAATACCCGAACGCGATCCTGCTGGCCGAGGCAAACCAGTGGCCGGCGGATGTCGTCGACTACTTCGGCGACCCGGAGGTCGGCGGCGACGAGTGCCACATGTGTTTCCACTTCCCCTTGATGCCAAGGATTTTCATGGCCGCTCGGCGGGAGCAGCGATTCCCGATCTCGGAGATCCTGGCGCAGACCCCGGCCATCCCGGAGAGCGGCCAGTGGGGAATCTTCCTGCGCAACCATGACGAACTCACCCTGGAAATGGTCAGCGACGAGGATCGCGACTATATGTGGGCCGAATACGCCAAGGACCCGCGGATGAAGGCCAACATCGGGATCCGCCGTCGGTTGGCCACGCTGTTGGAGAATGACACCAATCAGCAGGAACTGTTCACCGCGATGCTGCTCAGCCTGCCCGGATCCCCGGTGCTGTATTACGGCGACGAGATCGGAATGGGCGACAACATCTGGCTCGGCGACCGGGACGGCGTCCGCACCCCGATGCAGTGGTCGCCCGACCGCAATGCCGGATTCTCCCGCTGTGACCCGGCCAGGTTGTACCTGCCGGCCATCATGGATCCGGTCTATGGATTCCAGACGGTGAATGTCGAAGCACAGATGAATTCCACCGCATCCCTGTTGCACTGGACCCGGCGGATGATCGAGATCCGTAAGCGTTACGCCGCTTTCGCTGTTGGGCAGTTCACCGATCTCGGCGGCTCGAACCCGACGGTGCTCTCGTACACCCTGGATTTCGACGGCGATACCGGCGGGATTCAAGGCCCTCCGCACACGATGCTCTGCGTCAACAATCTCTCGCGATTCCCGCAACCGGTTGAATTGGATCTCCGGGACCACATCGATGCGGTGCCGATCGAATTGACCGGTGGGACACCGTTTCCGCGGATCGGCCAGCTGCCGTACCTGCTGACGCTGCCCGGTCACGGGTTCTATTGGTTCGACATCACCGGCAACCAGGACGCGAGGTGAACATGAATACCGTTGGCGCACCCGATCATGAACTCGTCCCGATGCTGGTCGACTACCTCCCTCACCAGCGGTGGTTTTCGGCAAAGGGTCAACAACTCGACGCCACTGCCATCGACATCACGCACCGCACCGTCGTTGCCGAGAATTACTACGATGCCGATATCGAACAGGTTCTGTTCACCGTCGAAACGGCGACGGGACAGCACCGGTATCAGATCTGGATCGGCTGGTGCTGGCAGGTAGACGACCGACTGGCGCACGCCGCCATCGGCGCCGCCGGCGGCCGGACCGCCTACGACGCACTGTCCGACGTCAATGTCTCCCGACTACTGCTGGAGGCCATCGACCAGAACCGCGACTTCGGCGACGGATTGTCGGCCACTCGCGAGGCCGATGCCGAGATCGACTGCACCGCAGAGGGTTTGGTGATCGGAGCCGAACAGTCGAACACCTCGATCGTCTACGGGCATTCGGCCATCCTGAAGATGTTCCGTCGGCTGGAACCGGGACCGAACCCCGATGCGGAAATCCACCGGGCGCTGCACGCCGTCGGTTCGACCCACATCGCCCAACCGCTGGGCGTTTTCGTCGGCCTGGTCGACGGCGAGGAAACGACCCTTGGGTTGCTCACCGAGTACTTCGCCAACAGTGCGGAGGGCTGGGCCATGGCCACCTCGAGCGTGCGGGATCTGATGAGCGAGGGTGATCTGCGCGCCGATGAGGTCGGCGGCGATTTCGCGTCCGAATCGTTCCGGCTGGGCGAGGCGGTGGCCGCGGTGCACGCCGACCTGGCCCGCGCCTTCGGCACCAATATCGCCCCGCACGACGAGCTGGCCCGGATCCTGGACGGCATGCGGGCCGACGCGAACGCGGCCGCCGACCTGGTGCCGTCCCTCGCCGAGCACCGGGTAGCGATCATGGCCGCCTTCGACCGCGCTTCCGATCACGCGGCGGGAATCAACCTGCAACGCATTCACGGCGACCTGCACCTCGGGCAGGTGCTGCGCACGCTAAAGGGTTGGAGCATCATCGATTTCGAGGGTGAGCCGTCGAAATCGCTGGAATTCCGCCGGGCCATGCACAGCCCACTCAAGGACATCGCCGGCATGCTGCGGTCCTTCGACTACGCGGCCCGCGGGCTGGTGATCAGCCCGCATACCGATGCCCAGCACAAATACCGGGCCGCCGAATGGGCCGAACGGAATCGACAGGCATTTGCCGACGGATATGCCGCTGCGGCGGGCACGGACCCCCGGTTGGCCGGTAGCCTGCTGCGAGCTTTCGAACTGGACAAAGCGATTTATGAAGTTGTGTACGAACATGGACACCGACCGCTGTGGGAAGCCATCCCGCTGCAGGCCGTTGTCGCCCTGATCAACACCGGAGGTATCTCGTGACCACCAGTACTCCATCGGATCCGTCGTCGGGCACCGAGGAGCCGAAGAAACCGGCCAGGTCCCGCAAGCCCGCCGCTACCGCAGCAGCAGACGGAGCCGCTGCCAAACCGGCCCGCACGCGCGCCGCGGCGAAGCCGAAGGCCGCCGCGGCACCCAAGGCGGCAGCACCCAAGTCGGCAGCACCCCAGGCGGCAGCGCCCACGACGGCAGCCGACGCACCGGCGAAGCCCGCCGCCAAGCGCGCTCCCGCGAAGAGCCGGGCCAAGGCGCCGGCGGCTGCCGAGACACCACTGGCCCCGGACGTCCCCGCCGAGGTTCCGGCCGTCGATCCGACACCGCCGGTCGTCGAGGCACCCGAGGTGGCCGCGCCGCCACCCGGGCCGAGCACGGACGACTACGAGAAGCTGATCGGCGGCGACACCCACAATCCGCACGGCATTCTCGGCGCGCACCCGCAGGGCAACGGGACAACGATCGTCCGGACCCTGCGGCACCACGCGCAGAGCGTCACGCTGCTGCAGGACGGCAACGAGATCCCGTTCGTGCACACCCACGGCGGCGTTTTTTCCGCCGTCATCGACGGCCCGGTGGGCGACTACCGGGTCCGCGTCGACTACGGACCGGGCGCGGTGTACGAGGTCGACGATCCGTACCGCTGGCTGCCCACCCTCGGCGACATCGACCTGCATCTCATCGGTGAGGGTCGGCACGAGAACCTCTGGGATGTCCTCGGCGCGCACGTCCGGACCTACGACACCCCCGGTGGTCCCGTCAGCGGAACCTCCTTTGCCGTATGGGCGCCAAACGCCCGCGGCATCCGGGTCACCGGCGACTTCGACCACTGGTCCGGTGCCGGCACCCCGATGCGGTCCCTCGGATCCTCCGGGGTGTGGGAACTGTTCATTCCCGGTATCGGTGACGGCACCCGCTACAAGTTCCAGATCCTCGGCCAGGACGGCGTGTGGCGGGAAAAGGCCGACCCGATGGCGTTCTACTCCGAGGTGCCGCCGGCGACTGCCTCCAAGGTCATCACCGCCAGACACGAATGGAATGACGACGACTGGATGGCCACTCGGGCGCAGACCGACCAGCTCAGCGGTCCGCTGTCCATCTACGAGATTCATGCCGGTTCCTGGAAGATGGGCCTTGACTACCGGCAGATGGCCGACGAGCTGATCGCCGAGCTGTCCGAGACCGGTTTCACCCACGTGGAGTTCCTGCCACTGGCCGGTCATCCGTTCGCACCGTCCTGGGGCTACCAGGTCACCTCCTACTACGCGCCGGACTCACGCTTCGGCGGGCCGGACGACCTGCGCTACCTGATCGACCGGCTGCACCAGGCCGGTATCGGCGTCATCCTGGACTGGGTGCCGGCGCATTTCCCCAAGGACGAATGGGCGCTGGGCAAGTTCGACGGCACGTCGCTGTACGAGCATGCCGACCCGCGACGCGGCGAGCAGCCGGACTGGGGCACCTTCGTGTTCGACTTCGGTCGCCGCGAGGTCCGCAACTTCCTCGTCGCGAACGCGCTGTACTGGCTGGAGCAGTACCACGTCGACGGCCTGCGGGTCGATGCCGTCGCATCGATGCTGTATCTGGATTACTCCCGCGAGGACGGCCAGTGGCTGCCGAACATCTACGGCGGCAACGAGAATCTTGATGCCGTGGCGTTCCTGCAGGAGACCAACGCAACCGTCGGCAAGCGGGTCCCGGGCGTGTTGATGATTGCCGAGGAGTCGACGGCCTGGCCGGGCGTCACCCGGCCGACCCATCTGGGTGGGCTCGGGTTCCATTTGAAGTGGAACATGGGCTGGATGCACGACAGCCTCGGGTACATCTCCCGGGACGCCATCTACCGGTCGTGGCACCACAACGAGATGACGTTCTCGCTGATGTACGCCTTCTCCGAGCAGTTCGTGCTGCCGATCTCGCATGACGAGGTGGTGCACGGCAAGGGTTCGCTGTGGTCGAAGATCCCGGGTGACGAATGGCAGAAGGCGGCGACGCTGCGGACCTTCCTGGCCCATCAGTGGGCGCACCCCGGCAAGCAGTTGCTGTTCATGGGCCAGGAGCTGGGCAACCCGTGGGAATGGAACCAGGCCATTCAGATGCCCTGGCAGCTCAAGGATTACCCGTTGCACAACGGCGTTCGCACGCTGGTCGGCGACCTGAACCGGGTCTACAAGTCAAGTCCCGCCTTGTACTCGCAGGATTTCAGCCCGGCCGGCTTCACCTGGCTGGACGCCAACGACCGGGAGGGTAACGTCCTCGCCTACCTGCGGTGGGGCTCCGACGGTTCGGTGATCGCCTGCGTGCTGAACTTCGCACCGATGCCGCACAGCGGGTACCGCATCGGGCTGCCGTTCGCCGGCGTCTGGCGGGAGGCGGTGAACACCGACTCCGAGCTGTACGGCGGGTCGGGTGCCGGCAACATGGGCGCCGTGGTGGCCTCCGATCACCCGTCACACGGCCAGCCGGCCTCGGCCACGATCACCATTCCGCCACTCGGCGCACTGTGGTTGGTGCCAGAATCAGACCAGTGACCACCGATGACGGAGCCGTGCGCTCCTGAACGCATCTGACGAGAGACGCCGATCCGGCAGGGTCGGCGTCTCTCGTGCGTCCCGGGTCGTGGTGGGGGCGTTGATCGTCGTTCCGGTCGTTGCCATCGCGACGCTGCTGGTGGCGCCGGCACCGGCAGGCTCCTTGAGTTCGGTATCGGGCTCCGGGCTGGCCGCGGAACGCATCGACCCGGACCCGCCCGGGGTGCCGATCGCCGTTGTCGGATCGTTCGGCCCGGCCGGGTCAACCGGCGCTGCAACGGACTCTTTGACCGACTCCGCGCACGGTGACCGCGCCGTCAGCGCGGTGCTGGCCGATCTGGAGGACTTCTGGACGGAGCAACTGTCCACCGGCGGCGGACCTGCGTTCCGGGCTCCCCGGGGTGGATATGTCTCGATGGACTCGACCGCCGGCTCCGGAACGGCACTGTGCATCAACGATCCGGCACAGATCGCCGGGAACGCGTTCTACTGCCCGGGTGACGACGGGATTGTGTTCGACTCATCCGCTCTGGTGCCGGTGCTGCTCGCCGGGTACGGCAGTGCGGCGCTTGCCGGAGCGTTCGCGCATGAGTTCGGGCACGCCATCCAGGCCCAGATCGGGCCCACTCCGGCCGACCGACGGACGGACGCGGACCGTTATCCCGCCATCCTGATCGAGGCGCAGGCCGACTGCGACGCGGGAGCGTTCCTGTCCTGGGCGTCGACCGGCGCGGCCGCTCGGGTACACATTCCCCCGGAATCGCTGGTCCGGGCGGTCGCTCCATTGCTGGATTTCCGTGATCCGGCGACCCTGTCGCCGCGGGACCCGACGGCGCACGGATTGGGCCTTGACCGGTTGAGCTTCCTGCTACACGGATTCTCCGGCGGCGCAGCAGCGTGCCACGCCATGACGGTCGACGACCTGTCGCTGACCCTCGGTCGCGAAGGCGTGACGACCAGCCCGCCATCCACCCTGCCGCGGTTCGGGTCGACTGTGGAGGTGCTGGCCGCGGCAACAACATCGGTCAGTGAGTTTGCGCAGGGCCAGAATCTGGCTGTCGGGACCGGGACGCAGCTCACCCCCGATCCGGCCGACCTGGCGCTGGCGGCGCCGCTCGGGCAGTTTGCCGCTGCCTCGGCCGTCGCGTTGGCCGCGGGCCAGGAGCTCACCGGAGACCGGGTCGGCGCGGCCTGCTTCACCGGGGCCTGGACCGCCTCGGTGTTCGGGAAGGCCGGTGCCGACGAACTCGGCTCCTGGCCGACCGACGCGGACGAGGCGATGGACCTGATCCGGGCGCGACCGGGCGTCGGGTTCGACGAGTTGGTCGGCTTCGCCGCCGGGTTCCATGGCGGGCTGCCGGCCTGCTAGTACAGTGCGGCGGCCAGCGCCCGGCGAGCTTTGATGACCTGCTGGTCGTCGGTCGGGAACAACGAGAACAGCTCCACCAAATGCTCACGGGCGGCGACCCGATCGTCACCCGAGGTGCGCCGGACTGTCTCGACAAGTCGGGCGAAAGCGCCTTCGACATCGCCGTTGGCGAGCTGGAGGTCGGCGGCATCGCTTTGTGCCTTGACATTGTCGGGTGCGGCGTCGGCGAGCGCGATCACGTCGGGTGCGAGTTGCTCCACCCTGGCCAGCAGGCCGGTCTGCGCCAGCGCCGCCTTTGCCTCGGCGTTCGCCGGTTCGGCGGCCAGAATCTGCTGATAGGCCAACTCCGCCGCCGCGTAGTCGCCCGCGGCCAGCGCCTCCTCGGCCGCGACGAACCGCGGGTCCTCCGGCTCCGGCTCGTCGACGGCTTCCGGTGTTCCAGCCAGCGCCTCGGCTTGCCTGATGCCGGGCAGATGGTCGCGCAGCGCATCCAACAGCGCCGAAATCCACTGCCGAAGCTGGGCTTCCGGCAACACGGCGGTCAACGGTTCGCTGACCGGTTGGCCGGTGGCCAAGGGGACGACCATCGGCAGCGACTGCACACCGAAAGCCTGGGCGATCCGCGGGTTCGCATCGACGTCGACCTTGGCGAGGATCCACGACCCACCCGAGGCGATCGCCAACTTCTCCAGGATCGGGGTGAGTTGCTTCGCCGGTTCGGCCCACTCCGCCCACAGATGGACGACCACCAGCAGCTGTTCGGATGCCTGCAGCAGGCTCCCGAAGGTGGGCTCGTCGACATCGACGATGAACGGGGACGTCGGCCCGGCAGCGGCCGCGCCATCTGGTGCGGCACCCCCGGGGCCTGCGGGTGGGGCGGTGGTGGCACGCTTCTTCATTGCGGACAGGTCAATGGCGCCGGCGAAGGCCGCGGGCATCGCGGCGGCCTGTTGCCGGGGATCCGGACGGCTCATGGGTCAATCTTCACACGAACGACCGACAGTCCTCAGCACGCCCGGGACTCGGGGTGGCTGTCGGTGTCAGGTGCCAGACTCTAGATCCGGGCGGGCTCGGTGTAGACGCCCCACTCGGCCCGCAGGACGTTGCAAATTTCGCCCAGAGTGGCCTCCGCCCGAGCCGCGGCCAGCATGGCCGGCACCATGTTGTCCGTGCCGCGGGCCGCCGCCACGAGGTCCGCCAGCCGCGCCTCGACAAGGGCGGAATCCCGGCCGGCACGGCGGCGGGCCAACAGCGCGTTCTGCTCGGTCTCCACAGCGCCGGAGATCCGCAGAATCTCCAGGTCCTCGCCGATTCCGCCGGTCCGGGAATTCACCCCGACCACCTTCTTCTCGCCCTTCTCCACGGCGATGGTGTACGCAAAGGCGGCGTCGGCGATCTCTCCGGTGAAGTAGCCGTCCTCGATGCCGCGGAGCAATCCGCTGGTCATCTCCCCCACCGGGTGCTTCCCGGACGGCACCGCTTGTCGAGCCAGATCACGAATACGGGTGAAGATGGCCTCGGCCTCGGCCTCCAACCGGTCGGTGAGCGCTTCGACGTACCAGCTCCCGCCGAGCGGGTCGGCGACGTTGATGACGCCGGTCTCCTCCATGATCACCTGCTGGGTACGCAGCGCGATCTGCGCGGACTTTGCGCTCGGCAGTGCCAACACTTCGTCCAAGGCGTTGGTGTGCAACGAGTTCGTCCCGCCCAGCACGGCCGCCAACGCCTCGACCGCGGTGCGGGTGACGTTGTTGTCGGGCTGCTGCGCCGTCAGCGACACCCCGGCCGTCTGGGTGTGGAACCGGAGCCACTGCGCGCGGGGATCACTGGCACCATAGACATCTCGCATCCACCGCGCCCAAATCCTTCGTGCTGCACGGAATTTCGCGATCTCCTCGAAGAAGTCGATGTGCGCGTCGAAGAAGAAGCTCAGCCCCGGGGCGAACCGATTGACGTCGAGCCCCCGCGACAGCCCCAGCTCGACGTAGCCGAACCCGTCGGCGAGGGTGTAGGCAAGCTCCTGCGCCGCAGTCGATCCCGCCTCCCGGATGTGGTATCCGGACACCGACAGCGGTTTGTAGTCCGGCATCTGCTTGGTGCAGAACTCCATCAGATCCCCGATCAACTTGAGATGCGGCTCCGGGGGGAAGATCCACTCCTTCTGCGCGATGTACTCCTTGAAGATGTCGGTCTGCAGTGTCCCGTTGAGTCGCTCGACTGCCGCGCCCTGACGTTCCGCGGCGACCAGGTACATGCAGAACACCGGGACCGCCGGCCCGGAGATCGTCATCGACGTCGTGACCTGAGCCAGGTCGATACCGTCGAACAGGGTTTCCATGTCCGCAGCGGAGTCGATCGCCACCCCGCAGTGCCCGACCTCACCGATCGCCCGGGGATCGTCCGAATCCCGGCCCATCAGGGTGGGCATGTCGAACGCGACGCTGAGTCCGTGCCCGCCCTCGGCCAGGATCATCTTGTATCGCTCGTTGGTGTCGTCCGCGTTGCCGAAACCCGCGAACTGCCGGATCGTCCAGGCCTTCCCCCGGTACCCGGTGGCGTGCAGACCCCGGGTGAACGGGAACTCCCCGGGCCAGCCGATGCGCTCGAAATCCGGCAGCACATCCCCCGGCCCCGGCCCGTACACCGGGTCGACCGTCATCCCCGACAGAGTCGTGTAGTCGATGTCCTGCACCCGACCCGCTGCTGTCGCGGCCGCGAATCGCCGCTCCCAGCGGCGCCGCCCGGCGGCGATGCCGCCTCCCGACTCCATCGCGGTCGAATCCGAACCGTCAGCCACCGGTGCCCACCTCTCCGCCAGGGGGCCGTCGACGACCCAACCACAGGATATCCGATAGTCGGACTACCTACCATTTCCCATGGTTACCGACGGGTTGGGCTGCGCGGGTTGGGGGTCGCGCACCTTGCTACGGTGAGGCAATGAGCGTGAACGTCACGGCCCCGGCGCTACCTTTCGACCCCATTGCCAAGGCGGCGCAGACCT
Source organism: uncultured Actinomycetota bacterium (assembly GCA_963805555.1). GTDB lineage: Bacteria > Actinomycetota > Actinomycetes > Mycobacteriales > Nakamurellaceae > Nakamurella. The sequence goes on from CAWDUY010000011.1 coordinate 199,455, forward strand.
GGTCGGAGCGCATCGGCCCCAGTATCTCGATGTCCGCTGTGACGAATGTGATGCGCGTCCAACAGATCCTCCAGGCTTCGGTCGATGACCGCCTCAAGCCGCACGGGCTGTCCTTTGCCCGATATGAAGCTCTTGTCCTGCTGTCGTTTTCGCAGCGCGGGTCACTGCCGATGCGCATGATGGGCGAGCGCCTGCAGTTGCATCCGACGTCCATCACCAACATCGTCGACCGCCTGGAGGCCGATGGCCTGGCGCGTCGCCTGCCGCATCCGAGCGACCGGCGCACCACATTGGTCGAGTTGACCGATGCTGGGCGGGAACGTCTCACCGCCGCCACCGAAGCAGTGACCTCCGCCGACTTCGGTTTCGTCGGTCTGGACAACGACGATCTACAGCAGCTTTCCGTCCTGCTGACCAAGGTTCGGCAGGCGGCCGGCGACTTCGCCTGACCGCCGACCCGGATCAGCGCTCAGGCAGTGTCCCAGCGGAACACCCTGGTCGCGATGAAGGTGATCACCGCAGCGAAGGCCAGCAGGAATCCGATCGGCAGCAGCGCCGCCGCCGGCCCCTCGCCGCGGACCATGACATCCTTCATGCCCTCGACCAGGTAACCCATCGGCAGGAACTTTGAGACGGTTGCCATCCACTGCGGCGCCGATTCCAGCGGAATGAACGCCCCGGACAGGAACGCCATCGGCAGCGTAATCAAGTTGGCCAGCCCGCTGCCGCCTTCCGCGGTCTTGGCGACCGAACCGACAAACAACCCGATCGCGAGGAACGCCAGGGTGCCTGCTGCCACCAGCGGGACGGCCATGTACCAGGCCCCGTTGAGTTGCAGCCCGAGGAACGGCAGCACCGAGATGGCCACGAACAGCACCAGTTGACCCATCGCAACGGCCAGCGACACGGTGACTCGCGAGCCGACGACCACCGCGGTGGAGACCGGCGCCAACCGAAGCCGGCGAAGCAGCTTCTTCTCCCGCCAGGTGATCAGGGTTTGCGCGGCGCCGAAAACCGCACCCACGGCGATTCCGTAGGCGATCATCCCCGGCGCGATGTACTGGATCGGCTGCAGGGATTCGTCCTCGACCTGCGTCGTCTGCAGCGTGTACGTCGGCGGGACTCCGGTGAGCGCGATGTTCGTCTGATCCACAAAGGCGGAGAAGACGCCCTGCACCAGTCCGGCGGTGGCGGGTTGCGCCGACGAGAAGTTCAGCAGCAATGTGTCGCCCTGCTGTTGCAGGACGGCGCTGGCGTCGCCCTTCTGCACCTCCTCAAGAGCTGCTTCCAGAGTTGTCCCCTGCTCGATGTTCACCGCCCGGTCCAGGCTGGCCCGGGCTTCGGCGGGCATTGTCTCGACGAACGGCACGGACCCGACCTGAATCACCAGCGGCCTGGCCGATTCGTTGCTACCGAAGATCAGGCCGAAAATCAGGATGAAGAACAACGGGAACAGCACGCTGAAGAAGACGCTCAACTTGTCCCGGTAGAAACCCTTGAGCATTGCTTTCGACAGACTCGCGAAGGGTGTCATGATTCGTTCGCCCGCTCACTCATGCGCGGTACTCCCGACCGGTGAGGGTCAGGAAGAGATCCTCCAAGGTGGCCCCCCGGACCGCCAGCCCTTGCAGGGCATCCGCTTCGGCCAGCGCGGCGAGCACCCGGGCCGGATTTCGGGTCGCAATCACGGTGGAGATGGCGTCCCCGGTGACGTCCTCGACACCGTCGATCGACCGGGCCAGGTCAATGCTGAGCGCGTCGGCCTCGACCGAGATCCGCACCGGGGCGTTGAGCGCCCTGACCAGCTCGGCCGGTGGGCCGAGTTCGAGAATCTTGCCGGTGTCCATGATTGCGACGCGATCGCACAGCGCCTCGGCCTCGTCCATGTAATGCGTGGTCAGCACCACGGTCTTACCGCGTTCGTTGATCCCGCGCAGCACGTCCCACAGATTCCGCCGGGCTTGTGGATCGAGCGCCGCTGACGGTTCATCGAGGAACACGATCTCCGGGTCGTGGATCAGTGCACAGGCGATGGAGAGCCGTTGCGCCTGACCGCCGGAGAGCTTCTCCGTCTGGGTGCCAGCCTTGTCCGCCAGATCCACCACTTCCAGCATCTCGTCGACACGGGTCTTAGCGGTTCCGTACAGCGCGCCGAACGTTTCCAGCTGCTCGCGCGCGGTGAGCCGCTCGAAGAACGCCGACGCCTGGAGCTGGACGCCGATCCGGCGCAGCAATGCCGCATTCCTTGGCCACGCCGGTTGACCCAGCAACTGCACGACGCCGGAGTCCGCCTGCCGCAGACCCTCGATGATCTCCAGCAGGGTTGTCTTTCCGGCCCCGTTCGGGCCGAGGATGCCGAAGAACTCACCGCGCCCGACCGCCAACGAGACGTCGTCGACCGCAATCAGCTCTTCGTAGCGCTTCACCACATTGGTCGCGGTGATGGTGTCCACCATGTTTGCCACGCTAACCTCCCGGATCGGCGGCGCTGCGGCCGGGCGGCACCTCGGCCCCGTCAACCGCAGATGCTGGGCGCGGAGAAGTCTCCGCGTCAAGGGTCTGCCGCGCGAGCCAGGTCAACACTTCGGCGGCCGCTCGATGGTGGTCCGTGGTCCCCGCGGCAACCGCAGTCGCGGCCGCCGCCAGCTGCTCCCGGCCGGCGGCAGAGCCGAGCGCACGCTGCACCCGCTCAAGTGTGACCGCCTGGATCGCCATCTCCGCACGCTGTTGGCGGCGAACCACCGCGACGCCCTGCGCGACGAGATGCGCGCGGTGGCCGGACAGCGCCGTCAGCAGATCGTCGAGGCCGGTGCCGCCTGAGGCGACCGTCGACACCACCGGGACCCGCCAGTCGCCGGCGGCAGCGCGTCCCGTGCGACCCAGCGCCAGCATGCCCTTCAAATCGCGCACAGTGCCGGCTGCACCGTCGTGGTCGGACTTGTTCACCACCAGGATGTCGGCGATCTCGAGGATCCCGGCCTTCGCCGCCTGGATGCCGTCGCCCATGCCGGGGGCCAACACCACGACGACGGTGTCGGCCAGCCGCAGCACCGCGATCTCGTTCTGCCCGACGCCGACAGTCTCGACCAGGACCTCGTCGAAACCGATGGCGGAGAACAGATCCGCGGCCGCCGGGGTGGCCGCGGACAGCCCGCCCAGTTCGCCGCGGCTGGACATGGAGCGGATGTAGACATCGGGGTCGGTCGCGTGCTCGCCCATCCGGACCCGATCGCCGAGCAGCGCTCCACCGCTGAACGGGCTGGACGGGTCAATGGCCAGCACCGCGACCCGATGACCCTCGGCTCGGTACCGCCGGATCAACGCGTTGGACAGGGTGGACTTCCCGACCCCCGGGGGTCCGGTGAAGCCGATGACGGTGGCCCGGCGGGGGCGACCGACCAGGGCCCGGGCAATGTCGGCGGCCCGGTCGCCGCCCGACTCGATGCGGCTCAGCAGTCGCGCGATCGCCCGGACCGAGCCGGCCTCGGCCGCCGACAGCAGGGCATCGGTCGACGACGCCGTCCCGGACACCATGTGCTCGAACCTAGTGCCTGGGTTGGGTCGAACCACCGGCGCTACCGTGGGCCGATGACCCCACCCGACGCCGAACCGACCGCCGCCCGACCGACCACGGACCTGCCGACAACCCCGGACGTCGCGACCCCGGACGTCACCGCCTTGGACGTTGCCGCCCTGGACATCACGGCCTTGGAGGTCACGGCGATCGATCATGTCGGGATTGCGGTGCCGGATCTCGAGGCGGCGATCGCCTTCCACACCGGGGTGCTGGGCGGAGTCCTGGCACACCGTGAGCGGAACGAGGAGCAGGGCGTCGAAGAGGCGATGATCGCCTTCGGTGACGGCGCCCAGGTCCAGCTGCTCGCACCACTGTCTTCGGAGTCGACCATTGCGCGGTTCCTGGATCGCAGCGGCCCCGGACTGCAGCAACTCGCCTTCCGGGTTCCCGACGTCCGGATCGCCGCTACCCGGGCCAGGGCCGCCGGAATCCGGACGCTGTACGACGAACCGCGCCGGGGAACGGCGGGCTCGTCCATCAATTTCCTGCACCCGAAGGACGCGGGCGGCGTCCTGGTGGAACTCGTGCAAACCCCAGCAGTCACAGCAGCACCAGAGCACGGATAAATCTTCGGCGAGCCGCCCGCGGCGCGCGGTGATATCGGCGTTGCGCACGCTGACTCTGCCGTGGCGGGTGGGACGATGGCTCCATGAGTTCCAATGAATGGCTCCCTGCCCAGGTCCCGTTTGACCTCGTTCGCCGCGGTTTCGCGCCCGACCAGGTCACCGCACATCTGGAACGCCTGGAATACGACCTGCGGATCGCCACCGCCAACGGTGACGCCACCAACCAGCGGTTGTCGGAGGTGACGGCGAACCTGCAAGCTGCGCAGTCGGAGGTCGATCAGCTCCGGACGCAGCTGGACAACCTGGCGCGCGAACCCGTCTCGATGACAGGGCTGTCGAACCGGATGCAGCGCATGATCCGGCTCGCAGAGGAGGAAGCCGCCGAGATTCGGGCGCGGGCCAATGCGGAGGCCGAGAAACAGAAGAACGCCGCGGCGTTGGTGACCGCCGCAACCGCCGCCGAACGCGAAGCGTTCGACGCCGAACGAGAACGAACGCGCCGCCAACTCGCCGACCAGGTCCGCGACCTGCTGAACGAGGCCACCAGCGAGGCCGAGGCCACCCGCAGCTCCGCCCAGCAGCAGTCCCAGGCGGTCCTCGCGACGGCCACCAGCGAGGCCGAGCGGCTGATCAGCGAGGCGACCCTGGAGTCCCGCGCGACGCTGACCGCCGCCCGCGAAGAGTCGACCGCGACCCTGACGGCCGCCCGCGACGAATCCACCGCGACCCTGACCGCCGCCCGTGCCGAGGCCGAGCACACGCTGACGTCGGCCCGCGAGCAGGCTGAGGCACTGACCACGGCTGCCGCCGCGGAGCGTCTGCGGTTGGACACCGAGGGCAACGAGCGGCGGAACGCCGTCGACGAGGACTTCGAGATCGCAATCAGTGCCCGGCGCGCCGAGGCGCACCAGCGGCTGACCGAGCGCGAGGAGATCTCGGTCGCCGATGCCAAGCAGCGGGTCGCCGACGCCACCGCAGAGGCCGAGCGTCGCGTTCAGGAGGCGACCGAGCACGCCGCCGAACTCATTCGCCGGGCCGCCGCGGAATCCCATCAGCGCGTCGCCGACGCTGATCAGGCGGTGCAGGAGCTCACCTCGCTGCGCAGCCACGTCCTCGATCAGCTCGCCTCGTTGCGGGACCATCTGGGCCAGGTCGACAAGCTCGCCGCCTCGGCGCCCACCTTGCTCGACCCGCCGGAATCCGAAAAGGCCCGCCCGGTCACCGCGGATTTCCCGGTCGACCCACGGGAGCGACCCACCGATCTCCCGGCCAACTACAACAGCGAGCCGGGCCCGTGGGATGACGTGACCGTTGAGTCGGTGCGTGCCGAGCGTGCACAGGAGCAGCGGGACTCGGGCGCGACCACCACGCCGCCGACCGGATCGGACAGCAACGCCATCGACGCCTTGGCCGCGGACTTCTCGTCACGCGAACGGGCGAGCGTTGTCGCGACCGACTCGGACGAGTTCGAGACCGACACCTTTCCGCGGGTCAACGACGACGTCGACGACAGCACCCTCAGCGGCGGCTCGTCCCTGCCTGACCAGCAGCGCAGCGGGTTCCGGGCGTTCGCGGAGCGGGCGATCGGCGGGCGCTGATCGCGGTGATCGGCAGCCGGCGATCGGACTACACCCGATCGCCGGCCGACACCGTCGCGAAGATCTCCGGCGCGGTCTCCAGATAGCGGTCCGCTGTCATACCGGCGGCGATCCACAGCGCAATGACCCCGACGAGTGGGCCGACGACCAGGCCCACCCACCCCCACATCGGGCTGACCGTCAGGGACAGAATGACGGCGGCCCCGGCGGGAATGGCCAGCACCAGGCCGCCGGCCATCAGCCCGAGGGTGGCGGCGAAGGTCCTGCCCTTCTGGCCCGGCACGCTGGAGGCGAACATCGACTTCCGGCTCTGCGGCTGGGCGTACGGGAGCCTGGCCGACAGGTAGCAGGCCGCGGCGGTGCCGCCGAGCAGCGCAGCGAGGGACAGCCCGGCCGCCGCCGGAATCTGGTCCAGGTCGTCACTCACCACCGCCTGCACCGCGACCGAGAGCAGCACGATCACTGCCCCGGGAATGATCACGGCGACTGCGTGGCCGAGAACCTCGCCACGCGCTCGCACCCGATCGGTGATGGTCTGCAGGTGCAGCCACAAGCCGCTGCCCTCAACGCCGTACTGGTTGGCGGCCTGCGCGCCAACAAACAGCGCCATCGCCGCCACCGCGAAGACGCCGCCCTGCTCTCCGCGTAACACGATGAACGGCCAGGCCAGGACCAGCACGATCAGGGTCAGCCAGGGCATCCGGCGCATCGGATCGCGCCAGACCAACAGCCGATCCCGGTCGGCGACCACCCGCAGGGTGCCGGCGGTACCGACCGCGACAGAACTTCCTTCGTGCCCGCGCCCGGCCGGCGCCGAGCCCTCCGTCGTCGACGAGACCGTGGTCAGACTCTTGCGGAGCGCATTCGACCACCACCACCACGCCAGGCCCAGGGCCGCCAGACCGATCAGGGCGGCCACCCCGGCCTTGCCGTACTCGCCGGATGCCAGCAGGCTGGGCAGATTCGCCAGCGCGCCGGGCGGACTCCAGGCGAGGAATCCGGCGCTGGAGCGGACGCCCGATTCCAGGGCACTGCCGCTGGTGCCGCCAGGGTTGTTGATGAAGGTGACGAACGCGAAGTACGCCAGGAAGATGAGAAAACCCACGCCCATGCCGAGGTCCCGGCCGCGGCGACTGGTCATCAGCGCGGACATCGACGTCGAGGCAGCCCGCGAGAGCACCACACAGATCACCAATTGAACGGCGGCGCAGAGCACGGCAACCGGCAGCACCGACCACGGCACGCCGATACCGATCGCCGCCCCCACCAGCAGCAGCATGTTCAGCAGCGGCAGCAACCCGATCAGGGACGTCACCAGCAGCCCGCGCTGCAGGGTTTGCGACCGGATCGGCAGCAGCGCGAAACGTGTCGGATCGACCGTCTCGTCGACGCCGAAGGCCACCAGCGGGGCAAGAATCCACGCCACCACCTGCAGGGCGAAAACGGTCGTCACCACCGAGACGGCGATGTCCGGCACGGTGCGCAGGGCGGCCAATCCGACCGCCAGGAACCCGACGAAGATCAGGGACACCGCCAGGGCAATGCCCATTCCGACCTTGCCGGCACCAGAGGCAGATCTGAGCCGGCTGGTCACCAGCCGCCATTTCAGACTTGCGAAGACCCCAACCACGACAGGCCTCCTTCCTCGACTGCGGGCGCCCCGACGAGGTGCATAAACGCGTCGTCCAGGCTGGCCGCCGAGCCGCGGACCTCAGCCAGGTTGCCGGCCGCGATGATCCGGCCGTGTGCCATCACCGCAACGTGCGAGCAGAGCCCCTCGACCAGCGCCATCACGTGCGAGGAGAACACGACCGTGCCGCCGGCCTTGGTGTAGCGGTCCAGCACACTGCGGATGACCCGCGCCGACACCGGGTCGACGGCTTCCAGGGGTTCGTCGAGCAGCAGCACCGCCGGCGAATGCAGCAAGGCCGCGGCCAGGGTGATCTTCTTGCGCATGCCGGTGGAATAGTCGGCGACCAACTTGTTGCCTGCCTCGTCGAGGTCCAGCACCTTGATCAGTTCGGCCGCGCGGTCGTTCACCATGGCAGCAGGCATGCCGCGCAACCGGCCGAGGTAGCTCAACAGCTCCGGCCCGGACAGCCGCTCGAACAGCCGTAACCCGTCCGGCAGCACACCCATCCGGGCCTTCGCTGCGGTCGGGTCCGTCCAGACATCGACGCCGGCGACGATCACCCGGCCCGCATCTGGCCGCATCAGGCCGGTGACCATCGAGAGCGTCGTCGTCTTGCCGGCCCCGTTCGGCCCAACCAGTCCGAAGAACGATCCGACCGGGACGTCCAGGTCGATGTGGTCGACCGCCGGCCGTCCGCCGAACGACTTGGTCAGGCCACGGAGCGCGAGGGCTTGCCCGGTCACCGACTTGATCAGGTCAGCCGCTCCTGGATAGCTGGGTAGCCCGATCGCATTAGGCGGGCTTTCGTCACTGTTCGTCATCGGATTCCCCATGGGACCACCCTGCCACACAGTTCCGACAGGGCCGCTGCGGCGGCAGTACCGGCGTTGCCGGGCAATCGTCAGAACCGGCGGGCCAACCATCCGGTGAGGGCACCGGCAAATCCGACCGGGTCCTCCGCGGGAGTCAGGTGCGCGACCGCGGGCAGCTCAACGAGTTCTGCTTCCGGGGCCAACGCGGCCAGCTGCCTGGCAACGGCGGGCGGAGTGATGGCGTCGAGTTCGCCGACCACGATCAGCACCGGGACATGCGTTGCGGCAAGAACTGTTGACGAATCCGGACGCGCCGCCATGGCCCGCTGCGCCCAGGCGATGGTCGGCGCCGGCACCCCGCCGGCAATCCGGGCCAGTTGCGCGCGCACCTCATCGGTGGCGTTGTCGGCGATCAACGGCGCGATGGCCTGCTCACCGGCGGCGATGTCGCCACCGTCGGCCCGCGTCGCGGCGCGGTGGCGCCGATCCAACGCGGCCGCGTCGTCGGCGCCGCTTCGGGTGTCGGCGAGCACCAGCCCGGCCACCTTGTCCGGGTATTTGCGCAGGAAGGCCAGCGCGACATAGCCGCCCATCGACACCCCGCCGACGATCGCCTGTTCGATGCCCTCCGCGACCAGCAGCGCGTGCAGGTCATCGGCCAGCAGCTCGAGATCCGGTTCCGGCGGCGGGTCGGTCAGCTCGGCCCCGAGACCGAAGCCGCGCAGGTCCGGGGTGAGCAGCCAGACCCGGTCGGCGAGTTGGTCCCGCACCGGATCGAACAGGTGGGAATCCAACGGGAAGGCGTGCAGCAGAACCAGCGGGGGCGTCACGCAGGCGATTTTGCCACCGGACAGTGCGGGGCGCGGCACGGCATCGACGAATCCCTAGCCGGCGGGGACGAACAGCGCAAGCAGGCACCAGGTGACGACCGCTGACGGCAGCAAAGAGTCCATCCGGTCCATCACGCCGCCGTGTCCGGGCAGCAGATTACCCATGTCCTTGACGCCGAGATCGCGCTTGATCAGCGACTCGGTCAGGTCGCCTCCGGTGGCCACGGTGGCGACGGCGAGACCTACGATCAGCCCCTGCCACCACTGGCCATCCAGCAGCAGAGCGACACACAGCGCGCCGGCAAGCGCGGCGCCAAGCAGTGAGCCGCAGAATCCCTCCCAGGACTTCTTGGGTGAGATATTCGGCGCCATCGGATGTTTGCCGAACAGCACGCCGGCGATGTATCCGCCGGTGTCGGAGGCGACCACCATGATCATGAAGGTCAGGATCCGCTGCGCGCCGTCATCCGGCACCAGCATCAGAGTGGCGAAACTGGCGAATAGACCCAGGTAAACGGTCACAAAGATCGACGCCGAGATGTCGGCCAGATAGCCGGCGGAGCCCTTGGCGAATCGCCAGACCATGCAGGCCAGCGCGGTGAGCGCCAGCGCGATGCCCTGCACGGCCTGCCCGTACGGCCAGACCAGCGCGATCGTCGCGACAGACCCGACAACGACCGGGATCCAGGTGATGACAATGCCTCTGGCCTGCGCCAGGGTGGTTCGCAACTCCCAGATGGAGGCGACAACGGCGGCCGCGATGATCACGATGAAGCTCTGCCGGTAGATCAGCAGGCTGGCGATGCAGATCGCGCCCAGGCCGACTCCGACGGCAATCGCCACCGGCAGGTTCCGGCCGGCCCGGGAAGCAGGCGGTGTGGTCGACGACGGATCGCCGGATTCCGCTCCCGTGCCGCCGGCTGTCTGCGCGCCCATCAGACTTCGAGCAGCTCGGCTTCCTTGTGCTTCACCAGCTCGTCGACCTGGGCGACGTACTGGTCGGTCAGCGACTGCAGTTCCTTCTCGGCCCTGGCCACATCGTCCTCGCCGGCGTCGCCGTCCTTGGACAGTTTGTCCAGGGCGTCCTTGGCCTTGCGCCGGATGTTGCGGATGGACACCTTGGCGTCCTCACCCTTGGACCTGGCGGTCTTGCCCAGTTCGCGTCGGCGCTGCTCGGTGAGCTGCGGGAACACCACCCGGATGACGATGCCATCGGTTCCCGGGTTGACGCCGAGATCCGAATCCCTGATGGCCTTCTCGATGGCCTGCAGCTGACCGGCGTCATAGGGCTTGATGACGGCCATCCGGGCTTCCGGGATGTTGATGGTGGCCATCTGGGTCAGCGGGGTCGGCGCGCCGTAGTAGTCGATGACGATCCGGCCGAACATGTTCGGGTTCGCCCGGCCGGTGCGCAGGGTGGACAGGTCGTCCTTGACGACGTGGACGGCTTTTTCCATCTTCTCTTCGGCGTCGAAGAGGGTTTCGTCGATCATTCGCTGCGCCTCTCAAGGTCATTGCGGGTCTGATTGCGCGGGGGTGTGTACACCAGGGTGCCTATGGTGGCCCCCCGCACAGCCTTACCGATGTTGCCGTTGGTGAGCAGGTTGAACACGATGATCGGCATGTCATTGTCCATGCAGAGACTGAAGGCGGTGGCGTCGGCGACCTGCAGGCCCTTTTCGAGCACCTCGCGGTGGGTGATCTCAGTGAACATCTTCGCGTCCGGGACCAGCCGCGGGTCGGCGTCGTAGACGCCGTCGACGGCCTTCGCCATCAGCACCACCTCGGCGCCGATCTCCAGCGCTCTTTGGGCAGCGGTGGTGTCGGTGGAGAAGTAGGGCATGCCGACGCCGGCGCCGAAGATGACGACCCTGCCCTTTTCCAGGTGCCGCTCCGCGCGACGCGGGATGTACGGCTCCGCGACCTGGCCCATCGTGATGGCGGTCTGGACGCGGGTGTCGAGATTGTGTTCGCGTTCCAGGAAGTCCTGCAGCGCAAGGCAATTCATCACGGTGCCGAGCATGCCCATGTAGTCGGCGCGGGCCCGGTCCATGCCACGTTCGTGCAGTTCGGCGCCGCGGAAGAAGTTGCCGCCACCGATGACGACCGCGACCTGGACGCCGTCCGCGGCCACATCGGCGATCTGGTCGGCGACGGTGGACACCACGTCCGGGTCGACGCCGACCTCGCCGCCGCCGAACATCTCACCGCCGAGCTTGAGCACCACTCGCCGAAACGGTCGTCGTGGGTGAACCTCTGCCATGCGCACTCCAGTCCCGTGATAGCCGAGATGGCCGGTGCTTTTCGCACCGGCCATCTCGACCGAACCAACTATCAGGCCGTTCCGACCTCGAACCGGCTGAAGGCGGTGACGGTGACGCCCGCCTCGGCCAGGAGCTTGCCCACGGTCTTCTTCGAATCCAGCACCGACGCCTGCTCGGTCAGCACAACGTCCTTGTAGAAGCCGTTGACCCGACCCTCGACGATCTTGGGCAGCGCCGCTTCCGGCTTGCCCTCCTCGCGCGCCGTCGCCTCCGCGATGCGCTTCTCGGATTCGACGATATCCGCGGGGATCTCCTCGCGGGTCACCCACTTGGCCTTCAGCGACGCGATCTGCATCGCGGCACCGCGCGCAGCCTCGGCGGCGGCCTCGCCGTCACCGGCGTACTGGACCAGCACACCGATGGACGGCGGCAGGTCGCCGGACCGCTTGTGCAGATACACGGTGGTCGGGGCCTCGTACTTGACGACGCGACGCAGCTCGAGCTTCTCGCCCAGCTTGACCGACGCCGCGTTGATGGCGTCGGCAACCGTGCCGGTACCGAGCGGCGCAGCCAGCACGCTGACGACGTCAGCTTCGGCTCCGAGCTCGGCGGCCGCGTTGACCACCCGCTCTGCCAACTGCTGGAATTCTTCGTTCTTGGCGACGAAGTCGGTCTCGCTGTCGAGTTCGATCAGCGCCCCGCCCGCAGCGGCCACGAGGCCCTCCGCGGTCGTCCGCTCGGCACGCTTGCCGATGTCCTTCGCACCCTTGATGCGAAGGAACTCGACAGCCTTGTCGAAGTCGCCGTCGGACTCGTCAAGAGCCCGCTTGCAATCCATCATGCCGGCGCCGGTCAGTTCCCGGAGCCTTTTGACATCAGCCGCGCTGGTGGCCATTTTCGGCGGTGTTCCTTGTCTACTCGTGTCTGTACAGGTGTGGTGCGCGTACTAGTTGAGGTCGGCCTAGTTGAGGTCGGCGCCGACGACGCTGGCCTGCTCGTTCGGGACGACCTGGGTGACGCCCTCGGCGGCGTCGGCCTGGACCTCCAGGACCGCAGCGGCACCCGCGTCGGTCTCGGCCTGAACGTCGGTGACGGGCGCGTCACTGACCGGAGCGTCGGCTACGAACGGCTCGACGGCGGATGCCTCGGCGCCAGACGCCAGGAGTTCGCGCTCCCATTCGGCCAGCGGCTCCTCGCCTGCGGCGACCGCTGCGCCACCGGAGCGGGCCAGCAGGCCGGCCGCGACGGCCTCGGCGATGACCTTGGTCAGCAGCGCGGCCGACCGGATGGCGTCGTCGTTACCCGGCACCGGGTAGTCGACCTCGTCGGGATCGCAGTTGGTGTCGAGGACCGCGACGACGGGGATGTTCAGCTTGCGGGCCTCGCCGACGGCGATGTGCTCCTTTTTGGTGTCCACGATCCACACGGCCGAGGGAACCTTGGCCATGTCGCGGATACCGCCGAGGGTCTTGGCCAGCTTGTCCTTCTCGCGGGTCAGCAGCAGCACCTCTTTCTTGGTGCGGCCCTCGAACTCGCCACTGGTCTCCATGGCCTCGAGGTCCTTGAGGCGCTGGAGACGCTTGTGCACGGTCTGGAAGTTGGTGAGCATGCCACCGAGCCAACGCTGGTTGACGTACGGCATGGAGACGCGGGTCGCCTGCTCGGCGATCGCCTCCTGGGCCTGCCGCTTGGTGCCGATGAACAGCACGGTGCCGCCGTGGGCGACGGTCTCGCGGATGAACTCGTAGGCGCGGTCGACGTATTGCAGGGTCTGCTGCAGGTCGATGATGTAGATGCCGTTGCGCTCGGTGAAGATGAATCGCTTCATCTTCGGGTTCCAGCGCCGGGTCTGGTGCCCGAAATGGACACCTGCGTCCAGCATTTGACGCATGGTGACGACAGCCATGAAGGCGCGTCCTTTCGATACGGGCGGCCCGCTGTCAGCTGACATGCATGAACCGCAGTTTCGGTTGTCGCCGCTGGTCGGGTGACCATTGGCCCTGACGCCTTCCGGGCGCACCGCCCTCTTCCATCCGCCTCGCGGCGGCCGGATCGGGACCTCGGTGCACCCCGGGCCACTGGGGTGATCGATAGTGTGACGTCGATAACCTCTGGGTAGCGGCAATAAGGCGTGCGAAGTCAGCCCGCTTGTCACGGGCTGCCTGGCCAGGGTAGCCGATGTGGATGACTTGCTGTGAATCCGCGAGGACTGTCCACATCTTGGTGCGCGCCGGTTGTGCGCCTGGTCGGTGCGGGACGCTGGCGAGCATGGGCAAGCGAGCGGCGCTGCGGTGGGCGGTGGGTGTGTCGACCTTGGTGCTGACGCTGGGCGGACAACCGGTGACCGGTGCTGTAGCGGGTACGGCAGCGCCTGCCGGTGCCGCTGTCGGCACCGCCATCGCAGCGAACGGGTTTGTCCTGCCGGTTGCTCCACCGCCCCTGGTGGTGACGGCGTTCCGACCACCGGCCGACCGGTTCGGCGCCGGCCATCGAGGGGTGGACCTGGCGGCACTGCCTGGTTCGGAAGTTCGGGCGGCGGGCAGTGGCCGGGTGGTGTTCGCGGGCGTGCTGGCCGGCCGCGGGGTGGTGTCGATCGAGCATGCCGGCGGACTACGCACCACCTACGAACCGGTGACCGCGTCGGTCGCGGCCGGCGCAACCGTGCTGCCGGGTCAGCACATCGGCGAACTGGAGCCGGGGCACCCCGGTTGTGCACCGGCCAGTTGCCTGCACTGGGGCGCCCGGCTGCCGGACCGGACGTACCTGGACCCGATGTCATTACTCGCACCCTGGCGGGTCCGGCTGCTGCCCTGGGACGGGCGCTGACCAGGCAACTTTGCGCAGGGTGACCAAAATCGACAAAAATGTTAGAAAGTTTGTTTGCTGGCCATCCATATGACCCATTCGTGGGTTACGGTGCTCACCGGGGGTCAGCGTTGATGACTGATTCGGTGACGAAGTGCCGGATCGGCCCAACCGGCGGCTCGCCCATCCCTGAGTCAGCACGGAGGCAGCAGTGCAGTCGCAGACGCCAACCAGCCCCACCGCTTCTCATCCGTCAGCGCCCACCCCCGTGGCACTGTCCGTTGTCGTCATCGCCGATGCCGGTGAGCCCCTGCAGAAGCTCGTGCGCTCGCCGGGCGCGGCCGGCATCGTCATCGTCGGCACTGCGCCTTCGGCCATCGCCGCCTCCCAGCTCGGACTGCACGCCGCGGCGGACCTGTGCCTGGTGATTGCGCCACTGGTCGTCGGCCTGGTGGCCACCATTCGGCAGCTGTCCCGCGAGCGGGTGGCCAACCACATCGTCGTGCTGGCGCAGGACACGCCGGGCCGCGACGACCTGTTGGTCCCCGCGCTCGCATCGGGCGCGGACGGCTGGCTCAGCACCGATCTTGAGCCAGCAATGTTGGGCCGGTCCCTGCAGGCTGTCGTCAACGGTGAACCGGGAGTGTCCAGAGAGCATGTCGGCCAATTGATCTCGGCCCTGCGCAAGCTGACGCTCCGGGACGTCACCCTGGAGGACGGCAGGACCGCCGGTTTGACAGCTCGCGAACAACAAATTCTGCTGGAGCTCAGCGTGGCGACACCGACACGGGTCGTCGCGCAGAAGCTCGGCGTCAGCGAAGGCACGGTCCGCTGGCATTCGGCCCGGCTGTTCAAGAAGCTCGACGTCACTTCCAGAGAAGAGCTCGCAGCTGTGCTGGCCAGGTCAGATGTCCCGAGCATTCCACGGTCCCCCGCGCCGCTGCCATCGGCGGCGGCAGCGGCCGCCGCCCTCCGGCCAATGACCAGCACCAGCATCGACTGGCGCCGGCTGGCGCCGGGTGAGCTCCGCATCATCCGGTTGGTCGCGGACGGAATGACCAACCGAGAAATTGCCGCCAAGCTGTTCCTGTCCAAGCACACCGTGGACTCGCACCTGAAGAACGCGTTCGCAAAGCTGAGCATTCGTTCCAGGGTCGAGCTGACCAGGCTGCTGCTGACGAACGAACCGGAAACTCGCACCGGCTGACGGCGCTGTCCGGATCCGCTGCGAATCAGTAGTCCGGTCCGCGCGGGGTCTCGTGGGGTGATCCGACTGAGCAAGGCGCCATGTCCTCCGCCGCCATGCTCCCCACGATCCACTCAAGACCAGGGCGAGTGATCTCGATCCTCCGGCTACCGGAAAAGGCCGGGCACCGATGGGCGCCCGACCTTTACCTGTGTTCCGGCTGCCCCCAACTCAGCAGCCGGACTCCGCTCACCCGGTGGGGATGATCTCGATTGCGCTGATCTTGGCGTTCTCGATGCGCCGGATGAAATCGATGGTCATGACGCCATCGGTCACCGTCACCGGGAACTGACGGACGATCGCCTTGTCGATTCCCGCCGCCTGAGCAAAGACGTCGAAGTTGGCCAACACGGTGGTGTTCTCCAGTCGCACGTCGAACGTCCGGGTGTTGGCGGCCGTCTTGTTCAGCTCGGCGAAGTGCAGCCGCACTGTGTAGGCGCCGTTCGCCACCGGCACCTG
Organism: uncultured Actinomycetota bacterium; assembly: GCA_963805555.1. Taxonomy (GTDB): domain Bacteria; phylum Actinomycetota; class Actinomycetes; order Mycobacteriales; family Nakamurellaceae; genus Nakamurella. The sequence continues at coordinate 215,245 of CAWDUY010000011.1, forward strand.
GAAGCCGAAGGCTCGGGCACCGACAGCCACCACGGTGCCGCCGACGGCGCCGCCGGTCCACTCGGACTGGAACATCGTGTTGTTTGTCCCAGCCGGTACCCCGGTAACGGTGTCCGCCTCCGTGTGCGCGAACCCGCCACTCACCCAACCGCTGCACGCCGTCGTCGACGTGCACGCCGACCAGCTGGTGCCCCCTACGGTCTGCGCCGGGCCGCCGGTGTTGATCCGGATGGTCGGCCTGGCCGTTGCCGGCCTGGTGGCGTTGGCCGTTGCCGACCTTGCGGACTCGTTGCCCGCCAGGTCGACCGCGGTCACCTGGTAGTAGGACACCGCACCGGCCGGCGCCGCGGTGTGCGCGTACGTGGTTCCCGTGACCAACGCGGCATTCGCCTTGGTGTAGGTCCCGGTCGCGGTGGCCGAGCGATACACGTTGTACCCGGCCAGATCCGGTTCCGTCCCGGCCGTCCATCCGAGGTTGATCCCGGTGGAAACGCCGGTCGCCGTCACCCCGGTCACCGCGGCCGGAGCCGTGATGTCTGCCGGCACGATCTCGATGGCCGCGATTTTGGCCTGGTCGACCGTTGCCGTGAAGGCGATGTCGACCCGACCGTCGGTGATCGTGGTCCGGTAGCTCCGCACGATCGCGGTGAGCGGTGCGGCATTGGCATTCATGTCGAAGTTGGCCAGTTCAACCGCGCCACCCTCGATGTTCGCACTGAATACCCGCCGACCCGTTCCACCTGCGCCGCCACCCGTTGCACCCCAGTAGATCTCGGCCAGGTGCAGCCGAACATCGTAGGTGCCGTTCGCCACCGGGATCGAGTAACCGAACGAAGAGTTGCTGCGCTCCGTCTGGTACAGCACGTCGTCCGTCGTACCGGCGACGGCCTGCACGTTGCTGTACGACTTCCCACCGGTGAACGACTGATCAGCCGCCCAGCTGACACCACCCGTGGTGACGGCCGGGCCACCCGCGTTGATCCGCACCGTTGTTGCCGACGGCGGGGCCGGCCGGGTCGCGGTGACCGTTGCCGACCGCACCGACTCATTACCGGTGAGATCCAGTGCGGTCACCTGGTAGTACGAGTCACCCACCGGCGCCGAGGTATCAGCAAAGGTGTTCGTGCCCTTGACCACCAGGGCTGCGTTCACCTTGGTGTAGGTGCCGGTGGCAGTGGCCGACCGATACACGTTGTACCCGGCCAGATCCGGTTCCGTCCCGGCTGTCCATCCCAGGTTGATCCCGGTGGAAACACCGGTCGCCGTCACCCCGGTCACCGCGGCCGGAGCCGTGGTGTCGGCCGGCAGGATCTCGATGGCCCCGATCTTCGCCTCGTTGACCGTTGCCGTGAAGGCGATGTCGACCCGACCGTCGGTGATCGTCGTCCGGTAACTCCGGACGATTGCGGTGAGCGGGGCCACGGTGGCGTTCATATCGAAGTTGGCCAGTTCAACTGCGCCACCCTCGATGTTCGCGCTGAATACCCGTCTGCCGGTCCCGCCTGCTCCGCCACCTGTTGCACCCCAGTAGATCTCGGCCAGGTGCAGCCGGACGTCATAGGTGCCGTTCGCCACCGGGATCGAGTAACCGAACGACGGGTTGCTGCGCTCGGTCTGGTAGAGCACGTCGTCCGTCGTACCGGCGATCGCCCGCACGTTGCTGTACGACTTCCCACCGGTGAACGACTGGTCGGCCGCCCAGGCGACACCACCCGTTGTCACGGCCGGGCCACCGGTGTTGATCCGCACCGTCGTTGCCGTGCTGGGCGGGGTCGGCCGAGTAGCGGTGACCGTGGCCGAGCGCACCGACTCGTTGCCGGTGAGATCGAGCGCCGTCACCTGGTAGTAAGACACCCCGACCGGCGCCGACATGTCAGCGAAGGTGATGGCGGGTTTGACCACCAGTACGGCGTTGATCTTGGTGAACGTCCCCGTCGCCGTTGCGGACCGATACACGTTGTAGCCGGCCAGATCCGCTTCGGTGCGGGCCGCCCAGTTCACCGTGTTGCCGGTCTGCGCACCCGTTGCCGTCACACCGGTCACCGCGACCGGAGCCGTGGTGTCGGGCCGGACGGCATTGACCGTCGCCGAACGAGCGGACTCGTTGCCGAAGGTGTCGACCGCCGACAGCTGGTAGTACGACGCGACACCCTGCGGTGCGCTCGCATCCAGATAACTGACGGCCGGTTTGGCGATCAACGCCGCATTCACCTTGGTGGTGAACGGTCCGGCCGCCGTCGCCGCCCGGTAGACGTTGTACCCGGCCAGGTCTGCCTCGGTATTGGCCGTCCAGGCAACGGTGATGCCCGCCGCCGCGCCGGTCGCCGTGACATCGGCGACTGCTGCCGGCGGGGTGGTATCCGGCCGGATGGCGCTGACCGTGGCCGAACGCACCGACTCATTCGTCGAGACGTCGACCGCGGTGACCTGGTAGAAGGAGGCCACTCCGACCGGCGCGGTGGTGTCCGCGTAGATCAGCGTGCCGGCCGGCACCGCTGCCGCGTTCACCTTGGTGTAGGTGCCAGTTGCGGTGGCCGAGCGGTACACGTTGTAGCCGCCGAGGTCGGAGGCCGCGCTGGCCGCCCACTTGACGTCGATCCCCGTTGCGGTGCCGGTCGCGGTCACGCCCGTCACCACCGCCGGAGCCGTGGTGTCAGGTCGGGTTGCCGACACGACGGACGACGGTCCCGATTCATTGCCGGAGGCATCGACCGCGGTCACCCGGTAGTACGACGCGGCACCCTGCGGAGCGTTGGTGTCGCTGTATGTCGTGCCGCCGAGCAGTGCGGCGTTCAGCTTGGTGAACGTTCCGGTCGCGGAAGCCGAGCGGTACACGTTGTACCCCGCGAGATCCGTTGCGGTGCTTGCCGACCAGCCGAGATTGACAGCAGCGGTGGTGGCCGCCGCGGTGACGCCGGTGACCGCCGCAGGAGCGGTGGCGTCCCGCGGCAGGATCTCGATCGCCGAGATCTTGGCGTTCTCGATCTGCCGGATGAAGTCGATCGTCATGACACCGTCGGTGACGGTGGTGTCGAAGGACCGCACGATGGCCTTGTCGATGCCGCCGGCCGCGACGAACACGTCGTACTTGGTCAGCACGGTGGTGTTTTCGATCCGGACGTCGAACGTCCGGGTGTTGGCCGCGGTCTTGTTCAGCTCGGCGAAATGCAACCGGACCGTGTACGGGCCGTTTTGCACGGGCACCGCGAAGCCGAACGCCCGGGCACCGGTCGCCGCCGTTCCGGTCCACTCGGACTGGAAGATGGTGTTGTTGGTGCCGGCCGGCAGGCCGGTGATGGTGTCGGCCTCGGAGTACGGGTTACCGCCACTGACCCAGTTGCTGCAGGCAGTGAGCGCCGAACAGGCCGACCAAGCGGTGGTGCCGACGGTCTGTGCCGGGCCACCTGCGTTGATCCGGATGGCTGCCTGGACCGGCGGCGCCGGGGTGGTGGCAGACACGGTCGCCGACGTCGGAGAGACATTCTCCGAGGAGTCGGTGGCGCTCACCTGGTAGTACAGCGTCGAGCTGGCCGGTGCTGTGGTGTCGGTGAAGGCCGACGTGGTCACCGGGGTTGCCGTCAGCTTGGTGAACGGCCCTGTTTCGCTGGCCGAGCGGAAGACGTCGTAACCGATCAGATCGGTGTCAGCGTTGTCCGCCCAATCAAGGGCCACTCCGGTCACGCTGCCCGTTGCGGTCAGCCCGGCAGGTGCTGCCGGTGCGGTGGTGTCCACCGGGCAGGTGCCCTGGCACAGCACCTCGATGGCAGCGATCGACGGGTAGTCGGCGGAGGCCTTGAAGCTCAGGTTCAGCTGTCCACCGACGACCGTGACGTTGTTGATCGGCAGCACCGTCGCTGTGTTGATACCGCCTGCCGCAGCGAAGATGTCGAAGCCGGTGCGGACGGTGGTGCCCTCCACTCCGATGTCGAAGACCCGCCTGCCAACGGCGTTGTTGCCCGAAGCGCGCTCCGCGAAGTGCAGCCGCAGATCGACCTTGGCAGCACCCTTGCTCGGCAATGTGTAGGTCAGCACGCGCTGATCCTGGGTCACATTGCCGACGTTGCCGCGGTAGGTCTGGTACAGCACGTCATCGGTCGTGCCGGCGATCTCCAGCGGAGTGGTGGTCGCACCCTCGTTGACCGCGGTCGCCGGGCTGAATCGTCCGGTGTCCGGGGTCCACACGTTGCCGCTGCTGTCGGTGTAGTTACCGGTGCCGGCGACGTCGAGGCGGTAGAGGGCGTTACGGGCCGGTGCCGTCACGGTGATGTCGCCATCGCTCACTGCGAACGAGTCATAGGTCGCGACGAACTGCGCGCCACCCTTGTGCGACACCAGGATTCCGGCCTGGGCCTGCTGGCCGAAGAACTTCCCGAACGATGCGGCCGGCACGGTGAAGGTCGTCGGCAGCACCGTCCAGGCGCCGTCGTTGATCCGGTAGGCAGCGTTGAGCGTGCCCGCCGACGGATTGCCGATGAGAGCCAGGTCGACAGAGGTGATGGTCGCGGCGTTCGGCAGCACCGTCGGGGTTCCGATGGTGAGGCCGGCGCCGTTCAGCTCGTTGTAGAACTCGACGCCCGGAACGCCGTTGCGGTTGATCACGGCGATCTTGATGTAGTTGTCCTGGTCCGGGCCGAACTGGATCGCCTCCTGCTCACTGCCGGCGTCCAGCATCGTCACCGATCCCAGTACCCGGCCACTGACGGTGAACTGTCCACCGGTGGCGTCGAACGGCAGCCGCAGGCCATTGACCAGCGTGTTGTCCGCCGCACCGTTGGTGCCGGTCGGTGTCGTACCGTTGGTGCCGCTGGAGGTCACCGCGAGGGTGCCGGGGGCGGTGGTGACGACGTCGAGCAGCGGCTTGTTGTAGGAGTTGGCACCGACAGTCAGGTCCAGCTTGTTGGGCTGGGTCGAGCGGAAACCGGTTGTCTGATCGTCCTTGTCGGTCAGGGTGCCGGGGTAGGTGGTGTCGAATCCGAGCTTGAGCGACGCGGCACCCGGCAACGGGGCCGGGGTCGCCGGGTCGACGGCCAGTTCCGGCTTCATGTTGGTGATCAGGTAGAGGTTGTCGTTGTAGTCGTAGTTGATGCCCGAGTAGTCCATGCCGACCAGCCAGGTGTTCGGGATGACCGCGCCTGCCCGGTCACGTGCGACCCAGGCCCGGACGTGATGCCCACACGGCCCTGCACAACCGTTGGCCGTGTCGGCCGTCTGGTTGTTCTTGGTGGGGTCACTCCATTCGCCGTCGAGGTTCAGTCCGAAAACGCTCGGCGGAGCAAAGCTGCCGTCAGCAGCCAAGGTGCTGGAGCCGTTGCGGTGCGGCAGGATCGACTGTCCCTCGACACCGGCATGGGTGATCAGGTTGGTCGTGGTGTTCGAGCCCTTGGTGTGCCAGCGGAACGTCGCCGTGTTGCCCTGCGTGTGGAACGCGGCCAATTGCCGGACGGTCACCGGGGTCGCGCTGTTGGCGCGCACCCAGTACGGGCTCAGTACCTCGTCACCCGATGCGTGCACCAGACCGTTCTCGTTCAACGGCACGCCGTTGGCGGTGATGGTGGTGCCGTAGCCGAAGAGCTTGGCGAGCTCGGCCACGTCAGGTTCCTGATTGCCTTCGGAGACGCTCTGCCAGAAACCGGCGAGCTCGACCGGCAGGGCGGGCTCATCGGCGTCATCGGAGCTGACGGTCAGCGTTCCGGCCCAAAGTCCGCCGTTGCTGCCGATGGTGGCGGCGTTAAAGCGCACCGGCACCTGCAGGACCCCGTTCACGGCGATCAGTGCCGGCAGCGTCTGGTTGTTGACCAGGGCGAACGGCCCGGTGACAGCCAGTCCGGTGACGTTGAGCGGCTCGGTGCCGGTGTTGCGGATGAGCAACGTCGAGACGTCATGAACGACGTTGGCCGGGTAGAACGGTCCGGTGACCGGGTCGCAAGCCGCGGCGTCCTTACACGTCGTTCCGGTTTGCGGGGTTTGGATCCGGTTCATCGTGAGCCGATCGGCGAACGGCACGCCGTCGTTGTTCTCCAGCTCGATCTCGGCGGTACTGGCGCCCGCGGCGATGATCGAGAAGTTGCTGACCGCGCTGGTCGCGATGTTCCCGGCAACGTCCAGTGCACGAACCTGAATGGTGTGCGCGCCAAGCGCTGTCACATCGACCGGTGCCGTGTAGACGGTGAAGGCTCCACCGTCGAGTTTGTACGACATTCCGGCGACGCCGCTTCCGGCGTCACTGGCGACTACCGCGATGGTCGCCTTGTTCTTGAACACGTTGGCGCTGGCCTGCAGGCCCGTCACCGACGCGCTCACGGTCGGCGGCGTGGTGTCACCGGTCGCACTGGGGCGGTCGATGTCCACGAACTGCAGTTTGGAGTTGGTCCCACCGATGGCGTCGATGGTCAGCTTGCCGTCCGTCACCTGCACCGTCACCGTTCCGGTCCGCGAGGCATCCGCGGTGGTCGGAACGAAGTTGGTGATGGCCGTCTGGCCCTCCACCTGGATGCGGTGGACAGAGTCGGTGAAAGCGGAGTCACCTGCGCCGACCGTCACTACGTAGGTCCCGTTCGGAACCACGTACTCCCATGCTCCCGGTCCGTTCGGGGACTGGGCGGCTGTGGGCTGCATCAGGATCAGGGTGCGCAGCTTGGCGTCGATGGTGCCGGCGCGGTCGCGGGTCTGCGCCGTCATGTCCAGCGGCGTGCTGGTACCGGGAACGACCCAGCCGAATCCCGTTGCTGCGTCGAAGGCCGCACCGTTCTCGGCGGTGTAACCCGCGGCAACGGTCGAGGCTGCCGGCTTGAAGTCGAACCTGGCGACAGGGGTGGTGGTAACTCCGGCCGCGGGCCGGGCGTTGCTGATCTCGAAGACGTAGTCCTGGTAGTCGCCGTTCTGCGCGTCCTCGAAGGCCACCAGGTAGGTGTTCGGAATGACAACGCCCAACCGGTCCTTTGCCGGGTAGGTGCGGACGCCCTTCGGGATGTTCGTGTTCAGCCCGTCCTGGGTGTAGGTGTTGCGGCCGAACGAAATCGACTTCACGTAGAAGCCGAAGGACTGGCTGCCCGGGTCGAAGCTGTTCCCGCCGCCGGCGACGATCGCCGGGTTGAGGGTCTGCTCCTGGTCCAGCGCGATGGTGGCAACCTCGTTCAGCACGGGGTCACCGGCTGGGTTGGTGTACCAGCCGAAGGGCAGCAGCTCGTCCGGTGAGTACCGGGCGACCGGCTTGATGGTGACCGGCGCGGTTCCGGACTTGACGAACAGCGGCGCGCTGACCTCGTCACCGATCAGGGTCTGGCTGGTGCCGAGGATGAGCCCGGTCCCGCCGACGTTGATGTTGCGGCCCAGGGTCTTGACGACGTCGTTCAACGTCGGCTCGTTGTTGCCCTGCTCACCGGGGGTGGCCAGGCCGAACAAGCCGAGGTCGTAGGTCGGCCGGGTGGCGTCATCGGACACGATCCGCATGACCGCCGACTGCTGGCCGGTGGTGCTGGCGGTCGGCGGGTTGAACCGGGCGGTGAAGGACGCCGTGCCGCCGATGGCAAGGGTCTGCGGGGTTCCGGAGACCGTGAACGAGGAGGCGTTGGTGCCGGCCACGCTGACCGAGGAGATCACCAGCGGGGACTGACCGGTGTTGGTGACCGTGACCGTCTGGTCGGCGGTCGAGGTGTTCCGCACCGCACTGAACACGAGTTCCGCGGGGCTGGTACTGAGCTTGCCGGCGCCACTGGTGATGGCGGGCTTGACATTTCGGACGATGATCACCGCGTCCTGGAAGTCGACCGGGGTCAGCACATCTTCCGGCGCGATGATGTACGCGTTCGGTTCGACGGAGCCGTCGGCGTTCTTGAGCGGGTACACCCGGACCTTGTGCGGGTTCGTGGCATCCCAGGTGTTCAGCGTGTCCTCACTGTTGGCGACCCGGTTGGTCAGGCCGTGCCAGGTGAAGTCGAAGCCGAACGGGGTCTCCAGGTCGTAGTCGCCGGTGCCGATCAGGTTGATCGCCGGGAGCACGGTCTGATTCGCCGAGTTGGGCCCGCTGAACAGGCCTGTCTTTTCCGCCGGGTTGGCGGTGGAGTGCACGCCGACGGTCACCACGTTCGGGTTAGCCGTGGGGCCGGCCGGGCCGAACAGGGACAGCGGCTCGACGGTGACGGCGTGGTCGAACGCGGCCTTGGTGAAGGACTTGATATCGACCTCTTCACCGATCAGCGCGCTGGAGGCCGGCATGTCGTTGTTGGTCTTGTCGGGGTCGCCGACGTTGACCGGGATCTGCAGGGTGTCCAGGATCCATTGCAAAGAGGGCTCGAGGCTGCCGCCCAGGCCGTCAGTGCCCAGGCCACGCAGGTTCGCGGAAGCCGTTGGGGTGACGGGACTGTCGGTGGTGAATGTCAGCGTCGCGCCGCGCGGCCCGGCAACGGTCGGAGCGAAGGTGACCGGGAAGCTGACGGACAGACCCGGAGCGACCGTGGTCGGCAGGGTCGGTCCGCCCAAGCGGGCGAACACCGCGGCGTCGGCGCCGGTCAGGGACGCGGCAGAGATCACCAACGGAGCCGAGCCGGTGTTCTTGACCACCACGTTCTGCGCCGCGCTGGCCGCGCCGCCCTTGACGTCGGTGAACACCAGGCGAGCAGTCGGCTCGGCCTTGCCGGAACCGCCACCACCCTGCGGCTTGAGCAGCTTGATGCCGGTGGTTGCCGGGTTGTCGGTCAGTTCGGTGACGTACAGGTTGCCGTTGCTGACGTCCTGCGCGACGTCCAGCGGCTGCTTGAAGCCGGTGAACCCGGTGATGCCGGTGGTGGCCGGCGCGAGGTTTCCGCTCCCGTTGACGTTGAAGGCAACGACTTCCTGGTTGGCGCTGTACCGGACGACGACCAGCTTGCCCTTCAGTGCGCCGTTGAAGGCGGTGGCGTTCAGGTACTCGATGGTGCCGTTGGCCGAGGCGTGCAGGCCGGCGTCGTTGACGCCCGCCAGGTCGTAGTTCGGGTCGGCGAGCTGGCCGGCCGGGTAGGCGTTGACCTTGAACAGTGGGTTGCCCGTGTATCCGGTCGGGTTGCCGGCGTTCAGCACGTATTCACAGCGGGTCGGGTTCGGGTGACCGTAGTACTTGCCCTTGGTCACGTTGAAGATGTAGTCGGTCTCGGCCTGCTGGTTATTGGCGATGCCGGGTGCCGTCGGGGTGGTGAGGCCATCGGGACGGGTTGCACAGGCCGCCGGCAGCGGATTCGGGGTGGCCGGCGTTGCGCCGCCTGCTGCCGAACCGTTGGTGCCGGTGTACAGCCGACCGTTGCTGTGCCACACCAGGTCGAAGGCGTTCCGGACACCGGTGGCGTACAGCGTGAGTGGGGCGTCGGTGGCATACGGGTTGTAGGTGCCGGTGTGCGCCGCGACGCCACCCCTGGTCGGTGCGTTGACGTCAGGTGTCGCGACGTCGAGTGGCAGGGTTCCCGGCAGCTTGGTGGGATCCAGCTCCAGGATTGACGCGGACAACAGGTGCTCCGCCCGCTTCCAGGTGCCGTCGGTGGCGCCCATGGCGTTCATCGAACCCTGGGTGATGTACAGCTTTCCGTCGTGGAACGCGATGGAGTTCGTCTCGTGGTCCTTGATCGACCGCGGCAGGTTGACCGCAATCTCCTGGTAGTTCTCCAGGCTGGGCCCGGTGAGCTTGGCGATGGATCCGGTGACGTCCGGGACGTCTGCCCCGAGGTAGGCGTAGTTGTCCGTGATCCACAGGATCAGGTTGCTCGCTGTCGATGCCGGATCGAAGGTCAGACCGATGACGGTCCGGTTGGGCGCGCCTTCCCAGCCGTTGTTGCTGGCATGGGTACGGACCGTGCTGATCGTCTCCTGGTTGGCCAGGGTGCCGTCAGCGTTGATCGTCCACCGGTAGATGTAGCCATAAATGCTGCCGGCGTAGAGCTTTCCGTCCGGGCCGATGACCACGGAGGTGTAGGACTTGCCGAGCTGTGCGCCGGCGTCGGACCTGTCGAACGCGACATTGGCTGTGCCGCCGCCGGTTCCGGATGACGTGGTGAAGACCGAGGAGAACGGCAGGAAGGCGCGGCCGCTCTTGTCCTTGACCTGATCGGTGAACTCGAATCGGTACAGCGTCAGTGGATCCATCTCCACCGAGGGCAGGAATGAAACGGTGTCGGCGCCGCCACTGGTGGCGCCGGTGCCCGGCACGCTCTGCCCCGTCAGGACGTTCGTCACCTTGACATGGCCGTTGCCCAGGGTGGTTTCGTCAACCGCGCCGGTGTCTGCGTTCAGGCTGTTGTCGGCCGTCACCGATGCATTGGGGACGACTCCCGTGGCCAGGTTGCCCGGCGAGACTGCTGTGCTGAACGGACGGCCGGCGAGGTCGATGCTGTCGATATCGACGTAATCGATCTTGGTGTTGGTGCCGCTGAGCGGGGTAATGGTCAGCCGGCCGTCGGAGACATAGACCTGGCGGGTGACGGTCGCGAACTTGTTCGTCGAGGTGGGAACGAAGGCCGCGATGGAGTTCTGGTTCTCGACGTTGATCCAGTTCGAGCTGTCAACGGCGGCTGCGGCGTCGCCGACGGCGACGGTCACGGTGTAGGCGCCGTTCGGCACCGACATCTCCCATTTGCCTGGGGTGATCGTGCCGCCATTGGTCGCCGCACCCAACTGCATGTGCATGAAGGTGGCCAGCCGGAGATCGGGCTGGTTGACCGGAGTTGTGTTGCCCGGTTGGACGACATTGCGGTTGCGGCCGTTGCCGACCATGTCAAGCGGCTGGTTCGACGCGAGGCCCACCCAGCCGTAGGTGTTGCCGGTCCCCTGGTTCGCCGCGGTCCGCAGGCCGAACGACTGTCCCCAGTCCGCGATGTAGTTGGCGGCCGGAGTGGAGGTTGCGTCCTGGAAGTCGATCCGAGCGCTGATCGCGGCCGGGGCGGCATCCGTCGGGGTGAGGCTGCGCGGCGCCGAGGGGGCCGAGACGTTGCCCGATTGATCGACCGCCGTCACGACGTAGTAGTAGGTCTGGCCGTTGGTCAGTTCGTTGTTGTTGAAGTTCGTAACCGCAACCAGGCCGGTGTTCTGCTGGTTCGCAGCGGTGAGGGCCACCGGCAGCGTCGTCGAGCGATAGACGTTGTAGCCGGCCACGTCGTTGTCCGCCGGAGCGGTCCAGCTGAGCGTGACCGTGGCATTACCAGCGGTGCCGGTAAGGCCGGTCGGCAGGCCGGGTGCCGTCGTGTCCGGCGTGACCGGGCCGGCACTGACGATCTCGACTCGGTTGAGCTTGGTGTTGGTGCCACCGATCGCGTCGACGGTCAGCTTGCCGTCAGTGACATCGACGGTCACGCTGCCGGACTTGTACTCCGTAGCCGCAGTTCCCTGGAACCTGTCGATCGCGGTCACGCCCTCGACGCGGACCGTGTGCTGGCTGTCGTAGCACGGATCGGGACAACCGGTCTTGGCCGCGCCTGGCTGATCGCCGACGTTGGCGGTCACGGTGTAGCGGCCGTTCGGGACGCCGTACTCCCAGGCGCCCGGGATCAGGCTGCCGTTGGCGGTCGGGAGGGGAACGATGTCGCCGTACTGCATGTGGATCATGCGGCTGTTCAGATCGGAGATTGCGGTCCGGGTCCGGAGGCGGGTGTTGGCGGTCAGGTCGAGCGGCGTCGCAGGATTTCCGTTCAGGGTGTCCTGGCGCACCCAGCCATAGCCGCGCGTCGTGGAATAGGGCGCACCGGTCTCCTTGGTGTAGCCGGTGACGGTGGCAGCGGAGTCCGGTTGGAACGCGAATTTGATGTTGACGCCGGCAGCCGGAATGGCGGCTGAAACCTCATTGGAGGCGTTCGACTCATTGTTGGCAGTGTCGACCGCGGTCACCACGTAGTAGGACGTGGCACCCGCTGGTGCGGTGCTGTCGGTGAAGGTGGTAGCGGTCTGCGGTGTGCTGGTCAGCTTGACCCGGGTGCCGCCGGCGGTGGTGGACCGGTAGACGTTGTAGCCGGCCAGATCCGTTGCGTTGCTGGCATTCCAGGACAGAGCAACGGAGGTGCCGGTCACTTGAGCGGTGAGTCCGGTCAGTGCATTCGGCGCCGTGGTGTCCGGTGCTGCGGTCGGCGTGGCACTGACTTCGACCAGCGCCGCCCGGTTACCGATCACGTCATACGACGAGATCGCGTAGTAGTACGTGGTTCCGGCCTCGAGGTCGCTGTCCAGGAAGGTACGGCCGCCGTTGGTGGTCACTGTCCCGATCAGGTTCGCCACGTCGTCAGCGACAACGGGCGTGGTCAGCGAACGGTAGATGCGGTAGCCGCGGAAGTCGGATTCAGTGTTGGCGTTCCACCGCAGGGTGACGCTGTGAATGCCGGCGGTGGCGGTCAAACCGGCTGTCGGTGCCGGCGCGGTGGTGTCGGCCGGTGTACCGCTGACCTCGTTCGAGGCCGCGGAGACGTTGCTGCTGAGGTCGATCGCCTTGATCACGTAGAAGTACGCCGTGGCGTTCAGCGCCGTGCCGTCGACATAGGTCGTTGCGGTGGCGCCGGTGGTGGTCAGCAGGGTACCGAGCACACCGGACGACGCCGATCGGTACACCTGGTAGCCAGCCACATCACCCTCGGCGTTGGCAGTCCAGCTCAGGGTGATCTTGCTATCGCCGGCGGCGGCGGACAGACCGACCGGGGCGGCCGGGGCGGTGACATCCGGTGCCTGGGTCGGTGTTGCGCTCTTCTCCGCGGATGCCGACGACTGATTGCCTGCGGTGTCGACAGCGGTCACGGCGTAGAAGTACTCGGTGCCGTTGGTCAGACCGGTGTTGGTGTACGCCAGGGTGTCTGACTGGACGGAGGTGATCTCGGTGCCCGGGGTGGTGTCCACCGGGCTGGTCAGCGACCGGTAGACCCGGTACTGGGCGATGTCGGTGTCCGCCGGCGCGGTCCAGCTCAGCGAGACAACAGCGTCGCCCGGCGCGGCAAGCAGGTTGCCGGGGGCGGCGGGTGCGGTGCCGTCAGCGGGAGTGGCACTGCTGACGGTGGACGCTGCCGACTCATTTCCACTGAGATCGACAGCGGTCACCACGTACGAGTACTGGGTGGCATTGGTCAGACCGGTGTGCTCGAAAGAGGTACCGGTCTGCGGGGTGGCGGTGAGCTTGGTGGCGGCACTGACCGCGACCGTGCTGCCGGCAGCACCGTAGACGTTGTAACCGGCCAGGTCGGCGTCGGTGTTGGCGGTCCAGGACACGGTGTTCTTGGTATCGCCAGCGGCGGCCGCAACGTCGGAGGGGACGGCGGGGGCGGTGACGTCGATGGATTCGAAGTCCAAGTAGTTGATCTTGGTGTTGGTGCCGTCGTTGGCATCGATGGTCAGCCGGCCATCGGTAACCGGAACGGTCACCGTGCCTGTTTTGAACTCGGTTGCGGCGGTGGCCTGGAAGTGGTCGATGGCGTTGATGCCTTCGACGTTCAGGTTGTGAACGCTGTCGTAGCAGGGCGCGATGCAGGAGGCGGTTGCCGCACCGGGCTGATCACCGGCACTGACCGTGACTTTGTAAGTGCCGTTGGGCACGGCGATCTCGTAATCACCGGCCGCCTTGATGTTGCTAAAGGTCCCGGCAATCTCGTTGGCCCGCATGTGCATCAGCCCGCGCTGGCGATCGTCGACTGTAACGCCGGCGCGCGCGTCGCGGAAACGACCGTTGGTGACGAGATCGAGCGGTGTGTGGGTGCCTGCGGCCACCCAGCCGCGGCCCCGGAAGTTGGTGAACGCCTGCCCGTAGTCGGCCGTGAAGCCGCTGGCAATCGGGGTGGCAGCAGACGCAACGAAGTTGATCTTGATGGGCAGAGTGGCTTGAGTCTCGTTGACCGCAGCCGGGGTGGCGGCGGCACTCGCCGAAGCCGCGCTCTTCTGGTCGGCATTGTCGATCGCCACGACGACGTAGCGATAGGTGGTGTCGTTTGCCGCTGTGGTGTCCGTGAAGGTTGATTCGGTTAGCACTGTGCCGCCGTTGAGCGGGGTACCGGTCGTCGCGACCGGATCGGCAGCACCACGGAAGACGTTGTAGCCCTTGAGGTCCTCGTCCGAGTTGTCGGCCCAGTCCAGAGTCACTGATGCGTCACCGGCGGATGCGGCCAGCGCGGTCGGCGCGGCCGGCGGCTGATCCGGGTTGGTCACCGCCACGGTGATGTAGTCGATCTTGGTGTTCGTACCGCCGATGGCGTCGACGGTCAGGAAACCGTCGGAGACCGTGACGGTCTTGGTGGCCACCTGGAACCGAGCGGCACCGGTGGGGGTGCCGGTAATGGTGAAGTTATTGACCGTGTTCTGACCCTCGACGTTGATCCGGTGGGTCGTCGGGTCAGTGCCCGGGGTGGCATCGCCGACGGCGAGTTCGATGTCGTAACTGCCGTTCGGGACGGCAAGTTGCCAGGCCCCTGCATCCGGAATGTTGGCAAAACCAGCGACGGTGTTGCCCTGCATGTGCATCGGGCTCATCAGTTCGGCTGCCACGACGGGTGCCGTGGTTCGTGTGCGGCCGTTGCCAACCAAGCTCAGCGGGGTATTGGTCCCTGGGATGATCCAGCCGAAGCCCCTGATGTTGGAGTAGTTCTGACCGAAGTCCTTGGTGAATCCCGTGGCCGCCGTGCCTGCTTCGTCGGCGAAATCGACCTTTATCGGCAGGGTCGGCAACGTCGGGGTGGCGTTGTCGATCATGGCGCCCACCATGTCGGTGCCGGGGTCGGTTGCGTTGGCGACCGCGTAGTAATAGACCGTGCCCGCAGCTGCTGTTGTGTCGACATAAGTGGGGAAAGTCGTTGTGGCGAAGGGCGCTCCGGTGGTGGGCACCGGCAGATTGGCGCTGCGCCAAACCCGGAACGCGGTGCTTGTACCTGTCCAGTTCAACGAGATGTCGGCTGTCCCGGGAGTGGCGGTGAGGTCGGAAACGGAAGCCGAATCGATGGTGATAAACGAGAGCTTGGTGTTGATGCCACCGACCGCGTCAACGTTGAGCGTCCCGTCGGTGACATTGACCCACACTGTGTTCGTCTTGACGCGGTTGGCCGCGCAGTTGCCAGCTGATGACATCGGGTACTGGTCAATCGCCCGCACGCCCTCGACGTTCACCACGTGGGTCTCGGGGGCGGACCCGCTGTTGGGGTCACCCACACCGACCTTCACCTGATAGCGGCCATTGGGCAGCTTGTACTGCCACGCAACTGCTGTTGCGTCATTGTTGCTGGTGCCGGCGGGAGCCTGCATGTGGATGAATGTGCGCTGCTCCTGGGGAAGCCCTGTGCACCCGGACCGATCGCGAACGTTATTTGCCGGCACTGCGGTAAACCCGTATGGCACGGGGGTTCCGGACGCCAGGCTGTCCTCACGGACCCACCCCTGGCCTGCCGCGTCGGTATAGGCGGCACCGATGTCCTTGGTGAAACCCGCCGGTATGGCCGAGGCATTCGGTTGGAAGTTGATCTTCACGTTCAATGGTGGGGTTGGCTCTGCCGCGGCAGCGGGCATTGCACCCACCACTATCGCCAGGGGCACCGTGAGCAACAGACTCAACAACAAGACGATCATCTTGTCGGCGGTACTACGAACGCGATCGTTGCGAATGACGGTTGTGCTCAACGAAGCCCCCAGGGGACGTGCAGACGGAAACAGCTTCACCAGAGATGTGAGCGCTAAGAGTCGCCTGTGTGAAACGTGTGTGGCTTCCCTGTTAAAGGGGGTATTGGCGTTGGAACTACCCAACGCTAACTATGTGCCCCATTGGGGTTTCGCCGGCCGCAAGACTTCGCTCCGAGCGCCAATCTTCTGAGCTTGTCCGCCCCGCATAGCTGACCGCGGTATCCAGTCTGGCCCCGAGACCTGTTGACAAACAGTAGCTCTCGACGCCATCTTGCAGTTGTCCAGGCAGCTCGATGCCGACGCATCGAGATCTCCAACGGGTGATGAACCTGGAGAATCACCATTCGTCGTTCTTCGTTTCCGGTATTTAGGTCCCCCCAGTCGCAGTCTCGCAGTCGATCCGCGTGTTGGGCTCGGTGGTGTTGTCCAACCATTTCCCGTAGGCGGGCGGCCCAGCGGCGTCGACCGCGGCGCAGACCGCGTCCCGGTTCGGCCCGATCGGCCGGTAGACGGAGTAGATCGGGTTGCCGTTGCTGGACTGGTTCAACGACGAGCAGGCCTGGTCGGTCCGCAGGTAGGACGAGCCCGGGTAGGAGTTCAGGGCATTCTGGATTTCGGCGCCGTACGCGCTCGGGTCGATGGACGAGAACAACAGCACGATTCCCGTGCCGTCGCAGGCAGGTTTCGTCATCGGGACCGACAGGTTCAGATCGCCCGCTACTGGGGCCGCGGCTGGTGCTCCTGCAGTAGGAGCAGGCGCGGCCACGGTGGTACTTGGCTGCCCCGTGCCGGTGCCGGGCTGCTGACCGGCGCTGTAAATGACGAAGCCGACGCTATTTGCTTGATCACCAGTCCTGCACTCGCCCCATCGACCGTCCCAGTCCTCGTTCTGCCCCGGGAGCTGGGCGGACAGCGGGGTGATCAGGCAGGTCCAGCCGTCCGGGAAGTCCGCAGCGGCAATCGTTCCGCGTTTCTCACCGGGCCACTTCACATACTGCGTCCACCGCGCCTGCATGTCCGGGCAGAGCATGGTTTGCGGAGGATCAGAAACCGCAACCCACTCGTTCGGTGTCGTCCCATCGAGGTCCGCGACGAAGCACTCGCCCGCGGGTGCGGCAGGGGCTGGATCCGGAGTTCGGCAGTTACCCGGTGCGGGCGCGGCCTTGTCACCGACTGGCACCACGTCGGTGACGCCTCCATCCGGACCACCGATATTTGTCCAGGTGAGTAGGTCGGCGCTGGTGTAGATGGCACCTGGGAGAAAGGCCGAGCTGGGTTCTCGTTCGGCTCCGACGGCGAGCCAGCCACGATCACCCGTGCACGACAGCGACGGGATGTACAGGCCGGTCGGTGTCCCGGGGCTGGGCTGCCAATGTCGACCATCCGTGCTGCCGCCGACTCTGAGTTCGTCGCGAGATGGTCCGTTGATCCCATTGTCGAAGTAGATCGCTACGCCCGTGAGCCCCCAGAGTTCACCGTTCCAGGCCCGGCCGTGCGTGTGGGCGCCGCCTGCTGCCTGGTCGATGTCGTTGGTTCGCTCTGCCGTCCAGGTGGAGCCGTCATTGCTGACGATGAGTGCTTGCACGCCGCCGTCGCCGAGTCCGCCGTACGCATCGACCAGCCACTGACCGTTGCCGTGGACGACAGTCAGAGCGTTCATCGAGAAGCCAAGTTCGACGTTCACCGAGACCTCCGTTCGATTCCAGGTGGCGCCGTCCGTGCTGCGGTACACCGGGAAGTCGACGGAGTCCTCGCCCGCATCGGGCGCCAGATCCTCGCCGGCGCCGATGGCCAGCCACTGACCGTCCCCGAACGCAACATCGACGAGATGGTCCTGCACTGTGATCGGATCCCCCCAGGTCAGTCCATCCGGACTTGTCATGATCAGTCCGGAGCCCATCTGCTCAGCGTCCTGCGGGACTCCCCCGACTGCGACGATCAATCCGCCATCCCCGACAGCAAGGTGCGCCAGTGCCGCCGCGGTGGGGCCTGCCACCTGGGTCCAGGTCTGACCGTCAGCGCTCCGGTGGATCTTGCCGGCCGCGGCAGCCAGCAGGGCCTTACCTGCTGTTGTCGTCGCGGGACCGATCTGCCTGGTGTAGCTCTCGCCGGTGGCGACATCAACCAGCCGGAACTCGGCGGTGCGCTGGCCACCTGTGACCGCCACGGTGCGGGCGGGGTCGTACCCATCCCAGCGAGTTCCTTGCAGCTCTGCGGACGACAGATTGCTGACTGTCGGTGCAGACAGCGGATTGCCGCAGGCGCACCGCACCACCGGTTGTCCCGTCGGATCGACGAGTACCCCGGTGCCGGCCTGCAGCACCGACTGCCGCGGTACCGCGGATCCGTTGCTGAACCCGTAATTCGTGACCATCGTGTCGTGCAGCAGTACCACCGGCGTCAGCGTCTTGAGGTAGTCGGCGATCCTGGCCGGGGCGATGTCCCGGACACTCGCCCACGCCTTCGCCTTGTCCGGGTTGGCCGCAAGAAATTCGGCGAGCTTGCCGATGTCGCATTCGTCCACCTGGCCGGAACCGCCGTACAGTTCGGCATTCTCGGCCCGCCGGCCGCCGTAGAGGTTGTCGGCGGTGCCAACGGATGTCAGGGTGCCGCGCTGCGGGTCGGTCGTCAGACCTGCTGCGGTGTCGGTGACGACGGCCTGCACCGAATCCGGGAAAGTAGTCACCTCGGTGATGGCCACCGAGTCCAGAAACGGGTCGGCGCCCTCGGCAGTCGCGGGTTCGAGTGTGACGACCTCCGCGGCGTCCGCCGCGGTGGAGCTGTTCAGCACCACGGCCGCTGTCACCCCACCCCCGATGGCCAGCAGCGCGACAACTGCCACCGCGATCCACACTCCGACCCTCAGACGTTTGGCCGGCCGAGCAGGCGGCATCGGCGGAGGCGGGAACTGCGGTGGCACCGGGCCATCCGGCGATCGCCAGTTCGGCGGCAGGTCAGACATCTCCGGGCACCTCTCTGTGGGTGGGGTGGCGGTGCCTTATGAGCAGGGATCGGTATTCGGGGCCGACGTGTTGTTCAGCCATCTGGCGTAGCCGCCCAACGAACTTGCCGCCTGGCACAGGCCACCCAGGTCGTACCCGGCAGCCTGATACACCGTGTAGATCGGGTTCCCCTCGTACGACTGGTTGAGCGAGGAACACGTCTGATCCGTTCGCAGGTACGACGATCCCGGATGGTCATTCAGCATCTGTTGCACTTCGGTCTCGTACAAACCCGGAGTCGTTGCGGAGAACAGCACGACGATTCCCATTCCGTCGCAGGCCGGCTTGGTCACCGGGACCGAGAGTCCGAGATCCACTGCAACGGGTTCACTCCCGCCGCTGCCTGGGTCAGCATCCGGTGATACGCCCGACGCGGGATGCACGGAGAAATTGACCCCCAGATCCTTGTTAAAGCAGCCGCCATAGTCCCCCGCAGACGGTGGAAAACACCGCCAGCCGCCCACCGGCTCAGCGAGCATCGAAGTATCTGCGAGGAATGCGTCCCACTGGCCGAGCATTTCCTGGCAGCTCAGGTCCCGGGTGTACTCACCGAACCCGCCATTGCGAAAATCACTGCCCCCACGTGCGCACCCGCTCGGCTGGGAGTCCGGTGCAGGAATCGTTGCCTCGGGCGCGGGCGGCGCAGCAGCCACAGCGGTTTGCGGCACCTTGTGCTCGCCGTACTCGCCGTACCAGACGGTGAAACTCGATACCGTGTCGCTTCCAGCGGAACGAGCTCCGTCAGGCCCTGTCGAGCAGCGACCGACTGATCCGTCGATGTACTCTGGCATGGTCAGCGGAACCCAGCTGGAATCACAGGTCCAGCCATCGCCGAGATCCACCCAGGCGACCATGCCATTGGACGGCCCAGTCCAGTCCTGGTATTTCCGGTACTGCGCTATCATCGCGGCACAGGTCAGGCTGCCTGGAGGTTGCGCCTCCACCCAAGCTCGATTCCCGAAAATTCCGCGGTCGAAATCAGTGAGGTCGAACGCGCACTCCGGCCCCGACGTGGCGGCGACTGGTGGCGCTGTGGGTGTCGGTGTCGGCGGGGTGGTCGGGACGGGTGCATCGAAACCCACTGGCCGGGTGTAGCTCTCACCGGTCATCATGTCGACCAAGACGAATCCGTCCGTGACGGGGCCACCGCTGACCACCACGGTTCGCGACGGGTCGTAACCGTCCCACCGGGTTCCGAGCAATTCAGCGGACGACAGGTTGGCGGCCTTCGGCGCCGAGAGCGGATTCCCGCAGGCACACCGGACCACGGGCTGCCCGGTCCAGTCCACCAGCACTCCGGTGCCCGCCTGCAGGACCGCTTGATAGGGAACGGCTACGCCATTGCTGAAGCCGTGGTTCGTGACCAGCGTGTCGTGCAACAGCACCACCGGAGTCAGCGTCTTGAGGTACTCCGAAATCTGCGCCGGATCGATATCCCGAACATCGGCCCACGCCCTTGCCTTTTCGGGATTCGCCGCCAGGAATTCGGCCAAGACCTGCACATCGCAATCCGCCAGTTCTCCCGACCCGCCATAGAGTTCCCCGGCCGCGGCCTGCCGGCCCCCGAAAAGGTTGTCGGCGGTCCCGGACACGGTCAATGTTCCCGTTGCCGCATCGGTGGACAGGCTCGCGGCGTTGGCCGACGCGACCGCCTGGACGGAATCCGGAAAGGCTGTCACCTCGGTAATACTCACCGATGCCAGGAACGGATCCGTTCCCGGTGTTCCGACCGGTTCCAACGTCACCCGTTCGGCGGGCGGCAGGGGCTGGGAACTGTTCAGCATCGTCGCGGCTGTGACGCCACCGCCGATCACCAGGACGGCGGCCACCGCGACCGCAATCCACAGCGCCATCGGCCGCCGCTTCGCCGCCGGCTCAGATGCGGAACCGGGTGAGGGCGGGAACGGCGGGGGGACGGGGGCATCAGGGCCATTCCACGACGGTGGCTGATGATCTGACATTCTCGCCCCTTTGGTCGTTCTGTCCCACTCACCCCTGATTCACTAGGAAGGTAGCGGAAGTCGACTCAGCAACCACTCAAGATTTGCTGATGGACGGGAAATGCCAACGTGAACGGCACCCATGCCGACGAATCTCACTGATGGTGATCATTTGGGTGCGACATGTAGTCGATAGACGGAATCGTCGTAGCTACCGACAAAGAGTTGCCGGTCAGCCACTCGCGGGGAGGACAGCACCGGCCCGCCGGTGGAATATTCACCGACCACATCACCATCAACGATATCGAGCAGCAGAATGCGACCGGATGTGCTGCCGACCACGAGCGTGT
The DNA here is from genome assembly GCA_963805555.1 of uncultured Actinomycetota bacterium. Classification (GTDB taxonomy): domain Bacteria; phylum Actinomycetota; class Actinomycetes; order Mycobacteriales; family Nakamurellaceae; genus Nakamurella. The sequence continues at coordinate 236,125 of CAWDUY010000011.1, forward strand.
CGTCCAACAGTGCGAGGCCGGCGTCAATCCGGCCGGTTGTCTGACTCGTCCACTGCTCCTTCGCGGTCGCTCGCTGCAAGGACGTCACCGTCCCGGCATCGGTGCCGACCATCACCTGGTCGCCGGCGACCACGACTGCGCTGTTCACCGCACCGCCCACCGGATGCGACCACACCTGCCCCCCGGTGGTGGCGGTCACTGCCAGCAGGGCGCCGCTGCGGCTCCCGATGTAAGCAACGCCATCGGCGATGACCGGGCCGGCCACCACCGGGCCGCCGGTGTCGCGCAACCACTGCTGGGACCCGTCCGTCACCGAAAAGCCGTACAGGAAACCATCCATACCGCCGACGACCACCGTGCCCCCGGCGACCGCAGGTGATGACACGATCAGACCACCGGTTGGTGACGCCCATTTCGGCTCGCCGGTCAAGGCATCGAACGCATATAGCTTGTCGGCACCGACAATGGCCAACCCGTTGGACACCACGGGCGACGAGACAATCTCGAAACCCACGGACTGCTGCCACAAGGGCTGCCCGGTCGCATGCCAGATCGCCCGCAGCACCCCATCGTCGCCGCCGACGATGACCAGGCCCCCGCTCACCGCCGCCGAGGACCGGACCGCCTTCCCCGTCGGCACCCGCCAACCCGGCTCGCCGGATTCCCGGTTCAGGCTGTAGATGGTGCCGTCCATACTGCCGATGACAACCGTGTCGTCCAGCACCGTCGGGGAGGCAAAGACGTTGCCACCGGTGGTGGTTCGCCAGTCCAAGACCAGCGTCAGTGGCAGATCGGCTGCGGTGGTCGTCTGTGCCGACGCCGAGCTGTCCTCGGTTGTTCCCGGCCTGATGACCGGTATGACGATGGCAACGGTGGCGGCGATCAGTGCACCGATCAAGGCCAGCAGGGCAATCCGCCGCCGGCGATTTCTCTGGTGCGAGGCCGCCGGTCCGGTATCGACCGCGGGTTCGGACGTCTTGCCGTGGACTGCATCCCAGAGGCGCCCGGGTTCGGCGATGCTGACGGCCGAACGCTGCGCCCAATCCGGTCCCCACTCGGCTGCCGCGGCGGTGGTGAGCGCGAGCGCGAATTCCTCGACGGAGCCGTAGCGATCGGCCGGCGCGCGTTCCAGTGCGCGCATCATTACTGCCGACAGTCGCTGCGGCACAGCGGGATTGGCGACATCGGCGGCCCGCGCGGGGGTGGTCGCGCGCCTGGTCAACAGGGCGATGGTGCCGCCGTCGATGGAATGCGTGTAACAGCCGGTCAGGGACTGATAGAGCACGGCGGCCAGTGCGTACTGATCGGCGGCCGGGCCGACGGCGGCGGCGGCGAGGCCGAGGGCCGCGGCGGCCTGTTCCGGTGCCGCGAACCCCGGTGTGCCCATGAATTCACCGGCGAAGCTCAATTCCATCGCGTCCCGCACATCAACGGTGACCTCGATGGCGAGATCGTGCGGCACGGAATGCCGGTCGGCGGTGTCACCGGCGAGAATGCTCTGCCCACGGGCGGTACCGAAATCGGTGACCTTGAGGATGTTGTTGCCGTCGAACATGAGATTCGCCGGTTTGACGTCGCGGTGCAGCACGCCTTGCAGGTGCAGGTGATGCAGGCCGGACGCTGCGGCGATCACCGAGACGATGATCGACTCGAATCCCAGGCCCGTTGCCCGGCGGTCGGCGAAGGTGCCGCCGGTGAGCCGTTCCATGATCAGCAGGGACAGCCCGCCGGTCTCCCGGTAGTCGTAGACCCGGACCACGTGCCGGTGGTCGAGCTGGGCAAGTAGCCGCGCTTCCCGCCGGAACCGTTCGGCGTTCCGTGGATCGGCCACCGCCGTCCCGGTCAGTTGCTTGACCGCAACCGGCCGGTCGAGCCGGCGATGACGTGCCGCCCACACCACGCCGAACTGCCCCTGACCGAGCCTTTCCCCCACCTCGTAGTCGGGCAGCGCGGCGTCCAGGTCGGCGGTGTCCGCCTGCATGCGCCGCCTCCTGTCCGATCTGTCAGGATCGAGTTGATGACGATCCTACGAGTCGCCCTGCTGGGGTCGGTGGTTGCGCACGTCGACGGCCGCCCCGTCCCGGTGACCAGCGCCCGCCAGGCCGCGGTGCTCGCCTGCCTCGCGCTGCAGGCGCCGCGGTTGACCGGCACCGACACGCTGATCGACGCATTGTGGGGAGATGAACCACCGGCGCGTGCCGAACAGGCTCTCCAGCAACATGTTTCGACGCTCCGCGGGCTACTGGAACCCGGTCGCGCACCGCGCACGGACTCCGCCCTACTGCTGACCGAGGCCCGCGGTTACCGGCTCGCACCAGTCGATCTCGATGTTGCCGCCTTCGTGAATCTCGCGGATCAGGGTGATCTGGCAGCTGCCGGCGGCCACTGGTCCGAAGCGCTGCAGACCTTCGATGCGGCCCTGGCCTGCTGGCGCGGCCCGGCGCTGGCCGGGGTGCCCATCACCGGGTGGTTCACCGCGCATCAGGCCAGGCTCACGGAGCGGCGGCTGACGGTTCGGGAGAATCGGCTCGCAGCGTTGCTCGGGATGGGTCAGTACGGTCTGCTGGTCAGCGACTGCGAGGCGTTGCTCGCCGAACACCCGCTGCGCGAGGGAATCTGGGCCCAGCTGATGCGCGGGCTGGCCCGTTCCGGGCGTACTGCCGACGCCCTTGCCGCCTATGCCCGCGCCCGCCGAACACTACGGCAGGAACTGGGGCTGGAACCCGGGGAGACATTGCGCCAACTGGAGCGCGACGTTCTGGCGCAAACCCCGGGAATGGCCACAGCCCCACTCGCGCGGGCCCCGATCGCGGAGATGGAACTGTCCAGGACCTACCAGGCGGTCGGCGGCGAGGCGGCCCCCTGGGTGCAGTTGCCCGACGGTCAGGTGGTGGCGCTGCGGCCGGGCGTGCACAGGGTCGGTCGTCATCCGGAGGCGTCGATCCGACTGGCCGACAGCAGGGTCAGCCGCTGGCACGCAGAGTTCGAGCATGCCGCCGATGGTGTGCATCTGCGGGACCTAGGTTCGACCAACGGCACGACGCTCAACGGACGTCCGCTGACCGCCGACGTTCGGACCGACGGGGTGCTGACCGACGGCGACACCGTCGGGATCGGCGGGGTGGTCCTGCACTTTCACGCTTGAGTCAGCTGTGAGTAGGTCTTGACCGCCGGCGGCAACGGTGGGGACCGGGACATCACCAGTGATGTCCCGCCCGATCCGAACCCAAGGAGTCCTCCGTGGTGACCATCATCATGATTGCGATCGTCGCCGCCATCGGTGCGGCCGGTTACTGGTACTACCGCTCGAGACGAGCCGGCGCGATGACCGTTCGGACATCCGCACCGTCAGCGGCCGGCTGGCACGGTGACCCGACCGGACGTCATGAGACGCGCTACTGGGATGGCGCCGCCTGGACGACCCAGGTCCGCAGCGGCGGCGTCAACACCATCGACCCGCTGTGAAAACCAGAACGGTGACTGAGATGTCTGAGATGCCTGAGTCGACGCAAACCCGAACAGCGGTCCGCACTCCGCCGGGAGACCGCCGCATCATCCTGGCGGCGGCAGGCATCGCTGCCGCTGTCATTGCCGTGGCGGGGTCCGCATTTGCCCTGCAGGCCGGGCAGCCCGACATCGCCGGACGGGCCGTCCCATTGGTGACCCAGTCCGCGCATTCCGCCGACGCGCCGTCGGTGCCGAGCGGGATGGTCCGTCTGGTGCCGGCCGCCGCCGCCGGTCCGGCACCGTTTGCCGCCGCCATCAGGGTCGCGGTACCGACGTTGTCCAGCGATGCGGTGGCAGCGGTCGCCGCGGCGCGAGCGAACTGGCCGATCGATCCGACGGTCGGCGTCGCGCTGGTCGAGGGGTCCAGCGCCGGCGTCTACGTCGGCGACCCCGGGCAGCCCGACTGTCGGGTCAGCGAGCTCGGCACGGCGGTGACTGCCGCGGGTGCGGCGACCGGAGCATGGGCGGCGGCCCTGGGAATCGCTCCGGACCAGGTCACCAGCTACCTGGCGACGCTGACGCCCGTCCTGCTCGGATCTGACAGTTGGCTGGCCGTCAGCGATCTGACTGCCGGCGCTGCCGTGCCGACCGCTGCGGTATTGCAGGCCGGCACCGCCGTGCTGATCGATGCCAGCGGAACTCCCCGGGTCCGGTGCGCCGATGCCGCGCCCCTCACCGCGGCTGATGCGCTGCCGTTCGCCGACCAGCTGACCACCGGAGTGCCCTGGGCTGGATACGACCCAGCGTCGGTGATCGGCATTCGCCCGGCACTGCCGATGACGCAGATCTCACTGATCAGCCTGACATCCGGGGTCGCCTATGCCCAGTCGTTGCACGCCCCGCCGGCGCCGGCGGCACCGGCGTCAAGCACTTCGCCCGCTCCCCCACCGGCGTCGACAGTTGGGCCGACAACCCTGACCGTCACCGCACCGGCACCGGCACCGGCACCGGCACCGGTGACCATCGCCGACGCTGGCGATCTCGGGCTGTCCGTGCCGATGACGCGGCCGGCCTGCGATGGCGCCGGGGCGGTGTTCCTGTTCGCCGCGGTGACACCGGGCGCCTATGCCAGCGAGATTCAGCACGCCCTGAACGCGTTCCCGGGCTCGCGATACCTGCGGACCGATCTGGCGTGCACGTCGCTCTACCAGTCCAGCGACGACGGGAACCCCATCTACGCCGTTTACCGGCCGGCCGGGCGCACCACGGCGACCCTCTGCGCGGCAGTCGCGGCGGCCGGTGGCGATGCCTATGGCAAATGGCTGGATAACAGCACCGACCCCAGCCGGCACGTGTGCTGAGCCGCCGGGTACTCAGTCGCATTTTGAAACCATTGCGCAGCAGGTGATCTCATGCGCGCGGATGGGCCTGCCGGTAGACGGCGGCCAACCGCTCGGCCGAAACATGCGTATAGATTTGGGTTGTCGCCAGACTGGCGTGACCCAGCAATTCCTGGACGGTCCGCAGGTCCGCACCACCCTCCAACAGGTGGGTGGCTGCGGTGTGCCGCAGCCCGTGCGGCGCTAACTCCGGCGAGCCTTCGACTCCGCCGGTCCGGGTGTGGACCAGCGTCCGCACCGCCCGCGGATCGATCCGTCGACCACGCCGGCCGAGAAACAGTGCGTGACCGGAGTCGTTGGTGCGGATCAGGTCTCGGCCGTGACGGAGCCATGCGTCAACTGCCCGGTCGGCCGGCAGGCCGAACGGCACCACCCGCTCCTTGGAACCCTTGCCGAGGACCCGCAGCACCCGCCGGTTCCGGTCGACGTCCGCGGTGTCCAGTCCGGTGAGCTCGGACACCCGGATGCCGGACGCATACAACAGCTCCAGGATTGCCTGGTTACGCAGTCGCAGCGCTGCGTCAGTGGGATCCGGTTCGGTGTCTTGCGTTTCCCCGGCGTCGGCGGCCGGCGGTGTCAACATGGCGGCCGCCTGATCGACCCGGAGCACCGACGGCAGGGTCTTGTCCGGGCGCGGCGAGGCGAGCCGGACTCCCACGTCCGTTGGCATTCGCCCGGTCCGGTGCGCCCAGGCGGTGAACGACTTGGCCGCCGCGGCGCGCCGGCCCATCGATGCCCGCGCGGAACCGGTGCTGCGTTGCCGGGCCAGCCAACTGCGCAGCACTCCCAGCGTCAGCCCCTCCAGGTCCGGCGGCGATTCACCGCCGGCCATCCGGGCGAGGTGATCGAACATGGACGCCACGTCGGCCGTGTAGGCGGTCACCGTCGCTGCCGACAAGCCGCGTTCGGCCGCCAGATACCGTTCGTAGCCGGCCAGTGCCGATGCGAGTGGAGCAGACAGCGAATTACGCATGTCGTTGCTCGACGCCCGCCGCCCGGTCATCGCTTGACCGTGCGGGACGGCCGCTCCCTGGTCAAGTCAGCGCGCCGCAACGGACGGCGAAACCGTAACTGTCGAACGCGCCGGCGGACTGATGGCAGGCACTGGGCAAGCACACTGGAAGCACACAGGTTCAGGCGGCTGGATGGGTACCGACCATATCAACCCGATCGAAATCCATTTCTGCACAATTCTTGGAGCCAGCCTTGAAGCACCTGACGAGAAAGTTCGTCCTGCCCGTCGTGCTGTCCCTTGCGCTGCTGACCGGTGCCTGCTCGGCAGCGGGCACTGCAGCGACCGCGACCACGGCGACCTCGTCGGCTACCGCAACGACGTCGAGCAGCACGACCGCCGCCCATACCCTCGCCGAGAACGCCGAGATCGTCGACGCATCATCGGTCGCTGCTGACACCAGCGTTGTCGCGATCACCCTGAACGGCACCGGCGCCACCGCCGACAGTTCGGCCGTCACCGTCAGCGGCAGCACGGTCACCATCACCGCGGCGGGCACCTACCGGATCAACGGTTCGCTGACCGACGGCCAGGTCGTCGTCAACTCCGCCGGCGACGGCACCGTTCGGCTGATCCTGGACGGCGTCGACATCACCAGCTCCACCAGCTCCCCGCTGGTCATCACCGATGCCGCCGACGCAGTCGTCGAACTGGCGGACGGAACACAGAACACCCTGAGCGACGCGACCACCTACGTGTACCCGGACGCCGCCACCGACGAACCCAACGCAGCGCTGTTCAGTACCGCTGACCTGACGATCACCGGCACCGGCTTGCTCACCGTGAACGGGAACTCGGGCGACGGCATCACCAGCAAGGACGGCCTGGTCATCGATTCCGGGACGATCGTCGTCACCGCCGTCGATGACGGAATCCGCGGCAAGGACTACCTGGTGGTCAACGGCGGAACCATCACCGTCACGGCCGGTGGCGACGGACTGAAATCCGACAACGAGGAAGACCCAACCATGGGCTACGTCTCGCTGGCCGGCGGCACGGTCTCTCTCACCACCACCGGTGACGGGATCGACGCCAGCACCGACGTTGTCGTCACCGATGGGGTTCTCACGGTGAACTCGGGAGGCGGCAGCGACGCCACCCCGGCCACCGACGCAGCGTCTTCCAAGGGCATCAAGAGTGGGGTCAGCGTCGTCATCGAGGGCGGTCAGATCACCATCGACGCGGCCGACGACGCCGTGCATTCCACTGGCTCGGTGACCATCAACAATGGCGCCCTGACCGCGTCCAGCGGCGACGACGGCATCCACGCCGACACCGACGTGGCGATCATGAACGGCACCGTGCTGATCAGCACGTCCTACGAGGGCATCGAGGGCACCACCGTCACCATCGACGGGGGCGACATCACTGTCAGTTCCAGCGATGACGGGGTCAATGTCGCCGGCGACGGCACTGCCACGCAGACAGCTGATGGCACGCAGAACGGCGGCATGGGCGGCGAAATGGCCGCGAACGCGGCGAACCAGCTGACCATCAATGGCGGCACGCTCGTGGTCAACGCGGATGGAGATGGGTTGGACTCCAACGGCTATGCCACCATCACCGGCGGCGACATCACCGTGAACGGCCCGACCACCAACGGCAACGGCGCACTGGACGTCAACGGCACCTTCGTCATCTCTGGTGGAACCCTGCTGGCTGCGGGAAGTTCCGGGATGGCGGTGGCTCCCGACGCGTCTTCGGGCCAGGGGTGGGTGGCGGCAACCCTCCCCAGCGCGCAACCAGCGGGCACCGTCGTGCACATCCTGGCGGCCGACGGTACCGAGGTGGCGACCTTCACCCCCACCAAAACCTTCTCCTCCGTTGTTTACTCATCGGCCCAGATCAGCGCCGGTGCAACGTATTCGGTGCTCGCTGGTGACACCGTGGTGGGGACCTTCACCGCGGGCGACGCACCCGCCGGCGGGATGGGCATGGGCGGCGGAATGGGTGGCGGTCGGCCGAGCGGCTGAATCATTGTTCGACGCTCCGCCGGTTTCCGGCGCAATCGACGGATAGCAGAAAAGTGCCACCATCGGCAGCCGGGCATCGGCTGCCGATGTGCTGGCGTCACTCCCTGCGGTGAATCCCCATCCCAGCTGCCGGGCGTCGGCCGCCGAAGGCCGGATGGCGATTCGGGTGGTGCTGTGGTGCCGAGTTCTTGTCCTACTGGTGTTTCGCTGCTGAGCTCGACACAGATGGGTACGTGCTCTCCGGCGAAACGGTTCTTGCAGTTTCTGAGCCTGATTTCAGCCGGCAGATACGCGCCCGGTCCGATTTGTCTAGTCAGCGCGGCGAAGCCGTTCGTCCTGCTCGCCGACGCCTGCCGTCAGCGGATCATCAGGGCAGCGTCAGCGGCCTCCTCGATAGTTTCCCCATGCCCGATGACGCCGAAAACCTGATCCGCCGATTGATCATTGGCGACGAGGATGCTCCCGCCGAGATTCTCTACGTGGCCAGGACCAGCACCTCACCGACGCTGCTGGTGGCGGCCGCCCTGGTCGCCCGCGGACCCCACGACCTGCTGGCCCGTGCGGCCCGAGCCGCCACCACGACGCGTGATCGTCAACTCGTCACCATCGCCGCCACCCACCTCAGCGGGGACGTGGAGTTGCTGGACGCATTGGTCCGGGACCACCTCGCCGACCATCCCGACAACATCCTGGCGGCCTGGATGGCCGCACAACATGCCGTCACCTCCACCCCCATCACCATGTCCACCCCAACCGTCATTTCCACCCCAACTATCAGGAGCGCCTCATGACCGACATCGCTACCTCGCCGTCGACCACCCCGACCCGCAGTTTCCGGCTCCGCATCGTCGGTCGCTGGATGGTGACCTTCACCGGATTCCCGCTCGGTGGATTCACCGCCGAACTGCTGGTCGGCCCCGTCGACAGCATCACCGCCGCCTTGATCGGCGGGCTGATCACCGGAGTCATCGTCGGCGCCGTGCAGTGGTGGGGTCTGGGATCCGGACCTGGCCGCCCGGCCCCGGCCGCCTGGATCGCGTCCACCGCAACGGGTTTCATGGTCGGACTCGGTGTCGGCGCGGCGACCGTCGGTTATGACACCGGCCTCGGATCGCTGGTCATTCAGGGCGCGATCTGCGGGCTGGCCGTCGGTGTCGCTCAGGCTCTCGTTCTCCGGACCCGCCTCGGCCTGCCGACGATGGCATGGCCCCCGGCCCTGGCCGCGATCTGGGCGATCGGCTGGGCCGTCACCACCTCCATCGGGGTTCAGGTCGACCTGCAGTTCACCGTCTTCGGCTCGGCCGGCGCCATCGTCGTCACCGCGCTGACCGCTGTCCTGCCCCTGACCCTCAACGCAACCGCAACCGCAACCGCAACTGAAAGAGAGAGCCAACATGTCCCGACACATCGTTTTCGGCACCGGCCAGATCGGCCGCCTCGTCGCCCAGCAACTCGTCACGGCCGGCCATGACGTCGTCGCCGTCAACCGCAGTGGGCGCGGTGACATCCCGGGGGCGAGGATCGTCGCCGGCGACGCCACCGACCCGACCTTCACGACGCAGGTTGCGACCGGCGCAGATGTTGTCTACTCCTGTCTGAACGCCACCAACTACGCCAACTGGACGACCGAGTTCCCGCCGTTGCAACGCGGCGTGCTGGCCGGGGCGCAGGCCGCCGGCGCCAGGCTCGTGGTGCTGGACAACCTGTACGCCTACGGTCCCACCGATGGCCGGGACCTGGTGGAATCACTGCGGGAACGGCCGACTTCGGCGAAGGCCGCCACCCGGGCGGCGATGACCGCCGAACTGCTGGCGGCACACGAGGCCGGACACGTCGAGGTGACTATCGGCCGGGCCTCCGACTACTTCGGACCGGGCACCACCATGTCCGCGTTGGGCGAGACCGTTTTCGGCACAGCACTGTCCGGTAAGACGGCGCAGGTGATGGGCAACCCCGAACTGCCGCACAGCTACTCCTACACGCCGGATGTCGCTGCCGCGCTGATCATCCTCGGCACCCAGCCGGGGTCGACCGGATCGGTCTGGCACCTCCCCGTCGGCGAGACCCGCAGCACCCGGCAGATCATCGACCACGTTTACGGCCTGGCCGGCAACAAGCCGCGCAGCTTCGCCGCCGGACGCACCACCTTGCGATTGTTCGGCGTGATCAAGCCGGCGATGCGCGAGTACCTGCACACGCTCTACCAGTTCACCGACCGATGGGTGGTGGACGACAGCAAGTTCCGCGCCCAGTTCGGCGCACACGCCACTCCGCTGGACGACGCTCTGGCGACCACCCTCGACTGGTACCGGGAAGCTGCTCGGCAGGGACATGCGGCTAACACCAGCCCGGCCGGCCACCGCTGATCCGGTCCGACAGGTCAGCGCTGCGCCTACCCGGTGCGACGGCCGCCGTCGGCGATGATGCGGGCCACGAGTTCTGCGATTTCCCCGGAGACGGACGTAACGGCACCTCACACTCAGCCCGGCACCGGCCGCCGGGTCCTGGGCGGTGCGCAACGGTACGGGCGCCGGTTCAGCACGACCGGCCTGGTCCTCGCGCTGGTGGTCTTCTGTTTCTCCCTCACCCCGTCGTTGATCCCCCGGGAATGGCTCTACCAGGGCGTCGTCAGTGGAATCTGCGTCGTCCTCGGGTACGGCTTCGGTGCACTGGTCGAGTGGGTGATCGTCAAGGTCGGGTTCAGGATCCGCTGGACCCGCGAGCCAGCCGGATCGCCTGGTGGATCCTATTCGGCAGCACGGTGGTACTGGTGCCGCTGTTCGTCGTGCTGGGTGTTCGGTGGCAGAACGACATCCGCGCGCTGTTCGGGATGGACCCCACGACATCGGTGCACGGCGCGGCGATCGTGGTGACAACGCTTGCCGTCGCCCTGCTGACACTGCAGCTCTCGCGCGGGCTGCGCCGGGTGGTGCAATGGCTGACCGGGTTGGTCACCCGGTTGATCCCGAAGCCGGTGGCCCGCCTGGTCAGCATTCTGGTCGTGACCACAGTCGTCATCCTGCTGTTCACCGGGGTCATCTGGGACGGCGCCCTGCAACTGCTGAACAACGTGTACGGCACCGCGAACCAGACCATTGACCCGGCATTGACCGCGCCGACTGCGGCCGAACGGTCCGGCTCACCAGATTCGCCGGAGACCTGGGCATCACTGGGCGCGGCCGGGCGTCAGTTCGTCGCGAGCGGGCCGACCCTGCCCGAGCTGCAGGCGTTCGCGGCAGCGGGCGCCGTCATCGATCCGGCGGATGTCCGGGTGCCGATCCGGGTTTACGGCGGCCTCAACGCGGACGGCAACCTGGAGGCGACCGCTGCCGATGTGGTGGCCGAATTGGACCGGACGAATGCGTGGGACAGGTCGATCCTGGTCGTCGCCACCACTACCGGGACCGGCTGGATCGACCCGGGGATGAGCGACTCGCTGGAGTTCATGCACGGCGGCGACACCGCCATTGCGACCATGCAGTACTCCTACCTGCCGAGCTGGATCAGCTTCGTCGGCGACCGGTCGACACCACCCGCCGCCGGCAAGGCGCTCTTCGAGGCCGTGTACGCGAAATGGTCGATGCTGCCCGAGGAAACCCGGCCGAAGCTGATCGCGCAGGGCATCTCACTCGGCTCTTTCGGCATGCAGGGCGCGTTCAGCGGTGTTCAGGACCTCACCGAGCGGACCGACGGCGCCTTGTTTCTCGGCACACCCAGCTTCACCGAGATGTGGGCCGACCTGACCGACAATCGTGACCCGGGCTCGCTGGAACGCCAACCGGTGGTCGACAAGGGCAAGGACGTCCGCTGGGGGGAACAGATCGCCGACGGAATCAACCTCACCTACCTCGGCGACGAGTGGGATGCCCCTCGGGTGGTGTACGTGCAACACGCTTCCGACGGGGTGGTCTGGTGGTCGCCCAGTCTGCTGTGGGCGAAGCCGGATCGGCTGAGCGAATCTCGCGGACCGGATGTGCTCGATTCGGTGGATTGGTACCCGGTGGTGACGTTCTTCCAGGCCACGTCCGACCTCTTCGTGGCCGGCGGGGCCGATATCCCGCAGGGGCACGGCCACCAGTACCGCCCGGAATATGCCGACGCCTTCGCCGCGTTGTGGGCGCCGCGAGCGTGGTCCGCCGACGACACGACCCGGCTCAAGGTCGCGGTCAGCGACCTGATCAGTGCCAACGGCGGAAACTGACGCGCGCCCAGCGAGCCTGGGGCAATCAGTGGCCCTGATCACTAAGGACGTTTGGCCCTGCTGTTCGGCAACCCGAACGCGGAAGGATCAAGGAGCGGGTGAATGTCGCCCGGAACTGCCCGTCCGACCGCAAGCTGAGTAGGTGCTCCTCGTGAGCAAAGTGATCCTGGCCGTCTCGTCCGCCGCAATCGGTGCGGGCGTTCTGCTCGGGCATCGTTACCGTCAGTGGGGCGCCAGTCAGGACGAACAGCATTGCACCCTTCCCGGTGACGAACTCCTCCCCGCCGTGGATGTGTCGGCGACCAGGGCGATCACGATTGCTGCCGACGCGGATGCCGTCTGGCCATGGATCGCCCAGCTGGGGCAGGGACGCGGCGGCTTTTACTCCTACGACTGGCTGGAGAACCTCATCCCGCAGGTCGACATTCACAACGCCGATCACATCGTGCCCGAATGGCAGCACGTCACCGTCGGCGGGCAGGTCCGCCTCGCGCCCGAGTTGCCGCTCGACGTTGTCGCACTCGAACCGGGCCGGGCGCTCGTCCTGCGCGGCGGCGTCCCCATGGGCCAGGTCGCGCCCCCTTACGACTTCACCTGGGCCTTCGTGTTGATCCCACAGCCGAACGGGTCCACCCGACTGGTGGTCCGGGAGCGATATTTCTACACCCGTCGTTGGGCAGCGCTGATCGTGCGTCCGGCGGCCGTCGTCAGCTCCTTCATGAGCCAGAAGATGCTGCGCGGCATCAAGTCCCGGGCGCAGGAGTGATTGACAAACCCCACCGCCCGCAACTCCTGAACTACTCGCAACACCCCCGCTGTGAAAGGAACTCACGATGAGGCCAACACGCATAGTTGCCCTGATCATCGGATGTCTGATGCTGCTGCCCGGCGTCGGCTTGCTGCTGGGTGGCGGCGGTCTGGCCATCGGCTACGCCGCCGGGCGCAATGATTCCGGCTACTTCGAACTCACCCTGAACGAACTGCAGTCCCCCACCGCGGCGATCACCGCGGAGACACCCGCCCTGACAACCGATCTGCAAACCCCCGGTTGGGTGCTCGACAGACTCGACACCGACCTGCGGCTGCGGGTGACCGCGCCGTACAGCGATGCGCAGATCTTCGTCGGAATCGGTCCCGCCAGCGATGTCGACGCCTATCTCACCGGCGTTGCCCATGACGAGATCGTCGGGCTCGCCGACGGCGGGACACCGACCTACCGCGCCGCCGCCGGAGCGACGACCGCCGACCCGCCCACCGAACAAACCTTCTGGGCGACAACTGCTTCCGGGAATGGTACCCAGGAACTGTCCTGGAGCCCGACCAACGGGCAGTGGGCCGTCGTCATCATGAACGCGGACGGGTCCGCGGGGGTATACACCGCAGCCACCGTCGAGGTGATGGCCGGATTCCTGCTGCCGCTGGCCCTGACGCTGCTGATCCTCGGCATGGTGCTCACCACCGGGGCGGTCGTCCTGATCGTCATCGGTGCAAGCGGCGGCACCGGTGGCACTGACAACCGGCCGACGGAAACGACTTTCGCCCAGCCGACGAACGGCGCAGCAGCCGCTACAGCGGAGCGTCCGGTCGCCCTGACAGCTCATCTCGATCCCGGGCTGAGCCGTTGGAAGTGGCTGGTGAAATGGTTCCTGGCCATTCCGCACTACATCGTTCTCGCGTTCCTCTGGCCGGCCTTCCTGATGGTCACCGTCGTCGCCGGGTTCTGCATCCTGTTCACCGGTCGGTACCCGCGTCCGCTGTTCGACTTCACCAGCGGTGTCCTCCGCTGGACCTGGCGGGTGTCCTACTACGCCGCCAGTGGCGGCCTCGGCACGGACAGCTACCCGCCGTTCACCCTCGGATACGCCCCCAACTACCCAGCAACTCTTGATATCGCTTATCCTGCTGAGCTTTCCCACGGCCTCGTGTTGGTCAAATGGCTGCTGGCGCTACCGCATCTGCTGATCATCGGTCTGCTGGTCAGCAACTGGTGGGGCTGGACATCCGGTGGCGACAACGCCTTCGCGTTCGGCACGGTCGGGACCGGTGGGCTGCTCGGGCTCCTGGTGGTCATCACAGCCGTCGTTCTGCTGTTCACCGGGAAGTACCCGCCTGCACTGTTCGACCTGATCGTCGGGTTCAACCGGTGGATCTATCGGGTGGTCGCCTACGTCGCCCTGATGACGGACCAGTACCCGCCGTTCCGGCTCGACCAGGGTGGCTCCGAGCCCAGCACACCGCGGCCGCTACCGGCCGACGGGCCGGCGTTCACGCCGCCCCTTGAGCCAGTGCACAGCCAGACCGGGACCTGACACCCCGTCGGCTGTCACTGCTGCACACTCACCTTCCAGCTCGTTGGGGGGTGAGTGTGCTTTTCCCGATAACCGTGTTTACCGCACCGGCGGCCGCTCCAGCAGATCTGGGATGTCCTCGTGCGGCCGGGCGATCACATGTGCCGACACCACCCGGCCCACCCGATTCCCGGCGGCGCTGCCGGCGTCGACGGCGGCCTTCACCGCACCCACGTCTCCGGCGACAATGATGGTGATCAAACCGCCGCCGACCTGCTGCCTGCTGACCAAGCGCACATTGGCGGATTTGATCATCGCGTCGGCCGCCTCGGTGGCCGCGACCAGACCCATCGTTTCGACCAAACCCAGTGCCTGACCTGCGATGTCAACCATGCCCAGTCCCCTCGTCGACAGCTGTCTCCCGGTTGGCGAGCTGACCCAGCGCCAGTCGCAGTTCCTCGGCCTGACGCGCCGTGCTGGTGAACCGCCGGACACCCACTTCGAACAAGTTCCCGATGTAGCCGGGGTTGGCATGACCGGCCACCTCGACGCCCAACGCCGGGCCGGCGTGACCGGCGCGGACCAGCCCGCGCAGCAGATCGACCACCAGCTCCGGCAAGGCTGCCTCGGCGACGGAATCGGTGAGATCGCCGGTGAGGTAGAGCAACTCGTCCGGACGTCCGCAGGACGTCCGGACCAGTTCGGCCAGATCCACCCACAGTTGGTGCCCGCCGGAGGTCAGCCGGGTCGGCGCATGCAGCACCACCGGGTTCTGCAGGACCGCCCCGGCCGCAACAGGCGAATCGGCGCCGACCATGCCGGCGAATTCTTCGAGCTCGGCCGGCTCGGTGATCCCGCCGATCAGCAATGTGACGGCGTCGTGTTTGGTCTCTTGCGCGGCCGAGTTGATCGCGCTGATGTACGCAGTCAGCAGGCGGCGAGGACCCAGCGGGACCAGCAGGTGCGGAGCCAGCGCCGTCCATTCGTGGATCCAGCGGCGCGCTCGCGGCGAGGTCATCGTCGGCACCCGAACCTGCACCGGTAGCCCGGTACAAGCCAGCAGCAACGGTTGCAGCGCCTCAAAACTGATCCGCTCCACGACATCCTCGACGAGTGCCGGCGGGGCGTCCGGCCGACTGCCATAGGCACCGATGGCGGCGATCAACTCGTCGATACCGCCGCTGCTCACCAGCAGATCGGTGAGTGAGACGATGGCGATGCCGGGCGACCCGGTCTGCCGGGGCAGCTCCACCCCCGACGGAGTGCCGACCCTGGTCCAGACCTGACAGCCGGATCGCCGGTCCGCCCGGTCGAGCAGCTCATTGAGACTCGAGACATTGCGGTGAGGAACACTTCTCGGCACGATCCCGGACAACACCTCACCGGTGCCGCCGTCCACAGAGATCTCGTCGCCTTCGTGGAACTCCCGGCCGGCGATGAGAAAGATTCGCTCGTCGGGCCGTACCTCCAACTGGTCGCACCCGACGACACAGGGCTTGTCCAACGCCCGGGAAACGACGGCCGCATGGCTGGTCGCGCCGCCCCTGGCGGTGACAACGGCCTGCGCGGCGAGCATGCCGCGCAGGTCCTGCGGGCTGGTGGTCGGCCGCAACAGGATGACCGGGTCGCCGTTGGCCGCCAGTACCCCGGCCCGGTCTGCGTCCAGGACGGCCCGTCCGCTGCCATGTCCGGGGGACGCCGGGATTCCGGTGCACAGCAGCCGGCCCGCCGAACGCGCGTCGCGGAGTTCCGTCTCGTCGAACTCCGGCGCGACCAGCGCCTTGATCTGCCCGACCGTGACCCGGCGCATCGCTTCCGCATCGCTGATCACGCCCTCGCGCACCATGTCGACGGCGATGTGCACGGCGGCCGCGGCCGTGCGTTTCGCGGGCCGCACCTGCAGCAGATAGAGGGCGCCGGCCTCAGCGGTGAACTCGATGTCGAGGGCGTCGCGGTATTCGGTCTCCAACCGATCGCCGAACGATTGCAGCTCCGCGACCAGCGGCCGCCATTCCTCCGTCGGGTCATGCAGCCCAACGGGAGTCGCCGTGCCCGCAACCACATCCTCGCCCTGCCCGCCGGCCAGGTATTCCCCGAACATCTCCCTGACGCCGGTTTTCGGATCGCGGGTGAAGGCGACGCCGCTGCCGGCCGGGGCGCCGAGGTTGCCGAACACCATGGCCTGCACCGTGACTGCGGTACCCAGGTCGTGCGAGATGCCGTGGTGATCCCGGTAAAGCTTGGCCCGCCGGGACTCCCAGGACGCAAACACCGCGCTGATCGCGGCGGTGAGTTGGACCCGCGGGTCGCTCGACGTTGGTTGCCCATCGTCCGAGAGTGCCTGCAGGACAGCGTCTTCGTACGCGCTACTGGTCCGCGCCGACAGATCTTCGATGGCGGCAGAGCGGGCCGCCGCCGTCGTATCCGCCAGCGCACCCGGGTCGACGTCCAGGACGATGTCGGCGAACATCGACCAGAACCGGGCCCAGGTCTCGACGGCGAATCTCGGGTCGTTCGACGCCGCCGCGAGGTCGAGCACGGAGTTGCGGTCCAGCCCGAGATTCAGCACCGTGTCCATCATCCCGGGCATGCTGATCTGTGCGCCGGAGCGAACCGAAACCAACAGCGGACCTCGACTGCCATCCGGCCCGTCAAATGCGCTGCCGGCGAACGACTTTCCGCTTCGCTGCTGTAGTTCGTCGATGGCCCGGTCGACATCGACGACCAGGCCCGCCGGCAACGACCCCAATGCCTGGTAGCGGCGGCATGCCTCGGTGTCGATGACGAAGGCGGGCGGGACGGGGAGGCCAAGCCGGTGCATCCGGGCGAGCCCGGCCGCCTTGCCGCCGAATCTGGCCAGATCCATCGGGTCGATGGTCCTGATGTCGTGCACCATGACAACATCGGTGGCCACAGTGCCGGACGAGACGGTCACGCCTGCGCCTCGGCCACATCACGGGGGCGACCGACCACCGTCAGGATGTCCTCATGAAACTCGAACCAGATGTTGTGCACCGAGTCCACCGTCGGGCTGGTGACGAACTCGGTGGCGCCGGCATCGACACGATCCAGGGCGACGGTGAATCGTTCGACGTACCGGTGGTACCGCGGGATGGTCGGCTCCAGTGCGGCCAGTGATCTCGTCAGCCGGTCGACCAGCCGCAGGAGCCGATCGAGTTTGCCGGGATCCGATCCGCGGTCTGTCTGCCAAGCGCTGATCGCCTGCAGGAACTGCTTGTTGAGCCCCTCGAATCGCTCGTACCACCCCAGCACCACGGCATCCGTTCGCAGAGGTCAGGTACCGACTCCGATAGGCCGCCAGTAGTTCTGCGGTGCCGGTCTGGCTGATCATGTACATGCCGCCGACGTCCTCAAGCTGTCCGGCGCCGACCGCCCCCGACACCAACTCGGCAATCTGCTGCGCCGGCAGACCGCAGACGTCGCCGATGACCTCCGGGGTGGCGATCTTCCGCAGATAAACGGCGTTCAGCACGGCGAACTCGGTGTCGGCTGTGACGGTCATGACCCGTGGACTCCAAGGGGCTGCGGCGGAGCCGGAACCAGTGGTTGTCACTGGTCCCGGCTGCGCCTCGGCGGTCAGATCTGGCTGTACTTGGAGCGGCGCAGATCGGTTCCGGCCGGGAACGGTAGGTAACCGGCACCGGAGAAGATCTTCTGCGGGACGGTGACCTGGACGAAGTTCCGTTTGGTGATCTCGTAGTAGTAGTTCGAGACCCGTTGGTCGATCTCCCAGAAGTCGTACTTCGCGTTGACCTCCTCGTACAGGCCGGTTGCCCGCAGGTACGGCAGGATCATGTCGATGTAGTAGCTGTAGATCCCGTTGGTGCACAGAATTCGGCGGGACATCCGCAGCGTCTTGTCGTACATCTTCACCGTCGCCTCCCGGATCTTCTCCAGGTGCGGCTCCAGTTCACTCAAGCCCAGCGGGTAGACCTCACCCATCGGGGTGTTCCACTTGTCCCGCACGAAGATGGCGCCGCCGGTGATGGCCGGGATGTAGTTCTTCGGCTGGGTGAAGGTGGTCGAGATGTCATTGACGCGGATTTCCTCGAGGCCGAGCTTCTCCGGGTCGATGACCACTGCCAGCGTGTACGCGTGCGGCAGGCCTTCGCAAACATCGCTCCAGTGGTAGATCTCCTCGTTCACGAACAGGTCGCGGATGATCAGCAGCCGGCCGTCCGGCAGGGGGTACGGGCCGGTGTCGCCCAGGCCGAGGCGGCAGTCGTAATGATCGAAGAAGGCCAGCAACTCGGCGGTGGCGTTGAATCCGGTGAACGCGTTGAACTCCGGGGACCCCTCCTCGAAGTCCACCACCTGACCCATCAACTGATCGATCAGGGACTGCTCGTGGATCTGGCAGCGGTAACGATCCTGCGAATTGAGGATATAACCGTCCTGCCGCTTGCCCCAGAGCACCCGCTGCATGAACTTGAGGATGATATTGCTTTCCTCGACGTAGTCGTTGTCCTTGATCACTTCCAGGGCGAGCAGCCCGCAGCGACCCATGCCGAAAGCCACTGCCCCCAGACACCAGTCGTGGACGGCGTTGATCTTCGTGCCGATCTGAGTGCGGGCACTCGCCCCGACGTCCATGATCCCCTGGGCACCAACGGTATCGGTCATCAGCCGCATGAATTCCGGGTACCGGTAGAACTCCTGCATGAAGGACAGAATCTCGTATTCCTGCCGCGGAATCATCCCGGAAACACCCTCGGTGGCCCGCATCACCAGCACGTCCCAGATGTTCCAGGCCAGGTAATTGTTGAGGTCGTTGAGCTCGTCGAGGCTGAACTGATCCTTGAGCACCTCTTCCTTGCTGACCTTTTCCATCACCTTGGTGGTCATTCGTTCGCGCATCAGCCGGTCACCGAGAATGCCGTCCGGAACCGGGTCAAGGGTCTTGAAATTGCCCTGGTAGAGCAAGGGCTGGAATCGCATGCCTTCGTCACCGGGCTGGTAGCGCTGCAGGTAGCTCGCACGGGGTTGCGTGGTCGTCATCGTGCCTTCTCTCGTGGCTGGCTTAGCTGGTGCCTGGGGGAAAACGTGTGCTGATGGTGCGGGGGCTGTGGTGAGCGGACGATCGGTGAACGGGCGGGCGCGGTTCGTCAGCCGGCCAGCACCACCCGGCCGACCGCCGGGTCACTGCAATCGAGGGTGACCTGCTTGCCGTCGAGCTGAGCGACGATCTCGTCAAAATGCGCGTCGTCGGTTTCGCCGGGCACGTAGCGGGACTTGCTGTCCACCAGACCGGCCGTCATCACGCACGGGGTTTGGAACTCCCGGGACAGAATCCCCAGGTGCGACTCGGGGGCGCCGGACATCGTGATGATGCCGATCGCGCCCATCGTCAGGGCCGGCGCCAGGAAGGTGGTGGTGCCGCCGCGGACGAGCAGCACATGGTCCTTGATCTTGCCGCCCCGGATCAGGGCCATGACCGACGCCGGGTCGGGCAGATACTTGACGGATCCACTGGGTACTTTGTTGGTCTCGAAGGCGTTGTAACCCTCGGCGATCACGGTCATCGTTGGCTCCTGATCGGTGGTGGGAAACCTCTCGTCACGGATGGACGGCAGGTCGGGTGGGGCGAAATGCGCTCGTTGGTCCTACGTTTCCGGCCGTGCTGCGGGATCGGACTCACGGCGGTCGCGGTGCGATCCGGGCGATCGCGGCGGCCAGCCCCGCGGCCGGAGTTCGGGCGACGATCTGACGCCCGGCATGGCCGTCAACCGGGCCGCAGGTGTGCACCGCGTCGGTCACGCCGCATCCCCGGCCGCAGCCGCACGCGCCGACGCTCGGCGCGTCGGACGGTGAACGATGAACGCCCGTAACGCTGCCCATCGATCTGCCGGCCGTTGCCAGCGTCCGCCTAGCGTGCCGCTGGCGACCCAGCCTGGCCGCCGTCCCAGCGACGTCGGCTTCGACCGTCGTCGAAACGCCGGCCTGGGCGGGTGTTCTGCGCACGCCGGAGGTACTCAGCGTGCACGCGCCGGGGGTACTGCAAGCGCAGGTCCGGGTTGGTTGATCACCGTGCGGCAGCAGCAATGCGGTGATTTCCTGCGGCCAGTAGACCACCCGCTCGGCGCCGGCTGCGAGCAGCGCATCGGCACCGTGCATGCCCCAGGCCACGCCGATCGCCCGGACCCCGCATTCGGCTGCCTCCGTGACGTCGCCGACGGTGTCGGTGACGATGGCGACCTCTGCACCCTGGTTGCGCTCCGAATCGTTGACCGGATGTCCCTCGAGGTAGTCCGGCGAACACTGCCGGACGCCGCCGTAGGCGGGGTCGTCCAGCACCCGGCGGAGGTGATCCCGTTTGCTGGTCCCGACCTCGGCCGAGAAGACATGAGCGAAACACTGCGCCACACCGGCGTTCTGAAGAATCCGCCGAATGGCCGCCATGGAGTTGGACGACATCACGGCCAGCGCGTAGTGCGGTGCGAGCGATTTGATGACATCGACCATGCCCGGGACGAAGTCCGGTTCGTAGCGTTCCTTGAGGCCGGTCATGAAGTGCTGCCGGACATCGTCCACCGTCTGCTGGTCTGGGCAGATCCCGGCCAGCGACTCGAAGAAGTTGCCCTCGAACAACGTGAAGAACTCCTCGGCGCTGTGTACCGGCAGGGCAAACTGCTCCGCCGTCGCTCGGAACACCTCCCAGGAGGCGGCACGGGTCTTCACCAGCGTGCCGTCCATGTCGAAGACAACGGTCCGGAGAGTCACGGCTCAGCCGGCGATCGCGGAGCCGGTTCGGGCGCGGGCGTGCAGCTCGGTCAGTCTGGTCAGGTCGACGAAATCCTGGATCTCGCCGTACCCGATCAGGCCGTCGCGTCGGCCGGCCGCCGTCCACCTGGCCAGCACGTTGAACCCCACCATGTTCGGCCAGGCCTGCCACGGGAACCGGGTGAGCCCGAGACCGGTGAACTGGTGGGTGGTCCCGGTCGCATCGACCAACTCCAGTTCCACCCGGCCGGCGAAGAACTCGTCGTCCCGGGTGGTGCGTCCCGACCCGGACGCCAGTCCGTGGACCGCACCGTCGACCAGGACATACCCGTGGGCCAGGGCGAGGTCCCGCCCGCCCGCCTGCTCGTCGAACGAGAAGATGGCGTGCATCGCGTAGTTGTCGGAGAAGTGCGCGTGCAGCCAGCTCATGTTGGGTCCGCCGCGCTCCTTGCGCGGTCCCCAGCTGTGATCCATGGTCGAGACGCAGTCAATCGGGATGCGCCGGCCGCGCAGCACCACCTCACCGACCACCCGGCCGGTCTGATCGAAGTGACCGTTGTAGGCCGTCCCCCAGGCGAAACCACTGGCCTCACCGCCGGATGCGGCCTGCGCCCTGGCCGCCTCCTGCTGGGCGGCCGCGATGGGATCCATTGCCGGATCATGGATATCGAACGGGGGCATCAACGCGCGGTAGGTGACGTCGATGGTGGTGCCCGCCCCGTCGTCATAGGCGATCTCCCAGACCATGTTGTCCACGATGGTCTTGACCGAGAGCCCGTTGTCCAGGGCGTAGTTGCGCAGTGACCGTGGTTCCGGGATGGGCAGCTGGGCCTGATGGTCACAGAAGTCCGCCCGCCAGGGCTGGATCGCGTCGCCGGAGTTCATCGAGATGGTCGACAGCACGACGCCGAGGTTCGGCCGGAACAGGGTGTAGACCCCGATATTGAGCGGTTCGTCCGACGAGTAGAAGCCGAAGAAGTTCGTTTCGCCCCACGTGGGATCTGATTCGTCAGGCGGGTGGAACTCGGCGTCGGCCGCAGTGATCATGCGGAGCTACTCCCTCGTCGCGATGGAATGGATCCAGCTGGGGTGGCCCGCTGAACTGGTTCGCGTACTGATCCTGTCGATAGAGCGGACCCGGGCGCCATGTCACCGGGGGCAACTCTCCGGCAACATTCTTATCCCCAGGGGATAAGGGCACCGTGACGCAGGTCTCGTAACGTTCGCTGCGACAGGCACACCGAGCCGAACCCTTCCCCAGATTGCGCAGGCGTCGTCATGGAGCTCGCCCGGGTCGTCGGACAGGTCGTCGCAACGGTGAAGCAGCCGGGGCTGCAGAGCATGAAGTTGTTGCTGCTGGTGCCGGTTTCGGCGCAGGACGACGCCGGCGACGACGACGATGCGGGGGGCGGCTGGCGACGGCAGTTCGTCGCGGTCGACTACACCGGCGCCGGGCAGGGCGAGGTCGTCCTGGTGGCACGGGGCAGCGCCGCCCGAGTGGACGGCCCCGCCACCCAGGTGCCGACCGACGCAGCGGTGGTGGCGATCGTCGATTCCGTTGTGCTGCACAACAAGACAACGTTCAGCAAGAGCGGTTGACCACCAGCCGGCCGCAAGAACCACACTCACGCGAGGAGAACGTCATGGCACTCTCAGGTGGCATCCCGACCACCGCTCTCGGCCTGATCGAGACGAAGGGGTTGGTCGGCGCGATCGAAGCCGCCGACGCGATGGTGAAGGCGGCCAACGTCATCCTGCTCGGTCGCGAACAGATCGGCGGCGGACTGGTCACGGTGATGGTGCGCGGCGATGTCGGCGCCGTGAAGGCGGCCACCGACGCCGGGGCGGTCGCCGCCGGAAAGATCGGCGAAGTCGTTTCGGTGCATGTGATCCCCCGTCCGCACGACGAGGTCGAGGCGATCCTCACCAAGCCTGCGCCACCGGTCGGAGCCAAGTGAGCCGCGGTCGCCACGCCTCGCTGAGCTGAGCCCGGTCGGCTCTGCAGAGCGTCCGACCGGGTCCATCGCCGCACCGAAGGAGAGGCACTGTGAGCACAGCGCTGACCGAACTCGACGCCGACCTGGCGGCCCTGGCCGGTGCCCGGTCGAAGGCAAAGCAGGCGAAGCTGGCCTTCGGCCAATTCGAGGGCGCGACCCAGGCCGACCTGGATCACATCGTGGCGGCAATGGCCGCTGCCGCGTCGTCAGCGGCTGCCGAACTCGCCCGGCTGGCTGTCGACGAAACCGGATACGGCGTCTATGAGGACAAGATCCTGAAGAACCGGTTCAACGCGGAGTTCGTTGCCGACTCGATGACGGACATGCGCACCAAGGGTGTGCTCTGGGTCGACGAGCCTGGCCGGATGACGGCCATCGGCAGTCCGATGGGTGTCATCGCCGCGATCATCCCGGTGACCAACCCGACGTCGACGGTGATCTTCAAATGCCTGGCCGCCGTCAAGGCCGGCAACACGGTTGTGCACGCCCCGCATCCCAGGGCGGTGCGGTGCTGCAACCGCACCGTCGAGGTGATGGCGGAGGCCGCGGAACGCGCCGGTGCGCCGCGGGGTGTCATCGGGTGCCTGGAGCACGCGAGCATCGCGGCGACGGCCGAGCTGATGCGGCACCCCGACGTTGCACTGGTGCTGGCCACCGGCGGACCCGGCATGGTGCGGGCCGCGTACAGCAGCGGCAAGCCGACGCTCGCGGTCGGCGCCGGCAATGTGCCGGTCTACGTCCACCGCAGCGTGCCCGACGTCGGCGAGGCCGCCGAGATGATCGTCACCTCAAAGTCTTTCGACAACGGCACGGCCTGTGTTGCCGAACAATCCGTGGTGCTGGACGCGCCGATCGCCGACGCCGCCCTGGGCGCGTTCCGCGATCGCGGGGTGCTTTTCCTTTCCTCCGATCAGCAGGAACGGCTGGCGGCGCTCATCTTCGACGAGCGCGGCGGGTTGCGGCCGGACAATGTCGGCCAGTCCGCCGTGGAACTCGGCCGCCGGATCGGGCTTGCCGTCCCGGCCGGCACCCGGGTGCTGGGCGCGGAACTCACTGTGGTCGGCCGGGCTGCGCCGCTGTCCGCCGAGATTCTCGGGCCGGTGCTGTCCTTCTACCGCGCGGCGACCTTCGAGGACGGGGTGTCCCGGTGCCGGGAGATCCTCGGCTTCGGCGGCGAGGGGCACACCCTGGGCATCCATGCCGCCGACCAGGAGGCCATCGCCCGGCTGACCGACCTGCCGGCCTCACGGATTCCGGTGAACACACCCAGTCTGTTCGGCGGGATGGGTTACAGCACAAACATCGGTCCCTCCTTCATGCTCGGTACCGGGACCTGGAGCGGCTCGCTCACCTCGGACAACGTGAGTCCCCTGCACCTGATCAACATCAAGCGACTCGCCTTCGAGGCCAGGCCCTGGCGTGGACTGTATGACGCCCTGTCCATTCGAGATGACCGAGCCGGCCGAGCCGGTGCGCGGTGATCGTGACCCGCACCCACCCAGTCGCCTTCCTGCGCGACGCGAGCCTGACGGACGCCGCCTCGTCGGCGCCGCCGGCGGAGCTGCATCAGCCACTGCGGGTCGGTATCGACCTCGGTACCGCAACGATCGTGCTGACGGTGATCGACAACCTCGATCAGCCCGTGTATTTCGACCAGATCCGGGCGGAGGCCGTTCGGGACGGCGTCATCGTCGACTTCGCCGCCGCGGCGCAGGCGGTGCGAGAGTTGAAGTCCCGCGCGGAATCTGCGCTCGGCGTGGCGCTGACCGACGCCGCGACGGCCTTCCCGCCAGGCGTCGGCGCGGGTGAGAGCCGGGCCTGCCGGTACGTGCTGGAATCCGCGGGGCTCGACTGCCGCGCGCTGGTCGACGAGGTTGGCGCCGCCCAGGCGCTGCTGCTACTGACCGACGGCGCCATCGTCGACGTGGGCGGTGGGTCGACGGGTGTCGGGGTGTACTCGGCGGGTGAGTTGATCGCGCTGGGCGACCTGCCCGGCGGTGGACATCACCTGAACCTGATCCTGGCCGGCGCGCTGGGCGTGAGCGTCGAACGAGCCGAACAACTCAAGCGGGACAACGGGATCGAGCACCTCGGGAGATTGCAGCCCGGAATCGAGCGGATCGCGCACAACATCGACCGGCTGATGCCGGTCCGGCCGACCGGCCCGGTGCATCTGGTCGGCGGCGCGTTGATGATCCCCGGGACCGGCGAGATCATCTCCCGCTATCTCGACCACCCGGTTGTCGAATACGACCATGCGCTGCTCGTGACGCCGTTCGGCATCGCGTTCAGCGGCCAGGATCTTTTCGCTGGGAGAAGGTGATACCGGTGCCCGAACCCCACCAGTCCACTGTCGGACAGTCGAACTTCCAGTTGCGGACCTACTCGTTCATCGACCGCATGCAGCCGCAGTCGGCAGCGCACGTCGCAGCCACCTGTCAGGGGGACGTGCCGATCGCCGGTATGTCCGAGCTGTTCATCGAGGTTTCCCCGGGCAACGAGATCTTCCGGGTGATGGACATCGCGCTGAAGGCCGCCGACGTCCGACCGGCCCTGCAAATCGTGGAGCGGGAGTACGGGCTGCTAGAGATCCACGCCAGCAGCCAGGCCGAGGTGCTGGCCTCCGGCCAGGCAGTGCTCGCCCATCTCGGGCTCACCGAGAAGGACCGGGTGAGGCCGCAGATCGCCTCCGCGCAATTCGTCACCAATGTCAGTCCGTACCAGGCACAACTACTCAACAAATGGCGCAAGGGCAGCCTGATGATGCCGGGCAGCAGCCTGTTCGTGTTGGAGGTCGCACCGGCGGCGTACGCGACACTGGCGGCCAACGAGGCCGAAAAGGCAGCCAACATCACGATTGTCGAGGTCAGGGCGGTCGGCCGGTTCGGCCGGGTTTTCCTGTCCGGCAGTGAGAGTGAGGTGCAGACTGCGCGGGATGCTGCGGTTTCCGCGCTCGAGCAGATCGACGGCACGTCATGACGGCAGCAACTCGACGGCGGCAGCTCATGAATGGCGGCGGCTGATGAACGGCGGCGGCTGATGAACATTCTCGGGGCGCGAGAAGTGGAACGTGCGGCCGTCGAGAAGGTCGACGTCCTGGTCGGCCGGGGCGATCTGATCACCCCGCTGGCGAAGGAAAGGGCGGCCGATCTGGGGGTCCGGATCGTGCGGGCCGATGCATCGGCGGCACCGGCCCCAGCGCCTCCCGTACCACCGGCGAGTTCCCTGCCGGCCGCGAAACCGACTGGTGCGCAGAAGCTTCTGCGACCGCCACCGCCTCCTGCCGGCAGCACCGTCAATGGGCTGTACCGGCGGGGCGCACCGGTGCTGGGTGGCCTGCGGCCGGACGGCGCCGGCGAATCTGGATCGCGACCGACCGGATCACGACCGCGCGTTGCGGTGATCGGGGCAGGACACGTCGGTTCGATCACCACCCTGCGGCTGGCCGAATCCGAGCTGTTCGCCGAGGTGGTGCTGATCGATGTCGTCGACGGATTGGCCGCCGGGGTGGCCCTCGATCTCTGGCACAGCGCCGGGCTGGCCGGATTCGGCACCACCATCCGCGGCTCCACCGAACTGGCCGACATCGCCGGCGTCGACTACGTGATCATGACCGCGGGCAAACCCCGGAAACCCGGGATGACCAGAACTGACCTGACGTCGGCCAACGCGGACATCGTCGGGCCGATCGCGGACCGGATCGCCGAGCTGGCTCCGGATTCGGTGGTGGTGATGGTCGCGAACCCGTTGGAGGAAATGACGCACCTCGCCCGGGTCCGCACCGGTTTTCCGGCCGAGCGGGTGCTGGGCATGGCCGGCATGCTGGATTCGGCGCGGTTCTGTTCGCTGGTGGCTCTCACCGGCATGTGCCGTCCGCAGGAGGTGCTGGCGTACGCGCTCGGTAGCCACGGGCCGGAAATGGTGATCCCGCTGAGCCAGGCAACCGTCGGCGGCAGGCCGATCCGGACCCAGCTGGATCCGGTCACCCTGCAGGGCATCGTCGACCGCACCCGCGACTCCGGCGCCGAGGTGGTGTCGCTGCTGAAGACCGGCAGCGCCTACTTCGCACCGGGCCAGTCGGCCGCCCTGATGGCGATCACCATGGCGAGCGGCAGTTCGGCGATCCTCGCCTGCGCGGTCGAGCCGACCGGCCAGTACGGGTTGTGGGACACCCGGGTCGGGCTCCCGGTCCGGCTCGGCCCCCACGGGTTGCTGGAGATCGTCGAGCTACCTCTGGAGCAGGAGGAACTGAAGGCATTGCAGGAAGCGGCCGGCCGGTTGTCCGAACGGATCCGGGAGGTGTCCGTCGATGCGAGCGGTGGTGTACTCCTCGCCCGGTGAGGTCAGCGTCACCGACGTGCCGGATCCGCAGCTGCACGCCGCCGCCGACGCCTTGGTCAAAATCGACCTGACCGGAATCTGCGGCACCGACCTGCATGCCGTCTCCGGGCAGATGTCGGGGGTGACGCCCGGCATCGTGCTCGGCCACGAGTTCGTCGGAACCATCATCGAGGCGGGCCCTGCCGTGCACCGGTT
The DNA here is from genome assembly GCA_963805555.1 of uncultured Actinomycetota bacterium. Classification (GTDB taxonomy): domain Bacteria; phylum Actinomycetota; class Actinomycetes; order Mycobacteriales; family Nakamurellaceae; genus Nakamurella. The sequence goes on from CAWDUY010000011.1 coordinate 263,720, forward strand.
GCGGGTGGGCGACGCCGTCATGACCTCGGACTTCACCGCGTGCGGCGACTGCTGGTGGTGCGCGCGGGGCGCCCACTGGCATTGTCCGCAGCGCCAGTTCTTCGGCACCGGAACGGCTTTCGGCCCCGCACTTGCCGGGGCGCAGGCCGAGTACGTCCGAGTGCCGTTCGCCGACACCACGCTGACCAGGCTGCCGCCCGGGATCGACGCGGAAGCGGCGCTGCTGATCGGGGACAACCTGGCGACGGGTTGGGTGGCGACGCAGCGGGCCGGTGTCCGGCCGGGCGACGTGGTGGCCATCGTCGGCGGTGGGCCGGTCGGCCAGTTGGCCAGCCTGGCGGCACAGGTACACGGCGCCGCCGTCGTGGTGCTGTCCGACCCGATGACCGAGCGGCGAGCCCTGGCGGCAGCGCAGGGTGCCGTCGCCACCGACCCGGCCGGTCTGCGGCGGATCGTCGACAACCTCACGGCCGGACGCGGCGCCGATGCGGTGGTGGAAGCCGTCGGCGGGGCCACCGGCCTGGATGCCGCGCTCGCCGTTGTCCGGGCCGCCGGCACCGTGGTGAGCGTCAGCGCGCACACCCAGGATTCGTGGGCGTTTCCGCTGGCGCGTTCGTTCGCCCGTGAGGTGACTGTGCGGTTCGCGATCGGCGACTCGATCCGGGTTCGGCCCGAACTCGTGAGCGTTGTCGGCAGCGGAGTACTTGACCCGAAGGTGGTGATTTCCGGGCGCCGCCGACTGCGGGATGCCGCCGCGGGCTACCGTGAACTCAGCACATTGAAGGAGTACAAGCTAGTACTCGACCCGCTGGAGAGCCGTTGACCGCCCAGCTCAGTACGTCTGCCGCGCCGGCACACCCTGCTGTGCCTGGACTTTCCGCCGATCATCTGCTGCAGATCGAACGGTCCACCGGATCTCGAGCCGATTCCATCACGGCACTGGCGGCGGCCGTCGAGTCGCAGGGCGACCGCTACCTGGTCCTGCATGGCGAGGAACCGCTCTGGCAGGTGGTCACGGCCGGGGCAGCAGTCACCGCCGCCGACCGGGACGCCGTCGTGCTGGCGGCGGGATCCGTCGAGCACCTGGCGAAGATGGGCTGGACGCCGGTTCCGATCGACGATCGACTGCTGCTGCTGGTTGCCGGTGCCGCTGTCGCACAGGCGATCTCACCGTTCGCCACGGCCGCCAGGTTGGCGCTGCGCTGCCAACGGTTTGCTGCTGCGGCTTCGATGGCGGTGGCCGAGGTCGAGTCGCTGCGATCGGTGGCAACCCGAATCCTGCGGGCCCGGGAACTCGACGAGGCGCTGCTGGCCGTCACCAACGAGACCCTCGCCGTACTCGATTCCGACATTGCCGGGGTGATGTTGCGGGAAGGCGAGGAGATCGTGATGCGCGCGTGCGCCGGAAACCAGTTGGCCGACACCGGCAAGCTGCGGATGCGGCGCGGCCAGGGGCTCGCCGGCCATGTGTTCGCCACCGGTCAGGCCGCGAAGGTGGACGACTACCTGCGCAACGATGTCATCTCCAACGATTTCAACTACCTGGCCAGGGCGGAACGGACCAGGTCCGCACTGGGCGCGCCGTTGGTTGTCGACGGCACCGTCATCGGTGTGCTGGAAGTCTGGCGGCGGCGCGAATCGACCTTCAGTCCCGGTGACATTCGCCGGTTGGTGGCGTTGGCGGATCTGGCCGCCATCGCCCTGGACAACGCCCGGCAGCATGAGATCTCGCAAACCAGCCAGCGGGCCGTCGAGGTCGCGCACCGCGAGTTGCAGGGCCAGCTCGGCAAGGTCGAGCACGCCCTCGCCGGCCAGCAGGCCCTGATCGAGGCGTTGATCGGCGGCGAGCAACTGCGCGGCATTGTGCGGATCGTCAGCGACCGATCCGGGTGTGATGTGTTGTTGTTGGACAGCGATCTGGAACTGCTGTCGGCCACCGAACCGGTGATCGACCTGCCAGCCGTGCGCGCTGCGGTGCGGGCGCGCAGCTCGGGCCGCGACGGCGGCGAATTGGGCACCACCTGGGCCGAGCTCGGCGACCGACACTTGGCCATCCGGGCGGTGCGCACCGGCGCCGAGGTGATCGGCTGGGTGTGTCTGCTCGGTGCTGCCCCGCCCGGCGATGAGGCCATCGAACTGGCCGCGACGCAAGCGGCGCTGACCTTTGCGTTACATCATCTGGAACAACAGGCCGCGGCGAAGGCGCGGGCCTCCATGCGGGAGGAGTTGCTGCTGAACCTGTTGAAGGGCTCGACGCAGGAGCGCCGGGCGGCAATCGCCCGGGCGAAGTACCTGCAGATCGATCTGCGCGGGGCACTGCGCATCGGGGTCTGCACCCTGGCCGGATTGGAAACACTCGCCCAACAGGCGGGCTGGAGTTCCCCCAACCTCGATCAAGTACGCCGCAGGCTGTTTCACCTCGCCGAGGATGCGCTGGGCAGGGCCGGCGTGCTCCGGCTCGCGGCCGCCAACGGCAACGGGGTCATCGCGTTGGTGCACGTGGGTGATGGCGTCGATATTCATTCCCTCTTCGACGAGGTCGTGCAGACCCTGCAGGCCGAACTGCCAGGCTGCCAACCCGTCTGGGGTATCAGCGGGCCGCACCTCAACCCGCAGCAGCTGGACCGCGCACACACCGAGGCGACCACCGCGTCGCAGGCCCTCCGCCAGGATTCGGAACGACACGTCGCGCTGTACGAGAATCTCGGTGTACTGGCGCTGCTGATCGCCGGACCGCAGGGCACCCCGCTCAATCAATTCGCGGCCGAAACCATTGGTCCGATCCTGCACCACGACCGCCAGCACGGGACCAGTCTGGTAGAAACGCTGCGAACTTATCTGGACGTGAACTGCAATCAGAACGAGACGGCGAAGAGGCTCTTCGTGCACCAGAAAACAGTCAAGTACCGCCTGGGGATCATCGAGAAACTGACCGCGCTCGATCTGCATCAGCACGCCGATCGGATGCGCGCCGACATCGCAGTGCGCGCAAACGATCTGCACTAGGACCGGCGGCGGCTTGATTTCGGTGTCACAATGCGGTGGTGCGCGGCTCGCTGTTCGAATTCGCCGGAGGCTCACCTGCGTTCGTGGCATTGGCCACCGCGCACCATGCCCGCTGCCTCGCGGACCCAGAGCTGAATCATCCGTTCTCCCACCCGGACCAGCATCCCCAGCACATCGAACGGCTGGCCGCCTACTGGGCCGAGGTGATGGGAGGACCGCCCGACTATTCGCATTCCTGCGGCAATCAGTCCGGAGTTCTTCGGATGCACGCCGGGAACGGTGACCTGACCGATCTCGGGCGCCGATTCGTCGCATGCTTCGTGCTGGCCGCGGACGACGCGGGGCTACCGGTCGACCCGGAATTCCGCGCCGCCCTCCGCTCGTACATGGAATGGGCGGTCGCGGATGTACTGGTCTATTCACCCGTCGACTCCGCGGTACCGGCGGGTGTTGCGATGCCGCACTGGTCCTGGGACGGACTGCAGCTCACGACCGGCCCGACCTGAGCTCCAGGTCTCGACCAGCTTGGACAGCGGCGTCATCGTCGATTCGGAGACTGGCAATGTCGGCAGTCTCTCACCGGATTTCACCGGAGGTGGCGTCAGTCGGTCCATACATTCACCGCAGGCAATCCCCGATCGCTCCTGGCGCGGTCGACGAGTTCCTGGATCAGGGCAGTCTTCGCGCGGGTGTAGGCCAATGGGTCGGCGATCTCGCCGGCAAGCTTCCGCTTGAGCTCGCCATAGCGAACTGCGTCCGGCGGATGGCCGAGCAGATGGTCGCGAAGCAACCGCTCGTTCTGGGTGGGCCAGGCATCGCTGGGGACGACGTGCAAATGAACGGCGACGCCAATTGCCGGTGCAATACCAGGGTTCCGCCGATAGACCAGTCGTCCGGTCATCCCGGTCTTCCGCCGGGCGTATCCCAGCGGCGCCAGCGCTTTCCGCTCGACGTGCACCACCTGACCGAGGTCCGTTGTCGCAGCCATCAGGTCAACGACCGGCTTGGCGGCCAGTCCCGGAACGGAGGTGCTTCCGATGTGTTCCAGCTGCTCCCACATGCTTGGCAACACCAACTGAAGCTCGGCTATGAGCTCAGCAGCGATCAGCGGCCAGCCAGGATCGGCGTCGACGACAACGAGATGTTCCACGGCCAACCACAATAGTTTCATCGATTCGCGGCCCGAATCGTCCGACCGGCTACGATTTGCCCCCGTCGATATCGGAAAGACAGGAAACGGTGTGCCACGTGTCGAGTCATTGACCGCTGATCTGATCGACGAAGCAGCGAGCCTGATCGCTGCCGAACAACGCGCCGCCCAATCGGCGACACCCCTGGTGACGGCTGATTTCACTGAGCCGGAACACTGCCGGACGGTCTTGCGTGAATTACTCGCGGAAGATCATTCCGGTTTTGTCGCGTTCGACGGTGACCGCGTCGTCGGCGTGCTCTGCGCGAAGGCCCGCGGGGTCCGCGGCGGAATTCGGGCGGAGGGGTTCGCCGTTGATCCCACCCTCCCGGACCCCACCGCCGTCCTCGTCGCGCTGTACGCCCGGACGGCGCCGCAACTCCTTGCGGACGGAGCGATTCACCACTGGGCCAATCATGTCTGCCTGGAACCGCTCGGTACGGGCCTGGGCAATCTTGGCTTTGGTCGGATCGGCGTGTACGGATCCCAGCCGGCCCGGCCGGTGTCACCGGCGCGGGGCATCACCATCCGAGTGGGGACCCTTGATGATCTGGGCTCGATCGTGGCACTGTCCGCGGTAGAAATGGGATTCCGTTTCACGCCGCCGATCTACACCCTGCCGCAGCCCAGGTCACGCGAGCACGTCGAGAACCATCACCGACAGTTGCTCACTGCCGGAGCCGTGCACCTCCTGGCTCGCGTCGCACATGCGGACGTCGGCCTTGTCACGCTCGAATTCACCTCTCCATCACCGAGGCACTGCCCAGCGGGCCAGCCCTATATCGGTCCAACCGCCACCCACCCGTCCTACCGAGGGCAAGGTGTTGGCGGAGCACTCGTCGACGTCGCGCTCGCCTGGTCATATCACCACGGTTTTCACACGGTCTCGGTGGATTTCGACTCCGCAAACCCGGTCTCCCGTCCGTTCTGGCTGGGCGCCGGCTTCACACCGGTGGGATATCAGGTCTCCCGCAGCATCCATCCCGCTTATCTGCCGGGAGCCAGTACTGCCGACGCAGCCCTCCTTGACCCCGCCACCGGCTGAACGGCTGCACTCTCGCAATCATCACTGTCGGCGTTCCCTATCATTGGAGCAACTGAGTCGACCAGCGAGGGGATCGTCGATGACCGAACGGCTGCAACGTATCCACACCATTCTCCGCGCCGGGCAGGTACCTTGCGGGCTGAGCTCGGCACCCGTTGGCAGAGTGGTTCTGCACGCCGGGGATCGTGTCGGCGGCGAATGGGATGTGCTCGTTCACGACACTGACGGCGAGCTGTGGATTGTCGACTACCGTGGCGCGGTGCTCCTGCCCGACGACTCGACAGACGCCGCGATCGGCGACGCCGTGAAGCTCCACATCGTCCAAGCGTGGGCCGATCGAGGCAACCCGGAAGCCAAGGCGCTTATCGCGACACTGCAAGAATCGGCAGCACATCAGCGGTCGGCCTCCCGCCGGCACACGAATCAGACTGGCCCCGACGTTATTGCGAGCATGACAGCGCTGGTCATGGACCCACTATCGCTGGCCGGGCGAATGTTCGATACCGCGACCCGGCTCGGCGCCGTTTTCCTGACTCCCCCGGCGTCGGCCGGGGTAATGGTCTGGAGCCCGTGGGGAACCGTGCAAGTCGGATATACCCGCCACTGAGCTGAAACTCCAGCCGAACCGGGGGTGTTGTTACATCGACTGAGTTACGCCAAACGGGTATTGTCATCCTTATGGCTCTCATCACCCGCGTTTTCCTGGTGGACGATCTCGACGGCTCCCAGGACGACGTCAGCACAGTGCAGTTCGCCTTGGACGGACGCAATTTCGAGATCGATCTCAGTGCCCGCAATGACGAACGACTGCGGGAGAAACTGGCGAAGTTCCTCGCTGCCGCGACGCCCGTTAAGCCGTCAACGGCCCGCCCGGCCAAGCGCACCGTGAAGGCGGCCGCTGCGCCGGCCAGCCGTGACCAGACGCAGGCCATCCGGGACTGGGCTCGCAGCAACGGGTACGACGTTTCATCCCGCGGCCGGATCTCGAAGGCTATTCAGGAAGCGTTCAACTCCGCGCACTAATACGTCGCCGTATTCCGCCTTTCAACGACGTCTGCTTCCCAGCGGCTGGCCCCTACCCACGGCAACTATCTGATGGACGCCTCGGTCGTTTCGCTGTTAGTGTCCGTTTCGGCCTGATTTGTAGTCTGGAGGTCGACTCGGCTGCCGGTCTCCTGCCTGGTCCAAACCTGCCCCGCTGGATCATGAAGAGGTTCCGATGCCACAGGTGACCTACGGTGGAAAACACGGCGAGACATTGGATCTCGAAGTGGATCCCGAGCTCTTGGCGGTCCGGACCCGCAGTCGACGAGGTTTGCGGACCGGACCGGTACCCAGCCCCGAGGCCGCGCTCGTCAACGACATGGAACTCGTTCTCGCCTTTCCGCGAGCCGGCGTCGAGGTCTTCCGGCGGCGTGACGCCGAGGCACCCGCGGTCGCCGAGATCAGCGAAGAGCTCCGGCAGTCTCCTGATACCCGGTTTGCGGGACGCGTGCTGGTCGATCCAACGTCCGGTGAGCCAGTTCTGTACACCGAGAACCTGTTTGTGAAGTTTCAGGACGACGTCGACCCTGACCTCGGCAAGCGGGTGCTGCTGGAAGCCGGGCTGACGATCAGGGAGCAGCTCTCCTACGCGGCCAACTCCTTCGTCGTCAGTGCCCCTGAGGGCACCGGCCAAGTGGTCTTCGAGATCGCCCAGCAACTCCTGCAACGACCCGACGTCGAGTTCGCCCATCCGGAGCTGATCCGAAAGGCTGCGCGCCGCGGCATCTTTCCGCAACAGTGGCACCTGGCAACAACCACGATCAACGGCCAGACCGTGGCGGCAAGCGCGAATGTCGCTGCCGCGCATGTCATCACCCAGGGCGCTGGTGCGACGATCGCCATCATCGACGATGGCTGCGATATCGGGCACGAAGAGTTCTCCAGTCCGGGAAAGATCGTCGCGCCGCGGGACGTCACCGGCAACGACGACGACCCTCGACCGGGACCGGGCGACTACCACGGCACCGCCTGCGCGGGAGTCGCCTGCGCAGGCGGTCAATTCGGCGCGTCCGGCGTCGCACCCAAGGCCGGTCTGATGCCGATCCGCCTCCAGTCGGGGCTCGGTTCGCAGCAGGAGGCCAATTCGTTCATCTGGGCCGCGGACCACGGCGCCGACGTGATCTCGTGCAGCTGGGGCCCGATCGACGGCGCCTGGTTCCAGCCGAACGATCCCCAACACAATGTCCGGGTGCCGTTGCCGGACAGCACGCGGCTGGCGATCGATTACGCAGTGACCACCGGCCGGGGCGGAAAGGGCTGCGTCATTCTGTTCGCCGCCGGTAATGGGAACGAGAGTGTCGATCTGGACGGCTATGCCAGCTATTCGGGCGTATTGGCGGTCGCGGCCATCAACGATCGCGGGGTCCGCAGCGTGTACAGCGACAAGGGGGCCGCGTTGGCCTGCTCGTTCCCCAGCAACGATTTCCGGTACGCCCCGGAGAACCGTCCCGCTCCGCTGGCCCCCGGAATCTGGACCACCGACATCACCGGGCAGGGCGGCTACAACCCGAACCCCAACGGGCAGATCGCGGGCGACCCGCGGGGCAACTACACGAACTCCTTCGGTGGAACCTCCAGCGCTTGTCCGGGTGCTGCCGGGGTCGCGGCGCTGGTCATTTCCCGCAATCCCAACCTCGGGTGGCAAGAGGTCAGGAGTGTTCTGCAGCGGTCCTGCGAGCGGATCGATCTCCAAGGGGGTCAATGGGACGCCAACGGCCACAGCCCGTTCTACGGATTCGGCCGGCTCAACGCGCTGACTGCCGTCGAACTCGCCGTTCCGCCGACCAGCGATCGAATGGTCATCTCCAAGGAATTCAACGAGCCCATCAAGGACCTAAAGACCACCCGGGTGTCCCTCGACGTCGGCGAACAACGGACGCTGAGGGACCTGAAGGTTTCGGTGGACATCAGGCATTCCTATATCGGCGATCTGGTCGTGATTCTGCGGCCACCGGATGCGGTCGCAGAACCGGTGATCCTGCACAACAGAACCGGTGGCCGCACCCGGGATGTGCGCCGGACCTACGGCCGGACTGAAGTTCCCGAACTGGCTGGTCTGGCCGGCGCAAAAGCACAGGGCAGTTGGTCACTTGAGGTGCGCGACGAGGCGCTGCGGGACGTCGGCGGCATCGCGGGCTTCGGGCTGGAACTGTCGTTCGATTAGCACCGCTCGCATGATGGGCAGCTCCGCGGGTTGGCCGCCCGGGGTGGATCACTGAGCGGCGTTCCGGCGGACAGTGGTGGCGAACGGGTTCACTCGATCGTTTGACATGCTGTCGGGATGGACGACAAAGGCAGCACCTCGAAGGCGGCTCGCATCGGTCTGGAGATCCTGGGCTGGCTGCTGCTGGCCGCGGGCGTGGCCGCACTGGTGCTCCCCGGCCCGGGACTGCTGTTGCTCGCGCTGGGGCTGTGGGTACTCGCGAAGAACTACCGCTGGGCCGACCGGCTGCTCGATCCGGTCAAACGGGCGGCCTACCGCGGGGCTGCGGAAAGCGTCACCTCCTGGCCGCGGATCATTCTGTCTACGCTGCTCGCCCTGGGGCTCATCGGTCTGGGCGTCGTCTGGGGTATCCGGCCGCCACCGCCCGGCTGGTGGCCGTTGGACCAGAAGTGGTGGCTGTTCGGCGGCTGGGGTACCGGCGTGTTCCTGATCGCCTCCGGCCTGCTGGCCCTCGGTCTGCTGGGCTGGAGCATGAAGAACTTCCGGTACGGGAAAATGACGTTGGACGAGGTCTACTCCGAGCACCACCTCAGAGAGAGTCCCCGCCGGCGGGACTGAACCGACATGCCGATGGGCCGGCGGAACGACGCTCTGCCCACCGCGTTCAAGATCCGAGGAAAGGGCACCACCTGATGGAGCTGTTCGAGCTGACGGCGGTGCGCGAACGATTGAACCTGACGGCGGACTGCGCGAATTGTTTCGGCCTGTGTTGTGTGGCGCATGGCTTTCGTGCATCGGAGTCTTTTGCTTTCGACAAACTGCCGGGGAAACCCTGTCCGAATTTGTTGGCAGATTTCGGCTGCGGCATTTATCACTCGTTGCGGCCGAAGGGGTTCAGTGGCTGCACTGCGTATACCTGCTATGGCGCCGGACAGAAGGTTGCGCAAGGCTTTTTCGGTGGCACCGACTGGCAGCAGGCGCCGGACACTGCCTCGTCGATGTTCCAGACGTTCCATCTTGTGCGGCAATTGCACCAGCTTCTCTGGTTCATCACCGAGGCGCTGGATCGTTGCCCACCGGGCGCCGCCGATACGGATCTCTTGGGTTTACTCGAACGAACCGAGGCGATGGCCGCGACCCGGGCCGACGAGCTGTCCTGGGGAGCCGTGGACGACCACAGCGCCACCGCCGAGAGATTGTTGGGTCAGGTGAGTGCAGGCATTCGGGCGGCGGCGAGGCCAGCGGGTCGGGCGGAGCTGCACGGCGCCGACCTGCGTGGGGCGGACCTGAAGGGTGCCGATTTGCGCGGTGCCGACCTCTGGGGTGCGGTGTTGTCCGGTGCCGACCTGAGCGGTGCCGACCTGCGCTGGGCTGATCTCATGGGCGCCGATCTCGGTCGAGCGAAGCTCGACGGCGCCGATCTTTCCGCCGCGATCTTTTTCACCCAGTCCCAGCTCGAGCTCGCGCACGGAAACGCCCGAACAACTCTCTCCGGTTCGCTGCGGCGCCCGACCCATTGGTCCGGAACTGATAGCGACATTTGACGGAACCGCAGGTCTTCCCACCGGACTCCTCCCTGCCTCGTCAATGATCGGCTGCGACAACGCGCCTCCATTCCGCGCCGTTGCGCTTGGCGAGGCCATGGAGTTCAAGCACGGCAAGGGATCCCAGCACCTGGCTGGGCAGCAGGCCGGACTCGGTGACCAGTTCGTCAACGGACCTGTACCCACGGGCGGGCAGTGAGTCGTAGACCCGGGCGCTGTCAAGGTCGAGCCCGTCCGTCGGGTGCCGCGGGTCCGAACCGGGCTCGTCATTGCCGGCCGGCCCGGCCGGCGGTGGACGGGATCGACCCAGCGCGGCCAAGACATCATCGGCATTGGTGACGAGCTGGGCGAACCGGTCCGCCAGCAACAGGTGGCAACCCACCGACATCGCCGACGTCACCGGGCCCGGCACCGCCATGACCAACCGGCCCAACTGCTCCGCCGCCGCGGCCGTGCTCAGGGTCCCGGACCGTCTTCCCGCCTCGACCACGATTGTCGCGGCGCCCAAGGCGGCGATCAACCTGTTCCGGACCAGGAACCGATGCCGCGCAGGCGTCGTCCCTGGCGGGTACTCGCTGACGACCGCGCCCTGCTCGGCGATTGCATCCAACAGCGCGCGGTTCGACTCCGGGTACGCCCGGTCGATCCCACAGGCCAACACGGCCACTGTCGAGGGCTGCTCCGCGGAAGGAATCGGACCCGCCGGCGCACCGGTCGTCCCGCCCGTGAGTAAGGCCGCCCGGTGCGCAGCGCTGTCGATACCCAACGCCGCTCCCGAGATCACGGTCAGCCCTCGGGACGCCAACTCGTGTGACATTTCCCCCGCGACCCGCTGCCCGTAACCGCTGCTGGCCCTCGACCCGACAATCGTCACCCCGTTGCCGGGTAGATCTGCCAACGTCCGGCCCCGCACGTACAGCGCGATCGGCGGCCCAGCACCCCGTACCCCACGGGCGAGCGCCCCATCGAACGCCGCTACCGCATCCGCCGGCCAATGCTGGTCCCCGGGGCCGATCAACCTTGCGCCCGACTTCGCCGCGACCGCCAGGTCCTCGCGGGCCCGTTGGAACAGCACCTCCCTGGTGACGTTCTGCGTCCGCGCGGCAGTCGCCGACAACACCGCCTGGGGTGCCCGCCGCTCCATGACGCCCTGCCACGCCCGGATCGGCCCTACCCTGCTGACGAACGACGCCAAGGATGCGCTCGGCGGTTCGCACACCCGCACCAAACCCGCCAAAGCGACTGTCTCGTCAGATAACTCGTTCACAACGCCTCCCCGCATCGCAATGCCAACGCCGTGGCCAAGTCGGCCGTCGACGGTTTGTCTCGACCACCCAAATCCGCCGCGGTCAATGCCAACCGCAGCACCCGGTCGTACCCACGACCCGTCAGTCGTCCCGCGCGGACCGCCCGGTCGAGCAGCTCGGCCTCTCGGCGATCCGGCCGCCACGACCTCCGGACCGTCGATCCGGGCACCTCCGCCGAACACCGCCACGGTGTGCCGCGCCACCGCGCCGCCGACCGATCCCTGGCCAACAGCACCCGGTCACCAACCGCCTCGCTTGACTCGCCCACGGCCCCAGGTGATGTCAGGGTCATCGGATCCAATGCCGCGAGATCGACCCGGATGTCGATCCGGTCCATCAACGGCCCGGACAGCCGACCCAGATACCGTCGCCGCACCCCGGAGACACACGTGCAGTCGACGTCCTTCGCGGCTGCGCACGGGCAGGGATTCGCGGCGATAATCAGCTGAAAACGGGCCGGGTAGCGCACGGCACCGGATGCCCTTGCCAACAACACGGCGCCGGATTCCATCGGCTGCCGTAGCGCGTCCAACACGCTGGGCCGGAATTCGGGCGCCTCGTC
>CAWDUY010000012.1:0-188467 GCA_963805555.1 uncultured Actinomycetota bacterium
GTGCGCCTGGAGGGATTCGAACCCCCAACCTTCTGATCCGTAGTCAGATGCTCTATCCGTTGAGCTACAGGCGCCTGTTCAGTTATCCCGACTGAGCCAAGGCCTTCATCGAGCAGTACCACTACCGTCCACCGCAGCGAACGGGCCTTACCACTGGACCCCAGAAACCGAGGTCCAGCGCGGAAGCGGAGGGATTTGAACCCTCGGTGCCCTTGCGAGCACAACACATTAGCAGTGTGTCCCATTCGGCCGCTCTGGCACGCTTCCCAGGGCCGCCCTGGGGTGGCCACCGGCCGGTAACCCTACCTGGCACCTACGCACGGGGGCAAAACGCCAGCTCATGCGCCCCGACGCTCGCGCGTGCGATACCCGTTATCGTCATCCACTTCGGGAGATCGGCGGATTCGTGCCTCCAACGAGTTCAGCGGTCCGCGGGCTGAAGGGTTTGACGGCCATGCAGGTTGGGGTATCGCGGTGACGAACCAATGAGCTCGACGTCCCTGTGGTCGCTCCTGCTCGTCATGACTGTCGCCGCATTGGCGCCGATCATCACCCGCCTCGTCCCGGGCCGGCCGCCGCAGGTGTTGTTCCTGATCCTCGGGGGCGTGATCATCGGACCGCACGCACTCGGGTTTGCGAACTCCGGCGACATCGAACTCCTCGCCAGCCTCGGCTTGGGGTTCCTGTTCCTGCTGGCCGGGCAAGAACTGGACCCGCAACTGCTGCGGGAGAAGGCCGGAAAACAGGCGCTGATCGCCTGGACGATCAGCGCCGTCGGGGCGGTCGCAGTGGTCGGGGGCCTGGAATACCTCGGTTTCGTCAAGGCTTTCGTGCCGGTCTCGATCGCGTTGACCACCACTGCACTCGGCACGTTGCTCCCGATCCTGCGGGATCAGAACATGCTGGGCGGGCTGTTCGGCCGCTTCATCTTCGCCGCCGGCGCCGTCGGCGAACTCCTCCCGATCGTGGCGATCTCGCTCTTCCTCGGCGCCTACAAGACGTGGTGGGAGGCGATCATCATCGCCTCGATCGCCGGTCTGGCGTTCCTGCTCTCCTGGCTCACCCAACGGCTCTCCGGCACCCGGGTCGCGGCGATCATCGGCGAGAACAAGCACGCCACCTCGCAATCCACGCTGCGTATCACCGTGGTCCTGCTTGTCGGCCTACTGCTGATCACCGAGGAATTCGGGGTCGAGGCCGCGTTGGGCGCGTTCTTCGCGGGCATGGTGCTGCGGCGAACCACATCCGGTGACGACAACAGCGAGTTCGAAGAGAAGCTCGACGCCGTCGGCTATGGCTTCTTCATTCCCGTCTTCTTCGTCAGTTCAGGCATGGCCCTTGACGTGGAGTCCATTGTGGAGAACCCGCTCCGGCTGTTCGTGTTCTTCGCGTTGCTCCTGGTGGTGCGGGGCGCACCCGCGATTCTGGTCTACCGGAAGACACTCGCCCTGCGGAGTCGAATCGAATTGACGTTCCTGACCGCAACGGCGCTGCCGCTCCTCGTCGCACTCGCCCAGATCGGCGTCAATTCCGGCGTGATGCTGCCGGAGAATGCGGCGGCGTTGGTAGGAGCCGGAGTGCTGTCCATCGCGATCTTCCCGTTAGTCGCGACCCGGATTCATCGCGCGACGAGCCCGTCGGTCCCGCACGAGACGCATGCCGCCGACTGAATCGCCACCAGGTCGAATCGCAGCAATTCAGCGGGCTGGCCGACCCGGTCCCGTTGACAGTCGCTCCGGCTGGCGACCGACCGCGAGCACGGTAATCGTGCCGCACGGCCGCGGCGCATTCGTCGACAACAGGACCCGCCTGGCAACGTCGGGCACGTTGTCCGGGCTCTCTCCGACGCGGCGACGGAGCTCGGCGCGCGCCTCATCCGGGAAGTATCCCCGGGTGATCAGGACACCGATCGCCCGATTGACGGAGCTCAGGTCGGCGAGCCCCGTCACCCCGGATTTCGGCAGTGGGTGCGGCAGCGGACCGTCCAGCACCACTCGGGGGTCCGGCCCGTTGATTCTTTGCATTCCGGCAGCGAATTGGACAAACGCGCCGGCCTCGCCGGCAAAGAACACCACCGTGCAGGCCGGCTTGTCGGGTCCTCCCGTGTCCACTGGCAACGCCAGCGAGGAGCACGCCAAGCGGCCCGGGTCCCTATCCATGACGGTCGTCGTGACGGCGAACCCGTCGAACCGTTGCGTCATGGTCAACCCGACGAAGGACGGGACTGCGCTGACCAGGTCATCGACGAGCACCTCGAGAATGGCCTGCAGATCGGTGTCAGCCTCGCCAGAGGTCGCGGTGAGAGCGCTGAGCTGGGCGGTCAATGCGGTCGAGCAATTCATTCGGGGTGAGCTCCGTGCGACGTCCCGATCGCCGATCGGCCTGCTCCAGAACCCAGCTACGCACGACGCGAAACTCGATGCGTCACGCCATGTTCGGGTCGGGACCCCGACTCACTGGTGACAGCACATCTGACGCTACGCGCAAAACGCCCACAAAGACCCGAAAGTTGGCCGGATATCACAATTCGTCGGTATGCCGGGCCCGGGCCCGGCGCACAGCTTCTCGGACGATGCCTTCGGCGACGACCGTGACCTGGGCGCTCTGGTGCTCGCTGAGCAACCGGATCCGGGAATAGGCCTCGGCGGGGGTGACGCCGCTCCGGCTCATCAGGATCCCGATGGCCTGGTCGATCACCGCACGGCCGGTCAACGCCTCCTGGAACTTCCCGGCCAACCGCTGGGTTTGCGCCAGAACCTGTGCGTTCTGGACGGCGATCGCCGCCGGCACCGCGAACAGTTCACCCAACTGCACGGCCCGCTCATCAAACGCGTGCTCGGCGTGTGCATAGACGTTCATCGCGCCGACGACGGCTTCGGCACTGATCAGCGGCAACGACAGCACGCTGTGCACCCCCAGCCGGCCGGCCCGGGGACCGAACTGGGGCCAGCGACTGTCGGTTGCCAGGGACCCGGAACGCATCGGTGTCGCCTCTGCGGCCGCGCTGATGCAGGGCCCCTGACCGAGCCCGTACTGAATGTCGTCGATTTCCCGGACAAATGGCGCACTTTTCACGATGGTGTCGGTGCGGCCCTCCTCGATCAGCGTCAGCCCCGCCCCGTCCGCACCCGGAATCGCACGCACCGCGAAGGTGGCCACCTGGGTCAGCAGGTCTTCCAGGCTCAGCCGAGCAGCCGATAATCCGGACAGCGCGGACAAACTCACCGCCAGGTCGTCGTCCTCGGACTCTGTTCGGGTCCGTGGCGTGGAATCCACGGCTCGCCCCCCTCAGTTGGAGGAATGGATAGCCGGCTCTCGCAGCTGCCATTCCGGGGAATGCCAATCCACCACGGTAGCCCGCTTCGACGCACTGCGTCACGGCAAGCGGCAGTATTTCTGTGTCGACCGACCGCACCACACAGAGAATCAACGACCATTTACGACGAGTAGACGATGTCCACCCCCAGTTGCCGCCCCACATGATGATCGCGGCTCGCGGTGCTGGAGCAGGTGGCGATGTTCGGTCCGGCCAGCACCCGACTTGGTGCAGGGGGTGCCCGTCAAGGACGTCGTTGAGCACCTGGGTCATCGTCTTAAAGGTGCCCTGTTCGATGCCCTTTGACAGGTTGAGCACCGGAAGTCCCGGTGGGATGGACCCTTTCGGTGCAGAGCTCAAGACTGCGCGGTAGAAATTCGAGGGCACCCCGACAACGGCGACATCCGCGCCGTCCAACACCTCGCCGAGATCCTGCGACGCGGTCAGCCGGTTCTGCAGCCGGATGCCGGGCAGGAACAGCGGGTTCTCGTGCCCCTCGTTGATCCCGTCAACCACCTCGTGCTCGCGGGCCCGATCATCGTCGGCTGCGTAGAGCGTGTCCGCCAAAATGCCGCAGACACGCTCTACGGCGTTGAATTTGCGCCCCGGCATCGCCGGTCCGACCAGGCGCGGACACGTTGGCGACCGTGGTGCCCCACGAACCGGCACCGATCACGGCAACCTTCGTCATCGTTCCTCCTTGAACGGTCACAACAGCGCGATGTTGCCGTACATCAACACTGCAACACTGCGAGATAACGATCATGAGCGTTCCACATCCAGCTCTTGCGAATCTCACACGCGCGATTATGGTTACGAAGGTCTGGACGCCTGTCCAGACACTGCATCGAGTCCAGTCGACAGCGCAGTCGGACGTCGGTCCGGCCCGCGTCAACCGAAAGGGCAACCGTGACCGCGCAAGCCGAAACACCAGAAAAGAAGAAGACCAGCGGCACCAGGATCGCAGTCCAGAAGTTCGGGACGTTCCTGTCCGGGATGATCATGCCGAACATCGCGGCGTTCATCGCGTGGGGGTTGATCACTGCGTTCTTCATTGAGACGGGGTGGACGCCGCTGGGCCCGATTGGTGGGTTCGGTACGGATGCCGATGGTGTGCCGTATGCGGGGCTGGTTGGCCCGATGATCCGGTACATGTTGCCGCTGTTGATCGCGGTGCAGGGTGGCCGGATGGTGTACGGGGCTCGTGGTGCGGTGGTGGCTGCGGTGGCGACCATGGGTGTGATCATGTGTACGACGCAGCCGATGTTCCTGGGTGCGATGATCGTGGCGCCGCTGGCGGCGTGGTTGATGAAGAAGGTCGATCAGATCTGGGACGGGAAGATCAAGCCTGGTTTTGAGATGTTGGTGAACAACTTCTCGGCGGGCATTTTGGCTGCTGGGTTGGCGGTGATCAGTTTCTACGTGTTCGGGCCGTTGATCGAGAAGGTCACCGAGGCCTTGGGCAGTGGTGTGAACTGGTTGATCGAGCATAGTTTGTTGCCGTTGGCGAGTATTATTATTGAGCCGGCGAAGGTGTTGTTCCTGAATAATGCGATTAATCATGGTGTGTTGACCCCGTTGGGGGTGAATCAGGTTGCTGAAGAGGGTAAGTCGATCCTGTTCTTGTTGGAGGCGAACCCTGGTCCGGGTCTTGGTTTGTTGATTGCGTACTCGATTTTCGGGACGGGGTTGGCGAAGTCCACGGCGCCGGCGGCGGCGATCATTCAGTTCTTCGGTGGTATTCATGAGATTTATTTCCCGTATGTGTTGATGAAGCCGATGACGTTGTTGGCGACGATCTCCGGTGGCATGGTCGGGATTTTCACGTTGACGATTTTCGGTGCCGGGTTGCGGGCGCCGGCTGCTCCTGGGTCGATCATTGCGGTGTATGCGCAGACTCCGAGTGACAGTTTTGTGGGTGTGACGTTGTCGGTGACGTTCGCGGCGATCACGTCGTTCTTGGTTGCGTCGGTGATTTTGAAGGCCAGTAAGAAGAATGATGAGAGTGCGGATTTGGCTGCGGCGACGGCGAATATGGAGTCGATGAAGGGGAAGAAGTCGTCGGTGTCCGGGGTGTTGACCGGGATCGAGCATGATGAGGAGGCGAAGGAGGAGCAGCAGGAGGCGGCTGCTCGGAGTAAGCCGATTCGTAAGATCGTGTTCGCGTGCGATGCGGGGATGGGGTCGAGTGCGATGGGTGCGTCGGTGTTGCGGAACAAGGTGAAGAAGGCCGGGTTCACCGATATCACGGTGGTGAATATTGCTATTGCGAATTTGACGGATGATGTTGATCTGATCGTGACGCATGAGGATTTGACGCCGCGGGCGCGGGACAAGGCGCCGAGTGCGCAGCATGTGTCGGTGGGTAATTTCATGAACAGTCCGAGGTATGACGAGATCGTGGAAGAGTTGAAGATCACCAACGCGCAGGGCAGCGGCGCACAAGCCTGACCGCCGCAATCCGGCACGTCGGCAAGGGGGAACGCCCAGGGCGTTCCCCCTTCGCTGTTGAGCTCCGACCCGAGCGTGACAGACGACCCGAGGCGCGACGGCGGCCGCAAGACCATGACCGACGATGCTCAGGCGGTCGACCTGCGCCTGCGCTGCCGCTGCCCTAGGGTCGAACCCGAGGCCTGAAAACAGTTCCCGACGAAGGAGTCCCTGCGGTATGAGTGACATTCTGACGCTGTCCCAGATCAAGGTCCCCGGCACGGCGACCAGCAAGGACGAGGCGATTCGGGAGGCCGGACAGATTCTCGTCGATGCCGGTGCCGTCACCCCCGCCTATGTGGATGCCATGTTCGACCGGGAGAAGTCCGTCTCCACCTACATGGGGAACTTCCTGGCCATCCCACACGGGACCAATGAGGCCAAGGACGCCATCTCGGCGTCCGCGTTGTCCGTGGTCCGGTACGACCCGCCGATCGACTGGGACGGCAACGAGGTCCGGTTCGCGGTCGGCATCGCCGGCTTGAACAACGGGCACCTGGAGATCCTCGGCAAGATCGCGGTCATCTTCTCGGACATGGACGAGGTGGACAAGATGATTGCGGCCGGGTCGGCCAGCGAGGTCTTCGACCTCCTGAACGCGGTCAACGAAGAATGACTGGCGCCGGTGGTGACGCGCAGCGCACCGCGGTGCATTTCGGCGCCGGCAACATCGGTCGCGGCTTCGTCGGGCTGATCCTGCACCGCGCCGGCTACGAGGTCGTCTTCGCCGACGTCGCGGGCGAACTGATCGATGCGCTCAAGGTGACCCCCAGCTACCTGGTCAAAGAGGTCGGCCTGCAATCGTCGGAAGAAGTGGTCGACAACTACCGGGCCGTCAACAGCCGCACCGATGAGGCCGCTGTGGTCGCGGAGATCTCCGCGGCCGACATCGTCACCACCGCAGTGGGGCCGACGATCCTGCGGTTCGTGGCGCCGGTCATCGTGGCCGGGCTGCGTGGCCGCGCCGACGGCCAGCCGCCGTTGGTCGTGATGGCCTGCGAGAACGCCATCAACGCAACGGATGTCCTGCTCGAGTTCGTCCGTGCGCTGGTCCCCGACGACGCGGAATGGGCCGCCCTGAGCAAGAAGGCGATCTTCGCCAACACCGCGGTGGATCGAATCGTGCCGGGACAGGCCCCCGGCCAGGGACTCGACGTCACCGTCGAGAGCTACTTCGAATGGGCGATCGAGCGGCCGCCCTTCGGTGGCAACGAGCCGACCATCCCGGACGCCACCTGGGTTGACAATCTCGCTCCGTACATCGAACGAAAGCTGTTCACCGTCAACACCGGGCACGCTTCCACTGCCTACCACGGCTTCGTCCGTGGGATCAGCAAACTCAGCGACGCCCTGGCCGACGACGTGGTCCGCGCCAAGGTCGAAGGAGTGCTGGCCGAGACCAAGCGATTGCTGGTCGACAAGCATGAGTTCTCCCCGGAGGCGCAACAGGCGTACGTCGACAAGATCCTGGGCCGGTTCGCGAACCCGTACCTGCCGGACACCGTGGAGCGGGTCGGCCGGCAGCCGCTGCGAAAGATGTCCCGCACCGAACGGCTGATCGGCCCGGCGGCGGAACTGGCGGCCTTGGGTGAGCACCCGACATTCCTGCTGGCCACCGTCGAGGCGGCCATGTCCTTCGACGTCCCGGAGGACCCGGAAAGTGTCGAGCTGAAGAGCATCCTGGCAACCATGACGCCCGCCGAAGCGACGACAAGGATCACCGGTCTCCAGCCGGGAGAGCTGCTCTTCGACGACGTCGTGGCCATCGTCGAGAAGAAGGTCTCGGCGTCCGCAACGGCCGGGTGATCGCCGACCGCAGGTTCCCCAGACCGCGAGACCGCACCGATCCACGCGTGAGACATCAAGGGGCAGTGCATGACTGAACCCAGCCCGGCACCGCTGGTGACAGGTTCAACGGAACCGGGAATGCGGCTGGCGGTGATGACCAGCGGCGGCGACGCGCAGGGGATGAACGCGGCGGTCCGCGCGGTGGTGCGCACCGCGTTGAACCGCGGCGCCGAGATCTTCGCGATCTATGAGGGGTATTCGGGCCTGATCGATGGCGGCGACCGCATCCGGCCGGTCAGCTGGGACGATGTCAGCGGCATCCTGAACCGCGGTGGCACCATGATCGGCACCGCCCGGTCGCTGGAATTCCGTGAGCGCGACGGGCGCCGGAAGGCCGTGCACAACCTGCTGGTCAACGGCATCGACCGGCTGGTCGTCATTGGTGGCGACGGCAGTCTCAGTGGCGCCGATCGGCTCCGCGAGGAGTGGCCGTCCCTGGTCGCCGAACTCCTGGCGTCCGGTGCGATCGACCAGGCGACGGCTGACCGACATCCCGCGCTGATGATCGCCGGCCTCGTCGGCTCGATCGACAACGACATGATGGGCACCGACATGACCATCGGCGCCGACTCGGCGCTGCACCGCATCGTCGAAGCGATGGACGCCATCTCCAGCACGGCGGCCAGCCACCAGCGCAGCTTTGTCGTTGAGGTGATGGGCCGGCACTGTGGCTATCTCGCGCTGATGAGTTCGATCGCCGGCGGCGCGGACTACGTGTTCATCCCGGAGAACCCGCCCGATCCGGGCTGGGAAGCCGACCTCTGCGAGCTGCTCAAGAACGGCCGGGCGGCCGGTCGGCGGACCAGCATCGTGATCGTCGCGGAGGGCGCGCACGACTCGCAGCACACCCCGATCAGTAGCCACTACGTGCGGCAGGTCCTGGAGGAGCGACTGGGTGAGGACACCCGGGTCACCATCCTCGGCCACGTGCAGCGCGGCGGCACGCCCAGCGCCTTCGACCGTTCGATGAGCTCGCTCCTCGGCTACGCCGCCGTCGAGGAGGTCATGACCGCGACCAAGGACAGCATCCCGCAACTCATCGGCATCCAGGGCAACCGCACCTCGAAGGTGCCGTTGATGGAGGCGGTCGCCAACACACGCAAGGCGGCCGAGTTGATCGCGGCCAGTGACTACGACATGGCCCTGACCATGCGCGGCGACAGCTACACCGAGATGGTGCACATCTTCAACTCCATGTCCCGAGCGCTGCCGAACGTCCGCCGCAAGCACAAGAGCAGCAGGATCGCGATCGTCAACGTCGGTGGGCTCGCGCCGGGGATGAACGCGGCAGCGCGGGCCGCCGTGCGATTGGGACTCACCCGTGGGCACACCATGCTCGGGGTGAACGGCAGCCTTCAGGGTCTGATCGACGACGACGTCCGCGAACTGGACTGGGCCGACGTGGACGGGTGGGTGAGCAGGGGCGGGGCCGAACTGGGCATCAGCCGCAAGGTGCCGACCGTCAAGGACCTGTATGCGATCGGTCGCGGACTGGAGCGAAGCAACGTCGACGGCCTGCTCATCATCGGCGGCTGGGACGCCTTCGATGCCGCGCACACCATGTACCAGGAGCGGGAACGCTACCCGGCCTTCAAGATTCCGATGATCTGCCTCCCGGCAACCATCGACAACAACATCCCCAACTCCGAGCTCTCGGTCGGCACGGACAGCGCGCTGAACCTGATCGTGGATTCCATCGATCGGGTTAGACAGGCGGGAACCGCGTCCCGGCGGTGCTTCGTGGTCGAGACGATGGGCGGCTATTGCGGTTATCTGGCGCTCATGGGTGGACTGTCCGGCGGCGCGGTCCGGGTCTACCTGAACGAAGAGGGGATCAGCCTCAAGGCCCTCTCGCACGATATCGAGAAGATGGTGGACAGCTTCCGGGTCGGCCAGCGGCTGTTCCTGACGGTGCTGAACGAGAAGGCCAGCCCGATGTACACCACCGACTTCCTGTGCCGGTTGTTCGAACAGGAGGGCCAGGACCTGTTCGACGCCCGCGGAGTCGTGCTGGGTCAGACCCAGCAGGGCGGCAGCCCGACGCCCTTCGACCGCATCCTCGGAACCCGGTTGGCCGCGCATTCCATCGATTGGCTCAGCAACCAGATCGATACCAAGAAGACCGGCAGCGCGGTGATCGGACTGCACGAGGGGAAGGTCCGGATCCTGTCCTTGCGCCGGGCAGAGGAGCTGGCCGACTGGGAGCACCGTCGGCCCATCGATCAATGGTGGATGCGGCTACGGCCGATCATCGATGTGCTGGCGGGCCGGTTGTCCGTCACTCCGGCGCCGCCGACCTGATGGGTTCGCGGTTCGGTCGGCGTTGCGGGTGAAACGTCGCAGCGGGTGAATCCGCAGCGGATGATTCGGCGGCTGGTGAATCGTCGAAGTAGGTGAATCGTCACAGCGTGGGCAGCCCGGCCGTGTTCTTCACCCTGCCGGGACCAACGCAAGCCACCCGGCCACACGTACGATCCAGACAAACCAACCACAGGGCGGTGGTCGTGTGATCGAGTCGGTACCGACGGGCATCCGGGAACTGAAACTGTTCCCGGGTGATCATGTGTGCGCTTTCTACCGCGGCTCCGGCGACCGCGACGAGGTGTTGATGCCGTACCTGCGAACCGGGATCACCTCGGGCGACAAGTGCATCTGCATCGTCGACTCGGCGAACACCGCCGAGCAGGTGAAAATGCTGGATCCCGATGACGGCGGGCACGGTCACCAGCAACTCGATGTGCACATTCCGGAGACGAGTTACCTTGCCGGCGGCGGCTTTTCCCGCGAAGAGATGCTCGGCTTCTGGACCGACCACCTCAATGCGGCCGCCGACGACGGCTATCCCTTCTCGCGGTTGGTCGGTGAGATGACGTGGGCGCTGCGGGACGCGCCCGGTGTCGAGGACCTGGTGCTGTACGAGGCCGAGCTGAACCGCGTCGCGCCGAAGTACCCGACCGTGGTGCTGTGCCTGTACGACCTGGACAGGTTCACCGGTGAGGTGATCGTCTCGATCGTGAAGACCCATCCGAAGGTGCTCATCCGCGGGATGGTCGTGGAGAACCCCTACTACGTCGAACCGGACGAGTTCCTCCGTTACGCCGAAGCGTGACGATGCTCGACGAGCTCGAAATCCAGGCCACCAACGGCGAGGCCGTGCTGCGCCAGCGGCTCGGAAATTTGCGTGCGCTGCTGGTCATCTCGTTGTTGATGACCGAGTCGGTGGAGGAAGAGCAGATTCTGCAGCTCGCGTCGTCGTCGGCGCCGGGCCTCGGGCATTGGCGGATCGAGGGCTACGCGTTCGGCGACGGCGCCGTCGGGGACGCCGGCTGGCGTCCCGGCACCAACGGCGGATCCCCGCGGGCACCGACCGGCCTCGCGGCGCAGTTGACCGACCTGGGCGGCACGGCCGGGCCGGTGGATCTCCCGGGCCGGGTGTGGGCGTCGGCGTTTCCGCTGCGCAGCGTCACCGGACTGCTCGGCTACCTGATCGCGTCCAGCGACGAGCCCCCGTCGACCGACGAGAACTTCCTG
Source organism: uncultured Actinomycetota bacterium (assembly GCA_963805555.1). Classification (GTDB taxonomy): domain Bacteria; phylum Actinomycetota; class Actinomycetes; order Mycobacteriales; family Nakamurellaceae; genus Nakamurella. The sequence goes on from CAWDUY010000012.1 coordinate 11,186, forward strand.
ATCCAGGTGGTCGCCCAGCAGACCGGGGTCGCCGTGTCCAACGCCAGGCTGCACGCCCAGGAGCGGGCGACGGCGGCCGAACTGGTTGCGACGAATGCGGCGCTGGAGGAGACCGTCAGCACCCTGCAGCGGAGCATGCGGATCCACGATCGTTTGACCAAGGTCGCAGTGTCCGCGCAGGGACAGCCGGGCATCGCCACAGCGCTGCACGAACTGACCGGCATGCCCGTCGCGATCGAGGACCGGCACGGGAACCTGCGTGCCTGGGGCGGACCCGGCCAACCGGAGCCGTACCCCAAGGAGTCCTTTGCCCGTCGAGAACAGTTGCTGCGCAGACTGATTCGCGAGGGCAAACCCGTGCGGGACGGCGCCCGGCTGACCATGCTGGCCTCGCCCCGGCCCGACGTGCTCGGCGTGCTGTCGTTGATCGACCCGGAAAGGGCCGCCGACACAGCGGATCTCATCGCGTTGGAACACGGTGCCACCGTGCTGTCGATGGAGCTGGCCAGGGTCCGCGGCATCGCCGACACCGAACTACGCCTGCGCCGGGATCTGGTGCACGACCTGCTCAGCGGAACCGACGACGAGAGCGCCTATCTCCGATCGGATGCGCTGGAACACGACCTGCGGCAGCCGCACCGGGTGATCGTGATCGAGGGGCGAGGTCGCACCCGGAACGAGGACCTGCTGCTGCATGCGGTGCGGCGCACGGTGCGTGACCACCGGTTGTCCTTCCTGCTCGACTCCTGGTCCGGCGCTGTCGTGCTGCTGACCGCCGGTGAGATGAACTGGGAACAGCTGCGCACCTCGATCCTCACCGAACTCGGCGGCGGGCAGTGCCGGCTCGGCGTCGGCGGCCTCAGCGCCCGGCCGTCGGAGCTGCCGCGCTCGCTGCGGGAGGCGCAGCTGGCCCTGCGCCTGCAGCAGACGGTGATCTCCGGCACCGGCGCCTGCGAATACAGCAAGCTCGGCGTCTTCCGGATGCTCGCGGCGATTCCCAACCTGTCCGAGGTGGACAGCTTCGTCCGCGAATGGCTCGGCACCCTGATCGACTACGACATCGCCAAACACGCCGAACTGGTGAAGACGCTCACCCAGTACCTCGAACACGGCGGCAACTATGACGCGACGGCGCTCACCCTGTCCGTGCACCGCAGCACCCTGAAATATCGGCTGCAGCGCATCCGCGAACTGACCGGCCTGGAGCTGAACGACCCGGACGTGCATTTCAACCTGCAACTGGCCACCCGGGCGTGGACCACCGTCGAGGCCATGCGCCGCTGATATTGCCGCCGAGATTGGTGCGTGCCCTAGTTCAGGGAAGCGACGGTTGCGGTCGAACGTGTGCGACGGTCAGGACGTCGTCATCCCATCGCACGGGCATGGGATCCGACAGCGCCCCGCCGAAGGTCCCGTCCGGACCGGCGTTGTGGAAGGCGAGCAGGATCCACTCTCCGGCCGGGTCGCGGACGAGTTTCCCGACATAGAAGCTGTCGTCCGTGAGCGGTGTGGCGCCCTTGATGTCGAAGGGGCCGAGCGGGGATTCGCCGGTGGCCGCCCAGATTGCGCCCCGGTCGCCGCTGTCGCGTCGTTCTGCGGAGTAATCGCCCGGCAGGCAGTTGAAGATCAACACGTGCCGGCCGTTGATGTTGGCGACTTGGAACACTTCGAGTTGGCCGAATCCGGCCCCCGGGTCGGACAGGGGCGGCTGCACGTCCCAGTGGCGCAGGTCGGCGGAGCGGGCATGCCCGATGACGCCGCGGTCGTCGTAGGGGCCGGTGTTCGCGCGGGCGGTGATCAGCATGTGCCAACCGTTTCCATCGGGGTCGGCGACAACGAACGGGTCGCGCCAGTGTCCGTCGGCCCATGGCGCCGGCCCGCCGAGTGTTTCGTACCAGCGGGAGTCTGCCCACACCAAGGGGTTATGGTCGTCTTTCACCCAGTGCAACAGGTCGGTGGAGGTTGCCAGCCCGACCTGCTGGACCAGTGGTCCATCAGGTGTCTGGGTGGTGCCGGTGTAGAACATGAACCACTCGCCGCCAGGGCCCTTGATGACCGACCCGGTCCAGGTGGCAGTCTGGTCGAACTCACCGGGGTCGCCGTGCACGAGGGCGTCGGCGGTCTGCTGCCAATGGATCAGATCGGTGGAGGTCGCGTGCCCGATCGCCGCCCGGAGGTGTCGTCGGTCGGGGTCGTGCAGGGCCCTGGAGGCGTGCAGGAAAAACAAATGGTAGGTGTCGTCGTCCTCTGCGAGCCAGAAGTCCCACAGCCAGGAGTCGGGTAAACGAAACATCTCAGCCTTTCACGCACAACAGGACACCGTCGTTGTCGAGACCGCGGCCAAGGATGTCACGTCCTTGTTGGGCCCGCTGCGCGGTTGCCATGGGATGCCATTGCATCCGCCGCCACGAACTCCGTCATCGCTGATCCGGCCGGGCAGGGTTCGGGCAATTCTTCGTCCTCGGGTGACCTCCTGTGGTTGGCCCATCTCGGCGAATCTGGACAGGTCACCGGGTCTTGAGCCCGGTGGTGGCACCCGTGTAGAGATGGGATGTTTCGGTGATCGATGTTCGCAACCCAACGGATGGTTTCGCTGCTTTACGCGCGCGGGTCAACGCCCTCGGCGACCCGGTTGGTGGAGATCGCGGTGCGCCCGGCGATCCACTGACCGTCGGCGAGTGGGCCCTGCTGATCGACGACATCGTTGCGCACCCCGCCGAGAACACCGAGGCGCTGTGGAATGTCGCGACACCGGAGGAGGACGACCGGGAATACGACGCCATCTTCGTCGGTGGCGGCGCATCCGGCCGATTCGGTGCCGCCTACCTGCGGGCCCGCGGTGGCCGGCAGTTGATCGTCGACGCCTGGCCGTTCCTCGGCGGCTCCTGCCCGCATCAGGCCTGCGTCCCGCACCACCTGTTCTCCGAGGCCGCCCGGGAGATGGACCTCGCCCGGCACATGGCCGGCAAACTCTGGTTTCCCGCCGAGTTCGACGAGAAGCGCGCCAGGATCACCGACATCATCGACCTGTTCAAGGCCGGCCGCGGGCTCCCGCACGCGGTGATGAACTGGCAGTCGAAGGAACAACTCAACCTCGAGTACATCCTCAACACCCCCGCCACCGTCATCGACGCGCACACCGTGGAGGTGGACGGCCAACGCTTCACCGCCAAGAACCTGGTGCTCTGCACCGGAGCTCGCACCGTGCTCCCCGACATCGCCGGCGTCGCCCTGCACGGCGTCTACGACTACGCCACCCTGATCGAGGAGCTGGACTACGAACCCACCAGCTGCGTCATCATCGGCGGCTCCAAGGTCGCCCTGGAATACGGCTCGTTCTTCCAGGCAACCGGCTGCCGGACAACGATTCTCACCCGCAGTCCGCTGATGAAGACGCACAGCCTGCATCACGTCGATGCGGACCTGCGGAACTACGTCATCGACATGATGGTGGACCGCGGCATCACCATCGAAGAAGGCATCGACCCGATCGAGATCCTCGGCGACAGTACCGTGACGGGTGTGCGTTACCGCAACGCCGCCGGCGAGATCGTCGACATCAAAACGGATTTCGTCTTCATGGCAACCGGCGAGCGGCCGAACATGAAGATGTATGACGCACTCGGCCTCGACGTGGACGACAAGGGATTCGTCATCGCGGACCGGACGATGCTCACCTCCGTGCCCTCGGTCTACGCGGTCGGTGATCTGCTCGGGCCGCCGATGGAGATGTTCAAGGCCCGCAAATGCGGGGTGAACGCGGCGAAGAACATCATGGGCGAACACCGCGAGTACGACTACACCGACTACCCCGACTTCTTCCACACCACCTACGAGGTCACCTGGTGCGGCATCACCGAGGAGGAGGCGAAGGCCAAGTACGGCAAGGTGATCAAGCTGCAGATGCCGCCGGACGGCGCCGACCGCGAGTCGTTCCCGCTGCCGGCCGCCGAGGGATCGATGTTCTACGCCTTTACCAGGCCCGTGCTGTCCGGCTGGTTCAAGCTCGTTATCGCCGCCGAGTCGCGGAAAATCGTTGGGGCGCACCATGTCGGCTTCGGCGCGAAGGACGCGTTCCAGTACATCGACTACCTGATCCGCCGGCCGGAAGGCTGGACGATCGACGACATGGCCGACCTGTCCGAACTGTTCCTCAACCCGGAGCACTTCATTCAACTGTCCCGGCTGCGGGCGGGTAGCGGTGAGCTGGTGACCCTCTGATGACCCAGCAGACGGCGGTGGTCACCGGCGGCGGGTCGGGGATCGGGCGGGCGATCAGCAACCAATTGCGCAAGGACGGGTTCACCGTCGCCGTGCTGGACGTCGGCCGGGTCGAGGACCCGAGCGATCTGGTGCTGCGCTGCGACGTCACGAACCCCACCGACGTCGAGCAGGCCTTCGCCGAGATCATCCGCCGGTTCGGCCAACTCGACGTGCTGGTCAACAATGCCGGCGTCACCGGCTCCCAGCAGGCCACGACCCTGCACGAAACCCCGGTCGACGACTGGGACCGGGTGCACGCCGTCAATGTCCGCGGTCCGTTCCTGTGCAGCCGCGCCGCTCTGCCGATCATGATGCGGCAGGAATCCGGGCACATCATCACCATCGCATCGGTGGCCGGTCTGTACGCCTTCCCCGGCCGTTCCGCCTACACCTCATCCAAGGGTGCGGCCCTGATGTTGACCCGGTCGATCGCCGTGGACTACGCGAAGTACGGGATCCGGGCCAACGCGATCTGCCCCGGCATGGTCTACACGCCGATGACGGCCTGGCGGCTGGACCAACCGGAACTGCGAGCCGTCGCGGAGAGCCAGATCCCGATGGGCCGCGTCGCCCAGCCCGAGGAGATCGCCGACGCGGTCGGCCTGCTCGCCTCCGGGCGGCTGGCGTACATGAACGGTCACCCGCTGATCCTGGACGGCGGCCGGTCCGCGGGCTGAGTTCGCTCACCAGAATCGGCACTCAACAGGAGGAGTTCTCATGACATCAAGGCTTGCCGGCAAGGTCGCCGCTGTCACCGGGGCGGGTTCCGGGATCGGCCGGGCCACCGCCGTGCTGTTCGCCCAGGAGGGCGCAGCGGTGGGCGTCATCGACGTCAACTCCGCGGCCGCCGCGGAAACCGTCGAACAGATCGCGGCCAACGGCGGCAAGGCGTTGGCCTTGACGGCGGACATCGTGCAGCAGGCTCAGGTCGCGGCCGTGTTCGACCAACTGGTCGGGGAATTCGGTCACCTCGACGTGCTCTACAACAACGCCGGCACCAACAGCAGCGGCTCGGTCCTGACCTCCACCGAGGACGACTGGGACCGCTGCATGGCGATCAACGTCAAGGGCACCTTCCTGTGCTCGCAGGCGGCGGCTCGGCTGATGGTGCAGGCGGGTCGCGGCTCGATCATCAACCAGGGCTCGGTGGCGGCGCTGGTCGGTATCGCCAACTTCGCGTCCTACTGCGCATCGAAGGGCGCCGTCGTTGCCCTGACCCGATCGATGTCGGTCGACCTGGCGCCGCTGGGGGTGCGGGTCAACGCGATCTGCCCGGGCACGGTCTACACCACCCTGATGGAACCGATGCTGGTCGCCAGGGGCGGCGGGGACCTGCAGAAGGGACTGGCCATGACGGTGTCGAAATACCCGATCGGCAGGCTGGGCACCCCCGAGGAGATCGCCCAGGTCGCGCTGTTCCTGGCCGGCGACGAATCCTCCTTCGTGACCGGTTCGGTGATCACCGCGGACGGTGGAATGACCTCGCAGTAGCCTTGCCGTCGCCGAGGGTGACGGATCAACCGTCACTCCCGCAAGACTGTCCGGATGGGACTACCCAGCGGGCTCTGTTGGTCCTGGCAGGTCTGGTGCGGCGCCCGCCGCGCCGCCTAGAGTCGGAATGACGAAGGAGGGCCGCCATTCAACACAGAGGACAGCACTGAAGAAGCCTGGCGACGCAGGAGCGGGTTCTTCATTGCAGTCCGATGCGAGGACGGGGGCCAACGGCCGGCGGTAGGGACTGTTGAGGACTGTGCGCACTGTCGCTCTCGAAGGACGAACCAGGGACATCTCCACGCTTGCCCTGCGCGAACAACTCACCAATCTCCGCGCCCTGCTGGTGTTGTCCATCCTGATGACGGAAAGCGCCGACGAGGAGCAGATTCTCAACCTGGCTGCCTCGTCCGCGCCGTCGCTCGGTCCCTGGCAGGTGTCCGGTTTCGCATTCACCGAATCGGACGGGGCCGAGGACGAGCGGTGGCGGCCAGGGGCGGCGTTCGATCGCCGCGTACCTCTGCCGGCGGAGGTCGCGGGTGGATTGGCCGGCCTGTCGCCGTCCGGCGGTGAACTGCGGTTGTCGGGTCACGGCTGGGCAAGGGCCTATCCACTGCGCAGCGTGGCCGGCCTGCTCGGCTACCTGGTCGCCACCGCCGACGAGGCGCCCACCTCCGACGCCCAGTTCCTGATCCAGGTGGTGGCGCAGCAGACCGGGGTCGCCGTCTCGAACGCGCGGATGCACCAGCGGGAACGGGCCGGCGCCCTGGAGTTGGAGGTCGCCAACCACACGTTGGAGGTCACTGTGGCGACCCTGCGCCGCGGCATGCAGATCCACGAGCGGCTGACCGCCGTCGCGGCCGCCGGTGAGGGCTCCGCCGGGATCGCCGAGGCGCTGCACGGCCTGACCGGTCTGCCCGTCGCCATTGAGGACCGCTACGGCAACCTGCGGGCGTGGGCCGGCCCCGACCGGCCCGATCCCTACCCCAAGCCCCGACAAGAGCAGCGGGACAGGCTGTTTCGGGAACTTCTCCGCGAGGGAAAGTCGGTCAGAGACGGGTCGCGGGTGGTCGCCCTGGCCTCGCCGCGCCCAGATGTGCTCGGGTTCATCGCGCTCATCGACCCAGGTCGCACCATCGACGCGTCCGACCTGGTGGCCCTCGAGCATTGCGCAACCGTGCTGGCCGTCGAACTGGCCAGGGTTCGCGGTCTCGCCGACGCCGAGCTCCGCCTTCGTCGAGACCTGTTGCACGACTTGCTGTCCGGCATCGACGACGAGAACGCGTTGGTGCGTGCGGAGGCGCTCGGGTACGACCTCGGGCAACCGCACCGGGTGGTGCTGGTCGAATGGAGCACCAAGACTCAGACCGAGGACGCCGCCCTGCACGCCGTCCGGCGGGCGTTGCGGGAACTCCGGTTGACTGCGCTGCTGGGCACCCAATCCGGTGTGATCGTCATGCTGGTCGGCGGTCGCGGGGGAGCGCCGGTCGACTGGGAGGCGTTGCGTGCGGCGTCGCTGCGTGAACTCGGCGGTGGGCGGTGCCGGCTCGCCGTCGGCGGGCTGTACCAGCACCCGTCCGAACTGCCGCGGTCGCTGCGAGAGGCACAGCTCGCACTGCGATTGCAGAAGGTATCCGGGCAGAGCGAGCAGACCACTGTGTACGGCGAACTCGGCGTCTTCCAGATGTTCGCCTCGATGCCCGATCTCGGCGACATCGAGAATTTCGCCCGGCGTTGGCTGCACGCCCTGATCGACTACGACGAGGCCAAGGGTACCGACCTGGTGAAGACCCTCGGGCGCTACCTGGACAACGGCGGGCGTTACGAGGCAACGGCTTTGGCGCTGTCGATTCACCGCAGCACGCTCAAGTACCGGTTGCACCGCATCCGGGAGCTCACCGATCTCGATGTCGGCGATCCGGAGACGCATTTCAATCTGCAATTGGCGACCCGGGCGTGGACGACCCTGCAGGCGCTGCGGGACTGACCTGCCCGGGACTGACCTGCCCCGGGACCGAGCGTCCAGGCCAGCCAACCAGGCATGCGTTGGACCCGTGGGGACGAGGCCCCGGCCGTCGCCCAGCCGTAGGTTCGCCCTACCAGTGAAACCGAGGTGAATTCTTGAGTCAGGTCACCGCGACAGCGCCCCTTACCGATGTCGACCACGAGCTCGCGCTGTACGAGCAGATGTCCTTCACCAGAGCGTTTCTGGAGAAGATCGACGTCCTCTACCGGCAGGGCAGGGTGCACGGTCCCGCGCATCTCGGCCTCGGCCAAGAGGCGATCGCCGTCGGCGTTGGCTCGGTGTTGACCCCGCGGGACAACTCGATCGGCACCTATCGCGGCCATGCCCATGCGTTGGCCCGCGGCGCGTCGCCGGAAGCGATCCTCGCCGAACTGCTGGGTAAGGCCGGCGGGATCTGCGCAGGCAAGGGCGGCTCGATGCACATCACCAGCGTCGAGCACGGCTACTACGGCTCCTACGCCATTGTCGGTGCGCACCTGCCGATCGCGAGCGGGCTGGCCTGGGCCAGCAAGATCAAGAGGACCGATGCGGTCACCGTCTGCTTCTTCGGTGACGGTGCGGTGAACATCGGTGCGTTCCACGAGGCGGTCAATCTCGCGGCGATCTGGAAACTGCCGGTGTTGTTCGTCTGCGAGAACAACCAGTACATGGAGTACACCCCAATCGGGTCGGTGATCCCCACCACGCGCCCGGCCGCGGACAAGGCCGCGGCGTACGGGCTGCCGTCGATCGTGGTTGACGGCAACGACGTCCATGCGGTCCGCACGGTGATCGCCGACGCCATCGCCGTTGCCCGGCGCGGCGGTGGGCCGGCGCTGATCGAAGCCGACACCTACCGGCTGAAAGGTCATTCGGCCGCCGACGCGGGGGCCTACCGACCGGCGGCTGAGGTGGAAAGCTGGAAGTCGCGTGACCCATTGCTGGTGCAGCGGGCCGTGCTCCAGCGCGCTGGGGTTGCACCGACGGCAGCCGATGAGATCGATGCCCGGGTCAGAGTCGAGATCAACGAACTGGCCGAGCGGGTTTTGCTGGCCCCGGACGCTGATGGCGCGGCGGTCTGGACCGACCTCTGGAGCGATGGGGGATCCCGTTGGCGCAATTGACGTTTCGCGGAGCGGTTTTGGCCGCGCTCGCGCAGGAGATGCGCCGGGACGGCTCGGTGGTGCTGCTGGGTGAGGACATCAGCTCGGGTGGGGTGTTCAAGACGACGAGCGGACTGCGTGACGAGTTCGGCGACGACCGGGTGTGGGACACCCCCATCTCGGAGCAGGCCATCGTCGGGGCCGCGATGGGCGCGGCGATGGCCGGGCTACGACCGGTCGCGGAGATCATGTTCGCCGACTTTTACGCCACCTGCTGGGATCAGGTCGTCAACGAAGTGGCCAAGACCAGATACATGACGGGTGGTCAGGTCACCCTGCCGCTGGTGCTGCGCGGGGCAAACGGGTTTGCCAGCATGGGTTTCGGCAGTCAGCACGGGCAGTCCTGTGAGAACTGGGCGATGACCGTGCCCGGCCTCAAGATCGTCTCGCCGTCCACTCCGCGGGACATGGCCGGTCTGCTGGCCGCGTCGATCCGGGACAACGATCCCGTGTTGGTGTTCGAGCACAAGGGCCTCTACGCGGTCAAGGAGGAGGCTGCCGACGGCGACACGGAATTCCTTGTCCCGCTGGGTGTCGCGAATGTCGTCCGAGACGGATCGGACGTCACGCTGGTGGGTCTCTCGATCACCGTCGGACACTGCCTGACGGCGGCCGCCCAGTTGGCGGAGCAGGGCATCAGCGCAGAGGTGATCGACCTGCGTTCGCTGGTCCCGCTCGACGCGCAGCGCGTGCTGCGCTCGGTGGAGAAGACCGGCCGGGTCGTCATTGTCGAGGAGAACCCCGGCCAACTCGGCTGGGGCGCCGCCATCGCGGCGATCGTCGCCGACGAGGGCTTCGAGGCGCTGCGGGCCCCGGTGCGGCGGGTCAGCGGCGGGAACATCCCCTGGCCGGTGGCTCGGACGCTGGAAGCGGAGGTGGACGTCAATCCGCAGCGGGTTCTCGCAGCGGTGCAGGCAATCGTCGAAATGTCCCCCACGCACTGAGTTGTCGCCCGGAACTGAAGAGTCATCACACTGAAAGGAGCTGGTCAATGGAGATCAGGGGCGAGGAAGTTCTGCTCCCGACGTCGGCGGTCTCGGCGTTCCCGCGGCCGCACTGGCTGCAGGGCAGGATTCTCGGGACGCTGAACGAACCGGTGTACCGCAGCCACAACCTGCGAGTCGCCTACGAGGACGCCAGCAAGATCTGCGCCCACGAACAGGAGATGGCCGGGTTGGACATCCTGTGCGACGGCGCGCAGTACTACGAATGGGAGGCGCCGGGATTTCAGTTGGAGCCGATCTTCCATTTCATCCCGGAGAACCTGGCCGGATTCGCACCGTACGGCCCGCCCGGTGACGGGGTGAAGTACGCGCCGTTCTACAAGGCTGTCGTCACCGACAAGATCGAATGGAAGCGGCCGATCTTCGAAAGTGTCGTCAACGCGATGAAGGGGGCAACCGACAAGCCCTTCAAGGTAGCGTTTCTCGGCCCGGCGCAGCAGAGCATCATCGTCGACAACCAGTTCTATGACGACCCGATCGATGTCGCCCGCGACCTCGCCCTGGCGATGAACAAGGAATTGAAGTACCTGGTCAGCATGGGCTGTGAGGCGGTGCAGCTGATCGATGTGCTCGCGCCATACACCCAGGACATGTGGCAGATCGAGGTGCAGAACATGATGTTCGACGGCGTCGACGCCATCAAGTTCTGGCATGTTTGCTACGGCAGCGTCGACGGGCAGCGCGACGTCTACGAGGCCAGAACCGCGGAAATGATGCCGCTGTTCAAGGAATCAATGGCCGACGTCATCCACCTGGAATCGGTCAGCGAGGAATTCTCCGATCTCGACGTCTACCGGGATTTCCCGACCGACAAGGTGTTGGGGCTCGGCGTCGTCAACGCCAAGAACACCATCGTCGAGTCGCCCGAGCAGATCGCCGACCGCATTCGGGCCCGCCTGGATGTCGTCCCGGCCGACAGATTCCTGGTCTCGCCCGACTGTGGACTCGGCTACTTCAGCCGCACCACCGCGTTCGCCAAGTTGCGGAACATGGGTAAGGCTGTCGAGATGGTGCGCGCGGAACTCTGAGCCCTAGACGCCAGTGTCACGGCTGGGCTGTCGGGGGTCCAGCCGCGGCGGGCGTCATGATCAATGGGTGGATTGCGCGCCGGCAGCCATCACCGTCAACGACGTCAGGAGTGACAGAGCATGACCGACACCGTCGACATGTTGTCCGCGCGTGCTGCGAACAGCGAACTCTCGGGATTGGAACTGCATCCCGGTGACCACATCTGCGCCTTCTACCGGGAACCCGCGGAACGGGACGAGATCCTGATCCCCTTCCTGGCCACCGGTCTCCGCTCCGGCGGGAAGTGCACGTGTGTCGTGGACAGTTGCACACCGGACGACGTCCTGCGCCGCCTTGGCGTCGAGCTTGATGTTCGCTCCTACGTCGACGATTGTCAGCTGGAGGTACTGGACTCGGACGAGACCTATTTCGCCTCAGGAGGTTTCCTGCCCGAGCAGATGCTGCAATTCTGGGAGGCGAAATCCCGCGCCTGCCGCACCGACGGGTCGACGGTCACCAGGAACATCGGCGACATGAGCTGGGCGCACCGGGACAAGCCGGGCGTCGAGTTGCTGGCCAACTACGAATCCGAACTGAACCGGGTAATGGGCAACGTCCCACAGATCAACATGTGCCTGTACGACCTGAACCGGTGCAGCGGCGAACTCATTCTGGACGTCCTGAAAACCCACCCCAAGGCGATGCTCGGCGGCATGGTCATCGACAACCCGTATTACCTGGAGCCCGACGAATTCCTCGCCACCCGCACCCGCTGACCCGGGCCCGGCGCGGGTGCGCCTTCCCTTCTGCGCAGCAGCGTTTCCTGTCAGCGGCCGTGCTTGCGCCAGTGCTCGGCGAAGAGCGACTCCTCGGTCACCACCTTCGCAGGAATCGTCCGGGACACCCAGGTCAGGTTGACGAAGTGCCGGGCGTTCACGTTCTCGGTGGTGATGTTGCCGCCCCAGGTGCCGCAGCTCAGGCTCAGGGTGAACGGCAGGCCGTTGCGGGGGCTGCCGGCGCCCTCGTTCATGTTCTGGTTCACCATCACCCGCGCGGTCCTGGTTCGATTGGCGAGCACCTCCACATTCTCGTCGGAACTGGTGTGGATGCCGCAGGTGTGGCCGAGCCCCTGGTACGCGGTGATGTCGTTGACCAGCGCCGCGGCGTTCTCGATGCCGCCGGCGTAACGATAGAGCGCCAGCACGACCGACAGTTTCTCCCCGGAGAACGGATGATCGGGGCCGGTTCCGTCGTCCTCGACGATCAGGAACCTCTTGTCATCAGGCAGCTCAAAGCCGGCAAGCGCGGCGATCTCCGAGGCCGGTTTGGCGACCACGTCGATGGTCGGGATGGCGCCGCCGGTCGGCCACATCGCCTGTTGCAGAGCGGCTTTCTGCTCGTCGTCACACAGGAAGCCACCCGCCGCGAGCAGGCCGTCGAGCAGGTCGCCGTAGATCTCGGTGTGTGCGACCACGGAGTTGTCGGCCAGGCAGCTGGTCGCATAGTCGAAGGTTTTTGCGACCGCGATCATCGCGGTGGCATCCGCGACATCCGCGGTCTCGTCGACGACATGCACCGAGTTACCCACCCCGACGCCGTACGCCGGGGTTCCCGAGCTGTAGGCGGCCTTGACCATTCCCGCCCCACCGGTGGCCACCACCAGGTCGGCCTGCCGCATCAGCTCCTGCGTCTTGGGCAAGGATGGCGCCGTCAGTGATTGCACGAGATCGGCTGGGGCGCCGACCTGTTCGCAGGCGGCCCGCATGACGGCCACCACCTGCTCGGTGCTGAGCCGGGTCCGGGGATGCGGCGCAACGACGATCGCGTTGCGGCCCTTCACCGCGAACAGCGCCTTCACCGGCGGGGTCGCGTCCGGCCCGGTCGTCGGGATCAGCGCGGCCACCACCCCGACCGGCTTGGCGATCTTCACGATCCCCAGGTCCGGCAGCTCTTCCACCACGCCGACGGTGCGCACGCCCGTCATGTCGTGCAGGACGCCGGTGACCCGCTTGTTGATCTTGGTGACCTTGTCGGCGTAGTTGCCGAAACCGCCCTCGTCGACCGCGAGCCTGGCCAACGCCTGGGCGTTGTCGGGTCTGACGACGGCCCAGGCGATGGCGGTGACGAGTTCGTCGACCTGCTGCTGGGTGTAGTCCGCGATCGCCGCCGCAGCCGCCCTGGCCCGGGCGACGATCGCCGCGACTTCCTCGGCGGGCGTCGGCGATGGAACCGCGCCGGCACCGGCCTGGTCAGTAGCCGTGGCCTTGTCGGTGGCGGTCGGGACGGGGTTCAGCTGGGAAACACTCATGCCGTCCAGGGTTGCGGCTGCGGCGGTGTAACTCACTGATCCGCGGGGCCAAGGTTCCGGCGGTCCTTCGTCCTGTGCGGACCTGACCACCGGTGCCGACCCCGGCCAAGCTGATCGTGGTGTCCCGCGGGCGCCGTCATGAGGCGCCGCCTGCGGGACCCGTCAATGACGCCGATCGTCGAAGTAGAGGTCCCGTGAGTCTGCAGCCGCGACGCGACAAGGTGGTGGCCCTGCCCGACGCCGCGGCGGCCGTCCACGACGGTGCGATGGTGGCGTTGGGCGGTGGGTTGTCTGCTCGCCTGCCGATGGCGTTGGTGCGCGAGATGATCAGGCAACATCGCCGAGGGCTGCATGTCGTCGGCTCTGCGCACGGGATCGACGTCGATCTCCTCATTGCCGCCGGCGGGATCCGTCGCTGCGAGGAGAGTTACGTCGGGTTCGAACAGGACCTCGGGCTGGCCCCCGCCTATCGGCGGGCAGCGGAGGCCGGCGAGATCGAGATCGCCGAAAGCTGTTGCGTGACAATGCTCAGCCAGCTGCGCGCCACCGAGATGGGGCTGCCGTTCCTGCCGGTCCGCGGCGTCAAGGGTTCGGACCTGCGCAGGCTGCACCCGGAGTACTCAGAGGTCACTTGCCCGTTCACCGGTGAGATTCTGGTGGCCGTGCCGGCCCTGCGGCCCGACGTCGCCCTCCTGCATGCGCCGATCGGGGATCGTTACGGCAATCTGCACCTCGATCAGCCCTACGTCCTGGACGAACGCTTCGCCGGTGCCGCCGCCACGGTGGTCGCAACAGTCGACCGGATCGCACCGACCGAGGACGTGGCCAACGCGGGCATCACCATCCCGGCGCACCTGGTATCTGCGGTCGCGGAGGTGCCCTTCGGGGCCCACCCGGCGTCCTGCTACCCGAATTACGCCTACGACCGCGAACACCTGATGACCTACCTGCAGGCTGCCCAGTCCGGCGGTGACGATCTCGCGAAGTACCTGCAGCAGTTCGTTTTCGACGTCGACGAGGCCGGCTACCGTGAGCTGATCGGCGAGCAGCAGCTGCAGCGACTGGCGGACTACGGGTCATCGACGAACGCCTGGAAGGAACTCTTCGGAACGAGCGGAGAGCCAACATGAGCAAGCGCTTCACCATCGACGAGTGGTTCGTGGTGCTGCTGGCCAGGACAATCCGGCCCGGCGAAACGGTCTTTCACGGGTTCGGCAGCCCGTGTGCCCAGGTGGCCATGCACGTCGCCCGTCGCGTGCACGCCAGGGACATCAACCTGATCGAAGGGGCGATGTACGCCGTCAACCCCGACCCGCTGTTCATCGCGCCCACCAGCAATGACGCCAGCCTGGCCCGCGGCGCCGCCTACAGCATGCGATTCGAGGAATTCTTCGACGCCGCAATCCGCGGCGATGTCGACCGGATGTTCCTCTCCGGCGGGCAGATCGACGTCTACGGCAACACGAACGTGACCGCCGTCGGGCCGCTGGAAAAACCGAAGGTCAAACTCGGCGGTGGCGGTGGCGGCTGCAATCTCGCCGCGACCATCAAGCACCTTACGTTGTGGACCACCAGACACCGCACCGGTCGCACCCTGGTCGAGAAGTGCGACTTCATCACCGATATGGGCCACCGAACGCCCGAGGGGACCCGCGCCGAGCTCGGCTACACCGGCGGCGGCCCACAGACAATGATCACCGAGCTCGGCATCTTCGACTTCGGTGCCGACGGAAAAGCCCGGCTGACGCACATTTTCCCGGACATCACGATCGACCAGGTGCGTGCCGCGACGGGCTTCGAACTCAGCGTCGCGGGAAATGTCCAACGGCCGGCCCCGCCGTCGGTTGCGGAACTCGCCGTCGTGAGATCCCTTGACACACTCGGAGTCCGGCGCAGCGAGTTCACCGACCGGGAATTGGCCAGGAGCTTCGACCGGCACCTCGACCCGAGCTGCGCGTGCTGAAAGGCCTGGACGCGGTCTTCACGCCGGAGCGGGTCGCCCTGGTCGGCGCCTCCGAGCGGGCCGGGACGGTCGGCCGGCTGCTCTGGCAGAACCTGACGGCGTTTCCCGGTGAGGTCGTGCCGATCAGCCGTGCCCCAACGGTTTTCGCGCACACCGCCTACCCCGACCTGGGATCGGCGCCAGGGCACATCGACCTGGCAATCGTGGCGGTACCGGCGACCGGCGTCCTGCCGGTCATTCGTGACGCGGCCGCCGGCCGAGTCAGCGCCGCCGTTATCCTCAGTGCGGGATTCGCCGAGACCGGCTCGGCAGGCGCGGCCCAGCAGCGCGCCATGGTCGACGTTGCCCGTGCTGCTGGCATGCGGCTCGTCGGGCCGAACTGCTTCGGCGTGCAGAACAGCGCAATCTCGCTCAACGCCTCGATCGCCCCTGGGCTCCCGCCCACACCGCGGCCCGGGCGGCCGGGGATCAGTCTGGTCACCCAATCCGGCGCCTACGGTATGGCGGTCCATTCGCTCGGCCGTGACGAGTCGATCCCCTTCGCGAAGGTCTACGCAGCGGGCAACAAGGCCGATATCGCGGATCACGAAGTACTGAGCTATCTGGCCGACGATCCCGCCACCGGGGTGATCTGCCTGCTGCTGGAGTCGATCTCGCAGCCCCGGGAATTCTTCGAACACGCCCGCCGGGCCACTGCCCGCAAACCCGTGATCGTGACACTCACCGGCCGCAGCGCCGCCGGCCGCCGGGCCGCGTTGTCGCACACCGGGTCCCTCGCTACCACAGACAGACTGCTGGACGCCATGCTGCGACAGGCCGGGGTGGTGCGAACCCGCACGGGGTTGCAGATGCTGGATGCGGCGCGCGCCCTCGTCGACCAGCCGCACCCGGCAGGCCCGCGGGTCGGGATCATCACCAATTCCGGCGGCACCGGGGTCGAACTGGCGGACCTGCTGGTCGACGAGGGACTGACCCTCCCGGAGTGGAGCGCAGGGCTCCGGGAACGCCTGCAAGAGCTTCTCCCGGAGTACGCCAGCGCCGGCAACCCGGTCGACATGACGCCGGTCTGGCCACGCTTCGCCGAGCTGTACCCGCAGCTGATCGGCCTGCTGGCCAGGTCGGGCGAGGTGGATGTCGTCATCCCGATCCTGCTGCAACGGTCCGCGACCGAGACCGTCGCGCAGGCCGTACGGGACGCCGTCCAAGTGCTACGTGACGACGAGGTGCAGGTCCCGGTTCACGTCTGCTGGGTCGCCTCACGAGACGCGCAGCCGGCCGCCGACCTGTTGCAGCGGGCAGGCGTCCCTTGCCTGGCCTGGCCCGACCGCACCGCACCGGCCGTGGCCGCCGCAGTCCGGGCGAGCCGGACCACCGCACCACCAGCAAGGCGGCCGAGAAGTACCGAAGGGCAGCGGCTATCGCCGAAATCCTGGTCCGCCGTGCTGGGTCAGCGGGACCTGCTGGCCGGCAGCGGTATCCGGGTCGCGATCACCGAGATATGCGCCACCGCGGCCGAAGCAGCTGCCGCAGCAAATCGGTTGGGGTACCCCGCCGTGCTGAAGGTGCAGCACCCGGAGCTGTCGCACAAGAGTGACGTCGGTGGGGTGGACATCGGCCTGCTCGATGACGCGGCGGTCCGGCGGGCCGCCGACCGACTGCTCGCCATCGCGCCCGGTGCTGCCGTGCTGGTGCAGCGGCACCATCATGGACTGGAACTCGTGGTGGGCGGCCTCCGGGACCCCGACCTCGGGCCGATGGTGATGGTGGGTATCGGCGGGGTCACCGTCGAACTACTCGGCGACACACGGTTCGCGGTGGCACCCCTCACCGCCGAGGAGGCAACGGAGATGTGGCTGTCGTTGCGCTGCGCACCGCTGCTGACGGGCTACCGGGGGAGCGATGCTGTCGATATGACATCCCTTGCGTCACTGGCGGTCAGTGTCGGCGACATTCTGCTCACGAACCCGGCAATCACCGAGATCGATCTCAATCCCGTCCTGGCCGGCAAGGACGGCTACCTAGCGGTGGACTGGCGAATCGGCGTTCGAATTCTGCCCCCGGGTGGCGAAGAACCCTGACCAGGTCCGTCCTTCCGGAGCGAGGCATTGGTCCGTTTTGCGCCCTACGGTCAACGCATCCAGCACTCGCTTGCCCCCGAAGGAGTGGATATGCGCATTGGCACCCAAGACGTCCTACTGCCGACCTCGATGGTCGGGAACTACCCCAATCCGCGGTGGTACAACGGCCAGGCCTTCGCGACGATCCCCAAGGGCGACTTCATCTTTGACGCCATCAGCAAGGAGGCGTTCGAGGATGCGGTCGGCGCCGTCGTTGCCGATCAGGAAGCCGCGGGGATGGACATCATTTCCGACGGAAAGGTCTACGGCGGGGACTCCCCATACGGCACCATCCTGTACTACTACCTGGAACGGATGAAGGGCTACAAGCTCTCCGGTCCGCCGATCGGCCTGCCGATCTACTCCACCCTGTTCTCCCCGACGTGCGTCGGCGAGATCGAGCGCGAATACCCGTTCCACCTCGCCCAACTCCGGGCCACCCGGAAGGCCACCAACAAACCGGTGAAGGTCTCCTACACCGGGCTGTGCGTGATCGCGGCGGCCACCACGAATCAGTACTACAACGACACCAAGGAAGTCGCGATGGGCCTGGCGAAGGCCTTCAACGAGGACTTCAAGGAACTCGTCGACAACGGCGTCGACATCATCCAACTCGACGAGTTCGTCTGGCCGTACGGGATGGGGGACTGGGAGATCGAGGCCGTCAATGCCTCGCTAGAGGGAGTGGACGCGCAGATCTGGGTGCACACCTGCTGGGGCAACTACTCCGGGACCCCCGCGTACTTCCCGGACGACACGACCACGGATTCCGGTGCCTTCGTCCTCGACAAGCGCGCGGCGGACGCGCCCGCACCCGACCGGGCGCACGCGATCTTCCCGCACGTCAACGACGCGAACATCGACACGCTCAACTACGAGGTCGGGCGCACCGGCCCCGACGACCTGAAACCGTTGCTGGACAACGAGTGGAAGAAGAACTTCGTGGCCGGCGTCATTGACGTCAAGTCGACGGTGACGGAGAGCGCTGATGAGGTCGCCGACCGGATCCGGGCGGTGCTGGAATACGTGCCGGCCGATCGGCTCGGCGTCGGTACCGACTGCGGACTGATCAACCTGCCGCGCATGATCGCCCAGTGGAAGCTGCGGGCGTTGGCTGACGGCGCGGCGATCGTCCGAGCAGAATTGCAGGCCAAGGGGTAAACCTCCGGATAGATGAAAGTATCGCCCCGGCACCGGGAGCGCCAGGGACCGTTCCCCCCACGGCCCCTGGTGCTCCCTCTGTCGGGGCGCTGTTGTTGTTGGCCGCGCTGTCGTTCCGGCCGCGCTGTCGTTCTGGTGTGCGCCACCGAGCCGGCACCGCGGCCGGCAGGGCACTGACCGGCCAGGGCGAAGTATCCGCGAAACCCCACCTGCTGGGGACAACGAGTTCCACCTGTGCCGTCTCTAACCTCGGAGGAAGAAATATGGAGTGACCAATGCAGTGGCCAGTTACAGCGATCGAGTCAGCCTGGAGGCCAACAGTGGAGGAATCCGACTGTCCCCACTTCTTGCAGCTACCGCCGCGGACGGCCAAGCCCAGAACCGCGGGCGTCACCCATGTGCTGGACAAGGGGCTCAGCCCCGGCGAGACGGCCGCGCTGGTCACCCAGGCCGGACAATTCATCGACATCGTCAAAATAGGTTGGGGCATCGGCTATATCGACCCGACCCTGGCGGAGCGGGTAGCGATCTACCGGGCGGCCGGCATCAGCGTCTGCCTGGGCGGCACGCTCACCGAGATCGTCGCCCTGCAGGACAAGATCCCGGAGATGCGCGACTGGGCGCTGCGGGTCGGCATCACCCACGCCGAGGTGTCCAACGGGCTGCGGCAGTTGACCGACCAGGACAAGACCGGTCTGATCAAAGAGCTCTCGATGGATTTCATTGTGCTGGCCGAGACCGGCGCGAAGGACGGCTCGTACCCCGTCGATCCGGCCGGCTGGGCGCAGGAAATGGCACGCGATCTCGAGGCCGGCGCCGATTGGGTCGTCGCCGAGGGCAGGGAAAGCGGGACCATCGGCCTGTACGGATCGGATCAGGCCGTCCATGAGGACATCCTGGCGGCGATCCTGGACCGGGTGCCGCTGCGCCAGGTGATCTTCGAGGCGCCGGTGAAGCGGCAGCAGGCCTGGTTCGTCAGCCGGCTCGGGACGGAGGTCAATCTCGGCAATATCGAACCGAGCAGCGTGCTGGCGTTGGAGACGCTGCGGCTCGGGCTGCGGGCCGACACGGCCAAGGTGGGCGCACCGGTGTGATTCCCGATCCGCCGCCGAACACGATCACCTACCCGTACCGCGGGCTCTCCGTCCAGGAAGCCGAGGTACCGCTCACCGAGGAGGCGGTCACCGGGTTGTTGCTCGGCCGCGAGATCTACCGGCGCACCGAGTATCTGGTGCTGCGCAGGGCCGGTCAGGCGGCTTTGGTCGGATTGCGGGCCGAGACCCGGGAGCCGCTGTTCACCCCGGTGACGGAGCTCCGGATGCTGTCCGGCCCGGCGACCACGGTGTGGATCGACGACCCGACGGTCGACGTCGGTAACGCCAGCTCCCTGGCCCGCGCGGCCCGCGAACACCAGCAGTCCGGTGCGCTGGTGTACGTGGTGTGCGGTCGGTACGAGCACGTCAATTTCATCTGGCGACCAACGCCCGTGCCGATACATGTCACCGAGGTCGTGCCGCCGGAGCCGCCGAAGCTGTTCTCCATGGCGGCGCAGGCCATCGCCTTTGACGAGGAATTGCCGCCGATCGAGCTGATCCTGGACGCCGTGGACATCCGGGACCTCGCCGACCGGCACCCGGCGCAGCGGTACCTGCTGCCCTGCCGGGGCAGCGGCATCGACCTGCCCGGCGCCGTGAGCTTCCTCGATACCCGGCCGGCCCAGCGCGCGGAGTGGCTGCTGATCGGCTGCGAACGCTCGCAACAGTTCCACCGGCACTTCTACGGGGAGGACAGCCCGCAGGTCGATCTCTGCCCGCGGGCCCGCTCCGGTCGGGACGACGGCCAACTGGTGCTCACCAAGTGCTGTCTGATCGAGCGGGGCATCGAGGTGTCCGAGCAGGTCGCAGTGGTGCCCTGGGGCGCCAACCTCGACGAGGTGCGGACGGCCCTGCGGGCACTGTGCGGATTGAAACCGCCTGCGCCGGTGGATGCGGGACGATGACCGCGCATCCCGCCGACTCGGCGATCTTCGGGCACCTGTGGTCGACGGCGGAGACGCATGCGATCTTCGATGACCAAGCCCGCATCCAGTCCTGGTTGGAAATCCTGGCCGCGCTCGCCGAAGCCCAGGCGGACGTCGGCCTGGTCCCGCGGGATGCCGCCGCGGCGATCCGGGCCGCCGCCGACGTCACCGGCATCGACCTGGAAATGGTTGCCGCGCAAACCAGGTCGACGGGACACTCAACGCTCGGGCTGATCCGCGCCGTCCAGCAGGTGCTCCCCGAGCACGCCCGGGAATGGGTCTACTACGGCGCCACCGTGCAGGACATCTCCGATACCTGGGGGGCACTGGTCAGCCGGCGGGTCGGTGAGCTCTTCGTCCGCGATGTCACCGGGATGCGGGACGCCGCACTGGAGTTGGCCATCCGGCACCGGGACACCCCGATGTGCGGACGAACCCACGGCCAACCCGGACTGCCGATCACCTTCGGCTTCAAGGCCGCGGTCTGGGCGGCCGAACTCGACCGGCAACTGTGCCGACTGGCCGAGGGCCGGGTGCGCTGGGAGGTCGTCCAACTCGGTGGCGCGCTCGGCACCATGGAGTTCTGGGGGTCAACCGCGATCGACCTGCTGGAGGCCTTCGCCGCCCGGCTCGACCTGGCCGCGCCGGAGATCTGCTGGCTGACCGCCCGGGACCGGGTCGCGGAATTCCTCGGCTTGCTGGCGTCCACCGCCGCGACCATCGCGAAGATCGGCAACGAGGTCTACCAACTGCAACGGCCGGAGATCGGTGAATTGCGGGAGGGCTTCCGCAGCGGGACCGTCGGCTCGATCACCATGCCGCACAAGCGGAATCCGGAGCGCTCTGAGCAATTGGTCTCGTTGTCCCGGATCGTCCGCGCGCAGGCCGGGCTCGCGCTGGAGGGCATGGTCAGTGAACACGAACGCGACGGGCGAGCCTGGAAAACCGAATGGGTGCTGCTCCCCGAAGCGTGCCTGGCCTTCGCCGCCGCAGCGGAAATGGGCGTGGCCATGCTGCGCGGATTGGACGTCGACGCAGAACGGATGGCCGCGAACATCGCCGGCCACGACGGCTACCTGCAGTCCGAACCCGTGATGCGGGCGCTGGCCGACCGGGTCGGCAAACACACCGCCCACCACGTGGTCTACGAGGCTGCGATGAAGGGAATCGAATCGGGGGCGGACTTCCACTCCGCCCTGCGGTCCGACCCGCGACTCGATGGGATCGCCGAGCCCGAACTGACCGGCCTGCTCGATGTGCGGGCCGCGCTCGGCGCCAGTGCGGAATTCGTCGACCGCGTCGCCCGCACCGTGCGGGAGCGCTCCGGGGGCGCAGGCATATGACGACGACGCTGACCGCGGTTGCTCGCCGGTGCGCCGACCTGACCGCCGCCCTCGACGGCGGCCCACCCCGCACCGAACTCATCCTCGGCCCGACGCCGCTGCACCTCGCCCCCCGGCTATCCGACCGGCTGGGTGTCGAGATCTATCTCAAGCGCGACGATCTCACCGGTCTGGGCTTCGGCGGCAACAAACTGCGGGCCCTGGAATACCTGCTCGCCGACGCCCGCGCGCAAGGCTGCGACAGTGTGGTGACCGGCGCCGGACCACAATCGAACTGGACGATGCTCGCGGCCCTCAGTTCGATCCGGCTCGGCCTCGAGCCGCACATCATCAGCTACGGCTCACCACGCCCGCCGACCGGGAACCTGCTGCTGCAGGACCGACTCGGGGTTGCGGTCCAGTTCACCGGCGATCCGGACAAGGCCTCGGTGGACTCGGCCATTGCCGAGACCGTCGACCGGCTGCGCGCCGAGGGACGAAGGCCTTACGCGATTCCGCGGGGCGGCGCAACGGCGCTCGGCGCGCTCGGGTACGTCCGGGCCAGCGTCGAGATGTGCTGGCAATTCACCGAACTCGGTATCGATCCGCTGGCGGTGTGGCTGCCAACCGGTTCCTGCGGCACCCATGCGGGGCTGGCGGCCGGACAGGCGCTGCTGCACACCCGATACGAGGTGGTCGGTGTGACGGTCAGCAGACCGGGAACCGAATGCGAGCAACGCATCCGCTCGATGGCGACCGAGGCGGCCGGGCGGATCGGCGCCGGTCCGATCGAGCCGGTGGCCACCGTTGCGGAAGGGTGGATCGGGCCCGGGTACGGCCTTGCCTCCCCTGCGGGTGACGCCGCACTCGACCTGGCCGCCCGGACGGAGGGCATCTTCCTCGACCCGGTGTTCGGCGCGAAAGCCATGGCCGCCCTGGTCGATGGCTGCCGAGCCGGTTCGGTGGCAGGACCGGTCGTCTTCCTGGTGACGGGCGGCGGGCCGGCCATCTTCGCCGAAGGGAACCCATGACCCAGCCAACAAACGGACGTGGGCAACCGGTCGTCCCGCAGGGCTACCTCGGCGCGGACGCCAGGATCACCAGCGGCCCGGCGCCGGAACTGGTTGCGGCGGGCTATCAACTGGAGACCGATGACGCACCGCTGCTACATCGCGGTCTGACGCTGGCCGACCTCGCCCATCAGGTGGCGTTGGTCGAGGCCGGCGCCGTGCAACCGGAGACGGTCGGGGAACTGGTCGCCGCGTTGCTCGAACTCGTGGATTCCGACCCGGCGGACTTTCCCTACGACCCGGTCTACGGCGACGCCTACAACAGTCGCGAGCGGGAATTCGAGCGGACACTGGGGCATGACGCGGGTTGGTTGCACCTTGGCCGCACCCGGCGGGAGGCGGGACGCATCGCCTTCCGGATGCTGCTGCGCGAGTGCCTGCTGGCGTTGCACTCCGACGTCGCCGATCTCGCCGCTGCGCTGGCCGACGCCGAAACAGCCGGTGCGGCAACACTGTGGGCCGACAGCACCTACCTGCAGCCCGCCCAGCCGTCCACCTTCGGACACTACTTCGGGCACTTCAGCGAGCAATCGCTGCGGAATCTGACCCGCCTCGAGGCGGCCTACCGGACGGCGGACAGCTGCCCGGGCGGTGCGGGCGGCGCCGGCGGGACCCGGATTCCGCTTGATCGGGCCCGGCTGGCCGAGCTGCTCGGGTTCGCCGAGATCGGCTACCACACCAGGGATGCGATGTGGTCGGTGGACGTGTTGTCCGATGCCGTCAACGCCGCGCTGCAGGCCGTGCTGACCGTCGACGAATTCGCCGAGGACCTGGAGATCTTCGCCAGCCCGGCGTTCGATTACCTGGAGCTCGACGCCTCGCTCTGCCGGGCCAGCGTGCTGATGCCGCAGAAGCGCAACCCCTACGCGCTGGCTGTCCTGCGCGGCGGCGCCGGGACCGTCATCGGCCGGGCAACCGGACTGCTGGCAACCGCCAAGTCGCCGTCGGCCCGCACCGACAACTGGCTCTACGCCTACGGCGAGGTGGCCGGGACGCTGGCGCTGGCCGGTCGGCTCGTTCGGCTCGGCGCCGCCGTCATCCGCGGCATCCGGCCGAATATCGAGATCCTGGCAACTGGTGCTGGCGCCAACTTCATCGGGGCCGCCGACCTCGCCGAGGACCTGGCGCTGGCCAACGGCCTTGACTACCGGACGTCCTACAAAATCGTCGGACGAGCGGTCGCGGCGGCGGTCGCCGCCGGGCAGACCCGGATCACGGCACCGGACGTCTCCGCGATCGCCAGCGAGATCACCGGCCGCCCGGTGCTTGTCGACCCGGCGCTGGTGCTGGCCAGCGAACAACCGGACACGCTGGTCGGCGCCCGCACCGCCCCCGGATGCGCCGCGCCCTACCGGGTGCGCGAGCACGCGCAGCGGGTGCAAGCCGTCGTGCGACAGGCCGCGGACTGGCGATCGGCGCGCCGGCAGGTCATCGACAGTGCGGAACGAGAACTGCTGGCGGCCGCCGCGAAAATCGCCGCCGATCACTGAACGGAACGACCTGCCCGAAAGGGCAGCCTTCGGCGCTCGCCGGGACACTCATCATCACGCACCCTGTGCTGTCGCAACGGGCAGTCCTATCGTCATTCAATGGCATTGCGGGCATACCGGGAGCCGGTGGTCGCGCCGACACCCGGCCGAGCGCGCACGAAGCCAACCCTCACCCGCCCGGCCCATGCCGTCGACCGCTTCGCCGCCGGGAACAGCGCCGCCGCGATGGTCATCCAGCGGGAGTCCCGCGCGGACGCGCGGACCTGGTTGAAGGGACTGCTCGCCAAGCGCGGCGCCGGCCTCGGTGCCGCGCTGGCACCCGCTGCCGGCAAGCTCGCCGGCTGGTCGACCGACCGGCTGACGGTCCTGCTGGCCGGCGTCCGCGGCTCGGTCGACGGCTTCGAGGCCGCCATCGGCGCCGCCGGCCTGCTGGCGGATGCCAACGCCCGCAAAGTCATCGGCCTGCTCGAAGGTGCGCAGAGCAACGCCGCGCTGGGCGGTCGGCTGGTGGACTTGTTCCAGAACTCGCTGCAGCCGTCGCTCGGCCTGGTGATCGCCGCCGAACTGCCGGAGGTGCGGCTCCGGGCCGTTGTGCAGACGCACGCCGACGGCGCGAAGGCCGTCACCGCGGTCCGTACGCGCAATCCCGTCGGTGGGGTGGCTGCTCCACTGAAAGCCATTTACGACTACCTGGGAACCCTGTCCGGTGAGCTCGCGGATCCGAACAAGGCCGGCGTCACGGGCACGACGCCCACCCGGGAGACCAACATCGAGTCGATCCTGACACCACCCGCGGTGGCCAACGCCCGCGCTGCCGCTGCCGCCGCCGGTCTGCCGCCGCCGGCCTTCATCCCCGCCAGGTACTACGAGGACCTGATGGCCGGTTTGCATCAGCAGGTGGTCGGCAACTTCGCGTACTACAACAAATGGAACAAGCGTAAACCCATGGACACCAAGCCAGGTGGACACGTCGAGGGCATCGCGACCGAGGCCAAGGCCAGGGTCGACGCGCTCTTCGGCAACTACGGGTCCAAGCCGGCGCCGGCCCTGACTTTCGCCGCGGGGAACCTGGCCGACCGCACCACGATCGCCGGCGACCCGTTCGACATGGTGCGGTACTTCGTCAACGAGGGCGCCGACACCTCGGTCTCGAGCGTGCAGCAGGCTCACAATTCGTTCGAGGATGCCGCGGCCGCGCAGGTGATCGAGGCCAGGGTCATCGAGCACTACTCGGGCCGGTCCGCGCCGGTGGCGGCCAACGAGAAGACCGCCTTGGCCGCCACCGGAGTCGCCACCGCGGAGCGGATCCGGCAGTTGCAGATCATCGACAAGATGTGGCCCGGCGTCGCGCAGGGCGGGAACGTGTCCCTGCGGACCCGGGAGGGTGGCTCCGCCAAGGAGACCCGCGGTATTTATTGGGGGTTGTTCAAGACCATGCTGCACGAATACCTGCACACCACGGCTAATCCGATTTACACCGCGTGGTACGAGGCACTGAAGGATTCCCACCACAAGACCACCTTCCAGGAAGGATTCACCGACCTGTTCACCCTGAAGGCCTGGAATTCGATATATCCCAACGAGATCGCCGCCAATCGGGCATTTCGGCAGCGCATTCAGGGCCCGGCCGACGGCGACCTCGATATGAGCGCCGTCGGTCGTGCGCCGAGCCATTACCCGGAATTGGTGGAGGCGGAGAAGATCGAGGCCGAGATCGGGTTGGCCAACATGCGGGCCGGCTATTTCCGCGGCGTCACCGCGGTACTCGGCGGAACGAAGCTGCCCCGATGACCACGCCGCTGATCAATGGCCCGACCGGGGGTGCGCAGTCGTTGCTCGCCGCACTCGGCGGCCGATTCGACCAGTGGTGGTTCTCGGACGGGCTGACACCGGACGCGGTATCCGCCGCCGTCGGCCAGCAACTCGCGCCCGGCCCGGTGCTGCATTCGGGCCGCCAACGGCTGCAGGCCATGGCCGAGTTCGCGGGTCAGCCCTACCCGGTGCGGCTGCGGTGGGAGCCCGACGGGGAATTGGCCCTCGTTGAACTCAGCCAACCCGACGTCGACCCGTCATGGGACGCGGTGCTGGACGCCCTCGGCGAGCCCGACGTCATCTACCCGCACGGCCGAGGCCCGGTGCCCGGTGGGGACCAGCGCTGCTACTTCGACCGTGGTCTGACCATTTTCGACAGCGCCGGCCTTGGCTACCAGGCGGTCTGGCTGTACCCCCCGATGAGCGCCGACGACTACCCCGGACGCACCGGTGCGTTCGATCCGATCAACAGGGCAAGGTGATGACGGTGCCGCAGCACGACCACGACCACGATCAGGGGACGCAGCACCCCCACCGGCAACGCAGCCACGACGAAGCGACCCAGCACCCGCTGCTCGACCTGCAGCAACAGGCCGGCAATGCTGCCGTCGCCCAGTTGATGGCGGTGCAGCGCCACACGCTGGATCCGGAAGAAGAACACGGCTGAGGACCCCGGATCAGCGCAGCGGCCAGACCAGCGGGATGACGAGCATCGCGACCCCGAGCCAGACCACCATGGTGACCAGCCCGAACTTCCAGTAGTCGCCGAACCGGTAGCCACCTGGCCCCATCACCATCATGTTGGCCGGGGTCGCGATCGGCGTCAGCAACGAAGCGGCGCCGGCGACAGCCACCAGCATCAGCACGGACTGCGGAGAGATACCGGTCTCGGCGGCGGCGGAAATCGCGATCGGGACGACGATCAGCACCGTTGCGGTGTTGCTGACCACCTGGCCGAGAACCGCGGTCAGCACGAACAACGCCAGCATCAACGCATAGGGACCTCGGTCGCCGACGACCGTGACGATCCACTCGGCGATCAGGTCCGCCGCACCGCTGGTTTGGATCGCGATCGACAGCGGGATGAGCCCACCGATCAGCACGACGGTCTGCCAGGACACCGCCCGGTAGGCCTCCTGCACCCCGACAACCCGTAGCGCGACCATCGCGGTCGCCGCAATCAGCCCGGCGACGGCCGGCGGCACCAGCCCGGTCGCCAGCAGGGCAACCATCCCGACCAGCACGGCGATCGCCTGCGGGGCGCGGCGACCGAGCGGTACCGTCTGCCGCCGCACCATGTCCGGTGAATCGACGACAAGGATGTCCCGGTTACCGGCGAGCGATTCGATCGCCGACCACCTGCCGTGCACCAGCACGGTGTCCCCCTCGGCCAGTTGGGTGGCCCGTGAGCCGCGGTCGTTGCCGAGCCGCCGGATCGCCAGCACCACCAACCCGCCGTTGCGGGCCATTCCGGGGAACATCGTGGAACCGATCAGCCCCGACCGGGGCGGAATGACGAACTCGGCCACCCCCGCCTCCCGGGTCAGCATCCCGTCCCTGGTCGTCCGGGTGAGCAGTGTTTTCGCGATCCTCAGGCCGTGTGCCGCGGAATAGGCCGTCACCGCAGCACTGGATCCGGTGACCACCAGCACATCACCCGCCTGCAACTCGTGCGAACCCTTGGCGGACTGGCCCCCGGCGTCCTGGATCCCGATCACCTCGATCCCGGCGGCGCCCGGGAGGCCGTCCACCTGGGTTCCGTGCAGGGTGGACTTGGACCGCACCCGGAGCCGATGGATCCCGGACTCGAGTCCGTAATGATCGACGACGGTGCCCAGATACTCGCTGAAGTCCGCGGGCAACGTGGTCGACACCCGTTCCGGAAGCAGGCGATTACCGAAGGCCAGCGCCACCAAGGTGGTGCACAACACCAGCGGTAGGCCGACGATGGCGAACTCGAAATAGCCGAATCCGGGCCCGCCGGCCGATAGCGACGCCTCCGCCACGATCACGTTCACCGGGCTTCCGCTCAACGTGAGCAGGGCGCCGGCGCTGGCGGCAAAGGCCAAGGGGATCAACATCTTCGACGGACTGGTGGACGCCCGCCGCGCCACCACAACGGTCACCGGCAACAACGCGGCCGCTGCGCCATTGGGCGTGATGAAGGCGCTCAGCACCGCGGCCAGCACCATCACCGCCGCCAACAGTCGGGCGCGCTTGGTCCCGGCACGCCGCGTCAGCATCTGCCCGGCCCAGGCCGTGACCCCGGACGCCTCGAGTCCCTCGCTCACCACGAACAGGGTGGCGATGAAGATGACCACCGGATCGCCGAATCCGCTCAGTGCCGTGCCGGCGTCCAGCACCCCCGTGAAGTACAGCGCGAGGGTCGTGATGATCGCGACAACGCCCACCGACAGCCGATTCCAGACGAACAGCCCGACGGAGATGCACAGGATCAGCAGGCTCAGGCTGGCATCGCTCACGGCCTAGATCATTCCCGAACCCAGCTGCGCTCGCGCCACCTGTCCGCACTCCGCGTTGGTTGGAAACCGGCGCGGGGTGCACAGTCGCGGCACGGAGTGCGGTTGCGGACATGGTGGTCGAAGATCAGCATTTCCGCCGACAAAGTGCGCGTCCCGCGGACTCTGCGTCGGGCGAATTTGTGGACCGGGGTTGACCGGGCCAATGCCTACTGCGGGGTACACTGAGGTCAACTAAGGAGAAATCATGTCCGTCGAGACGATGAGCCGCAGAATTAGCATTATCGAGCAGTCCTGGAAGGATGCGTCAGAGGTGGGACGTGCCGGATTGGTCGTAGAATTGTCGGAAATCTCGACCGGACTCGGCCACGTCACAGGCCCGGAGGCGGAAAGGGCAGAATGGTTGACCCGCCGGCTCAATCGCGTAGTGCGCAATATCGGTTCGGCTGCTGAATAAGATCTCACATTTATTGACGAAGGAATGACGACCATTGTCTGCAGTTGGTGAGGGCACTGGCATTGATGCAGCCGCGGATCGGGACCTGCTGATTGTTCAGGTGGACATCGCGGTGGTTCCCAATAGGGTCGCGGACTTTCTCGCCGCGACCGTCGTCAATGCCACCGCCTCACTGGCCGAACCCGGCGTCGTGCGATTCGACGTCATCGCCGACCGGTCAGACCCCAGCCACGTGGTGCTCGTCGAGGTCTACCGGGACGGCGACGCCGCGCTGGCGCACAAACAGACCCAGCACTACACGACCTGGCGGGACACCGTCGCGGACATGATGGCCCGCCTGCGCACCTCGGTGAAATTCTCCCCGGTGTTCCCGACCGCCGTCGCCGGCTGGTCAGCCACGCACGAGAACGCCACCGGCCGGTGACGGCTGGTTCAGCCTTCGAATTCGGCACCGCGAACCGGATCGTCTTCGGCGCCGGGCGCTCGGCCGAGTTGCCGACCCTCATCCAGGGTTGGGGTGGCACGGCGTTGGTCTGCACCGGATCCCGACCGGAGCGGTATCGCGACCTCATTGCGGCGCTGCCGATCCCGGCGTGGATTTTCCCGGTGGTGGGCGAGCCGACCGTGGAGATGACGCGCCTCGCGGTCGAGGCCGCCAGGTCGCAGGGCGCCGACGTCGTGGTGGCGATCGGCGGTGGCAGCGCGCTCGATCTCGGCAAGGCCGTCGCGATGCTGCTGAGCAACGGCGGCGACCCACTGGACTACCTCGAGGTGATCGGTCAGGGACGGCCCATCACAGCTCCGGCAGCGCCCTTCATCGCTGTTCCGACCACCGCAGGGACCGGCGCGGAGGTCACTGCCAACGCGGTGCTCGCCTCACCGGAGCACGGCCGCAAGGCAAGCCTGCGCAGCGAGTTGATGATTCCGCGGGTCGCCCTGGTCGATCCGCTGCTCACCCTTGACTGCCCGCCGGGCGTGACGGCGGCCAGCGGCCTCGACGCCCTGACCCAGTGCCTGGAGCCGTACGTCAGCGTGCAGAACTCGCCGCTGACCGATGCGCTGGCCGCGCAGGGGCTGCGACTGGCCGCCGCCGGTCTGCGGGCCGCGTACGCGGACGGATCCGATGCGTCCGCGCGCACCGACATGGCGCTGGCCAGCCTGCTCGGCGGAATGTCCCTGGCCAACGCCAAACTCGGTGCGGTACATGGCTTTGCCGGGGTGATCGGGGGAATGATCGAGACCGCGCACGGGGCAATCTGCGCCGCGCTGTTGGCGGCCGTCGTCGAGGTCAATGTCGCGGCCCTGCGCGGCCGTGAACCGACGAACCCGAGGCTGGATCGTTACCGGACAGCGGCGCAGATGCTCACCGGCAACCGGGACGCAACGGTGGAGGACGGTGTCGACTGGATCCGCGAGACCGTCGAATTGCTCGGGATCCCCGGCCTCACCGAGCTCGGTGTCCGACCGGAGATGCTGGCCGACATCGTCGCGAAGACCGGACCGGCGAGCAGCACCAGGGGCAATCCGATCGTGCTGACCGACGACGAACTGCGCAGCGTGCTCGCTCGCTCGATGGGCTGACCGCGCCGTCCCAACCCCATGCTGCGCCTGCGGCTCCGCCGTAAGCTCTAGCTCCACGCGATGCCGTCCAGACTTCGCAGCGAGCCCAGGCAGGGGAGCGATGATCTTCATTACCGTCAAGTTCAAGGTCCGTCCGGAACACATGGACGGCTGGCTGGACCGCGTCGACGAGTTCACCCGGGCCACCCGCAACGAACCTGGGAACCTGTGGTTCGAGTGGTCCCGCAGCGTCGATGATCCCAGCGAATTCGTGCTGGTGGAGGCGTTCAAGGACGACGCAGCCGAAGCCCACGTGAAGTCCGACCACTTCGCGGCGGGCCTGAAGGCAATGCGGCCCGCGTTGGTCGAGACGCCGAGGATCGTGAACTTCGTGGTGCCCGGCGAGGACTGGTCCCGGATGGGTGAACTCGAAATCTAGGGGCGGTCCAGGGGCCGAGGACGTGACGCGGCTCATATCCGGGTTCCCGACTCGGCGTTTGGGGCCCCGACCGTCGGTGAACGCTGATAGGACGGGTGTCGCTCGCCTCCGAGCGCAACAGGCCCTGACGCCGGACGTCACGAAGCGGAAAGCAGAACAGTGCCACGAAGGCGAACCTCGAAGCTGCCCTCAGCCCTGATGAAGGCCTTCATGCCGACGCCTTCCCGGCGCAAGCGCACCAGACGGCCGACGGCAATGACGTCACCCAAGGCGGTGCGCGCCGTTGTCCGGGCCGCCACCCCCGCAGCGCTGACGACGGCGGCGAAGAAGGCTGCCGGCGGTGGCAAAGCCAAGAAACCCGCCGCCCGAAAGCCGGCTGCGCGGGCCCGCCCGGCCGCCACCCGGACCCCGACCCGCCGGGCCCCGTCGTCGACCGGCAAGGGCACCTGGCGATCGGCCAGGTTCACCGGATCAGCCGGCTCCCGTGCCTACAGCGTGTACATCCCGCAGGGTCTGCGCCGGACAACGCGCGCGCCCCTGTTGATGGCGCTGCATGGCTGTGGGCAGAACGCGGTGGATTTCGCCGCCGGCACCCGGTTCAACGACCTGGCCGACAAACACAAGTTCATCGTGGTCTACCCCGAACAGTCGATGACCCACAACGGGCAGCGCTGCTGGAACTGGTTCCGCGCCGGCCACCAGTTCCGGACACAGGGCGAACCGGCGATCTTCGCCGGGATCGTCCGCCGGGTCGTCCAGGAAACGTCCCGGTGGCGTATCGACCCGGAACGGGTCTACGTGGCCGGAATTTCCGCCGGCGGCGCGATGGCAGTCGTCCTGGCCGCCACGTATCCGGAACTGTTCGCCGCGGTCGGCGTGCACTCGGCCCCGCCATACCGTTCCGCGTCCAGCCCGGCCAACGCGCTGGCCGCGATGCAGGGTCACGCGTTGCAGCCGCCGGTGGAGGCGACGGCGCTGGACGCAATGCCGCCGATGATCATCTTCCAGGGCACCCACGACAGCACCGTGCGGTCGGTCAACGCCCAGCGGATCGCCGACCAGTGGCTGGCGTACTACGCGCATGCCGCGGACCAACCGGCCTTCTCCCGAACCGGTGGCGCAACCCGCCCGATCGGCGAACCCCGAAAGGCGACGACAAGGCCGGCGTCGCCTACCTCCGCCCGCAGCCGCAGGGGCTTCACTGTCAGCCGCTGGTACGCGGGCGGCAGCAAAATGCTGGAATTGTGGGTCGTCGACGGGTTGGGGCACGCCTGGTCCGGCGGGTCACCAAAAGGCTCCTACAGCGATTCCCGGGGCCCCCGGGCCACCACCGAAATGTGGAAGTTCTTCAGCGCGCACCGATCGAGTACAGCGGCCGCGGTGATCAAGGCCGGCTGATGGGCCATCACCCGGCGCGCGCAGATCAGCCGGCGCGCTGGTCGGCGAGCCGGCTGATGGTGGACTGCAGTTCGGCCTGTTGCCTGGTCAACAGCTCGATCTGAGCCGACAATGTCGCGAGAGTCCTTGCCAGTGACTCGGTATCGGGACCGAGATTCGCGTTCACCGCCGCGGGCCCGATCGCGCCGGCTGGTTGGCTGCTGCCGGCCGGGTCTGCAGCGACCGCTGCCGCATGGGCCTGGTCGGTACCAGCCTGATCCGCCGTGGCCTTTGCGGCCTGCGCCCGCAGCTTGTCGTCATGGGTGCGTTGCTTGTGACTGACGAACCAGGCGGCGACCGTCGCGGAGACGGTACCGATGAGGCCGATGCCAACCACCATGATCACCGACCCGATGAGCCGGCCCGCTGTCGTCACGGGGTAGGTGTCGCCGTAGCCAACGGTCGTCGTGGTGACGATGGACCACCACAGCGCGGTACCGAAGGTGGTGATATTGGCGCCGGGTGCGTTGAATTCGACCCGCCACTCGAGGAACGCCCCGGCAACGACGATCCCGATGACGATCGAGATCAGCGAACCGGCAATGCGTTCGGTGGAGATCGACCTGAACGATTTTCGCAGCAGCAACACCACGCGGAGCATCCGCAGCATGGGCAGCGCGACCATCAGCAGATCCAGTTTGTGGGTGCTGACGAAGATCCACCGTTGCACGGACAGGGTGAGCCGGACGGCATAGTCGACCGCGAAGGCGGCCCAAATGGTCAGCGAGGTGAGGTCTAGTACGGTCTGCCACCACGGGGGGCCGTTCGACGCCAGCCGGCCGGCCAGGAAGATCAGCAGGAAGATCACGGCCAGGATGTCGAGTGCCCGACTGGTATGCGCTACCCACCAGTCGTACCGGGTGGACCGTTTCGCGTTGGTGTCATCCGGTCGCTCGAGCGTCTGGATGTCGTGGGGTTCGGTCATGTCAGGGCACCTCCCGCAGTGTCACAACGATCATGACCCGGCAGGATGGGCGGCTTCATCGTCAACCCAGTGTGGTTTGCGGCCGGCCGCGCAGGTAGCGACGGCGGCCGCCTGGGTGGCTCAGACGTGATGCCGGCCGATGGGACAAGGAGCCGGACCGCCCGAACTCGACCTGCGGAATGACCGACTGGGAAGTGCGTCTGTCCATTCTGAGCGATTTGCCGTGTTCGGGCGAATAATGGGTTGCTTCGGCGGTGCCGAGCTGGGTTCGCCCAGCGCCGCGCACACGCCGAGTCGACGACCGGATCAGAAGGGAATGGGAGATGACCAGGACAGCATCGACGCACGCAGATTGGCGATGTCACCTCGGGCGTCATCACTACGTCACGAAGGTGGACGACAATCCGGACATGCGTGGCCAGGCGTATCTGGAGTGCATCAGATGCGGGAAAAAGAACGATCCGCCCACCTATGGACCGCCGCCCAAGACCGCTTTCGGTGGCGGACTGTTCTAGGGACCAATGGATTTCTAGGGTCAGTGGAACTGCGGGATGATCAGGTACAGCCCGTAGATCGCGATCAACCCGGACAGTGCAAGCAGGCCGTAACCGGTGACGGTGAGGGTGCCGGATCCGTTGTCGGCACGTTGGCGCGACGTGAGAGCGGCGACGCCGAGGGAGAACAGCCCGACAATCGCGATGGCTGCCACGATCGTCACGACGGCGACAAGCACAAGGGCGCCCCAGTTGATGGTCATGTCGGGGTCCCTGCCGTGCTGGGGTCATTGGCCGGTGGTGGCGCAGGGGATTGTCGGATGATGATCGGCGGAATGGCGAGTGCAACGTCGCCGGCGGCCGGATCAGCAGTACTCCCGCTGGCGGCGGGCCCGGTCGGCGCCACCGAAACAGTGGCCAGGAACGGATCGGGGGCAACCACCCTGGCGAACTGCACCTTCACATCGCGGGAATCGTTCACGTTGTGCCGGGTGACCGCGGTCCGGCGGGAAATCAGCACGATCGTCGCGGACCCGGCCAGCAGCGCGACCAGCACGATGATCACACCGAGCGGTCCGGTCAACGCGATGGCCGCGGCGATCGCCCCGAAGACGGCGGCCGCCGGTAGGGTCAGCATCCAGCCGTAGACCATCCGGCGGGCCGTGCCCCAACGGACCTGCGACAGATTGCGCCCGGCGCCGCTGCCGATCACCGAGCCCGAGCAGACCTGGGTCGTCGAAAGCCCGAATCCCATGTGTGCGGAGGCCAGAATCGCTGCGGCCGAAGTGGTTTCGGCGGCGAAGCCCTGTGCGGGATGCAGGTCGACCAGACCTTTGCCCATGGTTCGCATGATCCGCCAACCGCCGGAGTAGGTACCGAGGCCGATGGCCAGACCGGCGGCGACGATGACCCAGGTCTGCGGGCCGGTGCCCGACTCCTGGAACCCGGCGGTGATCAACACCAGGGTGATCACGCCCATCGTCTTCTGCCCGTCCGAAGTCCCGTGCGCCAGCGCGATCATCGACCCGGACACGGTCTGGGCCCGCCGGTACCAGCCGGCGGCCGGTTCCTGGTCGGCGGCTTTGAACAGCCGGTGCACCAGCAAGGTCGCCGCGGCGGCGGCCAGGCCGGCGACCAGTGGCGCGACGACCGCCGGCAGCAGAATCTTCGACACCACCACCGAAAAATTGACCCCCGCCACCCCGGCGCCGACCAGCACTGCGCCGATCAGCCCGCCGAAAAGCGCGTGCGAGGAACTGGACGGCAGCCCGAACAGCCAGGTGGTCAGGTTCCACAGGATCGCCGCGACCAGGCCGGCGAAGATCATGGTCGGGGTGACGAAGGCGTCGTTGACCATGCCGCCGGAGATGGTCTTCGCAACTTCTGTTGAGAGGAAGGCGCCCGCCACGTTCAGGATCGCCGCGATCAACACGGCGGTTCGCGGGCGCAAGGCGCCGGTCGCCACCGAGGTTGCCATCGCGTTAGCGCTGTCGTGAAAGCCGTTGGTGAAGTCGAAGAAGAGCGCCGTCAGGATGACCACGGTCACCAGGAACACCGCGGTCGTCATGTCCTAGCCCCCACTTTCGAAGAAGATCTACCGTCAAGACAACTGTCGACCGGCAAATTTCCTACCGGGTATCGCTGTATCGTCCACTTTGTAGGTCGCCGGGACCATGTCGCCAGGGACCTTCGTCCCGAACTCACAGCTAGCTAGCGGGCCGGTGAAACGTGCTCTACCGACGATGGCTGGAGAAAATTCCTCGGGCATCGTCCTTTTCGAATGAACCGATCCGATGTCTCAGCAGCCACTTATATAAGTCGACCAAGATACTGGGATGGCACTACCGTAGTGCTGTGCATGCGTTCGACGTCATCGGTGACCCGGTCCGACGCCGGATCCTGGAGCTGCTCGCCGACGGGGAGCGGTCCGCCGGCGAGGTCACGGACGTGGTCCGCCGCGAATTCGGGATTACCCAACCCGCGGTTTCCCAGCACCTGAAGGTGTTGCGGGAGAACGGTTTTACCCAGGTCAGGGCGGAAGGAACGCGCCGGCTCTATTCGGTGGACGCCGCGCCGCTGCAGGAGACAGATGCGTGGTTGGACAAGTTCCGGCATTTCTGGACCCCGCACCTGAACGCGCTCGCCACCGAACTTGCTCGAGGGAAGCGTGAGCGCCGACTCCAGGCCGACCGGGAGCAGGCCGCACCGGACGCATCGGACAGTGTCGGACCCGAGTCCTACGGTGGGTGAAAGTGTCGCGCGGAATCGGGGGAAACATGCCATCAGTGGTCGTCAATGAGCGGAGTTCGGTGGATCTGAACGGGCGGAGCCCGGTCGACGGGAACGAGCAGGCGCTCAAGGAGCGCGCGGCGGATCACCTTCGCGCGTTGGTGGGCAGTGACTCGGCGACCTTGCGGGATGACCAATGGACCGCCATCTACGCCCTGGTGGCACAGCGCCGGCGGGCCCTGGTGGTCCAGCGGACCGGATGGGGAAAGTCCGCGGTCTACTTCGTGGCCACCGCCCTGCTGCGCGAGCGGGGTGCCGGGCCGACGGTGATCATCTCGCCGCTGCTGGCCCTGATGCGGAACCAGATCGCCGCGGCCGAGCGGGCCGGGATCCGCGCTGTCACCATCAATTCGGCGAACGCCGAGCAATGGCGAACGGTGTACGACGAGGTGCGGGCGGGCGAGGTCGACGTCCTACTGGTGTCGCCGGAACGGCTGAACAACCCCGGTTTCCGCGATGAGGTGCTGCCCCAGGTCGCGGCAACGGCAGGTCTGGTGGTGATCGACGAGGCGCACTGTATTTCCGACTGGGGCCACGATTTCCGTCCCGACTACCGGCGAATCAGGACGCTGCTCGAGGATCTCCCGGAGGGCATTCCGGTGCTGGCCACCACGGCGACCGCCAACAAACGGGTGGCACTCGACGTCGCCGAACAACTCGCCGTGTCGGCGATCCAGGTTTCCGGTCCTGGCTCCGGACCTGCCGGCGGCGACGCCGATGGCGATGCGGGGGGAACCCTGGTGCTGCGCGGCACGCTCGATCGGGAGTCGCTGCATCTGGGTGTTGTGGTGCTCCCCGACCAGCCCAGCCGGCTCGGCTGGCTCGCCGACTACCTGACCCGCACGGACGGGTCGGGAATCGTCTATTGCCTGACGGTCGCTGCGACCGAGCAGGTGGCCGATCACCTGCGATCCCGCGGCTTGACGGTGGCCGCCTATTCGGGCCGGACGGATCCGACGGAGCGGGCGCAGGCCGAGGACGATCTGCTCGCCGGCCGGGTCAAGGCGCTGGTCGCAACCTCGGCGCTCGGCATGGGGTTCGACAAACCGGACCTGGCGTTCGTGATCCATCTGGGGGCGCCGCCGTCGCCGATCGCGTACTACCAGCAGGTCGGCCGTGCGGGCCGCGCGGTCCGGCGTGCCGAGGTGGTGCTGCTCCCCGGGACCGATGACGTCGACATCTGGAACTACTTCGGTTCGCTGGGGTTCCCGGCCGAGTCGGACGTGCGGGCCACCCTGGAAGAACTGGGGTCGGCGGGTCGCCCGCTGTCGCTGCCCGCGCTGGAGCCGCGGGTGTCGCTGCGCAGGTCCCGGCTGGAGATGATGCTCAAGGTGCTCGACGTCGACGGCGCCGTCCGCCGGGTGACCGGGGGCTGGACCGTGACCGGCGAACCCTGGGCCTACGACGCCGATCGGTATGCGCGGGTCTCGGCAGCCCGCGAGGTCGAGCAGCAGGCAATGCTGGAGTACATCCGCACGTCCGCGTGCCGGATGAGCTTTCTGCGCGAGCAACTCGACGACCCGGCGCCGGAGCCGTGCGGGCGCTGCGACAACTGCGGCGGGTTGACCCTGCCGGCCGCGGCCGACCAGCGGTCGGTACTCGCGGCCCGCGCCGAGTTGGACGTCCCAGGTGTCCCGGTGGAGCCGAGAGGGCAATGGCCGTCGGCAATGTCGTCGCTCGGCGTCAAGCTGACCGGTCGGATTCCGGCAGGGGAGAAGGCCGAGAGTGGACGGGCGGTCGGCCGGCTCGACGGGATCGGCTGGGGCTCCGCGCTGCGCGAACTCCTGCAGACCGGCGCTCCGGACGGCGAGGTCCCGGTGCCGCTGCGGCACGCCGTGGTCAAGGTGCTGGACGGTTGGATACCGCCGGCCGAACGGGCCGACGAGGAGTCTTCGGCAGATCGGTCCCCGACCGCTTCCTCGACAGGCGCGCCCGCCATCGACGCGGTCGTGTACATCGAATCCGTCAGCCGGCCCAACCTGGTGCGGCACCTCGCCACCGGGCTGGCCCGGTATCGCGG
This sequence comes from uncultured Actinomycetota bacterium, assembly GCA_963805555.1. Taxonomy (GTDB): domain Bacteria; phylum Actinomycetota; class Actinomycetes; order Mycobacteriales; family Nakamurellaceae; genus Nakamurella. The sequence goes on from CAWDUY010000012.1 coordinate 49,484, forward strand.
CTTGCCGATGGCCACGTCGTTCGAGGTTGTCGATCACCGGCCCGCGGTCAGCGGAACCAATTCCGCGCGCCGGCTGGCCGCGGTCCTCGGGCGGCACCAACTGCTGGACCCTGCGTCGGTGGTCGGGAAACGGATCCTGCTCGTCGATGACGCCACCGACACCGGCTGGACCCTCGCCGTCGCGGCCAGGGAGTTGCGGCGCGCCGGGGCAACCGCCGTCTACCCCCTGGTGTTGGCGATCCGCTGAGCCGTCGATCAGCCGAGCCGTCGATCAGCCGAGCCGGGCCGGGAACCCGCCGGTAGCAATCGGTCCCCAGCTGACCGGCTCCATCTGCAGCAGGCACTTGCCCTGGTCGATCATCGCCTGCCGGTACTCGTCCCAGTTCGAGTGCTCGCCGGAGATGGACCGAAAGTACTCCACCAGCGGTTCCACCGCTTCCGGCAGATCGATCACCGTGCACCGGGTCTCGACCTGCACCCAGGGCCCGCCGAAGTCGTCGGACAGCACCAGCACGGAGACCCGCGGGTCGCGGCGGATGTTCGCCACCTTGGCCCGTTCCGGATAGCTGGAAACCACGATCCGGCCCTGCGGGTCCACCCCGGCCGTCACCGGGGACGACTGCGGCGCGCCGTCCTTCCGGCGGGTGGTCATGATCAGGTGGTGCCGGGGCCGGACGAAGTCCAGCAGGTCAGCACGGTCGACTCGGGTGACGGTGGCGATTGTCCTTGGCATGACCCCAGCATCCCCGATGCGGGACCGCGGGCCGGGACCAGTGCTCCATGGCGCCCGATGACTTCGTCGCGGGCGACCCCGAGCAGGGCCAGCACCGCGGCGGGCGACTGATCAAGGCTGGGCGGCCGTCACCCCGACCTCGGCCTCAGCTGCCGCCGGCGCGTTGGCCGCGTCGGCGTCCTCGAACAGCGGCAGTTCGAAGGTGAAGGTGGTTCCCTCGCCGACGGTGCTCGCCACCCGGATCCGCCCGTGATGGGCGACGGCGATCGCCTGGGTAATGGTCAGGCCGAGCCCGACCCCGGGGATGGCGTTCTGGGTGGCGGTCGATGCCCGGAAGAACCGGGAGAAGAGCCGGTCGATTTCTTCGGCGGGGATACCGATTCCGGTGTCGCTCACCGCGATCAGGGCTTGGTCGGGCGTGCCGTCGCGGCCTTCTGCGGTCCCCAGGGTGACCGCCACCCGACCGCCGGTCGGGGTGAACTTCACCGCGTTCGAGATCAGGTTGTCCACCGCCTGACCCAGCCGAACGGGGTCGCCCCAGACCACGAGCGGGTCGTTGCTCTGCGAGAGCACCAGCCGGACGGACCTCGCGTCAGCGCCCGGCCGCGCGGTCTCCATGGAGGTGCCGACGATGGACTGTAGATCGATCCGCTGTTCCTGCAGCGAGAACCGGCCGGACTCGACCTGGGCGGTGAACAGCAGGTCCGAAACCAACCTGAGCAGCCGCTGGGCGTTGCGTTCCACGGTGGCGAGGTAGCGCGATTGTTCCTCGCTCAGCGGGTGTTCGTCGTCATCGGCGATCAGTTCGGTGTAGCCCAGGATTGAGCTGAGCGGGGTCCGCAGTTCGTGCGAGATCAGATTGACGAACTCGTCCTTCATCCTCGCCTGCTTGCGCTCGTCGGTGACGTCGGTCGCGACGAACAGGAAACCCTCCACATCGCCCGCCGCGTCATGCCGGGCCGTCACCGCCACCTGCACCCGCAGCGTCGAGGAGTCCGCCCGGCGGTAGGTCCAATCCCGCACCAGCGCATCACCCTGCAGGACCGGCGCTATCAGGGCGTCGTAGGACGGTTCGTCGCCCTCGTCGCCCGCGAGCTCCGCCGGCAGGTGGAAGTCCGTGATGTTCGCCCGGCCGATCACGTCATGCGCTGCGATACCGAGCATGTTCTGGGCTCCGACGTTGAACACGTCGATCCGCCCGGACCGGTCCGTGGCGATGATCGACTGCTCGGTGACAGCGTCCAGCACCCCGGCCATCAGGTGGGCCGACTCGCGGAGCAGGCTGGAAGCGGCGGCACTCGCCGTGGCGTTGTCCTGGGCTTCGGCGAGCAGGGTCTCCTGACGACGGCGGAGCTTCTGCACTGCCTTCACCCGGTCACGAAGGCGCCGGGTCAGCTCGTTGACGGACAGCGCCGTCAGCCCGAGCACCATCAGGGTGAAGATGCCCCTGATCCAGCGACCGTCGTCGACGACGGTCGGATCGACGATTTCGGGCAGGACAGCCACCCCGACGGTGACCAGCCCGCCGAACAGCAACGGCAGCCGGCCGGGCTCAACGCCGAGGGACAGCACCGGCAGGATCAACAGGGAACTGAAGATCGACGTCCACCCACCGGTGCCGGCCCGCAAGAGGCCAACAGCCAGTAGATCGACCAGTGGGATGAGCATGGCTGCCCTGACCGGCATTTCCGGCCCACGTAGCGCGAAGGCCCCTGCGGTGGCGGCGAGCATCAGGGCGGCGGCCAGCAAAACGGCCCACGGCTCCGTCGCCTGCACCGACGGCAGCACGAAGACAAACTGGGCGATCACGTAGACCGACAACATGCAGAGCTGCCGTTCCACCACCGAATTGGTGTCGACGGCGAACCGCTGAACCCAGCCCATGGCGCCACGAACCGGCGCCCGCGACGCAATAGCGCTCATCGGGATCTCCTGACCTCCGGTATCAGCACCTGCTCGGTGATCTCGGGCTGCGTCATCTCAGGCGGCGTTCTTGTCGTGGGGTGTCGTTCCGCGTCATGTCACCGCGGGCAGCATGTCCCGTATCTGGGTCGCGAGAGTCCGTGGACTGAAGGGCTTGGTCAGGTAGGCGTCCGCGCCGGCGGCCAGGCCCTCGGCGACTGCCGCCGGATGCACGGCGGCGGAGAGCAGCAGAATCAGGATGGACGATGTCGACGGGTCCCTGCGCAGTTCCCGGCATACGTCAAGGCCGGACAGCTCGGGCATCGAGACATCCAAGATCGCCAGGTCCGGCAGGCTCTGCCGGACGGCGGCCAGTGCGGCCGCGCCGTCGCCGACCTCGGCGATCAGCACGGCGCCTGCTTTCCGCACGGCGACCGCGATCAGCTGCCTGATGTCGTTGTCGTCGTCGGCGATCACCACGGTCGGCTGGGCACTCATCGGTCCGTCCACCCGGGAATCCGGCGGGCCAGGACGGCCGCCAGCTGACTGCGGGTGACCGGTTTCGGCAGCGTCTCCTCGGCCGCCGGGTAGTCCTGGACGTCGAGGACGGAGGTGATCACCACCGGGCAGCCGGGGAAGCGGCGGCCGAGTTCGGCGGCCAGCCGCCAGCCGTTCATTCCGGGCAGCAACAGGTCGAGAACCATCAGATCCAGATCGATGCCGGCCGGCAATGCCAGGGCCTGTTCGCCGGTGGACATGGCAATCACCGTGCAACCCTCGCGATGCAGGTAGGCGGTCAGCAGACCGAGCTGGTCGGGTTCGTCATCGACCACGAGCACCGTCGCCGACCTGCGCGGCCGGTCACCCGCCCCAGCGGTCATCCCCACACCAGCCGGATGGTCAACGCAATCGCGATGACAACGCACGCGACCAGCGCCGCACGCACCAGGTAACGCTCGTGCCGCCGGTCCTGGTCGATCTCGCGGATCATCACCGCGTCCTCCGGTACCGGAACTGCTTGACCCGCAGCCGGATCCGTCATGCCATCACCCGTCCGACCTTCTCCGTCTTGTCCCAGACCTGCGCCGCGCCGCGGAACTCCTTGATGTACGAGTCGAAGGTGATCGCGCAAAGCAGGGGCCCGTACCCCACCAGGTAGATCAGTGCGGGGGAGCAGACCTTCCCGATTCGGGTCGTTTCCAGCCGTTTGGCCAGCCAGGCGGCCGGCATGCAGAGGCTCAGCCAGGCGTAGAGGAACAGGGTGAAGATCACTTCCCCGGTCGCGGTGATCTGCAGCCCGAACAGCCCGGGCAGCACGGTGAGGAACAGGGCGGGCACGAGTGCCATCGCCATCACCAGCAGCGAGATGATGCCCGGAAAGGCGATCGCCTCCCGCCAACTGCGCCGGCCGGTCGACGGCACGATCTGCACGGTCATCACGGTAATGAACAGGTAGGTACAACCGGCCAGGAACCAGGTCGCCCGGAACACGGCACCGGCCAGATCGCTGCCCAGGAAGTAGAGGCCGATCAACCCGATCGACGACAGCACCATGGTGACCGGCAGCAATAACACGGAGAACCAGATCACCCCGAATGAGAAACTGCCGAGCCTGCGGTGATTCCAGGGCCGAAACCACAGGTGCGAGAACCGTTTCGTCACCTGGATGTTGCCCCGGCCCCAGCGCAGCCGCTGCTTCCACAGCGCTCCGATGCCCTCCGGTTCCTCGGCCAGCACAACGGCGTAGGGCTCGAAGATCACCGTGCGGCCGCCCAGCTGGGTGAGGATGGTGGACACGGTGTCCTCGGCCAGCGTTGTGGTGTCGATCCGGCCGCCGATCGCTTCCAGGTTCTCCCTGGAGTGCAATTGCGCCCCACCAGCGAGGCAGGCGAGCACCCCGAGCACGTTCTGCGCCCGGCGTGCCGCGGCCTGGGCCGCCACGTACTCGTAGCCGATGAACCGGGTCATGTACTTCGGGTCGGCACTGCCTTCGCAGATGAACGCGGTCACGGCGCCGACGGTCGGGTCCGCCAGGTGCCGGGTCATCTTGCGCAGCGAGTCCGGCCGGTAGATGACGTCGGCGTCCATGATCAACACGGCCTCCGCCCAGTCCTCGGACAGCAGGATGCTGATGCCGTGGTTGAGGGTGTGCGCCTTGCCCTGGCCGCCCTTGTCCCGGCGCAGATGGAAGACCCTTCCCGGGTAACGGCTGGCACGTTCCAGCACCACATCCGGGGTGTTGTCGGTGCTGGCATCGTCGACGACGTAGATCCGCAACCGCTCCGGCGGGTACTCGAGCCGGACCAGCCGGTCGATCGAGGTGCCGACCACCGCCCCTTCGTTCCAGGCCGGCACCACGACGGCGACGTTGGGCAGATAGGGCGCGGCAGCCCGATAGTGGTTGCGCCAGGCGTGAAACGGCACCAGCAGATACTGATAAAGGCCCGCCGCGACGGGGATGGCACCGATGACGACGAACGTCACGCACACCCAGGTCGCTATCCCAGCAAGCACGCTCACTTGATGGGACCGCCCGTTCCGGCAGGTTCGGGGCCTGTGACGAACCTGTCCGGCAGCGGAGTGAGCCGTGCCGTGAGCTCCGCTACCCGCTCGTACTGGCCGACGTCCCGGCAGTGGTGGCTGTCGGTGGCCGCCACCAGGATGACACCGAGCTGATCGAAGGCGCGGATGACCCGGCTGCCGGGGCAGCCCCATTTCTCGTTGACCTCGATCCAGGTCCCGGTTGCTGCGGCGGCGCCACCCAGGGCGATCAGATGATCGTCGAGCAGGTCGTCCTCGCTGAGCCCGATCTTCGGCAGCAGCGAGAACACGTGTGCCAGTTGGGCGTGCTCCACCTGGTGCATCGCCCTGATCGTGGCGTGCACCAGCGTGTCCAGCACGGTTGCCGCGCTGAGGCCGGCGGCCCGCTGCGCAAGAACCTTCGACGGTGTCCACGGCTCGTCGGGCCCTGGGTACTGATGGTCGGCGATCAGCACCCGATCCACCTGATCGTTGCGACTGCCCGTGGTCAAACCCGGTGGCAGATCGAGTCGACCGGTGGAGTCCAGGATTTTCGCCTCGACGCCGCTGCGAATGATCAGCTGGGGCTCGTCTGCCGATCGAGCGCGTTCTTCCGCTGCGGTGAGCGCTGCCACCGCAGCCAGGAACTCCGGCACCCAGGCCGTCGTGATCCGCACATGATCGACCAACCGCAATTCGGAGAGGCCGACCGCGCGGGCAGACCGAACGTTCTCGGCGAGTGTGCTCTCGGCGTCATCGGAGAATCGGGAGTGCACATGGTGATCGCCGTTCAGGCCTGCCCAGGACATGGTTGTCAGTCCGATCCGATGGTTGCGGCTGACACTGCCGCACTCGGGTGGGTCTGTTCGATCGGGCGGGCGTCGAAGCTGTGATCTGCAACTGCGTCCGGTACTGCGGCGATGTCGCTCATCGTCAGGAAAGTGTCCTCCAGGTAGCGCACTACTGCGATCTCGGCGAAATCGATCGCGGCCGGCACCGGCCGGCCGAGCACCGCGTCCAGGGTGAGCGATGGCATGTCGACACCGGCAGCCACGGTCAGCGGCATCGCCCCGGGGAACCGCGGATTGACCTCCAGCAACGCCGCCCGGCCATCACGGTCCCGGCGCAGCTGGACATTGGCCACCGTCTCCAGGCCGATCGCCACCGCCACCCGGCGGGCCGCCTGCTCGAGTTCCTCGTCGTGAAAGGTGTTGCCCGCCACCGAGACTCCGGAGTCGACGCGGAGCCGGGAGCGGGGAACCGCGGCCACCACCGTGCCGTCCAGATCGGCGAAGACGTCGATCGAGTACTCGTCGCCGGGCAGCATGTCCTGAACCAGTCGGGTGTCGTCGGAGCCGAGCGCCAGAAGTTCGGCTTCCGACTCGATGAAACTGATCCCGCGGGACCCTGCGCCCCGACGCGGCTTGACCACCACCGGGTACTGCCGACCCACCGCGGCCGCCGGGCCGAGCAGATCGGTGCGCGGCACCGGCAGCACTCCGGCGCAGCGCTCCGCCAGCAGCAGTTTGTCCAGGCAGGTCTCCAGGGTGGCCAGACTGGGTGATGCGACCGCGACACCGTCGACGGTGAAATCCGGGCGGCGGGCGGCGATCACCGGCAATTCGACGTCGACCGTCGGGAACAGCACATCGACCCCGAATTGTCGGCAGGCCGCCAGCACCGCGGAGCAGAACCCATCGGCCAGGCCAGGCGGGACGAGCACCCGCTGGTCGGCGGGGACCAGATACAGGCCGCTGGCGAACCGGTCCATGTCGGCGGCGATCACCTTGGTATCACCCCGGCGCAGCAGGGACCGGATGATCGAGATGCCCGCCGGTCCACCTGCTCCCGTCACCAGGACGGTCGTCATGAGACCACCGGCCGGTTGTGCCCCAACAGTTCGGCCTCCGCCGGCTCGCGAACGGCTGCCGCCTGCGCACCCGACCCGATCAGCCCGCGGGTATCCCTGATGACCTCCAGCGGCTCGCAGTTCCGGCCACCACCGAACCTCGACCAGTAGCGTGCCGTGGCCAGCACGAAGTCCGGTTCGAGGTAGTCCCTGATCCCGGACTGAGTCGCGAAACAGGCCAGCAGTGCCAGTTTGGTGTCGGTGAAGCCGTCGATCGGCACGAACCGATTCGGCTGGAAATCCACTGTCGCAGAGGGGCTCTGGTAGCAGGCGAAGGTCGCAACACGGCGGGTCGCGACGGAAGCAGCCTGGTGAACTGCCCGGTGATCCTGGTGCCGATCATGCTGGGAATGGACGTAAACCACTGTCGGGCTCACTTCCGCGACGACTCGTTCGATGATCGACACGGTGGGGTCGGCTGCACTGATGCGGGTGTCCTCCAGATCCTCGAGAAAGAGCCTGGCTCCGATGAGCTCGGCGGCCGAGAGCGACTCATGTTGCCGGTAGTCGGCAACCCCGCCGCGATCGCCGCGGGACATGGTCAGGATGACCACAGCGTCGCCGGCTGCGCGATGCGCCGCGAGCAGGCCCCCGACGCCGATCTCCACGTCATCGGGATGGGCGCCGATCGCCAGCACAACCGGCCCGGCCCCGGCCGCATCCCGGTGCCGGCGCAGGGTGATCAGGGCACGCAAGGTGGTGCCGAACTGCGCAGCGGAGACCGGCTTGACCAGGAATTCGTCGATCTGGTTCCGCAGTGCGGTGACCGCGTAGTCCACCGATGCGTGGGCGGTCATGATTGCGATCGGAATTGCCGGATCACGCATGCGGGCGGTCGTGGCAAGGTCCAATCCGGACATCCCGGGCAACTCGATGTCGGAGATGAGGATGTCGGCGCCCGGGCCGCGCAGGTTCTCCAGCGCAACCTGCCCGTCGGACACGACTTTGACCTCGACCCCGGGTTGTCGCGACAGGACAACCTTGGCGTACTCGGCGAGGTCGGGGTCATCCTCGACCACCAGGACCCGAAGCGGTGAGTTCACGATGCCCTGCCCTTGCGCTTGCCGGCCGGAATCATTCAGCCGGGGTCGGAACCGTTAGCAGGATTGAGAGTGTCAATTTTTTCGTCGCACGGCCACGCCCCTGACGAGTGACATCCGTGGTAGATGACAACACACAGTCATCATGGGGGGCGGGGTGGCGTTCTGGGCCATCCGGTCGTCGATGAAGGAAGAGCGCGGGTCACCGACGTGTCCAGTCGACCTTGGGTAGCGACGAGTCGCCTCTCTTGAGGGATAGACTCACCCATTAGGCTGAATATGGGGGCAAATAATCACTTTTGGTTGACCCAATGGGTCGGCGAACGTATTAATACTTCTGGTAGCCCAGCAGGATCCACGGGGGGTCGGTGTTGCGGGCACGAACAGTGACGTGCGGCCGGACGGGCATCAATGGCCGACGGATGAGTGCGGTCGGATGGGGACGGGTCATGAGCACAGCAAGTCAGAACGTCGCGGGTCGGAACACGGCGAGTCAGAACACCGCAGGGCGGGACGCGTTGGCACTGAGTGCGTCGAGCCTGCGGGCGACGAGCAGCGGTCGCATTACCGGCGGCTGGGTGCGTGCCGTCAAGCCGCCGCTGGCCAAAGGACTGTCCCGTGGTTACGACCGCAAGGCAGTCGATGCTCTGCTCCTGCAGTGCGCGAACGGGGTGGACTGGCTCAACGGCCTGCTGGTCGGAGCCGAGCGGGAGATCGCCCGGCTGGCCGAGGACGCACCCGCGCAACCGCCGATGCGTTCGACCGGCCGGTCATTGGTCACCAGCAGCCACGGCAAGCGTTCGAATCAGGCCAAGGTGGCCACCAAGCGAGCGCGGCTGCGGACGGCTCGGCCGGGGCGCGTCCGGCCGTAGCTTCTACCAGGAGAAATTGCTGATCGCGATCGATTCCCGATACTCAGCAACGGCTTTCGCGGTGTCGTCAGCGATCAGGTCGGCATTGATGGCGGCAGCGGCGGTCATGCCGCCGGCGGCCGCGACGACAACGCCGGCCGAGAGGTCGGTGACGTTGCCGGCCACCCACACTCCCGGGACCGCGGTCAGGCCGACGGCGTCCGAGGCGATGAAGTCGCCGAGACCCATGGGGTGTTGGGTCGTCTGCAGCCCCAACGACGCCAGCACGGCCGACCGCGTGACGAACCGTGGGCCGACGACCAGTGACCTGCGGGCAACGAAGGTGCCGTCGGCCATCTGCACCCCGGCGAGGTGACCATCGAGAACCCGCAGTGAATCGACGCGCCCGGTGACCACCCGGATTCCGCGGGCCGCCAGCTGCTCCAACGCGGCCGCAGTCGGCTCCGGTGCGGTGTGTACGAACAGCACAAGATCGTCCACCCAATGCCTGAACATCAGGGCCTGATGCACCGCCATCGGGCCGCTGCCCACCACTCCGATGGCGTGCCCGTGCAGTTCATGGCCGTGGCAGTACGGGCAATGGTGCACGTCCCGCCCCCACAACTCGCGCAGACCCGGCACCTCGGGCAGTTCGTCGACGAGTCCGGTGGTCACCAGTAATCGCCGAGCGTTCACGGTCCGGCCGTCGGTGAGGGTGACTTCGAAGCCCTCCCCGACGGGTCGCGCAGACAGGGCCGCACCGTCGATCAGGCGTGCACCGTAGGACTCGGCCTCCGCCCGGCCCAGCCTGCGGAACTCGGCCGGGCTGATGCCGTCACGGGTGAGGTACATGTGCACGCCGTCCGCGGGTGCGTTGCGCGGTTCGCCGGAGTCGACGACGACGACGGATCGCCGGGCCCGGCCGAGGGTGACGGCGGCACTCAGGCCGGCTGCCCCGCCGCCGATCACGACAACATCGACGTCCAAGAACAAGGTGGGGCTCGGTGGGGTCATGGTTCCCACTCTGCGATGAACGGCCGTCCCGGCGCAAAGTCCGTTGCCAGGCTGGCAAACTGACCGGATGACTGACGACCTGGATGCCGTGCTCGCCGCCGTCGGGCCACGATTGCGGGCGTTGCGCCAGCAAAGTGCGACGACGCTGGCCGAACTGTCTGCCACCACCGGGATCTCGATCAGCACGTTGTCCCGGCTGGAGTCGGGGCAACGGCGCGCCACCCTGGAATTGCTGCTCCCGCTGGCCCGTGCCCACGGGGTGCCGGTCGACGATCTGGTCGGCGCACCACCGACCGGTGACCCCCGGGTGCACCTGCGGCCCGTCCATCGCTACGGAATGACGATGATTCCGCTCACCCGGCGGGCCGGTGGGCTCCAGGCCTTCAAACTGCTCATTCCCGGCGCCGTCGAACGTCCGCTGGATGAACAGCAGACGCACGAGGGCTACGAATGGATCTACGTGCTGTCCGGTCGGCTGCGGTTGTTGCTCGGTGACCAGGACCTGGTCCTGCTGCCGGGGGAGGCTGCGGAGTTCGACACCCGGGTTCCGCATGCCTTCGGTGGCGCCGACGCGCACGCGGTCGAGGTGCTCTCGCTCTTCGGCCGGCAGGGTGAACGCGCCCACCTCCGGGCAAGGACCCGGGATGGACGCGACACCCACGCCCCCGACAACGCCTAGATCGTGTCTGCCCAACAGCTGCAGACACGATCTACTGGCGGCCCACTGGCGCCTGCCGACTTCGTCGCAGGCGACTAAACGGGTTCGGGCAATTTGCCGTCCTGATCAACCGGCCGGACGGCGTCCGGCAGCTGCCCGTCGACGTCCAACCGCGGCAGGATCCGGTCCAGCCAGGACGGCAACCACCAGTTGGCCGTGCCGAGCAACGACATGGTGGCCGGCACCAGCACCATCCGGACGATCGTCGCGTCGATCAAGACCGCGGTGGCCATTCCGACGCCCATCATCTTCACCGTCGGATCGGCGTCGAGCGCGAAGCCGATGAACACCGCGACCATGATCGCCGCCGCGCAGGTGATCACCCGGCCGGTCGCGGCCAGGCCACGGACCACGCTGCGCCTAGGCTGGCCGGTGCGCAGGTAGTCCTCCCGGATCCGGGACAGCAGGAACACCTGGTAGTCCATCGACAGCCCGAACAGAATGGTGAACATCAGAATCGGGACCCAGCTGGACACCGGAACCGCGTGCGGCAGGCCGAGAAGTTCTGCGCCCCAACCCCATTGGAATACCACGACCATGACGCCGTAGGCCGCAGCCACCGACAGCAGGTTCAGGACGGCGGCCTTCGTCGCCACCACGACCGACCGGAACACCGCCGTCATCAGCAGCAGCGACAACCCGACGACGAACGCGATCACCACCCACAACCGTTCGGCCAGCCGCTCGGAGATGTCCGCGAACGCGGGCGTCAGCCCGGTGACCAGCACCGAGTCCGGGAGCGCGGCCCGCAGCCGATCCAACAGCGCGACCGTTTTCTCGTCCTGCGGGCCGGTCGCCGGTTGCAGCACGATCAGCGCCGCGTCGCCGGCCGGGTTGATGGTGGGCGGGCTGACCGACACCACCCCGGGTTCGGCCGACAAACCGGCCATCAGCGACGTGAGCTGCTGCGCCGGCAGCCGGTTCAGGTCCACCGCCAACAGGAACGGACCGTTGGCGCCCGGCCCGTACTCGGCCGCGACCAGGTCGTACGCAACCCGGGTGGTCTTGGACTCGGGCCCGCTACCTGCGTCCTGTGGCCAGGTCCGCATACCCAGCACCGGCGCGGCCAGCAGCAGCAGCACGCCGAGAGCGGCGAGCGCCCAGGGCCACGGCCGGCGCCCGATCCGTTCGGCCCAGCGGGCGGTCAGGGTTGACTCGAGGCGGTGCGTTCCGGTGGGCCCGGCGGCTTCCGGGTGTGTGCCCGCCGGACCGTTGGAGCCACTGATCGACGCGGCCGCTGCGCGCCGTTCTCGCCGCCGCAGCACCCGGGTTCCGGCCAGCCCGCACAGCGCGGGAACGAGCGTGACGGACGTCAGCATCACCGTGCCGACGACCAGGGCGGTGGCCATGCCAACGGAGGAGTACACGGCCAACCCGGCCAGTCGCAGCCCGAAAAGTGAGACCAGCACGGTGGTTCCGGCGAAGGCAACCGAGACACCTGCGGTGCCGTTGGCCCCGGCGGCGGACTCCCGCACGGTCTGCCCGGCGCGCAGTCCGTCGACGTACCTGGTCACCAACAGCAGGGCGTAGTCGATGCCGACGCCGATCCCGACCATCGAGGCGATGGTGGGCGCGGTGTTGCTGACATCGGTGACGGCGGCCAGGATCGTGATCAGGGACGAGCCGATGCCCAGACCGACCAGCGCGACGGCCAGGGGCAATCCGGCGGCGACGACCGAGCCGAACGCGAAGATCAGGATCATCAGCGCGACCGCGATGCCGATCAGTTCCGCGGTCCCGCTCGGCGGCGCGAAGTTCTCCGGCACCTCGCCGCCCAGTTCCACCTGCACGCCGGACTCTTTCAGCTCGGCCGCCGCCGACCGCAGGGCATCGACGCCTTCGGAGCCCTCGAACGTGGTGACGGGCACCCCGTAGTGCACGGAGATCAGTGCGGTGTCGCCGTCCGGCGACATTCGTGGTGGCTCGACCAGGGTGACGTGCTCCAGCGCGCCGAGCCGGCCGGACAGGGCCGCGAGCTGATCATGCTGCAGGACACCGTCATCGGTGTGCACCACCACCCGCGCCCCGGCTCCGAAGGCGTTGTCGAAGTGGTCGGCGAGGAAGTCGGCGCCGGCCTGCGCCGGGGAGCCGGGAACCCGGTAGTCGTCATGGGTACTGCCGCCGACGGCCATCGACAGGCCGACGGCGACGGCGAGTGCCGCGAACCAGGCGGCGATGGTGCGCCACGGGTGGGCGGCGGCCCAGCCGCCGAGGCGATACAGCAACGTACTCATGACCGGCCCCCGCTCGTCCCTCGCGGGCTCCGGCCACGCGGTGTCAATGATTCGTTCGCTCGCTCACTCATGACCGGACCCCGCTCGTCCCTCGCGGGCTCCGGCCACGCGGTGTCAATGATTCGTTCGCTCGCTCACTCATGGGTCCTCCAGGACGGCCGGTGGTCAGGTGCGCCGGTTTCACCGGTGCTTTCGGTCGTCAGGAAGGCTCGCAGTGCGGACTTGGCATCGACTTGTCGATGATCTGCGGCCGGTTTCGGGCCTGCCGGGCTCGCCTTTACAAGAGGGCGCGCGGCGTTTTCGATTCGATCTCGGCCAGCCGCTCTCGAGCCTGCCGTATCCATGGCTCGCAGCCGCATCGCTGGGCAAGGGCAAGCGCGGACCGGTAGTGATCTCGGGCGTCCGCCGGCCGCCCGAGGAACGCCGACAGGTCGCCGAGCACGGTGTCCACCGGTCCGGCGGCGAACGAGCCGGTGCCGGCGCCGGCGACCTGCCCCCGGTACGGGAGCAACTCGGGATACAGCCCGGCGGCCTCCGCCCGCTCCGCCAGACCGATCACCAGCATGCCGCGCAGGGTGAGGAACAACGATCGAAAGAAGTCCCGGCGGATCGGGCGGATCCCTCCTCTGATCTGCCTGGCGTCGTCCGGTCGGCCCTGGTGCAGGACGACAAGGGCGAGTAGTTCGGCGATCACATCGGTCGCTTTGCTCTCCACGGTTCGGCCGACGGCCTCCATTTCGCCGGCGCGGCCCTGGGTGATCCGGATGGTGAGGAACGCCAGCATGATGATGCCCTCGGCGTCGAGGGCGCCGCCCGACCGAATGCGCTCCGCGGCCATCGAATAGATCGCCTCGGCCTCATCCAGGTGGCCGGTGAGATGCGCGATGGTCGCTCGGTGCATCGCGACAATCCCCTCCGCCTGCCGCCACCGGTACTGGGTGATCAGTTTCTGCATGTCCTCGATGTGCTGAGCCATCCTGCGGTGATCCCCGTTTGCGCCGTGCACCTGGACCATGCCGTGGTGGCCGATCAACGCGAAGACCGCCAGCCCCGGCTGCCGGCCGATCTCCAGCAGTTCCCGGTTGATCTCCAGTCGTTCGACGGGTTCGGTCTCCGGGCTGACGACGGCACACAGCGCGTGCAGTGACAGTCCGATCAGCACCGGATCACCCAACCGGCGGGCAATCTGGATGGCTTCCCGGGCCGCCGTCTGGGCCGCATCCGTTTGCTCACCGGCGATCTCGGCGACCAGGGCGCAGAGCAGGCGGGTTCGGGCAGCGGGGGTGATGAGCGGATCGCCGCTCTGCAGGACCCGTTCGATCAGCGTGACGACCTGGTGGTCGATCACGCCGTAGGTCCGGTTCAACCACGGCGTCGGCAGATCCCAGGCGGTCAGCGCCCTGATCAGCAGATCGAGCCGGCCGGCCCGGTCGGCCAGCCTCAGGGCTCGCGACCTCGACTGGTTCGCGGCGATGCCCGCGCCGCCGGCCAACTGCGAAAGGCTCAGTCGCGCCAGCAGTTCCACCTGCTCGCCGACCCGGTCCGGGGCCGCCGAACCGGGGCCGGAATCCGTGTCGGGCACCCGGTCGAGATCGGCCAACGCCTGCGCATAGAGGGCGGCGGCCGTGTCATGGGCGTACCGGGCCACCGCCTGGTCGGCCGCCCTGACTCCCGCGTTCACCGCGCTCCTGGCGGTCGATGCGGTGCCGGCCTGGTGAAAGTGGTGGGCAAGTGCGGCGAGGTCGCCCGGCCGGATCTCGGCCAGCGCGGTGGCGATCCTGGCGTGCCACCGGCTCTGCCGCAGCCGGGGTGCGTCGTCGTAGAGCGTGTCGCGGACCAGCACGTGCGCGAACCGCACGGAGTCGGCCGCCGGTTCGGTCAACAACCCGGCCATGACGCCCGCCTCCAGCGCGTCCAGCACGGTCTCCTCGTCGACCTCGGCGGCGCGGACCAGCACGTCGATATCGACCTCGCGCCCGATCACCGCGGCCAGCCTGAGCAGGGACACCGTGATTTCCGGGAGCCGGGCGAATCGGCGGCGCAGGACGTCCCGCACGCCCTCCGGGACCTTCGACGTCGCGACCAATCGGCCCTCGCTGCCCAGCAATCTCGCGCTCTCGGCCAGGTAGAACGCGTTCCCGCCGGTGCGCTCGACGAGGGCGGACAGGGTGTCGTCATCCGGCTGGACGCCGGCGATGGCCCGGATGAGCCGCGCGGCGTGCGCACGGTCGAGGCCACCGATCGTCATCCGGGTGGGCGGCAGCGCCGCGAGCCCGGCCAGCGCGTCCCGCAGACCGGGCTGCACCTCGGCCGGCCGATAGGCAGCGATGAGCAGCAGCGGAACCCCGGACACCGCGGCGGCAACGCTGTCGAGCAGGGCGAGGGTCTCCGAATCCCCGCGGTGCAGATCGTCCAGCACGATCGCCAGCGGTCTGCTCCTGGCTGCGGTGCTCAGGTAGTTGGTGACGGCCCTGCCCAGCAGGAAACGGCCGAAGGATGCGTCGGATTCCCTTGCCGTCGTGGACTTCTCGTCCAGCAGCGGGGCGAGCGCCGGCGACAGTTGGCCGGGGTCGATCTCGACCGAAAGGGCCCGCAGGGCCTCGACCCAGGCCCAGGCCGGCGGGGCGCCGGCCGATTCCGGGCACCGCCCGATGACGACCCGCCAGTGGTTCGCGGACAACTCACGGGCGAACTGGTCGACCAACGCCGACTTGCCCGCGCCGGCCTCACCGGCGATCAGGACGACCCGGCGGTCGGGGCGCGAACTGGCATCGGCGGCGACCGCGTGCAGGGCGTTGAGTTCGGTGTCCCGGCCGTAGAGATCCGGGACGTCGGGCGGCGCGCCGCCCGTCGTCACCGGTCGGTTGGTCGTCTCGGCCGGGCCTGGGTCGGTCGAGACCGGGCCGGTCGGGCCTGTGCTGGTCCGGACTGTTCCGATCGAGACCGGGCCGGTCGGAACTGTGTCGACCGGTCTCGGCGGCAGTTCGCCGTCCTGCCGGAGTTCTTCCTCCGCTGCCTGGACCGCAGGCGCCGGCGCGGGCCGCGCGCGGGCCACCGGGATGGCGAGACGCTGTGTCAGCACGTCGGTCTCGACCTGCAACAGGGCCGGTCCCGGATCGAGGCCCAGTTCCTCGGCGAGGATGTCTCGGGCTCGCCGCAGGGCCGTCAGCGCGTCTGCCTGCCGCCCACTGGCGTACAGGCTCATCGCGAGCAGTCGCCAGCCCTCCTCACGCAGGGGGTTCTGGATGGTCAGCACCTCGGCGGCCAGCACGGCATCGGTGGCGGCGCCGGCCCGCAGCACGGCCTCGCACCAGCGCTCCCGCGCCAGGATCCGCAGGCCGTCCAGCCGGGCAGCCTCGGCGACCGCCCACGCCTCGGTGGCGAACTCCGCGTACGCCGGTCCCCGCCACAGGGCGAGCGCCTCCTCGAGCAACTCCCGCGTCAGGTGCGGGTCGGCGGTCTCATTCGCTTGCCGGACGAGGGATTCGAAACACCAGGCATCCACCGCGTCGACCGGCAGGCGGATCGCATAGCCGGGTGGCTCGCTGACCAGCACCACAGCCGGGGTGCGCGGTGCCCGTTGCGGTTCCAGCGCCCGGCGCAAATGCGAGACATACGCCTGCAGTGCGCCGAGCGCCTTCGGTGGCGGTTCGCCGTTCCACAGGTCCTCGACCAATCGGTCGACGGAGACCACCTGGCCCCTGGCGACCAACAGCAGCGCAAGCACACTGCGCTGGCGAGGGCCGCCGAGGTCGGGCGCCTCGTCCGTGCCGTTCGCCTCGAGCACCGCGTCCAACGCGCCGAGAATTCGCACCCGCAACATAACGATCGGCAGCCTAGCGCCTGCGACGAAGGAGCCGGGCGCCAATCGATACCGCAGTCGCTGATGTCGGTGTCCCAAGCCGCCCACAAGTGCACCGCTAGCGACGGTGGCGAAGGTGTATCCAACCGGCGAGGTCGTCTCGCCGGCAACCCGCCACATGTCAACGATGGGGAGATGCCATGACCGCCGCCGCCACCGCGCGACCCGACGTCGCCGAAATGATATTCGTGCACAACAGTTTTCGGCAGCAGTTCGGTGCGCTGCCGGGCCTGGTGCTGGCCGTCCCGGACGGTGATACCGAACGGGCCGGGGTGGTCGTCGAATTCCTGCGGGAGTTGACCACCTCGCTGCATCACCACCACGAGGCCGAGGACGAGTTGATGTGGCCGCTGCTGCTGGAGAAGGCACCCATGGACAGCGAGCTGATCCTGCGGATGGAAGAGCAGCACGAACGGATCGGCGAGCTGTACCAGCGCGCGGCGGAGAACTCCAGGGTGTTCGCGGCGGCCGCCGATGCACGCGGCCGGGAGGACCTTGCCGACACGCTGAGCGACCTGAACGGCGCGCTGGCCGAGCACCTGCACGACGAGGAGGTGCACATCCTGCCGCTGGCCGAGCGGGTGATGACGGTCGACGAGTGGAACGCACTCGGCGAGCGCGGCCGAGGTGGTATCCCGAAGGACCGGCAGTTGGTTTTCCTCGGGTTCCTGTTGATGGCCAACACCCCCGAACGTGGCCGGGAGTTCCTGGCGCACTTGCCGACACCGGCTCGGATTACCTGGAAGTTGTTGGGGCGCAGGACCTTCACCAAGGAGTACCGGCGAATCTACGGTGTCGACCCGGTGTGACGTGAGGTGCGAGGCTCATGTGAATGATCTGTGGGATGGGGTATCAGCGGCCGGCGCGTGCACTCTTCATGAGTGGTTCACCGCATTGCGATGCCGGGTCACTGTTCCCACTGGGGGGAGGGAGCAGTGGCCCGAGCTCGCTCCTCAGGGCCGCCTGAACAACCGGCTAGCTCAACCAGGTGTCGCCCCGGACATGGTCGAAGATCAGGTTGGTCTCGGTCGAGGCCACCTCCGGGAAGGCCGATAGCTGGTCGACCACGAAGTCGCGCATGGCGGGTGAGTCGGCGGTTGCCACGTCCAGCAGGAAGTCGTCGGCGCCGGCCAGGAAGTACACGTTCCGTACCTCCGGTCGTGCGCGGATCCGGTCGGTGAATGCCCCGATTCGGCCTCGTGCCCCAGCGCGGAGCCGGACGGCGATCATTGCCTGTAGCGGCCGACCGAGTGCCGCGGGGTCGACATCGGCGTGGTAGCCGCGGATCACCCCGGCGTCCCGCAATGCCCGCACCCGGCCCAGGCACGTCGACGGTGCGACGCCGACCTGGGCAGCCAGCGAGTTGTTGGGAGTGCGGGCATCCTGGATCAGGACGGCGAGGATTCTGCGGTCGATGGGGTCCAGCATCGCGGTGCGAGCCTCTGCGGGTCTGCCGGTTGACCGAATATTCTGCGCCGGGGTTGCCGCGACCTTGCCCGCTGCTGAATTATCTTCATCCACCGGTCGAGTTTACCGAATCTTCAAGCGGATGTATTCCCCCGAACTGAATATCCCGCCATACTTTCCGGGATTCCGTTTCCCACACCAGTGGCAGCGACTTCCGCCCGGACAGCAAGGAGAACCGTTATGGCCAGCTTGGTCATTGGAGTGCCCAAGGAAATCAAGGACAACGAGAACCGGGTCTCCATGCAACCCGATGGGGTCGCCGAGCTGGTCCACCACGGCAACACCGTCCTGGTGCAGACCGGGGCCGGGGACGGATCCCGCTTCCCGGACGAGGAATTCGCGGCCGCCGGCGCCGTCATCGTGCCCTCCGCCGACGCGGTGTTCGCGGCCGCCGACCTGATCGTCAAGGTCAAGGAGCCGATCGCCGAGGAGTACCACCGGTTCCGGCCCGGTCAGCAGCTCTTCACCTACCTGCACCTGGCCGCCGACCGGGAACTGACCGAGTTCCTGGTCGAGAAGAAGATCGACTCCATCGCCTACGAGACGGTGCAGACCCCGGACCGCAAGCTGCCGCTGCTCACCCCGATGAGCGAGGTCGCCGGCCGGTTGGCCGTGCAGGCCGCCGCCCACCACCTGGAGAGCCCGGCCGGTGGCGCCGGCATCCTGCTCGGTGGCGTCCCCGGAACCCCCGCGGCGAAGGTCACCATCATCGGTGGCGGTGTCTCCGGCACCGAGGCCGCGAAGATCGCGCTCGGTATGCGGGCCATCGTCCGGGTTTTCGACACCAACCCCGGCCGGCTCGCCTACCTGTCCGACATCTTCGAGGGCCGGCTCGATCTGGTCACCCCGAACCGGGCCCGAATGGCCGCGTACATCGCTGATTCCGACGTGGTGATCGGCGCCGTGCTGGTCCCCGGAACCAAGGCCCCCAAGCTGGTCTCCCGGCAAATGATCGCCAGCATGCGGCCGGGCAGTGTCGCGGTCGACATCGCGATCGACCAGGGCGGATGTTTCGAGACCAGCCGCCCGACAACGCATTCGCACCCGACCTACCTCGAGGAGGGGGTCGTGCACTACTGCGTGGCGAACATCCCCGGCGCCGTCGCCCGCACCTCGACCCTCGCCCTGACCTCCGCCACCCTGCCGTACCTGCTGCGGGTGGCCGAACACGGCATCAAGGGTGCGGCCGTCCTCGACCCGGCCCTGGCGAAGGGCCTCAGCACCCTCGACGGCCACCTGGTCTATGCACCCGTCGCGGACGCGCACGGGCTGCCGTACACCGACCCAGCCTCGCTGCTGGCCGGCTGGTAATCAGGCGAAAGGGCTATGTCGACTGCAGCGCCGCCCGGTGCGCGGCGCTGCGATCGACATAGCCGGACGCATTCCGCGTTATACCGTCCTGCTCCTCGGCGGTCAGGTCCCGGCGCACCTTGCCCGGGACGCCCGCCACCAGCGACCCGGCGGGAATGACCGCGCCTTCCAGCACCACCGCACCCGCCGCGATCATCGAGCCCCGGCCGATGACGGCGCCGTTCAGCACCACGGCGCCCATGCCGATCAGGCAATCGTCCTCGACCGTGCAGCCGTGCAGCACCGCGGCGTGCCCAACGCTGACACCGGAGCCGACGGTTGCCGGGAAGCCCGGATCGGCGTGCACGACGACGTTGTCCTGCAGGTTGCTGCCGGCGCCGATGGCGATGGTGCTGCTGTCGCCGCGGACGACGGCGCCGTAGTAGACCCCGGTCCGGGCGCCGATCGTCACCGCGCCGATCAGTGTGGCGGTCGGCGCGATCCAGGCCGACCCGTCCACCTCCGGTGTCGTTCCGTTGAATGAGATCTGTTGCGGTACAGCCGACACGGTTGGCTCCTTTGGGGTGTTGATCAGGCGCGCGGGATGACGAAGTCGACCAGCCGGGTGGTGTCCGGGCTGACGCCCGACCAGTCTCCGTCGACGGCCAGCACGGCGATCGCGGAGGTCGGGAACTTCGCGCTCAGCTCACCGAGCGCGGCGCGGTTGGATCCCGGACCGGCGAGCTCCTCGGCCAGCATCGGCAGGCCCGGAGCGTGCCCGATCAGCAGCAGGGTCCGGTCCGTCGGGTTTGCTGCCGCCACCAGCTCGAGCAGCTCGTCCGGGTAGGCCTCGTAGATCGCGTCGGTGAAATCAATCAGCGCGCTCGGCGTCTCGATCCCGGTTGCCTGCAGGGTCTGCCGGGTGCGCTCCGCGGTGGAGCAGATGATGTGGTCGACCGGCGGGAGGTTGCCGGCGATCCAGGCGCCGGCCAGCGCGGCTTCCCGCCTGCCTCTGGGGGCCAGCGGGCGCTGGTGGTCGTCAACTCCCGGCGGGTACGCGGACTTGCCGTGCCGGAGCAGGACCAGGGTCCGACTCGGAGCGCCCTGAACAACCGGGCTCCTTCGTCGCTCGGTTGTTTCAGTGCTCTCCTGCTGTGTCAATTGGCGGCCCTCCTTCGTCGGGCTCGACTGGTCGATGACGTCGGCGCTGCGGATGACATGGGTCCATCCAACATCGTCCGGGCATGCGCGACGCGCGTGGTGCGGGTTCGGGGATGGATTGCCCGGCAAATTCCAGGGGACGGCGAGGCGTCGCCGGAGTAATCTCCGCGAGGCGGGGTCGGGGTCACAGCGGTTTCTCACGGGCGTTCACTGGAGGTTCGGCGTGCCGACGACGACAGACAAATCGGACGCCCTGACGACGGGCCTGCGATTCCTGATCGAACTGCCCGACGGCGATCGACGGGGCCTGAAGCAGCTCCGCGAGGGCCTCGCCGCGGAACTCGGACCGGGCTGGCCGGTGAGCTATCTCTTCCCCCGGCCGCGGACCAGCGATCTCAACAGGTTCTTCGTCACGTGGGGTCAGGTGCCGGCGTCACCGGCGTATCCGATGTCGGCACTCGGCTACGACATGGCCCGCGGACTGGCCGATCGGCTGCACGCTGAAGTGGAACCGGACCTGCCCAGCAGCGCCTACCGGCAGGACGGCGCGCATCCTTCGGTGGGGCCGCGGGCGGTCGTCGCGGACGAGATGTTGGTCGCCGAGGCTTCGCCGGCGGCCGCCGCCAGGTCGGCGAGTGACAAGCACTGGAGTGTGGAGAATGTGCGGGCGCCGCAGGCCTGGCAATTGGCGCCGCGGCCAGGGGGCAAGGCCCGCGGCGCCGGAATTTTGATCGGGCACATCGACACCGGCTACACCCAGCATCCCGAGATCTACCCGGACGCACTGAATCTCGCCATCGACCGGGATGTGCTGGATGGGGACGACGACGCGCTTGACCCGCTGATCAAGCGCTGGTTCTTCCCGCTGGACAATCCCGGTCACGGGACCGGGACGGGGTGCGTGATCGCCAGCCGATCGGCCGGGCAGGTGGTGGGTTCGGCTCCGGAGGCCGTGCTGGTGCCGATCCGGACGGTGAAGAGCGTTGTCCAGGTCTTCGACGGGGACGTCGCCCGCGCCGTCGACTACGCCCGCTCGGTGGGTTGCTCGGTGATCAGCATGAGCATCGGTGGCCGCGGTTTCAATGGCCTGCAGGCCGCCATCAAACGCGCTGTCGACGACGGGATGATCGTCATGGCGGCGGCCGGGAACTACGTCGGTTTCGTCACCGCGCCGGCGTCCTACCCGGAATGTCTCGCCGTGGCAGCCACGAATGTCGACGACCAGCCCTGGTCCGGATCCTCCCGCGGCGATCAGGTCGACATCTCGGCACCCGGCCAGGCGGTCTGGACCGCCGCTACCAACAAGGGTTCGAACGGGCCGGTGTACACCGTCGAGCAGGGCGACGGTACGTCCTTCGCCGTTGCCACCCTCGCCGGTGTCGCCGCCCTGTGGCTCGCCCACCACGGCCCGGCGACCATCAAGCAGAAGTACGGGTCCTCGACGCAGGAGGTGTTCCGCATGCTGGTTGCGCTGACCTGCCGGACACCCGCAGGCTGGGACAATTCCCGTTATGGCGCAGGCATTGTCGATGCCGAAGCCCTGTTGAAGGCACCGTTGCCGCCGCGACCGGCACTGGCCAGGGCCGCCGGTGCCGGTCCCGCGGAGGAAGCGCCGCCGGACCGATATCAGGGCGCGCTTGGACAGCTCGCCGCGACCTGGTCCGATCGCAGTATCGCGGACATCGAGCGGTCGCTGTCGGCCAAACTGGCCGGGCCGGCCGCATCCGCTTTCGAAACAGCCGGCCAATCCGCCACCCTCGCCAGGTACGCCAGCGAGCTGCGGTACCTGGCGGGCGAAGACCCGCTATTGCATCAGGCCCTTGTCCCGCCGCCGGCGGAGCTGATCGAGCGGCTGGCGGCCCCGGCGACCATGCAGGACACGATCGACCTGCGGGTTCGATCCGGTATCTCCCGTGGTCTCGCGGAGGCGTTGGCCGGATAGTCGCACGTCGGCACGCAGGCGCCATCGGTCCGGTCGTCTACGACGAGGTCGTCAGGCGCCGACGAACCAGGTGCGCGAGGATTGGCCGCGATGGCTACCGGACAGAGCGAACTCACCCTGCGATTCCTGGCTGCGCCCACCGATGTTGCCTTCCTCGGTGGTTCGGTGCACGGCGGACGGGTGCTGGAATGGATCGACAAGGCCGCCTATGCGCTCGCCGTCGGGTGGAGCGGCCACTACTGCGTGACGGCATACGTCGGCAACATCCACTTCGCTCGCCCGATCGAGGCCGGGCACTTGGTCGAGGTCCATGCCCGGATGATGCATACGGGCCGGTCGAGCATGGACATTCAGGTCACCGTCTCGTCCGCCGATCCGCAGGTCGGTGTCTTCACGACGGCGACCAAGTGCCTGGTGATCTTTGTCGCCGTCGACGGCAATGGCCGGTCAACGGCGGTGCCGTCCTGGACGCCGGTGACCTCGCTGGATCAGCGGTTGGAGGCCAACGCCGTCGAGCGGATCACCCTGCGCAAGAACATCGAAACCGCAATGGCGGCCCAGACCTACACCGATGCCGGTACCGCGCCGCGGATCACCATGCGGTTCCTCGCCGCGCCCACCGATGTGAACTGGGGCGGCAAGGCGCACGGCGGAACCGTGATGCGCTGGATCGACGAAGCGGCCTATGCGGTCGGGGCCGGCTGGTGCGGCGGCATGTGCATCGCCGCCTATTCCGGCGGTGTGCGGTTCTACCGGCCGATCCAGATCGGGCACATCGTCGAGGTGGAGGCCCGGCTGTTGCGCACCGGGCGGACCAGCATGCACGTCGCCGTGCACGTCCGGTCGGGTGATCCGAAGGCGCCGGAAATGCACCTGACGACGCACTGCCTGACGGTCTTCGTCGCGCTTGACGACGCGGGCAAGGCCCGGCAGGTGCCGCGCTGGCGATCGGGCAACACAGAGGACCGGGCATTGGAGGCGCACGCCCTCAACCTGATTGATCTGCGGATGCGAACGCCGCCACCGCCGGAGGAGTGAGCCGGCGGAGGAGTGAGTAGGCCCGCTCGGGAGTCGTCAGCGCTCGCCTGGCGAATCGGCGGCCGCCGCCAATCCGGCTTGTTCAACCGGCGTGACTGTGGGGGGCCTTTCCAGCTGCTCCCGGACATACCGGGTGATCACTTGGAAGACCGCGACCGCGGGTACGGCGAGGAACGCACCGACGATGCCGAACAGGGTGCCGCCCAGCGCAACGGAGGTCAGCACCACCGCCGCGTGGATGTTGAGGGTCCGGCCGACCAGGATCGGCTGCATCACGTTGCCCTCGATTTGCTGCACGACGAGCACGATGGCCAGCACCGCAACCGCGGTCCAGATGCCGTTGGAGACCAGCGCCACCAGAGTGGCGATCGCGCCGGCAACGAACGCCCCGACGATCGGCACGAAGCCGCCGAAGAACGTCAGGACGGCAATCGGCAGCGCAAACGGCACGCCCAGCAACCAGACGCCGAGCCCGATGAACACCGCATCGACCAGGGCCACCGCAGCCTGCGACCAGACGTACTGCCCGAGCGCCGTCCAAACCCGGTCGGACAGGACCTCGACGTGGTCGCCGGTGTCCGCTCCGATCCAGGTGCGGAGCCACGGCAGGAAGTGGGGACCGTCCTTGAGGAAGAAGAAGCAGAGCACCAGGGCGAGGACGAACGTCACCGCCGCAGAACCGATCGCACCGAGACTGCCGATGACGACCGCCGCGACCTGCTGGCCGTTGGCCTGCAATTCGGCGATGCCCTTGTCCACCAAGCCACCGAGCGAGTCCAGACCGATGTTGAGGGGCGGCCCGGCCGCCCAATTCTGCAGCGATCTGAGACCGTCCGATGCCCGATCCACCAGGTCCGACGCCTGCGACGTCACCTGGGGTGCCACGATGGCGACGAGCCCGCCGACCACCGCGATCAACCCGAGAATCGCCAGCAGCGCGGCCAAGGAGTTCGGCAGTTTCTTCCGCATCAGCCGCACCGGCGGCCAGAGGATGGTCGCCAGCAGCAGGCCGAACAGGATAGGCAGCAGGATGCTCCACAGCTGGCCCATCAGCCAGAACAGCGCGAACAATCCGACGCTGATGACCAGCAGCCGGATGGTCCAGCGGGAGGTGGTGGTCACGCCGTGCCGCAGGCGCCGGCGCGCCAGCGAGTCCGGGCCGGCCGCGATGACGCCGTCAGTCCCTTCCTCGTCACCTACCGCCTCGGCGGGACCATCGGACTTCCCGCGCCGGAAGACGGCCATCGTGATTCCCCTTTGTTTCGTTCTTGGCTCGGTGCAGTTCGCGTTGCTGGGTAGTCGGCTGCCGGACGCAGAACGCCGCGGCACAGTCCTTATCCTTCCCTGATCACCGTCGGCTCAAGCGGAACCGGCCCTGGGAGAGGGGTGGTGTGGCGTGCATTCCGTCGAGCTGACCCTGGATGACGACACAGACCGACGGATCCGTTCGGAGTGGGCCGCGCTGGCCGACGCCGGCCTGCCGAGCCAGGCCAGGCATACCGGCGAGTCCAACCGACCACATGTCACGCTGGCGCTGAGCGAGACCCTGTCCGCGGACGTCGCAGCCCGGCTGGCAACCGCCGTGGCTGACCTCCCGATCCCGGTCACTGTCGGCGGCCTGTTGCTCTTCGGCGCCAAGCGGATCGTGCTGGCCAGGCTGGCAATCCCGTCGGCGGCGCTGCTCGCGCTGCAGGCCTGTGTGGCGACCGCACTGAGCGACCCCCTCGACCCACATGACACCTTCGCTGCCGGCCGGTGGACTCCGCACGTCACCCTGGCGCGGCGGCTCGATCCAGATCAGCTCGGCGCCGCCCTGCGGCAGCTCGGCGCCAGCACGCCCATCCACGGCCGGCTGGTCCGCGCGAGACGGTGGGACATGGCCGCTAAACGGGAGGATTGGCTCGGCTGAGCGGACCTATCCTGGACCGCGACATGACCGACACCTCTGCGCCGTCCGCGACGCCCCCGGCGACGCCGCCCGCGGCGGCAGAACTAGCGGCGCGGCTGACGGACCTCACCGCCGTTGACGAACGCCGACTCCGCGGCCGGTTGCGTGGCATCCGCCGGGT
Source organism: uncultured Actinomycetota bacterium (assembly GCA_963805555.1). Taxonomy (GTDB): domain Bacteria; phylum Actinomycetota; class Actinomycetes; order Mycobacteriales; family Nakamurellaceae; genus Nakamurella. Next base: position 75,234 of record CAWDUY010000012.1, read on the forward strand.
GTCGGACGGCGCCAAGCGGGACCGCGCGCTGACCGACATCCAGCGTCAGGTCGCCACGGCAGAGTCGCGGATCGCCCGCCGGCGGGCCACCGTTCCGCCGCTCACGTTCCCGCCCGAGTTGCCGGTCTCCGAGCGGGTGGACGACCTCGCCGCGGCGATCGCAGCCAATCAAGTGGTCATCGTGGCCGGTGAGACCGGCTCCGGGAAGTCCACCCAGCTGCCGAAGATCTGCCTGCAGATCGGCCGGGGAGTCCGCGGGATGATCGGCCACACCCAGCCCCGGCGGATCGCGGCGCGGGCGCTGGCCGAACGGATCGCCGAGGAGACCGGTACCGCGGTCGGCGGCGCCGTCGGCTACGCGATCAGGTTCGGCGACCACACCGGCCCCGACACCCTGGTCAAGCTGATGACCGACGGCATCCTGCTCAACGAGATCGTCCGCGACCGGATGCTCTGGGCCTACGACACGATCATCATCGACGAGGCGCACGAGCGGAGCCTGAACATCGACTTCCTGCTCGGCTACCTGCGGGACCTGCTGCCGCGCCGGCCGGACCTGAAACTGATCATCACTTCGGCCACCATCGACCCGCAGCGGTTCTCCCGGCACTTCGGTGACGCCCCGATCGTCGAGGTCTCCGGCCGCACGTATCCGGTCGAGATCCGTTACCGGCCATTCGGTCTGGATGACCAATCCGATCCCGACGACGATCCCGACGACAGATCGGCACGGCAGTCGCGGGGGCAGGCACCGGTGCGGGCTCGCGAAGAAGCGATCGACCAGGCGCAGGCGATCTGCGATGCGACGGACGAACTGCTGCGGGCCGGGGACGGCGACATCCTGGTCTTCCTGTCCGGCGAGCGGGAGATCACCGATACCGCAGAGGTGCTGCGTGGGCACCTGGCCTCGAAGCGCGGGGTGAGCGAGGTTCTCCCGTTGTACGGGCGACTGTCCGCGGCCGATCAGCACAAGGTGTTCTCGGCCCACACCGGGCGACGGATCGTGCTGGCCACGAACGTTGCCGAAACCTCGCTCACCGTGCCGGGGATCCGCTACGTCATCGATCCCGGCACGGCGCGGATCTCCCGCTATTCGCCGCGCAGCAAGGTGCAGCGACTGCCCATCGAACCGATCTCGCAGGCCTCCGCCGGGCAGCGCGCCGGTCGCTGCGGCCGGGTCGCGGACGGCATCTGCATCCGGTTGTATTCCGAGGAGGATTTCGCGGGCCGGCCCGCGTTCACCGACCCGGAGATCGCCCGCACCTCGCTGGCCTCGGTGATATTGCAGATGGCCTCGCTCGATCTCGGCGACATCGCTGTCTTCGGGTTCCTCGATCCGCCGGACCGGCGGCAGATCACCGACGGGATCACTGTTCTCACCGAGCTCGGGGCGCTGGACCGAACCGATGACGACCGGCCGCGGCTGACTCCCACCGGCCGCTCGATGGCTGCGCTTCCGCTGGACCCCAGGCTGGCCAGAATCCTGGTCGAGGGCAGCAGGCTCGGATGTCTGCGGGAGATGCTGATCATCGTGGCGGCATTGGCCATCGTGGATGTCCGTGAATACCCGCTGGACGACCGGGAAAAAGCGACGGCCGCACATTCCAGGTTCGTCGACCCGGCATCGGATTTCAGTGCGCTACTCGGGCTGTGGGTGTATCTCGCCGATCAGGCCAAGGCGCTGTCCGGCAACGCCTTCCGCAAGATGTGTCGGCGGGAGTACCTGAACTATCTGCGAATCAGGGAATGGCAGGACCTGCACGCGCAGCTTCGGCAGATCGCCCGCGGTCTCGGAATGGACGAAGCTGGCGAGAAGTCAGCCGCAGTCAAGGCCGGCGATATTAAGGGCGGGCAGGCGGTCCGCGGTGAAACCCGCAGTCCAGCAGGCACCCAGGTCGGCATCAAACCGGCCCAGGGCGGCCGGGGCTCTCTCGCGGTCGAGGTCGACAACGAGAAGGTGCACACCGCACTGCTGTCGGGCCTGCTCTCGCACATCGGGCAACGCAACGAGGCGAGCCGGGAATACCAGGGCACCCGCGGCATCACGTTCATGATCTGGCCGGGGTCGGCGCTGGCCCGCTCCGGACCGCAGCTGGTGATGGCGGCCGAGCTGGTGGAAACCAGCCGGCTCTGGGGGCGGATCTGCGCCCGGATCGACCCGGCCTGGGTCGAACGGGTCGGTGGGGACCTGTTGCGGCGCAGCTACTCCGAACCCCGCTGGAACGCCAAACGGGGCAGTGTGGAGGCAACCGAGAAGGTCATGCTGCTCGGCGTCACGCTGTTCGCCGCCCGCACCGTGCAGTTCGACCGGATCGATCCGGAGCACTCCCGGGAACTGTTCATCCGGCACGCGCTGGTCGAACGGGACTGGACCACCCGGCACCGGTTCTTCGCGCAGAATCAGCAGGCCCTCGATGACGTCGCAGCCTGGGAGGAACGAACCAGGCGACGCGACATCGTCGTCGACGACGAGACACTCTTCGCGCTCTATGACGCCCGCATTCCCGCCGACGTGACATCGGCCCGGCATTTCGACTCCTGGTGGAAGAAGGCCGCTCGGGAAACCCCCGACCTGATGACGTTCAGCACCGAGATGTTGATCGCTGCCGGGTCCGAGAGGTTCGACGCGGCCGCCTTCCCCGACCGCTTCACCTCGGGTGGCGTGGATCTCGAACTGGGATACGTCTTCGACCCCGGGCGGCGGGACGACGGGGTCACCGTGACCATCCCGCTGGCGGTGCTGGCCCGCGTCGACCCCGTCGCATTCGAACGGCAAATCCCCGGCCTGCGCAGCGATCTCGCTGTCGCACTGATCAGATCCCTGCCGAAGACGTTGCGGCGCAACTTCGTCCCGGCCCCGGACTTCGCCAAGGCGGCGCTGGCCAGGATTCCGGAACCTGCACCGGTCGCCGGATCGGCGACCGGCTCATCGGTAGCCGGCTCGATACCTGCGCAACTCGCCGCTGCCCTCACTGCCCTGACCGGGATCGTGGTCAAGCCAACGGATTTCGACCTGCATAAGATCCCCGACCACCTCCGGATGAATTTCACCGTCGTCGACGAATCCGGGCGCGCCGTTGGCACCGGCCGGGATCTCGGCACGTTGCAGTCTGCGCTGCAGGCGGACACCAGGCAGGCCGTGGCGAAGGCCTCCGGCACCGTCGAAAAGACCGGGCTCACCGCCTTTCCGGCCGATGGGGTCAGGCGGAGCGTCACCAGCACGGTCGGTGGGCATCCGGTCACCGGCTATCCGGCCCTGGTCGACGAGGGCAAAACCGTTGGCCTGCAGGTGTTTACCTCAGCGGCCGACCAGACTAGGGCCATGCGCGGCGGCACCAGGCGGCTGCTGGTCATGGGCACCGCGTCGCCGCTGGCGCATCTGCGGCAATCGCTGTCCCGCGAACAATTGCTGACCATGGCGGCCACCCCGTACGGGTCCGTCGGAGCGCTGGTCGCCGACGCCACAGAGGCCGCCATCGATGCCCTGCTGGACTGGGCCGGTGGCCCGGCCTGGACCGCCGAGTCGTTCGCCGCGCTGGCCGGAAAGATCAAACCTCACTTGAACAAGGCAGTTCGGGACGTCGTCGTCGCCGTGGAACAAGCATTGCAGGCGGCGGATACCGCCGGTCGGGCCATCGAGCACGCCGCGTCGGCGGTCCGCGGCGGGGCCTCGATCACCGACCTGGTGACGGACATGCGCGGCCAACTCACGGCACTGCTGGCTCCCGGCTTCATCACCAGGACCGGCGCGGCCGCCCTGCCGGACCTGACCCGTCATCTGCAGGCCCTGACGGTCCGGGCGGAACGGGTGCTCGATGCCCCGGCCCGGGACCGCGAACGGTTGACCGAGATCACCGGGCTGACCGCCGATGTGGAGCGGGCGGTCGGCGCGCTGCCGGCCGGGCGGCAGGCAGACCCCGATGTCGCAGCCGTTCGTCGGTTGCTCGACGAGTACCGGGTGGCGCTGTTCGCGCAGCCGATGCGGACCGCGGTGCCGGTCTCCGCCAAACGGATCCGGGCCGCGGTGGCCGAGCTCAAGCCCTGACCATCGGCCCGTTGGGTGGTGCAATGACTGCGATTTTGATCACCCAGCCGTCCGGAACCGACCCGGCCTTCACCGCCAGCGGGGGACGATAAAAGCCATGACCGGACGGCCGCGCTGGAGCCACGTTGCGGTCGTCGTCGCCGCCGTGCTGGTGCTGTCCTCCTGCGGGTCCGCGGACAGCGATCAGCCGGATCCGGCCCCCTATCCCGCGGAGACGTCGACCACCACCCCATCGCCGGCACCCATCACCTCCCCGGCCGGTCCCGCCGGCAGCACCGATCCGGACGGCAGCACCGATCCGGTAGGCGGCATCGACCCGGCCGGCGGCACAGGCTCGGCCGGGTCGACCGCGCCGTCCGAGCCGACCGCCACCCCGGCCGGCGAGACCGACGTCTGGATCCCGGCGGGCGACCACCGGGTACCGGGCACCCTGGCCCTGCCGGCATTGCAACCAGACCAACAGGTCCCTGCCGTGTTGCTGCTGCACGGCGACCTGGGGGACCGGGACGCGGACGGCATGTTCGTCCGACTGGCCGATGCACTGGCCGCGCGCGGCATCGCGTCGCTGCGCATCGACTTCGCCGGCTCCGGCGAATCCGAGGAACCCGATCTGTCCCTGGACTACCCGGGGATGGTGCTGGACGCGACGGCCGCGCTGACCTACCTGCAGCAGGACCAGGCGCTGGACGCCGATCGTGTCGCGATCCTCGGCTTCTCCCGAGGAGGCTCGATCGCGGCGACGGTGGCCGGAACGGTGCCCGGGGTGGCGGCCCTGGTGTCCTGGAGCGGGGCGATTGCCAACGGCTTCGAGGAGGATCCCGACGCCCACGAGGAGGCCCGGGAGAACGGCGAGGTGGTGGTCGACCTGGGGGATCGGGACTTTCAGCTGTCGCTGGCCTGGTTCGACACGATTCTGGATTCGCATCCGCTGGACGACGTCGCGGGCTTCACCAACCCGGTGCTGGCGGTGGTCGGCTCCGACGACGACATCGTCGACCCGGAGATCAGCAACGTCTTCCTGGCCACGGTGGCCAGCACGGACAAGACCCTCTACACCGTGGAGGGCGGCGACCACGGCTTCACCGCTGATCAGGAGTACGGCGACGAGGCCGTCGCCGTCACCACCGACTGGCTGGCAACCAGATTTGGACTTGCCTAGTGGTGGGCTCTCAGCCGGCCGGCGGGACGTCATCCTTGCCGGCGGCCTTGTCGACCAGGTCGTGCAGCTTGTCCTCGATCGGATCGACCTTGTCGTGGCCGACCTGCTCGCCGACGAAGGCCCCGGCCTTGGTGATGCCGTCCTTGACGGTGTCCGAGTGCTGCGCGACCAGGTCCTGCGCCTTGTCCCTGAGTTCCCCGAAGTCGACCATGAGTCTGTACCCCTCTCGTCCCGACCGGTCCCGTTCCCCGATCTGCGCTCGTTCAGCGTAGGCGATAGGACAGGTGCGGCAGATCGATGACGAACCCGTGATGGTCCACGGTGATGTCGTGTTCACCGGCCGGGCCGTGATGGTGAATCCGGGCGCCGTCCTGGGTCACGGAGGTCGTCCGGTAACGGTGCTCCACCGGTGCCACGGCGAGATCCGGCACCCCCACCTCCGCCACGATGATCGCTTCCTCGCCGTACCGCTGGTGCAGTCCGAGCCGGCGGATCGCCAGGGAATTACTGAACGCGCTGGCCGTCAGATCGATGTCGAGCGCGACATCGAGCTCGGGCATCCCGGATCGACCGGACGGCGGCGGCTTGCCCGCACCGTCGAGCCATGGCCCGCCGGGAGTGCGGGTCAGGGACAGTCCACGTTCGGTGAGCGCGGAATCGCTCTGCACCGTCAGCCGCCGGGTCCGGCCGGTCGCGTCGCACAGCACCGAGTAGGAGGCGCCGAAACTGTGCCGACCGACAACAACGAGGTAACCGCTGGCCCGCAGCCCACGCTCAGTGACCACGATCCGCACCGTCTCCAGGCGTCGACCGTCATCAGAGGACCAGGTCAGGAGCCTGGCCGGGCCGAATGCGGCGCTCACGCTCCGTACCGTACTGGGCACTGAGTGGCTCGGCGCGGTGATCGAGGACCGGTTCACCCACTGGAACTGTGCCGTTGGCCACCGCAGCGCGCCCTGACGACGGTTCGCTGTCGCAACTGGGTTGACGCACAGGGACCTCAGCCCCACGCTGGCCGTCGTGGGTCATCTGGAATTCAACGCAGTCAGCTACAGCCTTGCCGACGGCCGACCGCTGCTGGCCGACGCGACCTTCCGGGTCGGGCCCGGTCAGGTCACGGCACTGATCGGCCCGAACGGCACCGGCAAGACCACCCTGCTGCGGATCGCCAGCGGCGAACTGCTGCCCGACGACGGCGCGATCGGCCGGACCGGCTCGCTGGGGGTGATGCCGCAGTTCATCGGATCCGTCCGCGACGATTCCACCGTTCGGGACCTGCTGCTGTCGGTATCCCCGGAGCCGCTGCGGCGGGCGGCCCTGGCCGTCGACGACGCGGAGCTGGAGATGATGACCGACGACTCGGAGCCGGTCGCCATGCGCTACGCGCAGGCCCTGGCGGACTGGGCGGACGTCGACGGGTACACCCATGAAACCGCCTTCGACTTCGCCACCGTCGCCGCGCTCGGCCTGCCGTACGACCGGGCGAAGTACCGGGCCGTCACCAGCCTGTCCGGTGGTGAGCAGAAGCGGCTGGTGCTGGAGCTGTTGCTCGGCGGCAGCGCCGAAGTACTGCTGCTGGACGAGCCGGACAACTATTTGGACGTGCCGGCCAAGCTCTGGCTCGAGGAGCGCCTGGCGTCCACCAGCAAGGCCGTGTTGCTCGTCTCGCACGATCGGGAACTGTTGTCCAGGGCGGCAAGTCGGATCGTCACCCTGGAACCGGGGGTTGCCGGCGCTGTCTCCTGGGTACACGGCGGCTCGTTCTCGACCTACCACGAGGCCAGGGATGACCGGAATTCCCGGCTGGAGGAACTGCGCCGACGCTGGGATGAGGAGCGGGCGAAGCTCAAGGCGCTGGTGCTGATGTACAAGACCAAGTCGGCCTACAACGACGGTCTTGCCTCGCGATACCAGGCCGCGCAGACCAGGCTGGCGAAGTTCGAGGCGGCCGGTCCGCCGCAGGCGGTGCCGCTCACGCAGAGGGTGACGATGCGGCTGGCCGGCGGCCGCACCGCCAAGCGCGCCGTTGTCTGTACCGGGCTCGAGCTCACCGGTCTGATGGCGCCGTTCGACCTGGAGGTCTTCTACGGGGACCGGGTGGCGGTGCTCGGTTCCAACGGTTCCGGCAAGTCGCATTTCCTTCGGCTGCTCGCGCGGGGTGGCTCTGACCCGGACATCGAGCATCAGCCGGTGTCCGACGAGGCCATCGACCCGGTGCCGCACACCGGGAAGGTCGTCCTCGGGTCACGGGTGCGGCCCGGGTTCTTCCGGCAGACACATGCGCACAGCGAGCTGAACGGCCGGACGTTGCTGGAGATCCTGCACCGCGGGGACGAGCACCGCAGCGGGATGGGCCGGGAGCAGGCGGCCCGGGCGCTGGATCGCTACGGGCTGGCGCGGGCGGGCGAGCAGACGTTCGACACCCTGTCGGGTGGGCAGCAGGCGCGGATGCAGATCCTGCTGTTGGAGCTGTCCGGCGCGACGCTGATGCTGCTCGACGAGCCTACGGACAACCTCGACCTGCATTCTGCGGAGGCCCTGGAGCTGGCGTTGGACGCCTTCGCCGGGACCGTCATCGCCGTCACGCACGACCGGGCCTTCGCCAGGACGTTCGACACCTTCCTGATCTTCGGCGAAGACGGCGGGGTACGGCAGTCGGACCAGCCGGATTGGGCAGTAGGAAGGGTGCGGCGAGAGCGGTGACGCTCCGCCTCAGCGGGGGACGAAGGTTGTCCTGCGTGGGGCGGCCGATGGGGAAAACCGTGTCACGATGAACCGGTGACGACCGCCCGCCCCCGGCAACCCGCCGGTCAACCTCCGGGTCGTGGTCGGCGCACCGCCACCACGGAGGGTGGTCGGTCTCCCCGAGCCAGGCTCGACAGCATCCAGTTCGCCGGGCTGGTCAGGCCGGCCGGCTGGTTCGTCGTGCTGCTGGCCGCGGCCGCCGTGGTGGCTGCAGTGGTCGGCACCGGGTCCACCGAATTGCCGCCCATCGCCGGCCTGGACGATCCCGGACCGGTCGTCCGGTTCGGTATCCCGATTTCCCGGACCCTGCTGGACGTCTGTGCGGTGGCCGCGGCCGGCGTCGCGATTCTCGCCCGGTTGTTGGGTTTCGATCGCCCGGAGAAGACCGAACCGGTGATGCGGGTCGCTCGCCGCGCCGGGCTGTGGGCCTCGGTCGGCTGGACGGTTTCGGCGCTGCTGTCCATCGTGCTGTTGACCGCGGAGCTGAACCCCGGCAGCTTCCCGACGCCGTCGGCGATCTGGCTCTACGTCTCGAACATCGCTGCGGGCAAGGGTCTGTTGCTGTCGGCCGGCTGCGGTGTGGCCTCCGTACTGCTGTGCAGGTTGAGCCTGCGTCACGGGGAGAGCGTGCCCGCCGAGCTGCGGGCGGGGATCGCGCTGTTCGGGTTGCTGCCGTTGCCGCTCACCGGGCACGCCTCCAACTGGGCGTATCACGACCTGTCGATGGTCGTGATGGAACTGCACGTGGTGACCGCCAGCGCCTGGGCCGGGGCGCTCGGGGCGGTGATCCTCTTCCTGTCCAGGCGGCCCGAGTTGCTCGCCATGGCGATGCCGCGCTACTCACGACTGGCGACCTGGTGTGTGCTGATCGTCGGCGTCAGCGGAATCTTCACCGGTCTGCTGGAGCTGGCGCTGTCGCCGGTCACCAGCTTGCCGGAGTCGATCTGGACGACCCGGTTCGGGGTTTTGGTGCTGGCCAAGGCCGTTTTTATCGTGGTTATTGCCGGTATTGCGATCGTCGTGCGGACCCGGCTGCTGCCGAAGATCGCCGCAGGCCGGCGGACTGCCGTCGCGGTGTGGTGCGGCTGGGAGCTGATCGTGCTGGCGCTCGCGTTCGGCGTTGCGGTGGTGCTGACCAGGGCGTCCGTCACGCCGTTCTGAGCCGCCAATCCGAGGTGATCGCGAAGGATTTTGCTGCCCCTGACCGACGGATCCTTCACGGCGAGTCGGCTCTCCGGAACGCCTCGACGATCGGAGCGAACTTCTCGATCTCGGCCGGCCCGGCAAGGTCCGGAATGCTGACGAACACGGTGTGGACGCCCCGCTCGGCCAGCTGCCGGTATCGCGCGATCTGCTGCTCGACGGTCCCGGCATGGTGCGCGGCCGCGTAGGCCTTGGCGGATTTTCGGCCGCGGTGAGCCTCGACCAGCCGGGCAACGTCGTCCGGATCGGTCCCGACGATCGGCAGATCCAGCACGGTGATCCGCAGCTCGTTGATCGAACGCCCGGCCCGCGCCGCGTGCCCACGAAACACCTCGAGCTTGCGGTCGAGGACCGGCAGGTCCGAGCTCAGATTGCAGCCGTCGCCGAGCCGGGCGGCGACGTCCAGGGTGCGTCGCTCCCCGCCGCCACCGACGATGATCGGTATCGCGCCGGGCCGCGGGTAGCTGGTGGTCTCGGGCAGCTCACCGAAGGGTTTGGTGCCGGGACCCCAGAACGCCCGGAGCACCCCGATGGTCGATTCCAGCGTGTCCAGCCGTGCTTTCGCGGACGGGAACGGCAGCCCGTACGCGGCGTGTTCCCGCTCGAACCAGCCCGCGCCGAGACCGCAGAACGCGCGGCCGCCGGAGACCACGTCCAGGCTGGCCAGAATCTTCGCCAGCAGCGGCGCGGCGCGGAACGTCACCGGCGACACCAGCGCCCCCAGCTCGACCCGCTCGGTCACCCCGGCGAGGTAGCCGAGGGTGACGTAGGCCTCCGGGATCGGGTCCCAGATGCGGCCCACCTGCGGAATCTGCAGCAGGTGATCCATGACGGCGATCGCGGCGAACCCGGCCTGCTCGGCGGTCCTGGCGACATCGCCGAGCCAGGCCCGCGGGTCCTTGCCCCAGGGGAACGAAGAAATCTGCAACGCGAACCGCAGCCCCGGCGAATGTGTTCCGGACTCTTCGAGGTCGGGCCTGGGGTCGACCGATGGGCGTTCCGCACCGGCCGTTTCTGCACCGACCGGTTCTGCTCCGGCCGTTTCTGCACCGACCGGCGCCGTGTCGACGTCGAGGAGCAGATCGAACCCGTCCGCCGCCAGGTCGAGCGCCGTCGTCCGCTGGAACTGCGTCTTCAACACCGGGGCGGGCACCGGCCGATCCCGGAGCCGGTTCCGCGACCGGCACACGTCCAGCGCGGTGGTGAACCGGACGGCAATCACCGGCAGGCCCGCGGCCCGCCCCGCGGCGATGGCGCTCAGCCGCCGAGCCGGGTCGAGCCCCAGGGTGTCCATCACCGCCGTCAACCCGCGGCGTAGCCGCGCCGCGACCACCGCATCGAGCACCGCGAACGCGTCGACGGAGGCGTCCAGGTCACCCTCGCCGCTGCCGACGACGGCTCGCAGGGCATCCGAGGACACGATCTCGTTGGACGCGAAGTGCCGCTTGGCCCAGGTGGTCTTGCCCGCACCGGAGGGCCCGACCAGGACGACCAACGCCGGTGACGGAATGTTCGGCCGTGCCCCATCCGAAACGGGATTCTCGGCGGTCGGATTCACGGCAGTGATCGATCAGGCCTTTGTCGGGAGCGAATCCTCGGCGGGTGCCCAGCGATCCAGCCCGCCGCGGGCGTCACGCCGCGGCTCCGGCCCGTACTCCAGCGTCGGCGTCGGCGGACGAGCCGTATCCAGACCGACGCTGCGGGCGGCCAGCCAGGTCACTGCCGACCAGGTGACCAACAGGCCGAGACCCGCCACCCACCACGACGACCAGGTCACGGGCACCATGTGCAGCACATTCCCGGCCTCGAAGGTCGTCCGCTGCTGCGCGATCGTCATGCCGCCCAGGTCGGTCGGGGTGCCGAACGCGACGGTTTGCAGCCAGATCGCGCCGTACCCGACCGCAGTCACGGCAACAGCGCCGGCCAGCGCCCGCAGATACGGGTGCAGCTTCAGCAGGAACACCACGTCCACCGTCACCCCGACCAGCAGCAGCCAGAACGGCACGATGCTGGGCGGGAAGATGGTGAACGTCAGGACCGGCCAGATCAGGCAGCGGTAGAGCACGTAGATGCCGACCACCGCGGTGGCCGTCCAGCGCCAGCCGACCATGACCCGGGCGAACACCAGCAGGGCGGCGCAGACCGCGATCCCCCAGACCGGGTACACCCACGGCGCGATCGGCATCGCGAAGGATTCGACGGCGATGTCATCCACCGGGCGGCCGAGCTGGCCCGCGGCGAAGCTGATCAGCTCCGGTTCGGCGTAGGGGGCACCGCGGAACCAGGACGCGATCTCCAGGATCCCGTACTCCTGCTGGCCGGTGGGGAAGAACATGTTCTCGAACATGAAGGCCCACAGCGCGATCATGCCCAGCCGCCACTGCCGCGCGAACCGCCCGTGCGTGGGGAAGCTGTGGTACCAGTTCCGGATCACCCCGGCGATCATGATCGCGGTTCCGCCGTAGAGCAGCAGGTGGGACGGCGACCAGGCCGTCAGGTCAAGGCCGTTGACCCGGTGGTTGATGACGTCGATGGGTCCGGCCAGCACGAAGATGCCGGTGCCGATCTGCATGATCCGCAGCGAGCGCCGGTCGGTTCCGTAACCGGTGAAGGTGTGGGCGAGCACCAGCCCGATGGCGATCCCGGTGCCGACGGTGTTCAGGATGTGCGCGCCGGCCAGGTCGTCACGCAACCATTTGAAATGCCAGGAAACATCCCACGACGACCCCAGCAGCTTGAACAGCAGCGCCGCCAGCCACATCCGCTGCATGAAGACGGCCAACGATCGTGGAGTTGCCCTACCCGGTTCGCCGCGCGTCCAGTAGGTGCGCATGAAGCCCGAGAGGCGGTGCATTTCTCATTTCCGATCTGCAGGCTGCCGGGACAAGTACCAGTGCAAAGGGTACGGCGCCGTGGTCCCGTGTCCGTCATTCGTCGGGTATGGCTGCGGGCTCACTCCTCGTCCGGATACCAGGCGCTGATGACCAGCTCGCCTCCCGACCGGTCAATTTGGCTGACGTGCCCCCCGGCCGCCCCGACCGCCAGCAGCTGGTCGACCATGTCCGCGCCGTCCAGCTTCACCTCGGCGAGTTGGTCGGAACGTCCGTCGAACCGGGCCCGCGCCAGGTGACCGGCCTCGGCGATCTTGAACAACGACCCGGTGGAGGCCAGGGAGCCCCGGGCGACGCCGAGGATTCCCAGCGCGTCGTCCATTGCGTCGATCAGCGCGTCCCGGTTCGTCTCGCACATCGCCCTGATCAATTCCGGGCGCGTGCCGGCCACCCGGGTGGCGTCCGCGAACGACGAGGCAGCCAGGGACAGTGCCAAGGCCCCGCCGTTGTCCGCGACCTGGGCCAATGCCAGCGCCATCAGGTGCGGCAGGTGGGAGATCCGGGCAACGGCCTGGTCGTGCGCCTGGGCGTCTGCCGGCACCACTCTGCTGCCCAACGCCAACGCCAGGCTCGCCAGCGTCGCCCAATCGTCGACGTCGGTGTCCTCGGTCAGGCACGTCACCCAGGCCGCCCCCGCGAAGAGATCGGCGGTGCCGGCGGCCCAGCCCGACGCGGCCGTGCCCGCCATCGGGTGCGACCCGATGTATCTGGTGCGCGGCGCCAGTTCGGAAACCTCGTCCTGGACCGCGCCCTTCACGCTGGCCACGTCGGTCAGCCTGACGGCGGGTGCGACCTCATTGATGCTGCGCAGGAGCCCGCGGAAGGTGGTCACCGGGGAGGCCAGCACGACCAGCGCATCCTGATCGGCAGCTCGGGTCAGCGCGGCTTCCAGGGAATCGATCACGTCGACTTCGTCGGCTCTGGCTGCGGCCCGGGTTCCCTCGCTGGGGGACCAGCCGAAAACCGGGACCAGTGGCTGAGCCGCCCGGGCGAGCGATCCACCGATCAGGCCAAAACCCACAACGCACAGTGCCGGCGGGAGGCCGGAACGGGACGAATCGAATGACGACGCAGTTTCTCCGGTCATGGGGACATCATGAACCAGAGCGACTTCGCCCATCGGGCAAGGATTGCCCGTCAGGTGGTCGAGCCACCCGAATGGCCCTGGAGGCACCTTCTACAGACGCGGATTTCCGGGTGCTGCAGTGGGTACTGCGTAGCCGCTGTGCTGCAGAGGCCGTAACGTTGCCAACCGTGAGCGCAGCGAGTACCACCACGACCGAGGGCTTCGGCGTCGCGGTGACCCGCGAAGACACCACCTGGCGTTGCTCGTTGCTGGCCCCCGAACTACTGGACGATCTGGACGGGGTGATCACCGGCCTGCGCCGGGTCGCGACCACCGGGCCGGTTTTCGGCATGCTGGCCATCGATGACGAGTTCTTCGTGCTGGTCCGGCCGATCCCGGGCGGCGCCGCGCTGCTCCTGTCGGATGCGACCGCAGGCCTGGACTACGACATCGCCGCCGACGTGCTCGATCTCCTGCAGGTGCAGATCCCTGAGGACGACGAGGTCGACGATGATCCCTGGGCCGAGGGTGACCTGACCTTGCTGGCCGACCTGGGGGTCCCCGAGCAGGAGATGCAGCTGATCGTCGACGACGAAGACCTTGTATCCGGACGAACAGTTGGCGATGATCGCGCAGCGCTGTGGCTTCGGCGAGGCGTTCGCCGCCGTGCTCGAGAAGGTCTGACCTCAACCGCAAATGTCGCCCGATGGTTTTCGGGAGCCCGCCCTAGCGGCCACCGACGGCGAACTGATGAAACTGGCGCTCGCGCTGGCCGGCCGGGCCACCGAATCCGCCGACGTCCCCGTCGGCGCCGTAGTGATCGCCCCGGACGGGGTCGTCATCGGCGAAGGGCTGGAACGCCAGGGAGGCCACTCGGGATCCGACCGCGCACGCAGAGATCCTTGCGTTGCGGGCCGCAGCAAGGGTGCTGGGACAGTGGAACCTGACCGGCTGCACCATCGCCGTGACAGTGGAACCCTGCACCATGTGCGCCGGGGCGATCGTCAACGCCCGGGTGGCGAGGGTGGTCTTCGGCTGCTGGGAGCCGAAAACCGGTGCGGCCGGGTCGTTGTGGGACGTCATGCGGGACCGCCGGTTGACGCACCGGGTCGAGGTGCGCGGGGGAGTGCTTCAGGACGACTGCGCGGCGCTGCTGCGCGCGTTCTTCGCGAACCACCGCGCACAGCCGATCGACTGAACCGTGGCAGACCCGATTTCAGTGTTGAGCGGTCGGTAGCCGTTCAGTCGGGGCCGGGGCACCCATCCTTCGCGTGGTGACCTGCTCAACGGGTGAAGGTTCCCAATCCGTCGTGGTTCCAGAATTCCACCGTGACGGCCGATGCGGTGTCGCCGGTGACGGTGAATGTCACCTCGGAAATACTGCCGTCCGGCGCGTTCTCGCCGGTCGGGACCATGGTGAAGGTCTGACCATCCCAGTGGGTGAGCGGGAATTGCTGATTGTTCGGGCCGGCGGTCAGCACCAGTTCACCGCCCGACTCCGTCACGGTCACCGGCCCCCAGAACGCGTTCTGGTAGGTCCCGGCGTAGGTCGGCAGGACGGAGGCAGGGACCGGGGCGGCCGGCGGTGTCTCGCCGACCAACTCACCAAACGGAGCCGAGACCCCTGCCAGGGCCCGCTTGTACCCGGCCACCCAGTCCTGCTGCTCGCTGCCGAACTCGGCGATGTCGGCGAAGTTGTTGACCAGGCCCTCGGCGGTGCCGTTGGCGGCCGCGTTCGTCAGCACCACAATGCCCAGGTCGAGGTTGGGGATTGCCAGCACTGTCGTGCCGGCACCCTGGGCGAAGGCGCCGGAATGGGAGAGCCGCACCCGGCCGGTGCTGTCGGTGCCGACGCCCATCCCGTACCCGTAGAAGCCGGTCCGCCCGTCGATCGATCCCGGAGTGGGGCTGCCGTCCGCGGATCGCATGACCGGCGTCAGCGCCGCCCGCAATGCCTCGTCGTCGGCGATCTGGGTGCCGTCGGCCGCCTTCCCGTCATTCATCACCATGGCGAGCCACGTCGCCATGTCGTTGATCGAGGAGCTGACCCCGCCGGCTGCCGTTTGGGCATCGGGATCCCGGACATACTTCGCCTGATAGCTGCCGTCGGGAAGCTGGACGTGCCCGAGTGCCCGATCCGGGTTCGCCTGGAAGTCGGCGAATCGGGAGCTGGTGTTCGTCATGCCCAACGGGCCGTACACATCCTGCTCGGACAGGGTGGCCCAATCGGTGCCGGCGGCCGCGGCCACAGACTCCGCCGCGGCCGTCAAACCGAAGTTGGTGTAGTTGTAAACAGCCCGAAACGGGTTGAGCGGCAACTGCTTGAGCCGGTCGAAAACCTCAGCCTGGTCGTACCCGAGGTCCTCCAGGAGATCACCGGCGTGGTTGGGCAGACCGGACCGGTGCGAGTACATGTCGGCAATCGTGACGTTTTGCGTCACGTAGGGATCGGCCAACGCAAAGGTCGGGAGATGTGTCACGACCGGCGTCTCCCAACCGACTGTGCCCTTCCCTATTTCATTCGCCACGACGGTCATTCCCACCGGCTTTGACAACGAGGCAAGCTGGAAAACCGTGTCGGCGTCAATGGTCTCGGGTTGGCCGATCTCCCTGACGCCGTAACCCTGAGCAAAGACCACCTTGCCCTGATGGACCACGGCGACCGCCATTCCGGGTATTCCGGCATCGTCGAACACTCGTTGCGAAAGACTGTCGATCGAGTTGATCGCCTTGGTGACATAGACCTCGTTCGTCGGGACACCAGGGATCTGGTTCGGATTCTGCGGCGCTGCTTCGTCCGCCGGTCCGGCGGCCGATTCCGACGATTCCGTACCTGATGGTTCGTTCGCAGCCGATGACGATCCCGATTCCACCGCGGTGGACCCGAAGTCCTGTGCCGAATTTACTCCGGTGCAGGCAGCCAGGACAGCCACCAGGCTCAAACCGCAAACAGTAGCCACTATTCGGTTGAGGGTGGTGGCACGCCGTGAGCCGGCGACCGGACGTCTTTCGTGCAGGGTGGGGCTCATGACGCGCTCCGTCTCGAAGGAGCCTGATCGACTTTCGACAGGCTCAGCAGCGTTATCCGGTGGCGGTCCACGGCACATCAGCCAGTACCACGTCGAACCATCACCGGCGAGGTGAACAGTAACCCGCTCGCATTCTTGACCAGAACGCGAGCGATCCGGGCGCGGGTGCGCAGACCCATGGAATCACCGCCGCATCCAGGTGGTTCGAAAGACCAGTACCCCCGGTGAGCCATCATTTGGGTGGCTCCCGAGGAAGGCAGTCGAATCGATATGCGCGCTGTATGGAACGGAACGGTCATTGCCGAGAGCAGCGACACGGTCGTGGTGGAGGGCAACCACTACTTCCCGCCGAGCTCCGTCAACTGGGAACTGCTGGAGCCCACCGACACCACGAGCGTGTGTCCGTGGAAGGGCACCGCGACCTATTACTCGGCCAAGGTCGGCGAAGCCGTTGGGCGGGACGTCGCGTGGACGTACGTGGCCCCGAAGGCGGCCGCCGCGGAGATCACCGGGCACCTGGCCTTCTGGCGCGGGGTGAAGGTGGAGCAGTCCCCACTCAGCCCTACTTCGTCGGTCTGAGTGGGGCCGGCGGATCAGCTCTCGGCACCCTTGCCGCGCAAGGTCACCCAGACCAGAACCGACGCTGCCACCATCAGCACCACGGCGATGACGGACGTGACACCAACGCCACCGCCGAACGCCTGCTGAGCGGACGTCAGCAGTTCGGTTGCCTGCGGTTGCGGCAAATGTGACGCGACTGCGGTTGCGCCACCCAGCGTTTCGGCGGCGCTGGTCGCGTCAGCCGAGCTCAGGCCGGCCGGCAGCACGACGCTGGCGCTGTATGAGGCGGTGAGGATCCCGCCGAGCACGGCGGTGCCCAGCACCGCGCCGATCTCGTACGCGGTCTCCGAGATCGCGGACGCCGCACCGGCCTTGTCGGCCGGCACGCTGGAGATGATCACATCGTTCGAGATCGTCTCGGCGGCGCCGATACCCAGCGACAGCAGTACGAAGGCCAAGGCGAGCGCGCCCGCGGACGCCTGATGGGCGCCGAGCAGCACCGCGACATAACCCGCGGCGCTGATCAACAGGCCGCCGGCGACGATGGTGCGCGGGCTGACCCGACGCACCAGCGGCACCACGGCCAGGCCGGCCACGATGGTGACGACCAGGCCGGGCAGCAGGATCAGGCCGGCCCGCATCGGGCTCTCGCCGAGCACCAGCTGCAGGTGCTGCGACACGAAGAACAGGAAGCCGACCAGCGAGAACACGCTGAGCAGGTTGGCCAGCACGGCTCCGCTGAACGACGACCGGGTGAACAACCGGACGTCGAGCATCGGCTGCGACCGGTTCAACTGGCGGCGGACGAACGCCGTGCCGGCGACCAGGCCAACCGCGATCAGGGTGATGGAGAGCTGGGTGAAACCGTCATGGGCGATGCTCTTGATCGCGTAGACGATGGGCGCCATGGTGATCAGCGACAGTCCGATGCTGATCGGGTCGACCGGTCCCGGGGTGGGGTCCTTGGATTCCGGAACGAAGATCGGCGCCAGGATCAGCAGCAGCACCAGCACCGGGACGGCCATCAGGAAGACGGAGCCCCACCAGTAGTGCTCCAGCAGGAATCCGCCGACGATCGGGCCGAGGGCTGCGCCACCGGAGAAGCCGGCCGCCCAGATCGCGATGGCCAGTCGACGTTGCTGACGATCGACGAAGACATTGCGCAGCAAGGACAGTGTCGACGGCATCAGCATGGCGCCGAAGAAGCCGAGCGCCGCGCGGGAGGCAATGAGCGCCTCGGCAGAAGGTGCGTAGGCGGCGATGGCGGAGACGACTGCGAAGCCGACCGACCCGATCAGCAGCAGCCTGCGGCGGCCGACCCGGTCGGCGAAGCTGCCCATCGAGACGAGCAGCCCGGCGAGGACCAGCGGGTAGATGTCGATCATCCAGAGCAGCTGGGTGCCGGTCGGGTTGAGGGCCTCGGAGATGGCCGGCAACGCGAAGCTGAGCACCGTCGCGTCCACTGCGACCAGGAGCACCGGCAACAGCAGCACGGCAAGGGCGATCCACTCGCGGGCCCCGGCGCGCGGTGCGGGTGCGCCGACCGCGATGAAGTGGCGAGCGTCGACCGCGGCCACCTGTTGTGGTTGTGCCGGGGTCGCGCGCAACTGGACTGCGCGTGGCTCGATGGTGCTGGACATGATGCTCACTCCTGGTAGACGAAACTGTTGCTGATTACTATACCGACCAGTTGGTACAGTAACAAGACGAGCAATGGTGTTCGTCCTCACCCGTCTTCGGCCGGCTGATCAATGTCCGTGGCCATGTGAGGATGTGCCGCAACACGAAATGGCCCCTCCCGTTGATCACCGACGGCTCTCTGTGGCTTGGTGTGGCCGCACGCCTACGCTGAACGGGTGCCACCACCCCCCGCGGCCCGCGACAAGGTGCTCGACGCGTTCGAGCGAATGTTGATCGAGAACGGCGAACGGGAGACGACCCTGGACGCTGTCGCCAAAGCGGCGGGGGTGTCCAAGGGTGGGCTGATCTATCACTTCGGCTCCCGCGAGGCATTGATCGAGGGGCTGCTCGGCCGGCTGGAAACGCTGGCCAACGCCGACCTCGAGCTGATGAACACCGCACCGGAAGGGCGTGTCGAGTACTACGTGCGGACCTGCGCCCAAGCAGATGAGCCGTTGGACCGGACGTTGATCGCCGCGACCCGGTTGCTGCAGCGCTCGCATTCACAGGCTCGGGAGGTCCTCAACACCGTGCACGACCGTTGGTTCCGATCGCTGCTCGAAGCGGTGGGGGACCCGGCGATCGCCCGGCTGATCATGCTGCTCGGCTACGGCATGTACTACAACGCCACCCTGGCCGGCGGCGACCACGCGGACCTGCCGGCCGAGTCACCGGAGAACGTCGAGGAGATGCTGGCCCTGATCAACGAGCTGATTCGGGCCAGGACGCCGCCGCAGAACACCGGCTGACGACGCCGTCGATGTGCCCGTTGGGTCGTCGTCGGCTGGTCAAGATGCGCTCTGGTCGCCGGTATAGTCGTCGCCGGTAGCGTGTCCGAGCGGCCTAAGGAGCACGCCTCGAAAGCGTGTGAGGGTGAAAGTCCTCCGTGGGTTCAAATCCCACCGCTACCGCCAATACAGCGCAAACTGCCAGTGCTCGTTTGCGCTGGGTGCTCAGCGACTGAGCCGTACGATGCTGCGGTGCTCCGTCATCGGCTGACCCCTTCCTCGAGAACACCGCGCCGACCGTGGGCGCGGCCGTGCGGGAGCATCCTCCCGGCGTGAAAGCCCTCGCCCGACGTCAGCTGTTCGGGATCGCCGCCCTCGTCATGGACGGCACTCGATGACCACGAACCAGACCGCCGCTGCGGCTACCTCCGCGGCCACGCCCGGGGCCGCACCCGCCACCCCGGTCACGGCCCGCGAGCTCATCGCCCTCATCGTGTTGACCGTCGCGACGATGCTGCTGCGCATCGCGATCGCCGTCAACGACGGCGGGCCCACGCTGTACTTCGACGAGGCGTACTACATCGAGAACGCGCGAGCACTGTTCGAGCTCGCCCCGTACACGACGGCCCACTACCCGCCGCTGTACTCACTTCTCCTCGCCCCCGGGCAACTCGCCCAGGACTGGTACCCGGTCACCATGGCGATCAGCGCGTCGGCCTCGGCACTCACGGTGCCGGCGGCGTGGTTCCTCGGCCGGTCCGTCGGGCTGCGGTGGCCGCTGGTCGCCGCGGCCGTCGCAGCCGCCTCGCCTGCGTACCTCGCCTACGCGGGCTACATGATGTCCGAGAACCTCTCGACCCCACTGTTTGTCGTCGCGATCGCGCTCGCCTGCCGGGGCCGCGCGCGTGAGGGCTGGCTTCTCGGACTGGCGCTCGCCGGCCTCATCGGAACCAAGTACCTGTTCCTCCCTGCGGCCCTCATCCTGTTCGTGATGTACCTCGTGGTACGTCGCGTGCCGGGTCGCGGTTGGCAGGTGACCGAGTCGGCGCGGGCCGCCGTCCCGGTCGTCGTGCCGATCGCGGTCCTCGGGCTCGCCTGGCTCGCCTACGCGATGGCGTCGGGGTTCACGCTGTTCGAGGCGGCCGGTCTTGGGGTGCCGAGTTCCACCCTCGGTCGCGGCGCCAGCGAGGGCGACCCGAGGCTGATCCTGCTGTGGCTCACGATCTACTGCGGCATCCTGCTGCTGCCGACGCTCCCGGCGGTACTCGCGATCGTCGTGTACGCCGGTCGGCCGCGATCGGCCGGCCTGCGTCTCACCCGCCCGCAGGCGATCTTCGCCGTCGGACTCGCCGTGCTGGTCGCCACCTACATCGCGACCACCGTCCAGCATTCGTTCGGGGCGTCCTACAACTACCCCGAACCGAATCGCGCCTGGGGGCGCTACTTGATGCACCTCTCGCCGACGATGATCTTGCTCGGCCTCCTGCTGCTGCAGCGTCTCGGTGAGAACCGGGCCGCAGTGCGTCCCCTTCGCGTCCTCGCTGCCCTCATCGTGACCCTCGCGGCGGGCCTGGCGGCCTGGCGGATCCTGTACTACGGCTGGATCTTCGGGATGCCGCGGTGGAGTTTCGGCTACCCGCTGACGGCGGCCGACGTCTTCCCGTTCCGGACCCTGGGCACCGTCGTGATGTACGTCGCGGCGACCGTGGTGATCGGGGTGGTGCTGATGTGGCGACCACGCTGGGCGGCGGCGATCGGTAGTGGCGTCGTGGTCGCGGCCCTGGTTCTGAGCTCGGCCAACTACCTGGTCCGCTCGTTCCCGATCGACGAGTTCACCGCCGACCGATCGAACGTGAACGGCTCGCTGCCGCGCAAACTGTTCGCGACGATGGATGCCGCCGGCGTGGCAGGCTCTCCCGCGATGTTCGTCCTCGCCGAGGGCCTCAACGTGCAGTCCCTGGAATGGGACACGCGATTCTGGGATGTCGACCCAGACACGGTCGCCGTTGCCCGGGCCGACGACCTCGGCCTGGAGATCGGCGAGGCGCAGCACACGTCGGCCGGCGCCGAGGCGCTGCTCACCGAACTGGCGGACCTCCAGGTGTGTGCGCCACCGGTGAAGGCGTGCTACCTCGTGACAAAGACGCCCCTGGAAAGTGTCTCGCGGTTCGACGACCGCTGGGGCCAGGCGATCTACCTCACCCGCGTGCCCTGAGCGCAGCGCACCCTGACCGTGGTGCTGGCTTTCCTGCTGGGTCGATCGGCCGCCCCTCCGTCGTCGGGTCCGACCAGAAATCAGTCTGGGTCCGCCGGCGGATCGCTGCCCACGCCGAGCGCGCGCTGCGTCCAGGCCACATCGTGCCAGGAACCGTGCTTCCAGCCGATCTGTCGGTAGATGCCGACCGGCTCGAACCCCAAGGCCCGGTGCAGCCCCACGCTGGCGTCGTTCGGCAGCGTCATTCCGGCGACGGCCGTGCGGAATCCTCGTTCGGCGAGCCGGGTGAAGAGGGCGCTGTAGAGCATTCGTCCGGCGCCGGTTCGTCGGCGGCCGACTTCTAGATACACGCTGACCTCGCAGGACCACCGATACGCCGCTCTGGCCTTGTAGGGCGATCCGTAGACGTAACCGGCGATTCGGCCCGCATCCAACAGGACCAGCCACGCGTGCTGGCGCACTGCTGCAGCAATGCGCGCGGCCATCTCCGTCTCGTCGGGCGGAACGGTCTCGAAGGTGATGACGGTGTCCGTGACGTAGGGCGCGTAGATCGCGGCACAGGCCGCCGCGTCCGCGGCGCCGGCACCACGGATCAACAACGATGATGCGTCGCGTTCCGTGGGGCTACTGCCGGCGGGCACGGGCACGCCGCTTACCCTCGTGCATCGCCTGCACCCTGGCGATCGGAATACCGCGACCCTCTTCGAGCAGGTCGTCCGGCAGGGTCTGCGGCGGCGGCATCTCCTCGCGCCAGGGATCGTCGTCGCCCAACAGCCCGGGAGCGGTCTTGATGGTGAAATCCGCCGGAGTCACCCGGGCCAACTGATCCCAGGCCAGCGGGAACGACACCGGCGCGCCGGGCCGGATCCGTGGGCTGTAGGCCGCGGCCACGGTCGCGCCGCCGGCTCGGGTTGAATCGAGGAACACCTTTCCTTCGCGGTCTTCGATGATGTATGCCGTCGTCGCGATTGTCGGATCGAGGCGTTCCGCGCGGGCTGCGATTGCCCGCGTCGCGCCGGCCGCGTCCTCGAAGGAGACGCCAGCGTCCAGCGGCACGTAGATGTGTAGCCCCTTGGCGCCGCTCGTCTTTGCCGCGCCCGACAGGCCTGCATCGGTCAATGCCTGACGCACCAGCTGTGCACTGGCGACAACGACGTCGAAGCCGGCGCCGGCCGGTGGATCAAGGTCGAGGACCAGGTGGGTGGGGTGCGGATCCGCACCCACCTTCATCAGCGTCACGTGGTACTCGACGGCCCGCTGGTTCGCGAACCACAACAGGGTCCGCCGGTCGTTGCACAGCGCATAGGCGATCTTCCGGTGCGAGGCTTCGGCCCACACCGTCGTCGTCTGCAGCCACTCCGGCGCGTACTTGGGCACGTTCTTCTGCATGAACGGCGCCTGTCCGGGCCGCACCCTGATCACCGACAACGGCCGATCAGTCAGCACCGGCACCAGGCGACCGGACACGAAGTCCAGGTAGTCGACGAGATCACGCTTGGTGGCGTCCGCGCCGTCGAACAGCGGGCCGTCCAGGCTGGTCAGCTCGACGCCGTCACGGACCTCCGGTGGCTCCTTCGCGCGCGGACTCATCGACGGTCGACGATTGTGCTCAGTGGCATGTTGATCTCCAGCCGGTCGGCGGTGGTGATCCCCTGACTACCACTGCCGTGGTCGGGTGGGCCAGTTTTCAGCCGTATCCCGGACCGAGGGCCGCGGTGATCACTGCGCCGCGGCCGGTCAAAGCGGTCTTCGCGAAGATGGATTTGAGGTGATCCTGAACCGTGTACTCCGAGATGCTCATCCGTTCGGCGATCTCCGCAGTGTCCGCGCCACGAGCGAGCTTGACCAGCAATTCCTGCTCTCTGGGCGAGAGCCCATGACTGCGCGCGAAGAGGTCGAGCCGTGGACCCGCAGGTGTCTGTTCGATCGACACCGCGATCGTCCCAGGCTCGGACGGCGCTTCCAATCGGCTGGCCCGCAGACTGACCCAGGTGTGTCCGCGGACGAAGGTGCGGGCGGCCGCCGGATGATCATCAACGCCGGCTTCGACTGCCAGGAGCTGGGCAGCGACGTTGAGCGCTGCGGCGGGGATCGGGGCCCGATCAGCCGCGGTGGGCAGCAAGGATCGCAGCCACTTGGTCGTGGCCGTTGTCCGGCTGCAGATCCGAAGGCCGTCGTCCAGGATCATCACCGCCGGCCCGTCGTCGATGTCCGGTTCGGTGGTGGCGATCGCGAAGGCCGTTGCCTGCCGTCGGCGTAGCGCCGTACACACAGGCCCAGCAATATCGGTCAGCAGATCGGCGTCCGCTGTGCCGAACGACTTCCCGCCTCGGGTCCACAGATCCAGGAATCCCCAGCAACCGTAGGAATCGGCGAGGACCACCGACGCGATGTCCCGAACACCGAAGTCCTGCAGCAGCTCTCGCCAGACCAGGCTGAGATGCAGCTGTCCGCCGGTGTTGTGTTGCAACAGCCCGACGGGCACTCGCCCCTGGGCAAGTGAAGTCCAGCGGTTCACCGTCGTGAGGTACTTCAGCCTGATGAGGGCGGGCAACTGCGGAAGGCACGGAACGTCGGCCAACGGTGCGGACCCGACCGTCGTCACCGGATCGGTGAGCAGCCAGACGTAAGCGTCAAAGTCCATGACGCGCTTCAGCTCCGCCAGAATCTCCGCTCGCAGCGGCCGCTCGTCGAGCGTCGACAAGCACAGCCGTTCGATTCGATCCCGCGCGCGGTGTTTTCGTGCCGTCACGGTCGAAGTGTCCCGCCATCACGCTCGAAGCGGTATCCCCGCCGGCGGGGATGTGCACTCGTCGGTCCGGTGCCTACCGTTCTGCTCGCCGACAAAATGTGTCGACGCCGACAACCGACGAGAGGTCAGGACATGATCACCGTTCGTATTGAACATCCAGTGAAGAGTTTCACGGCGTGGAAGGGCGCATTCGACGCAGATCCGGTCGACCGCCGGGGTTCCGGAGTGCGCCGCTACCAAATATTCCGCCCGATCGACGACCCCGCCTTCGTGATGATCGACCTCGATTTCGATTCCGAGCGCCAGGCGACGGAGTTCCTGACCGCCATGCGGCGGGTCTGGAGGTCGCCGCAGGCCGCGCCGGCTCTCGGCGGCGAGCCGAGGGCGAGAGTCGTGCAGGCCGAGGAGACCGTGTCGCTCTGACCCTGCACACTGTTTCGCATGACCGCACGCATCTCACACATCACCTTCGATGCCCGGGACGCCTATGCGCAGTCGGTGTTCTGGGGGTCGGTTCTCGGCTTCGTCGAAGACCCGGCCGACCCGAATCTGCCCGGCCATGACGAGTGCATGCTCTTCGGGCCGGACGGCGGCCGTCGGGTGCTGTTCATCGAGGTGCCGGAGGGCAAGACCGTCAAGAACCGGCTGCACCTGGACCTGGAACCGGTGGCCGGGCTCCGAGATGCTGAACTCGTCCGGCTGCTGGAGCTCGGCGCTACCGAACTCGGCGACCTGCGGCGTCCCGACGGCTCCGGGTGGGTGGTGCTCGCCGATCTGGAGGGCAACGAGTTCTGCATCCTGCGCAATGACGCGGAGCGGGCGATCACCGGGATCCCGTGATCGGCATGCGGGAGCGTCAGGAGGCAGCCGGCGAGCCGCCTATCGTGAAGGCGTGCGCAAGGCTCCTCTTCCGGTCCGGGACGGACTGAACCCCAGCCGGGTTCGGCTGCCGGAAAGTGGGCACTGGGCGACGACGCTCGAGTACCTGTTGCAGCGCTTCTACTCCGACCAGGACCGGGTGCGGGAGAAGGTCGCCGCCGGTGAAGTTGTTGACGTCACCGGGACGCCGATCGACTCGCAGACGCCGTTCGACCCGGACTCGTTCGTCTTCCTGTACCGAGACCCGATCCCGGAACGCCGCGTGCCCTTCGAGATCGAGATCCTTTACCGGGACAGCGCTCTGCTCGTCATTGACAAACCGCACTTCCTGGCAACGATGCCGCGGGGTTTCTACATCGTTGAATCGGCTCTTGTCCGGTTGCGGCGCGACCTGGCTCTGCCGGATCTGAGCCCGCTGCATCGGCTGGATCGGGTCACTGCGGGCGTGTTGATGTTCTCGTTGCGTCCGGAACAACGCGGCGCGTACCAGCAACTTTTTGCGCACCGGAAGGTGACCAAGTACTACGAGGCGATCGCTGCCCATCGTCCGGAGATCGACCTGCCGACGACGGTGCGCAGCCGGATCGTGAAGGAACGCGGGACGCCGACCGCCGACGAGGTGCCGGGCGAACCGAACAGCATGACGACCATCGAACTGCTCGACGTCCGCGGCGAGGACGCCCGCTACGGACTACACCCGCATACCGGCAAGGTGCACCAACTGCGGCTGCACATGAACTCGCTGGGCCTGCCGATCCGGTGGGACAACTTCTACCCCAAGCTGCTCGACACCGATCCGTACGACTACTCCACCCCGCTGCAACTGGTCGCCAGATCGGTCGCGTTCGACGACCCGTTCACCGGGCAGCCGCGGCGTTTCGAGAGCCGCCGAAGCTTCGCCGCGTGGCCCGATCAGCCGGGGATCGCCCAGGTGGCGGGTGCGATGGAGCTCGGCGTGTACTCCGCGGTCAGCGGACCGACCGGCGCGTCGATGACCACCAACCCGCGGGCCTTGTTGCCCTTGGACAGCGTGCCGGAGCTGAGCGACGGCTCGTAGCCGTCATAGGAACCGCTGGCGTCGTACCGCCGGCCCTCCGCATCACGGATCGACCAATCGAACAGGTTGTAGTTGAGCTCACCCTCGGTTGCCTCGTAGCTCACGTCCAGCGCCACGTAGTTGCCGTTGGCCGGAGCATCCGCGTACTCATCGACTCCGGTTGCCTTGCGTTCGACCGCGACCAGGGTGACGGTGCCGGCGCCGTCGAAGACAGTCACCTCGACGGACTCACCGATCGGGAGATTCTGCGGCGGCGCGTCGGTCTCCTCCGCAGAGCTCACGACGGAATCGTCGGGTAACGGCGTCGTGCGCGTGGTCTCGGAGGTGCGAGATGTGTCGGATGTTCTGGTGGTCTCCGGCGTGCGGGTCGAGGTTCTGGTGGCCGACGTCAACGTCGTTTCGGTGGCCGAAGCAGACGTCCGCGGCGTCGCTCCCGGCACTGCGGTCCCGGCCACGGTGGCGCAACCCGCCAGCACCGCCATCGCCGCGAGCCCCGCTCCGATTCGCCAACGCAGACCAGTAGACATCGCCGATTCCCCCCACCCGTCGGCATCGACAGCCGATCCGGCTCAGTCTTGCTCACGCGGCAGGAATCCACGAAATCCCGGCGGTTTATGGCAGCATCCGACCTCATGGGCACCGGAGCTGATCGCCCGCCGCTGACGGGTGTGCGCGTGGTGGAATTCGCGGCCCTCGGACCGGTCCCGCTGGCCTGCATGATGCTCGCCGACCTCGGTGCCGACGTCGTCCGGATCGACCGCTTGGCACCCGGCGAACTCGACGTCATTCCCTCTGGGGCAAGGGATCCGGTGCTCCGCGGCCGCCGGGTGGTACGGGCCGATATGACCGATCCGGTGACCCGGCAGCAGGTCAGGACGCTGATCGACCGGTCCGACGTGCTGGTCGAGGGATTCCGACCGGGCACGACAGAGCGGATGGGCGTCGGGCCCGCGGAGTGCTGTGCGAGCAATCCCCGGCTGATCTACGGCCGGATGACGGGCTGGGGACAGACCGGCCCCGACGCGACCACCGCCGGCCACGACATCAACTACCTCGCCGTGACCGGTGCGCTGCACGCGATGGGCCGGGCCGACCGGCCGCCGCCGGTGCCGCTCAACCTGATCGGCGATTACGGGGCCGGTTCGATGTTCCTGGTGACGGGGATTCTGGCCGCTCTGGTGGAGCGGGCTCGCTCGGGTCGGGGACAGGTGATCGATGCAGCGATGGTGGACGGGGTCGCCGCGCTGCTGCAACCGGTGTTGTCCTGGCGCGGGGTGGGCCTCTGGTCCGACCGGCGGGAGAGCAACCTGTTGGACAGCGCCGCACCGTTTTACGACACCTACACCTGCTCCGACGGCCGATTCGTTGCGGTCGGCGCCATCGAGAACCGCTTCTACGCGGCGCTTGTCGCAGGGCTGGGCCTGAACCCTGGTGAGCTGCCGGATCGGCAGGACCGGGCGCGCTGGCCCGAACTGCGTGGGCTGTTCGCCGATGCCTTCGCCGCGAGATCCCGGGACGAATGGACGGCGGTTTTCCGCGGCACCGATGCCTGTGTGACCCCGGTACTGACCTTCGACGAGGCGGACCGTCACCCGCAAATGGCCGCCCGTGGCAATCTGCGCCGCCGTGACGGCTTCCTGGAATCCACCGCGGCGCCGCGCTTCTCCCGCTCACCGGCCGCCGATGACGTTGCTGCGTCGCCGGTCGATATTGCCGAAGCACTCAGCGGGTGGTCGGCACGGGACTAGCACTGCCGACTTCGTCGCAGGCGACCGAGCTGGCTACAGTCCTGCCCATGCGATCACTCGTGCTGGACTATCTCGACGGCGTGTACCGCGATCTGTCCGGGGACACCTCAGGGTCAGTCGCGGACTACATTCCGGAGCTGGCGATCGTCGATCCGGATTCGTTCGCCATCTGCCTGGCCACCAGCGACGGATACGTCTACGAGGCCGGGGACAGCCGGAAACGCTTTGCCATCCAGTCGGTCTCGAAGCCGTTCACCTATGCGTTGGCATTGGCTGATCGCGGTCTCGCGGCGGTCGCGGCGAAGGTTGATGTGGAACCGTCCGGCGAGCCCTTCAATGAAATCAGCCTCGACCCGATCACCGAACGGCCGCGTAATCCGATGATCAACGCCGGGGCGATCACCTGCGCCTCGCTCATTGCCGGGGATTCCGTGCAGGAACGGTTCGAACGACTGCGGAAGTTCTATTCGAGCTTCGCCGGCCGGGAACTCGAACTCGACGAGGACATGTTCGCCTCGGAAGACCGCACCGGCAATCGCAATCGGGCGATCGGTTACATGTTGCGCAGCTTCGGCATTCTTGATGAAGACCCGCAGACGACGCTGGCGGTGTATTTCCGGCAATGCTCCATCGAGGTGGACTGCCGGGACCTTTCCATGATGGCCGCGACGCTCGCGGACAGCGGTGTCAACCCGGTCACCAACGAGCGGGTGCTCGACCCGGCACTGACCGAACGGGTGCTCAGCGTGATGACCACCTGCGGCATGTACAACGCCGCAGGGGACTGGGTGACGGAAGTGGGGTTGCCGGCGAAAAGTGGTGTGGGCGGAGGCATTCTGGCTGTCCTGCCCGGCCAGATCGGGCTGGCGGTGTTCTCCCCGCGGCTGGATGAGCACGGCAACAGCGTGCGCGGCGTGCAGGCCTGCCGGCGGCTGTCCAAGGACCTGGAACTGCACTTCATGCATGTCAGTCGGGCCGCCAGGTCGGCGGTGCGGGCGTCCTACGACGTGGTGGAGGCGCCGTCCCGCCGTCGGCGGAGTCCGCAGGAGCAGGCGGTGCTGTTGGAGTACGGCCGCCGGGCCCGGGTCTATGAGCTGCACGGCGACCTGCTGTTCGCCGGTGCCGAGTCGGTGATCCGGGAGATCACCGCCAGGGCAGGCGATCTGGACGTGACGGTGCTGGACATCCGCGGCGTCGACGAGACGGCAGAGGTCTCCCGGCGATTGTTGCTCGGCCTGCGCGATCAGTTGCGCACCGTTGGCGGTGAGGCCGTCATGGTCGATCCCACCCGAACGGTGATCAACCTCGACCCCAACCCGAGTAAACGGATGCGGCACTTTTCCGATGTCAACGCGGCGATCGAATACGCCGAGGACAGTCTGATCGCTCGGTACGGGGGAGCGGAAACCAAGTGGCGCAAGATCGATGTGCAGGATCACCCTCTGTTGACGGGACTCCCCGGTCATCAGCTGGAGCTGGTCCGGTCCCGCCTTGAGCCGCGCTCCTACCGTGATGCCGAGCCGGTGGTGCTGGCCGGGCAAGCGCCGCACGGCCTCTACCTGGTGCTGTCGGGCATGGTGGACGTGAGCGCCGAGCAGGGAAATGTGCGCCACCACCTGTCGATGTTCACCGTCGGGACGACGTTCGGAACGATCTATGCGGTGACTCAGCGCGGGTACGACATCGACGCTCATGCCCGTGACGACGTCGAAGCACTGCTGCTGCCGATGGATGCGATCGCCGAGCTGAGCCAGTCGGCGCCGGACCTGATGCTCGCATTGCAGGGCCGGCTCATTGCCGGCGCCTTCGACAGCCTGGACTGGGTGACCAGGGCCTTGGTCACGTCGAACTGACCCGAAGCGGGGTCGATTGCCGTCACGTCCGGCCCGCCGCGGAACGCCGTCAGCACCTTCCCCCGCTGATGATCATTGGCCGAAGGCCGAGCCGGGCGACGAAGCCGCCGGGCCCTCAGGCGTCGGCGTCTTTCAGGATCCGGGCCCGTTCGTCTGGCCCCAGTTTGAGGCCGGTGAGGTTGGCGGTTCGGACCTCGCCGAGGACCTTGTTGAAGACCGGCCACAGCTCGCCGGCCTTCGCCGGGTACTCGAAGATCCACCGGTACTCCAAGGGAACGCCCGTCTGACCGAACGACACGTTCCGATCAGCAACCGTCTTCGGTGCTGCGTCCGGCTGATGAAGTTGCCCGTCCTCCCCGGTCCGGAAGACCGGAATGGTGTCCCTGCCGGTCAACCAGTCGGATATCAACCCGGCGGTCGCCTGTGCGGGAGCCAAACCGGGGCCGTAAATGACCGTTCTATCCGGTCTGGGAGTCTTACCGAGGCTGATCCAATGGTCGACGGTTGTCTGCGGTGCGTCATGGATCAGCGCTGTCACGGCGGTGATCAAGTCGGGGAGCAAGGGAAGATACTGATCCCAATTGAACAGCAGTTTCAGCGTTGACGGCATCGCGTCGGAAACAGCTGCGTTGCTACTCAGTTTGTTGAACAGGGAAACGGCATTCTTTTCGCTTCCGGCGATCGCCGTCGTTTGAGCCATGGCCCTGCCGACTGCATAGGAAGCCGCCAGCGTGAATAGTCCTTCCAGTGCACCCTCCGCGGTACGTGGAAGGCCGATACTGTGGAACTCGGGCAGCATTCGGAATTGTTTGGAAAGCCTGACGACGGCCGACGCGGCGTCTTGGGTGACGTCTTCGCGGTCCCCCTTCTTCGTGCTCACCGGCAGCCGTTCGGCCTGCGACTCGAACAACTTGGCAAGACCCGATGGCAGCACGCCGACCGTCGCCTGGACGTACATGTGCCACGTGATGTGCTCTTGGAGCTCCTTCAGCGCAACGGCTCGCGTCTGGCTGTGCGGGGAGTTGGCCAGCCACGTCGTGAGCTGAGCGACCGGCACTCCGGTCTGGAACTGCATGGCGCCAGGGATGTTCCCCATGGCCGTCCGCGGCGAATTGTCAAACAACAGCTGCGCATGACCATCGATGGTTTCGGCTAGCCTGCGGAATTCCGCAGTGGACCCTGGGGCAAGTTCATCGAGCGCGGCAGTCTTGTACTCCAAGTTGCTCAATTTGTTGTAGGTGGCGTCCTTGACGGCATCAGGATCGCGCCGGCGGATTGCCTTGAAGTATGCCTTCCCCAGGCGGGCCATCATCGAATCGTGATCGGATTCCAGCGTGATTCCGCGGTAGACCCCCATCTCGGCCTTGTTCTCCCGGCCGCCGGCGAAGAATGTACTGATGAGCGGATCCGGTTGGGGTCCGCCGCGCACCGCACCGAGGTTATTGTCGGTACCGCGCGACAGCGTTGGTACTCGCAATTCCACTTCGAAGCCGAGTAGCCGACGGACGACGGCTTCCCGGCCACCGACCTTTCGTCGCAGCCGTTGTAAGGCCCCGCCCGATTCTTGGGCCACATGGGCGAGCTCATGGGCCAGGACGTCGGGCTCCGCCGTTTCGGCGGTACCTTCCCCGAGGAAGACGTCATCGGCAACCGTGAAGGCAAGCGCTCCCATCGAGCGGTTGAGTGCTGCAGCCTGAGCGCCCTCATGAAGTCGAACGGCGCTGAAGTCCGACTGAAAGGCGCGCTCCATGGGTGTACGAATCTGCGGCGGCAGCGGCCTGCCCCTCCCGCGTAGCCGCTCCAATGCTGTCGCAGGTTGACCCGTCAGTTGGCCACCCTGCGGTCCCACCGGTGACGAGTTCGCCATCCGTCGGATCCTCGAGATCGCAGTCGCGTCGCGGGTCGGGTATTCATCGGAAAGTCGATCCCGTCGAAAGGAACTCATCGCGCGATCGGCCAGCTGGCCGGCAGCTGCCTCCGCCGGATCATTGACTGCGCCGACAGTGAATGTCAGCCCGGCCACCGGCACCGGGCGGAAGTCATCGTGGGGGGCAGCATCGTGATCATTGGCAGGAGAAATTCCTCGGCGGGTCCGCTCGGAGGTCTTGAACTCCAGCCGCGATGCGCTCATGAGCAAACCTAGCCTTCGACGGACGACGAACGCCAGGGATTCGACCGCGGAACTCTGCGTCACTCCTAGCAGGCGCTCTCCTGTCGCAATGACCCTGCGACCCGGCACTCACCCGATCCGCTACCGCGGCAGACCCCGCGCCGAGAGCGACCCGAGGACCGTCAGGGCGACGACCGCGACGACCGCGGCCAGCAGGGAGGCATCCCAGCCGCCAGTGCTTTCATGCAGACTGCCGAGGATCACCGGACCAAGGCTGGCAACGACGTATCCGCCGGTCTGCACAATGGCTGACAGCTGCCGGTTCTCCCGCAGGGTCCGGGCGCGCCACACCACGACGGTGAAGACCGCGACGAATCCACCGCCCTGCGCCACCCCGGCCAGTGCGCTCCAGAGCGCCCACAGGTCCGATGCGAACAGCAGTCCGAGTGGCAGCGTGGACCACAACGCCCCGTTGACCAGAAACGCGGTCAGTGGACCCCCGAACCGGTTGATGATCACCGGCGTAGCGAAGGCGCCGATCAACGCGCAGACCTGGAAGATCGATGACGCGGCGCCGGCTTGATCTCGGGTCATGGCCTGCTCATCGACCAGCAGCGTGGGCAGCCAGGCAGTCAACCCGTAGTAGGCGAACGCCTGACCGGCGAATGCGAACGTCAGCATCCAGGTGGTCGGCCGCCGCAGCACCGTGCCGATCCGCGCCGACTGGCGGGGGTTCTCGGCACTCACGGCGACCGCCGGGGAATGCCCGCGGCTCGGTTCCGGTGGATTGCTGGCATCCGCCTTGGGTGCTGCGGCCTTGGGTGCTGGAGCCGCCCTGCGCCGACGCGCCATGGGCACCCACACCGCGAGAGAGATCGCCGGCAGCACCGCCCAACTGGCCAGCGCCAGTTGCCAGCCGAACTGCGTCACCAGCGGCCCGGTGGCCGACAGCGTGATCATTGACCCGACATTCAGGGCAGCGGTATAGCCGCCGGTAACAGTGGCGGCCCGGCCCCGGAAATCCCGCCCAATGAGCACCGGGCTGACCACGTTGCCGATGGTGATGGCCAGGCCCAACACCAAGGTGCCCAGCAGCGCTCCCGGGATGCCGCCGGTGGAACGGATCAACACCCCGATCAGGGTCCCGATCAGCGACAGCAGGATCGATCGCTCGACGCCGAGCCGGGCGATCAGTGCCGAAGCGCCCGGTGCCGCCAATCCGAAACACAGCACGGGCAGGCTGGTCAGCACGCCAATCGCCGTGGCGGACATACCGAGCTCGGAATTCAGCTCGCCGGTCACCGTGGAGATCACCACGAACGGTCCGCGCAGGGTCAACGCGAACAGCAGCAGCCCAATCAGAACGGGCTTGCGGAGTGGCGGCGCGGCGCCAACGGTGCCGATCGTCATCGGCCGTGGGTCGCCAAGGTCAGCTTTCCGGGTCTTCGCGACCGACGGCGAGGAACGTCTCGAGGGCCTCAACCACCAAGGCGTGGTCTTCCGCCTGAGGCAGCCCGGACACCGTGATGGTGCCGACGACGCCGACGTCACGCACGATGAGCGGGAAACACCCTCCATGCGTCGCGTACAGGATGGGCTCAACCCCCGACGCCTCATCGAGAGTCTTGCCCTTGAGCGCGAGTCGCCGACCGACCAGGAATGACGAGTCGCCATACCTGTTGACCACGCGTATCTTTCGCTCGATCCAGGTGTCGTTGTCGGGTGTCGTTCCGGGCAGCGCTGCATGGAACAACTGATGGCCGTGACGCCGGATGTCCACGGTCAACACCAGGCCGCGATCCCGCCCCATCGAATACAGCAGCGCCCCGAGGTCCCATGCGTCCTCGTTCGTGAACCGGGTGAATTGAAGTCTGGATTGCTGCTCCTCGAGTTGGGTGATCAGGAACTCCAGCTCGGTCTCGCTCACCAGGATCTCCTTCAGTGGTAGTGGTGTTCGCCGATTACTCTGCCGCACGCAGCGGCCTGCGGACGACACGGGCGGTCAGCCGGTGCGCGGAATACAGCCGAGGAACTTTGCTGTTATGTCCTAACATAGTTGATGGCATGTGAGGCGGGAGCAACCCGCCGGGCGGCAGCCGCAACGCTCCAGTAACCCCAGGTCAGACCCCATGACCTTGGCCTCTGGTGGCACCCGCCGAACGGCGTAGCGTCATCGATATGGCCAGCGACCATGTCATCGATTCCGACGCAGATGCCGAAAACGAGGCATCGGCCGCCCGGTTGGCGATTGCCCTCGATCGCCTGGTGGCCAACCAGCGGCTCACCGCAGAGCAGGCGGCGGCGGTTCGCGACGAGTTCGCCGCCGTTGCGCTGGTCCCAACCCGGCAGCCCTGGACAGCCGTCCTTCCCGAGGTCGGTGGGTACGTCGGGGGTGCCTTCGTGCTCGCCGCCGCACTGGTGCTGGCCGGGCCGCGCTGGGACGACCTCGGCTACGCCGGTCAGCTCGCGGTGCTCGGTGTCCCGTCAGTACTGATGATCGGTGCCGCCGTCGCCGTTGCGGTCTCCACGCCCGGCGGTTGGTCGGTGCACGCGCGGCCCGATATGGGCGCCCGTCGTCGGCTCGTCGCCGTCCTGCTGTCCGTCGGGATCGTGCTCGCGGCCTGCTGCGCTGCGGTCATCGCGGAGCCGGAGGATTCCGGGCGGCTACCGGCGACCACCGCTGCGGTGCTGTTCGTTGCCGGCTACACCCTGTGCCGGACGGCGCTGCTGCACGTCGGGGCCTTCCTCTCGATCGCCCTGACTGCCGCGACCTGGAACGTCTTTCTCTTCCGCGGCAACCCGGACCAGTTCGAACGCCCACCGCTGGCGATGGGGCTTTCGCTGGCCGCCGTCGCGGTGCTCTGGGCGCTGCTGGCGATCCTCGGCGTGCTCGACGAGCGCCAACTCGGGATGGTCGCTGCCGGCGCGCTGTTCTTCTTTGCCGCAGAGGTTTTCGTCGTCGGAAGTGGCCGTTCGGGCGTCACCGGTACCGGGTACCTGATGCTCGCGGTGCTGGCGGCAGCCGGCATGTACGGGTACATCCGGACGCGGTACGTCGCGGTGCTTGCGGTGGGTGTCGTCGCGCTCGCCACGGTCATCCCGCAGGCCGTGATCGACTACACGAACGGCGCGCTCGGAGCAGGGGGCGCCCTGCTCGTGGTCGGGTTGTCCATCGTCGGCGCCAGCGTCGTCGGGATGCGGCTGCGGAGCCGGGAGTCGAAGCAGGAAGGGTGAGTTCGGACCTGAGCTGGGCGGGCTGCTGCCGAAAGGCGGTGGCGAGCTTGATTGGATGCGCAGGTGACAACATCGAGTGAACCGTCATCGATCGTGCTCGACGGCGATCGGGATCGTGCTGGTTCAGTCGATCGGGCCACGGACTTCGCCGAGTTCGGGTTCGAGGTCGGCGCCCGCCTGCCCAACGCGCTCGGCCGCACCGGGACCATCACCACCCCGCACGGCACCATCCGGACCCCGGCGTTCATCGCGGTCGGCACCAAGGCCACGGTCAAGTCGGTGCTGCCGGAGTCGATGGCTGACCTACAGGCGCAGGCCGTGCTGGCCAACGCCTATCACCTGTATTTACAGCCCGGACCCGACATCGTCGAGCAGGGCGGCGGACTCGGGAAGTTCATGAACTGGCCAGGCCCTACCTTCACCGACTCCGGCGGATTCCAGGTGCTCTCGCTCGGCGCCGGGTTCAAGAAGGTCCTTGCGATGAACGTCGACGGAATGCAATCCGATGACGTCATCGCCCCCGGCAAGAACCGGCTGGCCACTGTCGACGACGACGGGGTGACGTTCAAATCGCACCTCGACGGTTCGCTGCACCGGTTCTCGCCGGAGATCTCGATGCGGATCCAGCACCAACTCGGCGCCGACATCATCTTCGCCTTCGACGAATGCACCACCCTGATGAACACCCGGATCTACCAGGAGCGATCGGTGGACCGGACGCAGGCGTGGGCGGTGCGCTGCATCGACGAACACCGCCGGCTCACCCAGGAGCGGGTGGGCAGGCCGTACCAGGCGCTGTTCGGCGTCGTGCAGGGCGCCCAGTACGAGGACCTGAGAAGGCAAGCATCCAGGGACCTGGCCACCCTCGGATTCGACGGGTACGGCATCGGCGGCGCCCTGGAGAAACACAACCTGGGCACCATCGTGCGGTGGTGCTGCGAAGAACTCCCGGAGAACAAGCCGCGGCACCTGCTCGGCATCAGCGAACCGGACGACATGTTCACCGCCATCGAGAACGGCGCCGACACCTTCGACTGTGTGTCACCGTCACGGGTGGCCCGCAACGGATCCATCTACTCGGAAAGCGGCCGGTACAACCTGACCAACGCCCGCTTCCGCACCGACTTCGGACCGCTGGACAACGACTGCGACTGCTACACCTGCGCCAACTACACCCGCGCCTACGTGCACCACCTGTTCCGGGCGAAGGAAATGCTCTCGGCCACCCTGTCCACCATCCACAACGAACGGTTCGTCGTCCGGCTGGTCGACCGGATCCGGGCCAGCATTGCCGACGGGTCGTTCGCCGATTTCAAGGCGGACTTCCTGGGCCGGTACTACGCCCGGGCCTCGACGAACTTGTCGGTCACGTAGTTCGGTTCGTGCCGCTTGACCAACCCGATGACCGGGTAGGTCACTGGCAGGAACACGACCTCGACCAGCACCTTGTAGACGTAACCGGCGATCACGTAGTTGACGAATGCGCCGCCGGTGAGGACGCCGTAGAACGCGATCGTGCAGAACACCACGGTGTCGGCAAGTTCGCCGACCAGGGTGGAGCCGATGAGCCTGGCCCAGAGCCGCTTCTCCTTGGTCCGTTCCTTGATCTTGACCAGCACGTAGGCGTTGAGCAGCTGCCCGGCCAGGAACCCGCACAGGCTGGCCAGCACGATGCGAGGCACAAATCCGAGGACCGCCTCGAACGCCGCCTGATTCTCGTACGCTTCCGCGGCCGGTGCGATCTGCACGATCCAGAACGTCAGCGACGCCAGGATCGACAGGCCGAAGCCGAGGAAGATCGCCCGCCTGGCCTTGCGGAACCCGTACACCTCGCTGAGCACGTCACCGAAGATGTAGGTCAGCGGGAACAGGATGGCCCCGCCGTCGGTGATGATCGGGCCGAGCTGGATCAGCTTGGTGGCGCCGATATTGGAGATCAGCAGCAGCCCGCAGAAGAGCACGACGATGAGGTCGTAATTACCCGACCGCATTCTGGAGGCCCCGGAGTCGCCCGGCAGCATGTCTTTCGGAAGGTCTGTCACGACGACATCCAACCAAGCTAAGGTAACGGTTGATCGCGCGACGCCGCTCCGGCCGCATCCGACGACGGCCGGACCAGGGAATGTGTCGGGTCATCGGCTGTGGGGAACACCTCGCACATGCCAATTGTGAAGAGTCCCGGGTACGCGCACGTCCGCATTACCGTCACCGACATCGTCCGGTCCAAGGCCTTCTATGACGCGGTTTTCGGCTGGCCGACCGCCATAGACGCCTCCGATCGGATCGCCGAACCGGGCATCACCCAGTCCCAGGCCGACTTCTACGGCGGAACGGTCTACCGGACCCCGAGCGGCGCGCTCTTCGGGTTGCGACCGGTGGCGACGCCCGGCGACCGGTTCGACGCCGACCGCACCGGGCTTGATCACGTGAGCTTCCTGGTCGATTCCCGGGACGATCTGGTGCAGGCCGCCGAGCAGTTGGGCGCCATGGGCGTCGAGCACGGTGAAGTGACCGACCTGACGCCGGCCGGCATCGCGATCCTGTCGTTCAGCGACCCCGACGGTGTGCAGTGTGAGCTGACCGCTCAGCTCTGATCTCCGCCACGACTTGGTCCCGGTGATCGGCCTGACACCTCGACCAACTCGTTCGGCCGGACAATCCACGGCTGCCGCGGTAGCCGAGCGGGGTCGAACCGCGCGAGCAGGTCGCACGGCAGCACCAGCTCACCCGGCTCGGCCAGGTGCAATGAAGCGGCGATCGTGCTGATCACCCCGGTGGGGGTGCGGCCGAGACCCAGCAGATCGGCGAGAGTCACGGCACCGTCGCGCTTGGCCAGCCGCTGCCCGGATTCGTTCAGGGCCAAGGGGACGTGCGCGTAGCCGACTGCCGACAGGCCCAACAGGGAACCCAGGTAGGCCTGCCGCGGCGCCGAGGTCAGCAGGTCGTCGGCGCGGACGATCTGGTCGATTCCCTGCGCGGCATCGTCGACGACCACGGCCAGGTTGTAGGCGGCGACCCCGTCGTTCCGGCGCAGCACGACGTCGTCCACCGACCCGGTGAACGAGCCCAGCAACTCGTCCTCGACGGTCCAGCTGTCCACCCCCGCCCGGAGCCGCACTGCGCCGGGTCGCCCGGCCGCCCGATGGGCGGCGACCTGGGTCGGGCTGAGGTCCCGGCACGTCCCCGGGTAGGCCGCATCGCCTGCCAATGGACCCGCAGGATCCCGGCGTGCAGGATCCGGGTGCGGCGCGGAGGCCGCCTCCCGGATCTCCCGGCGGGTGCAGAAGCACTCGTAGGTCAGTCCCAGCGCCGTCAGCCGATCGATGGCGTCGGCGTACCGGGCGGTCCGCCGGGATTGGTAGACGACCGGTCCGTCCCAGTCCAGCCCGATAGCGGCCAGGTCGGCCAGCTGCCGGGTGTCCGCGCCGGGCCGGACCCGGTCGAGGTCCTCCATCCGGACGACGAACGACCGGCCCGTCGACCGGGCGAAAAGCCAGGCCAACAGAGCAGTTCGGAGGTTGCCGACGTGCAGGTCGCCGGAGGGGCTGGGGGCGAATCGGCCGCCGCCCGGTACTTCAGATGCGCTCATCGTGGGTCCACGATAGGTCGAATGAACCTCGATCCGGCGGTGACCGGCTACCTCGAGACCCTGACGGCCCGGGCGCGGGCACTGCTCGGGTCGAACACGGTCGGTGTTTACGCGGCCGGGTCGCTGGCGTTGGACGCCTACGAGCATGGCCGCAGCGATATCGACATCGCGATCGTCTGCGCCACTGCCCTTCAGGGTCCGGGCCGCTCAGTGAAGCGGGCGCTGGTCGACGGGCTGCGTCACGAATCTCTACCGTGTCCCGCCCGTGGACTGGAATTGGTCGTCTACTGCGCCGACGCCGCCGGTGCGGGTGAACCCGATCCAGGTTTCGAGGTCGAGCTGAACACCGGCCCGCGGATGCCGTTCCGCGTCACCTGGGCCGGACCCGATCGACAGCCGGCGGACGGCAGGTTCTGGTACGCCATCGATCGCAGCATCCTGGCCGAGCGGGGCTGGGCGCTGTCCGGTCCACCGGCCGGCGAGGTGTTCCGGTCCGTGACCGAGGGCGATCTGCTCGCGTTGCTGATCACATCTCTGCGGTGGCACCTGGGCCCGGCCGCTGAGCAGGAAATGGACCCCGATGACGACGAAGGGGAGGGCGCGGCCTGGACCGACGACGCGGTACTCAACGCCTGCCGGGCCTGGCAGCGGGTGCGCACCGGGCATTGGTTGAGCAAGGTCGACGCGGGTAAGGCGGTCGTTGCAAGTGCCGACCGGCCGGGTGCTGCCGCCCAGCCGGGCATCGAACCGGTGGTGGTCAGCCGGGCGCTGTCCGCCAGGGTCGGAGGGCGTCGGCCGAGTGTTCGGGACGCCCGCACCTTTCAGCGCGGTGTGCTGGCCGCGTTGCAGCGGTCAGTCAGCTGAGGGCGGCGCGGACACTGGAACCGATGAACTGGTCTTGACCCCGGCATCGAGCGATTCCTGTTGCCGTGTCTGAAGTTCGGTCCGCGCTCTGGCGGCCACGATGTCCGGCGGGTCCGGCAATGACGGCGCTCCGGCGATCAGATCGCTGAGCCAGCGCCACTTCGGATCCCAGCGCTGATCGAACTTTGCGGCCCG
This sequence comes from uncultured Actinomycetota bacterium, assembly GCA_963805555.1. Lineage (GTDB taxonomy): Bacteria > Actinomycetota > Actinomycetes > Mycobacteriales > Nakamurellaceae > Nakamurella. The sequence continues at coordinate 114,837 of CAWDUY010000012.1, forward strand.
CGCGATCGCCCGGGTTTCCTTCTTGCCGCGGTAGCGGCGCTTCGCCCACTTGGAGTTCGGCCGGGCCAGGCGAATCGCGGCGACCCAGGCTACGAAGGGCACGAAACAACTGATCAGCGCCGCCCGGTACTTGCCCTTGATCAGGCAGATCACGATGAGGATCGCCTGAATGATCAGGCTGGTGATCAGGGTGATCCGCACCTGGAGTTCGCCAACCGTCAGGTCGTCAACCCCGACGGGACTGAAGCCCAGCATCGTGAAGCCGATACAAGCCGCCGTGAGGCCGGCCAGCTCAACCGAGATTCTGCCCTCGTCGGACCAGTACACGTCCTCCAAATGCAGGATCAGCGCGAACTCGTCGAGGATCAGCGAGGTCCCGATACCAATGATGATGCCGGCGATTTCGATCCAGGGTGAATCGGGGCCGCGGATCGCCATGATCGCACCGAGGATCAACAAAAGGATCCCGGGCACGGCGTGATGGATGTGCAGTCCGCTCTCGGAGACGTTGTTCTTGAACGGGCCGATCCCGGCCCGGATCATCCGGGTGATCACTCTGGTCAGGATGAAAGTGACGACGAAGGCAGCCAGGCAGAGCAACAGGGGGAGCTTGCCGGGCTCCACAATGTTGTCGTACCACCATTCGCCGGTCACCCCGTGATCGTAGGCATCAGCGGGTGGTCAGGTTCGGACTTTCCCCCGCAAGAGTGAGACCTGGTGCCAAATCGGTACGAACGCAGGCTCGCGCACAATCGAAGGATGACGACAACACAATTGCCCGGTCGATGAACAGGCGCCCCGTGAAACCGATCACGCCTGGGCCGGGCCAGGAATCGGTGTGGGACTACCCACGACCGCCGGCCCTGGAGCGGTCCGATCGTCACGTCGTGGTGCGGGCGGGGTCGGTCGTCATCGCCGATAGCACGTCGGCCTGGCGGGTGATGGAGACCAGCCATCCGCCGACCTGGTACCTCCCGCGCGCCGACGTCGACGAGCAGTACCTGCGGCGGTCCGCCGCGCGGAGTTCGGTCTGCGAGTGGAAGGGTGCGGCGACCTATTGGGATGTCGTGCTGCCGGGTCGACCGGTGATCCAGTCGGTGGGGTGGAGTTACGAAACGCCGACCCCGGCCTTCGTGCCGATCACCGGGTACCTGTCGTTCATGCCGGGTCAGATCGACTGCTCGATCGACGGCGAGCGGGTGCTGCCGCAGTCCGGCGGTTTCTACGGTGGCTGGATCACCGGTGATGTTGTGGGCCCGTTCAAGGGTGAACCTGGCTCCTGGGGTTGGTAACCCCGGGCGGCAGCAGCAGCTACCCGGCGAGGCGGTCGCCGACGACCGGAACGGCGCCGAGCACCGGCGACTTCACCGGCAGCAGGGCAACAAGGCCCGCTGCCAGCACCAACAAGATCCCAATAATGCCTGCGCGATCGGAGCCGAACAGGTAGATGAACAGCCCGAACAGGGTTGGCGCGAGGAACGAAACGGCCCTGCCGGTTGTCGCGTAGAGGCCGAACAGTTGCCCCTCCTTGCCGATCGGGGCGAGTCGCGCCAGGAAGGTCCGGGACGAGGACTGCGCCGGCCCGACGAACAGGCACAGGAACAGTCCGAAGATCCAGAACATCGTCGGCCCGGAGACGAACAGCAGGATCCCACCGGAGATCAGCATCCCGCTCAGCGACGCCACGATCACCGCCTTGGGTCCGACCCGGTCGTCGAACCGGCCCGCCACCAGCGCGCCGATGGCGGACGAGATGTTCGCGACGACACCGAAGATCAGCACGTCGGCCGAGTCGATCCCGTAGACGGTGACGGCCAGGATGGCGCCGAAGGCGAAGACCGCGGCCAGACCGTCCCGGAACAGTGCGCTGGCGCCGAGGAAGTACACGGTGTGCGGATTCGTCCGGTACAGCTCTTTGAGGTCCCGGAAAAGCACTCCGTAGGACGCGAAGAAACCGACCCGCTTCGACGCCGGTCCGCGCGGGATTTCCGGCACCTTCAGCAGCACCGGGATCGCCGACAGGGCGAACCACAGGCCGGCGAACAGCGCCACCATCCGAATGTTCAGGCCGTCCTCGGACGTCACCCCGAACCAGCCGACGTCGGGTGCGATGAACCCGACATAGCAGATCAGCAGCAGCACAATGCCGCCGAAATACCCCATCGACCAGCCGAACGCCGAGACCCGGCCGATGTTCGCCGGCGTCGAAACCTGGTGCAGCATCGCGTTGTACGACACCGACGCGAACTCGAAGAAGATCGATCCGAGGCCGAGCAGGAGCAGGCCCAGCCAGAGGTAGTGGTAGTCGTTCTTGACCCAGAACAGCCCGAGCATCGCCAGTACGGTCAACCCGGTCCAGATCCCGAGCGACAATTTGCGGCGGCCACCGGCGTCCGCGCGTTGACCGGTGACCGGGGCGAGAACAGCAATGAAAAAACCGGCCAACCCCAGCGACCAGCTGAACCAGGTATTGGCGGAGATATCGCCCGGCAGGTCGTCACCGACGGCATCGGTGAGATAGACCGAAAAAACAAAGGTGAGAATGACGGCGTTGAATGCCGCCGATCCCCAGTCCCAGACCCCCCAGGCGACGATGCGACCCCGCGGGACCGTGCCGCCGTGGGCCACCGGAACCCCGGTCGTCACCGGTTGGGTCGCCTGTTCGTGTGCATTGGCAAAGGCTAGTGCCCTGACCTGGGAGCATCTCCTGGTGTCGCCCTTCGAGTTCGCGTTCCTGGTCGTTGCGGGCATCGCGGGCGGACTGGCCGGCAGCATCGCCGGCCTGGCATCACTGACGACCTATCCGGCGTTGCTCGCCCTGGGTCTGCCGCCGGTGACCGCGAACGTGACCAACACCGTGGCCCTCATCTTCAGCAGCATCGGCTCTGTCCTCGGCTCAAGACCGGAACTGAAGGGTCAGGCCGCTGGGCTGAAGCCGCTGGTCCCGGCCGCGCTGCTGGGCGGCGCCACCGGGGCCGCGCTGTTGCTGTCAACGCCCGCCGAGGGATTCGAGAAGGCGGTGCCGTTCCTGCTCGGGTTCGCCTCCCTCACCATCCTGATCCCGCGCCGCGGTTCGATGAGCGACCCATCGGTGCCCGTCCGGCCCGGCCGCCGTGAGCTGATCGTTCAGGCCGTCGGGATCTTCCTGATCGCCATCTACGGCGGCTATTTCGGGGCGGCGGCCGGTGTGCTGCTGCTGGCGTTGCTGCTGCACACCAGCCGGGCCAGCCTGCCCCGGTCGAACGCGGCAAAGAACGCGCTGCTCGGTATCGCCAACGGGATCGCGGCGCTGGCGTTCGTCTTCCTCGCCCCGGTCGACTGGTCGGCGGTGATCCCGCTGGGGATCGGCTGCCTGATCGGCGCGCGGATCGGGCCGATCGTTGTCCGGGTCGCGCCGTCGCGCATCCTGCGGTGGGTCATCGGGGCTGCAGGCCTCGCGCTGGCCGTCAAGCTCGGGATCGACGCTTACGGCTGACGCGGTTCATCGGGCGGTGACAGTGATGGTCCCGGTGACGGTGGAGAGCTGCACCATGCGCGGAGCGCCCGGGTTGTTCCAGACATCCGAGTGGATTGTGCCGGTGGTGGTTCTAGCGTCGAGTTGATAGTCGGCGGCGGGCACTGTCACCTCGACGGTGCCGGTCACCACGGATATCGCGATTCTGTCCGGCGGTCGGACAAACGACCCGCTGACCCGGCCGGTCACGGTTTCCACATCGAACTCGGGCACGTCGATGTCCGTGGCATCGATGTTGCCGGTGGTTGTTCGAATCTTGACGGGAATCCCTTCCGGAATGGTCAGCTCGTCCTCCACATAACAATTCACGCTGACTGCGGGACACGTCGAGGTGATGGTCAGCACGCCATTCTCGAGCCGGCGGTCGGCAATCGGGAGGTCACCGACGATGGCGTTCAGGGTCGTTCGGACGCCGACCGTGTCATCGCCGGCCGGTGAGATCGCGAGATTCCCATTCTCGACCTCGACAACGACCGAGCTGACGCCGGCAAATGAATCTGTGCGGTGCTGGGTTCGGTTGGCCATCACCACAGCCGCGGCGCCGCCGACCACGATGACTGTCGCGGCGCCGATCATCAGCAGGTTGCGCCGTCGGCGCGATGTGCTGCGGGGCGTCGGGAATATGTTCGGGTTGGTTGTCATGGTGCAAGGATTTCGTCACGGAACTCGACGCTGCAGCGGGTGATCCCGGGAATTGCCTACCGGGTTAGCCCGGTGTCGGCCACCTTCGGCCGCAGCGGCATCCTGGCCGTGACGGTCGTTCCTCCACCGTTCGTGCTGGTGATCGTCAGACGCCCACCGAGTGCTTCGACGCGATCGGCCAACCCGCGCAGTCCGGAGCCGAGATCTGTTGCAGCGCCGCCGATTCCGTCATCAGAGATCTCGATGACGGCCGTCTCGGGGGTGGCTGCAACGCGGATGCAGACGCGGGACGCCGCGGCGTGTTTGGCCACGTTGGTCAATGCTTCGGAGGCGACGAAATACGCTGCGAACTCCACCGGTTCCGGGAGCCTGGAGGTGAGTTGATTCGTCAAGGTGGCCGGAACTGCGGATCGTAGGGCAAGTGTTTCCAGCGCATCGCCCAATCCCTGGTCGAGGACGGCCGGGTGAATGCCGCGGGCCAGTTCACGCAATTCGGCGAGTGATGCCGCCAATTCCTCGCTCGCGGCACCCGCCAATTGCTCGGCGTCTTCCGGGTCGTCGCGGATCTGCCGCTGCAGCATGGACAGTTGCAGGGCGAGCGTGACCAGGCGCTGTTGAGCGCCGTCATGCAGGTTTCGTTCGATCCGGCGACGTTCGGCGTCCGAGGCCGCGATGATCCGCTCGCGGGACGACTGCAGTTCGGCCAACCGATCCAGTGCTTCTGCGTGCAGTCGTCGGTTCTCCAACGCAACGGTGACGGCGCCACCCACTGCCTCGACCAGCTCGGGGTCGTCGTCCAGGGACCGGTCGTAGACCAAGGCGGCGACGGCCAATCCGTCGGTTTCCACCCGGGTGACGGACCTTTCCCCGCCGACAGCCGGCAGGGCAACGGATCGCCCGTCGGTGTCGACGTAGCTGCGCCCATCCGTCCGTGGGAATGCGAGCACCAATCCCGGATCGCCCAGAACCCGGGCCAGGGTGGCTTGCAGTTGCTCGGGCGGCATCGTCGGTAGCCGGCCGAAAAGGTCGGCGAGGCCGCCCCGGGCCAACCTGGACCGCATCAGTCCGGCGAGAAATGCAGTCGGTACGGCGAACATCGAGCACACCGCGATCCACAGCAGCACCTGCGAGCGGGTGGGAGCGAGCAGGTCGACCAGCAGCAGGGCGGTGAACAGCAGCAGACACAGTGCGCCCGCAACGCTGGGCAGCATGGCGCGTCGGCGAGGTCCCGACGACACCTTCCAACGGACGGCGATCACCACTGACGTAGCAACGGTAATGATCATGAACCAGGCCCGCTGAATGCGGTCGATCGCGGCCGAGAGCGGCGGATCGGGGGAAATGAGCAGCACGTTGTTGGGGAGTTCGGTCACCGTGAGATAGAGCGGGGCCAGGACGGCGAGTTCAAAGATGATGGCGCCGAGCAGTACTCGGTCCATCCGGGTGCGCAGTCGGCCGCCGGTCAGGAAGGTCAGCAGCAGCGGGACAAAGAAGACCAGCCAGACGTCGGGCAACAGGTACGCCCCGGTTTGGGCGATCGGTGAATCCAGTTGGGCCAGCAGCGGTGCGGCAAAGAACGCGAATCCGGTTGCTGTCATCCAGCGGCCGCTGTGACTGTCCGGCCGGCGCCGCCAGGCGATGAGGCCGCAGGCGGCAAAGGAACCACCGACGAGCCGGAAGACGAATTGCACCGGTTCGACGGGCTCCGGACCGGTGGCGAACGGCGCCAGCGCCGCAGCTTCCAACGCGACAACGAGGATCCACATCACGACCCAGAACCCGCGGTGACGCTCGGGAACCGCAAACCGCCTGATCACCCGGTTGCTGGCGTGACTCAGCGGACCGCTGACTGCCTCGTTCGTCATCGCGCCGCCCCTGAAGCCGCAGGAAGGGAACTGTCCGACGTGCGCACTGCCACCGGAAAATGATGCCAGCCCGTACCGAGGTCACGCCTCCACCAGTCCAGAGCGCGGAACCGCCGCGGCCGACGCCGGGGCTGACCGCCAAGCTCTGTGGTCGGAAAGCAGGAGGCCGGCGGCGATCAGGCACCAGAGAGCCCCGGTGAGCCAATCCATTCGCGAAGCATCCTCGCCGGCGAAACCAAGAGCCGCGGTTCCGATGGCGCCCTGTGTCACGTGGAACACCATGGTGAGCAGCACGCTGCCGCCGGTGTGATTGAACAGCCAGGTGTAGACCAGGGTGATCGCGAACGTCACCACCAGACCGATGGTTGCCAGTTGCCCGGCAGCGACCAGCGGCAGATGCCACAAGGCAACAACCACCCCGAGAAGGACAGACGAGATGAGCGGCGAGCGGCTTGATTGCAAGTGCGGCAGTGCGTACCCACGCCAGCCCGGCTCCTCACCGAGGGGGCCGTCGAGCGGATCGATGAACCGGACGGCGAAGTTCATCGCGATGGCAGCGATCCCGATACTGGCCAACACCGGTGCCGGCGCTCCCCAGATGGCGACATTCGCCAGCGATGCGACGGCCAGGACTATCAACGGCAGCCCCAGCGCGACCGCCCACCACGACCAGCCGACTCGCCAGCGGATCATCCGAGCACCCAGTGCGCGGTACCCACGTCGACCATCCGCGATCCCGATGACCACCAGCGACGCGACCAGCGGGCCGCAGGCGAAAAACGGTGTTGGGGCGAGATCCATGGCATAGAACGGCCAGACCCACCAAGAGACGGCGAAGGCCAGGACAAAGAAGGTTTGCAGGCGGTTCCGGCGGACAAATTCGGTGATCACGGACATCATTGCTCTCCTTGGGTTTCGATCCCCGGGACGGATTGTTGGAGTCAGTTTTCCGCGACACTCTTTCGGTCAATAGCAGGCAAACCCGATGCCCGGAGCAGGGTTAGCCCCCTGCCGCTCCGGCTACCCGTCGACGAGGGTGCAAGGGTGCCGGACAACTCGCCGCCCGCGGAAGGGCCACTCGTAGCGAAAATGCGGGTGATCATCGTCGATGATCACCGGCCATTCCGCTCGATGGCCGCCAGACTCCTCACCAAGGGCGGGTTCTCGGTCATCGGTGAAGCCGCCGACGGCGCCACGGCCCTGGCCAGCAGCCGGGACTTGCGGCCCGACCTGGTCCTGCTCGACGTGCAACTCCCCGACATCGACGGTTTTCAGGTCGCCGATGCCATAGCGGCCACGGCTTGTGCTGCTCGGGTAGCACCGCCCGGTGTGGTGCTGATGTCGAGTCGGGCGAGCACCGACTACGGATCGCGAGTCGCGGCTGCGCCCGTGCTCGGGTTCATCGCCAAGGCGGACCTGAGTGGGTCGCTACTGCGCGCCCTGTTAGCTGATCCGCCACACTGTCATCCATGCGGGTAATCGTCGCGGACGATGCTGTGCTGTTCCGCGAGGGACTGGCCAGGGTGCTGGCCGACGCCGGCTTCGAGGTAACGGCCAAGGTCGGTGATGCGAACGCCCTGCTGGCCAGGGTCAGTGAGGATCTGCCGGACGCTGTCGTCGTCGATATCCGAATGCCGCCAACGCACACCACCGAGGGTTTGGACGCGGCCACGGCGATCAAGCGCGACCATCCCGACATCGGCGTCCTGGTGCTGTCTGCCCACGTCGAGGCGACATTCGCGCTGGAGTTGCTCGACAAAGGCGCGATGGGCACCGGCTATCTACTGCAGGAGCGGGTCGCTGACCTCGATGAGCTGACCGATGCGGTGCGCCGGGTCGCGGTCGGTGGTTTGGTACTCGATCCCTCTGTTGTCGCACTCCTTGTCGGTCGTCAGCGGGTACACAACCCGATTGACGATCTGACCGAGCGGGAGCGCGACGTGCTCGCCGTGATGGCGGAGGGCAGATCCAACCAGGCGATCTGCGAACGACTGCACCTGAGCCCGAAGACCGTCGAGGCATACGTGCGTGGTGTCTTCACCAAGCTCGGGCTCTATCAGGGCGCCGATGACAACCGGCGGGTGCTGGCGGTGTTGGCGTTTCTCCGCGGGTGATGGCTGAGGGTACTCGGGCCAAGAACGCCTTGCCGAAACCCGAACCTGCCGAAAGCGATGCCGACAAACGCGAAGGTGGCCGGACCCATGGGGGCCGGCCACCTTCGTGGAATCTGGACGTGCTTCTCGTCAGGCGTCTCGCCGACGAGCCACCTCGGTAGCGACAAACAGCAGCACCGCACCGACGAGGGCGAAGTAGGCAAGGGCCACCCAGGGTCCGCCACCCAACAGGCCGTCAGCGGTGGGCCCCTCGGCGGTGAGGAAGTCCTTGGCCGCCCGGAAGGGCAGCCACGGCCGGACTATCTCACCCACACCCGGAATGATCTCCAACAACTGCTCGGCCATCAGCGCCCAGACGAGCACGATCGATACCGCTCCGGCGGTATGCCGGACGAGAATGGCTACCGCGACGGCGATCACCGCTGCGATCAGGTAAACCAGCCCGACACCGGCCACCTGTCGCCAATCGTCGCCGCCGGCGAGTGAGAGGTCGGATCCGGGCAGAATCAAGAGGCTGACACCCCAGGCGCCGAATGCGCTGACCAGCCCGATGACGGCGGCCAGGACGGCGACGACCGAAGCCTTTGCCAGCAACGCCGGTGTGCGCCGCGGGGCAGCCATGAATGTCGTGCGGATCGTGCCGACCGAGTATTCGGTCGTCACGGCGAGGGTGGCCATCACCATGACAACAGCCATACCCAACGTGTAGCCCAACTGCGTCGAAGCCACGGTGGCAACCTGTCCATCTTTGGTTGTTGTGACCGCGATCAACGAACCCAGGCCCAGCGATGCAACGATCGCAAGTCCCGCGCACCACCACGGCGAGCGGGTGGAAACCAGCTTGATGCGTTCTGCGGCAATGAGACTCATCCCGCTCACCTCCCTGCCGCGGCGAGTGCCGGGCTGTTGTTGGAACTGCCGGTGTTGGTGGAATTGCCGGTGTTGGTGGAATTGCCGCCACCGGCGGTGTATTCGACCTCGTGCCCGGTGATGAGCATGAAGGCCTCTTCGAGTGATCCGCGCTGCACAGACAGTTCGGTCAGTACGACTCCAGCGGAGGCAGCGACAGCGCCGACTTCGACGATGTCGGTGCCGGTCACGATCAATGCCTCAGCATTGTCGGGGGACGTGATGAAGGTGATCCCGCGGCGCTGCAAGGCCGCCGCGAGTTCGCGCACCGTGCGGCTACTCACCCGCACACTCGAGTGCGATGCGCTGTCGACGAACTCTGTTGTCGAGCATTGGGCGATCAACCGCCCCCGGCCGATCACCACCAGATCATTTGCTGTCACGGCCATCTCGGCAAGCAAGTGGCTGGAGACGAGAACCGATCTGCCCTCGGCGGCCAACCGCTTCATGAACTGCCGAATCCAGACGATGCCCTCCGGATCAAGGCCGTTCACCGGCTCGTCGAACATCAGGATCTCCGGATCACCCAACAACGCCCCGGCTATCCCCAGGCGCTGCGACATTCCCAGTGAATACGCACCGGCCCGTCGATCGGCGACCGCGGTCAGGCCGACCTGCTCCAGGACTTCATCGACGCGCGACGGGGACAATCGATTCGAGGCGGCCAGCCAGCGCAGATGCGATCGAGCGGAGCGGTTGGGATGCACCCATTTCGCGTCGAGAAGCGCACCCACCGTCCGCAATGGATCCTTCAGCTCGCGGTACGGCTTGCCGTTGATCAGCGCTTGGCCGGCGGTGGGCCGATCCAGCCCGAGAATCATCCGCATGGTGGTCGACTTCCCGGACCCGTTCGGTCCGAGAAAACCGGTGACCCGGCCTGGCTCGACGATGAACGACAGCTGGTCGACGGCCGAGTTCGATCCATAACGTTTTGTCAGGCTGCGGGTTTCGATCATGGATACCTCCGGATTGGGGTGGCTGTTGCTTGGTTGTGCTCAGCGTTCCGTGCGGCGGAACGTCTCGAAATGGGGGCAACCCTGGAGTGTGAAAGGGTTGGCCCCACGTCAGCGTGGGGTTACTGTCCCCGTCGAATTGCACGTGACGACTTCGGCCGAGGTGACCAGTCGTTGACGTCACACCTGCGGGCGACCAGCAAGACCACATACCCGACCGGAATCAACACCCAGGCGGCAAGGAATCGATAGACGAGCGCCACTGCCGCGGCCGGGCCGGCAGCAATCCCGGCCGTCATCAGAGCGGTCATCAATGCGACCTCGACCAGGCCGATCCCGCCGGGGGTCAGTGGGATCTGGCGGACGATCTGCACGCCCAGGTACACGCCGACGATTTCCCATACCGCGAGTTGGGCACCGACGGCGTGGGCGCAGGCGTACAGGCAGGCGGCGTCCAGCAGCCACTTTCCGGCGGACGTTCCCATCGCGAACTGCCAATCTGCAGCACGCATGATCCTGGTGTCCTGCACCAGGTCCCGGATTTTCCGAAAGATGCCGCCGATGGTCGGGTGTCGCCCGACCCCAGCCGGCCCCGGGCGTCGGTCGGGGATCCGCTCGCTGCCCGTCCGAGTGCAACGGCGCCGTTGCACGAGGCGAACTCCGGCAATTGCGAGGGTGGCGACCGCCAGGGCCAGCACCACGGTGGCGACCGGATGAGCGGCGATCGGGCCTACCGGACCGGACGCGAAGGCCACCGCCCAGCCGACGCCGAACAACAGCACCAGGCTGCCGACCGACAGTGCCCCGGACAGCACCAAGGCGAGCCCGGCGGTGCGCGTACTCGCGCCGTTCGCGCGGAACTGGCGGAACGTGTAGCCCGCCGAGATTGCCGATCCGGCCGGCAAACTCATCGCCAATGCGGTACTCGAATAGGTGATCGCGGCCATGCGGCGCAGTGGGATCGGCGTGCCGAGCGCCCGCAGGAGCCGACGTTGCTGCCGGACCAGCATCCCGATCGACCCGAACTGCAGCAAGGATGCGGCGAGAACCCAATGCCAGGCGACACTCTCGAACGTTGACCGCAGCGCATCCACCGATGGCAGCGTTCGCGGGAGCCAGATCGCTGCCGCAGCAGCGGCGGTGATCGTGATGGCGATGCGCATGCCGGTGCGGACGAACGGTTGACGTCCCGGAGCCGACCTGGCCGCCGGCGTCGTCGGCGACAGCTCGATGCGGTTCACCGTTAGTCCTCCGTCAACTCCGTCAGTGGTGCGGTCAGGTAACGCTGCAGGGTGGCGCCGACGCCTCCCGCAAGGACGTCTACGGGCAACGAGGCCAGTGGCTCGATCGCCAGCAGGTAGCGGCCGGTGATCACCCCCAGCACCTGGGACATCATCAGGCCGATGCGCAGGTTCGCCTCATCCGGCGGCAGGTTCAACGGTTGCAGCAACGGGCCGATCAGCTGCGGCAGCACGAACTCCCGGACCATCCGGGCCCGGGCCGGGTCCGCCAGCGCGGTCCGCAGGGCCGCACCGATGCCGGCCCCGGCCGGCGATTCCCAGATGCCGAGGATGGTGGTGATCAACCTGACGCCCAGGCCATCCGGGCCCTGCGCGCCGATCCCGGCAGCGATACTCGGCAGGTCCATCGGCATCTCGACGGTCGCCAGGAACAGCTTCTCCTTGGACCCGAAGTAGTGGTGGACGAGGGCGGCGTCGACACCTGCCGTGGCCGCGATCTTGCGGATCGAGGCCCCGGTGAACCCGAGTTCGGCGAAGGTCGTCCGGGCCGCGTCCAGGATGGCCTGCCGGGTGTCCGGGTTTCCCGGCCGGCGTCCCGATCGGGCGGGTCGGCTGGCGGGAGTGGATGGCGCGGCACCCTGTCCGGAGGCGCCGCCGCTACCGGCGTTGGCTCGGGAATCGGGTGCCGCACCGCTCGTCATCGGGAATGTCCTTCGGTTGTTGGCTGGTACTGATCAGGGGGTGCGCCGGCGCAGCGTGACCGCCGCGAGGCTGAGGGCAAGGATCACACAGCCGACGACCACCACCAGATCCAGCCAGAACGTCGACGTCGGATCGACGTTCGCACCGACCTGTTGCAGTGCCTCGACGGCATAACTCAACGGCAGCACGTCGGAGACGGCCTGCAGCCAGCCGGCCATCTCATCGCGCGGCACGAACAGTCCGCAGAGCAGTGCCTGTGGGATGACGACGATCGGAAGCAGTTGCACCGCTTGGAATTCCGTCCGGGCGAAGGCCGAGCAGAGTAGCCCGAGACCGACCCCGAGCAGCGCCGTACACACCGCGACGAGCACGACCAGGCTGACGCTGCCGGCGGTGGTCATGCCGTAGAGCAGGTAGGCGCACGCCGCGGCGACGGACGCCTGAACCGCGGCCGCGGCACCGAACGCGATCCCGTAGCCGAACAGCAGGTCGCCCTTGCCGGTCCGGGTGGTCATCAGTCGCTCGAGGGTGCCGGAGGTGCGCTCCCGGAGCATGGCGATGCTGGTGATCAGGAACATGATCACGAACGGGAACAGCCCCAGCATGATCAACAGAACGTTGCTGGTGACCGGTTCGGCGCCGGCGAACATGGCGTAGATCAGGCCCATCAGTACCACCGGCACCACCATCAGCATGCCGATCGTCCGCGGGTCGTGGCGCAACTGGTGCAGGATGCGGGTGATCGAGGCGCCCAGGATGTGCGTGTTCATGCGGTCGCTCCATGCTTGATGAGTTCGAGGAAGGCATGATCGAGGTCGGTGCTGCCGGCCCGGCGCTTGACCTCGCCGGGCGTGTCGTCGGCGAGCAGTCCACCGTCCCGGATCAGCAGCAGTCGGTCGCAGCGGTTCGCCTCGTCCATCACATGGGACGAGACCAGTACGGTCGCTCCGCCGTTCGCGCGTTGGCGGAAGGAATCCCACAGTTCCTCCCGCAACACCGGGTCCTGGCCGACCGTCGGTTCGTCCAACACCAGCACCTCGGGGTCGCCGACTACGGCGCAGGCGAGTGACGCGCGGGATCGCTGGCCGCCGGACAGTGTGCCGACCAGCTGATCCCTCGCCGAGTTGAGTCCCACCTGATCGACCGCGGCGCTGGCCGCGGCGGCGTCAGCTCCGGCCAGGGAGGCGAAGTAGCGGGCGTTCTCCAGCACGGTCAGGTCGGGGTAGACGGACGGCGCCTGGGTGACGTACCCGACCCTGGCGCGCAGTTCGCGGGATCCGGCGGGCAGGCCCAGCACCGTGACGGTGCCGGAACGAACGACCTGCACGCCGACCACCGCCCTGATCAGGGTGGTCTTGCCTGCACCGGACGGGCCGAGCAGACCGGTGATCCGGCCGGCCGGGATGTGACAGCTCAGGCCATTGAGCACGGTCGACTTGCCGCGCTCGACGACCAGGTTGGTGACGGTGATCGCGTCGGTCACGATCTCTCCTTCGATCCTGAATTCATCGGACGATGAATTGCGATGGTGAGGACGGTAGACGTGCCGTTGCGCAGATGTCAACAGATGATGAATTAATTGTCCGGATCTGTGCGCACGGCAGGGTTGGAGGTCCGCCGGTGGGTGAGGTTTGAGCGGCACCGTTAGCCTTGGCCGATGTCGCGGAGCGTCTATATCGCCTCGCCGGAGGGCCTTTCCGGCAAATCATCGGTGGCGTACGGGTTGGTGGATCTGTTCAGTCGCCGGGTCGGCAGGGTCGGCATCTATCGGCCGGTCATCGACGCCTTGGAGGACGTCGATCCGGTCATCGAGTTGCTCGTCGCGCATCCCGGTGTCGCGCAGTCGTATCCCGACGCGGTGGGTGTGACCTACCACGATCTGCACGCCGATCCGGAGGGCGCGTTGTCGCGGATCGTCGACAAGTTCGGCGTGCTGTCGGCCAAGTACGACCTGGTGGTGGTGGTCGGCAGCGACTACACGGACGTCACCACGGGCAACGAATGGGCGACGAACGCCCGGATCGCGGCGAACATCGGGGCGCCGGTGGTGCTGGTGGTGCATGGTCGGGGCCGCGATCCGGAGACGATCGCCGGCACGTTCGAGCTGGCGCTGGCCGAGCTCGTCGCCTGGCACGCGCACCCGGTGGCAGCGATCGCGAACCGGGTCAACCCGGTCGACCTGCAAGAAGTTCGTGCGCTGGTTGCCAGGACCGGGTTGGCGGTGGGCGGCATACCGGAGATTCCGCTGTTGGTCGCACCCACGGTGGCCAACCTGCAGCAGGCCTGTGGCGCCGATCTGGTGCGCGGGAATCCCGAACTACTGCAACGGGAGTCGATGGGCTTCGTGGTGGCCGCGATGTCGCTGCCGAACGTCCTCACCCGGCTCCGCGAGGGATACACGGTGATCTCTCCTGGAGACCGGGTGGACATCCTGCCGGCATTGATCCTGGCACACCAGTCAGCGACGTTTCCCAATCTCGCCTCGATCGTGCTGACCGGCGGTTACACCCCACCTGCCTCCGTTCAACAGTTGATGGACGGCATCCCGCAGGAACTGCCGATCCTGGTGACGAACGCAGGCACCTTCGAGACGGCCACCAGGCTGGCCGCGGTCCGGGGCCGGCTCAGTGCGCTCGCCACCCGGAAGCTGGAAGTAGCGTTGCGGGTGTTTCACGAGTCGGTGGACACCGAGGCGCTGCTGGCCGCGATCGATGTTGCCGAGTCCGACGTGGTGACGCCGTTGATGTTCCAGTACCGGGTCTTCGAGCGGGCCAGGGCGGACCGCCGCCGGGTGGTGCTGCCGGAGGGTGAGGACGAACGGATCCTGCGGGCGACGGCGATCCTGTCCAGGCTGGCCGTCGCCGATCTGATCCTGCTCGGGGACGAGGCCGTCATCCGGTCGAAGGCGGCCTCGCTCGGGGTGGACATCAGCGCGGCGACCATCGTGTCGCCGAACGACCCGCAACTGGTCGCCACCTTTGCCGAGGAATACACCAGGCTCCGGGCGCACAAGGGCATGACGAACCAGGTCGCGGCCGAGACCGTCACGGACGTCTCGTATTTCGGCACCATGATGGTGCATCTCGGAATGGCGGACGGCATGGTCAGCGGGGCGGTGCACACCACAGCGCACACCATCCGGCCGTCGTTCGAGATCATCAAGACCGCACCCGGAACCAAGATCGTTTCCAGTGTGTTCCTGATGTGCCTGTCCGATCAGGTGCTGGTCTACGGGGACTGCGCGGTCAACCCCGATCCGACCGCGCCACAACTGGCGGATATTGCGATTTCCTCCGCCGCCACCGCGACGCAGTTCGGGATTGAGCCGCGAGTTGCGATGCTGTCGTACTCGACAGGCACGTCGGGCAGCGGTGCCGACGTGGAAAAAGTCCGTGCGGCAACCGATCTGGTCCACGAAATGCGGCCAGATCTGCTGGTGGCCGGACCCATTCAATACGATGCCGCGGTCGACCCGTCGGTAGCTGCGACGAAATTGCCCGACTCGCTGGTGGCGGGCCGGGCCACGGTGTTGATCTTCCCGGACCTGAACACCGGCAACAACACCTACAAGGCGGTGCAGCGCAGCGCGAACGCGATTGCGATCGGTCCGGTGCTGCAGGGGCTGAACAAGCCGGTCAACGACCTGTCCCGCGGTGCGCTGGTCGCCGACATCGTCAACACCGTGGCCATCACCGCGGTCCAGGCCCAAGGGTCGGCCGCGGTCGCGTCGAGACCACCGCAGGCGCCGCCGGTCTCGTCCGAGCCTGCGCAGGTTCCGGTACCAGCGTCGAAAGGGGTTGCCCCGTGACGAGTTTCGTGCTGGTGATCAATTCCGGTTCGTCATCGATGAAGTATCAATTGGTGGATCCGGCCGCGGGCAGCGCGGTCGCCTCCGGGCTGATCGAGCGGATCGGCGGGGATGGCGTCGCCACCCACAAGTCCGGCGGCGAGACGGTGACCTTTGCCGGCGACATTCCCGACCACGGTGTTGCGCTGACCATCATGCGGCAGTTGTTCGCCGATTCCGGGCTGCCGTTAACGGAGGTCGCGGTGGTGGCCGTCGGACACCGGGTGGTGCACGGCGGCGCCCTGTTCGGTGACCCGGTGGTGGTGAACGACGAGGTGCTGCAACAGATCCGGGAGCTGTCGCTGCTGGCGCCGTTGCACAATCCGGCCAATGCCACCGGTATCGCCAGGGCGATGCTGGCCTTTCCGGGCATCCCCCAGGTGGCCGTCTTCGACACTGCGTTCTTCCGTGATCTGCCGGCGGCCGCCGCGACCTATGCGATCGATCGAGCGGTCGCCGCGGAACATCAGATCCGGCGGTACGGATTCCACGGCACATCACACCAGTACGTCTCGCACCTGCTGCCCACTGTGCTCGGCCGCGACGTTTCCGAACTCAAGACCATCGTGTTGCATCTGGGCAACGGAGCGTCGGCCTCCGCCGTGCGGTTCGGTCGTGCCGTGGAGACCTCGATGGGTCTGACCCCGCTCGAGGGCCTCGTCATGGGAACCCGCAGCGGCGACGTCGACCCCGGCGTGGTGTTCCACCTGTTGCGCAACGGCGGGATGGACGCCGACCAGATCGACAACCTGCTGAATCGGCGCTCCGGCGTCTTCGGGCTCTCGGGGGTGAGCGACTTCCGGGATCTGCACAAGCTGATCGCGTCCGGCGACTCG
Source organism: uncultured Actinomycetota bacterium (assembly GCA_963805555.1). Taxonomy (GTDB): domain Bacteria; phylum Actinomycetota; class Actinomycetes; order Mycobacteriales; family Nakamurellaceae; genus Nakamurella. The sequence continues at coordinate 131,460 of CAWDUY010000012.1, forward strand.
GCGGCTGCTATTGCGCTGGACGTCTACTGCCACCGGGTCCGCAAGTATGTCGGCGCCTACCTTGCGGTGTTGGGCGGCGCGGACGTCATCGCGTTCACCGCCGGTGTCGGCGAGAACGACGCGGTTGTCCGGGCCAGGATCCTGGAAGGTCTTGAACCGTTGGGTATCTCGGTGGACCCGGAGCGGAATGCGGTCAGATCGCCTGATGCCAGGGTGATCTCGCCGGACGGTTCACCGGTGACGGTGATGGTGGTGCCGACCAACGAGGAACTGGCGATCGCGCAGGCCACTCTCGCACTGGTCGGCTGACCTTTCCTTGCTCGCCGTGCTGCAGGGCCTGGTGACGATCGGTGTCGTCGTCGGGGTCGGCTACCTGCTTGCGCGGACGACGTTGCTGCCGGAGTCCACGCCGGTGGTGTTGTCCCGCTTGGTGTTCTTCGTGGCGACACCGGCGCTGCTGCTGAAAACCCTGGCCGGCGCATCCATTCACTCGGTGCTGTCCAGTGCGCTCGCGGTCACCGCCATCGCCACGACCGTCGCGGTGGGGGTCTTCGTTCTGCTGGCCCGGCTCTGGTGGAAGCGGGACGTCGGGTCGGTGGTGATCGGGGCACTCGGGTCCTCCTACGTGAACGCCGGCAACCTCGGGATACCGCTCGCCGTTTACGTTTTCAAGGACGCATCGTTCGTCGCGCCGGTCATGCTCTACCAGTTGGTGGTGTTGGCGCCGATCTCGTTCGTCGTGTTGGACGTGGTGGAATCCGGCCGCCGGCCCTCCTGGCGCCGGGTGATCATGCAGCCGATCCGGAACCCGGTGATCATCGCCTCGGTGATCGGTATTGCCTTCGCGGCCACCGAAACCGCGATACCCGATGTGATCAACGCCCCGCTGGTGCTGATTGCCGGCATGGCCGTGCCCGGAGCGCTGATCGCCTTCGGCATCTCGCTGCGCGGCGCCCCGCTGCCGGGCCGCGGCGGCCGGGCGGCCGACCTTGCGCTGGCCACCGGGCTGAAGGTGGTGGTGATGCCGCTGGTGGCATTTGCCTTTGCCCGGTGGGTCTTCGGGCTGGATGGTATTCCGCTGCTCGCCGCCACTATGTGTGCGGCGTTGCCCACCGCGCAGAACGTCTTCGTCTTCGCGGTGCGCTACCGAACCTCGGTACCACTGGCCCGGGACCTGGTCTCGACGACCACCGTGGCCTGTATTCCGGCACTGATCGTCATCGCCGGGCTGTTGAGCTGATGCGATGGCGGACCGCCGGCCGATCTCGCGGCGCTGACGTTCAGGACGCGTAGGCGTCCATCCACCGGGTGATCTCGGCAAAAACCCGCTGGCGCACGTCGGCGGAGGACAGCAGCAGATCGTGCATGCCGTCCACGATCCTGATGCAGGTCACGTGGGTGCCCAATCGAGTCGACCACCGGGCGAGCGCATCGGCGTCCAGCACGGCGTCGCCCCGGTACAGCTCATCTGTCCATTGCTTGGCGCGGACGGTTTTGTCCGAACACAGCACCAGGATCGGGCAATTCAGGTTGAGCCCGGCGTGGGCGCGGGCGATCGCCCGTTGCGCGGCCGCCAGCCACTCGACGCGGACCACCCCACCGGTCACCGGCTTCCAATCGGTGACGAATTCCCACTCACCGCGTTCGCTGCGGTGTGTGCTGATCTGGTAGTAACTCGGGCCGTTGGACGGCAGCACCATCAGCGGTCGGTTCTTCGCGAGCACGGCGAACGGGCGGGGCGCCAGGGTGCGGACCGCCCAGGTGGCCGGGACGTCGAGGAAGGGACTGTTCAGCACAACGGCCCGGATCGGCGCCAGGTCGCCGGTCGCCTCCAGGCGTTGGTGCAGCCAGAGCACCGCGATCAGCCCGCCGGTTGAATGCGCGTTGACCACGATGTGGTCGTGTCCCTGGCCGACGATGAACTCCACCGCGGCATCGAGCTCGGGGTAGTAATCGGAGACATCCGACATTCGGGCGGGGGTTTGGTGCGGACGCAGCGAACGGCCGTACTTACGCAGGTCAAGTGCGTAGAAGTCCTCGCCGCGGCCCGCGTGGTACTCGGCAAGCTCAACCTGATGGAAGTAGTCGGAGAACCCGTGCAGGTACAGCGCCGCGCGGGTGGTCGGGCGCGGCGCCTGGTAACGCACCAGGGTGGCGACCACCGGGCCTTCGAGGTCGTCCGGAAATTCGGCGGTGCGCGCCTCGTAGCCCGCGCCCAGCACGTCGGGCTCGGGATCGGAAAAGGACGTACCGGTCACCGAATCAGGATAGCCAGCGAGGCGGTCGTGATCCCGGGTTCTGCGCGGCGGCCGGGTGTTTGAGAAACCGATTCGTCGGAAACATCTGAAGCAGCCGGTGTGAGTGCCGGAGAATCTTGTAGAGGTAGACCCCGCCATTATTACCATGCTGACCCATATCGCCGTTTCCCCCGACGACGGGGCGATCGAACCGCCCATTGAACGTGAACTCGACATCGCCGCGGCCGCCGTCGACGGACTTTCCGACCGCGCCATCCGGTTGGCCGCCGGCGTCGGACGCTGGTTGCCGCAACCTGGAGCTGGCTCGACCGCGATGCGCTGGCGCTCGCTGACGGCGCTGGCCGCCGGTGACCTGACCGCAGCGCGGGTGATCGAGGCGCACACCGACGCGTTGGCCATTCTGGCCGAGGCGCATACGGACCCATCGGTCGACGCCATCCGGATCTCCGTCATTGGCGCCACCGAGCACAGCACCTGGGGGGTGTTCGCAGCGGAGGGACCCGGGCTTCGGGTGGATGCGGTGCGCAACGGCGAGAGCTGGCTGCTGACCGGGACGAAGCCCTGGTGCTCCCTGGCCGGTCGACTGACCCATGCGCTGATCACCGCGCACACCGCCGAGGGCAACCGCCGGCTCTTCGCGATCGATCTCCACGCGCCCGGGGTGCAGACCGGCGACAGCGGGTGGGTGGCCCGCGGCCTGGCCGATGTGCCGTCCGGGCCGATCGATCTCGTCGATGTACCGGCTGTGCCCGTCGGGCCGGACGGTTGGTACCTGCGCCGACCCGGCTTCGCGTGGGGCGGGATCGGTGTCGCCGCCTGCTGGTACGGCGGCGCGGTCGGGCTTGCCAGGACCCTGCGGGACGCCCTGAGCGCGCGCGAACCGGACCAGGTTGCCGCCATGCACCTCGGTGCGGTGGATGCCGATCTTGCGGGTGCCAGGGCGATGCTCGCCGAGGCTGCCGTCCTGGTCGATTCCGGTGCGGCGAACGGTGCCGACGGCGTGCTGCTGGCCTCCCGGGTGCGGGCGATCGTGGCCAGGGCCGCCGAGGACGTGATCGAGCGAGTGGGCCACACGTTAGGCCCGGCGCCGCTGGCCAGGGACGAGCGGCACGCCCGGCGGGTCGCGGACCTGCAGCTGTACGTGCGACAGCATCATGCCGAGCGGGATGAGGCGTCGTTGGGTCGTGCGGTGTTGGACCTGTCGGAGTGGGTCTGACATGAGTTCGGAGTCGCTGGCCGCACCTGCTCCGCCAGGCGTTTTCGATCATCGTGACGCCGGCACCCCGGTTGCCGCGTGGGCGGCGTCCGGGCTGATCGACCAGGCTTCGACGTTGGACATCGCGGGCCAGCGGCGGCTGATCGTGGTGGCCGCTCATCCCGATGACGAATCGTTGGGCGCCGGCGGGTTGATCGCGCACGCGGCAGCCGCCGGTGTGCCGGTGACCGTTGTCGTGGCGACGGCCGGGGAAGCCTCGCATCCACGGTCAACGACCATCCGGCCCGCCGCGCTGGCCGCGATCCGGCGCGCGGAGGTCGCCGCAGCGGTCGCGGTGCTCGCGCCTGACGCTGTGGTTCGGCAATTGGACATCGGTGACGGCCGGCTCACGGGAGCGATCGCCGAGCTGGCGGGTGAGATCCGCGCGCTGGTCGACGGAATCGGCGATCGGACCTGGCTGGTTGCGCCCTGGCGGGATGATCGGCACCCTGATCACGCGGCGGCCTCCGCTGCGGCGCAACAGGTCGCCGGTCACGCCGGCTGCCGACTGCTGGAATATCCGGTGTGGGCGTGGCATTGGGCGCGTCCCGGTGATGGCACCCTGCGAGCAGAGATGCTGACGGCACTTGACCTCTCGGCTGCGGTCCGGGTTGCGAAGGCCGGCGCATTGGCCGCGCACCGCAGTCAGGTCGAGCCGTTGTCCGGGGAACCCGGAGACGAGGCCATTGTGCCGCCGGGCTTTCGGGACCACTTTCGTGGTGCCCGGGAGATTTTCGTCGATTCGTCGCGATGGGCCGGCTCGTCGCGGTTGACCAGCACGTCGCGGTTGATCGGTGCATCGCGATGGGCCGGGAATGAGTAGTGCGGTGAGTCCAGACGCCACCACCCCGGCCGCGCGGTCGGGCAGTCTGGACGGACAGTATTTCGCCGGCTTCTACCAGGCGGGGCCCGATCCCTGGGGATTCGAAACCCGTTGGTACGAAGCGCGAAAGCGCGCCGTCACGATGGCCAGTCTGCCCCGTCCGCGGTTTGCGTCGGCATTTGAACCCGGCTGTGCCATCGGAGTGCTCACCGCCGAACTGGCGCCGAGGTGTGACCGGCTGCTGGCCACCGACATTTCGCACGTTCCCTTGACTGTTGCCCGGCAACGCCTTTCGGGACAGCCCGGAGTGAGAATCGAACAGCGGCAGGTGCCGCAGGACTGGCCAGCCGGCCCGTTCGATTTGATCGTGCTCTCCGAGATCGGCTACTACTGCGACCGGGCGGATCTGTCGTTGTTGATTGCGGCGGCAGTGTCCTCGTTGACCGCGGATGGTGTTGTGCTGGCCTGCCATTGGCGTCATCCCGTCGCCGACTATCCGTTGACGGGCGACGCCGTGCATCACCAGCTGCGAAGTGAATCGGGGCTGGCGGTGTTGCTGGAGCACACCGAGGAGGACTTTCGACTCGACGTTCTGGTCCGGCCGCCGGTGATCTCGGTGGCCCGACGAGATGGACTGCTGGGATGACGTTCTCGTTGTCCGAGGCGCGGGCGGTGCAGATTTCGACGATCGGCATTGTGGTGCCGGCCCGCAACGAGGAGGAACGGCTGCCGCGCTGCCTGACCGGCCTGGAGGCGGCTATCCGGCAGTTGCGGTCCGCCGAGCCCGACGCCCCGCGGATTCGGCTCATCGTGGTTGTCGACGGCAGCACCGACCGGACGTACCGCATCGCCAGTGAATGGGCCGGAGTTGAGGTCCTGCGTTCGGACGCCGGACGGGTCGGCGCAGCTCGCGCCGCCGGGGTGCGGCACCTGCTGGCGACCGGGTCCGCTGCCGGGATACCGGCCGGCCGAACGTGGATCGCCTGCACCGACGCGGATTCGGTGGTTCCGGTCGATTGGCTGCAGACTCAGGTGGTGCACGCCCGGTCCGGGGTTGAGCTACTCCTCGGGACAGTTCGCCCCGATCCACAGGAGCTCGCGGCCGGGGTGCTTGCCGCCTACCGGTTACGGCATCTGATCACCGACGGACACCCGCATGTCCATGGAGCCAACCTCGGTGTCAGAGCCGATTCGTATTTGGCCGCCGGCAGTTTTCCGGATGTTGTCAGCCACGAGGACGTCCTGCTCAGCCATGCGATCCGCGCCGCCGGTGGCCGGGTGCTGAGCACCGGGGCCAGCCCGGTGCTGACCAGCGGACGGAGCCATGGTCGGGCACCGGAGGGCATGGCGCGCTACCTGCGCGAGCTCGGCGAGGACCCGGTCCCGCTCGAAGCGTGAGCACCGGCCCTGTGCGGTGCACTGAACTCGTGCCATACGAACGGTGGGCGAGCTCGGGCGCGTTTGGGCTGGCACGGTTCGGTCGATGTCAACCGAGTACCTCATGGACCATGCCACAGGTTCGAGAGTGCATACCTACCATGGTATTTCGGGCCTTTTTCATGGGTCGGTTGGTCCGTCCGGCTTGCTGGTGAGCAGGTCGGTGATGCGGTGTTGGTTGTTGCGTCTGGGTTTTTGTTCCGGGTCCACCCATGGTGGTGGCACGAATTCGGGGATACCGTCTGCTGCCCATCGGATCTGCCAGTGGCCTTGGTGGATGATCCGGTGATGGTGCCCGCAGAGCAGGCACCCGTTGGCGTAGCAGCTGATCCCGCCGTCCAGCCAGTGCTTGACGTGGTGCGCCTGGGTCCAGCCGGGTGGCCGGTCGCATCCGGGGAACGTGCATCCTTTGTCTCGCTGGGTGATGGCTTTGCGGATGGCGGCGGTGAACAGCCGGTTCGCCCGGCCGACGTCGAGGACCTCGGATGTGGAGCCCATCACCAAGGGGATGATATCGGCGTCGCAGGCCAGGATCCGGGCCTCGGCGGCGCTGATCGCCCCGCCGAGTTCGAGGTAGGCGGCGCCGATCCGTTTCCGGAGGTCGTCGTAGTCGACGGTGATCGTGATGTGCGGGTGTTCGCCGCCGTGGGTGGGGGTGTCGCCGAGGTTCAGGTAGCGGCGCAGCATGTCTTTCAGGGCGTGTCCGCGGCGGACGGCGGCGCTGCGCCGGTCGGGGGTGCCGTCCTCGGCGGGTTGGGGTGCGCTGAGTCCTTCGATGGCTTTGCCGAGTAGTTCGACTCCGAGGTCGTCGAGTTGGCCGCGGATGCCGGTCATGCCGGTGTCGGGGTTGCGGGTGCCGATGGTGAGCTCGACCCGGTCGTGGGGGTCTTTGTCGTTGAGTTTGCCGTCCGGGTCGCAGGACAGGGCAACGGATTTCGCGAAGTTCGCGAACGGTTTGGGCTCTGTGACGGTCCCGGCCTGGACCAAGATGACCTTTGCGGATTCCAGCATTCCCGGGTCCACGTCCGCGGGCATGCCCTTGATGGTGGCGACGATGGTGCGGGTTTGTTCGATGCCGATCATCCCGTCGGCCAGTGCGGCGGCCAGGGCTGGCAGGACCGGGTCTGCGGTGCTGCCGGAGGGTTGTACCTGGGGGAGCACCATTTTCGCGGTGTTCACCCGAGTCCGGGCGTCCGGGGCAGAGATCGTCAGGGTTTCGCGGAGCAACGCGACGGTGGACGCGGCCCCGAAGCTCGCGGCGGTGTGCCGGGCGTCGACCTCCCCGGCCAGCCGGACCTGCGCGGCGTACCCCAATCGGGCGAGCCCTTCGACGGATTGCGCGATGGAGAGCAAGTCCAGTTCCGGGACCTTCCACAGGTCCAGTCCCTGCAAGGTTTTCAGGGCGGCGCACGCGACTGCGATCTCGGCCTGTGCCGAGTCGTGTACCGAGGTCAACCCCATAAAAACAGACTAGCGTTCGACCCCGACAGTGCCCACTTTGACGGCTATCGGCGCCGGTTCGGCCCCTTCACCGTAGGCCAGGCGAACGGTGCAGGATGGGAGCCATGATCGCCGGCGGCTTCGAGCGAGGGACCGACGGTCCACGGGTGATCGTCGCGGCAGTCGACGGGTCAACGACGTCGATGCGTGCCGCGTCCTATGCCGCCGGGTTGGCGCGTCGGCAGTCGGCGGAGCTGGTGGTGATCTTCGTCAGCTCGATGACATCGATGGGTGGACTCATGCCGGAGGCCGCGGTGGCCTTCAGCGAATCCCAGCAGGAGATCGCGGAAGAGCTGCGCCACCAGGTCGAGGAAGGTGCCGCCCGGGCGGGCATTCGAGCCCGCTTCGTGCAGACGAAAGGCGATGCCTACACACAGATCTCCCGGATCTGCGGCGAGGTGCTCGCGGACGCGGTGATCGTCGGGGCATCGACGTCCGCCGGCCATCGGATCGTGGGATCCTTGGGCGTCCGACTTGTCCGGGCCGGTCGGTGGCCGGTGACCGTCGTTCCGTGACACTGGGAGGAATCCCACCCCTAGCGGGAGCTGTTCACCCTCCGCAACATCCCGCCACCCGTCCTCGGCCTACGCGTCCAAGTCGACGGCCGCCGGCTCGCCCGGGTCGGCGGCACCTGCCCGCTCGTCGCGCTCCGCCCACTCCAGTAGTGGGTCAAGGGAGAACACCGCGTCGTCGATCCCCGCGTGCAGGTCGCCCAGTTCGGCAAATCGGGCCGGCACGGTGGCCATGGTGAAATCGCGGGGCAGCACGTCGTCGATCTCGGCCCAGGTGATCGGGGTGGAGACGGTCGCCTCCGGGACGCCGCGCACCGAATAGGCGCTGGCGATGGTGTGGTCACGGGCATTCTGGTTGTAATCCACGAACAGTTTCTTGGGATCCCGGTCCTTCCGCCACCAGGTCGTGGTGACGTCATCGGGTGATCGGCGCTCCACCTCGCGGGCAAAGGCCAATGCCGCCCGTCGGACATCGGTGAATCCCCAGCGTGGCTCGATGCGCACGTAAATGTGCATGCCCTTGCCGCCGGATGTTTTCGGCCATCCGACGGCGCCGATCTCATCGAGCACCTCGTGTGCGACATGTGCTACCCGCCGGACCGTATCGAAATCGCAGTCCGGCATCGGGTCAAGATCGATCCGCCATTCATCGGGCTTCTCGGTATCCGCGCGCCGGGAATTCCAGGGATGGAACTCGACGGTCGACATTTGCACTGCCCAGATGACACTGGCAAGTTCGGTGACGCATAATTCATCCGCGGTTCGCTTGTATCGGGGAAAGAACAATTGAACGGTTTCGACCCACGGCGGCGCGCCGCGCGGAAGGCGCTTCTGATGCACCTTGTCGCCGCTCAGACCTTCGGGAAACCGGTGCATCATGCACGGTCGCTCCCGCAGCGCGCGAACGATGCCGTCCCCGACACTCAGGTAGTACCGCGCGAGATCGAGCTTCGTGGCACCGGTCGCCGGGAAATAGACCCGCTCCGGGTGGGTGATCCGCACCGTGCGCTCGCCGACGGTCAGTTCGACAGGTTGGCTGCTGTCGGTTGATCGGGCCACGAACGCCAACCTACCCAGCGCCTCCGGCAACCGCCGTGCGGGCCGACTGTCGGCCCCGCTCAGGTGCCGGCGACCAACGCAGCGACTGCCTCATCGATGGGCACATCACCGGAGACGACATCGAGTGACAGGCCGGCCGTCCCGGGCTCATCGAGCAGCGCCAGCAGCACCGCGGCGACGTCCTCCCGCGGAACCTGACCTCGCTCGGTGTGCTCGGCCAACTGCACCTCACCGGTGCCGGACGCCCTTGTCAGGCCACCCGGTCGCAGGATCGTCCAGTCCAGGTCACGGGCCCGGATGTCGTCATCCGCGGCCTTCTTGGCGTCGATGTAGGCGCCGAACACCTCGTCGTGATCCGGTGTCCGGCCATCATCTGCACCCATCGCCGACACCATCAGATAACGGCGGACACCGGCCAGTTCGGCGGCATCGGCGAGCAGCACCGCCCCACCGCGGTCCATGGTGTCCTTGCGCTCAGCACCACTGCCCGGCCCGGCGCCGGCCGCAAACACGACGGCATCGGCACCGGCGAGAATCTCGGCCAGGTCCGCCGCGGTCCCCGATTCGAGGTCGAAGAGCACGGGATGGGCGCCGACGGCAATGAGGTCGGCCTCCTGGTCCGGCTTTCGAATCAACCCGATCGGATGCTCTTCCCGCTCGCCGAGTAGCCGGCCGAGCCGGAGGCCGATCTTGCCGTGTCCGCCCGCAATGATCACCTTCATGACGTCCACCGTACGCAGGGATACGCGAGCGGCAACCGGTGACCAGGCAGCACCTTCGCGGGCCGAAGGATTCAGCCCTCCGGTGCCTGCACAGGCGGATCGGAGCGGCGTTCGACGGCCTCGATCCAATCCGAAATGTCCTGTAATACAGCACTATCCACCGGCTGCTTGAGTTGCCGCCGGTAGTCGCCGAGGGTCGGCGCCGCCGGATCCCGGCGCAGGATATGGCTCAGATCTGGCACCCGCCGAACGGTGACCGGGCCGGTGACGGTGGACGCGATGATGTCCAGGTCAGCCGGATCGACCTGTAAGTCCTTCTCGCCGGTGATGGCCAGCACCGGCACGGTGACGGCCCGCAGGTACCGGACAGGGTCGAACGCCAACAGCTCGCGGAACCATTTCGCGTTGATCCGTCGACCCTGCATCCGGACGGTGTCGCCGGTGCTGGCGACGATCCGGTCGAGGAACTTGCGCTGCTGCTTGACCGGATCGGTCCGCAGCACGCGCATGATCAGTCGGACCGGCTTGGGCAGCGTGGGCGCGACCTTGGCTGCCTGCCAGGTCAGGAGTTGATCACCGGACTTGGTCGGCCCGGCCAGCAGAACTGCACCGTCGATGATGCTCTCCGGCTCGGCGGCGAGGGCCGCCACAATCATCGCGCCCTCGCTGTGGCCGATCGCCACCAGCGGCACCCCGTGGCATTCCGGCTGCGCGGCAAGCGATTCGACGGCAGCCCTGGCGTCATCGACATTGTCCCAGAGGCCCGCGGTGAGGAAGTCTCCGCCGGATGCTGCGACCCCGCGCTTGTCGAAACGCAGGGTGGCGACGCCCGTTCGGGTTAGGTGGTCGGCAAGCTGCCTGCTCACGTCGATCGGCGCGTGTCGATCGCTGCCGTCCCGATCCAGCGGGCCCGAACCCGTGATCACCACGGCCGCGGCCAATACCGGCTGATCCGCGGGTGGTAGCAGCACCGTCCCGGCGATGGTGATGCCGGCCGATCGGAACGCCACCAGTCGTTCCGCAGCGCCCTCGTCGGCCCCGGCCGGGGTCAGCCGGGCGGCGATCTCGGCGCAGAACCGGACCGAATCCGTCACTGACAGCAGGATCTCGTCGAACGTGTTGCCCTGCAGCGTGATTCGCAGGCCGGGCGCGGCCTTGTAGGTGACGGCGAAAATCTTGCGGCCCTTCGACCGCCAGGTGCCGATCTTGGTCCGTCCCGGCAGGCCCAGTCCGGGAGCGCGTAGGCCGTGGACCAATCGGATGGGTTCGGCGACCGCCTCGACGGCCGTGATCTGTCCCCACGGAACGACGACGTCGGTCCGTCGGAGGGCCGCGAGTTTCTCCCCGCGGGTCAGTTCCACTCGCAGGGCGCCGGCGTTCAGCCTGATTGAGACCATCCAATTACCTCCATTGTTCGCATCTACGATAATAATAGCAGCTATGGGAGGATGGCATCCATGTCATCTGCTGACCTGCTCCTGCACCCGCTTCGGCTGCGCATCGTCCAGGCATTTCTGGGGGATCGGGAGCTGACAACCGGGCAGCTGTTGGCCGAGATCGATGGCATCCCGCCCGCCACGCTGTACCGGCAGGTCGCCACGCTCGCCAAAGCCGGGGTGCTGGTGGTGGTTGGTGAGCGTCAGGTCCGCGGCACGGTCGAACGAACCTACGCGTTGTCGGTCGCGGACGCGCAGATCAGTGACGAAGAGCTCCGCAGCATGACGCCCGAGGATCACCGGCGAGCCTTCATGGCCTTCCTGGCCGGCCTGCTCGCCGATGTCGACCGATACATCGATGCCGGCGGTGTCGACGGTGTCGATCTCGAACAGGACGGCGCGGGGTATCGGACCGTCGGGCTGTGGCTGGATCGGGACGAACTCCTGGCGATGGTCACCGAGATCGGCGCGGCCGTGCAGGCGCGGATCGGCAACGGCCCTGGACCAGGCCGGACCCGCCGGATGCTCAGCACGGTGCTGATCCCGGTGCCGGGCGCTGCACCGAAGTCCGCCGCGTCTTGACATCATCAACGCATGCCAGCCTGGTTGGGCCTGCTTCTCCTGGTGACGCCCGTGTTTCTCGCGGCCGCCTTCGGGACCAGGCAGATCCGGGAATCGAAGAGCGCCCACAGTGTTGGCGCGGTTCCCGACGGTTGGCTCGCCGCGCGCGGTGTTGTCGTGGACGAGAACATCTCCAACCGGCGCCGGCGCACTGCTGACGGCTCGAAACAGCGGGTCCGGCAGCCGATCATCACCTTCCAGTCCGCCGATGGCCGGGAGATCACCTTCACCTCCCGCATTCGCGCGCCGGGCATGCCCCGACCGGGCGCCCTGGTCGCGATCTATCACGACCCGTTCGACCCCACCCGAGCCTGCATCGCACCGGAGTCGCTCAGTGCCATCACCCCGCCACTCGGGCTCGCCGAGAAGTACGTCATCGGCAACATCTGGTTCCTGGCACTGGTTGTCACCATCATCTTTGCCTTCGTGCTCTTCGACGCGTGAACCCGGGCTCAGGAGACCACGGACCTCACGTACCGTCGCCCGGCGGTCGACCACCTCGTGTGCAGCGTGTCGAACAGTTCCCAGGCGGCTTGTGCCGGCCAGTTCGGCGGCAACAGGGAATCCGGCAGGCCAGGATCCAGTCGCGGGAACAGCCGCCACTCGTCGATGAGTCGCAGGTGACGGGCAAAGGCCTGCTCATCGGCCAGCGCGGACGACGCCACCTCCGCCCGGTGGTTGGCCAGGAACGTCTCGTACTGCCCGTGCAACGCGTCCAGGTCCCACCAGGCGGCGACGTCGATCTCGGTGAGGTGTTGCGCGCCGAACCAGGTGACGTAACGATCCAGTCCGGCGTCGGTCAGCAGCGCCCTGGTGGGGTCCGCCAGGGTCCGGGGGGCGATCCAGACGCCTGGACTGACCGTGCCGAAGCCCAGCCAGGCCAACTCGGTACGCAGATCGTGCCGCAGGTGGCGGTCGGACTCCGGGACCGAGAAGACCGCCAGTACCCAGCCGTCTGCCACGGTGGACCGACTCGGCCGGAAGATCCGCCGGTCACCGGTGGTCAGGTCGCTCAGGCCCGCCTCGGTGAGGCGATACCCGGCTTCGCTGCCCCGTCGTTCGGCGTCGAGGAAACCACGGGATTTGAGCCGCACGATGGCCTGCCGAACCGAGGGCGCGCCCAGGTTCACCGACGACAGGCAGTCGATCAAGGCGGCGACCGGGATCCAGCCGCCGAGGTCCCGCAGGTAGGTCCCGGCGAAGGAGACGATCAGCGAGCCGGGGGACCCCGGCCGATCCGGTGGCAGCACCGACGAACCGGTGGACGTGGGCATCAGGCGGTCAGTTGACGGATCACGTCGAGCGAATCCCACACCTCCGTGAAGGACGTGGGCAGCGGTGACAGCCCGATGCGGATCGTCTCTGGCGCCCGGAAGTCCGCCAGCACGCCCGCTTCGATGAGCCGGCCGCAGACCTCCCGGGCATCGGAACGGTTGATGCTGACATGCCCGCCCCGGCGGGTGCTGTCCCGCGGGGACCCGAGCGAGAAGCCCTGCGGGACCAGCCATTCGTCGGTCAGGGTGACGACCATCTCGGTGAGCGCAACGGCCTTGGCCCGGATTGCGCCGATCCCGGCCTCGGCGATCACGGCGGCGCCCTCCCGTACGGCGAGGATCCCCAGCACGGCCGGGGTTCCGGAGATCATCGATCGCACCCCGTCGGCCGGGACGAAACCCTGCTCCATCTCAAAAGAATTCTTGCGGCCCAGCCAACCCCAGATCGGCTGGTCGATGTGCTGGTGGTGCCTGCGGTTGACGTAGATCAACGCCGGCGCTCCCGGCCCGGCGCCGACGAACTTGTAGGTGCAGCCGACGGCGAAATCCACATCCCAATCGTCCAGCCTGATGTCGGTCGACCCGACGGAGTGGCAGAGATCCCAGACCACGAGAGCCCCGGCCTGGTGGGCGATGTCGGTGATGGCCTTGGCGTCGGCGAGATAGCCGGAGTGATAGGCGATGTGGCTCAACGTGACGACCGCGGTGTTGTCGTCAACGACGGCGGCGACGTCCTCGGCGGTGACGCCGCTGCCCGGTTCGGCCTGCAGCCACACCAGTTCCAGGTTCAGGTCGCGTGCCAAGGATTCGACAACGTAGCGATTGGTGGGGAAGTTGTCCCGGTCGAGCACGACCTTGCGGCGGCCGGGCCGCAGGTTCAACGCCGCCCGCAGCGACTTGTAGAAGTTCACCGTTGTCGAATCCGCAATCACCGTTTGCCCGGCAGCGGCCCCGAGGGCCGCGGCAGCCAGTTCGTCGCCGACGATCTCGGGCAACTCCATCCAGCCCTCCGACCAGCCGCGGATCAGCCGACCGGCCCACTGTTCCTGCGTGAAGGCGGTCCAGGCGGCCCCGATCGAGGCCAGCGGGCGGCCGAGGGAGTTGCCGTCCAGGTAGGCGACGACATCGTCGGTCTGCGGGAGATAGCGATCCCGGAAGGACGCCAATGGGTCGTCGGCATCGGACTGCAGGGCCTGCGCCCGGGTGAAAGCTGTTGTCTGATCGGCGATCGTCACGCCTGGTGTCCTTGGGGTGTCGGGGTGGGCTGTGATGGGGTGGCCGGTGATGTGGTGGGCGGGGCAGCGGGCTGGCCAATTTCGGTGCGGACGGCGAACAGTTCCGGGAAGAACGTCAGGGACAGGGCTCTGGTCAGGAATGCGACCCCGGTGGAACCTCCGGTGCCGCGTTTGTAGCCGATGATCCGTTCGACGGTCTTGAGATGACGGAACCGCCAGGTCTGGAACGTGTCCTCAATATCGACGAGCTCCTCGCAGGTCTCGTAGACATCCCACTGATGCTCCGGGTCTTCGTAGACGCCGGTGAAGATCCGGACCAGTTCGGTGTTCAGGGTGTGCGGTTCCGACCAGTCGCGGACCAGCAGTTCGGCAGGGATCGGGTAGCCGCGGCGACCCAGGTACAGCAGGAATTCGTCGTACAGGCTGGGGCTGTGCAGATCTCGCTGAAGTTGTTGCTGCACAACTGGATCATGCGCGAACACCGCGACCATGGCGGCGTTCTTGTTGCCCAGCAGGAACTCCAGCGTCCGGTACTGCGCCGACTGAAAACCGGATGATTTCCCCAGTTCGTGGCGGAACTGTGAGTACTCGGTAGGGGTCAGGGTCGCCAGCACCGACCATTGATCGGTCATCTGCCGCTGCACGTGCTTGACCCGGGCCAACCGCTTCAGGGCTGGGGCGAGGTCGTCGGCGGCGATCAGCGCCATCGCGGACCGCACCTCGTGGATCACCAGCTTGATCCACAACTCGGTGGTGTGGTGCACGATGATGAACAGCATCTCGTCGTGGTGATCCGAGAGTGGTTGCTGCGCACCGAGTAGCTCGTCCAGGTGCAGGTAGCTGCCGTAATTCAGGCCACGCAGGTCGCGTTCGATGCCGTCCTCTAGCGGTCGGATGTTGTGTTCCGTCATGCCCACCTCCACCGGGGTCGCTGTGACTATATTGCGTAGGAATGACGAACGTCAAGCAAGCGCACTATCGCCGACTGGGCGGATCAGTCGACTGCACCGGGATCGTCGGGCGATTCCAGCACTTGGCCGGGCCGGGTCAGCTCGCCGATTCGTTGGTCGACGCCGGGCACGGGGTGCCGGGATACCAGGTCCAGCAACATGTCTCGATCGGCCAGGACGAAATCCCGCCAGTCGAAGGCCGGCGACACCGTCGTCGAGACCAGGCTCCAGGGTCCGTCGGTGGACGACCCCTGCCACCAGTACGCCGGAACATGGAACTGCGGATGCTGTCCGTCCAGCGCATCCGGACCGATGATGACCTCGGCCGGTACGCCGTCGGGGTCGATCAGCAGCATCCGCAGGGGTGCGCCCGAGTGGTAGAAGTAGATCTCGTCACTCTGCAGCCGGTGCATCGCCGAGAAATCGTCGCCGATCAGCATGAAGAGGATCGCCGAGGCGCCGCTGCTGACGAAGGTCGAGCGGAACAGGCCGCCTTCCAGCGGCAGGAGTTCCAGGTCGAGGGCCGCCGCCAGTTCCTCGCCGACGGCGGTCTCGTCCGGCCATGGTGAACCGTCGGGCCGGCCGCCGGTCACTTCAGCCGGCCAGTCGCCCGCGACGAGGTCGGCCGGCGCCATTCACTACCGGAGAGCATGCGTGACCGTACTAGTCAGACATGGTCGAACACGGGAACCGCCGCGAGAGCCGTGGCCAGGTCTTCGTCGGACAGGCCGGAGTCGATCATTCGGCCGCCCAGATAGGCCTCGTACGCGGCAAGGTCCAGCAGTCCGTGCCCGCACAGCGCGGTCACGATGACCTTTTCCTCACCGGATGCCTTGCAGGCCAACGCCTCAGCCATGGTGGCCGCCAGGGCGTGGGTCGGCTCGGGGGCCGGCACGATGCCCTCGGTCCTGGCGAAGGTGATCGCCGCGGCGAAGCACTCCGTCTGCTCGATGGCGATCGCCTCCATCAAGCCGAGTTCGTAGATGTGCGAGATCAGTGGAGCCATCCCGTGATAGCGCAGCCCACCGGCGTGGATCGGGTCGGGTACGAAGTCGTGACCCAACGTATGCATCTTCATCAGCGGGGTGAAGCCGGCGGTGTCGCCGAAGTCGTAGCGGTACTCGCCGCGGGTCAGCGACGGGCAGGAGGCCGGCTCGACCGCCCTGATCACCGGGCTCTGCCGCCCGGCCAACTTCTCCCGGATGAACGGGAACGCCAGCCCGCCGAAGTTGGAGCCGCCGCCCGTGCAGCCGATGACCAGGTCGGCGCCGGATTCGCCGGCCATGGCAAGTTGCAGCAGCGCCTCCTCGCCGATGATCGTCTGGTGCAGCAGCACATGGTTCAGCACGGAGCCCAGTGCGTACTTGGTGTCCTCCGCGCCCGCCGCCACCTCGACGGCCTCGGAAATCGCAATACCCAATGAGCCCGGATGGTCGGGCGGGAACGACCGGCCGGACGTGGTGAGCTGCGAGGGGGACCGGTGGACTGTGCCACCAAAGGTTTCGATCAGGGTGCGCCGGTACGGCTTGGCGTCGTAGGACGCGCCGACCTGCCACACCTCGCACTCGACGTCGAACAGTGAGCAGGCGAAGGCCAGCGCGGTGCCCCATTGCCCGGCCCCGGTTTCGGTGGTCAGCTTCTTCACGCCTGCTTTGGCGTTGTAGTAGACCTGCGGCACCGCGGTGTTCGGCTTGTGGGACCCGGCGGGGGAGACGCCCTCGTACTTGTAGTAGATCCTGGCCGGCGTGCCGAGCGCCTTCTCCAGGCGGTGTGCGCGGTACAGCGGGGATGGCCGCCACAACCGGTAGATGTCCTGCACCTCGTCGGGAATGGGGATGTACCGCTCGGTGGACACCTCCTGCAGGATCAGGTCCATCGGGAACAACGGTGCAAGGTCGTCAGGGCCGACCGGCTGGTGGGTTCCCGGGTGCAGCGGCGGCGGTGGCGGGGCCGGCAGGTCCGGGACGATGTTGTACCAACTGGTCGGCATCTGCGACTCGTCGAGCAGGTACTTGTGCTGCCGGACGCTCATGGGCATCACCTTTGTCTGGGGGCACTGTTTCCGGCCCGGAAAACTTGAGGCTAGCCCGACGTTCGGGAATTGACCGGGCGTGGCGGCAACAAGCAGATTATTGCGCCGCACAGTTGCTGCACAGGGTGGGCATTGGCCAGGAAAACACCTATTTCGGATATTTCCCCTATCGCGGCCTGGGCGTCGATGTGATCCACGGAATGTCCGCCCCGCGCGTGCCGGTCACTCGTGTGCAGTGATGTGGGCGGGTATTTGAACTCGTAAGGGGGCAATCTCCACAGCAGAATCATCTGTTCGGGTGAAATTCGTCGAGCCTCGTAATAGAGGCGTTATCGTCTTGAGTGTCACTTCGTTATCTCGGCTGAGCGGGTGTATGAGCCCGGCCGGGCCCTCTGGGATCCGTCCGGAGGCCGCCGATGAGTGGCTATCCACGTCCAGTGTCGAGAACGGATTACCTGTGCGCGATTCAACAGTGGCTAAAGCCATGCCTGCCAGACCCCGCAGTCGTCGCGGCAGCCGAGGGTTCCGGTCGCCGGCTGCTTCGATGGCTGTGGTCCTCGGCGCGGTTCTGGTGATGGTGACAGCCCTGTCGGGCACTGCGTCCGCAGAGCCCACCGCAGACGATTGGTACCGCCTGCGGGTGTGCGAATCCGGCAACAACTACGCGATCAACACGGGCAACGGCTACTACGGGGCGTACCAGTTCAACCTGGGAACGTGGCGCGGTGTTGGCGGCACCGGATATCCGCATCAGGCCAGCCCGGCCGTGCAGGACGCCCTCGCGCTCACGCTCTACCGCCAGCGCGGGTGGTCCCCTTGGGCGTGCGCGCGGATCCTCGGACTGCCGGTACGTCCGGACGTCCCTGCCGCACCCGTGCCCCCGCCGCCGGTCGCCCCGGTCGGCTCGCTGGACGCCGTTCAGGTCTCCGGAAGGACGGCCACCGTCGGCGGATGGGTCCTTGACGGCAACGCTGCGGCGAGTTCGATCCAGGTGCACATCTACGTCAACAGCGCCGGCTACGCGTTCCTGGCAAACAGGGCGCGTCCGGACGTCAATGCGGTGCTGGGGGTCACGGGTCAGCACGGGTTCACCGAGACGGTTCCGTTGCAGGCCGGCCCCAACAATGTGTGTGCATACGCCATCGGCGTCCACAGCAACGCGCTGATCGGCTGCCGTACTGTTCAGCCCGCCCCGCCGCCGACGGGCAACGTCGAGTCGATGTCGGTTTCCGGATGGAACGTCACGGTGAACGGCTGGGCTTTCGACCCGAGCTCTCCGGGCGCGTCCAATCAGGTACATCTGTATGTCGGCCAGGCCGGGGCCGCCACTGTTGCGAATCTGGCCCGCCCGGACGTCAACGCCGTGTTTGGAATCTCGGGCCGACATGGCTTCACGGTCACCGGGAGGTTGAACCGCGGCGCGAACAACGTCTGCGCCTACAGCATCGTGACCGGCGTGGGCGATAACGCGCAGCTGCAATGCCGCACCGTGCAGGGGCCGGTGCCACCCAGTGGCAGCTTCGATTCCGTGACGGTCTCCGGATCGCAGGCCGTCGTCGCCGGGTGGGCGGTGGACTGGAACGCGTCGGGGAGATCGATTCCCGTGCACGTCTACGTCAACAACGTCGGATACGCGTTCACCGCCAATACCGCCCGCGCCGATGTCAACGCGGTGATGGGTATCGGTGGGCGGCACGGCTTCATCCAGTCGGTGCCGTTGACCGTCGGGGCGAACAACGTCTGCGTCTACGCCATCGGCGTGGCAGGGGGCAACAACGCGCTCGTCCAGTGCCGGACGGTCAACTTCAACGGTGTGCAGGCACTCGCCCAACAGCGGGTGGCGGCGGTTCCCGAACAGGCGGTGGCGGGTCCGACGACGGTCGCCCCCACGACGGCGGTCCCGGCCCCGACGTCGGTTGCGGCACCCAAGCCCACCCCCGCGCCGCAGCCCATTCCCGCACCCGTGGTCACCTCGTCTGCACCGGTCGTGACGAGCGCGCCGCCGAGTGCGGCTGGCACCACCGCCGCTGACCCGTCGGGTCCGGTCGTCCCCGGCCCCACTGACGTCTCGTCGTCGGGAACGTCGGCCCAGGGGTAGGCGGGATTTCGGCCATCACGCCCAGAGGTCGTCCAAGGTCGGAAGTGGCACCCGCGCTGGTGTAGGGGTGCTGCTCGGGGCGGGTCGAACGGGTGTCAGCTCCTCGATATCGACGGTCGCCAAGGCGGTTTCGTCCAGGAACCGGCTGATCGGCGCGAAGCTGTGCCGATCGTCGCGGGCACGCCGGTGGTGCGGCATCCGCAGCGGCGCGTACAGCGACAGCTCGTCGGCCGCACGGGTGACCGCCACGTAGAACAGTCGCTGCTC
This sequence comes from uncultured Actinomycetota bacterium, assembly GCA_963805555.1. Taxonomy (GTDB): domain Bacteria; phylum Actinomycetota; class Actinomycetes; order Mycobacteriales; family Nakamurellaceae; genus Nakamurella. The sequence continues at coordinate 150,939 of CAWDUY010000012.1, forward strand.
CTCGATCAGGCCTTCCGGTGTGGTCAGCGCCATGTCGGCGGGGAATGCGCCGTCCACCAGGTGCATGACGTGCACGATCGGCCACTCCAGGCCCTTGGCCGAATGCACCGTCGAGAGCACCAGGTAGTCGTCGTCCAGGTGCGGTGGGCCGGCCAGGTCACCGGTGGACGCCGGGGGATCCAGGGTCAGTTCCGCGACAAATGCGCCGAGATCCGGTGCACTTGCGGCCGCGGCGGCCAACCGCTCGAGGTCGGCGATCCGCGCGACGGAGTCAGGGTACCGAGCCGTCAGCAGCGGTCGCAGCAGGTCCACGCAGGTCGTGGCGCGGTCGCCGATCCGGCGCTGGGCGCGAGCGGCGGCCAGCGCGTCGAGCGTCGCGGCCAGTGTGACCCGGGAAATCGCAGGTGCGGCCGCAACGGCATCGGCGTGAGTGGCCCGCTCATCGACATCGGTGCGGTCCAACTGCTGGAGCAGGGTGCGGGCCCGGGCGGGGCCGATCCCGTCGTGCAGGCGCAGCAGCCGGTACCAGGCGACCTCGTCAAGCGTGTTGTCCAGCAGCCGGATCGCGGCCACGAAGTCCTTGACGTGCGCGGCTTCCAGAAACTTGAGCCCACCGAACTTGACGAACGGCACGTGCCGGGCTGTCAGTTCCACCTCGAGGAGGTCGCTGTGGTGCGAGGTTCGCATCAGCACCGCCTGATCGCGTAGCCGGTGTCCGTTCTGCACGGCGGTGAGCACGGCGTCGGCGATCGCCCTGGCCTCCGCGGGAGCGTCGTGGCATCGCACCAGTGCGGCCCGGCGTCCGCCCGGGCGGTCCGAGTGCAGCACGAGTCGGTGCCCGGATGAATGGGGTCGCACCGCATTCGCCAGGTCCAGCAGGCGTTGCCGGGACCGGAAGTTGCGTTCGAGCCGGGCGACGGTGACGTCCGGCAGCGTCGCGGCGAGATCGAGCAGGTGTGCACTGTCCGAGCCGCGGAACGCATAGACCGCCTGCGCGTCGTCCCCGACCACGGTCAGCCCGCGCCCGTCCGGTCGCAACGCGCGCACGATGTCGACCTGCGTCTGGTTGACATCCTGGTACTCGTCGACGAGCACGTGGTCCCAGCGGCCGGCGATCTCGGGTCCGAGAATCGGGTCGGTCAGCAGGCTGCGCCAGGCCAGCAGCAGGTCGTCGAAATCGATCAGCCCGCGATCTCGCTTGCGGGCGACGTAACCGCGGAGGAGTGTGACGATCTGCTCCAGATGCGGCTCTACCCAACCGAATTCGGTGGCGACGACGTGCCGTGCCGGGCGTCCGGTGCTCACCGACCGGGAGTAGATGTCGACCAGCGTGGCGGCCCTGGGTGTACGCACCTCGATGCCGTCGAGTTCGTAGTCGTGTCGCAACAGATCCATCACATCGGTGCTGTCGGACCGGTCGAGGACCGACAGGGCCGGTGGCAGGCCGAGCGCTTCGGAGTTCTGGGCGATCAAGTGGTGGGCGACAGCATGGAAGGTGCCGCCCTGTAGTCGCCGGCCGGCGTCCTCCCGGGTACACATCGCGGCCGCCCTGGCCAGCATGTCGTCGGCGGCCCGCCGGGTGAACGTCAACAGCAGCACCCGCTCCGGGGGGACACCGCGATCGACCAGGCTGGCGACACGTGCGGTGAGCGTCCGGGTCTTGCCGGTGCCGGCCCCGGCAAGGATGACCAGCGGGCCGTCGCCGTGGGCCGCGGCCGAGAGTTGGTTGTCGTCGAGCCCGGCGTCCCAACCCTGATCGAACATACGTCCAACCCTACTGCCTGTTGACGCAGATTCCGACGCGCGGTGGCGGCTCGTCGCCGGTGGAAAGGATGTCCTATCGGGGGCGTGCTGGGCACTGAGGGTCTTGTCAATTGGGGCGCGATGAACTTTCATTCGAGCTGTTTGTTGTCGAGCCTAAGGATGGTCATGCCGGCACGGTGGAACATTCCAACCGCATTCTCGCTGTCGACCGGTGATGTTACCCGGCGTCAGGCATTGCGGGTCGGCGTTGTGTTCGGGCTCGGCGCGTTGCTGGCCGCCTGCTCGGGCAGCCAGCAGAATGCGGCGTCGACCACTGCCGATTCGTCGCCTGCTGCGCCGTCTGCAGCTTCATCGGCGGCCGCCCCGTCGTCGAACGGAACAAGCGCCCTGTCGGCGTCTGCGGACACCAGCGCGGCGGGTGCCCCGGTGGTGCTGGACGACGCCACGTCGACAACACTCGACACCATCTTCGACAGTGTTTTCACCTCAACCGGTCTCGCCGGAATGGCGGCGGGCGTGTGGATCGGTGACGGTGCCTGGACACGCTCCGCCGGGTACGCGGACCTGGCCGCGCAGACGCCGTTCGATCCGGCTGATCATGTTCGGATCGCCAGCATCACCAAGTCCTACACCGCAACGGCAGTCCTGCAGCAGGTGGACAAGGGAGCGCTGGCGTTGACCGACACGCTGGAGTCGTACGTGCCCGGCGTGGCGAACGGCGCCCAGATCACCGTGGAAAACCTGCTCGCGATGACGTCGGGGATCTACGACTTCACGTCCGACGAAGCATTTCTGGCAGCCTTCGACGCCGACCCGACCATGCCGTGGTCCGATCAGCAGATGCTGGAGGTCATCGCCCGGCACGAGCCGTTGTTCGCGCCCGGGGCCAAGGTGTCGTACTGCGATTCGAACTACGGCCTGCTCGGCATGATTCTGCAGAAGGTCACCGGGCGGCCGGCCGGTGAGGTGATCACCTCCGAGGTGATCGACAAGCTGGCGCTGCCGAACACCTCCTATCCGACGACGACCGCGATTCCCGATCCACACCCGACGGGTTATGTCCCGCCGGTGACCGACCCGAACGCGACCTTCGACAACGCGGCTGCGCCGCCGAAGGTCGTCACCGAACTGAACCCGGCTGTGCCGTCGACCGCCGGCGCGATGATCTCCACGCTCGACGACCTGCGGGTGTGGGGGAACGAGATCGCGACCGGATCACTGCTGGACCCGGCGACGCAGGCGAAAAGGCTGACCTCCGGACGATTCGAAGGGGTGCCGATCAATCTCGGATACGGACTGGGTTGCGAGGTGCTGAACGATTTCATCGGTCACAACGGCGCGATTCTCGGCTTCAGTACGGTCGTGATGTGTTGGCCGGACGCCGGCGTCACCATTGCGGCGGTCGCGAACGAATCGACCAACTTCACCACCCCCACCTCGAAGTTCTCGTTTGCCGTCATCAAGGAGTTGTATCCAGATCAGTTCGTCTGAGCAGTTGCCACGTTAACCGGCTGAGAGCGTCGATCGGCGGGGACCGAACTGCTAGACGGCAGTGACGGTGACCGGATACGTGGTGTGGTCGCCCAGCGCTCGGAGGCCGCCCGGATCGCTGGTCAGGATCAGTCCGCCCGGCCGGGCGCCGGCGACCGCGGCGACCACCGCGTCGACCGCCGAGATGGCCCCGGAGCGTTCGGTGGCCGTGCGAAGCCGGGCCGCTTCGCGGGCTTGGGTCTCGTCGACATCCCGGACCTGGCACGCCCGGAGCAGTCGGTTGACGTGGAAGTCACGACGTTGATCGCCGGTAAGTGCTTCGGCAAGGACCACTGAGGACACTCGAGCGGGCCACCAACCCCGGCGCTGCAATTCCTGGGCCCGCAGTTCGGTGAGTGAACTGAGACCGCCGGAATCGAGCACCAGCTTCACGGGGTGTCGGTCCCGGTCCGTTGCTGCGCCGGGGCATCGGATATCCGATCAGCCCAGTGTTGGGCTGCCGCTTGGTCAGCTGCCGAGATCGGGCCCAGCTCGACGTCAAGCATCTGGAGGTAGTTGTCGAGCGCGGTGATCTTGGCCCGACGATCGAGTTCTTCGGCCAGCGCGGATGCAGCCAGCCGGGACACATTGAGACCCGCTGCCCTGGCGCCGACCAACAGCTCATCCGGGATGGTGATATTGACCCTCGCCATGCGCATACCGGTACACATTTTCTGCCCTGGCGATTTGCCGAGATACGGGCGTTCGGAGCAGCCGGACGGCCGCGACGACAGACGTTGAGGGCCTGCGCCCTTGGCCTGGGCGATCACCGGCGGGCCGGCTGTGGTCCTCGCCCGCGACGCGGTGCTCCGGGCGCTCCATCGCCCAGCCGTGCAGCGGCCGCCCTGATCAGGACCGACGCCCAGGTGCGGTAGGGCCGCCAGGCCTCGGCGATCTGCAGGAACTGCTCCCGGGAACAGGGCTCCGGCAGGTGATAGAGCTGCGTGACGAGGTCCCGGAGCATCGGTTCGTCGGCCGGTGGGACATCGGTGAAGCCGACCGCCCGGATGGTGATCAGGGACGCATAGAACGGCCCGATCCCCTTGAGCCGCTTCATGTCGTCGGTCGTCGCGTCCGGCCCGATGTGCCGCAATCGCTCGATGTCCAGCGTCCCGGACAGTGCCTTGTGTGCGATGGAGTGCAGCCGGGTTACCTTCTCCGGATTCAGCCCGGCAAACTCCTGCACGCCGAGCACCTGCTCCGGTGTCGGCATGGCGGCCAGCGTGCGACCGGCCAATTCGAAGGTCGCGCCATGCGCCTCGGAGAGCCTGCGGCGAACCTCGGCCATCTGATTGGCTGGTCGTCGTGCGCTGATCACCGACCACACCGCTGCCTCGTACGGCGAATAGAACAAGGGCGGCAACAAGCCGGGTGCGACGTCCTGCAATTGCCCGATCACCGGGTCGCGGTGACCGACATCGGCGAAACCACTCGCGTCATAGTCGAGCGACAGCACTCTTGCGACTTGGTCTTTGACGGCCGCGAGGTCGGCTGTGACAGCATCGCCGGCAAACTGCACGGTGCCGTGCACTCTGCCTTGGGGCCCGTCGTCCTGGCGGAGCTCGACCCCCACCTGCCGCCGGTAGCCGTCCAGGCAGAACGCCATCCGCATGACGCCGTCGAACCGGTCGGCGGCGCGCCCACCGAACCCGAACTCCGCTGACTCCCGCAGGCTGTAGATGCCGGTCGGGATGATCGTGAAGGTGTTCATGGGCGCGCCCTGTGCCCGATGGCGCGCCTGCCCAGCACCGGCTGACCACCGCGACCGCCCCGAAACCCTTTGTGCCATGGCCAATGTCCGCGATCGTCGGGATAGACGACCTGAATTGCGCTGATCTTCGATCCGAACATCTGCACCGCGGTGAACAGGTGGGCGGTTGGATCGGTGAGTTCGACGTACTCGACGTAGGGTCCACCGGTCAGCTGCATTTGGGTTCCTGGTTCCGGTGGCTCCGTGTGCATGACGTGCGCCGCGATCCCGTTCAGCAGGTTCCCCGCGGCGTTCGCGCGCAGACCCATCACCACCAGTTCGGGTTTCCGGTGCAGGGTCAGCCCCACGGTATAGGCCCACGGCGGTGACGTCCTACTCGGCTCGATGAACTGAATCGCCCAACCGAACCGGTCGATCTTGTCCCACATCCGAGCCTCGTAGTCGGCTTCGGTGGCCTGCGGGTTGTCGCATGTCCAACACATCTTTCCTCCCCGAACTGGTGTTGGCAGCACTATGCACCTGGCCACCGACAGTCGGGTTTGAGCGAGATTTCTCGACGGTTGCGACTGGACCGACCTGCCGGGCAGGGCATGCTCGTCACAAGTTTCTGCAGGAACCACCGTCCACAGACGCCAGTCGGTCCTTGTACGACGACGACCGCGAGAGTCAGGGCTGTGTCGACAATCTGACTCGGCTGTGGTGCTCGCTCCCCGAACTCCTGCAGCAGTTTTCCGCGCTCCGCAGGTCGCTGACCGAGGCCACCGAACTGTCCGCGGTCGATCTCGCCGTGCTGGATGCATCGACGGCGGCGGCCCGGCAGAGCTCCTGGCGCTGGCCAAAGGAGGCGGCCTGGCGGGGGTCACCGGCCGCAGCATCACGATCGGCTGAGCAACGCCAGCCCGGTCGTGGACAACTCGATGGAACGCCGGCAGTCGTCCTGGTCGGGATCACCACCGAGCGCCGCACCGGCCAGCAATTGGTAGCCACCTGCGGCGGCGTTCCCGCCGCCGCAGCAGGGCCAGGACCGCGCGCCGTAGCCCGAAGAACAGCAGCAACACCCCGCCGGTGACCGCCAGCACGAGCCCCGCGGCCAGTAGCCATTGCCCGGCGGGAGCGCTGAAGGTGCGGGTTCTCGGTTCGAGGTCCCCGGCGGCGACCCTGGCGTCGTACCGTGCAGGAAAGCGGTTTGACGGTCCATCATCTCCCAGAATACGAAGTCGTAGCCGAATTCGTTGTCGGTGATCGGGACATCGTCGCCCTGACAGCCAGCGCCGAGTTCGCCGTCCTGGATCACCATCACCGTGAGGTCGTCGATGCGGTCGACGACGGCCGTGCAGGCATCCAGCGGACGGTCGAACGCATGGTTGTCCGCCCCTAGCACCACAACGCCGAGCGGGCGTTGACCGATGATGCCGCGGATCCGATCGACGTCGAGGGTGTCGACAGTTTCGGTGGGAAGGTCAGGATCGACCCACAGCACGTCCTGCGACAGGCTGTTCACAATCGGGCGCGCTGGGGAGAGCAGCAACGAAACCCGCGGCCACAGCAGGAATCCCGCGACGATCATGCCGACGATGACGGTCGCCAGGACCGGCCAACGCCCGTGGGGGTAGTACTTCAAGATCACGAATTCGCCCCATCCGATGCCGTATCACAACACCAGATGGGGCGAATTGTTGATCTTCAAGGTGGATCAGGCAGCGGCACCGACCAGGTCGTCGACTGAATCGGCGTTCGCCGTGACGGCAGCCGCTTCCAGTGCCTGCGCCAGGATCTGCGCGACATCGCTGACCGGGTGGACGGTCAAGGCTTCGAGAACCTCGGCCGGCACGTCGTCCAGGTCCGGCTCGTTGCGCTTCGGAATGAAGACGGTGGTGACACCGGCCCGCTGGGCCGCCAGCAACTTCTGCTTCACCCCGCCGATCGGCAATACCCGGCCGTTCAGAGTGACCTCGCCGGTCATCGCCACATCCGAGCGCACCGCCCGGCCGGTCGCCAGGGACACCAGCGCGGTGACCATCGTGACGCCCGCGGACGGTCCGTCCTTGGGCTGCCCGCCCGCCGGCACGTGCAGGTGGAACCTGCGGTCCAGCGTTTCCGGCTCGATCCCGATCTCCGCGGCGTGCGAGCGGACGTAGGACAGCGCGATCTGCGCCGACTCCTTCATCACCTCACCCAGCTGACCGGTCAGGGTCAGGCTGGTGTTCTCTGCGATCGAACCCTTGACGGAGTTCGCCTCGATGAACAGCACGTCGCCGCCCATCCCGGTCACCGCAAGACCGGTGGCAACCCCCGGCACCGCGGTGCGCTCTGCCGTTTCCGAGGTGAACCTCGGCCGGCCGATCAGGTCACGGAGGTCCGGCTCGTCGACGACGATCGGAGCAACCGCACCCGCGGAGAGGCGGGTGGCGACCTTGCGGAAGACCTTGGCTAGCAACCGTTCCAGCTGCCGAACGCCGGCCTCGCGGGTGTAGTCGGCGGCCAACTTGCGCAAGGCGGCGTCGGTCAGTTCGACCTCGTCTGGGCTGAGGGCCGCGCGTTCGATCTGTCGGGGGAGCAGGTGGGTGCGCGCGATGGCGACCTTGTCCTCCTCCGTATAGCCGTCCATGGTGATCAGTTCCATCCGGTCCAGCAGGGCCGACGGGATGGTGTCGAGCACGTTGGCGGTGGCCAGGAACAGCACATCCGACAGGTCGAGGTCGATGTCCAGGTAGTGGTCGCGGAAGGTGTGGTTCTGGGCCGGGTCAAGGACCTCGAGCAGCGCCGCAGCGGGATCGCCGCGGTAGTCGGCGCCCACCTTGTCGATCTCATCCAGCAGCATCACCGGGTTCATCGAACCGGCCTCGGTGACGGCCCGCACGATCCGGCCCGGCAGCGCGCCGACATAGGTGCGACGGTGACCGCGAATCTCCGCCTCGTCCCGCACCCCACCGAGGGCTACCCGGACGAACTTGCGGCCGAGGGCCCGGGCAACGGACTCGCCGAGCGAGGTCTTGCCGACCCCGGGCGGGCCGACCAGCACCATCACGGCACCGGAACCGCGCCCGCCCACGACCTGCAGGCCACGTTCGGCCCGCCGGCTGCGGACAGCCAGGTACTCGACGATCCGGTCCTTGACGTCATCAAGGCTGTGGTGGTCGGCATCCAGCACCTCGCGGGCGGCACCCACATCGGTCTTGTCCTCGGTCTTGGTCTGCCACGGCAGTTCCAGGACGGTGTCCAGCCAGGTGCGGATCCAGCCCGACTCGGGGCTCTGGTCGCTGGCCCGTTCCAGGCGGCCCACCTCGCGCATCGCTGCCTCTCGGACGTTGTCCGGCAGGTCGGCCTGCTCGACCCGGGTGCGGAAATCAGCTGGAAAATCACCAGTACCGTCGGCCGTCACTTCCCCGAGCTCCTTGCGGATGGCGGCCAATTGCTGGCGCAGCAGGAACTCCCGCTGGCTCTTCTCCATGCCCTCGCGGACGTCCTTGCCGATCTTCTCGCTGACGTCCATCTCGGCCAGGTGAGCGCGGGTCCAGCCGATCAGCAGCTCCAAACGTGCTGTCACGTCGGGGGTCTCCAGGACCTCGCGCTTCTGCTCGTTCGTCAGGTACGGCGCCCAGCCGGCCGAGTCGGCCAGGGTGGACGGGTCGGTCATCTTCTCGACGGTGTCGATGACCTGCCAGGCGTCGCGCTTCTGCAGGTTGGCGATCACCAACGACTTGTACTCGGCGGCAAGCTCTTTGGTCCGGTCACTAGTCGGCTCGTCGTCGATCAGCTCGGCCTGCACCCATAGTGCGGCGCCCGGTCCGGTGACGCCGGTGCCGATCCGGGCCCGGCGGCCGGCGCGCAACACGGCGGCCGGGGCGCCCCCGGCGAGGCGGCCGACCTGCTCGATGGTGGCGACGACGCCGAAGGCCGAATAGCGGTCCTGCAAACGGGGGGCGAGGAGTACCTCGCCGATGCTGCTGGCGGCGGAGTTGCCCTCGGCGTCGCCTGCGGTGGAGGCAGCCGACCTCGCCGCGTCGACGGCCGCCTGTGCGGGTTCGTCGAGCTCGATCGGCACGACCATCCCGGGCAGCACGACGACGTCGGTGAGCGAAAGCACGGGAAGCCGGCGGATATCAGACATGTAGTTCACCCTTCAAGAGTTGAGCGTGTCTGACTCAATGCTTCCGGCGAAAGGTTTGTTCCTTGACAGTTCAAGTCTTCGCTGACGGCGAACGTGACAGTGATCCGGAACCTGCTCGGCGACGGCGCCGGCCGGGTGCTGACCTGGGCGATCGGACTGTGCATCACCACCGGGTTGTGGTGGTGGACCGCGCACCTGATGATCCGTGGCGAGGTCCGTTGGCGGCCGCTGCTGCCCACCGCGGTGATCACCGGCGTCGGCAGTTGGTTGTACACACTGTCCGCGACCATCTGGATGCCGCGGACCCTGGAGAGCCAGTTTGCCCAGTTCGGGTCGTTCGGGGTCGCGCTGGCCTTCGTCACCTGGTTTACCGGCCGCAGCTTCCTGATCGTCTTTGCGGCGGTGACCGCCCTTCCTGGGTGAGGCGCCCGATTTGGCGGTAGGCGATAATTCGCCCAAGGCCAGGTCTCGACGTTCCACCGGTCTACATCACGCTGCACCGACTGCACGGAGGGGACGACCCGGATGAGCACCATCGCCTGGATCATTCTGCTGGTTCTAGTCATCCCGATGATCGGCTTCCTGATCTTCATCATCATCGTGGCGTCGCTGGTCAGGGTGCCGTCCGGCAGCCTCGGCCTGGTGATGGTGAAGGGCCGAGCCACCGATCGGGCGCTGCTGCCCGGCGCACACTTCCTGCCCGCGATCCGCCGGCGCATGGTGGAGGAGTATCCGTCCATCGAACTGGCCTACCGGGCCGGTGTACAGGCCGATACCCAGGACACCACCTCCGACCGGCCGAGGGCGTTCGACAAGGCGGGCGCCACCAGCAGGTTCCAGCATCTCGATCAGTCCGGCCCGCCGCTGACCGTCGCCCTCGGCGACCGGACGACCGCCACCATCTCCATCACCACCCGTTTCCAGCTGATGCCCGAGCGGCTCCGCACCGTGCATGAGAGATTCGGACCCAACGGCATTTTCGGGATCGTGCGGGACGAGAGCAGTCGCGCGGTGATGAACACCCTCGGCGATCCGGAGTTCGGTGTCGACAGCCTGTTCGGCGCGGACAGGGAGGCCACCGAACAGCGATTGGCGGCAGCGGTCGGCGAGGCCCTTGAGCCCGACGGCATCAAGGTCACCGCTCTGGTGTTGGGGACCGTCGATTTCGGACGCACCGGGGAGGTCATCCAGGCCACTGTTCGCGCCCGACACGAACTCGAGCGGGAACAGGCAGAGGCAGCCACCCGGCTCGCCCGGGCGCTCAACGACACCGACCTGCAGCAGAAGATCACCTCCTCCGGTGATGCGGCGTGGCGGTATCGGGAAACCGACCTCTGGCGAGACCTCGTCCAGCGGACCGGGGCGTTATCAGTCGCCCTCCGCGCCGGACCCGGGTTGGCGCCCGGGATCATCACCGCCATCGACGATCCGAACGCCGACGGCACGACGCAGCCGGTCACCACCTCGTGAACGAGAACAAGACCACGCTCGGCGAGCGGGTCATCGAAGTCCTCGCCGTGCTGTTGCTGGGCATCGCCACGGTCGGAACCGCCTGGTGCGGCTACCAGTCGTCGCAATGGAACGGCGCGCAGACCGACTACGCGCGGGAGTCGTCCGACGAACGGGTCGAGGCCAGCCGGCTGTTCGGCCTGGCTACCCAGAAAATCGCCTATGACGCGAACATCGTGTCCCAGTACGCGCAAGCGGTGCAGACCGGAAACACCCAGCTCACGCAGTTCTACCGGCAATACCTGGTCCGGCCGGAGTTCCTGCCGTTGCTCGACGAGTGGCAGGCCGAGATTCAGGCCGGGGGAACACCGGGCAGCCTCTTCGAGAATCAGGACTATCTGAACACCCAGTTCGCCGACTACCAAAAGGCCGTCGCTCAGTCGGAGGCCTTGACGACACTCAGCCAAGAGGCCAGCGAGACCTCCGACTCCTATGTGATCACCACGATCATGCTCGCGATCGCGCTGTTCTTCGCCGGCGTCACCTCGTCGTTCCGATATCAACCCGCCAGGGTGTTCCTGATAATCCTGTGCCTGGGGACCGTCGCCTACGCCGCGGTCCGGTTGGCGGATCTGCCCATAGCCTGACGTCCTCGGTGCGGACGGCCAGGCGCAGAATGATCAGCACGGGACGGTGGGCTCGCACCGCCCGGACCTGACGGAGCGTGCCGGTGCCAACTTTGGGCAGCGAGAACTCGACCGCACCGGGCAGGGAAGAGCCGCTGATCTACGGGACCCCGCGCGGGCGGTGGGTGCTGGCCGCCACCGTGCTGGGCAGCGGGCTCGCGCAACTCGACGGCACCGTGGTGAACGTTGCACTCCCCCGAATCGGGGAGGACCTCGGCGGCGGGCTGACCAGCCTGCAATGGACCCTGAACGCCTACACCTTGACCCTGTCCGGGCTGCTCCTGCTCGGCGGTTCTCTGGGCGACCGGCTCGGCCGGCGGCGGATGTTCGTGATCGGCGTGCTGTGGTTCACCGCGGCATCGGTGGGCTGCGCGCTGGCGCCCGGTACCACCGTGCTGATCGGCATGCGGGCATTGCAGGGGGCAGGTGCCGCCTTACTCACGCCAGGTTCGCTGGCCATCCTGCAAGCGTCCTTCCGCAAGGAGGACAGATCGACGGCGGTCGGGGCATGGTCCGGTTTGGGAGGCGTGGCAACGGCTTTCGGGCCGATTCTCGGCGGGCTGCTGGTCGGCGTCGCGCCGTGGGGCTGGCGGCTGATCTTCCTGATCAATATCCCGATCGCCGCCCTGGTGATCTTCCTGAGCAACCGGTACATCCCGGAGTCCCGGGATGAGATGGCCACCGGGAAGTTGGACATCTCCGGTGCGATCCTGGCCTCGGTCGGTCTCGGCGCGCTGATCTACGGGCTCACCGAAGGACCGGCCAGCGGGTGGTCGACCATCAACATCCTGGTCATGGTTGCCGGCGTCCTGCTGCTGGTTGCCTTCGTCATTCTGGAGAGCCGGAAACCGGACCCATTGCTGCCGCTCGGGCTGTTCAAGAACCGGGAGTTCACTGCGGCGAATCTGGTGACGTTCGCGGTGTACGCGGCGCTCGCCGGCACGCTGTTCCTGTTGCCGGTGCAACTGCAACTGGTGGCCGGGTTCAGCCCGGTGCAGGCCGGCGCCGCCACCCTGCCGATCACGGTGATGATGCTGCTGCTGTCCGCCCGGATGGGTCGGCTGTCCGCCCGGATCGGGCCGCGCCTTCCGATGACGGTTGGCCCGATCATCGCCGGGCTGGCCATGGTGTGGCTGACCAGGGTCGGGGCCGGGTCGACGTACCTGGGCGACGTGGTTGCGCCGATGCTGTTGTTCGGATTGGGCCTGTCCTTCACCGTCGCGCCGCTCACCTCGACCGTGCTGGCCTCCGCGCCCGATCATCAGGCCGGGATCGCCTCCGCCATCAACAACGACATTGCCCGGGTTGCCGGGCTGCTCGCCGTCGCGGTGCTGCCCGCGCTGGCCGGCATCACGCCGGCCGCCTACGCCGACCCTGCGCTCCTCTCGGCCGGCTTCCATCAGGCCGCACTGATCGCCGGGATCCTCTGTGCCGCAGGCGGTGTGCTCGCGTTCCTGACGATCCGGAACCCGCTGCCCGGAACGATGGCAGGCGGCGACGGGTCAGGACCCGGAGTCCACGAACCCGGTCCCACTGCCGATATCGGCGCGCGGCCGGCACCTGACGGTGACGACGGGACGTCGGGTCCCGGGCTGCGGCCGGGGCTGCGGTCTGTCCCGGACCCCGGGCTGGGGTGCGCTGCCTGCCCCGTGCTCGCGCCGCACATCCGGCCTCGATGATCAACAGCGTGCTGCATCAGGCATGATCCAGCACAATCATGGGCAGTCAAAGGGAAGGTGGCGCGGATGGCAACCCGAGGCTTCTTCGGTCGTACGCACAAGGAGAAGGACCCCCGTCTGCCACCGGGGCAGTACGACACCGGCGCGGATTGGCCGGTCCTCACCGCCGAGGTGACGCCGCGGATCGTGCCGGAGCGCTGGACGATCACCGTCGACGGTCTGGTCGCCACCCCGACCACCTGGACCTGGGCGCAGGCGCACGACCTTCCGCTCTCGGTCTATGAGGGCGACATCCATTGCGTCACAACCTGGTCCAAGCTCGGCACCAGTTTCGCGGGGGTCAGCGTCGACACCCTGCTGGACGCCGCCGGCCCGGCGCCGGAAGCCAAGTTCATCATGGCGACCTCGTCGACCGGGTACACCACCAACCTGCCCCTCGCCGACGTCACCGGGGGCAAGGCGTGGGTGGTGTGGACGCACGAGAATCGGCCGTTGCCCACCGAGCACGGCGGCCCGGTCCGACTGCTGGTGCCGCACCTCTATTTCTGGAAGAGCGCGAAATGGATCTCCCGGATCACCCTGATGGACCATGACGAGCAGGGCTTCTGGGAGCGGAACGGCTACCACGACCGGGGCGATCCGTGGCTGGAGCAGCGGTACCAGGGCGATTAGCGCTGGCGGCCTGCGGTCTCAGATCGTTTTCAGCCAGATGCTCCCACCGGTATTCCTGGCCCACAGCGGCAGGACGTCCGCGACGGCGGCGTAATGGAACCGTGCCAGGTAGGAATTGAACCAGGAGATCCGAATGTGATCGTTGAGCGTGAGAAATGCCCGCAACAGGTAGTTCTCGTTCCACGCGCGACCTTCAAAGACCCATTCCCTTGGGTATTCGAAGGGGTAGAAGATGTCGTGGACATGAATGTGTATGCCTGGTCGCAGTCGCGGGAGAATGTCAAGAATGATCTGATTGACGTCACTGCCGATCTTGCTGACATGCGTCGAGTCGACAAACAGAATGTCGCCGGGTTGCAGGGTTTCGAACAGTTCGGGATCGACTCGGTACAGCGGCTCCCGAATGATCCGCGTCCGCTCCCGATCGGAGGCGGTGATGAGCGACTCAAGGCGCTCGGGATAGGGCTCAATGAACGTCATCTGCGTCCCCCCGCCGAGGAACCGCTCGTTGATGTCAAGGGCGAGCGCTGATGACCACCCCGAACCGATCTCGATGATTGTTCCCGGCCGGATCGAACGCAGCATGCAGTAGTACGCCACCGCATCGCCGAAACCGAAGAAGCCGTTATCAAATGTGTATCGGGTCCCCGGGGCTTTGCCGACTTCGGGGTAGGGCTGCTCTGCGTAGTAGCCCGCGAACTCGCCGAGCCGATCCAATTGGCGCGCCGGCTCGAAACTGATACCTGGCACGTCGAAAGGCCCGTCGAAGATTGCCGTATCGCGGGCCCGGATTTGATCCAGATCCGGGATTGGCGAGTAATAGTGGCCGAGCGGAAAGCCCAGGGTGACTCTTCCCTCGGTTTCGATCACTGGTTGGCCGGGCACCGGGGGCGGCGCTGGGTCGGGATCGACTGTCGGTGGCTCGACCGTCATGGGGCGGGGATCGAGGCGGTGTGTCAGATCGGCGAGCTTTTCCTGGGTGGCGACCAGCTCGCATTGTCCGGCTGCAACCGCCTCCTGCAGGTTTCTTACCTCAGCGGCCAGCCGATTTCGTTGTTGACGCAGGTCTCTGATCGGTGTGATCCGGCCGGCCAATTCTTTCGCGGTCCTTTTGACGCTGATGTCTCCGCGGTGAATCACTGCAACCCCCGGGTCACTATCTGGATGAAGCCAACAGGTTCCCACGGATCGCCGTTGCACTGGTGAGGCGGCGCCGTGGAGGTCGCACTGGATAATGATGGAGATTCTGGTGATCGCCATGAGCAAAGGGGTCAGCGTGACTGATGCACTCCCGGCCGATCAGGCACAGTTGGCGCGCCCGCGCACCGACAACCGGCCTGCACCGATCGGTGGCTGGACGACGGCGCGAGTTGTCCAGGTGCTGCATCCCACGGCGCGGTCGGTCGTGCTGCGGCTGGACGTCGCGAACCGGGTCGACCACCTGCCCGGTCAGCATTACGTCATCCGGCTGACTGCCGACGACGGTTACGTGGCCCAGCGTTCGTATTCGATCGCGTCCGCGCCCGCCGAACAGCTGGTGGAGCTCTGGATCGAGCGGCTGGAGGACGGCGAGGTGTCCGGTTTCCTTGCCGATGTCGTGGAACCGGGGGACGACCTGCAGGTTCGCGGCCCGATCGGTGGGTGGTTCGTCTGGGATGCGACGACGCCAGCGGTCGGCGTCGCCGGCGGCAGCGGGGCCGTTCCGCTGGTGGCGATGGCACGGCATGCCGCGGTGCTCGGCAGATCAGAGTTATTGCAGCTCGCCGTGTCCGCGCGCACCCTGCAGGACCTGCCCTATCCCGATGAGCTCGCCGCCGCGGGGGCCAAGATCGCCTTGTCCCGGACCGATCAGCCGGGCCGTCCTGCCGGTCGATTGACGGCCGCCGAGCTCAAGCCGCTCGTGGTCGAGGGCGCGACGACCTTCGTCTGCGGCTCTGCGGGATTCGCCGAGTTCGCCAGCAGTCTGCTTGTCGAACTGGGCTGCCCGTCGGCCGATGTCCGGGTGGAGCGTTTCGGCCCTAGCGGCTGATCGGCGTGGCCACCAACGGCAGCATCCCCAGGCCACTTACTCGCTCCGGCGCTCCTCTATCGAGGGGTATACCTCCGGCGAGGGTCTCTATCCGCGGATATACGGATCGGATGGGCCCTCGGGCTGACGATCGGTCTACGACAAGGCGCGAGACTGTCGGAACGGTATTGATCAAAGATGTCCCAATATGGGATGTGTTGATCGGTGACGCGGCGAGTCTCGATGGTCGTGCCGCACTCGAGGGGTGTGTGGCTGGCGGCGATCGCGGGCCGCGGTATCCGCATGGGCGGGGCTGATCGGATGGGTGTACGGATGGGCCCCAGCGGCGAAAAGCGCAACCCGCAGGAGGTGTTCGAGTCTGCGGCCGAGGTGTCCCGGCCGTGGTTGCGCCGGATCGATCTGGTCATCCTGCCCGTCGTGTTCGTCCTGGACGTTCTGTTGTTCTCGTCCTTGCTGCGCGCCGACGTCCTGACCGCCGCGGGGCGGGTCGCGATCGTCGGTTACTCCGTCGTCGGCGTCGCAGTGCTGGTGTTCCGCCGGGTCGCGCCGGTCCCGGTGTTCGTGGTGATCTGGGTGCACTCGGTGCTCGCGCTGCTCATCACCGATCGGTATGTGCCGGTGGTGCTCCTGTTGGTCGCGCTCGAGGCCGTTGCCGAGCTGAAGTCGCTCAGGGTCTCGCTGATCTGCCTGGCCACGATGCTGGTGCCGACCGCGCTGCTGGTCACCGCAGCCGTGGGTGCCGCTTCGGAGCAGGCGCACCTGACCGCCGGGGTGGGGTCGGCCCTGTTCTACGGCTCGGTCGATGTACTGGCCTGGGGGATCGGGCGGTGGGCGCGCCGACATCACCGACAGGTCGACACCCTGCAGGTCGAGCACACCCTTGAGGTGCAGGAACAGCGAGCACTGACGGAGAACGCGGTCTCCGCCGAGCGGCTGCGGATCGCCCGCGAACTCCACGACATCGTCGCCCACTCCGTCACCATCATGGTGTTGCACGCGGCCGGCGCGAAGCGGGTGGTCGACACCGACCCGGAACGCGCCAAGGAATCCCTGACCACCATCGAGGAATCCGGACAGCAGGCGATGGGCGAGCTGCGCCGGCTGCTCGAACTGCTCCGCGAAGACGAATCCGACCTCCTTCGGTCCGGCTCCCCGCTACCAGGACTCGCTCAGCTGTCGACGACGATCCAATCCGTCCGCGGATCAGGCGTTGCGGTCACCCTTGACGTCAGCGGAACGCCCCGCCGGTTGGACACCAGCACCGACCTCGCGGCGTACCGGCTGGTCCAGGAGGGCCTGACCAACGTCACCAAACACCGCGGAGCAGGGGCGCACGCGACGGTGTCCATCGAATGGGGAACGGAAAAGCTCACCGTTGCGGTGGAGGACGACGGTCAGGGGACCTCCGATCTCGCGCCCGAGTTGTCCACCGGCCGCGGGCTGGCCGGCCTGCGGGAGCGGATCGCTGTCGCCGGCGGTGACTTGGTGGCAGGTCCGACCGGAACCGGCGGGTTTCGGGTGGCAGCTCGATTGCCGCTGTCCGTGCTCACCGGCGGCGCCGCCCACGGCGGCATCCCGACACAACCCACCCGGGGTGGTGAATCGACCGGGGGTGCCTCGCCTGCTGACCCGGCCGAACCGTCTGCGGCAGCGACCCGGTCGGCAGGGGCCGACCCGTGATCCGGGTGATGCTCATCGACGACGAGCCGATCGTCCGGTCCGGGATCGCGATGCTGCTCAGCGGCGAGCCGGACATCGAGGTCATCGCCGACGTCGACGGCGGTCCTGCGGCGATCGATGAGGTGGTCAGTCGACGACCCGACGTGGTGATCGCCGACGTGCGGATGCCGGTGATGGACGGGGTGGAGACGACGAGGCAGATCGTCACCCGAACGGCTGGTCCGGACGAACGTCAGGTGCGAGTGCTGGTGCTGACCACGTTCCACGTCGACCAGGCCGTCTATTCCGCGCTCCGGGCCGGTGCGTCCGGGTTCATCCTGAAGGACGCCGCCCCGACCGAGCTGGTGGCGGCGGTGCGGGCGATCGCCGCCGGCGAGGCCTGGCTGGACCCCGCCGTCGCCCGACGACTCATCGACGAGTTCGCGATGCGACCGGAGTCGGGATTGCCCAGCTCCGAGGAATTCTCGTCGTTGACCTCCCGGGAGCGGGAGGTGCTGGTGCTCATCGCCCACGGCCTGTCGAACCTGGAGATCTCGGACTATCTGGTCGTCGGGGAGGGTACGACGAAGACCCACGTGAGCCGGATCTTCGCCAAGCTGGGGTTCCGGGACCGGGCCCAGGCCGTCGCGACCGCCTACAAGTGCGGGCTGGTCCGCCCCGACGACCCGCTGCCGCCGCGGCAGGGAGCGCGGGTGGGCTGATTCTCCGGGGGAAGTGTGCGATCCGTGATCGGGGCGTGTGCAGGTGTGCTGGCCGTCAGGTTCGGGCGGCGGGATGGGCGAGCCGGCGGCGGGCTTCCTGGTGAAAGGTGATCGGGCTGTTGTCCAGGACGCGGGTCACCATCGTCTGGAAGAAGGCCTCGGGGCGCAGCCGCGGCGGCACGTCATCCCACAGCAGCCGGACCGGCGGCAGGGCCGCGAGCTGCGGATCCAGTGCGCTGGTGTGCAGGACGGCCTCGTCGAACAAGCCGTCCATCGGTGCATCGTCGTCCGGTGAATCATCAATCAGGCCAGCGGCTTTCAGCCGATCCTCGCCGTCATCCTGGTCGTCGTTCAGCGGGGTGCCGGACAGCGCCGGGACCAGCAGCGCGACAGCGTCGTACGCGTCGTCGTGCCGGCCCAGTTTGCCAAGCAGGTCGATCAGCCACTCGGCCTTCGGTCGGGACTCCAGGATCGCCGCCGAACCCAGGCTATAGACGAAACCCAACGCGGCCTGCGGATGCCTGGCGCGGAGGTTCGCGGCGTCCCCGTAACTCTCCTCGACCCGATTGGCGGCGTTGTTGCCCAGGCTGCTGTCCATTCGCTTGGTCGAGATCATCAGCTCGGGCCCGGTGTTCCAGGCGGAGATGACGACGTCGACCTGCTTGACGTAGTTCTTGCCCAGGATGTTCGCGCTGGCGCCGAAGGCTCCGGCATAGCGGCCGGATCTGGTCATCGTCTCCAGGGCCGACCGGTCGGCAACGGTGGCCTTGTCCAGCATCTGCGACACCGTCGACGGCAGCACCCGGGGCGCGCTGGCCCGTGGCCAGACCGCGTCCTCGTCGAACCCGGCCCGACGCAGTTCGTAGGCCACCCAGACATCCAGGGCCAACGCGGGGATGCCCGTGGTGGACGGGGCACCTAACAGGATTGGCACCGCAAGGAGTCGTTGCAGGGTGGATAGATCGACCTCGAACTTGGGTTCGGCGGCATTGTCGCCGCGCGCGACCCACGGGTTCCGGTAGCCGCCTGCCGCGGCTTGTTCGACGATCCGGTCGAACAGTGGCCACGCCATCGGTCGCCCACCCGGGCCGGCCGCTGTCATTGTTCGGATGCGGTCATCGGTCGGCCGCCGTCGACGGTGCCGGTTCGGCCCCGCGGGCGCGACGGCGGGCGGTGAGCATGGCCTGGGCCTGCTCGAGGAGGGACACGTCCGCGCGGGCCACCCCCATGCTGCGGACGAGCAGCACATTGTCGACGAGTCGGACAGCATCCGTCAGCCGACCGTCGCGCAGGTGTGCCGTCACCCGGTCCCGGATGGCTAGCAACGCGTCGGCGGCGCTGTCCACCTGCTCGGGGCTGGGCATCGGCAACGCGTCGGCCTCACTGGGCTCCACCTTGAGCATGCCGCCGCCGTAGGACCGGCCGACCGTCTCCGCACCCAGCAGGGTCACGCTGTTCAGTGACGCGAGCGGCAGCAGTCGGCGGCCGAGTTGCCGGACGCCGGGGCGGAGGTAGACACCGTGCACGCTGTTCAGGTGACGCACCGCAGCCGTGTTGGTCGTCAATCGCGGGGTGTCGGCGTTCATGTAGGTCAGCAGCAGATCCGCCGGCGCCACCAACGGCACCCGCCACCAGGGTGTGCGGATGCGGCATTTGTAGGTCTCGTGGAACTGCTGGGCCTGGCCGTCGGCGATGTATCGGGCGGCCGCCCGGCTCGGTTCGTGCTCCGGGCGGAACAGCAGGGTGGCCGCCCCGGCGGTTCCCAGCGCGTTGCGCATCGCGGGGGTGAAGGAGAGTCCGCGCAGGTGACGGCTCCCGGGTGGGGAGATCGGGACCATTTCGGGTGCCGGGATCCGCAGCCCCGCCGCGGTGGCCGGGCTCATGGTGAAGTAGCGGTTGTTGCCGGTGACCATGCCGAGCGTGGTGTCGCCCCAGTGCTCGAGATTGACGAAGTCGGGACCGGCGGCGGCCGATCGGTACGCGGCGAAGGCGGTCGGCGGGATCAGTGCCGAGGTCCACTTGCCCCGGGTGCTCACCGGGGTCCAGGTGGACTCCCGGCCGCCGTCGATGTTCAGCAGGTCGTCGACGTCATGGACCTGCAGTAACTCGCAATGGTCGGTCGGCCCCTCGCCCTCGGCGAGCAGCAGCACGACCTCTTCCAGCACTCCGGGGAAGACCCGCTGGGTGAACATGACCAGGCGGACCCGGCCGAACCGCTGCATCAGGTAACGGCGCAGGTCCGCCGCGTAGTTGACCGACAGCAACTCGGCGGGCAGCACCAAACCGAGCCGCCCGCCCGGTTTGAGGAAGAGCGCGGCATGCACGGTGAAGGCCGCCCAACTGGAGGACAGGTTGCTCAGCGACACCCCGGCCCGCAACGCGGCCGTGCGGGACCTGATCCGGGCCGGACCGGAGAAGTCCTGGTAGCGGACGTAGGGCGGATTTCCGACGACGGCGTCGTAGACCGGGGTGGGGTCGATCTGGAAGAAGTCGCCGGTGGTGATCCTGGGCTCGGCACCGGCGCCGGTAAGCAGGCCCCGGGCCTGTTGAGCCGAATCATGATGGACCTCAACACCGTCCAGGACGCCCGGATGGCGGCGGCCCGTTCGGAGCGCCGTCTGCCGGCGATGGGCGGCGAGTAAGAACGCAGCCTCACCGCAGGACGGTTCCAGGACGCTGTCCGTGACTTCCCGGATGGTCCATTCCGCCACGTACCGGGCGAGCGGCTCCGGGGTGAAGAACGCGCCACGGGCCTTGCGGCGTGCGCTGGTGTCAGGGCCGATCGTCACCACTGCATCTTGACCTACCCCACCGACAGTCCCCGCACCGACAGTCCCGCCGCCCGGCTGCCGATCCGGTGTCCTGCCTCGGTCGTGTTGATCCGGCCGTGCTGATCCGGCCGTTGTTGGAGGGTTAGACCCGCAGGATCTTGGGCATGGACTTGCCCTTGGCGAGCTCGTCGACCAACTTGTCCAGGTAGCGAATCTGCTGCATGAGCGGGTCCTCGATGTTCTCGACGCGAATCCCGCACACCACGCCCTTGATCAGCGTTGCATTCGGGTTGAGGCTCGCGTCGGCGAAGAAGTCCTCGACGGTGGTGCCTGCGGCCAGATGCTCGTTCAGCGCTGACTCGTCGAAGCCGGTCAGCCATTCGATGACCTCGTCCAGTTCGGCCTTCGTCCGTCCCTTCCGCTCCACCTTTGTCACGTAGTGCGGATAGACCGACGCGAAGCTGACCGTGAAGATCCTGCTCATCGCATGGAGAGTAGTTGCTCGCGCGCACGAGATCGGACTACCCGGCCGGGGGCCGTCGTGCCATTTTCAATAACCGCACGATCGAGATCACCAGCCCCACCAGGCTGATGGTCAGCACGGTTGAACCGAAGCCGGTCCACCCCCAGGCGATCATCCCGGCGCCCACGAAGATGAGCACGACGTCAACAGCCAGGCCGACCCATTCATATGCCGGTTTCGACTCGATCGTCACCTTCTGAATTTATCCCGTTGCCGGCACGTTCTGGCCGTGACCTGCGGGCTGGTCGGGCTGGTTGATCACTGTGGTCAGCACTGAATTCTCCCGATCGGCGTCGATGTCGGCGATGTGGCCGCGGGCCGGTGGGTCAACTGATGTCCCGGCCGCGGCCCCATTCCCGGGCGCGCTCGATGAGGAGTCGGGCGATGGCGAGGTCCTGGATGGCGACGCCGACGGAGTTGTAGAGGGTGATCTGGTCGGCGCTGGTGCGGCCGGCGGCGTCTCCGGTGATGACCTGGCCGAGTTCGGTTCGCAGGTCGGCGTTCTCGATCGCGCCGTCGGCGAGGGCAAGAACACTGTCACCGGATTTCTGTGTCGAGATTTCGTAATCGTCGACGACGATCGTGGCTCTGGCCATTCCGTTGGAGTCGATTTCCCGGTGGTCGGCGCGAGGTGGGGCACCGACCGCGTTGATGTGTTGACCGGGTCGGAACCAGCGGCCGTCGATGATCGGGGTGCGGGACGGGGTCAGGGTGCACACGACGTCCGCGGCGTCGAAGACCTCCTCTGGAGTGTTCACGGCGTCCACCGGGAGGCCCTCGGCGGACACCTGATCCCGGAACTGCTGGACCGTGGCCGGGGACCTGGACCAGACCACGACCCGTTCGATGGGCAGCACACTGGACAGGTAGGCCACGTGTTCGCGGGCCAGCTGCCCGGCCCCGACCAGTCCGAGGACCGAACTGTCGGGCCGGGCGAGGTGCCGGGAGGCGACCGCGCTGGCGGCGGCGGTGCGGTCCCGGGTGGGGATCTTCCCGTCGATGAGGGCAAGGCATTCCCCGGTCGAGGCGGAGTTCACCATGATCATCGACCGTTGCGCGGGCAGACCCCGTTCCCGGTTGCTCGGGATGTCGGCCATGAACTTCACAACGGCCAGGTCGTGGCGGGCCGAGACCGCTGTCATGGGAAGGAATCTGGCGTCCGAACCGGGGGCGTCCAGGGTGGTGATCGGTGGCTGGACGCAGACCCCGGTGGCCAGGTCGGCGTGTGCCTGCTCGACCGCGTCGATGACCTCTTTGGTGTTGAGCAGGTCATCAACGTCAGACGCGGACAAGAACAGCGTCATCGGGGTTCCTCCCGTGAATCGGTCGAGCGAGGGTGGGATGGTGGGGTAGGTCAGCCGACCGGTACCGGGCTGGCGGCGGTGAAGCGGGTGGTGATCAGGTCGTCAAACGAGGGTGCGGTGGTGACCAGGCCGGCGTCCTGCAAGATCCCGGTCCACCGGTCACAGGCCGCGGCGTCGACGCTGGTGGTGTCCCAGGTGCGGCTGGCCAGCAGCTTCACGGTTGCCGACTTCAAGGCGCTGAGCGGCACGTCGGGCCACATGTCGGTCAGGATGTCGGTGACCGAGTCGACGGTGGCGTCGGTGAGCGCATCCATGGCCTCGCCGACGGCGATCACGAACCCGGTCAGCGCGGGCGCGAGTTCGTCGAGCCTTTCGGTCCGGCAGTAGTACACGCTGTTCGGCATGATCCCGCCGGCCTTGGCGTGTTCGAACGAGATGTGCCCGAACCCCTTGTCCTGCAACACGGTTGCAGTGACCAGGTCGGCGATGATGGCGTCGCCCAGGCCGGCCTCGAACAGTTCCACCAGCATCGCGGTGGACAGGTCGCGGACGAATCTGGTGCCGGACGGGTCCACCCCGGCCTCCCGCATAAGGCCGGCGGTGAACTCGTACGGGGCGCTGCCACCGGCCCCAGGCGCGAGGACGGTCTTCCCGGTGAGCCAGGCCAGGCTGAAATCCGGTGCCGGCTGCCGGGTGACGATGGCCATCGGGAACTGGTGGTTCAGTTGGCCGATCACCGTGTAATGCCGCTCGGAGCCGGCGTACATCGCCGGCACCCACAGCCCGCCGAGGGCAACGTCCGCGGCACCGCTTTCCAGGTCGTCCAGCACCCCGGTCCACGGGTCCCGAGCGACGTTGCTGACCTCCAGGTCGTGGGCGGTGAACAGGCCCCTGGCCTGGGCGTAGTACTCGGGCAGGTAGTTCAGGCCGCGGGCGGTGGCGGAGATCTTCAGGTGCTGCATGACGTGTCCTTTCGGCGGGCGCCCGGAACGGGGCGCGCTGTGGTGGGTCTTTCGGGAGTGGTCTGGGTTGTGGGCTAGAGGCGTTCCTCGTTCACTTCTTCCAGGGAGCGGCCCTTGGTTTCGGGGCTGAACCGGGCGGCGACGATGAGCAGGGCGTACATGACGGCGACCATCATGAAGACCCCGGCCAGGCTGAACCGGTCGAAGAGGTACAGCGCGACGAACGGCATGATCGCGCCGGCGATGTTGCCGATGCCGTTGACGATCGAGGTGCCCTGGGCGCGGATCGAGGTCGGGAACACCTCGGGTGACCAGGCCGCGAGGGTGGTGTTCAGCAGCATGGTGAAGAACTGGAATGTGGCGCCCAGGATGAGGATCAGGATGGTGGTGTCGGCGAACAGGGCGAACGCGACGGCGGTGATGCAGCCCAGGATCGCGGCACCGGACACCGCGGCCCTGCGGGGTGCCCGGCTGGCCAGGAACGCCGCGGCGCAGGCACCGAGCAGGCTGCCGATGTTCATGATCATGGTGAACAGCAGGCTCTCGGAAATTGAGTAGCCCTTGGACACCAGCAGGGTGGGCATCAGGAAGTTCAAGGTCACCTGGGCGCCGAAGGCCATCCAGGACGCCGCACCGAGGGCGAGGGTGCGGGGCAGTGCCTTGCCCTGGAACACTGCCGCCGGGTTCACGCTGGGCTGCTTGACCGGGACGTCCGCCTTGGTCAGGTACGGGGTGACCGGTGCATCTGCGGGTTGTTTGCGCAGGGTGTTGGAGGCCAGTCGGGTGAGTTCCCGGTTCGCCGCGTCGACCTTGCCGTTGGAGATCAGGTAACGGGGGGATTCGGGCAGCCGGCGGCGGAAGGCGACGACCAGCAGGGCCGGCAGGGCCAGCAGCACGTAGGTCCACCGCCACACCGTGCCCTCGCCGCCGAAGAATCCGGCGAACGGGCCGAGGATGAGGAAGAAGATGCCGTACGACAGGAAGTTCCCGACGCCGCCGGAGCCGATGTTGAGGAAGGACACCAGGGTCCCGCGGTATCGGGTGGCGACCATCTCGGACAGCATCGCGATGCCGACGGTGAATTCACCGCCCAACCCAATGCCCACGATGAGCCGGCTGGCGAGCAGCATCTCGTAGTTGATCGCGACCGCGCTGATCAACCCGCCCAGCGTGTAGAGCAGCAGGTTGAATCCCAGGGAGATCCGGCGACCGTACTTGTCCGCCAGGTACCCGCCGACCAGCCGGCCGATCAACCCGCCGATCACGGTGGCCGTGTTGATCAACGCGAGCTGGTCGTTGTCTATCCCGAGCGCGTCCTTCAGGTTGGTGCCCATGGCGCCGGTGGAGTTCTGCTCCAAGGTGTCGAAGAACATCCCGGCCATGATCAACATCAGCACCCAGAACTGCGCCCGGGTGAAACCGATCTTGTCGAGTACCGCAGGCAGAGCCGAATGATTGTTGTGGACACCCAATTCGGATGAAGCAGTCGGTGCCGAGGTCGAGGTCGTGGTGCTGGTGTCGGGTTCTGTGGACATGGGGGACGCCTCCAGGCGAGGGGAAGGTCGCGGCACGAGCCGGCGGCCTGGGAAGGGAGCGCGTTGTCGGTGGAAATACATTCCGACCCTGTCGACCGGGTCACCCATTTTGTATACGACCACGGTAACATCGATGTTGCGAACAGCACAAGGTGTGTTTCTGTCCCGCGTTTCGTCGGCGTGTCGTATACGACAACGAAATCCACGGGAAGGTCGTATACGACCGACCGTTACGAAATGCCCTTTTTCTGCCGGTACAGGTCCTCGTCTTTGCGGATGTGTTCGTCCATCAAGTAGCCCGCCTGGACGGGCGACCCACTCAGAATCGCCAGCGCAACTGCTGAGTGGTCGGCCCATGACGAGTCGATACGGTCTTCGATGTCCATTTCGAAGCCCCAGGCGATCCGCTGCAGGACCCGGTGCAACATCTGCTGCAACTGCCGGTTACCCGACGCCTTCGCGACCACTTCGTGGAACTCCATGATCAACGGCGGCAACCGGTCGACCTGATGTTGACGCCCCGCCTCCTGCCCCCGCGCCACCACCGATCGCAATTCCTCCCCGAACGGCTCCCCGCAGTGCTCGGCCGCCTCACGCGCGGCCAGCACCTCCAGCCCCCGCCGAACCTGCATCAATTCCAACGTGTCCCGGGTCGACGTCGACGACACCGTCGCCCCCCGGTACCGCTCGGAGGTGATGAAACCCTCGCTCTCCAGTTGTCGGAGGGCCTCCCGGATCGGCACCCGGGACACCCCGAACTGCTCCGCAAGCACGTCCTCGATCAACCGCGTACCGGCCGCCAATTCGCCGGTGATGATGGCGTTCCGCAGCGAGTCCACCACCGAGCGATGCGACGAACCATCAACAACGGTGGGTTCTTCGGCGCTGTCACTTCTTGGCGACTGACTCACCCCTTCATCTTGACCCGAACCGGCATCCGGGAGTGCGGCTGACGCGACCAGCGGAACCCGAACTTCGCGTCCTCGATCTATCAGAGAAACTGCTGGTTCCGGCACGGCGGTCGCCACCCGGGCGCCAACTGAGACCAAAGGCCCGGTCCCGCGACTTCCTGCGGGCCGGGCCTTTGACGTTCTGTCTGATCAGGCTGGCGGAGGATGGGGGATTCGAACCCCCGAGGGCGTTAACCCAACACGCTTTCCAAGTCGGCAAACGCATGTCCGCCTGCGGCCGCTACGGTCCCTGAGCAGCGCAAATAGGGATCGATGGCCCCCCAGGGACATTCGCGAACGGGGGCAACTGAGACTAGAACTGAGACGGAGCCGGCGTCGCGGCCTCTCCGCGCAGGAGCCCTCAAACCCGGACCTCGTCGATGCGAATGCGGATATGAGCCTGTTGATACTGGCGGATCACGCCGTCTTCGCAGGTGGCACTGATGAGCTGCATTGTTAGCCGACCACGACCGCCGCGGATTGTGATGCCTTTCCGGTGCGCGTCGCCTCGTCGTCGAGGCTTGATAGGCGCTGGAAAAGTCCCGCCGAGCACCGCTCGCGATGATCACAGTCACTACAGTCACTGGCCGCTCAAGATGCCTTACCGGTCGTCAGGCCACACACCTTGTCCCATCCACTGCGTCGTCGCAGTCGGCCTGGCCACCAGGATCCGAAAGGGATCATCGGGCGTTCTTCGGTGCACGCCATCCGGCGGCCAGTGCCTCGGCTTCGGAGCAGAACCAGCGTTCGCCGGCGGACTCGTCGATTACCGTGTCGTCGTAGCTCGGGCTCTTGCCGTCCACGTGGTAGATCCGCTCCCCCTTGCTATTGATGTTGCCCTTGATGGTGCAGCCGCTTCCGCCCGCCGCCGCTGCCGCCGGCGCTGCCGCTTGAACTGCCTGTTCGGCCGCCACGCGCGCAGCCTCGTCCGCCGCGGCCTGGTCAGCCGCAGCCTGCGCGGCGGCCGCCAGGGCGGCATCGGCCGCTGCCTGATCGGCGGCGGCTTGCTCCGCAGCCACCCGAGCCACCTCGGCAGCGGCCAACTGGTCGGCGGCGACCCTGGCCGCGTCGGCAGCGGACTGCTCGGCCGCCGACTGGATGGCCGCCTGCGCGAACGATGATTGGGCGGCCGCCGAAGCCGAACTCGCATTCTGCTCGCTGGCGACCCGAGCGGAAGCCGACGCCGCCGCGGCATTCGACAGATCCGGCTCGGAGGAAATTGTCGCCACCAATGCGTCCACACCCGGCGGACCGGCGCTTGTGGCGCCTCCGCATCCTGCGTCAGGCACAGCGCCACCGCCACACCAATCACCGTCACCGCGCGAGCCGGTCGTTCTAGCATTCGTCCCCCTTGACGTCACGGATAGACGCGTCACCAAGACAGCGCCTAGACGCAACCCGAGCGTCTCATCCGGACCAGAGGCAGGTCACCACGCGATGGAGTGACATTCCGACGACTGCGGCTCTGGGACCGGAGCGGGCGAGCGGGCTGCGAACCATCCACCACACGATCCGCGTGAGCCAATCGACTACTTGACCCCAGTAGAGCTGGCCTTGCGTTTGCCCACGTCAGAGCACGATTCCGACAGGGCGGGAGGCGACTGGTGCGTAAACCGCACCCGTAACAAGAGGATTAGTCCCTGCCGTAGTCCCTGCGTCGGGATGGCGAGTTACCCTTGGTCCGGCCGGCCGGCCCTTCGATGGCGTGTATTCACATGAAAACGGTTGCCGTGCTGCTCATCGAGCTCGCCCGGCCCGCCGGGGGGCCAAGCCCGATTTCTGTTGCTAGCTGCTGCTGTTCATCCGACCGCCGAGAACCTCGCGGAAGATCAGGCAGGTCTGCTCGTCGCCGCAGTCGACCATCCAATTGCCGCCAGCGAGTATGCCGTATTCGATACCCGCGGCGCTCAAAGTATCGGCGATTCCGTTGGCCGCAACGTCGCGTTCCGCAGGTGAGGTGTACAGAGCGACGACGATTTCATTCGCACCAACGAAGCACCGTCCCTGCTGGACGGCGATACTCGGCGCGGCGTCGTTCTTCAGGCCGAGGCACGAAACCCCACCCGCCTTCGCAGCATCAATGATCTCCCTGGTCGATTGGTACGTCTGCAACCCGGACGGCGGCTCAGTCACCTCTGGTGCGGTCGACGCCAACATCGGGGATGCCGTCGGACTCGTCGTCGAGTTAGTCGTGCCCGAAGCACAAGCGGCCAGTAGGACCAGCCCTGCTATTGAAAGCACAGCGAGCAGTTGTCGTGCGCTTTGACTCATTTTCTGATCCCCCTACCGCCCCTGGCTCGGGCTCATCGGATTCTGTCACACCTCTGTGGGGCCGGCAGGTGATCATTCAATTGGTCGGGTGGCCGTTCGTTAAGTTGGACCCCGCCGGGATCCAGCGGGCGGCAAACGATGCCCAGCGCAACGACCACTCATCAGCGGCCACTTCGTGTGAGTGCGGATCTGGACCGCCAGGCAACCTGCGTAAGACACCGTCTTCGTGGGGTGGTTCCGCTCAGGTCGGCGGCCGGCCGCGTCGCCGGCTGGCGTAGTGCGCGATGCCTTTTGGGTGCCCCGTTCGGGGTTTCGCCTTCTGATCCGTAGGACAGCGTGGCCTGCCACAAACATGCAACAACGGTCCCGGGTTTGCCCGGGCAGTTGGCAGAGACTCGTGAGTTCGGTGAACCTAATACGCTTTCCAAGTCCTCGAAGGGACGTTCGCGCGTGATCGCGCGTGTCCCCGACCAGGCCATTCGGGAGTTCCAGGACCGAGTATCCTGTGATGCAGGGGGTAAGGGACGCATGGATAGGCGAGAGCAGGTGTCCAAGCGCCTGGTGAACCGACGTTCGAGCTGCACACCCTCGGCTGGCGAGCCTCCAAGGGCTCTGCGCCGCCGTTCTCAGTGAGGTGTGGGGTCAGTCAGTCCATTCGTTCGCGGACACCAAGGATGCCGGCCGAGATGGGGCATTCTATGGAACCTGGCAGCACAGTAGTAGCGGTATAGATGTTCCCGAAGGTCCAATCGTCATTCAGTGCAAGTTTCAAGCCCGCAGGGATTCGACGCTATCGCTCGCCGATATCCACGACGAGCTCGAGAAGATAGGACGACTCGTCTCACGCGGGCTATGCCGCTCCTATGTTCTCATGACCAATGCGCGGGTGACTGGCGCGGCTGACGCTAATATGCATGACGCGATCGCGGCCCAGGTGCCAAGCACGTGCTTATCTTGAACGGCACGTGGATCAATCGCACGATCGCGACGCACCAACGGCTACGCATGCTGGTACCCCGGATTTATGGCCTTGGGGACCTATCACAAATCCTCGATGAGCGCGCCTACAGCCAGGCCCACGCACTCCTCACATATCTGAGTGATGAGCTAGCGACATTTGTTGTTACAGAGGCCTATCGGCGTGCAGTGGACGCCATAGCGGATCATGGGTTCTGCCTCCTACTCGGAGAGCCGGCGGTGGGGAAGTCCCTGATTGCTGCAACACTCGCAATGACGGCCATCGACCGGTGGGATAGTCTGACAATCCGCGCGGATGGCCCCAAAGACGTCGTAACACATTGGAACCCGAATGAAAATAGCCAGTTCTTTTGGGTTGATGACGCATTCGGCACTGTTAGACACGAGCGAGTGATATAGGACTGGGCGCGACGATTGCCGAAAGTAATGGCGGCGATCAAGGGTGGTGCAAAAGTCGTACTGACTTCACGTGATTACATCTATCGTGACGCGCGGCCTCTGTTGAAGGAATACCACTTTCCCCTGCTGCAAGAACAAAAGGTCGTCATCGACGTTGCAGAGATGTCACTCCGCGAACGTCAGCAGATCGTCTACAACCATATACGTCTCGGTGACCAACCGACGAGTTTCCGCAACGCATTGAAGCCGTATCTGACCGATGTGGCTGATCAGCAACCGTTTCGGCCGGAGATTGCTAGGCGCTTGGGTCATAATGCGTTTACGCACGGCATTGCGAACATCACTCGTCAAGCAGTGTCGGACTTTATGGCCAAGCCGATCGAGTTCTTGCGGGATGTGTTCGATGAGCTGGAACCCCGTCATATTGGAGCTCTGGCTCTGGTTTATCAAGCGGGGGAGCTGCCAACCTACTTTGAAACCGTGACACCCGAGCGCATCGAATTGCTCAACCTCCTACGCACAGTCCCAACCGAAATCAATGAGTCCCTGCGCAGCCTGAATGGCACCTTCTTGCGCTGTGGACAGAAGGCCGGTTATGCAGATGCTCAAGAGTACTGGAGCTTTCGCCACCCAACCCTCCGAGAAGGATTCGCCTCGTATATTGCGAGGAACAGCGGCTTTCTGAAGGTCTTCATCGAAGGTCTCGAAGACATTCAAGTACTTAATCAACTTGATTGCGGGAGTGGCGCCGCCAAGGGAACTCTCGTATTGGTACCGCCCTCGCTCTACGGACTGGTCGCGAAACGTGTGTCCAACATGCGCACATCCTGGACATGGCGCAACTGGTTCGAAACTAGGCGGTGGAAACACTTCTTGGGCAACCGCTGTTCGAAGCAGTTTCTGGAGGAGTATCTGGTCGAGACGGAGAGCTCATCGAGCGCTGTCTAAACTTTGGCTCGTATCTTAGCGCGACAGGCAGTTTCGAAGTGCTGGAGAGACTAAACGCCTTTGGTTTGATTTCCGAAGGTCAGAGACTTGACGCACTGGACAGAGTCAGCGAGCTCGCCGTCGAAATACCCGATGCTGATTGGTTGGACATTCCTGAGCTGAACGACCTATTCAATGATTCCGAGCGAAGTTCCATATTGGAGCGTGTACGGCGCGATCTTGTGCCAAACCTCGACACCACAATTGGTGACTGGGAGTCTAATGAACAAGGCGAAAGTGCCGAAGAATACTATGGTCCATTGCGCGACGCACTGCAGCGCTACATCAAGGCATTTGGCTCTGACTCAATATCAGTTTCTGCCATCGAGGACGCGATCGAACAAGTTGACCAACTAGTGACAGAAGGTCATTACTGGCAAAGCGATGAGAACCGCGATGCATTGCCTTCGCCTCCCACCAGTGAGCGACTAAGGGACGGAATCGACGTCGGCTCGAACGCCGTCACCGTCGATGAGCGCAACATCTTCGATGACGTGGACGTCGACATTGCGTAGTCGAAGTGGCCGGTAAGGTAGAGCGCGCTTTTGGCGGGCTCGAACGTCAATGTTGGGATGGTTGTGTGAATTATCAAGGGCCGTACAAGAAATTGCTGGGCAACTCCATCGCCGCCATGGTCTCAGCGGTCGAGGTCTATAACAGACCTCGGGGCGATTATAGAGAGGAAACTTTCTCGATATTACTCATCAACAGCTGGGAGTTACTGCTCAAGGCCGTAATTTCGAAGGGTAAGGGATCCATCTTCTATAAGAAGCGTCGCGGCGAACCTTACAGGACACTTAATTGGAAGGACGCGTTCCATCGAGTTGTATTCTTGTCTCTTTGGCCAAAAGCTATAGAAGCAGACCCTGTGCTCGCAAACCTCAAGATGATGGCCTCCTACCGGGACTCTGCGGTCCATTTCTATAACGAGCGTGGGCTCTTGCCTATCATGTACGCTCTTAGCCAGACTTCTGTGATGAACTTTCGTGACGTAGCGGTCGCGATATTCGGGAAAGACTTAGCATCGGAACTTTCCTGGCAAATCCTTCCAATCGGACCCGCAAATCCAATCGATCCGGTGGCCTTTATGCGAGGAACTTCACCGGGTGTCCGCAGCCGTGCGAGCCAAGATTTCCTGTCTTACCTGAAACTGCGAACCTCTCAGATCGAGTCGAGCGGCGGGAATAGCAACCGTCTGATGACGCTATTTGATGTTTCACTCCAATCGACAAAGAAGATCAAGCAGGCTGACATTGTGGTCGGGATAGGTCCTGAAGATGAGGCTGAATCTATCGTCGTCTCCCGAAAAATGGATCCTAACAAGACACATCCTCTTCGCCAGAAGGACCTTTTGCCAAGGCTGCGCGGCAGGGACAAACCGGTGACGACATACACGTTTCAAGCTGTTGTTGCAACGCACGGCCTACGTGAAAGGGATCTCTATTGCTGGCTGGACGAGGCCGTCGGCCTAGTCAAGTGGTCACCAGAAACGATTCGATTCATCGATTCCCTAACCGACAACGAGCTGAATGACGCGGTGGAGAACTACAGGAGGACCCAGGCGGCTCGACGCGCGCCTGGAGCGCGTCGAGACGCGAATCAGTCGCAGCGATAGACAGGGGAGAACTTGAAATGGCGCAACGTGTGGAACTGCCGTCGAAGACGTTTAACTCCAAGAAGTCGGCGAAAGAATACTGTCGAAAAATACATACCGAGCTCTACTCCATTGAAGAAGTGGTTTCTGACCCTGAGCACGATGCGGTACTTCGAGACCTGGTCATACGCCATCCTCGTGCAGATGAGAAGATCGGTCCCGGAATCAAAGAGTTTTTCATCAGGTTAACGAGCGACGGAGATCGCCATTTCGTCAAGGCAGGGCAGGCTGGAATCTGGATCCGTGACGTTGAGGGTGGTGTCATCGATTTTAGCTACAACACTGCTATCGACCAGCCTGATGAGCGCGCGGTCGTTAAGGAGGCATTAAGGAGTACAGTCGAAGACCTCCGGATCGCGTTTCGGGAGCGAGCATTCGAGTCGGGAACGAGCATCGTATGTCCCATTACGGGTCATATTCTGACGTCGTGGGAGCAGGCGGCCGTGATCTACCGCGAGCCTTCGTGGGGAGAATTGACTGCAGGGTTTGCAAACGCACAGGGAGGTTGGGGCGAAATTAAGACTGCCGGGGGTTCCGGAGAGGTTCAGATCGGGTACAAGCTCAGCGATAATCAGGTGCGTGACGACTGGATCGAATATTGGATTCGGAACGCTCACCCGTTGATCGTTTCGAAAGAGTACAGGTCGGGTTAACTCCCCAGAGGCGCAACAGCACAGGCCCCCGTCTTGAGGTTCGTCAGCAACCGCACCAGCAGCATTGTGTCGCCTAAAGATCCTCACCCTAGGGCGCTCTGGCTCGCTTTCGTCATGGTCCGTCCTTGGTGGGGCAGGATGTGTGTGCTGCTATTTCTTGAATGAGTAGAGAAAGTCCTCACGATGCGAAGCAAGGCTCGCCGATCCGGATCGGTAGTTGCCGAGGTCGCCGCAGATCATCCCCGAATCGCCACCGGCCGGTGCCTGGCTGGGGCTCTC
The DNA here is from genome assembly GCA_963805555.1 of uncultured Actinomycetota bacterium. Lineage (GTDB taxonomy): Bacteria > Actinomycetota > Actinomycetes > Mycobacteriales > Nakamurellaceae > Nakamurella. Next base: position 184,217 of record CAWDUY010000012.1, read on the forward strand.
GGTGCCCTTCGAGTGGCGTTGCTAGGGTCACATTCCCAATATGGAAGGTGAATGGTGGCGCTGGAGGACTGGCTGGCAGGCATGGCGGCGCCGCGAAGTGGCGGACAAGGGGAGGTCTGCCAGGTGCGCCACGCAGCAAGTGGCCGCCTTGGAGCGCTCAAGCGACTGCACCCTGATAGCGCCGTCAGGCGCGAGCGCCGTTTCCGGATGCTCACCGAAGTGAGTGGTCTACGCGCGATGAACGGCGAGGGCGCACCTCTTGTGCTGGACGCCAACGAAGCTGAGTGGCTCGATCCAGGAGCTGACCTCTACCTCGTCATGGAGTATGTCGAGGGACCCACCATGACCGAACTCGTTCAACAAGCTCCACCGTCGCTTGACCAGGCGCTTGATTGCACCGTGAGGATCTTCGACATCCTTGCAATCGGACACGCACTGCCAGTGCATCACCGTGACCTCAAGCCCGACAACGTCATTGTCCGCGGCGGAGACTGGTCAGATCCCGTACTGGTCGACCTTGGCATCGCCTGGTACGGCCTTGAAGACCTTGAGTTCGAAACGCCCTCCGGTCAGGAGATGGGCAATCGGTTCCTACGGCTGCCTGAGTTCGTGCCGGGCGGGGACCACCGCGACGCCCGGTCGGATCTGGCGATGACAGCCGGCCTGCTCTATTTCATGCTTTCCGGACATGCGCCCCGTCAGCCGGTCGACTCCCGGGGCAGGCACCCGCATCAGATGGTGCCAAGCCCAATTCGAACTGCAGTCCTAGGGGACCGCCGTTGGCCGGCGCTCTCGCGCATTCTCACCGTTGCATTCCAGCCCAACCCCGAATTCCGCCATCGCGACGCCTTGGAGATGCGACTCCAATTGGCTGCACTGAATGAGCCACCCGGCACGCTAGAAGACGACTTGGATCGCGAGGTCGCGCGTCTAGGTGACTTGACCAGCACGGCAGAGGCACAGCAACTGGATCGGGCTCGGCCCGCGATGGCCGCGGCGAACAGCAGACTCTACGGTGAGCTGGATCTGCTATGGGGCCGAGCCGGGCTAATGCACGGGGGCCAGGGTCCGACCTTCAAGACTGGCGGCTCGACCAACCAGTTCTATTGCGTAGTTTCGCGCCTCGATTTCGAGGATCCGAGCATCGTCTTCCGCCACACCGTCAGGTTCGCGTATGGACGCTACGCCGCGAGCTGGCAAATCGACGGCGATCCCGCGAGCGACAGATACTACGAGGGCCCCGCCGCAGATGGAGAGGCGTTGGTCGATGCCTGTCGCGCGCAGGCACGCAACTTGGCGAGCATTGCAATAAAGGCGCTCAATCTGAAACTTGATTCTCGATAGGCCGGCAACCCGCAGTCGGTATGACCTTGTCATCCGCACCTACGCGCTTCTGGCCCCACTGGGGGCTTCAGGCCATGCGGCGACACATGCGAATGAGCGGCCGGAAAGTCCAACCGTTGATCCGACCTGGAGAGGGAGCGCTATGTCTGAGGAAGGCGCGGCTAGCTGAAGCCCTCAATGTACTCGTGAACGTAGGTGTCCCTGTCGACGGATCTAGACCCAGTTGTTCGTAGGCCCGCGCGGACCGCCATCGAAAAACCCTCAATATCTGGGTAGAGGGTTTTCAAGCTAGTGCCGAATGTGTCACGCAACATTGGCAACATCTTGCGCCTCAGCGTTACGTCAATCGATATTGAAATCACACCAAATTGCGGCAATGTTCCTTGACTAACCGCGTTGCCATTCTGGACGGCAAGAGAGCACAATTCCTCGAACGACTCTGCGTTAATACTTGGTCGCATCCAACTTCGCAGCGGGCTACTCATCGAACGATTAGCGACTGGAGGCAGACAGCTGCAAATGAAGAGCCCCTCTTGCGCGACCATCCGAGCATCTCTTGTCGACGGTTCTACGATAAAGGGAGCCCGTTGATTCCAAGCGGCCTCCATGATGGACCTCCATGATGGACCTCCATGGGGGAACCCCATTCCATGTGTTCAGATCATACGCATCACCTAGGGTTTGGTGGATCGGCAGCCAATTCGTGCAGAATACCAACAGGGCTGACCGGCTAGTCGTTGGCTGCGGCTCGGCACACGCGAACCACAATGCAGTTAGAGGGTTGCGTGTCACGTCGAGCAGGCGGGTAGGAATACCGTGATGCTGCATGATGGCCATCAAGTGCAAGTCAGGGATGTGGCCATAGGCCGTATTGCCGAGCCGCCACTCTCGGACACTTGTAAGGAGCGCCTCTTCTGTTCGAAGTGCATCACTTTCCTCTGGAGTCACCCTGCCTGCAATTGCAAGTTGGCGCTCCAAAGCTGTTGATACGTCCCAGTCTTCATTCGCAACTCCTCTAAACAGGAGTCGAGTTTCGGGCATAGCACTCGAAATGGCAGATAGGATCGTCCAGACTTCACCCATGCTGGACGCTCGAAATCGGTTGAGGTCATCGGTCCATCGAGTGGTGGCAGAAGTCATGGTGCGAGATTACCGCTAGCGAGTCAGGCAGTAAGCTCAGGCCTTGGATGGTGACGCACCCCCGCGGTGAATTGTCGACACCGCCGATGCCGCCCCGAACTTGCGGCGGTAACATGGCTCTTGTGAGGGCCGACCCAGCAGAGGTGTTCGATGATCTGCTGTCGGTGTTGGGCTCGGACCGAAGGCAGCACTCCATCGCGGTGGGAGCGAAGATCGCATCGGTCGCTCATGTCGTGCCGCCACACCTACGATCAGATCTGATCGTGGCGGGGACATTGCACGACATCGGCTACGGACATCAGGCCTCTGGGTTTCACGCAATCGACGGCGCTCGGTACCTCGCCAAACTGGGCTTCTCCAGACTGGTTTGTCATCTAGTGGCCCATCATTCTGCCAGCTCGGACGAGGCCCAAGAACGTGGCATAAGTCGGTCAGTGTTTAAAGAATTCCAGATTGATGATCCAAGTATCATCGGAAAAGACGGTGTCGGCGAGGCCCATGGCGTGCTGTGGTGGGCAGATATGACGACGGGGCCTCAGGGCCAGGACGTAGCGGTGGCAGATCGGCTCGAAGAAATCTGCAGTCGTTACGGTCCTGATGATCCAGTAACCCGATTTATTGATCGCGCCCGCAACAAATTAATGAACGCAGGTCAATCGCCGATTGGATCTATCCAAGTCCCAGGTTGACCGATCGCCCACGCGATCCTCAGTCGCTGGCTGCGATCCATTGTCAAGGCCTCGACGTCCTCGATTTGAACCCATTCTACAATGGTGGTCTCTGAACTTGTGGTCGGCTCGCCAGAAACATACTCGGCGCGATAAACAATGGTGAATTCTTGTCGAACCTCATCATTACTAGTGTAGTGAATGACATGTCGCGGATCGGTATATATCCCGGCTACACCAGTAAGTTTGACTTTGATTCCAGTTTCTTCCAGTGTTTCGCGGACGGCAGTCATCGAGAGTGATTCACCAGGGTCATGAGCGCCGCCAGGCATGGACCAGTTGCCGTTGTCGGATCGGCATGTAAGCAAAACAGCGCCGTCGCGAAGAACGAACGCCGTAGCGCTAGGTTTGACGCTGTTGGCCGGCGGCGCGGACGGGTCATCGAAGTAGTCGATTCGCTTGCCCATCGGGTCAGGCTACCGGCTGACTACTGCCTCCCCTGTAGCCCATACCCGGTCGTAGGCGCGGTCGTAGTAGTCGAAGAGCTGGCCGCCAGGAACTCTTCGCAGATGCAGGACGGGCGAGCGAGCGGCGTAGGCCCCGTAGGTGTGGGTGTTGACCATCATTGACTCGTCAAAACGGAAGAGACTCGCGTACAGAACGGTCCGGTGTGTCCGGATCTGTACCCGGGCAATTCTGCTACTTCGCTGAGGTACTCCAGAGTGGACCGGCAACGCTCTGGAAGGGTGGGTAGGCCCTCCTCCTTGCCGCGCTGGCGAACGGCTTCGCATCGACTATCGCCGAGCAAGATGCGGAACGAAGCACCGGCGGCTGCCTTGGCCCTGATAACTTCGACCAGGTCGTAGGCCTCGACCAGGAAGCCGCCCGAGTAGACCAGTACGTCGATGTCGGAGCTGGCCTGCTTGAACAGTGCTGTCCATACGTCGCCGGGTACCGAGCTCCTTGTCGGCCACATATTGACGAGTTCGGCTTCCGTGGCGTTGCGGGCCTGTTCGGTACCGAGAAGTCCTGGCCAGAAATAGGTTTCGTCCTGGCCCAGCACGGCTACGATTCGGGCTCTGGTGTTGGGATGTGGGAT
>CAWDUY010000013.1:0-532168 GCA_963805555.1 uncultured Actinomycetota bacterium
TACGGATCAAGACGGTCGGGCTTGGTATCGCGCCGGAGTTGGCGTCCGAAATCTGTCACCGGTCACCGATGCCCTGCGGCACAGCAATGATCATGACCGCGGAACTCCTGAATCGAGCCGCGGGCGGCTCAATTGGGATTCCGGTTGTGGGACGGTTCGATCGTCTACCACCGAGAGTGTCGCGGTGACCGCGACGCGGCGAAGGGGTGACGTCGCTAGTTCGCGGCATAGGTGATGCAGGCCAGGCCTTTCCAGCGCGTGGGCGTCGTCGTTGTCGGTGTCGGCGGCGTAGAGGTCGACCGCCTCGGTAGTGGCGGCCAGGGCGGCAGCGTTGACCTCCGGGTAGCTGCAGGTCGCTCCGGCGTCAGCGAGCACCAGCGGTGCTGCGGGTCGGCGTTCTGCAGGGACGGCACCCACGTGATGTCGCTGGGTGTCCACCGGCCGGCGCTCAACCTCTCTCCTTCGCTGCCGACCCCGGCGATGCGTTGTCACCATCGCAGCCCGACCACCGCCGGCTAACAGACTCACTGCGACGACGACCCGGGAAACCGTTGCAGTGGGGACCGGTCTCCCACTGACCAACGATGACCAAATGGATCGGTAAAGCCTCCCTGACGGTGCGGCCCCCACGGCGTGTCGTGCGCGCTGACCGGTTCCACGTCGGTCGCGCCAGCCTGTGCGGCCCGTTCGATGAGTTCGTCGGGTTCCTTGATGAACACTTCGATCCGGGTCGTCGTCAATCCCACCGCTGTCGGGCTCGGCTCCCGATTCTTGCCCGGCACGGCTTCGTGAACGAAAAACGGGGCGCCACCGAGGTCGAGCCCCGCGACGCCGCCAAGGTCCCACAACCGGTCGGCACCAAGCGCCGTCGTGTACCACGTCACCGCTGCGTCACCGTCGGACACGATCAACATCACCGATAGGGCTGGGCGCACGGCCGCGTTGCTCATAGTCATCGAGGATGGCACCGGTTACTGCACCCGCGAGTTCGGAAATCGCCCGCCCCGGGCTGAGCCGGCGGCTCCGCAGCCGGCCAAGGGAACTCAAGCCGTTGATCACACGTACCGAAGGGTGCAAGAGACCCGAGGTGGTTCAGGCCGTCAAATGTCAGGTCGGATTCCGGACTGCGTTCACGCACTGCGCCACGAGTTCTCAGCGAGCCAGGTGCTCAAGGTCGTGAGCGTCATCCGGCGCAACCCGGACCGCACCTGGCACGGCGACATGCTCGACGGGCTCGCCTTCGTCAAGGCACAGCGGGACCACGGCGCCCAGGTTGACGGAGCGCGAGCACTTCTCGTCGGCGCAGGGGGCGCGGGCAGCGCGATCGCCATCGCACTCCTTGACGGGGGCGTCCGCGAACTCGTCATCCATGTTCGTCGGCGACGTCATCGCCGGACACGACGTGACCCCCTCCTTGCGGCGGCCCAGGTGGCCGGCTGCAAGACCGCCAACGGCGGACACATGGTTCAAGCCGTCCAAGACCTTATGGTCGACTTCATGCTCGGCAAATAGCTCCAACGGTCCGTTAGCCCGACGGGGCAGGCGTCGGCAGCGGCCACGCGCATCCGCTGGTGAATGTCTCGGTGCCGGGCCTGATCGCGGGTGCCACGCGGACGGCGCCTGCTGGTCAACAGCTGACCGGTCTTTACCCCTGTCGGTCAAGCGGATGACCGGTTGTGCCGGACAAGGCCTCAAATCGCGTTACCTTCTCTCCGAGGAGCGGCTGCTCCTGACATTGCGTCGTTTGCTTGCCAGCGCTACTTGGGGTGGGCGTTCAGTAAGGATGCTGTACAACAGCTGGCTGGGACCGGTGCCTCCGCTGATGGGCCGAGACATCGTGAGACATACTCGCCGCCCAGAATTCCTCTTGTCGTGAACGGCCATCCCACACTGACGACCAGAGGGCACCGCCTACCGGTACCCGCCGACGGTCCGATTCCGACCGCCGTTCCCGACCCGATCGTCAGCACCCCAATGTCCCTTCGCCGAGCGGCCTGACCGGGCCGACCTTTCAACCACGCAAACTCATTTGACGTCGAGCTAATCAGGAATGCAATCTCCTGACCTCGAAACAATTGACCCTGGCACCGCCGGAGGCCTGCAGAATTGTCGCGCCACTTTGTCAACAAAATCATCAGCATTTCCAGTGACGAACGTCTCGAATCGCCGAGCGCGGTTGGATCATGCTGGTGTTGGTCTGGCCGGGCGACCCCGGTCGGTCGGCACGCTCCGCGAAACCGATTGCGCAACAACGGCTGCCGGGACACGACACCGCAGACGGCCTGGCCGGAGAGCTTCGAACACATTGTTGCTTCCGCGAATAACCCGGTGTTCAGATTTGTTCTGTGCTCTCTTGACAAGTGCTCCCTGCACCGGTTTAGATTGCAATAACGACAGGCGGCGCATTATGGCAATGAAGCCCACGATCTCCGATGTGGCGGCGCGTGCCAGGGTGTCGAAGGCGGCCGTCTCCTTCGCCCTGAACGACCGTGCGGGCGTGTCCGCGGATACCCGTGCACGTATTTTGCGGGCGGCCGCGGAACTGGGGTTCACGCCGAACGCCACGGCACGGGCGTTGTCGACCCGCCGGTCGGGCAACCTTGGCTTGGTAATGGCGCGCCCGTACGAGACGTTGCGGTCGGACCCATTTTTCCCGGCGTTCATCGCCGGTATCGAGTCCGTGTTGGCGCCGACGGACATCTGCTGTCGGTCCGCCTGGTCAGCGACGAAGATGCGGAGACCGGGGCCTACGGCGAACTGGCCCGGACCGGACGGGTGGACGGCGTGTTCGTCACCGATCTTCGCTTCGGTGATCCCCGGCCGGTGTTGTTGGAGGAACTCGGACTGGCCGCAGTCACCCTGAACGGCCCGCAGGTGGCCGACGCCGCTCCCGCGGTGTGCATCGACGACGGGCCGGCGGTCCGGGCCGCGATGCAGCAGCTGATCCGCCTGGGCCATCGCAGAATCGGTCATGTCGGCGGGCCTTCCACATACCTGAACGCCGCCTACCGGCGCACTGTATGGGCGGAGTGCTCCGCGACGCGGGCCTTTCTGAAGGGCCGCATCGGGAAGCGGATTTCACCGCCGCCGGCGGCGCTGAAGCCACCAGGGCGATGCTCGACGCCGCGGATCGGCCGACCGCGATCCTGTACGCCAGCGATCTGATGGCCATCGCCGGGCTGGCCGTCGTAGCGCAGCGGGGGCTGGGTATTCCCGAGGACCTGTCGGTCGTCGGGTTCGACGACGACGAGATCTCCGCTCATCTGCCGGTTCCCCTCTCGACCGTGCGCTCCGACGCCTACGGCTGGGGCCGGGGCGCCGCGACCGCGCTGCAGGCGTGCGTCGCGGGCGAAGACGTCAGCGACATCCATCTACCCGCCGCGCAGTTCGTGGTGCGCGGCTCGATCGGCCCGGCGCCCAGATCACCGCGCCACCAACCCCGGCCCGCTGCAGGCAGCTGAGCCAAACCCCTCCACGGAACGCCCCGCCACGCGCTGTGGCCACGTTCTGTGTTATCCGCAAGGAGAGTCCGCCATGAAATCGTCCCGCCCGTCACGAATTTACCGCCGCGGTGTGTCAGCCGCAGCGCTTGCCGGAGCCATGTGCTGGTGCTGACCGCCTGCGGTAGCTCAGGGGGCAGCAGCCAGCGACGCCGCGAGCGCGAAGGGACCGATCAAGATCTGGTACTCCAACAACGAGCAGGAGATCGCCTGGGGCAAGCAGGTTGTCGCGGCGTGGAACGCCGCGCAACCCGAACGAGCAGGTGACCGCCCAGGAGATCCCGGCGGGCAAGTCGTCCGAGGAGGTCATCGGCGCGGCCATCACGGCCGGCACCGAGCCCTGCCTGATCTACAACACCTCGCCCGCCGCGGTGCCGGCTTCCAGAAGCAGGGCGGCCTGATCGACCTCAGCTCCTTCCCCGACGGCACGTCCTACATCGAGACCCGCAGCTGGGCGACTTGCGCCAAGCAGTACAAGCTCGACCGACGGCAACTACTACCAGCTGCCGTGGAAGTCGAACCCGGTGATGATCTTCTACAACAAGGACATGTTCACCAAGGCCGGGCGTCGATCCCGACGAACCCGCCGCTGGCCACCTACGACGAGTTCCTGGCCACCGCGAAGAAGATCGTCGACTCCGGGGCCGCCCCCTACGCCATCTACCCGGCGCCGACCAGCGAGTTCTTCCAGTCGTGGTTCGACTTCTACCCGCTGTTCGCGGCCGCAGACCGGCGGCAAGCAGCTGGTGGCCGACGGCAAGAGCCAGTTCGACACCCCGGAAGGCGTCGCGGTCGCCGAATTTCTGGCAGCAGATCTACGCGACAGAAGCTGGCCGGCAACGAGACGTACAAGGGTGACTCCTTCGCCGACGGCAAGGCCGCCATGGCGATCGTCGGCCCGTGGGCGATCTCGGTCTACAAGGGCAAGGTCGACTGGGGCGTCGTGCCGGTCCCGACCGCCAACGGCACGACCGCCGATCAGACCTACACGTTCTCCGACGCCAAGAACGTCGCCATGTACGCCTCGTGCACCAACCAGGGCACCGCCTGGGACTTCCTGAAGTTCAGCACCAGCCAGGAGCAGGACGGCCAGTTGCTCGACCCTGACCGGCCAGATGCCGATGCGCACCGACCTGGCCACGACTTACGCCGACTACTTCGCCGCGAACCCGGAGTACAAGCTGTTCGCCGACCAGGCCGCCCGGACCGTCGAGGTCCCGAACGTCGCCGAACTCCGTCGAGATCTGGCAGACCTTCCGGGACGCCTGGACGCACCGCGGTCATCTTCGGCAAGTCCGATGTCCAACAGGCGCATGACGGACGCCGCGACCAAGATCGACCAGTTGGCCAGCCAGCAATGACCACCTCCGCCACCCGATCGCAGGTCCCCGAGACCACCCCGCGGCCCAGGACGCGGAGGGCGCGGGTGGCGGTCGGCGCCGGACCTCGATCGCCACCCGGCTGTTCGGGCGGCAGCCGATCGGGATGCTGCTTGGCCGCGCCCTACGCCGTGTTCATCGCGGTGGTCTTCGCCTACCCGCTCGGCTTCGCCGTCTACATGTCGTTCCACGACTACTACTTCACCGCACCCGGCGTCGAGCGTTCCACACCCGTTCGTCGGGCTGGACAACTACAAGACGGTGCTGACCGACCCGGCCGTGCTGGCAGTCGTTTCTGCACGTCGGCGATCTTCCTGATCATCAACGTGCCGCTCACCGTGGTGCTCTCGCTGGGGCTGGCGGTCGGCGCTGAACCGGGCGATCCGCGTTCCGGACGTTCTTCCGGGCGGCGTACTACGTGCCGTACGTGACGGCGAGCGTCGCGGTGGTCGCCGTCTGGCTGTTCCTGTTCAGTCCGACGGGCTGGTCAACCAGCTCCTCGGCCCGCTGGCGCCCGAACCCGTCATGGCTGGTCAACTCCACCTGGGCGATGCCCATCGATCGCGTTGTTCGTCACCTGGAAGCAGCTCGGCTTCTTCATCCTGCTGTACCTCGCGGCGCTGCAGAACGTGCCGAAGGAGCTCTACGAGTCGGCGTCGGTGGACGGCGCCGGACGCGTGGCGAGCGTTCCGGTCCGTCACCGTGCCCGGGGTCCGGCCGGCCACCGCGCTGGTGCTGCTGCTGGCCATCGTCACCGGCGCGAACCTCTTCACCGAGCCGTACCTGCTGACCGGCGGCGGCGGCCCGGACGGCGCCTCGACGACGCCCGTGCTGCTGATGTACCAGCAGGGCATCGAGCAGGGCAAACCCGACATCGGCCTCGGCCATCGGCGTCGTGCTGGTCGTCGTCGTGCTGATCATCGCGCTGATCAACCGTCGGCTGACCGAACGGAGCGGACGATGACCACCTCCCGCACCCAGGCCGACCACCGCGCAATCGCGCCGGACGCCGACGGGCCGGCGCGGTCGCATGACGGCCGACCGTCGCCCGGGCCCGAGGTGGCCGCGCTGGCCGTGATGGCGGCGCTGTTCATCGGTGCGCTGGTGTTCCTGTTCCCCTTCTACTACATGATCGTCGGCTCGCTGCAGACGATCGCCGAACACCTCGGTCGGCGGCGCGTTCCCGCAGCCGTGCGAACCTGACGCTGCGACAACTACGCGCAGATCAACGCCGCGATCAACCTCTGGCACAGTCGCTGCTCAACTCCGGCATCTTCACCGGCGGCGTGCTGCTGTGCACGATGGTCTTCGGAGTGCTCGCCGGCTACGCCCTGGCCATGCTGCACTTCCGCGGCCGCGGCGTGCTGTTCTCCGCCATGCTCCTGGTGCTGGTGGTGCCGTTCCAGCTGCTGATGATCCCGCTGTACGTGCTCATCGCCCGCGACTACGGGCTCGGCGACAACTACCTCGGGATGATCCTGCCGTTCGCGATCAACTCCACCGCGGTGTTCATCTTCCGGCAGTACTTCCTGCAACTGCCGCCCGAGCTGTTCGACGCCGCCCGCATCGACGGCGCCGGCGAGCTGCGGACCCTGTGGTCGCATCGCGCTGCCGCTGGTCCGCCCGGCGCTGCTGACCGCCGTGCTGCTGACCTTCATCGGCCCGTGGAACGAGTTCCTCTGGCCGTTCCTGATCACCAAGCAGCAGGCCAAGCAGCCGCTCGCCGTGTCGCTGGCCAACTACATCTCGCACGGTCCAGCGCGTCGACCGCGAACCCGTACGGGGCGATCCTGGCCGGCGCCGTGCGTGCTGGCCGTGCCGGCGGTGGCGCTGTTCCTGATCTTCCAGCGACACTTCGTCTCGACCGACCTCGGCTCGGGCGTGAAGGGATAGCACCGTGCCCGCCGACACCGCCACCACCGTCACCGCACCTGATTCCGCTGATCCACGCTGGGTCACCGTTGCGCAGGGTCGGGGTGATCATGACGCCGGACCCGGACAACCCGACGAGGTCGAGGGGGTGCTGAACCCGGGCAGCGGGCAGGGATCCCGACGGCGACGCTGTACCTGCTGCCGCGACTGGTGGCCGCCGGCAACGTCTCCCGGGTCGGGACTGGCCCGGGTGATGGTCGACGGACGGCGTCCCGGCCGGGGTGCAGCGCCAGGGCGTGGTGCTCGCGCCCGACGCCGGCTGGGAGCGCGGCGACGGTCACGCCGGGGTCGAGGACCCGCGCGTGACCTGGATCCCGGCGCTGGGCCTGCACGTGATGACCTACGTCGCCTACGGACCGCTCGGCCCGCGACCGGCGCTCGCCGTCTCCGACGGATCTGCGGACCTGGCGCCGGCTGGGCCCGGTCCACTTCGACTACCAGCCGGAGCTGGACACCGACCTGAACCTGTTCTCCAACAAGGACATCGTGTTCTTCCCCGAGCCCGTGCCCGGACCCGACGGCCGGCCGAGTTTCGCCGCCCTGCACCGGCCGATGTGGGACCTCGACCTGATCGCCCCCGGGCTCGGCACCTACCTGCCGGCCGGCATCACCGACGAGCGGCCGGGCATCTGGATCTCCTACGTGCCGGTCGACGAGGTCATCGGGCGACGTCGCACCGGCTGACCCAGCTGAGCGGGCACCGGCTGGTCGCGCTGCCGGTCTACGACTTCGAGGAGCTCAAGATCGGCGCCGGGCCGCCGCCGCTGCGGGTGCCGGAGGGGTGGCTGCTGATCCACCACGGCGTGTCCGGCGTCGCTGCTGCCCGGGTGTCGACCGCCAGCCACAGGTGCACTACGCCGCCGGCGCGATGATCCTGTCCGCCGACGACCCGTCGGTGGTGCTGGCGCGGACCAGCGAGCCGCTGCTCAGCGCGCAGACCGACGAGGAGCGGAACGGGCATCGTGCCCAACGTCGTCTTTCCCGACCGCGATCGAGGAGATCGACGGGCGACTGTTCGTCTTCTACGGCATGGCCGACTCCCGCATCGGCGTCGCCGCGCTCGACCGCAGCCGGGCACCGCGATGACGATACTCGATCCGGAGCACCGGCGCGAGCGGTCGCCCTGGCGCGCTGGGCGTCGCGCTCACCGCCCCTGCGCCGTCACCGGCGGCCGCGGCGGCGCCCCATCGTCACGTCATCGGCGCGCGGCACGGCCGCTGACCAACCTGGCCCACCTGGACTTCCTCACCGACCGGTCACCGTCGCCGGCACGGCCGGGCACACGCACCTACCGGCTGGCCGCCGACCCGACGGTCGGGGTGCTGTGGGTGTACGCCGACCGCGGCGCCGACGGCAGCTTCACAGCGGGTCGGCGGCGGCGCTACGACGCCGGCGACCGACACAGCTACGGCCAGGGCGCGTACGACACCGACGACATCGCCCGCGCCGCCGTCGTGTACCTGCGGCAATGGCGGGCAACCGGCGATCGAGACAGGCGAAAGAGGAGGCCTACCAACTGCTGCGCGGCCTGACCTACCTGCAGACCGCTGACCGGCCCGAAGGCCGGCGACGTCGTGCTGTGGATGCAGCCGGACGGCACGCTCAACCCGAGCGCCGACCCCGACGGAGCAGCCGGACCCGTCGGACTCGGACGCGTCCTACTGGCTGGCCCGCACCCTGTGGGCGCTCGGCGAGGGCTACGCCGCGTTCCGCGACGCCGACCCGACGTTCGCCGCCTTCCTGCGGGACCGGATGGACCTGGCCGTCGCCGCGCTGAACCGCGACGTCCTGGGCCGCTACGGGCACGTACCAGGTCGATCCACGGCGTCCGGGTGCCGGCCTGGCTGATCGTCGACGGCGCCGACGCCAGCTCCGAGGCCGTCGCTCGGGCTGAGCCGCCTACGTGCAGGCGACCGGCGACCGCGCCGCCCGAACCGCGCTGCGCGAAGCTGGCCGACGGGCATCGCCGCGATGTCCGCCGGGTCGGCCACCGGCCTGGCCGTACGGGGCGATGCTGCCCTGGGCGCTGTCCCGGTCCGACTGGCACGCCTGGGGCGCGCAGATGCCCGCCGCGCTCGCCGCCGCAGCGACGGCGCTGCGGCGACAAGCGTCTGCTGCGCGCCGGCCGTCGCCGACACCGCCGGATTCACCCCGCAACTGCTGACCTCGACCGGACCGGTCAACGGCTTGCTGCCCGCACCGGTCGACACCACCCAGATCGCCTACGGCGCCGACGCCCGGGTGCAGGGCCTGCTCGCCGTCGGCGCCGGCCGCCGGCCGGCCCGGGCTGCGCGCAGCTCGCCGGCATCGCCGCCGGCTGGTTCTTCGGCCAGAACACCGCCGGCGCCGCCGATCTACGACCCGGCGACCGGCGTCACCAGCGACGGCGTGCAGGCCGACGGCACCGTCAACCCCAACTCCGGCGCCGAATCGACCATCCACGGGCTGCTGACCATGCAGGCGCTCGACGCCAATCCCGACCTGGCCGCGCTGGCCCGGGCAGTCCGCGTCCATCCGCTCCCGCGACGGCCTGCAGGTCGTCGAGGCGGAGACCGGCCGGCTGACCGGCGGAGCCGACCGTGGTCACCCCGAGTCGGCGCCTGGACCGGCGAGTCGCAATGGAGCGGTGGCAGCTACGTCTCCGCCGGGGCCGGGCAGCACGGTGACCTGGAGACTTGCCCGCCGACAGCCAGACCCGGCTGGTCCAGCCGGTGGTCGGGCTCGACCGCGGGTCCGCGCCCGCACCACCTTCACCGCCGGGCGCTCGCCCCTGGGTGCGTCCGTTACGGCGCCGTCGGCCCGCAGGGCAACGCGCCGTCGCCGACCGAGCTGGTCCCGGATCGACGCTGCGCCGGACGGTCGGCGCCGAGCCGCGACGACATTGACCGCCCGGACCAGCGGCGGCACTGGCAACATCGACGCGTTGCTGGTCATGCCGGAGGTCGCCACGCTGCTCACCGACGGCGGCGGTCACGCGGTGACGCTGCTGACATCGAAATCCGGGTCCGCCGAACACCGATCGGTACCGCTCGGCGGTACCGGGAAGGTTGCCATCTCGGAGTACGACCGCAACGGCCGGCTCGTCACCCACACGACTACCGACATCAAGGGCAGCACCGCCAAGGCGTTGATCATGCCGGGCGGGTTCACCATCCTCACCCGTTGAATCCGGGCCACATCGGCAACCTCGAAGCAGCGTGCGCAAATGCTCGCACAACGGAAAGTTCAGCCAAGCCATTGGTCAGAGCGAGAAACTGCACCGCCCCATCGGGCAGCACCCAACCGGTCATCACGCCAGCGCCGACGGCCGCTACGGCAGGGGCCGACAAAGGGACGGGCCGCCTGCGCGGAAGAGAAGAGGGTGGTACATGGAGTTGATGTGCGCCGGAACCCCGCACCCACCGCAAGAAGGAGCAGTGAGACTCAGTCCAACGCCGAAGACAGGTCTGGAGGACATCAAGCTGGTCGCCTTCGATCTTGACGGCACGCTGGCACCGTCAAAGTCGGCCATCGACCCGACGATGGCCAGGTTGCTGGTCCGCCTCGCCGAACTAGTACCCGTCTGCGTCATATCCGGCGGCGGGTTCGCGCAATTCCAGAGCCAAGTCCTGGCCCGAATCGAGGAACTGTGGAAACACACCGACACAGCCGGAAAGGGGACTTTCAGCCGATTCCACTTGATGCCGACGTGCGGCACCCAGTATTACGCATGGGCGGTCGGCCAATGGTCGCGCATCTATTCCGAGGACCTCGACCGCAGCGACAAGGAACAAATCGTGCAGGTCTTGACGGCAGGGGCGAAACACCTGGGCCTTGATGAGAGCCAGACCTGGGGGCCCATCATCGAGGACCGGGGCAGTCAGATCACCTTCTCGGCACTGGGCCAGGCGGCCCCGGTGGAGAGCAAAACAGCTTGGGATCCGAGCGGGGTCAAGAAAGAAAGCCTCCGAGCTTACGCCGCCGAAAGATTGCCCGGACTTGAAGTGCGCAGCGGGGGCTCGACATCCGTCGACGTGACCCGCAAAGGAATCGACAAAGCCTACGGCCTGAAGAAAATCATCAACCGGCTGGGAATCGAGCGGACCAATGTCCTGTTCGTCGGGGATCGACTGGACGTCGGAGGCAATGACTATCCGGTAAAGGCAATGGGCATCAGATGCGTCGCCGTCGACGACTGGCACGATACCGCGATCTTCATCCGAGGAACTATTCAAACCTTCACCCTCAGCTGATTGCCATGCGTTCAGGTCCACCCTGAGGTCTGTCCTCCCGCAAGAAAATCAGTTCTGTACTCCTTCCACCCCGTGGAGGTGTGAGGGACTCGCCCTCGCCCTCGTCCTTGCGCTGGCACGGACGCGTCCGGCCGGTCACGCGATCTTGTCTTCCGTGACCATCACACGGACGACGGCCGATTCTGGAAATGCCCGGCCCACCAGTCGGTGCTGTTCCCGGCCGATGGCAGAGGAATGTGCAGCGTTCACGATCCCGGCCCCGGGTCGGCTCGGCTTACCTCGTCTACGTCCTTTGAGCGCGAGAAGTCGCGGAGGATACCGTGTTTGAGCCGCCGACTGATTCCAATCACCCCGAGAGTCTCGCGCGATGCCTTCGCGGCTATTGCCGTGCGCAAGGGGATTTGGGGCACTCGCGCAACGCGCTGTCACCGACATGAGCGTGAGTCCCGATTGGCTAACCCCGACCAGGATGTCGGGGCGATGTTATACGGCCATTGATGCTCGATCGTTTCGTTCCGCAGGGTGTTGAACGTTCCTGCGGGTCGAGCCATCGGCGTCGGGTTGGCAGTTCGGCGTCGTTGCTACCTGCCGGTGCGCCATCGTCAGTCCGATTACCAGGCCTGACGGCCCGGCCGGTACCGCCCCGCAGGCGTACCCACGCGCGCATTCCCGGAGGAGTCATGACGATCCCGGCGCGCGCATTGATGATTAGTGCGGGTCTTGACCAAGTTTGCGTTGTCGGGCTCTCGACGCGTCCACGTTCGTTCATCGGGTTCGGCGCCACCATTTCGCGGTGCCGGCTATGGCGGAGGTCGCTGCGGCGAGGGTCAGGGTGGGCAGTATGAGTGCTGATGCGATCATTTTCGCGGTCATCGCGGTTCCTCCGGAAGCTGTGCTGCGATGCACATCGGGGTTGGCTGAGCGCTGGTTGGTTCTCGTATCAGCTTCGCCACCGGGTGTTGAACGGACTACCCCCCAGGAAGGGGGTTTGTCGACGGTCAGGACCGATGCTGCGTACGCCCGATCCGTAGTTGCAGAGTTCTGCGTCTTCTTCGTGGCGGGGCTGGGGGAGGCCCTCGCGGGTCGCTGCGGCCTGGTCGTGGAGGGTGAAGGATGCCGGTATGTCTTCGTCAGGCGTGAACAGTCAGCGCACCGGTTTCGTCGAGAAGGTCGCCCGGGTCTGCGCCGCCGCGCACGAGCCGTTGGCGCTGCTGGAGAAGGTCGCACGTCTGGTCCGCCCGGTGATCGGGTACGAAGCGGCCGGTTGGCTGCTGGTGGACCCGCAGACGCTGCTGATCACCGGTGCCTACCCCGAGGGCGTGACGCAGGAGATGCATCTTGCGTTGATCGAAACCGAGCTCGTTGACGACGATGTCAACAAGTTCTTCGATCTGGCAGGCCGTGATGTCCCGGTGGCGGCGCTGAGCGCGGCCACGGACGGTGATCTGTCCCGGTCGGTCCGGTGGTCCCGGCTGTATCGGCCGGCCGGCTTTGGCGACGAGGTCCGGGCAGTGTTCCGTTCCGGTGGCGTGCCGTGGGGTCAGGTGTGTCTGACCCGGCGGGAACACGATCCGTCCTTCGACGCTGATGAGGTGGCCCTGCTCGGGGCGATCTGCCCGCACGTCGGGAATGGTCTTCGGACCGGTCTGCTGCTCGGTGAAGGCACGGACCGGGTGGAGACCGAACCGGCCCCCGGCCTGGTGGTCCTCACCGATGACGGCTCGGTGGAATCGATGACAGCCGAAGCCAAGCAGTGGATGGACCAGATCCCCGACGACGGTCAACAGAGCCCGTTCGTGATGTTCGAGGTGGCCGCCCGGGCACGGGCTTTGGCCGACCAAGGCTCCCCCGGGCCGCCGCCCCTGGCGCGGGTACGACTCACCACTGGCGGCTGGTTGATGGTCCGCGCCAGCAGGCTACGGCCGGTGGACGGCGCCACGGCCCGGACCGCCGTGCTGCTCGAGCCGGCTCAGCAGGCCGACATCGCGCCCATGCTGGTCCAATTGCATCAGCTGACCCCCGCGAACGGGAGGTCACCCAGGCGCTGCTGCAGGGCAGACCAACCAGGGAAATCGCCGCGACCCTCTGGATCACCCCGGAGACGTTGCGCGGTCATATCAAGGCCGTCTTCGCGAAACTTGGTGTCAACAGCCGACCCGAACTGGCCGCGAAGCTGTCGCGGGACCCTGTCATCCGGTTGCCCGCGACAACGGCGGCGAATCCGAACTGACCGCGAAGCGGCCCTGCACCGGTCGAGCACCGCGCAGTCCGCCGGTCTTGCCTTCCCGCCCGGCGATCTGTCTGGCCGCCCGGCGGCCCAGCACTGCGCCGTATCTGCTCAATCCCGGGCGAATGTCGTACCCCACGAATCGAAGGCCCGGCAGGGCCTCCTCGCCGTGGTTCGCTGCGGGAATATCGTCCGGGCCGAGAACCCCGAGGTGACCCACCAGTGGGTCCAGACCCGTGCCGTACCCGGTCGCCGCGACCACCACATCGGCCTGCGCGGTGCTGCCGTCGACAAGTTCGGCACCCGTCGGACATAACCCGCGTACGGCCGGCACGACGGTGATCCGGCCGACCCGGATCCGTGTCAACACTTCCCGGTCGACCCCGGCGGGGCTCTGACCGGTCCGCCGCAGCAGGGCGAACGGACCCTCGGCCGGCGCCGGCAGGCCGAACCGGGTGAGATCGCCGATCAGCGCCCGCCGCATGACGGCCGCGAACCGGTCGGTCCACGCCGTCGGCAGCGTCAACAACAGCGGCACGGGCAGATCCAACGGCAACCCGCCCAACGACCTCAACAGGATGTTCGGCGGTGTCCGCACCGACACTCGCACCCGTCGCGCCCCGCCCCGGGCCAGGTCGTTGGCGATCTCCAGCCCCGAGGACCCGGCCCCGACCACCAGCACATCCCTTCCGACGAACCCATCCGGATTCTGATATTCCGCGGCGTGCAGCAGGCGACCGGCGAAGGACCCTCGACCGGGCCACGACGGCATCCGGGGCCGGTTCAGCAACCCCGTCGCGACCACCACATACCGGGCCCGGTAACTGCTGCCATCGGCACACCTCAGCTGCCACCGCGCACCCTGATCCGGAGCCCGATCGATCCGGCTCACCGGGCTGCCCAACCGCACCTGCACCCGCTCCCGGTCGCAGTACGACCGCAGGTAGCGAACCATCGCATCCCGGGACGGGAACATCCCCGCGCTCCACGGGAACGGGCTGCCCGGCAGCGCCGAAATGAACCGGCTGGTGTTCAACCGCAGAACGTCATACCGGCCCGCCCACGCGGCGCCCACCCGCTCTCCCTGCTCCAACACCAACGCACTCACCCCGCGGCGACCCAGTTCGGCAGCACAGGCCAAGCCCGCCGGCCCGCTCCCGACCACGACAACATCAGGGTCCCCGGGCCCGTCCGGCGTCACATCCCACTCCATCTCGGATCACTCCCACTCACACAGACGAAAGGGCAGGATCAGCGCACCCAGCCCATCAGCATTTACCCGCAGGTCGAACGGAAGGGTCCCCGGGGCACCGGACGAAAGTCAGCGTTCTTCGTCGACGGCCAGGACGTTCCCGGCCGGGTCACGGAACCAGGCGATCGAATGATTGCCGACCCGGTGGATTCCCCTGGCATCAGACTCATAGGCATCGAAGGTGTCCATCGTGACGCCACGTGCGGCGAGATCGTCGACGGCCCGGCCGATGTCGTCGACCGGGAAATTCAGGACCGTGCACGTCGCCGGCACGTGGTCGGGCTTCGGATAGATCATGACCCGGCGCTCGCCTGCCAATTGCAACCACAGCTCCCGCATCCACTGCGGGCCAACATCCGTTTCCCCCACATCCAGGCCGAGCGTGCCGGCGTAGAACTGTTTCGCCACGCTGATGTCGTCCACCGAGAAACTCGCGAAGAACTCCGTCGCCTCGAACATGGCACCCTCCTCAGCTGGCGACCTCGCCGACGAAACCTCAGGATGCCCCAGCCCAGCCGCGCCGACCACCCCCCAACCGGGGGGGCAACGGACACCCCGGCGGGGACACACCCGTCAGCCGACCAGCACTGCCCAAGCGGGATCCATCGATCGCCTGCCAGATCTGTTGCGTCCGAACTCTGGTCGCGCTGCGATCGCACCCGCAGAATCACGCATCCCCCCGCGGGAAAAACAGGACACCGGCCGCCGGAGGCGTGGATGTCACCGGCGCGGGCTGAGGCCGCGCCCGGACCCGTCGGAGCCGGGCGGCTGTTGAGAACAACAACCCGGACCGGGACGCACACCATTACCACCGAGATCTACGAGCCGCCCGCACCACACCGGCAGCCCTCGTCGTCACCAAACTCGACCGACTCGCCCGCTCACTCCCCGATGCCAGGGCGATCGTCGACGAATTGACGACCCGGCGCGTCCGGCTCAGCCTGGGCGGTGCCGTCTATGACCCGACCGATCCGGTCGATCGGCTGTTGTTCAACGTGCTGGCGATGGTCGCTGAATTTGAGGCGGACCTCATCCGGCTCCGGACTCGGGAGGGTATGAAGGTCGCGAAAGCGAAGGGCCGGTCGCGGGGTAAGCAACCCAAACTGAATCACCGGCAGGAAGCCCACATGGTCGCGTTGTTGAAGTCCGGCGAGTACTCCAAACTCGGTGACCTGTTCGGCGTTGCGAGGTCGACCGTGGACCGGGCAGTTGAGCGAGACGCAGCCCGGAAACGCGCCCAGCGACAGACCACGGCTTCAATTGGCTGAAGAGAGCGATGCCATTTGCCCTGATCCTGTGAAGACCGGTCCCGCCGAGCGACATCCCTTTGGCTGGCTGGTGTCCCGAAGGGTTGCCCGCCGGGGGACGCCGCCAGGATCGGCCAACCTCTGCGCGCCGGTCACCGCACGAGGTTCCTGACTGGGACGTCCTACGGTGGGTGAAGCCCCCGGACCTGTTCATTCGTCCGGATCCGGGGGTCTCATCGGCCCGACTCGACATCACCTGCAGAAGCGGCCGAACGTGCAATGTGCGGGTTACCGTCGCACCAGCGGTCCAGTTCATGCCGCGGAACGCGCGGAAGTCGGGTTCCGCGATCAAACGCGATGCCGAACAGATGATGAGCGAACTTCACGCGCGGAGAAGGGCAGGGGAAACTGTGCGGACTTCGCGTGAGGGCAACGGGCACCGATGGCTGCGGGCGCCACGTGTGCTGCTGGGGGTGCTGCCGATCCGCCGGTCCCAGATTCCGGTGGAAATGCTCGCCGGCCTGACGCTGGCAGCGTTGGGCATCCCTGAGGTTCTTGGGTACGCGAAGATCGCCGGGATGCCCTTTGTGACCGGCCTCTACACGATGCTGATCCCGATGGTCGTGTTCGCCGTTCTCGGTTCGTCGCGTCATCTCGTCGTCGCCGCGGACTCGGCCACCGCCGCCATCCTCGCCGCCGCGCTGACCGGGCTCGCGGTGGCCGGGTCGGAGCAATATGTCAGGTTGGCCGGGCTCGCGGCCCTGCTGGCCGGCGGGTTGCTGCTGCTGGCCCGGGTGGCAAGGCTCGGGTTCCTGGCGAATTTCTTGTCCCGGACCGTGCTCGTCGGATTCCTCACTGGCGTCGGTATCCAGGTGGCAGTCGGCCAGCTCCCCGGCATGCTCGGGGTCAGTACCGCCGGCCAAGACACGCTGACGCAGCTCACGGACGTCGTGCGCGCGTTGCCGCAAGTGCACCTGTCTGATCTGGTGGTGTCTGTCGGGGTCGTCGTGATCGTGTTGGCCCTGCGTCGGGCCGCCCCGAAGATCCCCGGGCCGTTGATCGCCGTGATCGGCGCGATCGGCGTGAGCTGGGCCGCGCACCTGGCCGATCACGGCGTGGCCGTTGTCGGGCCCGTCCCGGGCGGGCTCCCGCACTTCTCGCTGCCCGCGCTGGGCTGGGACGATGCCACCACACTGCTCGGCGCGGCGTTGTCGATGTTCGTCGTCATCCTCGCGCAGAGCGCAGCGACCTCGCGCGCCTACGCCGTGAAATACGAAGAGCAATTCAGCCAGGACACCGACCTGGTCGGTCTGGGCGCCGCGAACGTGGCGGCCGCGTTCAGCGGGACGTTCGTCATCAACGGCAGCCCGACCAAGACACAGATGGTCGACAGCGCGGGTGGGCGCAGCCAGCTGGCCCACCTCACGACGGCCGCCGTGGTCATGATCGTCCTTCTCCTGCTCACCGGGCCGCTGGCCTATCTGCCGAACGCGGCGTTGGCGGCCGTCGTGTTCCTCATCGCGATCGAGCTCATCGACATCAGCGGGATGCTTCGCATCCTCGCCTGCCGGCGCCACGAGTTCGCCATCGCGCTGCTCACGACCTCCGCGGTTGTCGTCCTAGGCGTCAAGCAGGGCATCGCGCTTGCCGTCCTCGCGTCGATCATCGAGCACCTACGCCACAGCTACCGACCGCTCAACAGTGTGCTGGTGAAGTCCCAGGCCGGGCACTGGCAGCAGAACCCGGTCCTGCCCGGCTCGCGGACCGAGCCAGGACTCGTGGTCTACCGATTCGGCAGCAGCCTCTACTACGCCAACGCCTCCCGCCTCATCGACGACGTCACTGCCCTATCGGCCCAGGGAGACACGCTGCGGTGGATGATTCTGGACGGTGCGGCCATCGGCGACGTCGACTACACCGCGGCGGCGGTCCTGGCCCGGGTAGTCACACACCTCCGCGACCGAGACATCCGTTTCGGTCTCAGCACCGTCCTCGGCCCGGTGCGCGAGCAGCTCGACCGCTACGGCATCAGCGCCACTCTTGGTCCGGACGCCTACTACGACACTCCCGGAGAGGCGCTCGAGGCATTCCACACCGCCGAAGGAGACACCGGCGCATGACCCCGACAGCGGGACTGTGAGCAGCCGGCGAACGGCGGCAGTGTCTGCTCAACCCCACTGACGCCTGAAGGACGTCGACGTGAAGAAGATCGGCCGGATCCCGGCGGCAGTTTGGGCCGTTGGTCGTGCCGCCGTCCGAATGAGTAGCGAGACCCGTTCAACCAGATAGAGTTTCGGTGACCAAAGCCTGCCACGTCATGGGTCCGACAATGCAGTCGATGGCGAAGCCGGGGACGTCATGGGCAACGGCGGATTGAAATCCGCGTACCCACGCCTCGGTCCTGGGACCGAATACGCCGTCCACCTGCAGGGTCAAAGAGCCGTCCCCACGCCCGTTGCGGAAGTTGGTCTGATCCTGCACCGCCTCGACGCCCGGGCCGGCGCTCCCCCGACGGACCGTCACGACGACGGCGGACCATGTCTGCTGGCCTACCACGCCGTCGACCACCAGGCCGTGCGCCCGCTGGAAAGCTCGCACCGCTGCGTCGGTATTCGCACCGAAAAGGCCATCCACGGTGAGTCCCGCACCGTGGGCGTTGAGCAGGTACTGCAGCGAGCGGACGGTCACCAACGGCCACACATGGTTGGGACATGCGCAAGCACGGGCCAGGCGGGCAAGCCCACCGCGCTCATCGACGCCGAGGCCGCGATTGTTCCCACGCTCGAAGGCATGCTTGACGCAGTGGCCGACTGTGCTGCCGCCGCCGGGCTCAGCGTCATGCCGGCCCCGGCGGTGACCAGGCCGATCAGCGCACCGCCGAGGGCCTTTCGGGCAGTCCGCGCGAGGTGCGGTGAACTGGAGCCGAACGGGCTGCGACCGGCTGCCGTTTCGGCGATGGCTGGGGTCGTTTGGCGGCTGCTCGACGTTCGGGTTGATGTGGTCATGACACGGCCTCCAAGGGGTAATCGGCCCGGTTTGTCTGATATCCGGTGCGATAGGGACGGGCCAATACCCCCGGGTGTTGTGGTCGGTGTCACAACCGTCCTGCTTCTGCAGTTCAATCGTTATCCGGAACTTGGGCTGACGGGATGGTGACCTCTTCACCCGCGAACCCGGCCAACGCCAGGGAGAGGTACAGCGGTCAGTGCCAGCGGATCACATGCCGCCGCCCGAGCCGGGCATTGCCCGGTCGCCGGGTGGACGCGTGCCGGTCGCTGCACGGTTGGCCATCCCCTGCGGAACCAAGATGATCAAGGCGGCGACAGCAATGGGGACAGCACCCTCGGCGTCGCGCTCGCGGTTGGCACCGAGATATAGGCGGTGATCCCGTGCTCGTCTGGGTTCCAGCGATCGCGCGAAAATGATCAAGCCATCGTAAACCCCTGGGACAGCACCGAAACGTCCTGTTGCGGTTTGGCTTCCGGGACAGCCTGTGCAGCCAGGCCCCTCGAGGCCAGCGCCGTCCCCGCAGTAGACGGCCACAGCGGCTTCGCCCCCTGGCGTCTCGGTCGCGTACACCTCGCCCGCGGGTTCAAAGGTGCGAGTGATCTCAACGCCGAAGTCGCACAACAGTCGGGCGCCAGGCTGTTTTGGGTGATCGTAAAGGAAAACGTTGTGGCCGTCAGTCCAAAGTCCCGACTGGCTCCGAATGAAGTCCCAGACCTTGCCCACCGCCGGCCCCCACGCTGCCCCAACCGCGCCCGGCGGGACCTCGCGCCGCACCGCGGCCAACATGCGTGGATGAACAAGTTGTCCGTCGACCGATACCACCATTCCGCCGATAGTAAACCGAAGTGAAGCCCATTCCTGGGCTCACGACGCGCTTCTCGGCGAGCGGACCCTTGACGAGATCGCGCTCATCGCTCAGATGCCCGCCGTCCCATCCACGGCGGTAAGGACATCAGTGCCGCGGTCAGCCGTGCCTACGCCGACATGCTGGCAGGTTGAGTACTTTGCAGATTCATAATTTCGCTGTCCCAGATAAGGATCCCCTGCGGACGATGACGATCATGAAAGTGGGTCTTGGAGCAGGGTCCGCCGGCGTCCCATTTGCGGTTCGTCTTGCGGAACGCCGACGGCCGGCGTTGGGCCGGCCGGCGCATACCAGTGTTCTACCCCATGCGAACTAATTGCGTTCGCCGAGCACTTCGGCCGCGGCCGGGTCGAGCTCGGCTATTGCGTCCGCTCCTACAGGAGCAGTGGAGAGCAGGTTGATATAGCTGCGGGACCTCGCGACGAAGTATGTCTCACCGTCGACGACGGCCTCTGTTCCCCACCGACTGGGGGGTCGAGTTCGCTCGGATCGTCCGGCGGCAGGATCAGGCACATCCCGCCGGCTCCCCGATCAGGTCCGGGCGCTCCCATGTCGGTGACGAACCGGAAGTACGCGTCGTCAACAGTTCCGGGACCGCACTCGGCGGGGATCTCGATCACCAGCCGGCCCTGTCTGGGCCAAGGTCGAAGGTGTTGACCGCATAGACCGTGTCGGTATTGCCCGTGAGGAACAACGGGGTCGAGTCCATCATCGCGAAGATGCCGACCTTGTTGGCCGCGTCGATGCCGGCCTCGATGAAACCCAACCGGATGCCCTCGATGGAGGTCGCCGGAATGCCGTTGAGGAACGACTCGACACCCCGCATCAGATCAAGATTGTCGAACACCGCAGTCAGGGTGCTGTCCGTTGGCATGCCGTCGAAGAACTCCAGCGTCCCGATCGGTGTCTCCACCGAATCCGGAGTCATGATCTTGTCCGGGATCGGCTGATTGAAACCAGGTGTCGCCGCACTCACAATGATCAGTCCCGTCCCCTAGTAGGTGCGCTCCCCTCGGTGACCCGACGGATGAGCATGAACCTACGGAGTCTCCACCACCGAACCCGCGGCAGCCCACCCGGCCCTGACGAACACCTGAACCTGGCCCGCAGACACATCTCAGCGCTCGCAAAGTGCAATGAATCGACGCACCAAAGCCCGGCAGGACGAGATTCGTCGCGTGACGGCGACCCTTTGGTGCTGGTACGACGCCGGTTGCCCGTCTGTCGATCGGGGCGTTGCCGAGAGCGGAACCGGCATCGGCCGGCCATTCAGTGCCGGACCGCGCAAGTCTTGACCTTGCAGCCTTGACCGCTCTCGCGATCGATCTGTCGTGTTGGTCGATCTATCGCAACGCTCAGAGCGTTTCGCGGAGCGATTGGCTGCTTGGGTCGCTCTCGGAGAGAGCGGCTTGTGCCCTGGGGTATCGGAGAGCGCGTTCGGCCGCACGGCGACGGACTGGTTCGTATTCGTCGATGTTGTTGGGGTGCTGGGGATTCGGCGGGGTGCGGAGCGCAGTGGTGAGGCGGTCGGCAAGCTCCAGAGCGTCTTGCAGACCGATGTTGAGTGCGGAGCCTCCAGCGTTGAAGGCATGGGCTGCGTCGCCGGCGAGCAACACGTTGCCGACTCGGAAGGAATCGGCAAGGCGACTATTGCCCACGGTGCTTTCGGATTGCAGTGGCATCGGTGAAGCCCACATCGGTGCCGAGCACCCGAAGCAGGCTGGCCCTCAGCTCGTCAGGCGAGACGCTGTTGTTGCTTCGTCGCAACCGCAATGCTCATGAGTGCTGATCAGGTAGAGATCCTCCGGTGCACCTGGGTCCAGTGCCGCGACCCCGTTCGCCTTGGCAGCACGGATCGTTCTTCGGCACGCTCGAACACGCCGACTCCTACGCCGTGCGACGCGAGCTCACCAGCGAGGAGGAGGCCGACCGGGCCGGCTCCGCAGATCGCAACATCACAGTGGCCCTTCCCGCCCAAAAAGTCCATGGCGTCAGTTTCAGTTGACAGAACATGGATGTCAAGTCAAACTGACAGCATGGCGTTGACGGATCTGCTTGCCACCGAGGTCAGTGCGGCGCACCAACGGTCCACCACATAGGCGGGGCGCTGGTAGCGGCTGTTGGTCGGCCATGCGCGGCGACGGTCGTAACCACCGCCGCGGCTCGGTCATGCCGTTCCGCAGGTCGCTGTCAGCGTTCCTTCCCTTTACCAGGGTGGTGCGGGCTCGGTCCAGCGGTCGTCGGCGACGGACTACCCTCCGCCCGGACTGGTTGCCAGGCCCACTCTTTCGGGTTTTTGGCCGGTTCTCGAACGCATGGCAGTTGAGCGGACGACATTGCGAGGGTTCAAGGCCGGGATCGCGGTCACTTCTGGCAAACGAGTGATCGAGCGCTGGGCCATCGTTGCCAGCGCTGACTACCCAAGGTAGGCATCAGTTTTCAGGGAAAGTCGTTGGCCGTGTGGCTGTGTAAGCTGATAGGGAGGTAGTTGCCATTACTTTGGCAAATTGCATGGCTGAGAAGGATTGTCCGGCCTTTTCCGATCGGGTCCTTGCGCCAACGCCGGCGTTTTCTTCGATCGGTCGTTCCTCCGAGTTCGTCTTGATGGCAGGCATTTTCGCTTTGTATGTTCAGCCAACGAAGGCTGCGATCGACGTGATCGCCCGGTGCGGCCAACCAGTTTGGTAGATGAACATGAAACTTAGTCTGGATGAATTGGTCACTTCGGTGGCCACCGATCTGATGGGGATCACCGCTCCGACATTGAACGATGCCGCGCAGAGGTTATTACATCAGCTGGTCGACTACTTGGATGTGGACTTGAGTTTTCTCCGGCGAAATGACCACAGCCAACGGACTACCACCCTCGTGGCCGAGTGGCCGCCTCGAACGGCAATTCCGGTTCCTGACCCGCTCGGGGTGATCTCCTTCGCCGACGCCGATCCGATCTTCGCGGCCACCGAGAATCTCTCGACGGTGATGTTGACTCGGCCAGACGGTACCGACGACGAGTACCAGTCGCGAGTGCAGCGGGGCGCTGGGCTTTCGGGGCCAGTTTCCTCGGCTACTGTTCCGCTGCTCAACGCGAGCCGCACGATGGGTGTGCTGGGTTTCATCAAGTATGGCGACCGTGAGTGGCACGACGCGGAGGTGCAGGCCCTGCGTTCGGTGGCCGCGCTGTTCGCGCAGGTTCAGTTGCGGGTCGTCGCTGAAGAGCGGCTGGTCAGTTTGGCTTTCCATGACGAGCTCACCGGATTGGCGAATCGACGCGCGCTGGTCGGCCAGCTGACGGAGCGGATGGACGCAGCGCCGACGGGGCCGGTGGCTGTCATCTTCCTGGACGTCGATCGGTTGAAGGTCGTCAACTCGTTCCTGGGTCATGCCGCCGGCGACCAGTACCGACATACCATGGCCCGACGACTGCAGAAGATCACGGGCGCGGACCACCTGCTGGGCCGGTTGGGCGGGGACGAGTTTGTCGCGGTGATGTCTGGCTGGGCGGACGAGAATGCCGCCGTCGCCCTGGCCGAGCGGCTTCGATGCGCCGCCCACGAGCCGATCGACGTGGGTGGAGAAGAGATCAGCCGCGGCGTCAGCCTGGGCGTCGCAATCGGGACACCAGGTCATCAGACGGTGTCGGAGCTCATGGGTCGGGCCGATCAGGCGTTGTTGCAGTCAAAGGCGCGGGGCGGCAACACGGTCAGCGTCTTCACGGCCGGGATGCAGCGACGCAATGCGATCCGCACGGACATCGAGCTCCACCTGGGAACCGCCATCCGCAGTGGGTGTCTGACGCTGCATTATCTGCCGGAGGTTGACCTGCTCACCGGCAACATCCTCGGAATGGAGGCCCTTGTCAGGTGGCCGCATCCCACACTTGGCTTGCTGGAGCCGGATTCACTCCTCGACGTCGTCGAATCCACCAACCTTGCCGGCAAGATGGGCCGGTGGGTGATCGAAACCGCGTGCCGGCAGCTCGCGCAGTGGCACCTCACCCACCCGGCGCTCAGGCTGACTGTCAATGTCTCCCCCGCGCAGCTCATCGGGCTTGACTTTGGGCCTTCCGTTGCCCAGATCCTGCAGGACTGTGCCCTGGAGGGGGGTGATCTCACCGTGGATATCACTGAACGGGGACTGAGTCGGGACACCGATCAGGCCGTCAGCACCCTTCGCGGACTCAGAGCCACCGGAGTCAAGGTCGCCGTCGACGATTTCGGCACCGGCCACAGCTCCTTTGCCCAGCTGAAGTCCTATCCGGTGGATGCGCTCAAGATCAGCCGGGTGTTCGTCCGGGACCTCGGCGCCAGCGCCGACGACCTGGCGATCGTCCGGTCGATCACCAGTCTGGCCCGTTCCTTCGGTCTGCAGGTGGTGGCGACCGGAGTGGAGACCGAAGTGGCGGCGGCGACCCTGGTTGCGCTGGGCTGCACCCGGGCGCAAGGATTCCTATTCGCCAAGCCCTGCCCAGCCCCGGAAGTGGAGTCCATCCTGGAAAACGGAATAGCAAAATTCGGCAAGAACGGGCCGGTCATTCGTTGATCCCAGCTGAGTGAGGAAGGATTCCACTCCGCGGTATTTGTTTCGGTCACTATGAGTGCCAGCCGATTACTCATGGTGATGAAATGGTCGAGAACAAAGTCAGGCTGCCCATTTTTCAGCTCTGGTAGAGCAGCGACGATCACCGGCCGTCGCGATCGGGAGTGGTTGTCCCACTGAGATTCTGGCTTGCCGAATTTCGCAATCTATTATGCCTGCTATGCCGCAAAGACAGTTTCATGGTGCAAAAGTTTACTCCTCGCCGGGCGATGTGATCGGAAGTTATTCCGACCGGTTTTCGGGCTGCCAATTCATCGTTGCCCGTCCGGCTCAGCAGCCGGAATTGTGGGCGGCGTATTTGGACGGGGCGCGTAGGAGTTACCGGCGGCACGACGTGGAGAGCGTTCTGCAGTACGACCGCATCCGCGATGGGATTTCGACCGCGATCTTCTTCGCCGCTGTTGGCTCCGACGGCCAGATCGCGGGCGGAATGCGGGTGCAGGGTCCTTACCAGTCGGCCGACCAGGCGCACGCGGTCCTCGAATGGGCCGGCGGTGAGGGTGAACAGCAGGTCCGTCGTGAGATATCCGACCGCATCCGCGCCGGGGTGATCGAGATGAAGGCCGGATGGGTGGACGACGACGTCAGGCGCCGACGGGACATCTCCGCCGCATTGGCTCGGATCTTCGTCCACTCCATCGACTTGATGAATGTTCGTTACGCGCTGGGCACGGTGGCGAGTCACGCCGTCAAGCGATGGCAGACCAGCGGCGGGGTGGTGAGCCGTGACGTTGTGCCGGTCGCCTATCCGGACGACCGCTATCGGACCGTGCTGATGTGGTGGGACCGGGAGGACTATGCCGACCGCACCCTGCTCGGTCAGATACCCGCCATTATCGATGAGTCGGCGCAACTGGCCGTCTACTCCCGAGCGATCTGTGCGGGCCCGCTCCTGGTGGATTCATGAGCATGGACGGACCAGCTGCCGGCGGCCAGCACGCGGTCGGTCACCGGGCGATTCTGCTCGCCGAGGGAAAGGCCGCCGATGAGCGGCAGCTCGCCGATCTCAGGTCCGACCCGCGGGTCGAAGTGCTGGATCGTCGAGAGTTGTTGCTGGAGCAATGGCGGGCACTCCTACCACGGCCGACCGCTCGGGAACTTGCGGAACCGAGTGGGTGGGCCTACTACCCTTG
The DNA here is from genome assembly GCA_963805555.1 of uncultured Actinomycetota bacterium. Lineage (GTDB taxonomy): Bacteria > Actinomycetota > Actinomycetes > Mycobacteriales > Nakamurellaceae > Nakamurella. Next base: position 25,373 of record CAWDUY010000013.1, read on the forward strand.
GCGACGAACCTTGGTGGCGATACTCGGGCCTGCGGCCTTTCGGCGGGTCCGATTGGATCGCAACCGCAACAAGATCACCACAGCCGAACAGCAGACGTTCGGCTGGCTGGCCGTCGGCGTGATCGGATTGAGCGTCGGTCACGTCATCGCTCACACCTTGGTGATGGAAGGGCTTTGCGGGCAGTTGCGGCTCGCCGATTTTGATTCTGTGGAACTGTCCAATCTCAATCGGATCCCAGCCACAGTGATGGATCTCGGTGTCAACAAGGCGGTCGTCGCCGCGCGGCGGATCGCCGAGTTTGATCCCTACGCGCGGGTGGACATCCAGCCGGCAGGGATCACCGAAAGAACCATCACGGCTTTTTTGGACGGCCTCGACCTGGTGGTCGAGGAGTGCGATTCGCTGGACATGAAGGTCCGGGTCAGGCAAGCGGCTCGAGCACGGAATATTCCGGTCTTGATGCACACCGCCGATCGCGGTCTGTTCGACGTCGAACGGTTTGATTCCGAACCGGGCCGCGAACTGTTCCACGGGCTGCTGGGCGAGCTGGATCCGGCGGAGTTGACCTCGCTGAGCACCACCGAAAAGGCGCCCTACGTGATGCGCATCCTAGAGGCTCCCGACCTCTCCGCGCGGATGGCGGCCTCGATGGTGGAGATCGATCGGACGATCTCCACCTGGCCCCAGCTGAGCGGCGACGTGCAGCTGGGCGCGGTCACTGTCGCAGCGGCCGTCCGCCGATTCGGCCGTGGCGAGGATCTGCCGTCCGGACGCATCCGGGTCGATGTCGAGTCCTGCCTTGACCGGCTCGACGAGCATCCGCCATCCAAATCCACTCTGTCCGGAAACCATTACCCGGCAGATGATCTCACGCAGCAGGTTCCGACGAGTTCGATTGACGACATCGTCCGCGCCGTCCGGCTGGCACCGTCTGGTGGAAATAGCCAACCGTGGTCGATCTCGCTGACGGCAGACGCTATCGACATCAGTCTTGTCCGCGCGCGTACGTCGGCGATGGACGTGGGCTTTCGCGGTAGCCATGTGGCGATCGGTGCGGCCGGGTTCAACGCCAGGGTGGCCGCGGCGCGGCACCGGGTGCACGGACAAGTCACCGAATTCCCCAACGGTGGTGGGGACGTGGTCGTGTCTATATCACTGGCAGCCGGGTGCGACCCAAATCTGGCGGATCAGTACCCGAGCATGATTGCCCGCATCTCCAACCGGAACATGGGTCGGCGCGCACCATTGCCCGACGAGCTGATCGCGGATCTGCGGCAGGCCGCCGAGGCAGAGGGCGCCACCCTGTATCTGGTGGTCCAGCCCCGACGGCTGGCCCTGCTCGCTGGCCTCCTGGCCGAATCCGATCGCGTGCGCTACCTGACCCCGCTGCTACACGAACAGCTGATGGCCGAACTGAAGTGGCCGGGGGTGGATCGGCTCGACCGCGGGATCGACGTGCGCACTCTCGGCGTGGACGCCGGCGACCTGGCCAAGCTGAGGGTCGCCGGCAGGGCCGATGTGATGGCCCACCTGACCAGGTGGGGCGGTGGGAGCGCGTTGGGCGACGGCACCCGAGACCGCGTCGAGTCCTGCTCCGCGCTGGCGGTCATCGCGGTCAACGGGGACACCCCACGGGACTACCTGCACGGCGGTGCGGCCTCGGCTCGGGTCTGGATACGGGCCACCAAGGCCGATCTCGGTGTGCAGCCCATCTCTCCGGTGTTCCTCTACGCCCGGTCCGAGCAGGACCGCACCGACCTGTCCGCCGAATTCGGCGCAGAACTAGCTGCGCTGCAGTGTCGTTTCGATCACCTCGTCGGCCTCCGAACCGGGCAGGTGCCGGCCCTGGTCCTGCGGCTCAGCCATGACGCGGGCACCCCCGTCCGCAGCGAGCGTCTCCCGCTGGCAGCGATCATGACGGCTCGCGATCCCGACCGCATTGGCGAAGATTGAGCCGCTAGCGCACCCATTTTCCGGCCGCTGCCGCCAGCATAATCAGTCGCTTGATCGATTCCCCATTTGTGACAACGACGCAATTCGGCGGTCACCGGCCGGGCTCGAGCTCATCGCCAACGCTTAAAGACCTCTGTCGTTCGGGTAGGTGTTGGCGGAGCGGATCCGGTGCGGGTCATGTGAGAGCGCTGCCCTGCACCCATTGGTCCCAGCCGATGTTCCAGTCGCCGTAGCCGTCGTCGGGGGCGAGTTGGGTGCTGGTGCCGGTGACCTGGACGATGTCGCCGTAGCTGAAGGTGTCGTAGAACCATTGGGCGTCCTCCGGTGGCATGTTGATGCACCCGTGGGAGACGTTCCGTACCCCCTGGTCGGCGACCGACCACGGAGCGGAGTGCGCGAAGATCCCGGAGTTCGACAACCGCACCGCGAGCGGGATCGCGGAGTCGTACCCGAGGTCGAAACTGGCGGGCAGCCCGTAGGTGCCGGAGTTCATCTGTTTGACGTCGTACTTCTCCTGCGCCACGTAGATGCCGCTCGGGGTGACGAAGGAGATCACCTGACCGTCGACGGTGATCGACTCGTCACGGCCCATGCTGACCGGGAACTGCCGGGCCACCTGACCATCGATCGTCACTGTCATGATCTTCGTGGCGTCGTCGACGGTGGCGACCTTGGACGGCCCGATGGTCAGGTTCAGGGTGCGGTCGGTCTCGCCGTAGAACCCGCCGCCCAGGTCCACTCCGTAGATCTTGGCGTCCACGGTGACCTGGGTGCCGGTCTGCCAGTACACCTGCGGCCGGTAATGCACGGTCCGCTCGTCCACCCAGTACCAGCCGCCCACCTGCGCCGGCACGGTGGTGACGGTCAGGGCCCGTTCGGCGGCCACCTTGTCCGGCGGGGCCGTGTCGAAGATCACCGAGATCGGTTGCCCGACACCAACAACTCCGCGGTCCGGCGGCGGTTCGAACGACGGGAAGATCACCCCGGCCGGGGTGACGGTGGTGAACGACGACGAGCTGCTGCTGGTCAGCCCGGCGGCGTCCCGGGCCGTGGCGGCGATCTTGTAGGTGCGGGCGTAGCCGAGCGGTTCAGCGGAGGCCCAGGTGGTCCCGTCCGTGGACAGTTCCCCGGCAACCTCTTTGCCCTCCGGGTTCGTCACCGCAACGGTGTCCAGGGTGCCGTTCGCGGCCTTCACCACCACCGGGTCGAGCACCGACGCCCCGGTCGCGGTGTTCCGTGGGGTGCTGGTGATCACCGCCCTGCTCACCTGCGCGGCACTCGATGAGGGTGGGCTGCTCTGGGTGGCGTCGCTCGACGAAGCAGCCGGCGACGCGGTGGTGAGGGTGGTGGTGACGGTTGTCGGTGTTCCGGCGGTGCAGGCCGCCACGGTCAGTGTCGCGACGATCGCGACGGCGATCAGGATCGTTGATCTGCGCAGTGCTGGCATGAAAGACCTTCCGGTCGTGTTGCGGGTCATGGTCGGGGCAGACGCCAGACACGGCGTTGCGGGAGGGCCGCCGGGTGGCTGGTCGGTATGACAGGTCACCCGGCGGCCGGTTCCGCCGCCCGGTTGCCGGGTCTGCAGCAGTTGCTGCACATGAGTGATCTCGGCGGTCTGACTGGTCTTGATCGACTGGGCCAGTGCCAGGGCGGCAGCTTTGCTGCCCTGCGGTATTTCGGTGTCGGCCATCTCGATGGCGCCCTGGTGGTGCACGATCATCTGCTGGGCGAATGCCAGGTCCGCGGCGTTGTGCTCGGCGCTGGCCGCCGGCGGCGACATCAGCGCCGATTCCTGCCCGGACATCGGGCTGGTCAGCACCGCGGAGGGTGCTCCGGTAGCCGATTCCCCCGCGGCTGATGGGTCGCTTTTGCCGGACGCGCTCTAAACCCGGATCACGCACAAGGCAAGACGTGGCCACCGGCCAGGTGGACCACGCCGACGCAGATCGGTGACGACCCCGGCGAGCCGGCCAATTCCGGTCCTGCCCTGGTCATCGCGGTGCCGGAGCAGCAGCAGGATCAGCCCGGCGCCACCGACGACCAAGAACAGGATGCAACCGGCCATCGCGCCGTGGTCAACACCGCCGGAACCAGGATCGGCCGGAGACAACCTGGAAGCAATCCCCGGAAGGGGGAGGGCATCCATCACCATCGGCACCGGGGATGGTGATGAAGCAGGTCCGGTCATATCGCGGTGGCCTGCCGTGCTGATCATCGGCAGGGCGCCGTGCTCGCTGCCGCTGTCCCCGGCGGTGAGGACGTGCATGCCCAGCAGGCCGGCCAGGAGGGCTGCGAGCAGCATCAACCGGGCGGCCGTCGACAAATGTCGCACCTGCCGCTCGGTCCACCCCATCCCGCCAGTGTTCCACCTCCGGTCCCGGCTACCGCCCGGAAATGTATTCGGGGCGGATAGTTCTGGGTTTGCCCGTCGGGCAGTCGGTGCCTGACCCGCTGAACTGTCGTGCGCGGCGCCGGTCACGCCGGTGATGGCGCCGGTTCCTGGACCGGGACGACCGCCGGCCCGGGAGACGGCGATGCGGGCAGGTGCAGCCGCTTGAGCAGCAGCGCGTTGACCGCGACGATGAGGCTGCACCCGGACATCGGCCTGCGCCAGGGCTGGGGCGTCGTTCACCCCGTCGCCCACCAACGCGACCCGCCGGCCTGCCGCCTGCAGTGCTTTCACCTGAGCGGCTTTGTCGCCCGGGAGGACTTCGGCGATGACCTCGTCGATGCCCAACTGGTCGGCGATCCTTCGGGCGGTGGCCTCGTTGTCGCCGGTCAGCATCACGACCCGCACCCCGGTGTCATGCAGCGCGGCCACGGCGGCGGCCGCGAGGGGGTGCTCGGATTCCCATTCCACCGCGGCCGTCATCCTCGGTGACGGCCGTGGAGGACGCCCAGTGCACACCCGACACCTCGATCACCGCGGTGGTTCCGGTGCTGGTCATGGTCATTCCCTTCAGCTCGGCGCAACGCTCAACAAGGAAGTGGGGTTGGCTGCGGTCAGACCGCGGCGTCGACCGCTGCCGGCGCCGACCGGTCGGACGGCGGGCATCCGGTTCAGTTTCTTCTCGATCCGCGCCGCGCACGACGCGCACGTCATGCCACCGATCTGCAGATCGACCGCTTGCTGCGTCATGCCAGGAACCTCCTGGTGAATGTGGTCAAAAGCCGCGCCTACCGCGGTGGTGGGCCGGTCAGGAAGCCAGGGTGTAACCGGCCTCGTCGACCGCCCCGCGGATCGCCTCGACAGGCAGCGGTGCGGTGCTGGTCAGCGTCACCCGGGAATCACCGCCGGCATTCAGATCGACATCGACCGCGCTGACGCCGTCGAGCCGGTAGACCTCCTCGGTCACCGCGGCAACGCAGTGCGAGCAGGTCATACCAGTCACGGAATAGGTCGCTGTGGTGGTACTCATCGGGGTCCTCCAAAGAACTGGTGATCATTGAGATCGGCTGTGGGAGTTGGGTTTCGAGACTCGTTCACATCCGCCCGGTACCGGACGGTGGTTCGGGGATCAGGCGCACATCGGATTGCTCCCTTCGCAGTCACACCATTCCTTTATACCCCCCAGGGGTAGGGTTGTAAACCCTAGGGGGGTAGCAACTTGATGGATCAGTGCCCATGGCCGTCGGTCCCCGCGATGTCATCGCCGCCGTCGTGGCCGGTGATGGGTAGGGCGCCAGTCGTCGGCCCGGGGGTGGCCGGAAGGTGACCGGAGTCGTTGCAGCACCGAGGGTTTCACCGGCACGCAAGGTGAACTCGGCGGTCCGGACCACTCCGTCGTGCTGGAAGTCCAGGAACAGCCGGTAGTCATCGGCGGAGGGCGCGGTGGCGTAGAAGGTGATGCCGGGGCCGGCCGGGGTGACTCCGTCGCCGGGTTCACCCGCGGGATGGACGTGCAGGTACGCGAGATCCCCGGCGCGCAAGGCGACCAGGTGCCCGTACGCGGCGAGGTAGGGCTCCAGGTCGGTCACCGGCGCCCCGTCCTTGCTCACCGTCAGGGTCAGCTCCGAGGCCTCTCCCGGCACCAGGTCACCCGCGATGGTGACCTGATACCCGTCGACGACCTGCGCGATCACGGCCGGTGCGGGCAGCGCCACCGGCTCGTACATGCCGGGCACGGCGAGATCGGCGCCGAGCACAAGCCCGCCGTCATGCCCGGTCGGGGTGAAGTCCGCGAACACCCGGTACTCCCCCGCCGCGGGCAGGTCCAACGCCACCTTCCACCTGCCCTCGGCGTCCAGGACCGGATGCACATGCTGGAAGCTCAACAGGTCCCGGCGCACCGCGATCAGGTGCAGATCCTTGTCATGCTCGGTCCGGTAACCAGTCACCGGAACACCGTCGGGGCCCAGGATCTGGAACCGCAGCGGCACCTGCACACCGGCCGGCACCGTCCGGTCGGACAGCTGAAGGGTGTAGCCGTCCCGGGAGACCGACAGCCCGCCCGGCAGCGACGACGTAGCTGCCTCGGGTGCCATCGTCGTCCCGGCCATGCCGGTGTGGCCTTCGGGTTTCGACGGCGACGGCGACGTCGACGGCGCGGCAGCGGTGACGGTCGATGTGGCGGCGGCGATTCCCGCGGCGGCGCCGAACACTGCCTGCGGTCCGAGGGTGTAACCGCCGACCTTGAGAGCGGTATTCATTGCGTGTTCCTCCTGGTGGTCCTGACCACCACCTGAAGGCGCAGTCAGTGGGTGTGGGGGGCGCGGTACCGATCGGCGCCCACAGCCGATTCAGCTGCTCGGAAATTGCGTCTGCAAGACCTGATGGGGTCCGGCGGTGGGCCGGTCAGGAGCGGACCAGCCGTGCGATGGCCTCGGATGCCTCACGGATCTTCTCGTCCGCCTCCGGACCACCGGACTTGGCGGCCTGCACGACGCAGTGACTCAAGTGCTCATCCAGCAGACCCAACGCCACCGACTGCAACGCCTTGGTCATCGCCGACACCTGGGTCAGGATGTCGATGCAATACTTCTCGTCCTCGACCATCTTCTGCAGACCCCTGGCCTGACCCTCGATGCGGCGCAACCGCTTCAGGTAGTCGTCCTTGCGGTGAATGTACCCATGCGGACTCGCATGCTCATGCGTCGCGGTGGTCATCGTGGCGCTCCGTTTCTCTCCAGGGATTCCGGTTTCGAACCCCCCAACCAAATACCCGGGGCGGGTATTCCAATACCTCTTGGAATAGAGTACCCCCCTAGGGTATTTTCGGCAAACGATCGGGCCGCGGCACGCTCAGACCATGGGATTCGACAGCACCCAGAATCCCGGCATTCACTACGGGGTCGCCGGATGGGACCAACCCACCTTTGCTGACCGGTACAACGACCAGCCGCGGTGGCTCGGATGGCAACACCGCTCGGGCTGTCGCTCACACCGCGGTCCGGAAGGGGTCGTTCGACCCTTCGGATGCCGCCCCACTCGATGATGGTCTGGGAAGCAAACATGAGGAGGCTCGCTGCCTTGATGAACTGGTACGGCGGATGGGGGGTCGGCGGCTGGCTACTGATGAGCCTGATGATGCTGGCCTTCGTCGCCTTGATCGTCGTGGGGGTGGTCGCACTGACCCGCCGGTCGAACCGGTCGACCCCGGCTGCGCCGATTCACCGGGCCGCAGGGTCCGCGGCCCTCAGCGACCTGGATGACCGCTACGCCCGCGTTGAGATCGACGGCGCCGAATACCGACGGCGCCGCGAGCGGCTCACGCCCTGATCAACCCGCACCGGAAAACCACCAGATTCGACGAACCAACTGCACTCTTCGATCCGGGACATGTACGGAGACTCGATGCGACTTGGAAGGGCGAACATGAGACCACCACCGGAACATCGGACGCGATCACGGGATCCACCGGGATACCCCGAACCGCGCTCCACGAAGTGATCCCGACAACAGTGCTGTGGATCGCCGGTCATCGCCCCGATGACCGGCGACCTTCACCGAATACATGAACGACTGGCAAACGCGGTCGCAACGCGCGGCACGTTCGTCATCTATTCCTTGCCCCAGTGCTTCCCCCCACGCCCAAGCCACGACAGTTTTCCTACGGCCTCTCAACTAGTTTGTTAGTTGCCCAACGCCGAAGACATCTGAGCCCGAATCCTGGCGCTGTCGCCTTCATCGGATCTTCACACGAGCAGTGGCCGCCGCTTCACGCGCCGTCCGCACGCTGAGAGACAGGCACCCTCAGGTGCCGGACCAAAAGAGGAGTTGACGTTGTCATGATGGGTTACGACTACGCCGGTGGCGGCGGCGTCTGGATGTGGGTGTTCGGCGGCCTGATGATCGTCCTCATCGGCGGTGGGGGTGTGGGCGGTCATCGCCGCCACCAACCGCGGCAAACACTGCCGCCACCGCACCGGCCGATACCGGTGGGCGGGCGCGGACCAGGCAGGTGTTGGACGAGCGGTACGCCCGCGGTGAGATGAACTCCGAGGAGTACACCGAGCGTCTGCACACGCTCGGGCTGTGACGGTGCGTCCGCTGAGCCGGCGGCGGGCCCTGCAACTCGGCGGCCTCGGTGTGGCCGGCATCGTTGTCGGTGGCGCGGGCCTGGCCTGGGCCGGGACCACCGGGTCCGACCCGGTCCAGGGTGAAACCTTCACGGCACCAGAGGTTCTCAGCAGCACCAGCGGGGACCTGACGCTCACCCTGCAGGCAGCCACGAACCGCGGATCGGTAGCCGGCCGGGACGCAACGACGTTGCGGTACAACGGCGGCCTCCCCGGACCGACACTGCGCCTGCGGCCCGGAGACCACCTGGGGATCGACCTGGTCAACCACCTCGATCGAGCCGACGAACCTGCACACCCACGGGCTGCTGGTCTCCCCGCAGGGAAACAGTGACAACCCGTTCCTGATGGTCAACCCCGGTGAGACGTTCCGCTACGACTACCAGATCCCCGAAATCACCCGGCCGGCACGTTCTGGTACCACCCGCACCACCACGGCCTGGTCGCCGACCAGGTCTTCGCCGGCCTCTACGGGGCCATCGTCGTCGACGAACCGGACCCACCCCAGGTCGCCGCGGACCGGGTGTTGGTGATCTCCGACATCACCCTGGACAGCGCCGGCGGCGTCCCCCCGGCCACGGGATGCAACGGATGGCCGGCCGGGAGGGCGACCTGGTCCTGGTCAACGGCCAGGCCAACCCCGAGCTGACCGCGCACCCGGGCACCCGGGAGCGGTGGCGCATCGTGAACGCCTGCGTCTCCAGATACCTCCGGCTCCGCCTGGACGGCCAGGATCTGGACCTGCTCGGCATCGACCTGCCGCTGGGTGGTGAGCCGCAGCGGGTCGACGAGCTGCTGCTCACGCCCGGGAACCGCGCCGACCTCCTCGTCACCACCCGCGCCGGGACCAGCACCCTGCAAGCACTTCCGTACAACCGCGGAACCCCGATGGGCATGGGCTGGCATGGGCTTCGCGGGGCACCGAATCCGGCGGGACGGTGATCGATCTGGCCACGCTGACCGTCACCGGGACAGCCGCCCCAGCCGTCGCCGCCCTCTCACCGCGACCGGCCCTCCCGGATCTGCGGGGCACCACGGTCACCACCCGGCGCACCCTCACCCTCGCCATGGGCATGGGATGGGCATGGGTTCCGGCAGTTCGGCCTTCACGATCGACGGGCGGGGCTTCGACCCCGGCCGGGTCGACAACACCGTCGCGGCGGGCGCCGTCGAGGAATGGACCATCACCAACACCAGCCAGATGGACCACCCCTTCCACCTGCATGTCTGGCCCATGCAGATCCTGAGCATCGCCGGACACGCCATCGACCCGCCGACCTGGCAGGACGTGGTCAACGTCCCCGCCAGGAGCAGCAGCGTCGTGCGGATCGCGTTCGACGACTACACCGGCCGCACCGTCTACCACTGCCACATCCTCGACCACGAGGACAACGGCATGATGGGCGTCATCGACGTCGCCTGACGGTGAGCTCGACCCTGCAGCGTGTTGCCTGCGGCAACGACATCTGAAAAGCATTGCTGTCAAACGATTTATTGGTCACGGGGTCGACCAGCTCGTCATGACTGTGTCAGGTGACAACGAGTTCCTGGTACATCCCGTCCGCGTAGTGGTTCTGCAGGTTGCACACCAGCTCGTAACGGCCGGGGGCCAGCGTCACGGTGTTCCACCCGACCGCACCGGCCGTGATCCCGTCGCCGGCACCGGCCACGCAACTGTTGGAGACCTCACCAAGGCTGCCGGCCTCATCGACCTTGCCGTCCGCACCTGGAACGCGTTGACCTGCAGCGGCACCCGCGGCCAGCGGCAGAATGACCACTTCATGGGTTCGCCACCCCATGTTCGATACCACCAGGCTGACCTGACCCGCGGGCACGGACGCGGGCGTGGCCCGCAGCATCATATGTGCGCCCAGCGGCGCGGTGCCGTCCATCATCTGGGTCATGCCCATGTCGCCCACCACGACATTCACGGTCGAGCCGGGCAGCGACGTCGGTGCCGAGCAGGTCGACCGGGAATAGGTATAGCCGGACTGTCCGCCCATCATCCCCTGGCCGGCCACGGTCGGATCAGTGCCACCTGCAAATGCTCCGCCCATCATCCCCGGGCCGGCCACGGTCGAGCCGGTCGACGAACCGCAGCCGGTCAGCAACGCGGCCATGGCCGCGACAGCGGCGACGAACATGACCGAGCGGGGGAACCTCGCACCCTTGAACATGTACCCAGTCCAGCAGTGCGCGCCCGAACCCATCAGGGGCAAAGGTCCCGGGCAGGGTGATCGGGCCGCAACGCGTCGTCGGCATAGTCGCAGTAGGGGGCCCGAGGCGGTAGGCGATGAACTCGACGCCAGGCGGCACCCCTGGGGGTGTTCTGCAGTCCCGCTCCCCGAGCGGCTCGGCGTCGATAGTCCGTCAACGGACCGAAATGGCACTGAACGGACCGCGGGCACCCGGGGCCCTCGCCGGTCGCAGCCCACCTCGCTGCGAGCTACGCAAGCACGGTGTAGCCGGCCTGAATGATGGCGGCGATCCGGTCCGAACGATTCACCGGGCGTTCGGACCGGACCGTGACCAGCCCGGTGACCCGATCCGCGGCGATCTCTCGTACCCCGGGGAAGTCAATCAGTGCCCCGGTCACCGTTTGCAGTGCGACGTCGGACGTCATGCCCGTAATGAGCAAGGTGGTAGCGCCCACGAACACCCGCGGGTTGTTGGCCATCATGACGGCTCCTTCCTCGGTGTCGACGCCGGAAGGCGTCGGAGACATTCACCGACCAACCGGAGCGTTCACTCGGGTGAGCACACACGATCCCGTCCCGCCATCCACTGCGACACAGGAATGATCAAGGCGACCACAACCCCGGGGCAACGCCGTCGATGACCCGCATGCCGGTTCCGCCAGCGGGACCCCTTGCACGTCAACCTTGAGTTCCAGTGTCGAGCCGCTGCCCCTGGACCGGAGGGGTCCGGCACCTACGCGCCACGGAGCTTCGACTCCCAGTCGGTGCGCCGCAGCGACATCACGACAGCGTCGACCCGGCCGTTGTCGAAGGGCAGCGCACCCCGCAGCACTCCCTCCGCTTCGAACCCCGCCCGCTCGTATACCCGCCGGGCTCTCGGGTTGAACGAGTAGACCTCGAGACTGATGCGCCACAGACCGGTAGTGCGAAAAGCATGATCGGTGATCAGTCGCACCGCTTCGGAACCGAGCCCGCGGTCGCGGTGCTGCGGTCCGATGAGGAGCCGGAAGTTGCAGGAGTCGTTACCGGCATCCAAATCGTTCAGTACCGCAGTGCGAGAGGTTCCGGACTGTCAGCGCGGTCCCCCGTCCAGGGATCCATCAGCAGAAGTTCAAGTGCGGACCGTCATGGTTCTCGGGCGGTCGACGGCCAGCACCTTGATAGCCTGCCGCGCAGCTTGCCACGCACCCGTACCTTCTGGTCTTCCGTACCGCCTGCGCGTTGGTGCCGAAGGCGGCTCCCCATGGTCCGCGCAGGTTTGTCACGGCTGCGGGGCGGCTACCACGAGGCCAGGCAGCGGCACGGATCCGTCGACCAGGGTGGCGGCGGCGCGCTGCGACCACGGCTCGAGCCGCCGACGGGTCAGCTGCACCATCCGTGGGCTGACGTCCACCCCGACGTAGCGGCAACTGGTCGGGACGTCCTGGGCCAGCAGACGACGTGCCAGTCGCCCGGTGCCGCAGCCGAGCTCGAACACCGCGCGGGCGCTGCTCATCTCGGCGTTGGCGGTCAGCTTCCGGACGGCACGGTCTTCATAGATGGCCTGCCAGTCCTGAGCACGGCCCACCCGGTCATACAGCTGCCTTGCTTGCTGGGGAGTCAGTGCGCTCACGGATTCCAGCGTGGCACGCGCCACCTGTGCGCGCCGCTCCCGGGGATCGTCATGCGCCAGGGACTTCGGCGGCCGTGCGAATATCGCTGCATGATCATCGAGGAGTTCGTCCATGTGGCCGCACCGGCCGCCCGGGTGTGGCCGTTGGTTGCCGACCCGGGGCGCATGTCCGTCCTGTCGCCAGAACTCGACCGGATCGAGTGGATGGGCGCTCCCGAACCGGGTGTAGGCGGATCGTTCCGGGGCCACAACCGGGTCGGCCCGTTCCGCTGGAGCACCACCAACGTGATCGAAACGGTGGAGCAGGACCGGGTGTTCGGCTGGCGGACTGTCGAGTTCGGGCACCTGGTGTATCGCTGGACCTACCGTCTGCTTCCCGAGGCTGACGGATGCCGCGTTACCGAGCGATTCGAGACGACGGGCTCGATATCGCTCTTCTATCACCTGTGGGGCCGCTACCCGATGCTTCGACGCGGAATGCGTACGACGCTGCAGGCAATCAGGACCGATGCTGAGCAAGCCGCCGCACAGCAGCGAACCTGACCGCCAAGGGCATTCACCCCGGCCGGATCGGCGCCTCATTTGCGGGTGCCTCCACTGAGGGGGCCTACGGTTGCATATGACCTCCGGCGACGTCCGCTTCTACTTCGACCCGGTTTGCCCGTTCTGCTGGTTGACGAGCAAATGGATCCGGATGGTGCAGGCCGAGCGGGGCTTCAGCGTGGACTGGCGGTTCATCTCGCTGCGGCTGATCAACTCCCACATCGACTACGACTCGTACTTTCCGCCTGAGTACGAAGCAGGGCACACGGCCGGCCTGCGGCTACTGCGGGTGGCAGCCCGGGTGCGCGCCGAGCACGGCCGACAGGCACTGGACCCGCTACAGGGCGCCTTCGGGGCGCACATCTTCGACACGCCCGCGCCCGTCGACGTCACCGACGAGCGCGAGCGCCGTGAGCGGCGTGGCACCCGGGAGTTCGTCGAGCCGATTCTGCGGGAGGCGGGGCTCCCCACCGAGTTGGCTGACGCCCTGGACGAGGAGTCCTGGGACGATGAGATCCGCGCGGACGGCGAGGAGGCACTCGTGCTGACCGGTAAGGACGTCGGCACTCCGATCATCCACTTCGAGCCGCCGGACGGGGTCGCGTTCTTCGGCCCGGTGATCAGTCGGCTTCCCGAGAAGGAGACGGCCGGCGAACTGTGGGACCACGTGGTGGGATTGGCTCGGTTCCCAGGGTTCGCCGAGCTGAAGCGCAGCCTGCGAGAGCGGCCGCAGTTGGTGGGGTTCGGTGTGCCGACCGGCAGCACCGGCAAGCAGGAGGACTGACACGCCGGCAGTCGCCGACAGAAGAAGTGAGCGCCCGATGACCCAGACCCCCGTGCGTACCCATGAGCAGTCGATCATCATCGAGGCCGATCCGATGGCGCTCTACGACCTTGTCAGTGACGTCACCCGCACGGGCGAGTGGAGCCCGGTGTGTAGGGCGTGCTGGTGGGACGACCCGGGCGAGGCGGGTCAGGTCGGCGCCTGGTTCACCGGCCATAACGAGTTGCCCGATCGAACCTGGGAGACCAGGTCTCAGGTTGTTGCGGCCGACCGGGGCCGGGAGTTCAGCTGGATCGTGGGCGGCAGTTTTGTGAGGTGGAGCTTCACCTTCAAACCCGACGGCAAGGCGACACAGCTGACCGAGAGCTGGCAATTCCTGCCGGCTGGCATTGCCATGTTCCAGGAGAAGTATGACGACCGGGCGGCGGAAGAGATCGACGCGCGCACCCGGCAGGCTCACGACGGGATCCCCCGGACGCTCGCGGCGATCAAGCAGATTGCCGAGACCTCCTGAGTTTCACGAGCACCGCAGGGCACGGGACACCGGGCGCGTCATAGGAGTCTCCGCGGACTACGTCAAGGGTGTGAAGCCTTACGGTGAACCACCAGGATCGGCATGTTGTCGTAGTGGCCCGTGGTCACGAACCGGCCTGAGCACGAAACTCCACACCCTGACCGACCACCAGACCCGCCCGGTCGCGGTGATCCTGACACCCGGCCAGTCCGGTGACAATCCGGCAGTTGGAGCCTTTGCTTGACCTACACCGCGAGCAGTTCCCGGTGGCCCGGAAACCTCGTTTCCGGCTGTTGCTTGATCTGGTAGTCGAAATCGTCCACCGACGCACTCGTCCCGGCCGGTCGCTCGCATCGCCAAGCGGGCGGGGGTCACCGTGCAGACCCTGTACTTGGCCTGGAGGAGCAAGCGGGCATTGCGCGCGCTTATATGGACTCCGTACTCGCTGGAAACCCCGACACGTCATATCCGCTCGTGCAGCCCGAGATGATCGCGGCAATCGCGGCCACCGGCTGCGCGGACGGCACATGGTGGCGGCCCTCGTGACCCCGTTCGGTGGGCGTCTTGATTTCCAGGCAGGGGACGAGATCCCGATCATTTCAACGAGATCCGCGGCTAGCGCTAGCCAAAGGCCGGTCTGTCCGAAATGACGATCCCGTTGCGGCGACGGGCCATTGTTGATCGGTGTGTGGCCGCTGCTACTCGATGTCATTCGTACCATCGTGAAATGTCCTACGACGCGCTGGCCGGAGCGGATGACTTCACACTTGATTGCTGCTCGGGGTATCTCGGTGTCTCCTTCATCCCGGGGAAATGACCGGTTCCGCCGACCGGCCTCCACGGATCGGGCACTTCAAGGCCTCTACCGGACCGCTGCCGAACCCGGGCCGTTCAAGGACCAGAGCCGGGATGATGGGCGCAGCTACCAGAAACTCTGCGACTGCCGCAACTGCACAAGTGGGAGGAGTTCCAAACTCCTTGCCAAAGGTACGGTTCGCCGATGACGACGGACAGCGGAACTGAGAACCCCAGGTCCGCGGTGGCCAAGAAGTCGGTCGTCGCTCTTACCGCCGTCGGCCTTCTGGTGCTGATCTTCGGTGTGTGCCTGATCAGCGCGGTTCAGCTTCTCGCACCGCGGGATATGCCGTTCGGCGTCACCGCGCCGTCGCCGGTGGTCGACGCGGTGCAACAGGAGTACAGCCTGGACATCACGACGTACGCGAGTGAGGCCGACCTGATGGCCGCCGCCGAGAACGGCGACATCTACGGCGGCTACATCGTCGGTTCGTCCACCGACACCTTGGTGACCGTTCCCGCGAAGAGCTTCTTCGGCGAGGTGTACGTCTCTGCCGGATTCGCGGACGCGGCCAAGAAGGTCGACCGAACGTTCACCACGACACCCGTCGTGCCGCTGCCGACCGCCGATCGAACGGGCGCGCTCGTCGGGCTCCTGCTCCTGCCGACCCTGGTCGGCGGCTACATGATCGCGTCGCTGATGTTCTCCGCCAGCCAGATCGCCGCCGCCCGCGGACGCATCGCGATCGTCTTCGCCTTTGCCGCAGTGGTAGCGGTCATCACCGGCATCGCCGCCGGCCCGGTGATCGGCGCGTTCCCGACCAGTTACCTCTGGACCCTCATGCCCTGCTTCTTCCTGGTGACCGCGGTCGTGGGGCTCTCCGCGGTCGCGATTCAGGCTGTCGTGGGAAAGCTGGGCTCGCTGGTCGTTGCGCTGTTGTTCATCATCATCGGAGGATCAGGCGCCGGCGGGGGCGGGGTCGCCCTGCTTCCGACCTACTGGCAGAAGATCGGCGCGCTCTTCCCGCCCCGCCAGGCCATCGAGCTCTACCGCAACGTGCGGTACTTCGACGGCAACAACATCATCACCCCGATCGCTGTGCTCCTGGCCTACGGGCTGATCAGTCTCGTGGTGATCGTCGCGATGACCCGCAGGTCGAAGCCTGCGCCCGAACCCCAGCCCCACGGCGACATGGCGGCAGCCGACGGCGGGTCGGGCCGACCGGACCGCCGCCGCCTCGTCCCCAAGGATCTCATCGCCCCCGTCGCCTTCTCCCTCATCCTCACGACCCTGTTCGCCGTGAACTACATGAGCTCGGGACACGAACCGGTCGCCAACGACATGCCGTTCGGCGTCGTGGGATCGACCGCGTTGGCCAGGCCGCCCAGGGTGACCTGTTCAGCCTCGACATCACCCAGTACGACGACCAGGACGCCGCGACCGCGGCAATCGATCGAGGCGAGATCTACGGGGCGCTGATCACCAGCGGCTCGACGACCGAATTGATGGTGGTCCCCACCATCAGCGACATCTCGCCGCTCGACATCGCCGGCAACTTCGAGAAGGCAGCCACGTCGGCCGGTGAGACGATCACCGTGAAGGCCTATGCCCCGACGCCACTGGCACCGAAGGACCCGTTCGCGTTGGTCCCGGCAACCCTGCTCGTGGTCCTGCTGATCGGCGGCTACATGTCCGCCGCGTTGTTGACCACCACAGTCGGTTCGGCGTCGGCACGGTGGCGAGGGCTCTGGCTGGCCGGGTTCGCCGTCGTCACCGGGTTGCTGCTGGACATCGTGACCACCTTCTGGCTCGAAGGATTCCCGACAGCGTCGTTCTGGATGGCCTGGCCGATCCTGTCGTTGATCATCCTGGTCGTGGCGCTCTTCGCCGCGGTCATGCGACGGGTCCTCGGCCCGGCAGGCATCATCGTGACGCTGATCGTCATCCTGCAATTCGGCAACCCGTCATCGGGTGGATCCAACGGCGCCGCCTACCTGACGCCGTTCTGGAACGAGCATCGGGCCCTTCCTGCCGCCGCGCAACGCGTTCCTTCTCCTCCGCAACACGCTGTACTTCGACGGGAACGGCATTTCCCAACCACTGTTCGTGCTGCTTGCCTATGCGGTGATCGGGGCGGCGGTCCTCGGCTTCCTCGACTGGTTCCGCTCGCCCGGACTCACCATTCCCGGACTCAACGAGGACGACACGACCCAGGCAGCCGGTGTCGCGATCCCTGTCGGCCCCCTTCCCTAACCGGGCAACTCGCACCGATCGTCCGGCTCCTGCCCACGCGCGGGGCTCTCCCGGGCGGGTCAATCGAAGAAGTCCTCACCGAACCGATCGTCGATGGTTCACCCCGGCCCGGTCAAAGAAATTGCTCTGCCCCAGATCTCCCCTAGGGGAGATCTGGGCGGAGGTGATGATTTTGACCATCGAGCGCGGGAACCCTGGAGGTCATGGATTCAGGCCCTGTTGATTGCTCAGGTCGGGCACCCGTTCTGTATCGGATCGTGGTCCGTGGCCAGCTCACTGAGCGTTTCACCGACCCGCTGGAGGGTGTTGTTGTCGAGTCGGCCGGGACTCGGTCGGTCCTGCGGGTAGAGGTTGTGGACCAGGCGAAGCTGCAAGGCATCCTTGGGTGGCTGTATGAGCACGGCATCGACCTGGTGAGGGTGTGCCCGGTCGACGACGCGGTGGCGCCGATTGTCAGCCGATGAGGCCGAGTTCCCGGGCCCTGGACAGGGCCTGACCCCGGGAGGAGATGCCGAGCTTGAAGTAGATCGATTTGGTGTGCGAGTGGATGGTGCTGGGCGAGACGAACAGGTCGCCGCGGCCTCACGTTCGGTGGCCCCGGCCGCGAGCACCCGGAGCACGTCCAATTCCCGCTTGGTCAGTCCGGTGTCCTGATCGGCCCGCCGGTACGCCGGTACCAGGGCCCGCGTGGAATGTTGCAGACGTTCACCAAGCATCCCGGGATCAGGGCAGGCGTCGATGATCGCTCTGGCCTCCTCGATCATGGCGCGGCCCTCGCCCGGTCGGCTCAGGGCTTGCCGCACCGCCGCCAGCTCCAGCAACGCATCCGCGACGTGCAAAGGCTCCCACGCGCCGCGCATTCGCTGCAGACCTTCGCTGATCAGCCTGTCCGCCTCCTGGTGGTAACCCGTTCGGGCGTGGATCATGCCGTCCACGACCTGATAGCGGCCGAACCAGGGAAGGTCCGCGACACCGGATCGGGTGGCCACCCCAATAGCGTCCCGGATCCAGTTCTGCGCCGTTCCGAGATCACCGCTGGCGACGCACACCTCGGCCAGCAGTGCCCGCGAATCGGCGGCGGACACCCACTGCTGGCTGCGGGAGGCCAACCTCACGGCCTGCAGCAGCGGGGCCCGGGCCTCTTCCGGCCGTCCCGCGAGGATCAACGCCCAACCGAGGTTCATCGCGGTCACGGCCTGCCACGCCGTCGCCCGCTGGTCCTCTGTGGAATACGCGACCCGGGCCGCTGTGAGCATCGCGCCCACGTCCGACCATGGGAACGAGGCGCGGAGCAGCGCCGCGCTTTCCTCGATCGTGCCCGACCCGTCGGGGTTCTCCCCCTGGTACCCGACCCGCCGGGCAGCCGCCACCGCACGCAGTCCGCTGTCAGCGTCACCTTCCAGCCCCGCTAGCCAGGCCTGGACGAGCAGCAGACGGGCGTCGGCCGCAACGACCGGTCGCGGGAAAGCATCCACCCAGCCGCGAACGGTCGCCAACCGGCCGACGTTGACCATCGAGCTCCAGTTGTTTCACCGTCCTCGAACTCGGCCTCGCCGAAGGAACGCCCGTCAAAGGGGACGCAAACCATCGGCGGGCTCACCCTCCCGACATCGAAGGGAAAACCCACCCCGCAGGAGGCCGAACAGATCGCACACGCAGCCTACGTGTACGGATTCCCGCTCGCCGTGATGAACGCCACCAAGGCTCAGCTGACGAATGTGCCGGCGGCAGAAACGTTCTCGGCGCCGGTGAATCAGTTCAACACGCCGTCGACGCCCGTCACGCCGGACTTCACGGCTGTTCCGGCCGCACCCGTGGACGTCTTGTTTTCCAACGCCTGGCTCGACCTGTCCAAGGAACCGCTCGTCTTCACAATGCCGAACACGAACGGCGTCTACAACCAAATGACGATCCTGTCGGGCTGGACGAACGTCCTCGCGGCACCCGGAAAACGCACCACCGGCACCGGAGGAGGCAACTTCCTGATCGCCGGCCCATGCTGGGGGGGCAAGGTTCCCGCGGGCATGACGTTGATCAGCTCTCCGACGAACCTGGTGTGGATCGAAGGTTCCACCCAATACGACGGACCGAGTTCCCTCGCGACCGTCAACGCCATCCAAGCGGGCTACAAGCTGACCCCACTGAGCGCCTGGGGTACCTCGTACACGCCGCCGACCAACGTGCCCACCGACCCGAACGTTGACACATCGTCAACTCCGCAGAGTCAGACGCAGAACATGTCGCCGCAAGAATTCTTCACTGAGCTCGCCGCGCTCATGGATGTCAACCCCCCGAGCCGCGCCGATAAGCCCGTCGTCAAGCAGATGGCGCGTATCGGAATCGTTCCGGGGAAACCGTTCAGATGGAACAAACTCGACCGCGACATTCAGGAAGCGATCACGCGCGGCGTCAACGAGGGGCACCGCAACGTCACCGAACTAGGTCTGCAAGTCCCTGGGTCAACCAAAGAGAACGGTTGGCTCGTCAACCTCGAACAAGGCTGGGGAAACTACGGCACCGACTACTCCCTGCGGGCCGCCGCCGCGATCTCGGCGTTGGGCGCGGTGCTGCCGCAGGACGACACCTACTTCGTCGTCGCCGGCGACGCGAAGCTCAACAACTACACGATCACATTCCCCGCAGGCCAGACACCGCCGACGAATGCCATGTGGGGCATCGACATGTACAACGCGCAACTCCACCTGGTGAGCAATCCGATCGACCGCTACGCGATCGGGCCGCATCTGGCTCCCGTGAACTTCGACGCCGACGGGTCGCTGACGGTCTACGTCCAGAACACGGAACCCAGTACCGCCGCGCAGCAGCAGAACTGGCTGCCCGCGCCCGACGGCGCCTTCCTTCTTGTTCTGCATGTCTACTGGCCGCAAGACCCGGTACTGAACGCCACTTGGTTGCCGCCCGCCCTCGTGAAGACGAACTGACGCCAGCGCTGAACGCCGCCGGGCAACGACCAACGCCGGCTCGGTGACAGTCGCCATCGGTACGGGAGCCGAGATCCTCATCTCGGCTCCCGTACGCCAGTAGTCGAACGCCAAACGCATGACCCCCAGAATGGCTCCCGGCTCGTTCATTGACGCGACATGCACCTGAGTTCGACGCCCCTGGCTGCGAGTTGGTCGGCGGCGTGGGTGTCGATGACCGTCTCGGTTCGCAGCACCTGATGCACGGGCACTTGTCGGCGATCGACATCAGCGACTGTCGCTGTTCCGCGGTGAGCGGTCCGTCGAGGCGGATGTCCCGCCGGATCCGGGTGAGTGTCCCGCTGCTGGTGGGGCAGTCCCCGCAGTCCTTCGCGTGGATCCGGTCGTGCCGAAGGCGCACCGAGACGTGTTGCAGTGGCCAGCCTTTTCGGTCCGCGTACATCCGCAGGGTGATGGAGGTGCAGGTCCCGAGCGCGGCGAGGAGCTGGTCGTAGGGGTTGGGTCCGGCGTCGTTTCCACCGACGGAGACGGGTTCGTCGACGACCCAGTCATGGGTGCTGGTTCGGACGGCCTGCCGGTAGCGGCCGCCGGGGGCCCATGCCACGTCGACAGTCCCGTCCGGGATCGAGTCGCCCGTGACCGGACCGGCGAGGGCCGGTTGGACCATGATCGCGGGGTCCTTGGGCAGGTACCTGGCGGACCACGCCGCGATCACCTCGGCGGCGTAAGCGGAGTGATGCGAGGCCGACCCGCGGCGCATTCCTAAAGGGGCGCGGCGGGTCTTCAGCTGCGCCGCACCTGCGGGCTGCCGACCCCGGCGATGCCGACGACGATGCGGCCGGCCCGCTTCGGTAGCAACTCCGGGCGCCGGCTTGGCCCGCCGCAGGTGCCCGGCCCGTAACCACGCCTGTCGAATGATGAAAGGCCCCATCCACACTTTGGATCAGCCGCTTCCCGGACCCGCGGAGCGACCTCTAAGGGGTTTCGCGCAGTTTGCCGCTCTTTGCGACGTTCGGGTCGGTGCACGAGGCCAGGTCAAAGCAGCAGGGCCGCCGCTTTCCGCCGTCCAGCTTCGAAATGCTCACCTCGACCCGTCGTTGCCGCGTCTGCGGGTTGCGCGTCGCCTGCACCCAACGGACCCACTCCCACCGGGCCATCGGCGTGATGTCCGCCCACACGTCGCGGATCTTCGCGGGTGCCTCGGCCAGGGCGGCGGCGAGGTCATCGGGGACGTCCGGCTCCGGCCACTCGAGCGCCACCTGGAGGGTTAGCTCGGCGCTGTCACCCGAACTGACCCCGGTGACCCGCTGAAGAACCTCGTCGACCCGGATCCAGTGGCCACGGCGGCCGTCCGGCTCGACGACGGTCTCGAAGTCGCGCCCGCCGATCGACGCCTGAACGGCCACCTGCCCACGCGACGGGAGCCACTGGCTGACATCACCCGGCAACCGCACGAGGGTCGTCTCGTCGATGGTGCACAGCGCGGCCGTGAAGCTGATCGGCGCCGGCTCAGAAGGCCGGGCATCGGCTGCCATGACACGACCTCCATTGGTGTTCGGGCTGTCGGCTCAGTCCCAGATACCTGAGCGAGCGGTCGAGCCCAGACCCACTCGCGGTCAACCCGTCCGCGAATGTTGTGATCCGCACGCCTGCTGAGCGGACGTCCCATAGGACCGCTGCTGACTCAGGCTGCATAGAATTCAACGGCACCGGCGAGGGCCGAGGCGGCGAAGTGCGGGTTACGCACTGCCTCGGCCATCACGAGGTCGACCTTCCGACCGAGGATCCGCTCAAGGTCTTCCTTGAGGCCAAAATAGGCGTCGAATGGATCCGGTGTACCTGGAGTGAAGTCGACGAGGATGTCCACATCACTGTGCTCGGGCCTGAAACGGTCGCTGGCTGCAGAGCCGAACAAGCGAAGGCGCCGCACGTCGTGCGCGCGACACACACGATCGATCGCTTTACGGTCCAAAACCGCGACAGAGCTCATGAGACGGATTCTACTGACTGGCTACCGAAGTTGATTGCCTTCTGCGGGCCTCCGCGGCGGTGAGCACATGCGTAGCCGAATGAGGATCCCATGCGGAAAGATGTGGATCATGGTCGTGAAGGCGCCGGAATTGAGTCGTGAAGCCCGATTGCGGTTCGATCACTCGGACATGGTGCGGTCCCGCGCAGTTCCTGACGGCCGATGGTTCGGGCAGGCTCTGGGTGGGGTCGGAACATCAAGTACTCGCCCCCGGAGATTCAGCGTGTCTCCGCCCAGGTGGCGGGGACGTCTCCCCCGCCCTCTTTGGTGAGCCTGGTGCCGACCTGGGCCAGCAGCGGCACTGGTGCGATCGGCCCGGCGAAGAGCGCCTGCCCGAGGCCGAATCCGGTGGACGCGCGAAGCAGTGTCGGCGGCACGTGGGAGAACAGGGTTTCCAGTTCGTGGACGTCACCGGCGCCGTTCATTCGCATCAGGATCAGGTTGTCGCATTGCGAGACCACCTGGGGGTGCACCTTTCCCGGTCGTTGGGTCGCGACGAACAGGTGCAGCCCGAACTTGCGGCCCTCCCCGGCGATGAGCGCGCCAAGGGCCGCGGTTTCCTGCAGCACAGGGTCCACGCTGGTGGCCGGGAAGACGTTGTGGGCCTCGTCGATCGCCAGCAGCATCGGTGTCCGTTCCCGCCGGCGGGCCCAGCGATTGCCCAGTAGCACCAGGGACACGGTGTTGCGTTCATCGGGGCGGGAGAAGCTGCCCACGTCCAGAACCAGGCATCGGGGCAGACCCTCAGGATGCTCCCGGACGAGAGATCCCTCGCCGTCCCGACACCACAGATCCCAGGTGCTCACACCCAGATTCTCGATCCGCAACGCCAGCTTCGTTGATTCCCGGTTCGCGGCCGCGGCGGCAACAAGGTCGTTGACCGAGTAGATGGCCGGCAACGCGGCCCTCAGGTGCCGCAGCTGGGCGTACTCGTCCAAGTCGCGGATCGGATCGAGCCGCAGCAGCAATGCCTGGATTTCCAGGTCCAGGTCACTGAAGTCGACGCAGAGCGTGTAGTCGGCATGATGTCCGCGGGCGGCCGCCACCCTGACCGAACCGGCGAGGCTGCGGTAACGGGCGCCCTCCGGGGAGGTGTCATCGGGGTTGGCCAGGGCGCCGAGATGGACGTGATCGGAGTTCGGGTCGATCACGACAACCGGCAGCTCGGTGTTGGCCAGCAGTCTTTCGAACAACGCACCGGTCGTGTACGTCTTGCCGGCCCCGGATTGCCCACACATGAAGGTATGCCGGCCGAAGCCCTTCGACCGCAATCTGGCGGCCACCTTCGCTGTCTGCCGGTGCGAACCGATCTTGATCGTCGGCTGTCCGTCATCCAGACCCGTTGCCACAACAGTCAACTCGGCATCGGTGATACGGCGAAGTGGCAGTTCGCCGAACGGTGGTGACGCCGCAGCACTGCTGTGATCGACCGGGCTGAATTCGCCGTCAGTGAGATAGCCGAGGACCAGACCCGACCCAGCGGCAGCCCGCAGAGTGGGGGTGATCCGGGCCGTTCCAGCGAAACCACCCAACATCTCCACGTCGCCGTTCAACGTCAACTCGGGGCCGTCGTGATCCACAATGTGCGCGTCCCGAACCTGAACGACGACAAGGCTTCCGTCGTCCCGCTGGGCGGTCGCGATCTCGCCGGTCTCGACACCAATATCGAGTGGTCCAGTCCACCTGACGTCCTGACCGTCGGCCGAGAACGCGACCGCCGCGGCCGGAAACCTTCGATACAAGTCGCGTCGGGCCCGGTACAACCAGTCAACGTCCTCCGGCATCTGGAACTCTCCCTTCACCACGGCGGCAGCCCAGCGGCCACCGCCAACGAAGTTGGCTCGCTACTTCCAATGCAACCAACCATCCCCAGCGGAACAATGACGATAATGGAAGCTGAGGGCGCTTTACCCCAGTCGCCAGCGTCCCGATTGCGTCGCCCAGGACGACCGTTCGCTGGTTGCCGTCCCAATGGTGCTGGGTCTGACCGAGAGAATTCGGCTCGGGACACTATGTATGAGGCAACATTTCGGCCAGCACGGTTTCGGCCGGCGGCATGGCCTCGATGTCGTCTTGGAGCGCCGATGCGGCGTCGGTGAACGACCGGTCCTCGAGTACCGACTGCAACGCGGTCCAGATCTGATCTGGTGGCTCCCGACCTCTCGACATGCGTGGCATGATGATGGCATGAACCGCATACGTCTCAGCACGACCGTCGATGCGTCCTTACTCGAGCATGCGCGGAGCGTCCGATCGGGGACGACGGATGCTGCGCTCATAGACGAAGCTCTTGCGGCCCTTTTGGCCCGCTACCGCTCTGCCGAGGTGGACGCGAGCTACGCCACCTATGACGAGCACCCACTCGAGGAGCCAGACGAGTGGGGCGACCTGGCGTCGTTTCGACGGGCCGTGGCATCGTCGTGAATGCACTCCCTGCGCGCGGGGAGGTGTGGTGGTGCGAGATGGCCGAGATCGGTCGTCGACCAGTCGTCGTCCTGTCCCGCGACGCGGTGATCCCGCGACATCGTCGCGCACTCGTCGCGCCGTGTACGACGACGATTCGAGGGCTCGTCAGCGAAGTCGTGCTCGAACCTGGTGACGACCCTGTACCCCGCCGGTCGGCGGTGAACCTCGACTCGGTCGAAAGCGTCTCGATCTCGATCCTCGTCAGCCGGCTGGGCCGAGTGCGCGACACGCGAATGCGCGAGATCTGCGCCGCCCTCGCAGTGGCTGTCGACTGTTCCGAATGATCCAGGCCGCGTCTTGTGCTGTAGACCGAGCCTGAACCGGCACGCTCCGCGTGCCATCCAGCACTGGTCGCGCTGCGCGAGACGATCAGCTGGTGATGCCACCCACGGACGTCTGCACACAGATGCCGACCCGAATGAGATGGCAGACTTGGACGATGAAAGCGATAGAGGCCATCACCAACCTGCACACCGACGACGTCGAGCGTGCGCGGGAGTTCTTTCGGTTCCTCGGGCTAACTGAAGACGGAATGAACCAAGGATGGGTGGCCCGGTTCACCTCCACGGACTCAGGCGCGTGCGTCCAAGTCGTGACCCGAGACGCGACGGCGCCTGAAGACTCCGTCATGACCATCAAGGTCGATGACGTCGACGCAGCGTACGAGGAGGCGCAACAACGCGGCTATGAGATCGTGCACCCGATCACCGACGAGTCGTGGGGTATTCGTCGATTCTTCGTCCGGAGCCCTGACGGACAAGTGATCAATGTCGCCCGGGATCGCTCATGAGCGAAAACTGCAGCGCCCTTACCGCGAAATCGCCGCTGCCGACCCACCGCGAAACTAATGAATCATTACTGCGAAGACCATGATATCGAGCTAGGGACGTCCCGATTACGGATCGTCTGCTGACCGAGATGGGCAACCCGAACGGGCGCTTTGACCAAGGGTTATTGGTCAGCAGCGGCTCACCTGCCGTCGACAGTCTTGGCGTGCTCGCAGTATCGAGGTGACGACGGTCGGCGACTGCGATGACCACAAGGCCCAGGACCGGGGCGGACTGGGCCAGCGCCTTGGCTGTGCGGACGCGGCGCCGAGTCGTCCTCATGGGGCGGATCGGGATCTTTGCTCAAGATCGCGACTGATACGTCAGGCGGCCAGACCGACGAAGATCGTTTCGCCGCGCGCCCTTCCACAAGAGAACAATGTGGGTTGGTGACCGGTCCACGACATTCTTTGGTGCCCAACGATTCCTGTCTCTCCCCCGTGTCTTCCGACCGGGGGGTACTGAGGCCGACCGCCTGGACCGTCCGCTGGTGCCGCCAATCTGGAAAACGTCTGTCCCGACCGCCCACTCAACGGCGTAACGCCTCAACTACGGGTCGCCAACAGCGATCCGTCCCGGTTTGACGTTCACGGCCGAAACAGGTTCACCGTCGCCCATGTCGCGTCGAGGTCCGCATCAGCTGACCCCGGTTCAACGTCCTTGGCCGCGCCGAGGCGTCGGAAAGGTCTGTCCCGCAGGAGTATCCGCTCCGATGCTCGAACCGGTGATCGCATTTGCCGGGACTTCATGCCGGGCACTCGTGCAACCGCCGCCCAAGTCGCGTCGAGTTCCCACGGTGGTCGCGGCGGCGGTCCTGCGCACCTGTCACCGGGCGGCCGCGTCGGTGGACGGTTCGCCGGCGTGTGGCTGGTTGGTCGCAGCGGATGACTGACGCGTTTCGGGAGCTGTCCGGTGGAGGGTTGCCGGCCTCGGTGCGGGTTGTTGTTGTTGGTGCGGCCTTCGGGGTCGACCCTGGCGATGTTGTGCTGGCTGGCCTGGTTGTGCCGGCCGGTCCCGCGTCAGTGGGTCGTTCCGTTGGCCGGGACCCACCGGGGGGGCTGGTCGGGATCCCAAAGCAGGAGGCCGCGGGCGCCGCGGATGTAGGCGGCAGCGAGGACATCGATGTCGGTGTGCGAGCCGAACACGACGATCACGGCCGTGGGGTGCATGCCCAGGAGCAGGCTGGTCGCCTCGGCGCCGGCATTGTTGGCACGGTGGATGCCGATCAGCACGAGATCCGCCGGCCTGGCCGTGACCGCGTCCACGAGTGCGAAACCATCAGGCACCCAATCAATGTCAACCAAGGCGGGCAGAGGCCGCAGCATGTCGAGTAGGCCCTGAAGGATCCGTGGCCGGTCGTCGCAGATCAGCACCGATCTGATCGGACCGCTCCCGGCCACTGTCCAGATGTCGGTGAGCGCCGCGCGGCCGGCGGACTCCGCTACGGCACTGCCGGTGGTCATCCGGTGCCCAGGACGTCGTCGCGGAGTGTGATGGCCACCGTCTCTACCCTGCTGTGCGCACCGAGCTTGGTGATGATGGCGCGTTGGTGATCGCTGACGGTCCCGGGCCGCACGAGCAGGGCCGCCGCAATCGCGGCGGTGCTGAGCCCGCCGACAAGCAGACGAAGCACCTCCCGCTCCCGGGCGGTGAGCTCCCCGCCGATCGCTGCCCTGCTTCGCGTCCGCCGTGCCGGCAATCGCGGTCCCCGCGTCCTGCCCTTGGCGGCCTCGACCAGGTTGGTGGTCACGGCGAGGTGATCCAGGGTGTCCCGGGCGGTGTCGGTCAAGGTGGCCTCGTCACTGGTTGCCCGGCGGCTGAGCTCGATTCGCGCCTCGTCAGGGGGGTAGCCCTGGTCGATCAACACGCCGATCGCCTGGTTGTAGACGGAGAACTCAGCCAGGCCACTCACCCCCAGGAAGTGCCCGGACCGCGGTGACGCCCGATGCCCGCCGGAAGGGACCCGCCCGCCGACATCCGCGGATCTGGTGACCAGAGCAGCCAGGTCAGCCAACGCGCCCACGTCGGCGGCGTGGAACATCATCGTGCCGTCCGTAGCGTCCGGGACCAACGCGGACAATGGGACGTCCAGGGATGCCCGGTGAGTCGGCGCACGGTCGGCCTCATCAACGCTGAGTGTGACCATGAACCCGTCGAGGACCACCGTGATCCGCACACCGAGAAATGACGGCACTACGGCGGCGAGGTGACCGGCGAACACCATGAGCGTGGCGCGCAGATCGGTGCCTGGTTCGGCCAGGGCGGCCGTCAGTCGTGCAAGGTCGCCAAAGGTTCGGGATTCGCCGTAGGGAAGAGCTGAGTCGACCACAAGGGGCTCCGTGGGCGCCCGATGCGCTGTGTTGGCCCTGCCTGTGCCGAGCAACGCGAGGGTGCGTCGAACTCGATGCCTAGACGTGAAGGCTGGTCGGGACCCACCTCGGTAGTCCGCAGCACCTTCTACGGTAAGCCCCGGTGGAACGGAAAGAAACCCTTGCCAGCCAAAAGGTTCGGTGGCTGTGACGGATCAGACACGTACCGGCGGCCAGCGGTTCCCGGTCGACCGCACTGGCTTCAGCGGCCTCGTCACAGTGGCCGCCCATCGAGCCTTTGAGGGACAACCGCGTAGCGAGTCCCGGCAGCGGTGTGTGGTCCATTACATTCCGCATCCACCCGATCACCATGTGCAACCATGGCACTGGTCGTCGGTACGCGAACCCGACACACGAAGGGTGGACCGAATGGCTGACAAGATAGCAGTTTTGGTGATGGTCGTCATGCTCGGCGCCCTGGCGCTCAAAGCTGTGGCTTGGCAGTCGGGCCGTGCCCCCACACGCATTCCAGAACGGCCGACGCTCGCGAAGCCGCAGTTGGAGGAAACCACCGCCATCGACAACGACTACGGCATGCCAACCGGCACCAACAAACTCAACGGCCGCATCGGCGTCCATCACTTCGCGATACAAGACCACCAGGTCGCAACGCCATCACCAAATTTTGTCAACGTGCATGGTCTCTGAAGATGTGAGGTCGGGCCTTCGGCGTCCCGACTGCGGTTCGGCCCGCGGGACAGCGCCAGCGCCGCGCTGACCACCGGCAGGAAGAAGACGTTGCGGCCTTGCGGATCTCGATCCTCTTTCCAGCCCGCCCGGATCTGCAGCGGTCGGCGGTCGCGGCGATGAGCGCGTTCCGGCAGTGCGTACGTTCGCTGGCGATCAGGCGGTGCCGGATCGACCGGTATAGGCCACCCCAAGCCTGAACACGGCCCACAGCACGCCCGTTACTGCGGTCGCGATGAGCACCAGGACGAAGTCGGGCTGGAACTGGTTGAGGTTGGCGAGCGGTGAGCCGGACAGACGTGGCACCAGGACGAGGATGACCCATGCCGCGACCAGCGTGGTGAGCAGCGGGAACCACAGGCTGAACCGGCCGGCGATGCCCGACTTGGCGCGTATCGCGGCGCGGTGACGCCACGCCCAGATCATGCTGAGCAGGTAGACGATCGGCAGGAGCACCAGGCCGATGAACAGGGCCTTCTGGGGCAGTCGGGAGCCTTCGCCGGCGTAGTCGATACCCAGCCCTCTGGCGGCGATGCCGGTGCGGAGCTCGGTCGTCTCCGCGAAGCCGACTCCGCCTACCGCCGTTGACGAGCACGACCGCCCCCTTCTTCTGAGCGGGGAGCATCCACGCCAATGACTCGAAGCCGGGGCTCGCCCCGGTGTGCCACACGCTCCCGTTGCTCTGTTCCACGTACCAGCCGAAGCCGTAGTACGGCGATGCTGCGCTGGCCGGGCGCATCATCTGCGCCTTGCCTGCGGCGCTGAGCACGTCGTCCTCGCCGTTCATCATCATCTGCATGTAGCGCGCCAGATCGCCGGCGGTCGCGATGATTCCGCCCTGGGGGGCCGTTGCGCGGTCGGTCGGGGTCTGGGCCAGTGCTCGCTTGGTGGTGAACCATGAGGTGTGCCCGGTCGCCATCGAGTCATGGATCTCACCGTCGGCGACGAAGCTGTGCTCCATACCTACCGGCTCGAGAATGTTGGCCGTCACGTAGGCCTGGAACTCCTGCCCGCTCACGACTTCGATCAGGCGGCCAAGAATCTGGTAGTTGACGTTCGAGTACTCCCACCGCTCGCCGGGTCCGTTGGCAGGGGTCACGTCGGCATGTGCGTCGACCGAGCGCTCGAGCACGTCCTTCGCGTTCGTGTCGCCCCCAGGGATGCGCGGCACTGGTGTTGCCTTGCAGCGTGGAGAAGCCACTGGTGTGGCTGAGCAGCTGCCGGATCGTGATGGCGCCGGCGGGCCGGCCCGAGAAGCCGTCGAGATACTGCGAGATCTCGGCGTCGAGGTCGACCTTGCCGGCCTCGACCAGCTGCATGACGGCCAGCGCCGTGAAGCTCTTGGAGATCGAGCCGATCACGAACGGCGTGTCCGGCGTGACCTCGGTGTCGCCGCCGATCCTGACCACGCCGCGCTCGCCGACCGAGGTGATCTCGCCGTCGGCCACGACGGCGTAGGCCAGGCCGGGCACGCCGGAAGCAGGCATCTCGCTGATCGATGAAGTCCTCGATCGATCCGTCGGGTGCACTTCCCGGCACGACGGAAACGAGGCCAAGCGCAAGGGCTGCTAGAAGTTGCCGCACGGTGTCGGCCTTCCTGAGGTCGTCTGCGTGCACGTGGATTGTTCCCGCCCATTCGGGCCGAGCGAGCACCACAGCCGCTCACCAACCCGTCCCCCGATCCCGAGCACTCACGGCATTGGGCTGATGCTGGTTCAGTCAGCGTCGCGTTCCAGGACGGTAGTGATGGAGCTGCTGCCCGTTAGCCAGAAGGAATTGACGACTCGCCATCCCTGCATCGCATGCTTGTTCAGCGTCGCTTCCAAGTTCGCGGAAGCTGTCTCTTTGAACCAGCCACCGCGCACGGTGACTACCTTGTACGTCTTCATGTGATTCCTCCGGTGCGTGATGGTGAGAGTGGACTTGCAGGTGGTCATGTCGCTGTCTTCGGCGAGCGGTCGATGCGATCCGGCGCAGGCGGTTCGCGTCGCGAAACGGACGACGTCTTCATGATCACGATTGTGGCGGTGACGGCAGCGACAGCCAGGATGATCCCTGCGGTCAGGATGTTCCCGGTAGGCGCAACGATCGACTGACCCATGAGCGCCTGCGCGGTCAGCAGGACAAGTGTCGAAACGAAAGTAGCCGAAGCGAGCAGGACCAGCCGCGAACGCCGACGGGCGTCCCGCAGTGCCGGTAGTTTCCAGGCGAGCAGTTCGAGCAGGAGCACGAAGAGGGGTAGCGCCTTCCTCCACAGAGAAGGACACGCCATCGACGACGACTCTGTCGTTGTAACTCTTGACCAGCCCATCGACCTCGATCACCGGCACAAGAAACCCTCCAAAGGACTGCAAAACGATCGAACCTGTTCAGGGCAAGTCGTCTTTTGCCCTGCGAAGCACGCGCCCGATCTCCCGAGAGGATGGCCGGGCCGGTTGCGATCAAACGGCGCGACCCTGGCCCCGCGGATTGCGGTCGACCACCGTTACCGTCCTCTCCGCACTGATCAACGAACCGGACAAACCGCCAAGAGAAGTGCGGCTCCGGCCGCTGTTCGCACGACGGTCAGCACCACCAGTCTCAGCATCGCAGTGTCCCGCCGCCGGGGGCATAACAATCAACTGACGTTCATCCGAGAAGGAACTCGTCGACACCGTCGACGATCCTGACTTCCCGGCAGCCAGATCCGTGGCGGCCACTGTGCTTTCGTCGTAATGCTGAATTGGCCTCGACGCCTCTTCGATCACGTCACACCGCGTTTCAGGTCCGCTACTCTCCGTACAAACGGGGAGGTTGCCATGCGGCGACGGTATGGGTTGATTCTTGTCGTGTTGCTGCTGGCCGGGTGCAGTTCCATGCCGGCTGCTGTGCCATCTCGTCCATGGCGGTCCGTGTCATCGTCGGCCGCGGCCACAGTTGCGACGACAAGCGATATGGGTTTCCTCCGACCGACGACGGAGCAGGCCCAGGCCCAGGCGGCGGCGTTCATTGCGATTGATCCGCGGATGGATAACGTGGACCGGTATCTGACCAGGTCGATTGATCAGTGCAGCGACATTCGGGAGAAAGGGCTGACGGGTGCGGCGTTGACCGCGAAGGGCCATGCCCGGTTCGAGGGCGGGAGTATGCCGGATCTGACGGATGCTCAGGTGGAACAGATCAATGCGGCGATCAGCGTGTGGTGCACGCCCGCGACGGCGGCCACGGTCGCACCGGCGACGACGACGACGGAGGAGGAGGAGGAGGAGGAGGAGGAGGACGCCACGAACGCCCTGTGGTTTTGGAGCACGCTGCGCCAGTCGTCGGCGGTGACGGCCATGAACGCCGCTGCGTCAGTGAGTGCCGCTGCTTGGCCTAGATAGCAGCAAAACTTCACTCACAAACTCCGTGACTCTTCGTGCTGGAGCGATTACGCTATGTATGCACCACCCGGGTTCGTCGTCTGAGCTTGCACCGGCAGGACGGAGCCGCTCACTACACAAAAGTTGGAACCTCATGAAGCACAAAGTGGGCAGGATTGTCACCACAGCCGTGTTGATCGTCGGGCTGCTATCAGCATGCGCTGGCAGTCCTGGAGAAGCGACGATAGCTTCCGTCCAAACATCGTCGGGCTCGCTCCTTACCTCGACAACCCCATCCTCCGCACCAACGCCGGTCGACGAACGGGTGAAAGTTCCCTCTGTTAAAGGGCTTTCAATTCAACAGGCAACGGCGGCAATCGAATCTGCAGGGCTCACCATCAAGATTTCGGGCGATACCAGCAATCCTGCGTACGGAATAATCTCGCAGACTCCCGCGGCTGCTTCGAAAGTAGCGAAATCGAGCGTCGTCACTGTCACCGTTGGCGAATCGGTTGAGCAGAAGAAAGAACGCGAAGAGGCAACTGCAGCTGCCGACGAGGCTGCGCGGGTCGAAGCCGAGCGGGTCGCCGCGGAGCAGGCGGTTGCCGACGAGGCTGTACGGGTCGAGGCCGAGCGGGTCGAAGCCGAGCGGGTCGCCGCAGAGCAGGCGGCCGCGGCTGAGGCGGCAGCAGCAGCGGCCGGAACCGTCTCCCAGCAGAACGCGCTCCGATCTGCTCAGGACTACCTCGGGTTAATGTCCTTCTCCCGTACGGGGCTGATCGACCAACTGGAGTACGAGGGCTTCTCCACCGAGGACGCGACTTGGGGTGTCGACCGCGTGACGGTCGATTGGAACGAGCAAGCAGCCAAGTCCGCCAAGAACTACCTCGAGTTAATGTCCTTCTCCCGCTCCGGACTGGTGGAACAGCTGATCTACGAGGGCTTCACCCCCGCACAGGCGGAATATGGGGTGAGCCAGACCGGCCTCTGAGCTGGTTTGGGTGCCCGGCCCAGCCTGGTCCAGGCCGCCGCGGGCGGCGCTGGTGTCAGGGTGAAACAAGCGCCCCGGGGGCCAGGTCGGTGGCGGCGACGAACTCACCGAACTCCGCGTTGGTGACCAGGTACCGGTCGATCATGAACGCATCGACCCGCGCCCGGTGCACCGGCGACTCGTCGGGGTAGAACTCGGTCGAGCCCATGGCGTACTCGCCGCCGGGCAACAGCACCGAGCGGGTCGTCGCGCCCGGGTTCATTGCCGGGCCAGGTGTATCCGGAGTTCGGCCTCCGGATCCTCGATGAGTTCGCCGCTGACGTCGATCGTGACGTGATCGATGTGCCCGGTGAACCGGAAGGGGCTCGGGTAGTCCGGGGTCACCGGTGACCCCGGGTTCGTTCCGCAGGACAACGCACCCGGATTGAACGCGAACGGGGTGGTGACCGGCGCCACCGCGGCCCCCACCAGGGCGCCGTCAACGTAGAGCTGCATTGAGCCCGGCGCGCCCTTCCCGGCGGCCAGGTCAGGCTGACCGGTGGGTTCGAACTCGAACCGCAAGGAGTGTTTGCCGGTCGGCACCGGCGATTCCGATGCCACCCCGTAGAGGCCGCGGCCGACGTAGTTGTGCACATAACGCAGCGTGCCGTCCTTGACGAACAGTGAGTACCCACCCGCTGCGGTGCCCTGGCACAGCAGCACGCCCTCGGCGCCACCTTCCGGGATGGTGACCTCGGCGGTGATGCTGTGCGGCCGGTTGAGCACCCTGGGTCCGGCGAAGAACGGGATCGACTGGGTGTCCGGGTAGTACCGGTAGCGCGGCCGCTGGGGTGCGACCAAGGGTTTCTCGGCGACCATCCGGGCCAGGCCGCTGCCGTCGATGGGCAGCACCCCGTACTTGCCGGCCTCCACATACCAGGTGCCGATCAGTGCAATCAGCCGGTCCCGGTGCTCGTCGGCGACGTTGTGGTTCTCCGCGAAATCCTCGGCGACGTGGTACAGCTCCCAGCCCTTCGCGTCCAACTCCGACAACCGGTCTGCGCTGATCGGCTGACCGAACCCGACACCCGCCTCGGTGAACGACGGCCCGGGCCACGGGCAGACCGCCCGCCACCCGTCATGGTAAATCGCCCGGTGCCCTAGCATCTCGAAATACTGGGTACGCCTGCGACTCTCGGCGGCGTCGTCATCCAGCGTGTGCGCGAAGCTGACCCCGTGGAACGGCGCCTGGGTCACCCCACGGATCGCCTTCGGCGGCTGGATGCCCAACAGGTCCAGGATCGTCGGCACCATGTCGACGATGTGCGCGTACTGCTGACGCACCGCGCCCTTCGCGGTGATGCCCTTGGGCCAGCTGACCAGGAACGGGTCACTGACCCCGCCCCGGTAGGTCTCCCGCTTCCACCGCCGGAACGGGGTGTTCCCGGCCCAGGTCCAGCCCCACGGGTAGTGGTTGAAATGGTTGGGTCCGCCGATCTCGTCGATGACCTTCAGGCTGTCCTCGAGGGGTTCCTGCGCGTTGTTGAAGAACTGCGCCTCGTTGGTGGTGCCGGTCGGTCCGCCCTCGGCGCTGGCGCCGTTGTCCGAGATCACCATGATCAGCGTGTTGTCGAGTTTGCCCAAGGTGCGCAGGAATTCCAGCAGCCGACCGAGGTGATGATCGGTATGACTCAGGAAACCGGCGAAGACCTCCATCATTCGGCTGAACAACCGCTTGGCATCGGCGGGCAGCGAGTCCCAGTCCGGGACGTCCGGGTCGTGCCGGGACAGCACGGCGTCGGCCGGGGCGATGCCGAGTTCCTGCTGCCGGGCGAAGGTGAACTCCCGGTAGGCATCCCACCCGCCGTCGAACTTCCCGGCGTACTTGTCGGCCCATTCCGCGGGGACGTGGTGCGGGGCGTGGGTGGCGCCGAAACACAGGTGCAGGTGGAACGGTTTGTCGGGGTCGACCTGCTCGGCATCGGCGATGAATTGGATCGAGTGGTCGATCAGGTCTTCGGTGAGGTGGTAGCCCTGCTCCGGGGTCTTCGGCGGCTCCACCTGGTGGTTGTCGTACACCAGGTCCGGGTACCACTGGCTGGTGTCCCCGCCGAGGAACCCGTAGAACCGCTGGAACCCGCGACCCAGCGGCCAACGGTCGTACGGGCCGACCGCGGTCTCCTCGTTGCTCGGCGTGAGGTGCCACTTCCCGACCATGTAGGTGTTGTAACCGTTCTCCAGCAGGATTTCCGACAGGAACCCGTTCTCCATCGGGGTCACCCCGTCGTACCCGGGGAACCCGGACGCCAGCTCGGTGATCGCGGCCATCCCGTTCGCGTGATGGTTGCGACCGGTGACGATGCACGAACGGCTCGGCGAACACAACGCCGTGGTGTGCATGTTGTTGTACCGCAACCCATTCGCGGCGATCGCGTCGAAGGTCGGAGTCTCGATCGGACTGCCGTAACACCCCAACTGACCGAAACCGGTGTCGTCCAACACGACCGTGATCACGTTCGGGGCACCCGCCGCGGCCCGGACCTGCGTCGGCCACGCCGGGGACGAATCGTCCGTGGTTCGACCGATGACTCCTGGAAACGACTCGCCTGCCGGGTACTCCTTAATCGCCATCATCTCTCCATCACGTCGTCGGGGCGGTTGATTCGGCTGAGCGGACCGTAGGGCAGCAACTGTGGGTCTCGCCTCATCCGACCCGAACGAGGCACGGCAGCCGGGCAGGCCATGGGCGGCCGGTCAGGGTCGTCATCCGGGATCGATCTGGATGTCGAGCGGTGGAAGTCCGTGCGCGCTGAGGACGTCCAGGATGCGGCGCAGCTCGTCCGGGCCGGCGACCCTGCCGCGCAGCACCGTCGCCGGAGGTACCAAAGTGGTACTGAACCCGGGCAGGCAGGACGCGACGACCCGCCCGATCGGGCCGCCCACGCGAATCTCGTAGTCCGGCACCTGTATGCCCCCGTCTACGGGCTCGCCGGGTGCCGGTGCGGTGGTAGGCATACCGGTCCGACTTGCCTGACCCCGCGCAGTTCGATGCCCCAGCCCTGCAGCCGATTGATGATGCCGATCAGCGCCGCCTGATCCGGCACGGGCCCCCTCAGCACGGTCTCAACGGACTCGGTGACGACCCGGACGTCCTCGAGTTCCTCCAGCACCTCGGCCGGGACCGTGCCCCCCACCCGGATCTCGAACTCCAGTGCTGTCATCTGTCCGACTCCCGCCGACGATCGCATCCCATCCGGTGAACGTTCCCACCACGGACGCGGACCGGGATCATTCGAACAGGATGGGACCGTATGCTGCCCAAAGCCCGTTTTCGACCGAACCGCCGTGGAGGGGAACACCGATGGACGCCGGCGGCCCGGTTCGCTCGAACCGGTGGTCGCGGTTCCTGCCGTTCTTCCTTGGAGCGCTTGGTGCGTGAACGGTTCATCGGCCTATTGCGTCTGCGGGCGTCGCCGCCGGCGGTGCCGATGGGGTTCGTCCGACGACCACGCCTGGAGGAACGGCTGACCCATGGGGTCGCCCATCCGGTGACACTGGTCAGCGCCGGACCCGGCTACGGCAAGACATTGACCCTGGCGTCCTGGGCCCGGCCCGGTGTCACCTCCGGCGTGGTGGCATGGCTGACCATGGATGAGACGGACAACAACCTGCAGGCGTTCTGGTCCGACGTGCTGGGTGCTTTGGCGATCGGCGGCGCCCTCCCTCCTGGCAGCGCGTTGCTGGAGGTGGTGCCGGCCGCCGGATTCGGCCCCGAACAGGCCCAGCCGATCCGCGCCGGTCTGGCCGAGTTGCCGACAATGGTGACCCTGGTGTTGGACGATTTCCACCTGATCCACGACCGGCGGGTGTTGGAGTCATTCGGTCAGCTGCTCGAGCATCAACCGCCGCAGTTGCGTCTGGTGCTGGCCACCCGGGCCGACCCGGCGCTGCGCCTGCACCGGCTGCGGGTCAACGGTCAGCTGACCGACATCCGGGCCACCGATCTGGCCTTCACCGCAACGGAGACCGCAGAGCTGTTCGACCGCAACGGCGTGCACCTGCCAGGTCGCCGGCTCGGGATGCTTCTCGACCGCACGCTGGGGTGGGCCGCCGGTCTGCGGCTGGCCATCATGTGCCTGGACCCGGGCGATATTGACAGCGGGATCTCCCGCTTCACCGGCAGCGATCGCCTCGTCGGCGAGTACTTGGTCGAGGAGGTCACCGACCGGTTACCGGAGCAGGACCGGCAGTTCCTGCTGACGACCAGCGTGGCCGACCGCCTCAGTGCGGGGCTGGCGAACCAGCTGACCGGCCGTAGCGACGCCCAGCTGGTCATGGAACGACTCGTCGCGCAGAACGCCCTGGTCGTGGGCCTTGCCGGCCGGAACGACTGGTTCAGTGTTCACCCCCTATTGCGGGACCTGCTACGGCACCGACTGGCCCTGGAACAACCGGGTGCCGTCACCGACCTGCACCTGCGGGCCGCCCGCTGGTTCACCGCCCAGGGTGAACCGATCCCGGCGATCCAGCACACGAGCGCCGCGGGGCAGTGGGACGAGGTCGGGCGGCTGCTGACCGGGCTCGCCCTGCCCCTGCTGGTCACCCCCAGCGCCCCGGCCCTGGTAGCCGCGCTCGGACCCGCCGCCGCCAGAGCCCGGGTGCATCCCACCGCCAACACGCTGCTGGCTGCGGCGGCCTGCCACTACCACCGGCATGACTACGAGTCGATGACCCTGGACGCGAACGACGCCGCGGAACTCATCGCCGGTGTCCCGGAGGCCGACCGATCCCCGGCCGAAGTGGTCATCGCGGTGTTCCAGCTGATCGGATCCCGGGCCCGGAACCCGGCGCTGACAGTGCCATCCGCCGCGCACCTGCTCGACCTTCTGGAGAGGACGCCCCGCGGCCGGCTGCCAACGGCCGAGCAGTACCGCGCCATCGCTACCACCAACCTCGCCATCGGGCAGATATGGACCGGGCAGCTCACCCAGGCCCACCAAACCCTGTCGATCATCATGACTCGATCCCACGAGCTCGGCCTCGGTCTGACCGAGATGACCGCACAGGCCCACCTCGCGCTGCTCGACGTGATCCACGGCCGACTACCAGACGCTCACCGTCGCGCAGGCGCAACACGGGACGTCGCCGACCGCCGGGGCTGGGCCTCCGAACCCCAGGCGCTCGCCCTGCACGCGGCGTCGGCGCTGACCCACTTGGAGTGGAACCAGCTCGATGCGGCCACCGCGGCTATCGACTCCGGCCTGACCGTCAGCAACAGCGGATCGGACATGCCCTGCCGGCTGGTCCTGCACATCGCCGCGGTCGGTGTTGCCGTGGCCCGCCGTGACGGCGCTGCGGCCGTCGCCGCGTCCGCCCGGCTCGGCCAGATCCAAAATCTGGCCGGGGAACTCCCACCGCTGCTGGCCCGGTGGTGCACTGTCGCCCACGCCGACGCCCACCTGGCCGCGGCGGAACCAACCGCGGCGATCCACCGGCTCGGCGTGACCCGGCAACCTGCGGGTTACCCGGACGCCCTGGACCGGGTTGCCCTGGCCAAGGCCCGCCTGATGCTCAACCAGCCCGATGCGGCGTTCGACCTGCTGGACCCGGTGGCGGCGACCTGGTCGCCCTATCGGGGAGCGGTCGTCGAGGCCAGGATCCTGGCCGCGGTGGCGGCCGACCAGATGCACAAGGACACGGCCGCGATGGCCGCGATCACCGAGGCGGTCGACCTGGCCCACAGCGCAGGAATCGTCAGGCCATTCCTGGCGGCCGGACCTCGGGTCACTACATTGCTCGCCCGGCACCGGCACGTCGTGGCCCGGCACCTCGATTTCACCCGTGGCCTCGCGCCCGAGGACACCGGCAGCTCCCGTAGCGACTGGACATCGGCAACCCCTGTCGGCGGGTTGACCGAACGGGAACTCGCCGTTCTGGCCTACCTGCCGACCATGCTCAAGTCCGGCGAAATCGCCGCCGACCTGTTCGTCACGGTCAACACCATCAAAACTCACCAGCGGTCCATCTACCGCAAACTCGGGGTCACCACCCGCAGGGACGCCGTCGGCCGGGCCCGTGACCTGAAACTCCTGTGACCGGGGCTGTCCCGCATGAGGATCCCCCGCGGAACGAAGTTGATCAAGCAAGAGCGGCCTAAAAAGTCGAGCCACTCTCGTCCCGAATGCGGTTCGGCATAAGGGCGCACTTTTCCAGGTCTTGACCGAAAGGGAGGAAAAGAATTCCGTGGCCATCGCCTCCAACGATTCCTTCTCGGGCTGGACGAAAACGTTCACCGACGCCCGGCTCTGCGCCGCAATCGTCGATCGACTCACCTTCGGCGGCAACATCATCGAGACCGGCACCGACTCCTACCGGCTGGCCCATGCCAAGTCTCAACAAGCCGCCAGTTGACGGACCACCACCGACAGCCGCTGATCTGCGCTACCGACACCCGTCAGGTTGAGGTGGTGACCTCAGCGTCCAACGCAGGGCCGGTGTGAACGGAGTCAGCGGCCGCGTTCGGAGTGCGCGCGATTGTCAGGATGTCGCCGTGCCATTGCACTGGCATCGGATCAGAGAGGGCTCCGACGAAGGCACCCTCTGCGCCGATGTTGTGGAATGCGAGCAGTACCCATGTCCCGGTGCGGTCGCGGACGAGTTTCCCGACGTAGAAGGTGTGGTCGGTGAGCGGTGTGGCTCCTTTGATGTCGAAGGGCCCGAGCGGGGACTCGCCGGTCGCCGCCCAGATCACGCCCCGGTGGCCCGCGGCGCGTCGTTCCGCCGAGTATTCGGCGGGGAGGCAGTTGAAGATCAGCACGTGTTTGCCGTCGATGCTCGCGACTTGGAACACTTCGAGTTGGCCGAATCCGGCACCGGGGTCGGACAGCGGTGGTTGCACGTCCCAGTTGAGCAGGTCGGTGGATCGGGCGTGCCCGATGACGCCGCGGTCGTCGTGGGGGCCGGTGTTCGCCCGGGCGGTGATGAGCATGTGCCAGCCGTTGCCGTCGGAGTCGGCCATGACGAAGGGATCCCGCCAGTGCTCGTCCTGCCATGGCGCTTGCCCCCCAAGGGTCTCGTACCAGCGGGAGTCGGCCTGCACCAAGGGGTTTCGTTGATCTTTGACCCAGTGGTGCAGGTCGGTGGAGGTGGCCAGGCCGATTTGTTGGATCAGGCCGGCCTCGGTGGCCGTGGTGCCGGTGTAGAACATGTACCACCGGTCGTCGGGGCCCTGCACGACGGATCCGGTCCAGGTCGCGGTGGCGTCGAACTCGCCCGGTTCGCCGTGGACGAGGGCGTCGCTGACCTGTTCCCAGTGGACCAGGTCGGTGGAGGTGGCGTGTCCGATGGCCGCGCGCAGGTGCCGCCGGTCGGGGTCGTGCAGGGCGCGGGAGGCGTGCAGGAAGAACAGGTGGTAGGTGCCGAGGTCTTCGGCGAGCCAGAAGTCCCACAGCCAGGAATCGGGTAGTCGGAACATGTCAGCCTTTCACGCCGGAGGAGGCGATGGAGTTGATGAAGGAGCGTTGGAAGGCGATGAACAAGGCGAGGATCGGGATGGTGATCAGCGAGGCGTAGGCCATCAGCTGGCCCCAGGACGTGTTGAGTTGTTTGAAGTAGTCCATGCCGACCTGGACAGGTCGGAGTTCCTCGGTTTGCACCACCATCAGGGGCCAGAGGTAGGAATTCCAAGCTGGCAGGAACGTCAGGATCGCGACGGTGGCGATGGCCGGCCCGGACAGCGGCATCACGATCTTGCGGTAGATGGTGAACCAGCCGGCGCCGTCGACGATCGCGGCCTCGTCGAGTTCCTTGGGGATGGAATCGAAGTACTGGTAGAAGAGGTAGATCGAGAACGCGTTCGCGATGAACGGGATGATCTGCACCTCGTAGGTGTCCAACCAGCCGATGGTGCCGTCGTAGTACGGGAGTTTGTTGACCCACCACAGCAGCGGCAGCGCGAGCGTTTCGAAGGGCACGATCAGGGTGGCGATGATGACCGCGAGAAGGACCTTGCGGCCGCGGAACCGTAACCGGGCCAACGCGAAGGCTGCCATGCTGTTCACGATCAGGCCGAGCACCACGGTCAGCGCGGCGATGACGATGGAGTTCATCAGGAACCGCCAGAACGGGACCCGGTTGAACACCGCGGTGTAGTTGTTCAGGGAGATGTCACCGACGGGGATGAATGCTCTGACCGAGGTGACGTCCCCGAAGATCTGGGCATCGGGTTTCA
Organism: uncultured Actinomycetota bacterium; assembly: GCA_963805555.1. GTDB lineage: Bacteria > Actinomycetota > Actinomycetes > Mycobacteriales > Nakamurellaceae > Nakamurella. The sequence goes on from CAWDUY010000013.1 coordinate 66,407, forward strand.
GTGATGACATCAGCAGGAACAGCAGCGGCAGGCCGAATACCAGGACCAGCAGGATCCGGCCGATCAGGCCGCCGATTCGCCGGCCGCGGCCGGGATGCCGTTGTTCCGGTCCGTGTGGGGTGGGGGTGGTTTCGGCGACGTCGGCAAAGGTGTCGCTCATTTCTGCACATCCTTGTCACGGGTGAGGTACCGCTGGACCAGGGATACGGCCAGCACGAGAACGAAGAACACCAGCGAGATCGCCGAGGCGTAACCCGTCTGTTGCTGGGCGAACCCTGCCCGGACCGCCTGAAATACCACGGTGCTGGTGGAATCCAGCGGTCCGCCCTGGGTCATCACCTGGATCTGGGCGAACAGGCTGAACGCGGAGATGGTAATGGTGACCAGAATGAACGTCCGGGTCTGCCGCAGCGACGGCCACGTGACGTACCAGAAGTTCTGCCAATTGCTGGCCCCGTCCAGGGATGACGCTTCGTAGAGGTCGCCCGGGATGGTCTGCAGGCCGGAGAGCCAGATGACCATGTGGAAGCCGACGCCCTGCCAGATCGACATCAGCAGGATCGCGCCGAGCGCGGTGGTGGGGTTGCCCAACCAGTCGGTGCCCTGGATGGCGCCGCCGGAGATGGTGCGCAGGAAGGAGTTGATCAACCCGTCCGGCTGGTACATGAACTGCCACAGCATGGACACGACCACGATGGAGGTCACCACCGGCAGGAAGTAGACGGTGCGGAAGAAGTTGACGCCCCGCACCTTGACGTTGATCAGCAGCGCCAGGACCAGCGCGAAACCGGCTTGCAGAGGAACCACGAAGATGGCGAACAGGACGGTGTTCCGCAGTGATTTCCAGAACACCGGGTCCTGGAACAACCGGGTGAAGTTGTCGACCCCGATAAACGAGGCCGGTTGCGGGGAAATGAGTTTGGCGTTGGTGAACGCCAACGCGAAGGTCAGTGCGATGGGGATGAGAATGAACAACACCACCAGCACGACGGCGGGTGCGACCAACCACGCAGCGGCGCGACCATGGGTGCTCGACCGCCGTTGCCGATGGCCCAACGCGGCCTCCGGTACCGGAGGCTCAAGAGTTGCGGTTTGTGTCATGAGGTTCTCCTGGTAAGACCGTGCGGGGCGCGAGCGCCCCGCGCCCCGCACGGCCGGCTGGTGGGTAAGGACTACTGGAAGTTGTTGTTGGACTGCTGGTTGGCGTCGATATCGGCGACCGCCTGATCAAGCGCGGCTTGCGGGTCGCCTCCGTTCACGATGTCCTGCGCGGCCTTGGTGAAGGTCGTCGCGATGAACGGGTACCCAGGGGTCTGCGGGCGGACCTCGGCGAACTCCTTCGCGTACTGCCGGAAGATGTCATTCACCCCACCGGCCTCGTAACCCGGGACCAGCGCTGCTGCCCCATCGGTCGCCGGGACGGTCCCGACGGCCTCCGCGACCGCGGCGACGTACTTGTCCTGCAACGCGAACTTCAGGTACTCCAGCGCACCTTCCGGGTTCTCGCACTGGGCGCTCATGCCCCACTGCCAGGAACCGCCACCGATCTTCGGGCCCTGACCGAAGTCCGGCGGCGGCAGGAACAACACATCGTCACCGAACTTCTCCCGTGCCGCCTCGGCACCCCAGGATCCGTTCCAGTTGATCGCGCTCTTGTTGTTCAGCCAGTCGGCGCCGGCGTCCTTACCGGACTTCACCGGCATGTAACCATCGGTGACCAGGCTTTGGAACCAGGTCGCCCAAGCCAGCGCCTCCGCACCGTTGAGCACCCCGTCGGCGCTCTTGTAATCGTCGCGGTTGATCAGGTCACCACCGAAGGACTGCAACATCGGGGAGAACGCGTAGGGCCACCACTCGCTGGCATCACCGGTACCCATGTCCAACGGGTTGGTCCACTGCCCGGTGGCCTTCAGCGTGGCCAGCGCCGCGTTGAACTCCTCACCGGTCCACGGCTGATCGATGGTCGGGATCCGAATGTTGTTCTGTTCCAACACCGATTTCCGCGCGTACATGGCCAGCGCGACGTCGAAGGCACCCGCGGAGTAGTTCTTGCCGTTCCAGGTACCGACCGTGCTGGGCAGGAACTTCGACAGCTGCTCGTCCATCCCGTCGAGCGGGGCGAGATACCCGCCCCAGGCCCAGTTCGGCACGTTCGGGCCGTCGATGTCCAGGATGCAGGGCAGTGAGTTCGATGCCGCCGCCGCGGTCACCGACTGGTTGTAGGAATCCTGCGGGAAGGCCTGGACCTCGACGGTGTATTTGTCCTGGCTGGCGTTGAAGTCCGACACGATCTGATTAGTTGCGGCCAGCTCCGCCTCGGCGCCGGCCGCGTGCGTCCACAACTTCAGGGTGGCGGCGCCGCTGCTATCGGTGCTGTCACTGCTGGTACTTCCGCCCTTGCCGCAAGCGGCAAGGGATACAGCCAGCGCAGCAGCCAAACCGACCGCTGCGAGGCGCTTGAGGGTGTGCGGAACCACGGGAGTCCTCCAATTGATTGATGTCCGGACTTTCCGGACTGGATAGCCCGCTGACTACGGGCCGATTGCTAGTGGTGAAGTGCTCGTCGCACCGGTCCTACCGACCGGGCGGCGAACCCACCGATGCGCGCCGCACCAGCGGGCACGGCAGCGTCACAACCTGCGGGGCAGGTTGTTGGGTGCGAGCCTCGACAAGATCAATGAGTGTCTTGACCGCCCATTGGCCCATCTCGTAATGCGGTAGAGCGAGTGTGGTCAGACCCGGCCGGAGTCCGTCAGCGACGTGCTCCTGGTTGTCGAACCCCACGACGGACAGGTCGTCGGGGATCCGCAAACCAAGATCAGCCGCCGCCTGGTACGTGCCCATCGCGATCCTGTCGTTGAAGCAGAACACCCCGGTCGGACGGCCCGGTCGATCAAGAAGGCTCATTGCCGCGCCATAGCCAGCCGCCGCGTCCGACTTCCCGGAGATCACCATCCCCGGATCGACCTGCACTCCGATCTCTTCCAAGCCGCGCCGGAAACCCTCGAAACGTAAACGGGTGGCGGGGATGTCGTCCTCGTTGTTCAAGAACCCGATCTCGCGGTGCCCATGCGCGGCCAGCTCGCGGACCGCCTTCAACGCGCCGCCGATCTCATCGGGAACCACCGACGAAATCGAAGTATCATCTGATGCCGCATCCACCAGGACCGCTGCCGTCCTGCGTATCGAGGCCGGCAGCTTCACCTGCCGGTGGTAGTCGGAGGCAAAAACGATGCCGTCGACCCGGCGGTCCAACAGCGCCCGAATCTCCTGTTCCTCCAATTCCGGGTCCAAACCCGAGTTCATGAACATCAGCATTGACCCGTTTTCAGCGGCTGCCCGCTGTGCACCGAGAATGGTCAGGCCGGCATACGGGGTCGCACCGATAGCGTCGCTGACAAACCCGAAGGTGTGGGTGCGCTGCAGCCGCAGACCTCGAGCCAACCGATTCGGGCGGTAGGACAACTCATCAGCGGCCGCCTTGACCCGATCGCGGGTCCCGGAATTGATTCTCCTACCCGGCACCTCATTCAGGACGTCCGACACGGTTGTCGTAGAAACTCCAGCCAACGACGCCACGTCCTTGATGGTGCTCGTCCTGTGGAGATCCATGGAAGGCCCAATCGGTTCGGCATCGTTGACGTGAATAGACTGACGCAGGTCTCTGAGGGGTGTCAACGTGCCGAAACTTCTTCACCCGTTCAGATGAATCGTTTCGGCAAAGCCTCGGCGAGCCCAAGCAACGTCAAAGCCGAGGGACACACCTGCCCGGTTCCATGCACTGCTTGTCGGGTCCTCGAAATGTCACGCATTGGTGCACAACGCCGACCCGCCAACGGCACACGACACGTCCCCCCTCGTGTCGCAAGGCGGGCACGCCGCTTCCAGTCGGAAAGCGTGCCGGCAAAGCAGAACGCGCAGTGTCCGAAATAGGCCATCATTGATCCCTGGTTTGACGGTGTGACCGCAACGGGAAGGTTTGCGGTCACGGCGTTCTCATCGGATCTGTTACCGGACGGTCCTGGACCCGGACCTGCGTGTCGTCGAGGTGCCGGATCAGTTCCTGCGTCCCTGCGGTTCGGTAGGGGCAGCGGGGAGTTCCCCACCGAATTAATGCCGATGCAATGACGCCTGTTCTTGGGGTAGTGCGGGAGACCCCTGGGAGTCGGCGACGGAAGCTCACCGACAAACGTGCCGACCGCGATCCTGGGGAGCTACCTGGCCCGATCGGCTGAAGTATTCCGCTACAGCCAACAAATTGCTTTGCATGAACAGCCCAGGGGTGGGGCCAAGCAAATTTGACGGGGTGGGGCCCGCCAACCTTGACAAACCCAACTCAGCTCCTTGCTTGATCAAATCGAGGCGTGGTCAAAGCGCTTGTGGTGCAGATTCCGACAGGAAGTTGGGGTGCGGATCGGTCGGTTGATCGGGCCGACTCCCCTCCGGGTCAGTGAAGGGACGCGGCTGCGTCGATGACCAGCGCCTGCAACCAGCGGTGGCCAGGGTCCGATGCCCTGGAGGGGTGCCACCAAACCGGGCAAGCTCGACACCCCCGGCGGCGGGTACGGGTTCCGGTTCTTCGACGCCGACGGCCGAACCATCGAAATCTCCTCCGACGTCGCACCGCGGCAGCACCGCAAAATCGAGGAGAAGGAATCGATCCCGGTCCGGCTGTCCCATGTGGTGATCAACTCCCCGGAACCGGACAAGACCCGCGCGTTCTATGAGAAATACCTGTCCTTCGCCCTGTCGGACACCCTGTGGAGCCCACACATGGGTGAGGTGATGTGGTTCATGCGGTGCAACACCCACCACCACTCGATGGCCATCGCGAAGGGTCCGCACGTCTCACTGCACCACGCCTCCTTTGAACTTCGCGGCCTGGACGAATACATGCGCGGCACCGGCCGGCTGCTCCGCGCCGGTGTGGAAAAGATCTGGGGACCAGGCCGACACATGGCCGGTAACAACACCTTCAGCTACTTTTTGGACCCGCACGGCAACACTGTGGAGTACACCAGCGAACTCGAGGTGATCGACGAGGACACCTGGCACCCGTCGATCTACGACTTCTCCGACCCTGAGGTCACCGACCAGTGGGGCACCGCGAACGCGATGAACGAGTTCGTGGCCAAGAAGTCCTTCAACAACCCCGACGCCGTCTTCGTCGCACCACCGGTCTGATGGGTTCGATCACGCTCACCACCGAGCAGATCATCGCCGACGCCGCCGCCCGCTGCCGCAACTGGGGCCGGTGGGGCGCCGATGACGTCCTCGGCACGGTCAACTACATCACCACCGACAAACGCGTCCAGGCGGCTTCGCTGGTCCGCAGAGGGGTGCCATTCTCGCTGTCCCAGTCGTTCGACACGGATGGCCCGCAAAAGGGCTGGCGGCGGCGCACCAACCCGGTGCACACCATGACCGACACCGGTACCGACGCAGCGGCCGGGGTGCAGGGCTTCCCACACGGCTTCGGCGGCGCCGACGACGTCATCGCCATGCCGCTGCAGTGCAGCACCCAATGGGATGGCCTCGGGCACATCTTCGACCACGGCAAGGCCTGGAACGGCCGCCCGGCCGGGCAGGTCGTCACCGCGGCTGGTGACCAGGTCACCGGCATCGAACACCTCGCCTCACCGTTGGTGTCCCGCGGGGTCCTGCTCGACGTCGGCCGGGTGATCGGCGAGAACGGTGAACTAACAGATGGTTTCGCCATCACCGCCGAACATCTCGAGGCCACGATTGCCGCCCAGGGCCGGACAGCCACGGTTGGCCGAGGTGACATCGTGCTGGTCCGCACCGGCCGGCTGACCCGCGCACGTCGGGACGGTTGGGCGGACTATGCTGGCGGCGACTCCCCCGAGTTGTCCTTCGGGACCGCCGACTGGCTGCACCGCACGGAAATCGCCGCCATCGCTACCGACACCTGGGGCTTCGAAGTCCGGCCCAACGAGCTCCCGGACGCCTTCCAACCGTTGCATCAGGTCGTCATCCCCAACATGGGGCTGCTCGTCGGCGAGATGTGGGACCTGACGCACTCGCCGAGGACTGCGCCGCCGACGGCGTGTACGAATTCCTGCTCTCTGCGCCGCCGCTGAAAGTCACCGGAGCGGTCGGCGCCCCCCTCAACCCGATTGCGATGAAATAGCCATGCGTATCGCTGTGTTCAACGACAACGGTTTCCGTCGTGCTGGTGTCGTCCAGGGCTGGGGTGACGATGCCGTCATCAGCCCATTACCCGCCGACACCGACGTCCTTCAACTCCTGGAGGACCGCGCGGGTGACGAATGGGTGCTGGCCGCGGCCGACGAACCCGTTCCGCTGTCCCGGGTCCGGTTGTTGGCGCCGGTGTTGCCCCCGGACCGTGCGGGATCTCGTCACCTTCGAGGAACACGTCGAAGGTGTCCGCCGCAGCATCGACGGCGAGACCGGGGTGCGGAGGAGTGGTACGCGGCGCCCACCTTCTACTTCGGGAACCCGTACTCGATCATCGGGCCGGTCGACGACGTGCCCATGCCACCTTGGGTTGGACATTCGAGGACATGGTTGTCTACGCCTCCCGCGGTACCTGGCGGAAACCCGGTGACGTGCTGGCATCGGGCACCTGCGGGAACGGCGGGTGCCTGGCAGAACTATGGGGACGCAATGGGTCTCAGAAACCACCGCCGCTGAAGCCAGGGGACGTGGTGACGCTCACGGTGCAGGGCATCGGCACCATCAGCACCACCGTGGTGCGCGGGGTGGCTTCGGTACCGGTTCCCGCGGCGCGGCACCGGCTCACCGAACGGGCGGCACGGTGAGCGCCGGAGCATTGGCAGGGAAGGTCATCATCGTCACCGGTGCCACCCAGGGCCTCGGGGCGGCGCAGGCCGCCGCGTGTGTTGCAGCGGGCGCAACCGTTGTTGGGCTCGGCCTCACCCCCGCTGACCGCATCCGCCGACACGACGTGGCTGTCGAGGACGACTGGGCTGCCCTCCGTGAGTACCTCGCGACCGAGTACGGCACCGTTCACGGCCTGGTGAACAACTCCGGCATCACCCACCGCGCCCGTCTGCTGGATCTGGAGCTGACCGATCTCAACAGGCTGCTGTCGGTCAATCTGGCCGGACCATTGCTCGGTATTCAGTCATTGGCGCCGCTGATGACCGACGGTGGGTCGATAGTGAACATCGGATCCCTTGCCGCCATCACCGCGCATTACCCCGTTGCCTACACCACCAGCAAGTGGGCGTTGCGGGGTCTTTCCCAGGTGGCTGCCATGGAACTGGGCCCCAACAACATCCGGGTCAACACCATTCACCCCGGTTTCATCGAAACCCCCATGACCGCGTCGGCTGCCCCGAACTTCCTGGCCGCCAACCTGTCTCAGACTCCGCTGAACCGGGCCGGGCGGCCGGAGGAAGTGGCAGAACTGGTCGCATTCCTGCTTTCCGATGCCGCCGCTTTCATCACTGGTGCGGAAATCCCCGTCGACGGCGGGCAAATCCGGCCACGGTGGAGCGAAGGCCATCTCCGACGCCCTTCGGTCGACCACCTGATCCATCGCGACAGCCCTGGCCGCGTGCTGCAAGTTGCTTCTCGATCGGCGGAGCGGGCACATCGGTGCCGTCCGGTCCAGCGCTTGGTCTGCGACTTCTCGCCCAAACAAAGGACTATCGCGTCCTCCGGCGGTGCCAGGTACAGCCCGAGGATGTCGTTGACCGTCGCGACCAACTCGGCCCGACCGGGGTTCATCGATCAGGCCGTCGATCCCTTCCGCGTCATACCTGGCACGCCAGTACGTCACCGTCGGCCGCGACACCCTCACCCGGGTAGCGATTTCGGTGTTGCTTACCCCGTCAGCAGCAATAGGATCCTCGCCCGCTGCGCCAACCCAGCCCGGATCGACGACGACAAACGCGCCCACTCCGACAAGCGTTTCTGATCCCCAGGACGCTAAGTCCAATCTTCCCGCAGGAGGATGCCATGCGGACAGAAAAAGATCATGAACTTGGAACCTCGGGATCGAGGCAGCCGCGCCCGTATGCGGTTCCACAAACCGGACGCCCGAGGTGCTTTGTCAGCTAGGTTCCATGCCTCACCGATCGGCGGCATCCTCCAGTGTCAAGTTTGCAGCGGATTGGTCTGCCAACTAATTGTTGGAAGCGCCCGTCAACCGCCCGCGTACCCCGACGACCCGGTCGGAACGGATTCGCCCGGTCGTCATCTTCGCTGCTGCAACGCGAGTCCCCTCGCCTGGAACCGCAATCGAGCTAGCGGTTGGACCGACGGCCGGCAGGCTAGGTGATGTACCGGACGTTGACGGTGTTGATCGATCCGTTGAACGGGAACGGAGCCCGTTCGTAGTAGTCAAGGGAGACCGGCCCGCCCAGACAGGTGCCGATGTCAAGGCAGTCGTTGGCCGAGAACAACAACGGAGCGCTGATCGGTACGGTGCCGGTCGCAACGGTGTCACCGTTGCGGCCCATGGTGATCGCCAATGGGCCACCGGGTCGTGGTTCGGCGTAGACGGTTTCGATGGTGATGGTCGCCGGCCCGGCCGGCAGCCGTCGTTCGGATCGGATCTTGTCTCGCATGACGATGAACAGGTTGTACTCGTAGCAGAGGTACCCGTCGTCCAGGTAGCAGGTCAGTCCGCCGCCGGCGCCGCCGAGCGCGTACAGCACCCCGCTGGCGTTCTCGGGGAGCACCGCGTCGATGGTGACGAGATTGGCCCGGTTACCCAGGGCTGGTGCGCAGAACTCCGGCATGCGGGTGATGTCGCCAGTGAAATTCCATTCCCGATATGGGGTGGAGATCCGCAGTTCCGGGTGCAGGGAAATAATCCACAGCCCACCGCCGACAGGGTAGACGCTGTTCCTGGCGGCCTCGATGGCGAAGGTTTCCTTGAGCTGGACCAGTTTGTCCGGCATGTCCGCGGCCAGGTCTTTCGCCTGGGACCAGTCCTCATCCAGGTGGTAGAGCTCCCACACGTCCTGGTCCGGGGTCCAGTCATGGATCCCCGGCGGCAGCCCCTGGATCCACGGGGTGCGGGGCCCGAACGCGGACGCCATCCACCCGTCGTGGTAGATCGCCCGGCTGCCCATGATCTCGAAGTACTGCGTCTTCAACCGGCCCGGAGCCGCTGGTTCAGCGAAGGTGTAGGCGAAGCTGGTGCCGTCGATCGGGTCCTGCTGGATCCCGTTCACCACCCTGGGCGGGGTGATCCCGATGACCTCATAGATGGTCGGGACGATGTCGTTGCAATGGTGGAACTGGCGGCGCGGCGTGCTATCCGGGGTGATCTTCGCCGGCCACCGGATCGCCATCGGGTTCCGGGTCCCGCCGAGGTGGGATGCGAGTAGCTTGAGCCCCTTGTAGGGGGTGCTGCCCGCCCAGGCCCATGCCGCGTGGTATTGGTTTTCGACCTTGGGTGAGCCCAGCACATCCAGGCCGCCGAGCTCGTCCAGTGCCTTGATGTGCATGTCGACGGTCGTGGGGATGCCGTTCTGGGCAAGGAGTTCGCTGATGGTGCCGTCCAAACCCTCACCCGAGGAGCCGTTGTCGCCCCAGATGTAGAACACCATCGTGTTATCCAAGTATCCGAGTTGGTCGATCTCGTCGACCAGCCGGCCGACCTGGACGTCGACGTGTTCGGCGTACCCGGCGGCGACCTCCATCAGCCGGGTCTGGAACGGGCGTTGGTGCTCGGGGATGTCCTCCCACGCGGTCATCGCCGGGTCTCGCGGGGTCAGCTGCGCCTCCTGCGGGATCCAACCCATTTCCTTGGCCCGGTGGAACACCCGTTCCCGGTAGGCATCCCACCCGTCGTCGAACTTCCCGGCGTACCGGTCGGCCCATTCCTTCATCACATGGTGCGGGCCGTGCAGGCACCCGCTGGCCCAGTACATGTAGAACGGCTTGTCCGGCTGCAGCGCCTTGTGCCGGTGCAACCAGCCGATCGCGTCGTCGGCCAGGTCCTCACTGAGGTGATAACCCTGTTCCGGGGTCTTCGGCGGCAGCACACTGGTGGTGTTCCGCACCAGGTTCGGCTCGTACTGCGATGCCTCACCGGCCAGGAAACCGTAGAAATATTCGAAACCGTTGCCGGTGGGCCAGTTGTGGTACGGCCCTGCCGCCGTGGTTTCCACCGCCGGGGTGTTGTGCCACTTGCCGAACGCCGCGGTGGCGTACCCATAATCCTTCAACACCTCGGCAGCCAGGGCGCTGCTCTTCGGGATCTCCCCGGCGTAGCCGTCCCAGTCATTCGCCAGTTCGGCGATCTGCCCGTTCCCGATCCGGTGATGATTCCGGCCCGTCAACAGCGACGCCCGGGTCGGCGAACACATCGCCGTGGTGTGGAACCGGTTGAACCCGATGCCCTCGTCATGGATCCGGGTCAACGTGTCCGTTCGCACCTCACCACCGAACGTGGTCGGCAGGCCCGGGCCGGCGTCGTCGATCAACACGATCAGGATGTTCGGGGCGTCCTCCGGCAACCGCCGCGGCTGCACCCGCTGCTTGTAGGTCGATTCCTGCATCGTTCGACCGGCGATGCTCGCCGACGGGGTCGGCGGGAACGGCAACACGTCCTGCGAGCTCACAAGCATCTCCTCGATAGGCACGTCGACCGCGAACCAGCCACCAGCTCAGCGACTGAACCGACCCGTGCCGATCAGCATCGTCAGTCGATCGAGTCACGTCATCCCACTGCCGGGGTGATCCCACACGCCGCCTCCCATGTAGCTGCGGAGCCGGCCAAGCCTGTCCCGCAGGAGGATCCCCTGCGGCACGACAATGATCATGAACGCGGAGGTCCCGGATCGAGCCTTTGGGCGGCTCGATTGCGGTTCGGCTTGCGGGATTGTGCGGAGGTCCAAGAGACTTCGGCGAAGGCTCTCGCATTCCGAGGTTCTCCGCCCACCCGATCCGATCTAGTGGACCGCCCACGGCTATGTCATTGCAACGCTGACCTCCGCGGCTCCGGTACCTCAGCCGGTCGCACAATTTCGGGTCGACACGGCTTAATAACCTGATCAACGACCGGGACCGTTGATGCGGCGGGCGTGCAGTTGGGTTGGCGGTCCGACGGATGCGCGGCGTATCAGCGGGCATGGCTGGACTACATGCTGTGCGGTCCAGGTACCCGTTGTTTTGATGATCTCGAGGATGGTGTTGACGCCCCAGTAGCCCAAGCCCTCACCGTGGACTCCGGCGAACTCTTCCTCGACGGGCACCCGGCGAATTTCAAGACCCCGATGGACGCCCGCAAAGCCGCGCCCATCAGAGCCAGCAGGTAAGCAGTTCATGTACCCAGGGTGGGGCTTGGCGCCTGCTCTGCTGGCGGTGGTGGTGAACGGGAGGATTCCATGCAGATCGTTCACCGTCTGGGTCTCAAATCTTCCGCCGAGGGGGCCGGGCGTGACCGAGGTGATGCGGAGACCGCCGTGAAAGAACTCCGGCGCCGACGGTGTCGACGGCAGTGGTGCAACGGCCGCCGGCATGTGCAAAGTGTGCCCGCGCAGTGGCGCGTACGCGCCGTCGGAACCAAGACGCACTACAGCCAGGGCCGCGCCTGGATGGGGGCGCGGTGACTGTTCCGCCACGACCTCTGAAACCGATCGACGATCGATGTCCATCTGATGTGCCCCGGGGTAGCTCGTTGCGACACATCTGCCGGTGATGGGTTCGGGATGGCCGTTCTGGCCTTTGTGGAGCCTGTGCTCCGCAGGTTCAGGGACAGCGTCGAGGCGGCGGGAAACCCGCCGCCTCGATGCTGTTGTTCAATGAGTGCTTACCGCCAGATCGATCTCATGTTCCAGCCCGCGCCGGAAAGGAGCGTTGCTGTCCCGCCGTTGGCGAACAGGCTGACACCGGTGCTGGTCGCGTCGGGGAAGATCTGGTCGGTGATAACCACCTGACCCCGGTCGGTGAAGACCTCGACGGAACTGTTGTCCACCAGGACACGCAACCGGATAGTGCCGTGATTCAGTGGCAGCGGGGCTCGGTGGACGGCGCCGAAGGTGGGATCGATAATCTTGCCGGATCGAGTCCGGTCCACGTAGACCTCGTTGGTGGTGGTGTCGTAGCCGATCTGCGTGAGTTGGCCGTTGCCGGTGCGGACGTTGATGCCGAACTGGTCGGCGGTGCCGGCTTTGAAGGTGGCCTGCAGGTCCAGCGTGGACCCGGTGGCGACATTGGGGGTGGTGCCGGTGATCCGCTTGAAGGCACCGAACACCGGCCGACCGGTGTGCAGCCGATTCAGTGCACGCACGGGTTGTTGGGTGAGCTGTACCTTGCCGTCGATCGTCTTCAATCCGAGTTCCCTGGGCAGCGCCATCGCGCCCCGCCACGGGGAGGTTGGTGTCTTGCCGGCGTAGTTCCAGTTGCTCATCCAGCCGATGGCGATCTGCTTGCCACCTGGTGCGTCGTTGACGGTTGTGGCGGCGTAGAAGTCCGATCCCCAGTCCATCCAACTCGCCCGCTGAATGGACGAGAGGGCCGGTTCCGCGGCGAAGGAGAACTGGTCGGCCAGGATGTGGCCCCAACCTGCGGTGTTGTTGTCGACTACCTGAATTTGTGCGTTCTGCCCGGAATAGTCGGCCAGGTCGAACGATGCCCAATCAAGGCTTTCACTGTTGGGCCCGGTGACCGTCTTCACCACAGTGTTGTTGACCAGCAGGTTGACAGTCGTTTCAATGTTCCGTTTGGCGGCCGGCTGGTCGGCGAAAACGATGTGGTCCACATTGATGTGACCCCAGCCGCCGGTGTTCTGATCGATGATCTGCAGCTGAGCCTGCTGTCCCTGGAGGGCGGACACGTCCCAGAACGACCAGTCCAAGGTTTCGTTGTCGGCGCCGGTTGATGACTGCACCACCTGACCGTCGACCAGGAGGTTGATCGCGGTCGGTTCGCTGCCCGCCTCGGGGTCCGGACCGGTGTAGGGATGATTGCCGCCACCAATGAGCAGGTCGATATAGTTGCTGGTGATGGTGAAGGTCGGCGAGGTGATGGTGCCGGTTGAGCTGTCCCCGTCGAAGAACGTGTTGACCAGCTTCTCCCCGAGGTATCCGCTGACCGGTTGCTGTCCGCCGATGGTGCCGGGGACCGGCCCGGTGGTCGCGAAATCGTCCGTTCCGGTCCAACCGTCGCCCCAGGTCTCGCCCTCAAAATCGGCGAAGACGGGACCAGCCGGCGTGGGCGGGTTGACCACGGACCCGTCGACATGGGGATGGTTCCCGCCGCCCACCTTGAAATTGAGGTACCGGTCGGTGACCGGGAACGCCGGGGAGGTCAGGGTTCCGGTGGCGCCATCGCCGCCGTGGAAGCTGTTGACGTACCCCGGGCCCTCGACACCGGTGATTGCCGACTGACCGGGTAGCGGCTCCGCCGCTGATGCCGGAAGGTCACCGAACGCGGTTCCGGTGGCCACCCAGGGGTCGTAGGTCCCGCCATCGAAATTGGCCACGTCCAGGCCAGCTGGTGGGGTGTAGCTTCCGTCATCATCGGGGGTGAAAGTCTTGCCGTCGAAGTCGCCGACGAAATACTGCTGTCCCGATCCGCCCGCGACACCCCCCGGATTCAGCGCGACAATCATCACCCATTTCTGATTCTTACGTTTCCCGTCAACGGGCAACGGAATCAGGGCGGGGCATTCCCACGCTCCTCCGGTGGCTCCGGCCGGACCGAATTTGCTCTCTTCTGTCCAGTTCTTCAGATCGGTGGAGCTGTAGATCACGACCTTGTGCTCCAAGGCCAGGACCACCACCATCACCCATCGCTTTGTCTCCTCGTGCCAGAAGACTTTGGGATCGCGGAATTCGGGAGATCCGATGTCCAGCACCGGGTTGCCTTCGTACTTCGTCCAGGTCGTTCCGCCGTCCGTGCTGTAGGCCAGTGATTGCGCCTGTGATCCGGGTGTGGCGCTCGTGTAGATCGCCACCAGCGGCGGGTTCTTGCGGGTTCCCAGGCCGCTGCTGTTGTTCTTGTCGTTGACGACGCCTCCGCTGAAGATCAGCTCCTGGTCTTCGAAGGGGATCGCCAGCGGCAGTTCTTTCCAGCTGACGAGGTCTCTGCTGACCGCATGACCCCATGACATGTTGCCCCATTGGTTGCCCTCAGGGTTGTATTGATAGAACAGGTGATACTGGCCCTTGTAGAAGATCGGTCCGTTCGGGTCGTTCATCCAGTTTTGTTGAGGTGTGTAGTGGAATTGGGGCCGGTAGGGCTCGTCGTACCCGGCGTCGGCGGCTGGGGCCGCTGCCGCGGTGCTCGGAATGGTGACCAGCCCGACGGTGACGGCGGCCGCGCACATGGCGGCGACCAATGTTCGGCGTGTTCTGGAAGCAGACATCAGTGTCCTTTCTCCAACACCCTGGTGGTGAGGGAATTGCGGGGGGAATGACCGCGGCGGCGGTCAGCAAGCCGGTATCCGGCAACCTCAGGCAATCAACTTCGCAGCGTGAAACCTCCGCCCTGTGTGGAGTCGCCGTACAGACTTCGCGTCGGTCAGCCTTTTTGTAGGGTGGTGGCTCCGGTCATGATCGCGACGGCTTCGGTGGGGGTGTGTGATTGCGGGGTGATGATCCCGGCGCAGCCACCGAGTCTGGCGATGTGGATGCGGTCGGCGACCTCGAACACGTTGGGCATGTTGTGGCTGATCAGGATGACGGGCAGGCCCTTTGCCTTGATCTTGCGGATCAGGTTGAGGACTTGACCTGTTTCCTTGACCCCGAGCGCGGCGGTGGGTTCGTCCAGGACGACGAACTTGGTGGCGAATGAGGCGGCGCGGGCGACGGCTTGGCGTTGCCCACGGCCCGACTGGTTTATCAGTCCGACCTGGTCCCCGACGGCGCGCAGGGACAGATCCCACCGCCAGGACGGCCAGAACCGCGGACATCATCGAGCGGCGGTTGGACATCACTGCCCCAATCGGAGAAAACGCATTCGATAGCGCCGGAAGGCGCGATGATCCGATCACGGCACAGGCGCACCGATCGCCGGCATTCAGGCGAGAGCGGCCATCGGCGCGGCGATCGTCATTCGCTGCCCACCGATATCGGTCAAGACCGTACTCGCATCTGCCGATTTCGGGAAGCACGAGTTTATTCGGAAACAGATTGTGGTCGACATCGGCTCACGGGCGTGCGTGTCACCCGCACGGCCGCACGTCGCGCGGATCGCAGTGACCGCGCGCACCTGTCGCCCTGTTCAGGAGATCGTTTGTCCCGCTTACCTTTTCCGCCGGGCCGCGATCCATGACGAACGTACGGGAGGGTGCGGCACCTCCGGTGAGACGTTCCTCCACCCCGGTGACCCCGCCGCGGAGATTGGATGACTGTGCAACTACTTCAGCCGTTTCCTGCCGAATCTCGGGGGGATTCATCAACAAAATAGCCCGATGCACAATCGGATCAAAACTCGCTTCCGCTTCCGCTTGCGCGAGTTGCCCGGTGGGCGTTCAATGCTTATCTCTCAGGGTTTATCTCTCAGGGGAAAGCCGAGTATTCGACACCGGCCGCCCCCACCCAGAATGGAGGTCGCATGTCCCGTCACCGCTTGATGTCTCGATCGTCAGGAATCGCCGTGATCACCGCGCTCGTGCTGGGCGGCGGGTTCCTCTTCATCCAGAGCGGAGACGCCGCGACCGCCGCGGCGGCCGGCGCCACGTCCAGCGCACCCCCGGACGACCCGGCGGACACTGCCGCCGCGGACGCCGGGCCGGCGCCAGGTGTCCCGCAACACGACTTCCCCGAGGTCAGCGGCGACCCGAGCATCGTCCGTGCCGGCACCAAACTGCAGACACTGTTCGAGGGCGGCTGCGTGCTGACCACCGGCCCAGCCGCGGACCGGCGGGGCAACGTCTACTTCGCCGAACTCTCCGCGCGCAACGTGTGCAAGGACGAGGACGGCAACGTCGAGGCCGGGATCATCTGGAAGTACGACGGCCGCAACGGCCGGACCACCATCTGGCGTTCGCCGAGCGGGCAGGCCAACGGCATGGACTTCGACGCCGAGGGCAACCTGGTGATCGGCGAGTCGGCCGACAACGGCGGCCAACGGGTGACCAGGACCGACATGCGCACCGGCCGGAGCGTGATCCTGGCTGCCTACTACGAGGGTCGTAAACTCAACGCCCCGAACGGGGTCAGCATCGACGAGCAGGGCCGGATCTACTTCACCGACCCCCGCTACGAGGGTCTCGAGCCGGTCGAGCAACCGGTCCAGGGCGTGTACCGGATCGACCCCGACGGGTCGGTGCACCGCATCATCGCCAATGCCACCAAGCCGAACGGCGTCTACGTCGCTCCGGATCAGAGCACCCTCTACGTCGCCGATTTCGACACTGGCTTCCTGGATGGGCCACGGCTGTCCCCGGAGGAGCTCGCGTCGATCCCGCCGCTGCAGATGACGCTGTGGGCGTACCCGCTCAACCCCGACGGAACGGTCGGCGAGCGGCGGGCGTTGGTCAACTACCTGCCGAAGTTCGGCCCCGACGGGATCACCGCCGACTCCAACGGCAACCTGTACGTCGCCGTGCGCGACAGCGACGCCGCCGGCATCCGGGTGTACACCCCGCAGGGCCAGGAGATCGCTCGCATCCCGACCGGAGACATTCTCCCGACCGCAGCGGAGTTCGGCACCGGACGGAACTCCAACATCCTCTTCGTCACCGCCGGAAAGGGGCTCTACCGTATCCCGCTGAACGCCACCGGATATCAACTGCCCCGAAGCTGACCGTCATACCCGCGGTGCCAGGACTGTTCGGCAAAGGCGCGGCGGTCATCGCCGTCCGATGATCGCCGCCCTGCCCGCGCACAGCATCCCGCTGGCATCGACCGCGGGCTCGCCGCCGTAGGAACGCGACGATTCGACCCCTGAGTGGATCCCGGGGAACACCCGACCCCGTCCCCGGATCCACTGGAATCGGCTCTCGACGAGGGCGGCGGCACCGGGCCGGCCGCTGCTGGTCCCGGTGCCGACGACTCCCACTCCCACGGCGGACTGGCCGGGCAGAAGCCCGATGGCCGGGGTGACACCGAATCCAGTCCCGGCGGTCGTCAGGGGTCGTAGGGCCCGTTGTCGAAGGTGGCGAATCTGGGTGCGGCGGGCGGTGTGTAGCTGGGGGATCGTCGGAAGTGAAGGTCTTCCCGTCGAGGATCCCGTTCGGAACGAAAATGATCAAGCAACGGTAGCCCATTGACGAGGCCTCCGACTTCCTGGTTGAGGTTCGACTTGCGGGGCACCGACGGCCGGCGTCCGCACCCGGGCGCATCCATCTGCACGGCGCGGGTGGCGCCTTGTGCTGTTCATCAGGTCCGCGTGGAATGAATAGGCTCTAATTCGTTACCCGGGATTGCGCCACAAGCCTGCACGAGCGGACGCCAACATCAGCGCGTCACGGGGAACTGTTGAGGACGAACAATGAACGTACTTGATCATCTGATCATTTTCCTGCCGGGTCCACGGGCCATTGATGCGCTGTTTCCTTGCCCGGCCGGGCTTATCTTGGACGCCGGTACCCGTCATCTAGGGCAGGGCACCCGGAACCGTCGGGCGCTGCTTGCCGACTGCTACCTGGAACTGGTCTGGATCGAGTCGCCGGTTCATGCTCGCGCCAGCGGGTTGCGGTTCCAGCAGCGGTGTGAGGGGAACGCGTGCCCGTTCGGTGTCGTCTTTCGCGGCCGTGCACCCGGAGTACCCGATTACCTCGACTACACGGTTCCGGCAGGACCGACCCTGAAGATCCTCGACGACCCGGCGCTCCCATTCGTCGGGGTCTTTGACGACGTGGACGACGACCGATCGGGGACGCCTCGCCAACTGCAGCCTGGTCACCGGAATCAGCACGCGCTGCAGAATGCCGAGATTTCCACCAGCACGACGCCCACGAACATCGCGATACCGCGGATAACCTTTGTCCGTGGCGAGCCGAAACTCACCCTCACCCTCACCGGGTTGCCCAGCCCCTTACGCCTGGCGGCGCCGAGAAACCCACGACCAGAAAACTGGCAGTGGACATGAATCGCTCCGGCAACCGCTCTGCTGACACCGCCGCTTCGGAATTGGAGACCGATTTCGAATGACTACCTTTGGGGTCCGGATGTTGCTGGTGATCCCCCGTCAAGCAGCAGGATGGCGCTCCCGTACCTGAAGCGCCCGGCTGAAACAGCGGCTATTGCGCAGGCCCGATGTATGCGATCCGATACGTGACTCGATTCCGGCCCCGTGGCGCCTTCCAGGGTTGATCAATCGGGACGTCCCGCAGGAAACTGCTCGCCGGGTCCTGGACCACCACACACCGATGACCGTGCCCGACGATGCTCCGCATGGTGTCGCCTGCCACGTTGATGGAACCCCTTGGGCCAGGGCGGATTCCAGCGGTCGTCGCAACGGTGCTGGTGGATGGTGGTCGGTTGGAGCCTTGGCGGAGCTTACTCATCAGGTCTGCTGGTCGCTGCCAGCCGAGTGTCTTTCGCGGCCGGTCGTTGATTTCTGCGGCAACTTCAGCGAGCCGTTCGGCGCTGTGAACGGAAAGGTCTGTGCCTTTCGGGAAGTATGGCCGGAGCCATTGCGTCCGGGCGGTAGACGGTCTGGTAGAGCGTTTCCACGGCCAGCTGACGGTCCGGGCTGTCGGGGAACTGGACGGTCAACTCGTAGCTGATCTTGCTCCGGGCTGTGCCGTTTGGCCAGGCGCCCGTCGACGAACTCCCGGAGCACCGGGTCTGCGGCGATCCTGGTCGTTTTGGGTCGCCGCCGCCGGGTCGCCGCGACCCGGTTCGCGGTGTGTGGCAGGTACCCGCCGCCGGCCGGGTCGAGGTTGCGCTGCAGTTCCCGGCTGATGATCGACACGGCACGACCCAGTTCCGCGGCGATGGAGGTCGTGCTTTTGCCGACGCTATGCAGATCGGCGATCCGGACCCGTTCTTGTTCGGAGAGAAATCGTGTCGAGATGCCGGTCGTGTTGACCGGTTCGACGGCTGGATATGAATGGGGTCTCCCATTCCTTGTTGCGGTGTGCGGCCGACCCGCCAACGGGTTCCAGTCTTTCGGCAAATACCGACAGCCTGCAGGTCGCGACCCAGGGGATCGGCCGAAGCAACGCACGCTGATGTGCCGTTCCCGGCCTGTGGGGCACCCGGGCCTCCTACAGGTTCACCCTGAGCGCGACAGGCTCAGCGCAGAGGGTTGCCGCTGAGCGCCTGCCGGCAGCGCCGCAGGTACGTGCGGAGGATATCCGTCTGGCCGGCGTCGAACCCGTCGAGCATCCGCGACTCGATGTCAGCCACTGGGTCGTGGAGGCCGTCGAGCAGCTTCTGGCCCTCCCCGCTGAGGGACAACAGGTACTGCCGTCGGTTGCTGCGGTCGCGCTCGCGAGTGACCATCCCACTGGTGACTAGGAAGGTGACCATCTCAGCCATGGTCTGCGCGCGGACGAAGGAGTTGCGGGCCAGCTCGGCAGACGTGATGCCCGGGTGGCGCTCGAGGACGGTCAGCGCGGTGTACTGCAACGCCGTGAGGTCGGCAGCTGCCACGGCTTCGTCCAGTGCCTGCCGGACCGCCAGCTCCACCTGCTTGATGAGGTAGAGCAGCGTGACATCACGATCGTGGGACGGAGCCGTCGCGCGTTGCGAAGCCAGCGAACTCACCTCCCCTGCCCTGAATGAAGCCAAACGATTCAGGAAACCTGATAGCAGGAGTCCCCGAGCTGCAGTATGGGCGTCCCCGCAACAGTAGTCAACAAGTGACGCACGACCGCGTCAGTATCGTTGCGGCTGAACAGAATCGACGATTCATGAAGAGGAGCAGGCATACGTTCCAGTTGGCCATTGACAACGAGACACCGAGGCACTCACACTGGTGATCGACAGGCATCCTGATAATCGAGGTGGCATGCGCATGGAGACAACGACGTTCCCCCCGGGGTACCAAACCCGTCTGCATCGCGCAGATGGCCCACCGCTACTACAAGGACTGAGCCCATGACCTATGCCTTCGACCCCGAACTGGCACCCTGGGTGCCGGCGCTGTCCGACCTGCCCTTCGCCGACTACGCTGCCGCCCGCGCAGGCGAGGCCGCCCTGCTCGAGGCGCTGCCGGCATACCAGCCGGCCTTGCCAGTCAAGGTCCTCGACGTCCTCGTGCCGGGCCCGGACGGCGCACCGCCGGTGCCGGTCCGGGTCTACACCCCCGCAGGGTCGGACGCCCCGCGTCCGGGCCTGGTGTACCTCCACGGGGGCGGCTTCGTCCTCGGCAGCCTCGAGCTGTACCACTCCGACGTCCTGCGCATCGCCGACCAGGTGGGCGCCGTCGTGGTCTCGGTGGACTACCGGCTAGCGCCGGAGCACCGGTTCCCCGCCGGCCTGGAGGACTGCTACGCCGCGCTGGCCTGGACTGCCGAGAACGCCACCGAGCTCGGCATCGACCCCGCCCGGATCGCCGTCGGGGGCGAGAGCGCCGGCGGCGGCCTGTCCGCGGCCGTGGCTCTCCTGGCACGAGACCGCAGCGGGCCCTCGCTGTGCTTCCAGTACCTCGGCACACCAGAGCTCGACGACCGGCTCGACTCGCCCTCGATGCAGGCCTTCCACGACACACCGCTCTGGAACCGACCCAACGCGGAGGTCAGCTGGGACTACTACCTCGGCGAGGGGGTGCGTGGCAGTGAGTGCGTCGAGCCGTATGCCGCGCCGGCGCGGCATACGGACCTCACCGGACTTCCGCCCGCGCTGGTGACCACGTGCGAGTTCGACCCGCTGCGTGACGAGGGCATCGCCTACGCACAGCGCCTGGCGCAGGCCGGCGTGCAGACCGAGCTGCACCTCTACCCCGGGACGTTCCACGGTTCCGCGATGATCGTCGGCGCGAAGGTGAGTCAGCAGATGGTGTGCGACCAGCTCGAGGCCTTCCACCGCGCCTTCCGTGCGTCGGTGACGCAGGGGGTGTGACAGTGACCGACCTCCTGCCGAGCGGGCGGGTGACCGCGAAGATCTTCCCGCACCCGTTGAATGCCTGGTATGCCGCGGCCTGGGACTACGAGGTGACCAGCAAGGGGCTGCTGGAGAGGACCGTCGCGGGACAACCGATGGCGATCTACCACCGCGGCTATGAAGTCCGTCCCGACGGTTCCGGAGTCGCTGACGACAAGTTACGCTGCTGAACCCTTTGCCCAGTTCTGCGCCATGGCCTCGATCACGTCCAGCTGTTTGAGGACGGTTCGTACCTCGGGTAGCAGTGCGCGTCCCGCCGGGGTCAGGCGCACGTGTCGGGACGACCGCTCAAAAAGCTTGACGCCAAGATCCTGCTCAAGGCGTCGCATCAGCTCGCTGACTGCCGATTGCGCGATGTGCTGCAGCTCGGCGAAACACCCGAAGTGCAGCTCCTCGGCCAGGCTGACGAAAAACCGCAGCTGCCGGATCTCCAGGCACTCCCTTACCTCTGCCTTGTCGGACCGACCCCGACCATCAGGTTTCCTGTCAAATTGGGCGTGATGGATCAACACGGATTCCTGTCAATTGCTTGTTTCCGATCGGTTCGGTCGGACGTGCGATCCCGAGAGTTCTCCGACCACGGTGGGCGAAGATCGCCGGACAAGTGGCTACTGCCCGGTTTCGTGACCAGCCAGGTCCGGGATGCAGGATCGACCAGCGGGTGCCCGAGATGGGCTGCAGGGGCTCAGGGCGCCGACGGTGATGAGACAAGGCGGTTCGCGGATCGGCGCTGGGAACAGGTTCAAGCTCAATTTCCGATCGGAGCCATCGCGGTTTGGCCCTCGATCAGGCCGTCACGATCCTCTACGCATGGGATGTGACGAACCGGCTACGTTTCACCGCGTCTGCTCGGCGGCCGCCGTTGGCGGCGGCTCACTCAAGGATTTGCGGCACTCATTCAGGTGGCTTCGGAATTGCTCCCGGTCCTTCCTGGTCAGAGTTGCGGTCATCGCGTATTCCAGGTCTCGCACCTCGTCGGCGTAGGTGGCCAGGAACTGGCGGCCCTGAGCGGTCAACCGGACAACGAGTTCTCGCCGATTCTCGGGATTGCGTTCGCGGCGGATGAACCCGCGCCTTTCCAGATTTCCGACCATGTCGGCCATCGACTGCGGGGTAACGAACGAACTCCGGGCCAGTTCCGCCGCTGAGAGTCCGTCATGGCGGTCGAGCACGGTCAGCGCCGTGTATTGCAGCGCCGTGATCCCGGCCGGTTTGAGGATGTCGTCCAGTCGGGACCGGACGACCAGTTCGAGCTGCTTGATCATGTACAGCAGCGCGGGGCGGTGGTCCTGATCAGGGGCCGGGTCGGTTGTCCGCAGCGGAGAGGTCTTCAGCGCCATGGGGTGATCGCCTCCTGAATCGGGTGCCGGAACGGAAACCTTCGGGCCTTCGAACTGCATCGTAGCAAACTATTGACAGGAATCCTGTTCATGAGCAAGATGAAAACCAACAGGAAACCTGATGGTCTGCATCGGACCTGTTCACCCCGCTCACCGTCGAGTCGCAAGGAGTCAATCGCTCATGGGACGTCTTCTCCCGCCGGGGGTCAGCGAAGAGAATTTCACCGCCGCCATCGCGGCGTTCACCGAGATCGTCGGTGACAAGTGGATCCTGTCAGATATCGCCGAACTGCTACAGTTCGCCGACCCCTACCCTGTCGGTGACCTGGGCGCCGCCCCCTCCGCGGTCGTCTCACCCGCCGATGTCGAGCAGGTGCAGGCGGTCGTCCGGGTGGCGAACGAATACGGCATTCCACTGTCGCCCGTCTCCACCGGCAAGAACAACGGCTACGGTGGCGCGTCGCCCCGACTGGCCGGCGCAGTGGTCGTCAACACCGGCGCCCAGATGAACCAGATCATCGAAGTCAACGAAAAACTCGGCTACGCCTTGGTCGAACCCGGGGTGTCCTACTTCGACCTGGCCGAGTACATCAAGGAGAACAACCTGCAACTGATGATCGACTGTCCCGACCTCGGGTGGGTCAGCATCGTCGGCAACACCCTGGACCGCGGTGTGGGCTACACCCCCTACGGCGACCACTTCATGTGGCAGACCGGTATGGAGGTCGTGCTGCCGCAAGGCCAGGTCATGCGCACCGGGATGGGCGCCCTGCCCGGCAGCAACACCTGGCAACTGTTCCAGTACGGCTTCGGCCCGTTCCCCGACGGACTGTTCACGCAATCCAATCTCGGCATCGTGACCAAGATGGGCATCGCCCTGATGCCCAAGCCTCCGGCATCGATGAGCTACCTCATCACCTTCCAGAAGGAAGAGGACCTCGCGCAGATCGTCGACATCATGCTGCCGCTGCGAATCAACATGGCGCCGATCCAGAACGTACCCGTGCTCCGGAACATCATCATGGACGCCGCTTCGGTCTCGCAGCGCACCGAATGGTTCGACGGCGACGGACCCCTCCCCCAGGCCGCGATCGAGAAAATGAAGACAGACCTGAACCTTGGGTACTGGAACTACTACGGCACCCTGTACGGCCCCGCCGACGATCGACATGTACTACTCGATGATCAAGGAAGCATTCGGTCAGATCCCCGGCGCGCAGTTCTTCACCAATGAGGAGCGGCCCTACACCGGTCCGGACGACGACCGTGGCGCCCACCCACTGCAGGACCGCAACAAGATCAACACCGGGGTTCCTAGCCTGGACGAGCTCGCGCTAATGGACTTCATCCCGAACGGCGGCCACATCTGCTTCTCCCCGGTCAGCGCCCCCGATGGCGCCGACGCCCTAAGGCAGTTCGAGATGGTGCGGGCCCGCTCGCAGGAATACAACAAGGACTACGCCGCCCAGTTCATCGTCGGCCTGCGGGAAATGCACCACATCTGCCTGTTCCTGTACAACACCGCCGATCCGGCCGATCGCCAGCAGGCCCTGGACATGACTCGGTTGTTGGTGCAGGAGGCAGCCGCAGAAGGTTACGGCGAATACCGCACCCACAACGCGTTGATGGATGACGTGATGGCCACCTTCAACTGGGGTGACGGTGCCCTCCTGAAGTTCCACGAGCAGATCAAGGACGCCCTCGACCCGAACGGCATCCTGGCACCCGGCAAATCCGGTATCTGGCCCAAGCGGTACCGCGGCCTCGGACTGTAGAAAGGGATCACTGAGATGACCACAACAATCGAGAACCCCAGCAGCACAGCGGATACCCACATCGACGAGGGCCGGCTGTTCATCGGCGGGAAATGGGTCGATGCCACCAGCGGCCGCCGCACCGACGTGTACGACCCGTCCACCGGAAACGTCGTGGGCACCGTCGCCTCCGCCGACCCGACCGACATCGACGCTGCCGTCGCCGCCGCCCGGGAAGCATTCGACAACGGCCCATGGCCGAGGATTTCCGGCCGGGAACGCGCCCGGATCCTGCACAAGGTCGCCGAGTTGGTCCACGAGAACGCCGCCGAGATCGTCCGACTGGAAAGCCTGGACGTCGGCAAGCCGGTCAGCCTGTGCCTCCCCGTCGACGTGCTCACCACCGCCGAACTGTACGAATACAACGCCTCCCTCGCCCAAACCCTGGACGGCGCCACCCGGCAGATCCCGATCAACGCCCACGCCTACACCCGGCGGGAACCCATCGGGGTCGTCGCCGCGATCACCCCGTTCAACTTCCCGCTGATCCTGTCCAGCTCCAAGATCGCGCCGGCCCTGGCCGCCGGGAACACCGTTGTCCACAAACCCGCCGAGGACACCCCGCTGTCCGCCCTGTACATGGCGTCCTTGCTGTCCGAGGCCGGGGTTCCGGACGGGGTCTACAACGTGGTCACCGGATCAGGCTCCGTGATCGGCGAAACCCTTCTGCAGCACAAGGATGTCGACAAGATCGCATTCACCGGATCGACCTCCATCGGGCGGCACGCCGCCTCCGTCGCCGGGCAGAACCTCAAACAGGTGACCATGGAGCTCGGCGGCAACGCCGCCAACATCGTCTTCGCCGACGCCGACGTGGAAAAGGCGATCGGCGCCATCATCAAAGGCTTCGTCTTCAACACCGGTCAGTTCTGCATGGGCGGCCCGCGACTGCTCGTCGCAAGAGAGCTGCACGACACCGTCCTGGGCATCCTGGCCCAGGCCGTCCCCGGGGTACCGCTGGGTGACCCCCGCGACCCGAACACCGTCATCGGCCCGATGACCGCCGCCAAGCACGTCGACAAGGTCGACGACTACGTGCAGCTGGCCAAGGAAGAGGGTGGCCGGGTGGTCTGCGGTGGCGAACGCCTGGACCTGAACGGCGGCTACTACTACAAGCCCACCGTCATCGCCGACCTGCCGAACACCTCCCGGGTCGTGCAGGAGGAAATCTTCGGACCGGTACTCACGGTGCAACCGTTCGACACCGAGGAAGAGGCCATCGAACTGGCCAACAGCACCCCCTACGGGCTGGCGTCCGGTATTCAGACCACCAACCTGGCCCGGGCGCACCGGGTCGCCGCCCGGCTACAAGCCGGCATCGTCTGGATCAACGACTGGGCGATGCTCGACCCCGCCATCCCGTTCGGTGGGGTGAAGGACTCCGGATTCGGCCGCGAATACGGCCCCGAGGCCCTGAATTCCTACACCAAGGTCAAGTCCGTGGTCATCTCCCTCGACTAATCCACCGGCCGGCACGACCCACACAAGTCAACCCCAACAACGCTTATCACGTTGATAGTCAGGAGAGCCATGACCAGGACCCGGGCCGTCGTCGTCGAATCCGGCGGTGCACCGTTCACCCTGTCCGACATCGAACTGGACGAACCCCGGCCCAACGAAGTGACCGTCCGGATGGTCGCGACGGGTCTGTGCCACACCGACGTCGGCGTCGCCAGTGGCGGCCTACCGTTCCCGCTGCCCGGCGTGCTGGGCCACGAGGGGGCCGGGGTGGTGGAAAGCGTGGGTACGGACGTCACCCGGGTACAACCCGGTGACCATGTCATCCTGTCGTTCACCTCCTGCGGGCAGTGCGCCAACTGCCGGGACGGTCATCCGGCCTATTGCGCGACGTGGTTGCCGTTGAACCTGATCGGCGGTGCCCGGCCGGACGGCACGTCGCCGATCAGCCGGGACGGCAAGGCCCTCGGCGGCCACTTCTTCGGGCAGTCCTCCTTCGCCGAACTCGCTGTCGTCGACGAACGAAGCCTGACCAAGATCGACCCGGCGGTACCGCTGGAAACCGTTGCGCCCCTGGGCTGCGGGGTGATGACCGGGGTCGGTGCCGTCTGGAACGTACTCAAACCCCGACCCGGCAGCACCGTGCTGGTCCTCGGCGCCGGGGCCGTCGGGCTCTCCGCCGTGATGGCCGCAGCCCTGACGTCGGCCAGCCGGATCATCGCCGTCGACCGGGTCGCCGAACGGCTCGCTGTGGCCAAGGAACTGGGTGCCACCCACACAGTCCAAGCGGGCGGGGCGGAAAGCCTGCCCGACGCGGTCACCCGGATCACCGGAGGCGCCGGCGCCGACGGGGTGGTGGAAACCACCGGCAGCACAGCGGTCCTCCGTCAGGGCGCCGACGCGTTGGCCGCCCGCGGCACCCTGGTCATCGTCGGTGCGCCGCCGTTCGGCACCGAGGTCGCCCTGGACGTCAACGCCATGATCGCCGGCCGCTCGGTGGTCGGCCTGACCCTTGGCGACGCCGAAACCCAGACCGTCATCCCGGCACTCGTGCAGCTGGTCCGGGACGGGCGGTTACCGATCGACCGGCTCATCACCGAATATCCCTTCGCAGACATCGAACGGGCCGTCAAGGACATGACATCGGGGCAGACGATCAAACCGGTGCTGCGCTTCTGACCCGCAGGACCCAGCACCGTCGATCGCACGACAGATTTCGATAGCTGTTGACCAGGAACGCTTTTCAGTGTTGAAAGGACCGACATGGACAACGATGGTCTCGGGTCGTGGCCCGCTCGCCGAGCGCGGATGACCCCCAACCGAACCGCCATTGTCCACGACGGGCATGCCCTGACCTACGGCGAACTGGACCGGCGGGTGAACCGGCTCGCACACGCCCTGGCCGGTCTTGACGTTGGGACGGGTGATCGGGTTGCCTATCTGGGACCCAATCACCCGGCCTTCCTGGAAACCCTGTTCGCCACCGGCGCGCTGGGCGCGATTTTCGTCCCGTTGAACACCAGACTGGCCCCCGCGGAACTGGCCTACATGCTGAGCGACTCCGGCGCCTCGGTACTGGTCTGGTCACCCGAGTTCGCCGACATCATCACCACCATCGGTGAACAACCCCACCTGCGGCACCTGATCGCCGTCGACGGCGGCGACCAGGATACTGCCCTGACCTACGAGGACCTGCTGACCACGGCGTCGAGCGGGCCGCTCCGGGAGGAGCTGGTCGGGCTGGATGACGTGTGCATGATCATGTACACCTCCGGCACCACCGGTTCCCCCAAGGGGGCGATGCTCACCCACGGGAACCTGACCTGGAACTGCTACAACCTGCTGATCGACCTCGATCTCGCCGGTGACGAGGTCGCACTGGTCAGTGCACCGTTGTTCCACACCGCCGCCCTGAACCACACTGCCCTGCCGGTGTTCCTCAAGGGCGGCACTAACGTGTTGGTCTCCAAATTCGACCCGGAAGGTTCGTTCGACCTGATCAACGAACACCGGATCACGCTCATGTTCGGGGTTCCGGCGATGTTCCGGCAGATCGCCCTCTCGCCACGGTGGGCGGACGCGGACCTGTCGTCACTGCGGATCCTGCACTGCGGCGGTGCCCCGGTCCCCGAGGCACTGATCCGCACCTACCAACAGCGTGGGCTCACCTTCGTGCAGGGCTACGGAATGACGGAGGCGTCACCGGGCACGCTTTTCCTCCGCGCCGAGGAGAGCGTCCGCAAGATCGGCTCCGCCGGAACCCCGCACTTCTTCACCGACGTGCACGTCGTCCGACCGAACATGACCGACACCGCGGTCGGCGAAACCGGGGAAATCGTCGTCCGCGGCCCGAACGTGATGGACGGGTACTGGCAGCGACCGGCGGACACCGAGCTGGCGATGGCCGGCGGCTGGCTGCACACCGGTGACGCGGCCGTGGTCGACGAGGAAGGTTTCGTGTTCATCGTCGACCGGATCAAGGACATGATCATCTCCGGCGGCGAGAACATCTACCCCGCGGAAATCGAAAAGGTCTTGCATGAACACCCTGCCATCAAGGAATGCGCCGTCATCGGTGTTCCCGACGAACGGTGGGGGGAGGTGGGCCGGGCCGTCGTCGTTCTGCGCGACGGGGTGACCACCGACCCGCAGGAGATCCTGGACTTCCTCGGCGGGAAACTCGCCAAATACAAGATCCCGAAGTCGGTGGTCAGGGTGGATGCGCTGGCCCACAACGCCAGCGGCAAAATGCGGCGCGTCGACATCAAACACAGTTACGGCACCCGATGAGACGCCCACCGGCTACGGCCGACCTCTCGCGCCACTCCATGACACGGACAGGAAGCACCTGATGAGCACCAACACATACACCAACGGCGACGGCGCGAGTATCGACGACGAGGCCGGGGTCCTGCTGCCGGACTCACTGCAAGTTGAGTACCACGGCACCGTGGTGGTCCTGCGGATCAACCGACTCAAAAAACGCAACGCCCTGAATGACGCCACCATCCTCGGACTCGAAGCGTTCTTCACCTCGCCGCCCGCCAAGGCCCGGGCCGTTGTGCTGGACGCCGCGGGCGATCACTTCTCCGCCGGGCTTGACCTGTCCGAACTGACCGAGCGCGACGCCTTCGCAGCCCTGGAACACTCCCGCATGTGGCACCGGGTGTTCGAACGGATCGAGCACGGCACACTCCCCGTCATCTCGGTCCTGAAAGGCGCCGTCGTCGGCGGCGGCCTTGAACTGGCGTCCACCACGCACATCCGGGTCGCCGAACCGAGCACTTTTTACGCCCTCCCGGAAGGCCAGCACGGCCTGTTCGTCGGCGGCGGTGGATCGGTGCGGATCCCGCGGCTAATCGGCGCACACCGGATGACCGACATGATGCTCACCGGAAGGGTTTTCAGTGCCGAAGACGGCCAAGCCCTGGGGCTCTCTCATTACCTCACCGGACCCGGGGAGGGCCTCCGGAAGGCCCTGGAACTGGCCGAGAAGGTCGCCGGGAATTCACCGGTGACCAACTTCGCGGTCCTGCAGGCTCTGCCCAGGATCACCCAAGCCAGCCCGGACGAGGGGTTCCTGCTGGAATCCTTGATGGCAGCCGTCGCCGGCAGCAGCGAACAAGCCCAAACGAGGATGCGGGCCTTCCTGGCCGGCAAGGCCGGCAAGGTGCAACGCACGTGAGCACCGCAACGGCTGCAGAATTGCTGCGTCCACCCGCGCCGGACGTGCTGACCGGAACGGAGATCGGCCGGTTCCTGACCTGGCTCACCAATCACCGGGACGTCACGTTCACCCACTACGCCGAGTTGCATCACTGGTCGGTGACCGACCTCGACGGGTTCTGGTCCGCGATCTGGGACTACTTCGGCGTCCGCGGCCACGCACCCCATGAGAGCGTCCTGGCCAGCCCGGTGATGCCGGGCACCCAGTGGTTCCCCGGCGCCACCCTGAACTACGCCGAACATGCGGTCGGCCTGCTCGACAACCCGGCGGCCGACGCCGACACGGTCGCGATCATCGCCCACTCACAGACCCGAGACCACATCGAAATGACCTGGGGCCAACTCCGGGACCAGATCGCTCGCGCCCGAGAAGGCCTGCAGCGATTGGGAGTTCGGCGCGGGGATCGAGTTGCGGCGTACCTGCCGAACATCCCGGAAACGGTGATCGCCTTTCTGGCCACCGCGAGCCTGGGCGCCACCTGGGCAGCCTGTGCACCGGAATTCGGTGCGCGCAGCGTCATCGACCGGTTCGCGCAAATCGAACCCACCGTGCTGTTGACCATTGCCGGATACGGCTACGGCGCCAAGCAGATCGATCGCCGCGCCGACGTCCAGCAGATCCGGGAAGGGCTGCCGACCGTCACCCACGTCGTCCACGTGCCCTACGGTCCGCACTCAGTACCGGACACAACGAGTTGGGACCAGCTGCTGGCCGAACCCGGCGAGCTGACCTTCGACCCGGCGCCGTTCGCGCACCCGCTCTGCGTGCTGTTCTCCTCCGGCACCACCGGCAAACCCAAGGCCATCATTCACTGCCACGGCGGGATCCTCCTCGAACACCTGAAGAACCACGCCCTGAGCTGGGATCTACGCCCCGGGGACCGGATGCTGTGGTTCTCCACCACGGCCTGGATGATGTGGAGCTCGCTGGTCTCCGGGCTGCTGATCCGGGCCACCATCGTGCTGATCGACGGGAACCCGCTGTACCCGGACCTGACCTGGCAGTGGCGCCTCGCCGAGGAGACCAAGGCCACCCTGATGGGCGTCAGCCCCGGGTTCCTGATGGCCTGCCGGAAGGAGAACGTTTCACCGGCCAAAGAATTCGACCTGTCCGCGATCCGGCAGATCGGCGCGGCCGGTAGCCCGCTGCCCGCAGAGGGCTACCACTGGGTCGCCGATCAATTCGGCCCAGACGTGCTGCTCAATGTCGGCAGCGGCGGCACCGACGTCTGCACCGGCATCGTCCAGGGCAGCCCCCTGCAACCCGTCTGGGCCGGCGAGATCTCCGGGCCTTGCCTGGGCGTCGCGGCCAAGGCCTTCGACGACCAGGGCGCCGAAGTCCCTGCCGGGGAGCTCGGGGAACTCGTGATCACCGCACCGATGCCGTCCATGCCGGTCGGGTTCTGGGGTGACGACGACGGAAGCCGCTACCGGTCAACATATTTCGATGAATACCCCGGCATCTGGCGGCACGGCGACTGGATCAGGTTCGCCGACACCGGCAGCTGTGTCATCGCCGGGCGCTCCGATGCCACCCTCAATCGCGGCGGTGTCCGGTTGGGCACCGCGGAGTTCTACCGGGTCGTGGAGGAACTCCCCCAGGTCGCCGACAGTCTGGTCGTGCATCTGGAGGATCCCGCCGGCGGCAACGGGGAGTTGCTGCTCTATGTGCAGCTCACCAATGGAGCCCAGCTGGACGACACCCTGCGCCGGACCATCGTCACCGCCCTGCGGACTGCACTGTCCCCCCGGCACATCCCGGACACCATCAGCGCGGTGGCGGCCATCCCCCGCAACCGCACCGGCAAGAAACTGGAGCTGCCGGTGAAGAAGATCCTGCTGGGCGCCCACCCGGACGACGTCGCCAGCCGGGAAGTCCTCACCGACCCGACCTCGCTCGACCCGTACGTGCAGCACGCCGCGACCCGGGCCACGCGATGACCGCCGCCGCGTCCCGGGTTCAGCGGGTCACGGTCGTCGGCACCGGTGTCATCGGCGCTAGCTGGGTCGCGCATTTCCTCGCCCGCGGCCTCGACGTCGTCGCGACCGACCCCTCCCCCGGCGCCGAAGACCGGCTCCGCTCCGACGTCACCGCACACTGGCCGATCCTCACCCAGATCGGCCTGGCATGCGACGCATCGCCCGATCGCCTTCGCTTCAGCACGGACCTCGAAACGGCAGTCGCCGACGCTGATTTCGTGCAGGAGAACGGCCCCGAACGGGAAGACCTCAAGCATGCCCTGTTCGCCAGACTCGACGCGGCGACCCCACCCGAGGTGGTGTTGGCCAGTAGCTCTTCCGGTTTGCTGCCCAGCGTGATCCAGGCCGGCTGCCCCACCCATCCCGAACGGGTGCTGATCGGGCACCCGTTCAACCCCCCGCATCTCATCCCGTTGGTCGAGGTAGTCCCCGGATCAAGAACATCCGTGGCGGCCGTCGACAAGGCGATGGCGTTCTATGCGGCGGTCGGTAAACGGCCCATCCGGTTGCGGCAGGAACTGCCCGGGCACGTCGCGAACAGACTGCAGGCTGCGTTGTGGCGGGAGGCGTACTCGCTGGTCGACCGCGGCATCGCGTCCGTGACCGACATCGACACCGCGATCGCCTACGGTCCCGGCCTGCGGTGGGCGGTACTCGGACCGTTCGTCAACCAGCACCTCTCCGGCGGACCCGGCGGCCTGGCACACAACATCGAGCACCTCGGACCGCCGATGGTGGCCTGGTGGGACGACCTCCGGCAACCCGACCTCACCCCCGAACTCGCCGCCAGGCTCGTCGCGGGCGTCGACACCGAACTCGCCGGCATCGATCAAACCAAGCTGGTTGCGCACCGGGACGCCGTCCTGACGGCACTGCTTGCGGCCAAGGCACAGGCGGACCTGCCATGACCGACATCCGCTCAGCCGCAACCGGTATCGACCTGGATGCCGTCACGGCGATCGACGTGCACGTGCACATAGAGCAGGACAGCCACGGCTGCTTCGCCCTCGACGACGAGTTGATGGACGCCTCCGCTGCCTATTTCAAGGCCAGCGACCACCGCGCACCCACCCTGGAACACATCGCCACCTACTACCGGCAACAAGGAATGGCGGCGGTGGTGTTCACCGTCGACGCGGCCACCGCGACCGGTCACCCAGCCCTGTCCAGCGAGGAGATCGCCGACCAGGCCGCGGAGTACCCGGACGTGCTGATCCCCTTCGGGTCGGTCGACCCGAACACCGGTACTGCCGCGGTGCAGCGGGCCCGGAGACTGGTGACCGAGCACGGGGTCCGCGGGTTCAAGTTCCACCCCAGCCTGCAGGCGTTCGAACCGAACGACCGCGCGTGCTACCCGCTGTACGAGGCACTGCAGGAACTGGGCGTGCCCGCCCTGTTCCACACTGGGCAGACCGGCATCGGGGCCGGGCTACCAGGTGGACGGGGAATCAAACTGCGGTACTCCGCTCCGATGCTGATCGATGACGTCGCCGCCGACTTTCCCGGTCTCACCATCGTGATGGCCCACCCGTCGGTGCCATGGCAGGACGAAGCCATCTCCATCGCCACCCACAAGGCCAACGTCTACATCGACCTGTCCGGCTGGTCACCGAAATACTTCCCACCGCAACTGGTCCGCGCCGCGAACAGCATGCTCAAACGCAAAGTGCTGTTCGGTTCCGACTTCCCCCTCCTGACACCGAAGCGGTGGCTCCGCGACTTCGACGACCTGGACATCAAGGCCGACGTCAAGCCGCTCATCCTCAAGGACAACGCCGCACGCATGCTGAACCTTCTGTAGCCAACCGCGCGGTACCCATTACTTTGCAATGCTTCTCGCAATCTGACGGCGAGAGCCAGCCGCCGAACGATCCGAGAAATCGCCAAGACCAACGCAATAGGAGGATTGTGATGCCAGGTCCCGAGGTGCTCAAGACACGGGTCGGAATCGTCGGCGGTGGCCCCGCCGGACTGATGCTGTCGCACCTACTGTCACAGTCTGGTGTCGACAATATCGTGGTCGAGAAACGGGACCAGGAAACAATCCGGACTACCCACCGTGCCGGAATTCTCGAACACGGCAGCGTCAAGATGCTGGTCGACTCCGGTGTCTCCGACCGTGTCCTGAGGGCCGGTGACAAACACGACGGCATCGACCTACGGTTCGGCGGGGAGAGCCACCGGATCGACTTCGAGGACCTGGTCGGCGAAGCGGTGTGGTTGTATCCGCAGAACGAGGTGTTCGTCGACCTCGCCGCCGCCCGCGAACGCGACGGTGGTGAGGTGCACTACTCGGTCTCCGATACCGACGTCTCCGATCTTGACCATGACACCCCGAAGATCAGGTTCACCGACAAGGACGGACGCGCGAAGGAAATCCAGGCGCAGATCCTCGTCGGCGCTGACGGTTCGGGCGGCATCTGCAAGCGCAGTATTCCGCAGGAGCACCGCACCGACAACTTCGTTGAATATCCCTTCGCCTGGTTCGGCATCCTGGTCGAAGCTCCGCCCAGCTCCGAAGAGTTGATCTACTGCAACTCCGACCGCGGCTTCGCGCTGATCAGCCAACGGGATGATCACATCCAGCGGATGTACTTCCAATGCCCGCCCGATGAGGACGTCGACGGCTGGACCGAAGAGATGGTCTGGGACGAGCTGCAACAACGCCTCGACGGGCCGGACGGATTCCAACTCAAACGCGGCCACATCTTCGACAAAATGGTGCTCCGATTCCGCAGCTACGTCTGCGAACCGCTGCGCTTCGGAAACCTGTTCCTCGCCGGCGACGCCGGGCACACCGTGCCGCCCACCGGCGCCAAGGGCCTCAACCTCGCCCTCGCGGACGTGCAGGTGCTCTTCGAGGGCATCGACTCCTGGGCCTCCACCGGCTCCCGAAAGCTGCTCGACCAATACAGCGACCGCGCACTAAAACGGATCTGGAAAGCGCAGAACTTCTCCTACTGGATGACATCCACGCTGCACGAACGACCCGACACCAATCCCTTCGAACGCAAACGGCAACTCGGCGAACTTGCCGCAGTAGTCAGCTCCCGGCACGGGTCGGCCTATCTCGCCGAGGCCTACACCGGATGGCCGACATCGGGACGCAACAGATGGCCAAGCAAGGCGGTGCACGGAGCACGGCCGTCGCTTCGATATCCATGAAGAGGCCGCCGTGAGGCGTTTGACGCCGCTATCGCACGACGAGAGATCCGCTCTGGCCATATCGCGAGGAGCGCTACGCCACGCGACAGGCGGGCCAGCTAGATCGAGGCAGTGGCTGTCCGCTCGGCAGGATCAAGTACCTCGTATCGCAGGTGCAAAACGCCGACACCCTCCATCGAGCGAACCAGCCGCAGCCGAAACAAATAGGGCACATCGTCGAAGAGCGGTCTTGCCGCGGCCCAGCAGGATCGGGACCAGGGAAATGACCAGTTCGTCCACTAGCCCGGCCGACAGCAGCGCTTGGACCGACGACCCGCCATGCATCATGACGTTCCGATCGCCGGCAGCTTCCTTCGCCCTCGCAACTGCCGACTCGAGGCCGGTGATGTAATGCGCAAGGCCTCGCACCGCGGGCTCGGTTTCGGTCCGCGTGAGCAGAAAAATCGGCACGCCATCGTGGTGATCGCCGCCCCACTCGCCAGCCCACTCGAAGGTGTGTCGCCCAACGATCACCGCGCCTGTCGTCATCATCTCGTCGAAGATCTCGGCGTTCACGCCGTTCTCGGGTCGGAACGAGTCGGGGCTGACATTGCCGTCGGTGAGCCAAGCATGCAGCGGCTCGCCGCCGACCCCGTCGAGTGACATGGACATGTAAACGACAACGTTGCTCATTGAGTTGCTCCAGGTCCGGTGATGTGGTTTGACTAGCCCACCGATCGATCGACCGACGCCGCCGATGCAGGCGCGCCAACGGTTGAGCACCTGCACTGGGTAGCCGCGAAGGCGTTCGCTCCGGACCAGCTTGTCCACGGACAGGTGCACGAGCGGAAGCTCGGCGCCTTCGGCGGCCGCAGACCTGTTCCATCATTCGGGTCAGCTCTGCCGGCAGGGCATTTGGCTTTGCTGTCACAACGCATGCAGCACGAGTCGGGTGCGGTAGCCCTCAATCAGAGTTTCCAAACCGAGATCAAATGCCCGGTCCGCTCGACGGCCGGCGTCATCGGCCGATTGGACGATCTCAGCGAGGTGCGGGTTGATCTCGCTGCGGACGTCGTCGAACATCACACTGGGCGCAGCCGCGTCGAGAGCTGAACCAAGGATGAAACTCTCGGTTGCGGTGATGATCGCCAGCGTCTCGTCCGGCCGGAATCCCGCGTTGAGTAGCCCGCCCGCGACCTGGTCGTACATGGCATGCATGACCGGTTCGCGGAGCGGCTCCTTGGCCATCAACCCGATGGCCCCTGAATGTGCGGCGAAGGTGGCCTTGTAGGACCGGGCCCAACTCTCCAGAGCTACGTCCCACGGTTCTGACTCGAAAACCGGAGCGTCGACCGCGTCGGCCAGCCGTTGCCGGAGCAGCCCGATGACGCCCTCCCGTCCTTTGACGTGGTGGTACAGCGCCGAGGTGTTCACCTTCAGCCGTTTGGCGATCTCCTGCATGGTGAACTCGCCCTGCCTGTCCAGCAGCAGGAAAGCCGTGTCGGCGATCCGGTCCAGATCCACCAGCGGAGTATGCGGCCTACCCATCAGACATCCCCCATCCTCAGAAATTTAAGCACCTTCAGTTTACCCCTTGACGGGTACCCGCCTTCGCACTACCTTAATTGAAATTGATTCAGTTTGAGTGAGGAGTGCAGATGACGATGGAGCTACTGTTCACCGGAGGTCTGGTCCGGACCGGCGACCCGGCCCGGCCGACGAGCGACGCGTTGGCCGTCATCGACGGCGTCGTCGCGGCCCTCGGGGACGACGCCCGCGCACTCCGCAGTGGTCGTACCGAGGTGGTCGATCTCGCCGGAGGCGCCCTACTGCCATCCTTTGGTGATGGCCATGCCCATCCCCTGCTGGGAGGTCTCGGGCTTGCCGGGGTTCCGGTCCGGGATTGCCGGTCGGTGGCGGAAATCGTTGCGGCGGTTGGTCAATGGGCCGCCGCTCACCCGGAGGCGGAATGGATCAGCGGCGATGCCTTCGACCCGACCCTGGCCGACGACGGCCGCTTCGACGCCAGGTGGCTGGACCAGGTGGCACCGGATCGACCAGTGGTGCTGCGCACCATGGACCATCACACGGCCTGGGTGAACACCGCGGCACTTCGCCGCGCCGGCATCGACGCGTCGTTCCCCGATCCCTGGGACGGTCAGATCCTGCGCCGCCCGGACGGATCCGCCCTCGGCACCCTGCGGGAGTTCGGTGCCCTCAAACCGGTTCTCGATCTCATTCCAACGGCGACCATGGCTGAGCAACTGTCCGCCCTGTCCGAGGTGTCCGAGCGGTTCGCGGCGGCCGGCCTCACCTGGGTGCAGGATGCCTGGGTCGAGCATACTAGCGTTGAAACTTGGCTGGCCGCAGCCGATCTGGGCCTGCTGCGGTTTCGGGCCAATCTGGCGTTCCGCGCAGAACCCGGTGGCTGGAAGAATGACATCGAGGACTTCATCGCCGATCGGGCCAGAGTCGATGCGCAGGCACCCGGATTCCTCACCGCCCGGACAGTGAAGTTCTTCGCCGACGGCGTGATCGAATCCGGCACCGCCGCCCTGATCGACCCGTATGACGACTGCCCCCACTCGCACGGCATCGCCACCTGGTCCCCCGAGGAACTCGCCGACGCCGTGACGGCCGTCGACCGAGCGGGATTCCAGGTCCACATCCACGCGATCGGTGATGCCGGTGTCAAGATGGCCCTAGACTCCATCGCGGAAACCCAGCGGCGCAACGGATCCCGCGACCGGCGACCCACCATCGCCCATGTCCAACTCATCCATCCAGACGACCTGCACCGCTTCGCCCAACTCGGCGTCATCGCCAATTTCGAACCACTCTGGGCGCGCCCCGACGACCTGATGACGGAGCTGACCCTCCCCCGCATCGGCCCGACCAGGGGCACCCGGCAGTACCAGATCAACAGCCTGCTGGCATCCGGCGCGCACGTCTCCTTCGGCAGCGACTGGCCCGTCTCTTCGTTCGCCCCGCTGGCCGGTATCGCCACCGCCGTCACCCGGCAAAACCCGGACGGCGACCCAACAACGGGCCTGCACCCGGCCGAGCGGATCACCACCGACCAGGCCATCACCGCCTACACCTCCGGTGTCGCCTACCAGGCATTCGAGGACAACCTGTGGGGCGTCATCCGTCCCGGCGCCCGCGCGGACCTCACCCACCTTGCCGCCGACCCCAACACAGTTCCCGGCCCGGCCATCGCCGACATCCCGGTTCTCGGCACCTGGCTCGGCGGCACCCGCACCCACTGACCCGAGTCGGCGCATCACCCCAGAAATCGCACCACCCACTTCTTGCCCATTCCTGATGTACTTACCCCGAGGAGACCCCTGCCCATGTCCACAGCCACCGGCACCCTCGAGCGACTCGAGCGAGGCGCTCTCGGCGTCCGCGACATCGTTTTCTTCGTCGTGGCCGCCGCCGCCCCACTCACCGTGATGGCCGGCATCGCCCCGATCGCCATCATGATCGGCGGAATCGGAGCCCCATCCGGATACCTGATCGCCGGAATCGTGCTCAGCATCTTCGCCGTCGGTTTCACCGCCATGAGCAAATACATCAAGAACGCCGGCGCCTTCTACTCCTACATCGCCAAGGGTCTCGGCAAACCAGCAGGCGTCGGCGCCGCCGCCCTCGCCGTCTTCTCCTACAACGCCATCCAAATCGGCCTGTACGGAGCGTTCGGCTACTTCGCTGCCGTCACCGCCACCGACCTCGTCGGCGTGGACGTGCCGTGGTGGGTCTGGGCCGCCGCCGGCATCGCCCTCGTCTGGTTCTTCGGTTTCCGCAGCATCACTGTCGGCGCGAAAGTCCTCGGCGGCCTGCTCATCGCAGAAACCGGCATCCTGGTGGTCCTTGCCGGTGCAGTTCTCATCCAGGGCGGCGCCGACGGTCTCAGCCTGGCGTCCTTCGCCCCGTCAAACGTCATGGTCCCCGGCGCCAGCGGCGTCCTCGCCCTCGCCTTTGGTGCCTTCGTCGGATTCGAAGCCACCGCGATCTACCGGGAAGAAGCCCGCAACCCCGACCGCACCGTCCCACGCGCCACCTACATCGCCGTCGGATTCCTCGGCCTGTTCTACGCCTTCATCAGCTGGATCATCATCCAGGCATTCGGCAACCTCGGCGCCGTCGACGCCGCCGCCTCCGACCCGGCCGGCATGTTCTTCACCGCCATGGACACCTACGTCGGCGTCTGGGCCAGCAACCTCATGCGGGTCCTGATCGTCACCAGCATCTTCGCCGCCCTGCTCGCCTTCCACAACGCCATCACCCGCTACACCTACGCCCTGGCCTCTGAGCGTGTGCTCCCCCGCAGACTCGGCCACATCCACCCCATCCACAAGACTCCGTCCACCGCGGGGATCGCCCAAACCGTGCTCGCCGCAGTCGTTGTCGGTGCCTTTGCGCTCTTCGGCGCCGACCCCTACCTGCAGCTGCTGTTGTGGGTCAATACCCCCGGTGTCATCGGCATCGTCGTCCTGCAGGCTCTCGCCGCCTTCGCCGTCCTGCGGTACTTCCGCAAGAACAATCATCAGGAATCCGCCCTGCGATCCTTCGTCGCCCCACTGCTCGCCGGAATCCTGCTCACCGGTGCCGCCGCCCTCATCGTCTGGCAGATCGACCTGCTCACCGGCGCCGGCGACATCGTCAACTTGATCCTCATCGCACTCGTCCCGATCGTCTTCATCCTCGGCGTGGGCTACGCCCTCCGGCTCCGGCGCACCGAGCCGGCGACCTACGCCAGACTCGCCACCACCAACGTTGACGCCGAGGAGCTGCTCAGCACCACGACCGCAAGCTGACCCGCCCCTGGGGGCATGCGACGAACTCCTGAATCAGGTGAGCCCTCCTCGAATCAACGGGGAGGGCTCACCGAATGAGCCAGTTGAATCGCCTGCGATTCGAGAAGGAACATCTCGCAACCGATCCAAAATCGATTTCAGCTGACCCCATCTCGTTGCTTCGACACCCCCGAACCGACCGGCAACAGTTCGGACCGCGGACAATCCTGCGACCGTCAGCCATGTGAGTCTGACCATGACCCAAAAAGGATCGGGCAATCTGCACTGCGTCCCGCATGCTGATCCCGTGCGGAACTGATAATGATCAAGGAACGCAAGCCGCTGGATCGAGCCGAATGCGTCCCGTTTACGGTTCCCTAATCGACGCGAGGATGATCTTCTTCGTCCGCGCCTCGGGGCGAGCTTTCGGTCGCCGTATTGGTTGGTCAACTGAAGAAGGACCGGAGTTCAGTTGCGACGTCACGAGGCCGCTTGCCGTTGGTAGCTGAGAGGTGGTCTGCGTCTTTGAGCTCCACGAACGTGCTGCCCGGGATGATTCCCGCCAGCTCGCGCACCGGGGTTCGCAGTTCTACCGGGCTCCTGCTGCCGCTCATCAGCAGCACCTTTCCGCGGATCCGGCCAAAACTGTGCTCCCGACCCGCCATGGCTCGCACCATCGCCGCGTCGTCATGCATGGTGAGAACCAGTTCTTTGAGCGGCACCTCACCCGGTTTCACCTGCTTGGCCTGGGTGTTCAATGCGAAGGTCAGGAACGGTTCGGTGAGGAAACGTGGCAGCCGGGTGACAATCGAGGTGTCGCCGGTGCCGGCCGCAACGGTCACGAGCGCGGCACCCAGCCTGCCGGCAGCGACCTCCCGGTTATATCGCGCAATCCAGTTCCACGACACGCCGTCCGGCGACGCCGTCAGCGGCGGTTCGTACACTGCGAGCCGACTGATCTGCGGCAGCCGGGCCGCTGCTTCCAGAGCGATCACCGCTCCGGCGCTAAGGCCGAAAACGAGCTCAGCACCCGTGTGGTCCAAGACCGCTCGCACGTCGTCGACTTCTTTGGCGATCGTGTGGTCGGGCCCGAACGGGCCGCTAACGCCCCGCCCGCGGCGATCCGGAACGATCACGGTAAAGGCGTCGGACAGCAGGGAGGCGAGGTCGGCGAGATCCTGCGCGGCATTCATGCCGCCGTGGATCAGCAGCAACCCAGGTCCCGCGCCATAGCGTCGGAAGCCGATAGTGGTGTCGTCGGCTGAGGTGACGGTCTCCGCGTGGAACGGCTGCGGCGATACCTTTGAATGCCTGCGCCACACGCTCATCACATCCTCTCGGCGGCCAGCACTGCCAACCACAATCACCTTGCCATCGCCCGGACCGCTTCACCCGGATGCAGTCCGATCCGTTGACCTGCGGGCACGCCGGACTAACCTGGTCGTCGCCTGTCGGCCGCCGTCGACGCACGTCACGCACCGGGCATCCCCACGGCGAAACTGCTGGCGGCAACACCTATCGCGCCGCATGTGTTTGGGTTTGTGGGACCGCACCGTCGATGTCCCAGCTTGTGCGCTGTGTGGCGTTCGCTGCCAGATTCGCAGAATTCTGGCATCTGCGAGTTGAGAGGGATCTTTGTGGCGGGTGCGGCACCTTTTGCTTGCCGGACGCCGCGCGGGACGGACCTTTCGCGCCTCCCTGCCCGCGAGTGATTCATCGGTAGGGGTCGGTGATCTCGCGCAGCGCTGTCAGAGTTCTCCGAAGGTGGGCCATGTGGTCAGCGCCGAGGTGGGCTGTCCATTCCGACTCGATGTCGGCGATGACCTCGGCGCTGATCGGGATGGTGCGGGCGCCGCGGGCGGTGATGCGGACCAATCGGGCCCGGCCGTCAGATGGGTCCGCTGTCCGTTCCACGTACCCGGCCCGTTCGAGTTGGTCGACGAGGAATCCGGCGGTCTGTTTGGTCACTTGCGCGGCCTGGGCGAGTTCGGTGAGTCTGGTCCCGTCAGGTCCGATGCGTTGAAAGACCCGGGCTTGCGCGGTGGTGATGTCACCGAAACCTGCATTCGCCAGGGCGGCGAATACCCGGTTCTCCAACGCGCGGTACGGGATGAACAGCAGCAGGCCGATGTTCAGCCGGTCCTGCTCATCGGTGGTCGCCGGATCGGCAGGATCGGTCACCAGTGCAGCACCCCTTGACAGTAGTACGATTCCCTGATTATCTGGTCAGGGAATCGTATCAACTTCTCCGGGGCCTGCCATGGACGTTGAGAGTCATTGGAGTGTTATCGGGTCCGAGCGGCGCGGCCTGGCCGAACTGCTCGCATCGCTGACCGATGAGCAATGGGAGACGCCGTCACTGTGCGCGGGCTGGCGGGTGCGGGACGTGGCCGCCCACCTCGCCCTGGTCCCCACCGCCCCAGGGGTGCTGGCGTTGATCGGTGGTGTGCTCAAGGCCGGCGGTAGCCCGAATCGGTTCAACCACGACCTGGCGGTGCGATGCGCGAATCGACCGACCGCCGACATCGCCGCGGAGCTGCGTGACCACGCCGACTCGCACACGCTGTCACCTCCGACCACCGCGCCGAACCTGGCGTTCGACATCCTGGTGCACGGCCAGGACATCGCCATCCCCTTGGGCCTTTCCCGGCCGATGCCGCCCGACGCGGCATCGGCCGGCGCGACCCGGGTGTGGGGCATGGGGTTCCCTTTCTGGGCGCGGCGGCGGCTCCGCGGTTACCGACTCACCGCAACCGATACGGACTGGTCGGCCGGGGCCGGTGCGGAGGTCCGCGGCCCCATCAGTGCTCAGCTGCTGCTGCTGACCGGTCGGTCGGCGGCCCTGACAATGCTCGCCGGCGCCGGCGCCGACGCGCTCCGGGCACGACATCACCTGTCGAGCCCGTAGGCGGTCAACTTCGCGGTTGGGCCCAGCCTTCGACGCCCCTACCCGCCTGGCCGTGAACGTTTCGCTGTCGGGCCGGAAGGCTTGCCCACCGGCGCTAGACCGATGA
This sequence comes from uncultured Actinomycetota bacterium, assembly GCA_963805555.1. GTDB lineage: Bacteria > Actinomycetota > Actinomycetes > Mycobacteriales > Nakamurellaceae > Nakamurella. The sequence continues at coordinate 108,651 of CAWDUY010000013.1, forward strand.
CACGAAAGGACACCAGATGATGAACACAACGGTCTGCAGCTCACAAGGCGGTACTCGCTTCGCCTCTGCGGTCGCCGCGATGGTAGTGACTGCGGTGGTACTGGTACTGGTGCTGGTAGCGCCCGCCGCCTCGGCATCAACGAGTACATCGCACCGCCCCGACAACCGATCCGACCGGTATCTGCTGGCGCTCGGAGATTCCATCAGCTTCGGATTCCAGGGACCGAAGGTGACTGATCCACCGAACCCGGCACTGTTCAACACCGGCTACGTCGACGTGCTTGCCGCCAGGGACCGGTCACTCGACGTCCACAACTACAGCTGCCCCGGGGAAACAACAGCCACGTTCATCAGTGGCGGGTGCCCTTGGCGACAATCGGGTTTCGCCCTGCACGAGGACTACCGGGGCAGCCAACTGGCCGCGGCCCAGGCCTTCCTCCGGGCGCACCGGAAGATCACCGGCACCATCACCCTGGCCATCTGGGGCAATGACATTCTGGCGTTGCGCATCGCGTGCGGCGGCGACCTGGCGTGCGTGTCTGAGCAGGCGCCGGCGGAGATAGCGGCTTTCGCCGGCAGGCTCGGAACGATGCTGCGGGCTCTGCGGTCGGCCGCGCCGTCCGCCGATATCGCGGTACTGACAGCCACCCATGCTTTTCCACCGCCCGCGCCAGAGATCGATGCCCTGTACAACGCACTGAATACCGCGATCGCCAACACCGCGGCAAAATCCCGGGCCGAGATCGCCGATACCCGAGCGATTTTCAACCCGCCAAGTGATGACGCCCGCGCTGCGGCAATCTGCAGCTACACCGTGGCCTGCACCACCAATGGGGCCGACGCCCACCCATCAGACGCCGGATACGTGGTGATCGCGGACGCCTACGCTGCAGTCTCGCAACGCTTACGGCCCTGCGAGACCGGGCGGTAGCAGCACCGTCGGCCGTCGATGTGTCGCCAATGACCCCGGCCCCGCGGTCGAGTCAGGAGCCCGATCCTTTTTGTGCCACAAGATCGGCTTGCGAGATACCAACTCGGCGCGGAACTCAGCCGCACTCTTTGATTGGCCCGGTCGACGTCGACTGATAAACCGGAAGGGACGGCAGCGGAATGGATCGCGACGACAGCTGGCGAGTCATCCAGGCGCAGCGGCAAACTCTGGCCGACATGCTCGAGAGATTGACCGACACCCAGTGGGAAACACGGTCTCTCTGCGAAGGGTGGCGGGTGCGCGACGTCGCCGCCCATATCGCCATGGCACCCCAGGTTCCGAGTCTGCCCTCGATGCTGGCCGATACGGTACGAGCCCGCGGTAACTTCAACCGCCTCAACCACGACCTCGCGGTTCGCCACGCAACCCGGCCCACCACCCAGATCGTCGCCGAACTCAGGAAACACGCGGCCTCCCGGCGGCTCCCCGTCGTGACCAACTACCAGAACATTCTCTTCGACATCCTGGTCCACGGACAGGACATCGCGATCCCGCTCGGAATCCGCCGTGACATGCCGGTCGACGCCGCCCGCACCGGCGCCACCCGGGTCTGGACCATGGGCTGGCCGTTCTGGGCGAAACGCCGACTCCGCGGTCTCCGACTGACCGCCGCCGATACCACCTGGACAGTCGGTCACGGCGCCGACGTCCGTGGACCCATCGCCGCGATGCTGCTGCTGCTCACCGGCCGCCCCGCCGCCTTACCCCAACTCACCGGCGACGGCCTACCCGAAGTGACCGCCACCCTCTCCACCCCGAAGATCACCGGCACCCAAACCTGACCCGCGCCAGCGAAATCGCCCTCCCACCATGTGGGTTCACGACACGCATCGGAGATTCGTATCGACCCTCGGGCCGACCGTCGACCGTCCGATCCCAATCCCCACAACCGAAGGACGACACGCGAACCCTGCTCTGCGAGATCACCAATCACTCGTCATCGACAACCCCAGGACCGGCCAATCGTCCTGTGAGACGATCCTCGGCCGACGCTCCGGAGATTCCCGAGCGGTGGCGCATCGTGGGTAAGCCGTTGTGCACGTCGTAGAGGCCCGCGGCCCTCTGCGTAGGTTTACGCAGACATCAGGGCCACCGTCTTGCGAATCCAGGGCTCTTGCGCTTGAGCCCGCCCGTTCCCTGATTCTCCCGACACCGAGGTATCGCGATCCGGGAAGTTGCGCGGGTGTACGTCGGCTCAGTCCTTGCCGACATGCGCAGCCCGAGTGGCGGTCCGGAGACCGCCGCTACCCTTGTCCCGGGCTCCACGGGCCGAGCGAGTGGCTATCATCAATACTGAGGTTATCGCCGCAATCAACGGCGTCGAATAGATTCCGAGCAGCGAATCAGAGTCCACTTCTTTCAGGGGGCACTTCCGGCTCCCGCAGTGTGGCGCCAAGTCACAGTGGGGTGGTTTCTGATAGAACCAAGTGAGCACCCGGGAATGATGATGAAGATCCTGATCACGACCTCGCCGCTGTACGGGCACTTCTTCCCGATGCTTCCGTTGATCAGCGCGATGCGTCGGGCTGGCCATACTGTCGCGGTAGCAACCGGACCGGATCTGGCCGATGAGATTCATCGACGAGGACTGGCGTGCTGGAACGTCGGGCCGCGGATGGCAGACGTGCTGGTCGGGGTTCACAGCAAACCGGCGGAACCGACGGCTGATCCAAGGGCCGCTTTACGTCAGGCCGCAATGGCCTACTTCGGCGAGCCCGGAGTGGCTCGAGCAACTGACCTGCTCCCGATGATCGCGGCGGATCCTCCCGACCTGATCGTGCACGAGCACAGCGATCTCGCGGGCTGGCTGATCGCCGCCAGATTGGACCAACCCGCGATCGTGCACGGGTACGGCCCGCATCTGCCGTTCACCCGGGAAATCGCGGCATTGCTGTTCGAGTTCGGCAGCGCTCGCATCGGCGGCGCCCAAACCATGACACCGCTGTCCGAGGCGATCTACGTGGACCCGTGGCCGGCCGCCCTTCGGTCAACGGAACCGTGCCCCTATGGACGCGCCCATCCGATACGGCCCGAGCAGGAACCGGCGCCACCCGGTGCCGAGCTGCCTGATGCGATCGGTAGATTGCCGCACCACACCACCCTGTACGCCACGCTGGGCACCGTTTTTACCGAGGCCAACACCCTTCGCGCAGTTGTCAACGCGGTGGCCGACCGGGAGGTGAATCTGGTCCTGACCACCGGACACGTTGTCGATCCGGCGACCCTTGGGACGTTGCCCCGGAATGTGGCGGCGCTGACCTTCGTGCCGCAGGAACTGGTGATGCCACATTGTGCAGCTGTCATCTCACATGCCGGTTCCGGGACCGTCCTGGGCGCGCTTTCGTCGAGGCTGCCGCAGGTCTGCTTGCCCGCTGGAGCGGATCAGTTCATCAATGCCGAGCGTCTGGCCCACCTCGGCGCCGGCATCTGTCTCCAGCCCGACCAAAAATCACCCGATCAGATCTGGACCGCGTTGCAGTCGGTACTCGACGACCCGTCGTTTACCGCCGCCGCTTCGGCGCTCCAAGACGACATCGAGGCCATGCCGCCGGCCGAAACCGTGCTGGCCGATGTGTTGCCCCATCCATAGTGTCCCGAGCCGAATTCCTCGGTAAGACCCGGCGCCAGGGGTCGACAGCCAGCGAACGGTCGCCCTGGGCGACGCGACCGGGCAACCACGGCCGAGCCAGAACAACCAGCGCGGCGACGTGGTCGTGAACCCCGACGGTTCGGTGGACCTCTACTTCGGGCCGGCTGCGCCCGCCGGTCACAAGCGAATTGGATCGAGACGATTCCGGGAAAGACTTGGTTGGCCTACATCCGGCTGTATGGGCCGCTCGACCCCTGGTTCGACAAGACCTGGCGCCCAGGCGATGTCGAACCGTTAGACTGAGCAGTCTGTCACTACCGCGACAGCACACCATCGATCGTCGGGTCCGCAACGCCGGGCGGCCCCCTCAGCCGATCAAGCCATCGCCGACGTCAGCCCGTAGCGCCAGCCGCGTCAGGTCCCGCAGAAGGATCCCCTGCGGCACGATAATGATCATGAACACGTAAGTCCCGAATCGAGCCGCGGGCATCCCGATCGACGTTCGGCATGCGGGACCGCGGTGTCGGGGCGTGACGACGACCGACATCGCGGACAAGCGGCGCCGACTCGGAACCGGGGCGGGCGTCGCTTTCGGGTAGCGGAACCGGATGCGGAACGACGTGACGACGAAAGTCACGCCTTCAAGGGTGACAGCACTGCTCGCGCATCCTTAAGGAGGATCCTGATGCCCAGCGCATCCCGCTCGACCACTCCCGTCGGCATCGATCTCGACATCGTCGAGGGCCGCTACGCGGACCTCGGTGATTTCACGGTCTCGTTCGAGACCTTCAAGCAGGACCTCGACGTGGCACCGTATTTCCGCGGCCTGCCCGGCGATGCCTGCACCTGCCTGCATGTCGGCTATGTGTCAGCGGGGCAGATCACGTTCCGATGGTCCGACCATGCAGAGACCTACGTCGAAGGCGACGCGTACGTGGCCCCTCCCGGGCACCGGCCGATGATTGCCGCAGGAACCGAGGTGGTGGAGTTCAGCAAATCCGCGGATCTCGCGCCGGTGATGGCCACCATCGAGCGCAACATCCAGGTGTTGGCGAGGTCCGGCGCATGACCGTCACCACGGCTGCCCCCTTGATCGGAGGCGCACTGGCCGATCCTGCCCAACAGTTGGTCAGCTGGCTCGAGACGGGCGTGCGCCCCGATGGGCTGTTCACCGACAACGTGTTCGCCGATCTGACCTTGCCGCACTGGCGTACCCAGGCCGAAGGGGCTGACGCCACCTTCCACCTGCGTGAGGACAGCCATCCGTATCAGGGGACGATCCGGGTGGAGGCGCTGGACGCCACCTCGCGCGGGTTCCTGCTCCAGTTCGAAGAGCGGTGGGAGGCCCAGGGGCAGCTCTGGTACTGCCGCGAACTGATCCATGCCGCGCTGGCCAATGGGCGGATCAGTGAACTGACCATTTACTGCACCGGCGACTGGGACGAGGCCCGTCAACGTGAGCACCGGGCGGCGGTGCACCTCGTCCGCCCATGAGACAGCCCGGGAGCCGTGTTCGCCGTTCTATCCTGTCAAAGGTGGCGACGGACGCGGCTTCGGCGGTGGTACTGGTCGGTCAGGCCGAGCGGGCCTGGGCCAGTGGTGATGGCGCGATCGCGATGGCCCTGTTCAGCCGGGCGGCCGACCTGGCCGAAGTCGAGGGTGACAGTGACACGCGTGCCTCGGCCGTGCTCGGCCTGGCTCAGGGGCAGCAGTACAACCTGATCCCAGGCCTGCTGCCGGTCCGCTTACACGCGGCATACGACGGCAGCAAGACCCCTAACACCCGCGCCCGCCTGGCCGCCGCGCTGGCCCGCTGCTGGGCCTATGCGAACCAGCCGCACAGGGCGAGACCGTTCGCTCTCGAGGCCATGGACCTGGCCGACCAGTGCGACGATCCGGTGCTGCTCGCCGACGCCCTCGACGCAGCGCTGGCCTCCTACTGGGGGCCTGACGACCTGCCTCGGCGCCGGGACTGGGCGGTGCGGCTCGACGATGCGGTCGCATATCTGCCCGATGTCGACGCGCGGCTGCAGGCCCAGCTGTGGGGGCTGACCGTGGCCTGGGAGGTGCTCGACCTGCCCCGCATGCACCGGTGCATCCGTGCGATCGAGCAGCTAGCCGAGGAGTCTCCCCGGGCCCGATTCTTCGCCGCCAGCCGCCGACTGGCGCTCGAGCTGCTCCGCAACCACAGCGCGGTGGCCCCGATGCTGATCTCCCAAGCAGAGGCGGCCGCCGCGACCGCGGTCATCCCCGACGCAGACGGCGTCCTGTATGCCATGCGCGGCTACACCGCGTTCCTCTCCGGCGATGCCACTGGCTGTGCCGCCTGCGCTCCGGCCTACGAGGCGTACGCCATAGAGACGGGGGTCCCGACAATCCGGGCCGAGGCAGCCGTCATCTGGTTGGGCGCCGGCCGGATGGACAAGGTCGCTGAAATGATCGGTGTGTTCACCGTCGATGTCTTGGCCGGGCTGCCCGCCGACAGCGACTGGCTCCTCACCCTTCAATGCGTTTTGGAGGGCGCGGTGGCCGTGCACGACCGGGACGTGGCCAGCGCGGTCGTCACCTTGCTGGCGCCGTACGCCGGCCGATCGGTCGTCAACGCAGGCGCGGTGATGTGGCACGGCGTCACCGACGACACCCTCGCCCGCGCGTTCGCCATGCTCGGCGATCCCCGGACCGCGGACCGGCACCGCTCAGCTGCCCTGGCCACATACGAACGCATCGGCGCTGTCTGGTGGAGCGAAAGACTGCGCAATCAGCTGCCCGCCCAACCGGCGCAGCAGTCCGAGGAAGCTGTGGTGCACCTGCACCAGCAACCGGGCGGGCTGTGGCTGGTCGGGCGGGAGGGCGCGACGTTCGTGCTGCCCCAGATGCGAGGATTGCATCATTTGCACGTCCTGCTGGGCAGCCCAGACACCGATGTACCGGCGCCGGTACTCATGGGTGGTGAGGTCGTCGCCCAGGGCGGTCTGGAGCTGATCGACGAAGAGGGACGACGGGTGCTCGGCGCCCGCCTCGCCGCGCTCAACGCCGAGCTGGAGGTCGCAGACAAGGCCAACCTGCGCGATGAGCGGGACGCGATCGCCGCCTACCTCGCCGCCGGGACCGGACTGGCACACCGAAGCCGGACGACCGGTTCCCACAACGAACGGGCGCGAGTCGCCGTGCGCAAGGCACTCGTCGCGGCAATGGCCCGGATCGCGGAGACCGACCCGTGGCTGGGCCGACTACTGCGCAACCGAGTCCGGACCGGGCTGGACTGCCGCTACGAGTCCGAACCCGACCGCCCGATCCGATGGGTCCTTCGAACGGACGCATAGAAAAGGGCAGGACGTTGGCGAAAGACCGGTCAGTGTTCGGGCGTCAGGTCAGCGGTAGGCGGCCAAACCGGTCAGTGCCTGCCCGATCACCAGGGTGTGGATCTCGCTGGTGCCTTCATAGGTGAGCACGGATTCCAGATTGTTCGCATGTCGCAGCGGTGAGTATTCCAGCGAGATCCCGTTGGCTCCAAGGATGGTGCGGCATTCCCGGGCGATCGCGATGGCTTCGCGGACATTGTTCAGTTTGCCGACGCTGATCTGCTCGGGTCTGATTCGTCCGGCCTCTTTCAGCCGACCAAGGTGCAATGCCAGCAGCATGGCCGAGTTCAGCGCGACGGCCATGTCGGCGAACTTCTTCTGGGTCAACTGGAAGCCGCTGATCGGCCGGCCGAACTGCACCCGAGAATCTGCGTAGCTCAGGGCTGATTGCAGGCAGTCGCGAGCGGCGCCAACCGCACCGAAGAGGATGCCGAAGCGGGCCTCGTTCAGGCACGCCAGCGGCGCCCCGAGACTCTTGGCCTCCGGCAGCAACGCGGACGCCGGCAGCCGGACGTCGTTGAATGCGAGTTCCGAGGTGATCGAAGCCCGCAGGGACATCTTGTGTTTCACGTCGTTGGTGGTGAATCCCGGCGTCCCCCGGGGCACGAGAAACCCCCGGACACCGTCCTGCGTGTTCGCCCACACAGTTGCCACGTCGGCAATCCCACCGTTGGTGATCCACATCTTGCTGCCGTTGAGGATCCAGTCGCTGCCATCGGACACCGCCCGGGTCCGCATGTCGGATGGGTTGCTGCCGAAGTCGGGTTCGGTGAGTCCGAAACAGCCGATCGCCGTGCCGGCGGCCAGTTGCGGCAGCCATTCGAGTTTCTGTTCCTCTGACCCGAACCGCCAGATCGAATACATCGACAGTGAACCCTGGACCGAGACGAAGCTCCGGAACGCCGAGTCGGCGGCCTCCAGTTCCAGGCAGGCCAACCCGTAGCTGACGGCGTTCACCCCGGCGCACCCGTATCCGTCCAGGTGCATCCCGAGAACCCCGAGCCTGCCCAGCTCGGCAGCCATTTCCCGGGGGAAATGGGCCTCCTCGAACCATTCGCCGACGTGTGGACGCACCTTGTCCGTCACGAAACTGGCGACGACGGATTGGATGTCGCGCTCCTCAGGGGTCAGAACCGATGAAATGTCCAGCAGGTCCAGCGGATCTTTCATTGGTGTTGCGGCGCTCATGGTGTTCTCCTGGGGTGTTCGGTGGTGAGTGGATCCGGCAGCGGCAGGTCGAGCCAGGCCGCGATGTCCGCGGTGTGCTCGCCGAGCCCGGGCGGGCCCGACGTGTACTGCGCGGGGGTGGCGCTCAAGCCGATCGGGTTGGCGGCGAGCCGAACGGCGTCGGGTCCGTCGCCAATCTCGACAGTGGGCGCCAATCCGAGACTTTCGGCGAGATCGAACGCGCCGGCGACATCATTGACGGGCCCACACGGCACCCCGAGCGGCGACAACACATCCATCCAGGCGGCAGCCGGGCGGGTCAGCAACCGCTCCGTCAGCACGGCCGCGAGCTCATCGACGTGCGCAACCCGATCGGTATTGGTGCGAAAACGCCTGTCCTTGAACATGTCCGGCAGATCGAGGCCGACGCACAAGGCACCGAACTGCCGGTCGTTGCCCACCGCGACCACCATCGGCCGGTCTGCAGTCGGGAAGACCTCGTAGGGCGCGATCGACGGGTGCCGATTGCCGAGGATGCCGGGCACCGCTCCGGCGACGGTGTACCCGGCGCCCTGGTTCACCAGGCTGGACAGCAGGGTGTTCAACAGGTTCACCTCGACCCATTGACCCTGCCCGGTCGTGTCCCGGGCGCGCAGCGCGGCCAGTATCCCGACTACCGCATGCAGCCCGGTGAGCACGTCGACCACCGCGACGCCGACCTTGACCGGCTGGTCCTGACCGGGGCCCGTGACGCTCATCAGTCCGCCGACCGCCTGCACCAGCAGGTCATAGCCCGGCAGTGCGGCTCCCTTCCCGGACCCGAACCCGGTGATCGAGCAATACACGAGCCGTGGGTTGATGGCGCGCATCTCTTCGTAGGACAGCCCGTGCTTGGTCATCGTGCCGGGCCGGAAGTTCTCGATCAGCACGTCGGCCCGCCGGACCAGCTCGCGGACCCGACGCAGGCTCGTCGGGTCGCCGAGATCGGCCGCCAGGGAACGCTTGTTGCGATTGACCGACAGAAAGTAGGTGGCCTCGCCGCCTGCGAAGGGTGGTCCCCAGGAACGGGTGTCGTCACCGGAGTCCGGATGCTCGACCTTGACGACGTCGGCACCGAGATCGCCGAGCAGCATGGTGGCGTAGGGACCGGCGAGCACCCTGCTGAAGTCGGCGACGAGCAGCCCGGTCAACGATGGGCCGGCCAACGGCGAGGCTGAAAACGCTGACGCGGTCACCTGTGCGACCCGCCGGACGCTCGCAGGTAGACGGTTTTGGTGGTGGTGAAGAACTCCCGGGCGGCGGCGCCCTGCTCCTTGGGCCCGAAGCCGCTTTGCTTCACGCCGCCGAACGGCACGTGCGGGTCGGCCCCGGCGGTCTCGGAATTGATGTGCAGCACACCGACATCGACCCGCTCGACCGCTGCGGCGACAGCCCGCAGGTTGTCGGTGAACACCGAGGCGGACAGCCCGAACGGGCTGTCGTTGATCAACTCCAGTGCCTGTTCATCGTCCCTGGCCCGGACCACCGCGAGTACCGGACCGAACAATTCGTCACGCCAGAGCGGTTCCTGCAGCAGGGTTTCCGACAGACCTGTGTCGTCGAACGCTGCGCCGCCGACGATCTCGAGGACGGTCGGGATCACGTACGCCCCGCCCGCTTCATCATCGTCCGAGTACCGGCCACCCCCGGCCAGCAGCCGCACGGTGTCTCTGCTGAGCCCCTGCTGCACGGCGAGTTCAATCTCCGTGCGGGCTTGCATGGTGATGACGGGGCCGACCTGGGTATCGGGATGCAACGGGTCGCCCACCCGGAGCGCCTGCGTCCGCTCGACCAGAGCGGCGAGGAAGTCGTCGGCGATCCGTTCGCTGACGATCAGCCGTGACGTCGCGGTGCACTTCTGGCCGGCCGACCGGAAGGCTCCGGCCATCACCTCGGTGACGGCCAGTTCGAGGTCGGCATCGGCCAACACCGCTGCGGCGTTCTTACCGCCCATCTCGACCTGGATGGGACGCGCCAGTTCCCCACAGCGGGCGATCAGCCGGCGCCCGACTGTGGTCGAACCGGTGAACGTCACCGCGTCGACGCCGGCATGTTCGACCAGTTGCCCACCGAGGGCGCCGTCGCCCAGCAGCAGGGACAAAACGCCGTTCGGCAACCCTGCCTCCACCAACGCCTCCGCCAGCCGGACGGCCAGCAGTGGAACGGTGCTGGCCGGCTTCCAGACGACCGTGTTGCCGTAGCTCAGGGCCGGGGCGATCTTCCACGCCGGGATCGCGATCGGGAAGTTGAACGGGGTGATGACGGCGATGACCCCGACCGGCCGGTGGATCACCTGGATTTGCTCACCAGCCCGAGGAGAGGCATAGACCTCGCCGATCGGCCGGGTGGATTCGGTCGCGTAAAAGCGGAAGATCTCCGCCGCCCGGCGAACCTCTCCGACAGCCTCCACCCTGGTCTTACCTTCCTCGCTGGCGAGTTCGGTGCCCCAGGCATCGGCGTTGCGGGCCAACACCTCTGCCGCCCGCAGCAGAATCTCGCCGCGGCCCGCATGTGGCGTCGCGGCCCAACCAGGAAAGGCCGTCCGCGCCGCCAGCACGGCATCGTCGACATCGGCCGCTCCGGCGAGCCTCCCGGTGGCAACAACCCGGTCCTGCCGGGCGGGATTGATGTCCACCAGCTCCGCGCCAGCGCCGCTCCGCCAGCGTCCCCCCACCAGATGCCGCAGTAGTTGTGGCGCGGCCGGCTGCCCATGATCGTCGGTCCGCCTGATCACTGCGTTCGCGGTCTGCGTCACTGTGTACTCCGTCCACTCATACCGGCCCCTGCTCAGCACCTCAGGGTGGGCCCGAAGAGGCACTGACCGCAGTGGACGAAACGGCCCGATTTCCGCGCCGGCGGTGCCGAACCGGCCATCGACGGCTGACGCGTTGCCGCGTTGGCTTTCGGTTGTCGCACCTTTCCGCCGTAACGACCGATCCGGAGATCGCATGACTCTCGCCCTCGAAGAGACCGACCGGGTCGCCGGCGGCCCGCAACTGCCGCAGGTTCGGCGGGTCCGCACGGAGATCCCCGGGCCGCGCTCGCGAGCGCTGCTGGGGCGTCAGCTGGCCGCCATACCCGCCGGTGTGGGGTCGGCGCTCCCGGTCTTCATCGAGGCCGCCGGTGGTGGCGTCGTCATCGACGCCGACGGCAACTCGTTCATCGACCTGGGCAGCGGGATCGCCGTCACCACGGTCGGTAACGCGGCGCCGCGCGTGGTGGAGCGGGCCAGCAGGCAGTTGCAGCGGTACACCCACACCTGCTTCCTGGTCAACCCGTACGAGTCCTACGTCGCGGTCTGTGAGCAGCTGAACCGGCTCGCCCCGATCGCCGGGCCCGCCCGCACCGTGCTGTTCAACACCGGCTCCGAGGCGGTGGAGAACGCGATCAAGGTCGCGCGCACCGCGACGGGCCGTTCGGCGATCGTCGGTCTCGATCACGCCTATCATGGCCGGACGCAGCTGACGATGTCGCTGACGGCCAAGAACCGGCCCTACAAGCAGGGTTTCGGGCCGTTCGCTCCCGAGGTCTACCGCACGCCGATGGCCTACCCGTACCGCTGGCCGTCCGGACCGGAGAATTGCGCGCGAGAGGCAGCCGACCAGCTGATCGACTTGCTGGACCGGCAGATCGGAGCTGACAACGTCGCTGCGGTGCTCGTCGAGCCGATCCAGGGCGAGGGCGGCTGCGTGGTTCCGGCCGCTGGTTTCCTGCCGGCCGTCGCCCAGATCTGTTCGCAGCGCGGCATTCTGCTGATCGCCGACGAGGTGCAGGCCGGCATCGCCCGCACGGGTGACTGGTTCGCCAGCGAACACGAGGGCCTGCACCCCGATTTGATCACCATGGCCAAGGGCCTCGGCGGCGGATTGCCGATCGCCGCGCTGACCGGGCGGGCCGATCTGATGGACAGCGTCCCGGCCGGCGGACTGGGCGGCACGTTCAGTGGTAACCCGGTGTCCTGCGAGGCCGCTCTCGGGGTTTTCGAGGAGATCGAGCACGGCGCCCTGCTGACCCGCGCCGTCGAGGTGGGGCGGGTCATGCGCGCCGGACTGCTCAACCTGCAAAGCCGGTTTGACGTCATCGGTGACGTCCGTGGCCGGGGCGCGATGATGGCCATCGAACTGGTGACGGCTAACGGCGACCGCACCCCGGATGCGGCGCTCACCGGCCGCATCGCGCGCCGGTGCCACCAGCGCGGCGTACTGGTGCTGACCGCGGGAAGCTGGGGCAACGTCCTGCGGTTCCTGCCGCCACTGTCGATCCCCGACGTGCTGCTCGCCGAGGCGCTGCAGGTGCTGGGTGAGGCCATCGCGGCGGAGACCGATTCGATCGGCTAGCCCACGTCCCCGGGGGTAGGCGGGTCCGCCGACCACACGGACAGGCACAGCAACAGTTCGGCGCGTTCGTGCGCGGAGTCGAGGTCGGCGCCGAGCAGTACTTGGATCCGATCGACGCGCTTGTGCAGGGTGTGCCGGTGGATTCCTACGGCGGCGGACGCGGCCTCCCAGTGGCCGTGGTACTCCAGGAATGCTCGCAGGGTCCCGACCAGGTCCGCATCACCCTGCTGTCGGTTCTCGGCCAAGGGCCGCAACCGATCCGCGGCCAACGCAACGAGCGCGGCCCTGGCGGCGGGCACCGCCATCAGGGAGTGGCCCGCCATGGTGTCGCCGTTCACCAACGAGGTGCCCCGCACATCAGCAAGCCGGGCCGCGGTGACCGCTTGTCGCAGTGCGCCGACGATGTCCGCGGAGGTGTCGGCCCTGGCGAATCCGGCCGGCGCGGTTGCCGCACCGGCGACAGCGGCCAGCACGTCGTCGATCAGCGTCGCGGGTTCCGATGGCAACAACACGACCGCGTGGCCGTCGCTGACCGCGCCGACCAAAGGCAGTTCGTGGCCCTGCAGCACCCGGTCGACGCCCGTCAATGCGGGGTGCGGATCACCGCCGCCGATTGCCAGTGCGACAACCCCTTCGCGGATGGGAAGCCCGGTGATGCGCAGTTGTTCGGTCGTCTGCCGGTCGGTGAGCGCATCGTCGAGCAGCAGTCCGACCAGCATCTCGTTGAACCGGTTCTGCGCCTCTCGTAACCGCAGCGGCTTCTCCTGTTCGAGGCAGATCAGCGAGGCGGCGTGACCGAGCAGTAGGTGGTCGATCGACGTCGGCGTCCCGGCAGTGACCAGCGCCAGGTATCCATGAAGGCGGTGACCCACCTGTAGGCGGAGTGCGGTTACCACCCCGGTCGGGCCGACCGTGGACATGCTTGCCACTGAACTGGGCATGCCCGGGGGGTCAGCGCCCCGGCGGAGATCCTCGAGCACCTGCCCGGCGGCGGCGCTCGCACCGGCCGGGTAGGCCGCGATCAGGTCGAGATCTGCTCCGAACTGCAGCACCCTGCCATCAATCGCGGCGACCAGTTCTCGCAACACCGCACGGTTGCCGCCGTGCAGCGCAGCGCGGGTCATTCTCGGCTGCACGCGGGACGCACGGGTTACCCCCTCGTACTGCTGCTGCGCGATCCGTCCCGTCACCGCCCGGATCACGGCGATGAACGGGGTCGGCAACGGCACCTGCAACAGCGGCAGACCGGCCGACTCCGCCGCTGCCACCAGGGCATCAGGCACCCGGGCATGCGAGAGTCCGATGCCGAACCCGAGTGCGATAACGCCTGCGCGGTCCAAGGTTTCGACGTACTTGCGCTGCTCTTCACCGTCCGTGGGCGAAAGCCGTAGCCCGGTCGTCAACAACAGTTCATTGCCGTGCAGCCATGGCGACGGGTCGGCCAGTTCGATGCTGTGCGCCCATTCGATGCGCCGGTCGAGGCCCGTTGCCCCGGCCAGCATCACCAGGCCGAGTTGTCGTTGCTCGGTCAGCCAGCGGACCGAAACGCTGGCAACCATCTGACCCCCATTCGCACAGCCTTCATTCGCACAGCCCCGACCATCACAGTCCTGATCCTTTGAGGCTGATCATCGGCACGGGTGCCACCGGCACGGCGATCGGAGTGGTGACAAAAAGTGAGCGAATTCCGCTGATCAACGTGCGGCATCGTTCGTTGAGATCCTTGGGGTCATCGGTCTGCAGCCGCCCTTTGGTGACCAGTTGCCCCAGGTCGGCACCCTTGAACAGGTAGTCGCCAGGTCCATAGACCCGGAGGAAATAGAACTCGTCTTCGTCCTGCAGGCCGTGCCAGTCCCAGGCGGGCCGCTTGAACGTCAGCCGGCCGTCGGTTTCCAATGTGTATTGTCCGGTGCGCGGTGCGGACAGGATCAATTCCACCGGACCCGTGGGGTCTTTCATGACCAGCTGGCTCCACACGTCGACGGCCGCCAGTTCGCGCCAGCGTTCGTTGATCTCGTCGACGTCGATGGTGTAATCCACGTCCATGTACTCCAGGAGGTGGAACAGGAACAACGGGATATCCGCATATGCGCCGGCCGTCACATTGGTCATCGACGACGCCCCGGAGATTCGCGGGTTCAGCTCCCCGAGGTAGACCTCGTCGGCGTCCAGGTCGACCATGATGTCCACCTCGAAGAAGCCCGCGTAGCCCTCTTCGCCGAGCCGGTCCCCCAGTCGCCGAATAAGGTCGATGGCTTTGACCCGATGATCCGGGCTCAGCGCCCCCGGGAAGAGGTCGTTCCCGCACCAACCACCGGGGTAGGGCGTCAGCTCGTGGTAACCGGTCAGGTCGACCATGAAGGGACCGACGATGGTTCCGTGCCTGGTGATGACCGCCTCGACCGCGATCGCGGTGTTCCGCTTGATCCGTTTCATGATCTTCGCCTGGTGGCCGGCGATCGCATCGGCATGCCGATCCCAGCCCGCCTCATCGGCGACGAAGAAGGTGGTCTTGCCGGAGTCGCCGTACGGCATCTGGATCACCAGGTCGTCGCCAAGGCCTGCGGCATCGGCGATCGTCAGGAGGTCCGGATAGTCGGCGGCAACGGCCAGGACGTTCGGCACGCTGGGTGCGCCCGCCTCATTGCCCAATCTGGTGGTGGTGATCTTGGAGTCCAGGTGGGTACGCAGCGCGTGCGAGGGAAGGATCAGCTGGTAGCCCAGTTCGGCGCAGATCGCCTCGGTCTCCTCGTCGAAGAAGACCGCTGCGATCCTGGGCCTGGTGCCGCCGTCGGCCTTGATCCGTGCCTGGACCTCTGGGTGCCGGAGCAGGAAGTTGACGATGTCCTCGGAGGAGGTGAACTCGGCCTCCCGGTCGTACTTCGGGATGATCATGTGGGGGTGGGCGCCGTCCCAGGCGTCGTAGTAGGCGATGTAGCTGAAGTGCCGTACCCACCGTTCGATTCCGAGCAGGTTGAAGGCCGTCGGACCGACGAAGTAGACGGGTTCGTCGTTGGTGCGGAAGAAGCTTCGGATCTCAGGGATGTTGCGCAGTGCGCGGTGGGTGGTTGTCATGACGTCTCCTGGGATGGGCCCGGATCGGGGCTAGCGGATGGGTGGGATGAAGCTGCGCGTGGCGCTGCCGACGATTCGGCCAGGTGCGCGGCGATAACTCCGAATGCGGTGAGCGTGTCGTGAAACCGAACGGAGCTTTGCGGTAGCGGCCAGGTCGAGAGCTTGACGCCGACGGTCCTGGTGGCCTGGTCGACATACACCATCTGTCCGTGAATGCCGAGTGCGACGACGACCCGACCGTCGGCGAACGGCACCCAGAGCTGGTGACGGTAATGCCCACCTGGCATGCCCGTCTCAAAACTGCTGGTGTGCGCGAACGCGTCCTTGGCATCGGCAGCGCCGGTCAGGACGTCCTGGGTCCACCATTCCGGAAGCACTTGCGCTCCTGAGCGGGCGCGACCGTCGTCGAGCAACAGCTGGCCGAACCGGGCGACGTCCCGGGCGGTGGCGCACAGGCCACCGTCGTGGATCGCCGCGCCCGTCAGGTCGACCGCGATGTATGCGTCGTTGCCCATGCCCAGCCGTTGCCAGATCAACTGCGACAACAGGGTGGCCATGTCGGTTCCGCCGGCCCGCTCGCAGACCCAGCCCAACATGTCGGTCTCGCACGAGCGGTACTTGAACCCGCCGCCGTGCGGCCGGTCGGCCGGCAGCCGGGCGAGGAAGTCGTAGGTGGAGGTGGGATATCCGGCCTCGCTCGGACGCCAACCGGCGAGGTGCTCCAACACCCGGATCTCGGAGTCCGGATTGAGGTAAGTCTCGGAAAAGGCGATACCGGAACGCATGTCGAGCAGATTGCGGACGGTGGCACCCTGATAGCCGAACCCGATGACCTCCGGCACATAGCTGGACACCAGACCATCGAGATCAAGGACCCCGCGATCGGCCAGGATCCCGGCGACGGCCCCGACGAAGGACTTGCTGACCGACATCAGTAGGTGCCTGGAATCAGGGGTCATCGACGGCGAGTAGCTCTCGTGAACCAGCACACCCTCGTGCAACACGAGGAACGCGTCGGTCTCGGTGTCGGCCAGGACGTCGGCGACGGTGCCGATTCCGCCGGCCGTCCTGGTCACCGGAAGCTGCAATATCGGTCGGTCAGCAGCGACGAGCGCTTCGGTCCGCGCGCCGGCCCGTTCGATCGGAACCGTCGGCAGGATCCGGTCGACATGCAGGAAGCCCCAACGGTTGAAGGGTGCGTCCTGCCAATTGGCCAACGTTGTCGATCTGTCCAGCTGCAGCATCGTGGGTCCTTCCTGAATATGCGGGGGTCTTTCGGCCGCCCAATGTCGAGACGGCGTTATGGAATGGGCACGGGCGGCTGCACGGGCGGGGGCGCGGCCTCGGTTTGGCCCTCGTCGAAGTCAGCACCCACCGATCCGCCACGCCACTTCGTGATGGCATAGAGCCCGATGAAGACGGCCCAGGCCAGCAGGCTGAGCAAGAGCTGCTCTCGGGTGCTGACGTCGTAGAACATCATCACCAGCACCGCGAGAATGCCGGCGATGGTCAGCAAGGTGAGCCACGGGTACAGCCACATCCTGACCTTGAGTTGGTCGGGTGACGTACGCCGACGCAAAATCAGCTGGGAGACAGCGATCAGCAGATAGACGAAAAGGATGACGGCGCCGGAAGAGTTCAGCAGGAAAAGGAAGACCGTCGTCGGGGAGATAGCGGCGGCCAGGACGCAGAGGAAGCCGACCACGGTCGAGGTCAGGATGGCCGCCAAGGGAACGCCCCGGTTGCTGACGGCGATCAATTTGACCGGCGCCTCCCGGCGCCCGGCCAGGACGAAGAGCATCCGGGAGGCGGTGTAAAGGCCGGAATTCAAGCAGGAGAGTACGGCGGTCAGGACCACCGCATTCATGATGTCGGCCGCATACGGGATCCCCATCACCTCGAATGCACTGACGTACGGGGACGCGGCGAGTTCCGTGGAATTCCAGGGCAGGATCACCGCGAGCAGGAAGACAGAGCCGACGAAGAAGACGGCGATCCGCGCAACCACGGAGTTGGTGGCCTTGACGACCGCCTTCGCCGGATTATCGGACTCCGCGGCAGCGATTGTGGCGATCTCGGGGCCGACCATCGAAAAGATCACCACGACGATGCTGGAGAAAATCGCTCCGACCCCCAGCGGAAAGAACCCGCCATTCGCGGTGAGGTTGCTGAAGTCCCAGCCCTTGCTCGGCCACAGACCAATCGCAAAGAAGGTACCGAGCACCAAAAAGGCGATGATGGCGAAGACCTTGATGCCCGCGAACCAGAACTCGAACTCGCCGAACGACGAGACCGAGAAGAGATTGGTCGCCGTCATCAGCACCATCAACCCGAGGGAAAGCAGCCACAGCGGGGCGTCGATCCAATACGTCAGGATCTTGGCGCCGGCCACCGCCTCAAATCCGACCACAATGACCCAGAAATACCAGTACAACCAGCCGACGGAAAACCCTGCCCACCCGCCCATAGCTCGCCGGGCGTAGTCGGAGAAGGAGCCCGTGGAGGGGTGCGCCGCAGCCATCTCACCCAACATCCGCATCACCAGCACGATGAGGACGCCGGTCAAGGCGTAGCCGAGGAACGCGGCCGGGCCCGTGTCGGCAATCACCACCCCGGAGCCGACGAACAGGCCGGCGCCGATGACGCCGCCGATCGCGATCATCGTGAGATGCCGCTGCTTGAGGCCTTTGGACAGCTTCGTAGGACGTTGGGACATGACGCTCCTTAACCGGTGATGACCTCAACCGGTGATGATGACGATGGTGCGAAGCAGCGGGCCGCGCGTCCGATGGGCCACCCAGGCGGCACCGACTGGGATGGTTGAGGAATGGTCGCAGTCATCATTGGCTGCACGGAAAGGGTCGCTGGCGCAGCCTCTTTGCGCCGTTGAGGTTGAATAGCTCGTTCGCCGCGACGCGCGACCAAGGCCGCGACCCCGGTGTCCAGTGGTGGTGCTGGTGTTCTCGTGATGGGGTACAACTTCTTTCGGGTGGTGCTCGTGTCGTAGCGGGGAATCGAACCCCGCTCGTCGCTCAATCTGACTGCCGCGGCCCTTTCAGGTCCGCCGTGTGCCGGGTATTGCGCCCATCGAATCCAGAGCCGACTTTGGGTGCTGCGTTGGGCCCACGGTGGGCCCGGAGGGTTTGAGTACTTCGCCGATCGCCTTTCAGTGTCGATGCTCCGCCAGGGATGCAGGTCCGGGAAGGGTCGTTGTACCCGGGAACAGATGTGCCCGCCATCACAGCAGTCGTTTCGCTCAAGAAACAGCGGGGCGGCCCGAGATTGCCACACCGAATCGTGTTGTCATGAGGTTTGTCCCGCGGCTACGAAACTGCCGATCCCTGCCACCAGGCGGTCCGTCGATGGCCATCCGAGCCGTTGCCGCCGACGAACCGCCTAGAGGCCACCCACCTGACGACCTGGCTCACGGAACATGGAGCACGCTCCGCCGCCGAAATGGCCGACCTGGCCGTTCCGCCGAGCGGCGGCGGGCATTCGCCACGGCTACGCTCCCGAGTCCCTGGTGGCCCGGGCCGGTTCTTGAGGACGGGCCACGACGACAACACGCCGATCCTGCTGGTTTGCCATAGGGCTTCACACGCTTGACGAAGTCCGCGACTCCCCTGACGCCCCACTGTGTCCCGTGCCCCCGTGGTGCTGGTGAAACTCAGGAGGTCTCGGCTATCCGCTTGATCGCCGCGAGCGTCCTCGGGATCCCGTCGTGAGCCTGCCGCGTCCGCGCGTCGATCTCTTCCGCCGCCCGGTCGGCATACTTCTCCTGGAACATGGCGATCCCGGCCGGCAGGAATTGCCAGCTCTCGGTCAGCTGTGTCGCCTCGCCAACAGGGTCGAAGGTAAAGCCCCACCTGACAAAACTGCCGCCCACGATCCAGCCGAACTCCCGGCCCCGGTCGGCCTGCTCATGGGTACGCACCGGGGTCTGAGTCATCGGGCGCTCATTTCTTCTGTCGGCGACTACCGGCGTGCCAGTCCTCCTGCTTGCCGGTGGTGCCGGCCGGCACACCGAACCCGACCAGCTGTGGCCGCTCTCGTAGGCTGCGCTTCAGCTCGGCGAACCCGGGGAACCGAGCCAATCCCACCACGTGGTCCCACAGCTCGCCAGCCGTCTCCTTCTCCGGAAGCCGACTGATCACCGGGCCGAAGAAGGCGACCCCGTCCGGCGGCTCGAACTGGATGATCGGCGTGCCGACATCCTTGCCGGTCAACAGGAGCGACTCCTCGCCGTCCGCGCGGATCTCGTCGTCCCAGGACTCCTCGTCCAGTGCGTCGGCCAACTCGATGGGGAGCCCCGCCTCCCGCAGAATCGGCTCGACGAACTCCCGGGTGCCACGCCGCTCCCGTCGCTCCCGCTCGTCGGTGACGGCGATGGGCGGGGGCGTGTCGAAGATGTGCGCCCCGAAGGCAGCCTGTAGCGGGTCCAAGGCCTGCCGTCCGTGCTCGGCGCGCGCCCGGGCCGCCACCCGCAGGAGACGCAGGCCCGCCGTGTGCCCTGCTTCGTACTCCGGCGGGAAGTGCGCGTCGTAGTCGATGTGGGAGTTGATCAGCCGCAGCGAGATGAACCGCCAGTCCACGCTGAACCCCCGTTCGGCCTGCACCATCCGGATCCATTTGCTGGTCAACCAGCAAAACGGGCAGACCGGGTCGAAGTAGAAGCGGTGTCACCTGAGGACATAGACAACCGTAGGCCCATTGACGACAAGCGTGAATGAAGAAGTTGGTTGTGCTGACCTGCGGGTTCACATCACCGACCGAGGAGGCCCAAAAGGCATGGAGCGCATGGTTGGTCGCCGCTGGGTGCCCTCCCAATGTCCGTGCACGGCACCGTGGGCGACCTGGCTGTAGCTGGCCAGCGGCCCGCAGGTCCTCCACCCACGATTGAGGACGGGACGCAGATATGTTGGGCGACCAGCGGTTCGGCGTCGACACTGGCCCCCGAACCCACTTGACCTTGCGCTCCTCGCTGGTGTCCCCTGGCCCTTCGCGATGTTTCCCCGAGGTTTGGTCCTGAGCAGTTCGGCGAGTCAGATCGCCGACGCCGACGGGAGTCGTTGGCAGCCTGCGTCTGCACCGGTCCCCGCGATCTGCAAGCTGAGACGGAAGTTGGACATCGACGCTTTGGCGTGGTCGTTACCGGAGCGGGTACGCTCAGTACTGCACCTGAACTCTGCGTATCTGGCGGATCAGGAACTACGCCGGGGGCGAGGCGGTCACTGGTGAAAAGGTTCATCGCCCTTCTGGTGACCGTTGCCCTGTCGCTGGTCGGAGCCGCCGGTCTCGACCGTCCCGGGCCCAACACCCTCTCGGCCGCCAATCCGGTGACTCGTCCCTTCGCGGCCAGCAGCCCGTTCAACGTGCCCGTGGGCGCGGCACCGAGGGTGGATGGCAACAGCGTGGCCATGATCACGCGCGCGAGTCGGGCGGGACTGGGCTACGCCAATCTGGTCGAGTTCGGCATACCGATCTTCGTTGCGTCGCCGTCGACGCCGCGCCGGCCGGTGACCTGCACGATCTCGGACTGGGGGCACTGCCCGCTGGCGGCCAGCCCCCGACCGATACCCGCGAACGCCGCGCCGAACACCGGCAGCGACGGCGTGATGACGATCATCGACCCCGCGGCCGGCACGGTGGATGAATACTGGCAGGCCCGCCGGGGTAGTGGCGGTTGGACGACGAGTTGGGGCGCGATCAGTGCGTTGTCCGGGTCGGGATGGGGCAGCACCAGTACCGGGGCCGGGGCCTCCCGCCTGGCCGGGGTCGTCCGGGTCGCCGAGATCGAGGGGGGTCAGGTCCCGCACGCGTTGGCGCTGCAGAGCGACACCGCCTGCGCCGGGACCTTCCGTACACCCGCGATCAAGACCGACGGTGTGTCGACTCGGCCCGACTGCGTGCCCGAAGGGTCGCGACTTCAGCTCGACCCGGCGATCGACGTGGCCGCGATCCCGAACATCACCCCGGGCGAACGCGCGGTGGCCAGAGCCCTGCAGATCTACGGCGGCTACTTGATTGATCGTGCCGACGCGTCTTTGTCGGTGAGCTTCGAGTTGGCTCCCGATGCGAGTCCGACCAGCCCCGGAACGGTGTACAAGCGGGCCGGATTCGGCTGGGACTACTTCGGCATGCCGCATATCCCCTGGGCGAAGCTGCGGGTGCTCGCGGCCGGCAACGGCTGATCAACCCGGCCCGGCCCTCCGCACCGATCCCAGCGGGACGACGTCGCGGAAGGCGGTCACCGCTTTCTCGACCACGGCGGTCCAGGACGCCGCGTTCAGCACCCGCAGTGCAGCCTGGGCGCCCAACCGGTCGGCCAAGTCCGGGTCGTCGAGCACCTCGACGAGCGCCGCCGCCACCGCGGCAGCATATGGGGCCGCCAGCAGGCCGGTCACCCGATCCGGCACCGCATCGCTCATCGATCCCACGTCGGTGGCCACCACCGGCCGCCCGAAGGTGTAGGCCATGTGCACGCTCCCGCTGATGTTCACCGTCTCGTAGGTGAACACGACGACGCGGTGGGCGGCGAACAGGTCTGGCAGCTCGGCCATCGGGACGTAACCGGGCCGCAGATCGACGTTGCCGATGCCGGCGGCGCGGTCGGCGATTGCGAGGAGATCGACATCCGGCATGACCGGCCCGGCGATGGTCAGCCGCGCGTCGGGTAGCTGCCGGCGGACCAGCTCGAAGGAATCCAGCAGCAACGGCAGATTCTTGTACTTCGTCCAAGCCCCGAAGAACAGGACGTTCGCTGGTGCGGCGGAGGGCGGCGCCACCTCATCGGAAGCCAACACCGACGAATAGTCGCCATGCCCACAGACCGCGACCCGATCGAGCCCCGGAAAAGCCGCCAGCAGATTCGCCCGCGGGCCGTCGCCCAAGACCAACACCAGATCGCACGCCCGATACGCAGCCGCCAGCATCGATCTCGTGAGTCGTCCGCCCTTTTCCACCGACTCCGTCTTCCCGTTGACGTCGTAGGGCAGCGGGTTGTGGGCCACATCGACCAACGCCGTGCCTGGACAGCGTCGCGCGAGCACCTGGAACATCCCGCTGTCCAGTGGATAGCGGAGCTCGCCGAACTGGGCAATGTCGGGCCGTACGAGACGGATGAATCGTGCCGCCCGCCGCCAGGACTCGGCCAGCAGCAGCGCCCGGAACAGCCGCCGGGCCTTCCGCCGGAACCCGGAGCCGCCCGGTTCCGCGGTGGGATGCCAGGTCGGGAAGATCTCGACCACCTCGAAACCGGGCGTGGTCGAACGAAGTTCGGGGTCGGGTCCGGTGAACAGGAGCACCTCATGTCCCTGCCGGGCCAGTGCCTGACCAAACAGGAACGTGAACTGGAACATGCCACCACTGGGTAGGAACTCGACCAAGACGATCTTCAGGCGAGAACCGGCGGAGGACTCGCCGATGGTCGGGGGCGGTGATGATGCGAACCCTGCCGAACCCAAGGATGCCGATTCCAAGGATGCCGATTCAACTGCCATGTGTGCGGACCGTTCGTTCCGGGACCAGGGCCTGTTCTGCGCCGCCCAGGCCATCGGGGACCGCCGGTTCCCGGTTCCTCCTCTTCGAGTTCCGCATCGCCACGAGCAGGTGGTACACCGCCTGCTGGATCGCGACACCGGCCACCAACGCCACGACGACGGCGAGCAGCAGCAGGGTTGTCGGTGAGGTGCCGGACGAGAACGCCGAGCCCTGGGCGGTGTGAACCAGTTCGGTCCGGTAGGACCTGGACAGTCCGGCCAGGTACTGGGACGCCACCGTGGTCGTGGCGTCGGCCATCTGTTCGGCGATCGCTGCGGTACCGGCGGTAGTCCGCACCAGAATCACCGATGTATCTGGCACCACGCTCACCGTTGTGCTCACACCGGCGCGTTGCGCTTCGCTCAGCTGCAAGGTCTGCTCGGCCTGTTGTTGGAAGCGGAGGTTGTCTGCGACCTCGGCGAAGGTAGCGACGATCTGCCCCCGGCTGAGCGTCTCGTAGTAGGCCGCCGAGTCGGACGCGTTCAGATCTGCGCCGGGCAGCACCACAAGGACGGATTCTGCAGTCCATTTCGTTGGGGTTGTCAGGGCCAACCAGGCTCCGGCGACCACGACCAGCAGGGCTGCGACGGCGCCCGCCAGGACGCTGATCCGGACCTCGCGGCGGGACAAGGCACTTTGCACACTCATCGCCGGACCGCCACCGAATCGTCGACCGAGCCGGCATTCTCGCCGGCGAGCACCGCCCGATAAAGGGAACCCAGCCGCGCGGACAGCCGGTCGAGCCCGTGGGCCAGTTCGGCCCGCTCCCGAGCGGCGTGCCCCATCCGGCGCCGCGCGGCGGAATCTTCGATCACTTCGCCGAGCGCGTCCGCGAGTGCCTGCGCGTCGCCCGGCTCGACCACCCGACCCTCGATGCCGTCACGAATGAGATCGGGGACCGCGCCGATCGAGGTGCCAACGACCGCCAGCCCTGAGGCCATGGCCTCGATGATGGCGATCGGCTGACCCTCGAGAAATGATGGCAGGACGAAGATGTCGGCCTGTGCAAGCCGGGATTTGATCTGATCGCCGTACTCCGGTCCGACCATCGACTCGCGGAGTCCGGCGGCGTTGAACTCAGCGAGTATCTCGTCGTATTCGGCCTGCGGGGTCGGTCCCTGGCCGCCGACGACGACCAGCTTCCAGTCGCGGGTCCCGCGTTCACGCAAGGCCCGCCCGGCCCGCGCCAGCTCGAGCAATCCCTTGCGCCGGCAGATCACGCCCACAAATAGCACGGTCGGCGGATCACCGTCTGCCTTACCCGGCGGAAAGTCGTCGAGATTGACTGCGTTGTCAACGGTCTCGACCCAGGTGCGGGGAGCCAGGGATCGCATGGTGTCGGTCCCGACCTCGGACACCGTGCACACCAGATCCGCCAGCCTCAGCGTGCGCAGCGCCCATCGGTCGATGCGCCCGTAGGTTGCGATCTCCGGTCGACCGGCATTGCCCACCGCCGAGTGCACGTGAGCGATCAGCTTGGCTCCGCCCGCGGCGGCCGCCAGGTTCAGGGCAGCGGCGCGCAGGGAGGGCAGTCCCGGGTCGGCCACCAGTTGGAGATGCACGATGTCGGCCTTGCGTGCGGCGCCCAACACCCGCCAGGCGTCGGTGATGGCGTATCGGATGTTGGACAGGTTCAACCGGCCCCCCTCGCGGGTCGCGACCCGCGCAGTATTGAGCAGCGATACGTCGAAATCCCTGGCCAGCAAGGGATCCGCGGTGATCGTCTCGGCGAAGGTGGCAATGCCCCCGCGCATCGGGGTGGCCTCCGCGACGACAACCACCACCGGCCGTTGTGCGGTCATGTCGACACCTCCACACGTCCCTTGGCATCGATGGCCTTCTGATAGACGGCTCGCAGCGAGCCGGCCCACAGCCGCGCGTTGAACAGCCGCTCCATCCGGCGGCGACCGGCCTCGCCCATCCGGTCACGCCGATCGGGGTCTGCGAGGAGTTGTAGGACCGCGGTCGCGATCGCCGGCGAATCACCGGGGGCAACCAGCAGGCCCGTCTCCCCGGGCGCGACGATGTCGCTGATGCCGCCGACATCGCTGGCGACCACGGGCCGCCCGCAGCCGCCCGCCTCCATGAGCACTGTCGGCAGGTTCTCCCCGTAGATCGATGGGAGCAGGACGAGATCTGATCCCCTTAGCACCGCAGGGATGTCGCTGCGCATCCCGGCGAAGACCACCGATTCGGTCAGCTCGAGCCGGGCAACTTGGGCCCGCAACGCCGGCTCCTGTTCGCCTGAGCCGACCAGCAGTAGCCGCGCGGTCGGCTGCTGCCCGAGCACAGCGGGCCAGGCATCAATTGCATGCGTGATGCCCTTGAAGTCCCGCAAGGCGGCCAGGACGGTGACCACCGGAACGTCGTGCATGCCCAGGTCGGGCGGCAGCGGCGAGACACCGCGGACGGCACCGGGCGTGAAGTACTCCAGGTCGATTCCGTTGTGCACGACCGTCCACGACGCTGGGACGGGACGGGAATGCCGATAACGGTCGGCGAAGGACATCAGTGATGCCTGCGAAACGAAAATTGCGGCGGCGCTGCGGGTGGCGATCTCCACGGCGAGCCGCTCGCGACCGGACGACCGCCCGGACAGCGGCCGATGAACGTGATGAAACGTCCCGACGGCGGGGACGCCGGCCAGCCGAGCAGCCGGAATGCCCATCGTTATCGCCATTTCCAGATGCGCGTGGACGATATCGGGTTTGTTTGCCTTGAGATAGCCGACCAGGCGACGGAAACCGGCGACATCCAGAGTTCGGTGCACGTCCAGATATTCGGGGACGACGCCGGATTCGCGGAGCAGTGGCTCGAGCTTGGACCGCTCCGACGAACGGCCGTGCAGGCTCAACACGGACAGTTCGATCCCGGCCTCGGCGCTGACCCGGCCAAGTTGCGCGATGAGCGTTTCCGCGCCACCGAGTCGCAGTGCGTCCACCACGGTGAGCACTCGCACGCCCGTCTCCTTCGGTCGTCATGGGCCGTAGGCCATCTCCGCGAAACGCGCATCTTGCTGTCCACATGTAACTCATTCAGACTACACTGGCAGCAACTCAGGCGATCATATCTACGCTTCGTGTTTAGAAGACCCGGATGCCCTTCATCAATCGGGGTATCTGGATCTCGAATGCTCACTGCAGGTGGCGACCGAAATGACCGACCGACCCCGAAGGACTGATCCAGCCACCGGAACGGGTAGCCGCAGTTGCACAGCGTCGTCTGCCAGCTATCGCCCGGGGAGGGGATCGGCCATTCACACCATCGACAGCGGCGACCTCGCGCCGGACGGCAACCCGTCGGGTCAGTCCCCATCGGACTCAACCGGCACCTCCTACTCCACTGCATCGCTTGCCCGTAGCACGGTCGGTGGGTTCCTCTGGACAACACTGGCCTGGGGGTCCAATCGCATCGTGATCCTCGGGCTCACCTTGCTGCTGGCCAGGCTGCTCACTCCCGAGGACTTCGGCGTGGTCACCGCAGCGGTGACGATCATCGCGATGCTCGACGCCGCCCTGGACCTGGGGGTCGGCGCGGCGGTGGTCGCCCGTCAGGAGCGAGGGATCACCCCGTCCACCCGGATGGCCATGACGCTCAACCTCGGCATCAGCGTGATCATCTGCGTGGCCGGCATCGTTGCAGCGCCGTGGATCGCCGCGCTGTTCGATTCCAGCTCGCAGGCCGACCTGTTCGCCCTACTGTTCCTGTACCCGCTGTTCCGCGGAGCGGGGCAGGTCAGTGACGCGGTCCTCAAGCGCGACCTGCTGTTTCGCCGGCGAACCGCGATCGACCTGACGCGGGCCGCCGTACGGGTGTGCATCTCTGTACCCCTGGCGCTGACGATCGGCGGTGCCATCAGCATCGCAGCGGGCATCGTCGGCGGCGAACTCGTGGCCATGGTCCTGCTCTGGATTCTGGTGCCCATCCGGCCGGCCTTCATCGCGCACCGACACCTCATCCCCGGCCTGCTGAAATTCGGTGGCCTGGTGACCGTCATCCGGGTGCTGGGTTCGATCCGCGCGTCCGCCGACTACCTGGTCGTCGGCGCGATGGTCGGCACGACGGCGCTGGGTTACTACGGGATGGCATACAAACTCCCCGAACTGGTCATCGAGAACGTGCTCTGGATCTTCTCGGCCGTCGCGTTGTCGGCCTACTCCAAGGCCCGGGTGATCAGCCCGGAGGTACTCACCGCCGGCATGCTGCGCGCCACCCGCATGCTGTCCATCTACGGACTCACCGCAGGCGCAACGCTCGCCGTGATCGCACCCGAGGCCGTTCCGGTGCTGTTCTCGCCCCAGTGGGAACCCGCCGTTGTGCCGATGGTGTTCATCTCCCTGGCCCTGGGGTTTATGGCGGTCGGCTGGGCCAGCGGCGACGTCTTCACTGCCAACGGACGCCCCGGAACACTGGTAGCACTGGACATCCCGGCGACCATCGCGCTGATCGTCGGCTTCGTCGTTGCTGCCGGGCACGGCCTGGTCGGCGTCGCCGCGGCGTTGCTGATCTTCAACGTGTTGTACTGCGTGGCCCGGCTGGCGCTCGTCCGGTACGCGCACGGGACCTCCTGGCACCGGCTGCTGACAGCCGTCGCGCCGGCCGTCGGCATCGCCGCCGCGACCGGCGGGGTCGGGCTGCTGGTCCGCTCGTTCCTGCCCAGCGGTCAGTTCTCCACGCTGGCCGTCGTGTCGTTTGCCTGCGCCGTCACGGCCGTCGGCGCCAGCCTGCTGTTCGCCCGGTCCACGGTGCTCGAGATGACCTCCCTGCTCCGCCGGCGCGGGATCGGTGCCCGGTGAACCCCTCTTCGACCTCGGTGACCAATCCGTCCCAGCCGCCCTGGAAGAGGATCACATGACCGCCAAGGCGGGCGCACCCACGACCCGAGCGGTGCTGATCACTGCGACCGAACCTGAACCTCGATCCTTCGGAAAGCAGGTCGTGCTCGGTGGCATGCTCGACCACCTGTGCGACCGGCTGGGTCCGAAACAGGTCAATGTCATCTTGATCGGTAGAACCGACGTCGACCGCCCGACCGTGCCGTACCACCTGCACATCATCGAAAAACCGTCTGCCACAGAACAGCTCCGCGCGGTCGTGCAGCACGTGCTGCGTGCGCCGCATTCGTCGCTGCAGGAGGCTGCACTGTGGTCCGACCGAGTCCTGGCGGCCATCGCCGAGAACCTCGCGGAAATACGCGCCGACCAGCAGATCTGGGACACCATGCGAACCGGTCAGTACGCGCGGCAGCTGGGCCGCAAGCCGCGAGTGCTGTACGCCGACGATCTGTTCTCGAACCGGTATGCCAGCATGCTCGAGCGAATCGACAAGGACCCATCGAAGATCGCCGATCCACTGGGTGAATTCGGCAAGCTGCTGCCGAGTGCGGTCGGTCGGATCGTCGGACGGAAGTTCGTCTACCGGCGGCTGCTGCAGCTGGAGCAGAAGTTGATCAGCGGGTCGGAGAACCGGGCACCCGACGTGTTCGACGCGACGTTCCTGGTCAACGCGCAGGAGTCCGACGAGCTGATCCAGCGAACCGGCAACCCGACGATCGGCACGCTGCTTCCGCTGCTGCGCGACACCGCGGCACGCGAGCGGCGGTGGGACGGTACTCCGACCTTCGTCTTTCTCGGCGGCCTGGATTTCGCCCCCAATCGCGACGGGTTGACCTGGTTCCTGGCCAACTTCCGGGACGAGGTACTGGCGGCAATTCCGCATTTCCGGCTGCTCATCGTGGGCCGGGAATCGGCCCGCCCGCTGCCGGAGGCGGCGGCCTGGGGCGATCACGTCCAAACCCTGGGCTGGGTCGACGATCTGGACGGGGTGCTCAGTTCGTGCGCGGCACTGTTGTCACCACTCCGGGTCGGCAGCGGCACCAAGATCAAGGTGCTCGAAGCCTTGGCCCGGGGGCTACCTGTGGTGGCGACCCAGGCCGGCGTCCTCGGGTTGTCGGTCGGCCGGTCGGACGGTTGCCTGGTCGCGCAGTATCCGGAGCAACTGGTCGATCTGCTTGCTCAGGCCGCCGATCCGGTGGTCAACCAGGGTCTGGCGGCGGCGGCGCGGGCCAGTTGGCTTCGGACTTTCGCACCGGCCGTGGTCGGCCCGGCGTATGACTCGGCCTTCGGCATCGAGCGGGCCGAAGACAGGGTCGCGCTGTCATGAAGGCCGCCCTGTCATGAAAGACCTGCTGCTGGTGGGCGCCGGCCTGTTGCTGGCGGCCTTCGTCGTGCTCGCCATCAGGTTCCCCCGGGTCTCGTTGCTGACCCTGGTGGCGTTGGACGTTTCCAACATCAATGAGGTGATCGCCGAACTGGTGGGCATCAGCCCGTACAAGCCGCAACTGGCGCTCGCGGTGGTCGCGGTGTTGGTGATGTTGCGACGCCGCATGTTCCGCTTTCGCTGGTCACCGGTCCTGCTGGGCACGATGGTGCTGTTCGCTGGATTCTGCGTGAGCTTTGTCGCCGCGGCCGATCCGATGACCTCGCAGGACCTGCTGCTCGGTCAGGCCCGGGACATGCTCTATTTCGTGGTGGTGTACGCACTTCTGCTGTCCACCGATCAGATCAAAGCGGTTGCCTCGGTCGTGGTGTTGGTACTCGCAGGCCTGGCCGGTCTGACCGTCATCCACGAATTCGTGCTGCACAACTCGGGCAGCCTG
The DNA here is from genome assembly GCA_963805555.1 of uncultured Actinomycetota bacterium. Lineage (GTDB taxonomy): Bacteria > Actinomycetota > Actinomycetes > Mycobacteriales > Nakamurellaceae > Nakamurella. Next base: position 138,409 of record CAWDUY010000013.1, read on the forward strand.
TACGGGCTGAGCCGGGTTCCGCTGGTCCAGGAGGGCGGGGCGCTGACCCCCCGGCACGCCGGCACGTCGTCGGATGTCAATTTCTGGGCCCGGCTGCTCATCCTGTTCACGCCGATGGCCCTGTCGTTACTGGCGATCAGTCGATCGCGGCGCGATCGTGTGCTCTGGGGCGGCTGCTTCCTGGCCCTGTTACTGGGTGTGTACCTGACTCAGTCCCGGGGCGGGTTCATCGCCCTGTTCGTCGGGCTGGTGGTGTGGGCGCTGCTGGCCGGTGGCCGTTACCGGAAGTCGTTGCTGTATCTGCCCATCGCGCTGATCGTGCTCGTCCCGTTGACCGGCATCGGCAGTCGGCTAGGCACGTTGAGCGCGATTGTCTCAGGCTCCACCACCACCGCCGATCCCTCGGTCGTCACCCGCAAGCGGTTCCAACTCGACGCCTGGAACATGTTTCTGGACAGTCCGATCACCGGCCACGGGATCGGCAGCTACGGGACGCTGTTCCCCCAGTACGACCGGGTGGCGAACTTCTACGAGCCGGTCACCATCGTGGTGGCCGCGCACAACTTCTACCTCGAGCAGGCGGCGGACGGCGGCATCATCCTGCTGCTGTGCTGGGCGTCCTTCCTCGGCTCGGTCGTCTTCGTGTGCTTGCGGACCCTGGTCGGCGCGCCCCGGGCCGGCGACAACACCGATCGATTTCTGGCGCTGGGCATTCTCGGTGGCCTGACGGGCTGGTTGATCGCCAGCGTGTTCCTGCACCTGTCCGATTTCCGCGCACTGTTGGTGATCGCGGCAATCGCGGCCGCGGTCGACGTCCGCAGCCGGACCACCGCCGACCCACGGGCGCCGGATCAGGCGCCGGATCCAATCGGACGGCGTCCGAGCCGGGTGCTCCAAGCCGGTCTGACCGGCGTCGCGGCGCTCGGGCTGGTGGGTCTGACGTCCGTGATCGCGACTGAGAACACCGTCTACACCAGCTCGACGACTTTGGGCGTCGCGCCGTTGGGAACGGTGGATGGCGCCAACGCATACGGGCTGGATGTCGTCAGTCGCGGGTTGATCGTCCCGACGATCACCGGGGTGCTCGATCGGTCCATCGGCATCGGCGAACTGCAGGAGCAGGCGGCGCGGTTCCCGCACAGCGTCGAGTCCACGGATGCCAGCGTCTCGTTCGCGCCGTCAAGGTTGGGCGGTGCGGTGGTTGTCACCGTCACCGCCGACCAACCCGCCACCGCGGCCGATTTGACCAGCGCAGCGGTAACGCTGAGCAAGGCCCAGCTGACGAACTTGAATATGGGCTACCAACTGATCGGGGATCCCGATAACCCGCAAGCGATCTCGTCACCTGCCTGGTGGTGGATCCCGACACTCACAGTGATCTCGTTCGGTTGCCTCGGGCTAGCCATCGTTGCAGATCGCCGCCGGATTGCAGGGATGCGCAACGCAGTGGGCCTATAGGGTGACCGAAAAGGGCCATATGGGCGAACCGGCGAGCTGCGCGATCAACCAATCATTCGCTTCGTCACCAAAGATGGACACGCTATGACCGCATTGAACCCGAACCCGACCACATCCGACACTGATGCGCGCTCAAAGCGTCTGGAACGGCGACGATCCCTGGTCCGACGGTTTCTCTGGCGAATCCGGGCCTGGATGATCGTCCTCCCGGTGGATGCGCTCATGCTGATGTCGCCAATGCTCTGGGCCCCCGATCAGTACACGGCGACCATCGCGATGACCGCCCTGTCGCTGTTCCTCATCGTCGATCGCGGCCGATATCATGCCCGTCTGCATATCAGCAGCCTGGACGAGCTGCCGAGCCTGCTGGCCAGCCTGCTTGCGGCCGCCGCGATCGTCGCGACCGCGATCGCGCTGCTACCCGCCGGAGCCATGGTCACCGATTTCCTGCGCAACGCAGTCATTGCCATTGCCCTGGTCGTCGTCGGCCGCATCGTGACCTCGCAGCTGATCATCTTCAGCCGGCGGCGCCGGATCAGCCACCATCGGACGATCCTCATCGGTGGCGGCCCGACTTCGGCCGAGTTGATTCGCATTCTGAGACAGCACCAGCGGTACGGTCTTTCAGTGGTCGGATTCGTCGATGACAGCGAGGATTCGGCCGCCGGCAAGATCGCTACCCGGCTGGGCAACCTCGGCGCCCTTGACGCGGTCGTCACGCGGTACCGGGCCGATGTGCTGCTGGTGGCCGACTCTGCCTCGCCGGAGCGCACTCTGATCAAGGAGGTGCGCGCTCCCGCCAGCTCAAAGTGCGACCTGCTGGTAGTGCCCAGGATGTACCAGTTCCGCACCGAGTCCGGGCGCTCGGACCACATCGGCTCGATCCCGATCATGAGAATCGGTGCCCCGCGGCTCAGCGGCCCGGCCACAGTCGTCAAGCGCGTCTTCGACATCCTCGTGTCGGGGATCATGTTGATCCTCGTTTCGCCGGTGCTGGCCGTCTGCGCCCTGGCCATCCGCCTCGACAGCGGACCTGGCGTCATCTTCCGGCAGCCACGGGTCGGCCGGAACGGGGAGCTGTTCAACTGCCTGAAACTGCGCTCGATGCGGCCGGCCACCAGTGCCGAATCGGCGACGAACTGGTCCATCGCCACCGACAACCGGGTCAGCAAGGTCGGCCGGTTCCTGCGCAGGACATCGCTGGACGAGCTGCCACAACTCTGGAATATCCTGCGCGGGGAGATGACCCTGGTGGGACCACGGCCCGAGCGGCCGCATTTCGTCGAGCAGTTCTCCGAGCAATACGACCGCTACAGCTACCGCCACCGGGTTCAGGTCGGCCTGACCGGCCTTGCCCAGGTCAGCGGCCTGCGCGGGGATACCTCGATCGCCGATCGGGCTCGTTACGACAACTACTACATCGAGAACTGGTCGCTCTGGCTTGACGTCAAGATCATCATCCGAACCTTCTTCGAGGTGGTCTTCGCCCGCGGACGGTAGTTTCGGCGCTGAGTCGGCGGCCCTGTGGTGGAGCGGAGGGTCTTCATCGTGATGCAGCCGGTGACTGCGGCAACGCTGGGGCGTCGCGGTCAGCGAAAGAACCCGGTGCCAGAGGATCTGGACATGATCGAGGTGCCACCCGGTGCATGGGCGGTCTTCCGCACCACCGGACCCACCCAGCGGCTCTCCAATTCACCTGGGCGGCAACGGCCGCTGGCGGGTTCCCCTCGAACGCCTGGCGCCTGCGGCCCGGCCCGTCGGTCGTGGCCATTCTCGACCGCGCGGCGGACTTCAGCACCGCACCCACCGAGCTGGGGCTGCCGGTCGCACGCGCCTCACGACCAAAGTGGGCACCGACAGGTGTGCACCCTCCGGTCATGGTTACCAGTACAGGTCCAACAAAACGAAAACTGGTGCCGTCAGCGATCACCGGCGGACTGCCGACGATTGATCATGAAAGCGGAAGCGCTGAGGTCGAGCCGCCGCAGCAGCGACAATGTCTGGGGCTGAATCAGTGACGTCCGGTTTCTAGCTGACCAAGAGGTTCGGGGCCATCGTTGTGAAACCATTCGCGGGGAAGGCGGAGAACGACATGAATAACCAGCTCAGCGGAGCATCGCGGCTGTTCTCGATTGTCGGAGACCCCGTCGAATGCGCCGAGTCCCCGGTGAGCCTCACCCGAACCTTCGCCGATCGCGGCCACAACAGGATTTGCGTCCCGCTGCAGGTGCCGGAGGGGCCCTCGATGCCGGCATGGCAGGTGTCTCCGCGTCGTTGAATGTGGACGGGATCCTGGTCACGATGCCGCACAAGTTCGCTGCATTCGCCTATTGCGCGACGAGTTCAGAGCGAGCCAAGCTGCTCAAGGTCGTGAGCGTCATCCGGCGCAACGCAGACCGCACCTGGCACGGCGGCATGCTCGGCGGGCTCGCCTTCGTGAAGGCACAGCGAGAGCACGGCGCCCAGATTGGCGGAGCGCGAGCACTTCTCGTCGGCGCCGGGGGTTTGCCCAGGTCATGCGCGGTTGGTCCAACCGTCAACGGGCGGGTCCACCGGACCACGAAGCGGGTCCGAGCGGACATGCTGGAGCAGGAACGGGCCCGGCTGCACCCGGTCCCGGCGCTGCCGCACACCATCACGTTCGGGGAAACCCGGACGGTGGCGGTGAACACCCCGATGGTGTCGCATCAGGGCGGGTTGTATTCGGTGCCGCACCGACTGCTCGGTGAGACGGTGCGGGTGCACGGCGCCGGCCGGGACGAACGGGTCGTGATCCTGCACGTCGGGGACCGCGGCGCGATCGAGGCCGCCCGGCACCCGAGGGCCGAACCGGGCATCCCGCAAATGGACGACGACCATTTCCCGCCCGCCCCGGCCGGCGCGATCAACCGGGAACCTCGGGCGGGTAACGTCGCTGAGGCCGCGTTCCTCGGGCTCGGTGACGGTGCCGCGTTGTGGTTGAAAGAGGCTGCCGCGCAGGGGTCCTCACGGATCCGGGTGAAGATGGCGCACGCCGTGTCGATCGCGAAATTGACCAACCCGGTCTGCTGGCCGCCGGTGGGCAGATCTCGCTGGCCATTGACAATCGAGCGATCACAACATTCCGCGACTTTGACGGGCGCTCGTCTGAAAATCCAGCGCCATCGGAAGACGAAAGGCGCGGCGCAACGAGCGTTGCGCCGAAGCACTGCGGGATCGCGGCCGGCAGGCAAAGAACTCCACACTGACGGCGGACACCAAGGCCGCCACTCTCGCTGAGACCTAGTGGAAAACTATCGAAGCGAGCCAACGCTCCCCCCGGCGGTGCGCCGGGCCGGGTTCGATGTCCACGCGGGTCACGCGGAGATCGGGGTTGCGAGCGGGTCGGCGGCGTGGGTGTCGATGACCGTCTCGGTTCGCAACACCTGATGCACGGGGCACTTGTCGGCGATCGACATCAGCGACTGTCGCTGTTCCGCGGTGAGCGGTCCGTCGAGGCGGATGTCCCGGCGGATCCGGGTGAGGATCCCGCTGCTGGTGGTGCAGTCCCCGCAGTCCTTTGCGTGGATCCGGTCGTGCCGAAGGCGCACCGAAACGTGTTGCAGTGGCCAGCCTTTGCGGTCCGCGTACATCCGCAGGGTGATGGAGGTGCAGGTCCCGAGCGCGGCGAGGAGCTGGTCGTAGGGGTTGGGTCCCGAGTCGTTTCCACCGACGGAGATGGGTTCGTCGACGACCCAGTCATGGGTGCTGGTTCGGACTGATTGCCGGTAGCGACCACCGGCGGCCCATGCCACGTCGACGGTCCCGTCCGGGATCGAGTCGCCCGCGACCGGACCGTTCAGGGCCGGTTGGGCCATGATCGCGGGGTCCTTGGGCAGGTACCTGGCGGCCCACGCCGCGATCACCTCGGCGGCGTAGGCGGCATCGGCCGGGTCGGTGAGCAGGTGGTCGGCCTCCCCGCGTGCCTGGATCTGCGGTGCGGTGTCGGCCAGCAGGTGTGCGATGTGCGCCGGGTCGCTGGGCGCGCCGATGGTGACGACGGCGGTGACCTCGGGGATGCGTTCGGCAGCGGCGAGCACGGCCGCGCCGCCGAGGGAGTGCCCGATCAGCAGGTGCGGTCCGCCCCAACCCCTGCGGAGGTAGTCGGCAGCGGCGACCAGGTCCTCGATCGACGAGCCGAAGGTGGTGTCGGCGAACTCGCCGGCGGACTCGCCCAGACCGGTGAAGTCGAAGCGAAGCACACCGATGCCCCGGCCGGTCAGGCCGCGGGAGATCCGGGTGGCGGCGTGACTGTCCTTGCCGCAGGTGAAGCAGTGCGCGAACAGCGCGACGGCGGTCGGGTCCCCGTCGGGGAGGTCGAGCCACCCGGCCAGTGGGATCCCGGCCGCGGACGTAAAGGTCACTCGTTGTCGGGTCATCGGTCTCTCCCTGGCCGGCACTGCCACCACACCCGATTCGGGCCTGCGTAGTGGGGGAACCCGGGCGGGATCGTCCCGAATTCCGGTCGGGTGGAAGTCGCGGCGGGCCGGACCGGGTTTGCCAGGCAGGACCCGGCGGCGGACCGTGGGCACGGGACCAGCGAAACGGGAGACCAAAGAGTGACTCGAACCGGTGCGCAGTGGGACTTGATAGTGATCGGCGGGGGGACCGCCGGGATCGTCGCGTCCCGGACAGCGGCCGGGCTCGGAGCCCGGGTCGCGCTGGTGGAACGCGCCGCCCTTGGTGGCGATTGCCTGTGGACGGGGTGTGTGCCCAGCAAGGCCCTGATCGCGGCCGCGCATCACGTCACCGACACCCGCCGGGCAGCCGCATTCGGGGTCAGCGCTGCACCACCCGTCGTCGACTTCGCCGCCGTCATGGCCCACGTGAAGGGCGCGATCGCCGCGATCGCACCGGAAGACTCAGCGGAGGCGATGCAGGCCAGCGGGGTCCGGGTGCTCACCGGATCGGCGCGGTTCACCGGGCCGGACACCCTGGAAGTGGACGGCCAGGGGGTGCGGTTCCGGCGGGCGATCATCACCACCGGCTCAGGTCCGGCGGTGCCACCGGTGCCGGGGTTACGGGAGGCGAAGCCGCTGACCAGCAACTCCGTGTGGAACCTGCAGGGACTGCCGGACCGGCTGGTCGTCCTCGGCGCCGGCAGCATCGGCTGCGAACTCGGTCAGGCTTTCGCCCGGCTGGGGTCCCGGGTGACCCTGGTCGAGGCGTTGCCGCGGATCCTGGCAAGGGAGGACCCCGACGCGGCCCGGTTGGTTCGGGAGGCCTTGGAGCGGGACGGGATACGGGTGCTGGCCGGGCACACCGTTGTCGGCGTGTCCGGCGACGGCCAGGACGGGACTGTTGTACTGGACGGACCGTCCGGGACCAGCACCATCGGGTTCGACGAGTTGTTGGTCGCGGTCGGCCGCCGCCCGAACACTTCCGGCCTCGAACCGGGTGCTGCCGGGGTACGGCTGGATGACCGTGGCTTCGTACAGGTTGATGATCACCTGCGGACCAGCAACCCGCGGATCTGGGCCGCCGGGGACGTGACCCCACTGCCCCCGTTCACCCACACCGCCGGCGTGTTCGGCAGCCTCGCCGCCACCAACGCGGTCCTGGGTCTGCGCCGCACCGTTGACCTGTCCGCCGTGCCCCGGGTCACCTTCACCGACCCGGAGGTCGCCGCGGTCGGAAGCCCCACCTGGGCCGACAGCGGCGGCCCGGCCCCCAGGACCGTGACCCGCGGGAATGAGCGGGTCGACCGAGCCGTGGTGGACGACCGGACGGATGGTTTCAGCAGGCTGGCCCTGGGAAAAAGGTCCCGGATTGTGGGCGCCACCGTCGTCGGGCCGCGAGCCGGGGAAACCCTGGCCGAGCTCACCCTGGCCGTCCGCAAGCAGCTCAGCACCACCGAACTCGCGGGCACCGTCCACCCCTACCCCACCTACGGGGACGGGCCGTGGAACGCCGCCATCGCCGATGTCCGCAAGCGACTGTCATCCCCGATCGCGCAACGACTGACAGGCCTGCTGCGGCGGCTCCGTCGCGGCCGGTCGAAATAGCCGACCCCGCACGCACAGGTACCCATCCTGGCAGTACGGGACTGCCCGTCCCGACGGCACACCCGCGGGGGCGTGATCAGCTGGTCGGCGGTCGATCGGCAGCAGGTTCGGTCGGCGGTACCGGGCCGAGTACTCGGTCAATGTCGACGCAGGTGCTGCGGTTCTGGTACGCCGACGGGCGCTCTCGTATCCGCTTGATCGACGCGACCATGCGATCGAACAACGATGACGCAACCATGTCGCACCTCCCCATTCTCCTCGGACCGGATCCCATCAGTACATCCCGTCGGTGGCGGCTGCGCCACACTCCGGCAGCCGGATCTCATCGTCAACCGGTCGCCGACCTGTCACCGCGCCGGCCAGCGCCGCGACCCACACCAGGGCACTGCCGAACCCGAACCCGAAAACCAGCCCAGCGCCGATGGTCAGCACGTTCTTCGGCACCACCAACAGGGTCGCCGCGACGTACACCCCGGCGAACGCCAACGGCGACCACACCCCCCACCGGGCGGCGGCGGATTGCAGCCCGTCGGTGCCCAGCGACGCCGACCACACGGCCAAGGCCGCCGCCATCGCAACCAGCGCGACCAGCATCAACACCGACAGACCGGGAGCCATCGCCTGTTCACTGCGGCGGCGTCGAGCCGGTTTGCCCTGGCTCCGTCGGCCGCCGCGACCGGATCGAACGGAACAGGACGGCAACGACCACCGCAACTGCCACCGCAGCGGCGACCGCGAGCAGGCCGCCGGTCCCGAGCTCTATCAGCCCTCGGGTGATCGACGATTGCACCGCGATACCAGCGGCGATCACCGGGTCCGATGTCGTGTCGCCAGAAAGCACCCTGATCTCGAACCAGCCGTACCAGGCCACATAGGCGCCGGCCACGACCAGCAATGCGCCGCTGCCGCGGGCGATCGTCGCCCCGGCCCGGCGCATCACGCCGACCATCGAGGTCCGCGCCGCGGCCACGGCCAGGGCGAGGATCAGCACCACGATCCCCATCCCAATCGCGTACGCGACAAAGGTCACCGCGACCCCGCCCGCGCCCCCGGCCCTGAGCGACCCCGCCGTGACGGCCAGGAAGGGAGCGATCGTGCAGGACAGGGACGCCAACGCGAAGGAGGCACCGTACCCGATCTGCGACCACCAACTTGCTGCGGTCGGCGCCGATCCGTGGCCCGCCAGGCCCGGGATCGCCAGCTCGCGACCGGCGAGCAGCCAGCCACCCGTCCCGACCAGCACCACACCCATCACAACCGTGACGATCGGCAAATACCGTTCGATCGAGAGCGCAAGGGGGGTTAGCACAGCGCCGACCAACCCGAACACCGCGACGAAACCGACTGTCATCCCGCCGGCGAACCGCACCGCGCGGCGCATCGTCGCGGCCCGACCAGACCCGACCGTGCCCTCCTGCACGACGAGCAACCCGAGATAGGCCGGCAGCAGGGCGAACCCGCACGGGTTGAACGCGGCCACCGCACCGGCCACCAGTGCCAGTGCGATGACGGCCTGGTCCACCACGCAGCCCGCCTCAGGCCAAATCGGCGAAGATCGCGCGCAGCTGTTCCGCGTCCAACGACCCCGCGTAGCTCTGCGCAGCACCGGAACGGTCCACGAAGACAAACGATGGCTGCGACACCACTCCGAAGCGCGTCCACAGAGTCCCGTCGACGTCGGCGACATGGGTGATGGCATCGGTGCCGGTCGCGGAGACGAATCCCCGCATGGCGTCCACCTCGCCGCGACCCGGTACGCCCAACACCCGCACCCGGCCCTCGAACTCGGCGGAAATCTGGGCCAAGTCAGGAGCCTCGGCCCGGCAGATCGTGCACCACGGCGCCCAGAACCACAATGCCACCGGCGTTCCATCGAGGGTGGCCGCGTCCAGGGTCGAGCCGTCCAGGGTGGTGCCGGTGAAGTCGAGTGCGCCGCCCTGAGACGCCGTGCCCCCCGTGGCCTCAGTCGCTTGCCCCGCTACGGTTCCCCCTTCAGTGGCTTCCGCCTGCGTCGTGCCCCCCTGAGTCGTGGTGACGGGCGCGGTCGAGGTGGGGCCCGTGGCCGTGGAACAGGCCGACAGCCCCCCAACGACCGCCGCGAACAGGAGCAGTTCGCCGCGACGAACCGAACGTTGCAGGAGATTCATGATCGACGAAACCCGGTGGCACCGAGAATGCTTCCCTCTCTTTCGGCAGCACTGCGGCCGTATCGCCCGGTTGGCCGCTTCACTGCCGGGTACCGATGCGCACTTGCACGTGTCCACCGCGCAGGCTCACCGCCATGACGTCGATGCAGTCCCGCTCCACCGCTGTCCACGGATGGGCGTGGATGTCCGCACCGCCGGCCGCGCAGGCCAGGCGGGCCAACGGTGCGGCTACCCGGGCGGCCCCCACGGGCAACTGCATATCTACCACGGCCATCCGCCCGCCCGGGCGGGTGGCCGCCAACGCCCGGTCCCACGCCAGCTCCCAACCGGGGACCACGGACAGGGTGTAGGTGGCCAGCACCGCGTCGACCGTGCCGAGCCCGTCGACCTGAGTCATGTCCGCCTGCCGCAGCTCCAGATTTCGCCAGCCGTTGCGGCTCGCCCGGCGTCGGGCCTGAGCCAGCATCTGCCGGCTGGAGTCCACACCGACCACCGTCCCGGTGGGGCCGACCGCTTCTTGCAATAGGGGGTGGTTCAGGCCGGTCCCGCAGCCCAGGTCGAGCACCCGCATGCCAGGGCGCAGCCCCATCTCCCGGATCGCCGTGACCCGTCCCGCCCGGTACACCGGCCACTCCAGGGACAGAACGTCGTAGAACCGGGCGGAGACGGTGTACCGGGCCGGAACCGACACGGATGGACTCCGATCCTGGACGGCCCGGGAGCCGTCGTGCGTGGGGGTGGAAGGTCAGGTGACGTTAAAGGGAACACGGTCGACCGGCCGGCGGGTTCCCGCCAAACGACACCAAAGCGCAATCGGCAACCGGATGCCCGAGAGCCGACCGGTTGTCGCTACCGAACCGGTGAGCAGCACGACCGCCCCACGCTTCCACCCAATCATGTCGACCACCTGGGCACCCCCATCTGGCTTGGCCGGAAATCCAGCGTCTGCACCCGGGTGATCGAGCGGCTCTACGCCCTGTCCGGGATGACGAATGACGCCGGCCAGTACCTCTAGTACGGCCGGGTCGGCGGCGTGAGGGTCACCGGCAACGTGGACGGGATCAAGCACATCGCCATGAAATGCTGTGCTCACTGCAGCACCTGGGCTACGTCATCCCGCCGCAGGCCGACGCCGGCTGGATCGGGGAGGCCGGACCCGGGTCGTCCTACGCCGACGAGGGCAGGTGATCTCCGGGCGGAGGACCAGGCCGAACGCGGGGTGGATGCGGGGGTGCAGGTGGGAAACCCGGTCCGGGCCCTTTTCGGTGCTACCAACCCAACCGCCGTGTGAGTATCGACAGGCGGGTTCGGTCGAGGTGGCAAGGGCGAACCCGGTGTCAGGGTGCGAGGAACTCGCGCGGACCGGATCGCCGGAACGGGAAGTGAACCGGCCTGCCACCGGGTTCCCGGGGTGAGAGCGGTGCCGGTGCTGCCGGCGGCGCGTGGAGCAGGGATGGGGCGAGCGGGAATGCAGGCGGTGTTCAACGGACAGGTGATCGCGAGCAGCGACCACACGGTGCTGGTGGAGGGGAACCACTATTTCCCGGTGGAGTCGGTGCGACCGGAGGCGCTGCTGGCGTCTCGGACGAAGTCACTGTGCCCGTGGAAGGGGGTGGCCAGTTACTACTCCGTCGAGGCGGCTGGGGCCACCGGTCGGGATGCGGCATGGACCTACCGGCACCCGACGCCGCTGGCCCGCAGGATCAAGAACCGGATCGCCTTCTGGGGCCCGGTCCTGCTGGTGGACAACCCGTGAGGCTGCCGATCTGGGTGCGACGCCTGGCGGATTCGACCCGACCGGTCCACCCCGACACCAAAGCCGCGTTGGACCGCCGCTGGGCCGAGCTCCCCGCCGGCGCCCGGACCCCGGCGCAGACCCTTGGCCGGCACGCGGTCGGCTGCGAAGGCACCCACGGGGTGTTCCCGAAATGCAACCTGGCCTGCACCCCGTGTTACCACTCCCGGGACGCGAACCGGGTCGCGATCAGCGGAGAGCACACCCGCTCGGAAGTCGGCGAGCAAATGGCGCTGCTGCACCGGGTCCGCGGCCCGCGGGCGCACGCGCAATTGATCGGCGGCGAGGTCAGCCTGCTGCCACCGGAGGATCACGCCGCGACCCTGCAGATTATGCGGGAGCACGGCCGGGAACCGATGAGCATGACCCACGGCGACTTCGACGACGACTACCTGCTGGCCCTGGCGTTGGGCCCGGATGGCACGCCGCGGCTGCCGCGGCTGTCCTTCGCCGGCCATTTCGACATGCTGATGTTCGGGCGTCGCGGCATCGAACGTCCACCGGACGAGGCGTCGCTGAACACGTACCGCCATCGGTTCGCAGACATGTTCGCCCAGCTCAAGAAGGACCACGGGGTGCGGTACTTCCTGGCCCACAACATGACCGTGACCCCGCGCAATGTGGACCAGATCGCCGCGGTGGTGAAGGAATGCAACGACTACGGGTTCGGGATGTTCTCCTTCCAACCCGCCGCGTTCGTCGGTGACGACCGGCGCTGGCACGACGAATACCGGGACATCAGCGCGGACGCGGTATGGGCGCAGATCGAGGCCGGCGCCGGGACCAGGTTGCCGTTCCGGGTGTTCCAGCACGGCGACGAACGGTGCAACCGCACCGCCTACGGGTTCTACGTCGGTGACCGTTGGTACCCGATCCTGGATGACGAGAACCCGGTCGACCTGCACGTCCGGGACGTCTTCTATCGGTACCTGGGTGGGGTGAACTTTTCCGGGACACCGATTCCGCACCTGCTGGGCAAACTCGCCCGGGTGATCGCCCGGCATCCGTCGGTCGCGGTGGTGTTCGCCGGCTGGACGGCCCGCACAGTCCGAAAAGTGGGCCCGCGCAGGCTGCTCACCCGGCGGGTCCGGCCGGTCAGCTTCGTGATGCATTCCTTCATGGACGCCGACGCCGTGGCGCCGGCGTGGGCGGCCATGCAGCGCGGTGAGGAGGTGTCCGACCCGCGGTTGCGGGCGACTCAGGAGCGGCTGCAGGCCTGCTCGTATGCGATGGCGCACCCCGAAACCGGTGAACTCGTCCCGGCCTGCGTGCAGCACGGCGTGCTGGACCCGCAGGAGAACATCGCGCTCCGTAAGCTCCTCCCGCTGGCACCGGTCACGAACAACCGGATCCGGCACGCACCGGGCAGTGCCCGCACCCTGCCTCGGGCTGGTGTCGATGCTTGACCGGCCGGCCCGGCGGCTACTGGCCCCGGCGCTGGACGCCGTCGGCGGCCGGCTGGCGGCGGCCGGGGTGGGGCCGCTGGCGGTAACCGGCGCCGGGTGGGTCGCCGGGGTCGGCGCCTGCCTGGCCGTCGGGTTCGGGCAGTGGACCCTCGGGTTGGTGTTGTGGCTGCTGAACCGACTGTTGGACGGGTTGGACGGTCCGGTCGCCCGGCGTCGCGGTGCCACTGATCTCGGCGGGTTCCTCGACATCGTCGCCGACTTCAGCATTTACGCCGGCTTCGTGTTGGCCGTCGCGGTGGCGGTGCCGGACGCCCGGGTCGCAGCGCTGGCGCTGTTGACCGCCTATTACGTCTCCGGGACCGCGTTCTTGGCGTTGTCGTCGCTGATCGAACGCCGCCGCAGTGATCCGGACGGCAGTGATCCGGACGGCAGTGATCCGGACGGCAGTGGTCGGGGCGGCAGTGGTCGGGGCGGCGGTGAGGTGGGTGACGGACGGTCGCTGCGGTTTGTCGGCGGGCTGGCCGAGGGCACCGAAACCGTCATCGTGTACGTCCTGTTCTGCCTGTTCCCCACCCACGCCACGCTCATCGCGTGGGTGTTCGCCGCCGCCGTTGCGGTGACCGCGGCCCAACGAATCGGGTACGGCGTGCGGATCCTGCGCCGACCCGGCCCCTCTGCGCCCGACCCGTCTGCGCCCGACCACCCGACGCCGGGCACCCCAGCCACCGCAAGACAGGAAACCTGATGCGCCCTCCCCATTTCCCGCACGCCCGCCGAGCCCGTCTGGCCGCCCTGATAGCGGCGCTGGCCCTGACGGTCACCGCGTGCACCTCAGCCTGCACCGTCACTTCCCCGACCACGTCCGGGGCCGCTGTGACGTCCGCGGGGTCGGATTGGGAACCGGTGCTGGCGCAGGCAAAAGGGCAGACCGTGAACTGGTACATGTACGGCGGTGACGACACCCTCAACGCCTTCATCACCGGCTACGTCGCCGACCAGCTCGGCAAGGTGGGCGTCACGCTGAACCAAGTGAAGATCACCGACACGGTCGACGCGGTCAACAAGGTCCTCGGCGAGGTGCAGGCCGGCCGGACCACCGACGGGTCGGTGGACGCGATCTGGGTCAACGGGGAGAACTTCGCCACCGGGGTGCAGGCCAACCTGTGGTCGTGCGGGTGGGACAAGACCCTGCCGAACTCCCAGTTCGTGGACTTCACCGACCCCGCGGTCGCCAACGACTTCGGGATTCCGGTCAACGGTTGCGAGGCCGTCTGGCAGCAGGCCGACTCGGCCCTGGTCTATGACAGCGCCGAACTCGACGTCGCAGATGTCAGGTCAGTGTCCACCCTGTTCGATTGGGCCCGGTCGAACCCCGGCCAGTTCACCTACCCGGCACCGCCGGACTTCACCGGTTCGATGGCCGTGCGGACCATCCTGTACGACACCATCGGCGGCCCGACAACCCTGTCCGGACCGTTCGACGAGACCAACTACACCAATGCCACCGCGGAGCTGTGGCCACGATTGAAGGACGTCGCCGGGTCCCTGTGGCGGGGCGGGGAAACCTACCCGCAGTCGCAGACTGCGGTCGAGAAGCTCTACAGCGACGGCGAGATCAGCGCCTTCTTCACCTACGGCCCCGGCGCCGTGGGCGACCAGGTCGACAAGGGCCTGTACCCGGCCAGCACGCGACAGGCCGTCCTCGCCGGCGGGAACATCGGCAACCGCAGCTTCGTCGCGATCCCCGCCAACGCCGCCAACCGGGCCGCCGCCATGGTGTTGGCGAACGTGCTGCAGGACCCGCAGAGCCAACTGGAACTGTTGACAGTCGAGGGTACCTATCCCGGGATCGACGTCACCAAGACCAGCCCCGAGGTGCAAGCGCAGTTCGCCGCAGTCCCGGTCCACCCGTCGGTGCTGCCCCTGACGGCCCTCACCGAGAACGCCCAACCGGAACTGGCCGCGAAGTACCTCACCCGGATCGAACAGGACTGGACCACCAACGTCCTGCAACAGCAATGACCCAGCCGGGACTGCGGACCCGTCCCCCGCCCACCGGTCCCGCCGCGACGACCCGGGGGCGGCAGTGGCAATCAGCGCGGTGGGCAGCGAATCATCGACGCCGCGCGGTGCCACGCGGGCTCCGGATCGCACTGTTGTTGACCCCTGCCCTGCTGGTCGTCGGGGTTTTCTTCCTCACCAGCATCACCCAGACCGTCGCGCAAAGCCTTGGTTACCAACCGTTCCTGCCCTCCTGGCGGCTGTCCCTGGATGCCTACCGGACCATGTTCACCGACCCGGCGGTCCGCGCTTCGCTGCTGCTGACCGCCCGGGTCGCGATCATCCCAACGGTGTTGTCGGCGGTGCTGGGGGTGTCGGCCGCGTTGTTGATCCGCCGCCTTGGTCGGTCCCGGAGGTGGGTGAGCGGGATCTTCCAGGCGAACCTGGCCGTGCCGCACCTGGTCGGGGCGCTGTGCCTGATGCTGCTGATGTCCCAGGGTGGGTTGCTGTCCAGGGTCAGCCACGCCGCCGGGTTCACCGACACCCCGGCGGCGTTCCCGGCGTTGACCGGCGACGAGTTCGGCTGGGCGATCATCGCCGCCTACGTGTGGAAGGAAACCCCGTTCCTGACGGTCATCGCGCTGGCCGCGCTGGGCCGCGGCGTTGACGACCTGGAGAACGCCGCCCGCAGCCTGGGCGCGCGACCGTGGCAGCGGTTGGTGCATGTGACGCTGCCCGTCATCATTCCGGCGGTGGCCGGTGGGGCGGTGCTGGTGTTCGCGTTCACCGCCGGGTCCTACGAGGTGCCGTACCTGCTCGGCCGACCCTTCCCTGCGACCCTGCCGGTGGTGGCGTTGCAGTACTACAACGCCACCGACCTGTCCGCCCGGCCGGAAGCCATGGCCGTCGCGGTGCTGATCACGGTGCTCAGCGGACTGATGGTCGCGGCCTACCTGTTCATCGCCGGACGCCTGGCCCGTAGGTCGCTGTGACCACCACGTCGCGACGGGTGGCCGCGGGCGGGGCTCCCACCCAGGAAGCCACCGAGCCCGTTGCCCGGCGGCCACTCTCGGTGCGGACGAGCCAGCGGCTGCTGGTCGGCCTGCTGCTGGTCGCGGTGCTGCTGCCGCTGGTTCCACTGCTGATCTGGTCGGTCGCCGGGCAATGGCGCTACCCCGCTCTGCTCCCGCAGCAGCTCAGCCTGCGCGGGGTGGAGCTGCTGGTAGACCCGCGGTCGGACATCCTGCAGGGCCTGGGCACCTCGGCGGTCATCGCTGCGGCCGTCTCGGTACTGGCCTGTCTGATCGGTTTCCCGGCGGGGCGGGCGATCGGGCTGTACCGGTTCCGCGGCCGCAGAGCGGTGCAGTTCCTGCTGCTCGCCCCGGTGATCGTCCCCGGGTTGGCCGTCACCCTGGGCATCCAGGTGTTCTTCGTCCGCTACCACCTGTCCGACAGCATCTTGGGGGTCGTCCTTGTGCAACTGATGCCCACGGTCCCGTACGCCGCGATCATCCTGGGTGCGGCGTTCGCGAACCTGGACATCGACTACGAGCGGCAGGCAATGGCGCTCGGGGCCGGCCCGGTGCGGGTGCTGCTGTTCGTCACCGTGCCGCTGCTCCGCCCGGCGATCGCGGTCGCCGCGCTGCTGACGTTCCTGATCTCCTGGAGCGAGTATGTGCTCACTCTGCTGATCGGCGGCGGGCAGGTGAAGACGTTGCCGCTGCTGCTGTTCGCGGCGATCGGCTCGTCGGACACCACCGCGGCGGCCGCCCTCGCGGTGTTGGTGATCGTGCCGCCGCTACTGCTGGTCGTGGCCGCCACCAGGTTGCTGGCCGGTCGCTCCGGCGGGGTCGGGTTCGGTCGGCTGTGACCGGCACGGCGATCGGCCTGACCGGGGTGCGCAAGATGTTCGGCGACACCCCCGCTGTGCGGGACCTGACCACCGACATTCCGGCCGGGTCGTTCACCGCGCTGCTCGGCCCGTCCGGCTGCGGGAAGAGCACCACCCTGGCGATGATCGGCGGCCTGCTGGACCCCGACTCCGGGGACATCCGGTTCGACGGCCGCTCGCAGCTGGGTGTTCCCGCGGAGCGTCGCCCGGCCGGGCTGGTCTTTCAGAAGCCCCTGCTGTTCCCGCACCTGAACGTGGAGCAGAACGTCGCATTCGGGTTGCGGATGCGGCGGCTCGACCGCGCACACACCAGGGACCGGGTCGCATCGATCTTGGACCGGGTCCAACTCGGTGCAATGGCGAATCGGCGGGTCGGGGAACTCTCCGGCGGACAGGAGCAGCGGGTGGCGCTGGCCCGCGCCCTGGTGCTGGAACCGCAGGTGCTGCTGCTGGACGAACCGTTCTCCCAGCTCGACGCCACTCTGCGGGCCGAGATGCGTTGCCTGGTCAAGGCTCTGCACACCGAATCACGGGTGACGACGGTGTTCGTGACCCACGACCAGGCCGAGGCCGTCGAGGTCGCCGACACCATCGCCCTGATGCTCGACGGACGGCTGGAGGGACAGGGCGACCCCGAGATGTTCTACACCGCACCACCGTCGTTGATCGCAGCCCGGTTCTTCGGCGTCACCAACGAACTCCCCGGCACCGTCCGCACCGGTGTGTTCACCGCCGCCGCCACCGGTCTGCGCCGGCCGGCGACGTTGCCCGACGGTCCGGCGGTCCTGGTCATCCGGCCCGAAACCTTCACCCTGACAAGCCCTTCCAGCGATGACGAAACGATGGACGGGGTGGCGGTCGCCGCCAGGTTCGCCGGTACCCACCTCGCCGTGGACGTCCAACTGACCGGTGGCCCGCTCGTGACCGTGCACGCCCCGGTGACCACCTCGGTGCGGCTGGGTGAACCGATGACGGCCGGTCTGCCCCGGGCGGGCGGGGTCGTCGTGGCCGCCGACCCGAGGTACGCCGGGTAGCACCGGGAACTCCAGTCGCCCGTTCGAGATGGGTCCGTGCGGAGGCATCGACATTGACGACTTCACCTTCTGGTTAACCTTTGCGTGGGGGTGGGGTGCCGTGTCGAGCGGTCGGGACGATCTGTTGGACCAGTTGCTGGAGGCACGGGCCAACCCACACCGACGCGAAATCGTCTACGTGTTGGGGCTACAGCCGTTGGCGGTTCACCAACTCGCCGACCTACGAGGACTGTCGCTTCCGGCGATTCGCAAGCACCTCAAGGTCTTGGAGAACGCGGGTCTGATCAGCCGCCGCAAAAAGGGACGCACCAATTACCTCACGCATTCTCAATGCCGAGTCCCTGGCCGCGGCGGAGGAACTGGTGAGCACCATGCCGATCATTGACAGCGTGCGAATCTACGAAGCCCAGTCCATGTGAGAGAACGAAATACGCCAAGAACCATGTGACAGGTCAGTGACGTTCGCCGACCCCGAGCTCGGATTTTAGATCCATCCGTAGGCGGTGCCGGGCATCGATGTGGTACCGGCGCGGATGCGAGACCACTATGGCGAGCGACGTGCGGGCGCTGACCCGACCCCATGGGTGCCAGCCGATTTCCGGAACGGCCTGGAACCTTCAGGCCCCGATCCGGCGGGCAAGGTCACACAGGTCCGCCACGGTCAGGGTCGGTCGGGTGAAAAACGACGGGTAGGGCGGCCCCGTGCGGTTCACCCAGGCGGATTGCAGCCCGGCCCTGGTCGCACCGTCGATGTCCCACGGGTGCACCGCGACGAGGATCATGTCCGCGGGGTCCACCCCGCAGACCCCGGCCGCGTAGGCGTACGCACCAGGCGCCGGTTTCCACATGCCTGCGTCCTGCACCGACAGCAGTCGTTCGAAGTCGCCGCGCACACCGGCACCGGTCAGCAGTCGGTCGGCGACCTCGGTGGCACCGTTGGACAGGGTGACCAACCGGTACCCCGCTGAACGGAGCGCACTGAGCCCGGCCGGCACGTCCGGATGGACACCCAGTCCGGCGAAACCGGCCAGCACATGGTCCACGGCGGAGTCCAGGTCCCGGTTCAGCGGCACCCCGTGCAGCACCGTGCGCAGACCTTCGGCGGCGAGCACCGCGAACGACTCGCTCGCCCCGACGGCGGTCAACGCGAACCCGTCCCGCAGCACCCCCGCGAACCACACCCGCAACAACCCCGGCGGCGCCCCCACGTCCGCGAACCGGCTGCTCAACGGCTCCATGTCCGACAGGGTCTCGTTGACATCGAACACCACGACCGACGGTCGAACAGTCATCCCGGATCAATCCCTCTCCGTTGCAAAGCCCTGCTTCGTGAACACTTCTCGGGCGTACTGACTTCTCGCTCCCGGTCCTATCAGGACCGGTAACATCCACCGACGGGACGTGGAATCCCGGTCATCGCGTGGAACCTGACGTGAGGCTGCGGATCGGCCTGACGGGTGCGGCGGCGCGGTGAGACGCTTGGCCCGGATCAGTGGTCACTGGGGTCTCCGGGGTCGTCCAGGCCCGCGGCGAATGCCTGCAACCGCCCGATGACGGCTCGGTCGACGTCGGCCGGCCCGGTGGCCGCGATGGCCGTCTTGATCGACCGGTACGTGCTCGCCTCGAGACCGCAGCGGCGGCAGAACTCCAGGTGGGCCGTCACCATCGCCGCGGTCGGCGGGTCGACCTCCCCGTCCAGGTAGCTCTGCAGCACCCTGGCCACCCGAGAGCACTCCGACCGGGTCAAGCGGCCGATCAGCATCTTCATATCGCCCTCCCGTTGGGTAGGAACCCGGCGGTCACGAGGCGGACCCGGATGCGGGCCCTGGCCCGGTGCAGCCTGCTCATCACCGTGCCTCGGGGAACCCCCAAAGTGTCCGCGGCCTGCTGGTAGCTCAGACCCTCGATGTCGACCAACGTCACGACCGCCCGGTGTTTGTCCGGCAGCGCCGCCAACGCGTCGGCGACCACCGCCTCGAACAGTTCGCCGACCACCACGTCCTCGGCCGCTGGGGCGGAGGGACCGACCAATTCCAGGGACCGCTGCGCCTGCTCCCCGTCGGTGAACAGCACCGGCCGACGGCGGCGGCCCCGGTTGATGTGGGTGTTGCGCAGGATGGTCAGCAGCCACGCCCGCGGGTGCGCGCCGTCGAATCCGTCGATCGCCCGGAACGCCCGCACCAGGGTGTCCTGGACCAGGTCCTCGGCGTCCGCCGGTTGCCCCGTCATCGCCAGCGCCACCCGGTACAGCACCTCGATCTGCGGTACGACGTGCTCGTCGAACGCGCTGTACTGCTTCCCGCTCGGTAAACCGCTCACGGCCATGGCAACCCTCCTGGCCCTGTGGGTGATTCCATCGGTGGTCGCACTGGTGACCGCGGAATCAGCCGGGTCCGCGACGGGTTTCCACTGGCGTGCATCCCGTGCGTCACCTGCTGCTGAGCCCCCGCGTCGGACCCTACCTGGACGGGGAACTCGACCCGGCCCTGGAAGCCCGGGTCCGGGCCCACCTGCGGGAGTGCTGGCGGTGCAGCGGTGAACTCGAACTGCAACGGCTGATCCGGGCGGCGCTGCGGCAGCGCCGGGCCGGTGGGCCACCCTCGCTTGCGGTGACCAGGCTGCGGCGTTTCGCCGCGTCCGCCCCGCGACACTGACATGGGGTGGGCCGTGGAGCCGCCGACTGCCGCCCAGCCCTTACCGAACCCGTCCCACACCTCGGGAGGGGTGTTCAACACCGGCGCCGTTCAGACCGCAGACAGGGACCGCCACGTCGGGAAGTCGAACGCCCAGTCAACAACGAGACGCTGCGGCGAACCGCACCTCCGGTGCCTGCGGCGAGGTCGCGGTCGACGTTGAGCCGCCGCCGGAGATCTGCGGCGATGGTTGGAGCTGGACCGGCTGTTCACCGTCCGGGTGACCACGACGGGGTCGTCCGTCGCAGCCGCGCACGCGGCCGACAACAGCGCGACAACAGCACCCAAGTGGCGCGGCGAGCCGCGGCAATCGCCATCCAACCCGGTGGTCCTGGCCAGAGGTTCCTCCAACACGGGCGCTCGCTCGCGCTCAGAGCTGTTTCGCGTTCGGGTGGTGGTGCACCCCCCCGCACTCTGCTCGAACAGCCAGAATCGCCCGCATTTGCTGCACTCTGGCTGTCGCGCTCGGCCGG
Organism: uncultured Actinomycetota bacterium; assembly: GCA_963805555.1. Lineage (GTDB taxonomy): Bacteria > Actinomycetota > Actinomycetes > Mycobacteriales > Nakamurellaceae > Nakamurella. The sequence goes on from CAWDUY010000013.1 coordinate 159,330, forward strand.
ATGCTCGCCTTCGAACCCAAGGAGGCCGGCAACATGACCCGACCGCCGCGGGGGAGCGACGATCAGCCGATGCAACTGCAAGTGGCGGGGTGTGGCGGCAGGCGGCTGACCGGCCACCACAGGAGGTCGCGGCAACAAGGACGGCTATCACCAGGCATGGCTCGACGCGGAGTTGATCGGGCTTGGTGGGGCGGCAACGGTCCCGTCCACCCCTCGTTCACCAACACGAGCCAGTTCGCTTAACGCCCCGATAATCCGGTGTCAGGGAGTTGGCTCGGTCAGGCAACAAACCTGGAGATTCGCACTTTGGGCCGAACTTCTTGGGTGACCAAGACGAGCCCTGCCCCGGGCCACGGGGATAACCAACATCGTCGTGGCGGAAGGATCGACCTACGGCGTTGTCGTCATGGGCGCGGCTCGACTCGTGGCGTCATACGTTCAGTCCTGGGCTGCACTCTCGTCATCGAACAGGCCTTCGACGGAGAGATATCGCTCGCCTGTGTCGTAGCAGTAGGTGAGGACCCGAGCCCCATCGGGCAGGTCTGGGAGCTTCTGGGCAACCGCGGCGAGTGAAGCGCCCGAGGAGGGGCCGACGAAGATCCCCTCGGTACGGGCGGCGCGAATGGCATATCCGAAGGCGTCTTCCTCGCTCACCTGGATGACGCCATCGAGGGTGTCGGTGTGCAGGTTGACGGGGATGAATCCTGCGCCGATGCCTTGCAGCTTGTGCGGGGATGGGTCGCCACCGCTGATGACCGGAGACTTCGCGGGTTCGACCGCGAAGGTCTGCATCTGCGGCCATTTCTCCTTGAGGACTTCACTGACACCAGTGATGTGCCCGCCGGTGCCGACACCGGTGATCAAGACGTCGATCCCCTCGGGGAAGTCGGCGAGGATCTCCTGCGCAGAGGTGCGCTTGTGTACTTCGATGTTCGCCGGGTTGTCGAACTGCTGGGGCATCCACGCTCCGTCGCGTTCGGCGATGAGCTGCCCGGCTTTCGCGATCGCGCCTTTCATGCCGTCGGCGCGGGGTGTGAGCACGAACCGAGCCCCGTAGGCGGCCATCAGCCGGCGGCGTTCTACCGACATCGACTCCGGCATGACCAGCGTGATGGGGTAACCCTTCACGGCAGCGACCATGGCCAAGCCGATGCCGGTGTTTCCTGAAGTCGGTTCGATGATCTCGCCGCCAGGCTTGAGTGAGCCGTCCGCTTCGGCGGTCTCGATCATGGCTAGGCCGATGCGGTCCTTGATGGACCCGCCCGGGTTGGCCCGCTCGAGCTTGAGCCACACTTCGACTCGGTCTCCGAACAGGCGGCTGAGTCGGATGTGGGGGGTGTTCCCGATGACGTCGAGGATGCTGTCGGCCTTCATGGCTCTCCAGTTGTGGTGGACGGTGGGTGGTCTCTGCCGGCTGGGACTTTCTCAGAGATGAAATTCCAGAGCGGGGTCGGTTGATTCCGCGGACGCGGATCCGTTGGGGGTCCGGCGGCGGTCGATTGCTGCGCTGGTCGAGATGAACGAGCCCGGTGGGACGCTGCGCGTGAGCCACACGTTTCCGCCGATGCGGGCGCCGGCTCCGATGACGGTGTCACCGCCCAGGATGGTAGCCCCGGAGTAGATGATCACATCGTCCTCGACGGTGGGGTGGCGCTTGGCGCGCATCGCTTTCTCTACAACTAGCGCGCCGAGGGTGACGCCTTGGTAGAGCCGCACCCGGTCCCCGATCTCGCAGGTCTCACCTATGACGACTCCGGTGCCATGGTCGATGGCGAAGGCCTTGCCGATACTCGCCCCGGGGTGGATATCGATCCCGGTGAAGCGGTGAGCCAGTTCCCCGAGTATTCGGGGCAGCAGCGGCACGCCAGCGGCCCAGAGCTGGTGGGCCATCCGATGCACTGCGGTCGCGAAGAAGCCCGGGTAGGCGAGGATGACGTCGTCTACGCCCGATGCAGCGGGATCGCTATCGGCGATCGCGGCGGCGTCCAGCAGCAACGCGTTCCGGATCTTTGGCAGCGTGGCGACGAACTCACGGCTGACGCGGCTGCGCATATCGACGTCGATCGCGGGCAGCGTCAGCGCCTCGTCGAGGAGCTGGAACAGGGCGGCGGCATCAGCGTCCACATCGCCGGCCCGACAGCCGACTTCCTGCGTGTAATGCGGGAACAGCAGCGCGAGAAAGGCATGGATCAGCTGCTCGGCCACCTTCGGCAGCTGTGGCGGAAGGTCATAGGAAGCGCGCTCCGCCGCTAGCACATCGGCGAAGCCTGCGGGAAGCGCCAGCAACGGTGAGGCATGCGACGACGCGTCCATGCGTTGGACGTTACGCGACGTGCCGCGACGGGTGGCAGTAAGAGCGAGCCGCCAAATGGAACCGCCTGCTCGAGATCGAGTCAATTGCAAGGCGACCGACCGAAATTGCCGCTTCCCAGCCCGCTCCAGCTCTTGCGCCGCGAGCAGCCCACGTCGTCCCGTAGAGGGATCCCCTGCGGACGTTGACAATGAAGAAAACGGAACCCATGGGATAGCACCGTTGATGCTCCGTTGGCCGTTCGGCTTGCGAGACGGTCCCGTCCGCCGAGATTCCCGCCGATTCACTTCGTCGATGCCGATGTCAGCGAGGGCCGTCATCTGCTCGACACGGAGAGCACGAACGAACGCGGCTGACTCCTGCTCCCGGTCACGGATTGTGCTGCGCGAGAATCAACCTGTCCCTCAGGAGGCCTCGCCTGTGAGCCGAATCCTTAGTCGAGGAACTTGGGCCGCCGGTGGCGCTCCGTCCTGCGGTGCAGGTCGGCGTGCTCCTTGAGCCTGCCGAGAACCATCGACCACGCAGCGGTGAGGTATTGCGCCTGTCCGACGTCCTGCGCCTCTTGGTGCACCTCGACCCGACAGCCGTCCGCCGTGGGCAGGAACCGCAGGTAGCCCACCAGCTGCCGGCCCGGCACCGGGGTCAGGTCGTCGTCGAAGTCCCAGCGCATCGCGATCAGCTCGGGTGGCGCCAACACCTCGTAGCGGCCGCGAACCCGGGTACCCCACTCCATCTCGGTGCTGAACCGCCCTTCCTCGATGGTGACCGGGACACCCAGCCACTCCGAGTAGCGCGCACCGTCGGCGAACGACTCATACGCCGTGACCTGGTCCAAGGCGGTGTCAACGTGGACCGTGACCCACTGCTCCAGAGCAGCAGCGGCCAGGGCCCGCTCGGGGACATCGTCGGCCACCGTCCACTTGCTGTCCGCGCTGGCCAGTAGGGGTAGAACGGCCTCCATAGCGGCCCGATCAAGGCGGTAGAAGCGGAAGGTGCCAGCGCCTCGCATCGTCACCAGTCCGGCGCGACGCAGGGCGGCCAGGTGGGAGGACACAGTGCCGCCGGTGAGGTGGCAACGGGCCGCGATCTCGCCGGCCGGCAGTTCGGCGTCCCACAGCATCCAGAGAATCTCGCGACGCACGGGCGATCCCAGGGCGTCGATGGTCGCCTGGAGGTCCTCCGTCGCGTCCGGACTCGTCACTCGATCCATCCTTGCATGACGTTCCACCCGTATGTATTTTGAGTGTGATCAAAATAACGCTCGAACCGGACACCTCAGGAGGCTCTCAATGACCAAGTACCTGTTGCTGTACCGCTCGGCCCTCTCGGCCCAGGACCAGATGGCTAACGCCACCGCCGAGCAGGCCCAGGCTGGCATGGACGCCTGGATGGTCTGGGCAGGCAAGGCAGGCTCGGCGATCACCGACATGGGGTCACCCACACAGACCGTCGCGACCATCGGCGACGGCCCGGCGACGCCCGGCTTCGTCGGCGGCTACTCACTGATGGAAGCCGAGACCACCGAGGCCCTCACGGCGCTCCTCGACGGGCACCCGCACCTGATGATGCCCGGCAACGCGATCGAGGTGTGCGAGCTGCTGCCGATGCCCGGCATGGGTCAGGGGTAACGGACGGCCGCGTTTGCCCGTCGAAGCAGAAGTGCCGATCCACTGTGGGCCTCTTGGTGGTGGTGGATGGCCTCCGCGAACCATGCCTCCATGGCGGCGGTCTCGGTCCTGCGCGCTTCCATGGCGTGGGCCGCGTCTGCGGGTCGGTTGAGCGGCACACGGGTGAGATCGAAATCCTTGCCCAGCACGGCGTTGCTGACGAAACCGGACCCGTAGCTCCATATGGTGCGTGTTTCGGGGAATTGGGCGAGGTATTTGGTGTGGTCGCAGGGCCACGGCACGTTGGGCTGTCCTGGGCGGCGCGGCGCCCCGACAGAATGCACATTTCGCGTAAATTCGGCGCCGTCACCGAAGGTGGCAAAGCCCATCGAGCCGGCGCCGGACACGAGGTGCATCGAGACCACGACGTACTCGGAGTCGGTGATCTGTACGCCGAGCATCGGGGGTCCGTCGACGGTGTCGAGGTGCAGGAACGGGACGACGTACAGGACGCGGCCTCGCATGCAACCGCGGTATTCCTCGGTGAGGATGATCTTCATGTCGACCGGTTCCATCCAGTTGACGGCCGGGTCGACGGTGGACTCCTCGCGGGCGCAGACATAGGTGTGCCGGCCCACTTCGGCGACGTCCTCTGGGTCCATCGCGCACCGGAATGTTCGGGGGCTCGTCTCCTGCTGGATGAAGGTCCCTGCTTCGATGAGCTTGTGGGTCAGCCGTTCTCGTTCGGCATCTGATCCGTCGCACCACACCACCGCATCGGGCTTGGTGAGGGCGGCGACGTCAGTGACCCACGCCAACAGGCCGTGATGGATGGTGGGTGGCTCATCCAGACCGAAGATTCCTGTAGTGGTCACTGGTGCTCTCCTTGCCGCGGTGCCGTTGCACCACTGATCGTGGGAAATGAACCCGCTAACGGGGCAGCGACTGTCAGATCGGTGCGCTGCCGTGTGCTGCGGTCTATCTGCGCCTCGCAGAAGTGCCTGGGCACTGCCGACCGGCGTCGACGCCCTGAAGGACCGCCAGCGCGGTTGATGCAATGTTCTCGGGAAGGCTGGAATCCGGTTCGGGTACCAGTCGGTCGAGTGGTCGGACGCCACCAGGTCAGCACGCGCAGTTGGTGGGACGCGGCCGGTGGGGTCGATGACACCGTCTGCACCGTCGACATGGCGTTTCAGCCCGAAACCCATCGGTTCCCCGGCATTCCACAGGTCGATTTCGCCCGATCCCCGCCGTGATCAGCAGCGGTCGCAGTAATGGCGCCGTGGGCGCGACGGTGTTCGCGATTCTGCTGCCATCCTGGTCGGTGGGAACCACCGGCCCATCCCAATGGGCCACTACCTGCTGGGTCCGCCGTGCTCGGTCTGCTTCGACGCCGTTCAGAAAGATCGCACCGATCGCACCCATCTCACGAACGGTATTGACCGGCCTCGCCGCGTCGCCGGCGGCGCTGACGGGCTTGGTTATCACGGCCAGCCCGGTGCGCCGGCCGATGATCTCGGCTTTCACCCGCAACCGACCGGCGAGAGACCACCGTCTATCGGTGACATCAGCGGGTGCGCAGCGGCTCGTTCGGAAGAACACACCAGTGGCTCATCATTCGGAATCGGGTAGCTCGGCGGTCCTTGGTTGCCTTTCACTGCGGCCACCTTCCTCGCAGCGCGATCAGGCATTGGTGGGAAAGGTCGCATACGCGACGGACAGGATGTCCTCCGTCACCCAGCCGTTCGTGTCGACACCGTTGAGGTCAGCGCGGTCCAGCAGGTCGAGCAGTCGCGCACTGTGTCGGTAGACCTGGCGCGGCAAGCCCGCTGCCTGGGCGGCCAAGAGCTCGTCCTGGGTGGTCTCGATCTGATCCCGCAGAACCGCCGAGAACTCGCTGATCATCGTCACAGTCGTTCCCCCTCCGTCGCAGGAAAACCGAATCGAATGCAGGGCAAATGAAGCGTGTGCTTAGTTGCTGATTTGCGCAAGTGCTGATGAAGCGACATATGTCACGTTGGCCGCGCACTGCGTGGCCGCCCGACGAGAGGTACCTCGCCGGGTCACGGCCAGATCCTTGCCGGCCGACAGCCGGGCATCTTCACGGCACACTCACGGCAGCGGTCCGCCACCGCGGTGGCCGCGTGGTTGCTCGAGGCCGAGATCGACCCGAGTGGATCAGGTGGAGATCAACGAGGCGATCGCATTCATCGAACTCTGCCTCGCGGAGGTCCCGCGCTTGGTCGGATGAACCGGGATCGGTTGCGGGTCCGGTCAGAGGTCGTTTCCGGCGTAGGAGAGGTTGAAACTCTTGTTGGCCAAGGGGAAGTCGGGAACGATCGTGTCCGCCAACGCGACGGGCAGGGCGGGCCAGTTGAAGAAGGACGGGTCGACGACCCGGACCCTGGTCAGCACCCCGGCGGCGTCCAGTTCGACCCGGTGCACGATCGTGCCCCGCCACCCTTCGACGATCCCGACCCCCGAGGCGGCGTGGACCGTCGCGGGCTGGGGCGGCGGGGCATCGGGTGGGGATTCCTGGTCGAAGTCCTTCATCAGGGTGGTGATTGTCTGCACGGACGCGGTGATCTCCTCGGCGCGGATCAGGAACCGGGACAACACGTCCCCGTCGGTGTGGGCAGGCGTGGGGTGCGGGTAGCTGACCCCGTGCACGGGGTGGTCGCGGCGGGCGTCGACCGGCACACCGCTGGCCCGGGCGACGTACCCGAGGGTGCCGAGGTCCAGGGCCTGTTGGCGGGTCAGCACCGCGGTGCCGGTGAATCGGTCCCGGACCACGCTGTGCGCCAGGGCGAGCGCAACGATTTCGGCGGCGTCGGTGGCGATGGCGGCCAGGGCGTCCGGGTCGGGCAGTGCGATGATCTCGGCGCCGCCGATCCGGATCGCGCCGCGGAGCAGCCGGTGCCCGGTGACCTGGTCGTTGATCCGCAGTAGTTGTTCGCGGACCCGCTGCGCCTGGTTGTTCAGGATGCTGTGGCCGACGTCGTTGCACAGCGCGCCGATGTCGTTGACGTGGTTGTACAGCCGTTCCAACTCCAGCAAGATCGCCCGGATCTGTTGGGTGGCAAGGTAGATCGGCACACCGTAGGCGTCCTCGACGGCCCGACAGAACGCTAGTGAGTGGCCGACCGAGGTGTCCCCGCTGACCCGTTCGGCCATTTCGATCCCGTCGGTGGGGGTGCGGCCCTCGAAGAGTTTCTCGATGCCGCGGTGCACGAACCACAACCGTGCCTTGAGGTTCAGGATGGTTTCGCCCACGACGGAGAACCGGAAGTGACCGGGTTCGATCATCCCGGCGTGCACTGGTCCGACCGGGATCTCGTACACCCCGGGGCCCTCGACGGTGCGGAACTGGTAGGGACCGTCGACGTCGCCGAACGGGGGCGGGTCGCCGGCGCCGTGGCGCATCGGATGCCAGCCGCGGGGCCAGTGAAAGTGCCGGACGAGCCGGCTGGGCATCGGGTGACCATCGGGGATGATGCCGAACAGGTCCCGGACCTCCCGTTCGAACCGGCCGGCGGGAAAGGACAACCCGGCCAGAGTGGGCACGTGGGGGTCGGCCGGGTCGCAGGGCAGGTGCAGCTCGACGCGGTGGTCCGGGCCGGCCCGGGTGAACAGGTACACGACCCGCAGCGATTGGCCGTCATCGTGCCCGGCGACCAACGCGACCCGGTAGCCACTGTCCAGCAGAACGCGGGCGGACGGCACGAGGTCACTCGCGCGGACGGTCACTGCGACGCGGTGCTCCCCTACCGGTTCACCGGTCATCGCGGTGGTCATGGCGTCATTCCGGTCACGATGGCGGTGGCCTGTTCCAGCAGCGGGGCCAGCGGGCCCAAGGTCAGACCCAGAACACCGCAGAGGACCAGCGCCGCGATCAGCGCATAGCTGTCTGCGCCGAGCCGCCGCCCAACAGTCAGCGGGCTCGCCGGGACTGACGAAGCGACAGCCACGGCCACTGCCGACCCTGCGTCGACCGGCTCGCCGTCGGCGGTGCCGGCGACGTCCGCCGCAACCGATGCTCCGGCTGTGACCGGTGCCCCCGTCGGTCCCGGGACCACGGCGGGACTGTCGCCGGTTCTCAGGTCATCGTCTCCGGTGCTCGGTGCAGGGCCCTGCGTGGGCGCACCGAGCAGCATTCGGCTGGTGTGACCCACCAGCGCCGCCACGATGACCAGCACCAGGATCAGTGCCGCCGCGGTCGCCCAGCCCACGCCGCCGGCGAAACCGGCCGTCACGATACCCAGTTCGCTGGCGAACAGACTGAACGGTGGGAACGCGATGATCGCCAGCACGCCGAACCCCAGGCACCCGGCCAGCACCGGGTCCCTCGCGGCCAGGCCACGCACGTGGTCGATACGGCTGGAGCCGGTGAGTTGCAGGACCCGGCCGGCGGACAGGAACAGCACGCTCTTGGCCAGCCCGTGGCCCAGGATGTGCAACAGCACCGCGGCAACCGCGAGTGGGCTGCCGATGGCCGCACCCAGGGCGAGCAGGCCCATGTTCTCGATGCTTGAGTACGCCAGCATCCGCTTGTAGTCCTTCTGCGCCAACAGCAATGACGCAGCGACGGTCATCGAGGCCAGCGACAGCACGATCAGCAGGGCACGGGCGAAGTCCGGGCCGAGGGCAGCGTCGGCGATGATCTTCACTCGCAGAATCGCGTAGAAGGCGACCGAGATCAGCACCCCGGACATCAGCGCGGACACTGGCGCCGGGGCCTGGGAATGCGCGTCCGGCAGCCAGGCGTGCAACGGCGCGAGGCCGGCCTTGGTGCCGAACCCGAGGAACAGCAGGAGGACCGCGATGCGGGTCACTCCCGGATCCAGTGTGGGCGCGGCCGCGGTCAGTCCGACCCAGTCCAGCCCGGCCGGGGTGGATGCGTGCTGGGCGGCGTAGTTGAGCAGGAACGTCCCGAGCAGGGCGAGGGCGATCCCGGTGGAGCAGATGATGACGTATTTCCAGGCGGCCTCCACCGCGCCGCGGCCGCGGCGCTGCCCGACCAGGAACGCGGTCACCACCGTGGTGGCCTCGATGGCCACCCACAGCACTCCCAAGCTTGCGGCCAGCACGGCCAGCGACATCGCGGCCAGGAACGCCTGAACCAGGAGGCTGTGCTGGGTGCACACCTTTGGGTCGGTGCGGCCGGCGGCGAGTTCGGCCCGCAGGTGGGTCGGGGTCGCTGCGGTCGCGACCAGCGCGACCGCGCCGATCACGATCAACATGAACGCACTGAGCGCGTCCACCGCCAGCAACCCGCCGACCGCGGTCAGCGGCCCGCCGGTGGTCACGGTGACTGCGGTGCCGATCGCGGCAGTCAGCATCCCGGCCGCGCTGACGGCGCCGACCCACACGGTGGCCGGTCGCCAGCCCGCGATGCCGAAGATGGCGGCGGCGGCGAGCGGGATTAGCACGGGCGCAAGCACCAGAAGGGTTGTCATCAGTCGTGCAGCTCCCGCAGGTCGTCGATGTCGGTGTCGCCGAACGCTTCCCGGATGCGGGTTTTGAGGATCTGCAGCACCAGCACCACCAGCAGCACGTCCAGGGAGATGCCGAGCTCGACGACCACTCCGATGCCGGCGGTGGTGAGGAACCCGACGGCGGTGATGCCGTTGTCCATCAGCAGGAAACCGACCAGCTGGGACAGCGCCAACCGTCGGGTAACCAGCACGAAGAAGCCGATCAGCACGACCGCCATCGCCACCGGGATGGCGTGCGCGGCGGGCGACGGGTCCAGTGCCACCAGCGGCTGGGACACCAGGTAGGCGAGCAGTGTCAACCCGGCCGCGACCATCAGGGAGGACACCACATTCACCAGCGGCTGGGTCTCCCGGCGGGTCGTGCCGGCCCCGGCGAGCGCGCGGCGCAGCAGCCACGGCAGGACGCCGGCGCGGAGCACCAGCACCCCCACCGCGACCGCACCGAGCTCGACGGAACCCTCTTCCAGGGCGATCAGGCCGACCAGCACCGTCAGCGCTATGCCCTGCAGTGCGAAGACATTGATGATCGCGGAGAGTTCGCGGCGCCACAGGATCAGCACAGCGGTGAGCAGCAACGCGCCCACGGCGATATTGAGCAGTTGCCCGTACAGCTGCTCACTCATGATCGACCCCGATCCCTGATGGTGATCATGCGAGGAAGAAGGAAGCGCCGACGGCGAGCAACCCCAGGACGAAGGAACCGGCGAGCAACTCGGGTACCCGGAACAGCCGCAGCTTGGCCAGGAAGACCTCACCCACCGCCAGGACCGCACCGAGCAGGGCGACCTTGGCGACGAACGCGAGCACCGCGGCGGCGACCAGCAGTGGTTGACCGGTGGTGGCGATCCCCCACGGAACGAACAGGTTGGCCAGCAGGCCGAGGAACACCGTTAGCCGCATCGACGAGGCGAGTTCCACCATGGCCAGGTCCGGGCCGGAGTACTCCAGGATCATTGCCTCGTGCACCATCGTCAGTTCCAGGTGGGTGGACGGGTTGTCGACCGGGAGTCGACCGGTCTCTGCGATGATCACCACGATCAACGCGACCGCGGCGAGCAGGCTGACCGGGGAGAACACTTGCGCGGGGTCGTTCAATGTTGCGGTGACGATCGCCCCCAGGTTGGTCGACCCGACTGGCACCGACAGGGCGAAGATCGCCACCAGCAGGGTCGGCTCGACCAGCGCGATGATCGTGGATTCCCGGCTCGCGCCCATCCCGCCGAACGCAGTGCCGGTGTCGATTCCGGCCAGCGCCAACGCCACGGTGCCCAGAGTCAACAGGGCCACCACCGCGAACAGATCGGCCACCGGGTCCAACAACGACGCTGTGGTGACGAACGGGGCCACTGCGGCCACCACCAGGCACGTCGCCACCAGCACTACGGGGGCGACCCGGAACACCTCGGTGGTGCCATGTGGCGCGATCGGGCGTTTGCGCATCAGCTTGCGCAGGTCCCGCCACGGCTGCCCGATCCCGGCGCCGGCGCGGCCTTCAACCCGCGCCCGGAGCTGCCGCATCATCCCGGTCAGTAGCGGTGACAGGGCCACGACGATCAGCAGTTGCAGCACGACACCAGTCACACCGAGCGCGGTCACCGGGTCACCACCAGCAGGATCAGCAGCCCGCACAGCGAGTAGAAGCCGTAACCGAGATAGCGGTGCACGCTGCCAGGTGCCAGGCGCCGACCGGCCCGGCCCCATGCCGCGAACACGGCCAGGACCGGCTCATACAGCCGACGCTCGATCCGATCGGGCACCCGCCGCCGGTATTCGATCGTCTGCACCAGGTAGCTGGATTCCTCGGCATGGGTAACGTCCACGTCCTGCTCGGCCTGCAGCACGTCGTCGAACACCCGCTGCAGCGGTTCGGCGAAAGACGTTGCGGTGTACTCCATCCGCGCCGAAAGCGGTCCCGCACCGCAATCCCAGAGCCGCGCCGCGCGGGCCGCCCGGCGGGTCGCCAGGACCCGGACCCCGGCCAGCGTCGCGGCGAGGCCGATCACCAGGGCGACGGTTAGCATCAGCGGCGACAGGGACCCGGCGACTCCGACCAGACGGATCGTCATCCCGTCGATCTCCAGCGGGTCCGCCGAACCGACTGTCGCGCCCGCCACCGCGCCGATGGTCGGCAGCACCAGCGTGGGCAACAACGCCAACCCGACACACGCAGCGGCGGCGATGCTCATCCCGGCCAACATGCTGGGCGGGCTCTCGGTGGCGTGCGCCGCTTCCGGGCTGCGCGGTCTGGCCAAGAAACCGATCCCGAACGCCTTGACGAAGGTGGCCACTGCCAGTCCCGCGGTCAACGCCACCGCTGCCACGGCCAGCGGCATGACGATCGCGGCCGACGCCCCGGCGGTCGGCAGCCCGTGGATCAGGGCCTGCAGCAGCAGCCACTCGCTGACGAACGCGGCACCCGGTGGGAGCGCGGACGCCGCCAGCGCACCGAGGCCGAAAGCCGCTGTGGTGCCGGGCATCCCGGCCCGCAGCCCGCCCATGTCGTCCAGGTCGCGGCGCCCGGTCGCGGCCAGCACCGACCCGGCGGACTGGAACAGCAGGGTTTTGAACGCCGCATGGTTGACCAGGTGCAACATGGCGGCCGCCATCGCCAACCCGGCCAGCGGCAGGTCCCCGGAGGTGGCGAACATCCCGGCGGCGCCGACACCGACGAGGACCAGGCCCATGTTCTCGGTCGTCGAGTACCCCAGCAGGCGTTTGAGGTTCGTGCCGATGGCGGCCTGCAAGATCCCGTAAATCGCCGACAGCGCGCCCAGCGTCAGCACCAGTAGCCACCACCAGCCAGCGGCGCCGTCCTGGGCGCCGCCGAGCAGGTCGAAGCCGACCCGGATGATGCCGTACACACCGAGGTTCACCATCGCCGCGGACATCAGCGCCGATACGTTGCTTGGCGCCTCCGGATGGGCCCGCGGCAGCCACGCGTGCAACGGGACGATCCCGGCCTTCGACCCGAACCCGATCCCGGTGGCCACGAAGACCAGCCCGGCGACCGTTGGCGACAGCCCGCTTGCAGCTTCCCTCAGTGCCGGGAACGATCCGTCGACGGCATTCGCCGAGAACACCAGCAGCCCGACCATGATGGCCACCAGGCCGAGGTGGGTCATCACCGCGTACCAGCGGCCGGCGCGCGCCACGGCCGGCCGGCTGCGGTGCTCGGCGACCACCAGCAGCAACGAGGTCAGCGCCATCAATTCCCAGCACAGCAGGAAGGTCCCCACACTGCCGGCGACCGGCACCAGCATCATCGCCGTGACGAACAGCGGCAGCGTCGTCTGCACCAGCCGGCTGTCCAGGCCGTGCTGCCGGCAGTACCCGATGCCGTAGGTTCCGACCGCGACCGCGACGCCCCCGGTGATCGCGAGGAACACCCCACCCAGGGCATCCACGGTGATCAGCACCCCGGACAGCGGCAGCAGATCAGGTAACACCACAGCGGCGCTCTGCCCGGTCATCGCCGCAACCCCGGCCACCGCCGCCGCCGCGCCGCTGACCGTCACACCCACCCCGACCGCCGCGGGGCGTAGCCGGCCGGGTGCCAGCAGGCCGGCGGCGGCGCTGAGCGCCCCCACTCCCACCGCCGTCAGCAACGCGACCAGGACCAGGTTCATCGGCCGGTCAGTTTCCGTACCGCGTCGACGATCGCCTCTGGTCGAGGCGGGCAGCCGGGGATTTCCAGGTCCACCGGCACCACATCACCGACCGCCCCGACGACACCGTAGGCGCGGGCAAAGACACCGCAGTTCCGGGCGCAATCACCCACCGCGACAACAACTTTCGGATCCGGTACCGCCTCGAACGTCCGCTTGAGGGGCTCGGCCATGTTGCGCGTCACCACCCCGGTCACCAGCAGTGCGTCGGCATGCCGGGGGGAGGCCACGAGCCGGGCGCCGTACCGCTCCGCGTCATACACGGGGCCGAACGCGGCACCGATCTCCACCTCGCACCCGTTGCACGACCCGGCATCGACATGCCGGATCTGCACCGAGCCCCGCAACTCCTTCGCAACAGCGGGCGAATCGCCCGTCGGGAGCGATGGCGGCGGCTCGGCCACCCGCCCGGTCACCCGGATCTTGCGCCACAAACCCAGCACAGGACCACACTCCAGACGTCGAAGAAGTCATCACACACGGGGCCGGCCATTACCCGGCCTTACGGAAAACCCCAATGGAAAGAAGGCGGCTTCCTAGACCGCTACCCCGGATCCCGCCAACTCGGTCGAATCCGGCGACACAGCCACCGGCACCCGCTCCCGCAGGTCCGCCAACAGGTCCATCTGCCCCGAAATCACCTCGGTGAGGATGCCCCGCGCCACCGCCAGCAATTCCGCCACCCGTGGGCTGGTCAGCGAGTAGTACACCGAGTTGCCCTCCTTGCGGGTCATCACCAGGCCGGCCTTGCGCAGCACTGCCAACTGCTGTGACAGATTCGCCGCCTCGACACCGATCTCGGGAAGCAACTCGGACACCGCGTACTCCCGTTGCCCCAACAACTCCAGCACCCGGATCCGCGCAGGATGCCCCAAAGTCTTGAAGAACTCCGCTTTCAACTGATACAGCGGTGTCGCCATCACCACCTCCATTGGCAATTGCGCGGATCTGCAACTGCCAATCGAGACTAGCAGGGTTGTCCCCAGCCGACGGTCCATCCCGGTGATCATCTGAAACTGCTGCCCCGCGGGGGCCTGCGCCATCACGACCTCGGAGTCGACTACGGCAACAATCGCACCGACACCGAACACCGCACCCGCAACCACGGCCGACTACTCGAAGAGCTCGGCTACACCGTCACCCTCACTTCAGCCGCCTTGAACACAACCGACGTACCCAGCCGCGAATCCAACCAAAGCGGCCGGTCACGCCGAGCTGCCACGTTCAGTTGGATCTTCCGGTCAGGTGTTCGCCTGAACCAGGCACCAGAGTGACCGCATAGGGATCCCCTGCGGAACGGATAATGATCATGAATGCGGAAGTCTCGAATCGAGCCGCCGGTGGTTCGATTGCGGCTCCTTTGCGGAACCCAAGGTGTGGTGGTCTACCGTGCGGGGCTATCCAGAACGAGGCGTGCACTCCAGAACTTCGCACGAGTTTCCGGGGACGCCCAGGGGTGGGTGCTCGTAGAGGATATCGACTGCTTCGTGGTGCGAGTACGTTCCAGACCGGTCGGAGCTGTCGCGATGTGCCAATTGGCCAAACGCACCACGGGCCATTCGGACTTGGTCGCGGGCATCGAACAAACCTCCGAGCTTGTCGAGGTCCGCTTCACGGGCGCGGTTGGATCGGTGCCTGCCGACGGATCTGGTCGAATATGTTCGCGGGCCCTATTCCATTGCGTTCAGGGCTGTCACCAAGCCGTTCTGCAGCGCGTAAAGGCTGGCTCCGACCCGGTTGGTAGCGCCGATCTTGTGGTAGGTCCGTTCAACATGGTTGCGGACGGTCTTCTCGCTCAGGACCAACTGGTTGGCGATCTCGCGATTCGTGAACCCGCGGGAGACCAGGCCGAGGACTTCATGTTCTCGCGGGGTGAGGAGGTCATCGCGCCGAAGCCTTGATGTTCGGTGCCCGGCGACAACAAGGACGGCATCGACACACTCGGGGTCGAGTAGGCCCGACCTGCTCCTGCTACGCAATCGCTCCATGGCCTGCTTGGGCGACATAGCGCCCCGGTAGGGTCGTGGCTCCAGCGCCGACTGGTAGGCGACCGCGGCCGCCAGGATGCGTTCGCTGCGCCCGAGCATCGACCCCCCGATGCCGAGCGGGTACCCGGTGCCGTCGAGGTGCTCATGGTGCGCGCGGGCAATCGTGCGCACCGGGCCCAGCCCCGGGATCCGGTCCAGAACGCGCTCTGTCAGGTAGGGGTGCATCCGCACTCGCTCCCATTCCGACGGGCTCAGGTCCCCCGGCTCGGACCACACCTGGTTGGAAACGCCTAGCCGGCCGAGGTCGTGCAGATGCCCGGCTCGACGGAGCGTGCGGACTTCCCCGATGGGCAGACCCAGCGACGTGCCGGCCGCTGCTGAAAGCGCGGCCACGGCCCGCGAGTGGCCCAGTGTGAAGGGGCACTTGAGGTCGACGAAGTCGCCGATCGCGCAGACCAGTTGGTCGAACCCCTCGTCGGTGAACCGGACGTCCTGGTCCGGCGCCTGGGCGAGCGCGTCGCCCCACACATTTCCGTCGGTGGCCGGCGCAAACAGCTCCTCGGGGGCGGTCAGCACGGCGTCGACCACGGCCGGGTCGAACTGGCCGCCACGCCGAATGCGGGCCATCGCGACCACCGCTTCCAGGCCGTATAACCGGTGGTGCACCTCGGCGACGTCGGCGAACTGGGCGACCTTCATCTCGATGGGAATCTGGCTCCCGGAGGCGCCGGACGGCAGCCCCCGGCCGTCATAACGTTCGAAGGTGTAGGCAAGCGTGGTCGCGACCTCCGGCGCGAGGCCAACATGCTGCGTCAGTGCCGCTGCCGAAGCGCAATGCGAGTGGATCAGCGTGGCGAGTTGGCCGCGCGCGTCCTGCATCAGCGTGCCCAACACCTTCAGCCGCTGCGGAAGCGCTTCGCCCTTGGCAACATTGCCGAGCAGAAACCGCAGGTAGGGCAGGCCGGACCAATCAACGAGGTAGGCCTCGCGCCGGACCGCGATGTCATCACCAAACCAGCGGGCATACTCCTGGGAGTCTGCATGGCACCCGATCCACATCACCAAAGTGGTGTAGTAAACGGTGCCGCGCTGCTCACGATCCAGGCCGAGTCGGTCGGACAACCGGCAGGCGATCGTCGCCGAGCGAAGCATGTGCTCGGCGGGCTGCCCCAACCCAAGGTCGATAGCAACGGACAGCCCAGCCAGAACCTCGACACGCCGCGGGAGAACCCCGGCGCCGGGTCTGCCCGAACCCCTCATGGGCTGATTCTGCTCCTTTTGGCGGTGCTGGACACGCCGCTTGACGTTCGCTCCGTGCGCTCGCGTCGGGACATCTTGACGAATGCCAGCGTCGGCGGTGTTTGGGCCAGGCTTCGACTGCCGACCACGTTCAGGGCCGGATTTCGAAGACCCTATTGAAGGGAGTTTGAGCAACGGAAGTGAATCGAGTAAAGCCGCCCGTCGTGACCACGTCGCGGATGCGAGCGGGCCCAGCCTGGGTGCCAAGGGCCAAACCAACCTCTTGGGCCAGCGACGACGGAGTGCACAGCAGGGTGGAGAACCCGTAATAGGCCCGCCCGACCGGATTGAGGTTGTCACTGACGCAGTCGCCGGCCATCGGCTCGACGACCATCCAGGTGCCCTCGGGCGCAAGGGCGGCATAGACGTGCCGGGCCGCTCCGACCGGGTCTCCCATGTCGTGCAAGGCATCGAACGTGGTCACCAGGTCGAACCCGGCACCGGGGAACCGGGTCGCGGTGGCGACCTCGAACCGCGCCCGATCGCCCACACCGGCGTCAATGGCCCGCGCCCGGGCGGTCGCGATGGAGGCTTGGTGATAGTCGAACCCAGTGAAGGTGGAGTTCGGGAACGCCTGGGCCATGATCAGCGTGGATGCTCCGTGCCCACACCCCACGTCTGCGACCGTGGCGCCACGCTCGAGCTTGTCCACGACGCCGTCCAGCGCCGGTAGCCACTCACCGACCAGGTGTGCGTTGTACATGGTGCGGAAGAACCGCTCGCAACCGTCGTGAACGTCGGTGTGGTGCTCGTGCCAGCCCAGCCCGGCGTGGTTGCGCGCCGCCAGAAGCACATCGTCGATGTCGTGAGTCGTGCCCAGGGCGATCTGGAAGAAGCCAGGCAGATAGGCCGGGCTGCTCGGGTCGGTCAGGGCGGCCGCCTGCTCGGGAGGCAATGTGTACAGGCCGGCAGCGGCGTCGTACTCGACGTAGCCACCGGCGGCTTGGGCGTTGAGCCACTCCCGGGCGTAGGGCTCGCCGGTCCCAGTGGCCGCAGCCAACTGCGCCGGCGTGACCGGTCCCACGGCCATCGTCGTGTAGTAGCCGAGTTTGTCGCCGAGAACGACCAATGCCGTGTTCAAGGTGGCGCCGACCTCGTCGACGGCTTTGAACACGAACGCCATGAGCTTGTCGACGTCGATCGTGGGTGCCTGCTGCAGATCGGTCATGATTCTTCCTCTCGGCGGTGCCCGCTTTGTGGGACGTTGTGAAGGTGGTCGGCCGTCATCAAACGTGTTTCATCGCTGGGGTTTTCGACGTCGGTCCCGGCGTCGTGACCGGCGCCGTGAACCGGGCGCGACCGGCGAAGAACAGCCCGCGCTGGGGCAGCCAGAAGTCGCCCAGACGCGTCTGCTCCCGCAACGGAGCAA
This sequence comes from uncultured Actinomycetota bacterium, assembly GCA_963805555.1. Lineage (GTDB taxonomy): Bacteria > Actinomycetota > Actinomycetes > Mycobacteriales > Nakamurellaceae > Nakamurella. The sequence goes on from CAWDUY010000013.1 coordinate 177,064, forward strand.
GAGCGCCCAGATCTGCGCCGTCCAATTCGGCGTGGCCGCCGACGACTCGCCATACCTGCAGTGGGGCTGTTTTGAAGCCTTGGCCGTTGGGAGTGCGCCCGTGCAATCTGATCCGCCCCGAGCGCAGGAACCCGACGGCCATCGATCCCATCGGGCCGAGCACAGCATCGCTGTTCCAGGCCCACTGCGGCGTGGCTCCGCCCATCGATGTCATCGCCCGGGTGGCCGGTGTCGCACCGAGCCTCAGCCGCCACGAGAGACGGGTTCCCATCCTTACGTCCAAGGACCAGTTGTCCGTCCAGGTCACCTCAATGGCAGGAACCTGCTCCACGGCAGTCGCCGCGCCGAAATAGCGGGGACAACTTGCGTCCGGATCGGTAGTGGTGAAGATGGTCCAGCGGCCCGCGGGATCGCGATGCCAAATCGACCGGTACGAGTTGCCCAACGAGCTTGCCAGCATGTCGCGAAAAGCGAGGTAGTGCCCCCCTGAGAACGGCACACCCATCGCGCCGTACCCCGTGAAGCGCTCGTCCGACCCCCGGGCGAGGGTTGGGTTCACCTCAATGGTGGAAACCGATTGTCGTGGTGTCGAAGCCATGGCCCCAATCGTCGGCCGGCGTCCCCGCCCGGGCATGAGCAATCGGCCTCAAGTTATTTGTCAAGCCCGAGTTTCTGGCCGACCTTCGCCAAGGTCGTGTCGGTGGAGGATCCCCTGCCGAACGATGTTGATCAAGGGAGAGGTTTCCAGGAAAGTCGCGCCGTCGACGCCCGCTCACTTCGGCATCTGAGACTAATGGTCAGGATCGTAATTTCGTCGGGGTTCAGGTCCAGGCGGTGGGGTCGCCCAGGTAGAGGCCGCATGCCGTGTCGAGAGCGTCTTCGGGGAGTCCGGCGAGGTCACCGGTGGGCAGGGCGGCAACCTCGTAGCCGTCTTTGCTGGCGAGGTAGATCCCGAATCCCCAGCGTGCGGCGGATCCGCCGTATCGCAGCCGCATCAGGGGCAGGGTTTCGCCGTTGGGTAGACGTCCGGTGACGTAGGCGAACGCTCCACGGAATTTCACGTCGACGCCGGCGAGTTCTGGCCAGCGTTCGCGGGCTCGGGCGGATAGCCGCTGTTGCAGGGATGTTTTCGTCGACGCGGGTGGGGCGGCCATGGTCGTCATCGTTCCCGAACGGCGTGTCTTTGACCAGCGCGAGCGTGTGACAGGTGAGGCTGAAGTGACTGATGAGGCTTCTCACATGAAGGGCCCCGATGTCGCCGACCAGCCACGACCGGATCGACCTGACCGATCTGCAACGCCGAGAACTCACCGGACTCGTCCGCGCCGGCAGCACCGCGCAACGCCTGGCCCTGCGGGCGTTGATCGTGCTGATGGCCGCCGACGGGCAACCGACCACGGCGATCGCAGCATCGCTGGGCGTGTGCGAGGACACCGCCCGCAAGTGGCGGCACCGTTGGTGCCGGACACCGTCGGTGGCGTCGTCACCAAGGACGGGATCTGCAAGTCGATCTCGCCGACCACAGTGCGCAGGTGGCTGACGAGGACGCGATCAAACAGTGGCAGTACCGGTCCTGGATCTTCATCACCGACCCGAACTTCCAGGCCAAAGCCCAGCAGGTGCTGGACCTCTACGCCCGCGAATGGAACGGGAAACCGTTGACCGCCAACGAGTACGTGATCTCCGCGGATGAGAAGACCTCTATCCAGGCCCGCTGCCGCTGCCATCCGACGCTGCCGCCGGGCCGGGCCCCGGACGATGCGGGTCAACCACGACTACCACCGCCGCAGCGCCGTGGCCTACCTCGCCGCCTGCGACGTGCACAGGGCAAAGGTCCACGGACGCTGTGAACCCCGACGAAATTACGGTCCTGACCACTTAGCGTCAAACTACTCGGGGTTGTCGCGTAGTTGGGCATAGTTGCAGGGTCAAACTGCGGTGCAGCCAGGCTGCGAACCGTCGTTGTGCCCAGCGGCGTTCGATGACCAGTCGGTGGTAAAGGCCGGGGTCGCTCAATACCCAGACAATGTCTGTGGCCGTGTCGATGTCCAGGTCTGCGCACAGGCCGCCGTAGTTCGCGAGATGGGTGACAAAGGCATGGGCTCCAGCGATCCGGTTTCTGCCTTGCTCCTCGCGGTAGGTTTTCATCTCGGGATCGATTCCGGCTGCGACGAGCAGAACTTGGGAGAGCTCGGCGACCCGAGTGGCGCTGTTCGTGATCACCGCGACGAAGGCGCCGATGATGGCGTCCGGATCGGTGAGGCGACCGATCTCCTGCACGCTCGGGCGCTCGGCGACGGGTACCGGCTCGTCATCACCGACCACAGCCCAATTGAGAGCCAACTTGAGCAGCTCCGCTTTGCCTCCCGCGGAGGCGAACACGGTTTTCCTGCCGACCCCGGCGGCCGCCGCGATCGCGTCGATAGTGGTCGCTCCATAGCCGTCTCGGATGTACAGGCGGGCCGCGGCTGCCACGATCAGCCGCCGCGTCTCCCGGGCCTGCGCCGCCCTGAGTTCGGAGGTGTACTCCCTCTTGACAACAGCCACTATTCACTCCACTATCGATGTTGTCACTACACTAGTAGTTCCCTCAATTTGAGGTGAAGCCGATGTTCCGCACCTGTCAACTGTCGAGAAGTCGCATGGTCGGCGTGCTTCCCGCCATGGTCCTTCTCATCGCCGTGTCGGGTATCTTCGCCGTCCCGGTCGCCGCTGCGAACCAGCACCCCGGTGGGGTGGCTCCGAGCGGCCCTGTTGTCACGGACCTGGGTACGTTGGGCGGCTCATTCAGCGGCCCGCTCGACCTCAACACCCGCGGCCAGGTGGTTGGGGTCTCGGTGACGGCCGCGGAGGACGGCATTCGCGGCTTTGTGTGGAGCGGCGGAGTGATGCGCGACATCGGTTCACTGGGTGGTCCGATGGCCGCCGCGAACGGGATCAATTCGTCCGGGCAGATAGCCGGGTGGAGCCAGCTGAGCCGGCAGGCACCTCCCTCGACCTTCAATACCTCAGGAGTGTTCTGCAGCGATCCCTTCGTGCCAGGTCAGCCCAGGTTCGCCTGCCACGCCATCATGGGCGACCACGGGCATCTGATCGACCTGGGCACCCTGGGTGGGCTGAACAGCTCGACCGGCAATGGGGGCGTGAACGACCGGGGAGACGTCGCCGGGGTGGCCGAAACGACGGTTCCGGACCCAACGGGACTCTCAGGTGCGCCACAATTCCACGCCGTGCTGTGGCGGGGTGCCGGCACCGGTCACGTCCGGGCCATCGACCTGGGGACGTTGGGCGGCGACCCGGACAGCGCCGCCACCGGCGTCAACAACAGTGGCCAAGTCACCGGGGTCAGTATCTCGAACGGTGCGACGTTCACCGGGGAGACCGGCCGCGCCTTCACGTGGTGGCGGGGACATATGACCGAGCTGCCGAGACTCGGCGGGGACTTCAGCGGAACGAGTGCCATCAACAATCGCGGAGACATCGTGGGGGCGTCGACGTTGCCCGGGAACCAGACCACGCACGCAGCTTTATGGACGCGCGGCCGGATCGTCGATCTCGGCACCCTGCCCGGTGACCGCTTCAGTGAAGCCGCGGACATCAACGACCGGGGGGTCATCGTCGGATTGTCCTGCGGGGACGCAGGCTGCCGGGCAGTGCGCTGGGACATCCGGGGACTCGCCGACCTGAACGCGGCGATCGCACCGTCGCAGCAATGGGAGCTTTTCACGGCACAAGCGGTGAACTCCCGCGGCCAGATCACGGGCGACGGCGGCCACGCCGGGAACTCTCGGGCCTACCTACTCACTCCATCGGGCCGGGACGGACACTGACCGCCACTGCCGGCTCAAGATCGTCTCGCGATCTCAGCGAGCATCATCGGTACGTCCGAGCCCGTGTTTCCGTTCACCATTCTCGAACCCGTCTGTGCGATCTCTAGCACGTGATGGGTACCGACCTCTCCGCGACCTGTTGCCGGGACGGGACTGCGCGTCCGGGTTGATCCACGGGAGCGTCGTTGCATCGGCATCGCGCGCGGATCCCCAGCGGAACCACGGCGGTCATGGCGGCAGCGGATCGAGCCTCCGACGTCCCGATAGCGGTTCCACCATCGAGACGGATCGAAAGGCGCCAGTAACGTCGGCGGACGCACTAACGTTTCCACTGCTGATCGCGACCTGTGTCATCGCGGGGTGCTCCGGCGGTGCTGTTGATGGCGCCGCGATGATGATGCCGTTCGATCCACAGAGGAACCATTCGGTGCATTTGCCCATCCAGCGCAACCCCGCGACCAGGTACCCGACAAACTGGCGATCGAACTCAACGTCACCGACACCCGCAAGATCGGCAACTGGCCAGGCACGGACGCGTAGATCGCACTCGGCGCACCAGGCACCATTTGCCTGATCGCCAATGACAGCCCCCGGTGGGGCAACACCGGCAGCAGTGCGTGCGCACTGGGCATTGAAGCCGCCAGCAAGGGCATCGGCATCATGTACCAGGTTGACCCAAAGCAAGCACAAGTAGTAATCCTCGTTCCGGACAACGCAACTGCCACGATCAGCCGCGGAACCATCGTCGCCGCCGGTAACGGAGTGATCGGCGTCAGAACGACGACTCCTCAGGAAGGCATCGCCATTACCCTCAACTTTGCCGACGACCATAGGTCCGACCTCGACCTCGAAGTGCCCGGCAACTAAGCGACCTGAAACTGCGAGTACCGCGGCCCTTGTGTTCCGGGAATCCATCCGGAACACGCCCAGCAACCCGAGGTGTGCGTCCAGCAGCGCGACGTCGTCCCGGGTCAGGTCAACGCGTCTAGTCGAACCGGCGACACGCTGGTTTTCTCCACCCAAGCGATGATGGAAACACGGATCAACGAGCCATCTCTTCTACGGGCGAGCCGGGACCGACATACGCTCCACCATTCTCAGCAATCCGAAATACCTGACGAATAGTCCGGTGGAGTCAGCGGTGTCCACTGCACCAGCACAGAAGATTACCGGACCGAGAAGTGAATCGCCGCATACCGGAAGCGCCTCGGCAGTCCGGCCCTGACACGAGCGCCAGCCGCTCGGAGCTGCAAGCGGACCTTAGACCAGTATGGTCCTTCCTGAGTTCGGCAATGAACATCGGTAATAAACCGGTAAGACTCAGGAAAAGCGAAAGGGATCTGTAAGGCGGATCGACTGCTTTTCGGTTGTTTCGGGATTTAGCGTTTGAGTCATGTCAACCGGCTATTGCGCGAAAGTAGACATCAAGCCGATCGCCCCGAGCGAGGAATCTCCTCGCAGTGAGATCAGTGAAAGCTGCCCCGCTCAGGGGGAGATCTGATGACCAAGAGTGGGTTGACGGTGTTGGTGATGGCGAAAGCGCCGGTGGCCGGGCGGGTGAAGACGAGGCTGTGTCCGCCGATGACGGCACCCGAAGCGGCCCGGTTGGCCTCCGCTGCCTTGCTGGACACCCTCGACACGATCGACTTGCTGCAAACCGCATCCGGCGGCAGGGTCAGCAAGGTCATCGCACTGGACGGTTCACTGGTCAACGCCGTCGACGGCTCACTCATCGCCGGCCGGATCACCTCGGCCGGTGCCGGACGCTGGACCCAGATCCCCCAGCGGGGAACCAGTTTCGCTGATCGCTTGGTTCTCGCCCATCGGGACGCCGCCGGCCGAGGCCCGGTGATGCAGCTCGGGATGGACACTCCGCAACTCACCGTCGCCATGCTGGCAGTGTCACGCGAGGCATTGTTCCGACAGCAGGTGGACGCCGTTGTCGGGCCTTCATCGGACGGCGGGTGGTGGTCGCTGGGTGTGCGGAACGCACAGATGACCCGGGCGCTGTTCGACGTGCCGATGTCGACTTCCGACACCTGCGAGCTGACCATCAGAGCGCTCCGCGCCGACGGGATCAACGTTGCCCGGTTGCCGATGCTCACCGACGTTGACACCTTCGCCGACGCGATCGAGGTTGCCGATGCCGCACCGGGTACCCGGTTCGCCCGCGCCTTCCGGGCCATCCGAATGGGGACGGCGGCATGATGGCGGCGTTGATGCAGTACGAGGCGGGTCTGCTCGGCGGTAGCACCCAGGTGATGGACCGGTCAGGGAGGCGACGCGCGCTGCCGCTGGCCCGGTGGGCGGGAGATGTCAGCACTGGGGATGAGGGGCTCCTTCGGGCCTGCAATGGCCCGACGCTAGACATCGGCTGCGGGCCAGGCCGGCTCACCGCGGCGCTCACGGAACGAGCGATCCCCGCACTCGGCGTCGACATTTCCGCGGTTGCCGTTCGGCTGACGCGCCAGCGCGGAGGTCTCGCGATCCAACGCAGCGTCTTCGACCTCCTGCCCGGTCGCGGTCGGTGGCACAGCCTGCTGCTCGCCGACGGCAACGTGGGTATCGGCGGGAATCCAGTCGCTCTCCTTCGTCGCTGCCGAGAGCTGCTGTGCGATCAGGGCAATGTCCTGCTGGATTTAACCGAGCCAGGGGCGGGATTGCTGATCGAGGAACTGTGCTTGATCGAGTCGGGCCGGATCAGCGCGCCATTTCGATGGTGCCGACTCGGCGTCGATGCCCTTGCTCCGGTTGCCGCGGCGGCGGGGCTGGTTGTGCGGGACAGCTGGCTGCATGACGGCCGCTGGCAGGCCGAACTGGTACGCCCACGATGACGACGAAGAAACACAACGATCGCCGATCCTTTCGGGCCTGGTTGATCGAACGGGCTCCGACGCCGCCGCGACCCACTGATTACCCGTCCCGGTTGCACGCGGAGACGGTCGCCGCCCGCGCGGGTCTTTGGCTCGGGATCGCCTTCGCCGTTTGCTTTGTCACCGGTCTGATCAGTCACCTGATCCAGAATCCACCCGACTGGTTCGGCTGGCCGGCTGGCCCGGTCTGGCTCTATCGGCTTACCCAGGGCGTGCATGTCACCACCGGCATCGCGGCCATCCCGCTGCTGCTGGTGAAGTTGTGGACGGTCTCGCCGCGGTTCTGGCAATGGCCACCCATCACGTCAGTGGTCAATGCGATCGAGCGGCTGTCGGTGTTCCTGCTGGTCGGAGCGGCTTTCTTCGAATTGCTGACCGGCCTTTTCAATGTCGCGGAGGTCTACCTGTGGGGATTCTTGTTCCCGCCGGTGCATTACGCGATCGCCTGGGTTGCCGTCGGTGCGATCGCCATTCACGTGGCGGTGAAGCTACCGGTGATCCGCCGCGCCCTCGGCGCGGCGGTGGAGAACGAGCCGGAGCAACCGGCGGCTACCACCGGCGTGCTCGTCGAGGTGGACCCGGCGTCGTCGCCGCGGACGTTCCGCGGACCGCTCAGCAGGCGGGGCCTGCTCGGCCTCGCAGCGGGATCCGCCGGCCTTGCGGCGTTGGCGACAGTCGGTGACAAGATTCCCGCCCTGAGTCCGATCTCGGTGCTCGCCCAGCGCACCGGCGCCGGGCCGCAGGGACTTCCGGTCAATCGCACAGCGCAGGATGCTGGGGTCGTCTCGGTTGCAACGTCGGGTGACTACCGGCTCACAGTCGTGGGGCCGGGAGGCAGTCGGGGGTTCAGCCTCCCCGAGCTCAACGCCATGGCGCAGACCACAGCGGAATTGCCGATCAGCTGTGTCGAAGGGTGGTCGCAGTCGGCGATCTGGACCGGAGTGCCGCTGCGCGATCTGCTCGCGCTGGTGGGTGCGGAAGGTAGTGGCGCGCGGATGATCTCGGCCGACCCCGGCCTTTACGGTCAGAGCGATGTCCCGCCGAATATCGCTCTGGACGCGGTGACGCTCGTCGCCCTGAGTCTGGGCGGCGACCCGCTGGACCTCGATCACGGATTCCCGGCCCGGTTGATCGCACCCAACCGGCCGGGCGTCCTGCAAACCAAGTGGCTCATCCGGATCGAGGCGACATGACAGTCCACCAGCCACGCGGCGAGACAGCCACGCGGGCAACGATCATCGCCGTCGGGGTGCTCGCGCTCGGCTGGGGACTGTGGTTGATGACGCAACAGTCACTGTCGGATCTACTCTCCGCTGGAGCCTGGTTCGTCGTTCCCGCGGTACTCAGCGACCTACTCCTGCTCCCGATCGTCGCGGTCGTCGGCGCGGCGTTGACCCGCTTCCTGCAGCCATGGGTGCGGCTGCCAGCTCAGGTCGCGCTCGCCATGATCGGCGGCCTCACCTTCATCGCGCTGCCCTTCCTCACCGGGCTCGGGAGGCAGTCGGACAATCCCTCTCTGTTGAACCGGAACTACCCGCTCGGACTTGCGGCCTACATCCTGCTCATCCTGATCGTGACAGGCGGCTGGGCGCTCGCCCGCCGCCGAGCGGTGCGGCCGCGGTCCAGCCCGGCACCCCGCGCCGAACCGGCAGCGGAGACCACGTGGTGACGCTCGCATTGCCGCCGCGTACTCGATGGTTCCTGTCCGGTGACGCTGCACTTGTCGCCGTTGGGTTGATCCCGGTCGCGGTATACGTCGTGATCGCGTTGCAGCGCATCGGGTATCGGTACGAGTTGGCGTATTTCGAGGGCAGCACGGTCGAGGTGACCGGCCGGGTCCTGGCCGGGCTCCCGCTGTACGGGCCGCCGACCACCGCCTTCACTCCGTGGCCCTACCCGCCGTTGTTCTTCTGGCTCGGCGCGGCGGTATCGGAGGTGAACGGGCTCGGCATCTCCTCGCTGCGCTGGGTATCGTTCGGCGCGAGCCTGATCGTGCTGTTGTTGATTGCGTTGATCGTGCGTCGCGCCGGCGGGAGCTGGGTGGCCGGCATTGTGGCGGCCGGGGTTTACGCGGCGACCTACCGGGTGTCCGGGGCGTGGGCTGACACCGCGCGGGTCGATTCCCTGCTGTTGGCGCTGCTGCTCGGCGCCATCTTTGTTGGTCTGCGGGCCACATCGGCCTACGGCGGTGCGGCGGTCGGAGCCCTACTGTTCCTGGCCTTCCTGACCAAACAGAACGCACTTGTTGTGGCGGCTCCGTTGCTGTGCTGGCTGCTGGTCTACCGGCGGTCCGCGGGAATCTGGGCGACCGGCAGCCTTTTCGCCGCGGTCGCGGCGTCAACCTGGATCGGTGACGCCGTGACCGACGGTTGGTATTCCTCGTCGGTGTTCGGTCAGTTGCTGGGCCAGCCATGGGCTCCGCAGTGGCTCGCCGGGTTCTGGCTGTTCGACATTGCGCTGCCATTCGCGATTGTCATCGCCTTGGCGATGTGGATGCTCCACCGCAACCGCCACGATCAGGCAGTCGGACCGAGCAACCGGCGACGAGACGGGGACACCGCCTACCTGCTTGCCTGCGGGACCGGACTGCTGCTGGCCGCGTGGGCCGGCCGCCTCCATGACGGCGGCTACGCCAACGTGGCGATGCCCGCCCATGTCGCCGTGGCCCTGGCCTTCGGAATGGTGATCGCCTCCGCGCGCCGCCGGCCGAATTTCAGTCGGCGGATCGCCATCACGATCGCGGCCGCATTGGCGGTGCAGTTCGTCGTCATGAGCCTCTGGCGCTGGCAGGTGCTGCCCACCGACACCGACCGGAACGCCGGTGACTCCTTCATCGCAACGGTCGCCCACCTCCCTGGTCGGGTGTTGATTCCCTCGCATCCGTATTACCTGCGACTGGCCGGGCTGCCGACCCATGCTTCAGCAATCGCAATCCAGGACGCTCTGCGCGGAAACACCGGACGGGTAGCTGCCGGGGTGCGGGCGTCGCTGCCGTGGGATCTCACCGGTGTCGACGCCGTGGTCCTGGACAGCGAGGACCAGGTAACGCTTTTCGGTGATCAACTGGCTCGGTATTTCACCCTGGTGAGTCGTGCGCTGGTCCCCGACGGGGTCTTCGTCCCGGTGACCGATGCGCCCAACAGACCTTCACTGCTGTTCGTCCGCACCAGCGCACTGGAGGTCCCATGACAAGCGAAGCAGGTCCGGCAACCCCTGTCGTCCGAACCATCGACGTCATCCTGCCGACACTCGACGAGGCCGGGGCGCTGCCCTGGGTACTCACCCGAATGCCGCCCGGGTACCACCCGATCGTCGTCGACAACGGGTCGACGGACGGTTCGGCGACCATTGCCCGCGAGCATGGCGCAACGGTCGTCCTCGAGCCACGCCGCGGTTTCGGCGCCGCCTGCTACGCCGGCTTGCTGGCCAGTACCACGCCGGTCGTCGCGTTCATGGATGCTGACGCCAGCCTGGACCCGGAGGATATGGACGTCGTCTGCGTGCCGGTGCTCGACGGCACCGCGGACCTCCTGATGGGTGCGCGCGAAGCTGAAGCCGGGGCATGGCCGTGGCATGCGCGGCAGGCCAACCGGTGGCTGGCCCGCCAGATCAGCCGACGCACCGGAACCCCCATCAGGGATCTCGGTCCGATGCGGGCAGTCAACCGGCAACGACTGCTCGACCTCGATATGACCGATCGCGGGTTTGGCTGGCCACTGGAGATGGTCCTGAAAGGCGCACTCCAGGGGTGGCGCATCCAGGAGCGAGCAGTTCCGTACCGACCCAGGATCGGCAGGTCCAAGGTCTCCGGCACGGTGCGCGGCACCCTCCGGGCCGGCCGCGACATGGGCCGGATCCTGCGGGAGCAACGTTGACCGGATCCCGCTCGCCGCTCGGCTGCACACGCTTGCCGAGCGTATCGACCCGAATTTGGGAAAGGCATTCCCTGTCATGAGGGTTCTCGTCACCGGCGGCGCCGGGTTCATCGGTTCGCACATCGTCGACCTGCTCGTCGAGCGGGGTGACGACGTCCTGTCGGTTGACAACATCAGCCCGGCCGCGCACGCCGCACCGCCCAGCTACCTCAATCCCGGAGCCGAGCACCGAACGCTGTCCCTCGACGACATCGACGGCCTCACGAATGCCTGCCGGGGCGTCGACGCGGTCTGCCACCAAGCCGCTCGGGTCGGTCTCGGGGTGAATTTCGACGACGTCACCGACTACGTCGCGGACAACTGTACCGGGACGGCGAACCTGTTCAAGTCGTTGTACCGCAACGGGTTCGACGGGCGGGTGGTACAGGCCTCCAGCATGGTCGTCTACGGCGAGGGCCGGTACCGCTGCCCCGAACACGGCGACGTCGCACCGGGTCGTCGACGCGGCGAGGACCTGCTCATCGGCCGGTTCGAGCCGCCGTGCCCGGTGTGCGGCTGCCCTATCACCCCGACGTCGGTCACCGAAACGGCGCCCCTTGACCCACGAAACGTCTACGCGGCCACCAAAGCCCACCAGGAACACCTCGGCACCGCCTTCGCCGGCGCCACCGGATCCGACGTCGTGTCCCTGCGCTACCACAACGTGTATGGTCCGCGGATGCCGCGGGACACCCCCTACGCCGGGGTCGCCAGCATCTTCCGCAGCAGCTGCGAAGCACGCAGCGCGCCACAGGTCTTCGAGGACGGCCGGCAACGCCGGGACTTCGTCCATGTCACCGACGTCGCCACTGCCAACCTGTTGGCGCTCACCACGTCTGACTCGATCGGCGGCGCCTACAATATCGCGACCGGAACTGTCTGCACCATCGGCGAGCTCGCCGAATACGTCTGCGACGGTATCGATCCCGCCGCACCCCGACCCGTCGTCACCGGCCAGTTCCGGGCCGGCGATGTCCGGCACATCAACGCCTCCCCCGCCCTGGCCCAACAAACATTCGGCTTCACCGCGAGGGTCGCACCCCAGGACGGGCTCCCCGCATTCGCCACCGCACCGCTCCGCGAATCCCTCGAGGCCCGGGCCGTCTCCTGACGACGGGCCACCACAGCATGCGCCGATCCTGCTGGTTCAGCACAAGGGTTCGCGACACTCAGGACGTCTCGGCGATCCGCTTGATCGCCGCGAGCGTCCTCGGGATCCCGTCGTGAGCCTGCCGCGTCCGCGCGTCGATCTCTTCCGCCGCCCGGTCGGCATACTTCTCCTGGAACATGGCGATCCCGGCCGGCAGGAATTGCCAGCTCTCGGTCAGCTGTGTCGCCTCGCCAACAGGGTCGAAGGTAAAGCCCCACCTGACAAAACTGCCGCCCACGATCCAGCCGAACTCCCGGCCCCGGTCGGCCGCAACGACCTGAGACCTGGTCTCCCAGGTTCGCTCGGGCAACTCGTTATGGCCGGTGAACCAGGCTCCGAGCTGGCCCGCCTCAGCCGGATCGTCCCACCAGCACGCCGTACACACCGGGCTCCACTCGCCCGTGCGGGTGATGTCACTGACAAGGTCGTAGAGCGCATCCGGGTTGGCCTCGACGATGATCGACTGCTCATGGGTACGCACCGGGGTCTGAGTCATCGGGCGCTCATTTCTTCTGTCGGCGACTACCGGCGTGCCAGTCCTCCTGCTTGCCGGTGGTGCCGGCCGGCACACCGAACCCGACCAGCTGTGGCCGCTCTCGTAGGCTGCGCTTCAGCTCGGCGAACCCGGGGAACCGAGCCAATCCCACCACGTGGTCCCACAGCTCGCCAGCCGTCTCCTTCTCCGGAAGCCGACTGATCACCGGGCCGAAGAAGGCGACCCCGTCCGGCGGCTCGAACTGGATGATCGGCGTGCCGACATCCTTGCCGGTCAACAGGAGCGACTCCTCGCCGTCCGCGCGGATCTCGTCGTCCCAGGACTCCTCGTCCAGTGCGTCGGCCAACTCGATGGGCAGGCCTGCCTCCCGCAGAATCGGCTCGACGAACTCCCGGGTGCCACGCCGCTCGCGGCGCTCGCGCTCGTCGGTGACGGCGATGGGCGGGGGCGTGTCGAAGATGTGCGCCCCGAAGGCAGCCTGTAGCGGGTCCAAGGCCTGCCGTCCGTGCTCGGCGCGCGCCCGGGCCGCCACCCGCAGGAGACGCAGGCCCGCCGTGTGCCCTGCTTCGTACTCCGGCGGGAAGTGCGCGTCGTAGTCGATGTGGGAGTTGATCAGCCGCAGCGAGATGAACCGCCAGTCCACGCTGAACCCCCGTTCGGCCTGCACCATCCGGATCCATTTGCTGGTCAACCAGCAAAACGGGCAGACCGGGTCGAAGTAGAAGCGGATGTCACCTGAGGTCATAGACAACCGTAGGCCCATTGACAACACTTAACTCCGGAGTTAACCTTTCAGGGCGGAGGTGCACGTTGGTGCCAGGCGACCAGAATGACCTGCTGGACCAGTTGCTGGAAGTACTGGCCAATCCGCACCGACGCGACATCGTCTATTTGTTGGGACTTCAGCCGTACGCGGTTCACCAGCTCGCCGACCTACGCTCGCTCTCGCTGCCCGCGATTCACAAACACATCAAAGTGCTCGAGAGCGCTGGTCTGATCAGCCGACGAAAACACGGGCGCACCAATTACCTGACACTCGATCCGCGGCCCCTCCGACTGCTGCAGGGCTGGGTCAACCAGTTCCATACGCATTGGGCCAGCGACACGGCCAGCTATGACAACTACGCGAGCCACCTCGGGTTCGATCGAAACGACGACCGGCCCACACCACCAACATCGGCAGGAGCACGGGAATGAAGAAGTTTGTTGTGCTGACCTTCGGATTCACACCACCGACCCAGGATGTCCAAAAGGCCTGGGGCGCATGGTTCGCCGCCGCCGGTCCGAGGCTCGTCGACCCGGGCAGCCCGTTCGGGCGCGGCGTCGAACTCACCCGCTCCGGACGTGCAGAACTCACCCTCGAATCACCCTCACCTTTGGTGGGTTATTGCATTCTCAACGCCGAATCACTGGACGAGGCCGAACAACTGGTCAATACCATGCCCATCATCGACAGCGTACGAATCTACGAAGCCAACTCCATGTGACAGGCCAAGGATCGCCGGCAATGACGGGCTGTCCCGGGCTTGGCCGCGGTCCAGCGCTTACCATCAACCGGTGGCAGTTGAGACCTCGATCGGGATCGACTGTCCGCGATAGGTCGTGGATGACCGATTTCTGACACGACACAATATTAGGCGGAACACGCATGACCCTACGAGATACCGGTGAACCCAGCGGTTTTGACAAGATGGCCGCAACCATCAAGGCCGGGGCGATGCGCATGGCCAACCATAAGGACCTCTGCCGGACACAATCCTCGAGAACATGAGCTGAGTCAGACCGCTGGTAGGCGAGTCGACCGTCACGCCGAAAGCTCAGTGGGGACACACACAAATGATCACGCAGATGGCTGAGCGGGTCCGTCTTGGGAACGTTCGCTACCCTCGGCAGATCGAGCCTTCGGGAGGCGTCATGCTTGAGTCCGCTGCCCTTGTCGGGTTCATCGGTGTTTCCGACCTTGACCGCGCCCGGCACTTCTATGGCGACCAGCTTGGACTACCGCTACGGGATGAAACGCCGTTCGCGCTCGTCGCGGAAGCGGGCGGCACAATGCTCCGCATCACCGCAGTGGACGACGTTGCACCGGTCCCCTACACCGTTCTCGGTTGGAGCGTCGGGGATCTCGACGCGACGATCAAGCACCTCGTTTCACGCGGAGTGACATTCACCCGGTACGAAGACATGAACCAGGATCCACGTGGCGTGTGGACGTCACCCAGCGGCGGCCGAATTGCGTGGTTCCACGATCCTGATGGCAACAACCTTTCTTTGACTGAGTTCGCCGCTCCTAGCTGACCCAACAAGTCTCAACAGGCCGGCAAGTGTTACCGGACCAGTCCGTCCCGCAGAGGGATCGTCGGCTACCGGGAAGTTGGGTCACCAGCTTGTCGATGGCGTCATGCTCCGACGGGTGCGGATACCACTCGCGGGTCGGCCGTCGCACGACCAACGCGCCAATCGCGGGACAGGTCGAAGATGTCCAGCAGAAACCTGCCGATGTCCGCTGGCGATTGCGGCAGAGTGGAGACTGTAGTGCCCTTATCCTGTCAATCTCGCGGAGCAACCCTGGAGTGAACTCAGGAGGAAACGCTATGAAAGACACCGAACGAAATCCCACTGTTCGATGGACCCTACGGCTCGAGAACGCAGGATGGATCGACCGGCCGGTGCGGGCTTTAGAACCCACGATCAAGTCCGTGTTCGGCAGCGGAAGGCGCGGCTCGCTACTGCGCGGTGAATGGCTTGGCCATGCCATTCACCCGTTGCTCACCGATGTCGCGATCGGCACTTGGACTTCCGCCAGCATTCTCGATCTGTTCGGCGGCCCCGAGGAGTCCGCAGCGGCCCAAAGACTTATCGGCAGCGGGCTGCTCGCCGCCGCGCCCACGGCTTGGACAGGGTGGGCCGAGTGGGCGGCCGCAGGTCCCCGCGACAAGCGAGTAGGTCTGGTTCACGCTGGCATCAATGGTCTCTCGATCGGCATCTACGCTGCGTCCTGGGTGGCCCGCCGCACGGGTCGGCACCAAACCGGTGCACGACTCGCACTCGGCGCGGCCGCGGCCTCGGGTCTGGGTGCCTACCTGGGCGGTCACCTCGCAGGTGCGCGCAAGGTTGGTAGCCACCATCCCGGCTACGATTGACCTGCCAGCTGTCGTGATTTCGAAGTGCCGGCCCCACAGATCGATCGTGTACTGCTCAGGTAGCCCGCCGAGTTTCTACGCCGATTTGGGACCGCTGACACAGTCTGACCTTCACATCACCCGCCCTGCGCCGCGCCGGTCGATATGTGCACCAACACTCACCGCCATGGGCGAAGCGCTGACCCGCGCATAGCCGGCGCCGATCGCACAGCTGGCCACCGCGCCCGAATGTCGAGAAAGGCGTGGCGGCTCCGTCCCAGGAACAGGCTGACCGACACGTCAGCACATGCACCAGCAGCCTGTACACGGACAGCCAGCAGGCAACCAACACCGGAGGATGGCATGGACACCGCACACATCATCGAGATACTGACTGACACGGTCACTCTTGACCTAGTCGAGAAGCAACCGATCACGCAGATCGCTTACGCTGCGCTGAACGGGAGCCCCCGGGCAGTCCCGCTCGGCTACCTGCTTCGCGATGGCAAGTTCCTCTTTTTCACTATCCCCACCTCGGAGAAGGTGGCAGCGCTGCATCGCGACCCGCGGATCGCCCTCTCCATCGACGTCTACCCGCCACCATGCTGCCTGCTCGTCCGGGGAACCGCCGAGCTTCGGGAGGAGCCCGGCGTTCCCGACGAATATCTTGAAGCGTCTTTCCGGACGATGCCAGAAAATCAGCACGCCGGATTCGAAGAGCAGGTGCGCGCGCTCTACGACTCGATGGTGCGCATCGAGGTCACCCCGACCTGGGTGCGGCTCAACGACTTCCAACGCACCGCACCCCGCGCGGTCGAACGCCTCGTCCAGGCCAAGCAGGGCGCACCCCAGCCATGAGTCTTACTCGACGGTTCAACTACACCAGAATCACCGTGGCGGACCTGGACTGAGCAACGTCGAGCATTCGTGGAAACGACACTCATCAGGACAGCACCACTACGAACCGTTTGTGGTGGCTATTCACCGGTGACGATGATCGCCCTCGCGGTGGCGACACCGGAGGCCACGTCCTGCAAAGCCTTTCGGATTCGGCGGTCGCCCATACGTCCCGCGCGAACTGTTTCGCTCTGGCGTTCTGCCCCCTCCGTTCATCGGTCGGCAGCACCTTGTTCAAGATGCCACCGGAGAGTCGCAGCATGACCAGGACGGCCGTTTCGGGGTCGGGCCGCGCGGCACCGTCGACGACCATTTGCAGGTCCCGCCGGACCTGGGCTGCTGGTCGGCAGTCCAGGGTCGGCCAGGATGCGACGGAGAACAATCCGAAGACCCGGCGCGGGGAGGCGGTGACAATTCGCTGCACCGTGAGCGGTGCAGCACATCGGCTCGCTTGGCCAGGGTGCGGACGGCGGAACTGGGCCTGGTACCAGGTTGGTCGATCATTTCCTGTAGAGCCGTGTCCAGCAGTTCGTCACCGATCGGTGCGGTGGATCGCAGAACCAACCGGCCGGCATTCACCGATTCTCCTTGCCCGGCAATGTCAATGCGGCCGCGCCAGGATAAGGTCCGACAGGACGGCTCGGCCGAGCATGATTTCGGTGTACCCGCTGATGACCATGCCGTCCGCGCGCAACAGCATCAGCATTAGTTTGTCTGCCGGCTGTAGAGGAACCATCATTCCCGGGCTCCAGTCTGCTGTCCTTTCGCGGGCGACCCAGACATGGGATGGGGGGCGGCTCCGGTGGGTGCCCGGCCCGCCTCGAACGGTGCTCGCCGCAGCAACATCTCGACCTGGTCTTTGACACTTTCTCCTAGCGCCTTGGGTGGGAGAGCGATCATCTTGAGCATAAGTCCGCGCGCACATTCCGTCACGTGACGCGAATTTCGCGCGGCGTCCGGTCAGGAAGTGAACTAACGGATCCGGGGCAACGTGCGCGCAGGTGACGACCCCGGCCGAACGCAGGTCCGCCGCAACGCCGTGAGCCCCGCCTGACCTCGGCGGCGGGGCATCAGGGTCTGAACGTCGCCGACGCAGACTTTGGTCGTGTGCCGGTCATCTGAACAAGGCCCCGGTTGACGCGAGCGGCGGCGATACGCGATCCGCCGCCTTGACGGGCTGTGGTGCACCGTGGGGGGGTGACCGGCGCCCTAACCGTGCTCCCGGGCGACCGTGCTCAGCGTAGCGTGGAGGGGACGCCACGGAGCCGGGCCCTGGAGGGACGGTGGGATGCGCATGCCGTTGTCCGAGGACGATCAACGCCGACTCGACGAGATCGAGCAAGCACTGACCAAGGACGACCAGTCGTCGCAGGGTTCAGTGGTCCTTGTTGGTGTGGGCCAGGCCTTGTCGTCGACCACGAAATCCTGTTGCGTGGCGAGGGTCTCGCTGTGGGCGACGGCCGCCTTCTCGTGACTGTCGTAGCCCGTGCACGATGACGTTGGACAGGGAATGTTCCCCGCACCGCCGATTCGTCAGCGGTCGGCCATCTGCACGTAGTCGCGTGCGGTCGAGCCGGTGTAGACCTGCCGCGGGCGGCCGATCTTGGTCGCCGGGTCGGTGATCATCTCGCGCCAATGGGCGATCCACCCCGGGAGCCGCCCGAGCGCGAACAGGACGGTGAACATGTTGGGCGGGAAGCCCATCGCCTGGTAGATCAGGCCGGAATAGAAATCGACATTGGGATAGAGCTTGCGGGACAGGAAGTAGTCATCGGAGAGGGCGACCGCTTCCAGTTCCTGGGCCAGGTCGAGCAGCTCATCCCGGGCGCCCAGATCGTCGAGCACCTCGCGGGCGCTGGCCCTGACCAGCGCCGCCCGCGGGTCGTAATTCTTGTAAACCCGGTGCCCGAATCCCATCAACCGGACGCCGGGCTCCTTGTTCTTGACCCGCTCGACGAAGGCCTTGACGTCACCCCCGTCCGCGCGGATCCGTTCGAGCATGACCAGCACGGCCCGGGCGGCACCACCGTGCAGCGGCCCGAGCAGGGCGTTGATGCCGGCCGAGATCGAGGCGTACAGGTTGGTGTGCGCCGAACCGACGAGCCGCACGGTCGCCGTGGAACAGTTCTGCTCGTCGTCGGCGTGCAGGATCAGCAGCCGATTCAGTGCCCTGACCAGCGTGGGGTTCTGCTCGTAGGGTTCCGCCGGGAAACCGAAGGACAGGCGCAGGAAGTTCTCGACATAGCCCAGGGAGTTATCCGGGTAAAGCAACGGTTGTCCCACCGATTTGCGGTACGCGTAGGCGGCGATCGTCGGCACCTTGGCCAGCAACCGCACCGTGGACAACTCCACCTGCTCGGGGTCGAACGGGTCAAGGGCGTCCCCGTGGAAAGTGGACAACGCGCTCACAGCGCTGGACAGCACCGACACCGGGTCGGCGTTGCGGGGGAAACCGTCGAAGAAGTGCTTCAGGTCCTCATGCAGCACGGAGTGCCGACCGACCCGCCGGGTAAATGCGTCCAATTCCGTCGACGTCGGCAACTCCCCGCGGATCAGCAGGTAGCTGGTCTCCAGAAAGCTCGACGACTCGGCGAGCCGTTCGATGGGATACCCGCGGTAGCGCAGAATCCCGGCCTCACCGTCGATATAGGTCACGGCCGACGTGGTCGACCCGGTGTTGGCATACCCAGGATCGAGGGCGACCACACCCAGCGCGGCCAGCAACCGGGAAATCTCCAACCCGGATACACCCTGGGTACCCCGAACGATCCTCGGTTCGAGCCGCACACCGGCGTACTCGACGACCGCGCGATCCCCGCCAGGTGCATCAGCTTCCGGGACCGCTGCGGCGGGGTTCCTGTCGTGGACCGCAGACGTGCCAGCTGGCGACACCGCGACCTCAGAGACCTCCGACATCGGATTCCCCTCTCTCATCTCAAGAAAACAATGACCCTAGACCGGTCAACCGCGAACCGGCCCGCCCGAACGACCCAAACGAGAGGTCCCGGCGGATTGGCCGACGATGCCGACAGACTGATCGTGCGGCACACATTTTGGGGCGATCAACGTGGAGGTCCAAACCACCGTCCAGCGACCACCCCCGACCAAGTACAACTACAACGACGGCACCATCTTGACACGATTACAAGCCAGGGAGCCGGGCTAAATCTGCCGAGACCAGCGCCGCTGTGGAGTCGCAGGTTCAGGTATCCGCTGTCCATGAGGCCGGGTTGGCGGATCGGTCGGAACGCGATGTCATTCAGGAGCGTGGACCTGAGCGGCGGGTGCAGCCGATGGGGTCGCCGCGGTGGTGGGTGGGTCGAAGGGTTTGAATTCTTAGGGACAGAAGGTTCCGTCGATGTTGGGCGCGGTGCTGGGGTCGACCAGGTCTTGCCCGGTCAGGGTCCCGGCGCAGGCGCTCAGGCCGAGGGAGGTGTGCCCGGCCGCGTCGACGGGGATCGTGCCTTCGACCGCACCGGAATTGTATTCCAGGGTCAGCCGCGGGTGCGCTGGAATGGGAGTGCGGGGTCAGTTGAGGATGCGGGAACGGTAACGCTCCCCATTGGTTGATCGGAGGCAGCAATGCCGACGAAAAGGGTTCCGTCACCGGTGGTTCGGGTTGATCAGCACAGGTGGGGTGAAGCCTCTGTGACGGTCTTGGCGTGCCCGATGGCGTCGGCGATCCGGAGCCTGTCAAGCGTTTTGAGACATCCGGGCGTTCGTCTTGGGGTTACTTGACCTCCGATTCGATCTTGGACGGGGTCTGATTGATCCAGACCTTGGCGGGCAGCTCCGGGGCGCGGGGAGGCCCCCGATGGAACCGTTCGGGGTGCGCGAGATAGGCGGCATCCAGGACGACCTGGCGGCCATCGCGCACGTATTTCCAGGTGCCGTCATGAACCGAATCCGGGGTATAAAGTCCAATCCCGGAATGGCGATGCTCAGTATTATAGTACTCGAAGAACAAGCCCAGGAATACCCTGGCGTCATAAATGCTGGTAAAGCTGCCAGGGAACGCCGGGCAATACTTCAGTGTCTTGAACGCCGCCTCTGAATAGGGATTGTCATTCGACACGTGTGGCCGCGACAACGACCGTTCGATATGCAGGTCCGCTAACAAGGCGGCAACGTTCTTACTCGTCATCGACGTGCCGTTATCGGAATGAATGGTGCCGGGCACGGCGCCACGGTTCGCGATGATACAGTTCGTGATAAAGTCCTGCGCGAGTTCACCGTTCTCCGTGGAGTGCACCTCCCAATGGATGTTCTTACGGGAATAGATGTCGAGCATCACGTACGCGTCGTAGTACAGGCCCCGGAACGGGCCCTTCAGCTTCGTGATATCCCAACTCCACACCTGGTCCGGCCCGTCGGCGACCAGCTCTGGACGCACCCGGGCCGGGTGGGTCGCCTGCGCCCGCCGCTCCCGGACCGGCCCGGCCGCACGGAGCAGCCGGTACATCGTGGAAACGCTTCCCAAATAACGGCCCTCGTCCAAACACACGGCCCAGACCTGGGCCGGTGACTTGTCGGCGAACCGGTCACTGTTGAGCACCTCCAGGATCTGTGCCCGTTCCTGCTCGGTCAACGCAGTGGGCTGCACACCGACCGCCGGCGCAGGGCGCGGCCCCTGCAATGGCGGAACCCGCGCCCGATAAACGCTCGCCCGCGCCACACCCAACAACTCGCACGCCGATTTCGTCGTGGTCAACGATTCCAATTCGACCAACGCTGAATCAATGATCACCGACGCCGCGGCTGCTCCTCCGCGCTCTCGGAGAGAATCTCTAAGAGCGCGTGTGCTTTTCCCACCACCGCCAGCACCGCCTTGGCCTTCGCTAATTCCGATTCCAGCCGCGCATTCTCTGCGAGCAGCCGACGCTCCGCCGCCGAAGGCGCAATCTCTTGCCCGGCCGGTGCGACACGCGGGCGTTCCGGTGTCGACGCCAGTCGGCCCCGGTCCAGCGCTCGCCGCCATTTCTCCAGATGAGACTGATACAAGCCCTCGCGACGCAACAACGCGCCCCGGGCGCCATGTTCGGTCAACGAGAAATACTCCTCGACAATCCTTAACTTATAGGCAGCGGTAAACGTCCGCCGGACCGGCTGACCAGCCCGAGGACCATCACCGCCAGCCTGACCAATCGGCGCCGCCGGCGGCTCTCCCGGCGACACATCGTTCAACGTCAACGTCACGATCTCCTGATCCACATCTCGCCCTACTCACACACTCCCTGGACCGGGTTGTGTCTCAGACAAGCTTGGCAGAGAGGGATCCCGGCGGTGCTGATCTTCTTGACTGCAATGGCCCTGAGTCCACCCGTGACTCGGCAGACCGCGCAGCGCGGGCGCAAACTCATCCGGCATACCCCGCGGTGCCGATTGGTCGGTAGTCACGGGCTGGGCGAGCGCCGCCCTGACCTCAGCGAACTCTCCCGGTCGCTGAACCCGGCCGCGGTGTGGTGCTCACGGCGGCGGATGCAGGCCTCGGCGGGCATGCTTAACGAGTCAAACGCGCGGGCAGCGTTCTCCACGGAGATCAAGGGAGTACCGTTCTTCGGTACAGCAGTGTTCGACAGAGCAGCAGTGTTCACTATAGGAGTACAAAGGACCCAATGACTGTCAAGCCATCCGCAGCGGAATCGGTCGGAGTCGGCGATCGGATCCGATCCGCGCGTGAGGCGGCCCGAATGAGTGTGCGGGAACTGGCTCGACGGGCCGAGGTCTCGCCCAGCCATGTTTCTCAGGTCGAGCGAGGATTGGCCTCGTTCAGTGTTCGAACCCTCTATAACGTGGCGAGCGTGCTGGGTCTGTCGATGGACAGTTTGTTCGGCGACGCACCTGCGGTCGCGACTGACCAGACCAGTAGCGCTGGTTCGACCGTCCGACGGTCTGAAGACGCATCCTCAACACTGAAGACGGAGGATCCGCTGGCCGACAACGGTACTGTATTGCGGGTAGGAGACCGCCCGACCATCCCCCTGGCCGGGGGTACCCGGTGGGAGCGACTCACCGCTCGACCGGAAAATGGTGCGGAGTTCATCGAGGTCGTCTACCCTCCGGCCGGTACCGACATCACCCATCCCATGGATTTCATCCAACATTCCAGTCGGGAGTACGGATTGGTGATGAGCGGGACGCTCACGGTGCAGGTCGGCTTCGAGACGACCAAGCTATCGGCGGGTGATTCGATCGTCTTCGATTCGGTTGTCCCGCACCGCTTTTGGAACGAGACCGCCGAGGAAGTCAGGGCGGTGTGGTTCATCTACGACGTGCGCAGGTCTGCTACGCAGGCGTCGGATGATCAGGATTTGAATGCCTTTCTGCGCGCGCACGGGGGGGATTCCCGGTAGGTCAACTGGCTGACGAGGCTCCGCATCGGACCGTCAGTGGTTCAGTTTGCGTCGTGACTTGCCTGGGGTGGGCGGCACGCTGGTTCCTGACGGCTGTGGTGGTCGTCGGGAGGTGTGTGACGGCGACTCGGCCGGTGACGACGTGGGGATGTCCTTGATGGTTATGTGACGTTGGACCTGCAGTGCCTGGATCGGATTTACCTCAACGGGTATGTACCGGATCTGCAATGTCGGTGGCCATCTCGTGCAGTTCCTTGCGGGTTCCTGGTTTCCCGATTCCGTCGCCCGGCGGGTGGCCCGGATCGGTGATTGGTTCCGGGACACGTCCGGTGACTGGCCGACACTGAGCACATCCCGGTGGTGCGGTTCGCCAAAGACGCCCGAAAGCTAGACGTGATGCGCCCGCACCTGGATCGACAGGCCGCGACCGGTCGTTCGCGGATCGCCGGCATCGGGGTTGCGCGGAGTTTCAGTGGGTCGCCACGTGCAACACCGGGCCGGCCCGTCGTGCGGGTGCTCCGCATTTCCAGTGGGGTCGGGCGGAGCGGCGTGTGTCGGGCTTCTACTTCTATCTCTCGGATGTGGGGTTCGGTCCGGCGTCCGTCGAGATCTGCTCGTACCTGCCGCATCCGATCACGGTTTGGTTGAACGGCCACGAGTGGGCAACGCAGCGTGCGGCCAGGGCGGGGATCGGATTCACCGCGCTGGCCGACGGTTTCGCCTGCACCGATGACCCGACCGGGTTGCAGGCGATCTGTGGTCGGCTCGGCTGACATCCAGGCGTTGGCCGACCGGTGGTGGCCCCGGATGGCGTTTGCCGTGACCGCCGCGGACCACGGCCATGGGTTTTAGTGAGTTGAAGATGCGGCAGGTCGAGGTGTCCCGCACCTTTGGTGTTCGACCAGTCCCGCAACGGTCGCATCCTTCGAAACCCTGTTCGCGGGCAACCTGGACCTGTGCCGACCGGAGAAGGTGGAGCTGATCTTCGACCGCAGGATCCCGAGGAACAGTCAGGCGACCCGTCCAACTGCTCGGTGTGCGAGAAACCCTTGCGGATCTTCTCCACCGGGAGAGAACAGCCTGGCAGGTTTCCTACGCGCGAGAGAGAACAGCCTGCGGATCTTCTCCGCCGATAGAGAACAGTTTGCGAATCTTCTCCAGCGGGAGAGAACAGCTTCGCAGATTTTCGCCAGGCATGAGAGAACAGGGTGGAGTTCTTCGCGTGCGGGAGAGAACACTTGGGTGGACTTTTCGGCCGAAGTGTTCACAAGCGTGTCTCCCTTGTGTACAGTCCCCGTAACGCCCATCACAAGACAGGCGTTGGGTGCTGACCTTCGGCGTGGAAGGAAACGCGAAAATGACTGATGAGTCCTCCCTTGCGGAGGCACCAGCCCTGGTCGAGGCTCGATCGATCACCAAGCGCTTCGGCGGTGCGGTCGCGGTTGACGATGTGAGCGTCTCGATCCGGGCTGGCGAGATCTACGCGATCGCCGGCGAGAACGGCGCCGGGAAGTCAACTCTCATGCGGACTCTCGCCGGGCTGTTGCATCCGGAAGAGGGCACGGTCCTGGTGAACGGGCAGGACATCACCGGCGATTCGCGGGCGGCATTGCACGCGGGAGTGTCGCTGGTGCACCAGGAATTGAGCCTGGTTCCGGAGATGACTGTCGCCGAGAACATCATGCTTGGCTCCTTCCCGGCGAAGAATGGTTTGATTTCCGGGAAGGAGATGCTGGACTACGCCGGGGACGCGCTGCGTGAGATCGGGGTGTCGATCGATCTGCAGGAGTCGGTGGCCCGGCTCTCGGTGTCGTTGCGGCAGTTCATCGAGATCGCGCGGGCGGTGGCCCGTAAGCCGAAGGTGTTGATCCTGGACGAGCCGACCGCGACACTGACGCCGGCGGAGACGACGTACCTGCTGGAGATGCTCCGCCGGTTGGCCGACGGTGGCCTGGCGATCATCTACATCTCGCACCGGTTACCTGAGATCTTCGCCATCTGCGACCGGATCACCGTGCTGCGCGATGGCGGCTTGGTCGACACGATGCGGATCGCTGACACGACTCCGGACGAGTTGGTGCACAAGATGGTCGGCCGAGAGTTGGAGCGCGACTTGAAGATCAACCGGGCGAGCGAACCGGGTGAGGTGATGCTGTCGGCCCGCGGTATCAGCGCGCCCCAGGTGCGCGGTGTTGATCTGCAGGTCCGGGCCGGCGAGATCGTCGGATTGGGTGGGCTGGTCGGCGCTGGTCGCACCGAGTTGGTGCGGGCGATCCTGGGGGTCGATCCGCGCAGTTCCGGTGAGGTGTTCGTGAACGTCGACGGCCGATACCGGCGGGTGGGCGGGTACCAGTCGGCGTTCAACAGCGGTATCGCCTACATCCCGGAGGAACGGCGTTCGGACGGGCTGGCGCTGACGATGTCGGTCAGCGACAACATCGCGTTGCCGAACCGGCGGTTCCTGTCCAAGGCCAGCGTGCTCAACGCGAAGCGGCAGAGCACGTTCGCCCAGGAGTTGGCCGACACCGTCGGTCTGCGTCCGCCAAATGTCAAGCGCGATGCGGGTGACTACAGCGGCGGCAACCAGCAGAAGGTGGTGCTGGCCAAGTGGCTGGGCCGCAAGCCGCGGGTGATCATCCTGGATGAACCGACCCGTGGTGTCGACGTCGGCGCCAAGGCCGAGATTCACCGTCTGGTCAGAGATCTCGCCGACAACGGGACCGCTGTCCTCGTCATCAGTTCGGACCTTCCCGAACTGCTGGATCTCTCCGACGTCATTCACGTCATCCGTGACGGCAAGATCGCCGGCTCGCTGGCCCACCACGAGGCCGATGAAGCATCCGTGATGTCCCTGGCCGCAGGAGGAAGCGAGGTGACCTCGTCATGACCAAATCGGTGACTCCCACACCGCAGGCCCCGGCGGCGGCCCAGATCGAACCGACCGTGCCCACCTCGACCCGGGTCATCACCTGGCTCGCCACCAACGGGATCTTCGTGTTCACCGTTGTGCTCATCCTGGCGGCCGCGTTCCTGGTCGACGGGTTCGCCTCGGCGAACAACATCGGTGACGTCTTCAACCGGGCCGCGCCGATCGGTATCGTCGCGGTCGGCATGACCTTCGTGGTCATCAGCGGCAACTACCTGGACCTGTCGGTCGTCGCTCAGGTGGCCACCTCCGCGGTGATCCTGATCGGGATCAGCAACAGCTACGGCATCGTGCCGGCCATCCTGGCCGCCTTCGTGGTCGCCGGCCTCTACGCCCTGGTCAACGGGGTGGCCGTGGGCTACTTCAATGCCAACGCGGTGATCGTGACCTTGTCGACAACGTATATCGGCCTTGGCCTGTTGCGCTGGTTGTCCGGTGGCAGCATCTTCTTCGGCCCCTCGGACGGGCTGATCGCCACCATCGGCAGAGTCAAGGTCGGACCGGTGCCGATCTCGGCGCTGGTGCTGCTGGTGATGGCCATCATCCTGGGCTTCGTGTTGAGCCGGACCACGTTCGGCTTCGTCATCCGGGCGGTCGGATCGAACAAGGAGGCCACCCGGCTCAGCGGTGTGGCCACCCCCCGGGTGGTCCTCGGCGCCTTCCTGATCACGTCGATCTCCGCGACGGTGGCCGGTTTCGTCCTCGCCGCGTTCTCCAACACCGCGGTTTCCACGATGTCCGACGGCTACGACTTCGGTGCGCTGGCCGCCATCATCATCGGTGGGACGAGCGTGTTCGGCGGCCGGGGCAGCGTCCTGCGGACCCTGCTCGGGGTGATCTTCGTCAGTGTGCTGACCAACATCCTGGTGCTGAAGAACCTCAGCTACGGCTGGCAGCAAGTCGTGATCGGTTCCCTCATCGTGTTCGCCGTGTCGGTGGACGCCATAGCCCGGCGGGTGAGCAAATGACCTCCCAGAACCTCGTTTTCGGCGAGCAGCAACAACAGTCCCGTTCGGAGCGGTGGATCAAGGCGCTCAAGCGCCGCACCGAGTGGCGGGGCGCGATCCTGCTGGCGATCGTCGTCGTGGTCGCGCTGCTGTTGGAACCCCTGGTGTTCCAGGCCTACGGGGTCACCCTGAGCCGGGTGGCGTTGATCGGCCTGGTGGCCGTCGGCCTGACCGTGGTGATCATCATGGGCGAGCTCGATCTGAGCGTGGCCAGCACGGCGGTGCTGTCCGGTGTGGTGATGGCACAGATGCCGACCCTGTTCCTGGGCATCCTGGCCGCCCTGGCCACCGGGCTGGTGATCGGCGCGATCAACGCGTTCTTCGTCGTCAAGGTCGGCATCAACTCCTTCATCGCCACGTTGGGCATGCTGTTCGTGCTCAGCGGCCTGGCCCTGGTCGTATCCGATGCCAAACCGATTCCGCTGCAGGACATCTCAACAGCGATCAGGTTCGGCCTACCGTTCCTGGGTCCGATCACCCCACGGATCGTGCTGTTCGCGATCGTTTTCGTGCTGCTGCTGCTGTTCCTGACCCGGGTAGCCGCCGGGCGGGAGAACTACGCCGTCGGCGGGAACCGGCAGGCGGCGCGGGACGCGGGCATCCCGGTCAACCGACGGCTGTTCACCGGGTTCATGATGTGTGCATTCATCGCGTCGCTGGCCGGTGTCATCGACACCATGGAGCGCACCGCCGCCGATCCAACGTCAGGGTCGACCATCCTTTTGTCGAGCTTCGCCGCGGCCATCATCGGCGGCGTCGCCCTCACCGGCGGCCGCGGGACCATCGTTGGCACACTGATCGGGGCCTTTGCGCTGGCCATCCTGGAGGTCGGGCTGACCCTCAGCGGGGTTCAGGTCGACATCCAGCAGATCTTCATCGGCGCGGTGCTGCTCCTCGCGGTGATGACCGATCCCGCGAGTCTGCGCTCCGCCGGCGCTTCCTTCCGCACGTTCCTGACCGGCCTTCGGGCCCGAGGGTCCGAGCCCGACCTCACCCCACCCACTCCCGCGTCGTCGTCCTGACGATCGAAAGGACCCCATCAATGCGCATCACCCGCATCTCCGCCGCAACTTTCTCCCTGGTCGCCGCGGCCGCCCTCATCGCCGGATGTTCCTCGGATTCCTCGGGGTCGGGCGGCACCGACGGCGGCAAGAAGGTCTATGCGCTGCTGCCGCAGGGCACCGACCAGCCCTACGGCACCGAGTACCTCAAGGCCATGCAGGCCGAGGCGGACAAGGACGGTATCGACCTGACCATCACCAACTCGCAGTACGACGCCGACAAGCAGGCCAGTGACTGCCAGGTCGCCGTCGCGGCCTCGCCGGACCTGATCATCCTGTGGCCGGCGGTGGCGGACGCGGTGGGTCCCTGCCTGGCGCGGGCGAAGGCAGCCGATATCCCGGTCACCATCACCAACTCCCCGGTCAACGACGCCGACAAGGAGCTGACCGTCGGTTACTCCGGCCCCGACACCGTCGGCCAGGGCGCCGCGTCGGCCGAGATCATGTGTGAACTCGCTGACGGCAAACCGGTCAACATCCTGGAGATCGACGGCCTGACCGGCAACACCACCGCGATCAATCGGGCCAAGGGCTTCAACGACACCATCAGCAGCACCTGCCCGAACGTGAAGGTGCTCGCGGCGCAGCCCGGCAACTGGAACAAGGACGACTCGCAGACCGTCACCTCCGAGATGTTGACCTCGGTCGGGGCAGCCAATGTCCAGGGCATCTTCGCCGCGGACGACACGATGGTCGCCGGCGCGATCGCCGCCCTGAAATCACGGGGCATCGACCCGAAGGCGATGTACATCACCTCGATCGGCAACACCATGCTCGGCAATCCGTTGGTGGTCTCCGGTGAGCTGGACGGGACCGTATTCCAGTCCTCGGCCTGGGACGGCCAGAACGCGATCATCCTGGCGAACCAGGTGCTCGCCGGCGAACAGGTCTCCGATCAGTTCATGCCGTCGGTGCAGGTGACCGAGGCCAACGCCACCGACCCGGCCGTTGCCCCGAACTGGTGACAGTCCGCTGACCCCCGCGGGTGTGGGGTGGGTGCCGGGTTTCGGCACCCACCCGGGCCCCCGCCCAACACTGACCTCGGAGAATTCCCGTGACGATCACCAGCCCCCCTGCGGAAACCTGGGCGCCGCTCGCCCCGCCCGGTGAGCTCACGCTCTCCGCTCCCGGCCATATGGGCGTCGACTACGAGTCACGCGTCGACTTCGACCGGCTCCGCCGACACCGTGTCAACCGGGCGAAGGACGCGTTGAACGCCAGCGAGTGCGGCGCCTTCCTGCTGTTCGACTTCTACAACATCCGCTACACCACCTCCACCTGGATCGGTGGGGCACTGGGCGACAAGATGATCCGGTACGCCCTGCTCACCCGCGACAGTGACCCGGTGCTCTGGGATTTCGGGTCCGCGGTCAAACACCACAAGCTGCACTCGAAGTGGGTCCCGAACGATAATTACCGGGCCGGCTTCCTCGGTTTCCGGGGGGCTGTCGCCCCGACGGTGGGGCTGATGGAATCCGCCGTGGCCGAGATCAAGTCGATGCTCGTCGAGGCGGGCGTTGCCGATCTGCCGGTCGGGCTCGACATCGTCGAACCCCCGTTCCTGTTCGAGATGCAGCGCCAGGGCCTGCGGGTGGCCGACGCCCAGCAGTCGATGCTGGACGCGCGGTGCGTCAAGTCGCAGGACGAGATCGTGCTGCTGAACCAGGCAGCTGCCATGGTCGACGGGGTCTACCAGGACATCGTGGAGGTCCTCAAGCCGGGCATCCGGGAGAACCAGATCGTGGCCCTGGCCAACAAGCGGCTCTACGAGATGGGGTCGGACCAGGTCGAGGCGATCAACGCCATCTCGGGCGAACGGTGCAACCCGCACCCGCACAACTTCACCGACCGGCTCATCCGCCCGGGCGACCAGGCGTTCTTCGACATCATCCACTCCTTCAACGGATATCGGACCTGCTACTACCGGACCTTCGCCGTCGGGAAGGCCACCTCCGCGCAGCGGGACGCCTACACCAAGGCCCGGGAATGGATGGACCGCGGCATCGCGGGCATCCGGGCCGGCGTCGGTACCGACGAGGTCGCCGCCCTCCTGCCGACAGCGCAGGACATCGGGTTCGGCAGCGAGATGGAGGCCTTCGGGCTGCAGTTCGCGCACGGCCTGGGTCTGGGCCTGCACGAGCGGCCGATCATCTCCCGGCTGAACTCCATGAAGGAGCCGGTGGAGTTGCAGGTCGGCATGGTCTTCGCGCTGGAAACCTACTGCCCGGCATCCGACGGCGTCTCCGCCGCCCGCATCGAGGAGGAGATCGTGATCACCGAGAACGGACCCAAGGTGATCACGCTGTTCCCCGCGGACGAGCTGTTCGTCGCCAACCCGTACTGACCGCCACCAAATTCCAAGAGCGAACACAACCCACGAAAGGATCCTCGATGGATACCACCCGCCTCGCAGGTAAGAACGTTCTCATCACCGGTGCCGCACAGGGCATGGGCGCCGCTGTCGGCCACTACTACGCAGAGCAGGGCGCCAAGGTGTGTCTGGGCGATGTGAACACCGAGGGCGTCGCCCAGGTCGCCAAGGAGATCAACGCCAAGGGCGGCACCGCAACGTCGGTCAAGCTCGACGTGAGCAGCGAAGAGGACGCCGCTGCCGCCGTCGCCCACACCGTCGAGCAGTTCGGCAGCATCAACGTGCTGCTGAACAACGCCGGGATCAACAAGCCGCTGTTCTTCCTGGACATCACCCGCGAGAACTGGCAGCGGATCATGGATGTCAACGCTTGGGGCACGCTGAACTGCATGCAGGCTGCCGCCCGACAGATGAAGGCCCAGGGCCCGCAGGACCACCCCTACAAGATCATCAACGTGGGTTCGATCCTGTCCCGTGACGTGTTCGACGACGTCGTCGTCTACGGCGCCTCCAAGCACGCGGTGCTGGCCCTGATCAAGGGTGGCGCCAAGGCGCTGATCGAGCACAACATCACGGTCAACGGCTACGGCCCCGGTGTCGTCCGCACCGAGCTCTGGGAGCAGCTGGACAAGGACCTGGTCGCCATCGGCAAATTCGACCAGCCCGGCAAGTCGATGGACTCGCTGGCCGAGAACATGATCCTGATGAAGCGGTACAGCTACCCGGAGGACGTCGTCGGCACCGCGGCCTTCCTGGCCAGCTCGGAGAGCGACTACATGACCGGCCAGCTGCTGATGATCGACGGCGGGATGGTGATGCAGTGACCGCGACCCTGTCCGCCGGCGTCGGCGATGTGCCCACCGGGTTGCTCATCGACGGCGAATGGCGGCCCACCGCCCGCTCCATGGAAGTCACCGACCCGGCCACGGGCCAGCCCCTGTCCAGCATCGCCGACGCGTCGGTCGCCGATGCCCTGGACGCCGTGTCCGCCGCGTATACGGCGTTCGGCCCGTGGGCGGCGGCGGCGCCCCGGACCCGGGCCGAGGTTCTCCGCACGGCGTTCGAGATCATGACCGCCGAATTGGACGACTGCACCCGGCTGATCACCCTGGAGAACGGCAAGTCGTGGAGCGATGCCCGCGGCGAGGCCACCTACGCCGCGGAGTTCTTCCGCTGGTTCAGCGAGGAGGCCTGCCGGGTTCCCGGTGATTTCCGGATGGCCCCGGCCGGCGACAAGACCATCGTCGTCGACCACCACCCAATGGGGGTGGCCTACATGATCACGCCGTGGAACTTCCCGGCGGCCATGGCCACCCGCAAACTGGCCCCCGCGCTGGCCGCAGGCTGCACCGCGGTGCTCAAGCCGGCCTCCGAAACCCCGCTCACCGCACTGTGGGTGGCCGAAGTACTGCGCCGGGCAGGTGCGCCCGCCGGCGTGGTCAACGTGATCCCCACCTCGGAGCCGGGCCCGGTGTCCGAGGCCGTCCTGGCCGACCGGCGGGTCGGCACGCTGTCGTTCACCGGTTCCACCGCCATCGGCAAGATCCTGCTCGGGCAGACCGCCCGACGATCATTGCCGTCATCGATGGAACTCGGCGGCAACGCACCGTTGCTGGTCCTTGAGGGAGCCGACGTGCAGAGCGCGGTCACCGGCGCGATGGTGGCGAAGATGCGCAATGGTGGGTCGGCGTGCACCGCGGCCAACCGCTTCTACGTCCACGAGTCGCTGGTGACCGAGTTCAGCGACGCCTTCGAGCAGGCCCTGACGGGGCTGTCCATCGGCCCCGGGCTCGACCCGGCCAATGACCTCGGCGCGTTGGTCAGCGTCAAGGAACGCGACAAGGTCCTGGACCTTGTTCGCCGAGCCGAACAGGAGGGCGGCCGCCCGACCGCAGCCGGCACCGCCCCCACCACGGGTGCCTTCCTGTCGCCCTACGTCGTTCGCGGGGTGGAACACGGGCAGACGCTGACCCGCGAGGAGATCTTCGGCCCGGTCGCACCGATCGTCACGGTAGACAGCACCGAGCAGGCGATCACGATGGCCAACGACACCGAATACGGGCTCATCTCCTACGTCTTCGCCAAGGACCAAGGCGAAGGCATCTCGGTCGCCCGACGACTGGAATCAGGAATGGTCGCGGTGAACCGAGGCGTCGCGTCGGACCCGGCGGCCCCCTTCGGCGGCATGAAGGAATCCGGGCTGGGCCGCGAAGGAGGCTTCGCCGGCATCCACGAATTCCTCGAAACCCAGTACATCGCAGTCGATCTGTAGCCGCCGGCCCGGACCCGGGCGGGTGCGGCGCCCGGGCGCAGCCGGCACCTGACAAGCCGAACCCGGTCCCGATCAACCTCAGGGTCGGGCGGGAGCGAAACGACCGACGACAGGACCCCTAGTCGAGACGCGCTGACAGTGGAAGGAGCTGACCGCATGACAATCCCGGGCTTGACCGGAGTGGACCACATCGGTGTCACCGTGCCCGATCTGGAACAGGCCAGGCAGTTCTTCGTCGAGGTGCTCGGCTGTGAATTCCTGTACGAGCTGGGCCCGAAGGCGGACCCCACCGGTGACTGGATGCACCGCACCCTGAACGTGGACTCTCGGGCCACCATCGACCAGATCTACTTCTTCCGTTGCGGCAATCAGGCCATCTTCGAGGTGTTCAAGTACTCGGCCCCCGACCAGCGCACCCAATGGCCGCGTAATTGCGACCTGGGTGGCCATCATGTCGCCCTGTACGTCGAGGATTTGGACGCCGCCGTCGACTACCTGCGCGGACGGCCCGAGGTCGCCGTGCTGGGCGAACCCGTCGTCAGCTCCGGTCACCACCTCGGCCAGCGATGGATCTATTTCCTGTCCCCCTGGGGCATGCAATTCGAGTTGGTGTCCTACCCCGATGGAAAGGCTTTTTTCCTGCAGAACGCGGGCACGGATGATCGGGCGTCGAAAATGGGTTCCGGGCACGGCCGGAGAAATGTGGTACGGCAGGGCGCGTCCAGGTTTTTCGGCGATGCTCCGGTCGGCACCCTACAACCCGACTACTCCACTGCTGCAGCTGATCTCGGTGTCAACGTACTGCCTTTCAGAACGTCGCACGCCGGCAACAGTGCCAACGAGAACGCCCTGTCGAAAATGTTCCCCACGATGACATTCCCTACATTGACATTCCCTACATTGACCCAGCGACTCCCCCCGCATTTGTACGCAATCGATTGCGAAGGTATGTGATGACTGAACGCCACGAACTGTCGCCAGCCGCACCGTGGACCGAGCTCGACGTGACGGATGCGGACTGGGATGCCGCCGATCGCGATCTGCTGGTGGCCATGTTCGGCCAGCTGGTGTTGATCCGGTCCTTCGAGGAGACCGTGCTGGAACTGTCCACCGCCGGCCTGATCCATGGGCCGGCCCATTCGAGCATCGGCCAGGAGGGCGGCGCGGTCGGTTCGGTGATCGGGTTGACCACCCAGGACACGGTGAACGGCACCCACCGCGGGCATCACCAGTTCCTGGCCAAGGTGCTCGGGCACCTGGCCCCCAAGGGCATCGACCCGCGGGAACCCATCGGCACCGAGATCCGCGCCGAACTGCTCCGCAGCCTGGCCGAGATCTGCGGCCTGGAAAGGGGTTACAGCCACGGTCGGGGCGGTTCCATGCACCTGCAGTGGAAGGAAGCCGGCGCGATCGGGACCAACGCGATCGTCGGGGGCGGCGTCCCGCTGGCTGCCGGCTCCGCCTGGGCACACCGGCACGCCGGCACCGACGCCGTCTCGGTGACGTACTTCGGTGACGGCGCGGCGAACATCGGTTCCACCCTGGAGACCTTCAACCTGGCCGCCGCCTGGAAGCTGCCGATCTGCTTCTTCATCGAGAACAACCAGTACGCCGTGTCCACCAGCGTGCACGAGGCGACCGGCGAGGCCCGGCTGTCGGCCCGCGGACCGGGGTTCGGCATCGCCAGTTGGAAGGTCGACGGGATGAACCCGCTGGCCGTCTACCTGACCATGCGGGAGGCGCTGGAGCACATGCGCGCCGGCAACGGGCCGACCGTGGTCGAGGCCGACGTCTACCGGTACTTCCACCAGAACGGCGCCTTCCCCGGCAGCGCCTTCGGCTACCGCAGCAAGGCCGAAGAGAAGCAGTGGCGGCAGCGTGACCCGATCGCGCAGATCGCCGGCCACCTGGTCCGCCGGGAAATCCTCACCCAGGAGGAGTTGGACGCGTTCACCGCGCAGTCGGCCACGGTGATGGCCGAGATCCGTGACGTGCTCGTCGAACCGTTGCCCGGCGGCAAGCCCGGTGAGCGGCGCGTCAAGGCCGCCGAATGGCCCGACCCGACGTTCGTCGACGTCGGGGTTCGCGGGGACCTGTCCGAGTTCGCGGACGCGCCGCTGGCCGACGTCGACAGCTACACAGGCCAGCTCAAGGACACCAAATTCGTCGAGGCGATCGCCGCGGTCCTCGGCCGGCAGATGGAGTCCGACCCCCGGGTGCTGGTCATGGGCGAGGACGTGCACCGACTCAACGGCGGCACCAACGGCGCCACCCGCGGCCTCAAGGAGCGGTACCCCGACCGCATTCTGGGCACCCCGATCAGTGAGAACGCATTCACCGGCCTGGGCGGCGGGATCGCCCTGGACGGCCGGTTCCGCCCGATCGTCGAGTTCATGTACGCCGACTTCATGTGGGTGGCTGCCGACCAGCTGTTCAACCAGATCGGCAAGGCCCGGCACATGTTCGGCGGCGACGACCCGGTACCGTTCGTGTTGCGGAGCAAGGTCGCCATGGGCACCGGATACGGCTCACAGCACTCCATGGACCCGGCCGGGGTGTTCGCCACCGCCCCCGGCTGGCGCATTGTCGCCCCCTCCACCCCGTTCGACTACGTCGGCCTGATGAACAGCGCCCTGCGCTGCCAGGACCCGGTCGTCGTGCTCGAGCACGTCGACCTGTACAACTCGACCGGCCCTGGGCCGGTCGACGACCTGGACTACTGCCTGCCGGTCGGCAAGGCCGCGGTCCGTCGGTCCGGTGAGCAGATCACCGTGCTGACCTACCTGGCGATGACCCACTACGTGCTCAAGGCCGTCGAGGAACTCGACACCGTCGACGCCGAGGTCATCGACCTCCGTTGGCTGGACCGGGCCAGCATCGACTGGGACACCATCGGCACCAGCATCCGCAAAACCGGCAACGTGGTGATCGCCGAACAGGGTCCGCTGGGCACTTCCTACGGAAGCTGGCTGGGTGACGAGATCCAACGGCGCTACTTCGACTGGCTCGACCAGCCCATCCAGCGGATCACCGGTGGCGAGGCCTCACCCAGCATCAGCAAGGTGTTGGAGCGGGCCGCCATCGCCCAGGACGCCGAAGTCACCGCATCCCTGACCGAGATCACGAAATAGGACACGAGACGATGGCACAACTACTGCGCATGCCCGAAGTCGCGGCCGGTGGCACCAAAGCCGTGCTGGCCTCCTGGTCGGTCTCCGAGAACGTCGCCTTCACCGCCGAGGACACCCTGGCCGAGATCGAAACCGACAAGGCCAATATCGATCTGGAGGCTGAGGCCGACGGCATCATCCTGAAATTGCTGGTGAACGCCGGCTCCGAGGTCGATGTCGGCGAACCCATCGCCCTCTTGGGGACCACAGCCGAGCAGGACGGCGATATCACCGCCATGCTCACCGAACTCGGCGTCCAGGGGTCCGCCGCCACGACGAACGGCGCTTCCTCCGCCCGCGCCGAACCAGCCGGAGCGGCCGACAACTCCACGACCACCGCGGGCGGAACCGACACCCCGGCGAGCACGGGTGGTGCCGACGCGTCCACGAGTACCGCGGGTGTGGCCGACGCTGCCGCGAGCACCGCGGGTGTGGCCGAGCCCGCCGATCCCGAGGGTCCGGCCGCGCCGGACGAATCCGGCGGAAAGCCGACCTCGAACGGCGCGGTCGGCGTCCCGGCCCGGATCTTCGCCAGCCCGCTGGCCCGGCAGCTGGCCCGCGATGCCGGGCTGACCCTGGACGATCTGACCCCCGGGTCGGGACCAGGCGGCCGGGTTCGCCGCAGCGACGTCCAGGCCGCGATCACCCGGCAGCAGGCCGCACCGGCTCCCACCACCCCGGTGAAAGCTGCCCTCGTCACCGCTCCGGCCGCACCGGCCGCACCGGTTGCCCCGTCGACCGCCACCTCCGCGAAGACGGCCGCGACCGGCTACGTCGACGAGCCGCACTCCAAGCTGCGCCGACTGATCGCCGCCCGGCTGACCGAGAGCAAGCAGACCGTCCCGCACTTCTACCTCAACGGCTCGGCACAGGTTGACAAGCTCCTCGCGTTGCGAAAGGAGCTCAACGGAGACAGCCCCGTCAAGATCTCGGTCAACGACCTGATCATCAAAGCCGCCGCCACCGCGCACACGCAGCTCCCCGAGATGAACGTGATCTGGACGCCGGACGCCCTGCGCCAGTTCGAGCACGTCGACATCTCGGTGGCGATCGCGTCCGAGCGTGGTCTGGTCACCCCGACCCTGCGCGCCGTGGACACCCTGGCCATCGGCGCGATCGCCCAGCGGGTCAAGGACTTCGCGCAACGAGCGAACGCCGGCAAGCTCAAGCAGGACGAATTGGAAGGCGGCGCCCTGTCCGTCACCAACCTGGGCATGTTCGGGACCGAGGACTTCGGAGCGATCATCAACCCACCGCAGTCCGCGATCCTGGCTGTGGGCGCCGCGCGCGAGCAGCCGATCGTCGTCGACGGCCAACTCGAGGTCGGCACGATAATGCGGGTGACCCTCTCGGTGGATCACCGGGCGGTCGACGGACGATTGGCCGCAGAGTGGCTGCGCACATTCCTCTCGATCATCGAGAGGCCCATGCGCATCCTCACCTGACCCACTCTGACCCGCGCCCGACGGATTGGCTTCCGGCTCGTGGACGGCGCTGACCGGAAAGGTCACCTGCGTCTGACATCAATCACAGGAACGGCAATGGCAGACACCACCCGGCTCCCGGCCCCCCAGTTGCACCACTGGGAATGGCAGGCCCACGCGGCGTGCCGCGGCATGGACAGCTCGGTCTTCTTCCACCCCGCAGACGAACGACAGGAAGCTCGGCGACAACGGGTCGCGACCGCAAAAGAGATCTGCGGTCGCTGTCCAGCGATGGCCGAGTGCCGCGAACACGCTCTTCGGGTCCGGGAACCCTATGGCATCTGGGGTGGGCTGTCCGAGGACGAACGAGCCGCGGCCCTGGGAGTGCGATCCCTGCGGTATCCGGCCCGCAACCCCGACGCCCGACAACGCTGAAGCCACCAGCGGTGCCGTCGACGGGACTGCCGCATTCGGAACAGCGATATCCATACTCACGAGGAGAAGACCGACGATGCGCCAGGCCCCGTACGAATTGTCACCTGGCCCCGACGGGGTGGTCGCCAGAATCAATGCCCGCGGCAGCGCGGTCCTGGCCTCACCCTCGATCAACCGGGGGACCGCGTTCACCCTCGCCGAGCGAGAAGCACTGGGCCTCACCGGGCTGCTCCCCACCGGGGTCAGCACACTGGAAAGTCAACAGCGCCGGGTCTACGCCCAATACCTCCAGCAGGCCGACGATCTGCGGAAGTGGGTGTACCTGGCCAACCTGCGGGACCGGAACGAGGTGCTGTTCTACCGACTGCTGACCGAGCACATATCCGAGATGCTGCCCGTCGTCTACACCCCGACAGTGGGTTTGGCGATCGAACGGTTCAGTCACGAGTTCCGCCGGACCCGTGGCGTGTACCTGTCGGTCGACCACCCCGAGGACGTCGAAACAGCCTTACGGAACACCGGTCTCGGACCGGACGACCTGGACCTGCTGGTCGCCACCGACTCCGAAGGGATCCTCGGCATCGGCGACCAGGGCGTCGGTGGGATCGAGATCAGCATCGGCAAGCTCGCCGTGTACACCGCCGCGGCGGGTCTGCACCCACGCCGCGTACTGCCGGTCGTCCTGGACATGGGCACCGACAACCTCAAACTACTCAACGACGACATGTACCTCGGCGCCCGGCACGCACGCATCCGCGACCAACGGTACGACGACCTGATCGATGCCTACGTCACCGCGGCCAGCACATTGTTCCCGACCGCGATGCTGCACTGGGAGGACTTCGGCGCCACCAACGCCCGCCGCATCCTGAACAAGTACGCCGATCATGTGTGCACCTTCAATGACGACATGCAGGGCACCGCAGCAACAGTGATGGCTGCCGTGTTCTCCGCGGTCCGCGCGGCCGGCACCCGGATCCGTGATCAGCGGGTCGTCATCTACGGCGCCGGCACCGCCGGGCTCGGAATCGCGGACATGATGCGCGAACAAATGATCCGCGAAGGACTCACCGACGATGAGGCGACCCGCCGGTTCTACCCGATGGGAAGCCGGGGACTGCTGGTCGACGACGCCCACAAGCTGCTGGACTTCCAACAGCCCTACGCCCGGCCACGCACCGAAGTCTACGGCTGGAACAGCGGTGACCGCGGCATCGGCCTTGCCGAGGTCGTGACCCGGGTCAAGCCCACCATGCTCATCGGTACCTCCACCCACACAGGCGCTTTCACCGAACCGATCGTCCGGAACATGGCCACCCACACGCCACGGCCGATCATTATGCCGCTGTCCAATCCGACATCGAAATGTGAAGCCCTCCCGGCCGATCTTGTGAACTGGACCGACGGCAGGGTGCTCACCGCCACCGGCAGCCCCTTCGACCCGGTGACCTACCAGGACCGGACCTACCACATCGCCCAAGCCAACAACGCCCTGGTTTTCCCCGGTCTCGGACTCGGTGTCACCGTCGCCAAGGCCCGACGGATCAGCGACGGAATGATCACCGCCGCCGCGGACGCCGTCGCCCGGATGTCCGACGCCACCAGAACCGGATCGTCCCTCCTGCCACCCATGGATGACCTGCGTACCGTGTCCGCATCGGTTGCCATCGCCGTCGCCAAGGCGGCCGTCGATGAAGGCCTCGCCCAAACAGAACTCCATGACCCGATCCAACAAATTCACGACGCAATGTGGCGGCCCGTCTACCCCCGAATAGAACTTTCGTAGCCAAGCCCGGACCAAGTTGGCCGAAAAAAATCGCGGATGCGCAGAGGTCCAGGCTTGTGAATGGTCGAATTGTCTGGTTCTGGCACACATTCCGTGACCGCGGACGGCTTGGGCATGGTGCTGGTGTGGGATCGCCGCCGCGCGCCGCGGGATGACCCACGACCCCGGTCTGGCAGGGCTGGCCGCGGCGAGTCCTGCTGTGCAGTCTTGCGTTTGGAGTGCCGCCATGCGGCAGTGAGGCTCAACCCCGACGGCACATCTACGTTAGCGCCGCATCATGTCTAATTGGGGCCCGGTGTTCGGGCCAGGAGTATCAGCTTCCGCAGAAGGTCGGGTGTGGCGCGTCCGTACATGCATGCCTTGAATTGTTTGATGCGGTTCGCGGTGCCCTCGACCGGCCCGAAATTGTATTGCAGTGTGAGCCCGGCGGTCACGGCGTCCAGGTCGCGGCGCAATCCGGCGGTGAACGATCGCAGTGCCGGCAGGTCCGCGTCGATGGCATGTCATCGGGATCGTCCTGGCGTTCGTCAACGCCCAACGCGACGGCCAAGCCTGACGCGGCGCTTCTGAGGTGGTCAACTCTCAGCCCGGCGCATGGTCGAGTGAAGCTGTCCACTCCAGGACCTTGAACGTTCAAAAGCTGGGCGAGCCCTCGAATCCGGTCATGCGGATGACCCTGGCTGGAACGCCAGCAACGATCGCGTTGGCAGGCACGTCCTTGGTGACGACCGCACCTGCACCGACGATCGCGCCATGGCCGACGGTCACACCCGGCACGATTGTCACTCGGGCACCGAGCCAGACCTTGCAACCGATCACGACCGGAGCCGGAATCATGTCCCCCCGCCTGTCCGGGTCGACCCCGTGGTTGAGCGACGTCACCACACTGCCATGTCCAATCAGCGAGTCGTCACCGATGGAGATGCCACCGGTGTCCTGAAAGGTGCAGCCCATGTTGATGAATGCTCGCTCGCCAAGGGTCAGGTTCTTGCCGAACTCGCAATAGAACGGCGGGAAGACCGTTACCGATTCCTCGACAGGTTTCCCGGTCAGCTGGCCCAGCAGGACCCGCACCTCATCAGGCGTGCGGTATCCGGTGTTGAGTTCGGCGACGATTCGCAGCGCCGCCTGGGCAGTCTGGTGCATGAATGTGTGTTGTTCTGAGCCGGCCTGGATGACAGCGCCGCGGGTCACATGTTCGAGGAAATCACGCAGGTTCATGTCGCGATCCTGCCATCCGAGCTGGTCTCCACGGCCGCGACGTCTTGACCAGGACACCCCGCCATAGGCGACGTTTCGGATGACCGGGGAGCCAGATGCGTTACGGCTGTCCGCACGAAGCGTTCCTTGCGCGTGTCGACGCCGGTGGCTTTGTCTCTGATGATGTGCACAACAACGAAGTCCATGAACGGCTCGATGGGCACGGGGGCGGGCATTCTCGACGCAACCAGCACCCTCAGCTCCTATTTGCGATCCGATTCGCGAAAGCGACCCGCGGCAGCCTCGCCCCCCGATGTGTCCCCGTCGGCCGATCCGCAGCGGGCAAACCGTTGGCCGACCCAAAGTGTCGAGGTCGCTCCCTTCG
Organism: uncultured Actinomycetota bacterium; assembly: GCA_963805555.1. GTDB lineage: Bacteria > Actinomycetota > Actinomycetes > Mycobacteriales > Nakamurellaceae > Nakamurella. Next base: position 217,736 of record CAWDUY010000013.1, read on the forward strand.
CGTGCTGAGTTCGATGATTGTTACCGCTGGACTGAATACAGCGGTCCTTGCCGCTGCCCATGACCGAGCAATGTCGGCTTCGGGCCGTCAAGCTGCGGTTTCACGCCGCCACGATCTCGATCGGCGAGTCGAGCAACCGCCCAACCCACTGACGCCGGACTACGGCTCCCGCACTGTTGCGGCTGTGGGTTCGCCCGAACGAAGCCACAGCCGCAACGCACGGTCAGCGATGAATCCGGCTACGGAATTTGGGCCGCTTGCGCCTCTTGAATGAGAATCTCACCGTCGTACGTGGTGATGAAGCCCTGCTTCACCAGGGCCTTGGTGTTCTTGCTGACCGCCCTGACGTAAGCGGCGTGGCTCGGGTAGATCTGCTGGAGCAGGTCCTTGCTGAACGGCACCTCATGGCCGGCGATCACGCAAAACGACGGCCCGGTGGAGCTGCCGAACCAGGTCGAGGTTGGCACATCCAGATACGGAGATCGGAGGCCGCCGACCACATTGCCGAACCGATCGAGCACGGGCGCACCGTTCTGGACCACGATCGGCGAACCGTGGGGTGGCGCAGTTCCGTCCCGCACCCACTGATCGAGGTTGCTCAACATGGCGTCGAAGAAGATGGCGCTGGGGAATCTGCTGCGCGGACCCTCGTTGCAGTCCATCGGCGGCACCGCTCGGCCGCCCTTGATGATGTCCGCCGGCGAGGCCGCGAAGTTCAGTTCGCCCGGCGTGGCATGCCCGGCGCCGGCCATCTCGTACTGCCGGTAAGCGTCCGTCGGGACGTCGCTGTCCGGTCGTCGCGCGGTGATCCCACGCAGATAATCGGACTGGGACATCACGTGGATGATCGGCACACCCACGTTGGAAAACTGGCGACGCGGGTCGTCCAGCGCCGGCACCGGCTCACACTGGTTGATCGGATAGATCCCGGCGAACGCTCCGCCGGCCACAGCCACGATGTACGCGTCGTACATCGACCGGCCGTTCTGCTGAACCGCAAGTGGCGCAACGGCATTAATGTAGTCGTACATATAGCCGCCGGTCTGCGAGTACCCGAATCCATATAGCTTCAGGGCGTGCTTCGGCATCTTATCGTTGTAGTACACCGGATTCGATGACGACCTACCGCGCAGCAGCTGACCGACCTGGCTGTAGATGTCCCAGGCCAGGCCATTCTCGGTGCTCCGCGAGCTATCGGCCGGGACCGCGGCGCAATTGCCCGGATCGTCCAACGGGAGCGGATTGTCCATCGCCAGCGGTGCGTAGCGCACCGGATCGAAGGTCTTGAGTGTCTGCATGGACACCGGTTTCACGGTGACACCGACCCAGATGTCGCCGCTCTTGATCAGCTGGTCGTGCATCAACCCCCAACCCAGATTCAGATCGAACAGGTTGGACGGATTGAGCGGCTCGACGACGACATTGCCACTGAACTTGTTCACCTTCGCCGGACGTCGAACGAGAATCCTTGTGGTGTAGGGCGCATTCGCCGTCCGAACGATTGCGGGACCGGGCGCCGGCCAGGTGTACACGTTGGCCAGGCCACTGACGAAATACTCCTCCTCGACGTAACCGATGGCCGCCAGATTCTCGGGGATCCGGGTGTGGTCGGCGGCACCGAACGGGTACGAGGCCGCGGTTGCTGCGATCGGCCCGGTAATGCTGGGCTCCGTCACCGGCGCACCTGTTTGGGCAGGGACCGGTACCCCGGCACCCTCGATCCCAGTCGATTCAGGGTCGTCTGACGAGGAATGCGGATCCAAAGTCACCGCCGACTGCTCAGTGAGTGGCTGAGCGGTCACCGGCGCGATCGCCAGGGACATCAAACCAGCCACGGTCGCCAGCAACGCGATGGCCTGCACCGGACCTCGACGCAGTAAGACCCGTCGACGCTGAGCGGGGGTGGAGCTGAGATGACCCACGGTTCCTCCAGAGAGATGAGTATTGCCTGCGCGTTACCTGTGTATTACCAGTTCTGTGATCGTAGAAACACAGTGGGTAGCGGCGGGCCCCGACGTTCGGCATTGACGAACGCGGGGATGCTCTCAATGGCGGTGGAATCGACCGGCGCCGCTGTCCGGACCCTCTCGATTGCATTACCACCTGTCACGAACGGTCCGGGGCCAGCGGTTTGGTACCCGCCGGTCATCGGCACGCTATTTCCCGATGGGGTTAGAGACTCTTTGACGCTCCGAAATCTCTGATGGAAGCGTTGGCCAATGACGTCCCACGGAAGGATCCCAATTGACGCGAGCATGATCTTCTTCGTCGGCGCCTCGCGGCGCGCTTTCGGTCGCTGCAGGAGGTTCGATCACTCGACAAGGCGCGGTCCCAACGCAGTTCCTAGCGGCCAGGGGTCGGGCAGGCTCTTGGTCAGGTCGGGACCATCAAGTAGTCGCCCCGGAGACCGGTCAACGCGCCTGCGCCCAGGTGGCGGGGACGTCTCCCCCGCCCTCTTTGGTGAGCCTGGTGCCGACCTGGGCCAGCAGTGGCACTGGTGCGATCGGCCCGGCGAAAAGCGCCTGCCCGAGGCCGAATCCGGTGGACGCGCGAAGTAGTGTCGGCGGCACGTGGGAGAACAGGGTTTCCAGTTCGTGGACGTCACCGGCGCCGTTCATTCGCATCAGGATCAGGTTGTCGCATTGTGAGACCACCTGGGGGTGAACCTTTCCCGGTCGTTGGGTGGCGACGAACAGGTGCAGCCCGAACTTGCGGCCCTCTCCGGCGATGAGCGCGCCGAGGGCCGCGGTTTCCTGCAGCAGAGGGTCCACACTGGTGGCCGGGAAGACATTGTGGGCCTCGTCGATCGCGAGCAGCATCGGTATCCGTTCCCGCCGGCGCGCCCAGCGATTGCTCAGCAGCACCAGTGACACGGTGTTGCGTTCGTCGGGGCGGGAGAAGCTGCCCACGTCCAGGACCAGGCATCGGGGCAGACCCTCAGGATGCTCGCGGACGAGAGATCCCTCGCCGGCCCGACACCACAGATCCCAGGTGCTCAAACCCAGATTCTCTATCCGCAGCGCCAGCTTCGTTGATTCCCGGTTCGCGGCCGCGGCGGTGACGAGGTCGTTGACCGAGTAAATCGCCGGCAACGCGGCGGTCAGTTGTCGTAGCAGGGCGTATTCGTCCATGTCGCGGATCGGATCGAGCCGCAGCAGTAATGCCTGGACCTCCAGGTCCAGGTCACTGAAGTCCACGCAGAGGGTGTAATCGGCATGATGCCCGCGGGCGGCGGCCACCCTGACCGAACCGGCGAGGGTGCGGTAGCGGGCGCCTGCCGGTGAGGCGTCATCGGGGTTGGCCAGGGCACCGAGATGGACATGATCGGAGTTCGGGTCGATCACGACAAACGGCAGTTCCGTGTTGGCCAGCAGTCTTTCGAACAACGCACCGGTCGTGTAGGTCTTGCCGGCCCCGGATTGCCCACACATGAAGGTGTGCCGGCCGAAGCCCTTCGACCGCAATCTGGCGGCCACCTTCGCTGTCTGCCGGTGCGAACCGATCTCAATCGTCGGCTGCCCGTCATCCAAACCCGCTGCCACAGCGGTCAACTCGGCATCGGTGACGCGGCGAAGTGGCAGTTCGCCGAACGGCGGTGACGCGGCAGCATTGCTGTGATCGACCGGGGTGAATTCACCGTCCATGAGGTAGCCAAGGACCAGACCCGACCCAGCGGCCGCCCGCAGGGTGGGGGTGATCCGCGCCGTTCCGGCGAAATCGCCCAACATTTGATCGGCGCCGTTCACCGTCAATTCGGGGCCGTCATGATCCACAATGTGCGCGTCCAGAACCTGAACGACAACAAGGCTCCCGTCGTCCCGCAGGGCGGTCGCGATCTCGCCCGTTTCTACGCCAATATCGAGCGGTCCAGTCCATCTGACGTCCTGACCGTCGGCCGAGAAGGCGACCGCCGCGGCCGGAAACCTCCGATACAGGTCGCGTCGGGCCTGGTACAGCCAGTCAAGGTCCTCCGGCATCTGGAACTCTCCTTCACCAAAGGCGCCAGCCCAACCGACCAGGGCTGAACGAAGTTGGCTCACTACTTGCAGTGGCAGGCAACCATCTTTGACGACTTTGCGCCGAGCCACAACTCGCCGACCGGGCCGCATCATGCTGATTCCGCTGGTCAATGGAACTGGCAGACGAAAGCGAAGGTCCGAGCTCAGTCAGACTATGGGGGTTGAGGCGTGCCGCAGGTACAGCACCCAGTGCCGTCCCAGGCTTGACCGGCGGGTGGTATCCCGGTCGCGGAATCGTTGGCGAACCTGACCGTCCGACCGTGCCGGAAAACCGGCTTCACCAAGCGACGCCCGCAGAACCCATCTCGCGACCGCCTGGCAACTCCTGCTGCCGACGTCGGCCTTGGCCGAGGACTGCGCCCGAGGTGCAGCCTTCGTTCACGAGCGATGCCCGGCGACATTGATCACGTGTCGATCAGGGCTCCGGACGAAGAATCGACGAATACCCCACGGTTCGTCCGTGATCGGGTGCACGATCTCATATCCACGTCGTTGCGCTTCTTCATACGCGCCATCGACGTCATCGACCTTGATGGTCATGACGGAGTCCTCTGGCGCCGTCGCGTCTCGCGTAACCACTTGGACGCACGCCCCCGAGTCCGCGGAGGTGAACCGGGCCACCCACCCTTGGTTCATTCCGTCTTCGGTCAGCCCGAGGAACCCAAAGAATTCCCTCGCCCGCTCAACGTCGTCGGTGTGCAGGTTGGTGATGGCCTCTACCGCTTTCATCGTCCAAGTGTGACACCACCAGTCATGCCCGCGTCGTATGCGGAGAGCGCTGAGTGCGTCTCAAGCCGATCTCCTGCCAAACGCAGTTGATCAAGGAAGAGCGGCCTGAAAAGTCACGCCGCCGACGTCGACCGATGGCAGCCTGGACGACCAGTCGACGTTTATCGATGAACGACGGGACGTCGAATTGGCCAGCGTAGGCGCCGAGGCGCCGCAAACCTGAAACACTGCCACGTCGCCACCCTCGAGATGCGTGGCATGATCGTGGCATGATCGTGGCATGAACCGCATTCGCCTCAGCACGACCGTCGATGCTTCTTTGCTCGAGCATGCGCGGAGCGTCCGATCGGGGACGACGGACGCTGCGCTCATAGACGAGGCTCTTGCGGCCCTGTTGGCTCGCTACCGCTCTGCCGAGGTGGACGCGAGCTACTCCGCCTATGACGAGCACCCCCTCGAGGAGCCAGACGAATGGGGCGACCTGGCGTCGTTTCGACGGGCCGTGGCATCGTCGTGAATGCGCTCCCTGCGCGAGGGGAGGTGTGGTGGTGCGAGATGGCCGAGATCGGTCGTCGACCAGTCGTCGTCCTGTCCCGCGACGCGGTGATCCCTCGACATCGTCGCGCACTCGTCGCGCCGTGTACGACGACGATTCGAGGGCTCGGCAGCGAAGTCGTGCTCGAACCTGATGACGACCCTGTGCCCTGCCGGTCGGCGGTGAACCTCGACTCGGTCGAAAGCGTCTCGATCTCGATCCTCGTCAGCCGATTGGGTCGCGTGCGCGACACGCGAATGCGCGAGATCTGCGCCGCCCTCGCAGTGGCTGTCGACTGTTCCAACTGATGCGGGCCGCGTCTTGTCCCGCAGACCGACCTTTGCGGCAGGGCCACCGACTCGCCAGGTCCCTCCCTGACGCCAGGGCGATCGCCGACGAACTGACCACCAGGCGGGTCCGGCTCAGCTTCGGCGGCGCCGTCTACGACCCCATCGACCCGGTCGGACGTCTGTTGTTCGACGTGCTGGCGATGGTCGCAGAATTCGAAGCAGACCTCATCAGGCTCCGGACCGCGAGGGGATGAAGGTCACCAAGGCGAAGGGCCGGTTGCGGGGTAAGCAACCCAAACTGAATCCCAGGCAGGAAGCCCATATGGTCGACCTGTTGAAGTCCGGCGAATACGCCAGCGAGTTCCAAGACGACATTGGCAGGTGGCAACCTGGTGTCGATCTCCTGGCTAGCACCTGCGCGCAGCAACGGCTCGTAGGCGTCCTTGTCTGCGACGATCTTCGTGCGGTCTGCCGGTGTCGAGCCGAATGGATTGGCCCGGTGGGCAACCCGCTGAAGAAGAACGTCCATTTGTGCGCTCATCAACACAATGGCGTCGAAGCGGTCGTACTTCGCCCCTTGGTTGGCGACGCAGCCGGCGCTGAACAGCCACTCGGCCCTGGTTTGCTCGACCATTCCGGGCAAACCGCCTGACCTGGAAGGGGTTCTCCGTGAGTACCCGACCGGCTTGTCAGGCGTTGAGCATCACCTTGAGGGCTTTGGTTTCCGCCGCGCGACCGAAGACGTCGTAGGCCTCGATGATGTCGTCGAGGGCGAAGGTGTGACTGATGAAGTGCTCCGCAGGGATTTTCTGCTGGGCGACCAGTTTCAGCAGCGTCCCAAGGGTGTCGGTGTTGACCAGACCCATGCTGATCACAATGTTCGAGATCCAGAGGTCCTGCAACGGCAGCTCAACGGCCTTACCGTGAACGCCGACGTTGGCGACATGCCCTGCGGGCCGGACGATGTCCACACACATGGCGAAGGTGGCCGGGATTCCGACCGCCTCAATGGCAACATCGACACCGAGCCCGTCGGTCAGCGCGAGGACCTGCTGCTTCCAATCCGGGTCGCTGGACAGCACACCGTCGGTCGCGCCGAACTTCCCTGCCTGCTCGACCCGGTTGGCATCGAGATCGATGGCAATGATCCGGCTCGGTCCGTAGAGGCCGGCGGTGGCGATCGCCGCCAAACCGACCGGCCCGGTGCCGACCACCGCGACCACGTCACCGGCCCGGACGTGACCGTACTGGACGCCGATCTCGTGTCCGGTGGGCAGGATGTCGGACAGCAGTGTGCCCATTTGCGGGCTGACCCCGGCGGGCAATTTGTACACCGACGTCTCGGCGTACGGTACCCGCACGTACTCGGCCTGGGTGCCGTCAATCAGGTGCCCGAAGATCCAGCCGATCCCCGCGGCACCTTCCGCGCCGAGGCAGTGCGAGTACACCCCGTGCTTACAGAAGTCGCAATGCCCGCAGGCCGAGATGCAGGACAAGATGACCTGGTCGCCGATCGCGAGATCACTGACAGCAGAGCCGATCTCGGTGATGGTACCGACGCCCTCATGGCCGAGGATCCGACCCGGCACCACCCCGGGCACGTCGCCCTTGAGGATGTGCAGGTCGGTGCCACAGATCGTGGTGGTGTCCATCTTGACGATGACATCGGTCGCCTGCGCGATCGTGGGTTTCGGTACTTCCTCCCACGATTTGGAGCCTGGACCGTGGTACACGAGTGCCTTCATGATCGTTCTCCCTTGAACGAGTGATGGGTGGTTGGTTACCTTGACCTGGGCAAGATTTCGTTCAGCAATGTCGCCCGGTCGTCGGCACGGGCGCAGACGAATCTGTCGACGTCGTCCAGGTGGGGCTTGAGAAACGTCCAAGCGGCGTCCGTCTCGGCGTTCGATGAGTCGGTGCCGATTTGGCAACGCCACACCGTGATCACGCCGCTTCGGCGCAGCAGCGGCGCCAGTCCCAGCGTCTGCGGATCATGGAGTACCGCGAAATCGTCGGGGTGGAACATTGTCAGCAGGTCGGCCGCGTTGTCGGCCAGGACGTCTTCGCCGATGGCCCTTGTCCTAGGGCACCGCCGTCGCGCGTGGCGGTCGTCGCCGATCTCAGGACAGAGCTGGTCAAGGCTCGGCGGGAGGATCGGAACGAGCTGCGTCACGGTGACCGCCCTTCGGTGAGGAGATCCGAACCGCAGATCTGAGTGTCGGCTTTTCAGCTCATCACCCGACATGTGCTATCCGGAAGGGACCAACGACCCGAGTTTCGGGGCGTCGCCGCACACACCAGCGGCCCGGCTCGCCGCTAAACCCAGGAACGGTCCGCTCCGAACCCAGGAACGGTTCGGACCCGTGCCGGTACGATTCCTGCCGCGCTCGGGACCTTTTGCCCTGGGGTTTCGCAGCCGCAGCCCGTTGACTGGACACGGACCGGCTCAACTGCCGCGCAGTTGCCGGTACCGAACTTGTCACCTCCGTCCGGCTCAATACGAGAAGAGTGGGTCGCCATGCCGCTGTCCGAGCAAGAGCAACGCACCCTGGACGACATGGAGCAGGCGCTCCGCCTCGATGACCCCAGGTTCGCCACCGATGTCGATCTCGATCACCTTCGGCAGCACCAGTGGGTGATCAGGGGATCGGTATTCCTGGTCGGGATGGTCCTTTTGGTGATCGGCGCGGTCCTGTCGATGGCGGTGCTGACCTTAGGAGTCGCGACCAGTGTGATCGGGTTCCTGGTGATGGCGGCCTCCCCGACCGTTGCGTCCGGCCAATGGGGCGACGGCTGACCACGTGTCAGTTGGGCGGGAAGCCTCACCGACCCGCCAGAACGGCATGGACTTCACCCACGGCGCCGACCCGGCGCGGCCGGATCCGATCGGGGCCCATCCAACAGACACCGGCAGCAACTTCTCGGTGTGGTCCCGAACATCGGCGCACGTCGATCTCTGCGATCGCTCGGGATCACCGCGGTCGAGCTGATGCCCGTCCAGTCCTTCGACCCCCAGGCCGGGCGGCCGCCGGCGCCGGCGACCTCCGCATGCTCATCAGCGAACGTTCGGGGCCATGATCACGATATGCCCGGCCGCGGCGAAGTAGGGGCTGCAGGTCGTCGATCGGCCAACCGGTGGCAGCGTCGGTAGCGGTGAAGTTCAGGTCGCTCGCCCGTCCGGTCGGCACCGCCTCGAACCGGACTCGGATGCCATCGACGAACACGCTCTGCCCTCCTTCTCAGTACAACGGGGGGCGGCACGGATCCGACGACAGTGATCACAACTAATCCAGGGTCAGCAAGTTGACGCGACAATCAAGGCGAGCCGTCGACTCTCTACTCCGCCGAGGTGTTCCGTTTGCCGATCCCCTTGCAGCAAGGTTGTCCGGATCGAGTAGCCATTTGGGCGGTTGTCTTCGACGGAGCGCATGGACATGCTCAAGCCATGAGCACAAGTTCGCTCGGCGACAAGGCGTTGACTCTTTTTGCGCTGCTTGTGGTTCTCGGAGTTGTGGGTTGGGTGAAGTGGACATGGCTCAAGCGCTGGTGGCACGCAGTGGACTACTCATGAGCTCGACAAGGCGGCGCATCCGCACGGCGAAGATGCTGACCCTGTGCGCACTGGCGCTGGCCTTCATCATCGTGGCGGTCGCCCATCGACGTCACCTCAACGAATCCAGGACCCTGCCATCAAGGCAACCCTATCCGCCGCACGTCAAGCCAGGCTGGTGAGAAGGATCGGACGACAGTGATCACAGCTAATCCTGGGTCAGCAGTTGACGCGACATTCAGGGCGAGTCGTCGACTCTCTACTCCGCCGAGGTGTTCCGTTTGCCGATCCCCTTGCAGCAAGGTTGTCCGGATCGAGTAGCCATTTGGGCGGTTGTCTTCGACGGAGCGCATGGACATGCTCAAGCCATGAGCACAAGTTGCTCGGCGACAAGGCGTTGACTCTTTTTGCGCTGCTTGTGGTTCTCGGAGTTGTGGGTTGGGTGAAGTGGACATGGCTCAAGCGCTGGTGGCACGCAGTGGACTACTCATGAGCTCGACAAGGCGGCGCATCCTCACGGCGAAGATGCTGACCCTGTGCGCACTGGCGCTGGCCTTCATCATCGTGGCGGTCGCCCATCGACGTCACCTCAACGAATCCAGGACCCTGCCATCAAGGCAACCCTATCCGCCGCACGTCAAGCCAGGCTGGTGAGAAGCTGGTCCACCCCCTCTCTGCCAAGCTTGTCTGAGACACAACCCGGTCCAGGGAGTGTGTGAGTAGGGCGAGATGTGGATCAGGAGATCGTGACGTTGACGTTGAACGATGTGTCGCCGGGAGAGCCGCCGGCGGCGCCGATTGGTCAGGCTGGCGGTGATGGTCCTCGGGCTGGTCAGCCGGTCCGGCGGACGTTTACCGCTGCCTATAAGTTAAGGATTGTCGAGGAGTATTTCTCGTTGACCGAACATGGCGCCCGGGGCGCGTTGTTGCGTCGCGAGGGCTTGTATCAGTCTCATCTGGAGAAATGGCGGCGAGCGCTGGACCGGGGCCGACTGGCGTCGACACCGGAACGCCCGCGTGTCGCACCGGCCGGGCAAGAGATTGCGCCTTCGGCGGCGGAGCGTCGGCTGCTCGCAGAGAATGCGCGGCTGGAATCGGAATTAGCGAAGGCCAAGGCGGTGCTGGCGGTGGTGGGAAAAGCACACGCGCTCTTAGAGATTCTCTCCGAGAGCGCGGAGGAGCAGCCGCGGCGTCGGTGATCATTGATTCAGCGTTGGTCGAATTGGAATCGTTGACCACGACGAAATCGGCGTGCGAGTTGTTGGGTGTGGCGCGGGCGAGCGTTTATCGGGCGCGGGTTCCGCCATTGCAGGGGCCGCGCCCTGCGCCGGCGGTCGGTGTGCAGCCCACTGCGTTGACCGAGCAGGAACGGGCACAGATCCTGGAGGTGCTCAACAGTGACCGGTTCGCCGACAAGTCACCGGCCCAGGTCTGGGCCGTGTGTTTGGACGAGGGCCGTTATTTGGGAAGCGTTTCCACGATGTACCGGCTGCTCCGTGCGGCCGGGCCGGTCCGGGAGCGGCGGGCGCAGGTGACCCACCCGGCCCGGGTGCGTCCAGAGCTGGTCGCCGACGGGCCGGACCAGGTGTGGAGTTGGGATATCACGAAGCTGAAGGGCCCGTTCCGGGGCCTGTACTACGACGCGTACGTGATGCTCGACATCTATTCCCGTAAGAACATCCATTGGGAGGTGCACTCCACGGAGAACGGTGAACTCGCGCAGGACTTTATCACGAACTGTATCATCGCGAACCGTGGCGTCGTGCCCGGCACCATTCATTCCGATAACGGCACGTCGATGACGAGTAAGAACGTTGCCGCCTTGTTAGCGGACCTGCATATCGAACGGTCGTTGTCGCGGCCACACGTGTCGAATGACAATCCCTATTCAGAGGCGGCGTTCAAGACACTGAAGTATTGCCCGGCGTTCCCTGGCAGCTTTACCAGCATTTATGACGCCAGGGTATTCCTGGGCTTGTTCTTCGAGTACTATAATACTGAGCATCGCCATTCCGGGATTGGACTTTATACCCCGGATTCGGTTCATGACGGCACCTGGAAATACGTGCGCGATGGCCGCCAGGTCGTCCTGGATGCCGCCTATCTCGCGCACCCCGAACGGTTCCATCGGGTGAGGTGCCCCATTGTTCCCGGACAGCCAGGCCACTACGGTGGAACCACGGGAATGGGAGAGATTGGTGTCGAGAAAACGCAGGAACTACTCCGTCGAATACAAGGCCGAGGCGGTGAAAATGGTCGTCGAGGAATCGCGACCCATCGCGCGAGTCGCGGCCGATCTGGGTATCAACGACGGTACGTTGGGGAATTGGGTGAATGCGTATCGGCGTGAGCACCCGCAGGAAGAAAAGCCCCTCACCCCAGCGGAGCGAGCAAACATGGCAGACTTGCAGGCCGAGAACCGTGAACTTCGAATGGAACTTGAATTCCTAAAAAAAGCCGCGGCGTACTTCGCCCGGGAATAGCGCCACGGGAGAAGTACGCGTTCATCTCATCGCAGGCCGGCGCCTACCCGGTCACCAAGATGTGCCGATGGCTGGAGGTTTCCCGCTCGGGGTACTACGAGTGGCGGGATCGACCGGTGTCGCCGTCGCAGCTGCGCCGGGATCGACTGGCCGCGCTCATCGTGGCGATTTTCGATGACTTCGAGCAGACCTACGGGCACCGCCGAATCCACGCTGAGTTGCTCCGACGGCGGGTGCCATGCTCGGCCGGAGCTGGTCGCGGACATCATGCGTGAGCTGGGCTTACGGGCGTGTCAGCCGCGTGCTTACCGGGTCACGACCATCCAGGGTGAGGAACCGGTTGATATTCCCGATCTGCTGGAGCGTGACTTCACGGCGGAGGAGCCGGGCACGAAGTTCGTCGGCGACATCACCTACATCCGGACCTGGCAGGGCTGGCTGTACCTGGCCACGGTGATCGACTGCGCGAGCAAGATGGTCGTCGGTTGGTCGATGGCTGACCACATGCGAACCAGCTTGGTCACCTCAGCGATGGACATGGCCCGCGGCCGGATCGACGTGAAGAACGGCTGCATATTCCATTCCGATTATGCCGAGGTTCATGTTAAGCCGACGAATTCTGGGTTCGCCTGTGCGGCTTGAGATTCGGGTGGATTCCTCGGTTTAACGTTCTGTCCCGTCGTTAACGTTTGTCGTGTCCATGCCCCTATGGGAAGGAGACGGCGATGGATACGACGATCACCGGGATCGGTGCGGTTGTTGTTGCTGGGTTGCGTTCGGCCGGCTACATGGGATCGACGATCGGCCAGTACGAGAAGTCGATCAGGGCGCTGAGCGGCTATGCGGTAGGGCAGGGCACCAGCATTTACACGCCGGCGTTGGGTGCTGGGTTTGCGTCTTTGACGACCAGTCCGCGCACGGGCCGGTTCAGCGCCCAGCGCAGGTTCGACTATCGGCGACTGGTGACGGTTTTCGATTCGTGCCTGGTGACCGGCCGGGTGGACCTGTCGGTTCGTCAACGCGGTGGCGGAGGCCCAAAGCCGGCCGGTGACCGGTTCGTGGCGCTTGACGTTGCGTGGGAAAAGGAGATGGCCGACCGAGGTCTGGCCGTGGCGACACGCGAGGCTTACGGCCGGATGGCCCGCGGCTACCTGTGTTTCCTCGAATCTGGCGGGATCTTCGGCGTGGATGCCGCTGACGGCGGGACGGTGCAGTCGTTTTTGGCATCGTTGGCGCCGAGGTGGGCGACGACCTCGCTGTTTTGGGTGGTTTCGAACTTGCGGCCGTTTCTGGCTTTCACCGGCCGCGCGGACCTGGTCGACGCGGTGAACCTTGCCGGCGCGAAGCGCTCTCACCCGATTGTGCCGACCCTTGATGACCACGATCAGCGGCTGGTCGTCACCGCGTGCGCCTCCGACGTCGTGTGCGCCCGGGATGCGGCCATCACCTTGCTGGCACTTTCAACGGGGCTGCGGGCCTGCGACATCGTCGACCTGCGACTGTCGAATGTCGACTGGCGAGGGCAGACGATCTCCCTGGTGCAGCGCAAGACGGGCAACCCGCTGACCGTGCCGCTGACCGGGCTCCTCACCTCAAGGCTCGCCGACTATGTTCTGCGCGATCGGCCCCGCACGGGTGACGAGCACGTGTTTCTGCGCCGCCTCGCCCCGCATGGTCGGCTTGGTGATCACGCCGCGATACACCGGGTCACGGTGCGGGTGTTCCGTGCCGCCGGAGTGGCCGACGTGCGGGCCGGGACCCGTTTGCTGCGGCACAACGCGGCGTCGAGGATGCTGCGGGCCGCCACACCGTTGCCGACGATCTCGGCCGTCCTGGGCCACGCCAGCGAGGAATCGACCAAGCAGTACATGAGTGTTGACGATGACCGGTTGCTGTCGTGCGTGCTGCCGGTGCCGCAAGGTGCCCGGCCGTGAGCGGTCACGGGTTTACCAGCGCGTTCGCCGCACGGCTTGACGAGTACGTCGAGTTCAAGCACCGCATGGGATTTCGCGGTGCCTCCCGGATCTGGTACCTCAGAAAGTTCGATGCCTACTGCGCGGAACACGCCCTGGGCGTCTTCGATCAGGAAACCGTCGAGGGATGGGTGACAGCGCAGCTGGCCACCTCGGGCCGGTACCGGTCGTGGATGTCGTATATCCGCGATTTCGGGCGGTGGCTCCGCGCACGCGAACACGCCCACGCCTACGTGCTGTCCGGGAAGTGGAAGGCCCCGTTCGTGCCGGCCCGTCCCTACCTGCTCACCAAGCGGGAGATCGAGATGTTCTTCACCGCCGCAGCACGGCTCGACACGGCATCACCGTGGCGGTGGCAGGCCGTCGCGTTCTTCATACTGATGCACTCGTGCGGGATCAGGACCGGCGAGGCCCGCGCTCTACTGGTCGGACATGTCGACCTGCCCGGCCATCACGTGGATGTGATGTGGTCCAAAGGCAACCGCAGCCGCAGGCTGCCGATCACAGACGACGTCTGGGAAATCCTGGCCGCCTGCGATGCCGCATCGACGGCAAGGTTCGGCCCGTCGCGCAAGACGTTCTTCATCTCCTCCACCGGCAACCCGGTCACCGCCGCAACGGTCGGTGTGATCTTCAACCGCATCTGGGACAGGGCCGGGCTGCCACGCCAGGCGGGCGGTCAACGTCCCCGGCCCTACGATTTCCGGCACCACTTCGCCTACGCCAACATCGAACGGTGGATGACCCAAGGGATCGACGTCGCCGCGATGCTGCCCTACCTGTCGACCTATATGGGGCACGCAACCGTCGAATCGACCTACTACTACATCCACACCTCACCCGACTTCATGCAGGCCTACACGCACATCACGGCCAAGGGCGGCTCGCCGCTGCCGGAGGTCGGGTTCGAATGAGACGAGACACGAAAACCGGCGCACCCGATTTCTTCGTGTTCGCCCGGGACTATCTGCACACCTACATGCCCACGATCCGCGGCCTGTCCGCCACAACAATCGAGGCCTACCGGATCAGCTTGGAATGCTTCCTCACCTTCCTGACCGACCACGAGCACATCGACCGCAGCAAGGTCAGCTTCGACCACTTCGACCGGGCACGTCTCAAAGCGTGGCTGGCCTGGCTAGCAGAGGACAAGCACTACGCCAAAAGGACTATCACGCTCCGGCTCAGTGCCATCAAAGCGTTCCTGGCCTACGCCGCCGCCGAAGACGTCACCCTCGTCGCACTCAGCCAGGCGGCACGAAGCCTCAAAGCTCTCTCCGCGCCGAGGAAACCGATCGAGTATCTCACCGGCCCTGAGACACGCGCCGTCCTGGCCGCTTTCACCGGTCGCACAGCGAAATCACGCCGCAACCGGATGCTGCTCATCCTGCTCTACGACACCGCCGCGCGAGTCGGGGAAATCACCGACCTGACGCTGGCCGACCTGTCGCTGACCAAACCGTGCCATGTGAGGCTCACCGGGAAACGAAGCAAGAGTCGAATCGTGCCGTTGACCGACAAGACCGTCGGGCATCTGCGCGTTTACCTGACCGAATTCCACCCGAACCGAGCGTCGCTGCCCGCGACACGACCGCTGTTCTACAGCCCGCATCACGGGCAACTGACCGGGCTTTCGGCCGATACCGTCTCGGCAGTGCTCAAGCAGGCCGCCCAAGCCGCCCGGGCAATCTGCCCGACCGTGCCCGAGAACGTCCACTGCCACATGCTGCGCAAGACGAAGGCCATGGACCTCTACCAGCAGGGGATCCCGTTGCCGATCATCATGCGCCTCCTCGGTCACGAGAACGCTTCGACCACGGCAGCGTTCTACGCGTTCGCCACCGTCGACATGATGCGCGCCGCCGTCAACGCCGCCACCCCCGCAATTGACGTCCCCACGGAACACCACCTCACCGACGACAAGCTCCAAGCCCTCTACAGCCTGCGATAACACCCGGACGTTAAGCCGAGGAACCACATGGGCGAACCCTCGCCACCTGGCCAAACCATGATTCCTCGGTTTAACGGGAACCTCGGCATAATCGGAATGATGAATCGTGTTGCCCGGCAACGGATGTCCCTGCCGGTGGCGGGTCGCCGCGGCCTGCCGGATGGCCCGCTCCACGAACACGGTGACCTTGCTGGTCGAGCAGTCCCACCCCACGATCGTGCCGGCGTAGGCGTCGATCACGAACGCGGTGTAGGCGAACACTCCGGTACTCATCGGCACATACGTGAAATCAGCGACGAACAACTCGTTCGGCCGGGTCGCACCGAACCGGCGTTTCACCAGGTCAGGAGCCCGGTCCGCGCCAGGGTCGGGGATCGTGGTCCGGACCCGCTTGGCCCGGGTCACCCCGACCCAGCCGTTCGAGCGCATGATCCGCTCGACCGTGCACCGGGCCACCGTGATGCCCTGTCGTTGCAGGTGCGCCCACATCTTCAACGACCCGTACAACGACTCCGGTTTCCGCCGGCCGTGCTCGTCCGGCTCATACAGCCCGGCGATGACCTCGGTGAGCACCAGGTCCGACAGGGCCCGCTTCGACGGCGCTCTTTTCGCCCACGCCCAGTAGGTCCTCGGGGCGATCTGGCAACCATGGGCGCTCAGCGCCCGGCAGATCGGTGCGACCCCGAACCTGGCCCGGTGTTCGGCGATGAATCGGCAGATCAACGGCGTGGCGGGTCGCACTCCCGCACGAAGAAAGACGTTGCAGCCTTGAGGATCTCGATCGTCTGCTCCAGCTCGGCGTTCTTCCGCTTGAGCTCCCGGATCTCCCGGGCGGATTCCGACGTCACCCCCACCGCCTGCCCGGCGTCGACCTCGGCCTGCCGCACCCACCGGCGCAACGCTTCGGTACTCATCCCCAACCGGGCCGCGACGGCCTTGATCGCGGCGAACTGCGAGTCGTAGTCCTGCGCATGATCACGCACCAACCTGACCGCCCGTGCCCTCGTTTCCTCGCTGTACTTGCTCGGCATGAGCCCATCCTTCCCAACAAGGAAGGTGTGCATCAAACCCGGGACGGTTCAGGAGCTCAGATGGCGCGAGTGTTGGTCACCGGGTTTGAACCACCCGGGTTCGGTCCAGGTTGACGTGGTTAGCGGCGGGGCGCGGCGGTGGATTTACGGGGAATGAGGGTGGGGGTGGCCACGATGGTGCGGACTTCGCCGGTGTGGTTGGGGGTTTCGTCCAACAGCAGGTCGATGGCACCGCGGGCGATGTGGTTGAAGGGTTCGCGGATCGTGGTGAGTGGGACGGGTAGCCGGCTGACGACGGGGATGTCGTTGTAGCCGATGATCGACAGGTCGTCCGGGATGGACAGGCCGCGGGCGGCGGCGGTGGCCATGGCGCCGATGGCGTTGTTGTCGTTGACGGCGAAGATCGCGGTGGGTGGATCGGGGCGGTCGAGCAGGACGCCGGCGGCGGCCTCGCCCGCTTCCATCGTGTAGGCATCGCCGGCGATCAGCGATTCGTCCAGTCCGATGCCGGCTTCGGTGAGGGCGGCCCGGTAGCCGGCCCGGCGTTGCACGGCGGTGGTGGCGTACTCCGGGCCCATGATAAGACCGATCCGACGGTGGCCGTGGTCGATGAGTTTGCGGGTGGCCAGGTATCCGCCGAGGTGGTCATCACCGATCGACGCAGGGTGAATGCCGTCGGTGCGCAGCACCAGGACCTGCTTACTGTCGCCGTCGATGCGCAAGGGGGAGCCGGTGCGGGCGGTGGCCCGGATGATCCCGTCGACACGGCGGTGTAGCAGCGACTGCACCGCTGTTCGCTCGACGTCGGGGTTGTCCTGGGTGGTGGCGACAACGGCGAACAAGCCGCGAGCGGCGGCCGCGGCGGCGATCTCCTCGTAGAGCATCGCCATCACGGTGTCGGTGAGCCGGGGCACGATCACCCCGATGGTGCTGGTCCCGGACCGCCGCATGGCGGACGCCAGCGGGTCGCGCACATAGCCGAGTTCCGCGGCGGCCACCCGGACCCGCTGCGCCGCAGCAGACTTCGAGGCGGGTAACCGTTCATCAAGGACCCGGGATGCGGTGGAAATGCTCACGCCCGCCACCCGGGCGACATCTCGCAGGGTCACCATCCCACCGAGCGTAAGGGGTGTGACCCCGGTCTCAGCGAATTGGGGGTTGACGGCGACTGCGCGAAGGGCCATAGTTGCAATCGTTCCCGTAAACGTTCCACTAGTCAACAGCAACACCAGACCGGAACGTTCCCGCAAAGCTTCCCTAGAAGGAGTCAACGATGTCTCTCGGAAACCTCGACCTGCGTGGTCTGAATCCCGCCCCGGTCACCCCGTTCACGGTCGACGGCGACGTGGACTACGCCGCGCTCGCCGACCTTGGCAAGTTCCTCGCCTCGGTCGACGGGGTCAAGTCGCTGGTCGTGCTCGGACACGCCGGCGAGGGCACCTTCCTGACCCAGGACGAGCAGGTCAAGGTCATCGAGACCCTGGTCAACGAGGTCGGCGACCAGGTCGCGATCGTCGCCGGCATCACCGCCGAGGGCACCAAGGTCGCCGTCGAAGAAGCCCAGCGAGCCGTCGCCGCCGGCGCCAAGGCCGCCCTGACCTACCCGTCCCACGGCTGGCTCCGTTTCGGCTACCAGGACGGCGCCCCGCAAGACCGCTACCGCGCCATCTGGGAGGAAGCCGGCCTGCCGCAGATCCTGTTCCAGTACCCGGACAACACCAAGGCCAGCTACAACCTGGACACCCAGCTGGAGATCGCCGGCCAGGAGGGCGTGTTCTGGACCAAGAACGGGGTGCGGAACATGCGCCGCTGGGACACCGAGATCCCGGTGCTCCGCCGCGAATACCCCGACCTGCAGATCTTCTCCTGCCACGACGAGTACCTGCTGCACACCATCATGGACGTCGACGGCCTACTGGTCGGCTACGGCAACATCGCCCCCGAACTGCTGGTCGAGTTCATCAAAGCCGGCAAGGCCCAGGACTGGACCGCCGCGAAGAAGATCCACGATCAGCTGCTGCCGGTGACCAAGGCCGTGTACCACCGCGGCTCGCACATGGAGGGCACCGTCGCGCTCAAGCACGCCCTGGTCTCCCGCGGCATCCTCCCGCACGCCACCGTCCGCAGCCCGCTGCTGCCGCTGGCCGAAGGCGCCGACGTCGAGATCGCCGACGCCCTCAAGGCCGCCGGGATCATCTGACCGGACCCCCAAGCAGGCCACTGGGCACGCCGCCCCGGCCTGATCCCGCCGCACCGGATCTCGAGCAACCGCTGTTGATCGGATCCCGGGGTGGGTCGACACCCGCTCGTGTCGACCCACCCTCCGGGCGCCTCCTCGCGCGCTCGGTTCGAGACAACGCAGTCCCGTAAACTCCGCTCCGCCGCGGAGGCCGAGAAGCTGGATGGAACCAATGTCAGAAACCTCCCCCACCGACCACGACACCCAGACGGCCGAGACGGCCAGCACGACCGCACCGCCCGGTCGGCGCAACAAGTTCCTCCGCGCGCTGGCGCTGATGGGCCCCGCGTTCATCGTCGGCGCCTGGCAGTTCGGCCCAGGGAACCTCACCTCCGCGGTACAAGCGGGCAGCCGCTTCGGCTACTCCCTCATCTGGGTCATCGCGCTTTCCACCGCACTGATGATCATGTTCACCGACATGAGCATTCGCATCGCGATCCAGGCCCACGGCGGATCGATGATCGAAATGATCAAGAAAATCCTCGGCCGCGTCACCGGTGGTCTCGCCGGCGTCGGAGTGTTCGCCATCACGTTGATGTTTGCGGTCGGCAACGCCGTCGGTGCCGGCCTGGGCATCTCGCTGGTATTCGGCGGCTCGCCGGTCCTCTGGACGCTGGCCTGTACCGCCCTCGTCGCATCCACCCTGCTGGCCCGCCGGCTGTACACCGTGATCGAAAAAGTTCTGCTCACCGTCGTCGTCGTGATGGGCATCTGCTTCGTCATCACCGCGTTCCTCAGCCGCCCCGACTGGTCAGAGGCAGCGACCGGCCTCATCCCCACCATCCCCTCAGGGGTCGGGCTGCTCCTGGTCGCCCTGGTCGGCACGAACTTCTCCATCAACGCCGCGTTCTACGCCGGCTACGCCTCCCGCGAACGCGGCTTGCGCCGCGACCAGTACCGCGACACCACCCTCGCCGACACCATCCCCGGCATCGTCGCCCCCGGAGTCATGACCGCCCTGGTCATCGTCGCCGCTGCCGCCGTTCTCGGCGGCACCGGACAGGCGGGCGCGAGCCTCGGCCAGCTCGCCGGAGTGCTGGAGCCGATTGCCGGCGACGCCGGACGCATCATCTTCGGCATTGGGTTCTTCGGTGCCGCGTTCTCCTCCATGATCGCCAACGCCACCGCCGGCGGCACCCTGCTGGCAGACGGCCTCGGCTACGGGAACCGGCTCAGCTCCCTGAAGGTCAAACTGGGCATCCTGGCGGTCCTCGCCTTCGGCGCCGCCGTCACCGTCATCGCCGGAGGCGCCTCACCGGTGCAATTGATCATCACCGCCCAAGCCGTCACCGTGATCGTCGCCCCAATCCTCGGCGTCCTGCTGATCATCCTGGCCAACAACCGCAAACTCATGGGCGACCTGCGCAACAAGTGGTGGCAGAACACCATCGCCATCATCGGCATGATCGCCATCCTGGCCACCTGCTACCGGCTGGTCACCAGCTTCTAGGCAACCGCCCCGACCGACCCGCCGCGACGCGTCCCTCCGGCTCGACACCCGTCGAGCCGGAGGGACGCACTCGCGGTCGGGTCTACGCCCAGTACCAAGCGCAGGGCAGTGACCTGCGTGAGTGGGTGCTGCTGACCAACCTTCGGGACCGCAACGAGGCCCTGTACTACAAGCTGCAGTCCGGGCACCTCGCCGAGATGCTCCCGGTGATCTAAACCCCCACCGTTGGGCAAGCCATCCAACGGTTCAGCCAGGAATTCCGCCGTACTCGCGGCGTGTACCTGTCCATCGACCACCCCGACCAGATCGAAACCGCACTCCGGAACACCGGTCTCGGCCTCGACGACATCGACCTGCTGGTCGCCACCGACTCCGAAGGCATCCTGGGCATCGGTGACCAGGGCATCGGCGGCATCGAAAACAGCATCGGCAAACTGGCTGGCCATCTACACCGCCGCCGGCGGCATCCACCCCCGCCGCACCCTGCCCGTCGTCCTGGACGTCGGCACCGACAACCTGCAACTACTCAACGACCCGCTCTACCTCGGTGAACGGCACGCCCGGATCCGCGGCCACCGCTACGACCAGTTCCTCGACGCCTTCGTCGCCGCCGTCCGCGTGGTGATCCCGAACGCGATGCTGCACTGGGAGGACTTCGCCGCCGAGAACGCACGCCGCGTCCTGCACCGCTACACCGATCAGATCTACTCCTTCAACGACGACCTGCAGTGCACCGCCGCGGTCATCCTGGCCGCGATCACCTCCGCCCTGCGGGTCACCGGCGGGCGACTGGTCGACCAGAAGATCGTGATCCACGGCGCCAGCACCTCCGGCACCGCATCGCAGACCTGTTACGCGACACCATGATCCGTGAAGGACTCACCCCGCAAGAAGCGAACCAACGGTTCTGGTCTGTCGACCGGCAAGGCCTGCTCATCGACGACGACCCCGCCCTGCGGGACTTCCAACGCCCCTACGCCCGCACCCGCGACGAGGTCAACGCCTGGACCACCACCGTGCCCGGCCGGGCCGATCAGCCTCGCCGAGGTGGTCGGCCAGGTCCACCCCCACCGTGCTGATCGGCGCCTCCACCCAAGACGGCGCGTTCACCGAAAACATCGTCAAAGACATGGCCGCCCAAGCGAATCGCCCGATTATCCTGCCCTTGTCGAATCCCAGCGGCGCGTCCACCGCCGTGGCCGGGCTCGCCGACCCCACCACCCCCGGCGCAACCCTGCTCCCGCGAGCGACCGACCGCCCTGCCCACACGCGCCCCGCCGACCTCCGGGCGCGGGTCGGGGGCCGCGCCCGGAGGCTTGGGGGATCCGGCTGAGAGGCTCAGATCATGACCGGTGTGCATGCGGTGGATTTGGGCGGCCCGGACGACCATGGACCCAGTTTCCTGCTGTCCTGGGTGCGCCGCATCTGAGCGATGATCGCGCCGTGAGCGAATGCGGTGAACGCGCGGCTGTCGGGGTGCCGCCAGGCCAGCACCGCATTCGCCAGCCCGAGCTCCGCGGCCTGCACGGCCAGGTCGGCCGGCCCGGCATCCCCATCCGGGCTGCTGTGTTGGTGGGCCATGATGTGGGCCAGCGGTAGGTAGAACCGGAACACCGCATCCGCGGCGGTGCTGATGACCGGTGAGGTGGCCCTGGTCAGAATCAGTGCGTCCCAGAGAGTTTGGGCACAGGGTGGGTCGCCCGCCCAGTCTGCATTGACCGAGTCGGTTCGTTGCCCGGGGAAGGCCGACCGGTCGACCTCAACGGCGCTCGGGGTGACCGTCATTGGCTGGTCCTGACATCTACCCACCCGCCGAATGACGCGCTGCTGTTCATTGGGTGACCGCTGCGCGGGTACGACGCTGGGTAGCCCGGGCACCGGGGGGTCGGGGGTGGTGTCGTGGCGTTGCCGGGGATGGAGTTGTTCTGTCGGTGACGATGTCGGGGCAGCATGAATCGGTCATCCTCCTCGTCAAATGGGCAGCACGGAAACAGCAATCCTGATGCGGGAAGGCCGACCTCGAAACCCCCGAAACCCGTGGTCGGCTGCTGTTCCAAACACGTTCAACCTAACCGACAAATCGGTCATTGTCACGGGGTGTGACGTCCCGTCACCGGCGTCCCCCCAACGGGTTTCGTGAGGTCGGGTTCACCCGAATGCCGGTTTGATAGTGACGGGTGCCCAGGTCCCGGCGGCCGAAAGATGACCTTGTCGAATTAACACACCGTGGGCTGACAGTGGGCCGCGGTTCGTCGTACAGTCATGGCTGCTGGACATCAGTCGGTTGAGGCCGAGGTCGCCGCGCGAGTCGCGGCCGCGGGGATACTGCATTCGCCGCTCAACATTGTTGCCGCCAGGACCTTTCGCTGGATGGACTCAGCGCCATGACCTCATCTTTTGGCGACCTTGCTGAGCCCACCCGTGGCGACCTGCAACGTGCGACGCCAGGCCATCGCCGCCGGGCTGACCACCTTTGTTGTCCATCAACCCAACCAGCAGCAATGCGTCGCCCAGCTGCGAATCGATGGGAGATAACCGGATGATGCAACCTTTTGTGGTGAATCGGCACGGGCGGTTGGTGTTCCCGTCGAATTTCCAGCCCGATCTGGACTTTTCGGTGATCGAGACCGAGGACCAATTGGACCGGGTCATCAGGCGGGACTGTGAGACCAGGGCCCCCACCGGCACGGACATCATGAACCGTGTCGCTGCCGGTGGGTACGCCAGCCGGTACGAGTTGATGCGGGACGTGGCGTTGAACCTGTTCTGGGTGAACCGGTTCGCGCTGACGATGTACGACAAGTACCCCGTCCGGTGGCGGGACGTCACCCGAACCCGGGAGGACATGTTCCTGCCGATCGTTGCCCCCTGGCTGGACCGGGACGCCAAGGTCGACGCCGTTGCGCGCGGGTACCGCGGCTTGCCCCCGACGTGGAACGAGACATCGGAGGATCGCATTTTCGCGGAGCTGTTCGACGTGTTCGGGCACCGCACCTTCGATGCGACCAAGCTGCCGTCGATCAAACCGACCGTCGCCGAAGCTTTGACCGACCCGGCGAGTTTGACCTTCACCCTGGCCGACTACGACCCGCGGTATCTGTTCCACACCTACGAGGACATCGTTGATGTGACCGACGAGGTCCCCGAACTGGAGGCACTGCAACGCTGGTCGATGGTGCTGCACAACCAGTACCCGTGGGACCTGTCGAAGGTCCGGTTGACTGCCGTTCGTGACCTGCACGACGACGACATGATCATCTTGTTCGTGCCGAGGTCGAGTGACGTGCTGAGGTTCGTCCGCAGGGTAAAGACTGCTGCTGCCGCAGCAGCGGGACGCGGCGGCACTGTGGTGGTGGGCCGGGCGGCGGCCGCCAAGCCGGTGGTGCAGGCCCGGTCGCCGATCCGGCCGTATCCGGTGTTGGACGTGGGGCAGCGGTTCGCGATTCAACCCAGAATCGAGGCGTTGGCCGTGGTGAAGGGCGAATACGTCTGCAGCAACGATGATCTCATCCGCAACGCCGCGTACAGCTGGTCGCCGATGAGCGCCGCCGAGATCAGCGCGAAGACCGGGATCGAGGAACGCCGGTACACGGCGCGAGACTTGGAGGAGATCTCCCTGGAGGCCGCCCACGCCGCGCTCGCGCACGCCGGGCGGGAACCCAGGGGGCAACGATCGGCCAATACGATCAACCTTGGTCGTTCGGCGCGGACGATGACCCGCATCCCGTCGGGCCAGTCCGTCAGATCCAGCCAGGTGATGAAGACGCCGGGCCTACTATTTGGGTTCGTCGATCGAGGCAGCGCCCCTCGGATGAGTATGATCATCGTATGAAGCGGATAACGGTCAGCCTCCCGGACGATCTCGTCGAACAGATCAAGCGTGCAGCCGGCGGAGAGGGCCAGGTTAGCTCATATGTCGCGACCGCCCTGGCCGACTACCAAGAACGCGAAGGTCTTGACGAGGTGCTCGCGGCGTGGCGTTCGGAAACGCCGATCGCCGACGATGTTCGTCGGCATGTCTCGGCCGAACTCGACGCAATCGGGCTCGCGACGTCGCCGACGCGACCCAGCCGGCAGGCCGGGTGAGCAATTCCAGGCGGGCAACCGGACTGACTTTGGACACCGGCGCCCTGATCGCTCTCGACCATCCGGCTTCGGCGATGCTGATGCAGGCTCGATTGGATGAAGCGTTACGGCGGGGCGGATCGATCTGTATTCCTGCCGGCGTCGTCGCGCAGGCATGGCGTAGCGCGCGGCAAGTCAGATTGGCGCGGCTGATCAGGTCACGCGATGTTGAGATCGCGGTCATGACGCTCAGCGTGGCCCGCACCGTCGGCCAGATGTGCGCCGTCAGTGGCCACGCCGACGTCGTCGATGTGCACGTCGCACTGTGTGCCCGGGAACGTGAACACGCCGTCGTCACCAGCGATCCCGACGACCTCGCGCGAATTGACCCTGCGCTGCCATTGATCAACGTGTAGCGCGCTCGGATGGCGCAGGCCTGGCCCTACGCTCGCTTGTCAGTGGGACGGCCTCTTGAGATGACGACGTCAGCCGGGTCCCGGGAGCCAGTCCGGGCAACCCGTAGAAACGCCTCGCAGCCAAGAAGCCAGCCCTGGGCCAACGTGCGCCCCCTCCCGGTCGCTGCCGGCGCACGGGTCCTGTGCGGTTACCGGTTGTCGGGGGTTTTGCCGGCAGCAACCGCTGAGGGTAGAACGAGTTTGATCCCTCCCAGCCACCAAACCTGGGTTCGCACCCGTGGACGCCGTCGAGGCCAGGCCGGCCGACCTGGTGCTGATCGGCATCCACCGGGCCAACAATTCCGGCGCCGAGGCCACCAGCCTGCTCCTGGGCTTGCACCCCGCAACCGTGATCATTGTGTCCGGCTCAGTCGACGAAATCGATGTTCTCGCCGCCGCCTATATCCGCGGCGCGCGTGGCCTCATACCCTGGGATCCAGATCAACCGCCGCAGCACGACAAGGGGAAATGCCACGACACGGCTACCCTTCAATGCAGGGTCTGGTTAAGCCGGTGACAGTGGGTGTCGGGCCTCGATGAGGAGGGATCCGATATGACACCAGATCCGGGCCGAGGTCGGCACCCGACAAGCGGTCGGGCGCAGCGATCATCCAAGGTCGATGGTCGTGAGCCCGCATCAACCGCGCGGGAAACCGATGAAGATGACCGTGAAGAGCAGGTCCAGAGAATAATCGCCGCCGCAGATGAGCGTGATAACGAAGCAGATGCACGTGACGCCATCGCCGACGAACGCGACCGGGCCGCCAGCCTCGCCGCGTTTCTCACCACCGGTAATTCCTACGACGTAACGCTGAAGGCACGTCGATCCGCGGCCGGGGATCGCTTGGATTCCAAGATTGACCGAACATCGTCGGCACAGGACAGATCGGCATTAACCGACGGTCACCCTGGAGAACGCTCGCTGTAGGTCGCTCAGTTATTTGTTGTCAGCATCGACAATGAAACTCAGCGTTGTGGTCTTGCTGCGCGACCTGAGCCTGCCACGTTCTCCGCAGGCCGATCTCATCCGTGCGCGGCGGGTGGCCGTAGAGTGTTCTGGTGGAGAAACCGCGTGAGGTTGCCCTGACGTGGCGGCCGTTGACCGCGGCAGACCTCCCGCTGCTGACC
This sequence comes from uncultured Actinomycetota bacterium, assembly GCA_963805555.1. Lineage (GTDB taxonomy): Bacteria > Actinomycetota > Actinomycetes > Mycobacteriales > Nakamurellaceae > Nakamurella. The sequence goes on from CAWDUY010000013.1 coordinate 243,634, forward strand.
GAGTGGCTGCGGGAGCCGCTGGTTGCCCGCTGGTGGAATCACGACACAACCGCAGAGGCAGTTCAGCGAGACTTTGGCCCGAGCGTACGGGGCGAGGAGCCAGGTGAGGACCTGGTCGTCCTTCTTGACGGCGAACGAATCGGGTTAGTGCAGCGCTCGGTGATCCGTGACTACCCCGAAGACTTCAACGAGTTCGCGGCAATCGTCGACGTGCCGGACGGGGCTGTCGAACTCGATTACCTCATCGGGGATGCGGCCCGGCGCGGTCGCGGGCTCGGCGCAAGGATGATCGCCGCCGTGGTCCAGGACACCTGGCGTGCCTACCCGACCGCGGCCGCTGTGCTCGTCGCCGTCGTGGCTGCCAATACCGCATCCTGGCGGGCGTTGGAGAAGGCAGGATTGCAGCGGATTGCCGAGGGCGCGATGTCGCCAGATAACCCGGCGGATGAACCGTTGCACTTCGTCTACCGAGTCAACCGCCCCGAAGACTGACCGCCTCGCGGCCCACCGCCACTGCCCACACGCACCCCCTGACCGTTCGACTTACGGGACCCGATTCTGGCGTGCACGGCCGGCGTGATGTCAGGTCGGCTGGTGAGGTCCGAGGTCGTGTTCGAATGCTTACGCCGCACGGTGATGACGCCGAGTAGCCGTGGGACGAAAGGATTGTCGAGGCTGTCCACGAGTCGCTGGCGGCCCTGATGTCCACCATCACCAACCCGGCCCGCAGAGACGGCAGGAATCCAGTTTGGGAGTGTGTCGCCGGCCGGTTCCGGGCTCGGAACGGAGTTCCGCTCGACACCCCGACACGTTGAATGTCGGGTCCCGTCGCGCCGCCGACCAAGCCTGGACCTCGGCATCGGCAACCACCACACTGACGTGGCGGCGTGATCCGCGGCCAACTGCGGACGGGGAGGTGCTTAGCGTGGAGCTCCGGCAGTTGCGGTACTTCGTTGCCCTGGCCGAGGAGCTGCACTTCGGCCGGGCTGCTGCTCGTGAACACATCGGGCAGTCCTCGCTGAGCCAGCAGTTGCAACGTCTGGAACGAGAACTGGACGTGGTCCTGCTGGAGCGCACCACCCACCATGTGCGATTGAGCCCGGCCGGCGCGGCCCTCCTGATCGACGCGCGGCAGATCCTGGCGCACGTCGACCGCGCGGCGACCGCCGCGCAACGCGCATCCGCCACGGAGCCGAGCCTTCGGGTGGGGATCGTGGATGCGAGCTACGACTCGATGCCGATGATCCTGCACGAGGTCCAGCAGCGGTATCCCGAGTTGGAGATCCATCAGGTCGAGGCGGGGGTGCCCGAACAGTTCGAGCGACTGCTTGACGGCCGGTTGGATGTGGGGATCGGGCGGGCGACGCTGGCCCCGACGGCGGTGGCCACGGAGCTCTTCCGGCTGGATCCGCTCGGTGTGCTGGTCGCCGAGAGTCACCGATTCGCGGCGCTGCCCATAGTGCCGGTCGCCGGATTGGCCGTGGAGCCGTTGTTGTTCGCCGAGGAGGCGCGGGCACCGGAATTCAACCAGTTCGTGATCGAGCTGTGTCGCTCGGTGGGTTTCACCCCGACCCTGTACCGGGGCACCGTGGACAGCATTCTGGCCTCGGTCGATCTGGTCGTTGCGGGCCGGTGCGTGCTCTGCGCGCCGTCCTCATGTGTGCCGACGGTGGCCGGGATGGTGTGGCGGCCGTTGGTGGCGCCGCCGTCGCGGTACCCGTGGTCGCTGCTGTGGCGGGCCGGTGAGTCCTCCGAACATGTCGGCGCCCTGGTCGACTGCGCCCGCGAACTGTCCCGCCGGCATGGCTGGCTGGAACCGACAGGGCCGATACAGGAATGAACACGATCCCCGTGGCCGGTTATCTGCGGTGGTGATAAGTCGTGCGCGGATCACCCCTTTCCCCGGAGCACCGCACGCGGTTACCTAAAGGGAGTCGCCGGGCACCGTGGGTGATTCCCGGCCATCATCGTGAGGCCCGGGATCGACTCCCTGTGGCGCCCCAGTCGCCGGATGACGAGTGCCGACCCGCCCGACCAAGGTCGGCTTACGACCGGATCACGGCCGGTTTCTGGGCGGCCGGCTCGGTTCGAGGGACATTGCACTCGACTTGTCTGTTCGGTTCGGGGCTGGCCAGGAGACTATCGCCGAGGTGAACACCCCGGCGTCCTCGAAGACGAAGGATGGTGCGCGCTGTGACCGCAATTCTTGATGTACCGGTTGACCCGTGGGTGGGTCGGAAGGCACCTCGCAAACTGGATCTGCTGATCGATGGTGAGTGGGTGAAGGCGCAGTCGGAGCAGACCTTCCAGACATATAACCCGGCGACCGGCGACCTGTTGGCCGAATGCGCGCAGGGCGACGAGGTTGACATCGATATCGCGGTCCGGGCCGCGCGGAAGGCGTTCGAGAGCGGCCCGTGGTCCAGGATGACGGCGACCGAGCGCGGCCGGCTGATCTGGAAGCTCGGTGATCTGTTGTTCGAGAATCTGGAGGAGTTCGCCGAACTGGAAACCCTGGACAACGGCAAACCGATCAGCGTGACCCGCGCGGTGGATGTGCCGTTGGCCGCGGAGCTGTTCCATTACATGGCCGGCTGGGCGAATAAGCTGGAGGGCAACACCATCCCGCTGTCGGTGCCCTACACCCCGGGGGCGATGTACCACGCGTACACGCTGAGAGAACCCGTCGGAGTGGTCGGGCAGATCGTGCCGTGGAACTTCCCGCTGCTGATGGCCGCTTGGAAGCTGGGCCCCGCGCTGGCCGCCGGGAACACGGTCGTGTTCAAACCGGCCGAACACACCCCGCTGACCGCGCTCCGACTCGGTGAACTGATCATGGAGGCCGGGTTCCCGGCCGGCGTGGTCAACGTTGTGCCAGGTCCCGGGGCGATCGCCGGGGAGGCACTGGCTGCTCATCCGGACGTGGACAAGATCGCGTTCACTGGCTCGACACCGGTTGGCAAGCGGATCATCGCCGCCGCGACCGGCAACCTGAAGAAGGTCACCCTGGAACTGGGCGGCAAATCACCGAACGTGGTGTTCGCCGACGCCGACCTGGACCTGGCGATCCCGGGTGCAGCGAGCGCGATCTTCTTCAACCAGGGCCAGGTCTGTTCGGCCGGGTCCCGGCTGTACGTCGAGACCCCGGTGTTCGACGAAGTCACCCAGGCCATCGCGGAGAAGGCCCGGACGATGAAGGTCGGCCCGGGGATCGACCCGACCACCGAGATGGGCCCACTGGTCGCGAAAGAACAACTGGACCGGGTCTGGGGGTACCTGGAATCCGGGTACGCCCAGGGTGCCCGCGCGTTGACCGGCGGGAAAAAGATCGACGGCCCAGGGCATTTCATCGAACCAACCGTGCTGGTCGACACCACCCCCGACATGAAGGTGGTCCGCGAGGAAATCTTCGGCCCGGTGGTCACGGTGCACCCGTTCAAGAAAGACAGCGACGTAATGCCGGCCGCGAACGAGTCGATCTACGGCCTGGGCTCGGGGATCTGGACCAAGGACCTGAGCAAGGCTCACCGGATGGCCGCCCAGATGCACGCCGGGACCGTCTGGGTCAACTGCTACAACATCTTCGACGCCGCCCTGCCCTTCGGCGGGTACAAGCAATCCGGGTGGGGCCGCGAAATGGGCCACGAAGTGCTCAACGCCTACACCCAGGTCAAGTCCGTCTGCATGAACCTGTCCTGACCCCCCGACGGCACGACATTCCCCGCAGTTCAACCCGTCCCGCCCGGGACCGGTTGGCCACGTCGCCAACCGGTCCCGGCGCACTACCCCATCGCAAACGCAAGCATCTCAACAACTCTGGAGAGTCCCGTGAAGGCAGCAGTGGTGCACGATTTCACCAAGACCCTGAGCGTCGAGGACGTACCCAAGCCGGTCCCCGGCCCGGGTGAGGTCCTCGTCAAGATCGAAACCTCCGGTCTGTGTCACACCGATATCCACGCCGCGCACGGCGACTGGCCGGTCAAGCCCACCCCGCCGTTCATCCCCGGCCACGAAGGGGTCGGCATCGTGGAGCAGGTCGGCGCCGGGGTGGACACCCCGAAGGTCGGTGACCGGGTCGCGATGCCCTGGCTCGGTTCCGCGTGCGGGATCTGCGACTTCTGCGTCGACGGATGGGAAACGCTGTGCGAGAAGCAGGTGAACACCGGGTACGGCCGCGACGGCGCCTACGCCGAGTACGCCACCGCGAACGCCGCCTACGTCGCGCAGGTCCCCGACGCGGTGGACCCCCTCGATGCTGCCGTGCTGACCTGCGCCGGAGTGACGACCTACAAGGCGGTCAAACTGTCCGGGGCCCGCCCAGGGTGGCTGGTGGCCATCTTCGGCATCGGCGGCCTTGGTCACCTCGCATTGCAGTACGCGAAGATCAGCGGCGCCAGCGTCGTCGCGGTCGACATCACCGACGAAAAGCTTGAGCTGGCAAAAGAACTCGGTGCCGACTACGTCGTGAACGCGCTGACCGAGGACCCGATCGAGGCGATTCAGGCGCTCGGTGGTGCGCATGCCGCCATCTCCGTCGCCGTGGCACCCAAGGCCTTTGAGCAGGCCTTCAACTCTCTCCGCCGCGGCGGCACCCTCGTTTTCGTTGCCCTACCCGCCGACAACTACGTGAAATTGCCGATCTTCGAAACCGTCCTGAAAGGCATCACCATCCGCGGGTCCATCGTCGGCACCCGAAAGGACCTCGCCGAGGTATACGCCATCCACGGCCAAGGACGCACCCGGGTCATCCACGAAATCCGCAACCTCGACGACGTCAACGAATGCTTCGAAGAGGTCGAAAAGGGCCACGTCAAGGCCCGTATCGTGTTCGACCTGCGCTGACCCGGACGGCCCATCCGGTAGCCCCGCGGCTATCGACCACCGATTGCGAGAGTGGCATCATGACCGACACCGACAGCCGGCCAACGGTTATCGACCCCGACACAACCGCCCCTCCCTCATCGACCGACCGGACCTACCCCCGGCACCGGAGTTCGCCGCGAATGCCAACCTCACCGCCGAGGCCTACCGGCGAGCAGCCGCGGACCCGGCGACGCCCGGACCATCACCTACGCACAATTACAGACCCAAGTACGCAAGACGGCAAACGCGTTGCTGTCCCTTGGCCTTGAGGCCGGCGATCGGGTGGTCATCTACTTGCTCATGATCCCTGAGGCCGTTTACGCGATGCTGGCCTGCGCTCGGCTCGGTCTGGCCCACGGGGTGGTCTTCGCCGGATTCTCCTCGCATGCTCTTGCATCCCGGATCGCCGACCGGGCTGGTGGCCGGCGACATACCCGCGTTGAAGCTCGTCGCCTCCCGCTGGGGACGTTTCGGGTCTGCCGTCTGCGATTCCGTGACCGCATTCGAGCGACCGGTGATCGGTCAGGTGCCGGCGATCGCCTGCCGGACCGCAGCGACGACGACGTCCGGACGCTGGTTCTGGATGTAGTGGGTTGTGTCGGGCACGGTGATCAGCGCCGCGCCGGATACGCCTGCGGCCCAGGCGGCCTGACCGTTCCATTGCGCCGCGCTGAGCGCGTCGAGTTCGGCCTGGGTGACCGGAGAGCCTTCCGGGAGCGGATCGCCAATCGCCGGTCCACCCCGCCGAACGACGACGACCGGCACGTCCGGCACCTGGCCCGCGGCGTCGATCTCGTCGAACAGAATGCCGAGGTCATAGGACTCGAGCTGGTACCCGGGCACCAGGCTCTGGTCGAGGCCGAACACCCGCACCCTGTCCCAGATCGCTGGGTCAGCCAGGTCCCGGCTCGGTGGGAGCGGTGAGTCGATGACCACCAGGGCGCCGACCTCTTCCGGATAGGTGCGGGCGTAGAGGACATTGAGCGGGCCGCCCAGCGAGTGGCCGACCAGCACGAAGGGCCCTTGTTCATCGGCGGCAGCGAGCAGGTCGTGGAGCTCGGTCACCACCTCGGCGGGGTCGCGGGGCATCGGCGCCGGGTCACTGCGCCCTGGTAGGGCCGAGTCGGCGAGCACGACCGTCCCGCTTGCGTCGGTGGTGGTGATCATCGAACCCGGCCGGTCGTAGACGCAGACCCGGTTGGATTCCGCGAGGGCGGGAAACACGGCTGGCGCAGATGTGTCGGTGAGACTCCAGATGTCGCCGGCGTTTCCGAAGCCCGACTGAAGGATCACTGTCGGACTCCCACTGCCCCGGCATTCCAGAAACAGCCTCCGCCCGTCAACCTCAACCAGCGCGAGGGGGTCACTGCCACCGGTCACGGCGGTTGAGCTGGTCCCGGCCGTCTCTCGAGTCGAATTGGCGGCCGGAGTCTGAACGGTCTCCGTCGAGGCGCTGGAGCCTGAACACCCCGCGGCGAGGAACCCGGCAGTGACGGTAGCGACAATCAGCGCCAGCGGGATCACGTGGCGCTCATCGTTAGATCTGGAGGTCAGTCGCATCGTTGACGCCCTTCGGTGACCTGCGCCGGATAGCCTTCTGATCCACCCGGCCGACACCTGGAAGGCGTTCATCGGGACGGAACAATTCGTTCCGCTCGTTCAGTTCAGATGCGGCCGCTCCCACGATTCATCGGTCCAACGACCTCCATCAGGCAGATGCCGCCGACATCTGACCGGCACTGGACGGTTCCGGAAACCCGGATGGCAGCACGCGGTCCTTTTCGTCGTTTCGAACCATTATCATGCCAAATGACCTAAAGTCGCTGGATGGTCGCGCGTCCCACGGGAACGGTCATTTCATCGACGACAGCATCCGAGTCGTCGGGGTCTGCGAGCCCGGCCGGGGTTCCCAAAGAATCGGCGCCACCGGCCGCTGCTGCGCTCGTCGGTCGGGAGAATGAACTGACAGCAGTGCGGGCGGCGTTCGACTCCGCAAGGGCAGGTCGTCCCACGATCGTCCTGCTGACGGGCGAGGCCGGCATCGGGAAGACCAGACTTGCGGACGAGGCCGCCGTGATCGGCAGAGCCTCGGGCGCTCGAGTGCTCCGCGGCGAGGCGGATGTGTTGTCGCGTGAACCGATGGAGCTGTGGCGCGGGATCTACCGCGGAGTCGGCATCGTCCCGGCCGCTGATCCAACGCTGCCGGTGGAAGAACGCCGCTGGGAACACCTGGAATCGCTGGCCGATGGTCTGGCCGGGGCAGCTCCAGCCCTGGTGGTTCTGGAAGACCTGCATTGGGCCGACCCGATCGCGATCTGGGTGCTCGAACATCTTCCGCGGGCGCTTGGTGACGCGTCGATCGCCTTGCTTGCGACCTGCCGCGACAACGAGTCGGGGATGACGTCGCTCGACGCACTGCGGCGAGTGTCCAAGCTTGTCCGGCTGGGCGGGCTCGACGTCGAGGGCGTGCGTCAGCTGGTCGGCGCCGAGATTCCCGACACGGCAAATGGTGTCGATCCGGTCGAGCTGTGCGCCAGGACGGGCGGCAATCCGCTGTTCGTCCGGGAAATCCTGCGCTCTCCTGGCGGGAGCGGGTTGATCGGTGAAGTCCTCGAACGTTCGCTGGAACGATTCGACGCCGACACCCGGGATGCGCTGGCGATCGCAGCGGTGGCCGGCACCGGGACGCCGCTGTCGATGCTTGCCGTGGCCTGCTCCTGCCCCGCCGACGTCCTTGCCGGCCGTCTCCAACCGGCAGTTCACGCGGGCGTGCTCGATCAGGTGTCGGCATCCGGGGTGCGCTTCCATCACGCTTTGCTGGCAGAGGCCGCCGGACGGCTCGGAGATGCTCGGAATCTGTCCCTCCGACTGGCCTCGGCGTGGCAGACGGTCGGCGGACTGGACGGGCGAGCTGCGGCCGCACTACACCGGATGCGGTCCGCTGCGACTACGCCGGACCAAGCCAATTCCATTCTCTCCATTCGTGATGTCGCGGCAGAACTGGTCACTACCGGCAACGCGTCGCGGGCCGCAAGTCTGTTGTGGGAGGCCCACACGTTGGGGGCGGAACTCGTCGAAAATGTCGTCGAGACTGGTGCACTGCGGGCGAATGTCGCCCTCGATCTAGCGGACGTGCTGAGCTCGCTCGGTGACCTCGGACCCGCTTTGACGCTGTACGAGCAGGCGGCGGAGCTGGCCCGAGGGGGTTCGGATCCCATCACCAGGGCAAGGGCCGAGGTGGGTGCCAACCTTTTCGCCAACGCCTTTGTGCCGGATCTGCCACGAATGCGTCGGTTGCAGGATGCACTGGAGAATCTCCCTGCCGAGGAACTTCATCTCCGGGCCACCCTGCTTTCCCGCCTGGCCATCGTTGGTGGAGCAGATATCGACGCGACCGATCGCGTCAGGGCCTGGGCACAGGAAGCGGTCGAGGTGGCCAGGTCCACCGGTGATTCCGTTCTGATCGCTCAATCCCTACTCGACCAGAACCAGTCCCCTACGACGCCGGCCGCGCTCGCCGCCAGCATCGTCGGGGCCGAAGAGGTCATCCGACTCGGTGAGCGGGTCGGCCGCTCGGACCTGGCACTTTCCGGGCATCAACGTCGCGCCGGCTACCACCTCAACCGCGGCGACCTGGGTACCGCCAACCAGGCCTTGGGACGGGCGGAGGTGCTGGCCGCCCTCCAACCTTCTCCCTGGTGGAGTTACAGCACCCTGCTTCAGCGCACCACAATCCTTGCGCTCAGCGGCAGTCGTTCGGCGGCCGCAGCGTCCATGGAGCAGGCGGTGCAGGTGGGAACCGGGCACGTCGAACCGGTGGTGGTGCTCGGCTGCGAAGCGCTGCACCAGCTGATGTTGTTCGACCTTTATGGCTATTCGACCGCCCGGACTCAAGAGATCCATCAAATCACCATGGAGATGCTCAAAGACGTGCCGTCGCCGGTGTTCCAGGTGCAGAAGGGGTTCGGCGCACAGTTGTTCGGCGATCCGTCGACAGTTCAGGAAGTGTTGCACCGCTTCGGGTCCCGGCCCGAACTCTTGATCAGATCGATGACCGGCGACCACCTGCTGAGGGACTTCGCCGACGTGGTCGCCCGGGCAGGTGCCAGGACCTACGCCATGCCTGCTTACCTGGCCCTGCTGCCTTATGCCGGGTTGCTCAACGTCGCGGGCGGGCACAGCGCCGGCCTGCCGGTCGACGATGTACTCGGTCGCCTGGCCGCGCTCAACGGCGATGTGCCGTCCGCCGTCCATCATGCCGTCGACGCAGTCGCGCTGGCCCGATCGATGCCGTCACCGCCACTGCTCGTGCATTGTCTGGACCATCTCGCCGACATCCTGGAACGTGCCGGCGATGATGCCATCATCGACGGGGATGAGCGACTGCACCGCGCCGGAAACCCCGACACCCTGCGTGCCGAAGCTGACACCCTTGCCGCCACAACGGGTATCGTGCGGCACGAACGCGAGGCCGGCCTGCCCCAAGAAGCGCCGGATACGCGGAAGCAGGCGTCGATGCGTCGGGATGGGCCCATGTGGATCGTCGTCTCACCGCTGGGCGAAGCCCGATTGCCCGACCGCAACGGCCTTCGACAATTGGCCCGGTTACTGTCGGCGCCCGCAGTCGAAGTGGCGGCCGTTGAGCTCGCAGGCCACTCGAATGGCCCGATCGCCAGTGACCTCGGCCCCGGACTCGACGCCAAGGCAAAGCGGGACTACCGCCGCCGGCTGCATGAGCTACAGGTCGAGGTCGATTCCGCCGAATCCGCCCACGACCCGGTGCGCGCCGAACGGGCGCACATCGAAATGGAGGCATTGCTCAGGGAACTGAAGCGAGCCGTCGGCCTGGGCGGGCGGGATCGGCCCACCGGATCAGATGCCGAGCGGGCTCGCATCAACGTGGTGCGAAGCATCCGCCGAACGATAGAAGCAATTGACCGGCAAGCCCCACTGCTGGGCGCCCACCTCCAAGAGGCAGTGCGCACCGGGCGGCACTGTATCTACCTACCCGAGCCCGGCATTGCCTTCTCCTGGGTAGTCACGACGGGAGACACTCCGTCGGCACCGCGGCGCCGCCGAAGTTGATCACCCAACCGCTGAACCCGACGGGTGGAACGAATTGTTCCAACGCGGTGAACGCCTCCTGGGTGTGAGCATTTCAATTCGGCCCTTACCGATCCGCTCGTTGCGCTCATGTGCACGCTGATCGGCGCCGGTGATGATCGTACCGAGCGGAGTCAGCCACATTGCCGTTGTGACCGGCGACCTCGATGGCTTCCGGACCTTCTACGAGGACACCATCGGTCTGCGGGCCACCATTGTCTTCGGTGGCGGACCCGGTCATTCCCGGCAGGCAATCCTGATGGCCGGAGATGCCATGCTGCATGTCTTCGAGGTGGCCAACGACCAAACGACCACCCCACCTGCGGCCGCCGGGATGTTCGAACGGGGCCGGCTCGACCACCTTGGGTTCACCGTGACCGACCTGGTCGCGCTGAGGGCGATTCGCGATCGGTTACTGGCAGCGGATGCCTCCAGCGGCGACATCCGTTCCCTTGGACCGATGCTCTCGCTGAGATTCGTGGATCCCGACGGCCTGGAGGGCGAGATCAATTGCTATAACCCGGAATTCGACCCGTCGACACTGCGCGACGAGGACGAGGTCATCGACCCCGACTGGCTCGTCCTGACCAAGCGAGCCCTGCAGTCCGGGGCTAATACCGACCGCCGGCAACCCGGTGGTGCAGCTCGGCTTCACCCGCGAACCCCATCGGAGGACAGGTAGATGATCACCACGCGGCTCGGTTCGACCTGCCGGATAGTCAGCACGCGACGTCGGCGAGCCATCCTCGGGATCGGCGCAGCGGCCGGCATCCTGCTGGCGACGGCTGCGTGCGGCAGCGGGAACGCCGCGGACCCGACATCGGCCGCTGCAACCACCGCAACGAACTCGGCACCGATCACCGGATCGACAGTTGTTTCGACCACTCTGCCGTCGACACTGGACAGTTCAACAGCGGGATCGACGCCTTCAGGACTCAAGCCCATCGACGGGGCCGCGTTGCAGGCCCTGGTGGACAGCTCCATCAAGGAGCAATTGATCCCCGGAGCGGTCCTTGTGCTCAGCACACCGCAGGGCGACTTCACCGTCGCCTCCGGCACCACCGAAATCGGGGTGCAGAGCCCGCCGGACGCGAATACCCATTTCCGGATCGCCTCGAACACCAAGACGATGACAGCCGCAGTGATCCTGCAACTTGCCCAGGAGGGCAAGCTCAGCCTCGATGACCCGGTCTCAAAATATGTCTCGGGAGTGCCTGACGGAGACAGCATCACCGTCGAGGAACTCCTGAAGATGCGGACCGGGCTGTACAACTACACGAACGCCCAGCAGATGGCGACCAGCCTTGACGACAATCCCACCAAGGAGTGGACACCACAGGAGTTGCTGGACATCGCCTTCGCCCAGCCCGCCAATTTCGCCCCCGATGCGGAATTCGAGTACAGCAACACCAATTACGTCCTGCTGGGCCTGATCATCGAGAAGGTCGACGGTAAACCACTCGCCGCCGCATTCCAGGACCGGCTGTTCGGGCCTCTGGGCATGACGAACACGGAATTACCTCGCCGGCCCGACTTACACCATTCCCGACCCCTTTACGCACGGATATCTCTACGGCAGTTCGTCCGTTGCCCTTTTCGGCGAACCGGACTACACCCCCGAACAGATCGCGGCCGCCGAGGACGGCACCCTGAAGCCCACCGATTACACGGATGTCAACCACTCCTTCGCCTTTGGAGCCGGAAACGTCATTTCCACAGCCAACGATCTCGCCACCTGGACGAAGGCGCTGGTAGGCGGCAAGGTCCTCGACAGCGAGTACCAGAAGTTGTGGCTCGACAGTCCACAGGTGCAGGATCCCGCAAAGCCCGGCGGCCAGTCGTACGGATACGGCATCACCAGGCAGACCTGGCGATCCAACAACTTGATCTATCACGGTGGTGAAACAGCCGGCTACAACTCGAAAATGGCTGTCGAAACCACCAACGACGTGACCCTGGTGCTCTGGACCACCCTGACCCTCGACGTCAAGACGGAGCAGCAGACCGCCAACACGCTGATGCTCAAAGTCCTGGACCAGATCATGGTGGAGTCTCCACTCGCGGTGACCGCAGCTGATCTCGCTGCGCCGACAACCACCGGTTGAGCACATCGCACGGACCCGCACTTTCGCCGCTACTCCCAAGAGGAACCGCTGTGACCACCTCAGTGCAGAACCGGGGGCGGAAGACCGCTGTCGCCGCAGCGACCGTGCTGGCCCTGCTCGCCGCGGGTTGTACCAGCTCGACCGACCAGGCTGGGACTTCCTCGAGTGCCGGGAGCAGTACCGGTGTCTCGACATCGGGGAGTTCGGCGGCGTCCGGCGCTCCGGGTTCCGGAGCCGCCTCCGGGATCGATTGGACGTCCTGCGGTGAACGGCTGGAGTGTGCCAAGGTTCCGGTGCCGTTGGATTGGTCGGATCCGGGCGGCGAGCAGATCAACCTGGCCGTGATCAAACACCTTGCCAGCAAACCCGACCAGCAGATCGGCACGATCTTCACCGACCCGGGCGGGCCGGGTGACACCGGAGTCGGCTTGGTCCGGAATGGCGGAAGCGATCTCGACGGGTGGGGTGACGGCCGGTTCGACATCATCGGCTGGGACCCACGTGGCACCAACGCCAGCTCACCGGTCAAATGCTTTGCCAGCGATGCCGACTCGGCGACCTTCTGGAACGGCGTTGCGCTTCCGTCCACACCGGAGGAATCCACGGCCTATGCCGCCAAGATGAAGGACCTCGCGCAGCGGTGCGGCGAGGCGATGGGCCCACTGTTGTCACACATCTCGACCACCGACACGGTGCGGGACATGGATCGCATCCGGGAGCTCAACGGTGACGACACCATCACCTATGCCGGTCTGTCCTACGGAACATTCATCGGGCAGATGTACGCCAACATGTACCCCGATCGGGTGCGGGCGATGATGCTCGACGGCATCGTCTACCCACCCGACTACGTCACCAGCTCGGAAACCCGGTCCACCAATGACGCCGCCGGAACCGACCTGGTTTTCAACCAGTTCCTGACCCTGTGCGATCAGGCCGGCCCGGACAAGTGTGCGCTGGCGGGCCACGGTGAGCCCGCCGCCGCGCGGGTTGCCCGGCTCTTCGCACAGGTCAAGGCAGCGCCGATCCCCGCACCCAACGCAAGCCCGCCCGATGAACTGCACTACAGCGACCTCAAGCTCTCCTCCTTCCCGGCTATGCGGGATCCACACCTCTGGCCGCAGTACGCCGCGGATCTCAACGCCGCGGTCGACGGCGACGTCACGGCGCTCGTGACGGCAGTCCAGGAGACGCGCTCAGCGGCGACTTTCGACGAGGCGACGAAGTCGGCGGCGATCTCCTGCCTGGACGGTCCGGCGAGCAAGACCGTCGACGACTGGCCCTCGGTGATCGGCAATCTCGACGCCAGCAGCGTCATGTCCGGATCCGTCCAGGGCTGGTGGCTGTGGGCGCCCTGCGCAGCGAACTGGCCGGCAAAGAGTGCGGACCGGTACACCGGACCCTGGGACACCAAGACGAAGGAACCGATCCTGCTGATCGGTACCCGGTACGACCCGAACACCGCGTACCGCAACGCAGTTCGCTCCCAGCTGTTGCTCGGCAATGCCGCCCTGCTCACCCACCAGGGCTACGGCCATCTCAGCTCCACCGACCCCAGTGCGTGCACCGAAGCGGCGCGGACGGCCTACCTGGTCGACCTCGAGCTCCCCGCACCCGGCACCGTCTGTATGGCCGACCAGCAACCATTCAATTTTTAGGGGGCATCATGTTCCGACGCACTATGTTCCGAGTGATTGTTGTGGCCGCCGTGACGGCGCTGGCGCTGTCGGTCGCGGCCTGCACAGCGTCCGGTCCGACCGGAACGGCGACAACCAGCAAGACGACAACCACCGAGACGGCAACCACCGAGCAACCGAGCGCGATCCTGGTCCAGCCGATCCACGACGCCCAGATCGTGCCCGGAGACGACGGGAAGGACCACGTCGAGTACGAACTCCTGGTCTTCAACGTGTATTTCGACCCGGTCACCTTGACGAGCCTGACGGTTCTCGACCCGGCAGGTAACGAGCTCGGACGGATCACCGGCGCCACCCTCGCCGCTGCGACCCAGGCGCTCCTGACGAGGAAACCAACGCCCGCCATCGATCCGTCGGCAGCCGTCGCCGTTGATGTCGACCTCGCGTTGGAACCGGGCACCGCACCGGAAAGGGTGACGCACCGGATCGACTACTCGGTGCCGGACCCCAAGCGCGCGCTGAGCATCGACATGGGTGACACCGTTGTCCACGGCCCTGAGGTCGCGATCGATCGCCGGGCTCCTATCGTGATCGCGCCCCCGCTGGCGGGGGACGGTTGGTTCGTCGCGAGCGGGTGCTGCAGCCCGAATGTCCACCGGGATACCCGACTGGCGATCAACGGCGACCGCATCGGGACCCCCGAAACGTTCGCGATCGACTGGACGCGGGTCAAGAACGACCGGATCTACGACGGAGATGGGTCGCAGAACGAGCAGCACTACGCCTTCGGCGCCGACGTCCTCGCCGTGGCCGATGCCACCGTGGTCATCGTCCAGGATGGTGAGCCGGAGCAGGCGCCGAACATCAGGCTGGTCCCGGAGAAGAGCTCCGAGTTGGCCGGCAACCTGGTGATTCTCGAGTTGGAGCCGGATGTCTTCGCCGCGTACGCCCACCTCCAGCCGGGCAGCATCACGGTGAAGGTCGGCGACAAGGTCAAGGTGGGTCAGCACCTCGCCAACCTCGGGAATTCTGGCAACTCGAGCGGCCCGCACCTGCACTTCGGTCTGCTCGACCAGGCCAATATGTTCGCCGGGCGGAGCCTGCCGTACGTCATCAATCGCTTCACGCTGGTGGGCGCCGTGGACTTCGCGACGTCGACCGGCGACAAGCTGGTGATCGCGCCGGAGTCGAAGGACGTCAGCCAGGCCTATCCGCTCTACGGCGGCATCGTGAACTTCCCGGAAAGCTGACGGATCCCCGACGCGTCGGCAACAGCGGATTCGTATCTGCCCGACGTCTTGACGATGTTCCACCGCACTGGAGGGCGTCGACCTGATCACCCCGACCTGATCACCCCGACCTGTACGTCCAGGCGCTGGAAAACCGTCCGAATAAGGATCGGCATTCCGACATCAGTCGCGGCGCTCCCGCCCTTCCGTCTTCTGTGCGCGGTGCGGCAGGTCGACTACGGCCAGCGCAGACTCCAGGCCGATGAAGTCGCTGCTGTTCCGGGTCAGCAGCATGAGGCCGTGCCGGGTTGCGGTCGCAGCGATCTGCAGGTCCATGCGGCGTGGCCTCGGATTGCGACCCTGCTGGCGTACGAGACTGGCCAGAGCCCCGTAGTACTCAGCCGTCATCACATCGAAGGACAGCACCTCGAACCGGTCCAGGATCGCCTGCACCCGTCGACGCCGAGACATCTGCACCATGGGGTCGCTCGCGACGGCCACGCCATACTGCAGCTCTGCGATTGTCACGGCCGATACCGCGACCTCGTCGGCGACCTCGGCGACCTGCTCGGCCGGAAAGTCGATCACCACTGAGGTATCCAACAAAGCACGACGCGGCTCGCGGGCGGTCAATGCCTCCGCCGTTCGAACGGGTCGATTGGCTCGTCCATGCCGAAAATCTCATCAGCGCCGGCAATGTCGGACTGCCAAGCCTTCGGGTCACCCAGCAGCTCCGTGGCGAACACCTCGGCCACCTCGGCGACGGGAACGAACCGACGTCGACCCGTGTCCCGTCGGTGTGGCACGACGTCGGCTACCGGACGACCGTTGACCGTCACCACGAAGGACTCGCCCCCGGCAACTCGTCGCATGATCGCCGCGTTGTCGTTGCGCAACTCGGACTGCTGAATGACCACGCTCATAGCGATATAATAGCGATCATGTAGCTAATCGCCCAGTACTCCCCCATGAGGATCCGCCGCGGGCAGGCGACGGTCCGCAGGAGCTGGTGGAGATTGCGCCCAACCCTGCTGGCTTTCGACAACGTGGACCAATGGATTCGGGGCCAACGAATCTCGCGGCTGCCTGGAGCCTGGTTCCCCGGCGGAACGATGTCGATCATGGAAGCGATGACCCAAGTCGAGGTCACACCGACGTCCAGCTTGCGGTTCCTCTACTGGAGCATCGAGGCAGGGTCGGGATAGTCCGAAGGCCGGCTGATACGGGCGTGTGACCGGAAGCCCTCATCAAGCCGATGAACAGCGGGCGATGCACGACAACACGCCGAAGGTCACATGAACGTCGGCTCCACGCGATCGCGCTTTGATGAAGAGGCGGTACTTACTGGAGGCCTTCGGGTGTGCTGGCTGCGAGCTTGACAGCCGTCCCGAGCGCCAGGATCTCGACCAGCCCGGCAGACTCACCCATGGTGTTGGAGTCGAACCGGAGCCCGACGATGGCGTCGGCGCCCAGTGTCTGCGCGTGGGCGACGAGCCGCTGCAGCGTGATCTCACGCGCTTCCGCGAGCACCTCGGTGAACTCGGTCATCTCGCCGCGCTTGAACTGACGGCCGAACGACTTCAGTCCCGCGGCCGTTCCCGCCGACCACGCGACAATCCCAAACGCCGGCCCGACGTGCTCGGAGATGGTCCGGTTCGCTATCTCGAACGTGGTGGAGACGGGGAGGGCGAGCGGTTGCTCCAAGGCGGCCATGACTACTCCATGTTGGACGTGGATCTGGGGCTGAGTTGGGCGCTGCGGTAGCAGGAATCACGCCTCACGCAACATAGCGGAGGCCCAGTTGGAGCGCTCGCCGCAAGCCCTCGGGAAGGCACACCAGACGCCGGGGCGTGACCGTCGGGATTCCAGAGCCAAATCGATGGCGCCACAGGCCATGCACCCCGCGCAGCGTCGACCGGCGACATACTTCAGTCATCTGTCAACGAAGAGAAGCTGTCTTCGACCCTTCCAATCCTTGACCCTGGTGACAGAGGCGGAAGTCCTCCCGCGGTTCGGCCGAAGTCCGCCGGTCGTCGGTTGGGTCTGCAAGTGGGGACCGAAGACCCTACCGCCGATGCCCCTGACGGGACAGTGTCAGGAGGGGTTGACCCGAGGGGAGTTGACATGCGGTACACAACGGACGGCGAACCTGACACAGGGCAGAGTCGAGCAGTCCTGCCGAACCAGGAAGCCTGGTCAGATCAGGAGTTTTGGCGTATCCGGCGGCCACCGGCCGGGTTGGCGTTTCTGTGGCGTGACCGCCGGTTCGGGCTTGCCACTGCGGTGACCATCAGTGCCGTGTTCGGCCTGGTGGCGGGATGGCTCGCTCCGCGGGGGCCGGTGACCGCCGCTCAAGCGATAACCGCGATGATCGTGGGACTTGCGGTGGGCGCGGCCTGCGGGTTGGTCATGCGCTCGCGGTGGGCCATGGTGCTCGCACCGCTGGTGTTCGTCGGCGTGTTCGAGCTGGCCCGCCTCGGCGCCGAAGGACCGACCGTGGATGCGCCGGCCCTGAGCAGCATGGTCGGCATCCTGGTCGCGGCCGTGGGACGGGGTTTCCACGGCCTTCTCGTCCTGGTTCCCATGATGCTGGGAGCGGCGCTGGGTGCCGCATTTGCCCGGCGTGTTCATGGTGCAACGGCTGCTCACGCGGGCCGTTGGGGATCGACGGGTCTGATCACGCGTCGAGTTGTCGCCGTCGTCGTTGCCGTCGGCCTGGTGCTGTTGGGGGTGTTCGTTGCCCGTCCCGGGAGCACTGCGCCGATTGTCACCTCTGACGGGCAGCCGCTACCGGGAAGCGTCGCGGAGATCACCCGGACAAGTGTTGGTGGCCACGAACTATCGATGATGATCCGCGGCGCCGACGTCACCAATCCGGTGCTGCTCTTCCTCTCCGGCGGACCGGGTGGGGCGGAGTTCGGTGCGATGCGCGGCCACGGAGAGTCGTTGGAGCAGGATTTTGTCGTGGTCACCCTCGATCAGCGCGGAACCGGATCCTCCTACGATCAGATCGAGCCCACGTCGACGCTCACCGTGTCCAACGCTGTCAACGACGTCGAGGGCGTGACCAACTATCTGCGTCAGCGGTTCGGTCGGGACAAGATCTACCTTGTCGGTCAGTCCTGGGGGACAACACTGGGTGTCCTTGCGGTACAAGCACATCCGGAGCTGTACCAGGCCTTCGTTGGTGTTGGCCAAATGGTCAATCAGCGGGCGACGGACCTCATCTTCTACCAGGACACCCTGACGTGGGCCAGTAGCAGCGGGAACTCCGCACTGACGGAGCAACTGGAAGCGATGGGGCCGCCGCCCTGGTCGGACTACCGCAACTACGCCACCGTGCTCTCCGGATACGAACAGGATGTTTATCCCTACGACCACAGCGTGAACGCCGAGGGTGCGGGCCAGATGACGGAGAACCTGCCGGTGGCCGAATACGGCCTGCTTGACACGGTCAACCTCGCTCGGGGCCTATCCGATTCATTCGCGCTGCTTTATCCGCAGTTGCAGGACATCGACTTCCGAGCCACTGTGCCAAGTCTGGATGTGCCTGTATACCTGGTCGAAGGGCGCTACGAGCCCAGGGGCCGCGCCGACCTCGCCAAGGAATGGTTCGCATCGCTGCAGGCTCCGAGCAAACAGTGGGTCGAGTTCCCCACCTCCGGGCACCGTCCACTGTTCGAACAACCTGAGCTGTTCCATCAGCTGATGACCCAGACGATTGTTGCTGCGGCGGAACAGTAGTCATTCAAGACGGGCAATAGCGGTGCTCGTCACCGTGCGGTTGACCGCTCCCTGCTGTCTGCCTGTCACCAGATCCATACAGCAAGCAAACCGTTGTGAGAATCCGAGAGCCGGGAGCGACGCTTGTGCTGGATGTAGTCGCCTGCCGACTAATGACGTCGGATTCTTGCTCGCATGCCGACCCGCTGCAGGCGGCCATCGGTCTGGGCAAATTGTTCAGATCGCTGCCCTCCCTTGTTGAGTCGATGATCGTGGCCGCTGGACTGGATGCAGCGGTTCTCCCGATTCCGGTGTGCGGCGACCCCTTCATGATCGGAACCTGTACCCGACGCCTGGCTCGGTGATCAGGTAGCGGGGGTGGGCGGGGTCGGGTTCGAGCTTGCGGCGGAGCTGGGCGAGGTAGACGCGCAGATAGTGGGTCTGTTGTTCGTTGCCTGGGCCCCAGATCTCGGTGAGGAGCAGTTTCTGTGGGACGAGTTTTCCGCTGTGCCGGACCAGGATGTCCAGCAGCGACCATTCGGTGGGGGTGAGCCGCACGACGGCGCCGCCCTTGCGGACCTGGTGAGCGATGAAGTCGACGGTGAAGTCGGCGGTGGTGACTGCGTCCAGTTCATCGGCTGGGGTCGGGGTGCCGCGGCGGACGGACGCCCTGATGCGGGCGAGGAGTTCGTCGATACCGAACGGTTTGGTGACGTAGTCGTCGGCGCCGGCGTCCAGGGCCTCGACTTTTTGGGCGGAGGTGGATCTGGCGGACAGCACGATGACGGGCACGGTCGAGGAGCAGCGGATGCCGGTGAGCACCTCGATGCCGTCCAGGTCGGGGAGCCCCAGGTCGAGGACGACGACGTCGGGGCGGGTGCGGGTGATCTCGGTGAGCGCGGATTGGCCGTCGTGCGCGAGGGTGACCTGGTATCCGTGGGCGCGCAGGTTGATCGCCAGGGAACGGGCCAGCGGACGGTCGTCGTCCACGACCATGACCCCGGTCATCGCGGGTCTCTGGTCGCGGCAGTCATGGCGGACCTTGCCGGCGTCGGCCGGTCCGGTGGGGTGTGCGCCGGTGTGCCCAAACCACCGCTGGGGTTGGGGGTTTCGGCGACGGGCACGGTGACGATCATGGTCAGGCCGCCGCCGGGGGTGTCGTCGACCTCGATGGTGGCGTCCACGGCGTCGGCCAGGCCGCGGGCGACGGCCAGGCCCAGTCCGACCCCGGAGCGGCCGGGGACGTCGCCGAGCCGCTGGAACGGGGCGAACATGGTGTCGCGCTGGTTGACCGGGACTCCGGGTCCGTGGTCGACGATCCGGATTTGCACGTGCCGTCCGCGTTCGTCGGTGACCTCACCGGCCAGTATTCGAACGCTGGTCCCGGCGGGGGTGTAGCGGACGGCGTTGAAGGTGATGTTGGCGATAACCCGTTCCAGCAGACCGGCGTCGGTGTCGATCAGCGGCAGGTCATCGGGGATGGTGTCGGTGACCCGGCCGCCGGGGATCCCGATCAGCGCCTTGTGCACCACCTCGTCAACCGAGCAGGGCCGCCGGAGCGGGACGACGACCCCGGTTTGCAGCCTGGAGAGGTCGAGCAGGTTCTCCAGCAGGGCGTCCAACTGATCGGCGGCGGCATCGGTGGCCGCCAGCAGCTCGGTCTGGTCGGCGTCGGTCCAGGCAATGCTCCGATCCCGGAGGCTGGACACCGAGGCCTTGATGGTGGCCAACGGGGTGCGCAGGTCGTGAGACAGGGCGGCCAGCACTGCGGTGCGGACCTTGTCGGCCTGTCGTAGCCGCTCACCTTGAGCGGCCTCCCGGGTCATCCGTTCCCGGTCAACTGCCAGCACCGCCTGGGCGGCGAATACCTGCACCAGGCGCAGGTCCGCCGGTGGCAGCGGCCGCCCGTACAGGGCCAGCATGAACCCTGATTCCGGCGGGCCGGCCGGGACTGCGACGTCGGCGGTGTCCGGATTGATCGACCCGTCGGGTGCGGCCGCGACGTCGGGGCCGGCGCTGGAGACCACCCGGTACCCCCCTGGGTGCGCTGGCTCGGCGGTCAGGAGCAGTAGCACGGACCGCATGCCGAATCCGACCCTGGCCTGTTCCAGCAGGGCGTGCACGGGGTCGGTGGTGTTGATCACGCTGGTGGCGGCGGCCGCGAGGAGTTGGGCCTCTGCCCGGCCCCGGGCAGCCTGTCGAGCCCGCAGTGTGCTCCGGTCCACGACGGACGCGACGGTGACTCCGACGACGACGAAAACGACGATGGCGAAAGCGTTCTCGGGTTGTGTGATAGTGAATGATCCGAACGGCGGGGTGTACACGTAGTTCGCCAGCAGACTGGCGATGACCGCCGCCACCGCCGCGGGCAGGACGCCGCCGATGAGGGCGTTGCCGAGCACTCCGAGCAGGAAGA
Source organism: uncultured Actinomycetota bacterium (assembly GCA_963805555.1). GTDB lineage: Bacteria > Actinomycetota > Actinomycetes > Mycobacteriales > Nakamurellaceae > Nakamurella. The sequence goes on from CAWDUY010000013.1 coordinate 264,710, forward strand.
CGAGAAGAACGGTGCTCAGGCCGAGGCTGCCCCGCCAGGGCAGCAGCGCGGCGGCCAGTATGCACGGCAGCAGCACCGCTGCGCCCCACGACCACACCCGGCCCGGCCCGGCCTCCGATCGCGTCCGCGTTCCTGGTGTTCGCGCGGCGCGCGGGTGGGTGACCATGTAGACGTCGATGTCGCCGGAGCCCTTGACGATGGCGTTGGCCACGCTGGGCCGGACGAGTTGCGCCAGTCGTCCGTGGCGGGACGCCCCGACGATGATCTGGGTGCCGTTGACGGATCGGGCGAACTCCAGCACGGTCGCTGCGATGTCGTCGCCGACGACGAGTTGCAGGCTGCCGCCGAGGTTCTCGACCAGCAGTCGTTGCCGTTCGATCTCGGTCGCCGAGGTCGCGGCGGTGCCGTCGGATCTGACAACGTGCACCGCCACCAGTGAGCGGCCGGCGACGCGGCCGGCGATCCTTGCTCCGCGGCGGAGCAGCATCGATCCTTCCGGGCCACCGGTGAGCGCGACGACGATCCGGTCGCGGGCGGCCCAGGTGCCCTTGATGCCGTGCTGCGCCCGGTATCGGTCCAGGCCCTCCTCGACCCGGTCGGCCACCCAGAGCAGCGCCAGTTCCCGCAGTGCGGTGAGGTTGCCCTCCCGGAAGTAGTTGCCCAACGCGGTGTCGATGCGTTCGGCGGGGTAGATGTGCCCGTGCGCCATCCGCCGACGCAGCGCCTGCGGGGTCATGTCGACCAGTTCGATCTGCTCCGCGGCCCTGACGACCGCGTCGGGGACGGTCTCGGTCTGTTTGATGCCGGTGATGGCGGCGACCACGTCGTTGAGCGATTCCAGGTGCTGGATATTGACCGTGGTGATCACGTCGATGCCCGCGTCGAGGAGCTGATCGACGTCCTGCCAACGCTTCTCATGCGCGGATCCGGGGGCGTTGGTGTGCGCCAGCTCGTCGACCAGGGCGACCTGCGGGTGCCGCGCGAGGACGGCGTCGACGTCCATCTCGGAGAGCTCGACGCCCCGATAGTTGGTCACCCGGCGCGGTATGACCGGCAGATCCCCCACCTGCTCGGTGGTGTATTCCCGGCCATGCGTCTCGAAGACCCCGATCACGACGTCGGTGCCGCGGGCGGCCCGGCGGCGGCCCTCGCAGAGCATGTCCACCGTCTTGCCCACCCCTGGAGCAGCACCCAGGTAGACACGCAGGCGCCCCCTGGCCCTTGCCTTCGCCGCGGCCGGCTTGGACGGTTCGCTGGCGCCCACGGTGGTCACCCTCCTGCGGCGGGTGTGAGCTCGGCGAGGGCGAGATTCAGGTCCAGCACGTTGACCCGTTCCTCCCCGATGAACCCGAACGTCCGGCCCTCGGTGTTGGCATTGACCAACTCACGCACCCGGTCGGCCGGGAGGCCACGCGCTTCGGCGACCCGGTTGATCTGAAGTTCGGCGTAGGCGGGGCTGATGTGCGGGTCCAGGCCGGACGCCGATGCGGTCAGCGCATCCGGCGGCACATCCGCGGGGTCAACGCTGTTGTCGGCGGCGATCTGGGCGCGGCGCTCCTCAACGAGGGCGAGCAGATCGGGGCTGTCTGCGGCCAGGTTGGAGCCACCCGAGGACATCGCGTCGTACCCGTCGCCGGCCGCGGAGGGGCGACCTGCGAACCATTGGGGGCCGTCGAACTGTTGCCCGATCAGTTCCGAACCGACCACGACCCCAGTGCTGTCGGTCACCAGGGAACCGTTGGCAGTGTCGTTGGCGGCGAGTTGCCCGACGCCGAACACGACCAACGGGTAACCGATGCCAAGAACGACGGTCATCAGCAGCAGGTAGCGCAGCGCCACGAGCAGTTGTCGGCCACCGATGGACAGCAGTGCGGCGCCCGACGGCTTCGCGGTGATCGCCGGCTGCAGGGGTTCTTGTGTGGCGGTGACTTCTTGATGGGATGTCATGAGTTCAGCCGATTCCGGGAATGAGGGACAGGACCAGGTCGATGAGTTTGATCCCGATGAAAGGGACGACCAGCCCGCCGACGCCGTAGATGAGCAGATTGCGGTTCAACAGCTTCGCCGCCGACGTGGGGCGATAGCGGACACCGCGGATCGCCAGCGGTATCAGCGCGATGATGATCAGTGCGTTGAATACCACCGCGGACAGGATGGCCGAGGTCGGCGAGGACAGCCGCATGATGTTCAAGGCCGCCAGGCCGGGGTAGGCGCCCATGAACATCGCGGGCAGGATCGCGAAGTACTTGGCGACGTCGTTGGCGATGGAGAACGTGGTCAGTGCGCCGCGGGTGATCAGCAGTTGTTTACCGATCTCGACGATGTCGATCAGTTTGGTGGGGCTGGAGTCCAGGTCGACCATGTTGCCGGCCTCCTTGGCCGCCGCGGTCCCGGAATTCATCGCGACGCCCACGTCGGCCTGCGCGAGGGCCGGGGCGTCGTTGGTGCCGTCACCGGTCATGGCGATGATCCGGCCGCCCTCCTGCTGCTGGCGGATGTAAGCGAGCTTGTCCTCGGGAGTGGATTCGGCGAGGAAGTCGTCGACCCCGGCCTCTTTGGCGATGCTCTGCGCGGTGAGCACCGTGTCGCCGGTGATCATCACGGTGCGGATACCCATCGCGCGGAGTTCGGCGAACCGTTCCGCGATACCCGGCTTGACGATGTCCTTGAGGTGCACGACGCCCAGCACCCGGTCGGACTCGGCGACCAGCAGCGGGGTTCCGCCGTCATTGGAGATGTCATCGGCGGCCGCGAAAGCCTCCACCGGGACCGTTCCGCCGTTGTCGGCGACCCACTGGGCGACCTGGGAGACGGCACCCTTGCGGATGGAACGCAGCCGCCCGTCCTGCAACAGGTCGACACCGCTCATCCGGGTACGGGCGGAGAACTCGACGACCTCGCCGTCCTGAGCGGCCGTGCTGGTCCAGTGACCGTCGACGTGGAAATCCCGGCGGCACAGCTCGACGATCGACTTTCCCTCCGGGGTCTCGTCCGCCAGGCTGGCCGCCATGGTGGAGGACGCCATGTCGTCGGGATCCACGCCCGGCGCGGGAACCAGCCGCGACGCCTGCCGGTTGCCGTAGGTGATGGTGCCGGTCTTGTCCAGTAGCAGGGTCGACACATCGCCGGCGGCCTCAACCGCCCGGCCGCTCATCGCCAGCACGTTGTGCTGCACCAGTCGATCCATCCCGGCCACGCCGATCGCCGAGACCAGTGCGCCGATGGTGGTCGGAATGAGGCACACCAGCAGCGCGACCAGGATGACGGTGGACTGCGGTGAGCCGGCGAAACTGGACATCGGCTGCAACGCCACAGTGACCAGCAGGAACACGATCGTCAGACTCGCCAGGAGGATGTTCAGGGCAATTTCGTTCGGCGTCTTCTGCCGCACCGACCCTTCGACGAGGGCGATCATCCGATCGACGAAGGACTGCCCCGGCTCGTTGGTGATCCGGATGACGATCCGGTCGGACAGCACCCGGGTGCCGCCGGTGACCCCCGACCGGTCACCGCCGGATTCGCGCACCACCGGAGCGGATTCGCCGGTGATCGCGGACTCATCGACACTGGCCACGCCTTCGACGATGTCCCCGTCACCGGGGATGATGTCGTTCGCTTCGCAGACGACCAGATCGCCCGCCTTCAGCACGGCCGCCGCGACCTGCCACTCGTGTCCCTGCGCATCGAGTTTCCGGGCGACCGCGGTATCGCGATTCGCGCGCAGGGTGGCGGCCTGCGCCTTGCCTCGGCCCTCGGCGACAGCGTCGGCGAGATTCGCGAACACCACGGTCAGCCACAGCCACACCGTGACCGTGATGACGAAGACGCTGGGCTCGGTGAAGCACAGCACAGTGGACAACAAGGCACCGACCTCGACGACGAACATCACCGGGTTTCGCCACATCACCCGCGGGTCCAGGGCGCGCAGGGCGTTCGGCAGCGCCTTCCACAGGCTGGACGGGTTGAACACGCCGGCGCCGATCCGCCCCGATTCGGTTTCGGCATGCCGCCGAGGGTGTTCGGTGAGTACGGGTGCGCTCATATCAGATCAATCCTTCTGCGAGGGGGCCGAGCGCGAGCGCCGGCAGGTAGGTCAGGGCGGCGACGAGTATCACGACGCCGACCAGCATCACCACGAATTGCGGACGGTAGGTAGGTAGGGTTCCGGCGTCGTCGGGCCGAACACCCTGCCGGGCAAGGGAACCGGCCAACCCGAGCACCAGAGCAATCGGCAGCAGCCGTCCGATGAGCATCGCGATGCCGAGCGCGATGTTGTAGAAGTCCGTGTTCGCGGACAACCCGGCGAACGCGGAACCGTTGTTGTTACCCGCCGAACCGAACGCGTACATGATCTCCGTCAAGGCGTGCGGGCCGCTGTTGAGCGGGCCCGCCTGTCCCGCCGGCAGGGCCAGCGCGACCGCACTGCCGAGCAGCACCACCGCGGGGGTCACCAGCAGGTAGCCGGCGGCGAACTTCATCTCCGTGGCGCCGATCCGCTTGCCCAGGTACGTCGGGGTCCGGCCGACCATCAAACCCGCCACGAAAACAGTGATGATCGCCAGGATCAACATCCCGTAGAGGCCCGAACCCACACCGCCGGGCGCGATCTCGCCCAACAGCATGTTCAGCAGCAGCACCCCGCCGCTCAGGCCGTTGTAGGAGGAATGCATGGAGTCAACCGCACCGGTGGAGGTCATCGTGGTTGACACCGCGAACATCGCCGACAGCGGGATCCCGAACCGCACCTCCTTGCCCTCCGACGCCGCGCCCGCGGCCTGCAACGCGGCCCCGGGGTGGGCGTTCTCGATCGCGATGGCCGTCACCAGGGCGCCCGCCCACAGCACCACCATCGCGGCCAGGATCGCGAACCCCTGCTTGGCGTTGCCGACCATGGTTCCGAACGTGCGGGGCAGCGAGAACGGGATGACCAGCAGCAGGAAGATCTCCAACAGGTTGGTGAAGGCGTTCGGATTTTCGAACGGGTGCGAGGAGTTCGCGTTCAGGTACCCGCCGCCGTTGGTGCCGAGCTCCTTGATGGCCTCCTGGGACGCGACCAGCCCGCCCGGCAAGGTCTGGGTGCCGCCCGTGATGGTCGCGATATCCGTTGCCGGGTTGAGGTTCTGGATCACCCCGGAGACCACCAACACGATCGCCGCAAGGAACGACAGCGGCAGCAGCAGCCGCAGGCTGATCCGGGTCAGATCGACCCAGAAGTTTCCGAGCCGATCGGTCTGCCGGCGCACCAGGCCCCGGATCAGGGCTGCCACAACAGCCATCCCGACCGCGGAGGACAGGAAGTTCTGCACCGTCAGACCGATCGCCTGCACCGTGTAGCCCAAGGCGGACTCACCCGAATAGGACTGCCAATTGGTGTTCGTGACGAAGCTGACCGCCGTGTTGAACCCTTGCGCCGCGGGCATGTTCGGAGTCTCATTCGCCCAAGGGAGCCACGACTGGATGCTCAGCAACCCCCACAGCAGCACGATCGACACCACGCTGAACGCCAACACCGACACCAGGTATGTCGTCCACCGCTGGTCGGCCGAAGCCTCGATCCGCAGCGTCCGATACAGGCCCCGCTCGACCCGGTTGTGCTTGGCCGAGGTGAACACCCTGGCCATGTAGTCGCCCAACGGGACATGCACCAGACCCAGCGCAGCGATCACCAGGAAGATCTGCAAACCCGCGGCCACGGCCGGGCTCATCAGAACCGCTCCGGTTGCAGCAGGGCCACCACCAGGTAGGCCAGCAACAGCAGGGCAACAATCCCCGCGACGACCGTCATCGGTCCTCCATGCACTCGTTCGACAATGCCCTGGAATGCCAGGACTTTTCGAACGGTAGAGCGCGTGCCGGAACCGCCGGTGCCGTTTTGACGGAACATTGACGCGCACCCCGGAAACCTTGACGAAATCCTTACGGCCCGTCCGCGGCAATGTCGCCAGTCGGCTTGCTGTGCCCTGACAGCATTATCAGGCTGACTGGCCGGCACGGCGTCGACGGCGATCGCCGCTCGGACTTCCGCGCTGCTCCCGACTTGCGTAGTGGGCTTCATGGTCGGAAATTTCGCGATCGCGTTCTTCTCGCTGGCCGCGGTCGTCCTGGCCATCACCAGAGCCGAGATATGGTTCGGTCAGTCCTGGCATCCCAGGGTCGAACGAGTGCGTGGAGAGTCCGATGGCTCAACAATCGACGTCAGAATTACCAGGATCAAAAACTCGGAATTCCAGAATTGGGCGGCCTGGGGAGCACCCTTCCCCTGGAAGCCACTGCGCGAATGACCGGAGACCTTGAATGGCACACGCACCGAGACAGCAAAGCTCTAGGGAGCGCCATTGTTGGACTGAGTGAAGTCGTCACCAGCCCTTTCCCATGGACAACCAGCGGGCGTCCATCGACGACGATCGAAACGATTTCGGTAGGTGGGTCGTCGTACCGAATCTTGGGGGATAACCTTCCGCCGGGTGAATGAATCACACCGACCACGTTCGACGACAAGGGTGACCTGGCAGCCCAGCGTGGCACCTCATCCACGTTCAACAGACTGCAATGCACGGTGATTGGAGGTTCGATGGGACGGTGAGGATCCCGCCGCCTACTCCGAGGTCTTCGAGGTCGAGGCGAAGACTTCCTCGCAGACCGAGAACGACTTCGCCCCGCAGATCGAGTTGCTGAAATGGCTCAACGCCTCCGGCTCGTCAGCGGAGGAAAGCCCTGCAGTCAAAGGAATTTCAGCTTTTCAAAGCGGAATTTCCGCTCGGATCTCGGTGGGTCCGCCGTCCGGGCTCGAGATCTCGAACACTCCCCCGGCGACGGCTACCCGGTCGGCGAGACCCCGCAGCCCGTGGCCCGCGGCCAGGGTTGCCCCGCCGCAACCGTTGTCGGTGATCTGCACAGTCAGCTTTTGCTGTGCCCCAACACTGATGGACACCCGGCCGGCCCGGGCGTGCCGGGTGATGTTCGTCAGGCATTCCGAACTGACGAAATACACCAGCGTCCTGGTGTCCTCGGGTACCGCCGTAAGGTCACCGCGCAGTTCGAGTGTCACCGGAAGTCCGCAGTGGGCGACCAGTTCCTCGAGCGCAACGGACAGCGGGCCCGCGCTGACGGCGACCGGATTCAGGCCATGCGCCAGCCCGTTGAGTTCGGCGATGACGTGATCAAGCTCGGTGATCGCCGGTGCCACCACATTCTGGTCGCGGCCGGTCAATGCCAACCGGACCCGCTTCAGACGAACGATGGGACCGGTACGCAGGCGGGCGGCCAACGCCTCGCGCTCGCCGTCCTCGATGGTCATCAGGCGGCGCGCCGATCGGCGAACCTCGGCAGCCTCACGGCGGACCTGCGCCTCGAGCCGAATGCTTTCCAAGGCCAATCCGGCCGCGCCCGCTGCAGCCCGGGCCAGCTCCGTATCTCCCGAACCGCGCGGCCCGTGAACCAGCACGACCCGACCCCCGGCGGGCGTGTGGACATCCGTCAGCACCCTTCGGGACCCGGTCGCGACCGGGTCAGGTGCTGCCCGTCCGAGCTCGTCGGTCCAGCCGGTGTCCGGCTGAAAGGTCCGCACCTGGAGATCGGGGTCCGCCAGCGCGTGTGCCAGGGCCGCCGCCAACGGGGAGTCGGACGGGCTGTTCGGGCCAAGCTCGAGTACGAGGCTGCCGACCGAATCCCCAAGCGTGGCGGCGTCCGCGGGCCGGGATAGGCACCACGCCACGACGAGAAGGCTGGTGGCCGAGAGTATCTGACTTGCCGGTGGCCGTAACCACCCGACGGCAGAGACGGCCCAGATGGATGCCAGCAGTGCGAGGAGGATAGCGATCCGGATGGAGGCGCTCCGCAGATCGACCGGTTGCCGCGCTCGCCTGGATGCGCGAAACACCATGGCCGCGAGGCAAGCAGCGACAACGCTGGTACCAAGGGCCGAGGTAACCGTGCCGACCAGCGCCACTGCATAGCCGATCACCACCAGGGGCCGGACGAGCGTGGCGTCCAGGGTCACCCGGGCGTGCAATACCAACCAGTGCAGCAGCGGGCCGCGGTAGGCGATGACCGCGAGCACGCCAACGCCCGGCCACACATCTAGCAGCGCAGCGGGAGAGGTGGCCAGGAACCACGCCGCAGCGGCAAGCAGGCCGACCGCGACGGCGGGGCCGGCGGGGCCGATCAGCGCCGCCACGACGAAGGCCGCGCCGACCATCCAGTCCAGAACGGCAGCCGCGAATGCCTGTCGCGAGATGACTTCCACCGCCGCGCCGCCGACCAGGATCGCCGCGCCGACGGCGACGGGGATCAGCCGACCTTGCGCCACGGCGTCGCGTAGATGACCCGGCCGGGCTCGTCCAGCACCGAGACCACGACAAAGTGCAGCACGCCCTCAAAGTAACTCCATTGCACGGTCTCGACGAAGAGGGTGTCCGGGACTCCCTGATGGAGGGTGAAGGTGATGTGATCGCCGTCCGCGACCCACGTCCCGGTGGCCGGACCCTGATCGGGAAAATCGGGCTGTTGCGTTACCTTCACCCCTCCTTCCGGGGTGAGCGTCCAGATGAAGGTGGTGTCCTGTTTCCAGTCCGAGCCGATAATGCCCGCCGCCGCCCACTGCTCGGCTGTGACCGTCACCTCGAAGGTGCCCGTCGGGAACGACTCGTTGGTCACCTGACTATTGGTTGCGGCACGCCCGGCCTCCTCATGCAACGCTCGGGCCTGGTCGACAGTCGACGCGACACGGCATGGTGCGGGTAGCGGGCCGCTGAGCGTACTGACGCCGGTACCGCCCACGGCGGCTGAGATCCTCGCCATCATCTGTCGGGTCGACGGGTCGGTCGGTTGGGCGGGTGCGGCTCGAGCGATCAGGTCGTCCAACGCGGCGTCCTCGGGCTGGACGATGACCGCTCCTTGGGCGCACAGTTGGGACAGCTCGGTCTCCTCCTGGGCCGGGACATTCATGCTCGCGTGGGAGACGGTATCGGCCGCTGCGGCTTGTACGGCGCGCTGGTCAGCGTCGGCGAGCTCGTCCCAGACCTGCTGGTCTGCCGCGAGAACCTGCAACTTGGGGAACATCCCGAAGGAGCTGAGGTAGGGCGCGGACCGGTGGTACTGGTTCGACGCCGCATAGGTCGGCGCGGTCTCGACGGCGTCGATGGCGCCGGTCGCGAGATCGGTTCTCGTCTGGAGTGCCGGAACGCCCTGCACGCCAGTGGCGCCCCAGGCGGCCATCAACTGTGCCGCCTGGATGTTGTCGTTGATCCGTACCTTCTTATCCGCCAGATCAGCGGCATTGGTGACGGGGGCCCGCGCGATCAGCCGGCGAGCCTGGCCCGGGACGAGCGCCAGCCCGACAACGCCGGCGGCATCCAGTCCGCCGAGCAAGTCACCGACCAGCGGATTGCCAACTAGGGCGACCGTCGCCGCGGTCGTGCCGATCAAGAACGGCGCCTGGACTGCCTGGAACCCGGTGTCACCAGCGGCCGCCCAATCCCGGGACGGGATGAAGGCGAGGTCCAGCATGCCCGCCTGCAGGTCGCCCACCAGTTTCGCCTCGCCGCCGGGGGTCTCACTGAAGTACGTCTCGGCGTCGATCTCCACCCGGAGCCGCCGTTCCGAATTCCTGGCGACCGCCTCGACGAAATAGGCCAGTTCGCCGTCGGCGGGATCGGCGGTACCGACGCGAAGGACGGTGACGGCGGGCGCGCCCTGCTTGTCGACCGCGGCACTCGCGCAACCGGCCATCAGTGCAAGAGCGGCGACGGAGAGGACGACGGAGGCGGCCCGGGACCTCTTCGTTGAAAGTGTCATGAGAAGCAGGATCGCCTCGATTCCCCACCGGGACATCAGCGCGGACACCGGACTTCGGCGCTCGACCTCGGTGTCCATACTGAACCCTGGCACGTCGCCGGGCCAGCCTGCGATCATGCACAGGTGACGGCCGCGGCGGCGATCGAGCTCGGTGCGGCAGTGGCCGCAGCGACGTCGGGTGCCCTCCTGATCCTGCGGCAATTCGCTACCGGCACCGGGTGGCTTCTCGTTGCAACCGCAATCACGATGCCGGCCTGGGTGGTGACCGAGCCGGAGTCGGCGGTGACATTCACCCTGTTCATGATCGCCGTTGGGTTGCCACCCGTCCTCGCCGTCGTGGCGGGCATAGTCTGGCCGGTCGCACCGCTCGGGCGCGCGAGCAAGGGGCTGATCGCCGGGGCCCTGGTGTCCGTCGCGCTGGTCGGCGGCGTGTTGCCCACGCTGCTGTTCGATCCGGCCGACGCCGGGTGCAACGCCTGCCCGCCAAACATCCTTCTGGTCCACCCGGCCGACCCGGCGGCGGCGTTGCTGAGCCGGCTGGCGACGGGCCTGACCCTGCTGTGGGGCCCGACCGCGGCGGTCCTGGCCTTCCGCCGTTGGGTGCGGGCGCCGGAACTGACGCGCCGTCATTCATGGCCGCTGTTGGCTGGCGCGGCGGGGATCGCCGGGCTCGCAACCGTATCCGCGGCGTACGGTCTGACCCTCCCCGTCGGGCAGGTCGATCCGTTGGTCGAGCGGATCCGGCTCGCGCAATGCGGCCTGATCATCCTGATCGCCGCGGGGGCGGCCGCCCGCCTCTACCTGGTGCGGGTGGCCGGCCGGCGGATGGCCCGGGTCGTGCTCGCGGCCATCCCGGACCCCCGTGCGGTCGTCGGCTCGTTACGGACCGGCATCGCCGATCCCACCCTGACGGTCCGCTTCCGGCGCCCGGACGGCACGATGATCGATCAGCAGGGTGCGGCGGTCGAGGACGCCGTCGATCGGGCCGTTCTGCGGCTCAGCCGGAATGGCATCGTGTTTGCTGAGATCTGTTACGACCAAAGACTTGTGGGTTCGACCGACCTGGTGCGGGCGTCGTCCAGCTCCGCGGCCCTGGCGCTGGAGTACCTGGCCGCGCGGGCCCGCCTGCGTGCCGAGCTACAGGATGCCGCCGCGGTGAGGTCCCGGATCGTCGCAGCGGGGGACGCGGAGCGCCGACGCCTGGAGCGCAACTTGCACGACGGCGCCCAGCAACGGCTGATCGCTCTCGGTCTGATGCTGTCGATCTGCCCTCGGCAGGACACGTTCGACCTCGAACACGCCGAACTCGACGCCGCCCTGGCCGAGATCAGAACCGTCGCCCGCGGCCTGTTCCCGACGAGCCTGCAGGAGGCTGGGGTCATCGCCGCCCTGCGCGAGCTCGGCGATCACACAGCCTGCCCTCTACTCGTGTCCGGCTCGGTCGATCACCCGGTCCCGCCCGCGGTCGGAATGGCCATCTACCAGCTGGTCAGCGACGTGTCCCAGGCGGTCCCGGCGGACTCGCCGCTGACGGTCGACCTCGGTGGCGGACGAACCGACCAGGCGCGGGTCACGATCACCGCGACGCCCACCGATCCTGATGCGATGCAGCATCGGCTCGTCCACGCAGAGGACCGATTCGTCGCGGCAGGCGGGCGGCTGACGCTCACCGTGACCGTGGGCGGCGTGATCCTTCAGGGGGTGGCCCCGTGCGGGTCGTGATCGCCGAGGACATGCTGCTGTTGCGGGCCGGCCTGGCCCAGCTGCTGGTCGCCCAGGGCATCGAGGTCGTCGGCGAGGCCGGCGACGCGGTCGCGCTGCTCCAGATGGTCGCCGCGCACCGCCCGGACGCGGCGCTGATCGACATCAAGTTGCCCCCCACGTTCACCGATGAAGGCGTGGTGGCCGCGCTCGAGATCAGGAAGCGCCACCAGGGTACGGCGGTGCTGTTGCTATCGAGCTACCTCGACGTCCGGTACGCGTCCCAACTGTTGGAACCGGACCCCGCCGCCTGCGGCTACCTGCTCAAGGAGCGGGTGGCCCACCCCGACGTCCTGGGTGACGCGCTGCATCGAGTGTGCGCCGGCGAGTGCGTGCTCGACCCGGCCGTGGTGACGCAGCTTCTCGGCCGCAGCCGCGTCCGAGGCCCGCTCGACGACCTGACCGACCGGGAACGGGAAATCCTCGATCTCATGGCCCAGGGCCATTCCAACAGCCGCATCTGCGCCCTGCTGCACCTCAGTCAGCGGACCGTCGAGTCGCACGTCCGCCGCATCTTCGCGGGGCTCGGGCTCGCCGAGTCCCCGGACAGCAGCCGCCGCGTGCTCGCCGTGCTGGCCTACATCAAGAACTGAGGAGCAGGTCGCAGGCCGCACCGGTGCCGGCACCGAGAACCCGGCCGTGCCCGCACGGATGTGCAGCGGCGCCGAAGTCCCTAGTGTCGCAACCGATGTGCTCACTCTGGGAGGTGTCATGCGGCTCGCAAGAGTTCTTCTGACAATGGCGACGGTCGGTGCCGTCGTGGTCGCCACCGCGCAGCCGTCGGCAGGTGCCGGCGGATTCGGGTACGCGCCGGAGTTGATCAGCGGCGAGCGGTCGTCATCGGGGTTCGGGTCGGCGCTGGTTGGCGCTGCGCCGGTGCGGCCGGGACCTTCGGCGGTCGCCGTCAATGAGGCAACCAACACCATTTACGTGGCAAATGGCCTTAACGCCAACGGGCCAAATGCCGGCGGAAATACGGTGTCGGTGATCGACGGCAGACGCTGCAGATCGACTGATGTGTCTCGCTGTCGGGGGCCGTGGCCAACCGTCACAGTTGGGGAGCTTCCGTCGAGCATTGCGGTGGATCAGGCGACCGACAGTGTCTACGTGACGAACTGGGCGGACAACACCGTCTCGGTCTTCAACGGGGCGACCTGCAACGGCAGGGTGACGACGGGGTGCGGGCAGACTCCCGCAACGGTCCCGGTCGGGCCAGCGCCGTTCGGGGTCTACGCCGACGCAACCAATCACACCGTCTATGTCGGAAATCCCGGGCCCGACTTCGACCAAAACACGATCTCGATGATCGACATGGTGACCTGCAACGGCACAAACCTGACCGGTTGCGCCGGTGAGGTTCCAGCGACGGCGTCGGTCGGTCCCGGGCCGGCGGCATTCGACGTCAATGACCTGACCCACACGGTGTATGTGGCGCAGGTCGATGGCGTCGGGGTGTTCGATGCCGACACCTGCAACGCGACGGTGCAATCCGGCTGCGGGTCCGTCGGGACACTCCCAACCGGGCCCGCCGCCGTCAGCGTGGCAACGGTCGACCCCGAGACCAACAGTGTGTACGCCGCCAACTTCGACAACACCATCTCGGTTCTCGACGGGACCACATGCCGCGCCGGCGACCTGACCGGTTGCGCCGGCCAAACTCCGGGAACGGTCGCGGTGAGTCCCGCAATGCCCTTCGAGATCACCCTCTCGGTTGCCGTCGACGCACCGCGACACACCCTTTATGTGGTCAACCAGAAGGACGACACTCTCTCGGTCGTCGATACCCACGTCTGCAACGGAACTCACAAGGCCGCCTGCGCTTCCCTCGACCCGCCGACCATCCACACGGGCAGTGACCCTGAGTCCATTGCCGTCAACACTGTCACCCACACCCTGTATACGGCGAACCAGGTCGACAACACCGTCTCGGTCATCGACTCAGCCCGCTGCAACGCCGACATCACCACCGGTTGCCGGCCACGGCCGACCGCCGTCTCGGTCTCCGAACCCCTCGGCATCGCCGTCGCTACGGACGTGAAGACCGCCTACGTGACGTCGGGCGCCGATGCCGTCGCGATGATCAACACCCGGACCTGCAACGCCCACCGGCCGCAGGGGTGCGCCTCGACACCACCGAAGATCACGGTCGGATCGCGACCCGTCGACATCGCCGTTGACCGCAGGCAGGGCACGGTGTACGTGGCCAACGCCGCCGACGGCACCATCTCGATGATCAACCCAAGAACCTGCAACAGCACCCGCACGGACGGCTGCACCGGGCTACCCGCGCTACACGTGCCGACCGGAGCACCGGCGCACCTGGCCCTGAATGAACCAGCGCACACCCTGTACGTCGCCGTCGCGCAACCCAGCGGCTCCAACACCGTCGCCGTCTTCGACACCGCCACCTGCAACACCCGAGAGCTCAGCGGGTGCCAACAGACCCCGGCCCTGCTCAGCGTCGGCACGGCAGGCCCGGTCGGGCACTCCAACCTCGACCTTGCGGCCAACCCCATCACCCACACCCTTTACGTCACCAACTACTTCGACCCCGGATTCCCGGGCTATCAGGGGAGTTCCGTCTACATGATCAACACCGCCGTGTGCGACGCCCGAGACCACACCGGATGTGGACAGACCCCGATCGCAATCAGCGCCGGCACCAACCCCGTGGGCGTCACCGCAGACGCCAACCCCAGCGGTGTCGCCATCGACATCCGCACCAACACCGTCTACACGGCCGACCTTTTCGACGGTGAGTTTCTCGGGAGGGTCTCGATCATCAATGGGGCCAGCTGCAACAGCACCACAACGACCGGCTGCGGACAGACCCCGAAGACTGCGCCCGCCGGGTTCGGGTCGAACGGGATAGCCATCGACCCCAAGGGCGGCACCGTCTACGTCGCCAACATCCAGGACACCAGCCTGACCGTCCTCGACGTACGCACCTGCAACGCCATCCGCTCCATCGGTTGCGCCAGCACCAGGAAGATCAACGTCGGCCGAGCACCACTGGAAGTCGCCATTGCCCGGGATCACGACACCGTTTACGTGACCAACGGCGACAACACTGTCACCGTAGCCGAACTGGAGGGGTGAAAAGGTGGCATTGAACGCCACCCCAACCGGGGTCGAGACAACTGGCCCACGAGTCCAACAGCACAAGATCGTGGAGGCGCCAGCAAAGAGCTGTGCCCCAGAATGGTCCCCCTGCGAAGGAAGATGATCAAGGTGGCCACGGTCGTGTGACACCGTCACCGCCGTCCTTTTGCGGACGCCGTCCGAGACAAAGACCACATTCACATTATCGTTTGGTGTGATCAGCCCGTGGTCCACCGAGCGGCGGCGCTGTAGCCCAGCAATGCACCCCAATCTGCGCTCGCTCGCCACGTGGCTGACTCGAAGACAAACCCTACGTCGGCCGCTGCCGCGATGGCCGCGTGGGTGGCGAAGTAACTCCGCAATCTCCGCACACCCGCTGCGTCGTCGAGCAAAGGGAATGCCGCGAATTGTGGGAGATCGACACCCTGGTTGTAGATCAGGTCCGTTTCCAAACCGGAGTCGGTGAGAAATAGCTCTGGGCTCAACCGGGGCAGCGCGCCTCGGTATTGCGTCATCTTTTGCCTCTGGGAACCGGTTGGCGCCAGCAACGGACGCGACCCGCGGCGCGCCACTGAACCGCGGACCGAATCAGCATCGACTCGATACCGTCGAACGTCAACACCTCAACTAATTGCTGACGACGGTGCCGATGCGATCCAGAGCTTGACGAGCAGATGAGCGCCGGAATTCATCCCGCGCGATTGCTGGTTGTCCGCGCACGATCATTACTGCCCTTTGCGTGGACATCAGCGCCTGCACATTGCCGGGCGGGACCGAATCTTCGACCTGACCCGCGCGCGGCGAGCACCGGCCCTAGTTGAACTTGCGACGGTATTTGGCGATTGAGAGGACGTAGGCGATGACGAGGATGCCGGCGAGGCTGGCGAGCGCGGTCCAGATGTCATTTCCGACGGGCTGTTGGGCGAATAGGGCGCGGATGCTGTTGACGATGGCGGTGACGGGCTGGTTTTCGGCGAACCAGGCGACCGGGCCGCTCATCGTGTCGGTGGGCACGAAGGCGGAGCTGATGAACGGTAGGAAGATCAGTGGGTAGCTGAACGCGCTCGCGCCGTCGACGGTTTTCGCGGAGAGTCCGGCGATTACGGCGATCCAGGTGAGGGCGAGGGTGAACAGGATCAGGATGCCGGCGACTGCGATCCAGGCCGTCAGGGATGCGCCGGTGCGGAATCCCATGAGCAGTGCGACGCCGATGACGATCGTGACCGAGACCGCGTTGGCTGCCAGGGATGTGAGCACGTGGGCCCAGAGGATGCTGGGCCGGGCGATCGGCATGGACTGGAAGCGTTCGAAGATGCCGCCTTGCAAGTCGAGGAAGAGGCGGTAGGCGGTGTAGGCGATGCCGGATGCGATCGTGATGAGCAGGATTCCGGGCAGCATGTAGTCGATGTATGACTCGTCGGATCCGATGTCGATTGCGCCGCCGAGTACGTAGACGAACAGCAACATCAGCGCGATCGGGGTGACCGCGGTGGTGATGATGGTGTCGGGACTGCGGGCGATGTGGCGCAGCGAGCGGCCGGTCAGGACGCCGGTGTCGCCCAGGACGTGGGTGGTCATCGAGTTTCCTTTCGGGTGGTGACCGGGCCGGCGGTGCTGTCGTCGTCGGTCGGTCCGGTGTCGCTGACGAGGGCGAGGAAGACTTCTTCGAGGGAGGGTTGCTTCTCGACGTATTCGACGGTGGCGGCCGGCAGCAGTTGCTTGAGTTCGGTGAGGGTGCCGTTCTGGATGATGGTGCCCTTGTGCAGGATCGCGATGCGGTCGGCGAGTTGTTCGGCCTCGTCGAGGTACTGGGTGGTGAGCAGCACCGTCGTGCCGCCCTTGGCGAGATCCTTGATGGTCTGCCAGACCTCGACGCGTGCCTGCGGGTCCAGGCCGGTGGTGGGTTCGTCGAGGAAGATGACAGGCGGGTTGCCGATCAGGCTCATCGCGATGTCGAGCCGGCGTCGCATGCCGCCCGAGTAGGTCGCCGCTTTCCGGTCGCCGGCGTCGGTCAGTGAGAAGCGGGCGAGGAGGTCGTCCGCGATCACCCGCGGGTCCTTCAGGTGACGTAGTTTTGCGATCAGCACGAGGTTCTCGCGGCCGGTGAGCACGTCGTCGACCGCGGTGAACTGGCCGGTCAGGCTGATCGATTCGCGCACGTCGCCGGGTTTGGCGGTGACGTCGAAGCCGTGGACCGCTGCCTTACCTGCGTCCGACTTGAGCAGCGTCGACAGGATCCGCACGAGCGTGGTCTTGCCTGCGCCATTGGACCCGAGCAGGGCGAAGATGCTGCCCGCCTGCACGTCGAAGTCGACGCCGCGCAATACGTGCACATCCTTGAAGGACTTCGTGATGTCCTTCACCTGGATGGCTGGGGCCGTTGGAAGTTGCGGGAGGGTCATTTCCGCTCCCCTCGCTCCGCGTCGTCGATCGCCTTGGTCAGACGGGCGCGCTCCCTGTCGATCCATTGCCGGCCGGAGTACGCCTGCGCGAAGGTCTCGGCGAACTCGACCGGGTCGTCACCGACGATTTCGCGGATGGGCGTCCCATCGACGGCGGCACGCTCCCACAGGTCGGCCAGATCGCCGAACATCGTGATCAGGGTGTCGCCGTCGGTGACGCCGCCGTAGTACATGTGGTATCGGTGCATCGCCTTCGCCGCGGTCCCGTAGGGCTCGGGGAGGGCGTCGATGCGGGCCTTGACGTGCCTGTACTGCTTCTTCTGCTCAAGGGACCCGGTGACGGTCTCGATCCATTTGGCGACCATGTCAGTTCTCTCCTTTTGTGTTGGCTTGCGCGATTTCGGTCTGGAGCTTTCCGATCCGTTCGGAGAGGAAGCGCCATGTCCTCCAGAACTCCTCGAGCTGTTGGCGCCCTTGCACATTGAGCGAGTACACCTTGCGGGGCGGCCCCTTCTCGGACGGGATCTTTTCCACGTCGACGAAGCCCCGCTGCTCGATACGGATGAGCAGTGCGTAGACGGTTCCCTCGACGAGATCGGCAAAGCCCTGCTCTCTCAACCGGGCCGTGATCTCGTAGCCGTACGCCGGCCGCGTCGCCAGCACCGCGAGGACGATGCCCTCCAGGGTCCCCTTGAGCATCTCCGTCATCTGGTTGCCCACGGCTGATCTCCTCCCTCTACTCTATGTCGCTGACTACTAGTAAACGGTATCACTAGGTACCAGTACTTGGCAACACTGATTAGTAATGCTTCGACACCCGTTTGGTGGAGGGCTCTACCCAGAGGTGCTCGCACCATGTCAAGTTGGACGATCACCTGCGGAACGCAAATCTCGGCCGGGACAACCAATGCGCCAGATCGATGGCGTCGCGTTTGTGGTTCCCTTTCGTCAGCAGCAACCGCTTGGCGTGGTGGTCAACCGGCCCCGGGTGGCCCGACCGATGATTTCTCCGTGCCGTGCTGGTCTATGCCGAATACCGACTCACGGGAGGCCGACGCATGCGGAAACTGACCTTTGCCATGAACCTGAGCGTGGACGGCTACATCGCCGCGCCCGGCGACGACCTGGGCTGGAGCGTGCCGAGCGACGAGCTGTTCCAGTGGTGGTCCGACCGAGTGGGAGCGACGGGCCTGGCTCTGTACGGCCGCAAAGTATGGGACGCGATGAGCTCCCACTGGCCGACGGCCGACCAACAGCCGGGCGCCACCCCGGCGCAGATTGAATACGCCCAGCGCTGGCGGGCCATGCCGAAAGTGGTCTTCTCCTCCACGACCAGCACGGTCGACTGGAACACCCGCCTGGTCACCGGCGACGCGGTCACCGAGATCACCCGGCTCAAGACCGAGAAGGGCGGCCCCATCGACATCGTCGGCGCCACCCTCGCCGCGTCGGCGATGCGGGCCGGACTGATCGACGAGTACGCGCTGGTCACCCACCCGGTCCTGGTGGGCGGCGGCACGCCGTTCTTCACGGCCCTGGACAACTGGGTGAACCTGAACCTGGTGGAGACCCGGACGTTTCCCGACGGCGTGCTCCTGACCAGGTACGAGACCAGGCACTGAATACCCAACACGGATCGTTGCGGGCTTCGGCCAACCCGAGGATCTCGTGGCGCCGTGTTGCAAGGCGATCGTGACATCCCCGCCGGATCACCGGCTCTGCATGCACAGGATCGCTGAGCGGTGGCAAACCAGCCAAGCATCGGAACCAAGTTCGGAAATTTCTGGCGACTCTGTCCTTTCTGGCATGGCCGATTCGTGGGATAGATAGGAATTATCAACACGAGAGGACTTCACCATGGCCACCATCGCAGTACACGAGTTCATCACCCTCGACGGGGTCTTCGAGCAGCCGAGTTGGACGTTTGAGTACGGATTCGACCCGAAGATGGGCGAAACCATCGGCGCGATAACCCAACGGTCGTCGACCATCCTGCTCGGGCGGCGAGCTGCACCTGTTTGTCTTCCCGTTGGCCCTCGGCGAGGGTGAGAGGTTCTGGGGCGACGGGCCGACCCGGCTGGTCCTGTTGTCACATGACGTGTACGACAACGGCATCGTTCATCAGGCCTACGGACCCGCGTAGGACGTCAACCGGCTAGCCGAAGCCATCCTGGTCGCACCAAGTGTGCAGGCAGTGCGCGGGGGCAACCCCGAATGGGAAGTAGGGTTTCCCCTCACAAAACGCGGGTTATCCACCTGCTGTATCAGGCCCAGGTGGACGAAGCTCAGTACCACCAGCAAGACCGATCAAGCCGATCGGGATAACTGAAATTGGCCGAGCAGATGCCCTGCAGACAGGACCGGCCGCAGGAACCGCCCAACGCCTGGGACGAAGATCAGCCCCACTCCAGTCAAGAGTGGGGCTTCTTCATGGGCATGACCGGTTCCACCGTCACGATCTTCTGGACGGCGCCACGGAACGGCCCGGTTCATGTTGCAGGAGAACAACTCTCATCGTACACAAGACCTCCCCGACCGGTCGGCGGATGAGGCTCCTGGGGGCCATCGCACCAGGTCGCTCACGACTGGCGTGCGAGCACGGACCGGTCGAATCCCTTCACGAGCAGCCACACCGCCAGCACCATCTCCTGCAGTCCGATGGGAATGGCAAGAACGATCTGGCCCAGCGACAGCGGAGTGATGACGCCGAAGATGAGCAGCACCGCGGCGACCATCAACAGCACCACCCCGGCGATCCCCCACACCGACAGCCATCTCGGGATCAGCCTGCTGCGGTAGAACACCATGTAGTACAGAAGGCCACCGAGGCTGAAGGCCAACAGCAGTCCCACATCGACCAGCCAGTGATACTGCGCCAGCATCGTCTGGCCCAACGTTGTGAAGTGCTGGTCGGTCGGCGAGCCGGCGTCGACAAAGGACGCACTCAGCGTCGTCAGCGACAGCAGTACCAACATGCCCAACGCGTAGAACACTCCTTCCATGGTTCGGAAGGCGACAGCCCCCAGCGACAGACCCTCACCGAACCTCCGCAACACCGGGTACAGCGCGACCGCGATGCCTGGCGCCGCGAGCGCGGCGATGAAGACAAGCAGCACACCCGTTGCGACCTGGCCCTGGTGGGCCGCGGCGTCACCGAGCGAATCGGAGTCGGTCACCGGGGCCAGGAACGGTCCGCTGAGCAGGCTCGCCACGGTCGCGACGATCAGCAGCACGCCCGCGACCACAGCATTCACCCTCGAGAAATCAGCCGATTGAGGGCTTTTGGCAGACTCTTCGAGTTTCCGACTGATGACTGGCATCTCAACCACCTTCTCTTCCAGAAGTGATGGCAGTTGCCGCAACGGGAACGCCGCTGCACCACAGGCATGATGCTCGCGGCGGCTGACGATGACCATGGCGGCCTACCTCGTGCAGCAGGGTGGCCAGCCGGTCGGGAGCGGACAAACCGCCCTCCTGGCCTCCCACAGTAGGCCACCGAGCAGCGGCCCTGGCAGGACCGAAAGTCCCCATTCGTCCGCGGAAAGGCCGGGATTTCGGTTCACTCCCAACGCAACGTCACCTCTGCACTATCCGCCGGCGACGTGCGAGCCGTCGAAGGAGTGACGCGCAGCTACGATTTGTATCACCACCTGCTGGAGCACGCATCGCAGTCCGATTTGTTGCCGGCCGACTTTCTGCGGAGATTCGGTGTTCTCGGCACCGACCATCTGCTCGCCGCAGAGGTATTGCCAGCCTTGCGGGGAGAACTCCGCGACTCAGCGGAAGGCGCCTGAGATCGGTTGGTAGCGGCCAACATCCGCGCGACGGTCCAGTGTCAGCCAGCGTTGGGTGAGTCGAGCGACATCCGTGGTTCCGTCACTGACGTCGGAATCGGGAGCCGGCCGGTGAGGTAGCGCTGGATGGTCGGACCGATCAGGCTGACGACGTCCTCGTCGGGCAGCCGCCGGATCGGCTCGAGCCGCCAGACGTAGCGGGTCATGGACAGGCCGACGAGCTGGCTGGCCACCAGACCGCCCCGGACCAGGCGCTCGTCATCGTCGAGCGACGCGGCGACCGCACCGATCATGCTGTTCCGGAACACCTGCTGGAGCCGCTCCAGGGCGACCGGCTCGTGCGCGGCGGTCAGGATGATGGAGCGCAGCACGGTCGCCGTCGGCGGGTTGTTCCAGGCGGCGAGCAAATTACGCACCAAGGCCGGTCCACGTCGACGCAGCGGAGTGCGCAGGACCGCGGCGATCCCCTCCAGGTAACCCGGAGGCGGTTGCAGGCAGGCCTGAAGCAGCGCTGACTTGTCCGCGAAGTAATAGTTGATCAACCGCGGGTCGACGCCGGCGTGGCGGGCGACGGCACGCAGAGATGTTCCGGCCCAGCCATTCTCGGCGAACGACGCCCGAGCCACGTGCACGATCCGGTCCATCACGACGCCCCGGTCCTCGGTGGGACCCCGGCGACCAGCGTCCGCCATCTCACTCCCCGTCGACCACAGGTGACTTTTCGAGACAACAGCCTATTCCGTCGGAAGCTTTCCGCAGGTGAGGAAACTTTGGCTGGACGGTTCGCGGTCAAGCTGGGAAGATCAACTGGCAGCGCGCACTTTCGCGTACCAGCCCGGGTCGCAGTGGAGGCAGACCATGTCAAAGGTGGCGGGCACAGAACCGGGGCAACGCCAGCTCAACGGCCCACAGACAACTGGTCGCGAGTACCGCAACCTGTCGCAGCCGGCACACGACATGCGGTCCGACCAGGACGTCGCCGCCGTCATGCGGGACGGCGTCGAACTGCTCACCGACGTGCATCGACCGGAGGATGACGGCCGGTTCCCGGCGTTGATCTCGGCGTCGCCGTACCCGCGGCAGATCCAGGATCTCGGTGCGCCGATGGGTTTCATCGAGGCGGGCGCGTCCGACTTCTGGGTGCCGCGCGGGTACGTGCACGTGATCGCGAACCTGCGGGGAACGGGGGGTTCGGGCGGGACGTTCGGTTTCTTCGATGCCCAGGAACGTCGCGACATGCACGACCTGGTCGAGTGGGTGGCCGCCCAACCGTGGTGCGACGGGAACGTCGGAATGATCGGGATCAGCTACTTCGCCATGACCCAGCTCGAGGCGGCGGTCGAACGGCCCCCACACCTGAAGGCGATCTTCCCGGTGGCCGTCACCGCCGACCTGTACGACGCGGCAACGCACCACGGGCTGTTCAGTTCCGGTTTCGTGACGCCGTTTCTCGCGATGGTGGGGCTGACATCTGATCGCAGCAAACACTTCTGGCGCAGCAAACTGATCGACGCCGCGCGCAGCGTACTGCGCACACCGCCACTGCACCGCAAGTTCGCCACAATGAACGGCGAGTCGTCGATCGCTGTCCTGCACGCCGCACTCAAGCTCCACCACGAACCACACCCCTGGGACGATCTGTGGCGGTCCATCGCGGTCGAGCACCCGCTGCGTGACGAGTGGTGGGACGAGCGGAACCTGCTGCCGCTGCTCGACCGCATCGAGGTTCCCACCTATCTCGGCTGCGACTGGCAGAACGTCCCGTTGCACCTGCCCTCCACGTTTCCGACCATGCGGGGGCTGACGAATGCGCCGGTCGTCCGGGTCGGGATGCTCGGCGAGTTCGGGCTGACCTGGCCATGGGAGAGCCTGCAAGTCGAGGCGCTGGCCTGGTTCGACCACTGGCTGAAGGACCGGGACACCGGCATTCTCGACGGCCCCGCCATCCGGTACTGGATGCCGGGTGCCGACGACTGGCGCACCACCGATACCTGGCCACCCACAGGCGTTGTCGGCCGCCCGATGAACCTTCGCGCCGACGGCGAGCTCGGGGACGACGAGGGCACCTCCGGCCAGCGAGCGTTCATGGTCCTCGGCACCGGACTGGCCCGAGCCCGGCCCAGCGAGACCGACCCACCCGCGCTGCTGGAGTGGACCAGCGCGCCGCTGGAACAGGCGCTCGACGTCGTGGGCGATATCGAACTGGACCTACGGGCCAGCGCCACCGCCGTCGATACGGCCTGGATCGTCACCCTGCAGGATGTCGCTCCTGACGGCACCGTCGTGGACGTCACCGCCGGATGGCTACGGGCGAGCCTCCGCTGGGTCGACCCGGATCTGAGCTCGGTCGGTGCTCCTCAACTCCCGTGTCGTGCTGCCGAAGCCGTGGTCCCGGGTTCGCTGACCACGTATCGGATCCCGCTCGTCACCAACGCCCGTCGGTTCGCCGCCGGACATCGGGTCAAGCTCGTCGTCACCAGTGACGACCAGGACCCGAAAGCCCCTGCCATCATGGGGTTCCGACATGCGACCGTCGGCACCAGCAGCGTCAACACCGTCCACTCATCGTCCAGGCTCGTGCTGCCCGTCGCGTCAGCGACAGCGACAGGCGTCGGCGGCCGCGCGTGATCTGGGGTTGACCGGGAACCCTGCCGTGCTGCAGCACCTGAGCGTGGTGTTCGAATCCGCGAACCCGTTTGGGGTGCAGCAGTTCTGGCAGCGCGCGCTCGACTACGCGCCTGTCGGGGACGGCGGTTTGGCCGATCCGCTGCGGCGCGACCCCGCGATCCGGATCCGACAGTCGACCGAGCCACGGCCGTTACGAAACCGCATCCACCTCGACGTGGTGCGGCCGTCCGCGGCGGTCGAACAGGCGAATCTTGGGCAGGCGTCAGGTCCGTACGGGGTCTGTCACATCGACCCTGACGGCAACGAGGTCGACCTGGTGCCGGGAGCAGCGCTCGGCGAGAGGATCGGGACAGCCGACTGGCAGGCGGTTTTCAGCGCGATGGCGTGCTACCACACCACCTCCCCGACCCAGCAGCGTGACCTGGCCGCCGCAGCAGCGGCGCTGGCCAACGACACCGACTTCCCGCTGCTGGTTGACCTGCGCCCCGGGCTCGTGATCATCGACAGCGGTAAGGACCAGTGGGAGGACGACGCCCACGGCCTGGATCTCGACTTCACCGACCTTGCCGGAAACCTCCAGACCGCCGCCCGCGAACTCGGGGCAACTGCGGATCCGGGGCTCCCGCGCTTCGCCCAGCTCTTCTTCGACGCCGCCGATGTCGCCGCGGTCCGCGAGTTCTGGGTGGCTGCGCTCGGATACACGAACGACCGGCGGGCCGGGGTCAGCGACATCCACGATCCGCGGCGGCTGAACCCGGTGCTGGTGTTCCAAGAGCTCGACGCATCGGAGACCGAGCGGCGCCGGCAGCGCAACCGCATCCACGTCGAGCTCGCGGTGCCTTCGGACGTCGCACAGACGCGCCTCGCCACGACCCTCGCGGCGGGTGGCCGGCTCCTCGGCGAGTTGGCGGATCGCTGGCAGGTCGCCGACCCCGAAGGCAACGAACTGGTGATCGTCACTGGGGCTTGAGACAGCACAACTGTCCCGCGCCGCTAGAGCCCAGCTGCGGCAACGCGCCCGGGGATGCAAGAAGGACCCTTCTCGACTCGCGGCGCACCCGTTAGGCTGGGCGATGGCGGGCCTCCCGCCTAACCCCAGACCGGCTTTCCACGCGGGCCGGCGCCGCGGGGCAAAGGGGACTTCGAGAGCCTCGAGGCGCGCTCGGCCACATTCATCCGGATGACCTCGGCTGCGGCGGCGGGCGGTGCGTGGAGCCGTCGGCCGCAGGGTGCAGCCGGGAAGGTTCCGACCATGACCACCGCCAAGCAACTCAAGGCCCGCATCCGGGCGCGGATGGCCCGCACCGGGGAGCGCTATTCCGTCGCCCGGGCCCACGTCCTCGGCACCATCGCCACCGGGTCCGTGGTGGACGGCGGGTGGACGCTGCGCGGGGGCACCGACCCCGACGCCGCCGCGCTGGCCAACGTACTGGCGCACCGCGGCGTCACCGGGCCCGACGGGCCGCTCGACGAACCCCTGCTGCTCCTCGTCGGGGGCGGGCTCGGGGCCGGGTACATCCTGTGGGAGTTCGCGCGCGACGACAGCCGCATCGTCGTCCTCGGCTTCACGCATTCCTGGCAGTACTTCGACCGGCGGCTGGCCACGACGGTGGACCGGCTGGGGCTGAACGTCGCCTGGTCGCGGACCGGCGGCGCCGCCGGGGCGGCCGGTGCACTGGCGTCGACCATCGCCGCCGGCGACCCAGCGATCATCTGGCCGGACCGCTTCAACGCCGGCTACTGGAATCTGCCGCCGTTCCTCGACGGCCACGGTGGACACCCCGTAGTCGCCTACGCCGCTTCGAATGGGCGGGTGCACATCGACGACCGAACGCTTGCCCCGCTGACGGTCCCGGTGGCCGACGTCGATCGGGCGCGTGCCCGGGTGGGCAGCTACAAGAACGCGATGCTCGTCGTCCGGTCGCGCGACACCGCCGTCCCGGCCGACCGGCTGCGCGCCGCGGTGCGTGCGGGCCTGGCGGCCACTGTCGACCAGCTCGGCGGCCCGTCGACGTCGTTCGCGCTGCCCGCCTGGCGCAAGTGGTCGAAGTTGCTCGTCGACCCGCGCGCCGCTAAAGGGTGGCCGACCGTGTTCGCCGACCGCCGCGGCCTGCTGCGGGCACTGGCCGGTGTGTGGGAGGCCATCGAACCGGCCGGGATGACAGGCGGGCACCTGCGGGGGGTGTTCGCCGATGGGCTGGACGAGGCGGCCGCCGTCCTGGAAGAGCCGGCCCTCACCGCGGAGGCGCAGCGCTGGCGGGAGATCGCCGACCGCTGGCACATCCTGGCCGAGACGGCACTACCGGACGACGTCCCCGCGATCGCCCTGTTGCGCGAGCTCACGGCCACGATCACCGGGGCGGTCGCCGAAGGCGATGCGGGTGCCGGTGAACGAGCAGCGGCCGCCGACAAGCTGTGGGAGTTACGGGCCGAGCACGCCGACGAACCCCCAATGTCGGAGGAACAGGTCAAAGACATCCTCACGGCAATGAGCGAGCACGTCGCCGGGATCGTCGCCGCCGAGTCTTCGGCCGTGCAGAGCCTGGGCCAGCTACTCGCACGGTGATGCCCGTCGTCGACGGCCGGTGGCAGTGAACCGCTCCACGGTGTGACGCCGCCGGCCGCACGGGGTGCGGCGTGTGCATCTGGTGGGCGGCGATGGCGCCCGAACGGCATTCTGACCCAGAGTGCCGCCGGCCCAGATCGTGGCGATCACTGCGGCGAGGTGGGCGGCGGGATCCGTCGTCCTCCAGCACCAGGGGCACCCGCTCACGCGGACCAGGTACTGATCAAGCGGCGGCCAGCGCCTTGCCCGCTTCGCGGGCGGAGGCGAGTGCTCCCTGATGAAACGATGCAGCCGCATCGGTGAATGCGTCGAGCGCGGGATTAACGCCGACGAGAGTGAATTCCCGCTCGACAACAGTCAGGTCGGCACCGAAGACATCGCCGAGAATGCGCCTGAGGTAACCGGTCGAGTGATCCCAGCCCTCCCGCGGTGTGCCCGCGCCGTAGGCGCCGCCACGCACCGTGCACAGCACAAGCTTCTTCCCCACCAGCAGACCCGGGCCGCCGGCGGCGGCGCGCGGATCGGTGATGATCAGGTCGACCCAGGTCTTGAAGTGTTGGGAGACACCGAAGTTGTACAGCGGCACAGCCAGCAGGATGGCGTCCGCGGCGAGCAACTCGTCGACCAGGGCAGCGGCCAGCGCAACGGCTGACTGCTGCTCGGGGGTGCGATCCGCCACCGGCAGATACCCGCCGCTGACTGCCAGTGGCCAGGCGTCCGACGGAAGGACATCGACGCCGATGTGTCGGCGCTCCACGGTGTCCCCCGGGTGGACGGAAAGCCACTCGTCCTCGACGATGTCGGCGATCTCGCGACTGGCGGATCCCTCAACGCGAATGCTGGCGTCCAAACGGAACAAAGTCATGTCGTCTCCTCGATACGGACTGAAAGCCCTTCACTTCAAGGCTGAAGTCAGCATGCGCCACTTCAACCTTGAAGTCAAATGGGCTCGTCGATAGGCTGCAGGGATGAACGAAGCGCCCCAACCCGCAGCCCCGGCACTTGCAGGTGCCGAGCCGAAGTGGTTGACGACGCAGGAGACGGACGCCTGGCTCGGAATTGCCACCATCGCGACGCAATTGCCCGGAGTGTTGGACGCGCAACTTCAACGCGACGCCGGTATCGGGTTCTTCGAGTACACGGTGCTTTCGTGGCTGTCGATGGCGGAGTGTCGAACCGTTCGGATGAGCGAGCTGGCGCAGTTGAGCAGAGGATCGTTGTCCAGGCTGTCCAACGTCGTCAAGCGGTTGGAACAACGCGGATTTGTCCGCCGGGCAACGGACCCGACCAATGGCCGCTACACCAACGCGGTTCTGACCGACGCCGGCTGGGACTGCGTCGTGCACGCGGCGCCCGGGCACGTGAACGCCGTACGTCAATTCATCTTTGATCCACTCTCCGCCGAGCAGGTCGAAGCCCTCGGCGTCATCGGCGGTCTCATCGCTGATCGCATCCGCTGCGGAACCGCGCAGGCCGCGGAACAGACCGAAATCACCCCGCTTGGGCGGGACGACTGAGCAGCCGGCCTTCGTGGTGAACCCGTTCGACCCAATGCCCGACTGTCAGGACGAGGCCAACCTCAACTGAGCCAACACATCCAGTTCCGCGAGCGTCTCGGACTCGGGCATGGTTTCCAGCAGGAAGGTGATCCGCTCGACACCACCCTCGGCGTAGCCGGCCACCTTCGCCGGGTCCTTTCCGGCCCCGAAAATGGTGAACGGAACATTCGGGCGGCCCTGCGCTGTCAGCCACTGCCGGACCTCCCGGAGCTTGTCCGGCGACGTATTCGAGCGCGGGAACCAGGCGTCGCCGAAGCGCGCCAGCCGGGCCAGTGCCGCATCACTCTCGCCGCCGACATAGATGGGCGGGTGCGGCCGCTGGACGGGTTTCGGCCAGGCGAAGATCGGGTCGAAATCCAGGTAGGACCCATGAAACTCGGCTTCATCGCTGGTCCAGATCCCGATGAGCGCGCCGAGCATCTCGTCCATCAGGGCACCTCTGGTCTTCGGATCGGTGCCGTGGTTGCGCATTTCCTCGCGGTTCCAACCAACCCCGACGCCGAACTGGAACCTCCCGCCGGATACCAGATCGACGCTGGCGACCTCCTTGGCAAGGTGAATGACATCCCGCTGCGGCAGCAGGGCGATTCCGGTGCCGACCAGCAGCCGGCTGGTGACTGACGCCATGGCGGTCAGCGCGACAAACGGATCCAAGGTTCGGTAGTACTTTCGCGGCAGGTCCCCGCCCGACGGATAGGGACTCTGCCGACTGGCCGGAATGTGCGAATGTTCGGCCAGGAACACCGAGTCGAAGCCGCGTTCTTCCAACGCAGGGCCGAGCACGAGCGGACTGATGCCCTCGTCGGTGACGAAGGTCGCGATGCCAAATTTCATGATGCCGAGCGTACGAGGCAATGCTCAGCCGGTCGGTCGACCGTAGGTCTCCAGCAGCCGAAGCCAGATCTCGTTGACCGTCGGGTAAGCGGGCACTGCATGCCAGAGCCGATCCAACGACACCTCACCGACGATCGCCACCGTCGCCGCCGACAGCAGCTCGCTGACGTCGGGACCGACGAAGGTGACGCCGAGCAACACCTTCCGCTCTTCGTCGACGACCATCCGGGCAGTGCCGGTGTAGTCGTCGGCCCGGACGCTCGCACCGGCGACATACCCCATTTGGTAATCGACAAAGCGGATGTCGTAACCGGCCTTCTTCGCGGCTGCCGCCGTCAGTCCGACGGAGGCGACCTCTGGATCGGTGAACGTCACCTGCGGAACGACCTGGTGGTCCGCGGTGGCGACGTGCGTGCCCCACGGCGCGTCCGAGACGGTCGTTCCGTTCGCCCGAGCCGCGATGACGTCGCCGGCGGCCCGCGCCTGATACTTGCCCTGGTGGGTCAACAGCACCCGGTGGTTCACGTCGCCCACGGCATACAGCCAGTCGAACCCCTTCGCCAGCATGGTGTCATCGACGTCGATCCAGCCGCCCGGGGTGAGGCCGATGGCGTCCAGGCCGACGTCCCGGGTGCGGGGGGTTCGGCCGGTTGCGACCAGCACCTCGTCGGCGGTCACCGATCCGCCGTCGGAGGTCTCGATCAGGACGCCACCGGCGGAGCGGGTCACCCGGGTGGTCTGGGTGTTCAGCAGGACGGTCACGCCGTGCTCCCGCATGGCCGTGAGGACCATCTCACCGGCAAACGGTTCCATCCCGGCCAGCAGCCCGCCGCGTGAAATCAAGGTCACCGTAGTTCCGAAACCTGAGTAGGCGGTGGCCATCTCGGCGGCAACGACGCCGCCGCCGATGATCGCCAGGCTGGCCGGCACGTGCTGGGCGCTGGTCGCGTCCCGGCTGGTCCACGGCTTCGCGTCCCGGAGGCCCTCGATGTCGGGGATCAGCGGATCGGATCCGGTGGCCACCGTCACGGCATGCCGGGCGGTGAGGACCCGCTTGCTGCCATCCCCTGCGGTGACGGTCACCTGTTTGGGGCCGGTGATCTCGCCGTGGCCACGGACCAGGGCGATCCCGGCGCCGTCCATCCACTGCACCTGGCTGTCGTCTTTCCAGTCCTTGGTGAAGGTGTTGCGCCGCTTGAGGACTGCCGGGACGTCGAGCTTGCCGGTGATCGCCTCGGCGGCGCCCGGCACCGCCTGGGCGGCACGCAGCGCCTGCGCTGACCGCAGCAGAACCTTGGACGGCATGCATGCCCAGTAGGAGCATTCGCCGCCGACGAGTTCGTGTTCCACGATGACGGCGGTGAGCCCGCCCTGCACTGCGCGGTCGGCGACGTTCTCGCCGGCCGCTCCGCCGCCCAGCACGATCAGGTCGTACTCGGTCGATTCTGTTGCTGCGCTGGTCACGATGGTTACCGTCCCGGTGCTCGGGTCTGGACTTCCTGGATGATCCACCCGTTGCCGTCCGGATCGCTGAACGACAGGAATGAACCGTAGCTGCTGCGGTCCGGCGCGGGCCCGGTCACCCGACCGTCGGTTCCGGCGTGGTGGAAGATGCCACCGACGTCGTGGAACACGTCGCTCACGTCGATGCCGCGGCCGACGAGTTCTTCGTGGGCCTTCTCGATGTCCCAGACGACGAGCTGCAGGCCCTGGGCGGAGCCGGCTGCCGCCGAGGTCACGTTGCTGCCGATGATGATGGAGGCCTCCGAGCCCGGCGGGGTGAACTGCACGACCCGGAAATCATCCGCGCCCACGTAGTCGATGTCCATCCGGAACCCGAGGGATTCGTAGAACGTCTTCGCCCGATCGACGTCGGAGACAGGAATGACCGCTACTTCGAATTTCATGTCCATGATCGTTGTCCTTTTCTGGGGTGTTGCTGGGTCGGCGGAGCGGAATGGGGAATTGATCAGATGGAGCTGGTGCCGACGAGCTGATATCCGTCCTCGGCCAAAGTGCGGGCCATGTGCTCGGCGTACCAGGCGGGCCATTCGACGTGGTGCACGCCGCCGAGCACGTCTGCTTCGTAGACGCCGTGGGCGGCCGCGGCTCGCTCGAGAGCGTCCTGGATGACGGTTGTCGCAGTGGGTTCCATGGCACTGTCCTTTCTGGGTGGCCGATGACGGGATCCGTCGCCGGAGTTTGCTATTGGGCGAGAAATTCGTTGACCTCGGACGCGAATTCGTGCGGGTACTGGAACAGGAAACCGTGGTTGGCGTCGGGGTAGATCGATAGCTTGGCGTTCGGCAGGTGGCCGGCCAGCAGGTAGGAATTCACCGTCGGCACCATGATGTCGTTGTCGCCGTTGGCGACCAGGGTTGGCGCCGTGATGTTCGCGAGCCGGGCAAGCTTGCTGAAATCCCGGATCCCCCATTCGATGGCGGCCGCGGACTGGGCGTCGCGGGCGGCGAGGCTGGGCAGGGTGTCCCTGCCTTCGGTGCGGGTGAAGATCCGACCAACGAATTCCTTGCCCCTGAGCTGGCTGTCCTCGGACGGGCCGAAGAACAGGTACAGGACATCCTCGGCGCCCTGCACATCCTTCATGGCATGCGCCCTTGGCTCGTCGGTCCAGCCGTGCATCTCCCGGCCACCCTCCGGTCCTGTTCCGGCCAGGATCAGCCGGCGCACCAGGTACGGGCGCTGCAGCGCGACCTCCTGGGCGACGAAACCGCCGATGGAGAAGCCGAAGAGGTCGACCTCGGTCAGGCCGAGGGCGTCGATGAAGGCCAAGGCATCCCGACCGAACTGCTCGAAGTTCGCCGGCACGGAGCCGGTGGACAGCCCAACGCCGCTGACGTCGAACAGGATGACCTCACGCTCGGCGGCGATGTCGTCGACCAGTGCCGGATCCCAGCCGTCCAGGTTGCCCCGGAAGTGCTGAAGGAAGACGACGGGCGTGGCGCCGGACTTGCCGTAGCGCCGATAGGCGTAGCTGGTTCCGTTGGCGGCCTGGATCGTGCGATTGGGGGTGGTGAGCTGGGACATCTTCAATCCTCTCGGGATGTCGGCACGATCAGAATGCTGGAATGATGACGAAACCTGCTGTCGCCATTTGCATCTCGATCGGTGGAGTGGCATTCCATCAATGCCGCTATGAATACATTCCCGCGACCGGGTATGCGCTCGCACCCGGGCATTGCACTGGTCGATGCCCTGGCTGGGCGGTCCGCGCCGGCTCGAGCCCGGGTCAGATCTGCGGCAACGCCGTGCGGAGCTCGCGCCGGGAGGTGACGCCGAGCTTGCCGAACACCTTGCGCAGATGCCATTCCACGGTGCGGGGACTGATGAACAGCTCCGCGCCGATCTCCGGGTTGGTTCGGCCATCCGCGGCCAGCCGGGCGATCTGCGCCTCTTGCGCGGTGAAGTCGTCCCGGGTGTCGACGGTGCGTTTGCGCACCGTCTCACCGGTGGCCAGCAGTTCGCGCCGAGCCCGCTCGGCGTAGCCGTCCATTCCGATGTCGGTGAGCAGCTGGTGGGCGGTCCGCAGCTGCGTGCGGGCGTCCACCCGTCGCCCCTGCCGGCGTAGCCATTCGCCGTACAGCAGATGCGCGCGGGCCAGGTCACCACGACGCAGGTGCGGCCGAGTCGTTCGATCGCCTCCAGGTACAGCGCTTCGGCCGCTTCCCCCTGGCTCAGCAGGGCTTTGGCCCGCGCTTCGATGCCCAGCGCCCAGTCGGTACCGGCGGCGTCCGCGATCTCGTGCAGTCGGGCCATCGCGCCCGCGGCCCGTTCCGGGTGTCCACTGCGAACCGCCGCCTCGACAAGTTCCGGGGACACCCAGGTCGATAACCCCAGGTCCCAGGGATGCTCGGCGGCGCGCTCGGCGGCCACCAACGCGTCCTCGTAGCGGCCAAGACTGTTGAAGAACACCGAAGAAGTCCATTCGGTGGCGATCAGCCACAGCCCCTCTCCGCGTTGGATCACGTCCTGCCTGCTCGCCTTGATCAGGGCGAAGGCCTCCTCCTCCCGGGCGTGCCAGGTGGCCAGCAGGAACGCGATGTGCGGGCTCAGTTGGCTACCGGTCGCCTCGGTGACCGCTTCCAGTTCGGCAACCAGGGACATCGCCTCGCCGAGCTTGCCGCTGAAGAGCACGGCACTGAATCGTTCGGTGAGCCCAATCGGAAGTACCGAGAGGGCGCCGGCCCGCCGAGCAACCTGGACTTGCCGGTCGGTCAGCTCGTCCCAGCTCACGTCGTCGCCGATGGCCCGCGCGATGCGGCATGCCAGCCACAGCCAGCGCAGGGATTCCTCGTCGGACATCGGCCGTTCGCGGATGGCGGTGAGCGCCTGCTTCAGCAGCGGCACGCCCGCCGCGTAGCCCTGGGTAATGACCAGTGCCAGTCCGTCCAGCAACAGGTCGCAGCCGCGTCGGGACGACTTCGTCTGATCACCCCAGTCCGCGGCGGCCACCGCCTGCGCGACCTCGACGATGGTTCCGCCGCCGGTAGCCAGCCGGCCGGCGAACAGGGCCGCCGAGAATGCGTCCAGATAGGTCTCCCGGGCGAGCTGGATGTTCAGCCGCTCAAGTTGTTTGGCGGCTTTGAGTAGCAGCGGTGGGGCGTCGCTGCCGCGTCTGGTTGCGTACGCGATCTGCCCCTGTAGCAGGTCAGCGCGGGCCAGGCCCAGCTCGTCGAGCGCCCCTGCCCGGGCCATCGCGAGCAGGTTCAGCGCGGCGTCCGGGTCGCCCGCCAGATTCTTGGATTGCGCGGCGGCCAGTCCGGTTGCGCACTGTCGGTCAGGCGTCTGCGGATGCTCGTGCCGACGCGAGTCTGCATGTCTGGATGAGTGTGCCAGGCGCGGCGGTCGGGGTCGAGATCGGGGTCGGTGACATCGGCCAGCGCCCGGTGTACCCGCTGCAGCTCGGCCAGGTCCGCCGCCCGGTACACGGCCGACCGGACCAGCGGGTGCCGGAATCGCACCTGCCCGCCGAGCTCGATCAGGCCCGATGCCGCCGCCGCGGTGGCCGCCGCCGGCCCGATCCCGAGCCGCTCCACCGCCCGCCACAGCAGGCCAACGTCACCCACCGGCTCGACCGCGGCCGTCAGCAACAGTTCTCTGCTGGGTGCAGGGAGCGTGGCAAGGCGCCGGAGGAAGCCCTGTTCGATCAGGTTGGCCGTTGGCAGGTCGCCCTGGCCGCCGAACCCGAACGCCAGCTCCGCCGCCGTCAGCCCGCGGGGAAGTTCCAGTAATGCCAACGGGTTTCCCCGGGTCTCGGCAACGATCCGGTCCCGGACCCGGTCGTCGACCGTGATCACCGAGTCCAGCAGCGCGCGGGGATCGGCACCGCTCAAACCCTCGATGAGCAGGTCCGGTAGGCCGGAGAGAGCGTGCTCGCTGGGTTCCCTGACCGCGAACACGACTCCGACATGCTCGGCCAGGAGTCTTCGTGCCACGAAGGCGAGGGTCTGCGCGGACGCCTGGTCAAGCCACTGCGCGTCGTCGACGATGCAGAACACGGGTTGCTGGTCGCCGACCATCGACAGCAGGCTCAGCACCGCCAGACCGACCAGGAAACGATCTGGAGGTGGACCGGAACTCATGCCGAACGCGGTGCCAAGGGCGTCCCGCTGCGGCCCGGGCAACTCCTCGAGGTCGTTGAGCAAATGCGCGAGCCGCCGCCTCCAACAAATCGGAATTCACAAACTGAAGTCGAATATTGCCACCAGGAACCCGGCGTTTCAGTTCGGTCGGCGTGCCTTCCGCCACGATCCGTCCGCCATCGAGGACGGCCACCCGGTCCGCGAGTTGATCGGCTTCCGCCAGGTATTGTGTGGTGAGCAGGATTGTCACCCCGTCTGCAACCAGACCCCTGACCACGTCCCACATTCCACGCCGGCTGCGCGGATCCAGGCCAGCCGTCGGCTCATCGAGGAAGACCACGGCCGGGTCTCCGATCAAGGTCATGGCGATATCGAGTCTGCGTTTCATCCCCCCGGAATAGGTCGCCGTGGGCTTGCCGGCCGCCGCCGAAAGATCGAACCGATCGAGCAGCTCAGCGGCCCTGCGGCGGCCTTCGGTCCGGCCCAGGTGATAGAGGTCGGCCATCAAGCGGAGGTTTTCCGTCCCGGTCAACAGGCCGTCCACCGCAGAGAACTGCCCAGTCACTCCGATGGCCGACCGCACCGCGGGTGCTGCCACGTCAGGGTGCTGCACCGCGCACGGGCGCGACGTCAGCAGAGTCAACGACCGCTGAACTTGGCCCGACGCTCGACGTCAGTTCGAGATCGAGCCCAGGTTGTCCAGGGTTGATTCGGCCAAATCAATGGTGCGCGTTCGTGCTGGCCACGGGACATCGTCATCAGCCCAAGCCCGGTACGCCCGATTCGATGCGTGGTCAGGAACGTTTCCAGTGGACCGGGTTTTCCGGCCGGTACACGCAGTAGGTACCGGTGGTGATGGTCGTCGCCAGATGCCGTGCGAACTCGGCGTGGGCCTCTTCCGCTGCCCTGATCGTCGATCTGATTCGTTGGGTGACCGCTGACCTGGCCCGCTCCGCTGAACCGCCGCTGCGCCTAGCGCGTCCGCCCAGCCCGAGCGCAGCGGTCAGATGGTCGACCAGGGCGTCCATCTCGAGCCGGGAACGGTCCGCGCGGGAGTAGTCGTGGTCAGCCTCGGCTGCGTCGATGGCCTCCTGCAGGTCGCGGATTCGCTGCTCGTACGTGCTCCTGGCCCGCTGGTCGAGCACCTCCCCGGTCGAAGATTCCTCAGCGACCGCACCCATCAGCTCCAGGCAATGGATCTCCCGTCCTGGACCTGACAGCAGTCGACCGATATCGGTCATGCCCTTCGAGGCCTTCAGATGTGCGGTGCGCCCCGCGAAGGTCACCTCCCAGAACTGCCCGCGATCGACGAGACGAGCGGCAGCGGGCGGAACCGGGACCGACGCGGGCGTGCCGGCGAGGTAGGTGCGGAGCTCCTGGCGCGCAGTCGTAATAGCGGCCCGCCGGTTCATCGGCAGCCCGTTGGTTGGCGGCAGCTGGGCCATCGAGTCCATCGCGCAGTTCGTCGGACCCGCCAGTGGCAACGAAAAGGCCGTCGCAGCAAGCCGAATCCAGGACTCGTTGGCCAAAGCGTGCAGCAGTTCCGCAGTCGTGAGCAAGGCACCGCGCAGCTCGGCAACGCCACCCCGCGCCAGGAGATGGTCGAACAGCTCGGTTAGCCTTTCGGCGGCAGCCTGGTACCGCCCGACCCGGGTCAGTCCCCATGCGAGTGCCCGCAGATTGACCGCGACCGCCGCCGGGTAGTTGATCCGTCTCGCCGCATCCAGCGCCAGCGAAAGTTCAACTAGTCCAGCCGCGACGTCTCGCCGCAGTTCCAGTTGCGCCAGAATCGACTGTGCCCACACCTCATTCACCGGAAAACCGATCCTGCAGGACTCCGCGTGCGCGGCTCGGGCGAGTTCGAAAGCCGTGGCCAGGTCACCGGCCTCGGCGAGCAGTTGCGCCCGGTTGACATCGGCCTCCAGCGCCAGCGTGATCAAACCGCACCCGCGGGCTCGGTCGGCGGCCTGGGCGAACCAACTCATGGCTGCGGGGATGTCGTCCATGGCCCGAGCGGCGTAGCCCAACGCCCGGCGCAATGTCACCGAAGCCGTCGCCGACGATTCCGCCACGTCCAGTACCGCCTCGGCCAGGTCGAATGCGCCCCGGGCATCGCCGGTGAGGAACTGGGCGGTGGCCGCCGTGGCGATCGCGTCGACCGCGTACGGTGCGGCGGGATCGGGCCAGCGGGCCAGGGTTTCGCGGCACAGGCCCGCGATCTCGTCGGTATGTCCCTGGTGCACTACCCCCCATAACAATGCGCACAGCAGCAGCCCGCGTTCGCCGTCGGTGTCGTTGCCCAGGCACCAGCGCAGGGAAGCGGCCGCGTTGTCGTACAGCGAGAACAGCCGGCTCAGGGCCGCCAGGTCCCATCGGCGAACCCCGGCCACTTCCTGCGCTGCGGCGGCGACGACATGGTCGGCGAGCCGCCCACGGGCCTGGTCGATCACGCCCTGCTCGGTCAATCGGTGCAGGGCGAACATCCGCATGCTCTCCAATAGCCGGAACCGGGTGGTGTCCGCCATCCGGTCGACGACCACGAGCGAGGAGTCGACCAAGAGGTGCAATGCCCGGTTGGCGTTTCCCTGATCCAGGCCGATGTCCGAGCCGACCGCTGCGGCCAATTCGATACTGAAGGGCCCGGAGAAGACGCCGAGACGGTCGAACAAGGCGGCGGCATCGTCGGGCATCAACCGGTACGACCAGGCAACCGTGTCCAACAGACTGCGATGGCGGGAATGCCCACGGAAACGCGGCCGGGTCAGCACATCCACCCCCGCCGCCAGGTAGTCGAGGATCTCGGCCGGTTGCATTGTCCTGGTCTGAGCCGCCGCCAACTCCAGCGCCAGTGGCACGCCGTCCAACTGACGGCACAACCGTGCGACGGCGTCCAACTGATCGCCGGATATCGGCGCGCCGGCGTCGAGAGCGCGGTGAAGGAACAGCTGAACAGCGTCACAGTCGGTGTCGGATGTGTCGGGCGGGGGCACGCCGAGCGGGCCGAGGACCACCAACGACTCCCCCGGCAGGTCCAGCGGTGACCTGCTGGTGGCCAGGACCCGCGGCGCCTCGCACGAGGCAAGCAGGGCGGCGATGGCATCAGCGGCGGCCGACGTCACATGTTCGCAGTTATCCACCACGACGAGCGCCGGCTGCTCGGACGGTGAGTTGATCAGGCCGTCGAAAGTACCGAATCCGAGCTGGGCGGCGATCGCCCCCGCAGCGTCCTGTGCTGAATCGACTCGGGTCAGGTCCACCACGTGCGCACCCAGCTCGAACCTTGCCGCCACCTCACGGGCGACGGACAGCGCGAGCGCGGTCTTGCCGATCCCCGCAGGACCGATCACCGTCACCAGGCGGCGATCCCGCAGCCTGGTGGCGACCTCCGCCACCTCGCGCTGCCGTCCGATGAGTTCCATGCCACCACCACAGCCGTCGTCGGCCGGCGTCCGACCGGCCGTCACATCGTGAAACGGAACCTAACGCCTTCCTGGTATCTCATCAATCACGAGCAAAAGGAGACCATCGTGACCGCCAACCGGCACCGCCTACCGCACCAGGACGCCCCGATCTGCCTCACCGACGGCGGCCTGGAGACAACACTCGTCTTCACCGACGGCTTCGAGCTGCCCGACTTCGCGGCGTTCGGGCTGCTTGCGGACCCGGTAGGCCGGGCCGCGCTGACCCGCTACTACGACGCCTACGCCACCATCGCGGTCCGCGACCGTGTCGGCATCGTGCTCGAGACCCCGACCTGGCGCGCCAACCCGGACTGGGCTGCCCGGCAGGGATACACCATCGAAGACCTGGACTTCGTGAACACAGATGCTGTGGACCTGCTCCTGGACCAGCGGGCCAGGCACGAGTCACCCGAAACGCCTGTCGTGATCAGCGGGTGTATCGGCCCACGAGGCGACGGCTACCAGGTCGGTGCGACGATGACCCCCGACGAGGCGCGCTCCTACCACGGCGTGCAGGTGCGCTCGTTCGCCGCGGCCCCGACCGACCTCGTCACCGCGACCACCATGACCTACGCCGAGGAAGCGACCGGTATCGCCAAGGCCGCTCAGGCTGCGGGGCTGCCTGTGGTCATCTCGTTCACTGTCGAAACCGACGGACGACTGCCGACCGGTCAGCCGTTGGGTGACGCGATCCAAACCGTCGACACCGCGACCGAGGGCTACCCCACGTACTACATGGTCAACTGCGCGCACCCGACCCACTTCCAACACCTGTTCGCGGGGACACCCGACTGGACCGAACGGCTCGGCGGGATACGGGCCAACGCCTCCGCGCTGAGCCACACCGAACTCGACGAGGCGGAGACCCTGGACAGCGGCGAATCCGGTCGACCTCGCCGAAAGATACAAGGAGCTGCGCCAGGTCCTCCCGACGCTGCGGGTGCTGGGCGGCTGCTGCGGCACAGACCACCGGCACATCGACGCCATTAGCCGTCACTGCATCGGCACCTGACGATTGTCATCTCCGAGTGGTGATTCGCGGCACTACTGGCAGCGCTGTCCGAACGCGAGACTTCTGGCATGACAACGACACGACCATCAACCACTGTCCCGGAACCCGCATCCGGCCGGCGGGACCTTCCAGTGCTGGCAGAGCTCCGATGCGCGTCCAAGACCTACGGCAAAGGCGGCAAGGCCGTAGCGGCCGTCAGCGACCTCGACCTGGCCGTTCGGCCCGGTGAACTGCTGGCCGTTCTGGGTCCGAACGGGGCCGGAAAATCAACGGCGATCAGCATGCTGACGGGTCTGACCGCGCCGACCAGCGGTGCGGCGCTGCTGTTCGGTCAGGACCCGCGCGGCATCGCCGCTCGGCAACGGATCGGGGTGATGCTGCAGGCCTCGGGCGTCCCGGAGACCCTCCGGGTGCGGGAACTGCTGACCGCGTTTCGCGGCTACTACGCCGATCCGCTCCCCGTCGAGACGGTGATCGCCGCGGCCGGACTGGCCGGGCTGGAGAAACGGTTGTTCGGCGCCCTGTCCGGGGGCCAGCAGCGCCGGGTGCTGTTCGGCATCGCGCTGTGCGGCAACCCCGAATTGTTGTTCTTCGACGAACCGACGACCGGCCTGGACCCCGAGATCCGCCGGACGCTGTGGGCGACCCTGCGCGAATTGGTGGGTTCGGGCCGCGGTGTGGTGCTCACCACCCACTACCTCGAGGAGGCCGACGCACTCGCCGACCGGATTGTCGTCCTGGACAACGGACGAATCATCGCCGACGGGACACCGTCGGCGATCAAATCCCTCGTGCCGGGTCGGCGGATCACAGCACGAACCGGCGTGAGCGTCGCCGAGGCCCAGGGATGGCCCAAGGTGCACAGCGCATCGCGGGAAGGCGAGTTGCTGACGCTGCTGGTCGGCACCCCCGAACCGGTCCTGGGCGCGCTGCTGAGCAGGGACCCGCAGGTGTCCGGTCTGACCATCACGGAAACCAGCCTCGAAGAGGCATTCCTCACCCTGACCGACCGAACGGAGAGTGCAGCATGACCATCCAGACCCTGATCCCACCGACCACGATCCCACCGACTGCTACCCGGCAGCCCACTCGGCCCAGCATGTTCCGGTTGTACCGCACCGAGGCGCGTCAGGAATTCCTCAAGCTCATCCGCCTGCCGATCTTCGCGGCCACCACCGTTGCCCTGCCGCTGATGTTCTACGTGATCTTCGGCGTCACGTTCGCCGGGCAGCAGGCCGGCGGGGTCGGGGTCACCACCTACATGCTCGCCACCTACGGTGCCTTCGGGGTGATCGGGGCGGCCCTGTTCGGCTTCGGCATATCCGTCGCCGTCGAACGCGGGCAGGGCTGGATGAAGCTCAAGCGGGTCTCACCGATGCCGCCGCTGGCGTACTTCGTGGCGAAGGTCATCGCGAGTGTCACCGTCGCCGCGGTGATCGTCGCGCTGATGTTCGTGCTCGGCGCGAGTATCGGCGGGGTCCGGATGCCACCGGCGCAGTGGGTCGCACTGGGCTGCACCCTCGTCGCCGGTGCGCTGCCGTTCTCGGCGATGGGCCTGGCGTTCGGCTACCTGGTGGGACCCAATTCCGCACCGGCCGTGCTGAACCTGGCGTGGTTGCCGATGGCCTTCGCGTCCGGGCTGTGGATCCCGATCTCCCAGCTACCGGACTTCGTGCAGTCGATCGCGGGGTACCTGCCGCCCTACCATTTCGTGCAACTGGCCCTTGGCACGATCGGGGCATCGGAAGGTGGATCACCGGCCATGCACCTGGCCGTGCTGCTCGCCTTCACCGCGGGCTTCCTGGCCGTGGCAGCCTGGGGCTTCCGGCGCGACGAGGGACGAACCTACGGATGAGGCGATGGCGGTGAGCGAGAACCCGAACCGCGCGGCCAAGTACGCGCCCTACATCTGGCTGGTCTACCTGGCGGCCCTGTTCGTCCAGCCTGCCTTCGACCCGTCCGCGGGGGTCCTGGACTGGCTCGCCATCGCCGTGCTCATCGCGATCTTCCTGCCGCTCTACCGGGCCGCGGTCCGCACCAGCGACCAGCACCGACTGATGATGCTGATCGCCGCTCTCGTGCTGCTCGCGGTCATCGGCTCGCTGGTCAACACCGGCGCCAGCATCTTCATCGTCTACGCCGCGGCGCTCGCCGGTCGTCTGCAACCGGTCCGCCGCGCCGTCTGGGTGATCGTCGCCCTCGCCGGCGTCACCGGCCTGATCTACCTGATCTCCCAGGCCCCATTGCCCTGGCGGATCATGCTGGTGGCACCCGAATTCGTGTTCACCCTGGTGGTCGGCGCGGCGAGCATCTTCGACACGGAGCGGGCCAGGGCGAGGCGGCGGCTGCGCCTGGCCGACGAGGAGATCGAACGCCTCGCGACCATCGCCGAGCGGGAACGCATCGCGCGGGACCTGCACGACCTGCTCGGCCACACCCTCTCGGTCATCGTGCTGAAATCCGAACTGGCCGCCCGCCTGATCACGATCGACTCCGACCGGGCCGAGCAGGAGGTACACGACATCGAACACACCGCACGAACAGCCCTCACCGAGGTCCGCGCCGCCGTCACCGGATACCGCGCGACCGGGTTGGGCGGCGAACTTGCCAACGCTCGACGGGTCCTTGCCGCCGCCGGGGTCGACACCGAACTGCCGACGAACCTGCCCGAACTGCCGGCAGAACAAGAATCGGCCCTGGCATTCGCCGTCCGGGAGTCGGTCACCAACGTACTGCGCCACGCCCAAGCCCGGCACGCCAGCATCCGGATCAACAGCACGACCGAAGACGTGGTCGTCGAGGTGTCCGATGATGGGCGCGGCGGCCACACACCCGACGGCGCCGGCCTCACCGGAATGCGCGAACGCATCTCGGCCCTGGGTGGCCGGGTCACCCGGGTGACCGGGTCCGCGACCGACAACGGCTCGGGAACGCTGGTCCGGGTGACCCTGCCACGCAACGGCCGCGGCACCTATCAGGGCGGCACCCATCAGCGCGGCACCCATCGGCCGACGGACACCAAGGCGGCCCAGCCATGACCATCACCGTCGTGCTCGCCGAGGACCAACTCATGGTGCTCGGCGCGCTGGGCACCCTGCTCGGACTGGAACCCGACATCGACGTCATCGGAACCGCGGCCGACGGCAACGAGGCGCTCCGAATGGTCCGGACGCTGCGGCCCGACGTGCTGCTGACCGACATCGAGATGCCCGGCCGCACCGGGCTCGACGTCGCCGGCGAGCTCAAACGAAATGGCCCACCGACCCGAGTGGTCATCCTGACCACCTTCGCCCGCTCCGGCTACCTTCGGCGGGCCTTGGACGCCGGCGCGGCCGGGTACCTGCTCAAGGACGCGCCGTCGTCAACCCTGGCCGCGGCGATCCGCTCCGTGCACGCCGGGGGTCGCGCGATCGACCCCGAACTGGCCGCCGATGCCTGGAGTGAGCCCGACCCACTCACCGACCGGGAACGGCAGGTACTACGACTGGCCGGGGAGGGCCTGGCCAACGCCGACATCGCCGGACGGCTGCACCTATCGGAAGGGACGGTCCGCAACTACCTGTCCGAAGCCACCCACAAACTCGGGGCCACCAACCGCATCGCGGCCGCCCGACGAGCCCGCGACCACGGCTGGCTGTGACCGCCGGAGTCGACCGATGGCCCCCACGCCGCAATGCACACACCGCGCCTGGACCACCCCTACCCCCATACAGTCGACTTGTACTTTTGGAGTACGCGAGGTGGTTGCGTACGACATCGACGCCATGTTCCTCTGGACGTTGTTGACCCAAGCTTGGCCTACTCGCCCCTCCACCCGTCGGGGGCGCTGACACCCA
Organism: uncultured Actinomycetota bacterium; assembly: GCA_963805555.1. Classification (GTDB taxonomy): domain Bacteria; phylum Actinomycetota; class Actinomycetes; order Mycobacteriales; family Nakamurellaceae; genus Nakamurella. The sequence continues at coordinate 307,060 of CAWDUY010000013.1, forward strand.
AAGGGGTATCGCACATGGCCGACACCGTTTCCAGACCTGCGTTGCAGGTCAGTTACGAAGATGATCCGAGAGTGGTCGCCGACGCCGCGGTCGACGACTACGCGATGCATGTCGTCCCCGAAACGGGGCGGGTGTCCCGCGGCAAATTGATGATGGCCTTCTGGGGCGTCATGAGCGCGATGTTCTATGTCGTGACCGGTGCCGCGGTGGCCGCTGCGGTTGGCACCAAACAGGCAATCATCGGGATCCTGCTCACCGTGGTGGTGTACGGGCTGATCAACAAGGTGATCTCGAGTGCCGCCGCGGACAATGGTCTGACCGTTGCGCAGTTCTCCCGGAGCATGTTCGGCCGGGTCGGCGCGGCGTTGGCGACGCTGATCTTCGCCGCGACGGCCATTTACTACTTCGTTTTCGAGGGCTCCATCATCGGTATCGCCCTGCAGGCCCAGTTCGGCGGCAACATCAAGCTCTGGTACTTGGTGGTCTGTCTGTACTCGATCCCGCTGGTTCTTCGAGGTGTGTCGCAGTGGCTGGACAAGCTGAACGGAGTGTTGCTCCCGTTCTACATCCTCGGCATGGTCGCAGCGGTGGTGTGGGCGGCGATCAAGTACGGGCACAGCACCGATTTCCTCGACGTGGAGGCACCGACTGCCCTTCCGCTCCCCGGCTGGCTCATCGCGTTCTGCTCCTACATGGGCATCTGGGTGCTGATGATGTTCACGATGGACTTCGCCCGACTGGGCAAGCGCAAGGACAAGACCTTCGCCGGCTGGGTGACCTTCGGACCGGTCTTCTACCTGGGCACATTCCTGTTCAGCGGACTGGTCGGCATTTACCTGGCGAACACCGTCCCCCTGGATGGTGCCACCGGGTTCGGTGAAGCGGGCGCGGCGGTCGCCATCGTTCAGCTGATGGGTTTCTTCGGGGTGCTGCTCATCCTGATCACCCAGACCCGGATCAACTCGGCCAACATGTATCTGGCGTCGTCCAACCTTGAGGCGTTCGTCGCCCGGGTCACCGGGATACGCCTGAACCGAGGGGTGTGGGTCGTTGTCGCGGCCGCCATCTGCTACGTCCTGATGATCTGGGGCGACGTACTCACCTATGTGCTGAAAGCCCTTGCCTACCAGGGTGTGTTCGTGACCGCGTGGGTGGCCATCGCACTTGTCCACATCTTCTACATGCGTCGCAAGGGCCAGCCGATCGAGTTCCGTCCGATGCGAGTACCGGCCATCAACCCGGGCGGCATCGCCGCGTGGGCGATCTCGGTGGCGGTGGGCATCTTCCTGATCCAGGCCGAGGGACTGGACGCTCGCGTGGTGATTCTCGCGCCGATCATCACCGTGATCATCGCCGCGGCCATCTACCTCGCAGCCCTGCGATTCGCCAAGGATTCCTGGTTCCGCATCGAGCGAGGCGATGACCCGGCCACCGAGGTGGAAGACCCCTGGCTGGCGCGCATCGAGTGTGTCTCCTGCGAAAAGTCCTATATCGCAAGAGAGATGGACCGCGACCCGGAACGGAGCAACGCCCCGGTTTGCGCCGCCTGCGCCGCCCACTAGAAGTGGCCCGTAGTCTCCCGGTGAGCCGATCCTCGCCGGGAGACCACGGGCCGACTTCATGTTCCGGAGGACGCCGATGACCGTCACGATTTCCGCACTGACCCGGCACGCCCCGTTCCGGTTGGTCGAGCTGGTGGGCAGCGCCGATCAGCGGCGGGTCGATTGGGTCCATGTCAGCGATGTACCGGACCCGGTCCCGTTTCTCAGTCCGGGTACGTTGCTGCTGACCACGGGATTGAGCGTGCCCGTTGACATCGATGAAGCCACTGCCGGCGACTTCGTCACCAGGGTCGCGGCGGCCGGTGCGGCAGGTATCGGTTTCGGCATCGGCCTGACCCATGACGTGGTTCCGGAGACACTGACCACGAAGTGCCGGGAAGTCGGCCTTCCGTTACTGGCGGTGCCCTACGACACCCGGTTCGCCGACATCGCACGCTTCGTTGCCGACGATGCGACGCGCACCGCCCTACGTGCCAGCCAGGACGCCTCTGAGGTCGAACGCGGCCTGATCCGCTCGCTATCGGCGGCCGATCCGCAGAGTGCCATCGTGCGGACGCTCATCCGACGGACGGGCGGCTGGGGCATGCTGCTCGACGTCGACGGTGGCGCGCTGCTGATCGAACCCCAGTCCGCGGCCAGGGAACTTCCGATCGTCCGGATGGAAATGGCCCGCCTGGGTGTCCCCGGAGCGACCAGCACCTGGTCACGAGAGGGGGTCTCCGCGGCACTGCATCGGATCGATATCGACAATGAAATACACGGCTATTTCGCCGTCGGCACAGCTGGCTCACTGGCCGACCAGCAGAGCGTCATCGCGGTGGCACTGAGCCTCTTGGCCTTTCAGGCGGAACGTCAGGTCGCGATCCGCCGGGCCGGCAGGCTGCTGCGGTCGGCGATCGTGCAGTTACTCATCGGCGGTTTGCACGAAGACGCCACCAAGGCCGCGACGCGGGCGGGTATCGATCTTCCGGACAGCCCCGTCCGGGTGGCGGTGCTCCTACCGGATGACGAGATCTCAGGCTTGACAACTCTTCTCGACCATGCGGAGCGCGACTTCACGCTCACCCTGATCAACGCCATCTTCGCTGAAGGCGACACCGGAGGGAGGCTGCTGGTGGTGTTCAGTTCCGCGGAGGGCGACCTGGAAGCACTGTCCAGGGTCTTGGCCAGTTCCGGTGGCGGACACGCAGCGGTCAGCGAACCGACCGGTATCGGCAACTTACCCGCCGCGATGATCGAGGCGAGCCGCCTCGCCTCGACGATCAGCGAGTCAAGTCCACCCGTCGTGACCAGGGCAGATGTCCGTGGGACCGGCCTGCTCACCTACCTCGACACACCCGCTGTTCAGGGTTTCGTCGACGCCCTGCTCGTTCCGCTGGTGGAGGCATCGGACAGCACGTCCATCGATCTGATGCAGACGCTGCGGGTTTTCCTCGCGGCCGACTGCAGTTGGGCTGACGCCAGCACCCGTCTCGGCATTCACCGCCACACCTTGCGATACCGGATCCGCAAGATCGAAGAACTCCTCGGCCGCAAACTGTCCGATACCTCCACTCGCGCCGAACTGTGGGTGGCACTGCAACTCATGGACTCCCGGTGACTGCGGCACCCAACGGTCAGATCCACCGTGGCGGCGCGCCCGAATAGTCATTGGACATTCCGACACCTGCGCGACTCGGATTGTCCAAACGGAGTAGAGCCACGACGGGTCTTACCCGATTAACTGATCACAGCACAGAACCAGGCAAGTTCCTCCAGACACAGCGCCATCGGCGCTCGACACAGAGATCGGAGTGAGCACATGGACGCAGTCATCACCCGGACCGCAGCCGCCGCAGGTCGTCCGGCCATCACCTACCGGCACGCAGGAGATCGATTCGTCGTCGTCGAGTACGGCGACATGGAACTCGACCTGCGGCTGAACTTCTACGCAATCGCGGTGAAGACCCTGCTCGACTCCTCCGAGAACCACGGCATCACCGAGTCGGCACCCGGCTACCGATCGCTGATGGTCGGCTTCGACAGCCTGATCCTCTCCCCCGAGAACGTGGTCGACGCGCTGGAGGTCATCCACGCCGGCGTGGCCATCGACGATGACCTGATCATCCCGTCACGCCGGGTGGTCCTGCCCATCGCCTTCGACGACACAAAATCCGCCGAAGCTGTCACCCGGTACACCACCACCATTCGCGGTGACGCACCCAACTGCAAAAACGGCACGAATATCGACTACGTCGTCGACTACAACGGATTATCCGGCCGCGACGAGCTCTACAGCACCGTCACCGGAACCCAGTGGTGGAACGCCTTCACCGGCTTCTTCCCGGGATTGCCGTTCATGTTCCCCATCGACCCTCGCATGGAGATCACCGTCCCGAAGTACAACCCGACCCGCACCTGGACGGCCGAGGGTGCGGTCGGCATCGGCGGTCCCTGCGTCGCCATCTACCCCGTCGAATCCCCCGGCGGCTACCAACTTTTCGGCCGGACCCTGCCGATCCTCGACATGCAGGGCAGGAACAGGGCCTTCGCCGAAGACCCACTGCTGATCAGGCCTGGCGACCGGGTCGAATTCACCGTCGTCGACGAGGCCGAACTCGACGACCTACGCCGGGCCGTCTTCGAGGACAGGTACGAGTACCAGATCACCGACGACCCCTTCGTCGTCCGGGACTACCTGGCGAACATCACCGGGCTCGCCGACGAAGCAGCAAAGGCCAGGACCCGCCGCGAAGAAGCAGCCGCCAGAACGGAAGTGCCGTGATGACCGAAACCGCCAGCCTGAACACCGACACCATGGACACCACCACCATCGAGATCATCGACCCGGGCATCCAGACCACCGTGCAGGACCTGCCCGGTCGAACAGGGTTGCTGGACAAGGGTTTCTTCCCGGCCGGACCGGCCGATCACTTCGCGCTCCGCGCGGCGAACAGCTGCGTGAGTAACGACCCGCACGCGGCCGGCCTGGAAATCCCCATGGGTAAGTTCCGGGCCCGCTTCGGCAGCGACACCGTCATCGCGATCACCGGCGCGGACGGCGTGACTCCCACCCTGGACGGCGAGGAAATACCCCGCTGGGAAGGGGTTCCCGTCCGGGCCGGGCAGGAACTGAAGATCGGCATGGCCAAGGGCCCGGGATTCCGCATCTACCTGGCGTTGGCCGGCGGCATCGACGTTCCGGAGGTCCTTGGTTCCCGCGCCACCTACACGATGGGTGCGTTGGGCGGCCTGGACGGAAGGGCTCTGCGCCGCGGTGACCGGCTCTCGACCGGGGCGCCGACGAACCGTCGCTATCGGATCCCGAAGGATCAACGACCCAGTTACGGCAACGAATGGGAAGTCGAGGTCGTCAAGGGTCCGCATGCAGACCCGGACTTCCTCACCGAGCAGGACTGGCAATCGTTCACCACCGCCACCTGGACCGTGGATCTGAACTCCAACCGGGTCGGTACCCGACTGAACGGCCCGAAGTTCGACTGGGCGCGCAAGGGCGGCGGGGTCGCCGGCGGTCACCCCTCCAACGTGCTCGACGGCCCCTACCCACCGGGAGGCATCAATGTCAACGGTGACGTACCAGTGGTTCTCGGACCGGACGGTCCGACATCCGGTGGATTCGTGGTGGTCGCAACCGTCCCGCGCATCGGTCAATGGAAGCTCGGCCAGTGCCGACCCGGCCGGGACACCATCCGCTTCCGCGAGGTCGACATTGCGCAGGCCAACCGTCTCGCCGCAGAAAGTGACACCCACCTAGAGATCACCAACCTGGAGGAGCTGTGAGTACGGCCACCCGCACCATCGACCTGAACGCCGACATGGGCGAGTCCTACGGGCGGTGGGTCCTCGGCGACGATGCCGGAGTCATGCAGTACGTGTCCACCGTCAACATCGCCACCGGTTTCCACGCCGGCGACCCCACCACGATCCGGGAAACCGTTGCCCGGGCCGTCGAACTCGACCTGTGCATCGGCGGGCACGTGGCATGGCCCGACCTGATGGGCTTCGGCCGCCGCCGGATGACCGTCCCACCCTCCGATGCCCAGAACATCGTCCTGTATCAGCTCGGCGCCCTCGACGCATTCGTCCGCGCCGCCGGCGGCCAGGTCGGACACGTCAAACCCCATGGGGCGCTGTATGTTCAAGCTTCCACCGACCTGGATTTGGCACGAGCTGTCTGGCAGGCGGTCGCCGAATTCGACGACACCCTGCCGCTCATGCTGCTCGACACCCGGTTCGCCGAACAAGCAGCGCAGGACGGCATCAAGATCGTGGGCGAAGGATTCCCCGACCTGAACTACGACCCGGCCGGCAACCTGATCATCGAGCCCCGCAAACTCGCGTGGGACCCCGATCTCGTCGGGCAACGGGCCGTGGACATGGTCCTCAAAGGACTGGTCGTTGCGACCGACGGCACACCGATCGACCTCGCCATCGACTCTCTGTGCATCCATGGAGACGCCCCGAACGGTGTCGAGGTCGCCAAGGTCGCCGCCGCCACCCTCAAACACGCCGGCATCACCCTTTCCACCATCGGCCGCCGCTCCCGCACTGGCCGGATCGGAGTCGCACAGTGATCACCTCCGTCCTGATCGCCAACCGCGGGGAAATCGCCCGCCGCATCATCAGAACCGCACGTGAGCAAGGAATTCGCAGCATCGCCGTGTACTCCGACATCGACGCGAACCTGCCCTTCGTCGGCGAAGCCGACGAGTCCGTCCAGCTCCCGGGAGAGGGTCCGACGGCCTACCGGGACATCGACGCGATCCTCAAGGTCGCTGCCGATACCGGCGCCGAAGCCATCCACCCCGGATACGGTTTCCTGTCCGAGAACGCCGTGTTCGCCGAAGCCGTCACGGCCGCCGGCCTGATCTGGGTCGGCCCCGCAGCGGCCGTGATCGCCACCATGGGCGACAAGATCGCCGCCCGAGAGGCTGCGATCGCCGCCGGTGTCCCCGTCGTCCCGGGCAGTGCAGCGCTGTCTTCCGTGCAGGACGCTGTTGCCGAGGCCCAGCGCATCGGCTACCCGGTGATGGTCAAAGCGGCCGGCGGCGGGGGCGGAATGGGAATGGCCGTCGTCGACGACGACTCCACCATCGAGGAGTCCTTCGAGCGGGTATCCGGTGTCGCGCAACGACTATTCGGCGACGCCCGGGTGTTCATCGAACGCTACGTCCGCCGCGGCCGGCATATCGAGGTGCAGGTCGTCGGACTCCCCGACGGCACCGCACTGACCTTCGGCGAACGCGACTGCTCCGTGCAGCGACGCAACCAGAAACTGGTCGAGGAGAGCCCATCACCGGCCATCGACGAGGCGATGCGGAGTCGGCTGATGTCAGCCGCCAAATTGTTGGCCGAACGCGTCGGCTACCGCAACGCCGGCACCGTCGAGATGATCTTCGATGTCGACCGGGGAGAGTTCTACTTCCTTGAAATGAACACCCGCATCCAGGTCGAACACCCCATCACCGAAGCGGTTTTCGGGATCGACCTCGTCGCCGCCCAGTTGGCGGTCGCCTCGGGTGAGGACCCGGGACTGCCGGCCCACCCGGCGAAGGGGCATGCCATCGAATTCCGTGTCAACGCCGAGGACTCCGTCCGGTTCCTCCCCCGCCCCGGCCCCATCAAGGCATGGGAGGAACCCAGCGGCGACGGCGTCCGGGTCGACGCCGGATACGGTCCCGGCACCGCCGTCAGCCCTGCCTACGACTCCCTGATGGCGAAGCTCATCGTTCACGGGACCACCAGGGACGAAGCGCTGGCCCGGGCAAGGGTGGCGCTCGCCGAATTCCGGATCGAAGGCCCCAAGACCACGCTGGACTTCCACCGAGAACTCGTCGACTCCACCGAATTCATCTCCGGCGACTACGACACCCACATCGTCAGCCGCCTACGCCCGGGCACCAAATAACCCCAAGCCGAAAAGTACATTCATCATTCCGGAGGACACATGAGCCACGAAGTCACCGCGGAACTCGCCGCCAACGTCTGGAAAATCGTCGCCAAACCCGGCGACAAAATCGGCCCCGACGACACCCTCGTCATCCTCGAATCAATGAAAATGGAAATCCCCGTCGCCGCGGACGTCAGCGGAACGATCACCTCCTTCGCGGTCGCCGAAGGCGACGTCATCGATGAGGGCGCCATCATCGCGATCGTCGAGACCGATTGACCTGTACATCAGGTCAGTGAAGCGTGGCAGCCGGTCGATGACAGGCTGCCACGCTTCTGCACGGCATGGTGCTCGCGGAATTGGTCCTTTCCTACAGCGCGGCGTAGAGCGCCGTCTCGAAGTCGGCATAGGTCTTCATCGCGTCCGCTGCGCTGCCGAACGGAAGCGAGTTGGTGTAGATCGACGCACAGATGCCGCTGGTGCGGTCGACGAAGAAGTGGGTGTTGAACAGGCCCGCCCAGGCGCCGGTGCCCGCCCGTCGTGCGCCGGGGATGTCCGCAGTGTTCAGAATCAGGCCGTAGCCCCACTTCCATCCCGGCCCGAAGTTGATGTCGTCGCTGATCGGCGGATCGGCGGTCGGGATGGTGGGCGGGAAGTCCAGCTCACCGATCTGGTTGGTGAACGCGGCGTCGACCATGGATTCGGACAGGATCCGCACCCCATCGAGTTCGCCGCCACGAAGCAACGCGCGTTCGAACCGGATGTAGTCGCGAGGTGTCGAGTACAGGCCGTGGCCGCCGGCCCACCACTCCGGGTCGGGATTCATGATCGGACCCGCTGACACCCACGCCCCGTCTTCCCCCTTGACGTGGACGGTGACGCAGTTGTCGAGCCGGGCGCTGTCCAGCTTGAACAGGGTGTCGGGCATGCCGAGCGGGCCGGTGATGTTGTCCCCGATGACGACGTCGAGCGTGCTGCCGGCGACCGCTTCGACCACGCGACCGAGCCAGTCGATGTTGATGCCGTAGCGGAACCGTTCGCCGGGGTCACTCAGCATCGGGGCGTCGAAGGCGCCCATCGTGCCGGGCACGACGTTGGGTGTTCCGGTGACCCGTTCGAACGTCATGAGGTCGGGTTCCCAGAACCAGTAGCCGAGCCCCGCGGTGTGGGTCACGAGTTGGCGGACGGTGGCCCGGCTGGCCGGCTCGCGCAGCGCAGGGGTGTCGCCGTCGAACCCGTCGAGCACCTGCACCTTGCCGAATTCGGGCAGGTAGCTGTCGACGGGTGCGTCGAGGTCGAGCTCACCACGCTCGACCTGTTGCAGCGCAGCCGTTGTCGCGATGATCTTGGTCATCGACATGATGCGGAACTGGGTTGAGGTGGTGACCGGGTCGTCGCTCTCGCCGGCAATCCGGGGGCCCGCGCCTCCCTCGTAGAGAATGCCGTCGCGGTCAGCCACGATGGCGGACACGTGCGGCACCTGGCCGTTCGCGACGGCCGAGTGCAGGGCGGTGTCGATGCCGCTCGGGTCGATGTGGTTGCTCATTGTCTGGTCTCCTCTTACTTGATCTCGAAGCCTGGGTAGCCGCTCTGCGCGACGTCGTTGCACTTCTGGCGGTAGGTGCCGACGCCGCCGGTGTAGGACAGCACCCGGCGGGGCTTGCCCGGCACGTTGGAGCCGAGGTACCAGCCGGTGGTGTTCGCGATCAATGTCGCTCCGGAGGTCTCCTCGTGGTGCGCCACCCACGCGTCCTCGCCGGCCCTCGTCGGTTCGATCGTCGCCTTCCCCTGCTCGCGCAGGTGCTTGACTGCGCCGCTGATCCACTCGGTCTGCTGCTGCAGGCAGGTCGTCATGTTGCACAGCGCCGCCGACGGGGCCAACGGGACGGCGGTGGTGAGCAGGTTGGGGTAGCCGTGTACCCCGAGGCCCATCATCGTGCGGATGTCGCGGCCCCAGTCCTCGGTGAGGCTCCGCCCCTCGCGGCCGCGGATGTCGATCCGGGTCAGCGATCCGGTGCCGGCGTCGAACCCCGTCGCCAGCACGATGACATCGACCGGGTACACCGTGCCGTCCGCCAGTTCGACCCCGTTCCCCACGATCCGGGCGATGGGGTTGTCCCGAACGCCGACCAGGTCGACGTTCTCGCGGTGGTAGATCTCCAGGTAGTCCATCTCGAGGGGCACGCGGTGGGTGCCGAACCCGTAGTCGGTGGGTACCAGGATGTCGATCAAGCGATCGTCCTTGAGCCGGGCCCGCATCTTGTCCCGGACGAACTCGGAGACCTCGTCGCTGACGTCCTGCTCGAAGAAGATCTCGCTGAAGCCGGCCAACCACAATTTCAGTGAGCCGTCCTGGTATATCTCCTCAAGGATCTCGTGCCGTTGGTCCGGCGAGCAGTCGGCCCACACATGTTGGAAGTCGTATTCGAAGCCGGTGAAGGTGTGCGGCAGGTTCGAACGCAGCTCCTCGAATCTGTCCTTGTAGGCCTGCTGCTCCGCCGGGCCGTACTGCGCACTCTTCATCGGCAGCACGTACTGCGGTGTGCGGGCGAAAACGGTCAGCCGGTCGACCTGGTCGGCGATGGTCTGGATGACCTGGATGCCGGTTGCCCCGATACCGATGACAGCCACCCGCTTGCCGGTCAGGTCGACGCCCCCCGCCGGCCACTTGGAGGTGTGCAGCAGGTCGCCGGCGAAGGTCTCCTGACCCGGGAACAGGTGCTCCATGGGTGCCGAGAGCATGCCGGCGCAGCTGACGAAGAACTGCGTGTCGATGACGTCGCCGGCGTCGGTGCGGACGATCCATCGGCCACGGGCCTCGTCGAAGTGGGCGCTGGTGATGGCGGTGGAGAACTGAATGTCCCGGCGGAGCTCGAGTGCGTCGGCAACGTAGTGCAGCCATTGCTCGATTTCCGGCTGGCGGGGGAACTTCTCGCTCCAGCTCCAGCCCTTGTACAACCGCTCGTCGAACAAGTACTGGTAGATGTAGGCCTCGCTGTCGAAGCGCGCGCCCGGGTAGCGGTTCCACCACCAGGTGCCGCCGACATCGTCGGCCTTGTCGATGGCGCGCACCCGCAGGCCCTGCTCTCGCAGCTGATGCAGCTGGTAGAGCCCGGCGACCCCCGCGCCAAGAACGACCGCGTCGAGTTCGAGCGTCACGTCGTCGAGGTCGGCCGGTGCGTCCAGTGTCGATGTCATCGGTGGTGGGTCCCTTCGTCGGTGCGACCCCGGTTTGGGTCCTTGCCGGCCGTCCGGCTTGGATCGAGGTCTGTGATCCGGGACAACAGCGTGCGGCGGGCAGCGGGACGATCCACCCACCCGAACGGGTGGACAGCGGGGGCAGTCGAGGATTGCGCTGACGAACTGGACGCGCTGCTGCCGGTCCTGGGTCCGGACGGCGGCCGGGCTGACCACATCCGGGTCGCTGCGTCCGATCAGGCGGAGCGACCACCCGATCGGGTAGTGCGACGATGGGGTGACTGCGCCATTGTGTGACCGGAGACAACGATGCCTCCGCGACAGCCTGGAGCCCGATGAGTTCGCCCTCGCGCACGGCCCCGCCGCCGGATGCATCCGCCCGTTTCCGGGCGCCTGCCTATGTGCGCAACGTCGTCAACCGCCAACGGCTGATCGAGCAGTTGCGCGCCGGCGCGAACCGGCAGCTTGTGGTCATCCATGCGCCGGCCGGCTACGGCAAGACGACGCTGGCCGTGCAGTGGCTGCGGGTGCTGGAGGACGACGGGTCGGCGGTGGCCTGGCTGGGGCTGCATCGCGACGACAACGACCCGCATTGGTTCTTGTCCCACCTGCTCGAGGCCGTCGGGACTGCCATCCCGGAGGCCGGCGCCGCGGTCCGTGACCTGCGAGAGCTGATCGAGCAGAGCGTCGAGGACATGCACGGCTACACCCTGACGAGCTTGATCGAGCTCATCACGCGACACGAGCGGCGGGTGGTTATCACCTTCGACGACTGGCACGTCGTGGACGAGCCGCAGGTCCATCGCGCACTGGAACACCTGCTTGATTTCGCCCCGCCGAACCTCGCCCTGATCCTGACCAGCCGTACCCGGCCCCGGTTACCGCTGAGCCGGTTGCGCGTCCGGCAGCAACTGGTCGAGATCGATGCCGACACACTGCGTTTCGACGCCGACGAGACCCGCGCCTTCCTCAACGATCTCAATGGGCTCCGACTCGGGGTGGACGACGTCGCGAGCGTGTCCGCCGGTACGGACGGGTGGGTCGCCGCCCTGCAACTGGTGTCCCTGTCGCTGCGCGATTGCGCCGACCCTGCTCCGCTGATCGCCGGGTTCTCCGGACGGAACAGCTCGGTGGGCGAGTATCTGGCCGAGAACGTGCTGGGCGCGCTACCGGCGGACATTCTCGACTTCCTCCTGGCCACCTCGGTCTGTGACCGGCTGTGTGGCGATCTGGCCGGCGCGCTCACCGGTCGGGACGACGGCCAGGCGATGCTCGAGGAGATCGAACGACGCGACCTGTTCTTGCGACCACTGGACAGCGAACGCGAATGGTTCCGATATCACCACCTGTTCGCCGACTATCTGCGCCGACGCCATCAGCGCGATCACCCCGACCGGATCCCGCCGCTCCATGCCGCCGCGGCAATATGGTTCGCCGATCACGACCTGGTCCCCGAAGCCGTCAGCCATGCCTTGGCAGCAGGAGATGTCTCGGGCGCAGCGGATCTGGTCGAACGCAACGCCATGCCGCTGGTCGAACACAGCCGGATGGCGAGCCTGCTCGGCCTCACCGCCAGGCTACCCGGCGGCACCGTTGACGAGCGGCCCGACCTGCTGATGGCCATCGCCTGGGCCAACTGCCTGCTGCAGCGGGCCGAACCGGCACGGCTCGCACTCGATCACGTGCGACAGGCGATCCCGTCCGACCCGTCGCACGAGGAGCGCCACAGCGAGGCCGATGTTGTGCAGGCCTGCATCGACATCTATGGCGACCGGACCGATCGGGCCGAGCAGTTGGTACGGCGCAGTCTCGAGCGGCATGACGCCTACCGACCATGGGTGGTCGCGGTTGCCGCCAACATCCAGACCTTCTGCGACATCCACGAGGCCCGCTACGAGCAGGCCCGCGAGCGGCAACGCTGGGCTCGCTGGTACCACGACCGCGCCATCGGCCCGTTCGCAGGTGTGTACGGGCGATGCTTCGCCGGCATCGCTGCCTTCGCGCAACTCGACGTCGCCGCCGCTGCGGAACACCTCCACGAAGCTGTCCACCTCGCTCAGGCTTCGGCCGGCCGGCGCTCGCACGCAGCCCAGCTTGCCGGCGCACTGCTGGGCGAGCTGCACTACGAGCTGGGCGAACTCGATGAGGCCCAGCGCTTGCTGGAAGACAGTCGCGAGCTCGGCTCCGAGAGCGGTGTCGTCGATTTCATGATCGCCAGCTACACCGTGCTGGCCCGGGTGCGAGCACATCGCGGCGCCGCGGCCGAGGCCGCCGAGTTGCTCGGCGAAGGCATCAATGTCGGCGAGCGCCTGCGCCTGACCCGGTTGCGCGCGTCGGTGGTGGCCGAACGGGTACGCCAACTGCTGCTGGCCGGCCGCGTGCCGGAAGCACGGCGAGCGGCGCACACCCTGCCCGAGGCGAGCGGCGAAGCCGGCGGGGTTTCGCTCGCCGTCGAGCAACTGCGTACCGGCGCGCTGGCGGCAGTTCTGTCAGCTGAGGGCGATCACGACGGCGCTATCGCCCTCGCCGACGGTCTCGCCCGCGAGATGTCGGCACGCGGTCAGACCCGCGCGCGGCTCGTCGCCACCATCCAACTCGCTGTCTTCCAGGAGCGCGCCGGAAGGCAACTGGCCGCGGAACGAACCATGAGCAAAGCCCTTCAATGCGGGTTGCCCGCGCGGTTGCACCAAACCTTCGTCGACGGCGGAGTGGAGGTTGAGACCATCGTCGAACGACTCCTCAACCGCCTCGATGAGGCATCCGATCGCACGCCCCAGCCACTGGACGCGGCGGCCCTGGGCAGTCTCGCCGCGCACATCGCCGGCCAGTCGCGGCGGCCGCGCGCGCAGGCAATGCTCAACGCGAGGGAGCTGACCATCGTCCAAATGCTCGACCGCGGCTGCAGCAACCAACGCATCGCTCACACACTCACGGTCAGCGTCAACACCGTGAAGTGGTACCTCAAGAACATCAACGCCAAGCTCGGCGCCGCCAACCGATCCGAGGCCGTGTCGCAGGCCCGACGCTGCGGCGTTCTGTAGCCGGCCGAGAGCGGCCCCGGGGTCGGTCGGCGCCCCAACCTCCTGCGGCAACGCAGACCTTGGCGTCCCGGCCTGCAGCGCCTGGGTGAGTTCCTCAGCCGAGCCACCCGTGGACGGATTTCACGATGGCGTTGGTGGACAGCCCGTACTTGTCGTGCAGGGTGGGCAATGCGCCGGTACCGAGAAATTCATCGGGCAGCCCGACCCGCCGGATGGTCGGGACGGTGCGGGTGCCGTTGCCGAACATCAGGCTGGACGCGACCGCGTCGGCCAGACCGCCGATGATGGTGTGGTTCTCCAGGGTGACGACGAGCCGACCGCCGCCGGCGGCACGGGCGATCGCCTCGTGGTCCAGGGGTTTGATCGTGGGAACGTGGGTGACCGCGACGTCGACGCCGTCTGCTTCGAGTTGTTTGGCGGCAGCCAGAGCGCGCATGGTCATCAGCCCGGTGGAGATGAAGCTGACATCGCGACCGGTGCGCAGTTCCGCGGCCTTGCCGAGTTGGAAGGTGTAGTCGTACTCGTCAAGCACCGTCGGGACATGTCCGCGGAGCAGCCGCAGGTAGGTGGGCCCGTCGGTCGCGGCCAGCTGCGGCACGGCCTGTTCGATGTCGACCGAGTCGCAGGGGTCGACGATGGTCAGGTTCGGCATCGCCCGCAGCAGGGCGAGGTCCTCGGCAGCCTGGTGACTGGGTCCATAGCCGGTGGTCAACCCGGGCAGGGCGCCGACGACGTTGACGTTCAGGTTGGGTTCGGCGATGTCCAGGCAGAGGAAGTCATAGGCCCGGCGGGTGGCGAAGACCGAATAGGTGGACGCGAACGGGATCAGTCCGGTCTCGGCCATCCCGGCGGCGGCGCCGAGCATCAGCGCCTCGGCCATGCCCATCTGGAAGAACCGCTCCGGATGGTTCTGCGCGAAGATGTGCATGTCGGTGTACTTCGCAAGATCAGCGGAAAGACCGACGATCAAAGGGTTCTCGGCGGCAAGTTGGGACAGTGCGTGTCCGAACGGGGCGGATGCGGTGCGCTGCCCGGCCTCGGCGATGCTGGCGATCATCGCGGACGTCTTCGGCTTGGCCTTCGTGGCGGTGGCGGTGGTCATGATCAGTTTCCTTCCGGGGCAGTGGCGGCGGCGTCGTGCAGTGCTGCGTTGATCAATGCGGTGCGGGCGAGCGCCCACTCGTTTTCGTCGATGCGCATGAAGTGGGCCTTCTCCCGGGTCTCCAGGAACGGCACCCCCGAGCCGATACGGGTGTCGCAGATGACCACCGCTGGTCGGTCGTCGTCGGCCGGGACGGAGTCGAAAGCCCCGATCAGGGCGGCGATGTCATTGCCGTTGACCCGGACGGTCCGCCAGCCGAAGGCTTCCCACTTGGCCTGTACGGGCTCGGTGCGCAACACACCTTTCGTCGGGCCGTCGGCCTGCAAACCGTTCATGTCGACCACACACAGCAGGCGACCGAGGCCGTGGTGAGAGCCGGCCATCGCAGCTTCCCAGGTGGAACCCTCGTCGAGCTCGCCGTCGGACATGAGGTTGATCACCCGGGACCCCTTGCCCTGCAGGCGGAGTCCGAGCGCCATCCCGACTGCCAGGCCGAGCCCATGGCCCAGGGAGCCACCGGAGATTTCCATGCCGGGGGTGTAGGTGCTCATCCCGGACATTGGCAACCGGGAGTCGTCGGAGCCGTAGGTGTCGAGTTCCTCGACCGGCAGGACACCGGCCTCCGCCAGGGCGGCGTAGAGGGCGATGGCGTAGTGCCCCATGGACAGCAGCACCCGGTCCCGGTCCACCCAATCCGGGTCCTCGGGGCGGTAGTTGGCGAGGTCTTTGTAGACGACGGCGAGGACGTCGGCGAAGCCGAGGCCCTGCCCGACGTAGCCCTGGCCCTGCACCTCCCCCATGTTCAGGATGAGGTGCCGGATACGGTCGGCGGCCTGCGCCAGGGCGTTGACCCGGGCGGTTCGGTCCAGTGTCTGCGTCATTGCATGTCCTCTCACTGCTGCTGGTGGGTGCTGGTTGTGCTCTGCCGGGACGGGATCTGGGGTGCGGTCAGGCGATGTAGGAGCCGCCGTTGAGGTTCTGCGTGGTGGCGGTGATGTAACCGGCTTCTTCGGAGGCCAGGAACGCGAACAGGGCGGTGACGTCGTCGACCGACGCCTGCCGGCCCAGTGGCACGCTCGCGACGATCGAGGCCTCGAGTTCGGGAGTGGTTCCCTGCACTCGGATGTCGGTATCGACGGCGCCGGCGGCGATCGCGTTCACGGTGATGCCGGTTGGTCCGAGTTCCCGCGCGAGCGAGCGGGTGAACCCGATGACGGCGGCCTTCGCGGAGGAGTAGGGGGTTTTGCCGAACACCCCGCCGCCCTGCTGCGCCGACACCGAGGACATGTTCACGATCCGGCCGTAGCCGCCGTCGATCATGTCCGGCAGGAACGCCTTGGTGACCAGGTAGGTGCCGGTGGCATTGACCGCGAAGATCTTGTTCCACAGCGCCAATGTCGTCTCCAGGAACGGCACCGGGGAGGTGATCCCGGCGATGTTCAGCACCGCACCGACAACGGGCAGCTCCGCCGCATGCACGGCGTCCCGGGCGGACAGCACGGAGCGCTCGTCGGCCACGTCGACCTGTGTACCGAACGCGGGCACTCCGTGTTGCTCGGTCAGTTCGGCCGCCAGCTTCTCCGCGCTGGCACCGTCCAGATCGAGGCCGACCACGGCCCACCCGTCCCGGGCGAAGCGATGGGCGGTGGCGCGGCCGATGCCGCGCTCGGCGCCGACTCCGGTGATGACGACGGTGCGCTGGGTGCTGGTGGTCATGGGGTCTCCTTTGACGAGGTGCGGCCACGGGTGCGGCCGAGATGCGTTGCTGTGGCGGGTCCGGGCGAGAACTTCAGAGTGGCGACCGATGCGGGAGACCGTTCCCCGGCTGCTCGGCGATGCACTCATCTTGGCACGTTAACTGTTGACAGTCAACAGTTACCTGTTGGCGATTATGCTGACGTCGACGAAAGGGGTTCCGATGACCGGTGCGGTAGCGGGTTCAGGAGTGTCACGACTGGGCGGCTTGGCGAAGACCAGCCTGCGCGAACAGGCGCTGGACGTCCTGCGCAATGCGGTGACGTCCGGAGAAATCGCTCCGGGGACCCATCTGGTGGAGACCGAATTGTCGGCAGCGTTGTCCATCTCACGCGGCACCCTCCGGGAGGCACTGCGCCAATTGGAACAGGAGGGCCTGGTCGAACCCTCCGAGCGCGGCCGGCTCCGGGTTCGCACGCTGAGCGCCGCCGAGATCGGCGACATGTTCGAGGTCCGCTCCGCCCTGGAAGGCTTGGCCGCTGCCCTGCTCTGCAAGGTGCAGAACCGCAAACCTATTGTCCGCCAACTACAGACGGCGCTCGATGCCCTGGGCGCGGCGACCGGGTCGATCAGCGAGATGGTGGAGATCGACCTCGATTTCCACCGCACCCTCTGCACCCTCACCGGCAATGCAGCACTGGTCCGCAGCTGGGAAGGAATTGCCGGCTCCATCAGGATGTCCATCATGTTCGCCGGCACCGACCGGGCACTGGGCAACATGTCCGTGCCCCGGCACCAGGTGCTGGTCGACGCCGTCGCCGCCGGCGACCCCGACCAGGCTCGTGTCGCGGTCGAAGAGCACATGCGCGAAGCCGCCAACAATCTCATGACCGAGTCCAACACCGGCAACCGGGACACCGCCTGACCCTGGCGTTCGCACCATGGACGATGCCACCAACCATCCGGGCCGCCCGACTCCGACGGCCCGACAAGATCCGTGAGACAAACGGCGAGATCTCCTCCGGCACCGTCGAGCTGTCGCCCGGTTCGACGAGTCCCGGCCCGCTGCCTGCCGTTCGTCCCCGACTGCCCGCTGCAGACATTCGCCCTCCGGTGCCGTTCGGCAGCTTTCTCGCCGAATCTTCAGTTGACTGTTGACAGTCAACCGTACATGGTCCATTCTTCTTCCAGCGCTGTTGACTGTTAACAGTCACCAATGATGGGGACTGCGGCCAGCGATGACGGATCCGCACAGACGCGGACCAGACAAGGAGCCTCGACGGTGAGCACTTCGCAGTCGCATTCCCTGGAGGGCAAGGCCCAGGGCACACCCCACGCACGGAAAGTCGCCATCAGTTCGGGAATCGGGGCCACCATCGAGGCCTACGACTTCATCGGCTACGGCACCGCCGCGGCCCTGTACTTCGGGACCTACTTCTTCCCCGGCACAGACCCCCTCACCGCCACCCTGCTGTCCTTCGCCACCCTCGGTGTCGGTTTCCTGGTCCGTCCGCTCGGCGGGGTCATCGGCGGGTATCTGGGTGACAAGCTAGGCCGTAAACCGGTTCTCGTCGC
Source organism: uncultured Actinomycetota bacterium (assembly GCA_963805555.1). Taxonomy (GTDB): domain Bacteria; phylum Actinomycetota; class Actinomycetes; order Mycobacteriales; family Nakamurellaceae; genus Nakamurella. The sequence continues at coordinate 325,123 of CAWDUY010000013.1, forward strand.
CAGCCTGATCCTGATGGGTCTGGCCACCTTCGCCATCGGGTTGCTGCCCACCTACCAATCGGTCGGCGTCTGGGCGGGCATCCTGCTCGTCATCGTCCGCGTCATCCAAGGCCTGGCCTACGGCGCCGAATGGGGCGGCGCGATCCTGATGACCTACGAACACGCCCCCTGGAAAGCCAAGGGCAAGTACACCGGCATCGTCCAGGCCGGCTTCCCCGTTGGTCTGCTGCTGGCCAACCTCGTCTTCCTGGTCAGCGTCCACCTGCCCGGCACCTGGGCCTGGCGCGTGCCGTTCCTGCTATCCATCCTGCTCGTCATCGTCGGCATCATCATCCGCTCCAAGGTCCCCGAGTCCCCCGTGTTCGAAGAGGTCAAGGCCCGCGGTGAGATCGTCAAGAACCCGATCACCAAGGTGCTCAAGGAGGACTGGCGGAACATCCTGCGCGGCATCGGACTTCGCATCGCCGAGACCGCCGGGTACGCCGTCTCCATCACCTTCATGTTGTCCTACCTCAAGGCCGAAAACCTGGCCGACAACACCCTCACCCTCACCGCGCTGTGCATCGCCTCCGGCATCGGAATCTTCGCCACCTACAACTGGGGCAAAGCCACCGACCGAGTCGGCCGGCGGCGGATCTACCTCTTCGGCACCACCGTCATGGTCATCTTCGCCTTCCCGCTCTTCATGCTCGTCAACACCGGTGTCGCGATCCTTATCGTGATCGCCGTCGTCATCGCCTACGCCGTCATCCAGAACTCCCTGGCCGGCGCCCAGGGCGCCTGGTTCCCCGAACTGTTCAACGCCAACACCCGATCCTCCGGTGCCTCCATCGCCTACCAGTTCTCCGCCGTCGTCTCCGGGTTCACCCCCTTCGTCGTCACCCTGCTCTACGCCAACTTCGGCTGGGTCGGCGCCGCCATTCTGTTCGGCGTCTACGGTTCGATCGGCCTCATCGCCACCCTGATCACCAAAGAAACCTTCGGGCCGGTGGAACGCGCCGCCGCCGAACACAACAACGAGAGCATGCGCGTCAGCGCCTGACACTCATCCGAACGGAAGCAACGGAGGGGTCGCGGACGACCGCGGCCCCTCCGTTTCCTGTCCTCCCCTGTCCGTTCACCTCAGCTGCGACGCGCTATGGGAGCCCGTCAGACGGCCCGGTGGACCATGGTGACCGGAAGATGTCAGGTGGTCGGATCCACCAGCACCTTCATTTTGTGGCCCGCACGGAGTTGAGCGGAGGGCTGACCCAGGCTCGCGTAGGCCCTCCCTCACTGGCACTGTCGATAGCAACAAACCAGGTGGTTCCGCTACCGACTACCGGTCGTGGTGTTGCCGAGTTGTTCGTCGAGGGCGTCGATGGCGGCGACGGTGAGGCTGAGCCGGATGTGTTGGCGCATCAGGTCGGCGACTCCCTGGGCGTCTTTGTCGATGATCATTTCCATCATTTTGCGGTGTTCGATGAAGTCGCGTTCGCGGTTCTCCGCCCCGGAGGGCAGCAGGAGCCCCAAGCGCCGGTAGCGGTCGGATTTGTCCCACAGTCCGTCGAGCATGATGATCATGTTGTCGTTGTGTGACGCGACGTAGATCGCGCGGTGGAACGCGGAGTGAGCCAGCAACCCCTTCTCTCCCCAGGTGCGGGTCACGGGGACGAGGTGTTTGGCGGCGTTCTGCAGGGTTTTGATGTCGGCGTCGGTGCGGCGCTGGGCGGCGAGTTCGGCGGCGGCGGGGTCCAGGGCCATCCGGATCTCGAAGAGCTCGCGGGCCTCGGTGGCGTTCAGCGGCGTCACTCGGGTGTTCTTGTGCACGTCGATGTCGATCAGGCCTTCCCCACGGAGGCGGCGTAGCGCCTCCCGCAGCGGGGTGATGCTCATGCCCATCGAGTCGGACAGCTGGTACTGGTCAAGGACCGACCCGGGGGCGAGTTCGCCGGCCAGGATGCGCCGGCGGACCTCGGCGTAGGCGGCGTCGCTCTTGGTGGAAAAGAGATTCGGCGAAGTCATCGCTGCCCCTTGCGCTCGGTGACTTCTTATAATACCTTCCTCTTACACCTTATAAGTTACAAGACCTTGGAGGATCAGTGAAGATCGTGTCGGTGCATGAGGGAATCATCCCCATCAGCTCGTCGATCCGGAACGCCTGGATCGATTTCAGCTCGATGGACTGCTCGATCGTCGCGGTGGTCAGCGACGTGATCGTCGACGGCAAACCCCTTGTCGGATATGGCTTCAATTCGAACGGCCGGTACTCCGCGGGCGACATCCTGCGCCGCCGGATCATCCCCCGCCTGCTCGCCGCCCCAGCGGACGAAATCCTCAACGAGGACGGGACCAACTTCGATCCCACCAAGGCGTGGGACTTCCTGATGCGCAACGAGAAGCCCGGCGGCCACGGCGAACGCTCCGTCGCAGTCGGCGTCATCGACATGGCCCTGTTCGACCTCGCAGCCAAGGTCGCCGGCCAGCCGCTGTACCGGTTCCTGTCCGACAAGTACGGCGACGGCCAGCCCGACGACTCGGTGTTCGTCTACGCCGCCGGCGGCTATTACGCCCCGGACAAGGGCCTACCCGAGCTGCAGGACGAGATGCGCAGATTCCTGGACCTTGGCTACCGGGTGGTCAAGATGAAGATCGGCGGCGCACCCTTGGGGGAGGACCTCAAGCGCATCGAGTCCGTGCTGGATGTCGTCGGTGGCGACGGGCAACGCCTCGCCGTGGACGTGAACGGCCGGTTCGACCTGTCAGAGGCGCTGGAGTACGCCAAGGCGATCGAGCCCTACAACCTGTTCTGGTACGAGGAGATCGGCGACCCGCTGGACTACGCCCTGAACGCCACCGTGTCCGAGCACTACAAGGGCCGGATCGCGACCGGGGAGAACCTGTTCTCCCTGCAGGACGCCCGGAACCTGATCCGCTACGGCGGGATGCGCCCCGACCGGGACATCATCCAGGTCGACCCCGCCCTGAGCTACGGGCTCACCGAGTACCTGCGGATCCAGGACATGCTCCGCCAGCACGGCTGGTCCTCCCGCAGGTGCATCCCGCACGGCGGACACCAGTTCTCCCTGCACATCGCGGCCGCCCTGAAGCTCGGCGGGAACGAGTCCTACCCGGGTGAGTTCCAGCCCACCGGCGGGTTCGCCGACAACGCGGTCGTGCTGGACAGCCAGGTCGGGCTCACCGACATCCCCGGCATCGGGTTCGAAGGCAAGGCCGCGTTCTACAAGGTCCTCAAGGCCCTGCACGACTGATCAACCCAGACAAACAGCACTCCGAACCGAACTGGTCCGGCAAGGATCCGTCCGCCCGTTCCAGCGAGCACCGGCCCCGCCCGTGCCCGCTGGAACGGCGCGCCCCGCTGCGACCGCACATGCCGGTCAACCGCACGCAATCCGAGCCCCGCGCACCACCTCGAATTCACGGCACCGTCAACGTTCACCACAAAGATGTGTAAGGAGTGGGGCCACATGTCCCAAGAACTCGTAGCGAAAAAGAAATCTCGCTCACCTTTCCGGCATTTGAAGGAACTGTGGGTGCAGGTCGTGATCGGCGCAGTGCTGGGCATCGCGATCGGCCTGCTCTTTCCTCCGGTCGGTATTGCGCTCAAACCACTCAACGACTGGTTCATCGCCCTGGTGAAGATGATCGTCGCACCGGTCATCTTCGTGGTCGTCGTGCATGCGGTCGCCACCATGGACAACGTCCGCCGGGTCGGGAAGATCGGCATCAAGGCGCTGGTCTACTTCATCGGCCTGTCACTGCTGTCCATGCTGATCGGTCTGATCGTCGGGAACATCTTCAAACCCGGCGCCGGGATGAACATCGACGCCAGCACCCTGGACCCGTCGAAGATCCCCGGCCAGGGCCAAGAGGTCGGGTTCGTGCACTTCGTCACCGAACTCATCCCGGAAACCCTGCTGTCCGCGTTCACCGACGGCGCGATCCTGCCGGCCCTGCTGGTCTCCATCGTCTTCGGGTTCGCGCTGAACATGGCCGGCCCCAAGGGCAAACCGGTCACCGACTTCATCACCGCACTGCAAGGCATCATCTTCCGGATCGTCGGCTGGATCATGAAACTCGCCCCCTACGGCACCCTCGGCGCGCTCGCCGCGGTCACCGCCACCTACGGCGCGTCCAGCCTGGCCAACCTGGGCATGCTGGTCCTGGTGTTCACCGGCACCTGCGTGGCCTACATCTTCATCGTGCTCTGGCCGGTCATGCGGGCCTGCAAACTCAGCCTGTTCGGCCTGATCCGGTACCTCAAGACCGAACTGATCATCGTGCTGGCCACCGTGTCCAGTGAGACCGTGCTCCCGCAACTGATGCGCAAACTGGAGAACCTCGGCGCCAGCAAACCCGTTGTCGGCATCACCATCCCGGCCGGTTTCTCGTTCAACCTCGACGGATCCGCGATCTACCTGACCATGGCCACCCTTTTCCTGGCCCAGGCCACCGGCATCGACCTGTCCTGGCAGGAGCAACTGCTGCTGGTCGGCATCATGATGTTGACCAGCAAGGGCACCGCGGGGATCGCCGGCGGCGCGTTCGTGGTCCTGGCCAGCAGCCTGGCCGCGATCGGTACCGTCCCGGTCGCCGCGCTGGCTCTCATTGTCGGGGTGGACCGGATCCTGAACGAGGGGCGGGTGTTCATCAACGTGCTCGGCAACGCCATCGCCACCATCGTCGTCGCGAAATGGGAAGGCGACTTCGACCACGACCGCGCCAAGCAGGTGCTCTACGACGCCAAGCACAACCCACACCTCCTCACCTCGGAAGCAGAACTGGAAATCGAAGACATCGACGTGCACAACGACGTTGTCGACGCCAATGTCCACACAAACGCCCACGGGAAAGCGACATCACCCGCGCACTAACACCTTTCCGCCCGGACGCCCCGGGTTCGAGGAAACGTTGCTTCGGCCCGGACGCCCCGGGCGGAGGAACGAGCACCACGAATTGCCGCCGCCCCGGCACCATCCCCGGTGCCGGGGCGGCTGGCTCGTCAACCCCAAGCGTGGCCGGATCGCACCAGACCAGAACTGAACCCAATCGCTTTTCGGGGCAACAGATCTCATTGAGGAGAGAGCCATGAGCAAGCCACCGGCCACGGTGACCGTGACAGGCGCCGCCGGGCAGATCGGCTACGCCCTGCTGTTCCGCATCGCCGCCGGTGCCCTGCTCGGACCGGATACCCCGGTCCGGCTCCGGCTGCTGGAGATCACCAGCCCTGAAGGCCGCCCAGGGCACGCGATCGAATCGACGACTGCGCGTTCCCGCTGCTCACCGGTATCGACATCACCGACGACCCGAAACAGGCCTTCGACGGCACCTCCATCGGGCTGCTCGTCGGTGCCCGGCCTAGAAATAAAAAAAAAAAAAAAAAAAAAAAAAAAAAAAAAAAAAAAAAAAAAAAAAAAAAAAAGACCCGTGCGGCCTGAGCGATGCCGATCGACTCAGAAAGGAAAAGAGGAAGAAAAAAAGAGAGAGAGAAAAAGAAAAAGAAAGAAAGAAGAAGAAGAGAGAAAAGAGAAAAGAGAGAAAGAAAGAAAAAGAGAAAAAGAAAAGAGAAAGGAAAAGAAAGAAAAAGAAGAGAAAGAAAAAAGAGAAAAGAAAAGAAGAAAAAAAAGAGAAAAGAGAAAGAAAAAGAAAAGAAAGAAGAAAGAGAAAAAGAAAGAAGAAGAGAAAAAAGAAGAAAAGAAAGAAGAAAGAAAAGTAATGATAGAAAAAAGAGAAGAAGAGAAAAAAAAAGAAAAGAAAAAAGAAAAGAAGAAAAAAGAGAAAAAAAAAAAAAAAGAGAGAGAAAAAGAAAAAAAAAAAAAAGAAAAGAGAAAAAAAAAGAAAAAAAAAAAAAGAAAAAGAGAGAAAAAAAGAAAGAGAGAAAAAAAAAAAAAAAAAAAGAGAAAAAAAAAAGAGAAAGAGAAAGAAAAAAAAAAGAGAAAAAAAGAAAAGAAAAAGAAAGGAGGAGAGAAGTCGGGATGGGCCAGGGGGTCATTTCAGGCGGCGGTTTCGTGATCGAGGTCGGCTGATTCGTGTCCGCTGGGTGGGTCAGGATCTGGTCGTGGATGATGCCGAACCAAAAGTGACGCCCCAGGATCCGCGTTAGAGCGTTGCCAAGTGATGACCAAAGAAAATATAAATGAGAATAATCACCCCATTTTTGATAAAAAATACTATATAATGAAATGATGACTACTAAGAAGATAAAATGTTATGAGAAGATATGTGAGAAATACAATGATAAGATAGATGATTAGATGAATGAATAGAAGATAAAAAATATAAGATTAGAAAGAAAATGATACTATATAAGATCAACGATAAGAGCTGCGACATCACTAATCTTATACGTCCCACATCAGAGCACCAAATGATAAACGCCCAGATCCTAAGAACAAGATAAACAAAAAGAAGAAAAACAAAAAGATATAGAAGAAAAGAAAGAGAGAGATGAAGAAGAAAAGAGAGAAAAAGAAGAAAAAAAAGAAAAAAAAGAAGAACAAGACCCGAGTAGGGAAGGAGAGTTAAGAAATATAAAAGCTGAAAAAAAGAAGGAGAAAGGTGAAAAGTAACTAAGGAAAAGAGAGAGAAGAGAGAGAAGAAAAAAAAAGAAGAAAAAAGAAAAAAAGAAAAAGAAAAAGAGAAAGAAAAAAAGAGGAAAACGAACAAAGAAACGAGAAAAACGACAACAGAGACGAGAAGAAATAAGAAGAAGAAATGTAAACGAAACGATGCGAGAAAAACACCGAGACCAGATCCGCTGATTCGTGTCGGACAACTAGATCACGGGCAGAGAAAGAGATGAAAGATAGGAAGAGAGATAAAAAGAAAAGAGGAGAAGATGGTAAAGAGAGAAAAAGAAAAGAAAAAGAAAAGAAGAGAAGAAAAGAGAAAGAAAAAAGATAAAGAAAAGGAAGAAGAAGAAGAAGAAAAAAGAGAAAGAGGATAGAGATAGATGAAAGATATAAAGGAGAGATACAACAAGAAAAAAAGAACAAACACACAAAAAACAACGCAAACAAAATAATTAAAAAGAAAAAGAAAGAGAAAAAAAAAAAAAAAAAAAAAAAAAAAAAAAAAAAAAAAAAAAAAAAAAAAAAAAAAAAAAAAAAAAAAAAAAAAAAAAAAAAAAAAAAAAAAAAAAAAAAAAAAAAAAAAAAAAAAAAAAAAAAAAAAAAAAAAAAAAAAAAAAAAAAAAAAAAAAAAAAAAAAAAAAAAAAAAAAAAAAAAAAAAAAAAAAAAAAAAAAAAAAAAAAAAAAAAAAAAAAAAAAAAAAAAAAAAAAAAAAAAAAAAAAAAAAAAAAAAAAAAAAAAAAAAAAAAAGAAAAAAGAAAAAAAAAGGAAAAAAAACATGCAGAGAAGCGAACCGTCGACGTCGCCCTGCAGTCAGATGGACTGCTAAGAACCAACGGACTCGAACGAACCCGACAAGAAAGGAACGCCGACAGTGGCGAAAGCCAGAGAGGGCGCTGTGAGTTCTACAGACCCCGTGCGCTGGTCATTTCAGGTTGAGCGGCCGACAAGGCCACGTCAATGCACAGTGAGCTGGCGGTGGTGATGGTTGTAGTGCTCGGTGCCGTAGTGGTAGACGTCGAACACGCTCATGGTGTCCCGAAAATATGGGTCCCAGCGAGTCGGAAAGTGCATCGTGAGCGCGAGCGACGCGGGCGTTTCCGCGGCGAGCCGACGGTCGAGAGCATCAATCGTGGCGTCCATGATCGCGGCCATCCGCCTGGGCGACAGCAGCAGCCCACCACCGGCGGACCCGGCGAAGTTGATCAGGTGGAACGGTCGATACAGGGCATTGAGGATGGCGGCGAATCGGCGGCTCCAGCCCAGTCGGCCCAGCAGGTGCACCAGCGGCATCAGAGTGCGCACAATCAGGTACCCGAACACCATGTGCCACAACAACTGCCGGTTCGTCCAGCGGGTGCCGTCGGACCGTCGGTGCAGGTCCAGCGGCGTGGCCCCGGCAACGAGTTGGTGAAAGTCGTTCTGCGCTTGCCGCAACTCCTCGTGGATGTCGACCCGGTTCATCGCTGGAGCCCCTGTCCGTCATCGTCGGCGCGGCCGCCGCCTGCGTCATTGTCCTCGCCGCCCCGTGCGGTCTCAACGATGCCGATCGCCTCGTCGGGACAGGCCAGGATTATCGCGGCTATCAGGTGTGTTTGGGTGTCCGCGAACATGCTGATCTGGGGCCCGGCAAGTAGCTCCGCAACCTGCGCCTGCCCGCGGCGTCGTCGTCGAGCAAGGAAACGCTGCGAATTGCGGGAAAGCGACACCCTGGTTGTAGATCGGTTCCGTTTCCGGGCCCGAGTCGGTGAGGAACAACTCTCGACCCAGCGGGCACGCCGTATCGCAGGAACCGTCTGCCCAGGTCAGTCGCGGGTCCGGCGGCGAGTGCGACGTTATCGACGCTCGAGCGAGCATCGAATGCCGCTCACCTTGGGTGGCTACTCGACGAGGATTACGGTCGTGACCTCTTGGGTGCTACCGTCGCCGAAAGTGACGTTGTTGACGATCGTGAGCGTCCCTCTCTTCAGCGGCTGCGTGAGGTATTCATAACCGTGAGCGACGGACAGCCCGGTCAAGTCGAATTCGCGGTCCGGATAAAAGAACTTGATGATGTTGTCCTCGGGGAGAGAAATTCTTAGAAGCTTGGTCTCGACCGAGGAAAGCTTAATGGGTACCCCGTTGAGGGTGACCGACGGTGAGATTTCCGCATCGGCGTCCTGGGCGCATTCGCGCAACTCTGCCTCGATGGTGCCATTGCCTTCGAACGTGCTGCACTCGGTTGTCCATCCGGAGAACAGAATTTTCGTGCCGTGCCGAACGGTGCACACAGCGACCCCTGCACCGCTGATGGGAGCAACGATTTGTCCCTCAGCTCGATGCAGGGGTTGCCAAAAGCGAGGGATTGTCGGGCGTTGGGAGCTCCAAGACCTTGTCCATGACTCCCCGAGAAATTCCACTCAGATTCTGCGGTGCAGCGTTGACGGGTGGTGCCACCAGGCCGAGCTCTACCACTGCCAAGACAAGCGCAAGAGCGGAACGTCGCATTGGAGGTCCTTCCGGTCACGGTGACTGACCTATGGTTGCCAGCGCCGAGCGAGCGGTTTGACGCTTTCACTCGCGGAGCCGCTAGTCAATACTCTTGGTCCAAATTTTGCGTAGTTGTCGAAGTATCTAGTTTGCCGAAATTCCGAAATTCGGATGCCGTCTCTTCCGTGTTCCTGATCTTGCGGTCCAGGAAAGGGCGACGTGAAATACCGGGCTGACCATAGCCAGAACGCAGCATTGGCGTGGATGTTGGAGTCAGCGGCACCCGTTGGATTGGGACCAATGGCAGGGGTGGGCTGCGCGTTGCCTCCGGTGTCGGACGTGGATTGGCCGTCGGTGAGAGCTTCCGATGCAGGGGTAATCAGGCAGGACCGGGTTGCAGGGTGGCCCGGATGGCCGGGGTCAGGCCGTTGACGATCTCGTCCGTGGTGAGTGCGGTCACGGCCGGAAGGCGCAGTAGGTAACGGGTCAGCCCGAGGCCGAGCAGCTGAGCTGAAACAAGACCGGCCAGCCTCGTTGCGAGGTCCTGGCCCATGGCGGCGGCCAGCGCTGGGGCGACTTGTGCGGCGAAGATCTGATGCATCTTCGCTGCGGCGTGTTCGTTGGTGACCGCCGAGCGGAGGAGCACCAGCAGGGCATCGCCGGCGGGGTCGCTCTCCCAGCGGTCCAGGAAAAGCCGAACCAGCATCCGCGGCAGCTCGTCGGCTGGAACCGCGCTCAGGTCAGGTAAGCGCAGGTCGATGTCCAGCGCGGCATCGAAGAGCTGCGCCTTGTTGCCGAAATAGCGCATCACCATCGATGGGTCGATACCCGCGTCGGCGGCGACCGCCCGGATCGTCGTGCGGTCGTACCCGTGCGCCGCTAGCCGCGCACGCGTCGCTCGCAGGATCGCGCTCTTGGTTCGATCCGAACGCTTCTCGGGGCTGGGATCCACGCTGTTCACCGTCATGCCAACAACTGTAGGCCATCAACCGTTGACTTTCCGGCCGAGCCCGTGCACAATAGGTCAACACACGTTGGCCAACACTTGTTGACCACAGCCAGGACCGACGAGAGGACATCGACATGACCACCACCGAACTGCCCGCGCACACTGAGGTCGCCATCGTCGGGGCCGGTCCGACCGGGCTCGCGCTCGCGGTGACCCTTGCCACGGCCGGCGTCGGGTTCGTCATCGTGGACCAGTTGGCCGAGGGCGCCAACACTTCCCGGGCCGCCGTCGTGCACGCTCGCACGTTGGAGGTGTTGGACGAACTCGGTGCCGCTCAGAAGTTGATCGCCCGCGGCGTTCCCATCACGAAGTTCGTCGTCCGCGACGGCTCCCGCCGACTGCTCACGGTGCCGTTCCAGGGACTGCCCACGCCCTACCCGTACACCTTGATGGTCCCGCAGTGCGAGACGGAAAGCGTGCTGCTCGCCCGGCTTCGGGCACTCGGCCACGACGTGCACCGTCCGCACCAGGTCACGTCAGTCGTTCAGGACGAGGACGGCGTCACGCTCACCATGGCCACCGGGCAAACCCTGCGGGCCGGGTACGCCGTCGGTGCCGACGGCATGCACAGCGCCGTCCGGGAGGCATCGGGCATCGGATTCACCGGCAGCGCCTACGGCGAATCCTTCGTCCTTGCCGATGTCACGATGGACTGGTCGCCCGGCGCGCAAGAGGTCTCATTGACGTTCGGCTCCGCCGGCCTCACCGTCGTCGCACCGCTCCCCGACGGCCACTACCGCATCGTCGCCACCGTCAATGACGCCCCGGAAACACCGGATCTCGCCTTTGTTCAGCAGTTGCTGGACGAGCGCGCCCCCGGGCGGGGAAAGGTCACCAGCCTGGCCTGGTCCTCACGATTCCGCGTGCACCACCGGGTCGCCGATCGATTCCGGGCCGGCCGCCTGCTGCTGGCAGGAGACGCCGCCCACGTGCACAGCCCGGCGGGTGGGCAGGGCATGAACACCGGCATCCAGGACGGCTACGCCCTCGGCACGGCATTCGCCACCGGGCAACTGGACGGCTACGAGACCCAGCGCCGCCCCGTCGCCCAGCGGGTGGTCACCTTCGCCGACCGGATGACCAGAATCGCCACCACCCACAACAAGGCAATCCAGGGTGCGCGCACCATCCTGTTACCCCTACTCGGCCGCCTGCCGGCATTCCGGACCAAGCTCGCCACCGAACTCGCCGAACTCAACTATCGATAAGCAAAGCCAACGGATTACCACCAGCGATTCAGGTAACTGATCGGCCGGCCGTCCTCCAGACGATCGGCTTTTCGGATACGAAGACGCGGAAAATCTCTTGGTCGCGGCCGCCAATCGGGCAATGTCGGGCGATCATTCCTCGACCACCGCGGCGAGCCGGTTGAGCGAGGCCTGAAGCTTGCTACTTGTGGTCGCCCGCGCACGGGCAAAGCGCTTCTCGTCCGTCAACTGAGACCAGTCGTACGTGTGGGTGACAAGGGTTCGCGACTCATCAATCGCCTTGAGTTCCCACCGCCAGAGATGTCCTGGCGGCCGCTTCCCAGGCTCCGCTGGTCGCCAGGCAATCTGCCTACCTTCGTCGAACTCGACCACATGATTCTCGCGCACCGCGCCATCACCGGTGAGCGTCATGGTGAACACCTCGCCGACGTCCCGGATTCGCTGCCCGACGGCGGCCTCAGCCAGGTTGCCGTTACCGTCCCAGCGAGGCTGAAGGGCGGGGTCGGCGATGAGCTCAAAGATCCGCCCGCTGCTGGCCGCAATTTCCCGGCTTGCACTTGCGACACGCGGGACACCGTCGTGATCGGTCATGCTCAACATCCAAGCACCGGAGGCAGGGCCAACCGGAAGTACCTACAACAGCACGCTCACGCGGCGATCGGCCACTCGTCAAACACGGCATCGCGACGCCATGGGGGGATCCTCTGCCGAGCGATTAATGATCATGGAATCGGCGAATCTGAAGTCGACACTCGACCCGCAGGTCAGGGCCAACCTTGATTGCCGGTCGCCCGGCCGGTGGTTTCTTTGACCTTACCTGCCACTTCCTCACCGGCATTCATGATCTTGCCTCCCAGACCCACCGCCGTTTCTTTTTCCTCCCGGCTGGTATTGACTATTGAGCCGTTCCCGCCGGACCGAATTTCACACCCATTTCCTGGTTGCGGTGTGGCTTTTCACCCGTCTGGGCGCAGGTCGATGCCGCGGACCGCGCTACGACAACGACCGCACCTGTTCGGGGCAACTCTGCTGATCGGAGACCGGAACGGCCCGATAACGGTTGTCGGACATGACGTCCCTCCGTGCAACGCAGGTCTGAAGCGATAACCACGGAACGATCCGCACACCCCTCTTGCGGGTTACCCGGAAAAGGGTGAACAGCCCGGGGACGCCAGCCCCGGCCTGCGACCGGTGCAGTGCTAAACCCTTTCGCGAGCGCGAACCTGACCGCGGTTAGTGCTGCGCGCCCAGTGTCCACTCAATTAGTTGGGGGGCTACCCGCTCTAAAGCGGTCGTCAAAACTGGGCCTCAGCGGTTGCCGACGCCCGGGTCAAAGAATCAGGTGTTAACCACCGTTTGATCGGGTAATAAGTCCCACACGCGCTGCCCGAGACCGGGCTCGGCGGGTCAACCACGACCGGAAAGGCCGCAATCATGACCGAAGGATTCCGCCCACCCCCACCACCGCCTGCCGGGCCGGTGGGTTACCCCGGCAACGCCGCCACCCGTCAGCAGGAGGTGGAGGACAGGGTGCAACGGATCATGGGACAGGACATCGCCCCACCACCCCCGGCGCCGCTCACCCCACCCCCCGCATCTCAGAACGGGGACAGCCCTACCACCGAGGTCGCAAAAGAGCAGGCCGCCGAGGTAGCAGACACCGCCAAGCAGGCCGGTGCCCAGGTCACCGACACGGTCAAGGAACAAGCCGGGCAGGTCACCGCTGAAGCCAAGAATCAGGCCAAACAGCTTCTCTCCCAGGCCCAATCAGAGCTGTCCGAGCAGGCGGCCGGCACCCAGCAACGGGTCTCCGAAGGCCTGCACGCACTGGCCGACGAACTGTCCGGGATGGCCAGGAACTCCGAACAAGATGGGGTGGCGACCGATCTTGCCCGGCAGGCAGCGGACAGGGCCCGCACGGCCGCCGGGTGGCTCGCCGACCGGGATCCGGGCAGCCTGCTCGACGAGGTCCGCACCTTCGCCCGACGCAAGCCCGGCACCTACCTCGCCCTTGCCTTGGGTGCCGGTGTCCTCGCCGGCCGGCTGACCCGCGGCCTGACCGCGCCGAGCACAGGCCACACCACCGATACCCAGGGCGACCCGAGCTCGTCCGCATACCCGGTGACCACCCGCCAGTCCGCCCTCACCGGAGGCGAATTGCCCGGCGCTCCGGTCGGTTACGAGCCCGTCCCGGTCACCGACCCGGTGTTGGCGGTGTCCCCACCGCTCGGTGTGAGTGGGCTGGCCAGCGGGCGTGGTGACCTGGCGCCATGAGCAGCCCAGCAGATGTTCGACCCCCCGCCCAGGAATCGGTGGGTGACCGGTCGTTGGGTGACCTGATCTCCGAGGTCACCACGGACCTGTCCACCCTGATGCGGCAGGAACTGGAACTGGCCAAGGCCGAACTGCAGCAAACAGCGACCCGCGCAGGCAAAGGCGCCGGGATGCTCGGCGGCGCCGCCGTCGCCGGGTACTTCGTGTTGCTGTTCGTTTCCGTCGCATTGTGGTGGGCCATCGGTTCCGCCACCGGCCTCGGCTGGTCCGCCATCATCGTCGCGGTCATCTGGGGCATCATCGGCGCCGTCCTGGCCGCCATGGGCCGCAAATCTCTGCGGTCCGTCCGCGGGCTGCCGAAGACCGCGGACACCGTGAAGAAAATCCCGGACGCCCTCAAAGGCAACGAATAACCCACCCGACTCCCTTCACAACCATGCTCCGACAACCACTTTTGATGAACAAAGGACGACCGATGAGTAATGATCCAGAACAGATCCGCCGAGACATCGAACGGACCCGCAGCGAACTGAGCGACAACGTCAACGCGCTCGGCGACAAGGTCAGCCCCGGCAGCATCGCCAAACGGCAAGTCGGCCGCGTCCGCGGCGCCGCGACATCCGTCAAGGACGCCGTCCTGGGCAGCGCCTCCGACGCCTCGGACACCACACAGCGTCTGGCAGACGATGTCAGCGACGCGGTGGCCGACGCCCCCAACACGGTCGCCCGTAAGGCCCAGGGCTCCCCGATCGCTGCCGGGCTGATCGCCTTCGGCGCCGGCCTTCTGGTGTCCTCGATGCTGCCCGCCAGTCGGGTCGAGCAGCAGGCCGCCGAAAAGGTCAAAGACACCGCGCAGCCCATGGTCGAGGACTTGACCGACACCGCGAAGGAAATCGCCGGGAACCTGAAAGAACCCGCGCAGCAGGCCATGGAAGAGGTCAAATCCACCGCAACGGACGCCGCAGCCACCGTCAAGGACGAGGCCACCACTGCTGCCGACGACGTCAAATCACAGGCCCAGGACTCGAAGAGCACCCTGCAACAGACCGCCCCGTAACCGGAATCGAACAGAGTCATAACTCACCCACCCTTGGCCCGCGTCGGGCCAGGGGTGGGTGGAGCGGGAATGACCGAGGAGGCACACGAAGTCGTGCTCCATGGGGAACGCCCGGACGTGACTACGAAAGCCGTCCGTCCCAGGGGTATGGGTCTGGCTCGGCACCGAAACTGTCACCGAAAGAGAACCCGTGAACGAGGGAGGTTCGCAAGGAACATATCGAGGTCGACTATCCCCCATCATCACCCGACGCCGACAAATCGGCCGAAAGGCCGAGCACGCCAACATGTTCCTCTCGTTGGGGTCTCCACTCCAGCACGGTCGTGAACCCAACGAGAGGGCAACAAGGTGGAGGGCATGACCGCCACACGATTAGCGTCGTCTGACGAGCTTAAGCGCGAGTTCGGACCCGAGGGGCACACTCGGACCCGTCGGGGGCGTCCGAGTGTGCGTCGGGAGCCTCTCGGGAGGAGGGTTGTTTCTCCTCCGCTAGACACGAGGATTGTGTTCCCGCCTTGAGATCGACTGAAACCTCGAATCGTCGGGGCCGCAAACACCGGGCTGTCCCACCACATGGTTAGGGCGAGTGCTGCCGTCGCGATGCCCCAAAGCGGGTTGACGATTGATTCTTTCGACGTCTGGAGCTCGATGAGAGGCGTTGTCCCAGTAGCGATGCGCCTGGGCCCGCCAGGGCGACCGCACCAACCGGGCGGCCGGTGAGGACAAGCACGATGGACAGCAACGGGCCACGGACCTCGTCGCCGTCCCCTGCCGACCAATCCGCGTCCGTGGCGACGAACCGCAGACCGCGGTGGTCCAGGTCCGCGAAGACCGTGGATTTGAGCCGCCCGAGCCGGGTGGACCGGCTCCACCAGAGCCGGTCCGCGGTCGTCACGGCGGCCAACGGGGCCACGGGGAGGTCTCGTCCTAGCGGGACAGCGATGTCCTGGCCGTGCACGACGATGTCGATGAGCGTCTCCAGGGGTGTGACGCCGACGTTGTGTTTGCGGGAGCCGACCATGGCGCGGATCTCTGCGATGAGCCGGTCGGTGGGCCGCGCGGCCCGGTCGCGTGCAGATGCGTTGATGATGTGGTTGAGGCTGCCCGGATGCCGAAATGCTGCCAGAAGCGCAGGGCCCAGGGTCATCGCTTGCAGGGTCAGGTGTGCGGCCACGTCTCGGACGGTCCACCCGTCGCACAGCGAGGGCGTGTCCCACTCCCCCGGTGTCAGCTCGCTCAGCAGGTCGGCGGTGCGCAGCCGCTGCGTATCGATCGCGGCCCAGAGCTCGTCAGGGTTCACGGCTTGCGCCTCTCGTCGTCGCCATTGCCCGGCGGATACCAGACGTTGGGGGGAGATGTGCGGGTGCGCTTCAACTCGTAGAAGTCGGGACACTCGGACAGTAACCGCAGGCCATCGAAGAGGCGGAGGGCTGCGTCCCCGAGCGGGACCGCGTTGAGGATCGGGCCGAAGAAGGCGATTCCGTCGACATGGACAACCGGTGTGCCGACGTCGAGTCCGACCGGAAGGATCGCCTCGTCCGTGCTGCGGCGTAGCGCGTCGTCGTAGGCGTCGGACCTTGCGACGTCCGCCAGTTCGGCCGGGAGGCCCGCCGCGGCCAGCGCGTCGAGCGTGGCGGCGCGGTACTCCCGGGGTGACGGGTATCGCCAGTGGTCGAAGATCTGTTGACCGAACTCTTCGTGCCAGGCGCGCAGTGCGTCATGACCGTGGTGCAGCGCCACTGCCATCGCAACGCGAGATGGCCCGACCATTGCGGTGTAGCGCTTCTCGAGCGCCCCGCCGGCATTCAGCAGGTGCAGGCTCATGACGTGGTGATGCACGTCGATCGCACGTAGCCGGCCGACTTCGCGCAACCAGCAGGTGGCTATCCACGTGTACGGGCAGATCGGGTCGACGTACAGTTCGACGACGGTGCTCGCACCGCGGACGATCGCGAGTCTTGCCCGCGCCGCCTCGGTGCGCTGGTTCGAACCTGGCGGTGGGACATGGCCGTCGACCTTCTTCCGGTGCGCCGTCACTTCGGACTCCCACAGCGCCAGGTCTGGCCCGCCGTTTGGCGAGTCGAGTCGAGTCATGGTGTAAGCCAAGCGGTCGAAGGGCAGTGGGCGCATCGTGCGATTTACTCATCCGTGTGCTCATCGGGATCGGTTCCGCTCGGTCCAGGCGGCGATTTGTGCACGGTTCGCGAAGTCGAGTTTGCCCAGGATGTGCTGCACGTGGTTTTGGGCGGTGCGTTCGGAGATGACCAGTTGGGCCGCTATCTGACGGTTGCTGAGGCCATCTGCGACCAGCGCGGCGATCTGCCGTTCTCGGGGGCTGAGTGGGTCGTCCGGGACGGCGAACCGCTCCAGCCGCCTGGTCCAGGGGGACATGCCCAAGGTGCGGGCGAGCGGTAGTGCCTGCCCAGCAAAGGCCCTGGCAGCGACCGGGTCTCCCGACGCGTCAAGCGCCTCGGCGAGCAGGCAGTCAGCTTCCACCCGGAGGCCCAACATGCCGGCCTCGCGGCACATGGTGCCGGCCCGGCGCAGGTCCTGTTGTGCCGCGGTCCAGTCGCAGAGCGCGCTGGAACACGCTCCCAAGGTCAGCTCGACCGGCCCCAGGCAGCTCGTCCCCCCACCGCCACCCACGACGTACCGCCCGCGATAGGGCTCCAGCCGGCCGCAGAGGAACCTGACGTCATCGTCGGCACCCACTGCCGCGGCCACTTTGGCGGCGATCGCCCACACCGGCAGTACTCCCAGGCGCGGAAGAGGCCATCCCTGTGGAGCACCGCACCGCTGGTACAGCACGGCCGCCTCCTCGGTGCGGCAGCAGTCCACCAACACGAACGCGCGGAAGAGCCGCGCACCCAACGCCCACCGCGGATCGGTGCCGAAATCCCAGACCTCGGGGGCCAGGATGTCCTCGGAGTGCCCAACATGGTGGCCCAGCCACACCCGGAACGACACCGAAGCGCCGTGCACAGCCGGATGACCGATCTGCTCCAAGAGCTCGACGACCTCGCCTTGCAGACGCTCGGCCCGCCCGAACTCCGCCCGGGCCAACGCCAGCCCAGCTTGCGCCCCCAAGAGGTGCCAGCGGCTCGAGCGGTCCTCGATGCGTCCGACAATGCTCGCCAGTCGCGTCGTCTCAGCTTCGATCGCCGTCAGATCCCCAACGAACCCGAGGGCGTCAATGCGCCACAGGCACCCCCACATCTCGACGTCGGCGCGACCCGTCGACGTGCCGAGATCCGCCATCCGATCGGCGAGCCGCACCAGCTCCTCACTGTCGTCGGGGCCGCTCGTCGCGAGCTGCCGCGCGGTGAGCGCCTCGATGATGAGGGAGGTATCACCGAGAACCTCGGCGCCGCGGAGGGCGTCGTCGCTCAACGCAACCGCCTCAGTCCAGTGGCCGCAGTACACCGCCGCCTGTGTCTGCCGGGCCAAGAGCCGGACGCGGGTCTCGTCATCGAGCCCGGTGGCCGCGAGCGCCTCCGCACACCATTGGTACACATCCCCGTCCCAGGAGGACTCACCCAAGGGCTCCAGGGTCGACGCCGCGTCCGCCAACAACTGCACCGAGCCAGCGCGGCGGGCCGTCGCGACCGCGGCCCGCACCGCAGCCCGGGCAGTCACCAGATCTCCGGCGGTAACAGCGTGACCAGCCAAACGGATCTGGAGCCGAGCTCGATCCACCGGATCCAGGGTGGCCGCGACAGCTGCCGACAGGTGCCGTGCGATCTGCCCGTGAACCGGACCAGGTTCGCACTCCAGCACTTCCGCGAACCGCCGGTGGAGGTCGGCCCGGTCCGCCAACGTCAGATTCCGTTCGGCCGCCCGGCGCGCTTCCTCGTCTGCGAACCAACCCTCGCCGGCATCGGGATCGATGTCCAGCACGCCCGCGCGGACCGCGCGGTCCACCGCGACCAGGAAGTCACCCGGATCCAGCTGGAGAACCTTGCCCATCACAACGAGCCGACAACGTGGACCCCCCACGGCAGCCGCCCCCAGGAGGCGCGCCACGCCCGGATCTTCCTCCCACGCGGTGCTCACACTCGGAGTGTGACCAACTGGCGTGGGCACGGCAATGGGAACACCGACGCCCTCATGCACCCGCGTCTGACCGGCGCGATTGACGCGGGTGCCCGGGCTCTCCCCCAAAGCGGATCAGTTCGCGGACGGCGCTGACCGCCCTCCTGGTTCCGGGCCACTCAACCCGCAGCTGCGACCCGCCCTAACCGATGGGGAGACCCTTCTCGCCCACCCCGATCAGGGATGCGACCAGTCGGGCCTCGCCGATCATCGAAAGCCGGCAACTGGCGGAACCGGCGCTGGAATGTCGAGGGTTGAGGGTGCCGTCAGCGGTCTCCCCACCGGCGCCGTCTGCCGAGCCGCCGACCACTTCCAACAACAGGCGCCCCCCTGCGGTGATGTCCGGCATCCCGGTCATCCGCGCAACCAGGGATCGGCAGGTGCGGACTGCCTCACGGACCGTCATGGGCGCGCCGGTCCCCTCACCGAATTCCTGCGTCCGATGCGTGTCCGCGCAGGACACCCACCGTTCGGTCGCGGTACCCGCCAGGCACAGGCCGAACGGCGCGGGAGCCGGCGCTTCGGCCAGGGATCGCACGGAAGAGCCGGAGTACTGCTCCACATTCGGGGCGACCAGCACACAGGCTGCCCAGCTGGGCTCCCCTGGATCGACATGGGGCCGACTGTGCACCATGAGAAACCGCCGCCCGGTCGACGGCTTCCACAGCCCCGCAACGACTTCTTGGTACCGATCGTTCTCCAGCGTCCGGTGGTCGTCGGAAACCCTTTGACACCAGGCAATGTCCGCCTCGACATTCCACGACTGATGTGGATACCGCTGGTAGCCGACGACTTCGCCGATCCGCCAGGTCGAACTGCATTCGCCGAAACGCACCCTGTCCTCACTGACGCCGGGCACCGGCTGCGAAGCAGGGCGACCGACTGCAGCAGCGGCGACCGATGTGTCGGTGAGGGAGACCAGACAATCGCCGACTGCCGGCGCTTTCACCCCTTGCGTCATGGTCGCGGTCCCGGCCACTCGGACACCATCGAGTCCAGCGATCACCAGCGTTGCAGACAGCGTGAGCACGAGCAGAACGATGCCTGCCCAACGCCGCTCGGTCATCGTCGACAGCACCTCTTTCGGCCCCGGTGACCTGAGAGGCCGGAGGCGGCCGCTTCTCACGCCACGACGCCGACCTTGCCCTGGGCCTGTCCAGCCCCGACGTTACGCCCGTGCTCTTCGCCGTCATCGGCTGCCGCCCCACCAAGTTCTTCGGCATGGGACCAAACGCACAGTGCTGGAACAACTCTCAGGTCAGGGGGCGGACCACGGCAGCCGCTGGGGTGGAGCCGAACCGCTCGTCCGAGATAGTCAGACCGGGCGAGGACTCGGTCCAGGTGAGCGACCGGAGTACCCAGCTGTCGGTCAGGCTCCACTGCACTGCCCGGTTAACGGTGCTCAGACCGGTTGACGGGTCGAAGTGCACCATGCCGTCCACCGACGTCCGGACCACCCAGGTGGTGTCCGGTTGCGTCGAGGCCGAATCCGCGGTGACGCTGTCGCCTGCGGCCGCAACGCCGACTGGCATGGCGACGACGTCGGTGAGCTTGTCGGCATCTGCGCCGAGGAAACTCTTGGACCACACTGGCATTCCGGTCGAGTCGATCCGCATCAACCAGGCGTCGGGGATGTTCGCTGTGGTCCCGCTCATCACATAGTCGCCGGAACCGATCGCCGTGATTCCCGTCGGCACCACGCGACCGTCCGCCGGCTCGCTGTCCCGGTAAATGCCCGACCACAGCAGCTGGTCCTGACCATCGAAGCGGGCGACGACGGCATCGGATCCGGATGACGCGGACGTCGTACCGATCACTGCGTAGCTGCCGTCAGGTTGCACGGCAACCGCGGTCGCGGTGTCGGTCAACGAACCTCCGTACGCCACCGCCGACCTGACGATGCCATCCGATCCGATCCGCGCCACCAGCAGATCGTTGAAATCCCTTGCCGGGTCGGTGATGTCGACAGTGGATCCGACCGCGATCACCGAACCATCCGGGGCGGCGGCCAACGCAGTCAAGGCGGTTCGTTCGAACGGAGCGTCGAGATCGATCTCCGTCACCCAGCGCACCTGGCCGTCGTGGTCGAGGCCGAGGACGACCGGCCGGTCACTGGCGTAGGTGCTTCCCACCTGGACGGTGCCGTCCACGGTGCCCACGACGGCTTTCCAGCTGGTCAGCGCAGCGTCGGTGACGACAATCGCTCGTGCCCACTGCGCGGTTCCGGCGCCGTCGAAGCGCCAGATCTCGCCGACCGGGCTGATGCCGATCGAGGCGCCGTCCGCTGCGCGGGCCAATCCAACGAAGCTGGCCAGCTCAGTGGTCTGAGTCTGCGATTGTGGAACGCCCGCGCCATCGAGCGTCGCCAACCAGGGAAAGGAGTCGGGGCTGCTGCCCTGCTGGATCAGCGTGAGCGAGTCACCATCGGCGAGCAAACCACCGACGTCGCCGTTGTTGAGCACGTCGTAGGCGGTGGACCACCGGGTCGAGGTGCCGACCGCCGGCCCGGCGTCGTGGGCACGGGCCACCTGCCACTCCTGTCGAGGAATGAGGTTCTGCATCCTTCGCGGGGGTTCCGGCAGACCCGTCACATCGGGAACGGACCAGCCGTACTTGACACCCGCGGATGCGGTGAGCCGCCACCAGGGCGTGCCGCCCGGCTCCAGGTCGATCGTGGTTCCGACGGAGGTGGCGAACACCGGCCCGCCGATCGGCAAGGGGAGCTGCGGAACGCTGATCTGGAACGTCAGGGTGGCCTCGAGTTCCACCGTCAGCGAGGCGGAGAGCGCACCGGCCAGGTCGGGCAGCCCGATCTCCGGATCGAATGCTGGAGCGGTGGGGATGCTGGTGGTTGGCCGTCCGCCGATCCCGTGTAGCGCCGCCGTGATGTTGAAGGGGGCGACGAGCCCTACCTGCGCTCCGGCGTCGGCCTCGCCGCTGATCCGTAGGTTGAGTCCGAGATAGCTGGTGATCTGCGCCGGTCCGGCCGGGAACGATCCGACGGGCACCGTCAACAGCTCGAACGTCTCCTCGATGTCGCCGCTGGTCTCGGCTCGCAGGTCCAGGGTGACGGCGCCGCGAAGCCCTAGCGCGGTTTCCAACTCGGTGAGTTGGCCCTGCTCATCGACAGTGGGCTCCAGCGATGTGTCGGCCCAGGTCAGCGACAGATTGCCGTTCAACAGCAATGCTCCGGACCCGGCCCCGGAGACCGGCCAGTCGTTGAGGGGGATATAGACACCGCTGGCAAACCCGCCGATCGGCGGCGGCAGCGGATCTGCGGCGGCAGGTACCGCACCGCTCAGTAGTGACAGGGGCAAAGTCGTGAGAACGGCGCCGACAGCGGCGACGGTACGGCGGGAACGCGGAGAGCTCATTGGCGACTCGTCTCGAAAGAAGGTTCCGCGCTGCTGCCGAACCCGTTGCGATCAATACGGAGCAAGCCGGCCGATCGGTTCTTGGTGCGGCGCTCGTTACGATCTTCTCGGGTGGTTCGTGCAGGCTCAGCAGGCTCGTAAATCCACCGTCCAGCCGCTTTCCGCGTCGTAGCGAGCGGTGAAGCCAATGCCTCCGACACGACCATCGGTTGGTGGAACCTCCGGCGCCCCGGAATCCTCGGTTACCCAGTCGACAGGGATGGTCTGCACGGCCAGGTAGCCGCCCATCGTGCCGCAGCCCATGTTCGCTTTGTTGATGTACTCGATGCGCAACGGCACCTCGGCGCTTTCCCGCGAGGCCGGATCAGGGGCGACGATCACCGGCGTTGCCGCGGCGGCGGCATATGCGGCGTCCACGTCACCGGATGTCCGGATCGATGCCTCATGACCGCGGACGAAGCAATCGACGTTCAGCTCGGCCCGGGGGCGGGTGCTCACGTCGACACAATCGCCACCGCGCATCGCGCCGTACCGGGAGACCAGATCGCTGTAGACCAGCAGCACAGCCTGTTCCACGGTCGGATCCAGGCCGGTCGGGATGGTGGCCGCCACCCCGTCAGGGGCGCCACGATCGACTGCGTCGACGGTGCTCTGATCGAAGGTGACGGTGTCGCCCGCGATTCCGGCGTTGACCGCCTCGGCCGCGGCCCGGAGGTTCTGATCGGTCTCGGCGACGGCGGCAAAGAACGGGGCGAGGGCGTCGAGCGCGTCGCCACCACCGGGAGGCTCTGCTGGCACCTCCGTTTCCCCCGAGTTGCCGGAATCGGGTCCAGCGGGATCGTCCGAGACGCTTTCGGGTGTAGTGCCGTCCGGCGGTGCCGTCGTCGGCGCGCGCGTCGGCGGTGTCAGCGTGAGCGGCGGGAGCGGCGTGAGCGAAACACTCGGTGGTGTCCCGGTTAGGGGGACGGCCCGGCCCGTCGTCGACGTGTCCGCACCACCACACGCGGCCGAGGCGAGTAGCACGGCGGCCATTGTCACGACCCAGATCATTCTGCGCGTCCCCATGACCGCGACCTCTCCATCCCCCCGGCACCTCCCATGCTCCGCTGCGGCGCAGGGGCGGGGCCAGGGCCTTTCGGCACTAACGATCTGGTGGCCAGGACGGTTGGTTCATCGCGGTAGTGATGTTGCCGGCGCTTATTCCGACCGCGTGCGCTGGTGCGGTGTCATGAGCAGGGTGAACGGGCGCCCAGCCGGGTCGGACCGGTGCGCACCGTCGACGGCGGGCATGTACCACGTTGGGCGTGCGCGCTGTATTTCCTCATCGGGCCCTTCGGACCACAGCTGGCGCTCGAGCCGAACGGCCGCGAGCCGAATCACCATTTCGGGCAGTGCCTCCCGACTGATCGAGCCCGCGAGGTCAGCGGCCGCCTGAACCACGTAGTCCCGAACCATGCCGGCCGGCAGTTGCCCTTCGAACTGCGGGCGGAGTTCGTTGAAGACCGCCTCCGTCGCCGCGGCGGTGTCGGCCGCGTGCATCGCCGGGCACGGTTCCGCAGTGCCGGGGTATGCGCCAGGTGCATGCGCACCCGCGGTCATCGCGAAGTCAATTGCTGGTCAATGGTTTTCAGCATCATTATCCAAATGGGGAGGAGGAAACACAGGGGGAGCCTTCCGCTCAAGTCGCGCACGGCACCAGGGCCGAACGTCCTATTCACCGGGCCAGAGACACGGGTCTATCCGGTGGCGCCAGGCTCGACCATCGGCTATAACCACCCAAATGACACACATGGGGAGTGCTCCCACTGGGTCAGCGAACCGACTCCCTTCCTCCATGCCTACGGCCACGAGCAATCGGCCAGACGCGGCCGTGAGGTGCAGATCCTGCTGATCACACCTGGAGGGCTGTTCACCAACCCAGGACCAATGACTCTGCGTATTCTTCGCCCCGAGCGCCAGGATCAGCTCATGACGTCGTACGCCGTGACAACGCGAAGGTTCGATGGCAGCAGCACCGTCGTCCACAGGGCGACGTTGCGCATCGAAGACGTGCCGTCCTGGCTCAGCACGACGTATTCCAGGATTTACGCCTTCCTCGCCGACAATGGCCGGCATCCCGCCGGCGCGCCGTTCGCCCGGTACCACCGAATTGGCATCGGCCGCTTCGAGGTCGAAGCCGGATACCCGATCATCAGCCAGGTGGCAGGCGGCTCCGTTCTGGAGAACTCGGCCCTGCCGAGTGAATGGGTGGCGACGACGACATATTCCGGTCGGCTCGCGGACATCGATGACGCGTATCGGGCAATCGTTTCCTGGATCGATGAGAACAACGGCGAACGTTCTGGCGACCCCTGGGAGGTCTACCTCAGCGACCCGCAGTTGCGGACGGATCCCGCCAACTGGCGCACCGAGATCAACCAGCCCTACAAGGATGTCGGTGGTCATAGCCGCCGAACCATCGACGCATCCGCCGCGGCCGGATAAGTGCCCGACGCAGCAGATGCACCGTACGCGGCTGTCCGGGAAACACACAGCGGTGTTGTCTTCCTGGTCGGCGATCGCGCCTACAAATGCAAGAAACCAGTTGATCTCGGATTTCTCGATTTCCGAAGCCCGCGATCCCGCAGGGAATGCTGTGAACGGGAGGTCGAACTCAATCGTCGACTGGCACCGGACGTCTACCTCGGCATCGCCGAACTCCAGGACCCGGACGGCGGGACCGTTGAGCCGCTCGTCGTGATGCGCCGCATGCCCGACGCCCGCCGGCTCAGCACCTTGCTCCGGGCGGGCGTACGTCTGGACGACACCGTCGAGCGTCTCGCGCGGATGATGGCCGCCTTTCACGCGGGTGCCGACCGATCACCAGACATTTCCGTTGAAGGAACCAGGGACGCGATCGGGCGGCGCTGGACCGCCAGTTTCGAGCAGGTTGCCCCGCTGGCGAAGGACACACTGGGTGATGAACAACTGACCGAAATCGTGTACGAAGTCCATCAATTCCTGGCGGGCCGGGAGGAACTGTTCGCCCACCGTGTCACTGCTGGGCGGGTCGTCGACGGCCACGGCGACCTCATCTGCGACGACATCTTCTGCCTTGACGACGGTCCGCGTGTACTGGATTGTCTGGAATTCGATGATCGGCTGCGTTACGTCGACGGTCTCGACGATATTGCCTTTCTGGCGATGGATCTGGAGAAGCTAGGCGCACCGCATTTGGCACAGCTGTTGTTGGACCGGTACGCGGACTTCGCCGGTGACCCGGCGCCGGCCTCGCTGCAGCACCACTACATCGCCTACCGCGCCTTCGTGCGGGTGAAGGTCAACTGCCTGCGGCACACACAGGGCGACCGGTCGGCCGCGGCGGATGCGCGTGCTTATGCCGATATCACGATCCGGCACCTTCGGGCCGGTGCCGTCCGGATGATCCTCGTCGGCGGCTTGCCAGGTGCCGGGAAATCCACGCTCGCCGGGCTCGTCGCCGACCGGCTCGGCGCTGTCCTGTTGTCCACCGACCGGCTCCGAAAGGAGTTGAGTGGTCTTGCGCCGCAGACAAAGTCACCCGAGCCATACGAGCACGGGATCTACGACCACCAACACACAGAGCGCACGTATTCCGAGCTCCTGGACCGCGCGGCTCGATTGCTCAGCAACGGCGAATCGGTGGTGCTCGACGCGTCCTGGAACAACGGTCGGCTGCGTTCGCAAGCCGCTCTGACCGCGGAGCGGGTCAACGCTCGGCTGACCCAGATCGAATGCTGGGCACCACCGCAGCTGCGCCGGACGAGGTTGCTGGCTCGGCACTCTGGTGTGTCGGATGCCGACCCGGCAGTCGCCCACCGCATGGCCCTGGACGCCGATCCCTGGCCGCCCCAGGCACGGCTGATCAACACCGGGGTACCCGAGGACACGCTGCGCCGGGCGCTCAACCTCATCGACGGTCGTCCGGGTCGTCCGGGTAGCGGCGCATCCCCTTTCTGATCGCCGGGATCGGGTGTGTGCAGGAGGCCAAAGACCACCCCGGGTGGGGACCATCGCCCCTTTCCACTGGCGTGGTCTTGCGCCAGGATCGATCGGAGGAGGTACGGGTGGACAGGGGGCTCCCGTGATGACCGTATTCCGTGATCGCGTCGACGCAGGTCGGCAGCTTGCGCAACAGTTGTCGCATTTGCGAGACGACAAAGTTGTGGTGCTGGGGTTACCCCGAGGCGGGCTGCCGGTGGCATACGAGGTGGCCGAAGTCTTGGATGCGCCGCTGGACGTGATCGTGGTGCGAAAGCTCGGAGTGCCGTTCCAGCCCGAGCTGGCCATGGGTGCAATCGGCGAAGACGGCACCCAGGTGCTCGACACCCACATACTCGCCCGGGCCAGAATCACCGACGACGAATTGGAAGCGGTGGAGCGCGTCGAGCGTGCGCAACTCGCGGAGAGGGTTGCCCGCTATCGAAAGGGCCGGTCGCGGGTCGGCCTCGCCGGACGGACCGTGGTGGTTGTCGACGACGGTATGGCAACAGGCTCAACAGCACGGGCCGCCTGCGAAGTGGCCAGGAACTTGGGGGCAGCGAAGGTCGTCCTCGCGGTGCCGGTCGCATCAGCGGACGTCTGGCGCAACTTCACCGCCGCCGACCAAGTGGTCTGCGTGTCCGTCGAGCAGCGCCTGCAGGCAGTTGGGATGCACTATCGCGACTTCCGGCCGACGACCGACGAGGAGGTGATGTCACTGCTGCAGTTCGCCGACAAACGTGCGGTGGACAATCAGGTCAACGCGGTACCGGACTGCGACAGGGACGTCGAGATACCCTTCGGCACCATCCGTCTCGAGGGTCACCTGCACGTTCCCGAACGGGCTGCCGGCGTGGTCCTGTTCGCCCATGGCAGCGGCAGCAGCCGACACAGCCCGCGAAATCGCTATGTTGCCGACGTCCTGTTCAGGGCAGGCCTCGGCACGCTCCTTTTTGATCTGCTGACCCCGGTGGAAGAGCTCCAACGCGATCTGGTCTTCGATATCGAGCTACTCGCTCATCGGCTCATCATGGCGACCGAATGGCTCGCTACGCAGCCGGAGACGACCGCCTGCCGGGTGGGCTATTTCGGGGCCAGCACCGGCGCTGGTGCCGCGTTGTGGGCAGCTGCGTCCGGCGACTTCCCGATCGACGCGATCGTGTCCCGCGGTGGTCGCCCCGACCTCGCCGAGCCCCGCCTGCCGATGGTGCAGGCACCCACGTTGCTGATCGTCGGCAGCAAGGATGAGCCCACTCTCAGAGTGAACCGCCACGCCCAGGCAATTCTGCGGTGTCCGTGCAGCCTGATCGTGGTCCCAGGGGCGGGTCATCTTTTCGAGGAGATGGGCACCTTGAATGAGGTGGCCATCCTCGCTCGGGACTGGTTCACCCGCCATCTGCTGCCTGCCGACCAGGCCCGAACAACTCGATGAACGGCGCCGCCCACGGCGATGTCAGGAACCGCCCGCGGCCACCGACTCGCGGAGCCAGCCGGCCACGGCATCGATCATCGTCGGCGTCGGGACGCCGGTGATTTCGTGACCGGCGCCGTTGACCGTGACCAGCTGGGCCTGACCACCGGCGTTGGTCCAGAGTTGCACAGCGTCCACTGCGGACTGGTACGGCACCAGCACGTCGGAGTCGCCATGGATGAACAGCGCCGGCACCGGGTCGGAACCGACCCACGCAGGATCGAGGTCACCTGACACGGACACTACGGCGCAAGGCCGGTCTGCGGCTGGGCTGGTCAACGCAGCACCCAACGCCGTCATGGCCCCTGCCGATGTCCCGCCGATGACCAGCCGATTCGGGTCGACCCTCCACTGTGCTGCGGCACTGCGGAGCCACCTCATGGCAGTGCTGGCATCAGCAATCGCGTTGGAGACGATCGCCATCCGGTCCGGATCAGTGGCCTGATCGAGTCCGAACGGCTCCCCGCTGCCCAGCCGGTAGTCGATGGACACCAGGACGAAACCCCGGCCGGCCAGTGCGGTTCCCCAAGCCTTCTCGGCCGGGCCATTACGGGTGGCCTGAGTGAATCCGCCGCCATGCACCCAGATGATCCCGACCCGACATTCGGCGGGGTCAACTGCTGGCTGGTAGATGTCTGCCAGCAAACCTCCGGCGAAGTCCACGGTTGTCACTGGAGCAGGAAGGAACGATTCGACGACGTACCTGCCGCTCTGATTGTCCAGGCAGCCACTCGCCGGTAGAGGTGGGGCAATCACGGTCGTCGTTGCCGGTGTCGTCGGTGCCGCCAATGGCGCCGGGGGTCGGCTGCAGCCGATCATCAGGAATGCGGCAGTGATGAAGATGCAGATCCAACTGCACCATTGGCGATGGCGAATCCGCGGGTTCCTCATACTCAGTCACTCCCGTGCGCGGATATGCATCCACCGTGCGACGACTACGTGCGGGGCATCTCCGGCGGTGATGATTGCGACCGGAATCCCATGGAGGCCGGGAGACGTTGCCACGTCAGTCATACGGACTCCTAGGTTTTTCGCCGCCTACTGGCTGCACACGGCCCTTGACTCGACGGTCCCCCAGCGCGCGGACAGAACAAAGGGTCGTTGGACCCTCATTCGGTCCGGATGGCGCGAACCAGGTCACGTTGAGTCGATGGTCACGGCTCGACGAGGAAATGCCAGCCGGGGCAGGATCGGGACCAACGACCCTGTGACTCCGACCGGCCAGGGTGGATCGTCGGAGACAGATCGTTGGGACAATCCGAGTACATGCTCCGGTGCGACTCGCAGGACGAAGCTCCGATGTCGCCGTCAGGCAAGCCAGCGGCCTGGACTCGTCCGCTGTCCGAACGTGGTGAGGAGTGACGCTCATGTTCCCAGTTGCGGTGGAGCAATGACTGCAGTTGAACCCTCCCCGATGTTGATCGCCAGCGCCCGCAGCCTGGCAAAGGCCCTGCTAGGCAAGGATTTGCCCGAACGATGGCTGCATACCCAAGGCGTGGCCAACCGGGCGGCCGAGCTCGCTGTGACGGTACCGGTAGATGACCGGCCGGTCTTGATTGCTGCCGCCTGGCTACACGACATCGGGTACGCCCCTGCCCTGCATGAAACCGGATTCCACCCACTGGACGGCGCCTTGTACCTGCAAATGCAGGGATGGGACGACCGACTTGTCGCCCTCGTCGCACATCACTCCGGCGCACGATTTGTGCCGGTCGATCCTGCTTTCACCTCCATCATGAACGAGTTCGACTGTGAGGACGGGCCGGTGTCGGACGCACTGACCTATGCCGACCAGACGGTCGGTCCGCACGGGCGTCGGACGACGGTGCCCTACCGAGTCGTCGAAGCGATCACGCGTCACGGACTGGACTCGCCGAATGGCCGGGCCCGCTTCGACCGCATTCCCTACTTGCTCGCGGTCGCGGATCGGGTCGAACGGCGGCTGACGAAGGACTGCACGACGGCGGAATGAATCGTCCCCGAACCGGACCGGCGGCAATGCAATGAGCAAGCTCGATCGGGGGACCCCGGCCCGGGCCGGCAGTGCTATCCGTCGCTGCTCGGGGAGAGCTCCTTGATCAATAGGGCCCCTTTGATGACGTCATGAGACACCACTGTTCTGTCGGTGACGAACGCGCGTCCTCTCAGGATGGCGAGGGCGTCGTCATAGTTCAAGGAGAGGGCAACGCTGACCATTCCCATGGCCATCAGGACATGACTGCGGCCGGTGACGCCAGCATTCCCCTGCCACCGTGCGCGATCCCACAACGATCCCTTGCGCAGGTGGGAGGAGCCCCGTTTCCCGACTTGCAACCCCGGTCGCCGGCAAAGCCCAATCGTCTTCTGGTTCTGAACGCATCCGAACAGGCCGCAGGAAGTTGTGGTTGGCCAACGGCTTTGACGAACGAGGTGACCTTCGACCCCGGCGGCCGGGGCCGGCGCCTCTGACCCCCTACGGTCAGGACGACGAGAATGAAGGGTTGGAGATGCAGATCCATCGACGCGGTGGATGGATGAAAGGAGCCCGACGATGAGGCTCACCTGGAAGGACGGCTTGGCGACGGTCTTTGTCGGCAGTGCCGTTGCGGTGTATGGAATATGGATGGCCGGCACCGAAGTGCTGGGGCTGACGACCACCAGATCGGTATCCGCGGTGGTCCTGATCCTGGGCATCGCGGGCTGCTATGCCGCCCGGTCGTACTTCGGGGCCATCTATGGCGCCGAGGGCGAAACCCGGACATCGGTGCCGTACCTCGTGCTGGTGTCCACGTTCGGCATCGTGGCCCTGGTCGCGGCTGTCGTCGCGCTGATCGGCGGCAGCACTGCCGCGCTGACGACCCTGATCGTGGCGATGGTCATTCTCTGGGCAATGGCGACGGTCCATCACCTGACGATGGACCGCGCCCACGATCTTGCGGCCGCCCGCTGATCGCCTGGCACTGTCGGTCGGCAGCTGGTTCCGTTCACCGCTCATGGCCACCGGCAATCGGGCATCGATTGCCATCCAGATGGCGTTGCGGTGGAACCACTCGCTCTGCAGTCCTCCACCGCCGGGCATCGACGGGTGGTCCTGATGATTCTGCTTCGCGACTTTCGTCCTGCGCCCAGTGAACTCGATCTCGATCGGGCCCGACAGCGTCCAAGGTCGGGACCAGCTGGACCGAAGGTCCCGTCCTGCCCCGTTCGATGGTCACTGCCCCTCGGCGGCCGGTGAGCGGAGGCTCGATGACAGTTAAGGCCCGGGCGGTCTGCCGATCGACTCCGGAATTGTGCGACCTAAGACCCTGGGCGGCGTCCTGACATCGATCTAGCGTTAATGGCGCCAGGCGACTTCTTGGGAGTGGTTCGGATGACGCAAACGGTGATATCGGAACGTTCGGCTGTAGGTGCTCGACATTTCGGGTATGTCGTTGGTGCTCTGGTCAATGTGGCGTTGCTGTACCTTGCGAATATCTGGCCAGGATGGGAGGCGGTACCGTTCCTCACCGCCGAAACCCTACTGGTCATGGGGCTGGTGAATGCCTCGATCGTCAGCAATATCGTGGCGAACGCCGTCTATCTGGTCAGTGACCCGCCCTGGCTGCAGGCGTTGGGCAGCATCGTGACCACCACCATCGGACTGCTTGCCATTACACGGATCTGGCAGGTTTTTCCCTTCGACTTCGGCGGAGGTTCAGTCGACTGGTCGCTCGTTGTTCGAGTCATGCTGATCATATCGATCGTCGGCAGCGTCATTGCGATCGTTGTTGCGTTCGTCAAGTTGGTCAGATGCCTTGCTGCACGTACAGACTGACGTGGGCGGCTGGAATCCAGCATTCGCGTCGTGGTCGGCACGGCCGTTGTTCAGAGCGGGAGTTGTCGGACCATTTGGTCGGGCCGCGGGGCCGCGGGTGCGATCCTGACCCGTGCGTCGACGATCAGCAGATCCTCGCCGTCGCAGATCACCGGATTGAGGTCCAGCTCGGCGACTTCCGGTAGGTCATCGGCCAGCGCACCCACCCTGATCAGCAGGTCGATCAGCCGCTCTCGGGAGACGCGTTTGGCGCCCCGATAGCCGTCCAGCAGTCGGGATGTGCGCAGCTCGTCGAGCATCCGACCGGCGTCCCGACCAGACAGCGGGGCCAATCTGAACGAGTGGTCCGCGAGCAGGTCCGCCAAGATCCCGCCGGCCCCGACCATCACCGCCGGGCCGAACTGATCATGCTGAACGGCGCCGATGATGATCTCCGTTCCGCGGGGCGACATGGGTTGCAGCAGAAGAGCTGCCGATCCCCCACCGACGGCCGTCAGGTCGGCGAATGCTCGACGCAGCGCGGTCTCGCCGGGCACCCCGAGACGAACCCCGCCGATCTCGGTCTTGTGCAGGCCGCCCGTCGCGAGCTTGACGGCGAGGGGGTACCCGAGCTCGGCTGCGGCCTTGACCGCCTCGTCAACGTCGGTGACGACGCGTTGCGGGCACACCGGCAGGCGGTAAGCGGTCAACACCCGGGAAACGTCCCCGGCCGAGAGCCATTCCACACCGGCGGCCAGGGCTTCGTCGACGACTTTCCTGGCACCGCCGGTGTCGACATCCGACGGGCGAGTCACAGGTGCAACCTCGGCGGCGCGGATACGGGCATAACGCGTCGCGTTCGCCAGAGCCAACGCCGCCGGTTCCGGAAAGGTGAACACCGGTAGCGACCGGTCATCGTCACCGGTCAGCGGGATCGAGCAGGCGGGGCCGCCGACCCGGGTGGCGATCACCGGTTTGTGGGCGGCCGGGGTCACGGCCGCGATCCGGCTCATCATCGCTTCCGTGTCGGTCACCGCGGTATCGGTGATGACGGTCAGCACGGCGTCGACCTCCGCTGCTCCGAGCAGAACCTGGAGGGCCGAACCGAGTTGGGCCGGCATGACCGTGGCTCCAAGGTCCACCGGGTTGCGGCAGGACGGTGCCGACGGAACCGTCTGTCGTAGAAGGTCTTCCGTGGTCGGCGCCAGCTGAACGACGTCCAGTCCGGCGCCGGTAGCGGCGTCCGCGGCGAGGATCTCCGGGCCACCGGAGTTACCCACCACGGCGACCCGGGTGCCCGTTGGCAACGGTTGTTCGCAGAGCACCCTCGCGGTGTCCAACATTTCCTGCATGGTGTTCACCCGAAGCACGCCGGCCTGCCGGAACAGCGCCTCGACCACCACATCAGAGGTGGCCGACGCCGCGGTGTGTGATTGTCCGGCTCGTTGTCCGGCAGGAGATCGACCCGCCTTGATGGCGATGATGGGTTTGCGCGATGCCACCCGACGGGCGATCCGGGCGAACTTCCGCGGGTTACCCAAGGACTCGAGATACAGCGCGATGACCCGGGTCCGGTCATCACCCTCCCAGGCCAGCAGCAGGTCGTTGCTGCTGACATCGGCCTTGTTTCCGATGGAAACGAACTGCGAGATGCCCAGCCCGACTCGATCGGCCGCGGCCAACACCGCGATACCCAATGCTCCTGACTGCGAGACCAGACCGAGTCCACCCGGCCGCAACGGCAGGTCAGCGAAGGTCGCGTTCAACCGCACCGCAGGGTCGGTGTTCACCAACCCGAGACAGTTCGGCCCGACCAACCGCATGCCGTAGTGCCGGGCGATGCCGATAACCCTTTGCTGCAGAGCCACTCCGGCAGCACCGGTCTCCCCGAAGCCGGCAGACAGAATCAGCACGGTCCTGACGTTTCGTTCACCACAGCCCTGCACGACGGCGGGCACCTGGGCAGCGGCGACAGCCACGACTGCCAGGTCGACGGCGTCCGGCAACTGGGCGGGCGAAGGCACGCACGGGACGCCGAGAACGGAGTCATGGTGCGGGTTGACGGCATGGACGGTGCCGGTGAACCCACCCGCGAGAATGTTGCGGAGCACCTGGTGACCCACCGAATCCGGTTGGCCGCCGGCGCCGATCACCGCAATGGACGTCGGGGCGAGCAGGTGTCGTAGACTCGCTTCGTCCGCGCTCCGTTCTCGGCCGTCGATGGCGCCGATCCCCCTGGCATCCGGGCGCAGATCGATCTCCACCAGCGCGGTCGCCCCGTCGAGCCTGGTGGTCATGGCGCAACCCATGTCCCGCAACGTGCGAAGTGCCAAGTGATTCTCCGCGAGGATGTCGGCAACGAATCGGGTGATGCCGTTCCTCCTCGCCGTTGCCGCCAGGTGCTCCAGCAGCAACGTCCCGATGCCGCGCCGATGATGGTCATCGGCGATCAGCAATGCGACCTCGGCGGTCTGCGGTTCGGTGCGTTCGAAGGCGGCAACCCCAACAAGCTGGTCACCGATCCACGCCGTCAGCGCCTGGTGCCCTGGGTTCGCCGCTGCCACGAGCCGGGTCACGTAGTTCATCGCAGCGGTCCGGCTGAGACCGAAAAACCTCATGTACAAGGAATAGTCGGATACGCCCCGATGCAGGGCGCGCAACGCCTCCGCATCCTCCGGGGCAACCGGCCGGATGTGAACCATCCCGCCGTCGGCGCCGACCGCGTCCACTGCGCGCGGGTCGGCGACCCCACCCACCGGATCAACCACGTCAGGACCGGAAGATTCCGTCGTCAAGTCAACATGTCCGCGCACCTAGGTGCGCTCCGGTGTGGCGGCGGACCCGGCCGGCGTCGGCCGGTCTTCCGGCAGGTAGTCCGCCGGGCCCGGCAGGGCATGGTCAGGTGCGGATGCGGCGGCGGATGGTCGCGAACGGTGGGCCCCGACCAGCCCGGAGAGCACCACCGCGACACCGGCGGTGATCACGATGAGCGGTAGGACGAACGACCATCGCAAGGTCAGCAGATCAAGTTCCTGGAGTAGCAGCGCGGTCCCGGCCAGCAGGAAACCCACCCCGAAGCCCGCAGCTGCGGCGGCGCCCGTGCCGTGCCTATTCATGATTGACCTCGATGTCTCCGAGCCCGACGTGCAATTCCAGTTGAACCGATGACGATGGTGACGAATTCGACGGGTGTACCCATCGGACATCCAGTCCATCGCCGACCTTGACCCCGTCGAGCGTGATGGTGCCGGCCGTCGCGGAGGCATTGATTCCGGCCGTTGCCTCGGCTGGCAGGACCAGGATGATTCGTCCTGCTCCGACGTCGACCTGCAGCTGCCCCGCCTCCGGCAATGGATGCCGGGTCAGATCAACTGTCACGGTGCCGGCACTGATGTGCTGCTGCACCGGCCATTCGGCAACTGTGGGAGCCACGACCAGGTCGCCGACCGGGCCGGCGTACCGGTCGGCGCCGACACCGACCGCGACCGCAACTGCGGTCAGGATGATCCCCAGGCCCACCAGGGCCCCGCGGCCACGACCACCCAGAAGTGTTGCCAGCAAGGCGAATCCGATCAGGACCAGGGCGGCGGCCGGGAACATTCGCCACGGCACCGACACCCCGGCCTGGTCGAAAAGCCAACCGACGCCGACTGCGCCGATCAGCAGGCCGACGACGATTCGGTCTACCCGAGGTCCACTGGACGACCGGGTCAGGTCGGTCAACCGGGCACTGTCCATGTTGGTGCTCATCACAGTCACCGCTTCGCCGAGATCAGCACCAGGATGCCGATCAGGACAACGACGATCGGCCAGAAGAACGTGGCGCCGAACCATGGGATGACCTGCTGGATCAGCAGTAGGCCGCCAAGGCCGACAAGTGCCGCGCCCACCACCAGGGCCAGGCCGTGCCGATCCTGGGTGCGCACGACGCGGTCCGGCTCGGTCCCCGTCTCCTCCGGGATGACGATCCAGGCGATGATGTAGGCCAACACACCCAGTCCGCCGGACAGGGCCAAGGCGACGGCCGCGATGCGCAGCAACACCGGGTCGATCTGCAGGTAACGGCCGAGACCGCCGCAGACGCCGCCGATGACCCGGTCCTGCCGGCTCCGCCGGACCCGTCGGATCTCGGTCACAGTTTGCGGCTGGGTTTGCGATTCGAACTCCGACATGATCCGCACCTCCTTGAGGAGAACCTGTCTTTGACCCTGCCAAATCACCCACCCGGGCGACAGGGCCGGAAGTCCTTCTCGGATCAGCCGAAGTCCTCCGGTCGCCCGCGACCGGAGGCCGCGGACGCAACGGGGCAAGCCCACCCGGCCCGACGAACGCTGATCTCAAGCTGGACGCCGTCGAGTTCTGCCGGATCCTCTCGTGGCGGGCAACCGGAGACGTGCCTGCTGACCGAGTCCGTGCCGTTCTGAGGCCGGCCGCTATGTCGCCCGTCGACGCCGTTGCTCACCGACGTCTTTGACGGACTGACCTTGACCCGCTTCGCTCTGCGCCACCGAACAGACAACACCTGCCCGTCCCGTCGCGTTCCGGCCCCGAGGCACGCAGGCATGACCGCGCAACCTTGAGCTAACGGGGACCGGACCAGAGCTTGCCGCCCGGTTCGATCGAGGTCCACCCGCCTGGAACGCGACTGTCGGCCCCTACAAGTGGACCGAGGATCGCAATCAGAATGAAGAACCCCAGTGCGATCAGCAGTGTGACCATTCCCTGCACCCCATTCGATTCAAATCGAGGAGTCTCGTTTTCCAGTCTATCGAGCATCGCCGTCCACAGCGTCGGCCTGGCTGTGCTCGGATTCACCGTCCCCGTCCCGGTCGCGGCATCGAGGGTCTACCGAGGCATGCACTACCCGACCGACGTTCTTGCCGGCGCCGTCGCCAGCGGCAGCTGGCTGGTAGCGGTTGTGGCGGTGTTGCTCCGTCCTGGTCGCCGGCCTCACCGCTCCAGGTCGACCTCCACACCGGAACGGGTCGCGTAGTCAACTGAAGAGTCACCATTCGAGGGATCGACGGCGATCGCTGACACTCCGGGAAGGTCGACCAGATGCTTCGTCAGTCGCGACGCCGGCAAGTCCGGCCCAATCTCATTGGCGCGATAATTCATGAATGACGTCAAGCGTGAAGCAGGTGGCCAGGCAGGCAGTCGGGGTCGGCCGGTTCACCATCGACATCTACGCCAATCGCGCCCTGAATCTCTATCACGGGCTGGTCAGGGGCGACCCGCTCAGCCAGCTGCAGCTGGCTGTCGGCCGGGCGGCACGCGGTCTACGAGAAGATGCGGTCCCGCGGCCCGGTGCTGCCGACTCGCTTGGGCAACGTCAGC
This sequence comes from uncultured Actinomycetota bacterium, assembly GCA_963805555.1. Classification (GTDB taxonomy): domain Bacteria; phylum Actinomycetota; class Actinomycetes; order Mycobacteriales; family Nakamurellaceae; genus Nakamurella. The sequence goes on from CAWDUY010000013.1 coordinate 361,755, forward strand.
ACGACGAGTTACGAGCTGTGCCAACGGATTCTGCGCAGCCGCTCGTTCGGGGTGACCGATCCGGCGGCGCCCCGGCCCGGCGAAGATCTGCTCGACCTGTCGCTGCTGGCGCTCAATCCGCCCGACCACACCCGGCTGCGCCGACTGGCCGCACCAGCCTTCACCCCACGCCGGATGGCCGGGTACGAAACCCTGGTCGACGCCACCATCGACCGGTTGCTGGATCGGGTGAGTGGGCAGGACAGCTTCGAGCTGATGTCCACCTTCGCCTCCCCCATGCCGATCGCCGTGATCACGCAAATGCTCGGGCTGGCCGACGAGCCGGACCGGCTCCGCCGAGTCGGCGCGATCCTGGCATCGGCATTGGACGGCGTGCACTCGCTGCGGCACGCGAGGCAGCTCTTCGTGGCCGACCGGGAGATGCCGGCCAGTTTCGAGGCTCTGCTGGACCGGGCCGCGCGGGAACCGGGGGACGACCTGACCTCCGCGCTCGTCGCGCAGCAGGGCGATCGGATCACCTCCGCCGAGCTGTCCTCCCTCGTCGGGCTGCTGCTGCTCGCCGGGTTCGAGACCACGGTGAACGCGATCGGCAACGGCGTCCGGGCCCTGCTGACCACCCCCGACCAGTGGTAACTGTTGGTGCAGGACCCTTCTCGGGCAACATCGGTGGCGGAAGAGGTGGCATCCACTATTGCCTCGGGGCGGCGTTGGCCAGAATGGAACTGGCGGCGGCCTTTCGTGCCCTGGCCAGCAGGTTCCCGAATTTGCAGATTGCCGAGCCGGTCCGAATGCGACCGGGAACCACCCTTCGGGGGCCGCGCCGGCTGGTGGTCAGCACCGGCCGGCCCGGATAGAGATCGAGCAAGCGTCAATTCACACCGACGGCAGTTGGCCGATCAGTCTGCGGACACCGCCGTCGCCGGCGAGCTGAGGAAAGTCCCCCAGCACGGCGTCGCACAGCGCGGTCAGTTGTTGCTTTTTCGGCGTCGTGTCATCGAAACGGTAGTAACCGAAGGTCGGCGCCGCGTTAAGTCCTGCTCGTCCAGGCTGACGGACGAGCAGGTCGGCAATCGGATACAGCAGGCCACCCATGGCGGCGATGAACGTCCGTTCAAGGCCGTAACGCTCGCTCCGATCGCCGGGGACCACCGTCTTGTTCGTCGAGCAATAAATGGCGTCGATCATGCACAGCACATAGCAGTAGGCAGCATCGAAAAGTTCGGCGAGTGCCGCCACCGCACCGTCGAACTCCGTTCGCTTCGGGTTCGTTGGCACCGGCCACACCTGACCGATGACGTCGATGCCCTCGGCGATGCGCTGGAACTTCGCGAAGTGCGACAGCTCCTGGTAACCGAGCGACGGATCAGCCGGGTTCATCGGCACCTCGTCGTCGCCGGGGGCAGCGCCCTCCCCTTGCTCGACAATCGTGGCGATCGCGCCGAGCGCACTGGGCAGATCCGTGACGACCAGCGGCTTTCCGCCGCCGTCCTGATTCCAGTAGGCGCGGTTGTACTGCAGGTCGGGGCGCGGGTCCTGCCACAGTTCCGGTCCGGACAGGGTCTCGAACCCGAGCACGATCGCGTCGTAGAACTGTCCGATCGTGTTGTACTGCTCGGACTGCGCAGGTGCGTCCGTCTTCGCCGGCAGCTCCAGCGGCATGAAGACGTCACGCATCAGATCGGTGGTGCAGGGTTCGAGCTGCAGCATCAACGTCGGCACCCGGTGGAGCATGGGCGATGGGTAGACCGGCATGATCGCCTCGTCGTAGAGGCGAAAATCGTCGCCGCCGCCGATCGCGGTGAGCAGATTGCGCACCAGGCACAGGTGCAGCATTTCCTCGATGACGACGCTGCGGATCGTGCGGAAGGCCGACATTCCCGCGGCCCACTGGTAGGTGCCCTGGGTCTGGATCGAGTAGGCGGCGTAAAGGTACAGCGGGATGGTCGACAGCTCCAGTTCCGCCGCCTGACACAGATGGTTGCGAAGCTCCAGAACCGTGGTAATCGGCTGCTGCGCGTTGATCGGGTTCGTCGCCAAGGTTGTTGTCATGGAAACACCTCACCGGTGGTCAGCGGTGCCACCCTTGTCGGTTGATCGATCGCCTGCAGGAACCCGAGTGCGGCCCAGTCCTGGACCAGCTGCCATACCTGCGCGACGCTCGTGCCCGCGGTCCGCGCGGCGTCGGCAATCCGTCCGCCGTTGGCGAGCGCGACCAGCGCGGCATGGTCGATCGGCCGCAGTTCGGTCAGTGTCACCACCCATTCGCGGCGGTTGACCACCACGAACGATTCGGCCGGCATCGGTAGCGGTGGCTCCTCGCCGGCGCGAACGGCCCCGAGGTACCTGGCGACCGGAAAGCGATAATGCAAGAGCCGCAGGCACTCGACCAGTCGCACCGTCGCCTCTGCGCACGGCTCGCGGGGTAGGTCAGCTGGTCCCACGATCGGCTGACCTTCGACGCCCGGCCCGTCGTACACGTCCTGAAACACGCCTTCGAGCTGAACGAGGTCCACCAGGAAGTCCGGCCAGCGCTCGCGCTGCGGTGCGTCACGGTCGGGCCGCGTGGCATCCAAGTGCTGCGGCCACTGTTCACCGAGCCGCCCCAGGGTGTAGCTGCGGGAGGGGTGGGCAGCGAGGTAGTCCAGCGCGAACGCATCGAAGACCTCGGGGCCGAGCGCGTGACGCAGCCCCGGATGGGTCTTGCGCAGGCAGTCGACCAGACGCGCGCGATACCCACGGCGGTAGATGTCGATCCGTTGTGCCGCGGACAGCGATCCGGACTCCCCGACGACATCGCTTGGCCCATCGCACGGCTCACCTGTGGCGCCCGGTTCATCGGTGATCGCTGCCAGCATCCAACGCTGTGTCGCGTCGAGATCTCTGACCGTGTCAGGCATGTGACCCGGCCAGCGTCGCGGCCGCGAAGTCGCGTGCCTTGAGCGCCTCGGCGTGAACCTGCGGAAACGGCGGCAATCGGTCGTCCCACTCGATCAGGGTGGAGACCCCGCCGGTCAGCTGGACAGCGAGGCGGTACAACTCCCACACCTCGTCGGACACGCCGCGATCATGGGTGTCGATGATGTGCGTGCCCAGATCGTCGTGACCGGCGAGGTGGATCTGCACAATTCGCTCGTGGGGTAACGCGAGAAGGTATTCCCGGGCGTCGAAGTCGTGGTTGACCGCAGTCGCGTGCACGTTCGCAACGTCGAGCAGCAGGCCGCAGTCGGCGGCGTCGGCCATTCGCGCGAGGAACTCCCATTCGGTCATCGTGGAGGCCACATACGTCACGTACGAGGTCGGATTCTCCAACACCAGCGGGCGTTCGAGAATGTCCTGCACGATCCGGATGCGCCGGACGACGTGGGTCAATGATTCCTCGGTGAACGGGATCGGCACCAGGTCGTGCGTGTTGACGCCGGCGACGCCGGTCCAGCAGACGTGGTCGGAGACCCACACCGGCTCGATCTCCCCGGCAAAACGCTTGAGCCGCAGCAGGTAGTCCCGGTCGAGCGGGTCCGTGCTGCCGATCGACATCGAAACACCATGGGCCACAAGGGGGTAGCTGCCGGCTAGCTGACCCAAGACGTGGCGTGGACGCCCGCGGGAATCCATGAAGTTTTCCGAGATGATCTCGAACCAGTCGACCGGCGGCCGCTGGGATTCGATGTACGAGTAGTGGGCTGAACGCAGGCCGATCCCAAAGCCGAGGTTCGGCAGCCCGAGCCGATGTCGGGTCATTCGATCCCGCCACCCGGCACCAGATCGTCGGGGTAGCCCTCACCGGGCGACGGCCCAAAGACGACTCCGGCGTCATACATGCGCTGCTCAAAGATCTGTCGGGCCAGTCGCCACACGCTCTTGCCCTTGTTCGGGCCGGCGGAACTGACGCGACTGATGTTGATCGGACTCGCGCAACTGCCGTTGGCGTTGCACGACTGGTCGCCGGGTTTCATCTGCTCGACCTCGGAACCCGCGTAGCCGCAACCACCCTGACCCCGGCACGCGTTGTCGCCGTGACAGGCGTGGAAGATCGTCGCGCAACTGCCCATCCCCGCCATCAATGCCGTGCCGTCGGGGTCGTGACGCGTGGTGTCCGTCGCTGCACACGAATTCAACCCCATGCACACGTGGAGCTCCACCAGCTGTTGGTCGGCGGGTCCCGGCACCTGGGTGCCGCCCGTGGCCTCCCCGGAGTGCGTGCCATGGACGCCGGCTTCGTGTGCCTTCGCGCGCCGGGCCGCGGCAAATCCACCGCCGATCATTGCGGGCTTGTCGGTCATTCATGTTCCCCTTTGTGCAAGCGGTTCCCACCGTCGAATCAGCGCCCCGCCGAGGAATCGATTTCAGTGAGCGTAGTGAGCGCCCCCTGTCTGGTCAACGAACGCATGTCGACGTGCCGCCGGAACCCCTTGGACGATTATTCAGCGCGAAATGGCGAGGCAGGCCTGGTGATTCATTCCCCGAGGCGCGATCAGCAATTCACCCGAGCTGCTTCCGTTCGGTGGTGTTCTGGGTGTCCGGCGCCTGGCGGATCAACCGGATGGCGAACGCTGCGATCCAGGCGAACCCCAGCGCGACACCGACGAAGAGCCGCCAACTGGTGCCGGGGCCGACCGGCGCCACCAGGACTAGGCAGACGACCGCGGTGACCCGGGTGACGATGGCCGCAGTGCCCTGATCTTGCGTCGCGAACCGACGGGCGATCACCAAGAGCGCAACGATCAAGGAGGCAAATGCCAGCGGTGGGGCGATCGCGTGCATGATGCCGTGGAAGCTGAAGGAACCCGGTATCTCGTCCGGGGTCCCCACCGGGTAGCCCAGCGCCGGGTCGGGCACGAGAACCCCTCCCTGGTCAGCGCCTGAACGGCGCCGGTGATCACGAAGATCGGGCCGGCGACGACACCTGCCGTCAACAGCATGCGGGTCGAAGTGCGATACGGAGAGTCAGTTGAGGTGGGGCTGCAGCCGTGTTCGAGGTCATGATGGGTGTCCTTCCGGGGAGGTTCGTCATGCGGTCGCCACCTTGTCGATCGAGGCGGCTGATTTTCGACAGCTGGCCCAGAAGTCCTCGGAAAATCCGGTCGAAGATTTTGTTGGGGACCCGTGTCGAGAACGCCAATCCCCGGTCGACGTGCTGGTGTTGACCGGCCAGCAGCGGCCGCCACCGTGAGAAGGAGTAGAACCATGCGATTCATGTCGTTGATCAAGTCCGACGAGGCCATGCCGTGGGGACCGCCGCCCCCCGCGCTCTACGAGGCGATGGGCGCGTTCGCCCAGGAAGGCGCAGTCAACGGCACCCTGATCGAGCAGGGTGGGCTCGGTTCGAGCGACCAGGGCGCGATCGTGACGCTGGCGAACGGCTCCATCAGCGTTCTCGACGGCCCCTTTACCGAGACGAAAGAGCTGATCGGCGGCTATGCCGTGACCGAGGTCCGCTCCAAGCAGGAGGCCATCGAGTTGGGTCGTCGACTACTGCAGATCCACTTGGACAACTGGCCGGGGTGGGAGGGCAGCTGCGAGATCCGTCAGCTGTTTCAACCCGATGCCGGCTGATCCGTCCTGACTCGTTTGCGCACCGCCGACACCGGGTGCTCTGATCGTCTCTCGTGACAGATCAGCGCACCCGGACCGGCGAATCCGGCGCGGCGGTCGAAGCGATTTGGCGGCTCGAGTCGACCCGACTGATCGCGGCGCTCGTCCGCATCGTCCGCGACGTCGGACTCGCAGAGGACCTCGCCCAGGAGGCACTCGTCGCCGCGCTGGCCCAGTGGCCGGAGTCCGGTGTCCCGCGCAACCCGGGCGCCTGGCTGATGACGACCGCCAAACGGCGGGCCATCGATCAGTTCCGCAGCAATGAACGCCGGGATCGCAGCTACGCGGCGATCGCCCGGGAGAACGGTGGTGACGTGGTCACGCCCGATTTCGCGGCCGCCGTCGACCACGTGCAGGACGACGTCCTGCGGTTGATGTTCCTCTGCTGCCACCCGTCCCTGACCCCGGAGGCGCAGACCACCCTCACCCTGAAACTCGTCGGCGGGCTCACCACCCGGGAGATCGCGCGCTCCTATCTCACGTCAGAGGCGACTGTCGCACAGCGGATCGTCCGGGCGAAACGCACCCTCGCCGACGCGGGCGCGGCACTGGAGGAGCCCGACGCCGCGGAGCGGGCTCGCCGGCTGGGGGTCGTGCTCGGCGTCATCTACCTGCTGTTCAACGAGGGGTATTCGGCCACCGCCGGTGCCGATTGGATGCGGCCCGCGCTGTGTGATGAAGCGCTGCGGCTGGGGCGCATCCTGCGCGTGCTGGTTCCGCGTGATCCGGAAGTGCACGGACTGTCGTCGTTGATGGAATTGCAGTCGGCCAGATTGCAGGCCCGCAGTGGTCCGGGTGGCGAGCCGGTACTGCTTCTTGATCAGGATCGAACCCGTTGGGATGCAACGCATCTACGACGGGGACTCGACGCGCTGGCGCACGCAGATGGCCTGGCAACCGCCGACGAATCTGAGGCCACCCGGTTGTCGAGAACACCGAGATCGACCGCCGGGCCGTACCTCCTGCAGGCAGCGATCGCCGCCTGCCATGCCAGGGCCCGAACCCCGGAGGCAACGGATTGGGTGCGGATCGCCGAACTGTACGAGCAGTTGGCGCGCCGCACCGGGTCGCCGGTGGTGGAGCTCAATCGGGCCGTCGCGCTGTCCATGGCCTATGGACCGGCCGCCGGGCTCTCGCTGGTGGACCAGCTCGTTGACCTGCCGGCGTTGCGCGGCTACCACCTGCTGCCCAGTGTGCGTGGTGACCTGCTGGACAAGCTCGGGCGACACCAGGAGGCCCGTGCCGAATTCGAGCGGGCTGCGGCGATGACGAAGAACGGCCGCGAGCAGGCAATGCTGCTCGCGCGGGCGGCCGCCCTCGGCTGAGCGAATGGCCGGCAGGAGGCGACCCGACCAGTTCGGTGTTGAATTCCGCTCCGGCTCCGCCGGTGCGATGAGGCAGCCGTCAGCGCGTCTCGGTCGACACCTGATCCGGCGCGACCTGCACCGATGGCACCTTCGCGCGCGATTCGTGCAGCGACAACGCGGTCACCGCCGCGACCACCAGGACGGCGCCGATCCACTGGCCGGCGCTGAGTTGGGCGTCCAGGAACGCCACGCCGACAATGGCCGCGGTCAGCGGATAGGCAAGCTCAGCCAGGGTGGCCCGCGACGCGGCCGTCCGGCGCAATCCGACGTAGTACAACCACATCGCGAGCAGGCCCGGGATCAACGCGATACCGACGACCGAGACGGTGGACTGCAGGTCGGGCACCCACAGCGGCGATCCGGTTGCCAGGACGATGACCAATGCGGCCGGCAGCCCGAAGGCGAACCGCAGCGTGGTCAGCTCCACCGGCGCCAGCCGGGTCGCGACGAGACGTCCCAGCACCGTGCCGGCCGCCCAGAGCACCGCGGCGCCGAAAGCCAGCAGGGCAACGGCAAGCTGGTTCAGCCCGATGTCCAGGGGATCCGGGAACGCCAGCAACCACGCACCGATCAGGGCCGGCACCGCGAACAAGGCGAACGAGGGCCGCAGCCGCTCGTGCAACAGCACGGCAGCGCCGAGGATCGCGATGATCGGCTGGAACTTCTGGATCACCGCCGGTGTCACCGGGTCGCCGTACTTGAAGGACAGGGTGAACAACGTCGTCGCCACCGCCGACGCACCCGCGCCGATCGCGACAACGGCGACCTTGCCACCGATGTCCAGCCGGCCGAAGGCCCGCAACGCCCGCGGCAGGAACGGCAGCAGCACCAACACCAACACCACATGCTCCGCGAACACGATGGTCGGCGCGGCCAACTCCCGGGCGAGCGGCAACCGGAGCAGCGCGTCGGTCCCCCACAGCGCCGCCGCGATTGCGACCACCCAGGTCAGGTCGCGGGTTCTTGTCGGAGCCGTCCTGGTCGGGCTACTGGTCGTCACCTGATCATTAGCGTGATCAGCGGTCCCGCCATTCCCGGTCCTCGGCCTCCTTCTGCTGCTCCCGCTCGCGGATGGTCTCCAGGGCGTTGGCCGCTGCCGCCTCGGTCGGGAACGGACCGAGGAGATCCTTCGCCTTGCTCTGGCCCTCTCGCTCGACCTGGCCGGTGGTGATGTTGTAGTAGAAGGCCGTGTTCTGGCCGATGTCGTCTCCCATGGGTGCAGCGTGCCACCCCGAGCCGACAGCCGCGCCCCCGGCCACCCTCAGCGCTACTCCGTGGGTGCTACCCCACTCGGTGCTACCCCACCGGCGCTACGACGAAGGTATGGGTCGCTGGATCGGCGGACCGGAGCCGGACCTTGATCACCGATCCTTCGAGGAGGCCGTCCGGCGGGCAGTGGGCGCGGACCGGTGGCTCGTGCAGGATCACGATGGCGCGACCGCGAGCCGAGTCGATCTGCAGCACGGTGGCGTCGAACTCCTCCCCCTCCCTGCCGTGCAGCACGAAAACCGACACCGCACCGGCGCAGGCCTTCCCGAGCTCGGAGGCCTTTCGGTCGGCCGCGCCCATGGCCCTCGGCAGCTCGGGCAGCGCCTCCCGCGCCCAGGCCGGCACCGGCTCGCCGGCATGCAGCGCCAGGCAGACCTCGGTCGCAAAGCGGTCGGCCAGCCGGCGTAGCGGCGCGGTGACGTGCGCGTAGGGCGCGCCGACACCGCCGTGCTCGCGGCGTTTCGGTTCCTGCCCGTCGAACGGGGTGTACCCGGCGCCGCGCAGCAACCGGACGGCGTCCTCCAGAAACGCGGCGTCCCTGGGCTCCGCGCCGTTCAGCCCGGAAATGACCTCACCGACCGACATCGACGCCGGCCACGGAATACCCAGCACCGCAGTGGTTTTGCGGAGCGCCTCGACCTGCTCGGTGGTCGGGGCGGGCAATGTGCGGAGCAGCCCGATTCCGCCGCTCAGCATGATCGTCGCGGCGCAGATCCCGGTCAGCAGGCTGATCTCGGCGTTGTACTGCTCGACCGGCAGAACCGCCCGCAACTCCAGCGTCCACAGCCCGTCCGGGCGACGGACGATCTCCGAATCCGGCAGGTCGAGGCTGATCGCGTTGCGTTCCCGGGAGCGTTCTTGCCGCAGCCGGCCGATCTCCGGCAACAAGGCGATCGACGGGTGCAGGCTGCCGGCGTCCGCATCGATCTGGACAGCCGGATAGTCCAGTTGGGCGACCGACCTCACCACCGTGCGGCGCACGTCGACCTCCGTCGGTTCGCCGCGACCGTCCAGACGGATCGTCCAGAGCACCGCAGGCCGCTGCACCCCGGGCAGCAGGCTGGCCGCGCCTTCCGACAGCTCGAACGGGTGCAGCGGCGTGTTGGTGTCGGGGCTGTACAAGGTTGCGCCGCGGCGCCACGTCTCGGTTGCCAGCGCACCGCCTGGCGCGACGAAAGTGGCCACGTCCGCGATCGCGTATCGCACCAGATAGCCGTCACCGTCGCTGGTCAGATGAACCGCCTGGTCCAGGTCCATCGAACCAACCGGATCTACTGTGACGAACGGAATCGCCTCCGCCACATCTATTGGTGCGCTTGCCGCCACTGACTGCGCCTCCGCAACGGCGGCCGGTGGGTAACTCGAGGGAATATCCAGCTGGTCACGGATCGCATCGAAGTCGATCGCGACGGGTGGCGTGACGATCTTGCGGGCAGCCATTGATCAAGGCTAAGTGATCCTGACAGCCGAGCCATGCCCGCCGCCGCAGCTCTGTGCGACGATCGGCGCGGTCTGCCCGACCGGTGCCGACGTCGACGAAAGGACTGCAGTGGCCCTGCTTCGTTGTGACTTCTTCTCCGACGCCTTGGGTTTGAGCACGTCGATGACGGTGATCCTGCCGCAGTCGACGTCCGGCCAGATCGGTATGACGGGCAGCGAACCGACCGGCGAGACGCCGGTGCTGTATCTGCTGCACGGGTTGAGCGACGACGACACCACCTGGCTGCGGCGAACGTCGATCGAGCGGTACGTCGCCCCGCTGGGATTGGCCGTCGTCATGCCGCAGGTGCACCGGAGTTTCTACACCGACGAGGCGCATGGCAACCGCTACTGGACGTTCCTGACGCAAGAGCTCCCCGAGCTGGTGCACAGCTTCTTCCGGCTGTCCCGGCGCCGCGAGGACACCTTCGTCGCCGGGCTGTCGATGGGCGGCTACGGAGCGCTCAAATGGGCACTGCGTGAACCGCACCGGTTTGCCGCGGCCGCGAGCATGTCCGGCGCGGTCGACGTCGCCGGCATGCAGGCGCAGGGTGATTGGCGTCCGGAGCTCGTGCATCAGGTGTTCGGCGAGCAGCCCATCGCCGGTACCCCGAACGACCTGTTCTGGCTGCTCGACCAGCTACCGGTGCAGCGCGCTCCGGCGCTGTCGATCTCCTGCGGCACTGAGGACCCGCTGCTCGACGCCAACCGCCGTCTGGTGGAAGCGTTACGCAGCAAAGTGATCCCGTTGGTCAGCGACTTCGGACCGGGCGTCCACGACTGGGCCTACTGGGACGCCCGGATTCAGGATGTGCTGGCCTGGTTGCCGCTGCGTGCGGCGGACAGTGCCTGAGGTTGCCGGAAATCCATCCGGCGGTTGCGGCCCTTCGCCAGGTGCCGGAAGGGCCGTTACTGGCGGGTCGATACGTTGACTCCCCGTGGAGCTGGGTTGGGCCACTCATGCCGAGGACCGTGATTCAGCGAGGATCTGGTGTGCTCGCTGATAGGAGACCCCGAGAATCGCTCCAATGTCCCGCATCGGCACGTTCGCATTCGCAAGTTGAGTCGCCAACTCAACAGCATGATCAGACGCAGCACGGTCGAGTTCGGCAGCCGCCTCGCGTTCAGCACGAATCTGGTCCGCCCTACGGGTCACAGCAGTCGCCGCACCAATGCGGTCGATCGTTGCTGCCACAACCACCGATTCGAGTGGGATGTCGAGCGTCACTGCGATGAGTTCTCGCGCCATGAGCTCAATGTCGCCGAGCCGCCGGGCTTGAGTGACTTGTCCAATCTCGGGCACCTCAATTGACCACCACCCGTCGTCCCTGGTCACGGTCGCTGAGTAGGTGTTCATCCTCGTCCTTTCCGACAATCGCATTTCGACGTCTCCTGGTTGATCTTTCGGAGTACGCCCGGTGAGATCGAGCGATGGCCATCCGGCACGGAGGTGTGGTGCTCCCCAGTTGGGCATACCCAGAACGAATGGCTCCCGACAGTTCGGTCACGATGCCACCCCAGCGCTCGCAGGTTTGCAACCACCTTGCGGGTTGGTTGCTCGGCGATCACCACCTAAGTCTAGCCGGCTTGACTTACTGTACTCGTCTGTCCACAACGGCGAACGTGACAATCACTCGGCGTCGGCCATGGCAAGCGAAACCTGCGACATGCGATGAGGGGCAGCATCCGCGCAGGTCATCGCGCATTAGGTGGATGAGCCGGCCTGTAAGCCGGGTCCTGTTCCCGGGCGCCTTGCGGCGATCCCGTTCGGCGACCATCCATCTCGGCGGGCCGTTGCCGGCTCGCTCTAGCGGTCTACCCGCAGGCTCGGGCGGGCCGCCCTCGAGCACCTGCGCACCGTCAACCCTTGCGGGCCGGCGGCTTCTCGACCTTGCTCCGGGTGGGGTTTACCTAGCCGCCCCGGTCACCCGGGGCGCTGGTGGTCTCTTACACCACCGTTTCACCCTGACCGGCACGCCCGAGGGCGGCCGGCGGTCTGTTTTCTGTGGCACTGTCCCGCGGCTCACGCCGGGTTGCCGTTAACAACCACCCTGCCCTGTGGAGCCCGGACTTTCCTCGACGACGCCACTCCTTGTGGAGCAGCTCCGACGCGGCCGCCCGGCCGACTCATCCGCCGGTGATCCTACGGCTGCCCGGACTGTTGGTGGACCAGCGCACGCGGCCGTGCTCGCGGTCCCGGCGGCCATCGCCAAGATTGTGAAGGATCGGGTGGCTGCGGGCAGCTGAGATCCTTCACGATCATCCGGGCGGCGGCAGCATGGATCACCGATGCGGTCCAGCTGACGTAGCGTCTGCGAACGTGTTCGACGCCGCAGCCCACCAATGACGCCCGTCGTGGCGACGGTCATCGGCGTCGCGCTCCTGCTGGCGGTCCTCGCGTTCGCGATCGCCCGGCCGAAGAATCTGCCCGAGGCCGTCGCGGCGGTCCCAGCGGCGGGGATCGCCCTCGCGGTGGGCCTGATCTCGCCCGCCGACGCCCAGGCCAGCGTCGTCTCGCTTGCGCCGACCATCGCCTTCCTCGCGGCCGTGCTCGTCATCTCTCATCTGGTCGAGGCGGACGGGGTCTTCCGCTGGCTGGGCGCGGTGCTGGCAGACCGCAGTCACGGCAAGGCGAAACGCTTGCTGGTGCTGGTGTTCGCGGCCGCAGCGATCACGACGGCGGTGCTCAGCCTGGACGCGACGGTCGTCCTGCTGACCCCGGTGATCCTGACGACGGTCCGCCGACTCGGGGTGCGGGGCGCCCCGCACGTTTACGCCACCGCCCACCTGTCGAACAGCGCCTCGCTGCTGCTACCGGTCTCGAATCTGACGAACCTGTTGGCATTCCACGCATCTGGGCTGACGTTCCTCGGCTTCGCCGGCCTGATGACGGGACCCTGGCTGGTCTGCATCGCGGTGGAATATGCGGTCTTCCGGGTCTTTTTCCGGCGTGAGCTCGACGCGCCGGCGGAACCGCAACACCCGGGCGCGGCACCCACCTCCGTCCCGATGCCGCGGACGTCGCTGATCCTGCTCGGGGTGATCCTGCTCGGGCTCGTCGTCGCGCCAACGGTGGGCTTGGAGCCGTGGGTGGCCGCCGCCGCCGGCGCGGTCGTCCTGGCGATCCGCGCGCTCGCCCTGAAGCAGGTCGAGCCGCTGACCATCCTGGCCGAAACCAACCCGCTGTTCCTGATCTTTGTGGCCGCGCTCGGCGTCGTGGTGGACGCGGCGACCAATCACGGCCTGCAGGACGACCTGGCGGCGCTGCTGCCGACCGGGACGTCGCTGCTCTCGCTGCTGGCCCTCGCGGTGATCGCCGCCGTGCTGGCCAACCTGATCAACAACCTGCCCGCGACGCTGGTCCTGCTGGCCGCGCTGGGCGGCACCCCGGCCGCCGGTGCGGTGCTGGCGATTCTGATCGGCGTGAACGTCGGCCCCAACCTGACCTACACCGGCTCCCTCGCCACCTTGCTCTGGCGACGGGTGCTGCACGCCAAGGGTCATCGACCCTCGCTCGGCCGGTTCACGGTGCTCGGCCTGCTGACCGTGCCGGGTTGCCTGCTGCTCGGCACGGTCGCGCTATGGGCGGGGCTCACGGTGTTCTGACCCGGCTGGTCGGACCCGACGAAGGAGCGGCCGGGCTATCCCAACAGGTCCAGCACCTCGGCGTCCGTGGTCTGGGTGAAGTCCAGATACCCCTGGTGCACGGCGCGGAACGGGTTCGGGGTCAGCGCACACACCACGTCATCGACAGCCGAGCGCAGCGCGGAACAGGTGTCGGCGGCACCGACCGGAACCGCGACGATCAGCCGCAACGGTCCCTGCCTGCGCACCGCGGCCATCGCGGCCCGCATGGTGGAACCGGTCGCCAGGCCGTCGTCGACGATGATCACCACTCGGTCCCGCAGCACCGGCGACGGCCGACCGCCCCGGTACTCGGCCGTCCGGCGTTGCAGTTCGAGCAGCTCACGGTGATGTACGACGTCGAAGTCGGCGGGCGAGATGCCCAGCCGGGTAACAACTGTGTCGTTGGCAACCACCTCGACCACATCACCGATCGCGGCGATGGCACCCATCGCCAGCTCTGGTTGCCGCGGCACGCCCAGCTTGCGGACGATCAGCACATCGAGACTCGCACCGAGCGCGTCGGCCACCTCGGCGGCGACCGGCACCCCACCGCGGGGCAGCCCGAGCACGATCACGTCGTCGCGGCCCGCGTACTCGCCCAACAGTGCGGCCAGCGCCCGGCCGGCGTCGGTCCGGTCGGCGAACCGGGCCCGGTTCGTCCGGAGGTTCACCCGTTCAGTCAAGCGCTGCCCGGCCAACCGGGCAACCGTTGACCGACTCCCCAGATCGACTGAACGGTCTGCAGGGCAAATGCGTTTGGGGGCGCCGGTTTGCCCTGCACACCGTTCAGTGGGTCGTCCGGACGTGATGCCGACCGAGCCGAAACCGGCGATCAGGGACGGGCGACCAGCGCCCTACAGCAGGTGGCCGGTCTCGTTGATCGCCCAGACCATCACGGCGCCGTCGGCCTCGACGGTGAACCCGGACAGCGAGGCGGTGTCCACCCGCATCCGGTAGGCGACCTCGGAATCGACGTTCAACGCCGTCGCGAGAATCATCTTGCTGGGCGCAGCATGCGTCACCAGCACCACCGTGTGGCCCCGGTAGGTGGTCAGGGTGTCGGTCATCAGGGGGCGGATCCGCTGCCTGACCGCGGTGAAGGATTCCCCACCCGGAGGCGCCGCGTCCGGGTCCGACCGCCACCGGGCGAACTCCTGCGGCCACTGGTCCTCGATCTCGGCGGCCCGGAACCCCGTCCACTCGCCCAGCATCCCGTCGATCAACCGGTCGTCCACGACCACCGGCGCGCCCACCTCCGCGGCAATCGCCTGCGCGGTGTTCCGGCAGCGCTGCAACGGGGACGTCAACACTACGACCGGCGCCATGATCCGGATCCGGCCGGCCACCGCCGCGGCCTGCCGGCGACCGCGCGGCGTCAGCGAGACGTCCCTCCGGCCGGCGAACCTGGCCTGCGCGCCCCAGGTCGTTTCGCCGTGCCGGACGATCACGAATCGGGTGGGCTCGCCGTCCCGCGGGTGCGGCAGCGCGGCGGCCGGATCCTGCCAGGTGGGGGTGGTATCGGTCGCATCGGCGTCCGCGCCCTCGTCGGCCGCCGGACCGGCAAGCGCATCGGCGGCTGGGACCAGCGGTGGATCCGCGGCCGGTCCGGCAGCAGCGCCCGCCGGTCGCTCCGCCGCGGCCCGCCCGGGTTCCTGCCACTCACGACCCTGGGCGGCGGCGTCCATCGCCTCGTTGGCGAGCCGGTCGGCGTGCGAGTTCTCGGCCCGCGGCACCCATTCGAAGTCAACCCGCTCGAACTCACCGACCAGTGCAGTTGCCTTCTGCACCAACGGTTTCATGTCCGGGTGTTTGACCTTCCAGCGGCCGGACATCTGCTCGACGACCAGCTTGGAATCCATCCGGGCGGTCACGGTTCGTGCCCCGAGATCGCGGGCAGCCTCGAGCCCGGCGATCAGGCCGGAATACTCCGCGACGTTGTTGGTGACGGAACCCAGCGAGGCGGCCCGCTCCGCCAGCACGGTGCCGTCCGGCGCGCAGACCACGGCGCCGTAGCCGGCCGGTCCGGGATTGCCTCGAGACCCGCCGTCGGCGTTGATGACCACCGATTCATGACGCGCGGGCACGCCGGTGCCTGGCGGCGGCGCCGGGGTCACGAACGGATCAGGATCGCGCCGCACTCGGTGCAGCGGACAACATCTTCCACGCCGGACGCCCAGATCTCGCCGAGCGCACTGCGGTCCAGGTCCATCCGGCAGGCCTCACACCGGGAGCCGTTCAGCAACGCCGCGGCGACCCGCCCGCGGGACCTGATCTGCTCGTACAGGGCGACCAGATCGGCCGGCATCCCGTCCAGCAGTTCCTTGCGTTCGGTCTTGCAGCGCTGGAGCTCGTCGTCGATATCGGCGAAGGCGGCGTCGCGGCGCTGCTGAGCCCCCTCCAGTTCGGCGCGGGCAATGGTGAGTTCACGTTCGGTGGCGGTCAGCGCGGTGTCCGCTACCTCGCGGGTCTCCATCAGTTCGAGAGCCTCGTCCTCGAGGGTGGCCTGCCGCCGGGCCAGCGAGACGATCTCGTGCTGCATGTTCTCCAGGTCCTTGGCCGGCGCCACCCCGGCGGCGAGCCGATCGGCATCGAGCTTCGCCCTGGCCCGGACGGCGTCGATCTCCTGGTCGAGCTTGCGGGCGGCCCGGTCGAGATCGCCGATCTCGGTCTGTGCCAGCACCGCGTTGTTGCGGAGCTCGTCGACCTTGGCGGTCCCGGCCGCGATCAGCGCCAGCTCGGGCAGCGACGTGCGGCGGTGGGTCGCGGCCGAGGTGGCCTGGTCGATACGGGCGACGTCCAGCAGGCGGCGCTGCACAAAGGGATCGGCTTTCGGGGGCACGTGCACCATCCTGTCGGGGCGTTTCGTCGCGTGCGACTGCGGACCGGGTGACGGTCACCGGCTCCAGGGCCCACCCGGGGCCGCCCGTCGGTGCGACGCTACCGGACCTGTCGTTGCTCGCGCACCGGCGGCGGCTCACCCGACGGCTCGTGCAGCGTCCACGGATCCGTCCTCGTCACCGACACCGTGACGGCCAATTCCGGATGCGCTGCTTCGATCACCGCGGCCGCTCGGGCCAACCAGGGCCACTCCCCTGCCCAGTGCGCTACGTCGACAACGGCGGGATTGCCCGGATCGGCAACGAACTCGGCCACGACGTGGTGCCGCAGGTCGGAGGTGAGGTAGACGTCGGCGCCGGCCTCGGCGGCCGCCGGCAAGAACGAATCGCCGGCGCCGCCGCAGACCGCGACCGTGCTGATGACGCGATCTGGGTCACCCGCCGCCCGAACACCGCCGAGGGTCGCCGGCAGCCGGTCCGCGACCTGCCGGGCGAACTCCCGCAAAGTCACCGGCTCCGGCAACACCCCGACCCGCCCGCTGCCCGTTGCGCTGCCGTCGGCGTGTGGCACCAACGGGCCCGGCCCGGTGAGGCCCAGGACGTCGGCGAGGGCGTCGTTCACCCCGCCCACGGCGCTGTCCGCGTTGGTGTGCGCGGCGAAATGCGCGACCCCGGACCGGATCATCCGGTGGATCAGCGCGCCCTTGGCGGCGTCCGCGCGAACGGACTGGACGGGCCGGAAGAGCAGCGGGTGATGGGTCACCAACAACCCGGCGCCGGCACTGATCGCCTCGCCGATCGTGGCCGCGTCAGCATCGACCGCCAGCAGCACTGACGAAATGCCGTCATCCGGGTCGCCGCAGGTCAGGCCGATCCCGGTGTCCCACTCCTCGGCCAGCGCCGCCGGGTAGGCGGCCAGCAACGTCGCGATCACGTCACGCACTCGAACGACCACGAAACTCTCCCTCAGTGATCAGAATCGCCCCGCACGGCGACTCATCCTCGCAGCCGGGGGGACAATGGCGCGGTGAGGTCAGTCCCCCAGTCCCGCCCGGTCGCCCGGCAGCCGGCCGCAACCCCGACAAACCCGGACGGTCCCGACACCCGGTTCCATGTCTGCGTGGTGTGCCTTGGCAACATCTGCCGGTCCCCGATCGGCGAGCAGGTGCTGCGCGCCGCGCTCGCCGACGCCGGACTGGCCGACCAGGTGCGGGTGTCCAGCGCCGGAATCGGTGACTGGCACGTCGGTCAGGGCGCCAACGAGCGCACCGTCCGGGTCCTCGCCGCGGCCGGCTACCCCACCGACCACCGCGCCCGGCAGATCACCCGGCAGGGATTGGCGGAGGTCGACCTGGCGCTGGCCGCCGATCGCGGGCACCTGGCGGAATTACGGGCGATGACGGCCGACAAGGACAAGGTGGTGCTGTTCCGCAGCTTCGATCCGGACGCCGACGACGATGAGGTGCCCGACCCCTACTTCGGCCCGGACGCCGGTTTCGACGACGTGCTGGCCATGACCATCTCGGCCGTCCCCGGAATCGTCGATGAGATCCGCCGGCGGTTGGACAGCCGCGATACCCTGTTGGGCGCCCGGTGACCAACACCCGGGAGCGCGCCGACCCGGCCGCCGACGAGAAACCGCGTCGGCGCTGGGCTTTTCTGGCCAGCCCAGGCTGGATCGCCGCCATCCTGGCCGGTCTCGCGTTCGCGGGCGCCTGCTTCTGGTTGCTGTCGCCGTGGCAGTTCAACCGCAACGCAGAACGAACCGCGCAGAACAACGCCGTCAATGCCTCGATCAGCGCCCCGGCCGTCCCCGTCACGGACCTGCTGAACACGCAGGCGCAGCCGCCGGGCGACATCGCCTGGCGGGTGGTCACCGCGACCGGCGAGTTCGATCCGGCACGCCAGGTGCAGGTTCGATTGCGGCAGGACGAGAGCGGTAACCCGGTGTCGGAGGTGATCGCCCCATTCCGGTTGACCAGCGGGGAGACGCTGCTGGTGGACCGTGGGTATGTCTCGTTCGTCGACGTCCGCAACGAGGTCGCCATCGCGCCGCTGCCCACCGGCCAGGTCACCATCACCGGCCGGGTGCAGGACGAACAGACCGACCCGTCGCAGCGGCCACCGGTCGTCGTTGGCAACCGGGTCGAGGCGTACGCGATCAACACCGCGGCGATCACCACGGCGCCGGGTGCGATCGCCGACCCGTCGGAGGTGTTCCTGCAGGGTTACATCCAGCTGACCGCGGGCAGCCCGGGCGTGCTGAACCCCATCGAACTGCCGCAGACCGATTCCGGGCCGTTCCTGTCGTATGCCTTGCAGTGGGCGGCTTTCGGAGTCATCGCACTGATCGGCATCGGTGTCTTCATCTACCGGGAGGCGGCCGATCCGCGGCCGCCGGATGATCATGTCGACGCTGTCCCGGCCCCCACTGCCGCGGGCGGCGGCAAGCCGGCGAAGCGTGCTGCCCGGGACGGGTTCGACCGGTCCCAGCTGTATGACGAGTGAGTTCGGCACCACCGAGCCCGTCGCTGGAGCGGGCGGAGCTGGCCGAACGGGCTGTCCTGCATCGGCATTCCCGGCGTGCCTGGGCGGTCCCGGGCACCGCGCTCGGGGTCAATAGCTGGCCGCCGTCGCTGCGCCATCGGCTCCTCTTCGGCTGGAACTACTGGTGGCAGGCGCACCTGCTGGACTGCGTCATCGACGCGCAACTCCGGAACCCACAGCACTCGCGGGCGCGGCTGGCCGCGAGGCTGATCCGCAGCATCCGCGCGCTCAACGCCGGCCGCTGGACCAACGACTACTACGACGACATGGCCTGGCTGGCCCTTGCGCTCGACCGGACCGACCGGGCCCTGCGCACCGACCATGGCGCTGCGGTCCGCCGGCTCACCGGGGAGATCGGTGACGCCTGGTCCGACTCCGAGGGTGGCGGGATCCCCTGGCGGCGCCGGGACGTCTTCAAGAACGCCCCGGCCAACGGACCGGCGGCCATCCTGCTCGCCCGCACGGGGCACGTCGACCGGGCGGCGGCCACCGCGGACTGGATGAATGAGCGGCTGCGCGATCCGGCCAGCGGGCTGATCTGGGACGGGCTGCGGCCCGGCGCGGACGGCACGACCCAATTCGAAAAGACGATCTACACCTACTGTCAGGGGGTCGTGCTGGGCGCGGAACTCGAGCTGGCCCAACGGCTCCCGGCGGAGCGGTCCGTGCACGTCGATCGGGTCCATCGGCTGGTGAGCAGTGTCGAGGAGCACCTGAGTTCCGCTGCCGTGCTGACCGGGCATCGGGGCGGGGATTCCGGGCTGTTCAGCGGAATCCTGGCCCGCTACCTGGCGCTCGTCGCGGTCGGTCTGCCCGGTGACGAGCCGGCCGCCCGGACATCGCGGGCGATTGCCCGGCGCCTGGTGCTGGGTTCCGCCGACGCGGCCTGGATCAACACCGCGCGGATCACCCGGAGCGGCCAGGATCTGCCGATCTTCGGGCCGGACTGGTCTCGTCCCGCCACCGTTCCGACCAGAGCGACAGCGGAACCGGAGCGTGACCTGTCCGTGCAATTGTCCGGCTGGATGCTGATGGAGGCCGCACAGGTGGTGAGCAGCGACTCCGCGGGGACCACGATCGGGCTCGAGCCTGATGGCGCCTGATGACTTCGTCGCAGGCGACTGGAGCGACTCTGGCCAAAACGCGGCCAGACACGCTCCACTCGACCTCATGGCGCCTGACGACTTCGTCGCAGGCGACTGGAGCGACTCTGGCCAAAACACGGCCAGACACGCTCCACTCGACCTCATGGCGCCTGACGACTTCGTCGCAGGCGACTACGCTTCCGCCCCATGCGCGTCGGAGTGGTCATCCTGCCCCAATTCAGCTGGGCCGAAGCCCGGGCTCGATGGAAGTCGTTGGAGGACCGGGGTTTTGCCCACGGTTGGACGTACGACCACCTGGCCTGGCGCGACCTGACCGAGCAGAACTGGTTCGGCACCATCCCGACGCTGACCGCCGCGGCGACCGCCACCTCAACCCTGCGACTGGGTACCTGGGTCACCTCGCCGAACTTCCGGCACCCGGTCACCCTGGCCAAGGACCTGATGACGCTGGACGACATCTCGGGCGGACGCGTCATCGTCGGCGTCGGAGCCGGTGGAACCGGCTGGGATGCAACGGTTTTGGGTCAACAGCCGCTCACCCCCGGACAGCGGGTGCAGCGGCTGGCGGAGTTCGTCACGCTGACCGATCTGCTGCTGCGGCAGCCCGAGACCAGCTGGCAGGGCGACTATTTCCGGGCCGACCGAGCGAGGATGATCCCTGCCGGCAGCCGGGCGCGCATCCCGCTGATCGTCGCCGCGAACGGGCCCCGCACCATGCGGATCGCCGCCGGTGCGGACGGCTGGGCCACCACCGGACCGGAGTCGACCGACGCCAGCACCCGGCAGTGGTGGGACGCGGTCGGTGGGTTGGTCGACCGGTTCGAGTCCGCCGCAGCGCAGGCGGGCCGCGACCCGGCGACCATGGACCGATACCTGAACCTGGACTCGGCCCCGGTGCTGTCGGTCAGCAGCCTCGACGCCTTCACCGACGCAGCCGGCCGGGCCGCCGCCCTCGGCTTCACCGACATCCTGGTGCACTGGCCCCGACCCCAGGGGGTCTACGCGGCCGACGACGCGGTGCTGGACCGGATCGCCGACCGGTTGTCCGACGGGCACCTGCGCGCCTGAGGAAACCGCAGGCCCCGGACGCGCATGATCAGGCCGTGGTCAAGGGTTTCGACAGCAGCACCAGTGGCGGCACCGACGCGGACATCGCCCTTACCCTGGGCGATCTCGGCGCGGGCCTGCTCGACGCCGGCTACGCGGTCACCGATGTTCAGCAGGCGCTGCGCGAGGTCGGTCAGGTCAACGGCCGGGCCGACCTGACCATCGGGGTGCTGCCCAGCGCGATCATGGTCGACGATCCACAGTCGGGGCGGACCCGGCTGATCAACTCGACCGGGGCTGCGCTGACCTTCACCCAGGTGGCCGACGTCGCGGCGTTGGCCAGGGCGGCCGAGCTCGGACAGATCGGCCTCGGCGCGATTCGCGAGCGGGGTGCGGGACGCCCGGGACCGCGGCGCCCGGTTCCCCCGGCCGGTGGCCGTGCTGGGCAGCGGACTGCAGTCGGCCGGTATCGCGGTGGTGTTCCGGACGACGTGGTGGGGCGTGGCCCTGGACTTCGTGCTCGCGCTGCTGGTCGGCGCGGTGATCATCTACGGCGGCCGGATCGCCGGCCTGATCACGGTGTTGCCGATCGTCGCCGCGTTCTGCGTCTCGGCCGTCGTCTACGGGTTGGCCGCTGACCTGCAACTGGGCGCAGTCACGCTGTTCGTGGTCTGCGCGCCACTGGTGATCCTGATCCCGGGCGCCACCATCACCACCGGAGTCGTCGAACTGGCCGCCGGCGACGTGGTTTCCGGCGGTGGCCGCTTCGTCTCCGGGTTGATCATGTGGGCGACCCTCGCGGTGGGCATCGCCGCCGGTGCCGCCCTGGTCGGTGTCCCCGCCTCCACCGACGACCCACCCGGATCTGACATCGCCGGCTGGGTGATCTGGCCGGCCGTCGTCGTGCTCGCCATCGGTGTCGGCCTGTTCTTCGACGCACCCTGGTCGCTGACCGGCGTGCTGATCGCGGTGCTGCTCGCCACCTACGGGGTGGTGGTGCTCGCGCAGGTCGTCACCGCCGGACCGGTGGCCAGCGGGATCGCGGCCGCCGTCATGCTGCCGCTGCTCCGGCTGCTCGAGGTGTTCCACCCACGGTGGCCGGCGGCGGTGACGTTTCGGCCGGCGTTCTGGCTGTTGGTCCCCGGTTCGCTCGGGCTGGTCGCTATTACCAGCCTGGCCGCCGGTGACTCGTCGACGGACTCCGACGCCCTGCTGGCCGGCGTCGTGGCCACCGTGGTCGCCATCGCCGTCGGGGTGCAGATCGGCGCGGTGCTCAGCGCCCTGGTCCGTAGTCGTTCACCACAGGGCGGTCCTCGTCGGACCCGACGAAAGAAGGGCCGCCATCCAGCACAGGTTGCCGAATGAACATCGAGCTGGCGGCCATCGTCGTCGACGACTACGACGCGGCGATCGGCTTCTTCGTCGGCGCACTGGGTTTCGAGCTGGTCGAGGACTCGGGAGCGCAGACCAACGACGGCCGGGAGAAACGCTGGGTGGTGGTCCGGCCGCCCGGCGCCGTCACCGGGTTGCTGCTGGCCCGGGCCGACGGCGCGGAGCAGTCCGCGGTTGTCGGACGTCAACTCGCCGGCCGGGTCGGCTTCTTCCTGCGGGTCGACGACTTTGACGCCGCACTTACCCGGATGACGGCGGCCGGTGTCGAGTTCGTCGGCGCGCCGCGCAGCGAGCCGTACGGCCGGGTCGTGGTGTTCAAGGACGTCGCCGGCAACAAGTGGGATTTGTTGGGCCCCCCGGTGGTCGGCTGACTCGATCGCCGAATCGCTGGAGACGCCAACGGTCACTTGGCCGCGACCACCGAGCGGACGTAATCGGCGCTGGCCGCCACGGAATCGACCGGGCCGGCGCCGGCGGGCGCCTCATGCAGGATGGTGTCCTGCTCCAGGACGTACCAGCCGTCATAGCCCTTGCTTTCCAACTCGGTGATGACGCCCGCGATGTCGACATCACCCTGGCCGAGGATTCGGTACATGCCCTTCCCGACGGCCTCGGTGTAGGTGAGCTCACCGGCCTGCACCCGCTTGGCCAGGCCGGCGTCCACGTCCTTCAGGTGGGTGTGCGCGATCCGCTCGGGCGCCTGCCGGGTCAGGACCGCCGGATCCGTGCCGCCGATCAGCAGGTGTCCGGTGTCCAGGCACAAGGAGATCGAGGAGTTCTCCAGCACCCGCTGCACCTCGTCGCCCTTCTCGATCATCGTCCCGACATGCGGGTGCAGGACTGCTGTCACCCCTCGGGCCGCGGCGAGGGCGGCCAGCCGGTCGAGGTTGCCGAGCAGGGTGTCCCAGCCCACAGTGTCCAGGTCCGGCCGGGCGTCGTAGCCGACCATTCCGCTGTCCGCGGACAGCACCAGCACCTTCGCCCCGACCGCCTCGAACCCGTCCAGCACCCGATCGATTTCCGGCGCAGGGTCGTGGTCCGGCCGGTACAGCACCACCGGGGTAAAGCCACCGACGCCGTGCAGCCCGTATTCGGACAGCGTTTGCGCCTTTCCCTCCGGGGTGTCCGGCAGAAACCCATCAGGGCCGAATTCGGTTGCCACCAGGCCGATGTCGCGCATTTCGGTGAGGACCCGGGACGGGGTCAACTGGTAGCCCCAGCCCGGTACCTCACACACCCCCCAGGAAATGGGGGCTCCGGCAATGCGTTCGACAGCTGGGGTGCTCATCACGAACCTCTTCTGGGATTTGGTCGACGTTGGGGGCCGGGTCGGTGCAGCCACCATGATCCGCCGTGCCGGGCAATGATGCCCGGCCCCGGGCCCGCGGCCGACCCAGGGGCGGCGAGCCGACGCCACTAGCGATTGAGCGGGCGGCGTTCTGAGAGGGTGTACCCATGCCAGCCGCCTCGCCGATCTCACCGGTGCAGCAGGAGAATCGACGGGCGAGAGTCGCGGTTGGCCTGCTGTTTCTGACCAACGGAGCGGTGCCGGCCAACCTGATCCCGCTCTTCCCGTCCATCAAATCCGGCCTCGGACTGTCGAACGCCGAGTTCGGGTTTGCGATCGCGGCGGGCCCCGTCGGTGCGCTCTGCTCGGGGCTGCTGGCAGGTGTCTTGATCCGGCGTTTCCGTTCCTCCCGGGTCGCGGTCGCCGGCATGATCTTGGCCAGCGGCTGCGCCCTGCTCGCCGGGGTGGCGCCGTCCGGTGTGTTGCTGGCCGCCTCGTTGTTCGTGTTGGGCGCCTTGGACTCGGTCGTGGACGTGGCGCAGAATTCGCACGGCCTCCGGGTGCAGCGCCGGTACGGCCGGTCGATCCTGAATTCGTTCCATGCGATCTGGAGCGTCGGCGCGGTGCTCGGCGCGCTGATGGGCGGCGTCGCGGCCGGCCTCGGCATCCCCCCGGGAATCCACTTGTCGATCTCGGCGACCATCTTCGCCGCGGTGAACATCATCGGCTACCGCTTCCTGCTGCCCGGCCCCGAACCCTTGGAGGTGGCGGCGCCGGCGACCGGAACAGGACCGGCCCCGGTCCGCAACACCATCCGCTGGGGTACGTACGCGACGCTCCTTGCGCTCGGTCTCATCGCGGTGAGCGGTTCGATCGTGGAGGACGCCGGCAGTTCCTGGGCCGCGCTGTATCTCTCGGGTTCACTGGGCGCCGGGGCCACCGTCGCGGCCCTCGGGTTTGTCGCGCTGGCCGGTATGCAGTTCGTCGGCCGCATCATCGGCGACCGCCTCGTCGACCGCTTCGGGCAACGCGCCGTCGCCCGAACGGGCGGGGCGATCGCCGCGGTCGGCATGGGTCTGGCGCTGGCGTTCCCCAGTATCCCGGGCACCATCATCGGACTTGGTGCGGCCGGTTTCGGGATCGCCACCCTCGTGCCGGCCGCGATGCACACGGCCGATGAACTGCCCGGGTTGCGGGCGGGGACGGGCCTGGCCCTGCTCAGCTGGATGATGCGGCTCGGGTTCCTGCTCTCGCCACCCGTCGTCGGGCTGATCGCCGATGCCACCTCGCTGCGGGTGGGGCTGCTGCTCGTCCCGGTCGCCGGGCTGCTTGTCGTGGTGCTCGCCCGGGTGCTGCCCCGGCGCGCTGTCGGCCGGCCGGTCGTGCTCACCGGATCCGCCGAGGAACCACCCGGCTGATGATGCCCGGTGGCAGTACGCGGTCACGCCACAGTGATGACGACCTTGCCCCGGGCATGTCCGGCTTCGACGTATCCCACCGCCGCCGCTGCATCCCGTAGCGGATAGGTGCGGTCGATGACCGGCCGCAGGGTGCCGGCATCGACCATTGCGGCCAGGTCGAGCAGGTCCTGGCGACCGTGGGCGGTCGGAACGAAGGTGATCTGCTGCCGGACGAACAGGTTGACGACGGCCGCGCGCAGCAGGCTGCCCACCGCGCCGATGAGCCGGCCGGGCGACCCGCCGCCGTTGAGGACGACGATCCCGTCGGGTGTGACGGCGCGGCGCAGGTCGCCGATCGTCCGGTTTCCGACGTTGTCCAGGATCACGTCGTATCGCGACGGTCCGTCGGCGAAGTCCGCCGATGCGTAGTCCACCACGTCGACAGCGCCGATGGAGCGCACCAATTCGGCGTTCCGGGCGCTGCACACGCCCGTGACCTCGGCTCCGAGTGCGGCCGCGATCTGAACGGCGAACGTCCCCACCCCGCCCCCGGCGCCGTTCACCAGCACCCGCTGGCCGGGCTGAACTCGGCCGTGGTCCCGGATGGCGTGCAGCGCGGTGACGGCTGCCATCGGCATCGCTGCCGCCTGTTCGAACGACAGGCCGGCCGGCTTTCCCGTCACCAGGTCGGCGTCGGCGGCCGCGTAGTCGGCAAATGCGCCGCGGGCGAATCCGAACACCTCGTCGCCGGGTTGGACGCCGCGCACGCCGGCGCCGACCTCCTCGACCCGGCCGGCGACGTCAACCCCGGCGATCCGAGCCGTCGGCCGTGTCACCCCGACGCCCATCAACCGCGCGATCCGCGGGTCGCCGCGCACCATGTGCCAGTCGTAGGGGTTGACTGCGGCGGCGTGCACCCGGACCAGCACGTCTCCCGCACCGATTTCGGGTTTGCCGGCCTCGACCATCCGTAGCGAGTCCGGCGGACCGAACCTTTCCTGCACCACCGCCTTCATTTGGTCCCGGAGGGCGCCGCCGCTTTCCCCTGCGGCACTTGAGTTCTCGCGCGTCGTGCTCATGGTGACTCCTTGGAGATATCAGTCTGAATGGATTCGACGATGTAGGGGGTCAGGCGTCGACGCGGCGGAGCCGCCAGGCGGCGAACCCGATCAGCACGACGGCATAGCCGCACAACAGACCGAACCCGGCCCACGGCGCCAGCGAGTTGCCCGAATCGGAAGCGCCGCCGGTCAACGTCCCACCCAGGTTGGATGGCAGGTACGCCACGAAGTAGTCGGTCACCGACGCGGGTAGCAGCAGCGTCAGTGTCGGGACCACGAAGAACACCGCGACAAACGTGGTGATCGCGGCCGCGGTGTTCCGGAGCAAGGCGCCCAACGCGAGCGCGATGATCCCGGCGACGGTGACGTACAACGCGGCGCCGACCACGCCCCGCAGCGCATCCGGGTCGGACAGCGACGCATCCAGGTTCTTCCCGCTGAGCACCGCCTGTCCCACGAAGAACGCCGCGAAACTGGCGATCAGCATGGTCAGCAACACCACCGCAGCAAAGACCACCACCTTTGCGAACAACATCGGCAACCGGCGGGGCACGACGGTCAACGACGAACGGATCATGCCGGTGCTGTACTCGCCGGTGATCAGCAGCACGCCGAGCACGCCGACGGCCAACTGGGCGAAGAACAGACCGCTCAGCGACGTCGAGATCGCGGTTTGGCCGGGTTCCAGGCCACCCGGCTGGTTGGCCGTGATGGCGGCGATCATCGCGCCGAGACCGATCATCACCACGACGGCGATCAGCAAGGTGTAGACGGTGGAACGAAGCGAGCGGAACTTGGTCCACTCGGACCGCACGACCCGCGGCCCCGTGACCCGCAGTCGAGTCGGCTCGTCGGTGGTCGCCGCGGTGGGCGTCAAGGTGTCGGTCATGGCGTCACCGTTTCGGTGGACACGGTATTCGACGGAATCGTTGGTCAGGGTCATGAACGCTTCTTCCAGGGATGCCTGTTGGACGGTGAGTTCGAAGATGGGTACCTGGTGCTGCCAGGCGATGGTGCCGATGTGTTCGGCGGTCAGGCCGTCGACGCCCAGCACATCCGGGTTGCGCCATGTCGGTGGTGACGGTGATATCGGGACCGACCAGCAGCTCACGGAGCCGGGATGCCTGCGGCGTGCGGACGGTGACGGAATGATTCGACGCGCGGGCGACGAACTCGTCGACGGTGGTGTCGGCGATCAGCCGACCCCGGCCGATGACGACCAGCCGGGTTGCGGTTTGGGCCATCTCGCTCATCAGGTGGGACGAGACGAACACGGTGTGCCCGTCGGCGGCCAACTCCTTGAGCATCGTGCGGATCCACCTGACGCCTTCGGGATCAAGTCCGTTGACGGGTTCGTCCAGCACCACCGTCCGAGGGTTGCCCAGTAGTGCCGAGGCGACGCCCAGCCGCTGGCCCATGCCGAGGGAGAACCCGCCGACCCGTTTTCCGGCGACCTCCGTCAGGCCGACGATGTCGATCACGGCGTCCACCCGCCGCGCGCTGATGCCGTTGGATTGCGCCAGCGCCAGCAGGTGATTGCGGGCGGATCGGCCGGTGTGGACTGCCTTGGCTTCCAGGAGCACCCCGAGTTCGGCCATCGGGGCCGGCGATCGGGTGTAGTCGCCGCCGTTGACGACAACCCTTCCGGCGGATGGCCTGTCGAGCCCGGCGATCATCCGCATGGTGGTGGACTTCCCGGAACCGTTCGGACCGAGGAACCCGGTGACGATTCCGGGTTGCACCACGAAATTCAGTCCGTCGACCGCGAGTTTGTTGCCGTACCGCTTGCTCAGGTTCTCCACCTCGATCATTTGGCTGCCTCGATCTCGTCCGTGATGCGGCAGCGCTTGAAGCCCTTGACGGTCAAATAGACGCCGAGCGAGAACTCCCACACCGCGATCGGCAGCGCCCCGAGTCCCGACCACACGGAAAGCTCGTCGTAGAGACCGAAGTACTTGGCCAGCACCGAGGCGAAGATGATCGGTGCGCCGATGAGGCCGATCAGCGGCAGGACCCGCGGGACGAGGCCGGATTTGTACATCAGGGTGCCGAGCAGCACCGCGTTGATCCCCGGCAGCAGTGCCTGTCCGAGAGCGAACGTCCAGTGATACTGCGCGGCCTGCAACTGCCCGACGGCGACCGCCTCCGGCCCGGCTCCGGCCTGGCGGAGGGTCACGACCGACAGCAGGCTGACGACGCCGGCGAAGATGGTGGCGGCTTCCAGGGTCCGGATGGTGACGAAACCCAATGCGAAGCCCTGGTTCTGCCGCTTCACCACCGGGTACAGCGTCACCGCGGTGCCGATGCCGGCCAGGGCCACGATGATCTCCAGCAGGCCGGCAATGAGGATCTGAGTGTCCTGGCCGGAGCCGGTGATGTAGCCGGCCTCCTTGACCGGGGCGTACAGGATCAGGGTCGGGATGGAGACGAAGGTGATCAGGTAGAAGATCCCGGCGGTCAACGAGGTCTTTCGCAGCGGCGTCATCGGAACTCGTTTCGTTCCTGGGGTTTTCGTGGTGGCGGCGGTCGTTGTCATGTCGTCTTCCTCTGCTGGGTGGATCCGGGTGTCGGATGCTGCGGTGGGCCGATGGGTGACCGGGACTCGGTGGTGGGACCGTCGGCCGGGTCCGGTTCGACCCGGGTGACGGAGATCAGCGGCAGACCGAGATCACGCACCCGCTGGAGCAGGCCGTGCAGCGCCGCCTGATCGGCGACGATGCCGTGAACGACGGTGCTGCCGTCGCTCGCGTTGGTCATTCGCATTCCGTCGAACCAAGCGGCCCAACGGGTTTCGAGGTGCCCCTGGATGCGAATCTCATACCACCCGGCCCCGTTGGCGGTCGAGGTTTCGCTCATTCCGCTCCCTTCGCTGCTGCCAACCCGGCTGCCTCGCCCGCCCGCGTCTCGGGCGTTGGGTTGGTAGTTGAAAGTTAGGAGCAGGTGTGATGAGCGGGCATCACCACATGTGGTGATTGGCGTGGTGAGCCGTGGCGGATCGCGGGTCAATCCCGAGGGTTGATCGACCCAGTCGCGAGGCCGTGCGACCGGCAACGGCGCTCACCGGAGATTCAGCGCGGCTGAATGCCGCGCCGACCGGTGGCCGGCGCCCGCGGGTCGAGCACCCCGACGAAAACCGTCACGGCCGTCGCGAGGACGACCAGCCCGCCCAGGGCGGTGAACCAGGGCCCGATTCCCGCTGCGGCATCCCCCGCATCGAACACTCCGGCATCCCCCGGATCGACCCCGCGGAACAGCCCCCACCCAACGCCGGCAAGCCCGCACAACACCAAGACCGACGCGGTGACCCGATGGGGGCGGGCACCACCGGCGACGGCGGCGATCGCCATGGCGGCGATCAGCGCGATGACCCCGAAGATGGCGCCGATCAAGCCCGGCCGGTAGGTGCCGGCGCCGTCCAGCACATCGTTGAGGTTCGTCCCGGCGATCCCACTGCTGCCGGTGATCCCACCCCATCCGGTGATCGACGTGGTGCCACCATCTTCGGTGTCGGTACTGATCCACGGCAGGAACGACGACCCGATCATCAGCAGGGCGCCGAGCCCGGCCACCGCCCCGATGGCCGCCCGGCGTCCGGCGGATCGTGCTGCCGCCATCGTCAGCCCACTCTCTCCATCAGCAGTTTCGTTTCAGACAATCTCGATTCAAGAAAGTCGACTCAAAGAATGTCGATCAGCACCTTGCCGACCACGGAGTTCTCGACCGCGGCGTGCGCCTTCGCCGCATCGGCGAGCGAGAAGTGGTGCAGCGGTAGTCCGGCGTCCGCACCGACCCTGATCGCGCCGGCCCGCACCGCTGCCGCGACCCCATCGACGGCGCGCGCCTTGGCCTCTCGCGGGGCCGTGTAGACCAGGACGAACTGCCAGCGGGCGTTGGGCATCATCAATTGCCGGACGGGCAGGGTCAGGTCCGATCCACCGTCATTGGCATACACCGCGACGGACCCGTGCCGCGCCATCACCGCGGCGTCGATGGCGGAGTTGGCTGCCGGCGACACCTCGACGATGGTGTGCACCCCGTGTGGAGCCAGTTTGCGGACCTCGGCGACGACATCCTGCCGGCGGTAGTCGATGACATGGTCGGCCCCCGCGGCCACGGCCAACTGGGCCTTCGCCGGGCCACTGACGGTGCTGATCACCGTGGCGTCGCTCCAGCGGGCCAGTTGGATCGCTGCGTTGCCGACGGCCCCTGCCCCACCCGGCACAAGCACCACCCTGTCCTGCAGGGTGCCGGGGCCGAGTTCCGTCGGCCCGTCCTCGGTGACGGTGAGGCAGCGATGCGCGGTCAGGAACGGGATGCCCAGGCAGGCACCGAGATCGAAGGACGCGACTGCGGGCAGCGGAACCACCTGATGCACGGGGATCGCCGCCAGCTCCTGGGTGGTGCCGTCGGTCCGTTGGAAGGCGGCCTCCCAGACCCACACCCGCTCGCCGACCAGCGCAGCGTCAACACCTGAACCGACGGCCTCGACCACACCGGCGCCGTCCTGACCGGGGACCTGCGGCGGGTCGACGACGTCGCCGGAACCGCTGCCGCGACGGGACTTCCAGTCGGTGGGGTTGACCCCGGATCGGTGCACCCTGACCAGGACGTGACCGGGTCCGGGCTCGGGGTCCGGTCGGTTGACGAGCGTCAGGACATCGGGATCACCGGTTCTGGAGTATTCGATGGCGCGCACCCGGCCTACGGTAGCCGCGCCCGGCGCGGGCGCTCGGACCGGTCAGCCCGGAGCGGGTACGCCGTCAAGGACCAGCATCGCGATCGCCGTCTCGAAGATGGTCCGCCGGTCCTCGGTGCGTTGCTTCACGCGTCGTTGGTCGTCATTGGCCAACCGGCCAATGCTCGACGACGATCTCGTCCATCGGAAAGTCCTTGGGATTGCCGGTCACCAGTGTGGCGTGGTTCGACCAGGCTGCAGCCGCGACCAGGCAATCAGCCTGGTAGACGGTGATACCGCGGGCCGAGAAGGAACGGCGCCAGACACCTGCCTGCCAAGCCACCCCTGCATCGATCGGCAACACAACGAGGCCGGCGAAAAGTCTGCGAGCCGCGTCGACCTCAGCGGGCCGCAGACCCCGGACAATTTCCTCGACGTTGATCGCTGTGGTCGCCGGAATGTCGTCGGAAGCCCGCAGGCTTGCGACTCGGGCGACTGCGGGCCGACCCCGGAGGAAGTCGATCAAGACAGTTGAGTCAAGAACGCGAAGCACCTCCTCACCCTGCGCGTCGCGCATCGCTGTGACGCTGTTCGCGCACCCAAGCGGCCGGATCGACATCCCAGTCGTGACCCGTGTCGGGTATGGCGCCGGCTGCAGCTTCGATCTCGGACCAACGATGCTCCTGGCGCACCGCACGCTGCACAGCTGACCGGACGAAGGCGCTCCGA
Source organism: uncultured Actinomycetota bacterium (assembly GCA_963805555.1). Taxonomy (GTDB): domain Bacteria; phylum Actinomycetota; class Actinomycetes; order Mycobacteriales; family Nakamurellaceae; genus Nakamurella. Next base: position 393,171 of record CAWDUY010000013.1, read on the forward strand.
CCTCGCGGCCCGCTCAGCGCATCAACCTGGGCGACGATCTCGTCGTCCAGCTCTATGTGCAGACGCATGTGCTAAAGATAGCACATAGCGGGGTGTCCCAGCGGATGCGCGGCCGCGCAACGCTACTCACGCAAGTTCGCATGGTCGATCAGCCGTTGTGCCGCCCGCGCATCGATCCGATCGACGTCGTCCACCACTGTCGGGTGTTCCTGGCGGTGACGGTCGGCGGCGTCCAGCAACTCGCGGGCGTCTGCCACCGCACCGCGTTGGGCAGCCATCCTGGCCAGCGCGTCGAGGGCCAGGATCTCCGCCTCGTGCTCCTCTCCTGAGCGAGCCTCGTCGAGGGTCGCTTCGAGCTCTGACCGGCCCTCGGCGCTTGCGTCCGGATGACTGATGGACGCCAGCAGCACGCGGGTCAGCAGAGCGCCGTCGCCGCCTCCGGCCCGCTGGTACCAACTCCTCGTCTGATCCAGGAGGGTGATCGCTTCCTCCTGCCTCGGTGTTCCGCGGAGCACCCGCGCCAGGTTCACTCTCGCGGTCGCCACCATCCGCAGGTCACCGTCGTGCTCCGCGGCCGCTATGGCCCTGGTCAGAGTGCCGACGGCGAGCTCGGCAGCACCGGATTGCTGTTGCACTCGACCCAATGTCGAGAGGTGGAAGGCGGCCTGGCCGAGAAAACCGAGTTCTTGCGACGTTTGGGCGGCCCGCGTGAGATAGCGGGCGGCTTCGTCGAATTGCCGACCGGCGCGGGCGATCGCACCCAGCATCGCGGTGCCGTGAACCATTCCCCAGGAATCGCCGACGGGGTCCAACAAGGTCAACGCGACCCGGGCCCTGGCGCTCGCGCCCACTGCATCGCCGACCATGATGCACGCGTGCCCGGCGAGCAGCAGTCCCGCGGCCTCTTCCCAGGTTCGACCCAACGACCGGTCGACGGCAACGCCCTGCTCGGCCAGCGCGAGCGCATCGGCCGGGCGGCCCTGCTGCAAACGCAGAAAAGCCTTGTGCCGCTGGGCATCGGCGGTGAGCTCGGCGGAACCCAGGCCGGTCGCGGCAACCCACGCCTGGTCGAGATCGCCGTCGGCGCGACCCAGGTCCCCTGCCGATGCCTCCAGCCACCCGGCCATCAATAGTGCCTTGGTCCGGTCCGGAACCGGGACGGTCGAGGCGCCGGCCGACAATGCCGCCCGGATCCGCGCGGCGCCGGCGATGCCGTCGCCGAGAACGACCCAGGCCCAACCGAACCCGTTGACGATCTGCACTCCGAGCAACGGCGCATGTGTTGCCGCCCACGCCAGCGCGACGTCGGTGTTCGCTCGTTCCTGCCGCACGAAGTCCAGGGATCCCGGTTGTCCGGGACCGCGAATCGTGGCCGCACACTCCTGGGCTCTCTCGGCATACCAGTGGGCATGCGCAGCGGGTGCGTCGTCCCGGGCCGGGCTGTCCGCCAGCCGCGCCGCGGCGAAGGTACGGATGCTGTCCAGCAGCCGGTACCGGACGGTGCCGTCCGGGGAGATGTCGGCGTGCACCAGTGATCGGTCGACCAATCGTTCGACCACGTCGACCGCCGCTGCCGCGGGCACCGCGAGGTCGGCGAGAACATGCTCGACAGCGGCCAGCGGCGCTCCCCCGGCAAAGCAGGACAACGCCCATAGTCCGCGTTGGTCATCGGGGAACAGCAGGTCGTAGCTCCAGCCGATCGCGGCTCCAAGGGCACGCCGCCGCTCCGGGCGCCGACTGGTCGGATCCTGCAGAACTGCGAACCGGTTCTCCAGCCGCCGCGAAATCTCCTGCACAGAAAGGGATTTCACCCTGGCAGCGGCGAGCTCGATGGCCAACGGGAGGCCGTCGAGCGAGAGACACAGGGTGGCAATGCTGTTCGAGGTGGCCTCGTCGACTGCCATCCTCGGTCGCACCTGATTGGCCCGGCTGGTGAACAGTTGTACCGAGTCCGCGATGGTCAAGGGCTGCAACGGGTACAGCGCCTCGCCATCCAGCCCGAGCGGTAGTTGGCTGGTCGCCAGGACGTGCAGCTCACTGTTCGAGTCGAGCAACCGGCTGATCAGCTCGGCCGCAGCGTCGACGACGTGCTCGCAGTTGTCGATGATCAGTAGGGTGCCGGCGGCTGCGACCCGTTCGACGAGCGCCTGTTCGCTGGGCAGGTTCAGCAGCTCGGCGACCGCCTGCGCCATGGGCGCCTGGTTGTCGATGGTGTCGAGCCGGACGAGCCAGGTACCGCCCGACGCCGGCCCTTCTGGTTGGTGCAAGTTGCGGCCGACCTCGATGGCCAACCGGGTTTTCCCGACCCCCGGGGTGCCGACCAGTGTCACCAGTCGTTGGTCGCGGACCAGTTGCCGAAGGTCCTCGACGTCGTGTTCCCGCCCGACAAGTGGTGAGGACAGGCCCGGTAAGTTGCCGGTGGGCGTTGCGGCGGCCAGGAGTGCATCGCGGGTCGGGGCGACGGTCAGGTCGGGATCCTGGTCCAGGATTCGTTTCTCGAGTTCCTGGAGGTCAGGGCCGGGCGGCAGGCCGAGTTCGTCGATCAGCGTGGTCCGGACCCTGGTGTACGCGGCCAGCGCGTCGGCCTGCCTGCCGTCCTGGTAGAGCGCGGTGATGAGCCAGTACCAGAGGTTCTCGCGGAGCGGAAACTGCCGGACGAGTCCTTCCAGTTCGCCGATCACCTCGCTACCCCGGCCGAGTTGGACCCGCGCGGCGAGGTTGTCCTGGACCAGGTCCATCCGGATCTGGTCCAGCCGTTCCCGATGTGGGTGTAGCCATTCCCCGTCACCGGCGTCGAGAAGAGCCTCGCCGCGGAACAGGGCCAGACCTTCGGTGGATCTGCTCAGCGCCGCTGCCAACTGTCCGGACCGCAGCAGTTCCGTCGTCGCGGCGGCGAGGTCAGCAACACGTAGGGCGTCGACGTGTGCGCGATCGACGTCCAGCAGGTAGCCGCCGTTGTTGCTGGTGATCAGTCCGGGCTGCCCCAGGGCTCGCCGCAACTGGGACACCTTTGACTGCAACGTGTTCTTCCCGGCACCGACAGTAGATGTGGCCCACAGGTCTTCGAGGATCCGGTCGGCGCGTATCGATAGGCCGGCGTCCAGCGCGAGCCGCACCAGGACCTCGGTGGACTTACCGGCGGGGAGTTGGATCTGTTCGCCGTCGCGCCGCACCTCAACCGGGCCCAGCACCGCCACGGTGAGCATGGACAGATGCTAGTCGCCCGCGACGAAGTCGGCGGGCGCCAGTAAGCACAGCAGGACCGGACTGGAACCACCCAGCGACGAAGGAGCGGGGTGTTCAGGTCGGTCCTGCTCGCCCGCGACGAAGTCGGCGGGCGCCAGTAAGCACAGCAGGACCGGACTGGAACCACCCAGCGACGAAGGAGCGGGGTGTTCAGGTCGGTCCTGCTCGCCCGCGACGAAGTCGGCGGGCGCCAGTAAGCACAGCAGGACCGGACTGGAACCACCCAGCGACGAAGGAGCGGGGTGTTCAGGTCGGTCCTGCTCGCCGGCGACGAAGTCGGCGGGCGCCATGACGCACAGCGAGGTCATCGTTCCGCGCTGCGGCCCGTGTTCATCCTGGTGCTGCCACGGATGATGATTCTCGGGGTGATCGGCTGGGGGTCCGGCGGGTGCTGGGTCGCGATCGCGCGGATCAACAGGTCGATACAGCGCTGGCCCAGCGATTCGAAGTCCTGCCGAATGGTGGTCAGTGGGGGGTTGAAGTACGCGGCGCCGTCGACGTCATCGAACCCCACGACCGAGATGTCCTCGGGGACAGCAACTCCCCCTTCGGTCAGGGCACGGATGAGGCCGAGGCCCATGTGATCGTTCGCGGCGAAGACCGCATGTGGGAGTTGACCATCGAGCAGCCGCCGCCCGACCTGGTAGCCACTCTCGGCGGACCAGTCGCCGCGGAATACCTCGGGTGCGGGCAGCTGGCGGTGGCTCAGTTCCGCCCGCCAACCGCGCAGCCTGGCCCGGGCGTCGAGCCAGTCGTCCGGCCCGGCCAGATGCGCGATGGTGCGGTGCCGAAGATCAGCGAGGTGACTGACCGCCATCCGGGCGCCGGCGTACTGATCGACGGAGAGCCGATGCAGCCCAAGGCGTTGGGGAAGATCCGAGGCGATGACGACCAACGGGACCTGGCCCGCCACGTCCCGGGCCGCATCCATCACCGTCGCCTGCGGCGCGATGACGACGATTCCTTCGACGGCCTGATCCATGAAATGTTCAAAACTCGCGGCGATGCTCCCGACGTCGATCTCCCGCAGGCTGACCATGCTGACGAAGTACCCAGCCCGGCGCGCCGCGGTTTCCACCGACAACAGGGTGCTGGCCGGGCCGAACAACGCGGACCCCAGCAACGCGACGCCGATAGTTCCGGATCGCGAGGTCACCAGCGTGCGGGCCGCGGTGTTGCGCCGGTATCCGAGATCAGAAATGGCCCCCAGGACGCGTGCCCTGGTGGATTCGCTGACGTTCGGCTGTCCGTTGATCACCCGGGAGACGGTCTGGTGGGACACGCCTGCCCGACGGGCGACGTCGTACATACCGGGCGGCCGGGACTTCACCATGTCGCCGGAAACTGTTGTCTCACTGGGAGAATCACCTGCTTCACGCGGTTCCGCCGCGCCGCGCACCTCACTCACGACCTGATCCAATCCGGTGCGGCAGCCCTGGGACGTCGTTGGCGGCGTTCAGCGCCGCGGCGTCATCTCCCGCCGGATCGTCGCTTGCTGTACACGTCGAATGCGACGGCGCCCAGCAGGACAAGACCCTTGATGACCTGCTGGTACGCCACGTCGACACCCAGGATCGACATGCCGTTGTTCAGCACACCGACCGTCAGGCCACCGACGATCGCGCCGATGACCCTGCCAACGCCGCCGGTAACGGCGGCACCGCCGATGAACGCGGCGGCGATGGCGTCAAGTTCGAACGACAGGCCGTTGGTGGGGTTCGCCAGATTGAGCCGGGCGGCGAAGACGATGCCGGCGAGCGCCGCGAGCACGCCCATGTTGACGAAGACCCAGAACGTGACGGCTTTGACCTTGATGCCGGACAATTCCGCGGCGTGCAGGTTGCCGCCGATGGCGTAGACGTGCCGACCGAAGACCGACCGGTTCATCACTGCCGAGTAGACCAGCACCAGGATCGCCAGGATGAACAGGACATAGGGCAGGCCCTTGAACTTCGACAGTTGCAGGACGAAATACATGATGGCCACCGCGGCGATCACCATGCGGGCGATGAAGGCGCCGGTGGAGCCGACGCTCTGGTGGTACTTGACCCGGGCAGCTCTGGTCCGGGCTTGGGTCCAGATCAACACCGCGACACAGACCGCGCCCAGCAGCAGGGTGAACAGGTCTGCGTCACCGCCGCCGAGGAACCCGGGAACCGCGACATATCCGGTCAGCCCGTCGGCGAAACCGGCGGAGATGTTGCGGAAGCCGTCCGGGAACGGGGAGATCTGCTTGTTGCCCAGCACCAGCAGGGTGCCGCCGCGGAAGATCAGCATCCCGGCCAGCGTGACGATGAAGGCCGGAATACCGAAATAGGCGACCCAATATCCCTGCCATGCACCGACAATGCCGCCGATGACCAGGACCAGCAGCACCCCGAGCCAGATCGGGAGGCCCATATTGACGATGAAGACACCAGCCAGCGCACCGGTGAACCCGACCACCGAGCCGACGGACAGGTCGATGTGACCGGCGATGATGACGATCACCATGCCGATGGCCAGAATGAGGATGTAGCTGTTCTGCACCACCAGGTTGGAGATGTTCTGTGGGGTGAGAATGGTTCCCTTGGTGAGCACAGCAAACAGCGCGAGAATGGCCAGGAACGCGATGAAAATCCCGCTCTGCCCGAGACCCTTCCTGGCCGAGGAGAGGAAATTACTGCTCGGCGACGGCGGGGGCGCCGGTGTGCTCGGTTTGGTCACAATGCCCGTGGACATGGTCAGCCCTTCTTGGTGGACCGCAGTGGGGAATAATTCAGTGGGGTGTCATCGGGAGTGCTGCCGCCGGGGGTGGCGGCGTCGGATGAGGGGCCGTTGGATGTGGCGGCGTCGGGGGTGATGGCACCGACCGTCTCCGGCAGCAGCACCGAGTTGTCGGCGTCTTCAATGGCTTCCGGCGGCACTTCGGTGAGAGCCCGTTGCTCGCGGGTCATGTACTGCATCAGAATTTCCTGGGTGGCCTCGGCCCGTGGCACCTCACCGGTGATGTACCCGGCGGAGAGGGTGTAGATGCGATCGCAGATGCCCAGCAGCTCGGGCAGTTCGGAGGAGATGACGAGGACGCCCTTGCCTTCGTCGGCGAGCCTGTTGATGATCGTGTAGATCTCGTACTTGGCGCCGACGTCGATCCCCCGGGTTGGTTCGTCGAGAATGAGCACGTCCGGATCGGCGAACATCCATTTGGACAGAACCACTTTTTGCTGGTTGCCGCCGCTGAGCTTCCCGGTGATGGACAGCACCGTCGGGGCCTTGATGTTCATGCTGGTGCGGTACGAGTTGGCAACCTCGAACTCCTTGCCATCGTCGACCCACCCTGCGGAGGCCAGTTTCCCCAGGGACGCCCCGGAGATGTTCCGCTTGATGTCGTCAATCAGATTCAGCCCGTACATCTTTCGGTCCTCGGTGGCGTAGGCGAGGCCGTGATCGATGGCCTCGCGAACCGACCGGGCGTGAATATGCTTGCCCGACTTGAACAGTCGGCCGGTGATGTTGATGCCGTACGCCCTGCCGAAAACGCTCATCGCGAGTTCGGTGCGTCCGGCGCCCATCAGACCGGCCAGCCCGACGATCTCGCCGCGCCGGACGGTCAGGTTCGCCTTGTTGACCACAATCCGGTCGCGATGCTGCGGATGATGGACCGTCCAGTCCTCGATACGCAGCAGTTCTTCGCCGATGGTCGGGGTGTGCTCCGGGTACCGGTTGTCCAGGTCCCGGCCGACCATCGCCTTGATGATCCGGTCCTCGCTGACACCCGTTGCCATGTCGAGGGTTTCGATGGACTTGCCGTCCCGGATGATCGTTGTCGAATCGGCGATCGCCTTGATCTCGTTGAGTTTGTGGGAAATGATGATGCAGGTGATCCCCTCTTCTCGCAGGCCCCGGAGGAGGCCGAGAAGATGGTCGGAGTCGATGTCGTTCAGGGCTGCGGTCGGTTCGTCCAGGATCAGTAGTTTGACGTCCTTCGACAGCGCCTTGGCGATCTCCACCAATTGTTGCTTGCCGACACCGATGTCCATCACCTTCGTGATGGGATTCTCGTGGAGTCCGACCCGCTCCAGCAGTGCTGCAGCGGCGGCATTCGTCTCGTTCCAATCGATGATCCCGCGTTTCGCCCGCTCATTGCCGAGGAAGATGTTCTCCGCAATTGACAGATACGGGCTCAGCGCGAGTTCCTGATGGATGATGACGATGCCGCGTTGCTCGCTGTGCCGGATATCGGCGAATTCACAGAGCTTGCCGTCGAAATGGATTTCGCCGCTGTAGGAGCCGGCCGGGTAGACACCGGACAGCACCTTCATCAAGGTGGATTTCCCGGCGCCGTTCTCCCCGCAGATGGCGTGGATTTCCTGTCGACGGACGGACAGGCTGACGTCCTGCAGGGCTTTGACACCCGGGAATTCCTTGGTGATCGCCCGCATCTGAAGAATGTGGTCGTCGTTCATGGTCACACCGTCCTTGATGAGTTTCTCGACTGGCCGCCCGCCGTTGACCGGGGATGCGCGCCGCGCTGAGCGCGCGTCCCCGGCCCACTTGTCCTGTGGCGCAGACCTTCTGATCCCCTTCGAGCTAGTTCAGGTCGGCCTGGGTGTAGTACCCGGAGTCGATCAGCACCTGCTGGTAGTTGTCCTTGTAGACGACCACCGGGTCGAGGAGATTCGTCGGGACGACCTTGACTCCGTTGTCATACGAGGTGGTGTCGTTCACGGTCGGCTCCTGGCATTCCAGCACGCTGGAGGCCATTTCGACGGCAGTCTTGGCGAGATCGCGGGTGTCCTTGAAGATCGTGGCGAACTGCTCGTCCGCGATGATCGACTTGACCGAAGGAACTTCCGCATCCTGTCCGGTGACGGTCGGGTATGGCTGTCCGGCGGTACCGTAACCGGCGCTCTTCAGGGCGCTGAGGATGCCGATGGACAGTCCGTCGTACGGCGATAGCACCCCATCGACCTTGGAACCGTCTGAATAGGTGCTGGTCAGCAGGTTGTCCATGCGGTTCTGTGCGGTGGCCGGGTCCCAACGGAGGATCGCGACGGTCTGGAAGTCGGTCTGACCGCTCTTGACCACCAGGGTGCCGTTGTCGATGAGCGGCTGCAGCACGGACATGGCCCCGTTGAAGAAGAACGTGGCGTTGTTGTCGTCCGGGGATCCGGCGAACAACTCGATGTTGAACGGACCGGTCGCCGTGCCGGCGGAGCCGTCCTCGTTCTGCAGCCCCAGGCCGACCAACAGCGAGTTCGCCTGATCGACACCGACCTTTTCGTTGTCGAAGGTGGCGTAGTAGTCGACGTTGGGGCTGTTGCGGATCAGGCGGTCGTAGGCGATGACCTTGATGTCGTTGTCGGCGGCGTTCTGCAGCTGGCTGGTCAGAGCGGTGCCGTCGATCGAAGCGATGATGAGAACCTTTGCCCCATTGGTGATCTGGTTGTCAACCTGATTCACCTGAGTGGGGATGTCGTTCTCCGCGTACTGCAGGTCGACCTTGTAGCCGGCCGCTTCGAGCTGCTTCTTGACGTTGTCGCCGTCCTGGATCCACCGCTGCGAGGAACTGGTTGGCATGGTGACGCCGATCAGCTCACCACCGGTGGAGGTGCACCCGGCCGCGCCGCCCGTTCCAGATGCTGGGGCGGAGCCGGCCGAGCCGCTGGCCGCGTCGGCAGCCGATGTCGCGGCTGCGGTCTCGGAGGCGCTGGAGCTGGCGCCTCGTTCGGCGGAACAGCCCACCAGCGCGAGCGCAAGTGCGGCGCCGACAGCCGCGGCTGTGAGCACCTTTGTGCGGATCATGGGAATTGTTACTCCTTCGTGTGCGCCGTCGGCTGCTCAGAAGTCCTGAGCCAGCCGGTTACAGGCCTGGTTCCAACGGGTCTCGTTGGCGAACCCGCCGCTGTGGCGAGTCGGTCGCGCAGGTGCGGCGATACCGGGGACAACATGTGGCCGTGCGGGACGGTGCTAGTGGGGAAGCTCGTCGGACACGTCGAAATCTCGGTGGGCAGCGAGAATCGTCAGCGCGGTCACGGGGATGGGGTCGACACCGATAGCAGGACCGGCTGCGGATCCACCACCACCATTGGCAACCTCTTCGTTTGGTCGGAGCCTCACGCCAAACCTCTGCGGACTGGATGTGAACGCTCACAATCTGAACAGACGGACGTCGGGTTGTCAACGGCTCACCGGAAGATCTTTAAGAACTGCTGTCGTCAAACACTTTTCACCATCGAGTCGGCGGGCCGCACGATGCGGGGACGCCGCTGGAGATTCCCTCGGCCGCTACGCTGATTGTGTGTCACTCTCACGTTCCGGTGCGGTACTGCTGTGCTTCGATGGCGTGGTGCACCTCGGCGACCTGCCGGTCCAGGCCTTCGCCCGGCACATCACCGAGCAACTCACCGCAGACGAGATCCGACCGGTCATCGCCGGCATGCGCGGATTTCTGGAGAGCAAGACCGAGCTCATTCCGGCCGGCGCCGACCTGTCCGGCGCCGAGGACGGCTACCAGGCCGTCGAGGTCCTGGCCCGCACAGCCGGTCTCGACCGCGCAGCAATAGCGACCGCCCGGCAGGCCTCCCGGCTTGACCTGGCGGCAAGCGCCTGGGCGGTGGACCCGGCCGCCGGTTTGGACGTACTGCTGACCGAGATCCGGGCGACCACAAGGGTTGTGCTGCTGACCGAACCGGGCGACCCGGCGGCCCGGCCGGTCCTGGAGTCGATCGAGCTGACCGTGGACGACATTGTCGATACCGCAACAGGTCCCGCTATCGCCCTGGTCCGGCAGGAGACGGGCGCGACACCCGATCGGTTGCTGGTCATCGGAACCCGCTGGACCGACCAGTTGGCACCGGCGCAGGGAGCCGGCTGCGCCACCGCCCTGATCGATCGGTACGGCCGCGGACGCGGTGCGCCGACGTTCCGGTCCCCCGACCTCGCCGGACTGCTGGACCCGGTCCGGGGCTGGTTGGAGCAATGGCAGAGTGGCCCCGGTGACTGATCGGCACCGAGCTCACGGCCAGCACCGTGCCCACGACGAACACGGTGCCCACGACCGGCACCGTGCTCACGACCGGCACCGTGCTCACGATGGAAGGGACATCCGATGACGGCAGCCAACACCCGGTACGACGGCTGGCTCACCCCGGATCGCGTCGCCCCGGATCGACCGACGCACGTCATCGCGCACTTGTCGGACACTCATCTCACGTCGGCCGGGGTTCGGTACAACGGGGTGCTGGATTCGGCCGCCGCACTGGATCGTGCCGTCGCGGTGCTCCGCACTGCCGTCGAAGCGGGTCGCCACCTGGACGCTGTCGTGCTGTCCGGAGACCTGACCGACAGCGGTGACCCGGCGGCGTACCGGCGACTGGCTGACGCCGTTGGTTCCATCGGGTCGGACCCGGTGCCGATCTACGCAACCGGCAACCACGACGTGCGGGCCGAATTCCACCGACAATTGTTGCAGCGCAGCGATACCGACCAGCCGATCCTGCAGGTGCACCGGCTGGGCGGGCTGCGCATCGTGGTGCTGGACTCGACCATTCCCGGGGCCGGTCACGGCCGGCTCACCGAGGACCACCTGACTGCGCTCACCGCGGAGTTGGCCACCGCGGCAACCGACGGGACCATCGTCGTCCTGCATCACGCCCCGGTCCCGCCACCGTCGCCGCTGCTGAGCTACTTCGCGCTCGAATCGTCATCGCGGAGGGCACTGTCGGCCGCGGTCGCCGGCACCGATGTCCGACTCATTCTGGCCGGCCACCACCACATCGCGCAGTCGGCGATGTTGGGCACCGTGCCGGTGGCGGTCGCGGGATCGACCGCTATCCGCACCGACCCGCTGGCGCCGGTCGGGCACGAGCGAACCTCAGCGAGCGGTTGCTTCAACCTGGTCGAGGTTTATCCGGACACGATCGCGGTGTCCGTCATCCCGGTCGACGGGGCCGCCGAGGTGTTCGACCTCGACGCGGCAGGCTGCCAGGCCGTGCTCGATGCCCACCCCATCGAGCACTGACCAGGCGCACAAGATGAGTGCCGGGTGGACACATCAGCCCACCCGGCACCCGGGGGCGGCAGGTTCAGTACGTACCGGCCCGATAGGGATGCACGACCTGCCGGCCGGTGATCGAGAGCGTGTTGATCCGTACCCAATGGGTCCGCTCCACCAGGTCGGCCCAGGGCCAGACGCCGAGCAGGTTCAAGCGCTTGACCTCCTCCTGGTCCTCCACGGTGGTGGCGACGCCGCGAACCAGCACGCTCCAACCGGTGCGCCGGTCGGCGTCATACCCATCGACCTCGAAGGCGACGACCTGCTCGGTGTCCGCGGCCAACAACTTCGTACCGGCGGCGGTCCGGAAAATGATGTTGTCGCCGTCCATACCGTGGTTGACCGGCAGGATCACCGGGTCGCCCTGATTGACGAAGGCGACCCGGCCGAGGCGGGCCTTGGCCAGCCGTTCGAGGCAGTCCTTGCGTTGCAGGACCCCGAGGCCCGAGTGGTCAAGTGGTAGTGAAGTCGTCACGACGTCGCCCTTTCCGCCTCCGCCAACCACCTGGACAGTGCCGGCATCGCGAGTTCTTGCGGGACCTCCGTGGTCCCTGCCACTGAGCCTGCCGGGCCCTGACACCCGATCACAGGGTCGAAGGACCCGAGTCTGGTGGTGACTTCGGCACCCGGCAGCGCGGCGATCGGCGAAACCGGACGTATCGCCCGTCGCGCCATGCCCTGGGTCGACAGCAGGTAGACTTGACCTATTCGGAGTTCACCAGTTCCGAGATACCCTGCAACATCGGCCATCTCACGGAATTGGGCGGGATACTTGGACAAGCAGGCCCTGGCCACACGGCAAGCCGGGCATCGGCGCGAGCTGTGTCATTCCACTGAGCGGCAGCCGGTGATTCGGGCGTGACGGGCCCCCGATTCCTCCACGGAGCGACGCGCGGACCCGGACCATCCTGCTCCACCCTTGACAGCCCACCCGGCGGGGAGTTGCCTGACAGTGCTGGACAAAACAGCCGTCAGGGGAACGGTGTCGCCGCTTATTGGCCGTGACACCGTCAGGAACATTTGCCGCCCCTAACAGACACGTCTTTCCCGACTGCCCGGCCTCACTCTGCGCACCGACGCCAGGTACCCGCCCACCCACCAGCACGTGAGGCCACCCCATGAGCACCGCAGTCTCCCCGTCCAGACGCACCCCGAATTCCAGACCATCCAGCGACTATTCGCAGTTGCTGAAGTCCGTTCAGCACGCCGGACTGATGAAGCGCCGCTACGGCTATTACGCGGTGAAGAGCAGCCTGATGATGCTGACCGTCGCGGCCATCGCCGTCGGGGTCATCCTGCTCGGGAACAGCTGGTTCACGTTGATTCTGGCGGCCCTGCTCGGCCTGGTGTTCGCCCACTTCGGGTTCCTGGGCCATGACGCGGCGCACCGACAGATTTTCGTGTCCGGCAAGGCCAACCATCGCGCCGGCCTGGTGTTGGGGACGCTGTTCAGCGGGATGAGCCTGGCCTGGTGGAATGCCAAGCACAACATGCACCACCAGGCGCCCAACCAGATCTCCAAGGATCCGGACATCGAGCCGTCGGTGCTGCATTTCTACCCTGTCGATGCCAAGCCGAATCAGTCGAAATTTCTGGCTTTCTTCCGGGAGCGGCAGGGCTGGTTCTTCTTCCCGCTGCTGACTTTCGAAGGGATCAACCTGCATGCCCAGTCGTTCGTCACCAGCTTCGGTCGGCGATCCGGCAAAAGGCAACCCGTTGAGATGACGCTGCTGATCGTCCGCTGGGCCACGTACCTGTCGCTGTTGCTCATCGTCCTGGACCTTGGCAAGGCCGCGGCGTTCCTCGGCCTGCAATTGGCCGTCGTCGGCATCTATCTCGGCTGCACGTTCGCGCCCAACCACAAGGGCATGCCGGTGCTGCCGGCCGACATCCGGGTCGACTTTCTGCGTCGCCAGGTGCTGATGTCCCGCAATATCATCAGCAACCGACTGACCACCTTCGCGATGGGCGGGCTGAACTACCAGATCGAGCACCACTTGTTCCCGAGCATGCCGCGACCCAATCTGCGGCGCGCCCAGTCGATCATCAAGCCGTACTGCATCGACAACTCGGTGACCTACACCGAGACCACCCTGCCGAAGTCCTACGGCATCGTCGTGCGCTACCTCAACGACGTCGGGCTACGCGCGGGCGATCCGTTCGAGTGCCCGATGGTTGCCGCATTGCGCCCCCGGCTCTGACCCACCCTGGACCGACCCGGTGCGCAACACAACGCCTGACGACGAGATCGACGTGGCACTCACTGACGAACAATGGGAGTTCATCGTCGCGGACGCCCGCGAGAGCCTTTCGGTGTACGACGAGCTAGCGCAGACTGCCGTCGGACAATCGAGGCAAGAGATGCTCGACTCGGCAGCGCTGTGCCGAGCGACCATCACGGTCGTCACCGGGGCACTGAAGCCTCCCCCACCGCCGTAGTGCTTCAGCCGACGATCGCGGTCACCAGGCCGGGGACAGCCAACACCAGCCAGCAGCCGGCGAGCAGGAACGGGCCGAACGGGATCGCCGAGCCCAGGCCGAGCCGGCGGGTCAGCATCCCCAGCAGTGCGACGACGGCGCCCAGCACGAAGGCGATGACGACGGCCAGCACACCTGGCGGCCACCGAGACGTAACCCGTCATCAGGGCAAGGGATGGAACGAGTTTGACGTCCCCGAGCCCCATCGCCCTCGGCGCCAGCGCGGACAACGCCCAGAACGCCCCACCGAGGACGACGGCCACGATCAGCGCGGTGATCACGCTGCCCGTCGCCGGGGCCGTCAGCTCCGTGGACCCGATCAGCACGACGGTGATCGGGATGGCCGACAGGGTCAGCGCGTCCGGCAGCCGATGATGCACCAGGTCAACGGCGCCGAGCGCCACCCCGAGTACGCCTGCCCAGACCACCAGCGCGACCACCGGGCCCGGCCAGCTCAGACCGACCCCGACAGCGGTGATCAGCGCGCAAGCCACCTCGAGGATCCCGGCGCGGACCACAACACCGCGGCGCAAGCGCGCTAGGAGCAGCCTGCTCCCCCAGCCCCCGACGGCACCGACGGCGAGGCCGACCAGCGCAGGCAGCCACGCAATCCCCGGGTTCACCACCCGACGCTCTCACGTCGTACCGGATCGGCGATGCAGCTGTCCCCAATGACGCAGTGGCCCGCTTGGCACTTCCCTGCTCCTGTCAGCTTCCCGGGGTAATTCCATCGGCCGCACGCCGACGAAATTTCCCGAGCCGCCGATGGCGTCGGCACTCGATCAGGTCTTGACCGTTTCAGACCGGCAGCGGCAGGTCGGTCTTCGACCCGGCCAGCAACCCCTGCCGCATGGCCTGCACCGGGGCGGGCACCCCGGTGATCAGCTCGAACTGGCGAAAAGCCTGGTGCAGCAACATGTCCAGCCCGGTGAGCGTCACCCGGCCGGGCACCCCCGCGGCCGCCAACCGGGTCGGCCACGGGTAATAGACGACGTCGAACAACGCCGGGACGGCCTTGAGCCGATCGGCGAAGGCATCAGGGGCGCCCGCCGGAACGGTGGACACCACCAGGTCGGCGGCATCTGCCGCGTCGCCGACCGCATGGACTTCCCAGCCGATCGCCCGGATCGGCAGGTTGAGCTTGCCGGCCAACTCCACCGCGCCGGCCGTGCTCTCCGGCCGCCGCCCGGCGATCACCACATCAGTGGCCCCGAGTTCGGCCAGCGCCGCGATCACCGATGCAGCGGTGCCGCCGCCGCCGAGCAGCAATGCCCGCTGCGGCGCCGGGGCCCCGGCGGCCCGCAGCGCTCCGATCAGGCCGTCGACATCGGTGTTCTCGGCCAGCCAGCCGCCGTCACGACGCACCAGGGTGTTCGCCACCCCGAGGGCCGCGACCCGGGCACTGCGCTGATCCGCCATCGAGGCGGCCGCGGACTTCCCCGGCATCGTCACCGAGAACCCGGCCCATTCCGGCCCGGACCCGGTCACCAGGCCGGGCAACGCCGCACCGTCACATTCGATTCGCTGGTACTCCCAGCCGGTCAGCCCGGCCGCGGCGTAGCCGGCCCGATGCAGCGCCGGGGACAACGAATGCGCGACAGGTGAACCAAGAACGGCCGCCCGGTGCGTCACCTGCGGTGTTACCTCGTCAGCCGAAGACACCGTTGGCCCTCGCCTGCGCAACGCACGCCTCGTGCTGCTCGATGGTGACGCTGAAGCACGATTCACCCTTGTCATTCGACTTGACGAAGAACAGCCAGGATCCTTCGGCCGGGTTCAGCGCGGCATCGACGGCGTCGGGGCCGGGCGATGAGATCGGCGTCGGCGGCAGGCCCATCACCGCATAGGTGTTGTACGGGCTGGGGTTGGCCCGGTCCTCCGCGGTCGTCGAGATCGATGCCCGGTCCAGGGCGTAGTTGACGGTCGAGTCGAACTCCAGCTTCATCGGGATCACCAGCCGGTTGTAGATCACCCGAGCCACCTTCGGCATGTCACTGACGATCGCCTCACGCTCGATCAGGGAGGCAACGATGGCCGCCTGATAGGGGGTGAGACCTTTAGCAGCGGAGTCGGCGATGATGTCGGTCCGGTTCCACAGCGCCGCCGACGCGCTGACGACCGCCTGCAACGCCTGTTCCGGCGTTGAACCTGGCGGGATATCGAAATCGCCCGGCAGGATGATGCCCTCGAGGCGCTTCCGTGGATCGGGAGCGGCCTTCACCGCTTCGGCGGCCCATTCGACAACGCCCAGCTTGGCGGGATCTGCGGTCTCGGCGACCTGCCAGAGCTCGTCGGCGGTAAAGCAGTCCTGTTGGCCGTTCAACGGCACGCAGGCGGCCGCGGTGATCTCGGAAATGTAGCCGGGCACCGTCACCGGCGCGACGGTCGGATCGGTGGAGACGGCGGTGACATCGGCCAATTGCCGGCCGGGGATGAGCCGGACATGACCGACCCGATTCTCCTTGGCCACCAACGCATCGGCTGTGGCCTGGGCGGAAGCGTTCTGCCGCACCCGGTAGTACCCGGGCCGCAGCGCCTGCACATCCGCATCCAGCGCGGCCTGATTCTCGAAGGCCTTGGCACTGGCCACCACACCGGCGGTGGCCAACGTCTCGGCGATGTCGGCGATGCCGTCACCGCTCTGCACCCGGACCACCACCTCGGTGTCCCCCGGACCCGCGTAATCGGGGACCACGTCCGCCGTGGAGCGCCACAGGACGAACCCGACGCTCAGACCGGCCACGATCACCACCAGGACGACGACCGCGAAGACCAGCCACCTGCGGTGCCGGCGGCGGGCGGCCGCGGCGCGTTCGGTGTCGGTCAGCTCAGGTTCCGGCTCCGCCCCGGGCACCGGCGGGTCGGGTGGAGTGGCAGCCAGGGCGGCACGCAGTTGATCGACGTCGACGTCGCCGGTTTCGCCCTCGTCCCGACCGAAGATCCCGAGGTGGTCGCTCATGTTGCGACCTCGCTGCGCGATGCAGCACCGTGCGGTGCCCCTGGTTCGCTCACGGTTCCCGTCACCTGGCCCCACCGGCCAGATTGTCCAGCCGGTTCTGCAGGATCCGAGTTGCCGCGACCTGGTCGATCACCTTCCGCCTGGCTTTGCCGCGAACCCCGGCTTCGGAAAGCTGCCGGTCCGCCGAAACGGTGGTCAGGCGCTCGTCGACGTAAACCACCGGCACCGGTGCAATCAGCGCGGCAAGCGAGGTGCCGTAGGCGCGGGCGGCCGTCACTGCTGGCCCGTCCGAGCCACGCAGGGTCCTGGGTAGACCCACGACCACTTCCACCACCTCGTGTTCCTCGACCAGCGCTGCGAGAGCGGCCAGATCTGTTCCGCCGGCCTCGTTCCGCGCCAGAGTGGTCACCGGAGTGGCCAGCACGCCATGAGGGTCGCTCATCGCAACTCCCACGCGAACCGTACCGACGTCTACCCCCAGACGCACGCCTTTCCGGCCGGCGTCACCCGATGTGTCGGCGGGTTTTCCGGAATTCATGCCACTGCATGAAATGGGGTCGTTGTCGATGGCCACGGTGCAGGACGCCTGACACCCGTCGAGGTTGTCCGGAGCATCACTGCGCCAAGGCTGCCCGGAGTGCTTCGATGGCGGCCGGGATGCCCTCCGGGGCCGTCCCGGCACCCTGCGCCATGTCCTTCTTGCCACCGCCGCGCCCGGCGATCGCCGGCAGGAAGGACTTCGCCAGATCACCGGCCGCGTGGCCGGCGGCGATCGCCGACTGGGTCACCGCAACGGCGAATGCCACGGTTCCCGGGCCGGGCGCGAAGACCGCCACCACGCCCGGCCGACCACCGAGGTGGGTCTTGACGTCGGTGGCCAGGTTCCGAACGTCACCGCCCGGCGTGCCCTCGGGCGCGGTGGCCGCGACCAACGCGATCCCGCCGATGTCGACCGCACCCTGGGCCATGGTGGCCGCGGACGCGGACAGCGCCGCCGCTCGCAACCCGGCGAGCTCCTTTTCCGCCACCCGGAGCCGTTCCAGCAGTGCCTCGATCCGGCCGGGCAGTTCGCTGGGCTGGACCTTCAGCGAACCGGCCAGTTGAGAGACCAGCGTGCGTTCGGCGGCGAGCCGCTGGAACGCCTCCATCCCGACGGCGGCCTCCACCCGACGCAGCCCCGACCCCACCGAGGACTCTGCGGTGATCGCCAGCGGGCCGATCTGCGAGGAGTGTTCGACATGCGTGCCGCCGCACAGCTCCACCGACCAGGGCCCACCGATCTCGACGATCCGGACCGTCTCGTCGTAGGTCTCGCCGAACAGCGCGATCGCACCCATCGCCTGCGCCTCGGCCTGCGAGCCGTACAGCACCCGGACCGGCAGATCCTGCCGGACGGCACGGTTCGAGACCTCCTCCAGCTCGCTGCGGGTGTCGGCGGACAGCGCCTGGTTCCAGGCGAAGTCGAGCCGCAGGTACCCGGGCTTGTTGTAGGAGCCGGACTGCAGCGCCTCCGGGCCGAGCACCTGACGCAGCGCCGCATGCAGCACGTGGGTGCCGGAGTGCGCCTGCCGGGCGCCGAGCCGCCAATCCGGGTCGACCTTGGCCAGCACCTTGGCGCCCTCGGCCAGTTCGCCGTCGGTCAGCCGGATGCGGTGCACCACAAGCTTTTTGTCGACCCGTTGCACGTCCAGCACCTCGGCCGAGACGCCGTCGCCGACGATCAGCCCCGCGTCGGAGTCCTGGCCGCCGGACTCGGCGTAGAACGACGTCCGGTCCAGCACCAGTTCGACCTCGTCGCCGGACTCGGCAACGGGCACCCGGACGCCGTCGCGGATCAACCCGCGGACGGTCGCCTCGGATTCCAACTCGGAGTACCCGGTGAACTCGGTCCGGCCGTGCTCCAGCAGCGCCCGGTACACCGACAGGTCCGCCAGCCCGCCCTTGCGGGCCTTCGCGTCGGCCCTGGCCCGGTCCTTCTGCTCCTGCATCAGCCGGCGGAACTCGTCGGTGTCGACCGTCAGGCCCGCCTCGGCGGCCATCTCGAGGGTGAGGTCGATCGGGAAGCCCTGGGTGTCGTGCAGCACGAACGCTGTCGAGCCCGTCACCACGCTGCTGCCGGACTCCTTGGTCTCCTGCGCGGCGAGGTCGAACAGTTTCGACCCGGACGCGATGGTCCGCAGGAACGCCTGTTCCTCCTTCACCGCGACCCGCTGGATGCGCTCGAAGTCGCTGGCCAGTTCCGGGTAGGACGGGCTCATCAGGTCACTGACGGTCTTCGCCAGCACCGGCATCACCGGCTCCAGCACACCCAGCAGTCGCGCGCTGCGCACGGTGCGGCGCAACAGCCGGCGCAGCACGTAGCCGCGGCCCTCGTTGCCGGGGGTGACCCCGTCGGCGATCAGCATCATCGACGAGCGGCTGTGGTCGGCAATCACCCGCATCCGGATGTCCGCAGCCTGTTCGGCGCCGTAGGTCAGGCCGGACAGCGACTCCATCTGGCTGATGATCGGCCGGCACAGGTCGGTCTCGTAGACGTTCTCGACGCCCTGCAGCAGGAACGCGAGCCGCTCGACGCCGAGCCCGGTGTCGATGTTCTGCTTGGGCAGCGGACCCAAAATGGGGAAATCCCCCTTGCCGGTGCCGTCACCCCGCATGTCCTGCATGAAGACGAGATTCCAGACCTCGAGATAGCGGTCCTCGTCGGCGACCGGGCCGCCTTCGATGCCGAACTCCGGCCCGCGGTCGTAGTAGATCTCCGAGCAGGGTCCGCAGGGGCCGGGCACGCCCATTGACCAGAAGTTGTCCGCCATCCCCCGCCGCTGGATGCGCTCCGGCGGCACACCGGCCACTTCCTGCCAGAGCCGGTGCGCCTCGTCATCGGTCTCGTAGACGGTGACCCAGAGCCGCTCCGGGTCCAGGCCGTAGCCGCCGGCGTCGAGCGACCCGGTCAGCAGCGTCCAGGCATGCCGGATCGCGCCCTCCTTGAAGTAGTCGCCGAAGGAGAAGTTGCCGGCCATCTGGAAGAAGGTGTTGTGCCGGGTGGTGATGCCGACGTTCTCGATATCGCCGGTGCGCACGCACTTTTGCACGCTGGTGGCCCGCGGGAACGGCGGGGTGGTCTGCCCAAGGAAGTACGGCTTGAACGGCGCCATGCCGGCGATGGTGAACAGCACCGTGGCGTCCTGGCTGATCAGCGACGCCGACGGCACCACGGTGTGGCCGGCCTTCTCGAAATGGTCGAGGAAACGGCGCCGGATCTCGTGGGTTTGCATGTGTCCTCGCTGACGGTGGTGTGGCTGGTCGTGACGTGGTGGTGAGGGTGCTGCGCGGCGCAATCAGTTCGGTCGCCCGCGCCGGCTCCCGAAGCCCTGGCTCCGTCGCTCGCCGGACCATTCTCCGGCGAGGCCCCGAGCCTGGCGAACACCGGGCGGGCGAACACTGGGCGGGCGAACACTGAGCCAGGCGCTGCGGCAGGCACAGCGCCGGCGGCCGTGCTAGACCGAATTGCGCGCCGTTCGCGGTGCTGCCCGGTGCGGTGCGGCCGGTCGCGGCGGCGGGGCGCCGGGGGCTCGCTGCTCGATCGGCTGCGGTACCGGCGCCAGCGTCTCGGGGCCGACCAGGATGACGGCCCCGGTGGCGTTGTCCACCAGCGGCCGGTAACTCGCCCGCCGGTTGATCGCCCCCTGTTTGACGTCCGAGGCGAAGGCGCCGACCGCGTTGCCGAGTTCGGCGATCGCGTCGGCGACGTCGGCGGCGATCGCCGACGGGGTCACCTTGGCCTTCAGCGCCTCCCGGGCAGCTTCCTTGGCACGCCTGGTGCGCCTGGTGGCGGCCACTCCGAGGGCGATTCCCGCGCCGAAGTAGTAGATGCGCTTCACAGCCGTCATCCCCTTCCTGCAGGCCTGCCCTGTCGGTTGGTCATGCCCGAGCCTGATCGTGTCGTGCTTCACGGTCGGTCGCCCCGAACCTGGTCGGCGCCGATCGATTCTCCTGGGGAAGGCTACCCGCCGACCGGCCGCGTTCCCTGCTCACCGGTCCCGACCTGCGGCGGTCGGATCGAGGTTTGAACGGATCGGGGACCCGCTGCGTGTTCCTGTTAACGATTCGGTCCGTCGTCAGCGCGCTGGCGCAGTCGCTTCATCGAATGGGAGATGATCTTGACATGCCGGGAGAATTCCAGGGGTTGCCCCTCCATGTGTTGCTGGTGCACGGCGTCATCGTGCTCATTCCGCTCGCCGCGCTGCTGACGGTACTGGCCGCCGTGTGGCCGGCCGCGCGCCGCCGACTGGGCATCATCACGCCGCTGGTTGGCCTGGTTGCGCTCATTTCGGTGCCGGTCGCCGCCGAAGCCGGCGAGTGGCTGTACGAGCGGGTGTTCATCACGCCGCTGATCCAGGAGCACGCGGACCTGGGCTCCACCATGAAATGGTTTGCCATCGGACTGTTCGTGGCATCGCTACTGGTCTGGGGGGTCCCGGTACTGCTGGCCCGGCGCGCTGCGCAGCCTCCGCCGCCGTGGATCGGCGTTGTGGTCGCCGTCGTGGCCGTGGTGCTGTCCGGTGCCGCCGTCGTGCAGGTGGTTCGGGTCGGCGAGGCCGGTTCCCGCGCCGTGTGGACCAACTCCTTCTGCGCCGAACCGCTGGGTGCCGACGGGACCTGCCCCGTCCAGGGCTGAGCCGGGGGCGGGCCGGCTGGCCCGACCAGGCACCTGACCTGGCAGCGGGTTAGTAGGGTGAAGGTCGGTCGCCGATCGAATCGATTCGGGTGACCTGGGACACGTCTGCCCAATCGGGTCAACCAGCCTGGATGGTGGGCGTCAACCCCCGTCCGAAGCGGCCAGGTTCTGCTGGCCGGCGGACCTGTTCGGCACCACCGCACCGCCTGATCCAACACCTGCCTGAACCACCACCTGCCTGAACCATCACCCGCCTGAACCAAACAGAGAGGCTCTTCGATGTCCATCGGAGAAATCACCGCCACCGACGAGCTGTTCCACGACCTTGAGCTGACCACCGCCACCGAGGCGAAATCCGAGCACACCGACGACTGGCGGCGCACCGCCGTCGTCTACCAGGTGTACCCGCGGTCGTTCGCGGACTCCGATGGTGATGGCGTCGGCGACCTGCCCGGCATCACCGCCCGATTGGGCGCACTCGCCGACCTCGGTGTCGACGCCGTCTGGCTCTCGCCCTTCTACAGGTCGCCGCAGGCCGACGCCGGCTACGACGTCGCCGACTACCGCGACGTGGATCCGATCTTCGGCTCGCTCGCGGACTTCGACGCGCTGCTGGAGCGGGCCCATGAGCTCGGCCTGAAGGTGATCGTCGACCTGGTACCCAACCACTCCTCCGACGAGCACGTGTGGTTCCAGGCCGCACTGGCCGCTGCCCCCGGGTCCCCGGAGCGCGCGCGTTACATCTTCCGCGATGGCCGCGGCGAAAACGGTGAGCTGCCGCCCAACAACTGGGAATCCTGCTTCCGCGGCCCGGCCTGGACCCGGACCACCAACCCGGACGGCACGCCCGGCCAGTGGTACCTGCACCTGTTCGACACCAAGCAGCCGGACTGGGACTGGGAGAACCCCGAGGTCCGTGCGGAGTTCCTGTCCGTGCTGAAGTTCTGGCTCGACCGTGGCGCCGACGGCTTCCGGGTCGACGTGGCGCACTCGCTGATCAAGGCCCCCGGGTTGCCGGACCTCGACCTGCGGGTCGACGACGACGTCGAGGCAGAGGGCCTGTTCGGCACCGGACCGATGTGGGACCAGGACCGGGTCCACGAGATCTACCAGACCTGGCGCGCACTGCTCGACGGCTACTCCCCCGACCGGATCCTGGTCGCCGAGGCCTGGGTGCAGCCGCTGTCCCGGCTCGCCCGCTACGTCCGCGAGGACGAGATGCACCAGGCGTTCAACTTCGACTACCTGGAGACCAACTGGGACGCCGCCGCGCTCCGCAGGGCCATCGACGCGTCGATGACGGTCAACGAGTCGGTCGGCGCCCCGACCACCTGGGTGCTGTCGAATCACGATGTGGTGCGCCATGTTTCGCGCCTCGGGCTCAACTCCGACGGTCCGCGACCGAACGGCATCCGGGCCGGGGACGCGCAGCCGGACTACGAATTCGGCCTGCGCCGGGCGAAGGCGTCCACCCTGCTGATGCTCGGCCTGCCCGGCTCGGCCTACCTGTACCAGGGCGAGGAACTCGGCTTGCCCGACCACACCTCACTCGACGACGACCTGCGGCAGGACCCGACCTGGTGGCGGTCGGAGTACACCGAGGCGGGCCGGGACGGCTGTCGGGTACCGCTGCCGTGGGAGGCCGACGCCCCGGGGCTGGGCTTCGGTCCGAGCGAGCGGACCTGGCTGCCGCAGCCCGACTCCTACGTCGCACTCGCCCGCGACCGGCAGGTCGGCGTCGAGGGCTCCACGCTGGAGATGTACCAGTCGGCGTTGGCCCTGCGCCGGGCGTTCAAGCTCGGCGCCGGCTCGTTGGAGTGGAACGTCGACCGGGGCGCCGATGTCGTCGCGTTCACCAACGGTGAGGTCACCGTGATCGCGAACATGGGCGAGGTGGCGATCCCGCTCCCGTTCAGCGAGGTGCTGATGGCCTCCGGCGATCTGACCGACGACGGCCTGCTGCCGCCGGACGTCACCGCCTGGCTGGTCGCGCCGTACGCAGGCTGACCACTCGATCCGCGGCATGATGCCCCGGCCGCCCACCAGGCGGCCGGGGCGCCGCGGCTCTGGTCGAGTGAACCGCCAGGAGCCGCTCTGGCCCGGATCGCGACTGCTTTCGGTTTACTCGGCCGACTGGTCGCCTTCGGGGGGCGGCGTACCGGTTCCGATTCCGCCCGCCGATCCGGCAATCTCGCGTAGCGCAGCGAGGTGCACGGCCCAGGCGTCCCGGCCCAGTGGGGTCAGCGAGAGCCAGGTCCGCGGCCGCTTGCCGACGAAACCCTTCTTGACCTCGACCAACTCGGCCTGCTCCAGAATGGCGATCTGCTTACTGAGCGTCGAGTCGCTGACCTGGATCCGGTCACGCAGAGTGCCGAAGTCCATTGACTCGGTGGCCGCCAGCGCGGCCGCAATCGAGAACCGCACCGGCTGGTGCAAAGTCTCGGAGAGTCGATAGCGCGGATGTTGCGCCTCGGTCGTCATCTGCGGGATCGCGGTGCTGGCCGGTGATGCCGGCTGACCATCGCCGTCACGACCTGGCCTCGATCACGGCGCCGGTGATGGTGACCGACGCAATGAGCGCGGCGCCGATCACGCCGCCGATCAGGTTCTCGCCGTCGGAGAACGAAACGATGAAGATCGCGACGACGTAGGCAATCGCCCAGGCGAGCATGTAGCGCGGCCAGCGCTTCTTGAACCCCAGCCGGGTGGCCCGGCCGAAGAACATCATGAAGCTGATCGAGACGATGACCCACACCATCATCGCGACCATGGCGATGACGTACCGGGATCCCGTCGTCATGCTCATTGCCAGTGTCCCGATCGAGGTGGCGCTGCCGAGCGTCAACAACGTGGCGATGTGGGCCCAGCCGGCGCCGGCCGTAGCTGCGACGCCGAGTTGACCCACGCGATCGAGCAGTAGTCGGGCTTCGTCGGGGGTTGGACTGGATTCGGCACTCATTGCGTCTCCTTGCCTCGTGGTTACCAGTTCACCATAGAAAGTACTTTCATACTTCGCAAGTACTTTCCGATCCGAGATGACTTCGGTGACCTCGGTGGCTGCCAACGGGCGACGGGATGGATGATCGGTCGATGAGAGCAGCGATCTTGCAGGCCCCGCGGGAGATTTCGGTGGACACGGTTCCCGACCCGGTCATTGCCACTCCGACGGATGCGCTGGTCCGGGTCGTGTTGAGCTGTATCTGTGGCTCCGACCTGTGGCATTACCGCGGCGCCACCGAGCGCCGGGGCCGGATCGGTCATGAGTTCGTCGGAATCGTCGAGGAGATCGGCAGCGAGGTGCGCACCGTGCGACCGGGTGATGTCGTCATCGCGCCGTTCGTCTACTCATGCGGCGTGTGCGTGAACTGTCGGGCCGGTTGGACGACGTCCTGCCTGATCGGTGGGGATTGGGGTTTCCCGGACCGCGACGGGTATTTCGTCGATGGCGGCCAGGGCCAGTACGTTCGGGTGCCGCTGGCCGACGGCACGCTCGTCGTCACCGGGGTGGGCGCCGACGACGAGCGCATTCCGGCTCTCCTGGCGCTCAGCGACGTTGCCGGCACCGGCCACCACGCGGCAATATCGGCCGGCGTCGGTCGAGGCAGCACCGTTGTCGTCGTCGGGGACGGCGCGGTTGGCCTGTGCGCGGTGCTCGCGTCGGCCCGGCTCGGCGCTGAGCGGATCATCGCGCTGTCCACCCACGCGGACCGCGCCAAGGTGGCCGAAACCTTCGGCGCGACAGACATTGTCGCAGCACGAGGTGATGCGGCAGTGGACGCCGTACTCGAGCTCACCGGTGGCCTGGGTGCGGACGGCGCCTGCGAATGTGTTGGCACGGCATCGTCCTGGGACACGGCGCTGCGGGCTGTCCGACCCGGCGCGACGGTGGGATATGTCGGTGTTCCGCACGGCGTCAAGAGCGGCCTGGACCTGTCGAAGATGTTCGGGCGCAACGTGAATGTGCGTGGCGGGGTCGCACCGGTGCGGGTGTACCTCCCGGAACTCATGGCGGATGTGTTGGACGGTGGCCTGGATCCGGCTCAAGTGTTCACCTCGTCGGTGTCCTTGACCGACATCGCAACCGGTTACGCCGCAATGGATTCCCGGAGCGAGATCAAGGTACTCGTTCGACCTGACGAGTGAGCGGCCCGTGGCCGAGTGATTATCGTAGGGACGATGCTGACCCAACGGCTTCGACTTCGCCCTTTGGTCCTCGACGACGCCCCTGCGATGGCGGCCTATCGCAGCGACCCGGAGGTGGCGCGCTATCAATCGTGGTCGACGCCTTACACGGTTGCTGACGCGGAGCTGCTGATCGAGGAGCTGGCCAACACCAACCCGAACGCCCCCGGCTGGTTTCAGTACGGTGTCGAACTCCTCGCGGACGGGACGTTGATCGGCGATTTAGGCGTTCGGCTGTTCGAGAACAAGCTGCAGGCGGAGATCGGGTTCACCATCGCCGCCGCTCAGCAGGGCAACGGCTACGGTCCGGAGGCGGTGCGGAAGATGCTCGACCACCTGTTCACCGAAGTTGGGCTGCATAAGATCTCGGCCGAGTGCGATGCCAGGAACGGCGCATCCGCCCACCTGCTCACCCGGGTCGGCTTCCGTCAGGAGGGTCTGCTGCGTTCGCACACCTTCAGCAAGGGCGAATGGACCGACGACATGGTGTTCGGGTTGCTCGCCGATGAATACCTGGCGTGATCACGGCAGCAGCAACAACTTCCCGGTGGTGCGCCGGCCGGCCAGATCCTCCTGCGCCTGCCCGGCCTGCGCCAGCGGGTATGTGGCTCCGATCCGCACCGTGAGCGAACCATCGGCGACCCAGTCGAACACCTCCCGCGCCCTGCCGAGTAGTTCCTCCCGCTCGAGGACGAAGTGATCGACATTGGGTCGGGTCAGCTTCAAGGAACCACCCTTGTTGAGCCGCTGGATGTCGAACGGTGGCACCTGCCCGCTCGCTCCACCGAACAACACCAGCGTCCCGCGGACTCGCAACGCGTCCAGCGACCCGTCGAAGGTTGCCTTGCCGACCCCGTCATAGACGGCCGAGACACCCTTGCCGTCGGTGAGATCGCTGACGGTGCCGGGAAAGTCCTCGTATCCGGTCAGCACCTCATCGGCGCCGGCCGCTCGCGACAGGGTGGCCTTGTCCGGCGTGGACACGGTGGTGATGACCCTGGCGCCCTTGCGCTTCGCGATCTGCGTCAAGAGCAACCCCACTCCCCCGGCGCCGGCGTGAATCAACACCGTGTCGCCGGACTCGATGCGATAGGCGTCGGTAGCCAGGCTCTGCGCGGTCAAACCCTGCAGCGCCAGGGCCGCTGCCTGCTCATCGGAAATCCCATCGGGCACCGGGATCAGCTTCTCCGCGGGACCGACGACCTCCTGCGCGTAGGACGCCGGAATCTGCAGCCACGCGACCCGATCACCCACCGCAACATTCGAGACGTTGGGGCCGACGGCGATCACCCGGCCGGCGCCCTCCCGGCCCGGGACGAACGGCAGCGGCATCGGGTAGACACCCTGCCGGTGATAGATGTCGATGAAGTTCACCCCGGCGGCGCCGACCTCGATCGCGACCTCACCGGGACCCGGTGCCGGCACGTCGATCTCGACATAGTCCAGCACCTCAGGACCGCCCGTGTGCCCGACCTGGATCGCCTGCATCTTTCCTGAACCCCGCGTTGTTGCCGTGCTCATCTGCTCGTCACCCTCCTGTGCCCATCGGTATCTTTCACATCCTTGTTCAGTCCCCGGCCGGTCCTTCGCCGCGGATCGTCCGGCGGAGCTTCGGTACCCGCTCGGACAGTGCCCGCTCCGCGCCGTAGCCCGTCGGACGGTAGTAGTCCCGGCCCACCAGCTCATCGGGCGGGTACTGCTGCCGCACGACGGCGCCCGGCCGGTCGTGTGGGTAGACATAGGTCTGCGCGTTGCCGAGTTTGGCCGCTCCGGGGTAATGCCCGTCGCGCAGTGGCGGCGGGACGGAGCCGGCCTTACCTTCCCGGACATCGGCCATCGCGGCATCGATCGCCATGATCACCGCATTCGACTTCGGCGCGGTCGCTAGGTGAATAGTGGCCTGCGCCAACGCAATCCGCGCCTCCGGCAAACCGACGAGCTGCACCACCTGAGCTGCCGCAACGCACACTCCGAGCGCGGTCGGGTCGGCCATCCCGATGTCCTCGGAGGCGTGGATCATCAGCCGGCGCGCAATGAACCGCGGATCCTCACCAGCCTCCAGCATCCGGGCGAGGTAATGCACCGCGGCATCGACATCGCTGCCGCGGATCGACTTGATGAACGCGCTGGTGACGTCGTAATGCTGATCGCCGGAGCGGTCGTACCGGACGGCTGCCCGATTGACAGCGCGTTCGACAGCGACCAGATCGATCACCGCAGCCGCGCCCTGCTCGGTGGTCGCCTGATCGGGTTCACCGTCAAGTGGGTCGGCCGGGTCGGCATCCAGGTCGCCCACCGAGTCGGCGGCGGCCTCGAGGGCGGTCAACGCCCGCCTGGCGTCGCCTCCGGCCAGCGCGACCAGGTGGGCACGGGCCTGGTCGGTGATGGTGAACGCCCCGGCCAGCCCCCGGTCGTCGCTGACCGCGCGATCGACCAGCGTGCCGATCTCGGCATCGGTGAGCGGCTGCAACTGCAGCACCAGGGAGCGGGAGAGCAGCGGCGAAACAACTGAAAAGAAGGGGTTCTCGGTGGTAGCGGCGATCAGCACGATGGTTCGGTCCTCGACGGCGCCGAGCAGCGAGTCCTGTTGGGTGCGGGAGAACCGATGTACCTCGTCGATGAACAACACGGTCTGCTCGCCGGTCGAGCGCAGCCTGGCAGCCGCGTCGGCGATGACGGCCCTGACCTCCTTGACGCCGGCCGACACCGCGGACAGTTGGGCGAAGTGCCGCCCTGTCGAGCCGGCCACCAACGTGGCCAGGGTCGTCTTCCCGGTGCCGGGTGGCCCGTACAGCAACATCGAGGACGGCGACCCGCCCTGCACCAGCCGGCGCAACGGAGCACCAGGCCCCAGCAAATGCGTCTGGCCGGCCACCTCGTCCAGCGCGCGGGGCCGCATCCGAGCGGCGAGCGGGGCATGCGGGTCCACCGGCCGACCCGGGGACCAGGCACCAGCCGCGAGCGGGACCGAGTCCTGGGGTGCGGGGCCGACGCTGAACAGGCCTGGATCGCTCGGACTCACCCGGGCGACGCTACCGCCCCGGACGTCGGCGAGCCGCATCCGGATCGCGCCGGACACGCGGGTCCGCTGCCGTGCTGGGACCGGCAGTGGCATTGAATGCCCGTGTGATGGAAACAGCCGATGTAGCAGTGGTGTCCCGCCGCGTGTCCTGGGATGACCCACGGGCGGTCGCCCTGCGGGACGCGATGGATCTGGAGATCCAGGGCCGCTACGTGGGCCGGGGCGTCGACCCGGAGGCGGTCGGCGCGGCGTTGGCGGTGAATCCGGCAGACATCGTTGCCACGCTCATCCTGCTGACTCCCGACGGCACCCCGGTCGGTCATGCTGCGCTACGCCGATTGCGGGACGATGTCGAGGTCAAACGGGTGGTCGTCGTCGCGACGTTCCGGGGACGGGGTCTCGCGGGCCGGTTGATGGCCGAACTCGAAGGGATCGCCCGCGAGGCAGGCGTACCGCGGTTGATTCTGCAAACCGGCGATCGGCAGCCCGAGGCCGTCGCCCTCTACCGGCGGCTCGGCTACCGCGAGATCGCAATCTATGAGCCTTATGTCGATACGATCCCGTTCTCGTTGTGCTTCGAGAAGGTGCTCGGCGAGAGTTGATTGGTCGCGTGGCCGGAGCTGAAAGGACCGGCCGATGAACTTCCGCTGAACTACCCTTTCGTCATGGAAATTCTTCGCTACGCCGCCTTTTCCGGCGATCCGTCAGGTGGTAATCCTGCCGGGATCGTCCTGGACGCAACCGATCTCGACGACGTGGCGATGCAACAGATTGCCGCCGACGTCGGCTACTCCGAGACAGCTTTCCTGATCCCCACCGGATCGAACAGGGCGAGCGTGCGCTACTTCGCACCGATCGCGGAGGTCCCGTTCTGCGGCCACGCCACCATCGCGTCGGCGGTGGCCCTGGCCGAAAGAGTCGGTACCGGACCGCTGACCCTGGACTCCCCGGTCGGGCCCATCGAGATCAGCACCGCCGAAACCCCGGATGGCATCACGGCGACGCTGACCAGCGTGCCGCCGGTGGTCACCGAGATATCCGGCGAGATCACCGGCCGATTGCTGGCCGCCCTGCGACTGGAGCCCGCCGACCTCGATCCCGCGCTGCCGATCAGGGTCTCGTTTTCCGGGAATCACCACCCGATCGTCGGAGTCCCCCGCACGATCCTGGACACCCTCGACCATGACCAGAATGCGCTGGCGTCGTTGATGGCCGAGCAGGGCTGGCAGGCGACGGTCGCCGTCGTTGCGCGTATCGATCAGGGCGAGTTCGAGGCGCGTAATCCGTTCCCGCCCGGCGGTGTCCGCGAGGACCCGGCAACCGGTTCCGCCGCTGCCGCGCTCGGCGGCTACCTGCGGGCACTCGGCCTGGTCGATCCACCTTCGCGGGTCATCGTCCGGCAGGGCCGCCATGTCGGACGTCCCGGCCTGCTCACCGTGGATATCCCGGCCGGTGACGGCGGTATCGCGGTCACCGGCCGGGCAGTCCCTATCGAGCTCCACCCGTAAGTTGTCACCTACGGGTTGAGCATCAGACGGTGGCGTTGGTCTCGACCGGCGCATAGCTGGCCGCGACCAGCTTGTGCACCAGTCGCATCTTGTCCAGCACCACCGGGGGCAGCACGAACGGGTACAGATCCTTGTGACCCATCGACCGGTTGATCATGTTCAGCGACCAGGCGAGCGGCAGCCACAGCTCGATCATCCGGTCGAAGCCGGCATCACCGGCCAGCGGGTTGGTGGCCGTCGCGCCGGCCGGGGCGAGCCCGAAAGCCGCTGCGGTATCAATGGTGTCGCGGATGTGCAGGTAGTGGGCGAAGGTCTCTGCCCAGTCCTCTGCCGGGTGCATGGTGGCGTAGGAGGAGACGTAGTTCTGCTCCCAGCCCTCCGGCGCGCCCTGCGAGTAGTGCCGGTCGAGCGCCGCCTGGTAGTCCAGGTCGGGATCGCCGAAGAGCACCTCGAACTCGCTCCGCGCCGGGCCCGTCTCGGCCAGCACGAAGAAGAAGTAGTGCCCGGTCTCGTGCCGGAAATGCCCCAGCAGGGTGCGGTACGGCTCGTCCATGGACACCCGAAGCTGCTCGCGGTGGACGTCGTCGCCCTCTGCGAGGTCGAGGGTGATCACACCATCGTCATGGCCGGTGATCACCGGTTCCTGTTCGCTGGACAGCAGATCGAAGGTCAGCCCGCGCTCGGGATCGGCGATCCGGTCGTTGATCGGCAGGCTGAGCTCGACAAGCTCGACGACCAGGCGACGCTTCGCCGCCTCCGCCTCGGCGAAGGCCGGCAGCGCCGGATCGCCGTCGTTGGGCCGGGTGCGGGTCAAGGAGCACGAACGGCACAACAGGGGCTGCCCGGCCGGCACCAGCCAGTTGCAGCCGGCGACGTTCAGGTTCGCGCACATCTGCCTGGCCGGGGCGAGGGTCGTCTCGCGGTCCGGTCCGAGCGCGGCGAAGTCCCGCAGTTTGAGGTCGAAGCCGATCGAGCTGCCGCAGCTGAGGCAGACGGAATTCTCGAAGGCCAGCCGTTGGCCGCAGTTCGGACAGGCAAAGTCACGCATGGTCGGTTCTCCAGGGTCGGTACGCGGGGCATCTCGCCCAGTCGGCGACGGGACCCCCGCCGCCGGGGTGGGCCTGACTTTACTGGCGCGAGCGTGCCGATCGGATGTCCAGGACGTCACCAATCGCCCTCGCAGCGAGAAGTCCGACCAGTTGCCCAACCCGCGAGCTCCGAAACGCGATCAACGTCACTCATCACCAGCAGATCGCGGCGCTGCAACGGAGCCGGACGCGGGCGTCAGATCGGCGCTACTAGATGGGCGCCGCTCAGATAGGAGCCACGTCGACGGAGACGTCCATCTCCCGCTTCTTGGCATCGGTGTAGATGACGCCGCGCAGCGGGGCGACGTCGTCGTAGTCCCGGCCCCAGGCCACCGTGGTGAACCGTTCGTCGGCCAGGGTGTCGTTGGTCGGGTCGAAGTTCAGCCACGTGCTGTCCGCCAGCCGCACCGCCGCCCACGCGTGACTGGCGTCGGCGCCGATCATCCGGGGTTTCCCGGGTGGCGGGCGGGTGGCCAGGTACCCGGAGACGTAGCGGCCGGCCAAACCGAGCGACCGCAGGCAGGCCACCGCGAGATGCGCGAAGTCCTGGCAGACCCCGGCCTTGGCCTCCAGCACATCCACCACGGTTGAGTTCACCGAGGTGGCGCCGTGCTGATACTTGAACCCGGTGAAGATCCGGTGGGTCAGATCGTTGACTGCGTCGATCATCGGCCGACCAGGGGTGAAGGAGACCTTGGCGTACTCATCGATCTCCGGGAACATCCGCACCAGCGGCGAGGCGAGGGTGAACTCGATGGATCTGGGATCACGGCTACCCGACGGTCGCGCCGTCTCCCAGGGCGCGGTCAGGACGGCGGGATCGAGTTCCGCCGGCGCGACCTCCACCTCGGACCGACTGATCACCCGCAGTTCGGTGTGCGAATCGGTGACGTGGAAGTAGCTGTTGACGTTGCCGTAGACGTCGCTGTCCTCCGCCATGTCGGACGGCGCCGGTTCCACGGTCAGGCTGTGCGTCAGGCACCGCTGGCCCGGGAACTCCCGCGGGTGCAGGTAGCCGCGCCCGAACGACGTCGACACCTGGTCGGAGTACTTGTATGCCGTGACGTGCTCGATGCGGTATCTGCGGACCATCACGCCACCCCGTCGTAGGAAACGGCACCCAGCGGCTGCATCGGGCTCGGGTGCCAGAAGTGCTGCGCCGCAATGGCATCGGCGATGCCCCGGAGGGATTCGGTGAGACCGTCGAGGAGTTCGCGCAGTTCGGTCCGCTCGCCGGATTCGTCGATCCGTTCCAGATCCTCCGGCCGAGCGCGCCGTAGGATGCCCTCGACATCCTCCAGGCGCCGCTGCGGCCGGGACGTTCCGGAGGAGTCGGGCAGGGCGCGGAGATCCGCCCTTGCCGTTGCGACCTGGTAGGCCAGCGAGCGCGGGTTGCCGGAATCGAGCAGCAGCAACTCGAGCATGGTGGCGACCTGGATCCGCGCGCGATACCGGCGGCGGTAGGTGACGCCGGACTCGCTGGCCGCCAGCACCGACTCGATGACCAGGGAGTCCACCGCCGAACTGTGCGAATGGATCAGGGTCGAACGCAGCAGTGCGGTCACCTGTTGGGCTCGTTCCAGCCGCCGGCCGATGTCCATGAAGTACCAGCCGGGGTCGCGAACCATGTTCTCGCTGGCCAGGCCGGACAGCGCGAGCATGCCGGCGAGCACCGCCGCCTGGGTCGAGGACAGCACCATGCCGCCGTCACCGACGGTGTCGGACAGTTCGGCAACCGCGCGATCGGTTGCGCCCAGCACCATCCAGGTATCACCGGAGAGCTGGTCACGCACCGAGCGCGCAGCCTCGCGCAGCCGGTACATCGACTGCGCGACGGTACCGACCTCGGTGGCATCCAGCATCAGGTCGCGAACCCGCAGCAGCGGTTCGCCGCCGGCGTAGAAACCCCGGGTGCCGGACACCTCGGTGACCGCGCGCAGCATCACCGGAACGCAGCCGGCGCCGAGATGCTCTGGGCGGAAACGGAAATCGTCGACTCGCTCGCGCGCGACGATGAGCAGTCTGGTCAGATCCTCGGTGCGTTCGGCGTACCGGCCGAGCCAGAACATGTCCTCAAGGACGCGCGGCGACGAGGTGGAATCCGGCCGGTCCGGCTGCACCAGCGGACCCTCGTACAGCCAGACGCGACCCTCCCGACGATCGGGCACCTCCGCCCGACCCGAGCGCACCCAGACGTCCTTCGCGACGCTGCTGCGGCCGCGGCCGGCGGTCGACAGCTCGCCGTCCTGGACCCGGCCGAGCGAACCGGGCATGGCGACGTAACCGGAGCCGTGTGAGACGGTGAACAGTCGCATGCTGACCTGCCCGGCAATCAGTCCGTCCGACGCGGCCATCGGCGCCTCGGAGAACGGTGCGAGCTGCTGCCCGACCCACCGGGTGGGTTCGGCCTCCAGCCGGAGCCGCCAGTTCTCCTGCTCGGCCCTGCTCATCGTGGCCGGGAACACCGACTTCCCACGACCGGTCGGCCGGATCACCATCTGCTCCAGCTTGGCCAGCACCTGAGATCGCTGGGTGTCGTCACCGCACCAGAACGTCTGCACCGACGGCAGTTTCAGCGTCTCTCCCATGACGGCGCGGGCCAGTCGGGGCAGGAACGGCGCCAGGCCGGGGCTTTCCAGCACGCCACTACCCAGGGTGTTCACGACGGTGACGGTGCCGCGACGGCAGGCCTCGGCCAGCCCGACGACCCCGAGCCGGGAGCCGGGTTTGAGGTCCAGCGGGTCGGACCAGAAGGCGTCCACCCGCCGGACGACGACGTCGACCGGTTCGAACCGACCCATTGACCGCATCCACAGCCGCCCGCGACGGATGGTCAGATCCGCGCTCTCCACCAACGGCACGCCGAGCAGGGACGCCAGCATGGCCTGGTCGAACGCGGTCTCCGAATGGGTACCGGGGGTGAGCACAACGACCCGTGGGTCTTCGGCTTCGTTCGGTGCCACCGAGGCCAACGCCGAGCGCATGGTGTGGAAGTAGGCGCCGAGCCCGCGCGGAGCGCTGCGGCGGAACAGGTCGGGCAGGACGCGGGACACCACCCGGCGGTCGGCCATCGCGTAGCCGGCGCCCGACGGCGCCTGGGTGCGGTCCCCCAGGGCCTGGAACTCACCGTTCGCCGAGCGGCAGATGTCGACGGCGTGGAAGAACAGCTGATGAGCACCGGGAATGGTGATGCCGTGAGCCGGCCGCAGGTAGTCCGGGTGTTGGTAGATCAGCTCGGGGGGCAGCAAACCGTTGTCGATCAGCTTCGCCGGGCCGTAGACGTCGGTCAGCACCGCATCCAGCAGGGTCGAGCGCTGGATCAGCCCGGCCTCCAACCGGGTCCATTCGGCGTCCTCGACCACCAACGGCAGCGGGTCCAGCCGCCACCGCTCCGGCTCCGCCGTCGGCGCGTCCGGGTCGCCGGCCACCCCGGCAACCGGGGTGTAGGTGACGCCGTCGTCCTCGAGTAGTCGATCCACCCGGCCGGTCAGCCCGGTCAGGCCGGGCCCGCCGATCAAGTCAAGTTCGGCCGCCAGTTCGGTCCAACCCGGTAGCAGGCTGCCGTCGGCTCCCGTCATCTCGTCGTAGCGGCGTGGGTCGCCGACCCCCGGGGTGAACATGCCGCTGCGCGCGAGGTAGGCCTCCACCATCGAGGCACGTCCGGTCGACACCGGCCCGGTCAACGACCCGACGCCCGGCGCGTTCACGGGACCCGCAGAGTGTGCCGCGCCGCCCGCGCACCGCCCGACGCCGCCACCCGATTGGACGGCACCTGCCTGGGTGAGGAGTGCATGAGCACAGTTCTACCCGGTGGATGCGCGCAAACTCGAATCACCCGAGCCGGATTCACCCAAAGTTGCCCTTGAGGGTTATTCACTGGCCGATTCAGCGAACGTGGGCCGGAGGCTCGCGTGAGCGATCGGTGAAGGCGCGGGCATTGGCGAGTTGACTGCCGCCCGTGAATGACGCGGTTACTGAATGAGCCACACCGCCTGACCAAAGGCGTCACCGACAAATGGCTCGGGCTCGGCGCAGGTCCAACATCCCGGGCGCAACGGAGTCGACAGCAAGCAGACCCGCACGCTCGCGCAACTGGGTCAGGTCGATATCGCCCGGGGTGTGCCCCGCAGCGTCGAATCGACGGGTGCGCCGCGCCTCGGCCTCCATGGCATTGACCGGCGGGTTGTCGTACGACCGGCCACCCGGATGCGACACGTAGTAGGTCGCCCCGCCCAGCGAGACCCCGCTGGCGGCATCGACGACGTCGAAGACCAGCGGGGAGTCCGGTGGGATGGTCGGGTGCAGGGAACTGGGCGGCGCCCAGGCGCGGTAGCGCACGCCGGCCACCTGCAGCCCGGGGATATGCGTCGGGCGCAGCGGCACCGGGAAGCCGTTGCAGGTCACCCAGACCTGGCCGGAGCCGGCCGCGCCGGTCAGGCTGACCTGCAGTCGCTCCACCGACGAATCGACATACCGGGCGGTACCGCCCGCGGTGGCCTCCTCGCCGAGTACCTGCCAGGGCTCGATCGCCCAGCGCAGTTCCAGTTCCATTTCCCCGACCGTGACGCTGCCCAGCCGTGGGAACCGGAATTCGGTGAACGGATCCAGCCAGCTGGTGGCGAAATCGATGCCGTGCGCGCGGAGATCCGCTGCCACCTCGGCGATGTCGGCAATCACGTAGTGCGGCAACAGGTATCGCCCGTGCAGGTCGTCACCGTGCCGGACCAGCGGCGCCACCAGTGGATCGTCCCAGAACCTGGCAACCAGGGCGCGCACGAGAAGTGTTTGCACCAAGGCCATCTGGGCATGCGGCGGCATTTCGAATCCGCGCAGCTCCAACAACCCGAGGCGGCCGCGCGCGGAGTCCGGGCTGTACAGCTTGTCGATGCAGAATTCGGCCCGATGGGTATTGCCGGTGATATCGGTGAGCAGGTGCCGCAGCGCCCGGTCGACCACCCAGGGCGCGACGGTGCCGTCCTCCCGGGTCTGCCGGCGAATCTCGGAGAACGCGATCTCCATTTCGTACAGCGTCTCGGACCGGCCCTCGTCGGCCCGCGGGGCCTGCGAGGTGGGGCCGATGAACTGACCGGAGAACAGGTACGACAGCGACGGATGACGCTGCCAATGAGTCAGCAGCGAGACCAGCAGATCCGGCCGGCGCAACAGCGGCGATTCCGCCGGGGTGATGCCGCCGATGGTGATGTGGTTTCCGCCGCCGGTCCCCCGGTGGCTGCCGTCGACCGCGAAGGTCTCGGTGCCGAGCCGGCTCTGCCGGGCCTCCTCGTACAGCGTGGTGGTGACCTCGACCTGCTCGTCCCAGCTGGCCAGCGGCTGGATGTTGACCTCGATGACACCCGGGTCCGGCGTCACGGACAGGGTCTGCAGCCGCGGGTCGACCGGCGGGCCGTAGCCCTCCAGCACCACCGGAGTGCTCGTCACCGTCGCCGCGTGTTCGATGGCCGCGATCAGCTCCACCCAGGGGTCGAGTTCGTCGAACGGCGGCACGAAGACATACAGCAGGCCATCGCGCACCTCCGCGACCAGCGCCGTCCGCGGGGCTTCGTCCGCGTCCACCACCACCGCGCGCGGCGTCGGCGTGTCGCCGACCGTCGGCAGCATGGGCTTCGGGGCCAGCGGGTCGGGCTCGCCCACCTGCTCGGGCGGCACCCAGGAGATGGCGTCCAGCGGCAGGCGCAAACCGGCCGGCGAGTCACCGGTCAGCAGCACGATCCGGCCACGCCGCAGCCGCCAGTCGGCGCTGCCCCAGCCGATGGTCGGGGCCTTCTTCTTGGCCGCCGGGTCACCGGTGATGTCGTCATCCGTGTCGTCGTCGGCGACAGGCGCCGGCAGCCGGTGCAGCGGCAGCACGTAGGCGCCGGGCTCGGTCACCGAAGCGTCCAGCTCCTGCAACAACGCCGAGCGCGCGTCCGCGGTGTCCTCGTCGAGGTCGTCGGCCACCGGTTCGCCGGCCGGCATCCGGACCTGCTGGGCCAGCTTGCCCAGCGCATCCTCGTAGGCCGGGCGGACCTGGGTGGCGGGCAGCTCGAAATACTCGGCAACCGCCGAGATGAAGGCGCCGGCGAGTTCCGGACCCGGCTTCTCGGCCTCCGACTCGGCAGTTGGCTCGGCCGACTTGGAGGCCTCCTCGGCCGCCCACGGGTCGGCGAGCAACGCGGGATCGGACCACAGCGGCACCCCGTCCGCCCGCCAGTGCATCGCAATCGCCCAGCGCGGCAACGGTTCTCCCGGGTACCACTTGCCCTGGCCGCGATGCACGACACCGCCGGGGGCGTAGATCTTCCGCAGCCGTTCGGCCAGCACGCCGGCCCGCTCCCGCTTCTTCGGGCCGTCGGCGTCGATCGTCCATTCCGCGGACGTGCCGTCGTCGATCGAGACGAACGTCGGTTCGCCGCCCATCGTCATCCGGACGTCACCGGCCTCGAGTCGCTTGTCGACCAGCGCGCCGACGCTCTGCACGGCCGCCCACTGCGCCGGCGTGTACGGCAGGGTGACCCGCGGGTCCTCCTGGATCCGGCGGACGACGTTGGAGTATTCGAGGGTGGTCTGCGCGATGCCGGTGGAGCCGGTGATCGCCGCTGCGGTCGTCGGGTGCGGAGTGGCGGAGAGCGGGATGTGTCCCTCGCCGGCGAACAGGCCGGAGGTGGGGTCCATGCCGATCCAGCCGGCACCCGGGATGTAGACCTCGGCCCAGGCGTGCAGGTCGGTGAAATCCGCGGTCGGCCCCGAAGGCCCGTCCAGCGACGGGATGTCCGAGGTGAGCTGGACCAGGTAGCCGGAGACGAACCGGGCAGCAAGCCCGAGTTCGCGGAGCAACGACACCAGCAGCCACGCCGAGTCCCGGCAGGAACCGATGGCCGAGCTCAGCGTGTAGTCCGGCGTCTGCACACCGGGCTCCATGCGGACGGAATAGCCGACGTCATGCTGGATCGCGCCGTTCAACTGCACCAGGAAATCGACGATCGCGGTGTCCGGCTGGATGGTGAAGTTCTTCAACCAGTTCGTCACCAGCGGCCCTGGACCGCTGCCGGGCTCCCGCTCGTCGACGGGCCGCAGGTAGGGCTCGAGGTCGCTCTCGAGTTCCGGTGGATAGACGAAGCCGTAATGCTCCGCGTACTCCTCGATGAAGAAGTCGAACGGGTTGACCACCGTCAGGTCCGCGACCAGGCCGACGGTGATGGACAGCTCGTTCGCCCGCTCCGGGAATACCAGCCGGGCCATGAAGTTGCCGAACGGGTCCTGCTGCCAGTTGATGAAATGGTCAGCCGGCTCAACCGTCAGCGAGTACGCATCGATCTGCGTTCGCGAATGGGGTGCCGGACGCAGCCGAACCACGTGCGGATGGATGGTCACAAGACGGTCGAAGCGGTACGTCGTGCGGTGCTCCAACGCCACCTTGATCCCCACGCTGATCCCTTCACAATCGTCATCGGACAGCCGGAGAGGCAAGCCTCAACGCCACCGCCGCGCTACCCGCGGCATTCCGCTCGAACACACTCTAAACAGGTAAGTGTTTCCGGCTTGGAACAGCCGCGAGGCATGACCAACCCACAAGGGGTCAGCGCAAGTTGGGCGCCCGGCCGGGCTTCGCGCATCGGCGATGCTCCGGCGTGAGCTTCATGATCAACGTTTCGGCCCCTTTGACGTCGTCCCGCAACACCAGATGGACCGAAACGGTGATCACTCGGGGGGATCAGGATCCGGTAGCCGGGGCCGGCTGTTCGGCCGGCTGTTCCTTGGGCTTTGCCTGCGGTGTGTCGACGCCGGCTTCCTTGCGCTGCTGGGCGGTGATCGGCGCCGGTGCCTGGGTCAGCGGGTCGAACCCGCCGCCGGACTTCGGGAACGCGATGACCTCCCGCAATGACGGCGCACCGGCCAGCAGCATGACGATCCGGTCCCAGCCGAAGGCGATCCCGCCGTGTGGTGGTGCGCCGAAGGAAAAGGCGTCGAGCAGGAAGCCGAACTTCTCCCGGGCGTCCGCCTCCGACAACCCCATGGTCGCGAAGACCCGCTGCTGGATGTCGGCCCGATGGATACGAATCGAGCCGCCGCCGATCTCGTTGCCGTTGCACACGATGTCGTAGGCATAGGCCAGCGCCGAACCGGGGTCGGTGTCGAAGGTGTCCAGCGATTCTGGCTTGGGCGAGGTGAAGGCATGGTGCACCGCGGTCCAGGTGCTGCCCTCGCCGCCGACCGTCACGTCATCGGTCTCGTCGGTGCGCTCGAACAGCGGCGCGTCGACGACCCAGCAGAACGCCCAGGCGGACTCGTCGACCAGCCCGCCACGCTTGCCGATCTCCAGCCGCGCCGCTCCCAGCAGCTCCTGTGACGATTTCCGGGCACCGGCCGCGAAGAACACCGCGTCACCTGGCTCCGCGCCGACGGCCGCGGCCAACCCGGCCCGCTCGTCCTCGGAAATGTTCTTGGCGACCGGACCGCCCAGGGTCCCGTCGGCCGCAATGGTCACGTACGCGAGGCCGCGCGCGCCCCGCTGCTTGGCCCATTCCTGCCAGGCGTCGAAGCCGCGACGGGGGGTCGCAGCGCCACCGACCTGCACGACGGCACCGACGAACGGCGCCTGGAACACCCGGAACGGGGTGCCGGCGAAATAGTCGGTGAGCTCGGTCAATTCGGTGGACAGCCGCAGGTCGGGCTTGTCGGAGCCGTACCGGTTCATTGCGTCCGTGTAGGTGATCCGCGGGATCGGCGTGCTGATCTCGTGCCCGATCAGCCGCCACAGCGCCGTGACGACCTGCTCGCCGACGGCGATGACGTCGTCCTGGTCGACGAACGACATCTCGACGTCGAGCTGGGTGAACTCGGGCTGCCGGTCGGCGCGGAAGTCCTCGTCCCGGTAGCAGCGGGCGATCTGGTAATACCGCTCCATTCCGGCCACCATCAGCAGCTGCTTGAACAGCTGCGGGGATTGCGGCAGGGCGTACCAGGAGCCGGGCTTGAGCCGGGCCGGGACCAGGAAGTCGCGGGCGCCCTCGGGGGTGGACCTGGTCAACGTCGGTGTTTCGATCTCGACGAAATCCTGCTCGTCCAGCACGGTACGGGCGGCCCGATTGACCGCGGCCCGCAGCCGCAGCGCCGCGGCCGGGCCGGTGCGACGCAGGTCCAGGTAGCGGTACTTGAGCCTGGTTTCCTCGCCGACCGTGATGTTGTCGTCGATCTGGAACGGCAACGGCGCGGACTCGGACAGCACCTCAAGGACCGTGGCCTCCACCTCGATCGCGCCGGTCGGGAGGTCGGGGTTCTCGTTGCCATCCGGGCGGATCGCGACCGTGCCGGTCACCCGGATGCAGAACTCGCTGCGCAGGGTATGGGAGGCCGCGGCCGCCGCACCGGAGTGGAAGACGACCTGCGCCACACCGGAGGCATCCCGCAGATCGATGAAGATCACCCCGCCATGATCACGGCGGCGGGCGACCCACCCGGCCAGAGTGACGGTCGCGCCGTCGTCGGAGGGGCGCAGGGAGCCGGCGGTTCGATCGCGGAGCACAAGGATTCCTCTGGCAGCGTTGGATCATGATCTGGCGGATGACCCGACGATCCTACGGCCGGCGTCCCAGCCAGACCGCCGCCTCCATCAGCGCCCGCCGTTCCAATGATCACCGTTTCGGTGCGAAGCAGGGTCCAGGATCCCGCTTCTGGCACCCGCGTGGTGATCTTGCATGACGCTCATCGCCCCAGACCGCTCGAAGGCGCATCGGACACCGATGGTCGCCTCAGGCAGCCGCCGCCAACGCTTGACGAAGTTGCGCGATCACGTCATTCGGACGTTCGGT
Source organism: uncultured Actinomycetota bacterium (assembly GCA_963805555.1). GTDB lineage: Bacteria > Actinomycetota > Actinomycetes > Mycobacteriales > Nakamurellaceae > Nakamurella. The sequence continues at coordinate 434,173 of CAWDUY010000013.1, forward strand.
GAGGTCGAACCAGGTGAATCTCAGCACCCGCCAACCGGCGTGCACCAGGGCATTTTGCTTCGCCCGGTCCTGTTGGAAACGATCCGGTGTGTGATGCCAGGCCCAGCCATCGATCTCGACCGCGACCCTGGCCCGTGCGAACACGAAGTCGACCTGACGTGTGATCACCCCGAGTCGGACGCGAGCATTCACCTGCCACCCCGAAATCCCCGCCTTCTTCATCAGCTGGATGAACAGACGCTCGCTGACGGCGGACGCTCGGTCACCCGCGGATATCAGCAGGTCCCCTGACTTGCGAGAACCGTGGCAGCCGAGGTTCCGATAGTGGGCGGCGCGAAGCTCGGCGAAGCTGACCCGCTGCTGCATGGCACGATCCAACAGGGCCGGGCCGTCTGCACCCAGCTGGACGGCGGACTGCAGTGCCGTCAGAGCCAACCCGGTGACGGCGACGCCCCTGACCTGAGCGCGGTCGGCCGGATCAAGGTAGCGCCGTCGAACCGTGATGCCGGGTCGAGGCCGGAGCCCGCGGTTCCTGGGAACAACGACCTGGATCGTCGTTGCGGGCTGATCCAGCAGACCCCACCATTGAGCAGCCGCAAGTCCACCGATGCATGACGGCTGCCCGGCCCAGAGCGCGGCCGCCCTGATCCGCATGACGGCCGTCGGACGGGCCTCAGCGACTCTGAAGACACCGGGCAGCATCGGCACCCATTCACCGCGCCCACGAAACCCGCGGATGGCATCGCGTGAGACTCCAATCGTCCGGGCCTGCTCGACGCTGATGACGCCATCCTGCCGCGCCACGATCGGCGCCACCTTGACCCGGCTGTTCATGAGGAGAGGTTGGCTGACAACCCGCTTTGCCGCGCTGAGCACTCGGATTTTGTGGATGCCTCGGCGGCTGTGGATAACCGCTCGGCAGGAAGATCGCCGAATCGGCGCCCACCGAGGCCGCAGACCCCACTCTTGGCACCGAAACTGTGATCACCTCCTGCCGAGCCAACGCTTGAGGCGCAGAGTGGCCGAGCGTTACCCGGCTACGACTCCCGACAGGGCATACGCGCCGGCAATGAGTTCCATCGAACGAACCTTTGCCTGCAGACCGTGTGCCCTGGTGGAGATGAGCATTTCCTTGACGCCGAACCGGTCGACCAACGCATCCAGCCCGTCGGCGACTTGCTCTGCACTGCCGATCACGGCGGTCGCGTTCATCCCGCGCACCAGGTCACGCTCGGCCGGGCTGTAGGGATAGGCGGCTGCCTGCTCGGGGGTGGGGATTTCCTGCAGCCGCCCGGACCGCAGCAGCACCATCGACAGCGCACCGGCACCTGCCTCGAACTCGGCCTCTTCCTGGGTGTCGGCAGCCAACGCGGTGACGCCGATCATCGGGTACGGCTCGTCGAGAACGTCGGACGGCTGGAACAACGACCGGTACAGGTCAAGGGCGGCATCGGTGTTGTTGCCGCCGCCGGCAAAGTGGTGCGCGAAAGCGAACGGCAGACCCTCGCGCGCGGCCAGCCTTGCTCCGTAGTCGGACGAACCCAGGATGTAGACCGGGACCGGAATCGCCGGGGTGGTCTTGATCCGCGAATACGGATGATCCGACGGGAAATCACCGTTCATGAAGTGCTGCAACTCATCGAGTTGGTCGGCGAAATCGTCGGAGCCCTGACCCTGCAGGCGGCGACGCAAGGCGTGGGCAGCGAGCTGGTCGCTGCCGGGGGCCCGGCCGAGACCGAGGTCGATGCGGTTCGGGTAGAGCGCGGCGAGTGTGCCGAACTGTTCGGCGACCACCATCGGAGCGTGGTTCGGGAGCATGACGCCGCCCGACCCGACCCGCAGGGTGCTTGTGCTGGCCGCCAAGTGGGCAAGCAGAACGGGCGGCGCGGACGACGCGACCGCGGGCATGCCGTGGTGCTCGGCCACCCAGAACCGGTGATATCCCAGTGCCTCGGCGCGGACGGCGAGTGTCGTGGTGTCGGCAAGTGCTTGGCCGACCGAGCTGCCTACGCCAACGCCCGCCAACTCGAGCACCGAGAGGGTGAACCGTTGTCGACCCGTTGGTGCCGAAGCCGGCGCAGTGAAGTTCGTTGTCAATTCAGTTGTGCTCACGCAGAAGTCCCTTCGTCAGACCATCGCTTCGGTCCAACCGGACTGGTGCGCAGGGTGTTCCCCTCCGAGCCGTCGGTCGACGGTCAGGACCTGCTGAGCGGGTGCGGCGAATCGTCCATGGCGGGTCGACGCTGATAGGCGCGGACGTGCTCCGCGAGCCCGGTCAACCGCTCCGACCGCTCCGCGGCGCCGGCCGCCGCACCGATCCAATCGACGTAAACTCGCTGGTCGTCGGGGCGCAAAGCCTCGAAGGCGGATAGCGCCGCGGCGTCGGACTCCAGCACTTTCGCCATGTCTTCGGGAACCGCGACGCCCTTGTCAGTGATCATTTCCCATTCCTCCCTTGTGCGCGAACAGCTTTGGCCATCCTCCCCCTTTCCGGGCGAGCGTGCCAGGAACTCGCCCGGATTCGCCACCAGCGCGACGTCTTCGCCCCCGATGGCCCATCGAACAGGCCGGACCTGCAGGTACCGGCACATCGCCGACCTGCCGGCCCGGGTCAGTGCGGCGCCGGCGAGTCGGCGTCGCGCGACGTCACCGGTGGGGTTGATTGGTGTCGGGGACCGTGCGGCTGCTCGCAGTCCGGGTCCGCCTCGGTCACCCCGGTGTCGGCATGATCGACCTGCAACGTCGTGTGATCGATCCGGTAGGTGCCCTTGAGCAGGACCTCGATGTCCCGGCGGACATCGTGGCAATCACCCGTCGGATCCACCAGCACATGCGCGGACAGCGCGGGCATCCCTGAGGTGACGTCCCAGATGTGCAGGTCGTGTACTTCGGCCACACCCGCCCGGCTCGCCATCGCCGGTCCGATCTCATCCGGGTCCAGCCCCTTGGGCGCGCCCTCCAGGAAGATCCGGCCCGACTCCCGGACCAGGCCGTACCCGGCCTTGCACATCAGGGTGGCGACCACCAGCGCGGCAATTGAATCGGCCCTGGTGAACCCGGTGAAGACCACGACGAGACCGGCGATCGCCGTCGCGAGGAAGGCATACAGGTCGTTGAGGATGTGTTGGAACGCGCCCTCGACGTTCAGGCTGGTCCGGTTCGCCTTGCTGATCAGCCAGACCGCAGCGATGTTCACCGCGATGCCGACCATGGCCGTGATGAACACCAGCAAGCCCTGCACCTCGGGCGGTTCGAACAACCGGCGGATGGCTTCGTAGGCGAACCACGCCGCAAGCAGCAGCAGCGTGATCCCGTTCGCCTGCGCGGAGAGGATCTCGGCGCGTTTGAACCCATAGGTCCAGCGGCCGCGGGCCGGGCGGGCCGCCAGGTTGATCGCCCACAACGCCAGCACGATCGCCACGGCATCGGTCAGCATGTGCCCGGCATCGGTGATCAGGGCCAGCGATTGGGCGATGATCCCGACCACGACCTCGACAGCCATGAAGGCGACGATCAGGGCGAGGGCGCCGGAAAGGTAGCGCTTGTCGGCGTCGGGGTTCACCCCGTGCGAGTGCCCGTCACCGCCGACGTGGCCTGCGCCATCGCCTGCGGAGCCAGTGGCTCCGGAGCCGGCGCCATGACCGTGGCTCCCGGCGCCGCTGCCGTGCGGATGCACGTGGGACTCGGTCACGGCGAGCCACCCGCCGCGGAGCCGGCCCCCTGGCCGTGCCCCTCTTCGACCGCCAACACCACACCGAGCAGGTCGGTCAGGGCGTGCCGGAGTCGCTCGTCGGCGAGCTCGTACCGCATCCGCCGGCCCTCCGGGATCGCCACCACCAGCCCGCAGCCGCGCAAACAAGTCAGATGGTTGGACAGGCCTTGGCGGGAGACCTCGAGCAACTCGGCAAGCTCTGCCGGGTAGGCGGGTGCGTCGCGCAGCGCCAGCAACACTCGGCACCGGGTTGGGTCCGACAGCGCCGCGCCGAACCGCGCCAACACGTCACCATGCAAGGCAATCTCCATAGCCGGAAACTATACAGAGAGCGATGTATACATCCAAAGCTTTATTCGGTTGGACCAGGTGACGGGCGGCGCGTGGCCGAGATCAGCGCCTGAGCGGTGAAGAACTCCCGCGAGGCGGTAGTCCGCGCACAATCCGCGGCCGACCGCCAGGCCGCCGCCGCTTCGGCATGACGACCGAGCCCGCTGAGCATGTGCGCCCGCGCCCCGAAGGCGAAGGGGTAACGCTCCAACCCACCCAACGCGATCACCTCGTCCAGGTCCGCCAGACCGCCGGGCCACCCGGCGAGGTGGGCCATCGCCACGCACCTGCCCACCGCGATCGTCGGTGACGGTTCCAGTCGCAGCAGCGCACCGTACAGGTCGACCACACGCCGCCAGTCCGTCGCCTCGAGGGTCGGCACCAGCGCGTGCTCGGCGGCAATGGCCGCCTGCAGGGTCATCGGACCATAGGCCCCGTCGACGCTGGCCGCGACGGCCGCCTGCAGCTGGGCGAGACCCTGGTCGATCATCGCGCGATCCCACCGGCTGCGGTCGACATCGGCGAGCACCACCTGGGCGCCGTCGTCGTCCAGTCGACCGCCAGACCGTCCACGGGTCAGCAGAATCAGCGCCAACAGCCCGCGGAATTCCGCATCCCGCGGCCGCAGCCGGGACAGCGCCAGTGCCAGGTACTGCGCCCGATCGGCCAGGTCGTCGTCGACCAGGTCGGCGCCGGACCCGGCGGTGTGGCCGAGGGTGAACGCCAGGTAGACGACCCGCCGGACCGTCGGCAGCCGCGCGTCGACGGTGGCGTCATCGGGCAAGTCGAGCGCCGGTCCGGCCGCGGCCAGGCGCTTCTTGGCACGAGTCAATCGCGCGGCCATCGACGTCTCGGTCATCAGATGGGCGGCGGCGATCGCCGCCGTCGGCACCCCACAGGCCAGCCGCAGGGTCAGCGCCACCTGGTCGCTCGCGGTGATCCGGGGATCGCAGCAGAGCACCACCAACCGCAGGTCCTCGTCGCCGACAACGCCGACATCGACGCCGAGGTCGGCAGCGTTGTCCACGTGCCGCAGTCCGCCGGCCGTGCGGACGACGGCCCGCCGGGCGGCCTGCGCGGAGCGGATCCGGTCGATCGCCCGGCGCCGCGCCGCGGTCACCAGCCATGCCTCGACGGACGCGGGGACACCCCGTTCCGGCCAGGTTTGCAGGGCCAACAGGAACGCATCTGCCGTGGCTTCCTCGGCGATGTCGAGGTCCCGCACCGATCGCAGGGTGATGGCCAGCACCCGGCCGGACAGCTCGCGCTGGGCCTTGGCAGCGACTTCCGCGACGGCGAGCGGGATCATTCCGCCGGGTCAGACGTCATCGGAACCGACTACTCGCTGAGTTGCGTCAGCCGCCGAATTCCCAGATGGGCCGGAGCTCAATGTGACCGAAGGGCGCGGGGCAGAGCTTCGCCAGCTCGAGCGCCGTCGCGTCGTCCGCGGTCTCCACCAGGTAGTAGCCACCCACCACCTCTTTCAGCTCGGGCAAAGGGTTGTCGACCGCGTGCACCTCGGGGGTCCGCGTTCCACGTAGGTACGTCGCAGTGGCCGTTGGCTGCAGCGCTTCGCCGCTGAGGATGCTGGCCCCTGCCTCCTTGACGGCCGCAGCAAAGTCCGCGTGGTCCTGCATCACCTTGGCAAAGTCGGCATCCCCGGCCGGGCCGTAGGCATCCGCGGCCTCAACGATCAGCATCATGTACTTCGGCATCTGATCCTCTCCTTATCTGCCAGTTGGCACGCTGTTGGCACCGCATCTCTCGGCACCGGTCTATCGGCACCGCCGGTGCGACGCCGTCAATGATCCAGACGTGGCAGCCGGCTCCGATTCGACAGTCAGCCAGATATTCCTCCGGATCTGGGGAGTTCGCAGGTGTCGAGTGCAACGTGGGCGGGCTCACTATCGCCGAATGATCTTTATCGGTTACGATGAGTTGTTCTTGGAGTGTGTCGCGCCGCTCTCGACGACGGATTTCTCATCATTCGGGACTGCGACAGGAACCCAGCCAACCGGGCGGGTTCCCGACGCTCCTGACCACCGATGATTGGTATTGATGTCCTCCTCTGCTGCCCTTGCTTCCTCCAACGACTTTTCTGAATCGATCAATACGACGGATGCGCCCACTGACGCGTTCGCCCCGGTCAACGGCGATGCCAGCCAGCTCGACACCTCCCTGGCCGAAGCTACCGAGACGATCCTGATCGACGCCGACGAGATCGACACCGACCAAGGCCCGCGCTTCGCCGACCTCGATCTGCCCAAGCAGCTGCTCCGCGCGGCCGCCGACCTCGGCTTCGACATCCCCACCGCCATCCAGGCCGCCGCCATCCCCGCACTGCTCGCCGGCCGGGATATCACCGGCGTCGCGCAGACCGGCACCGGCAAGACGGCCGCCTTCGGCATGCCGCTGCTCGCCTCCATCAACGGCAACCGCGGCGTGCAGGCGCTCGTGCTGACCCCCACCCGTGAACTCGCGGTCCAGGTCGCCGAGGCGATCGCCTCCTTCGCCGCGCACCTGCCGGCCATCACCGTCGTGCCGATCTACGGCGGCGCCAGCTTCCTGCCGCAGCGAGCCGCCCTCAAGGCCGGCGCGCAGGTGGTTGTCGGCACCCCGGGCCGGATCATCGACCACCTCGAGCGCGGCACTCTCGACCTGACCGGACTGAAGTTCCTGGTCCTGGACGAGGCCGACGAGATGCTCCGGATGGGCTTCGCCGAGGACGTCGAGCGCATCCTGACCGACGCCCCCGGCGAGCGGCAGACCGCGCTGTTCTCCGCGACGATGCCGCCGGCCATCCGGTCCATCGCCCGCAAGCACCTCAACGACCCGATCGACATCGCCGTATCGCGTCAGTCGTCCACGGTCGACGCCGTCCGGCAGACCTACGCCATCGTCCCGTTCCGCGACAAGGTCGACGCGCTGACCCGCATCCTGCAGGTCTCCGACGGCGACGCCACCATCGTGTTCGTCCGCACCAAGGACGCCTGCGACCAGGTCGGCGCCGATCTCATCGCCCGCGGCGTCTCCGCTGCCGCGATGAACGGTGACGTGCCGCAGAAGGAACGCGAGCGCATCATCGAACGACTGCGGGACGGCCGGCTGGACGTCCTCGTGGCGACCGACGTCGCCGCCCGCGGGCTGGACGTCGAGCGGGTCGACCTGGTCGTCAACTTCGACGCACCGGGCGAACCGGAGTCCTACGTGCACCGCATCGGCCGCACCGGCCGCGCGGGTCGCGCGGGGAACGCACTGACCTTCTTCACCCCGCGCGAGATCGGCCGGCTGCGGGCGATCGAGCGGGCCACCCGCAACACCCTCGAGCAGATCACCCCGCCGTCCGCCGCCGACGTCGCAGCACACAAGGCGACCAAGGTGCTGGCCCAGGCCGTCGAACGCCTCGCCGGTGGACCGCTGGATCACTACCGCAAGGCAGTTGCCATCTTCCTGGCCGAGCAGGACCTGTCCGCGCACGAACTCGCGGCCACCCTGTTGGCACTGGCGGCCGGCGATGACGGCAAGCGGGCCGAACACGTCCGCACGGCCTCCTTCGCGCCAGAGCGGGAAGAGCGCTCCGGTGGTCGCTTCGACAGCGATCGTGGCCCAGCGGACCGCGGCTCCGCCGAGCGTGGCGGCGCCCGCCGTCGCGATCCGATCGGCCCGCGCTACCGGGTGGCCGTCGGACACACCCACGGCGTGCGGCCCGGCGGAATCGTCGGCGCCATCACCGCCGAGGGCGGACTAAACGGCAAGGACCTCGGCCGTATCGACATCTACGACACCTTCTCCACCGTCGAAATCGCCGGCCAGCTGTCCCCCGCCGCCTTCGGCCGCATCTCGGCCGCCAAGGTCAGCGGCCAGTCACTGCGCATCGAGCTCGACTCCGGGGACTACGAAGGTCGCCGCGCCGGCGTGCCGCGTTCGGCCGGTTCGCACGGACCGCGCCGGTCCGGCCCGGGCCGCGAGGGTGGCGACCACCGCCCGGCGCGCGAGCGCCGCTCCTACGCGCGCTAGGAGTCTTTTCGCGGCCCCTCCTTCGACGGGCGCCGCGCACTTCCAGTCCAGCCAATCGGGCCGGCGACTTCACGGGTACCCATCCCGGGAGTCGTCGGCCCGCTGGCATGATGGCCCAGTTCGCCGATCGTTTCTCCCGGCCTGATCGACGGCGTCCGCCATCGGTGGGAGCGCTCAGACGCGGAAAGGGGCAGCGTGGCGGAGAAGGGAAAGTGGCGACGGGACGACCTCCAGTTCGCCAGGGCCGTGACGTTCTTCGATGCGATCTTCGCGTTCGCGGTGACGCTGCTGATCACCACGGTTGACGACTTCACCCCTGCGGCCTGGTCGAGCCTCGACGCCCTGCAGGAGGCGAACGGCCCAGGCCTGCTGGCCTTCACGATCAGCTTCGTCGTCGTCGTCTCGTTCTGGCGGGCCAATCATCAGGAGGTGACCGGCTTCCTGGCGCTCGACGGCCGGGTCATCTTTCTGAACTGCATCGTGATGTTCGGCGTCGTGCTGATTCCGTTCGCCACCGAGGCATTGGGCAAGCTCGACCTGCCGTTGCCGGTGGCCGTCTATGCGGTGGTGATCTCTGCGACGTACCTGATGCAACGCGTGGTGTTGCTCGACGCGGACCGCCGAGGACTCAACGGCAGCAGGATGACGCCCCACGAGATGCGCTGGACCATTGCCAACGGGGTTGCCCTGCCGCTGGTCTTTCTCGGCTCGATTCCGGTCGCCTACCTGGTTTCACCGGGTTGGGCACAACGATGCTGGATCGGCTTAGCGGTGATCTACCCCATCCTTGGCTATCTGCAGCGCGCCCAGGAGCGACGGTCGACGCCCGTCCCGAGCCGGCCCACCCCGCAGCCACCTGACCCCGAGCCGACCACCAAAGAGGATGCGAAATGACCACGATCCGGGTGGCGGTCGCGACCCCGCTGCCGACCGAGCTACGACACCTGATCACCGACGTCGATCCCGACGTCGAATTGCTGGTGGACGACGACCTGCTGCCGCCCATGCGGTTTCCGGGCGACCATGACGGCGATCCGAGCTTTCACCGAACTCCGCGGCAGCAGGACGCTTTCGATGCCCTGCTGGCCAAAGCGGATGTGCTGTACGGCATCCCGGATACGAAGCCGACCACCCTCGGCCCGGCGATTCGGGCGAATCCGGCTTTGCGCTGGGTGCACACCATGGCCGCCGGTGGTGGCGGCCAGGTCAAGGCGGCCGGCTTGACCGACCGCGAGCTCTCGCAGGTGGTGTTCACCACCTCGGCCGGGGTGCATGGCGGAACACTGGCCGAGTTTGCCGTCTTCGGGGTGCTGGCCGGGGCCAAGGATCTGCCCCGGTTGCTCGCCCTGCAGGCGCGACGGGAGTGGCCGCAGCGGTGGGCGATGAAGCAGGTCAGCGAGCAGACCGTACTGGTTGTCGGCCTGGGCGGCATTGGTGCCGAAACCGCCCGGCTACTCAAGGGTTTGGGTGCGACAGTGCTCGGGGTGAAGCGCACAGCGGAACCGGTGCCCAACGTCGACGAGGTGCACGACATCGCGGCACTACCGGAGTTGGCGGCTCGCTCGGATGCCATCGTCGTCACCCTGCCCGGAACCGACGCCACCACCAACCTGATCGGCGCAGCGGTGCTGCAGGCAGCCAAACCCGGCATTGTGGTGGTCAACGTCGGTCGCGGGACCGTCATCGACGAGCCGGCGCTGATCGACGCGCTTCGGTCCGGCCAGGTGTCGTCCGCGTACCTGGACGTCTTCGCCACGGAACCACTGCCGATCGATTCGCCGTTGTGGTCGATGCCGACGGTCGTCATCGCACCGCATACCGCAGCCCTGAACTCCGCAGAGGACCGGCGGATCGCCGAGCTGTTCGCCGACAACCTGCGCCGTTTTCTCGACGGGCAACCGCTGCGGAACGTGATGGATACCAAGGACTTCTATTAGGGGGGCTACCGGTCGGGGTCGACCCGGCGGGCCAACTGCGGGTAGTCGATGACGAGGCCGTCCCGATCGACGCTGAGATCACCTTCGAACGAACGGTGCAGCCCGATGTACCGGACAACGGACGTGCCGTCGACGTCGATCCGGCGCAGTTGGTAGATCTGCTCGCTGCGAATGACCCGCAGGCTCGGCACTTCCACCCAGGCCATGACGAAAATCAACTCGTGACCGGGACCGGACCGCCGGCCCTGGCCGGCCCCGGCAGGACTGACCGCAGCATCGGCATGGTGTTGGTCAGCGGGCAGAGCCCGAGATCGCAGTCGTCGGCGCCGATCAGGCTCGTTGGATCGAGAATCCCTGGCGATGCACCGTTCTCGGCGTCCCAATCCGAGCCGTCGATGGTCAACAGGTCACCGCTGGCCGTCACCGGCGTGCCGTCGGCGCGCCCCTCCGACGTCCACCGCCCGGCCGCGTCCCGGACCAGCGCGAGCCGGCGGGACCAGGTCCGCGCGGTGATCTCCACGTCGAGTGACCGAGTAACCCATTCAGCGCCGGTCCGCAGTGACCACTGCAATCGGTAGTCCGGGGTCTCGCTTGATCCGCTGGCGGACAACCGATCTCGATCGAGTTTGACGACCGCCTCGTCGAACCGGCGGGGATCGTCGACGCCCTGCCACTGTGCCGTTCGTTGCACCATGGCTTGCCCTCCTCTCGGTACATCACCCTCGGTCGGTCCGCGCGCCGCAGCACAACTGCGCGCCGTCAGAACAGCTGCGGCTCCGGCATCTCAACAATGCCGGCTCGTGCGGAGGCTGCGGGCAGACTACCGAGCGGGAATGACGAATCACGATCACCCGGCACGCCCCGCACGGGATTGTCCCTGGCACCCATCGCCTCATCACCGGAGCGCCCTAACCCGTGTTCAGCGCTGATCGCCTTGATCCTGGCCGAGAGCTCACGGCGGTAGTCCACCGGCAGGTTGGAACCACGCGCGTAGAGCCGCTGATACGGCTCCACCAGATCGGGCCGGTGTTCCCCCAACCAGCGGAAGAACCACTCCCGGGCACCCGGGCGTAGATGCAATCCGATCCCGCTCACCCCGGTCACCCCGGCGTCGGCGAGTTCTGCCACCAAGGCGGTGATCTGCTCGGTGGTGTCGGTCAGGTACGGCAGCAATGGCGCGATGAACACCCCGCACGGCAGGCCGGCCGCCCGAATTCTGCGCACCAGATCCAGCCGGGCCCTAGGCGTCGGGGTGCCCGGCTCCAGGGTCGCCTGCAACTCCGGGTCGAGCAGCGCCAGCGAGACGCCCAGCCCGACGGGCACCGAGGAGTCGGCGGCAACCAGCAGCTCCAGGTCCCGGGACAGCACGGTGCCCTTGGTCAGGATGGAGAACGGGGTTCCGCTGTCGGCGAGTGCCCGGATGACGTCCGGCATCAACCGGTACCGCCCTTCGGCCCGCTGGTACGGATCGGTGTTGGTCCCCATCGCGACGTGTTCGCGCCGCCACCTTGGCGCCGAGACCTCCTTGCGCAACACGGTTCCGATGTTGATCTTCACTACGATCTGGGTGTCGAAATCGTTACCGGAGTCGAATTCCAGGTAGGTGTGGGTGTTCCGAGCGAAGCAGTACACGCACCCGTGGGTACAGCCGCGGTACGGGTTGATGGTCCAGCCGAAGGGCATCGGCGAGTTCCCCGGGACCTTGTTCAGCGCCGACCTGCTGTGCACCTCGTGGAACGTGACGCCGGCGAACTCCGGAGTGCGGACCGTGCGGACGAACCCGGACAGCCGCCCCATCCCGGGCAGCGCGGACAGATCCTCCACACCCAGTGACCGACCCTCCCATCGCATCCTTCCATTCGAACAGATGTTCGTGAGGAATTCAAGCGACCGGCTGAACCGGGCAGGGACCGCCGCGCCGCTGTCGAAACGTCGCTTCAGCAGTGGGGTGCATGCTTCGCTAGTGATGCAGGCGTGGACGAGCGAGGGCAACACCCCAACGGCGATGGGAATGCTGGACATGACCGGTGACGGCGGCAGACCGGCCCCGTCCGGCATGGTGACGCTGCCGTCGGGTGCGGTCATCCGGGGGCGGCGGATGGCCGACATTCCGAGCACACCGGCCGATCTTCTACTCGTCCTGGCAGACGGCCCGCTGCCGCCGTGGCCGTATCGCCGCATCGCCTGGCCCGACTTCTGGATTCCGACCCATCGGGCGGACGCGCTCGCCGCGCTGGGCGAAGGCCTCCGGCGGGCCCGCGAGGGTCAGTTGGTCGAGGTGGCCTGTCATGGTGGGCGGGGCCGGACGGGCACTGCGCTGGCCGCGTTGGCCGTCATGGACGGGATGCCCGCGAGCGATGCCGTCAACTGGGTGCGTCGGCACTATCACCCCGACGCCGTCGAGATGCCTTGGCAGGCCTGGTGGGTGCGCCGGATAAGGCCGAGCGCGGGTTCCTGATCGCCAACGGCGTAACCCGGAGCACCCCATTCCCGGCGATCGCGACGTTGAATAAGGAATGACCGTCCGCACTGTGATCTTCCGAATTGAATGGCGATGAACACGGCAGCCCAGCCACGGGTTCCCGATCCCGGGGATCTGTCCGACCAAGCGATGGACGCCTATTCGCGCGTCGTGACGCAGGTCGCCGCCACCGTCATCCCCTGTGTCGCATCGATCAGCGTGCGTGGACGTGGGCACCAGGGCTCCGGGTCCGCAGTGCAATTCACCGAGGACGGTTACCTGCTGACCAACGCCCACGTCGTGGCGGACGCGGAATCCGGGACGGCCGAGTTCGCCGACGGCACCGAGACGACCATCGACGTCGTGGGCGCCGACCCGCTGTCCGACCTGGCCGTCGTCCTGGCCCGTTCGTCGGTCCCGCCGGGCTCCGTCACCTTCGGCAATGCCGACAATCTCAGGGTTGGTCAACTCGTCATCGCCGTCGGAAACCCGTTGGGGCTGGCCGGATCCGTCACCGCCGGGGTGGTCAGCGGGTTGGGACGATCGCTGCCCACCCGATCCGGCAGCGCCGGTCGGGTGATCGAGGACGTCATCCAAACCGACGCAGCACTCAACCCCGGCAACTCCGGCGGCGCCCTCGCCGACGCCGCCGGCCGGGTCATCGGGATCAACACCGCAGTGGCCGGAGTTGGCCTGGGTCTGGCCGTCCCGATCAACAACACAACGAACCGGATCATCGCGGCACTGTTGCGGGACGGCCGGGTCCGGCGGGGCTACCTCGGGCTCGTCAGCCGTCCCTCCCCATTGCCGGCAGAACTTGCGGCAAAGACCGGGCGCCGCAACGGTTTACGAGTCGTCGAGGTGGTGACCGGTTCACCGGCGCAGCGGGCCGGCCTGACCGGCGGCGACCTCTTGCTGACCGCGGGGCGCAGGCCGGTGACGGATGCGCAGAGCCTGCAGCGCCTGTTGTTCGACGAAGCGATCGGCAAGCCGCTGCCGATCACCGTGTGGCGCCGCGGCGCGATGGTCGACGTCATCACCATGCCCACAGAGCTGACCGGACATTAGTCTTTGCAGCTTTCACAGGAATTGATTGATTGCTGAGTCGATCATGGGGAAAGGCAGCGGAGAAATAGCGGATCCCGCGCCTGGTGCCGCGGAATACGATGTCGTGCCGGCGCTCGGCCCGATTCACTGCCTTTTCAGACTTCGGTCGAGGAAGTCATGGATGAGCGGCGCTGCCACGTCGAACTGATCTTCGAGTACGAAGTGACCGGTCTCGAGCTCGTGATATTCAGCGTTCGGAAGGTCCCGGAGGTACGGGACCGCGCCGTCGAGCGGAAATACCTTGTCATTCTTGCCCCAGACGATCAGGGTAGGTGGTTGCTCGGCGCGAAAGAATCTCTGGAATTCCACGTAGAGCGGAATATTGGTTCGGTAATCCAAGAACAGGTCGAGCTGTATCTCCCGGTTTCCCGGCCTGTTGAGTAGGGCCAGGTCATGCAGGACGTTGTCCGGACAGATGTGGGTCGGATTTGCCACACCCGACACGTACTGCCATTCAACGGCGTCCGCCTCGGTAATAAAGGCGATCGCTTGACGGTGCTGCGCCGACTCGTCGGCCCAATACGCTTTGATCGGGTCCCAGAACTCTCGGAGCCCTTCTTCGTACGCATTGCCGTTCTGGACGATCATCCCGGTGATGCGCCCAGGGCTGTGCAGGGCCATGCGGTACCCGACAGGAGCACCATAGTCGAAGCTGTAGAAGGCATACTCTGCGACGCCGAGTTGGTCGAGCAGGCCAATCATGAGCTCTGCATAATGGCGGAAGGTATAGGCGAATTGCCTCCGATCTGGTGCCGGTAGCTGCCCGAACCCGGGAAAGTCGGGCGCGATCACGTGGTACCGATCACCCAGGTAGGGAATGAGGTGCCGGAACATGTGCGACGATGTCGGAAAACCGTGCAACAAGAGCACGACCGGCGCATCTCGAGGGCCGGCCTCCCGGTAGAAGAGGTCTATGCCGCGCACGTTGACTGTTCGATGGTTCACAATGGGGTAACTCCTGAGCTCCGTCATCGCCTGACTTTTCATCGCATGGCCCTCCTGGTGGACGCAAGATGCACCCGGCTTGGCATTGTGGACGCCATCGACCGCGGTGCGTTTCGTTTTACGAAACTGCAAGGTACTTTTGCACGCCTTGTTGGGGTTTCCATCCGTCATCCGACTGTGAACCGATCCACGGTGAGTCTTATTCTCGGGCCGTCCGAGGAAACTATGGACAGTCACTCGACCGTTGCTGTGTCTTCTGCCCACAGAGACTTTGCCTGGATGGTCGGCCAAGATGAGGACCAATGTTCGCTTGGAGTCGCCACGCGGGGTGATGCGCCCCTTCGGCAACACATCAACATGCAGGCAGCCACCGTTGCGCTGACCGTCACGGCGAACCGGCAACTGCCCGCTTGAGCAGCCCCCGATCGGCGTGGGACGCTGACGTCGTGAACCGTCATCGGGTCCGACTCGCCTTGATGCTGGTGGGTGCTTCACGTCCGGGCATGCCGAAAGGACTGTGACGGGTGGGCAGATCAGGCACGGCAGCTGTCCTCCGGTCAGTGATCGGCGAGAATCAACCTTCCATGCGTGAGGGCCGCGTCAGGCTGCTCAGCGACGCTGTCCTAGCCGCCATGGCCGAAGGCAGGTCGACCGTGGGTACAGCACAGAAACTGCACGTCATTGACGCTGCGGTGGGAATGCAGGGCACGGTCGTCTTCCGGAAGTCGGGAATTGTTGCGGGTATCGGCGGGTATCGGCGGGCGCGTGCGGTGCCGGCGTGTGTACACGGGACCGGAGGTCAACAATGACTCCCGAGTCGGTCAACCGTGGACGCGGACGCGGCGTGGCCAGGACGGGGCGTAGTTCTCGCCCAGACGGTCCGGACGGGGCAGATCCGCGCGCTCTCGCCGCCGAGCAGGCGGCCTTGCGGCGAGTGGCCGTCCGGGTGGCCGGGGGTGCCGAGACCGTGGACGTTCTGGAGGCGATTGTCGCCGAGGCGTTCGAGCTGTTCCCGGTCGATTTCACCGCGCTTCTCCGCTACGAGCCAGCCGGGTCGGCGACGATCGTCGCCGTCCACCATCCGCCGCCCGGGCTCGCGGTCGGTGAGCGTGCACCGCATATCCCCGGCGGCCTGGTGCTTCAGGTCTTTGGATCCGGGCGCCCCGCCCGCGTCGATGCGTACGCCGACCTCCCCGGTCAGGTCGCTCGCATGCACGAGCTCGGCATCACCGCTGGTGCGGCCGCACCGATCCTGGTCGACGCCCATCTCTGGGGGGTCCTCGCGGCCATGACCCAGTTGGGGTCCGTGCCCCCCGGGTTGGAACACCATCTGTCCGATTTCGCCGAGTTGGCAGCCACGGCCGTGTCCAGCGCGCAGGCGAGAGATCAACTACGCGAGCTGGCCGAAGAGCAGGCAGCGGTGCGTCGGGTCGCCGAGCTGGTAGCTCACGGCACGGGACAGGCGGAGCTGTTCGAGGCGGTGGTCGCCGAGGCTGCCGAGCTGATCCACGGCGAGGCCACGACCCTGGTGCGATTCGGCGACGGGAGGTCCTGCACGATTCTCGCCACCCGGAACGGCCCGGCGCCGGTCGGGTCAGCGGTCGAGATCGCCGAGGATGGCATGGGTGTCGTCGCGCAGATCCTCGCGACCGGCAGATCGGCGCGGTGGGACAGGGACGACACCGGAGTCGACGACGGGCGAACAGACTCCGCCGACGGATTGGGGTTGGGAGTGGGAGTCCCGATCATCCTGAACGACCGGCTCTGGGGCGTCCTCGGCGTCGTCGGCACGGGTCGACAGTTGCCGCCGGACACCGAGCGCCGTCTGCAACAGTTCACTGAACTCGTCTCAGCGGCGTTGGCGAACGCCGAGAGCAGAGCCCAACTCTCGGCTTCCAGGGCCAGGGTCGTCGCCACCGCCGACGAGACCCGTCGCCGGCTGCAACGCGACCTGCATGACGGAGCGCAGCAGCGGCTCGTGCAGTCGATCATCTCCTTGACGCTGGCCCGTGCCGCGTTGGCCGAGGGTCGCCCGGCCGCGGACCACGTCGAGGAGGCGCTCACGCACGCCCAGCGCGCCAATTCCGATCTCCGAGAACTGGTCCGCGGCATACTTCCCGCCTCGCTGACCCATGGTGGGCTACGGACCGGGCTCGAATCATTGGTCGAGAACATCGCAGTCCCGGTCCGATTGGACGTGACCGCCCCGCGCCTGCGGCCCGACATCGAAACGAGCGCGTATTTCGTGGTGGCGGAGGCGCTGACGAACGTCGTCAAGCATGCCGCTGCACACAGTGCCGAGGTGTCTGTGCACGTCGTTGATGGCTTCCTGACCATCGAGGTCCGTGACGACGGAGTAGGTGGCGCGGATCCCACGCGCGGCAGTGGATTGACCGGCTTGTCCGACCGGGTCGGCGCGGCGAACGGCACCCTCACGGTGACCGGCGAAACAGGCAGGGGCACCCTGGTACGCGCCCGCATGCCGGTGATCGGGAACGAACCCGCTGCTAGGACAGCCGCAACGTGAGAAAAGGCACCGTCGCGGGTTTGACCCCGGGCAACTGCCGAGCGTCCCCAACCGTGCGCCAGCCCGATGTGTGCGGTGGGGTTAACCCGAAGTAGATGTCCGGGC
Source organism: uncultured Actinomycetota bacterium (assembly GCA_963805555.1). GTDB lineage: Bacteria > Actinomycetota > Actinomycetes > Mycobacteriales > Nakamurellaceae > Nakamurella. The sequence goes on from CAWDUY010000013.1 coordinate 451,314, forward strand.
AGTCGGCTGTTTGCGTGGACGCACAACGGCGACGATTCACTCGTTGGTCGCGACTCGGGGACCGGACGCGGAGAAGGCGAGCAATCGATGGGCTACACCTCTGATGTGGGTCTCGTTGGTCGGGACGACGAGCTCAGGCTGGTCCGAACCTTCCTGACGCGATCTGCCGCTCGAGGTGGGTCCCTGCTCCTGTCCGGTGAGCCAGGGGTTGGAAAAACGGCCGTGCTCGACGCCGCGGAGGAAGTGGTCTCCGGCACCGCCCGGGTGCTGCGGGGCAGCGGTGTTCCGTCCGAAAGTGACGTTGGCTTTTCGGGTCTCCATCAGTTGCTGGTGCCGCTGTTTGCGGAGTTCGACCGATTGCCGCTGCCGCTGCGCTCGACGCTCGAGATGGCGCTGGGGTTGGTGGACGGCCCCCGGGCGGATCTGATGATGGTGTCGACCGCGACGCTCACGTTGCTGCGTTCTGTCGCGACCACCCCGTTGGTGATGATCATCGACGACCTGCAGTGGCTCGACCAAGCCAGTTGTGCCGTAGTAGGTTTCGTTGGCCGCCGACTGGCCGAGAGCCGGATCGGGCTACTGGCGGCACGTAGGCCGGAATCGGGCGGCTTTTTCGATCGCGCCGGGCTGCACCAGCACGAGCTACCTCCGCTGGACACCTGCGCGGCGTCAGATCTTCTGCGCGTTCGATTCCCCGCCATGCCTGCTTCCACCCGACAGCGGGTTGTCCTGGAGTCACGGGGAATTCCACTGGCGTTGATCGCACTGGCCGCAACGGTTGCGCACGAGAACGGTGCCGGCGTGTTCGGCCACCGCCCGCAGTACCTAGCAAACCGCGGCAGGATGCAAGCGTCCTTCGCGGCGCAGATGTCAGAACTGCCGGCGCCGACGCGTCCTCTCTTGCTGACGGCGGCATGGGGAAGAACCGCCGACGGCGTCGCGCCACAACCAGATCGACAAGCAGATCTCATCGAAGTCGGCCCAGGCGAGCGCGCCGGCCTGATCGAGATCGTCGACGAGGACAGCGAATGGAGATCTCGTCACTCGTTGATCACTGCTGCAAGGACGGAACCGGCGAACCAGAACGAGCACAAGGCCGATCGCACTACCGGCAGCGGGCTCCGTTCCGCTGCCGCCACGACCGGCAGGTTGATGAACGCTGACGGCGATATTCAAACTGCGCATCGCCTGCTCGCAGGGCGCATCGCCGGTACTGATCCGTCTTGCGACCGGGAAGCCCTGCGCGACGCCGTCGACACTGTCTTGTTGGCATGCCTTTTCGGTGGCAGCGATCGGTTATGGAAACGTTTGCACGCCACGATCGGCGGACTGCAACGGCACGCTGCCACTGTCCTGAGTCTCTCAGCCCGGATGCTCACTGACCCGTTGAATGTGGATGAGTCAGTGCTGGCGCAACTCGATCGCGCCGTCGACGCCATCGGCGCGGAGCGTGATCCGGCGCGCATTGTTGCCATTAGCGTGGCCAGCTTCTACACGGACCGGCTGACAGCTTGCACCGATGCGTTGCAACGGGTGGTCCGCGACGGCACAGAAGTCACCGATGCTGAGGCCCAGACGTCGGTCCCGGCCGCACTGCTGTTGCTCTGTTTTGACGCCATGCACTCGGGCCGTTGGGACGCCGCCGAACGCTTGGCCACGCAGGTCATCGGCTTGTGCGAATCTCGCGGCGCTCGTGCCTGGACCGCTCGTTACGCGCTGTCGCTGCTGGCCGCGCTCCGCGGACAAGAGGACCGCGCGCAGACCCTGACCGAAGAGATGATGACGTGGGCCGCGCCGAGAGGAATTCACGCGATAGTCGGGGGCTCGCAGCATGCCCGGGCGTTGGCCGCCATCGGCCGGGGGGATTTCGAAGAGGCTTATCGGCTGGCGTCCGTCGTCAGCCCGCCCGGTCATCTAGACGGCCGCAACCCGCAGGGCCTCTGGCTCACCATGGATCTGGTCGAGGCTGCGGTCCGGACCGGAAGGCTCGTGGCGGCAACGGAGCACGTCGAAGCGGCACGAGAACGGTGTGTCGCGCGCATCTCCGGGAGGTTTGCACTGCTCGTTGCCGGTGCGGAGGCGATGGCGGCCCCTGACAGCTCGGCAGCGCCATTGTTCGAAGAGGCGTTGGCCCTGCCGGGGAACGATCAATGGCCGTTCGAGGTGGCCAGGATCCATTTGGCCTTCGGTGAACGACTTCGCCGAGACAGGTCAATCACCCGGGCGCGGTGGCATTTGACGGCTGCCTCCGACGCCTTTGATCAGTTGGGTGCCCAGCCGTGGATGCGACGCGCCAGCGCCGAACTGCGCGCCACCAGCATGACCAGGGTCATGGTCCACTCGGGCGGGCCTGCGTCCTTGACTCCGCAGGAAAGGGAGGTCGCTGAACTCGCGGCCACCGGGATGACCAACAAGCAAATCGGGGCTCAACTTTATCTGTCGCACCGAACAGTTGCGGCGCACCTGTACCGCGTGTTCCCCAAGCTCGCCGTGACAACACGCGCTGCGCTTCGAGACGCACTGACGGCGTAACCGAGCCGCCCGTTCACCAAGCGAGGACACAAGAAGGGCGCGATTGCGTGCGCCTTGCACCGTCCAGCCGACCTCGCACAAGAATGCAATGCGGCTCATGAGACGTTCCGATTTATCGGAATGCTCCTAAGGGATACTGCCCCACTAGATTGAGGAATCGCCGGAACCGGCCCTGATCTCTAAATGGCTCATTCTCCGGCCGGGTGCCAGTCTAGCGGCGCAATCGGCGCAGCTTTGTTTGCCTCAGCTTCCGGCACTTCTGCTTGCGCCGAGATCCATTGTGGCCGTGAGCATCTCCAGGCAATCCCGGCGTCACATCATCAGTCATTCGACTGCACACCCGCGACGGTACGCATTTACGTCACTTTCTCTGGTCACATTACTGATGTTCCGAACAACATGTGACGGGAAGCTCATTGTCACCAGACGGATCAACCGGCCCGTCGCCAGCGATTGGAGATACAACATGAAAGTCCCGAAACCGCTGCTGATCGGCCTACTGTTCAGCGCCGCCCTGTTTGCGGGTTACCAACTCAACGATGCATTGCACAGTGAAGCCGCCGCCGCGGCACCCGTTGCGTCCGCGTCCGCACTCGAGCCGGAACCGAAAGAGCCGGTGGTCATCAACCTCACGCTCGCCGGAGCCGGGAACGACCAAACACCCGGCAGCGTCGTGAATCTGACGCTGAACGGTCAGACAGCCCCCACCGCAACAGGTCCCGGTGAAGCGCGGGCAACCGTGAACGCGTCGTCCGCGGATATGGGACTTGGCGTCGACAGTGCCGCTCCTGTCAGGGATATCACAGAACCCAACTGGTCCGGTGGCGCCTCATCGACCGGACGCGACCGGACGCGATCCGCGGCCGGCGGTGTTGTCACCGTGCCTCAGACGGTCCGCCCCACGCCCACGACCGTTGTGAGCGTGACCACCAACGAGGCCCCTACCGATCGAGCGAATGTGACCGTCGACGCGGGTGACCGCGGAAACACGGCTCAGGATTTCTCGATCACGGCGATCGGCAACAACATCGTCATCGCCTACGGCGACTCGGTGGCGTTCGTCGGCGACCACGGCGCCTTGACCGCCAATACAGGTGACGCCTCGTCCAGCGGAACTGTCGCGCTCGACGTTGCCGACTCGACCCTGTCCAGCGGGAGGAGTGCGTCCGCCGCATCGTCGACGGGCTCGGGCATCGTTGGGTCGCCGACCACACCGACTTCCGCGACCGACGGGCTGGATCCCAATCACAGCGTGCCCGGCCGCGGTTTGGCAATCTCGGGTTACGAGGACCATTCGTTGAATGTCGCGGGAAGCGATCATGTTGTGACGTATGACGATTCCAATGTATTCATCGCACGGAATGGCCAGATCAACGCGAACACCGGTGATACTGATTCGGCTGGTCTGAATGTGGTCGACGCCACCGGGTCTATCGTGCGCTCCGGCAATCAGAACGAGGACGCCGGCGCGGACAGCGAGGACAGCGAGGACAGCGATTCCGATTCGGAGGACGCTGAGACTCCCGCCTTCGTTCATGCGATCAATTCCGCGGACGAGTCTTCACAGACTGACGACGGCGATTCCGATGAACCGCTCGGGCCACTACCTGACGCCCCCGCCGACTCGCGGGTCACCGTCGTGCCGCCGCGCGCGACCGCGGGTGTGTCGGAAGACGAGGAGGGTGATGGCGCCGGTACCACCGCAAGTGGCGACCAGGCCACGGTGATCGGTGGCGACGGCTACGACAACCTTGCCGTTGACGTCACCGGCCAAGGTCACGTCGTCAGCTATGACGACTCCAACGTCGTCATCGGTGGCGAAGGCGGAGTCAACGCCCAGATCGGTGACAGCGATACCGCCGGTGCTGTCGTCATGGGCGTCACCAACTCCATCATCGAAGCTGGTGACGCGAGCTGACAGCGTCCGCTGAATGCAGCGCCACCAGTGAGCCCCCGGTCGTTCCCGACCGGGGGCTTACTGATGCTGACGGCGCGGGACGACTACGGATGGCAACGCCACTTGTTCGCCTTGCCCCTGCCCGGCTTGTCGCTACCGCAGCGCACCTCAGCACCGACTACCTCCGTCCGCCGCGCCGACCATCCCACCGGTGCCGCAGGCACCAGCCCCATCGACCGGTTGCGCCGCTGAACGGGCACATTGCCGATGACCACGACCAGTATCGGCACGGGTACTGCCACCCTGGCCGTGCTACGACGCCAGCAGACCCCGCCCGGCACGGTACGGCGGTCAATCAACTACAAGCCCAAGGACAGCAATGCCTACGCACGCGACCGGAAGGGTCTTCTCGGGCGGCTGACAAGCGAGTTCCCGTCGGTTGACCCAATGGTGCTCGAGAAGGAGATCATCGGGATCGAGGGTCGGGACGACCCGTGGAGCACCTATTGACGTATACCTGGGAATCAAGTGATGGGTGCAAAGGGCCACCGGCGGCGGCAACCAGGACGGGATGAGCGATCAGTAGCCCGTCACCGCCTGGTGGCCAGCGGGCAAGCCGAACACATTGGCCACGAGCGCTTTCCGCGACGGGGGACGGTACAGTTCGACTGGCTCGTCGACATCATGGTCCCGCTCGGCCCAGCCGCGAGGATGATAATGCCGGTGCCGCCGCCGACGAGCACGCTGGTGCATCGCCCGAGTTCGGCGTCGCTGACAGAACCGGACGTGTCCGAACCAGGAATGGGGTGGGTCGCCCGCTGGCGGCCATGAAAGCCGAATGGCAGCAACAACAATCGGTGGTGATCTGCTACCCGGCCACCGAGGGGCTCGTCGCGTAGTACACCCACGAGGGTGCGGTTCTCGATGACGGGGCGACCCGCCGCATGACGTTCGATGACCGCTGCAGCGAAGGGGCGATGCTGGTGCGGCGAACAGCTGAACAGGATTCCAGGGCTAGAAGACCTTCTGTCCGGCTTCAGGGGTGTCGGCCAACCGGGTCAGGCCGGGTGTTTCGACCGGACCGGGGACCAAGGCGTTGACCCGGATGCCGCGGCCGGCCATATCCGCGGCCCAGTGCGCCCGAGATGGCTCCTCAAGTCTCTGGTGATGTGCGGGTTGGTCGAGAACGTCATTCATCGGGCGAAAAGTCCTTCGCCGTAACAGATGTCCACTCCTGGCTCATCCCGGTGCGCATCAGCATTTGTCTGCGACCGCGTTTGCGGCGGTGGCGATGACGTCGGCGACCGCCGCCGGCTGGGAGACCATAATCAGGTGGGAGCCCTCGATTTCGGTGATCTGCGCGTTGGCCCGCTGTGCCATCGAGCGAACGACGTCAGCACCCGCGGCCTTGTCACCGCTGGCGACAACTGCCCAGGATGGCAGTGACTTCCACGCCGGCACCCCGGACGGTTCGCTGAATGCGGCGTCAGCGGCGGGGCGCTGCTCTGCCGCCAGCACTGCGGCTCGGTCCAGGGGCAGATCGCCCGCGAAAACTGCCGGGAACGCTGCCGGGTCCACCAGGTATTCGACCGCTGTTCCCGTGCCTTCGGGATAGGTGAGTTCGACGAGGTTGGAGTTCAGCACGCTGTCCTTGGATGTCTTCTCCACATCCGACAGTCGTTCGCCCTGGTCGGGTTCGAGACCCGAGACGAAGACCAAGCCGACGGCATTGGCCGCGCCGGTGGCCGCATTGGTGATGACTGCCGCGCCGTAGGAGTGCCCAACAGGTAGCACGCATCCGTCGATCTGCTTCAGATAGTTTGCGACATAGGCCGAGTCTTCGGCCAGCCCTCGCAAGCCGATTGCCGGGGCGACCACGTGGTACTTGCGTGCCAGCAAATTCTCGCTGACGGCGTTCCAGCTGGCTCCGTCGGCGAATGCGCCGTGTACCAGCAAGATGGTCGGTGACTTTGCGCCGGCGACAAGCTGAACGGACGAGGCGGCAGTGGTTGCCGCTTCCGGCGGACCGGAGCAGCCAGCCGTCACGGCTGCGAGGACCGGGACCAGCAGGATCGAGCCGAGTCGGGCAGCCTTGGACCGAGTCCGGCCCTGAGACATCTTCGTTAACGGCTGGTTCATGGCGTGCTCCTTCTGCTGGCCTGCGTGAGATTCCTTGATGGCGAGTGTTTGTCATCAAGGAACGACCGGCATCGGTCGTTTGACTTGCAAGCCAATTCAGGGTCGAGCTAGGTCATCTGACTCGGTCCGCTGCGGGGGAAGTGCTGCTCGGGTCCCGGCGCTAACCTGTTGGCCGGATCGCACTGTCGGGCTAGCCCTACCGTGGTCCGGGTCGCGGGCTGCCATCATGTGCTGCATGGTTCGGTCGGTGCCGTTGGGCAACAAGTGATTTCCGGACCGCCGGACAATTCGATGACGGCGGGCGCGGTCGTCGGTGTCGAGGTATGCAGCTGGCCTGCGGCCGCCCTGAATGGCCTGGAGGAATCCGGTTGGTTCAGTCAGGAACGCGAAGCATTGCTGCGAATCGCGGCGCTGGCTGCCGGCGGCACCGGGCAGAATGCGGTGTTCGAGGCGGTGGCGGCGGAGGCGGCGGCGTTGAGTGACGCAGAGGTTGCCACCCTGGTCCGCTCCGACGGTGAGCACGAATACACCATCGTCGGCAGCCGCGCCGGTCCCGTACCGGTCGGCACCCGGATAGCGGTGGGCGATGACGAGGGACTGATCGGGGCGATTTTCCGGATCGAGCGAGAGGCGCGTCCGGACCGTCAACGCGACCAGGGCGAACTGGGGCACTTGCCCGACGCCTACGTCGGACCCGGGGGCGTCGGCGTCCCGCTGACCGTCGACGATCGCCTATGGGGCGTTCTCGAGGTCACGACCGGCAGCGTGCTTCGATCGCGTGAAGCTGCGCGTGGCCTCCGGCACTTCGCCGCTCTGGTGACTGGTGCCGTCGCGAACGCGCATGCTCGGGCTGAGTTGCAGTCGCTGATCGACGAACGCGCCTTCCTCCGCCGAATTCACGCCGTCGCCGGACGTGGCGGAAGCGGCGCCGACGTGCTGGCTGCTATCGCGGCAGAAGGGTCGGCGTGGTTGGACGGGCTCTCGACCGCGCTGGTGCGCCTGGAGGACGACGGGACGTCAGCCGTGGTCGCATCCAGTGGCCGAGACCCACTGGTGACTGAACCCGACCAGAGGCACGAAGACGATCTGGTCGCGAAGGTCGCACGATCGGCGGCGCCGTGCCGCATCGACGACGGCGGGCCGACGAACGAGCACCGAGGGTGGGCGTCCATCGGTGTGCCGATTTCGGTTGCAGGCAGGACCTGGGGTGTTCTGAGCGCCAGGTCGCCGGCCGGAGCGATGCCACCGCAGGCCGAGCATCGGCTCGTGCGATTTGCTGAAGCCATCACACCGACGATCCTGTCCGCGCAGGCTCGCACCCAGCTGGCCGAGGAGCAGTTCGCCCTGCGTCGCGTTGCGGAGCTGGTGGCTCGGGGGGCCGGTGCCGGGGAAGTTTTCGAGCTGGTGGTGGTGGAGGCATCGGGACTCACGCGGGGGGCGGACGTGACCTTGGCGCGGTGGGAGGACACACGTCGATTACGGGTCATCGCGGCACATGGGGCCAATTCACCGGCAGCGGGAGCACTGCTGAGCGCCGACAGCCAGGTGTCTTCGGTCGAGCGTCAGAGCTCCATCGTGGCTCCCATCCGCTTGGGCGGTGAACAATGGGGATTGCTCGGCGCCACGACGGCCGCAGGTTCGTTCCCGGCCGGCACCGAGCACCGGTTGAATCAATTCGCCGACCTGGCGGCCGCCGCGCTGGCGAACGCGCAAGCGCGCGCAGAGATCCAAGCACTTGCCGACGAGCAAGCCGCCCTGCGCCGTGTTGCCGAACTTGCCGCCCGTGACGCTCCCATCGGGCAGGTCCTCAGCGCCATCGCCCTCGAGGCCTCGGCCGTCGCGAACGTCGAGTACAGCGGACTGCTGCGCTACAACGTCGACGGCTCAACCGAGATCGTCGCGCTGCACGGCGCACCCGACGGGTTCTTCGTCGGCATGCGCGCGCCGGGCGACGGTGACGGCGCGGTGCTGGATGTCCTGCATTCGGGGCAGCATGCCCGGGTCAACGACTTGGCCTCGGTGCCGGGCAGCTGGCCCGACATCGCGAGTCGGTCCGGGTTCACCACGGGTGTCGGGGTACCGATCTTAATCGACGGCGCGCTGTGGGGCGCCCTGTTCGCAGCGGGGCGACTCGAGTTGTCTGCCTCGACCGAGGAGCATTTGACCAGATTCGCCGAGCTCGCCGGCATCGCCATGTCTGCGGCGCAGGCGCGACATGACCTCCGGATGCTCGCGGACGAACAGGTGGCGTTGAGTCGCGTGGCCGCGCTGGTCGTTCGCGGCGCCGACCTGAACGAAGTGTTCACCGCTGTGGCAGCCGAGGCGTCGGGGCTTGTAGACGACGTCGCCATTGTCCTGGTGCGCCTCGAATCCGACAGCAGCTTCGTCCTTGTCGCGGCGGCCAACAGCAACGTCCCGGTCGGTTTTCGCGGTCAATCACAGCAGGGCGCGCTGCTGCGGGACCTGATCCGGACCGGTGCGCCCGCACGGGTGGAAAGCGTCGAGGACCTGCCCTGGGCAAGCGCCGCCCGAGAATCGGACGTCGGTCCGACGGTTGCCGTCCCCATCACTGTGGAAAGCCGACTGTGGGGAGCTCTGACGGTCAGCAGCGTGCACTGGCCGCTGCCGGACGACATCGAGAATCGGCTGCTGAAGTTCGCCGAATTGGCTGGTGCTGCGATCGCCAATGCCGAAAACAAGGCCAAACTCACCGCGTCCCGCGCCCGTGTGGTTGCCACGGCAGACGAGACCCGGCGGCGTCTTCAACGCGACGTGCATGCCGGCGCTCAGCAGCGACTGGTGCATACGATCCTGACGCTCAAGCTCGCCCGGCAGTCCATTGCCGCAGCCAGCCCCCCGGCCGCGCTCGTCGACGAAGCATTGCTCAATGCCGAGCAGGCGAGCAACGAGCTAGGCGACATTGTTCGCAGCATCCTCCCCGCCGCGCTGACCCGCGGCGGGCTGCGTCTGGGTCTGGAGTCGCTGCTCTCCAATCTCGCGCTACCGGTCGACCTTCACGTGACCGCGCCGAGGTGTTCAACGGACATCGAGCAAACCGCTTACTTCATCGTGGCCGAGGCCCTGACGAATGTCACCCAGCACGCGCATGCCGACCGGGCGGCGGTCTCGGTGACCCTGGACGGCGACACGCTCATCATCGAGGTAAGCGACGACGGCATCGGCGGCGCGAACCCTGTACGGGGCACCGGGCTGATCGGGCTGGCGGACCGGGTGGACGCCGTGGAGGGTGCCCTCACTCTGATCAGCCCGCCCGATGGCGGCACCACCCTGCTGGCACGCCTACCGGTCCAGCCGCTGATGCAGTCGGACCGGTAGGCCAGGTCGCCGGCAAGACCCGGCGAAGCTCATTGCCAGGGCTGGAATGCCGGTCAGCTGGTGAGGAATTGCAGGAGGTCTTTGTTGAACTCCTGCTCGTGCGCTCCGGTGAGGCCATGCGGGCCGCCCGGGTAGATCTTCAACGTCGCGTCGGCCACGATTTTCGACGACTTCAAGGCTGCGGCCCCGATGGGCACGATCTGGTCGTCGTCGCCGTGCAGGATGAGCGTGGGGACGTCGATCTTCTTGAGGTCCTCCGTCAGGTCCGTCTCGGAAAACGCCTTGATGCAGTCGTAGGCCCCCTTGATTCCCACGCTCATCGACATCAGCCAGAACGCGTCGCGGGCGCCCTGGGAGACGGTTGATCCCTCCCGATTGGCCCCGTAGAACGGGTATGCCAGGTCGCGGTAGTACTGCGAACGGTCGGCGAGGACACCGCCCCGGATCTCGTCGAACGGCGCCAGCGGCAGACCCTCCGGGTTGGCCGGAGTCTTCAGCATCAGCGGCGGAATGGCGCTGAGCAGAACAACTTTGGCGACGCGGCCCGTGCCGTGCCGGCCGATGTATCGGGTGACCTCGCCGCCGCCGGTCGAGTGTCCGACCAGAACGACGTCGGTCAGGTCGAGCGCCTCGATCACCGAGGCCAAGTCGTCGGCGTAGTGGTCGAGGTCGTTACCGTGCCACGGCTGGCTGGAGCGGCCCCCGCCGCGCCGGTCGTGTGCGACCGCGCGAAAACCGTTGGAGGCGACGAAATTTGCCGAACTGTCCCAGACGTCGGCGGTGAGCGGCCAGCCATGGCTGAAGACGACCGGTTGGCCGGTGCCCCAGTCCTTGTAGAAGATGGTCGTATTGTCGGAGGTCGTGACGGTGGGCATGATTCCTGCTTTCTCTCGAGGCGGGTGAAGGATGTTGTGGCCGGGTCATTTTCGGGAGCTCGGCCGCACTGGCGGAGGGTGCGCCGGCGTCGACGCATTCACGTCATTCGCTGGGCTGACAGGAGGTCCGCAGCCTGGTGTTCTCGGCCCGCAGAGTCGCGATTTGTTGGCGGAGCGGGCCGAGATGCGGTTCGAGCTCTGCAATCGTGTAACGCGGGGTGATGTGTTGCGGGCAATTCCAGTCGAAGGCTTCGACCGCTACTACGACACACCGCTCCACGGCGGCGTCGTAGTCGGGACTGGCCACCCTGGCGACCAGGTCGGGGTCGTCCTCGGCGAAGACGACCCGGGCGTGACCGAAGAGTTTCAGCCGCCGCCGATGTGCGTAGTCCATCGCGAAGAGTGAGACTCGGTCGTTCGCAGTGACATTGCCCGTACTGATGTATTGCAGATTTCCGCGGAAGTCGGCCCACGCCAGCGTGTGCGCGTCGAGCACCCGAAGGAAACCCGGCGGACCACCACGAAATTGCACATAGGGCCAGCCCGTTTCGCTGACACTGGCCAGGTAGAAGCTGTCCCGATCAGCAAGGAACTCGACGACGTCCGGGGTGAGGGCGTCCGGGCCGCTTCGACCATTGATTCTCCCCTGGTGCCGGGCATAGAATTCCCGGCTGCCGTAGCGGTCCTGGACAGCATTTACCGGGTCCGTAAAAGCGATTCGTCCGTAGTGTGAGCTCACGAGCCCAGCGTGAACGCCCGCCGCGTCAGACAACATCAGTCATCCGACTGTGGTGCATGCACGTCGTCGGCCGGTCCTCGATGCAGTCAGATGACGGAGGCAACCGGCTGCCGCCATTGTCTAGCGTCGGAGCTGTCCAGACCGGTGAACAAGCGAGGAGATCTCAATGAGCACAGCCACTGTCGTCCTGGTACACGGAGCCTTCGCGGAGTCCGCCAGCTGGAATGGTGTCATCGCCCGGTTGGCCGACCATGGGGTGCGAAGCATGGCGCCGCCCAACGAACTTCGTAGCGTTTCCGGCGACGCCGCCAACCTGTCCGCCGTCCTCCGATCCATTGATGGCCCCGTCGTACTGGTTGGTCACTCCTACGGCGGTGCCGTCATCACGAACGCGGTCGGCGCCGCGTCCAACGTGCGGGGGCTGGTCTACATTGCCGGCTTCGCACCTGACACCGGGGAAAATATCGGCGAACTGTCCGCTCGACTCCCCGGCAGCACACTGGGCGACACCGTCTACGCGGTGCCGCTGCCTGACGGCAGCAACGACCTGTACATCCGGCAGGACCGCTATCACCACCAGTTCTGCGCCGACGTTGATGATGCGACCGCGTTTGCGATGTCGGTCACGCAGCGGCCGTTACGTGACGTCGCCCTGAACGAAGCCTCCGGTGATCCGGCGTGGCGGGATTTGCCATCCTGGTTCCTGATCCCGGAGCTTGATCGCAACATTCCCGCCGCCGTGCACCACCTGATGGCTGATCGGGCCGGTGCTGTCGACACGATCGAGGTTGCGGGTTCAGCGCACGCGATTTCCGTGTCGCATCCGGATGAGGCGGCCGACCTCATCCATGCGGCGGTCAAACACATCACGGCCTGACGCTGACGTCCCCGAAGTTGTTGGCCGTCATTCGTTCTCGCACCGGGATCGTGGCGTGGATGGCGGTCCCGGCGCCGTCCGAACTGGTCACCGTCAACGTGCCGTCGCTGGCTTCGACCCGGTCGAACAGCCCGGTGAGTCCGGTGCCGCCCGTTGGGTCCGCGCCACCGACGCCGTCGTCGCGAATGTCGATGACAAGTGTTTGGTCATCGACAGCCACGTCAACCGTCGCCCGGTTGGCGTGGGCGTGTTTCACCACGTTCGTCATGGCCTCGGCCACGACGAAATACGCGGTGGTTTCGATATGCGCCGGTAGGCGAGGGGCGAGGACGGTCAGGTCCACGGGCAGGGCGAGGTCGGCCACCAACGTTTCCAGGCCGCTGCGCAGCCCGCCGTGAGTCAGCGACGAGGGGAGGATTCCGCGGACGACGTCCCGCAGCTCGCTGTTGGCCCGTTCGGCGTTGTTGAGCCCTTGGAGGAGCAACGCCGATGCGGGGTCCTCCGGCGGGAGCGCCTGTTGGGCGAGTTTCAGCGCGATGATGGTGTGCACCAGGCGTTGCTGCGCGCCGTCGTGAACGTCGCGTTGGAGTCGCCGACGGGTTTCGTCTGCGGTGGCGACCACCCGCGCGCGGGACGCGGTGAGTTTCGCCTTGTTCTCGGCGTTACCGATGGCTGCCGCGACGAGTTCCGCGAACGGGGTCAGGCGTTCCTCGCTTCCGGCAGGCAACGGCGAATCGGGGGTGCTGGCAGTGAGAGCTCCCCATACGCGTCCTTCCACTGTGACCGGAACGGCGACGCCGGCGCCGACGCCCAGCGCAATGGCGATGTCCGCCAGCGAGGTACCCGCGAAACTGTCGGTTCGGGTGGGTCGCCCGGTGCGACGGAGGATCCCCAAATCATTGCCGTCATCGATCGGTACGCCCATTCCGAGGGGGACCGGACTGTTGCACACGGCGACAACGACCGCGGTATCGCCGTCGAACCGCATCAACGCTGCGGCGAGCCTGCCCAACAATGTTGATGCCTCGGTGGCGGCTGCCATGAAGACCTCGTCCAGGTTGGCGCCGCGCGCGACCAGTTCCGCAACGCGACGCAGCGCCGCCTGCTCCTCCGCCAGCAACCTGAGTTCCTGGCGCGCATCCGCGGCGGAGACCGCGGTTCCGGCCAATTCGGCGAAGTTGGCCAGGTGCTCCTCGATGGGGCGCGGAAAAGCCTCGCCGCGTCCCACGGCGACCAGCGCACCCCACAGATCACCACGGATGACGATCGGAACCGCAGCGCTGGCCGTGAACCCGTAACGGTGGGCGAGCTGTGGCCAGACGCCGGACATCGTGGCGAGGTCGTCGATACGAGCAGGCTGACGTGTTCGCCAGACCCGTTGCACCGCACCATCACCCGTCCCTGGCGCGCGCATTCCGAGCACGACGCCGTCGGGTGCGCCGTCCAGGGCGACGATCTGGGTGCTGCCGTCCTGCTCGTACCGCAGCAAGGTGGTGAATTCGACGCCGGCAAGCGCTGCTGCCTCACTGGCGACGGCCTGCAAGACCTGTTCCGCCGGGGCGTTATGGGCGGCGAGCTCGGCGACCCGGCGCAGAGCGGCCTGTTCGTCGGCAAGGTCCGTGAGCTTCTGGCGGGCCTCACCGTTGACGACCGCTACGGCCAAAATGCCCACGAACTGCCGCAGGCGGTGCTCGGTCGCCGTTGCCAGTCGGCGGCCAGAACTCGTCGCGCTCAACATGCCCCACAACCGGACGCCGACGATGATCGGCACGCCCACTTCCGAGGAGCCACCATAGTCGTGGCGGCGGCCGCCTCCGTCGATCCGTCCGGGCCGTTCGCCGTCGTCGATCCGTGCGGGGCGCCTCGTTCGTTGGATCAGCGCAACGAGACTCCCCTCTTCGGTATTGACCAAGGAGCCAACCGCCGCCGGACCCCCGCTGGTCCCGACCACAGTGCAGTTGTGGGCGTCGTCGAACCGGATCAGGGTAGTCGGCTCCTCGATCAACCCGGTGGCCTCGGCGGTCAGCGCGTCGAAGATCTCATCCTGGCCCACCCCCCGCGCCACCAGTTCGGCAACTCGACGCAACGCGGCCTGCTCATCGGCCAAAGCGCGTAGTTCCCCACGGGCATGGGCGCCCGCGATGGCCGCTGCGCCTGTTTCCGCGATCAGCGACAGCCGCCGTTCGGCCGCAGGCGGCAGCGCTGTCTGCATGGAACTCGCCACCAGGACACCCCACGGCCGGCCACCGACCGCCACCGGGACCCCCACCGACGCACGAAGACCGACCTGCATGGCCAGTCGGTTGGCCGGCTCCTTCAGGTAATCGTCGATGCGCGCCGGTCGACCGGTCCGTTGCACCTCCGCAGTGACGCCGTCAGGGTCAACAGTGACTCTCTTTCCGGCCCGGGGAACGTCTGCAGCGAAGCCGTGGACCGCGAGTAGGTCCGCCGACTCGTGATCGACGAACCGCTGCAACATGGTGGGCAGGCCATCCAGCAGCGCGGACGCGGATCGGGTGACGGCGGAGAATACCTCGGCCGGGTCCGCACCCGCGGCCGCGATTTCGGCGACTTGGCGCAGTTCGGATTGCTCGCGGGCACGTTCGGCCAGTTCGTCATTGGCCTGTGCGTTTGTCAGCGCGGTGGATGCCAATTCGGTGAAAGCCGTTATTCCCGACTCGGTGTCGTCGGCGAAGGGCTCGGCACGCGCCGAACCCAGCAGGCTGACACCCCACACCGTCCCGCGGAGAATGATGGGGACGCCGACGCACCAGTGCAAACTGCTTGTCGTTTCCGGCTCGCCGACCGGTTGGAGCGCTGGCCACCCCCGGGCTCCGAAACGCAGCGCCCTACCGCTGTTCCGCACAGCCAGGATGTCCTCGCTGAGCTCGAAGCGCCGCCCCAGCAACGCCGCCGCGTCCACCAGGCCCGAAGCTGCGAGCAGCACTGCCGTGTCATCGGTGTCGAAACGCATCATGAGGCACACATCGACGCCCGCGAATTCTGCGATCACCTGATTCATCATGAAGACGAGGTCCTGCTCCGACGCGCCGCCGGCGACATGCGTCGCTACCCGCCCGAGGGCGGCATGCCGGTGTGCGATCCGGGCCGCCTCCGCGCGCGACGGAACCTCAGCGACCGGGGTCCGGTCTGTCGGCCTGGGCGAGTAGTAGCTGTGCAGGGAAGTGATCCGGTCTCCGCGCAGCCGCAGCACCTCGCAGGTCACCCCGTCCAGGCGCCACGGAACACCCTTCCGGTCTCGGCCCGAGGGGTCCGGCACCAGCGCCGCCGTCGGGTTGATCAGGTGAAACTCCGACACCACTGCATCCGGTGACGCGGCGACGATCCGACGGTCGGCCACCGTGACCCCGGGATAGGCCTGCATTATTCCAGCCAGGTAGGAGCGCGCCACCAACCGTCCGCGCAGCACCCCGGCGTCGATGAGGACCTCTACATCCTCGTCGAGCGTCTCCACCCAGGCGTCCAGATCACGGGCATTGAACGCCGCGTAGTACCGGTCGGCGACCGAGTCCCGCGGCGTCACCTCCGGTCCCGGGAATGCAGGTAGGTGATCACGGCCAGCACCCGCCGATGTTCGGTGTCCGCCGCGGCGATGCCCAGTTTGCGGAAGATGGCCGTGACATGTTTTTCCACCGCCGCCTGGCTCATCAACAACGACCTGGAGATCCCGAGGTTCGACATGCCTTCCGCCATGGCGCCGAGGACGCTTCGCTCGCGAGGCGTCAGGGGATACAGCGCATCGCCCGGTGCGGGACGCCCCAACATCCGGGCGACCACCTCGGGATCAAGCGCGCTGCCGCCGCCGGCAACGCGCTCCACAGCATCGAGAAAGGCGGGGACGTCACCGACGCGTTCCTTGAGCAGGTAGCCGACACCCTCCGGGCGATCACCGATGAGGTCGATCACGAGGCTCGGTTCGCAGAATTGGGACAAGATCAGCACCCCGGTTCCGGGCAACTGCCGGCGCACCTGGATGGCGGCGACCAAGCCGTCGTCCTCGTGCCGCGGCGGCATCCGCACGTCGAAGATCGCCACATCGGGCCGGAAAGCCAGCACCTCGCGGAGCAGCTCTTCGGCGTTGCCCGATTGCGACACCACCTCCAGCCCGGCCCCGACCAGGATCCTGACGATGCCCTCGCGCAGCAGCACATCGTCTTCACCGATACATATCCGCAGCCCCTGCCTCGGCAGTGTCGACGTCATCGACTCAACCCTGTTCAATCCAGCTGCGGAGCTCGGCACCGGACAGTTGGTCCTTCGGCACGAACCCGCGGGCCCCCACCCGCCGCGCAGCGGTGGCGTTTGCGGAGTCGGAATCCGAGGAGATCAGCACCACCCGCACCGGCCACGGCAAGGCCACCAGTTGCTCGGCAAGGGCAAACCCGTCACCGTCGGGCAGACCGATGTCGACCAACGCCGTGTCGGGACGAAGTTCCGCGGCACGGACCAACGCTTCGGCCACATTGCCGGCGAGGCCGACCACGTCGTGACCCCAGCCCATGACCACCCTCGAAGCAAGGTCACGGAAAGCGGCGTCGTCATCAACTATCAACACCGAGCGGGCCACCACCCGAGACTGTCACGAACGGTCCAGACGTGAGGGTAGGGCTAGCCGGAAATGTTTTCTGGCCGGTGGCCCCACTCGCTTCGCGTCCCGCAGTGGAGCCTCGAGAGGTCTGCACACCGACCCCGAGGAGGCACACCATGGCGACGATCACTGTAGGTCAACAGAATTCGCAGCCCATCGAGCTGTTCGTCGAGGACAAC
Source organism: uncultured Actinomycetota bacterium (assembly GCA_963805555.1). Classification (GTDB taxonomy): domain Bacteria; phylum Actinomycetota; class Actinomycetes; order Mycobacteriales; family Nakamurellaceae; genus Nakamurella. The sequence goes on from CAWDUY010000013.1 coordinate 468,497, forward strand.
GGCGAGGGCAGGCCGGTGGTCCTGCTCCACGGGTGGCCGCTGGACAGCCGGTCCTGGGAGCCGCAGCTTCACCCGCTGCTGGCCGCCGGATACCGGGTGATCACCTACGACCGGCGCGGATTCGGGCGGTCGAGCCGGCCGACGGTCGGGTATGACTGGGACACCCTTGCCGCCGATCTCGACCAGGTTCTGACTCAGCTCGACCTGCGCGACGCCACCGTTGTCGGGCTCTCATTGGGTACCGGTGAGCTCGCCCGGTACATCGGCACCCGCGGCACCGAGCGCCTGCGTAGCTGCGTTTTCATCGAGAGCCTCGCACCGTCATTCGCCAAGTCCGACGACAACCCGCAGGGGGTCGACGCCGCAGGTGTCACCGGCGTGCAGAACGCGATCCTGGACGACCGCTACACCTGGCTCACCGGGCTGATCAACGACTTTCTCAACCTCGAGGATTACCAGGGCAAACGCGTCAGCGAGGCCACTGTCCGCGCCATGTGGAACGCGGGGGCGGAAGCCGGCGCGTACGCGACCTGGGCGTGCCCGCCCGGCTGGCTGGCCGATTTCAGCAGCGACATCACGCATATCGACGTACCGGCGTTGATCATCCACGGAACCGCCGATCGCATCCTGCCGATCGACGGTCAGGGGCGACGCTTACACGCCGCGCTGCCGGCGGCGACCTACGTCGAGATCGAGGGCGGGCCGCACCTCGGGGTCGTCACCCACGCCGAGGAAATCAACACCGCGCTGCTGTCCTTCCTGGCCGAAGCCGGCGGCACCACACCCGCGGCATCCTGATCTCCCGTGTTCGCACACTTCACCGAACACCACGTGCCGACCGACCGCGGGCCGGTGTTCGCCCGAGTCGGCGGCGCCGGTCCGCCCCTGCTGCTGTTGCACGGTTACCCGCAGACCCACCTTATGTGGCATGCCTCCGCTGAGCTGCTGGCCGAGCAATGCACGGTCGTCGTTGTCGACCTGCCCGGTTACGGTGCATCGTTCCGGCCCACGCCGGCGCCGGATCATGCGCCACACTCCAAGCGGGCTGTCGCCCTTGACCTCGTCCAGGTCATGCGCGAGCTCGGCCACGAGAGCTGGGCGGTCGCCGGCCACGATCGCGGTGGGCGCATCGCGTACCGGATGGCGCTGGACCACCCCGCGCGGGTCACCGCCGCCGCGGCGTTCGATGTGGTGCCCACCGGAGAGGTGTGGACACGGGCCGACGCCCAACTCGCGCTCCTCTACTGGCACTGGTCGTTCCTCGCCCAACCCGCCCCGCTCCCAGAGCGCCTCATCGGGGCCGATCCCGGCGCTTTCTTCGACTACCACGTCCGGGCATTGGGGATCGGCGCGACACCTGGCCGCTATCCCGATGCGCTGATGGCCGCCTACCGAGGCCTGCTCGACGATCCGAGCACCGTCGAAGCGATTTGTGAGGACTACCGGGCCGGTGCCACCATCGACAGAGACAACGACGACGCCGACCTCGGCAAACGGCGAATCGCCTGTCCACTCCTGCTGTTGTGGAGCGAGCGCGGGGCACTGCCGCGCCTTTACGGTGATGTTCTCGACGTCTGGCGTCCCTGGGCGGAGCAGGTCACGGGTCGTGGTCTTGATGCCACCCATTTTCTAGTCGAAGACCAACCCGAAGAGGTCGCCAAAGAGATTCTGGCACTCCTGTTCGTTCGCCCGTCCGGGTCACTTCCCAACTTGTCTGAACAACCGAAAGGCCGATCATGACAACGGATCTCAACTCCTCGAAGCCTGCCGACGCGCTGGCCGCCGGTCTGCAGCGCACCGAAATTCAACGCCACGATTCTTCGATACCCGGTCGGATCATCGTCCAGGTGCGCACGGAAATCCCCGTCGGAGTGTCTTCCGGCTGGCATATCCACCCCGGCGAGGAGGTCGGGTACATCGTGCAGGGTTCCGTCCAGATGGAGATCAAGGATCAACCCACCCTGCAACTGCAGGCCGGTGACGGGTTCTTGATTCCTCCGGGGGTTCCACACAATGCCTTGGACCTGGGACCCGGCACTGGGCAGATGCTGTCCACCTACATCGTCGATCCCGACGAGCCACTCGCCTCCTTCACCCACTGAGTGCCAGACCGAACCTCCTGAGCTGGGAGTGCCATGGGACCATCACCGCCGCAACAGGTTTCGGCTCTGCGTCTGACGGCCAACCTGTTCGGGCTGCCATTCGGGCTCTGCGGCCTGGCACAGTGCTGGTCGGCCGGCAGCACGCTGATCGGCATCCCGACCTGGCCAGCGGTCGGCTTGTGGACGCTGGCAAGCCTGACCTGGCTGATCACGCTGGTCGCCTACGGCGCCAATGTCATCGTCACGGGCCGTCTGCGAACGGAATTGTCCGATCCGGTTTTTGCTCCGTTCACGGCATTGATCGCGATCGTGCCGATGCTGATCGGCGTGGCGCTGGCGGAGTACCAACCCGGTGCAGGTTCGGTCGTCTTCTTCGCCGGGTTCGTCCCCACCCTCCTGCTCGGCGGTTGGTTGACCGGCGGATGGATCTTGCAGGACATGACCCTGGCACAGTGGCATCCTGGATACTTTTTACCGACCGTGGCCGGCGGCCTGATCGCAGCAGCCGGTAGCGCCTCCCTGGGCTACGACAGCTTGGCAATGCTGATGTTCGGCTACGGCACGGTGTGCTGGCTGGTGCTCGGATCCATCCTGTTGTTGCGGCTGTTCACCCAGCCGGCGTTGCCAACGCCACTGCTCCCAACGATGGCAATCGAGCTGGCCCCACCTGTCGTCGCAGGCAGCGCATGGTTCGCCATTAACGGAAATCGGCCAGACTCGGTCGCGCTTCTGCTGGCCGGGTACGGCGTACTCATGCTGATGGTGCAACTCCGCCTCCTTCCCGCATATCGTCGGGTGCCACTCGGTCCTGGAACATGGGCCTATGCCTTCTCCTACGCGGCAGCGGTCACCGTGACTATTCGATGGCTGGCCGCGGCACAGGTCGGTCAGCAGTTTGCAGTGACCTGCATCCTCCTCGCGCTGATGACGTTGGCGATTGGCTTGCTCTGCCTGGCGACCATCCGCAGTCTTGTCCAGCGCAGCTATCTCCCACGGGCCGCCGCCAACAGCCCCACGAGTTCAGATCGCACCCCTTCCGCCGCGATTCGGGCGGCAAGGTAAGGCGGGCACTCGTCGGTCCGTTTGTACCCGAGGCCACCGAGTTGACCCCCCACTAGCAAGTTGATGCAATAACATCACTGAGTATGATGTCATGATGCGAACGACCATCACCCTGGACTCGGACGTCGAGGCGCTGCTGAACAAATTCATGAACGAACGAGGACTGTCGTTCAAGGAGTCCGTCAACAGCCTGCTTCGTGCTTCCCTGCTTCCCGAAGGACCCCGCCCCGACTACGCCTTTCAGACCTACGACCTCGGTGAACCATCAGTTCCGCTCGAGCGCGCACTTCAGTTGGCTGGTGAGCTGGAAGATGAGGAGATCGCCAGGAAGCTCAGCGTGGGGCGCTGAATGAAAATTGTTGATGCAAACGTGCTGCTGTATTCGGTGAATTCCAGCAGCGCGCAGCATGCCCCCGCACGCCGCTGGTTTTCAAGCGCGCTGGCTGGATCGGAGGCCATCGGGTTTCCATGGATCAGCCTGCTGGCATTCGTCAGGTTGAGCACGAACCCGCGAGTGTTCGGCTCCCCGTTGAGCATTGCGTCGGCCTTCGATCTGGTCGACTCGTGGTTGGCTCAACCGCCCGCGACCATCGTCGCGCCAACCGCCCGTCATCCCGCTGTACTGCGTGGACTGCTCGAACAAGCCGGAACCGCCTCGAATCTCACCACCGACGCGCATCTCGCTGCCCTGGCGGTGGAGCACGGCGCAGACGTTGTGACGTTCGACAGGGACTTCGCACGATTCGCCGTCCGCGTTCATCGACCCGAATAGGTCCGGCCAGGGTAGCGGCGTCGACGCGAGCACCCACTTCCGGGCAGTTCACCCCAGCGGTGCTATTTCACCAGAGCATCAACCAGATCACGGGCCCAGCCGGGCTCGGCGGGCTCGCCGATGAAGATCGCCCGGAAATACAGCGGTCCCAGGATCGTGTCGGCCGCCCGCTCGACCGTCGGAGCCCGTCCACCGCGCGATTCCTCGCGTTCCAGGATGGCAGCCAGTTGCGCCTGCCGATCGGCGATGCAGGCGCAGCCGCCGTCCGGGCCGGACCCCACGGTGGCGCGCATCAGGGCGAGGACGTCGGGATCCGACAGGTCGGTGGCCACGGCACTTGCCCAGCGCCGCAGGTCCTCCCGCAGCGAACCGGTATCCGGGACCACGATGTCGCCGCTGAACCTGCTGGTCGCGACCTCGCCCAACAGCTCACCGAGAGACGCCCACCTGCGGTAGACGGTGGTCGGATGGACGCCGGCACGGGCTGCGATGACGGGCATCGTCAACGCTTCGGACGGCCCCTCGGCCAGCAGTTCCTCGACGGCGTGGTGAACGGCCGCCCGCACACGCGCGGAACGACCGCCCGGGCGGGTGGGGGTGGTGGTGACGACGGACACCGCACTATTATCGCACTGATCACTGCGTCTGCGCTACAGTGCTGCTAACGCATTGATCACTGCACAAGGAGCGCGATGTCCCGGTCCCCCATCACCGCTGTGCCGTTGCAGGACGGCTCGCCACCGATCACGGACAGCGCACCGGGCAATCGCCGGCGGCTCTCGCGGTCGATGTCCTTTGCCGCCATCACCGCGATTTTCGTGACGTTCATGGCAGCATCCAGCGCGCCGTCACCGTTGTACGTTGTCTACCAACAGCAGTGGGGCTTTTCCGCGACCACCCTGACGATTGTCTTTGCGGTCTACGTGTTCGGACTCATCGGCGCCCTGCTGGTGCTCGGCGCCCTGTCGGACTACATCGGCCGGCGACCGGTGCTGGCCGCGGCAATTGGTCTGGAACTGGTTGCCCTGGTGCTGTTCATCACCGCCGGCGACGTCACTGGGCTGTTGACCGCCAGGCTGTTACAAGGGATCGCCACCGGCGCGGCGATGACCACACTCGGCGCGTCCCTGGTGGATCTGAACCCGCCGCATGCACCTGGCAGAGCGGGCGTGGTCAGCGGTGTTGCACCGCTGGGCGGGCTGGCCGTTGGCGCGCTCGGCTGTGGAGCGCTCGTGCAATTTGCCCCCGCCCCAACGCATCTGGTGTTTATCCTGCTCATCGCCGGCATGCTGGTGTCGGCCGTCTTCGTCGCGCTGATGCCCGAAACGGCGACGCGCCGACCCGGCGGTGTGGCGTCGCTGAAACCCAAAGTCGGTATCCCACAACGGCTCCGCCCCGACGTATTGGCACTCGTCCCGCTGTTGGTCGCCAGTTGGGCCCTTGGCGGGCTGTATCTGTCCCTCGGACCGTCAGTCGCAGCAAGTCTTTTCGGCCTGACGAACCATCTCGTCGGAGGCTTGGTCGTCACCCTGTTGTGTGCGACCGGCGCGGTCACGGCGTTCGCCCTGAAGTCCTGGCCGACCGGCCGGGTGCTGAGCATCGCAGCGGTCCTGCTCACCGGCGGGACCGCCATCACCCTGGTCGGCGTGATCGTCGAATCGGTCGCGCTGGCTGCCCTGGGCACGGCGATCGCCGGCATCGGTTTCGGCGCTTCGGCACTGGCGTGTTTCGGCACCTTGGCCAGGCTGGCCGCACCGCAGGAGCGCGGCGAGGTCTTCGCCGTCGCTTTCGTCATCTCCTACGTCGCCTTCAGCCTGCCGGCGGTGATCGCCGGGCTCGCCGCCACTACCTTCGGACTGCACAGCACCGCGTTGGTGTACGGACTGGTCGTCGTGCTGCTGGGCGCGATAACCCTGGTGACACAACGCCTCCGCGCACGCCGGCACGGCGGCGCGCGTCGTTCCGGCTGATCGGCAACTATTCCCCCTCGCCGGCCGCCCGCGCGGCTTCGGCGTCCGCGTAACAATTGCCCCTAATGAAATACCCTGGGCAGGCAGCGGCGGCGGCCTCGTAGGCCTCGATCGATGCATTCGGATTGTCCGGGTGTTCCGCAATGTACTGAGCCTGGATCTGGGCGGCCGTCGGCGATTCACCGCAGGCCGTGCCGCATCTCAGCTCGTCCCGAACGTCCTTCCCTGCGGCGATGCCCGCCGCAAGCGCGCGCTGGGCCGTCTGCGGGGAGACCCAGCCCCAGGTGTCGTACCAGCCGCCGGAGCCGTCGGCCGGCAGTGCGGAGGAATCACCAGTTGGCTCGGTGGTGGGCGCTGGTGGCGATGCTGGATCGGTTGCAGCTGATTCGGGGGCTTCCGATGGCTCCGGTGTCGCCGAACCGGTCGAGGCTTGGCTGGACGGCCGGGTGCTCGGCGGTGCGGACACCGACGCCGACGACGCCGCCGGCGGGGGGGTCGACGATGCGCTGACCGTGGAACTGAGTGCGGCGCTGCTGTCGGCCGGCCCCGCTGTGGCGCATCCCGCCAGCGCAACTGCCGCCGCCGCGCAGATGACGACCAGGATTTTGCTCATGTCGATGCTCCGCAACACATTCCCCTCCCGTCGACACCGGACCGGACCGGGTCGGCACTCACAGTCTGACACTATGAGCTCACCCAGCGTGCGCGGTGGATGCCAGTGGCGGAAGAACGACGTCAATTCCGGCCCGCCGATCGCCTCCTGTCGGTTTCGGTGGTGTCTCGACGAGTCGATGACTTCGCGGCCCGATGGGCGTCTGTCCTCCTGCACCACCGTCGCCGACCGATTCCCGGCCCGGCGGCATCCAGCGACGCCGTACAAGGAGGCCTGATCGATGAGTGCACAGCTGCAGCAGATCGGCGCGATCACCGTATTCGTGGCGGATCTGCCACGGTCCCGATCGTTCTACCAGGAGGTATTCAGTTCTCCGGTGGTCTACGAGGACGAGAATTCGGTGGTCTTCGACTTTGCCGGCACTCTGGTCAATCTGCTCGAGCGCTCGGCCGCCATCGGTCTCGTCGAGCCGGAGACCGTCGCCGATCGGTCGGCTGGGTCACGGTTCATGCTGTCCATCTGGGTGGACGACGTCGACTCCAGCTGTCTTGAGCTGTCGGCGCGGGGCATCGACCTGATGAACGGACCAATCGACCGGGATTGGGGCAAGCGGACCGCGAGTTTCACCGACCCGGACGGGAACATCTGGGAGCTCGCCCAGGACATTCCGGCCGCCGGCAGCGAGGGGCTATGACGCAGGGACTGCGAGGTGGTCGGCAAGTAACTGGGCCAGGGTGACACTGGGCACGCCGGCAAGCTGCTCGATCTGGGTCCGGCAGGAGAATCCGTCGGCCAGCACGATGCTGTGCTCGGGGCGCGCGCGTAATGCCGGCAGCAGGGCATTCTCGGCGACGGCCACCGACATCTCGTAGTGACCCTTTTCCATGCCGAAGTTTCCGGCAAGGCCGCAACACCCCGAGACAACCGTCAGGGTGGCGCCCAGGCCGGTGAGCAGCTTTTGATCGGCGGCGTACCCCATCACCGAGTGGTGATGGCAGTGCGGTTGGACGATGAGTTCCACCCCGGTCAAATCCGGTGCCTGCCAGGTATTTCCGGCAGCGACGTGGCCGAGCAGCAGTTCTGCCAGGGTCTCTGTCGCACCGGCCACCGACCCGGATCGCGGATCGCCGGGCAACAGATCGAGCAGATCCGACCGGAGCACGGCCACGCAGGACGGCTCCAGCCCGACGATCGGAATCCCTTGCTGCGCATAGGGTCCCAGAATATCCAGCAGCCGACGGAGGCGTTTCTTCGCGCCGTCGAGCTGGCCGGTGGTGATCCAGGTGAGCCCACAGCAGGCAATCCGATCCGGGACGATCACCCGGTACCCGGCATCGTGCAGGACCTCGACCGCCGCGCGGGCGACCGCAGGATCGAGCCCGTTGCTGAAGGAATCGGTCCACAGCACCACTGGCTCCCGGTCCTGATGCCCGTGCCCGGTCTTCCAGTGCTTCCTGGACCATCGGTGGAACGTCATCGGCGCGAACGGGGGCGCCGAGCGCCGACGGTCGATCCCGCCGGCGCTGAGCAACGGCCGGGACAGTGCCTTGATCCGCAGGCCGCGATTGATGACTGCCGGCGCGACGACCGGGACCTTGTCGACGATCGAGAGCCAGCGGGGCAGCCAACCGAGGGTGTAGTGGCTGATCGGCCGCTTCTTGCCCCGGTAGGTCCGGTGCAGCACCTCCGATTTGTACTGGGCCATGTCCACCCCGGCCGGGCAATCGCTGGCGCAGGCCTTGCAGGACAGGCAGAGGTCCAGCGATTCGTGCACCTGATGTGAGCCGAAATCGGGGTTCCGGCCGGCAGCGTGCGCGCCGTTGGTCAGTTCCTGCAACACCCTGGCCCGCCCTCGGGTGACGTCCTTCTCATCCCGGGTCGCCAGGTAGGACGGGCACATGAATCCGCCGGATTCGTGGTTGTCGGCGCGGCACTTGCCGATGCCGACGCAGCGGTGGACGGCCGTGGTGAAGTCGCCCCCGTCATGGGAGAAGCTGAACCCGCTGCCGGCCGGGATGGAGACTGCCGCCGGTCGGCGCAGGTCGGCGTCGAGGGGATTCGGCGACACCAGCACCCCGGGATTGAGCAGGTTGTTCGGGTCGAACAGGGCCTTTATCCCACCGAACACTTCAATGGCCGTGGGCGAGTACATGATCGGCAGCAGTTCACTGCGCGCGCGGCCGTCGCCGTGTTCGCCCGAGCATGATCCGCCGTGCTTCACGACCAGTCGCGCAGCGTCGAACATGAACTGCCGGAACACCTCTGCCGATCCCTGCGGTGCCGGCCCCGTTGGCGCCGGCTCCTGCGGTCCGGATTTCTGCGGTCCTGATTTCTCTAGTGGGAAATCGATCCGGATGTGGATACAGCCGTCACCGAAATGCCCGTACGGAATTCCGGTGACGTCATAGGCGTCCATCAATGTCTCAAATTCGCGCAGATACCGGCCCAGATTGACGGGCGGCACCGCGGCGTCCTCCCAGCCAGGCCAGGCGGCCCGCTGCCGTGCACTGCGTCCGGCCAACCCGGCTCCGTCGGCGCGGATCTGCCACAGCGCCGTGGCGGTCGGGCCGGCGGGCAGCATCATCGAGTCCAGCGCCGCCGCGTCGCGGACCAGTGCGGCGGACGAAGCCCTTGCCTCGTCGGGGGTTTCGCCGCCGATCTCGACCATCAACCACCCGGCGCCGCGGGGCAGGTCGGGCACCGGCCGGGCGCCAGGTGCGGCCCGTACGACGTCCACCAGCCTGGCATCCAGCCCCTCGACGGCAAGCGGTGAATGGGCCAGCACGGCCGGAACCGCATCGGCTGCCGACGGCATGTCCGGGTAGCCCAGCACCACCAGCATCCGGGCGGGGCTGATCCGGACCAGTCGCACGGTCGCGGAGGTGAGGACTCCCAGCGTGCCCTCGCTGCCGACCAGCGCCTTGGCCAGGTCGCGGCCGTTCTCCGGCAGCAGATGTTCGATGGAGTAGCCGGATACCTGCCGGGAGAACCTGCCGAACTCGGTCCGAATGACCGCGAGGTGCGCATCGATGAGGTCGTTCAGACCTGAAACCTGTGCCGAGCCAACGGCTGTGTCGATCCGCCGGCCGAGGCCGTCGATCAGGGTGAGCGCTTGCACGTTGTCGGCGGTGCGACCATAGGCGACCGCATGCGGCCCGCAGGCATTGTTGCCGATCATGCCGCCGATGCTCGCCCGGTTCTGGCTGGACGGGTCCGGGCCGAAACGCAGGCCGTACGGCGCCACCCGCGTCTGCAGGTCCGTCAGGATGACGCCCGGCTCGACCAGCGCCGTCCGGCTGTCCGGGTCGACGTCCAGGATCTTGTTGAGGTGCCGGGCGAAGTCGATCACGATGCCGGCGCCGATCGCGTTGCCGGCGATCGAGGTGCCGCCGCCCCGGCTGGTCACCGGAACCCCGTTCTGCCGGCTGATCGCGAGAGTTGCGAGCACGTCATCGATATCCAGCGGTTCGACGACAACCGTTGGCAGTACTCGATAGTTGCCGGCATCAGAGGAGTACTCCGCCCGCCGCCGCAGTCCGTCGGACACGTTCCCGCGGACGGCGGGCCGGAGCTGGGCGGCGATCCCCACCGCGATCTCGGCTCCGGCGGTCAGTGGAGTTCTCACTTTGCGATCCCAGACATGGTGCTGCCGACCCTAATCGGAGGCCTACCCGGACGTCACCGGGGATGCCCTGTCGATGCGGGAATCAGTCTCGATCCCCGACATCCGGGACGATCCCGCCGTCGGCAATCCGACGGGCGAGCACGACGAGCTTGACATTGGTCTGCTGCGAGTGCCGACGCAGCAGGTCGAACGCCTCGTCTGCCGTCAGTCGGTGGCGCTCCATCAGCATCCCCTGGGCCTGACCGATGACGTTCCGGGTCAGCATGGCGCACCTCAGGTGTCCTTCGGTGATCATCGCCGCGACAACAACGGACGCATGTGCCGCCATCACCTGGGTCGTGCACACCCCCGCCGGATCGAGCTCGCCGGCCCGGGAGGAATAGAGGCTCACGGTGCCGAGGGTGGCGTTGGTGAACAGCCGGACGGTCAGCGTGCTGCGAAAACCCAGGGCGGCGGCCGCCGGGGACCATCTGGTCCACCGCGGTTCAGCGGCCAGATCGAGGCTGCGCTGGACCGGCTCGCCGCACACCGCGTCATGGGCCGGTCCTTCGCCGAACTCCGTCTGCAGCCGGTCACATTCACCCGCTCTGGCGTCGAGATAGGCGGCTGTGTCGAACTTCCCATCCGAGGTGAGCAGGCAGATGCTCCCCGCGGTCCACGGACCGGTTTCGATCATCATCCCGATCACGGCCTGCAACGAACTCTCCGGTGACCGGAGGGATGCGGCGGCCCGCAACGTCTCCGCGACGGCCGGACCCGAAAGGCCCGGCCGACCGTGGTCATGGTGCGACATGAGGTCCGACCCCACGACGAACCTCCTCCGTCGAAGCCGGACATTTGCTAGTTGCGGACCGAGCGGCGCTTGCCGATGTTGATCCACAGCAGCAGGACGATGACCGACCCGATGAAGGCGCCGATGATGCCCGACGGCTGGAAGAAGCCGTCCTGGGCGTCCTTGTGGAAGATCAGGTAACCCAGAAATCCGCCGACGAACGACCCGACAATGCCGAGCACGATGGTCATCACGATGGACAGGTCCTGCCGTCCCGGCACCACGAGCCGTGCCAGGGCACCCGCGATCAGGCCGATGACGATGATGCTGACGATCAGTCCGAGCATGATGTGCCTCCTTCTCACTGGGCGTCCGGGACGCCCGACTGAGCTGAACCCGGACGAGCCGGGTGGCCGGCAACGTCGACCAAGGACCACTCAAACACCCCTAGGGCGGTGTCGGTACACCCCTAAGGGGGTTACTGTCACCCCATGGCCCCGAGTTCACCGATCACCGTCGCGCTGATCGACGACTACGACGTGGTGTTGCTCGGGGTGGCCCACATGTTCGACCAGTACCGGGACCGCATCGTGATCGCGGAGATCGACGCGAACAAGCCGCTCAGCGACACGGTCGACATCGCGTTGTACGACTCGTTCGCCCAGCCGGAGTCAGACCACGATGAGATCGGTCTGCTGGTCAAGAGCTCGCAAGCACGTCGAGTCGTGGTGTACACCTGGAACTTTCATCCGGACCTGATCTCCAGCGCGCGCCGGCAGGGTGCACACGGCTACCTGTCCAAGACCATGCCTGCCCGGGATCTGGTGGCGGCACTGGAGGCCGTGCACGCGGGAGAACTCGTGGTCAGCGAGCCGCCACCCCGGGCCCGGACCACCAGCGGGCTGAACTGGCCGGGTCGACGGGAGGGCCTGACCGACCGCGAGGCCGAGATTCTGGCGCTCATCACCCAGGGCAAGAGCAACGCGGAGGTGGCCGCGTTGTCCTACCTGAGCCCCAACACGGTCAAGTCCTACATCCGGTCGATCTACCGAAAGATCAATGTTTCCAGTAGGACTCAGGCCGTCCTGTGGGGTGTCGCGAACGGTTTCACGCCGGACCATCACCGCATCGACCACTGGCGCGGCGGCCCGTAGCCGGTCACCGACCGGCACAAGCGGCAGCACCCAGGACCTACGCGAACTGCCGACGCCCGATGACGGATCCCGGGCGGACGGCGGCAGGCTTGCGGCCGACCAGCCGAGCGATCGAGAAGCGCGACACACTCTCGGCCGGAGCAACGGTGGGGCCATCGAGTCGGGCGTCGGCGAAGTGCCGACGCTGGGCATCTGCGGCCAGGAACTGGGCGGTGGGAACGAACAACATGGTGGGGCTCCTCTCTCACGACTCTGTACCGCTACAGAATCTCTATACCGCTACAGTAGGAGCAAGAACTATACCGGTCAAGCCCAGATCGGCTAGGCTGCCTGTGAAGTAGGTCATGGCGACCGGCGAACCGTTCGGGGGAGGTGGACGAGAAGTTGGCTCGGATGACACTGCAAACGGTGGCCGACAAGGTCGGCGTCAGCCGGATGACGGTCTCCAACGCGTTCTCCCGGCCCGACCAGCTCTCCGCCGAACTCCGGGACCGCATCCTGGCGGCGGCCGACGAACTGGGTTACGTCGGCCCGGATCCGGCTGCCAGGGCGCTGGCCAGGGGCACCACCGGGGCCGTTGGGATCGTCTTCACCACGATGATCGGGATGGCCTTCGCCGACGAAGTCGCGACCCAGTTCTTGGCCGCCGTCGTCGACCAACTGGCACCGACCGGCCTGTCGCTGACCCTGCTGTCCGCCGAGGAAACCGCCGGTCGGGTACCGGCCAGGGACGTGCCGATGGACGGCGCACTGGTCTACGACTGCGATCCGCTCTCACCCGCTCTCGGCTGGTTGCAACGCCGCAAGCTGCCGCTGGTGTACGTCGACCAGGACCCCACCCCGGGGGTGCCGTGCATCAACGTGGACGATCGAGCGGGCGCCCGGATGGCTGCCGAGCATCTCGTCGGGCTCGGCCATCGCAAGATCGGCATCGTGAACGCCGGCGTCGTCGGCCCGCACGGCCTGCTGCTCGGCGCAACGCCGGGACACCAGTCCTTCGTCACCACCGAACGCATGCTCGGCTGGCGCGAGGCCCTGCTGGCCACCGGAATCGAGCCGGTGATGGTCCAGCAGCAGCACTTCACCGAAGAGGACGGCTATGCGGCGTTGCAGCTGCTGCTGGCCGCCGAGCCGGAACTGACTGCGGTGCTGTGTTTCTCGGACACGCTGGCGCACGGGGTGATGCTCGCGGCACAGGAGCGCGGCCTCGAGCTCCCGCGGGACCTGTCCGTCGTCGGGTTCGATGACAACCCGCTGGCGGCCCGGCTGCGCCCGGCGCTGACGACGGTCCGGCAGGACATCGCGGCCAAGGGACGGCTGGCGGCGTCAGCGCTCGTGCGACTGGTCTCGCCACCTGGGATCGATGATGCCGCCGTCGACCCGAACGGTGCAGCAGCCCGGCACGTCGTGCTGCCCACCGAGTTGATCATCCGGGACAGCACTGCCCCACCACCGCACTGAACGTCCGGCCACCGACGCCCGGGCTGGATGACAGCACCTACGGCAGAATCGACCGTACCGCCGACACGACATCCCCCAGCGGGCAAGGGTTTTGCTCGCCGGTCCGCAGATCCCGGACCATCACGGTGCCGTCCGCGAGCTCCCGGTCCCCCAGCACCAGCGCGACCCGCGCACCGGAGGCATCGGCCGCCTTCATCGCGGTTTTCAACGCGCGGCCACCGTAGGCCATGTCGGCGCGGATACCGGCCCGGCGCAGCTCGCCCGAGATCGCCGCCAGCCGCAGCGATGCCGCGGCGCCCATCGGCACTCCGTAGACCTCGCAACGACTCTGGCTGCCGACAGTGAGTCCCTCCGCCTGCGAGGCCAGCAGGGTCCGGTCGACGCCCAGGCCAAACCCGATGCCCGACAACGACTGTCCGCCGAGCTCGGCCATCAGCCCGTCATACCGGCCACCGCCGCCCATTCCGGACTGGGCACCCAACCCGGGGTGCACGAATTCGAAGGTGGTCCGGGTGTAGTAATCCAGCCCGCGCACCATCCGCGGATTCAGCACGTACGCGACACCCAACGCGTCAAGCACCGAACGGACCTGCTCGAAGTGCTCGCGGCAGGAATCGCAGAGGTGATCGATCATCAACGGGGCGTCGGCCAGCAACGCCTGCATCGCCGGCCGCTTGTCGTCCAGCACCCGCAGCGGGTTGAGTTCTGCGCGCTGCCTGGTCGCCTCGTCCAGGTCAAGGCCGGCCAGGAAGGCGGTCAGCCGTTCGCGGTACGCCGGTCGGCAGTTCACGTCCCCGAGCGAGGTCAGATCGAGCCGGAACCCGGACAGTCCCACCTCCCGGAAGCCCTCGTCGGCAACGGCGATCACCTCGGCGTCCAACGCGGGATCGTCGCTGCCGATGGCCTCGATACCCACCTGCTGCAACTGTCGGTAGCGGCCCGCCTGCGGGCGCTCGTACCGGAAGAACGCGCCGGCGTAGACCAGCTTCACCGGCAGCGGCCCCCGGTCCAGCCCGTGTTCGATGACGGCGCGCATCACCCCGGCGGTGCCCTCCGGTCGCAGGGTGACCGACCGGCCGCCGCGGTCGGCGAACGTGTACATCTCCTTGGAGACGACGTCCGTCGATTCCCCTACCCCGCGGGCGAACAACGCCGTCTCCTCGAACAGCGGAAGTTCGATCGGTGAATACCCGGCGCGATCCGCCGCCCGGATCAGCGTGTCCCGTACCGCCGTGAAGGCGCGGGACGTCGGCGGGAAGTAGTCCGGGACACCCTTGGGCGCCGTGAATTCGGTCATCGTCGTGGATTCAATCTCGGTAGAGAGCGAGAAGCCCTCGCTCTGGTCTGCGGTGCACAACTGGTTTGCCCAGCGGGTGGGGCAGGTGGTCAGGCTCGGGCCGACCTGCCCTCGGCGTGCTGGGCCTGGGCCAATGCTGCCGCCGTCAGGAACGGGTTACCAGCCCTCTCCGCGCCGATGGTGCTCGACGGACCATGCCCAGGCAGCACGACCGCGGTGTCGGGCCGGCTCAGCAGCCGCTCGTGGATGGACCCCAGTTCCTGGGAGGCGGACCCGCCCGGCAGGTCGGTGCGACCGATCGAACCGGCGAACAGGGTGTCCCCGGTCAGCAGGATCTCCGGCCGTTCAACATCGCCGGCCAGTCGGAGGACCACCGATCCCCCGGTGTGCCCGGGCGTGTGGTCGATCGTCAGCGGCAACCCCGCCAGGCCCGGTTCCAGCAGGTCGGACAGTTCCAGCACGGTGGGCGGCCGCAGATCGCCAACCGGCAGCCCGGCCAGCGCCGCACGGAGTTCCGGCGACAGCGCGGCCAGTGGGTCATCGAGCATGTACTCGTCGGCCGGGTGGATGTAGGCGGGGATGTCCATCGCCCGGCAGAACTGGGCCGCAGTCGCGGTGTGATCGAGGTGCCCGTGCGTCAGGATCACCGCGACCGGCCGCAATTCGTGCTCCGCGAGCAGCGACTCCAGCCCGGCCAACGCATCCTGACCGGGGTCGACCACGACGCACGACGCGCCCGGCTCGGCCGCGAGCACGAAACAGTTGGCCTGGAACGACCCGGCCGGGAACCCTGCGATCAGCACGCTCTCACCCTAGTCACCCGCGACGAAGTCGTCGGGCGCCGAAGAGCACAGCAGGACCGGGCAACGTCGTTGCCGTCGACCAGCGGCCACCGCGATCCACACGTCGCACAGCGCGTTCACACCCGATCCACCCGGTCGAGCACCGGCCGTCACCTAGACTCCGGGCCGGGTCCGTCTTCTCTGCGGCGCCCGTTCTGATTGCGGGAGGACCACGCGTGCCCACCAACCAACAGCGTCGCGAAGCGGCCAAGCGGAAGCTTCAGCGGCAACTTCAACGGCGGGAAGAGCAGGATCGTGCCCGCCGCCAGCGCCTCGTCATCGTCGGCGTGGTGGCCGCGGTCCTGGTGATCGCCGGCACCGTGTGGTTCTTCGTGTCCGGCCCGACAAGCAGCACCGCCTCGGATGCGAGTTCGTCGACGGCGGCAGACGCCACCGGAACGGACGAGGCCAGCGCACCGACGACCCCGTGCAGCTACCCGGCCGCCGGCACGGCCGCGAAGGACGTCACCGCTCCGACCAATCTCGAACCCCTCAACTCGGGCACCGTGGACTCGACAATCGTGCTGAATGGGCAGGACGTCCCGGTCAGCCTGAACCGGGAGATCGCCCCGTGCGGGGTGAACTCGTTCCTCTCGCTGGCATCCCAAGGGTTCTACGACAACACCTCCTGCCACCGGCTGACGGTGAGCGAACAGCTGAACATCCTGCAATGCGGAGACCCCAGCGGTAAGGGCAACGGCGGCCCGGGCTACAGCTTCGCCACCGAGGTCGCGACCGACGCGACGTATCCGGTGGGCACGGTCGCGCTGGCCAACGCCGGACCGGACACCAACGGTTCACAGTTCTTCATCGTGTACGGCACCACGACCCTGTCCCCGGAGTACACGATCCTGGGAACGGTCACCGGCGAGGGCATGAAGGTCGTCGATGAGATCGCCGCCCAGGGTGTGCAGAACGGGGCGCAGGACGGTCCCCCGGTCGCGACCACCGACATCGCGAAGGTGACCGTTCCCGGCGACGCGCTGGAGGGCACCGGGACCTACGAGACGGCAACGCCGTCCGACCAGGCGACCGACGGACTGTCCACCGATGGCCTCTCCGTCGACCCAGGTGCCATCGACACCGGTGCCGTCGACACGGGGGCCGCCACCCCGACCGCCGAAGTCGCACCCACTGCGGATCCGACGGCCGCCGAGACAACGGGCGGCGCCGGCTGAGCACTGCCGGGTTGCTGATGTGCGAGCATTCCCCCGCGTCCCGCCGTCCAGGGTCGGATGCGCCCCTCGTCGGGCTCTTGGCACGATGGACCTCATGACCGTTATCAAGATCAACGCCATCACCGTCGCCGCCGACAGTGGCGACGAACTCGCCAAGCGCTTCGCTGCCCGGGCGGGCGCCATCGACAACCAGGACGGTTTCGAAGGTTTCGAGTTGCTGGCGCCCACCGACGAGCGCACCACCTGGCTGGTCGTCACCCGCTGGCGGGACGAACAGGCCTTCAAGGCGTGGGTGAGCTCACCCGCCTTCGGGCATGGACACCGGTCGGCGGCCGAGCGCGCGGGCGGCCAGGCTCCGCCACCGGTGGGAGTCAGCAGCGAGCTGTGGTCCTACGAGATTGCCGGCGGAACAGGTTTCACCGGCTGACCCCCGCGGGCGTTCCAGCAATGCCCGGGCTCAACCGACCCGAGTCCGGGGCGGTTCCGATCAGTCAGATCTGCCCGAAAAGATGCTGCTTGCGCGCCTGGTACTCCGCGTCGCCGATCGCGCCCGCCTGGTGCAGCACCCGCAGTTCGGCCAGCTCGTCCAAGGGGTCCTTCCGCCGGGACGGACCGTCCGGCGGCGGGTTCTTGGCCTGCTGCACGGCGCTGGTGAGCGTATCGGCCTGATTGCCGAGTATCTGATCGGCGACGAAGCTGCCCGTCTGGGTGGTCACATCGATGACCCCCATCCCACGGTGCTTCCGGGATGCGACGGACACGACGTCCGGCAGTGGCACGGCGGTCTCGGACGTGCGATCGAGCGCTGACGGCGCGAACAACAGCCGTCGGGTGGTCAGCACCAGCAGGCCGGTCGCCCCCGCGTAGCGGGCCTCGACCAGCTGGATCACGCCCTCGTCGTCGTTCAGCAGTGCCGCCATGGCGGGTATTCCGCGGTCGGATTGCCGGCCGAAGGCGGTCCGCTCGGCCGCCTGCACCACGTCGTCGCGGATGCCCTGGGCTCGCAGGCGTTCGGCCAAGGTCGGCAGCTTGAACCACTTGCTGATCGGATTGCTCATCACTCGCACCCGCTGTCGAAGATCGGTGGCCGCTGAGGGACCCAGTATCGCATCGGCGAACGTGCGAGCGGCCGCCTTGGCCGTGCCTTATCAATGGGTCAGGTACACCTTGAGCAGGCTGATCAGCGCCGCAACACCAGCCACCGCAACACCCAGCAGAATGATCCGCAACGAACTCGGTTCGTTACGCAGCCGCGCCACGACGATGCCGGTACCGGCGATTCTGATCAGCACCACAGCCTCGGCCAGCACCAACGACAGCCCTGCACCGATGATCTCGGTCCAGCCGAGAACGAGGAGCGCTGCCGGCAACAGACCCGAGGTGAGCACCGGCCAGGACTCCCGAGCCAGCGCGATGGCCCCGCGCCAGGTCACCGGGTCGTTGGCGGGGTGACGGATCAGCCCGCCCAGGCCCTCCGCGAAGACATGCGCCAGAAAGGTCGACACGGCGGTGCCGATGACGATCCAGAACGCCCGACCCGAGTAGACGTCGCCGGACTTCTGCGTGACCAGGGCCGCCAGCACCAGGATGTTTCCGTAGACGTAGGCGGTCGTTCGGGTGGCCGCGTCCTCGAGATCGAGCGGTACCTTGCGCGCCCACAGCGGTTTTCGGTTCAGCTCGGAAGCCTGCTCGCTCATGACGGCAACGATAGGGGGCAGGCCGGCGCCGGACGTCATGCGGACTGCTCGGCCGGTGCAGGGCAGACTGAGCCGATGAACAGGACCGTCATCCAGGAATCCGCGGCCGCGGCGCTGTCACCGACCGCATTGGTCGATCTCGCCCGCCAGACCGGCTTCGACTCGATCGGGTTGAAGGTCGCGCATTCCCGCGGTGCCGATCTGTGGTGGCGCAAGGGAGCCGGCTCTGCGGAGCTGGGGTCGATGGTGGAACATCTGCTCACCAATCGGGTTTCGGTGCTGGATGTGGGACGGATCGAACTGGGCGGACCACCGAACGACGAGTCCTACCGTGGGGTGCTGGACCTCTCGTCCCGGCTGGGGGCACGTTACGTCACGGCCGGCGGGGTCGGCAGCGAGCAGCAGGTCACCTGGCTGCAAGAGGAGTTCGAGCGACTCGTTGCCGACTGCGACGACTATCAGCTGATCCCGCTGCTGGTGCCGGCGACGGGTACCAGCGTGACCACGACCAGCCAGGCCCTGGAAATGGTGCGCGTCCTCGGCGGTGCGGTCGTGCTCACCGTGTCCACCGGCCGAACGGCGTTCGAGATCGAGGCGCAGGTGCTGGAGGCCGGCAACCACCTCGGCTACCTGCGCCTGCTGGCCGAGGAACTGGACGCAGCGACCGAGGACGGCGTCGCCGGACTGCTGGCGACCGTTCCGGTGCACGTGCCGATCGCGGTAGGTTCTTGCGTCGACACGTCCGTCCCCGATCCGACCCAGGCCGACCTGGCGACCAGGGCGCACCGCTGGAGCCAACTGATCGACCGGATGCTGGAACACCCGCTGGCCAGAGCGCACCGGCTGGCCGCCCGGAGCTGATGGCCCGTTCGGGCTGTCCCAGCTGCGCCGACGCCGGTCGACTGAACGTTCTGCAGGGCAATTGGCCTCGGGCGACGGCGTTTCACCTGCACAACGTTCAGTCGACGCAACCCGAGATCGTCGCGTACCGGGTGGGCAACGGTTCGGCATCCGGGTGGAGCCTGGTCAGGCGCTGGTGACCCGATACACGTCGTACACGCCTTCGACGTTGCGCACTGTCCGCAGCAGGTGGCCAAGGTGCTTCGGGTCGGCCATCTCGAACGAGAACCGGGAAATGGCCATCCCGTCCTTCGACATCGACAAGTTGGCGGACAGGATGTTCACCTTGACGTCGGCCAGCGTCTTGGTGATGTCGGACAGCAACCGGGCCCGGTCCAGGGCCTCGACCTGAATGGTCACCAGGAACACCGAGGCCGACGTCGGGTCCCACGTCACGTCCACCAACCGCGCCTGTTCCTGTTGCAGCGCAGCGGCATTCGTGCAGTCGACGCGATGTACCGAGACCGCGCCGCCCTTCGTGATGAAGCCCAGGATCATGTCGCCGGGCACGGGAGTGCAACATCGGGCGAGCTTGACCTGGATGTCGCTGACGCCCTTGACCAGCACCCCGGCGTCCCCGGTCGCCCTGGTCCGGCGGCGCGTGACGGACGGCGCGGAGCGGTCGGCGACCTGCTCGTCTGCCTGCTCCTCCCCGCCGAGGTAGGACACCACCTTGCCGACCAGCGTCTGGGCGGAGATGTTGTTCTCCCCGACGGCGGCGTACAAGGCGGCAATGTCCTTGTAGCCCAGGTCATGTCCGATGGCGGCCAGCGCATCGTGCGAGATCAGTCGCTGCACCGGCAGTCCGGCGCGCCGCGCCGACTTGGCGATCGCCTCCTTGCCGAGCTCGACCGCCTCCTCCCGCCGGGACTTGGCGAAGTACTGCCGGATCTTGGTCTTCGCCCGTGACGAGGCGACAAAACCCAACCAGTCCCGGCTCGGACCCTGGTTCGGCGCCTTGGAGGTGAAGATCTCGACGAACTGCCCGTTGGACAGGTGCCGTTCCAACGGCACCAACCGGCCGTCGACCTTCGCCCCGATACATCGGTGCCCGACCTCGGTGTGCACGGCGTACGCGAAGTCCACCGGGGTGGAACCCGCTGGCAGCGTGTGGATGTCACCCTTCGGCGTGAAGACGAAGATCTCGCTGTGCGCCATCTCGTAGCGCAGATTGTCGAGGAACTCGCCGGCGTCGCCGGCCTCCCGCTGCCAGTCGAGAAGCTGCCGCATCCAGGCCATCTCGTCCACCGAGGTGGCGACACCCGAATGGGTGCCCCGGCTTTCCTTGTACCGCCAGTGCGAGGCAATGCCGTACTCGGCGGTGTGGTGCATGTCGTAGGTGCGGATCTGCACCTCCAGCGGTTTGCCCTCCGGGCCGATCACCGTGGTGTGCAGCGACTGGTAGACACCGTAGCGGGGTTGCGCGATGTAATCCTTGAACCTGCCGGGCATCGGCGCCCACAGCGCGTGCACGACACCCATTGCGGCGTAACACTCCCGGACGCTACCGACCAGGATGCGCACCGCGACCAGGTCGTGGATCTCGTCGAACTCCCGGCCGCGCGCCTGCATCTTCTGATAGATCGAGTAGTAGTGCTTACCGCGGCCCACCACCTGGCCGGGAATCTTCGCCGCCGACAGTTCGGCCTCGAGCTGACCGGTGACGGCCGCCAGGTAGGTGTCCCGGGACGGCGCGCGGTCCGCGACCAACCGGACGATCTCGTCGTACCGCTTGGAATGCAGGATGGAGAAAGCCAGGTCCTCCAATTCCCACTTGACGGTGGCCATCCCGAGCCGGTGCGCCAGCGGGGCCAGCACCTCAAGGGTTTCCCGGGCCTTGCGGGCCTGCTTGTCCGGCGGCAGAAAGCGCATCGTGCGCATGTTGTGCAACCGATCCGCGAGCTTGATGACCAGCACCCTGGGGTCCTGGGCCATCGCGATGATCATCTTGCGGATCGTCTCGGCCTCGGTCGCCGCCCCGAAATGCACCTTGTCGAGTTTGGTCACGCCGTTGACCAGGTGGGCGACCTCGTCGCCGAAGTCGGTGGTCGCGTTCTGCAGGGTGTAGTCGGTGTCCTCGACGGTGTCGTGCAACAGCGCCGCTACCAGCGTGGTGGTATCCATCCCCAGGTCGGCCAGGATGGTGGCGACGGCCAGCGGATGGGTGATGTACGGGTCGCCCGACTTGCGGAACTGCCCCTCGTGGGCCTTCTCGGCAACCTCGTAGGCTCGCTGGACCAGCTTGAGGTCGGCCTTCGGATGCAGCCCGCGATGCACCGCGAAGAGCGGCTCCAACACGGTCCGGTTCGGTGGCGCGCTGGATCGCTGGCCGCTCATGCGGCGGGTCAGCCTGGCGCGGACCCGGCGGGTTGCCGACGGTGCCGGAACCTCCGGCGCCGTCTCGGGCTCTGCGACAGCGGTTGCGGTGGGGGCCGAACCCGCGGTGGTCGGCGCCGCTCCGTCCGCAGCCTCCACCCGTTCGACCGGTACCAGGCTGGCCAGGTGCTTGGGCGCAGGCCCGGAATCGGCCTTGGGCACGACCAGATCGGGTGCCGCCTCGCCGGGCGGGCGGGCATGGGCGAGCCGACCTTCGACATCAGAACTCACCGTGCACCCCCTCGCGGAGCGGAAGCGAACCACATTGTCTTTCTCGATCGAGCATAACGCCGGAGGCTGTGCCTACCTTCCGCCCATCGTTGCTGGCCGGCCCGCAGCACCTACCGTCGCGGAGTCGGGGGAGAACCGCCTATTCCAGCAGACCGCGACGCATGGCTTCCGCGACCGCCGCCGCCCGATCGGACACTCCGAGCTTCTCGTACAGCCGCTGGGTGTGGGTCTTCACGGTGCTGGCCCCGATGAACAGTTCAGCGGCCGTCTGCGGGATGCTCAGTCCGCGGGCAAACGCTTGCAGCACTTGGGTTTCCCGCTGGCTCAACACCGGTCCGGCAGGCTGCGCCCGCAGCCTGATCTCGCTGGCCAGGGCGCCCGCGAGCTCCGGTGGCACCACCGTCCGGCCGGCAGCGACCGACAGCACCGCGTCGACGATCGCCGCTCGGCGGGCGTCCTTGCTCAGGTAGCCCGCCGCTCCCTCCTCCAGCGCCCGGAACACGATGGCGCTGTCGGTGATCGCCGAGAGCAGCAGCAGCCTGGTCGGCAGCTTGTCCCGCACGATGGCGTGCACCACGTCGAGACCGTTCAGGTCTGGCAGCTGATAGTCGACGAGGGCCACGTCGGGCCGCTCCGCGGCGATGACGGCCAGCGCCTCGCGCCCGGTGCCGGCCTCCCCGACGACCGTGATCAGGCCGCTGTTGGTCAGTCCCCTGCTCACCCCGTCCCGGAAGAAGGGATGGTCGTCAACGACGACGACCGTGATCTTCTTGTCGGAGGACTGCACGCGCAGAGGATACGTCCGGCCACCGACCGGCACCCGGCCTGTCGTGGGATCGTTCCTGCATGTCGATGCCCATTGCGGCCACCGGGCCGACGGCCGCCGCACCGTCCTCCGCAGGCGTGCAGCGGATCGTGCTGGACCATGAGCAACGCGGCATCAGCCTGCAGATCGCGCTCCGGGGCGTGCTGGCGCTCTTCGTGGTCGGCACCCTGCTGCTGCTCCCGCCGGAGGTGGGCGGCCGGGCCTGCGCGCTGATCGCCGGGAGCTACGTCATTGCTGTTGCGTTGCTGACGGTATGGCTGCGCACCGCGCGGCCGAGCGCGATCTCCTGGGGCTGGTTGGGGCTGTACGTCGACCTCATCGTGCTGTCCGCACTCAGCCTGATCGCCGGCCAATCCGCCGCCCAGAACTGGACGGCCTACGTGCTGTTGGGCGGCTTCTTTCTGCTGCCGGTGCTGGCGGCCACCCAACTGCACTGGGGCGTCTGTGCGAGCGTCGTCACCCCGACGGTGGCCTTCTATGCGATCGAGGCGTTCGCCACTCAGGACGCTAACGCAGAACCGTTGGCGTCCATCATTCTTCGGGTGCTGGTGCTGGCCGGGGTCGGCATTGCGGCGATCGGCCTCTCGCGCATTCAGCGGTCCCGGGTCACCGCCATCAGCGCCCTGGCCAACGATCGGGCCCAGTTGCTCACCCAGTTGATGTCGGTCACCGATTCCGAGCGACGGACGCTGGCCGAGAACCTGCATGACGGCGCCTTGCAATACATTCTGGCCGCCCGGATGGATCTGGAGGACGCCCGTGAGCTCGCGGACCCACAGGCGTTCGGACGGCTCGATCAGGCCCTGACCCAGTCGTCACAGTTGTTGCGCTCCACGGTGTCCGAGCTCCATCCGGC
This sequence comes from uncultured Actinomycetota bacterium, assembly GCA_963805555.1. GTDB lineage: Bacteria > Actinomycetota > Actinomycetes > Mycobacteriales > Nakamurellaceae > Nakamurella. The sequence goes on from CAWDUY010000013.1 coordinate 492,231, forward strand.
CGTGCTGGCGCAATCGGGACTGGCCGTTGCCCTCGGCCAGCTGGCCAGGGCCGCCGCGGAACGCGCGGGTCTGGAACTCCTCCTGGACACCGAGGGCTGGCCCGGGAACGCCCGCACCGACAGCGATCTGTTGCTATTCGGTACCGCGCGAGAGCTGCTGTCCAACGTCGTGCGGCACGCGCAAGCCTCGCGACTGGAGGTGTCGTTGGACCTGCACGGCGACACGGCCCACCTGTTGATCGCCGACGACGGGGTCGGGGCCGACCCGGCGGCGGTTGCCCGGCGGCTGGCGCAGGGCCACATCGGGCTGGACTCGCATCGGGTCAAGATCTCCTCCGCCGGCGGCCGGTTCGACCTGGAGACACCCGCGGCCGGCGGCACCACGATCAGGATCAGCGTCCCGGCAAAGCCCGCAGTTCAGTAGTCCACCGCGATCAGATCCGCGACCCCGGTATCGAACTGGGTGGCCTCCGAACGCAACTTCTGCCAGCGTTCGATGATCGCCTGCAGAATCTCGGCATCGACGCGCTTGGCCTGCAGCGCATCGACCTGGCGCTCCAGCCAGTCGAGGAAGCCCGCCTGCGTCCGGGTCAGGAGCAACGCCCCGGACAGCACTGCTGCTTCCTCAATCAGTCGTTCGCGCAGTTCGTCCTGCGTCACGAACGGTGATGGGGCCGACGACGAGCGGCTGCGGCGGGCAAATCGCATGGTGGCTGGGCTCCCTACTGCGCCGCCGGGCGGGCGGCTCTGCCCTCTACTTCCGCCGCAACCGCTTCGGCGGATGCACATTCGGCCGATCGCCCTGGAAGATGGCGCCCAACGCGTCGCCGGCGACCTGCACGACAGCGGCGCGGAGAGGTTGTCCCCGCGCCGCTGCCCGGTCGATGTCGCTATGTGTTGACGCCGAATGACGATCGAGCCGCCGTCCGGATCAGGAGCTAGGGTCGTCCTGGTTGCGCCCCTGCTGATCGGCCAGCGGGCGGTTGGCCAGCACCGGGAATTCGCCGGTGAAGCCACTGCGCTCGTCGGCAATCGCGATGATTCGTTCCCGGCAGGCGAACCAGCCGGCGACCATGGCCGGCACGATGGCGTTCAGCCCAACGCCGAGCAGGGTGACCACCGCGGTGAGCGCAATGCCGCCGTACGGAACTCCCGCCTTGTTCATTCGGCCGGCGAACCTCGGGGCGGAACCGGCCATGGACATCGAATGCAGGATGCGGCCGGTGGAATACAGTCCGGCGTTCAGCGAGGACAGCGCGGCGGTCAGCACCACCAGGTTCATGATGGTGTCCGCGCCGTCCACCCCGATCGAACCGAAGAACGTGACAAACGGGCTGACGCCGGCCTGGTCTGGGAAAGGGAGCGACAACGTTGTTAATCGGGATGCGTGCCGGTTGACTGCGTCCCCTACGAGAAGCGCAGCGCAGCGGCACGTGGGGTCAAGCGGGGATGATTCTGCGGTCGACCGGAACTCCGGGCGGGCAACTACCGCCTGACGACCGGTCGTTCGCGCAGCAGGTCGCTCAACGCGTAGTTCACCGAGGCGAGCTGCGTGGCCATCGCCAATTCGGCGTCCTTTCGGATTGCCATCTGCAGGTTGGCCAGTGCCGGCTTGCAAGCACTCCGTCCGGTGAATTTCGAGCTGTCCTGCTGTCCAGCTGTCTGACAGGTCCTTGGAGAAAACTTAGGGGCATCGAGGCCACTTCGTCGAATGGTCTGTGATGCCCGACTCTTTCCGTTTCATATCCGTTTCAATTTGGGTTTCTCCGGCATGAAGATTGGGTTGCCGAACGATGTCCGAACTCGCCAGGGTCTCGACCCACGCAGGACCCCGCTGCGGGTCTAGCATTCGGCTGTCCCGGCGCGCACACGCGTGCCCGCCGCCAGCATCCGGTCCGAACAGAAAAGGAAAAGCCATGAGCGCGAACGTGTATGGAGTCACCGAGATTGTTGGAACCTCGCCGGACGGGGTGGATGCGGCGATCGAGGTCGGTATTGCCCGGGCGTCCACGACCCTCCGCGGACTCGATTGGTTCGAGGTGACCGAGGTGCGCGGACATATCCACGACGGCCGGGTCGGTCATTACCAGGTGAGCATGAAGGTCGGCTTCCGGATGGACGCCGAGGGTTAATCGCTGCTGAGGACCGGTCAGCGCCGCCGACACATTCGGTTAACCTCGGCCAGTCCTCTCATTTCGGACAAGGGACGGTGGACGATGCCCGTATTCATGATCGAGCGCCGATATGCGGAGGAGTTCTACCCGGACGCGGAAGGCGCGACCGGGGTCAGGCTGATCAACGACGAGGAAGATGTTCGCTGGCTGTACTCGTTTCTCTCGGCAGACAAACGCAAGAGTTTCTGCTTGTACGAGGCAGAGTCTGCGGAGGCGATCAGGCGGGCGGCCATGCGATCAGGACTGCCCGCCGACGTCATCGTCGAGGTCTCGAATCAGGTCCTCCCCGACGGGTCACTGCACGACATTACGGGGTGACCTGGGTGCTCCCTTGGTCAGCGCTCCGGGTTTGGTAACGATGCGGTCACCCTGAGTCCGGGATCTGATCGACCAGGCCGTGGTGTGCGCCGAACATCGCGGCCTGCGTTCGATTGGCCGCGCCGGTCTTCACCAGGATGTTCCGTACATGGTTCGCCACCGTGTTCTCGCTGATGAACAGCGACCGGGCGATTTGCCTGTTGCTCGACCCGGTGCCCAACAGACGTACCACTTCGGCCTCGCGTGCCGTCAAACCCGCTGGCTGAGCCGCCGGAACCTGCTCTGGCTGCGACAGCTGCAGGTGCCGCGCGACTCTGCGCAGTCCGTGGACGCGACACAATGTTCGTGCTTGATCGGCCATCTGCACCGCCCGCGGGGAAGCGTCGCCCGATCGCCGCAGGTACGCGACGTACGCTGCCAGCGTCGTTGCGACATGAAGCGGTGACGCCATCTTGGTGTCCATCTCCAAGGCCGCGTCAAACCGCTGGTCAGCAGTTGGTCGGTCCAGCAACGACTCGACTGTTCCCAATTGCCGATCCCCGCTCCCCGCCAGCGCAAGGAACTCACCACCCAGCAGGTTCAGTCCGGCATAGTCGGATGCCAGCGGATGAAGTCGTTCGGCGGCAACCGGATCGGCGAGAAAGTTCGCGGCATCGCACAGGAACGACAACACGATTGGCCACGTCGAGGAAATCTGGTGGCGGCCCAATTCTCGATCGAGCACATAGTCCAACAACCGACGAGTGGGTTCACGCATCTCCAGTTCGCAATAAATCGCCAGTAGCCCAGGTGCCCAGTGCGTGGTCGGATCCTCGGCCCCACTCACCAATGCGCGCACCGATTCCAAGCCACCGGTTTCCCTGCGCACCATGAACGTCTGGAGTCCGAACGGGCCGTCGGTTGCCTGTCGGGCTCGAATCGTCGACCCGATTCGGCTGCTTCTGCGATGGTCTTCGAGGCGAGCGCAAAGTCGGCGTGCAGGAACTGAACCCCGAAGTTCAGGCAAGACTCGACCCACTCCCAGAACGGCTGGCCGGTGACCCGGCCGTGCGAGCGAGATCAGTTGTGTGCCGCGGAGAAGGCGACTGGGTCTCCTTGGACGTAAGCGATCGCTGCCCGGTGGTAAGCAGCCGGTCCGAGGTGCCGCAGGTCATCAATCCGCTCGCTGAGAGCGGTGAGTTCCATTGCCGTGTCCCGCTTCTCGTTCAGGTGAATCGGCGTCAGTTGCGGCCTGCAGGCCGATCTGGATGGCCGTTGCGAGCATCCGACATCGCCTGTGATCCGGGCAAGCGCAACCGCCGCGGAATTGAATCTGCGCGCGGCATCCTGGTTGCCGTGAAGGCTGGGCCCGACCAAGCGCGGCGAGCCCCGAATACGCGATCGGATCGAACTCGTCAATCGTCACTCGCCAAGAGCGCTGGTCAGCAGGTCGACGCTCGCTCGCCCGGCTGTCCACTCCGCCATGACGCCGCCTCGTAGCCGATCGCCGCCCGAAGTCGCGTGGTCATCCCATCGCGGCGCCGGCGACCACCCGATTGAGTCGCGGGCCGGCTGAACTGGGAGGACAGCAGGTAGCGCGCGGGCTGCCTCGCAGTCTCAATTCATCGCGTTCGACCGGGACGACCGGCGATCGAGCGGCCGCCGTTCGAATAGCCGCGCCGCCTCGATGGGCGCAGGCCCGCCTCGGCATCTTCCGCGCCGAAAGCGGAGGTACTCCACCGCCTTTCGGCGAAACCCAAGGGCCTGCGCACTGGCGTAGTGATGCGCGAGCCGCTGCACCTCGATCGGCAGCTGGGAATTCCGACTCCAGAACATTGCGACACAACCGTTGTCGCAGGCACGGTGGAACTCGGTCATCAGATCGAGCACGGATTGCCTGGCTAGCCCGTGCGGGAATCGAAAGACCCCGTCCATATCCCGAGCCGGCTCCAGGAGACCAATGGCGGTGGCGGCTTCCAGACCCGCGTAGGTCAGTGTCGTCGGGTCCGGCGGTGACGCTGCGGGTGGCGCCTGCTGCGGCGTCGTCATGTTCGGTGCTGTTCCGGCGGCCCGATTCACTGCGATCAACAGGGCGACCGGGAAATCTTCGCCGATGACAGCTGCCAACTCGACGGTTCGGCGATGCACAGCCGGCAGGCCGGCGAGCCGGTGGGACACATTGTCCAACACCGAGTCAGGGGCGCGGAGATCAAATCGCGCAGTGCCCCCAGACCACCCCGGGTCGACAGTTCGCGCCAGACCTCCCGCAGCAGGAACGGGTTACCTCCTGTTTGGTCTCGTAGGGCGGCCGCCGGACCGCGAGCTGTCCGCGAGCTCACCCCGGCCACCTGACTGAGGTATTCGGTGATGTCCTCGGTGCTCAAGCCGGCCAGATCGATCCGGTGTACACCGTCGAGCTGGTACAGCTGCGCCACCGTGCTGACGAGGGTGGCCGACCGATCCGGCGCCGTCGTGCGGAGCGTGCCGAGCAGCAGCATCCTCCCGTCGGCGGAGTTGGCGACCAGGAACCGCAACAATTGCAGGGCCGTGTCCCCCGCCCAGTGGAGGTCCTCAAGGACCAGCACCAGGGGCCGGGCCCGAGCGGCGGCCAGGAACGACTCGGTACACCGCCGGAAAAGTTGACGGGTGAACTGGTGCTCGGCGTTGGTGTGCTGCGCGGGGTGTTCGGCGCCCACGATGATCTTCAGGGATTCGAGTTGACGCTGCCAGGAGCCATCGGTGGCTCCGAGCTGTCCCGTTTCGACGGCTGAGATCAAAGCGCCCACCGGCTCGACAAAAGGTTGATACGGCGCACCCACCGCCGGCATGCACGTTCCGAGCAATACCGTGGCTCCCCGGCGGTGCAGTTCTCCGGCAGCTTCGGCAACGATGCGGGACTTGCCGACGCCTGGTTCGCCCCCGATGAAGACGACCTGTCGGGCTCCTTGCGACACGAATGGCCAGGTGGCCGCGACCGCGGCCAACTCTCTGCCACGTCCGACGAAGGCGGGGCGCGCGCCGGCGCTCCAGCGGACCGGCAGCGGCGGACGATCCCAACCGGCCATCGAGCTGACGCTACTCAGCAATGGGGCCTCGGTCGATGGTCCGAATTGGCTATCCGGACCCCGGCCGAATCATCATTTCTAGTCATGTCCAGGACGTGCGACGGGTCCAGGCTCACGGTGACCGGAGCCGGGTTGCGCTGCAGACGAGGGAATCGCCCGCCAAGGATTCGAGGGGTCGCGATCCGGCCGGGCCGCCAGCAGCCGTCATCCCGGCGGCGCGCGTCGAGTTGGAGGGTCGGATGAACGCACGACAACGCATTCTCACGGAGCGCCGCGAACTGGGCGGTAGGTCGGATCACCCGCGGATCAACCGTCGGACCCCGCTGACCGGACCAGGGCTGGCCAGGCTCGCCCTGGCGGTGGCGCTTGCCGCAGCGACCCTGCTCCCACTCGCCGGCCCGGCGCAGGCGGGCGGCGGGACCCGTACACCGCCTCCTGCGCACGGCCCGGATGCCGTGCTCGCCTGGAACGAAACGGCCACCAGCACCGCGATCGCCTGCGGGTTGAGCGGCAACCCGCCAGGAGAGTCACGGCTGTACGCGATGATGCACATCGCGGTTCACGATGCACTCAATGCCATCAAGCGTGAATCGCGCCCGTACGCCTATTCGCCGTCCAGGTTGACGCCAGGCGCGTCCCCAACGGCTGCGGTCGCCACGGCAGCCCGGGACATCCTGCAGACCGGGTTAGGCGGGTGCACTGAATTCGGCGACGTGACCGCTGCCTACGACGCCATGCTGGAGACCGTGCCGAACGGTGCGGCAAAGAACTCCGGTATCCAGCTTGGCGCCAAGTCAGCGGCAGCCGTCATCGGCAAACGAGCCGGGGACAATTCCGATCAGCAGATCGTGGATCCTGCATTTGTTCAAGGCACGTTGCCCGGCCAATGGAGGTTCACCCTGCAGGCCAATGGCATCGACTACAACGCCTTCGCGTTTCTGCCGAAATGGGGCGAGGTCACCCCGTTCGTGCTCCGTAACAGCGGCCAATTTGCCCCGGCCGGCCCCTACGACCTGCGGAGCCGCGATTACGCCAAGGACCTGAACGAGGTCAAGAGTCTGGGTGGCGACGGCAGCAGCCCCAATACGGTCAACAAGCGCACGCCCGAGCAGACCGAGATTGCGCTGTTCTGGGTGGGTAGCGCCCCCTATCAATGGAACAGCATCGCGCGAACCGTCGCGGCCCACAACCGGAAGATGGATCTCTGGGACAACGCCCGTCTGTTCGGCCTGCTGAACATGGCAATGGCCGACGGCTACATCAGCAGCTTCGCGACCAAGTACACCGAACTGTTCTGGCGCCCAGAGACCGCCATCCGCGCGGCCGACACGGACGGCAACAGTCGGACAACCGCCGACCCCACCTGGTTGCCGCTGCAGGAAACGCCGCCGATCCCCGACTACGACTCCGCGCATGCCGTCGAGGGCGGAGCGGCAGCGGCGGTCCTGACCTCGTTCTTCGGCAGGACATCGTTCGACAACTGCAGTCCGTGGCTGCCGGCGGGCAACGTCTGCGCCGGCGGATCGGGCCCCGGGGTGGTGCGGCACTTCACCAGCTTCACCCAGGCAGCGAACGAGAACGCGGTCTCCCGGATCTATGTCGGGTTCCACTTCCGCAAGGCGGCCGAGGACGGCTACCGGCACGGACAACAGATCGGCAGATGGGCAGTCTCGACCAAGATGCGCCCCAGCTCGCAGTAGTCAACCCCGCCCAGGAATCCGCCCCGCCATGTCGGCTATTGGTGATTTGGCGGGGCGAATTCTGCGTCGAACTCTCCCTTCGACGGCGCCGTTGTGGACGGCCCGCTCAGCCGATCAGCCGCCTGCGGAGCCGTTGCACGACACCGTCATCGATCCCGATGGCAGCCAGGTACCCGTCGAACGACCCGAAGTTCTGCTCCACCGAATCCCAGGCGGCCTGCAGGTAGCCGGGATGGACGCCGAGCACCCCCTCGTCGGCGAGGAAGGCATCGCCGTATTGGGCCTGCATCCAGACCCGCAGCGATTCGATCGCCGCGTTGCTCAGCAGGTAGTCCGCCAGCACATCGTCCCGGTGCGCGCCGACCGCGGTGAGCAGCGTGGCGATCGTCCAGCCGGTGCGGTCCTTGCCCGCGGCGCAGTGCACCAGCACGCTGCCCGTACCGTCCGCCACCGTCCGCAGGATCGTCGCGACCGACTGCTGGGAGGGCGCGAGAGTGGGGATCGCGCCGTAGTAGGCCCTGACCCGCTCTTCCTGGGTACGCGGCCCGGCGTCCTCCTGCACTTCATGGACCAGTGCCTCGCCCTCCTCCGGATGGAACGGGGCAACCGTCACCCGCACCGTCGCCGGCACCCGATCGGCGCCGTCCCGGGCTATCTCCAACGGCCCGCGGAGGTCGAAAACGTCGGTGACGCCGAAGCTCGCCAACCGCGACTGGCCCTCCGGGTCGAGCTGGGAGAGCACCGCGGAGCGGTACACCAAGCCGGCCCGGACGGGACCCTGCTGGGTGGGGATGCCCCCGATGTCCCGGAAGTTCCAGGTGCCCGACAGTGCGTCGGCGTGATGCGGAATCGTCATGGGCTGTCCTTCGGAGTGCGGGGTCGTCACCAATTGCAGAGCGACGTGACCTGAATGTCAGGTAATGCGCGTCTCCCGTGCAGCGCGGCAAGTTCGATGGCGACCGCAACCCCGGCAAGGTCGGCACCGGCCCGCCGCAGCAACCGGCAGGCGGCGGCCGCCGTCCCACCGGTCGCCAGCACGTCGTCGATCACCAGCACCCGTGATCCGGGCGGAACATCGTCGGGGTGCAGTTCAAGCCGCGCGGTGCCGTACTCCAGCGCGTAGTCCTCGAACAGGATGTTCCCCGGCAGTTTGCCGGGTTTGCGGACCGCCAGCACCCCCAGGCCGGCGACTGCAGCGGCGGCCGCACCGAGCAGAAACCCCCTGGACTCCAGTCCGGCGATCAGCGTGGCATCCGGGGCAGCCGCGGCCAAGGCCACGGCGACATCCCGCAGCGCCTGGGCGTCGGCCAGCACCGGCGTCAGGTCCCGGAACAGCACCCCCGGCTGCGGAAAGTCCTGTTGGGTTCGGACATGCCGCTCGATGGCGGCGCCGGCCGCCGCGTGCTGCGCGAGCCGCAGTGACGACGATCCGTCCATCGGTGCGGCCCCGAGCACCGCTGAGTTCACCGACTCCGTTTGCCGGTGGGGCGGGCGCCTTTTCCGCTGGGTTTTTGCGCCGCGGAGCCGGCCGGTTTGGGGCGGACGGGTTTCGCTCCCGGTTTCGGTGCGGCGCCCGGCTTCAGGGTGGACACCGGACCCGCCGTGGCCGCAGCAGAAGCAGCGACCGGAACCGCGGTGCCGGCGGTGGCCCGCTGGGCTGTATCGGCGGCATTGCCGATGCGCCGGATCGGGTCGCCGTCGGCGTCGACGATGAGTCCCTCGGTCTTGCGCTTGGCCACCACCCGCGCGGTGTGCGCCTTGATCAGCGGGTCCCGTATTTTCAGGTCGACGGCGATCGGGACGGCGATGAACACCGAGGAGTAGGCCCCCACCATCATGCCGATCAGCATGACCAGGGATAGGTCCTTCAAGGTGCCGGAGCCGAGGATGGCCACCCCGGCGACCAGCAGACCGGCCACCGGCAACAACGCGATGAGCGAGGTGTTGATCGACCGCATCAACGTCTGGTTGACCGCCAGGTTCGCGGCCTCCGGATAGGTCCGGCGGTTCAGCGATGTCAACCCCTTGGTGTTCTCCTGCACCTTGTCGTACACGACGACGGTGTCGTACAGCGAGAACCCGAGGATCGTCAGCAGGCCGATCACCGTCGCGGGGGTGACCTCGAACCCCGACAGCGAGTAGATGCCGGCGGTGATGATCAGGTCGTGCAGCACCGAGACGACGGCGCCGACGGCGAACTTGCGTTCGTAGCGGATCCACAGGAAGCCGGCGACAGCGATGATGAACACCACCACTGCGAGCAGTGCACGCTGGGAGATCTCCGAACCCCAGGTTTCGGACACCGCAGAGTCGGATACGCCACTGGCAGGTGCGTACTCGGCGTTGAGCGCGGCCTTGGCGGAGACCACCTGATCGATGGTCAGGGTCGCAGAACTGACCTCGATCTGGTTACCGACGGTCTGCACCGCGTCCGGCTCGACACCCGTCGCAGAGGTCACGACCTGGGCGACCTCAGTGGTCGAGATGCTCTGCCCCGCGTTCGGCTCGAACTGCAGCGTGGTGCCGCCGGCGAAGTCGATGCCGAACTGGAAGCCGCGGAAGATGATCAACAGGATCGACGCGATGACCAGGACGCCGGACACCGCGTAGTAGACCTTGCGGTAGCCCAGGACGTTGAACGCGCCGGTGCCGGTGGTCAGCTTGGTCAAGAAGCCGGCTTGCCGCCCGTACTGCTTGTCCAGGGTGGCGGCCCGGGCGGTGACCGGGGAGCCGCCGACGGTGGACCTGGCCGCAGCCGGCGTCGCCGACTGGTTCTCGTTGTTCGTCATACCGAGACTTCCTTGCTGTCCTTGGAACCGCTGTCCCGGAGTCCGCCGTCCTTGGCACCGAGACGCGCATTTTCGGCGCGTTGCGAGGCGCCGGCCTTCGCGACGCTGCCCAGACCCGACCACGTCGGCGACGTGAACAACGGCGAGCCGGCCGCGAGGTGCACCAACGGGTGGGTCACCAGGAAGACGACCACCAGGTCGAGGACGGTGGAGAGCCCGAGGGTGAACGCGAAGCCCCGCACCTCACCGACCGCCAGCACGTAAAGGATTGCTGCCGACATGAACGAGACGGCATCGGCGGACAGAATCGTCCGCTTCGCGCGTTGCCAGCCCCGCGGCACGGCGGACCGGAACGTTCGGCCCTCCCGGACTTCGTCCTTTATTCGTTCGAAATAGATGACGAACGAGTCCGCGGTGATGCCGATCGCGATGATCAGACCGGCGACGCCGGCCATATCGAGGCTGTACCCGATCCACCTGCCGAGCAGCACCAACACCGCGTAGACGATTCCGAACGACAGGATCAGCGACAGCACGGTGATCAGGCCGAGCAACCGGTAGTACAGCAGGCAGTAAATGATCACCAGCAGCAGACCGATACCGCCGGCGATCAAGCCGGCCGTCAGATAGTCCAGGCCCAGTTGGGCACTGACGTTGACCGATTCCGCACGGTCGAACGCCAGCGGCAGCGCACCGAACTTCAGCGCATTGGCCAGGCTGGCCGCTGACTCCTGGGTGAACGAGCCGGAGATCTCGGTACCGGGCGTGGTGATCGGGCCACTGATCGAAGGAGCCGAGACAACCTGCCCGTCCAGGGTCATTGCGGTCAGTGTGCCGACGTGGGATGCGGTGTACGACGACCAGGTCGCGTACCCCTCCGACTTGAAGGTCAGGTTGACCACCCAGCCGGCGCCCTGCGAACTCTGCCCGGATGTGGCGGTGTCGATCTGGGTGCCGGCGATCAGCGTCTTGTCGAGCAGGTAGATCGCGGTGCCGTCGACGTCGCAGGCGATCAAAGGCTTGTTCGGGTTGTCCAGGCCGCGGTACGGCTCGAGGTCGGCGCAGCTCAACGTGGGCAACGCCGCGATGGCCGCTGTCTCCCAGGTGGCCCAGGCGGTTTCGTCGTCACCGGCCGGCTGGGTCGGGTTGGCCGGGTCGCTGCCCGCGGGCCAGGCGGGCGCCGCCGCGGTCGCGTCGGTCCCGGTCGCGGTGGCGTCCGCGGCCGGCGTCGTTGCGGCTGCGGAATCGGCGGCCGGGGTAGTCGCGGCTGCTGGTGTGGTCGCCCCCGCGGTGTCGGCGGCCGGTGTGGTCGAAGCTGCGGTGTCGGCGGCCGGCGTCGGGGTATCGGGTGCTGCGGCGGCATTCTGCGCACCGCGCAAGCCGGCCGGTGATGTCTCCGCGGCGGCCGTTTCGGCCGCCGTGGTGGCTGCCGGCGCAGCTGTCTCGGCGCCGCCCGGCACCGAAGCCGGGGTGGTGTCGCCGATCGCCGGAATAGTGGTCAGCGGCGCGGACTCCGTCGCCGGAGCGGTGGATTCCGCCGTCGTCGTCCCGGACGGTGCGGTCGTCCCGGCGGGCGAATACCCGGCGGGATAGCTGATCGCCGGGTTGCCGCTGGCGTCGGTCAGGACCGGGCGAATGTTCATCTGCGCGCTGCGGGTCAGACCGCTGAGGTCCTCGTTGCCCGGCACGGTGATCACCAGGTTCTTGACGCCGTCGATCTGCACCTCGGCGCCGGCGACCCCGGACCCGTTGACCCGGGTCTCCATGATGGTCCGGGCCTGCTGCATCTGGGCCCTGGTGGGGTCGGAACCATCGACGGTGCGGGCGGTCAGCGTGATGCGGGTGCCGCCCTGCAGATCGATGCCGAGTTTGGGCGTGTTGGAGCCTGGGGTGAAAAACACCAACCCATACAGAACGGCGACAATGCCGATGAAGGTCAGAATCAGTCGCCAGGGCCTGAACTGCCCAGCTGGTGTCGCCACGTCGCGCCCATCTCTTCGGAATGCGGCTCAAGGTTCACAACGGACATCCCGCTGGGATGTCGGCGTCGCAAATCGGTCGCATGCAACAAGGGGCGATCGTCACGCCCCCCACATGATGATGCCCCGACCCTCAGTGGGGCCGGGGCAATCGCTGAGCCTAGTTGAGATCCTTGGACTTGCGATCCGTCACGCTGTGGTCCGTCGGGTCGACGTCCTCGGCATCGATGACGTTGTCGTCTTCGACGTAATCGGCATCGATCGCAAGGCTGTCCTCGGTCGGACCCGGAACGACGATTTCCCGGACGGCGGCGCGGACCCAAGTGGTCCGCAGGCCCGGCGCGATCTCGAGCTCGATCGTGTCATCGGCGATGGCCGTGACGGTGCCGTGCAGGCCGGATGTCGTCATCACCCGCGCACCCGGAACCAGCGAATCGTGCATCTGCTTGGTGGCAGCGGCAGCTCGCTTCTGCTTCTTCATGCTGAAATACATCAGACCGCCGAGTCCTGCAAACATCAGGATCGGCAAGAGCATCTGTTCCATGGTTCTCCTCGGTCTCGACTCATTCGACGTCACTGCACTGTGCTGTTGAACCTGCCGGCGCCACTGAATGCAGCGCCGCAGTTCCACATGTCGTCCGCGCGGTCAACGAGGCACGGCTGTCGGTGGTTCCCTGCTCGGTTCCGACGGCCAACAGCATGTCCGGTTTGTAACGGCCAGGATACCGGAACCGGGCATGATCATCTGTGCGGATCGGCGGCGAGCCGATCCCGGCGCCGGTTTCGACGCCCGAAACGGCCCTCCCAGCGCCCCTACCGCACCGAATTGCCACCGATTCCGCCACCACATCCGGTCCCCCTCCGGGCATCACAGCCCGTCGAACAGGGTGGCCTCCTCCGTGCGCTCGAACTCCCGGCCCATCTCCAGGCCCAGATGCGACCAGGCGGCCGGAGTGGCGACTCGCCCACGTGGGGTTCTGGCCAGCATGCCGACCCGCACCAGGAACGGCTCGCACACCTCTTCGACCGTGCTGGGCTCTTCGCCGACCGCGACCGCGAGCGTCGTCAATCCGACCGGCCCGCCGCCGAACGAGCGGCACAGCGAACTCAGCACGGCCCGATCCAGCCGATCGAGCCCGAGCTCGTCGACGTCGTACACCGCCAACGCCGCCCGGGCGATCTCCCTGGTGATCGTCCCGTCCGCCCTGACCTGGGCGTAGTCACGCACCCGGCGGAGCAGGCGGTTGGCGATCCGGGGTGTGCCCCTGGACCGGCCGGCGATCTCCGTTGCGCCGTCCGGTTTGAGGTCGATGCCGAGAATCGCGGCGCTCCGGGTGATCACGGTGGTCAATTCGGCCGCCGTGTAGAACTCCATGTGTGCGGTGAAGCCGAACCGGTCGCGCAGCGGGCTGGTCAGCTTGCCGGACCGGGTGGTCGCGCCGACCAGGGTGAACGGGGCGATCTCCAACGGGATCGAGGTGGCACCCGGCCCCTTGCCGACCATCACGTCGACCCGGAAGTCCTCCATCGCGAGGTAGAGCATTTCCTCGGCCGGCCGGGCGATGCGGTGGATCTCGTCGATGAACAGCACATCACCCTCGACGAGATTGGACAGGATCGCGGCCAGGTCACCGGCCCGTTCCAGCGCGGGCCCCGACGTCAACCGCAGGGCCGCGCCCATTTCCGCGGCGATGATCATGGACAACGAGGTCTTGCCCAGGCCCGGCGGTCCGGCCAGCAGCACATGATCCGGCGGGGTGCCGCGGAGCTTCGCGCCGGACAGCACCAACTCGAGTTGTTCCCGGACCCTGACCTGCCCGACGAACTCGGCCAGTGAACGTGGCCGGAGCGAGGCCTCGACGTCCGAGTCCCCCGCTACCTGCGTCGGTTCGACGACGCCCTCGACGATCAGGTCGGGCTCGTCATGCTCGCTCATCGTCCGACCCCGCTCCGCGGCGTCGGGACGACGAGTGCCGATGATTCACTCGCGGGCTCGCTCATCGTCCGACCCCGCTCCGCGGCGTCGGGACGACGAGTGCCGATGATTCACTCGCGGGCTCGCTCATCGTCCGACCCCGCTGCGCGGCGTCGGGACGACGAGTGCCGATGATTCACTCGCGGGCTCGCTCATCTGTTCCGCCCGAGCAGGGCGAGCGCCCGGCGGAGCAGCACCCCGACATCACCGTCGGCGACCGCCGGGTCGTCGGCGTCGGCGGCAACGGCGCTGGTGGCTTCGTCGGCCTGTTTGGTGGTGAAGCCCAGCCCGACGAGCGCGTCGGACAGCTTGTCCCGCCACGGCAGGCCGATGCCGATCCCGGACCCGGGTGCGCCGGCCGGCCCGGGCAGGGCGCCGACCTTGTCCTTCAACTCCAGCACCAACCGCTCCGCGCCGCGCTTGCCGATGCCGGGCGCCCGCATCAGGGTGGCGGTGTCACCGGCGCCGAGCGCCCGCCGCAACTGATCCGGATCGAGCACCGCCAGCAGCGCCAACGCGATCTTCGGGCCGACCCCGGAGACCGACTGGACCAGCACGAACAGATCCTTGGCCTCGTCGGAGGCAAACCCGAACAGGGTCAGCGAGTCCTCCCGCACCACCAGGCTGGTGGACAACCGGGCCTGCTCACCCCGGCGCAGGCCGGCGAGGGTGGCCGGGGTGGTGCGCACGGCCAGGCCGACGCCGCCGACCTCGATGACCGCGTGGTCCAGATGGACCGATAGCACGTGGCCGCGCACCGAGCTGATCACGTCCCGACCCCGCTCATGGCGCCATCCTTGCCTTGGCCGCGGCCGCCAGCAGCCGGCCCTGCATCGGGGAGCGCCACAGGTGGCAGAGCGCGAGCGCCAGCGCGTCGGCGGCATCGGCCGGTTTCGGGGCGGCAGGAAGTTTCAACAGCCGGGTGATCATGGCCGTGACCTGCGCCTTGTCGGCGTTGCCATTGCCGGAGACGGCGGCCTTGACCTCGCTGGGGGTGTGCCAGGCGACCGGGATGGACCGGCGCGCGGCGGCCAGCGCGACGACACCGGAGGCCTGCGCGGTGCCCATCACGGTCCGCACGTTGTGCTGGCTGAACATCCGCTCGATCGCCACCGTGTCCGGCTGCAACCGGTCCATCATCGACTCCACCTGTTCGGCAATGGTCAGTAATCGCAGGGCAAGATCGGTGTTCGGAGGTGTCCGGACAACGACGACCTCGACCATCTTCGGCGGCAGGCCGGGACCGCCGTCGATGACTCCGATGCCGCACCTGGTGAGCCCAGGATCGACGCCGAGCACCCGCACCCCGGCACCTCCGGTTGATTCCTGACGGCTCCGTTCGCCCGGCTGGCGAACACATGTCCACAGGACGTTACCCGGGGTCGATGGAGCACCCAGGCTCGGCGCGCCGAGCAATGACCGGACCCGGCGCCGAAGGTTGTTCCGCGATCTCATCGGCCGGCCCGGCCGGTGCACACATCGCGGCGGCGGATCGCTTATTCGTTCTCGAGTTGTTCTGCGATCTCGTCGGAGATATCCGCGTTGGTGAACACGTTCTGCACGTCGTCCAGGTCTTCGATGGCGTCGACGAGCCTGATCACCTTGCGGGCGCCGTCGATGTCCAGCGGCACATTCACCGAGGCGATGAAGGTGCCGTCCGCGGAGTCGTACTCGATCCCGGCGTCGGTGACGGCGGTCCGCACCGCGACCAGGTCGCCGGCCTCACTGACCACCTCGAAAACGTCGCCGAGGTCGTTGATCTCGTCCGCACCCGCATCAAGCACGGCGAGCATCAGATCGTCCTCGGACACCGTTTCTTTCCCGGCGGTCTCCCGCGGGACGGTGACGACCCCCTTACGGCTGAACAGGTAAGCGACGCTGCCCGGGTCTGCCATCGTGCCGCCGTTGCGGGTCACCGCGACCCGGACCTCGGACGCGGCGCGGTTCCGGTTGTCGGTCAGGCACTCGATCATGATCGCCACCCCGTTCGGGCCGTAGCCCTCGTAGGTGATCGCCTGATAGTCGACACCGCCGGCTTCCGTGCCCGACCCCCGTTTGACCGCCCGATCGATGTTCTCGTTGGGGACCGACGATTTCTTGGCCTTCTGGATGGCGTCGAACAGCGTCGGGTTGCCGTCCGGGTCGCCGCCGCCGGTGCGTGCCGCGACCTCGATGTTCTTGATCATCTTGGCGAACAGCTTGCCGCGCTTGGCGTCCTTGGCTGCCTTCTGGTGCTTGGTCGTTGCCCATTTGGAGTGGCCGCTCATCGTCCTGCAGAACCCCTCTGACTGTCTTGTGCACTGCCTCACGGCACTGTCAGTGTCGATGCGCCGTGCCGTCTGATGCGCTTCGACAGGCGATCCTACGTCCCAGCGACGCCCGACCAGGACTCACGCAGACGTGACGATGCCCAGGAACAGCTCGTGCAGCCGGTCGTCGCCGCTGACCTCTGGATGGAACGAGGTCGCCAGCACGTTGCCCTGGCGGACCGCGACCGGGTGCTCCCCGACGCTGGCCAGGACTGTGACGCCCCGCCCGGTGCGCTCCACCCAGGGCGCCCGGATGAAGACGCCGCGGACCGGGCCGCCGTCAATCCCCTCGATCTCCAGGTCGGATTCGAAGGAATCCACCTGACGGCCGAACGCGTTGCGCCGCACCACGATGTCGATGGCACCCAGTGGTCGCTGGTCGGGGCGGCCGTCCAGAATTTCGGTCGCCAGCACGATCATCCCGGCGCAGGAGCCGAAGGCCGGCAGCCCGTCCTGCAGTCTCGTCGCGAGCGGGGTCCTGAGGTCGAAGACGTCCAATAACCGGCAGATCGTCGTCGATTCCCCGCCGGGGATGACGATGCCGTCGAGCCCGGACAATTCCGTCGCCCGCCGGATCGGCCGCGCGGTGACCCCCAGACCGGCGAGCGCGACCAGGTGTTCCCGCACGTCGCCCTGCAGGGCAAGGACTCCCACCACCGGATCGGCGCGGCTCATCGGCGCGGCCTCGAGTGCCCGAGCATCAGCCGCCGGGCTTCCAGGACATCAGAACGACCACGGCGACCAGCAGCACCGCCGTCACACCGGAACCGATCGCGATCCGCCGGTAGTCCGGTGGCTTGAGATTCTCGCTGGCTGCATCCTGCAGATGCTCAGACGCGCTGCGCAGCGCAGGGACGACCGCGACCAGCGTGAGTCCGACGGCGAGCACGTACAGGATGATCGAGATCAGCACCCACGGCGTGCTGATCTTGGTGTCGTGGGTGGAGACCCCGACAATGCCGAACCCCAGCAGCGCGACGAGCAACGAGAGCAGACTGAACACGAAGGTCGACTTCGCCAGTACCGCAACCTGCGCGCCCTGACCGGCCCGGATCGCGCGCATCGCGGTCATCGGCAGGATCGCCATCGGCCCGACGATAAACACGGCACCGACAACGTGCAGCGTCGACAAGAAAGCTTCCATCTGCTGACCCTATCGACCCGCAGGACGGCTCCGGTGCACCCGCCGCCGCCGGCTATCGCCCCTCGGCCTCGGTGAACGGCGCATCGCTGACATTGCTGGCGCCGACAGGCACCCGGTCGGCCGTGGGCGGGCGGACCTGCAGTCGGGGCAGCAGTAGATGCAGCAACGGCCCGATGGCCAGCGCGTAGACCACCGTGCCCACCCCGACGACGCCGCCGAGTACCCACCCGATCCCGAGCACGGTGAGTTCGATGGTGGTGCGGACCAGCCGAATCGATCCGATACCGCGGGCGACGATGCCCGTCATCAGACCGTCCCGCGGACCCGGCCCGAGCCCGGCACCGATGTACAGCGCACCGGCCAGGGCGTTACCGACGATCGCCAGCGCGAGCACCACGATCCGGACGGTGAGGTTGCTGAACTCCGGCAGCACCCGCAGCGTGGCATCGGTGGTGAAGCCGATGATCGCCGCGTTGGCGATGGTGCCAACCCCCGGCCGCTGGCGCAGCGGGATCCAGAGCAGCAGCACGAAGACCGACACGATGGTGATGACGGTGCCGTAGGACAGCGGCACCCACTGGTTGATCAGCGCTGTCAGCCCCTGGTGGAAGACATCCCAGGGGTCGAGCCCGAGCACGGCCCGGACCATCATCCCCATGGTGATGCCGTACAGCAGCAGTCCGACGATCAACTGGGCGAACCGGCGCGGACGGCGGTCAACTGGTATCGGGGCGAGCAGGCGCATGGCACCACTCTGCGGCAGACTGGTCTGGACAACCAGTACCACTTGCGAGAAACTGGTCCTTATGAGCGAGACCACACGGATCTCCGCGGCAACCCTGGCTCGTCGCCTGGGGCCTACCCCGGGGGACGGCGGGCAGCCCGCCTACCGGATGCTCGCCGACCGGATCCGCGCCGCCGTGTTGGACGGCCGGCTCGCCGTCGGCACCGGGCTGCCGAGCGAACGTGAACTGGCCGTGGGCCTCTCGCTATCCAGGACCACTGTCGGCGCCGCCTATGCGTTGCTGCGGGAGCAGGGCTGGCTGGAGTCCCGGCGCGGTTCCGGGAGCCGACTCCGGCTACCGGCCGGCAACTCAGGACGCGGCCCTGGGTCCCCAGTCTCGAGTGCCGCGGCCCCGTTCGGCGCAGGCGGCATCTTCGGCTGGCAGGACGGCATCGGCTGGCACGAGTCGATTCCCTCGGCCGTCGACCCGCAGGCCACCATCGACCTGACGACCGCCTGCCTACCGGCGCCGGCCGAGCCGCTGGCGGTCGCCGTGCAGACCGCCGTCGAACAACTCCCCCACTACGCCACCGGCGACGGTTACCTGCCCTTCGGACTACCTGTGCTGCGCGAGTTGATCGCCGCCCGCTATTCGGCCGCGGGGGTGCCGACCACCGCGGAGCAGATCCTGATCACCTCCGGTGCCCAGCACGCCTTCACCCTGGTTGTCGGCGAGTTGTCCTCAGCCGGCGACCGGGTGCTGATCGAATGCCCGACCTACCCGGTCGCGCTGGATGCGCTGCGGGCGGGCCGCCGAATACCCGCGCCGGTCGGGCTGGCCGAGCCCGACTCGTGGGGTCGATCAGCCAACGAGAGTGCCTGGGATATCGATCTTTTCGATGCCACTCTGCGGCAGACCGCACCACGCCTCGGCTACCTGATCCCGGATTTCCACAATCCGACCGGCGCGCTGATGGACGTGCAGACCCGGGAGTCGCTGGTTGCCGCGGCGCGGGCCGCCCGGACGCTGTTGATGGTCGACGAGTCGTTCCGGGACGTCCCGTTCCCCGGCACCGCGCCGATCCCGCCGCCGATGGCGGCCTTCGATGACGGCACCCGGGTGCTCTCGCTCGGCTCGGTGTCCAAGTCGTTCTGGGGTGGGCTGCGGGTGGGGTGGATCAGGGCCGCCCCGCCGCTGGTCCAGCGACTGGCCGCGGCCAGGGCCCTGGGCGACATGTCCGGGCCGGTCCTCGACCAGCTGGTGGTGGCCGCGTTGCTGGCGGACCCAGGCCCCGCGTTGTCGATCCAACGTTCCCGGCTGGCCACCGGTGCCGCCGCGCTGCAGGCGGCGCTGGCGACCCAGTTGCCCGACTGGCAGCCCAGCCATCCGCAGGGCGGTACCTCCCTGTGGGTTCGGCTGCCCGGTCCGTTCGCCACCGACCTGGCATTGCTGGCGCCGGCCGCCGGAGTGCGAATCGCACCGGGACCGCGGTTCGGGCCGGACGGCACCATGGAGTCCTACCTTCGCCTGCCCTTCACCGCGGGCGCCGAGCACCTCGTGACAGCCGTGGGCCGGTTGGCGGCGATCGCCGGGCAGGCGGCGCTCGGTGCCCGTTCGTCGCTGCCCGGCTGGCTGGCCTGAGTATCAATCCAGCAGCGCGAGGTCTCCCTTTCGGCACACGCACCGGCTCCCGGCGCAATCCCCTGCCCGGCCGTCGTCACTCGCAAAGGGCCTTCGATGACCTCGCTTCGTACCGCCGAACTCGACGTGCACCGTATTCGCGCGCATTTTGATCTGGCGCGCAGCGGGCGGATCGTCACGAACAACGCCGCGAGCACCCAGCCGCCGCGACAGTTGCTCGATCTGTATCGGAGCCTGATCCCCTCCTACGAGAATGTGCACCGCGGCCAGTCCACCGCTTCCCAGGTGACGACGGCGCTGTTCGAGGAGTCCTACGACACCATTGCCGGCTGGCTGAACGCGCCGAGTCGGCGGAGCATCGCCACGTATCGCAATACCACCGAGGCCCACAACGCCGTGATGTATTCGCTGCTCACCGAATTCCGGGACGGCGACAACATTGTCGTCACGATGCTGGAGCACAATTCCAATTTCGTTCCCTGGTACGGACTGTGCCGGGAGATCCTGCCCCGGCTCGGCCGAAGCGTCGACCTGCGTATTGCCCGGTTCGACCATGTCACCGGCGAGCTGGACCTGAATCACCTTGCCTCCCTGGTGGATTCGCGGACCAAACTGGTGTGCTGCACCGGGGCGTCCAACTTCCTCGGCAGCAAACCCGACCTGGGGATCATTCGGGACATCGCCGACCGCAGCGGTTATCACCAGCCCAATGGCGAGAGCCGATCACGGCTGCTGGTGGACGGCGCGCAGTTGGTGCCGACCAGCCACATCGACGTCCAGGCAATGGATGTCGACTATCTGTCGTTCTCGTTCCACAAGTTCCTGGCGCCGTTCGGTGTCGGCGTCCTGTATGCCAAGGAACATCTGTCAGCGCAGTCGCTGCCCTTTCTTTATGGCGGCGACATGATCGCCGAGGGTCAGGTGTCCGCGGACCATGTCGGCTACAACGACCTGCCCTGGAAATACTCCGCGGGTACACCGAATATCCTCGGCGTCATTACCTCCGCGCAGGCGCTCCGATTTGCCGTCGATCTGATCGGGGCGGCCGGGCCGCGGGCCCATTTCCGGTCGAACAATCCCATCCCCGCGACGGCGGTGGCGGCGACCATGACCGCGATCGGTGCACACACCAGACGGCTCACCGAGCGGGCGATGGAATCACTGGCGGCAGTACCCGGCCTGACGATCTACGGGCCCGCCGCACCCCGCGCCCGCTCCCCCTTGGTCGCGTTCAATGTCGCCGGACACAGTCCCTTCGATCTCGCCGCAGCGCTGAATGACGCAGGGGTGGAATCCCGGGCCGGCTGTCATTGCGCGACCCTCGCGCATCGCGAACTCGGGCTCGACCCGGCCGCCAGTTGCCGGCTGAGCTTCTACCTCTACAACTCCACCGACGACGTCGATCAGGCGGTCGCCGCCGTGCGGCGAATCGTCACCGGCCGCAGAACCGGGCGGCACCGGGCTCGGGACCATGGTGCGCCACCGGCAGATCGGGCCGCGACCGGTGACGGTGCGCCGCGGCACCGTTTAAAGGCCGACCTCACGCCCGAGCCGGCTGCCGGAGCGTCGGTTGAGTCGGCGTCGTTCGCGTTGACCCGCGGTTGAGTCGGTCACCGAACACCCGGAGCCCCGACGTGTTTCGCGCGGGTCGTGGTGTTCACACCCGATCGCTGTCGGTCGCAGGTGGGGACCTTCGCCCCTGACCGTCAAGCAGCCCCTCGATCACACTGACGAGCAGGTATGTGATCTTGGGAGGTCGGCAGAGGTGACCGCGACGGCGCACAGCACGTGGGCAGCGAACAAGGAACGGGCGCTATTTGTGGTGTCCACGGTGTTGCTGCTCGCCGGCGGGGCCGCGTGGCTGCTGTCCGCGTCGACCGCAGCGGCAGCATTGTGGATCGCGGGCACGGTGCTGGGTCTGGTGTTCTCGGTGGGTTGGACCATCACCGCAATCCGCAGCGGCCAGTTGAGCGTTGACGTCATCGCGGTGCTCGCGCTGGCGGGCGCGTTGGTGGTGAACGAGCCGTTCGCCGGGGCAATGATCACGGTGATGCTGGCCAGCGGCCAGCTGCTGGAGGCCCGGGCGGCGGCGCGGGCCCGCCGGGAGTTGAGCCTGCTGGTGCAGCGGGCGCCACGGACGGCACGCCGCCGCGTCGACGACGCGGTCGTCGAGGTGCCGGTCGATGACGTCATCGTCGGTGATCGGTTGCTGGTCGGCACCGGTGAGGTTGTCCCGGTCGACGGCCGGTTGCTGTCGACGGCCGTGTTGGACGAGTCGGCACTCACCGGTGAGCCGCTGCCGGTCGAGCGAATCACCGGCGCCGACGTGCGCAGCGGCGTGGTCAACGCGGGGCCGCCGATCGATCTGTTGGCGACCGCGGTCGCCGCCGAATCCACCTACGCCGGTGTGGTCCGGTTGGTCGAGCAGGCCCAGGCGTCATCGGCGCCGTTCGTCCGGGCCGCCGATCGATTCGCCATCTACTTCGTCCCGCTGACGCTCATCCTGGCCGGGGTGTCCTGGGCGGTCAGCGGTGACCCGGTGCTGGCGGTGGCGGTGTTGGTCGTCGCAACGCCGTGCCCGCTGCTGCTCGCCGCCCCGATCGCCATCATGTCCGGACTCTCCCGGGCCGCGCATGTCGGTGTTGTCATCAAGGGCGGCGGCGCACTGGAGGCCCTGGCCGGCGGGCAGGTCATGCTGTTCGACAAGACCGGCACGCTGACCCAGGGACACCCGGTCCTGGCCGACGTCATCACCGCCGACGGCGTCGATGCCGACGAGTTGCTGCGACTGGCCGCGTCGCTGGACCAGGTGTCGCCGCACGTGCTGGCCAGCGCGATCGTCACCGGTGGCACCCGGCGCGGGCTGACCCTGCAGATGCCCGGGAACGTTCAGGAGGTTCACGGCTACGGCCTTGAAGGCACCGTCGGCGGCCGCCGGGTCCGGCTCGGCAAGGCATCCTGGATCGTCGGTGACACCACCCCGCAGTGGGTGCGGCAGGTTCGGCGGCGCGCCGATCTGGACGGTTCGCTCAGTGTCTTCGTCGCCGTCGACGACCAACCGGCCGGCGCCTTCCTGCTGCAGGACGCGATCCGGCCGGACGCCCCCAGGATGGTCCGGGCGCTGCGCACGGCCGGGATCACCCGCGTCGTACTCGTCACCGGCGACCGCGCCGATATCGCGGACATGATCGGACGCATCGTCGGGGTGGACACCGTGCTCGCCGATTGCGATCCGGCGGACAAACTGGCCGCGATCGAGCGGGAGTCCGCGAACGGCGCGACGATCATGGTCGGCGACGGGGTCAACGACGCGCCCGCACTCGCCGCCGCAGGGGTGGGGGTGGCCCTTGCCGCACGCGGCGCGACTGCGTCCTCCGAGGCCGCCGACGTGGTGCTCACCGTCGATCGGATCGACGCCCTGGGCGACGCCATCCTGATCGCGCGCCGTTCGAAGAAGATCGCGTTGCAGGCCGTCCTGGTCGGCATGGGGCTCTCACTCGTCGCGATGGTCGCCGCCGCTTTAGGGCTGCTCCCACCCGCAGTGGGCGCTGTGGTGCAGGAGATCATCGACGTGTTGGCGATCGGTATCGCGCTGCGGGCGGTCCTGCCCGGTGCAGTGCACACCATCGCCATGCCGGCCGAGGACATCGCGACCGCCGTCCGGCTCCGGGCCGAACACGACGCCACGTTGCCGCTGATCGAGCAGATCCGCTCGGTGGCAGACGAACTGTCCTCGCACGACTGTGATCTCGAACCGGTGCGGATCCTGTTGGGGCGGCTGGAGGGCGAACTGCTGCCGCACGAGAGGGCCGACGAGGCGCTGCTCGTCCCGTTGGTCGACCGGGCCCTCGGCGGCACGGATGCGACCGCCGCGATGAGCCGCACCCACGCCGAGATCGAGCACCAGGTCTCCCGGCTCCGGCGGCTCCTGGTTTCTCTTGACGACGACCCCGCCCAACCCGAGGACGCCATCGAGCTTCGCCGCCTGCTCTACGGGCTGTACGCGGTCCTGCGGCTGCACAATGCCCAGGAGGAGGAGGGCGCGTTCAGTCTCGTGCCGGACGGCGCGGCGAGCCATACCGCGTAACCGCGCACCCCGGGTCGGCGGCTGGCCTTGTCAGCTGCAGCGCGCCGCCCGCGGAACCACGGAAACGCCGGGGGTCGGCCCCGGCTAACCTCGCGGGATGGATTGGAGCCTGCGGGCGTGCGGACGGCGCGGGCATGAGACGTTCGCGCCCGACGAACCGGAACTGCACGACCGCCTGCACGTGAGCACACCCGCCGGCGAGGCGTGGCGCTGCCTGCGGTGCGGTGACTTCGTCATCGGCGAACCCAAGATGTCCGGGCCCGCGGACAGCGCCCCTGAAGTCCCGCGTGGTCGACTGCTTCGCGACCGGACGATCATGCGATTACTTGCCGTGGAACGAGTGGTCCGTGGCCTGGTGCTGTACCTGGTTGCGTTCCTGATCATTCGATTCCGCGGCCGCGAGCAGGATTTGAAGGACACCTTCAACAACGACCTGACGGTGTTCCGGCCAGTGGCCGACCAACTGGGCTGGAGCCTGGACGACTCCAGGATCGTCCGCGGGATCAGCCGGGTCTTCGAGTTCACCCCGGCGACCCTGACCTGGATCACGGTCGGCGTCATCGCGTACGGCACGCTGCAACTCGTCGAGTCGTACGGTCTGTGGACGATGCGGCGTTGGGGGGAGTACCTGACTGTGGTCGCGACCAGCGTCTTCCTGCCGTGGGAGATCTATGAGGTCACCGAGAAGATCACCGTGATCAGGGTCGGCGCGCTCGTCATCAACATCGCGGCGGTCATCTGGTTGCTGTGGTCGAAGCGGCTGTTCGGCATCCGCGGTGGCGGGGCGGCCTATCACGCGGAGCACTCGGCCGAGAGCCTGCTGACCGTCGAACGCGCAGCAGTCTTCAATGCCCGACGGTCGCCGGCAACGGCCGAACCGGACCCGAAGGTCCGCTCCTAACCGGCCGAGACCGCGCCGCCGACGGCCGTCGCCACTGGCTGCAGGTGCGGCTCCAACTGCGCCATGATGGCCGCCCGCGGCTTGGCCCCCATGAACTGCACGACCACCTCACCGTCGACGAACAGCGCCAGCGTCGGCATGCCCATCACCCGGTACTTCGCGGTGACGATCGGGTTCGCATCCACATCCAGCGAGACCACCCGCAGCCGGGCAGCCTCGTCGGTGGCGATGCGGGCGAGCACCGGGGCGATCATCACGCAGGGCGGGCACCAGGTGGCGGTGAAGTCGACGAGGACGGGAATCGGGCTGGCCAGGACGTCCTGGGCGAAGGCGTCATCGGTGGTGGTGTCGAGCGACATAGCTTCTCCTGATGGTTGTTTCGGATCGGGACGGAGTGATTCGGGGACGGCTTTCTACCTGTTGACCTCGGCGATCAACCGGTCCCTCGGATCGGTTTGCTCGCCGCAGTCGCACTGCAATTTGACGCTGATCCGGCCGCCGCAACCGCTGTGCCGGTAGATGATTTCCGGCAGGACGCCGGGCGCGATGTGCTGTTCCCCCCACTCGGACAACGCGGCCAGCACCGGCAACAGGTCGAACCCCGCATCGGTCAGCGTGTACTCGTGGCGAGCGCGAGCACCCGGCACCTGGTAGATCCGGGTGGTCAGGATGCCGGTCGCGGTCAGCCTGCGCAGTCGGTCGGACAGCACGGTTCGCGGTGCGCCGGTCGCGGACTGGATTTCATCGAATCGGCGCAGTCCGAGAGAGACCTCCCGGACGACCAGCAGCGCCCACCGCTCACCGACCAACTCGAGCACCCCGGACAGACTGTCGACCATAGTGCTGAGTCTAGACCCTGTACTCAGACTGGGCCAACTTCGCGAAAAACCCAGATCGGACTTTCCGAACGGCGTATTCACTGGCACCATGCCGTGGTGCTGACTGAGGAAAAAGGTGATCTGATGCTGCTGCATCGGATGGGCCGGCTACGCGGCCTGGCCGTCTCCCTAGCACTAACCTTGTGCCTCACCGCCTGCGCCGGGTCGACACCGACCGAACAGGCGCCCCCCTCGGCACCTACCGCATCCTCGACGGTCCCCTCCACACCGCCGCCCAGCACTGCCGGTGGTTCCGCGTCCCAGATCCGGGCCACCACCACCGTGCCCACAACCGCGCCGGCGCCGTCGTCGGCTGCGGTTGCACTCGCACCGATCTGCACGAAAGAAGCTCTGCAGGATGCGGTGAACGCCGGACGGGACACCCCGTTGACCGTCAGCGACACCGATTTCAGCTGCCAGGACACCTGGGCGGTGGCCGGGGCCAACGACCTGGTCAACAAGGCGCAATACACCTTCCTGCTGCGGTGGACCGACGATCAATGGCAACAAGTCGCCGACCGGAGCCAGGCGTGTGCCAACAACGAGGTCCCGGCTGCACTGTTCGCCCTTGGCTGCCAGAGCAACTGACGCTGAACCCGACCTCCGCCGTTACGGTGTGCGGGTGATCGAACGGCTCGCATGGGTGACGACCAGGGACGCCCGCGGACGGGACGAGGACGAGCCGATCGCCCTGGCCGCACTACTGGGCGCGGGCGTGCAGGTCGACGTCGTCGATTGGCACGACCCCGGCGTTGCCTGGTCGATGTTCGACCGCGTGGTGCTGCGCTCCGCGTGGGACTATCCGCAGCGACTGGCCGAGTTCCTCGATTGGCTACAGGCCGTCGACGCCGTCACCGACCTGCTCAACCCGATCCCGCTGGTGCGCTGGAGCCTGGACAAGCACTACCTCGGCGAATTGGCCGCCGCCGGAGTGCCGATCACCCCGACGGAATTCGTGGAACCGGGCGAAAACGTGGCCTTCCCGGCCGGCGACTTCGTGGTCAAACCGGCCATCGGCGCGGGCAGCAAGGACGCCTCGACGTACGGACCTGAGCAGCATCCGATGGCTCGCGAACACGTCGAGCGACTTGGCGCGCAGGGCAAATCCGTTCTGGTGCAACCGTTTCTGGCCTCGGTGGCGACCGAAGGCGAGTGGCCACTGATCTTCTTTCGCGGCGAGTACAGCCACGCCGCTAGCAAGCGGGTCGTGCTCCCCCGGGCCGGCACGGTCGACGATCTCTTCGCCGCCGAGACCAATGCGCCTCATATCGCGAGCACCAAGCAGGTCGCCACCGCGCAAGCGGCCGTGAACGTGGTCTCGTCACGCGTGGGCACACCCGCCTACGCCCGGGTCGACCTGGTCAACGACGACGATGGCCACCCCTGCGTGCTCGAGGTCGAACTGATCGAGCCGTCGCTGTTCCTGCCCTATGCGGAGCCCGCCGCCGTGCAGCGAATGGTCAACGCCCTCGCGGGCTGACCACAACGGGTCCTACGCCGTCACCAACCGCGTTCGGCAAGTCGATGCGGCTGTGACATAGCCGCACCCGACGCCCAACGGATCGGCAACGGCGGCCTCCGGCAACCTACGCCGTCACCAACCGCGTTCGGCAAGTCGATGCGGCTGTGACATAGCCGCACCCGACGCCCAACGGATCGGCAACGGCGGCCTCCGGCAACCTACGCCGTCACCAACCGCGTTCGGCAAGTCGATGCGGCTGTGGAATGTCGTCGACGTTGATGCCGACCATCGCCTCGCCCAGCCCGCGGGACACCTTGGCCAGCATGTCGGGGTCGTCATAGAAGGTGGTTGCCTTGACGATCGCCTCGGCCCGGGCGGCCGGGTTGCCGGACTTGAAGATCCCGGAACCGACGAAGACACCTTCGGCGCCCAGTTGCATCATCATCGCCGCGTCGGCCGGCGTGGCGATGCCGCCGGCGGTGAACATGACGACCGGCAGCTTGCCCAGCGACGCGACCTCGGCGACCAGGTCGTACGGCGCCTGCAGGTCCTTCGCCGCGGCGTACAGCTCGTCGGGCGAAAGGGACCGGATCCGCCGTATTTCAGCGCCGATGGTGCGCATGTGCGTCGTCGCGTTGGAGACGTCACCGGTGCCGGCCTCGCCCTTGGATCGGATCATCGCCGCCCCTTCGGTGATCCGGCGGAGTGCCTCACCGAGGTTCGTGGCGCCGCAGACGAACGGGGCGGTGAAGGCCCATTTGTCGATGTGGTGTGCGTAGTCGGCCGGGGTGAGCACCTCGGACTCGTCGATGTAGTCGACACCGAGCGACTGCAGGATCTGCGCCTCGACGAAGTGCCCGATCCGGGCCTTCGCCATCACCGGGATCGAGACGGCGGCGATGATGCCGTCGATCATGTCCGGGTCGCTCATCCGGGAGACCCCGCCCTGCGCCCGGATATCGGCGGGCACCCGTTCAAGGGCCATCACCGCGACCGCGCCGGCGTCCTCGGCGATCTTGGCCTGCTCGGCCGTGACCACGTCCATGATCACCCCGCCCTTGAGCATCTCCGCCATGCCACGCTTCACTCGGGCGGTGCCGGTGGTGGTCAGGGAGTCTGCAACTGTGCTGGACGACCCGGTGGACGGATCAACTTCAGGGGTGCGGGCGGCGGACAAGGCGCTAACTCCTCAGGCGGATGGCGTCACCGGCCGAACGCCGACGACGATGCACAACTGACCGGTGGTCGGTTCCGGCTCTCGCCGAAGACCAGATCTACGATCGGCCAGCTTCGTTCACCACCGGATTCTACTCGGGCGAACCGCAGCAGAATCCCGTTCGGCACTGTCAGGACACACTCACCGAGGCGATCGGCGGAACCAGCGCGACCCAGGTCTTACCCGGCTTGAACGGCACCGGCTGACCGGCAGCGTCCAGGTATTGCGTCGGCTGATCGGGCGCCGGTCTGCTCCAGGTCCCGGCGATGGCGTGCCCGTCCCGGAAGAGGGTGAAGGTTCCGTTGCCGACGGTGTGCGAGATGAAGGACGGCGACCCGACCGAGTCGAACTCTCCGTCGGGTTCGAACGCGACATCCTGGAACACCACATTGTCGGTGACGATCGGCGCACCTTCGGCGTCGGTCTCCCCTTCGCCGTTGCGGATCAACCGGTAGCCGCCACCCTCTGCGCTGAACTGCAGCTTGGTCGCCTCGTACTGCACGGACAGTGCGGTCGCGGCTGGTGCCGCGTCGACGCGGGGGTCGGTTGCCGCGAAGACCAGGCCGATGTTGTTCGGCTGGCTGATGCCGCTCACGCTGCCCACCACGGTCTGCAGATTGCTGTGCAGGTTGAACGGGGCGCTCGCGGAATCGGACCGCCAGAACCCGGGACCGCCGCCGTCCTCGGAGATCGCGATCGTGGGGGTCGCGGCCAGAGCGTCCAGGGGTATGCCCGCGCCGCCGGAGAACACCAGCGCCGGGGTCCCGAAAACCGGCAGCAGTTCCGCGTCGGTGGTGCGGACGCTGCGGACGGCGCCAACCTCCGTCGGCAGGTTGGTGTGGAACACGGACATCAGCCGGGTCAGCCCGCCCTCAACCTGTTCGACGTAGACCATGTCGGCGCCGGCAACGCCGTACTGCGGAAGCCCGGCCGAAGTGTTGTCGATCTTGACGGCGATCACCGGGCCCTGCACCAGAGGTCCGCCGGTGAGCGGGTCGGTCGGGGGTGGTGGTGGCGGTGGCTCGGGAGCCGGGGGTGGTGCGGGGGTCGGCGAGGGTGTCGGGGTCGGGGAGGGGCTGGGTTTGGCCGACGAGCTTGTCACCGGTGTGCTGTTGACCGCGGAGTCGTCGCCGGACGAACAACCGGCGATCAGTAACAACGGGACGGCCAGCACGCCGATCGCGCGCGTCAGACGATTCACGGTTCCTCCAAGGCGCGCACACCCCGGCTCTGGGGCGGCAAGCGGCTCGATCACGCTAGGCCCAAGGGTGGACGGGGATGCGGCAGACCCGCCGTTGCGGAGGCGATTCGTTGCCGGAGAGCTGAAAATGTCCGGTTCAGGGCCACCTGACGGGCAAACGGGTGAGTCGTCGCGAGCGACCGGGTCGCCATCCGCTCGCTAATCGATCTGTGGAACCTCGGACGGCGCGACGCCGGCCGCGAGTATCGCGAGAACCTCCGGCAACCGGATGGAAAGCTCGATCGGATAGATCATTTCGGACGTTCCGGTGAGCGCATCAGCGGCCCACCACTGGTGGCCGGTCAGGGTTTGCCGCTCCAGGAGGGTGTGCCCGGACGTGTCGATGATGTTGACGTCCGGGTGGACGGACGTCTGCAGATCCGCAGTTGCCGCAACGACGGTGGCCGCCACCAGCGGAGCGGCGACCATCGTGCTGCCACTCGGGGTGCCCTCCACGCCGGCGTCCGCGACCTCGTGATTGCGCTGAACCTCCGAGCCGCCCGAGGCGGCTGCACCGGGCCGGGGTGCGCGGGCGGCAAAATAGAACTCGGTCTGCTCGTAGTCGATGCCGGTGAAGGTGAACCGGGCAACGCGCCGCCAGATCGGGCCAACCAGATCGGCCGCACCGAGGAGCAGGCCGGTTTCCTCGGCCAGCTCCCGCCGGGCCGCGTCCGGCAACGATTCGCCGCCCTCGACGCCGCCGCCGGGAGTGATCCACCAGCGCGAACCCACCCGCGGATCGGTGCCGGAGAGCAGCAGCACCCGATCGGTGTCATCGAGCAGCACCACCCTGGCGGCGGTGCGGCTCAGCGGGACGGAGCGTTGCGGGTACTCGGCGATCTCGAAATAGTCGGGCATCGCCGCCCGGCCGGCGAGCCCGAAGACCCTGGTGAACAGCACCGCACGCAGCGCCCGGGTGTCGCGGACCGCGTCGTTGTAGAACCGCCGGGCCAGCACGACACGTTCGGCGGCGTCGGCCAGTTCGGCAGCGAGTTCCGGCTCGGCCGCCGCTGGAATGGTCGACAGGGCGCGCGAAAGGTCGTTCTCCGCGTCGGCCCGATGGGCTCGGTCCGCGTGGTCGGCGACATCAGCCAGCCGCCGCAACTGCTCGGCCTGGGCATGGTCAAGGCCACCGGCCGCGGCCACCGCTCTGGTGGCGACGATCCGTCGGGCCAACGCGCCCTCCAGGGCCGACCAGGCGGCCTCGGTGCGCACGTGCAGCCGGTCCAACCGGTTGGCGGTCAGCCATAGCCGAAGGGCCGCAATCAAGAGCAGCACCACAAGGACGACGACGATGACGGTGGTCATTGCTCTGCCCTCCTGAGCTACGTCAACGGTTGCACATCACGGCTGCGGATTCGAGCCGTTACCAGGGTCGCATGCCGCCGGGCCGCCGACGTCAGGGCAAACACCGGATAGCCGTCCAGGGTGCCCAAGGTCACGGTGGTGAGCCGCCGGCGCACCAGTGAAGGGTTTTCAGTCCGCCTCGACGACGGCCCGCGGATCCGCGGCCACCACCGTCTCGTACACCTTGACCACCGTGGCGGCGACGACCGGCCAGTCGTAGGCGGCGACGACCCGCCGGCCCTGCGCGGAGAGCACGGCGCGTCGGCCCGGGTCGTCCAACACCGTCGACAACGCCCTGGCCAGCGCGGGCGCGTCGCCGACGGGGAAGAGCACGCCGGCGATGCCGTTGTCGAGTACCCGGCGGAACGCGTCGAGATCGCTGGCGACCACCGGTGTCCCGGCGCTCATCGCCTCGGTGAGGATGATCCCGAAGCTCTCACCGCCGATGTTCGGGGCGCAGTAGATGTCGACGGACTTGAGCATGGACGCCTTGTCGGCGTCGGAGACCCGGCCGAGGAACTTCAGCGCGCCCTGCAGTCCGGGCCCGGCGGCCTCCCGGAGTTCCTTCTCGTCACCGCTGCCGGCCACCAGCAGTTGCAGGTCCGGGCGGGTGCGGATCATCAGCTTGAGCGCCTCGAGCAGCACCGGCATGCCCTTGCGGGATTCGTCGAACCGGCCGACGAAGCCGATCGTCCCGCCGGTCCGCGGGTATCCGGGAAGCGGGCCGGCCCCGGCGAAGAACTGCACGTCAACGCCGTTGGGGATGATCACCGCGTCGCCGCCGAGGTGCTCGACCTGCACCTGCCTGGCCAGTTCGCTGACGGCGATCCGGCCGGTGATCTTCTCCATGAACGGCTGCAGCATTCCGGAGAGCGCGTTGAGCCAGCGCGAGCGCGGGTTGGCGGTGTGGAAGGTGGCGACGATCGGCCCCTCGGCGACCATCAGCGCGATGAACGACAGGCTGGGCGCGACCGGCTCGTGCAGGTGCAGCACGTCGAACTTGCCGGCCCGGATCCAGCGCCTGGTCCTGGTGTAGGAGACCGGGCCGAACGACAGCCTGGCGACGGAGCCGTTGTACGGGATCCCCAGGCTGCGGCCGGACGGCACCACGAAGTCGGGGAACTCGACGATGCCGTCGCTGTCGTCACCCGGGGCCAGCACCGAGACGTGGTGCCCGAGACCGATCAGCGTCCGCGCCAGGTCGGCGACATGCGCCTGCACCCCGCCGGGGACGTCGAACGAGTACGGACAGACCAGGCCGACCCTCATCGTGCGGTCCCCCGTGCTGCCAGATCGGCGCTCCACAAGGGCTGCAGCATGTGCCAGTCGGCGGGGTGGTCGCCGATGCCCTGCTCGAAAATCCGGGCGATGTCCTGGGTGCCACCGCGGACCTGCTGCGCGAGCCGGGTGCCGGGCAGCGTCAAGGGCGGGTGGATGTGGATCCCCCACCCCCGATCGGTGAAGCTCAGGTTCGTCGGACACAGGTACGAGTCGGTGAGCGCCGCGAGCATCGCGGGCCCCGGCGGCATCTTCGCCGTCTCGCCGAAGAACGACACCGACACTCCGCTCGCGGACAGATCCCGGTCGCCGACCAGTGGCACGATGCCGCCGGCCCGCAACCGTTCCTTCAGCACCTGGGACGGCGAGACACCGCCGGTCAGCGGCAGGATCTCCATCCCGAGCGATTCCCGGTAGGCGACGAACTTCTCATACAGCGACTCCGGTTTGAGCCTTTCGACCACGGTCGACATCGTGCCCCAGCGCCGCGTCACCCAGAGCCCGGCAACATCCCAGTTCCCCGAATGCGTGACGGGCAGCATGATGCCGCGGCCCTCGGCGACCGCGCGGTCGATGTGTTCCGCACCGATGACGGTGGCCTCGATCTGCGCGAACACCTCGTCGTGGTCCAGCGCGGGCAGCCGGAAGGTCTCCTTCCAGTACCGCGCATACGACCGCATCCCCGCTTGCACAACAGCGGCGAGCGATTCCGGGGTGGACTCATCGCCCAGCACCCTATGCAGGTTCTTCGCCAGT
Source organism: uncultured Actinomycetota bacterium (assembly GCA_963805555.1). Classification (GTDB taxonomy): domain Bacteria; phylum Actinomycetota; class Actinomycetes; order Mycobacteriales; family Nakamurellaceae; genus Nakamurella. The sequence continues at coordinate 525,194 of CAWDUY010000013.1, forward strand.
TGGATGACGGACGGCCCGCGGCGGCGGAAGGCCGTATCGGCGGCCTCCCGGAAGATCCGGTCCGCGACCGGTTCCGGCAGGGTTTTGACCAGTGACCAGCCCGCTCCGAAACCTGCCGCGGTGAGCCGGTCCGTCAGTTCGCTCACAGTGCCGCCTCGGTCATCGGGCCGCCTTGCTCATCGCGGAGCCTGGGGTCGCGGAACCTGGGGTCATAGGGCCGGGCGGCCGGTGCCGCGGTTCAGGTCGGTGTCGGCGGCCGCCTTCACGGCCGCGCGCCGCACCTGGACCAGTCGCTGGACGACCGTGACCAGGCCGGCCACCGCCAGCAGCCAGAGGCAGACGTCCAACGCGTGCGGCACGCCGAGCCCGGCCAAGCCGGCGCCGACCAGGCCGAGCACGTTGCGCTCCGCGCGTTCGGCGATCGCGCCGCCGATCTTGAGGTTCACCGAGTCGGCACGTGCCTTCACGTACGAGATCACCTGGCCGGTGACCAAGCAGATCAGGGCGGCGACGCCGAGTACCCGCTGGTCAGCGGAAAACGCGTAGAACGCCAGGGCCCCGAACAGGGCACCGTCGGCGATCCGGTCGCACGAGGCGTCGAGCACCACCCCGAAATCGGTGCCATAGCCCCGTGCCCTGGCCATCGCCCCGTCGACCAGGTCCGCGAGCACGAACACGGTGACGACGAACGTCCCCCAGAGCAGGTACCCGGGCGCCAGCAGCGCGACGGAACCGGCGACCACTCCGATGGTGCCGAGGACGGTGACCAGATCCGGACTGAGCCCGGCCTTGAGCAGACCTCTCCCTATCGGGTCGGTGACCTTGGACACCGAGGACCGGGCCAGGGAGTTGAGCATCGAGATCCGTCCGGTCAGGCTTTCGCAGGTCAGAGGTCAGATGGCGAACATTGGAACCGCAGGTCAGCAGGCTGGGCAGCGGGGTCAGCGCTCCAACGATAGTCGCGAAGGCGTGACGAACCGGTCAGCCCACGGTCCCGGTGGGTCTGGACTTGCCGAGGCCGGGAGCGTCACCAGGCCTGGGCCAGTAGACCGCGAGTGTCGGCGAGCAATTGCGGGAGCACCTTCGTCTGCCCGATAACCGGCATGAAGTTCGAGTCGCCGCCCCACCGGGGGACCACGTGTTGGTGCAGGTGCTCGGCGATGCCGGCGCCGGCCGCCGAGCCGGCGTTGATGCCGATGTTGAACCCGTGCGGGGCGCTGACCGCCCGGATCGTCGTCATTGCATGCCGGGTGAAGACGCTGAATTCGGCAAGTTCGGAGCCGTCCAGGTCGGTGTAGTCGGGCATGTGCCGGAACGGCAGCACCATCAGGTGCCCGGGGTTGTACGGGAACAGGTTGAGCACCGCGTAGACGTGCTCGCCCCTGGCGACGATCAGCCCGTCCTCGTCCGACAGCGTCGGGATCCGGCAGAACGGGCAGGCGTTCGCGTCTTCGTCCGCCGGTCCGTCGGTGGCGGTCCGGTCGGCACCCGAACCACCGGTGACGTAGGCCATCCGGTGCGGCGTCCATAGTCGTTGCAGGTGGTCCGGGATACCGATCCCGTCTTGATGGACCAGATCGGGTTCGTCAGCCACCGGCGGGCTCCGCGATGAACCCGACCGGAGGCACGAGAAACGCAAAGGCCTCGGCGCTGGGTGAGGTGTTGGACCTGCTCTTGATCCAGCCGTCGATGGCGTCGATCGCCTGGGCCACCGGCACCCCATTGACCTGGGTGCCGTCCCGGAACCGGAACGACACCGCACCCGCGGTCACGTCCTTCTCCCCCGCGAGCAGCAGGAACGGCACCTTCCCGGTGGTGTGGTTGCGGATCTTCTTCTGCATCCGGTCGTCGGAATGGTCGACGTCAGCCCGGATTCCGCGGCTGCGTAATTCCCGGATGACGCTCTCGAGGTGGTCACCGAACGCGTCGGCGACCGGGATCCCGACCACCTGCACGGGCGAGAGCCACGCCGGAAAGGCACCGGCGTAGTGCTCGGTCAGCACCGCGAAGAACCGTTCGATGGAGCCGAACAGCGCGCGGTGGATCATCACCGGGGTGGTCTTGACGCCGTCCGGCCCGGTGTACTCCAGGTTGAACCGCATCGGGGTGTTGAAGTCCAACTGGATGGTGGACATCTGCCAGGTCCGGCCGAGTGCGTCCCGGGCCTGGACGGAGATCTTCGGGCCGTAGAACGCCGCCCCACCCGGGTCCGGCTCCAAGTGCAGGCCGGACGCGAGCGCGACCTCTTCCAGGGTCGCGGTGGCCTCGGTCCACAATTCGTCGGAGCCGACGTACTTGTCCTCGTTGCGGGTGGACAGTTCCAGGTAGAAGTCGTTCAACCCGTAGTCGGCCAGCAGGTCCAGCACGAACCGCAGCAGGCTGGTCAGCTCGTCCCGCATCTGCTCACGGGTGCAGAAGATGTGTGCGTCGTCCTGGGTCATCCCGCGGACCCGGGTGAGACCGTGGATGACGCCGGACTTCTCGTACCGGTAGACGGTGCCGAACTCGAAGAACCGCAACGGCAGTTCGCGATAGGACCGGCCGCGGGCCCGGAAGATCAGCGAGTGGAAGGGGCAGTTCATCGGCTTGAGGTAGTAGTCCTGGCCGGGCTTGCGCACCTCCCCGTCCGGTCCGAGTTCGGCGTCCAGGTGCATCGGCGGAAACATGCCGTCTGCGTACCAGTCCAGGTGCCCGGAGGTCTGGAACAGCTCCGCCTTGGTGATGTGCGGCGAGTTGACGAACGAGTACCCGGCCTCGATGTGCCGTTGCCGGGAGTAGTTCTCCATCTCGTTGCGGATGATGCCGCCGCGGGGGTGGAAAACCGCCAGCCCGGAACCGATCTCGTCCGGGAACGAGAACAGGTCCAGATCGTTGCCGATCCGCCGATGGTCCCTTCGCTCGGCCTCTGCCAGCCAGGTCAGGTGGGCGTCCAAAGCCTCGGTGGACTCCCACGCGGTGCCGTAGATGCGCTGCAGTTGCGGGTTGGCCTGGTTGCCGCGCCAGTACGCGGCCGCTGACCGGGTCAGCTTGAACGCCGGGATGTACCGGGTGGTCGGCACGTGCGGCCCTCGGCACAAGTCACTCCACACCGGTTCGCCGGTGTGGGAATGCAGGTTGTCGTAGATGGTCAGCTCGCCGGCGCCGACCTCGACGCTTTCTTCGGTGTTGGTCTCTGTGCCGGTGTCGGATTTGAGGTCGACGAGTTCGAGCTTGTAGGGCTCCTTGGCGAGCTCGGCCCTGGCGTCATCCACCGAATCGACGACCCGGCGGGAGAACCGCTGGCCGGACTTGATGATCTTGCGCATGCGCTTGTCGAGGTCGGTGAGGTCTTCCGGGGTGAACGGGCGCGCCACGTCGAAGTCGTAGTAGAAGCCGTCCCGGATGGGCGGGCCGATGCCGAGCTTGGCGTCCGGGAACGCCTGCTGCACCGCTTGGGCGAGCACGTGGGCGGCGGAGTGCCGGATTACCGACCGGCCGTCTTCGGTGTCGGCCTGCACGGCTTCGGCGTCGGTGTCCTGGTCGGGGGCCCAGGCCAGATCCCGCAGCCGACCCTTGCGGTCGCGGACCACGATGATGGCTTGCGGCCCGCTGGTCGCGAGGCCGGCCTCCCGGACGGCTGCACCCGCGGTCGTGCCCGCCGGGATTTTCACGCTCGGAATGGGCGCGGCGGCGGGGGCGGTTGACACGGGGTCTCCTCGGTGTTGGGAAAACGGTGGTTCGGGATGTTCAACAAACGGACCGTTGACGAACGTCCGATGCTAGCCCGATCCCGGAATCCGGTTTGCGGGGTTATCGTCCGCCGGTGTCGATCCGGCCGGCCGTTGCAAACGACGATCAGCTCGAACCGCCGACAACGACCGCGGTGGTACTGACCATGACCGCCACGCCGATGGCGGCCTGCGCCTGCTGGATCACCGATCGGACGCTGTCGCTGGCCCAATTGCCGTCGCCGATTTCCTTGCCGCGGACCTTGGCGACCTTCAGGTCCGCCTTCTCGACCACCGTTCTGAGCAGATCGGCGGCGGTCAGCACCGAGATGATCGCCGCCGCCCTGGCATCGGGTTCCTGGGTGCCCAGCAGCGCAGCCGCCAGGTACTTGCGAATCGCGTCCTCGTAACCCGTTTCCTCGGCGGGCCAACGGGTGGTGGTGAACAGCCCGAGGACCTTGCCGGACTCACGGCGCAGCAGTCCGCCCTGCTCGAGCGAGGTGTTGAGGCTGTCGCGCAGGTCCTTCGTCAGCCTGCTGATCGCCTTAACCGGCGTGAGCGGGCTCTTTTCGGCCAGTCGCCGCAGTGCCGTGTCCAGGAGGGGGTGATCCAGCGAATCGCCGGGCGTGACCACCACCTTGCTGCTCCTGCCCTGTCCTTCCAGCCCGACCCGGCCGGCGACCACCAACTCGATCAGGACCGCGCCGGCCAGCGCAGGGTCGAGTTGCATCGACGACACCGTGATCTTGCCGGTGATGTCGTCCGTCGCGAGAAGCAGGATGTCTTCGGCAATCAACATCACTCCACCGTAACCAGGTGACCGCTCCCGGTGACTGCCGCGGCGGCCCGCCGGTGCCCGCACTCCGCCGCGGGGCGGCAACCGCCGTGCAACACCCCACGAATATCGACGTTACGAAGAGCCCCTAATGTCCGGGTCGTGACCGAAGCTGGCCCTAAGTACCGGCCTGCCCGACGGTCGTGGCCACGTGGTGGCCCCGTTCAGCCGCGACGTCCCGGCACGACATTTCAGGAGCTTTGAATGACCGACGTGTTGGATCCTGCCGCGACGGCCTGGGTACTGGCCAGCACCGCCATGGTGCTGCTGATGACACCGGCGCTCGCACTGTTCTACGGCGGGATGGTCCGCACCACCGGCGTGCTCAACATGATGATGATGAGCGTCATCTGCATCCCGCTCGTCACCCTGGTCTGGATCCTCTTCGGCTACAGCCTGGTGTTCACCGAAGGGTTCGGCGGCATCATCGGCGGGGCCGAACTCATCGGCCTCGATCTCGACGTCAACGAGGTCCACGGCACGGTCCCGACGCTGCTGTTCGTCACCTTCCAACTGACGTTCGCCATCATCACCGCGGCGCTGGTGAGCGGCGCGATCGCCGATCGGGCCCGATTCGCGGCCTGGGTGACGTTCGTACCGATCTGGCTGCTGATCGTCTACGTGCCGATCGCTCATTGGGTCTGGGGTCCGGGCGGCTGGCTCGCCGAGTGGGGAGTACTGGACTACGCGGGCGGTCTCGTCGTCGAGATCACCTCGGGCGCTTCGGCTCTCGCGCTCGCTCTGGTGCTGGGCCGGCGGCACGGGTTCAAGGTCGAGTCGATGCGACCGCATAATCTGCCGTTCGTGCTGACCGGGGCGGGGCTGCTGTGGTTCGGCTGGTTCGGCTTCAATTCCGGTTCGGCGCTGGCCGCGGACGGCAAGGCCGCCGCCGTGCTGCTGAACACCCTGGTCGCCGGCGGCATGGGCATGCTCGGTTGGTTGGCAGTGGAGCGGATCCGCGACGGACATCCCACCTCGTTCGGCGCCGCGTCCGGAGTGGTGGCCGGACTCGTCGCCATCACACCCGCCTGCGGCGTGGTCTCCACCTGGGGAGCGGTGGTGATCGGTATCGCGGCGGGCGTCATCTGCTCCTGGGCGATCGGCCTGAAACACCGCTTCAACTATGACGACTCGCTCGACGTCGTCGGCGTCCACTTCACCGGCGGCGTCGTCGGCACCTTCCTCATCGGCCTGCTTGCCGTCGATACGATGACCGGCGGCCCGGAGGGCCTGTTCACCGGCGGCGGTGCGGCCCTGCTGGGCAAACAGACGGTCGCCATCATTGCGGTCGGCCTGTATGCCTTCGCCGTTTCCTACGTTCTGGGGACGGTCGTGAACAAGGTCGTCGGGTTCCGGCTCGCGCCGCAGGCCGAGCACGAGGGCATCGACTTCGCCGAGCATGCCGAGACCGCCTACGTGGAGCCGCTGCGGTGATCTCGTAGCGGTCCCGTCGCCTGCGACGAAGAGCGGCGTTCTCTGGGTGCTGTTCCACCGCCGGCGCTGGCTGTGAGCTCAGTCGCCCACGTAAGCGTTTTGTCCGATTTAGTCGTACAGTGCGTGTCATGTACGTCTCGGTATCCCGTCTGCGGGTCGAGGACGGCAGGTCCGATGAACTCGTCGCCGCCTTCGGTCAGCGCGCCGGACTGGTGGACTCCCACGACGGTTTCGTCGATCTGCAGGTGTGGAGATCCGACCGCGACCCGGCCGAAGTGCTCATGGTCAGCCGGTGGCGCGATAAGGATGCCTTCCGGGAATACCTGAGGAGCAACGACCACCGGGTGTCCCACGACCGAGTAGATCCGGTGCTCAGGCACGCTGTGAAACTTGAGCGGTTGGACAGCATGCACACCTACGAGGTGGTCGCGCGATGACCGGCCGCCGGGTGCAGCCACCGGCAGACGGGGACGAGGCACCCCGCCACTCGACTGCACTGGGTGGGCCTGCAGGGCTCGACCTGGTTGCGCTCGCCACTGCCATTTGCGATCGGTACCGACTGGAATTCCCGGATGAGCGAGAGCGCTACGGCGATGCCGGCATCGCCTGGTGCCTGCACGACAATCAGTACCTGTTGAACTGGGCCGCTGAATCCGTGAGCGGTGACCTCGACCTCAAGCAGGAAGTCGCCTGGCTGGCGACGATCCTGGAAGCGCGGGACTTTCCCACTGATCGACTTGCCCGCGACCTCGACATCGGCGCCGACGTCGTGATTGCCCGAGTCGGTGGACGGGACGGTCGAGAGCTCGCGGCAGTTCTCGTCGCCGCGGCCGGCTTCGTCCGCTCCGGGGACTTCCGGGAGTACACCGTCTGAGTGACTGGGGGCCTCGTTCCGATCGATCGGCGGCCCGACGGATCGCTCGAAGCCCGGTTGTTTCGACTGTTCCAGAACGAGAATGGGCGCTTCCGGCTCCGCCTCGAAGGCTCTGCTCACCAAGT
>CAWDUY010000014.1:0-35115 GCA_963805555.1 uncultured Actinomycetota bacterium
ACCACCCGAGGCACGACGTCGTCACCGATTCTTGTTGCGCACCAGGTCATCCAAGGGTCCTCGACCCTGCAGGGAGCGCCGAACAAGGATCAGCCATCCCGCGCCGGGTCCTCAAGGGCGGATCACACCTCTGCGCCCCCGAATACTGCCTGCGGTACCGACCGGCCGCCCGCTCACCCCAAGCGGTGGACACCGCCACCAGCCACATCGGCTTCCGCTGCATTCAACGGACCGTCCCCCAAAGTGAGAGACCAAGATGAGGTCTACCTCCGGATTCCAGCCGGGCCAGAGCATTCCGATCGCGACCGTTCCCAACCTTCGTGATCTCGGTGGCTGGGCCACCCCCCGCTGGCAAGGTCCGACTCCTATTCACAGGTCTCAGGCCGCACGAAGTCAGGTTCGCCGTCGCGGCGTCGCCGGTGACGTCGGCTGCGTCGCACCCGATCACCTTGGTCCCGCCCGCGTAAAGTGCGCCCGTTCCGGCGCACCGGCCGGCTCGGCGAACCCATCGGGCACGAATGGATCCCGACAAGCGTCGGGACGAGCCACTAACGATCACCCCGTGCGTTGTTGTTCCGCAAGGGGAACCTCCTGCGGGATATCGTCGGCGGTCGCGGGCTGACGCTAGCGCTGTCACGCAGGAGGGGCGCGAATTAAAGCCGTCGTTGGTCGCACGCGCGTTTCCTGATTGCGTCCCGCTCGACTGGCCGGTAGACCGTCGACCTCGCGACGCCGAACAGGTCGCCGAGCTCGGCGCTCCGGACCCGCCGGCCGTCGATGGTCGCGGTGGCCAGGCCGCCGCACGCGGCAGTGGCCAGCCCTCGACACTGAACCGCTTGAGCAGTGCGGAACTGCCTGGGCGGTGAATTCGGCGATCGGGGTGTCGAGCTCGGCGATTTCCTGGGATAGCTGCCGCCAGCGGCGGGCGGGCGGGTCGGGGGGCGAACTTGCAGGCTTCCAGTTCTCCGGTGATCGGGCCGGGCGCTGGCGGGTGCACCGCTCGACGGTGTCCGGCAGGGTGCCCTGGTTCAGTTCGGCCCTTGTCAGTGCCCGGGCGGTCGGTGATCTTGGCCGCGTGCGCGGTCTCCAGGTCCCGTCTTCCTCAGCCCGGTCTACAGCCCACCCGGGCCGATCAGCTCGACCCCTTCCGAGTGTCAACGGCAACCTAAACCGACCAGGTGAAGGCCTTGGGTTCGAGGCCGCGCAGTGGTCAAAATTGGACTGCCTTCGACACCGAGCGGGTCAGTCCGCCAGGGCCTGGGCGAATTGCAGCTGATCAGTCCGTGTGGACATGGACTCGATCGTCTCGGTCTCTGCCGGTCATTCCCGCCAAGCTCAGCTCGGCGTGTTCGCCGGTCTGCGGGCTCTGAGTGCGCCGCGGTAATTGGGGGAGGGCGAGTGCTCTGGCCGCCGCGGCCAGTAGCTGGTCCGATGGGCACTGGGCGGGGTCGTCCGGGAGTTGGCCGGTGCGCCAGGTCATGTGGCCGTCAGGCCGGACGAGGACGGCGCCGGTGGGGGTGATGTCGTAGAGCTGTGGCCAAGCTGGGTTTGTGATCTGGTGGGTGTCGATGGCGGTCCCGAGTGCGGTTGCCGCGCTGTGTGCGGCGGCGTGCCATGGCCTGCCAGCCGGCCCGGTGAGCAGGGTCAGGTTCGGGCCGAACAGGTCGATGGTGCTGCTCGGGGCACCGCTGTCGGTGATCCAGAGGTGCGGTGCGCGGCATCCGGGGCAAGCGGTGGGGATGTAGTCGTGCTCGTTGTCGGGGTGGGTCGTTGTGTTCACCGTGGTCGGGGTGGGTTGGTGGTGTTCGGGGGTGATGGTGTCGGAGTCATACCGGAAGCCCATGTCGGTCTGACGGAGGCTTCGACCGGTGGGGGCTTGGCCGCCGCTGGTGATGGCGATCCACGCCGCGCCGAGTTCGGTGGTGTTGCGCTGGTCGACGGGTTGCCGTTCCGTGGCGTAGGTATCCAGGAGGGCTTCGCCGGCGCGGTGCTGGAGGACCGCGGCGAGTTTCCAGGCGAGGTTGTGGGCGTCGGCCATGGCGGTGCTCACTCCGGTCGCTCCGGCTGGCGGGACCTGATGGGCGGCGTCACCGATGAGAAAGACCCGGTCGGTGGCGTACCGGGTAGCCGAGCGGGCCGCCGCCGTCCAACGACTGACCCCGATGATCTCGACCGGCAGGTCGGGCAGGCCGGTCACCCGACGCACCGTTTCGACTGGATCGGTTGGTTCACCGACATCGGCAACGTTGAGCGCCCAGCGGTTGTCGGGGTGGGTGGAGAACAGTCCGGCCCCGGAGTCGGTGAGGAAATACATTCCTCGCGGCGCCGAACCGGTGTGCGGTTCCAGGTCGGCGCGGAACGCGATACTCAGTTGAGCGCCCAGGTTCTCCGCGCCCTCCATGGGGATTCCGAGCAAATTGCGGACGGTGCTGCGGGCGCCGTCGGCCGCCACTACGTAGCGGGCGTTAACCGTCTCCACCTGGGCGCTGGCCCGGTCGAGAACCGTTGCGGTCAAGCCGTCGGCGTGGTCGGTCATGGCGGTCAGTTCCGCACCGCGCTGAATCCGCGCGAGTGGCTGCTCGCGGAGGTGGGTTTCGAGGACGGTCTCGAACACGTCCTGGGCGATCGCGAGTCCCTCGCAGGGGCTGACCTCGGCGAAATCCGGTCCGGCGGTCCGGACTTCGCGGATCGCCGGGTGGACGAGGTCGGGTCGCCACTCGACCCCCGGTGTGATCGGTAGTTCGTGGCGGCGCATGTCGTCCTCGACGCCGCAGCCGCGGAGGATCTCCATCGCCCGTGCGTGGACGCCTCGGGCGCGAGGTAGCGTGGACACCGCCGAGTGCTTTTCCAGCACGGTCGAGGCGACGCCGTACCGGGCGAGCAGTAACGCCAGGGTCAGTCCTGCGGGGCCGCCGCCCACGATCAACACCGGAACCTGCGCCGCATTGTCTGTCATAGCGATCCTCGTTTCATCGTATTGCTACTATGACCAAGAGATTGGTACTCTGAGGCGTGGTTGTCAATGGCAGGCATCCGACTCATCGACAGCGGCAGGCCCAGGCCACCCGGGCGCAGGTCAGCGTGGCCGCTCGGGACCTTTTCGCCCGGGTCGGCTACGTCGCGACGACGATGAACGCGATCGCCGAGGCGGCGGACATCCCGGTGCAGACGATCTACTCCTCGATGGGCAGCAAGGCGAAGATCCTGGAGGACACCGCCTGGCGCGTCGCGGGAGCACTGGACATAGACCGCCACCACCAGGAGGCACGCGTCCACCCGGATCCGGCGCAAGGGCTCCGGCTGGCCGCCGCGCTGCAGCGCCGGCAATACGAGGCGATGTACGACGTCATAGCCGCATATCAGGAAGCAGCCCGCACCGAACCCGACATCGCCCGGTCGACGCAGATCATCCAGACCAACCGGGAAGCCGCGTTCCGACAGCACCTGGAAACCATCGAGAGGCACCTGCGGCCCGATCTGACCGTCCCGGACGCCCTCGACAGGTACCTCGCGCTGGTCCTGCCCGAGATCTACCGCACCCTCGTCCGGGAACGGGGTTGGGCACCCGACCGCTATCAGACCTGGCTCGGGGACCACCTGGTTACCGAGTTGCTGGGCCGGTGACTCCGGTGGGAAATTCGTAGCTATCTTGCGGGCATTTGCGGGCTCTGCGCAATCAACCTGCCGTGGCGCGGGCTTGGCGCGCTCTGGCGGCGGAAGCGGTTGTGCTGCTCCGGGTTTGGAGGTGACCGGCTCAGGCCGGGTCATCATTCGGTGGTGGAAAGTGGCACTGTAACGCGCAACGCGTATTGCGGTTCGGCCACGGTACCGGAGAACTCGACGGTGACTTCCGCGTCCATCGGAACGTCCTGGCGGACGCATTCCGCCAGCAGATCCTCACGTGCTGGAGAGCGATGACGCTCAATGGTTCGGTCGTCACCCGATCACCTTCCGACCGACCTGACCGATTGATTCCGCCCGTCGAGCATGACCTCATTCGGTAGCGTGGGAGCCAAGGGACTATCCATCGAAACTGCAACGGCCGAATCCGGGACCCCCCACGAGCGGCGGTCCGGTTGAGGAGGATGACCGATGATGACCGGGCTGATCGTGATCGCCGCGCTATTGAGTGTCTTGGGGTTGCTCTTGTACGCCTGGCGACATAGGACAGGAGCAGCGGCACGCGGCATCGCCGCCGCTGGCCTTAAGTACAACGAGCTCTATGGGCAAGGCCGGACGCCGGAAATTCCCTCGGCCGCTTCGCAAACAACAGCTGAGGGCGATGTCAACCGAGGCGCGTAAGGCATCGAACATCAGAGCCCTCGTGTGGAGTTGAGTGCATCCACCCCGAAGACATGCAGTGGAACGAAGTCTTTGAAGCTGCCGATCTCGATCGAGTTCGTCGCTTTGCTGCTGTGTCATGAAGCCACCGAACCCTCACCGACGACCTCGTCTGGGCAATCCGCAGCACACTTAGCCTGAATCCGCAGATTGACTGACTTGTTGATCTTCGATTGGGCTCGCCGGGTTCGGGTTGGGTTGAGCGGTTGGATGCGTGCAGTATCTGCTGGCCTGGGGTCCAGCTTTTCCGCGGAGGGGTTCCGGTCAGGCCTGAGGTGGCAGTTGGTGGGTGGTCAGGCCGCGACTTGAACGGTGGCGTCGCAATGGAAGACTTTGTGCCACAGCCTGTTCCATGCTGTGGCGCGGGGCCAGTGGGTTGGCAGGTGGAGCGTGGGCCGGCCCTGCGGGCGGGTGAATCGGGCGGGCACATTGACCAGGTGCCGGCGCAGCGTGGCGCCACGGGCGACTCCCATCGCGTTTCCGGCCAGGGTGCCGGCGGCGCGGAGCAGGTTGTGGGTGATCGCGGCCAGCACGGTCCAGGCGCTGTTGGCCCAGAACGATCCGGAGGGCATGTGGGCCAAGGGTCCATCGATCAGGTCGGCGAACAGGGTCTCGATGATCGCGTGCCGGCGGTGGGTGATGTCCGCGTCGGCGACTGGTTCGGTGCTGTTGGTGAAGAAGGGGTGGTATCGCCAGACCGGGAACATCTCGTCCTCGGGACCGATGTTGAGGTCCCGGACCCGCCGCACGACCAGCCGGGCGGTGACCGCCTGCGGAGTGTCGGCGAACGCGGTGTAGGCGACCTCGGCGACCTCGGCGTCGGAGATCCATGCCCCGGTGTCCGGGTCTTTCACCGCACCCGGGTACTGCACCGGCACCCAGGCATCGGCCGGGATGGAGTCGATGGCCCGGTTCACCGACGGTTGCCTGGTCAGTACCAGCGAGAACGTGACCTTGGCGCGCAGCGCCGCCTTGATCACCGCGCTGCTGCCGTAGGCGGCGTCACCGCGGACCAGGATGTCTTTCGCGCCAGCGGCTTTGGCGGTGTTGATCGCTTCGGTGACCATGCTGGCCGCGCCTCGGCCGGAACCGGCCCGGCCGGCCCGCAACCGGATCCCGGCCACCACTGGCGCAGCCCTGGGGGTGCTGATCGTGGTGACCAACGGGGACAGTCCGCGGCGCAGCACCTGTTTGCCGGCGATCTTGGTGTGCCCGAACGACGCACCCTGTTTGGCGTGCCCGTACACCGGCCGCAGCAGCGAGTCGATGTCCACGAACGCGCGCTCACCGATGCCGTCCAACACTGTTGTCCGGTCGGCCAGGGCGAGCAGGTGTCTTGACTGGACCGCCTGAAGTTGACGCACGTGACCACCGGTGAACTCACGCAGCAGGGTGCCCATCGTGGTCGGTGCGTACACCGCGGTGAACAACCGGTGTGTCCCCCCAGCGCGGATCACGTCCAGGTCGCCGATGCTATCCGCGCCGGCCAGCAGACCGCCGATGATCGATGTCAGTTTCGGGGTCGGGTTCGCCGCGCCGGAACGGACCAGCTCACTGGTGAAGGCCACGTGCTCGTCCAACAACTCCGACAACCCGGTCTGCTCGGCCAGTTCCAGCACTGGGACCAACCCGGCGCACGACACCAAATTCATGTCATCGAACACGGCGACACCGCGGTCCCACCCATGCGACAATTTCACCGAAAGTGTCCTTCCGATCCAGCGTTGATGAGGTCTTCAGCAAACCCATCGTCGCAGGTCAAAGGGCACTTTCGTCATCTCACACGCCATCACCACGCAGGCCGATCTGCGGATCCAGGCTTAGCACCGGGCCGGCCGCGAGCAGGAGGATGGCGGCCGGGATCGCCCTCCCGCCTGTGAAATACGTCCAATTCGCGAGCGAGATTGAGCGTCCATAGTCCGGCAATCAGGCCAGCGATTGACGCCGCGATTCGTACAACAAGCGCGAATGACCGACGAGCACGGGGGTGGTGGCTGGGGACGATAGAACCGCGACCAGGATGCTCACTGCCCGAATTGCCAGCGAGCATCAGGTCATCACGGTCATCACAGCTCAGGAACGTCCGACCCCCCACGCCGGTGAGAACTCGAATTGTTCTGACTGGGACACCTGTTCGGGCTTCTTCCCATCCCAGCGCATGGTCCAGATATCAGTGTCGGGCGTCGGCTCGGATTCAAAACGCCCGAAGGCGATCTGCCGGCCATCCGGTGACCAGGTGGGACCGAAGTTCTGTTGGTTCGGGAGCGTGGTCGACGTCAGATACCTGATCCGGGGAAAGCCGTCCCGAGCCGACGGAGGCGCGGCAGACGTGGTAGCCACGGCCAATGGACCGCCATCGCGTGCCGTCTCGAAGACCACAGTGTCACGGGTCGGCCCGCTCCTGGCCGGTGAGACCTGCGCCCCGTCGGCTCGGATTTCCCACGGCGTGAGTTGACGGACATGCGTGCCATCGCGGTCCATACGGAAGGCGGCGGGCGTGATATCGGCATTCCTCACCCGGGTGTAGACGATATAGCCGTCAGGAGCGAAACTTGCGTTGTAGTCCTCCAACTCGCCGTCGATTCCAGGCTCCGAAACTCTCGTGAGATCCTTCCCGGCGAGGTCCGTAGTCCACAGCACGGCCGACCTGGCTGATTCGTTGACCAGGTCGAACGGCCCGACCACCAGGGTGAAGATGATGTGCTGCCCGTCCGAGGTCCACGCCGGTTCCAGTGGGTCAGCGCACGGGTCCGTGCACTCGATCGGTACTTCGCGTTCGCCCCGTCCATTGGTGCCGACGATCAGGATCTTCACATTGTCCGGGTAATCACGCTCGAACACGACCCGCCTGCCGTCGGGGGATACCTTCGGCTGAACGTCCCGTACTCCCTCGCCCGGATTGGTCAACTCTCGCAACCCGTGGCCGTTCGGGTCGGACATCACCAGTTGGACCGTTGCGCCGGTGTCGTCCATGGTGCGGGACCACACCAGCTGAGTATGGTCGCCGTGCGTGCCCGGCGTCCCCGCCGCAGCGCCGGTTGGCGCGAGAACCAGTGACAGCGCCACCAGCACCAGTACCGTCAGCATCAATGTGCGGGCCCGGCTGTCCCTGCCCCGTGAATTCTGTCGAATGGACGTCCGACCGGTTCGTGCATTCATCGCGTCCTCCATGTAGTTGTGGTCGCCGTGCGACGCACGGGCAGCCATTCGGGTTTGACTCTTGAAATCGTGGCTGCCGATGACGAGACGCAGTTCGCTGCCATTGGCATTGATCATGTGCAGCCTGTTCGGGTGGCAAAGGAGGTCGTTGTTGGGTCCAGGCCGAACAGAATCTGCGAGCGCCGCCAAACTCACGGACTGCAGCTCCGGCGGCAACATGGACGCGCGGGTTCGGCCGAACCACCTCGGGCCGCGAAAAGTTCTTCGGGCGCTTGCCAAACCCCTTTCGGGTGATCGACCGGACACTGCCGCCTTGACCCACTTGGGACCAAGGCATACGTTGATCGCGCCTCCTCGCGTTATCTCCTGACGGCGGTTTTCTGCCAACCCGATCTCGACTCACGGAATTCGAAATATCCTTGCCGGCAATTGCTCCCGCGCGATGGGGTCACCGTTGGAATCACCGGGCGCCGCCGCCGGGGCCGCAACGAGGCGCCTTTGTCGAAATTGCGGGATTCCAGCGAGTGACCGCTTGAAGTGGGCCCTCCGGTCGGTCGAGCATCCGAGTATCGCCCGAGCGGAAAGCCCATCAGTGTGAAATGTCATTCGATAGCTCCTTTTGATCGGCCGAATCGAAGGACTTGCCCATCCTCTCGGGCGGAACGTCCAACCACATCAGGGTCAGCACCTAACCGGGAAAGCCGATGGTGAGAGCTGGGCAGGGGTCAGCGTCGTGGCACGGGTCAATGGTGGGTTCTCGGGCTGAGCAGGAATGCGTGTTGGTCACCGTTCTGCCAGATGAAGGATCGAGCCTGAGTGGTGAACGGAAGCGTCGACAATGGATCACGATCGCCCCATAATGAGATCCGTATGACAAACCGCATCGAGGAGGGCAGGGAGAATTATGAGAGCGCTTGTCAGGATCGGACTCGTTGTGCCAAAACCCGTACCGACACCTGAGCGCGAGATGGCAACGGTGGCATGACTACTCGGCGTCCACGGCGGGCGCAAGCGGCATCACGGAGTTTGCGGTGGACCGTGGACCGCGGTTATAGTCAGGACTCCTCCATCGGGCAGCCGCGGTCACAACATTCCGCTCGACGTCTGAAGATTGAATGATTCAAGGCATGGATCGCAGCATCGTCAGGACGGCCAGGACGCGGCGGTCGTCGTCCGGTGACATGGTGAGGTCGAGTTTGAGGAAGATGGTGCGTATGTGTGCCTCCACGGTCTTCTTCGACAGGAACAGTTTGTTGCTGATCGCACCGTTGGACCGGCCCTCGGCCATCAGCGCCAGCACCTCACGTTCCCGGGCGGTCAACGTGTCGAATGCGGTGACCACGTGGGAGGCTCTGCGGAGCAGTCGGGAGACGATGGTGGGGTCGATGACGCATTCGCCGTCCATCAATCGGCGGAGCGCATCGATCACCACACCGACGTCGGACACCCGTTCCTTCAGCAGGTAGCCGACGCTCGCCGGCACCTCGTTGAGCAACCGGGTGGCGTACTCCGACTCCAGATAGCTCGAAAGAACAAGGATCGCGACATTCGGATGCCGCTCGCGGATCGCCTGTGCCGCAACGATTCCCTCGTCGGTGTGGGTGGGCGGCATCCTGATGTCGACGATCACAGCGTCCGGCGGGACCGGTTCGATAGCACGGAGCAGAGCGGCTGCGTCGCCGACGGCGGCCACCACCTCACAGCCGTCGTCGGCCAACAACCGTGCGAGGCCTTGCCGGAGCAAGGCGGAATCGTCGGCGATGGCTATTCGCATGGCAGTTCCGCGCGAACGGTAGGTCGCCTCGCTGAATGGTCAATGGTGAGAGTCCCGCCAACCGCGCCGACTCGGTCATCGACCTCGGCGAGTGATTCTGGCAGTGCGGCGGCATCAACCTGAAGGGTGAGGTTTCGCTCGTCGTCGGTGATCGAGACCGTCACAGCACCTCGGCGGGCGAGTATCGAGACCAGTAGGTAGGCAGCAGTTTCCACGGCTGCGGGAAACCTCCTGACCGGAACGGCCACCACCCACACGGGGAATTGCGATTCCTCGGCCAGGGCGGCCAAGCCACTGCGAAGGCCGCCCTCGGCGAGCACCGCGGGGTAGATGCCGGCGGCAAGTTGGCGCACCGCGGCGATCACTTCGCGCAGCGTCGCAATCGCCTTGTCGATCCGTTCGGCGTCGTCACCAGATTGCGTTGACCCGGCAAGTCGCAGGCTGAGCATCAACGCCACGAGGCGCTGTTGAGCGCCGTCGTGCAGGTCCCGTTCGAGTCGCTTCCGCTCGGCGTCGCCGCTCTCAATGATCCGGATCTGGGACGCGGCCAGTTCGGCAACCTGCGCCCGGGCCTGCGCAGACAGCCGCTCGTTGTCCAACGGCAGTCGAGCGGCCGACACGCCGTCCTCGACCAGTCGGTAATCATCAGAAAGCTCCGCTCGATGGGTCAGCACCGCAACCGTGTTGCCGTCCCGGACGAGGGCAGTGGTGGCGCGGCCGTTGCCGCCTTTCGTTGTCGGTGCCCCGGCTGCGTCGACGAGTCGGCCGTCATCCAGCGGGTACGCCAGTTGCAGCGTCGGGTCCCGAAGTTCGACCGCGAGGAGGTCACGCATGTCGCCGCCGGATGCCGTGTCGCCAATATCCAGTGCATAGCGAGCCATCCGCGATCGGGACCGGCGGACCCGAATCCATTCGAGGGCCACGGCGACGGATAGCGCGCAGAGCGAGATGCCTTGCACCGACAAAAGCAGCAGCGTCGTCTCGTCGAGGGGGACGGTGCCAGAAGTGACGGACCGGACCAGTGTCGCCGTTGCTGCGAGCAGCAACACTGTTGCTGAGCTCAATACCAACCCCTTCGTCCGCCGGCCAGCAGGTGTCGATCGAACGATTCGTGCGACGAACAGAACGGCGAGCGAAGCCGTCATCACGGCGGCGCAGGCGGCTCCGCCGTGGCGCAAAGCCTCGACAATCTTGGGTGCGGAACCTATTCGGAGCAGGTTGTCTGGGCATGCCTGACAGCCGCCGGCTACCGGATCGAAGACGAGGGCCGGGGCCAGGCCGAAGGTGCCAATCAGGACGGCGTATCCGGCGGTGATTGCTATCCGGTCGGTGCGGGCGGGGAGGTGACCGGTCGGATAGGCGAGGGCGGCATGGGCCGCTACTACCGGGAAGGCACCCCGGCACAGAACGCCCAGCGTGAACATCGCCGCCGAACCGATCTCTGGGGTGTCCCACTGGGTCACGAACCACAGACATCCCGCGGCTGCAAGCAACAATCCGAAGGCCGTGCCGTTGCGGCGTAGCGCGGAAGTGACTCCGACGCCGACCGCGCTCAACCCAGTGACGACGAGAAACATGGCGGCCCTGGTGCCTTCGTGCACGATCAGCGGGACCGTTATCGAGGCAAGCGACAGCCCCAGCGCAGCTAACCCAATAGCAGCGAGCCCGAGCCCGGCCGGCTTCACTCAGACGATCCTGGCACCTTTTGTCGGGTTTGCACCTCAGGGTGTGCACCGAACCAGGCCACCCGATCGGCGGGTGCGCTCTGATTCGGTTGGTGCCGCAGATACCTAATGTCCTCTTTGTCCGCAATGATTCATGACGAAAGGACGGGTCATGCGTGTCGACGTGGCAGGACAACCGATGAGAACCGTTGGACGACGACGGAGACTGGCGTGGTTGGGCGCCGTCGCTGTCGTTGCACTGGTGGTGCCGCTCGCGGGGTGCAGCACGACCGGCGACCAGGCCGAGGCGGCAGGCGGGAAAGCAGGGGGCGGTCTGCCGGCCGAGCCGGTGGTGCTGCGCATGCTGAACCCGGTCAGCGAGTGGGAATCGGAAGACTTCGTCAAAGCTGTCGATGAGGTGTCCAACGGTGCACTGCGCATTGACGTGGTCGACTACTGGCATGCCGATGACACTGACGCTCCGACCAGGGAGCAATCGTTGTTCCGCGCGGTGCGGAACAACGAGGCACCGCTCGGCCTCAACGCGGCCCGCACCTGGCACGACCAGGGGATCACGACCTTCGATGCGTTAATCGCGCCGATGCTGATCGATCGGCCTGAACTCCAGACCGCCGTCTTGCACAGCAACATCGCAGCCGACATGCTCGCCGGTCTGGACGACCCCGAGTTGACCGGTCTCGGGATCCTGCCCGGGTTCATGCGCCACCCCGCCGGCATCACCCATCCCTTCGTTGATGTCTCCGACTTCCAAGGAGCAGCGTTCCTCACCCCGCCCGGCGCTGTCGGTGAGCGATCGTTGGAAGCGCTCGGCGCGATCCCCACGCCGTCGATGGGTGAACTGGATCCCACCACCTTTGACGGTTCCGAGGAAAAACTGTCAACGGTGAGCGAGAACAAGGCCGCGCACTCGATCACAACGAACGTCACGTTCTGGCCGCGACCGATGATTGTCTACGGCAACAGCACCGCCCTGGCCGGACTCAGCGAGCAGAATCGTACGTTCCTTGCCCAAGCCGCTGAGGCGACCGTCACCACCAAGACGGCCAGCGTCAATGCCTTTGAGCAGGAGGGCGTCGGCGTGCTCTGTCGCACCGGAGCCTTCGCCTTCGAAACTGCCAACGCGACCCAACTAGCCGAATTACGAAACAGGATTGAACCGGTGTACCAATGGCTGCGGCAGGACGCCGCAACGGCAGGATTCCTCGATCGAATTCAGCAATTGGCCGATACCGTGCCCGTCGACACGGCCTACCAGGCGCCCATCGACTGCACAGCCGCCGTCCGGAGCCAGGTGGCAACACCAACCGTGACGGCACTACTGCCGCCCACCCCGATTGACGGCACGTACACCGTTTCGACGACCGTCGACAATCTCGCGGCGGCCGGTGTACCGCCGGGCGGCCGGATTGCGGAGAACTGGGGTGACGCTGTCTTCGTCTTCGACCGCGGCCGGTTCGCCACCACTTCGCACAACGACCAGGCATGTGTCTGGGCGTATGGGCGCTACACCATAGACGGCAACACCATGGTGTGGGACTTCGAGGGCGGCGGCGGCCAGGCACCGAACAACGCGGCCAACAAGCCGGGCGAGGAGTTCGGCTTCAACTGGAGCCTGTACCGGGACGTCCTCACCCTGACGAGGAAGGATGGCATGATCTCACCGATGGCGGACGGCGTTGACTGGAAGTTCCAGCAGGTCAGTGCCACCCCCGACCCGTCCGCCCTGAATCAGCAGTGCCCGCCGCCGGCCGAGGCATTCCCGAACACCCCGCACTGACCGTCGACTCCCGCAGTCGGGACAAGGTGTTGCGCACCTCATCCCGCGGGGACGGTCACCACCACTGTGGTGCCGTCCCCGCGTGCGCTGCGGATGTCGAGGTGCCCGCCGAGTGCCTCGACCCGGTCGGCGAGCCCGCGCAGGCCGCTGCCTGACGAGGGATCGGCACCACCAGCGCCGTCATCGGCGATGCTGGCCCGGATCTGGTCGTTCTGCCGGCGGACGTCGACCACGACGCGTGCGGCCGCGGCATGCTTCGCGATGTTGGTCAGCGCTTCCGCACACACGAAGTACACGCATGCCTCGACTGCGGCCGGGGCTCGCTGCACCTGCATGGTCAGCGTGACCGGCACCGGTGCCCGGGCCACCAGCAGGCGCAACGCCGCGGTCAGCCCACCAGAGGTCAGTGCGGCGGGCCGCACACCGTGGGCGAAATCGAGCAGCTCCGCCCGCGTACCGGCGAGTTCCGCTCGAATCCCGTCGATGTCGTCGACGTCCACCTCTTCGAGCAGGCGGGACACCTCGGCCAACCGGTCGATCGTGCCGGCGGCGAGTTCGGCTTCCAGTTCTGTTCGTTGCCGGTCGGCCGCCTCCACGATGCGGCGCCGCGACGCCGTCAGACGTGCCGCCCGGTCCCGGATTGCCACCCGGAGGCGGACATTGGTGACAGCCAACCGGGCCGCCGCCGACACCGCCGTCAACAACTGCGGATCGCGGGTCACAGCGGCGTCGTGCACCAGCACGGCCAGCGGTGCGCCATTGTCGCCGACGTAGGTCACGGCCCGCGTCGCATCGTCGACCGGCAGTTCCACCTCGGCACCGACGTCATTGAGGTACCGCCCGCTGTCCGGCGCCCAGTATCCGATGACTACGGACGGATCGCCCATCGCCCGCCGCAGTTGGGCTTGCAGACTCGCCGATCCCTCGCCACCCAGTCCGATCACCAGATCGGCCACCGTGGCATCCACCCATCGACCGAACCGCAGGTCGAGCAGCAACACGATGGCGACTGCCGTGATCACCGTGTCGTACAACAGCAGCATCGCCAGGTCGGCGCCCCACCCGGCCAGCCGGTCGACGGCGCCGAGCGCGAGCACGCCCGCGAACGCCAACGCCGCAGCCAATGCGGGGCGGGCCGCCTTCCGCGCCGGTCCGGACGACCGGACGAAAACACCGACCGCCGCGACCGACACCAAGGCGGCAACGGCAAGGGTCACCCAGTCGTTGCGCGCCAAGGGATCGACGATCGCGGTCAGATATGCCACGGCGACCGTCAGTACTGCCAGTACCCGGTGCAGGCGGCCGGTCGGATACGACAGATGCAGATGCACCAGCGGGCCGCGGTGCAGCAGCAACACTGCGGGTACCAGGGTCCCGAGGAGCCAGGTACCGCCGGAGAGCAGCATCAGCGCGCTGACCCGGCGGGCCGTGGGCAGCCGCCAGGCCAGAACCCCGCAGGTCAGCAGAGTCGCACCGACCACACCGTCGGCAACGCTCGGGAGCAGCTGACCCCGAAAGGCAGCGGTCTCCACGGCGATGGTCACCCCGATCGCTGCCGCGACGAGGGCCGGAGTGATCCACCCCACGGTCAGCCGGTCAACGCCCGGATCGCGGACCCGGACAGGTCGCACTTCGGGATGAAGCCACATGCCCGGCTGCGCAGTAACCGGTCCCGCTGCCCGGTGATGGTGCGGCTAGACGTGAGCACCACGGTGGCGTTGTGCTCCCGCATGACGTCGGCGCACACGTCGAACCCGTCCCCGTCCGGCAGCGCGATGTCAACCAGCACCACGTCGGGCGACAGCGCGGCGACCGCCGGCAACGCCGACCGCGCGCCATCCGCCTCGCCCACCACCGTGAAACCCTCAGCCTCCAGCAGTCGGCGGGCCGACGCCCGGAAACCGGCATGATCGTCCACGATCAACAACCTGGGACGCATCCCCGGATCGTCGCATCTTCAGGACCGACCCGCATCGGTGCACACCCTGCATCAGAAAGGCTGCCCGGACATGCACGGGGCTTTACCCTCGACGATCGCACTGGGTACCGCAATGGCCGTCGTGCTGGCCGACTCCGGATTGCCGACACCGCCCGAAGATGCCGCGGGATCCTGGTCGCCTGTTCCACAAGCCGAACCCCAAACGGGACGTCATCGGTGCTGTCCCAGGGGTTGTCGCTGCGATGATCATTTTCGTTCCGCATGGGATCCGTCCCTGGGACACGATTCTCGCTTCGCTCCGCACGATCGTGGGGACCTGTACCCGGCGAGCCGACTACCTCCGTGCTGATGGTCATGTCCTCGACATCCAAGGTCATCGCCGGAGTCACCGGTTCGCCTTCCTGCCAATGTCATGACGGTGCCGGCGATTGAACACGGCGCGATCCGGCCCTGCGATGGCGCCGCTGCTGGGCACCGACCGGATCACGGATTCGATGCGTTATCGATCAACCCGCCCGGTATCCGCGTGGCCACCTTTTGTTTCGCGAACTGGAAGGGCTTTGAACAAGGACAGATTCGGCCGTGATGGTTCGGCCGCGAATCGTGCACGCGAGGGTATAAGGACCGGATCGAACATGGCGGCAAAGGTGTCCGGTGGAGAGGGGAACGCTTGACTGCCAGGATCGAAGCACGGGGCCGGTTACTCGTGCAGAGGTCGGGGTCCCCAGCTCGCGTCGATCAAGCACCCTTGGCCAGGCACGTCTCGCCGATCGTCGCCCGAAGGCCTAATCGTCACCAGGTGGCAGCCGTTGGCGCTGCCTTGGCTGAAGACGATCCTGGTGCCGTCGGGTGAGTACTCGGGAGCGAAAGAAGCGCTGTCGGAACCGTTGCGGGTCAGCGGCCTGAGGCCTGCGCCGTCGGGCCGGACGGTGGCAATGTCGAGGACGCGTGATTCAGCGGTATGGGTCACCAGGGTGAAAGCGATGCGCTTCCCATCGGGCGACCAGCTCGGAGCGGAGCCGTCGACCCCGGAAAGCAGAGGGCGCAGCCCGGTGCCATCGAGCCGGACGGTCATGAGCTGGTTGGTGCCGTCCGCGAGCTCCCGAGAGAAGACCAGACGCCTGCCGTCCGGTGAGAACTGGGGCTGGCTGTCGGGGAGGGCATCGGGCCCGGTGGAAGTGACCCGCCTGGACTGACGTCCATTGGAATCCATGATGAAGACGCCGTTGAAGTTCACATCGCCGGTGAGGCGATCCTCGACATAGGCAATGTATTTCCCGTCGGGCGAGAAGGCCGGGTCAAAGGCACCGAGGCACTTTGTGCCGTCGCACGAGGTAAGTGGTTGAGCCCTACTCCCGTCGGAGCGCATCTTCCACACGTTGATCTTGCCGGCCTGATCGCAGTCCAATCCCAGCACGCATCGCTCGAACACCACGGTGCGACCGTCCGGGGAGAGATCTGGAATGGTATCGGCATTTCCCGTCGTAAGGACTCGAGTCGCCCCGTCTCGCGGGCTCACCGTGACGATTTGTGGGTTACCGCCGTTCGCGTCGCAGAATCGCGCGGCGGCAATCAGCCCGGATCCGGCGGACTCACCGGCCTGGACGGACGGGACAACGCTGACGCTCAGGGCAAGAACGATGGCCACTGTCGCGAGGATGCGGCGACGTCTGTTGCTCATCAATGTTCGACCCACAGAACTGTTCATGGCTACCTCGATCATTCTCACTGTCCCCGGCATTTGGGGTGAAGCCCGGCATCTATGCCTCAGGCCGCGCGGGCCTCCCTAGCAGGCATCGGTGCGGCGCGCGAATCCCGGACGACGCCTGGGGGACCTGTACTGGCTCACCGCTTCGTGCCCGGATGATGGCCAAAGTTGCAGGTGGTGTCGAGTCCGGAATCCACCTAGAATTGAGGGAACTACTAGTGTAGTGACAACATCGATAGTGGAGTGAATAGTGGCTGTTGTCAAGAGGGAGTACACCTCCGAACTCAGGGCGGCGCAGGCCCGGGAGACGCGGCGGCTGATCGTGGCAGCCGCGGCCCGCCTGTACATCCGAGACGGCTATGGAGCGACCACTATCGACGCGATCGCGGCGGCCGCCGGGGTCGGCAGGAAAACCGTGTTCGCCTCCGCGGGCGGCAAAGCGGAGCTGCTCAAGTTGGCTCTCAATTGGGCTGTGGTCGGTGATGACGAGCCGGTACCCGTCGCGGAGCGCCCGAGCGTGCAGGAGATCGGTCGCCTCACGGATCCGGACGCCATCATCGGCGCCTTCGTGAGGGTGATCATGAACAGCGCCCCTCGGGTTGCCGAGCTCTCCCAAGTTCTGCTCGTCGCGGCCGGAATCGATCCCGAGATGAAAAGCTACCGCGAGGAGCAAGGCAGAAACCGGATCGCTGGAGCCCATGCCTTTGTCACCCATCTCGCGAACTACGGCGGTTTGCGCGCAGACCTGGACATCGACACGGCCACAGACATTGTCTGGGTACTGAGCGACCCCGGCCTTTACCACCGACTGGTCATCGAACGCCGCTGGGCACAACGACGGTTCGCAACCTGGCTGCACCGTAGTTTGACCCTGCAACTGTGCCCAACCACGCGATAACCGGGAAATGAGTGCGGCTGAGCTGGGCCCCACCGGCCGAACGTATGCAATGGCGACCGCCCGAAAATCGAGCCGTCCCGAAAACCGAAGCTCGATCAGGACGTCAACGGTGGCTGTCCCAGGGTTGTTGCTGTCTTGATCATCTTCGTTCCGCACTGGATCCTGCTCTGGGACGCCAGCAAGGTGACCTCACCCGGCAATTCCGGGCCTAACGATCTCCGAGGTCCTGAGGGACGAACCGGCATCGCCCTGTCCAGCCCTACGCGTTGCGATAGCAGCGTTGCGGCGGACCGGCCGCAGCGGCATGCTCGCACTGCGCCACCGGCGCACATGGGCAATCACAACGACATTGAAGGCCGTGCGCGGCGTCGACGACCACCCTGTCGACTGGACTCGAGTCGTACCGCGTCACACGCTGGCCGGAGTCACCGTCAACCGAGCACTCCAGCGCCTATTGGTCGGGGACACTTCAGCGTGGTCGAAGGGCCGAAAATCTCGGGTTAACTTTGGGTTCACCTATAAGGTGCGCCGACGATCCACCCGCCAATCCTGGTGGGCGCGCCGGGTGCTCGGACTATTCGGACGACGTCGTCGAGATGAATAGCCCCGGGCCTGATCACCCAACAATTCAGGGCAAGTTCGCCGCCGAAAACCTCACGTATGCGGCGGAACACGTCGAGGTTCTGCTCACCGGTGTCCGGGTCGATCGAGGTGACGATGCATCGTTGCCGCCGCGAGTGCACACCGATGATGGCATCACCGATCACGAATGCCTGCCCGGGTAGGTCCGGTTCGAGTTCCGCCGGCACTCCGGAGAGAACGAGATTGGGCCGCAGTCTTCGGATGTCGTGGCCGAACACGGCGACCGCACCGTCGGTGGCGACCAGCAAGTTGAGGACGTCGAACCGTTCGGGGGTCGTGTCCGCGACAAGCTGCGCCTCCGTGCCGGCATGGAGCTGGACGATCTCCCGGGCCTGAACTGAGTTCCAGGGGTGACCGTCAACCAGCGGGGTGCCGTCAGGCCTGGTGACGGCAGGGACCGTCAGCAATCCTTGTCGGGTGCGCCCGGTCAGGGGTCCTCGTGGGCCGGCGATGTGGACAATGCGGTCGCCGGCCACGCCGTCCGCGGTGAGGTGCGCAACCTGCAATGCCTCGCCCCGTAGAGATTTGACCGGGTACCGCCACAGTTGTTCAACTCGAACGTCGTCCACGCCGACTCCTCTGCTGTTGAGCGAAGCTGATAAATTCCCGGCCGACAAGGGGTTACCGGGGTTCAACTATCCGGTCACCGCGTGGACGGCGGGGCTCACCCGGGTGTCGTAAAACAGGGTGATCCCGTCGGCGATCTGTTGGAGGTTGTCTTCGACGGCGAAGTGACCGGAGTCGAGCCGGATGAGTTCGGCATCGGGCAGGTCCCGCAGGTACGCCTCACCGCCCGCGGGGGTGAAGAAGATGTCGCCCTGTCCCCAGAAGATGAGGGTCAGGGGCTGGCGCTCCCGAAGCGACTGCTGCCAGGTGGGGTAGAGCGCGGCGTTGGTGCGGTAGTCGTAGAACAGGTCCAATTGCACGCGGTGGGCGTGCGGGCGGGACAGGAAGTACAGGTCGGTGTTCCAGTTGTCGGGGCTGATCTTGCTGGGGTCGGGATGCCCGGTGGTGTAGATGGCTTTGACGGTTTCCGGCTGTAGGAAGCCTTCGAGTGGCGCCTCGGTGGCGGGGCTGCGATCGACCCACAGTGCGTGCCGGATACCGTCCCATGCCTGGGTGAAACCTTCTTCGTAGCTGTTGGCGTTCTGGATGACCTGCCATTGCAGCCATTCGGGGTGTGCGGTGATCAGCCGGTTGCCGATCGGTCCGCCGTAGTCCTGCATGTAGATCCCCATGGGACCGGTGAAGCCGACCTCGGCGAGCAGGCCGTCGACGATGGTGGCGAGATGGTCGAAGGTGTAGTCCCATGTCGCGGGGTCGGGCATGTCGGTGTTACCGAAGCCCGGATAGTCCGGCGACAGCACATGAAAGCTGTCGGCCAGGGCCGGGA
This sequence comes from uncultured Actinomycetota bacterium, assembly GCA_963805555.1. Taxonomy (GTDB): domain Bacteria; phylum Actinomycetota; class Actinomycetes; order Mycobacteriales; family Nakamurellaceae; genus Nakamurella. Next base: position 19,317 of record CAWDUY010000014.1, read on the forward strand.
TGAGGTTGCGGAACTGGTGGGACGAAGCGGGAAATCCACCGAGCAGCAACAGCTTCGGCTTGTCGGGGTCACCCGCCTCGCGGTAGAAGACATCGAGCCCCTCGACCCTTGCCGTGTGGTACGTCGTCATGCTGACCTCCGAAAGCTTCACCCGTGTCAGGTCTGCCTGGCACGGTTGGTGAAATGTCTGACGGAGTGTGGGCGTCGCTTGGTGGCCGGGTCTTACCCCCGTCACAAAGACGAATCCGCGACCAATCGTCGTTCACGCAGCCACGCAGCCACGCAGCCACGCAGCCACGCGGCCGCGCCTCCCGACCGGTACTCAGGGGCAGTGCGGGTGCGCTGGATCAGCCGGCGTCGATGGACAACTCGTAGAGATTCGTTCGCACCACTGTGGTCTCGGCCCCGATGGCCGGGTCGGTCACCGGTCGTGAATCGTTGCGGGTGGCTTCGTCGAGGTCGTCCCAGTAGGACACATTCAGGGCGCGGCCATTCGGCCGGTCGACAAGCAGGCGGAACCCGACGAAGCTCTCGCCCTGGTGCGTCGCGACCGCGTTGTTCCGCGTGTGGGCGATCACGTCATCGGCCCGGTCCACGGCGAAAGAGATTTCATCGATACGAACCCACATGTGCCAAACCTCCGACGGTGTCAGCGTTTACGAGGAAAATGGCTCGGCGTCACCGAACCGCGCCGCAGCGTCCCGAAGGCCAAAGTAGTCCGCGGAGCAGGCCGGGCAGCTGTTGATGTGTGCCGCCAGGCCTGGTTGCGAGTTGGCCGGGTCGATGCCGGCGAGTTCTTCTTCGACGTAGGAATGCAGCACGTCGAAGCTGGCGGCACAGCCGGCGTCGACAGTGTTGTCCGGCAACAGGGCGTCGATGTCTCGGGGTGTTGTCATTCCGCTGATCCAGATGAATGGGTTGGACGTTCGTACCCGGCGGTGCGCAGGCTCTCCCGGAGTTTACGCCGGGCGTCGAACAGCACCTTGTACACCGAATTGCGGTTGGCGCCCAGTTCGCGAGCCATGGCGTCCATCGGGACCTCGTTGAGTGCGACCGCAACGAAAACGCGTCGTTGCAACGGAGTGAGATCCCGATCGATCGCCAGGCGCAGCGCCTGGAAGATCTCGCGGTGCTCGGTGCGCTGGTCGGGAGCGATGGCACCACTATCGGGCAGATCCACCCAGCTGTCGGCGTCCATGCTGGCGTGTCGATGCCGCCAGAAATGCCGTCCCATTTTGGTCGACACCTCGTACATGACGAATTTGTAGGCCCAGGTGGTGAACCTGCTGTCACCGCGGAAACCGGCGAGTTTGGCCCGGATCGCCATCAACGCGTCATCACTGGCTTGTTGTGCGATGTCCTCGAGTTCCGGGCCACGCAGTTGCAGCGACCCCGCCCGGCGTGCAACTTCGTGCCTGGCGACGCGAAGTAGCAATGCATGCAGGGCTGCCACACACTGCTCATGATCCCGACCAGCGGCACGCAGTCCGTCGAGCCACAGGCGCGACGATTCGTCCATCACCGCGGTCACCGGCCATCCAGTTCGGTATCGACGCGCGGCTGCATGGACATGGGCCGGAACGTACACCAGGCAGCGGAACGGGCAACCGCGCCAGCCCTGGCGGGCAGGATCCTGCCAGGAGAGCAACATCATTTGGCCGGCCCTTCAGACTGCCTCAGCAGGACACCCGAGCGGCCAGCTGAGAAGGTTCGGGCCGTCGGTGAGGCTGCTGAGCTGATGGGCGGCCGTGGCCACGGTCAGGTCCGGTGGGCCCGGACCCAGCGGGCGAGTCCGAGCAGGAGGATGGCTGCCAGTACGCCACCAATGGCGACGAATCCGAATGCCCGGTTGTCTCCGCCGAACACGCCGTTCGCCACGAACACGGCCACGAAGGCGAGTACCACTCGCCGTGCCACGCTCAGCCCGTCAGACCCGCCTGGTGTTTTGCCGGCGTTCGATTCGTCATGGTCATCGGTCATTGGGGGGCTCTTTCTCGTGGGTCTGGTACTCGCCCGGGCAGGGCGAGCAGTGGAAGCTCGGGGGCCGAACCAGGCTGGGCCGCCGTCCAGTGGCAACGGCGCAGCCAGGCTCGGCCAAGGGTGTGCGGGATGCGTCAGCTCGCCGCGATGCCCTCCATGCCGGTGGTGGTGAATGCCGGCAGACCCGAAACCGTCTGGATCCGGTCGAGTGAGCCGTCCCGGGAGACGGCGTAAACCCCAAGGCTCCCGGCGACCGCTTCTTGCACATACAGGAACCGGCCGTTGCTGGATGCCGCGAGGTCGATCGGACCTGCTGCGGTGGTGGCCGCGACGGGGTTCGTGAGGGTCGCGGAACCGTCGGCCGCCACCTGCCACGCAGACAGGGTCGCCGACCCGGCGTTCGCGCCGTAGATGGTGCGGCGGGCCTGGACGTTCCAGCACAGCGCCGCGCCACCGGTGGATGCCGACGAGCCGAGCAGGGCGAGGGAGCCGTTGCGCGCGACACTGTAGGAGCTGGTCTTGCCGGTGCCGGCCTCGGTCACATGGACGGTTCCGCGCCCGTCGACGACGAACGAGAACGGCACGGGTCCGGCAGAGGCGGTCACCACCGGTGTGGCTGAGGGGTATCCACGCCGGTCGACCGGGAACGTCAGGATCTGGTTGTGGTTTTTGGTGGTCACGATGAGGGTGCGACCGTCCTTGCTGAACCCGATCTGGGCCGGCGCGGAGATGAACAGCGGCGGGTTGGCGTTGCCCAGGCCCAGGGTGCGCTCCGACCCGGGCATCGGGACGAGGTTGCCCTTCCTGAACTCGAAGCCCGAGATGCTGCCGGCACCACCGGCATTGAGCACGTAGACCAGGTCACCGTGGACCGCGATGCTCGACGGGAACTGACCCCCGGACGGTACGACAGTCGCGCGACTGAGGCTTGCGCCGTGAACGGCAAAGGTTGTCACAGTGTCGCTTCCGGCGTTGACGGCCAGCAGCACGTGGTGGTCGGAATCGAGCACGAGGGACCCCTGCGATGCGAGAGCATCCAGCGGAACGCCGATCTCCGCTCCGCCGTCGCCTCCGGTCGGGTAGGTGTTCGCCGCGGTCAGCAGTCCGGACATGCTGCGCGTGTAGGTCGCGATCTGGTTTCCGTCCGTTGAGTTGAGTTGGACGAAGACCGCCCCGCCTGCGTCGTCGTGGTGGCCGACGTCGGCAGATGCAGCGCCCAGCGGACTGAGCAGCAGGGCGGTGACCGCACCAGCGGCGGCCAGTAGCGCGCGGCGCGAGACCGAGCGGGTGAGGGTTGTGCGGGTCATCTCAGACTCCATGAGGCGAGAAGGGGCGGCCTGGTGGCCGGCCGTCACTGGTGTGCTGCGTGACGGACGATGACTTGGCATCGGCACCACCGTGCGTTCTTACCTCGGGGAGGGGAAATTTCTCACGAACCACCGGCGCTGAACCGGTCCGCTCCAGCGGAATCTTCGGCCGTGATGTCCGAAGGACGTCGCGCCAGACGGTAAGTCGTTGCACAGGTGAGCAAGTCACATAGCCGCCCCTCGACGGACTTGGATTTGGCTTGTGTCAGGACCTTGTGCGAATTGGCGAGACCGCGACGTGGTCCGCGCCATTGAGATTGCGGATCAGCGGGCGTACCCGATGAGAAGCGCCGACATTGCTACGGCCGGCCCGACGCGGACGTTGCTCGGTCACCGGCAACGGTGACGAACCGCTGTGTCCAGTCCAGCGGCCACGCTCATCGAACTCAGCAAGGGAAAAGAGCGATTTGAACAATTTGTCCGAACCGATGGCTGCCCGCAGCGGATCCTCAATCGTGAGCCACACGGCCGCGGCCACGACGGCCGGGCGTTCTCACGGGGGTCAGAGTGCGGTGCGTGCTTCGAGACCGGCAAGGATGAGGTCGAGTCCGAAGTCGAATTCGTTGCCGAAGTCGTAGCCCGGCTGGAGCACATGTTCTGTGGTCAGCTCCATCAGATGCGGGTAGTCACCGGCCGGCATTGTGCCGGCGATGGACTGGGCCAGGTCGGTCATGTCGTTTCCGGCCGTGGCCGGAAGGCTCGCTTCCTGCAGCGCGAATCCGTAGACGAACGCGTCGATCAGTGCGTACGCGTGCGCCGTCATCTCAATTGACAAGCCTCCCGAGCGCAGACAGCCGATGACCGCGTCGTGGTGCAGCAGCGTCGCCGGACCGGGGGTTGTCCGCGACTCCATGAGCGGTGTCGCCCAGGGATGTTTGGCCAGTACTGATCGGGCGGACGCGGACCGTTGACGTATCGCGGTCTTCCAGTCGGTGTCGGTAGGGGGAAGCGCGATTTCGGTGAATACCTGGTCGACCATTCCGTCGATGATCGCCTCCTTGGTGGGGACGTGGTAGTAGATCGTCATCGGTTTCACGCCGAGCTCGGCCGCCAACTTGCGGATGGTCAAAGCGTCGGACCCGGCGGTGTCGGCGAGTGCGACGGCTGCCTGGATGACGCGTTCTCTGCTGAGCGTGGGCCGGCTCGGCGTGGCTGCGTACCTGGGCTTGTCGGTCTCGGCTGCTGGTGCCACTGGTGGTCCTTCCTGACTCCCCGGTTGGCATTCGTACTTAGTACTCATACTACGTCTGAATGGTTGGTACTTAGTACGCTTTTCCCAGAGATGTTGCAAGACGACAGGGGAGCACAACACAAGGCCAGTCTGTTGTGGCTTCCCGATTCATCGCTGGATCACCAGCTGACGGGCCGGCGACAATCCGCAAACGGAAGAAATTTACACAAGGCAACGCCCCTCGCGGGGCCCTGCTGCCCCAGCCGGTCCCTCCACGGCCACACCGCGATCCCGCTCGGATCGGCGAGGGCGAGCGCCCGCTCGATGACGCGCCCCTGGTCAGCCAACGTGCACAGCAGGCCTGGCCCGGGCGGCAACTTCCGACGACGGCTTGACCATCGTACTAAGTACCAGTAGGGTTCTCTACAGTTTCATACAAAGTACGAAACCGTGTCGGAGAGGAACCACATGTCCACCAGCACCCACGACGTCCCTGGCGCCAAGGCAGCACAGATCCCCGAAACCGCGCGGATGCGAGCGGTCGTCACCCAGCACTACGGCGGTCCCGACGTTGTCCAGCAAGCCCGCATCGATCAACCGACCATCGCCGATGACGAGGTCCTCGTCCAGGTGCACGCGGCCGGACTCGACCGCGGCACCTGGCATCTGATGACCGGCACGCCATACCTCATCCGGGTGTTGGGATTCGGCCTGACCCGGCCGAAGCAGCCCGTCCCCGGGCTCGACCTGGCCGGCGTCGTCGTCGCTGTTGGCAAGAACGTGCACCGATTCGAAGCAGGGGAGGAGGTCTTCGGGATCGGGCGCGCCGCCTTCGCGGAGTACGCCGCGGCCCCCGAGCACAAACTCAGCCGCAAGCCCGCCACCGTCGGCTTCGAGTCGGCTGCGGTCGCCGCCATCTCCGGGTGCACCGCACTGCAGGCACTCACCGACGTCGGCCGGGTCGAGGCAGGCCAGTCGGTCCTGGTGATCGGCGCGTCGGGCGGCGTGGGCAGCTACGCCGTGCAGATCGCGACTGCGCTCGGCGCTCACGTCACGGGCGTGTCCAGCGCGGCCAAGGCCGCAGCGGTGACAGGCCTCGGGGCTCAGCGCGTCATCGACTACGCCGCCGGGGACTATCTGGACGGCAGCGTTCGCTACGACCTGATCATCGACGCCGGCGGCCTCAACCCGCTACGACGGCTCAAGCGCGCACTCACCGCGACCGGCACCCTGGTCATCGTCGGCGGCGAAGGCGGCGGCAGATGGACCGGCGGCATCGGCCGCAACCTCCGGGCGGCCGTGCTGTCGGTCTTCTCCCGGCAACGTCTCACGGCCTTCATCAGCCGCGAGCATCACGACACCACCGATCGACTTGCCGAACTGCTGTCAACCGGTGCGGTGAAGCCCCTGGTCGGAGCCCGCTACCCGCTGGCTCGCGTTCGCGATGCCCTCGCCGACCTCGAATCCGGACGCGTCACCGGCAAGGCCGTCATCGAAATTCGCCCGAACAGCATCTAGTCCGACCCGACAACGGGCCCCACCGGCACCGTTTTATTCGCCCCGGAGGATTCATGACCACTCAGACCGTTGAGGCCACCCCGGCCACGCCGCCGACGCCACCTTTCACGACCGCAGACGGACCGTCCCGCCGCATCGCACGAATCGCCGGTGCGTCCTACCTCCTGATGTTCGCCCTCGCGATCGTCGCCAACTTCTTCGTCCTCGGCCGACTCGTGGTGAAAAATGACCCGGCCGCGACGACGGCGAACATCGCAGCCTCCCCCGAACTGCTGCGTGCGGGCATCCTGGCGTTCCTTCTCGTCGTGCTGCTCGACATCACACTGGCCTGGGCGCTCCAGGTCGTGTTCCGGAACGTCAACCCGGACATATCCATCGTCATGGCCTGGTTCCGACTCGGCTACAGCGTCCTGCTCGGCGTCGCTCTGGTCTTCCTGGTCCAAGCGCTGACAGTGGCAACGACCGCGACAGCTCCCGCTGGCACACAGGCAGCGCAGACCATGCAGGCCATCGACGCCTTCCAGACGACGTGGCAACTGGGCCTGTGTCTGTTCGCTGTCCACCTGGCACTTCTAGGGGCACTCGTCGTCCGCTCGAACTTCGCGCCACGCGTACTGGGCTACGTTCTCGCGTTCGCCGGTCTTGCCTACGCCGCGGACACCGTCGCGCACCTGGTCCTGCCCGACTACTCGGCCGTGTCAGGACTGTTCCTCGTGCTGGTCGCTGTTCCCTCCATGATCGGAGAAGGCTGGCTCGGCATCTGGCTGTTGACGACCCGGCACCTCCCGGCCGGGTCGCCTGGCGCACTGGTCGGAAGAGCAGGACGGTCGGATCACCCACCCCTGCTCGCGCCCGAATCCCGAACCCGGCCGTCATGAAGGAGCGCGTGGCCGTGGGCACAGCGACCTCCGAAGGAACAGAACGCATCGACGCTCCCGGTCCAGACCCGCAACGGCGCCGTGAAGGCGGTCGTCTCCCACAGCTGAGGCGGGCCGCGTCGACCGCTTCCCCGACGGGCCCACCGACCATTCCCGCTCGGGTCGGGCCGTCGTTGTCCGAGCTCCGGCCGGCGCACTGGCACCGCCCTCTCTTCGTCCTCGCCGCGATGATGGGCGTTCTGGTGATCCTCCACACCGCCGGCGTCTTCCTGGACTCACGCGAGGTCACCAACACCGGAGTGTGGCTCAAGCCGCTGAAGTTCAGTCTGTCCATCGGCATCTATTCGCTCACCCTCGCCTGGCTCATCGGACGACTCCCGTCGGGTGCCCGCGCCAGGATCGCGAGCATTGCCGGCACGATCGCCGCGATCGGGCTCGCGATCGAAATGGTCATCATCGACGGGTTCGCCCTGGTCGGGGAGAGCAGTCACTTCAACCTGAGCACCCCCTTCCATGCAGCGATGTGGCACGCGATGGCCGCGTCCATCGTGGTGGTATGGGTGATGACCTTCGTCGTGGCCGGGTTGCTGTTCAGGGCTCCGCTGGGGGATGCGGCCCGCACTCTCGCCATCCGGGCCGGGGCCATGATCGCCCTGGTCGGGATGGCTCTCGCCTTCATGATGACCGGTCCGAAGGCGGGCCAGTCCAGCGAATACCCGGGTCTGGTCGGAGCGCACACCGTCGGGCTCGCGGACGGCGGCCCCGGGCTCCCGCTGCTCGGGTGGAGCACAGTCGCAGGCGACCTGCGCATCCCGCACTTCGTCGGCATGCACGCCCTGCAGGCGCTACCTCTCTTCGTGCTCCTGCTCGAACTGCTCGCCTGGAAACTACCGGCACTGCAGGACGCCCGTCGGCGTTCGCGGCTGGTCCTGCTCGCTTCCGCCACCTTCGCTTCGACACTCGTCCTGCTGACCGCGCAGGCGCTGATCGGCCAATCGATCGTTGCGCCTACCGGGAACATCCTGACCGCAGGGATCATCCTGACTGTCGCTGCCGTCACCGCCACCATCGTGATCATGAAAACGTCGTCCGGTTTCGCGGCGCGAACCGCTTGCGCCGGATCGCATCGACCGTTCGCCGAAAACAGCGACCTGACCACATGCAGGTCCCACTCACACCCTCACGAACCGGAGGAATCACATGAAGACGTACAAGGTAGTCACCCTGCGCGGTGGCTGGTTCAAAGAGACAGCCTCCGCGAACTTGGAAGCGACCCTGAACGAGCATGCGATGCAGGGATGGCGAGTCATCAATTGCTTGTGGCTCACGGGCAGCAGCTCCATCACAACCGTCCTGGAACGCGACGCTGACTGAACCAGCATCAGCCCAATGCCGTGTGTGCTCGGGATCTGGGAACGGGGTTGGTGGGTTGTTGTGGTACTCGATCGGCCCGAGTGGGCGGGAAACAATCCACGAGCAGGCAGACGACCTTAGGAAGGCTGACACCGTGCGGCAACTTCTAGCAGCCCTTGCGATTGGCCTCTTTTCCGTGGTGCCGGGAAGTCCACCCGACGGATCGATCGAGGACTTCATCGATCGCGAGATGCCTGCTTCCGGCGTGCCCGGCCTGGCGTACGCCGTCGTGGCCGACGGCGAGATCACCTCGGCCGGAGAGCGCGGCGTGATCACAATCGGCGGCGAGGTCGACGTCACGCCGGACACTGCGTTCGTGATCGGCTCGATCTCCAAGAGCTTCACGGCGCTGGCAGTCATGCAGCTCGTCGAGGCCGGCGAAATCGACCTCGAGGCCGAGATCTCGCAGTACCTCGACGGCTTCTCCGGCAAGCCCGCCGGGCCCGTCACGATCCGGCAGCTGCTCAGCCACACCAGCGGCTTCTCCACACTGCAAGGCAACACCAGTGCCGATGCATCCGGTGGAGGCGACACGAACGCGAAGGACGTGCTCGAGCGCTCGGTCGACGCACGTGCCGACGTGACCCCTGCCTACGGACCTGGCGAGCGGTTCGAGTACTCGAACCTCAATTACCAGATTCTTGGCCGCCTGATCGAAGTCGTGAGCGGGCAGGAGTTCCAGGCCTACGTGACGTCCAACATTCTCCAGCCGGTGGGTATGGGCCACAGCTTCGTCGCCGACGGTGAAATCCATGACTCGATGGCGACCGGGCACACCCCGTGGTTCACCACCAAGCGAGCACTGGCCCAGACCCCGACCGACCGCGCAACGGCCCCCCAGGGCGGAATCATCTCGACCGCCGGCGACATGGCGCTTTACCTGCAGATGATGATGAACGGCCAGGACGACGTGCTCAGCGCCGCAGGCAAGGAGCAGATGATGCGCCCGGCCAGCGCAGCATCACCGGCCTACGGCTTCGGTTGGTACGTGGAACAGAGCAACGGGACCGTGTGGCACACCGGGCTGACCCCAGGGTTCGAGTCATTGGCGTGGATGCTCCCCGCTCAGCAGAAGGGGGCGGTCGTGCTCGTCAACGGGGTAGGTGGAATCGGCTTCGCGGAGACGACCGAGCTCCGCACCGGCATCGCCGCCAGAGGGATCGGTATCGACTACGCCGGCGAAGGCTCCCGCCTGCCCCAGAAGGCACTGTTCATCGGCCTGGTGTTCCTGCCGATCGTCTACCTGATGTCCATGATCTGGGCGTGGCGTCACCGCGCCGCGATACGCGCCAAGTCGGGCATCGCCGGCCGATTCAGCCTGTGGTTCCCGTTGCTCACCACGCTGGTCGCAGCTTGGGTCATCCTTGATCTGGTGCCACGTCTGTTCGGCTCACCACTGGCCAACCTCAACCTGTTCGTGCCCGACTTCGTCCTGCTGCTCATCGCGACCGCAGTAACGGGCGTGCTGTGGGCCGTGTTCAGGCTTGGGGTGGCCTATACCGGTCGATCCGGCACCGATTGAGAGCCAGCGAACGTACACACTGCCGGAACGCGCTCATCGCCGCGAGCGCCGACCGCTGCAGATCCGGGCCAGCAGGAGAAAGATCGAGATCCTGAAGGCCGCAACGTCTTCTTCGTGCGGGAGTGCGACCCGCCGCGTCGTTGATCTGCCGTTTCATTCTGCCGTTCAAGCCATGGTCGACATCCAAGCCGGGTTGAACCACACCAAGCGTGCGAATGGGGCGGGTTCTTGCAAACCGCAGAGGGGTCAAATATGACTGCCGGTGGTCGGCGCAGCGCTAGTGCTGTCCCCGAAGCGGAACCCCAATCGCGACTCCGGCGGCCCGATCTGACGCAGTCGTCAATCCGATCGCCAACGTTCCGCTGGGGATCGCTGACCGGTGACAGATTTCGGACGCCAGTTCCGGCGCGATACCAAGCCCGACCGTCTTGATCCGTAGGACGCGCCTAGCCTGACGATATGACCGCAGTCGCCAGCGCCACGATCTCCGTGTCCGCATGAAGGCCGTCGTCCGCGAGCGCTACGGGTCGCCCGATGTCCTCCGCCTCGAGGAGGTCGCGGTGCCCACACCGCACAAGGGGCAGGTGCTGGTACGCATCATCGCGACTTCGATCAACCTCAGTGACTGGGAGGGCCTGCGTGGCTGGCCGGCGTACGCACGCTTCCGAGGGTTCGGGCTGTTCCGGCCCTCGCGCCGCATCCTGGGATCCGACATCGCGGGCGTCGTCGTGTCTGTCGGCGGCGGCGTCACCCGGTTTCGGGAGGGCGATGCCGTGTACGGCGACATCCTAGCGATAACGGGCGGTTTCGCCGAGTACGCCGTGGCATCGGAAGAGATGCTCGCACTGAAGCCCGCGCAGCTGTCGTTCGCCGCGGCTTCGACCCTGCCCCAGTCTGGCGCGATCGCTATACAGGCGATCACGCGCGCCACGCCCGGAGCACGGATGCTGATTAATGGTGCGGGGGGAGGGACCGGGGCGTTCGCGCTCCAGCTCGCCGCCGCGCGCGGGCTGCACGTCACCGCAGTCGACAACGCGGGCAAACTCGACTTCATGCGATCACTCGGCGCCGCCGCGGTCATCGACTACCGCACCGATGACTACACCCGAACCGGACCGTACGACCTCATCGTGGATCTCGTCGCGCGCCGATCGGTGTTCGCCTACCGCCGAGCCCTCGCCCGCGGTGGCACCTACCTCATCGTCGGCGGAACACTGCGCGCGCTGCTGCGGGTCCTGACCATTGGCGCGGCGATCGGCGCTCTGACGGGCAGGACGCTGAGGGTACTCGCCGTCAAACAGGGCCCGCCGCACTTCGCTGCGCTGGCCGACCACAGCGTCGCGGGCGAGGTGCGAATCTGCATCGATCGATTGTTTCCACTCGAGCAGGTTCCCGAGGCGCTTGCGTACGTCGGCGATGGTCGGGCGCTCGGCAAGGTCGTCGTGCTGATCGATCCATCTGCCGATTCGGCGTGATCGTGGATCGGTGCCCCGGGACCGCACCGTCCGATCACGTTCTGCGCGGTCCTGTCATCGCACAGCGCGCGGCGGGCCGATTTGATCCGGCTGGTCCGTACCGATTCGGGCACGAAGCGGCTACCTCACACCGTGTCTAGCAATTCCTCCTTCGTCACCGCCCGGTCCCGATGCCGCAACAGCAGAGCAATGACATCGAAGACCTGCGGCTCCACCGACACGGCACCGTCCGGACCGCTGATCTCGAATCGGTCGAGGTCCACGGTGTGACCGCCAGTGAGAAACCGCACCCCCTCATTCTGGCGGCTGCCGTGTCCTCACGATCGACGCGTCCGGCCGGAGGACTCCCGACGGGGCGTCGTCACTGCCGGCGGTGTGATCTGCCGCTGGCGTTCGGCGTCCTGCTGGAGATCGACATCGCACCCGTCGGAAGTGACGAGGCCCGCCCGCAGCGGAAGGTCGCTGTCAAGCCTTTGAGCGCTCGTAACATCGGGTTAAAGCGGTGAGCCGAAGCGAATGATGTTGCCGTCGAGGTCGACCATCACGCCTTCTCGCTTTCCCACGGTGTGTCCTCGGGCGATCGGACGTTCACACCCGCATCCCGCCACTCGGCGGCGAGCGCGTCGGCATCATCCACGAACTGATAGGCGGTCGTCGGCGACCTCGTTCGTCCGGTGGGGACGGTGCAGGTGGAGGTCGACGGTGGCATTGACTGAGTCAGATCACCGGCGAGAAATACGAACAGGGGCGTCGTCGCGCAAAGGATCCTCCGGCGGGACCGCTCGAGTGCTTTCGGTCCCTTACGGGTGGCGAACTGGCTGTTGGTATGGCGATCGAGCGGGACGAGATCTGGGGAGTCGAATGAGGGGAACCAAGAAATCCGGCAGGACGAATTGATAAAATGCTGGTGCTACTCAGTTCTCTTCAAGGACGTCACCCCGGTGCCTTGGCATGCTTTGCAGGGCAGTGCGTATTCCTCGCACCATTCGCGGCCGGAACCGAAGCAGCTGTCTGACGTGATCGGGTTGCAATCCCTTGCCGTGGCTTGTATCCCGTGTCAGGACGACGGTGCTGGAGTCGGTGGGGGCAGGGTCACCGCGGGGTTGGCGGCCAATAGCAGTTGCCGGATGAGAGCTTCGGTGTGCTGGTAGTCGCCCTCACCGAATTTGACGTACCGCAAGGTTCCAGTGGCGTCGACGAGGTAGGCGGCCGGCCAGTAGCTGTTGCGGTAATTCCGCCAGGTGTCCGAGGAGTTGTCCAGGCCGACGGGGTAGTGGATCGATTGCTTGGTCACGGCGTCCCGGACGTTGGCCGGGTCGCGTTCGAAGGCAAATTCCGGGGTGTGCACGCCGATCACCTCAAGTCCCACGCCCTGGTAGGTGTCGTACCAGGAGGTGACAAAGGGCAGCACGTGCTGGCAGTTGATGCAGGCGAAGGTCCAGAAGTCGACCAGCACCACCTTTCCCTTCAAGCCGGCAATCGTCACGGGGGCTCCGTCGGGTGTGTTGATCCAGGTGTCGATGCCGATCAGGTCCGGCGCGGGGCCGCAATTGGCCAGCGACTCCGCTGCGGACCGGCAGGTCTGCTCCGGACCGGACGGGGTCGGCGCAGGGACATCCGCCGGGGTGTCGCCCAGTGCAGGATTCGGTGTGGTCAGCTGTTGCAGGGCCTGCTGGGCGGCGTCGTTTCCCTCGACAGCCTCTTGGACGGCCGCGGTGTAGCTCGGCACCCACTGCTGCAGGTCACTGGTCAGGTTGAAGGTCAACGCCACCGCGACGGCCATGATGACTATGCCGCCGGCGATCCGGAATTGACGGGCCCCGGCGCGCAGGCCCGACATTCGACCGCCGAGGGATTGTCCCGCGTAGGCGAACAACAGCAGCGGTATGGCGGTGCCGATCGAGAACGCCGCCGTCAGTACCAGGACCCCGTGGTCCACCCGGCCTGAGGCACCCGCGATCGCGATGGCCGCGATCACCGGGCCGGCGCACGGGACATACAGGGCACCCAGCGCGAGCCCGAGTAAGAACGGACCGGTCGTTCCCGACGCGTCCGGCTGCGGCAGCCGGGTGAATGGGTGTTGCAGGACCCGTTGCACCGCAGGCACAACGAGACCGAGTCCGGCGAGGAAGACTGCGAGCAGTCCGGCCCACCGCAGCACCTCGGCAGGCAGATGAAGTGCAGTGATCAGCGCGGACCCGGCCAGGGTCAGCACGGCGAAGCTGAGGACCAGTCCGATGACAATGCGGGCCGCACCGGTGCGGACAGGAGCCTTGGTTAGCGAGCCGTCGACCGGTCTTGCTTTCCCGGCGGCAGCGATACCGCCCGCGCCGAAGAAGAGCACCGGTAGCACCGGCAGCACGCATGGCGATACCGCCGTGACGGCGCCCGCCAGTACCCCGATCAGCAGAAGGGTCAGCACGATTCATCACACCGCTCATCGCCCATGACGTTCTTCCTACCCTGGTTCTGGGCGGGAATCGTGGGCCCAGTTCTTACCAGATGGCGCCCATTTTGGGTCCTGGGCGTAAGGCCGCCTGCGGACGGCTGTCGGGTCGATGTGCACCACGAGGCGCAGGACGACGCGCAGGCGCAATACCTCACCGCCGCATGGTCGATGGTTCTCGGCAAGGAGCGCCACTGACGGCCCAAGTTCCTCGACTAGGGATTCTACTCGGAGGCAAGGCCTCCTTGGGTGACAGGACGAATCTCGCGCAGCAGAAAAGCTTCCTTCCGTTCGATGATGTCGACCACGACGTGACCGACACCGATGATCTCGCCGTCGATGGGTACCGGGTAACGGCTGGCCAGCCAGTGGCGCATGCGGTTCGGATCGGCGGCCGTCGGTTTGCGCATGTCGACGCTATTGCTGATCGTGTCGCCCCCGAGTGCGCGTTGCAAGACCTTCTCGAGCTGTGGCCCGAACTCCGAGGCGGTGAGGCCGATGCAGTCGTGGCTCAGACGTTGCGTTGGATGAAGTCCAGGGCGGCCCTGGCGACGTCGGGCCAGCCTGAAAGGAGTGCCCGATCAGCGCTGGTTTTCGGGTGAGCAGCGAGATCGCCTCCGCGTAGTGATCGGTGACCGCACCAATCATCTTGCGGGCGAACACTTCCGGGTTTTCTCGGCCTTCGGCGACCGTCTCCGGATCGTCGGGCCAGCCGGGTGCGACGGCGACGAAGCCGTTGTCTTCGATGAAGGTCCGCCACGGATCCCAGCTGCTGGACAGCAGCCAGAGCCCGTGCACGAGGACGACCGGTTGTCGGCCGAGCTCGTTCGCGCGATCGATGTCGTGGCGTTCCTGTTCGGTCAGCGTCATGGCCAGCCCTCCGCTTGGGTCTGCATCAGTTGTTCGAGGCGAAACTAGAGACGCCGCCGGGCGCCGGTCTTGAACACCTCCGCCGCCGGTTGTGCCAAACCGGAACCAGGTGCTTCCGCCGATCGGTCGGGTGTGCGACAGTCGCGTCATGGGCGTGAACGTTGACGGCCCGAACGCGGCCGGCATGGAACTGCAGATATCTGCACTGTCGCCACTGGACCAGCTCGAGGCTATGCGTGCGTACATGCTGGGCTGGCGCTTGCCGATGGATCTGCGGCCGCACCAGCCGCTCAATGTTTCAGCGAGATCGCAGAGCAGCGACCTTGGGAGCAGTTGTCTGCTCAGCACGCGCCACGGTGGTGCGCGGCGGAGAACTCGCCCGCGATGACACGACGCCCAGCTGGTCCTGTCGGTCCTCGGCGGGGGCACAAGCGTCGTCACCCAACATCAGCGAACCGCGCACCTGCGGCCGGGTGACCTCGTCGTCTATGCCTCGACGGCGCCCTACCGGGTCACCTTCCCGCACGGGACCACCCGGCACTCGCTCATGATCCCGCTGGACGAGCTGGGGTTGCCGGCCCGATTGTTGACCGAGGTGTCCGCGCGACCTTTGGGTTGGGGCGATCCGCTGGCCCGGCTGGTGTCCAGCTACCTGCTGCAACTGGCCTCGGTAGCACCCAGAATGCGCGGCGCCACCCGGGACACCGTCGAGGAACCCGCGATCAGCCTGACCCGCGCGTTGTTGACCTCGTTGGCCGGTGCCGAGTCGGCCCCGTACGCCCTGGGCAGCAGCCTGGAGACGCGCGTGCTGGAACATCTCCGCCAGAACTTCGCCGATCGGGAGATCAGCGCTGAAAGGATCGCCGCGGTTCATGGAATCTCGGAACGTCACCTCTACGCCGTGCTCGCCCGAGCTGGGATCACGCCCGGCCTGGCTGCGGCAGCAACGGCTGACGGCCGCCGCCGACACACTGACCAGGCCCGCCAACCGCCGGCTCACGATCGCGGCCGTTGCGCACCGATGGGGCTTCGCCGATCACGCCCATTTCACCCGAGAGTTCCGGGAACACTACGGACTGACCCCAACCGAATGGCGCAACCATTGGACCGGATCACCTCCCTGATGACGCGCTCGACGGTCGGCGTCGGCGCCAGTCGA
>CAWDUY010000015.1:0-604992 GCA_963805555.1 uncultured Actinomycetota bacterium
ATCCCGGACAGGTACGGCAGTTGCGCCGCACCGGCACCCCCGCCACCGGACATCACCCGCTGCACGAAGAACAGGCCCGCGACACCGAGCAGTGCCACCGCAACCATGCTCGCCAGTCCCGCGACCTCCGACATACCCGCACCGTAACCGGCAACGTCAGCGGGTAAACCAAAGCACGGGCGAAAGCGCTGGCCTACCCGGCGTCCCTGGAGTCGGCGAAACCCCTTGCCCTCGAAGAGCGTCAGCCGGTCATGAGTAGCGGACGGCAGCCTGACGTCATCGGGATCCGAGGCCCGCCACGGAGCAATTCCATGCCCGTGCCAAGCCACTGAATGGGTCAAAATGGAAGATGTACGGGCTCACCCAAACCCCTCCTTAACCATTGCGGTACCGCACGGATTGCGGAACACTTGCATCATGCGTGCGGGCGACTTCGCTCCGGAATCGGTCATCGCTAACGATGCAGACCCGGTGTTCGGCAGAGAGGTCGACGCGGTCCTGGCCGCGGGTGGGGAACCCGATGACAAGACCTGTGGTCCGTCGGCTGGACCGCCCGATCCCGTAGCGGCGCACAGATACCCGGCCTGGGTTGATAACTGATCTGCTGGGTACTGCCCCGTCGATTCCATCAACCGGGTCGCCGGGTCCGCTGGATGTCCAGCGCACATGATCCAAGGGAGTTCCGATGAAGGCGAAGGTAGTGGTGGTGACCGGGGCCAGCAGCGGCATCGGCAGGGCGGTCGCAGCGGCGTTCGGCGCCCGCGGCGCCTCTGTCGCATTGCTGGCCCGCGGCGAAAAGGGCCTGTCCGGCGCCGCTGGTGATGTCCGGGCCGGCGGCGGTAGCGCCCTGGTGATCCCCACCGATGTGGCCGAGCAGGCGCAGGTTTTCGCCGCCGCCGACCGGGTCGAGAACGAAGTCGGGCCCATCGATGTCTGGGTGAACGTGGCGTTCACCTCCGTATTCGCCCCGTTCGAGAAGATCCACCCGGACGAATACCGCCGGGTCACCGAGGTCAGCTACCTCGGCTATGTCTATGGCACCATGGCCGCTCTACAGAAAATGAAACCCCGGGACCGGGGCACCATCGTGCAGGTCGGGTCCGCCCTGGCCTACCGAGGCATCCCCCTGCAGACGGCGTACTGCGGCGCCAAACACGCGATCCAGGGCTTCAACGAGGCGCTGCGCTGCGAACTGCTGCACGAGAAAAGCCACGTGCACGTGACGATGGTGCAGATGCCCGCGGTGAACACCCCGCAGTTCTCCTGGGTGCTGTCCCGACTCCCCCACCACGCCCAGCCGGTGCCGCCGATCTACCAACCGGAAGTCGCCGCCCGCGGTGTGCTGTACGCCGCCGACCACCCGAAGCGACGGGAGTACTGGGTGGGCGCGAGCACCGCCGCGACCCTGGCCGGCAACGCGATCGCACCGGGCCTGTTGGACCGGTACCTCGGCAAGACCGGCTTCTCCTCCCAGCAAACCAAGCAGCCACAACCCCCGGACGCACCGGTCAACCTGTGGGAACCGGCCGACGGACCCGCCGGCAAGGACTTCGGGTCACACGGCATCTTTGATGACAAGGCCAAAACCCACGCCCCGCAACTATGGGCATCGCACCACCACGGGCTGCTCGCCGCAGGCGGTGTCGCGGCCACCGCTGCGGCCACCATCGCGACGGTGCTTTTCAGCCGGCGCAAATGACGCGCTCACCCGGCGTATTCCCTGCTGCAGCCCGCAGCTGGGGCGCGACGACCGCTGCGGTCGGTGCGTTGGCGTTGCTCCGCCCACGCAGGGTGGCGGGCCTGGCTAGCGGGGGCGGCTCGGCACCGGACACCCCGGTGGTCAGGATTCTCGGGGCCCGGCAACTGCTGCAGGGCGGCGTGCTGGTGATCCGGCCCGCACCGCTGCTGGTGATCGGTGGTCTGGTTGTGGACGTCCTGCACGCGGCCAGCATGGTGGCGGCGGCGGTGATCTGGCCGGGTTACCGCCGAGCGGCGTTGGCCAGCGCCGCGGTCGCGGGGACTTCGGCGGTCGCCGGGGCACTGATCTTGCGCGCCACCCCACGGCCATGACCGGAAAACCCGGGGCCAACCCCGTGCGAGACAGGTTCCCGCCGCATGTGCTGCGCGAATACGCCGTGCTCGCCGACGGGGAACGCGGCGCCGTACTCGGCCCACGCGGTGACATCGTGTGGATGTGCGCACCCCGGTGGGACAACGACGCGGTGTTCTCCGCTCTTCTGGACGGCCCGGGCGGGTACTCGATCACCCCGACCGAGCGGTTCGTCTGGGGCGGTTTCTACGAAGAGGGCAGCATGATCTGGCGCAGCCGCTGGGTCACCAACCACGGCATCATCGAATGCCGCGAAGCCCTGGCATTCCCCGGTGATGAGCACCGCGCCGTCCTGCTCCGCCGGGTCATCGCCGTCCATGGTGACGCGGCGGTGCGAGTCGACCTGGAGCCCAGGGCGGGTTTCGGCCGGCACGGCCTTACCGGACTCCACGAGCACGACGGCACCTGGTCCGGCCGGAGCGGCGACTTGCACCTGAGATGGACCGACGCGCCGGCATCGGCCGTCCCGGTCAAGGCGCACAACGGCCTGACCGCCGACCTGGTGGTGCCCGCCGGCCGGTATCACGACCTGGTCCTGGAGATCAGCGACCAACCGCTCCCGGATCAACCGCCGGACCCGGCAGAGAGCTGGCTCGCCACCGAAACCGCCTGGGCCGCAAACGTCCCCCGGTTGGATGCCTGCCTGGAGCCGCGAGATGCCCGCCGGTCCTACGCCGTGCTCCGCGGGCTGACCTCGTCCAGCGGCGGCATGGTCGCCGCGGCGACCACCAGCCTGCCGGAACGGGCCGAGGCCGGCCGGAACTACGACTACCGGTACGTGTGGATCCGCGATCAGTGCTACGCCGGGCAGGCCTGCGCCGCCGCCGGCGCGACCACCTTGCTCGACGACGCGGCCCGGTTCGTCACCGCCCGAATTCTCGACCACGGCCCGGACCTCAAACCCGCTTACACCACCCTGGGCGAGGCCGTTCCGGCCCAGCGGACGCTCGACCTGCCCGGGTACCCGGGCGGCAATAACCTGATCGGCAACTGGGCCAATCAACAGTTTCAGCTGGACGCATTCGGCGAATCCCTGCTGCTGTTCGCCGCGGCCGGCCGGCTCGACCGGCTCGATGCCGACCACTGGAAAGCCGCCACCGCGGCCGTCGACGCCATCACCGGGCGCTGGACCGAACCGGACGCCGGGATCTGGGAGATCGATAACCAGCCCTGGACGCACAGCCGGTTGACCTGCGCTGCCGGGCTGCGCGCGATCGCCCGGCTCCCGCCCGCCCGCACGGCCGCCGGTGAGTGGCTCGCGCTGGCCGACCGGATCGTTGCCGACACCGCAGCGAACGCGGTCCACCCCGCCGGGCGGTGGCAACGCTCCCCGCAGGATGAGGGGACGGACGCGGCGCTGCTGTTGCCGGCGCTGCGCGGCGCACTGCCCGCCGACGACCCGCGTAGCACCGCCACCCTCGCCGGGTACCTGACCGACCTCACCCGCGACGGCTATGCCTACCGGTTCCGGCACGACGACGGCCCGCTGGCCGCCGCCGAAGGGTCCTTCACCCTGTGCGGGTTCCTGGTCGCGCTCGCCCTGCAGCAACAGCACCGCCCGGTGGAGGCTGCCCGCTGGTACGAACGCACCCGGGCCTGCGCAGGGCCACCGGAGCTGTACTCCGAGGAGTTCGACGTTGACCAGCACCAACTCCGTGGGAACCTCCCGCAGGCGTTCGTCCACGCGCTGCACCTGCAGGCCGCGGCCCAGCTGGCAATGGATGACCGTTCGGAATGATTCGCGGGTGCAGAGTCGTGTGGGCGCAACGAATCCGGGAACGGAAGACATTACGGACGGCCACCGGGTCGTTCCCCGCGCGCTGAGCGGAGGCTGTCATGACCGCTGTTGTTCCTCGTCCGACCCGGCCCTACCCGGTGCGTCGTCAACTGCGGGGTGTCGCGTTCCTGGGGTATCTGAAGACCACCGACCCCAAAACGTTGGGGATCATGTACATCGTCACCGCCCTGGGATTCTTCCTGGTCGGTGGGGTGTTGGCGTTGTTGATGCGGGCCGAGCTGGCCCAACCCGGGATGCAGTTCCTCACCCCGGAGCAGTACAACCAGTTGTTCACCATGCACGGCACGATCATGCTGCTGCTCTACGCCACACCCATTGTTTTCGGGTTCGCCAACTTCGTCGTCCCGTTGCAGATCGGCGCCCCAGACGTCGCGTTCCCCCGGCTCAACGCCTTCTCCTACTGGCTGTACCTGTTCGGCGCCATGATCACCGTGTTCGGGTTCGCCACCCCCGGCGGGGCCGCGGCGTTCGGCTGGACCGCCTACACCCCACTGTCCAGCATCAGCAACTCCCCACAGGTCGGCGGTGACCTCTGGGCGATGGGCCTGGTCGTCGCCGGGATCGGCACCATCCTCGGCGCCGTCAACATGATCACCACCATCATCTGCCTGCGCTGCCCCGGCATGACAATGTGGCGGCTGCCGGTATTCACCTGGGAAATCCTGGCCACCGCGGTCCTCATCCTGATCGCCTTCCCGGTGCTCACCGCCGCGCTGCTGGGCCTGGAAGCGGACCGGCACTTCGGGTCCCACGTGTTCGACCCGGCCAACGGGGGGGCGATCCTGTGGCAGCACTTGTTCTGGTTCTTCGGGCACCCCGAGGTGTACATCGTGGCGTTGCCGTTCTTCGGCATCGTCACCGAGATCTTCCCCGTGTTCTCCCGCAAACCCGTCTTCGGCTACCGCGGGCTTGTTTTCGCCACGTTCGGCATCGCCGCCCTGTCCGCCGCGGTCTGGGCGCACCACATGTTCGCCACCGGAGCCGTTCTGCTGCCCTTCTTCAGCTTCATGACGTTCCTCATCGCCATCCCCACCGGGCTGAAATTCTTCAACTGGATCGGCACCATGTGGAAAGGACAAATCACCTTCGAAACCCCCATGCTGTGGGCCTGCGGGTTCCTGGTCACCTTCCTGTTCGGTGGCCTCACCGGGGTCATCCTCGCCGCTCCCGCCCTGGACTTCCACGTCTCCGACACCTATTTCGTGGTCGCGCATTTCCACTACGTCCTGTTCGGCACCATCGTGTTCGCCACCTTCGCCGGGATCTATTTCTGGTTCCCGAAGATGACCGGCCGGTTCCTGGACGAGCGGCTCGGCCGGTTGCACTTCTGGACCACCTTCATCGGATTCCACGTGACCTTCCTGATCCAGCACTGGCTCGGTGTCATCGGCATGCCCCGGCGGTACGCCGACTACCTGCCCACCGACGGCTTCACCCTCTACAACACCCTGTCCACCATCGGCGCGTTCCTCCTCGGCGCCTCCCTGCTGCCGTTCCTGTGGAACGTCTTCCGGTCCCTGCGATATGGCGAAATCACCCAAGCGGACGACCCCTGGGGGTATGGCAACTCCCTGGAATGGGCCACCAGCAGCCCACCACCCCGACACAACTTCCAGTCCCTGCCCCGGATCCGCTCCGAACGGCCCGCCTTCGAACTGCACCACCCCGAGATGATCAAACGGCTGCACGACGAGGCACACCCGGGCCGGAAGTCACCCACCACGGCCACCCTGGGCACCAACATCCAGGTGGGGATCGGAACCGACGAGCCGCCGCCACCCGCCAGTCCGCGCCGACCGTGAGCGGGGCTACGGAGCCGGCACCCACATCACCGGCCAACGACCAGAGGACAAACAGTGCCACAGCAGGATTACGACGCGGTGATCATCGGGACCGGGCCGAACGGCCTGGTCGCCGGCAATGTCCTGGCCGACGCCGGCTGGCGCGTCCTGATGCTGGAAGCGCAGGACCGCATCGGTGGTGCCGTCGCCAGTGACAGCGACGTCCACGACGGGTTCACCCACGACACCTTCAGTTCCTTCTACCCCCTCGCGGCCGCCTCCCCGGTGCTGAAAGCCATGAACCTGGACCGGTTCGGGTTGACTTGGTCCCACGCCCCGGCAGTGGTGGGCAGCCCCAACAACCTCGCCGGGGGGTGGGCACTGATCCAGCACGACCCGCGGGACACTGCCGAGGGCCTGGAACGCTTGCACCCCGGTGACGGTGACGCCTGGGAGCGCATGTACGGCGAGTGGACGCACATCGGCGATGCGGTTGTCGACGCGTTGCTCTCACCGTTCCCACCCATCAAGGCAGGACTGCGGACCATCACCAAGCTTCGCAAGGTGGGCGGGTTGTCGTTCATCCGGATGCTGCTCGAACCCTCCCGCACCCTCACCGCGACCCGGCTCCGCGGATCAGCCGCCCAACTGCTCATCGCGGGGAACGCCGCCCACGCCGACATCCCGCCGGACGCCGCAGGGTCCGGACTGTTCGGGTGGCTGCTCGCGATGCTCGCCCAAGATGTCGGGTTCCCCGTCGCCCGGGGCGGCGCCGGAAACCTCGCCGGCGCACTGGCCGCCCGGCTCACCTCATTGGGCGGGGACATCCGCTGCCACGCCGAGGTCACCCGGATCGAGCTGGACCACGGCCGGGCCGTCGGGGTGCGGCTCGCCGACGGCGAGATCATTAACGTCAGCCGGGCAGTTCTCGCCGACGTGTCCGCCCCCGCGCTGTACGGGGGACTCCTCGACTGGGAGCAGCTGCCCGACCGGGTTCGCCGGCAGATGCGGTCCTTCCAGTGGGACCCCGGCACCGTGAAGGTCGACTGGGCGCTCAGCGGGCCCGTGCCCTGGCGTGACCCACCGGTCACCGCACCGGGCACGGTGCACCTCACCGGGTCCGTCGACGACCTGGGCCAATGGATGACGCACATCAACTCCGGCCTCGTCCCCGCTGACCCGTTCCTGCTCATCGGGCAGATGAGCACCGCCGACGCCACCCGGTCACCCCCTGGCACCGAGGCCATCTGGGCGTACACCCACGTCCCGCAGCAGGTCCGCGGCGACGCCGGCGGGCAACAGATCACCGGCCGCTGGGACCACACCGACAGCCAGCGGATGGCCGACCGCATGCAACAGAAAATCGACCGCGCCGCACCCGGATTCAGCGACCGCATCCTCGCCCGCCGGATCCTGGCCCCACCGGACCTGCAGAACCGGGACGCGAACCTCGTCGGCGGGGCCCTTAACGGCGGCACCGCCGCCCTGCACCAACAACTCATCTTCCGGCCCATACCCGGACTCGGCCGGGCAGGGACACCCATCCACGGCCTCTACCTGGCATCCGCGGCCGCGCACCCCGGCGGCGGTGTGCACGGCGCCTGCGGCGCGAACGCCGCCCGGGCCGCACTCGCACGCCACCGACTCCCCCACACTCACGCAAACCCGACAGAACGGCAGCCTCATGGACATCACCGACGTGATCCTGACCCAACACCACGAGCAGCGCCGGATGTTCGCCCTGCTCGATGACCTTCACCCCAGCGACCCGGCCACGCTGTCGGCCGTGTGGCAACAACTGAAGATCCTGCTGGAAGTACACGCCAAGGCGGAAGAGAAGTTCTTCTACCCCCAACTGTTGCGAATCGGTGCCGGACCGAAGAGCGAACACGGCCCGGTCGATGAGACCGCCGACGCCATCAAGGATCACAACGACATCCGCGATGCCATCGCCAACACCGACTGCCACCCCGTCGGCAGCCAGGACTGGTGGGACGGGGTCCGCGCCACCCGCACCGCAAACGGCGACCACATGGCGGAGGAGGAACGCGATGACCTCGCCGACTTCCGGCGTCACGCCGACCTACAACTGCGTCACAACATCGCCATCGAATTCGTCAGGTATGAATCCCAACATGCCAGCGGCATCAACAGCACCGACCAGGACCCCGATTCCTACATTGCCGAACATCAATAGGCGCACGAACCACGACACCCTCGACGGAACGCGCGGCCGCATCCCCGTAATCGAGGACCGGCCCTCCACCGTGAGCGGCCCCGATGCGCGCCTGGACGGCCGGCACCTCGGCACCCCCAGGGCGTGCCGGTCGGCTCCGTCCGGGCGGCAGTGGACCCCCAGACGCTGACCCGCCCCGCCCGTCCGACCTGGTGAGACGAGGACGTGCTCCGGCCAGGCTCAGGGCCGGTCGATCTCGGCGTTCGTGATCAATGCGGCCGTCTCGGGCAGCAGCCGGAGGGAAACGTCGTCGGGGGGTTTGCCGGCGATGACCCAGTCGGTAGCGACTCGGATGCGGCGTTTGACAGTGGGGAGGGCGAACAGGTGGTATCCCAGGTCGACCACCAAACCCAGATCGTGGTGACGGTAGGGCTTGGGGGTGCCGCGGCCCAGGTCGGCGCCGATGTTACGGGCGACGACGGTGGCTTGCCGCATGGCGTGTTGGGCGGTGGGCGGGCACAGCGGACCGGCCTGGCTGAGCAGCGCGCCCGGCTGCAGGTCCTCGCCGCCCGGGCGCTCTGGTTGATGGGGTCCCCGGACCAGCTGGTTTCCCGAGTCGCCGGCGAACTGTCCACCTCGGCGGTGACCGGAGCGTTGCAGGCGCGGCTGGAAGCGTCACGATCGCTGGGTCTGAGCCGGATCGGCGCCGGTCACGAGGCCACCCAGGCCGCCCAGAACGCCTTGGATCGCGGACGGGAGCTGCACGATCAGGAGACGCAACAACTGGGCCCTGCAGGCGCTTGGCGAGGTGGCCAAGAACGAAGGCCGACACCTGAGCGCCTACGAAGCCTTCCACCAGCTACGCACGACGTTCGGGCCTGGATTCCTGGCCGACGAGATCACGTCTTTGCAGTTCATCGACCGCTTCGACGACGCTCAATCGCTGCTCTCGGTCGTCTCGCGTGGCCGCGGCCAGCATTCCACCGCCGAATTGCCCTCCCTCGTCCGCGCACAGTTGTGGCAGGACTTCAAACTGGCGCATTTCGACGCCGTGTTGGTCGCCGCCCAGACGCTGCTGGACGTCGGCGACGAACTCGGCAACTTCGTGCACCGGCTCGACGCGCGCGTCGTGATGAGCACCATCGCCGTGGTGCACGGCGACCTGGACCTGGCGCGCGACACCGTCGCCGTGGCGCAGGACGAGCTCGGCGCGAAGGATGCCGTGCATGCCCCAGGCATGATCCTCGCCCGGGCCCGGATCGCCGCCGCCGAACTCGACTTCGACGAAGGGGTGCGGCTGCTCAAACCGTTGCTGGCCAACGACTCCACACTGCGCACCTACTGGCCCAGACTTCTGGACCAGATGCGGTTGAGCGCTGGGATCGCGGTGGCGGCGGGTGACCGCACGTTCGCCCGGGAGACGGTCGAGCGGGCGGCCAGCGCCGCTCGACGCAATCCCGGAGTCGTCAGCTTTCGCGGGGTCGCCCTTCAGGTCCGCGGCTTCGTCCTGGACGACCTCGAAAGCCTTGAGCAGGCGGTCGAGCTGCTGGGGCGATCACCGCGGCCGGTCATCTTGGCCACCGCACTGACCGACGAAGGGTCGCTGCTTCTGCGGCAGGGCAAACGCGAGCAGGCGGCTATGCCGCTGTCGCAGGCATCGGAGATCTACCGCGAGCTGCGAGCCGCTCCTGCGCAGACCCAGGTGCAGGCGTTGCTTGCCGAGACACGCACCGGCGCGGCGACCGGGCGGCAGCGCGTGTCCAGGCCGGTGTCGGGGTGGGGGTCGCTGACCGACATGGAGGCGATCGTGGCCCGTCTGGTCGGCCAGGGGCACACGAACAGGTCCGTCGCAGAACGCCTGGGGATATCGACCAACACCGTCGCCGCTCATCTGAAGTCTGTCTTCATGAAGATGGATGTCCATTCCCGGGTCCAACTCGTCAACGCCAAGCCGGGCGCGTAGTCGCTCGCGACAAAGTCGTCGGCCGCCATCCAACACAGGTGAGTTTGTCTACCCGTCGTTGGCCGACAGGTACCAGACCCGCGTCTTGCCGCCGACCTCGTCGCGCAACGGTCACATGTTCAGGTGATGTGCAGTCGGTTTCCGCACCATAAGTTCAGTCTCGCCAGCGAGAAACGCGCCGGCCCTGCACTTGCCCCCGTTGCCTCCGGTACCGAAGGCCATCTCGAGAAGTGTTGCGGCGCTGTAGATCGCCTCCTATCGGAGCTCAATGCTCCTACCTCGAAAGGAACCAGATGATGAACCACGCCCCTCAGACAACGGTGGTGCTGGTGCACGGCGCTTTCGCTGATGCATCCGGTTGGGCCGGTGTCATCCGAGAGCTGCAGTCCGCCGGCGTTCCGGTCCTTGCGCCGCCCAATCCGGAGCGTGGCTTGGCCTCCGACGCCGCCTCAGTCGGTGCGTTCGTGGCCGCGATCGACGGCCCTGTGCTGCTGGTCGGCCACTCCTACGGCGGCGCGATCATCACCCAGGCGTCGCCGGCACTGACCAACGGCGTCGGCCTGGTCTATCTGGCCGCCTTCGGACTGGAAGAAGGCGAAAGCATCGCCACAGTGCAGGAACCCTTCGCCGCGCCGCTGCTCGCGACGAATGTGCACCCCAGCCCGTACGACGCCGTCGGCGCCGCGAGCGGCCCCGAGCTCTCCATCGATCTCGAGACTTTCCGGGAGACATTCTGCTCCGACCTCCCGGCGGACCTCTCATCGGTGATGGCGGTATCGCAGCGACCGGTCGCCGCTGCCACCCTGGGCGAGAACTGCACCTCAGCGGGGTGGAAGACGCTGCCGTCCTGGTATCTGGTGGCCGCCGGAGACAACGCCATCAACCCCGATGCGCAGCGTTTCATGGTCGAGCGGATGGGCGCCACCACCGAAACCATCCAGGCGTCCCACCGCGCGTTCATCGGCCGACCGGTCGAGACCGCCGCCTTCATCCTGTCGGCCCTGAAGTGAGCAGGCTTTCCGCGGTTCGACGTGTGCTCGCTGCACCTCGGATCGGCAAGGCTGCGGTGGCGGCTCGACATGGTTGGGGGCCGCCACAAGCAGGCGTTCAAGTCCTGGCTTTTCGTCCCCGCGCCTTGGCTGACACGGGGCTAGCCGCGATTGCCAACGGCGTATCGCTTTCCTCACATCCGCCCGTTCGCGAATAGCGGCCGGACCTTCTGCGGTTCAGTGTCCGGTCAGCTCGGCGACGACGGGAGCGAGCGTGTCGGCGGCGTTGGCGCCGACGACAATGTAGGAGAAGCCGCCTTCCTCCCGTCGTCTCAGTACTTCTTCGATTGCCGCCGTCGGGTCAGCTGGAAGTGCCAGTAGCGAGTCCGCTGCTCGCAGCGCGGCAGGGTCCGTGTCGGGGGGTGCCATGAAAGGGGACACGGCATCACCGACCACCGGCACGTGGAGCGCGAGCTCGACGTCTCGGATCGCGCGGAAATCGGCCGCCATCCGCATGATCTCGGCCCGAGAGTCACCCGGCGTCGAAGCGAACGTGACGGTATCGGCAAGGTCGACGGCCAGCGCCCGGGCCTTGGGACCGCGCACAGCCATCGCTACCGGTGTGTGTAGGTCTGGGCCGTCGAGGTCTTTCAGCGACGTGACAGCGTCACGCACTTGAGACAACCGCTCGCCTGGTGTCACCACCGGGAGGCCCAACTGGCGCAGTTCGTCTTCGATGCCGGGTCTCCCGGTGCCGATGCCCATCTCGAAGCGTCCTTCGGTCAGCATCGACAGTGTGTGCGCTTCCCACGCCACGCTCCAGGGCGGTCGCAGCGGAGAGGCGTACACCCAGGTCCCCACCCGCAGGTCGGCGAGAGTCGCGGCGACAGCCAACGTGGGTCCCGGCGCCGGCTGCCACTGCTGAACGTCGGGCATCAGAAGTGTCGAGTAACCGCTATGGGCGATTCGGCGCACCTGGTCTCGCCATGCTGGTAGATCAGTCCTGATAGGTGCTACAACCCCGAATCGCAATGGTCTCGCTCCGCCGGTCGCCTCAGTGTCGGCCATCGTCACTGTCCCCTCGTTATCGCCCGAGCGTTGTGCAGGGCTTTCTATCACCACGAACTGGCTCGGGCGGATCCGACAATCACATCTGGCCAGTTCGGGCGGAGCACGACGACACGAGGGTCTGGCCCCGACCCGGGCATTCCGAGATCCGCCCCGCCTGCTCCCTTTGGCTGTCTCACAACGCCAACCTATTGCGGAGACCGGTTGGCGGTCGCGGGCTGATGCTGGCGCTGTCCCGAAGGGGGCCGATCTTGCGGGACAGCGCACAGTCAAGGGGATGTCGCTCCATGGGTGGCCAGCCCAGCACGTGATGCACGACTCGACCGCGCCGAACACTTCGCAAGGAACTCAAAGGCCCCCGTTGGCGATCTTCGGCTGTGCGGTGAAGCCGGGTTCCGAGGCCATGAAGACGATGACTTTGACGACGCGCTTGATGGCCCAGAGTGCACCGACCTGCTTCTTGATGGCGGCCAGAGCGTTCAGCCTGCGCTGCCGCGCGGCGACCGGTTCCGCCCGGCCCGACCGGACCAAGGAACTGCCAGGTCGATCGGTTGCTCACCGATTGCCGGGGACCTGCAACGCGGCTCGGACAATCTCCAGCGCAGCCCGGCGATCGACGCCAAGCCCGTCAACGATCATGACGTAGTCCGCGGCGGCCGCCGATGCTCTTACCTTCAATGCATCACCATCAGCCCCGACGAATGTGCCGGCCCGGCCACGGGTTTCGAGCAACGAGGCGGCCTCGAGTTCACGATATGCCCTGGCCACCGTGTTGGCAGCAAGCCCCAACTCGGCCGCCAGTGATCGGACCGTAGGGAGCTTGGTACCGACGGGCAACGAGCCGTCGTTGATCTGTTGCGCCAGCTGGCCGCGGACCTGCTCGAACGGAGGGAGCGTGGATGCGGTGTCGATGACGACGTTCATGTCAGCCATTCTGATCCACCTGAACAACCAATCCGGAAAGTACGACCCTTGACGTTGTTTCGGGATCGCCGCGTCGATGCTGCCGGCTCGGGTGTCGAAATCCCGATGAGGGAACGCTGAACGGGACCCTGGGTCAAGGACCACTTGGTGCGCTGGCCCCTGTCGTCGTCTGAGTGCCAAATAGATCTCCGGGGGCATCAGGCTCACTGCGTTGCATAAGTTGATGACCTGCGTTGCGTAAGTTGATGCCGTGTCCCGCGTACTCACCCCCCAGACCGAAGATTTTCCTCGCTGGTACCAGGACGTGGTGGCCAAGGCGGAGCTGGCCGACAACGGCCCGGTGCGTGGCACCATGGTCATCCGCCCGTACGGGTACTCGATTTGGGAACGCATGCAGGCGGAGATGGACGCCCGGATCAAGGCGTGCGGCGCGCAGAACGCTTACTTCCCGCTGTTCATCCCGCAGTCCTATCTACAGCGGGAGGCGGAGCACGTCGAGGGCTTCAGCCCGGAGCTGGCCGTGGTCACGCACGCCGGCGGCAAGCAACTGGAGGAGCCGCTGGTCGTGCGACCGACCAGCGAGACGGTGATCGGCGAGTACATGGCCAAATGGACGCAGAGTTACCGCGACCTGCCGCTACTGCTCAACACGTGGAACAACGTGGTCCGCTGGGAATTGCGGCCGCGGCTGTTCCTGCGTACCACCGAGTTCCTGTGGCAAGAGGGCCACACGGCACATGCGAGCTTCGACGACGCCCGCGACTACGCCCGACGGATCTTGCACGAGGCATATGAGGACCTGATGGTCAACGTGCTGGCAATCCCAGTCGTGGTCGGTCGCAAGACGGTCCGTGAACGGTTCGCCGGCGCCATCAACACGCTCGCCTGCGAGGCGTTGATGCGCGACGGCAAAGCACTGCAGATGGGCACCTCACACGAACTCGGCCAAAACTTTGCGAAGGCGTTCGGCATCGACTACCTGTCTGCGTCGGGGCGGCAGGAGACCGCCTGGACCACCTCGTGGGGCACGTCCACCCGGATGGTCGGCGGACTGATCATGGTGCACGGCGACGACGACGGTCTGCGCGTCCCGCCGATGCTCGCACCCGTCCAGGTCGTTGTCATAGCGGTCAAGGCGGACGTCGTCGAGGCTGCGCACAAGCTGGGTGCCGACCTGCGCACTGCGGGCGTGCGGGTCGTGGTCGACGATCGGGCCGACATCCAGTTCGGTCGCCGGGTCGTGGACTGGGAGCTCAAGGGCGTCCCGCTGCGGCTTGAGCTCGGCCCCCGCGACCTTGCCGCCGGGCAGGTGACAGTCGCGCACCGGCTCTCAGGCGGGAAGGAGCCGTTTCGGCTGACGGGCATCGCCGAGACGGTCGCGGGTCTATTGGACCGCGAGCAGCGGAAGATGCTGGAAGGCGCACGTGCGGTCCGCGACGCCCACACCGCCGATGTCGCCAACGTCCCCGATGCGGTCGATGTCTGCGCCCAAGGCTGGGCCCGGGTGCCCTGGTCGGCGGTCGGCGAGGCGGGCGAAAACGAACTTGCCCAGTCGGCGATCACCGTTCGGTGCCTGACCCGCTCAGACGGCTCCGTACCCGATAGCGACACCGAACCCGACCTTGTCGCCTACGTCGCCCGCTCGTACTGATCACGGTGCGGCTCGTACCGTTGGACTCATCGACGAGCCGCACCAACGGCTCGCGGGCGAACTCCGGTGGATCAGGACCAGCCCGGCGCAACCCGTCCCGCAAAAGGATCCGCTGCGGGCAGACCCGCGGCCGCGACGAATGGATGATCTCGGCAACATCGTCGGCAACATCCTGGCCGTACCGGGCACGATCGAGTTCGGCGCTATAGCTCGGCGCGGTTCGCCGAACGAGCCGGCCAACGGCCTGAAGAGGACAGTGATCGCATGTCGATCACGGTTCCGATTGCCGGGGACGAACGCCGGCGGATGTACCTGCTGACGACACTGACCTTCGTCACCGGGATCGTCGATGGCGTGGGATTCGTTGGCTTGGACCACGTTTTCGGCGGCACGGCAACCGGCAACATCCTCATCCTCGGCATGGCCCTCGGTGGCGGCGCCGACCTGCCGATCGTCGGGCCACTCGCGGCGCTGGTCACCTTCAGCTTGGGTGCACTGGTGGCCGGCATGCTTCTGCGTGGGCACCTCGGCCGGGACTGGGTCGGCACGATCACCGCGATCCTGGTCGTCAATGCTGTGGTCCTGGCGAGCCTTGCCGTGTTGCTGGCGATCACCCAGGAGCGGCTCGGCTCGACCGTGCGGGTGACGGTGTCGTCGGTCACCGCACTGGTGATGGGTGCGCAAGCGGTGATCGCTCGCCGAATGGCCGTTGCAGAGATGAACACCCTGGTGATCACGCTGTCGTTGGTCGCCTGGGTCGGTGAATCCCTGGTCCGGCCCGGGACCGGGATCTGGAACCGGCGCATCGTTGTCGTGCTCGTCCTTTTTCTGGGTGCCCTGGTCGGGGTCGCGCTCATGCGGGTGCACATCGGTGTTCCGATGGCGCTGGCCGCCGCGCTCGTCCTGGCGATCGCCGTGATCGGTCATCGGAGGTTGAGGACAGGTCGGAGCGTTCATGTGCGACGCTGGATCTCGTGAGCGGCGCCGCGCCCCGAACCGGCGTACGGCGTCGAGACACTGAGCGTGTCCTACCCGCTGGGATTCGACGGTTTCGGCTGGATCCAGAACGCGCCACAATTCCCGGGAGTCCCCGTTCTACCCGCGGGCAACAGGGCGCTGGCCGGGATGCTCACCGACGATCCTGGCGTCTGGTGGGTGCGTGCTTCGCAATCCACAACCCCTCACCTGCGATCCGGACTCGGGACAGCTCTACCGAAAGCCGCTGTCACCTTGGCCCTTGGTCACGGTGCGACCGCACTCGATGGGGGCATCCGGGGCACGCCCGACGACGGTCAGCTTTTCGACCTGAGGCCGTTACCGATCTGAACCACCTCTGATCCGGTTCCGCGCGAGCGCGGAGCGAGTGCGCAGCCGTCGGATGCCGCGCGCGTGCGGCACGGCGCCGGATTTTCGTTGCCGGATTGGCCCGCGGCGCTGGGATCACCAGCTTGTCCATGGGTTTCAGGGCTGTGGCCATGTCCCAAACCATGTGGCCCGACGGGGCCCCGTCCAGCCGCGCTGCGGATTCGTTGCCGGTGCGGAGCGTGTCGACCAGGTCGTCCCAGGACTGCACCCTGGCCGCCTTCAGCAGCGCCAGGGCGATCGACACGGCGCGCACCTGTTCCGGCGCGCTCGCGGGCATCGGGAGCAACGACTGCGAGGCTGCCGGGCCAGGTGTCGCGGTGCGGGGTCGTGTCGGTCGTCGTGAGGTCATGTCGGGTCTCTGCGGGCATCAGGGATCTGGCTGTCGGTCAGCTGAGGTGCCGGGTGATGCCCAGGACCCGGGCCGGCGGGGCGCCGCAGTCGACGATCCGCCACCCGCGCAAGTCCGGCCGGATCCCGAATAGCACCCACGTTGCGCCGTCGCGGTTCTCGGCGTCCCGCAGGCCGCTATCGGTGACCTGGCCGCCGGCTGCGCCGGGCAGCAGGGCGCCAGCTGGAGCGATCAGGTCGGTGACGCCGCGAGCGCGTTGGGTGCGGGCGTAGTCCTGGCAGGCGGGGTAGGTGTCCGTGCCGCCGGTCATGTCGGGTGCGGCCTTCCCGTCGGTAACCGTGGGGTAGTGGGCGCCGTCGAGGACCGCGTCGGGCACGTCGATCGCCCAGAGGCTGCGGGTGATGCCGGGCAGGTCGGCCGGGTCGGTGATCTCCTCGTGCCGGAGGAACTCGGCCCAGGCGCCGTCCGGAGTGTCGGCGAGGTACTGGACGGGTCCCTCCCCGTCGGCGTGCCAGCGACCGGCGGGCTGCGCGCCCGTCTCCCAGAGGAACGGGTAGCGATGGTCGGCGTGCCGGAACCCGATGCTCACGCCGACCCGGCCCCGACCAGGGCCGACGCCAGGTTCGCGACGGCGGCCGCGTCCGCGCCTTCGGGGTCGAACTCCCCCAACAGGCTGGCCGGTGACCGCCCACCCAGCGGAGTGCGTGGGCGGTTCAGCCACCGGCGGATTCCGAAATCGTTGTAGCTGCCGGCCAGGTCGGCGATCAGCAGGGCGAGGAAGTGCAAACGTTCGGCGACGTCCTGCGGGGTCGAGCGAGCGCCGGTGGCATACCGGCGGACCGATGAGACTGACACCCCGACCAGCTGGGCGAGCAGGTCCTCGCCGAGGGTTGCCGTCACCGGCGCCCATTCGGCGGCGGGCTGCGGTGACATCTCGATCTGGTCGTTGATCTGCTCGACGGCACCGGACAGCGCCCCGTTGAACCGGTGGGCGGTGGCGGTCGGCTCGCCCGTTCCGTCGTCGGTGGTGAGTTGCTGCCATTCGCTGGTCCGAGGCAGGTGCTGCCATCTGGTGCCGGCGGGCAGGCCTCGCTCGATCATTCCGGCGACGACGGAGGGCAACCAGGCCCAGAACTCATCGGGTCGGCGGTCACTGTCCGAGTCGAGCAGCCCCAGATACTCCGCCCGGCGGAGCAGGGTCATCAGCCCGTCCAGCAGTTCGCTGTTGTCTCCTGCTGCCGGATCTCGTACGGACTCGATAACGCCTGCCTTCATAGTCCAAAGTGTATCCGAAATAGATCCGCCGCGACGGAGTGCGTGCGTCACGCCGCGGGCCGGTGTCGAAGGTCGGCGACAATGGCCTCGACGGTGGCCAAACGCTCCTGCAACTCCGCCTCCACCATCGCCGGCACGCTGCCCAGGGGTCGGGTCAGGAACTCCGGCCGCGACTGAGAAGCCCGCCTCCGCCATGGCGTCTCCCGGTAAGCAGCGGTCGATCACGGTGACCACACCATCCGAGAAGTCAGGTGCCACAGGGCAAACCAGATCGGCAACCTCCGTGATCGACCGGAAGCCCCGCGTCATCTCGTCGTGCTGTCCCGCGCCGACTGCTGGATGCGGGCGCTCCCGCTGTCGTAGCCGGACGTCCCGCGCCGCGCTGGGCAGCGCGGCCCGGCACAGCTGCGTTGCCCACCCGCTGGCGCTCGCACCGCCCGCCACCCGGTCGAGCAGCAAGCCGCCCTCGGTCTCCTGCATCACCTTCGTGAAGAGCAGCAATCGCAACCGGTCCGCGATGTCGGCTTGGTGCTGCCGGTCCCTCTGCCAACGGGCGGCCAGCGTCTCGGGGATCGACGACCCGTACAGCAACGCCGCGATCACCCGGCGCGCGTGTCCCGCGGACACCGCGCAGTCCCGTGCCGATAGGGCGACACCCAATGCGCGCCGGTCGATCTCGCTTGCTCCCATCCGGGCCACATTGCGGTTGTCCTCCCCAGCCTCATTCGCATCGCCCAATTGCACCTCCTCGAGCCGGTTACATGCCGCCCGCCCCATCGGCGGCACCGCCGAAGGCATGACGGATTTGTTCACCATCCACGCAATAGGGCCACCGGAGCGAACCGGCTACGGCAGTCGAGTGGCCGCCCACGGCGGACCCTTGCGGGCCCGGCGCCCGCGTCGCAAGCATGGGGCCTGCAGTGCCCAAGAACGGGCACCGGACCCACACCTCGAGAGGAGCCCCACGATGGTGACGACCTCGACAACCGATACCCAGTCAGAGCGGGACTACGACCTGCTGCAGTCCTTCGATGACCACTCGGCGCAGCAGGCGAACGTAACCGACCTCGGTTACCGCGCGGTGCAGGCGACCGCCGAGTTCTGGCGGGCCTGGGCGGACCTGTGGCTGCAGTTGCCGTCACAGGTGGTCGCGGACCGGGCACAGGCGAAGGCCGAGCGCCGCCGGGACTGACCAGCCAGCACCGGATAGACGCCCCCGATCATCGCAATGCGATCGGGGGGGCTTTCCGGCGTTGAAGGGCTTCGGGGGTTCAGTGGGAGGCGACACGGTTTTCGCAATTGGGCCCAGTTCGACAGTTCCGAGTCGTCGACCTGGTCACCGGACTGCCGCACGTTAGCCAACAAGTCGCCGGGACATCACCCTGAACAGCCGACCGGCACCTACCGACAAGCGATTCCGAACCCGCAACCACACAAGGTCTCGCAGCGTGACAACCGGAAAATGGTCCACCCAGATTCTGACTCAAGAGTCGGGGTCCGCGCCTTCGGTTTGGGTCCGCGGACCAGCAGATCGGCTGCGCTGATATATCGGTAGTGCGGGTTCTGCCCTCAGAAGGGCCCCCTATCCGGCGCGCGCCATAACAGGTCCTGTGTCCCAAGGGTTCCTTACGCGGGGTGTCCACCCGACACAGAGCCAGAAGAAGTCAGCCCGCCGGCTCTTGATCGTTGGTCGCAGGACCCGACGGAGTCGCTCCACCCTCGTCCGACCAGTCCTGGCCCACGGTGTCGTCCTTCGCGGGATCCGACATGACGTCGGGTGCTTGGCCCTGGCCTTCGGTCGCGGCCTGCGTTCTCTCAATATCATTGTCGTCGTCCATATCTTCGATGTTCCCATGTCAGCGCGGCAGCAATCGTCCCCCCTCGTGCCGGCCACGCACCGGTGTTGGGATTGAGACCGACCCGATAGGGGCCAGTACCCTCTCGTCGGTGAGCCATCCCGCCTCAGGTCGGACCGAACCCGCCGATGACTACTGCATCGATTGTGGGCACGACCACCACCCCAACCACCGCGGCGGCCGGTGCTGGACCGACGTACTCGGGAACGCCGTTGAACGAACCCCGACCAAGATCGCCTGCACGTGCAAACAGTTTCAGCCGACCACGAAGAGCTGACCTCTTCACCGGGTTCAGCCAGCCCGGCGGGCGACTGCAGGTTGGGGGTATCGCGGGGTCGGGACGACCCTGTCGCCCAACGACGACAGGCTGCGCCTCTGACGCCAGCAGCCGAGATGCAATGTCCCCCGGGTTGGTGGATGCCAGCGCGAGAAACGCTGGCGGGATGGTGATCTCGGTGGGGACGGCGCGCCCGGTCAGGTCGCAGTAGATGGCGACGGCGCCGCGGAGCGCCTTTCCGGTGGCCGGGTCACGCAGGGCCCGCATGGAGTCCCAGTTGGGGGCGTTGCCGGTGCGGGCCTTTGCGGTGATCCGCCGGGTCCGGTCCGCGGTGGGCTCGAGGCGAGCCAGGCCGCAGGCGGCGCGGGCCTCCGTTTCGTCCTCGATCGGCAGGATCAGGATGCGGGAGATGTACCCGGCCAGCCCGGCGCGCAGCGGGTCGGTGCATTTCTGGGTGTAGAGGATCGGCAGCACCCGCAGCGATCTCGCGGTGCGGCCGATCGCGTCCATCTCGGCGACCCCGGCGCCCAGCACCACCCACGCCTCGTCCAGGTGCATCACCCCGTCCCGCTCGGCCAGGGCGCTCATCGACCCGAGGGTGATCATCCAGACCAGGCTGACCGAGACCCGTTGCGGCGGGGTCATCTCCGACCTCGGGGTGCCGGGCGCGGGGAGTTCGAGGCGAGTCCGGCCCACCTTGATCAGGGTGATCCCGTCGGCGACCCGCAGCGGCGCGGTGCCCGGGTCTATCCCGACCATCGCCCGGAACAGCGGGGACGCGCCGGCCAGGTCGAACACCGGGTCGGTGACGTCGCGGTGCACGCCCGAGTCAGCGGCGATCCGCAACGCCTGCCCGATGCAGGTGGCGCCGGCCAGCACCCCGGCCCGCAGCGCCTTCATCAGGCCGGAGTACACGTCCCCGCCGCGGCTGCCCCACGGGTTCACACTCAGCAGCATGTTGGCCGCCTCCTCCACCCCCAGGTCCGGGGTGTGCGCGAACCGCAGCGGGGTCCAACACGCCGTCGGCGTGGATCAGCTCGTCCAGCGAAGCCACCTGGCCGCCGGAGGACAGCACCGCCGCCGAGTGGTCGGACAGCGGTTTCGGGTCGAAAATCTCATCACCGGCTACCGATGGGGAGGGCTCGACTGCCGGCGTGCGTGGACGGCGGCAGCTTTGACGGGGACACCGCGGAATGCCGCCGTCCGCTCGGCCCGGTCGGCGACCAGCGGGTCCGGGTCGGTGACCAGCAACTCCAGGACGTCCGGCGGGATCCGGGGCTGCGTCACCAGCGCCAGCCGGACCCGCGGGTCGGGGTGCTGCGCGAGCGCCCACACACAGTCCGCGCACAGGGCCTCACCGCGGGGCACCTTGCGCAGGCACGGCCGCCAGCACACCCGGCACGACCCGGGCCAGTGTGACCGCACCCGCCAGCCGCTTCCGGGTGGCGGCGTCCACCGCGAACACCGCCTTCGCGGCCGCCAGTGCCTGTTTGAACTCGTTCAGCGGCGGGGTGCTGCCCGCCACGCCCAGGCTGGCCAGCAGGTTCCACAGCGCCCGCTGCCGGTCCCGGCTCAGCGTCGCCACCTTGATCGGCGCCTCCATCGGGTCCGCCGCGGCGATGCTGTCCAGGTCGGACACGGCGCGGGTCGCGGCGCCCCGCGGCGCCCCCATCACCTCCGCGGTGAGCGTCACCACGTCCGCCGGGCAACCCAGCAACCCGGCCAGTGTCTTGCGGTCCGGCTCCGGCGCCGCTGCGATCTCCACCGCCTTCGCCGCGACCCGCCGCGCGAACGAGCGCTCCCGGCCCGCCCGCAACCGCTCCGGGCCACGGTCGGTGTCGGTGTCGGTCTGCGTTGCCGGCTGGTCGAGGGGCGGGGTTGGCTGGGCGTTGCGGGGCAGGAGATCGACGATCTCGACGACCTGCTCGGCCCGCAGATCAGGGCCGCTGAGTACGACTGCTTCTGCCATGGCCAGAAACATGCGCAACGTCAACCGACCTGACCGTTCAGCACACGCCGATCACGTCAACCAGGCCGACGATCTGGACGAAGTGCTCGGCCCGGGCGACCACTTGCTCGGGGAGCGTCGGACCGCCCCGGTTCCCGCGCCGGATCAGGACTGATAGAACTGGTTTGACCCTCGCGCGGCGGGCATCCTGCAATTCAATGCTCGGCACAAGAGGTGCGCAGGTGGTCACGGGGCAGGTCTTTCGCAGGGACGGGTGTCGGAACCGCGGGCGGAAGCGGGGGGACAAGGATGGCGCGAACGAATGAGGTTCTCGGGAATCGATTCGAGGTCGGTCAGTCCCTCGGCTTCGGCGGCATGTCCGAGGTACACCGTGGCCGCGACCTGCGACTTGGCCGGGATGTGGCCATCAAGGTGCTCCGCGCCGACCTCGCCCGCGACCCGTCCTTCCAGGCCCGCTTCCGTCGTGAGGCGCAGAACGCTGCCTCGCTCAACCACCCGGCCATCGTCGCCGTCTACGACACCGGCGAAACGAAGGGCGAGGCCGGCACGGTTCCCTACATCGTCATGGAGTACGTGGACGGCGACACCCTGCGTGACGTGCTGAAGAAGGAGGGGCCGCTGCCGCCCCGCCGGGCGATGGAGATCGTCGCCGACATCTGCGCCGCCCTGGACTTCTCGCACCGGCACGGCATCGTGCACCGCGACATCAAACCGGCCAATGTGATGCTGAACCGGGCCGGTGCGGTCAAGGTGATGGACTTCGGCATCGCAAGATCCGTGGCCGACGGCCAGGCCACCATGACGGCCACCGCCGCGGTCATCGGCACCGCGCAGTACCTGTCCCCCGAGCAGGCCCGCGGCGAGGCGGTGGATGCCCGGAGCGATGTCTACGCGACCGGCTGCGTGCTGTACGAACTGCTGTGCGGGGCGCCGCCGTTCACCGGTGACTCGCCGGTGGCGATCGCCTACCAGCACGTCCGGGAAGCTCCGAAGCCGCCCAGCGAGACCAAGCCTGGGCTGCCGAAGGAAATGGACGCCATCGTCCTGAAGGCGCTGAACAAGAACCCGCTCAATCGCTATCAGACCGCCGCCGAGATGCGCTCCGACCTGGTCAGGGCGCTGTCCGGGCAAGCAGTTCAGGCCACCCCGCTGATGAGCGACGACGAGCGGACCGAACTGATGCGCGCGGCGCCCGCGCGGGTCGGGGTGGCCTCGCCGCCGCTGCTGGCGCCACCCAACCGGGTCCGCATCACCACCGTCGACCAGGACGAGGAGCCTGACCACGGCGATAAGTCCAGACGGGTCCGGGGCTTCATCGGCATCGGCGTGCTGTGCGTCGCGTTGCTGGCCGGAGCCGTCTGGTTGACGCTGGCGGTGATCAGCGCACCGCCACCCGCCGCCCTAGTCGCGGTCCCGGACCTCTCCGGGATGACCCTCGAGCAGGCAACGGAAACGCTGGAGCAGAAGGGCCTGACGCTGGGCGCTGTGACGGAGGTCGACTCCACCGCGGCGATGACGGGAAAGGTGGCCGAGCAACGACCGTCGGGCCACACCCAGGTCGCTGCCGAGACTCCGACGGACATCGCAATCGGACGGGGCGTGAGCACGACTTTTGTCCCGGACGTCGTCGGCATGACTGCCGGCACAGCCAGGCAAATGATCGACAACGCCTACCTGGTGTACGCCGAACAGCCTGGGCCGTCCTCAGACCCGGACAGGGGAAAGGTCATCGCCCAAGACCCCCCATCCGGAAACCAGGCCACCCCGAACTCCACGGTGACGGTCACGGTCGGTACCGGGCTCACCATCGTCACTGTGCCTCAAGGCATCGTCGGGCAGGGCCTCGAGCAGGCCACCACGATCCTGCAGGCCGCAAAACTCACAGTCGTCACCCAGGACGGCGACAGCGCCGAACCACCTAACGAGGTCATCGCGATCGACCAGCCGCCCGGGCGGCAACTCCCTGAAGGCACACCTGTCACCCTCACGATCTCCAACAACAGCCTCATGGTCATGCCCAACCTGCAGGGTCAGAACCGCGACCAGGCCGTTGCGACCCTACGGACACAGGGGTGGTCCGGAGACGTCACCAGTCTGACGGTCACCCAACAGCCGACAACCACCCCGGAACTCATTGGCGCCGTCCTCACCCAGAAGCCCGCTGCCGGATCCGCCGTGCGCAAGACCGGCACACCGATCACCGTTGCCCTGGGAGTCCGCCAGATCACCGTCCCCGACCTCGTCGGCAAGACGCAAAAGCAAGCCGCCGCCCTACTCGAGAAAGCCGGCGCCACCAACGTGACGTACACCGACGCAGGCACTCCGCCGCGCGGGCGGGCCAACCGCGTTCAGGGCCAGTCGGTGCCGCCCAACACGGCGGTCGCCGCCGACACCGCCATCGCCGTCAACGTCTACGGGAACTGAATCGCAGCGGGCGGGTCGTCGGTGCGGTGTGCCCCGGCCGGGACGCTCGTACGCTGCGCCCGGTCCGGGTCATCGCCGGCCGGTCCGTCCCGCCGGCATGCGTTGGGCGGACCGGCCGTTCCTCGCCTGGTCAGGCGGCTCCCGCGGTGTCGCGGTCGTCGTCGGCCCGGCCGAGGTCTTTGACGTGCTGGATGATCCTGACCTTGCGGGCGCCGTTACCGGTGGTCTGCTCCTCGACCCAGAGGGCGACCCGGTGCCCGGTGAGGCCGCGCAGGGTGCGGGCAACCCGGTGCACCACGCCAGCGACATGGACTCGGTCGTGATCTCGCTGCTGGCCGGCGGGTCCGACCGCGGCGAGGTGCGGCAGCGGCTGAACCAGGTGGCGGCCGCGCTGCCCGGCTTCGACGTCGGGGTCCGGGTCCGCGTCCTCACCCCCTGGCCGGCCGCCGCGGGTGCGCTGGTCGCCGCGACGCTGCTCGTGCTCGCCGCGCTCCCGCTGCGCCGACACGCGGTGCGTGCCAGGGTGCGGCGCGGCGAGTTCCCCGTCCCCGGCCGGTCTCTCGGGCCGCCCGCGCGGAGATCCGCGGGGGCGGGCGAGGCGCCGCGACCGGCGGCGCGGTACCGGTTGCGCGGCACCGCGTTCCTGGTCGGGCCGGCGCTGCTGACCGGGCTGGTGGCGCCGCACGCCGGGGCCGCGTCCGGCGCGGCCGGCACCCAGGCCCGGGTCGCGCCGCCCGCCCTGCTCGACGCGGGGATCGGGCCGCTGCTCGGCGAGGCCGGGGAGTCCGCCGCCCCGATGCACTTGTCGGCCGCCGACCAGCACCTCGGGCTGCTCGCCGTCGGCCGGCCCGGCACCGGCAAGTCGGTGCTGATCCGGCTGGCCTACGCGTGGAACTGCCTGGAGCGGGTGCACCCGTCCGGCCGGCCCGGCCACCCGGGCAAAAACAACACGCTGATCGCGTTCGAGTCCAAGGGCGGGGAGGGCGCCGGGATCTACCGGCAGTGGGCGCGGGCCACCGGCGACCAGGTCCTGCTGATCGAGGCCGCCGACCCGGCCACGTTCGCGGTAGACCTGTTCGACAGCCCCGGCAGCGTGGAGGACCGGGCCCGCCCGTTCACCGGCATGCTGACCTACGCGTTCGAGGCCGACGCCATCCAGGGCCGGGCGGTGGAGGCGCTCACCGCCGCGCTGTCCGGGGCGCTGGTCACCACCGACCGGATCGCCCGGGACGCGCACCTGCCGGCGTGCCGGTCACCGGTGTTCTACGCGCACGTGCTGCTCGGCGGCCGCGGCGACGAACGCGCCACCGCGCTGGCCGCGGCGATCGGCGCGGCCGCGGGCCGGGCCGCCGCCGGGGGCGACCCGGAACCGGCCGAGAACAGCTACGGCGCAGCGGAGCTGGCCGACGTGCTGGACCGGCTGCAGCCGTTCTTCGGGGCCGGGGCCACCCCCGCCGCGCGGCGCAACCTCACCGAGTCGTCCCGGAACAAGCTGGACGAACTGCTCGCCGCCGAGCACTGGTGGTCCCCCGCCCGGCGCACCGTCAGCTGGCGGCAGATCCTGCGCGGGCACCGGTCCGTGGTGATCAACACCGGCGCCGCCGGGTACGCCCGTACCTGGCCACCCAGCGGATCAGCCAACGGACGGCAAATGTCGGTGTTCCCGACTGCCCGCAACCTCGGTCCCCGACCACGCACCCTTGATCAGGACTGTCCGCAACGTGGGTGATAAGCATTCCCACCGCCCCGAGAAGCTAGCCAAGACAACGAGCCGACTGGCAGGGCCCGGGCCAAAACACCTCCTCAGGTGATGGCTCTTGACCCCAGTGGCGGCCTAATGTCGAATTCGTTGTGGGTCTGAACATCGGCACACCCACCCCACGCGACCGGCTAAAGGCCTGGCAAGCCTTGTCAAGGGAGGAGATCCGCTGTGACAAAAGACCGGGAAGGTGTCGTCCCCATGATCTCCTACCGCGATGGCCCGGCAGCCCTCGACTGGCTGACAGTTGCTTTCGGCTTCCGTGAGGTGGCCCGTTGGCTCGATGACGGCGGCGTTCTCGCGCACGGCGAAATGATCGCCGGTCAAGGGCGCATCATGCTGGCTACGCCGAGCCGAGACTACGAAGGACCGCTGCAGCATCGCTCACACTGTCACCAAGCCGCCGCTCTGGCCAGGGTTCCTTGGGTGCTCGACGGAGTTTTGGTCTACGTCGACGATCTCCCGGGCCACTTCGATCGCGCTAAGGAAGCTGGAGCGACATTGCTTTCGGGTATCGAATCCGGCCCGGACGGGAGCCAGCTGTACCGGGCAGAGGATCTCGAAGGACACCGATGGATGTTCATGCAGACGGGAGCCTGACCGCCTACGTCTTGTTCCACGCCGCGACAGCGACGATAGCGGACACGATCGAAACGGCTGCCAACCCCTGTTCCAGAGTCATTATTCTCCTTCGAGATTCGGGCACACCTGCGAGCGCCGGAGCGTCTCAGAGCGCACCGACTATCCGCTGGCGGTGGCCATCGTCATTCGGCCAGCAAAGCCACGATTCACGGACTCAATGGAGTACCGACTCGGCTGGAAGCTCCATACCCGAACCGTTAATTTGTTGGATCACATCCAGCCTGGACTATCCCGACAAAACAGGCAACTGGGATACAATTTCGCCTGTCCTCACGGGCG
The DNA here is from genome assembly GCA_963805555.1 of uncultured Actinomycetota bacterium. Classification (GTDB taxonomy): domain Bacteria; phylum Actinomycetota; class Actinomycetes; order Mycobacteriales; family Nakamurellaceae; genus Nakamurella. Next base: position 26,656 of record CAWDUY010000015.1, read on the forward strand.
GAAGGGCTGGTGTGGGTTTGCTTTCCGGAGGAGTCCGATCCCATAGTCGAGCAGTCGAGGGCGAAGTGGTCCTCGAGGTCACATGAATAAGCGGCCCCATCCAGGCACACATGGTCTCGTCACGGAACCAACACCGGCCGGCCGGTCCGCTTTCGAACTGGGCTCCTGATGAGCAGCATTCAGGCAACCGTCCGTGGTCGAAAGAATTCCGGGAGCACCCAGATCAGCCGATCCTTTCTTGGCTTCAACTGTGGCACCCAGTCGCCCCAAACCCAGCGACTCGACCCGTAGGTGTCCCAGTCGACCTCATGAGACTCGGTCGGGGACAAGCGGCGGCAGAGGCAGCAACCTCTCGATGAGCGTCACGATCCCGCGGCGCCGACGACGCCTGAATCCGAAGGCACCCCCCTGCGCATGTTCGGCGGCTGTGGCTGTCACCGAGCGGGTCACCGTCCGCCTGCCGGACGGTTTTGACGCGGACCGGCACGCGGCCGCCCTGGCCAGGTTGATCGCCGACCGGCACGGCGCGGGGTTCGAGATGGTGTCCATCGACCCGGCGGGCCGCACCGCCTACGCCACCCGGCAGGTGGCGATCACCGAGGTGATCAGCGACCGGGCATCCAGGGACAGCTTCGAGGTGCGGTTGGCTCGCGGCACCAAGCCCGCGGACGGCGAGCGGTTGGCGGCGAAGCTGGCGGAGCAGAACCCGGAGTTCGAGATGACGGCGTTCGAGCCGTTTCTCGGCCGCGCGACGCTGAGCAGGCTGGACCCGGCGACGTCGCGGTGCCGGGCCGCCGTCGCGGTGGCGCTCGGAGTCAAGCCGTGGGCGGTGCGGGTGCGGCCCGGTGCCCGCGGCGGGTTCGACGTGGAGCTGCCCGCCACCTATTAGCTGTCCCGGCACGACCGGAAGCTCACGGAGGTCGCCACCACGGTGGTGGGCGGGCCCGGGGGCGTTGACCGCGTCGCTGGTTCCGGGTGAGCCGCCGACTTTCCCCACGCTGATCCCCTACCCCCTGGAACTGTTGGGCACCGGGGATCCCGGCTTGTTGCGGATCGGCCGGGCGTTGCCGCCGCCGGGCCAGGACACCGGCCTGGAGGTCGCCCTCGACTGGTCGGTGCAGTCGTTCGCGCTGTTTGCCGGGATGCCCGGCAGCGGCAAGACCAACCTGCTCAACGCCGCCGTCGCCTGGTCACTGGCCTCCGGCGTGGAGCTGGTCGTGGTCGACCTGCCGTCGAAATCGGTGGACTTCCTCTGGTGCAAACCCTTTGTCCGCACGGGCGGCTGGGGCTGCGACTCCCCCGCGGCCGCGGTGACCGCGCTCGACCTGGTGCTGGCCGAGGGCCGCCGCCGGGCCCGGCAGCTCGCCGCCGCCGGCGCCGTCACCTGGACGGAACTACCGGCGGACAAACGGTTCCCGCCGATCCTGATCGTCGTCGACGAGGCCTCCGGGCTGCTCCTGCCGGACCGGATACCGGCCGGCATCCCGCAAGACCACCCGCTGCCGTCGAGGCGGCGCAGGCCAACCTGCTCGAGGCCGCGCTCGCCCGGTCGATCAACAAGATCATCGCCGAGCTGCGGTTCGTCGGCGTCCGGATGATCCTTGCCAGCCAGGTGACCAACAACTCGACCGACATCGGGTCAGCCTGAAATCCAAGATCGGACACAAGATCCTGCAGGGCGCCAACCCCTCCCGGACCGCGAGAACCCAGGCGTTCAGCGACGAATCGGCCGTCCCGCAGGTGCCGGCCAACGTGCGCGCCGACCCGGACGCAGCCAAGTGCACCGGTGCCGCCGAACTGGAAGGCTGCAACCCTGTGGTCTACAAGGCGTTCTACGCCACCACCGCTGACTACGCCGATGCGCTGCACCAGCTCGGGGTCCCGACCACCGCCAGCCCGTCGCCGACCGCTGAGCAGATCGCCCATCACACCCCCGTTCTCTGACCGCCGATGGCCACCGCGGCCGAAGCCCGCCGCACCCGCACACCGAGGAACCCCGGGCCTCGCGACGGCTCGCGTCGGTTGTCTTGCGATGGGCCGGCCTCCGTACCCGAAACCTGCCGTTCGCACACCAATCAAGCTTCAGCGCACTTATCCACAACGATTCGGCCAACCTGCAGGACTCAGGCGAGAATGGCTCCTAAAATTTCGCCCATCAGTCGGGAGGCGAGCCGACATGGTGCTTCATGAAGCTGATCGTGTCGTGGCCACCCACGACATCCACCGCATGTTCAAAGGTGACATTCGGCAGGGTACGACTGGCGTGGTCATCGGGCACTGCGGCTCCGATATTCCGACGTACCGAGTCAGGTTCAACGTTATGCCGGGTAAGACGGCCGTCGTCGATGATCTGACGGACTGGGACATCGCGAGGAGCTGAATTCCTGCGCGACAGTCGGTTGGCTGACTGGAGCGCAGCTTGCATCTGTCCTACGAATTGCGGCGTAGAGATCCTCTCGGGACCTGGCGCGACCGCATTGAACCCTTCGTGTCATGCGCCCCATTCGCTGGCCGCGCATACACTCTAGGTAACCGTTGAGAACAACTCAGGAGAGCGTTATGGCCAATCCAATCCCCATTCCGGTCACAGCTACTCACGAGATCCACCAGCGGACCACTGACATACCGGCGGGAACGCCCGGCGAAATCACGGCCATGACTGGCACGGCTCCCACTCAATACACCGTGACATTCTGGCCCAAGGGGTCCGATGACCCTGTGACGGTGGACCACTTGTCCCGCATGGACATCCACGAAGCCTGAGTGCATAAAGGCCTAGCGGCGGGAGGATGCGTCGGGAACGGCTCTCCCGGTGGCCACGGTTCTTCGACTGGGCTGCGCGCCCCGGGCGCTACGGTCATCGACGTGGACCGCATCTTCGTCGACCCGACGATCATGGCCGGAGTGCCGTGCATCGCCGGCACCCGGTGCCCACCATCGTCGGACTGCTCTGGGTTTGGTCGCGCTATTTGGCTCACTGGGCGCGCCGATGACCAGCATCTGCCGTGCGGCGTGGACGACGTCGGGGGAGATGGTCTCCATTTGGTTGATGGCCATGACGTGAGCCACGTACCGCGACCAACGACAGTTATTCTTCGATGCGCGGAAAGACACTCGATCGAGAAATCGTGGTCGCCGCTGCGCGGCCTTCGTTGAAGATCAGGTCGAGGACGCCGAGATGCGGCTCGAATGGTTCGAACTGTTGCCGATAGATCGGATGCTCGAATTCCTGCGTGCGGATGGTGATGCCCGCTTCGGCCACCCTGTCCCATTCGATGTACCTGCGTTCGGTACCCCAGGTGCTGGTGATGTGCTCATCGCCGCCGACGGCGGTGGTGAGTTGGATCAGCCGGTCGGTGTTGTCGCCGGAGTGCGGCAGGGTCGAGGCCCTGACGATCATGGTCGGGTACCCGAGGTAGTCACACATGGACCGCAGCAGATCGAGGTTGAAGTCGACGAGCATCTCCTGGTCGCCGGCATAGACGTCACGGACCAGCGGCAGCACCTCGTCGAAGTGAGGCGCCTTGCGGTACTCCTGCGCGATGACGCGCAGGTGTAACCCGCGCCAGTCACTGCTGTTGTCGAGCTGGACGTCGCACAGTCGTTGGCGGCTCTTGGCCCGCCGAACCGACGCGGTGAGCAGCACCGAGCCCTGCCGGGTGCGCAGTCGTTGCCGGTTGTGGAACTCGGTGCGGGTGAATTGGACGCTGTCGTAGGCGACATACACGTCGCTGGCGGCAATCTTGGCCAGCAGCTTCGTCCAGGGGATGAAGTTGGGTTGGTGCAGGCTCACACCGACCATCAGAAGATGGCCCTCAGTGCCATGAAACCCTCTGCGCTGCCGGTGGAGATCTCCCTGCCGCGAAGCTGGGATATCAGTTCCAGACTCTCCGGGCTGCCATGGAATTCGGGCTCGCGGACCTGGGAGGCGTGTAGCCGCAGTGCGGCCAGCTTGGTGGGCAGGTACTCGGTGATGTCGATATAGAAGTTCGGATGGAACTTCTCGCGCTCCAGCGACCAGAACAGGCTGGTGTTGTCGTAGGCCAACACGTAGGGCACCAGGTGTCGCTCGCTGCGAACGCCCGGCCTGGTGGCCGTCACGCAGGCCCGGAACAATGCTTCGTGGTCTTGGTTGTAGCTGAACGCCGGGATGAGGATCAGCGTCGGCCTGACATTCTCGATCGACAGCCGCGAGTCGCGCTCGATGAGCCGGACAAGTTCTTTGCGGGGGATGGCGTCGAGCGCAAGGTGGACCGCATCGTCGGTGTAGATGACGTCCCAATCGTCAACCTTCAGCAGCTTCATCACATCCGAGAACTCCCGAAGGCGGGTTTCACCGGTGACCCGGCGCATGGCGGGGCCTTCATCGTCGCTGGCGTAGTGCTCGAGTGAGCCGACCGAGACCAGCGAGACGAACACCTCGCCGCCAAGGTCCTTGACCCGCGCGATTGTTCCAGCACAGCCGTAGGTCTCGTCATCGGCATGCGGCGAGATCACCAGAATGCGTTGCCTGCTCAAGAATTCATCGCCCAGGTTGGCGTTCATGCTGCTTCTTCCCCCTCGCCCCGGTCGACCCGCCGATCAGAGTGCTGCTCACCCTACTACTCCATTAGAGCTAATCACAGCGTACCGTCACTACCAGGCGTAGCGAAGCCCCGGGCTTTGACTTGTTTGCCCCTCGGTCGCTGCTCCAACAGTGCACTTGCGCAACACCTTCGCTTCGGTCGCCTTCGCCAACAGCGCCTCGTTCGATCCGTTCACCGCGGTGCTGCCGCATCGGGTCGTCTGCCTCATCAACGTCGCCGACTGCGGCACCGCACCGTCCAGCCCGATCCGGCAGAACCGCCGCCAGGTGATCGAATCGGACACCTCCCGGCACAACGACTTGGCGGGTGGCCATGCCTCCCGATCTGTGCGCGACGCCTCGGCCACCCCGGTTCCCCGCTCCGCGCACCGAACCACCGATACCCACCGATGAACAGGAGACCGACCATGCCCGCGACGACCACCGCCGATCCCCACATCGAGACCCGCCTGCCCGCGAGGCCGGACGGCAGCGCGTGGCCGCTGCTGCTGGTGCACGACAGTGACGTGACCGGCGCGGACACGGCCGGTGAGCTGCTGGCGCTGCTGATCCCCGGTTACGTGGAGATCGCTGATGACGGCGCGGGGCACGAGAGGCGCTGTGGCGGCGGTACGAGTCCGCGGTCGCCACCGCCTCCGAGCTGCAGGAGACGCTCATTGCCACCACCGCGGTATCTGGCGACTTCGACGCGGCACGGGCCGATGAGGCGACGCTCACGGCGCTGCTCGCCGACAAGACGGTGCCGGCGAGCCTCACGCACTGGCGGCACCCGGTGCCGCTGGTGCTGATCGACACCGACTACGAGCCGTTCACACCGCGACTGCGACCCGAGGGCAGGGTCATCTACCTCCGGCTGGCGCAGGAACACGACTACCTGGCGTCTCTGGCCGAGGCTGGGCTGATCCAGTACCTGATGGCGGACGGGTCGTGAGGTAATTGCAGAGGGCCCCGCAGAATTCGGTCTATCAACTTCATCGGGTCTTTCGCCCGGCATAGGGCGACAGGCAATCAATAAACCCGCCAGTCACGGGATCTTTTCGACGTCGCACGCGGACCGGCTCAGTATCAGCTGCACCACTAACCGGGCGGTGTCGAAGGGGCCGCACTCGGTGCTGGTTGGCTCACGGCCGGCGGTGTCTGCACGGGTGGAATCAACTGCGAAACAAAGGGCTGTAGGCCACTTGCAAGCACGGTCGCCACGACGGCCGCCAGCGTGGCAATAACAATTGTTGAAACGACACCGAATGCGGAACCGAGGTGATGAACATCCGCGAGATCCGAGAATCCTCGGCCGCCACTGGAGCGGAGCGTTTCCAGATCCGAACGAAGGCCCAGCAAGAAGGCGAAAGAGTAGAGCTGCGCTGCGCTAACCGCGATGGACACCCAGTCGACGCCTGCCCCCAGGAGCAACGTGTTGATCGTCGAGACGATGAATACGCCGGTCATGAACAATAGCATTTTCGCGAGCCCGGTCTTTCCTCGAAGGAGGACGAAGAAGTAGCCTGCTATGAATCCCCAGAACGGCCATTGGAGGACGGTTGGCGCCACGGCTGCGACGGTTCCCAGTAATGGATAGGTACTGGAGTCGGTAGATATCTTCGCGGCGCCAGCTGTCACCGACAGGACGATCCAGGGTAGGCCGAATATCAGACCCCATCTGGCTCCAAATTTCCCGGCTTCCGCCGGGGGAATTCCGGCAATGGTCCCGAACGCCCGTTGACGGGAGTCAGGCTCGGCCACGATCATCGAGCGGGTCTGGGCATCGAGCTCCACCAGGGCAAGCTTCTCCTTGGCCTCTGTATAGTCCAGTGACCCGTCGGCGATCTTGCCGCGTATTCCCTTTCGCGCGGCCGACCAGATGCCCTGTGAGGTATGGATACTCACTTCCTCCTCGACAAGACGACGACGCTCCGGAGCTTCGGTCTCGGTCACTCGAACAGCGATCTCGTCTTTTCTGACGGATGCCACTAACCAGGCTGCAATGATCCCTGCGAGCGCGATACTGATGAAATTGAGTTGGATCGCGAAAGACAATGCTCCTGTCACGGCCACGAAGACGCAACCCCACCCAAGTTGTTGCATTGCCGAGATGCGCCTGTACGACATTTTGAGTTGGCCGCCGGTTGCGATGAGAACCGATACCAGTACAGGTAGCACACACACGACCAACGTCAGACCGTCAATCTTCAACCCGAAGGTGAGGGCCAGAAACCAGCCGGAGGTGACGTCTCCAGCGGAACCAGAAACAGTATTCGGCGTGGCGAGCGCAACTCCGGCCAGACCAATGCTCACCATCCACCAACGCGAGAAAACAGTTCTCGGGCCCAGTATGATGATCGCCAAGCCCCAGAGCACTCCTGCTCCGGCCGCATACACTGCGACGAAGCGGAAGAATGTTGGGAGAGCACCGTCCAAACTGACGATTGTGGCTAGCATCGCCAGCGGCACTGCACTTACCGCGACCAAAGGCAGAGCGCGTCGGTCTTCAATCTGTAGGGCCCGGTTCGCGCCTACCGCCAGGAGGAGCAGAATGCCTGTCGCCAGAACTACCGTGCTGACCGGCCTGACACCGACATCAAATGCGTCAAGATCTGCGAACTTGGAGTGCCGATACCATATGAACTTCTGCACATACCACAGAATGGCAAGGCCCCAGATGAGGGTCAGCGAAATCATGATCAGCCAAAGATTGCGACGCCTCTGTTCCACCCTGGAACTGTTAGCCAGGCGCCATTCGCCGTGAGTCGGGAGCAGCTTCCCGGACCATAGCGGCCCGTACCGCTGAGCTCGATTGTTCCTGCTACCGGCCGCCCGTGGCATCAACACGACGGCCGCCGCGAAGAGCAGGATGAGCGCACCGCTGATACGCACGGATCCCACACTGAACCAGGGCGCAACCCAATTCAGGGCGCGTCTGAAGGAGTCCACATAGAGGACCTTGTTGGGAATCTCCGCCAGGGCAAGCAGTAGCGCACCTAGGCTGACGACCAGGTGAAACAAAAGCACAATGTAGATCGCGCGGCGGAGCCGACGAAAGACGCCCGTTCGTCCGCGCACAGCCAGCGCAAGAGCGAGCCACGGCACGGCCCCGCTGCTTGCCAGAAGAAAAGCTCGGAACAGACTCCAAGCGTCAACGACGATGTCGGTCGTTGTCTGCAGCCCGGAGGGGGTGGCCGGCACGGCAACCTGTGATGGACTTGCGCCCGCTTGGGCGATGACCAGATTGAAGCTGCTGTCCGCGGAAGCGGTAATCTGATTCGCATCCTGTTCGATGGTCGTGACGTTGTCGGGTTGGGTGGCGATGATCTGCTGACTCTCGTTGAGATCGACCTCAATTGTCGCGGGATGCGCGAGCCGCGCAACAATCGTCGACGGCCAACTGGATGGGTATGGCAGTGATCCATTAACGATCACCGATGAAACCGAGCCACCTTGCGTTGATTCAATAATGGGGACATCCAGCTCGGATCCCAATACGTCGCCGAAGACACTCAACGTGAACCCGTACGCATTAAGCGCGGCGTCGCCGCCCCTCACCCGTGCAATCAACGGGTTTGAATCCGCCAGCTTAATCGTCCAGCTGATTTCCAGCTGGTCCTCGTCTGCGGAAGACTGGATTCGCAGGAATCGAGGCGCTTGATCGGTAGGCGCGCCCTGAAGGTCGAAGGCATCGCAGCGACGAACCGCGGGTTCTGCCGGCGCGAAAAGGGCACTCGCTCGGTGCTCGCAAGGATCCAGAAGGGTGAACGGCTGCAAAACCTGCACCAGGGACAGGACGATGGACGCCGTGACCGGAAACGCCACGAGCGCTAGAACGATCCCGAGGATGGAGACCCAGCGTCGTCTCCGGATCCTCGGTGAGGCGGTCGCCCTCGATTCCACTATTGCACCCGACCTGCCTTGTCGATGATGAGGCGATCGGCCAATAGTCGACCGTCGACGCTGTTCAGGTATGCGGCACGGACCACGATGGGATGCCGATGGCAGTCCGACGCTCGGGCCGACGTCAGATCGCCGTGGGCGTCATTGTCACCCGCGTTGGCGATGTGCGCGGCGTTCGCCGACGACGAAGCACGCATCGCATCGGTCTGATCTGCCGGCACCAACTCCGGAGATTCCACTTTCCACCCCGATTCGAGCTCGAACCCATCACCGCTCAGCAGCCCCGGGGAGACCGCTCACCTGCCACCGGGTTGCCGCTCACAATGCTCAGGGAGCCATTTACTGAGACGCCGGTCAGAAATGTCAAGCATATTGCCGATGTCCATAGTTTTCCGGGTGCATCGGTGTAGCCCCGACTTAGCCTGGATCCGCAGATCGGCAGGTTTGGTGACGGCGTGTGAAATGACGAAAGTGCCCTTTGACCTGCGACGATGGGTTTGCTGAAGACCTCATCAACGCTGGATCGGAAGGACACTTTCGGTGAAATTGTCGCATGGGTGGGACCGCGGTGTCGCCGTGTTCGATGACATGAATTTGGTGTCGTGCGCCGGGTTGGTCCCGGTGCTGGAACTGGCCGAGCAGACCGGGTTGTCGGAGTTGTTGGACGAGCACGTGGCGCTTCACCAGTGAGCTGGTCCGTTCCGGCGCGGCGAACCCGACACCGAAACTGACATCGATCATCGCCGGTCTGGTCGCCGGCGCGGACAGCATCGGCGAGCTGGACGTGATCCGCGCTGGGGGGATGCACCGGTTGTTCACCGCGGTGTACGCGCCGACCACGCTGGGCACCCTGCTGCGCGAGTTCACCGGTGGTCACGTGCGTCAACTGCAGGCGGTCCAGTCGCGACACCTGCTCGCCCTGGCCGACCGGACAACAGTGTTGGACGGCATCGCTGAGCGGGCGTTCGTGGACATCGACTCGCTGCTGCGGCCGGTGTACGGGCACGCCAAACAGGGCGCGTCGTTCGGGCACACCAAGATCTCCGGCAAGCAGGTGCTGCGCCGCGGCCTGTCCCCGCTGGCCACCACGATCAGCACCCCCAGGGTTGCGCCGGTGGTGGCCGGGATCCGGTTGCGGGCCGGCCGGGCCGGTTCCGGCCGGGGCGCGGGCAGCATGGTCACCGAAGCGATCAACACCGCCAAAGCCGCTGGCGCGAAAGACATCCTGGTCCGCGGTGACGCCGCCTACGGCAGCAGCGCGGTGATCAAGGCGGCGTTGCGCGCCAAGGTCACGTTCTCGCTGGTACTGACCAGGCAACCGTCGGTGAACCGGGCCATCGACTCCATCCCGGCCGATGCCTGGACACCGGTGCAGTACCCGGGTGCAGTGAAAGACCCGGACACCGGGGTGTGGATCTCCGACGCCGAGGTCGCCGAGGTCGCCTACACCGCGTTCGCCGACACCAGGCAGGAGGTCACCGCCCGACTGGTCGTGCGCCGGGTCCGGGACCGCAATATTGGTCCCGAGGACGAGATGTTCCCGGTCTGGCGGTACCACCCCTTCTTCACCAACAGCACCGAACCAGTCGCCGACGCCGACATCACCCACCGCCGGCACGCGATCATCGAGACCCTGTTCGCCGACCTGATCGATGGACCCTTGGCCCACATGCCCTCCGGATCGTTCTGGGCCAACAGCGCCTGGACCGTGCTGGCCGCGATCACCCACAACCTGCTCCGCGCCGCCGGCACCCTGGCCGGAAACGCGATGGGAGTCGCCCGTGGCGCCACGCTGCGCCGGCACCTGGTCAATGTGCCCGCCCGATTCACCCGCCCGCAGGGCCGGCCCACGCTCCACCTGCCAACCCACTGGCCCCGCGCCACAGCATGGAACAGGCTGTGGCACACCGTCTTCCATTGCGACGCCACCGTTCAAGTCGCGGCCTGACCACCCACCACCGGCCACCCAAGGCCCAACCGGAACCCTCCGCGGAAAAGCTGGACCCAGGCCAGCAGATCCCGCACGCCCCAACCCGCCCGACTTAGCCGAACCCCCACCGAACCCAATCGAAGATCAACAAGTCAGTCAATCTGCGGATTCAGGCTTAGGCGTGGCAGAGACCAATGCGAACTGGAAACAGACGACCCGCATCGCGAAACGGAGCTCACCGTTCACCGCCCAACGCCGGACCTTGCGTATATTCCAAGCCTTTGGATAGCAACGCTCCGCTTACACCATCGCCGGCGATACTCGGTGACGTGCAGCTGACCGTGGAGGCGCGATGAGTCCCACCGAACCAGCGCATGGCCTGCCTGTCTCACCAGGGGCGGGGGCGAAGCCTGGGACCGTGGACATGCCGAGTTGTTGCCCGACGACGGGCGGCGTTACGAGATCATCGACGGGTTGCTCATCGTGAGCCCGAAACCGGCTCCCCGCCACAGCGCGTCATCGCTCTGTTGTACCGGATCCTGGAAGACACCTGCCCCGACGACCACGAGGTGTTCTCCGCCCCGCACGACTGGCAACCCGACCGTCGCACCTCATTGCGGCCCGACCTGCTCGTAGTCGCGAAGGACCGGATCGGCGAGAAGAACATCACCGAACCCCACGCTCGTCGTCGAGGTGCTGTCCCCCAGCTCGTCCCGTTACGACAGCAGTCTGAAGTCAGCCAGATACGGGGAGACCCGTATCCCGCAGTACTGGATCGTCGACCCGCTGACCGTCGAAAGGCAGCTGCCGTCGGTCGAGGTCTTCGACCTGGACGGGGGCGGGTCCTACCTGCTGACTGCCGGTCCGAGGGTGACCGGGAGATCAGCGTGACGGCGCATCCGATCCCGGTCACGGTGTCCGCGTCTGCACTCTTTGGACGCTGACGCTGCCGAACGGCCCCGAGTAGTGCACCAGCTCGATCCGCCTCGCCGAGATGCCTTTTCGGATAGACGTCGTCGATCGACGGCCGGTGCTGATCCAGAGCGTCGCGGCCTGAAGTTGTTCGAACGCATGAGTTACCCACCGGTTTGACCTGGGTCGTTCGGGTGCGGCGAAAGCGGCGTGATCTCATCAGTGCGCCAAATCCGCAGCGGCATCGAGGAGAGAATCTTCTCGAGCTGGGTATCGTCGTCGGCGGCGAACAGGCCGAGGGTGCGCCATTCGCCCGGTTGCAGCGGCGGACGCCACAGCCGCAGCAGATGACCTTGGGCGGCGAGGTCCCGCGAGTGGGTCGCCTCGCGGCGCCGGATGTCCTGCACGGCTGCGTCCGATGTGCCGTCCGGGACGCTGGTAGTCATGCTCACGAGAAATTCCACATCGGCTCCTCCAAGGCTGGTATCGGTGGATGTTGCTCATGGCGAGACGAAACATGTGGCGCGTTTCTGCTTGGAGCTCTTGCGTCCTACCCTTCGGAGATCCGGACGACCCGGCTCCCGATGTATGGCGATCCTCGGTCGAAGACCGACGCCAGGGCCTCAGGCGCACGCTCCAGACCCTCGAACTCGCTGACCACGACCCGTAACAGCTTCGCGCGCAACAACTCCCCGATCTGTTCGCGGATCGGCAACAGCCGCTCCGGGTAGAAATCGCTGACGATGAAGCCTCTCAGAGTGATGCGCTTGAAGACCGCGTCACGGAGGTCCGCGCCCGCGTCAGCATCATCCGGGCTGACGTAGCTGCTGACCGACCCGCACAGCACGACGCGGCCAAAGTTGTTGAGCACCGACAGCGCGAGCGTGAGTTGGCGCCCGCCGACATTGTCGAAGAACACGTCGATGCCGTCGCCCGCCGCCTGTGCGAGATTGCCGGGGAACTCTGGGTCGCGGTAGTCAACCGCGACATCGGCGCCCAGCAACTTCACGGCATGCTCGGTACGACCCGGGCCGCCCGCGATGGCAACGACCCGTGCACCGGCGGCCTTTGCCAGTTGGACTGCAACACCTCCCACGGCTCCGGTGGCAGCGCTGATCAGCACGCTATCGCCAGCCTTTACCCGGCCGATATCGTGAATACCGACGTAGGCAGTCACGCCGGTCGTGCCCAGCACGCTGAGCCATTCCAACGGACCGCCCAACGACGGGTCGGCAATCTCGGTCGGTCCGACAGTTGTCGTGGCGTAGGACTGCCAGCCGGTGTAGGTGGCGACCTGTGTGCCCACCGGCACCCCCGGGTCCTCTGACCGCACGACAACGCCGACGCTGTTGGCAGGGACCGGTTCGCCGATGGCGACCGGAGCGACTTCGGTCGATCCCCGCAGCATTCGCAGCTGGTATGGATCGACCCTCGTGACGAGGTTGTGCACGACAACTTCGCCCGGGTTGGGTGCGCGGAGGGTCCGACGCTCAGCGATCAGGTCGCCGGGACGCAACGCCGGACCCGGACGGTGGTTCAGGACGATGACGTCGGAATGGCTGGGTACGGACATGTCCAACGCCTTTCCGACTGTGCCGGTGGACCGCTACTACCTCAGTATTCTCCGATCAGCACGCTTCCGACAGGTGACGAAATCCCAGGGGAATCGTCACCATCAACATTGATACGTGGGTCTGCGCTTGGCCAGTCGCGGGAGGCAGGGTCGGTCAACGGCGATCGCAGAACCATGCCGAATTCGATTGTCGGTGGCCGAATCGGCTTCGATTGCCGGCGCGGCCGGTGTCCGCGTGGGACGGCCGCTATCGACTCGGGCAGGCCCCAGCCTCGTCAGGCGCCCATCCAGAAGTCGATCTCGCGGAAGGACCTGTCCCGTGCTGCTGCGCTTCCAATGCCAGGGCTGCCAGCTGGTGTTGTCCTTCAGCCCGTCCCAGCTGGTTGACGGCACCTTCAGCCGGTTGAACCGCCGGCGGTACTGGTTGAAGACGGACATGATGTTGGTGGCGTAGGCCGATGCCAGGCCCGGCGCGTCGCGGATGATCAGCAGGTTCTCGTCGTTGGTGCCGTCGGCCTTCCACGCGATGAACACACGGTCGCCGTTGAAATGAACCTTGACCAACACAGCGCGCCTCCCCTTGTTGTCCTATCGGAATACTCCCCCAGGCGCCCGGGGCCACCCGGTTTCGCAAAATGTCGTCAACCCCTTTGGTGCGTCAACGCACGGGGGAATGCGGACCGAGCCGTGAAGTATTTCGGCGATTCATTCGGTATCCCCGACCTGCTCGAGTTGCCGGCGAATGCCGGTCCGGGAAGCGCGACGCCGGCTCGTCTCGGGGCCACTTGGGCCCGCTCGTTGGGCCACCGATTCCCTGGGGCGCAACGTTTCCGACGAGGTCGCCGGTGCCGCTGCGGAGGAGCCATCATCGATCAGCTGCGCCAGAACCACGCATGCTTGAAGAACAATGAGGCGACTTGCCATCGCGAGGTTCTACTGTTCAGCGGCGGAGAGCTGAACCACGGAGACGTCATACGAAACGGACAGGCGGCGGAAGACGTCGTGCACAGCAAAATGCTCGCCGTCGGCGGGCGAAAGCGTCACGGTCACCGATTGAGTAGGAGCCATCGGATCACCGAATTCCGGATCGCCGGCGACCCGGGTCCTGTTTTTGACCGTCAGAACGGGATTCTCGAAGAGGGCCAGCATCGCGAGGCCGAGAAGCGTCTGGGCGGGGTCTCCTTCATCCGCGGGCAAGTTTCCCGCCGGGCGGAGCGGTGTCAGGAGGTAGTGCAGGTGCAGCCCGAGCACCGCCCCGGCAGCAGGAGCCGCACCCGGTCGTACGGGCGTCGGCTCATTGCGACCGTGGACGTCCGGAGACACCCGATACAAGTAGAGGTTGATTCCTGCCAAGTCCTGCAGGGCATTCGGTGGACCAAGCAGGGTGACCACCGCGGACGGATCGACCTGCTGGATCCTGGACTCGATGAGCTTGGCCAAGGCCACCGTCACGTCATTGATCGATGCATGGCGCACGTCTATCCGATCTATCGACGGTGGTCCACTCGTAGTGTCCGCGGCCACTCAAGTGTGGTCCTAAGGTGGAACGGTCGCCCAACGGGCTGGCGGCCGTTTCAGCCACGTCCATTCGTTCCACCCCTCTTTGCCGAACCAGGAAATAGCGCAAATGCCGACTACTGTGCCTGCGAGTACAGAGACGAAGGCACCGCGGTGGCCGCTCGTCATACGGAGCGTGCTTCTTATTGTGTGAGCCGGGTCCGACACTATTGGCGCGGAACTCGCGGCTGTCGGTCGAGGGAGACCGTCCAGTCTGCCGCGCGATTTCGTTCACGCCCGTACCTGCCAGGCGGAGGTCGACGATCCGTAACGGTTCCTCGTGACCAGATACCGCCCAGACGGCTCCGGTCGTTTGCGCGGGACCAGCCCGCCGGTCGCCCCCGCCATCGTCGTCCAGTTCCTCGATCCACCCCAACAGCCTCACACGCGGCGATCAAGGTCGAGCCCTTCGCGAACAAAGCCCAGAACGCGTCGTGGATTTCGATGCGCATATTCATCTTCTTCATCAGACAACCCCTCCTATGGACGGGTGTTGCAACGACCATCTGAATCTGCTGGCCATATCAAGCTGATGTTCATCAATGGTGCGGTGCTCGTGCCGGTACGGCCGGTGACGCCGGTGGGTCGACCGGAGGTGTGGAGCTCGAGTCCGTAGATGACCTTGACTTACGCGAGGTCGCGGCGTGGATGAGCCAAGTCGCGTCCGTTCCGGGCGTCGGTGGCAAGAAGCGTTGAACGCGAGTCTTGCCGCTGAGGCAAGCGGATCGCCGCTACGCGGTCGCGACCCGGTCGGCTGTTCGTTGTACAGATGTCTCGTTCCGCTCCTGCCGCGTCAGCCCAATCTCGGTCCCATCCCGCCGGGCCGCAGCGGCTCGTCGGGATCCGGTGTCCGCGGCGGCCGTCAGCAGCGCCACCATTTGACGTGAGGGTTCGACACCAAGCTCGCGCCAGAGATGCGCCCGGTGCTCATCGAAGCAGCGCCATGCCTCAACCCAGTTCCGCTCTGCCAGGTGCGCTTCGATCAGCACTCGCTGGGCGCTTTCGCGCAGGCCGTCGGCGCTCACAGCGATGAGGGCGACTTCGATCGCCTCGGGGTATCGGCCTTGTTGGATCAGTTCGACGGCCATGCACTCCAGGCCGTGCATCAGCCGTTGCCTAATCCGTTCTCGTTCGAGTAGCAACCAGTCGTCCTGCCAGCCGGGCAGCAGTTCCAGGCCGCCGAGGTCCCACGGCGTGTGCCTCAGGTCGTCATCCAGCCGCTCACCGGAGATGATCCGCGCGGCCCAGTCACCCAGAAGGCGGACGTCGACCAAGACGTCCTGTCGGAGGGAGACCGAGGTCCGCTCGACATTGATCAGTTCCATGGGCAGCGCATTCAGCCGCCACAACGCCGACCGCAGATTGCCGGCGGCGCGTGCATCGTCGACGTCCGGCCACAGCGTGCCTGCGGTGAATCTGCGATCGTTTCCACCCGGCTGCATCGCAAGGAACGCGAGCAGCCGAGCATCTCCGGTCGAGACCCGGAAGGCCGTTGCTCCCTGCATGACCTCCACCCGGCCGAGAAGCTTGAGCAGCGGCTGGTCGCCCGCGATGCGCACAGCGAGTGCCCGTACCAATCCCGGTGGCATTACCCCCCCTTGATGGTGTGCAGCATTCGGACAATACGACCGCATCGTCACCAATCCGTCACAATAGGTATACCCGGGTGACCCGAAGGGCGCCCGGGTATTCGGGCTGGCGGGCACCAGACCCGGACGCCAGTGACGCAACGGTGCCTACTGGGTGACGACGGGTTGGGACCATGTCGGCGTGGGCGTCGCTCGAACCAACCCTGACCTGAATCAGGTGGGGGTCTGCACGCTGCGGATCTGGCGCTACGGCGACGGCGTGGCAATGCGCCTGCAAATGCGAAGCGATGCGACGGTGCCAAATTCGGAGCGGGTGGTCCATACGGCTGATATCGACGATGCCGTATCGACGATCAGAGACTTCCTGCGCGGTTTTCAGTGGCGAACATTGCAGTCGGGCGCGCCGCGGAATACAGGTGAAGCAGACGGCACTTCGATGCGCTCAACACCCGGAGAGGATCGCCAATGACCGGGACGACGAACTGCAAGATTTGCCCACGCCGGGCGCCCAGAAGCGACGCCACGCTCTTCGACTACGGCGCCTGATCGCCGGGGCACGGGTTCGACCGCGGCGGCACGTTCCCGTCCTCACGAACCTCACACGGCGCGAGCAACATCACGCCGTCGGTGGCAACGTTGCTGACGGCCACCCAGCGTCGCACCTTTGGCCATTCCCCCGATGGGGCGACGGACGCGCCGACGACCGTTGCAGCAAAGTGATTCGCCCCGATCACCAGCCGCGGCCCGATCACGCCATCAACCCTGAGACCGAAGACGGACAGCGAGACGTCTTCCTTCACACTGCCAACCTGTACAAAGTTGTCCGTGGCGACCAGGCTCGCGACGTCCCGAACAGCGAGCGCATCGGTGTCCTTCCCGGCGACCGGGTTTGCCGGGACAACGACGCGATTCCCGGACAACAGCATCGAACCGATCAGGTTGGGTTCTCCGTCGCCGGGCAAGAGCCCGGCCGTCACTCCGGATAGCAAACCCGTGATGCTGTTGTTGAGCACACGCAGGTCGTGAGCGACGGACCCGTCGACGACGATGCCCTTGCGCCCTGCCACCTTGAACGCTTCCAGCAGCCCCCGGAACCAGGTTCGGAAGACCACTCGATTGCCGAGCTCCCCGGCGTTCTCCAGCACAGAACGCGCGATGTCATTCACCGCCTGCCGAGCCTCAGCGGCCGTGGTGGGTTTGCGCGCGGCGATCTCCTCCGCCCAGATCTTGCGATTCGTCACCGGGCTGACGAAGGTGATACTCCAGTCGTCTTGCGACACCGTGACGAGCTGCTCGGCAGCGCCCCGTGGCAGGTCGATCGGGGCCATGCTTTTCAGATCGACGAACCGGACCAGGCTCGCGGTCGCATTCTTCAGGTACTCTGCCGACGCGAGAAGCCGTCTGAGGTCACTACCGGGTTCGTCCACGGCCGAATAGACAATGTTGTCCTCGATATGTATGCGGGCGCCGTTCGCGACAACGATCCCGTACTGCTGCTCCCCTACAGTCACGTCGCACGAGCGGATGCGGATCGGTTCGGCAGTGCCGTACCGCGGGTCGTCATTGCGCCGCACGGCGATGCCGGCGGTGACAGGCTCGGCCGCGGAGCCGCAGGTCGCGGTGACGCCTTCGACGGAGACCGCGCCGCAGTCCTCGATGTCCAGGGCCCCGAAACTGTTGTCGTCGACCTCGGCGGGCGCGTGTACATCCAGGTCGCGAACGGTCACGCTCTGGCACTTCGTGAAGACGAACACGGACCGTGAACCCTTTACCGCTACCCGTGTGCCACGGCCAACGCCTGACAAGCGCACATGGCCAAGGCCGTCTACCCGGAGCGCATTCCCGACCTCGTACCGTCCTTCGGCGAAACAGATCGTGATATCCCGTCTTCCGGCGCCACCGAGCGAGGCGAAGACGCCCTCGACGTCGTCCCCCTCGATCAAGTTAATCGTGCAACACCCACCGCTGCGGTCAACCTGACAGAGCACATCGAGCGCTTCCTGCACGGTTTCGGTACCGGCAAGCGTCGTGCACTCGACGGCCGGCGTGTAGGCGACGTGGGCGGCGACGCTCAGGTCCGCATTGAACAGCATTGCCGCTTTGTGGATGGGGTTCCCGGCGCCGTCGATCAACTGCGCCTGCACCTGCTGCCGGTACGTGCCCGCATCGAGGGTCCACACCACCTCCGCGATCCCATCGGCAGAGGTCACAGTTGGGGCCGCCGACGAGAGCGTCCCCGACCCTGAAGTCACGGCGAAGGCGACCTTGGCCCCCTTCACCGGCCACCGCCCGTCGGACACCCACACTCGGAGCGGCGCGAGCGTTTCCCCCGGAGCCCCCGACTGCCCGTCGCCGCTCAGGTAGTGCAGCTGATAGTTCACCCGTGCGCTGTAGAAGACGGGCGCGTTGGTAGGGCTGCCGCAATCGTCCAGCAACCGCGCACGAACGCGGTGATCGGTGTCTGCGGGGTTGATGGCCCAATCGATCGAGGCGATCCCGTCGGCGTCGGTGGGGACATTGATGAGCGTGCCGTTCGCGGCGCCTCGCGACAGTTTGCTGGTCCCCTCGACCACCGCGAACTCGACAAGCACACCCGCGACCGCCCCGCTGCCGTTGGTCACGGAAGACTGCAGCGGCTGCGGGATCGCACCCGAGGGCAGCACCGGCTGCTGCCCGTCACCGCCGACGTAGGCGAACACCGCGACATCCGTGGACGGCGGGAAGAGACGACGCAGATCGACCGCCGCAACGATCCGCGTACCGTCGTGCACCAGCGCGGCGAGTGGCGCGTACTGATGCGCGATTCCGAACGGGGCGAGCTGAGCCGGCCCACCGGCGGGTTTGTGGCCGGGGTACTCCGGAAGCGGTGGCCACTCGACGTCGGCGGTGTTGGTCCGTGCGGGGATCACCCAGTAGTCACCGGTGTGATACCTGCCCGCTCCGAAGCGCACCTGCACGCCGTCTTCAAGCTCCTGCCACGTCTTGCGCACGCTTGCCAACCCGTCAACCGGGAGGTTCCAACGGCGCACCTGCGGGTGGAGACCGGCGCCCTTGATGTCGACCGGGCTCGTCAGGTGGAGGATGCGATCGGACGGATCGGGCTGGGTGGCGATCTGCACGAGTTGGCCGGGCAGGCCGGCGGCAATCAGGTCGTCGCTGACGATCTCGATCCAGTCGTCCTTGTTCAGCTCCTGTGTGGCGTCCAAGCCGAGGCGACGCACGGTGACTTCTGTCGTCTTGATGCCGCCGCCGGTATTGCGGAACTCCTCGACCGAGACGACGACCGAGCCGTTGTCCCGGGACCATTTGTACGTGGCTGCGGTGGCCGCGACATCGTTGCCCGGGTCGTGGATCTCGACCCGGTAGAGCCGGTTCTCCAGTCGGCGGTAGCCGCCGCCAGCCTCGAACGCGCACGGGTTTGAGTCCGTGTCCGCGTCCTTGGCTGCTTGGGCGGCCATCGTGCCCGCGCCGGCGGCAAGTGATCCACCCGCCGGGTCGAGAGGTGCTTTGCAGTACGCCCCGTGGATCAGCTCACGCAACGTCTGGAGCGCCGCGGCTTTTCCAGCGGCGTCCGTGGCGGCCGCGAGCGCAGCGACTGCAGCCGTGAACTCGTTGGTGCCGCCCGCGAGTTTCCGGGTGCGCACCTGCCAGACGGTGCGTGCCCGGGTGGCGGTGTCCGGGCCGCCGAGCGCGGTCTCGCGCACCGGGGGATCGTCGAGCGCCGTGACGTGCCGGTCCCAGACGTCGAGGTAGGCGAGGTGGAGGCCCGCGGACCCGGGCGCGGCCTCGCCCGGGCGGTCCGGCTGTGCCGAGAGCGCGACGTCCGCGTCGTTCTCGATCAGCATCCCCGCGACGTAGTACCGGCCGGCGGAGACGAACACGTCGCCAGAGCCGTCGACTGTCAGCTCGAACCCGGCGTTGCCGGTCGGGCCGCCGGCGGCGCCGACCGAGTCGGCGGTCGCCGTGAGGACCTGGTGCCGCGCAATTCGGATCTGCTCGTTCCAGTCCGCGTCGAGGTCGACACGCCCCTGTTGCCGGAGCACACCCCAGTAGTGCCGCTCCGGCCTGAAGGTCTCCCTCGTGAAATCGCCCTTCACGATGTACTCCCCTTCACGTGACGTAGATCAGGCCTGGCTCGAGCCAGGCCGGCAGGTACTCGTCGAGTCGGATCCCGAGGTTGGCAACACGTTGCGCCTCGAGCACGCTGTTGAACGCACCGACCTCGGCTTCGTTTGCGGCCCCGGTCTTCAGTTCGGCGGCGGCGTCCACCGCAAATTGGGCGTATCCCGGCTGCCCGTAGACACGCGAGACGAAGCGCGGTTGCAGTCTCGACCGCACACGATTCGCCGCTGGCTCGCTCGTAGCAGACTCCAGCGCCATGTCCGGCTGGCAGCGATAGCGCCGCGGCGTGGTGGCCTTGTCACTGACGTAGCTGAAGCGGACGCACCCGAGCTGGGTGCGCTGGACGTCAACGTCGTCGAGGAAAAGAGCGTCGGAGGCGTAGCGGATAGACCGCACCAACACGTCGCCGAAGACGCTGACACACCGCAGGTCGCACACCGGTCCGTATCTCGCCCCGGCACCACCGATCGTTGGACCGCCGATCGCGATGCCGCCTGCCGGGGAATCGATGATCGAGTCCGTGGCGGCAAGGGTGAATCCTTCGGCCGGCAACCGAACGGGTCCGACGATCGAGTTCGCAAGTGTGATCGCGCACGATGTCGCTGCGGCAGTCGATGAGATCGAGACCGCATCCGGGAGCTCGATCCGCCCCTCGGAATCCAGCTATCGCCCGGGACCAGCCTGGTGTTGCGTACCGTGAGGCTCGACAGCCCGGCGTCGATCACAAGCCCGGAGCCCATGAACGCCAACCCGTCGATCACCAGGTTTGCGTCCGCTCCACCGCTCACGATGAACGAGTCCAGGTCGACCGCTGGGCGGACGCCGTTGGCGGCGTGCAACTCGAGCGTGGCGCCGGCCGGGACCGCGATCGACAGGCCTGCTTCCGGATAGGTGCCGCCGTCTGCGACGGTGATGATCGCGTGTTTCGGCGGCGCTGGCACAGCCAGCCAGCCGGCAACCGCCAAGCCGATTTTGTTGGCCCATGGCGTTGTCCCGGGGTCGATCTGCGCGACAGTTGCTGCGTAAGCATGGTTGTCATTGGGCACGGTGAGCCAAGCACGTCGATCGTAGGGGCCGCCGCCCAGATCGGCGTTCGCGCTGCCACTGAACCCGTAGCAGTAGCCGACTCGCAGTACCTCGCCCACCCCAGGCGCTGCATCCGCGGAGAGCGTCAGCCTGCCGCGCACCGGGTCGATTGCCGCGTCTTTGCCTGCCGGTGGACGTCGCCAGGTAGCGAGGTCGCAGACCACGACCTTCGACGCGAGCAATGCCTGCTCGACAGGGTCACCGGTTGGAACGCCGACCGCGATCACCACGCTGTGGTGGGTCCGCGGGCCATGGATCTAGCTATAGGCGCCTGCGGCGTCGGCCTCGGCTTGCTGCTCGGCCGCTGATGCGGCCGCGGCGGCCGCAGCCGCGGATGCGGCGGCCGCCGCATCCGCGGGCGGGCTGGAGGTCGGCACGGAGCGCGAGCATGCGCATTGGACCGGGCAGATCCGCTCGTCCAAGCCAGACATCCTTGTTCGTGAACCGCGGGGCGGAGAGCCCCAGCGGGCTGAAATGGTAGGCACGGACGTGTCCCGACGCGGCGCGCGGCGTGACCGCTCGCATCGGGCTGCTGCGCAACCGCCGAGGAAGAAGCCGATCTTCTTGATGGACACCGGCCACGGGGGCCGCCAACCGGCAGATATCCGCCGTGTGCGCGATCTCGTCGAAAGGACCGCCAAGCGGTCGAGCGCATCAATGTTGCCGATGTTGACCGTCCCGCCCCGGATCGACCCGCCCGGGATGCGCGGAGGCGGCCATCCGCAGGTGGTCGGGGTATTGCGTCCACTCCATCAGCAAGTAGAAGAACAGGATGGCCCGGGCGCCCCAGCCGGTCACGTCGCCGGCAAGGTCGTCGAGCATGCGCGGAGTCCCCTGCGCCGCCGGTACGAGATCGTCTTCGCCACGTCCGCGCGCCAGCCCCCGTCCACCCGGTGTAGCGGCGTTGTGCCCGAGCGCGAGATCCGCGATGTACGGGATCACCCACTCGTTGGCAGTCTCGATGAAGAAGTCGTCCCAGAGGCCGGTGATGTTCCGCTGGAGGTGCCCAGCCTCGGTCGAGATGATGTCGAGCAGCGCCTGAGGCGGACGGAGGCCGGCGTCCTCACGGCGGTAGACGGCCGGCATGAGTTCGTAGAAGTCGATCGGGAACGTCACGACGCCTCTTTGGTCTCGAACCGGGCACTGGTGACCGCTAGGTCGGCGGCCTGCTCGACCCAGGCGAGTTCATCGGGCGCGATCACCAACCGCGCCGCGGATGTTCCAGCGGCCTGGTTCTTCAGGCGGAACTCGTCGACATCGACGGCGACCACGCCGTCGGCCCCCTGCACGGCGCGGTAGACGTTGCTCAGCGGGATGCTCTGGCCGAGCCGGAGCGCATCGAAGGCGAAGACGTCCGCAGCGCCGTGTCTGCAGCCGCGCTCACCGCGTCGAGCTGGTAGGCGTCGTCCACGATGATCGACAGCCGCACCACCACGAAGACGCGGTCGTAGTTCTTGATCTCGAGCGACTGATGCGGGTCGCGGCGAGTATCGAGATCGGCCTGGAGCCCTGAGGTGATGTCCACCTGCGCCCCGCCGTCGCCGGCCAGGATCAGCCGCACGAGGCGACCTTCCCCGTCCCATACGAAGCTCGCGCGCGCCTTGGCGACCCCGATGTACTCCCGCGCGGCGTCTTCGAAGTCCTGCAATGAGACGATGCGACCGAAGGTGCGCACGGTGCCCGGGGCATTCTCCTTCACCTGGGCAGGGTGTTCGGGATCCGCGCCGCCGATGGCCGCCGCCGGGTTGGTGACCGAATTCAGCCCCAGCGGCTTCTTCAGAAGCGTGCGCAGCGTCTCAGCACGGACATTACCGTTCGGGCCGAGACCGACGCGGTAGGTGGCCAGGACGTTGTTGCGACCGGAGACGAGCCGTGCCCCGGTGGTCCCGTCGCCGAACCGCGCGAGCATTGCCTGGTCGACGTCCCGCCGCGTGACGAAGACGCGGGCGTCACCGTCCTGGCCGTAGAGCTCCGCCGTCTCCGTCCATTTCACCCCGTCCACCCGCACCGTGAGCGTGTTCGCCGCGCCGCCGGGCGCGCCTGGGGACGGCACGAACGTGACCGGGCCCTTCTTGAGCGTGAACGTCTGGAACTCCGCCGAGGCGTCACCGTCACCCAGCGCCTCCGCGGCGACTGTTTCGCCGTGGGTCGCCTTTGCGACGTTGCCGTAGATCACGACCGACGGCCGCTCGTAGCTGTTCGACATCGAGGTGGCGAAGCGGATCGTCGTGCGAGCCCCATGCTCGACGATCGCGATCACCACCACCTCTGAACCGGCCCCGAGTGAAGTCCCCTGTGCGTCGATCAACGTGCCCGTCACCAATAGCGAGCGCCCCGCCTCGAGTTCCGGGTACACCGTGTCGAGCTCGATCCAAGTGCCCTCCACCGGGGCGGGCGAATCGGCGTCTGGGTCGCCGGCGGAGAACCCCATCGGGACCTGGGCCAGGGCAATCTGCTCGGATTGGATCAACGCGACAGTGCCCTGGATCGGGAAGTAACCGATGTGTTCCGGCCCTGCCCCGTCCGCGACGCTGGTCGTCCGGTCGAGGGTCAGCCGGGTCGACTTCGCAGTGAGCGTGTAGTTCCGCCACGCCGTGTCGGCGACCGAGAGGACCGGGTACAGCTCGGCGTATTGTTCGTAGCCAGTCAGGGTGGAGTGGATCTCGGGGCTGATCCGGGAGGTCACCAGTGCGACCCAGTCGCCGGCGGCGATGCCGGGGTAGACGGTGTCGAGGTACAGGTGCTCCGCGTGCTCGCTGTCCTCAGGCAGGTACTTGTCATTCCAGTTCTCGTCGAATACGGCGACAAAGGCGGCCGCGACCTCCGGTAGGGAAATGGTGAACAGGTTGTAGTCGGGCGCGTTGTAGCCGAATGGCCACGCTGTGCCGCGGAACACCCAGAACTCCGGGTTCGGCTCGGGATCGATCGCACGGCGCCACGGCCGGGCCGACTGGCCGAGGCCCTCGCGCCAGGTGACGGTCGTCGTTTGCTCGTTCTTGTCTTCCGAGACGGTGGCCGCCCGCCGTAGATCCCATCGCTCGCTGCCGGGGTTGCGGCGACGCTCATTGCCCGCGATAACGATCCAGTTACCCTCCTCGATGCGGTGCCCGACGCCGGCCAGCACGACTCGTGTCGCGCCCCGGCTCAGCCTCTGGTCCTGCCTTGTCCGCGGTCGAAGCTCGTTCAGCGACGGGTACGCGGAGATCGACTCGATGGTCTCGAATTTCTGCGGCTTCTCATCCTGGCCCGGCACGCTCTGGACCAGGAGCCCGGCGTCGAGGCGGACTGTCCGGGACCGTTCGGTCTTGAAGGCGAGGTACGCAGCGGCCGCCTTCCCGGGAGACGGCCGGTAGCCGATCAGGGAAACGATCAGGCTCGTTGACTCCGCACGGACGGCCGTTCGCAGGTATGCCTCGTTGGCGATGCGCTCCTGATAGAAGGTGAGAATGTCGCCCAGGTAGGCCCACATCTCGAGGAAAGCGACACCGAAGTCGTCCTCCGCACGGGTGGTCCACTTCTGCAGCGGTCGGATGGTCGGTGCCGCGGCGTCGTCCGCGGGGCGTTCCCAGCGCGCGATCTGCTCAAGCATCGCGCGACGGAAGGTGCCGTAGGTGCCGATACGGTAGTGGATCGCGCTGAGCGCGGGCCGGTTGGCGATCGCCTCCGGCGGAGCCGTGTCGAACGTGTCGGCGGCCATCACTTGCCGCCCTGCATCGACAGCCGGAGGACACCGTTCTCGGGGAAGTCGGCGTCGTCGTCGAGCCGAACGATCTCCAGCGGGCCGATCACGATCTCGCCGCGGGCGAGGTTCGCCGCCGTGAACGAGCCGCCGGTCGCGGCCTCCTTGTCGCTGACGCGGGCGAACCGCGTAGCCAGAACCGATTCCACGCCCTCCACCTGCGCCACGGCTGCGGAGAGCCTGCTGAGGTACAAGGATTGTCCGAACGTGAAGTTGTCCGGGTGGAAGAATCCGGGCCGGCCATTGGTCTGCGTCCCACTGGACAGCGCTGCTTTCACCGCCTGTTCGATGTCGGGACGAAAATGCGCCCGGCCGACGCAGATCTCGAGGTCGATCGCGAGCGGCACATAGTGCGGCGGGACGATCTCGAGGTCGTAGCCCGCCTGCGTGAACCGCGCGACATGTGCGGCGATCTGGTCGGCCTGCTCGTTCCGCAGGTCGACCCGGCCTGCCGGGTCGATCGAGATGAACACGGTGTGCCAACTCCCGGTCCAGCGGAAACGCGCGACCGCGCGACGCACGGACGGGTGCCGCTCGGCGATTTCGGCGTAGTCGGCCTCCGTGACGGCTCGATACTGGATTGCGCGGAATGCGGCGGGCGCGATGCGCCGCACCGCCTCTGTGTTCTCCGGCTCCAACCCGCCCCACGCCGGCAGCGGGTTCCGAACACCCTCGATCACGTCGACGAGCGTTCCGCGCATCTCGCGGTCCTCGAGCACGTGGGCGATCGCCTCGGCGCCGACGTTGCCCTCCGGGCCGATGCCGACCCGGTACCGGACGTCGAACACCGCGTCACCCGCTGGCGCCATCCCCATCTGGCTGTCGCCGAAGCGCAGCAACGCCCTACCGTCGTTCGCGGTTTCGACGGCGAAGTGGGAGTCGAACCGATCAGATCCGATCAGTGTGGGAACGGGGCGCCATTCCTGGCCGTCGATCCAGAGTTGCACCTGTGCCGCGGCGCCGTGCGGATCCACCGTGGCAAGCAGCGCGGCCCCTGCACCCGCGTCAGGCAGCGCCGGCCGGAACGACAGCGGTCCGTGCGCGAGCAGGAAGCGGGCGGCCCCGTCACCGCTCGCGATCGCATTGGCCTGCCGCCCGGACTCGGCGACCGCCAGGCCATGATCGGCGAGCACCAGGTTCCCGCGCGCAACGCTGATACCGGGCCCGCCGTCGCACGTGACACACAACCGGAATCGGAGGGCGTCGGCACCGTCCCAGCGCACCCGCGTCACGTCCGTATTCGTGAGGTTGTCCCGAACGAAGTCAACGGCCGTCAGCCGCACGACCTGCCGGTGCGCCGGATCGAAGAGCGTGTCGTCACCGGTCCTGGGATCCTTCACCTCCTCGAGCAGGAGCAGTTGACCAGCAACTAGCACACCGCCGAGATCGCCGACCAGGTCGACACTCGTGGCGCCGACCGCAAGGGAGCACGAATCCTGCCCCCAGTCGTGCAGGGCGATGGTGTTCAGCCGGTGGTGCAGCCTCGCGGCCGTGAAGGTGCGGAACACTGCGTCCGTGAGCACCACGACCCGGCCGCGGTCGGTGACGGTCGGCTCATCCGTGGCGTCCTCGTCCCGGACCTGGATCACCACCCCCGGCGCCGACGGCCCGATCAGCGTCTCGATGTGCGTCGCGAGCTCGAGCGGGTGGTCCTCGTCGATCTCCAGGCTGCTGCCGTCCGTCACCGTGAAGTGCACGAACGCGCGCGCCGACGCGCCGTCGTGCATGTCATAGTCGATCAGCCTGGCGTGTCGGCGGACGGACAGTCGCTGCCGCGCCGTCTCCAGGTAGGCCTCGTTGGCGACGGCATCCTGGTAGTAGCTGAGCTGGTCGGCCCCATAGGCCAGCAGCTCGAGCACGGTGATGCCGAGGTCGGCCGCTAGCCGTTCGGTCCACTGCGGCGACAGCCGCGGGATGAGGTCGACGAGCGCCTGGCGGAAGCTCGCGTAGTCCTTGGCAAGGTAGTCGACGTCGATGGTCTCGGGCCGCGCCTCGTGGTCCGTGGTCGGGGGCCTGCAATCGAAGCGTGCCGGACATTCGACCTTGAAGTTGAACGCGCAGCGCCGGTAGAGCTCGTCGAGGATCGTGGTCCCCGTCGGTGGCTGCTTGATCTCGAGCAGGTAGTCCGAGAAGTCGCCGAAGCCGCTCAGTATCAGGTGCAGCGAACTGGGCGTGCCGGCCGTGGTTCCGACGTCCACGACCTTCACGACCACACGACGACCACCGGTGATCTCGCACAACTCCACACCACCGGTCACCAGTTCGGCCGGTGGCTCGGCGTCGATGAAGAAGACCTCGAGCGACGTCTGCCCAGGATTCACCACGATGTAGTCGATGCCGGTGATTTTTCTGCCGGCTGCCCGCTGCCTGAGCAGCTCGGCACGCCGACTGTCGACTTCGCACCGCAGGTCTGTGAGCGACATCATCGCTACCCGCCTCCCACTCTCGCGGTCAGCACGTCGCGTTGCCGCTCTGCGACGTCGAGCCGGGTGTAGACGACGGTGACGGCCAGTTCGCCGTTGCCGGCGGTCATCTGAACGTCGTGCACAGTGACCACCTCGGCGAGCCAGCGCTGAAGCGCGGTGCGGACCTGGAACTGCGTCGCCGTTGCCAGCGCCTCGCTGTTCGGCGTGAACACCAGCCGGAGCAACCCGCAGCCGAACTCGGGGCGGTTCACCCGTTCCCCGGGGCTCGTGAACAGCACCTGGCGAATGAGGTCCTTCACGTATTCGTCGCGGTTGGACGTGCGGGTCCGCCCTTTGCCGTCGAATTGAAACGGGAAGTCGATGTAGGCCACGGCTAGGTCGCCTTGACCTTCGTCTGCGCCCCACTGACGGTCGCCGACCCTTGCGCAACCTGCGTCGCCGCCTTGCACAACCCCGTGCTCGTCTCAAGCAGCGGCCCGACGCCGTTGATCTTCACCCGGGTCGCCTCACCCGACCACTGGATCGTGAGGCATGGCGACGGCGTCGGACCGGGCATCGTGAATGAACAGCCGACGATGATGAACGTGTCCGCCGGCAGCAACGCAAAGGCGCCATCAACCTTCACCTTGGTGTTGGTCGGCGTCGGGGTCGCCTGACCTCCGTGCGGGCACTGGATCGTGCACCCGATCTGAAGGACCGCCGCACTCATCAGGTCACCTCCAGGGCGCCGTCGTTGATCTTCACCGAGGACGAGGTGATCGCGACCTTCTGGCCGCCGACCGACAGCTCGATCCCGTTCGAGTCCATGACGATGGTGTTGCCTCCCGACTCGGTGATCTCGATCGAGCCGCCATCGTCATCGAAGGTGAGCACGTGGCCACCTGGCGTGCGGATCACGATCTTCTCGGGGTTGGCTCCCTCGGGCAGCGCGCCGTCGGCGTACCAACCGCCGACCCAGATCGGCCGCGCGAGGTCCCCGGCCTCGAACTCCACCCACACGCCGGCGCCAACCGGCGGGATGCCGTAGATGCCGGACCCGTCACCGGTGGCGGCGAAGGCCGGCAACGCCCAGCCGCTGTCCACATCGCCGAGCACCTCGGGCACCCGAACCTTCACCCGGCCGATGCTTTTCGGGTCGTCGACGTCGAGCACCGCGCCGCGGTAGCGGCCGAGGTAGCGATCGGCGGCCTGCTGCAGGCCCGAGAATGGATCGTTGAGGGTCATGACGCGAGCGCCTCGGATTGGCTGAAGTCCTCGCTACCGTTGAGGCTCAAGGCGTTTCGTCGAAGCGTGAACTGCTGCGTGTATCCGTCCTGGGTGAACGAGTGCAGTACCCGCTCGACGTAGTACGTACCACTCAGCGTCTGGCCGACGCCGCGCACCGAGACCGGTTTGCGCGCTCGGAGCAGGCCTTCGTAGTGGTCCGTGTTGAGTTCGCCGTCAGCGCGGACCGCCCATGACGACCGGTTGACGACGGCCTGGGTAAGGGTCTGCAGTTCCGCCGTATCGACGAGCCCGGTGCGGGCGAGCAGCGTCGCCCGCGGGTGGTCCGCCTCGAGCAACGAGGTTCCGCCGAGGTCCGCGAGCGACACCGAGTCCGCCTCGCCGGATTGCGCTTCCTGCGAGGAGATCGCGAGCTGCGCGGCACTGGCGGTTGTTGGTCGGAGGGCGTCATGGGTCACGGTCAGGCTGGACACGTTGCTGGCGCCACCGAAGCCGACGGTGAGCACGCCCTGCGGCGGGTCGTCCAGCCGCGGTGCGTGGAAGTGTCCCTCGACGCCGTTCGCGCCGGACGCGATGAACAGGTCGAAGCCGTTGCGCTCGGCGAGTCGCCGCAGGAGCTGCATGTCCGTGCCCCGTTGGATCGGGACCACCTCGTCCTCCTGCCGGGTCGGCTCGGCCGTGTCGACCACCGGGGTGAGGTTGTAGTCGCCGAATATCGACTGGGCGATGTCGCTGTCGGCCATGTTCGGCCACGCCTTGATCTTCTCCTCGAGGTTCATCAGCACACTGGAGTCCATCGCCACTACGTCCATCGTCGACGTGGAGGGCTCCTCGCCGAATACGGCACGGGTCTCGATCACGTAACCGGTGAGCACCGGCTCCGGGTCTGCACTACCGGACTTGATCGACAGGGCAACCTCAGCGAGGCGAGGGAAGAGGTCATCGTCGACCACTGTCCAGCGGCTGCCGCCCTGCGCGATCGCGATCGCGAACGTGAGCCGCATGATCGACGCGAGCGAATCGTGTTCCTCCACCTCGAGGTGTTGAATCGCAGCGAGCAGCTCGGCCGGTGCATCCGCGCCGGCGATAGTGAGTACGTAGCTGACCTCGGCCATCGGCTATCGCTCCGCTCCCGGAATACCGATCACCCGGCCGGGGGTCTGGGTGAGTTCGTCCGGCCACATCGACCTGTTCGCGTCGCAGATGCGCCAGAAGCGCTGCGCATCGTGGAACACCTCGAAAGCGATGTTGTCGAGCCGGTCCTCGGCTGCGACGGCGTAGCCGTAGCGGGGCCGGGTCGCCGGAATGAAGCGCACCTTCTTGTAGCGGCGCTCCCGGCCACGATCGTCCGTCAATGCCGTGGTCTCGACCTTCTCGTATCGGCTGCCCTTGAAGAACATTGCCGGCTCCTAGCTGCTCTGCGGGAGGTAGGTGCGGATGCGACTGTCGTCGCTGCTGTTCGTGAAGTCGCCCGCCAGTTCTTCCTTCTGCTTCTGATAGGCGATAAACGCGTCCCGGCCGACACTCTCGCTCGGGAACTCCATGTAGGTGAGCACCTTCAGGCCCAGGTCGACTTTTGCCCGGAGGGGGTTCAGGCGCGGGTCGAAGGACTCCTCGGTGATCGAGAACGAGGTGATCGTGACCGGCACGACACGGGACTTGCCCCAGATCAGCAGCGTCAGCGGCAGGCTGGCCGGCTCCACCTGTACCTCGCCGGCGGCGGCCTGCCGCTCGAGCTCCTCGGCGTCGAGGCTGGCCGGGTACATCGTCATTTCGAGCGCGGCAAGCGCCGGGTGGAGGCCCTTCTCGGCGGTGGTCTGGTTCCGATCGGGGTCCTCCAGCTGATCGCCGGCGTCGAGCACTACCGAGATCGTGATCGTCTCGACCGGCGGGCCCGCCACCCGCAACACGTCCTCGCGGGTGCCCTGACCGCCGCCACGTTGGTCGGCCGGCAGCGTGCGGTTCGCGAGCGTCCGCCGCACCTGGTCGGGGTTGTACTGAAACGCGATCACGGTTGGCTGGGCCGTGCTGGTGTCGGTGCCGTAGACCGCGAGGGCACCCTTGAGCAGCTGCGGGCTCCGCGGAAAGTCAGCCACCTGCGGCCTCCCGTTCCGCGAGGAACTGCCGTGCTCGATCGGCGAACGGGCCGTCGCCGGTGGCGATGGCCTCGAGCGTCGCCGGGACCGCGGAAGCGTCGCCACGCAGTGCGCCGAGCACCGCGCGGTAGAAGCACGCGCGGGGTTCGTCGGGGACGGCCGCGAGCACATGGTCGAGCCGCGCGAGCGCCGAGTCCTGATGACCGGTGCTGAGCTCGTGCAGGGCGAGATCGATGCGGGCGGCGTGGTCGTCGGGATCGATCACGAGTAACCGCGTGAGCTCACGCACCGCGCCGTCGCGGTCGCCGCGCGCGAGCAGCACCATCGAGAGCTGGTGGCGCACCGAGCGGTCCTCGGGCGTGAGCGCCAGCGCGCGGCGCAGCGCCTCCGCTGCCGAGCCGAGATCGTCGCGGACGAACAGCACGGCGCCGAGCTGCGCCCACGCCCGGTGGTCACCCGGGTCGCGGGACACCGCCTCGTGGAGCAGCTCGACGGCCTCGGCCGTACGGTTCTGCGCAGCCACCACCGTGCCGAGCGCGGTCAGCACCTTCGGGTCGCCCTGGGACGCCGCGAGCGCGGCCCGCCACGCCCGCTCGGACTGCGCCAGGTCGCCGGCCAGCATGTACAGCTTGGCGAGGCTGTCGAGCGCGACGACATGCCCGGGCTCCAGCGCCACCGCCCGTAGGAGCGCCTCGACGCCCGCCGCCAAGTCACCCATCCCGGCACGCGCGTTGCCGAGGTTCGCATAGGCGGTGGCGTGCTCGGGATTCGAGCGGATCGCCGCTTCGTAGAGCTCGATCGCGATCGCGAACTCACCCCGCTGCGTGTGCACGAACCCGAGATTGTTCAGCGCGGTCGCGTTCTCCGGGTCGACCGCGAGCGCCGCCTCGTACTCGGCGCGCGCCCCTTCGAGGTCGGACTCTAGGTGGCGCATGGCACCGAGGTTGTTGTGGCGCTTGGCTTCGAGCGTCGCCGTGCCACCGGTGGACTCGTATTCCTGGGTCATATCTGCACTCCTCACGCGATGCGATCGACCAGGCCGGAGAGCAGCTGCATCGGGTCGATATCCGGCACCTGGAACTCGATGTCGTCTAGCGATACGTCGAACGGCTGACCTTCGCGGTAGTGAATCGGGAACTTCGCGCCGAGGCGGAGGCCGGAGCCGTACTCGAAAGCCGCCAGCTGCCAGCGTTTGCTGTACAGCTCGATGGTGGTGAGCAACAGATCGAGTTCGACCCGCACGAATCCGGTGATGTCGAACTTGAACTTCGGCTCGGCATAGATTTCTGCCTCTGCCTGCAGGTCGATGCCCTGTGTCGGCGTCCACGAGACCTGCACGGCGGCTCGCACCGCTCCTTCGATCCCGAGTTGGCCACCGATCTCGATGCCGGCGGTGGCGCTCACGAGCGGGATGCCGGCGCCGAGCGCACCGCGCACGAAAAGGCGGAGCCCGGCGTCCGCCGGCACGAAAAACTCTGCGCCGCCCTCGATGAGGGTGTCCTGCTCGTGGTCCGGGTTGTAGGTGACGGAGAGGTGGAGATCGCGGAGTTGGCCGGGCCCGAAGCCGGCGGTCAGGTCCAGTCCCCCGCCGATCGTGGCGAAGATTCCGATGCGTTGCCCGGCGGCGGCCACCCCGACGATCGGGACGTCGAAGTTGATGCTGAAGAGGTTCCGGTCGTAGCGCTTCGCCGGGAAGAGTTCGAGCGCCGACGGCAACCCGATCCGGCCGGTGACCTCGACCTCGCCCTCGGGGGTGAGCCGCACCGTGGCCGTCGCGGCCAACCAGGGTGCGAGCGTCAACATGAGCGAGCCTCCGCCGAACGCGCGCAGCTGCGGAGTTGCCCCTTCGCCGGGATTGCCGCTGTCGTCGATCGGCCGGTTGGTCACCCCGAAGCGCAGCGAGCCGGCCAGCATCCCGCGGCTGTACTGCGCGGTGGCCTCTGCGGTGAAGATGCCGTCGTCGTAGGACACGTTCACCTGCGAGTCGAGGCCCGGGATGGCAGGGACCGCTGTGCCGGAGGCGCTGACGGCATAGCCTTCCTCGCCCCCCATGCGCTCCCGCACGGATGCGGTGACGGAGCCGCTGCGCAAGCCGGGGACGTCCGGCGAGAGATTGAAAGTGCCGGAGATCGCGAACCCCTCCGCCTCGGAGTAGGTGAGCGTCATCGAGCCCTGCTCGAGTCCGGGTACATCGAGCATCGCGTTGCCGGTCGCGGTGAGGACGCCCTGCTCGTAAGTGACGGTGATCGTGGCGGTGCGGATACCGCGCACGCGGTTCTGGCCGATCGTGAGGATTCCTGAACCGCGGAACTCACCGTTCGCGTAGCCCATCTCGATCCGCGAGGGCGGGTCGAACAGTTGCGGGTCGAACGTGAAGCTGCCGCTCAGCGCGAAGCCGCCCTCCGTTGACACGCTCGCGGTCACCAGTCCGTCGCCGACCCTGGCGATCGAGAGCCCGAGTGAGCCGGCGGCGCCGATACCGTTCGTGCCTGCGGTCACTTCGACGGTGGAGTAGGTGATCTGGACCGGGCCTGGCAGGGTGAAATCGCCGACATCAAAGAGCTTCGAGAGGTAGACGTCGTCCCCGTTGATCACGAGGTCGATCCCTAGATCTCGGAAGATCGGAAGGCTGGGCAGGACCGCGCCCCGAGCTTGTATCCCCCTACCCGGGACGAGCGTCCAGGACGAGATCTCGATTGGGCTCAGACCTCGGATCGTGAGCGCGCGCCAGACGGCGTTCAGTCCCGCGGAGTCCGAGTAGGCGGCGTTCGGCAGTCCAGGGAATCGATTGAGCGCGATCGGTTGGTTCAGGTTGAAGGTGTAGGGCGTACGTCCGGCGCCGGCGGGCAGCCCGAGCGTGATCGGACCGGGGCTGGTCGCGGCGTTCGCTGGGAGCGTCCCCGGGTCCGCGAGGTTCATGCTGCGCACTTCAAATGGGTTGAACCAGGCCACGGACATCGCTGGCGAGCGGCGGCGCATCGGCGCCGGAAGTATGTCGCAGGGTCTTCGGCATCCCACCTGCGGCGTCGGGGAAGATTGTCCAGGTGTCACCGCCGCCGATGCCGCTGGTCGCCGGGACGAGGTCGTCGAGGTGTTTCGTTTGAACCGCGATCTCGGACCACTCCCAGTAATTGCCTGGCTGGCCCGCCTGTCCGAGGCCGGGCGCGACGCTCGTAAACACGAGGTCGTATCGCTCTTTGACGCTCTTGATCGAGGGTTCCTTTGACGTCACCCAGAAACCGGCGTCGGTACCTGGAACCGCGCCGGCCGGATCTGCCGGCCGGCGCCAGAAGGTGTCCCGGGAGAGCTTCGCCATGCGGCCAACCTCTGCCATGATCTTGCGCCCGGAGTCCTGGTTCGCCTGGCTGTCGAGCAGCTCCATATTGCCGGTGGCGCCGGCTGTGTTGGCCCAGGCTGCGTCCGGCCACCCGGATATCTGGAGCTCGACGATGTGATCGACGTCCTTCGGACGCGGGTTGCCCGAGCGATCCCAAATCGGTCGTTTGGTGGCGGCGACCATCTGCGGCAATGTGCCGATGACGTAGAAGTTGGACTGCGGATGCTTGAGGGCGTAGGTCTTCTGTGGGTTGCTCGGGTCGTAGGTGCTGGCGAGCGTTGTCTGCAACTTCGTCTCGAGTACAGCGTCCGTTACACTCGCATTCGAGACCGACGTCTGATCGGGATCGCCGCGATCGAAGGTCCGCGAGCGCCTTACCGTCTGCGCGGTGTACTCCGCCAAGCGATGGTCCTGCGCCTCGAAGTCGGCGAGTTTGAGCGTCGGATAGACTATCCGGTGCCGCGCCTCGTCGACTGTCCCTGCGCCGCCGGGAGTGGGACCTGTGGCCGCGGCGGCGGACGCCACGCCGGGAGCGGCGGGGGCCGGCGAGTCGGGTAGTCGTTGCACCTGGCGGGGGGCTCGCGAGGGAGCCGTTGATCGCGGCGGGGCGCCGGGCTCCCACCGCGCGGGTGAGCTTCGCACGGGCTGCTGCTGGATGGCGTGCGTCAACTCGTGGGCGAGCAGCGACCTGCCGGACTCGGTGCCGGGCTGGTACTTGCCGGCCCCCATATAGATGTCGCGCCGACCGTGAATGCCTGAGCGTCCAGGTCCGAGGTGAACCGTGGGCATGCGCACCGTGTGGACCTTCACACCGGACAGGTCCCGGCCGAACCGTGGCTCGAAGAACTGACGCGCGCCAGCGTCGAGCGGCTGCCGCCTGCGCGGGAGCTGTTGATCCCTGACTCGACCGAAGGCGTCATCCCGGCAGGCCCTGAGACTTCGGCTGAATTATACCTCTTCCTTTTCCTCGTCCTGCGACTTCGAGTTCGCCGGCGTTCGTCCTCCTGGTCCTTCCGCGCGACTTCCAGCTTCGGCCGCGCTTCGTCCTCCTCGTTTTTCGCGCGACTTCAGGTATCGCCATGAGGCGTCGGCGATGCGGTCGGCTTCGGCCTCGTGGGCATCGCCCGGCGTGCTGACCCCCAGCTTCGGTCGGACACCGGGCTCGGCGAGGCGGGTGAGCATCTTGAGGTCGCCGATCGCGGCCTGCTCGTCGCCCGCCGGGTCAGCGTGGCGACGCATGCCGGCGCTGCCTCGCGCGGCGCGCGACCGTGCGGATTCTCGCCGCGCCCGACGACGCGTTCACCCATGGCCGGACACTCCGCTGAGTGCTTCGTCGGTGATCTGTTCGGCCAGCACGCGCGCGAGCGCCGCCAGATCGGGCGGCCGCGAGAGCGCGATCGGTAGACGTCGATCGCGCCGACCATGCGCGAGCCGTCAGCCACCCGCCATCGATGATGCGTCGCACTTCAGCCTCCACCAGCGCACCGAGGGTCGCCGCCTGATCGGGCGCGAGCTCGATCCCGTCGAGCACGAGGCGCTCCACCACGAGATCGAGCGAGCGATCGGTCACGAGCCCACCACCCGCGTGATGGAACCGAATCGGAATGGGTGGGCGCCTCGTCGAGCTCGTAGTATCCGGGTCGCCGCGTGCATGAGGTGACGCATGGTGACCACCCGGCCGTCGGCGGCGGCAAGGAAGGCTGCGTTCACCGCGATGCTCCGTATGTTGCCGCCGCTGACGTCGAGCCGCGAGAGCACACCGAAATCGATGCGGCTCACCGGCGCGGCCGGGGAAGCACCTTCTGCCAGATGCGCAGCCGGCTGTCGGCAGCCGGGAGCGGGAAATCGACGAGGAAGCGCAGCCGGCGCAGGAACGCCCGATCGAGCACGGACCTGCGGTCCGTGGCCAGGATCGCCAGGCCCGTGTACTCCTCCATTCGCTGGAGGAGATAGTTGACCTCGATGTTGGCGTAACGGTCGTGGCTGTCACGTACCTCGGTGCGCTTGCCGAACAGTGCGTCGGCCTCGTCGAAGAAGAGGATCGCGCCGCTTTCTTCGGCGGCAGGAAGATCTGCCGAAGGTTCTTCTCGGTCTCGCCGATGAACTTGTCGACGAGGCCGGCGAGGTCGATGCGGTAGAGGTCGAACTCCGTCGCCGGCCAGCACCTCCGCGGCCATGGTCTTGCCCGTGCCGGACGGGCCGCGAAAAGCGCGGTGATGCCGCGACGCGCGGCAGCCTGCGCGCGAAATGCCAGTCCTCGTAGACAGTGGCGCGGTGCCGGACCTGGGCGACATCTCTCGAGCTGCGTGCGCGCGACCGCCGGTAAGGACGATGTCGTCCCAGCCAAGGCCGGCTCGACGCGATCGGCGAGGCCGCCGAGGCGGCGGGGCCGTAGGCGCGGACGCCACCCACAAGCCGCTCGCGACCGGTTTGCCGCGCAGCGGCGCCGCGCCTTGTGCTGCGACTGCCACGCGGGCGATCGGCCTCGGGGTCGAGGTCGAAGCCATGAAATTGATCGTCGGCAAGCGCGCCCTAAAGCATCCGCCGCCCGGGCCCAGGGCGCGGGACGACAGCCTCGGCGCTGCCATGCGGCGCGGGCCTCCAGGTGCGATCATGGTAACCAGTGGACGCAGCAACCGGACCGGCAATCGGCTTGGTCATCGGCGACGATGGCATCGTGCCGCGTCGACGACCCCGGCGACAGGTTCAGGGGGAGGTCATCGTCGCCCACCTCGATCAGGAAGACCGTGTCCGGCATGACACACGGGCGATCGAGCAGCATGACGACTTCGGCAGCAAGAGCGTCGGACTCAAAGGTCGGTGCGTGGATCGCCAGACCGAGCTGTCTGGCGATGGCTCCGGCGAGTGCGGCCGCCTGACGCGCACTCGGCCCGACGCGTCCTTGACCGCCGGCGCCGGCGCCCGGCCGAGCCGGCCCTGTAGCAGTGCGTCCGCGACCGCGTTCGCGGCTGTCTTGAAGTCCGCCGGCAGACTGCCGCCGGGCGGGGATGGAGCGCAGCGCCACGCTGTTCGACGGAACGGAGCTGCTTCGACACCGGCGTGAGTACCAGGTGACGCGCGGCCTTCAAGCCAAGATCGGCCGCGCCACGCGTGCTGGCGGCGCGGCAACCACTCAGCGCCGGACGAGTGCGAAGCGGGTCAGCGGATCGTTGGTCGGAGCCGCCTCGGGATCGCGCCGAACTCGGCAAGCTGCGCGCCGAAAAGTGCCGCGGCCAAGGGCGGGCGTCGCGCGGCGGGTAGCCGCACTGTCCTGGGCGTAGGCGAACAGGCCAAATAGGGATGCCAGGGTCCAGCTCGGGTGCAAGCGCGAGCATCATGGTGTTGTGTGTGCGAAGTCGTCGAGCGCCAGAGGCCGCGACGCAGCGCACAATCGGGAACGGCGTGCCCGCCGCCATCATGATGGCCGTGTCTTCTCGCAGCCGCTCGTCCAACGACGCCATCCTCCTGATGAGTTTGCTCCACCGGTAGTAGTCGGTCCGCGCGGCGGAATCGTCGTCTTCAAGCGCGAAGCGCGCCGCTCCATCGGCGTCGACGAGCGAGGAGCCGAGGCCGCTCGATGCGACAAATGACGAGAACGGCATCGCAACCAGTCAGGTCTGCCGTTGCAGCAGTGATCTGAGCCGACCGAGTTCCTCCCCTGAGCTGCTTCTTGTCGAGCGCAGCGCGCGAAGCCGGGATCGCCGGCGAACGGCCGCATGGCGGCGTTCGACGCCGGCAGCTCCAGGATGATCCTCTTGTCGATGTCTCTGTGCCGTCCACCCCAGCGCGGACACCACGTTTGCCCCAGCCAGCTCGAGCTCCGCCGACTGCGGCCTCATCGATGCCGGCCGTCGGCGCGAAGATGACCGTGCCCGCCGTACCAAGGCACCAGAGTCTCATCTTCGAGCGTCGTCACCCGGTGTCCGTGAACGCGGCCGCTGGGTCGGCCGCACGAATCGCGGCCTCCAGCACCGTCGCCGCGGCTGCGAGCGTGGACGGGATTGAGGCGAGCGACACGGTCGCGGTCGTTGCGGCGATCGTCAGCTCCATCTGCGGCGCCACGTTCGTCAGCGGCGGGAACGGTCGGAGCGCACCGGACAGGTAGACGTCGCGCGCGCTCGACCCACCGGACAGCTTGAGGGCGTCCGCCAGCTCCCCGGCGGCGACGGTGATCGTCGACGTCAGATCGCCGGCCAGCAGGATCAGTTCCCGGTCCGTCGCCGCGACCCGGACGTCTGCGAAACTCGCCGGTGCAGCGGCGTTGATTGCGGTCGCCAGTGCCACGGCTGCTGCCGTGAGCGACGTCGGGGTTGCGGTGAGCGTCACCGGGTGCGGTCCGTCGCTTCCGACTGTCACGCTCAGGTCGAAGCCGGGCGGTAGCGCGGGGAAGTTCGACAGGTCGCCCGACACCTGGGCTGCCGCCGGGAAGACCGGCAGCATGTGACTCAGCATCACCTCGACGCGGGTGTCGGTGCTCCCGGACAGGTATCTGGCGCGCTCGACGACGGTGTCGCCGACGATGATCTGTGCCGGTGCGTCGCCATGCAGGAGGCGGGTACCGGTCACCGTGAGCCGACGGCCGACCACGTTCGCGGCGGCCACGGCCGGCACTAGCACGAACGCCATCCGTCCCGATGGCACCGCGACCTGCGGGAGATCGGGCACCGCGGTCGCGACCGACACGGCGTGCGTGCCCGGCTGGAGGCGGTGTTCGGCGGCGATCGGGGTGAGATCGGGCAGCTCGTCGTCGGGGACGACCACCTCGATGCGGTCCCCGGCCGCCGTCCTGACCGCCGGCGGAAGCTCGACGTCGCCCAGCCGCACCACGAGCCGGACGCCGCCGAGCCGGTTGCCGCGGAGGATCAGCGTGTCGCCGACGCGGGCGAAAGCGACGGGGCGCTCCAGGTCGGCAGTGTCGCCCGGGCGGCGCACGGCGACCGAGTCGAGCTGCGGTCGCTGCAGCGGCACGGTGAAGACCCGTGGGCCGGCTCCGGGGAGCTCCTGCACCGGGCGCGGGTAGCGCCGCGGGCGAGTGCTCTCGAGCTGCACGACGCTGACCTCGTAGGCGACCGAGAGCCGGTACGACAGCTCTAGTGACATCCAGACGTTCGAGAGATCTTCGAGCCCGAGGGGCCGAAGCGTCAGCTTGACGTGCTCGCGCTCGTCACGCAGGCTCGGGTCGAGTACGGGCAGCCCGGCCGGTGGCCGGATCGTCAGCACGGAGTCCGTGACGATCGCGAAGTCGTGGAAGACCTGCATGGCCGACCCGAGCAGCTGATGCGCCGGCGTCTCATCGAAGTAGTCACCACTCGCCCGCGACCCGAACACTGTTAGCAGGAAGTGCAGGTCCAGCGACAACGGCGGCTGGCCGAACGAGCCGGGGTGGCCACGCCCAGGTATCTCCTGGTTCTGGCAGGAAGTGGTTCTCCGACACCTGGTAGAGGAAGAGGTTGATGCGTGGATCCTCGGCAGCGCCGTCCGGATCACGTTCTGGCCCGGGGAGGGCCGAGGTTCACCGGCACACCGGTGCCGTTGCCGGACGGGTGCTGCACTCGATCGGCGAGCAGGGCCCGGAGGGTCAGACCCACCGCTGCGACGGCTTCGTAGGTCGCCATTCACAGCTCCCAACGCTCGTGGCCGCGCATCCGGCGATACCCGTCGAAGCCGCGCGGGCCGGGCGGCTGCCGGCGCTGCGGTGCTTGTGGTGGAACCGGTGCCGGGGTGACCTTCACCTCGACGGTGCCGATCCGCACCTGCAAGGGACGCGGGCCGGTTGCCGCCCAGGGCATTCCACCGCGTGCGGGTCCGTTGCGTATGGAGAGACCCTGCATGGACGTGGGAACCGGCTCGACCCGGCTCGTCACGGGCGCACTGACGCCCTGCAGCGGCCGTTCGGGTGGAGCGGCGGGACCCTGCTCACCTGCGGCGGATCGCGTCGCACCGACTGCCCATCCGCCGTCGATGGGTTGTCGGCCACGGCGACCGGCCACGTCCAGGGGGCGGGCAACGGTTCGAGCGGATGGGTCGGTAGCTTGGTCGCGGACCCGGCGCCGATGGTGTGCCATGCGGCGCCCACCTCGACATGCGAGGCAACGTCTGCCGCCATCTGACGTGGCGGCAGTGGCGGCGCCGCTGTGGCAATTACAGCTGCGCCAGGTACAGCTGTGGCGGGTACGGCTGCGGCGGGTACGGCTGCGGCGGGTACGGCTGCGGCGGGTACGGCTGCGGCGGGTACGGCTGTGGGCGGCGGGACGGGCGACAGGGTGGGCGCCGACCGGGCCGGTGCGGATTCCTCGTTGGTGCGGCGGCCGTGACCAAGGCAGCGGTCGTCGCGCGCCTGGCTGCGACCTCGGGTGCCGCCGCGACCGGCAGCGCGGGCCGTTGCAGCGCTGGTGAAGTAACCACGGGTTCGGCGGTAGTCATTGCGGCTGCGGGGTGTCTCGGTTGGCGCGACAGGCGGTTCGGCCATCGTGGCGACCGGTTCCGGAATCGCGGCAGGCGCCGTGGGGCGGAGCTCTCCGCGCCACGCGTGGCGAAGGGGTGCGCCAAAAGTGCACGCGGCGCGGTGGCCTCCGTCACAACCGATGAGGGGACCGTGCTGACCGACGAAGGCTCCGCGCGTACCGACTCGCCCGACGACAAGGCCGGTCCGTACGGGACAGGAACACGCACTGCTTGCGGCAGCACTGTCGGCGTGCGCGCGACGGTCGGCGACGTGCGCGAGACCGATGCGGCCGGCGCCTGGCTCGCAGTACCGATCGACGGGGCCGGCGACGGGCCGGCCATTGCGGTCGGCGGTGGGTGAACAAGGTCAGCTGAACCCGCTAATTTCGTGGAATTCGTGGAATTCGTGGGCAGTTCGTGGTGCTCGACCGGGAAGGCCGGGGGCTCGGATCTGCCTGAAACTTCGGCCGGCGGCTCGGCCAACGGGCTGTCGGGGAATCAAATCGCGGCGCGGCTCGGGCAGCGCGAACCGAGAGCCCTCTGAAGGAGCGAGCCCAAGACCGCGTCGCGCAAGGTTGATCAGGAAATTGCCCACGCCACCCCCCTTGTCGGTGTGGCCTCGAGGCTGCGGGCGATCAAGTCAAGGTACTGGCGGCGCTTGGGCCGCGGCAGGCTGAGGATTTCGGCCTCCGACCAGTGGTAGTACCAGGCGGGTGGTGCACCTCTCACGAAGCCGTTCGGCGGCAAACCCCAACTCGGCGAAGAAGAAGGCGGCGGTGTCGAAGAGCACGTCGTTCGACTTCGCGGACCCTGGGCAGGTGAAACGGAGGTGGATCTCCGCCTGCGGGTCGAGCTCGGACATGCGTGCGGACACGCCGTGCGCAATCTCGGCGGGCACCTCGGCCAGCTCGCCGTCCGATCCGGCGATT
The DNA here is from genome assembly GCA_963805555.1 of uncultured Actinomycetota bacterium. Taxonomy (GTDB): domain Bacteria; phylum Actinomycetota; class Actinomycetes; order Mycobacteriales; family Nakamurellaceae; genus Nakamurella. Next base: position 68,087 of record CAWDUY010000015.1, read on the forward strand.
CCCGCCACGCAGCGAGCCAGCACCCGCGACCCGGCCGTCTCCTCGTCGATGGCGGCGATCGCGGCAACGATCTCCTGGTCGGCTCCGGTCGGTAGCCGGAAGCGGACGTCTATCGGTCCCCCTTCACCGCCGAACGACTCGTCGTACCAGTACGCGGCTGCGGGGTCGGGCTCGACGAGCAGATCACCCACCGTGAGCTCAAGGTCGACTCGCTCGCCGCAGCGCTCATTGACGCAAGTCACCACGCACTCCATCCGGTCGCCGAGGGTGGCGCGACGCAGGCGCAGCAGCAGAGCTTCGCGATCACCTACGCACAGCGCTCGGATGTCATCCGCGGAGGGACGGCCCGAGCCCAGCCGGGTGACGCAGCGCACCAAGAGGGCGGTGATCAGCTCCGCGGTCCGAGCTGTGCGACCTGTGGCCAGCAACTCCTCCTCGCGACCGGTCATGGGGCTGACTCGGCGTGCCGCCACCGGCCCGCCGCGTGCATGCCTCGGGGCAGGGTCACCGCACCGAGGCCCGCGTCGTTCATGCCGGGTCGGTGTAGCTGGGCTCTGACGGCTCGCCGACATCGGCGTCCACATCCCAGCCCTCGTTCTCGAGCTTGATCGTCTGAATGGCGACCGCATTCGCATTCGCATCGAGCTCGGGCATGGCCTGATACTCGGAAACCCATGCGCGAAAGACGTAGTAGGACAGCACCTTCTGTCCGGCTTCGTTGAATACATCAATGATGATGTCCTTGCGGAAGTCTTTGAGCGAAACTTCCTGCGTGCGCTGATCGGGTGCGGCCTGGGCGTTCGCGTAGTCCCACACCTTGTTCGCCCATTGCTGGAATGCCGTGTCGTGGGTGATGCCGCGCTCGAGAGTGATCGGCTCGTATTTCGTCCGCCCCGGGGACTTGCGCACCGTGCTCGGGTCACCGCCCTCCCGGTGCTCGACCACCTCCGTCGTCCGCTTGAGGGCACCCACCTTGCTGATGCCGGCGACATACACGCCGTCCCACTTCACCCGGAACTTGAAGTTCTTGTACGGATCGAACCGCTGTGCATTGACGCTGAACTGAGCCATCCGCTCACACCTCCTAGGTCTGCAGCTGACCGGCCAGCTGTTGAATCCGGACGAAGACGAACTCCGCTGGCTTGAGCGGCGCGAACCCCACCAGGATGTTCACCACCCCCCGATCGATGTCGGCCTGAGTGGTTGTCTCGGAGTCGCACTTGACCAGATAGGCATCCTTCGGTGTCGAGCCCTGGAAGGCGCCCTGCCGGAAGAGCGTGTGCATAAACGAACCGACGTTTAGCCGGATCTGCGCCCACAGCGGTTCGTCGTTGGGCTCGAACACCACCCACTGAAGCGCGCGGTAAAGGGTCTCTTCGATGTTCAGCGCGGTTCGGCGCACCGGGATGTACTTCCACTCGGAGGCGAGCTGGTCCGCGCCCTCAAGGGTCCGCGCGCCCCAGATCACGTTGCCGGTGACTGGGAAGGAACGCAGGCAGTTCACGCCGAGCGGGTTCAGCCTGCCGTTCTCACCGTCCGTGAGCGGGACGGAGAACGTCCGCACGCCGCTCATTGTCGCTTCGGTGCCGGCAGGTGCCTTCCATACGCCGCGCCGGGCGTCGGTACGCGCGTAGAGCCCAGCGACCACACCGCAAGGCACGAACTCGGTCAATTGGTTGTCGCGCAACGGATTAGCGATGTTGACGCGCGGGAAGTACACAGCGGCGTTCTCGTCGCGCAGGTTCAGCGTGTCCACGCCGCGCTCCGCCGCGGTCACGTTCGTCCATGATTCGGGCGGATCCACGATGTAAAAGGCACGCCTCGCCTTGCAGTACTGCAGCGCAGCATCGCGGGTGGTCGGTCCAATGTCGGTACCGAAGGCGAGCGGCGGAATGCAGAGGATGTTGAAGAGGTCTGCGTTCTCCAGCGCCCAAAGTCCGGCTTTCGTCGCCTCGAGATTGGGGTTGCAGATAGTGTTGTCGGTCAGGTCCTGGCCGTCGTTGCCTCCGACCAGCGCAACTGCGATGGCTGTGACCCCCGGCCGTTCGTTCGACGTGGTGGTGACACGAAGAAGCTGCGAGCGGCTCTCGAGCACCTTGTCGACGTGGAGCGGTGCGTTCACGTCCACCGAGACGTTGAAGAACTTCTCGGTGCTCACCGGCGGGGCAGAAGCCGGGAGGCTCGGGTCGACCTCCGCAATCGTGATATTGAATGCATTGACGTCGGTCGGCACCTTGATGTCGTGGTCGATGGTCACGCGCAGGTTGTTGGCCCACGCTCCTGGGTTCGCCGCGGACAGCCCCAACGAGGGGAACGCCGCGCCATCGACGCCGGCGAGCGTCACACCCATATGCGCACTGTCGAATCCATTCGCGTCGTCCGCGAAGTCCTCTCCGAGAGGGATGCTGTTGCCGGTGGCCCCAATGGTGATTGCGGTCAACACGATCGCCGACGCGGGCACCCCTGTGCCGCCGGCAGTGACATCGGTATTCTTCGCCATGCTCGCTGCGTAGCCGGTACCCGGAGTTCCTTCCAGGTTGATGGCGTTCCTGATGTTGGTGCGTGTCTCGGCGATGGTCGTGCCAATCTCGATATTGCCATCGACGTCCGTCAATGTCCCGTGCGCCTCGAAGGTGTACGTCTTCGCGCCGATCGTCATGTGCTCGCCGGGCGCTGGTTGGTTGGGCCCAATGGTCAGCGTTCCCTTGGCGGCGACGGCTCCCGTCGGTTTCCGACCCAGGGTGGTCGCGCCGAGGGTGACATCGTCGAATGAGTTGCCGGGTGCTTGGAAGGTCTCCGTGGTCGTGATGGCGTTTCCGGCGATGCCGTCCGACTTCGCGACGAGCAAGAGGTCGTTCCCCACCCACGCGGCCGCGGCCGCAACGGTGGGGTGCACTGTCGTCGAGGCGGCGTAGTCGGTGCCGGCGTTTCCACTCAGGTTGATCGCCCCGATGATGTTCGAGCGGGTCGCGGCGAGGTTCTCGCCGATATGGATGAACCCGTCCGTGGCCTCGTCCGGCAGCGTCGTTTTGAATGTGTAGAGCTTGGCATCGATGTGCATCACCTCGTCGTTCGACGGCTGTTCGGTGAGCGTCAGCGTCCCGCGGGCGCGCATGTCTGCGCCGAGGATGCGGGTGGCGATCCCCGTTGTCGCCGCCGGCTTCTCGTAGGCCCGCACGATGATCGCATCGGTCCCGCCGTTGTTGAAGAAGTGCTGGACGGAGTACGAGATCGTGCTGTCGAGCGAGAGCCCGCCGAACACGCGGGTGTAATCGCCGTAGTTCTGGATGCGAACCGGCTCATTCACCGCACCGCGTGGGGCGCGTCCGATGAAGGCGGTGATAGCTGTGGCGACCGCCGTGATGGTCCGTACGCCGCTCGGCACCTCCTCGATGTAGACGCCCGGATACGTCGGCGTGACTGGCATGGGCCACCCTCTCTCCACGAGGCATACACCGGGACGGCCATCCGCCTGCGGCACACCCGCATCCTCGCCGGATGCTGTCACGACCCCGTCACCTGCCCGTGACAGCTTCGGATGGGTGCCTCCGTGTATCACAGCGACCGCTCGGACATCTGGTCACTGACGTCCTCCGACGAGGCGAAGCCCGGCGCCGGGTGCCGACGCTGCTAGGCGAAAGGATCCGCATTGCCAACCGAACCGGTCGAGATCAAGGTCAACCTCGCCAAACCCGCTGAGGCGGTCGAGACGCTGCAGCTCACCGACGGCGAGCCTCGCCGGATCTACTTCTTGGAGGACCAGACCCCCGGGCTCGCGTCACGCTATCCACTGCTCACGGCGGGGGTGGTTCTGCGGCTGCGTGCCGAGGCGGACGGCGCCGGCGACTGCACCGTCAAGCTGCGGCCGAGCCGGCGTTCGCAGTTGGTCGACGAATGGCGGGTCACCGACGACAGCAACGATGGCTGGACCTATCGGATCGAGGGTGACTGGTCCGCCGACCGGCGCGTCCTATCGGCGTCGTTGGTCACCGATCTGGCCGCGAACGAGATCGCTGCGGCCCTGACTGCGCCCGAGAAGGCTTTCTCGGCCCGCCAGTTGAGTTTCCTCCGCGCCTGCACCGGCCTCCCGCTGGAGCCGGCAGCACTCACGGTCCTCGGCCCCGTCGCGGCCACGAAATGGAACAAGGTCCGGGTCGGCAACGTACGCAAGGTCAACGCCGAGCGCTGGCAGGTGGGTGGCCTGGACTTCCTCGAACTGTCCCGCAAAGTGGACGGCAGCGAGGCCGTAGCCGCGCTGGCCGAACTGGCAGCCGCTGCTGTGTCCAGCGGCCTAACGTTGGACACCGACCTGCGCTCCAAGACCGAGCAGGTCCTGGACGCCCTCGCCGACCTGAACTGACTCCGACCGATCCACCGAACTGGGCGGTTTCCCGACCGTTCGCTGCACTTCGGCGGACCCATTGCGGTTGGACTAACAGCGCGGCTGGCGACCTGAACGGAACGGGTCGGTGGACCTTCACCCCCGACGGACCTGAGGTGGTGATCACCTACGTGCGGGCGGCGGCACAGGATTGGTGCCGCCGGCGCCGCCAACGTTCCGCTGGTTGATGCGACAGCCCTCCTGCCCACCCCAGAAGCCGCAAACTGACGGTGCACCCATCACGGCGCCGCGGCGTAGGCGGCGCGCACCGATCGATCATGGTGCGGATCGCGCCCGGATCTAGCAGTTGCCGTCGTGGTTGGGACCTTCCGGATCGCCTCGAGTCTGGCCGGGCGACTTGTCGTCACGGTGGTCATCGCGGTGATCGCGGCGGGGCTGTGGCGATGGGGGTCGGAGCTCGCCGGGCGGGTGGTCGTTGTGAGTGGGGTCGCGGTCGGAACACCGGCAGCGTCGGGTACGACCTCCCGATCTCGACCTGAGCGAGGCCCTGAGGACTAACACATCCGGGTCTGGGCTGACACCGCAGATCCGCCCGCTCTGCGGCAGGCGGTCCGGGAGATCACCACAACCCTCGGCTAGCCCCACCTCAGCGGCCATCAGCGATCTAGTTCGAGACGCCGGCGAACCCAAGGGCGGCCAGCCCATTCGTGGGCCGCTCGGGAACGGTCCCTGCAGCCTCATCCAGTTTCCTGCTGCGGTAACGCACTACCTGACGTGGAGCTCGGCGAGCCCTACGTCGGCGATCGCTGCGGCGACGGCATTCATCGACTCCTGGGTGTTGACGTCGGCTGGTTGTGCTCCGTCGGGGCCGTTCAGAACAGGGCGCAGGTCGACACACTGGCCGCCATGGTCTGCAGCGACGGAGCACGACACATTGTTGAAGGCTTCGAAGATCACTGGTCCAGACGTGCCGACCGCCCCTTGCAGCCCGACGTCGTGGAGGTACTCATTGCTCACGCCGACCATCCGCACGGCGGTCGGCTGCCCATTGCGAAGCTCGTCGACGACGTCCAGCATCCCGTCGAGGTTGGTTGTCCACATGTCGGTGAGCTCGGCAGGGTCGAGGGTCTTGTCGAGGTCATTGACGCCCTGGTTGAAGGCCACGATGTCGGCGCCGGCGATGGCGTCGCGGTAGGCGGGCTTGTTCTTGAGCTCGTCGACCAGCGCGGCGGAATTCCCACCGTTCTCGGTCAGATCGGTGAGGGTGACATCAACTCCTGACGACGACTTATAGTCAGCTGGCAGGAGCCTGGGCCAGGGTGTGCAACCGTTGCAGTGAGCGCCGTATCCCCACGAGTCGCCAAAGACGACGAGCGAGAGTGCCGAGTTGCCGGCCGGGCTTCCCGAGGCGCTCACGCTTGGGGAAGGTGCTCCGGCGAACGCGGACCCGCTCGAGGGCGTGCTGTTGGACTCCACCGTCTCTGTCCCGGCCGAGCATGCGGTCATCCAGAGCGCCAAGAGCACACCGGTGCCCAGCACGGTCACCCGTGAGAATCTCATCCGACACCCCTCGATGATTGCGGGTCGGTAGTCGTCGTGTGTGCCCGCTGCAGGCTGTCGAGGTCGATGCGAAGCTCAGGCACCCCACATGGCCGCTGCGTGCGGTCACCCAACACCGCCCACTCCCCACGAACGCCATCAAAGGTATGAACGGGACAAACAAACTGAGAACGGTACGATACACCTGACCGAAGCGGGCCTGCCAGACACGTCCGCGACCAGGCGCGATCACACTTTTCGGCTTTGGCGCCGTAAGTGACCGACCGTCCGTGGCTGCGATATCGCTGCTGCTGCGACTGGCCACTCTCGGAGTAGTCAGTGCCCGTTGCTCCTCGCGGGCGGCAGCAGATTGCTGCAAACACAACAGCTCTCGAACGCCCGCCATCGTGATGCCCCTGCGCATGTTGGCCAGCTGTGGCGGTCACCGAGCGGGTCACGGTCCGCCTGCCGGACGGGTTCGACGCGGACCGGCACGAGGCCGCCCTGGCCAGGTTGATCGCCGACCGGCATGGCACGGGGTTCGAGGTGGTGTCGATCGGCCAGGCGGGCCGGACCGCCTACGCGACGCGGCAGGTGGCGATCACCGAGGTGACCAGCGATCGGGCGTCCAGAGACGGTTTCGAGGTGTGCGACCGGCCCGCGGCACCAGGCCCGGGGGGTGACGGCGAGCGGTTGGCGGCGAAGCTGGCGGAGCACAACCCGGGGTTCGAGATAACCGCGTTCGAGCCGTTCTCGGGCGGGCGACGCTGAGCCGGCTGGACTCGGCGACGTCACGGTGCCGAGCCGCCGTCGCGGTGGCCCTCGGGGTCAAGCCGTCGGCGGTGTGGGTCCGCCCAGGCCCGCGGCGGGTTCGACGTGCAGCTGCCCGGCAGCTACTCGCCGTCCCGGCACGACCGGAAACCGGCGGACGTCGAGACATAGGTGGTGGGCGGGGCACCGGCGACCGCGGCTTGTTGCGGATCGGCCGCGCGTTGCCTCCGCCGGGACAGCTCACCGGGCCGGAAGTCTGCATCGACTGGTCGGCCCAGTCTTTCGCGCTGCTGGCCGTGATTCCCGGCAGCGGCAAGACCAACCTGCTGAACGTCGCAGTCGCCGGGTCGCTGGCCGCCGGCGTCGAGCTGGTCGTCGTCGACCTGCCGTCCAAATCGGTCGACTTTCTCTGGTGCAACCCCTTTGTCCGGCCGGGCGGCTGGGGCTGCGACTCCCCCGAGGCAGCGGTCACCGTGCTCGACCTGGTGTCTTGCCTCATTCTGTGGAATGCAAATGGCCCACTGATTCTCGGTCCCGGGTGATCCGGTTCGCCGTCCCCACCGCACGCCGGCCAACGCAGTCGGCCGCCGATCGCTCCGGCATTCCGGCGGCTTGTATCTCGATGTGAGCTACACCCTCTTATTAGGTGGCTGTGTCTCGTCCTTATCAACCGGAGGCGCCATCATGCGACACAATGTGTATCCACTGCAGGTCAGCAATTGCGCGGACGAGTTCTGCGAAGTTCCGATGTCGCCGCGGGCCCTTGCGGAACTACACGCCCACTACCTGGAACTCCGGCGCACGAAACGGTTACCCGCAACCATCAGCTTCGAGCAGTACTACTGGGTCTGGCGAGCCGAACACCGGGGGGAGAATTTCGTCGGGCTCGACGACGGCGCGGTCAGCATTGGACCGAGCACCGACAAGCAACTCATCACCCGGCCAGACACGAAACTGCGAGGAATCGTCCGAACAATTGTCTTGCTCGTCGATTTTTCGGACCGCCCACACGATCCCACCCGGGATACCTCTTCTTTCGACAAGATGCTGTTCAGCGCCGACGGCGGATTCCCTACCGGCAGCATGCGGGAGTACTACCGGCGGATCAGCGGTTTCGGACTCACCCCAGACGCTGGCGTTGATGTCCAAGGCTCCGTGCACGGCTGGTTCAGGATGCCGCAACCACTGACCTACTACACAGACAGCAACTCCGGCACCGGCGATACCTTCCCGCGGAACGCACCCGGGATGGTTCGCGACGCGGTCACCGCAGCACTCGATGCCGGAATCGACTTCACTCCCTACGACGCCCTCGGTGAGCACATCGTCACGGCCCTGTTCGTCATCCACGCCGGCGGCGGCGCCGAGGTCACCCGCTCCAAGGACGACATCTGGAGCCACAAATGGGTGGTCCCCGGCGGGGTCCAGGTGGCCGACAACCTCTCGGTCACGACCTACCTGACCGTGCCGGAGGACTGCAGCGTCGGGGTCTGCGCACATGAGTGGGGCCATTTGGCCGCACGGTGGGCCGACTACTACGACACCGGTCGACTCGAACACACCAGGTCGAACGGACTCGGGGACTACTGCCTGATGGCGGCCGGGTCGTGGGGCAACAACGGGCAAACCCCCGTCTTCCCGAACGGCATGCTCCGCATGTTCCACGGCTGGACCACCCCACAACTCGTGACCACCACGACCAAGGACATCGAACTCACACCGGCGGCCGAGGGTGGCCGGATGCTCTTCATCCAGAACACGAACACGATGACCGACATGCAATACGTTGCCGTGGAGTACCGACGCCGCCGTGGCCAGGACACGTACCTGCCGGATGAGGGGATCGCGATCTACGTCGTCGACGAAGCGATCGACAACGTCAACGACGAACGAGGCCTGGCTATCGAACTGTTGCAGGCCGACGGAAAACGCGACCTCGCCGCGATCTTCGGCACCGGTAACCGCGGCGACCACAACGACCTGTACCCGTTCGGAGACCTCAACACCGTGGGCCAGCGCACGAACCCGCCGCTGAACCTGCCGGACGGCACCTGGTCTGGCGTCACCATCAGTGTGACGGGTACCCCCGGTGAGGATTCCTTGAAGATCGACGTGAACCTCGAACCCGCGAACTGACCTTCGGCAGCTGGTGTTCCCACTTGAACTGGTTCGGTACTCACTCAGTGCCAGGATCGCCTAGCGGCCACCAACATGATCGGCTCGTTCCAGGACCCGCACCTCCAGCCCGCGGGCGGCCAGCTCTGTCGCGCAGACCAAGCCGGCCACCCCGCCCCCACCACCAGCACGTCCGCGCCGCGTTCAATCAGTCCAGACAGCCATCGATCTTGGGGACGCGACCAGGGGGTAGCCCTGCTCCTTGGCTAAAGCCGCAAATGTCCCGGATCCGTCCGGCCCAATGCGTAGAGCCGCCGACCGAGCCCAGAACTCCCGCGTCGCGGCGAGCCGCGACGCGGCCGTTCCCGCGGGCACGAAGGATGCCGCCGCCGGAACCCGCTGAACCGTACGAGGCCACGTTGAGCAACATTCTTCCGGGACGGAGTCAGTCGAAGCCTTGACGCAGCTGCTCGCACATCTGCCGAAAGTCGCCAGGTCGCGTCTTCCAGCGTTCCTCGTCCGTGTCCTCGAATGTCACCAGGTACCTGCCCGTCGCCCGCTCGAACTGCACGAGGATCTTGACCCGCAACAGATCACCGGGCTCGTAGTAGGTTTCCAGGTAGGCGCGCACCTCAGGTTCGATGCTGTTCCAGCCACAGGCCACCGGCGAGACGCTGCCATCGGCCGGATATGTATAGCCGGACGCACTGCGACGGCCCGTCTCAGAACTCCAAGACGATCGCCACCGACTCCCAGTCGGCCACCGGTCCACGCATCTCTGTGGCCAGGGTTGGCTCATTGATGACCTCAACCAGCGACCGTATGAGGTCGACAGTGGCGTCGTCGGAATCAACCACCGTGATCACTCCCGCATCTTGTCGTCGTCGATCATCCTGACGAAGTCCTTGGCCGAAGGTGGACAAAGTGGTCGGGTTGTTGATCAATCGTGCGGTCAGCGCCGTGTCTCTTTAGGTCAGGCTGGATATCGCCGCCAACTCTGACGGCGTCTGTCCTTGAACTCCGGCGGCGGCCGGCTGAAGGGCTGAGCTGTTGTTGGTGAAAGCTGACGTCAGCACTTCGGATGCCAACCTAGGTTGACAGTTGGTGACTGTCAACCTAGGTTGACATCATGACGGATGCGGTGACGCTGGCGGCTGCCGCAGGCGACAAGGACCCCCGGACGGGGCTACGCGCGGTGGCGGCACTGCGGAAGCTCGTGGACCAGCTCGAGCGTGCCCAAGTGCGGGCCGCTCGATCGCAGGGGCTGTCGTGGGCCGAGGTCGCGTCGGAATTGGGCGTCACCAGGCAGGCCGCCTTCAAGAAGCACCACGGAGGTTGACCGATGCCCCACAAGCTCACACCGGCTGCCCGCGCGGCGATCAGCGATGCGGTGACCCGTGCAAACAATGAGGGTACGAGTCAGGCCCGCGAGGAGCATTTGTTGGCGGCCGTCCTGGCCGATCCGGCCAGCGACATTGTTCTGCGCCCACTGAATCCCGAGCTGGATGTGGATGCCATCCTCGCTGAGGTCCGGCGTGCGCGCCGCCGGGCGGGTCTGCGCGCCGGCGAGGTTGAGGCGTTGGCCGGGTTGGGCATCAATCTCGACGACGTCGTTGGCCGGGTCGAGGCGGAGCTGGGTGAGGGGCGCTGGCCCCGGCCGTTTCATGTCCCGCGCCACATGGCGGGGTCCGAGGGTATCGCCCGAGTTTCAGCAGGTGCTGCTGGCCAGTCATCGGCAGGCGCTGGCCCGCGGCGATCGCGCGCTGGATGTGAAGCACCTTCTGCTCGGCCTTCTTGCCCGGCCGGGACTGGCAGGTGACGCGCTGACCCGCCACGCCATCACACTGACCGCCGTGTTGAGCGCGCTGGAAGACACACAGCCAGGAGGACCGCAGTGAGGCCGGCAGGGGGCGGCGGCGGCGGCGGACGCTGTCGCCGTCGACGTTGAGGGTCTGTGGATGCAGTACGGGGCGAAGAACGTGCTGCAGGACGTGTCGTTCCAGGTCCCCCGCGGTGAGGTGCTGGCCGTGCTCGGCCCCAACGGGGCCGGCAAAACCACAACAGTCGAGATCTTGGAGGGATTCCGTCGACGCTCAGCCGGGCGGGTCGCGGTGTTGGGTACCGACCCCGACGCAACAAATGAGCATTGGCAGGCCCGGCTGGGGATCGTGCTGCAGTCGTGGCGCGACCATGCGAAGTGGCGGACACGCCAGTTCCTCAGCTACCAGGCCAGCTACTACGCCCCGTACTCCACCAGGCAGACCGCTCGGCCCTGGGACGCCGACGAGTTGCTGGCGGCGGTCGGGCTGACCGAACAATCTGACACGCAGCTACGGATGCTGTCCGGTGGGCAGCGGCGCCGGCTTGACCTGGCAGTCGGACTGGTCGGCCGCCCGGAGCTGCTGTTCCTGGACGAACCGACGGCCGGGCTGGACCCCCAGGCAAGACGGGAGTTCCACGACCTGGTCGCCCGCATCGCCGACGAGCTGGCCACGACGGTTCTGCTCACCACCCACGACCTCGACGAGGCCGACAAGCTCGCCGACCGGATCATCATCCTCGCCGACGGCCGGACCGTGGCCGACGGCACTGCAGCCGAACTCGCCCGTCAGATCGCCGGTCCCGACGAGGTGCGCTGGGTCTACGGGGGGCGGCGCTTCATCGAGTCCACCCCGGACTCCACCGGCTTCGCCCGGCACCTGTTCGACCGCTACGGCGACGCGGTCGCCGAACTCGAGGTCCGGCGGGCCTCTCTGGAGGACACTTACCTGGCCCTGGTCCGGGAAGCCGAGGACGCCGTCAAAGGTGGTCGCGCCGAGGTGCCTTCCGGACGGGGAGCGGCCCGATGAGCGCCACCGTCAACGCCGTGCGGTGCGGGCTCACCGGCGGCCGGATCGAGCTTCGACAAGCCTTCTCCGGCGCCAATCTCATCGGCCAACTCTGCTGGCCGATCCTTACCCTCGTCGCGTTGGTCGTCCTGCGGAGCCGGCAGATAGGGACTGGCGGCCTTGTGTTGGGGCCGGTGATCCTGCCTGGGCTGCTGGCCATGTTCGTCGTCTTCGGGCTGATGCTGACCGTTCAGTACCTGCCGGCCGACCGCGAAGACGGCACGTTGCTGCGGGCCAAGGCCACCCCGCACGGAGTCACCGGCTATCTCGTCGCGAAGCTGGCGATGGCTACGGCGAGCGTGTGCGTCTACCTGGTCCTTGTCGCGGTGCCGGGCTGGTTTCTCGTCAGTGGTCTCCGCCTCGGTGACGTCTCGTGGGTGAGGTTCGGATGGGTTCTCATCCTCGGGTTGGTCGCCACCCAGCTGCTCGGCGCCGCATTGGGCGCGCTGCTGCCCAGTTCTCGGGCCTCCGGTTATGTCGCCTTGCTGGTCCTCGGCCTCACGGCCATCTCGGGCATCTTCTACCCGATTACCGCTCTCCCGGGCTGGGTGCAGACCCTCGCTCAGATCTTCCCGCTCTACTGGCTGGGGCTGGGCATGCGCTCGGCAGTGCTGCCTGACAGCGCGGCGGTCCTCGAGATCGCCGGCTCCTGGCGGCTCGCAGAGACCGCGGCCGTCCTGGGCGGGTGGGCAGTCGCCGGCTTGGTGATCGCTCCTCTCGTGCTGCGCCGGATGGCGCGGCGCGAGTCCGGAACCCGGCTCGCCGAACCGCAGCCGAAGTCACTGCCGCTCACCTGAGCTGAGGCCACGGTCGATTTCTTGAGCGTGAAGGGGTGTGCACCACCCGCTACCGGCCAGCACCTGCGTGTTCCCTGACCCCAAGAGTCTCTTCGCTCGCCTATCGGAGCAAACCGTATAAATCGTATAAACAGGACTAAAGTCCCCAGACATCCGACCTGCAGAGGGCTCTACTGACATCACTACCGGAACACCGTGGGTATTGGCTAGCCGCCTGAGGCTGGCAGCGGGCGACCATGGGCCATTGGGGCGTCCGGTTGTGCCGGAGCGCGGAGGGACCGTCGTCATGACCAACACCAGAGGGTGCAGGGCCGAGAAATGTCGACCGTCGACGGCGGTCTCCAGACGACACCCGCGACTGTCGATGGGCTCCGGAACAATCAGCGTCAGATGGCTGATCGGACTGACCGCTGTGCTGCTGGGTGCCGTTCTGGTAGCGGCACCCGGCGCATCAGCGACCGTTTCCGCGCATGGGGCGGGCCAACAAGCAGCGTCCGGCCACGAATTGCCCGCGGGCCCGCTGTCCACCCTCGACGCGATCAATGACCGGGGCGTCGTCGCCGGCACTGACACGCTCGGGCATGCCGCCACCTGGAATCCGGCAACCAACCGGGAAGTCGATCTCGGGCTCCTGCCGGAGAGTTACGGCTCCCAGGCCCTGGCACTGAACAACCGCGGGGATGCGGCCGGTGTCTCGCGGGCGCGGCTCGACGCCTCGTACGACATGCATGCCTTCCGCTGGACCTCCCGCGGCGGGATGGCCGATCTGGGAACCCTCGGCGGTCGGTTCTCCACCGCTGCGGCGATTAACAACCGCGGGAACGTGGTCGGCTACTCCAACCTTGCCGACGGCCAGACCTCCCATGCGTTCCTCTGGACGCCGCGGCGCGGCATGCTCGATCTCGGCACCCTCCCGGGAACGACATCCTCGGTGGCCACTGATATCAATGACCGCGACCAGGTCGTCGGCTATTCCTACGCGCTGATCAGCGATTCGACAGGACAACACCAGGTCACGCACGGGTTCCAATGGACATCCCGGGGCGGCATGACCGATCTAGGAAACCTGGGTGGCGACGACGTGCAGGCCGCGGCAGTCAACGACAGGGGTGTCGTGGCCGGTACCTCGACCACGGCCGATGGGTCTCGACACGTGTTCACCTGGACCCGCCGCACCGGAATCCGTGACCTTGGCACCATGGGTGAACAGGACATCACCGTCCGGGGCCTGACCAATACCGGCGTGATCACCGGATTCCGGCAGGTTGGACCGTCTCCAGACCCGACACGCGCCTTCCTCTTCACACCCCGCAATGGCTTCCAGGACCTCGGCCTGCCGACTAGCGACCTGGGCACATCGTTCGCCAACGCGATGAACAACCAACTCCGAATCGTCGGCTCCGTGCGAGACGGCGACCTGAACACCCCGTACCGGACATTCATTTGGCAGGTCGGCCACGGGCGGTGATTGCAGCGAGAACCGGCACTGCTACCCATGCCCAGGCTCGTCCGGTGACGGGGCAACTACCAGTTCTTGCCCGGCAATCGACCGACGTTGCCGTCGAGTTCCGCGAGCGTTATCAGGCCGTCCTCAAGCGCCCGCTGCACCAGGACGCTCTTGGTCGGTACGGGGCGCCCGACCTCGGCCGGGCGCCGGCGAATGTCCAGGATCTGGTCACCTGAGACCTCGATCACCGGATCCTCCACACCGAATTCCTCGAGTCCGGTGAACATCCGGCGGCCATGGATCAGCATCGCGATAGTCTCACCTGCTCCCGCAAGGCATGTAGATGACAGCGCCGACTGGCCGCGTCGACGAAGTCGACATCTGCACTAATCGTACAAATCACGCAGGCTTACGGTTGGGGGAATTCTTACCGGCCTGATGTTTGTAGCTCGGACTTTCCTCGGCGTCACCACCACTTGCGGCGCTGAGAGTGGTCCGCGGGCGCTCCGATGTTGGGCGCTGTGATCTTCGGCCTTCGGGGACCGTGCGTCACTGCAGCGGCAGCGGCGGCTGCCACCACCACGGCAGGTCATCGTGCTCCACCCGCACCACCCACTTCACCCAGTGGTAGCCCCGGCGGCCCGGCACGACCAGCCGCAACGGGGCGCCGTGCCCGGGCGACAGCGGCTGCCCATCGATGCGAGTCGCCAGCAGCAGGTCGTCGGTCATCGGCAGGCGTCGGCGGTAGCCGGTCGCACTGACCGCAGTGACGGTCCCGGTCGTTCCTGGCGGGAAGAGGCGCGCGACCCGCACACCCGCCCAGGTCTTTTCGGTCCACCACCCGCCGGTGCAGTCGAGGACAGCTGTCGACCGGTCGGTCATCGAGTTCAAGGCCGTCAGGTTCCACCAGCGTCGGTCATCACCCAACACGACCTCCAAGCGCCAGGTCTGAAGGTCGATGGACGGCACCGCATCGAACATCCATGACGTCGCAGGCACAGCCAGCGGGTCTGCCGAATCCAGTTCGTAGGAGCCAGTGCTTCGCCGTTCCGCGCCCGGCAGGCTGAGCGCGGTGGTCAGTCCAGCGAGCGTCAGGTACGTCGCCCCCGCGGCCGCCGACAGCCCACCACCTCGGAGCAGGAGCCGGCGGGACAGGTCGGTACGCCGCGGACGGACCTTGTGGCGCTGCACGTGCAGCGCCACCGGCACGATCACCGCCAGCCCGGCCGCCACATGGATCCAGAGGACGCCTACGCCGGCAAGACCCAGCAGGAACCCGAGGGCATGCAGCAGCCCGGTCAACAGAGTGAGCACCACCAGCACGGCGAGCGCGATCGATGTCGCCCTGCCCGGCCGCCGGCGCCGCAGTCCGCGTCGGGCGATGATCGACTTCCACGGCAAGAGCAGCAGGATCGCGAAACCCACGACCGCGTGCAGCCCGACCATGATCGCCACTGGGCCGCTGCCGACCATGAACGCACCGAACCCGGTGAGCACCGCCAGCGGCAGCAGCAGGAGCAGCCCAAGGTTCGTCCGGCGACCGGCCACACCCAAAGGTACGTCCGCCGAGCTCCCCGTCGTCCGATGATCGCCCCTCACCCCCGCACTGGGGCCGCGGCCGCCGGTCCGTCAGACGCGCCGCGACCCGGATGCGCCCATGCCGACCGCGGCGCGTGGCACGATCGCGAAGAAGTCCCTTCTCGCATGAAAGACGCCGCTGTTGCCGGAAATCGCCACTATGTGCCGCTCGCGTCCTCACCAACAATCGCGGAATCAGTAAAAACAGATTTCGGATAACTAAGCAAAAAGGATGGAGGAATGCTGCCCGGCGTTGCCGTCAACTGCACGAACGGGCAAAATAATGATCGGCCCAGCCCGTCCACAGTGCACCTGTTGAATTCAGAACATCCGTTGGAGGGGATGTGCAGCTTCACCATCTGAAGGCGTTTCTCGTGTTGGCGGAGGAACTGAATCCGCCGGGCGGCAGACCGCCTCGCTCTCACCCAGCCTGGCTTGTCCGAGCAATTGCGGCAGCTGGAAAGAGCGCTGGGCTGCCAGCTCTTCGTTCGGGACCGGTCCGGCACTCGCCTTTCCGCCGCCGGTGAATCCCTGTTGCCATTGGCTGCAGTAGCGGCGAACGCCGTCGAGGACTTCGTAGGTTCGGCGCGAGCATCCATGGGCAAACAGCCGACCGGTGCCAACCGTTCGCTTCGGGTGGGGATGGTCGTCGATGGCATCGGTCCGCAGTCGTGGCCACTCCTGAAAGCATTCAGCGAAGAACGCCTGATGACGTGCGAGCCTACCCTCGAATTGGGTGCTGAGTACCCGAAACACTGGACACTGCAACCACTGCGCGAGGCGGCACCGAGCAACCGGTGTCCACTCTGCGGGAACCACGCAGGCCTGGCGACTTCAGACCTTCGTACATATCACGACAATTCGCCCAGCTATCGAGGCCGTACAGCGCTACCGTTGACGCAGGTTCACTCGATTGGGAGGCGAAACCATGCCTGAGGCTCTGCTCTTTGAGTTCGCCGGTGTCAGTGCCCATGACTACCGGGCGGTCAATCACAAGCTCGGACTTGATCCCAACACCGGTGATGGAGCGTGGCCCGTGGGCCTGCTCAGCCACACCGGCGCAAGTACGGATGGTGGTTTCCTCGTCTTCGAGGTGTGGGAATCACAGGAGGTCCAAGTCGACTGGATGACCTCGCGGCTCGGACCGGCCCTCGTCCAGGTGGGTTTACCCGAGCCGACGCGGGTCCAATGGTCGTCCGTCGCGGGGCACTACACCGCCTGACCCACCTTGCCCGTGACCTTGATGGGGTCCGACCACACCGATCGGCGCGAGGTCGGTCAGGAGATGGGTTGAACGACTTCGGTCTCCCAGGAGGCGGGGTCCGGACGCTCCCCCGGGTCGGTGACGTAGGACTCCCACGGCGGGCCCAACGCGACGAGCCCATGTTCCACGAGGTAAGACTCGATGGCGATGTGGGTGTCGGGGAGACCCTCGTAGGGACCACGGTGCAACGCGACAACGGCGCGGCCAGCAGGGACGGTCAACGCCTCGATCTCACCTTCCGGTGGACTGGCGGGCAACTCGACGACTGGCATACCACCTTCAATGACAAGTGATGCCGTACCGGTCACCGGGTACCGCGCGAGTGGGGGGCCCGCGAACGCAAGACCGGATTCCTGCACATAGGCGAACACCGCGGGCCGGTGCAGCGCGAAACGCGACCGATGCGCCCTCCGGGCCAGGGCACCGAGGGATGCGTCGTCCGCGGGATCGGCATTGAACGGGGCGAGCACCCCCAGCACCTCGGGAAGCCTGTTGACCACGTCGCCGACGCTCCCAACCAGACGGCGCCCGGGCTTTGACGATCCTTGCCCGATGCACTGCGACGGTGCGGCCATCGGAAGACAGCGTGGTGGAGGCGCAACTCCGGTCGGGCCGGCCATCACCCAGGTCTCTGGGGATATCACCCGACGCACCGATTCCACGCCCAGCTGGGCCGGGCGTGGAAGGTGTGCAGATGGCCCGGCTACTTCATCGACCCACAATCAGTTCAGGCAGAGAGCACGGCCGCCCGACCGGCTTCCAGCCGCGCCACCGGGACCCGGAACGGCGAGCAGGACACGTAGTCCAGCCCGGAGTCGTGGAAGAAATGAATCGACTCCGGATCCCCGCCATGTTCGCCGCAGACGCCCAGCTTGATCGCCGGCTTTGTGGCCCGGCCCTCGGCGACGGCGATCTGCACCAGTCGGCCGACACCGTGTGCGTCGATCGTCTCGAACGGCGAGACGGTGAAGATGCCCTTGTCCATGTACTCCACGAACATCTCGGCCTCGACGTCGTCGCGGGAGAATCCCCACGTTGTCTGGGTGAGGTCGTTGGTGCCGAAGGAGAAGAAGTCGGCGCTCTCGGCGATCCGACCGGCGGTCAGCGCCGCTCTCGGCAGTTCGATCATCGTGCCGATCGGGATCGTCAGCGTGACACCTGCTTCCGCCGCCAGCCTTTCGATCAGCGCCTCGGCCTCGGCCCGGACGATGTCGAGTTCCCGGACCGACCCGACCAGCGGCACCATGATCTCCACCCGCGGATTCTTGCCCGCCTTGATCTGCTCGATCGCGGCCTCGGTGATGGCCCTGATCTGCAACGCGGTCAGCCCAGGGGTCAGCAGTCCCAGGCGTACACCACGCAGGCCCAGCATCGGGTTTGCCTCGTGCAACCGCTCGACCGCGATCAGCAGCCGGTGATCGATGTCCACGGCCGGCCCGACATCGCCGTGATCATTCTCCAGCGCCACCTTCACGGACAGTTCGGTCAGGTTCGGCAGAAACTCGTGCAGCGGCGGGTCGAGCAACCTGATGGTCACCGGCAGGCCGTCCATTGTCTCCAGCATTTCCACGAAGTCGTTGCGCTGCAGGGGCAATAGCGCTGCGAGTGCCTCGTCCCGCTCGCCTCGGGAGTTCGCCAGGATCAGCCGTTCGATCAGCGTGCGGCGGGTTCCCAGGAACATGTGCTCGGTCCGGCACAGCCCGATTCCCTGTGCGCCGAGCTTGCGGGCCCTGGTGGCGTCCTCCGGCGTGTCGGCGTTCGCCCGCACGCCGAGCCGGCGCCGCTGATCGGCATGCGTCAACACCCGGTCGACGGCCCTGACGAGCGCGGCCGTTGCGTCATCCGCGCCCAGCAGCGAGCTCATCCCGTCCTGGATATAGGTCTCCACCGGAGACGCCACGACGGGCATCGAGCCCAGGTAGATCTCGCCGGTCGACCCGTCGATGCTCATCTGATCGCCCTCGTGGACGGTGATGTCGCCAACCTTGATCGTCTTGGCAACCACGTCGATGTCCAGTTCCTCGGCTCCGCACACGCAGGTCTTGCCCATCCCGCGGGCGACCACCGCGGCATGCGAGGTCTTGCCACCACGTGCGGTGAGAATGCCGTTGGCGGCGATCATCCCGCCGAGATCGTCGGGGTTGGTTTCCTTGCGCACGAGCAGCACCTGTTCGCCGCGGGCCGCCCATTCGACGGCGGTCGCGGATTCGAAAACCACCCGGCCGACAGCGGCACCCGGGGACGCCGCCATGCCCTGAGTGAGCAGTGTGCGGACGGCGGCCCGGTCGAACTGCGGGAACATCAGCAACGCCAGTTGTGCACCGGTCACCCGCTGCAGCGCCTCGTCCATGCTGATCAGGTGCTCGTCCACCAACTGGCTGGCGATTCGGAAGGCCGCCGCCGGGGTGCGCTTGCCGACCCTGGTCTGCAGCATCCACAGCTTGCCCCGTTCCACGGTGAACTCGACATCACACAGGTCGCGGTAGTGGGTTTCCAGTTGGCGCATGGCCTTCATCAGGCCGCGGTGCGACTCCGGGTCCAGCCGGGCAAGATCGTCCAGGCTCAGCGTGTTCCGGATGCCGGCGACGACGTCCTCGCCCTGTGCGTTCTCCAGATAGTCGCCGTACGCCCCGGGTGCGCCGGTGGCCGGGTCACGGGTGAACGCCACCCCGGTACCACTGGTCTCACCGAGATTGCCGAACACCATCGTGCAGATATTCACCGCGGTACCCAGGTTCTGCGGAATGCGCTCACGGCGCCGGTACAGCCGAGCCCGATCGGTGTTCCAGGAATTGAAGACCGCGAGGACCGAATTGTCCAATTGTTCTCGCGGGTCCTGCGGGAAATCACTCCCGGAATGCTCCCGGATCTCGACCTTGAAAAGGTCGACCAGCGACTTCAGCCCATCCACGTTCAGATCGACATCGCTGATGACGCCCTGCGCGGCCTTGGCCTTGTCCAGCGCATCGGCGAAGACATCGCCAGGAATATCGAGAACGGTCTTGCCGTACATCTGCAACAGTCGCCGGTAGGAATCCCAGGCGAACCGGTCGTCACCGCTGACCTCGGCCAGGCCGAGCACACTGGCATCGTTGAGCCCGATGTTCAGCACCGTCTCCATCATGCCGGGCATCGAGAACTTCGCCCCGGAGCGGACACTCACCAGTAGCGGGTCGTGTCGGCTGCCCAACCGACGGCCAACCTCGTCTTCGAGATGGCGGAGCGCCATGGTCACCTGGACATGCAATTCGCCGGGCTCGTTGCCCAGCGCCAGGTATTCCCGGCAGGCCTCCGTGGTAATGGTGAATCCAGGTGGCACCGGTAGGCCCAACCGCGTCATTTCCGCGAGATTCGCGCCTTTACCACCCAGGAGTTCCTTTTGATCCTTGTTTCCCTCGGTGAAGTCAAAAACGTACTTCGTCATTTCCTGAGCTCCTCTGCCCTGGTGGACCCGTTTCGGTTCGCGAATTCACGCGGCGTCGGACAGCCGAAACGGCCCAACTTGGGCCGTGTCAGGCAGCGGCTCCGCTGACTCAGCACCGAGCATGTCCCCGTTCAGGGGCCGGGAGGCAGGGCCATAGGTCCCGAACAGCGGCAGATACGGTGTGCGTAATTCGTCAGCCAGACAGGACCAATGGCCCTGTTTCGACGTTCAGCGACCAGGAAATGCTGCTCTGTAGAAGATTGTCGCCGTGACCGTTGACCCGGACACGGCCGCGAAGTCGATACCAGGCCCGACGATGGGAACGACGGGCCCGCCAAGGCGGTTCGTCCGTCATGGCGGGGACCAACCCATCCTTCGATTGTCGTCTGAAGAGCAGCACGCCCACAGGAGGAACGTCATGAAGGCACAGGACATCATGAGCACGCCGGCAGTCGCCGTGACTGCCGGCGCGGCGGTCAGCAAGGCAGTGCAGATTCTGCGCGAACGCGGGTTCAGCGCGCTGCCGGTCATCAACCACGACGGAACACTGGTCGGCGTGGTCAGTGAGGCTGATGTGATCAGGAATCGCTTCACCGGTCTCGACACCCCAGAGGGCGTCGCTGCGGCGGACAAGGGAACGGCGGAAACGGTTGGTCAGGTGATGACCACCCCACCGGCCTTCGTTGATCAGGAAGCAAGTCTGGGAACCATCGCCGACACGATGATCTCTGGTCGCCGGCGGATCATTCCCGTCGTGGACGGAACCACCTTGGTCGGGGTGATCTCGCGCAGCGATATCATGCGTTTCCTGGCCCACCGCGACGCCCAGGTCTCCCTCGACATCCGTCGGAAGTTGCGCAGTTTCGGCGATCCGGACCGCTGGTCGGTCAACGTCACGAATGGTGACGTGACGATCCTCGACGACGCCATCGACCGTTCGGACCATTCATTGGTGGAGGCGGCGGTCCAGACCATTCCCGGCGTACGCCACGTCACCGTCTCCAGGTGAGGTGACCCGCAGTAATCACGCGGGTTGGCATCAGACCTACTTGTGGTGGAGGACCCAGGAATTGAACCTGGCAAGGCGCCCCAAGTGCGCGTCCCCCCTGACAACGAGATGAACGTTAGTACACGGATGGCTCAAGAGGCAAGACGATCTTGATCGAGTTCGGAACCATGGCGACATCCTGTCCGTTCCGTGGCGCGGTGTCCCGCTAGGCGGCGTATCAGCACGGCCCGCGGGACGTCACAGCCCACCCGCCGCGATATGCATGGTGCTGCTCGCGGCGGGTAGCCGTGCCGGGAGCCGACCCAGATCGAGAGCGCCGAGAATCTCCAGCGGATCGGCGGAGAAGTGCACGTCGCTGCTGGTGCCGAAAATAGTGGCCCTGACAAGTGCGTGTTCAAAACCAAGGACGTCCCCGAGATACGGGATGTCCAGCTGCAAGGCCGGCCGGTCGGCGAGGTAGCAGGCGAAGTGATGGGCCTCCACCGCTGCGAAGCCGTCCGGTGGTTGCGCGGCGAAGTAGCCATCAAGCAGTTCACTGGTCCGGCGGGCACCGAGACCGACCAGCAGGGCCGTCATGGTGTATCGCAAGCCGCGGGCGAGTGCGCTTCGGCGGAAGTCCCCCACCAGATCACGGAATACCGCGATGCCGGGATCCCGGGAAATCCACTGGTGGGGGCCGTCGAGCCCTTCGTCCCCGCGAATGGCGGTGACCATGGCCCACTCCCAGGCGCGCATCGCGACGAGGTCTTCTGGGTCCGCATCGTCATCGAACCCACTCCGCTGGTCCGCGGCCGACATTTTCGAGAATGATTGCACCGCAAGTGTTCGATGTCCGCGCTGTGCCCAGAGGGCGTGCAGCTCCTGAAGCTGGCGATGCACGCCGTCGATACCCAGGGTGGGTACGTGCTCCGGAAGGATCTCGAACAGCACCGCCCCGAGATTTGTCAGGCGCGGCATCAGCTCGCCGGCGACGGCCATGACCTCGTCAGGCACCGCGTCGCTGTGCGCGTCGAGCCAATAACCCGACATCGGCATTCCGCCGGCCAGGTGCAACTCCCACACTCTGTCGAGCGGCAGGCGGTCGAGCACGTCCACCATTTTTTCGCGTCCGTTGACTTCGTTGCACCAGAGATTGTGCAGGTCGAGCAGAATCCCGCTGTCGGCTCTCTCTGCGACCGCTGCGAAGAATTCCCCGTCGGTCAACTCGCCGGGGTGCGGGCGCAGGTAGTTCACGCCGGTTTCGAAGGCAACCGGGCGTCCGAGTCCGCGCCCATAGGCCCGGACATTGCGTGCCGCCACCCGGACGGTCGGTGCCGATTGGTGCGGCGGGAGTAGGAACCCAGCCTCGTCCTGGCCGGCCGATCCGTTGATCCGGTTGAAGCTCAGATGCTCGCTGACCCAACAGGGATCCAGTCGGTCGACGGCCCTCCGCAAGAGACCCAGGTACTCGACGTGGTCGTCGGTGCTGCCGCCGACCGGCTGTCCTATCCCGTGGAGCAAGGTGGCCTGCGGGTAGGCCGCAACGGAATCGAGCTGTGCCTCGTTCAGCCGGTATTGCCAACGACCGTCGCTGCGGACCTTCTCCCACAGTGTCTGTGGTTCCAACTCCAGGACGGCGACGGTCGACGGGCCGGCATCGAATAATGGCTTCAGGGCTGGCCAATACACCATTCCGACGCCCAACGACCGCGGCACCATCGCTAGAACCGACCACCAATAACGTTCTGGACGTCGAGCGTTTGCGGGTTGACCACGAACTCATCGAGATGAATGAAGTCGAGTACTCGACCGGAATGGCAGCCTGCGCAGCCGAGTTTTTCCAGAACTGTTGCCGTGACCTTCTGCATCTTGTCCAGGTCGTACAGCACATCACTGGTGACATGAATTCGCACCGGCGGCAGCGGCTGTGGGTTCAGATCGGCCATGGAGATCCCCTCCTCGCGGATCGGCTCTGCCGATCCAAAGTTGTTGTGCGGCATCACCAGGATCTTCCGGGGTGCTATTGGGGTCAATCGGTTATTCGGGCGCGCGGCTCGGCCGACCGGGTGGACTCTCCCGCAGACCGGCAGCGGGTCATCCGGGGTCAGTCAGCCGGCAGTCGACGCGCGGCTTCGGCGGCAATCTCGGCGCGACTGGTCACTCCGAGTTTGCTGAATGTGCTGGCAATATGCGTTTGAATGGTCCGCGGCGACACAAAAAGTTCTGCCGCGATCTGTCTGTTCGTCAGTCCGGTCCCCACCGCCCTGACCACCTCGAGTTCGGCCGGCGTCAGACTCTCCCACCCTGCCGACGGTCGTCGTCGCCGGTGTTTGACCAGGGCACCCTCGATGGAGTCGGCGAGAAAGTTGCGAATCGTCTCGATCGTCCGACGTTGATCGCCCAGCCAATAGATGTGGTCCGAGCCCGGCAATTCACGGTAGCGAGCGTCCGGGATATGTTCTGCGCAATACCGGGCGCAGGTGACTGGAATGACCATGTCGTCCACACAATGCAGAATCAGCGTCGGAGTCCGCAGCTGTGGTAGATCCGCCCGGACGTCGACATCTAAATGCAGGAGT
This sequence comes from uncultured Actinomycetota bacterium, assembly GCA_963805555.1. Classification (GTDB taxonomy): domain Bacteria; phylum Actinomycetota; class Actinomycetes; order Mycobacteriales; family Nakamurellaceae; genus Nakamurella. The sequence continues at coordinate 91,819 of CAWDUY010000015.1, forward strand.
AGCGAGCTGGCCACCGCGCCGGGGCTGGCGGAGTGTCGTTGATAGGCGGCCCACCATGCTGCGAAGCGCGGATTGTCGGCCACGCTCGGACCGTACAATTGCAAAGCGACGCCGGTACCCCATTGCTGCTGCCAAACCTCAACGGCGAGCTGGAGAAGGTCGCGCGGAATGCCCTCGGGAAAATCGGGGGCAGCGGTGAATCGCGGGGTTGTCCCGACCAGTATCAGCGCGGCAACCCGATGCGGTTGGCTCGCAGCGAATCGGATTGCGGTGGCCCCACCCTCGGACCAGGCGAACAACGTGGCTCGGGAACTGCCAGCGGCGTCCATGACCGCACCGACATCGGCGATTCTTTCCGACATGTTCGGCGTGACATCCATCGGATCGCGGTCGGATAAACCCATCCCGCGTTTGTCGAACGCAATCAATCGCGTGAAAGAACCGAACTGCCGCAGGAACCGAGCAAACGTTGGCTCCTGCCAGCGGTGTTCGACGTGTGAAATGAAGCCGGGTACCATCAGCACGTCGATCGGGCCGTCGCCGGTTATTTGATAGGCGAGGTGGACTCCATCGTTGGTGGCGTACTGGGTACTACCCACCATGGGCAGCTCCCGGTGAGCGGCGAGTCACTTCGTTGCAACTGATCATTCGTCCGCGAATTCCGTGTGCAGTTGACCGGCGAGCAACCAGAGCGTGGTGATGCTCGCCCGGTACGCCAACACGTCCGGCAGATGACCGCGCAACGCGACTCGGCCCATCAGAATGCCGGTGACCGGCGGAAGTTGCTGACGGATCAACTCTTTCCATACCGAGAAAGGCGCGGACAGCATCATCCGTGCGTCCGCTGCCAAATCGGGGTCCGTTCCCACCGTACATTCGGACCAGTACCCGTCCCGACCGGCAAGTCTGATGTATGTCGATGCCGGGGCTGCCCCCGGAATGTCCCGTATTTCCAGACATGCAGCACCATCCCAACCCTGCCCGCCGCCGTTGGCTTCGTTCTGCGCATTTGCCAGTCCTAGCAACTCGTGCACCCATTCCTCGGACGGAAAGACCGACATCGATGCAGACTCCCTCATCACTGAGCTCGTTCCACGGTAAATCTCCGCCATTGTGCGGAGGCTACGGGACCAGTGCTGCCTCCATTCTTGCACCAGTGGCGACGAGAACCGTGATGGAAGGTCAACAATGTCAACACAATCTGATGTGCCTGTTGAGCTCACACGCGTTGAGCACGTGGGACTTGCACGCGACCGGACGGACCCGACGGCCCTGGTCAAGGCGGCAATGACGGGCGACAGGAACGCGTCAAAGGACCTGGTCATTCGTTACACCCCGTTGATACACGGGGTGATCGGGCACTACCGATTGAGCCGAGGCGACGCGGAGGACGTGTGTCAGACCGTGTGGCTGCGCCTGTGGCAGAACCTCGACCGTCTGCGGGACCTCCGGGCGTTGCCCGGGTGGATCATCACCACCACCAAGAACGAGTCAATCAAAGTCGCAATGAGCAACCAGCGCACGGTACTGGTGGACCCGCACGATTCGGAACCGCAATTTCCAGGTGAGGACACCGGCTTGCTCGATGAGCTGCTGCTCGCCGAGCGAGACAATCTGGTCCGAAAGGGATTGGCTCAGTTGCAGCCGCAACATCGTGAGTTATTGCTTCTCCTGCTCGCGGAGCCGCGGGTCTCTTATCGCCAGATCAGTCTGCGCCTCGGAATCACTATCGGGAGCATCGGGCCCACGCGCGCCCGATGCATCGACAAGCTCCGCGCCACCCCATCGGTCGCCGCGCTGATCTGGGCAGAGCGGTCGGTCCTAGCGGCCGTGGCGCCCAACCCCGATGGCGGAGGGCTCTCGAGCTGACCGACGGACGATGCGTCATCCTGGTTGGTGTGACCAATGCCGACGAACCCGAGGAGGAGACGCAGGAGCAGCGAGCGATGCGGTCTGTTCGGGCGATCTTCGGTGGCGCCGATCTGACCGTTGAGGCAACCCAACTGGCCAACGAGTTCACCGATCGGCAAAGCGGGCGGTTCATCGCCTGGGTACGGCGACTCAGCCGCGGCAACCGCCCGGAGCGGTAACGCAGGACGGTCGTTCACGTTCGTCATCTCCCGACAACAAACCCACAACGAGAATCTGAGTCAATGGACCATTGATCGGCGGCAAACGCGAGACGGTCAATGCGAGAAGCTGCGGGAGCAAAGAAGGGACACGAGTGCGGGATCCATGGGCTCTGTTCAACGCCGGGCTGTGGCTCGTCTTCGTTGCCTGGGCGGTTGCGATCCACCTCTGTACCGAGGCACCCCCGGAGCCCGATCGGCCGTAGCCCCGTCTGCTGAGGGATCCGACACGAAAGGCAACGGGGCCCGTCCGGAGACGTCCCTAGAGGTGAACGGTGCACCCGCGAGCCGTCCGACCTTGGGAAGAAAATCGATGACACTGAGCAAGCGAACTCCAGCACAACGTAACCGGCGCGCGTCACTCGACGACTCCGCCGACGCCACCCAACTACTCAAGCTGGGGGCACCGATCGCCTGTCCGACCTGCGGCTCGCACACCCGACCGGCCGACACCCGCGAGGGTTGGGTGTGCCTGGATTCAGCCTGCGTGTGGTCCTGATCGTCGGGCCGCGGTCCGTCGGGCCGCGGCCCGACCCCTCAGCTCAGTCGCTGCTCAAGGTGAAAGGCCACACTCTCGCCGGCGCTGTCCTTGCCGATGGCCTTGCACAGCGCGGCCCTGATCGGGAGCCAGTGCGGTCCGGTGCCAGACGGCATCAGCGTCGCTGTGAACGGGTGGCCGTCGATCGTGCCGCTGACCTTCACCGCCCGCCTCGTTCCGAACAGCTCGGCTGATCCCGGCACTGTCACGGAGGTGGCGAAGGCGCCGTCCTTCTCGATCGGCGCGGTGAAACTGACATCGAGCGATTGCGGGTCGTGGTGGCTCGGCACATTCGTCTCCAGAAGGTCAGCTGGCATCGGGGCCCGTTGTCTCGAATCACCCGACTTCCGCAGCAGCGCCGGTCGGCTCGGCGAGCGGTTGGACGGTACGACCGAAGCCGACGCCGGTTCTCATCGGTGCGGCCGGCGGGCGGTAGGTTCCGGGAATGACCAGCCAGCACCGTGCAGTGCCAACCCAGGATCGCGCGGAAGCACCCCAGCAGACCGGGGCGGTCGGGTTTGCCGCCGTCGTCGGGGGTGTTGCCGGCGCGTCGCTGAGCGCCCATCGCGGCGCACGGGCCGCTGTCATGGGCGCAATCGCGGGTGCTGCCGCCCTGGCGACATCGGAGCGGATCGCCAGGGCGCGGCAACGGCCGGGCGAAATCCCCGCGCTCTGGCAACGGATTGCCACCAGCGCGGCGTTGGTCGCCCCGGTCGGGTGGGCAGTCGGAAAGTCGACCAAGGCGGGTCCTGTTGCCATCGGCGCCGGTATCGGAGCGATTGCCGGACTGTTGGGTGTCCGACCGCAAAAGATTCTGCTGGGGCCACTTCTCGGTGCTGCGATCGGTCGCGCGTTCGGAACCAGTCGGCGCCCGGTGTCGGCCGCGATCGTCGCTGCGACGACCATGCTTGGCTATCGGACGGTCTCCGCGCTGGTGTTCCGGGATGCCCAGGTCAGTTTGCTGGCTGATCGGGTGCCGGCAGAGGAGCTGCCTTTCGTCGTACCGCGCGAGGCTCGCTCCCGCTATGTGGGAACCGGCTATGTCCGGGAGCTGGCGGAGGACATCGGTGGCCGCTATCTTGCGGACGCGCCGGACGCCGGGATTGTCGCCTCCCTCGATGAACTGGCGGGCGCCGAGTTCGACCCGTCGAAGGTCGATCCGGCGGTTCGGGAGTTCTACGAGCACACCACCCGGTTCCGGCTGGATATTGTGCCGGAGTGGCGGCTGTGGATTCGCCCCGGCTATCTGTTGTACCGGAATCTGATAGCCCGCCCGCTCGGCCAGGCCAACGTGCCGATGAACCAGCGGGAGACGCAACGCGGAATTCGCAGCCGTATCGACACCATCACGTTGCCGGACGACGACACCATCGCCGTCCGCGGTTGGATCCGATCCTTCACCGACACCGACGAGCCGATCTACGTCGGTATTTACACCACCTACCGGTACGAAGATCGCGGGTATGTCAGCGTGGGATTTCCGGTACCGCAAGGCAGTTTCACGGCGACGCTGCTGCCGCGGGATCGACCGGGTGGCGGGCTGGTGCTGACCAGCCGCAGCGATCTTGCGCACCCCGGCCACTACCTGGCCTACGTTGATCCGGTCGGTCGCGACCTCACCGCCCTGGCCGTGCACGGCTTCGACGAACAGCTCGACGTGTACACCGACGGCGACGAATTGCGGGCCGAACATGCCTTCTGGGTCTTCGGCTTTCCATTTCTGGTGCTGCACTATCGGATCTCGCGGAAATCGCGAACCGGTGCCGGCGCATGTTCGGCAACGAATCGCGACCGCCGGACAAATCCGTCCATTGAGCAGCACGAATAAGGGTCAGCTGGGCTGGACGTCACCCTCGGTGAGTCCGACCAGCGTCACGGTGCCGCCCGGGACCGGCGCGAATTCGACCGTGTAGGTGGTGGCGAGCCAGCCCGGCTGCTGGTTGACGATCCGGCCGGGCGACCCATGCTTGACGACTATTGTTTGGCCGCGCTGAATGTCGTGCACCGCTCGCACTTCCGAAAGTGGTTCAAGGGGCATTGGAACTCCTTGTAGGTCGGTGGTAGCCCGGACAGTACAGACGGTGGAGTTGCTTGAATAGCCGGACGTGCTGAACAAATGGCAAATACTGGTGGTGTTTTTAGCGAACCACAATTCGCAGATCAAGCTGAGTTTGCCCACAGCGGCAGGGCTGTGCGCAGTAGGCGATGCAGTCGGTGCCCACCAGGTGGCATGCACCCTGCCAACGACAATACAGGCGACGAGCCCGGCCGGATCACCCTGCCCCAGGGTCGCAGGATCTGCCGGGGTTCGCTCCAGCGTAGCTCGATCGGCTCAGTCGGACCGATGGCCCGTCATTCGGCCCGCCTCAGAGCGGATCGTGCTCGGGATGCCAGGTGGGGACCACCGATTGAGTCGTCGCCCGAGCCATCCGGCGGTCCTTCGCCCGGCGCACGTACCACGGCAACATCATGAGGGCGCCGATCAGGACCAGACTCCAGGAGAATCCGCTCGGGGTGAACGCATAGATCACACCGAACGCCGCGCAGAGCGACCCGAGAGTCAGCAGGGAGAACCGCCACTTGGCTGCCGTCATCGCTCCATAGTGACACCGATGAGCGTTGGTCGGGGCAATCGCTCCGGAGCCATAAAATGGACCGGCCCGGTGGTGCCCACCACCGGGCGCGGACCGGCGCTGCAACGGGCAAACCGGGCAACGCCGGACCACTGATGTGCCGTATTGAGGAGCCCTGGTCACCGTCACCACCCCCATCACGCAACCAGCTGTCGCGGCCGAGCCAACGGCGATCGCAGAGGCCGCCCGGCGGCGGACCTTCGCTGTCATCTCGCATCCGGACGCCGGCAAGTCCACCCTGACGGAGGCACTGGCCCTGCACGCCAAGGTCATCGGCGAGGCGGGGGCCGTGCACGGCAAGAGCGGGCGCCGGGGAGTCGTCTCCGACTGGATGGAGATGGAACGCTCTCGCGGGATCTCCATCACCTCGGCGGCCCTGCAGTTCTCCTATCGAGATCACGTCGTGAACCTGCTGGACACTCCCGGGCACGCCGACTTCTCCGAGGACACCTACCGGGTGCTGGCCGCCGTCGACGGTGCGGTGATGTTGATCGACGCCGCGAAGGGGCTGGAGCCACAGACGCTGAAGCTGGCCGAGGTGTGCCGGCTCCGCGGGGTTCCGATGATCACTTTGATCAACAAGTGGGATCGGCCGGGTCACGAACCGCTGGCCCTGCTCGACGAGATCACCGAACGGCTGGGGCTGGCCGCCGCGCCGTTGAACTGGCCGGTCGGCGTGGCCGGCGAGTTCCACGGTTTGCTGGACCGGACCACCGGTGACTACCTCAAGCTCACCAGGACCCCGGGCGGCGCGACCATTGCCCGCGAGGACCGCCTCTCCCCCGATGACGCGCTCGCCGAGCAACCGGCCGCCTGGATCCATGCCGTCGAAGAGGACGAGTTGCTCACCGAGAGCGGCCTGACCTACAACGCGGACGCGTACCTCGCCGGCAAGGCCACCCCGGTGCTGTTCGGGGCGGCTGTGCTGAACTTCGGTGTCCGTCACCTGCTGGACACCCTGATCGACCTGGCCCCCGCCCCGACGGCGCGCGCCGACAAGGACGGCCACCCGCACCCGCTGGATGCGCCGTTCTCCGGGTTCGTCTTCAAGATCCAGGCCGGCATGGATGCCGCACATCGTGATCGGGTCGCGTTCGTCCGGGTGTGTTCGGGGACATTCCAGCGCGGCATGGTGGTCACCCACGCCGGGACGGGCAAGCCATTCGCCACGAAGTATGCGCAGTCGATGTTCGGCCGGGACCGATCGACCGTGGACACCGCCTACCCGGGTGACGTCATCGGGCTGGTCAATGCAAGCTCACTGACCGTCGGCGACACCCTGTTCAGCGAGGAGCCGGTGATCTACCCGGCAATCCCGCAGTTTGCACCGGAGCATTTCGCCGTGGCGCGAGCCCGAGACAGCGGTCGTTACAAGCAGTTCCGTCGCGGTGTGCACCAGCTCGAACAGGAAGGCGTCGTCCAGGTGCTCCGGTCGGATCGCCGCGGCGACCAGGCGCCGGTGTTCGCCGCTGTCGGCCCCATGCAGTTCGAGGTCGCCGAGCACCGGATGGAGCACGAGTTCGGTGCGCCGATCTCCCTCGAGCGTCTGGACTATTCGGTCGCCCGGCGCACCGATGCGGACACCGCCGTGGAGCTTGCCGCCGACTACGGCACCGAGGTCTTGCAACGCACCGACGGTGTGCTGCTGGCCCTGTTCACCAACCGTTGGCGGCTGCAGAACGTCCAGGGGCAGCGGCCCAACGCTGTTCTGGAACCGTTACCCGCCGACCAGTTCACGCCGGCCGGCCAGTACAGGTGACGATCCAGGATTCGTCGGCGGCGAATGAACGCCGTGCAGGGTTTGCCAACCCGCGACGGCTGGTTTTCCCTGTAGAACGTTCACTCGAGTCGGAGTCGCCGCCATCGGGACGAATTGACTTGGATCGCATCAGCTGGCGGTGAAGTACTTGGCGATGGCTGCGGCCTCCGACGTGATGCTGTCCTGGCTGACCAGGTCACTGGCCTGCGCGCTCAACACGGCGGTCCAGGAGTCGAGGATCTGCTGGGCGTCGCCACTGGCGTAGAGCTCGGTGCGCAGATCGGTCAGTGCCTGTTCGTACAGCTCGTTGAACTCGGTGTTGGCCTTGAAACGCTCGGCGAGAATGTTGCCACCCCGGGCTCCCCCGCCTTGTCCACCCGGCATGGCACCGGCCGGCAGGTCGCCACCGGGCATCGCACCGGTCGGCATCGCGGCCCCGTCCGGCAGTGTGGCCCCGTCCGGCAGTGTGGCCCCGTCCGGCGGGGTGGCCCCGTCCGGCAGGGTGGCCCCGTCCGGCGGCTGCATCCGGCCGCCGCCCCGCTGTCCGTCAGCTCCACCCTGCCCGCCGCCGAACCCGCCGAATGACAGGTTCTGATCCCACGCGACCACGGTGAAGATGCCGGTACCGGCGTCGTATCGCAAGTAGGAGTTGTTGCCCGGCCCGTCGATGTCGTCGCTGTTGGCCACCAGGTCCTGGACGGCGAGGTACTTCGCGAACGCAGCAACATCAAGCTTGCTGCCGAGTTCAGCGGCAAAGGTCGCATCGTCGGACTCGTTGACCCACTTCAGGAATCCGATGAGCGGGGTGTAGTCGTCCTCGCCCGATGTGGAGGCCTCGACGGAGAAGATGTCGGCGTAGGCCGCGGCATCGTCACCGCGATAGGAGTAGTCGCCGCCCGCCTCTGCCTTGTACAGAATGCCGTCAGAATCGAAATTGTCCTCGTCCCACTCGTCATCGGGATTCTCGATGACGAGCCGCAGCACCTGGGCGCTGCCGTTGACGGTAAATCTGGCCGGGGTCGCCTCCTCGGTCGCCAGGCCCGCGGCGCCGATCAGTTCCAGCGCGACGGCCTCGTTCAGCCCGGTCTCGGTGTTGCCGCCGCGGACCACGAAATCCGATGCGCCCTGGTAGTTCTGGCCGTCCACGAACTTGTCCAGCCGGATCCGCCAGGGCAGGCCCGCCGGGTCATCCGCGGAGACGTCACCGCCGGGGCCGCCGCCCGGCATTGCGCCGGTGCCGGTGGACCGAAGCCCTTGCAGCGTCGAGTTTCCCTTGAGCTTGATGCCGACGTTCTCGAAGACCGTTCCGTCGACGGTGACGGTGGCGCTGATCCATTCCTTGTCACCGCTGGCGACGAAGGTGGCGATCATCGCCTGGTACGCGGCCTCGTCGTACTGGACGGAAATACTGTGCACCGTCGAACTGTCGAACAAGCCGGTGGCATCAGCGGCCGTTGCGGAACCGGCGGTTGATGCTCCGGAAGTGGACGTCGTCGCAACGGCAGCGGTGCCGGCGGCACCGCTGCAACCGGCAACCAGGGTCACGGCGGTCACTCCGCTCACGAACAAGATCATCATCCGTTGGCGTCTTCGTCGGTGCAGCGGGGACCGGTCGGACTGGTTGGGATACGGCTTGGGATGCAGAGTGTTTGGCACGTCTCGGCCTTCTGGCGGGGGTGGCGGTTTCGTCATTCCACAGCCGACCGCCCCCGGCTGGCCCAGGACTTGGCAGGCGCTGTGCGCTTGCTGTGCGAAATTCCCGGCGGCCATTGATGGCGATCACCTGGCTGGGGCACAGCAACCGCTCAGCTTCGCTGGGTAAACAGATCGTGAACAGAAGGAATCCAGAAGGAGATACCTGTGCCCGATCTACTTATTCTGCTGACGGACCTCGTCGCGATCAACGTATTGGTGTTCGGTGTCTATTACCGGCGGCACTATCGGCGCGACATGCTGCTCGCTTTCATCGGCCTCAACGTCGGGGTGCTGGCCGTGTCGGCGACGCTCGCCGGGGTGGCTGTTGGTGTCGGGGTGGGTCTCGGACTCTTCGGGGTGCTGTCGATCGTTCGGCTGCGGTCCTCGGAGATCTCCCAACAGGAGGTCGCGTACTTCTTCGCCAGCCTGGCCCTCGGCCTGATCTGCGGTCTGCAGCCCGATCCACGGTGGTTGGCTCCGGCACTGTGCGCGCTGATTGTCGTGACCTTCGCGATCGTGGATTTTCCGCGGTTGCATGCCGGCTATCGGCAGCAGTTGGTCACGGTGGACGCGGTGTATACGACCGAGGCAGCGTTGATCGAACGGCTGGAGGAGTTGCTGAACGGCAAGGTCCAGCGAATTGTGGTGAACCACACCGATCTGGTTCGCGACCTGACCCTGGTCGACGTCCGGTATCGGACCCTGCCGTCACCGCAGACCCGCGGCGAGCGGGTCCAGCCTGCCCGACCGGTCATCCATGACGACCGCATCGCCGCTCTCGCCGCCGTGGAGCACTGACATGTCCGCTCTCATCAACGCTTTCGAGTCCGGCGTCGACCGCAATCCGGCCGGGTACGCCGGCGGATTGACCGCCGAACTCGCCGAGCTACCCACCGTCAGCCTGTCCGTTCTCCGGGACAACGCCGACCTGCAAACCCGGCGGGATCGGAAGTACATCCTGCCGCCGTCGGTGGTAGCCGACGTCATCCGGGCCCGCGCCGATCGGCTGTGCGTTCTGGACATGGCAGGCGCCCAGGCGTTCGCCTACGAGTCCGTCTACTTCGACACGCCATCACTGGACTCCTACCGCAGTTCGGCCCTCGGCCGGCGGCAGCGATTCAAGGTGCGGACCCGCACCTATCTGGACTCGAAGGGCTGCGTGCTGGAACTGAAGTCCCTCGGCGCCCGCGGCGAAACCGTCAAGGAGCGACTGGAGTACAACCTGGCGGACCGCCTTCGGCTCAACGACATTGCCGCCGCATACCTCGAATCGCACGGCCTGCCAACGGCAACCATCCGGGAGCTCGCCGCTACCCTGACAACCACCTACCGCCGCAGCACGCTGCTGGGCACCGACGGCGCCAGGTACACCATCGACGCCGGCCTGGTCTGCAGCGGAATCGACGGCGCCGTTGCGTCGGTGGGCGACGGTGTTTTCCTGGAGACCAAGGCGCCCGGGGCCGCGACCCCGCTTGATCGACTGCTGTGGTCCTGGGGACACCGGCCGGTGTCGGTCAGCAAATACTGCAGCGGGCTTGCGGCATTGACCCCCGGATTGCCGGCGAACAAGTGGAACCGCACGCTGCGCAAGCATTTCGGGTGGGCGCCGGGGGGCTCGCGACAGTAATACACGCGGCACTGAACCCCCAGCATTGAAGCCGGTCAGGTGATGGTGAAGCCGCCGTCGACCGCGAGCGTCTGACCGGTGATATACCCGCCGGCCCCGCTGCACAGAAATACCACGGCGGCGGCAAGTTCGGCCGGGTCACCCGCCCGCCCGGCGAGTACTCGCGAACCCATTGCCTGCAGGTAGCCGGGCGGATATTGCTGCGACATCTCGGATTGGAAGAAGCCCGGGGCAATGGCGTTGACCCGGATGCCTTTTCGTCCGGTCCACTGCTGGGCCAGATCCCGGGTCAGCCCGATCAGCCCGGCCTTGCTGGCCGAGTAGGCGGCCTGCGGCAACCCCGCCGTGGTCAGGCCGAGAACACTGCTGATGTTGACGATGCTGCTGCCGGGTCGCATCACCCGCCCGCAGGCCTGGGCGAGCCAGTAGCTGCCGTTCAGGTTCAGGTCGATGACGGCCCGGAATTGCTCCGGGGTTTCCTTGGTGGCCGGCACCGCGGTGCCGACACCAGCGTTGTTGACCAGGATGTCGACGTGACCGAATTCCCGGACGGCCGCGTCGACGAGGTTCTGACAGTGTTCCGGGTCGCTGACATCCGTCGGCACGCTGATCGCGGAGCGCCCGATTGCCTCGACCATCGATCGGGTCTGGTCCAGTCGCTCGACACGGCGCGCGGCCAGCACCAGGTCGGCGCCCGCCTGGGCCAATCCGCGGGCGAAGGCCACCCCCAAACCCGATGACGCCCCGGTGACGATGGCCACCTTCCCGTCGAGCCGGAACATTTCGAGAACCGTTGCCGGCGAATCTGTCTCTGACGTCATTAGGCTTCCTTGTCGGTCGAATCGTTGGGTAGCCGGGTTGCGGTTCGAGCGGGCATCAGGGCCGCACCGTCAGGGCCGCGAGCATGAGGTTGGCCAGTTCGTTGCCGATCTCGTCCGGTCCGGCGGGACCGTCGGCCCGGTACCAGACCGGGAGCTGATTGATCACCCCGAAGATGGTCAGGGTGACCGTCTCGGCCGAGGCGACGGTGCTGAACGTGCCGGCCCGCTGGGCCGAGCTGATCAGGTGCCTGACACTGTCGTGATACCGCCGTCGCAGCCGCCGGTACTCGTCGGTGCGCTCGTCGCCGAGCCGGTTGAGCTCGCGCAGGAAGATCTTTGCGCGTTCGGCACCTTCCGCAGTGCTGGCGACCAGATCCAGGATGAGGGCCCGCAGGGTGACGTCGGCTGGTTCTCCGCGCGCCATGATGACGTCCATCGATGCCAACTGCCTGCCGATCAAGTCCCCGTAGACCTCGTAGAGCAGCGCCTCTTTACTGGCGAAGTGGTGATAGAAGCCGCCTTTGGTGGAGCCGGCCAGGGCGATGATCTGCGAGACGGCGGTGCCGTCGTAGCCTTGCCGCGCGAACAGCGTCAGGGCAGCGTCGAGGATTCGGTCCCGGGCCGTCGGTCCGGCCAGCTCAGTGACGGACATGTCTGGCCAGCTCTTCCCGCGCGACGGATCGCAGGTGTACCTCATCCGGTCCGTCGGCCAGCCGCAGGGAGCGGAGTTGCGCCCACATCTCCGCGAGCGGGGTCTCCGCGGACACCCCGGCCGCGCCGTGCACCTGAATTGCCTTGTCCAGGACGAACAGTGCCGCCCTGGGTGCCGCGACCTTGATCGCAGCGATCTCGCTGCGGGCGCCCTGGGCGCCGACCGTGTCGATGAGCCAGGCCGCCTTGAGGACCAGCAGTCTGGCCTGTTCGATGGCGAGCCGGGATTCGGCGATCCAGTCGCGAACCACCCCCTGCCGGGCGATCGGCTGCCCGAAGGTGCTGCGCGACGCGGCCCGTTCGCACATCAGCTGCAGAGCGCGTTCGGCCATCCCGAGGCTGCGCATGCAGTGGTGAATGCGACCGGGACCGAGCCGGGCCTGTGCCATGGCGAATCCGCCGCCGCGTTGACCCAGCAGGTTCCCGGCTGGGACCCGGACGTTGTCGAAGCCGATTAGCGCGTGCCCGCCGTGCGGGCCGTCGTCATAGCCGAAGACGCTTGTCGACCGCTGGATCGTGACCCCCGGGGTGTCCAGCGGGACGATGATCATCGAGTGCCGGTGGTGCCGGTCGGCCGCCGGTTCGCTCACCCCCAGCAGGATCGCGAAGCGGCAGTCCGGGCGCATCGCTCCGCTCGACCACCACTTGGTGCCGTTGATCAGGTAGCCGAGTCGATCGGCGGTGATGGTGGTGGCGATGTTGGTCGCATCCGAGGACGCCACACCGGGTTCGGTCATCGCGAAACACGAGCGCATTTCGCCGTCCAACAGCGGCTGCAGCCATTGCCTTTTCTGATCGGCTGAACCGAACATGGCCAGCAGTTCCATGTTCCCGGTGTCCGGCGCCGAGCAATTCATCGCCTCCGGGGCGATGGCCGCCGACCGGCCGGTGAGTTCGGCGATGGGCGCATAGTCCAGCACCCTGAGCCCGGCGCCGTAGCGATCATCGGGCAGAAACAGGTTCCACAGTTGCTGCTTCCTGGCCTCAGCCTTCAGTTCCCCCAGCACCGCCGGCATGCGGAAGGGTTCGCCGTTGGCCCGGTTCTCCGCCGCCTGCAGCTCGAAGGTCGCCTCGGCCGGGTAGACGTGCCGGTTCAGGAAGGTGTGTACCCGCGCCTGGAGCAACTGGGAGCGCTCGCTGTGCCGAAAATCCACCGTGCAACTCCTATCGAAGAGATCTGCGGGCGGCCGCCAACAGCCCAGGTACGACGGAACCGAAATGGGCGAAGCCCTGGCCGACGGTCTTGCCCAGCAGGTAGCGGTGATGAATGCCCTCGGCGATGACGGCGAGCTTGAAGTAGCCAAACCCGATGTACCAGGCCAGTTCCGATACCTCCCGACCGGATCGGGCAGCGTACCTCGACACCAGCTCATCGACGGTCCAGAAGCCATCCTCGACACGTAACCTCGGCGGTAGGAAGTCACCCTCCAGCGATAATGCGTGATAGACCGCCAGCAATCCGACATCGGTCAGCGGGTCCCCGAGGGTGGCCATTTCCCAGTCGACGACGGCGGCAATTCCGGTGAAATCCGCGCGGTAGATGACGTTGGTCAGCCGGTAATCGCCGTGCACGATCGCCGCCGTCGATTGCCGGGGAATCCGGTCGGTCAGTGCGGTGACAACAGGTTCCGAGTCGTCGCGGGGTTCGGTCCTGGAGGCGGCCCACTGGGCCTGCCACCGCGCGAGTTGCCGCTGCAGGTAGCCTTCCGGTCGGCCGAAGTCCTGCAGGCCAACGAGTTTCGGGTCGGCGTCATGCAACAGGACGAGCGTGTCGACCAACTGCTCGCAGACCCGTCCGGCGGCGAGCCGATCCAGACCCGCGGCTACCCCGGGTCGGTCCAGTACTGCCCCGTTCACGAAGGAGGTGAGATAGAAAGGGGCGCCGAGGATCTCGGCATCCGGGCAGTAGGCGACCGGACGGGCGACGGGCACCGGGGTCGGGGCCAGGGCACTGATCACCCGGAACTCCCGGCCCATGTCATGGGCGGTCGGCAGGACATGCCCCAGCGGCGGTCGGCGTAGCGCCCAGGTGTGCCGTCCATCGGTCAGCCGATAGGTGAGATTGGATTTCCCGCCGGTGATCACCGTTCCGGTCAACTCGCCGGCGCGGAGCCCGGGATGCGCCGCGTCCAACCATCGGGTCAGTGCCAGCAGGTCGATACCGGGCAGCTCTGACATGCCCAGAACCCTAGAGACCGACCGGTCGGTACGTCAATGGTTCGCCGTATCGGGGGTTGCGGTTGCCGACCGGGCGGAGTGCGGAGAGTCTGATGGCACATTTCATTCGTGACAAAGGGAGTCGAACAGTGACATTTCGTAGCCCGCTCGCGGACGTCGCCATCCCGGACCTGACGCTCTTCGACTATCTGTTCGGCGACATCGAGTCGGTCGCCGATCAACCGGCGCTGATCGACGGTCCGTCCGGGGCCGTGACCACCTACCGCGCACTGGTGGCCCAGATATCCGCGCTGGCCGGCGGCCTGGCCCAGCGGGGATTTGGGGCCGGTGATGTCGCAGCGATCTTCTGCCCGAATATTCCGGCGTTCGTCACGGTTTTTCACGGCATTCTTCGGGCGGGCGGAACAGCGACCACCATCAATTCGCTATACACGGTCGAGGACATCGCCGGCCAGTTGACGGACTCGCGGGCGAGCTACCTGTTCACCATCTCGCTGTTCTTGCCGCAGGCGGATCTCGCCGCCCAGCAGGTCGGGCTGCCGGCCGAGAACATCGTTGTCCTCGACGGCTCGGCCGAGGTGGCACCCGGCCGAACGAACGTGCGGCAACTGCTGGGCAGCGGGGCACCGCCACCCACCCTGACCATCGATCCGGCGACCCAATTAGCCGTGCTCCCCTATTCCTCCGGGACCACCGGGCTGCCCAAGGGCGTCATGCTGACGCACCGCAATCTGGTGGCGAATCTGGCGCAATGTGAGCCCATTATCGGCGTCCAGCCGGCGGACCGGATTCTGGCCGTCCTACCCTTCTTCCACATCTACGGCATGAACGTCCTGATGAATGGCGGCCTGCACCACCGCACACCCGTGATCACCATGCCGAAATTCGACCTCCCCGAGTTCCTCCGGATCATCGCTGTGCATCACGCCACCTTCCTGTTCATCGCGCCGCCGATCGCGGTTCTGCTGGCGAAGCATCCGATCATCGACGCCTACGACCTGTCGTCGATCCGGATCGTGTTCTCGGGGGCGGCACCGCTCGACGCAGAGCTCGGCCAGGCCGTCGCGAAGCGGTTGAACTGCGGAATGCGGCAAGGCTATGGCATGAGTGAGATGAGCCCGGTCAGCCACTCCATTCCCGGGCCACGGGATGATATCCCCTTGGGCACAGTGGGTTTCACGATCCCCAATATGGAATGCAAGATCGTCGACCCGGCCACCGGGGTGGAGATCGACACCCCCGAATCCGGTACCAGTGCTGCCGGCGAGCTCTGGTGCAAGGGCCCGAACGTGATGATCGGATATCTCGAGGACCCGACGTCAACCGCTGAGGTGCTGGATCAGGACGGATTCCTGCACACCGGGGACGTCGCAACCATTTCGGCCGAGGGTTATGTGACCATCGTCGACCGGGTGAAGGAGCTCATCAAGTACCACGGCTACCAGGTACCGCCGGCGGAACTCGAGGCGCTGCTGCTGTCGCATCCGCGGATCGCCGACGCCGCGGTGATCGGGGTCCAGGACGCGAGCGGGCAGGAGGTACCCAAGGCCTTCGTCGTCGTCCAGTCCGGCGCGGAACTCACGGCCGACGAGGTGATGACGTTTGTTGCCGAGCGGGTCGCGCCGCACAAGAAGGTCCGTCAGGTGGCCTTCGTCGACGCGATTCCGAAGTCTGCGGCAGGCAAAATTCTGCGCAAGGACCTCCGTGCCGCCGAACTTCTCACCCGCTGACCGGAATCACCATCCGGAACTACCGATCGGGTTGCGTGCTGGCCGCCAGCTCATCGGCGATCTCCCTGGCCGCCGCTGACTTGGCCTCGCTCGACTGCAGGTCGTCGGTCGCGCGGTGCATCTCCGGGTTCTCCAGGGCCGGCCCGTCGAGTTCCGTGCCGGCACGCGCGGTCGGCGTCGATTCCTCGCCGGCCGCGTCCGGCGCGGTGTCCGGCTCGCTCCCGGTCCGTGGAGCCGCGTTCTCGTCCAAGGCCGTTTCCGCTGGTCCGTCGGAGGTGAGCCCGTCGCCGGCTGGCAAGCTGCTGGTCATGATCGTGTAGTCCCTTCACCGGGCGGCAGACGGCCAGTCGCCGACCTGCTCGGTGATGCAATACCCGGCCAATGGCCGGTTGACGCAGATCCGGGTCGATCAGTGAGCCGCCACGCGTTCACCGCGGATTACTCTTGCCGCCGTGACCGATCTGACCGAACGCGTTCGCCACCTCCTGCGCGGCCCGAGCCCGCTGCCGTTGGTCTTGGCCGGCGACCCGGTACTGCGCACCCCCGCTGAACCGTACGACTTCTCGCTGCCGAAGGCTGACTGGGCCGACCTGATCGCGGCAATGCGGGCAACCATGCACGCCGCACCAGGTGTCGGCTTGGCCGCACCACAGATCGGTCTCGGCATCCGGGTCGCCGTCCTGGAGGACCGCGCCGACGTCGCACCTGAGGTGGCGGAGCAGCGGCAGCGATATCCAACCCCACCAAGGGTTCTGGTCAACCCCAGCTATGAGAATGTCGTCGACGAGTTCGAGCCGGCCGCGGAGTTCTATGAAGGCTGCCTGTCGGTTCCCGGTTACCAGGCCGTTGTCCCGCGGACCCGTGCGGTGCGGTTGCGTTGTTTGGACGAGAACGGCCGCGAGGTCGACGAGATCGTCACCGGTTGGGCGGCGCGGATCGTCGCGCACGAGACCGACCATCTCGACGGAATCCTCTACCTGGACCGGGCGCTGACCAGGTCGCTGGCCACCACCTCGAATCTGCTCGACCATTGGGCCGGGCAACCGCTGTCGAGCATCCGGGGAGTCCTCCGGTTCTGACCGATGCACCGGAACCGGGCGTCCGTCGCGGTCGTTCGCGGGGCCGTGACCGCCCGGTGTCGGCCGCGGCTGTCATGCTCGGGGGATGGATCCTCGAGCGCACTTCATCACCTTCGCGACTCCCGATCTCGACGCCGCCCGCCGCTTCTACATCGGTGGCCTCGGCTGGGAGCCGTTGCTCGACGTGCCGGAGGAGATCATCTTCTTTCAGGTTGGTCCGGGACTCATGCTGGGGCTTTTCGACATCGAGAAGTTCGACCAGGACCTCGAGGGGCGCACCTCAACCACCGCGGTAGCGGGGGTCACGCTGTCCCACAACGTGGCGACCCCAGCGGCGGTTGACGACGTCATCGCGGCCGCCGTCGCGGCCGGCGCGACCGTGCTGAAGTCTCCCCAATATGCGTCCTTCGGCGGCTACCACGCGCACTTCCAGGACCCGAACGGCATCATCTGGGAAGTCGCCCACAACCCGGGTTGGAGCGTGGACGACGCCGGAACGGTTCGGCTCGGCTAGATGAGCGATCCCACGCGGTCGAGGAAGTCCGTCCCCACCTGGGCGGTCATCGCCATCCTGTCGCTGTGCGGGACGGTGGTGGCCCTGCAGCAGACGATGGTGATCCCGCTGTTGCCCGATTTCCCGGGCATTCTCGGGGTTTCCGCGGATGACGCGTCCTGGCTCGTCACCGCGACGCTGCTGTCGAGTGCCGTTGCCACACCGATCATGTCCCGGCTTGCCGACATGTTCGGCAAGCGGTTGTTGATGGTGGTGTGCATGGTCGCGATGACGGCCGGATCGGTGCTGGCCGCCATCGGCGGCAATTACCTCACGGTCATCATCGGGCGGGCCCTGCAGGGTTTCGCCGCGGCGTTGATCCCGATCGGCATCAGCATCATGCGTGACGAGCTGCCCAAGGAAAAGGTCGGTTCCGCGGTCGCGCTGATGAGCGCCACCCTCGGCATCGGAGCCGCCCTTGGACTTCCGTTGTCCGGCATCATCTTCGAGCACTTCGGGTGGCAGGCCATCTTCTGGACCTCCGCCGCAACCGGTGCCGTCCTCATTGTCGGTGTGCTGCTCTTGGTGTCGGAATCGACCGTCCGGACGAAGGGCCGCTTCGACTTCGTCGGCGCCGTCCTGCTCTCGATCGCGCTCACCGCGTTGCTGCTCGGGATCTCCAAGGGTGGTGCGTGGGGCTGGGGCAGTCAGCAGGTCCTCGGTCTGTTCGCGATCGCCGCCGTGCTGGTCGCCATCTGGGTGCCCTACGAATTGAAGGTCGGCCAGCCGCTGGTCGACCTGCGCACGTCTGCCCGGCGGCCGGTGCTGTTGACGAACATCGCCTCGGTGCTGGTTGGCTTCGCGATGTTCGCGAACCTGCTGCTGACCACTCAGCAACTGCAGTTGCCCGCGGCCACCGGTTACGGCTTCGGGTTGTCGGTGATTGTCGCCGGGTTGGCCATGGTGCCTTCGGGTCTGGCCATGGTCGCGTTCGCGCCGGTGTCCGGGCAGTTGATCAACCGGTACGGCGGCCGGATCACGCTGATCGCCGGTTCCGCGGTGATGGCAGTCGCCTATATCGGTCGGGTCTACTACTCGAACACCGTGCTGGCCGTGATCATCGGATCGACACTGGTCAGCATCGGCACCGCGATCGCCTACGCGGCAATGCCCACGCTGATCATGGCCTCGGTGCCGATCACCGAAACGGCGTCCGCCAACGGGCTCAATGCTCTGCTCCGGGCGTTGGGCACGTCCTCGTCCAGCGCCGCGGTGGCAGCGGTGCTCGGGTCTGTCACCATCCAGCTCGGACCGGCGACGCTGCCGTCATTCACGGCTTTTCAGGATGTCTTCTGGATGGCCGGGCTCGGCGCGTTGGCCGGCTGCGTCGTCGCCTGGTACATCCCGGCGGCCAGGCGCGCGACGGTGGGTGCGCCCGAACTGTTGGCGGCGGCCGGGTCCCTCGGCGTCACCCCGGCGGGTGAGAACAAGGAGATTGTGGTGCACGGCCGGGTCCTGCAGCTGGACCAGCAGCCCGCCCACCCCGCCGTGGTGACGGTGCTGACCACCGACGGCTGCGCGGTCGACTGGACCCGCGGCGACACCGACGGGAAATACTCCGTCGTCCTGCCCGGCCCGGGCAAATACCTCGTCCTGGCCAACGCGCTCGGCTGGGCACCGCGCGCCGAGGTCCTGGAGTTCCGTGACGAAACCAGCCGACACATCACCCTCACCGATCGACTGACACTGTCCGGCCGGGTCACCCGGGGTGGGCGACCCATCGGCCGGGCCCTGGTGACGTTGACGGAGGCCGCCGGCGAGGTGGTCGGTTCCGTGCGGGCCGACGGCGCCGGCGCCTACTGCATGCCGTTGCCGCAGGCCGGCCGGTACATCGTCACCATGCTGGAACCGGACACCCTGCGCGCCACCGCGCGCAAGCTGGTGCTCGACGTCCGGTCCGCCGTCATCGATATCGAAGTGGCACCCGCGGCGCCGCCGTCCGAACCCGACCCGTTCGGCACTGACCCGTTCGACACCCGGCGGTGAGCCGGTGCGGTTGTTGATCATTTCGGATACCCACGTGCCGAATCGGGCGCGCGGGCTGCCGCCGACGATCTGGGACGAGGTCGCGGTGGCCGATGTGGTCATCCACGCCGGCGACTGGGTCTCGCCCAGGCTTCTCGACGACCTGCAACAGCGGGCCGCCCGACTGGTCGGGGTGTACGGCAACAACGACGGCAGCGAGTTGCGCGGCCGGTTGCCGGAAATCGCCAGGGTGAGGCTGGACGGACTACGGTTCGCGGTCATCCACGAAACCGGTCCGAAGGCCGGCCGGGAATTGCGGGCCGACCGGGATTTTCCGGCGACCGACGTCCTGGTTTTCGGTCACAGCCATATTCCCTGGGACAGCGTCAGCCCAGCGGGGCTCCGTTTGCTGAATCCCGGCTCGCCCACCGACCGGCGCCGACAGCCGGTCTGCACCTACCTCACCGCATCGGTGACCGCCGGGGTACTGGGGGACGTGCGCCTGCGGTCGTTGCCGCTGCGCCACCACTGATCCCAGCCGAAACCTCCGGCAATGAATGAAACCGTCCAGACACATGGCTGCCATATCGACCGAATCTCCGCGATTTACCGTGCGACCCAACAGTGAAATCCAGACGCTGCCGACGATGCTCGGAGGAACCCATGAAGGCATTGAAGAGCCCGGCAATTCAGATCGGTTTCGGGGCCGTTGCCGGGATCGTGTTCGGACTGCTGGTCGGCGAATGGGCCAGCAACCTGAAATTCATCGGTGACATCTTCATCCGGCTGATCCAGATGTCGATCGTGCCGCTCGTCATGGCATCGGTCATTGTCGCCACCGGTTCGATGACCGGCTCCGGAACGGGCAAGCTTGCGCTGCGCACGTTCAAATGGATGATCGGCTTCTCCGTCGCGGCAGCACTCATCGCCTGGGTACTCAGTGTCGTCATCCAGCCCGGGGCCGGTATCGATTTCAGCGGCTCGATCGACCCGACGCTGGAGGCGACCGAGGCAACCGGCTGGCAGGAAACACTGCTCGGCTTCGTGTCGACCAACATCTTCAACGCCATGTCGACAGCGACGATGATTCCGATCATCATCTTCTCGCTGCTGTTCGGCGTCGCGCTCAACGCCTACCAGCGCAAGTCCGGCAACGATCTGGTGCTCACCTTCTTCGACCAGGTCCAGCAGATCGTGCTGTTGATGATCCGTTTCGTGATGTACCTGGCGCCGATCGGGGTGTTCTGCCTGCTCGCCGCGCTGGCCGGCGACGTGGGCTTCAGCGTCGTCACCACCGGCCTGAAGTATCTCGGCACCACCCTGCTGGGCGTCCTGATCGTGCTGGCGTTGTTCGTCGCTGTCGTCTACCTGCGCACCGGGCTCAATCCCGCGAAGCTTCCCGGAAAGCTCGCCGAGCAGACCGCGATCGCCATCACCACGACGAGTTCCGCCGTCACCTTTCCCACCGTGCTGAAGAACACCGTCGAGAAGGTCGGTGTCAGCCAGCGGGTCGCCAACTTCACCCTGTCGATCGGCCTGACGATGGGGTCCTACGGCGCCGTACTCAACTACATGATCGTCGTGATGTTCCTGGCGCAGGCCGGGGCGATCACCCTGACACCCGGGCAGATCGTGCTCGCGATGGGACTGGCGATTCTGCTGAACATGGGCACCATCACCGTCCCTGGCGGATTCCCGGTGGTGGCGATGTTCCTCGCGACCACCCTGGGTCTGCCGTTCGAGGCCGTCGGGCTGCTGATCGCGGTCGACTGGTTCGCGGGCATCTTCCGCACGTTCCTCAACGTCAACGGCGACACCTTCGTGGCGATGCTGGTGGCCAACCCGGACGGGGACATCGATCGCGACGTCTACAACGGCACCAAGACCGTGCACGCGGACGAAGTCGACCTCGCCGAGCTCAAGGACCAGCTCGCGCGAGCAGACGCCGCAGACTGAGCCCGCAGAACTGCGGGGCGACAGGTTCGCTGCGCTCGCCAGACTGCGTTGGCAGTCAACTCAGGTGATGATCTCCAGTGACCGCTCGCCGGTTCGTTCGACGCGCAGTCCGGCCTTGCGGGCCACCCTTGCCACCGCACCGATGCCGGCGATCTCGGCACGCGAGGTCACCAACGCGCGGGCGAGCATGCCCTTGGTCGCCTTGTTGAAATGGCTCACGACAGTCCGCTGCCCGGAAGAGTTCTCGGTGACCACCCGAACGGTGATCGCATCGGCGATGGGAGCGAACGCGGCATAGGCGCCCGATCGCAGATCGACCAGCGGCCGGCCAAGGGACGCGATCGGCGCGGCCAGCCTGGAACGCCAGAAGGTCGGCAGCCCGGGTAGTCCGGGGAGCGCCGAACCCGCCGACAGGCGGTAGGCGGGTACGGCGTCGTCGCCGCCCACCATGCCGAACAGCGCGGACGTGATGAGCAACCGTTCTGCCGCTCGCGCCCGCGCCGCCGGCGGCAGCGCACGGACGTCAAGGGCCTCGTACAGCACCCCGGTGTAGCGGAGCAGCGCTGGCATGGTGGGTGTCCGGCGCAACGCGGCCGTGCCCGAGATCTCCGCATCCTTGCTCGCTGCCACCGACAGCGCCTGCCTGGCGGCCGGGATGTCACTGCACAGCATGGTGACCACGTCGATCAGCGATTCCCGCGCGGTCGACAATTCGGGGAATCGCAGAGCCGCCAACTCCAGTACCGGACCCGTTCCTCCGATGGCCTTGGTTTCCGAGGGCGGCAGCAGCACGAACACGCCCGGCACAGTAGTCGCTTGCGGAGACCCGTTCAGCCGCGGTGCGCTGCCGCGGGCGCCGTCTTGACCGTGCCGCGACGGGCGATCGCCGCCATGCTCGCAGGTGAACGTCGCGACCGGATGGAGGCAGAACATGATCGTTGTGGTGTGGGTTGCACACGGCGGGTGGCACGCCGCCGTTGACGCGGCCCGGTCAGCAGCGCCACCGGACGCGGAGATCGTGCTCCTGCACGTGCTGTCCGGTGAGGTGGAGGAGGTCGTGCACGGCGCGTTCGCCGGACTGCTGGGCCGGCACCGATCCGCTCCGGCTGCGATCGATGAGTCGGCAGTGGCCGCCGGCCAGGAACTGCTCGATGCTGCGTCGACCAGGCTCGGCCGAGATGCCCGGCAGGAAACCAGGTCGGGGCGGATCGAACGCGAAGTCGTTGCAGCTGCCGCGAACGCCGACCTGCTGGTGGTCAGCCGGGATGGCGACCGATCACGGCTGGGGCCGCATTCGCTGGGTCCGGCCGCCCGGTTCGTGGTCGATCATGCGCCGTGCGCGGTGTTGCTGGTGTGGCCCGGTGCGGCCCCCTCCGTCGACTCGATACCGCCACCGCCCACCCACCCGCCGGGTCATCGGCCGGGCCATCCACCGGAACCCGGGAGCGGTGGCCCCCACCCGCGCCCGTGAAGACGGAACGTCGAGGGTGACTTGCCCGGCCCGCCGGGCGCCGCGGAAGGCGGACAATCCATGCCATGACGGACCCCGCAGCGTTGCGTGTCGTGATCGACTTCGAAGAGCGCGCGGTCTACGGCGATCCGGCGTCGAGTCTGCGGATCTTTGCCGAATTCGCGTCGACCTTCGCCGGGTTCCGTGAGGCGTGGCTCTTCCATGGATCCGCCGCCCCGCTGGTCCGGTGTTTCTACTATCCGCCCAGCGCACCGGAGCGGTTCGGGATCCCCCGCGGTCAGGGACCGAAGATGGTCCTGATCGACGGGAAGGGCGACCAGCTCTGGCTCAGTGGCATCTGTTGTGGCCAGGTCGGTGCACCGATGGACGGCGCACTGACCGTGTTGACCGAGGCCTTTCCCGCGCTGTCGGGGGATGGCGCCGCATATCTGGACTCGATGGACCGATACGACGAGATGCATGTGGTGGACGGCGTTCTCGTCTCGTCCCGGTTGCTCGCCGAGCGGCCGACGGCGGCACCGCCCGGCAAGACGTTCATCCGGGACGGCCGGCTGGTGTGCCGCATGGAATACGACAAGGCCGGCACAACGCCACTCGACCTGCGCGCCCTGTGGGAGAGTTCGACCGAGCCGAACGCCTGGCTCGGGCAGCCGGCGGCGCTCACCCTCTATGACGACCGGGCGCGGTCCGAAGGCGCGGGGCACGAGGGCTGCCAGCTCGTGGCCGTCGGCGAATCCGGCCGAGAACTCTGGCTGCAATTCCCGGAACCCGACACCTACGAGCGGCTCTCCCCCGGCGCCGCCCGGGTGAGCTACTCGGGCGCCTACACCGAATACGAGTCGGTGAAAGCAGAGATCTTCCGCGGCGTCGGCGCCGAGATCGACCCGCCCGACGACCGGCCATGGCGGGACCGGATCCTGCTCAAACACCGGGTCCCGCCGGCAGTGATCAGCTGGCCGTAGGGCGGCGCAGCTGCCACGCACGCTGTCGTGCGGCGGGATCCCGGTCGGGGCACGGCGCCGTTCCGGCAGTGCGGTCATCTACGTTGGAACGATGGAATTTCGCCACCTCGGCCGATCGGGCCTCAAGATCTCATCCATCACCTACGGCAACTGGCTCACCCACGGCTCCCAGGTGGAGAACGACGTCGCGACACAGTGCGTGCGCGCCGCCCTCGACTCCGGGATCACCAGTTTCGACACCGCCGACGTCTACGCCAACGGGGCCGCCGAGACAGTCCTCGGCGAGGCACTGAAGGGGGAGCGTCGGGAATCCCTGGAGATCTTCACCAAGGTCTACTGGCCGACCGGGCCCAAGGGACACAACGATGTCGGGCTGTCCCGCAAGCACATCGCCGAATCGATCAACCTCTCGCTGACCCGACTGCAGACGGACTACGTCGACCTCTACCAGGCTCACCGGTTCGACCCGCAGACCCCGCTCGAAGAAACCATGCAGGCCTTCGCCCAAGTGATCCGGCAGGGCAAGGCGCTGTACATCGGGGTCAGCGAATGGACCGCCGAGCAGATCCGGGCCGCCCACGCACTGGCCGCCGATCTGGGCATTCAGCTGATCTCCAGCCAGCCCCAGTACTCGATGCTGTGGCGGGTCATCGAGCAGGAAGTGGTTCCGACCTCCCGCGAACTGGGCGTCTCACAGATCGTCTGGTCGCCGATTGCCCAGGGCGTGCTCAGCGGCAAGTACAAGCCGGGTGAAGCATTGCCGGCCGGTTCGCGCGCCACCGATGCCAAGGGCGGCGCCGACACGATCAAGCGGTTCATCACCGACGACGTCCTGACCCGGGTCCAGGCACTCCGGCCGATCGCCGACGAACTCGACCTGACCATGGCCCAACTGGCCATTGCCTGGGTGTTGACCAACGACAATGTCGCCGCTGCCCTGGTGGGTGCCTCCCGACCGGAGCAAGTGCGCGACAACGTGAAGGCTGCCGGAGTGAGCCTGCCGCAGGACGTGCTGGCCCGGATCGACGAGGCCCTCGGCGACGCCGTCACCACCGACCCGAGCCTGACGGCCAAGAACGCCCCGCACGTGCGGCCCGCCTAGGATCCGACAAGACCCAAGGGCTATTCCGGCGAGCCGATGGTTTCCAGGAATGCCGCGAGGAATTCCGCTGGCTTTTCCAGGAACGGCGAATGCCCGGCGTCGGCGATCGCCACCTCACGGTAGGTACCGCCCGCGGCCGCGTACCCGTCGAGGACGTGGCGGGTTTGCGACACCATCGGCTGCGGTGGGCAAACGTCCGCTCCGGGCCAGCCCGGTACGACCCCCAGCGAGCCGAGAAACGCGAGGTCGTACAGCGAGGTGTCCGAGACGATGACGTCGTCGGTCCCGCGGACCCACAGGATCGGCGGCTTGGGCTCGACCGTGCTCAGGTCGTCGATCCGAAAATGGGTGGGGGCCAGGGTGTTGAGCACTCCCCTGGCTCCCGGCGCGAAACCTGGCCATGCTGCTGTTGTCGTGGAATCGCCCGGGTAGTGGTCCTCGCCGAGCCGGGTCGCCAGCATTGATTCGATGTAGATATCGAGGTGTTCGGGGACGAACGGCGGCTTGACGTAATGCGCCAGCAGCACCTGCCGCGGCGACAGTGCTGTGTCACCGCTGCGGTCCTTGGCGGCCAGCTGTGCGATGAAACCCGGGTTGGCGCTGGCCGCTCCCGTGCCCGCGCCGGCCGGGTCGGACAATATGCCATCGACGCCGCCGGTTCCGCCGAACCCGAAGGGCGACACCGGGTCGACCAACGTCAAGGAGGCGACTCGCTCCGGCGCATCGAGCAGGTACTGCAGCACGACGCCGCCGCCCAGGCTCCAGCCGACGACGTGCGCCGGCGCCAGCTCGAGTGCTTCGGCAGCGGCGGCCACGTCGTCGGAATAGTCACGAACACCGCGGGAGGCGTCCACCGGTTCCGGGTCGGAGTCTCCGAATCCCCGCAGGTCGACCGCGATCGGCCGGTACCGATCGGGCAGCGCCAGCATCAGCGGCTGCCAGAACAGGCTGGACGAGACATTGCCGTGCACGAACAGCACCGGCTCACCGGTCTCGCGGCCGTCGACTTCCAGCATGTTGACGGTCAGGCGGGCGGTGGCGATCCGCCGGGAGGTGATCCCGCTCAGCAATGTTTTCACTGGCTCATGATGCATGAGGCCGGTTGGTCAGCCCACCGCGACCGGAGCGAGTTCGTGCACCCGGTCCGACATCGACTCGTACTGCGCCGCACCGGTCAGCTCGCGGGACAGGCTCCGGGTCGCGATGGTCAGCGCACCCAGGATCGGCTGCAGGTTCTTGCCGAGGTCACTCACCGCAAGTTCCATCGCCGCGACCACCTCGCCGCCAGGCCCGAACACCGGCATCGCGACCCCACACATCCCGGCCTCCAACTCCCAGCGGGTGACGGCCACCCGGGTGAGCCGGGTCACCGCCAAAGCGCGGCGGAATCGATCCGGTGAGGTGACGGTGTGCGCCGTGTAGGGCCGAAGGCCGCGGATAATCGTCATTTCAACGGTTCTGGACGGCGCGAACGCCAGCAGCACCCGCCCGAGCGCCGTCGCATGCAGCGGCAGCTTCGCCGCCGGGGTGAAACCGGTTGCCGGTTGCGGCCCGGGCTGGCTCTGGATGTAGCTGAGCTCGAGATCGCGCAGCACACCGAGCCGGGCCCGGCATTTGGTGGCGGCCGAGAGATCCTCCAGGACGCACGGCGCACGCTCGCTGATGCTCGGCGGGACACCGTCGACGGTGCCGATCATCCGCAGTGGGAGTCCCGCGCGGTACTGGCCGTCCGCAGTGCGCTCCAGGAGGCGCCAGGAGGCCAACTCGGAGGTGAGCCGGTGCGCAGTCGAGATGGGCAGACCGGCCAGTTTGGCGATCTCGGTGAGCGAATGCTCGCTGCCCTCGGTGAACGTCATCAGGATCGAGGTGATCTTGCTCGTGACGGAACGTCCTGATTCGGTCGAATTGCCGGCCACTGAACACTCCTGGACATCGTGCAGGCGCGAGCAATCGCAGCGCTGCGGTGGGCTGAGTCATGGCAACGAAAGGTGTGGTGGCGCTGGGTCGAGAGGCGGTCACCGGGCGGCGGGACTACCGGCCCCTTGTTCGTGCTGGTGTACGTCACACTCTGGCAATCGAACCGGCCTTCGCCTAGGACGACGTACCGCTGAGCGGAACAGCACTTTGATGACGGAGGTCGACCCTGGCGTTTTGCTCGGACTCCAACGGGATGCGGCCCGGCGTGGTGCCCACCACACGGGTCGAGCCGCCCTCCGCTGCGGATTATCCGGACGGGCCGTCACCCACCCCCGACGGCGAGCTCACCGTCGATGACCTGATGGGGTTGATCCGAACACCGGCGTCCGGGCGGTCAACCGCCGGCAGCTGCATGCCCGACGACGTGCGCCTCTCGCTACTCCGCCGCCGACACCGGTATGCGCAACTGACAGCGACAAACATCTCCGGTCGGACCTGTGAGCTGGTCGGCTGGCCCGGCATCGGCGTGCGGGGAGAATGGGGAACGCCGCTGCCCGTGGTCGCCGAACACAGCACGATCCAGGTGGACCAGGTCGGCGTCCCCCCTGCCGACTCCGACACCCCCGTGGCGCTGGCCGCTGGCGGTCATGCCGTCGCGGAGTTCGAGTGGACAGGGGCATTGGCCGGAACTCGGGATGAGCATGTGGGGCCGGCGAGCTGAACGGGGGTGTCCTGTCGGAGCTACGAAACGGTCTTCAGCGGGTAAGGCTGACCAGGTGTGGCTGTGCTCAGCGCGGTGTCGTTATCGACGAGATAGGCGGCATCGGGGCGGGTGTCCTTCCGCCGCAGCACCAGTGAGATCACACCGGTCACCTTGGCGCGGAGGAATCCGGCTGCCCCCTGCACCGCCGGGCTGTCCGCCGCCTTCGAGCCGAGCCGGACGATCTGGTCGTAGCGCCCACGACCCGCTTTGGCGCCGAACACGTATCCGATAGCAAGACCCAATCCCAGGCGAAACATCGGCCGCAACCTCCTCAATGGGTGCGCCGGTCCGGCGCACACTCTGCTCCCACGATTCCCGACAGCCGGCCACCCCAAACACCCACGGGCAGTCCCGCTGCGTCGAACTGACGGCTGCCGGCAATCCAGACTGCGCGGGGTGTCAGCGGAAGAGGTGTGGTCCCGCTCACAACCCCGGCGGCAGATGTGCGTCCAATCAGCAAAGGGGTCGGACAGCTGAGGGGATGCACAGGATGCGCGGAGCAGTAGTCCACCGGGTTGCCGCGAATACCGTGCGAACCGTTCGGCCACCACTGCCGTATTCCGTGGTGACCCAGCTGGTCAGGATCGTTGAATAACGCAGGAAAGCCCGGCCGTCCGGGTGCTCGTCGCTGATCCAATAGTCGAGAAAGCTTGATTACCAATGCT
This sequence comes from uncultured Actinomycetota bacterium, assembly GCA_963805555.1. Classification (GTDB taxonomy): domain Bacteria; phylum Actinomycetota; class Actinomycetes; order Mycobacteriales; family Nakamurellaceae; genus Nakamurella. The sequence continues at coordinate 120,073 of CAWDUY010000015.1, forward strand.
TATCACGTCCTCTTTGGCGACCCCGGAACTGGGCGCCGCTTGCCCGGCAGTGCAGCGTTGACCCGAGCCCGGAGGTTGAAATGTCTTTCTTCCAGCCATTCGTTCAGCAACGTGATACCGACTCGATGGCCCGTAGCTTGCGTCACAAAGGCGCGTCGGTCGCCCAGTGGTTGCGGTTTCCAGGAACAACCGCATTGCCGGAATGTGCCTCGATCCGTTATTGGGACCGCTCACCGAGGCCTCCGGTGAGCCTCGATCTTGCGCCGGTGCTGTTCGTCCACGGGTACGCGGGCACCGAACACATCTGGTCACCACTGCGTTCGGCTTTGACCGACGCCGGGTTCGGCTGCCTGATCGCGCTGCGGTACAACGCGTTTCGGGCTGACATTGAGCAGATCGCCGACTGGTTGGTCCAGCAGGCGCACCGTTCGATGGACGTCACCGGTGCTTCGGGTGTGCACCTGATCGGGCACAGCATGGGCGGACTGGTTGTTCGGGAAGCGGTACAGCACCGGGGACTGGCCGGCTTGGCCGCCACCGCCGTCACCATCGCGACGCCGCACACGGGGACCAGGCTGGCCCGATTCGTCCCCGGACCGTCCGCGCGGCAGATGCGCCCAGGCTCGGCATTTCTCGACAGGCTCAACAACGCCCGGACGGATGACCGGACCCGGTGGTTGGCGGTACACGGCGGGGCCGATCGGGTGGTCCGGGCTGGATCTGGAACGTTCGGCGCCGCGGCATCCGAGATGATGGCGATGCGCGAATCGTCGGCCGGGCACGGGTCGATCGCCCGCCATCCCGAGGTCGTCGCGCGGATCGTCGCTGAGCTACTGAAGTCGGAAACGCCGGTCGCGCCGGCCTTTTCGCTCGTCGCCTGAGACTTCCATACCGGACCGGCACAGTCAGGACCGGCACAATCAGAACCGGCACAATCAGGACCGGCGCAGCCGGTCGCCCAACCCGCTGGCCCGCGCGGCCCGCCGGTCGATGGCCCCGCGCAACTGTTCCGGTGTTCCGATGACCCGGACGAACTCCCGTGCCCTGGTCAGCCCGGTGTACAGCAGTTCCCTGGTGAGCAACGGTGAATCCTCCGGCGGCAGCACGAAACTGACCCGCGCGAACTGACTGCCCTGGCTGCGGTGCACCGTCATGGCGTGCACGGTCTGCACCTCGTAGAGCCGGGTCGGCGCCAGCCGCACGACGGACGCTCCTCTGGCGAAGACCGCGCGCGGGGTCCCATCCGGTTCCCGAACGACCACCCCGGTGTCGCCGTTGAACAGGCCGAGCGACTGGTCGTTCGCGGTCACCAACAGCGGCCGGCCGACGTACCACTCGCCCTCCTCCCGGCGGTCGTCGACATCCCGCAGCCACCGGTCGATCTGCAGGCTCCACGCCTGCACGCCGTACGGCCCGGTGCGGTGCGCGCACAGCAGCCGGTGCTGCTCCAGGGCACGCAGCGCCCCTTCCGCATCACCGACCAACGCGGCGGCCCGCACGGCGGTCGCGGCGGCGACAACATCCTCGCGCAGCCCGTCGGCTGTCCCGGACACGTCACCGGCGGAACCGGACAACACCGCGGCCGCACCGGTCACGTCCCCGTCGCGCACGGCGGTCGCCAGCCGGGCGACGCCGCCGTGGAATCGCCAGATGCGGTCCAACACCACGACAGCCGTCCGGTTTTCGGTCGGCGTGGAAGAACCGGCGCCGGCGGTGGCATCGCGTCCGGTCAGGCCGGCGACCAGATCTGCGAGCACCGCGCCGGCCTCGACGCTGGCCAACTGGTCGGGGTCGCCGACCAGCACCAGCCGCGCATCCGGGCGCAACGCCTCCAGCAGCCTGGCCATCAAAGTCAGTGACACCATGGACGTTTCGTCCACCACCACGAGATCGAAGGGCAGCCGGTTGGTCCGGTTGTAGCGGAATCGGGTGCCCCGGCCAGGCATGGTGCCGAGCAGCCTGTGCAGGGTCGATGCGCTGATCGTGCCCAACCGGTCCCGATCCGGTGCGGCGAATCCCTGAGCCTGCTGCTGCACCGCCTCCTGCAACCGGGCCGCCGCCTTCCCGGTGGGCGCGGCCAGCGCCACCCGCGGTGCAGGTCCGGGCTGATCGAGTAACAACGCCAGCATCCGCGCCACTGTGGTGGTCTTGCCGGTGCCGGGTCCGCCGCCGAGCACCGTCGTCCATCGGGACGCGGTCATCCGCGCGGCGGCCCGCTGGGCGGGCGCGTCCGCGTCGAACAGTCTGTCGAGGGCGGCGGCCAGCCGGGTTTCGTCGACCACCGGCGGTGGTTGCGCCTCGCGGGCCAGCAGGTCCGCATGGACCTGGTCCTCCTGACGCCAGTAGCGGTCCAGGTACAGCAGATCCAGATCCCACCGCATGGGCCGACCGGGGCCGGTCAGCACGCTTGCCCGCACCGCGGCCACCCAGGCATCCAGGGGCGGCCAGGCCAGGGCAGGGGCAACCTGCTGCGCCTGCGGCAGGTCGACGCACACGGACCCACCCCGAACACCGCGGACGGCGAGGGCCAGCGCCAGCAGCACCGTCTCATCGGTCTCGCCGGACAGTGCGCCCAGCCGGACCGCCACGTGCACGTCCGCCGCGTCCAACACTCCGGCCCGGTTGAACTCACGCAGCAACCCGGTGGCGCCCAGCGCCAACCGGACGTCCCACGGATCGTCTTTGCCCGCTGCCTCGTCGACGGCCGCCGGCATGGGGATCGAAACGGTCATGACGGCCCCGCCGGCCTGGCGTCCAGCAAGGCCGACAGGTCGACGACCAGATCGGCGGGTGGCTGCCAGCCGAAGACCCCGCACGGCCGTCCGTCGACCTCGGGGTTGGCGACGCCGCACATTCCCCGGACAAACAGGTACAGCACCCCGCCGAGATGCTGTTCCGGGTCGTAACCGGGTTGGCGCCAGCGCAGGAACCGGTGCAGCGCAACGCAATACAACAACGCCTGCAACGGATAGTCCGACCCGGCCATCGCCTCATCCAGCGCCTCGGGCCGGTAGTGCCAGGCGGAGAGCCGGGGCCCGGCCTTCTCCAATCCGGCGCCGAATTCGCCGAGCCAGTTGGTTTTGTAGTCGGCCACTACGTAGCGCGGACCTGGCAGCCGGAAGACCGCGTCCAGGCTCCCGGTCAGGTAGCCGCGCAGCGACTGCTGCGACATCCCCGGCGAGGACAACCGCCGTGCGTAGCCGGCCAGCGGGTCGCCCGGGTGCAGCCGCTTGCGCAGCAGGTCGCCGACATCGCCCAGCGTGATGCCCCGGTCGGCGTCCCGGCGCCCGAAAGGCCCACTGCCGGAACCGTTTTCGACTCGTCGATGGCCGTCCGGCCGATCGCCGCCGGCGAGCGGGATCTCGAAGTCGAGTTCGGCCAGCCGGTCGTTCACCGACAGGTCCCGCAGCGCAAGGCCGTCCGCGATCGGGCCGAGCGGCGTACTGAGTGTCGCCAGCAGGGCGCCGGCGAGCTGCTCGGCGCTGATGCCGGCCGGTCGGCGGGCCAGTTGTTCGGTGCTGCGCAGGTGCAATTCGGCGAGCAGGTCTGGCGCCGTCGGGTCGGTGGTCTCCAGGATGGCGTGCACCAGGGTGCCGAAGGACGTGCCGGCGGGTAGATCTGCCATCGGGGACGGGATCGCGAGCAGCGCAGAGTCGCCGCCGGCGGAGTTGACGTCGGCGTCCAAGGCTTCGTCGTCCCGCTCGCCGTCCTCCGGTTCGCTGGAAACCCCGGCGTGCGACTGCTCCCCCGCGGCCGCCGCCAACGCGCTGTAGGACGTCCGACGCCAGGCGGTGTCCAACACCCGGCTGAACCGCGCAGCGATCAGCACCTCCGCAGCGTCATCGACCGCCAGGACCGGTGGGGCGGCGGCCGGGATCGCGGCCTCGATCGTCGGACCGCCGCGTGCGGCGAGCGCGGCCAGCAGGGTCGCTGCCTGATCGTCGGACGGGATCCTGGCCTGCTCCGGCACGTCGGCACTGCCGATGCCGCGACCGAACAGCAGCCGGTGCAGCCCTGAGTCGGGTGTGTTCGACGACGGCGCCCACCACGTCACGACCTGCGACTGCGCCCTGGTCAGCCCGACGTACAGCAAACGCAGCGCCTCACCCGCCTGCTCGGTGGCCGCGCGCCGCTGCCGGTCGACCCGGCCGGTGGAGGCCTGCCCGCCGACGTCGAGCACGCGGTGTCCGTTGTCGTCATGCAGCAGCAGCACGTCGGGTTTGGGCACCCACCGATCGAAGGCGAACGGCAGATAGACGACCGGGAATTGCAGGCCCTTGCTGGCGTGCAGGGTGACGACCTGCACGGCGGCGGCGTCACTGTCCAACCGGCGAATGCGGTCCGTCGCCAGATCCGCGGCGGCCTCGTCCCGGCGCCCACGGAGCCATTCGACCAGTGCGGGCAGGCCGAGGCCCTCTTGCACCGCAACGGCCTGCAGACCCTGTCCGACATGCCGCAAGTCCGTCAGCCGCCGGCCCCCGTCCTGTTGGGCGAGCAGCCGGGCGGGCAAATGCTGATCGATGACGGCGACCTCGAGCAACGCGGCGACGCCCCGCTCGGTCAGCACCCGGGCCCACCCGCGCAGCGTTGCCCCCAGTTCGTCGGTGAGATCCTCGCCGCCGGTGCCGAGCTCGGTCGCCGTCCGGCCCAGGAACGGGGTGAGCGCCGCGGCCCGGACCCGTCCGGAGCGGTGCGGCTGCTCCAAGGCCTCCAGCAGGACCAGCCAATCCTCGCCCGCCGGGGTGGCGTACACGCTGCCCGCCCCGGCAATGACGGACGGAACCCCCACTGCGGCAAGGGCTTCGCGCACCAGGGCGCTCTGATCATGGGTTCCGACCAGGACGGCGACATCGCCGGCCAGCAGGTCCCGGTCGCCGAACTGGGGAGCTGCGGCCAGCAGCGTGGCGATGTCCGCGGCGAGGTCGCGGGCGACCAGCGCCCGCACTGTGCGCATGTCGATCTTGCTGCGGGGGCCGACCCCGACCTGGTCGCGGCGGACCACCCGCAGCCGAAGGGGAGCCGACGAGGGCGCGCCTGTGAGCCGGGACCCGGTGTGTGCTGCTCGAACCGGGCGGACGACGATCTCCGGGTCGCCCAGCTCGGCGCCGCCCATCAACGACTCCAGGGCCGCCACCAGCGGCGCGTCGCTGCGCCAGTTGTCGGCCAGCGTCGACTTGGTCCCGGCGGTGCGAGCAGCCGCCAGATAGGTGAACACATCCCCGCCGCGGAAGGCGTAGATCGCCTGCTTCGGATCTCCGATCAGGATCAACGTGGCGTGACCGGCGAAGGCCAACCGCAGCACGTCCCACTGCACCGGGTCGGTGTCCTGGAACTCGTCGACCAGCACGACGGACCAGCGGGACCGCATCCGGTCCCGGGCGGCCGCGTCCGCGGGTTCTAGGGCCCCGGCCAACCGGCTCAGCAGGTCGTCGTAGCCGAGCAGACCGCGGCTGCGTTTGCGGCGGTCGACCTCCTGCCGGACGGCGTGCGCGAACCGGCGCCGAATGTCCGCCGGGCTGCCTGGTTCCGCGTCGGTGGGTTCGAGCCGGGCCTGCGGGTCGCGCACCGCGTCCCGGCCCAGTTGCAGAGCCCCGGCGCGGCTGAAGATCGGTTCATCGGCCCTGGGCCGGGCGAACCCGCGCACGTACAGGTCGTCCACCACCTCGACGACGAGTTCGTCCAGGTTCTCCACCAGGGTGGAGCCCGGCTCGCTGTCACCGGCGACGCCGAGCCCGATCAGCACCTGCTGGCAGAACTGGTGGGTGGTGGCGATGGTGGCCGTGTCGAAGTGCGCCAACGCGGTCGCGACCCGTCGGCGCCGGCGCGCCACCTCGGCGTCGTCGACCTCGGCCAGCAGTTGCAGCAGTTGATCGTCGGCGCTGGTGCGGGCGGCGGCCGGGTCGGCCAGCCCGCGCTCCACCTTGACGAGTTGGTCCCGGACCCGCTCCCGCAGTTCCTGGCTGGCCACCCGGCCGAACGTGACCACCAGCATGCGTTCGATGGTGGTGTGGCCTTCGGCGACGTAGCGGGTGACAAGGGCAGCGACCGTGTACGTCTTGCCGGTCCCGGCACTGGCCTCCAGCACTGTCGTGCCGGTCGGCAGCGGATTCCGAATGTCGAACGGTGTCATGGGATGTCGATCCGCTCGGCCGCCAGCAGCGGGGCCCAGAGTCGCACGGCGAGCGCGCCGAAGCGGGTCGGTTCCGGCTGCGCCCGCGGGTCGAGCAGCGCTTCTTCGGCCAGCAGGACGTCCAGATCAGCCCGCCGACCCCAGACCAGCTCGTTGGCGGCGTCGGCGTCCTCGCCCGGGAAATCGCCGCTGACCCACGGCCGGCGCGCCATCCGAATCGCCGCATCAACGTCGTCGTGATTGCGCCGGGCGGTGGCGTAGGCGGCGGAGGCCTTGGTGGCCATCGGGAGCGGCTCCCGCAATCCCTGGTCGTACAGCTCCACGAGCTGCTCGAGGGTCTTCCGGGCGTCGGCTTCACTCAAGGGTCCCAACACCGACTGTTTCGGGCGGCCAGGTTCACCGCGTCCGACAGTGACTGCGGTCCAAGCGGTTTCGGGATGAGACGCGGCCAACGCGACGAGGCCGATCCAGGCCCGCAGTCGGTCCTTGGGGCCGAGCTTGCTGTACCCGACGGCCACCAGCCGGTTCCCGTGAATACCGGGCACGCTCCCCCGCAGTTGGCGCCCATCCGCGAGTTCGGCCAGCACATCCACGGTTCGGCGTGGCTCGGCACGCAGCTGCGCGGTGGCCAGCACCAGCGGCTCGACCTCGGCCAGCACCGAAGTGAGTTGATTGTTGCCCAACGGGCCGGGCGGCAGCATCCCGCGCCGCCACTCGACGTTCCGGCAGGTCTGCTCGTCGACCCCGGCGAGCCGATCACGCAGCATCCGTTCCCCCAGCTGCCACTTCTGCAGCGCATCGAGTTCGACGGTCAAGGCGTCCGACGGATCGTCTTCGTCGAAGCGAACCGCGACGTCGAGCCGCTGCCGCAGGAACCCGCGCGCGGGGTGCGTGAGCAGGGCCGTCAACTCGGTCAGTTCGATGTGCGTCCGGCGCCGGGCGGGCAGCACCTCCGGCAGGAACGGTGGCACCGGAACCGCTGCCCGCCGGGCCGCCAGCGCCCCGTCCTCGGCGGCCGGATCGAAGCTGAACGGCCCCGGAACGCCGAGCTCACCCGGCTTGAGATTACGGGCATCAAAGGGCTGCAACGGATGTCGCACCAGGACCTGACACCGGGCCGGCCCACCCGTTGCGGTCCGGGCGGTGTCGTCCAGCGCGTCCAACAACTCCCCGAGGGGTACGGCCGGCGGCCGCGACGCACCCGTCCGCTCGTCGGCGCCGGTATAGGTGATGACCAGATGCTCGGTCGCGGCGAGGATGGCGTCCAGCATCAGTTGCCGATCCTCGCCGCGCGGATCCCGCTCGCCGACGGCCGGGTTCCTGGCGATGATGTCGTCGCCGTCGATGCCCGCGGTCCGCGGGAACACCCCGTCGTCCAGACCCAGCAGGCACACCACCCGGTGCGGCACGGACCGCATCGGCACCATGGTGCAGACCGTCAGCGTCCCAGTCCGGAAGTTCGCCCGGGTGGGTCGGCCGCCGAGCCGACCCCGCAGCAGGGAACGGACGTCGGGCAGCGTCAGCACACTGGACCCGGCCCGGTCACCAGCGCCCTCGCGGACCGCAGCCATTTCCGAAAGCAGTTGCGCGGTTTGCCATTCGTCGGTCGCTGCGACGCCGGTCAGGCTCAACACACCGGTACTCAACGTGTCGAGCCAGCCGTCCAGCGGCTGCTCCGACATCGCGTCCAGCGTCACCTGCAATCTGCTGACCAGTTCGGCCAGCTTGCCGGCGAGTTCGGCGTCCGAGCTGCCGACGTCGTCCAGCGGCAGGGCCAGGCCCAGCCAGTTCTGGTCCTGCTCGCTCATGCTGACGCCGAGCAGCAGCCGATCCAGCCCGGACCGCCAGGTGTTCTGCTCGAATCGCTGCAGGGCGAAGCCGGTCCGGTGCGCGCCGTCCAGGCCCCACCGCACCCCGGACTCGGCGACCCAGGCGCCCAGCCGTTCCAGGTCGTCGTCGGCGAATCCGAACCGCCGCCGGACCGGCGGCCAGGCGGCGAGATCGAGGACCTGCGAAGCGGTCACCCGGCCGTCGGCCAGGTCCAGCAGCCGGGACATGGTGGCCAGCAGCGAGTTTGTCTGGGCCAGCGCGCGATCGGCCAACCGAACCCGCAGCCCGTGGGCGGGATGGCCGTCCTCGACGACGTCCGCCAGGCCGAAGGCGGCCGCGATCAATGGCGCATAGACCTCGATGTCCGGACACATCACCAGGATGTCCCGTGGCTCCAGGGTGCGGTCCGCGGCGAGCAGCCCCACCAGGACCTCGCGGAGCACGTCGACCTGCCGAGCCGGACCGTGACACGCATGGACCTGGACGCTGCGGTCGGCGGCGGCCAGGACTCGCCGGTGCTCGGCCGAGCCCGCCGGCGCCGGCGGCCGGTCGTCACGAATGTCGGCCTGCAACATTGCCAATACAGACGTCGCTGGTTCGTGCAGCGAGTGGTGGATGTCGACCGAGGGCGCGACGGACAGCGTCAGTTGTAGCTCCCGGGCGTCCCGCCCCAGCGAGGACAGCAGCGCGTGGGCGGGCGCGATTGCTGTCGGGTCGACCCGTCGGCGCAGCGGCATCGCGGGCGGATCCAGCGCGATCCGGACCCACAGTTCGGGCGACGGGTGGGTCAGCCACAGGTGGACGTCCCTGGCCAGGGCGATGGCGGACAGGACCCGGAGATGGCTGACCGGCAGCCGGGTGATCCCGAACAGCGACAGTCGTTCCGGCAGATCGATTCCCGCCGGGTCGGCGACCATGTCGGCGATGGCCGCGGCCATCCGGTTGACCGGGTCGGGGACGGTGACCCGGTTCCGCAGGCGGCGCCACAGTTCCGATTGCCACGCCAGGTCGGCCGGCAATTCTTCGCCGAGACCGTCTGTCGGCAGTCCGTCCGCCCAGTCCGCGAGCATCGACGGCCGGTGCGTGGCGTACCCGTCGAAGAGCCCGGCAAGCCGGCGGGCGACCGCATACCGGCGACCGCGGCGATGCTGCCGCTCTGCGTCGGCCATTCCGTGGCCCAGGTGGGCGGACAGGGTCCGGCACCAGTCCTCGCCGATCGAGGAGTCGATCACCTCCAGCAACGGCCAGACCAGGCTGTCCGGACTCCACGGATCATGCCGGTCGGTGCCGATGACGGTCGCGATCACCGCTGACGGGTGCGGGAAGCCCACACCCGCGCAGATCCCGTCGGCATGGCCGTCCCGCCGGCCGAGCCGGTGCGATAGCTGTTGGGCCAGCCAGCGTTCCGTCCCACGGGCCGGGACAGCGACGATCTCGGTGGCGAAGACGTCGGGCAGCGGGTCGGCGAGCAGTTCGGCCAATCCGGCGGCCAACCGGTCCGCGCGTTCGGCGCGGTGCACGTACAGCGTCATCTGGGCAGCCGGCAAGACTGACCCAGCGGTCGACTAGCCACCGATCTCGTCCAGATGCGCGACATTGGCCCGATCACGGTCGTCGGGCGAGGCCGACGCGGTGAACCAGGCCTCGAGGATCTCGGCGAGGACGGCCTCGGACGTCGCCCGCAGCGACAGCGCCAGGACATTCGCGTCGTTCCACTGCCGGGCGCCTGCCGCGGTCTGCGCGTCCCAGCACAGCGCTGCCCGGATGCCGGGCACCTTGTTCGCGGCGATCGAGGCGCCGGTGCCGGTCCAGCAGCACACCACGGCCAGTTCGGCACGTCCGTCGGCAACCTCCCGCGCCGCCGACTCCGCCGCCCAGGCCCAGTCCGTGCGCTCGCCGGCGGCCAATGCGCCGTGCGGCACCAGGTCATGTCCACGCGCGCGCAACTGTGTCAGGACGGCGCGGGCTACCCCGGTGTCCTCGTCGGCAGCTACGGCGATTCTCATGGCGAGGAAAACCGTACCCTTGCACGACGGGCGGCAGCCCGGACGGCGCGCAATGTGGATCGCTGCGTCTACAGCCGGTCGACGAAATCCTTTGCTTCCTTCAGACCCATGCCGGTGACCGTGCGGACCAGCTTGATGGCCTCGATCTTGTTGCCCCCGGCCACCAGGGCTCGCACCTCCGCCTCATTGTCCGGCCCCAGGCCGGAGGTCGGTGCGACGACGGTCTTGTCCAGCGAAAGCCCCTTCTTGGCGACGGGTTTCGCAGTAGCACCAAGCTTGTCGGCGATCCGGACGGCGTCGGCCAGGCCGAGCCCGGTCGCGGCCCTGAGTATCTTGACCGCCCCCACCTTGTCGCCCGCGGCGTAGCGGTCGCGGACCTGGCCGGCCAGCGCGGCGTCGATGCTGACCTGGGTCGGATCGACTCGTGATCGCGCGCTGCGCATCCCGACAATGACGAACGCGACGATCGCCGCGGCGACGACGACTACTACCCAGAACCAGATGTCCACGTCTCTATCCTAGGGAGCGTGAGTGCGCCCGACCCGCAACCCGGCCACCAGTCATCCGTCACCGATGATCCGGTTCCGGCGCAACGGATTGCCGTTTCCGCGGATGTGCCGCAGATCGCGGGACTGATGCGATCGTCGGTCATGGCGCTGTTCCCGAATTACTACGACGACCGGCAGACACGCAGCGCCGTAGTGCATATCGCGCACGTCGACCAGTCGCTGATCGACGACAGAACGTATTTCGTGCACGACTGGCACGGTGAGATCGTTGCCTGCGGCGGCTGGAGCAAACGCGACCGGCTCTATACCGGGTCCGGTGACGGTGCCGCCGACGCGCGGCTGCTCGACCCGGCCACCGAACCGGCCAGGGTCCGGGCCATGTTCGTCCGCAGCGACTGGACCCGGCGTGGGCTCGGCCGGGCCATCCTGGATTCCTGCGAACGGGCCGCCCGGGACGCGGGGTTTCACACCCTCGCGTTGATGGCCACGCTGCCCGGAGTCCCGCTGTACCGCTCGTTCGGCTTCGCTGATGTCGAGACAACGACCGTCACCATGCCGGACGGAGTCACCATCGACTGTCTGGCCATGCGGCGGCCCATCGCACGCTGATCGAACCCGATCCCAGTGCGCCCCCGGCTCACTACCGGCGGGCGGACGCTGCAGGTGAGGTGGTCAGTGGAGGTCGGCCAGCGCACGCTTCAGATCGGCGCGTGAGTTGATTCCGAGCTTCACGAACACCTTGCGCAGGTGGTATTCGGCGGTGCGCGCACTGATGAACAGTCGCGTCCCGATGTCGCGGTTGGTCAGCCCGTCACGCGCCAGTCTTGCGACGTTGAATTCCTGCTCCGTGAGCTGATCGACGGTGTCCGGCGCGTGTACGCGGACAGTCTCACCGGTCGCCTGCAATTCACGGTGGGCACGTTCGGCGAAGCCCTTCATCCCACAGGCCAGCAGCCCCTCGTAGGCGGCGCGGAGCTGCACCCTGGCGTCGACCCGGCGGCCCTGTCGGCGCAGCATTTCTCCGTACAGCAATTGGCTGCGCCCGACCAGCATCGGTACGCGTTCGCGGCGGAAGCGCTCGATGGCCTCCTCGTACCGGGCTTCGGCTACCTCGTCCTCGCGGAGTTGAGCCTCCGCGAGTGCCATGACGGCGAGGGCCCAGTCGCTGTCCCCCACCGGCCTCGTGACGCCGGCCAGCCTCTTGACCGCCTCTTCGGCCAACGCAATCTCCCCGGTACGCACAGCCGCCTCAACGAGTTCGAGCAGGGTCCGCATCGCGTGGCCCAGCTCGTGCGTGAACGGGACCTCGGCGCGGGCCGAGGCCAGCGCATCGGCATACCGGCCCACCCCGTTGTAGACCAAGGCTTCGGCCATGTTCGCGACCGTCAATGCGTAACCCTCACCGCGCGCATGGGCGTCGGCCCGGAGCCGCCTGGCCCGGTTCTCCACCTCATCCACATGCCCGCGATAGGCGGCGACGAAGATCCGCCCGTACAGCGGCAACGGGTGTCCGGTCACCGACAGAATCGAGTCGATCTCATCGCAGACGGCCTCCGCCGCATCCAGCCGTCCGTCGAAGGTCCGGGTGACCATCAGCAGGCTCAAGGCCATGGGCAACACTGTCAGCACCCCCGCGGCCCGGGCCAACTCCACCTGCCGATCGGCGAGGGCGCGGAGCGATTCGGCGTCCCACAGGTCCTGGGCGGCTCGCCCAGCGAACCACATCCATGGCAGGGCGAGTGCATCCGTCGGCCTGGTGAGGAAGGCATGCAGTGCGCGCCGCACCGTTGGCAACGCAGCCTCCTGCCCCGCGGTAAAGAGCAGCGCCTGGCCGCGCAGAATCAGATCCGGCGCGCGATCCGAGCGATCGGCAGCGGTCGCAGCCAGGATCGCCGTCGAAATCTCCCCGACGGCCCCGGGCTCACCGAGCCGGCCTGCGTAGAGCGCCGCTGACAGGGCCAGCATGTAGGTGTCGCGCGCGAGCGCCGGGTCGAGCGGTTCGAGGTTCTTGGCGGCCGCGAGCAGCTGCCGCGGAGAGCTGCGGTCGCGGCGTAATGCGTACCCGGCGCGGGCCCGCAGTCGACCGATCAGCGCCTGCTGCAGCGTGGTCAATGGATAGTCACGGGCACTGTCCAGCAGCCGTAACGCGATCTCGGGTGCGCCCGCATCATGCTTGGCCTCGGCCGCCGAGATGAGCCGTTCCGTTCGCTTGTCCGGCGACGGCGACAATTCCGCGGCGCGCTCCAGGAACGCGGCCGCCGCGGCCGCCCCGCCGCGGGTCCGCGCTCGTTCCGCCGACCGTTCGAGGTCCCTGGCCACCTCCTCGTCAGGGCGCGCCGTTGCGTTCGCGTGGTGCCACGCCCGGCGGTCGGGATCGCGATCGACCGGGGTTGCCTCGGCAAGCGCTGCGTGAACCCGCCGGCGGTCGACCGGCGATGCCGACTGGTACACGGCCGAACGGATGAGCGGATGGCGGAACCCGACACGCGTCCCGACGACGAGCGCGTCCGCCTGCTCGGCGATGTCGAGATTGTCCGGGCTCAGCCCCAGCAGCTCGGTCGCCCGCCAGAGCAGCCCGGGGTCACCGGTTGGGTCGGCGGCGGCCAGCAGCAGCAATAGCCGGGTCGCCGAGGGCAGCGGCCCGAGTTGGGCCAGCAGGCTCTGCTTGATGCGCGCCTCCACCGGCATGGAACTGGCCAGGGCAAAGCCGCCGGCCATCTCTGCCGCGGTCAGCGCCCTCGGCAGCTCCTGCAGTGCAAGCGGATTCCCGCGGGACTCGGTGATCAGCTGGTCACGCACGCGGCTGTCAATGGCGCCGGGCAACGCAAGGCGCAGCACCTCCCGCGCGTCGTCGTCTCCGAGCCCCTCGAGAAACAGCTGCGGCAGGTCGGCGAACTGGTCGATGACCCGCCGCATTGCGAAGACGATCGCAATGCCATCATCGCTGAGGCGGCGGGCAACGAAAGCGAGCACCCGTGCCGAAACGGCATCGAGCCATTGCGCGTCATCGACGATGCACAGCAAGGGCCGATCACCAGCGATGTGGCTGAGCAGCCCCGACACCGCCAGGCCGACGGCAAACGGATCCGGCGTGCCGAGATCACGCAGACCGAACGCCGCCTCCAGCGCCGCGCGCTGCGGGACCGGGAGGTGTTCCGCGGCCGTCACCATGTGTCCACACAGCAATTGCAGGCCGGCGTAGGTCAGTTCCATCTCACTTTCCGCCGCGACCATCCGTTCAACCTGCACGCTGGATCCGGCCCGTTCGGCAACGCGGTTCAGCAGGGCGGTCTTGCCGATACCGGCCTCTCCGGCGACGATCAGCGCTCCGCTGTGGCCGTTGCGGGCCCGCAGCACGAGCGCTTCCAGTCGTTCCAACACCCGATCACGGCCCAGCAACGGTGCCGCTCTCCGGCCCGATGAGCGAATGCTGTCGCGCTCTCTCATCACATCGGGTCCGGTCGGGATTGGCATCGGATTCGCATCTGCAGGCCGACTCCTCGGGGCGGCAAATGGTGATTCTACAAGCCCGCGGGCCCGGATTGGCAGCACGCTCCACGCCGGGGGCCGGTCACTAGGGACGGCCACTGGGGGCGGTCGCTAGGGACCCGACTGGTTGGTTCGACGGACTCGGTTGCCCTGCCGTGATCGGGACGATGACTGGACCACGCAACCGACGAACCGGTCTGAAAAGTCCGGCAATCGTGCACAGAAACGGGTCCCCCATGCACCTGCACAGCGGCTCTGCCGACCCCGGATCACATGAGATGGCGTTGATATCCTCTGCCGCAACGGATTTCGAATCCATCCGGCCGCGCCTGTTCGGTATCGCCCACCGCATTCTCGGCGGTACCACGGACGCCGAGGACGTCGTCCAGGACGTGTGGATCCGCTGGCAACGGACCGACCGCAGCGCGGTCCGGGACCGGACGGCCTTTCTGGTCACCGCCACCAGGAGGGTTGCGCTCACCATGGCGACGTCGGCCCGCGCCCGGCATGAGCTGCCGATCGGCGACGAGATCGTTGTGGCGGGAGGAACACTCGGTGATCCGGCTGCGGACGCCGAACTGTCCGCTGCGCTCGAACTGGCCATCACGCAACTCCTGGAACGGCTATCGCCGACGGAATGCGCTGTCTTCGTGCTGCGCGAAGCGTTCGACTACCCGTTCCGTACCATCGCCGAGGCCTTCGGACTCAGTGAGCCGAATGCCCGCCAAATCGCCCGACGCGCACGCACTCAGCTTTCCGGTCGGCGTCGCATGCCGATCGATCCCGACCAGTGCGGTCGGCTGCTCGCCGCGTTCCGTGGCGCATCGAACTTCGGCCAGATCACCCGGCTCGAGCAGCTGCTCGCCGAGACGGTTGGCGGTCGGCAAGCGGCCTGACTGGGTGATCTCGGGTCGACCGAATCGTGCCGACATCAGTTCGCCTCCCGCCGCCCACCGCCTTGGCCGACCATGGGCAGACACCCGCAAACTCTGCTTCGGAGGGTCGCTCCGAAGCAGAGTCTCGGGACTGCGGGCGTTGCCCGGAAATCAGTGAGCAGCAGCGTCAGCCGCACGAAGGATCATCGCCGTCACCGGGTCGGGGCAGGACACGCTCAGCGCGTGTGACGCTCCGGTGACCTCGTGTGTGCCGCGGGAGCCGGCACGCTCTGCCATGAACCGGATCAGCTCGGCCGGGATGTTGCGGTCGTCGCTGCCGAACACGAACCAGGATGGGATGGTCCGCCAGGCCGGGTGACTGGTGGGTAGCCCGGTGGTCAGCGCGGTCTCGGTGATGGGGCGTTGCGTGGCCGCCATCAGCGTTGCAGTGCCGGCCGGGACGTCGGCCGCGAACTGTTGGTGGAAGGCTTCTTTCGTGATCGTCAACTCGTTCCCGCCGGTCGACAGCGGGTGGACCGCCAGGGCGGTGGCCAGGGTGCTCCCGGGGAACTTTCCCGACAGTTCGAAGGCCGATTCGCCGTGCTCCGGCGCAAACGCGGCCACGTAGGTCAGGCCGACGACCGCGTCGTTGCCGGCCGCTGCTTCGGTGATCACGAATCCGCCGTAGGAATGCCCGGCGAGCACGACGGGCCGGCCGATCGCCGCGATGACGTCCCGCACGTAGGCGGCGTCAATTTCCACGCTGCGCAACGGGTTGGCCACTGCGGTGACGTCATAGGATTTTTCCTGCAACCGCTCGATGACGGGATTCCAACTCGCGGATTCGGCAAAGGCGCCGTGGACGAGCACGATGGCGGGCTTTTCTGCTGACATGGTTCTTCTCCTTCTCGGTGAAACGGGATATGGGGGGTCACGCGGCTAGCGCCTTGCTGATGACGTGGACGGCTTGTTCGATCGCGGCAGTCGCCGCCTGGGTTTCGCGGAGCGGGTTGAGCATCATGAAATCGTGCAGAACACCGTTGTAGCGAACGGATGTCGTGCGGACGCCGGCCTCGGTGAGGTGACGCGCGTAGGCTTCGCCCTCGTCACGGAGGACGTCGTTCTCGTCCACGATGACGAACGCGGCTGGGAGACCTTCGAGGTCCGTGAGGCCGGCGCGGAGGGGGGACACGGTGATCTCGGAGCGCACGGACAGGTCCGGGGCGTACGCGTCCCAGTACCAGGCCATCGCCTTGGCGGTCAGGAACGGGCCGTCGGCGAACTCCCGGTAGCTGGCGGTGTCCTGGGCGGCGTCCGTGACGGGGTAGTACAGCGACTGGTGCACGAAGGTGACGTCGCCGCGTTGTTTGGCCAGGATGGTGACCGCCGCTGCCATGTTGCCGCCGACGGAATCCCCGGCGATCGCCAGACGGGTCGGGTCGATGGCCTCGGCGGGGCCGTGCAGGTTGATCCACTTGGCCGCGGCGTAGGCCTGCTCGACGGCGACCGGGTAGTGCGCTTCCGGCGAGCGGTCGTATTCGACGAACAGCACGGCGGCGCGGGCACCGACCGCGAGCTCGCGCACCAGCCTGTCGTGCGTGGCGCTGTTGCCGAGAACCCAGCCGCCCCCATGGATGTAGAGAATCCCGGGCAGGTCGCCGGTGGCATCGGCCGGCCGGACGATGCGCACTCGCACGTCACCGACGTCGGCCGGCACCGTCACCCACTTCTCGGTGACCTCCGGTTTGTCCACTGGGGCGGCCTGGACGTCGTCGAGCACCTGCCGGGCACCGGCCGGTCCAAGCTCGTACAGAAACGGTGGCGCGGACGTCGCGTCCGCAAATTCCTGGGCCGCTGGTTCGAGAATGACGTGCCTCATCATGTGTCGCCTTTCGGGTGGTGTGACTTTTCGGATGGGAATGAACGTGGGCCAGGGTCGGCCCGCGTCGAATCAGTCGCTGTGCCGGATGAATTCCAGATCCATTGAGATGTCGACGCTGTCGGCGACGACCGCGTTGCCCGCACCGAACAGGGCGTCGTATCGCACGCCGAAGGCTTTGCGGGAGATCGAGGTGGTGGCCGAGAACCCGGCCCGGGTGAAGCCAAACAGGTCAACCGTCTCGCCGAGGAATTCGGTCGCCAGCTCGACCTGATTGGTGACCCCGCGGATGGTCAGGACACCGGCCAGCACAAACCTGTCGCCGTCGATTTCCCTGACAGCGGTGGAGACGAAGGTGATGGTCGGATGATTGTCGACGTCGAGGAAGTTGGCGGAGCAGATGTCTGCGTCCCGCTGCTTCTGTTTGGTGTCAACGCTGGTGGCGTCGATCTCGGCGGTGGCGGACGCTCTGGCGATGCCGTTCGCCCCGACGTACAGCGTGGCCGAGTTGATCGCGAACGTGCCACGAACCCTGCCGACGGTCATGTGCCGGACCGTGAAGGAGACCTCCGAGTGCGCGGCGTCTGCGGTCCAGGTTCCAGCGGTCAAGGTGGATGACGCAATTGATGTGGTCATGGTGCGGGGTGTCCTTCCGAGTAATAGTTGCCCTGCCATGTGCAGTCGCCGCGACGCGCGTCACCACGAGGCCCGTCTGCAGGCAAGCGCGGTCGCGCGGAGCGGGTCGTATCGGGGTCTGTCGTATCGGGGTGGGCCGGGTACAACGACCCCGCCGCCACCGAAGGGAGGCCGCCCGGCGTGGACGGCCGCCCCCGGTTGCGGAAGCGGATCCGTCCGGCTTGGACGGCCACCCCGCTGTGTTCACGACTTCTGCTGCGCGAGCCAATCGTCGAAGGTGATCTGCCCGAGTTGGGCGCCCTGCCCGGGGATCAGGGTGCTTTCGTCAACCGACACCCCGGAGTACCGGGCCTGCTCGTCGGTGACGACCTCGCGCGGGTCGCCCTTGGCCGCGAGGCCCTTCCGCACCAGCTCATCGAGCCGGAACAGTTCCGGGCCGCCGATCTCGCGGATTCCGTTCAGCGGCTCCCCCACGGCGACACGTCCCACGCCCGCTGCGACGTCGTCGGAGGCCATCGGCTGGATGGGCGCGGACGGCAGGCGGACCTTGCCGTCGACGGTGCTGAAATCGGCGATCGCCTTGATGAATTCGAAGAACTGGGTGGCGTGCACGATGGAGTACGGCAGACCCGACTCACGGATCAGGGATTCCTGAAGGCTCTTCGCGCGGAAATAGCCCGATTCCTGCATCCGATCCGTACCGACCACCGACAAGGCCACGTAGTGCCCGACTCCCGCCTTGTCCGCGTGCCGGAGCAGGTTCGTGGTGGAGGTCCGGAAGAACTCCATCACCGGTTCGTCGGCGAAGGATGGCGAGTTCGACACGTCGACCGCCACTGCCGCACCGTCGAGTACCTCGGCCAGGCCCGCCCCGGTCAACGTATCCACGCCGGTGCTCGGGGCGGCGGCGACCGCTTCATGCCCGTGCTCGCCCAGCTTGGTCACCAATTTCGAGCCGATCAATCCTGTTCCACCGATCACGATGATCTTCATTGCACAAACTCCTTTTCGCGAGAACTGCGGTCCAGCCGCTCACGGTTCTGCAAGCGGCAACAACACCTGGACCGAATGCCTCGCGGAATTGTGACAATGCACGGATGGGCTGTGCCGCAACCACTATCGCGGGTCCAAGACCGCGCACGACGACCGGCCCCGGGTTGTCACCTATTTCGCTCGACGCCGGTCCTGTCGATGACAGGTGTCCGGCCCAGCGACGAGGTAAGAGCGGGAATACCGGGTTTCAGACGACTCCGGATCGGAGTACGCGTCAAGCAGAGCGTGGCTGGTCCCACCCGCCGCCGGACACACCCCGAAACCGGCCAGAAGTAAGCGCGAAATGCCAACGGACTATTCGGTGGCACCCGGCGTCGCTCCGCTCGCAGCTGCCGCGCCTACTGCGGGGAAGCCTGACGGTCGTCGACCTGCATGAGCAGGTCCATGAGGGCGAAGCCTTGGCCGGCCGCGGGCAAGGTCGGTGCCCAATCCGGGTCCACACTCAGATGCCTGGCACGGAGCAATCCGTTCAGGACCTCGGTCCTGGCCGCGCGTGACCTGTTGCGCGGCGGAACAAGGGGGTTGCCCAGCGGCGAGGCGGTCGCCGCAACAATGGACCGGCGGGGCGAACGTGAAACGTGACAGCTGCGATGGGTCGAGCTGATCAGATCACCCGGCGTGTGTCGCCGGAATGTCACGGGCGGGACGATTGTCCGGTCCTTTGCTCACCAACCGAACGTGAGCGAAGGAGAAAAGGAATGATGGAAGTCCCGAATCCGTCCATGATCGATGGCGGAACCGTGGTGCCCGCGGCCAATTGTCAGGCTGCGGGGCCGCGCCGTTCGACAGTCGCAGGGGCGCTGCGGGATGCGTTCTGGGAGATCAGCTACAGCCTGGCCAGCCTGCTTTTCGGGCGCCGGAGCCACCGCCAGCGATAAAGGTTCGCTCTCTCCCCGGCGCACCGCGGCCGACCGGTGACGCCCACACCAGTCAGGTCTTTCGGCCCTGTTCCAGAGCGTCCGGCGAGGCAAGCATTGAGGGTGAGCCCAATGTCGGGCGCGTCGATCGATCGATCGGCAAAGGAGAGTAGAGATGACCACGCGCGAGAACTTCACCGCAACGTCCGAAGCCCGCATCGCAGCAGGCCGGTCATCGGCCGCGATCTCCAGGCATGACGCAGCCTTGCAGCGGTATCTCGGCGCCCAGCAGAAGTCGAGCCTGTCCCATCCACTGGATGTCGAACCGACCTACCCGCCAGCCGGAAGGGTCCCGTTGCTCAGCGAGATTCATTCCGTCCCACCGACCCTGACGCCGCGCGCGGAGCGGGCCGTCAAGCCCGCCCAGCGGACCGATCTGATCGTTGTCGGCGTGGACGGCTCGGCACACGCAAGAAAAGCGGCGGACTGGGCGGCCGCGGAGGCGGCCAATCGCCACGCACCGCTGCGTCTGGTCTACGCCTACCAACTGCCGGTCGCCGGCTACGCCGGCTACAGCATGGCGCCGTCGGACCTCGGGCGGGTGATGCGCGCCGAGGGCCGTCGGATGCTCAGCGACGTCGCCGAGGACCTCCGCGAACGGCACCCCGGTCTGGACGTGCATACCCGGCTGTTCCAGGGTGACGCAGTGGTTGCGTTGCGTCGCGCGTCGGAAACGGCGCGGCTGACGGTGGTCGGATCCCGGGGGCAGAGTCGGGTCGCAGGAACGCTGCTCGGCTCGGTCGCCCTTGCCATCACCGCGCACGGCTCAGCGCCGGTCGCCGTTATCCCGGTCGACGGACCAGGCTGGACGATCACCGGCCCGGTCGTCGTCGGCGTCGACGGATCGCCGACCAGCGATGCGGCGCTCGACTTCGCCTTCGAGGAGGCCGCGGCACGCGGCGCCCCGCTGGTTGCCGTGCATGCCTGGAGTGATCCGCGACCGACGCTGGCCGACGTGACGTCCAGCGATTACGCCCGGCTCGAGGAGAGCGAGCGGGCGCAGTTGGCCGGGCAGTTGGCCCCCTGGCGGCACAAGCACCCCGACGTCGACGTGCTATCGGTTGTCGCGCATGGCAAACCGACGCCGGCCCTGCTCGAGCAAGGTCGGCAGGCGCAACTGTTGGTGGTCGGCAGCCGCGGTCGGGGCGGGTTCACCGGCATGCTGCTCGGCTCGACGAGCCATTCACTGATCACCCATGCGCTGTGCCCGGTGGTCGTCGTCCGCCCCAACTAGCACCGGCGCGACCCAGGTTACCTGCGAGACCGACTGGGCGGCATCGAGTCTGGTGATCAGCTCGGCCGACCAGCGCAGGATGCCGGCAATGTCCAGCCCGTACGGTGGCTGGTCGCGGTAACCGGCCACGGCACGAGATCCGCGCTGCAGCAGGGTTTGCGCGCCGCGCAGGTTGCCGCGTCCGAGGTGGGTCAGCCCGACCGCGAGTTGTGCCATCCCCTTCCACACTTCGCGGTCGGGTCCGGCCGTGGACTTCCAGGCGTCCTCGAAGACCTCATGCGCATGGAAAGGCTTCTGCAAATCCAGCAATTCCTGGGCCTGGTTGATGGTCTCGTCCGGCGTCCGCACCACACCTTCGGGCTGCCGCTCGACATTGTCCGACCCGTACGGCAACGGCCGGCCCAACTCGTCCCGGGGCCGGGAGTTGCGGGCCCGGCCCGCGGCGTCCCGGTCGCGCGGAACGCCGGCCGACGCGCCGGCCATCAGTAGCCGTCCATCAATGCGCCGCCATCAGTGCATTCATCAGGATTGCTCGTCGACCTGGGACGACCGGTCCAGGTCCGCCGGCCGCAGCCGATACACCTGCAGGGTCAGCCCGAAGTACTTGTCCGTCTCCCCCACCCAGGTCATCCCGTTGCGGCGGGCCGTCGCGGCCGCCCTGGCATTGCCGGGGCGGACGACGGCGAACACCTCGTCGATCTCCTGGGTGAAGGCCCACCCGGCAACCCCGTGGGTCGCCTCGGTGGCGTAGCCCTGCCCCCAGACCTCCGGGAGCAGTTGCCAGCCGATTTCCAGGTCGCTCTGCCCGGGCGGCAGCGGCAACAGGATCACTCCACCGATGACGCGGCCGTCGCGGACGTCCGTCATCGCCCAGCGGCCGGCCGGCGGAACCGCCCGGTGATCCTCGGAGATCCAGTGCTGCAACAACACTCGCATCGCCGCCACATCCGACACCTGATCCATCGCCGGGCTCAACCAGCGTGCAACGTCACGGTGACCGTAGATCTCGAGCGCGGCCGGCGCGTCGTCCACCTGCCATTCGCGGAGCAGGAGTCTGGGCGTCGACAAAGTTGGGGCCATGGAACCGTTCTACCCCTTGCCATTCGATCGGGTGAAATCGACCGATCAGATCACTTCCTGGGCGACGACCGACATCGACTGCAGCATGGGGCCGCCGAACGAGGTGACCATCGCGACATCGGAGGCGTCGCGCCCGCGGCCGATCAGGATGCGACCCTTGCGGCGGATGTTGTTCCGCGGGTCGAACGTCCACCACCGATCCCCCAGCCAGACCTCCATCCAGGCGGCGAAGTCCATCGGATTGGGGTCGATCGGCACGTCCATGTCCGGCAGGTACCCGAAGACGTAGCGTGCCGGAATGTTCATCGCCCGGCAGAAGGTGATCGCCAGGTGGGTGAAGTCGCGGCACACGCCGTACCCGGAGGCGTTGACGTCCACCGCCGTGGAGGTCGGCGAACTGCTGCCGTACGCGAACTGCAGATGATCGTTGACATGTTGGCAGATCGCCTGCACCCGGGTGTAGCCACGCGGGAGTTGGCTGAACCTGGCCCACGCCTCGTTGCCGAGCATGTCGGGCAGGCAGTACCGGCTGGGCATCAGGTAGACGAGCACGTCGTCGGGTAGCGCGTGCGGATTGAGTTCCGGCGCCGTGAGATCGAAGTCCTCGGTGGCGTCCGGCACGGTGGCCATGGCCTGATAACTGATCTGCGAGCGGCCCTTGGGCAAAATGATGCGCTGGCAACGGTTGCCGTAGATGTCCCGGTACTCGTGGGTGTTCTGCTCGGGCGAAAACGCCCACTTCTCGCCCTGGATGTCGACGTTGTCGACGCCCAATGGAGTCACCTGGAAGACCGTCGGGGTGTCGACCTGCGCGTCATAGACGAAGTCGCAGCCGATCTGAACCTGTCGGATGCTCATCAGTGGCATTCTCCGTCCCGTTTCGTGCGGACGGCCCATCCGTCCTAGACAGCGTAGCCACGCCATGTACCGATCAGGTTTCCTACTTCGCAGATCGTGAAACTGTGACCCGGCCGCCGGCGCTGCGGGTAGTAAGGTCGGTTACCGGCCAGTAACAGCGACGGGGGATGCCAATGGTGATGAAGCGGATCTCCCTGCACGGCAACGAGCTCGCTTACCTCGATCAGGGCGCCGGTCGTCCCATCGTCTTCGTGCACGGTCTGATGAGCTCATCCCAGACCTGGGCGGCGCAGGTAGGTCGCCTCGCCGATCGTCATCGGGTCATCGCCCCGGACCTGTTCGGGCACGGCGAATCGGCCAAGGCATCGGGTGACTACTCGCTCAGCGCGCACGCGGCCACCCTGCGGGATCTGTTCGACGCCCTCGAGGTGCCCAGCGCAACGCTGGTCGGGCATTCCTTCGGCGGCGGTGTCGCATTGCAGATGGCCTACCTGTTCCCGGATCGGGTGGACGCGCTGGTCCTGGTCAGCAGCGGTGGGCTGGGCCGGGAGCTGAATCCGCTGCTCCGCGCGGCCACGCTGCCGGGCAGCGAACTGGTGCTCCCGGTGATCGCCTCAAGTTGGGTGCACACCATCGGCGACACCGCGTTGCGATGGTGGTCCAAGGTCGGATTGCCCGCGGTCAGCCCGAGCACCGACGAGGCCTGGCGCGGGTTGCCCAGCCTGGCCGACGCCCAGACCCGCAAGGCGTTCCTGGCCACCAGTCGGTCGGTCATCGACGTGCACGGCCAAACCGTCAGCGCGCAGAACCGGTTGGCCGGCTTCGCGGCGCAACCGTCACTGTTGGTGTGGGGCGAACGGGACCGGATGATCCCGTCCTCCCATGTCGAGGCGGCCCGCTTGGAGCTGCCCGCCACCCGAGTGGAGATGTTCGCCCGCTCAGGACATTTCCCCCATCTCGACGAACCGGACAGGTTCGCCGTGGTCCTCGACGACTTCATGGTCTCGACTGCGGGACCGACGCCGTCCGGGCCGGTAGCCGCAGTGACAGCGCCGCCCCCGCAAGGCAGATCACCGCGGTGATCAGGAAGATCTCCCGGTATTCGGTGAGCAGGGCGGCCGACAGGGCCTGGTTGTAATCCGCCAGTTGGGCGGCAAATTCCTCCTCTGTGACGCCGATCGGTAACGGCGTCGCCAGGTCGGCCGTCAAGGTCCCGAACCGGTACAGCCCCCAACCGGTGAGGGCCGCCACTCCGATCAGCATTCCGGTCATCCGGGCCACCACGACGCCCGCGGACGCGACCCCGTGTGACGCCGCGGGCACCAGCCGCAGGACCGCCGACGACAGCGGGGCAATCACCAGGCCGAGACCGAAGCCGGCGATGGCCAGATCGGTGTCCAGGACTGGCAGGCCGAACGGGTGACTGGCCGTCGACACGTCGATGGGCCACCGGGAGATGAGCAGATAGCCGCCGCCGGCGACCAGTAGGCCCGCGACACTCACCCATCGTTCACCGGCCTTGGCGGCGAGCAGGCCGCCGATCACCGCGCCCACCGGCAGGGCGATCAGGAACCGCACCAGGATCAGCGCGGCCTGGCCGGAGTCCATGCGCAGCAACGTTTGTGCGAAGAGCTCGACGTTGACCAGGGTGACCAGCAGGGCGGCGCCGGCGGTCATGCTCACCGCCAAGGTCGCCAGGAAACGACCCATCTGCACCCCGGCCGGATCGAGCAGCCGGACCGGCGACCGGCGCTCCCACAGGACGAAGGTGACCAACGACGCGACTGCCGCTCCGATCACCGGCAGGCCCCAGGGCGGCAGCACTCCGCGGGCCGGATCCGGGTTGTACAGCCCGACGACGAGCAGGCCGAGCGCCAGCGCGAGCAGCCCGCCGCCGACGACGTCGATGCCGGGTCGCCGACCGGTGGCGTCGGTGGGAGCGGGGTTGCGCCCGCGGGGGACTGTCTGGTGCACGACCAGCATCGCCAGGGCGGTGAGCGGGAGATTCACCCAGAACACCCAGCGCCAGCTCTGCGGCTCCAGGTCTTCGGTGAGTCGCCACGCGTTGAACGCGGCGGCCAGTGCCACTCCGTAGAGGGTGCCGAGCACGCTGCCCAGTTCCTGTGCGGCGCCGACGATCCCGAGCACGGTCGAGCGCTTCTGCTCGGCCCACAGGTCGGCGACGAGCGCCATCGTCACCGGCAGCAGCGCGCCGCCGGCGATGCCCTGCAGCACCCGGCCGGCGACCAGCAACGGCAGTCCGGTCGCGACGGCCGTCATGGCCGATCCGACGGCGAACCCGACCAGGCACCACTGCAGGACCGGGCGCCGGCCGTGCCGGTCGGACAGCTGGCCGAGCAGGGGCATACCGGCGACGTACCCGAGCAGGTACCCGGTGACCACGGGGGTGGCCCGCTCCAGGTGGTTCACCGGGATGCCGAGGTCGCGCACCATGTCGATCAGGACACCGACCACCACGTAGGCGTCCAGTGCGGCCAGCAGGACCGCCGTCCCGGCCGCGCCGATCGCGAGGCGGCGGTTGCTCACCCCGGCGGGCTGATCGAGACGGGTTCGTTGATGTTCGACAATCCCACCGTGACGGTGGCCGGCTTGCCGTCCTCGCCGGTGAGGGAGAGGTCGGCGGCGGTGAGATAGCCGGTGGCCATCGCGATGGTGAAAACGCCGTCCACATCGGTGGCGATGCCCGGCACCAGACCGGCGGCCACGGCGGTCGGCACGGTTCCGGAGACCACCCAGGAATCCCCGTCGCTACTGGTCAGGGTCGGACTCTCAACGGAAGCGAGCACCTTCGCCACGCCCTTGTCGGGGTCCAGAATCGCCGACGGGTCGTAGACGGACCCGGCCAGTGCCGCCGGCACCGTGGTGAATCCGCCGGTCGGGCCCTTGATGTAGAGGTCGCCGCCCACCAGGACGAATTCCACCTCAAGGAGCTGCCCGAACTGGATGATCTTGGCCGAACCCTGGGCGTCACCGGCGGCGGTCAATTCACCCTCGGCCGCCTGCACCGTGACCGCCGGCAGCTGGCCATCCACCGCGATGGTGAAGGCCGCACTGGTCACCGCCGCCATGGCGGCGGACGACTTCGCCAGCACCTCCGGCGCGGTCAGCGCGGCGGCCGTCGGGGTTGCCGTCGTCGTGGTCGAAGTGCAGCCGCTGAGCGCCAGCATGCCGGTCACCGCTGCGACGAGCAGACCCGTGCACACCCGTCGCATGATCATCGCTGGATCGTAGCCCGCAGGCCAGGCCGCAGGCGGGCGCTTCACCCGGCCGGTAGTAGGTGCTCGTTGTCCAAAAGTCGTTCCGGGCCGGGACGGCGCAAAAGGCGCCGACCGCAGCGCAATGCTGCGATCGGCGCCCTTTGTGCTCAGCGTGCTCAGCCCAGACGCAGAACCTGGCCCGGGAAGATCAGGTCGGCGTCGGACACGACGTCCGAGTTGGCCTGGTACAGCGCCTGCCAACCACCCGCGACGCCGTTGGCCGTCGCGATCTTGGACAGGGTGTCGCCGGAGACGACGGTGTAGGTGCCGTCCGGGGCGCTGGCCGGGGCGACCAGTGCGCTCGCGGTGTCGTTACTCCGGCTCGGCTGAGCATCGGACGGGCGCGAGCGATCAGCGCGCCCGCCGTTCTCGCTCGGCGCCGCCTCGGCCGAGCGCGCCGAAGTTTCCGCAGCAGCCGGCGCAGCTTCTTCGGCGGCCGGCGCGGCCTCCGCCGCGTCGTTGCTGCCCGTGACGGTGCGCTGGGTGGGGCCCTCGCC
Source organism: uncultured Actinomycetota bacterium (assembly GCA_963805555.1). Lineage (GTDB taxonomy): Bacteria > Actinomycetota > Actinomycetes > Mycobacteriales > Nakamurellaceae > Nakamurella. The sequence continues at coordinate 146,344 of CAWDUY010000015.1, forward strand.
GCCGCCGGCGTAGGCGCAGGCCCACGCACCCCAGCCCTGGCCGGCCAGGGTCTTCTCGGCCACGGCGATCTGCTCCTCGCGGCTTGCCAGATCGGCGCGCGAGGCATACTCCTGGCCGCCGAAGGCGTTCCAGGTGGACTGAGAGAACTGCAGCCCGCCGTAGTAGCCGTTGCCGGTGTTGATGGACCAGTTGCCGCTGCTCTCGCACTGGGCGACCGAGTCCCAGGTGGAGTCCGGGGCCGCCGAGGCGGGTCCGGCGAGGGTCAGCGCGGCAGCGCCGGCGACGACGCCGACGGCGGCGCCCCGAAACGCCAGAACGCGGAGCCTGGACGGTTCGCGGTGGCGCCCGATGTGTCGAATCATGTGCGTTTCCCCTAGCTTGCGCCTGCGAGGTGAGCTGTCGGGTTCGGGCGCGACTCATCCGCGATGGTCAGCGAATGGGTGCAGGGGATCGCCCGTCCGATCGGTGGATCATTGCCATCGACCGAATTAACCCCAAGGAAGCTCGAAGCTCCCAAAGATGGTTTCCCCGCTGCTGTCCGAGCCTTTCTGTTGTCGAGTTTTCCGGGTCCGATTCGGACAGCATTAGGCGCTTGGCCCGGAGGTGTGAACGGAGTAGCCGCGGCGAAACCACAGCTGTTGCAGACGATACGGACGGCATCCGTGAAGTCCAGCGCGTCAATTTGGACATAACGGATTGATAACGATCATTGGGATTTCACAGGAAGGGGTGTTTGCGCAGATTGCGGAGGGTGCGCCGTTGACGCAATAGCCAGCTATTTGCTGCGTCGAAGACATCCCGAATTTCACTCGTTCGGGGTAATGCGGGCCCGGCTGGAGCGGGACGACTGCGGTTCGATCTCACGACCAGTGACCGGCATGCGCGGTGGGTCCGTTGCCGCACCGAACACCGGTTTTCCGGCCGCACCCCCAGGTGGCGACCGCAACGGCGAGTAGCCACAGTAGGACAGTGATACCCAGCAGCGGGAGCAGGCTCTTGACGGTGCTCCCCGGGTTGCGTCAGTTCAAGGACTACCAGCGGGGCTGGTTGCGCGGCGACGTACTGGCCGGATTGACGGTTGCCGCCTACCTGGTCCCCCAGGTGATGGCCTACGCCGAGGTCGCTGGGCTGCCTCCGGTGGTCGGATTGTGGGCGACCATCGGTCCGCTCGCGGTGTACGCGCTGCTCGGCGCATCCCGGCAGTTGTCGATCGGGCCGGAGTCGACGACCGCGCTGATGACCGCCGTGGTGTTGGCGCCGATCGCCGCCGGCGACCCTGTTCGGTACGCGTCACTGGCAGCCACCTTGGCGCTGCTGGTCGGCGGGATCTGTCTGGTCGCCCGGTTGGGACGCCTCGGATTCCTGGCCGACCTGCTGTCCAAGCCCGTTCTGGTCGGCTACATGGCCGGGGTTGCGGTCATCATGATCGCCGGCCAGCTGGGCAAGATCACCGGTGTCGCCGTCGAAGGGGACGAGTTCGTCCCGCAGATTCTCTCCTTCGCCGGTCAGCTCGGTGAGCTGCACTGGCCGACAGCGGTGATGTCGATAGTGCTGGTCGGGATGCTGTTCGGCCTGGCCAAGCTGGCGCCCCGGTTGCCCGGCCCCCTGATCACGGTGCTGCTCGCTGCGCTGGTGGTGGCCGTCTTCTCCCTGCAGGACCGTGGGATCACCGTGGTCGGAACGGTTCCCGCCGGTCTGCCGCACCTCGTGGTGCCGGATCTGCGCCTGCAGGACCTGGCGATGCTGTTGCTGCCGGCCCTGGGTATCGCGTTCGTCGGGTACACCGACAACGTGCTGACCGCCAGGTCTTTCGCGATCCGCCAGGGGCAATCGGTGGACGCCAATCAGGAGTGGATCGCGCTGGGCGCCGGGAACGCCGTGTCCGCACTTTCCCAAGGCTTTCCGATCAGCTGCAGCGCGAGCCGGACCGCCCTGGGTGCGGCCGTCGGCAGCAAGACCCAGCTCTACTCGCTGGTCGTCCTGGCGGTGGTCCTGCTGACGCTGTTGGTCGCGGGTCCGCTGCTGAGCGGATTTCCGAAGGCGGCACTGGGTGCTCTGGTGATCTTTGCTGCGGTGCGTTTGATCGACATCGGCGAACTGCGCCGGATCGCCCGATTCCGGCGCAGCGAGTTCCTGCTCGCCGTCGCGACCACCGTTGCCGTACTGGGCCTCGGCGTGCTGTTCGGGGTACTGGCGGCAGTCGCCCTGTCGATCACGGATCTGCTGCGCAGGGTCGCCCGGCCGCACGACAGCATTCTCGGCTACGTGCCGGGGATCGCCGGAATGCACGACGTCGACGATTACCCGCTCGCCCGACAGGTCCCCGGTCTTGTCGTCTACCGCTACGACGCGCCGCTGTTCTTCGCCAACGCCGAGGATTTTCGTCGTCGCGCCATGCAGACGCTCGCGGCCTCGGAGCGTCGCGGGGAGGTCCTTGACCCGCATGATCCAGGGCCGCCTGTCCCCGTGGAATGGTTTGTGATGAACGCCGAGGCCAACGTCGAGATCGACCTGACCGCCGCGGACGCGGTCGGCCAGTTGCGGGAGGAACTGGGGGCGCTGGGCGTGGTCTTCGCGATGGCCCGAGTCAAACAGGACCTCCGCGCGGATCTGGTGCGAGCAGGTCTGGTGGACCGGATCGGCGACGACCTGATCTTTCCCACCTTGCCGACTGCCGTCGGGGCCTATCTGCGGGCCTATCAGGACCGCCACGGTTCGTTGCCGGCAGGTGTCACACCGCCTCGGCAGTCCGCCGATCCGTGGGCCGAAGCCGACGACGAGACGACCGGCTGAGCGGGCACTTTCGACCATGCCGGAATCTCGGTGTGCTGCGCGAAGGCGACAACCTCAGTCGTCCGGCAGGTCGTCGTCACTGCCTTCCAGCCGTTCCATGTTCCACCTGTCGAGCTGGGACGGGATCCGGGCGTCGGCCTCGGCCAGCGCCGCATTCTCGGCAGCCCGGCGGGCACGCCACCTGGCGAGCGGCCCAGGATGCTCAGTCGAATCGGTCCGCTCGCCTCGCTCGATCATGTCTGCCCCCTGAGAGTCCGCCATGCGCCCCTCGGCAACGCACTTGGGCTTCGGACAGCACCCGCATTCTATGACGGTTGACGATCACAGCAGATCCCTAATCTTGGGTATTCGCGCTGCTCCGCAAGTCGCAGGCGACGCGACATGCCAGTAGCGCCTGCCGACTCCGTCGCAGGCGACTAGTGTCCGCTCCATGGGAAGGGATCTTCGGTGAGCACCTCGACGACGACGCAGGGACACGTCGTCCTGGCCTCCGCGGACAGCGAGGCGTTCACCTCCTTGCGCCGCCGGCCGACGGCGCGTGCCGACCGTTACCGGATGGGCCGCGAGTTGCGGCGGCAGGTGCCGCGGAGCTCGCTCGGGGATTGGACGCCGCCCGCCGACCGGCCGGATCCGGTTCAGCAGATCATGGAGTCGCATCAGGGGCGGCTGGAGTGGTTGATCCCGTTGCGGGTCGGGCGGATGACGGCCAATCCGTACGGGTTCCTCCGGGGGACCGCCGTGGTGATGGCCGAGGACGTTGCCGGGCTGCCGGCGACCGGCATCACACCGGTCATCTCGGGGGATTCGCACCTGGGCAATTTCGGTTTCTATGCCTCCCCCGAACGCGACCTCGTCATCGATCTCAACGACTTCGACGAGGCGCACCCCGGCGGTTGGGAATGGGATCTGCGCCGTTTGGTGGCCAGCATCTGGGTTGCCGGCCGGCAGAACGGCGCCACCGAGATCGACTGCGAGAGCGCGGTTGTCCAGTGTGTTGCGGCGTACCGGACCGAGGTCCGGGAATTGTCGCAGACGCCGTTGCTGGCCAGGTCCTACCAGCGCCTCGACGTCGATCATCTGCAGGAGTCGACCTCCCACGAGTCGCTCCGGCAGGAGATCCGGCGTGCGGTCACCCGGGCCCGCACCCGCACGAGCGACCGGGCGCTGCCCCGGTTCACCCAGGAGCACGAGGGTCAACGGCGGATCATCGAGGACCCACCGCTGATGACCAGGGTGAGCGACGCCGACGCGGAAATGCTGGCCGTCGCGCTCGACGAGTACCTGGCGACGCTGGCCCCGCACTGGCGTCGCGCGCTCGGTGGGTACACCCTCGTCGACATCGCCCACAAGGTGGTCGGTGTCGGCAGCGTCGGACTCCGGGCCTACGTCGCCCTGTTGGAGGGCAGCAGCCCGGATGACGTCGTCTTCCTGCAACTCAAGCAGGCCCGGCGGTCCGTGTTGGCGAAGTACGTGCATGGCGAATCCGCCTGGCACGCGCACCAGGGCCAACGGGTGGTGGAGTACCAGCAGGCCCTGCAGACGGTCAGTGACCCACTTCTCGGTTGGACCACCGCGGACGGCCGGCAGTACTACGTGCGGCAGTTCCGCAACATGAAGGGCACGGTCGCTCTGGATTCGATCGACGGCGCGGCGCTGGCCGACTACGCGGGCATCGTCGGACACCTGCTGGCCAAGGGCCACGCCCGAACCAGCGGCGCCTCGATGATCGCCGGTTATGCCGGGCAATCGGACAAGCTGGATGTTGCGCTGGCCCGGTTCGCCAGGCTGTATGCCGATCAAACGGAGGCCGACCACCAGGCACTGGTCCGGGCGGCCGACCGGGGCATCATCCCGATCGAGCGGGGCCTGTAGCGGTCCGGCCCGACGAGGTGGCCCGGGCACGGACAACCCCCGGGCTGCTCCGCCTGAAGTGCGAACTCCAGATGGGCCGACTGGACATTGGTCGGCAGCCCGGGGGCCGGTGACTGTCCGGTTGTGCCAGACCGCTGATCCCTCACAGGAACCTGGTCCGACGGTGGAACGGCGGCCTAGCGGCCAGCCACCTCACGTGTCCGAAACGTCTTCAACGTGGGACCACCTCCTTCCTCGTGTACCGACGAAAGTACGTCGTCTCACCGCCCGGCGCAACGAAGTTACGAAGATCTTTTCCGGCCCATGGATCGGCTCTGCCCGGTCGACCGCGCGCGCCGGTCAACCCGCCGGCGGGCAGCTGACGCGCTCGGCCAACGACGTCACGGCCCCGATCATTTCCGGCCCGTCCAGCAGGATCCGGTCGTTGTGATCGGCGCCGGGCACCACGAGGGTCTCGACCGGTCCGCCGGCGCCGTCGGCGACGGCGCGGCTCTGTTCGGGCGGCACCACCGTGTCCGCGGTTCCGTAGATCACCAACGTGGGAACCCGGAGTCCCGCGACCGTGTCGGCAACCGGAAAACGATCGCGCAGCAGCCACCGAACCGGCAGGAACGGGAAGTGCTCCTGGGCGACAGCGGCGAGGTCGCGAAACGGTGACCGAAGCACCAGGGCGGCCGGCGGATACTCGGCCGCCAGTCCGGTGACCACCGCGGCCCCCAGGCTTTCGCCGAAGTACACCAACTCCCCGGCCGGGATCGCCTGGTCAACCGTCAGGAACCGATGGGCCGCCCTGATGTCGGTGGCCAGCCCCTGCTCGGAAGGTGCGCCCGGGTTGCCGCCGTAGCCGCGGTAATCCATGAGCAGCACACCGAAGCCCGCGGCGCCGAGCGACTGGATCAGCGGCGCCCGGAAGCCCCGGTGCCCGGCATTGCCGCCGGCAACCAGGAATGTGGGGCGGCAAGAAGCCTGTGACGCCGGCACGTACCAGGCCGCCAGATTGAGCCCGTCGGCAGTGTGCAGCGTGATGTCCCGGCCACCCGGCAGCACGCTCGCGGCAGGCGGGACGGCCGAGTTGTCCGGCAGGTAGATCAGTCGGCGCTGCAGGATCCAGAGCAATCCGATCAGCAGCGCGAACAGGGCGACGAGAACAATGGCGAAGCGGAGCGCCCCTGGCATCGCCTTGCCCGTCACCGTTTCAGGACTGCCCTCTCCTCGAGTGCGTCTTAACGCTGGTCGTACTCGTCGATCACGTGCATGGCCGCTTCCTCCGCGCTGGCGCCCGCTCCGTCAATGCCGACATCGCCCGCCAGCAAATCCTTCTCGGTGTCGCGGTAGCCGTCAGAACCAACGCTGACCAGGCGTCCCGCACGCAACCCGCCGACTTCGTCGCCGGACTCGTCAAACAGATTGTCCTCGTCCTGCGCCCAGACTTCGGGTACCTCGGCGGACAGCAACGCATCCAGGCTCTCGCCCCGGGCCTCTTCCGACTCGGTCGGCACGTGGACCGACGGCTCGCGATCCGGCGGCGAATAGCCTTCGTCCAGCACGTCCTCGATCCGGGTGTCGAGCAGCGAATCCTCGACCGAGAGTTGTTCTGCGACACCGTCGTTGCCGTCGGTCTCCGAGCCCGGTTCGGTTTCGTCGATTTGATTCATCGCTCTGTCCCTTCGCTGCGGCGTCGTCCGCGGCGCCAACAATCACCTGGTGCATTTGATCGGCGCAGGCGCCGACCCGTACTTCCCACCGTAGTCGTCCATCAGTGGCGGACGTCTGGCAAGGTGACGAACCTCAATCAGGCGCCCAGCAGGTATAACAGCCCGGCGACGAGCACGGCGCAGCCCAGGACCACCGAGGTGATCAGGCAGGCGATGCCGAGGAACCACATTCCGCGCAGCCGACCCGGCATCAGCGGCGTGAGTTCCGGGCGCTCGGTGATCTGGGTCAGCACCCCCGTCAGCTGCACGCCGCGCCACATCCCGCGCAGCACCCGCAACGGCCGCGAACGTCGCGCCACCGCGACTCCAACCCGGCCGGCGGATACGTTTTGCACCAGCTGTTCCCACATGTCGCGGCCGCTGACCACGGACGACAGCGCGTCGGCCAGACCGTCCGGATCCTCGGCGATCGCGAGCAGCTGGCGGCGCCGCATGCCGAACCAGCCCGCGACGATCAAGCCGATGACGCCAAGGAAGATCCAGAAGCCGTCGTCGGGGCCGGGGCGGAGCAGGGCGACAATGATCACCGTGACGGCAGGCACCGCGGCGGCCAGCAGCACCACCAGCAACGGATAGCGGGTGGCCTTGATCAAGGGGACAAGCAGAGCGACCAGTTGACCGATCGTCCGGTCCCGAGCATGGGCGGCGGCCGTGACCACCCGACGGCTCCGGCTCGCCGGAACCGCGGGATCGACCTTTTCCACCGAACTATCACTCTGAAGTTCAGGTAGAGAGTTGTCCGTTTTCGGCGCAGACTTCTCCATCGATACCGGTTGACCGACGGCCCCGTTGTTGCCCTCTCCTTCGGATGTGATCATCCCGCTTGCGACTCTTCGGCCAGCTCGCAGTTGCCATCGTCACCCGCGGCGGCGCGGCAATTGTCGGCCGTCAATCGGGCCTCAACGGCCTCGCCCGCCGCGGCCAGAACGGCTAGCTGGTCAGGCGTCAGGACGTCGATGATGTAGTCCCGGACAGCCTGCACGTGACCCGGCGCGGCGTCCGCGATCGCCTTCCGGCCGTGGTCGGTAATGGCCACCAGCAGGCCGCGACCGTCGGTGACGCAGTCCTGCCGCTCGACCAGCCGGCGCGCTTCCATTCGCTTGATGTGGTGCGACAACCGGCTCTTCTCCCAGCCGGTGGCCCGGCCGAGTTCGCCGGCCCGCAACACACCGGCGTCGGACTCCGACAGCACAACGAGTACCTCGTAGTCGGCCATGGACAACGCGGAATCGCTGAGCAGCTGGCGGTTCAACGCGGCGGCGAGCGGCGTCCCGAACGTCCGCAGGGCCCGCCAAGCCCTGGCCTCGTCGGCGCTCAGCCATCGCGTCGGTGTCATAGCAACAGTTTACTCAGTCGCAGCAAGGAAGTTGACGCATCATCCAAGAGCGAAACCGGGTCAGCGCTCCTCGGGAATCTGGTGTTCGAACACCGGGACGTCCCCGACGATCGGGTTGGTCCGCCGGGACGGCGCCAGGTACTTGGTCGACAGGTTCACCAGCGTGGCCAACCGGTTCCGGTTGCCGAGCAGCATGACGATATGCACGAACAACCAGGCCAGCCAGGCCAGACTCCCTGTCAACTTGAGAGTCTTGCCCTTGATCAGGGCGATGTCCGCGATGGCCGCCCGGCGGCCGATCGTCGCCATGGTGCCCTTGTCGTGATAGTGGAAATCGTGCGTCGGCCGGCCGGTGACCAGGGCGGCGATCTGCTTGCCGGCGTGCTTGCCGCCCTGCAGCGCCGGCTGCGCGAGCTGCGGCAGCGCCTCCGGGTAGATGGCGACGTCACCGACGGCGAAGATGTTCTTGAAGCCCTTGACCCGCAGGTCGGCCTCCACCTCGATCCGGCCACCACGGCCCTGCGGCAGTCCCCAGGTACCGACGACCTTGGGCACTGCGACGCCGGTGGCCCAGATGACCACGCCGGCCTTGAGGAACTCGCCGCCGCCGAGTACGACACCGTCGCTGGTGACCTCGGCGACCGAGGTGTTCAGCCGCAGCTCAACACCGCGTTCGCGCAGCGCCTTCGCGGCGTACTCGCGCAGGGAGGGGGCAAACGGGGCGAGCACCTTGTCGGCCATCTCGACCAGCACGATGTGGGTCCGCCGCGGATCGAGTTCCGGGTAGATCGCGCCCATCGCGTCGTTACGCAATTCGGCCAGTGCGCCGGCCATTTCGACCCCGGTCGGCCCGGCGCCCACGACGACGATCGCCAGGTCCTCGCTGGTGTTCGACGCGGCAGCGTGCTCGAGGTTGGTGAAGATCTCGTCCCGCAGCTTCAGCGCCTGCGCTCGGGTGTAGATCGCCCGCGAATTCTCCTCGGCACCCTTGGTGCCGAAGTAGTTGGTGGTCGCACCGGAGGCGATGACCAGGTAGTCGTACTCCATGGTGCCGCCGTCGTGGAAGGTGATCAACTGCTCTGCGGTGTCGATGCCAGTGACCTCGCCCTGCCGGAAACTGACGTTCTTCTGCGCCATCCGGGTGGCGCGCAGGAAGAACGTCACATCGCCGGGGTTCAGGCCGGCGGTCGCCACCTGGTAGAGCAGCGGCTGGAACGCGTTGTAGGTGTGCCTGTCGACCAGGGTGATGTCCACGTCGGACTTCGCCAACGCCTTGATGGTGGTCAGTCCACCGAAGCCGCCGCCGAGCACGACCACATGCGGTCGGCGGCGCGCGGTGGTGCGAAGAGCGGAACTCGGTCGGGTCATCGTGGTTCCCTTTTACTTGACGGGTAGTGCTTGACGCGTACTCATGTGACCTGCTGTTTTTGACGCTAGGACCACGGTCGGCTGCGGTGCAAGCCGGGTCCCGAATCGCTCCACTGCCTTGCTGGTACCCCAAAGCGGCACCCTCACCCGAGAAGACTCACTGCCGGTGGCGGCAGCCGATCTCCGCTGGGCCGTTGTTATCGGATCGCTGACTGTACCGGCGAGGACAGCCGGGCACGACGTAACCTCGGGTCGATGGTTGTCACCACCACCGCGTACAGACCGACGAGCACCATCTCGATGACGACCAGGATGCCCTGCCACAGCGCCCAGGACCTTGCGGGGCCCATTCCCGCCGTGTCCACTCCGGTCGCAGACACCAGGATCAACATGCCGACAACGACCCCTGTTCCCAGTGTGGCGATGGCCACGGCCGGCCACGGCTTCGCCGAATAGCGCAGGGCGACGACGATGCCGACCGGCAGGAAGACCAGGCCGGTCACGGCGCCCGCCATGTGCACCATCGCGTGGGTGGACATCTGTTGGACCCCTTCGTCGGTGCGGACGATCGCCATCACCCAGGTCCCGACGTAGCCGATCGCGAGCAACCACCTGGCCGAACCGGGCAGCGGGCGGTACCGCAGCAACAACAGTGGACTGCTGGCCAGCACGACGGCCCAGACCGAGAAGATCCATCCCGTACCGCCGAGACCATATTGGGACAGCGAGATCTCCGGCGGGAACGGATCCGCTGCGACGATCTGCACCACGACCCAGAGAATCCAGCCGGCAGCGGCGCAGCAGCGCCCTGCGGTTCGCCAGCCGGTCACCGTTCCATCATTGACGAAAGCGCAGGGTCCGGTCCCGTCAGGTCGGAAAGGCAACCTCGGACCAGGATGGCCACTCCCCGGCCGGGGTGCTGGTGTGCCGAGCGCCCAGTAGCGCGCGAACGATCGCTCTGGTCACGACATCCGCGCCGGCGGCGGCGATCTGGTGAAAGCTGAGCGGGTCCGGTGCGGCCGTGGCGGCGGTCGACACCCCGAAGATGACGTCTCCGTCGAACATGGTGTGCACCGGGTTGAGGGCGCGGGCCATTCCGTTCTGGGCGACGGCGGCCAGTTTGGTGCACTGTGCCTTGGTCAGCGTGGCGTCCGTGCCAACCACCACCAGGGTGGTGTTGCTGATCGTCGCGGCCGCGACCTCGTCGGGTTCCGGATCCGGACCGGAAGCCGTGGGGGTGTCGGCGGAGCCGGCCGCCGAGAAGGTCATTCTCGGCGCTCGGGGCGAGGTCGTCGCCAGCAGCGCTGCCCGGCCGGACTCCCCCGGCACCGTTGGCGGCTGGCCGTCGGCCGGGAACATCAACCTGGCCCCGAGCAGTTCGCCGGTTCTGGGGTCGATCGGCGAACCCGCGGCATTGACCACGGCCAACGCGGCAACGGTCACACCGTTGGGCAGCAGCAGGGAGGCGGTGCCCAGCCCGCCCTTCAGATTGCTGGTGACGGCGCCGGTTCCGGCGCCGACCGAACCCTGCGGTTCGGGACCGGGGCCGCCGTCCGCCGCGTCGGCGTCGGTGTCTGAGCCGGCGGCGAACGCCGCGGCCAGGGCCAGGGCACCGAACTCGGCGGTGGGCCGGGCGCGGAAGTTACCGCCCCGCCCGAGGTCGAACAACGCGACTCCGGGCACCAGGGGGACGACCTCGCCCGGCTCGGGCCCGACCGGCAGCCCGATCCCCCGGTCGGCGAGCGCGTTCATCACCCCGGTGCAGGCGGACAGGCCGTAAGCGCTGCCACCGGTGAGCACCAGCGCATGGATCCGCTCGACAGAGGCCGTGGGGTGCAGCAGGTCTGTCTCGTGGGTTGCCGGGCCGCCGCCGCGGACATCCACCCCGGCGACCATGCCGCCGGACGGCGCCAGCACCACGGTCGTGCCGGTCAGGTAGCCGTCGCCGATTGCGGTGTGGTGGCCGACCCGAAGGCCTTGGACGTCCGTCAGTGAGTTCCGCGGGCCCGGTTGCCCGTCGAGGGGGCTCATCAACCGACGGCGGCGGGGTCGTCGGCCGGGCGCGTCGGAGGCGAATCTGCGTCGGTCTGGCGGGCCCGTCGTGCCGGGTGGCTGTCGGTTCGCAGAAAGTCCCGCGCGGCCGCGATGTAGGCGCGAGTGCAGGTTTCGATGTCCGCCACCTCGACGAACTCGTCGACCTGGTGGGCGATCCACTTTCCGCCGGGCCCATAGACGACGGTCGGCAGGCCGGCGTCCCGGGTCAGGATGGTGCCGTCCGTCGTTCCCGGAACTCCGCCGAGCGGTGCTTCCTCGCCGGTTGCGGCATGGTGTCCGGCCAGCATGGACCGGACGACCGGAGAATCCAGCGGGGTGTCGACCGGCGGCCGGTCGTCCAGCACCGTCACGTGGGCAGCGAGGTTGTGTTCGGCCGCTATTTGCTGCGCCAGTCTGGTGATCAAGGTGATCAGTCCGGGGTGGTCGATCCCGGGCAGGGTGCGGACGTCGAGGGCCAGCACGGCACTGGCCGGGATGACGTTGATCTGCTCGAGAGTGCCGCCGGCCAGCACGGTCGGGGTGAGCGAGAAGTCGCCCAATGATTCGTGCGTGCCCACCTGCTGCTGGTAGCCGCGTTCCACCTCGGGTAATGCGATCAGTAGGGACCCCAAGGCGGGCAACGGGTTCCGGCCCATCTTCGGCATGGCCCCGTGTGCCATCGCACCGACGAACCGCACCGTGATTCGGATGGCGCCCTTGGCGACCGGGCAGACTTCGCCGCCCTCGGGTTCGCAGACGATCACGCCGTCGATGCCGGAGGTCAGCCCCGGTATGGCGCCGGCGTTGAGGTCGGCGGCGAAGCGCTTGGCACCCAGCATCATGCCCTCCTCGTCGGCCAGCACACCGACGACGACGGTGCCGGCGAAGCCGCCGAGTTCGACCGCCCGGGTGGCGTGGATCATTGCGGCGACGCCCGACTTCATGTCGGCCGACCCCCGACCGCGCAGCCGTCCGGCGACGACGTTCCCGCCGAACGGGTCGAAGGACCAGTCAGCCGGGTCGCCCTCGGTGACCACGTCGACATGTCCCTCGAACATCAGGGTGCGCCCGGGGCCGTTGCCCTGCACGACGGCGACAACGGAGGGCCGGCCCGGCGCAACGTCGGTAACCGTGACGTCCCAGCCGAAGCCACGCATGATGTCGGCGACCAGCGATGCAGCCGGCGCCTCCACCCCATTGGCGCTACCGGGGGCGTCGCTGCCGGTGTTGGTAGTGCCAGTGGTGGTAGTGCCGGTGTTGGTAGCGCTGGAGTCGGCGCCGCTCGGGTTGCTCTTGCTGGTGCTCACGCTGCCGTTGACGGTGCGCAACCGGACAAGCTGGGCCGTCAGGGCAACAACCGCGTCGGCGTCGAAGTCATCGGCCACACACTCATCGGTCGCCAACCTCTCGGTCACCAACTTCTCGGTCACCAACTTCTCGGTCGCCAACTTCTCGGTCGCCAACTTCTCGGTCGCCAACTTCTCGGTCGCCAACTTCTCGGTCGCCAACTTCTCGGTCACTGTGCGGGCCGGGACGCATCCGCTCCGTAGGACGTGCTCTCGTCCCAGGCGTCGCGGAATTTCGCCAGCTCCGCCTCGTCGATGCCGTAGCCGTGTTCCGGTCCGGGGAACACGGAGCTGCGGACCTCCTTGGCGTACTGGGCGACGCCGTCATCCATGGCGTCCTGCAGGTCGGCATAGCGGCGGACGAACTTCGCGCCGGCACCCTCCCGGATGCCCAGCAGATCGTGGAACACCAGCACCTGGCCGTCGGTGGCCGGGCCGGCGCCGATGCCGATGATCGGCACGGTCATCAAATTCATCAGTTCGGCGGTGAGGGCGGACGGGACGGCCTCGAACACGATGCAGATGCAGCCGGCATCCTGCAGGCCGACCGCGCCGCGGGCGATGCGCATCGCCGATTCGGCGGTCCGGCCCTGCGCCCGGTACCCGCCGAGCGAGGTGGCCGACTGTGGGGTGAGGCCTACGTGACCGACGACCGGGACGCCGGCCCCGACGATCGCCCTGGCCCGGCTGATCGAGCTGGCGTCGCCCCGCTCGAGTTTGACCGCGTCCGCGCCGGCTTCCTTGACGAACCGGATCGCGGTTGCGATGGCCTGCTCGTCGCTGACCTCATAGGAGCCGAACGGTAGGTCCGCGACGAGCAGCGCGTGCTGCACGCCGCGGCGGGCGGCCTTGGTCAGCACCAGCATTTCATCCGTGGTCACCGCGACGGTGCTGGAGTGACCGAGCACCGTCATCGCACCGGAGTCGCCGACCAGCACCATGTCGACGTCGGCGGCTTCGGCGGCGCGGGCACTGGGGTAGTCGTAGGCGGTGACCATGACGATCGGCGTGCCGGCCCGCTTCATCTCGAACAGGCTGGGGATGGTCACCGGCCGGCGATCGGACGGCACCTTCGGATCGGACGGCAGAGTCGGACGAGTAGACATCAGCTGCTCCTTTGCACCTTGCGTCTAGATCAATCACCAGTACCCGGTCGCCCGCGACGAATTCATCGGGAGCCGGATCACCGCCAATCGGGACCAGACTCGATCATCACCGTGGCGACCCCGGAATGTCGCGCCAGGGGGCGGCGGTGTGACGGACTCCACGCGTCCGGACCGATCATGAGGATGAGATCGGGTCTGCCAAGCAGCAGCAGACACGATCTCCTGGCCCTTTGGCGCCTAACGACTTCGTCGCAGGCGACTAGTTCACACCGGATCGATCAGAACGGCCTCGACCAGGACGTTGTCGATCAGCCTGGTACCGCCCAGGTCCGCCGCGACCGCGAGAACCGCCGGTCCTGCGCCCAGCTCGTCAATCGGCAGAAACGTCTCGGCATCCACCAGTGCCAGGTACTCGGGCTGAATGTTGTTGCGGGCCAGCACATCTGCGGCCGCCTGCCGAACCTTGCCGGGATCGTGCTCGCCGGCCGCGGCGAGCGCCTGAGCGGTCAGCAACGCCTGCGACACGCCGACCGCCCGGGCGCGATCGGCGGTGCTCAACCGGCGGTTGCGGCTGGACATGGCCAGTCCGTCGGGCTCGCGGACGGTGGGCACCGTGACGATCACCGTGTCGATGTTCAGGTCGTCGACCAGTGCCCGCACCACCCTCGCCTGCTGGGCGTCCTTCTGCCCGAAATACGCGCGGTCCGGCTGCGCCATTCCGAATAGCTTGCTGACGACGGTCGTGACCCCGCGGAAGTGCGCTGCCCCGCGCCGGGCGCCTTCCAGGCCGTCGACGATCGGGCCGTGCAGTTCGACGGTGACGCTGTAACCGGGCGGGTAGACCTCGGCGGCCGAAGGCACGAAAAGCACGTCCACCCCGGCGCTCGCGGCCAGCGCGGCGTCGGCGTCCTCGTCCCTCGGGTAGGCGGCCAGGTCGTTCGCGTCGTTGAACTGGGTGGGGTTGACGAAGATCGACATCACCACCACGTCGTTGTCGGCGGCCGCCCGGCGGGCGAGTTCCAGGTGCCCGTCGTGCAGCGCGCCCATGGTGGGCACCAGCCCTATCGACCCGTGCGGGCGGAATGGGCGCAGGGTCGCGCGTAGCTCGCGCACCGTGCGGACGGTGATCATGACGTCGTCGACTCCGAAGTCTGCGGGGCAGCTATTGACCCCGGGGACCCTATCCCGTCGGACAACGGCTCGTGGGACAACGACTCGTCGTACCCAGGCGCGATGGACGCCGACTCGTCGTACCCAGGCGCGTTGGGCCCGGCCCGATTGGCCGCGGCCAGGCGCTCGGTGGCGGTGGCCAGGGCCTCGAAGAGTGGGAGCAGCTCCGGTGTTCGGCGCTCGACCGTCGCCCGGTGCCTGGCAACAGTTCGCTGATCACCTCGTGCAATCGGCCCGGTCAATGCGGTCGGACCCTGCCGCGCCCAGTTCTCCAACGCGGCCATGGCCAGCGGCAGCAGCACCTCGCGGTCCAGTCCGGCAGTCGACATCAGTTCTGCCGCGGCGCTTTCCACCGTGACCAGGAAATTTGCGGCGAAGGCTGCCGCGGCGTGATAGGCAACCCGATCGGCCTCGGCCACCTGCACCGGCCGCAGTCTCAGCGCGGCCGCCAGGGCGACTGCAACGGCCGCCGCCCTGGGAGTTGACCCGGAGACCGCGGCGAACACGCCGGCGAAGTCCGCTCCGTCGTGGGTCACCGTCATCAGCGGATGGAGGCTGAACCCCTCGCGGGCACCAAGGGCATCGAGCCCGGACGCGCCGGAGCAGTGGCCGACCATCGGGCCAGATCCGACCGCGGCCGCTGCCGCGGAGATCGCGTCATCCGGCACGCAGAGCAGCACCAGCGCATCGCCGGCGCCGTCGTAGCCCCGGCCGTGCGGACCGGTAACGGCAACCCCGGCATCCTGCAGGGCGGCGACGACGGCCGTGCCGAGCCGGCCCGCGCCGACCACCGCGAGCGGTGACGGCAGTCCCGTCGGCGGACCGGGCAGCTGGGCTGCGTAGTTCGGCGAGTCCGCGTAGTTCGGCAAGTCCGCTGAGTTCGGCGAGTCCGCTGAGTTCGTCAAGCCTGCCGAACCCGGCGTGGAATTGAGCGCCGATTTCCGCGGGTCCGGGGAGTTCAGCGCTGACTCGGCGGGTACTGCTGCCCGGGTGGTGGCTGCTGATACGGGTAGCCGGGCGGGGGCATGTCCGGGCGGGGCGGTCGCTCGCCGTCGGGCGGACGATATCCGGGCGGCGGGCCGCTCGGCGCATCTCGCCCCGGGTAGCCCTGAGTCGGGTAACTGGCCTGCTGCGGCGGCTGCGGCCCCTGGTGTCGCCCCGACTCACCCGGCGGCACCTGCGGGCGTGGCGGCGCCGCCGCGATTTCCCGATCGCGGTAGGCCGCGGCCCGTGCCGCGTCCTTGTCCTCGATCGTGACCATGGCCTCCTTTTCGACGGCCCGGACCGCGGCCGCCACCTCCGCCGCCGAGGTGCCCTCGAACCAGTCGGCAACGTCGTCGTCGATGTCGCCCGGTCGGGTCACCGGCTTGTTCGGGTCGACCGGCTCATCCTTGGGCGGCTCGTACCGGAAGACGCCGTCGTCGCCCTTGGTGCCGAGCATCCGCGCGAAGCCCTCCAGTGACTTGGAGAAGTCGCTGGGGATCATCCACACCTTGTTGGCGTCGCCCTGGGCCATCTGCGGCAGGGTCTGCAGGTATTGGTAGGCAAGCAGTTCCGGTGTCGGCTTGCCGGCCTTCACGGCCGCGAACACCTTCTCGATGGCCTTGGCCTGGCCCTGCGCCTGCAGGTAGCGGGCGGCCCGCTCGCCCTGCGCGCGCAGAATGCGCGACTGCCGCTCACCCTCGGCGGCGAGGATCGCCGACTGCTTGGCGCCCTCTGCGGTGAGCACAGCGGCCTGCTTCTGACCTTCGGCGGTCTTGATGGAGGATTCCCGGAGCCCCTCGGAGTTCAGGATCATCGCGCGCTTGTCGCGATCGGCGCGCATCTGCTTCTCCATCGCTTCCTGGATGGACGGCGGCGGATCGATCGCCTTGAGCTCGACCCGCGCGACCCTGATCCCCCACTTGCCGGTCGCCTCGTCCAGTACCCCGCGGAGCTGACCGTTGATCGAATCACGGCTGGTCAACGTCTGTTCCAGGTTCATCCCGCCGACCACGTTCCGCAGGGTGGTGGTGGTCAACTGCTCGACAGCGACGATGTAATTGGCGATCTCGTAGACCGCGGCGCGCGGGTCGGTGACCTGGAAATAGACGACCGTGTCGATCGAGACGGTCAGATTGTCCTCGGTGATCACCGGCTGCGGCGGGAAGGAAACCACTTGCTCACGGAGATCGATCCGGGCCCTGATCCGGTCCAGAAACGGCACCAGCCAGACCAAACCCGCACTGCTGGCCTTGTTGAAGCGGCCCAGTCGCTCGATCACCGCGGCCTGGGCCTGCGGGATCACCTTCACCGAGCGGACGAGCACGACGATGACCAGAACGACGACCACAATGGCGACGATCAGTACTGGATCCATAATTGGTTACGGCCCCCAAATAACGACCGCGGTTGCCCCGCGGACCTCGACAACAGTGACGGATGTGCCCGGCGGCATGGCTCGATGACCGTCCAGAATGACGGCGGACCACACCTCGCCGCCGATCTTGACCTGCCCGCCGTCGGCGTCAACGGTGGACACCACGGTCGCCTTCGACCCGATGATGGCCTCGATGCCGCTGCGGATCTTCGACGGCCCGTAGTACTTGCGCAGCAACATCGGGCGCAGGCCGAGCACCAGCGCCACCGAGGACAGCGCGAAGACAATCAGCTGGAGCCAGAGCAGTTCCGGGAAGAAGACGGCGAAGCCCGCGGTGATCAACGCGCCGCCGCCGAGCATGAGCAGCACGAACTCCGCGCCGAGCACCTCAGCAATTGCCAGCAGCACCGCGCCGCCGAACCAGATCCATGCGGACATGAATTCATCATGCCAGTGGGGTCTGACAGAGCGCGGAAATTCGGCCAACTGAACCGGTTCTTGATCAAGATGTGACGGACCGGGCGGTCCGCACCAGCAGGTCAGCCCTGCTCCGGTTCGGCCACGAAATCGATGAGCCGCTCGACCGCCGTGATCAACGGCGTGTCCAGGTCCTTGAAGCTGCGGACCGCGCCGTTCACCCGACCCCACATCTCCCTGGTGTCCGAAATGCCCAGTGCCGCACAGACTCCGGTCTTCCAGTCGGTGCCGCGGGGGATGTCCGGCCAGGCGCGGATGCCGACCGCCTGTGGCCGCACGGCCTGCCAGATGTCGATGTACGGATGCCCGGTGATCAGCACCGCGGCCCCGTGCTCAGCCAGCACGCCGTCGGCGATCCGGCTTTCCTTCGACCTCGGCACGAGATGGTCCACCAGCACGCCCAGCCGGCGCTGCGGGCCAGGGCGGAACTCCTCGACCAGTGCCGGCAGGTTGTCCAGACCGTCGATCGGTTCCACCACGATGCCCTCGACCCGCAGGTCGTGCCCCCAGACGCGCTCCACCAGTGCGGCGTCATGGATACCCTCGACCCAGATCCGGGCTGCCCTGGCGGTTCGGGCGCGCAGTCCGGTGACCACCCTGGACCCGGAGGCGGACAGTTCCCGGCCGGCCGGTGCGGAACGGGGGCGGACCAGGGTGACCTGCTGTCCGTCGACCAGAAAGGCGCCCGGCGTCAACGGGAAGTTCCGGCGGCGGCCGGCACGGTCCTCCAGGGTCACCACGGTGGAGGAGCACACCACCGCCGCGCCGCAGAAACCGGACAGCGGATCCTCGGCCACGACGTCCGGGGTGGCGGGTATCTCTGGGATCTCCCGCTTGCGCGGCCCGGCGGCGAGGACATCCCGCCCGTAGGGGTCCGGCGCGACGAACCGGTACGTGACGGGGCCGGCCGCCGGGGTGGAACGCGGATTGGCTGGTCGACGAGAGGCTGGCACGGCGGGTGACGCTACGCGCGGCGGGACCGCTGCGGTCGGCGCCGCGCCCACATCGGCGGCGTTTGGTCCGGCATCCGCCGAAGCTGGGTTCGCCCCGGTTTCCGCGCCGCGAGATGTCAGCCGTGTGACGTCCACTTGACGACGGCCGCACCGTGGCGGACGAGAGCGCCTTGTCGGTGGTCGTGACGTACGGTTGCGCTCATGTCTTCCGCCGGCACGCTGCGCGCGGCCACCACGCTCGCCCTCTGGGGCGCTGCGTGGCAGGGCGGCGCCGCCGCCGACGACGTCCTTGCTGCGATCGATGACGCCGGCCACCGCGCCGGCGTGCGCGCGGCAAACAACGAGATCGCCGACACCACTCGCCTTCCCGGCCCGGGCTGGCCGAGCGCCGGGTCCTCGGCGTTGCTTCCGCTGTTGCGTGACGGCGGTGCCGCCGAGTTGCTGCTGCCCTATCCGGGCGATATGCGTGGCCTGCCGCTGGGTGGGGAACTCACCGTGGCGGCCCTGGATGCTGGCGCGGTGGTGGTGCTGACGGCCGCCGACATCGCCCTGGTGCCGTCCGACGGGCAATGGCGCGCCTACCGCTGCACGACCCGGCATCCCGCCCTCGGTCTGGCCGAAGCTCACGAAATGCTCGACGCGGCAGTCGGTCGGGCCACCCGCTCGCTGACGGCGCTGGATGTCGCGCGTGGCTCGGATACCGCCCGGGAGCAGGTCCGTCGGGTGATGCTCGACGAGGCCATCAATTGCCCGCCCGGGACCCCGCCGGCGGCCTCGGCCCTGCTGGCCACCTCGATCTCGCTGCATGCGCTGCTCGCCGTCGCCAGCAGCCAGGACACCGCGGCGGTCACCAGTTACGAGATGGCGGCCGTCGACGACGTGCTGCGTCCACTGGCGATCGCGATCCGGGAAAGCCGCCGGGCCGCCGTCGCCGCCGCGATCCGGGTGCTCGCCGTGCCACGCACCGGTGCCGGCCGGAATGCCGGCTCCCGGTCGGGCAGGTCGCCAGCCGACCCGGGGCACCGGTTCTGACCACCGGTCGGCACCGGGATCTGATGGCTACCCCGCCGGCTGCTTGATCTCGTCGGCGGAGAAGCCGAGCGCGTGGAAGCCGCCGTCCACCATCACCATCGACCCGCTGGTGGCCGGGAACAGGTCCGACAGCAACGCCACCGCGGCCCGGGCGACGGGGGTCGGGTCGGAGGTGTCCCAGCCCAGCGGCGCACGGTCGGTCCAGGCGTTCTCCAGGTCGCCGAAGCCGGGGATCGACTTAGCCGCGATGGTCCGGATCGGGCCAGCAGCAACGAGATTCACCCTGATTCCTTGCTTGCCGAGATCACGAGCCAGGTACCGGCAGGTGGATTCCAGCGCCGCCTTCGCGACGCCCATCCAGTCGTAGGCGGGCCAGGCCTGCCGGGCGTCGAAGTCCAGTCCGACGATGCTGCCGCCGGACGTCATCAGCGGCAGGGCCGCGACGGCCAGCGACTTGAGCGAGAAGGCCGAGGCGTGCATGGTGGTCGCCACGTCCTCCCACGGCGTCTCCAGAAACACTCCGCCCAACGCGGTTGCCGGGGCGAAACCGATGGAGTGCAAGACGCCGTCCAGGCGCGGGACGAACTCCCCCACCCGGTCGGCCAGCGAATCGAGCTGCGATTTGTCGGTCACATCGAGCTCGACAACGGGCGCCGCCAACGGCAGGCGCTTGGCGATCCGCTCGACCAGGGAAAGCCGGCCGAACCCGGTCAGGATCACCGTTGCGCCCTGCTCCTGGGCCAGTCGCGCCGTGTGGAACGCCATCGATGCCTCGGTGATGACGCCGGTGATGAGCAGGTTCTTGCCGGAGAGAAGTCCGGTGCCTAGCTGTCCGGTCATGTCAGTTGGTCCTCGTATTCTTGGATGCGGCTCTGGTGAATGGGCGAGTCATGGTCGGAACTGCGGCAGAAAGCGGTGCCTCGGGCCGGACGTCGGCTGGTCGCCTGCGACGAAGTCGCCAGGCGCCAATGGGCCAGTAGATCGTGTCTGCTGCTGTTTAGCAGACACGATCTAGTGCCCCATCCCGAGTCCGCCGTCGACGGGCAGCACGGCCCCACTGATGTAGGCGGCCCCGTCGGAGGCGAGAAAGACCACCGCAGCGGCGATCTCGTCGGGCGAGGCGTACCGGCCGAGCGGCACCTGGGCAATGATTGCGTCCCGCCTGGCTTCCGGTAGCGCACGCGTCATATCGGTGTCGACGAATCCGGGAGCGATGACGTTCGCGGTGATGTTGCGGGACCCCAGTTCGCGGGCGATGGAGCGGGCCAGCCCGACGAGTCCGGCCTTCGACGACGAGTAGTTGGCCTGCCCGGCCCCGCCGGACAGCCCGACCACCGACGAGATGAAGATCATCCGTCCCCAGTGCTTGCGCAACATTCCGGACGCTGCGCGTTTCGCCACTCGGTAGGACCCGGTCAGGTTCGCATCGACGACGGAGCTGAAGGCGCCCTCGCTCATCCGCAGCAGCAGCCCGTCCTCGGTGATCCCCGCATTGGACACCAGCACCTCAACCGGGCCCTGATCCCGCTCGACCGCTTTGAAGGCGGCATCGATGCTGGCCGCATCGGTGACGTCACAGATCACCCCGGACAGACCCTCCGGGGCCTCACCCGAGCGGTGCGTCACGGTGACCCGATGGCCAGCGCCGGCCATTGCCCTGGCGATCGCCAGGCCGATCCCGCGGTTGCCGCCGGTGACCAGGACCGATCGGCCTGACGGGGTCTGGGGCACGGTCACTGAAAATCCTCCGACTGCGTCGAGCGCGCCGCGTGCCGAACGGGCAAGCGGGCAGTCGCGGGGGCCGCGCTGCCGGAACGACACTATCGGCCCACCGGGAATCCGGCCGGTAACGCCCCGAGCGGGCCGGGAAGATTCCGGGCCCGCAGATTCCGGGTGGCTTACGGAATGCGTGAGGTGAAGGCCAGCGCCGCCGCGGAGCCGATGACGACCAGCACCACCCCGGCGATCATCCAGGGCCGGGACACGTCTCGTTGCTTGATCTCGTAGCCGATCTGCTCACCCAGCTGGGCGTACACCGACTTCAGCTCCTCGGTGGTGGCCGCCGTGTGGAAATCGCCGCCGGAGACCTCGGCGATCTGTTGCATCGCCTCGGTGTCCAGTGGGACCGCGATCGTCTCGTCGTTGACGACGATGGACCCGTTGTCGGTCCCGAAGGCGATCACCGAGACCGGCACCTTGGCGTCGGCCGCCCGCTGCGCGGCGTCCTGCTCGGTGCGGCCGACGGTGCGTTTGCCGTCCGTCATCAAAACGATGCGGGCGGGCGGCGGGCCGGCGTCGCTGCCGTCGACGGGCCCGGGCAGGGACTTGGAGAACAGGTCGATGGTCTGCAGGCTGGAGATGATCGCCTCGCCGGTTGCGGTGCGTTCGTCGAGTTTGAGCCCGGCGATGGCCTGCTTGGCCACTGCCCGATCCGTGGTCGGGCTGACCAGCACCGTTGCGATACCCGCGAAGGACACGATGCCGAGATTGACACCCGGCGTCAGGTCGTCGACGAACTGGGTGGCGGCCTCCTGCGCGGCGGCCAACCTGTTGGGTGCCACGTCGGTGGCTTCCATGGACAGCGAGACGTCGATGGCCAGCATCACCGTTGCCCGGTTCCTGGCCTCCTTGGTGTCGGCGGTCGGCCCGGCGAGAGCGACCGTCAGTAACACCAACCCGACCAGCACCAGGGCGGTGGGCAGATGCCGCCACCGGCCGGGCCGGCGCGGGGCCACCTTCTCCAGCAGTTCCAGGTTGGCGAACCGTATCGTGTGCCGGCGGGTGCGCCGCTGGGCGATCAGGTAACCAATTCCGAGGGCCAGCACGATGATGCCGAGGGCGAGCCAGAAGGGTTGGGCGAAGTTCACCAGGCCTCCCCGGCTCGAGCGGCGCCCGGCGAGCCCGGTGAGCCGGCGGCGGCACCCGTCCAGCCGCGCTTGCGCGACACCACAAAGCGCATGACGTCGGCAATCCAGTCACGATCGGTCCGCAGCACGAGATGGGACGCGCCTGCCCGGCGGAGGGCAACGGCCACCTCGGCGCGGTGCCCGGCGGACGCCTTGGCGAACGCCGACCGCAGCTCGGCGGTGGTCGAAACCTCTTTCGTCCGGCCGGTTTCCGGGTCCAACAGGGTGACGAGGCCGACGTCGGGCAACTCCAGGTCGCGCCGGTCGAGGACCTCGACGGCCAGCAGGTCATGCCGACCGGACAGCGCCCGCAGCGACCGTTCCCAACTGAGCGGCCCGATAAAATCCGAGATCACCACGGCCAGTCCGCGGCGTCGGGGTGGCCGGCGGAGTTGCTCCAGCGCGATCGACAGGTCGCCGCGTTCCCCGGGGCCCGATCGCGGGGTGGCCGCCAAGGTGCGGAGCAGGTGCTGCAGATGCGGGCGACCGCCACGGGCCGGGATCCGGGTCAGACCGGTGCCGGTGGCGACCACCGCGCCGATCCGGTTGCCGCCCCCGCGGGTCAGGTGACCGACGGCCGCGGCGGCCGCCACCACCAGGTCCCGCTTCTCACAGCCGATGGTGCCGAAATCCAGTGACGCCGAAAGATCGGCCACCAGCCACGTCTCGAGTTCCCGATCGGCAACCGACTGCCGGATGTGCGGCTCCGTGGTGCGCGCCGTCACCGACCAGTCCATCCGGCGGACGTCATCGCCGGCGTTGTACGGCCGGGCGTCCCCCGGCTCGGTCCCCGGGCCGGGGACGAGCCCGAGGTGGTTGCCCTGCAGCAGTCCGTCCAGGCGGCGCCGGACTGTCAGTTCGAGCGTTGCCAGCGCCGCATCCAGCCGCGCCGGGTCCGAGGTGCTCGGCGCGGCGCCGTCGTGGTGCGGGATCGGCTCGGGGGCACCGATATCCCGGACTTCGGAAGAACGCTTGACCATCAGGCGACCCCGGGATGGGTGTACGGGCTCACCTGCGGCAGCGGGATGGCCTGCAACAACCGACCGAGGATCACCTCGACCGGGACACCATCGGCCAGCGCGTCATAGGACAGCACCAGGCGGTGACGCAGCACGTCGGGCGCGACGTCGATGACGTCCTGCGGGACGACGAAGTCCCGCCCGCGGACCAGGGCCAGCGCCCGGGACGCGGCGATGATGCCGAGCGACGCCCGCGGCGAGGCGCCGTAGGACAGCCAGCCGGCGACCTCGGTCAGCCCGTGCTCGCCCGGAGTCCGGGTGGCGAACACCAACCGCACGACGTAGTCGACCAGCGCGTGGTGCACGAAGACGTTCGCCGCAACCTGTTGCAGCCGAACGAGATCGGCGATCGGCAGCACCTGGTTGGCCACCGGCGGGACGACGCCCATCCGGTAGACGATCTCGCGTTCCTCGTCCGGCTCCGGGTAGCCGACCAGCAACTTGAACAGGAACCGATCCCGCTGCGCCTCCGGCAACGGGTAGACGCCCTCGTTCTCGATCGGGTTCTGGGTCGCCATCACCAGGAACGGGTCGGGCATCGGGAAGGTCTTCCCGCCGATCGAGACGTGTCGCTCGGCCATCACCTCCAGCAGTGCGGACTGCACCTTGGCGGGGGCGCGGTTGATCTCGTCGGTCAGGACGAAGTTGGCCACCACCGGACCCAGTTCGATGTCGAACTGTTCCCGGCCGACCCGGTAGATCCGGGTGCCGAGCAGGTCGGACGGGACGAGGTCGGGAGTGAACTGAATTCGGGAGAACGTGCCGCCGACCACCCTGGCGAAGGTCTCCACCGCGAGGGTCTTGGCGACCCCGGGCACCCCCTCGATCAGCAGGTGACCCTTCGCGAGCAGGCCGACCAGCATCCGCTCGACCAGCCGGTCCTGGCCGACGATCACCCGCTTGACCTCGAAGACCGTGCGTTCCAGCAGGGCCGCGTCGGCCGCGGGAGTGTGTTGCAGGGGCGGCCGACCGCCCGGTGCACTCGCGGTGGGACCCCCACTCATGACGTCTGAGCTCACCAAGTCCTCCTCGAGAAAACCATCATTGAATATCCGTGACCGGCTGGCAGCGCGCCCGTGTCTACAGCAAGCAAGCCCACATGAAAGCAAGCCGACATGAGAATTAGCCGAGTCACCCCGCGTCGGACGGCGCCTGATCCGACAGTTCCCCCGTTAAGACTGCCACCGCTGCCAGTCGTCCGGGGTATCGACGTCTTCGGTCTCACGGTCGACACCGGGAATCTCCAGCACTTCCAGCGGTCCGAGCAGCGCATGCAGCGGCGCGCCGTGCCAGCTGGGCCGCAGCGCGATCGCCGCGGCGAGTCGATCCGCCTGCCACACCCCGATCAGAATCTGCCGCCGACCCGCAGCATCCACCAGGACCGCGCCGTCCGGCAGGAGGCTCGTCCCGATGGCGCCGGCGAGACGCTGCAAGGTCGCGCCATTGATCCCCGGGAGGTCGGCGGCAAGGACGGCAACCAACGCTCCTGCCGGAAGCGGCGGCAGCGCGGCAACCCCAGCCGCGACGCCCGCCGCCGGACCGCCACCGGCCGGCTCCTCACGCGCGGTCAGCACCCCGGCCGGCAGGTCCCGGGCCGGCCCGACGACAACGACCGGGCAGTCACCCGCCGCGTCGATCGCAATGCCCAACAGTGACCGGTGACCGACCAGCAGCGCCGGTTTGTCCCGACCGCCCAGGCGACTGCCCTGCCCACCGGCGATGATCACCGCCGCACTGATGTGGTTCACCCCGTCGGTTTCGCTCACCCGCCGGGGCGGGCCGCCCCGATGTAGCCGTTCCAGTACATGTTCGAGATCTTGACGTAGGAACCGGAGTTCGGGGCCTCGATGATCTGGTTGTTGCCGATCCAGATCGCCACGTGATGGATGGTGCTGGGATCGGAGGTGTTGTAGGCGAAGAAGACCAGGTCCCCGGGCTGCAGGTTGTCCCGCGACACCTTCGGCTGGCCGGAGTACTGGTAGCCGGAGTAGTGCGGCAGATACACGCCCACCTGGGCCCAGGCGTACAACGCCAGGCCGGAGCAGTCGAACCCGATCTTGTTGTAGTCACCGTAGCGATCCGCGGTCCCGCCGTCCCTGATGCCTCGGCTCGGCCCGGAGTAGTCGCCGCCGCCCCAGGCGTAGGTCGTGCCCAGGTAGGCCATTGCAGCGTTGATCACCGTCTGACCGTTGTTGCTGCCGGAGTTGAACGACACCGAGTTCGACGAGCCGCCGGAGGACGCGGTGCCTTCGCAGGCGACGCCGTTGTCGTTGGGATCCAGTGCCGACCGGTAGCCGGACTCCCCGCGGTTGATCGGAGCTACGCCGGCGGCCCTGGCCTCGTCGCAGTTCGCGTAGTACGGCTCATTGGAAGCCTGGCCGCTCGCGGCGTTGGCCGTGCCTTCGCAGGCAACACCGTTGTTGTTCGGGTCGAGCACCGACCGGTAGCCGGATTCACCCCTGGCGATCGGCCCACGCCCGGCGGCCCTGGCGGCGTCGCAACTCTCGTAGAAGGTCTCGTTGTTCTGGGCGGCCTGCGCCTCCTGCGCTGCCCGGGCCGCGGCATTCGAGGCTTCTTGCTCGGCCGCGGCACGTTCGGCCGCCCGCTCGGCCTCGGCCGCGGCCTGCGCGGCAGCGGCCTGGCGAGCCTGTTCGTCGGCGGCGGCCTGCGCGGCAGCCGCTGCGGCCGCTGCGGCCTGGCGGGCCGCTTCCGCGGCGGCCTGCCGGGCGGCTTCCTCGGCCGCGAGACGGGCGGCTTCGATGGCCGCCAGTCGGGCGGCCTCTTCTTCGGCTGCCTTCTGCGCCAACCACTGGTTGTAGGCCTGCCGCTGGTTCTGCAGTCCGGCGACGCTGGCCAGCGCGGCGCCGTAGTCGGCCTGCTGCTGCTCGTGCTGCGCCTGCAGCGCGACCAACTGGTCCTCACCGTTGCGCAGGGATTCCTGGGCTTGCTGCTGGGCGGCATCGGCTGCGACCTTGGCGTCGTCGGCCCGCTGCTGAGCGGCGTTGGCGGCATCCAGGGAAGCCCGGGCCGCAGAGTCGAGGTTGGCCTTGTGGGTGCGGGTGCTCTCGAGATTGCCGATGACGTTGAGCTGGGAGCCGGACATCTGGCCGAGCAGTTCCTGCCGCTGCAACAACTCGGTCGCACTGCCGGCGCCCATGAACGCGCTCATCGACCCGAGTACCGAACCCTGCCGGAAGGACGCCGCAGCGAAGGCGGCTGCCTTGGCCTTGGCGTCCACAATGGCCTGTCCGGCGGCATCGGCATCGGCCTGCGCCTGTTTCGCGGCGGACAACGCTGCGGCCGCGTCCGACTGGGCCACCTGCAGATCGACGGCCGCCTTGTTGGCCAACTCGGCCTTGAGTTCCATCTCGTTCTTCAGGCGCTCGATGTCGCCCTCGGTCTTGCTGACCAGACCGGCGAGCCGGCCCACTTCCGCTGCGGAGGCCGCCGCCTGCTGCTGACTGTCCTGGATCTGTTGGTCCGATGGGTTGTCCGGCGGTGGTGGCACCGCACCCGCCGGCACCGCAACTCCGACGATCAGGGCGCCGGCCAGGCCGGCGCCGACCAAGGTCCCCATCAGCCTGCCGAAGGGTCTGCGGACGGACCCTCCGATCGGCGACCGATGTGCGGACCGCGCAGCGCGGGGCCGAGTCTGGACGGGCACTCGTGGCTCCTCCCCCGCGGTGATCACGCGGACTGACTGGTTCAAGGGCGGCGATTTGACACCCCGGTTGACACTGCCGACTGGTTTGAGCTAGGGCCGGCGACCGCTGTCAAGACGACACGCCAAGGAGAACCATGCCACTTTGGTCCCCCTATTGACCAGGGGTCACGACAAACCCATCAGTCCCAAACCAGACATATAGAACATAAGGCGACATGACGCCGCCCCCAACACCGATCGGGATGGCCGAGCAGCAACACTGGGCAGGTGTTCGACACCTTCGGGACAGCCGCGGAGAAAACGCGTCAGCGGGAATCGACCCTGGTCGCAGCCGCCCGGCCGAGCGCGCTGCGCGTCAGGCTGACGTGCTGCCTGATCGGCGGCGCCGGGCTTGTTCTTGTCATCGCCGGGTCTTTTTTGCCCTGGGTTGTTTCGGGCACGGTGCGCCGTTCGAGTTACGCGATCGTCGGTGTGCTGGGCCGTCTCGGCATCGGTGACAACGGCCCGATCGGGGTTCTGGTCGGCGCCTGGCCGCTGATCGGCGTGCTGTGCATGACTCCCGTCGTGGCAGCCGGTCTGCGGTGGTGGCGAACGTCCGGCGTGCTCGCCGTGCTGCTGGCGGTTGCCGCTGGGCTGCTGTCATTCGGGGTCATCCTCGTGACGTCCGGGCGTTCAGCGGGTGGCATCGGGGTGGATCCGGTCGGGCCCGCAGTGATGGCCGCCGGGGCAGTACTGCTTTTCTGCGGAGGAATCGCCCTGGCGCTAGGGGCTGGTTCACCCATACGCCGCGCCATTGGTTAACTCAGCGCGGACCGGTAGCATCCAGGTTGGGGCGGGATACAACCAAATGACTGAGGCGGGGGTCACAATAAGACGCAGGAATCGTCACGTATTGAACCGACGCAACGATGCTCCTAACCCCGCACGTCAACACATCAACAACCGCACGGATCGATCGAAGGGAACAAGACGTCGATGAGCGAGCAGGGTGGGCCGTACCCGCTAGGTAGTCAGGGGCAGAGTGGTCAGGGGCAGAGTGGTCAGGGGCAACCGGGACCGGGCCAGGGTTGGCCGGCCGGCAGCCAGGGCGGCGGGCGACCGCCTGGACCACCAACCGGCCCGCAGGGTTGGCAACAGCCAGGTCAGCCCACCGGCCCGCAAGGTTGGCAACAGCCAGGTCAGCCCACCGGCCCGCAAGGTTGGCAACAGCCAGGTCAGCCCACCGGACCCCAGGGCTGGCAACAGCCAGGTCAGCCCACCGGACCCCAGGGCTGGCAACAGCCAGGTCAGCCCACCGGCCCGCAAGGTTGGCAGCAGCCAGGTCAGCCGACGCAGGGTTTTCCGCCCGCCGGCGGTCCCGGCCAGCCGTGGACCGGACAGCAACCAGCGGCAACCCCGCCTACCGGTAAGAGCAAGACGCCACTGATCGTTACCGCGATCGCCGTCGTGGTGGCCCTGGTCGCCGCCGCAGGGATCTACTTCTTCGCGATCCGCGATACCAATGACGTCGCATCGACCGGGGCGCAGAGCCCGCAGGAATCCGTCACCGCGCTCTTCAATACCCTGAGCAATTCCGATCCCATCGGTCTGGCAGATCAGCTCGACCCGGTTGAGGCCACCCTCTTCACCGACCTCAACACCGACATCATCGGCGAACTGAAGCGGCTCGGGGTGCTCGACGAAACGGCCTCGGTCGATTCCATGACTGGCACCACCATTTCCGTTTCGGGCCTTACCTTTGGCGGCGCAGACGAGACCATCAACGACAATCTGCGGATCGTCCAGCTCACCGGCGGCACGATCACCATCGCCAGCGACCCGGCCAGCATCCCGCTGAGCGACAAGATCAAGGACGCGTTCGGCTCCGAGATCGATCAGGCCCAGCCGCAGTCTCAAACGGTGAACATCGCCGACGCCGTTGCCGAGAACGACGGCCAGCCGATCCGGGTCGCCACCGTCAAGCGCGGCGACCAGTGGTACGTCAGCCTGTTCTACACCATTGCCGACAACGCCGTTCATCAGGCGGGTCTGCCCAATCCGACCGAGGCCGACCGGATCTCCGCCGTTGGGTCGGAGTCGCCGGAGGCCGCGGTGGAGGCGCTCATCGAGCAGTCGACCGCAGGCAATCTCGAAGGGGTCATCGCGGTGACCGCGCCCGACGAGATGGGTGTGCTGCATGACTACGGCAAACTGCTGATCGACGAGGCCGGCGGGAGTGACCTGACCTCGGACATGGACAGCCTCGGCGTCACGATCAGCGACACATCCTGGGTCGTCACCGACGTCACCGGCGGTAAGAAGGTGTCGATCGGTTCGATGACCGTGACCGCCGATGGCCAGACCGCCACGATCAGCCGGGACGCGGAGGCCGGGTCGATCAAGCTTGAGGTACCCGGCGAGGAAGCCATCGAGCTCAACGAGGACACCATCGACGGATTCCTGTCCGACGCGGTCGGATCCGACGAACTGACGCCGGAGATGCTGAAGATCATCAAGCAGGAGTTCAAGCAAATCATCGGCCTTGGCATCGTGACCGTCCAGGTCGGTGACAGCTGGTACGTCAGCCCGGTCCGCTCGTTCTCGGACATCGGCGTTTCCCTGCTCAAGGGCCTGGATTCCGAGGATGTCGACTACCTGATCAGCCTGGCGCAGAACTAGTGCCGACCTGGTAACAACTGTCGGGTTCACCGCGAGCCCGGACGACTTTCTGTCCCAGCAGCCCCGGATGGTCACCATCCGGGGCTGTTGCCTGTCCGGGGCGGTTTGCCAGATCTAACAGGACAAGCGTACGGTTTAACCCAGTGGTCCGTTTCGCACCGGTCCAACAAGGGTCGGGTGACCGGCCGGTGAACAGGCGCGAAACAATAGCCCGATACGGTCCCCTCGCATCGCCGCCCGAGGACCCCCATTTCGCCGCAGCTTGAAGCAAGGAGAGTTCCGTGCCCGCCGCCAGCAAGGACAGCTTCGCCGCCAAGGACACCCTCACCGTGGGTGACAACAGCTACGACATCTACAAGATTGTCGGGGTGCCGGGACTGGAGAACGCCAAGAATCTGCCGTTCTCCCTCAAGGTGCTGCTCGAGAACCTGATCCGCACCGAGGACGGTGCCAACATCACGACCGAGCACATCCAGGCCCTGGCCGACTGGGATCCCAGCGCGGATCCGAACATCGAAATTCAGTTCACCCCGGCGCGGGTGATCATGCAGGACTTCACCGGTGTGCCCTGCGTCGTCGATCTCGCCACCATGCGCGAAGCGATGGCCGACCTGGGCGGAGACCCGGACAAGATCAACCCCCTCGCGCCGGCCGAGATGGTCATCGACCATTCCGTCATCGCCGACGTATTCGGCCGCGCCGACGCCTTCGAGCGCAACGTCGACTTGGAGTACGAGCGCAACCGTGAGCGCTACCAGTTCCTGCGCTGGGGGCAGACCGCCTTCGACGAGTTCAAGGTGGTGCCGCCGGGCACCGGCATCGTGCACCAGGTCAACATCGAGCACCTTGCGCGGGTCGTCATGTACCGCGGCGGGATCGCCTACCCAGACAGCTGCGTCGGCACGGACTCGCACACCACCATGGTCAACGGCATCGGCGTGCTGGGCTGGGGCGTCGGCGGCATCGAAGCCGAGGCCGCCATGCTCGGCCAGCCGGTCTCCATGTTGATCCCCCGGGTCGTCGGCTTCAAGCTGACCGGTGAGATCCCAACCGGTGTCACAGCAACCGACGTGGTGCTGACCATCACCGAGAAGCTGCGTAAGCACGGCGTCGTCGGCAAGTTCGTGGAGTTCTACGGTGCCGGGGTCAGCGCGGTACCGCTGGCCAACCGGGCCACCATCGGCAACATGAGCCCCGAGTTCGGGTCGACCGCCGCGATGTTCCCGATCGACGAAGAAACCACCAAGTACCTGCGGCTCACCGGTCGCCCCGAAGAGCAGGTCGCCTTGGTCGAGGCCTATGCGCGGGCCCAGGGCCTGTGGCACGACGCTGACAAGGAGCCGGTGTTCTCCGAGTACCTCGAGCTCGACCTGTCGACCGTCGTCCCGTCCATCGCCGGCCCGAAGCGCCCGCAGGACCGGATCGAGCTGTCCGACGCCAAAGGGATGTTCCGCAAGGCCGTCTACGACTACGTCACCAACGGCAACGCCGCGCCCGAGACCAATGTCGACGAGGCGGTGGAGGAATCCTTCCCGGCCAGCGATCCGGCTGCGATTTCCTTCGTGGACGAGGATGCCGACAAGGAATTGGTGGGCGCGCTGTACTCCGCGGCGAACGGCGCCGCAGGTAGGCCGTCGAAGCCGACCAAGGTGGAGACCGCCGAGTACGGCACCTTCACCCTGGACCACGGCGCCGTGGTGATCGCCGCGATCACGTCGTGCACCAACACGTCCAACCCGTCGGTGATGCTCGGCGCCGCGCTGCTCGCGCGGAACGCGGTCAATCGGGGTCTGTCGGTCAAGCCGTGGGTGAAGACCACGATGGCGCCCGGCTCGCAGGTCGTCACCGACTACTACGAGAAGGCCGGCCTGTGGCCGTACCTGGAGAAGCTGGGCTACAACCTGGTCGGCTACGGCTGTACCACCTGTATCGGCAACTCCGGCCCGCTGCCGGACGAGATCTCCGCCGCGGTCAACGAGGCCGACCTGACCGTCGTCTCGGTGCTGTCCGGTAACCGCAACTTCGAGGGCCGGATCAACCCGGACGTCAAGATGAACTACCTGGCCTCCCCCCCGCTGGTGATCGCCTACGCGCTGGCCGGCACGATGGACTTCGACTTCGCCACCCAGCCGCTGGGGCAGGACACCGACGGCACCGATGTCTTCCTCAAGGACATCTGGCCGAACCTGCAGGAGATCCAGGAGACGATGGCCTCCTCGATCAACAAGGAGATGTTCGCCTCCAGCTACGCCGACGTCTTCGACGGCGGCGAGCGCTGGAAATCGCTGCCGACCCCGGAGGGCAAGACCTTCGAGTGGGACCCGGAATCGACCTACGTCCGCAAGCCTCCGTATTTCGACGGAATGCCCGCTCAGCCGGTCCCGGTGACGGACATCTCCGGTGCCCGGGTGCTGGCCAAGCTGGGCGACTCGGTGACCACCGACCACATCTCGCCTGCCGGTGCCATCAAGCCGGGAACGCCTGCGGGACAGTATCTCTCGGAGCACGGCATCACCCGGAAGGACTTCAACTCCTATGGTTCCCGGCGTGGCAACCACGAGGTGATGATCCGCGGGACGTTCGCGAACATCCGGCTGCGCAACCAGCTGTTGGATGACGTGCAGGGGGGCTACACCCGCGACTTCACCCAGCCGGACGCGCCGCAGGCGTTCATCTACGACGCCGCGCAGAACTATGCGGCGCAGGGGATTCCGCTGGTCGTGTTGGGCGGCAAGGAGTACGGCTCCGGATCGTCCCGGGACTGGGCCGCCAAGGGCACCGCGCTGCTGGGTGTTCGTGCGGTCATCGTCGAGTCCTTCGAACGGATCCACCGGTCGAACCTGATCGGCATGGGCGTCATCCCGTTGCAGTTCCCGGAGGGCGAGACGATCAAGACCCTCGGCCTGGACGGCGACGAGACGTTCGACTTCGCCGGGATCACGGAGCTGAACAACGGCGTCACTCCGCGCACCGTCAAGGTCACCGCCACCAAGCCCGGTGGCGGTGTCGTGGAATTCGATGCGGTGGTCCGGATCGACACCCCGGGCGAGGCGGACTACTACCGCAACGGCGGGATCATGCAGTACGTGCTGCGAAGCCTGTTGGCAGGAGCCGCATAACGGTTCACCCGCCGGGTCGGTCGGCCGGGCGGGCGGCACGGTTGTTCGTCGTCAGGCACGGGAAGGATCGGCGCTGATGCCCAAGGTCAGCGCCGATCACCTCCAGGCCAGACGACGGCAGATCCTGGACGGTGCGCGGTCGTCCTTCGCGCGGTACGGGTATGAGGGTGCCACCGTGCGGGTACTGGAGGAGGAGATCGGCCTCAGCCGGGGCGCGATCTTCCACCACTTCCCGGACAAGGACGCGCTGTTCATGGCGCTGGCCGTCGAGGACGCCGAGGCGATGCTGGACACGGTCGCCGAGCACGGCCTGGTCCAGGTGATGCGGGAGATGATCGCCGCGCCGGACGCCGGCCGGCTCGGCACCCAACTGGAGATCGCCCGACGGTTGCGCACCGACCCGGCGTTCCGGATCACCTGGGCGCCAAGGCTCCTGGAGCTGGAACAGGCCGTCCGGGCTCGGCTGACCCGGCAGCGCGACGCGGGCACCGTCCGTCCCGATGTCGACATCGACCGGCTGGCAAGCTACCTCGAACTGACCCTGGAGGGCCTCGTCGCACATCTGGCCGCCGGGCTGCCCGCCGACCGGCTCGGCGGTGTGCTCGATCTGGTCGAGGGGTCCGTCCGCGGCCGGTGAGGTCCCCGCCTGCCTACTCCGGCGCGGCCGGCGGCAGGAATGCGGTGTACACCGCCCCCATGTCATCGGAACCGTGCCCCGCCCGGCTGGCCTCGGTGAATCTCGCCTCGACGGCGGCGAGCACGTCATCGGCGACGCCGGCGTCCCGGGCGGCCGTCCGGATCAGCCCCAGATCCTTGATCGTGCCGTCGATCGTGAAGGACGCCGGGTACTCGTTCGCGATGATCGCCGCGCCCTTGATGTGGGCGTACGGCGTGTCGATGGCGCCACCGGAGATGGCGTCGAGGAACAACTGTGGGTCGAGGCCGAGGGATTTGGTCAAGGCCATCGACTGCCCGATCAGGGCGGTGACGGACTGCACCCAGGCGTTGGCCGCGAGCTTGAGCGCCGACGCTGCGCCGATCGTCGGTCCGGCGTTGACGGTCCTGATGCTGATCGCCTCGAAGACCGGCGCGAGCCGGTCGATCAACGCCTGGTCGCCGCTGACCAGAAGCACGAGCTTCCCGGTCTCGGCGGGGGTTTTGGTTCCGAGCATCGGGCTGTCCACGAACGACACTCCATGCCGGGCAGCAAGTTCCGCGGCTCTGTCGATGTCGGCCAGGCCGATGGTGCTGAGCTGCACCCAGATCGCCGCGTCCGGCATCGCGTCGACCGCGTCGGCCATGACGTCGAGCACCGCGTCGCCGTCGAACAGCACCGTCAGCACCGCGTCAGCGTCCGCGACCGCGTCGCCAGGGGTCGGGGCGAGGGCGGCGCCGGCCGCTGCCAACGGCGCCGCCTTGGCCGGGTCGCGGTTCCACACGGTGACGTGATGACCGGCCCGCAGCAGTGATCCAGCAACCCCGGCGCCCATGATTCCTGTTCCCAGGACGGTGATCTTCATGGTGGTCAACCTAATCCCGATCGTCGAACGGCCGGGCGGCAGGCGTCAGGCGTCAGGCGTCGGACAGTCGGGCGATGGTGGCGGTGGCCCGGCGGACGGCCAGGCTGGGCCCCTTCGGCAGCGCGTCATCGAGGAACTGGTAGCTGTGCAGCAGCACCGAGGCGGCGCGGGATCCGCCGGCGGCCTGCGCCTTGACCTTGCTCAGCCAGTCGGACAGGTCGCCCCAGCCGGGTGCGGCGAGCGAGCCGCCCACCTGCTGGACCGACAGCGCGGCACAGAGGTTCGCGAACGCCATCCGGGTGCGCAGCGGCCAGCCACGTAACGTGCCGACCACGAATGCCGCGGCGAAGACATCGCCGGCGCCCGTCGCATCGACGGCATTCACCGGCAGCGAGGGCACCCATTCCTCCTCCCCCGTCGTCGAATCCACTCCGATCGCGCCCTGACCGCCGCAGGTGATCACCACCACCGGAACGGCGTCCGCCAGCTGCATCAGCGCGGCGCGCGGGTCGTCGGTCCGCGTGTAGGCCATTGCCTCGGTGCTGTTCGGCAGAAAGGCGTGCAGCTTGCCCATCTGGTCGATGGTGTCGGTCGACCACTGTTCGGTCGCGTCCCAGCCAACGTCGCCGAACAGCAGGGTTCCGTTCCGCCCCGCGGCCGGTACCCAGTCCGGGATGTCCTGCCCGAGATGCACGACACCCGCTGCGGTGCTGGGCATTGCGCTGATCAACTGGTTGTCGGGGACCGGTGACGGGTGGCTGTGGGTGATCATCGCCCGGTCCCGTTGCACGGCCAGCGACACGGTCACCGGTGAGTGCCAGTTGCTGATCCGCCGTGACAACGACAGGTCGATGCCCTCCTCCTGCAGGGTACGGACCAGGAAATCGCCATAGAGATCGTCGCCGAACGAGGCCGCGAGCGAGGTGCGCAAACCCAACCGGCTGGCGGCGATCGCGAGGTTGGCGATCCCGCCCGGGCAGGACCCCATGCCCTCTGCCGGTATCTCGGTGCCGGCCGACGGCAAGGCCGTCAGGCCGGTCAGCACGATGTCCAGAAAGACGGTGCCCTGCATCACAACATCGAATTGCCGGTCGCCTGCCGGTTCGGCGCCCGCTGGTCCGTCGGCCGCCGGTTCACTGACGGGTTCGTCATGCGCCGCGGGGTGGTTGACCGCCTCGATGGGTGCGTCGAGTCGCGGGTCCGCGATCGACGGTGCGTCCGAGGGCAGAACGGTCATACAGCCCAGCCTGCCACCATTGGCCAATTCTCGACGCCTGTATCTGCGAACCTGCGCAATCTGACCGTGCCGTCGGTCGCCGAAACGCTGCGCACCATCACGCGGGTCGCGGGGGAGATTCCGGCCACGCTCTACCGTGTGGCTGTGCGACTGACAATTCTCGGCGGCGGCGGGTTCCGGGTGCCGCTGATCTACCGCGCCCTGTCCCAGCGCGACCAGTCCCGCCGGGCCGGCATCGGCATCGACGAGGTCGTGCTGCAGGACGACGATCCCCGGCGGCTGGCGGTGATCTCGACCGTGTTGGCCGGCGAGCATGGTCCGCGGGTCCGGCTCGCCGGCTCGGTGGCTGAGGCGGTGAACGGCGCCGATGTGGTGTTTTCCGCGATCCGGGTGGGCGGCGCGGCCGGCCGGGTTCGCGACGAACGTCGGGCCCTTGATCTCGGTGTTCTCGGCCAGGAGACGGTGGGAGCCGGTGGTCTTGCCTACGCCCTGCGGACGCTGCCGGTCGCGCTCGAAGCGGCCCGCATCATTCGCGACGAGGCCCCGGACGCCTGGCTGGTCAACTTCACCAACCCGGCGGGTTTGGTGACCGAGGCCCTGCGCACGGTGCTGGGTGAGAAGGTGATCGGCATCTGTGACTCGCCGATCGGCCTGATCCGTCGGGCGCGCCGGGCGGCGGGCCTGCCCGCTGACCCCACCGGCAGCATCGACTATGTCGGGATCAACCACCTCGGCTGGCTGCGATCCATGTCCGACGGCGACCGTGACCTTCTACCGGGCTTGCTGTCCGACGACAGCGCTTTGGGAACCATAGAGGAGGGCAGGCTTTTCGGTGGCCCGCTGCTCCGCGCGTTGGGTTGTCTGCCCAACGAGTACGCCTACTTCTATTACGCCGCAACTGATCTCGTACGGACGCTGGCGGACGGCAGGACCCGGGGCGAGGTCGTGGCGCAGGATCAGGAAGCGTTCTACGCGGCGGCAGCGGCTGATCCGGGCAACGCCACCGAGCTCTGGATGCGAACCCGGCAACGACGCGAGGAGAGCTACCTGGCCGAGACCCGGTCGGCCGCCGAGCAACGGGACGCGGACGATCTGACCGGCGGCGGCTACGAGCACGTGGCCCTTGACCTCATCGAAGCCCTGCTGACGGGCCGTCCCACCGAGCTGATCGTGAACGCACCCAACGGCTCCGCCATTCCGCAACTCCCGTCCGACATGGTGATCGAAGTGC
Organism: uncultured Actinomycetota bacterium; assembly: GCA_963805555.1. Classification (GTDB taxonomy): domain Bacteria; phylum Actinomycetota; class Actinomycetes; order Mycobacteriales; family Nakamurellaceae; genus Nakamurella. The sequence goes on from CAWDUY010000015.1 coordinate 183,260, forward strand.
CCTGCGTCATCGACGGGCTGGGTGCGAGACCACTGCCGGTGGCGCCGCTGGACCTGCATCAACTCGGGCTGATCGCGTCGGTCAGGGCGAGCGAGCGGGCCGTCATCGCGGCCGTGCTGAACAGGTCACGCGATGATGCATTGCGGGCCTTCGTCATTCATCCGCTGGTCGGATCCCCCGTCATTGCCGCCAGTCTGCTGGCGGCACTGCTCGCCGACGACCCGGTGCTCGATCAGTTGCTCGGCTGAACCGGCGACCCGGCCGGCGGGAGCCGCCTGGCCAACTCGACGAGCAACGGGATCTGCGCCGCCCGCTCGGCGGCCAGTTGTGCTTCGGCACTGTTGTGCTGCGCGGCCACCATCAGGGCTTTGATCGAGCGGACCGCGGGCGCCGGCGATTCGACCAACGCGGCGGCGAGGTCGGCGACCGCGGCGTCCAGGTCGGCGAGTGGGACGCTGACCAGGGCCAGTCCGATCCGCACTGCCTCGTCCGCGGAAACATGCCGGCCGGTGGCGCAGATCTCCAAGGCACGTTGATAGCCGACCAACCGCAGCAGGCGCGCGGTGCCGCCGAGGTCGGGCACAAGCCCGTAGCTCACCTCGGCCATCCGGAATTCGGCGTCGTCGGCCACCACGATCAGGTCGCAGGCAAGTGCCAGCTGGAAGCCGGCCCCGACGGCGTGACCGGCCACGGCAGCGATCGAGACGAACCGCGGATCGGCCAGCCAGCTGAAGCCGCGTTGAAACCCGGCGATGGTCTCGTTGGCCACCGTTTCCGGCGCGCTGGCGATGGCGCCCAACAGCGAGTCCGGAGTCGGTGCGAAGGCAGAGCGGTCCAGACCCGCGGAGAACGACGGCCCCTCACCGCAAACGATGACAACCCGGACATCGTCCGACATGGCGGAGCCGATGTGCGCCAAGGCTTCCCAGGTTTCCCTGAGTTGCGCGTTGCGAACCTTCGGTCGGTCCAGCGAGATCGTTGCCACCGGCCCGTCCAGCCGCAAGCGGACATGGCCCTGCTCGAGCAGATTGGCGTTGATTCCGGCGCGTGCGGCGCCGTCAGGTTGCCCGGCCGTCACTTCTTCTTCGTACGGGTTGCTCCGCCGCGCCCCCGCAGCGGCACTTCGGCGTCGAGCAGCAGACGATGCACAAACCCATAGGAACGGCCGGTACCCTCGGCCAACGCACGGATGCTCTGGCCCTTCTCGTACTTCTTACGCAGATCGGCAGCGAGTTTATCGCGAGCGGCACCCGTGATCCGGGCGCCCTTCTTGATCGTTGCCGATTTCGAAATCTTCGCTGCAGGCTTGGTGTCTGTGGCCACGTCGCCACCCCTTAGTCGGATGCCTTGGCACATCGGCGGTTTGTCAGGAACTTGGTCCATGATCGAACAGAACTGCCCGGCCCGCCACCGGACGGTCCACCAACCGGACGGTCGCCGCTCGGTGGATGTGGCCCTACCGGGTAGCGACCCGTGCCGCCGGCGTGCGGAAACGTCCCTTGAGCAGTCGTACTCACGCTTCGGCAATGCGGCAGCCGCCCAGATGCGGGTGCAACGCCCCATCAGTGGCGATTCAGGCAGCCCAGCGGCAACCGCAGCCCCGACGACGTCGTCGCGGGCGTCTATGCGAGCTCGACCAGGTCCAGGTAGTCCGCCGACCAGTGGTCCTCCGTGCCGTCCGGCAATAGGATGACCCGCTCCGGGTGCAAGGCCGTCACGGCGCCGGGATCGTGGGTGACGAGGACGACGGCCCCCGCGTAACGCCGCAACGCGTCGAGCACCTGTTCCCGGCTGGCCGGGTCGAGGTTGTTGGTGGGTTCGTCCAGCAGCAGCACGTTGGCCGCGGAGGAGACCAGACCGGCGAGCGCGAGCCGGGTCTTCTCTCCACCGGACAGCGTGCCGGCGAGTTGATCGAGTTGCTCACCGGTGAACATGAAGGAGCCGAGCAGGTTCCGCAGTTCCTGGGCGCCCGCGTCGGGCGCGGCGCTCCGGGTGTTCTCCCAGACCGTGCGTTCCGGGTCGATTGTCTCGTGTTCCTGCGCGTAGTACCCCAGCCGGAGCCCGTGCCCGGCCTCAACCTTGCCGGTGTCCGGCTTCTCGACGTTGCCCAGCAGCTTGAGCAGGGTGGTCTTGCCGGCACCGTTCAGCCCGAGCACCACCACCCGACTGCCGCGGTCGATGGCCAGGTCGACGCCGGTGAAGATCTCCAGCGACCCGTAGGACTTCGACAGGTTGGAGGCCGTGAGCGGGGTTCGGCCGCATGGTGCCGGTTGCGGGAACCGGATCTTGGCCACCCGGTCGGCGACCCGGACGTCATCCAGACCGGCGATCAGTTTCTCGGCCCGGCGCACCATCTGGTGTGCCGCCGCCGCCTTCGTCGCCTTCGCGCCGAGCTTCGCGGCCTGCGTCATCAGGACGGAGGCCTTCTTCTCAGCGTTGGCGCGTTCCCGGCGACGGCGCTGCTCGTCGGTCGACCGGGCTTCCAGATACCGCTGCCAGGTCATGTTGTAGACGTCCAGATCGCCGCGCACCGCGTCCAGGAACCAGACCTTGTTCACGACGGCGGCGAGCAGGTCGACGTCATGGGAGATGATCACCACACCGCCGGCGAAATGCTTGAGGTAATCGCGCAGCCAGACGACCGAGTCGGCGTCCAGGTGGTTGGTGGGTTCGTCGAGCAGCAGCATCATCCCGGTCGACGAACCGTCCTCCGCGCGGGCGCCGAACAGGATCCGGGCCAGCTCGACCCGCCGCCGCTGCCCACCGGACAGCGTGTTCATGGTCTGGGCGAGCACCCGGTCCGGCAGGCCGAGGTTCGAGCAGATCCGGGCCGCCTCGGATTCGGCGGCGTAGCCGCCGAGCCCGGAGTACTGCTCCTCGATCCGACCGTATCGCTGGGTGGCCGAATCCAGTTCGCGGACGTCCGTGAGCTCGGACATCTGGATTTGGACCTTCTCCAGTTCGGCCGCCAGCACGTCGAGGCCGCGCGCCGAGAGCACCCGGTCCTTGGCGGTGACGTCCATGTCGCCCTCGCGGGGATCCTGCGGGAGATAGCCGATCGGCAGCGTTCTGGTGACGTTGCCGCCGTGCGGCTGACCTTCACCGGCGAGGACGCGAAGAGTGGTTGTCTTGCCGGCGCCGTTACGGCCGACAAGGCCGACACGGTCGCCGTGGTGCAGGCGCAGGGAGGTATCGGCCAACAGGATCCTCGTCCCGGCCCGGAGTTCCAGACCGGTAGCAGTGATCACGTGTCGTTATTCTACCGGGCCGTTCCAACCGATTCGGCCCGTGCAGTGACGCGAACCGGTCAAGGAGTGACTTTCTGCCCTAGCTGACCCGGATCGGACTGAGCATGCTGAAAGGTGGCGGAACTCGGACCCGCAATCGGCTACTGCCGGATTCGCTACCGAGATCGCAACAGTTGGAGGTGTTTTCGATGGCCGAGACCACGATGACAACCGACGGGACACCCGCTGGGACGACGACCCGCATGCCGATGTTCTTTGTCGGTGTGACCCCGCTGGCGGCGGCTCCCGGCTACCTGGATCTCTGGCACCGCGAGATCGACTTGGCCCGGCAGTTCGCCGATGCCTGGACGGCCACTGTGCGGTGGATGGGCGCCGCCTTCACCGCCCAACTGGCCGGGCAGGGCGCGCGGAACACCGCAGCCGATCAACTCGATGTCGACGCGACCGACCAGCCAGCGGCAACCCCGACGCTCACCGTGACGGCTGCGGCCGTTTTCACCGGGGAGGCGTTCGACGAGGCCGTCCACCTGCTGGTCGACAACGACCTCAGCACCACGGTCCAGCAGCGCATCGCGCCGTAGGCGAAGCTCTTGGCCGGCGGCGGGAACGCCGATCGTCGTACCCCGGTGACCCGGCGCTGGGCTACGTCCCCAGCCCCGCCTTGCGCAGCGCCTCGGCCATCGAGCCGCCGGCCGACGTCGGCCGCGGCGCCGGGGTGGCGGAACGATCCGGCCGGCCGCTGGACTGGCGGCCACCCTGGCGTCCGGAGACCCGCTGTCCCCCGCCATCGGCCTTGGGGCGCGCGGAGGTCCGGGCACCCGGCTCGTCGTCCAGCCGGAGCGTCAGGGAGATCCGTTTGCGGGCCTCGTCGACCTCCATCACCTTGACCTTCACCACCTGCCCGGACGTCACCACCTCGCGGGGGTCGCTGACGAACTTGCGGGACATCGCCGAGACGTGCACCAGCCCATCCTGATGCACGCCGACGTCGACGAAGGCGCCGAACGCGGCCACGTTGGTGACGACGCCCTCCAGCACCATCCCGACCCGCAGGTCGGCCACCTTCTCGATGCCGTCGGCAAACGCCGCCGTGGCGAAGGCGGGTCTCGGATCCCGGCCCGGCTTTTCCAGTTCGGCCAGGATGTCGGTGACGGTGGGCAGCCCGAACGTGTCGTCGACGAACGCTGCCGGCGTCAGCGAGCGCAGCACCGCAGTGTTGCCGATCAGGTCGCCGACCCGGCCGCCCGTCGTCGTCAGGATCTTCCGTACCACGGAGTAGGCCTCGGGGTGCACGCTGGAGGAATCCAGCGGGTCATCGCCGTCCGCGATCCGCAGGAATCCCGCGCACTGCTCGTACGCCTTCGCCCCGAGCCTGGCGACGCTCTTGAGCTCCTTACGGGTGCGGAACGGGCCGTTGGTGTCCCGGTGCAGCACGATGTTCTCGGCGAGTGTTCCGGAGATTCCGGAGACCCGGGACAGCAGCGGCACGGATGCGGTGTTGACCTCGACGCCGACGGCGTTCACACAGTCCTCGACGACCGCATCCACCGAGCGGGCCAGCACTGCCTCGGCCACATCGTGTTGATACTGGCCAACCCCAATGGATTTCGGGTCGATCTTGACCAGTTCGGCCAGCGGATCCTGCAATCGCCGGGCGATGGACACCGCGCCCCGGATCGACACGTCGAGGTCGGGGAGTTCATTGGATGCATAGGCCGAGGCGGAGTACACCGAGGCGCCGGCCTCCGAGACAACGACCTTCGTCAGACCCGGACAGCGGGCGGCGAGATCAGTTGCCAGGCGATCGGTCTCGCGGCTCGCGGTGCCGTTGCCGATCGCGACCAGCTCAACTCGGTGGGTGGTGACCAGCCGCTGCAGGGTCGCCAGCGACTGCTCCCACTTGTTCACCGGTTGGTGCGGATAGATCGTGTCATGGGCGACGACCTTGCCGGTGCCGTCGACGACCGCCACCTTCACGCCCGTCCGGAACCCGGGGTCCAGACCAAGGGTTCCGCGACTGCCGGCCGGGGCGGCGAGTAGCAGGTCCTTCAGGTTGGCGGCGAACACCGCGGCCGCATCGCGTTCCGCCGATTGGCGCAACCGGGTGCGAACGTCGATGCCAAGTGACACCAGGATTCTGGTGCGCCAGGCCCAGCTGACGGTGTCCAGCAGCCAGCGGTCCGCCGGCCGGCCGCGATCGGCGATCCGGAACCGGGCAGCGATGCGACGTTCCCCGTCCGTCGGGCTGACGTCTGCGGGGTCACGCGGGTGCGGTTCGGGGTCGACGGTGAGGCTGAGCACGCCCTGGGTTTCACCCCGGTACATCGCCAGGATCCGGTGCGACGGCAGTGATTTCACCGGCTGGGAGAAGTCGAAGTAGTCGGCGAACTTGGTGGCGTCCTTGGCTTCCGCGTCCCGCAGCGACGAGGTCAACCGGCCGCGCTGCCACAACATCTCGCGCAGCTCCCCGACCAGGTCGGCGTCCTCACCGAAGCGTTCGGCGAGGATTGCCCTGGCCCCCGCCAGCGCCTGGGCGGCATCCTCCACACCGCGCTCAACTGAGACGAAACCGGCTGCGGCAGAGGACGGATCCTGGGACGGATCACCGATCAGCAGGTCGGCGAGCGGCTCAAGCCCGGCCTCCCGGGCGATTTGCGCCTTGGTCCGCCGCTTGGTCTTGTACGGCTGGTAAATGTCCTCAAGCCTGGCCTTGGTATCGGCCGCGGCGATCAGCGCGGCGAGCGCTTCGGTCAACTTGCCCTGTCCGGCAATGGATTCCAGGACGGCCGTCCGGCGGTCCTGCAGTTCGCGCAGGTAGTCCAACCGCTCGGTCAGCATCCGCAGTTGGGTGTCGTCGAGAGAGCCGGTGGCCTCCTTGCGGTAGCGGGCGACAAACGGCACGGTGGCACCGCCGTCGAGCAGCGCGACGGCCGCCTGGACCTGCCAGACCGACGCGAGGAGTTCCTCGGCGATCCGGGCGTTGATCTGGTCTTGGGCTTCATCGGTCTGCGCGGTCACGCTGGGGCTCCTGATGGTGTTTCGGTGATGGGCTCCGGCGGCTCGCCGGCGGGGAACGACGGTGTCCTGATGGTGATCTCGACAGACAGACTGCGGGCGGCGATCTCGTCGAGTACCGCGCGCCGCGGCTCCGGGATGTCCGGGAAGGTCCGCACCGGCAGGGCCGCCAGGGCGGCCAATCGGGGGTCGGCCAGCACCTCGGCAAGGCCGCGCCGGTCACCGCCGAGGACCAGTCCGTCGAGCACCCCCAGCGACGGCAGCAGGATGCGGGCAGTGGTCGACGCCGCGCTCTCGTAGGACGCGGTCCGCTGATTGTCCCGACGTCGGGCGAAGCGCTGCTGTGACCAGCCACCGGCCGCCGTCCGGCCCTGCAGATACGCCCGATCGGTCGATGAGCTCAGCACCGTCCCGGTCTTGGCGATCCCCACCGAATGAGCGCCGCCGCGAACCAGCACGATGCCGAGGGCGCCGACGGCCGCCAGGTGCTGCAGCAGCACCTCCAGCGGCTCTTGATCCCCCACCGTCAGCGGGCCGAACGGCACATCGATGACGGCCTGAGTGCCGTCACCGGCGGTCAGGGTGATGTTCGCCCCATCGGTGACCAGGTCGGCCAGTCCGCCGTTCCGGCCGCCGAAACGGTTCACCCAGCCGACCAGCCGATCCGGTTCGACCTCGACGGCGACCCCACCTCCGCTGACTGTCCGCCGCTTGCTCACAGGCCCGACCCGGCGTCCCACAGTTGGGCGGTGAGGCCCACCATGGTGCGCGCGGACGCGGCGGCTCGGTCATCGGTCAACGAGGCCACGTAGTCGATGATCCCGCGCCCCCGGCCCAGCCGGACGATGTCCTCCCTGGTGTTCGCCGGCTCGCCGTTGGGGCCGACCAGCAACTCGGGCTCCTCCCGGGCCACCCTGCGGTACCCGGCGGTGGCGAGATCGACCAGGTCGATCAGGCGGCGCGGCGCGCGGCCGGCGTCCACCGGATCGGTCAACCATGACTCGAGATTGGCCACCAGCGACGTGATGGCGTCGGCCTGCCCGCGCTGGAACATCGCCAGATCCGGCCGGTCGAGCACGAACCGCTGGTGGACGAACTTCAGCACGGCCACCTCGTGCCAGGCCTGCCGGCCGAGCACCACATGCCCGGCCCGCACCGGCGGGTCCAGCACCATCTCGACCGCCGCCCGCAGGTGGGCGATCCAGCTCTCGGTGAACATGCCGATGGCCCGTTCGGCGGCGATGGACGAATCGAACGGGACCGCGAGCAGCCCGTCGACCAGGTCGGTCGCCACCCGGCCGACGGCCACCCCGAAGGTGTCGTCATCGAAGATCCATGCGTCCCGAGCCCGTAACCGGCGGCGCAGTTGCTCCAGGGCGACGCCGGGTTGCCGGTCGGTCGCCGTCGATCCCACCGTGGAATCTCGAGGGGAATCTGCTGCGGTATGCCCGTCGGCCCTGGTGAAGTCCTCACGACGCCGGATCCAGGTCCGGAACTCGGCGGCGACGGCCGCATGCTGCAGCACGCCCGCTCGGTGGAAATCGTCCAAATCATGCAGCGAGTAGGCGATGTCGTCCGCAATGTCCATCACGGAGCACTCCACCGTCTGCCGCAACGGCATGATCTTCGGGTAGGCCGCCAGGACCTCGCGCATTTCGGACACGTCAAGGGCGTAGGCGGAGTACTTCGCCGAACCGTAGCCCTCCGGTCCCTGCCCGCCACCGCGGGGCGGCGGGTGCATCGCGCTCGGATGCGGGCTCGGATACTGCTGCCGGGCCCACGGGTACTTCAGGACGGCGGCACGGACCGCGGCCGTGAGGTTGAGACCCTCGCCGTGCGCGCCGTGCACGTCAAGTTCGGTCATGATCCGAAAGGTCTGCGCGTTGCCCTCGAAGCCGTCCGCCAGGCCGAACCGGGACCGGGCTATCCGGTCCAGGATCCGCTCGCCGAGGTGCCCGAACGGTGGATGACCGAGGTCGTGGGCGCTGGCCGCCGCCTGCACCACCACCGGGTCGCAACCGCCCAGTTCCTCGGCCAGCCCCGCGTTCGGCCCGGATCGGATGGCGGTGGCGATGGCCCTGGCCACCGCGGTCACCTTGATCGTGTGCGTGAGCCGGTTGTGCACGACCTGCCCGGCGGCGCCCTGCGAGATGACCTGGGTGACGGCGGCCAGCCGGGAGAAGTAGGGCGAGAACCTGATCCGTTCGAGATCGGTCCGAAAAGCGCCTTCCGTTGCGGCAGCAAGAGTCGGAGATCACCGCGGCAGCAAGAGTCGGATCCGCGGCAGCAAGAGTCGGATCCGCGGCAGCATCAGTCGGATCCGCGGCAGCAACAGCGAGATGGTCAGCAGCAACGGCTGGCACAGTTGGGGCCGGCTCGGCACAGCGTCGGGCCAGTCGCGGATCCATGGGCGGAATCTACTACCGGGCCTGCAGGTCGTCGGCGCCGATCGTGCCGTCGAGCACCGCATAGGCGGTCGCGGTCAGCGTTTGCTGGGTGCGTCGGGCTTGTGCGCGCAGGAGGGCAAACGCATCGCCGAGACTGATCCCGGCACGCTCGGAGAGCACCCCCTTGGCCTGCTCGATCACGATGCGGGTGTTCAGGGCGGCCTGGAGCTGTTCGGTGAGGATGTCGTGTTCGAGCGCTCGACGTTGTTGCAGCAACCCGATGGTGGCGATGTCCGCCATCCCCTGACCCAGGGCAACGTCGTCCGGACTGAGCGGCGTTTCCGCGATACAGAACAGGTTCATCGCCCCGATGACCTGCCCGCGCAGCCGCAGCGGCAGGGCGTGGGCGGAGCGATAGCCGGCGTGGATGGCCGCGCCCGCGAAAAGCGGCCATCGATCGGCCATCTGGGCAACGTCGATGTTCACCAGTGGCTCACCCGTGGTGAAGCAGTCCATGCACGGACCCTGCGAGGACTGCAGCTCGAACAACTCCAGCACCCGCGCTTCCTCTGATGAAGCCGCCACTACCTCGAGCCGGCCCCGCTGGTCAGCGAGCATCAGGCCGGCCGCGTCGGCGGCCAACAGTTCGACGCTGCGCTCGACCAGGGTGTGCAGGAAGTCAATGACGTCGAAGCCGATCACCAGCGTGTCCGCCAGTTCGACGAAAACCTGCGTGACGCGTTCCTGTCTCGTCATATGAGCCCGCCTTCCCAGCTCGGACCCCTGGGTCCGGCCAGCCTGGTCATGCATTTTCCGAATCGGCGTCGGGGTGGAATCGAATGTGGCGGCCCAAGACGTCCCGGGACACTTCCAGCATGGTGCGGTTGGTGGAATACGACCGTGCTCGAAGCAGCAGCAGGGCTTCCACCAGGGTGACTTCGGCCTGGGCGGAGATCATTCCGGTGGCCTGATGGATCTCGGCCCGGTCGGCGGCAAAGCCGGTGAGCTGTGGATGCAGTCCGCCCGACGGGTGCGACAGGGCTTGCAGGTGGAGCAGCACTGCGGTGGCCGCCTCGGCATACGCCAGGGCCTCCGAGAGCATGCCGTCGATCAGTCCGCCGGGGGTGTCCCGGTAGAGGTCGAGCACCCCCAGGTGGATGCCACCGACCTGGAGCGGGAGGGCGAATGCGGCCTCCACACCGGCAGCCCGGGCGGCCGGCGCAAATATCGGCCACCGGACGTCGGCCGACCGAAGATCCGAGCGGAGCACGGGTCCGTCCTGCCTGAGCGCCTCGACCCCTGGTCCTTCGCCCAGCTCGAACTGGAGTTCCTCCACGACCGTGGCAACTCCCTCTGTCGCGGCGACGACCCGGTCGAGGCCGGCAATGCTCTGCAGGACGATCGCGGCACCCGTCATTGGTAGGTCGGAAACACATGCGGCACATAAGGCGGTGGGCAGCGACACCGCTTTGGCGGCGGATTGAACGATCACCTTCGCGAGGATGTCGTGAGCGCGCCCGTGGTGGGTCACTGCAGGTCCAAATTCATCGGCTGGACCATCGTGACGAGCAGGACGCGGCCGAGTCGAACCGCGCGGCAGTTCATGGTGACTGACCCTACGGCCCCTGGTGGGGGGAAGAACAGCGGCGGGCCGGTGGCGCCGCCCAACGGGCAGCCGGCCACGACCTGCCGACACCGTCGATGGCGAAAGTCCAGGCGCGCCCGATCCGGTAGTTGCCCCGTGACCTATGCTGGATTCGCGGTGATGTTGTGAGTTCCGTTGCCCTGGACCCCGGTGACAGCCCCTCTGAGGAACGACCATGAAGGAGGCAGTCGCTCTTCGGCGCAGGCCATGACTGGTCCATCGGTTCCCAGGGTGACGTTGATGGATGTCGCCCAACGGGCCGGCGTCTCGAGAACGACTGCGTCGTTCGTGATGACCGGACGTACTGACATGCGGATCTCCGCCGATGCCCAGGAACGCGTCCTGAAGGCGGCGCGGGAACTCAACTATCGACCGAGCCTGCTGGCCAGGAGCCTGCGGACGAACCGCTCGCAAACCATTGGGATGCTGTCCGACGGGGTGGCCGCAGATGCCTTCGCCGGCGAGATGGTCAGGGGCAGTGTGACCAGCGCCCTGCTGCACGAGCACCTGCTGTTCGTCGCGGAGACGGCGGGCGATCCGGCGCTGGAGAAGCGACTGGTGCACAACATGCTGGACCGTGGGGTCAGCGGGTTCGTGCTGGCGTCGATGTACACCAGAAAGGTCCGGGTATCGGCGAGCCTGCGTGCGCATCCGCTGGTGCTGATGAACTGTGTCACCCGCTCCCGAACCGTGCCCACCGTCATTCCGGACGAACGGGACGCGGGCCGGGCGGCGGCCAGAGCCCTGCTGCGGCGCGGCCATACCGACGACATTGTGCTGGTCGGGGCGACCCCGCCGAACATCATTGCCGCTGTCGAGCGACTGGCCGGCATCACCGACGTACTGGTGAGCCAGGGGCTGGAATTGGCCGGATCGATACCGACCCTGTGGTGGCCGGAACCGGCCTTTGCCGCGGTCAGCGAATACCTCGCGCGCGGCCATCGGCCGTCGGCGCTGATCTGCCTCAATGATCGCATTGCGATGGGCGCCTACCAGGCCTGCCAAGGTGCGGGATTGACTGTGCCCGAGGATATCTCGGTGGTGTCGTTCGACGATTCGGATCTGGCCGGCTGGCTGGCGCCGCAACTGACCAGCGTTGCGATACCGCACTTCGAGATGGGGCGCCGTGCTGTTGAGATCCTGCTGTCCGAGCATCGCCCACCGGAAGTCCACCTGGTCCCGATGACGCTGCGCGAACGTGATTCCATCGCGGCCCCGTCACCCCGCCAGCGGGCACGCCGGCGGCCCGCCGCGATTCCCCGGCCCTGACAACGGGCCGGGGTCGCGGATGTCTCAGGGGATGGTTGCCGTGAGCACCGGTGTGGTCACCCCGTTGCCGCGCACCGAGTACAGGTAAGGCGTATTCGGTAGCAGGCCGATGTCGGTGAAGCTCAGGCCGATGACGGTGGCGATCTTGATGCCGGATCGGAGCACGTCGTAGCTCGCTCCGGCGGAGCCGTCCCACCCGATGGTGACGCTGCTCGGCGTGGTCCCGGTGACGGCGAGGCTCGACGGGCTGCTCGGCGTGGTGGGGATCGTCGGCACAGTAGTGGTGGTCGGCGGTGGCGGCGGATTCGTCGTCGGGGTTGAGCCGAGCGTCGCGGTCAGCACCGGAGTGGTTGTTCCGTTGCCGCGCACCGAATACAGATACGGGGTGTTCGGCAGCAACCCGATATCGGTGAAGCTCCGACCGGTGACGGTGGCGATCCGCTGACCGGACCGAAGAATGTCATAGCTCCCACCGGTCGCACCGTCCCAGCCGAGGGTGATCGAGCTGCCCGTCGTGCCGGTCACCCGCAGGTTGGCCGGATCACCGGTGCCGGGATCGGTCGGCGGCTCAGTCGTTGCCGGCGGGGTCGTCGTCGTTGGTGGGGTCGTCGTCGTTGGTGGGGTGGTTGTGGTCGGCGGCGTGGTGGTGGGTGGCGTGGTCGGTGTGCCCTGGCCGCCCGCGTACTTCACCTCGACGTAGTCGACAATCATCGGGACGCCGGGCTTGGTGGTGGGAAAGGGTCCGCCGTTGCCGTCCAGCTTGTTGGGAAAGGCGCCGCCGATCGCCACGTTGAGAATGACGAAGTAGCCGGCATGGTCGGCGAGTTGGGACCACGTCTGGGCCGGCACCTGGTTCTGGTTCACGGTGAATGTCAGCTCGCCGTCCAGGTACCACCGCAGTTGATCCACGGTGCCGGAACGATCCCACTCCATCGCATAGGTGTGGAATCCCGCCTGGCAGGTCGTCACCTTGCAGGGCTCACCGCTGTTGTCCGGCCGGCCGTTGTTGATGCCCTCCGGCTCGTTGCACGGCCCACCCCAGGTGCCGCAGTGCAGCACGTTGTAGGTCCAATTGAGCCCCTGAACGTTTTCCATGATGTCGAATTCACCGACGCCCGGCCACGACCAGCGGTCGGCCCGGTAGGGACTGCCCAGCATCCAGAAGGCCGGCCAGTAACCCTTGGCCTCCGCTCCGGTGACATTGGGCATCTGCAAACGGCTTTCGACGTGCATGACGCCGCCGTCGGCCGGTTTGAAGTTCGATCTGGTGGTTTCGACCCGGGCGGATGTCCACTTGCCCGAGGCATCCCGCTGCGGGGTGATGTACAGGTTGCCGTTCCGGACATCGACATTGTTCGGATTGTTCGTCATTGTTTCGATTTCACCGGTGCCGAACCCCTCGGGCCCACCCGGATAACTGGTGCCCAGGGTCAGCAGCCAATTGCTCGGATTGGGCAGGCCGCTGCCGGTGAAATCGTCGCGGAAGGACGTTTCCCAGACCGGCGCCGCGGCGGCGACCGGGCCGGATGTCACCACGCCCAACCCGATGGCGGAGACGGCCAGCGACATGATGATGGCAAGCGGTTTTGATCGTGCGGACATCGTTGTCCCTTCGATGGAATGAGGTGACGGTTTCCCGCCTGAACGACGAATAGGCTCGTCACTTTCAGTGATCGGACGGTAACACTGGGAAGTAGGGCTCGCATGGCGGGAACCCGGACATCCGTCGTATGGTGGAATCGCTCCCACGGTGCGTTCACGGACACCCCGACCAGCCGTGCGCTCGCTGAACCCTGCCTGTCCGTGCCCGAACAATCCCCGACATCGCACATCCGGAGCAGTAGCCCAATTACTCGCAGTCACCCGGGTCTGGCTGTTGACGCCGGGTCGCCGCCCGAGCAGTTACCCCGATGCAGGCGGCCGGCCGCGGTCCAGCCGCGGGAAGAGCAGTTCCTGGGTCAACAGCATCAAGGCGGCCGCGACAGGCAGCGCCACCAGGGCGCCGACCAGCCCGAGGATGGCCGCACCGATCAGGATCGCGACCACCGTGATCAGGGCGGGCAACTTCAGCACGGTGCCGAACACCCGCGGAGCGAGAACATAGTCCTCAACGAATTTGTACGCGATGAAATAGCCGATGGTCGCGATACCGACCGGGACCGAAACACTGAAGGCAGCAAGGGCGACAAGTATCCCGGCGACCAGGGAGCCGATCACCGGGATGAGATCCAGCAACGCGAAGAGAATTGCCAGCAACAGCGCGTAGGGAACGCCGAAAATCAGCAGCCAGATGAATGTCACGACGGCTGAAATAATGGAAATGATGACATTGCCCAGGACGTAGCCGCCCACCTTCACCAGAATCTGGTCGCCGAGCAGGACCGCCCGCGGCCGCCGCGGTGCCGGCACGAATCGGTAGAGAGTTGCTCGTACCCGCGGCATGTCGGCCAGAAAGTAGGCCGTCAGCACCAGGACGACGATGAACGCCGAGAACGTGCTGAGGACGGTTTCGCCCACCGAGACAATTCCCGTTGCCAAACCGGCACCGGAGGCATTGAGGAACTGCTCGACGTTGTCCTTGAGATGAATTGTCTCGTTCAATTGACCGAGCAGTGAACTGGAGTCGTCGAGTTGCCGGACATATCCGGGTACATCCTGGATCAGCCTTCCGCCCTGATCCACTATCGCCGGCACCGCGGCCGCGACAAATGCGCCGATGATCAGCACCATGACGGCGAACACCGCAACGACCGCCGCCCAGCGCGGAAACCGGTGATTGATCAACCAGGAGACGGCCGGCTCCAGCCCGATCGCCAGGAACAGTCCCATCCCGATCAGCAACAGCGCCTGAGCGGCGACCACCAGCAGTTGGACGAACCCGATGGTCACGACGACGCCGGCCGCCGCGGCCAGCCCGATGAAGAAGGACGAGCGCCAATTGAACGGCCGGCCCAGCGGACCGAGTGGGTGATCGGCGGTGCTGAGCGACGCTGCCGCCTCTTCCGCCAGTGCGACCGGGCCCTCCAGCTCGGCGTTGTGCGGCTGACCCAGCAGCGGATGATGCTGGGCCGAGGCGGTCGATCGAGGAGAATCGGCCGGATGGGTTTCGCCGGACATGTTCATCTGGACTCCTTCGGGCACGCCCGCGTCGAAGTGATCATGGCGCGGTGACCACGTGCACCATGCCAAGAGTGCCCGGAATCCGGCTCCACTACTCACCGACTCGGTCCGGCCGACCTGTCCGGCTCAGACGTTCAGCCGATAACCCCGTTTGATCACGGTGGCGACGAGCCCGCGGTGGTCCAGCGCCTGGCGCAGTCGCCCGACCGCCACCTCCAGCGCATGGTCGTCGCCGGCCTCCGGCAGCACTTCCTGCAGTTTCGACTTCGACACCACCGCTCCCCCGGCGTCGGCCAGCAGCCGGAGCACCGCGACTGAGGTCGGTGACAGGGTCGACCGCCGGCCGTCGATGGCCGCACTGCGGCCGCGGATCTCCAGCAGGCCGTGCTGGGTTTCGATCCGGCGCACCCGGTGCTCGGTCAGGTACTCACACAGCACTCGCACCAGCGCACCGAGCCGGTAACGATCCGGGTGGATCGACTCGATCCCAGCGGCATGCAGCGGCGCCGCGGTCACCGGCCCGACCGAGAACGGCGTCACATCGGTGCGCAGCGCGGCGACAACTGCCGGCCGCATTCCCCGTTCCTGCGCCGCGACGAGCAGCGCCTCCGCCGCCGGCGCGCTGGTGAAGGTGACGGCGTCCAACGACCGGGCGGCAATGGCTTCCAGAATCCGCACCACCCGTTGAGGCTCGACCGGCGTCGTCCAGAGGTAGGGCGCGACGGTGAAAACCGTTGCCCCGGCGGCGCGCAGCCGCGCGAGCTGTTCCTCGTCGACGAACCCGTGCAGCTGAACGGCGACCACCCGACCGGCGGCGCCCTCGGCAACCACCTGATCGACCAGCGACGCGGTTGTCTCCTCCCGGCTCATACCGGCATCCGACAGGCCCGCCGCCCGCAGCGCGCCCCTGGCTTTCGGGCCACGGACCAGAATGCGGGAGCCGGCGAGGGTGTCCAACAAGTCCTTTCCGAGGCCGGCCGCGTCCGCTGCTTCGAACCAACCGCGCATACCGAACGCGGTGGTCGCCAACAGCACATCCGGTTTGGCAGCAATGACGGCCACGGTGTCGTTGATCAACCGCGAATCCTCGTCGGCCGGCACGATTCGCAGGGTCGGCGCGTGCAGGACCTCGGCGCCCCGCCGCTCCAGCGCAGCGATCAGATCGCCCGACCGACGATCGGAGGTCACCCCGATCCGGAAGCCCATGAGCTGCTCGGGTTCGAAACCAGTGACTGCTTCGGCTCTTTCGGGCTCGGTCACCGCCGTGACTCCCCGTTTTTCGACGGCTCCCCGGTCCTCGTGCCCAGGTTCACCCGCCGCCAGTCTAGAGCGGGCCCGGCATTCGCAGCCAGACACGCTCGCCGTGCTGAATGGCCCCTCCTTCGTGGGTCCGACTCGCCGTCGACTTTGGAAACCGGCCTTGCCCAAGGTCTCACGAGCGGCGGACCGCCAGCGACGGGCCGGCCACCAGAACAGCCCCCGATGCCCGTTCTGCCGCAGTTGCCGGTCGCGGCTGGCCACGCTCCAGCACCCGGGCCACGCTCGGATCTGCGATGTCCGGTGCGTTGACGAACGACCGGAACCGGCGCAGCCGGACCGGGTCGGCGAGGGTTGCCGCCCACTCGTCCTGGTAGTTCTCCACCTGGCGTGCCATCGCGGCCTCGAGATCGGCTGCGATACCGAGACTGTCGTTGACAATGACGTCACGAAGGTGCTCAAGGCCGCCCTGCAGACTCTCGATCCAGGGTGCCGTGCGCTGGAGGCGATCCGCGGTGCGGACGTAGTACATGAGGAATCGGTCGATGAAGGCCAGCAGCGTTGCATCATCGACGTCGGTCACCAGCAGTTGGGCATGCCGCGGCGTGAAGCCGCCGTTCCCGCCGACGTAGATGTTCCAGCCGTTCTCGGTGGCGATGACGCCGACGTCCTTGCTGCGGGCCTCCGCACATTCCCGCGCACAACCGGACACCCCGAACTTCAGTTTGTGCGGCGACCGCAGCCCCCGGTACCGCAGCTCCAGCTCGATGGCCATCCCGACCGAGTCCTGCACGCCGTACCGGCACCAGGTCGACCCGACACACGATTTCACCGTGCGCAGTGACTTCCCGTAGGCCTGGCCGGATTCGAACCCGGCATCCACCAGCCGCTGCCAGATCTCCGGGAGCTGATCGAGCCGCGCGCCGAAAAGGTCGATCCGCTGGCCACCGGTGATCTTCGTGTATAGGCCGTAATCCGCGGCAACCTGACCGATGACGATCAGGCCCTCCGGAGTGATCTCGCCGCCCGGGATGCGCGGCACCACGGAATAGGTGCCGTCCTTCTGCATATTCGCCATGGCTCGATCGTTGGTGTCCTGCAACGTTCCTCGACCACTGTCCAGGATGTACCCCTGATGCTGGCTGGCCAGGATCGAGGCCACCACCGGCTTGCAAATATCGCAGCCGTGCCCGTTGCCGAATCGCTGCACGATGTTGGTGAACGAGAGCAATTCGGTGATCCGGACGGCATCGAAGAGTTCAGCCCTCGACATCTCGAAGTGCTCGCAGAGTGCCTTTGACACCGTGATGCCCGCGGCCGTCAGCTCAGTGTCCAGGATCTTCTTGACCAGGCCGACGCAGGAGCCGCACCCGGTGCCGGCCTTGCTGCACGACTTCAGGGCGGCGAGGTCGGTGCACGCGCCGCAGTCGGCCGCCGGCCCCTCGCTCCGAACGGCCTGCCGCACGGTGCCGGCCGTGACGTTGTTGCAGGAACAGACCACCGCGTCATCCGGCAGATCCGTCGACGTCGGCGCGCCGCCCGGACCACCGGCCGACAGGTAGGCGCCCGGCTCCGCCGGGAGCGGCCGGCCGACCATCGGGCGCAGCGACGAATAGGCCTCGGCGTCGCCGACCAGAATCCCACCCAGCAGGGTGACCCCGTCGTCGGACAGCACCAGCTTTTGGTAGAGACCGCGGGCCGGGTCGGCATAGACGACCTCCAGGCAGCCCGTCTGCTTGCCCAGGGCGTCGCCGAAACTGGCGACATCGACACCCGAGAGTTTGAGTTTGGTGGCCAGATCGACACCCGGGAACTCGGCCGACCCGCCCAGCAACCGGTCGGCCACCACCTCGGCCATGGTGTTCGCCGGCGCGACCAGTCCGACACAGCGGGCGCCGTCGACGGCGGCGACCTCGCCGATCGCCCAGATGTTGTCCACCGAAGTGCGGCAGGCCGGGTCGACCCGGAACCCACCGAAGTCTCCCCGCTGCAGGCCGGCGGACGCCGCCAGCTCGTCTCGCGGGCGAACCCCGACAGCAAAGACCACCAGGTCTGCGTCCAGGTGTCGGCCGTCGGCGAGCGAGACCCCGGTCAGCATGCCGTCGTCGACAACGATGGATTCCGGCAGGACGCCCAGATATAGCGGGATGCCCTGCGCAGCAATGATTCTGCCCAGCGACTGGCCGCCACCCTGGTCGAGTTGGGTGCCCATCAGCCACGGTGCGGCGTCGACCACACTGACCTGCGCGCCCATCTTCACCAGGCCGCCGGCGGCCTCCAGGCCGAGCAGTCCACCGCCGATCACCACAGCGCGAACGGCGCCTCGCAAGTTCTGCAGCCGGGCCACCTCGGCCAGCAGGAGCGTGATGTCGTCGACCGTGCGGTAGACGAAGCAGCCGGCGGCGTCCTTCCCGGGGACGGGCGGGACGAAGGGGTAGGAACCGGTTGCCAGCACCAGTTCGTCGTAGGAGACTGCGGTACCCAGGTCGGTCCGGACGATGCGCGCTTCGGCGTCGACGTCCGTCACGCGCTCACCGGTCCGGAGCGCGACGGCGTCCCACAAGCTCGCATCGCCGAGGGTCAGGTCGACGTCGCCGGCCAACAGGGTGGACAGCGCTACCCGGTCGTACGGGCGATGCGTCTCCTCACCGATGACCGTGACTCGGAAACCCTTCCCCGCGTCGCGACTGTGCATGGCCTCGGCGAGCCGGTGGGCGGCCGGGCCGCCGCCGACGATCACCAGGTGGCGGCGGTCGGGACCGCTCGTGTCGTTCGGCAGCGGCGGCGTCAGCTTCATTGGTGATCTCCTACCCGCTGTATGCACGGTCCGGGGGGCGATGGGGTGTCGGGCACGACGGTGGGCTCGACCTCAGCCGTCGGCGTCGGGCAGGACCCGGTGCCGACTCAGCTGAGCTGTCCGGGACGTTAGGGACGGCGCATGACGACCGGGTGTGACGGCAGTGACCCGGATGTCACCATCTGCTCACCGCACGGGACGACGGCTGTGAACTCGGCCCGGGTCGATCCGGGCTCACCGGCGCCGTCCCGCGTTGTGCGCCCAACGTCACGGAGTGGTGATGGACGGCTCACGTCGGGGCAACAGCTGCCTCGTAGCGTTTGGGCGATGAGCATCGTGCTGGACCCACCCGCCGAGATCGATCCGGCTGCCGACCCGGCCGACCACCGGCCCGGCGTCGACACCTGGCATCGGGTGTGCCGCTTGGCCGACCTGGAGCCGGAATGGGGCGAAGCAGCCCTGCTCGCCGGCAAACAGGTTGCGCTGTATCGACTCTGGGACGACTCGGTGGCCGCGGTTGCCAACCGTGACCCGGACACCGGATCCTTCGTGATGGCCCGCGGCATCGTCGGTTCGCGCGATGGCCGCGCCACGATCGCGTCGCCCCTGCACAAACAGGTCTACGACCTGCAGACCGGTGCATGCCTGAGCCACCCAGGGTTGGCCGTGCCGACGTACCGGACCAGGGTCATCGACGGGGTCGTGGAAGTGAATCTGCCCAACGCGGCCTGACGGCAACGGCGCACCCTCGCCGGGTGTGAACCGCGGGAGTGGACCGGATCAGATGTTGAATCCGAGGGCACGCATTTGCTCGCGGCCGTCCTCGGTGATCTTCTCCGGACCCCACGGCGGCAGCCAGACCCAGTTGATCCGGAAGTCGTCCACCAGGCCGGCCTCGCCGACGAGGGCCGCAGAGACCTGCTCCTCGATCATCTCGGTGAGCGGGCAGGCTGCGCTGGTCAGCGTCATATCGATGGTGGCGACGTTCTCGGCATCGACGTGCAGGTCATAGACCAGACCGAGGTCGACGATGTTGATCCCCAGCTCTGGATCGACCACATCCCGCAGGGCCTCTTCGATGTCCTCGATCAGCTGCGGGTCGGTGTCGGGGGCGGCAGGAGCGGCCGCCACCACCTTGTCGAGATCGGCGGCCGCCCGTCCGGCCCGATCGGATCCATGGTCGTGTGAACCACCGCCATCGGCGCAGTCCGCGCCGTGAACGTGCGCACCGTGGTCATGGCTTGCATGATCGTGACCTGCATGGTCATGCTGCGCGTCGGGCGCGCCGACCGTGCTGTGAATCGTGTCGGTCATTGGTCCGCTCCTTCGTGCTGATGTGGGGCCGGCTGAGTCCGGTCGATGCTCTGGGCGGCCGCGTCCTTGAACGCCATCCAGCCCAGCAAGGCGCACTTCACCCGTGCCGGGTACTTCGATACCCCGGCGAAGGCGATCCCGTCACCGAGAACGTCCTCGTCACCGTCGATCTTCCCGCGGCTGGTCACCATTGCGGTGAACTCCGCCAGGGTGGACATCACTTCGGTCAACGGCCGGCCGATGGCCAGGTCGGTCAGCACGGAGGTGGAGGCCTGGGAGATCGAGCAGCCCAGCGCGTCATACGAAATGTCCGCAACCACCAGGTCACCGGCTGACGGGCCGGTGCCGTCGTCGGCTTGCGGACCCGCCGCGGCTGGTTCGAGGCGAACCCGGAGAGTGACCTCGTCCCCGCAGGTCGGGTTGACGTGGTGCACCTCGGTGTCGAACGGATCCCGCAGGCCGAAGTGGTGCGGGGTCCGGTAGTGGTCGAGAATGATTTCCTGGTAGAGCTTTTCCATCTGCATCAGATCAGTCCACCGGAGAAGAATCGCTGCGAATCCCGCACCGCGGACGTGAGTGCATCAACTTCGGCGAGGGTGTTGTAGATGGCAAAAGACGCCCGGACGGTGGCGGCGATACTGAACCGGCGGTGCAGCGGCCAGGCGCAGTGGTGGCCAACTCGGACCTGGACGCCGGCGTCGTCCAGGATCTGCCCGACGTCATGCGCGTGCACGCCGTCGACCAGGAACGAGACTGCGCCGCCGCGGTCGACGGTGTCGGACGGGCCGATGATCCGCACCCCGGGAATCGCCGAGAGTTCCTGCAGCGCATACCCGGTCAGTGCTGCCTCGTGGTCGGCGACGGCGCGCATGCCGACGGTCTGCAGGTAATCGACGGCCGCGCCGAGTCCGACCGCCTGGGAGGTCATCGGGACCCCGGCTTCGAACCGGGCCGGCGGCGCGGCGTAGGTCGCGTGGTCGATGAAGACCTGCTCGATCATCGAGCCGCCGGTGAGGAACGGCGGCATCGCGGCGAGCAGCTCGTGGCGGCCGTACAGCACCCCGACCCCGCTGGGGCCCAACATCTTGTGCCCGGAGAACGCGGCGAAGTCGACGCCGAGCGCCGCAACGTCGACCGGCATGTGCGGCACCGATTGGCAGGCGTCCAGCACGGTGAGCGCGCCCACCCGTTGCGCCGCGGCGACCAGCACCTCGACCGGGTTGACGGTGCCGAGCACGTTCGACTGGTGGGTGAAGGCCACCACTCTCGTGCGAGGGTTGATCAGGTCGTCGATGGCGGACAGGTCGAGCCGGAAATCATCGGTGACCGTGAACCAGCGCAGCGTCGCCCCGGTCCGGCGGCACAGTTCCTGCCACGGAATGAGATTCGCGTGATGCTCCATCTCGGTGACGACGATTTCGTCGCCCGGTCCGAGCCGGAACCGTTGCGCGGCGGGATCATCGGAGAAGATGGCATTGCCCAGCGAATACGCGACGAGGTTGATCGATTCGGTGGCGTTCTTGGTGAAGATCACCTCATCGGTGCTCGGCGCGCCGATGAAGGCGGCGATCCGCTCGCGGGCCGCCTCGTAGAAGTCGGTGGCCTCCTCGGCGAGCTGGTGCGCGCCGCGATGGACCGCGGCGTTGTGCCCGGTGACGAACTCCTGCTCGGCGTCGATCACCGGCACCGGCCGCTGCGAGGTGGCACCGGAATCCAGGTACACCAACGGCTTCCCGTCCCGGACCGTGCGGCCCAGGATCGGGAAGTCGGCGCGGATCCGGTCGATGTCGACCGGCCCGAGCACGCCGGGTGCGGCGGGCACACTCGAAACTGCCAATCCGGTCAGGACGGGCACCTCGGGTAGGTCACCGGCCATCGGGCCCGCCGTCAACGCCCCGGCTTCCAGCTGATCGGTCATCTCGCCTCAATTACTTCTGTCGTTGAATTGCGAGCTACGGCTGCGCAGATCGCCGCTGCTCAGAGAACACCTGCGGGTACGCCGGTGAACCGCACATAGCCGTTGGTTTCCAGCTCGTCGGCCAGCTCCGGCCCACCGGACTCGACGATCCGGCCGCCGGAGAACACGTGCACCTTGTCCGGGTGGATGTAGCGCAGGATGCGGGTGTAATGGGTGATCAGCAGAACGCCTACCCCGTCACCCGACTCACCGGATTCCGCCTTGTAACGGTTGACGCCTTCGGCGACGACCCGCAACGCATCGACGTCGAGCCCGGAGTCGGTTTCGTCCAGGACGGCAATCTTCGGCTTGAGCAGCGAGAGTTGCAGAATCTCGTGCCGCTTCTTCTCGCCGCCGGAGAAGCCCTCGTTCACCGACCGCTCGGCGAACTCGGGATCGATCTCCAGGTCCTTCATCGCGGACTTGACTTCTTTGACCCACTTGCGGATCGGTGGAGCCTCGCCGCGGACCGCGGTCGCGGCGGATCGCAGGAAGTTGGACGTGGAGACGCCGGGCACCTCGACGGGGTACTGCATGGCCAGGAAGAGCCCGGCCCGCGCCCGCGCGTCAACGGTCATCGCGAGCAGGTCTTCGCCGTCCAGGGTGACGCTGCCCTGGGTCACCTGGTACTTCGGGTGTCCGGCGAGGGAGTACGCAAGGGTGGACTTGCCGGACCCGTTGGGGCCCATGATGGCGTGCGTTTCGTTGGACGAGATGGTCAGGTCGACACCCTTGAGGATTTCGATCGGTCCCTCGTCGGTGATGACCGAGACGTGCAGGTCGCGGATGTCCAGGGTTGCCATGTGTGTGCTGACTCCAAAAAGTATTTGCTGTTGTTGTCTTTTGCTGTTGTTTGCCTGTTGCTTTTGGGCGTCCACGGGGGCTTGCCCCCGTGTGTCTAGATGCCGGCGATGGCCAGCTCACGCTCGATGATCTGCGACGCGCGTTCGCGGACCGACTCGATACCGATGCGCAGCAACACCTCGCCGAAGAAGCCGCGCACCACCAGGCGCTTGGCGACCTCCGGCGGAATGCCTCGCGACAACAGGTAGAACAACTGCTCGTCGTCGAATCGTCCCGTTGCGCTGGCGTGCCCGGCGCCGACGATCTCGCCCGTCTCGATCTCCAGGTTCGGCACCGAGTCGGCGCGGGCCCCGGAGGTGAGGATCAGGTTGCGGTTCATCTCGTAGGTGTCCGTGCCCTCGGCGGCCTTGCGGATCAGCACGTCACCGATCCAGACCGTGTGCGCCTTCGCACCCTGCAGGGCACCCTTGTACAACGCGCGCGACTTGCAGTGCGGCACACCGTGATCCACGAACAACCGGTGCTCGAGGTGTTGCCCGGCGTCGGCGAAGTACAGCCCGATGAGCTCGGCGTCGCCGCCGGGTCCGTCATAGGTCACCGTGCCGACCACCCGGACCAGGTCGCCGCCGAACGTCAGCGCGGTGTGCTTGACGGTGGCGTCCCGGCCGACCCGGATGTGGTGATGGGACACGTGAACGGCGTCGCCGGCCCATTCCTCCATGGACGCGAACTCGAGCTTCGCGCCGTCGCCGACGACGATCTCGACGTTGTCGGCGAGGGTGGCGCTGCCTTCGTGCACCATGGCGACCTGCGCGGTCGCCTGGGCGCCGACCCGGACCACGACGTGTCCGGCGGACGCCTTCTCGACGGAGCGGCCGGTGTGGGTGATCACCACCGGCTCGCTGAGCTCCACCCCGGCGGGGACGTCGATCAGCAGCACCGACGTGCTGGCCTGCCACGCCCGGGCTGACGGCCGATCGGTCGGCAGACCGGCCAACCCCTTCAGCGCCACGGCCTCGTCGCCATCGACCCGGCGGACGACGACACTCTCCGGCGCCTGCACGACGGTGTCGTTGTCCGTGCCGAAGACACCCTGGAACGGGGCGTCCTCGGCCAGGCCGCGCAACCGGCGCATCGGGGTGAACCGCCAGTTCTCTTCCCGCCCGGACGGCGCCGGATGGTCCCGCAGGTCGGCGGAACCGGCACCGTGCAGGTGCGAGTCCAGCTGCGCGGGCACGGTCCGGCCGCCGAGGTGGCTGTGCGCGGTCAAGCCGTGCTGGTCGTCGATTACTGCTGTCACGTCAGTCGTTCCATCTTCGATCGGGGGGCTGGTGGTCAGAACGGGTGTGCTGGTCACGCTCAGCCCACCGCTCCTTCCATCTGCAATTCGATCAGCCGGTTCAGCTCGAGCGCGTATTCCATCGGCAGTTCCCGGGCGATCGGCTCGACGAAGCCGCGGACGATCATCGCCATCGCCTCGTCCTCGGTGAGACCGCGGCTCATCAGGTAGAACAGCTGCTCCTCGCTGACCCGGGAGACGGTCGCCTCGTGCCCCATGGACACGTCGTCCTCGCGGACGTCGACGTACGGGTAGGTGTCCGACCTGGAGATCGTGTCGACCAGCAGGGCATCGCACTTCACCGTCGAACGGCTGTGGTGGTTGCCGGGGTTGACCTGGACCAGACCGCGGTAGGAGGTCCGCCCACCACCGCGGGAGACCGACTTGGAGATGATGTTCGAGGACGTGTGCGGCGCGAGGTGCAGCATCTTCGCGCCGGTGTCCTGATGCTGGCCCTCACCGGCGAAAGCGATCGACAGCACCTCGCCCTTGGCGTGCTCGCCCATCAACCAGACGGACGGGTACTTCATCGTGACCTTGGAACCGATGTTGCCGTCAACCCACTCCATGGTGGCGCCGGCCTCGGCCTTCGCCCGCTTGGTGACCAGGTTGTAGACGTTGTTCGACCAGTTCTGGATGGTCGTGTAACGGCAGCGACCACCCTTCTTCACGATGATCTCGACGACCGCGGAGTGCAGCGAGTCGGACTTGTAGATCGGCGCGGTGCAGCCCTCGACGTAGTGCACGTAGGCACCCTCGTCGACGATGATCAGCGTGCGTTCGAACTGGCCCATGTTCTCGGTGTTGATCCGGAAGTAGGCCTGCAGCGGGATCTCGACGTGCACGCCCGGCGGCACGTAGACGAACGAGCCGCCCGACCACACCGCGGCGTTCAGTGCGGAGAACTTGTTGTCGCCGGCCGGGATGACGGAGCCGAAGTACTTCTCGAAGATCTCCGGGTGCTCACGCAGGCCGGAGTCGGTGTCCAGGAAGATGACGCCCTGCCGCTCCAGGTCCTCCTGGATCTGGTGGTAGACGACCTCGGACTCGTACTGCGCGGCGACACCGCCAACGAGCCGCTGCTTTTCGGCCTCGGGGATGCCCAGCCGGTCGTAGGTGTTCTTGATGTCGTCGGGCAGGTCTTCCCAGGTCTGGGCCTGCTTCTCGGTGGACCGGACGAAGTACTTGATCGTGTCGAAGTGGATGCCGGACAGGTCGGCGCCCCAGGTCGGCATCGGCTGGCGTTCGAACAGCTTGAGTGCCTTGAGCCGGCGCTCCAGCATCCACTGCGGCTCGCTCTTCTTGTCCGAGATGTCCCGGACGACGTCCTCATCAACGCCGCGACGCGCGGACGCGCCGGCCTTGTCGCTGTCCGACCAGCCGAACGCGTATCGACCGAGGGTGTCGATCGTGGCTGCCTGATCGATCAGCGACTGGCTGAGCTCGGCAGGTGCGGGCGGCGCCAGCACGGAGGCAGCTGCGGCGGTGAGATCGGCGCCGGTGGTGCTGGCGTGGTCCTGGGTTGTCGTCATGTAAACGAGGGTCCTTCCAGTGGATCTTGGTCGGGCCGGTGGGTGTATCCACCAGCACGGGCACTGCGGCGGTAATGCGGTCCAGCGACGATCGGCGTTCGACCGACCGGTGAAGCAGTTATCTGGGCGATTCGGCTACTGCGTTGGGTGGTTTTTTGCGAGTCGGTGTTTGTCGAGCCGGTGTTTCTCACCGGGTGCCGATGTACTGATCGAGACCTTGCTGATCGGGATGAAGGTCGTGCAGACCGCATCGCCGTTGGCGATGGTGGCCAGGCGTTGGGCATAGGTGCCGAGCTCGCGGGTGAAGACGGCCATCTCCTCCTCGCAGAGCTGCGGGTACTTCGTCGCGACGTGACCGACCGGGCAGTGGTGTTGGCACAACTGCTGCCCGACACCCACCTGGTGCAGCGACGCGGAGAAGCCGGAACCGGTCAACGCCCGGGCCAAAATAGTGGCCCGGCCGGCGACGTCGGCCGCCGCCGCCAGTTCGGCGCGGTAGGGAGCGACCACCGCCTCGGCGCGGCGCCGGGCGAAATCCTCGACCGCCGCCGGGCCGACGGCCTCTGCCAAATAGTCCAACGCCTGCACAGCAAGTTCGTCGTAGGCGTGCGGCAAGCGCGATCGGCCGATATCGGTCAGCAGGTAGGAACGCGCCGGCCGACCGCGACCGCGCTGCCCCAGTACCGGTGCTTCACGGAAGCTGACGGCACCCTCTGCAATGAGTTGGTCGAGATGACGCCGGACGGCCGCCGGGGAGATGCCCAGCTCCTTCGCGAGGTCCGCGGTGGTCAGCGGGCCGTCGGCAAGCAGCAGGTCAACGACCGCGGCGCGGGTCCGCCCCTCGGTACGGTCCGTCCCCGTGCGGTCCGCTGCGGTGGAATCGGGGCTCTCACGAACATCCGCGGCCCCGGCAGGCAGCGACCCGGCCGGGGTCTGCTGCGCATGCTCGGAGACGGCAGATGTTTTCACAACACCAGTGTGACCTTTTTCCGCGCAGAGATCAAAGATCGTCAGCCGAGGTCAATGTGGCCCCGGACACGCAGGTCAGCCTAACCAATGCTTCTCGGGAGCAGTCGGCGTCGCGCAACGAGCCGACTATTGCTCACCTTTTCGGGTCGTTCTCGCTGTCCAGGCGTTGCCGCACCAGCATCGCGACCATGTCGTCGATCAGCTCGTAAGGGATCGGCTTCTTATAGGTGAACCTCACCGAGTCCTTCGCCGCCCGGTATGGCGCGATCCTTGCCTCGAGGGCGGCTTCCGCCCGCGGGATCGGGTACATGCCGATGTGCTGCTTCCATGCGGCGTAATACACCAGGGATTCGCCGGACATCGTGACGGTCGGCATCTGGTAACTGATCTTCTCCCCGCTGTCCGGGACGATGCCGCCGATCCGGCGCCGGAGCTCCCGCAGGATGGTCCGGACGTCATCGGGATACCTCAGGATGTACTCCTCGACGGATCCGGCTTGTTCGGCCATGACCTGCCCTTCGATCAGCAACGCCGGGCGGCACTTCCAGCCATTTTCGGCCAGCGTAAATCAGTGCACTCCTAGACTGCACTGGTGACGTCGGACCGGTCAGCGCCGCTGGTGACCGCCAGTGGGTGACGCCGTATCCGCGCGTCTGACCCCGTCCGGGGCTGAACCCGTCACCGCAGCACCGCTGAACGCCGTCGAGCGGAGCCAGCTCAGCCGGCTGCGGCGATGGGGAACCGTCGGTGCGTTGCTCCTGATGCTCGGCAGCGGCTCGTCCTACGGCGCGGCCACCCCGATACCCAACCCGGTCGACGGCCTGCGGGTCATCGGGTTGCTCTCGCGGATCGGCCCGGCCGCTTTGGCCTGTTCGTACACCGGCATCGGGCTGATCGTGTTGTGCTGGGTGCTGATCGGCAGGCTGGCCGCTCCTGGCCGGGTCCGCCGACTGTCCCGCAGCCAGCTCAGTCACACCCTGGCGATGTGGGCGGTCCCGCTGCTCGTCACGCCCCCGCTGTTCTCCCGCGACGTGTACTCGTACCTGGCCATCGGCTCGATGATGCGGGAGGGTTTCAACCCCTACGACGCCGGCCCGTACGACACCCTCGGCGACTCGGACCCATATGCCCATCAGGTGGACGTGCGCTGGCAGCACACCGCCAGCCCGTACGGCCCGGTGTATCTGCTGATCGCGAAGGGGATCGTCACGGTCGCGGGCCACAACGTCATCGTCGGCACGCTGCTGCAACGGCTGGTCGAATTGGTCGGCGTCGCAATGATCGTCTGGGCCCTGCCCCGGCTGGCCCGGATCTGCGGCTTCGACCCGGTCGCCGCGTTGTGGCTCGGCGCATTGAACCCACTGGTGCTGTTCCACCTGATCGGCGGCGGTCACAACGAGGCGCTGATGCTCGGCGCCATGCTGGCCGGCATGGTGATCGCCTGGGAGTGGTCGCTGGTCGCCGGTGTCGTGGTGATCACCCTCGGCGTCGGGGTGAAGGCGACGGCCGGGATGGCGCTGGCCTTCCTGGTGATCATGCTGGCCCTGCGGGCGGGCGGGCGGTGGCGTGATCTGCTGCGCTGCGGTGTGCAGGTCGGGGCGGTCGCGGCCGTCACATTTGCCGCGTTCACTTGGATCTCGGGAGTCGGATTCGGCTGGCTGGCGGCGCTCGGCGCTCCCGGAACGGTGCGATCCTTCCTGTCGCTGTCCACCACTCTGGGTGTCGGCGCCGGTCAAACGGGTCTGCTGATGGGTCTCGGCGACCACACCCAGGCCGCCCTGGACGTCATGCAACCCGTCGGCACGCTGATCGGCGCGACGGTCGCGCTGGCCATCATGTGGCAGTGCTGGCAGCGCCGGATCAACCCGGTGCTCGGCCTCGGCATGGCCATGATGGCGTTCGTTCTGCTAGCGCCGGTGATTCAGCCGTGGTATCTGCTCTGGGCCGCGTTGCCGTTGGCCGCCTCCACCGCGGACCCCCGGTACCGCAAGGCGACGGTCGCCCTGACCGTGTTGTTCTCGGTGACGATCATGCCGAACGGCGCGACGATCCCGGTGTACGTGATCGTTCAGGCGGTGGTGGTCGCGGCCATCGTCGTCGGTGCGGCGTACTACCTGCTCCGGCGCGTCGGCCTGCCGGTCACTCTTCCCCCTGGTCCGGATGATGTGGACCCGGACGATTCCGACCCGGGGACGGCCCGTGCCGGAGCCGCTGAAAGCAAGGACACAGTCGACGATGCTGGGACCGCCGACGCAGCCGCCTATCCTCGGTCGTTGTGACCACCCCGCCCGAGAGCACCGTCGGTCAGGTCGGCGCTCATGCTGCCCATGCCCAGGCAGACGCCGCGATGATCGTGAACGGCCTGGTCAGGACCTACGGGTCGGTGCGGGCGGTGGACGGGCTGTCGTTCTCGGTCCCTCGTGGTGCCCTTGTCGCCCTGCTCGGGCCGAACGGCGCCGGCAAGACGACCACCCTGGACGTCTGCACCGGGTTCGCCCGCCCGGATTCCGGCGAGGTGACCGTCCTTGGGCTCGATTCCTGGCGGCAGAGCGCCGCGCTGCGGCCGCGCATCGGCGTCATGCTGCAGGCCGGCGGATCGCACGCCGCTGCCCGCGCCGGCGAGATGCTCGAGGTGATCGCCCGGTGCTCTGCGCGCCCGATGGACCCGCACTGGCTGCTGGACGTGCTCGGGCTGGCCGAGTCCGCGCGCACGCCGGTCCGGCGGTTGTCCGGCGGCCAGGTGCAGCGGTTGAGCCTGGCGATGGCCTTGGTCGGCCGGCCCGAATTGCTGTTCCTGGACGAACCGACCGCCGGAATGGACCCGCAGGCCCGACATCTGGTGTGGGATCTGTTGCGCGCGGCCAGGTCTGACGGGGTGTCGATTCTGCTGACGACCCACCTGCTCGACGAGGCCGAACTGCTGGCCGATCGGGTGGTGATCATCGATCACGGCCGGGTGGTTGCCGACGGCTCCCCTGCCGAACTCACCGGCGGGGCGCACGGACAGTTGCGGTTCTCCGCCGCCTCCGGACTGGACATCGAACTGCTGAGGTTGGCGCTGCCGGACGGGTACACGGTCCAGGAGGTTTCGGTCGGTCGTTACCTGGTCGAGGGCGACATCGTCCCGGCGACCGTGGCGACGGTGACGTCGTTTTGCGCCAGGGTCGGAGTGATGCCCGGCGACCTGCAGGTCGGACGGCGATCGCTGGACGACGTCTTCCTGGAACTGACCGGTACGCAGATCAGGACGTGAGGGAAACGTGACATCGCCACCCGTGGTGCCCACCGAGCCGGCCGAGCCCGTCGACCGGCCCGCCGAGCCGGTTGGCCGGCCGGCCGAACCGGATGGCCGGGCGGCCGCCGGCCAACCGGTGCCGACGACAGACCCATTCCCGCCGGGAACATTCGCCCCCGACCCGCGGCCGGCCCCGGGCGGCCGGCGCATCACGGCAACGGCCGGGCTCGAATTGCGGATGACGCTGCGCAACGGCGAGCAACTGCTGCTGGCCTTGGTGATCCCACTGCTCGCGCTGATCGGCGGCACCCTGATCAGCATCGTCGGATTGCCGGAACCCAGGATCAACACGGTGCTCCCCGGGGTTCTGGTGTTGGCGGTGATGTCGTCCGCCTTCACGTCGCAGGCCATCACCACCGGGTTCGACCGGCGCTACGGGGTGCTCAAACGCCTCGCCGCTGCTGGCGTCGGGCGCGCCCAACTGATCGCCGGGAAGTGTGCGGCGACCCTGGCCGTCATCGCCGGGCAGTTCGTCATCCTCGCCCTGGTTGCGGTCGTCCTGGGATGGCGCCCGCAAACCGTTGGCCCGCAACAGACGTCAGTAGTGCTGTCGGGGCTCTGGGTGGTGCTGATCACTCTGCTCGGCACGGCGGCGTTCATCGGCCTGGCGCTGCTGCTGGGCGGCACCCTGCGCGCCGAGGCCGTCCTGGCGGTGGCGAACCTGCTGTGGTTGGTTTTCGTCCTGGTGGGCGGGGTTGTCGTGCCGTTGAACCAGTCGGCAACGGCGCTCCGGGCGATCGGCGAATTGACCCCGCCGGGCGCGATGTCGCAGGCGATGCGAGCGGTCCTGCAGGACGGCGTCGCACCCCCGCCGATCGCCATCGCCGTGTTGGTGGCCTGGATCGTCATCGGCTGGGCGGCCACCGTACGGTGGTTTCGATGGCAATAACGACCTCCCCCACCGACACCGCACCCGACCCGGTGTGGTGGCGCCGCGCCCCGTCCCTGCGACTGCAACGAGCGTTCGCCTGGGCCGCCGTGATCACCAACGGGCTGATCGCCGTGACCGGCGCGACGGTCCGGGTGACCGGCTCCGGCCTTGGCTGCCCCACCTGGCCGGAATGTGTACCGGGTTCACTGGTGCCGGTCAGCAGAGCCGATCTCTCGACCTTTCACCTGGCCATCGAGTTTGGCAATCGCACCCTGACCAGCGTGGTGCTGATCGCCTCGCTCGGCACCTTTGTCCTGATCTGGCTGGCGAAACCGCGGCGCCGCTCGCTGGTCCTGGTGGCGGCAGTGCTGCCGGCCGGTGTGCTGTTCCAGGCGATCTGGGGCGGCATCGTGGTGCTGGCGGGGCTGGCCTGGTGGACCGTCGCGCCACACCTGTTGATCTCCCTGGTGCTGTTGTTCGTGTCCATCATCGTGCTGGTCCGGTTGGACGAGACCGACGACCCGCCGGTGCGGGTCGTCCCCCGCCCGCTGCAACTGCTGAGCTGGGCGACGGTCTGCGTGCTGGTCGCGTTGTGCATCGCGGGCACCCTGGTGACCGCGGCGGGACCGCACGGCGGCGACGACGAGACACCGCGGCTGGACCTGCCGGTGCGGGTGCTGGCGCAGATCCATGCCGACCTGATGTTCACCTACCTCGGGCTGCTGATCGCCATGACGGTCGGTTTCCTGGCCGTCCGCGCCCCCCGGAAGCTGATGACCAGGGCCTACCTGTTGATCGCAGTGACCGCCGCGCAGGGCTTGATCGGGCTGGTCCAGTACGCGACCGGTGTGCCGGAGGCACTGGTGGTCGCGCACGTGTTGGGGGCGGTGCTGCTCACCGCCACCGCGGCCGGCGTGGTGCTGGCGACTCGGACCCGCGGGCACGTCACCGCCGCCCGGAGCGGCCCGGCGCCTGTTCGGTGACGTAACGGCTCGCGTCATCAGCGGCCGCCGCGCAGGATCTCCCGCAGGATGCTGACGGTGTTGGCGGCGTCCGTCAGCGGTCGCAGCGCGGTGCCGCCGACCGGGCTGAAGGGTTCGTGCCGGCGCAACCTGGTCAGTCTGGTCGCCATCGCGGACTTCGGACCCCCGTCATCAAGCGGATCCTCGGCCAGGTCGACGGGTGCGCGGTAGACGAAGACCGCGCGATGACGATTCGTCCGGCGGGTGGAGATCCGGCGTCCCGCGGTGGTGGACATCAGGTCCACCACCGTCAGAGACATCTGCTGCTGACCTCGCCCACGGCGGCGGCCTGAAGCGGGTGTCTGCACTGATGGGCGCATGGTCGTCTCGGCTTGTGGATTGCTCGGCTTTCGGGGTTCAGACCTGGCCGAGTCCGGGTGCCGGAGCGTTGGCCAGCACCTCTTCGTAGCGGGCCTGCCGAACCTCATTGACCAGCGAGCGGGCCTCTTCCTTGTCGCGGACAACCTTGGAGACGACCACCGTGGCGAACATGGCGCAGACGATGCCCATGCCGATCGTGTAACGCTCCTGCACCGAGATGTCGAGCAGCCAGATGTTGGCGATGTTCCAGACGCCGGTCGCCATCAGGAACGCGATCGCCGCGCTGAAGAAGGCCGGGGTGTGATCGTTGACGAGCTTCGGGTTCGACATGACAGATGACCCTTTCGTGGTCGTAATGCGGTGGAGGTGATGGTGTTCGGTTGCGGTTGAACCACTTTTGGGTAGCCGCCAGCGCACGACCACCATGACGCCGGTGAACGCGGTTGCTGGTGCTGCGGAGTGGTGCCGGTCAGCTCTCCGGGGAGCGCCGGCGGGCTTGTCGAACGGGCGCTGCCGCTCGGCGATGTTTGCTGCTGACAACGGCTTTGGAGAAGCTGTGCCGCCGGCCGTCCATCTGATGAACGCGCAGCACCTGTTCCAGTTTGGTGTGCCGGATCCGGCTGGCCTGCTTGCTGATGCCTTGCGCATCGCCGATGTCGCCGTAACTGGGTTGCGGGAGCGACGACCTCAGTGTGTGCACCGACTGGGCCTCGATGATGTCGAGGACCACCCGGGCATGTGAGATGAGCCGGATCTTCGCCAGCTCGAACTCGAGCTCGTTGTCCGAGGCCGCGGGTTGCGCGGCTGCGTCGGCCAACAAGGTTGCGATGTAGTCGTACATCTCGGTGAGTTCCACATCACAGACCTTGCCACAGGACAACGTAAGTTGTCAACGACAATTCACGTTGTCGTCAGACATTCTTCCGGTGCAGCCGTAACGCTGCTCAAGGGGTTCATCTCCCGCTCAACGGTGACTGCAGCACCCATCAAGCGGAAGCTCAACCCCACCAGCAACGCTCCGCCCGAGGGGCTAGTTCGTTTCGATGGCGTCGACGGCATCCGGATAAAGCACTGCGAAGCGCCGGTCGAGAGTCGCCACCCGCCCGCCGTGCTTCCTGGCCAGGGCCGCCAGATAGGCGTCCGTCACGGCGGCATGACCGGAGACCTGCTCCAGCACCTGCCGCGAGTACGCAAGATCGTCAAACCAGAAGACGTGCAAACGGGATGCGGTGAGTTGCTCCAGCAATTCGATTGCCTCGTCCGAACTGGCGCCCAGCCGGATCATCGTCCGAAGAAGCGTTCCTTGAGTGATCGGTGTGGTGGCGAACGGCTCATCACGGCTGGCCAGCCACCGCAACGCCGGGGCGTGCAGGGTGTGCTCGCTCAGCGTGAGCGCGATGAGAACGTTGCCGTCCAACAATGCTGTCACTCGTCGTCCATCGCTCGACGAACTTCCTCGGTGGTCACCGGTCGACCGAGACTGAGAACTTTTAGGCCGGTAGCCGGATCCAGCGAAATCCGTTGCCCCGGGGTGGTTTCGACCGGCCTCATAGCCCTGGACACAACCTCGGCGATGATCTTGCTGACCGACGTTCGCCGGTCAGCTGCAATGTCACGCACTCGCTCGAGGACGTCATCCGGAAGATCCACAGTCGTGCGCATATCGCCAGAATACGCCAGGTGATGCAGTGCATCACTGATGCAGAAGCCGGAGGTGCGACCTCCTCAGCGACCGGTGCCGGCCATTCGCTGCCGATCCTCGGGACTCGGGGTGATCTTGGCGGAGAGCTCGCGATTCCAGCCGTCGGCGACGGGAATGCCGGCCTGGGAGCAGATCTCGGCCGCAGCCGCCTCGCTGGACGCGACGGCGTCGCCGAACGCGCCGTCATCGGCGACAACGACGATGCGGGCGCCGACCCGGCCGAGGTAGTTGATCACCGCGACACCCTTGCCGTCATGGCCTGCCAGGAAGTCGCGGAGTCGGCCGACCTGCGCGGCATCCGAACCGGTCAGCGCCGGAGTGCTGTCGGCGGCGGTGTCGCTCACCAAGGCCACCCGAGCACGGGCAGCCCGACAACTGAATCGACGGCCCAGGCCACCGAGACCCCGGTCAGGTAGAGGTTCGAGATGTGGAACAGCGTCATCGGCTTGGCCGCGGCGCCACGCAGCACCCGGACGTGCAACAAGTGCGCCATCGCCAGGAACCACAGGCCGAGCGGCACCGCAACGGCCGCGTAGATCCAGGACGACGCCGGGACCAGCAGCAACGAGCAGGCGACCATTGCCCAGCTGTAGAGCACGATCTGCCGGACGACCTCACGCTCGGTCGCCACCACCGGGAGCATCGGCACACCGGCGGCCTTGTAGTCCTCGCGGTAGCGCATCGCCAGCGCCCAGGTGTGCGGCGGCGTCCAGAAGAAGATGACTCCGAAGAACACCCAGGCCGGCCAGCCGATGGTGCCGGTCACCGCGGACCAGCCGATGATCACCGGCATGCAGCCGGCGAGCCCGCCCCACACGATGTTCTGCGACGTCCGGCGTTTGAGCCACATCGAGTACACGAAGACGTAGAACAGGATGGCGACGACGGCCAGCACGGACGCTTGCCAGGTCGTGGTCAACCACAGTTCGACGGCGGCCAGGACACCGAGAATCACCCCGAAGATCAACGCGGCCCTGGGCGTCACGGTGTGCCGGGCCAACGGCCGGGACCGGGTACGGCGCATCAGGGCGTCGATGTCTGCGTCGACCACGCAGTTGAGCGCATTCGCGCTACCTGCGGCCAGCGTCCCACCAACCAGGGTGGCCAGCACCAGGATCAGCGGCGGCACCTCGCGCTGCGCGGCGAACATCGCCGGGATGGTGGTGATGAGCAGCAGTTCGATGATCCGCGGCTTGGTGAGCGCGACATAGGCGCCGATCCTCGCGGACAGCACCGACCGCTGGCGCGAGCCTTTCCCGCCGTGTGTGAGCAGATCCTGCGTCGTCGGATCTGCCCCCGCCCCGTCGACGCCGGTCGCGTCCGGAGGTCCGGCGTCGGGGGAACCGGACCGGGATGCGACCTCCACGAAACTCCTTCAATATCAAGTGCGCTGGACCGGGCAACGGCCGCGGAACAACTGTGCTGGCGTCGAGGAACTCCCGATCACGCAGCGGCGCCTTCGGCGAGTGAGCTCTGCGGCCATCCTAGGTGGCACATCCGAGCAATGCCGGTTCGCCCCGCCATCCGGCGATCACTCCGGCCGGGAGTTCACACGGCGCCCGGCCCGCCGTGCGCAGTCCGGCATGATCCCGTAACCCCTCCCGTACTAGTCTTTACCTGCGCCGTCGCTGGTGCACGCCCTAATTCAGACACGTCCCGCGATCGCATTGATGCGTGTACTGCTGCGATCGCCCGCTCCAGGAAGGTCGCCATCTGTGACCACGACCGAAGAGATCTCCGAACTCACCACCGCACATGTGCCCGTCGATTGGTCTGAACTGGACCGTCGGTCGGTGGACACGGCGCGGGTGTTGGCTGCTGATGCGGTGCAGAAGGTGGGTAACGGCCACCCGGGCACGGCGATGTCGTTGGCGCCGTTGGCGTACTCCTTGTTCCAGAAGGTGATGCGGCACGACCCGGCCGACCCGACGTGGGTGGGCCGGGACCGTTTCGTGCTGTCGGCGGGGCATTCGTCGTTGACCCTGTACATCCAGCTGTACCTGGCCGGGTTCGGCCTGGAGTTGGCGGATCTGGAAGCGCTGCGGACGTGGGGATCGTTGACCCCCGGGCACCCGGAGTTCCACCACACCAAGGGTGTGGAGATGACGACCGGCCCGCTGGGCCAGGGCCTGTCCTCCGCGGTCGGGATGGCGATGGCGTCCCGCCGGGAACGCGGCCTGTTCGACCCGGACGCCGCCCCGGGTGAGTCCCCGTTCGACCACTTCATCTATGTGATCGCCTCCGACGGAGACATCGAGGAGGGCGTCACCTCCGAGGCGTCCTCGATCGCGGGCCGGCAGGGCGTCGGGAACCTGATCGTGTTCTACGACCACAACCACATCTCCATCGAGGACGACACCAACATCGCCCTGTCCGAGGACGTCGCCGCCCGGTACCGCGCCTACGGCTGGCACGTGCAGGAGATCGAGGGCGGCGAGAACGTCTCCGGCATCCTGGCGGCGATCGAGGCCGCGAAGGCCGTCACCGACCGGCCCTCTTTCATCCAGCTGCGAACGATCATCGCCTACCCGGCGCCGACGAAGATGAACACCGGCGCCTCCCACGGTTCCGCCCTGGGCGCCGAGGAAATCGGGAAGATCAAGACCATCCTCGGGTTCAACCCGGACGAATCGTTCGAGGTCGACGACACCGTCATCAAGCACACCCGGCTCGCCCTCGACCGCGGCACGGCCGCCAAGGCGCAGTGGCAGAAGAGCTTCGACGCCTGGGCCGCCGCGAACCCGGACAACAAGGCCCTGTTCGACCGGCTGCAGGCCCGGCAGCTGCCGGCCGGGTGGACCGAGGCGTTGCCGTCCTGGCCGGTGGACCCGAAGGGCGTGTCCACCCGGGCGGCCTCGGGTGCGGTGCTGAACGCCCTGGCTCCGGTGCTGCCCGAGCTGTGGGGCGGGTCCGCCGACCTCGCGGAATCGAACAACACCACGATGAAGGGCGCCGACTCGTTCGGTCCCCTCGCGGCCGCGACAGGGCACTGGAACGCGACCCCGTACGGGCGGACCCTGCACTTCGGCATCCGGGAACACGCGATGGGCGCGATCCTGTCCGGCATCGTGCTGCACGGCCCGACCCGCGCCTACGGCGGGACGTTCCTGCAGTTCTCCGATTACATGCGCGGCGCGGTCCGGCTCGCCGCGGTGATGGGCGCCCCCGCGATCTACGTGTGGACCCACGACTCCATCGGCCTGGGCGAGGACGGCCCCACCCACCAACCCGTCGAACACCTCGCCGCGCTGCGGGCCATCCCGGGGCTGGCGGTCGTCCGCCCCGCGGACGGCAACGAGACCGCGTACGCGTGGCAGGCCACCCTGGACAAGCAGTCCGAGTTCTCCTCCGGCCCGGTCGGGCTCGCGTTGACCCGGCAGAACGTGCCCACTCTGGAGGGAACCACCGCCGACGGGGTCGCGAAGGGCGCCTACATCCTGGGCGAGGCCGACGGGGACCTACAGGTCATCCTGCTGGCCACGGGCTCCGAGGTGCAGCTGGCCGTCAAGGCCCGGGACCTGCTGCAGGCCGAGGGCATCGGCACCCGGGTGGTGTCCGTGCCATGCCTGGACTGGTTCGAAGCCCAGGACGCGGCGTACATCGAGTCCGTCCTGCCCGCGGCGGTCACCGCCAGGGTCAGCGTCGAGGCCGGCGTCGCCCAGCCGTGGTGGCGGTGGCTCGGCTCTGCAGGCCGCCCCGTTTCCCTGGAGCACTACGGCGCCTCCGCCGACGCCGCGACCCTGTTCCGGGAGTTCGGCTTCACCCCAGAGAACGTCGTCGCGCATGCCAAGCAGTCCCTCGCTGCCGCCGGCAAGCCGGCCAGCGTGAGCACCGAGCCGAACACCGCGCACCAGCAGCACGTCGGCAGCGACACCGGCACGGCGACCGAATCCGGCACGCAGAACGACTGACACCCCTGGGCCGTGGGAACTGACCTACCGAGCGACGGCCCGACCACGTGACGGCAGTGACCATGAGACGGCAGAGCCCGTCCCCCTCAAGCAAGGAAGTCTCATCATGACCACACCGCATGCCACCAACAGCCCGCTGGCCGACCTTTCGGCCGCCGGGGTCTCCCTCTGGCTCGACGACCTGTCCCGGCAGCGTCTGCAGTCCGGGAACCTCAAGGAACTGATCGCGAACAGCAACATCGTCGGCGTCACCACCAACCCGTCGATCTTCCAGGCGGCCCTGAAGGACGGCGCCTCCTACCAGCAGCAGATCGGCGAGCTGAAGGCCCGCGGCGCCGACGTCGATGACACCGTCCGCGAAGTCACCACCGACGACGTCCGGGACGCGTGCGACCTGTTCACCGCGACCTTCGAGGCCTCCGGGCACGCCGACGGCCGGGTCTCCATCGAGGTGGACCCACGCCTCGCGCACGACACCGCCGGCACCATCGCGCAGGCCCAGGAACTGCACAAGATCGTCGACCGGCCCAACCTGCTGATCAAGATCCCGGCCACCCTCGCCGGACTGCCCGCGATCACCGCCGTCATCGCCGAGGGCATCAGCGTCAACGTCACGCTGATCTTCTCCCTCGACCGGTACAAGGCCGTGATGGGCGCCTACCTGGACGGCCTGGAGCAGGCCAAAGAGGGCGGCCACGACATCTCGCAGATCCACTCGGTCGCGTCGTTCTTCGTCTCCCGCGTCGACTCCGAGATCGACAAGCGACTCAAGGCCATCGGCAGCCCGGAGGCCGAGTCCCTCGAGGGCGAGGCCGCCATCGCCAACGCCCGGCTCGCCTACCAGGCCTACGAGCAGACCTTCGCCGGCGAGCGCTGGGAGGCCCTGAAAGCGGCCGGCGCGAACGCGCAACGCCCGCTCTGGGCATCCACCGGGGTCAAGGACCCCAAGTACGACGACACCCGCTACGTCGTCGAGCTCGTCGCCCCGAACACCGTCAACACCGCCCCGGAGAAGACAATCGACGCCGTCCGCGACCACGGCATCATCCGCGGCAACACCATCGAAGGCACCTACGCCCAAGCCTCCGCGGTGTTCTCCTCCCTGCAAGCCCTCGGCATCGACCTCACCGACGTCTTCCAGGTCCTGGAATCCGAGGGTGTGGAAAAGTTCATCCAGGCCTGGAACGAACTACTCGAATCCGTCAGCGAGGAACTCGCCAAGAAGTAGCACCGGGGCTCGGTGAACCCCTGCCGATTCGATGCTGATTCGGCTCTGCATCGTTGCCAGCAATCAGCCCAGCATGATCGGCACAGCTTCCTCGCCCACTCCCCCGGCGGAAGGACATCAACGGTTCTATGGCTTCCATCGCAGTCAATCCATTGCGGGACCCCCGCGACAAGCGGTTGCCCCGAATCGCCGGCCCGTCCGGGATCGTGATCTTCGGCGTCACGGGTGACCTTGCCAGAAAGAAGTTGATGCCCGCGATCTACGACCTGGCGAACCGGGGCCTGCTGCCGCCGGGATTCGCCCTCGTCGGATTTGCCCGGCGGGACTGGGCGAATGAGGATTTCGCCAAGGTCGTCCACGACGCCGTCCGCCAGTATGCGAGAACCCCGTTTTCCGAGGAGGTCTGGCGACATCTCGCGGAGGGATTCCGGTTCGTCCAGGGTGCCTTCGACGATGACAACGCATTCGACACCCTGGCCGCCACGCTGGCAGACCTCGACCGGGTCCGCGGCACCGGCGGCAACCACGCCTTCTATTTCTCCATCCCACCGGGCGCGTTCCCGGTGGTGCTCAAGCAATTGAAGCGGTCCGGGCTGTGCGATCCGCATGCCGAGGAATGGCGCCGGGTCGTCATCGAGAAACCGTTCGGGCACGACCTGAAATCCGCTGTCGAGCTGAACTCGTTGGTCGGCGACGTTTTTCCGGAACAGAGTGTCTTCCGGATCGACCATTACCTGGGCAAGGAGACGGTGCAGAACCTGTTGGCGCTGCGATTCGCCAACCAGCTGTACGAACCGATCTGGAACAACAATTACGTCGACCACGTCCAGATCACCCAGGCCGAGGACATCGGGGTGGGTGGCCGTGCCGGGTATTACGACGGCATCGGCGCGGCCCGGGACGTCATCCAGAATCACCTGCTGCAACTGATGGCGCTGACCGCGATGGAGGAGCCCGTCGCGTTCGACCCGAAGGACCTGCGCCGGGAGAAGGTCAAGGTGCTCTCCGCCGTCCAGTTGCCCAAGGACCTGACCACGGGCACCGCCCGGGGCCAGTACGCCGGCGGCTGGCAGGGCGGTTCGAAGGTGCTGGGGTACCTGGAGGAAGACGGCATCTCCAAGACGTCGACCACCGAGACCTACGCAGCGGTCAAGCTTCTCGTGCAGACCAGGCGGTGGGCCGGGGTGCCGTTCTACCTGCGAACCGGGAAGCGAATGGGCAAACGGGTGTCGGAGATCGCGGTCGTCTTCAAGCGGGCGCCGCACCTGCCGTTCTCGCACAACGACACCGAAGAACTCGGGTCGAACATGCTGGTGATCAGGGTGCAGCCGGATGAGGGTGTGACGATCCGCTTCGGGTCGAAGGTGCCGGGCCCGGCGATGGAGGTCCGCGACGTATCGATGGACTTCTCCTACGGCCAGTCGTTCACCGAGGCATCCCCGGAGGCCTACGAGCGGCTGATCCTGGACGTGCTGCTCGGCGAGCCGTCGTTGTTCCCACAGGACGAAGAGGTCGAGTTGTCCTGGAAGATTCTCGACCCGGTCGAAAAGCACTGGGCCAGAACAGCAGCCAAGCTGGAGCAATATCCGTCCGGGTCATGGGGTCCGGCCAGCGCGGACGCGATGATGGCCCGCGACGGCCGGAAGTGGCGGCGGCCATGACCCTCTGCCCTGCACCCACCCAGCACCCGGGGAGCCTCCGGTGATCATCGACCTGCCGACCACGAACTCGTCCAAGATCAACAAGGCCCTCGTCGACGTCCGAGAGAAGGGCGGGTCCATTGCGTTGGGCCGCGTCCTCACCCTGGTGATCGTGACCGAGGATTCCGCATCCGAGGATCCGATCGCGGCCGCGAACGCCGCGTCATTCGAGCACCCCTGCCGGGTGATCGTGGTGGCCCGCGGCTCGAAACGCGCCGCTCCCCGGTTGGACGCGCAGATCCGGGTCGGCGGCGACGCCGGCGCCAGTGAGGTTGTGGTGCTCCGGCTGTACGGATCGCTGGTCGACCACGGCGCCTCGGTCGTGGTGCCGCTGCTGCTGGCGGACGCGCCCGTCGTGGTGTGGTGGCCGGGT
Organism: uncultured Actinomycetota bacterium; assembly: GCA_963805555.1. Classification (GTDB taxonomy): domain Bacteria; phylum Actinomycetota; class Actinomycetes; order Mycobacteriales; family Nakamurellaceae; genus Nakamurella. Next base: position 224,336 of record CAWDUY010000015.1, read on the forward strand.
GAGGCGCCGGAGATCCCGTCCGAGGACCCGATCGGGATGCTCGGCGAGCGGCGGATCACCGACGCGGCGTCGGCGAAGCGGCCGATGGCGCAACTGGCCAAGCGGCGCGACTCCTACCGGCCCGGCGACACCGATCTGTCCTGGACCAGAATCACCCGCTGGCGCGGTCTGCTGGCCTCCACGATGGATCAGCCGCCGCACGACAAGGTCACCGGCGCGACCGTGGCCGGCGCGGCGGATTCGCCGTCCGCCGATCTGCTGGCCGGGTGGTTGGCCCTCGCGCTGAAGGTGCCGGTCAAGCGCATCAAGTCGCCGGCGAAATCCGGCCCCGGCCTGCATTCGGTCGTGCTGAACCGCCGCTGCGGCGACATCAGCCTGATCCGGCCGCAGACCATCACCGCGGAGCTCAAGGTGGCCAACCAGCCGGAACGTCATGTCGCGCTCCCCCGGCGTGGCCTGCGGGATTGCCTGTCCGAGGAACTGCGCCGCCTCGACGCCGATGACGTGTACGCCGAGGTGCTGACCAAGGGCATGGCGCTGGTGGCAAAGCAAGCGGCGACAGCGGAGACAAAGGCGCCAACGACGCGAACAGCATCAGCAGCGAAAGCAGCACCGGCGGACAAGGCAACCGCGGCCAAGGCTCCGTCCGGCAAACCGCGGGTCGCCCCCGTACGCCGGCGAACAAGGATCGCGGCCGCCGCCGCCGCCGTTGATGATCCGCCGGCCGTCACCGATGACGGGTCACCGACAGGGGTACCGGACTCGACATCCGTGATCGAGGCCGCTGATCCGGGCGCCGCCTCCAATGGGGCGGCCAAACCGGCCCGCAAACCCCGCACCTCCGCCGCATCGACGAAGCCGACGCCACGCCGTCGAACCACAGCCAAACCGGCGGCGTCGTCATGAGCCATGCTGAAGTTGTCATCTACCGGACACCGGATCTGCTCGCTGCCGCGACGGCGGCCCGGCTGATCACCACGTTGGTCGACCTTCAGTCGACCGGCCGGGTTCCGGCCGTGGCACTGACCGGCGGCGGAGTGGGCATCAAACTCCTGGTGCAGGTGAAGGAATCCGCCGCCAGGGACGCCGTCGACTGGAGCCGCGTCGAGATCTTCTGGGGGGACGAGCGTTTCGTCCCGTCGTCGGATCCCGAACGAAACGAGAAGCAGGCCAGGGAAGCGCTGCTCGACCATGTCCCGGTCGACTCCGCAAGAGTGCACGCGATGGCCGCCTCGGACGGCGAATTCGGTGCCGACGTCGATGCCGCCGCCGCGGCCTACGGCGACATCATCGATGGCCGTGCGGGTCTCGATCTGATCATGCTGGGAATGGGCGACGAGGGGCACGTCGCGTCCATTTTCCCGGAATCCCCGGCGGTCTACGACACGCGGTCGGTCGTGCCGGTGCGGGACTGCCCGAAACCGCCGCCGACCAGGGTGTCGCTCACCCTGCCGACGATCCGGCAGGCCGCCGAGGTCTGGATCATCACGGCCGCCGAGAGCAAGGCCGGCGCAGTTGCGTCGGCGCTGGGTGGTGCGGATGAGGTCGAACTGCCCGCGGCGGGTGCGACCGGGCGTTCCCGAACGCTGTGGTTGCTCGATCGGCAATCGGCCTCGGCGTTGTCGGCGGCGGGTTGACGAATCCTGAGACGATGACCACAGACTGCCAGTACAAACGTACGGGTTGGCGTTTCGCTCGCTAGAGTCCGACAGTGACGCTGTCGCCACGGACCGCTCAGGTTCGAACTGGCCGGCACACCACGCAATCGCCGTCGCCTGACGGCTTCATGCACCATCTCAAAGAGGAGATCGCAGATGAGCAAGGCGCCGGTCAAGGTCACGATCACGGGGGCAGCTGGCCAGATCGGTTACGCCCTGCTGTTCCGTATCGCTTCGGGTGCGATGCTCGGACCGGACACCCCCGTCCGGTTGAGCCTGCTGGAGATCACCCCAGCGCTGAAGGCGGCCGAGGGCACCGCGATGGAGCTCGACGATTGCGCGTTCCCGTTGCTCGCCGGCATCGACATCAGTGACGACCCGCGCACGGCCTTCGACGGCGCCTCGGTGGCGTTGCTCGTCGGCGCCCGGCCTCGCGGCCCCGGCATGGAGCGGGCAGACCTGTTGCAGGCCAACGGCGGCATCTTCAAGCCGCAGGGTGAGGCGATCAATGCCGTTGCCGCAGAGGATGTTCGGGTGCTGGTGGTCGGAAACCCGGCCAACACCAACGCGTTGATCGCGCAGCGGAACGCCCCCGACGTCCCCGCGGACCGGTTCAGCGCCATGATGCGGCTGGACCACAACCGGGCGCTGACCCAGGTCGCCAAGAAGCTCGGCGTACCGGTGTCCGACGTGCACAACATGACCATCTGGGGCAACCACTCCGCTTCCCAATACCCGGACCTGTTTCACGCCAAGGTCGGCGGCACGTCCGTTGCCGATCAGGTCGAGCAGGAATGGCTCCGCGACACCTTCATCCCGACCGTTGCCAAGCGCGGTGCGGCGATCATTGACGCCCGCGGCGCGTCCTCCGCGGCGTCCGCGGCGAATGCCGCCATCGACCACGTGAATTCCTGGGTACTGGGCACGCCGGCCGACGACTGGGTGAGCGCGGCGATCGTCTCCGACGGCTCCTACGGTGTGCCCGAAGGACTCATTTCCGGGTTCCCGGTGACGTCCTCGAACGGTGCCTGGGAGATCGTCCAGGGCCTGGAGATCGACGACTTCTCCCGCGGCAAGATCGACGCATCGGTCGCCGAGTTGGGCGAAGAGCGGGACGCCGTCAAGGGTCTCGGCCTGATCTGAGCGCGGTCGGGTCGGGGTCGGTATCGTCTCGATGCCGACCCGTTTCCACCGTCATTCCGGCCGATTCCCCACTGACCCGCCGAGGCTGAACGGGGTGCTCACACCCTCGTAGACCAGGTGCACGACCATGCCCTGGGTGGCGTGTTGCAGGTTGTGGCAGTGCCTCGCCCAGACGATCAACGGGCAGATCCACCGGCAGGCCGGTCATTCCCGCCGGCCGGGTCGAGCCACACCCCGGTGTCCGGAGCACCCTCGACAGCAACGGCGACCGGGCCAGCCGGGACCGCGAACACCGCAGTGACATCCGGGCACTGCTGTTAGCCGCCGGGCAGCCAACCGTCGGGACCGTCAGCGAGCGGGGCCGTCTGCGACCGGGGCCATCAGAGCCCGGGGCCATCAGAGCCCGGGGCTGTCAGCGACCGGGGCTGTCAGCGACCGGGGCTGTCAGCGACCGGGGCTGTCAGCCGCCGGGGCAGAACGCTTCGCCCGGAGCGAGTTCGGGGTGGATCGCGCCGTCCCGTTCGCCGATCGACGTCACCGCAGCCGATGCGCTACCGAGCCGGCCGGAGCGGGTCCCGATGATCTCAGCCAGGATCGACACCGCGATTTCGCCGGGCCGGTCGGCGCCGATGTCGAGTCCGATCGGGGCGTGCACTGCCGTCAGCGCGTCTTCGGTCACGCCGTTGGCCAGCAACCATTCCCGGCGCCGCGCCTGGGTGCGGCGGGAGCCCATGGCGCCGACATAGGCGGTCCCGCCGGCCAGCGCGGAGCGGATGGTCGGCCCGTCGACGTCCTCGTGGTGGCTGGTGACCACGACCGCATCGACATCGGATCCGATGGCCGGGGCGCCGGACATGAGCGAAATCGGCCAGCCGAGCACCGACACGATCTCGGTCAGGGCGTCGGCGACGGGGCCGTCGCCGACGATCAGCAACTTCGGTGCATCTGCCATCTGATCACTATGGCCCGGCGAACGTCCGGCGTCGATGCGCAACATGCAGCTGAACCGACCCCAGTCCTACACATGCTACAGTATGTGTATGTCGGTCTTGGAGAGGCGTGTTCAGATACTCGTCGAACCCGAGCAGTATTCAGAGCTCGAGCGGGAAGCTGCAAGGACGGGCCGGAGCGTTGCATCGCTGATCCGCGAGTCGATTGCGGATCACCTTGCGGGCCTGCGATCGAGCCGGTCGGCCGCCGCAGAACGCCTCCTGGCATCAGCCGATTCCACGGAGTCCCTTGAGGATGACTGGGTGGTCACCAAGGAAGCCATGGAACAGGAACTCAACGGCAAATTTCCGTGACGACAACCGCATGTCTGATTGACACCGCTGTGCTCCTGTACGCAGTCGGCGGTGATCATCCGATGCGTACGGGCAGTCGACGGGTCGTCGAAGCTGCCGGAGCGGGCGTCCTGGAGTTGCACGCCAGCGTGGAAATGGTGCAGGAGTTCGTGTTTCACCGAATGCGACGCGGCGACCGGCTGTCGGCCGTTCGTCAGGCGCGGGATGTCGCCGGGCTGTGCATTCTCCACGACTTTGATCGAACGACTCTGCAGACCGCGCTTGATCTGATCGCTGACAGCCGCGCCCTCGGCGGTCGGGACGCAGTGCACGCGGCCACGGCCGTACAGCAAGGCCTTTCGGTGATCATCTCGCCCGACCCGGCGTTCGACAACATCCCCGGGCTGCGACGCATCGACCCCAACACGCCGATCGATCACATCAAGTAGCCAGTCCCCTGCGGAACTGCTGCTCTTGGGGCAGAACTGGCACTTGAGGACGACTCAAGGACCACCGAAGCGACCACAACGCCCCAAGAGCACCACTCCAGCAGGGGCGAGCCGAGGCTGGCCGCGCACACCCTGCCAACCGGACAACCTGCTGGTGTCAGACCTTGGGCTCAGGCTCAGATCTCGTCCGGCACCGGGGCCGTGGCGCCGGTCAGCGCCATGATCACTTCGTCGATCTCGTCGGTGCGGATCAGCACCTCGCGGGCCTTGGAGCCCTCGGACGGTCCGACGATCCCGCGGGTCTCCATCAGGTCCATCAGCCGGCCGGCCTTGGCGAATCCGACCCGCAGCTTGCGCTGCAGCATCGACGTCGACCCCAGCTGCGAGGTCACGACCAGGTTGATCGCCTCGATCAACAGGTCGAGATCGTTGCCAATGTCCGGGTCGACATCCTTTGCGCTGTCGGCCTTCGCGGCCGTCACACCCTCGTTGTAGTCGGGTGCGGCCTGCGACTTCGCATACTCGACCACCGCGGCGATCTCGGCATCGCTGACGTAGGCGCCCTGGATCCGGATCGGCCGGGACTGCCCCATCGGCAGGTACAGACCGTCCCCCATCCCGATCAGTTTCTCGGCACCCGGTTGGTCCAGGATGACGCGGGAATCGGTCAGCGAGGATGTTGCGAACGCGAGCCGCGACGGCACGTTGGTCTTGATCAACCCGGTGACGACATCCACCGACGGTCGCTGGGTGGCGAGCACCAGGTGGATGCCCGCGGCTCGCGCCTTCTGGGTGATCCGGACGATGGCGTCCTCGACGTCGCGGGGGGCGGTCATCATCAGGTCGGCGAGCTCGTCGATGATCCCGAGGATGTACGGGTACGGCCGGTACACCCGCTCGGAACCGGGCGGCGTGACGATCTCGCCGGCGATCACCTTCTTGTTGAAGTCGTCCACGTGCCGGACGCCGTGCGCCAGCATGTCCTGATACCGGGTCTCCATCTCCTCGACCAGCCAGGCCAGCGCGGCCGCGGCCTTCTTCGGCTGCGTGATGATCGGCGTGATCAGGTGCGGGATGCCTTCGTACGGCGTGAGTTCCACCATCTTCGGGTCGACCAGGATCATCCGGACCTCGGCCGGGGACGCCCGTTGCAGCAGCGACACCAGCATCGAGTTCACGAAGCTGGACTTGCCCGAACCGGTCGCGCCGGCGACCAGCAGATGGGGGGTTTTGGCGAGATTTGCGGTGACGAAGTTGCCCTCGACGTCCTTGCCCAGCCCGACGACCAGCGGGTGATGGTCGGTCCGCGCACTGGGCGCGGCCAGCACGTCGCCGAGCCGCACCATCTCGCGGTCGGAGTTCGGCACCTCGATGCCTACGGCGGACTTGCCGGGGATCGGCGCCAGTAGCCGTACGTTGTCGGTGGCCACTGCATAGGCGATGTTCCGGGTCAACGCGGTGATCTTCTCGACCTTCACGCCTGGCCCGAGCTCGACCTCGTAGCGGGTGACGGTCGGGCCGCGGGTGAACCCGGTGACAGCGGCGTCCACGTTGAACTGCTCGAGGACGCCGGAGATCCGCTCGATCATGTCGTCGTTCGCTGCGGACCGAACCTTCGGCGGCGCACCGAGTTTCAACAGGTCTTCGGGCGGCAGCTGGTAGGCGTTGCCCATCTGGTCCAGCCGGAGCTGGGTCGGCTCGGTGACGTGCTGGTCGGCATCCGGGTCCGGAACGGCGGGCCGGATGACGCGTGCTCGGCCGGCGCGCGGCGCCGGGGCGACGGGTACGGCAACGGTGGGCGCCTCGGCGGCGGCTGCCACCGCGCGGGTGGACAACGGCCGGGTCGGTGCCGCAGGATCGAGGTCAACTTCGGCAGCAGCGGCGGCCGCATCCTGATCGGCGTCGGCCGCAACCCGGCGCCGAGACGGCCTGCGCAACCTGGTGGTCGACAGGTCGACCTCGGGGTCGAGCGCCACTTCGCCGCCGGCGCGGTAGTCGTCTTCGGCATTCGGGTCGTCGATGTAGTCGCCGTTCTCGTCGGTCGGGATCCGCCGCCGGCCCAGCCCCTCGACCGCGTCCCGAATCCGGCCGGGCACCTCGACCAGCGGGATGCCGGAGATCAGCAGGACGCCGAACGCCCCCAGCAGGACGAGCAGGATGATCGCGGGCACCGCGGTGAGCCCGACGAACAACGGTTGTCCGATCAGCCAGCCCAGTGTGCCGCCGGCCGTCATTCGCAGGCCGACGGAATCCGCCGTCCCGTCCGCGAGCCCGTTGACGTGCAGCACGTGCAGGATTCCGGTGATGGACAGGATGACGCCCACCCCGCCGGCGATCCGGCGGGCCCGTTGCTCGGGATCCGGTTCGGTGCGCATGAGAATGACGGCGACCACCACCAGGGCGACCGGGAAAATCGTGGCGAGCGCCCCGATCCAGACCCGGACCGCGTCGTCGGCGATGCTGCCGACGGGGCCGGCTGCGCCGAGCCAGGTGCCGATTGCGCACACCACGGCCAGCGCGATCAGGCCGAAGGCGATCCCGTCCCGGCGATGGACCGGGTCGATCTCCTTGGTGGCCGCGGCGCCGCGCCCGAGGGCCCGCACCATGCCGCCAAGCCAACGGGCACCGAGCAGCCACACCCGCTTCAGGCCGCGGCCGATCCCTTTGATCGCGGTGACGATCGGCGACGGCTCGTAAACGGGGGCGCTGGGCTTGCGGGCGGCGGTTGACTTGCTCCCGGCAGTCCGCGTTGCCGTGCGTGAGGTTCCCTTGGCGGCAGCGCTCTTGCCACCGCGGGTGCTCCCGGTGCCGGACCCACGGGGCGGGGTTCGCCCGGTCGTGGATCCGGTACCCGAGCGTGGAGCGGCACGACTCCCGGAACGAGAGTCGGGGCGCGCAGAAGCGGAGGTCTTTCCAGCCATGGGTCCACGCTATCCGGTGAGTCACACCAACCACATCCGCCACACCGTCCCCGCCGGCACAGCGTTCCCGCCGGCACAGCGTTCCCGCCGGCACCGGGTGACAAGGCTCGACTATCGGCGGGCCGGCTACCGCCGTTGCGGTTCCGACTCCTGTGTGGTGGGAGGTTCGGCCGGCGGCGCCTCCTCGGGACGTTGCCGGGTGATCTTGCGCCAGACCCAACTGGAGGCGACGTGCCGGTTGTGGATGGCGTACTGGCTCGCCGCCTGATCGAACAACGTGTTCTCCAGTGCCCGGCGCTCGGTGCCCCGACTGGCGAGCAGCAGCTCATCGCCCGGTTGCAGGACGAAGTCATCGCCAGGGGTCAACGTGCTCTCGGTGCCGCGCATTGCCAGCAGGACAACCACTTCCAGTCGGGTGTCCCGATCGTCCGGGTTGCGCAGCAGATCGCCGAGCCGGGCGCCGCCGCCGGCCAACCACGAGACCAGCGCAGGCGCTTCGGCCGGGTTGAGTCGGATCTTCCACAGGTCGTTGAGGTTCCGCCCGCAGCTGTGCGTGATCCGCCGGAGCAGCACATCGGCCCAGGCGTCGCCCTTGGCCGGCATTTCCTGCAGGAAGCGCCAGAGCAACGGGGTGCTGAGCTGGGCGTACACCTCATGGGCAACCACTTCGGTCGGCACCAGCAGCGAGTCGATCTTCATCGCCGCAAACAGCGGAGCGCTCGCTTGCAGGTTTTGCCGGGCCGCGACGAACAGGCCCGGGTTGATCCGGCGAGCCGCCGCCACCAGGGACAGATTGGTGGTGTCGTTGTCGGTGCCGGCCACAAAACCGACGGCCCCCGCGAGGTCGGCCCGTTCCATGACAGCCGGGTCGGACCCGTCGCCGACGATGATGTCTGAATCCTGACCGGTCCGGGCGATGGGCTCGATGATCGTGACCACCAAACCTTCGGCCCGCAGGTCCTTGGCCATCTCCTGCCCGAACCGGCCGTAGCCGCACAGCACCCACCGGCCGTGGGTCGGCGGGCGCCCACGCTTGGGCCGCTCGCCACCGGGTCCGCTCTCCAGCCAGGTCAACAACTGGTAGGACGCCGGTGCCCGCAGGGCGAGCCGGAGGTGGTCACCGAACCGGTCGAACGGGTTGATCACCGAGGGCGTGCCGAAGGCGTGCATCCGGTCCTCGATGGCGGGCGAGACGGTCCTCGCGATCACCGGTAGGTCGGGCCGCAGCAGGGCAGCCGCCATGGTGACTGCAAGGTTCACCTCGTCGTCACTGGTCAGGGCCACCACACCAGAACAGAAGGGATGGTCGAGTCCGGCAACGGCGAGGTGGTGCGGATTGCGGACATCGCCGGCCAGACCGGGGATATCGGCGTGATACGCGACCAGATCCAGGGACTCGATCCGTTCCGCGGACTGGTCGATCACCACGAACTGCTGGCCGAGCGCATCGAAGGAGCGGCCGAGCAGTTCACCGGTCTGCCCGTACCCGGCGAACAGCAGGAACGGCTCGCGCAGCCGCCGCACCTTGCGGGTGAAGCGTTGCAACGCAAGGGCATTGCGGAATGCTCTGTCCTGGATCAGGCTCAGCAGTGAGCCGATGGCATAGGCCCAACCGATCACCGTCAGGTAGATCGAGATCGTCACCCACATGCGCTGGTTGGCGTTGAACGGAAAGGGCAGCTCGCCGAACCCGATCGTCGACGCGGTGTAGGACATGAAGTAGAACGCGTCGAAGAACGACATGCTGTACGGCGTCCCGTCGGGTTTCTCCGCGGGGATCAGGGTCAGGCCGACCACGCTGATCGCGAAAATGACGATCAGGATGATCAACGGCGCCCGCATCCGGCGCATGATGACGAAGATGCTGGCCGTGGCCTGGTCGCTCGACCCCAGCCGGGCCCGCCAACTGATGTGCGGGCGCGGACGTTCTTCTTCCTCGTCGCCGAACAGTTGCTGCCAGAAAACCAGCAGGACATTGCTCATGTTGATACTCCGCTCGTCCCTCGCGGAATCTCAACCTGTACCCACTGATTCGCTCGCCGGCGCTCCCTCATCGAGACTCCGCTCGTCCCTCGCGGAATCTCAACCTGTACCCACTGATTCGCTCGCCGGCGCTCCCTCATTTGCGGTGGAAGGACACGGTTTCGGTCACCAGCAGGACGACCGATACCAGGTTCGCGAGCAAGGCGCCGCCCGACAGGGAGACCACGCTGGACATCGCATGAGCGGTCACGCCCTCCGTGGAGACATGAGCGGCGTACCCCCAGGCCAGTGCTGCAATGACCAACTGCAGGTCGGCGACGAGGCTCGTTGCCAGGTGCACCGCGCCGATCTGGGTTCGGTCACCGAACTTCAGCACCGTGGCGATCAAGCTGACCACCAGCGCGCCGAACAGCTCGTACTCGTTGTGCAACTCCGGTATCGCGATATCGCCGATGAAGAACCCGAAGTTCAGGGTTGCCGCAAGCAGCACGAAGAAACCGAAGATCACTTTCTCGAGATTCATGACCCCCCTCTGACTGCCGACACAGCCGTTCTGCTGTAGATCATGATCGCGCCTGGCCCGGATTCGCGCCGACCGGGCCGGGGCAGCGAGGATCAATATCGGAACTCGGGCGGCGGACACATCATTCAGGTCTTGCCTGCTGGAGCGGCGTGTTGTCCAGGTCGTCCCGCAGCGCGGTGAGTGAGTCGTAGACGGCGATGGCGCCGGCCTCTTGCAGCTCCTCGGTGGAGAAGCCACCGGTCCGGACGGTCACAGTTGGTATGTCTAGTTTTCCTGCCGCGAGGCAGTCCCAGGTGGAATCACCGATCATCACCCCCTTTGCGCCGGAGACCCGGTCGAGGGCGACCTGCACGATGTCCGGCGCGGGCTTGCTGTCATCGGCGTCATCCGAGGTGGTCCAGGCGTCGGCAAGATCCTTGCCGCCGATCAGGTCGAGAAACTTCTCGACCTGATCGGTCTTGCCCGAACTGGCCAGTACGATCCGAAAACCCCGCTCGCGCACCGCTATCAGCAGCGATCGGGCACCGTTGAACGGTTGGATCTCGTCGATCATGGTCTTGAATTCGTCTTCCCAGGCGGCCCGTAGCGTGTCGCCCAACTGTTGCTCAATCTGTTCGCCGGCGACGTGTTCGACGAGTTTGTCGCCGCCCATCCCGATGGCGCGATGTAACCGCCAGAGCGGCACCGTGATGTCCTGCCGCCGGAAGGCCCGGAACCAGGCCAGGGCGTGCTGGTAGTTGCTGTCGACCAGGGTGCCGTCGACATCGAAAATGGCGGTATCAAAACGTGCTGTATCAAAACGTGCTGTATCAAAACCTGCGGCATCGCGACCTGCGGTATCTGTCATGCCCTATCAGTACCCGGCAAACGGGCAGCTCAACGCAGGCGACGGTGTTCCACGTCATTGCCGCGGGCGATGAACACGTCGTGCACCAGGTCCGGCGGAAAGAGCCCGTGTTCGACCACCCCCGGCGTCGCGCTGAGGAAGGCCGCGAGACCGGCCGGATCGTCCATCGGGCCGGAGTAGTCGGCGATGACGCCGCCGTCCGGGCTCCGCGGAACGTCCCGCAGAGTGATCGGCTGCAACCGGCGCATCGTCGCGGCCAGCCCGTAGGCGAGCATCTCAACGGGCACTGTGCCGCCCAGCGCGGGAACCGCCTTGCTGGAGTCGGCGATGACGACGAACCGATCGGCCGCCGCCGCCACGATCTTCTCCCGGGTGTGCGCGGCGCCGCCGCCCTTGATCAACCAGCCTTCGGGGGTGACCTCGTCCGCGCCGTCGATCGCGATGTCGAACCGTTCGATGTCGCCGAACGGTGAGACGGCCAGCCCCAGCGCACGGGCCGCCTCCTCCGTGCGCGGCGAGGTGGCCACGCACAGAATCGAGGTCAACCCGCGATCGGCCAACGCCGGCAACAGGTAGGCGACCGTCGACCCGGTTCCGAGGCCGACCGTCATGCCGTCCTCGACCAGCGCTACGGACGCCTCAGCGGCTGCCTGCTTCTCGCGTTCGGTGCTCACCGATCACATTATTCTCCGGCGGCCTCAGGCCGAGACTGCGGGGACCGAGTCCGGATCATCGGGCCCGGGCATCGGCTCCACCGGGGCCGGCGGCAAGGTCTCGGGAGTGTCCGGCAGCAGCTCACCCGGATCATCCGGGACCGGCTCGGTGGGATCGATCGGCGGGTAGTTGTCGGGATCGGGTCCGGGTTGCATCATCAGCCCACTAGTACACGACGCGCCGCGCACTGCCCTCGAACAACGGCGCCGCTGGGAGAATGGCCCGCCGTGACGACGCACACCGCGCCGTGCTTTGGCACTCGTCCCGGGAAATATGCACGCCGCGCCGGTTCCCGCCAACGCGAAGTGCGAGGAGGTGGCGCGGAGTGCGCGGAACTGCCGCGGAGTGCGAGGAAGTGGCGCGACGCGCGAGGACATGCGCGGCGTTCGCGACGCCAGGTCTCAGTTAGCGGCAGCTCCGAACCACCGGTTCAGCGCCCTGAGCAGGTCCTGGTGATCATCCCCGACCCACGCCGCGTGGCCGTCCGGCCGCAACAGGGCCGCGGGGAGCTCTAGTTCATCAGCGGCGTCCACAACGTGGTCCACCCGGTCCGCCCAGCCCGCCACCGAGAACCCGCCGGTCTGGTCGAGCAGCAGCCCGCGGCCGGCGTGCATCAGCCCGTACAGGTGACCGGTGCTCAACTGCACGTCCCGCATGCGCCGGCCCAGCAGTGCGGGCCCTTCGCCGAAGTTGTAACGGATGCCGATCGCGGTGATCCGCTCGACCAGGTACCGGTTCACGTCCTCGAAGTCCATCAGGTTCGACAGCAACCGGCGCATCGCTTGCGGTCCCGGCTCGAGGGACGTGAGCTCCATCTGCGCCCTGGTGATGTCCAGCACCTCCGCGGCCACCGGGTGCCGCTCGGTGTGGTAGCTGTCCAACAGCTCGTCCGGTGCCCAGCCATTCACCGCGGCGGCCAATTTCCAACCCAGATTGAACGCATCCTGAATGCCCAGGTTGAGCCCCTGGCCGCCCGTCGGCGGGTGGACGTGCGCCGCGTCGCCGGCCAGCAGCACGCGGCCGGTCCGGTACCGCTCGGCCAGCCGGGTGGCGTCCCCGAACCGGGACAACCAGCGCGGTGAGTGGGCGCCGAAGTCTGTTCCCGCGTGCACCAGCAACTGCTGCCTGAACTCCTCGATGGTCGGTGGGGTGCGGTCGTCGGCCACTCCGACCGCGGGCACGACAATGCGGTACAGCCCGTCCCCGATCGGGCCGGCACCGAACCGCAGTTGGGTCTTGCGGACCTCTGCGACGACGGCAGCAACCGTCGCCGGGTCCTCGGTCAGTTCCATTTCACCCAGCAGGGTCTCGACCGTGCTGGGTTCGCCGGGGAAGCCGACGCCGAGCAGCTTGCGCACCGTGCTGCGGCCGCCGTCGCACCCGACGAGGTAGGACGAGCGGAGCTGTTCGCCGTCGGCCAGTTCGACGGTCACGCCGTCCGCGTCCTGGCTCAGCGCGATCAGCTCACGGCCACGCCGGATGTCGGCGCCGAGCTCGGTGGCGTGCTCGGCCAACAGACGGTCGGTGCTGGTCTGCGGGATGCCGAGGATGTACGGATGGGCGGTGTCCAACCGGTCCGGTGCGGGCTTGGCGATACCGGCAAAGCCACCGGCCGGGTACACCTTGCCGAGCGCGAGGAACCGCTCCAGCAGACCGCGCTGATCCATCACCTCGATGCTCCGCGCGTGCAGCCCCAGCGAACGCACGACCCTGGTCGGCTCCGCGTCCTTCTCCAGCACCAGCACGGACACATCGTGCAGCCGCAACTCGGCGGCCAGCATCAGGCCGGTCGGCCCGCCGCCGGCAACGATGACGTCGATCATCTCAACCCCGGTCAGCCCCGTTCCGGTCGTCATGATTCCAGTCCCAGGCTGGGCGCCGGCAATCCGAAACAGTCCCGCAGGGCGGTCACCGCCGCGCGCCAACCGGACATGCCGTGGACGCCCGGCCCGGGCGGAGTGGACGAGGAGCACAGGTACAGGCCGCGCACCGGCGTCCGCCAGGGTGCGTTGGAGACCACCGGGCGCTTGACCAGTTGGACCATGCTGATGGCCCCGGCGCTGAAATCGCCGCCGACGTAGTTCGGGTTGTAGGTCTCCATCTCGGTGGACGTCGTCGCCGAGCTGGCGATGATCGTGTCGCGGAACCCGGGCGCGAAGTGCTCGATCCGTGCCGTGACGGCCTCCGTCATGTCCCGGTCCGATCCGGCCGGCACGTGGGTGTACGTCCACAACACGTGCTGGCCGGCGGGCGCCCGGGACGGGTCGAACGCACTCGGCTGGGCGAGCAGCACGTACGGATTCCTCGGGTACTTGCCGGCGGCCACCTCTGCCTCCGACTCCGCCATCTCCGGCCGGGAGCCACCGACGTGGACGGTGGGTGTGCTGGCCAGTTCGGCGCTGCGCCACGGCACCGGCGCATTGAGCGCGAAATCGACCTTGGAGGCGGCATTCCCGTACTTGAATCGGCGCACTCCCCTGGCGTATCGGTCGGGTAGCCGGTCCCCGGCCAGCTCCAGCATTCCCCGGGCTGATGTGTCCAGCAGCGTCACCGTCGACCGCGGCAGCTCGGCCAGGGAGCGCACCCGATAGTCGGTGACGACGTGCCCGCCGTGGGCCAGCAGGTCGTCACGCAGGCAGTCCGCGATGGCTTGCGATCCGCCGATCGGCACCGGCCACCCCTTGCCGTGCGCCAGGGTCGCCAGCAACAGCCCGGCCCCGGCGGAGGACAGGCTCGGCATCCGGCCAAGGGTGTGCGCCGCAACCCCGGTCAACATCGCCGGGGCAAGCTGTCCACGGAACGTGCGCCGCCACAGCGGGGACCCCTGGTCGGCGGTCCGCAGCCCGAAGCGCAGTGCCGCCAACGGGTGCTTCGGGACCCGGATCAGCTGATCGGTGGTGAAGTCCATGATCGCGTCGACATTGCGGACCAGCGGGGCGAAGATCCGCTTCCAGGCGTCCCCGTCCTGGCCGAGCGCGGCCGCGGTATCGTCGATGCTCCGATACGCCAGGCTCGCGGCGCCGGGCGCGAGGGCGTGACCGTAGGACACCTCCGGAATGACGAACTCGATCCGATCCTGCAGCCCGAAGCTCCGGAAGAACGTCGAGGCCAGCGCCATCGGATGTACTGCCGAGCACACGTCGTGCTGGAATCCCGGGATGGTCAGTTCCGTCGTACGGGTTCCGCCGCCGATCGTGGATCCCAGCTCGTAGAGCCGGACCGTCAGCCCGGCCCTTGCCATCGTCACCGCTGCGGCCAGGCCGTTCGGGCCGCTGCCGACCACCGTGACATCGACGTCATCCACCTTCGAGCCCCCCGGATCCCGTTGCGCAACCTGGTTACCGGACCCAGTGTCGTCCGTGGTGGGGACGCGAGGTGGCGCCGGGGGTGCTTCACGTCCGACGCGATTTCGGTAGCGTGAGAAGTAGCCCTGAGGGGGTCGGTATGCGAACTGCCACGATCGTCATCGTTTTTCTGTGTCTGGCGGTCATCCTGACGTTGATCGGGATCATGCTGGTGCACTGGCGGCGGTTCCGGGCCGAGACCGACCGGTACCGCGCCTGGCAGTCGGTGTTCGGGCAGCGCGGGGCGAAGGTGGCGCTGATCGTCGGGTTTGTCGCCCTGGCCGCGCTGACCGGCGCGTTGGCGGCGTTCGAGAATCAACCGGTGCCGTAACGGGTATCGGATCGGCCAGGCGGTGGCTAGCGGCCGCAGCGCCGGTCCGGCCGGCGGTCAGCCCCATTACCAGGCGAGCGCCGCAACGTCCCCGATGACGATCACCGCGGGCGACTGCACGCCGACCTCCGTCGCACGGTCGGCGATGTCAGTGATCGTGCCGCTGGTCACCCGCTGCTGCGTCGACCAGCCGTTCTCGACGATCGCCACCGGCGTCTGCGGGTCGATCCCGCCGCCGAGCAGTCCGGCGCTGACGGCCGGCAACGCGGCGACGCCCATCAGCACCACGATCGTCCCGCCGCCGGCGGCTAGCGCCGACCAGTTGACCCCGGTCGTGTGCCCATCGAGGGCATCGTGGCCGGAGATCACGGTGACCTGCCGGGACAACCCGCGATGGGTCACCGGAATGCCCGCGGCGGCAGGCACCGAGAATGCGCTGGTCACGCCGGGGATGACGTCGACCGGCACCCCGGCGTCCCGGCAGGCAGCGACCTCTTCGCCGCCCCGGCCGAGCAGGTAGGGGTCCCCGCCCTTGAGCCGGACGACCCGCCGCCCGGCCGTCGCGTGCTCCACCAACAGTCGGTTGATCTCGTGCTGCGGCACCGGGTGCCGCCCAGGCGCTTTCCCGACGTCGAGAATCAGCACGCCGGGGGCCAATTCGTCCAGGACGGCCTGCGGCGCCAATCGATCGACGACGACGACGTCCGCGGCGGCCAGCTCCCGGCGGCCGCGGAGCGTCAGCAGGTCCGGATCGCCCGGGCCGCCGCCGACCAGCACCACCCGGCCGGGCCCGATGCGGTGCCGGCGCAGAGGCAGGGACCCGTTGTCCAGCGATTCCGCGATGGCATTCCGGACGGCGATGGTGCGCTTGGGGTCTGCCGACCGCTCCGGAGTCGCCACCGAGCCGACGCTGATCATCAGGTCGTCGCGCCGGAGCACTGCGGGACTGCGCGCCGTCCCGGCGGCCGCGTCGTCCGACCGAACGCAGAAGGTCCGCTGGGCCGATGCGTCCCGCTCGACCGCCTCATCGGTCATCCGGTCCCCGGTCGCGGCGAATACCAGCCACGCCTCGTCCAGGTCGCCGGGTCGGTAGTCGCGTTCGTGCCAGCTGATCGTGCCGGCCGCGGTTTCGGCGACGATGAACTCACAGGCATACGGCGCGACGACGACAACCTCGGCGGCGGCGGCAAGGCATGCCTGAATCTTGCGGGCGGCGACCGGTCCCCCGCCGACCACCACGACCCGGCGACCGGCCACGGCCAGGTGCAGGGGCAGGACGTCTGCCGACATGGCGATCTCCTTCGGCCGGTCGCGTGGTGGTCGACGTGGATGGGACCTGGGGTCGACAGAAAGGATCACACGCCTTCGAGCTTGCGCGGGGACTGGCGGATGTAGACGTACCAGGTGACCGCGAAGCACACTGCGTAGAAGCAGATGAACGCGATGTAGGCCGAGTCGGCGGACTTGGTGGACAGGAACGACTGCCGGAAGGCCAGGTTGACCAGCACCCCACCGAACGCGCCGATCGCGCCGGCAATGCCGATCAGGGCCCCGGCGTGCCGCTGGGACTTGGCCATCGACGTGGTCGGGTCGGCGCCGTTGATGATCTCGGTGCCGGACTTCGCCTTGAAGATGGCCGGGATCATCTTGTAGACCGAGCCGTTGCCCAGGCCGCTGAAGGCGAACAGCATCACGAAGCCGACCAGGTACAGCGGCAGCGACTGCAGCAACGACGCCGCGAGCACGACGGAGGCACCCAGCGCCATCGCGACGAAGTTGACGAACGACACCCTAGAGCCACCGAACTTGTCGGCCAGTGATCCACCGAGCGGGCGAATCAGCGAGCCGATCAGCGGGCCGATGAACGTCAGGTACGCGGCCTTGACCGGGGTGGAGAAGATGTCGGCGAACTGCACCTGCAGCACCTGGCCGAAGGCAAAGCTGAAGCCGATGAAGGAGCCGAATGTGCCGATGTAGAGCAGGGAAATGATCCAGGTGTTGCTGTCCTTGGTGACGTCGCGCATGGCGCGCTTGCTGTTCGTCATCTGCGACAGGTTGTTCATGTTCTTCGCGGAGCCGATGGCCGCAATGATGATCAGCGGGATGTAGATGACGACCAGCAGTCGCGGGGAACCGGCGCCGACGGTGGCCAAGATCAACAGGCCGACGAGCTGGACGACCGGGACGCCGAGATTGCCGCCGCCGGCGTTGATACCGAGCGCCCACCCCTTGAGCCGCTGCGGGTAGTAGGCGTTGATGTTCGTCATGGAGGAGGCGAAGTTACCGCCGCCGACGCCGGCGGTCGTCGCGACAATCAGCAGGGTGGTGTACGAGACGCCGGGGACCAGGATGATCCCGATGAGCACGGTGGGGATCAACAGCAGCAGTGCGCTGATGATGGTCCAGTTCCGGCCGCCGAATTTCGCGACCGCAAAGGTGTAGGGGAGCCGGAGAAAGGCGCCGGCCAATGTCGGGAGCGCGGTCAGCAGGAATTTCCCGGCCGGATCGATTCCGTAATCGGGACCGAGGAACAGCACGATCACCGACCACAAACTCCATACGGAGAAACCGATGTGCTCCGAGGTGACCGAGTAGATCAGGTTTTTCTTGGCGATTTTCTCGCCGGTCTCCTTCCAGAAGACCGGGTCCTCCGGCCGCCAATCGTCGATCCAATGGCCGCCGCGGCGTTGCCGGGCGACCGGGGTGGGTCCAGTGCCGGGCGGGGTCAGGTCCGTCTGCAGGGGTGTGATGTCCGAGGGAGTGCTGCTCATCAAAGTCCTCTAGTTTCTCGGGGGAATGTGGGTTTCAGCCCTTGGGACTGATGACGATCTCGCCGCCGTCGATTTCCACGTGCCAACTCGCCAGCGGATCCTGGCCGGTCGTCGAGCATCCGGTTGCCAGCTCGAACGAATTCATGTGCAGGGGGCACAACACGATCGAGCCATCGATCTGGCCGTCGGCGATCGGCCCGCCCTTGTGCGGGCACACGGCCGACACTGCGTATACCGCACCGGTTCTCAGCCGGAACACGGCCACCTGCTGGCCGCCGACGCCGAAGGCGCGGCCCTCCCCCACCGGGATCTGCTCGAGCGGGCCGAGTCGATGGCCGGCGCCGACGGTGTCCAGGTGGGTTGTCATCGGACCGGCACCTGGGGCAGGACCTCGAGCGGGAGGGAGGTCCGGAACTGCCCCGGCGTGGCCGGCGCGGCGCCCTCCTGCCAAGGGTCGGAGTAGGCATCGACCGATGTCTGCATTCGCTCGTCGAGTTCGGCAGCAATACCGAGACTGTCCTCGACGATGACCTCCCGCAGGAAGTCGGCACCTACCCGCGGGACGAACGCGTAGGTCCGTTCCAGCCATTTCGCATTTTCGCGGTAGTACTGCATGAACCGGCCGGACAGGGTGACGACCATGTCGGGATCGTCGACGGTCGCCAGCAAATCGCCTTTGCGGATATGCGCGCCGGCCGCGCCGCCGATGTAGATCTCCCAGCGGCCGCCGTCGATCGCGACCACGCCGACGTCCTTGCAGAGCGATTCCGCGCAGTTCCGCGGGCAGCCAGTGACCGCCATCTTGATCTTGGCCGGCGATTCCAGGCCCTGGAACCTGGACTCGATCTTGATCCCCAGAGCGGTGGAATCGCCGACCCCAAAGCGGCAGAACTCCGATCCGACACAGGTTTTCACCGTCCGGAAGCTCTTGCCGTAGGCATAGCCGGACGGCATGCCAAGGTCCGCCCACACTCCAGGCAGGTCCTCCTTCTTGATACCGAGCAGGTCGATCCGCTGACCGCCGGTCAGCTTGACCATCGGCACATCCCACTTCTCCGCGACATCGGCGATCTTCCGGAGTTGAGCGGGCGTGGTGACGCCGCCCTTCATCTGCGGGACCACCGAGAAGGTGCCGTCTTTCTGGATGTTGGCGTGCACCCGGTCGTTGATGAATTTGGCGTCCTTTTCGTCGATGTAGTCATCGGCCCACATCATTTTGAGCAGGGACGCCAACCCCATCTTGGATTTCGCGTCTTCCGCGCCCTCCGGGGCAAGCGCCGCGAACACCGCGGATACGGACCGCAACCCCCGTTCCATGATCGCCGTCATCAGCTCCGGCTTGCCCATCGGGATGCCGGGGACGTACCAGTTCGCGGACGGATCTTCGACAACAGCTCCACCGGCCGCCCACTCGACGATCTGGCAGACCATGGTCTTGCACGAGCCGCAGCCCTTGCCCGCCCTGGTCTTGTCCATCACGCCGGCCACCGACTTCACGCCGCTCTCCACGCAGGCCACCAGCGCGCCCTTGGTCACGCCGTTGCAGTTGCAGACCTGGGCCTCGTCGGCGAGTTCGGAAACACCGACCTCGGCAGCGGGGGTGCCCAGATTGAACAGCATCTCGAGGCGCTCCTCCGGCAGCGGCAGCCCGCGGTCGAAGGCCTGCATCAGGAACGCGACCTTGGAACTGTCGCCCAACATCGTTGCGCCGATGAGCTTCTCGTCCCGAATCACCAGCGACTTGTAGACCCCGCGGCTGGGCTCGGAGAACACGATGTGCTCGTCGGTGTCCCGTTCCGGACCCTGCACGCCCATCGACGCGACGTCGACGCCGGCCACCTTCAGCTTCGTCGCAGTGCGCGAGCCGTGGTAGGCGGCGCTGGTGTCGGCCCCGGTGACCTGGTCGGCCAGGACCACGGCCTGCTCCCAGAGCGGGGCGACAAGTCCGTACACCTCACCGCGGTGTTGGACGCATTCGCCGACGGCGAAGACGTCGGGATCGTCCATCGTCCGCATCTGGTCGTCGACGATGATCGCCCGCTCGACGGTGAATCCGCTGGTAACGGCGAGATCGACGTTCGGCCGGATGCCGGCCGCGACGACCACCATGTCGCATTCCAGGAGCGGGTGATCCAGCAGCCAGACCCCGCGGACCTTGTCCTCGCCCATGATCGCGGTCGTCCTGGCCTTGGTGTGCACCTCGATGCCGAGGTTCTCCACGCTCTTGCGCAGGATCGCCCCACCCGCCGGTCCCATCTGGGCATTCATCAGGTGCGGGCCGGCATGCACGACGTCGACCTGCAGGCCGTACGCCTGCAGGCCGCGGGCCGCCTCCAATCCCAGCAACCCGCCGCCGATCACTACTGCTCTGCGGTGATCATCGTGTTGGGCGTAGTTGACCATCCCGCGGGTGTCGTCGATGGTGCGGAACGCGAACACCCCGGGCAGCAGTTCACCGTCGTCGGTGCGCAGCCCCTCGATGGCCGGCATGAACGAGCGACTGCCGGTCGCGATGATCAGCACGTCGTAGGGAGTAATACTGGTCGACCCATCGGCTGTGTTCACTGCGAAAACAAGCTTGGAGTATCGATCGATGCGGGTCGCCCGCACGCCGGCATGCAGCGAGATGTTGTTCTCTATGTACCAGGGCAGACTGTTGAGAAAGATGTCCGCGTCGGTCTCTTCGCCGGACAGCACATGCGAAAGCATGATGCGGTTGTAGTTTCCGTACGGCTCGTCGCCGAACATGGTGATGGTGAACTGTTCGGCGCCGCCACGGGCGAGGATTTCCTCCACCGCGCGGGCGCCGGCCATGCCGTTTCCGACGACGACCAATCTGCGCCGGACGTCTCCGTTGTCGCTGCGCATGTCTTCCTCGAATTCTGTCAGCGGGTCGTCGATGATCGACATCAGACCTCCACAAGGCCCACGTCGACGATGACCGATCCGGTCAGTCCCTCGGGGGCGGCGACGTACAACTCGATCGCGGTGCCGCCTTCCAGGTCCTCAACGACGCGCAGGGGGACGTGCACGTCGGACTTGGCGCCCATCGGGAAGTACCGCATCGGCACGCCGTCCCGCATCAGCACCAGCGCAATCACCTCATCCGCGGTATTGCCGCCGCGGAAGTACAGGGCCTGCGCGACGGAGCCGTCCGGCACCACGTAGCTCAAGCTGGCATCCAGCGGCGCCGGCTTGTCGATTCCTGCTCCGGTGAACTGGTAGATGCCTTGCAGAAAGCGATTTTTCGTGTGCATTCGAGCGTCCTTTGCAGTCGGCGGGCGTTGTCGAGCAATGCGTCGGGTCACGGTGTGGCGGATAGTGGGGGCGGGAAGTGCGACGAACGGCGCAACAGCGGGTTGGCCCGGAACGATTCTCAGCAGTTCGACGTCATCGGGACCACCGATCCGGCTCAGGCTGACGGCGCAGGCCTTGAACTCCGGCATCTTGGACAGCGGGTCGAGCGCCGGGTCGGTCAGCGCGTTGGCGTTCGAGGCTCCGCCCCAGTGGAACGGCACGAAAAGCACCTCGGGCCGAATGGCGTCGCTGAGCTGCGCACGGAAAACCGCAGTCCCCCTTCGGGTCCGCAGCTCCACCAGGTCGCTGGCGGCGATCCCGAACTTGCGCGCGAGATCCGGATGAATCTGCACGTGCGGGTCCGGCACCATGGTCGACTTGAGCCGCCGGGTTTGGGTGCCGCTCTGATACTGGGTCATCAGCCGGCCGGTGGTCAGGACGTAGGGGTACGTGGAATCCGGGGTTTCTGCGGGCGCCTTGTGCAGCACCCGATGAAAGCGGGCCCGGCCGTCCGGGGTGGCGAAGGACGTTTCGAACATCCGCGGGGTGCCCGGGTGATCGTTCTCGGGGCACGGCCAGAAGACACCCTTTTCCGCGTCGATCCGCTCGTAGGTGATGCCGGCGTAGTCGGCGACGCCGCCGGCGCTGGCCCGCCGCAGTTCGTCGAACACCACCCGGGGATCGTCCGAGAAGTACTGTCCGCGGCCGAGTTTGCCGGCCAATGCCGTGAGCATCTGCAGGTCGTCCAGGACGCCGACGGGCGGCGGCAGCGCCCTTTTACGGCGGATGACGCGGCCCTCGACGTTCGTCATGGTGCCGTCCTCCTCCGCCCATTGGGCGGTCGGCAGCACGACGTCGGCGATCGCCGCGGTCTCGGACAGGAAGATGTCGGAGACCACCAGCATGTCCAGGGCGCCGAGCCGTTGCCGCACCCGGTTCGCGTCCGGCGCCGACACCACGATGTTCGAGGCCAGCACCAGCAGCGCCCGCACTCCCCCAACGGAGCCGAGCCGGTCGAGCATCTCGAACGCCGACTTCCCCGGCAGCGGAAGATCTTTCGGGTCAATACCCCAGATCTTCGCGACGTGTTCGCGGGCCTTCGGGTCGTCGAGCCGGCGGTACCCGGGCAGTTGATCGGCCTTCTGGCCGTGCTCGCGGCCGCCCTGCCCGTTGCCCTGGCCGGTGATCGTGCCGTAGCCCGACGCGTGCTTGCCGGGCAGGCCGAGAGCGAGCGCGAGATTGATGAAAGCCTGCGCTGTGTCGGTGCCGTTGCTGTGCTGCTCGGCGCCGCGGGCGGTCAGGATCATCGCGGACGGCGCCTGGGCCAGGATGCGCACCGTTTCTCGGAGCTGGTCGACGCCGATGCCGGTGATCCGTTCCACCCAGTCCGGCCAGTAGGACGCGACGGCGGCCCTAACGGCCTCGAAACCCGTTGTGCGCTCGGCGATGTAGGCCTCGTCGAGGTACCCGTCGCGGATCGCGATGTGCAGCAACCCATTTGCCAGGGCCAGGTCGGTGCCGGGGATCGGCGCGAGATGCATGCTGGCGCCGTCCGCGGTCGAGGTGCGGCGGGGGTCGACGACGATGTGCTGGGCGCCGGCAGCACGACCCTCGTCGAAATACTGCATCGCGGGCGGCATGGTGTCGGCCGGGTTGGCACCGACCAGCAGAATTGCTGCGGCGTCGGCGATGTCGGCGAGGGGGAACGGCAGCCCGCGGTCGACGCCGAAGGCCCGGTTGCCGGCGGTCGCCGAGGACGACATGCAAAAGCGCCCGTTGTAGTCGATCGCAGACGTCTGCAACGCCACCCGGGCAAACTTGCCGAGTGTGTAGGCCTTTTCGTTGGTCAGCCCGCCGCCGCCGAAAACACCGACCCCGTCCGCCCCGTAGCGGTCCTGGGCCAGCCGGATGCCATCGGCGACCCGATCAAGGGCCTCCTCCCAGGAAGCCGGCCGCAGCGGGCTGGACCGGTCGCCCGGCACCGCCCGTACCAGCGGGGTGAGCAGCCTGTCCTTGTGGTCGAGCAGGTCTGCGGCCGTCCACCCCTTGGAACAGAGCCCGCCACGGTTGGTCGGGAAATCGTCCTGCGGTTGAAGCGTCGCGGGCCGGTCTCCGGCGACCATCAGAATCCCGCACTGCAACGAGCAGTACGGGCAGTGGGTCGCTGTCGGAACGGGGGCGTTCCGGCGCGCGAGTGCGGGGGCCATCACTTGGCCAGTGTCAGAGGGCGATGTTTCGTTTCGCACCCTGCGGTGTTACGGGGGGATTGTGTTGTCCTCACATTCGCAGGTCAGACGTGCGCGCGGCTGGACACATCTGCTCAAAATCAGCACAATCGGTCGCCTGAAACGGCGTAGAACCAACCGTTTTCCAACCCCGAATGTTGGGGGTGTGTTCGCCCCCACATTGAGGCTGGCCGCGCTGCGTTCGTTACCTGAAGCTAATAGATGAGCCATTTCCGCGACCGGTCTGGCACCACCACCTCAGGAGTGCACGTGAGAGCGAACGCAGTGCAGACCACCGCAATGCAGACCACCGATATGGGAACTCGCGGCCCGGTTGGCCGCCTCCCTGCTGCCGACAGCCCGGTCCCGGTCAGTGCGGTGCCGGCAGGGCAGCTGTCGGTATTGATCTGTGACGACCGGCCCGACGTTCGGCGGGAGCTGTCCCGGGTCTTCCAGCTCCGCTCGCAGGGCCCGGTCGAGTCCGTCGGTGCCGGCAGTGACCTGTTGAGCACTTACGAAACGATGTCACCGATCCAGGTCATGATCGGAGTTCATCCCGGCAGCACCTTCGGCGTCGATGCTCTTGACCTGCTGCTCGCACAGCACCCGACAGCCTTGCCCGTTGTCTACGGGTCGAGGCGCGATGTTGATTTCCTCGCCAGTGTTTACGCCCGTGGCGCGGCAGGTCTGTTGCTGTGGGAGATCGGAGACCACTAGGCCGCGCAACCGGTGAGAATTGCCTGTGTCGACGGTCTTCTTGAGGGGTCTGCGGAATGGCCGGGGCCCTGCTGACCAGAGGAGTTCTCCGTGCCCGACCCACGCGTCCTGCTGACCGGCATTGCCCTTGGTGAGTCCCCCCGCTGGCACGACGGCCGACTGTGGTTCGCCGACTGGGCGGCCCAGCAGCTCATCGCGGTCGATCCGGCCGGTCGCAGCGAGGTGATCGCCGAGGTGCCGTCATTCCCGTTCTCGATCGATTGGCTGCCCGACGGCACGCTGTTGATCCTTTCCGCGAGCAGCAAATCGGTGCTGCGCCGGGAGTCGGACGGCGGCGCGGCTGCGCCGGTGCGACTTGTCCCCCATCAGGACCTGACCGGGCTGTCGACGAAGCCGTGGAACGAGATCGTCGTGGATGGTCGCGGAAACACCTACCTGAACAACATCGGGTTCGACTTCCCGGAAGGCGAGATCACCACCGGGATCGTGGGCCTGCTGACGGCTGACGGCGCATTGCGCCAGGTCGCCGACGGCGTCGAGTTTCCCAACGGGATGGCCGTGACACCGGACAACTCAACGCTGATCGTCGCCGAGTCGTACGCACATTGCCTGACGGCGTTCGATATCGCCGACGACGGCACACTGTCGAACCGCCGGATCTGGGCCGACCTTGGCGATGCCGCACCGGACGGCATCTGCCTGGATGCCGACGGCGCCGCCTGGTACGCCGACGTTCCGCACCAGCAGTGTGTCCGGGTCGCCGAGGGCGGCGAGGTGCTGGACAAGGTGACAGTCGATCGCGGGTGTTTCGCCTGCATGCTCGGTGGCCCGGACGGCCGGACGCTGTTCATCGTGGCGGCGAAGTGGCCCGACGTGATGAACCCGGCCGCCCCGCGAACCGGTCAGGTGTTGACCGCCGACGCCCCGGCCGCCGGCGCCGGTTGGCCCTCGTGGTGCCTGCGATGACCTTGTCGGTGGCCCTGGCTACAGTGCGGGACACATCGACGCCGGTTCATCAATTCCCGGCTGGGGGGCGACGTGACCGAGGTGCCGACATGGGGATTGTGGCTGGTGGGGGTGATCTCGCCGCTGCTGACATTTCTTGCCGCGGCGACGGGGGTGGTCCTGACCCGTCGTGGGGTGAAGGAGGCCATTACTGAATCGCGATTGTCCCGCGAGCAGGCCAGCGCCATCGCGCAGCGGCAATCGGACCAACATCGACGCGACGCGCTGATGGAGTACGGGAAGGCAGCCGTCGACCTGTTGTTGTCCGGCAAGGATGATCTGGTCCAGCGGGGTGAAGCGATGATCGCCTATCTCAGCTCGCTCCCGGACGACATTCTGCCGGTCGAGGAGAAGGACCTGCTGCTTGCCATGATGACCGTGGGCGTGGCCAGGGGTGCGGCGTATCCTGGCGTTATCGAAAGTATTGAGCCAGTAATGGCCGAACCTCCATCGATCACACCGGACGAGGCGGGATGAGCATGGCCGACACCGTCACCCACGACCAGGTCAGGGCGGCACGGCTGGTCGCCGAGCTGGCCAACACCTGGGGTAGGCCCGTCCCGCCGACGCTCCGCGAGATCGCCGGCGCCGAACCGGCGGAGGACCCGGAGTCGCAACGGGTTAACGGGCACACTCCCCCGGCATCGGACTAGAGCGTGTCTGCCAAATGCGGGCAGACACGCTTGTGCTCGATGGCGCCCGACGACTTCGTCGCGGGCGACTAGCCCGACCGCCACCCGATCCCCACCCGGGGCCTATCCCCAGTCGAACCGCCAGCCGGTGTATTCGTCCCGGGTCAACATGCTGACCTCGGTGACCGCGGCGATCGGAATCGGCCCGTAAATGTGCGGGAAGAGTTCCTCCCCGCCCTCCAGATTCTCCGCGACCACCGGTGCGAAAACCCGGTCCGGGTCAATCGCCAGCAGGCACATCGGCTCGGTCACGTCGCCGTAGAACCGTTGCAGCACACCACGTATTTGATTGTTGTAGCAGCAGTGGATGAAGCCGACCTCGGCCAGCGAGACGCCGTTCGACGACATGGTGTACTCGCCGGCCCCGCGCGCAGCACGCCAATCGCTGACCAGCGAGACGTGGTAGATCGGGTTTGCCATCAGCGGGGTCAGACGGCCAATACGGTCGGCACGATCATCGGTCGACGGCGGTAGGTGTCGCCGACCCATCGGCCGACGATGCGTCGGACGGACTGCGCGACCCGGTGCGGATCGGTCACCCCGTCCGCTTCCATCCGGGCCAGTTCGGCCTCGACCAGCGGCACCACGGCATCGAGGGCCTTCGGGTCGGCGGAGAAGCCCCGACCGGAGATCGTCGGTGACGCAACGGCTCGGCCGGTGATCCGGTCGATCGCGACGGTGATCGAGATGAAACCACCTTCGCCGAGGATCAGCCGGTCGGACAGAGTGTCCTCACCGACGTCACCGACGGCATTGCCGTCGACGTAGACCATGCCGACCTCGATGTGCCCGACCACCCTGGCCTTGCCCTTGATCAGGTCGACGACGGCGCCGTTCGGGGCTTGCACGACCCGCTCCGGCGGGACGCCAGTGGCGATGGCGAGCTTGGCCTGCGCCCGCAGGTGCCGCCACTCACCGTGCACCGGGATGACGTTTTTCGGCCGGACCGCGTTGTAGAGGAACAGCAACTCACCGGCGGACGCGTGCCCGGAGACGTGCACCTTGGCGACGCCCTGGTGCACGACGGTGACGCCGACCCTGGCGAGTTCGTTGATCACCGTGAAGACGCTGGTCTCGTTGCCGGGGATCATCGAGGACGCCAGGATCACCGTGTCGCCGGAGCGCAGGTTGACCTGCCGGTGCTCGCCGCGGGACATCCGGGACAGCGCGGACAGCGGTTCGCCCTGCGAGCCGGTGGAGATCAGCAGCACCTGGTCGGGCGGTAGTTCCAGCACCTTGTCCAGCGAGCGGACCAACCCGTCGGGCACGGTGAGCAAACCGAGATCCTGCGCGATCTGCATGTTGCGGACCATCGACCGGCCGACGAAGGCGATCTTCCGGCCGTTCCGGTACGCCGAGTCGATCATCTGCTGCACCCTGTGCACGTGGGAGGCGAACGACGCGACGATGACGCGCTGGGTGGCCTTGGAGATGAACGAGTCCATCACCGGGCCGATCTCCCGCTCGGGGGCGACGAAGCCCGGGACCTCGGCGTTGGTGGAGTCGACCATGAACAGGTCGACACCCTCGTCGCCGAACTTGGAGAACCCGCTGAGATCGGTGAGCCGCCCGTCGAGCGGGAGCTGATCGAGCTTGATGTCGCCGGTGTGCAGGACGGAGCCGGCCGGGGTGCGAATCCCGACCGCGAGGGCGTCCGGGATGGAGTGGTTGACGGCGAAGAACTGCAGGTCGAACGGGCCGACGGTGCGGCGATCGCCCTCGGCGACCACCTCCAGCTTCGGGGTGATCCGGTGTTCCCGGCACTTCGCGGCGATCAGTGCGAGCGAGAAGCGAGCCCCGATCACCGGCAGGTCCTTGCGCAGCCGCAGCAGCCACGGCAACGCGCCGATGTGATCCTCGTGCCCGTGGGTGATGACAACGGCCTCGATGTCGTCGACCCGATTCTCCACCAATCGCAGGTCGGGCAGGATCAGGTCCACACCCGGCTGGCCGTCCTCGGGGAACAACACCCCGCAGTCGACGATCAGCAACCGACCGTCGTATTCGTAAACGGTCATGTTCCGACCGATTTCGGTGATCCCGCCCAACGCGACGATACGCAACGCCCCCTTGGGCAGCTTCGGCGGCGGAACCAGCTTGGGCGGGGGCGGTACAGAAGCGGCGGAGCCGCCGGCACGAGTCACAACAAGGGGCCGATCTCGTCGAGGTCCCGAGCAATTTGCTCGGTCTGATGGTGGGTGGCCGGGATCTGCGGGAGCCGCGGATCCCCGACGCCGAATCCCTGCAGTCGAAGGGCGGCCTTGGCGAACACCAGACCGGCCCCCCCGCCGCAGCGGCCCATCGCCCGGTGGGCGGGCAACAGGTCAAGGTGAAGTTTGCGAGCCGTGGTGTAGTCGCCGGCCTCCGCCGCGTCGACCATCGCCCGGACGTGCGGGCCGACGACGTGCGAGATGATGCTGACGATCCCGACGCCGCCGATGCTCATCCACGGCAGGGTCAGTGGGTCGTCACCGGAGTAGTACGCCAGGTCGGATCCCGCGATCACCTGGGATCCGGCGAGCAGGTCACCCTTGGCGTCTTTCACGGCGGTGATCCGCGGGTGTTCGGCCAGTCGGAGCAGCGTCTCCGGGGCGATCGCCACCACCGACCTCGGGGGGATGTCGTACAGCATGATCGGCAGGTCGGAGGCATCCGCGACGGCCGCGAAATGCGCGAGCAGACCCTCCTGTTGGGGCCGCGAGTAGTACGGCGTGACGACCAGGCCGCCGTGCGCGCCGGCTTTTTCGGCTGCCTTAGCCATCCGCACCGAATGCGCGGTGTCGTAGCTGCCGACTCCGGCGACGACGGTGGCGCGATCACCGACCGCGTCGACGACCGCGCGGATGACCATTTCCTTCTCGGCGTCGGTGGTGGTGGGCGACTCGCCGGTGGTCCCGTTCACCACCAGGCCGTTGTTGCCCTCGTTGACCAGCTTCTCGGCCAGTAGGCCGGCGGCAGCGATATCGAGTTCGCCGGTGGCGGTGAACGGGGTGACCATGGCCGCGAGAACGGTGCCGAACGGCCGACCTGGCCGGCCTGATGGACCGGCGATGAGCGTCGTCATATCTGAGAAACCTACCGGCCCCGGGCACCACGCTGGGCCACGACCCGGCAAGCAGGCCGGATCGGTGTGTGACGAATCCGCTACACGCCCCGCTTGGCCTTGCTCAATGTCTCGATTGCGGCCTCGTCACCGGCGAATTCCAGCTGGACGGCGTCCCGGCCGGCGATCCACAACACAACCTCACCCGGGTCGCCGGTCACCGTGACAACCGGCTCACCGGCCTTGAGGGTGACGGTCCTGGTGGGCAGTTCGGCGACCACCCCAACCGTCGACTTGCGCAGCGCCATTTTGGACAGACCAGAGCTGGCCATCTTGTCCAACGCCGCAGCGGTCTGCGCGTCGTACACCCGCGGCTCCCAGCCGGCCTGGCCGCGGCGAGCATCCTCGTGATGGATGAACATCTCGCCGCCGTTGGCGAGCTCGTCAAGTGGGCCCCAGCCGAAGGGGTTCCACACCGGCGGGCCCGATCGGTACTCGTCGATCAACTCGGACCACGGCTTCTTCGCGTAGTCCGCCATTGCCTTTTCGGTGAGGCTCTTGAGCGGCGGAACATAGTTCCCCACCGCGCCGAGCGGGCTGCGCTCCCGCACGAGCAGGTGGATCAGCAGGTCCTCGGTGTCCCAGCCCTCGCAGAGGGTGGGCTGGTCGGGGCCGAGGGTGACGAAAAGGTCGGCAAGTTGTGCGCGTTCGGATTGGGCGAGGCTCATGCGATCCACGGTACTTGTCGCTGCGGGAGCCGTTGATCGGCTGCCGTGGTCAGCTGGTGATGTCCTTGCTGCCGAACCGGGCCCAGGCCGCGGTCAGGAAGATCACGGTGTACACCACCGCGCTGATCAGGCCCGGAGTGATCTGGTCGGTGGCGACGGGGTCGCGCAGCAGGTCCCCGAAGTTCAGCCAGTAGTGCGTCGGCAGGTACGGACCGATCGCCGACAACTGCGGTACCGCGTCCAGGATTTGACTGATGATGGCCAATCCGACGACGCCGATCGTGGCGCCGACAGGTTGTTCGGTGAGGGTGGAGATGAACAGACCGATGGCGCCGAAGGCGGCCAGACACACGGTCAGGTAGCCGCAGACCAGGGCCAGCCGCCAGATTCCCACGCCGGTGGACACCTGGGTGCCGGACAGCAGCGTCACCGGGCCGGCCCCGAACAGCGCGAGGCCGAGACCGACCCCGACGACGGCGATCAGCA
Source organism: uncultured Actinomycetota bacterium (assembly GCA_963805555.1). Classification (GTDB taxonomy): domain Bacteria; phylum Actinomycetota; class Actinomycetes; order Mycobacteriales; family Nakamurellaceae; genus Nakamurella. Next base: position 254,496 of record CAWDUY010000015.1, read on the forward strand.
GCACCGCGAAGGCAGCGGAAATCACGATCGACGTGTACTTCACCGCGAGCAGCCGGGTGCGCTGCACCGGGGTGGCCAGCAGGTAGCGCAACGTACCGACGCTCGCCTCGCCGGCCACCGAATCGCCGGCGATCACCCCCACCGCCAGCGGCAGAAACAGCGGCAGTTCCACGGTCAGCGCAGCCAGGCCGACGAACAGCCCGTTGCTGGTGATCTGACCGAAGATCCCGCCGTCGCCGGCGCCGGAGTCGTTGCTGAGCTTGATGGACACCCCGAGAATGATCGGCACCGCCGCGAGGACGGCCAGACCGGCGATGTTCCGCCGCCGCCCGAAGATCAACTTCAACTCGGATCGCAGGAACCTGCTGGACGGACGACGTGCCCTCGGCGGCCGAGGCTCGGACTTCTCCGCCGCCGCGATCTCAGCCGCTGACACCGAAGCCCTCCCCCGTCAAGTTCACGAACACGTCTTCCAGGTTCACCGGAACAAGGCCGAATGCCCGCACCCGGATGCCGTCGGTCACCAGCGCGGCGTTGACGTCGGCGGGGTCGGCGGACCCGAGCTGTGCGGTGACGTCATCGGCATTGGTGACGATCTCGGTCAACCCGAGCCGGGCAAGGGCGGCAGCCGCGAGGTCGGGTCGATCAGCCTGCACCCGGATCCGCGGCACGGACTGGGCACGCAGGTCGGACAGCCCGGATTGTGCGACCAGCTTGCCGATGTGCATCACCCCGACATGAGTGCACACCTGCTCGACCTCGGACAGCAGGTGGGTGGACAGCATCACTGTGACGCCGGTGGCCGAAAGTTCGGTGATCAGCGAGCGCACCTCGCGGGTGCCCTGCGGATCGAGCCCATTGGTCGGTTCGTCCAGGATCAGCAGCTCCCTGGGCTGCAGCAACGCGGCGGCGATCCCCAGCCGTTGCCGCATGCCGAGCGAATAGTTCCGATAGCGCTTGGCGGCCGCCGCTGACAGGCCTACCCGCTCCAGCGCACTGGCAATCCGGGCGGTGCAGGTCGCCGGATCGGCGGTGCGATCGGCCGCATCCAGCCGCCGCAGGTTGTCCCGGCCGGACAGATAGGGGTGGAAGGCCGGGCCCTCCACCAATGCGCCGACCCTCGGCAGCACCCGTTGCGAATCCTCCGGGATCCGCCCACCCAACACCGTGTGGCTGCCCGACGTCGGCCGGACCAGACCGAGCAGCATTCGGATCGTGGTGGTCTTGCCCGATCCGTTGGGCCCGAGAAATCCGTAGACCGAACCGGCGGGCACCGCGAGATCGATGTTGTTGACGGCGATCTGGCCACCACGGAACCGCTTGGTCAGGCCGCTGGAGGTGACGGCCGCCGCGCCCGCCACCTGCTGGCTGGCGGGCGTTGTGGTGTCGGCGTGGATCGCCGTCACCGGCGACGTCACTGCGCGGCTGCCGAATACAACGTCTCAGGAGCAACGGCCCCGGCGAGCACTCGACCGTCGTCGGTGATCAGCACGGAGAACAGCGCCGACTGCAACAGGCGACCGGAGCCCCAGTCCCCGCTGACGGCCGGCAGCGAGCCGACCAGGGATTGCAGGTCCATCGAGCCGCCCGGCCGGCCGGCCGGTGGTCCGCCCGGTGTCTCGGACGGGGCACTCTCGGACGGGGCGAGGCCGGGCTCCGCTGGGCCTAATTCCGCTGGGCCTAATTCCGCTGCGGCCGACTCGGCAGGCAGCGTCGCGACCACGACCGAGGTCCACCCGGTGCCGATGACCGTCGGAGACGGGCCGACCGGGTCGCCAACCGTTGCCGGATCAACGAGGCCGGCCCCCGGAGTATCGGCCAGCTCGCCCTGACCGAGGGTGGATTCTTCGACCGTCGCGCCCGGCGGCGGCGAGAACTGGAACTGCTCGGCAGGCGGGGCGTCGAAGCTCACCTGGGTGAAGCCGACCTCGAAGGCCGGAGCCGGCGCATCCTTCGCCCAGACCTGAACCCGCAGCGGGAGATGCTGTTCGGCGTCAACGGCGATTCTGATCTGGCCGACCAGCGACGTCGCCCCGGTGGCCGCATCGGCCCGCGGCGTGAGCACCAGCTCGTAGGCGTCCCGGCCGGCGACCGACGCGGTGCCGTCCACTGTGACAGCGGTGCTGGGGTCGATCGCCGCGAGCGCCTGATCAGCGGCCTGCTGCGGGGTCAGGGCCAGGGTGCTCGGATCGGTCAACGGAGCATCCGCGGGCCCAGTGCCCTCCGGGCGGGCCGGCAGTTGGTAGTGGGTCGCCGAATTGTCCTCGCTGGACCAGGTCCAAACATCAGGCCCGTTACGGACGATGTCGGATTCGCCGAGCGTGCCGAGCAACGCCAGCCGCTGCTGGTCTGCGCCGCCGTACCAGAGCCGCAAGGTGTGCGAACCGGAGATCAACGAACTGAATTCCGAGCTGCCGCCACCAAGCCCCGAAAGATCGGGCAGCCCCAGGTCCGCGTTCTGCACCACTGTTCCGGACAGGGCGGTGAGACTTGCGGTTTGTACGTCGACCAACAGCTCGGCGGCGGAGCGGGGCGGCAGCGTCGAGGTGGCATCGGCAGACACGGCAGTGAAGGCTGCCGCGCCCAACGCGACAGCGACGACAGCGCCGGGCACGGCCCAGCGGATCGCCGGGTGGGCAGTGGTCAAAGACATGGGGCACATCCTCGGGTGGTGGCAAGGTCAACGGTAATCGACGGGGGCCCGGCGACTTCGTCGCCGGCGTGCAGTGATCGGTGCTCCCCCATAGTCGACGATGGATGCTGAGAGCACCCTGAGAGTGGCCGGCCGTCGAAAGGAGCTCAGGACTGTGCGGGTGCTGGTCGTTGAGGACGAGGTCCGGTTGGCCCGGGCACTGCACAAGGGCCTGAGCGCCGAGGGGTTCGTCGTCGATGTCGCTCATGACGGCCCGTCCGGCCTCGACTCCGCCCGGACGGGTAACTACGACGCCATCGTGCTGGACGTCATGCTCCCCCGGCTGTCCGGCTATGAGGTGGTCCGGACGCTGCGCTTGGAACGGAACTGGGTACCGGTGCTGATGCTGTCCGCAAAGGACGGCGAGTACGACCAGGCCGACGGGTTGGACGTCGGCGCCGACGACTACCTGACAAAACCGTTCAGTTACGTCGTGCTGGTTGCCCGACTGCGGGCGTTGCTGCGCCGCGGCGCACCCGAACGGCCGGCCGTGCTGGCCGCCGGCGACCTGCTGCTCGACCCCGCGGCCAGGCTGGTCTCCCGCGGAACCGTGCCGATACCCCTGACGGCGCGCGAGTTCTCGCTGCTGGAGTACCTCATGCGGCATGTCGGTGAGGTGGTGGGTCGGCTCGATCTGCTGGAGCACGTGTGGGAGTCGTACGGCGCGACCGAGCCGAATGTCGTCGAGGTCTACATCGGGTACCTGCGGCGCAAGATCGACACCCCTTTCGACCGCAAGTCCATCACCACGGTGCGTGGGGTCGGCTACCGGTTGGCGCCCGATGGCGGCTGATCCGGCGCGCTCTGCGCAGCCAACTGCCGCGCACAGCGGTCGCCGCGGCTGGAGTCTGCGCACCAGGTTGGTCCTGTTGGCCACGGTCGGTCTGGCCGTCGGTCTCGCCGTCGGCGGGGTCGGCCTGACCGTCCTGCTCCGATCCGCCCTGGAACGCGCCTCCGACGGTGAGGCCCGGCAGACGGCGCAGGACGTTGTCGTCCTGGTCGACGCGGGCCGGCTCCCCGACCCGGTGCCGGCCGGCGGCACCACGCTCGTCCAGGTGGTCGATCAGCAGGGCCGGGTCCTGGCTGCCTCCGCGGGAACCGACCGACTGGTCCCCACGGTCTCCGCGGATCAGCTGTCCGCGGCCCTCGCCGGCCCGATCACGGTGCCCGGCGCCCAGTTCGGGGTGCTCGGACCGGTCCGGGTCATCGCCCTGCCGGCCGGTCCGCCGACCGACCCCGGCACCGTGGTCGTCGGCTCCCCGGCCGGGGACATCGACGACGCGGTACGGGTAGTGCGGACGGTCGTCATCATCGGCTTCGTCCTGCTTCTCGTCGTGCTCGCGGTGGTGCTCTGGTTGTTCGTCGGGGCCACCCTCCGGCCGGTCGAGGCGCTGCGGGCCGGCGCGGAAAAGATCACCGGCGGGAACTCGAACGACACGCTCCCACTCCCCGACTCGGCCGACGAGATCCGCCGGCTGGCCGAGACCCTCAACGACATGCTGGCCCGGCTCGAGGTGTCCCGGAAACGGCAGCGGGCATTTGTCGCCGACGCCGCGCACGAGTTGCGATCGCCGTTGACCAGCCTGCGCACGCAGCTGGAGGTGGCCGCCGCCACGGGTGACGAACCGGACCCGGAAGACCTGGTCGCCGAGGTGAACCGGCTCACCGGACTGGTCGAGGACCTGCTGCTGCTGGCCAAGGTGGACGACGGAACCCCACCTCCTCGGCTACGGTTCGACATCGGCGAGCTGGCTGCCGCATTGGCGAAACGCTATGCAGCAGCCCGGGTTCCGGTCGCTGTCCAGGTCGCGGGCGCGCCTGCGGTGGAGGCGAACAGCGGCGCCGTGACCAGGGTGTTGGCCAACCTGCTGGACAACGCCGTCCGCTACGCGGCGACCGGGGTGCGGATGACCGTGCGGTCGACCGATGGGGGCATTGAGGTGACCATCGTCGATGACGGACCCGGTATCCCCGCCGCCGACCGGGAACGGGTTTTCGAGCGTTTCACCCGCCTGCAGGGCGCCCGCGACCGGGACAGCGGTGGCAGCGGACTGGGGCTGGCGATCGTCCGGGAATTGATCGGCCAGCAGGGCGGCACGGTGACCCTGGCCGACGCCGTGGAAGGCGAGGACCCACCGGGGCTCGCCGTGCGGCTGTGGTTCCCGCCGCCCGGTTCGTAAGGGTGGTCAGCGGGTGATGCCCGTGTGGCCGATGGAGTAACGACCCGGCTGCGGCATCAACGCCAGCCCGTGTGGCCCGTTGCCCACCGGGATCTTGGTGATCAGGCTGCCGTCTGCGGTGCTGATCACGTAGACGACCGAGTCGTACCGGCCGGAGAGCCAGAGCTGCGTGCCGTCCGCGCTGACGTTGCCCATGTCCGGGCTGCCGCCGCCGGGTAGCTGCCACTTGGTGATCGTCGCTCCCGTGTACGCATCCAGGACGCTGATCGAGCCCTCGTGCCGGTTGGTCACATACAGCTGTTTGGCGTCCCGGCTGAAATACAGGCCGTGTGCCCCGTCGCCGGTGTCGATGTGCCCGGTGATGGTCTGCAGGTCCTTGTCCAGCACCCACACTCCGTCGGAGTCCGAGTCCGCGATGTAGAACTTGGATCCGTCCGGCGCGATCCGCAGGTCCTGCGGCCCCATCGTGGTGTTCCGGGTCGGCATGTCGATCATCCGGATGAGCTGGTGGGTCTGCATGTCGATGACCGCGATCCGGCCGTCGAATTCGCAGCTGAAGACGGCGATCCTGCCGTCCGGGGTGAAGTCGCCGTGGTCGATGCCCTTGCAGTCCGGGTACCGCACCCGGTCGGTTTCCTGCCACGTCACCGGGTCGTACCAGACGAGTGTGCGCAGCGCCTCGGCCACCGAGACCGCCGACGTGCCGTCCGGGGTGAAGTACATGTTGTAGGGGTCGGTCACCTGGATCGTGTCGCCGGCCTGGCCGGTGAACGGGTCGATCCGGCGGATCACGTTGCCGATGTCGTCGGTCGCGTAAAGCGCGCTCATGTCCCATGACGGCACCACGTGCTGCACCTCGATGCCGACCGAGAACCGTTCCACCACTTGAAAAGTCGCCTGATCGATCACCCAGACGTCACCGGATTTGGAGTGCGGCACGTAGGCGTAGGCCTTGGATTGCCGGGCCGACGGGCCCAGCATGTTGGCGCCGGCCTCGGAGTAGATGTTGTTCGGGTCGACAACGGGTGGCATCCCGGGCAGCACATCGACGGCCGGCGCGGCGGGCGCCGCCGAGGGCGGAACCGATGACGGCTGCACCGGCACCGCGGGAGCGACCGAATTCGTAGTCGCGCTGGACATCGTTGCCATGTCCATCGAGTCCGTCGCCGAATGGTCCATCGATTCGTGCGGGTCGGCAGGTCGGGTGTCGGCCGACACGCTCTCCGGCGGCGCCGCGGAACTGTTACCCGGATCAGCCGTGGTGCTCGAACACGCACCGACGGCGAGCACCGCGGCAACCAGGCAGAGGATCAGGCGTTGGCGTCTCATCAGGTCTCTTTCCCAGCAGCGATCGGCCGAGGCGGCCCGGAGGTTCGATGACAGAGACTAGCGAGAGCCCGCCCGCCCGGTGACAGAACGCGGCACGGGCGTTGGGGTCGCTCTCGTCCTGACCTGCGTGCAACCATGAGAGCCGCTCACCACGTCCCATTGACGACGGTCGAACCGCTCGATCGGATCGTCCTCGGGACCGGACAGCAGGGAGACGCGCATGATGCCCGCCGATCGAGGACGCCGATCGACCCAGCTGCTGACGGCGGTCGTGGCCGCGGTGTTCGCCGTGACGGTGTCCGGGTGCGCGTCATCCGCTCCGACGACTCCTTCCGCGACCGGGAGCAGCTCCGCCGTCGCGTCCTCCTCGCCGGTGGTCAGCAGCTCGAAGTCGGGCACCGCCGCGCCATCGGTGCCGACCGGCGCCGCCGGGACGACCACCCTGACCGGCACCGTGACGGAGGGCGTCGAGTCGGGCTGCCTCGTGCTCACCGACGACGCCGGCGCGGTGTTGGCCAATCTGATGGGGCTTGACACCCAGGCTGCGCCGATCGGTTCGACGGTCGAGGTCACCGGCGAGTTCGAGGACCTGATGACCACCTGCCAGCAGGGCAAACCGTTCACTGTCACCGCCGTGCAGGTGCAGAAATAGCGCGTGGCCCCGGCTGTCGAGGTTGCGGCGGCTACCCCTCGCCGACCAGCGGTGACGCGGCGACCGCGGTTCCGTCGGCCAGGGTGCTGACCCGGAAATCGGCAAAAACGTTGGGCGCCAGGGCCTGTAGCTCCACCAGGACGTCGACCGCGAGCCCGCGGATGTCCACATCCGCTGCCTCGGTGGCCCGCATTCCGATGAAATGCCGCCAGGCCCGGTAGTTCCCGGTCACCACGATCGCGGTGCTGCTGGCGTTGGCGAGCACGCCGCGCGCGGCCTGCCTGGCCTGCTTGCGCGCCACAGTTCCGTCCGGCGCGGACGCAGCTCGTTCCTCCAGGGCCGCCAGCAGCTGCGCGTAAGCGCTGGCGGAATGCGCCACCGCCGCGGTGAAGATCTCGTGCAGCGCCGGGTCGGCGGCGATGATCTCCGGCTCGATCACCTCCGGTCCGCCGGCCGGCAGGTAGCGCTGCGACAGCTGGGAGAACGAGAAATGCCGATGCCGGATCAGTTCGTGGGTGACCGATCGGGAAATGCCGGTGATGTAGAACGTGGCCGTGCTGTGCTCCAGGACCGATAGGTGCCCGACCTGCAGGATGTGGTCGAGGTAACCGGCGTTGGTTGCGGTGGCCGGCACCGGCTTGGACCACGACTGGTAGCAGGCCCGCCCGGCAAACTCGGCGAGGGCCTGCCCGCCGGTCGCGTCGGTGGTCCACGGGACGTCGTCCGGCGGCAGGAACTCGGTGCGGCCGATCAACCGCACCCGCGGCCCGACGCTCAACTCCCGCGGCTCGACGCTCAGACCCCACCGCCGGCGGCGGCCGGGGCGCTGGCGTCGGTGCCACCGTCGCCGACACTTTCCCGGGCCAGGTAGGTCTCGATGTCGAACCAGTCGGTACCGGCGCGCTGTGCGACGTTCAGCAGGGTCGTCATCGATGCCACTTCCTCGACCTGCTCCTTGAGGAACCACAGCATGAACTGCTCGCCGAGGAAGTCCCCTTCTTCGCGGGCAGTGGCGAACAGCGCCTTGATCTGCTCGGTGACCGCGATTTCCTGCTTCAGCGCAAGCTCGATGGGATCGACAATTCTCTCGAACGAACCGCGAACCTCGTCCACCCCCGGGATCGTGACTTCGATATCCCGGTCCAGCATCCACTGCACCATCATCATCGCGTGGTGCCGCTCCTCGGAGGCCTGCAGGTAGAAGTGCGCGGCGAGCTGCGGAAGGTCCTTGGCGTCGTACCAGACCGCGATGGCAATGTACTGCTGACTGGCGTTGAACTCGTTGCGCACCTGCTCGCGCAGCAGAGTGACGTACCGGGTCGGATTGTCGGCGTAGGAGGCGGTCATGGGGGCAAGTTTAGGGCTGACGTCAATTTACCCTTGAAGTGGCGTCATCGTGGTGTCATAGTGGCGTCATGGACCTCACCCCCTACACCCAGAACCTCCGCGACGACCTGATCACCGCGGCATCCGTCGGTGACGAGGACTCGCGCCGCGCCGCAGCACTGCTGGCCAGCGCGCTCGAGCCCGCCACCCGTCTCGCCATCATGAACGCACTGTCCGACCTGGCCGCCGAGGTGACCGGCGCGCTCGAGGACACCACCGTCGAACTCCGGCTCGACGGCCGCGACGTCCGGGTATCGGTCACCCGGCACACCCCCGATCCCTCGGACGCGGGCAGCGCCGACAGCGACTACCGCGGCGCGTACGGCGGCTCGCGGCTCACCAAGAACCACCGCGCCGAGCGGACCTTCGAGGAGGAGGCGACCGCCGCCGGCAGCGCCCCCGGCGATGGACCCTCGGCCGAGGACCTGCGCCGGGCCATGCAGGACGCGGGCGGCGAACTGTCCAGGACCACCGTGCGGCTGTTCAACGAACTCAAGTCGCAGGCCGAACGAGCCGCCTCGGACCAGGGCGTTTCGTTGAACACGTACATCTCCCGGGCGGTGTCCGACTCCGTGCGCTCGGCCGTCCCGAACAAGGGCAACCATCGCGGCCGCGGCACCACCGAGCGCAACGTCTCCGGTTACTTCCGCGGCTGACCCTGCGCACCGAAACTGAAACCTCCACCCGCAGAACCGCTTTCGCGTAGTAATCCAGCATTTTCAGACCAGCACAGATGAGGACATCATGCATACGTTCCTGACCCCGGAGCCGATCACCATCGAAATTCGCAACGCCTCCGGGGAGATTCGCGTCGACCTCGCCGACGTCGCGACGACCACCGTCGACGTGGTGGCCGCTACGTCACACCCCCTGGGATTTCTCGATGACGTCATCCGAGCAGCCAAGGCCCAGTTCGCCGGCGATCGCCAGGCGTACGCCGGTGGTCGATCCCGTTTCGATCCGACGTCCGCCGGTTTCGACGACAACGCCCTGTCGGACGATCCGACAGAGCGGGTTCGCGTCGAACACCGGCCCGCGACCACGCCATCGGCTGTTGACGGTTCGGGCCCGTCGGCCCCCGGAACGCTGATCGTGGACACCGACCCGGCGCGCGACGGCTGGAAATCCTCGTTCACCGTGCACGTCACCGCCCCGACGGCCTCCGGCATCCGGATTCAGAGCCAGTCCGCCGACATCACCGTGACGGGTCGATCGGAACGGATGGAGGCCAGAACCGCATCGGGCGACGTCCGGGTCGACGAGGTCAGCGGGCGGTCGGTGGTGCAGACGGCGAGCGGCGATGTGTCGATCACCGCAACCGCAGAGTGCGACGTCCGCACCGCTTCCGGCGACATCGAAGTCCAAGCGGTGAGCTCCGACGCCATCGTGCACTCCACCTCCGGCAGTATCCGGCTCGCCGCACCGGCGGGAAACATCAACGCCCGCAGCGTGTCCGGTGCGGTTACCGTGCTGGACGCGACGTCCGGCAATGCGCAACTGGTCACCGTCTCCGGTGATGTCGAGGTCGGGATCCATGCCGGAACGCTCACGGCCGTCGACCTCAGCACCATCTCGGGGTCCACCACCACCGACTTCGAGGTCACCGACGATATTCCGCCATCGAACGTCGCCGCGGCCACGGCGAGCGACAGCGTCCCCAACGACGGTGACCCTAACGATGGTGTCCCTAACGACGGTGACGCCAACGACGGTGTCCCCGCCGAAGGTGCGGTCGACGAACCGACCCTCGACCTCCGGGTGAAGACCACCTCCGGCAACATCCGACTGCGGCGCAGCGCCGCAGCGTAGACGCCTGCAAACGGGTTCGTCAGCCGCTCGACCGGAGTCCGCATCGAGAAAATGCCTGCGCCCTGACCGGCTGCGGCGGTACGGTCCGCGTCATGCCGGGGCCGGGTGACGTGACGACGACCGGCGTCCGGACGGTCGTCCTCGTCGAGGGAGTCAGCGATCAGCGCGCGGTGACAGCGCTCGCCGAACGCTGGGGTCGGGACCTGGCCGCGGAAGGCGTGGCGGTGCTCCCGATGCACGGCGCGACGAACATCGGGCATTTCCTGCGCCACTTCGGCCCGCACGGCCTGGACAAGCGACTGGCCGGGCTCTGCGACGCGGCCGAGATGCGATTCTTTCAAAGAGGTTTCGAGCAGGCCGGGTTGGGTGAAGTACGAACCCGCGATGATCTGGCGAGCCGCCGGTTCTTTGTGTGCGACGCCGATCTCGAAGACGAATTGATCCGGGCGCTCGGCGTCGACTCGCTGGAGACCATCCTTGCCCAGCAGGGTGACCTCGCTTCGTACCGGATCTTGCAGCAGCAGCCGGCGCATCGGGCGACGGCTGACCAGGCCCGGCTCCGGCGGTTCATGGGGACGCGAGGTGGCCGCAAGATCAAGTACGCACCGCTGCTCGTCGACGCGGTCCCCATCGCCGACATGCCACCTCCGCTCGCCCGGCTGATGGCAGCGATCTGACGCCCACCGGGATCCCCTCCTGACGACCCTGACGAGGCGACGGAGGCACCCGAAGGACAGCCCGCACCACTGACTGTGCCACGCGGTGCACACGGTGTTCCCGGCCGACACGGCGGCAACACTTGACCCCACTTGAGCTGCCGCATCTTTCCGGTCTGTCGCGATGCGACGAACCGCGGTGGTCGGTGATACTCGTCAGGTGCCACGCCATTGCCCGCCGGCCACCACGGACACGGGCAGGACTGAGCCAAACCCGTTCCACCTGACGGAATCCGGGTGATCTCGTCCGGCGGCGCCGGCGGATCCGCCGACCTCGACGCGGTCCAGTTGAACTTCAGTCCATCCAGCCTGACCTTGCTGAATGTCGTGCTCGCCGCGATCATGTTCGGCATCGCGCTCGACACCAAGTTCGCGGATTTCGCCGGCGTGGTGAAAATGCCCAAAGCGATGGCGGTCGGTATCGCCGCGCAGTTCTTGGTGCTACCCGCGGTCACCCTGGCGCTCACCACCGTCCTGGATGTGCGGGCATCGATCGCGTTGGGAATGATCCTGGTGGCCTGCTGCCCGCCGGGCAGCATCTCCAACGTCCTCACCCACCGTGCCGGCGGCAACGTCGCACTATCCGTTTCGATGACGGCGATCTCCAACGTGCTGGCGATCTTCCTGCTGCCGCTGGGAATCGCCTTCTGGGGCAGCCGCCGGCCGTCCACCGACGCCATCCTGACGGCCGTCGATCTGAGCGCTCTATCGATGCTTCGCGACACCGCACTGATCATCGGGATCCCTTTCGTCATAGGGATTGTCATCTCGCAACGGTTCGGAAGGTTCGCTGCCGGCGCGCAGCCATGGGTGAAGCGGGGCTCGCTGCTCGCGCTGCTGGTCTTCATCGTCAGCGGGCTGGCGGGGAACGCCACGACATTCGTCGACTACATCGGCCTGGTGTTTGTCGCGGTGCTGGTCCAGGGCCTGTTGGCGTTGCTGCTCGGCTACGCCATCGCCAGATGGGCGGGATTGGAGATGCGGAATCGCAAAGCCGTCACCTTCGAGGTCGGCGTCCGCAACGCCGGACTTGGTCTGGGGATGGTGTTCTCGTTCTTCGACGGCATCGGCGGCATGGCCATGGTGGCCGGTTGGTGGGGGATATGGGACATCATCACCGGGTTGCTGCTGGCCAGTTGGTGGACGCGCCGGGGGTCCGCCGCGGGCGCGGTGCCAACATGAGGCGCGTCTATGCGACCGGGGGCAGCGGTTTCCTCGGCCATTCGGTGGTCAGCGGTCTGGCGGCGTGCACCGGCGAGGTCGAACTGGTGGTCAGCGCCGATGTGCGGGCGCCATCCAGGATCGTGCCGCACGCAGTCTACGAGCGGGTCGATATCACCGACGCTGCCGCCGTCAGCGAGCAAATGCGCCGGCACCGGATCGACACCGTCGTCCACCTGGCGGCCATCGTCAATCCGGGCAGGGAGGTGCCGCGCGACCGGTCATTCGCCGTCGACGTCACCGGCACCCGCAATGTGCTCGACGCCTGCCGGGTCAACGGCGTCAGCCGGATCGTCTACTCCTCCAGTGGAGCCGCCTACGGTTACCACCCGGACAATCCGTCCTGGATCGACGAGCGGACACCGTTGCGTGGCAATCCGGAGTTCGTCTATGCCGACCACAAGCGTCTGGTCGAGGAAATGCTGGCCGCCGAACGAACCGCGAATCCCGACCTGGAGCAGGTGATCCTGCGGATCGGCACCATCTTGGGCGAGTCGGTGGACAACCAGATCACCGCCCTGTTCACCAGGAAGCGCCTGCTGGTGATCCGCGGATCGTCCAGCCCGTTCGTCTTCATCTGGGATGACGACGTGGTGGCCATTATGATCCGGGCGGTGCTCGGCGGGCCCACCGGCGCCTTCAACGTTGCCGGCGACGGGGCAATGACGATGGCAGAGATCGCGGCGGCGCTCGGAAAGCCGACCTTGACCGTCCCGGAACCGTTGCTGCGCGCGGCCCTGGCGGTCGGGAATCGGCTGGGGCTGACCCGCTACGGTCCCGAGCAGACGGTGTTCCTGCGGTACCGGCCGGTGCTGCTCAACACCGCCCTGAAGCAGGAGTTCGGCTATCTCCCGCGGCGCACCAGCCGCGAAGCCTTCGAGGCGTGGCGCACTCGCGGCCAGGTGGACTGAGATCAGGGAGCCAGCCGCAGGGCCATTCCGCCGCGCCGGGGATCGGCGGCCGGGCCGTCGCTCGCGACCACCGCGACCCCACCGAAGTACGGACGTTGTTCGGGCCACTGCACCAGTTCGTCGCCGTCCTCGGTGAGCGCGGCGATGACCTCGGGGCCGAAGCCCGGCTCCAGGTGCACCGCGTCAGGTGTGGCCGACAGCCGCGGCGCGGCAACGGCTTCCGCGGCACCATGACCATCGACGAGCACTCTGGTCAGCACCTGCAGCAGCGCCGGCCGGATGCGGCTGCCGCCTGCGGCGCCGCCGGCCAGCAGGAGCCGACCGGCGGGATCGGTCACCACCAGCGGCACCATCATCGACGGCATCCGCTGTCCCGGCAGCAGTTCACCGCGGAGCAGTTCGCCCTCCCCCAGCATGGAGTTGCCGTGTACCCCGCCGGTCCAGACGCCCGATCCCAGCCCCAATGAATGCGTTGCGGCGCAGGCATTTCCCTGTTCGTCGACGGCGACGACGGTGGTGGTCTCGGCTCGCCGGGCCGGTGCCCGCAACGCATGCACCAGGCTGCGGGCGCGTGCCGCGGGGCCCGGCAGGTGAAGCAGGCCGTTGAGCGCCTGCGCCGTGCCGGCGAACGAATCCAGGTCGTTCCCGCGGACGCAGATGACGCCGGGACCGAACTCCGCCCGCGCTACGGCAAGTTCCCGGACCTGGTACCGCGCCATGTCGAGTTCGGACAGCGCACCGCCGTCGGCGCGGACAGCGGTCACCAGGTCCCGACCGCGGGCGCCGACGGTCAGCGCATCCGGTCCGCCGTTGAGGTAGTCGTCCAAGGTGTCGGCGAGGCCGTCGTGGTGCAGCAGTTCACCGTGGGCCAGGGTCCGGCGGCCACCGGTGCCGTCCGGCCGCGAGTAGACCGCGACCCCCGCGCCGAGCACCATTGCGGCCGCGACATCCGGCAGCAACTCCGCGTGCTGCAGCGGGAACGGCGCGCCTTGAGCGGCGAGATCCCTTGCCGGGGTCACGATCTCGGACCAAGGTAGACGACCGAACGCGGAGTGCAGGGCAGCGACCCCGCGTGGTGTCCCGGGCACGGCGACGCTGGGCCCACCGACCGCGTAGGGCACCTCGACGTCCCCGAAGGCCACCCGGATCGCCCGAGCCGGCGCCGGGACAGTGCCGTCCAGGCCGGGCACGGCGACGAAGAAGTCCAGGCAGTGCACCTGCTTGGTCGCCGCGTCATAGACCGTCGCGAAGCCGCCGCCACCGAGCCCGGTGAACAGGGTTTCGGCGACGCAACCCGCCAGGATCATGGCCGCGACCGCATCCGCCGCGGAACCCCCGCGGGCGAGCACGTCGCGCCCGACGCTGGCGGTGGACGGATGACCGGCGGCGACCGAGGCCGGCAGAGTTATCACTCGGGCAGGCTACCCACCGCCATTCCGGGTCTGGACGCCAGCGTCACCCACAGATCCCCGCGAGGCATCACCACCACCTCCCCCAGGCCCAGCCAACCCGCCATCCTGGTCAGCTCGATCGCGGCGGCGTCCGCCGCGAGCACGGCATCCGCGCCGGGCTCCACCCAGGACGCCTGGACCAGCAACCGGGAAGCCAACCGGTCCGCCTTGAGGTCGAAGCGACCGACCAACTGAACACCCACCAGTAGTGGAAAGACGTAATAGCCGAACTGCCGTTTCTCCAGTGGCGTGTAGATCTCGATCCGGTAGAAGAAGTCGAACAGCCGCTCGGTACGGTCGCGCTCCCAGATGAGCGGGTCGAACGGGCACAACAGCGCCGCGCCGCTCACCTTCCGCGGGATCCGGGCGTCCCGGTGCAGGTATGCGACCTCCTTCCAGCCGCGGACCCGGACCGGAACTACCTCGCCCTCCTCGGCGAGTTCGGCGAGCGCGACCCGGGCGGCAGTCAGCTTGATCCGGTAGTAGTCGGCCAGATCCGCCGCCGTGCCGATGCCGTGTGCGCGCGCAGCCAGGGCGAGGGAGGCCCGCTTCGCGTCGGCGACCTCTGGAGTGGGCAGCGCCGAGACCCATTCCGGCAGCACTCGATCCATCAGGTCGTAGCAGCGTTCGAAGCCCCGGCGATACGCGACGCCGATCGCACCGATCGCGAACAGGTACTCGCACGCCGTCTTGGTGATCGACCATTCCCACCACCCCGAGATGCCCCGCCCCGGTGCTTCCAGCGCCTTCTCGATCTCCCCGGCCGATGACGGTCCCCGTTCGTCGATGACGGCCAGCACGGTGTCCAGGAAGCCCGGATGCTCCCGCCGAACGGCCACTACCCGCGGCCATGGCTCAGCGGCAAATCCAGCCTGCCGCCACCGCAGCAGCGGCTCGATGCCCACCGGCACGAGCGAGGCCACATGCGCCCATGCCTCCAGCAGCAGCCGGTCGCTGCTGCGCCGCGGCCAGGCCGCCCCTTCCAGCAGGGAAAACGGGTAAGGACCCAGCCGGGAGAAGATCGGTAACAGGTGCGCTCGGGCAAGCACGTTCACCGAGTCGATCTGCAACAACCCGATCGACTCGAGCAGCCGATTGAGGTGTCCGCGGTTGATCGCGCGACCCCTCGGCGCGGCGACCGGGCGGACCGGCCCGGCCAGCTGTTGGGCAGCGATGGCGATCCGCCTCGCTTGGCCGCCCGTCAGCTCCGGGATTGCGGCAACTCGGCCCGGCAATCGGCTGGTCAGCACCTCGGTCTGGGTCACATCGGGCATGTTGCCACCCGGTACCGACAGTGGGTCGCACGGCCACGCGCACCGGTGCTCGGACCCGACTCGGGGCGGCGTCCGGAGCGCCCGGTGGCTGGCATGCTGGGGGTTTCGACATTCGCGGGCCTCGCTCGCGCCAAGAGGTTGGTCAGGAGGTTGGGTAGTGGACAGCACGGTGCTCCGGGCCACCGCCGCCGACGCGGCGGTGATCGCCGAGCTGCAGATCCAGGTCTGGCAGCAGGCATTTGCCGACCTGCTGCCCGCCCAGGTGGTGATGACCGATCCGGTGGCCCATGCCGAAACCTGGGATGCCCGGCTCAGGCAGGGCGGTCCGGTCCTGCTGGCTCTGGAGGGTGTGGAACCGGTCGGCTTCGCGGCCGTGTCCTTCGGATTGGACGATCGCAACCTGCTTGCCCCGGTCGGCGAGATCGAGGTGCTCTATGTGCTCCCCCGCTGGGGTCGTCGCGGCCACGGTGGTCGCCTGCTGGTCGGTGCTGCCGCCGAGTTG
The DNA here is from genome assembly GCA_963805555.1 of uncultured Actinomycetota bacterium. GTDB lineage: Bacteria > Actinomycetota > Actinomycetes > Mycobacteriales > Nakamurellaceae > Nakamurella. The sequence continues at coordinate 270,619 of CAWDUY010000015.1, forward strand.
CGCCGGATCGGCGCGACCGCTGCGCGCTGGTGGCTCCCGGAGTCGGACAAGGCCACGGCCGGCTTCCTGCGCGGTGCAGGGTGGTCGGCCGACGGGGTACGCAGAGAACTGGACACCGGGGCGGACCCGCTGTTCGAGGTGCGCTACTCGGGCTCGGTTGACCTGGTTGCGGTGTAGGCCAGGAGAGGTCGCTGCGACTAGCAGTCCACAATCGCCGTCGGATCGCTGCTGGTGTCCAGCCGCTTGCCGTACGCATCGCCGCCGACCCGAGCCACTGCACCGCAGATCGCGGCCTGGTCGGATCCGGCCGGGTAGTACACGGCGTAAATCGGATCACCCGAGGCCGTGGCCTGGTTCAACGAAGGGCAGGCCTGATCGGTCCGCAGATAGGCCGCTCCCGGGTTCAGCGACAGGATCCGCTGGACGTCGGCGGGGTAGGAACCGGGGCTGACCGCGGAAGCGATCACCACAATGCCGGAGCCGTCGCACGCCGGCCGGGTCATCACGACGCTCAACCCCAGGTCGCCCGGGACTCGGGCGGCCGCCGTCGGCGCCGCGACGGTCGGTGGTGCAGCCGGGATTGCCGGTGCCGGTGCAGGTGCTGGTGTCGTTGCGGCGGTGCCGGTGGCCGGGCCCGAACCGGACGGCTCAGCCGCAGTTGACGTACCGGTTGCCGGTTCGTACCGGTCAGCCGAATAGACGGTGAACGCACCGTCGTCGGCGTTTCGTGCAGCGCAGCTCCCGACGGTGCCGCTCCACGTCGGTGACGCCAACTGGGCGTTGGTGCGAGAAGTGCAGGTCCAGTTGTCCCCAAAGGTGAACACCAGCCCCACACCCTCCCCCACGGACTGCACCCACCCGTCGTACTCTGCCCACCGCTGCTTCATGTCCGCGCAGGTCACCAGGTCCGGGGTCTTGCTGACGGCAACGAGCCGGTCGGCGAACGAGGACTGTTGCGGCAAGGCACACAGCTCCCCCGCGGCGGCCGGGGCGCCGTTGCCGCCCCCGACGGCGACCTCCACCAGCGTGCCGCTGGTCGCGTCGACCACCGAAAGGGCGGAGACCGCAGCAGCCGGCTCGATCACCAGCACCTCGTCGACAAGGTAACCAGCCCAGGGAGTTCCGAGCAGGACGAAGTCGGGGTAGCCGGCCCCGTCCGGTACCGCCAGCGGGCTGGCACCGGAGCATCGAACCCGGGGAGTTCCGGTGGCGTCGACCAACACCGGGGTACCCGCCTGCAGGACGGAGGTCACCGCAGCGGCGTCTCCGTCGACGTAGTCGTGGTTGACCACAACGGTGTCGTGAGCCAGCGCGACCGGCGCGAGAGTGCCGATGTAACCGGCGATCTGGTTCGGCGCAATCCGCAGGGCAGCGGAAAATGCGGTGGCCACCGACTGGTCGCTCGCCAGCGCTTGCGCGATCCCGGCAACGTCACAGGCCGCCAGGTTCGGCTCCGCGGCGAAGAGCGCCGGCGCATCGCCGGCGGCCAGCTTTGTCTCCGTACCGAAGTCCCACACGAGCTCGGCCAGGATCGCGTCAATCTTCGCGCTCGCGGCGAGCGTGAACTCGACCGGCGCGGCCGCGGGCGAGGTGACGAACGGCCCGGGGGCCACCGCGTCGGCCGGCTGCAATCGAAGGGATTTGTCGGCGGCCGGCCGGACCCCGCCGGAGCCCTGTTCGGCGCTGGCGTCGGCAGCTGTCGTGGACTCCGCATTAGGCACGCCGGTCGGTACTGCGGTGCCACTCTCCCCCCGAGATGAGAACAGAACCGCAGCGACCGCGACTGCAATGACGACCACAACGGCCGCCACCGCGATCACAACGGTGCGCCTAGGCGGCTTCCGCCGGGGTGGCGCGGCGGCGAACCCGAGAACTCCACCGCGCGTGTCATCCTCGGACAATGTCCCCACCCTTCGTGACACTTTGTGAGAAAGAAGGTAGCTGCCGGTGACCAAATTCGCCCCACGTGAGTGGTGATTTACCCCGAAAGTGTGATTCAGCTGCCCTGAGCTTGGGAGGCATTCGCGCAACGCAACCCCGTCTTCAAGAAGACGGGGTTGTCGAGCCATTCTCCAGGTCGATCGCCTGCCGCATCGCCGACCGCGCCCGCTTGCGATCACCCGCCAGGTCATAGGCGTGGGCGAGCCGGTACCAGCCCCGCCAATCCTCCGGGGCGGCCTCGACCTCGCCGCGGACGACCTCGAAGTGCGCGTCGGCAGCATCCCGCTCGACCCGGCCGGATGCGCGGCGCGGCAGCTCCGAGTCGTCGGGCAGCAGGTCGTCAGCGGCTAGTCGGCGAGCCAATTTCTGCGTCTGCCAGCCGAACCGCAGTTCCCAGCCGACCAGCACGACGCCGATGATCGGGAGCAGCAGCACGCCGATCCCGAGCGCGATGCCGGCAGCGGATCCGGAGCCGATCAAGGCGATGGCACGGTCGGTCAACAACCAGAAATAGACGATCAGCACGGCCGTCAGAATCCCGACAACAACCCGGATCCGTACGCCCTTGTTCATGAAAAGTCCTGCACGGCAAGGGGCACAACTCAGTCCAGGCCGAGCAATTGCTCCAGGCCGATGGTCAGCCCGGGCCGGGCCGCTACCGCCCTGATCGCGGTCAGGACACCAGGCATGAACGACGACCGGTGCAACGAGTCATGCCGGATGGTCAGGGTCTCTCCGGCGCTGCCGAGGATGACCTCCTGATGGGCCACCAACCCGGGTAGCCGGACCGAATGCACCTGGATGCCGTCGATCGTCGCGCCGCGGGCGCCGTCGGTCTCCAGGGTGGTCGCATCAGGGACCGGCCCCAACCCTGCGTCCTTGCGGGCAAGTGCCACGGCACGCGCGGTGGCCACGGCCGTCCCCGACGGGGCGTCCACCTTGCCGGCATGGTGCAACTCGATGATCTCGACGGATTCGAAGAACCTGGCCGCTTCCCTGGCGAATCTGGCGGTCAACACGGCGCCGATCGCGAAGTTTGGCACCACCATGACACCGAGTTCCGGTTTAGCCGCCAGCCACTGCCCGATGGTCTCGAGTCTTTCGTCGGTGAATCCGGATGTGCCGGCGACGACATGAATGTTCTGGTCCAGGCAGAACCGGATGTGCTCCATCACGACATCCGGATGGCTGAAATCGACGACGACCTGGCTGGCCGCATCGGCCAGCGAAAACAACCACTCCCGCCCGCCGACTGCGGCCACCAGATCCATGTCCTCGGCCTCGATGACCGCCTGACAGGTCTCGGCGCCCATCCGGCCGCGCGCACCGATCACGCCCACCCGCAACGACTCGTCACTCATCCGAGCACTCCGTTTCACTGCACTTCATGTCACTGCACTTCATGTCACTGCACTTCATGTCACTGCACTTCATGTCACTGCACTTCATCGGGCCCACCGGTTCAGCCGATCAGCTGGGTCAACTCGGCGGGAAGATCATCATGCGCAGCGTACGGGCCGACGACGGCGGCCGACATGCGCTGGCTCAGCAGGCGTTTCGCGAGCGCCCCGACGTCGGCGGCGGTGACCGACCTGATGGCCGCCAGCTCGTCCTCGATGGACCGGAATTCTTTGCGCACCAGGGTCGTCTTGCCGATCCGGCTCATTCTCGACTCGGTGTCCTCCAGCGCAAGCACCAGCGAGCCGGCGAGTTGTCCCTTGACCCGGGCCAGTTCGGCCGCCGCGAGACCGGATTCGGCCACCAACGCCAACTCCTGTCCGATGAGTTTCGCGACCTCGCCGAGGTGGTCCGGCTGGCAGCCCGCGTACACGGAAAACGAACCGACGTCGGCATAGGCCGAGGCGGCGGAATAGCAGGAGTACGCCAGGCCGCGTTCCTCGCGGATGCTGCGGAACAGCCGGGAGCTCATCCCGCCGCCGAGCGCGCTGGACAGCACCGCCAGGGTCGTCCGATCAGGATCGTTGCGGTCCCCGGCGGGCACCCCGATACACAGATGCGCCTGCTCGGTGTCCCGTTCGACGATCGCCACTTGGCGAAGCGAGGCCGGCTGGTTCCGGTTCCCGCGGAACGCGGCAGGCGCGGTGGCCGCACCCGCGGCGGAGAGCCGATCGCGGAACGCGGCACGCACCCACCGCAGGACGTCGGCATGGTCGACGCCGCCGGCCACCGCGACGACCATCTTGTCCGGGGTGTAGCGCCGGCGGTAGTAACCGGCGACCTGGGTGCGGCTCATCACGCTGATGGTGTCGACGGTGCCGATCACCGGTGACGCGACCGGATGTCCGGCGAACACCGCCCCGGCGAACAGGTCGGCGAGGGTGTCCTCCGGGTCGTCGTCGCGCATGGCGATTTCTTCCAGGATGACCTGGCGTTCGATGTCGACGTCGGCCGCGGCGATGGTCGCGTCGAGCACGACCTCGCAGACCAGCCCGACGGCCAGTTGTGCCTCCGCGGCGAGAATCCTTGCGTAGTAACAGGTGTACTCGTGGGAGGTAAAGGCGTTCAGCTCACCGCCGACGGCATCGACGGCGTCGGCGATCTCGTAGCCGGTGCGAAACTTGGTGCCCTTGAACAACAGGTGCTCAAGGTAGTGCGAAGCCCCGGCCAGCCGTGGGGTTTCGTCGACGGAGCCGACCCCCACCCACACGCCGACCGAGGCGCTGCGCGCACCCGGGACGCTCTCGGTGACCACCCGCAAACCGCCGGGCAGCTCCGAGGACGTCACGGTCGAACCGTCAACCCCACGTTCGAGAACCTTCGTCCGCGTCTTGCGCGCGGCAGAGGGCGCGAGCTTGGTGCGCGCAGCCACCGATCAGACCTGGGCGGGGACGGCCTCGGCCGCACCATTGCTCGCAGGTGCGTCGCTGGCGGCGACGGGTACCAGCGAGATCTTGCCGCGGGCGTCGATCTCGGCGATCTCGACCTGCAGCTTGTCGCCGACGTTGACCACATCCTCGACCTTGGCGATCCGCTTGCCGCTGCCCAGCTTGGAGATGTGCACCAGGCCGTCGCGGCCCGGCAGCAGCGAGACGAACGCGCCGAACGCGGTGGTCTTGACCACGGTGCCCAGGAAACGCTCGCCGACCTTCGGCAGCTGCGGGTTGGCGATCGAGTTGATGATGTCGATCGCGGCCTGCACGGCGATGCCGTCCGGCCCGGACACGAAGATCGTGCCGTCGTCCTCGATCGCGATATCCGAGCCGGTCTGCTCGGTGATCGAGTTGATCATCTTGCCCTTCGGCCCGATCACCTCGCCGATCTTGTCGACCGGCACCTTGATGGTGGTAATCCGCGGGGCGTAGTTGCTCATCGGATCCGGCGCGTCGATCGCCTCGTTCATCACCTCGAGGATGGTGAACCGGGCGTCGCGGGCTTGCACCAGCGCGCCGCGCAGGACCTCGGACGGGATCCCGTCCAGCTTGGTGTCCAGCTGCAGAGCCGTGACGAAGGACTTGGTGCCGGCGACCTTGAAGTCCATGTCACCGAACGCGTCCTCGGAGCCGAGGATGTCCGTCATCGCGACGTACTGGGTGACCCCATCGACAGTGTCCGAGACCAGGCCCATCGCGATGCCGGCGACCGGCGCGCGCAGCGGCACACCGGCATTGAGCAGCGAGAGGGTCGAGGCACAGACCGAACCCATCGAGGTGGAACCGTTGGAGCCCAACGCTTCCGACACCTGGCGGATCGCGTACGGGAACTCCTCGCGGCTCGGTAGCACCGGGACCAGGGCGCGCTCGGCGAGCGCACCGTGGCCGATTTCGCGGCGCTTGGGCGAGCCGACCCGACCGGTCTCACCGGTGGAGTAGGGCGGGAAGTTGTAGTTGTGCATGTAGCGCTTGCGGTTCTCCGGCGACAGCGTGTCCAGCTGCTGCTCCATCCGGAGCATGTTCAGCGTGGTGACGCCCAGGATCTGGGTCTCGCCGCGCTCGAACAGCGCGCTGCCGTGCACGCGGGGCAGGTAGCCGACCTCGGCACCCAGGGTGCGGATGTCGGTGAGCCCGCGGCCGTCCATCCGGACCTTGTCGCGCAGCACGCGCTGCCGGACCAGGTTCTTGGTGACGGAGCGGAATGCGTTGCCGATCTCGGAGGTGCGGCCGGCGAACTGCTCGGAGAGCTGCTCGTAGACGACGGCCTTGATCTCGTCGGTGCGGTTGTCCCGCTCCTGCTTGCCGGTCAGGGTCAACGCGTCGGCCAGGCCGGCCTCGACGGCTGCCCGCTCGACGGCCTCGAACGCATCGGCCTCGTACGGCGGGAAGACCGGGAAGTCGGCAACCGGCTTGGCGGCCTTGGTCGCCAGCTCCAGCTGGGCTTCGCACAGCGCCTTGAGGAACGGCTTCGCGGCCTCGAGGCCCTCGGCGACGACCTCTTCGGTGGGCGCGGTCGCGCCACCGGCAACGAGCTCGATGGTGTTCTCGGTGGCCTCTGCCTCGACCATCATGATCGCGACGTCGTCACCGGCGATGCGGCCGGCGACGACCATGTCGAAGACGGCCTTCTCCAGCTGCGGGTGGGTCGGGAACGCAACCCACTGGCCCTCAATGAGGGCAACCCGGACACCGGCGACCGGGCCGGAGAACGGCAGCCCGGAGATCTGGGTGGAGGCGGACGCGGCGTTGATCGCGAGCACGTCGTACAGCTCGTCGGGGTTCAGGGCCATGACGGTGATGACGACCTGGACCTCGTTGCGAAGGCCGGCCTTGAAGGTCGGACGCAGCGGGCGGTCGATCAGCCGGCAGGTGAGGATCGCGTCCTCGGACGGCCGGCCCTCACGACGGAAGAACGATCCGGGGATGCGCCCGGCGGCGTACATCCGCTCCTCGACGTCGATCGTCAGGGGGAAGAAGTCGAACTGTTCCTTCGGGTGCTTGCCGGCCGTGGTGGCGCTCAGCAGCATGGTGTCCTCGTCGAGGAACGCTGCGACGGAACCGGCGGCCTGCTGGGCGAGCCGTCCGGTCTCGAAGCGGATGGTGCGGGTGCCGAACGCGCCGTTGTCGATGACGGCTGACGCGCTGGTGGCGGTGGGATCTGACATGTGTCTCCTTGGTTGCCCAGCCGGGTTCGGCTGGATGGGAGCCACGGACGTGCGGCGGTGGCACCGGATGAATCAGGTGGCGTGCCGGCCTTCGATCGAAGCCCTCGGATCACCGCGCACGCGGTGCGCGCTGCTGGTGTTCCGGTGGCCACTACCGAGGACCGGCCGTGATTGTCGCCAGGTGAATTCTTCGGTGCCGGATGGCACGTGAGTGGCTCTGGTGGTTGTTCAGTTCTTGCAGATCAGGGGAGGCCCGGCCCGGCCCCAACCGGTTGTCACAGTCGGGCTGAGCACTCCCCTGGTCTGATTGCTAGTCGCCTGCGACGAAGGAGTCAGGCGCCAATCGATACAGCGGAGCGGGTCTCCCGCCTTTAGGAGACACGCTCCTACCGGCGCAGGCCGAGCCGCTCGATCAACGAGCGATAGCGGTTGATGTCGACGTTCTGCAGGTAGCGCAGCAGCCGGCGACGCTTGCCGACGAGGCCGAGCAGGCCGCGACGGGTGTGGTGGTCGTGCTTGTGCTGCTTGAGGTGCTCGGTGAGATCCGAGATCCGCTTGGTCAGCATCGCGACCTGGGCTTCTGCCGAGCCGGTGTCGGTCTCGTGCAGGCCGTACTCGGTCAGGATTTCCTTCTTTTGCTCAGTGGTCAGCGCCACAGGTAGTGCTCCTCGGTGTGTTCTGTCACGTGCACGTCCCGCTCCGAACGGATGCTGTCGGGGGGATGACGGTGCCGGCCGCCACGGACTGCAGCCGGACCCAACACACTATGTTACCAGCGCGGACGGCTTGTCCTGCTCATCTCCATCCGGCTCGGCCGGCTCAGCTGTTGGCTCGCCGGAGTCAGTGGTTGCGGCGCGGATTGGAGATGAAGGCGGCCAGCGCGACCAGCAGCACCACCGCCAGCGCGACGATCACCCACAGCGTCACCAGCACGTCCACCCAGGATCCCGGCGGCGGTGCGCCGGGGAAGAAATTCCGGATCGGAATGGTGGCGAACAGCATCGCCCCGATCCAGCCGAGGAAGCCGGCCTCGAACAGCCGGTCCTCCCGATAGAGCTTCCAGCCGACAATCCAGGTGGTGATGGGCAACAGAATCAGCACGGCAACCAGTGCGAGACCGAACAGGATGATCGCCAGGGAACGGTGAAACCCGATGTCGATCGCCAGGTCGGGCGTGTCGGGATTCGCGACCGCGGCCAGTTGCCACCCCTGTACATCCCCGTCGACAATGATCACCGTCGGGACGAGCGTCGCGTCGGCCCCCTCGCCGACGGTGGCAAACGCGGAAATCGTGGTGGTGTAACCGTCGAACGGCCACTGTTCGATGTCACCGTCGAACGGAATCTTCACCTGCCGGATGGGCGGCCGCCGATCGGTGTCGTAGGTCAGGTCGGCGTCCTCCGACGTGGGCTCCAGGGTCAAGGTGATCGGCCGGGTGGGCGCGTCGTTGTCGTCGGTGAGCGAGGCGTCGAGGATCAGGCTGACATCGACGTCCATCTCGGGTAGTGCCGCATTGACGCCTCGGGCGGTCAGCACCACGCCGATACCGCCGGGCGGCACCTCGACGGGCGCCTGGTCGACCGCTGAGGCGCCGCCCACCGCGTAGGCGACGACAAGTCCGGCGTACAACGCAATCAGGACCGTCACGCCGGCGACGACCGACCATCGGCGGCTGCGCGATCCCGCGGCGGCGGACGCGCCGTCCGTAGGCACGGTCGGCGCGGTCGGCATCGGGCCATTGTCTGGCATGGCCACGCGGACGCCGACGAAACCCACCGAACACCGGACCGCACAAGTGTGACGAAACCGTCCGACACATGCCGGACAAACCGGGTACTGGCACTATGAACACGGAAGTTACCGATGAGTAGGAGTTGTGATGGCCAAGCTGGGATGGCGGGTGCGGTCATTGGCCTGGGTGCTTGCGCACACACCTGGCGGCTCGGCCGCAGGCCTGAGCCCGGATCAGATGCTGAAGGCACAGGAGCGGCTGGCTGGGCACGGCAAGCTCACCGTCGGGGTGACCGGCGGCCTGGCGAAGGGCGTCAGCACCGAGAACCGGGTGATCGAGCAGGACGGCGCGCAGGTGCCGATCCGGATCTACCGTGCAGAGAACCAGGCGGCAGACGGGCCGGTGATCGTGCACTTCCACGGCGGCGGCTGGTCTCTCGGCGCGCTGGATCAGTCCGACTGGCTCTGCAGCCAGGTCTGTATCGGAGTCGGCGCCGTGGTGGTGTCGGTCGACTACCGACTGGCGCCGACCTACCGGTTCCCACTGGCCGTCATCGACAGCTTGGCGGCCGTGAACTGGGTTGCCACCCACGGGGACGAGTTGCAGGTCGACGTCGGCCGGATCGGCCTGATGGGCGACAGCGCGGGCGGCAACCTCGCGACAGTGGTCAGCCAACTGTTGCGCGACAAGGGCGGCCCCAAGATCACCCACCAAGCACTGATGTACCCGGCGACAGACCTGCGCACCCCGGAGGACTTCGATCCCGCGAGCCCGGCCCGCACGGACTGGCCGATCCTGTCCTCCGCCAGCATGGTCACCTTCCGCGACCACTACCTGGGACCGGACGGCGACCCCAACGACGCGATGGCCTCGCCTATCCTCGCCGACGACCTGTCCGGGCTACCGCCGGCGCTGATCCAGGTCGCAGAATACGACCCGCTCCGCGACGACGGCATCCGCTACGCCCGCGCCCTGCAGGCCGCGGGCACCCCGGTGCGGTTGACCGAATACGTCGGAATGCCGCACGGGTACTTCAGTTTCCCCAAGGTGATCCGCGGCAGCATTGTGCAGGCGCTGGCCGAACTGTGTGCCGAACAGCGTTATGCGCTCCACGGGACTCCACAGCTGGATCGCACCGTGCCCCAGCCACTTGCGCGAATGGGCGAGATACCTGTTGGGACAACCGTTCCCGACCCGGCCGCGTCCCGACCCGTACCGGCGCACGAGGTGGGCCAGAATCCGGTTCCGCAGCACAATGTCGAGGTCGCCGCGGAATAGCGATGATGCGCCGCGTTACGCGAGGTATTTCTCGACCTGTTCGACCGGCCTGGCGGCGGCCTCATCGACGTTCTGCCCGAATTCTCGCTTCGCGCGGCGCTGCCGCAGCAGGTCCCAGCATTGGTCAAGCGCACCTTCGAGCGAGGCAAGTTGGGCATTCTCCTCGTCGGAGGTCAGCGTGCCGTCCTGCACCTTGCTGCGGAGTTGATGTTCCTGATCGACGAGAGTCGTGATCTGGGAAAGTATCTGGTGCTCGTCCACGGTGCGCCTTTCCTTGGGACTCCTTTGACGGTGCTGGTGCGGGCAGAGTTCGTCGCTCAGCAGAGAGCACGCTACGCCGAGCGGTTGACCTGAGTCAGGTCAACCGCGTGCCCGACAGCGCCGTTCCGCCTGGGCGGACACTGCCGCAGGTGCCCATCGGCCTGCGTGCATTGGTGAGTGCCGGCTGGCTCATTCCCCACTGCGCTTCCCGTCGCGATCGGTGACTTCCCCGTCTCGACCGGCGACTTCCCCGTCTCGACCGGTGACTACCGTCTCGACCGGTGGCGGCCGTCATTCGGTGGTTTCACCATGTCGTCACGGTTGGAGGTCCCGCTCGCCAAGGTGTGGGGCCCTACCCCGCACAACTGTCGCTCATCCGGCGGGCTGCATCGCTGAACCTCTCCGAGATCGATGCGCACGCCGAGCGACCGGGATCCACATCGCCATCACGAGATCGATTCCGAACCTTGCCAAGCACCTGTTCCTACTATATTATTCGAACATACGTCTCGTACGTTCAAAATGGAGGACAGATGAGGATCGACTGGTCAGGGTCGCCCGGCACATGGGCGGCGCGCGCCGCTCAGCCCGCCGACACGGAGACGCTGACCGCACTGGCCTCCACCGATGCTGCCGACCTCACCGGGCCCGAACTTGTCGATGCCATCGTCGCGAGCGAGAAAGCCCTGTCCCTGCTTGCCGGACTGCAAATGCGGCTCATGGCCGCGCTGGCCGTGCCGTTCGTGGCCGGCGATCCCATGCGGTTGGCCGCCCGGCTGGCCCGGAAGAACTGCATCACCGGGGACGACGACCCGGACAACGTGCAGCTCTTCGTAGACGAAGCCGCGACCTGCCTTGCCGCATCCGAAATCGCCGCCGCCCTGAGGATCTCACCAGTCACCAGCGGCATCCGGGTCCGCGAAGCCAACACCATGACCACCGTGCTCGCACCCACCCTGCACTCCCTCGAGGCCGGGGTGCTCGACCGCGGGAAAGCCCGGATCATCGCGGAACACTGCCAACCCCTCAGCCCTGAGAACACAGCCGAGTTGCAGGACCTCGTGTTACCAGAGGCCGCGGAGCTAAGCACGAGTGAACTGCGCGAACTTGCCGGCGAGGCCGTGATCATCGTCGACCCCGAAGGGTCCGAGGATCGGCACCGCGCTGCGGCAGCCCGGCGGGACCTCACGCTGCGGGCGCAACCAGACGCCATGGCGACCCTCAGCGCGTTCTTGTCGGCCGACGCAGCGGTCAAGATCTTCCAGATCAGCGATCTCCTCGCGACCAGCACCGCCGGCACCCCTGGAGATACCAGAGGCATCGGCGCCCGCCGTATTGATGCCCTTTCCGATATCGCCGACCATCTGTTGACGAATGGCTACCTCGATCTCGCCGACTTCATCGGCCAACCCACCCCCGACAGCACCATCCCCAACAATGCGGCTGACCCAACCGAAACGGCTGCAGGTCCCGAGCCAGAGCCGCCAGATGGCCTCGACGACGTACCCGACGCCGGACAACCAGGAGTCCCGGATGACGTCGACCATCGAAGCTCCGCAGCAGCCACTCCCACTGGGACGCACACAGTGCCGGTCAACCCGGTCAACCCGGTCAACCCGGTCACCCCGCCTCCCGCACCTGTGCCCGCCATCCCGGGCCAAGCCGCGTCCACCAGCCGATCCCGCCGCGTTCTCACTCGGCAAGGCCGCCGACCGCACCTCTCCGTCACGATCGGCCTGGACACCCTCGCCGGACTCAACGAACTACCCGGCAAACTCGCCGGATTCGGCGCCATCCCCGCCAGCCTGGCCCGCGCCATCGCCAAGTCCGCCGGCACCATCACCGCACTCATCACCGACCCGACCACCGGAATCGCCACCGACGCCGGAGCACTCACCTACCGCCCCACCCAGAAACTCCGCGACCAAGTCGCCGCACTGCTGGGCACCTGCCAATTCCCTTCCTGCCGACAACCCATCTGGCGCTGCGACATCGACCACCGCGAACCCTTCGACCACCAGCACCCCGAACACGGCGGACGGACCGACAAAGAAAACGCTGGCCCTTTCTGCCGCCGCCATCACCTCATGAAGCACCACACCGACTGGCAGATCCACGTCAACACAGAACAATTCACCCTGCACTGGACCAGCCCCACCGGCCACCGGTACACCACCAAACCCCGACCAGCAACGCCCCTCGACGTCCGGACCATGACCGGCCACATCACCCACGGCGGAACCGCCATCGCCGAACGACTCGACACCCTCACCGACTTCACCAACGCATGCAGCACCGTCAGCACCGGTGATTCAGTACCAGCGCCGACCAGCACCGTCGAGGAACTCGCCACCGCCTTACTACTGCAGCACCAACTCAGTCAACCCGAAATATGTTACCCGGCAAGCGATTCCGCGTGGGACAAGTCCGCCGAAGACCCTCCCAACAGCGACCGCCCTGACAACGACTCTCAGATCGACGACACCGACCTACCCGACGAACCGCCATTCTGACGGGAATGCGGTTGGGAGCAGCGCACAAGCGAGAAATAGGTATCGCAGAATGCCAACAGCCAAGGCGTAGCTGACCCCGATCGCATATCAACGGTGCTCGCCGAGTTCGTCGATAACCTCGTTCAGAACTTCTCCTGGCCATTCGCCGGCGACGAGTCCCGGCTCGACCACTGCCCAAGCTTCAGGTGCTGAGCTTCTCGAACGGCGCGACTGTCACGATCTTCTTCGCAATCTTGGCCAGATCGGGATCAAGGGTGATGAGGGCATCGGCCTGCAGCTGGGTCAGGGCCAAGTACTCGGCGGCATAGGTGTCGCGCCGGCCGAATTGATCGGCGATCCGCCAAGCGACACGCTGCAGAACCCGGTCGCCGAGCAGCCGGATCCGCAGTCCGCGGATGTAGTCGAGGTGACGGTCGGCATCCTTCTTGGTCAGCTCACCGCGCTGCACCGACTCGTATAACAGCGAAAGCACCTGTGAGCGAAGCAACGTCGGCGCAACGAGCTGGTGCCCGGCAGCGATGATTACTTCCTCCCGAGCCAGTCGAAGCGCGACATCCGGACCGATCACATATCTGGTCAGCGCAATCACCCTTCCGCCGCGACGACAAATCCGTCACTCATCGTACGAGGGCGAATTCTCCTCACCACTCGAACGAGCTACCGACCCGCAGCGCAGATATCCGGCGAAAGCACAGACGCGAGATTTAGCATTGAGAAATCTTGAGCGTCGCGACTTGGAGGTTCATATGGCAAGTACTGGTGCTCCCGCTCGCCGCCCGGGCCTGGTGACCCTGCTCGTCGTTCTGGTGGTCCTCGGCGGGATCCTGTCCGTGATCGGCGGCATCGCACTGATCTTCTTCAAGGACAACCCGGATGTGGTTGTCGAAACCGGATCGTCGGGCGTCGGCTTGTGGGCCGGTCTCGGCACCATCATCGTCGGGCTCATCTATCTCGCGGTGGCCAAGGGCCTATCCAACGGCAACGGTTTCTCCCGGCTGATCGTGGCTATCGTGTCCCTGGTGTCCATCATCGGCGGCTTCTGGGTTGGCATCACCCAGGTCGGCAACGGCGCGCTCAGTGGTTGGTCATCGGTCTTCTGGGCCGTCATCATCCTGTTGATTTTGTATTCACCGAAGGCAAATGCGTTCTTCCGTACGAACTGATCCGAAGAGCCGGCGGCCGAAAGGGCCGGCTCAATCCTGATCGAGGACCAGCCATACCCCGACCGCCGGCACTCCCCCGTCGTTGCGATACCCGTGCGGCGTGCTGGACGAAAAGGACACCGCGTCGCCCGCGGCGAGGTGACGCTCGTCGAAGCCCAGCCGGAGGGTCAACTCACCGGAAATGAGATAGCCGTACTCGAAACCGTTGTGCCGCATCAGGTCACCACTGGTCGATGACGTCCCGCCGGGTTGGTAGGTGACGAGCAGGAAGTCGACCTGCAGACCGGGGACCTGCCCCAGTTTCTCCCAGGTGACCCCGGAGTCCAGCACGATCACCTCGCGCTCGGCCGGGGTGACCAGCGGCCCGACGGTGCGATTCCGGTCCGGCCCGGTGACAGTGCGGCCGCTCGACGGACCGTGTTGTTCAAGCACTGCCGCGCCGTTGGCGGCCAACATCGCGGTGAGGCCGGCGGTGGCCATCGGACCCGCCCCCGGCGACCCGGACGTCGGCGGGTTCAGGACCCCGGTCACGACGGGCGATGATTCCGCGGCAGCTTCGTCGGCCGGTGCGCCCGCCGCATCGAGCAGGTCCGCCAGCGACATTCCCAGCGCGGCAGTGATCGAGTAGAGGGTGCTGACCGACGGCTTGCTTTTGTCGGTCTCGATCTGCGAGATCAGGCTGGCGGACACGCCGGCATCGCGCGCCAGTCCGCGGACCGTGAGTCCACGCCGAAGCCGCTCGACCCGAATCCGGTTGCCGATGGGCGGCACCTCAGCTGGGCTCACCCGGATCCCTCCCGCGCGTTGGTCCGTGCAGTCGACATACGTTGCGCCGCCGACGCTGCCGGCCACGCCATCAGCATTCCAGGTCGGAAGTCTAGCGCTCAGCGGCAGGCGGGCGTAACTTATGCTGTACAGCTTGTTTGCTCTCACTGGACATCCTTTTGGGTTACCCACGCGGCACCCGGCGGAGGGAAGTGGTTGATCGATGGCGATCGCGACCTATGGACCCAATGCCGTCGACTGGGAGCAACGGATCGATCTCGGGCGGCTACGGACCGAGCGCCTGGATCGCCTGAAGGCGGAGCTGGAACGTTCGGACCTCGGCGCGCTGCTGACGTTCGACTTCTCGAATATCCGATACATGACCTCGACTCATATCGGTACCTGGGCGATGGACAAGTTGATCCGGTTCGCCCTGCTGCCCAGGGGTGCTGAGCCGGTGTTGTGGGACTTCGGGTCGGCCGCCAAACACCACCAGTTGTACAACCCGTGGCTTGACGGCACGGAACGGGCCAGGGCGGGTGTCTCCACCCTGCGCGGCGCGTTCAACCCGGATGCGGGCATCGCCGAGGACGTCGCCAACAAGGTGTACGAGGTGCTCGCGCAGCAGGGCCTGACCGGTTCGGCCATCGGTGTGGACATCATTGAAATGCCTGTGCTGCAGGCACTTCAGAACAAGGGCCTGCAGGTGCTCGACGGTCAGCAGGTGTTCCTGACCGCCCGGACGATCAAGACCGCCGACGAGATCGCCCTGCTGACCCAGGCCTGTTCGATGGTCGACGCGGCCTACGACAAGCTGTACGAGTTCCTGCGTCCCGGTGTGCGGGAGAACGAATGCGTCGGCCTGGTCGCCAAGACCCTCTACGACCTGGGCAGTGAGTTCGTCGAGGGCGTCAATGCCATTTCCGGCGAGCGGTGTTCGCCGCACCCGCACGTCTACAGCGACCGGATCGTCCGGCCCGGCGATCCCGCGTTCTTCGACATCCTGCACAGCCACCTCGGTTATCGCACGTGCTACTACCGGTGTTTCGCCGTCGGCAGTGCGTCCCGCGGCATGCGGGACGCGTACGTCCGCTGCCGCGAATACATGGACCGCGCCATCGAACTGGTCAGGCCCGGCGCCACGACGGCGGACATCGTGTCGGTGTGGCCGCGCGCGGAGGAGTTCGGCTTCCCCGACGAACAGGCGGCCTTCGCCCTGCAGTACGGGCACGGGGTCGGGCTCTCCATCTGGGAGAAGCCGATCTTCTCCCGGCTGGTCTCGCTCGAACATCCCGAGACCCTCCGGGAGGGAATGGTTTTCGCCCTGGAAACGTACTGGCCCGCCGGTGATGGCTGGTCGGCCGCCCGGATCGAGGAGGAGCTGGTCGTCACTGCGACCGGCTGTGAGGTCATCACGAAGTTCCCGGCAGAGGAGCTGCTGGTCGCCGGCCAGCGGTACTTCACCGCAACCGGTCCCCTGCCGACACTGCGGGAGTCCCAGTCGCACCTGAACACCCAGACCCACCTGAACACCCGGATCGGGTTGAATTCCCAGTCACCGCTGAACACCCCAGGCGGCAGCAATGACGGCTGATTCCGTGAGCCGTTCGACCACTATCGACAGTGCGGCAACCGATGTGCTCGGGATGTACGAGCAGATGGCGGTGATCCGCCGAACGGAGAAGGCGGCCTACGACCTGTTCATGACCGGCTTGGTCAAGGGCACTACCCACCTGGCTGCCGGGCATGAGGCTGTCGCCGTCGGCGCGAGCGCGGCACTGCGGCCCGACGACTACGTGTTCGCCACCTACCGCGGGCACCACCATGCCATGGCCCGTGGCGCTACCGCCGAGGAATGCCTCGCCGAGCTGATGAGCAAGTCCACCGGCTTGTGCCGGGGCAAGGGCGGGTCGATGCACCTGACCAAGGCCAGCGCCGGAATGCTCGGCTCCTACGCCATTGTCGGTGCCCATCTGCCGATGGCCGTCGGCGCCGGCTGGTCCGCCCAGCTGCGCGGCAGCAGTCAGGTCGCCGTGGCGTTCTTCGGGGACGGCGCAACGAACATCGGCGCATTCCACGAAGCGCTGAACCTGGCGGCCGTGTGGAAGGTGCCGGTGATCTTCGTCTGTGAGAACAACTTCTACATGGAATACACGGCGATCGGATCGGTCACCGCGGTCCCGAACCCGGCCGCCGACCGAGCACCGTCCTACAATATTCCGGCCGAGATCATCGACGGCAACGACGTTGTCGTAGTCCGGGACGCCATGGCCGTTGCTGTGCAGCGGGCTCGCGACGGCGACGGACCGACAATCATCGAGGCGCAGACCTACCGGCACTACGGGCACAGCCGGGCCGACCCGGCGAAGTACCGCCCCGCTGAGGAAGTCGAGAAGTGGCTCGCCCATGACCCTCTCGATCTCGCGCGCACCCGATTGCAGGACATGGGCCTGCCGCCGGCGCTGATCGACGAGGCCGACGAACGCGCCGCACACGTTGTCGCGCAGGCGATCGAAGCGGCGAAGGCGGCGCCGCCCGCCGAACCGGCAGAAGCACTGACCGATGTGTGGGCCGACGGGGGTGCGCAATGGCGGACGTGAGCACCGGACCAGGCACATCGACAATTCCAGCATCAAACCAGGCAACATCAACCCAGGCAGCATCAACGACGAGCAAACTGATCACCTACCGGGAGGCGGTGTCGGAGGGCATCGCACGGCAGATGCGGCTGGACCCGTCGGTCATCTGTCTCGGCGAGGACATCGGCGCCGCCGGTGGGGTTTTCAAGACAGCGGCCGGGCTGTTCGACGAATTCGGCCCGAAACGGGTCTGGGACACCCCGATCTCGGAACAGGCGATTGTCGGCGCGGCGATGGGTGCCGCGATGACCGGGATGCGTCCGGTCGCGGAGATCATGTTTTCAGATTTCCTGGCCTGCTGTTGGGACTATCTGGCCAATGAGATCCCCAAGGTCAGGTACATGACGGGCGGTCAGGTGACGGTGCCACTGGTGATCCGGACCGCGAACGGCGGCGGTCTGGGCTTCGGCGCCCAGCATTCGCAGGCCACCGAAAACTGGG
Source organism: uncultured Actinomycetota bacterium (assembly GCA_963805555.1). Taxonomy (GTDB): domain Bacteria; phylum Actinomycetota; class Actinomycetes; order Mycobacteriales; family Nakamurellaceae; genus Nakamurella. Next base: position 288,408 of record CAWDUY010000015.1, read on the forward strand.
CGTTCACCGTCCCCGGGTTGAAGATCGTCGCACCGTCGACCCCGGCCGACGTGATCGGCCTGATGGCGGCGGCAATTCAGAGTGACGACCCGGTGGTGTTCTTCGAACACAAGGGACTGCTCGCCAGCAAGGGACCCGCCGCGCCCGCGGACCATGTCGTGCCGCTGGGCCAGGCGGCGATTGCCCGACCGGGCGCCGACATCACCCTTGTCGCTCTGGCCTCGACGGTCCCGATCTGCCTGGCTGCCGCCGACCGACTGGCCGAAACGGGGGTCAGCGCCGAAGTGATCGACCTGCGCTGCCTCGTCCCCCTGGATATGGCGACAGTACTGGAATCGTTGGGGCGCACGACCCGACTGGTGGTCGTCGAGGAAAACCCCTTCCAGGGTGGTTGGGGCGGAACAGTTGTCGCCATCGCCGCAGACGAGGGCTTCGAACTGCTCGACGCACCGATCCGCCGTGTCGCGGCCGCCTGCGTCCCCCTCCCGTTCGCCGACATCCTGGAGGACGAGGTGATACCCACCGTCGACAAGGTCGTCGACGTCGTCCGCCGGACGTGTGACTACTGAACAATCCGCCGCCATCCGCGGCACCGAGAGGAGTCCGGTCCACCGGCCGGCTCACCATCCAGCCAAGCAAAGGAGCTGCGGCGCAATGGCAATGAGAACCCTGATCAGAGGAGGAAGCGTCCTGAGTATGGACGCGGCGGTCGGTGACCTGCCCTCCGGTGACGTCCTGATAGACGGCGACACGATCACTGCCGTCGAGGCCAGCATCGACGGGGACGTGGATGCCGAGATCATCGACGCCACCGGATTCATCGTCATCCCCGGGTTCATCGACAGCCACCGGCACACCTGGGAAACAGCGATCAGGGGATGCGCACCCAATGCCACCCTGGACGACTACTTCGTGGATGTGCTGGACACCTTCGCGCCGCTCTACCGGGCGGAGGACGTGTATTCGTCCAACCTGGCCGGCGCTCTCGAGTGCATCAATGCCGGGATCACCACGCTGGTCGACTGGTCGCACATCAACAACACCCCGGAGCACCCCGACGCCGGGATCAGGGGCCTGCAGGAGTCCGGCATCCGTTCCCAGTACGCCTACGGCAGTGCGAACCTCTCGCTCAACGACTACTGGAACCAGAGCAAGATCGCGATTCCGGATGACGACGTACGGCGCATCCGCGACACCTACTTCTCCTCGGACCAAGGCCTGATCACCATGGCGCTGGCGACCCGTGGGCCGGGTTTCTGCCTTGATGACGTGGTGCACAGTGAGTGGGCGCTGGCCCGCGATCTCGGCATCCCGATCACGGTGCACGTCGGCATGGGCCGGCTGGCCGGGCGCTTCGGCATGCTCAAGCAGCTCAGCGACCTCGGCCTGGTCAAGGAGGATCTGGGGTCGGACACCACGTACATCCACTGCTGTTATTTCAGTGACGAGGAATGGGCGCTGGCCCAGCTGAGCCAGGGCACGATTTCCATTGCGGCGCAGGTGGAAACCCAGATGGGCCACGGCTGGCCGCCGGTGATGAAGGCGATGGCGCACGGCCTGCGGCCGAGCCTGTCGATCGATGTCGTGACCACCGTCCCGGGCGACATGTTCACCCAGATGCGGGCCGCATTCGGGTCGGAGCGGGCCAGGATGAACGCCGAGTTCTGGCAGCGAGACGTGCCGGCAGAGGGCATGCTGACCGCGCGCGACCTGCTGGAGATGGCGACCGTCAACGGCGCCCACACGGCCGGTATCGAGGATCGAACGGGCTCGCTCACGCCCGGCAAGAAGGCCGACATCGTCCTGCTGGACGCCACCAGCATGAACATGGTCCCGGTCATCGACCCGGTCGCCGCCGTCACCCTGTGCGCCGACGTGTCGAACGTGGACACGGTGATCATCGGCGGCAAGATCCACAAGCGGCACGGCACACTGCTCGCCGATACACAGCGGGCCCGGGTTCAGGTCGAGAATTCCCGCGACTACCTGATCGGCGAGGTCGAGCACCAGAAGAACCAATGAGCCACGTCGTTCGCCCGGCCGGCACGGCTGCCTTCGCGCAGCCGTCCGGCTGGGCGTCCGGCGCCACCGGGTACCGCCGGTGGACGGCGGTCGACGAAGGCGACGGCGCGGTGCACACCGGTTTCGGTATCTGCGATCTCGACCCAGGCGGAGCCGTCCCGACCCACCTGCACTCCTTCGAGGAAACCTTCTACATCGTCGACGGCACCGGCATTCTGGACACCGCGGAAGGTTCGATCGAGGTGGGTCCCGGCGATTACGGGCTACTCCCCGTCGGCGTCCCCCACGCCTGGCGGAACCTTTCCACAGATGCCTTGCGGTGGGCCGAGATGCAGGGCCCGGCGCCGCGCCGGGAACTGTCCGACGACACCGTGCTGGCCGAACCGCTGCCCGCCGGGGTTCCCCGACCGATCGACGTGCGGGCACCGAGCAATCGCCGTTTCGGCACCATCACCGGCGACCACATGAACGTCGGCCGGCAGAGCCAGGACTTGCTGGCGGTCTCCGCGAGCATGCGGACGGCCCTGTTGGTGTACAGCGGGATCACCGTCAAGATGATGATCGACTCCGATCTGGACGCCCAGCTGACCACCATGTTCATGGTGCAGTACGACCCGGACGGCGTGGCCGGCCGGCACGATCACCCCTTCGAGGAGACGTACTACTTCCTCGAAGGGCAGGCAGAGGCGGTCTTCGACGGCCGGAGCTACACCCTCGGGCCCGGCGACGTCGCCTGGGCCGGAGTCGGCTGTGTGCACGGGTTTCGCAATATCGGCAGCGGCCCGCTGCGCTGGCTGGAGACCCAATCGCCGCAGCCACCATCGCGGCATGCCTACCGCTTCACCCGCGACTGGGACTACCTACAGAAGGTGACGGATGACTGAACCCACAACGCTTGTCGTCATCGGCGGGACGTCCGGGATCGGGCGGGAGATCGCCCAGCGGGCCGCCGGCCGGGGTGAGACGGTGATCATCTCCGGGCGCGACCAGGGCCGTGCCGACCGGATCGCGACCGAGATCGGTGGAGCGACAACCGGTATCGCGGTCGACCTGGCCGACCCGAACCGGCTCGCCGACCAACTGGCCGACATCGAGCGGGTCGATCATCTGGTCATCGCAGGTATCGCCCGCGACCAGAACACGGTGGCGAACTACAACGTCGCGGCCGCGATCGGGCTCGTCACGATGAAGCTGGTCGGCTACACCGAGGTGATCCACCAACTCCGGCCCAGAATGCCTGACGACGGCGCGATTGTGCTGTTCGGCGGGCAGGCGAAGGAGCGGCCGTACCCGGGCTCGACCACCGTGTCCTCGGTCAACGGCGGAGTGGTGGGTCTGGTGCACACGCTGGCCACCGAACTGCCGCCGGTGCGGGTCAACGCGATCCATCCGGGCATCATCGGCGATTCGCCGTTCTGGGCAGGCAAACCACTGGATCAGGTGGTCGCACGAAGCCCGCTCGGCAAACTCGGCACCATGTCCGACATCGCGGAGGCTGTCGAGTTCCTCCTGCGCAATCGAGCAGTGAACGGGGTGAACCTGCCGGTCGACGGTGGTTGGCTCCTGAAATGAGCCAGCGCGGGTCGTGGAGAAAAAATCGGTCCCGAACCGACGGATCCTTCACGAACTGACCCCCAACCTTTCGTGCACCTGACAACAGGCGAATTGGTGGACTCCTCGCTAGGGTCCCAGTCATTCCCGCCTTGCGTCGGCGGTGCGATCGAAAGGACACCCTATGTCCGCGCCAATTTCGGCTCCGCCGGTCACCCGTGTCTCGTTGGTGGCGCCGATCACCGGGATCCTGGTGCCCATTGAACAGGTTCCCGATCCGGTTTTCGCGCAAAAGATGGTCGGTGAGGGGATTTCGATTGACCCGTTGAGCAATACTCTGGTTGCGCCGTGTGACGGCGAGGTGATTCACATTCACCCGGCTGCGCACGCATTGACGGTTCGATCCCCGGAAGGGCTAGAGGTACTCACCCACATCGGGCTGGACACCGTGCACATGAAGGGTGAGGGCTTCTCCGTCAAGGTGAAGGTCGGCGATCAGGTCCGGGCCGGTGACGAGCTCATCACCTTCGACCTCGATGCCGTAGCGATGAATGCCAAGAGCTTGCTCACCCAGATGGTGATCGCCAATTCGAACGTGCTGGCGGACTTTGCACCCAAGACCGGTGTCGTCACGGCCGGCCGGGACGTGGTGGCCGTCGCCACCCTGGCCGCGGCCGTGGAAACCGTCGAAGGCACGCCGAAACCGGGTGGCCGGAAGGTGACATCGGACGCCATCCTGGTGCCGAACCCGGTGGGCCTGCATGCCCGGCCGGCGTCGGTGCTGTCCAACATTGCTGGGAAATACGACAGCGAGATCTCGCTCAAGCGCGGCGATGACCAGGCCAACGCCAAGAGCGTGATGGCGATCATGGGCATGGAGGTTCGCTACGGCGACAAGGTGCACGTCGTGGCGTACGGCTCCGACGCGGAGGCGGCGGTCGCCGACCTGACCGCGCAGATCACCGCCGGCCTCGGCGAGGAGGGCGTCGTCGCGATCAGCGAGGCCGGCACCGAACCCGCGGCGCCCACGCCGGCGCCGGCACCGGTCGCACCCGCGCCGCGCAGGCGGTCGGAGGACCCCAATGTGCTGCTGGGGGTTGCCGCGTCGCCGGGGTTAGGCGTTGGCACCGTCGTCCAGGTCCGGCACGAGGACTTCGAGGTCAAGGAGGACGCCAGCGACCGGCACCGCGAGCGGCGCCTGCTCAACGACGCGATCGATCGGTCCCAGGTCCAACTCGCCGCCCTGGAAGACCGGCTGACGAACGAGGCCGACGCCGACAAGGCCGCCATCTTCGCCGCGCATCGAGAAATCCTGCGCGACCCGGACCTCATGGACCTCGCGATGAGTGGGATCGACAAGGGCAAGACCGCGGCCTTCGCCTGGCGCCGGGCCTACCAGAACTACGCGGACCGGCTCGCCGGACTCAAGAGCGAGGTCCTCGCCGGCCGCGCCATCGACGTGCGGGACGTCGGCCAGCGCGTCCTGCAGGAGATCACCGGTCAGCGCCGCGAACAGGCGGAAATCCCGGCCGGCTCCGTCCTGATCGCCGAAGATCTCACGCCCTCGGACACCGTGTCCCTGGATCCCGCCAAGGTGGTCGGCTTCTGCACAACGGCCGGCGGCGCGTCCTCCCACGTGGCGATCCTCGCGCGGGCACTGGACATCCCGGCCGTCGCCGGGATCGACCCGCGGGTCCTGGACATCGCCGAGGGAACGCGGGTCATCCTCGACGGCGCCAACGGCACCCTGCGGATGAACGTCACCGAGGAGCAGGTCGAGCGAATCCGCCGGCGGCAGGCCAAACACCTGGAACAGCGGGCCATCGAGCTCGCGCACGCCGACGAGCCCGCCGTGACCTCGGACGGTCACCACCTGGAGGTGGTCGCGAACATCGGCGGCCTGGAGGACGCGCAGGCGGCGATGACGAAGGGCGCCGAGGGCGTCGGTCTGCTGCGCTCGGAGTTCGTCTTCCTGGAACGACGCAGCGCGCCCAGCGAGGACGAGCAGGCGCAGATCTACACCGACATCGCCGCGGCGTTGAAACCCGGCCAGCCGCTGGTGATTCGCACACTGGATGTCGGCGGCGACAAGCCGCTGCCCTACCTGCCCATCGCCCAGGAGGAGAACCCCTTCCTCGGCATGCGGGGGATCCGGGTGGGCCTGGACCGACCGGAGATCCTGCGCACCCAGGTACGGGCGATCCTGCGTGCGGTCGACGCGGGGGCCAAGATCAACGTGATGTTCCCGATGATCGCGACGATCGAGGACTTCCGGCTCGCCAAGGCGATCTTCGAGGAGGAGCGGGAGAAGCTCGGCGTTGCGCCCGTCCCGGTCGGGATCATGGTCGAGGTTCCCTCGGTTGCGGTGATGGCCACGCAGTTCGCGGCCGAGGTGGACTTCTTCTCCGTCGGCACCAACGACCTGACTCAGTACACGCTGGCCATGGACCGCGGCCACCCCCGACTTGCCCCGCAGGTCGACGGGCTCAATCCGGCTGTCCTCGGGTTGATCGGTCAGGCCGTGACAGCAGCGCACGCCGCGGGCAAATGGGTCGGTGTCTGTGGGGGGATCGCCTCCGACCCCCAGGCGGTCCCGCTGCTGGTCGGTCTCGGCGTCGACGAACTGTCCGTCAGCGTCCCGGCCATCCCCTCTGTCAAGGCGCAAATCCGCTCGCTGACCCTGACGGGCTGCCAGGAACTCGCCGCCCGCGCACTCGTCCAGGATTCCGCTGCCTCGGTCCGCGCGCTCGTGCCGACCGACCTTGACTGACCCTTCGCTGACCTTGACTGACACCGACTTTGAGTGACACCGACTGACCAACCGCTTCCGTTCCCTCCCGGAACCACCGAAGGAGACCCCATGTCGACCACAACGGCAGACAAGCCGGCGGAAGCACCGGCAGAGCCGCACCCCAACAAGCTGAAGGAGCTGTGGAGCAGCTTCTTCGGCTTCCTGCAGAAGCTCGGCAAGTCCCTGATGCTGCCGGTCGCCGTCCTCCCGGTCGCCGGCATCCTGCTCGGCGTCGGCGGGGCGTTCCTGGGCAACTACAACCAGCAGGCCATCGATGCCGGGTACTGCACGGTCGACGGTGTCGTCTTCGCGGGCGATCGACTGGCGTGTCTTGCAAACCCGCCTGCCGTCGTCGTCGGTGACCCGGTCGCAGCAGGGATCGTCGCCGAGCCGTTGTACATCTTCTTCAAGATCCTGCAGGGCGCCGGCGACCCGATCTTCGCCTCCCTCGGCCTGATCTTCGCCATCGGCGTCGCGCTGGGCATGGCGAAGAACGACGGCGTTGCCGCCCTTGCCGCCACCGTCGGCTATCTGGTGATGACCGCCACCACCGGCGTGGTCGCCGCCGCGCGCGGAATCGACACCAAGGCGGTGCTCGGTCTTCAAACCCTCGACACCGGTGTGTTCGGCGGCATCATCATCGGCATCATCGCCGGCACACTGTTCAACAAGTACTACCGGATCAGCCTGCCGCCCTACCTGGGATTCTTCGCCGGCAAACGGTTCGTCCCGATCGTCACCTCCTTCGCGGCCATCGCGGTCGGGGTAGTGCTGGCCTTCGTCTGGCCGCCGATCGGCGACTTCATCAAGAACACCGCCAGCGAGGTCATCAGTGCGAACGCGCCGGTGGCGGTGTTCGTGTACGGCGTCGTCGAGCGTGCTTTGCTGCCCTTCGGCCTGCACCACATCTGGAATGCGCCGTTCTTCTTCGAGGTCAACATCGGTGGCTGGCCGGACTGCTCCGGCATCCTGACCTGCTTCTTCCGCGGCCACCCGGAATCCGGGATCTTCGGCGGTGGCTTCCTGGTCAAGATGTTCGGCCTGGCCGGGGCCGCCCTGGCGATCTACCTGTGCGCGAAGCCGCAGAACCGGGTCAAGATCGGGTCGATCATGCTCGCCGCGGCATTGACCAGCTTCCTCACCGGAATCACCGAGCCGCTCGAATTCTCCTTCCTGTTCGTCGCCCCGCTGCTGTATGTGGTGCACGCCTTCATGTACGGGTCGGCGTTCACGGTGATGTACCTGTTGGGCGGCCGGCTCGGCTACACGTTCTCCCAGGGCGGGATCGACTATGTGCTGTTCTTCGCGAACGGCATCAAACCGTGGCTGGTGCTGATCGTCGGGCCCATCTATTTCGCGCTCTATTTCGCCGTGTTCTACGGGTTGATCAAGTTGTTCAAGATGAAGACACCGGGACGCGAGGACGACGACGTCGATGTCGGGGAGGCCATCTCCGATTCGGCGAACCGATTCGCCCAACAGCTCGTGCTCGCGTTCGGCGGCCGCAGCAACATCAAGGACCTGGACGCGTGCATCACCCGCCTGCGGGTGGGGGTGAACCAGATCGGCAAGGCGGACCCGAAGAAACTCAAGGCCCTGGGGGCCGCAGGGGTCCTGGTGGTCGGCGACAACATGCAGGCGATCTTCGGAACCAGATCGGAGAACCTCAAAACCGACATCGAGGAGTACCTCAAGGTCGCCGGCGATGAGGCAGAACTCAGCGACGACGCGATCGCCGAGGTCGTGTACGAGGCACCAGGAGTGGAGCCCAAACTGCGGGACCCGCTGGCCGCCGACAAGGCCAGGGACTTCATAGCCGGGCTGGGCGGGCACGACAACGTCCGGAAGGTCGAGTCCGCCGCTGAAACCCGACTGCGGGTCAAGGTCAAGGATCCCTCCGCCGTCGACGAGGGCGCCCTGAAGGCGGCCGGCATCGCCGGCCTGGTCTCGGTCGGCGACGGGGTCTACCACCTCATCGCGGGACCGAACGCCGACCAGTACGCCGGGGAGATGCGCGGGCAGTTGACTTCCGCGCCGGCGCCGGCGTAGCGCCAACCGGATCGATGACGACAACCGCCGGCCAGGACGGCGCAGCGTTTCCCGCGGGCTTCTTCTGGGGCGGGGCGGTCGCGGCCAACCAGTGCGAAGGCGCCTACCAGAGCGACGGGAAGGGGTGGTCGATCCAGGACGTCATGCCCCGCGGCATCGTCGGTCCGCGCACCAAGGAGCCGACGCCGGACAACCTCAAACAGCTCGGCATCGACTTCTACCACCGCTACGAGCGGGACATTGCGCTGTTCGCCGAGATGGGCTTCACGGTTTTCCGGACATCGATCGCGTGGTCGCGCATCTACCCGAACGGCGACAACCCGGAGCCGAACGAGGCGGGACTCGCCTTCTACGACCGACTCTTCGACGAACTCGCCCGGCACGGCATCACCCCGCTGGTGACGCTGTCCCACTACGAAACCCCGCTCGCGCTAGCGGAGAAATACAACGGCTGGGCCAGCCGCGAGCTGATCGGCTTCTTCGAACGCTACTGCCGCACCGTTTTCGAGCGATTCGGCGATCGGGTGAAGTACTGGTTGACCTTCAACGAGATCAATTCCGTGCTGCACGAGCCGTTCATGTCGGGGGCGATCGACACACCGCCGGAGGAACTGTCGAAAACCGACCTCTACCAGGCCATCCATCACGAACTGGTGGCCAGCGCGCTGGCCACCAGGATTGCGCACGAGATCATCCCGGACGCCATGGTCGGCTGCATGATTCTCGCGATGCCCACCTACCCGCTGACACCGCATCCGGATGACGTGGTCGCGACCATGCACGTCAACCACAGCAACTATGCGTTCGGTGACATCCATTGCCGCGGCGAATATCCCGGCTACTTCCTGCGCACGCTACGCGAGGCGGGCGTGCAGCTGGACGTCACCGACGCGGACCGCGAGATCCTGCGCAACACCGTTGACTTCGTCTCGTTCAGTTATTACTCGAGCCTGTGCGAGACCGCTGACGAATCGAAAAAGGCTGGGCAGCAGGGCAACATCTTCGGCGGCGCGGCCAACCCGATGTTGGCGACGTCGGAATGGGGCTGGACCATCGACCCGCAGGGTCTGCGCATCGTCCTGAACGATTACTGGGAACGCTGGCAGAAGCCGCTGTTCATCGTCGAGAACGGCCTGGGCGCCGTCGACGAGTTGGTCGAGGTCGACGGTGTGCGGACCGTGCTCGACGACTACCGGATCGCCTATCACACCGACCATCTCGTCCAGGTGCGGGAGGCCATCGTCGATGGGGTGACCCTGCTGGGCTACACCACCTGGGGCTGCATCGACCTGGTGGCCAACTCCACCGCGCAGATGAGCAAGCGCTATGGCTTCATCTACGTTGACCGCAACAACGACGGCACCGGAACCCTTGAGCGCTACCGGAAGAAATCGTTCGGCTGGTACGCCGATGTCATCCGGACGAACGGCGCCAGCCTGCAGAGCTCTTGACGGCATGGCCCCTGAGGGGGGTGAAACCATCAGTGACGCAGCGGGTCCCGGTGCTCATTCACCATTCATGATGGCGAGCGCATGTGCGCATGTGGCCGCCAGTTCCGGTCCTCAGATTTCCACCACGCGGACCAAATGATCAATTCCGCGGAAGTCATCCGCGTTTCGGGTATACAGGTCCAGACCATTGGCGTGTGCCGACGCTGCGATGAGGAGGTCGGCAAAGCGACCGCGTGGCTTGCGTCCTTCGCCGATGATCGCCGCGACGACGAGTCCATAGCTGCGCACTGCCGCCCCATCGAAAGGAATGGGGTCCAACGTGGATTCGACCTCCTGCAGGCGCGCTTGCCTGGCCGCAGCCTCGCGTGGCGTGTTCGCAAGGTGTGGGCCTGCGGCCAGTTCAGCCGCAGTAACCGTGGAGATAGCCATTTCGTCCGGCAGTGCCCGGACGACGTCCGGATCGTGCCAATCGATGACAACCGAGGTGTCGAGCATTCCAGCGGTCAATTCACCACCTCTGATCAATGACGGCATCGAGATCGGAACGGAACCGGTCCCTGTCGATGCGCACGTTCGCCGCTGCCAACGCCGCGACTTCGGCCCGGGTGATGAAGGTCCGTCGACCGGCGCGAATGGGTCGAAGCTCCGCCACAGGTTCACCATTCCGGGTGACGACGAATGTTTCACCGGCTGCCACGGCGTCCATTACCTTGGCATTCTCGTTGCGCAGTTCACGCTGAGGGATTGTCTTCGCCATCCCGTCACCGTAGCAAGAAGCGCTACGTTCTGCTACGCCGTGGGTTACGGCTCCCCGTCGAGGACCTCCCGGGTGCGAGCGACGTCCGCGTCGATCTGCGCGATCAGCGCTTCGATCGAGTCGAACCTCTCGGTGTCCCGCAGTCGCTCGATGAAATCGAAACCCACCCGGCGGCCGTAGAAATTGCCGCCCTCGTCGATGACGAAGGCCTCGACAGTCCGGACCTTCCCGGAGAAGGTCGGGTTGGTGCCGATGGAAATAGCGGCCGGGGAATGCCTGGTACCCAATTCGAACCAGCCGGCATAAATCCCGTCTGCGGGAATCGCCGAATACGTCACCGCGTCGAGATTGGCGGTGGGATAACCCAATTGCGTGCCGCCGCGGCCTTCACCGTGGACGACGAAACCCTCCACCCGGTGCGGCCGGCCCAATGCCTCGGTGGCGGCCCGGACATCGCCGGCGCCGACGCAGGACCGGACATAAGTGGAGCTGACCGTCACCGCATCCGGCTCGGTCACCAGCTCGATGCCGTTGACGGTGAAGCCGAACCTGGGCCCGAGCTCGCGCAGCAGATCGACGGACCCCGCCCCGCGGTGCCCGAACCGGAAGTTCCCCCCCACTACCACGTTCGCTGCATGCAACCGGTCGACGATGACGTCATGCACGAATTCTTCGGCGGTGATCTGCGAGACGGCCAGGGTGAACGGGAGCACCAGGAACGCATCAATCCCCAGCTCGGCAACGAGTTCGGCGCGGCGGCGCAGCGTGGTCAGCATCGCCGGATGGCTGCCCGGTCTGACCACCTCTGCCGGGTGCGGGTCGAACGTCATCAACACCGTGGGCAGCCCCAGCGACCGACCGGTCGCCACCGCCTCCCGAATCAGGGCCTGATGCCCGCGGTGCACCCCGTCGAACACGCCGATGGTGAGCACGCAGCGTCCCCAACTTGCCGGGATCTCGTCGATGCCCCGCCAGCGCTCCACGCAGTCCTCCTCGGTGTTACCCAGCCAGCAATGCCAGTCGTCAGACTGCCACGCCGGCAGCCGGCTGGGCACCGCAGGCATCCTCGCCGGGTCGAACATCATCTCAGCCGGCGGTCTGCCAGCCCAGCACCGACCGCGCCGCGCCGTCCCGTTCGGCGACCAGTGCAACCAACGCCCCCGAGGTGTCGAAGGTGCAGTAGGTGCCGGCGATGCCGACTGCCGGAATCGGGCGTCCGTGCCGCAGGTCGAGCACCTGCGACTCGTCGACGGTGCGGACCGGAAAGGCGAGCCGAGCCGCCTCGGCGGCCGGGATGATCGAGCGGGCAATCTCGTCGGCGAACTGCACCGTCACGGTTGATCGAGGCACCCCGGAACGCACCGGCGCTGGATCGGAGTCGAGCACTGGTGCAGCGACTTGGCTGTCGGGAGCAGGATCGGCCGGGCCGAAGACGTCAACGGCACCGCTGAGATCGAACGGCCCGACCCTGGTCCGGCGCAGCTTCGTCAGATGCCCACCGACGCCCAACGACGCGCCGAGGTCGCGGGCCAACGAACGGATGTAGGTCCCGGTGGTGCAGTCCACCGCCACGTCGAGATCGATGAGCGGGGCCCCTGCTGCAGAGAGCCGGCGCACCGCGCCGAGAATCTCGAATCGGGTGACCGTGACCGGCCGGGCGGCCAGCTCGACGGTCTCCCCCGCTCGCACCAGGTCGTACGCCCGGCGGCCGTCGACCTTGATCGCCGATACCGAACTCGGTACCTGCAGCAGCGGCCCGGTCAGCGCGGCAACGCCGGCGCGGATGTCGTCATCGCGCACCGCGTCGACCGCGACCGGGCCAGCAGTGGAAACAACGAGACCATCCGCGTCATCGGTGTCGGTCTGCTGCCCGAGCCGAATTGTCGCGAGGTAGGTCTTGTCGGTCAGCGCGAGGTGGCCCAGCAGCTTGGTGGATCGGTCGACGGCGAGCACCAGCAGACCGGTGGCCATCGGATCGAGGGTGCCGGCGTGCCCGATCCGCCGGGTGCGCAGGACGTACCGGAGTCGGCCGACGACGTCATGGGACGTGCAACCGGACGGCTTGTCCACCAGCAGCAGTCCCCCGCCGGGCGGCAACGTCGGCGCCGGTCGGTCGTCGGCCGGGCCGCGAACCGGTCGCTGCCCCGCCGCACGCCCCGTCACCTGCCGTCCACCGAACGTTTGTGGTCCCGGCCCGTCGGGTCACCGATCTGGTCGGGTCGGACGATGGTGAACTCGGCGGTGTCCAGCAGGTCCCAACGATGCGCGACGATCTCCACCGGCACATCCTCACCGCGGGCGGCGGCGCGCAGCACACCGACCCTGGTCCGGAGCAGCCAGGTCACCATCCGGAAGATCCCGAAGGCGGTCATGGCGGCGATGGCCAGCAGCGCCCAGCGGTAGGCGCCGAGCGAATGGGTTGCCGCGCCGGGCTCGACGAAGTCGAGGATCTGACCGACGGCGAAGACCATCACCACCGAGCCGCAGAAGCCGCCGACGTTGACCAGTCCGGTGGCCGTGGAGATCCGGTGTCGCGGGTTGTAATCCCTGGCCAACATGAAGCCGATCCCGGACGCCGGGCCGCCGATCGAGAACACGCAGACGATGAGCACGACCACCCAGACCGGCGGCTGCCCGCCGGGCCACAGAATCAGCGTCAGCCAACTGGTCAGACACAGCGAGGCGACGACCAGCGCGATACCGCCGCGCAGGTAGGGCCGGCGGGAGATCACCGGACCGAGAATCAGGTTGCCCACAAATCCGCCGAGCACCAACAACAGCAACAGGGACGACGCCTGCCCAGGCGCATAGCCCAGACCCTGGGTCAGATAGGGATAGCCCCAGAGGACCGCGAATACGGTGGGGCCGGCCATCGTCGACAGATGAATCCAGAAACCGAGCCGGCCGGCCGGTAGCCGCCAGGCCTGCCGGACCTCCTGCAGCACCCGACGGCCGCCCACCGGGCCGTCGGCCCGCTCCGCTTCCCGGTACGGCGCGCGCACGGCCGGGCGGAGCAACAGCAGCGCATAGGCCAGCGAAAGCCCGCCCGCGATGGCGAAGGTCGGACCCCAGCCAAGGCCGGTCAACAGAAATGTCAACGGCACGGTGGCCACCACGTTGCCGGCCATCCCGACGACGCTGGTCAGCGTGACCATCACCGGGTACCGGCGGGCCGGGAACCAACCGGCGACGAGCCGGAGAACGGAGATATAGGTCATGGCGTCGCCGCAGCCCAACAACCCGCGGGCCACCAGGGCCAGCGGGTAGCTCTCCACCTGGGAGAACATGAGCTGCGCGGAGCCCATGATCAGGGTCGCGACCAGCAGCATGCGGCGCGGACCGAACCGGTCGACGAGGATGCCGGTCGGCACCTGCATCGCGGCGTAGACGCCGAGTTGCAGCATGACGAAGGTGCTGAGCTGTCCGGCGGACAGGTCCAGCCGCTCGGCCGCCTGCGGACCGGCGACCCCCAGGGAGGTGCGGTGGAAGACGGCAAGCAGGTAGACGCCGACGCCGATCCCCCAGATCACCAGGGGCTTGTTGGACAGACCCTTCCGCACCGATTGCAGGGTGCCCGTCATCCGCGCGCTCCGCGCAGGGCCAGATCGGCATGGGCCAGATGTTCGGTGGTGAGCCGCTCGGCGAGCTGCTCGTCCGCCGCGCCGATCGCGGCGGCGATGGCCTCGTGGTCGGCGATGGTGGTCTGCATCCGCTCGACGTCAGGTTGTCCGTCGGCGGCCAGCAGGTTGGCCGCGCCCATCCGCAATTGCCGGTCCCGCAGGGACGCGTACAGCCGGATCAGGATCATGTTGTTCTCGGCCGAAACGATGGTCGCGTGGAAGGTTCGGTCGGCGGCGACGTAGCGAGCGAGGTCGTGCGCGTCGGCTGCGTCCCGCAGGTCGGCCAGCGGAACCGCGAGCGCCCTGGCAACGGCCGGTCCCCGGCCGGCGGCGATCACCGATCTCGTGCAGTGCGCCTCGACCAGCAATCGGGTGGCCAGCACGTCCCGCCACTCCTGCGCGGTCACGGGCAACACCAGGGCCCCGCGCTTGGGCAGCAGCCGGATCATCCCCTGCGACTCCAGGCGGAGCAGCGCCTCCCGGACAGGTGTCCTGGAGACCCCGGTTTCCTGGGCGATCTGCCCCTCGGAGAGCAGATCGTTGTCTGCATAGCGGCGGGTCAGCACCCCTTCGCGGACGTGTTCGAACACGCGGTCGGCAGCAGACAGACGATTTGTTGCATCCATGATGTATCTATGATGCCGGACGAGTCGGGCCGTGACCAAGAAGTCACCGCCAAGGAGTGGGCAGACTCACGCCGACGGCCCGCCCGGGCTCGGCGCTGCTGCCAGGTTCGGGCCAGGCACGCCGCTGCCGCAAGGTTCGCGCAAATGCACGCCGCAGCGGCCACGGTTGGGCAAGGACTCGCTGCTGAACTGCTGCAGTTGGGGCCGTTCCCCTGCTTCGGCATGACTTGAGTCGCCCACGTGCGGCAGTAGAAACCCATGAGCAGCGTTTCAGGCACCGCCGCCGAGCGGTTCAGGGCACTGCCCAGGCCAGATGCGCCGCCGCCGCCGGCGGGCTCGGCGCGGGCGGGTATCCGGTCTACCGGTCGAGGACAGCCCGGAGCGCGTCGATGGCGAGCAGCGGATCACCATGGTGGGTGAATCCGGCGGCGCGAACATGCCCGCCGCCGCCCAGGGCCGCCGCTGCGGCGGCCACGTCGATCGGCCCCTTCGATCGCAGCGAGACCTGCCAACTGTCGCCCTCGCTCTGCTTGAGCACGACGGCAACGTCGGCCTCCTGCGCGGTCCGCAGGATGTCGATCACCGAGTCCAACTCTTCCTGCCGCAGGCCGTTCCGGATCTTGTCGTCGATGACGGTGTAGACCAGACCGCTACCGCCGGCGGCGTCGGCATCGAGGACCGCGCCCCCCAGGACATCCGAGAGCATCGACAGCCAGCCGAACGGGTGCGACTCGGTGATCGGGGCCATCACCTCCGGCGGCCGGACCCCCACATCGATCAGCCGGGCGGCGAGCAGGTGGGCGCTGGAGTCCGCATTGCGGAAGTGCGCGGTGTCGGTGGCCAGGCCCGCGTAGAGGTTCTCACCGATCTCCCGGTCGATGACGATGCCGAGTTGGTCCAGGATCCGCGCGACGAGTACGACGGTGGCCTCCGCCGAAGCGTCGACGTAGTGGTGCTGACCGAAGCGGGTATTGGACGCGTGATGGTCAATGACCAGCGTCTGCCGGGCCACGTCCAGCAGCCCGCCCAGCGAGCCCAGCCGTTCGATGGAGCCGACGTCCAGGCTGACCAGCAATTCCGGCTTGGCTGGCAACTCCGCCGGTCGCACGACCAGGTGACCGCCGGGCAGCGCACTGAGCGATTCGGGAATGTCGTGCGGCTCGGCGAACGACACCGCGACGGTCTTGCCGCGGCGGGCCAGGCCGAGCCCCAGGGCCAGCGCACTACCCAGAGCGTCGGCATCCGGCTGGATATGCGCGACCAGAACGATGTCCTTGGCCTTGGCCAGCAGGTCTGTCGCAACATCGAGTTCGCTGGTCGCCGAGCCTTGAAGGGTGGACAGAATCTCCTCGACGCTGCCCACGTCAGGCAGCACCGGTGGTCGCCTGACCCGGGCGCCACGACTGCGACCGCGTACCGCACGGGTATCTGTCACGTCGCCTCCCGGTCACGCTCCCCGGCGGTCCGGGCGGTTCCTTCTACGGATAGTGTCACCGATTGATAACGGCGTCGAGACGGGTCCCGGATAGCGGACTGCCGCGATGACTATGCCGACGCATGATTACCGTACCCGGTGGGTCACCGCAGCCGTCGGATCGTCGAACTCGCCGTCATCGGAATCATCGGAATCGTCGGCGCCAACGCCGCCCTCCAGGACGAAAGTCCCCGGGGTGTCGATGATCTCGCTGTCATCCTGCGGCTCTTCGACCCTCGGCACCTTGTACGGATCCGGGTCGCCGGCGTAGCTCGCGCCCGCCGCGCGTTCGGCCACTTCGGCATCCGCGGAGCGGGCCGCCTCGAGCAGTTCGTTGATCCGGTAGGCGTTCTCCGGAACGGTGTCCAACTTGAACACCAGCGTCGGGGTGAACTTGATGCCGGTCTGCTGACCGACCGCGGAACGGAGCACGCCAGTGGCGCTGTGCAGCGCGATGGCGGTGCCGTCGATGTCGCCCTGGTCGCCGTAGACCGTGTAGAACACCGTCGCCTCGCGCAGATCAGGGGTCACGGTGGCCGCGGTCACGGTGACCATGGCCAGCCGCGGATCCTTGACCTGGTGCTGAAGCTCGGTGGCCACAATGGTCACGATGCGCTTGGCCAATCGGCGGGCGCGGGCGGAATCTGCCATGTGGGTGTCGTCTCCCTGAAATGAGCCGAAAGGCTGGTGGTGATGGTCGGTCTGGGGCAATCGGCACTGCAACTCGGCCGGCACTGCAACTCGGCCGGCACTGCAACTCGGCCGGCACTGCAACTCGGCCGACACAGCAACTCGGCCGACACAGCAAACTCGACGCTACCGCGCCGCACGCGATGGCCGAGTTCGCCCTCACTCGTCGTGCGGACCGATGATCCGTCGGCGGGTGGACAACAATTCCAGTTCAAACTCCTCGGAAATCTGCCGTTCGCAGCTGTCCAAGACCCGATGTACCTGGGCGGACTCTCCGGACACCGTCGCGACAGCGATCAACGCCCGCCGATGACGGTCGGTGTCGCCGGCCTCCGTGACCGCGACGTCGAGCCGACGGAGCCGGGTGAGCACCGGCCGGATGACGGCTCGCTTGTGTTTGAGCGACCCGACGGCACCCAGCAGGACATCGCACTCCAGCACGCCGACGTAGCTGTCGCCCCAGGTGCTATCGCTCATCAGACTGCCGCCCTACTCCGGTGTTGATCATGACGAAAGCTGCGCGACTCGCCGGCGACACGCCGGAAAGCCAGCAGCTTTCGTCATGATCAACTCTTCGGGCAGCGTTACGCGCGCGGCTTTTCCCGCACGTCATAGGTCTCGATGGTGTCCTCGACCTCGATGTTGTTCCAGGAGCCAAGGCCGATGCCGCATTCGAAGCCCTCGCGGACCTCGGTGGCGTCATCCTTGAACCGGCGCAGCGAGTCGATCTGCAGGTTGTCGTTGATGACAATCCCGCCTCGCAGCAGCCGGGCCTTGGCGTTGCGGCGGATCTCTCCGCTGCGCACGATGCAACCGGCGATGTTGCCGAACTTGGAGGACCGGAAGATCTCCCGGACCTCGGCGGTGCCGGTCTGCACTTCCTCGAACTCGGGCTTGAGCAGGCCCTTGAGCGCGTTCTCGACCTCGTCGATCGCCTGGTAGATCACCGTGTAGTACCGGATGTCCACGCCTTCGCGGTCGGCCAGCTCCTGCACACCACGCACCGGCTTCACGTTGAAGCCGATGACGATGGCCTGCGTGGTCGCCGCGAGGTTGATGTCGTCCTGGGTGATCCCGCCGACACCGCGGTGGACAACCCGCAGTTCGACCTCTTCGCCCACGTCGAGCTTCATCAGCGAGTCTTCCAGCGCCTCGACGGTGCCGGAGTTGTCGCCCTTGATAATCAGCGTGAGGTTCTCGATCTTGCGCTCGCGCAAAGCGGCACCGAGGTCCTCCAGCGAGATCCGACGACGGTTGCCGATCTGCGCCTTGCGGCTACGGGCCTGCCGACGCTCGGCGATCTGCCGGGCGACGCGGTCCTCCTCGACCACCATGAACGAATCGCCGGCACCGGGCACGGAGGTGAATCCGAGCACCTGAACCGGACGCGACGGCGTCGCCTCGGTGACCTGTTCGCCGTGATCGCCCAACATCGCCCGCACCCGGCCGTAGGCATTGCCCGCGACGATCGAGTCGCCGACGTGCAGGGTGCCGCGTTGCACCAGGACGGTCGCAACGGCGCCACGGCCACGGTCCAGGTGTGCCTCGATGGCCACACCTTCCGCGTTCATCGCCGGGTTCGCCCGCAGATCCAGCGCCGCGTCAGCGGTCAGCAGGATGGCTTCGAGCAGCCCGTCAATGTTGGTGCGCGACTTCGCCGAGATCTCGACGAACATGGTCTCGCCGCCGTACTCCTCGGCGACCAGACCGTATTCGGTCAGCTGCTGCCGGATCTTGTCCGGGTTGGCGCCTTCCTTGTCGATCTTGTTGATCGCCACCACGATCGGCACATCAGCGGCCTTGGCGTGGTTGATCGCCTCGACCGTCTGCGGCATCACACCGTCGTCCGCCGCGACCACCAGCACCACGATGTCCGTGGACTGCGAGCCGCGGGCACGCATGGCGGTGAACGCCTCGTGACCGGGGGTGTCGATGAAGGTGATCAACCGTTCCTGATCGTTCAGGTTCGTGGCCACCTGGTACGCACCGATGTGCTGGGTGATCCCGCCGGCTTCCTTGTCCACCACGTGGGTGTTGCGGATGGCGTCGAGCAGCTTGGTCTTGCCATGGTCGACGTGACCCATGACGGTAACCACCGGTGGCCGGATGACGAGATCGCTTTCGTCGCCCTCGTTCTCGCCGTAGCTGAGGTCGAACGAGTCGAGCAGCTCGCGGTCCTCGTCGTCCGGAGAGACGATCTGAACCTCGTAGCCCATCTCGTTGCCGAGCAGCTCCAGGATGTCGTCGGACACCGACTGGGTGGCCGTGACCATCTCACCGAGGTGGAACAGCGCCTGCACCATCGAGGCCGGGTTGGCATCGATCTTGTCGGCGAAATCGGCCAGCGAGGAGCCGCGGGCCAGCCGGATCGTCGATCCGTTGCCGCGCGGCAGCGCCACGCCGCCGATCGACGGGGCCTGCATGTTGTCGAATTCCTGGCGGCGCTGCTTCTTGGACTTGCGACCCTTCCGGGCCGGTCCACCCTGACGCCCGAAGGCACCAGCCGCACCACCACGACCGCGACCGCCGCCACCGGGACGGGCACCGCCGCCACCGGGACCACCGGTCGAACCACCGGGACCGCCGCGGTAACCACCACCGCCGCCTGCGCCGGGAGCACCGGCACCGGCACCGCCGGGACCGCCGCGGTAACCACCGCCGCCAGCACCGGGAGCACCACCCGGGCGGGCACTACCGCCGGGGGCGGGACGACCACCCGGGGTACCGGGACGCGGAGCGCCACCGGGAGCACCGGGACGAGCCGCGCCGCCGGGGCCGGGACGGGTGCCGGGGGCACCGGTTCCGGGCGCGCCGCCGGGACGACCGGCCGCCGGCCGCGGCACGCCGGGGACGCCGCCGGGACGCGGCGGCGCACTGCGCTGTTGAGTTCCGAACGGGTTGTTGCCCATCCGCGGCGGACGGGGCGCACCGGGTACGCCACCGGCCGGGCGGGCCGGGCGCGGAGCCGGCGCGTCGGCGCGGGCCGCAGGTGCCGAGTCCTGAGCCGCTGCGGCAGCCGGGCGATCAGCGGTCGGCGCCGGTGCGGCGGACGCCGCGGGGGCACTGACCGGTGCCTGGAAGCCCGGGCCGGCGGAGCCGGTGACCGGCGCTGTCGGTGTGGGTGCGGCCGGAGGGGTGCTGGACGCAGCCGCGGGGGCGACCCGAGGCGGCGACACGGCCGGACGAGCAGCAGCGGGCGCCGGAGCGGCCGGTCGTGCTGCTGGCGCCGGCGCGGCAACCGGCGCGGCGGGCGGTGTCGTCGTCGGAGCTGCGGCAGCGGCCGGCCGGGCAACGGGTGCCGGTCCGGGGGCGGCTGCGGTGGGCCGGGGTGCGGGTGCACCCGGACGACCTGGTCCGCCGTTGGGAGATGTCCTGGCGGGTGCGGCCGATCCGTTGGCCGGGAGTTCCGTCTTCGCTGCCGGCTTGGTGGCCGGGAAGGCGTCCCGCAGCTTGCGGACGACGGGCGCCTCAATGGTCGAGGACGGGGACTTGACGAACTCACCCATTTCGGTGAGTTTCGCCATGATGTCTTTACTTGTCTTGCCGAGCTCTTTCGCAAGCTCGTGTACGCGGGCCTTGCCTGCCACTGCTCTCCTTACGGCGAGGGCGGGCGGGCTACCGCTCGACCTCAGTTAGACGTGCCGGGTGTGACGCTCATTGCTGCTTCACGGCGTGATCACTTTGGGTCGACCTGCTTTCTGATTTCAGGCGATGTTGGGACTGACGATACTGACGACAACGCTGACACAAACTCACGAACCGCTGTGCTGTCGAGCTGACCGGAGAACCGCAAGGCCCTACCGAACGCCCGACGGCGCTCTGCGAGATCCAGACACACCGAGTTGGGATGCATCCACGCCCCCCTGCCGGGGAGGCGCCGCCGGGGATCGGGTTCGAGAACCCCGTCCACGGCCACAACGCGCAGTAAATCTACCGACCGCTCGCGGGTTCGGCAGCCAACACAGGTCCGTACCGGGCCAGCTGGCCCGGCATGATCTTCATTGACGGCCGGAGACGAAGAACGGGCCGACAGCAAAGTCTACCGCCTTACCGGTCGCGGCGATGACGTTCTTGACCGGATCGTCATTCGGACACCGTCGCGGGCACATCGGGTACCGCGTCACTGCGGATGTCGATCCGCCAGCCGGTGAGGCGGGCGGCCAACCTGGCGTTCTGGCCTTCCTTGCCGATCGCCAGCGACAGCTGAAAATCGGGGACGACGACCCGTGCGGCCCTGGCCACCGCGTCGACGACGGTCACCGAGATGGCCCGGGCCGGGGAGAGCGCGTTGCCGACGAAGGTGGCCGGATCGTCGTCGTGATCGATGATGTCGATCTTCTCGCCGCCGAGTTCGCTCATCACCGCCCGAACCCTGGCGCCCATCGGGCCGATGCAGGCACCCTTGGCGTTGACGCCGGCAATGGTCGGCTTGACGGAGATCTTCGACCGATGGCCTGCCTCCCTGGCCACCGCGGTGATCTCGACCGAGCCGTCCGCGATCTCCGGCACCTCGAGCGCGAACAGCTTGCGAACCAGGTTCGGGTGCGTCCGGGACAGGGTGATCTGCGGTCCACGCGGTCCTCTGGAAACGGAAACGACGTAACAACGCAGCCGCTGACCGTGCGTGTAGGTCTCCCCCGGCGACTGCTCGGCCGCCGGAATAATGCCCTCGACGTCTCCGAGGCTGACCACGACGACGCCGCGCGCATTCACCTTTGCGTCGGCCGAGACCGTCCCGGTGATCAGGTCGTGCTCGCGACCGGCGAAGTCCCCGAACGTCCGCTCGTTGTCCACATCGCGCAGGCGTTGCAGGATGACCTGCCGGGCGGTGGTGGCGGCGATCCGGCCGAAGTCCTCCGGGGTGTCGTCCCATTCCCGGACGACTTCCTGACCCTCGCTGGTCTCCGCGGTCTCCTGGGCCCAGACCCGGATCTCGCCGGACTTTCGGTCGATCTCGACCCGGGCATGGCCGGCGTGTCCCTGAGTGTGCCGGTAGGCCGTGAGCAGGGCGGACTCCAGGGTGTCGATCAGCGACCCCAGCTCGATGCCCTTTTCCTTCTCAACCGCGCGCAGGGCGGCGATATCGACGTTCATGTAGTCACTGCCTCACTGGAATCCGTGGCTTGTTCGTGATTCTCATCGTCGTCGATCTCATCGTCGTCGATCTCATCGTCGTCGATCTCATCGTGGACCGAGTCGACTTCGGGTTCTTCCGGTGCGCTGACCCCGAGCAGGGCGAGCACCGCGGCGGCCGGGTGATTGAACTCGACCTCGACCTTGGCGCGTTCGATGTCCGCCAACGGAACGTCGATCTGCTTGATCCCGGTACCGACCCCCTTCCGAGCGGGCACGATCAGGGTCACCGCGGTGTCGGTCGCCGCGAGCACGTGGCCGGTGATCGGCTTGCCGTCGATGGTGACCAATGCCACCAATCTGGTGCGCGCCCGCCGGAAATGCCGGGGCAGAGTCAGCGGCCGGCCGATCCCGGGACTGGTCACTTCGAGGGTGTACGGCTCACTGCCGGCCGGGTCCTGTTCGCCTGATTCGTCCAGCCGCTCGGAGATGGACCGGCTGATCGATGCGGCTTCGTCCAGGGACACACCGTGATCGCTGTCGATGACAACCCGCACGACCCGTCGCCGGCCGGCGGACCGCACCAGGAGTTCCTCCAGGTCATAGCCGGCTGCTGCCGTCACCGCGGTGACGACCTCCTGCAGCCGGCGCTCATCGCCGGATCCCATCGCTGCCTCCTTCTGTGCAGCCATACCGACCCAGCGGTCCGCGGTGTGCAGTTGTTGTGCCGTTCCAAACCGTGAAATCAGCTCACCGCTGACCGTCGCAGCCCGCCGGATGGTGCTGGCGACCAGTTCGGAAGCTTATCGGGCCCCGGCAACCCCGGCGGCCCGCTGTTCGGCTTGGCGGTGTTCGGACCCAGGCTCCGGCAGTCGGGTTCGCCCGGAGCCCTGACGTGCGTTGCGGACCGAAGCACCGCGATCGGGCTGTCATGATGGGCGGGTGGCAAATGCACCCGGCGCACCGATCTCGCGGCGCACCCTTCTCTTCGGAGTCGGCGGGCTCAGTGCCGCTGCGCTCCTGTCAGCGACCGGTTGCGGGTACTTCGGCAGCGACGAACCACCCGCCCCCTCGGTGGTTGCGACGCCCGCAGCCCTCGACCCCATCAACGGTTTGATCGCGACGACCAACCTGCACCTGCTGCGGCTCGACGCGGCCATTGCCGCCGACCCGACCGACGCACCCCGGTTGACCCCCCTGCGCGATGACCGGCAGGCGCAATTGACCGCACTGGAGGCCGAGTTCGCCCGGATGAACCCGACCGGCGCTGCTGCGGCCACCTCGCCCGCCGTTACCGCCCCACCGGCGGGGACCATCACCATGCCCGACACTCCGGAGGCCATCATCTCGGCGGTTCGCGGCGACGCCGCCACGGCACAGGTTCAGTTCACCGATGCCACGTCCTCTGCATCGCGCTACCGGGCAGCGCTGTTCGGCTCGATCGCCGCGGCGCTGGCCAGTCATCGGGCGGTGCTGGCATGACGAGTCCCGCCCCGACACCACCGGCCGACGAATCCGGTGATCCTGCGTCCGGTGCCGCAACGTCCGGCTCTCCTGCCCCGAGTTCCGTTGTCGCCGTCCCGACCACCGCACCCGCCGGCCCACTGGCGCCGGACGCTCAGGCAGCGCTACAAGCCGCGTTGTCCGCCGAACAGGCGGCGGTCTGGGCCTACGGCCTGGTCGCCGCCTACGCCCGGGACCAGGCGGCGATGATCGCGCAGGCCCGCTCCGGGCACCTGCTCCGGCGGGATGCCACCACCGCGCGGCTCATCCAGGGCGGTGCGGCGGCACCGGAACCTGCTGCCGCCTATCAGATCTCGGTCCCGGTGACCGATGCAGCCTCGGCGCTCGCGTTGGCGCAGGACATTGAAACGGATGCGGCAGCGGCGTGGCGGGTGGTCATCGGATCGACCGATGACGCAGAACTTCGCGGGTTCGCCCTGACCGGCCTGTCGGATGCCGCGGTGCGGCTGGCCATGTGGAAGCAGGTTGTCGGGACCGTCCCGTCGACCGTGCCGTTCCCCGGCCAGACCTGACCCGGACGGGGAAGTAGGCCCGGCAGATAATGCCGCACAGTGCCGAACTGGGCTGGGTCTTCACACCGTATTTCCCCGATCGGGTGCATCAATCGACAACCCCGAATTGGGCATGGGCCGCTGCACTTCCTGCTGTCAGCATCAGGTGCGGCGTGGGTTCTCCCGAGCCGGGTGACGTGAAGCGGCCGAGGGGTTTGCGATGATCAGGTCGAACGGCACCATGCGGCGATGGGTTCTCATTGCAATGACCCTCGCGATCGGGACTGCAGCACTCGGGACGCCAGCGGCCGCGGCCGGTCAGGTCGACCTCGGCCCGGCCAGCACCAGGAGCCAACTCACTGCCAGGGCCGCGGCCGTCGTGAACACCGCCAGCCGGGCCGCTGTCGAGGACGCCTATCTGAAGACCTTCCTGCCGAGCACGAGTGTTGCCCCGGTGTGGAACGGCTCGGTGGCCCCCTGCGGGCCGGGAACCGGAAGCCCAACGGGTGACGCGGCGACCTTGACCGCAGTCAACTACATGCGCGGCATGGCCGGCCTGCAGTCGGTGACGTTCGATCCCGCCTATTCGACCCAGGCCAGGGCCGCAGCGCTGATCTCGGACGCGACGGGCACGCTGAGCCACACCCCGTCGACCGGCTCGGCGTGCTACACCGCCGACGGCTCCGCCGGATCAGGCAAGTCGAACCTGCACATCCGGTTCGGCTACAGCGCCGCCCCTTACGCGCTCGCGGTGGACAGCTACATGCGCGACGCCGGCACCGGTAACACCGCGGTCGGACACCGGCGCTGGATCCTGGCGCCGGGCACCAAGAAGATGGGAACCGGCACCACGACCAGAGCCAATGCGCTGTACGTGATCGATGGTCAAACGGCTTTCAACACGCCAGCCGGGTCACCGGAGTGGGTGGCCTGGCCGACGGCGGGCTACTTTCCCGCGCCGCTGGAGCCGGCGGGGCGATGGTCGCTGACGGCGACGAACCTGCCCGGTACCCCGGACGACGACGTCAGCTTCGCTTCGGCGCAGGTCTCTGTGCGGGACGCAGGCGGCCGAGCGTTGACCGTCACCAGGTACCCCCCGTCGCGCATCTACGACAGCCGAACACTGGCCTGGGATGTCGCCGGGCTGACCCCACCCGTCGGGCGTGCGGAGGCCAGCTATTCGGTCACGGTGACCGGGATCGTGAAGGCCGGCACGACCATCAGTCGCAGCTATCCGGTCACCCTGGTCAACCCCGGAGCGCCCTACTTCATCGACGTCAGTTCCTCCCATCCGTTCTTCGTGCCGATCGAGTGGATGGCTTCGACGGGCCTCAGCACCGGGACCACAACGCCCGCCGGGCGCGAGTACCGACCAGCCCTGAACGTGTCCTGGCAGGCTATGGCTGCATTTCTCCATCGGTATTCGGCGGAGACGTTCGTCCCGCCAACCGTGCCGTCCTTCATCGATGTCCCGAAGACGAACACCTTCTACCCGGCCGTCGAATGGATGAAGGCCACCGGAATCACCGCCGGCACGGACAACAACAACGGGACTTTCAGCTTCCAGCCCGGGCGGGCGGTGTCCCGCGATTCAATGGCCGTTTTCCTCTACCGGTACGCGCTGC
Source organism: uncultured Actinomycetota bacterium (assembly GCA_963805555.1). Classification (GTDB taxonomy): domain Bacteria; phylum Actinomycetota; class Actinomycetes; order Mycobacteriales; family Nakamurellaceae; genus Nakamurella. The sequence goes on from CAWDUY010000015.1 coordinate 314,152, forward strand.
ACCGGAACCCGGCACTGACGTACACCCCGCCGGCCACGCCGAGCTTCAACGACGTCCCGAAAGCCGCACCGACGTACAAGGAAATCGAGTGGATGGTGGCCAACGGGATCACCACCGGGTTCGTCGACGGCGGCTATCACCCGTCGGTCGATGTTTCCCGGCAGGCCACCGCCGCGTTCCTGCAGCGCTTCGATACCAAGTTCGGCGGCTAGTCGCACCGGCTCTCGTCAGCCGCGGACGATCTCCCGTAACCGCTCCGCGACCTCGGCCAGTGACACTTCTGACTTGGAACCGGTTGCCCGGTCCCGGATCTCGATCACCCCGTCGGCAACGCCGCGACCGACAACGCAAATGATCGGAACGCCGATCAGCTCGGCATCGGTGAATTTCACCCCGACGGAGGCGGCGCGGTCGTCCAGCATCACCCGGATTCCGGACGCGTCGAGCCCGGCCGCGATGATCTCGGCGGTCTCGATGATCTCCTGCGTCTTCCCGGCGATCACCAGGTGGACATCGGCCGGCGCGATTTCCCGGGGCCAGATCAACCCCCGGTCGTCATGGGAGTTCTCGGCGATTGCCGCGACGGCGCGGGACACCCCGACGCCGTAGGAACCCATCGTCACGGTGACCAGCTTGCCGTTCACGTCGAGCACCTTGGCGTCCAGCGCTTCGGCGTACTTGCGGCCGAGTTGGAAGATGTGCCCCATCTCGATACCGCGCGCGCTGATCAACGCATGCCCACAGACCGGGCACTCGTCGCCGTCCCGGATCTCGGCGGCCTGGATGATGCCGTCCCCGCTGAAGTCGCGGCCCGCGACCAGCCCGATGACGTGCCGGCCGGGCTCGTCGGCGCCGGTCACCCAGGCCGAGCCCTCGGCGATCCGGGGGTCGAGCAGGTAGCGGATCCTGGTGACCCGCTCGGCACCGAGCGCTCCTGGCCCGATGTAGCCCTTGACCAGGCCGGGGTTGGCGGCGAAGTGCTCCTCGGTGAACGGTTCGATCTCGGCGGGTGCCACCTGCGCCTCCAGGCGCTTGGGATCGACCTCCCGGTCGCCGGGAACACCGATCGCCAACGGCTCGGTGCTGCCGTCAGGGTGGCGGAGCAACACGATGACGTTCTTCAGCGTGTCGCCGGCCCACCAGGCCCGATCGGTGCGGGGGAACCGCTCGTTGAGCATCGCCACCAGGGTGTCGATGGTCGGTGTCTCCGGCGTTTCCTCGACATGGGCGGCCTCCAGGCCGGACGCATCGATGGCGGCGGCGGCCGGAATCTGCACGGCTTCCACATTCGCGGCGTAGTCGCAGTTCGAGCATTTGACGTAGGTGTCCTCGCCGACCTCGGCGTCGGCCAGGAACTCCTCGGAGGCCGACCCGCCCATCGCCCCGGACATGGCGGCGACGATCACGTACCTCAGGCCCAGCCGGTCGAAGATCCGGATGTAGGCATCCCGGTGCCGTTGGTAGGACGCGGCCAGCCCGGCGTCGTCGAGGTCGAAGGAATAGGAGTCCTTCATGACGAATTCCCGGCCGCGCAGGATGCCGGCCCGTGGCCTCGCCTCGTCGCGGTACTTGGTCTGAATTTGATAGAGCGTGAGCGGCAGGCTCTTGTAGGACGAGACGATGTCCTTCACCAACAGGGTGAACATCTCCTCGTGGGTGGGGCCCAGCAGGTAGTCGCCGCCCTTGCGGTCCTTGAGCCGGAAAAGGTTGTCGCCGTACTCGGTCCAGCGACCTGTCGCCTCATAGGGCTCGCGGGGCAGCAGCGCGGGGAAATGCACTTCCTGGGCGCCGATGGCGTCCATTTCCTCGCGGACGATCCGCTCGACATTGCGCAGCACCCGGTAGCCGAGCGGCAGCCAGCTGTAGATCCCGGGCGCCGCCCGGCGGACGTAGCCGGCCCGGACCAGCAGCCGATGGCTGGGTACCTCCGCATCGGCCGGATCCTCGCGCAGGGTGCGCAGGAACAGCGTGGACAAGCGTGTGATCACCGCAGGACTCCTTGTTTTGTGTTCCGTCACCGCAAACCGCGCGGCGCGGGCAGCGCGTCGGCCAGCCTAGTCGGGCCCGACGAAGGAGGGACCGCCGATCAACACCGGGAGAGCACTGAAACGGATCCGGTTCCAGGTCGCTCAGAACCGCCGCCCGAAGATCCGCATCCGCCCGATCGTCACGAAGCCGGCCCGCTCGTACAGCGGGCCGGCGCCGGTCGGCGACTCGGCGTCGACGTCCAGCTCGGCGCAGCGGTACCCGGCGGCCGCCAGGCTCTCCAGGCAGTCGGCGAGCAGGGTGCTGGCGATGGACCGGCCGCGCGCCCGGCGCAGTGTGCCGACCCGGCTGATATAGCCGGTCCGATAGCCGCGCTGCTGGGTGTCGGCGTCGAACTCCGCGACCAGGACGAACCCGACGATGGCCCCGGCCATCAACGCGACCCTGGAATGCGCCGGCCGGAATGACGCCGACTCGGCGAACTGTGCGCGCCACGTTGCCTGGTCCATCGGCGTCGACCCCCAATGGTCGGCCCAGGCCTCGTTCGACACCTGCCGCACCGCGTCGTCGTCGGAGCTTCGATAGGGCCGCACTGTGGCAGTGGCCGGCACCGCGACCACCTCGGTCGGCGCGGCACCGTCCGGCCCTCCGGTTCCCAGGTCGCGGCGCATCCGGAGGAAGTACCGCCACGTCTCGAAGCCGGCCGCGGTCAGCAGGGCGATCGAGCGCGGACGGAGCTCGTCAACACCGACTTTCAACACCGCGGGCATTCCGGCCCCATCGGCATCCCGGATCTGCGTGGCCCGCTCCGCCAACTCGTGCAGGATGCGGCGCCCCAGTCCGCGGCCGGTGAAATCGGGGTGCACTCCGCCCTCAAGCGAGTACTCCCGCTCCGCCAGATCGCCGTTGCGCGCAGCCGTTCTGACGAGCAGCCAGCCGACCGCAACGAGCCGGGCGCCGGCGTGGATTCCGATGCTCCCGCGATCGAGGTCGGCGCGGGGACCGGAGAATTCTTCGATGAAGTCCTGCTCGTTGAACGCCTCGTCGACGGGGTTCGCCCGCTCCATCGCCATGAACAGCTCGGCGGTGGCCGCAGCGTCCTCGATGCGCAGCGCGCGGTGCGTAAGCGTGTCCGACATGCCCTGCACCGTAACGTTATTGCGTCAGCAGACTCGAGTCCTTTATCGACGGTCGATGTGCAACGATCGGCGACGAACAGGCCGGGTCACCATCACTCCACCGTTGTCAGGGACGCGACCTGGGTCGGGGTCGCGCGATGTTCCGGAAGACGGGCAACCCCGGGGCGCACGACAAGCACCGGCCAGGTGCCGTCGGTGATCAGGCTCTGACCGGTCGAGCCGAGCAGGAAACCGGTGAGCGCGCCGCGACCACGACCGCCGATCACCACCATGCTCGGTCCGGCGGGGGAAAGGCCAAGCCCAAAGTCCAGCAGTGCGCCGGCAGGCCGGCCGTGGAGCACGATCGGCCGGATGGTCACCTCGGGGTACCGCTCCGCCCATGGTGCCAATTGCGATGTCAGCACACTGTTCTCGTTCTGGGCCTCAATACTGCCGGGCCGGGCCGGGCCCCGGACGAACGGCGGGACGGCGGTGTCGTCAACCACCAGTACGGCGATCAACTCGACTCCGCGCGCGCTGGCCTCGTCGAATGCGTAGCCGACCGCGTCCTCGCAGCTCACCGTCGCGTCGACGCCGAGCAGGATCGGGCCGTCGCTGCGCGGACCGTCCAGGACGGTCCCGGACGGAACGACGGCGATCGGTGACCGGCCGTGCGACGCCAGGTGCAGCGCCACCGAACCGAGCAGCACTTCGGGGACCCGGCCACGGCCGCGGCTACCGACGACAGTCAGAACCGCTCCGGCGGAGGCGTCCACCAATGCCCGGCGGGCGTCGGCATGAACCAGGCTGGTGGTCAGCTCCAGGTGGGGGTAGCAAGCCGAGATGCTCTGCACCGCAACGTCCAATATCTGTTGCGCGGCGTTGTGCAGCTCGCGGGAGACCGCCAGCGGCAGGTCGTAGCCGGGATACCGCGGCGGCGGGTCCGCGAATCCGTGGACGATCCGCAGGCGAAAGCGCCTGCGCATTGCCTCGTGCGCCGCCCAATGCGCTGCGACCAAGGATTCACCGGATCCGTCGACCCCGGCCACGATGATGGACTGCCGAAAATCGCCGTACATGGCTCCTCCATTGGAACTGGCGTCGGACCTCGGTGTCCGGCTTCCAGCGTCCGTCGGCACAGCCCGGGTGGTCAGAGGCGAAAGTCCCGCTTTCGACAGGACCCGGCGGCTACCCGTCGGCGGTTATCGCGCGGCGGGTCAACATGGCCTGGAATGCGCGGGCGCCGGGTCGGCCGTCCTCGGTGTCTCTCTGCGAGACCACCTGCGAGACTTTATGTTTCGCCTGAATTGCCAGCAGGCAGGCTGATTCGTGCATTCATTGACTTAATTGCTAGAATACCTGACGGCGGTGGCCACATGACCTGCGTCACCATCTTGGTATTAGCTGGTTAGCACCCAAACGGGCTAATCTGCTAATGAGCAGCCTTCGATCAGCGCGATGCAGGAGCCGTCCGCGGGTTCTCGTCAGCATCCGTGCACGAAACGACGAAAGGTGAACCGGTGGCCGTACACACGAATTCAGGACAGCTTGGTTCCCGCCCAGCGACTCCCCCGCCAGCAACCGCACGACAGGCAGTCCCGCGACAGCCGGTCCCGCGAGAGTCAGTTGCTCGTCGAGGCACCGAGCCGGCACCGGCAAGGATCGAAGATTCCGCGCAACTACGCCGGCAGTCCTTTACCGCGGCACAGGTCGAAGCGGCGATGCGCAACCTGCCCTCACACGGCTGGACCAGCGGTTGGACCGGCCGCCGCGACCGGGCACTGCTCGTCCTCTCGCAGATGGCCGGACTGTCCTACGACAACATTGCGGAACTGACCGTTGCGAACGTTGCCATTTCGGACGGCGTGGCGACCATCAAGACACCGGGTGGCCTGACGACACTGCGAATGACCGACGACGATCTGATCTGCGGGCCGTGCGCCCTGGCCCGCTGGTTGCGCGCACTGGATATGACGGCGCTGTACCCGACGGGCCGGGTGATTGCCGCGGTGATCGCCAGGGCTGCCCCACTCACGTCGGACTCTCCGCATCTGTGCCAGGGCACCGTCACCGTCACCGAGGCCACCAGGTCAATGACCTTGCTGAATGCCTTGAACCAGCCGATTCCCGTTCCGAAAGCGGCGACAACACCGGCCCGCTCGTTGTCTCGGGCCGCCACCCCGCACGCGTCCGTCGCCGACCGTCTCCCGGCCCAGCGGATCATCTCCGTCGGGACGATCAGCCCGATCGGACTGCGGAAGTCCGACTACGCCAGAGCCGATAGCGAACCGGGAGCAACCGGGTCAAGCCGACTCGCCGAGGGGCTCGAGGGCCGGGCGCGACAACTGCTCGAGCACCGCATGAGTGACGTCGCAGGGTTCTGAGTTCGCGACATCGCGAGGAGCGCAGCGGGTTTCTACTGACCGGTAGGCTGTGACCACCGTCACAGGCGGACTGTTAGCACGTTAGCAAACGCGAGAGCTAACCTGCTAAGGAAAGTGTTTGTAAACGGCCCTTCACCGATCGCGCAGTTGACCAAACGTGGACCTCACCCACTGCTGGTCGGACAGCGCCGCCGCGCGGGCCGGACGGACACCACCCGCCTGCACTGCTGTACCCGCATTGCGCGCCCAGACGCCAATGGACGCATCTCGACCGAACGTGTCCCAATAGATTTGTTGTCCGTACCGAATCCGGCTGTACCGGATGCAGTCTGCCCAGAAATACGTCCACTGAGAACAGTGGCTCCTGAACACCGAACCTGCGGAGGCCCCCCACCATGACCACCACCGTGATAGTCGCTGGGGCCAGAACACCGATGGGTCGATTCAACGGCGCGCTCGCGTCGGTCAGCGCAACGGACCTCGGTGGCGTTGCCATCCGTGGGGCACTGGCCAAGTCGGGTATTTCGGCTGCCGACGTCGACTACGTGATCATGGGCCAAGTACTGCAGGCAGGTGTCGGGCAGATTCCGGCACGCCAGGCAGCAGTGGCCGGCGGCATCGCCATGGACGTCCCTGCCGTCACCATCAACAAGGTGTGTTTGTCGGGTCTGGACGCCATCGCCCTGGCCGACCAACTGATCCGGGCGGGCGAATTCAAGATCGTCGTCGCCGGCGGAATGGAATCCATGACGCGGGCACCCCACCTGCTACCCGGATCCCGCGCAGGCTTCAAGTACGGCGACGCCACTCTCGTTGACCATCTGTCCCATGACGGCCTGCATGACGTCTTCACCGACGTGCCGATGGGCCAGCTCACCGAGACGACGAACGATTTGGACCCGATCAGCCGGGTCGAGCAGGACACCTTCGCCGCCCGCTCCCATCAGCGCGCAGCCGCGGCGACCGCGGCCGGACTGTTCAAGGCCGAGATCGAACCGGTCGTCGTTCCCGGCCGGCGCGGCGACGTCGTGGTCGACACCGACGAGGGGATCCGCGCGGACACCACGGTCGAGTCCCTGGGCAAACTGCGTCCCGCGTTCCGCAAGGACGGCACCATCACCGCCGGGACGTCCTCGCAGATCTCCGATGGCGCGGCCGCCGTCATCGTCATGGCCAAGGACGAGGCGGAGCGCCGCGGACTGGAGTGGATCGCCGAGATCAGCGCCCACGGCATGATCGCCGGACCCGACTCCTCGTTGCAGGACAAGCCGGCCCGCGCCATCCGCGCCGCCTGCGCGAAGGCGGGCATCGAGCCAACCGATCTCGACCTGCTCGAGATCAACGAGGCCTTCGCCGCGGTGGGCATCGCGTCAGCCCGGTCGCTCGGGATCAGCGAGGACATCATCAACGTCAATGGCGGGGCCATTGCCCTCGGCCACCCGATCGGCATGTCCGGCGCCCGGATCACCCTGCACCTCGCACTGGAGTTGCAGCGCCGGGGCGGCGGCACCGGTGTCGCCACGCTCTGCGGCGGTGGCGGCCAGGGGGATGCCCTGCTGTTGATCGCGCCCAAGAGCTGATCGGCCGCATTTCACAGACTCGGCGGCGCCGGTGGAACATCCGCCGGCGCCGTTGGCTATTTCCGGCGGGCTGCGAGCGATAGTGCTGCGAGCGTCGCTGCTGGGAGAGCCCCTGCTGGGAAACACTTTTCGGCTGTGAGTGCGCACGATAGCGGCCGGCCGACGTAATTCAGTTGCCCGTTGGGTCGACCCGGCGCATGGTTGTCGTGCGTCGGACCGACCGCCGCGCTTCCGTACCGGGAAACCAGGATCAAGCAGAAGGGGGAACGACGATGACCGCCGTTTTTGTGCTGTGTGCCAAGCAGCCCACCAATCCCCTGCACCCGCGGTCTCGCTGACCGATCTTCCAGGGTGCTCTGCCACCAGGAGACTCCCCAGTGCCACGCTTTCGCATCACCCATAACACCAGCAGTTCCAAGACCCGCAGTGACAACACCAGCGGTCTCGACACAAGCAGTTTCAACACCAGCAGCGATCACCCGGCTGACCCGGACGATGACACCTTCGACGACCTGCATGATCAGTTCGACGACACGCCACGCACCAGAAGGCGCCGTGGCCCCCGAAACGAGCAGGGCCCACGCCTGGTCCTGGAGGGCAAGTCCGGTCGGGCGCTGGTCGACGCGGATGGCATCGACGACATCGAATCGTCGGACACCGGCCTCGACGAGCGGAGCAGGACAGACGTCGCCGAACCGCTCGCAGCGCCCTATTCCAGCTATGACGTCGCCACCCACGGCCCGCACCCGATCCCCGATTGGCTGGTGACGTCCCTGTCGGCGCGGGACACCAGGCTCGGCGTGATCAAGACCGGCAAGGAGGCCGACGTCAGCCTGCTCGACCGTTCGCTGCCCGGCGCCGAGGGATGCCTGCTGGCGGTCAAGACATTTCGCGCCGCCGATCACCGCCTGTTCCATCGGGACGCCGGGTACCAGGAGGGTCGGCGGATCCGTCGATCACGCGAGACGCGTGCCATGGCGACCCGAACGGCGTTCGGCCGGGAACTGCTCGCCGGCCAATGGGCAACCGCCGAGTTCGGCGCACTGTCGGCACTGTGGAAGGCCGGTGCCCGGGTGCCCTACCCGGTGCAGCTCATCGGTTCAGAGCTGATGATGGAGTTCATCGGCGAACCAGATGGCACCGCCGCACCCCGGCTGGCCGCCTTCAACGCCACCACCTCGGTGTTCGTCGAACTGTGGCACGACCTGGTGGCCAGCCTGGAAGTCCTCGCACAGGCCGGGCTCACCCATGGCGATCTCTCGCCCTACAACGTCCTGGTGGATGAGAAGGGTTGCGTCATCATCGATCTGCCCCAGGTCGTCGATCTGGTGGCCAACCCGCAGGGCGAGGAATTCCTGCGCCGGGACTGCCGGAACATCGCGGACTTCTTCGCGCGGCGCGGCGTGCTGGCGGCCGATGCGGACAACTTGGCGCTGCATCTGGGCGGCCTGGCCCGGCCCTGACCTGTCGGCGGGGGGTACGGTCGGGCCGGCCGTTCGCCCGACCGTTTCCCGAACGGCGCCGGCCGATTTCACGAACGGCCCGATCGTCGCACGCACGAGGGGCCACCGATCGAAAGGACCACCGATGAGCCTGGACCGACCCGTCGCACCAGATCCCTACGCCCTCCTGCCCGCCGTCGAATCTTTCACCGTCAGCAGCCCGGATATCACCAACGGCGAGCAGATCGATCTCGCCTACGTCTACGGTCCGGACGCGCCCGGCGGCGGGAACCAATCGCCGGCACTGAGCTGGTCGGGATTCCCGGCCGGGACGAAGTCCTTCGCGGTCAGCTGCTTCGACCCCGACGCACCCACCCCGTCGGGCTTCTGGCACTGGTCGGTTGTCGATATCCCGGCGGACGTCACCACCCTTGAAAGGGGCGCGGGCAGCCCCGGCGGCGTCCTGCCCGGGACGGCGTTCCAGGTCGCCAACGACTTCGGGACGGTCGGCTACGACGGTCCGGCGCCGCCGCCGGGTGATCAGGTACATCGGTACTTCTTCGTGGTGCACGCGGTCGATGCCGCCAGCCTGGGGGTCGATGGCAACACCAGCGCAACGGCTGTCTCGTTCAACCTGGTCTTTCACACCCTGGCCCGGGCGATCATCGTCCCGGAGTTCGCGTACTAGAGCCTGATCAGGTGGCTCCGGGATGCCGTTAGCCTTGAGGAATGCACTATGACTTGGTCGTTGTCGGCACCGGATCGGGCAACACGATCCTGGGCAAGGAATACCAGGATCTGACGATCGCGATCGTCGAGTCGGGCCGCTTCGGCGGCACCTGCCTGAACCGGGGCTGCATCCCGACCAAGATGTACGTGTACCCCGCCGACGTGGCAGAGAACGCAAGGCAGGCGGGTCCACTCGGCGTCCACGCCACCATTGATGCGGTCGACTGGCCGGCGATGCGGGACCGCATCTTCGGCCGGGTCGACGAGATCGCGGGCAGCGGTCAGGAATATCGCGAAGGCCCGAAATGGCCGAACATCACGGTTCTTTCGGGTACCGGTAGGTTCACCGGACCGAAGGCCATGACGGTTGATCTGAACGACGGTGGATCGACCGAGCTCACCGCGGATCGGTTCGTGTTGGCGGCCGGCGGTCGCCCGGTGATTCCCGACATTCCCGGGCTGGACGAGGAGGCGATCGGTCGGGGGACGATCCATACGTCGGACACCGTCATGCGGATCGATGAACTCCCGAAGCGCATCGTCGTCATGGGCGGCGGGTACATCGCCGCCGAGTTCGCCCACGTCTTCGCCTCGTTCGGCAGCCACGTCACGCAGTTGGTCCGAAGTGATCGGATGCTCCGGCACCACGATCACGACATCGCCACGACCTTCACCCAGTACACGCAGCATCGGTACGACCTGCGACTGGACACCGAGGTCTGCGGCGTCAAACCCACGACCGCCGGCGGTGACGGGGTGACGGTGTTCGTCGAGGGGCCCTACGGCGAGGCGACGATCGAGGCCGACATGCTGCTGCTGGCGACCGGCCGGCGGCCCAACTCCGATCTGTTGAACCTGCCCGCAACTGGGGTGACCACGACTGGCAGCGGCCGGGTCGTCGTCGACGAGTTCGGTGAGACCGTGGTCCCGGGGATCTACGCGCTGGGCGACCTCAGTTCGCCGTATGCGCTCAAACATGTCGCCAACCACGAGGCCCGGGTCGTGCGGCACAACCTGATGCATCCGGACGACCGGGTGCGCACCGATCATCGGTTCGTCCCCGCCGCGGTCTTCACCGAACCGCAGATCGCTGCCGTCGGGCTCACCGAGGAACAGGCGCAGCAGCGCAACGTCGCGTATGTCGTCGGGCGGCGGGATTACGGCGGCACTGCGGCCGGTTGGGCGCGGGAGAACAGCACCGGGTTCGTCAAGGTACTGGCCGACCCGGCGACCGGATTGCTGATCGGCGCGCACGTGATCGGGCCGGAGGCCGCGACGGTCATTCAGCCGCTGATTCAGGCGATGTCGTTCGGCCAGCGCGCACATGATGTCGCGCGCGGTCAGTACTGGATTCATCCGGCGCTCAGCGAGGTCGTCGAGAACGCCCTGCTGGCACTGCCGAAACCGACCGGCGGCTGATCGACACCCGTCCGTCGCGGGTCGGTCTGGGATGGGCTGAACCGAAACCTGTCTCCGGTCGTGTTTAATAGGCAAGCCTTACCTAGCGCTTCCGTGGCGCTCCAATCACGACCGCCCACCCCGGTCGGCGCTTGACCGGCGTCGATACCGCCCGCCAGTCCCAGGAGGACTTTCTGTGACCCGACGTGTCCGCCCGTTCCAGCTCGCCGCCCTCGGCGCCGCCGCCCTGGCCGTGCTCGGCGCCTGCAGCTCCGGTACGACCGCCAGTTCCAGCAGCACCCCCGCCAGCTCCGCTGCAGCCAGCTCGGCCGCTTCGAGCTCCGCAGCCGCCGGTTCCGGTAGCGCGGCACCGACCGCTGCGGCCAGTTCGTCCGCGGCCGCCGAGGAGTCAGAACTGGTCGGTACCGGCACCGGCGGCCTGGTGGTCTACAACGCGCAGCATGAGGACCTCACCCAGGCCTGGGCCGAGGAATTCACCAAGGAAACCGGCATCACCATCGAAATGCGCAACGGCAGCGACAACGAGCTGGCCAATCAGCTCGTCGCGGAGGGCTCCGGGTCGCCGGCCGATGTGTTCCTGACCGAGAACTCGCCGGGGATGAATATCGTCGAACAGGCCGGGCTGTTCACACCGGTCGACGCCGCGACCCTCGCGCAGGTCCCAACAGCGAACAACCCATCGACCGGCAACTGGGTCGGAATCGCAGCCCGCTCAACAGTTTTCGTGTACAACACGGATCTGCTGCCGGAGGCCGACCTGCCTGCGTCGATCATGGACCTGCAGGATCCGGCCTGGCAGGGCAAGTGGGCGGCGTCCCCTAGCGGCGCCGATTTCCAGGCCATCGTGAGCGCCATCCTGGAACTCAAGGGCGCCGACGCCACCTCGGCCTGGCTGGATGCGATGAAGACCAGCGCCGGCATCTACCGGGGCAACAGCACGGTCATGAAGGCGGTCAACGCCGGCGAGGTCCCGGGCGGGGTGATCTATCACTACTACTGGTACGGCGACCAGGCCGGCACCGGGGAGAACAGCAGCAAGACCAAGCTGCTGTTCTGGGGTAACCAGGATCCGGGCGCGTTCCTGAGCGTGTCCGGCGGCGGCGTCCTGGCCTCCAGCACCAAGCAGGAACAGGCCCAGCAGTTCCTCGCGTTCGTCACCAGCAAGACCGGGCAGCAGATCGTTGCGGATACCGTGTTCGAGTACCCGATCGGCAGCGATGTCCCGGCCAACCCGGCATTGAAGCCGATCAGCGAATTGCAGCCTCCGGCGATCGACCCGGCCAGCCTGAACGGCCCGGAGGTCACCGAGTTGATGACCGAAGCAGGACTGATCTGAGCGACACCTTGCGGGACGACCCGGTCGGGGCAGGCAGCACGCCGCCCGACCGGGTGGCCGTGCTGCCCGGACGTCCCGGTCGGCTGCGACCGGAGCGCGCCCTGCGGACACCTCCGGTGATGTTGGCGGTGGCGCTGACGGTCACGGTTCTGTGCCTGATCCCGCTCGGCTTCATCCTCTTCTCCACCGTGACTGCCGGGTGGGACACCGTGCGCCGGCTGATCTTCCGGCCACGCGTCGGCGAACTGCTGGTCAACACCGGGTTACTCGTCGTGCTGTCGTGCACGGCGACGGCGATCATCGGCACCGCGGCCGCCTACCTGGTGGAGCGGGCCCGGGTGGCCGGCTACCGACTCTGGGGTCCACTGCTGGTGGCCCCGCTGGCCATCCCGGCGTTCGTCACCAGTTACAGCTGGATCTCCGTTTTTCCCGGTATCGACGGACTGTTCGGCGCCACGTTGATCATGACGCTGGCCTATTTTCCGTTCGTCTACCTGCCGGTGGCGGCGGCGTTGCGCGGGCTCGATCCCGCGTGGGAGGAGCAGGCGCGGACCCTGGGTCTGCGGCCGCTCGCCGTCTTCTTCCGGGTGGTGCTCCCGCAACTTCGGCCGGCGATCCTCGGCGGCACCCTGCTGGTCGGATTGCATTGCCTTTCGGAGTTCGGCGCGTTCAGCATGTTGCGGTTCGCGACCTTCACCACCGCCATCTACGACCAGTACTCCTCCAGCTTCGCCAGCGCGGCGGCCAACATGCTCGCGGTGGTGCTGGTGGCCTGCTGCCTGGTCCTGGTCGCCGGCGAGGCGGGGCTGTCCGGCCGAGGCCGCCGTGCCCGCGTCGGTTCGGGATCGGCCCGGCTGCCGGATGCCCGACGCCTCGGATTCGGCGAGATTCCGGCCCTGGCCTTTCTGACCCTGCTGGTCGGCGCCGCCCTGGCCGTGCCGCTGTCCAGCGTCGCCTACTGGCTCGGCCGCGGCAGCACGTCCTGGGCGGCAGCGCTGTCCACGTCGGTGACAACCATCACGTTGGCCGGCCTGGGCGCGATCGCCACCGTGGTGTTGGGCTTTCCCGTCGCGTACCTGGCGGTCCGCTACCGCAGCGGGTGGACGACGGTGATGGAGCGGCTCACCTACGTCGCCGGCGCCCTGCCGTCCATCGTGGTTGCCCTTGCCCTGATCACCGTGACCATCCGGCTGGCCCGGCCCATCTATCAGACGACATTGACGCTGATCGCCGCTTACGTTGTGCTCTTTCTGCCGCGCGCGATGGTGGCGTTGCGGACTGCGCTCCTGCAGGCCCCACCCGAACTCGAGGAAGCCTCCCGCGCGCTCGGTATGCGACCGTCGGCAACCCTGCGCAGGGTGGTGCTGCCGTTGGCCGCCCCCGGCATCTTCTCCGCCGCGGCGCTGGTGTTCATCGCCGGCGCGACGGAATTGACGGCGACCCTGCTGCTCTCGCCCATCGGCACCACCACCCTGGCGACGAAGTTCTGGAGCCTGACCGGCAGCATCGACTATGTGGAAGCGGCCCCCTATGCGGCGATGATGATCATCATCTCCGCCCCGGTCACCTATCTGCTGCTGCAGCAGTCGCGTCGGGTGCGTGGCCGATGAGCGACGCGTGCGAGCGAATCACCGGCGCTGAAGGCGACCGACCTGACAAAGTCCTTCAACGGCGTCCCGGTACTCCGGGGCGTCAGCATGCAGATCGAAACCGGCGGCATCACCGCGGTTCTCGGTCCATCCGGCTGCGGCAAGACCACCATGCTGCGCCTGGTCGCCGGGTTCCTCCGACCCGACGGCGGATCGATCGAGATCGGCGGCCAACTGGTCACCGGGCCCTCCCGACAGGTGCCGCCCGAGGAACGCCGGCTCGGTTACCTGGCTCAGGAAGGCGCCCTGTTCCCGCATTTGACGGTGGCCCAGAATGTGGCCTTCGGCTTGCCCCGCCGCCGCCGGAAAGATCTCAAGCGGTTGGCCGAACTGCTGGAGCTGGTCAGCCTCGATCTGTCGCTGGCCGGGCGGTACCCGCACGAATTGTCCGGTGGCCAGCAACAGCGGGTTGCGTTGGCCCGGACGCTGGCGCCGCAACCGCGACTGGTGCTGCTCGACGAGCCGTTCTCCGCACTCGACGCGTCATTGCGGGCGGAGACCCGGACGCTGGTGGCGGCCGCACTTGCCGCGACCGGGGTCACCACGCTGCTGGTGACCCACGACCAGGCCGAAGCCTTGTCCTTTGCCGACCAGATCGCGATTATGCGGTCGGGCCTGCTCGCCCAGGTGGGGAAACCCAGGCAGGTCTATGACGACCCGGTCGACCTGCCGACGGCCGAGTTCATCGGGGAGGCGTGCACCGTTCCTGGAATAGTGCACGGGAACATTGCCAGTGGCGCACTCGGCGACATCGCGGTTCGCCGGCCGACCGGGGCGATCGGCTTCGACGGTCCGGCTATGTTGATGCTCAGGCCCGAGCAATTGGAGATCCACCGCACGGCCCCCGCCGATGGCTCGCTGGCCCGCGGGGTTCCGGCCGTGGTGTCGTCGGTGGACTACTTCGGTCACGACTGCGTCGTCACCGCCGAATTGCCGGCGACCGCCGGTCTGCCCGCGACGTCCGTGACCTGTCGGCTGCTCGGTGGCGATGAAGTGATACCCGGTGCGCAAGTGAGCATCTCGGTGTCCGGAGCGGCATTGGCCTATCCGATCGACAAGGAAACGCAGAAAACCCCGGCCGGCTGGATGCCGACCGGGGATGCTCCGCGAACCGGTGCTCAGCTGTCCTCGGACAGGTCGTTACCGAGGTAGCAGAAGTCCGACGTCTCGTGGTCGCTGTAGCTGTAGTACTGGTCGTAGCTGTTGATGTACTCGCCGGAGTAGTCGTAGTCGTACCCGTTCCACTGGGCGTAGGACATGAACACCATGTAGTACCCGGGCTCGAAGGTCAGGTCCGCGACGTTGAAGGTGGCGTAGTAGTCGGCCTCGACCCAGATGTCATCGGTCACCCACTCCTCGATGGCCGTGTCGTACACCCAGATCTTCGCGTAGCTCCCCTCGGTTTCGTCGGAGGTGGCGGTGAAGAAGAGTTGGTCACCACCGCATTCAACGTCGGTCCCGAACACGGAATCACCGGCAACGGTGTCGGCATGGGCGGTGGCGGCGGACGCGCTGGCGACGCCGAAACCGACCAGCAGCGCGAAGGTGATGGCCAGCAGTCGGGCGATGCGGCCGACCGTCGATGTGCGGGTGGACTTCTGGGTTGAGCGGGTGCTGGTGGTCATGATTTCCTCCGGGTCTTTGGGGTTTGCCTTGGCCTGTTCGGCTGTTGGGACAAAGATGCGCCCCAGCACTGAAAGACCACTGCAAAAGGACTTAAACCCGGTGTCTGGCCGCACATCGCGCATTTACCCAGGTCAGAGCACTACTACCCGGCAAAGCGCGCGGCCTGTCCTACCCGACCACTTCGAAGATCATCTCAACGCCACCGATCGTGATCACGTCACCGCCTCGCAGGAAATGGCTGTCCATCACCCGCTGGCCGCCGACAAGCGTTCCGTTGGTGGACCGTAGATCGTTGATCGCGAATCCCTGTGCCAGTTCGACCACCACTGCGTGGTAGCGGCTGACCTTGACGCCGTCGATGACGCAGTCGTTGTCCTCCATCCGGCCGATCCGCAGGCCGCGGGCCGGAATGGGAATGGCCTTGCCCGACGACAGCACCAGTTGCGCGCTGCTGAGCACCACGGCGGTTTCACTCACGGTCTGTTGCATCGCGGGCGACGGTGCGACCTGCGCCGGGGTCAGCGACTCCTGGCGCAGGATCTTGCCCTCCAAGTCGCGCAGCGCCGGGCCGGGATCGATCCCGAGCTCGTCACCCAGCAGTTCCCTGATCCGCCTGCTGGCCTCCAAGGCATCCGCCTGCCGTCCCAGGCGGTAGAGGGCGGTGATCAGCTGCACCCAGAACGGCTCCCGCAACGGGTGCTGGGCGGTGAGCGTGGTCAGTTCACCGACGAGGGCAGACTCCTTGCCACAGGCCAGTTCTGCGTCGATGCAGGCGTGCAGGGCGACGAGCCGGTCCTCCTCGACCGCGGCGGCGAAATCGTCGGCGAACCGGAGCCCGCGAAGGTCGGCCAGCGCGGGGCCGGACCATTCGGCCAGCGCAGCCCGCAGACTGCTCGCGGCCTCGGCATAACGCTGGGCTCGCACAAGGTCGTTGCCGGCGGCCACCCGCCTGACAAACCGGCCGAGATCGACCCGGGCATCGTCGATACTCAGTTTGTAGCCGGGGTTCTGGGTGGTCACCACGGCCTGGCTGTCGGCACCGGCCGCCCGCAACGATCGTCGCACCGTCGACATGTAGACCTGCAGGATTCCCTGGTACGCGGCCGGCGGCTCGCTGTCCCAAATCGCGTCCGCAAGGGAATCCGCGGACACCACCCGGTTGCGGTTGATCAGCAGCACTGCCAAGACCCCTTTGGGCTTGCCGCCCGGCATGGGTTGCGCGGCACCGTCCACCAGGATTTCCAGCGGGCCGAGCAGCCGGAAGTCAACGATCACCGGCGAAGCGTAACCGCGTCGATCCCCTACTCGTGGACGCCGGTCAGGGCAGCGTGAGGATCTCCGCCCCGGAATCGGTGACGACCAGTGTGTGTTCGAACTGGGCGGTCCAGGACTTGTCCTTGGTGGTGACGGTCCAGTTGTCGTCCCAGATATCCCAGTCGATCCCCCCGAGGGTGATCATCGGCTCGATCGTGAAGGTCATGCCCTTCTCGATGACGGTGGTGACGCTGGGCTCGTCGTAATGCAGGATGACGAGCCCGGAGTGGAATGTCCGGCCGATTCCGTGCCCGGTGTAGTCCCGCACCACTCCGTAGCCGAACCGTTTCGCGTAGGACTCGATGACCCGCCCGATCACATTCAACTGCCGACCCGGCGCGACGGCCTTGATGGCCCGGCGCAGCGCCTCCTCGGTGCGTTCCACCAGCAGGCGGTTCTCCTCGGACACGTTCCCGGCCAGATAGGTCGCATTGGTATCGCCGTGCACTCCGCCGATGTAGGCAGTGACGTCGATATTGACGATGTCACCGTCTTCGATGACGGTTGAATCCGGGATCCCGTGGCAGATCACCTCGTTCAGCGATGTGCAGCAGGACTTCGGGAAGTGTTTGTAACCCAAGGTGGACGGGTAGGCATGGTGATCGCAGATGTACTCATGAACGATCCGGTCGATCTCGTCCGTGGTGACACCGGGCGCGATGGCAGCCGCGCCGGCTGCCATCGCCCTGGCCGCGATCCGGCTGGCGACCCGCATCTTCTCGATGATCTCGGCCGGCTGCACCCAGGGATCGGTGCTCTTCGCCGGACGGTCCCGCCCGACGTATTCCGGTCGCGGTATCAATGCGGGGACCTGCCGGATCGGCGTTTGGCGTCCGGGCGTCAGGGCAGTGCGCAGCATGACAACGAGCGTACGGCGACTGCACGACCGCCGGTGCCGGGAGTGCCCGGGTCGGCAACCTCGGTTCTAGAGCGATCCCAGGAACTGGCTGACGATCTGATTGGTGACGATCGAGTCCTCTCCGCCGACAACCAGGGCGGCGAAGGCCATGTCTCCGACGTATCCCACCGTCCAGGCGTGCGCATGCGTCGTTCCGTCCTCGGCGGCGAATTCGGCCGTCCCCGTCTTGGCATGGACGTCACCGAAAGCTTCCAGGCCCTGCCCTGTTCCCTCGTCCACCACCGCCCTCATATAGGTCTGGATCGCTTGCTGCACCTGCGGTGTCCGCACGGGGGCGGGCTTGTCGACGGTTGTCGTCGTGCCGCGGATCACCACGGGCATCGGCATCGAGCCGTGCTGGGCCGTCGCTGCCATCAGCACCGCAGAAAACGGTGTCATGAGCACCTCACCTTGACCGAATCCGCTCTCCGCTCGTTGAACCGGGGTGGCGGCGGTCGGGACCTTTCCGGTCAGCGTGGTGATCCCGTCGACCACGAAGTCCAGTCCGATTCCGTAATCGGTCGCGGCGACGGCTAACGCGTCGCCGGGCATGTCGGTGGCGAGCTTGGCGAAAGTGGTGTTGCAGGACTTGGCGAAGGCCAGGGTCGAATCGACGGTGCCGAGGTCGAAGTCATGCGCGTTGTGGATCTCCCGGCCATCGATCACAAAGGCGCCAGGACAGGCAACGGGCTGACCAGGAGCGATCAGACCTCGATCCAGGCCGGCGGTCGCGGTGACCACTTTGAAGGTCGACCCCGGCGGATATTGGCCGGTCAGTGCCGGCGCGCCTTGGGCGTTCGCTGCCGCGTTCTGGGCGACCGTCAGCAACTCGCCGGTTGATGGCTGCATGATGACCAGCACGGCCGGCTGCGCAACGCCGGCCAAAGCCGCTTCGGCGGCCTGCTGGACGGTGCTGTCAATCGTGAGCGTCACCCGCTCGCCGGCAACCGCCGGATGATCCACCAGCGTTTCCAACGTGCCGCCAGTGGTGTCGACGATGATCACCTTCCACCCTTCGGTGCCGAGCATCCGATCACTGACAACAGGGTTGACCTGCGCCAACAGCGCCCGAGCGAAGTCCCTGGTGGGCGGCAGGTTCCGTACCTCGGAAGGAAAACTCATCCCGGGTACAGCCTCGAGCGCTGCCTTGACCTTGTTGTAGTCGGGCTCCCTCAGGTTGATCACCGTGTAGCCGACGGTGGCCGGGTCAACGGCTGATGGCGCTGTCGCAGTCGGCTCACCCGCGGTGGCGGAGACCGACGCGGCCGGCGAAGGTGCGGCGGAGGCGGCCGGGTCCTGGCCGGCTGCATCCGTGGCCGGCGCGTTTGCGGCTGCGACGGCGGCCGCAGCTCCGGCCACAATGCTGTCCGCTGTGATGGTGGGATCAAGCGGCGCCAGAATCGGGGCGAGGACGGCTGCAGTGGCAGCGACGTCGGGCACCGTGCCGGGAAGCAACACCACGGCGAAGACTCGAACCGGTGCCACGATCTGCACGTTGTTGCGGTCGACCATCACGCCTGGCTGCGGGTCCGCAGTTCGAATGGCCAGTGTCTGGCGTTCACCGAGTTTGGGGTGCACGACGGTCGGCGACCAGTCGAGCACCCAATCGGAATTGGCCGATGCCCGCTGCCAGGTCCAGGTCGCTGGGTAGCTCCAGGTTCCCGCATTGGGAAGCTCCCAGGTGAAGGTTGCCGTCACCGTGGCCGAGTCCGAACTCGTTCTTTCCACGCTCGCCGCGCTGATGGCCAGCGAGTCCGGGTGCAGATTGCTGGTCACTTCGCTGAGCATCACCGAGGCCGCAGCCGGATCGGAGGTGAAGTCGGCGGCCGCCTCCGGATTCAGCTGCTGCCACGAGGAAACGAAGGCGGCAATCTGCTGATCAGGGCCCGATGCGGCATCCGGCGGTTGTTCACTCGTGCAGGATGCTGTGAAAAGCACCACGAGGGCCAGGACGAGCCCGGTGTGCAGCCGGCGCCGATTGCGCCGTCGGTGGCGGACTCGAAAAATCATGACACCAGTATCCCCAGCAGTCCGACAGTCCCCGGCTACGACATCCGTGGCGGAGGGAATCCTCAGCTCAAACACATCCTGCGCACGACTGTCGGGAGCGTGTGCAAGAGTTCGGCGCAGCAACCAGCAGCAGAGCCCAGGGGGCCGACTTGACCAGTCATGCAGGCGCAGATCCATCGGGTCCACGCACCACCGCGAAGTCCAAGAACATGGCACTGGCCGCGATGCTCTTCGCGGTCGCCATGACGTTCATCGATCAGACCATCGTCGCAATCGCCAGTCCGAACATCCAGCAAGAACTGGACCTGACCCGCGACGGCGTGCAGTGGGTGATCAACGGCTACATCCTGGCATTGGCCGCGGGTTTCGCCCTGGGTGGCCGGCTGGCGGACGTGCTGGGCTCCAAACGCGTGGTGCTGATCGGAATCATCGGCTTTGCCGGCGCATCGGCTTTGTGTGGGTTCACCCCCAAGGGCTCCTACGCGGAAGCCTGGATCATCTTCTTCCGGGTCATCCAGGGTCTCTCGGCAGCACTGATGATTCCGGCCGCGCTGGCCGTGGTGGTGTCCGCGTTCCCGCTGCGGGAACGCGGCAAGGCACTGGCCATCTTCTTCGGGATCAGCGGCGGGCTGACGGCGATCGGCCCGATCGCCGGTGGCTACCTCACCCAGTGGACCTGGCGGGCAATCTTCTGGATCAACATCCCCGTAGCAATCCTCGCCGTCGTCCTCACGGTGCTGGCGGGCATCCAGTCGGCGCCGCGGCACGAACGCATCGACTGGCGCGGTGCGGCCTTGATCGCCACCGGAATGGCGCTGAGCACCCTCGGCTTCGAACAGGCCGCAAGCTGGGGATGGGCGGACCTTCGAACCTGGAGCTGCATCCTCGGCGGGCTGGTGATTCTGGCGGTGTTCGTCCTGGTACAGCTGCGCACGCCGGTGCCGTTGATCAAGGTTCGAATCTTCAAGGACAGGGCATTCTTCGTCGACAACGCGGTCCTGTTCTTGTCAATGGTCGCGTTCGTCCCGGTCTTCTTCTTCGCCAGCGTGTACTCCCAGGTGTCCCTCGGCTACGACTCCAGCAGTGCCGGCCTGTATCTGCTGGTGTTCTTCGCAGGTTTCGCACCGGCCGCCCAGGTCGGCGGCAACATCCTGGACAAACGCGGAGCCAAGCCGGCAATCGTGATGGGCAGCGCGTTGGGCGCGATCGGTTTCGGGCTGTGGGCCTGGAAGCTCACGGACCTGAGTCTGAGCGCGCAGTGGTGGGCGATCCTCCTCGCCGGCGCCGGCATTGGCTTGCTTCTCGGCCCGGCCAGCACCGATGCCACGAATCGCGCGATCAACGCCTCCTACGGCGAGGTCACCGGCATCACCCAGACCGTTCGGAACTATGGCTCGGCGCTGGGCCTCGCGGTGTTGGGGACCGTGTTGGGCAACGTGTTCGCCAGTCGATTGACCGACTCTTTTGTCAGCTTCGGCGTGCCGCCGGAGCAGGCCGCGGGCCTGGCCTCATCAGCGGCGAGCAGCGGCGGGCAGGGCAGCTCGGCCGCGATGGCGGGCGTCCCGGCAGAGCTGCAGGCCAAAATCGGCGAGGCCGTTGCGAATGACTTTGCCGTTGCGACCCAGGCAGTGTTGATCGGCATGGCGATCGTGCTGGTCTTCTCACTGATCGTGTCGTTGTTGCATCCAGGCGGACGGGTGACCGAGGAAAAGGTGGAGGTGGAGAATCAGCCCCAGCCAGCGCCTGAACCCGGCTGACGCCGGTCCCACGACCGCACGGAAATCCACCGTGAAGCGGAACCCCCGACCATCGGGTTGAGAAGCACCACTACTTCACCTACCGCGGCTAGAGCCAGGTGTGCACCCGGACGGTGGTACCACCGGGACCGGACCTGACCTGCACCAGGTCACACAGGTCGTTGGCGATGTGCAGCGCACGCCCACGCGGGGTGTCCTGACCATCGGAGTGCCGGCCGATCATCGGATCCTGGACGTGCCCTGGGTCATGGATCTGACAGATCAACGCCGAACAGTCCTGCCACAGCTGCAGCACCTCGCTCTGGCCGGTCCCGGTCACGCTGGCTTGGGTGATCGTCCGCATCGCCGTTGCCAGCCGACCGGCCCGCTGGACGCTGAGCCCCGAGGCCTCCGCCCAACGGCGGACCCAATCCGCTACCTGATGACCGTCGTTGCCGTTCACCACCAGATTTCGGACGGGACCGGCGGGTGGTCGTAGGTCGAGTCCGAACAACGAACCGACGTGGTAGGCGCCGCCGTAGGTCGTGCTGCCCCGGTAGGTGTCCGATTGAATGATCGCTGGGTGACTGCGGTGCGCCTCATCGATGAGGTCTGCCCCGAGCGCGTCGGCGTCGTAGGGGCAGATGAGCCACAGCGGGGTGTCCGGCGAGATGGCGAGGTTGAGCAGCGCCTCATGGAATTGGCACTCCTCGATCTCACTGTGCCTGCGCCCCAACCAAACCGGTTCCCCGACACCGCGAATGGGGTGGACCACTCGACGCTCCGGGTCAAGTGGATCGGTCACACTGTGACCTTCGATGAACTCTCGCCAGGCCGGGATGATCCGCGCCGGGTTTCTGCCCAACTCGGCCATGTCGATGAAGTGAACCTCATCGGCACCGGACCCGAGCGCTGCACGCAGCGCGGCGATCCGCGGCGCGATCACCGCGACCAGCACTGGTTGGCCACGTTCGATGCCGTCCCGGATGAACGGAACAACGGCATCCAGAAAGCCCTGCTGCCCCCGGTACAACAACGCCTCATGCCGGTAACCCCGGTGAGCCCGACTGGGCTGGACGGTCATCGTCGCTGTCACTGCACACCCCTAGGTATCACTCCGCGGCGATCTGCCCGCTTTCTGGGCCACTCACGAAGTCTCGCTACTGCCACACACGCTCAGTAGCTCACCGGCCACTGTACTGCCAGTTTGCGTCCGATAGGGTCCTCGGTGTCCGCTTTTCTGTGACCGACCGCATCGGACTGCGGGGCGACAGGCCTGGCGCAATCGGCGGTCGGTGGCGACCTTTACCCACTACAGGTGATGCATCGGGTGCCGCCGCGTCGAATGATCGACAGCATGGGCTGACCGCCGCCCGACGGTCGGGTTTCACAGCGAAGAGCCGTCGTGTTCAGCAGAGAAGAGAAGAGCAATGGGACTGTTCCACCGATCACACGAGGACGCGCCGACCGTCCAGCGCTACCAGATGCGGGAGAAACTGCTCTCCATCGGTGACGACTTCTGGATCGAGAACGAGTCCGGCGACAAGATCTACAAGGTCAACGGCAAGGCTGTCCGGTTTCGGCAGACGTTCATCCTGGAGGACCACGACGGCAACGAACTGGCCAAGATCCAGGAACGCAAGCTCAGCATCCGGGACAAGATGCACATCGAGTGCGGCGGCACCGAGGCGACGGTGCACAAGGCGATGCTCGGCATTCGCGATCGCTACACCATCGACCCGGATAACGGGAAGGACATGCACGCCCACGGCAACTTCGTCGATCATGAATACGAAATCGAACGCGACGGAGAAACCATCGCCACCATCTCGAAGAAATGGTTCCGGGTCCGCGACACCTATGGCGTCGAGATCGGCGCCGGCGAGAACCAGGCATTCCTGCTCGCTGTCACGGTCTGCGTCGACGAGATGGCCCGCGGCTAACCTCAGGCGAGACCAGTTGTACCGCAATGGTTTTCAGAACAGGACGGACGCGAAAGTGCCGACCTGGCGGAATCCGATCCGGTCATAGGTTCGCCGGGCGGCGTGGTTGTACTGATTGACGTACAGGCTCGGCACTCGGCGCATGTCACGCTGAATCGCCCGTACCACCGACGCCATGGCTGGCGCAGCCAGCCCCCGGCCACGTAGCTGGGGGTGCACCCAGACGCCCTGGATCAGTGCCACGTTGTGCGAGAGCGATCCGACCTCGGCCTTGAACATCACCGTCTCGCCGTCGAAGCGGGCGTACGCGCGGCGGGCACCGATCAGCTCGGATATTCGGGAGCGGTATCCCCGGCCGTTATCGCCCGCCCGGGGGTCGACGCCGACCTCTTCGGTAAACATCGCCACCGCAGAGGGGAAGTAGGCGTCCAGTTCGTCGGGCCGCACCAGCCGGACGTGCGGGTCGAGCGGGCCGAACGGTTCGGCCTGGCACGACATCAGCGGCTGGTCCGACCGCACATCACGGGCCGGACCCCACCGCGGTTCGAGTCGCTCCCACAACGGCAGCACCAGCTCGGCAGGGCCGAGGATGGTCGCGCACTTTCGTCCGCGCCTGGCCGCCACATGTGCGAACGAGCGCATCGCAGCGTTGTCGCCGGCCAACGGGACCATCGACGCGCCGGCGAACAGCAAACCGTCACGACCGCCGCCGACGCCCCAGAACTGCCCGCCCATGGCCGCTTCGTTCATCCCGACCTGCTCAAATCGGGCCGCCACCATGCAGGAGGAGATCGGATCCGCCTGCAACACCCGGGCAACCTGCGACGCATGCCCTGGACCGAGGGTCCGGGCAAAGCTGGCGGTCAGCATAGGGATGCCTCACTGTGGCGGTTGGCAGCTATCGCACACAATGCCACGACCGGCCCGTCCCGCTCGATTCAGGGATCAGGCCAGGGTGACGGACGGCTCACCGCTGACGGCGCCGGCGTCCCGCATCAGGTCGGCGAGCCGCATGGCTTCCTCGATCAGTGTCTCGACGATCTGCGACTCCGGCACCGTCTTGATGACCTCGCCCTTGACGAAGATCTGCCCCTTGCCGTTGCCGGACGCCACGCCGAGATCGGCCTCGCGAGCCTCCCCCGGACCATTGACAACGCACCCCATGACGGCTACTCGCAGCGGCACGTCCAAGCCTTCGAGGCCGGCTGTGACCTGCTCGGCGAGGGTGTAGACGTCCACCTGCGCCCGGCCGCAGGACGGGCAGGAGACGATCTCCAAACCGCGTTCCCGCAGGTTCAGCGACTCCAGGATCTGCAGGCCGACCTTGACCTCTTCGACCGGCGGCGCGGACAGTGAAACCCGGATGGTGTCGCCGATACCCTGCGACAGCAGCGCGCCGAACGCCACCGCCGACTTGATGGTGCCCTGGAAGGCCGGACCGGCCTCGGTGACGCCGAGGTGCAGCGGGTAGTCGCACTGCTGGGCCAGCAGTTCGTAGGCCCGGACCATGATCACCGGGTCGTTGTGCTTCACCGAGATCTTGATGTCGGTGAAGTCATGCTCCTCGAACAACGAGCACTCCCACAGCGCGGATTCGACCAGCGCCTCCGGGGTGGCCTTGCCGTACTTCGCCAGTAGCCGCTTGTCCAGCGAGCCGGCGTTCACGCCGATCCGGATCGGGGTGCCGCGATCCTTTGCGGCGCGGGCGATCTCGCCGACCTTGTCGTCGAAGGCCTTGATGTTGCCCGGGTTCACCCGGACCGCGGCGCAGCCCGCGTCGATGGCCGCGAAGACGTACTTGGGCTGGAAGTGGATATCGGCGATCACCGGCAGCTGCGACTTCTTGGCGATGATGGCCAGCGCGTCGGCGTCGTCGTTGGTCGGCACGGCAACCCGGACGATTTGACAGCCGGACGCGGTCAGCTCGGCGATCTGCTGCAGGGTGGCGTTGATGTCCGCGGTCACCGTGGTGGTCATCGATTGCACGGACACCGGCGAGTCGCTGCCGACCCCGACGCCGCCGACGTTCAGTTGCCGCGTCCGCCGGCGGGGTGCCAGCACCGGCACCACCCGATCGGCGGGCATGCTCGGCAGGCCCAGGCCGATGGCTACTCCGGACGGCGCGGTGACGGACATGTCAGTGACTTCTCTCAGCTAGCACTAGTGGAACGGAAGAGCGGAGCCCGGTCAGCCGAACAGTTTGACCGGATTGATGATGTCCGCGGCCAGGGTCAGCAGGAAAAGCCCACCGAACAACAGCACGACCACGTACGCGACCGGCATCAACTGTGCCACGTCGAACGGCCCTGGATCTTTCTTGCCACGCAGGGCCGCCCAACCCTTGCGCACCCATTCGATCATCGCGCCCAGGATGTGCCCGCCGTCCAGCGGCAGCAGCGGCAGCATATTGAGCAGGAAGAGGCTCATGTTGAAGCCGGCCAGCAGGTTCAGGAACAGCACCAGTTTGTCGGTGCTGCTGGTGTTCTCCGAGTCCAGGATCTCGCCGCCGATCCGCCCGGCGCCGACAATGCCGACCGGTGAGTCCAGACCCCGGGGCGCACCGTTGAACACGGCGTCCCAGAGCGCCGGAATCCGGGCGGGAATCGCCACCACCGCCCTGGCGGCCGCGCCGATGAACGCGCCGGTCTGCGTCACGGCGGCGCCGAAGGACTGCTGTGTATACGGGCTGGTGACGCTGATACCCAGGAAACCCGCGTCCTTGATGCCGATCTGCTTGCCCTGATCGTCGAGCACCGGGCGCTGGGTCTGCACAATCGGGATGGACTTGGTGACCTGCTGCCCCGCACGGAGGTAATCGAGCTGCACAGAGGTCCCGGCGGCGGCCTGGATGAGGCCGGTCAGTTGCTCCCAACTGGTCACCTCGGTGCCGTTGAAGCCGACGATCTGATCACCCGGCAGCAGTTCGGCGAGAGCCGCCGGAGTTGCTGGATCGGCCGGCGTGCATTCGGTCTGCTGCGCGGTGCCGGTGGCGGCGGCCGGGATGACGCACTGGCTGACGGTGCTCACCGTCGTGCTCGGCACCGGAATTCCGATGACCATCATGATCACCGCGAAGATCCCGACCGCGAGGATCAGGTTCATCAGCGGACCGGCCGCCATCACGACGATGCGCTTCGCCGGGTGCAGTTGGTAGAACTGCCGGCCGTCGTCGGCCACCGTGACCTGGGACCGATCCCCGGACCTGGTCTCCTCGACGATGTTCCGGACGATTCCGCCGGCGCCGGATGCGGTGGTGGTGATCCGCTGTCGGCCGTCCGGGCCGGGCGGGACCATCCCGACCATTCGGATGTACCCGCCGAGCGGAATCGCCTTGAAGCCGTACTCGGTCTCGCCGACCTGCTTGGACCACACTGTCTTCCCGAAACCGACCATGTACTGGGTGGTCCGGACGTTGAACAGTTTCGCGAAGCTCAGGTGGCCGAGCTCGTGCCAGGCGATCGAGAAGAGCAGACCGAGCGCGAACAGCACGACGCCAATTGCGATCCACATCTAACGTGCCGCCCCCACCCTGCTGTCGTCGGCACGTGGTGCTGCCGAGTTTTCCGTGCCGAGAGCGATCGAGGTGCCCGCTGTGGCGATGATTTCCCGCGCCCGATGACGGGCCCAGTCTTCCGTGGCCAAGACGTCCTGGATATCCCGCGGGTTGCTCCGGACGTGATCGGCCTCGTCAACAATGCGCGCCAGAACCTGCCAGATCCCTGTGAAACGCAGGTGACCGAGACGGAAGGCACAAACGGCCTCCTCGTTGGCGGCGTTGAACGCGGCGGGAACGGTGCCGCCGGCCCGGCCGGCCGCGATGGCCAGGTCCAACGCCGGGAACGCCGCGCGATCGACCGGCTCGAAGGTCCAGCCGGCCGCGGTGCTGAAATCACAAGCCGCTGCCACCCGGCCGAGCCGGTGCGGCCAGGCCAGGGCGAGGGCGATCGGCAACTTCATGTCCGGTGGGCTGGCCTGCGCCAGGGTCGAGCCGTCGACGAAGGTCACCATCGAGTGGATCACCGACTGCGGATGAACGACGACCTCGATCCGGTCGTAGCCGATGTCGAACAGCAGGTGCGCCTCGATCACCTCCAGCCCCTTGTTGACCAGGGTCGCCGAGTTGATGGTGACGACCGGACCCATCGCCCAGGTCGGGTGGGCCAGCGCCTCCGCTGCGGTGACATCGGCCATCTGCGCGGCCGACCGACCCCGGAACGGACCACCGGACGCGGTCACCACCAACCGGGAGACCTCCTGCGGCGCACCACCTCGTAGACACTGGGCGAGCGCACTGTGCTCCGAATCGACGGGCACGATCTGACCGGGGGCCGCCGCGCCGGTCACCAGGGACCCGCCGGCCACCAGCGATTCCTTGTTCGCCAACGCCAAGACGCGACCCGCACGCAGCGCCGCGAGGGTGGGTTCCAGTCCGATCGAGCCGGTGATCCCGTTGAGGACGATATCGGCCTCGGTTGACTCGACCAGTTCGATGGCGGCCCGGACGCCGGTGAAGGCCACCGGTCCGGGCATGGATCCCACGTCAACAGATCCGGCGACGGCCAGCCGGGCCGACGGGTGCGCCGCCGCCTGCCGGGCCAACAACTCCTGCTGCGCTCCCCCGGCGGCGAGACCAACGACCTCGAAGGCCGACGGGTGCGCCGCGATGACGTCAAGAGCCTGGGTGCCGATCGACCCGGTCGAGCCCAGAATGATGATCCGGCGACGACCGACCCACGGTGCGTCGCCGGCAGGCGGACCGGGGTCGGCAGCAGCCGGGTGCGGGGTCGTCACCCCCGTCATCTTCCTCCACTATTCGGCCGGCGTCGCCGAACGCAATTCCGGCCGCGATCGGCAACCCATCTCCGATTGTCACCGCACCCGGATGGGAATCACCTTCAGGTGCCGAAGTTCGACGCCGACCCGCACATACTGGGTTGGTGGCCACCCGCAAATCCCTGAACACCCGCTGGGTGACGATCATCATGGTGGTCGCCCTGGTGTGTTCCGTGGTCGTGGTGTGGGGGCTGATCCAGGTCACCGGGCAGAGCCCGGCATCATCGTCGACGCCATCGTCGAGCGAGTCCCCAACTGCGTCGGCCTCGCCCGCGACGACTGCTGAATCCGCCCCGCCCACGACGACGCACTCGCCCGACACGTCCGGTTCGGACGTGAACGCCTCCGGGACAACGCGCGGAACGAGCACGACCTTGGCGACTCCGGCCCCGTTGTTGCCCGGCTCCGGCCTGCGACTGCCAGCGGCGTGGACCGGCACCGCCGAGCTGACCATTACCGTCCTCGGCCGCTGCGCATCCACCGGCGGGACGTCGTCATACACCCGTAGTGCGGCGTTGGCCCTGCAGGGCCCGGTGAAAGGGACCGGTCAGTTCGACGATCCGAACCCGCTGTCGATGACGTTGGGTATCACTCCGGCCGGCATCCCGGGCGTGTCCGTGTACTCGGCCTCGACGGACAAGGCCGGAAGCGTGCACCGGACCTGGTGGCTCACGACGGGCGCCGCCCCCGACGCCCAGGGCCGCACAATGCTGGCCGGGGTATTGCTCGACGACCAGCCGGTGAGCGGCACCCTTCCACCAAACCTGTTGATAGACAACGAGACTGACTTGCAGCCGTGTGAGTCCGGGGGCACCGTCCGGGTGCCGAGAACGCTCGCCGCCGGGTCGACGTTGACGGGCTGGGTCAGCGCCACCGAGGGCCGGCTGGAGCTGACCGCGACGACCGCCGACGGCGAACGCGCACTCACGGCGGCCATCACCCTGAGTCGCAAACCGGCGGCGTGACGCCGCGTCGCCCGCCTGTGTTGTGCCCAACGCGGCTGCTGGAGTTCGCGCATGTCAAGATGGACCCAACAAGATCCAGTGCAGACAGAAACTTGGGAGGACCCGTGGCCGGCACGTCGCTAGAGCACCGTTCCGGGGCGGGCGAGCAGGACGACAGCCACGGCGCCGAGGTCGCCAAGGTGCAGCCCGGCCAGATGGTGACCTACAACCCCGACGCACCGAGCGAGGAGTGGGGCTGGCACGGATCGTGGCGCGAGTTCGCACCGCGTGGTTCGCGGATCCTGTTGTGGCTCGGCGTCGTCGGACTGCTGCTACTGATGTTCGGTAACCACGAGTCGCTGGTCGAGGACTGGTGGCTGGTCGCCATCGCCGGTTTGATGGCGATCTGGCTGGTCGCCGGCGAGATCAGGATCCGCAAGGACCGCGCCCGGCGCCCCTGAGCAACCGGGGCCCGGAACGAACCACCCAGGCGGCACGGTGACCGGCCACGACGACCGAATCGCGCGTTCGGCGAGCCGGGAAACCGGCTATCGCAAGAACCAATTGCCGGCCGGTGTCACCATGGTGCAGGTCAAACGGCGGTTCACCGCGATTCGAATCCGCCCGGGCGCTGTCACGTTCCGTCATGAGCATGATGGGCCCTGGATTCCGATCACCATCGAACGGGTCACCAAGGCCAAGCGCCCATGGGTTGTCCGGTTGTCCATGGATGACGGCACAATCATGTATCTACGGCCATTCCTGCCGGGTGAGGCGGGCCTGACCGACTGTGGGTCACGAGTCGGCGGTATCGGTGATTCGGCGCCGTTGGGCAACGATCCGGTCTCGGCGGTGATCTCGATCTTCGCGATCCTGTTGTACGTCTTGGCCGCACCGTTCTTCGTCGTCGCCAATGGGAAGCGGGCGAAGGCGGCCAAGGGACTGCGGCAGGACCTCGACCGGGCGCTGGGTCCGGCGGTCGGCGCCCGTCCGGACACGTCGGCCCGGTGAGCCCGCGTTACTTCTCGGCTGCCGCGAGTTGTCCGCAGGCGGCGGCGATCTCCTGACCTCGGGTGTCCCGCACCGTGCAGGCAACACCCTGGGCCCGAACCCGGCGGACGAACTCGTCCTGAACGGGCTTCGGTGACGCGTCCCACTGGGAGCCGGGAGTCGGGTTCAACGGGATCAGGTTGACGTGCACCAGCTGTCCGAGATGCTCGCGGAGCAGCTTGCCGAGCATGTCCGCCCGCCACGGCTGGTCGTTGATGCCGCGAATCAGCGCGTATTCGATCGATACCCGCCGCCCGGTGGTGTCGGCGTAGGCCCGCGCGGCACGCAGCACTTCGTCGATCTTCCATCGGTCGTTGACCGGGACCAGCGTGTCGCGCAGTTCGTCATCCGGAGTGTGCAGTGAAACCGCCAGCCGGACCTGGAGTTTCTCCGCCGTGAGCCGCTCGATGGCCGGAACGAGGCCGACGGTGGACACGGTGACCGACCGGGCCGAGATGCCCAAGCCGGCGGGGGCGGGGGCGGTGATCATCCGAACCGCGGCGAGCACCCGCTTGTAGTTCGCGAGCGGCTCACCCATGCCCATGAACACCACGTTGGACAGCCGGCCGGGGCTGCCCATCGCACCGTCCCGCGCCGCCCGAGCGGCGAGCCGGACCTGCTCGACGATCTCGGCCGTCGACAGGTTCCGCTGCAGCCCGCCCTGACCGGTGGCACAGAACGGGCAAGCCATGCCGCAGCCGGCCTGGCTGGACACGCACAGCGTGATCCGGTCCGGGTAGCGCATCAGCACCGACTCGATGAGCGTGCCGTCGTGCGCGCGCCACAGCGTCTTACGGGTGTCGCCGTCATCGCAGGAGATCGAGCGGACCTCGGTCAGCAGTTCGGGCAGCAGCGCGTCGACGAACTCGGTGCGGCCGTCGGCCGGCAGGTCGGTCATCTCGGCTGCATCCCGGGTCAGCCCCGCGAAGTAGTGCTGCGCGAGCTGGGCCGCGCGGAACGCCGGCTGGCCGGCGGCCTGGACCGCGTCCCGGCGTCCGGCGGTGTCCAGATCGGCAAAGTGCACCGGCGGCAGGCCGCGGCGCGGCGCGGTGAAAATCAGCGGAAGTGTGGGTGTCATAACGCATCAAGTCTCCCACGGGTGCCGCGACCGCCATTCCGATCAGCGGTGATCGGGCATCGGGTGCGAGGTTTGGCGATTCACTTCTGTCACTCGTGTCACAACGGGCGAGCCGGCACCACATCCACTAACGTCCAGTCGTTGCGCGGTGCAGCGCCGTCTCGACAGCCTGGGCGACCCTGTCGAGCCCGGGCTATACGGCCCAAATGGATGCAAACCAACATCCGATCCGCGCCATGTGCTTCCGATTCTTTCCGAATGTGTTGACATCGGATCGTGGAGGCCCTATACATGTGTTCAGGGCCACAACTTCAAGTCGCGGATTCGACACAGCGCGGCCACGATTTAGCACGCAGACCCTCGCTGGGTTCCCCACTGGCGAAGACTTGACACGCACGACGAACATCCGGACAGCAACGACACGACGATGGAGTCGACATGTACGCACCCGAACGGCAGCAGGCCATCCTCGGCCGCGCCCGGGCGGACGGACGTGTCGACGTCAACTCCCTCGCCGATGCCTTCGACGTCACCCCGGAGACCATCCGCCGGGACCTCACCGGGCTGGAGCGGCGTGGCGTGCTTCGCCGGGTGCACGGCGGGGCGATCCCGGTCGAGCGGTTGACCATGGAACTGGCCGTCGAAGAGCGATTCGGGCTCAACGCCGCGCAGAAGGAACGCATTGCCAAGGCCGCGCTGGACCAGCTGCCCGACGGCGGTTCGATCATCATCGATGCCGGCACCACCACCGTACGGTTCGCCGACATCCTGCCGACCGACCGGAATTTCACCGTGGTCACGCATGGCCTGCCGATCGCCGGACTACTCGCCGAGCGGCCGAACATCACCCTGCACCTGGTCGGCGGGCAGGTCCGGCCGGGCACGCTGGCCGCCGTCGGCAGCTGGGCCGAACGCGAGTACTCCGGCGTGTTCGCCGACGTGGCCTTTGCCGGAACCAACGGGATCAGCCCGGCCCGTGGGCTGACCACCCCGGATATCGCCGAGGCTGCGGTCAAGCGCGCTCTGATGCGCTCCGCCCGGCGCACCGTCGTCCTGGCCGACCACAGCAAGTTCGGTCGCGAAGAGTTTGCCCACGTGTCGCACCTATCGGAGGTCGACACGATCATCACCGACAGCGAGGTGGATGCCGACATGGCCCGCGAGATCGAAGACATGGGACCGGAGGTGGTACGCGCATGACTCAAACCCCGGTAACCCAAGAGTCGGCACCGACCGCAGGCCCGGTCGTCACCGTCACCCCCAACCCCAGCCTCGACCACACCGTAGAGATTTCGGTGCTGGTTCGCGGCGAGGTGCAACGGACCAGCCAGGCGCTGGTCGAGGCGGGTGGCAAGGGCGTGAACGTGGCCAGGGCGCTGGCCAAGCACGGGCATGCGACCACAGCCATCCTGCCGGCCGGTGACGACGCCCAACGGATGATCGGACTCCTGACACCGCAACAGGTTTCGACGGTTGCGGTGCCGATCGCGGGTGCCATCCGAACGAATATCGCGGTCGTCGAGCAGGACGGCACGACCACCAAGCTCAACGAGCCGGGCGCGACCCTGTCCGAGGCCGAGGTGGCTGCGCTGATCGCTGCGGTCAACGCGGCACTGGCCACCGGCCCGAGCTGGCTGGTCGCGGCCGGCAGCCTGCCGGCCGGCGCACCGGACGACTTCTACGCCCAGGTCACGAAAGCCGCTGTCGCGGTCGGCGTTCCGGTCGCCATCGACACGTCCGGTCCGGCCCTGGCTGCGGCCATCGACGCCGGCGCTACGGTGGTCAAGCCGAATCTGGAAGAACTCGAAGAGGTCCTCGGCCGTGACCTGGTCACGGTCGGCGACGTCATCGACGCTGCCGCGGAGCTGCGCCGGCGCGGCAGCAAGGACCTGTTGGTCAGCCTGGGCGGGCACGGTGCCCTGCTGATCACCGCCGAGGGGTCATGGTGGGCCGGTGGCCCGCCGCTGATCCCCCGGAGCACGGTTGGCGCGGGCGACTGCACGCTGTCCGGCTATTTGCACACCGTCGGCTCCCCCGCCGAGCGACTCGCCGGGGCGGTGGCCTGGGGTCGGGCCGCCTGCCTGCAGCCCGGTAGCACCGTCCCCGGCCCCGAAGACACCCAAGCCTGCGCCGACGCGGTCCGCGTCGTCGCCGATCCCGATCCCCTCCAAGCAGTAAAGGACGTCGCATCATGACAGACCTGATCACCGCCGAACTGGTCGCCCTCGACCTGGTCGCCACCGACAAGGCCGACGCCACCCGGCAGCTCGCGCAGAAGCTCGCAGACGCCGGCCGGGTCACCGACCTGGACGGCTTCCTGGCCGATGTCGCGGCCCGCGAAGCGCAGATGGCCACCGGCATGCCGGGCGGGATCGGCCTGCCGCACGCTCGGTCCGAGCACGTCACCGTTCCGTCACTCGGTCTCGCCCGGGTTCCGGCCGGCGTCGATTTCGGCGCCCCGGACGGTCCGGCCACCCTGGTGTTCCTGATCGCCGCCCCCGCCGGCGGCGGCTCCGAGCACCTGACCATCCTGGCGGCCCTGGCCCGCCGGCTGGTGCGCCCCGCGTTCCGCCAGACCATCATCGATGCTCCCGACGCCGCGTCGGTGGCCTCTTATGTACAGGGAGAGGTGGGAGGACAGTGAAGTTTGTCGCCGTGACGTCGTGCCCCACGGGCATTGCGCACACCTACATGGCGGCCGAGAACCTCGAGCAGACCGGTAAAGAACTCGGTCACGAGGTTCAGGTCGAAACTCAGGGATCGGCGGGCACCGTTCCGCTGTCCGACGACATCATCGCCGCCGCCGACGGCGTCATCTACGCCGCCGATCTCGAGGTCAAGGGCAAGGCCCGGTTCGCCGGCAAGCCCTTCGTCGACGTCGGCGTCAAGAAGGCCGTTCACGACCCCAAGGCCGTGCTGGCTGCCGCTGTCGCAGCCGTGGAGAACGCACCCAAGGCCGGCACGGCGGAAGCCGCCGCGGCGGCCGCTGCGCCGCCGGCCGCGTCCTCCGCGTCCTCGACCCGCAAGGTCGGAGTCGGCACCAAGGCCCGCCAGTGGCTGATGGGCGGCGTCTCCTACATGATCCCGTTCGTCGCGGCCGGCGGCATCCTGATCGCCCTCGGTTTCCTGTTCGGCGGCGAAGAGGTCGTCTACAAGCTGTACGGCGGGACGTTTGATGGCGTCGACGTACCAGGACATCGCCGGTTCACTACCGGTCGCCTTCCGCAACGGTGGCGAGCATCCAGATCCTGCTGGAGAACGCCGGGTTCGCCGGGCTGCTGTTCGTCATCGGCAAGATCGCGTTCTTCATGCTGGTGCCGATCCTGTCCGGCTTCATCGCCTTCGCCATCGCCGATCGGCCGGGTCTGGTCCCCGGCATCGTCGGCGGCCTGATCTGCGGTCCGATCGGCGCCGGCTTCCTCGGCGGTCTGGTCTCCGGCTTCATCGCCGGTGGCCTGGCCTACGGCATGACCAGGCTGAAGGTGCCGAAGGGCGTCCGCGGCATCATGCCCGTCGTGGTCATCCCGCTTGGTCACCACGATCCTCATCGGCGTGATCATGTTCCTGGTCGTCGGCCCGCCGGTCGCGGCCGTGCACGAGCGCGCTCGAGGACTGGCTGTCCGGCCTGTCCGGTGGCAACGCAATCCTGCTCGGCGCGATCCTGGGTCTGATGATGGCCTTCGACATGGGCGGCCCGCTGAACAAGGCTGCCTATGTGTTCGCCGCCGGCGGGTTCACCATCGCCATCACCGAGGGCGGTCCAGGTCTGCAGATCATGGCCGCCGTGATGGCTGCCGGTATGACCCCGCCGTTGGGCATGGCCGTTGCAACCTTGGCCCGCAAGAAGCTGTGGACCGAAGCCGAGCGGGAGAACGGCCTGGCCTGCTGGCTGCTCGGCGCCTCGTTCATCACCGAGGGCGCGATTCCGTTCGCCGCCGCGCACCCGCTGCGGGTCATCCCGTCGTGCATGGCCGGCTCCGCGGTCACCGGCGCCATGGTGATGGCCTTCGGCAACGAGCTGCGCGCACCTCACGGCGGCATCTTCGTGCTGCCGCTGATCAGCAATCCGGTTCCTGTATCTGCTCGCCATCGCGGTCGGCACGTCGATCACCGCCGCCCTGGTCATCGTGCTGATGAGCCTGGATCAGCGGAAGACCGAAGAAATCGCGCACGCCGAAGACATCGCAGAGGGCGTTGCCGCCTGACGCGTTTTCGCGCTGCACACCACCGCCGGGGCTGCGACGATGTTTGTCGCAGTCCCGGCCGTGTGTCGGAACTCACCCGCTCGATAGGTTGATACGCACGTCGTCCCGCTCGGTCCGTCCGTGACCGACAGAACAAGGAGCTCTTTGATGCCCACCCGCAATGTTGTCGTCGCTTCCCGCGTCGGCCTGCACGCCCGGCCCGCCTCGCTGTTCGTCCAGGCCGTCACCGCGACCGGACTGCCGGTCACCATCGCCAAGGCCGGCGGCGACCCGGTTGACGCACGGAGCATCCTGATGGTGATGGGGCTGGCCGTCGGCAACAACGAAGAGGTCGTCCTCACCGCCGAGGGCGACGGCGCCGAGGCGGCGCTGGATCAGCTTGCCGAACTGCTCGAGATCGACCACGACGCAGCCTGATCGCAGCGCATCAGCTGCCCGAACTGCACGGCCGGTCCGCTCGAAACCGTTCGGCGGACCGGCGTACGTTCGGCCTTTCCTCTAGATCTGCCAGAGTTCCAGTTGGCCAATCGAAGTCCGGTACCACGTTTCGACACAGGAGTTGAATCACGATGACGACCACCACCTCCCCCGCGACGACAACCAGCGACACCGGATCCACCGGGAAGACTTTGTCCGGCATCGGTGTCGGCCGGGGATCTGCAGTGGGGTCGGTCGTCAAGCTCGCCGCCGCGGCCCGCCCGCCGGCCAACGAGCCGGCGGCGTCGGACCCGGCGGCGGCCGAGACCCTGGTTTCGGGCTCGTTCACCTACGTCGCCAACAACCTGCGGGTCCGGGCAGCTGCCGCACAGGCCGCCACGGCTGCCGTCCTGGAGGCCACCTCGCTGATGGCCCAGGACCCTGGCCTGCTGGCCGACGTGGTCCGCCGC
This sequence comes from uncultured Actinomycetota bacterium, assembly GCA_963805555.1. Lineage (GTDB taxonomy): Bacteria > Actinomycetota > Actinomycetes > Mycobacteriales > Nakamurellaceae > Nakamurella. The sequence continues at coordinate 350,319 of CAWDUY010000015.1, forward strand.
ATCAACAGTGGCGTCGGTCCCGCCACCGCCGTCGACCAGGCCGTCGAAGGTTTCTGCAAGATTCTCGAGGCCAGCGGCCCCTACCTGGCCGAACGCGTCACCGACCTGCGTGACGTCCGGGACCGGATCGTGGCCAAGGTGCTCGGCGTACCGGAGCCCGGCATCCCGCCGCTGAGCAAGCCGACCGTGATCGTCGCCACCGATCTCGCGCCGGCCGACACGGCAACACTCGACCTGAACCACGTCGTCGGCATCGTCACCGAACTCGGCGGGCCGACCAGCCACACCGCGATCATCGCCGCCCAGCTGAACCTGCCCTGTCTGGTCCGGGTGGCCGGTTCCATGCAGCTGGCCGACGACATCGAGATTGCCATCGACGCCGCGACCGGCACTGTGACGCTGGATCCGGACGAGGAGTTGCGCGAGGCGATCCTCGCCCGGGCAAAGGCCCGGGCGGCACTGAAGACCGCCACCGGCGGCGCCGGGAAGACCCAGGACGGGCACGCCGTCCAATTGCTGGCCAACATCGGCGCTGTCGAGGACGCCGAACGGGCTGCGAAGGAGGACATCGAGGGCGTCGGGCTGTTCCGCACCGAGGTGCTGTTCCTGGACTCCAAGACCGCCCCCACCGTCGAGGACCAGGCCAAGGCGTACAGCAAGGTGTTCACGGCCTTCGGCGAGCGCAAGGTCGTCATCCGGACGCTGGACGCCGGCGCGGACAAGCCGCTGGCCTTCGCGCCCAGCGAGGAGGAAGAGAACCCGGCGCTCGGCGTCCGCGGGTACCGGATGGACCGGGTCTTCCCGCAACTGCTCGACGATCAGCTCGAGGCCATTGCGCAGGCCAGGAAGGCGACCGGCGCCAACGTTTGGGTGATGGCGCCCATGGTGTCCACCGTGCACGAGGCCAAGGCCTTCACCGACAAGGTCCGGGCGCACGGCCTGCCGGTCGCCGGGATGATGGTCGAGGTGCCCGCCGCTGCCCTGCGCGCCCGGCACATGATGGAGATCGTCGACTTCGCCAGCATCGGCACCAACGACCTCACCCAGTACGCGATGGCCACCGACCGGATGGCCGGTGCGCTCGCCGAACTGCTCGACCCCTGGCAGCCGGCTGTCCTCGACCTCATCGCGGCCACTGGTGCGGCCGGCAAGGCGGTCGACAAGGCCGTCGGCGTCTGCGGCGAAGCTGCCCGTGATCCGCTGCTGGCCCTTGTGCTGGTCGGGCTCGGCGTCACCAGCCTGTCGATGGCGCCTTCGGGTGTTCCGGCCGTGCGGTTTGCGCTGTCCCGCACCACGCTGGCGACCTGCGAGCACATGGCCGATTCGGCGCGATCGGCGCAGGATGCCGCGGGCGCACGGGCCGCGGTGGAGAAGCTGGTCGATCCCGAGGTGCTGCTCGCGCTGTAGGCGCGAAACCTGCTGCGCGGCATGCTGAGCGCGGAACAAATGCTGCTTGACGCCGCTTTGTTCCGCGTTCAGCTGCTGGTGGCGACCGCCTGACCAGCACCGACGATGGTCACCTCATCACCAAGGCCGATGCCGGTGACACTCACGCCTGGTCCGAGCAGGTAGGCGCTGTCGAAACCGTCGGCACTTCGCACGGTCATGGAGATCTCGTCGATCGCATCGACGGTTCCCGACTGCCATCGGCGCAACTGGGCCGACCCGTCGCGGTTGATCACCTTGAACTCGCCGTGCAGCGCGGCCGAAGAACGCGTGCTCGCAGCCGGGTCACTCGAGGCGTGCCCGGACGTACTCGCCACGTCCGACCGTTCCGATCCGCTCGCCGCGGTGGCGTTGCCGACGACCAGCACGGCGACAACCGCGGCGGCGCCTGCGGTTCGCTGCCAAAGCCTGGTCCTGGTGGGGCTTTCGACGGCCGCTGGTCGGTCATCGGGCTGATCGGTCATCGACTGCACTCCCCTTTCGGCAGTGTCTTCGCCGCTGCCGCTCGTGCATTGACCGTCTCGCCCCAACCTGTCCGTCCGCTGTGTGTGCACCCCGCATCGCATGGCAGGGCCAGGTGAATGCCCAGCCGCCGCACCGAACGGCACGCCCGAACCCTGCTCCACACCTGAACCACTGCTCTAGGGGCACAATCGCCGCTTCGGCACGACCGCAGCATGCCTTCAGCGCACAGTCGACCCCAACAGCACCGTTGCAGCATGCAGCAGGGGCGCGCTCCGCCGAAGGAGAGCGCGCCCCTGCTGTCCGTGCTGCGGGTCAGCCTGCGTCGGAGGTACCGCCTGCAGCCGTACTCGCGACGGGGGCACCGACGGACTTGGCCATGCCCCGCTCCACGGCCTTGATCAGGTACGGCCGTAGCTCGGCCGCCGGGATGATGGTGTGCACGGAACCCACCTGCCGGGCGCGCTCGATGTTGTGGATCTGCTCGAACTCTGCAGCCACCTCACCGAGCTTCTCCGACCGCACCGTGCCGCGCAGCTCGGCGAGCTGCACCCGCAGCTCGCCGCGCTCCGAGTCATCCTGTGCCGCAGCGATTTTGGCTTCAAGCTCGGTGATCCGCCGATCGCCCGAGGTACGCGTGTTGACGTCCCGGGTGAAGACCACGGCGGCGGCCGGTGCGCCGCCGATGACCGAGGCGAACGAACCCTCGACCGCGACGACCTCCATGTTGTCGTTGAGCGCACCGGAGAACACCACGAACGCGCCACCGTGGTACCGGGACACCACGGTGAAGATGATTGGGCCGTCGAAGTTGACGATGGCCCGGCCGATCTCGGCGCCGTACTCCAGCTGGATGTTCCGCAGTGACTCCGGTGACCCGTCGAACCCGGACAGGTTGGCCAGCACCACCAGCGGCCGGCTGCCGGACGCCGCGTTGATCGCCCGAGCGGTCTTCTTCGACGACTTCGGGAACAGGGTGCCGGAGGTGAACTGGTCCGGTCCGTCGGCGGGCAGGAATCCGCGCCGCGGGATGTTCCGCGATTCGATCCCGACGATGACGACCGGGTAACCACCCAGGTGAGCGTCCACCACCACCGACGTATCGGCGTCCGCCATCCCGGCCCACCGCTCCAGGGTTTCGTGGTCCTGGTCGGAGATGGCGTTGATCACCGACCGGATGTCGAACGGCTTCTTCCGGTCCTTGTTCGTCTCTGCGGAGAAGATCTCCCCCACCGTGGTGAACGGGCTGTCCGGGTGCGTGTGCGGGAAGGTCTGCACGTCCCGATCCAGCGGGTCCCTGGTCTGCGCCCGGCGCGGGTACCGCTCCCCGGGAGCCGCGTAGGCGTGGTCGTAGTGGGCGAACAGGATCTCCGTCGCTGCGGTGAGGTTCGGTGCCCAGTACTGGGCCTCGCCGTTCGGGCCCATCACCCGGTCGTACCCGCCGAGACCGAAGTTGTCCTCCGCCGAGACGCCGCCGGAGTAGTCCAGCGACATCTTCCCGGTCAGCACCATGGCGCTGTCCGGGGTCATGATCAGGATGCCCCTGGTGTGCTGCAGCATCGTTGCTTCGGCGTTCCAGTAGGGCTGGGCACCGACGTTGATCCCGGCCACGATGATGTTGATCTCGCCGCCGGCCTGGGTGAACGTGATGATCCGGCGCAGCGCCCTGGCCACCCCGTCCATGTTCTCGGTGCCGGAGTCCATCGAGATCTTCGCGCCGGAGGACAGCGTGAACCACTCGACCGGTACCCCCAACTCCTCGGCAAGATCAATGGCCGCCACCACAACCGCACACTCGAGAACCGCCACCGTGCCGAGCGCCTTCGTCGGATCACCGAACAACGCGACCCGGGTGATGCCCTCCGGGTACTTCGTCGTCGGCGTGGTGACCACCCCGGCGACCACGCCGGCCTTGTTGTGCCCGGCCGGCCGATCGACCGGACCGAACTTCCCGTCAACGAAGTCGTACTCGGTGAACGTGCCCAACGCGCCGGTCAGCATCGGCACGATCTCGTACGGATAGGCGGTGCCGCGAGCACCGGACCGCTGCACCTTCTGGGTGTACTCGTCGAGTGGGGACAGCGCGTCCGTCGGCGGATCGGTGACGGACACAGTGGTGCCGGCACCCGCCTGGTAGGTGAAGTTCATTGCGACGTTTCGTAGGGATCCGTCGGCGTCCTGTAGTCGCGCGAGCACACTGATCTCGGTGAGCCCGGTGCCCAGCGACAGTGGCGCGGTGGTCTGCGCGAAGGCGGCAAGATCGGACATCGGCAGTTCGATCGTCGGCCAGACGTGCAGGAAGACCCGGTTGTTGTCCAACCGCTGCTTGCCGGACCGTTCCGCCTGCACCCGCCGAATGCTCTCCTGGCAGGCCGCGAGCACCCGTTCGGCCGACGGGAAAGCGACGACCTGACCGCTGGCGTCCCGCAGTGGCGTGATGTCCCGCACCTCGGCCAACGCCACGAGTCGTTCGTCGGCGGGGTTGTTCGGGGCAACCAGGTGGAACAGGTAGGTGCCCTGCGCGGACGGCATCCTGGTGCCGGTGAAGTTCTTCAGCCGCCACAGGTCCAGCCGCTGACCGGTCAGCGGGTGCATGTTACGGATGACCCGCTCCTCGGCGAGTCCGCCCTCGGCCGGGCGGAAGGTGAATTGCTGCACCGGGTTGTCACCCGTACTGCAGACCGTGACCGTGATCCGACGTCCACCGACCAACGCCGGCTGGTGGACCAGCGCGGCGTGCAGTGCGGTCGAGACCAGGTCGCCGTCGGCCGGTGCGTCCGGCCAGGCCAGGTAGAGGTCCGTGACGACGTTGGTGGACTGCTGCGCCTGGCTCGCCTTCGCGCTCAGGGCAAGTAACGCCGCCGGTAGGTCGTCGTAGTCCGCGATGGTCGAGATCAGCTCGAGCCGATCGCCGGAGAGCAGGAAATTTCCGGTGACGTACGGCCTGCCATCCTCGGTGAAGGCCGTGACGTCCTCCAGCGCGCGGATCCGGTAATACCGCCGGGTCATCGCCTCGAGCATGGCGCCAAGACCCGGACCGTTGGAGACCAGCTGCTCGGCCAGCAGCCGGATCAACGGCTCCGGGCTGGCGACCAGCGCCTGGATGCGTTCGGCGTATTCGGCCGGTCCGGGGCCGGCAGCGAGCTGCTGGAGCTGCTCGCGGACGTCCGCATAAACCTCGCCTCGAGCTGCTTCCATCAGGGGCCGCTCGTAGGCCTCATACCGGATGCTTCTGGCCAGGTCGCCCACCACCGGGTACCGCAGCCGGGTAGCGACCACCAGTCGCTCGACCACTTCGGCCGCCGTCTGGCGCATATCGGCCGTGAACCCCGGTACCGCGTTCCGCCACCGCTCCAGCAGCCCGGCGACTATCGGGATCTGGTCGGCCGTGCGTTCCTGCGCGAGGAATACCCGGTACACCGCCTCTTCCAGCTCCGGGCTGGGCTCGAGGTCGGTGACGCCGTAGTGCTTCAGCACCGCGGCCAGCCGGCTGCGGAAGGCCTCCGGCAGGCCCTCCCGTTCCAGGTCGAGCGAATGCAGGTAGGCGTGGAAGTACTCCCGCGGGCTGTGTACCCGCTCGTCACCGGCTTCCGCCTCGCCGGCCGGCTTGTTCCTGGACAATTCAGCCAGGTCCGCGAAGGTCGAGAGCACGTCCAGCGACGCGCGGGTCAGTTCCGGGTCGTCGATCGGCACCTCGTCGCGGACGCTGTTGTAACTCGTCAACAACCCGCGTCCCCGGGCTCCGCTGACGTCGAAGCCCATCACCAGGGCCTTCATCCCGGCCAGGTAGGCCAGCGCCTTGGCCCGGGCGTCGGACAGCGTGCGGCCGGTGTTGCCGGTGAACTCCACCGTCGGAGTGGTGCTGGCCGCGGCGCCGTCGTCGATCCGGTCGATGCGCAGCAATGCGCCGCCACCGTCGACCTGGGAGTTGACACCGACCAGAATCTCCCGGACCCGGCCCGCGTACGGGGCCTTGACCGGGGTCTCCATCTTCATCGATTCGAGGATCAGGATGGTCTCCCCGGCCTCGACGTCGGTGCCCGCGGCCGCCCTGACCGCCACCACAACGGCAGGGGCGGGCGAGCGGACCACGCCGCCCTCGTCCCGGCTGACCCGGTGGCTGACGCTGTCCACCTCGACCAGGTAACCGGACGGAGTCGTCGAGGCGACGACGTGATGACGCCGGTCCCCGACGGTCAGCCGGCTCTCGAACGTGCTCATCCGGTCGATCTCGACCTCGACAACCGTTTCGGGGCCGCCGATCTCGACCCGGTAGCGCTGCGGGCTGATCTGCGCGACATTCAGACTGTAGGTCTGCCCCTGGTAACCGAGTTCCACCTCACGACCGACGGTGTGACCGGCGCGCGGCCGGCCGCCCCGGGCCGAGCGCAAGAACGAATCGCGTTCCAGCGCTTCCTCTGCCTCGTAGACGTCTACGCCGACATAGAGCAGCGCGGCGTCCGCGTGGGCGGCCACTCGCGGCTTGTCGGTCAGCCCGGCCCGGTCCAGCCACCCGGTGTCCGCGGTGCCGTTGATGACCTCGGGGTGATCCAGCAATTCCAGCAGGAACGACTTGGTCGTCGTCCCGTTCCTCACCACAACGGTGGTTCCGCGCAGCGCCACCCGCAGCCGGGCCATCGACTCGTCCCGGTCCCGCCCCCAGGCGATGATCTTCGCGATCATCGAGTCGTAATCCGGGGAGATCTCGTCACCGGTCGCGATCCCGGTATCCACCCGGACACCCGGCCCGGTCGGCAGTGTCAGCAACTCCACCTTGCCCGGTGACGGCGCGAACCCGTTATCGGCATCTTCGGCGTTCAATCTCGCCTCGATGGCATACCCGAAGTTCGGCGGCGGGCCGCCCTCCAGTCGATGGCCGTCGGCCACCATGATCTGCAGCTTCACCAGATCAAGTCCGGTGGACAGTTCGGTGATCGAGTGCTCGACCTGCAGCCGGGTGTTCACCTCCAGGAAAGCGAACATCTTCTCGTCCGGCTGGTAGAGGAATTCCACCGTGCCGGCGCCGCGGTAACCGGCCTCCTTGACCAGGGCGACCGCACCGCGGCGCAACTCGGCATCCTGCTCGGGGGTGAGGGCGGGCGAACCGGACTCCTCGATGAGTTTCTGGTTGCGGCGCTGGATGGAGCAGTCCCGGATGCCGGGCGCCCACGCGTTGCCGTAGTTGTCGGCGATGACCTGGACCTCGATGTGCCGCCCGCCAACGACCAGCTTCTCCATGAAGATGACCCGGTCGTTGAACGCCTTGAGCGCCTCGGACTGGGTGCGCTCGATGGCCTCCTCCAGCTCGCTGGGGTCGAACACCATCCGGATGCCCCGACCGCCACCACCGCTGCGGGCCTTGAGGATCATCGGGTAGCCGATGTTCTTCGCGTGCTCCAGGGCGGACGCCATGTCCTCCACCGGCCCGCCGCTCCACGGCGCGACCGGCACGTTCGTTGCCTCGGCCAGGTACTTTGCCTGCACCTTGTCGCCGAGCTTGCGCATCGCCGCGGCCGGCGGACCGATGAAGGTCACCCCGATCCGGTCACATACCTCGACGAAACCGGCATCCTCGGACACGAAACCCCAACCCGGCCAGCACGCGTCCACCTTGCCGGCGATCATCGCGCGTTCCAGTTCGGCATGATCCAGGTACGGGCTGCCCAGGTCACCCTTGTCCCGCAACACCACCCCCTCGTCCGCCAACCGGACGAACAGCGCACCACGTTCGGCCGCGGTGTGCAGGGCGATCACCTTGATGCCGTAACCGAACTCGGCGTTCAGCTCTCGGACCGCACGAATCAGCCTGACCGCGGGCTCACCGCGGTTGATCACCGCAATACGCGAAAACATTCCGGTTGTTCCTCCATCTACGTCGGTGTATCTGTCTTACTGGGTTGCCGTCCTGCGACCGGGTCGCCGTTCGACCACTGCGCGCTCGCCGTCAGCAGCGCTGGATCGCCGGTAATCCCGCTGCCTCTCATCCTGGCGTGAACCGCGATCTGCCGCTCTCTCAGCCACGCCGTCACGAGTACTCAACGGCGACTTTCTGCGCCTGCCGGCCGTATGACGGTCCGTGAGTGACGGCATGGACCAACAGCGGGTGCAGTTGATGCAGGCCGATCAGCTCCCGCCACCTGGCCGGCAGGGCGGCCGTGTCCGCGTAGGCACTGAGCACCCGGTCCAGGTATTCCGTGCCGAACAATCCCAGCATGGCCAGGTCGGTCAGCCGATGGCCGCCATGGGCCGCCGGATCTATCAGCACAGCTTCGATCAGCACAGCTCGAGCGCCCGAACGCGCGTACAGCACGTTGCCGGCCCACAGGTCGCCGTGGATCCGGGCAGGTGGGGCGTCGTCGTCGTACTCCCCCGCCAGCAATCGCCCGCAGACCGCTTCAACACGCTCGAGTCCGGCGTTGTCGAGCGTCCCCGTCCGGCGCGCTGCACGGGCGTAGGGCAGCAGTCGGGTCTGCGCGTAGAACTCCCCCCACCGCGAGAACACTTGCAGCGGAAGGGATTGCCGGCCGATGAAGCCGTCGCCGGGCCAGCCGGGCGGGCCGCTGCCGAACGACTCGGCACCCGCAGCGTGGGTCGCCGCCAGCGATCGACCGAAGTACTCCGCCGCTGCCGGGGTGGCCGGTGCTGTCGCAATCCGGTCAAGAGTGATCCGCCGCTCGCCGACCTGACGTACACCGACGACCCGGACGCCACCCGATGGTTGCGCAGCGCGCAACCAGTCGAGGCCGGCCGCCTCCCAGCGAAAGAAGCCGGTGGGTGCGTCGGACCGGTTCTTGACGAAAACGTCCTCGCTGGGCTCGGCCACGCGGCAACGGTAACGGGGGCGGGCCGGCGCTGGTGGGTCAGGCCAGGCCCAGGGACTTCATCCGCTCGGTGTGGCCCTGCTGCAGGCGGCGGAACAATGCGGCGATTCCGGCCAGATCTCCCGACCCGGTGACGATCAGCTCCGCCAGCGTGTCGCGATCGGCCACCACGTACTGCGCTTGGGTGATGGCTTCGCCGAGCAACCGCCGGCCCCACAGCGCCAACGGGCCGGTCAGTCGCGGGTCGACCTGGCAGGCCTTACGCACCTCGCGAACGGCGAACGCCGAATGCCCCGAGTCGCCGAGGACCTCGAAGACCAGGTCCCGGGTGATCGGGTCGAGCCACTCGGCGATCTCCCGATAGAAGTCGGCGGCCAGCCCGTCACCCACGTGTGCCTTCACCAGCGATTCCAGCCACGAATGCGGTGCCGTCGAATCATGAAACGCATCGAACGGGGCGATGAACGGCTTCATCGCGGTCTCGACGGCAACCCCCCTGGCTTCGAGGTGCCTTGCCAGCGAACGGAAGTGACCCATCTCAGCCGTTGCCATCTGCGACAGCGCCACCCGGCCGGCCAGGGTCGGCGCCCAACGCGCATCGGCGGCCATCCGGTCGAACGCGGACAACTCGCCGTAGGCCAGCACGCCCAGCAGATCGATGACCGCCGGTTCCGGCGGGTCGTGGCGACCACCCGAATCGGCCGGCGCTGCCTGTTGCGCTTCCGTCATACCGCTCCATCCTCGCCACCCGTGCGGGGCGATCCCAGCCCGGGTCCGGAGGCAACGCCCCCGATATCGTCGCGCCTTTTTCCAGACGGAGCCTAGTCGGACGGAACGCCGGAGGGGGTGCTGGTCAGTACCGGAAGCGGGCGTCCGGCCGCATGTGCCAGCCACCTTCTTGGACCTCGCCTGGCCTACCGACCGCGTCGCAACGACAGCAACTTTCGGCCCCGGAACCGCGCGTGCTCCGGAAGAGGGCCGCTGAGCAGGTAGAATGGGCGTCGATAGGCGGCGCGACTACTGTGCCGCCGCACTGTGCGCGCGTCGCCCCGCCGGATGGTCCAGAAAGTCGGATCCCAGTTGAGGCCCCGTATGGCTGGGGTTTTCTGCCAGATACCTCCCTCGCCTACCCCGTGAACGCGCGCGGACGCGAGGAAGGCTCCACCCCCATGACGATTTCGCCTGCCGCCGATCCGCCCGATACCGGATCCGATCGGCTGGACGACCCCACCGCCGCAACAAACCCGGACTCAACCGGCCCTGGTTCGATCACTGCTGATTCGACCACGGCTGATTCGACCACAACTGATCCGGTCGCGACGGATTCGATCACGACGGTGACGGTCGATGATCCGGACGGCGTTGTCGCCGACGCCGCGATCGACCCAGAGGACGCGGCGATTTCCCACCCGCTGGCCGCCGACGCCCCGATCGAGCCGCAGGCACCGACCTTCGGCGAACTCGGTACCGACCCGCGCATCGTGACCGCGCTGGCTGCCGTCGGCATCGAGCGCACGTTCGCGATCCAGGCCCTCACCCTGCCCATCGCGCTCGGCGGTCACGACCTGATCGGCCAGGCCCGTACCGGCATGGGCAAGACGCTCGGATTCGGCGTGCCACTGCTGCAGCGCTTGGCTCTTGACGAAGCCGTTGTCGCGGATGAGAAGGGCAAACTGCCCGTCGGCCGGGCGCCTCGGGCGCTGGTGATGGTGCCGACCCGCGAACTGTGTGTGCAGGTCACCCGTGACCTGCACCAGGTCGGCAAGTTCCTCGGTCTTGCGGTGACTTCCGTCTACGGCGGCCGCGCCTACGAGCCGCAGATCGCTGCGCTGCACGCCGGTGTCGACCTGGTCGTCGGTACCCCCGGCCGACTGCTGGACCTGGCCAACGGCGGACACCTGGTGCTCGGCGGGGTCAAGGTGCTGGTGCTGGACGAAGCCGACGAAATGCTCGACCTGGGCTTCCTGCCCGACATGGAGCGCGTCCTGGCGATGGTCCCGACCGTCAAGCAGACGATGCTGTTCTCCGCGACCATGCCGGGCCCGATCCTGACCCTGGCCCGCACCTTCATGTCGCAGCCCACCCACATCCGGGCCGAAGTGGCATCCGAGGGCCAGACCCACACGCTGACCAAGCAGTACGTGTACCGGGCACACGCCCTGGACAAAGTCGAGATGCTGGCCCGCGTACTGCAGGCCAGGGATCGCGGCCTGACGATGGTGTTCACCCGGACCAAGCGCACCGCGGCGAAGGTGGCCGACGAGTTGACCGAACGCGGCTTCGCCGCCGCCGCCGTGCATGGCGACCTCGGCCAGGGGGCCCGTGAGCAGGCCCTCCGCGCCTTCCGCTCCGGCAAGGTCGACGTGCTGGTGGCCACCGACGTCGCGGCCCGAGGTATTGACGTCGATGACGTCACCCACGTCATCAACTACCAGTGCCCGGAAGAGGACAAGACCTACATCCACCGGATCGGGCGCACCGGGCGGGCGGGCAAGACCGGCATCGCGGTGTCGTTCATCGACTGGGACGACGTCCCGCGCTGGAAGTTGATCAACGAGTCACTCGGCCTGGACTTCGCCGACCCACAGGAGACCTACTCCACCTCCAAGCACCTGTACGAGGACCTGAACATCCCGGACGGCATCACCGGCCGGCTGCCGTCAGCGCAACGGGTCCGTGAGGGTCTGGGCGCCGAGGAGGTCGAGGACCTCGGCGAGACCGGCGGCAAGCGACGCAAGGCAGCCAGTTCCGGTGGACCGCGCGGCGGCAACGGCCGGAATTCGGGCAACGGCCGGGTGACCGGCAGTGACGGCGGCCGGACCAACGGGGTTGCCAAGAACGGTGATCCAGGGGCCGGCGCGGAGAACGGTGCCGACGGAGACGCCGGCAGCGGCGAAAGCAAGCGCACCCGGAGTAGCCGAAACCGCACCCGCGGTGGCCGCCCGACCACAGACAGCAACGGTGGCATCGACAGCGGCTCGAGCAACGGTGCCGACAACACCAGTGCCGACAAAGACGGTGCCGACGACAACGGTGCCGACACTCGTGTTGTCGAAGGCACTGACGCCGCACCGGCACGTCGTCGCAGGTCGCGTCGCCGCACCCGGGGCGCGGCGGGCTCGGCCAGCAGCGACACTTCCTCGCCTGCCCCGGCGGAGGCCCCGAGCGTCAACTGACGGCAGGCGTCCCGGCGTCACCTGGCGGCGGTACGCAGCGAGCCCGGGGTGTCGACGTCCGACACCCTGGGCTCGTGGCGAGCAGTGCACTCAGCTGAGTTGCGTAGGCTCGCGCGGTGACCATGAGTGCCGCGCGCCGCAAACGGATCGACCGCATCGTCGCCGCCGTCATCGCGGTCGTTGTGGTCGCCGTCGGTGTGGTCGTCTATCTGGCCAGTGATCTCCGGGCGACGGCCTCGGTGCTGGGACCGGACACCGAGAGCCCGGCGGTGGCCGATGTCGTACCGTCGACGTTGTCGCCGGCCTGGACACTGTCGACGGATCCCGCCCTCGGCGCGGTTGCCTCGCCCTACGGCGTCGTCATCACCACGGACGCAACGACGGTCACCGGGCACGACGCGGTGACCGGCGAGTTCCGTTGGTCCTACGGGCGATCCAACGCCCCGCTGTGCGCGGTCGGCTCCGGCGACACCGATGCGCCGGGAGTGACAACCAGGGGCAAAGTGCGGGGCGTGATGGCCGTGTCCGAGACCAACGGCTTCTGCTCGCAGGTCATGCTGCTCGACCCGGCCACCGGCGAACGGCACTACTACCGAACCAGCCCCAACCAACCGGGTGGATCGCTGGCCTTCGGCGGGCCGTACTCCGCGTGGCTCGGACCCACCCTGATCGAACTGTGGCGTGACGACCTGGTCCGCACGATCCAGTACGGCGACCTGCCGAATCCGCCGAAACCCAATGCCGCGCACCTGGGCTGCACCTTCACCGACATCGCGTTGGCGGACGAGCAGTTCGCGACCGTCGAACATTGCCCCGAACAGAGCCCGAACGCTCAGGTCGTCATCAACTGGGCGACCCCGGACTCGGCGCCGAACAAGCCCGACGGGCAGGACGTCTTCAAACACGACCCACGCGCGACGATCGACACCGGCGCACCCGCCGCCCGGATCGTCGGGATCACCGCGGACCGCGTTGCGGTGCTGGTTTCCGCGCCCGAGCCGGCAGTTGTCGTGTACGACGAAACGGGTGCCGAGACCTCCAGGACGGCGGTCGACATCCCGGCCGAATCGATCGTCGCCGCCGACCAACTCACCGATACCGGCGGCACCTCGCCGACACCGAATGTCCGGGACGGCGCGGCCCGGTACTCCCTGATCGGTGATCGACTGCTCGCGGTGACCAGCCAGAGCGCGGAGGTCATCGCCCCGCCGTCGACGAGCACCTCCACCTCGGACATCGCCGACGCGGCCCCACCAACCGTCGGTCTGCTTGCCGGGGAAACCGCCACCACGACGGCATCGGCGCCTCCGGAGACGATCCAGGTCAAGGACCTGGTGGTGCAATGGACCAAAGACGGGGCTCTCGGTCTGCCTGCCGTGATCGGCGAGCAGGTGGTGGTGCCGGTAGCCGGTGGGCTCGGCGTCTTCGCCGCGCAGAACGGCAACCCGGGAATCGTGCCGGCAACCATCCCGGTCGACCGCGCCGGCTACACCGGCCGGGTCGATGCAACGGCCGTCGGGCTGATGATCATCGAGACCCGCGGCGGGTCCGTCGTCGGCCTGGCACCGGGAACAACACCGAACGGGGCGGGGTAGGCAAATCACCGTGCGCGAACAACTCACACCGACATCGGCCCAACGGATCACCATCTCCAGCCCGGCGGGCCCCTTGGCCGGGCTGGATTCCGATCCGGCGCCCGGCCGCCAGCGGGCCGGCACCGTGCTGCTGCTTCCGGGCTACACCGGGTCCAAAGAGGATTTCGCACCGATCCTTGACCCGTTGTGTGCCAATGGGTTTCGTGCAGTGGCCATCGACCTGCCCGGTCAGTTCGAATCGCCGGGACCCGACGTCGAGGCCGACTATGCCCCGCTGGCCCTGGGCGAGGTCTGTGCGACGGTCGCCGCGGAGCTGGCGCAAAGCGGGCCGGTGGTACTGCTCGGGCATTCGTTCGGCGGGCTGGTGGCCCGCGGCGCGGTCCTGACCGGAGCTCCCATCGCCGGGCTCATCCTGCTCTGCTCCGGTCCCGCGGCGTTCAGTGCCGGACCCCGCCACGACGCGCTCCTCGCCGGCGAGCCGTTGCTGCGGGCCCACGGCAAGGCGGTGGTCTACGACAGCACGGTCGCGGTTGGCCGGGCGGCCCGGAAGACCGTGCCACCGGAAGTCGCCGCATTGCTCCGGCGCCGGTTCCTGGAATCCAGCCAAGCCGGTCTGCTCGGGATGGGCGCAGCACTGCAGGCCGAACCCGATCGAGTCGATGAGCTGCACCGTGTCCTGGCGCTGGGCGACACGCCGGTCACCGTGATCGCCGGACGGGACGATGATGCGTGGCCGCTGCCGGATCAGCGGGATATGGCGGTCCGGTTGGGTACCGAACTGGTGATCGTCGAGGGATCGGCGCACTCGCCGGCGGTGGAGAATCCCGACGGGCTGTTGGACGTGCTACTCCCGTTGCTCCGGGCCTGGACCACCGGCAGCTGATCAGGGTCGCTTCCCCGGCCGCTCGCGGTCGCTTGGCCGGCCGCTCGCGGTCGCTTGGCCAGCCGATCGCGACCGGTCACCGGTCAGGGCAGCCACCCCCACCAGATCACCACCAGCGCTGCGAGAACGACACCGACGTCGGCGGACACCCTGACCACCGTGGGCCATCGCCTCCGCAGCACCACCACCAGCTCACCGGCCGCCCCCACCGCCAAGTGCGCGATCACCCGATCCCAACCGGGACCGTCCGCCACCCCCAACCCGGCGGCGGCCACCGCCGCCGGGGCAATCAAAGCGGCGAGCAGCAGGATGACCCCCACGAGCAGCACACCCGCGGACAGCAGCCCGGCCAACCCATCCAGCAGGCGAAGCCCGCGACCGGGCCCTGAGGTATCGAGAGACTCGGCCGCCGCGGCCTCGCCCGCGCCGGGCGGCGTCGGCCCGGCAGTCACCAGCCGGGCCCCACCGGCGCCGTCACACCGCTGGTTGCTTCGACCAGTGCGGCCAGCACGGCCGGGTCCGTGCGTTCCTGACCGAGCCGCAGCACCTTGTTGCTGCCGTGGTAATCGGATGAGCCCGTCACCAGCAGTCCGAGCCGGGTTGCGATGGACCGCAGTTCGTCCCGCTCGGCCGGGGAGTGATCGGGATGGTCGACCTCAAGCCCGCCGAGACCGTAACCGGTCAATTCCTTGAGGTACTCATACGTCAACGCCCGGTACTCCCCCCGACCGCGAGGATGGGCGATGACGCTCACCCCGCCCGCCGCGGCGATCATCGCGATAGCGGTTGGCAGGTCGGTATCGGCCTTGGGCACGTAGTACGGGCCACGACCGGCGAGATGCTCGGCAAAGGCCTGATCCACCGACGTGACCACACCGGCGGCCACCAGCGCCTGCCCGATGTGCGGGCGGCCGACCGGGGCACCGGCGGCGATCGCCATCACCTGCGCCTCGGTGATCGGAATGCCGGCCACGACCATTTTCCGCACGATCGCCATGCCGCGTTGCCGACGCTCCTCCCGCAACCGCGTCTGCTCGGTGACGATCGCCGGGTGCGCGGGGTCGAACAGATACCCCAGCAGATGCACGCTCACCGGCCAGGCCCCCGTATTGGCCAGGGTGGAGAATTCCGCGCCGCGGATGACCGTCAGGTGCTCGGGTCGAGCGGCCAGGGCCGGTTCCCACCCGGCGGTGTTGTCATGGTCGGTGATCGCCACGACGTCAAGGCCGGCAACCGAGGCAGCCGCGATCAACTCCGCGGGGCTGTCAGTTCCGTCGGAGGCGGTGGAGTGCGTGTGCAGGTCGATTTCCATCACGCTCCATCCTGCCCGGTTCGGCCGGGCCGGATCACCGCGGCCCGCCGCAACTCCCGTTACGCCGCACGTCACCAACACTCCACCGCCGAGATACCACCCGGACACCCGCTCGCGGGTAGCCTGACCTGTGCAGTTGCGCATCCGCCCCGCCCGGGCGGCGCCCTTCGCCCGTAGGAAGGAGGCTGGCCATGGCGGTTCTACCCTCCCTGCCATCGTTGCCTTCGTTCACCCCGATCGCCCGCAGAACGCCCATCAAGCTGCACAGACCGGCCGCTCGGCCCGATGCGATCGTCGACTGCGCCGCCTACATCGAGGGCAAACGGGTCCCTGGCTGCCATGACCCGATCGCGGCGATTGCCCGGATCCGCAGCGAGGGCCGCGGCTTCGTCTGGATCGGCCTGCACGAGCCGGACACCGACGAGATGACGGTGGTCGCCGAACTTTTCGGCCTGCACGAGCTGGCCGTCGAGGACGCGGTGCATGCGTATCAGCGACCCAAGATGGATCGGTACGACAGTTCGTTGTTCTTGGTGCTCAAGACTGTTTGCTACGTCGAGCACACCCGCGGCTCCGCCGTCGAGATCGTGCAGAACGGCGAGATCATGATGTTTCTCGGCGCGGACTTCATCGTCACGGTCCGGCACGGCACCCATTCGCAGCTGACCGGCGTGCGCGCGGGTCTGGAGTCGGATCCCGAGCAACTGGCGATCGGGCCGGCGGCCGTCATGCATGCGATCGCGGACCGGATCGTGGACGAGTATCTGACTGTCGTCGAGGCGGTCGAGGACGACATCGACGACATGGAAAACGCGGTCTTCACCACGGAGAAGTCGGTCGACATCGAGCAGATCTATCTGCTCAAGCGGGAGATCCTCGGGCTGCGTCGGGCTGTTTCACCGCTGACCCCGGCGCTGCGTGCCCTGTCCGGGACGCCGCACCCGCTGGTCCCCGCCGAGATCCGCGAGTACTTCCGCGACGTCGAGGACCACCTGTCAGTGGTGGCGGAACGTGTCTCGACCTTCGACGAGATGCTCACCACACTGGTCAGCGCCGCCCTCGCGGAGGTCACCACCCGGCAGAACGAGGACATGCGGAAGATCTCGGCGTGGGCTGCGATCGCTTTGGTGCCGACCGCGATCGCCGGCATCTACGGCATGAATTTCGAGCACATGCCCGAGCTGAGCTGGACTTACGGTTACCCGCTCGCCCTGGGTTTCATCGCCCTGATGTGCGTGTCGTTGTTCATGCTGTTGCGCCGTCGCGGCTGGCTTTAGCGTTCGCCTTCCCTACCCCGAAATGGGTGAGGTTTCCGCTTCCGCCCTGTTTGCCGGGAGGATTTGAGCGGATTGTCACCAAAATGTGGCCAACGCTCCGGGCGATGTGTCCGGAGCGGCTCGCGCGGTGTGCCAGGATTTTGGCGAATTAGGGCGTTGCTGCCCGCTTTCGGGAATCGCAGCCGCACCGTCGCGGCCCGCTCGTCACCTACGGCAGGGGCTGGCCCCGCCGTCAACTGGAGGATTACTGATGGACAACTTCTGGAGCATCATCTGGATCGTGGTGTGGAGCTTCTTCTTCGTCGCGTATCTGTTCGTGCTCTTCTACATCCTGACGGACCTGTTCCGTGACCGCGATCTGAGTGGCTGGTGGAAGGCGCTGTGGATCATCTTTCTGATCTTTGCGCCATATCTCACGGCGCTGGTCTACATCATCGCCCGAGGTCGCGGCATGTCCGAGCGGCAGGGTGCGGCCATCCAGCAGGCCCGGGTGGCGCAGGACGATTACATCAAGCACGTGGCCGGCACCTCCGGTGGCAAGTCGGCTGCCGACCACATCGCCGATGCGAAGGCGCTGCTCGACAGCGGCACCATCAACCAGGCCGAGTTCGACCAACTCAAGGCCAAGGCGCTCGCCTGATCTGCAACCGATCACCGGATCGCGAAAAGGCCCGGCCCCGAGGAATGACCTCGAGGCCGGGCCTTTCTGGTGGCTCGCTGTTGAATCAGGACGCTTGATCAGCCGCGCTGGCCGAGCTCCATCCGGGACAGCAGGTCGCGGGCCTGTTCGGCCGACCGTGGCTGACACAGCACGTCGTAGCGGCGGGCGACCACCTGGGACGCCGAGGTGAAATCCCGCCGGCCCTTCGCGACGGAGTACCCGAGATATCCCATGACGGCACCGAACCCGGCGCCGACCGCCACGGCGGCCAGGATCAACAGCAAAACGGCTCCCTGCACCGGGGAGAAGATGAACAGCAGCAGCCCGACGAAAAGGCCCATCCAGGCGCCGGACGCGGCCCCGGCGGCGGCGAGCTTGCCGGCGGTCAGCCGGCCGGTCACCCGTTCCACCAGTTGCAGGTCGGACCCGACGATGGTGACGTCCTGCACGGAGAAGTTGTGCTTGATCAGATGTTCGACGGCGGCCTGGGCGCTGGCATAGGTAGGGTATGCGGCGACCGCGAAGCCGGTCGGTGGGGTCGGCAGGTTGGGCACAGCGGCTGATCCGGCCGATCGAGAACGGAAACCGATGGGTGAGGTCAAGACTGACCACCTCCTGTATGTCAAAAATCCATGCTTGCACATCCGTGTGTGCAAGCCATGGGAGACATCGCCCAGATCAGCGGGGCCGTTCGCGAGTTCGCCGGCCGGCGCAGGTCCGGCGAGGCCTGCGGGGCACGTAATCTCAAGTGGTCACCCAGCGACCGATAACAATGCGACCTGAAGGAACAATGGCTGTCACCGTCGAGGACGTCCGCACTGCGCTTTCCACCGTCAAGGACCCGGAGATTCGCCGACCGATCACCGACCTCGGCATGGTCGGGGACCTGTCGGTGAGCGCGAACGGCGTTGTTGAGCTGACCGTGCTCCTGACGATCGCTGCCTGTCCGTTGCGGGACACCCTGACCAAGGACGTCACCGCCGCAGTGCGGTCCGTACCGGGTGTTACGGACCTGCACCTGGTACTCGGTGTGATGACCGACGAGCAGCGCACCGCCCTGCGGGACAACCTCAAGGGCGGCGCCACCAAGGACATCCCCTTCGCCCGCCCGGAGTCGCGCACCAGGGTGTACGCGGTCGCCTCCGGCAAGGGTGGTGTCGGCAAGTCGACGGTGACGGTCAACCTCGCTGCCGCACTGGCCGCCAAGGGGCTGGCCGTCGGTGTCCTGGACGCCGATGTGTACGGCTTCTCGATCCCCCGGATGCTCGGCGTCACGGGCCGGCCGACCAGGATCGGCGAGATGATCCTGCCGCCGGTGGCTCACGGCGTGAAGGTGATCAGCGTCGGGATGTTCGTCGACGGCAACGTGCCCGTCGTCTGGCGCGGGCCGATGCTGCACCGGGCCTTGCAGCAGTTCCTGGCCGATGTCTTCTGGGGTGACCTGGATGTGTTGCTGCTCGACCTGCCGCCGGGTACCGGCGACATCGCCATCTCGACGGCCCAGCTGATCCCGACTGCGGAGTTGCTCGTGGTCACCACCCCGCAGACTGCCGCGTCCGAGGTCGCGGAGCGCGCCGGGGCCATCGTGAGCCAGACCCGGCAGCGGATTGCCGGTGTGGTGGAGAACATGTCGGCGATGACGTTGCCGGACGGCTCGCTGCTCGAACTGTTCGGCTCGGGCGGCGGCGATACAGTGGCCGCCTCGCTCGGCCGGCTCACCGGGACAACCGTTCCGCTGCTGGGACGTATCCCGCTCGAGGTGGAACTACGGACAGCTGGCGACGCCGGGGTACCGCTCGTGCTGGCTGCGGGCACCAGTCCGGCAACGGAGGCGTTGCGCGGTGTTGCCGACGCGCTGGCTGCCCGCAGTCGGCCGCTGGCCGGGGTGTCGTTGGGCATCGCGCCCGCTCGCCGCTGACGCTTTCGCCCTGAGGTTTACGTTCCGTCGGGGTCGAACGGTGGGCGCTCACCGTCGGCCAGGGGCACCGGAGCCTTCGGCAGTCCGGCGACGCCGACCACTTTCGGGGCCGGCAGAACGGGCGGAGCTTGTTTCAGCATCGACGGTGGCAGGTGCTGGCCGTTGCCGCCGTTCACGCTGGCGTCGACTGCCGGAGCCGCTCCGTCTGCGGCTACCGCTGCGCCAGTAACCCCAGTGCCAGAAACCCCAGTACCAGCAACACCGGCGCCGGCGACCGCAGCGGCGCCACCTGTTGCGGCAGAGCCGCCCGTGGCTCCAGCACTGCCGTTCGCACCGGCGAGCGGTTCGTTGAGCCCGAGGAAGCCCGTAATCCCCCCGGAGAACTCGTCACCCAGGATGTTCTTGCCGATCAGCCTCTTCGGGCTCAGATCCCGCAGGTCGCGCAGCTCCTGGATCTCCTTGAGCGACTGCAGGTCAGCGACCTGCCGGCGCAACTCATCGAGCTCCGGACCGATCTCCCGGCGGAGCTCGGCCTGGGCACCGGCCGCCATCGTGCGGGCCTTCTTCAACGTCGTCATGACCCAGGTGACGGCGGTGGGGATCCGCTCCGGGCCGAGCACAAACACCGCGACCAACAGGATGATGGCGATCTGTCCCCACGAGAGGCCGAACATGTACCGGCCTCCTCGGGCTGTCGGATAGGTCGAGCCGCCAGGCCAGGATAGCCGGTGGCTCATCCTGACCTGCGTGGATCCAGCTGTGCTAACCGTTGTTCGAGGCAGCGCGATGGCGGGCTGGGCCGAGATCTACTCGGCGGCCAAGGTGACCGACACCGTCATTTCCCGCCCATCCCGCATCAGTACCACCGGTACAACGGCCCCCACCGGGTTCAGCCGCACGGCCACGACAAGCTCGTCAGCATTCCCGACCTGCCGGTCGCCGACCTTGATGATGACGTCGCCCTCGGCGATGCCGGCCGCCGCGGCCGGGCCGCCGTCCTGCACGTTCTGTACCTGCGCACCGTCGGTGACGCCGTCCGTCGCGGATCTGGCGTTGACGCCGATCGTCGAGTGCTGAACCGAGCCCGACTTGATGATCTGTTCGGCGACATCCTTGGCCATCGCAATCGGGATGGCGAATCCGAGACCGATCGACCCGCTGGAATCGCCGCCCAGGGTGCGAATGGCGGTGTTGATCCCGACGACGGCGCCGGAGGAATCCACCAGTGGGCCACCGGAGTTGCCCGGATTGACGGCGGCGTCCGTTTGCACGGCGTCGATCACGGCGTCCGTATCCGATCCCCCGCCCTGCAGTCGCACCGGGCGATCCTTGGCAGAGACGATGCCGGTGGTGACCGTGCCGGCCAGGCCCAGCGGCGAGCCGATCGCGATGACCGGGTCGCCAACCGCCAGCTCCGTGGAATCGCCCAACTGGGCAACGGTGGCGCCGGCCACCTCGACCTTGAGCACGGCCAGGTCGGTCAACGGATCGCGACCGACGATGACGCCAGGGACCCGGCTTTGCTGACCGTCGTTGAAGATCACCGTCAGCTGGGCCGCGGGGTCAGTCGCCGCGGTCGAGATGACGTGGTTGTTGGTCAGGATGTAGCCGCTGCCGTCGATCACCACACCCGAACCCGTCTCACCGACATCGCCGGTGCGGATCTCCAAGGAGACGACCGACGGCAGCACCCTGGCCGCAATATCAGCCACCGAACCCGGCTCGCGGGTCATGGACGGGGCGACGGTCGCCAGCTGAAAAGCGGGATCGGTCACTGCCGCCGGGAGCCGGTTCGCGGCAAACACACCGATGACCGCGCCGAATCCCCCCACCAAAAGCGCAGCGATCAGCAATCCGACGACTGCAGATGGCCGGAGCCGACGTTCGAACATCGCCTGTCGCAGGGTGAATCGCTCCGCAGACGCAGGCTCGGCGTGCTCCTTGACAGGGGCTTGAAGTGCCGGCGGGCCGAGCCTGGCACCGGACTTCGGATCACCCCACGGGTCGCCGGGCGGCTCGTCGTCGGGTTCGGTTGCCGCCCCGGGCGGCCGACCCAGGCTTTCCCCATCTCCGGCCGGGCGGCCGAAGGCATCGGCCAGGTATTCGGGTAGCGGCGGATCGGCGAGCATGACCGGACCCGTGTGATTGCGCGGACCGAAGGAACCGCCGACGCCGCCTGGCCGGGAATAGGCGCCGGCCTGTCGCGGATCGACGGGTGGTCGCCAGATCGGTTTCGGACTGAGCGGTGTGGGGCTTGGCGGGTTCGGGCTGAGCGGCTTCGGATTGAGCGGCTGCGGATTGAGCGGCTCCGGACTCAGCCGCGGGGGGCCGTCGGCGCGCGCGTCGCCGGCCGGTGCATCGCCCGGACTGGGGTTGTTCATCTCTGACAGCAGTTCATCTCTGACAATTGTTCATCTCTGGCAATGGCCTCTCGAAGTGCGCTGACGGCAACGCGTTCCCGTCAGCGCGTGACAGAAGTCAGGCTACGGGAGGGGTCCGACAGCCGCCGCGGGCCAACCGAACCAGGGTTGGTCGGTGCCTACGGCGTGCCGAGAGTGACCGGGACCACGAACGGGCTGCTCACCGCGCTCAGGTTCGCCTGCTGACCGTGCGGACCCGCCTGTTCGGCGTCCTGCTGTTCGGCTCCGACCACCAGCGCACCGACGGCGAGACCGGCTACCAGCGCTCCGGCGCCGAGAAATCGGAACCGCCAGCCACGATGATGGCCGCCGCCTCCGGCATCCTCGGACCGGACAACGCGGCCGGTGGCGGGGTCGATCGTCACGCCGTCAACGGGCCGGGAAGCCGGTACAGCCACCGGTATGGACTTGAGCGTGTCCAACAGACTGGTCGGCATGGAGGGCGAGCCGGCGGCCCGCAACCAGGATCGGGCGACGATCTGCTGGTTGACCTCGTTGTCGCATTGCGCGCATCTGGACACATGCGCGGCGGCCCGCTGATAGGCAACCAATGCCATCTCGCCGTCCGCGAAGGCGACGATGGCGTCAAGGTTGAGGTGATCGGAATGTGCCGCTGTCATCGCACCGCCCCTGTACCCCGTAGTTCTGTGCCGTTGATATCTCCTCGTTCCGCCCGGCGCCGCTCCAGCCCGGACCGCAGGGCGAGCCGGCCGCGGTGGATGCGTGAGCGCACCGTGCCGAGCTTGACGCCCAGCGTCGCGCCGATCTCCTCGTAGGTCAGGCCCTCGACGTCGCACAGCACAACGGCCGCGCGGAATTCGGGCAACAGGTCATCGAGCGCGGCCTG
Organism: uncultured Actinomycetota bacterium; assembly: GCA_963805555.1. GTDB lineage: Bacteria > Actinomycetota > Actinomycetes > Mycobacteriales > Nakamurellaceae > Nakamurella. The sequence continues at coordinate 373,137 of CAWDUY010000015.1, forward strand.
TAGGTCGGGATCGAGATTCGCGTCGCTGAACGCCTGCTCGGGCGACGGTTCCTTACCGGCGATCCGGTCGGTCTCCTCCGGGAGCGACTCCATCCGGATGCGCTGCCGACGCCGAACCAGATCCAGAAAAACGTTGGTGGTGATGCGATGCAGCCAGCCTTCGAAAGATCCCGGCCGGTAGTTGTCCAGCGAGCGGAAGACCCGAATGAAGGTTTCCTGGGTGATGTCCTCGGCGTCATGGGCGTTGCCCGACAGCCGATAGGCCAATCGATACACCCGGTCACCGTGATCCCGGACGATGTCTTCCCAGGCCGGTGGGGTCCACGGCGGCGCCGGCACATTCAGCTCGGATTCGTAGGACGAACCCGCTCCCGGCGCGTTCAAGCTGATCGGCGTCTCATCATGGCCGGTCTCCGATGTCGAAGAATTGCCTGTTGACGCCGTGCCGCCGATGATTGGCAAGCTGGACAGCGAAACCACCTCCGGGTCTTGTCCGGTCGAACGACCGTGACCTGGTGATTGTTCCCCTGGTGATTGTGAGCGGTGTGTGAGCGGGGTGCACCGACGCCCTGACCGAACAGAATCAGCCCTGCTGGGACGCATGTGACGGGTGTTACTGATGAGGCTGGTTCATCCTGGGTGTGCCCGGTGCGGGTCACTCCGCGGCGGTGAGCCTGTTCGGCAGGGCGGGTGACGGCCGGTAGGTTCTGCCCGGGGGCAGGCGACGTTGCCGTCACACGCAGTGTTCGTTGCCGACCGTTCCATTCAGACCCGTTCCGTCCAGCACTGCCGATTCAGGAGGTTCCCGGTGACCACCAGCCGGTCCTACGCCGAGTTTTTCGTCCCAGAGGGCGAGGTTGTGCTGGCCGCGCGAGCCCGCGCCGCCGACCTGGGTTGTGTACCGATTGGCTCGGGTGGAGCGGCTGCCTTGACGTTTCTCGCTGCCACCATCGGCGCCAGGTCGGTGGTGGAGATCGGTACCGGCGCCGGGGTCAGCGGGTTGCACCTGATGGCCGGCATGGCACCGGACGGGATCCTGACGTCCATCGACGTCGAGGCCGAACACCACCGCGCTGCCAAGAAGGCGTTCACCGATGCGGGCGTCGGGCCGACCAGGACTCGGCTGATCAACGGCCGCGCCCTCGATGTGCTGCCCAGGCTAACCGACGGTGCCTACGACCTGGTGTTCGTCGACGGGGCCAAGTCGGAGTACCCGCAGTACGTCGCGGAGGCGCTGCGGCTGTTGCGGCTCGGTGGGGTGCTGGTCGTCGACGGTGCCTTGGCCGGCGACAAGGTGGCCGATCCCACCCAGCGTGACGGTGAAACCGTAGCCGTGCGCGAAGCGGGCCGGCTGGTCCGTGACGACGAGACGTTGTCCGCAGTGATGATCCCGCTGGGTGATGGACTGCTGGCAGCCGTCAAACGCGGTTGAACACGCCGCAGGCCTCGACCCGCTGGCGCCGGGCAGTTGCCGTCCTGCTGACGGCCGCCGTGCTGGGAGTGACGGCCGGCTGCGGCGAGTCCGAGGCGGACCGGGCCGCAGCCGCGTCAATGGCGGCGGCCTCGTCTGCCGCAGCCGCTTCCTCCGCTGCCGCGTCGGTCAGTGCGGCGGCCTCGTCATCGGCGGCGGCCGCCTCCTCATCGGCCGCCGTCGCGCTGTCCGCGGCCGAGGCCTCCCGGTCCGCCGCCGCGCAGGCGCTCGCCTCAGCGGCCGCGTCCAGTCGGGCGGCCGACGCATCCCGGGCCGCCCAGGCATCCGCGGCGGCCCAAGCCGCCGCTGACAGCGCAGCCCAGTCCGCGGCGGCGGCGGCGGCCGCTGCGGCCGCCGCAGGCACCGCGCCGGCCGACCCGGATACCCCCGGCGACGATGCCGGAGCGCGCTGTCTGAACAACGAGCAGTACGCCGACGAGCAGCCCACCGGGATGCGGGCCGACGCCGCGGCGGCCTGGGTGGCGGCCGACGCGGCGGCCGCGGCGCAAGGGATCACGATGTGCCTGGCCGACGGCAAACGCAGCCGGCAGCAACAACAAGAGACCTACGACGAGTACGTCACCCAGTACGGGCAGGCGATGGCCGACCAGTACGTTCTGCCGCCGGAGAAGTCGGCGCACGTCCTCGGGCTGGCGATCGACGTGCAGCCCTACGCGGCCTACACCTGGTTGGAGGGCACCAAGGGGGCGCTCAGTTTCTGTCGCATCTACGACAACGAGGCCTGGCATTTCGAGTACAACCCGGACTTCGTCACGGCCGGATGCCCGGCCAGGCTGCCGCACCCGGTGCCCTGAGCGCTGACGGTGCCTTGAATGCACGCGGTGCCCTGAGGTAAGCACAGACGGCGGGCGCCCGGCGAGAATGCTCGCCGGGCGCCCGCCGTCTTCCTCTTGAACTAGTCGCCTGCGACGAAGTCGGCAGGCGCCAATGGGCCAGGAGATCGTGTCTGCTGTGGTTTGGCAGACACGATCTCACTACTTCCCGATCGTGACGCCCTTGCCGACGACGGTGATGCCGCCGGGGCTGACGGTGTAGAGGTCGCTGTCCAGTTCGACGTCCACGCCCACCTTCGCCCCGTCCGGGACGATGACGTTCTTGTCCAGGATCGAATGCCGGACGACGCAGTTGCGGCCGATCCGCACCCCGGGCAGGATCACCGATCCCTCGACCCGGCTGCCGGTGCCGATCCGGACGTCATCGGACACCACAGAACCGGTGACGGTGGCGCCCGAGATGATGGTGCCGCTACCGATCATCGAGTCACGAGCGGTGCCGTTCTCGACGAACTTCGCCGGCGGCAGCGTCGACGGGAAGCTCAGGATCGGCCAGTCCCGGTTGTACAGGTTGAAGATCGGCTCCAGCGACACCAGATCCATGTGGGCGTCCATGTAGGCGTCCATCGTGCCGACGTCCCGCCAGTAGCCGCGATCACGGTCGGTGGCGCCGGGCACCACGTTCCGGTCGAAGTCGTAGACGTGCGCGCTACCCCGGTTCACGAAATACGGGATGATGTTGCCGCCCATGTCATGGATGGACGACTCGTCGGCCGCGTCGATCTTCAGCGCCTCGATCAACGCCTCGGTGCTGAAGACGTAGTTGCCCATCGAGGCGTAGGCGACGTCCGGGTCGTCCGGCACCGACGGCGGATCCGCCGGCTTCTCCATGAACTCGGCGATCTTGCTGCCGTCTGGGCCGGCCTTGATCACACCGAACGCGGTGGCCTCCCGGCGCGGCACCCGGATGCCGGCGACGGTGGCCTCGGCACCGGTCTCGATGTGGTCCGCCACCATCTGCGACGGATCCATCCGGTAAACGTGGTCGGCGCCGAAAACGACCAGGTAATCCGGCTTCTCGTCATAGACGAGGTTCAGCGACTGCAGGATCGCGTCGGCGCTGCCGGTGTACCACCGGGGGCCGAGGCGCTGTTGCGCCGGCACCGGAGTGATGTAGTTGCTGAGCATCTGGCTCATCCGCCACGTGGTGGTGATGTGCCTGTCCAGCGAATGCGACTTGTACTGCGTGAGCACACAGATCTTGAGATACCCGGCGTTGACCAAATTGGACAACACGAAGTCGACAAGTCTGAAGTTTCCGCCGAACGGAACTGCTGGTTTGGCGCGGTCAGCGGTCAACGGCCACAGCCGTTTTCCTTCGCCGCCTGCTAATACGATCCCGAGGACCTTGGGCTTGGCCATGGCGCTGACCCTAGCGGCCACTCGCGGCTTTCGCGCGTGGGGACGCACCCGTTTGGCTCCTTCGTCGGGTGATCAGTTTCTTCAATGTCCCCGATGGGGTCGGGTGGGCGCCGGGCTCACCATGCGCGACCTGGGCGGGCTGGATAGATTGCCGTCGTGCATACCGCGATCTTGACCCGAGAGTTCCCACCGGACGTCTACGGAGGGGCCGGTGTCCACGTCGAATACCTGGTCCGCGAGCTCCGCAAACTGATCGATGTCGACGTGCACTGCTTCGGCGAGGATCGGCCCGGGGGCCAGGGCCATCGGCCCGATCCCGCGCTGGCCGGCGCGAACCCGGCACTCACCACGCTGTCGGTGGACCTGTCCATGGTCGCCGCGACCGGCAACGTCGAACTGCTGCACTCGCACACCTGGTACGCCAACATGGCCGGGCACATCGGCAAGCTGCTGTACGGCATACCGCACGTCATCACCGCCCATTCGCTGGAGCCGCACCGCCCGTGGAAGGCCGAGCAACTCGGCGGTGGCTATCGGCTCTCCTCCTGGGCGGAGAAGACCGCCTACGAGGCCGCCGACGCGATCATCTCGGTGTCAACCGGGATGAAGTCCGGAATCCTCGAGAGCTATCCGGCGCTCGACCCGGCGAAGGTGCACGTCATCCGCAACGGCATCGACACCGAGATCTACCAGCCAACGCCCGAGCGCTCGATCCTGACGGACAAGGGCGTTGACCTGAACGCGCCGATCGCGTCGTTCGTGGGCCGGATCACCCGGCAAAAGGGCGTCGGTCACCTGGTGGCCGCAACCCACCACTTCGACCCCGGCGTCCAACTGGTGCTCTGCGCGGGCGCGCCGGACACACCGGAAATCGCGGCGGAGACGGCCGCGGCGATCGCCGAACTGCAGGCGCAGCGGCCTGGGGTGTTCTGGTTCGACGGGATGCTGACATTGCCCGAGGTCAAGCAGGTGCTGTCCGCGTCGACCGTGTTCGTCTGCCCGTCGGTCTACGAACCCCTGGGAATTGTGAACCTCGAGGCGATGGCCTGTGGCGCAGCGGTTGTCGCCAGCGACGTCGGGGGTATCCCCGAGGTGGTCAACGACGGTGAGACCGGCACGTTGGTGCACTATGACGCGGCCGACGCTGACGGCTTCGAGCGCGCCATCGCCGGCGCCGTCAACGACGTGGTCCGCGACCCGGCCAAGGCAGCGGCCTTCGGTACGGCCGGGCGCGAACGGACGATCGCCGAGTTCTCCTGGACGGCGATCGCCGAGCAGACGGTCGACCTGTACCGCTCCGTGCTGGGCTGAACGCCCCAATCACCGAAACGCCAGGTCACACGGAACCGCCCGGGTGCCGGTCCGCAGGACGGACCGGGACCCGGGCGGGCACCGTTCATTCGACTGTCGTTATTTCGGGACGACGACCGCCTTGAGTGCGTCGCCCAATGCGGAAGCTTCGTCGGCGGAAATCTCCACCACCAGTCGTCCGCCGCCTTCCAGCGGAACACGCATGACGATCCCGCGGCCCTCCTTCGTCACTTCGAGAGGACCATCCCCGGTGCGGGGCTTCATGGCCGCCATGTGCGACTCCCTCCAGAACTCACGTGAATCTGCTCCGCGGACGGCGGTTCCCGTCCAACGTTCGTCCCGCGGTCACCGCGGACGGTCCATTCTCCCTCATGACAGGCCTATGTCAGAAACCAGGGCGATCATGGGCGATCCGGCGCGCCTGGATCAGCCACCCCGGCGGGCATTCAACAGACCCGTGACGGGCGTGCCACGCGCACCTCTGGGCCCGGTTCATGATGGGCTGACGCCGAAATCGCCGCCGCACCTACCTTGATAGAACGCCCACTCATGCATCGGGAGAACAGTGTCGTGACGCAGATCGAGCCATCACCCGAACCCGTCGTCGCCGGCGAGCCGCCCGTCCTGATCACCGACACCGCCGCGGTTCGCACCCTGACCCTGAACCGACCACGCGCCTTCAACTCCTTCAACCTCGAGCTGAAAGCGGCCTTGCTGGCCGCCCTTGCCGATGCTGCCACTGACCCGACCGTTCGCGCGGTGGTGATCACCGGTGCGGGCCGGGCATTCTGCGCGGGCCAGGACCTCAAGGAACACCTGGCACTGATCGCCGCGGGCGATCCGCGGGTCACCGCCACCGTGTCCGAGTTCTACAACCCGTTGATCGTCGCAATCACTGGCATGACCAAGCCGATCATCGCGGCGGTCAACGGGGTGGCCGCCGGCGCCGGTGCCGGGCTGGCGTTCGCCTGCGATCTGCGCATCGTCGGACGCACGGCCACGTTCTCGATGGCATTCGCCGGGGTCGGGCTGTCCGCCGACAGTGGCGCATCCTTCCTGCTGCCACGGCTGATCGGCCAGGGCAGGGCGTCGAAGATGATGCTGCTCGGTGAGCAGGTCGACGCCGAGGAGGCATTGCGGATCGGGATGGTCGACGAGGTGGTGGCCGATGAGGAGCTCGCCGCCGTTGTCAGCGCGACCGCGTCCCGGCTCGCCGCCGGTCCGACCCGCGCGTACGGCTGGATCAAGGCGTCCCTGCAGCACGGCGCGTCCGCCGACCTGGCGTCCACGCTGGCCTTCGAGGACCGAGCGCAGATCGACTGCTTCGGCTCCGCCGACCACCGCGAGGCCATCCGGGCCTTCGTGGAGAAACGGCCGGCGCGTTTCACCGGACGGTGACCGGCAGGCCGTCGGGACTCGTCGAGGTCGGTTGCGAACGGGTCTCTTGCCGTAGCCTGAGCTGGTGGGACCGATGGGTGAACTTGGGGCGCTGTTCAATCCCGGCATGCGTCACGAACTCGAAGAGCGCCGGTCGAAGGCCGCCCGCCGCGAGGAAGAAGGCAATGCTCGCGACGGGGATCTCCGGATCGACCTGGAGTCCGGGGTTGCCGTCATCAATATTCCCGGCGCCGACGAAGGCACGCAGACTGCTGCCGACCCGCACACCGCTGCCGACCAGCAGACCGCTACCGAGCAGCCGGCCGACACTGACCCGGGTGCTGCCCACCCCACGGCCGTCGAGCCCGCATCGGCCGAGGATGCCGTTCCGTCCGAGCAACGGCAGGCGCCTGCTCCGGTACTGAAGCCCAGGGGCAAGCGAGGGCTGTCGACCTCGCCTCGTTAGTCCGCCCGAGCTCGACGGGTCAGCCGGCCACCTTGGCTCGCCAACAATCGATGACGTGATCGTCGACCATGCCGGTGGCCTGCATCAGCGCATACGCGGTGGTGGGCCCGAAGAACTTGAACCCGCGACGCTTGAGATCTTTGGCCATCGCTGTCGACTGCGGCGTGATGGCCGGCAGGTCGGCCATGCTGGCCGGCCTGGGCCGCGGGGTGGCCGGCGCGAAGGACCACAGCAGCTCGTCAAGACTGGTGTCCAGGTCGGCGGCGACCCGTGCGTTGTTGATGGCGGCCTCGATCTTCGCCCGATTCCGGACAATGGATGCGTCGGTCATCAATCGTTCGATGTCGTCGGTGCCGAAGGTGGCGACCCGCTCGATGACGAATCCGTCGAAGGCTCGTCGGAAAGCCGGCCGCTTCCGCAGAATGGTGAGCCAGCTGAGGCCGGACTGGAACGCCTCGAGGCACAGCCGTTCGTACAGTTCGTTGTCACCGTGTAGCGGACGACCCCACTCGTCGTCGTGGTACGCGAGGTATTCCGGTGCGCTTCCGCCCCACCAGCACCTGGCAAGGTCGTCCGGGCCGGTGGTGACCGATGGGCGGGGCGAGTCGTCGACGTCAGCAGTCACCCGGCGGTCACTTCCGATCGCACCGGAAGCGGCAGTTCGCCACTGAGTAGTTTCTTCGCCAGCCGGCGCAGCGATAGGCCGAGAACGAACAGGGCAATCGGCCGGGCAACGAGCCAGCCCAGTTGACCGGCGATGCCGAACGGCAGCTCCAACTCGTTTGCCCAGGTCACCCGGGAGCCGGTGGGCAGCGGCTCGACCTGCATGATACCGACCCCGCGGAGCAGATCGCCGTCCTTGGCCGTGACCCATCGGTGCGGCGGGTCGTACTCGGAGACCACCATGGTGTCCAGAAACCCGACGCCCAACACTCCGGTAAAGGCCACCAGCCGCGAGCCGACGAACGGCACCGAGGCGTCCGCGTCGACGGCGTACAGCTTCGTCAGCATGATCCACTTCTCCTGCGAGGGGAGATCGACAACGGCGGCGAACGCCGTCGCCGGGTCGACCGCCACATCGACAGAGGCTGCTACCCGCACGGTCATAGGGAATCTCTCTGGCTGGGTGTGTCGATGGGCTGGGTCAGCGGCTGTTCGTGCCGGCCGCGGGTTGCCGGGACGCCGGCGAGCACCGGGTCGGTGGGTACGTCATCGGTGGGTAGGTCATCGGTGCCGTCCGCGGCGCCGGTCGATCCGGACAACGCTGATCTGGACGACGCCGACCCGGACAAGGTGTCCACCTCGGCCCGGAGCCGTTCGAGCTCGTCGGCCATCTTCTCCAGCGCCCAGTCGACGTCGCTCATCCGGTAACCCCGCAGCGCCATGGCAAACCGGACCTTGCGCACATCCTGCGCCGACAGGTCGTGGTCCGGGAGCTCGGTCGGCGACGTCCGCGGCGACAGCGGCGCAAGCTGCTCTCCCCGGCCGAACACGAACACCGCCACGCCGAACACCACCAGGCCGATCACGGCGGCGATCACCAGATACTGCAGAACTGTGGTCACCCGACGATCGTGCCACGGCACACCGACAGAACGGTTCAGACCAACCCGCGGCGGGCCGCCAACGGGGCCCTGGTCCCCCGCACGGCCGCTGCCATCTCGACCACTCGGCGGGTTTCGCGCACCTGATGGGCCCGGAAGACGGCAGCTCCCTGCCACGCGGCGATGGCAGTGGCGGCGAGCGTGCCCTCAAGCCGCTGGTCGACCGGAACGTCCAGGGTCTCCCCCACGAAGTCCTTGTTCGACAAGGCCATCAGCACCGGCCAGCCGGTCGCCACCAACTCGCCGGTGCGGTGCACCAGTTCGAGGCCGTGCCAGGTGTTCTTCCCGAAGTCGTGGGTCGGGTCGATCAGCACCCCATCGGCCGGCACCCCGGCCGCGACCATCCTGGCCGCCGCCGCCGTCGTTTCCGCGATCACCGCTGCGACCACGTCCAGGTACGCCACCCGATGCGGGTTCGTCCGGGGCGCTGCACCGCCGGTGTGCGAACACACGATTCCGGCCCCGAATCGGGCCGCCACCTGGGCCAACCCAGGATCGGCACCGGCCCAGGTGTCGTTGATCAGGTCCGCACCGACCTCACAGGCCGCCATCGCAACCGGCGATCGCCAGGTGTCCACGCTGATCACCAGATCGGGATAAAGGTCGCGGACCCGGGCAATGAACGGCACCACCCGCCGCGTCTCTTCGGCAACGTCGACATCGCGTCCGACACCCGCCTTGACCCCGCCGATGTCGACGATGTCCGCACCCTGCGCAACGGCGCGGTGGACAGCCTCCAAGGCGGCGCCTTCGGCGTACGTCGCACCGGCGTCGTAGAAGGAATCGGGCGTGCGGTTGACGATTGCCATCACGGCGGCCCGGTCCGTCGGCAACGGCCGGCCGCGGAGTACTACGCCGCGGGTCGGGTTCGGCAGTGAGGTCATCTCCGCCAGCCTACAAACGCAGGGGCAGCCGATCAGCGCAGCGTCGGTAGGCCCGTCGGCCACCGCCGGGCACCCGCCCCCGTGTCAGGCGAAGGCGGTGCTGGACAACACCACGGCGATCCCGACCGTGGCGCCCATGATGATCAGCTCGCCGGCGGCCAGTCCCAACAAGGGCAACAGTCGGCCGCCGGCGGCCGGCCCGAGGGTCCGCCGCCGATGCAGGTAGCCGATCGCGGCAAGGACCGTCAGCGCGACCGACTTGGTAATGATCAGCAGGCCGCGGTCCGTGTTCCACAGGGCGTCCCAGGTCTGCAGGGTGATCACGCTCTCGACGATGCCGGACAACCCGACCGCGACAACGCAGATCAACGCGGCCATGCTGAATCGAGGCAGGGCCACCCGCAACTGCTCTGGGTAGTGCCGTAGGTGCACCACCAAGGCCAGCAGTCCGCCAACCCAGACGGCAGCGGCCACCAGATGCACGCCCAGTGCGGCCATCGCCACCACGGGTGACTCATGATGACCGGCATGCCCGGACAGGGCGCTGGGCAGCAACGCGGCGGTGGCCGCCAGCAACGCGATGAGCTGCGCCGGCGTTCCGCGCAGGTGAGCGGCGAACAGCGCGATCGCCAGGGCGATCCACAGCGTGGCAATCTCCGCCAGCACGCGATCGGTCCCGGCCACTGCCCACAGCAGGTCAGCCTGGCCCAGCACGTCGAGGATCGGCACGCCGGTCAGATCCGACGCCGTCGCGACGATCCAGGCGATCGTGCCGGCCACCCCGAGCCACGCCCAGCGCGCCGCCATGTCGAGCAGATGCTGACCGGCAGTGCCGGACTGACCGGGTTGCGAAATACAGCGCACGAACAGCAGGCCGACGACGGCCACACCCGCGATCTCCTGGAGGTAGCGGGCAAGCGGCAAAGTGACCGAGGTCAGCAGCCCTGGGTCGGGCAGGCCGAACGGGGCGGGTATGTACTCGGTCCCGGTCCACCAACGGGCCAGTAGAACGCCCAACCAACCAGCGAGCAGCATCCCGACAACAGCGATCCGCGACGCGGGCACGCGCCGACTGGGTGCGAAGGCTGCAACCCGCGTCTCGAGGTCGACCACCGGTTGCTCAACTCCCCGAATCATCGTTGGGCGGGTCTGCCCAGATCGGGTCGTTCTCGTCGATGTCGCCCGGGTTGAGGCCAACACTGAACTGATGCATCATGTCGTGATCCTCGTGCGGGAGATTGTGACAATGCACCATGTACTTGCCGCGGTGCGGGCCGAATTTCATGATCAGCCGCACCTTTTCGCCCTCACCGACGTAGACGACGTCTTTCGGGCCGAGTTCATAGGCAAATGGCGCCTTGCCATTCCGGGACAACACCTTGAAGTCGATGAGGTGAATGTGCACCGGATGGAACCAGCCGCCCGACTTGTTCTCGATCTCCCAGACCTCGGTGTCACCGAGACCCGGATTTGCCAGCACCGACTTGTATCCCGAATCGACGACGTCGTGCCAGGTCTCGCCGTTCAGGTTCCACTCGTTGGTCTTGTCATCGTGCTGCACCCTGATATTTCGCACCTTCATGCCTCTGGTCTCCGTCAATCCCATGACGTCGGAGGTATTCAGGGACTGCGGCACAACCAACGCGGTCGGATCGTTCACATCGAAGGCATCGTCGACAACGTCAAAAGCCATGATCTTGTTCGTGTTGTCGAAATCGCGATTGTTCGGGTTGGACAGGTTGTTCAGCAGAATGCGCTGGCCGGCTTTGAACTTCGAGAAGTCGATCAACACCTCGTAACGTTCTGCGCTACCATGCCGCCATTGACTGACATTCTGGGATTTCGGCATCAGGCCGCCGTCGGTGGCCACCATGTACATCGGAGCCGCCGGCGATGTGGTCGGCCGGTAGGACCTCGAAATGGAGGCATTCAGGAAGCGGAAGCGGTAAATACGCTTCTTCACTTTCATGACCGGCCAAGGCCGGCCATTGACCAGGACGACGTCGCCCCACAGTCCGGAGTGCGAGCGATCGTCGTACAGCTGGCTGCCGTTGGCTGCGAACATCATGTCGGACAACGTGATAGCGACGTCGAACTCACCCTGCGGGAGCAGTGCACGCTCCATGGGATCGTGCAGATGATATTGCGACGCCAATCCCGAATACGCGTTCTGGGCGGTGTAGTGCACACCGTGGTCGTGATACCAGAGGGTTCGGGCGGGCTGGAAGTTCGGGTAATGATAATACTTCTTCTGCCCGGGCACCGTGATATCGCTGGCATAACCGTCATATTGCGGCAACGACGCCGAGCCGTGCAGATGGGTGGAAATCGGCATCGGCGTCCCGAACGTCGGATGCGTCGCGGGCAGCTTGTTGCGCATCGTCATCACGATGCGGGTGCCCTGCTCCACGTCAATTCGCTGGGCGGGGACCGTGCCGTTATAGCCCAATACCGGCGTGAGCATTCCCGGAACAATTCCGACCGCACCCGGGCGGGCCGTGATGTCGTAGTAGTCGACCGGACCCAGGTCGTCGACGGCGCTGGAGACGGGCGCCAGCACCTCGAGGCGGGCGAAGGGGACCTGATACGGCTTGGGCAGCTTGTTCGCCGGCAACAGGCTCGCGGATGAGCCATTCACCGTATGGCCGAATGGAATCGCAAAGCCGGCAATCCCCACGGTACCCAAAGCGCCCAGCTTGAACATATCTCTGCGCGACAGACGCATGACGTTTTCCCCTGATCGACGACGCGGTTGGAATGGATTGTTGAACGGCCGGGCGCCCTGATGACGGGCTCGGTTCCCGGAGGGAGACAATGACGGTGGTGCACTCTGAACAAATAATGACGCACCACTGATGGCTGCGGTACCCCGAGGAAAGGTGTTCTCATCCACCCAATTTCGGGTGGATAGGTCATGAACGGTCGGTGACATCGAGGTCTCACGAACTCCCCAGGGCCCGCCCCGCCGGGCCCTGGGGATGCTGGAGGCCTACCTGGTGAGCGGGGTGGTGGCCGTCCCTCCCCGGGTCGACTGGATCAGCACCGCGGTCACCTGCGTGTTAGGCCCAGGCTTCAGCCTGAGCGACCAGGCGCCGAGGGTATCGACCGGAGCGGTGCCGAGCTTGACCGGCGCGGCCGGGTTCGTCACGTTCCAGATGACTACCGAGGTGGCCGGCGTCCGGACCCCGCCGACGCCACCGATCAGCGAGGTGCCGTCGACCCGCAATTCGGTGCCGACCCGGTGCCGGTTGGTCGTCACCGCGAGAGTGTCTGCCATGACGGGAATCTCGACCGTGGTCGGGGTACTTGGAACGCCGGCCGAGTTGGTGACGGTCAGCTGGAAGGTCAGCGCAGCGGCGGCGGCCGACGGCGCAGTCGCGGTGGTGGCGGTGAAGTACGGCACCGTGACGGTCGGCTTTGCGGTGCTGGCCCCGGTCAGCGTGACCGTTGTTCCGCCGATCTGCGTCCAGCTGTACACGGCCGCGTTGCTGGACGTGCTGCCGTCCAGGGTCACCGTCGTCCCTCGAACGGCGGGGGCGACGGTGGCCACGACGGCCACCGGTCCGGGCACGACGATGTCCGGGTTATTGGGAGTGTTGTCGGTCACCGGCCCTGGCGACGGCGCTGGGACAACCGGTGGGAGCGCCGGGTCGGACGCCGCTCCGCTGATGACACTCACCGGGAAGGTGACGACCGTTCCGGTCGCCGACGTGACGGTGACCCGGGCCGGCGGAGCGAGCACCGGGAAATCGACCACATGCGAGTCCGGCAGCGTCCCAACGCCGACAACGGTGATCGGGTAGCTGGCGGCGGACGTCCCCGTCGCGCCGATCCGGAGGTGCGTGCCATCGTAGCTCGCCTCGGCGACCGTCAGGTCGGAGACCTTGATGACCGCAGTGCTCGCCGGCGTGTCACCGACATTGCGCACCGTCACCTGGGTCGGAACGACACCATCGGCCAGCGCGATCCGGGCGTACTGCCGTTCGGTGCCATCGTCATGCTCGAGCGGGGTCGTCGCGTAGCCACCGGCGACCCCGTCGACCTGCAGGGATTCGCCGCGGCTCGTCGCGAAGACGTCCAGGAAACCGTTGCCTGCGATGGCGTAGTCACCCGTCACTCCGGTGTTGGTGGCGATCTTCCCCTGGATGGTCAGATCGGTGGTCTCGACGCTGATATTGCCGCCGGTGACCGAGAACCCGTTGTAGCCGTTCTTGCCGCCCACCACCTTGTGTGCAATACCCGGGTCGCCGACATAGCCGACTGGCGCAGCCGGCCCGACCGCCGGGTCCCACTTCAGGAACGGGCCGAAATTGCCGGCCAGGGCGGCATTGAAGTTGCCGACGGCCGGCGAGATGTCCTGCACCAATCGCCCGGCGCCGGCGCCATCGGTGTCGATGGTCAGTTCGCCGTACGGGTGCTTGAAAGTCAACGTGGTGTTCCGCGGTCCGCCTTTGACCACCACCCGGGTGCGGGCGAAGACAACCTGGTCGCCCTGGGCGGCCGGGCCCTGGGCGAAGGCCGCCTCCAGCCCCAGCGTCAGCACCGCCTTTCCACCGTTCGGCAGGGTGAGGTCGCCGGAAACCAGGTGGTAAAAGAATTCCTCCGGAAAGTTGTCCGGAAAGGCGACCGGGACGGCCGCGTCCGGAATGTCCCCGGCAAGAAATCCGCACAACGGATTGTCCCCATCCAGGCATGGTTCCAACCGAACGCCAAGGCTGTCCGAATACCAGGACGGAAATCCGTACTCGGAATTGACCGGACCGGAAGCCGTGAGTCCGCCGGTGTTCTTGACGGTCACCTGGGTCGCCGCCATCGAATTCGTCACCAGGACAATCGATCCGACGACGGCCACAGCAAAGGTGAGCGCCCGCCGAGTGCGTCGCCAGCTGTGCCGAGCCTGCCGATGATGCAGGTTGTCCGGTGGGGAAATGCGCCGCTCGACTTCGCTCATCGTCACTCCAGGGTGTCGGCCACCCCAACATCCGGGATGGTTGTCCGCCATCGAGATTGCTCGATATCGGACAACTCATCCAGCCGCGGACTGGGTGGGCCGGCACCCCCAAAATTGATGGGGCGACGATTTTCCGAGCCGACGTCAGGCGGGAATCGGCTGACCGGTCATCGGCAGGGCCACACAGACCGTCGTCCCACCGGCGGGTTCGGAACTGAGGGTGAATTCTCCGCCGAGGTCCTTGACCCGGTCGATCAGCAGTCGCAGGCCGAGGTGCCCCTCCTCCCGCCGATTCAGTCGGTTGGTGTCCAGGCCGACGCCGTCGTCGGCGACGATCAACTGCACCCGAGCACCGTCAGCACCGGAGATCCCGCCGCTGACCGTCCGATTGCTGACGATGCCGCCACCGACCTGCCCGCCGCTGAGGGCGCCGCCCTTGCTCGGGCCGGCTGCTCGGTCGGCGGCGGTCACCTGCAGGCTGATCCGAACGTGGCTGGCGGCGGCGTGTTCAACGATGTTCACGATCGCCTCGCGGGCGACCCGATACAGCGTCGTCACCGTGTCGCTGTCGAGGTCGGGAAGCTGCCCCATGTCGATCTGCACGTCGATGTCCCGGTCGCGGAGGGGCCCGGCAAGGTTGGAGATGGTGGCCGGCAGCTGATCGGCGCTCAGGTCCGGCGGGTACAAATCGATCATCAGTTTGCGCAGTGATCGGACGGCGTGCGTGACCGTGTCCTGAACGTCACGCATCAGGGGTCGGTGCTCCGCCTTGACGGTCAGCGACACCGCATCGAGTGCGTAGGTGACACCGGCGAGATCCTGGATCGGGCCGTCGTGCAGGTCCGCTGCGACCCTGGCACGCTCCTTGTCCGATACCGCAAGTGTCCGTTCCAGCAGGGTGGACCGCTCTTCCTCGTGCCCCCGGACGCGGCGGGCCAGCGAGACCGGGATCGGCGATTGAATGAGTTGCAGCAGCAGCAGCGGGATCAGGACCAACGGCACCAATTGCCAGAGCAACGAGTCGGCGGCGTCGTCGACCCGGGCGTAGTCGTAGTACGCCTCGAAGGCGTACCTGGACTCGCCGAGCGCCCCGAACGGCACGTACACCTCGACGAAACCCGGCCCGTCCGGATTGAACGGCAGATCGGAGGCCTCGGGCTGGTCCTCGAAAGCAGAACTGATGGCACCGTCGCGAATCGCCGCCGTGACCTCGACCGGCGGCTCGAATTGTTGGCCGATCTCCGAGGCAACGTTCGCGTAGACGACGCGGCCGTCACCATCCCAGATGGTCACCTCGGTGAGATAGCCGTCCGCCATCCGGTTGGCGATGGTGCGGTCGAGCTCCTGAAGGGCTCGGGGATCGCCGCGCAGGGCGTCGTCGAGGATCGGTCCGACGAGAATATTGGCCAGCCGGGAGGTGATTCTCTCGGCATCCTTGAGCGCCTCGGATCGGGCGACGGTTCGGCTGGCCGCCAACGCACCGATCGACACCGCAATCAGCGCCACCAACGCAATGCCGTAGAAGAAGGTTAGTTCTCGACGGACGCCGACCCGTTGAGAATGGCGCCCGCGCTTGCGGGCCATCAACTGGAGCCGATGAGCCCGAGGTTCTGCGCCTTGATGACGGCCTCCAGTTGGCTGGAGACACCGAGTTTGTTGTGCAGGGACTTCACATAACCCCGGCAGGTGTGCAGGCTGATGCCGAGGATCTGGGCGATGGTATGCAACGCGACGCCCTTGCCCAGGTAGGTGAGCACTTCCATTTCCCGAGGGGTCAGTTCGGGGACCGGTTCGCCTGATGGCGCCCTGTTCCTCGACGGCTCCATGGTGAAGGCGGACGGTGCGACGATCATCTGGCCCGGCCGCACCCGCTGCAGCATGTCGATCATTTCCAGCAGGGATCCCCCTTTGGGGATGAACGCCGATGCACCAGCCTGGGCGGCCCGGGAAATCCACTCGGCGTCGCCGTGCCCGGTGACAACGGCGATGACCGTGTCCGGTGCAACCTCGCGAATCCGCCGGGTTGCCTGCAGCCCGTCCTGCTTGGGCATCTCGATGTCCATCACGACGACGTCGGGTTGAAGTTCGGCAGCACGGGCGATGCCTTCGGTCGCCGACGACGCGGTGCCGACACATCTCATCCCAGGAACGATGTTGAGCGACGCGGCCAGCAGATCGGCGAACGAGCGATGGTCATCGACCACCAGAATCGTGGTGTCCTCGGTCCCCATCAGCTCCCCTACCGGCGCATGCGCGGTGGCAAGTCTTGCCATGACGGCCCCCAATTTGCCCCGATGCGATCACGCTGAGCGATACCGTAGCAGGCAAATCGGACCATATGGGAACATGTCACCCAAATGGGCGAGAAGGTCTGGGCGGACTATCGGCACTGTGCGTAGGGTTCGCAATTCGCGGAGTCTTTCTCGGGCGACCGGGTCATTCTGATCGATTGCCGGGTATTGCCAGCAATGTTGATGGGGTAGTCGGCGTGTCACCGGGCGATTTGGGCTCGGCAACCGCGGCTGCGAGCAGGTCGGAAATTCTGGCCGCGTCCAGCAGATCAGCAGGCGCAACGGTTGTCCCGGTGGGGATGTAGTGAAACGCGGCTCGCACCTTCGCCAGCGGGACTCCGGTCAGCTCGGCAATCGCCAACCGATAGCAGGCCAACTGCACACCGAGAGCTGCCCGGCGGGCAGCCGGCGGGGGTGGGCCGGTCTTCCAGTCGACCACTGTCAGACCGCCGTCAGGATCTGCGAAGACGGCGTCGATGCGGCCGCGCAGACCCATTCCGGCGATCCGGGTGGCGAACGGCACTTCGATGTCCACAGGCACCCTGTTGGCCCAGGCCGATGACAAGAACTGCTCGCGCAGCTTGTCGAACTCCGCGTCGTCCACGGCCCAACGGTCCCCCGCACCGGGCAGATCCCGAACGTCGAGCAATGCCTCACCTCGGAAGAACCGCTCCAGCCATTGATGAAATGCGGTGCCCCGACGCAGTTGTGGCGCCGGTTCCAGCGGGATCGGGCGCCGCAGCCGCTTGGCCAGCCGCTGCGGGTCATCCGCCAGTTCCACCAGCGCGGAGACCGACAAGGTCCCGGGAAGCTCCACCTCGACCGACCTGAGTTCAACGGCCGCTCGCTCGGCCAACAACGTGCTGACGTCAGCAGCCCAGCCGAACGGATCAGCCGAGCCGTCATCGTCGAATACCTCTCCGGCGCCCCGGCCCGAGTGCGAGCCTGTCCCCGACGCCGTGCCCGAGCCCACCGCGGTGACTGGACCCGCTGCCGTTGTCCCCACGACGCCGTCCGTTCCCCTCGCCGGGCCGTTCCCGGCATCGGTGGCCGCGGCCAACTCGGCGATGGCGGCCAGCACCCGATCGGCGCCCGCCCGAACATCGGACCGACGGTTTCCGAGTGGGTCGAGCGGCCAACTGGCGGTCCTGGGTTCAGCCGTCAGGGGGTTGTTCTCGGTGGGGTCCGGGGCGGGTGCCCATTCATCTGGTGCGGTCCATCGACCGGCCAGCGCCGCGCAGTCGGTCAGGAACTCGCTCGGACCAGCAGGTTTCGCGGTGCTGGCACCCCAGTGGTGTCCGGAGAACAGCAGGACACGTTCGGCCCTGGTCAGCGCGACGTACAACAGGCGCCGCTCCTCGGTCAGCCGTAGCTCGGCGAATTGGGCCGCATGGGCTACGAGCGCATCGGCGAGGTCCTTCTGTGTGCCGTCGGACGGCAATGACAACTGCGGGAGATCGTCGCGGTCACCCCGAACGTCCGGCGGCAATTGCGCGGCGTCACCCAGCCAGGTGCTGCCCCTGGTGATCGGGAAGACTCCGTCGGTCAGATGCGGCACCGCGACGATTTCCCATTCCAGCCCCTTGGCCGCGTGCACGGTCAGCACCTGCACCCGACCGGCAGAGACAAGGACCTCACCGGGGGTCAGACCGTCTTCGCGTTCGGCGGCGGCGTCGAGGTAGTCCAGTAACTCGCGTGGGCCGGCGCCGGTCGCCGCCACCTCCGCGACGACGTCGGCGAAGGCGTCCAGGTGGGATCGACCCGCCACCGAGCCGAGCTGGACCTCGATGTCGAGCCCGGTGGCTCGTTCGATGTCGGCAACGAGGTCCGGCAGCGGTTGACCCATCCGGCCCCGCAGGCGGCGCAGGTGCCCGGCGAACCTGGTGAGCCTGCGGTGACCCTCCGGCGAATAGTCTCCCGGCGGCCCGAGGTCGGAAATGGCGTCGACGAGGCACCAGGAATCGATGTCCTCGCCGGACAGCGCCTCGGCGACCGCAGCCCGCACGGCGTCGCGCCCGGACCCGGAGGGTGGTGCCGGCAGGTCCGACTGCCGGACCAGTGCCCTGGATCGCTGGGCCAGGGCCTCTAGATCGGCAACGCCCAATCGCCAGCGCGCTCCGGTGAGCAGGCGAATCGCGGCCGCACCGGCGGTCGGGTCGACGAGGATCCGCAGGGTCGCGACAAGGTCGGCAATCTCCGGTTCGTCCAGTAGTCCGCCCAGCCCGACGACCTCGACCGGCAACCCGGCGGCACGCAGGGCCTCTGCGGTGGAGGGCATGTCACTGCGGCGGCGTAGGAGAACCGCCGTGGTCGGCGGCGCTGCTTCCGGCCCGTCCATCGCCGCCTGCCAGCGTTGTGCGATGGATCGCGCGAGCCAGGCATCCTCGTCGGAAACGGTCGGGAACAACCCGAAGGCAAGCTCTCCGGCGGGCGCGCCAACCGTCGGCCGCAACTCGCCGACCGTCACCGGTGCCGCCGGTCCGGTGCGGATCTCCGCCGACATCGCGTTCGCCAGGTCGAGCACCGACGAAGGGTTCCGGAAACTGGTCAGCAGGGCGCGGGTGCGGGCCGGCGCGCCGGAGGCCAGCGGGAAGTCCGTGACGAACCGGGGCAGATTCGAGGCCGAGGCGCCGCGCCAGGAATAGATCGATTGGACCGGGTCGCCCACGGCCGTCACCGGGTGTCCGGCACTGCCGGACACCGCACCAGCCGGCACCGGCACCGGCACCGGCACCGGCACCGAAAAGGGTCCGCAGGATGACCCGCTGGGCGTGGCCGGTGTCCTGATACTCATCGAGCAACACGACCCGGTACTTGTCCCGCAGCGCCACCCCGATCCGCGGGTGCCCAAGTGCCAGCGTCGCAGCGATCTGCATCTGGTCGGAGAAATCGATCACGCCGCGCTCGCGTTTCGCGTCCGCGAAGGCCTGCACCAGCGGCAGAATCCACTGCCGGTCCTGCAACCGCTTGACGTGGTCGGCCAGTCCACTGTGCAACGCACCGCGCTGTCTCGGGCCCGGCGGTGCGGAGCGCAGCGCGGAGAGCAGGTCGTCCAGGACCGCGGACAGCGCCTCGGAGCCGGTCAGGTGATCGGCAAGTGCACCGGAGATCGCCAAGAGCCGTTCGGTGACCTGATCCGGGCCGAGGTCGGTGTGCAGGTCGCCGTCCCAACGACCGACAACCCGTCGCGCCAACTGCCAGGCACCGGTCGGGGTGAGTATTCGGGATGCCGGTTCCACCCCGGCCAGCGGGCCGAAATCGGCGATGAGCCGGCCGCCGAAGGAGTGGTAGGTCGCGATCTCCGGTTCGCCGGCCAAGCCGCCGCCGGTGGGGAGCTGCACCAAATCGGAGCCGACGAGCATTCGCAGTCGGCGCCGGACCCGCTGGCTCAGCGCCGCGGCGGCCTTGCGGGTGAAGGTCAGACCGAGCACCTGCTCGGGCCTGACCTGGCCGGTCGCCACCAGGTAAACAACCCGAGCGGCCATCGTCTCGGTCTTTCCGGACCCGGCCCCCGCGACCACCAGCGCAGGCTCCAGCGGGGCCTGGATGATCGCCACCTGTTCATCGGTGGGTTCCGGGAGGCCAAGGTCGGCGGCCAATTGGCGGGCGCTGATCACCGGGTCACCTGCCGGCCTTCGGGCTGCAGTGGACAGCTGGTCCGGACGGGACACCTTTCGCAGTAACGGTTCTCCTGGGCTGTGCTGACCGATGACGCCAGCCGCTGCGCTGCATCCCGGACGGTGCGCCGCCACTGCAGCGCGGCTTCGGGAGCCAATGCGGGCTGCCGCCGGACATTCGGCGTGCCGGTTCGGAGGAAGACCAGCTCAGCGCCGCCCGAGCGCGGGCCGTCGGCGAGCGTCCCGCCGTCGGAGATGGCCTCGTCCGGCGGCGGCTCGCCGTCGAAGGGCTCTTCCGGGGTGTCCTCGGGCGGACCAGGGTAGGCAGAGTCACCCGGGAGACCTTCGGCCAGTCCGTCGGCCGCACCCAATTCGAGGGCCAGCTGGTAGACGGCCAACTGGGCGTTCTCCGCCACCGCCGCCTTCGACGGCACCGTCGCCCCGGTCTTGAAATCCACCACGATCAGCGACCCGTCGGGGGCACGATCGAGCCGGTCGGCCCGGCCTGCCAACCGCACCGGCCGGGCCGCCGACTGATCATCCGGCAACCCGTCGGGTGGCACCGCAACGTCCAGCCGAACCTCGGAGCCGGCCAGCCGCCGGTCGGCCGGCAGGTCGGCGATCCAGCTCTCCGCCGCGGTCAGCATGGCTTCCAGGGCGCGGCGGGTCCGGGCGAGCAACCATGGCGGGAGCTGGGTCTGCAGGGACAAAAAGCGCTCCATCTCCCCCACCAGGTCGGCCCTGGCCACCCCCTTCGCCAGCCCGTCGACCAGCGCATGAACCACGATTCCTTCGATCTGTTGTTGGCTGCTGCCCCCACGCGCCCCTCGACGTTCCAGGATTCCGCGCAGCGCGCACAGGGTGAGACTCTCTACCGCCGATGGGGAGACGGTCACCGGCGCACCGTCAGGCACCGGTGGGTGCTCGCTGGAGCGGTCTGCCAGGCCGTACCAATCCCGCGGATGCGCGCCGGCGACCCCGGCGGCAGCCAACCGGGCGAGCTGGGTTGCGGCCAGCTGCGCCGTTCGATCGGGCACTGACGAATCGGTCACCACCCGGCGGAGATCGGCGATCAGATCGGTCAGGTGCAGTCCCCGGCGCTGCGACCCGTCCGGTTCGGCGGGCCAACCAGCTGGAAGCTCGTCAACCGACCCGCTGAGCTCATACAGGAACCTCGACGGAACCGTGTCCTGGTCCGCAACGGCCGTCGCGATCAGCCGCCGGCGGGCTCGGGTGGCGGCGACATAGAACAACCGGCGTTCCTCCTGGACCGCCGCGGATGCGTCGGCAACCGCCATCGGCAGTCCCGCGGCCGCATCCAGCGCCTCATCTGCGCCGAGCAGGCTCGCCTTGGTCCGCAGGACCGGCCAACTTCCCTCGGTGACCCCCGCCAGGCAGACGACGTCCCACTCCAACCCCTTGGCGGCGTGTGCCGAGAGGATGCCGACCGCGTCCGCGGAGCGGGCGGCGCCGGCGCCGGGATCGCCCGGAATCCGTTGTCCCTCAACGAAGTCGAGAAAGGCATCGACGCCCGCAATGGGCATCCGATCCGCCAGGTCCGACGCCATCCCGAACAGCGCGAGCACACTGTCCAGGGTGCTGTCCGCCCGCTGCCCGCCGCGCCCGCCGCGCAGCGACGCAGCCAGAAGTGGTTCCTCCAGACCCGAGTGACGCCACACATTCCACAGACTGGACTCGGCGGCCGGGTCCGCGGCCCCTGCTCGGGCCGCGTCGAGCATCGACCGGACCCGACGGACCGGACCGCTGAGGTCGGCGGAGAGCCCCACCGGAAGCGGCGCGCCGGCCAGCAGCCCCGCCAGCAGGTCAGCGGTGGAGCCGGCACCCGGGTTGGCAGCCCGGACCTGCCGACGCAGCCTGCGCAGAGCCTCACCGTCCATCCCGACGGCCGGTGAGGCCAGCAACTCCAGGGCGAGATGACCGGTGAGGGTGGCCGGGGACTGGCCGCAGCGCAGCACACTGAGCAGCACGGCGACGACCGGGTCCGCGGTCAACGCGGTGTCCTGGCCGGACACCGCCAGCGGAACACCGGCCGTGGCGAAGGCACGCCGAAGGGTCGGCAGGCTGGCAACTGGTGAGCGCACCAGCACCGCCATCTGCGACCAGGGAACGCCTTCCTGCAGATGAGCCCGACGCAGTTCGTCGGCGATGAACGCAGCCTCCTGGGCCGGCGTCGGCAGCGTCCGAACGAAGACCCCACCCACCTGCAGTAGGGATACTTGACCCGGCTCGATGTGCAGCTCCGGCTCCGCCGTAACCAACTCACGGTGCGCGAAAGCACCGGGCAGCTGCGCTGCCACCCGCCTGGTCGCCGCCAGCAGCGCCGAGGCCAACCGCCGCGACACAGTGAGAGACACCGTGGCGTCCACCTCGATGTCGCGGAGCGCGCCGGGGTCCGAACCGCGAAAGGCATAGATCGATTGATCTGGATCCCCGAACACCACCAGCTCATCGGCCCCGGACGCGAGCAGGTCGATCAACCGGACCTGAGCCGGATCCACGTCCTGGTACTCGTCGACGAAGATCCGCCGGAGGCAGGCCTGCTCCGCGGCCAGCACTGCGTCGTCGGCCAGCAGCGCCAGTGCCGCCCGGGTCAACTCCGCCTGATCAAGGGCCGCGCCCAGACCGCTACTGCCCTGCCGGAGGTCCGAGACATCCTGGTACTCGCGCGCGAACAGGGCGGCAGCCTGCCACTCCGGCCGCTGCCGGCGGCGGCCCAAATCGGCCAGCCGACGAGGGGTAATACCCCGCTCGGCGGTCCGCAGCATCAGGTCGCGCAGTTCCGCTGCGAACGCGGGCGAGCCGAGTGCGCCACTGACCGACTCGGGCCAGCCTCCTCGTCCACTTTCCTGCTGGCCGGCGAGCAGTTCGCGGACCATCTGATCGGACTCTCCAGCACCGAGCAACCGTGGTGACGGTTCACCGGCCCGCAGCGCCTGGGATCGCAAGAGCGAGTAGGCGTACCCGTGCAGGGTACGGACCATCGGCTCGCGTGTTGTCACGCCGATCCGCCGGGTGATCCTGCTCGTCAACTCCGCCGCGGCGCGCCGCGAGAAGGTCAGCACCAGAATCTCTTCGGGGGCAATTCCGCGGGCGGAGATGCGCTCGGCGACCGCTTCCACCAGCGTTGCCGACTTTCCCGTTCCTGGTCCGGCGAGCACCCGCAACCGGCCGCCGGGATGGTGGATCACTCGGCGCTGTTCCGCGGTCGGCTCGATGGCCCCAACCGCCCGGGTGGGGCGGCGGAGCCGGAACCTGGCCGAAATGACCGGCGAATCAGTCATGACCAGATCCCACCACGGACCACCGACAGCGCCGGGATCACACACCGCGAAACCCCCACCCAGTGCTGTGGCACCGGGCGGATCGTCGACTGCTAGCGCCCTCAAGCGGCGCCCCGAGCGCCGGTCCGGTGCGCAACCCGTTTTACTCAGACGCATGGATATGGATCTGGCCCAGCGCATGCTTGACGTCGTTGCCCGCATCCCATCCGGCACGGTCGCCACCTACGGCGATGTCGCGGCCCGCGCCGGATCGCGCTCCCCGCGGCTAGCCGGGTTCGTGCTGGCGAACTTGTCGGACGAGAGCCATCCGTGGCATCGCGTGCTGCGGGCCGATGGCACGCCGGCGCCGCACCTGGCCACCGAACAACTGGGCAGGCTGCGGGCGGAAGGCGTCGTCAGCGTGGATGGTCGGGTGAATCTCAAGACCTTCCGCTGGACCGACGAGTAGGGTCGCCGCACCGACCGGGGCGCCCGACGGGCTATCCCCATGTCCGATTTTCGTCCACATTTTTCCGTCGCCCCCGGACCGTGGGTCCGCGTCCGGCAACGGTCTAGTTCCATGACAACTACCGACGATGTGACTCCGATCCGAATCAGTGGCCCGGCCGGTTTGTTGGCGGTCGTACCGTCGATGCTGGGCTTCCATCCCACCAACAGCCTCGTGCTGATGTGCATCTCCGGCGGCCGTCGACGGGTCGGCCCGGTTGCGCGCGTGGACCTCGCCAAAGGGCACGACCATGCCATGGCAGAGCAGCTGACCAACCACGCCCGCAGGCATGCCGACGAAGTGGTGGTCATCTCCTACCAGAACTCCCGACGCCGGCCACCGATGCTCGACGACCTGCTGTCCGCGCTGGCCCGGGCCGGCATCGACGTGATGGATGCGATGGTGGTGCGCGGGGGCCGCGTCCGGCCGGCGCTGAACGCGGCGATGGAACGCGCTCACCCAGGGGTCCCGGTTCCCGATGCCAGCGATCCTCAGGTCCGAGAACTGGCCGCGGCCGGCGCCCTGGCCGGTCGGTCCGTGCTCAGCGACCGAGATGAGTTGCGACGGTCCATCACCGGGCCGAGTGGTGCGCGACTGGCCCGGGCGCAGCGCCATATCGAGGAGGCGGCCGCCGGGCGGTTGCCGGTCGACGGCTGGCCAACCGCCGGCCGCCCGGTCGCCGATGACCCCGCTGCCGACCCGGCGCGGAAGCCAGCCGATCAGCAGGAGCCGGCCGATCAGCAGGAGTATGTGTTGCGGGTCGGTTCGATTCCGGACGAGGTCGATCAACTCATGGAGATAGCGTTCCGGCAGGTCGGAGCCACCGGCGAGGTCACAGTTGAGGTAGCAACAGCCCTGGCCGTGATGCTCACCGACGCGGGGGTCAGGGACGCCGTGCTGATCCGCGCCGTCGCAGAGATCGACCGGCCATGGCTGCCCTTGCTGATCGGCAGCGCCACCTGGACACCGGACTACCTTGCCCCACCGTTGTGCTCGGTGTTGGCCATGGTTGCCTACCGGCATGGCGACGGCGCGCTCGCGCAGATCGCCGTCGACCGCTGCCTGGCGGCCGAACCGCGACACAGCCTTGCGCACCTGATGATCGCGATCATGGCAGCCGGCGTCCGCCCGGAGGAGCTGGAACGGATCGCCCGCGCCGGACTCGACCCGGCCGAACCGGACGGCGATGACCTGGACTTTCGGCTCACTGCCTGGAACGACCCGGATCACTCGACGGGTGAGGACCAGATGGACGACGGCATCTGGGGTGACGACGCCCGGCGTGACGGCGCCTGGCGTGACGGCGACGATCCTGACTGGGTCGACCGCAGGTACGGCGACCCGGACGAGGACCCGGCGCGACCATTTTGGGAATGACAAGCTCTCGGCGGCAATCGGATTCGCTGATGATCGCACCTTCGGCGCGGCACGGGGTCGTCGAACACGAGGCTCAGTCCAGGTACGGAGCTATCCGATCGGCGGTGGAGAGCATGGTGACCAGATCACTGGGTGGGGTCAGCGGGTGGGCCAGGCTGACGGCCAGCCGAAACAGCAGGGCTCGGCGCAGCAATTGCCGCCAATCCGGCCAGCGGTCACCCTCGGCGAGCAGTTCGATCGGCGCCCCACCCCAGGCCAGGGCGTCTACCACAACAACGCCGGCGGCCCAGGCCGGGGGGCGCCAGTACGGGGTGACGTCAACGACCGCCGGCGGCGCATCCCCGGCGAACAGCACGTTGCCGAACATGTCACCGTGGACCACCTGGCTGGGGGCGGCAACGGGCCGGCGACCGTCGGCCAATGCCGCGAAGAGCCGTGCTCCGTGTCCGGAGCCGGTGCGTCCGTCGACATCGTCGATGTCGCCCCAGGAGAGCCGGTCGGCCCAGCTGTGCAGGTCGGTCCGGCCGCGCAGAAATCTGGGCTCGGGCACCGGTGCGAGCGCGTCGTGCAATGCCTGGGCGGCCGTCAGGATCTCGTCGGGTCGTGGCGCCGGGCTACCGGATACGAACCGTTGCGCAGACCAACCGGCAACGACCCACCGGCCGTCCGAGGACCGCACCGGGCGGGCCAGGCGCACACCGGAAACGTGCAGTTGCTCGAAGGTGCTCGCAAGCCACGATGCCTCTGCGGGTTCACCGACCGGCTTGAGCACAATGTTGCCGCTGCGCCAGGTTCGACCCTGCCCACCGCTGAGCAGTTCGAGATCTCCACCGGTCGCGCCGAAGGCCCGCAGGATGTGCTCTGGAGGTTGCGTCGACGTCGGGCCCGCCGGAAGTGGCTGCGGTGGGCGGGGCAGCGCCTTGGTGCCGTCGGGCGGAATCGCCGCTTCTCCACGGATCACCCGCCGACGCTACCCCGGACTCACTGCTCTGGAGGTACTCCGGCGCGCGTCGCGCACAGACGGCGCACGCCGGAGCACCCGGTGCCGCCATCGAGGTCCTGCGGCCGGATCCGGGGGCCGCAATCCGCCGGCCGGCTCAGTAGGAGGGCAGGCTCGGGTCGACCTGCTTGACCCAGGCCAGGACGCCACCACCGACGTGCACGGCGTCGGCGAAGCCGGCCTTGTGCAGGACGGCCAACGCCTCCGCGGAGCGCGCCCCTGACTTGCAGTGCAGCACCAGTTGCTTGTCCATCGGCAGTGCGGCCAACGCCTCGCCGGAGAGGATGTCGCCCTTGGGGATCAGCACCGAGCCGGGGATCGAGACGATTTCGTACTCGTTCTGCTCACGGACGTCGACCAGCAGGAAGTTGTCCCCGTTGTCGATCTTGGTCTTCAGGTCCCGGGCCGAGATGGTGTGCCCACTGACGGCGTCGGCAGCCTCCTCGGAGATCGAGCCGCAGAACGCCTCGTAATCGATCAGACCGGTGATCGGCTCACCGGCCGGATCGCGGCGGATCTTCACCGTGCGGTAGGTCATCTCCAGCGCGTCATAGACCATCAGCCGACCGAGCAACGTCTCGCCGATCCCGGTGATCAGTTTGATCGCCTCGGTGACCATGATCGACCCGATTGACGCACACAACACCCCCAGCACGCCACCCTCCGCGCAGGAGGGAACCATCCCCGGAGGTGGCGGCTCCGGGTACAGATCGCGGTACTGGACGCCCTCCTGGATGCCGCCCTTCGGCTCGGCCCAGAACACACTGGCCTGCCCCTCGAACCGGTAGATCGAACCCCACACATAGGGCTTGCCGAGCAGCACACACGCGTCGTTCACCAGGTAGCGGGTCGCGAAGTTGTCGGTGCCGTCCAGGATCAGGTCGTACGGCTCGAAGATCTCCAGCGCGTTCCCCGAATCCAGGCGCTCCTGGTGCAGATTCACGGTCACATACGGGTTGATCTCGGCAATCGATTCCTTGGCCGAGAGCGCCTTGGATTTGCCGATGTCCGACTGACCGTGGATGACCTGGCGTTGCAGGTTCGACTCGTCGACGGTGTCGAAGTCCAGGATGCCGAGCGTGCCTACGCCGGCAGCTGCCAAGTACAGCAACGCGGGAGAGCCGAGTCCACCGGCGCCGACGACCAGCACCTTGGCATTCTTCATCCGCTTCTGGCCGATCATCCCGACATCTGGGATGATCAGGTGACGCGAATAACGCTCCACCTCGGCCTTGCTCAGTGATTCGGCTGGTTCCACCAGCGGGGGCAACGTCACGGGATTCTCCTTGGGCGCGGGCTCTTGCCGCGCGGGCATATGACACTCAGGGCCAATGAAGCTTGAACGATTGTGCCTCAGGACCAACCGCGGCGGACCCGCGGTTCTTCCCGGAAGTCCCAACCGGCGGCTCGGGCCGTCTGGTGCGGGATCCGGATCAGCCGGCGGCCGCGGTGGGCGCAGGACTGACCGGGGCTACTGCCTGCGCCGCGGGGAACGGGTAGGCATTGGCCACGCAGACGTTCCCGTCCCGCGGGATCGTCTGCGGATCGAGCAGGCTCAAGTCGTCGTCCGAGGTACTCCAGGATTGCTGCATCATCACGGGAGCGGGTTGCCCGGTGCCCGGACAGGGCTCGTGCCGCATCCCCAGCGCGTGGCCGACTTCGTGGTTGACGGCATAGGACCGGTAGGACTCGATGTCGCCACCGAAGGACATCGCGCCCCGGACCCAACGGGCATCGTTGATGAACACCCGGTCGGCGTAGCCGTTGAAACACGACGCCTCCAGCGGCACCTCCCAGCCGCATTGGTCTGGTGCGCGGACCGTCAGCTGGCTGGTGAGCGATATCCGGAAATCGGGGTCACCGGTGTCGATCCTGGTCAGGCTCACCTGGCCACCACCGATCCACGATCGGGGATCGGCCAGGATGGCATCGACGGCATTGGCGAAGGCGACGTCCTGATCGGCGGACTGCAGGCCGTCCTCCACCTCGATGCTGTAGGTATGGGCCTGCTCACCGGTGCCGTGCGTCGGTGCGGTCCCGGGGACGACGTGCCAGGTGCCGGCGCCCGCCGCGACGAACTCGGGCCCGGCGGGCAGGGCGGCTGCCGCGATCGAGGCCGCCAGATGCCCGTCCGCGTCGCGGATCGTCAGGTCCGGAACGGCGCCAGGTACGGCGGCCAGCTGGTCCGGAGCTGCGGGCGCAGTGGGCTCTGCAGCGGTCGCGGGCGCATCGGTGGCGTTGGGGGCGGGCGACGACGTGGCGGTCGACGTCAAACCGGCCGGCGGAGCCGACGACTCCGCGGTGTCCGCGGGGGTGCTGGTCGCCTGGAAGATCACCACGACGGTGAGGACCACCAGCACCGGGATGAGCAGGAGTCGCCAGCGCGTGCCACCACCGAATCGGCTGGGGGGCTTGCGCCGCCGCCCTGGCGGCGGGCGGCGTGCCGATGCCCTGGTGCCGCCCGCAACCGCCGCAGCGGAACCGATCGCCGCGCGTCTGGCAGCCCGCTCGCGGTCGGTGACCGGGGACGAGACCCGACCGGTTGATGCCCGATCATCAGGTGTCCGTTCGCCCCGCTGGCCGCCCTGGCCGCGCTCGTCGGGGCGGCCCGCCCGGCGGGGTTTCTCAGTTCGGGATTCTGCAGTGCGGGATTCTGCAGTGCGGGATTGAGCAGTGCGGGATTCGCCGGTGCCCGATTGACCTGGATCGAGATTGCCACGCCTGGTTCGGGCGGGCCGACCGTCGCGTTGCGCACGCACGTCTGCCGCGTGGATCGAGGGCGAACCGGACTCGTCCCACAGGGACGAATTGTCCAGCGGCCTGGGCCGCCGGCGGCGAACCGGATCCGCACCTACTGCCGGATCGGCCCCGCCCGCCGGACCACGGCGGCGTGGCTCCGCGGGGTGGGTTGTCACGATACGAGGTTGCCATAGCCGTTGGACCCGACCGGTGCGGCGCGCCCGGCTGGCAGTGCGGTCTCGGCAGCCCGGTCCGACGTCGCCGACTGCTGCCACAGCGACACAATCCCGCGAGCGGTGGACGCTGGATCCTCCATTTGCGCCACATGACCGCATTCGGCCAGCACCAGCAGTTCAGCGCGGGGATAGGCGGCTGCGGCTCGGCGGGACAGGCGGACATCGACCAGTCGGTCCCTGGTCCCCCAGACGACCAGCGTTGGCGCGCGTACCCGCGCGGCAGCCGCAGCGAATGAGGACGGACCCCGCCGCAGATAACCGGCCATCAGGCCGCGCAGCGTTCCGATCGTCGATGAGTGCGTCCACGGCAGGGCCGCACGCCAGGTGTGTTCGGCAGCCGACACGCGATAATCCTCGTCCGAGATCAGCTCGGGATGCCCGAAACACAGCTCCCCCATTCCTCGGGCTCGCGCCATCGGCGGGATCGAGGCCAGTCGCTGATACGCCAAACCCGCCGTACCGGGGACCAGCAACAGACCGAGCCGGGGATCAGCGCCCCGATCGCTGGTCAGCCGCAGGTCGGGGATTGCGGGCGAGATCACGGTCAGGGTGCGGATCAGATCGGGGTAGTCGGCCGCCAGCAGGGTCGCGACCACGCCGCCGTAGGAATTGCCGACCAGGTGCACCGGTCCGCCGGTCACCGCCACAATCGCGCTGGCGACCAGGTCGGCGTCGGCTCCTGGCGAGTACCGGCCGGCCGGCGGCGGGTCGGAGCGACCGCTGCCCGGCAGGTCGAGGCTGTATCCGGTGGCGATCGGCGCCAAGGCCGCACCCAGCCGGGTCCAATCCGTCGATGCCCCGCCCAGCCCGTGAACGAACCAGACGGGAGTCGCCCCGGTGGGCCCGGGCTGCCGTCGCAGGTAGATCCCGCGACCGTCCAGGACCTCCGTCCAGCCGGCCGGCGGTGGGCCGGCCAACGGAGGCAGCGCCCCCGGCACCCGGTCGGACAACTCGATGGTCGTCCATTCTGCGAGTTCGTCCCGATCCAGCGGCCCCTGGGCCGGCCAGGCGGGAGTTGCGGTCACCTGTCCATGGTGCCCGTCCACGACGGTCTCATCCCGCCACTTTGTTCTCATGTCCGATTTCCGTCCACATTTCGGTGCTACCGATCGTTCGAACCGCGGCGAACCCGCAGGCTGAGTGCCGAACACATCGAACTCGTGGGGGGATGGTGCGATAGCTGTGGATCTCACGGTGGAAACAGCATTGATCCGGCAGGCCGCTGACGTCCTGGACGACGCCTCAGCGGTCCTGGGATCGGATCAGACGGGCGGCGCCGCACGTTGCCCCCTCGTCGAGGGCAGCCTTGGTGATTCCGCGCTCGGCCGGGAGGTGGTGGGCGCTGCGAACCGACGGGTGCTCCAATCGATTGAGGCAGCCAACCGATTGGCCGGCCTGATCGGTGAAACTGCCCGCAGATTACGCAGTACGGCGACTGCCTTCGAGGCGGCGGAGTACTCATCGATCGGCCCACCGCGATGACCCGACGCGCCTGGAGATCACCGTCGGTCGTTCGTGCCGCCATCCGGCAGGCCGCGCTGGACATGGGTTTGGCCGATCCGTTGCCGATCGCCGACGAGATCCTCGGCGTCGATGTGGATGCGCTGCACCAGTGGTTCGCTGCTGCCGCCCGGACCATCGTCCACCTGTGGCAGGGCACCGGCCGGCTCGCGGACGCCTTGCCGGTGCTGGCCGCCGGGTGGTCGAGCCAGGCACCTGTGCACGCCATTGACGGGCAACGGCAAGCCGGACTTGCCAGTCGGGACGTCATCGGCGCCCAGGTGGACTCGGCCGATGCCGCTGGTGCGACCCTGCGGCAGTCGCGGGTGTTGGCGGACGACGCGTTGGCCGATGCCGAGGGCGCCATTTACGGAACGGGCTGGCCCCCTGGCGACGACCTGCTGCGGTGGGCAGCAGAGCACCAGAAGTTGCTGGAAGTTTCGGGCGCCATTGCGGGGCTCTGTCACCGCCTGGAGGATCTGCGATCCCGCAACGAGAATGCGCTGCACTCGTTGGCCGCGGCGTTGCGGACCGACCCGCGAGATCCCGTCGAACTGGTGGCGGCCGCGCAAGCGGCCCCGGCCTCGGCGGCCGGCGCTCTCAGCTCGGACACGGCCGCGTCCAACCCTGCGGACATCGGCCAGGCGACCGGGGCCGGGATGATCCACAACCCCACTCCGGACAGGGCCAATCTCGACAGGCTGGCCCAGGACCTGCGATCGACCGATTTCGCCGTGCTGGCGATGGCGATGGGAGTGTCCGCGGCCCTGCAGAAGGCTCGGACCGACGGCGGCGTCGCCCAGTTGCTGGTGTACGAGTCGGCGAACTCGGGCAGTCAGGGCCGGGCGGCCATCAGCGTCGGTGACATCGCCTCGGCTGACAACGTCGCAGTCCTCGCGCCCGGCGTCACCAATGCTCCGGTCAGCATGGCCGACGGCATCTCGGATGCCGTGGCGCTGCGGGACGCCGCCCAGCAGCAGGCGCCCGGCGACTCGTCGGCGGTGGTGGCCTGGTACGGCTACGACATCCCGCTGTCCTGGACGAACGGGGTGCCGGTGAACGCCATCAGCACCCTGACGAACGCCGTGGCGGCACTGGACGACGACAATGCGCGCGCGGGAGGGGACCTGCTGGCCGGCGATCTCGAGCAGTTCCACGACATGGCGCCGGCGGCAGCTCGGTTTGTCACGGTGGGGTTCTCGATGGGCGCCACGACCGTCTCCGCGGCCTCGGCCCGCGGCGCCCGGGTGGACGACATGGTGTTGCTGGCTTCGCCGGGCGCGAGCCGGGACGTCGAGACCGCGGCCGACTACCCCGACCTGCCCGCTGAGCACGCGTTCGTGGTGGCCTACGAGCAGGACGCGGTGACGACCGGCCCGACGGACGTGCTTGCCGGCATCGCGGGCGGGATGGGCTGGCTGCCCAGCCTGACGCCGTTCGGTCCCGACCCGGCGGATGCCGACTTCGGGGCCCAGGTGATCGACGTCCAGACGAACACCTCGGCTGCCCGCCTACCCGAGATTCCCTTCCTGCCGCTCTCGGGGCTGCCCAACGACGTGCTGGAGTTGGCCGCGACCCATCAAGAGGCGAACTATCTCTCCGGTGAGTCACTCGCGGCCGTCGCCGCCGTGGTGAACGGCCGGTACAGCGAGGTGCCGATCAAGACCGGTCGCTGAGATGTCCGCATTTCTCCGCGTAAGGTGGCCCCGGGCGCTGGAGAAAGGACTGCCGAATTCATGACCGATGCCACCACTCGGGTGACCCCGCGGCTGTCCAAGTCCGCGCGCCGCACGCAGCTGCTGGCAGCGGCGAAGACGGTGTTCGTCACCCAGGGCTACCACGCAGCGGCTATGGACGACATCGCCGTCCGCGCGGGTGTCAGTAAACCCGTTCTCTACCAACACTTCCCGTCAAAACTTGAGTTGTATCTCGCGCTACTGGGGGAATCGGCCGCTGAGATGGTCCGGCTTGTCCGGGAAGCGCTGAGGGCAAGTTCGGACAACCACGAACGAGTCGACAACGCGGTTGCCGCCTACTTCAGCTTCGTCGCGGACAACGACCAGGCCTACCGCCTGATCTTCGAATCGGACCTGCGCGGTCAGGCCGAGGTCGAACGGATCGTCGATCAGGCCACCGACCACTGCATTTCGGCCATCACGGACACCATCACCACCGATACCGGGGTCGACGTCGAACGGGCCCGACTGTTGGCATCCGGGATGGTCGGCCTGTCGCAGGTCAGCGCCCGCTATTGGATGCAACAGTCCCCGCATGTGTCGCGCGCCGAGGCGATCGAACTGCTGTCGACCCTGATGTGGCGCGGCATTTCCCGCTTTCCGCGGCAGGACCAGCAGTAACGAGACCGGCGGAAACAAGACCGGCAGGGACAGGTCCGGCCCGGGTCCGCGAACTGCGCGTGACCCGAGCCGGCACCGCACATCCTCAGGGCGTGTAGCTGAAGCCCACTCTGCGGCCGTCCGCCGGGGCGATCTCGACATAGCCGATCCGCGATGACGGGACGATCACCCGACGCCCCTTCTCGTCCACCAACACCAACGTGCCCAACGGGTTCTTCAGCGACTCGGCGATCTGCGCCTCGATCTCGTCGGGGTTCGATGTCGAGCTGACCACCAGTTCGCGCCCGGTGTCCGTCACACCGATCTTGACGTCCACGCCAAACCTCCGTCGTCGTTCGCGGCGCTCGTTCGATCACGCCACGGTGAAATACCTGAGTGGAAATACCTGGAAGGCGAACCGGGGAACATGGCGCCCCCGGGTCCGACATTCCTCAGGCTAGTGCAGGGCTCCCGGTGGCTCGGCCGGACCTGGTGCGCCCACGGCGAACACCTCGGCGTCAGAACAGCTTGAAATCGTCGGAGTCCCGGCCGCGCAACTGGTCGTAGTCCAGCACCACGCAGCGGATGCCGCGGTCCGTGGCCAGCGTCCTGGCCTGCGGTTTGATCTGTTGCGCCGCGAACACCCCGGACACCGGCGCGATCATCGGATCGCGGTTCAGCAGTTCGAGGTAGCGGGTCAACTGTTCGACACCGTCGATGTCGCCGCGGCGCTTGATCTCCACCGCGACACTCCCGCCGGCGGCGTCCCGGCACATCAGGTCGACCGGCCCGATCGGCGTCGGGAACTCGCGGCGGACCATCGTCCAGCCCTCCCCCAGCGTCGCGACGTGCTCGGCGAGCAGGATCTGCAGGTGCGCCTCCACCCCGTCCTTGACCAGGCCGGGATCGACCCCGAGGTCGTACCGGGAATCGTGCAGCACCTCTTCCAGGGTGATCAGCAGCTGTTCGCCGGCCTTGTTCTGCACAGTCCAGGTGCCCGGCTCCTCGACCAGCCAGCACGGCGGCGACATCCAGTTCAGCGGCTTGTACGAGCCGCCATCGGAGTGCACCAGCACCGACCCGTCGGCCTTGACCATGAGCACCCGGATGGCCGACGCCAGATGGGCGGTCAACCGGCCGACATAGTCCACCGAGCACCGGGCAACGACGAGCCGCATCAGCTTTCGCCAACCCGTTCGATCTTTCCGCCGAGCTTTTGCAGGTCCTCGACGAAATGCGGGTACCCGCGGTCGATGTGCATGACCTCGTGCACCTCGGTGATGCCCTCGGCGGCGAGGCCGGCCAGCACCAGGCCCGCGCCCGCCCGGATGTCGGTGGACCACACGGGTGCGCTGGACAGTTGCTCCCGCCCACGCAGCGAGGCGTGGTGGCCATCGGTCCGGGCGTCTGCCCCCATCCGGATCAGCTCGTCGACGAACCGGAAGCGAGCCTCGAAGACGTTCTCGGTGATCAGCGAATGCCCGTCGGCGACCGCGGCCAGCGCGAGCGCCATCGGCTGCAGATCGGTCGGGAAACCCGGATACGGCATGGTGACGAAGTCGACCGCTCGCGGCCGGCCGTTCATGGTGACCGTGACGGCCTCCGGCTCGGCCTCAATGATGGCGCCGGCCCGGTTCAGCCGCTCCAGCGGTGCCGTCATGAAGACCGGATCGACGCCTTCGACGCGGACCGAGCCGCGGGTAATGGCAGCTGCATACGCCCAGGTCCCACCAACGACCCGATCCCCGACGGTGCGGTGGGTGGTCGGGTGCAGCACGTCGACCCCCTCGATCGTCATGACGGCCGTCCCGACACCGGTGATCCGGGCGCCCATCTGGCTGAGCATGACCGCGAGATCGATGATCTCGGGTTCGCGGGCGGCGTTGTCGATGACGGTGGTGCCGTCGGCCAGCACCGCAGCCATCAGGATGTTCTCCGTCGCGCCGACACTGGGGAAATCCAGTCCGATGGAAGCGCCGTGCAGCTTCCGCGCCCGGCCGACCACCTTGCCGTGTTCGATCTTCATGGTGGCGCCCATCGCGCGCAGCCCGGACTGATGCATGTCCAGCGGTCGCGAGCCGATCGCGTCCCCGCCGGGCAGCGCCACCTCCGCTTGCTTGCAGCGGCCCATCAGGGGGCCGAGCACGCACACCGAGGCGCGCAGGCGACCGACCGCCGGAAAGTCGGCATGGAAGGACAACTCCGCCGGCGTGTCGATGGTGACGGTGTCGCCCTCCAGGACGACGGTGCAGCCGAGTCCGCGCAGGACATCAGCCATCAGCGGGACGTCCAGGATTTCCGGGCAGTTGGAGATCACCGTTGTGCCCTCGGCCAGCAAGGCGGCGGCCATCAGCTTGAGCACGCTGTTCTTGGCGCCGGCGACCTCCACCGTGCCGGCGAGTCTGGCACCGCCGGTGACCAAGAAGCGTTCCACGGTTGGCACTCTAATCGGACCGGCGGCCCGGCATCGGCCGCCGCCCTTCAGTGAGTGCCGTCCTTCAGCGAGTACCGCGGCACCGGCTTGTCGGTCCCGCGTCGTAGGGTGGCGCCATGGCCGTGCACCTCACCCGCATTTACACCCGAACCGGTGACGACGGCACCACCGGACTCGCCGATTTCACCCGGGTCGCCAAGACCGACCCGCGCCTGGTCGCCTATGCCGACTGCGACGAAACCAACGCCGCGCTCGGCGTGGTGATGGCACTGGGTTCGCCACCGGACGCCATTGCGAAGGTCGTCGGCCGGATCCAGAACGAACTGTTCGATCTCGGCGCGGACCTGGCAACGCCGGTGGTTGCAGAGCCCGAGTACCCGCCGCTGCGGGTCACCCAGGACTACATCGACCGGCTCGAGAGTGATTGCGACGCGTTCAATGCGGACCTGACTGCGCTGACGTCGTTCATCCTGCCCGGCGGCACCCCCGCCGGTGCGCTGCTGCACGTGGCGCGCACCGTGGCCCGCCGGGCCGAGCGAAGCGCCTGGGCACTGCGACAGGCCGATCCCGATCGCAGCAATCCCCTGGCGGCGACCTACTTGAACCGGCTCTCTGACCTGTTGTTCATCCTGGCCAGATCGGCGAATCCGGCCGGGGACGTGATGTGGGTGCCCGGCGGCGAACGGGCTGCTGCGCTGTAGCTAGTGTTTCGGGACGTCGCTGGCTTTTCGCGCGCCCCGGTGGAACAACCTGACCGAGCGGGTGGCCGGCGGCACCGACTCAAGCCATGACCGCAATCCGGTCAGCGCCTGTTCACTCAGCGCCAGCTCGATCTGGGTGCCGCCGTCGGTACATCGCACGATCACCGAGCCGACCGGCAGCAGATCCGGTTCGGTACCAACCGGGCTGCGCCGGCCGCCGAGCTTGAGTGAACCGCGATGTAGCGTCCTGGCCGCCCCCGGCAGCGGTGAAAACGACCGGTACATCAGGAACTCGTTCTCGTGGAACCTGCCCTGACCCAGCACCCAGCCACGCCCGTCGGTGGATCGGGAGCGCCGCCAGCAGACGTCGATCGCGCCCGCCCGGCCCAACATCGACCTGCGGACCGCAATCACCACGATCGCGAGCACGACGACAAGAAGTATCGCCAGACCGATTCCCTGGGCCAGCGACACGATATCCATCTGGACGCGACCGGGATCCGCTGCAGACTCAGATGTCGTTGCCGGTGGCGAGCAACTGGGCCCGTGCGCGGCGCAGCTCGGCCTCCGCATCAGCCGAATCGACGCCGCGCGACCTGGCCGACTCGTAGGCCGCCCTGGCCTTCGTCACATCGATCTCGGCCGAAAGCTGGGCGTCCTCGGCAAGAATCGACACCCCGTCCTTGGTGACGGACAGGAAGCCGCCGTGCACCGCCACACCCAGAACGTTGCCGTTGGTCTCGATGATCCGAGCCGCGAAGCCCTCCCGGAGCTGCGCCAGCAGCGGCGAATGGCCCGACATGACGCCGATGTCCCCATCGACCGTCCGGGCGACCACCATCTGCGCCTTGCCGGTCCAGAGCTCGCGCTCAACGGCAACCAGATTGACCTGGATCTCGGCCACGGACGGCTCCGCCTCTACTCGTAGTTGTGCACGTCATACCTGTGCACGTTTCATTGATGTGCTGGGGCGCTCGGGAAATCCTAACCCGGCTACTGTTGACGACGGTCCTTGTCTTGACAGTTGGCCAAGAATCAACCAACCCGGCCTGTGACGTGCTCGCTGCGTGGGTAAGCCGCGGGACCCGGCCACCCCCGAACACCCTTGGGCCACCGACTACAGGGTCTTGGCCTTGGCCAGCACGTCGTCGATGCCACCGACATTCAGGAAGGCCTGCTCCGGGATGTTGTCGTACTCGCCCTTGGCGATGGCGTCGAACGACTCGATGGTGTGATCCATCTCCACGTACGAGCCGTCCATGCCGGTGAACTGCTTGGCCACGAAGAAGTTCTGGCCCAGGTAGCGCTCCATCCGACGGGCCCGGCCGACGAGCAGCTTGTCCTCTTCGCCGAGCTCGTCCATGCCGAGAATGGCGATGATGTCCTGCAGCTCCTTGTACTTCTGCAGGATCCGGATGACTTCCTGGGCGACCCGGTAGTGCTCGTCACCGACGAACTGCGGGTCCAGGATCCGGGACGTCGACGACAGCGGGTTGACCGCAGGGTAGATGCCCTTCTCCGTGATGCCACGGTCGAGCTCGGTGGTGGCGTCCAGGTGCGCGAACGTGGTGGCCGGCGCCGGGTCGGTGTAGTCATCGGCGGGAACGTAGATCGCCTGCAGGGACGTGATCGACCGGCCCTTGGTGGAAGTGATCCGTTCCTGCAGCTCACCCATCTCATCGGCCAGCGTCGGCTGATAACCGACGGCGGACGGCATCCGGCCCAGCAGGGTGGAGACCTCGGAACCGGCCTGGGTGAAGCGGAAGATGTTGTCGATGAACAGCAGCACGTCCTGGTTCTGCACGTCCCGGAAATACTCCGCCATGGTCAGCGCGGACAGCGCCACCCGCATGCGGGTCCCCGGCGGCTCGTCCATCTGACCGAAGACCAGCGCGGTGTCATTGATGACGCCGGACTCGGTCATTTCCGTGAAGAGGTCGTTGCCCTCACGGGTGCGCTCGCCGACGCCGGCGAACACCGAGGTGCCACCGAAGTTCTTGGCGACGCGGGTGATCATCTCCTGGATGAGCACGGTCTTGCCGACACCGGCACCACCGAACAGGCCGATCTTGCCGCCCTGCACGTACGGGGTCAGCAGGTCGATGACCTTGATGCCGGTGACCAGCTGGGTGGTGCGGCCCTCGAGCTGGTCGAAGGCCGGGGGCTTGCGGTAGATCGGCCAGTGCAGGGCGTCCTCGCCGACGCCTGGCTCGTCCATGCAGCGCCCGAGCGCGTTGAAGACGTGACCCTTGACCACGTCGCCGACCGGCACCGAGATCGGGGCACCGGAATCGGCGACCGTGGCGCCGCGGACCAGACCGTCGGTGGGCTGCATCGAAATGCTGCGCACGATGTCGTCACCGAGATGCAACGCGACCTCGAGGGTCAGGGTGTGCGCGTCACCGGCGCCGGTGACCTCGACGTGCAGCGCGTTGAACAGCGGTGGCACCCCACCGCGCGGGAACTCGATGTCGACGACGGGTCCGATGACCCGCACGACCCGACCGGTGGTGGCGGGCGCCTCTGTGGTGGTCATAGGTATCAGTCCTCTTCGTTTCCGGATGCGGCGAGAGCATCGGCGCCGCCGACGATCTCGGTGAGTTCCTGGGTGATCTGTGCCTGCCTGGCCTGGTTGGCCTGCCGGCTGAGGTTCTTGATGATGTCGTTCGCGTTGTCCGTCGCGGCCTTGCAGGCGGCCCGCCTGGCGGCCGATTCGCTGGCCGCGGCGTCCAGCAGCGCCGCGTAGATCCGGGTCTTGAGGTACTTCGGCAGCATCTCGTCGAGCAGCAGATCCGACGACGGCTCGAACTCGTATGAAGGGAGCAGCGTCGAGGGCGAATCGCTCTCGACGTACTCGATCTCCATCGGCGCCATCCGCCTGGCCTGCGGCCGCTGGGTGATCATCGAGACGAAATGCGTTGAGACCAGGTGAATCTCATCGATGCCCGGCTCGCCCTCGGCGGTGTTTCCGGCGGACCCGACCAGGAATGACGGCAGGATCGCCTCGGTGGCCCGCTCAGCGTCGGCATAGGTGGGCCGTTCGGAGAAGCCCGACCACGACTGGACCACCGGCCGGTTGCGGAACTTGTAGTAGCCCAAGCCCTTTCGACCGATGACGTAGATCACCGGCTCCTTGCCCTGCGAGTGGAGCAGCGCGCCGAGCTCCTCTGCGGCCTTGATCACGGCCGAGTTGTAGCCGCCGCACAAACCGCGGTCCGCGGTGATCAGCAGGATGCCGGCCCGCTTGGGCGTCTCCCGCTCGTTGAGCAACGGGTGATCCAGCGTCGAGGCCGAGGCCAGCGCGGTCAGCACATCGGTGATCTGTCGCGAATACGGTGCCGCGGCAGCCACTTTCGCCTGCGCCTTGGCGATCCGGGAGGTGGCGATCATCTCCTGCGCCTTGGTGATCTTCTGGGTGGACTTGACCGACTTGACGCGTTGCCGGAGCACCCTGACCTGAGCGGCCACTATTCACCTCCACCAGGAAAATCGAGCCGACCAGAAAAATGCGAGGTCATGACGTGCACTACTTCTTGGCCGGCGGCTTGCGGACCTGGACCTGGACCTTCTCCTGGCCAACCTCGGCCGCATCCATCGGCTTGACCGCGGCCTGCCGGCCCAGGATGTTGCCCTCCGACGTGGTGAACGTGTCGGAGAACTCGCCCAGCGCCTCGAGGAGCGCCTTCTCGGTGTCGTCGGAGAGCACCTTCTTCTCCTTGATGACGTCCAGTGGGCTACCCGGTGCGTGCCGCAGGTACTGCAGGAACTCGCCCTCGAAGCGGCGGATGTCCTGAACCGGAACACGGTCCATGTGCCCGCGGGTGCCGGCCCAGATCGCGACGACCTGCTCCTGCACCGGGTACGGGCTGAACTGCGCCTGCTTGAGCAGTTCGACCAATCGGGAGCCACGGGCCAACGCCCGCTTGGACACGTCGTCGAGGTCGGAACCGAAGGCCGCGAAGGCCTCCAGCTCGCGGTAGGCGGACAGGTCAAGACGCAAGGTGCCGGACACCGACCGCATCGCCTTGATCTGCGCGGCGCCACCGACCCGGGAGACCGAGATACCGACGTTGACGGCCGGCCGGACACCCGAGTTGAACAGGTCGCCTTCCAGGAAGCACTGGCCGTCGGTGATCGAGATGACGTTGGTCGGGATGTACGCCGAGACGTCACCGGCCTTGGTCTCGATGATCGGCAGCCCGGTCATCGAACCGGCGCCGAGCTCGTCGTTCAGCTTGGCGCAGCGTTCCAGCAGCCGGGAATGCAGGTAGAAAACGTCACCGGGGTACGCCTCGCGGCCCGGCGGGCGCCGGAGCAGCAGCGAGATGGCACGGTAGGCCTCTGCCTGCTTGGACAGGTCGTCGAAAATGATCAGAACGTGCTTACCGGCGTACATCCAGTGCTGACCGATGGCCGAGCCGGTGTACGGGGCCAGCCACTTGAACCCGGCGGAATCGGAGGCCGGCGCGGCGACGATGGTGGTGTATGCCAGTGCCCCGGCGTCCTCCAGGGACTGCCGCACCCCGGCGATCGTCGTGCCCTTCTGGCCGATCGCTACGTAGATGCAGCGGACCTGCAGCTTCTCGTCGCCGGTCTCCCAGTTTTCCTTCTGGTTGATGATGGTGTCGACGCAGACCGCGGTCTTGCCGGTTTTGCGGTCACCGATGATCAGCTGCCGCTGACCACGGCCGATCGGCGTCATCGCGTCGATCGCCTTGATGCCGGTCTGCAGCGGTTCGGTGACGCCCTGCCGCTCGACGACCGAGGCCGCCTGCAGCTCGAGCGGACGCAGCGCCTCGGAGACGATCTCGCCGAGCCCGTCGATGGGCTGCCCCAGCGGGTTGATCACCCGGCCGAGGAAGTTGTCACCCACCGGCACCGAGAGCACCTCACCGGTCCTGGTGACCTGCTGTCCTTCTTCGATGGTGTTCGCGTCACCGAGGATGACCGCGCCGATGGAGCGCACGTCGAGGTTGAGCGCAACGCCCAGCACGCCGCCCGGGAAGGACAGCAACTCGTTCGACATCGCCGACGGCAGTCCCTCGACGGTCGCGATGCCGTCGCCGCATTCCGCGACGATGCCGACCTCCTCCCGGGTTACCTCGGGCGAGTACTCGGAGACGTAGCTCTCGATCGCGGAGCGGATCTCGTCGGAGGAGATCGTCAACTCGGTCATCGGGTTCCCGTTCTGTGTCATCAAGCTCTTGGGTACTTCTGGTAAAAAGCGCTGCGGTTCAGGGTGTTTCAGATGCTGCAAAGATTGGGGCCGGGGTTAGCCGGCCATCCGGCGCCGGAGGGCTTCCAGTCGGCCCGCCACGCTGCCGTCGATCACTTCATCGCCCACCTGAACCCGGATTCCGCCGACGATCGACGGCTCCACTTCGATGTGGACGGAAACCTCGCGGCCGTAGATCCGACCGAGCGAGCCCACCAGCCGGGTGGTCTGCTCAGCGGTCAACGGGATCGCCGTCTTCACGATCGCGACGATCTTCTGCTGGCGTTGGGCGGCCTGATCGACCAACTCCCGCACGCCGTGGGTGAACGAACGTCCGGCCGTGTCCCTGGCCAACGCGTCAACCAGTTCGGTGACCAGCGGGTGGGCCTTGCCGGCCAGCAGCCGGTCGACCAGTGCCGAACGCGAGTTCGGGTCAGCGGTTGGGTCGTCGAGGATGACCGAGAGCTCGGGTGAGGCATCGACGATGCGGGAGAACCGGAACAGCTGGTCCTCCACCTCGTCCAGCTCCCCGGTGCGCTCCGCCCGCCGGAACATCGCGGTCCGGCTCACCCTGCGCATCGCTTCCTGCAGGTCGCGTGAGGACGACCAGTGCTGCGCGACGGCGAACTTGAGGACCGACAGCGCCTCGGTGGAAACCTTCCCGGACAGCAACCGCTCGGCGATGTTCTCCCGAGTGGTGGCATCCAATGTGGTCTCGGACAGCGTCCGGCGCAGCGGGACCTCGTTGAGCAGCAGGTCCGAGATCGACTCCAACTCGGAGCCGAGCGCAGTGAGCTTCTGCTCGTCGAGCGACTCCGCCGTCGACAGCAGGAAGTCGTTGGTCGCCTTGAGGGACTCGCGACTGGCGATGTGCTGCATCAGCGGTCCAGATCAGCCAGGAAGCGCTCGACCGTTCGGGCCTGCCGTTCGTCGTCCTGCAACGACTCACCGACAACCTTGCTGGCCAGCTCAACCGATACCCGGCCGAGGTCCGAGCGCAGCTCGGCGACGATCTGCGAGCGTTGGGCATCGAGCTGCGCCCGGCCCGCCGCGGCGATGCGTTCGGACTCTGCGTGGGCCTGCGCGAGCATGTCGTCCCGGATCGACTGGGCCTGGGCCCTGGCGTCCTCGCGGATCTTCGCGGCCTCTTCCCGAGCACCGGCAAGCTGCTGGTTGTAGCGATCGAGTGCGGCCTTGGCCTCGTTCTGCGCCTCTTCGGCCTTCGCGATGCCACCCTCGATCGCCTTGGTCCGAGCGGCGTACGCCTTCTCGAACTGCGGCCAGACGAACTTGCCGAGGACGACGAGCAGCACGGCGAAAGCAATCGCCGCGATGAGGACCTCGCCCCAGGGCAAACCGATGGGGTTGGTGGCTTCCTCAGCCGCCGCAGCAGCGGAGATGTTGATCATGTGATCCTCGACTCTGAGCTAGCGGGTGCGCGGATCAGGTCAGGATGAACGGGACAACGAAGCCCAGCAGGGCCAGCGCCTCGGAGACGGCGAAGCCAAGGAACGCGTAGGTCCGCGTCAGGCCGGCCGACTCCGGCTGGCGCGCCGTCGAGGTGATGTAGGCGGCCCACACAATGCCGACACCGATACCGGGTCCGATCGCGGAGAGGCCGTAGCCGAGGGTGCCGACGTTGCCGGTGACTTCGGCAAGCTGGTCTACCGCTGCAAGTGCTGACATGGGGGTGCTTCTCCCTTTCACGAGATCCGCTGGACGGATCCTGGTGGTCAAACGCTGACCGCGCCGGTGCGGGTCAGGTGGAACTGGTTGGTATCGCTAAGACTCAGTGCGAGTCGGCCAACGATGATTCCAGATAGATGGCGGTCAGCAGGACGAACACGTAGGCCTGCAGGGAACAGATCAACAACTCGAAGAAAACCAGGCCGAGGCTGCCGATGAAGGGCAGCAGCCCGAGCAGGTAATTGATGGGGGTGCCCGTTCCCCAGAGGTACAAGGTGCCGACCGCGGCGATCGTGATGAGCATGTGGCCGGCGAACATGTTGGCGAACAACCGGATGGCCAGCGTGAACGGGCGCAGGATGATGTTCGACAGGAACTCGATCGGAATCAGCAACAGGTGCATCGCGATCGGAATACCCGGGATGTAGCACATCAGCTTGAAGAAGCCGAAGAAACCGTGCTTCTGAATTCCGACGATCATGTAGATGAACCACACCATGACCGCGAGCAGCACCGGTATCGCGAAATGCGATGTCACCGGCAGTTGGGCGAGAGGGACGATCCCCCAAAGGTTCTGGATCAGAATGAAAAGGAACAGGGTGGCCAGGAACCCGGCCCACTTACGGCCGTTCTTGCCGCCGAGAATTTCGATCGCGACACCGTTGCGGACAAAACCGTAAATTCCCTCGCCGGCGAACTGGAGTTTGCCGGGCAGCAGCGACGTCTTCCTGGACGCCGACAACATGAAGCCCATGATGATCAGCGTGCCGAGGATCAGCAGCACCATCGCCTTGACGGAGGCGATGACCGTGCCGTCGCCGATCCTGTCGAAGAAGAACGCGTGCTCGACGGACGGGGCCTCGAACTCGCCGCCGTCTTCGGCGACCAGCAAGACCTGGGAGAGCAGGCTCAGAGACACTCGGTCTCCCTTCGGGTGCTGGCCGGAGGTGGCCCAACGTCGGGTGAATGTGCGGGTGATGCTGTTGTTGCTCTCACTCTGTTCACTGCTCTTGCCCTGTTCACTGCTTTTGCCGCCCTCAGCGCTGCCGCCTGGTCCACCGCCGGCGGAGCCGGTTCGACACCAACCGCCGGTGAGGCCGTGACGACGTGGTCGGTCGTCCTCGGTCGCCCGAACTGCATGACGACCGCGTAGATGCCCAACGACATTCCGACGACCAGGCCGATCGGCGTCATCAGCCGGGTACCCCACCACTGATCCAGCAGCCAGCCGATTCCGCCGAAGACGACGAACCCGGAAATCAAGGTGCTGAGAACGGCCCAACCCTCGTCGGCTCCCCGCGAGGCGGGCCGGACTGTGGGACGAATCTTCATGGCGCCCCGGACACTATCAGTTGCTCCACGCTCACGCCGCACCTGCCTGAGCGCGTCCCTGTGGGTGTTGAATGAGCAGCCCGTAGCGCTCCGGCCAGCGCATTTCGCCCAAAAGGATCACCTCGGCGTGTTCCTGCTCGATCAGCCAGGGTCGACGTAGTAGAGCTTCAATGTCCAGACATACCTCATATGTGCTCCGAGCCACAGGAACAGTCCGAGGCCGATCGCGCCCGCCATCCACCTGACGTTCACCGGGCCATCGATCGGCATCGTCATTAGCACGATCGCCAGCACCAGGACCTTGATCACGTAGGCGAAAAGTGC
Source organism: uncultured Actinomycetota bacterium (assembly GCA_963805555.1). Classification (GTDB taxonomy): domain Bacteria; phylum Actinomycetota; class Actinomycetes; order Mycobacteriales; family Nakamurellaceae; genus Nakamurella. The sequence goes on from CAWDUY010000015.1 coordinate 417,994, forward strand.
GGCAATCATCACTGTTTTGGGGTTGGTTTTCCCGACCCAGGCGATCACCACAGCGGAAAAAGTGAAGAACGCCCCGACGATCACTGTGCCGATCAGCACACCCAGCACTGCGCCTAATCCATCGGCACCGCTACCGGCGGCGAGCCAGCCGACAACGCCCAGGACGACTGCTCCGGCCACCAGCGCCGCCCAGCAGATGCGCAGATGACCCAGCGACCAGATGCCCGCCGACCGGCTGCGATCGGCGATCGCCTGCGCCGCCTTGACCTGCGCAGACAGGTCAACCGGCTGACCGGGCTGCGGAGCTGAGTTCATCCGGCCAGCGTAACGACGGCGGCGCGGTTCCCGGAACCACCGCGGCGGTGGCTTCTCACGGAACGGCCGCGGGCGCGGCTTCGGACCGGCGCCGCCGGGTCAACCGCCGGGCCCGCACCCTCGGCCAGAGCGAGAAGCCGAGCCCGACCGCGACCAGCACGCCGAAGGGCACGATCGCGACCTCCCAATTGACGAACACCAGCGAGACCGCACCGGCCGCCAGCACGAATGCCCAGTAATAGAAGATCAGCACCGCCTGCCGGTGGGTGTGGCCGATCGCCAGCATGCGGTGGTGCAAGTGCTGCTTGTCGGCACTGAACGGGTGCCGCCCTTCTTTCGTTCGCCGGATGACGGCCAGCAGAAAGTCGAGCACCGGGATGAAGACCACGGCGAGGGCGACGATCAGCGGCGCCAACAGGGCGATGTTCGACCGCGGACCGAAGGTCGAGGTGTCGATCTTGCCGCTGGCGCTGACCGTTGCACCGGCCATGGCCAGCCCGATGAACATCGCTCCGGAGTCCCCCATGAAGATCCGGGCCGGCGAGAAATTGTGCGGCAGGAACCCGATACAGGCCCCCACCAGGGCGGCCGCGATCAACGGGGACTGCGAGGCCGATCCGACGTCGCCGGACAACGACAGTTGCCGCGCCGAGAAGATGAAGATGGCGAAGGCAGAGATGGCGGCCACGCCGGCCAGTAGTCCGTCCAGTCCGTCGATGAAGTTCATCGCGTTGGTCAGCACGACGGTGAGCAACACGGTCAGCACGATGCCCTGGGTCTGATCCAGGGTGACGATGCTGCCGCCGGTCGGCCCGTCGCTGGGCAGCCAGATCAGCTGCCATTGCACGCCGAAGATCACCAGGATGCCGGCGGCCAGGATCTGTCCGGCGAGTTTGGCGATCGCATCCAGGTCGAACCGGTCGTCCAGCACCCCGACCAGGCAGATCAGCCCGCCCGCGGCCAACACGCCGAGCACTTCGGACGACGAGATGAACGCCCCACCGAGCGCCGGGAGCTGCACGGCCATCAGCACGGCGGCGGCGAAGCCCGCGTAGACCGCGACACCGCCCATCCGCGGGATGGGCAGCGAATGCACGTCCCGGTCCCGGATCGGGGTGACAACCCCCAACCGCACCGCTATCAGCCGCACCACACCGGTCAGCAGGAAAGTCACGACGACCGCGGTGCCGAACACCAGCGCGTACTCGCGCGCAGGGATCGCAAAGTCCGCCACCCGGTCAGGCTAGACGTTCACTTCCGGGTGTCCCCCACTCCGCGCCGGGTTTCGGCCGGCCATTGACTCGGTCACGAATGGGTCAAGAGCAAGAAAGTTGGCGAAACCTGCGCAACCGCAAGGCAGATGGTCCGTCTCATAGTTGTAGCTCCGATTCGAGCTTCGTACGGAAGGGTCCCGACGCCCGGGCCGAGCAGTGCCGCCGAAGCGAACGAATCAGAACTGAGCCCCAAGCCGGGAGCTGCCCGCAGGCCCGATACCGACACGCCGTCGGATCGGGCCTTCGGGCTGTTCAGGACCGGTTGCGCCGGTTCAGGCGGGGACTTCGACCTCGCCGATCACATCACGGATCCGCTCGACGCTGACCGCACCCTGCCGCAGCACGCGGGGGATGTCGGCCGTCAGGTCGATCACGGTGGATGCCACGCCGATCGGCGAATCGCCGGCGTCCAGATACACCGAGACGTCGTCCCCCAGTTGGGTGTAAGCGGCGGCGGCGGTCGTTGCGGGCGGGCTACCGCTCCGATTGGCACTGGAAACGGCCATCGGGCCGACCAACCGGAGCAGGTCGAGCGCCACCGGGTGCAACGGCATGCGGATCATCACGGTGCCCCGCGCGTCGCCGAGATCCCAGCTCAGCGACGGCGCATGTTCGACGACCAGGGACAACCCGCCCGGCCAGAAGGCCTCGATCAGCGTCCGGGCGGTGGGCGGCACCGCCATCACCAGCCCGTCGATGGTGGACCAGGAGCCAACCAGGACGGGGACCGGCATGTCCGGCCCGCGACCCTTGGCGGCCAGCAACGCCCGAACGGCGGCGGCATCGAACGCGTCGGCACCGATTCCGTAGACCGTGTCGGTCGGCATCACCACCAAACCCCCAGCCCGCGCGGCGTGCGCTGCGGCCTCCAAACCGGATCGCCTGGCCACCGGATCGGAGCAGTCGAAAGTCGTCATCAGGCCTGTTGTCCTTTTCTGGTCGCCGAGCCCATCCGCACCCTGGTTGCCGTGACAAATCGTGGTCGCTGCGTCAGATCATCATGGTCGGCGACATCGGTGAGCACGCGCCGCGCCCTCAGCAGGGCGGGCACTGATTCGCCCTGCGTGTCGTCGTGCTCGATGGCGAGCACTCCCCCGACCTTGAGCAACCCGGCGGCAATCGAGATCAAGGGTTTGATGACGGCCAGTCCGTCAGGTCCGCCGAAGACCGCCTCCGCGGGGTCGAACTTGGCAACCTCGGGTTCGACCGGTGTGCCGTCCGGCACATAGGGCGGGTTGGCCGTCACCAGATCGGCCGTGCCGTCCAGATCGGCGAGTAACCGCTGGTCAGCGATATCGCCGCCACGGAGCTCGACCCGGGAGCCACCGGCGCCGGTGTGTTTGACGATGTTCCGCCTGGCCCAGGCCAGGGCGGCCGGCGAACGCTCGACGGCGATCACCCTGGCGTCCGGCCGAGCGGCCGAGATGCCCAGCGCGATCGCGCCGCTGCCCGCGCACAGGTCGACGACGACCGGCGCGGTGATCCCCGCGATGGCCTTCAACGCCCAGTCGAGCAGCGACTCGGTTTCCGGCCGCGGGATGAACACGCCTGGACCGATCGCGAGCTGGGCCCGGCCGAACTGCACCGTGCCGACCAGGTACTGCAGCGGGATGCGTTCCGCGCGCTTGGCGACGAGCGCCTGGTAGCTGCTCACCCAGGTGTCCTCCACCAGCGGCGTCATGCCGAGCCGAGTGCGGGTGACGCCGAGCAGATGGGCGGCCAGTTCCTCGGCGTCGACGCCGGGACTGGGCACGCCGGCCCGCTCCAGCGTGGTAGTCGCGGCCAAAATCGACCCGCGCAGGGATACCCGAGTCATGCCGTTCCGGTGGCGAGGCGCTCGTTGCGATCGGCCTGAGCCAGTGCGTCCAGCACCGCGTCCAGGTCGCCGTCCAGCACAGCGTCCAGGTTGTAGGCCTTGTAGCCGACCCGGTGGTCGGCGATCCGGTTCTCCGGGAAGTTGTAGGTGCGCACCCTTTCGGACCGGTCGACCGTCCTGACCTGGGACTTCCGATTCTCCGATGCCGCCGCGTCGGCGGTGGCCTTGGCGGCAGCGAGCATCCGGGAGCGCAGGATGCGCATGGCCTGCTCCTTGTTCTGCAGCTGCGACTTCTCGTTCTGGCAGGACACCACGATGCCGGTGGGCAGGTGGGTGATCCGCACCGCGGAGTCCGTGGTGTTGACCGACTGCCCGCCGGGTCCGGACGAGCGGAAGACGTCGATCCGCAGATCGCTCGAATCGATGCTGACGTCGACGTCCTCGGCCTCCGGGGCGACCAGCACACCCGCGGCGGACGTGTGAATCCGGCCTTGGGACTCGGTGACGGGAACGCGCTGCACGCGGTGTACGCCACCCTCGAACTTCAGCCTGGCCCAGACCCCGTCCGCGGACAGCGCCGGTGATTTTATGGCCACCGTGGCGTCCTTGTAGCCGCCGAGATCGGACTCGTTGGCCGACAACACCTCGGTCTTCCAGCCGCGACGCTCGGCGTAGCGCAGGTACATCCGCAGCAGGTCGCCGGCGAACAAAGCAGATTCCTCGCCGCCCTCGCCCGCCTTGACCTCGAGGATCACGTCCTTGCTGTCGTCCGGGTCCCGCGGGGTCAGCAGCTCACCCAGTTCGGTTTCCAGTTCAGCCACCCGCTGCGCGATGCCGTCGGCCTCGGCCGCGAAGCTCGGGTCCTCGTCGACCATTTCCAGCGCGGCCTCGAGATCCCCACGGGCCGAGGCCAGCTCGTTGGAACTGTGCACGATCGGGGTCAACTCCGCATACCGGCGGCCCAGCCTGCGGGCAACCGCCTGGTCGGCGTGCACCCCGGGATCTGCCAGCTTGAGCTGCAAATCGGTGTATTCGGCCAGAATCTGGGCAACGGACGCCCGCGGCGCATCGGCGGAACTCGCTGGCGTCACCGTTGGGCATCCTTTCGTCCGGCGAAACTGCTGGGAACAGCAAACGGCGCCCGCCGACCGGTATTCCGGTCGTGGCGGGCGCCGTTGAAAAGCTAGCGGCTGCGCTTGCCGTAGCGCGCCTCGAAGCGCGCAACCCGGCCGCCGGTGTCCAGGATCTTCTGCTTGCCGGTGTAGAACGGGTGGCAGTTGGAGCAGACCTCGACGTTGATCTTGCCGCTGGTCTCGGTGCTGCGAGTGGTGAAGTGGTTTCCGCAACCACAGGCGACCTCGGTCGTCACGTACGCAGGGTGAATTCCGGTCTTCATGGTGGATCCTCTTTCGATAGGCCCTTGTCAGTGGCGCCGGGTCGTCCGCAACGGTGCGTTGGGGGCGTGAACCGGAACCGGGCTCGACCGACCAGTGTGCCAGATGGGCCGGTCAAATAGCCAAACAGCCAACCGGGCCGGCGTATTCCGCGGTCGGCACGGACCTCGGTGTCAGGGAATCGTGACGCCGACGACCGCCCTGGTGTCGCCGGTGAACCGTTGCATCATCCGGGTCCACCACCCCATCAGCCCGTACTTGGCCGCCAACGCATCCAAGACGGCCGGCGCCTCGGAATCGGGCAGCATCCGGGCGGTGGCGTCGATCGACGGCCCCCGCGGATTGCCGCGCACGGTGCATGGCGCGACCTGCGCCCGTTCGCTACGCCGGATGCGTTTGACCTTGCCGGAGTCGCGGATGGTCCATACGCGTAGCTCGTCCCCGATCCGCACCGCCCAGACCGGAGTGGAAACCGGGGTGCCGTCTTTGCGGAAGGTCGTCAGGAGCACATATTTGGCGTCGTCGAGTACATCAATCGGGGTGGTCACCCCACCAACGCTACGGCCCGCGGAGCGACCGCCGGACGGCACCGTCTCCCGGTGCCGGCACGGCGATCATCAGGGGCGACGTCAGTCGTTGCCCGGTGTGGTCTTGGCCACCTGCATCAGGAACTCGATGTTGTTCCTGGTCTTCCGCAGCCGATCGAGGACCAGTTCCAGCGCCTGTTGGGTGTCCAACGCGGACAGCACCCGACGGAGCTTGACCACGATCGCAAGTTCGTCGGGCGACAGCAGCAGGTCTTCCTTCCGGGTCGACGACTGATCGACGTCGATGGCCGGGAAGATCCGCTTGTCGGCGAGCCGCCGGTCGAGCTTCAGTTCGGCGTTGCCGGTGCCCTTGAACTCCTCGAAGATCACCGTGTCACCGGCTGAACCGGTCTCCACCAGCGCAGACGCGAAGATGGTGAGCGAGCCGCCGTTCTCGATGTTCCGCGCCGCGCCGAGGAATCGCTTCGGCGGGAACAGCGCGGTCGAGTCGACGCCACCGGACAGGATGCGCCCGGACGCCGGAGCGGCCAGGTTGTAGGCGCGGCCCAGCCGGGTGATGGAGTCGAGCAGGACGACGACGTCGCGCCCCATCTCGACGAGCCGCTTGGCCCGCTCGATGGCCAGTTCGGCGACCAGGGTGTGGTCACTCGGCGGCCGGTCGAAGGTGGAGGCGATGACCTCGCCCTTCACCGAGCGCTGCATGTCGGTGACTTCTTCCGGTCGTTCGTCGACCAGCACGACCATCAGGTGGCACTCGGGGTTGTTGGTGGTGATCGCGTTGGCGATCGCCTGCATCACCATCGTCTTACCGGCCTTCGGCGGCGAGACGATCAGCGCGCGCTGGCCCTTGCCGACCGGCATCACCAGGTCGATGACGCGGGTGGTCAGCAGGTGCGACTCGGTCTCCAGGCGGAGCCGGTCGTTCGGGTACAGCGGGGTGAGCTTGGTGAACTCCGGCCGGTTCTTCGCCTGTTCCGGCTCCAGCCCGTTGACCGAATCGAGTCGGACGAGGGCGTTGAACTTCTGCCGCGCGGCTTCCCCGTCGCGCTGCGCACGGACGGCGCCGGTGACGGCATCGCCGCGGCGCAGGCCGTTCTTGCGGACCTGGGACAGCGAGACGTAGACGTCGTTCGGGCCGGTCAGGTACCCGGAGGTACGAATGAAGGCGTACGAATCGAGCACGTCGAGAATGCCGGCCACGGGGACCAGGACATCGTCGTCGCGTACCTCGACATCGGCCGGGCCGTCCGGGGCGAACCTGTCCCGGGTGGTGCGCCGGTTGCGGTCGCGGTAACGGCGGCCCCTGCGGCCGCGGCCGTCGCCCTCGTCGTCGTCGTCGCGTCGGTTGTTCGGGTCGGCGTTCTGCCGGTTCTGGTTCTGGCCGCCCTGCCGATTGTCCCGGCCCTGGTTATCCCGGCCCTGGCCCTGGCTATCCCGGTTCTGATTGTCCCGGTTCTGATTGTCCCGGCCATCGCGGTTCTGGCCGCCCTGGCTCTGGTTGTCCCTGCTCTGGTTGTCCCGGTTCTGGCCACCCTGACGATCACCGGCCGGCGCGGTCTGGGTCGCACCGTTCTGGCCGGCGGAGTTCTGACCGCCGGTGTTCTGACCGGCGTTGTCGGCGAAATCCCGACCGTCACGGCGTCCACGCCGGTTGCGACGGTTCCCGCGCTGCCCGTCGTCGGAGTCAACCGAGGTGTCGCCCGACGCATCCGCCCGTCGGTCTGCGCCGTGTTGTGCCTGGTCAGCGCCGTCGGCGCCGTTCTGTCGCGGTTCGCCCTGCTGGTCGTTCTCGCGCAGGTTGTTCTCGCGCGGGGCGGCATCGTTCTGCTGGGGCGGAGTGTCCTGAGGCGCAGCGGACAGGTCACCCAGCGGCAACACGGGGTCGCCCCCGGAGTGCCCGTTGGTGCTCGGCTGCGTGCTGGTCGTCTCGACGCCGGCACCGCGGTTGTCAGCACCGCTGCTTTCCGCACCGCCGTTGGCGCCGCTGCTGCCGCCGCGGCGCGTCTCCTTGCTCGGCGAGGATGCGCCGGCGCCCTGCTTGGCCGCGATGGCGGCCACCAGATCGCCCTTGCGCATACCGGAGGTGCCGCGAATCCCGAGCTGGCCGGCGAGGGCCTTCAGATCGGGCAGCACCATGCTCGACAGACCTTCGCCCTTGCGGGCCCGTCCCGATTTTGCTGCGGGGCCGGAGGTGTCGAGCGACTCCGTGGTTTCAGTCACGAAGATCCTTCCTGTCCGGGTGAGGATGTCCTCGGCCGGAATATTGAGCACGCCACATCGCGCGGCGGCTGCCGTTCCGCGCCCAGGATGGGCGCGGCGGAGTCTTGATCACCTGACCTGAACCCACGCCTCGGTTCGGCTGAGCCGAGCCTGCAGCGATCCGGCGCCTGGCGGGTATGCCAGCGGGAGAATCCTTCAGGGTGGGAGCGGTGAGGGTTTCTTTCGGTCCCCCACCGTTGATATCCGGCTCGCAGACACAGTGTTCATACACCATGTCGCAGCGGGCACAGCCGGTGATCGCCTTCAACAGTAACCGCACATCATCGGCCTGAGCAACTGCCGTTCGAGCGTGTCGGCAGGTCAGTGAGAGTGAACTTCCGCCCCGGCAGTACACACAGCGACTTCGGCGGCCTCGAATCCCGGCCGCCGCCAGGGTTTCAGGTCCAGCGATCCGGTGACCAGCGCGATCACCGACGGCCCGGCACCCGAGATCACCGCGGCAATTCCCGCCTGCCGAAGGTCGCAAACCAATCGTGCCGACTCCGGCATCGCCGGGGCCCGGTAGTCCTGGTGCAGCCGGTCCCTGGTGGCCGGCAGCAGGTACGACGGGTCGACGGTCAGCGCGTGCACCAGCAGGGCAGCGGCGGCGGCGTTCGCACTGGCATCGGCGTGCGGCACCGTCGCCGGCAACAACCCGCGCGTGTGATGGGTCGAACTGGTCTGGTGCGCACTGAAGACCACCACCCGGATGTCCGGGTGCACCTGCCGACGCACCGCGACGGGCCGCCCGTCATCATCGAGAAACGCCAGGGTGAAACCGCCGAACAACGCCGGGGCAACGTTGTCGGGGTGACCCTCCATCTCGTTCGCCAGCCCGAGCACCTCGTCATCGGATAACCGGCGGCCACCGGCTCTCGCAAGGAGTTCCCGGCCCAGCAGGAGACCGGCGACGATGGCCGACGCGGACGACCCGAGCCCGCCGCCGTGCGGAATGCAGTTCACGCATTTCAGGTGCAGCCCGGGCAACGGCTCGCCGACCGACGCGAACGCCCGAGCCGCCGCCCGGACGACGAGATGTTCGTGCGTCAAGGGAACCTCGTCCGCGCCGACCCCCGCGACCTCGACCAGCAACCCCTCCTGGCGAAGGTGGGCGCTGACCTCGTCGTACCTGGCCAGGGCCAATCCGAAGCTGTCGAAACCGGGCCCGAGATTTGCCGATGTGGCCGGCACCCGGACGCTCACCGTCCCTGCCACGACGGTGCCAGCCGTCATCCAGTCAGTCCCAACGTTTCAGCGACCGCTTCGGCGGCCACCGGCAGCACCTCCGGCGCGGTCATGAACGTCATCGCGGTATCCGGATCCTTCAGGCCGTTTCCGGTGACGGTGCAGACCACCAGCGACCCGGCCGGCAGCCGGCCGTCGGCGGCGGTGGCCAGCAAACCGGCCACCGAGGCCGCGGAGGCGGGTTCGACGAACACGCCCTCGGTCGAGGCCAGCAGCTTGTAGGCGTGCAGGATCTGCTCGTCGGTGACGGCGTCGATCAACCCGTGTGACGAGTCGCGGGCATCGATGGCGCCGGTCCAGGACGCGGGTGCGCCGATCCGGATGGCGGTTGCGATGGTGTCGGGGTGCAGCACCGGGTGCCCGAGCACCAGCGGAGCGCTCCCAGCGGCCTGGAAACCGAACATTCGGGGCAACGCATCGATCACGCCGTCGGCGTGGTACTCCCGGTAGCCCTTCCAGTACGCCGTGATGTTGCCGGCGTTCCCGACGGGCAGAAAGTGGATGTCCGGCGCCCGACCCAGGGTGTCGCAGATTTCGAAGGCGGCCGTTTTCTGCCCCTCGATCCGCACCGGGTTCACCGAGTTGACCAGGGCGATCTCCTCGTGGGAGGCGGCCGTCTTGCGGGCCAGCTCCAGGCAGTCGTCGAAATTACCGTCGATCTGCAGGATCCGCGCCCCGTACGCGACGGCCTGGGCCAGTTTCCCGGCGGCGATCTTGCCCTGCGGGACCAGCACGGCGCTGGTGATGCCGGCGCGCGCGGCGTACGCGGCGGCGGATGCGGAGGTGTTACCGGTGGAGGCGCAGATCACGGCCTTGGCGCCGGCCGCCAGTGCGTGGGTGACGGCGACCGTCATCCCGCGGTCCTTGAAGGAACCGGTGGGGTTTGCACCCTCGACCTTGAGGAAGACCTGCACGCCCAACCGCTCGGACAACGTTTCGGCGGGTACCAGTGGCGTGCCGCCCTCCAGCAGGGTGACGACCTTCGCACCGGCGGGCACCGCGACCCGGTCGGCGTATGCGGCGATCAAACCTGGCCAGCCCACCTGGGCGGCAGTCGTCGTCACCGATTTTCCATTCTGTCGGTCGTGCCGGACGGCTCGCGCAGGCGCGGCCCCATCACCGCAAGTCTCCCATCACCCGCATCACCGAGGTGACCTGGTGGACCGAATCCAGCTCGGCCAGCTGGTCGACGGTGCCGGCCAGCGCCGCATCGGGAGCGCTGTGCGTGACGACAACCAGGGTGGCGTCACCCTGCACACCCTCACCCCCACCCCGGCCCTCCTGCCGAACAGTGGAAATCGACACCCCCGCCTCGGCGAACGCAGTCGCCACCGCGGCCAGCACGCCCGCCTTGTCGTCGACGTCCAGGCTGATGTGATACCGGCTGAGCACCTGGCCCATCGGCTGAATCGGCAACGCCGCGTAGGAGGACTCGCGCGGGCCGCGGCCACCGGCAATCCTGTTGCGCGCCACCGCAACCAGGTCGCCGAGTACCGCCGAAGCGGTCGGCGCGCCGCCGGCCCCCGGGCCGTAGAACATCAGCCGGCCGGCGGCCTCTGCCTCGACGTAGACGGCGTTGAACGCGCCGTCGACACTGGCCAGCGGGTGACTCGTCGGCAGCATCACCGGGTGTACGCGGGCGGAGACGCCCTCACCACCCGCGCGGCCGTCCACCCCCGGCGCGGTCGACCCGACGACCGAGGTGACCCGCTCACAGATCGCGAGAAGCTTGACGGTGCAACCGATCTGGCGGGCGGCGGCGATGTCGGCCGCGGACACGGCGGCGATGCCCTCGCGGTGCACATCGGCCGCGCCGACCCGGGTGTGGAACCCGATGGAGGCCAGGATCGCGGCCTTCGCGGCGGCGTCGAAACCGTCGACATCGGCGGTCGGGTCGGCCTCCGCGTAGCCGAGCCGGGTGGCCTCGGCCAGCGCCTCGTGATACCCCATCCCGGTATCCACCATGGCCGACAGGATGAAGTTGGTTGTCCCGTTGACGATCCCCATGATCCGTGAGATCCGGTCCCCCGCAAGCGATTCACGCAACGGCCGGATCAGCGGGATGGCACCGGCGACGGCGGCCTCGAAATACAGATCGGCACCGGACGCATCGGCCGCCTGGTACAGCTCTGGGCCGTGTTCGGCGAGCAGCGCCTTGTTGGCGGTGACGACACCGGCACCGCGGCGCAGCGCCGTCAGCAGCAGGTCCTTGGTCGGTTCGATGCCGCCGATCACCTCGACGACGACGTCGATGTCGTCCCGGGCCACCAGCCCGGCGGCATCGGTGGTCAGCAGCCCGGCCGGGATCTCCGGATGGCGGGCCGGGCGGCGGACGGCAACCGCGACCAACTCCAGCTTGGCGCCGACCCGGGCGGCCAGTTCGTCGGCCTGTTCGGTCAGCAACCGGACGACCTGCGACCCGACAACGCCGGCACCCAGCACGCCCACCCGGACGGCCGGTTTGGTGTCGCTCACTTGGGCCCACCCGGGTTGGTGACGTCCCGGAAGACCTTGAAGGCGTAGATCAGCAGGGCGACCACCACGACGACCGCGAGCGCGGCGATGGTCACCGTCAGCCAGCGCGGAAAGTCCGGCTTGAGCAGCGTGATCACGATGAGCACGGCCGCCAGGACGAGCAGCACGACGCCGGGAATCAGGGACGGCGGCTTCGCGGGCTCTCGATTCTCGGGGTTGGTGTTGGCTGTGGTCACTCACGTCTCCAGAAGCATCAGGTCGTCATCGGTTTCGCGGCGCAGCAGCAGCCTGGGCGTCGCATCGGCCACGGCGACCACCGCCGGGCGGGGCACCCGGTTGTAGTTGCTGGACATGGCATAGCAGTAGGCCCCGGTCGCGGCGACCGCTAGCAGGTCGCCGATGGCCAGGTCCGCCGGCAGGTAGCAGTCGCGCACCACGATGTCACCACTCTCGCAGTGCTTACCGACAACACGGCACAACACGGCATGCGCGTCGGAGGATCGCGAGGCCAGGGTGACCGTGTAGTCGGCGTCATAGAGGGCGGTGCGGATGTTGTCGCTCATCCCGCCGTCGACGGACACGTACCGGCGAATCAGGCCGCCGTCCAGCGCGACATCCTTGATGGTGCCGACCTCGTAGACGGTGACGGTGCCCGGACCGGCGATCGCCCGGCCCGGTTCGACCACGACCGAGGGAACCGCCAACCCGGCGATCTGACACTCCCTGGTGACAATCTCGGTGAGCGATTTGGCCATCAGATCGGGCGCGGGCGGGTCGTCGGCCGACGTGTAGGCGATCCCCAGCCCGCCGCCGAGATCCAGCGCGACGATGCTCTCGGCCAGTTGTGGGTAGTCCGCGACGATCTGCTTCAACAACGCGACCACCCGGTGCGCGGCGACCTCGAACCCGGACGGGTCGAAGATCTGCGAGCCGATGTGCGAGTGCAATCCGATCAGCCGCAGTCCCGGCTGGGCGACGATCCGGCGGACTGCCTCCGCCGCGTCGCCGCCGGCCAGCGAGAAGCCGAACTTCTGGTCCTCATGGGCGGTCGCGATGAACTCGTGGGTGTGTGCCTCGACGCCCACGGTGATCCGGACCATCACCGGGATCGCCTCCGCGGGCGGGCGGTGTTCGGCCAAGCCGGACAGCCGGGCGATCTCGTCGAAGGAATCGATGACGATCGCGCCGATCTCGGCCTGCACCGCGGTGGTCAGCTCGCCGAGCGACTTGTTCGACCCGTGCAGTGCGATCCGGCCGGCCGGGAACCCGGCGCGCAGCGCCAGGCCGAGTTCGCCCGCGGTACAGACGTCCAGCGAGAGACCTTCGTCATGCAGCCAGCGGACGATCTCCGTGCACAGGAAGGCCTTTCCGGCGTAGTGCACGCCCTTGGCGCCGCCGAAAGCGTCGGCGAAATCCTGGCAGCGGCTGCGGAAGTCGGCCTCGTCGATGACCATCAGCGGGGTGCCGTAGTGCTCGACGAGGTCGCGCACGTCGGCCCCGGCCAGACTCATCGACCCGGTGCCGACCCGGCTGGCGCCCCGCGGCCAGACGTTTTTGTCGAGCAGGTTCAGGTCCGCGGGCGCACCCTGCGCTGGCAGGTCGGTGTGCAGCTCGCCGGACCGTGGTCCGGCCGGATGCGCTCTCACATCCGCTCCGGGGCGGTGACGCCGAGCACGGCCAGGCCGTTGGCCAGCACCTGCTGGGTGGCGGCGCAGAGCCACAATCGCGCGACGGTCGTCGCCCCTGCTTCTTCTGAGCCCATCGGCAAGACCCTGATCGAGTCGTAGAACTTGTGGTACCCGGAGGCCAGATCCTCCAGGTAGCGCGCCACCCGGTGCGGCTCGCGGAGTTCCGCGGCCGTCGCCAGGATGTCCGGGTAGGCCGCGAGCAGCGCGATCAGCTCCGATTCGCGGGCGGTGTCCAACAGTGCCGGGTTGTAGTCAGACCCCAGGGCTATGCCCAGCTCGCGGGCGTTGCGGGCCAGGGAGGCGAGCCGGGCGTGCGCGTACTGCACGTAGAACACCGGGTTGTCGCTGGTCTGCCGGGTCCACAGGTCAAGATCAAGGTCCAGTGTGGTGTCCACCGAGTACCGGATCAGGGCGTATCGGGCGGCGTCCACGCCGAGCGCCTCGATCAGGTCGTCCAGCGTGATCACGGTGCCCGCCCGCTTGCTCATCCGCAGCGGCACACCGTCGCGGACCAGGTTGACCATCTGCCCGATCAGCACCTCGACGACGTCCGGGTCGTCACCGAGTGCGCCGGCGGCCGCCTTGAGCCGGGAGATGTAGCCGTGGTGATCCGCTCCCAGCATGTAGATGCACAGGTCGAAGCCCCGGGAACGCTTGTCCAGGAAGTACGCAAGGTCGCCCGCGATGTAGGCCGGTTCACCGTCGGATTTGACGACGACGCGGTCCTTGTCGTCGCCGTAGGCGGTGGAGCCCAGCCACCAGGCACCGTCTTTGAACGTCAGGTGACCGGAATCCTTCAGCCTTTGCACCGTTCTGGTCACGGCGCCGCTCTCGTGCAGCGAGTTCTCGTGAAAGTAGACATCGAAATCGGTGCGGAACAGGTGCAGCGTCGCCTTGATCTCGTCGAACATCAGCTCCGTGCCCTGATGCCGATAGAGCTCCGTCGCCTCGTCGTCCGGCAGCGACGGCGCTGCCGGGTGCGCCGCGGTGATCCGGTCGGCGATCTCGACGATGTAGTCGCCGCTGTAGCCGTCGTCCGGGGCAGGCAGCCCGCGGGCCGCGGCGAGCAGCGAGCGGGCGAACCGGTCGATCTGCGCGCCGGCGTCGTTGAAGTAGTACTCCCGGATCACCTCGGCGCCCTGCGTGCTCAGGACCCGCCCGAGGGCGTCACCGACGGCGGCCCACCGGGCACCGCCGATGTGCACGGGACCGGTCGGGTTGGCCGAGACGAATTCCAGGTTGACGTGCTTGCCCGCGAGCGCGTCCCCGGCGCCGTAGGCGGTGCCGGCGGCGACGATCTGGCCGACCAACGCACCGGCGGCAGCGGCTTCCAGGGTGATGTTGAGGAAACCGGGCCCGGCGATCTCGACGACCGCGATCCCTGGCGTGCCGGTCAGGTGCTTGCTGATCACCGTGGCGATCTCCCGGGGTGGGCGCCCGGCCGTCTTCGCCAGCTTCAATGCGATGGGCGTCGCGTAATCGCCGTGCTCGCGGGAGCGGGGGCGATCGAGCGGGATGTCGGCGGGGACGTCGACGGCCAGGTCACCGGACTCGAGGGCGGCCGCCAAGGCATGACGAATGGCATCGACCAACTGCGCGGGATTCACTCGGCCATTCTAGGAAGGCCGTCCAAGCGCAAATGACCACTCCACCGGATTCCGGCCCGGCGGCCGACGTGTTGCCGGCCCGCTGGCCCGTTCGGTTCACACGGAGGCCACGTCTTCGGCCCGTACACTCCGGTGCGGTCCCCCGGTTCGTCCCGTTGAACACTTTCTTCGGATCGCCGGTGGGTATCCCACAGACCCCGACCGCACCGAGCTCGATCTTTGACTCTGAGAGAATCACCGAGGACCGCTCCATGATGGCCAGTGGCAAGAACGCCAAGAAGCGCCGCACGCCGGCACCCGTTGTGACCCGTCGTCAGGGTCTGCCGTGGGTCACGATCGGCGCCGTCGCTGTCGTCGTCGCCCTGGCTGCGGGCATCTTCTTCGTGGTCTTCAACAAGACCACAGAGAACAGCGCCGCGCAGGACGCGCTCGCTCCGTGGACCCCCTCCGAGTCGAACCAGGACCCGTCAACGGCCATTCCGGGGATCTACGTCGGGGCGTCAACACCGGCCAGCGCCGACACCCCCGCCAGCTACGTCGACTACAAGGCGGCCATCCACATCACCGCTGATCAGCGGGTGGCCTACAACCGATTCCCGCCCGTCGGCGGCCCACATGACGGCACCTGGGCGAACTGCAACGGGATCGTCTACGGCACCGCAGTGCGCAGTGAGAACATGGTGCACACGCTCGAGCACGGGGCGGTCTGGATCACCTACAACCCCGACACGATCACCCCGGACGACCTGGCAACCCTCACCGCCCTGGTTGACGGTCAGCCGTTCACCACCCTGACCCCCTACCCGGGACTGGATTCGACCATTTCACTGCAGGCCTGGGCGCACCAACTGAAGGTCGATTCGGCATCCGACGAACGGGTGAAGCAATTCATCACCGCGCTGCGGCAGAACCGCTGGGTGTATCCGGAAACCGGCGCCACCTGCCAGCAACCGAGTTTCGACGTGACCAATCCCCCGGCCTTCGATCCGACCCCGGCCGGCCCGGATGCGATTCCGATGTCCGGCACGGGCGGCACCCCGGCGACCACCGAGATGTCGGTGGCTGCCAGCGATCAGTCGGTCGACGCGACCGCTTCGGTTCCGGTGACGAATGCCGAAGCACCGACAAGTGCCCCAGCGCCGGCCGAGACCGCCGCGACGAGCGGTCCCTGATCTGATGGCGGCCTCGCGATGACCGATTCTCCGACTGTTCCGGGAACCAACGACAGTGCAAGCGGCCCAGGCGGGCCGTCTGGTCCGGGCGGGTCCGATCGGCTTCGCCGGCACTATTCGCGCGGCATGGTGATTCTGCTGGCCGCGGCGAGTGCCGTCGTCCTGCTGCTGGTCGGCGCGACGGCCGGCCTCGCGCTGAGCGGGAAGTTCGGCAACTCGGCGCCAGCGACGCCCGACAATGCGTCCGTGGACGCGGGTTTCGCGCGGGACATGATCATTCACCACGATCAGGGTGTGCTGATGGCGCACTATGCGGAGCAGAACACCACTGATCCGGAAATCGGAGTGATGGCGTACGACATCGGTTACACCCAAACGGATCAGATCGGACAGATGCAGGGTTGGCTGTCGCTCTGGGACCTTCCCGAGTCCGGTGACGGCACGCACATGGGGTGGATGGGCGGGACCGGTGACGACCACGGCGGGATGGTGATGACGAGCCCGGCTGCGGGTTCGGCCGGCACATCTTCCGCGCAGGTTCCGCTGATGCCCGGGATGGCCACCTCGGACGAGATCGCGAAGCTGAAGAGCCTGTCCGGCGCGGAGTCGGATACCTATTTTCTGCAGTTGATGATCCGACACCATCAGGGCGGCGCGCCGATGATGCAGTACGCGGCGGATCACGCCACCAACGCCGTGGTCCGGAACTTCGCCTCGAAGATGGCACTCTCCCAGTCCTCGGAGATCTCCGTCATGACGCAGATGCTCGCCGAACGCGGCGCGCAGCCCCTGCCGGCCAACTGATCTCGCCTCGGACATGGGTCTTATCGCCCGATGTGCCGTAGGTAGCGCTCGGCTGACCGCACCACCGCACCTTTGGCGTCATGGGTGACGACCTTGCCCCACCAGGCCCCGTAGATGACGTCGAACTCCAATGGCTGCACCGACTTGACGGCCCGTCGGATGGTGTCCGGGTGTTCCGGGATCAGGTTCGGGTAGCTGTACATAAAGCTGAGCCACCGATGGTCCTCGACGACCTGGAAGATATCGCCTGTGCAGAGGGCTCCTCTGCCCTCGGCACCGTCTGCCCAGTGCAGGATGGTGCCGCCGGCGAAGTGGATGCCCGCCCGGTGGAGCATGCGGCCCGGCAGGGCCTCGACGGAGTCGCCGTCCCAGAATCTGGTTTTGCCGCGTCGTTGCACCCATTGGGCATCGCTGGCGTGAATGTAGATTGGCACTCCGCCGAATGCCTCGCTCCACTCGACCATCGCGCTGTAGTAGTGCGGGTGGGAGATGGCGATCGCACCGAGTCCGCCGAGTTCGGTGACGGCGGCGACGGTGTCGTCATCGAGGTATGTCACGCAGTCCCACAACAGGTTTCCGCCCTCGCCCGGCACCAGCAGCGCTCGTTGGCCGATCGCGAACCGGGGTTCGGTGCCGATCCCCCATAGGCCAAATAGCTCCTGGCGCAGAAGAGTTCGGTAGCCCTGTTCGCGCAACTCCTGGTTCGTGGTCCACAACTGCCCCGCCTCTGGGACGTATTGCCGCTCGTCCTCGCAGATCGGGCAGTGCCTGCGGTCCTGGGCGTGCTCGTATTGGACGCCGCAGGTCCGGCAGATGGGATAGTCCGAGGTCACGGTTGCGCTCCTTCTCAGTTCATACCAAGTCCGTCTGGATCGGGTGCACCGGTGGGTTGAACTGCATGCCACGGTATGACGGTCGTCTCCGTGACGCTGACGATGTGCAACGTAGCCCGTGTGGTGCGGTAGAGTTTCGCCTCGCGCCCCCGTAGCTCAGGGGATAGAGCACCGCCCTCCGGAGGCGGGTGCGCAGGTTCGAATCCTGCCGGGGGCACGGGCGTCATTGCAGGTCAGAGGCACTTTCCTCAAGGGAGGAAGGTGCCTCATTGCAACTGCCCACTTTCAGCTCACAGATCGCCGCTCAGCACTTCGGATCAGTCTGGCCAGTCGGCGTTCGAGAGGACTCTTCGCAGACAGGGGCCGATCAGGCCCGTGCTTGATGGGCCAGTACTCGATGGGCCGATCCTCGGCCCACGGTGTGGATCGCGGTGGTGGTGGCGGGACACTCCGCACGGTGTGCCCGGTCGGGGTGGTGATCGTGATCCCGGCCTCGTCGACCACGGACTGCCAACCGGGCTGCTCCTTGGTGTGGTTGCACCGCTCACATAAACCCTGACCGTTGACCGTCCGGGTCGGCCCGCCCTGCTCGTGCGGAACCACATGATCGGCATGCCGGATCGGGGCATCACAGAACGGGCCACGGCACGTCTGATCCCGCGCGATCAGGTACTGCCGGGCAGCATGGGAGAACAACCAGCGTCTGGAATCGGCGTCGATCAACTGCCCGGTCCCGGGATCGGTATACAACCGGCGGACCCACGACTTGATCGATGGTGACGCCTCCCGAACCAGCCGGCGGGCCAACGCCGCCGGGATCGGCCCGTACCCGGTCAACACCGCGGGTTCGTTATCACCATCGAACAGGGTGCGGTCACTCATCACGAGCTGAATATCCAGGCCGACCCCGGGCGGGATCACCCCCACACCGCCCGCACAACCATCGGCATCCGCATCGGCATCGGCATCGGGATGGGGATCGGGATCGGGATCGGGATCGGGATCTTCGGGGCGGCCGGACGCAGGACCGGCTGCTGAACATGGAACAGCCTCAGCGATCTCAGTGGTGGCGGTCTCGTCCCGGCCCGCGGCACCGCACGACGGCGCACCAGCACGCCTGGCCGAACCTGCTACCGAACCCGGGGCCGCGCCCGGTTCGGGCATGGAGTCCGCGGCACGGTCACCCCCGGCTGGACCAGAGTCAGCGGCAACGTCGGCAGCCACCCCGCTGCCGACCGGAGGGCCGGAATCCGCGGGAGAGCCGTTGCCGGCGGGGGGGTGCGTCGCCGCGCGTGACTCACCGCCGGTTCCAGTGCCGGACCGCGTGCCGGCACCACTGCCTGGCCCGGCTCCAGCGCCTGGCCCGGCTCCAGCGCCTGGCCCGGCTCCAGCGCCTGGCCCGGCGCCAGCGCCTGGTCCGGCTCCAGCGTCGGTGCCGGTGGCGGCGCGGCTGCCGGTGCCAGCTGTGCCGCCCCCAGTCGGGATCCGGGAACCCGAGCCGACCCGCTCCCCGGCACCGGTCCCAGCAGCAGCTGGGGCGGTGATCCGGTGCACGAACTCATCAGCCATCAACTGCCCCCGCGACCGCGGATCACCCACCGCCTTCGCCGCAGCCGCATGCTTGACCAACGCCGCATACACCGCAACACCCCACGCCACCGGCACCAACGCCGTCACATACGTCATCAAATCCGGCGCCGGCCGACAACTCACCCGCCGATCCCCCACCGCCTTCCGCGCCCGCGCCACATACTGCCCAGGATCGAGCCGCTGCCCGATCCGCGCCGCCGCCAACGCCGCCTGCTTCTCACTGAGCCCACCCAACTGACCGACCAACTCCGCATCCACCCGCCGCCGATCCGCCACCTCCAGACACGCCGTCTCCCGCACCACCAACGTCGCCGCCCACTCACTGATCACCCCCGACCGCAACGCCGCGAACACATTCGGCATCTCCGAGGTCAACACCGTCGCCAACCCCACATGCCGGCCACCCCGAAACGGCGACTCCCGCCGCGCCACCGCCACCTGCCCAGACACACTCCGCCGGACCCGCTCATCCCGCGCCCGCTTCGTCGACAACCCCGCCGTCTGCGACTGCACAAACGCCACCGTCAACACCGCCTGCGCAGCAGCACACGCCGACTTCACCCGCTCCAACTCCCGAATCCGATCAATCCGCTCCACATCACCGGCCCGCACATCCATCACGGCCAGTTCCTCCACCCACCCCGCAAGATCAGCAGCAGACAGCCCACCACCCGGCTCCTCCCCCACCACCGTCTCGATCATGTGTTCGAGTCTACTCTCCCCATACTGGCAGATCAAGCCCCATTCTCGAACATCTGTTCCCATGCTGCGTCTTGGCTGAGGGGTGTCGGCGGTCCGACCCGAGAACCGTGGTCCTACAGCGAAGCCCGCGAGGAGCGCCGATGGATGGACACCGGCGCTCAGGATCTGACGAGAGCGACAACGGGAATGCGACGAGCGGCCTGTTTCTCGTGATCGACAAAGAAGGGGTTGTGCTCTTTGATGTCGCTCCAGATTCGGTCGTATTCATCGCCGGTCAGCGGGTTGGCGGCTGCCGTATAGCGTTCGTCGCCGATTTCGACCGTCACCCGCGGATTGACGCATAAATTGACGTACCAGTCGGGGTCTTTCGGCGCGCCCATGTTCGAGGCGATGACCAGTAACCGCCCACCGTCGGGGACGACATCATTGGGGTCGTGTGCGGCTGACCGGATCTGACTCCGGTTGTCGTCAGCAAGACAAGACGCTCGCGGTGCATCCCATCGATCGGCCCGCCCGCCCGGAACTGCTCGATCGTCCTTTTGTTGATTTCCTTGATATCCACCGGACTCCTCGCCTGCTTCTGCCACCACTGACTGACCGAACCTAGGACATCAGGTGAACCAGTCGGAGGTTGTCAGCCATGTCGAGCCGTCGGTCTGGAGTGGTAGGCGCCGGACGAGCAGGTACGACCGGCAGCTCGGATGCTCAATTCCTTCGTAGGGCGCCCGGTCCAGCCGCGCAACCAGCACCAGGCCTGCGCTGGCCAGCGACTGGATCTCGGCCATCGGCTCGAGGAATCGGAAGTTCAGCACAACTTCGTGCCCCCACCAGTCCGTGAGGGTCTTCACCTCACCTGACGCGGTGTCCGCGTCACAGGTGTGAAAGGCAATCAGCGCGTGCCCACCAGGCCGGAGTGCGCGGGCGAACTCGAAGTAGGCGGCGGCCCGTCCGGATGCAGCCAGGTGGATAACGGCATACAGGCTGACAATTGCTCCCAGCCGGTGCGATCGGATAGGTAGGGCGGTCATGTCAGCAACGCAGAAGGGCAGTGACGACGCATGGATTCCGATCGAACACATCGCCGTTGACAGGTCCAGGCCCACCACCGCCGCTCCGCGACCGGCCAGGTACGACGCCACATGTCCTGGGCCGCAGCCGATGTCGCCGATCAGTTCACCCTCGGCCAGCGCAACCACCATGTCGAGAAGGGCACGGTCGAGCGGTTTGCCGGCCAATTCTCCCGCGACCTGGGCACGGTATTCGCGGGCTACAAGGTCATACCCATGACGAGTTGCCGTGGTCTCGACAGGTTCGCCCACCAGCAATCTCCTTCGTGATGACCCGTGCCGGCCTACCATCGAAATGCCGCTGTCAGGCCGGCACTGGCCACTCTGCGTCGAACTCGAGGCTCGGCCGAGGATCCAGTCTGTCTGGGTCACCCGAGCAATCGGGTCAGTCGGGCCGGCGCCGTTAACCGCCACGCCTCAGTGATCAACTCCGCGACCTCGTCATGACGCGTTCTGGCCAACACCACATCGATCCAGCCGAACTGGCCGGCGCTCCAGGAGGCCATGAAGGTGGCCGGATCCTGCGCCACCCAGGCAGCCTGCTCATCCCGGGTCGACTTGATCAGCAGACGGTCGCCTTCCGGCCCGAGGAAGCCAAAACCCTTGCCGGACACCCGAAATGCCGTCTGCTCACCGCTGGCCTGCCGCTGCACCCCCGGTAGTGAAAGAGCGATCTCCAGCACCTGATCCGCCGTCACACCTATCCCATCTGTCGTCATTCCATGGGTCTATCACCCAGCACCGACAACCCCCGCGACGATGTCCGAATGCTGAATACGTAGGCCCCCGCCGTCTCCGAACCATAACCCGTCAATCCGCTCTGCGCCCCGATTTGAGTGAATCGCCGCTCACGTCAACCGGCGAGACCAACCCCTACGAGAAGGGAAGGGTCACCGAGGAATTCGCCAGGACGGTCGGCCCCTTGCCTGCTGCTCCGGTCAGGGCTGTCCAGACCTCGACCTTGACCGAGCCGTTGACCAGGTTCCCGAGCGACCCACTGGAGGAGAGGAGCCCGACTCGCTGGGTGTAGCTCTCGGCTCCGGAAACCGGATCGGTGGCGAAGTAGCGGTACGTCTCCACCCGATCCCAACTGCCGTTGCCCGTCAGGTCGTAGGACACCCGCAACTGCGCTCCGTTACCTACCGCCGTGCCGGAGTCCACCGCCAACGCGAAGGCAGTCGTGCCACCGCCGTAGCTGGCCGTCAACCCGGTTGAGACGAAAGTTGCTTCCTGATAAGGCTTCCCGTCATGGTTCTGACCGGCGGATCCCACCAGCGCCACCTCGTGCGCGGCGGCTTTTACTGTCGACAACGCACCGGTCGACGACATGTACCGGGTCGGCGAGCCGAAGTCGGTGTTCGGCGATCCGACTGTCGGTGAGGGTGTGGCAGTTGGGGAGGCACTGACAGTCGGAGATACAGTTGGCGACGGTGACACAGTCGGCGACGGTGACACGGTGGGCGACGGCGATGCAGTGGGCGGCAGAGCCGCCGGGACACCGCCCGGGCCACCGCCGCCGGACCAGGTCAGGGCGCCGCCGGCAACCGTCTTCCCGGCCGGCACGGCCAGTCTGGTGCCGTTCGAGAACGTGACGGTCAACGCTTTTCCGCTGACATTCGACGCCACATAGGTGCGGGCCCCGTTCTTCACGAACGTGACTGCCAACGGATGGTCAGCCGTGATAGAGGTGTCGATCAGGCCCAGCGCGGCCAGATTCCGGATCCAGTGGAAGCTGTGCGCCCTGGATTCACCCTCTTCCGCCGTGAACGAATTGTTCGCCCGGTATTTGCTCAGCGCGGTGTCCGGATCACCGGTCGCCAGGAATTCCCAGATGATGTCCTGCCAGACGGTCGGGGAACCGCCGCCACTACCGGCGATCTCCTGGTAGTTCTTCTTGACGTACTCCGGCCGGTAGCCGAGGTATAGGTGACCACCAGTCACCGGCAGCATGTTGATGCCCTGAATCTTCTCCGGCTCCGCACTGAACCAGGTGGCGTAGGAACCACCGTCGCCCCAGACCATGCCAACCGCAGTGTGCTTCCAGCCGGCCGGGAAGGTGCTGCCGTCCACGTCGAACCAGTACTGGCCGATCGCCGCGGCCTGCGTCGTGTAGATGAAGATGCCGGCGTCCCGCACAGCGGTGTTTCCGGTGACCTGACCCCACTGGATCAGCGCATTGGCGAAGTTCATGCCCTCGGATGACGATTCCTGATTATTGCCGGCCGCGAACGCTCCGTGCCCGGACGCCCAGTCATGGCCGGCGTAAATGTCGAAATCCCGCAGATAGGGGAAGCTGGTGTCGGTGCGGTCGTAGTTGTTCGCGTCCCTGATCAACAGATCGACCATGCCGCCGTACTTCCCGCTGGTCGCCCACGCCGGATCGAATCGAGCGAGCGTTGCCGCGGCAGCGATGAAGTAGCCGTAATGGAAATGGTGATCGTTAAGTTCCTGATCGGATCCGTAGGAGGCCGGGTAACCGATCAGCGTGCCCCAGTTCTTGTCGTAGTAGAACAGTTGCTCCGACTTGCCGGGCGAGGCGGTGAACCAGTCGTTCAACGTCGAGCGGATGTCGCCGATGGCCGAGTCCCGCACTCCGGTGTCCCCTACCTGATCCGCGATCTCGGCGATCCGGGCAGCGCGGCCCAGGCCCTTGCCTGCCCAGTAGGTGTCGGCCTTCTGCATGGCCATCGGATCGTCGGCGACCTCGGCGAGGTATCCGTCGAGGAGTGCGCGGTCCGCACCGCTGCCGTCGGCCACCGCCGGTACTTCGGGCAGCACCCCGTGAAAGGCCATCGAGGTGCTGAAGTCGGTGACGCCGACCAACACCTTCATCGGCCCGCGCGGTGACACGTACTGTGCGGCAATGGGTGTGCCCCCGGCGAGCGACTTCCACTGGTGCTGATAAAGGGCGGTGACGGTCGCCGTCTCGGTGCCCTCCGCGGGTGTGGTGGTGAAGCCGTAGGTCGTCTTGACGGTGCTGCTCGCCTGGTCGTACTCGTACTTCATGGTCGTGCCGGTGACCATCGCATGGGCGTATTTCCCGTACTGGGCGGCCAGCGCCAGCCGGTTACTGTCGGAACTGTTCGAGGTCGTCGGCAGCACCGCAACGGTGTAGTAACTCTTGCCGGCCAGGCTCGACGCGATTGATGAGCCGGACACCACCCACCCGGCACCGCTCGGCGCGTAAGCAACATAGTCGTGACCATTCACGGTGAATCCCACCGTGGCGCCGTTGTTCTGCCACACCGTCGGCGTCGCGTTCAACGAGAGTTGCGCTCCGCCACCGGCAACCTTGAAGTACGTCATCGGCAGTCCATGCCCGATCGTTGCGGTCATCGACCGGGTCCCATCGACCCAGGACGGTGTGACGGTCCAGTCGGACCAGTCGTCAACCTTGACCATCGGCGCGTTCAGCCCGGTGACGCCGGCCGTGAAGTCCTGCTTGTAGGGGTAGTGGTATTCCTGCAGCCCCGGCGCCGGCACAACGAACTCAGGCACCGTCGAATACGAGAACCCCAGACCTCCGGAATTCGGCAAATACGCCGCCGGATGGGCCTGAAGAATTTCGCTGTACTGGCAATTCAGCTTCTTGAACACCAACGACGACCACCAGTCGTTCGTCGGCACGGCCCCGGCGGGGGCGTTGTCGGTCAGAAATTGGCGCGGATTGGTCGAGATGCTCCCGCACCCGCTAGGCAGCGGACCAACCGGGCTCGTCGTATAGCTCCCGGCACCCACTGCGGTGGCAGCCTGCGCCGCCGGTGCCACGATAACGGTGACGGTGACAGCGGCGACCAGCGCGGCGACCACCGCAATAGTGATCGGCCCGCGACGGTGCGGAATTCTGCGACGGCTCTCGGCAGTCTGGGTACCGGAATGGTTGCATCCAGGACTAACCATGGGGAAACCCCTTTGTGGCGTTGGCGAAACCACGCCGTTTCGCAAGCCGTCGGCATTGTCTCGAGCGGAAATCGCCGACTGCGGTCGGCCGGTAAAATCGTCGATTGTTATTTCCACGCTAGGCATTCGTGCGGTGCGGCGTCAACGTGATCCATCGTATTTCGCCGTATCGGCGGTCGTGGTGACGCAGGGTTCTGATGGTGGTGACACTGGAGGATCGTCAGCACGACCAGACGGGTGAGAGCGTTCCCACAGTCGGCGTGCCGAGTGATCTACACCCGGTGTCCGAGATGCCGTATTTGTCGTATCAGATGGGCCAATTGTCTCGTCCGGTCCAAGGCTCCGCCGGATTCTCGATGCTCATCGACCGGACCGAAAATTGCCCTCCCCGCCGCGGAGAATGGGCCGATGTCCGGTGAAGAGACAATCCCGTTACTACCCTGCGCCGACGTTTGACGAGATCGAGGACTTCTCCACCGCACTGGGATTTGTCCGAGGATTTCCTCAACTGCGGCCCAATCCCTACCTCGCTGTGCATTGCAGCGAGCGCCGGCCTGCGGGTGCCCGCCAGGCGGTCGCCGACCTGCGGCGGAGCCTGACCAACGACAACACTGAATGAGTGGGCGCGGACGGTTTCGAACCGCCGACCGCCCGGGTGTAAACCGGGTGCTCTCCCGCTGAGCTACGCGCCCCGTGGCACCGGTCAACGAACGTTGATCGTTGACACAGTGCCGCACGGCAGTATCTCATTCCGCCGCGCCCTCGCTTGCCACTCAGCCGTCCCGCCGACAGCGGCCGATCGCCGCACCCTGCCCCGAGAGGCAACGACGGACGCCGCCACGCAAAAGGTCAGGCGGTGCGAGCCGGCAGCGCCGCGACCGCTCGCTTCCAGGCAGCCTGGTCCCGCGCCTCGCCCGGCCCATTGGCCTCCGAGAACTGAATGACGCCATCCACGTCCACCAGGAAGGTCCCGCGCAACGCCATGCCGGCCTTGTCGAAGAACACGTCATAGGCCTTGGCGACCTCGCCGTGCGGCCAGAAATCGCTGAGCAGCGGGAAGGTGTACCCCTGTGCCAGCGACCAGGCCTTCAGCGACTGGGCGGTGTCGGTGGAGATCGCCAGCACCTGGACCTCGTCGTTCTCGAAAGACCCGAGATCGTCCCTGATCTGGCACAACTCCGCCGTGCAGGTTCCGGAAAAGGCGAACGGGTAGAACACCAGCAGCACTGCCTGCCGCCCGCGATAGGACGAGAGGCTGGTCGGCGTCTTGTTCGCGTCGGGCAGCGTGAAGTCCGGAGCAATCGTTCCGACGGGTAGTGCCATCAGCGACGTACCTTTCCTGATTTCGGCCGGGCGAGCCGGGCGATCATCCATCGCGGTCCACCCGCGACACTGGTTGTTTGGGCAAGCCCGGCGGTCCGAGTTGCCTCGGCGATCTCGCTGGGTTCGACATAGCCGTCCCGCCCGGTTTTCGGGGTCAACAGCCAGATCACCCCGTCGTCGGCGAGCAGCGGGATGGCGTCGACCAGCGCATCGGTCAGATCACCATCACCGTCCCGCCACCACAGCAGGACCGCATCCAGGACCTCATCGGCGTCATCGTCGAGCAGATCGGATTCGATCAGGTCGGCGATCGCGTCTCTCAGGTCGTGGTCGACGTCGTCGTCGTACCCGGACTCCCCGACCGTGTTCCCGGCACTCAGGCCGAGCCGGGCAGCGGTTGTTACCGACTGCCCTGCGACGTCACTCACCTGTATCGCTCCCCTTCGAGGTTATTGGGTGGACCTGACTCGTGTTCTGCGAACACGGGCCTATCCGGCTCCCTGGGCGCTTACCTTATTAGGGCGCCGACAGTTCGTGTACATCGGCACCACCGAAGATCCCTCCCGCCGGCCGTCCCACCGAGCGACGGCACCGGTCCATGCGAGAGGATGGCGGGGCTGCTGTTGGTGGAAGTGAGCGGTTTGCCGCCAATGGCGGCCGAACCGTCACCAATGGGGTACCGGACCAATGGGCCATCCGCCCACCGTCACGAGGAGTTGCCTTGACAGCGTCAGTGAACGACCAGTCTGCGCCGCGAATGCGCCTGATCAAGGACGGCATCGCCGCCCAGCTCACGGACATCGATCCGGAGGAGACCGACGAATGGCTCGCGTCCTTCGACGCGATGGTCGAAGCCGGCGGACAGCAACGCGCGCGGTACATGATGCTTCGCCTGTTGGAACGCGCGAAGCAGCAGCACGTCGCGCTCCCAGCGCTGACGACCACCGACTACATCAACACCATTCCGACCGAGTCCGAACCCTTCTTCCCGGGTGACGAGGAGATCGAACGCCGCTACCGCGGCTGGATCCGGTGGAACGCCGCGATCATGGTGCACCGCGCGCAAAAGCCGGGAATCGGTGTGGGCGGCCACATTTCGACCTACGCCTCGTCGGCTAGTCTCTACGAGGTCGGCTTCAACCACTTCTGGCGCGGCAAGGACCATCCCGGCGGCGGTGATCAGGTCTTCTTCCAGGGCCACGCCTCCCCCGGCATGTACGCCCGGGCGTTCCTGGAGGGCCGGCTCTCCGAGCACGACCTGGACGGCTTCCGGCAGGAGAAGTCCCACCCGGGCGGCGGCATCCCGTCCTACCCGCACCCCCGGCTGATGCCGGACTTCTGGGAATTCCCGACCGTTTCGATGGGCCTCGGCCCGATGAACGCGATCCAGCAGGCCAGGGTCAACCGGTACCTGCACCACCGCGGCATCAAGGACACGTCCGACCAGCACGTCTGGGCGTTCCTCGGCGACGGCGAACTCGACGAGGTCGAATCCCGTGGCCTGATCCACATCGCAGCCATCGATGGCCTGGACAACCTGACCTACGTCATCAACTGCAACCTGCAGCGACTCGACGGCCCGGTCCGCGGCAACGGCAAGATCGTCCAGGAACTCGAAGCCTTCTTCCGCGGTGCCGGCTGGAACGTCATCAAGGTCATCTGGGGTCGGGACTGGGACAAGCTCCTGCAGAAGGACAAGGACGGCGCCCTGGTCAATCTGATGAACACCACGGCGGACGGTGACTTCCAGACCTACCGGGCCAACGACGGCGCCTACATCCGTGAGCACTTCTTCGGGCGCGACCCGCGGACCAAGCAGATGGCCCACGACATGACCGATGACGAGATCTGGCGGCTGCGCCGCGGCGGTCACGATTACCGCAAGGTGCACGCCGCCTACCAGGCCGCGACCCAGCACAAGGGACAGCCGACGGTGATCCTGGTCAAGACGATCAAGGGCTTCGGCCTCGGGCCGTCGTTCCAGGGCCGCAACGCGACCCACCAGATGAAGAAAATGACGATGCAGAACCTGAAGGAATTCCGGGACGGCCTGCATCTGGAGATCCCGGATTCGGCGCTGGAAGCCGACCTCTACCGGCCGCCCTATTACAACCCGGGCCCGGAGACCGAGGAGATCAAGTACCTCAAGGAGCGACGCGCGCGGCTCGGCGGCTACGTCCCGGAACGGCGGGTCGTCCCGAAGCCGTTGGTGCTGCCCGGCGACAAGGTCTACGACGTGCTGACCCGGGGTTCCGGGAAGCAGGAGATCGCCACCACGATGGCGTTCGTCCGGCTGGTCCGCGACCTGTTCAAGGACCCGGAAATCGGCAAGCGAGTGGTTCCGATCATCCCGGACGAGGCCCGCACCTTCGGCATGGACTCGTTCTTCCCGACCGCGAAGATCTACAACCCGTCCGGCCAGCTGTACACCGCGGTCGACGCCAATCTCATGTTGGCGTACAAGGAATCCGAGCAGGGCGTGATCCTGCACGAGGGCATCGACGAGGCCGGTTCGATCGCCACCCTGACGGCCGTCTCCACCGCCTACGCCACCCATGGCGAACCAATGATCCCGATGTACATCTTCTACTCGATGTTCGGGTTCCAGCGGACCGGCGACGGCATGTGGGCGATCGGCGACCAGATGGGCCGCGGCTTCGTCCTCGGTGCCACCGCCGGCCGCACCAGCCTGACCGGTGAGGGACTGCAGCACGCCGACGGGCACTCGCACCTGCTTGCGTCGACCCAGCCGCACTTTGTGTCCTACGACCCGGCGTACGGCTACGAGATCGCGCACATCGTCAAGGACGGCCTGCGGCGGATGTACGGCGGCAGCGAGGAATGGCCGCACGGCGAGAACATCATGTACTACATCACCCTGTACAACGAGCCCTACCAGCAGCCGAAGCAGCCGGACGATCTGGATGTCGAAGGCCTGCTCAAGGGCATGTACAAGCTGTCGCCGGCGTGGGAGACCGACGGCAAGCCACGCGCCCAGCTGCTTGCGTCCGGGGTCGGTGTCCGCTGGGCACTGGAAGCCCAGCAGTTGCTCGGCGAGGACTGGGGAGTCGCCGCCGACGTCTGGTCGGTGACCAGTTGGACGGAACTGAGCCGGGACGCCGAGGCGATCGAGCGGGCCAGGGTGCTCGATCCGGGAGTCGATGCGGGTACCCCGTACGTCACCCAGGCGCTGTCCGGCGTCAGCGGACCGGTGATCGCCACCAGCGACTGGCAGCGCGCAGTGCAGAACCTGATCGCCCCCTGGGTACCGGGTGACTACGTCGCGCTGGGCGCCGATGGTTTCGGGTTCTCCGATACCCGGGCGGCCGCTCGGCGGCACTTCCTGATCGACGGCCCGTCGATGGTGGTGGCCACCCTGGCCGCGCTCGAAAGGCGCGGGGAATACCGGGCGGGCGCCGCTGCCGAGGCGGCCGAGAAGTACGAGTTGCACGACGTCCGGGCCGGCAAGTCCGGGAACGCCGGTGGAGATTCCTGACCAGCAGTAGCAGCTCTGCTCAGTGACGGACCCACGGGCCCCGCAGGCGCCATCCCTGCGGGGCCCGTGGTGCGTCCGGGAGTGTGAAAGAACTGATGAGCACATTCGACAACAGTTCGCTCCGAATTGGTCGGACATTCATCCGGCATTCAATGGTTTCGACCTGCGCGATCTGCTGGCGATTGGAATGGGTGAAGCGGTACTGTTCGCTCGTTGTTGCTCTTCTCCTGGTGGTCCGCACGGCATCGCACGGGGTAAAGCGCATCCCCCCGTTCGGCGAAGGACCCGTCCGGGGTGTTCGACTCCGCGGGCCGCCCGCGGACAACGCTCGAGGAGAGCAAGCATGGCGCAGGGAACTGTGAAGTGGTTCAACGCGGAAAAGGGCTACGGCTTCATTTCCCCCGATGACGGATCTGGCGATGTCTTCGTGCACTACTCCGCGATCGGTGGCACGGGGTACAGGTCACTCGACGAGGGTCAGCGGGTCAACTTCGAGGTCGAGCAATCACCCAAGGGACCGCAGGCCACGGGCGTCAGCGCCGCCTGACCCGTACCGCCAAGGTCAAAGCCCGGGGTCGACGCCGCAACAGGTGTCGGCCCCGGCTTGCTATCTGGGCCGGCTGGTATAGCGGCCTGGCCCGATTCAAGCGACGAGCCGGCACATCGCGGCTGGTACATCGCGGGCCGGCACATGGCAGGCTGGTCCTCATGACTGCCATCGGCGGTGAAGCACCCGCCCGGCTGTCGGGGCCGACGCCGTCTTCGATGCTGCGCGCTGTGACGTCCTCCCTCGGCCCGAACACGTCCTGGGCGCCCGGCGTCAGCGAGGAAACACTCCGCAGAGTCGAGCGGGCCGGCGGCAGCCTGGCCACCAGATCCGTTGCGCTGATGGACGAACGGCTGCCCTGGTTCCGTTCGCTGCCGGCCCAACAGCGGTCCTGGGTCACCCTCGTTGCCCAGGCCGGCATCTCCGGCTATGTGGTGTGGGCCCGCTCCCCTGGCACCGAGTACCGGATCACCGGTGAGGTCTTCGGCACCGCCCCGCGCGACCTGGTTCGCGCCGTCTCGCTCCGTCGCACGGTCGAACTGGTGCGGATCGCCATCACGGTCGCCGAGCAGGACCTGCCCGCCCTGGCCGCCGACGAAGCCGAGACGATCGCGCTGCGGGATTCCCTGCTCAGATACAGCCGCGAGGTCGCGTTCGCCGCTGCGTCGGTGTACGCGGCCGCTGCCGAAACCCGCGGGGCCTGGGATGCCCGGGTGGAGGCAGCGGTGGTCGACGGGATCGTCCGCGGCGAGGACTTCGGGTCGTTGTCCTCCAGGGCCGCCGCGCTGGATTGGGATCCGACCGCGGACACCCTCGCGGTTGCCGGAATGGCACCTGCGGGTGATCGAGCAGAAGCGGTCGCCGCCGTCGCGGAATGGGCGGCATCGGTCGGCCGGGCGGCCATGTCCGGTGTGCATGGTGATCGCCTGGTGCTCATCCTCGCCGGCGGTGAACCACCCGGCCCTGAGGTGGAGACCCTGTTCGGTGACGGCCCCGTGGTACGCGGCCGGCCGGGGTCCGGGCTCCGCGAGGCGGCGGTGTCGGCCGCCGACGCGCTGGCCGGCCTGGACGTCGCCGCGGCCTGGCCGGGCGCGCCGCGCAGCATCGACGCCGACGACCTGTTGACCGAACGTGCGCTCTTCGGTGACCGACGTGCGGCCGACCGTTTGCGAACGGCCGTCTACGCGCCGCTGGCCGCCGCACCCTCCCCGCTGCTGGTCACCCTGGAGGCGTATCTGGCCACCGGCGGCGCGCTGGAACCGACGGCCCGCAACCTGTTCGTCCACCCCAACACCGTTCGCTACCGGCTCCATCGGATCGCCGATCTGACCGGTCGGGACCCGTGGAATCCGCGCGACCTGCTGGTGCTGCAGACCGCGGTCATCCTGGGCAGGTTGGTGCCCTAGTAGTGCACCGGGTTCGTCGGACCGTCTCGCGCACCGCTTCCGAAACGGGCAAATATCAACTTCGACGGGACCTGATGTCGGCTTTTTACGTTTCTTTTGGTTGGTATCGCTGGGCTGCTTAGAGCCTTCCTACAAAAGTTCGGTAACGACTTGGTGGCGACCAACACCACCGAAGGGACCTCGATCGTGTTTGGCTATTGGAGTGCTGGCCATCGTCGCTCCCGGACAGGGAGCCCAAAAACCCGGAATGCTGCGCAGCTGGCTCGAACTCGACGGAGTTCCGGAGGCCGCAGCGGCGATGTCCGACCGGGCTCATCTCGACCTCGTCCGGCTCGGCACGACGGCCGGCGCCGACGAGATCAAGGACACCGCAGTCACCCAGCCACTGGTCGTGGCATCCGCCCTGT
Organism: uncultured Actinomycetota bacterium; assembly: GCA_963805555.1. GTDB lineage: Bacteria > Actinomycetota > Actinomycetes > Mycobacteriales > Nakamurellaceae > Nakamurella. Next base: position 449,862 of record CAWDUY010000015.1, read on the forward strand.
TGGGCGCGCAGAACCTGACCATCCCGGCCGGCGCCGTCGTCGCCGGGCACTCGGTCGGCGAACTGGCCGCAGCCGCCCTCGCCGGAGTACTGCCCGCGCTGGACGCGGTCGACCTGGCAGCCGTCCGCGGCAGCGCGATGAGCGCCGCCTGCGCCCTCACTCCGACCGGAATGTCCGCCCTGATGGGCGGCGACGTCGACACCGTGCTGGCGCTGCTGGAAGAGCTGGACCTGGTGGGCGCCAACGTCAATGGCGGCGGACAGATCGTTGCGGCCGGCAGCGTCGACGCGCTCGCCCAACTCGTCGCCAGCCCGCCGGAAGGCGTCCGGGTGATCCCGCTGCCGGTGGCCGGGGCGTTCCACACCTCGTTTATGGGTAGCGCCGAGTCGGCCGTTGAAGCCCACCTGGCGGGGATGACGCCGGCCGATCCGGTGCATCCGCTGCTGACCAACTCCGACGGCTCCGTCATCGCGTCGGGCGCGACCTACCTGACGCTCCTCGCGGCGCAGATCACCAGGCCCGTCCGTTGGGACCTGTGCATGCAAACCCTTCGATCGCTCGGCGTGACGGGTGTGCTGGAACTGCCACCTGCTGGCACTCTGGTCGGACTCGTCAAACGCGATCTGAAGGGAGTGGCCACCATGGCACTCAAGTCTCCGGCAGACCTGGACAACGCCGCCGCATTCGCGGCCGAGCACGCGGGGGTGCGAGCATGAGCGAGCGGCAGCGAGCGAACTATCAACACAGTCATGCGGGCCCTTCACGAGGTACGAGTGAGGGGCACTCATGAGCGAGCGGCAGCGAGCGAACTATCAACACAGTCATGCGGGCCCTTCACGAGGCACGAGTGAGGGGCACTCATGAGCGCGCCCAGGGCCCGGATCACCACCCGGCCGGGCTCACCCGGGTCGCGGATCTCCGGGTTGGGCCACTTCCGGCCGGACCGAGTGGTCAACAACGAAGAGTTGTCGCTGATCATGGACACCAACGACGAGTGGATCCGCAGCCGGGTCGGCATCGCCGAGCGGCGGTTCGGCGGCGAGGACGATTCCGTGGTGTCGATGGGTGCGCGGGCCAGCGCTAAGGCCCTGGCCGAGGCCGGCCTGCAGCCGACGGACATCGACACCATCATCGTGGCCACCTGCAGCCTGAACTCCCCCGTGCCGCACGCCGCCACCCAGATCGCCGGCGCGCTCGGCATTCCCGCCCCCGGCACGTTCGATCTCAACGCCGCCTGTGCCGGCTTCTGCTACGGCATCGCGGCAGCCGACCAGGCCGTCCGTACCGGGGCGTCCACCAATGTGCTCGTCGTCGGTTCCGAGCGGCTCACCGACTGGACAAAGCCGGACGACCGGGCGACCGCGATCATCTTCGCCGACGGGGCCGGCGCCGCCGTGGTCAGCGCGTCCGAAGAGCCCGGCATCGGGCCGGTGATCTGGGGCAGCGACGAGAAGAATCTCGACGCGATCCGGATCGAGGGCCGGAACGGGCACTTCATCCAGGAGGGCCAGACGGTCTTCCGGTGGGCGACCACCAAGATCGCCCCGGTCGCCATCCGGGCGGCGGCGGCCGCCGGTGTTGCGCTCGCCGATATCGATGTACTGGTCACCCACCAGGCGAACCTGCGCATCATCGAGGCCATCGCCAAGAAGATCGTCTCCTCCGGTGGGCGTCCGGATCTCAAGGTCGGCCGGGACATCGTCACCTCCGGCAACACCTCGTCCGCGTCGATTCCGATCGCGCTGGACCGGATGCGGGCCGCCGGCGAGGTCACGTCCGGCGAGGTTGTGCTGTCCGTCGCGTTCGGCGCCGGCTTGACCTACGCGAGCCAGGTGTTCATATGCCCCTGACGCCGAAACGTCGCGAACAGCCGTCGACCCGACTTCCCGCCGTGCGGGCCTCGCCCGGCGCGCCGCCAACGCCGGCGCCCGAGGCCCCGCGCTAGAACATCCCTGCGTGTGAGCCGCCACCCTGCCCACCAACACGGGTGGATGCGGCACAATTCGCGCGGATACCAGAGCCGCCTCCGATCCGGAGAACGGCCAGTCACCCCCGAAAGGAACCACCGTGAGCAACGAGGACATCATCGCCGGCCTGGGCGAGATCGTCGAAGAGGTCGCCGGCGTCGCCGCCGCCGACGTCACCGTCGACAAGTCGTTCACCGACGACCTGGACATCGACTCGCTTTCGATGGTCGAGATCGCAGTGCAGGCCGAGGACAAGTTCGGCGTCAAGATCCCGGACGACGAACTGGCGAACCTGAAGACCGTCGGCGATGCCGTCGACTACATCGCGGCCAACAAGGCGTGAGAGCTCCCCACCAGGGGCGCGGGCGCGAGAGCGTCATCTGAGAAAACGAACACCCGAAGGGCAGTGTCGATCACTTGAGCCGATCAATTTGTAGTCGATCAATAAGTACTCGATCAATGAGTGTCGACGAATGAGCACCGACCACGATGTCGTCGTCACCGGAATCGGCGCGACCACGCCGATCGGTGGCACAGCGCCAGAAACCTGGCAGGCATTGCTGGCCGGCACGATCGGCGTCAAGGCGCTGACCGAGCCGTGGGCCGAGAAGTACGACCTCCCGGTGCGGATCTACGCACCGCTGGCCGTCGAACCGACCGAGGTGCTCTCTCGCGTCGAGGCCCGCCGCCTCGACCGCTGCCAACAGGTCGCGCTGGTGGCCGCCCGGGAAGCCTGGGCGGATACCGGTTCACCAGAACTGGATCCGGAACGGATCGGCGTTGTGGTCGGCACCGGCATCGGCGGCGCCCTCACCCTGCTGGGTCAGGACGACATCCTGGAACAGCAGGGCGTCCGCAAGGTCGCTGTGCTGACCGTGCCGATGTTGATGCCCAACGGTCCGGCGGCTGCCGTCGGGCTGTGGGCGAAGGCCCGTGGTGGGGTGCACGCGCCGGTGTCGGCGTGCGCGTCCGGCTCCGAGGCTCTTGCCTGGGCGTACCGGTTGATCAAGTCCGGCGAGATCGACATCGCGATCGCCGGCGGCGCGGAGGCCTGCGTGCATCCGTTGCCGATGGCGGGCTTCGCCCAGATGCGCGCCATGAGCACCCGTAACCACGACCCGCTCGGCGCGTCGCGGCCGTTCGACATCGAACGTGACGGGTTCGTGTTGGGCGAGGGCGCCGGAATGATGGTGCTGGAACGCGCCGATCACGCCCGGGCGCGCGGCGCGAAGATCTACGGCCGGCTGGCCGGGATCGGCATGTCCAACGACGCTTATCACATCACCGCTCCGGAGCCCGACGGCGAAGGATCGGCGCGGGCGATCGCGAAGGCGCTGAAGTCCGCTGACCTGACCGCCGCCGACATCGGCCACGTCAACGCCCATGCGACATCAACCCCGGTCGGTGACATCGCCGAGTCGAACACGATCCTGCGGGCCGTCGGCGACCACCCGGTGGTGACGGCCACCAAGTCGATGACCGGTCACATGCTGGGTGCTGCCGGCGCGGTCGAGGGCATTGCCACGCTGCTGGCCATCAAGGAGGGTGTCGTACCCGGCACCCGGAACCTGAACAAATTGGATCCAGAGATCAAGGTTGACGTGGCCGCCGAGAATCGGCAGGTCACGCTGACCGCAGGACTGAACGACTCGTTCGGGTTCGGCGGTCACAATGTCGCGCTGATCTTCACCGGCGCCTGAGTGCGGTCACCGGGTTCGGGCGACGTCCGAACCCGGTGAGAACTTGCGGCACCGGCCCGGCCGGCAGCCCACTCGTGGTCACTCCCACTACCTGTCCGGAAAACGTCACCGGCACATCCTCTATTTGGTGTGCCCGGATTCTTCTTCGATCCGCATTCTTTGTTGTCCGCAATCCCGTACCCGGGATCGCATTCGTGAGCAGCGCCCTTCATCGGCGCGTCTGGAGAACGACCGTGACTGCTGTCGTCAACCACCTGAGCCTGGATAGCGGGAACTTCGATGCGGCGGATGTTGGTCCTTCGACCACCGAAACGGCACCGATCGAAGCGGTACCGATCGAAGCGGTACCGATCGAAGCGGTACCGATCGAAGCGGCGACCGGCCACCCAGGACGGTCGACGCACGTGAGCCCGCGCGTCATCGATCCACGCGAGCCCGAGGTTCGGCTCGCCGAGCTGCTCGACGCGGGCACCCTGGCCGGATTGCATCCCACCGACACCTCGGGTGTCTGGGCGGTGCGCGGTCGCATCGACGGCGCCAAGGTCATCGCCTTCTGCACGGACGGCACCCGGATGGGCGGCGCCATGGGCCACGAGGGCTGCCGGCACATCGTTGACGCGATCGACATGGCCCTGCGCGAGCGGGTGCCGGTGATCGGCCTCTGGCATTCCGGCGGTGCCCGGCTCGCCGAGGGCGTCGAGGCGCTGGACGGCGTCGGCCAGGTGTTCGCCGCCATGGTCCGGGCTTCCGGCCGGGTGCCGCAGATCTCCGTCGTCCTCGGCGCCGCGGCCGGCGGCGCTGCCTACGGCCCGGCCCTCACCGACATCGTGATCATGGCGCCGGACGGTCGGGTCTTCGTGACCGGGCCGGATGTCGTCAAGTCCGTCACCGGCGAACAGGTCGACATGGAAGCGCTCGGCGGCCCGTCGGCGCACGGCCGGAAGTCCGGTGTCGTACATATCGTCGCCGCCTCCGAGGCCGATGCGCTGTTCCGGGCCCGCAAGGTGGCGTCGTTGTTCTCTCGCCCGGGCATTGCCGGGTTCGCGGGCATGACGGATGACCCGGAGCTGGAGAAGAAGCTGCCGGAGCAGCGGAATCGGGCCTACAACGTCCGACCGTTGATCGACGGCATACTCGACGAGCCGATGGAAGAACTGCAGGCCAAGTGGGCGCCGAACATCGTCATCGGCTTGGGGCGTCTGGGCGGCCGGTCGGTCGGCGTCGTCGCGAACAACCCGCTGCGCCTCGGTGGCTGCCTGGATTCGGTGTCGGCGGAAAAGGCGTCCAGGTTCGTCCGGATGTGCGACGCGTTCGGCATCCCGCTGCTGGTGATCGTCGACGTCCCCGGCTATCTGCCCGGTGTCGGGCAGGAATGGGACGGGGTGGTGCGGCGCGGCGCAAAGCTGTTGCACGCCTTCGCCGAGGCTGTCGTCCCGCGGGTCACGCTGGTGACCAGGAAGGCCTACGGCGGCGCCTATATCGCGATGAACTCCAAGTCGCTCGGCGCGACCGCGGTCTTCGCCTGGCCGGAAGCGGAGATCGCCGTGATGGGCGCGAAGGCCGCCGTTGGGATCCTGCATCGGCGGAAACTGGCCGCGGCCCACGACGACGAGCGGGAGGCGCTGCATGCCACCCTCGCCGAGCAGCACGAAAAGCTCGCCGGTGGTGTCCAGCGCGCGGTCGAACTCGGCGTTGTCGACGAGGTCATCACACCGTCGCAGACCCGTCGTCGGGTGGCGGAAGCACTGGCCTCCGCACCGGCCGGGCGCGGCGGGCACGGCAACATCCCGCTATGAGCTCAGCTGTGCACCTGATCGGTGGCGGCTGGGAGCCGGCGTTTGCGGCTGCCGTGTACGGGCCATTCCTGCAGGAGGCGGCTGTCGTCGCGGCGCGGGCAGGGCGGCCGGGCAAACCGATCATCGCCTGTGTGGTGCTCGACGAGGGCGACGGCCGCGAGCAGTTCGCCCGCTGGGCAGCCGTGTTGCGCGAGGTCGCGAACTGCGAGCCGGTGCCGGTGCTGATGAGCGCCGGCGCGCCATTGGACGTCAGCGAGCTGGGCAATGCCGACGGGCTGCTGGTCTGCGGCGGCCTGACGCCCGGGTATGCCGCTTGCATGGCATCCGGTGCCGCCGAGGTGCTGGACTGGCTGCTGCTCGGCGACCGTCCGTACGCCGGGTTCTCCGCCGGTTCGGCGATCGCCCCGGAGTCGGCGCTGGTCGGCGGTTGGCGCTCCGGCGGCGTGCCCATCTGTTCCGATGACGCCGCCGAGGACCTCGACGAGATCACCGTGCAACCCGGTCTCGGCCTGGTGTCGTTCACCGTTGACGTGCACTGCGCGCAGTGGGGAACCCTCCCCCGGCTGATCGAGGCGGTGCGGCTGCGGTCGGGTCTGACCGGGGTCGGGATCGACGAGAACACCGCGCTGATCGTTGGTCCGGGCGGCGCTGTGGTCGCTGGTCGCGGGCAGGTATGGCTCGCCGCGGGTCGCGGAAACGGCGCCGTCGAGGTCACCCCGTTCCGTGCCGGACAAACCGTGCCCGTGCCGGTGTAGCCGTCCGACGGATCCGTCGTATCAGCCCTGGGCGCGGGCTGCCGCAGCGATCGCTTCGTGTTCGTCGGAGCCAACCACCTCGAGGCCCGGACGCGGCGAACGCGCCAATGCCAGCCGCAGTGCGTAGACATTCGTTGCGGCTGCCTGCAGTCGTTCGGCCGGCAAAGATCCGTCGCTGACGGCGCCGACGATTCCGTTCACCGCCGCCTCCGGGTCCTGTGGCATCAGGACCACGTCCAGACCGGCCTCGAGACCACGCCAAGCCGCCTCGGCCGGTGGGTAGGCGTCCAGGATCGGTGCCATCACGAATGAGTCGGAGACGGTCACCCCGTGAAAGTTCAAGCCGCTACAGCCATCCCGGCCCGGGCCGCGCAAGAGGTCGGTCACTACAGCGCTGGTCAGGGCAGATGACCGCTGGGTGGCGCCTACTGCGGGCATCAGCACATGGCCGGTCATCACCAGTGCGGTCCCGGCATCGACGCCGGCTCGCATGGGTACGGATTCGACGGAGTTCCATTCCTCGCAGCTGATGTCCAGTGAAGGGAGGGCCTTGTGGGTGTCGGTGGCCAGTCGGCCGATTCCCGGGAAGTGCTTGACCGTGGCGGCCAGGCCCGCACTCTGGTAGCCGCGGACGGCGGCGGCGACCAGGGTGCCGGTTCGCTCGGGATCGGATCCGAACGATCGGTCGTCGACCCCGGACGGCCCGGACTCCGGCAGCACGTCGGCGTCCGGTGCAAAGTTGACGTTGACGCCGACGGCCAACATCTCTGCCGCGCTTGCCGCGGTGACACGATCTCTGTCGCCGCTGCGGCAGCCACAGTGTCCGAGATGGTCGAAAGGTCGGCGGCGCCGGGGAATTCGGTGAAGCCGTTGACCAGCCTGGTGACCAACCCAGATTCCTGATCGATCCCAATGAGCAAGGGGGCACCGGACTGGCTGGCCGGTACCTGCGCCTGCAGGGCAGCGGTGACAGCCGCAACTTCGGCCGGGGTTCCGCCCTCGGTGCCGGCAATGATTCCCTTCGTGCCCAACAGATTCAGCCCACCCAGATGAAGCCGCGCGATCAGATCGGTCCCGACGACGTCCACGGAGTTGGCCATGATGACTGACCCTGCCTGGTCGGGCAGGCTCATCGCGGCCACAGCGGCTGCAGCCTTGGCCATGTCGGCTTCGGTGACCAGCCCACCCGGCGGCACGGCTGCTGCTGGAGCCGGTGGCGCCGGGGCGGCTTCAGCGGTGGGGGATGCGGAAAGCGGCGTGACCGGCGAAATGGACGTGGCGGGACTTGGCGCGACGACCGGATCACTGCGCTCCGACGACGCCGGGGCTGCGGGCGACGGAACGCCGGCACCCGTGCTCATCGGTGGCGCCTGCTCGGCGGCGCCGCACGCGGCCAACAACAAGGACGTACCGAGAACGGCGATGATGATCGCTCGTCCGGCAGGTGCCCGGGTCACGCGCAGGCCGTCATCGATTGGGCCGACGGGTCGATGCCGCTGAGCACGAGCTGTCCGTCCTGGTCACTGAGCAAATATGTCATGTCCCAGTTGATGCAGGTCACGGGCAGTGACGTTGGCGCCAGCTCGATCGATTGTTGGGAGGTGAACATCAACCGCGCCCGGAACGGGTCGTCCTTGATGATCATCACGGTGATGTTCGAATCGACAGTGCTGGCGTAGTCCTGCTGCCATTGGTCTTCGGTTTGCGGTGCCGATTGTGCGGTCGCAACCACCCCCACCCAGGATTCATAGTCCCGATTGTTGATGGCATCGAAGTAGTCCTGCAACAGGTCCTGCACGTCCGCCGACCTCGGGTGGACGCTCGCTTCGGCGGACAAGCGCACGTCTTGATCGTCCGTCGGGCCGCTTTGATGGGCAGCGACGGATGCCAGTGGCTCGACGCGGTGACGCCCGAACGTCCACGCTGCGGTTGCGCCGGTCACGAGGACGACGACAAAGAGGGTCGTCAGGACCAGCGTCAACCTCCGGCCGCTGAGCCGCATCCGTGTGTGCCTTCCGCCGTCCTGGTCGCCGCTGACGATTCTCGTCCGGCGCAAATGACATGGCGCCTGTGACGAATCGTCAGGCGCAATCGAGGAGAATCACGAGCGGATCTGGCAAAGGTGCCAGTTGCTCTTCCCGAAAGGTCGACGTACCGGGAGCAAAGGGGTTGCCTCGGCCGGGCTCAGCGTGGCACAGCACACGCCCTGATTGCCCGGAAATCGCCGGGAAAGGTGTCTTCGACGGACCGGATCGGCTCCGAGAAAATCGACGAACTGAAATCCGCTGCTTGAATCAGCCGACCTGATGCAGCCAGGTGACGGCCGTTCCCTCCCCGGCCCGCCGGAACGGTTCGAGGTCGGCGTCGACGTGCGCGCCGAGCAGGTCACTCAATTGATGGCGAATCGCCTCGAGATTGGCTGCCGAATCCAGCAACGACCGCAATTGGTCCTCGCCGAGGACGACATCACCATTGGCCGAAATGGCCGAACGCCAAATGCCGCGACCGGGGACGTGGCAGATTCGCTCGCCGTCGACACCCGGACTGGCTTCTTCTGTCACCTCGAACCGGAGCATCGGCCAGGCTTTGAGCGCCTTGGCCAACCGGCCAGCGGTACCCGGCTTGCCGGACCAACTGGCGTCGGCACGCAACGAACCCGGAGCAGCGGGCTGCGCAGTCCACGACAGCGAGACCCGAGCCCCGGTGATCCCGGAGATCGCCCACTCGACGTGCGGACAGATCGCCGCGGGCGCCGAATGCACAAAAACAACACCACGTGTCACTACCATCCACCTCCCGCTTCGCGTTCCAACGTTCTTCCCCAACGTGGATGCGATGACAGGACGGTGACGGGCATGACGCAGTTACTGCAACACGCGTGCTTCTTGGGGACATTGTGCACTGTGGGACGTACTCAGCGCCAGCCCGTACCACAATCCGGTGTCCTTGCTCACTGGAGCCGCACTTCAGGCCGCCGCAGAGGTGCTCGGCGCCTCAAGGCGGAGCCCGGCGCCACCAAAAGCCGGCGCCGACCTCTGAGACGGGGCGCCCGGCACGCGATGCTCATCCGTCCCGCATGCCGCGTTCCAGGGTGCGGCCGATCTTGTCTGCCAGTGCCTCGGGATCGGCGAGCTCGTCCCATGTCCATCGCACCACCCGCCAGCCGAGGTCGCGGATGCCTTCCTCGCGGATCTTCTCCCGGTGGATCTTGTCGCCCGGCTTCTCGCCGGGCCGGAGCAGACGACCATACTTCTCGGCGCCGTCGAATTCACCGATCGTTCGGTACTCGGGCCAGCCGAAGTCGCATCGTGCAATGACATGGCCTGTTGGCGTGCGCACCTTGAACTGCAGTCGGGGTGTCGGTAGCCCGGCGTTTCGCACCATGACCCGGCTCCTGGATTCACCAACGCTTTCGCTTCTCGCGTCCGCAAACGAGGCGACTATGTGTGCGCCGCGCATTCCCGCGCGAAACGGGGCACGCGCGGCTGCTCGGCGGAGTTCGTCACCGCTGACGAGCTCACGATGCAGCGCTGCATCGGCGGCGACTACCGCAGCCTCGAAGGTCAACGTTCGGGCCAGATCAGTGAGCGTCCGGGCGGGGCTCGTCGTGCGATGTCCGCGCACAATGACGATCTCGTCGTCATCTACCAGCGCCCGGTACGTCTGCAACGAGCGGCGCCGATGGCCACTCGCCGCACCCGGTCTGGTGATCTGAACGGCGCGAAGCCATAAGTCGATGCCGTCAGCGCAGGCCGCGGAAGGGTGACTGACCACGGCATCGGAGTCAAGGTTCGGCATCGTCGCGTCGACGAGGAGCAGGTGCCTTTCAACTGGGTTCAGCCGGCCCAGAACACTCGCCTCGACATACACGCCCGATCGCAAGCTCACCCACTCACGACGTCGGCGCTTGGCTTGGACGTCGTCCGGGTTCATCCCGCTTCGGAGCGCATCTGCGCGGAGGATCACTTTCGGCCGGAGTAGGCCCGGCACGCTCGGCCATGCACGGGAGCGGGCCGGCTCGTCTGAACTTGGTGGGGCACCCATTCCCTCAGCCTGAGCGAGCGGACGGATCCGTTGGTGATCGTGGGCGACGTTGTTGATGAAAATCGGACATGGGGACAGACGGCCTTCGAGCTGCGAGACGTTGCCCGGCGCCTACCACCGGAGACGGGCGCCATCACAAGGCGGCGCCCAGCTCTGAACGGCGGCGCCGCCCACTCGATGATCGTCTGGGCCGGAGCCCGAGACGCACCGGGTGGGTTCGCTGTCGCCGTGCCCGGGTGCCCTGGCCCTCGTCAACGGCGGTTGCGGATGCCGGCGCCTGCCCATAGTGGTTCGTCGGGATCGGAGTTCGCCCACCCCCTGGGCGATCGGGTGTCGGCGCCGAACAGCGGGCCGGCGATGGCGAGCAGGAGCAGGACCGAGAGGATCAGGATGGCTGTCATAAGCGAAGCGTCGTCCGAAAAACATCCCACGTCCATCTGTTTATTCTTCCGTGAATGCGTAAGCTGACCTACATGATTGACGTACGCAAGCTGGAGATTCTTCGCGAGCTCGACCGCTGCGGAACCATCGCGGCCACCGCGGTTGCGGTGCACCTGACACCGTCCGCGGTGTCCCAGCAGCTGGCCACGCTCTCCCGGGAGGCCGGCACTCCGATGCTCGAACCCGACGGACGACGGGTGCGGTTGACTGAGGCAGCTCAGTTGTTGCTCAGCCACGCGCACCAGATCTTCACCCACCTGGAACACGCCGAGTCGGACCTGGCGGCGTTCCGCCGCGGCGACGCCGGCACGGTGCGGGTGGGCACCTTCAGTTCCGCCGTCAAGGCGTTGGCAGTCCCGCTCATTTCCGACCTGGCAACGCGGTCCCGGCTCCGCGTCGAAATACGTGAGGTCGGGCCGGAAGAGGCGATCGACGCGCTGCTGTCCCGGACCGTGGACGTCTCCATGACACTGGCGAGCAGCCAACTGCTGCCCAACGAGAACGACCAGCGGCTCTACACCGAGCATCTGCTGGACGACATCGAGGATGTTGCGCTGCCGTTCGATCATCCGCTGGCCGGGCACGCCGAGATCAACCTGGCGGACCTTGCCGATGCCGACTGGATCCTCGCGCGACCCGGGATTCCCTGCTGGCAACTGGCCCGGGAGGCCTGCGAGCGCGCGGGTTTCGTCCCGCGAGCCAGGCATTACGCCGATGAGTTCATCGGCGTGGTCGGCCTGGTCGCCGCAGGCCACGGGGTGAGCCTGCTGCCGCGACTGGCCCAACCGGAGTTCATCAATGAGCCGATCGTGCTGCGCCCGGTCGCCGGGGTCAGCCCCGTACGGCGCATCGGCGCGCAGATCCGCGCCGGCACAGCCGATCAGCCGCACATCGCACCCGTGCTCGCGTCCTTGCGAAAGATCGCCGCCTCCGTCGCCGTCGGTCCCGTCGAATGCCGGGCCAGGCGGTCGGTGCCGGACACCCCCGCCGAGTTGGCCGCCCTGTGACGATCAAAAGCGCGACAACTCAGATCGCGCTGATCCGCGGGATCAATGTCGGTACGGCCAAACGGGTTGCGATGGCGGACCTTCGAAAGATGTTGGCCGGCCTTGGCTATTCCGATGTCCGCACGCTGCTGAACAGTGGCAACGCAGTTTTCACGACGACGGATTCGTCATCGGCCGTCACCGCGGCCGTCGAACAGGGGCTCCTGGAGGAACTCAAGGTTCCCGCAAGAGTTCTCGTCCGGAGCCGGGCCCAAGTGGTCGCGGCGATGGCGGCCGACCCGTTCGGCGATATCGCCGCCGACGGGTCCAAGCATTTTCTCGGCTTCCTGGACACCCCGCCGACGAACCCGGTTGCGGACATCGCCGAATTGGCCGAGGACGCCGACACCGCACCGGACCTCGCCCGACTGGTCGATGATCATCTCTACCTGTGGTGCCCCAGCGGCATCAGCAAGGCCACGTTCGCCGCTGTCAACTGGGACAAGAAGCTCGGCACCGCCGTCACCGTCCGGAACTGGAACACCGCCGGCAAACTCGTCGACCTCGCCGCCGACTAACCCCCCCGCACGCGGGCCAGGACACCGCGACCATTCAGCGAACGAGGGCGATGTCGAGCAGGGGGGCCTGCTTGCGCGCCCACGGCGAGAGACCACTGTCCAGGTCTGCGGCCGCAGCCATGAATTCGTCCCACGTCCACCAAGCGACGGCATCGACCTCGTCGGGCTGCGGAGTCGGTTCGCCGACGATGTCGCAGACCAGCACCGGGCAAAACTCGTTCTCCTCGACCCGGCCGTCCGAGGCCCGGTAGCTGAAGTCCGGCAGCACCATTCGCAAGTTGCGTACTTCGAGGCCGAGTTCGTGGCGCATCCGGCGGGTGGCCGCGTCAGCGAGGGTCTCGCCGGGTGCGGGATGGCCGCAACAGGTGTTGGTCCACACCGACGGGAAGGTCAACTTCGTGCTGGCCCGCTGCGAGACCAGCAGTCGCCCGACCGGATCGAAGGCATAACAGGAAAAGGCCAGATGCCGGGGGGTGACGGCACCATGCACCGTCGCCTTGTCGGCGACCCCGATCGGCCGTCCGGCGTCGTCGATGAGGACGACCTGCTCGGTCGGCGCGGTCAGTGTCTGTTGAGTTGTCGGCACTCCCCGAGCCTACCGACCCGGGACCCGCGAAAAGCCGAACGCCGGACCACACTGGAGTGGGGTCCGGCGTTCTGCGTCGACTGCGGCTGCACGGATCCGCCGTGCTGCCGAGTCGATCACCGCGCGATCCACGCGCGGCCGGGCTTGCCGGTTCCCGGTCGGGGGTCGGGATCCGGCGCCCAGTCTGAGGGGGCGAGACGGCGTCTGTCAGGCCTCGATCGGTGCGTCTGCCTCTTCGGCCTCGACGTACTCCGGCTCGTTACGTCGGTGGAACGCGAACGCCACCAGCACAATCCCCAACATCGCGTAGCCGAGTGCGACCTCCGGTTGCGCCGCCCAGGACACCGAACTGGCGTGAATCAAACCGATCCAGCTCAGCACCGCACCGACAGCCGCGGCAATCGCGGACGCATAGAACTTCCGCATCAGGATGAACGCAACGATGGAGCCGAGCACCATGCCCGCCAGGACAGCACCCTCGCCGAAGATCTTCAGCCCGTCGTACACCAGGCCCGCGTTGCCCAGCGCCTCCGGCCCGACCTCGGTCGCGTTGGTTCCCGCTGCGGCCAGGGCGTTGTCGATCAGCCCGGTCCCCCAGGCCGCCAGGTTGGGCAGGATGGCTGCCACCACCGCAGCAGCCTGGATGCGGGGCACCGCCTGGAACGCCTGCGCACCGATGAGCAGTCCGATGTAGAGCAGGATGGGCACGATCGCCGGGACGGGCAGCACCGCGTTGAGCACACCGAACAGCCCGAGGAAGCACAGCAGCGCGATGAAGATGCCGCTGGCCATCGAGTAGCTGCCCCGGCCGCCCGCTGCCTTCCAGCCCGGGTGGCCGATGTAGACGGCCGGCGGGAACGGCGAACCGAGGGCGGAACCGATAATCGCCCCGCCGCCGTCGGCGAGCAGCACGCTGCGCAGGTTGTAGCTGTCACCGGCCGCGGCGGCGCTCTCCACGTTGCTCATCGCCTCGGCGAAGTTGTAGACACCGAGCGGGATCGCAGTGGCGAGCAGTGGGGCGAGGTTGGACAGGCCGTTGAACAGCAGGTCGACATGCAGGGTCGGGATCGCGATGGCTATGTCGCTGACCGCCGCCTCCACGTCCGGGACGGACATGTAGCCGCCGATCCAGCCAATTGCGGTGCCGACGAGCAACGCGGCCAGGCCGACCGGGATGCCGCCGGGCAGCCTGATATTGGTGAAGAAGCCGACCAGGATGATGCCGAGGACCGGCAGGCCGATCCAGGCCGCCTCCCAGATCTGGGCGGCCGGGCGCATCGAGATGAAGGTGATGGAGATGCCGGCCAGGGTGCCGAGCATGGCCGCCCGAGGGGTGATCTTGCGGATGAACGGGCCGACAAACGCGCCGATCAGCACGATCACGCCGATCACGAAGGCCCAGGCCAGACCGGCCTCCCAGGCGCGCATCGGATCGCCGGTGCTCAGGAAGATCGGCAGCATGATGACGAAGACGACGATGAACATGTGCGGGACGCTCGGCCCGTACGGCAGGGCGGTGACGTCCGTACGGTTCTCCTTCCGGGCCAACCGGCGGGCCAGGAAGGTGTAGTAGATGTTGCCGGCCAACATCGCGATGCCGAGCGCGGGGAGCACCGTGCCGAGCACGTCGCCGGCGGGAAGCTGGACAACGAAGATCAGCAGCGACGTCAGGGTCAGGACGTTGACCAGGATGTTGAAGCCGAGACCGAAGAACGCGTTGGTCTCGCCTTTCGTCCAGAGCGGGAGCTTGAGGGCGCCGTCCGGAGACGACGATGACTTGGATCCGGTGAGGTTCATGGGTGTTCTCCCTGAGACAAGAAGGGCGGGAACGGGACATGCGGGCAGCTGGCTGGACGCCGATTCGCTGGCAGAACGCCTGCAGCGGAACGCTTTCGGCTGCGTGCGGTCAGCCGGCCATCGCCGGCTGATTCAGCACCGCGAGCAGGGCCGGCGAATCGGCGACCCAACCGAAGATCCCGCCCTGCGCCGAAACCATTTCCAGACCGACCCGCTGGAATTCCGGGAAATAGGAACCGACACAATCGGAGAGCACCAATGCCTCGTACCCGCGGTCATTGGCCTCCCGCACCGTGGTGTGCACGCAGACCTCGGTAGTGACGCCGGTGACGATCAGCCGGGTGATCCCGGCGGTCTGCAGCACTGCCTGGAGTTCGGTGGCGTAGAACGCACCCTTGCCCGGCTTGTCGATGACAATCTCGCCCTCGATGGGGGCAAGTTCGTCGACGATGTCGTGGCCGTATTCACCCCGGATCAGGATGCGGCCGTTGGCACCCATGTCGCCGATGCGCTGAGATGGTTTGCCGCGTTGCAACTTCGCGGGCGGACAGTCCGAGAGGTCGGGCAGGTGGCCCTCTCTGGTGTGAATGACGAGCATTCCGGCCGCCCGGGCGGCGGCCAGCACCTCGGCGAGGGGCGGCACCACCTTCTGCAACAGGGACACGTCATTGCCGAGGGTTTCACCGAAACCGCCGGGCAGCAGGAAGTCTCGCTGCATGTCGATCAGCACCAGTGCGGTGCTGCCGACGTCGAGCGGGAAGGGGCTGGGGACTGCGTCGATGGTCGAGATCGGCAGGTCCACCGAGGGGATCTCTGTCATGGTGCGGCTCCTGAATGGTGGGAGTGCGGTGGCGACGTGCGGTGGTTCGGGTGGAGCGCTGTGGGGTCGCGTCGGAGCGGCGCAGCCGGTGAGTAGTCAGTGGGTGAGGACAGCGGATTGTTGAGCGGCGAGGTAGTTGCGCCACCCGCCGAACTCGGTGATGTCGGTCGTTTCCGTGGTGCCGCCGAGTACGGAAGCATCTGCCACGAAACCGATCTCGGTACTTCCGTCAACAAGGGTGACGCGGCCGAGGCAGACCGAACCAGAGGAACCGGCGAGGATCTCGGGTAGGGCGGCGGACGGCACCGACCAGGTCTCGACCTCGACTGCGGCGCCGCCGCCGTCGACGGCAACGAGCACCGGCACCGGGATGGCGTTGCCGACCCGGAGCAACCGGTAGCTGGGTGCGGTCTCGGTGAGCGCGGTCAACGTCGCACCGCGGTCGGAGAGGTCGAAACTCCGGGGCTGGCCGGCCAGGTGGTGCCCGACGACGACCAGGGTGGTCGTCGGTGTGTCCGGCACAACAGCACCGGGCGATCCAGTTTTGGCACCTGCGCTGAGCGAGATCGCAGTCTGGTCAGGCAGTTCTGTCGCGCCCGTGGAACTCGTGGCGCCGACGAACACTGCAGTACCGCTGAGTTCTGCGGCGACGGCCAGCACCCGATCATCGGCCAGGGCAGGTCCGAGGATCATCAACGCGGCCGGGCGGCCGTCCGCGGTCAGACCTGCCGGGACGACGACCGCACACAGGTCCAGCAGGTTGCCGAAGTGGGTGTAGTGGCCCAACTTCGTGTTGGCCCCGATCGGATCCGCAAAGACTTCGTCGACGGTGAAGGTCGTGCCGATTGCCGGCAGCACCAGCACATCCATCTGGTGCCAGAGCTTGGCAACCTCGGCCCGCAACTCACCCAGCCGGTGTTCGGCCGAGAAGACATCCACCGCAGAGTATTTCGCACCACTGGACAGGATGGTCCGGATCACCGGGAGGATCGAATCGGGATTGCTGGCCAGGAAACCGCCGAACTCCGCCAACCGCTCGGCGACCCAGGGCCCCTGGTACAGCAGTTCACCGGCCGCCAGAAACGGGCCGAACGGCGCCGTCACCGTCCGGTCGAAGTCGAGCTCGATGCGTGCCCTGGCCGCCAGATGCGCAGCCCTCATCGAATCGTCACCGAAGAACTCCAGGTCGGCGACGTCCGGCAGGCCGATCCGGAATTCCCTGGGGTGCCTGATGTCTCGCCGCCTCGGCCGGGTGTAGGGATCACGCTCATCGACCCCCACCACCACGTCGAACACGCTCGAAAGGTCCGGAACGTTGGCCGCGATCAGGCTGATGCAGTCCAGCGACCGACATGCCGGGACCAGGCCGACGGTACTGATCAACCCGCGGGAGGGCTTGAACCCGGCGATGCCGTTCAGTGCTGGCGGCACCCGGCCCGACCCGGCGGTATCGGTGGCGACGGTGAACGGGACCTCACCGGTCGCCACGGCGAGAGCGGATCCCGAACTCGATCCACCGGAGATCATGTTCCCGCCGAACACGCTGCGCGGCAGCGCATAGGGCGTCCGGGTGCCGTTCAGGCCGGTGGCGAACTGGTCGAGATTGGTCTTGCCGACAAAGATCGCGCCGGCCCCGATCAGCCGCGACACCACCGGCGCGGTGGCCGTGGCCAGGTAGGCGTAGTCGGGACAGGCCAGGGTCGTCGCGACACCGGCCACGTCGATACTGTCTTTCACCCCGAACGGAATGCCGTACAGCGGGAGGGATGACGGATCCCCCTGATGCTCCAGCTCTTTCGCCCGGAGCATCAGGTCGGCGCGATCCAGGACGGTGATCCAGGTCCCGTCCTCTCCGCGTTCGTTGATCTTCTGCAGGACCTGCTCGACGACCTCCGACGGCGAAAGCTCCGCCGATCGATAGGACGCCGTCAGCTCGGAAATACTCGGACCGATGGTGGGCCCGGAACTCGGACTGTTGGCCATGCGGTCGATTGTCGACAATCCGTGTATCACCGGTGGAACTGCTGTGTTAACAACGCAATACGGGCAACGTCCCTGGCCGACGACCGGCGGTTTCAGGAACCGAGCGCCGCGGACTCCGTGCGGAACTGCAGGTACCGCTGGCCGCCGTGGTCGCACAGCGCCTCGAGGACGACGTCGCGATTGTTGGTTTCCAAAGCCGTCAACAACGCCTCGTGCCGGCGCAGGCCCTCGCCCGGTCCGACCAAGCTCGCCTCCAGCCGCAGGTTGATGGCCATCGGCCGCTGCAGCTTCACCAGGATCGGCTCCATCGCCAAATCGAGTTGGCGGTTGCCGGCCAGCGCGACGATCGCCGCATGAAAGGCCCGGTGCGCGTCGTCCCGGTCGAGCTCGTCCGCCGCGTTCTCGGCCAGCCGCATCTGCTCCAGGCGGTCCCGCACCTGGGCGAGCGGATCAATGCCCGGCTCCGTGCGCAGCGGCAGCGCAGTGGTGATGGCATGTCGCTCGAGAACGGCACGAATCTCGAACAACTGCCGGATGTCCTCCTCCGACCAGATCGTGACCCGAGCGCCGCGGCGCGGCAGGTGCTCGACCAGTCCCTGCTGCACGAGCAGCCGCAGCGATTCCCGCAGGGGCGCGCGGCTGATCGAGAACCGTTGGCAGATCTGTTCTTCGATCAACCGGGAGCCGGGCTCCAGCGCGCCGCTGAGAATCTCGTCGCGCAGGCGTCGGGTGGTCGCCTCGACCAGACTGGGCGCGAACAGGTCAACCTGCAGGGTGGGTTCGGCGCTCATCGACGACGCCTCCCCTCCCGGACCGTCGCGGAAGACCCGCGACACACGTCACAGTGTAGGAGCAGAGTCCCGCACGCCCGATCCAGCTTGATGACGACAGATCACGGAGCGTAGCGCTTGTCATCCACATAAGGCATATGCCTGCCATATAGTGGACTGATGGGAACATTGGCTGAGCGACTCAAGCAACAACGCGAGTTGATCGGGTGGTCGCAGTCGAAGTTGGCGGCGGCGACCGGGATCGCGCAGCCAAACATCTCGGCCTACGAGTCCGGGCAGATCACTCCGAGGCCAGAAACCATTGACCGGATCATGGCAGCGTTGCGCACACGGCCGTCGATCGTTGTTGAACGCCTTCGGAGTGAGATCCTCGCGGCAGCAGCGCGGCATCGGATCGTCAGGGTCGAAGTCTTCGGTTCCTTGGCGACCGGGAACGACACACCTAACAGCGATGTGGATTTGTTGGTTCACCTCGAACCGGGCGCATCATTGTTCGATCTCGCCCTGTTCGCCGATGAAGTCGAAGGGATCGTCGGGTTTTCGGTCGATGCTATCTCGGCGAATTCAACTGGCGCCGCGATGTCGAGGATCCGGGGGGAGGCGGTTCCGCTGTGACTCACGAAAACCCGTCCAGCGATCCGCCTGCGGGACTGGTGCCGTTCACCTCTCGCGAGCGACCGTCCGATTCCGGCCTGACGGAGGATCAGCGACTGCGCTCGCTCCTGATCGACATGGCACTGCTTTTCGACTCTGCCGCGAGAATTGCGGCCCGCGGTGTTGTCGTGTTCGCCGACCCAGCGGACGATACCCAGCGACTCGCCGCCGAAACCATTCTGACTCGACTGGCGGAGATCGGGTCGCGACTACCAGAGTCTTTTCGGTCTGCTTATCCAACTGCTCCTTGGAATGCCTTACGTGCGGTCAGGAATCGAAGCTCTCACGACTATCGATCGGTCGACCCGACCATTATCTGGGAAGTCATCGACGGCCGACTGCCCGATTTTCGTCGCACTCTGGGAATCTGAAGAGACGTACACCCCGGCCCACCGGAGCTGTCCGGTGGGCCGGGGGCGACTGAACGCTGACAGGTGCTCGTGCGCCGAGCCGCTGCCCGAGGCGTCAGGCGGTGGTCTTCACCAGCTTGCAGTTGGCGTCGATGGCGTACCACTTGTCCTTGGAGCCCTGGCCGTTCGCGTCTCCCGGTGCGCCGTCACCGGCGTAGTAGTACAGCGCCCACTTGCCCATGACGAGTTGCTTGGTGCCGTCCGGCCGGTCGATGGTCGACGCACCGGAGGCCTGCAATTCGTCGGAGATCACGAAGTCATCGGCAACCGTCAGCGGCGGCCAGGCCTGGGCGCAGGCGTCGAAGCAAGTTGTCTGCTTCTCCGGGTCGTCGGTGAAGGCATACAGGGTGTGGCCGTTCGCGCCGACCATCACCTCGCCCAGGTTGCCGACCGGCGCAAGAGTCACAACCGGAGCGCCCGGGTCCGCCGCAGGTGCGACGGCCGGGGCCTGCGCAGTCGGTGCCGGTTCAGCTGCTGGTACCGGAGCGGAGGCGGGAGCCTGCGCAGCGGGGGCGGCGTCCCCTTTGATCAGCGCACCGTCGGCACTCTCCACGAACCAGACACCGCCGACGCCCTGACCGTTGGTCTCCCCCGGTGCGCCGTCACCGGCGTAGAAGTACAGCGGCCACTTGCCGATCTTGAGTTGCTTCGTGCCGTCCGGCCGGTCCACGCTGGTGACCAGCGTCGGGTCGACCCCGGCCGGCGGGGTGAAGTCCTCGGTCACGGTCACCGCCGGCCACGCCGCGGCGCAAGCGTCGAAGCAGGTGCTCACGCCGTCCACGTCCTTCGTGAAGGCGTACAGAGTGTTGCCGTTGGCGCCGACCAGGACCGTGCCGAACGCACCGACCTCGGCCAGGGACGCCGGCGGCAGCGACACCGATTTCACCGGCTGACTGGACGGCGACGAGGCGGCGGCAGCGGAAACCGGCGCCACCGCGGCTGCTGCTGAAACCGTTGCATTGCCGGGGATCTGGGCCTGACCGCAACCGGCGAGGAATAGCCCGGCGGCGACCAGCGCGATCGGGGCGGCGATGATCGAACGAATCTTCATAGTGGAACCTTCCGTGAGGAATGTCGAAAAGAGATGGGGCTCGGACGATGCGTCCATCGCCTGAGCACCTTGGGGTACGGCGGGTGTCGCCGGACGGTTCGCACCAGCGAGCAGTTCGCCCGATTGGCCGTATCGCTCATGCCGCGGAGGGGCGGAGTAATCCACTTGACGCCCGCGCGCGAACCGTCCGGGTCCGTCATCCGTACTCACCGGCATGAGCACAGCCAAGCCGGACCGTCGAGATGCCGACTCTGCTGGCCCGACGGGGTTGCATTTGCTCAACTACCCTTACCCGGATGCTCACCGAGGACGACCTGCTGCGCTTTCGCGCCGGCGAGTCGGATGCGGTGCGCGCCGTCTACCGGGAGTACGGACGCCTCGTCTACGCGGTCTGCCGCAATCAACTGGGTTCCGCGCAGCTCGCCGAAGAAGCCGCCCAACAGACGTTCCTCAAGGCCTGGAAATCGGCCGGGACGGTCGAACCTGGTCGGGACCTCGCCCCCTGGCTGGCCACCATTGCCCGCCGCACGGCGATCGACGTGTACCGGCAGGAACTCCGCGAGAAGACCTCGGCGATCGACGACGTGTCGGTCTCGCACCCGGCGATGGTGCAGCAGCCGGTGGCGATCGAGCAGACCTACGACGTCTGGCAGGTGCGGCAGGCGCTGGACGAGTTGCCCGCGGACGAGCGGGCTATCGTCCAGTTGCAGCACCTGGAAGGCCTCACCCAGACCGCGGTGGCCCAGCGCCTGAATCTGCCGGTTGGCACGGTCAAGTCCCGCTCGTACCGGGCCCACAAGAAACTCGCCGGCCGCCTCGGGCACCTGCGCGAAGGGTTCGATCCTTGACGTCGTGACCGCGGCCCCTCGGCCGGTCGATCCACGGCCGGCACCTGACAAACCGAACTACCCTGCGAATGGAGGTGACCACAGATGGCTGACGAATCCGGACGGCACAGCGCCGACGAGAGCGCGACCGATCGCGCCCGCGTCGACTACCTCGCCGGGGAAACCGATGTCGAGCTCGATGCCGCCGATCAAGCCGAACTCGACGAACTCCGCGCGCTGCTCGCCGATCCCACGCTGTGGTCCGAACCGCCCGCCGAGCTGGAGGATTCGGTGGTGGCCCTGATCGAAGCTCAGGCTCGGACCGCCACCGAAACTCCCGCCGCCACAACCTCTTTGACTTTGCCCACAGCATCGCAGGCCCCCAGCGCGCCGCTGCCGAGTGCCGCTGCGCCGATCGATCTGGGGGCCGCCCGCGAGAAGCGGGAACGTCGAACGGGCGCTCGCCGTTTCACCCGCCCGGTCTTCCTGGTGGCCGCTGCGGCCGCGATCGTCGCCGTCGCCGTTTCTGCGACGCTGGTGTTAAGGAACTCCACCAGCCAACGGACGTTCGACGTTGCCCTGTCCGCCACCGAACTCGCGCCCGGCGCCGCCGGCAGCGCGACCATGCTGAAGACGGACTCCGGCTGGGAGATCAAGCTGGACGCAACGGGTCTCCCCCGATTGGACGGCGGCGAGTTCTACCAGGCCTGGCTGCGCAACGCGGACGGCGTCCTTGTCCCGATCGGCACGTTCAACGAGGGCACCGACGTGACGCTGTGGGCGGGTGTGCCGCCTGACCAGTTCTCGACGATGACCATCACCCGGGAAGCCGCGGACGGGAATCAGGATTCGTCCGGTCAGCGAGTGTTGGTCGGCACTGCCGTCGAAGAGGGTACCTAGAAACACTGAAGATCCCGACGGCTCCCGGCGCTCAGCGAATGTCGCTGTCCCAGCCGTCCTGTTCCCCGAACATCTGTCGCCGATAGCGCCGCAGCGCACGTTTTTCTCGCATCGCCTGGTAACGCGCCCACAACTTCTTCAGCATCGTTCGCGCACCCCTTCCGATGTCCTTGATCTGCTGGCCGATCGGCAGTTTCCACCCGCTGAGGTCGACGCTGCCGGGCGAGGCAGCGCGACGCCGATCAACTGCGCAATTGTCATGCGCTGGTGCACGTTCGATGTACTGCCCTGACGTGGTGCTGCTGGTGGGGCGAGTGGGGTTCGAACCCACGACCTGACGGATTATGAGTCCGTTGCTCTGACCGGCTGAGCTACCGCCCCGCCGAAGACCCTACCGGGATGCTACCGGCAAGTCGCACGACGGAGCCGAACGAGGCCACGGGCGGCGCGTACGTCGGGCGCGCCGGCTAACCGAGCCCGCCGGCAAGTTGTTCCTCGGAGAAGGGCTGAGTGTGTTCCAGGGGGTCCCGGAACGACACCAGCAGTTGCCGGCTGATCAGGCCCACCGTACGGCTCAGCATCTGCTTGAGGGACCGCTCCAGGAAGGCGACGTCCCGGATCTCCCACAGTGTCAACGCGCTGACCCAGGCGGCGTCCCTTGCCTTGTCGATCGAAAAGTTGGAAACCAGATCCGCCAATGGCGACAATGGACGACCCGCAGCCACGACGTTGGCGTCCAGGAATGACTGACGGATCGGCCGGACCACCTCTGCGAGGACTTCGTTGACCTTTTCGTAGTCGTCCTGAATGCCGGCCCGGTGCGGGCTCACTCCCCTGTCCGAGCAGGACAGGACAACAGCAAGCGCCAGATCATGATTGATGTGCGCGTTCATCCCGGCGAGCGCGAACTGGATGGGCTGCAAGTCATCCCGGCCGCGCGCGTCCGCCAGTGGCTGCCACGACGGATTCACCGGCCGGCCAGCGGCGACGGAGTGCGGCACCTCCAGGAAAATCTGCGCGAAGACAACATCGAGATGTTCCACGAATCGTGGATCGGTGAACGTGCCGTCTGCCACGCGCAACCGGACCTGCTCCGTCACCCGGCGGTAGACGTCGATGAAAACCCCGATCCCGTCGTGCGGCGGCAACTCGGCGCGTGCCGCGTCCATTGCCAGAATGACTTCGCCAATGGGGTCTTGGCTCACCTGATGCGCTCCTTGGTTCGCTGCCGGATATACCGAGGTAGTCAACCACCGGTGCCCCAGCGATCGGCGAGTCCGGTAGAAGTACTCCTACGTGCCCCGGGCGCCGGGCATACCGGCCGCCGGGAGGGTGCGCTGGGCGAGAAAAGTGACGTTCTCCGCCTGCCGAGCGGGCCGCAGCACGTCAGCGCTGTCGTGCATCGCGCGCAGCGCCAGCCCACTGCCGTCCAGCGCGGCGACGACCTCGTCGACCGTGTGAATTCGCTGGACATGCGTCTCCGGCGCTGTCGCGCCCACGACCGAGACCGAAGCCACCTGGAGCAGGCTCGCCGTGTCGTAACGCGCCCGGATGGTGACCGAGCGACTGTCGAACTGGGAATCCTGCATTCCGTCGTCCGATTCCGGCTGGCTGGGTCGCCGCGTGGCGACGTCGAACACCGCGTACCCGCCCGGCGCCAGCGCACCGGCGAAGCGGGCCAACGCCCTGCGCAGGTCGGCGCCGGTCAACAAGTAGTTCAGGGTCTCGAACTGGCAGGTCACCAGATCGACGCTCGCCGGGAGGCGGAGTTCCCGGATGTCCTGCAGCAGGAACCGCCCTTCGTTCTGCGGGTTCTTCGCGATGGCCCGGGCCAGCATGGCCGGCGAGAGGTCCACCCCCCAGACGGGCTGCACGCCGCTGCGCAGCAGATACTCGACGAAGGTGCCGGTGCCGCACCCGACGTCGACGGCGGAGGTGAAGCGGAGCCCGTACTTGTCGACGACCCACTCGAACATGTTCACCCGGTCCTGCGCGGGCTGTTCGCCGAACAATTCGTCGTAGTGCGCCGCGAGACCCTCGTAGGGCGGAACCACGGGGATGCTGGCCACGGCGGTCATCACATCCCGAAGTCCTCGCCCCGGCATCCCACGACCTGTAGTACCCAGGTTCGGAAAGATTTTCTTTGGCATGGTGTCCTAGCGGTCCCTGCCCGTTCGTGGATCAGGTGAGGGGCAGCCGAAGGGGCTGCCCGCCGGCACGGAGAAGGAGACAACATGAAGCTCACCCTGAACACGTTCCTCAGCCTCGATGGCGTTATGCAGGGACCTGGCGGACCGGACGAGGACCGCACCGGCGGCTTCGACAAGGGCGGCTGGGTCGTCCCCTTTGTTGACACCGATTTCGGCACGATCGTCAGCGGCTGGTTCGCCGAGACCGCCGAGGTGCTCTTCGGCCGGACCACGTACGACATGATGTACACCTTCTGGTCGACGGTGACCGACCCGGACGACATCGTCGCCACCAAGCTGAACACCCTGCCCAAGCATGTCGCTTCCCGGACCCTACGGGATCCGTTGTGGCACAACACGTCCGTCATCTCCGGTGATGTCGTCGCGGCGGTCGAGCAGTTGAAGGCGAAGCCCGGCGGCGAACTTCAGGTGCACGGCAGCTGCGGCCTTGCCCACACCCTGCACGACGCCGGCTTGATCGACGAGTACCGGCTGGTCATCTTCCCCGTCGTCGTCGGCGGCGGGAAGCGCCTGTTCCCGGACGGCAGCGTCCCCGGATCGCTCACCCTGGTCAACACCACCACCACCTCCAGTGGCGCCGTCGCGCTGACCTTGCGGCCGGCGGGCACGCTCGGTGTCGGCGACATCGAGGTCGTCGACGGCAAGGAGGTCATTCGCACCAGCTGAGGCCCGCTCGACCGAATATCCGCCATCCGAACAGGCACGCCCAGATCCCTGACAACCCAGAAATTGCCGACACAGCAACCGGACACCCCAGAAACAAGGAGCACACCATGGCGCAGTACATGCTTTCCGTTCACGGCAACGAGAACGACGAAATCCCGGACAACATCCAGGAGATGTACGAGGCCGTCGAGGCCTTCAACAAGGAGGTCCAAGCTGCCGGTCAGTGGGTCTTCGCCGGGGGCCTCAACCCGTCGTCAACAGCCACCGTCGTCGACGGCACCGGCAGCGGCGATCCGGTGATCACCGACGGGCCCTACCTGGAGTCGAAGGAGCACCTCGGTGGCTTCTGGGTCGTCGACGTGCCCGACCTCGACGCCGCCATCGATCTGGCCCGGCGGGGATCCGCGGCCTGCCAGGGGCAAGTCGAGGTGCGGCCCTTCCAGCCCGAGCCGGAGGCCTGACCGCCTCGTGCCGGCATCCGGTCCCCACGACCTCGACCGTGTCTTCCGAGAGGAGCACGGTCGGGTCGTCGCCACCCTGACCCGCCGCTTCGGTGACCTCGACATCGCCGAAGAGGCGGCCCAGGAGGCCTATCTCATCGCCTTGCAACGCTGGCCCGAGTCCGGCTTGCCACCGAACCCCGGCGCCTGGCTGACCACGACGGCCCAGAACCGCGCAATCGACCGGATCCGGCGGGAATCCACCCGAGACACCAGACAGGTGCAGGCCGCGATGATGACCGACAACAGCGACTCGGACGAGACGGTCTCGTCCGTGGTGGACGACCGGCTCCGGCTGATGTTCACCTGCTGCCACCCCGCATTGGCCACCAGCGCCCAGATCGCACTCACCCTGCGATTGCTCGGCGGCCTCACGGTGGCCGAGATCGCCAGCGCCTTCTTCGTCGACGAGGCCGCGATGGCCAAACGGCTGACCCGTTCCAAACAGAAGATCAAGGCGGCCCGAATCCCCTACCGGGTCCCGCCGGACGCAGAGTTGCCCGGCCGCATCCGCGGGGTCCTCGCCACCCTCTTCCTGGTCTTCAATGAGGGCTATCTCCCCTCGAACCGAACCCCGGACGGCGGCGAATCGGCCGACAACCGCAGGGGAGAAAACCGCTCGCCCGAAAACCGCGGCACACCAACCGAGCCGGGTCGGCAACCGCAAGGATCTGCCGGCACCTCGATCCGGACCGACCTGTGCGCGGAGGCGATCCGGCTGACCAGGATCTTGGCGACGCTGATGCCGGACGAACCCGAGGTGCTCGGCCTGCTTGCGTTGATGCTCCTCACCGACGCCCGCCGATCCAGCCGGGTCGCCGGCGGCGCCCTCGTCACCCTCCCGGAGCAGGACCGCTCCCGCTGGGACCCGGGTCTCATCGCCGAAGGCCACCGCATCGTTCGGGCGTGCCTGCGCCGGGACCGGCCCGGCCGCTACCAGATCCTGGCGGCCATCAACGCGGTGCACACCGACGCCGGGAGCATCCAGGAGACGGACTGGCGACAGGTGGTTGCACTGTACGACCAGCTGTTCGCCATCGACCCCACCCCGATAGTGGCGCTGAACCGGGCCATCGCGGTCGCCGAGCTGGACGGTCCGGCGGCGGCGCTGGCGATCCTGGACGGTCTGCAGCTGGAGCGTTACCACGCCTACCAGGCGGCCCGGGCGGATCTGCTCCGCCGGTCGGGCAACATCCCCGCGGCCGTCGCGGCTTACCAGCAGGCGATCGAGTTGGCGAGCAATCCCGCCGAGCAGGCATTCCTGCGGAGCCGGCTCGAGGAACTGACGGCTCCGGCGACCGATGAGGTGTGACCCAGCGGCGGGCCATTGACACCGCAGCACAAGTGGAGTCTGCTGAAGGTTGCTGAACGCACAGCCGCTAGGGAGCGATGTTGCCGCCCGACCGCCGCAACCCCGCCGGAGATTGATTCCGCGCCCTGTTCCAATCTTTCTGATCAATGACGATCACGGTGCGGACGTGTTGGAATTGCCTCTCCCCGCGACCGGGTCGCTGGAGTACCTGCACGTTCCCGTGAGCGGCGGACGATCGATGCACGTCACCGCTTTCGGACCAGCGACGGGCATTCCGACGGTGGCCCTGCACGGGCTGGGCGGGAGCACGACGCAGAACCTGCCGGCGCTGACCGCGGCGGCTGAGCGCTACGGCCTGCGGATCTATGCGATCGATCTGCCGAACCATGGCCGCAGCGGCACCGTCGGACTGTTCGAGTTCCGTGTTCGACACTTCTTGGAGCTCATCCAGGAGGCAATCGCGGCACTCGACATCGAGACGTCGTTGATCTTCGGGCATTCCTTTGGTGGGCAGATTGCTGCGCTGGTGGCCGAGGGCCTGCCTGCAGGTCGCCCGCAGCCGATTCTGATCAACCCGGCTCTCGGGGCCCAGTGGGACCGGAAGCTGCGCCTGTGCTGGCGCAGGCCCTGGCGCTTTCTCCGACTCGTCCAGGAATTGGGCTACAACGAGGAGAACGTCGCCCGGAGCGAGCTGTATCACGCGGGGCTGCTGCTGCGCTCGATCGGGGCGATGTTCCGCGACCGCGAACTCCGGCCGTACCGTCGGCTGCAGGCCACCCTGGCCCTGTTGTTGAACCTCGATACGGCCGAGATTCTGAGCCGTCTGCTGGTGCGGGGCATTGCGCCGGTGATCGTTCAGGGCGCCCTCGACCGGTCCACCCCCGCGCTCACCGGTGTGCACTTCGTCGATGGCTTTCACAGTTGGCTGCAGGAATCCGGTGGCCCCGAGTCGCTCCTCGCGGCGCTGGACGTGGTCTTTCCCCGGCAACTGCACCAGAAATGAAGCAGCGACCGCTGCGGCGAAACTGACGCCGCGAGACTGACCGGCAACGACGAACTGCCGCGTACCCAGGGTTTTGCGAGACGAGTCAGGGTCGCGGCGGGCCGGTGCTGGTTCTGACGACCAGGTCGGCGGGCACGACCTGGTCGCGCGGTCCGCTCTGTTCGTTCTCGAGGCGACCAATCGCCCGGTGGACAGCAAGCCGGGTGAGGTGGTCGGGGTGCTGCCCGACAGTTGTGAGGTTGATGTAGGAGATCCGGGCGAGGCGGCTGTCGTCATATCCGATGACCGACATGTCCTGCGGCACCGAGATCCCGGCTCGCAGCAGGGTGTCGAGAACGCCGATGGCGCAGCGGTCGTTGAAGGCAACGACCGCTGTCACTCCCACTGTCCCGGACAGCAGGTCTCGGATGGCCGCTGCGCCATCCTCCTCCCCCGGTCCGGCGGGCAGCACCAGCACATCTGCACCCAGTCCGTGTGACGTTGCCGCCATTCGCAGGGCCCGGAGCCGCTCCGGGCCACCCGGAGAACTGCCGCCGTCGAGGTAGGCGATGTGCCGGTGCCCGAGTTCGCTCAGGTGGCCGATGGCGGCGTTCATCCCGGCGACGTCGTCGGTGCGGACGCAGTCCACCGCCGCGGATCTGACGTTGCGGGCAATGACCACCACCGGCAGTCTGGCGGCCAACGCGGTCAGCGATCGGGTGGACGACCGCGGGCCCAGCAGGATCGCCGCCTCGCAACGGTCGCCGAGAATGTCGTCGATCGCTCTGGCCTCCGGCCGCCCCGGGGCGATCGGGCTGAGCACGACGTCGTAGCCGGCGGGTTCGGCGGCTGCGTAGATGCCCTCGACCAGGTCGCCGTGGAAGGCCTGCTCGACTTCGAATGTCACACCCAGCAGCCGAGATCGCTGCTGCCGCAGCAAGCGTGCCCGCTGATCCGGCCGATAGCCGAGCTCGGCAGCGACCATCCGGACCCGTTCCCGGGTAACGGCGCTGGCGCCCGGGACGTCGCGCATCACGATCGACACCAACGGCACTGATACTCCGGCCGCGGCTGCGACATCGGCCAGGGTGGGGCGCCGGGTCCTGGAGCGGGATTCGTCACTCGCCATACCGTTTCCTCCTTCCACCGCACGGACCGGTCGCCGGACATCCCACACCTGGATAGAACGTTATACCCCCTATTCCGAATGTCTTGACAAACGAAAGCAGAGGCGGCAGGATCCTGTCGTCGGTCTAGAACGTTATAGTCCGCACTGGTGAACCTGGACAACCGAGACAGGTCCGTCACGCAAGTACAAGACAGCATCCGCGATCAGCATCGACTAGGAGCAGCAGCATGACCGAGGTACAGCAGCAGGGTCCGGTTCGGGTGGCATTGATCGGGTCGGGCCGGATGGGCTCGTTCCACGGCGAGACGCTGGCGCGTCGACTGCCGGGTGCGGTCCTGGCCGCCGTTGCCGACCCGGCTCCTGGGGCGGCGGAGAAGCTGGCCGCGTCACTCGGTGCGACGACGTTCGCCACCGACCCGGCCGAGGTCTTCGCCGACCCGGATATTGATGCTGTGGTGATCGCTGCCCCGGCCCGGTTCCATGCCGACCTGGTGGTCGCCGCTGCCGCCGCCGGCAAGGGCGTGTTCTGCGAGAAGCCGATGGCCTTCAGCTTGGCCGACGCGGATCGCGCCATCGACGCGGCCCGAGCGGCCGGCGTCGTGCTGCAGGTCGGGTTCAATCGTCGGTACGCACCGGACTGGGCCGCGGCCCGTGGACTGCTGGACGACGGACGGCTGGGCACGCCGCGGTTGCTGCGGTCGGTAACCCGGGACCCGGGCGGCTTCGACCCGGCCAGGGTCGCGCCGAACACGATCTTCACCGAGACCCTCATCCACGACTTCGACGCCCTGCGGTTCCTGAACCCGGGAGCCACGGCCGTCGAGGTGTTCGCGACCGCGACGGCACTGGTGGAACCGGAATGGAAGGATCGCGGCCTGCTCGACACCGCTGTCGTGGTGGTGCGTTTCGACAATGGTGCGGTCGGCACCGCGGAGGCGTGCTTCGAGGCCTCCTACGGGTACGACGTTCGCGGCGAGGTCTTCGGCTCCGGCGGGATGGCCACCATGGGCGGCGGCCGGCGCACCGGCATGGTGTTCTCCGGCGCGGCCGGCGAGCTGGCCGAAACGGTGCACAGCGACCAGGAATTGCTGTCCGGCGCGTACACCGCCGAACTGGCGTCATTCGTGGCCGCGGTCCGCTCCGGCGGGTTGCCCGACGTCAACGGTGAGGACGCCCGCGCCGCACTCGAGATTGCCCTGGCTGCAGTCGCTTCGGTGGAATCGGGGCGTCCGGTGCTGATCGCGGAGTTGGCGAAATGAGCTTCCGGTTGGCGGTCTCCGCCGAAATGGTCTTCACCGACCTGCCGTTCACCGAACGCGTCCGCCGCATCGACGAGTTGGGTTACGAGGTGGAGATCTGGGACTGGACGAAGAAGGACATCCCAGCGTTGGTCCGAACCGGTGCAACCTTCTCGTCGATGACCGGCTATATCGCCGGCACCCTGGCCGATCCCGACGGCGCCGACGAGTTGCTCCGCACCGCCGAGCAGTCGCTGCGGGTCGCGGAGGAGCTGAACTGCCCGCGGTTGAATGTGCACGGCACCGGACTGGACGGAACCGGCCTCCCGGTGATCGGCACCGATGTGGTCTCGCCGGCGATGTGGCTCACTGCGGCCCGC
The DNA here is from genome assembly GCA_963805555.1 of uncultured Actinomycetota bacterium. Classification (GTDB taxonomy): domain Bacteria; phylum Actinomycetota; class Actinomycetes; order Mycobacteriales; family Nakamurellaceae; genus Nakamurella. The sequence goes on from CAWDUY010000015.1 coordinate 480,365, forward strand.
ACCCTGACCCGGCTGGCCGAGCTCGGGGAACGGGCCGGCCGGGTCTTCACCCTGGAGAACCTGAACACCGCGGTCGACCATCCGCACACCCCCTTCGCCAAGGCGGCGGACACCCTGGCCCTGGTGCAGGCAGTCGACAACCCGCACGTGCGAATGAATCTCGACCTATATCACGCGCAGATTGGCGAGGGTAACCTGATCCAACTCGTCGAACAGGCACTGCCGTTCATCGGCGAGATCCAGGTCGCCGACGTCCCGGGCCGCTGCGAACCCGGCACCGGCGAGATCAACTACCCGGCGATTGCCGCCGCCCTCGATCGCCTGGGCTACGACGGGGTCGTCGGACTCGAAGCCTTCGCCTCCGGTGATTCCCTGGCCGCCCTCGACCGCTTCCGTGCCGCCTTTGCCGTAGGGGTTTCCAGCAGTTGAAGTGTGCGCACGTGGGTACTTGCATCGGGTGAAACCCCCAGTCAGCAGCACCGCCGTCCGACCTGATCGCGCGGTGACGCATGCCGCCAATCCCACCGCCGACCATCCAGATGCTCTGGCGATGGCTGGGCGGGTCTGGGCTGTGCTGCGGCCGGCATTTGCTGAGCGGGACAGCGGCGTACCGCAGGTCGACGTCGTCGACGTCGGCGCCAACCCCATCGACGGTGACCCGCCCTATCGTCTGCTGCTGGACGCGGGGTTGTGCCGGGTGACCGGGTTCGAGCCGCAGCTCGACGCGCTGGCAGATCTGCGGCGGCGGGCGGGATCCCACGAACGGTACCTGCCCTACGCCGTCGGCGACGGCGATCGGCACACCCTGTTTCACTGCGCGACTTCGGGTTTCGCCAGTTTGCTGGAACCGGACGAGCAACAGCTCACTCTGCTCACCGACTTCCCGACACTGGCCCGGGTCACCGGCACGGAGCAGGTGGAAACCAGGAAGCTGGATGACATTTCGGAGATCGCCGCAGTCGACTTCCTGAAGATCGATATCCAGGGCGGGGAACTGGCTGTCCTGCGGGCCGGGCGGGACAAGCTTTCCCGGGCGGTCGCGGTGCAGACCGAGGTCGGTTTTCACCGGCTCTACCGCGAACAGCCGACCTTCGCCGACGTCGATCTCGAACTACGCAGTCAGGGATTCGTTCCGCACCAGTTCGTCGCCACCCGCACCTGGCCGATGACGCCGGTCGTCTGGGCGGATCCGCTGCAGCAGGCGGCGCGCCAACTCGTCGAGGCCGACCTGCTGTATGTCCGAGACCCGGTGCGGCTAGGCGAACTCGACGCAGAGCAGGTTGCCCGGCTCGTGCTGGTTGCCGACATCGTCTACGGCAGTTATGGGTTGGCGCTGCGCGGTCTGTCGGAACTGATCCGACGCGGCGTGCTGGACGCATCAGTGGAACAGGAGTATCGATCGCTGGCGTCGGCAAGAGTGGCCGGCTGACGGGATACCGGTGTCGGGTGCTGCCAACTCACCACCCGGCCCACCAGCGCTCCAGCGCTATGTCTGCCGGGATCGGCAGTACCGCAGGGCCCGTCATGGACATGGATGTGGGCAACCCCAGGGGTGCCGACGCTCCCCGGTTCCGTGCCCTGGTGTGGCGGATCCGCAGCCCAGGAAGGTCCCACTCACCCGCCGCGCAGCACCGACCGAGCGGGGCCGCCAGCCGTACCGGGTTCGCCACCTCAACCTGGTAGCGCGCCCGCGCCATGACCGCCGGCGGGACATCCCCGGCGTGTACCCGGGGATCTCGGCGGAGCAACGGTGGCAGTTCGGATTCCGTCGCACAGTCCGGAAACCACACGGCAGCATCGGTTCTGGCCAACATGCCGCCGACGCACGCGATCACCGCGGCGTCGACAACAGTGCCGGTCACCGGTCCCAGGTACCTGATGACGGTTTCCGGGTACTCCAGGACCAGACCCGTGCCACGTACCGACGGCAGCGGGATGGACTCGGCGAGCCGCAGGCACTCCGCGTTCTTGGCGGCATTCCTGGCCACGATGTCGGCATCCCGGCCGGCGACATCGGGACCGTCATGCCAGGCAACCGCGGCCGGCTGGTAGCTCCAGTCAGCGCCGGCCAGCCAGGCCCGCCAACCGAAATCCCAATCCTCCCCGCCGTATCCCACGAACGATGCGTCGAATCCAGCGATGGCGTCCCACAGTTTCCTGTCCACTCCCAGCACCGCCGAGATGACCAGCCGGAAGTCTTCGTCGGTCGCGGCGCGCAAACCGTCCGTCCTGGCGTACCCGTCCAGCAGCCACTGTGGATCACCGAGCAGCCGAATCTCCGACCCTGCGGAGTTGAGTTGCCCGGCATTCTCCACCTCGCCTTCGCCCCGGAGGAAGGCCAGCACCGCGTCCTGGCCGACGGCCGAGAGATGCGCGTGCCGGCGCCGGCCGAGCACCAACGCCCCGTGCCCATCCGCGATCGACCGCAGCCGGTCGGTCATCGCCTGTACGTACCCGGCGGCCGGGAGCGTGTCTCCGTCCAGGAACAACAACAGCCCGCCGACGGCGCGACCCGCACCCAGATTTCGGGCGGCCGCGGCCCGAAACCCGTTGTCCGGCTGACGAACCACAGTGCAGTCGAATCCCAGCCCCGCCGGGATGGTGGGGGGCTCCGGGGAGCCGTCGTCGGCGACCAACACCTCGAACGCAACATCACCGTGTTGCTGGTCCAATGCCCGCAACAGCAAAGTCAGCCGGACCTGGTCGTCGAAGTACGGGATCACCACCGAGACTTCGGGACGGGCATCGCGCATTCCGATCAACGACCCTTTCAGCACGGCCGGCTGTACTTTTCATTGCAACCATTGCCGGAATAGCGAACACAACCTTTCCGGCGTCAGTAGTTCCCCGACCGAGCCGCCGGTAACCCCACCCGGCCCGCGCGGACTGTGACCCGATGACGTGGATGAGCTGCGGACCCGACCGGCGGCCTCCCACGGCCTTGGGCGAGAGTGTCATCGGCGGGCGATCGGTTGGTCCCGAGGCGAAAGCGGAGAGTGGCATCGCGGCGCAATCAGGGCAAATTCGTCACCCCATCGGGCTCTTACCCAACAGCTTTCGGCTATGGCACTGTTGACCCGCTCAGCGTGGGATCGCTCCCACGCGCAATGGAAATCGCTTCTACCGGAGGGTCGCTGATGACCGCTCGAGCCGCTACCCCACCACCTGCCCGTCGGCGGCACCGGCGTCGAACGGCCATGCTGCTTGCAGCGGTCCTGCTCATTCCCACTGCTCCACTCATCCTGGCGGTACCGGCCGCGGCCTCGACCGCCGCGAGTTCGGCCGCCGCGAGCTCCGCCGCTGCCTATCGCAACGCCAAGCTCCCGGTCGAGCGGCGGGTTCGTGACCTGCTCGGCCGGATGACGCTGGCGGAGAAGGTCGGCCAGATGACCCAGGCCGAGCGCGGCGCGCTCGCGGACCCCACGTTGGTCGCCACCCTGAATCTGGGCTCCGTGCTGTCCGGCGGCGGATCCGCCCCGACACCCAACACCCCGGCGGCGTGGGCCGACATGGTGGACGGATTCCAGCAGCAAGCGTTGAGCACCCGATTGGGCATCCCCATCATCTACGGTGTCGACGCCGTGCACGGACACGGAAATCTGCTCGGGGCGACGATCTTCCCGCACAACATCGGCCTCGGCGCCACCCGGAACTCGACGCTGGTGGAGCAGGTCGCGGCCGTCACGGCCGAGGAGGTCCGCGCCACTGGCATCCCGTGGAACTTCGCGCCGTGCATCTGCGTCACCCGCGACGCGCGCTGGGGCCGCAGCTACGAAAGTTACGGTGAGGACCCGAGTCTGGTGGCCCGGCTGGGCGCGGCGGCTGTCGTCGGATTGCAGGGTCGCCATCAGCGTGGCCTCGACGACAACGATCATGTGCTGGCCACCGTCAAGCACTTCGCCGGCGACGGAAACACCACCTACGGCACACCGGTCGGCACCTATACCGTCGACCAGGGAATCACGATCACCAACCGGCGGGACTTCGCCCGGATCGACCTCGCGCCGTACTGGCCCGCGATTCGTGGCGCCGACGCCGGCAGCGCGATGCCCTCGTTCTCCAGCGTCGATTGGACCGAGGACGGGGTCGGCAACCCGATCAAGATGCACCAGAATCGCGAGCTGATCACCGACGTCCTCAAGGGCAAAATGGGGCTCGACGGATTCGTCATCAGCGACTGGGAGGGCATTCATCAACTGCCCGGCGATTACCCCAATCAGGTCCGGCTCGGTGTGAACGCTGGCATCGACATGTTCATGGAACCGAATTCGGCGCCGCAGTTCGTCGAGACGCTCCTCGCGGAGGTGCGGGCCGGCCGGGTCGCAGAGCGGCGAATCAACGACGCGGTCACCCGGATCCTGACGAAGAAGTTCGAACTCGGGCTCTTCGAGCACCCGTATGCCGATCGCACGCACATCAACGACATCGGCTCCGCCGCGCACCGGGCGGTCGCCCGGCAGGCCGTCGCGGAATCCCAAGTGCTGCTGAAGAACTCCGGCAACGCGCTGCCACTCAAGAAGAACGCGAGAATCTACGTCGCGGGCCGGAACGCCGACGACGTCGGGAACCAGTCCGGCGGGTGGACGCTCACCTGGCAGGGCTTCTCGGAGCAGAACCCAGCCGGACTACCGCAACAGCCGGGCACGAGCATCCTCGACGGCATCAAGCAGGTCGCGCCGCAGGCTCGGGTCACCTACAGCGCCGACGGCACGGCCACGACGGCCGGCGCCGATGTGGCTGTCGTCGCGGTCGGCGAGACGCCGTACTCGGAGGGCTTCGGCGACGTCGGCGGTCCGCAATGGGCCTACGACCCCGCGGACGCCGGCCTGCCGCGGGAAGCCAAGTCGCTGGAGTTGCAGGATGAGGACCGCGCAACCGTGGAACGGGTGTGCAGCCAGGTGAAAACCTGTGTGGTGCTGATTGTCTCTGGCCGGCCGCAGATTGTCACCGACCTTCTCGGCAACATCGATGCCTTGGTCGCCTCGTGGTTGCCGGGCACCGAGGGTGCGGGCGTCGCCGACGTCCTGTTCGGCAAGCGCGGTTTCACCGGCAAACTGCCCGTCAGTTGGCCGCGGACGGCAGCGCAGGAACCCATCAACGTCAAGGATCGGAAGTACGACCCGCTGTACGCCTACGGGTTCGGTCTGCGCACCAGATCCTCGCGCTGACGACCGTCGCACGGTCAGGATTCAGCTGCTGAAACGTGTTACCTACCAGGAACTCCGGAGAATCCGGCGATAGTCCGGTGGGTCGCGCGTAGGGTGAGCGCTGGCCGGTATCTCCCGGTCGCTAGGAGCGTGATAGTGGACCTAACCGACGCAATTGCCTCGCAGCTGGCCGAGCTGGGGAGTTTCGCGATCCAGGTTCCGGAAGCCATTGAGCAAATGCACGCCCTGCTACTGCACGCGGTTCCGTCCGCCATCGGGCTGTCGATCACCATCCGCAGCTGCGATGTCGACCTGACGTTGACCACGTCACCGGAAGGCGTGGCCCCGCAATCATCGCTCCGAGTCCCGCTCTCGATGTGGGCTGGCTTCGACCCCGGCAGCGAAGTGGTGTTCTACGCCGCCAAGGCCGGATCCCTGGTCGACCTGGCCGCGGAACTCGGCTGGACGCTGGGCGTGAACCTCGTCTGGACCGGTCAATCCCCCGATCCCGTACTGATGGTCGATCAACACCTCACGCCGGTGCCGGGGTTCTCTGGTCTTGACGACCTCTCAGCTGTCAACCGGGCAGTCGGTGTCCTGTTGGCCACAGGTCATTCGCACAACATTGCGGTCGAAGCACTCCGGCGCGCGGCCGACCGGGCAACCTCATCGACCGCCGCTGCCGCAAGGGCGTTGCTGGACGACCTTCGTCGGTCCGCCGGTGAGCAGCATGTTGACCTGTCACAGCTCACCGCACGCACTCGCTGGGATGGAACTGCTGGCCCGGGCGACCACCTCTGCGGTCTCTACCGCGGCGAAAGGCAACGTGACGAAATCATGCTGCCCTACCTCCGCGCAGGTTTGGATCGCGGCGATCGATGCCTGTGTCTCATCGACCGCACCGATCCGACCGCGATCAGGGATCGACTGTCGCGCAATGCTCACCCCACCGATGAATCACGCCTCGACATCCACACCGCCTCCAACACCTACCGCGCCAACGGCGACTTCGTCGCAGTCGACATGTACGACTTTCTCGATGAAACAGCTGTCGCTGCGGGCGAAGCCGGCAAGCTGTTCCGGGCAACCGGCGAGATGTCTTGGGCCACGGGCGATTCATCAGACCTGGCGGAGCTCTTCAGCTATGAGGCCAGCCTCAATCGGATGACGTCAGCACATGCACCTGCACTGCTCTGTCTTTTCGACCTCGATGATCTCGATAGCCGCGCACTGGAGAATGTACTCAGGACGCACCCGACAATTGTGTATGAGCACGGCGTGATCGACAATCCCCACTACCGAGATCCCGACAACATTCTGATGGGCTGCTGACATTCCTCGGCGTGCCGGCGAGTCGCAAGTGTCAGCGCGCGATGCGATCATGTTCAATTCGCCGATCGAGATCATCGAGGTCGTGCACGCTCGGCATGTCCTCAACGACTTGAAGCATGTGTCGCTGCCAGATCGCTTGGAGCCGAATGAGCACGGTGGAATCGGGCAGTATCCGGAATTCCTCGACCGCGAGGGCATCGGCGGGATAAATGGCCAAATCGTAGGGCGGCCCGACGGCCAGATTGGCCCGCGCCGTGCTCATCATCGAACCGATCGCGATCTTTGATGCCGTCACGATTCCGGCGCCCGCCTCAACCGCCATTTCCAGAAGAAACTTGCCGTACTTGCTTTCGCCGATCTGCAGGAAGGGTCGATCGTCCGAGGCGCGGATGTAGTTGCCCTCCGGATAGACCAACAGAATATCCGCTGGGTGCCCGGAAATCTGACCGCCCAGGATGAAAGTGGCAGTCCCATCGGCACCAACCGAATTCAGCGCGTCTCGGTGCCGCTGATTCACTTCCCGGCCGAGCCGGCCGATGTACAGCGCGGCCTCGAACATCCGACTGACACTGCAGCAGGCTCTCGTGATCCCCCGGAGTGTCGATATCAACCTGAATCCGATCCAGCACCTCTTGAGTCGTCGCCAGGTTGCCGGCCGACTGCAGGACGAAGACCCGATCCGGACCGGCCGACAACACGTGCAACTTCCGGTAGGTGCCGATGTTGTCGACGCCTGCATTCGTGCGGGTATCGGACATGAAGACCAGACCTTCGTCCAGCCGCATTGCCAGGCAGTAAGTCATCGTGCGCTCCAGGTCATACTCGTTTGAAGGGCTGGACCATTGAGCCTTCGCGTTGGTGCGACGACCGTGGCGCCGCATCCGCGTGGTCCCCCGGTCGCCTCACCCGCAGCCCAGTTGTCCACCCCGATTCCGGGTGCCCAACATATCGAGTCCAACTCCGGAGGGCGGATTCGCCGGTGCCGACACGCCGATGAACACTCACCTTCTGACCGGTGGCAGAAACGCCTTGACGAACCGGCGCGCGTATTACGAATTCGACAATGTTTCCTCCGCTGGGCGCGAAGTGGCGGATAATGGACGCGAGAAACCGGCGCCCTCGGGGTGTACTTGTTGCGTACATGGGCGGTCTGGTTCTCGGCCACCGCGGTCGGCCACGACCCATCACCCTGTGGGAGACACCATGACGAACCAAATGTCCGGACGAGCTTCAACCCAACCACCCGTCAACTCCATTGCCGTCGGATTCACCGCGTTCGCAGCCGTGGTGATGATCATGACGGGCGCATTCCAGGCGTTTCAAGGGCTCGTCGCCCTGCTGAATGAGGACTTCTACGTCGTCGGTCAGAAGTGGACGTTCTCCCTCGACCTCACGTCCTGGGGTTGGGTGCATCTGATCGTCGGCGCGGTCGTCGCGGTCGCCGGCGTGTTCGTTCTCCGGGGCGCGGTGTGGGCTCGTGCCGTTGGCGTCGCGGTTGCGGCTGTCAGTGCGGTGCTGAACTTCATGTGGCTGCCGTACTACCCGATATGGAGCACGCTGATCATCGCCCTTGACGTTGTCGTGATCTGGGCCCTGACCGCGCATGGCCGGGACATCGCCAGGTAGGCACCGACCTACGCCGGCATCGAGTCGGCGGCGGAGGACGCGGAGGGACGGCCCGAGAGGCCGGGCGGGCGCCGTTCGTCGAGGTGTACCGGCGCTGGGGAGTCGACTGGTGCGCGGGCGTCGACTGGTGCCCAAGGGAAGACCGACGCACAAGGACTCGCTGCACCTTTGGCAGAGCCGTTGATCAACTTGCTGAAGCTGTAGACGACCCCACCGGCCAGGGAACCCGGCGGGGCGGCACCGGAAACCCGGTCACCTCCGGACACCTCATTCCAAACGAATGATGCAATCGGACCAGTCCGCGCGGAGGGTGGAGCCCACTGGAATTCTCGAGCCAGGAGACAGTGCAGCCAGCATAAAGCGCAGACAGGAGACGGTGATGGCCACCCGCGAGACCAGCCACGCCGCCGCCCGTCCGGACCCCTGGGCGGTCGACGTCATCATCTGGGCACTGACCACCCACGGTCAGGACATGAAGAATGTGTGACCCGTGCCGAAACCGGAACCATCGACGCGGGCCGTTGTGCCCGTCACGGATGCGGTTTTACCGGCACAGGCGCTGCCCCGCAAGGCTTCTCCTTGTTCGACAGCACTGATCATCCTGTCCGGCTTCCCGTTGAAATCATCGGGGTTCCGGTGACCGCTCTTGGCCGAAAGAGGAACGAATCGTCGTGAGTAGCAGCGCCGAGCACATCGCGGCCAGGCCATCGAATGAGGGCGTCGCCCCATACTCGCGCGCGGCAATCGACGTCGCCGCCGAACTGGGGACGGATCCTTCAGCAGGATTGACCAACGCGGAGGCCGCCTCCCGGCTGGCCCGATTCGGCCCGAACAAGATCGCCGGGGAGAAGCCGCCCTCGATCCTCGTTGTCGCACTGACCCAACTGCGGAACCCGATGAACATCATGCTCATTGCGGTCACCGCGGTGAGCTTCGCGATCGGCCAGATATCCACCGGCGTCATCGTGGCGCTCCTGATCCTGCTGAATGTGGTGCTGGGATCCCGGCAGGAACTCAAGGCCAGGGCGAGCGTGGACGCCCTGTCGAACCTGCAGGTGCCGCAGGCGAAGGTGGTCCGGGGCGGGTCCCTGGTGCTGGTCCCGGCCGTCGAGGTGGCGCCGGGGGATCTGGTCCAGCTGGAGGCCGGTGACGTTGTTCCGGCGGACGGCCGGATCATCCGGTCCGCAACGCTGGAGGCGCAGGAGGCTGCGCTGACCGGCGAAAGCGCCCCGGTGAGCAAGGACAGCGCGGTCCTGACCGGCGAGGTCGCGCTCGGGGATCGCACCAACATGCTGTTCCAGAACACCTCCGTGACCAGAGGCACGGCGTCGATGGTGGTCACCGGCACGGGCATGACGACCCAGATGGGTCAGATCGCCACCATGCTGACGTCGGTCACCCGGACCCGGTCACCGTTGCAGAAGGAACTCGACACCTTGACCGGGGTGCTGGGCATCATCGCCTGGACGGCGGTGGCGTTCATCGTCGTCGTCGGACTGATTCGCGGCATGCCGATCAGCCAGCTGTTGTTGCTGGGCACGGCCATGGCCATCTCTGCCATCCCTACCGGGCTGCCGGCGTTCGTTTCCGGGATGCTGTCCTACGGCGCCAAGCAACTTGCCGAGGCCAAGGCCGTGGTGAAGAACCTCACCGATGTGGAGACCCTCGGCGCGACCAGCGCGATCAACACCGACAAGACCGGCACCCTGACCATGAACCAGATGATGGTCTCGACGATCTTCGCGAACGGTACCTGGTTCACCGTCGACGGCGCGGGTTACCGCAAGTCCGGTGCGATCCTGTCCGTCGCCGGCACCCCCGTCCCGGACTTCACCCGGCTGGCGCTCGGGCTGGTGCTGTGCAGCGACGCCACGGTCGCCGACGACGGGTCGGTGGTGGGCGACCCGACAGAGGCCGCGCTCGTCGTGTTGTCGGCCAAGCTCGGGGTGGACGCGGAGGAAACGCGGCGGGCGTACCCGCGGATCGCCGAGGTGCCGTTCGATTCCGAGTACAAGTTCATGGCGACCTTCCACCGTTACCCGGTCGAGGGGACCGATCACGTCATCGAGCTGGTCAAGGGCGGTCCGGACGTCGTGCTGGCCCGCTGCACGCAGTCCGGTGGGCCGCTGAGCGGCAGCCAGGTGCCGATCGAACAGGCCCGCGCCGGCATCGAGGCGGCGAACGCGCGCATGGGCGAGAAAGGTCTACGCGTCCTGGCTTTCGCGGCGCGGCTGGTCCGGGCCGACCAGGTGCAGTCGATGACGGACGAGCCGATGTCATTCACGCACGACCTGGCATTCGTCGGAATGGTGGGCATCATCGACCCGCTCCGCGCAGAGGCCAAGGCCGCGGTGGCCACCGCGTTGCGGGCCGGGATCGACGTCCGGATGATCACCGGCGACCACGCGGTCACCGCCCAGGCAATCGGTGAGACGCTCGGGCTCGGCCCGGGTGCGATCAGCGGTGCGGAGCTGCAGGCGATGTCGGACGACGAGCTCAAGCGCCGGCTCCCCCAACTCCACGTCTTCGGCCGGGTTTCACCCGAGGACAAGCTCCGGCTGGCCAGGGTGATGCAGAGCCAGGGCCTGATCGTCGCCATGACGGGCGATGCGGTCAACGACGCTGCCGCGCTCAAGCAGGCGGACATCGGCGTGGCGATGGGTAGCGGAAGTGAGGTCACCAAGCAAGCGGCCAGGATGATCCTGACGGACGACAACTTCGGCACCCTGGTGCACGCCGTCGAGCTCGGCCGCCGGGTCTACGCGAAGATCGTGTCCTACGTGCGGTTCCAGATGACCCAGCTGCTGTCCCTGGTGATGCTGTTCATCGCCGCGACGGCGTTCGACATCAATCAGGGCGTGGCATTGACCCCGACCATGGTGCTGTTCCTGCTGTTCTTCTGCACGGCGGCCGGGGTCGTCGTCATCACCGTGGACCCGGGAGATCCGGACGTGATGAACCGCCCACCCCGTGACCCGAAGGTGCCGATCACCAACCGCGCGGCGGTACTGTTCTGGATCCTGTACGGCGCAGTCCTTTTCGTGGCCGCCCTGGTACCGCTCGTCGCCGGCCCGGATGCCCCGAGCGTTGATGACGCGAGTGCATCCATGACGATGACCTTCGTGGTGATGGGCCTCGGCACCGTGTTCAACGCATTGACCAATCGTCGCGACCCGACAAGCGGCCTGACGGCGCCGATCCTGCAGGCTTTGGCGATCTCACTGGTGCCGGTCGCGATGATCGTGCTGGCGACCCAGTTGCCCGGCCTGCAGGCCGGGTTGCTCACCACCTCCCTGACCGGCCCGCAGTGGCTGGAATGCGTCGGGCTGGCGTTGCTGCTGCCCTTCGTGATCGAGGTCAGCAAGGCGGTCCGCCGCCGGAGCCCCGCCGCCGTGGCCGCTGTCGATGCTCCGCGGGCGGTCAATCCGGAGCGGGCCCGTGGAGTCCGGTAGCGCCACCGTTGCATCGGTGGCCCACCGGTGAGCGCGATTGCCGTGGTTTTCGCGGCGCTCGTGCTGGCCTTCAGCGTCTCGGCGGGCTGGTTGAGCAGGATGTACGTGACCGCGCCAATCGCGTTCGTGGTTGCCGGGGCGGTGATCTCGGCGGTGTCCACCGACGCGAGCGGCGAGGCGGCCGAGGGCATCAAGGTGGTCGCAGAGGTAACTCTGGCGCTGATCCTGTTCCACGACGCGGCGCAGGTGCGGCCGCGGCAGATCGAGGCCGACCGCGGGTTGGTCCTCCGGTTGCTGCTGGTGGGATTGCCGCTGACCGTGCTGTTCGGTGTGCTCGCGGCCCGACTCATTTTCCCGGCCATGCCGGTCATGGTGGCGTTGCTGCTTGCCGCGGCCTTGGCACCGACCGATGCGGGCCTGGGTGCTGCCACCGTATTGAACCCGGTGGTGCCGGTGCGTGTTCGGCGGGCCCTAAATGTGGAGAGCGGCCTGAACGACGGGCTGATCACCCCCGTCGTGCTGTTCGCGATCGCCGCGGCGGCCGGCGAGGAGGGGTTGAGCCCGGGCGTCAGCGCGGTCCATGGACTCATCGAGCTCGGGATCGGTACTGCCCTGGGCGCCGCGGTCGGCGCCGGCGGTGGCCTGCTCCTGGGATGGTCGCGCCGTCGTGACCTGAGCACCCCCGCAACGAGGTCCCTTGGGGTGCTGGTTCTGCCGATTCTGGCGTATTGCCTCGTGGCGGTGGTCGGTGGCAACAGTTTCGTCGCGGCGTTCGTCGCGGGAACGGCGTTCACCGCGGCGGCGCCCTGGGTTGATCAGGAGGTATCGGCGTTGGACCGGACGGAGGGGCTGTCCGAACTGTTGGGTTTCGCGGTGTGGCTGGTCTTCGGTGTTGCGGCGCTGCCGCTGATTCAGGACCACGTCGGTTGGCGTGAGCTGCTTTTCGCAGTGTTGTCGCTGACGGTGTTGCGCATGGTTCCGGTGGCGGTGTCGTTGATCGGGTCCGGGCTGCGGGCCAGAAGTGTCGCGTTCATCGGCTGGTTCGGGCCTCGCGGACTGGCCACCGTGGTGTTCGCACTGCTGGCTGTCGAGGATCTGGAGGTTGACGATTCGCTCCGGGTGGCAATCTCCACCCTGGCAATGACGGTGCTGCTCAGTGTCATCCTGCACGGCCTGTCCGCCGAGGTGTTCGCCACCCGGTACGGCGCGTGGGTCGATCGGGAGCGCCCGGTGACCGAGACGGCACCGGCGACTGAGCCCCGCGCCCGCCGATCGATGGTTCCCCGATGGCACACCACATCGTGAAAGATGCTTCCGGTGGACCAACGGGCAGGCAGCCCACGGGTCATGATTGCTCGACCACGCCGAACAGACAATCGGCGCGCCGACGCCGCCACATCATGATCTGCCACTGAACGAAGGGGTCGTTGATGACTGAACGGATCGATGAACAGGTCCTGACACCCGAGGACGCCCTCGCCCGGACTGTTGAGGGGCGGCGCGGTGCGGGATCCGGCTTGGCGCAGGCACTGCGCGAGCTGGGTGCGGTCGACCGGGCGGTCTATCAAGCGGTTGCCGACACGCCAACGCCTCAACTGGACCGGCACATCCGCCGGCTCTCGAACGCCGCGAACTTCTCGCGTCTCTGGCTGGGGACGGCAGCAGCCATTGCCGTCTTCGGCCGCAAACGCGGACGCCGGGCCGCGATCGAGGGCGTCCTGGCGATCGGGGTGACGTCCGCGGCGGTCAATCTGGGTATCAAGCCCATCGCCCACCGGCGTCGACCGGATCGCGCAGATCCTGCCTCGAACACGGCTCGGTTTGTCTCGATGCCGGAATCCACCTCATTTCCCTCGGGCCACTCCGCGTCGGCGTTCGCGTTCGCCTATGCGGTGGGCCGGCACCTGCCGGGTCTGGCCGTGCCAATCCGGTTGCTCGCCGGTGGGGTGGCGTACTCCAGAGTGCATACCGGTGTGCACTACCCGGGCGACGTCGCGATCGGCTCCATCGTGGGAGCGGGAACCGCCGCCATGGTGGCGGCAGCCTGCGACGGGATCGCCCGAAGGAAATCCCGGCCGTCAAGTCTTCCCGACGAGCTGCCCGGCTGACACCTCGGCGACCCTCGGTCAGAACCAGGAACCAGCGGCACCGACCGAGATTCCGCCGCAGGGCCGGTCAGCCGGTCGTTTCAGGCTCCGTCGTCTCGTCGGTTGACTTCGGCGCAGTCGTGGTCTCGGTGGCGGTCGTCGTTTCGGTCGCGGTTTTCGTCTTGGTCGCTGTTGCCGTCTCGACTGCGGTCTTCGTTGCCGTTTCCGTCGCTGTCGCGGTCTCGGTTGCGGTTGCGGTTTCGGTCGCGGCTGACGTGACTGTTGCCGGCAGCGCGGCCAGCGCCAGCTGGAAGGCCGCAATCGTTGCCGCGTCGACCTGGCCGGTCGGCTCGACCCCGAGCGTGGTCTGCATGGCCACCAACGCCTGCGTCAGGGCGTCCGTCCACTGACCGTCGATCGGGCCGTCCCAATACCCGGCCAACTTCAGCGCCGTCTGGAGCGCCGCAGTCTGGGTGGCCGACTGCGCGGCCTCGGCCTCCCCGACCGCGACCAGCTTGGCCTGGAGAGCACGTGCGGTCGCCTCGTCGACGAAACCGGTCACCGGAAGCCCACTGTCCCTCTGGAGCTGTTCCACTGCGGCGACGGTCTCCGGCCCGTAGACACCATCGATCGGCCCCGGGTCGTAGCCGGCCCGCGTCAGGTCGGTTTGCAGCGCCGTGGTGTACGCGGTGAGCTGCGCGAGGGCATCTGCCTGCCGCTGTTCGGACAGGCACCCGGCTTCGTTGAGCAGATTCAGCCAGGCGATCTCCAGGGCAAGTGCCGCCGAGTTGTACGCCGCGCCCGCTTCGACGAGCGGGGTGTCGGCGTTGATTCCCCGCGCCGTGCGAGCAAGATCCTGTTCCGCCAACTGGACCCGCTCGATCGTCGCGGCGGGGACCAGCGTGGTGGTGGTGATCGTGGTCTCCACTGTGGAGCTGACCGGAACACTCGACGCGACGGCGATTGCCTCGGCCAGCGCGGCCTGGGCATCGACGAGTTCCTGCTGCGCGGCTGCGAGATCGCTCTTCGCGGTCTCGACGGCATCAACCGAGGTGGCAACCTGGTCACGCGGTTCGACGAGATCGGCACCGAGGGTCTGGACATCGCCGACGGTCGCGCTTCGATCGGTGAACACCCGCCCGTACCGGTCGAGGGTCTCCACGTAGTCCTTCGCCGTCACGCAGAAGTCCTGGTGAGCGGACGTCAGTGCGCTCTCTGCGCCGCTCACCCCGGCCTCGGCGTCGCTGACCCGGGTCTGCGCTTCGGCCACCGGGTCCGCGGCCGTCGTTGGCGTGGTCTCCCCTGCGTTGCTGCATGCCCCGGCCAGGAGCAGGACACCAATGACCATGGCGACCAAACCACTCGACCGGGGCCGAGCAATGGGGTGAACGGGTCCTGCCGTCATCATCGAATCCCTTCCGCGGCTCACGACCGGGAAACGGTATCAATCCCATGCCCCATTTGCCTGGATCCCGTATCGGGCGCGGCCGTTCACCTTCCTGCGACTCGGTTACCTGGCGATGATCGTTGCTCACGGCCGAGATCTCTCGGTTCCAGAACGCCTCGTCGCGGCGGGGCTGGTCGCGGTGACGGAGCTGAGCTGTTCAGGCCATTGTGATCGGTCCGGTTTCGGCTCCGCCGCTGGTGACCGAGTGCAGGAGCCGGGCGGTCAACATCGCGCCGGTGACCGCAATCAGCATGGGCACCAACAGGTCGAGGCCGGTGTGGGTGAATTCCATGATCAGCACGATGGCGCAGAGCGGAGCGCGTTGGGTCGTCGCGAGGACGGCCGCCGCCCCGATGATCGCGAACGCGGCGGTGGATGCGCCGGGCCACAGCAAATCCCAGACGTTCCCGGTCAATGCCCCGAGCAGGGCGCCGGTCGCGACGGCCGGGGTAAGCAGGCCACCCCTGGCGCCGCTACCAAGGCAGGCCGCGGTGACCAAGGGCTTGAGAATCACCAACGCGCCCAGGGCACCCAGGCTCAGCGTGCCGTCGAAGGCGAGCTGCGCTGGTCCTTTTCCATTGCCCAGTAGTGCCGGATAGCCAATCGACAAGGCACCGACAGCGCTGAACACGATGGTCGTCGCGACAGGTAGCCGCCATCCCGACTTCGGTGCCCGTCGACGGGCCACCGAGGTGATTCGGACGAAGACGGCCCCGATCAGCGCGGCGACCGGACCAAGGACTACCGCCCAGACCAGAATGGCCGCGTTGGCGTTCACCGGTGGCACCAAGTAAGTGGGCTGATTGCCGAGCACCGGCCAAGCGACAGCGGCCGCAACCGCGGAGCTCAGGATCGCCGGGACCACGTCCCGCGCGGCTGCCGACACCAGCAGCACCTCGAGAGTGAACAACGCTCCACCCAACGGCACGTTGTACACGGCCGCCAGGCCGGCGCCGGCACCGCAGGCCAGGACCGTCCGGCGTTGACCCGGATCCAGTCGCAGGCGGTGGGCCAGCCACCCCCCGAGGGCGGCGCCGACCTGCCGGGGCGCGCCCTCTCGACCGAGCGAGGCACCGAACCCGACCGCGATGATCTGCAGTGCAGCGTCGGCCGTCACAGTGGGTAGCGGTAGTCGTTTGTCGGGCCCCGTCAGCGCGTCCCCGACCGCAGGGAACCGTTGGCTGTACCGCCACAGTGCCCACCAGCCTGCGCCCACCACGGCGCCGCCGATGGCCATCGCGATCACCCGGCGGGCGGCGGATGCCTCTTGCACCCCGATCAGGAAGGTTTCCTCGGTGTACCCGAACGCAGCATGCTGAACGGCGTGCAGCAGCAGGGTCAACGCGATACCAGCGAGACCGGCCATGACACCCGTCATCGCCGTAGCGGCAATCAGCCGCACATCCGGCGCGCGGTACCAGCTATTCACGCCCACCATCCCACTGACCGACACCACCCATTGAACGGCCCTTGACTAGCCAGCGCACCCCGGGGTTCAGTGAGCCCTCTGGTCGCCATTTCTCTTGACCAAGGGCTTCGTTGCTGGAAGGTCGGATGTTCCATGCAGTCCAGCACGGCTGAGCGCCGAGTGGCGGTGCTACTGGTTCTGGCGCAAGCCATTCTGCTGGCGGTGGTTGCCGCGCTGCCCAGGCGGGCCCACTGGCCGGTTCCGGTGATCCTTCGCCGGGCCGGGTACCTGGGCATCGCCGCCGGTGGGTGTCTCGCCGCGGCCGGCGCGGCGTCGTTGGATCGCGGGCTGACCGCGTTGCCCCTACCGAACGACCGGGCCCAGCTGCGCACCGGGGGTCTCTACCGTTGGGTGCGGCACCCGATCTACAGCGGGCTGCTGATCGGCGCCGCCGCCCGTGCCGCCGTCTCCGGAAACAGGTGGGCGCTGGTCGCCTTTGCGGCACTGGCCGGGTTGTTGACCGGCAAGTCCCGGTTCGAGGAGCGGCACCTGCGCGCGCGCTTCCCCGGGTACGACGAGTATGCAGCTCGAACCCCGCGGTTCATCCCCCGAGTCCGACGCGACAGCCACCCGAACAGCAACGACAAGGACCTGCCGGATCTGCTCAGATGAACAGGAGTTGGGCGCCTTCGGTTTTCTCGATGAAGTCGGCAGCACTGATGATGCCCTCGACCTCGTCGTACAGGTCGTCCTTGGTCAGGTGATTCATGTCCGCCGACATGCGGCACGCCCAGAGGTGACCGCCCGAGGCGACGATTTGTTCGAGGAACTCGGGCACCTCCGGGACACCGACCTCGGCGATGGACTTCTTCAGCTTGGAGGTGGCCATCGCGGTCATCCACGGCAGTCCACCGAGCCCCTGCGGCAGGTGCGTTGCCGGGTTGCCGAGCAGGGTGAACTGCAGGTCGTTCATGGTCTTCTTGTTGATCATCTCGAAACCCCAGAAGGTGAAGAACAAGTGGGTTTCGATGCCCTCACCGAGCGCGGCGTTGGCGAGAACCAGCCCCGGGTAGGCCATGTCGAGGGTTCCCTTGGAACAGATGATGGCGAGTTTGCGGCCGTTGTCCTCGCTGTCGAATTGCGGGACGATTGCCGGGCCGGCTTCGGTGACGGTCATGATTCCTCCGTTTGTTGATCGGTTGATCTGACGGCTAGTCGCCTGCGACGAAGTCGTCAGGCGCAATCCCAAGCAGAGATCCTGTCTGACCGCATTTGTCAGACCGGATCTACACGCAGCCGTGCGGCTTGGGCAACCCCGCGATGTAGGCCATCTTCTTGGCGGGCTTGCCGGGGAAGAGCTTGAACAGTTCCTTCACCGGAATCCCGCCGGCGGCCGAGACCCGTCGGATGGTCGGAGTTTCACCCTTGACGGCAAAGTCGTCGCGGAGAAAGTGGATGGCCTTCCAATGCGGATCGGTCAGGGTGATACCGATATTGGCGGCCAGCGTGTTGCACAGATCGTCATTCCATTCGGTGGGGTCGGTGAGGAATCCTTCGTCATTGACGTGGATCTGGCGGCCGCCCAGTGTGGTGACAGGCATGGTCCTTGCTCCTTCATTTTCTTGGTGTTGTTAGTTCTCGGCGGTCTTGCCGGCCATGGACATGTGCGACGGCAACGGAATGGGTCGGCCCGGGAGCAGGACGTTCCAGTACATCCACCGGAACGCGAGCTTTCCCAGGTGGTTTGCCCTGGTCTCCTCGAGCAGGCTGAACGGTCCGACGATCGGAACGGGATACTTACCGGTCATCGGTTCGGTGTCGTAGTTGAAGTCGATCAACAGTCCCTTGCCTGCTCCGGATTCGATGAAGCAGTTCGCGTGACCGTCGAATGCACCGGTCATCGGCTTGCCGGCGACCAACTGCAGGAAGTTGTCGCAGAAGATCTCCACGGAAAAGTGCGCAACGGAGCCGGCTTTCGAAGCCGGAATATCCGAGGCATCGCCCACGGCGAAGATATTGGGATGGGCGGTGGATTGCAGCGTGCCTTTGTCCACCGGCACGTAGTTGAGTTCGTCACCGAGGCCGGAGCGGGCGATGAAGTCGGCGCCCATGTTCAGCGGAATTGTCACCAGCAGATCGAACGGGATCTCCCGTTCGTCATAGGAGACAAGCATCTTCGTGTCCGGATCGATGCGCTCGACCAGGAAATCGGTCTCCACAGAGACTTTTCGATCGTCCAGCATCGTCCCCAGGCGAGCCGAGGAGATGGGCTTCGTGAAGGCGCCCGACAACGGGGTCACGTACACCATCTCGACCCGATCCCGGATTCCCCGGCGGCGGAAGTAGTCGTCGGCGAGGAAGGTGAATTCCAACGGCGCGACCGGGCATTTGATCGGCATATCGGTGATGTGCACGACGAACCGGCCACCATCGAAGTCCGCCAGGGCCTTCGCGAGTGCCTGCGCCCCGTCGAGGCTGTAAAAGTCGAAAATGCTCTTTCGCCATTGCTCCCCGAGCATTCCGGGAGTCTGGTCGGGTCGGGGGGTCACGCCGGTGGCGATGACCAGATAGTCGTAGGGCAGGGACCGGCCGCCCACCAGCGAGACGGTGCCGGCCACGGCGTCGATGAGGTCAACCGAGCCGACGACGAAATCAACCCCGTCCGGCAGAAACGCGTGCCGCGACCGGGTGACCTGATCCGCAGTGTAGGTACCGAAGGGCAGGAACAGGTACCCCGGTTGATAGTGGTGCGCATCGTCCTGGTCGACGATCGTGATCTCCCACCCCGCGGCATCCAAGCTGCGACGCAGCTTGTTCACGATCATTGTTCCGGCGGTGCCGCCACCCAAAACCAACAGTCGCTTCATCACAACATCTCCTTGGTAGGGCGTTGCCGCCCGGCTGAAACCGTCCAGTTGAGTCAGGGCCCGGTAGCGCCCTCAGTTCAAGGCCACAACGCCTGCGGCGAGGCCGATCTCGATATCGGCAGGCTCCGTCAACGTGTTGTGCACCGTGCAATGCGATGCCACCGCAAGAAAGGCGTCGCGCCGTTCGGTGGGTAGCCCGACGGGTGGGGTGACGACGATTTTGATGCTGTGGACTCGGGTCGGCCGGCCGCCGATCTCATAGGTGGCCGACACGGTCAGGCCGTTGTTGTCGAACCGGTGCCGCGCCAGATAGCGACGCGCGTAAAAGGCGACGCAGCTTGCGAGTCCCGCGACGAAGAGCTCGGTGGGGGTCGGAGCCGTGTCGCTGCCCCCGGCGTCCGTCGGCTGGTCGACCAGCAGGGTGTGATCACGAACATCGATCGCGAAGCGGTCACCATCGAGATGGTGGACAACAAGTTCGTTCGACATGAAGGATCCTCTCAACCGCGGTGTCGGATCTGCTGAGGTTCAGCACCGGTCCTGACCTATACCCCCAACGGTATTTCCTCAAGACTGCCCACACCATGGACTAAGGTCCCGACTGGGCATCCTCCTGAAGAGAGGTGCATCACGCCGCAGTTGTCCGGCGCACCACCGGCCACCATCGACCGGACTCGATAGGTGGTGTCGTGGTCCTCATCGGAGCTGCCGTCAAACGGTTCTCGCGGTCATTGGCCGACCAGCTCGGTGGCACCCGACCGGTTGGGCGCTCGCAACGGCAACACGACGGTGAAACTCGCCCCCAATCCGGCGCCGGGAGATGACGCCGTCACCTCCCCTCCGTGGCCGCGGGCGATTCCGCGCGCGATCGTCAGGCCGATCCCCGACCCCGCAGACCGCCGCGGCTGCCCGGGTGCGCGGTAGAACCGCTCGAAAACCCGGTCCACGTCCTGCTCGGATAGGCCGACCCCGGTGTCGGAGACCACGACCTCACCTCCCCGGTCGGCGGGACGGGCGGTGACCGTGACTCTCCCGCCGGCCGGGGTGGCGAGCAGCGCGTTTCCGAGCAGATTGGTCAGCACCTGGGTGATCCGGTCGGGATCGGCGACTACGGGCAGGGTGGTGTCGGCGTTCACGACCAGCTCGATCTGCGCATCCTCGAATTGCGGGGCAAGCCGAGTGGCCGCGCGGCGCGCCAGATCGGCCAGATCGGCGTCGACAAGATGCAGGTCCAAGCCCTGCTCCTGCACTCGGGACAGGCTGGACAGGTCGTTGGCGAGCCGATGCAGCCGGCGCAATTCCTCGCTCAGCGAGGCGAAAACCTCCGGACTCGGGGCGAAGACACCGTCGATCAGCCCCTCGACATACCCGTCGAGCGCCGTCAACGGTGTCCGCAACTCGTGGGCCACCTCACCGAGCAACCGGGTGCGCCTGGACTCGGTATCGGCCAACGCCCCGGCAAGGGTGTTGACATCGGTTGCCAGCGCAGCCAACTCGGGCTCCGACGGGAGCGGGACGCTAACCTCGTATCGGCCGGCCGCGATCTGCTTGGTCGCCGACCGAACCGCGTTGAGCGGGCGCAGCAGGCGGCGGGTGACGAACCAGGCAACGACGAAGGCCGCGGCGACACTGGCCACCAAACCGACGAGCAGGGCGGTATTGAGGGCTGACTGGAACGCGTCGTGCACGCCGGCCTGGGTCGCGGCGCCCAACCCCGTCTGCATCCCCATGCCGTTGCCGTTGCCGTTGCCGTTCATCATGCCGACCTGGTGCTCGAACAGGGCCGGGGCCAGCAATCGCACCGTCAGGTACGCGACGACGGCACCGACGACGGCCACCACGGAGTAGGACAGGAAGAGCCGCAACGGCAGGCGGATCCTCATTTCGGGCTCCCCACGAACTTGTATCCCGCGCCGCGGACGGTGGCGATCAGATGCGGATCGCCGGCCGGGTCACCGAGCCTGGCGCGCAGGCTGCGGATGTGGACATCGACCACCCGCTCGTCGCCGTAGAAGTCGTACCCCCACACCCGCTCCAGTAGCTGCGCCCTGGAAAAGACCCGACCCGGCGCACCGGCCAGCGCGGCGAGCAGGTCAAACTCCAGGCTGGACAACATCACCGATGCACCGTTCGCCTCGACCTCACGGCCGACGGTATCGATGATCAGGCCGTTGAACCGCATCGCCGCCTCTTCGCCGGTACGAACGCCACGGTCTCTGCGCAGCACAGCCTTGACTCGAGCCGTCACCTCTCGCGGACTGAAGGGTTTGGTCACGTAATCGTCCGCACCGACGCCCAGTCCGACGAGCTTGTCAACCTCCTCCGTACGGGCGGTGACGAGGATGACGTACGCGTCGCTGAAAACGCGCAACTGCCGGAGCACCTCGAGTCCGTCGATCCCGGGCAGCATGACGTCCAGCAGCACGACGTCGGGACGGCCGTCGCGGATCGCGGCGATCGCCCCTTCCCCGTCGGCGGCCTCGGTCACGTCGAACCCATCCGCCTGCAGGTAACTGCGCAGAACGGTGCGGATATGCGGCTCGTCGTCGACGACCAACACCCTTCGCATGTCACTCCTTGAGGCCAGCACGGGACGGAACTCGTTGCGGGGTTACCGGCCCATCATCCCGCCCATGCCTGCACCCGTCGGCCCGAAACCAGCACCGGATGAATGGGTTGCGGTCATCATGACCTCGAGGCGACTCTTCATCAGCGCGAGGTCCACCGCCTTCTCCTGCGCGGTCATCGTGGTGTTCGCGTCAAGATTGGCCGTCAACGCCGCGATCAAGGCGTCCTGCAGCCCGGATGCCGACTTGCCCTGCGCGACGGCAACATCGGCCAGCGACTTGCCGTCGTGGAGTTGTGTTTGCAGTTCGGTCGGGCTCAGGCCGAGATAGTCCGCCGCGGCGGCCATCGGTGAGTTCTCGCCGAACGCCATCCCCGCCATGTATCCCATGTCATCCGCATCGCCCATGTGGCCCATGTCGCCCATGTGGTCGTAGGGCGGGTCGGCGGACGACACCGTGGACGGCACAGTCGCGGTGCCGGTTGTCGCCAGCGCGATGCCGGTGCCGCCCACCACTGCTGCCACGATCGCAAGCCCGGTTATCCCGAGAGTCACGCTCTTCCGATTCAGCTTCATTTTCCTCGGCCGGCTTTCCTGTTCCCGGTACCCATCGGTGCCTGATTCCCAGCATGGGCGTTCGGCGTGAAGCGATCGCCACTGCCGACATGAAGATCCGATGAAGGGCGTTAGTCAGCCGTCAATCCCCTGGGTCCAGAAAGGGGACAAGGAGTAGTGACAACGGCGGCGTCCGCACAACCAACCGCTGGTACCCGGCAGGGGTTGTGGTGGCACGTCACCATGGTCGCAGGGCCGCGGTCACCGAGAGCAGACCGCGGCCCTTGGTTGGAGTGCGACTGGGTGAGCCAATCAGGCCAGGGACAGAAACAACTTTTCCATCGTCTTGGTGTCGATGGTGTCTGCACCGTCGGATTCGATGAGGCACTGCTTGAGCCCGGTGGCGATGATGGCGAATCCGGCGCGGTCCAGCGCACGGCTGACTGCGGCAAGTTGGGTGACGACGTCCTGGCAGTCGCGGCCCTCCTCGACCATCTTCAGTACACCGCCGAGTTGACCCTGCGCACGGCGCAATCTGTTGATGACCGGTGTCATGTCTTCCGGCTTCAGTTCAACCATGTTTTCTGCTCCTGGGTGTCAAAGGGGTGGTGGGTCAACTGATCTGGTGTGCTGGCAGCAGTGAATCGAGAGCGGCGGACAACCGGGCACTGGCGTCGGTGGCTACGGCCACCAGGTTCGGGTTGCCCGTCATGGACACCATCATGTCCGGGTTCAACGCCTGCACAAGAACGGCGCCGTCGTCAGTCGCCCTGACCACGACATTGCACGGCAGCAGCAGGCCGATGGACGGTTCCGCCTGGAGGGCGGCATGGGCCAGCGGTGGCCGGCAGGCACCCAGGATCATCTGCGGCGCAATGTCGACACCGAGTTTGGCCTTCAGGGTGGCCCGCATGTCGATCTCGGTCAGGACTCCGAAACCCTGGTCCGCCAGCGCGTGTCGAGTCGCCGACAGTACGTCGTCAAATGGCCCGTGCACGAGAACGGTCATCGCGTAGCCCGGCGCGCCGCCCGGATGGTCGGTCATGCCGAGCCAACCCGTGCCGAACCGGCTGTCGCGGCAGCGACCTTGGCCCGGACGTCGTCCATGTCCAGCTCCCGCACTGCGGTAATCACCTGCTCCAGCGCCGGCGCCGGGAGCGCCCCGGGCTGCGAGAACACCAAGATGCCGTCTCGGAACGCCATCAGTGTCGGGATCGACCGGATGCCGGCCGCCCCGGCCAGGCGCTGCTCGGCTTCCGTGTCGACCTTGCCGAACACGATGTCCGGATGCGTCACGGATGCCTTCTCGAAAATCGGCGCGAACATCCGGCACGGCCCGCACCAGGACGCCCAGAAATCGACCAGCACGATCCCGTCATCCGCCACCGCCTGCTCGAAGGTGCCCTCGGTCAGTTCTTTCGTTGCCATGTCCCATCCTCTCAAGTGCCAAATATACCTCTGGGGGTATCAACGTCCCAGGCGCTCCTGTTGTTCCCATCAACGGCGCATGCCTGGTGGGGTATCGGGTCCAGGGTCGGGTCTCAACTGACCGCAGACCCATCTGCCTTGCCGGGAAGGGACCTTCGCCTCTGTGATGCGTCGTCGCGTCAACCGACAATTCAATGGTGACTGGTGCAACCAGTATTGAAATGACGCCGGGCGTCCAGGGTGCCGCCGAACTACTTGCGGTCGCCGCGGACCCGATCCGCTGGAGGGTACTGACCCAATTGACTGCCGGGGAGACCTGCGTCTGCGATTTGCAGCAACGTATTCCGATTGCCGCGAATCTGCTCAGCTACCACCTGAAGGTGCTGCGGCAAACCGGTTTGGTGACCACCACCCGGCGCGGCCGGTGGATCGACTACACCCTCGCTGTTGACGCAATCGACCGTTTGCGCGCCGCCCTCCCCGGCATCGCGAACACGGAGCTGTAGCGATGAACGTCACCGAACGCATCCCCACCACCCGCAGTGGCCAACTGCTTACCCTGGCCGGCGCCGCCGCCGCCTGGGTCGCGGTGTACTGGGTCAACGGCTGGCTGTGGGATGTCCTGCTGTACAACGGGTTCGGGATGGGTTCGAACGACCGGCTCACCGAGACCCTGCACTTCTTCCTCTATGACACCATCAAGATCGCCCTGCTGCTCGTGCTGATCATCTTCGTGGTCACGGTGCTGCGCTCCTACATGAGCATCGAGCGCACCCGCGCCCTGCTCGGCGGCAAGCGTGAAGGCGTCGGCAACGTGCTGGCCGCGGGACTCGGCGTGATCACCCCGTTCTGTTCCTGCAGCGCCGTCCCCGCCTTCATCGGTTTCGTCGCTGCCGGGGTCCCGATCGGGGTGACCCTCAGCTTTCTGATCGCCAGCCCGATGGTCAACGAGATCGCCATCGGCCTGCTGTTCAGCCTCTTCGGCTGGCAGGTCACCGCGATCTACATCGGCGCCGGACTGATTGTCGCAATCATCGCCGGCTGGGTCCTCGGTCGGCTGGGCGTCCAGAAATGGGTCGAACCATTCGTCTTCGAAACCAAGCTCGGCGGCCAGACCATCGACTCCACTGCGAGCCTGAGCTTCGACCAACGCATCCAGATGGGCATCGAAGAGGTCGCCGGCATTCTGAAGAAGATCTGGCCCTACCTGCTCGTCGGAATCGGGCTCGGCGCCGTCATCCACGGGTGGGTCCCCACCGAGTTCTTCACCACCTACGCCGGCGCCGGCAACCCCCTCGGCGTGCTCGTCGCCGTCGCGATCGGCGTCCCGCTCTACTCCAATGCCGCCGGCATCATGCCGCTGGTCGAGGCCCTCTACGACAAGGGCCTACCCATGGGCACCCTGCTCGCCTTCATGATGGCCGTTGTCGCGCTCAGTCTGCCGGAGCTGATCCTGCTGCGCCGCGTCCTCAAGCCGCCGTTGCTCGCCGCCTTCTTCGGCGTCACCGCCACCGGCATCGTGATCATCGGCTACCTGTTCAACCTCCTCCTCGCTTGACCCCAAAACCCAACCACGGAAAGGCCTCTCCATGATCATCAAGGTGCTCGGACCCGGCTGCAACAACTGCAAGAACCTCGAACGCGTCACCCGGCAGGCCATCGACGCACTCGGCCTGGACGCCACCATCGAAAAGGTCACCGACTACCCCACCATCGTCGGGTACGGCGTGATGTCCACCCCCGCCCTGGTGGTCGACGAGAGACTCGTGCTGTCCGGGCGTGTCCCCAGTGTCGGCCAACTCCGCGTTCTTCTCGCCCCTGAACAAACGTGAACAGCCGCGCCACTCCGGGTGCATACCTTCGCAGGTCCACTACCGACTCAGCGGCGCCCTGGTTCCCGTCGTACGTTTGCCGACGTCAGCAAAATTTGCATTGTTCGACGGATCGGTGAACTTGCGGACCATTCCGCAGATCCAGCCAGCCTCCGATGTGGAGCAGGTCATCGGTGTCCGTTGCCAACAGACTCCACTCCGACGCCGAGGTGGAAGAGGTGCCGGGCACCGCATGCAGCGTTTTGACAGGGATCGGACCGCCGCCGAGCCCGCTTGCCAATCGCTTGAACGACGGCGTCGCCTGCGGCCGCATTTCAGCAACGTCGGCTGACCCTGCCACCCCAACCGGCGACAGCCACCTTTGCAGCGGGTGCAACCGCGGCAGTCACGATCGCCGGGGCGTGGGCCGGCACCTACCAGACAGTGAGGACTTCCGACTCTGCCGGGGTCGTTCCGCCCCTGCGACCATCGTCGAGACAGCTACCTGGAGGGTGATACATGCTCGCTGATTCCCGTCCGCGGCCATGGTGCACAGGGTTGCCTGCGTGGCGCTCGGTGTTGGCCGTTGTGGCTCACCCCGATGACGAGTCCTTCGGGCTGGGCGCGGTCCTGGACGCCTTCAACGCGGCAGGGACCCGCACGGCGGTGTTGTGTCTGACCCGTGGAGAGGCATCCAGCCTGCACGGCGCGGCCGGCGAACTGTCGGCGGTGCGCGGCAGTGAGTTCGCGGCGGCGGCTCGAACGTTGGGGGTCGCTGACATCGCGCTCCGGGACTTCCCCGACGGTGCTCTCGGTGACGTCTGCCGCAGCCGCCTGGTGGGTGAGGTGATCGACGCGGCACGAATCGCGAGCGCAGAGGGCTTGCTGGTCTTCGACGTCAGCGGGGTGACCGGTCATCCCGATCATGCTGCCGCGACCGATGCGGCCCTGCTGGCCGCAGCGGGCTTGGACCTGCCCGTACTGGGCTGGACCTTGCCGGCCACCGTCGCCACCCGGCTCAACCGGGAGCTGGGCGCCGGATTCGTCGGCCACCGGGCTGCTGAGATCGACATCAAATTGACCGTGGACCGGGCACTTCAGGCCGCTGCCTGCGCCGCTCATGTCAGCCAGGCCATCCCCACCAGCGTGTTGTGGCGGCGCCTGGAGCTCCTCGGCGACGTCGAGCATCTGCGCTGGTTGTCCAACCTTCGACCTGAAAGACCGTTCGACACTGAAAAGGACCCATCTGATGACGTCGATGTCTGCCGCTGACTGGGACTCCCGATACCGCGGAACCGACCTGGTCTGGGGTGCCGCACCCAATGTCTGGGTCGAGCAGGAGGTAGCCGGGCTCCCCCCCGAGCGGGCCCTGGACCTGGCCTGCGGGGAGGGCCGCAACAGCATCTGGCTCGCCGCCCGCGGGTGGCAGGTCACCGGTGTCGACTTCTCTACCGCGGCCCTGGCAAAGGCGGAAACCCTGGCCCGCGGGCACCATCCATCCTTGGCCGTCGATTGGCAGTGTGCGGACGCCACCGACTTCCAGTCCTCGACCTCGTTCGATCTTGCTCTGCTGGCGTACGTGCAGCTGCCCCCACCGGAGCGGCTGAAGGCGATCAGGTCGGCCTGGAATTGCCTGGCGCCGGACGGAACCCTGCTGGTCATCGCGCATCACACCGAAAACGTCACCGAGGGTGTCGGCGGCCCGCAGGACCCGGCCGTTCTCTACAGCGAACAGGACGTGATCGCCGACCTGGGTGTCATCGATTGCTCGGCCATCGTGGAACGTGCCGAGCGGGTGGCCCGTCCGGTGGCCGGTAGCGACCGTCCGGCCCTGGACACCGTGGTGCGCGCCAGAAAACTCGGGGCCGATGCGTGACCCGATCCAGCTGGGGTTTTGTCGCGGGAGAGCAGGTCTCAGCCAATGATGGCCGGGATGCTGCGGGCCGCGGTGTACAGCCCGACGGCGATGATCAGCACACCGAAGGCGATCCGCAGCGTTTCCGGGCGGGCCCGGGTGGCGATCCTGGCGCCCAGCAGGCTGCCGATCACCGCGGCGGCGGTGAACACCCCGATGATGGTCCAGTCGATCTCGATGCCGGTCCCCGCCCGGGCAACCAGCGACGTGGCGCTGTTCATGGCGATGACCAGCAGGGAGGTGCCGACAGCGACCGGCATCGGGAAATCCAGGGCCAGCACGAGCGCCGGCACCACCATGAACCCGCCGCCGACGCCGAAGAACCCGGTCATCAACCCGACCGCCACCGCAGCGACGAGCACCTTCGCCGCGCGGGGACAGGCGCAGACGAACCGCGGACTGAAGGTAATGATCGGCACGTCCAACGGCACCCGGTCCCCCTGACCCGGCCCTGATACACCGGCGCCGGCCGGCACCCGCCGGCGAGTGAGCATCAGGGCCGCGACGGCGAGCATCAGCACGGCGAACCCGGCGAGCAGCACATCGGGCGGCACCGCCAGCGACAACCGGGTCCCCGCAACGGCTCCCGCGGCTCCCAATGCCCCGAAGACAATCCCCTGCAGCACCCGCACGTGGCCGTCCCGGCGGTGGGCGAGCATCCCGAAGATTGCGGTCACCCCGACGATGATCAACGATCCGGTGGTCGCCGCGCGCGGATCCATCCCCAGCAGGTACACCAGAGCCGGGACGGTGAGGATCGATCCGCCGCCGCCGAGCGCACCCAGGCTGAGCCCGATGAGCAGACCGACGGGGATCGCGACGATCAACATAACCGGATCCGCCTCCAGAGTCGGCTCGGACAACGCGAAGGGCACACAGCGGCCCGGGTGCCCATCAGATGACGGACCCGGGCCGTCCGCCCTTGGCGACGACCGGGAGGCCGGCGGCCGACCAAGCGCGCATCCCACCGGACAAGTTGCACACTGCGTGCCCGTCGGCAGCGAGAATCCCTGCGGCGCGGGCGGACCGGTTCCCGGACCGGCACACCGTGATGATCTCCCGGCCGGCCGGGAGCTCCCTGCGGCGCCGATCGAGGTCGTTCAACGGGATGTGCCGGGCCTTGGGAGAATGCCCGGCGCGCCACTCGGCTGGCTCGCGCACGTCGAGCAGCACCGCACCATCGTCGATGCGACGGTGGGCATCGGCGGGACCGATTGAGGCGTATTTGCGGCCGAACAGGCCGGACAGGAAACTCATCGACCGCTCCTGTCAGTGCTCGGTGCGGTCATGGGGAGGCCGGCAGCGGCAGCGTTCGTGAAGTCGTCGTCGACCGCGATCACGCGGTGCCCGCTGGCCAGCAGGATTGATGTCGCGATCGACGCCCGGTAGCCCGCGGCGCAGTGCACCCACAGCTCCCCGGCCGGGACCTCGTCGGCCCGCTGCAGCAACTCGTGCAGCGGGATGTGCACGGCGCCGTCGATGTGGGACTCGGCCCACTCCAAGCGGCGCCGCACATCCAGCACGACCACGTTGCGGTGGTGCCGAACCTGCGCCAAATCGGCGAAAGTCGCCCTTTCGACGGTACGAAGCGGCCCATCGGTCCACTGGTCCGGGCCGCCGGTAGCCGCGGCCGCGGGCCGGTCGATGCCGATGCGGACCAGTTCCCGTTGCGCCTGCGCGACCTGTTCGGCGGTCTCACCCAGCAGTGTCACCGGGGTCCCCCACGGGATCAACCAGCCCAGATACGTGGCGAACGACCCGTCGAGCCCGAAATTCAGGGTGCCCGGCGCATGACCGGCGGCGAAAGCGGTCCGGGTCCGCAAATCGACCAGCCACTCCCCCTGCTCCAACCGCCTGCGCAACAGCTGCGCATCGGCAAGCGCTGGCGGGCTGAGGTCCGGCGCCGATGGGCCTGCGGTGTTAGCCGGGCCCATCTGCGCGTAATAGGCCGGGAAGGCGTCCAGGCCGTCGAGAAGCTCGGCGACGTAACGATCCTCGTCCTGGGTGAGCACCGGGTTCGTGGCCTTCTCTACCCTGATCGTCGATGCGGTGGCCTCGGACTGGGTGGCCGAGCAGAAGCTCCCGAACCCATGGGTCGGCATCACCCGGGTCTGCTCGGGCAGTTCCGCGGCCAGCCGCTGCGCCGATGCGTACTGGTGATGCACCAAGTCGTGGGTGTGGTCGGGACCGAGCAGGTCGGGCCGTCCGGTGGAGCCGAACAGCAACGACCCGCCGGAGAACACCGCGGTCTGCGTGCCGTGCTCCTCCAGCACGTAGGACAAATGCGTGTAGGTGTGACCGGGGGTGGCCAACACCCGCACCCGCAGCAGGGGGGTCACGTCAACCACGTCGCCGTCCCGCACCCCCGTCCGCTCGTACGCGACAGGGTCGTCGGCATTCACGTGATACGCGGCGCCGGTCTCCCGCGCCAACGCCAGGCCGCCGGTGACATAGTCGTTGTGAATATGGGTTTCGAAGATATGGGTGATCCGCACACCGGTGGTTCGCGCGAGATCCAGCACCCGGTCGATGTCGCGCTGTGGGTCGATGACCAGAGCGACATGCCCGTCGTGGACCAAATAGCTGCGGTCCCCCAACGTCGGCGTCTCGATCGGCACGATGACGGCAGCAGGCGCCCCATCAGAAACATGCCCGCGGTTGTGCTCCTCGACATCGCTCACCTCGATCACCGCGACTCCCGCCGCGTGGGCCTTCCCTAACTCCGCCATCGACACTTCACCCATCCTGACAGCACCTCGCCTTCCTGTCTTCTATACCCGGAGGGGTATCTTGCTACTGCCAACCGTACTCCGACCCGTGGTATTCCGGCACGCCTATGGGACACCCCACCCGGCATCCCGGCCAGGGTGCCGTTCGGGGCCGGTGAGCAGTCGGCCTCGCCATGACCGGAGCAGCCCCAGCGAACGAAGCCACCCTGAGACCGCAGGTCACCCAGAGGCCAGGCAGTCCGGAGGAAGGTCGAACCATCGCAGGTGTTCGAAATCTGCGGACACCGATTGAACCGGCCCATCGGCCGCCTGAGGGGCTGCATAGTCAGCGGCGATGAGCAGCGTGGCGGCGTCCTGGAGGTAGCGCTTGAGTTCGCCCTCCGGAGCACGGTCGTGGTGGCGGGGATAGCGCATGGCCCCGGCTTCGTCGTAGGAGATCTGATTCAGCCGCAACGGGGGCTCCGCGGGACCCTGGCAGTGACGCCACAGTCCGGTAGCGGGGTTGAAGCGGTAGTCCGGAAGGAGCCGCGACCCCTGACGGGCGATGAGCAGAACCGCGTCGACGAGGTAGCCGAAGACGGGTTCGGAGATGAAATAGTTGAAATTGATCCGGACCCAACCCGGTTTGATGCCCTCACAGCCCTGGGCGATCTCCCGTTCGAATTCGTGGGAACGATCCAGGTCGATCCCCAACAGCCGATGCCCATACGGCCCCGCACAGGAACAGCCGCCACGCGACTGGATCCCGAACAGGTCGTTGAGCAGCGCAACCACATAGTTGTGGTGCAAGTACCGCCCACTCGGTGCGCGGACCACGAACGACACGATGGACAACCGCTCCGCGTCCGGGTTGCCGAGGATCTCGATCGCCGGTTCCGCCTGCCAAGCCGTGATTGCCCGCCGCAGGAAGTGCTCCTCCCGGCCGCGGATCACCTCCACTCCGACGGCCTGTTTGAGCTGGAAGACCAAACCGGCGCGGATCGACTCGACAATCGCCGGGGTACCGCCTTCCTCCCGCTGCACCGGGTCGTCGAGGTAATGGTGTTCGGTCGGGTTGACGTAGGCGACGGTGCCGCCACCGGGGACATCCGGCACCCGGTTGTGCAACAGGTCCCGACGGACCGCCAGCACCCCGGGCGTGCTCGGACCGCCAATGAACTTGTGCGGGCTTAGGAACACCGCGTCCTTGTACGCCAACGGGTTCCGGCCCGGACCGCCGTACATCTCGATGTCGACGTACGGCCCGGCCGCGGCGAAGTCCCAGAACGACAACGCGCCGTGTGCGTGCAGCAGCGCCGAAATCCCATGCGTGTCAGTCACGATGCCGGTGACATTGCTGGCCGCGGAAAACGACCCGATCTTCAACGGCCGCGCCGCGAAACGGATGAGCTCGGCCGCCAACTGCGCGGCGTCGACGTGGCCATCCATGTCCTGCGGGATGACCACCACATCGGCGATGGATTCTCGCCACGGAAGTTCGTTCGAATGATGCTCAAAGGGACCGATAAAGATCACCGGTCGATCCTCGGTGGGGATGACATCAGTGAGCTGGTACCGGTCGTCCAGTTCCGCAGGTATCCGCAATCCGAGGATGCCGATCAGCTTGTCGATCGCGCCGGTGCACCCGGACCCGGCGAAGATCACCACGGTCTCGGCGTCGCCGCCGATGGCGTCCATGATGACCGCACGGGCGTCCTCGCGGAGCCTGGTGGTCTGCAAACCGGTACCACTGGACTCGGTGTGAGTGTTGGCGTAACGAGGCAACACCTCGTTCCGGATGAAGTCCTCCAAGAAAGTCAGCGACCGACCGGAGGCCGTGTAGTCGGCGTAGGTAACCCGCCGCGGCCCATACGGTCCCGGCATGACCTGGTCGTCGCCGATGACGGATTCCCGGATGCAGCGCAACAACGGAGTGTCGAGAAACTCTTGGGTGGTCACACCGCCGAGCGTAAGGACGAAACCGGTTCGGCGTGCGCGAAAACCTCACGTGCCGGCTCACCGGACAGCGAAGCCTTGATACCCCCTAGGGTATTTGCTACAGTTGCCTACGTCCGCCTCGGAGCTCCGCACCGGCACACGTCACCACGGCCATGCGGATTGCTATCGAGAGTCGGCGGACGCTCGACAACCACTCCTCGAAAGGGCGAAACCCTCATGTGCAGTCCCGCCACGTGCCGTACCTGCGGCAAGGCCAGCTACACCGGATGCGGTCAGCACGTTGATCAAGTGCTGGCCGGTGTCCCGCAGCAACAGCGATGCAGCTGCGAGCCCGCCCCTCGCTCGGTGTCCGGCGGATCCGTGCTGTCGCGGCTGTTCGGGCGCTGAGCAAGCCTGCTGGCCGGTCGCATTCGACGTCGCGAGTACCGACCGACCAGCAAGGTCCGGCGGGCGAAGCAGTTCGAACTGCTGTCTCCGCGCCGGGCAGGTCTGGAACTACCCGGTTGTCGGAACAGGACCGTGCATGCGAGCCGGCCACGCATGTTGCCCGACTCCGGTCAGAACGGAACACCCGAGCGGTGCGCATCGCGGACCGCGGTGGCCCACCGGGCGAGCCAGCCGAGCCGGTCACCTACGGGCAGTTTGCCGGGGAGCAGGCCCGCATCATCCGGCGCGGGGGTGGCTGGAGTGGTCTCGGGCTGGGCGGGACGCGGAATGTCGATCACGTTTGGCATGTCCTTCAGCGATGGGCCGACTGGGTCTACACAGTGGGGACACGCGCCTCATGCGGGCGATGCGTCCGGTCAGCGACCCGGACAGTGCCGGTCGTCGACCGACAGCAACGTGACCGTCAGCAGGCACACCCGGTACGGGGGCCGCGCGGTGCGTGCCGTCGTCGACATACCGATAGTGCACCACAAGGCTGCGCAGCTGAGCAACGCGCCTGGAGTGAATCGTCCTTCGAGCGGGCCGTTCAGGACATGCGAGCGGTGCAGCAACCCCACATCGACACCTCATCGCGTTTCACGATGTCTTCATGATCGCCGTGGTCAGGCCTTCACTCCCGGGCAGTTGACTGGAGTCATCCGCTGAACGGGCGGACCACACGAAAGGCGGCAACACGATGAGAACCATTCACCGGGCATTCCTTGCGGGCGGCTTGGCCCTGCTCCTCGGGGCAGGTCTGGCCGGAACCTCGATCGCAGCAACGCAGACCCTGTCAGCCGGCGCGGCTACAGCGCCGGCCGTGACGGCGACCATGGACGACACCCGCGCCACGGATCTGGCCTACAGCCGCGACGAGGAGCGGATGGCCATGGATCTGTACACGCTGTTCGGCCAGACCTACAACGCGGCAATCTTCACCCGGATCGCCACGAGCGAGCAGCAGCACTTCGACGCCGTCGGCACTCTGCTGACCACCTACGCCATCGCCGATCCGGCCGTCGGACAACCGGCCGGGACCTACGCAAACATCGACGTGCAGAAACTGTACGACCAGTGGAAGGTGCAGGGTCTGGCTTCTGTCGAGGACGCGTACGCGGTTGGTGTGGCGTTGGAGCAAGCCGACATCGCCGACCTGCAGGGCATGCTCGACAGGAACCCCGATGCCGACGTGCAACGGGTGTTCAGCCACCTGCTCACCGCCTCCCAGCATCACCTCGCCGCTTTCACCAACGCGGTGAACGGCGGGACAGACGCGGCGTTCTGTAGCGGAACCGGGGCTCAGCTCGGAGCCCGCGGCGACGGCCAGCGCATGGGGATGGGTGACGGCACCGGGATGGGAACCGGGTACCGGATGGGCCGCAGCGACAGCTAGCCAAAGGAGACGAGACGAGCACCCCCAGCCGAACCAGGTTGGGGGTGCTGGTCAGGTTTGCGGAGTGACTACCTGGCCAGCGGGATGAGGAGTGTGCGGGCCTTGGCGACGGTGAGGCCCATCTCAACGCTCGACGCCGTCACCACCACATTCGAACGGCACGGCAAATCCTCGGCGTCATCCCCCATCATGAAATGACTCGGCACGCCCTCCGGTGGGAGCCATTCCGGTGGATGCGTTACGGTTGCGGTCATTGACCGGCGGTGGGGCTCGCCGGACCCGAACCTCGGCCTTGGCCGACAACAGTCCCTACCCGATGAGCGCACACGACCCCGGGTAGGACTGCATGCAGATTTCGTCGCAAGACGCTTCGGCCTTGCACCGCGACCTTGCCAAGCGCGAGGTGATCGGCGTCGAGTCGCTGGTCGGCGCGCTGCCGCGCAGCCATTTACGCACCGCGTCCGATCGTTATCCGCATGATCTGAGCCTTCATCGGAACGCAGGACGCGTGACCAACCTCGGCCCGATGAGCCGCGCAGGACCTGCGCCTCTGTCGAACTTGCCGATATCGCTGCAGCGTGAAAATACCTCGCAGGCCAAGGCTTTGAGGTATGACCGATGCTCTATCCATTCGAAAGAGGAGAACCAATGACCAGCTCGTCTGCATTGAAACTGTCCGCCGTGCACGCAGTAGAAATTCTCGATTCGCGCGGTGGACCCACCCTGGCCGTCACCGTCACCCTCGCCGACGGGACGACCGCCCGGGCAGGTGTCCCGTCCGGGGCATCGACGGGATCCCGGGAAGCCGTCGAACTGCGTGATGGGGACAAGGCCCGCTACGGCGGGAAAGGTGTCCTCACCGCGGTCGGCAACGTCAACGGTGAACTCGCCGATACCCTCGTCGGGAAAACGTTCGCCGACCCGGCCGCGGTCGACGAGGCCATGCGCGACCTGGACGGCACCCCGAACAAGGCCCGACTCGGCGCCAACGGCATCATCGGCATCTCAATGGCCACCCACCGCGCCTACGCGGCGAGTGCCGGCATCCCGTTGTGGCAATCGCTCGCCCCAGTTGGAGTGACCCCCTGCCAGCCGGTACCGCATTTCAACGTCGTCAACGGCGGCGCGCACGCCCCGAACAGCCTGGACTTCCAGGAATTCATGATCGCCCCGCTGGGTGCCCCGTCGATCGCCGAGGCGATCCGGGCCGGTGCGCAGGTGTACGCGAAACTCAAAGGCCTGCTGCACGACGCCGGTTTCGCCACCGGACTGGGTGACGAAGGTGGTTTCGCTCCGGACATCAGCACCCCCGAGGACGTCCTCCGCACCCTGGTCCAGGCCATCACCGACGCCGGGTACATCGCTGGCCGGGACGGCGTCGCCATCGCGATGGACCCCGCGTCCAGCGAGTTCTATTCCGATGGTGCTTACCACGTCGCCGGCGAATCACTGTCCAGCGCAGACATGATCGATCGGTACGAATCGATCATCACCGAGTTCCCGGTGTGGAGCATCGAGGACGGCCTGGCCGAGGGTGATCGGGACGGCTGGATCGCGATCACCCAACGGCTCGGCGACCGGGTACAACTCGTCGGTGACGACAACTTCTGCACCAACCCGGCGATCATCGCCGACGCCATCAGGTCGAAAATCGCGAACTCCGCATTGATCAAGGTCAACCAGATCGGCACCGTGACCGAAACCCTGGAAGCGATGCGGCTCTGCCGGGAGGCCGGATACACCGCCATGGTGTCTCACCGGTCCGGGGAAACCGAGGACTCGTTCATCGCCGACCTGGCCGTCGGCACCGGCTGCGGGCAGATCAAGACCGGCGCCCCCGCGCGCGGGGAACGCGTAGCGAAATACAACCGGCTGCTGGAGATCGCTGACGCCGACCCGACGCTGGGCTACGGCAGCAAGTAAACGCCGCTGACTGACCAATCGTTGTGGTTGCGGACCGGGGTTCTCGGGTCGCATTCGCGCGTCACCGGGGCGCCGCCTGCGGTCTTCGAGGGCTTCTGGTCCACCCTTCCAGCAGCCCGACTGCCGCCAGCAGCACCGGCCGGTTCACCGGCGGTTGTCACCACTGGCCGGCGCGGTGTAGCGGATCGCCGTGACCTCTTCCAGGGTGATGGGCGATCCCGGCTCTGGACCGTTCAGCTATGTCTCGGTGTGCCGGACGAGCGCATCGTCCACTCGCGGATCAGGAAAGCGCCGACCGGTTTCGATACCGGTACCCGGCGGCCGGGCTCAACTGGCGGCCGGATCAACAACTTGGGCAACCAGAGACACCACTTCGTCGAGGTGATCTTGGGTGGTCAGATGGCCGGCGCCGGCGAAGACGTGCAGGTCGAGGTTCATGGATCGGCGCACCGCTGGTGCCAGTCGATGTGGTGGCAGAAAACGGTCATGTTCCCCGACCCCGACCACGCAAGGCCGATCGGTGCGACTGGCCAGCAAGTCGGCGGCCAGCGGCGGAGGCGCCAGGGTCGTTCGGCAGCATGCGCCCATGAGTGCCATCCATTCCACCTCCGTCCTGGGCACTTCTGCGCCGGGTGCGACGAACAGCCGGAGCATCCGACGGGTGTGTTCGACAGTGGGACGCACCAGCCAAACAGCTGACGCCAGCATCAGTTTCGGATCCATCCGCAGGCGCATGAAGCCGGCGGGCGAGACCAGAACCCGCGCCGCGATCCGCGACGAGTTCGCAGACAGGGCGACGGCGGCGCCCAGTGAGTTGCCGACCACCACCACCTTGTCGACGTCCATCGCTGCCAGGATTTCATCCAGGGTCCGGCCGTACCAGGCAAGTCGACTTCGGCGAGGCCGCCGGGGATCGCTCAGTCCTGGCTGACCCGGAAGATCCACGACCGCGGTGGCCCAATGCTCCGAGAGTGCTTGCAGCCATGGCAGGGCCACCGCAGCGTTGAAGCCGGTCCCCGGGATCATGACGACGCGTAGCGGGCCGGGTCCGGCGGAGGTGACCGTCACTCGGCCGACGCTGGTGTCCAGGTCCGCGTTGATGACGGGGAATTCCGCTCGCGCCAAGGCCTGCGAACACCAGTCCCGCACCGCGCGTTGACCTCGTGCGCTCTTGTACACGGTCGACATGGCGCCAGCCTGTCGGGCAGTCATTGCTTCGTCCAGCCCGCTCGCGTCATTCTGCAAATGCTGCCAGGCTGGCGAACATCAAGCTTCACTCCACCTGGGAGGACACCCATGCCGACTCGATCAGACCCATGGCCGGCAGGAACACCGTGCTGGGTTGACCTGGGAGCACCCGATGTCGCTGCCTCCACGGAGTTCTACGGCGCCGTAGTGGGCTGGACATTCGTCGATACCGGCGAGGAGTTCGGGCATTACAACATCGGCCAGGTCAACGGCCGCGCCGCGGCCGCGATCGGACCGAAGCAGGACCCGAATCAACCAACCGCCTGGACGGTCTACCTGGCCAGCGACAACACCGACGCCACCGCGGCCGCGATCACCGCCAATGGCGGCACGTTGCTCGCCGAACCATTCGACATTCCCGGGAACGGTCGGATGACGGTGGCGATGGACCCGACCGGCGCGGCCTTCGGCGTGTGGCAGGCAATTGGCATGATCGGCGCCGAGATCTACAACGAGCCAGGCGGTCTCGCCTGGACCGACGCCAGGCTCACCGACCCGGACACCGCTCGATCCTTCTACACAGCCGTCTTCGGGTACCGCTACCAACCCATGCCAGGGGCCCCCGACCACTACATGACATTCCATCTTGACAACGCACCATTGGGAGGCATCGGCGGAATGATGGACCCCGCGGCCGACCTACCATCCCACTGGGTGCCCTACTTCTCGGTCCCGAACACCGATGCCGCAGTCTCCGCTGCAACCGGCCATGGTGGTGCACTGCAGGGACCCGTGATGGACTCGCCGTTCGGTCGGATGGCCTTTCTCACCGATCCCGACGGTGCCGTGTTCGCGCTCGCCGGGCCATCACCCGCATAGGTTCTCGCCCGGCGTCCGTGTCCGGACCCTCAGAGGTCGGGGGGATCGGTGACTGGGCGCCGAAATTCCCGGAACGCTTCCAGCAGGCCGGCTTGGGCTTCGGCGGTCAGGTTCTCCGAGCCGACCTCGCCGAGCGTGCTGACGGTTTCGCCGATCTGTTCCACGTATCGCGCGCACCCTGGGCACCGGTCGAGGTGCGTTTCGAAGGCGATCGTTGTGTCGGCGTCCAGGTCGCCTTCGAGGTAGTCGGTGACCAGTTCGACGATCTCGTGGCAGCTGAGCACCTGCGTGTCGGTCATTGGTCACCCCTTCCGGGCGATGCAGTCGGCACGATGATTCTTGTGTGGTCGGTGTCATTGTTGAGTCCTGCGAACGGCTGCGACGTTACAAGACCGGATTCGGCTGGATCCGTTCTTGCTGGGTCAAGCACGGTAGTACTCCTCCAGCACGCCCCGGAGCGCACTACGACCACGGTGCAACAGGATCCGCTGATTTCCCGGCGAAAGATCCAGCAGCTCGCACACCTCGTCGGCATCAAAGCCCTGCACATCGCGCAGCGTCACGACGATTCGCTGCCGGGCGGGCAGGTGTTCCAGCGCCTGCTCGACGAGCCTCAGCGTTTCCTGCGCAATGGCCCGGCTCTCGGGTTGGTGCCACGGCCGCGGCACGCCGTCCGGGGTCCAACCACCCGGGTACTGGTCGTCGGGCCCCCGGAAGCGGTCAGGATCAACGGTCGGGCGATCGGACCCGTCCTCGGCGACACGCAGATCGACGACTGTCCGACTTTCCCGGACACCCCTGGACTTGGCTCGGTTGACCAGGATCGTGAAGGTCCAGGTCCGCAGTGATGCGCGTCCCTCGAACCGATCCAGACCCTTGAGCATGCCCACCCAGGCGTCCTGCACGCAATCCTCGGCCGACTGGCTGGTCGACACGAACTGTCGAGCCAACCGAAGCATCGCCGGTGACCACTCCCGGACGAGATGGGCAAAGGTTGCCTCGTCACCGGCGCGCAAGCTCTCCAGGACGTCCTGGTCGGTTCCGGTCCGAACAGTGGCACTGGGCGTCGGCGCGTCCATCGATCCCCCTTCCGCGGGTGGCCGTCACAGCCTGCCGCATCAGGGGCATTCCCTGCACACCCAAACGACGCCCGGTTCAGGTACCGACCCGATCACCGGCGGCGAGGATTTGCCCCTCCCGGAAGAACGCCAGGATCACCTGGGGTGCCGCAAGTTGAGTGAGCGGGCGGGCAGCGCCGAAGGATTGGTTCCAGAAAGGGCCGGACGGTACCTGCCAGGGGCCGACATATGCGTACGGTTCGCCGATCGCCGCGTCGCCGGGCGACACACCGTAGTTGACCTCCGCAACCGTGATGCCGATGTCGAAATGCTCCGGCCACAACGTCGGCACCTGTTTCGGGTCCAGCAATCGCAGCGCCGCGTCGCCGTCGGTGAACGACCGCAGCAGCACGTCGGTTGCCGAACCGGTCACCTCGATGGGTTCGTCCAGGGCGAAGTCAGGTCCATCGGTGTAGACGTCGCGGAGCGCCCTTGGGGTGATTCCGGCTCGCCGTGCGAGATCGTTGATGTTGCCGCGCAACGGGAATCGCCCGGTGGGGGTGATCAGGTCGGTCCCGGACACTGCGGGGGTGGGTCCGATCCAGCCGCCGAACCCGCCCGGTCGGGCGGCCAGCCGGATATCGCCATCCGATCGGTACTGGGGACCTGCGATCAGCAACTCCGCGACCGCATGCAGGGCCCGCCGGGTGGCGGACAGTTCGAGCGGCAGGTTCATCACGTCATACTCCTTGGTGGGTCAGGGCGCGTCGCACCCGGGCTCGAATGTCGCCGCTAGGAGGCACGTCAGCACCGGCGCCGACGACCGGCCTGCGTGATCTGCTCGGCAGGGCCTTGCGGACAGAGGGATCACAGCAACTCGGCGTCCTGGTCGACACAGAGCAGAGCGGGCCCATCGACCGCGAACAACTCCTTCATCGCCGCGTCCGACGTGGTGGTGAACAAGGTTTCGTCCGACAACCTGCTGATCGACTTCGTCATCGCAGTTGCTGTGCCGCTACTGCTCGGATTCGCGCCGCGACTCCGCGTGCCGTCCGTCGCCATCGAGATCATCGCCGGTGTGCTTGTCGGGCCACTCCGCGGGACCGGCCCGCTGCCGACGGAGCCGCACCTGACGGGCGTCAAGGAGACGACGAGCTCGCTTGGACAATGGACAAGTGACTCATGGCCGACGGCCGACCATGTCCAGCAGCTTCGATTGGTCGGTCGAATCCTCCGGCAAGACTCCACTTGCGCCAGAACCGAAAAGCCCGGCGGCGGTGAATTTCTCGCCGAACACCTCGATCACCGCGATGGATTCGGTGACCAGTAACCGATCCAGTTCTTCAGGTAGGCCCAATGCTCTGGCGATATCCCAGGCATGCACCACCAAGTCACTCATCCGCAACCGCGCGATTTGCCGACCCGAAAGGAAACCCATCGGATGCTCATACATCCGTTCCAGCACACCGGGCCGACGAAGAGCCGACAATTGGGCGGTCGAACTCTCGTCAAACGCCTCGCCGGGGTCACCCGCGAAATCTCCACGAATGACGCTGTCCATCGCCCCGTCCGCAGGGAGCCCGTCCA
This sequence comes from uncultured Actinomycetota bacterium, assembly GCA_963805555.1. GTDB lineage: Bacteria > Actinomycetota > Actinomycetes > Mycobacteriales > Nakamurellaceae > Nakamurella. Next base: position 521,127 of record CAWDUY010000015.1, read on the forward strand.
CAATCAGGACGGTGAAACGGTTACCGCCCAGGACGTGATCCGCCACGTCACGAACGGTCCACTCGGCACAGGGCGTCGGACATGCCCACTGCCGTGCAGTGTGAACCGCCCGCAATCGCGAGCGGTATTCCTCAGCGGCCCGGAGCAACGCACCTAGCGCATCCACCTCTGAACCCTATCGGCCACCGACAAAGGACACACTGCATCACCATCTCCTGCGGAGGCCCCGGTAACCGGACTCGAGTCAGCACTCATCTGTCCTCGGAAAGGGCCGACGTGCCAGCCGACGTCGATACCCGGCGGTACGTCGCGCCCAATCCCCTCCTCGCGGAGGTCGCCCTCGTGTGCGGCGGCGATCACGACGCGCTACCCGTCAGGGTGGTTGCTGGGGAAATCATCGCGGGTCGCGCTACCCGGTCAAATCGCTGCGGGGTAAGGCACTGTTCGGCGGCGACATCCGAAGGCTGCGGCCCAATCTCGTTCTCTACGAGGTGCCGACTGCCGGCAGGTGGGGACAGGAGCACGTAACTCCCGACTCAGGGAGAGAACTCGGTTGGTCGGCGCCGCCTCAGCGCGGGGACCGCCATAACGGTGGCCAGCAGTCCGAGGCCCCCGCGACGATGAACGTCACCCGGGGATCGGTCAGCTCCAGCAAACCGGCCCCCAGCACATAGGAGCACGCTGCGGCGACGCCGACCCCGCCATACACCGTGCCGAAGACCCGGCCCGTCAGTGCGGCCGGCACGGTCCGCTGCAGCAGCGTGTTGACGCCGACATCCATCGCGCTGAGACCGATGCCGCGGATCAGCTGGATGGTGAACGCGGCGCTGACTGCCCAGGCCAGCCCGGTGAGTAGATTGCCGGCACTACTCACGGCGCAGCCGAGCAGGAACACCGTGACCATGGATCGACGGGCCTGGCCGCGGGCCAACATCAGGTATCCCACCAGAAGACCGATTCCCACTGCCGCGTAGAGGAGGGCCACCGCTGACGGGCCGGCCGCGAGGGAATCGGTAGCCAGGAAGACGAGCGCGACATCGTCGATGCCGTTGGCTGCGACGACGGCCACGAACCCGAACACCAATGCCCTGATCCACGGCGCAGCGGCCACGAACTGCAACCCCGCGCGAGTCTCGGTGAGCAACCCGTGCCGGTGGCCGGCGGGTGACTCGACCGGAATAGCGCGCAACCCGACAAGCACAGCTGCAGAGAGCAGGAACGTTGCCACGTCAACCAGCAGGACCCCGCGGATGCCGATCAGCGGCAACAGCACGGCGGCGGCCAGCGGACCGACGGCTTCCGTGCCGTTGGCGCCGAACCCCAACGCCGAGTTGGCCCGCTCCAGATGCTGGTCGGCCACGAGTATCGGTACGGCCGCGCGCGATGCGGGCTGCAGGACCTGAAACGCGATGGCACGCAACGCCACCAAGCTCAGCAGCACCGGAAGGGCAGGCAGGGTGAGGGCAATCGACAACACCGCGACCGCCTGGATCACCTCGCTCAGCAGCAGAACCCGGCGACGATCGAAACGATCGGCCAACGCGCCGGCCACCGGCCCGAGCAGCGACGGGGCGAAATCCCCGACGAGCAGCAGTGCCGCCACTGCGAAGGCGGCCCCGGCTGAGTCGGCGACGTACAAGGTAAGAGCCACCAGGCCTAGCGAGTCGCCGAAGGACGAGACCATCCTCGAGAGCCACAGTCGGCGAAACGCGGTGTTACTCCGGAGCCGTTGCCCCGGCGGCCCGTGATCGTCGGAGCCGTGCGCGCCGGTTCCGCTCACGTCAGCTCCCTTGCTCGGCAAACGACAATGGGTCCGGCCAGACCTGAATGACGTTGGGCAATCCGCTGAATCCTCCATCGGTCGGCCTGCGCGCGTCCAGTCATATTCTCCGCGACAGCGCGACACGGAGTCAGGTTTGTTTGACCAGAATGGCGCGGGTGTAGAGCAGGTCGAAGCCCCGCCGCTGGGCGTTCTGCTGCGAGGCGGAACCGGGCTGTGTGGTGATCACCGCGATGGTGCAGCCCGCTGCTGACGCATCAGCGAGCCGGGCGGACAGCAGGGCGGACTGGATTCCCCGGCGGCGGTGCGCAGGTGCGGTCGCGGCCCCGGCGAATTGGGCAATGCCGTCCGCCAGCCGCAGTCCGGCGCCGCCGGCGAAGGCTCCGTCACGCACCGCAACGTAACGGATGACGCCGGCCGCGGCGAGATCACGCTCGGCCGCGATGTAGATATCGCGGGGAAATTCTTCGTGCCACGGAACTCCTTGCGCATCTGGGTGGGCCGCCCCGTCGGCCACGACGGTGAGCCATGCTTCGAACTCGTCGTCGCCGCTACGCCGGATCTCGATCCCGGCGGGATGGACTCGCTCGAACTCGCCGTCCAGCGCCAGCCCGAGCACGTTCTCAAACGACTCGAGCCGGTAGCCGCGCTCCGAGAGGAGGATCCCGATGGCTGGATCGGCCAGATTGGCAAGCTCGACCTGGACCGGGCTGCCGCGGGCGGCGAAGGCCCGCTCGATCTCGTCCAGGGCAGCCGCTGTCGGAACACCGTCGAAGCCGAGCCCGGCGACCTTGTTGAACGGCGAGCCGGTTTCGGCGTAACTCGCAACTCCACCCACGAATGGAATGCGGAAGCTGCCCGCCTTGTCGTTGCGGCGCAGGGCGGCTTCGGTGCAGGCGGCCATCAGCTGCGCTTCGACCCGCTCGATCTGCTTGGCCATGGCGCTGTCGCAGAACAGCGGTGGTCGGCTCATCCTCTCTCCATCGTCTGATGCTGACTGGAAAACCAGTCAGGATCGGTATTCCGGATTCGCGAAATCGAAACGCGTGCCCCCGTCCCATTCCTTCCGCTGGTTACCGTACGCGGGGAAACCGCCGGCGTCCTTGAGCATTCGGGCCAGGTGCAGCAGATTCCAGGTCATAAATGTGGTGTTGCGGTTGGTGAAGTCGTTGTGCAGCCCGGCGCGGGTGCCGTCATCGAGCAGGTCGCCGTAACTGGGTCCCGGTCCGGCCTCGCCGATCCAGCCCGCGTCCGCCTGCGGCGGGATGCTGTAGCCGATGTGCTGCAAGCTGTAGAGCACGTTGGACGTGCAGTGTTTGATGCCGTCCTCATTGCCGGTGATCAGGCAGCCGCCGACCCGGCCGTAGTACAGCCACTGGCCCTTGTCGTTGAGTTCACCGGAGTGGGCGTACAACCGCTCGATGATCTTCTTCGTCTCACTGCTGTTGTCGCCCAACCAGATCGGGCCGCCGATCACCAGAATGTCCGCCGCCATGACCCGCGGAAACAGGTCCGGCCACTCGTCGACCTCCCAACCCCGGGTGCGCATATCCGGGTAGACACCGGTCGCGATCCGATGGTCCACGGCCCGGAACTGATCGACGGTGACACCCTGCTTGGCCATGATCTCCGCGCTCACGTCGATCAGCAGTTGGGTGTGGCTGGCTCCCGGGGATCTGGTCAACGTCGTGTTGATGAACAGCGCCGTGAGGTCCGAGAAGTCTGTCGATCGATCAGTCATCGTGTCTCCTCAGTGAATGTCTGAAATGTCCATTGATGGTGGGTGTCATGTTCGGCCTACGCAACTCAAGGGCTCCGGGTCCGGCCCGGGACTCCCGGGTCCCTGCTGCGGAGACCCGGGAGCTTGTCAGCGTCGGTGGATCACAGCACGACGATGCCGGTGGGCGCGGTGCCGGTCGGCAGTGCTGTCGGCGAGGTCGGGAGTTCGGTGACATCGCTGCCGTTGACGGCGAATCCGCTGACCACCTGGCCGCGGCCGCCGGTGACGTACAGGAATTTGCCGTTCGGTGACAGCCGGGCGTCGACGGCGCCGGCCCCGTTGGTGAACGCGGTGGTGCCGATGACCGACAGGGACCCGTCGCGGCCGATGGCATACCGGGTGAGGTTCGCCGACCCGGTGTTGACGGCGAACAGGTACCGCCCGTCGTGGCTGATCTCGACCCAGCAGGGAGCGGTTTGCCCGTTGGGGACCGGGGAGTCACCGATCGAGCTGAGGACGCCGTTGCGGCTGACCTGGAATGCCGACACCGTCCCCAGCCCGGGGCCGTTGTGCGCGTTGCTGACATAGAGCTGAGATGGGTTGGTGGGTCGGAATTGTGCACCGATCTGGCCCAGGCCCTGCCCGGTGAACGGCGAACCGGGCGCGGCGACCAGGGTGCCGTCCCGCCGGACGGTGAAGCTGTCGATCAGTGAGGGATTGTCCCGGGTGCCGACGAGCCGGTCGCCGGTGGAGTTGAACAGGACGTCACCGACGCCGGATCCCTCGGGTACCGGGAACGTGGTGTGCGGCAGTGGGATCAGCCGGCCGGCCGGGGTGAGCCGGAACCCGGTGTAGTTGCTGCCAGCATTCCCGACGTTGGCGACATAGACCAGCCCGGTGCGGTTGATGGCGATGCTGACCGGTTGCACGCCACCGGAGGAAACCGGTGCGCCGACGAGTTCCGGTATCCCTCGATGGTTGAGGCGCACCACGGAGATCTGGTTGCTGCCGGCGTCGACCGCCAGCAGGAACCGGCCGTTCGGGCTGACCTGTATCGCTCCCTGGGAACCGAGCCCGGCGCCCAATCCGGCACCGCCGATCGGGAACGGGGAGCCTGGTATCGGTGTGAGCGACCCGTCGGTGTGCCGATCAAACGCCGCCACGGTATTTGCACCTGCCGTGTTGTCGTTGACGTAGACATGTCCGACGACCGCGGGTGCTCGTGGCGGTCCGGCCGAGGCGTTGCCGCCCAACAGACTCAGCGCGCCGACCAGAAGGAATCCCAGTACCGCCGGGATAATTCGATTTCGCATTTCCCACTCCCATGCTCGCGGGGCGGATCTTCGATGGTCCGCATGACCCGGGTTAATTAAACTCCCGTCAGATCGTTGCAAAGATAGCGCCGGGGCCATCTTCTCCATTCCGTAAGAACTACCGTGCATTCTGCAAGATCGAAAGCTGTTGACGTGGTGATCATGTGGCGGCAGGCGAACAAATCGGTGCACGACAGCGTGGACCGACCCGGCGGCCTGCTTTTGGCGCATTTGACTTGACCTGCTGAAAATCCGGCCTTCGTAGTTGCGGCGAATCGGCTATCCAGGTTATTTGAAAAAGTGGGTTGTCGGTCGGTCGAGCAATTCTCCGTCCAGGTAGATATCAACCTTCTCGTTATAGAACGCGATGAGTCCGGCGATCGGCTGCAGCTGTCGCGTCGGGAAGTCGTAGACCCAGGCCAGGTCGGCATGCACGGTGTCGCCGACCCGGATCGACCAGTACCCGCCGGTGTTGCCCTTGTAAGGGCAGGCGGTCTGCGTCCCGGTGTGGACCAGGTGATCGAAGTTCACCTCGCTGCGGTTGAGGTAATACCTGGTCGGCAGGCCGGTCTCGAAAACCATGACAGGCGAGCAGGACTCGGCCAGCACCAGACCGTCCCGTTCGATCCGCACCCGTCGGGTGGAACGGATCGCGTCCACCCTGGTGTAGGGGTTGCGGGGGTGGACGAAGACCTGCTCATCCTCCTCGAACCAGGCGTCCAAGGCGTCCCATTCGAACCGGACCATCCCCGGTAGGCCGGGTATCGCATCCTCGCCGTACACGCGCGCTGCGCCCGGCCGGAGTTCGGCGTCGGCGCGAATACCGTGCAGGTGCGCCGTTCCGCGACTGAGCCGTTGTGGGTGCTGTTCGTCGACCAGCGCCGCGGGATCGATGTCGGTGAACGGAATGTAGTACTGCGGATAGTTCGGCCACTCCCAGACGTAGAGGGCATGGGTGGTGTCCAGGATGGTGTGCGCACCGACGGTGGCGCGGATCCGTCTGGGTACCGGTTCCATGTGGTTCACCGTGGCGATCATCGTCGGGTAATCGGTCATGTCGGGCTCCGGTCTGAACGTTAGCTTGCGTCGATCTCGGGTGGATTTCCGAGCAACCCGTTGTCCTGCACGGGAAGCTGGCCAATGAGTTCGTACCCCGCTGGGTCACCACCACAGTGTTGCCATCCGGGAGAATCCGACCTGAGCCGGGTCGGCATGAGGGAGAAGATCACGGCGAGACCCGGACACGAGGTGCAGGCCGGCCGCTGCGCCTGGTGTCGAGAATCGACATCGTGGACATCCTTCTTTCATTTCGATGAATGCTGACCACCGTGAGTGGTCGGCAACCCCAGAACCGTTACACCGCCCGGCGAAAACCTTCAAATCGGTCCCGATCGGGGAGTACCGACCTGACCGCCGCAACTAGTGCGGACGCCGATCGGACTGACCAACGCTGGTCATTCGGTCGCGGACCGGTCGGGGCCACGGGTTGAGTGGCGCGACCCGACAACGCCCACTACCGTTGAGACCAATAGACCCAAATACGACATATCGTCCATTTTCGTCGACATCGGCATGGCCGGGGCGGGTGCGTGATCATGGCAGTCAACGGCGGGATCGCCTACCTCGACCAGGCCACCACCAAAGTCATGGTGACCAACGCGACGGGCACACTCCGACGCGCTGAACGCCGGAACAGCGCAGGTGCTGGCAACGCCGAGGGTGGGCACCCGGGGGATGCGGGCTACGTACCGGGCAGCCGGGGTCACCGCATCCAGCCGGAGCGAACTGTTGGCCTACGTCGTGGACCCAGCGGCCACCACCACGACCCTGACGCTGACCAATCCCCAAAAGGTCCGGCGCCCACACTCGGCCCGGTCCCCCAGCGACCGCGGTCTCGTCCGGTCACCGTCCGCGCCGGCCAGCCGCTGCGGTTCGATCCGACCATTGTTGCTGTCGCCCCCAGCACCGGGGCGCCCGCCGGGACAATCAGCTATACCGACCATCACGAGTTGTCCCACCGCGAGCTCGGGACCGCCGTCTACGACGTGCGGCGCCTCAAATCCGCGAACGGCCGGATCACCGCCACCTTCGGCCAACCCGGCAAGCACCGGATCACCGCCAGCTATCAGGGCAACGACTCCTTCACCGCCAGCCGGGGAACCCTCACGGTCGAAGTCACCACCGGCGACGCACCGCAACCGGGTCCCGTCGCACCCGGCGGTACATGATTCTCGAACCGGTTATGTGGGTCGCTTGTCGTGTGGCGTGGGCATCATCATCGGGATCTGCTCGTCCGCGAGGAAGTCCAGGATCAGCCGGGCCGTGAGTTCCGGTTTCTCCAGCGGTAGTCCGTGAGATGTGCCCGGCACGACGGCCAGTTGCGCGTCCGGGATGGTGTCACGCATGGTCTCCAGGTGTCCGATGCTGACCAGATCGTCGTCGCCGGCCATGATCAGCGTGGCCGCAGAGATGCGCGCGAGATCCGAGAGTTGTGTGGTGGTAACAATGATCGCGCGGCTGAGCTTGTCGAAAACGACGGGGAAATGGTCGCGACCATCGGGTGACAGCGCAGCGTAGGCATCGATGAGCATCGGCGGCAGATGGTCGACCGTCATGTGATCGGTCATCGCCTGCGCGAACGGTGTGCCGCCGCCGATATTGACTGCGGTGCCGATGACGACCAACTTGCGAATCAAGTCCGGGCGGCGGATCGCGGTGATCATCGCGACATTCCCACCGTCGCTCCAGCCCACGATGTGCACCGGTCCGATGCCCAGCGCGTCGATGAAAGCGATCGTGTCGTCGGCCATGATTTCGTACGTGATCGCACCGGGGATGTCCGGCATCCGGCCGTGCCCACGACGCTCCGGGCTGACCACCCGATAGCGGTCGGTGAACAGCGGAGTAAACCCGTCGAAGGTCTCGACGGTCGCGAATCCACCATGCAACATCACCAATGGTTCGCCGGTGCCATCGGCCTCGTAGTAGGTCAGCAGACCCGCGGCCTCGATGTAGTCCTTGACGGGTGCCGGCACTGTCGAGCTCACCATCGCTGTCCTCCTGCGGAATCCCGGCAATCCGTTGAAGTGTCCGGGTATCCCACCGTAAGAACGGAGCGGCTCTGCCCGACATGAGGCGTTCTACCCATCTTCATCGGCGACTTCCGCCGCACTGGCCGTAGGGTCGTTCCATGCCCGGTCAGCCGGCGATTGGTGAGGAGCCCACGAACGGCCAAGGAGTGCGGGTCGCCGAGCTTGTCGCGGCCCTGTCCTATGCGGCCGACCTCGGCCTGGGTCAGCCGCTGGCTCATTGCATGCGGCAGACCGTCATTGCGCTGCGGCTCGCGGAACTCGCGGGAGCGACCCCGGACGAGCGTGCGGCGACCTACTACCTGGGCCTGATCGTCAGCGCATATTGCCACGCCGACGCGGCGGAGCAAGCAACCTGGTTTGGCGACGACATCGCTTTCAAGGCAGCGGCTTTCGACTTGCTCGGGAAGAACACGGCGCAGATCCTGGCCTTTGCCGTGCGGCGCGCCGGCTCACATGGCACCGGATTGGAACGCGCCCGGCGGATCGTCGCGCTGCCGCGAACCGGGATGCGTCAGGTGATGGACTTCCTGTCGACGCACGCCAGGTTGAGCTCAGCCTTTGCCGAGCAGATCGGGCTCGACGACGTCGCGGTGGCCTCGTTCCGGCAGGCCTACGAACAGTGGGACGGCAAGGGCGTCCCACTGGGCCTGCACGGCAGCGAGATCACGCTCCCGGCGCGGCTGGTGCAACTCGCCGGCCCCGTCGAGGTCTACGCCCGGCTGCACGGAGCCGAGGCGGCACGCGCGGCGAGCGCCAAATCCAGTGGCGCCGATCTGGATCCGGCCATCGTCCGACTGTTCCGAGACAACACTATCCGGGTGCTGGATGGCCTGGACGAGGCGGCGGAATGGACGGTCATCCTCGACGCCGAGCCTGGCCTGGCCAGGCGAGTCGACGGCGCGGACCTGGACACGGTGCTGGAAGGTATGGCCGATCTGGCCGACCTGAAGTCACCGCAGTTCGCCGGACACTCCCGTGGGGTGGCGAACCTGGCCGCGGCGGCGGCCAAGGTCAGAAGGCGGCCGGATACGGAGGTGACGGCGGTTCGCCGCGCCGGACTGTTGCACGACCTCGGCCGGCTCGGCGTCTCGAACGCGATCTGGGACAAACCTGGGCCGCTAACCGGGCCGGAACGCGAACACGTCCGCATCCATCCGTACCTCACCGACCGCATGCTCGCCGGCATCGATGCACTCGCCGCGAGCACCGAGATTGCCGCCCGGCACCATGAAAGACTCGACGGCTCCGGTTATCCGCGTGGCCTGACCGCCTCCTCGCTCCGTCCACTGGACCGGCTTCTCGCGGCGGCGGATGTCTACCACGCCATGTCAGAGCCGCGGCCCTACCGAGCGCCGCTGGCGCCCGCAGTGGCCGCAGCGCAATTGACCGCGGAAGTCCACGCCGGCCGACTGGACGGCGACGCCGCCGATGCGGTGCTGACAGCCGCCGGCAGACCCACCCGGGCCCGAACGCGGCGATCCTTTCCGAACGGGCTGACGGCCCGCGAGGTCGAGGTCCTTGGCCTCCTTGCCCGGGGGCACTCGAACAAGCAGATCGCCCGTCGACTGGTCATTGCGCCCAAAACCGCGGCCAATCACGTCGAGCACATCTATACCAAACTGCAGGTCGCCAGCCGCGCCGAAGCGACCCTTTTCGCTACCCAGCAGGGCCTGGTCGGCAGTTACGAACAGCCATAGACCTTGTTCACGCCGCAGTGAACTGACACACGCCTACTCAAGTTCGCTGAATTTGGCGATGTCGTGGTGGGTGCCGGACACGATGACCAGGTCGTCCGGGTGCAGGACGGTGTTCTCGGTGGCATAGGTGAAGTCGCCGCCGGGGGGTTTCACGGCGACGACGGTGATCCCGTACTGGGACCTGACGATGGTTTGGGCCAGGGGTTTACCGAGGATCGCGGCGGGCGGTGATGTTTTCGTCATGGCGAAGTCCTCATCGAACTCGATGTAGTCCAGCATCCGCCCACCGACCAGGTGGGCGACCCGTTGACCCATGTCGTGTTCCGGGCGGACCACATGATGCACACCCAACTGGGTGAGGATTCGGGCATGCGCGGCGCTCAGCGCCTTCGCCCAGATGTCCGGCACGCCCATCTGCAGCACCAGCGACGCGGTCAGGATGCTGGACTCGACATCGTTGCCGATCCCGATCACCACTCGGTCGAACTCGTGCACCGACAATTGCCGCAGCGCTTGTTCATCCGTGGAATCGGCCACCACGACATGCGTCAAGAGCGGGGCCAGATCCTGCACGATCTTCGGCCGCCCGTCGATGCCCAGCACCTCGATGTCCTGCTCCACCAGCTCCAGCGCCAGTGCCGAGCCGAACCGGCCGAGGCCGATAACCACGACACCACTGCTGTTCCGACCACTGTCCTTACCCAATCAGGGGCCTGCCTTCCGGGTACTCGTAACGACGTTGACTCTCCCGCAGGGCCAGCGCGGACACCAGTGTCACCGGCCCCAATCGGCCAATGAACATCAACCCGACCAGGAGGAGTTGCCCCGCATCGGGCAACCCCGAGGTGATTCCGGTGCTCAGCCCAACCGTGGCGAAAGCCGACACGGACTCGAACAGCACCTGATCGGTACTCAGATCGGTGATCTCGGCGAGCAGGATGGTTGCGGACACCACCGCCGCCACCGACAGCAACGCGACGGTCAACGCCTGTCGTTGCGCCCGGGTGTCCATCCGCCGTTCGAACACCGTGGTCGCGGCCTCCCCACGCACCTCGGACCAGATGACGAAGAACAGCAACGCGAACGTGGTGACCTTGATTCCGCCTGCGGTGCCGGCGGTTCCGCCGCCGATGAACATGAACACGTCCATCCCCAACCAGGTGCTTTCATTCATCGCCCCGATATCGACGCTGTTGAACCCAGCAGTGCGGAGTACCACGGCCTGGAAAAACCCAGCCAGCACCCGCCCTGTCGGGTCAAAAGCTCCCAGGGTTCGGGGGTTGAACCACTCCGCAGCGGTGACAAAGATGGTGGACAACACCAGCAGCACGGCGGTCACCGACAACGTGATCTTCGTATGCACACTCCATTTCCGCGGGCGCCGGAGTTGCCTGCGCAGTTCCAGGATCACCGGAAACCCTATCCCGCCGATGATCACCGCGCCGGCGATCGGCAGGCAGATCCACGGGTCGGTGACGTACCCGACCAGGGAGTCCGAGTACAACGCAAACCCGGCGTTGTTGAACGCAGACACCGCATGGAAGACCCCCAGATACACCGCACGCGGGAACTGTTCGTCATAGGCAAGGGCGAACCTGGCTGTCAACACGACAGCGACCGCGGTCTCCGCTACCGCACTGATGATCGCTACGCCCAGCAGGACCTGTCGGACATCACCGATACCGACGGTGCGTGTCTCCGCGGCCGCGGTCAGCCGCGAGCGCAACCCCATCCGGCGGACCACCAGCAAACTCAGCAGGGAAGCCAGGGTCATGATCCCGAAACCGCCGACCTGGATAAGCGCCAAGATGACAGCCTGTCCGAACCCGGTCCAGTACGTCGGGGTGTCCACCACCGTCAGCCCGGTCACACACAGCGCGCTCGTCGACGTGAACAGCGCCTCGACGAACCCAGCCCCACCGGGACCGGACCGGGCGATCGGCAGCATCAACAATCCGGTGCCGACGGCGACGGCCACCGCAAACCCGGTCACCACCACCTGCGCCGGGTGTCGGAACCGCACGCCCAGACGGCCCCGATCACCCCTGCCGGAACTCACCGACCACCTCATGTTGCATCCGGTGACGATAATGCGATTTCCCGCGTGACGCTCCCGGACGAGGTTGACGGCGGCATGGTCGCACCGGCGTTGCTCTACCTGGTGATCGCGGGCGGCACCGGCCCGAAGGGTGGGCGATCCCCCACCGCTACCGACATCGACTTCGCGCTGACGGTACTCGCGGTCATCCTCAGGCTGCGGCTTGTCCGGTGGGGGTGACCACCAGCCACAAACCACCGAACTCGCTGACGTTGTGGCAGGTCACCTCGTTCGTGCCTTCGTGCGCGTAGTAGTAGAGCGGATGTCCGGCGTAGGTGACCTGGATGGACCCATCTGTACGGGGGGTGGTGCCCAGCAGGTCGGTCATCGTGCCAGCGTCGGCGACCGGGGGTCCATCGGTCAGGACGGGCGGCCACGCCGAGGCGCAATCGCCGTAGCAGTCCGGAACCGCTGTTGTTTCTTTGTCGAACAGGTAGATCGCCTGTCCGGAGCCGTCGAACAGGACCTCCCCGAAGTCGCTGCCCGCGGTCGTGATCGTGACGCCGGTCGCGACCGCCGCGGGAGGCGATTCCCCGGTCACCGCTTCAGCTGTGGGGGGCTCCATCATCGCTTCAGATGTCGGGGGTTCCATCATCGACCCCGATGCTTCTGCAACATCAGCCGCCGAACTCGGGCCGGTTGTCATGGCGTCGGTCATCGCGTCACCTGACGAGATCGTGACCGGCGCGCTCGTCGTCAGCGCCGCCTCCGTGGTCGTTCCACTCGCGCAAGCGGCGAGTGGAACCGCGATCAGTGCCAGCAAAGCCAGTGAACGTCGCATCCACTGACCGTAGAGCGACCGCAAAGGTTCGACTGTGGTCAGAAAGCGAATGTCACCGGACCGTAAGGACTTCCCGGGCCCGGGCCGGTAACCCGGGACTCGCCGAACTTGGTGCGATACTCGCGCGATGGCAAAGGTCGGGCCGCCGGCGGTACCCGTCCCGCCAGCACCGGCCCTGGACGACCCGGCCTGGTTCGGTGCGGTGATGGGCAGCGCCGCCGCTGCCACCGCGGCAGCGCTGCACCCCGGGCAGATCGGCATGCTGACTTCGTTTGCCGATGCAACGGCGACGTTCCTGCTGATCGGCAGCATCACGGCCTTCGTTGTCCTGTTTGTTCGCGACTTCCTGATTCGCGGCCTGGGCAGCAATCTCGCCGGGAAGCTCCGTTCCCCGCGCACCGGGCCGGCCTACGCGACCATTCCGGGAGCGATCAACGTCCTGGCCGTCGCGGTGATCCGGGTCTGGCCGGCCAGCATCAGCAGCACCGCTGGGTGGTGGTTGCTGGTGACCCTCGCCGGCCTGGGCACCGTCCTTGGGCTGTGGCTCACGGTGGTGTTCTTCGTCGCTGCGTTCGAACACGAACAGTTCCAAGCGGAAGATATTTCCGGGATCTGGTTCATTCCGGAAACCGTGGTGCTGCTCGGATCCTTTCTGTTCGCCGAACTCGCATCCACCGGACCGGCGGTCGCCGAGCGGGGACTGGCCGTCCTCGCCGTTGCCCTGCTCGGAGCCGGAAGCTTGCTGTTCGGCGTCACCGCGGTGATCTTCGTGAACCGACTCGTCTTGCATGCCGGTGTTCACCGCACCGGCGCACCCGCCATGTGGATCATGATCAGCCCGCTGGCGATCACCTCCGTCGCGCTGCAGTCGGTCGCCGGTGGAGACCCGATGCTCGGCGGGTCGTGGACCCCCGCGGTCGCTGAGGTCGCCACCTTCGGCGCCGGGGCACTCTGGGGGTTCGCCCTGTGGTGGATCGCGGCCGCGACCATCGTCACCCGGCACGCAGGCCGCGCCGCGTTGACCCGAACAGCCGCCGACTGGGGCTTCGTCTTCCCTTCCGCCGCCATGGTCATCGCTACCCTGACACTCGGCCGGCGCTGGCAATCCGGATTGGTGGAAGCCGTCGGCCTCATGCTCGGCGTGCTGCTCGCCCTGGTCTGGGTTGCCGTGCTGGCCGGCACCATCGTCGCGCTGCGCCGGGAGAGCCGGGATCGCCGCTTCAGGGGGTAGAACCAGGATATCGCGCCGGCAGCCTGCGTTTCCGGGGTCGTCGGGGCCGCGTTACTTCTTCAACGCCCTGGCGACGTGTCCTGTCTTCATCACCTGCTCTGGACGGTCGTTCTGCCCGGGCGCGGCTTGCCGGGTCCGCGAGTGCCGACGTGGTCGATCGATGACCAAGGCCACGAGGAGTAACGCAGCGTGGAACACCTGCCCGGCGTAGGGAGTCACGTTGGCCAGCGAGAGACCGTTGTCGATGACGGAGATCATCAGTAGCGCCAGGAGAGTTCCGGCGACGGAGCCTTGACCGCCGGCCAGGCGGCCGCCACCGAGCAACACAGCGGTCACGACGGTGAGCTCGACACCGATCGCCGCGGTAGGTAGACCGGTACCGAGTTGCGATGTCCTGATCAGCCCGACGAGCGCTGCGGCGAGCCCGGAGGCGACGAAGAGGGCGATCACCCAGCGCCGTTCCCGAGCGGCTTCCAGCCGATCAGCCGAGGGCAACTTGCCCGTATCGCGGCTCCGGCGGCCCACAGCGGAGCGGGAAAGCAGCCCGGCGATCACTGCGGCAGCACCAAAGATCAGCGTTGGTAAGGCGATTCCCAGAAGTGGGCGAGTATCGCCGAGCGAGCGAAACCCGGCGATCGCGATGGCCAATCCGCTGGGCACCAGGTAGGCCAATCCGCGTAACAGGGCCATCGAGGCGAAGGTCGCGGCGAAACTGGGAACACCACCGATCGTCACCAGCAGTCCGTTGACGAGGCCGATCAACAGGCCGGAGCCGAGAGCGAGCAGGACGGCACTGAATAACCCCAGACCGGGTGCGGTCGCGGCAAGCAGGATCCCGACGAACGCCGCCGCGGCTCCTACTGACAGATCGAATTGACCGGCCATGATCAGAAAGGTTGCCGGTAGGGCAACGATGCCCACCAGGGCGACTTCGTTGAGCAGGTTGACCAGGTTGTCGACCGACAGGAAGTACGGGATGTAGATGGAGAACACGACGATGGCAAGAACAACGGTCGCTGCCAGCGCCACCCGCGTCAGTACCGTCATTCGGCCCGAAGGTGCGGAGAACGTCGTCACTGCCCTGGACAATCGCTGATGTCGTAGAAGTCGTCCAGCGAGTCGGCCGTGACGAAGGTCGTCTCGACATACATGGACGGCGGGATTTCCCGTCCCCCGAGCGCGTCGAGCAGGGCGGGCACGGCGACTTCGCCATAGCGGTCCGGGAACAACGCGGCATCGCCGATCCATTGTGGATTGGCGACGATCTCGCAGCGTGCGCGCTGGTCGGCGCCGATCGCGGCCAGGGTGATATGTGCGGCCCTGGCGTCCGGAATCGCAGCAGCGACACCCATTGCGGCGCCGTCATCGACTGCGGCAACCAGGACTTCCGCATCGTCCGGCAGCGCCGTGAGTGCGTTGGTGAACGACTGATAAGCGACATCCTGGGTGCCGGCGTCCAGCACGACCTCATTGATGATTGGCCCCGGGCACTGCTGGCGCAGGCCCGCGCGGATCCCGTCGGTTCGAAGACTGTTGGCGGACCTGATTGCACCATCGGTGGCGATGACGACAGCGTCATAGTCGCACTTGGAGCCGTTGAACGACGCGCGACCCAGCTCGCCACCGGTGACGAATCCAGCCCGATAGTTGTCCGCGCCGACTTGCGCTGTTTGGCAACTCACCGGGTCCGCGATAGCGATCAGCGGCACATTTCGCGGACCGGCGGCGCAAAGGGCCTCACCGAATTCTCCGATGTGCACGGTGATCCATCCATCGACCTGTTGAGTCGCCAGCCGACGGGCACAGCCCAGCACCAGTGTCGCGTTGGCACCAGGATCGCAGCGATTGACCTCGGCCCCTGCGGCCAACAATTGCGTCTCGACCGACTCCGCGACGGCCTTGCTGAACGGGTCCGACCCCGCCGCGGCGACCAGTCCGATCCGTTTGCCGAGCGCACTGTTCAGCACAATTGACCCGAATGGGACGACCGTTCCTGACGGCATCGTCTCGGTCGGCACGGTCGGCATCGTCTCGGTCGAGACTGTCGGCGTCGCTGTTCCGGTCAGCGCGGTGCCGGACGTCGGCGCGGAAGAGTTTGTGGTGATCGCAGATCCTTGCGTCGTGGTTCCAGGATCGTCCGGACCCGCCGGGGTGCACGCGGACAGCAGGCCGGTGGTCAGCGCCACCGCGACGAATCCGGTCGCGCGGACGCGCGATCGACCGCGAACGCGCGGGCTGGCCCGGGCGGAAAAGTACATTGATGGCAGCGTCATTCATCCCTCTCCTGTGATCCGCGTCGGGACGTTGTCCACTCAACCAGAATCGGGGACCGAAAATGCGTGCCGGTCGGATCTCGCGCCTGGTGGGCCTGTTGATGGCCGGTTTGGTGATGGTCGGGTGCGGCGGCGCGCAGGCACCGTCGGACCAGCCCGCGGTCGACGCTCTGGTGAGGTTCTATGACCTCCGCAGCGGTGTCTGGCCGACGACCGGGTGGTGGAACAGTGCCAACGCGCTGAACGCACTGACCAATTACATGATCGTCTCGGGCGATCACCGCTACCTGTGGGTGGTCGAGAACACTTTCACCAAGAAACGCAATGCCGCGCGAGGCAACTTCATCAACGAATTCACCGATGACACCGGGTGGTGGGCTCTGGCGTGGATCAGTGCCTACGACCTCACCGGCGACCCCAGGTACCTGCAGACCGCGCAGCGCGGCGTCGACTTCATGTGGAGCCACCACGACGACGTGTGCGGCGGTGGAGTGTGGTGGACCGTCAATCATGGGTACAAGAATGCGATCTCCAACGAATTGTTCGTCCAGGCTGCCGCCGAACTCGCCGCGCGACTGGGCGATGGTGGCTCGGTCTACCTCGACCGGGCGGTCTCGGTGTGGAACTGGTTCGAAGCCTCCGGGATGATCAACGAAGAACTGCTGGTGAACGACGGCCTCTATGCCGCTACCTGCCGCAACAACGGCGACACGACCTGGACGTACAACCAGGGCGTGATCCTCGGCGGCCTCGTGGCACTCAACAGGGCGACAGGTGATGACCGGTATCTCGAGCGGGCCAGGGAACTGGCAGACGCTTCGACAGGCTCTGAGACCCTCAACGTCGACGGCGTGCTGACCGAGCCCTGCGAGCGGACCGGTTGCGACGTCAACGGCCCCAGCTTCAAGGGCATCTACGTCCGCAATCTCGGCGAACTCAATCGCGCGCTGGACGATCATCCCTACAGCGACTATCTCGTCGACCAGGCAACGACCGCGTTCGACCGAAATCGCACCCCGAACAACGAATACGGGCTCCACTGGGCCGGACCGATCCAGTTCATCAGTGGCGCGACCCAACAAAGCGCCGTCGACCTCCTTGTTGCCGCCCAACCGATCGACGACGAGCCCACAGCCTCAAGGACCGACCCTTCGCGTTGAACCACAAGGGGTGTCGTTCATTTCGGAGCGCGTCGTTCCATCAGGGCGCAAGGCCATCTGGACGATCGGCGACGGCCCTGGGCGACCGGGATGAGAGTTACCGCGGCTCGGTCGTCGGCATCATGCCCGCACGATCGCGGAACCCAAGAGGATTGCCGCACTGACGGCGGCGCCCAGCCGGACCCTCCGCGGCCGACGCCGATCGGTCGCGGTACTGATCAGTCCCCAGGCGGCAGCGGTCGTCAGCGGCAGGAACCCGCGTCGGCTTCGTTGCACGGCTGCGGCGAGCGCGGATCCGGAAGCCAGGACCGCGGCGGTGGACAATCCGATGACGCGGGGGGAATCCCGGCGCGCCCCGAGTAGTTGGGTGCCGGCGGAAATGTTGACAGTGCTGGCCAGGGAGGTCCAGCCGAGGAGAAGACCGGTTGACGCGCTGGTATCCCAGGTTTGTCGGGAGTTTGGTTCGACCTGCTGTAACCGGGCGTAGGCACTGGCGGCGAAGGTGGTGGCCAATGGCAGGAGGAACGGCGTGAACCCGAAACGGCCCGCTTGCGCGGCCAGTGACCAGAGGGCATTGGTGGCGTAAGCACCGGCAAGCGGCCATCCGCTGCGGCGGGCGGCCTCGCTGTGCCGATGCCCGGGAAGGCACTGACGGACGGTGTCGATGCCACAGCCAAGAAAGATCGGCGCCCAGATTGCGAACGCGTAGTCCGGTGGCGTGATGACCGTGTCATATCGCCCGGTTTGTTCGCCGCGACCGGTCAGTACCGGACCCAGGGTCGGCACCAGCACAAAGGCGGCGCATCCCGAGGTCAGAACGATTGACCGCAGCCGATCGTGACCGGCCGCTTCTTTCGAACAAGCGGCGGCTGGGCCGAAATCGTTCGCGGATCGCCGGTGGCGGCGTCGCCGGGTCATCGTCGACGTCCTCATTTTCCGGCTCCTCTCCGTGCCGTCGCCTGGTGACGATCGGCCATCGCGTTCAGGAAGGTGACCACCGTCTTCCGCTGGTCGGCGGTGAGATCAGCAGCGAGCTCGGCGATATCCGCGGCGATCGGTTCCAGCTCGGCCATCAGTCGCTGCTGAGCGGACGGGTTGACGGTGACGAACTGGCGGCGCCGGTCGCTCCTCGGTGCGGAACGCGCATGACGTGGTGGGATGCCTGCAACCGGTCAACGAGCGCTGTCGCCGATCCGGATGAGATGCCAAGGACGCGGCCGAGGCCAACCGGACCCATTGGTTCGGTGGCCACCATCAGGTGTTTCAGGGCAAGAAGTGGCTTCACTATAGAGGAATCCCCCCGGCATATGAAGGCTGGATGCGCAGGTTTTCCGCCGGCGACACTCGGCAGGGCCATTGCGAACAGGACGGTGCTGCGCGGTTGTGTGGGTCCAGCTTGCGCTCAATCTTACGAATACCTGACAATTCGAGCGAAGAATTACCACCTCGGAACTGCGGGTCCGGGATCCGGCCGCCCGGGAAGACAATGGTCCCGGAGACAAAATGCTGTGCGAGATCGACATCAGGGTGGTCGGGCTGCGCTGCCGGGTGGCGTCACCCAACCCGGTCCGGCGGGTCACCTCCGACGCTGACGTTTGCCCACGTCAACGGGTATCGATGGCGGTCTGCGATCCCGGAACCTGGACGACCGCCATTCGCCGCTTCCGCACCAATGGTCAGTCCGCGGACGGCTCGGGGTCGGCTTTCGGCCGAACCGG
The DNA here is from genome assembly GCA_963805555.1 of uncultured Actinomycetota bacterium. Lineage (GTDB taxonomy): Bacteria > Actinomycetota > Actinomycetes > Mycobacteriales > Nakamurellaceae > Nakamurella. The sequence continues at coordinate 539,990 of CAWDUY010000015.1, forward strand.
AGGCCCCCCACCAAGATCGGTCAAAGCAGGAATGACGACAAAGAATGGCCGCGGTTGATAGGTGACACGAGCGAATGCAGTGTCGCCCGGAAATGTCATGATGGTATGACCCGAAACGTCAATTCGAACCGTGCATCAATCGTGAGCGGCGCAGACCCCTGGAGCTTCGGTCGAGTCGCCACAATCGGAGGAATCCCGTGAGCCTCACTCTCGCCAACGCCGCCGAGGTACTCGATCATTGCTTCGCCAGGACACCCAACGGCGGCTTCACTCGCACGAGCCATCACGCGGGTCACATCAGCCCTGGCGATCTCTGGCGACCCGAACAGGGCGGCCGGCCGCGCACCGTCACCGAATTGCATCGGCACGACGACCGGATCATCCTCACCGATCAGCTCGGCGACACCTACAGCTACCCGACCACTGCGGTGCTCCCGACGGCCGTTGTCGATCCGCTGGTGTCCAATCCTGATGATCCGGTCCGCAGCTAGATCCAGCTAGATCCGCACTTCGGCCCCGCCCGTCGGTGGCGCTTCCGTCGGTCGATGGCTCGCGTCGTGGACAAACAGAGGGTCATCTCGACCATGATCAGATGCCGGCGGCAACTCGACGACAAATCGAGCACCACCGCCGGGCCGGTCCTCCACCCAGACCGCACCCGAATGTAGTCGAACGTGCCGAGCCACCAACGCCAGGCCAAGCCCGCTCCCGGATTCGTCGCCTCGTTCACCGGCATGCCGTCCTCGGGCGAAACGCTCGAAAATCTGTGCTCGAAGTTCGACCGGCACCCCGGGCCCGTTGTCGTCGACCTCCAGGCGGGCCATGCCCTGCCGTTCGGTGACCGTCACCTTGATCACGCCTCCGCCGTGCCTGGTCGCGTTGTCCAGGAGGTTCGCCACCACCCGCACCAATCGACGACGATCTGCGTAGACAGGCGGCGGTGGCTTTTCCACGACCGGTTGGGCACTGTTGTTGCTCTCGCAGACCTTCGCGACCAGAACCGCCAGATCAATCGATTCCATTGCCCGATCGTCGACATCCTGGTCGGCGCGGGAGATCTCCAGCAGGTCGAGCAACGTCTTCTGGAATCGCTCGACCTCGCCGCCGAGGAGATCCACCGCCTGCCCGGCCGCCGGCGGCATGGCGGACTTCCGGTGCCGGAGTACCTCGACCGCGTTGACCATGGTTGTCAACGGCGAGCGAAGTTCGTGACTGATGTCGCCCGCGAACCGAGCATCCAGCCGAACCCGCCGTTCGAGCGCTTCCACCGTCGCGTTGAAGGTCGATGCCAAAGGGCCGAGGTCGGGGTCCCCCTGGTCCGGGAGCCGGACCTGCAGGTCGCCGGCGGCAAAGCGGGCCGCCGATGCTGTCAGTTCGGTCAGCGGGCGGAGCGCCCGCTTGCTGGTCCACCAGCCGAGGCCGACCCCGAGCAGACCGCTGGCTGCAGCCCCCGCAATCAGCACCACCAGGAGAAAGCGCTGGATCCGTTCCAGCTCGACCAGCGGGAACAGCTGAATGAACACGGTGTTGGGCGAGACCCCTTGGAGCGAGATCCCCAACACCGGTATTCCTTGGATGTCGGTCGCGAGCCAGACCGGCTCACCGGGCTCGGGAGCGAGCAGGGCCGGCGGCAGGTCGGACGTATCGACCGCCCGGCCGCTCGACAGCAAGCCTTCTGGTCGGGCCAGCAGGACCGACGAACCCGGGTCGACGACCAGTCCGCTCAACAACTCGTCCAAACTACCCGAACCGGATCGCAAAGACGCGTCGACCAAGCGGGCGTTCACCGTCGCCTGCAACGTCGCGCTCTGTCTGCGCTGATCGAGCATGTACGTGGTGGCCAACCTCCAGGTGACCACGCCGATCAGACTCGCAACTGCAACCGACGCCAGCCCGAACGCGATGGCCACCCGCCACCGCAGGGACAACCGGATCCGTCGATGTACTCTCACGGGGCCTCGACGCATCATCGGGTCGGTGTGGCGAAGCGGTAGCCCACGCCACGCACGGTGGTCAACAGGGATGGTGAATCCGGGTCGAGTTCGATCTTGCGCCGCAGTCGCCGGACGTGGACATCCAGCAGCCGGGTATCGCCGAAGTAGTCATACCCCCACACCCGCTGCAGCAATTCTTCCCTGGTGACCACCCGCCCACCTGCCGAAACGAGTTCGGCGAGTAGCCGGAACTCCGTCCTAGTCACATGAATATCGACGCCGCTGCGGCGCACCACGCCCTCAGTGAGCCAGACCTCCAGATCCCCCACCGGCACCCTGGGCTCGATGTCGATGTCACCGACCGGGCGACGACGACGCAGCAGTGCCCTGATCCGGGCAGCGAGTTCGCTCGCGACCAGGGGTTTGGTCATGTAGTCGTCGGCCCCGGCCTCCAACCCTTCGATGACATCGGCCGTGTCCGATCGGGCCGTGATGATGATGATTGGCAGGTCACCCCGCGACCGAAGCACCCGGCACACCGTCAGCCCGTCAACGCCGGGCAACATGAGATCCAGCAATACAACGTCGACCGTTGCCATTTCGAGCCGTTCCAGGGCCAACTCACCAGAGGCGGCGTCAAAGACCTCGAATCCCATGTCATCGAGTGCGAGCCCGAGCGCCAGCCGAATGCGCTCGTCGTCCTCGACCAGCAACACCCTGGTAGCTGTGGGGACCGGCGGGCCCGCCACTGCATTACCGATGAGTCCCACCCCTCAAGATTGCTCCGTCCCAGGTGAACGGCGCCACCTTCGGGACTATGTTGGCCTCGACATCAATTGACCTCGTAGGTCGAACAGGTCGTAATAACGCCGCTCCGGCAAGCGCAACAGTGCGTCGAACACCGGTGAAGGCGCGTGCGCCGCCACCGCCGCCGCCAGTAAATCACTCCTGGTCACTGGACCAACGCAAAACGCCCTGGATACCAGTCGAGCCACCTGATCGCCGGACACGGCGTCCGTCACGCGAGCCAACTGAACGCCGACGGAGCCGCGACGGGACGGCGCCTCACCGATCATCTCCGTGACGGTCGATCAGCCGTTGGACCGCGGACCGATGCATGAACTCCGGTAGCGACTCAACAGGGACCTGACCAGCGAGATCAGCCCTGACTGACGACACCAGCTCTCTGACCACATCTGCCGGGACCGAACCCGCCAGGTCGGCCAGCAGAACGACCACTTCGCGGTCCAAAACAGCATCCCTGCAATCCACGACACTCACCGCATCGGCCTCCCGCTCGCAAGTTGCACCCACCCATCGTCACTGCAACCGGCCGATCTGCACCTGACGAACAGCTGACGATCGGCGCGCCCGGGGCACGCCGAGAACCACCGATAGCTGTTTCCCGGCAAGCGGGAGATCCACCGGGTCCGGTCAGTGCAGATCGAGCCGGCGCAGGGCGACGGAAGCTGCGCCGAGGAGCGCCACCGCGGTCGCACCAAGGGCGAGTGCAGAGCCGATCGGCAGGCCGTTCTGAAGCGGGTCGTTGCCCAACGCCCAGTAGAAGGGCGAGGCGAATCGGAACGGGTGCAGCCAGCTGATGGCAGGGGCCAGCGAGCTGATCAGATACGCGGCGGCCGCGGCGACCGCGGACACGCTCAGCGCGATGCCGCGACTGCCAGTCAGGGCGCCGAGCAACAGGGCGAGCGCCCCGAAATCGACGGCCAGCAGGAGCATTGCCACCGAGGCGCCGACCAACGCGGCGCCGCCAACCTGCAGGTCGAATCCGCGGCCGGCCAGCACGCACAGGTAGGTCACCAGCACGGCGGGGAATGCCTGTGCGACCAGCGCCAAGGACTTGTCCAGCATCATCCGGCCGCGGGTGACGGGGAGCGTGGCCGCGAGCGAAAGTGTGCCGGTTTCGTCCTGCCCGGCAACGCTCCAGGCTCCGTACCCCACGGTGAGCACGATCAGGATGAGCGGCACAAAGTTGTTGAAGAGGTTGGCATTGAGCCAGCCTGTCGGGGAGGTCAATGACCCGCTGACGCCGAAGGCGGCCATCAGGGTGGAACTGGACTGGGCGAGCTGGTCCAGGCTGGTGTCGTTCTTGAACGACGGGTACAACGCGACGATCGCGAAGGCGTAGACCCCGAGCCCAAGGGCGTAACCGATGATGGCCCGCCGGCGAACGTGCAGGTCCAGCAGCGCAATGGTGTGGTTCATCGTGAGTCCCCCGTCCGCATACCGGTGACGGTGTCGGGTCGGTAATACCGCAGGAACAGCTCGTCCAGATCCGCCGGACGTGCGGTCATGTCGATGGGATCGAGAGCACCTGCCACGCGGAGCATCGGCCCCACCGGGCCGGTGAGTGCCAGTCGGGTCCGCCCGTCAAGGTTGGAGATCACCTCAACGCCGGGCAGTCCGGCGAAGGCGTCAGCCCGGACAGGATGGTCGAATTCGAACTCCACCGTGCGCGGGGCGCTACTTCGCAGCCCCTCCACCGTGTCGACGAGCAAGAGTCGACCGTCCTTGATGATCGCCACCCGGTCGGCCGCGCGCTGGACCTCGTCCAGTTCGTGGGACGACAGGAATACCGTTCTTCCGTCTGCGACCGTTTCCCGCAGGAGGTGGTCGAACTCGTCCTGCAGCAAGGGGTCCAGACCTGACGTGGGTTCGTCCAGGACCAGCAGTTCCGGCCGGTGGAAGAAGGCCAGGATCAGGCCGATTTTCTGCCGGTTGCCCTTCGACAACGTGCGGACCGGACGATCGAGTTCGGCGCTGAAGCGTTCGACCAGCTCGTCGCGGAGCGTCAAGTCGGTGATGCCTCGGCCGCGAGCGAGCCAGTCCAGGTGCTGGCGGCCGGTCATCCGCGGGAAGAGGGCCAGTTCGCCGGGGAGGTAGCCGACGGCGCGGTGCACCGCGACCGGATCGGCGGTGGGGTCGTGGCCCAGGACCCGCAGCTGCCCTGCCGTGGGTTGGTAGAGGCCGAGGATCAGCCGGATGGTCGTGGATTTGCCGGCGCCATTGGGGCCGAGGAACCCGAACACCTCGCCCTGTTGCACTGTGAAGGTCACATCGTCGATGCCCCGGTTCCGACCGAATGTCTTGGTCAGCGTCGAGATCTCAATCGGTGTCGTCATTCCGTCCTCCTCAACGTCTCGCCGGGAACGATGAAGGCTCCGTCGCGGTAGATCTCCATCACGGTGTTTCCCCACCGCCGGAAGCCTGACGGGCTCAGGGGATCGACGCCGATCACCCGGGCCACCTCGTCTCGGAGCAGCACCACCGCAAGGTCGTTGATCAGCAGGAACGCGGCACGTGCGGGCGCGTCGGCGGTCGGCCGCAACACGCCGGCCGATTCCAGGTCCGCCAAGGCGGCCACAGTCGAGGCGAACAGCGATCCGAACAGCGCGGTCGCCGCGGTGCCGCCGTCGATCAGCAATCGCCGCAGGTACGCGAGCACCACCCCGTCGGAACCGACCTGGTCGTGGAAAGCTGCCGCAATCGACGTGAACTCCCGGTCCTGCACGCCGGTGTCGCCCAGTTGTTCGAGCAGCTGGGCGAAGACCGCCGTCACCCGGGCATCGACGGCCTCCCGAAGCCTGGCCTTCGTGCCGAAGTGGTGGACAACCAACGACGAGGAGACCCCGGCGTCCGCGGCGATATCGCGAATCGACACAGCGCCCCAACCGCGTTCGGCCGTCAGTCGCATCGCGCTTTCCCGGATCAACGCCAGGCCGGTCAGATCCACCGCTGCACGCATGTGCAGATAATAGCACGAATGTGCAGTCCGGTGGGTCCTTCAGTCGTGTTCGGCGTATCCCAGCCGTAACTCCACGACGGGCAGGGCGGTCCCCGCCTCGGCCACCGTCGCTCCACTGGCCGCCTCCAGCACCGGTCGGAATTGCTGCCACGCTCTGGGGTGAGCCGCCGCGTACCGGGCCAGAGTTTCTCGCGCCGCCTCGGCCCCCAACTCGCTGGCCACGGCGGGCCGGGCCGGGCCGATGCCGGTCTGCACCCGCACGAGCGGCTCGGCGATGGTGTTGCGGAACCAGGCAGACCGGCGCCCCAGCCCGGACACCACGAACAAGGCGCCGGGCGGCCGGCGGTCCACGACCTCAAGGACCACATACCGTCGCCGGCCGGTCCGTTGCCCAACATGTTCCAAAAGCAGGAAGCGACCGCCGAAGACGAACCCGAGCCGGCCACGGAAGATCCAGATCGGGGCGCGCACCAACCATCTCGTGCGCAGCAGGGTCACTGCGAAACGGACCGGGCCGGGGGTCTCGGACGGGGACATGGGGGGTTGCTCCCTTCGTCGGTGCGGTCGACCCGACTCAGAGGCGTCCGCCTCTCATCGCCAGCGCAACCGCGATCGCCACCAACCCCGCGACCATGCACCACAGCAACGGACCCCAGAGCAACGCACCGACAGCACCGAGGATGAACAGCGACAAACCGGCGATGTACAGGACCGCACTGAAAACCCGCAGCCGGAATCCGGCAGAAGGCTGCCGCCCGGGCACATCGGGAACCCCAGCCGTGCCTGATCGAGGCTCCTCAACCCACTTCGGTCCACTCATCCGATCACCGCTCAACTCCGCGAGCCCCCCATCACGACGATGAGCCGCCCCAAACCATTCTGGCCTGCAGACGATTGGCTGAACCTGACGACTGGCTGACGGTCTGGCCGGCCATGGATCGACGTCGCGACTCGATCACGTCTGAAGCGTGACGTCGCAAGCCCCGACGGGATTCGGCGGTTCGCCCCCATCAGATCGCCACCGAGGCCGTGGAAGGGGGTGCGTCAGGAACCTCGGGCCGAAGGGCCCAGCTTGGGCTGAGCGAGTTCCAGGTCGGGAGTTGGGCCGCCACCATGCGGTCGCCGCGGATCGTGATCCCGCCGGTTCGAAGAGCGCGTGCCCATGGCAGGAGTCCGCGGTGCCAGTCCAGGAAGGGTTGGGTCTTCGCATCAACGTACAGCGCGGGCTCGCCCCCGGGATCGGTGTAACAGACCTGCGCCTCGCCATTCTCGACCAGCATCCAGAAACGCCGATTCCCCGACGGTTGATCCACGAACGTGAACGCGACGACGACCCGCCCGACCGGTAACGCAGCCCGATTGAGCTGGGCCGCGCACCACGCCCACAACGCGAAGCCCGGGTCGGTTCGTTCCGGCCCGACCTCCACCCAGCGTTCCCCCCACCCCGCCATCGTCTCGAGCACGCCGGCCAGATCTCGGCCGGCGGCCGTCAGGAGATATCGCCCCCCGGCCCCGCCCGGCTTCGACTCACGGATCACGATGCCAGCGTGTTCGAGCTCCTTGAGGCGGGTCACCAGCATGGATCGCGACATGGCGGGGACTCCCCGGGAGATCGCCGAGAAGGTGTCCGCCCCGAACATCAGATTGCGAACCACGAGCGGGGTCCAACGTTCGGCCAGGATCTCAGAGGTCCGCGCGATCGGGCAGTACTGGTGATAGTTCCGCACCTACTCATGGTCACCCGGATCAGCGCCGCGGTGAAGTGCTAAATCAGGTCTTCAGCGCGGGCCTGTCTCCGTCAACCATGAGGGCATGAGTGATGCGAAGGCTGGACAGGTGAGCACCGAGGCCGCCGAACTGTACGAGGAGTTTTTCGTGCCGGCACTGTTCGACCAGTGGCCGGGCAGATTGCTGGAATTGGCCGGGGTCGCGGAGGGCGACAGGGTTCTCGACGTCGGATGTGGTAGCGGAGTGGTTGCCCGCGCCGCGCACCGGGCGGTCGGACCGTCGGGCATGGTGACCGGCATCGACCCGAACGACGGGATGCTCGCGGTCGCCTCGCTGGCCGAGCCCGGGGTGACCTGGATGAAAGGCGTCGCCGAGGATCTCCCGATCGCAGCCGCAACAATGGACCGGGTGATCTGCCAGTTCGCCCTGATGTTCTGCACCGACCGTGCCCGAGCGGTGGCGGAGCTCGCCCGGGTCACCCGCCCGGGTGGCACGGTCGTTGTCTCCACCTGGGCGGCACTGGACACCACTCCCGGCTACGCGGCCATGGTCGGCCTGATCCGTGAGGTGGCCGGCGACGAACCGGCCGACGCGCTTCTTGCGCCGTTCACGGTCGGAACGGAGTCCGCACTCCGCGAAATCATGGAGAAAACGTTCCCAAAGGTCCAGGTGCGCCGGTGGGACGGCACCGCGCGGTTCCCATCCGTCACGGATTGGCTGGATACCGACATCAAGGCCTGGACCCTGGCGCCGTTCATCGCCGACGATGCCTACGACGCCCTGCGGGTGCGGGCCACCAGGGATCTCGCCCGGTTCTGCGAGCCGGATGGCTCGGTGTGCTTTCCCGCCCCCGCCGTAGTGGCCAACGCGGTGCGGTGAACGAACTCCGCGGCAGTGATCAGGCCCTGACGATGACTGCATAGCTACCCGCGCCGACGAGGCGAGCAGCATCGACGGTTCCGGTGTCCAGCGCAAGCAACGCGAGTCGTCCGGTAGCGGGATCGAAGTCGACGTCGCGCACAGTGCCGAGCATGATCCCCGCGGTGGACAGCACGCGCTTGCCGAGCAGACCATGGGATTTGTCCGCCAGTTCGGTCAGCTGTTCGTCCGGCACCACTACCGCGTCCGCTGATGCAACGGTCACGGCATCATGACCGACTGCGATGACGTTGGGCCACGGCAGCGCGCTGCCACTGGCCGCCTTGGCCACCGTGAGCGCCACAATCCCGGGCAGCCTCGGATCCACCACGAAACCGTCAATCTTTCCGACCGTGTTGGCAGTGTCGGTGCTGACCACTTTGTGGCTGTGCGCCTCGGAGAACAACATCAGCCGGTCCGCCCTGTCAGATGCGCCCGGAAGTCGTCAACGGCCGCGCCGAAGCCGGCGAGGTCGTCGGTGACGAAGTCGCGAGCCGATGACGGCACCATCAGGTGCTCCCCGGAAGCGGACAATGTGTCGGGCAGCGGAATCAGCAGCCGGTTCCTTCCCCCGCCGAGGGCACCGGCTGGATCGATCTCATAACCGACGACGTCGGCCTGACTGTCCCCCCCGCCGCTCACCTCGATGACAACATCGACGACAACGCCCAGTGCGGTCCCGTCGTCGGTCAACACCTGAGATCCCAGGATGTCGCCGGAGCCGGCTCCTGACGAAGCGCTGCCGATCAGCAACGTCTCCACGTCGATCAGCTCGTCCTGACTCGGCACGATGACGGCGTCGGGCCCAAGACCAACGACGACCGACCACGGCACTGCCGTCGGCAGCGGTCCGGCAAAGATCCCGCGCCCGTTGAGAGTGAAACCCCCGACCTGACCACCATTGGCGGCGTACACGACGTCCTTCACCTGGGCGATGTCCTCACCACCGAGGGTCACCACGGGCAATTTGATGATCTCGCCGGCCCGCAGCAGGACGCTCATCGCTGGTCCTGACCCTTGGCTGGGTCACTGATGATGACCCCACCCGACCGACGCCGGGCCTGCACCAGCAGCAGCCCACCTACCACCGCCACCACGACGACAACCACGATGATCAGCCACACCCACCATTGCATCGCAACCGACCTCTCTCAGCCGACAAGATTCGACATCCCGCATTGTGGGTACCCATTAGTGATGACGATCAATCTCCACGATCCCCGTCGGCCATCGGTTGCGCAAGGCCGACGACTTCCCCGGCGCCGGCCGGTCGACCGAGACCTGATCATTCCGCCGCGGGCAGCTGGATCGTGATGCCGAGCGAACCGGCGCCGACCACCACCTTGCGCCGTGCCCACACCCCAGCGATGACGAGATTCGCGCGACTCACCGACCGCACGGGACCGCCATGACCTCCGGTGGTAACCGCGGCGGGTGGAGTTCGTTCCGCGACACCGTCCGGACACAGCTCTGGCCGATACCCGCAGTTGGTGTGGTGATCGCCGCCGTGGCCGGGGTTCTGTTGCCACGGCTGGACGCCCTCGTCGACGACGACCTCCCCGACACGGTGACCGATTACCTGTTCGGCGGCGGTGCCGCCGCCGCCCGAGCGGTCCTGGAAACCATCGCCGGTTCCCTGATCACGGTCACCTCGCTGACGTTCTCGTTAACCGTTGTGACGCTGCAGCTGGCCAGCAGTCAGTACTCGCCAAGGCTGTTGCGTACGTTCAGCAGCGACCGGTTCGTGCAGGCCACCTTGGCGCTGCTGCTGGGAACCTTCACCTACGCGTTGACCGTTTTGCGGACCGTTCGGACTGCCCTAGACGATCAGCAGCTGTTCGTCCCGCAAATGGCGGTGACCGTTGCGTTCGTGCTGACCGTCGCCAGCGTGCTCGGCCTGGTCCTGTTCCTGGCCCACCTCGCCAGGGAGATCCGCGTCGAAACAATGCTCGCCAACGTCCACCAGGACGCGACCGACACCCTGAATCGGGTGCTGCCCGAAGCCGATAGCGCGGGCGAAACGGCCGGCCCAATGCCCCGGCCGCCGGCACACGCCGCGATTTTGACGGCCGGTTCCTCAGGCTTCCTGGTGCGGGTCGACGAACCGGCACTGCTGGCGGCGGCCGTGCGGGCCGATGCGATCCTGGTGATCGAGCACCCACCGGGCAGTTCCGTGGTCGCGAACACGCCGTTAGGGTTCTGCTGGCCGCTGTCGGGGCGGTCGTTCGACGGCGATGCGCTGGAAACGCTCCGATCGAAGGTCGCGCAAGCCGTCCGCACCGGTAAGGAACGGACGGCCGCCGGCGACATCGGGTTCGGCCTGCGGCAACTCACCGACGTCGCCATCAAGGCACTGTCGCCCGGCATCAACGACCCCACGACAGCGGTGCACGCGCTTGGCCACTCCTCTAGCCTGCTGTGCGAGCTCGCCTCTCGGGACCTTGAACCCCGACTGCTCCGCGACGAGGCCGGCACCGTCCGAGTGGCGCTGAACCGAATGTCCTTCGCCGACCTCATGGAACTCGCCGTGGCTCAACCCCGCCGGTACGGCGCTGCCGACCCCGACGTGCTCAGCCGGCTGTTCCAGTTGCTCCACGAAATCGCCTGGACCGCACCGCAAGACGGCCAACGCGACGCGGTCGCCGGCCAACTCGCCCGGCTCCGGGCGACCACTGTCGGCGCGGACTTCGATACCGCCGAACGCGCTCATCTCGCGGCCCTCGGCCTTCGGGTTGAGCAGACGCTTTCGCGGCAGAACGGACTTTCACTCACCGCGCCCGTCGACGCGCCGGAGGGCGATGAGCCATGCCGTTCGGCTACCTGACCACGGTCGCCGTCGTGGCGTTGTGCATGATCTTTGCGGTCGCGCCCCCCAAGCCCCGGCGAACCAGCCCAACCAGCGTTTCGTACCTGCTCGGCTTCCTGGTCAACGAGTTACCGTTCGTGGCGATCTACTGGCTGATCGCCTCCACGGCCCTGGCAGCCTGGCAGGGCGACTTGGCGACGCCGGTCGGCCTGGTCGGTGCCGGCATTGCCGCCGTCACCGCGCTCGGGTTGGGGGTCGTCGCCCGCCGTGGATTCGCCGCTCGTCCTGCGGTGGCGAAAGCCCTCGCCGACGGGCTCGCCGGCCGACGAACCGCCGGCGCACAGCGGTCCCGCGACGTACCGTCCCGACATCCCTGGGCGCGCATCTTGTTCGCCCCGTTGCCGATCAGGGCTCGCGGCGTGCGTCGGACGTCGAACGTGTCCTACGGCGACGCGGGCCGGAGCAATCTGCTGGACGTGTACAGCCACAGATCCAGAGTCGGTGGGCCGATCCTGGTGTACTTCCACGGCGGCGCGTTCCACAGCGGCCGAAAGAGCCGCGAAGCCAGACCGCTGCTGCATCGGTTGGCGGCCCGCGGCTGGTTGTGTATTTCTGCCAATTACCGGCTCGCGCCTGCGGCCCGATTCCCCGAGCCGCTCATCGACGCCAAACGGGTGATCGCCTGGGCCCGCACCCATGGCTCACGCTGCGGTGCGGACGCTTCGACAGTTGTCGTCGCCGGTAGCTCCGCGGGAGCTCATCTTGCGGCGATGTCGGCGTTGACTGTCAACGATCCCATCTTCCAGCCCGGGTTCGAGAGCATGGACACCTCGGTCGCCGCCGCCGTCACCCTCTACGGCTTCTTCGGTTCAGCTGATTCCGTGCCTGGTCTGCCGTCGTCACCGACCTCGTACCTGGGACCGCACGCACCGCCGTTTTTCGTCGCACACGGCGATCAGGACACGATCGTCATCGTGGACGATGCCCGCCGGTTCGTGGCAGCTCTGCGTCAGACATCAGCATCCCCTGTTGTCTACGCCGAGCTACCCAGGGGGCAGCACGGTTTCGATCTTTTTCGCTCGGCCCGATTCGAATCCGTCGTCGACGGCATCGGGGCCTTCCTGGCCCATCTCATCAAGACGTGACCACAGCGAAGATGTGGTGTTCCGAGCCAGCAGGAGGGCAGTCGTCGTGGCGTTGCTGATCAAGGACTACGGCCTGCTGGGCGATACCCAATCTGCGGCGCTGGTCGGTCGCGACGGGTCGATCGACTGGCTCTGCTTGCCACGGTTCGACAGTGGCGCCGTGTTCGCCGCTCTCCTCGGGACGCCGGAGCACGGTCGATGGCTGATCAGTCCCGCGGGCCGAGTGACCGGAATCCGACGCGGCTACCAGGGCGAGACGTTGATCCTGGAGACCGAAATGGATACTGACGACGGCACCATCCGGCTGGTGGACTTCATGCCACCACGGGGTGAGGCACCAGATGTCGTGCGGCTCGTCGAAGGGGTGACCGGCCGCGTACCGGTCCGGATGGAGCTCCGCCTGCGTTTCGATTACGGGCGGGTCGTGCCATGGGTGCGGCAGGCCGACGACGCGGTGGTAGCGATAGCCGGGCCCGATTCATGCTGGCTTCACACACCGGTGGAATGCCACGGGCAGGACCTCACGACTGTCGCGGAGTTCATGGTTGAACCGGGCGACCGCGTTCCCTTTGTGCTGACCTGGCGGGAGTCGCATCTGCCGCCACCTCGCCCCGTTCACGCGGACCACGCTTTGCGGGACACCGAGGAGTACTGGAATCGGTGGGTTGCACAATGCAGCTACGACGGTCGGTGGCGGGATGCGGTGATCCGGTCGCTGATTACCCTGAAAGCGCTGACCTATGCACCAACCGGAGGGATCGTCGCCGCGCCGACGACCTCGCTGCCGGAACAGCTCGGCGGTGTGCGGAACTGGGACTATCGGTTCTGCTGGCTGCGGGACGCCACCATCACCCTGCAGGCATTGATGTACGCGGGTTTCGAAGCTGAGGCCAGGGACTGGCGCCAATGGCTGTTACGGTCGATCGCCGGCGACCCAGCCCAAGTGCAGATCATGTACGGGGTGGCGGGCGAACGCAGGCTTCCGGAATATGTGGTCGACTGGTTACCCGGATATGACGGAACACCGGTCCGGATCGGTAACCAGGCCGTCAACCAATTCCAGCTCGACGTCTACGGCGAGGTGATGGACGCCCTCTATCAGGCACGTCAGACCGGGGTCAGCGAAGACGCAAGTACCTGGGCCTTACAAAAAGCGCTCATGAGGACCGTCGCCGAGCGATGGCGCGAACCCGACGAGGGCATTTGGGAAATGCGCGGCGGCAGCCGACAATTCACTCATTCCAAACTCATGGCTTGGGTGGCGGTCGACCGGGCCGTCCGCAGCGTCGAAATGTTCGGGCTCCAGGGCCCCATCGACGACTGGCGGCTGCTCCGGGAGGAGATCCGCTCCGACATCCTGCAATACGGCTACGACCCAGTCCGGCGGACGTTCACCCAGTACTACGGGTCAATGGAACTCGACGCAGCACTGCTGATGGTTCCGTTGGTCGGGTTCCTCCCCGCTGATGACGAGCGAGTCAGGGGAACCGTTGCGGCAATCGAGAACGAGCTAGTGGTCGACGGTTTCGTGCAGCGGTACACGCAGCATGCAGAGACCAGCACCGATGGTCTACCGCCGGGCGAGGGGGCGTTCCTCGCGTGCACGTACTGGCTCGCGGACAATTACTCACTCATGGGTCGCACCGAAGAGGCCATCACTCTCTTCGAGCGACTTCTTGAGTTACGCAACGACCTCGGACTGCTCTCGGAAGAATACGATCCCGCAACCGGACGGCTGGTCGGCAACTTTCCGCAAGCCTTCAGCCACGTCCCGCTGATCAACACTGCCCGCAATCTCTCGTCCAATGGGGGCCCTGCCGAACAGCGCGAGCAAACTTCGAACCAGCCCGAGCAATGAAAACTCGAGTCCCCAATGGGGCCAGCACTTCTTGGTCGCCGGCGCGGGTGGTGCGCAGTTCCTAGCGGCGTCGTGCCCCGATGTGGATGGCCCGGTCGTCGGCGGTCAGCTCGGGCATGGCAGGACATTAGTGCCGGTGGCTGCATGCCCGGGGACGAGCCGAGCCCGCCTGACAACTACCTGACAATTGCAGCGCTGAGGCGAAGAATTGGGACGGGGTAACGTTTGCCTTTCCATCCACGTCTGCCGGTCCGACGCCCCGTAGCGTGGAACTGGTTGGGGCGGCTCGGCTGCCGAACCGGACGCTGCACATCAACCAGAACTTTTCGAATCAACAGATTCTCAACCTCACCAGGGAGGAAGAATGGCGACCGGTCAGACTGCCCGAAATCAACGAGTCACACCTTCGGGTCCTCCATCGAGCGCGCCCATCGAACGCCACCGTAGCCACGAGCAAGCGCTGTGGGATGCCCTCAACAGAGCTCGGCGCGACCAAACCCTGCAGACTCTGGCCTGCGTCGAGGACGCGGTCTTTCGGTACTACCTGCCGATGGCACGTTCGATTGCGCACGAACCCGACACCAACGACGAGGGGCCAGGAGTCGACGACGCCGCCGAACTTGGGTTGGCCGAGGCCGTACTGGCTTGGCGCCACCGCGAGTCAGACGGGTTCGACAGATTCGCCCGAGCCTCGATCACGTACCGACTTCGCGACTTTGCCGGCCCGGCAGGCGATCGGCGCGCCAACCCGGCTTTGCCGGCATGAGCTGACAACACTGCTGGCCAGGACCAGCTCCGCCGGCCCTAGATCGAAGTTCGCCCTGCGCCCCGCGCCCCACCGTAGGAGTCTGGCCGTCCACCGCGGAGGCGATCCGGCGCCGCAGCAGGAGCATTGTCAAACCGATCAGAACCAGCGATCCGCCCAGTAGGTACTCAACAACTGGTCCGCCGATCCATCATGGGCCGGGCAGCCGGGTGTCCGCAGTACCGGGCGATCTCACCGTGCGCGGGACGCCCAGATCGTCAGAATGTGATCGCGGCGGGCGTTCACCGACCGCTATGGCAGCACCGACTTGGTCGGCGAGCATGATCGCGACCCTGAGTTGATTCCGGGTCGGTCTGACGACCCGGGTGGACGCGGTGAGCAGGAAATGGCCGTAGGTGGTTCCGCCGCTGCGGACCTTAAGGCTGACACTAGTGTCGGTGGGCAGACCTCTGCGCGAGACATCGACGGTGCGGCCCCCTCGATTCAGGGTGCCGTCGTCGGCCAGCGTCGGCAGCCCGTAGTGGGTGGATGAGGTGAAGCTGCAGCTGTCGATGTGCAGCAGGGTGACGATCTGGGCGCGGACAAGCTCGATGAGTTCGCCGGTGGAGGCGTCGCCGGCGGCGACCGCACCGGCGGTGCCCAGCAAGCCGTCGAGATAGCCCTGCTCGCGGCTGGCCTGCGCCTGTTGTCGTCGACCCCAAATTGCGATCTCGCTGACGGCAGCGCCGACGAGCAGGAGCAGCACTGCGGTCTCCAGGTCGTCGGAGTCGGTGATCGTGAAGGTGTGGAACGGTTCGGTGAGGAAGAAGTCGAAGCCGGCGGTGGCGCTCAGCGCAGCAGCGATGCCGGCCAGTCGGATGCCGGTGGCGGCAGCCAGCACAACCAGAACCATCAGCCCGAGTGCCGCAGTGGTGTTCGCGACACTGTCGCGGGCGAGCGAGAGGAGCCAACAAGCCAGCGGCGGGACGACCGCCGAGCCACCGATCACCCAGCCGCGGTGAGATTGCAGAAACGGGTCAAATCGCACTTCTTCATTCAACCCCTGTCGTTACGGCTGCGGGGTCTGGAAAACGTAAAAACCGGTGGGTGGGCCGTTAAGATTTCGTCAAGACACTTCGGGCTCTCGGCATTTCAGGCCAGTGCGCTCAGCGAGAACAAGTCATTGGACCCGGATGTCTCGTGGCTGGCCCCGAACCTCGGCGTTGGCCGACAACAGTCCCTACCCGTTGAGTAGTAATGACCCGGGTAGGGCTGCATGCAGATTTCTTCGCAGGACGAGGCGGCTTCACACCGCGACCGGCCGGGGTGTGCCGTGATCCGCGGCGACTCGCCAGTGCGGGGGCAGCACCGCGATGCTGACGTACTGCCCGTCCACCCCCGCCGCGACGGCGGCGTTCCGCAGTCGCATTTGTTCGCGTCCACAGGCGAATGCGGTTCACCCTCGGCCTCTTCTGCAGTGAAACTGTCCGCCGTGCACGCGGTAGAGATCCTGGATTCGCGCGGTGGCCCGATCTCGGGTTTCGGGGACGGTCTTGGTGCACCGACTGACGCACTCCGGGTCCTCGCCGAAACCGTGGCCTCACAGGTCACCAGCGGCGGTGCTGATCGGTCCGGCCGGGCGTAACAGACGGCCGCGACATCGTCCAGAGTGATCATCCCGTGGTCAATCAGGCCGTTCAACTCCAGGAGAGACCCTGGATCTTCCGCGGGAGGTCGACGATGACGATTGCGAGCGGCAGCTCATCGCTGACTCTCAGCTAGACGACCGGTGGGCACAACGGACGAGGAACCGAAACCCCCGGTGCCGTGGAAAACGCCCGCCTCGGCGGGGCCGAACCGATCGGCACGGTGCACAATTTCCGCCGCCAAGGGTTTGTGGTGCCAGGATTCGGATCCGTGCAGCGGGTCGTGATGGGGTAGGCGGCAGAATGTATTTTCGGTGAACGTCCGGAAACCGCGGAAGGGAGTCTGCCGGTGCCGATCCCGGCCCAGGAAAGTGCGACCCCGCCGCCGCGGACGGGGCCCTCCCGGCGCCTGCCTCGGCTGGACCGGCGGGAGGTCGCCGCGATCTTCGTTGGCGGTGCGTTGGGGACCCTGCTGCGGGCAGCGCTGTCCGAGGCTTTTCCGCACTCGCCCACGAGTTGGCCGTGGCCGACGTTCGTCGTCAATGTGGTCGCGGCGTTTCTGCTCGGATATTTCGTCACCCGGCTGCAGGAGCGGCTTCCGCTGTCCAGCTACCGCCGGCCCCTGCTCGGTACGGGCCTGTGCGGCGGACTGTCGACGTTCTCCACCATGCAGGTCGAACTCCTCAAGATGATCGACGACAGTGCGTACTGGTTGGCCCTGGGCTACGCGGCCGCCAGCGTCGCCGCCGGGTACGTGGCGATCCACACGGCGACCGCTGCCGTCCGCCGGGTTCGAGTCCCGCGATGAACGCGGTGGTGTGGGCCGGTGTCGTCGTCATCGGCGGATGCGGTTCGGTCCTGCGGTTCGTGGTGGACGGGGCAGTGGGAACACGCCTCGGCCGGGGCTTCCCTTTCGGCACCCTGGTCGTCAACGTGACCGGCGCGATGATCTTGGGTCTGCTCGCCGGTCTGGCCCTCGGTGCCGATCAGGCCCTGCTGGCCGGCACCGCCGCTGTCGGCTCCTACACAACGTTCTCCACCTGGATGCTCGAAACCCAGCGACTGACCGAGGAACGCCAGAACCGCTCGGCGGCAATCAATATCATCGTCAGCCTGGTACTCGGCGTGGCCGCCGCCGCTCTCGGTCGGTGGATCGGACTGCACCTGTGATGCAGGACTGCCTGAAACTGACCGTGTACTTCGGCGAACGCAAGCGCATCGAGGGGCGCTTCGTTGCCGATGCCCTGCTGGACCTGTTCGGCCACCATAAGATCGCCACCAGCGTCCTACTCCGGGGGGTCGAGGGGTTCGGCCTCAAGCACCATCTGCGCACCGACAGCTCACTGACCTTGTCCGAGGACCTTCCGGTGGTGGCCATCGCCGTCGATACCCGCCCGCGAATCAAGGCCCTGCTGCACGACGCCACCGAGCTGACCAGCAGCGGACTGGTGACCCTGGAGCGGGCCCGCATGCAGACCGGTGACTTGGATGGGAAGTCTCTGCCGGAGGAACTCGACGAGGCCACCAAACTGACCGTCTATGTCGGTCGTCAGGAACGAGTCGACCGGGTACCGGCCTTCATCGCCGTGTGCGACCTGCTGCACCGGCGCGGCCTGGCCGGCGCGACGGCGTTATTGGGGGTTGACGGCACCGCACACGGCGACCGGGAACGGGCCAGGTTCATCGGACGCAACGCGAACGTGCCGATGATGATCATCGCGGTGGGGTCCGGTGAACAGATCGTCAAGGTCCTACCGGAACTCGGTGCAATGCTGCGCAGACCACTGATCACGCTGGAACGGGTCCGCATCTGCAAACGCGACGGTGAACTGCTGGGGACCCCGCACCCGCTGCCCAGCACCGACGAAAACGGCATGGCTCTCTGGCAGAAGCTGATGATCTACAACTCCGAAGCCGCCCTGCATGACGGCAAACCGATCCACCGGACGATCACCCGGCAGTTGCGCCGGTCAGGCGCGGCCGGATCGACCACCCTGCGGGGAATGTGGGGGTTCCACGGCGATCACCCACCGCACGGCGACCGCCTGCTGCAACTCGGCCGTCGCGTTCCCACCCTCACAGTCGTGATCGACACTCCAGCACGGATTGCCGAGTCGTTCGGCTTCATCGACGAACTCACCACCAACAGCGGATTGGTCACCAGCGAAATGGTGCCAGCCATGCGCACCACGACAGAACAGAAACAACACGGCGGCTTCCGACTGGCCAATCATCAGTTCTGACCTCGAATGGTTGGATGATAGGCCCTGCAAACTCGTGCCGCGAGGCACACGATGGAACACAGTACGGCGATGAGGCTCGCTGCAACCGCGAACATAAGTCCACCGATGGCCGCCATCCCACCTTCACGTGAACCGCACACGAAGACGGCTGGTGGAGGAGGTCGTCATATCGCCAGATCCGTAAACTCTTTGCCCATGGGGTTTCTCCGCGCCTGATCGGCATCGTCCCCCGCGAAACCCCCTGCGACCCTGGGCCACTGTCGTCGCCTCTACCCAGCGCAGCGCCGTGTCCGGCGGACAAGAGCCCCTGAGGTTTGATCGAATGTCATGACGGCCCAACCCGCTCTTGCGACATTTAGCCAGCCGAATTGACCCTGAGTCGCCGCGTTCGACCCACCCCCGCGGCATTCTGCCGCCGGGCTTACCCACCCATTGAGGAGTGACACCATGAATTGTCTGGATTGCTCGACCGAAAGCCGCATCTAGGACGCCGTCGGCGTGTGCACGACCTGCGAGCAGGGGGTGTGCACAGCACACCTGGAACTGGACACCCATGTGACCGCGCCCTTCGTCGGAGTCGGTCGCGCGGCGAATACCCGACACGTGCGGTCACCTGCGCGTTCTGCGCACCCGTCATGGCAGACATGCACCACCCCCCCTACAACCAAGCGCCCACCGGGTCGCCCGTCGGGCACCGCTGACCCAACAGGCACCGCGGCCTGATCCCTCCCTCGAGGGGTCCACCAGGTGAGGTAGCTATCGGCCCGACCATGTGGTTGCGAGGCTGACTGCGTTACCCGACAACTGCATCACCTGCTCATGGTTCAAACCAGCAAGGAGGATTCAGGCTGCATGAACGACTCCTGGATCGCCGCGGCATGGATGGGATTGGCGCTGCTGGCCAGCCTGCTCAGCATCCGACTCGGCATCTCGGTCGCGTTGGTCGAAATCCTGGTCGGCGCGGTCGCCGGCAACGTCCCGGCGTTGGCGGGCTGGTCCAGCAGACCCCGTTCACCAACTTCCCGGCCACCGCCGGATCAGCGGTCCTCACCTTTCTGGCAGGTGCGGAGATCGACCCCGACAGCCTCCGGCGGCACTGGCGGGCAAGCCTCAGCCTGAGCACCACGCGGTCGCCGTCGTCTTCGCAGTGATGGTCGAGTCCGGCCTGAACCGGCAGGACTTCGGGGAAACTCATCCTCGCAGCGTGTTTCGTCACCGACCTGGGCACCGTTCTCACCCGGCGGGGTCTTCGCGAACGTGAACTGGGTACTCGCCCTGTTCGTTGCCGTCACCGCCGTCGTACTGCGGTGGCGCTGCGGGACGATGTGCGGCGAGGCGCCGACGTCAGGTGAGGTCCAGTCCTGGGGTCAGGGTCTGTCGAGGTGCCGTCCGGCTACGAGGAATGGTCGGACTCGGCCTTCACGCCGTGACCGCAGTTGCTGTGGCGACGAATTCTCGCCGACGACCCACCGATCCACCCGGCAGCGTCACCTTGCCCAGACCGAGCTGCGCTACCGCGGTATCGATGCGGGATCGAACCAGCGCAGGCCGGGGAAGCGCGCGAACCCGCGGTCGTTACTGGCCAACAGTGCTCCATGACTGATGGCCACGGCGGCCAGGTAGGCGTCCGGGACAAGATTGCCCCGGACTACGACACCGGCGGCGCGCCCGGTGCGAGGACCCGATCCGGAACGCCAAGGACACCAGGCTGAGAAACCTGCCATTGCATGACCTTTCACAAAACCAAATCTGGGTCGCGGTCGTCATGCTAGCCACCGAACTCACAGCCTGGATGCAGATGCTCGCCCTGACCGGCACCGACACCCGCACTTGGGAACCCAAACGGCTCCGCCTACGACTGTTCGCCATCGCCGGCCGCATCGCTCGCAGGTCCCGACGAACACGACTATAGCTATCCGCACACGCACCATTGGGTCAACTGATCATCACCGGCCTGGCCCGCCTGAAAGCAGCACCCCAACCATCCTGAACAGGGCAGATATCCCGCCGACCAGCACCAAACCATCACCGGGAAGTGGAACCCGGCGCCACCCAGACAACCAAGGGCGCACCAGTCCTACCCAGCAACAGAAAGGAGACCCAAAGATGATCTTGGACCACCGGCAAGTCCCAGATCAACCAGGACGCGAAAGATCGAGGCTAGGTAGTTGGCCATCCCGTGTATGCCTCGGCGAGATACGCGGAGCCGTATCGGGAACTCACGACGGCGCTGAGCTCCCCGAACTGACGTTTGCGTTCAAACGGGTTGGTGTTCGGCTGTTGATGCAGCATTGATGTCATCCAATAGGAGAAGTTCTGCGCTCTCCAAATCCGCTGCAGCGCCCGACCGCTGTACCGCTCGAGAAGTTCTCGGGAGCCGGTGGATGCCCAGGACTCGATGCCTTCGAACAGAACTCGGACATCTGCGAAAGCCAGATTCAAACCCTTTGCCCCGGTCGGCGGAACCGTGTGCCCGGCATCACCGACCAAGAACAGATTGCCGTAACTCAGTGGTTCACAGACATAACTGCGGAATCGCAGCACCATCTTGTCGAAGATATTGCCGCGCTTGAGTTCAAACCCGTCCGGTCCATCGAGGCGGCCTTGCAGCTCATCCCAGATCATCTCCTGCGTCCACCCGTTGACATCCTCATCGGATGGGCACTGAAAGTACATCCGTTGGATATTGTCGTCGCGTTGGCTGATCAACGCAAAACCTCGCTCGGAGTTGCAGTAGATCAATTCCTCAGCGCTGGGTGGCGCCTCGACCAGAATTCCGAACCAAGCGAACGGGTATTCGACGAAGTTGTCAGTCCGGTGTTGCTGCGGAATGGCCCACTTGCAGATGCCGCCGGACCCGTCCGCGCCGACTAGGATCTGAGACCGGATTTCCTTCGCCTGACCCTGAGAATCAGTGAACCGGATCCTTGGCGTTTCACTGGTCAGGTCGAGAACCTCGGTGTCCGAGACCGAGTAGTGCACCTGCCCACCATCGCGCTCCCTCGCGGCGGCGAGGTCTACGAATACTTCATTCTGTGGGTACAGCCAGACCGCTTCACCGACCAATTCGGTGAAGTCAATACGGTGGCTCTTTCCGTCGAACCGGAGATCGATACCCTCGTGCTTGTATCCTGCTGTCAACACTCGATCGGAGACACCGGAGTCGACGAGCATGTTCACGCTGCCGTGCTCCAAGATCCCGGCTCTGTGGGTGGTGCGAATCGTCTCGTGGTCACGCTTCTCGACCACCACGTTGTCAATACCCGATCGGGACAGCAAGTGGGACAACATGAGACCTGCCGGCCCACCGCCGACAATACCGACCTGTGTCTTGATCACTTCTGTGTTGGTCACGAACGCATCCTTCTTATGGTGAGGGCTGTGCTTCGGTCATTCCTGAGGATCTTCGAGCCGGAAGCCCACCTTGAGCGTCACCTGGTAGTGGTTGACCTCCCCGTTGAGGATCGCCCCCCGCACCTCGACGAGTTCGAACCAATCCAGATTTCGTATCGTCTCGTTCGCGCGTTTGATGCCGTTTCTGATCGCGGTATTGACGTCCGATGTTGACGTACCGACGATTTCGTTCACCGCGTAAGTGCGGTCTGCCATGGCGCCTCCTTTGAGAAGTCCTTTATACTCGGGCAATGGGCTGATTCGGCGAGGCCGATTCCAGTGCGGATTTCCCGCAGGCCGCGGCTGGCCTGTGGACTCATCCATCACTTCGCTGCGACACGCAGCGTCATTGGCCGGACCGGGTACTAAATCTCGCCGCCGGCAGCGACGATTGCCCGCCTGCTGATTTCCTTGGCGTTCTCGTTGTGTTGGGTGATGGCCCGGATTGCGTCCTCCAAACTGCCGCGCTCGTAGGCATCGACGATCGCGCGATGGTCATCGATGATGTCCTGCCCCGCTTCTGACCCTTCGCGAAGCAGCGAGACCATCAGGCCCGACACGCCCAGCCGGGCGTAGGAGTCGGTGAGCGTTGGGTTCTCCCCCAGCTCGACAATGGCCGTATGGAACGCCTCGTTGTGCCTGGTGTACGCCTCGATGTCGACGAACTGGCCGTTGTCGACGAGTGGAACTGTCGCCGCCATCAGGCTGCGAAGTCGTGAGACCTTTTCCACAGCAACCCGTCCCACGGTGCGAGTCGCCACCCCCAGTTCGATCGCGCACCGCGCATCGAACGCCTGCTCGGATGTCTGCGGGGTGACCGGCTTGATCACATATCCGTACCCGGGGTCGCGGGCGAGAAGACCGTCCGCTACGAGTTTCGTGACCGCGTGGTAGATGGTGGCAGGGAGCGTCGCGAACTCCCTGGCCAGTTCGCCGATGTCCAAGGCGTCCTGCAGGGAGAACGTTCTATTGAGGATCCGAGTGCGGAGCTCGCCATAGCAGGCCCTGTCCTGCTCGACCTCGAACCGCCCTAACTTTCCCCGAAAATAGGTCAAGGGTGAACCTTCTCGGGCGACGGCCCTGGTGACGGCGGCGAGGAAGACACGGTGCGTTCCGGCCACGATGTCCTCGGTGACGCGGCACTCGCAGTAGGCGAGAGAATCGGCGAGTAGCGGCACGCCGGCGGCACCGCGCTCCACTGTCAGCCCGTCGAATTTGGCTCCGCGCGAGGACGCAAAGCGCTCAGCGATAATGCCCTGATCCTCGTCGAGAATGTTCAGTCCGAAGACGTGGCTGCCGTGGATGGCTTCCTGAGTGTTGCTGCGGATGTTCAGACACACCAACAGCATGGGCGGCTCCAATGACAGGGACGACACCGCGCTGGCTGTCGCTCCGAAGTCTTTGTCGCCTTGCCGAGTAGTCAGAATGGTGACCCCGGTGGCGAAATGACCGATGACATGCCGAAAAGTCTCTCGGTCGCTCGCTACGTACGCCTGCGTCATGGTTCACCGCCCTCTGAGGTTGCTGGTTGTCGGTCGACCATGCATCCCCGTGGAAGTTGAATCAAGCGACCCTTTCGTTGAACGGAAACCTTCCTGCAGGCGAGCCGGGACGTCCTGCGGGAGAAGGACATTCCGTTCGGCGGAAAGCTCTCTTGCGCAGTTGTCGTTCAGCGCCCATGTTCGCAGAACCACCGGGCTCCACCGACGGTAACTCTGCGTTAGTTCCCGTCACGCGTCCGGCCACCAATCAGTTTCTCCTCGCCACCGAATCGCGCACCTGCCGTGAGTCTGACGAGCAGAACATCTCTCATGGGAGATTTGACATGACCTTGATCGCGACTCCTGAGGACGTAGCGAAACGCAAGAAGACCGTGGTGTGGGTGGTCTCGCTCGCCACCGTCGGTCTGATCTTCGACGGATACGACCTGGTCGTCTACGGAGCCGTCGTGTCGACTTTCTTGAAGGACCCCAGCCAAATCGGGGAGGTGACACCGGCCATCGCCGGGACGCTCGGCAGCTATGCCCTGATCGGCGTACTTGTCGGTGCTTTGCTGGCGGGGAGTGTCGGTGACATCCTCGGGCGACGCAAGGTGATGCTGTTCTCTTACGCTTGGTTCTCGATCGGCATGGGCGTTACCGCCCTGATGACCACCAGCACCATGTTTGGTGTCATGCGGTTCATCACCGGACTGGGTGTTGGCGCGCTCGTTGCCACAACCGGTGCGTTGGTCGCCGAGATCGCTCCCCCCGGCAAGAAGAACCTCTGCAACGCGATCACTTACTGTGGGGTGCCGATAGGTAGTCTGATCGCCGCGTTGTTGGCCATCCTCCTTTTGGACTCCATCGGTTGGCGCGGGATGTTCTGGATCGGGGCGCTGCCGATCATCACCCTCTTGCCGCTGGCCTACTTCAAGATGCCCGAGTCGGTGTCGTGGTTGGTCACGCGCGGCAGGATCGACGATGCCAGAGCCGTTTCCGAACGAACGGGTGTACCGATGCCGGAACAACCGACGGCCGCGCAAAAGGCCGCCGTGCCCGAGAGAGTCGGATTCGCCGGTCTGTTCAGTCGCGGCTTCTGGCTCCCCACCGTGCTGATGGGCTTCATGAGCGCGACCGGTCTGGTGCTGGTCTATTCCTTGAACACCTGGCTGCCGGTTCTGATGGAGAAGTCCGGCTTCAACGCAAAAGGATCGCTTTCGTTCCTGCTGGTGCTGAACGGCGGCGCCATCATCGGAGCGCTGCTAGGGTCCAGAGTCGCCGATCGCCTCGGGCCCAAACCGGTCGTCGCAAGTTGCTTCCTGATCGGCGCAGTGTCGATCGCGCTGCTCACCGTGAGCCTGCCGCTGGCCTTGCTGTTAATGTTCGTCGCGATCGTCGGCCTGGGTACCAGCGGCACTCAGACCCTGATCTATGGCTTCGTGGCCAACTACTACCCCACGAGAATGCGCGGAGCTGGTGTGGCATGGTGCGCCGGGTTCGGCAGGCTCGGTGGCGTCGCCGGTCCCCTGCTGGGTGGCGCGCTCCTCACCGCTGGTCTGGCAGTGAACTCGATCTTCTACGTGCTAGCCGGCATTGCGGTTGTAGGAGTCCTGCTCACGTTACTCGTGCCGAACTCCAACCGGCCCATCGACATTCACTCGACACCCATCGAACCCTCGGTCCCCACCGGCACTCCGAGCTAGAGCCCGTCAACGGCGTCCTGACGAGAGCTCCTTCCCCAAACGACTTGAGCAACCTCTGGAGAGATGAGAGCCATGTACGAACGAATACTGGTGGCGATCGATGCGTCACCGACATCACCCGACGACTCCCTACGCCGCCTGGTGACCTTTGCGAAGATGACCGGTGGCACCGTGCATCTCCTGCATGTGGCACGCGGGCATGTGGTTGCCTCGGACATCAACGCTGGATCCGGCCTCGGCGTGTTGCCAGGGGAGGACGACGTCGATGCTCGGGAACGGCAAGTGGTGCAGGACGCTGTCGACACGTTGGCTGCGGAGGGCATCACAGTGCACGGTGAACTGATCAACGCGACGACTCACGACGCCGCCGAGGTCATTGTCCAGCGCGCAACAGAACTCCAAGTCGACATCATTGTTCTTGGCTATCAGCACTATCGCGGGTCGACCGTTGCCGACCGTGTCATACGGCATCGCCCACAGTGTTCCATCCTGTTGGCGAGACCACCGCGAGATCGTTGAGTTCCTTCATGCAATCCCGCGATGAGGCCTCTGGAGGTCGTGACGTGTCTGGCAACGGTGAGGCTGGCCGCAGTGTGATCAGTAAGCTCAGCGCGATTCTCCTCACGTTCGCAGAGGGTGGGAACCTCTCCCTCTCCGAGATCGCCGAGCGTTCCGGTTTGCCAATGTCCACCGCGCACCGCATGGTTTCGGAATTGACCGCATGGCGCATGCTGGAACGCGGTCAGGACAGACGTTTCCGGCCAGGTCTTTCGCTGCGTACGCTCGGTGGGACGGATTGCTGCACAGCAACGAGCATCCGGGATCTCGCCTCACCGGTAATTGAAGATCTATGTCGTGCCACCGGCAACGAAACCCGGTTCGGTGTGCTTGATGGAATGAACCTCAAATACATCTACAAGAGAACAGCTGAGCTGCCAGTCACCACGTTCAGTGCGGCAGCGACCCTTCCCTTCCATGCCACGGCGCTGGGTAAGGTCCTGATGGCCTTCAACGGGCCGGCGCTGATTGATGCGGTCCTATCCCGGGAGTTGCGCGCCTACACCCCGAACACGGTCGTTGATCGTGATCGGATCCGGTGGACGCTCAAACTTGTCAAGACCCACCGTTTCGCCGTTTCTGATCGGGAGTTGCAGGGGGATTACTCGGCGATAGCCGCGCCGGTATTCGGATCGACCGGCAGACCCGTTGGCGCCCTTGAAGTCAGGACGGCTGACGTGGCCAGCGTGCGGCATATTGAGCGTCCGATGCTGGCTGTCGCTGCGGCCAGTCTGTCCCGGGATCTTTACCGCAGTTGTTGCTGTGCGCAGTCGGCAGCGGGGGGTGCTTCCGTTCCCAGGATGTCCTTGTTCCCCGCAGCCTCGGCCCTCAATGGCAGCTGACCCGATCGCACAGGTAACACCGGGAAGAGGACCAACTTGTCCGGGACCGTTGGGAGGCTGTTGTGGAGATCCGAAGGATCACCTCCACCGGCGTGAACGTGCTGGATCCTTCGGATCTGCTGAAGGTCGCGAATCTCAGTGACCAAGTGACCTGGGTACATCTGGATCACAACGATCAGGGTGGAATGGCGCTGTTGGTCCAGCTGGTCGGCCCGGATCCCGACGATCTTCGTGACGTCCACAGCCGCACACCCGTTCCGAAGCTACACATGTACGCGCGGCACATCTTCAGTGCGATCAATGGACTCGCCCGCGGCTCTGATGGGTTGCTGCATTTTCAACCGTTGAAGGTGTTCCTCACCCCGCACATGCTGTGGACGGTGTTCGGTCCGGCAACCACATCCCTGTCGGTGAGTGCCGTCAACCACGATCTGAACATCCTGAGAAACAAGGTCGATAGCCGGGAAGTGTTGCCTACCAGCGCCTTCGACCTGATTGCGACATTGCGAACGGTCATGCTTCGTGGTCAGGAGGAGCTTATCGCCTCCGGCGGACGTCGCATCGCGGACCTCGAGGGCAGGGTGATGACCAGTGACCCGTTCACCGCAGAAACCGTTCTTCAGGATCTCTTCGAGCTGCGGCACGACCTGCAAACGATCCGCATCAACGCGGCCCAGGCCTACGAGCTCTACGACAACTTGCTCGACACCATGTCCGTAGACGACAGCGTGATGCAGATCGATACGCGTCGGCTGGCGCTGCTGCGACAACAGTACGGACACCTGAAGAACTCGGCAGACCTCGAGCGGGACTACCTGCAGGAGGTGCTCGACCTCTTCCAAACCCGAGTGTCGAATGAGTTGAACCGATTTGTCCGCAAGATCACCGCCTTCGGCACAATTGCCATCTCCTGGACTGTCGTTGCCGGCATCTACGGGATGAACTTCACCAACATGCCGGAGTTGAGCTGGATGTACGGGTACCCGGCGGCACTGGGCATGATGATCGCGTTGACCATCGTCCTGTGGTTCCTGTTCCGCCGGCAGCACTGGCTTTGAGTGGCGGCTGGGGCGTGTCCCGTGGATCCCACATCGTGCGAGGGGAGATCAGCGTGGCTGAGCTGCAAGGCGGAGGATGGCCAGGTAGCGGTGTTCTACCTGGCCTCACGACAACGAAGCAGATCGCCGCGCTGGCCACGCGCAGCACTGAGGGGATCCGCGGGACATGCCCTAGTCTCGCAGTGGCCCGGAAACAGTGGTGCGACGACCAGTGAAGTTCGCCGTTCATCAGAGGAGTTCGATGCTGACGTCCAGACAGCCAGATTCGTTCGTCGGCCGCGCGGCGGAGCTGGAATCGCTGCGCGACGAGCTGGCTATCGTTTGCGCCGGAACGCCCCGCCTGGTCCTGATCGAAGGATCCCCGGGAATCGGCAAGTCGTCCATGATCGACCACTTCCTCGATGACCTGACCGACGTCACGATCCTGCGGGCGACCGGTGAACAGTGGGAGGCCTTCGTCGCCTATGGCGTGATCGACCAGCTGATGCGCACGGCCGGGATGAGTAAGGCGAAGCTGATGGGCGGACGCCTGCGTTCGCTGCCCGCCGAGGAACCGGTGGGCGTGGGCTCCAGAGTGTTGGAGGAGATCGAAGACCTGGAAGCCAAGGACCCGGTACTGCTGGTCATCGACGACGCCCACTGGGCGGATCTGGACTCCTTGCGCGCCATGCTGTTTGTCGCCCGACGGCTCGTCGGGGTGCGGGTGATGATCATCCTCGCGCAACGCAGCGAGGACGCACACCGGCTACCGGATGGCCTACGGAAACAAGGAGCCGGCCGGACCGGGCGAACGATCACCCTCAGCCCGCTGCCAGCCATCGAGATTGCGCACCTCGCAGCGACGCTCGGCGTTCCGCACCTGTCGGGTCGCGCGGCGGCCCGCCTGCTCGCGCACACCGAGGGAAACCCGCTCTACATCACCACTCTGCTGGCTGAGCTCCCGACAGAGCGATGGCGAACCTGGGAACCGATCCTGCCCGCACCGAAAGCCTTCGCGGTACAAATCGTGCACAGATTGGATGCCTGCACCCCGCCGGCCCGCAGGCTCGTCGAGGCGGCCGCCGTCCTGGGGGCCGGCGCAACCTTGGCGTCGACCGCGACGTTGGCAGAGGTCACGGATCTGGTCTCGGCGATTGATGAGGCCGCTGAGGTGAACTTGCTGATCGTTCCGGACGACACGTCCGGGATCCGCGGCATTGCCTTCACTCATCCCCTGGTCCAGGCCGCTGTCTACGGGCAACTGGGACCTGCCCGGTTGGTCCAGCTGCATTCGGCGGCCGCTGGACTCGTCAATGATCCAGCAACTGCACTGCGCCACCGGGTCATGGCCACCACACCACCAGACCCGTTGCTGGCAACCGAACTTGACTCCTTTGCACGCCGAAAGGCCGCGGTCGGTGCGTGGGCGGCCGCGGCCTGGGCGCTCGTTGAGGCCAGCAGATTGAGTTCCAGTCGGGAGCAGCGCGAAAGGCGTCTACTGAAGGCCGTCGACGCCATGATCGGTGCCGGTGACCTCCACCAGGCCGAAGCGTTTGCCCAGGAGGTCGTCGGGTTCGCCCCAGGAGCGATGCCCGAGGCAACCATGGGTTACCTCGCGGTGTTGCGAGGTCGGCTCGGCGAGGCAGAGAAGGCACTCCACGCCGCCTGGACCTACAGCACCAGCACCGACAACACGCAGGACACCGGGGTCGCGGCGATCGTCGCTCAGCGCCTTGCGTTGCACGGCGTCGGGCGTCTCCGCGGTGATGAAGTCGTCCATTGGGCGCAGCAGTCGATTGCGTTGGCCGCGCCGCAGGATCCGGTACGGGTGGAGGCCGAGGCGCTCCTTGGGCTTGGACTGGGCTGGCAGGGTCAGGTGCAGCAGGGATTGGCCTCGTACGATTCGGTCCTCAAGCGGCTGGCCGCCGAAGAGAACGGACCGCCGGAGGATCGGGTTCGGATGGCCTACGGGTGGCTGCGGCTGGTGTCCGACGATGTGGTGGGTGCCCGAACGGCGCTCGGCCAGACGGCCGCCGCCGCATTGCATGCCGGCTCCGTCCGGATCGCCGTATGGGCCTACGTGTGGTTGGCCAACGCAGGTTTTGCGGTCGGCGCGTGGGATGAAGCTGCCGCGGATGCCGAACGAGCCGTTTCCCTGCTGGAAGAGACCGGCCACGAGTGGCTGCGCCCGCTTGCCCGATGCGCGGCCGTTCTGGTTCCGGCCGCGCGAGGCGAGTGGACCACCGCAGACGAGCATGCCTCCGCAGCAACCGCGCGACCCGGTGACTACGAACTGATGGCCGTTGCAGCCGCACTGGCCCATGCGCACGTCGCAGCCGCCCGCGGCGACCACGCCGCGGTGCTGCGGACACTGGAACCGATCCTGCTGATCACCCCTCGACAAGGCGTCGATGAGCCTGGATTCTGGCCCTGGCAAGATCTTTACGGCGACGCATTGATCACCGCAGGGCGGCTGGACGAGGCAGCCGCACTTCTCACGCCGCATGAAGAAATGGCAGCAAGCAGGAACCGCGGATCGATGGTCGCGAGGCTCGCGCGGGTCCGAGGTCGACTCGCCGCCGCGCAAGGCGACATCTCCGCGGCCGAAGCGGCCTTCCAACGCGGTCTCGCCGAAATTGAGCAACTCCCCATGCCATTCGAACGGGCCCTGCTCGAACTCGCCTATGGACAGGTACTCCGAAGAGCCGGCCAACGCCGAGCTGCGGCCAGCCAACTCCAAGCCGCCCGGGACCGGCTCAGTACCCTCAATGCCCGTCCCTACCTCGAGCGGTGCGACCGAGAACTCGCTGCGTGCGGGCTCACCCCTGCCAAACGCAGCGACTTCGACCCCAGCCGGCTCACCGCACAAGAATCAGCAGTCGCCCGACTCGTTGCCGCCGGAATGGGAAACCGACAGGTGGCCACCGAACTATTCGTCAGCATCAAAACTGTTCAATTCCACCTCACCCACATCTACGCCAAACTCGGGATCAGCTCCCGCGGCGAACTTGCCGCCCAATTCCGCGACCAGGACACCACCACGGCTCCACGGGTCGAAAAGGACGCTGAATAGGCCCGCTGGTCTGCGTCGTCGAATGGATTCGTTCACGACGCGTGCCCGGGGGCTCGAACGGCGGGCCGAGTAGGTCTTCCGTTCGACGGAAATACCCGTTGCGCATCTGGTTGCCGAAGTCCATGGTCAATGTGGTGTGGGACTGCCACCCACGGCCGGCCCTTAGCGGGAAGATGCTCAACACTTGCCGGCGCAGGCGCCCCCGGCGCAGAGGTCGCTGACAGACAGTCAAGATGCCTGCCGGTCAACCATTCTCGTGCGAGGTGGGTTGCCATGCTGATCTCCGAGGTACCTTCGGCCACGTCGACGCCGCGGCGGAAGCGGTCCCCGACGTGGGCCGTCATCGTCGTTCTCACGCTCTCGGGCACCGTGGTTGCTCTTCAACAGACCCTGGTCATCCCCCTGCTCCACGAGTTCTCCGGAATCCTGAAAGTCAGTTCGGATGACGTTTCCTGGCTGGTCACAGCGGCACTGCTGACTGCGGCCGTCGCGACGCCGATCATGTCCAGACTCGCGGACATGTTCGGCAAGAGACTGATGATGCTCGTGTGCATGATCGCGATGACCGTCGGGTCGGTCATCGCCGCGGTCGGCGCGGTTTTCCTCACCGTTATCGTCGGACGTTCGTTACAGGGCTTCGCCGCTGCGATGATTCCCATCGCGATCAGCATCATGCGCGACGAACTGCCCAAGGAGAAGGTGGGCTCGGCCGTCGCCCTGATGAGTGCGACGTTGGGCATTGGCGGCGCACTGGGTCTGCCGCTGTCGGGCATCATCTACGAAAACCTCGGCTGGCACGCGATTTTCTGGATATCCGCCGGTACCGGCACCGCGCTCACCGCCGGAGTGTTGTTGGTGGTGTCGGAATCGAGTGTGTTGACCAGGGGTCGATTCGATTACGCCGGTGCGGTTCTGCTGTCCATCGCGCTGACGTCCCTCTTGCTCGCAATCTCCAAGGGTGGCACCTGGGGGTGGGGCAGCGAGCCCGTCATCGTCCTGGTGGTCGTCGCAATTGCCGCCCTGGTTGTCTGGTTTCCGTATGAGATGAAGGTGGGCCAGCCGCTGGTGGACCTTCGCACGTCGGCCCGGCGTCCGGTCCTCTTGACCAATATCGCGTCATTGCTGGTGGGTTTTGCCATGTTCGCCAACATGCTGCTGACCACCCAGCAGCTCCAGCTTCCCATCAGTACGGGCTACGGCTTCGGATTCTCGGTGGTTGCCGCCGGTTTGGCCATGGTGCCGGGCGGAATCGCAATGGTTCTCTTCGCCCCCATCTCCGGCCGCATGATCAACCTCTACGGTGGCCGGATCACCCTCATCGCCGGCGCCGCCCTCATGGGTCTGGCCTACCTCGTCAGGGTGTATCTCTCGAGCACGGCGATAGTCGTCATCGGGCTGTCAATTCTGGTGGCAATCGGGACCTCGATCACCTATGCGGCAATGCCCACATTGATCATGGCCTCAGTGCCGATCACCGAGACTGCCTCCGCCAACGGACTGAATTCGCTGCTGCGCGCGATCGGTACTTCGACGTCGAGCGCTGCCGTGACGGCCGTCCTTGCCTCGACCACCATCAAGCTCGGTTCCTCATCCTTCCCATCGTTTGCGGCCTTCCAACAGATCTATTGGATGACTGGGATCAGCGCGCTAGCAGCATGCGCAGCGGCCTGGTACATCCCTGTGCTGCGGCGGGGTTCCCTCCCGGCGGGCACGACATCGGCTCCTTTGAGCGTCACCGAGGCTGGCGAGAACAACGAGATCGTTGTCCGTGGAAGCATTCTGCAAGTTGCGAACAAACCGGTCCACCCAGCCGTCATCACGGTGATGAAGACCGACGGCACCCCGGTGGATTGGAGTCGAGCCGACAGTAGCGGCGACTATTCGGTCGTGCTGCCAGGCCCGGGAAAGTACCTCGTCCTGGCCAACGCTCAGGGCTGGACGCCACGAGCCGAGGTTCTCGAGCTTGTTGATGCGAATACCCGCTGGCACATCACCCTCACCGACCAACTGACACTGTCCGGAGTCATCAGCCGCGGAGGCAGGACCATCGGCGGCGCACTGGTCACCCTCAGCGAAGCCACCGGGCAGGTCGTCGGTTCGGTTCGGGCCGACGACGCCGGTCGCTATTGCATGCCCCTACCGGGGGCGGGCCGCTACATCGTCACGATGCTGGAGACCGATGACCTCACTGCGTACGCCCGCAAAGTGGTCCTCGATGTTCGCTCCGCCGTCGTCGACATCGAGGCACCGGCAGTACCCGAGCCAATGACGTCCTGACCCGCTATCGGAAACTGTTCCAGAGACAAGGAGATGCACATGATCGAGCGTGAGAGCATCGTTCCCCCCGGCATGCAAGCCGTGTACGACGAGATCCACTACTCCCCCGCCGTCCGGGTAGACAGAACGATCTACATTTCTGGGCAGATCGGACGCGATGCGAACCTTGCTGTCATTGCCGACAAGGAGCAACAGATCGTGCAAGCCTTCGAGAACCTGAAGGCGGTGATCGACGCCGCAAGTGCAACAATGAAAGACATCGTCGACCTGACGAGCTTCCACACGGATATGCGTGATCTTCGCCTGTTCATGGACGTCAAAGACCGATACTTGATCACGGACTTTCCCGCGTGGACGGCGATCGGCTGCTCGGCGCTGGGTGGGGTACCGGGATTGATCGTCGAGATCAAGGCGATCGCAGTCCTGCCCGGGTAACAGTGGCGTAGGGGCTCGGCTTCGGGTTCGCATTCTAGAGAATGCCCGGGAATGCACCTCCATCCAGCAGAATGCTCTGGCCAGTGATGAAGCCGGCCTGCGCGGAGCATAGAAAAGCGCAGGCCGCGCCGAACTCGGCCGGGTCACCGAAGCGACGAGCGGGGATCGCCTGCCGGTCACGTTCGGCAACCTCTTCGGGCAACAGGCCCAGATTGGCTGCTATTGCCTCCTGGCCGGATTGCAGTCGGCGGGTATCGAAAGAACCGGGCAGCAGAAAGTTGATTGTCACATTGGCATGTGCGACGGATCGGGCCACTCCGGCAAGGAATCCGGTCAGACCAACGCGGGCGCCGCTGGACAGATCGAGGCCGGGCAGAGGCATCTTCACCGACGCGGATGTGATGTTCACGATCCGGCCGAATTGGCGATCTATCATTCCGTCGATCACCCTCTGCACCAGGTGTATCGGTGTGGCCATGTTCATGACAACGCCTGCGAGCAGCGCGTCATCGTCGATCTGCCGGAAGTCCCTAAAGGGTGGGCCACCGTTGTTGTTGACCAGGATGTCGACCTCGGGGACGGCACCCAGCAACCGGTCCTGGCCCTCAGACGTACTGATATCTGCGGCAACCGGGATGACCTGGCCACCGGCTTCCCGCTGGATCTGCACGGCCGTTTGGCGCAATGCTTCATCGTTCCGACCGTTGATGACGACGGTGCAGCCGGCGCGTGCCAACTCTGTCGCGCACGCGCGACCGAGACCATGACTGGACGCGCAGACCACCGCAACCCGACCGTCCAGACCAAGATTCATGACATCCCTTCGAAGTGGTTGTGACAAAGACTGTGGAATTAATCCAAGACCCGAACGGGACTACTCGGCTCGTGTACGCGGGAGGTGCTTGAACTCAATTCACTGGGCCTACCCTATCGTGGCGAAATCCTCTCGCTCCAGGATCAGCGATACCAGGATCCCAGCGATCAACCCCCAGAACGCCGCACCGATGTTCAGCACCGTGACATCGGAAACGGTCACCACGAATGTGACCAGGGCGCCAAGGGTGAATCGGGTGCTGAATGCCGTGACAAATGCCGATTGCAGCACGCGGAGCATTGCCAGGCCGGCCAGAACAGCGATAAAGGCGGCCGGAGTCGCGAGCATGAGCTGGGTGAACAGCGGAGCGAAAAGCCCGAACAGCATCGCCAGAAGCCCGCAGCAGATGCCCGCCACATAGTGCCGAGAGCGCTGTCCGGACGAAGACAGCAACGCGTTTGTCGGCCCGGTCAGGCATGTCGACACACCGCCTACACAGGCCACCAGAATCGACCAGACTCCGCAAGCGATGGCGATCGCATTAACCGGAGCTTGGTGCCCGGCCGTTCGCAGGACAGCTATGCCCTGCCCGTTCTGCACGATCAGCACCGTGATCGCCAGTGGGATGACCAGTTCGATCATCGCTTGCAATGACCATTGCGGTGCCTGCAGCAAAGGTGCAGCGATCCACTGCCCCAAGTCCTCGACCTGACCGAACTGACCCGATACGGCGACGGCCACTCCCCCGACCAACAGCGCACCGATGATCGGTGGAAGCCAGCGGGCTCCCAGCGGCCAGGCGCTCAAGCAGAAGAACACCACAATCATGGGGGCCGCGATCGCGAAGTCGGTTCCGAGTGCACGCACCAATTCGATACCGAACCGCAGGAACACGGCGGCGACCATCGCCATGACGATGGGCATGGGAATGACGTTCATCATCCGCCGCACCCAGCCGGTCAAGCCCAGCAGCAGGATGAGCAGACCTGTTGCGAAGAACGCTCCGATGACCTCGGGCCAGGCCAGGTGGCCCAGTGCCGGTCCAAGAAGCACTGTTCCGGGAATGGTCCAGAACATCGCCAAGGGTTGGCGGTAGAGCCAGCTGGCCATGACCGTCAACACGCCATTGAGGAAGAAGACTCCGAAAATCCAAGATGCAAGCTCAGCTGAAGTGAGACCGCCCTGGATGCCGACCGTCAAGATCACCGCAACTGGGCCGGTGGCCGAAAAGACGATCCCGATGAACGCGTTCGCGGCGTACTGGGGTCCGAAGTCGCGTCTGAGCCTGCCGACTCCGGCGAGGGGCCGGGGCGGGCGCTCAATCAACGAAGGCTTCGACGCCTCCCGATCAGTCACTGCTGTTGCCCCAATCCGCTGTGCAGCCATCACTTTCGAGATCGGTGTGGACAATGGAGACCCTGCATGCCTCGTGACCCCCGAGCCAACCTACGTTAGCGATCGTCGACGTCCTTCGCCCCGGGCGAGCACCTAGCATCCGGATCATCAGCGTCCCTTGGTCCCACTTTCAGCCTGGACGGGCTTGACACGGACGCCGGGGAGGAGTTGCCTAGGAAGCCGCAACCAGCCGCCTGAGCCAATGTCAGCCAGCCGCGCACCGAATGATCTTTTGGTGTCCAGGACGCTCGGATGCTGACCGACTGAGCCTGGAGGCAACGATGCCCATCCGGTGGACCGGACCGCCCCGGACTCCTCAGAGGCTGCCACCAACATGAACCCGTTACCCCAGAACGATCGTCGTGAAAGCAGCGCAATTGCATCCCGAAGCATCGCCGTCACATTCAGCGTCAGCAATGCACAACGGGCGATTCCCGGTCCGGTCTTTTGGTGTGATTTAACGCTCGATCCCCCGGAGCAATTCTCCGCTGTCCCCTCGTCTTCGGGACCCCCAACAATCGCGCAGAATGTCTCGCGGTCGACCGTCTCCGACGATGTAGCGGGCGCGGTTGGCCGGCTGGCGTCGGTTCGGCGGCGATTGGCCGCAGCCCGTGGCGACATCACCGCAGCGGAGGCAACATTCAAGCGAGGTCTCCTCGAATTCGAGCAGCTTCACATGCCGTTCGAGCAGGCCCTTCTCGAACTCGCCTACGGGCAACTGCTCCGCAGGGCTGGACAACGCCGAGCCGCGGCCAGCCAGCTACAAGCCGCCCGTGACCGGCTCAGCGCCCTGAACGACCGGCCCTACCTCGAACGATGCGACCGAGAACTCGCAGCCTGTGGGCTCACCCCCGCCAAACGCAGTGATTTCGATTACCGCCGGCTCACTGCACAGGAAACGGCGGTAGCCCGACTCGTCTCCACTGGCAAGGGCAACCGACAGGTCGCCACCGAACTGTTCGTCAGCATCAAAACCGTCCAGTTCCATCTCACCCACATCTACGCCAAACTCGGCATCAGCTCCCGCGCCGAACTGGCCGCCAAATTCCGGGACCAAGCCTCCGCCATCGACGTTGCGGCGCAGGTGACGTCGGGGCAATCGGTGTCTTGGTCGACACCGGAGAGGAAAGCAGCGAAATCCCGGAAGGGACGATTGCGACCCGCACCGAAGCGAAGATCACCCACTGTCCCACTCACTGGCCAAGAATCCGAGGTCGCCAGACTGGTCGCAGCCGGTCTGGACACCAGGAAAGTCGCCAGAGAATTGTTTATCGGCATTCCGACGGTGAATTACCATCTTGCCCATATCTATCACAAACTCGGCATCGACTCCCCTGCTGAACTTGTTGCCCGCAGCAAAATTGCTTTCGACGCAGAGCACCTTGCCCGTGACAGGTTCGATCTGTAGGAAAGTCGAGACGGAGCCCCCGACGGAGACTCCGTCTCAGTGGGCGGATCAGGTGAAGACGCTGGTGAAGGCGTCGTTGAGTTCACGTGCGTGGTAGAAGATCCCCTTGGCAAGGTGGTCCACGGTCCAGTTGATCGTGGGGAAGTCGGGTTGCACGCGGTAGCCGAGCCCGGCGAACACCTCATTCCGATTGCCGGCGGGATCGAAGAAGTAGATCGTCGTCCCTCGGGTGATGCCGTGCCGGGTGGGTCCGATGTCGATCGGCACGTCATCCATGCTGAAAATGTCACCGGCCCGCAGGATGGCATTCCAATCTTCCAAGTGATAAGCGAAGTGGTGCAGCTTGTCATTCGGGCCCTTGATCACGGCGAGGTCGTGCGGGGATTCACCGCAGGACATCCAGGAGCCGATCACCGCGGGGTTTTCCATACTCTCGACTACTCGCTCGGCCGTCTTGAAATCCAGCACCTCATTCATGAAACGTTCGACCAGTCCGGGATCCTCGGCCGGGATCAGCGCATGATCGATCCAGTGCGTGCCTACGCCGCGCACATGGCGTGGCCATGCCTCGGGGTTGATCGATCCGGTTTCCGTACCGCTGAACTCCATGTCGGTGTAGAGCTCAAGGGTCTGTTCGGACGGCAGGGTGATACTCACCGCCTCGCCGACCTTCAGATTCTCGCCGGCACTGACCCGGCCGGTGGTGGCGCCGAACTTCTGGGCGCGCTCCTCGAAAACGGCCAGGTCATCAGGGCTTTCGACTTTGTAACCGAACTTGACCAAGCCAACTCCACCCTCTTCCAGTACCAACGAGTGGTGGTCCCACTCATCCCAGCACTTGAGGTAGAGCTTGCCTTGATCCTCTTCTACCACCTCCATACCAAGCGTGTTGGAGTAATGCTCGCGGGCCTCCTCGAGGTCGGTGACCCGTAGGTGGACGTAGCCGAGTCGGATGACAGCGCTGCTCATCTGCTTTTCATTCCTTTCCCTTGATCTTTCGTGATGTCGCCGAGCCGATCTCGGCTGATACGGGTGGAGTTGCCACCCTGGGGTAGACGAATCCCAGCACTCTCCGCAAGCGATCTCCTTCCTGGAGTTCGATGACGATGTTGGTGATCGGGACTGCCCGGCAACTCAGGCATATTCCCTCGACCTGCTCGTCGTCAGTGAGCACGCTCGCCGCGATGGGACGTTCGTAACGAACCTCGCCCAGCAGCAACTGGACTTTGCAGATCCCGCACCCGCCGCGACGGCATCCCACCCGGTACCTGAGCCCGGCGCGACCAAGGGCACCGAGCAGAGTTTCGTCTGCGCCGGCAGTTACTTGGACACCGTCCGGGCGGATGGTCACGTCAGGCATGAGCTCGCCCAGACATCTGCTTCGGTTGACGACCGACATCGGTATCTGCACGTCATGAGCAGTTCACCCAGAGCGGGCCCAACCCGTCGAATTCAACGGTGACGGTGTCCCCCGCGCGGAGTTGAACTGACGCAGTGAGACCACCGGACAGGATGATCGTTCCTTGGTCGAGTTGCTCACCCCGACGTGCCAAGGCTCCCACCAACCAGCTGATCGCGATGGCCGGATGACCCATCACAGCACCGCAGGCGGCGGTGTCGATCCCGCCCGGCCGGCGGAAGACACAACCGAGAACACTCAGGTCGACCAGGTCGCGTGGTCGACAGCCTTGCGAGCCGAGAGCGACACGGGCCGCACCCGCATTGTCGGCAATCGAATCGATCAGCCGAATCGGCCCGGAGAACCGGGAATCCACGATCTCAATAGCTGGCAGAACGACATCAACGGCGTTGAGCACCTCGTTGACTGTGACGTCACCGCTGAGCGACTTTCCCAGCAGGAACGCGAGTTCGGGCTCCGCTCGAGGGCTGATGAGCTTGCCCAGTTGCAGCTGCTCTCCAAGGGGCAACAGCATGCTTGTCGTCAGTCGACCGTATACCGGCTCGTGAATGCCCAATGCCGCTCGTTTGACCTTGCTGGTGAGCCCCAGCTTGGCGCCGATGAGACGGTCACCGGACCGGAGTCGATGTTCGATGCCCATGGACTGCGCCTGATACGCGGTTTCCGCAGAGACGAACGGGTTGGCCCGGGTGAAGGCGACGATGGGTGAGCGCTCGCGCTCGGCCTCGATCAACGCTTCAGACATCTGCTGGGGCGCCGTCATGACAACGGCCTGGTGAATTGGACGTTCACTCCGCCGATGTGCGCAAACTGAGCCCTGAAGCTGTCGCCGGGACGGACAGGGACCATTCGATGCAATGCTCCGGACAGTACTGTGTCGCCGGCGTGGAGCCCGCTCCCGAGCGCACCCAGTTTATTCGCCAGCCAGGCAACGCACCGAGCGGGATTTCCGAGAACCGCCGCGCCGGCTGCACTGTCGATAGGTGAACCGTTGCGGAAAAAGAGCACACCAAGATGGCACAGATCCAGGGAGGTCACCGGAAAAACCCGGGATCCCAGCACTACACGAGCGGCGGAGCCGTTGTCCGCCACGGTGTCCTGAATCCTTATCCGCCAGTCTGCGATTCGGCTGTCCACTACACCGATCGCCGGGAGTACCCCTCCGATGGCCAGTAGCGCGTCAATGGTCGACACTCCTGGTCCGCAGAGGTCGGTGGCCATGACAAACGCGAACTCCGCCTCGATCCGCGGCGCAAGCAGAGTGTCGAACCGAATCTCATCGCCGTCATCGAGGAACATGTCCCGCATCAGGGCACCGAAGTTGGGTTCGAGGACGCCGTACAAGTCCCGCGATGCCTGCGATGTCATGCCGAGTCGGCGTCCGCGAACCACCCCACCCGCGGCCACCCGCCGTTCAACGTTGAGGGTCTGGATGGCGTAGGCATCCTCGACGGTCAGCTCAGGGTGCCGGTCGGTGATCGGTGGTATTGGCGAACGGGTGATCTCGGCTTGCCACAGGTCATCCGCAAGACTCTGGAGGACCGCGTCAGCAGCGTTGCTCATCACGGGCCACCCTTCTGGTCCTGGGAACGGGCGGGCACAGTCCCGCGATATCAAGCCGATCGGCGGCGGTGTGCGCACGCCGATCGGCGGCAGCGTGCGTGCAGCGGCATCTCCTTCATCGGAGTGCTTCGCCAAGGTTGCCACTTTCACGGGGTCGTTGGCGCAGGGTAAGACCCTAGGTTTGTTCCGGTACATAGCCAGGGTGGGGCGAGGCACGGGACGTTCCGGACCGACGCCGCAGTTCCCCGGGTCCCCATGGAGTGCAGTGACTCGGCGGGCATCGTAGAGACAACTGGGCCAACCGCAGGGTTTGGTCGGTGCCGCGCAGATCCCGTACTTCAATGACACCAGGGCAGCACTAGGGCATCCCCCAGCGCGAAGGCGTCGAGTCCGCGGAACGCTTGCGGAGCACTCCACAGGTGGATGGGCACAGCGACAGGGCCGACCCCGATCAAGGGTTCCGGCCCACGCCAGATCGCATCTCGGTCCTCATCTGTGGACCGCCTCGCTTGCCTCAAGCGGGTACACGCCAACCAAGGGCGTCGCCGAATTGATCTTGGTCGAGCACTCACGGAAGGAACTGCGGGTATGACGGTCACATTGGATGAGGTCAAAGCAAAGATTGACTCCGCCGTGCAGGAGAACCCCGAGGAAGGGATCTATCGGGGTCGTCGGGAGGCGTTCACCGACCCGGATATCTTCGAACTGGAGATGAAATACATCTTCGAAGGGAATTGGATCTATCTGGCGCACGAAAGCCAGCTCGCCAACAACAACGATTACCTCACGACCTACATCGGCCGTCAGCCCATCGTGATCTCGAGGGACAAGACCGGCGAGTTGCACGCCCTCATCAACGCCTGCAGCCACCGCGGCGCCATGCTCTGCCGGCGCAAGAAAGACAACAGGTCGACCTTCACCTGCCCATTCCACGGCTGGACATTCAACAACACCGGCCGCCTGCTCAAGGTCAAGGATCCCCGCGGGGCGGACTACCCGGAACAGTTCAACAAAGAAGGATCGCACGACCTGACCAAGGTTCCCCGATTCGAGTCCTACCGGGGTTTCCTGTTCGGCAGCCTCAACCCCGATGTCGTGTCGCTGGAAGAACACCTCGGTGGCGCCGCGAAGATCATCGACATGGTCGTAGACCAATCGCCGGACGGACTCGAGGTTCTCAAGGGTTCATCGACCTACACCTATGACGGGAACTGGAAGGTCCAGGCCGAGAACGGCGCCGATGGCTACCATGTCAGTGCCACCCACTGGAACTACGCGGCCACCACCGCCCGCCGGACATCCGGCGAATCGGCCAACGCAACAAAAGCGATGGACGCCGGGCAATGGGGCAAACTCCGAGGCGGATACTACGCGTGGGACAAGGGGCACGTCCTGCTGTGGAACGAATGGGGCAACCCCGAAGACCGCCCGCTGTGGGGGCGACGCGAACAATGGATCGAACAGTTCGGCCAGGCCCGCGCGGACTGGATGCTCAACTACTCCCGGAATCTGTGTTTGTACCCGAACGTCTACATCATGGACCAGTTCGGGTCGCAGATCCGGCACTTCCGCCCCATCGCGGTCGACCAGACCGAGGTGACCATCTACTGCATCGCTCCCAAGGGCGAAAGCGCGGAGAACCGCTCGGCCCGGATCCGCCAGTACGAGGACTTCTTCAACGCCAGCGGCATGGCCACTCCGGATGACCTCGAAGAATTCCGCTCCTGCCAGAAGACCTATCTAGCCAGCGCGGCCCCCTGGAACGACATGAGTCGCGGGGCCGGCCACTGGATCGAGGGTGGCGACGACGAAGCCAAGGAGTTGGGACTGGACCCGATCTCGACCGGCATCAAGACGGAGGACGAGGGTCTTTACATCACGCAGCACAGCTACTGGCAGCGCGAAATGCAGACCGCAGTAGCCGCCGAATCCGCCGAGCAAGCCGCCGTTGCCAGTTCCAACGGAAACAGCCGCTCCAACTAACATCGAGAAAGGAGCCTGGCATGGCTATTACTCTGCCCGAAATCCAGCAGTTCCTGTACCAGGAAGCGCGCTACCTCGACGACCGCGAGTTCGACAAATGGCTGGATTGCTACGCCCACGACAGCGAATTCTGGATGCCGGCTTGGGATGACGACGACACCCTGATCACCAATCCGCAAACCGAAATATCGTTGATCTATTACGACAACCGTGGCGGCCTGGAGGACCGTGTCTTCCGGATCAAGACCGACCGGTCGAGCGCCACCAGCCTGCCCGAACCCCGGACCAGCCACAATATTTCAAATGT
Organism: uncultured Actinomycetota bacterium; assembly: GCA_963805555.1. Classification (GTDB taxonomy): domain Bacteria; phylum Actinomycetota; class Actinomycetes; order Mycobacteriales; family Nakamurellaceae; genus Nakamurella. The sequence goes on from CAWDUY010000015.1 coordinate 582,465, forward strand.
CGAGATCATCAGCCAGACGGCGGACTCGGTGGAATTGCGGTTCAACTGGCACACGTTGTACTACCGCTATCAGAATATCGATCCCTACTTCGGCACGGCCTTTTACACTCTTGATGTCAGTGGCCCACGGCCCCTCATCAAGAAAAAGAAGGTTATCTTGAAGAACGATTACATCCACCACGTCGTCGACATTTACCACATCTGATCATCGGGGATTGGGGTTACCGTGAGTTACCAGATCGCCCTGAACTTTGAGGACGGTGTCACCCGGTTCATCGAGTGCCGGCCCAATGAGGCCGTCGCCGACGCTTCCTACCGGCAGCGCATCAACATCCCGCTCGACTGCCGTGACGGGGCCTGCGGAACGTGTAAGTCATTCTGCGAGTCCGGCAAGTACGACGGCGGTGACTACATCGATGAGGCGATGACCGAGGACGAAGCAGAGCAGGGGTTCGTCCTGACCTGTCAGATGGTCCCGGAATCGGACTGCATCATCAGGATCCCGGCGACGTCCGATGTGGCCAAGACGAGCATCACCACCTACTCGGGTGAGATCTCCACCATCGACCCACTCTCCGACACCGCTATCGCCTTCTCCATCAAGTTGGATGATCGATCGGCGCTGGGATTCCTTCCAGGTCAGTACGTCAACATTCAGGTGCCCGGCACGGATCAGGCCCGGTCGTTCTCGTTCAGCTCCGGTCCCAGCTCCGCTGAAGTCGGTTTCCTCATCCGCAACACCTCCCACGGCGTCTTGACCACCTACCTGCGGGACCGGGCGAAGACCGGCGACCGAATCGAGTTCAACGGCCCACTGGGCAGCTTCTACCTGCGAGCGATCAACCGGCCCGCGCTGTTCCTGGCCGGCGGGACCGGCCTGGCGCCATTCTTGGCGATGCTCGACAAGATCGAGTCCACCGGCAGCGATCACCCCGTGCACCTGATCTTCGGAGTGACCAACGAACCGGACCTGGTCAAAATGAAGGAATTGGAGGGGTACGCCGAACGGATCCCCAACTTTTCCTTCACCTGCTGCGTCGCAGCCGAGGACAGCAGCTACCCGAACAAGGGCTACGTCACCAAGTACATTACGGCCGAACACCTGAACAACGGTGTCGTTGACATCTACCTCTGCGGTCCGCCTCCGATGGTGGACGCTGTCCGCAATTACCTGTCCGATCAGGGAATCACGCCGGCCAGCTTCTACTACGAGAAGTTCGCCGGTTCCGGCGTGGTCAGTGAGATCGGTGAGTCGCATGTCAAGGCCGTCGATTCCGATGAAGCCTTCGACGCCCGCATGGCGCTGGAATTGGGTGCGGCCCAATTGGTTTTGGGCCGGCTCACCGCCGAACAGCTGACCGAGTACCGGCGGCTTGCCGAAGCGACCGGGGCGCACATCAAGGACGGACACTTCGTCGACCCGAGCGGATTCCGCGATTCCAACGCCGAATTCCACCTGTTCCCGGTCGAAGCCACGGGCAATGCCACTCTGGTCGAGGCGTACCGCAAACTCCTGGTCCAGGAGTACATGGGACATGTACTCACACCGAATGTGGACCTGGTCGGTGACATCACCCAGGACCACATCGACATCGTGGCCGCTTACGAGCGGGACGACATCGAGGGTCTGCGCACGCTCATCGTCGATCACAACGAGCATGCCAAGGCCACGATGCGTTCAGGTATTGAAAAGACCGGGAAGTAAGCGCCGACATGATCTTCCCTGGTCGCTTCACGGACAAGGTGCTGCTCGTCACCGGCTCGGCACAGGGGCTCGGGAAAGCGGTCGCGACAAGGGCCGCGGAGGAGGGCGGGTCCGTAGCCCTTGTCGATCGGTCCGAGATCGTCCACGAAGTCAGCGAGAAGCTGACAGCAGCCGGCGCCGAGACGCTATCCCTGATCGCGGACTTGGAGCAACACGCCGACTGCGCAACAGTGATGGCAAAGGCACACGAACGGTTCGGCCGGATCGACATCCTCATCAACAATGTCGGTGGCACAATCTGGGCCAAACCGTTCGCCGACTACAAGGTCGCGGAGATCGAGGCCGAGATCAGGCGATCGCTGTTTCCAACCCTGTGGTGCTGCCATGCGGTGCTGCCGTACTTCCTTCAGCAGGGACACGGCACCATCGTCAACGTCTCCTCGGTTGCGACACGAGGGGTCAACCGGGTGCCCTACGCCGCCGCCAAAGGTGGGGTCAACGCCATCACCGCGTCCCTGGCAATGGAGTACGCACCGCACGGCATCCGGGTGGTCGCCACAGCACCCGGCGGGATCGAGGCACCCCAGCGGCGCATCGCCCGCGGACCGGTCGCCGAAAAAACCGACCAGGAAACATCCTGGTACCAGGCCATTGTGGACCAGACAATTGACTCCTCATTGATGCACCGCTACGGAACGCTGGCTGAGGAAGCCGCGCCCATCCTGTTCCTCGCATCGGATGAAGCGTCCTACATCACCGGAACTCGACTCCCCGTTGCTGGCGGCGACCTCGGTTGACCATGAGCCATGATCGAAAGGGGCGAACGTGCCAGTCGACTATCTGATGGCGCCATCTGCAACACTGCATGCTGCGCAGCGCGTCATCGCGGCCGCCATCGAATCCGCCGAGGAGTTGGCGGTCGATGTTTGTATCGCTGTCACCGATGGCGCGGGCCACCTGCTGGCCATGGTGCGAATGGATCGTGCGCCGTTGCTCTGTGTCCAGATCGCGCAGGACAAGGCCTACTCCGTAGCATCTTTCGGTGGCCTTCCGACCAGTGATTGGTGGCGCATGCTCGAATCTGAGCCGGCCCTGCTCCACGGGATCATCAAAACTGACCGCCTGACCGTCTTCGGCGGCGGGGTACCACTGGTCGCAGACGGGAAAACCGTTGGAGCGATCGGCGTCTCCGGTGGTTCCAGCGAACAGGACGTTCATATCGCCGAAGCCGGCGCCGCCGCAATCGCCTGAATCCCACCCCATCATTGGAGGAAGAAAATGACAGGATCCTATCTGGCGTTCGACCAGCGGGAATTGCAGGAGAAGTACGGTCCCGGTGCTGGTTACAACGAGTTCCTGCGACGCCGTGGGATGTCATTGGGCCTGTTCGTGCTGCCGGTCGGCGCTGTGGACCGGCAACATCCCCACATGGCCGACGAGGTCTACATCGTGCTGAAGGGCCGCGGCACACTCCGCGTCGTTGATCAGGAAGTCCCCGTCCAGCCGGGCAGCATCGTGTCGGTCGATCACGGCGAGGAACACAACTTCATCAGCGTCGAGGAAGACCTGGAGATGCTGGTGGTGTTCGCACCTCCGGACACCCCCGACGAAGATTAGGAGCGCAAGGCCGGCCTCCTGGAGTCACGGCCCGGCCTCGACCCACTGACCATCCCGGTGGGAAAAACCGGGCTTGGGTCGGCTGTCGATTCCGTCGGGGTCCGGGCCCATCCGGGCAGCGCTGTCCAGACGACCCAACGCGGCCATGTCCGCATCCGTGAGTTCGAAATCCAGGCCGCTGATGTTCTGCCGGATCCGTACCGGATTCATGGATTTGGGGATGACGACATTGCCGAGTTGCAGGTGCCAGCGCAGGACGACCTGGGCAGGTGTCCGGTGATGGCGTCCCGCCAACGCCACAATGATCGGATTTTTCAGTACCTGTCCCTGGCCCAGGGGGCTCCATGCCTCCGTAACGATGCCGTTGGCGGCATGGAAGCGACGTAGCGCCCCCTGTTGAAAAGTCGGGTGAAGTTCGATCTGGTTGACTGCCGGAACGACGGACGTCTCAGCCAGAAGTCTTTCGAGGTGGGTGATCTGGAAATTCGAGACTCCTACAGCACGTGCCCGCCGCTCGTCGAAGAGCTTCTCCAAGGCGGTCCAGGTCTCCACGTACTGGTTCTGGGCCGGCTTCGGCCAGTGAATCAGATAAAGGTCGACGTACTCCGTGTTGAGCCGATCCAGACTCGCGTCGAACTTACGGAAAGCGCTTGCGTAGCCCTGTCCGTCGTTCCAGAGCTTTGTCGTGATGAAGAGATCCTCCCGCGGTACTCCGCAGGAGGCGACCGCCCTTCCCACCGCGGCTTCGTTTCCGTAGAGGGACGCGGTATCGATGCTGCGATAGCCGCATTCAATTGCCTCGTGCACCGCGCGCTCAGTGTTTTCGCTGGGAATCCGGAAGACACCGAAACCTACCCGTGGCATAGTCGTTCCGCTGTTCAACAAAATGTTCATCGACGAACTCTGCATCAGGCCAACCTCCTTCGACATTCGACTGATCCTCCGATCTGAGCACCCGGTGAGAGTGGTCCGACTGACATCACGCCGATCTCGAAGCGGACACTGGTTCGCGTGATCCACCTTCCTGACCGACAGTCCAGTCTCGTCCCACCGACTGCCGACCACGGATCTGAGAATGGCTATCCACCAGCTGGTTTCGGCACTGACTGGCCACCAATTGCCGTGACAGTCCTCTCGCGGCGACCAACACCGCCGGCCGGAACGCATGAACCTGGTACCCGGCGCCGAGCACGGTGAGTTCGAGCGCCGCGACCACCCGGCCTCCGACGACGAACACCGGCACCGCGATAGCGGCCGTGTTGAGACTGAACTCCTGACGGGTAGACGCCACCTGGCTCATCCGGATGACAGCCAATTCGCGGCGCAGCGCATTCGCAGTGACGATGGTGAAGGGGGTGTACTGGTCCAGCCCGGCCTCGATGATGCCATTGACCGTGTCTGCCGGGGAGAACGCCAACAGCGCCTTACCCATTGCCGTCGCATGCGCAGGCAGCACGATATCTTCGAAGGCCGCAGGCACCGTGGTCGAGTCGGGTCGTTTCTCGATGTAGGACACGGACGAGCCTTTGAAAACGCCGAGTCGAACCGTTGCACGAGTCGCCGTCGACAAGTCGTCGAGCACGCGACGCGCGTGTTCCAGGACATTCGGCTCCCGCCAGATCTGGCTGCCGATCTGCGTGAGAAGCCTTCCCACGCGGTAGTTCTTGTCATCGGCCCGCTCCAGGAAGCCCCACTCGACCAACTCCGCAATGAGTCGGTGAGCGGTCGAAATGGGCAAGCCTGCAGACCGGGCGACGTGGGAGAGCGAGTGAGCGTTCCCTGTGGAGAAAGTCCGGATTATTGCGGCGAGCTTGCTGGTCACTGACCTGCCATCGTCTGAATTGCTCATGTCGCTGCCTTCCCGCATCGGGCCCCAGTGCCCAGGTATGCCATAACGGTGACCAACCGACGTGCTCAAAAGCCCACGCAGCAACCTCGGCGCGGGCTGCGCAACGTCGCCTCGGCGGTCACGTGAAATCCAGGCGGGCGGCGCCACTAGGTCGACGCCCTCATCTTGATGGCGCCCGGTTACCGTCGCATCCATGTCAGGCGCTTCGCGCTGGGCAAACACCTAGGCGTCCTCCTAGGCCGCCAGGGCGACCAAACCCTGGTCCCCCAGAAAGCTCGGCAAACCCTTGACCTTGCAAAGGTATTGGTCCACCGTGAAGCAGAGAGACCACCCCCGGAATCAGGTTGCGCCACCGAGTCCCTACTTTCACAAAAGAGGAAGCCGATGCCTATTTACACGTACCGATGTGACTGCGGGTCAAGGTTCGACAGACTCGTACCGATGAGTGCTGGAGCACCCGATTGCCCGGACTGCGGTCACGCCACACGTAAGGTCCCAGCCGGTTTCAGTCTTGGCGGAAGCGCGACGGCTCGGCCAAACACCCGGGCGAGATCAAAAGGGAGTCCGTCCGCCTTGTGGCGCGAAGCGTTCGAGGGCAAGCCGGAGAAGGTTCGGCGGGAACTGGAGTTCCGGCAACGACTCGCCGCCAAGGACGTCACCGGCGCAAGCTCGACACTCGTCCAGGAGGGCCACGTCGATACGATCCGGTGAGTCTTGACAACTTGCGAGTAATGCTCGGTTGCTGAGTGGCTGACGGGGGAGGAGACGAAGCCGGCTGCCAATCCTAGGCCTTTGACCGGCGCGAGTCGCCATGTTGAGGTGGCACCTTCAGGTGCGTGTCCGGTGCTGCCACTCAGCAAGTGCCGGCGCGATCCGGGCTGATGTATTTGCGAAAGGCGAACAGTTGAGCCGGATGTCAAGTCCAGCATGTCAACGATCGGCAACGCCGCCGGACGGTCGATTGCCTCAAATCTGGAGGCGGAATGCAGTACTTCCTCGATGGCTATCGCAAGGGCGACCCACGGGTTCGCCCGGCCGCAGAAGGCAGAGGCAGCGACCAGCCTGCCTTGCCGGAGGAGGTGGACGTACTCGTTGTCGGTACCGGCCCGGCCGGCCTGCTGCTCGCAGCCCAGCTGTCTGAGTTCCCCGAGATCGTCACGCGGGTAGTTGAGCGCGCCGCCGGGCCGCTGGAAGTTGGACGCGCCGACGGCGTGAACTGCCGCACAGTCGAGACCTTCGCGGCCTTCGGCCTCGCCGAGCGGATGATGGCTGAGGCCTACTGGGTCAACGAGACCCGTTTCTGGGGCCCGGACCCGGCCGACCCGGCGCGGCTCAAGCGGTTCGGACGGGTACAGGACGTGCGGGACGGCCTGTCGGAGTTTCCACACCTCATCGTCAATCAGGCTCGCCTGCTGGACTTCCTGCTCGAGTACATGAGTAACTCCCCCAGCCGGTTGCGGGTCGACTACAGCCACGAGGTCATCGCAGTACAAGCCCCCACCTCCGATGACGAGCCCGTGATCGTCACCCTTCGCCGAGGCGACGGCACAGAGCTGAACGTCAGGGCACGGTACGTCGTCGGATGCGACGGGGCCCACAGCGTGGTGCGGCAGTCGATCGGCCGGGTAGCGCAGGGCTACGGCGCCGACAAGGCATGGGGCGTCATGGATCTCCTTGCGGTGACCGACTTCCCGGACATCCGTCTCAAGGCAACGATCCAGTCCGGTGACGGTGGCAACATCCTGCTCATCCCCCGCGAAGGCGGGTACCTCGTGCGCATGTATGTCGACATGGGTGAGATCGCCGCGGACGCTTGGCTGAGCCAGGACGACGTCATCGAGCGAGCCCAGCGGGTGCTGGCGCCCTACACGTTGGACGTCCGCGAGGTCGCCTGGTACTCGGTCTACCGGGTGGGCCACCGGGTCACGGACAAGTTCGACGACGTCGATGAGGACAAGGTCGGCACCCGGGGGCCCCGGGTCTTCATTGCCGGGGACGCCTGTCACACGCACACAGCGAAGGCCGGCCAGGGAATGAACGTGTCGATGCAGGACACCTTCAACCTCGGGTGGAAGCTCGCCGCCGTTCTGCAGGGCCGTAGCTCGGCAAGCCTGCTCGATACCTATTCGCAGGAGCGCAAGGTCATCGCCGAGGACCTGATCGCGATGGACACCCGCTGGTCGAAGGCGATCGGCGGGGCCGGCCGCGTCGATTCGCACGACGAGAAGGCCGTGCGGGCAGCCTTTGCCGAGGTGCAGCGGCAGTTCGTCACCAACGGTGAATTCACCGCAGGAATGGCCACTCATTACACCCCAGCACTACTCACCGGTCCGGACACCCACCTGCACCTGGCGACTGGCTTTCCGCCGGGGCGGCGCTTCAAGTCCGCGCCGGTGGTGCGGCTCGGTGATGCCAAGAAGGTGCACCTCGGACATGCCGCCCATCGCGCCGACGGCCGCTGGCGGTTCTACGCCTTCGCAGACGCCGTCGACCCCCGTTCCAGCGGTTCACGCCTGCTGCAGCTCCTGGACTACCTGGGCAGCGAGACCTCGCCACTGCCTCGGTACACACCCGCTGGGTGGGATCCCGACGGAGTCTTCGACGTGCGCGCAGTCATCCAGCAGTCGCATTACGAGCTCGACTGGGCGGACATGCACGATCTGCTCAAGCCGCGCAAGGGTGCCCACGGCTTGGTCGACTACGAGAAGGTCTTCACGCCCAGCTTGGAAGGCAACATCTTCGACCTCCGCGGCATCGACCGTGGCCTCGGCGCACTCGTCGTCGTTCGGCCCGATCAGTACGTTTCGCTCGTGCTCCCGCTGGACGGATACAAGGAGCTCTACGACTTCTTCGACCATTTCATGACCCCGGTTTCATGACATCGCTCGACGCTGAACAACTTCCCACCGCCGGCGGCTATCGGTCCCGGCAGGGACGTGCTGCTTGTCAGGCGCGAGATGCCCGTCAACACGCAAGCAGCGGCCGCGCGTTTCCTGACCCACCTTCCCACGACAGTCTGCCGTTCAGCGGAAATGTCACTGGTCATCCCTACCCCGGCATTGCAGAGTGGAATACATGAACAACATGATCAAGACTCCCCAGAGCCTTGCCAGTGATATCGGCCGGATGCAGCGCGAGTCGGGCATGGTGATGGCCACCGTCGCCAGCCTCGCCGATGACGAACTCAGCAAGCCGAGCAAATGCGCTGGATGGACCCGGGCGCATGTGATCGCCCACCTAGCCCGGGGCGCGGATGCCATGACGAACCTCGCGACCTGGGCCATCACCGGCGAGGAGACTCCGGCGTACAAGTCACGGGAGAAGCGGGACGCCGACATCGAGGCGGGCGCCAAGCAATCTGCCGGCGAACTGGCCGCCGACCTGGAGCGGGCCAACGACCGCTTGGTGAAAGCGTTTCAGGCACTCAAGGACGGGGTGCGGGAGGAGACATTGCCGACGTTGTTCTCCGGGGAGATCAACGCATTCTCGCTGCCCGCGCGGCGGATCACGGAGTTGATCGTCCACCACGATGACCTTGACACCACCTGGGAGTGGCATGAGGCCGACACCGACTCGATCCTGGACGCGATCGAGGTTTGCGTTCGCCGGCTGCAGGTTGATCCCAGCAGTCCCGGCTTACGGATCATTGCCGGCGAGGGCGACGAGTGGACCGTCGGTGACGGCTCGTACCGGATCGAGGGCTACTACGACGAGCTGCTGCCTTTCCTGTCGCGTGAGCAGGTGGAGGAAGGCCTGCAGTACGTGGGCGAGTTGCCCAAGCTGCCCCGGTGGTGAGGCCTTCGGGGTGAGGCTCCGGCATTTTCCGGCTAGAGCCGGCAGATCGGGCCCGAGTTCGTCACTATCAAACCGTCTAATTCCTCCTCAACCCGCGCCAATCGCTGCATTTATTCCTTGCGAACTCATTCGAAAATTCGCGACCAGGATACCGGTACACCGACGACCAGCAAGGTTCGCCGCGGCGGGTGCTCCAGCGCACCATCGACGTTTGGCGTGCGACCGGTCTGCGACCGAGGATGATCGATAACCAGCGACCATCAGATGATTACCGGTAGAGGCAAGCGTCGGTAACCATCGAGCAAAGAGGTCGCCGGCCGGTCGACAGATCAATCCAGGACGCCGCTGCCAGAACTGAGGCAAGCCTTTCGTTCGCATTCAGCGGCGCTCTCCGCCAGCCTTCTTGAATTCCTTGTTCCAGTGCGCGGGAAAAATTAGATCTCCGGGCGTTGGGGTTCAGATATCTGTTAAATCTAGTCGAGGCCATCAGAACGGCGGTGATCAGAGAGTTCCGCCAGCACGTTTCAGACCCCGCGCCACCAGAGACCAGGAGACACATCATGAACTCCCCGAAACCAACGAACACAAATGCCGAGCTTCTGGATTCGGCCAACGCCGCGGCCACCCAGTTGGCCGGAGCTGCGGACAAGGCGGGCGACCTCATCGAGGCGAGCGTGGAACGGATCCGCGAACTCAACGAACAGGCGATCGTGGCTGCTCGCTCCGCCGGCCAGCAAGCCCTAGACGCCTACCAGGCCGCCTTAGAGTCGGTTGTCAGTGCCGAACAGAAGTTGGCGGCGGGCAGCCAAATTGATTGGTTCACCACCCTTGTCACCACCCAGGCGGAGTTCACCCGGCGGTTGGGCGATGTCTTCCTGACCGCAGCTCGCGACAACATCAAATAGAAAACCACGCTACGCTGTTCACTCGCGGAGCGGATCCCACAACTCTCACCCGGGATCGTTCACCATGGGTTTTCTTCTCGGCGGACTCCGCAAGCGCCATTGGTACTGCTGGTGCGGCTCCGGGTCATCAGTTCCTCTAGCTAGCCAATTGATTCGGCACGCGAAAGTGCACCTCCTTTAATGAGGTCGGGTCTATGACAACACCGAAACATCAGCGCCCGCCTGGGCATCGTCAGCGGCAGCGGCATGGGATTTGCACCACCAATACCCCTCGCCATCGATTCACTCACTCGAGAGTTTGCCGTAACCTCGGAAAGGACCTGCAATGAACACCAGCGATATCGGGGCAGTTGCTGCACTTGAGGTCAATCGCCGCAAGCTGCTCCAAGGGCTCGGTATTGCGGCGGGAGCGACGGCGCTGGGCCTCTCACCCAACGACCCGGTCTACGCGGCCACTACGGGCTACGACCTGAAGCATGGAGCGCGCGAGCCCTACGTTCCGCCAGGAGGTTTGGCGAAAAAGACACCCTCCAAGGACACGGCGTTGGCCTGGATCGACGGCAATCGAAACGCTGTGACGGGTCTTAGCGATGAGATCTGGGGATTCGCCGAACTCTCGCTGAGGGAATGGCAGTCCTCGATCAAGACCGCGAAGTTGTTGCAGCGAAACGGCTTCAAGATTGAGTGGGGTACCGCTGGGCTACCTGCTGCCTTCATCGCAACCTTCGTACAAGGCAGCGGCGGACCAGTGCTCGGCTTCAACGGCGAATATGACGCCCTCCCCGGGCTTTCTCAGAAGCAAGGTTCGGCTCAGCACGACCCGCTGATCTACAACTACGACGCCTACGGACCCACCTACGGACCAGGCCACGGCGATGCCCACAACACCCTGGGAGCGGCATCTGCAGGCGCCGCGATCGCTACATCCAAGGCGCTGCGCCGGCACAACCTGAATGCAACTCTGAAGTACTTCGGCTCCAGCGGTGAGGAACAGCTGGTAGGGAAGGCATTCGCCGTCCGCGGCGGCGCCTACAACGGTCTGGACGTGTTCCTGGACTGGCACCCCGGTCCCACCACCGATGCCAGCTGGGTGCCGCTGGGCACCCTGATGTCGGCCACCTTCTCGTTCCTGGGCGCCGCTGGTCACGGCGGCAGTCCACTTGGGAACAAGAGCGGCCTGGACGGTGCCCTGCTAATGGCGCACATGACCGAATACCTCCGACAGAACAATGTCGCGCCATCGGCCCGCGTGCACTACGCAATCATCAACGGCGGCGGCGGCCCGAACGTGGCCCCCGATCTGTGCTCGATCTGGTACTACGTGCGCGAAGGAAGTCCGGAACGTACCCAGATCCTCTACGACAAAGTTGTTGCCTGCGCTCAAGCGGCAGCCTCCGCGAGCCAAACCAACCTCACCTATCGGCTGAACACCGCTATTTGGAACACACTGGGCAATAAGGCGGGCGCTGAGCTGGTCTACGACAACATGCAAGCCATCGGCCCACCGACCGTGAGTGCGGAGGATGTCGAGTTCGCCAAGGCACTGCAGCGTGAACTTGGTCGACCAGATGTCGGCGTGCCGCAGACCATCGTGCCGCTCCAACCGCCGAACCCGACCTTCCTCGGTGGACCCTCCTCCGACGTCGGTGACGTCAGTTGGAACACACCCCGCATCGGGTTCTTTGCGGCGATCTGGCCCCCAGGGATCCCCTTCCACAACTGGTCGACCACCGGATGCTCCATCAGCAATATTGCGCACGCGGGGCTGATCGCAGCGGCGAAATACCTTGCGGCGACCGCGATCGACCTGGTGACTCAGCCGGAGCTGCTGGCAGCAATCCGGGCGGAGTTCACCGAACGTACGAAGGGTGTCCAGTGGGCGAGTCTGCTACCGGCGGATCTGCAACCACCCGTTTACGAGCCTCCTACCTGGTTCTTGCACCAAACCGGTCAGCAGTGGCCCACCCCGGGGATTACCTGGCCGGTGGAGAAGATCATCGCGCGGGAACAGCTCGGAACCGTCGGTCCGACACTTCCACCGATTATTTGAGACCACCTGCGTGCCAGGCACCACCGTCCGACAGTTCGCCGCGCCGCCCAGGCGTCGATGTCCTGGCCCAAGGGCGGAGGACACCGACGTTTAGGTGCGCGGGCTGAACGCGGGGACCGGTGCGTGCCATTTGTATCGCAATGCGAGTAGTCGGAATCCACAGATGGCAGCAGCTGCGGCGCCTTGGATCATGGTATTGGTGTAGCCGAACGAAAAGGCCACGGCGACCAGGGTTGAGCCCGCGACGGCGGGGATGGCGTAGAGCCGTGAGTCCTTGCGCAGGACGGATGGGGATTGCCCGGCGAGAACGTCGCGCAGAATGCCGCCACCAACACCGGTGATGGTGCCGAGGAGGACTGCCGCCATGGGTGAAATTCCCGCCGCGGCCGCCTTGGTGGTCGCCGTGGCGCAGAAGACACCGAGCCCGATCGCATCGAAGAGTTGCACGGTGCGTCCCATCCGTGCCACGCGAGGGTGGAAGAAGAACGTGAGAACAGTGGCGACGAGCGGAAGCAGCAAGGACCATGGATCGGTCAGCGCAGCGGGTGGAATGTCGCCGATGAGGACGTCACGGATGACGCCCCCACCGACCGCAGTCACGGTTGCCAGCACAGCCATGCCGACGATGTCGAACTTCTCCCGGACGGCGAGTAGGGCTCCGGAGAGCGCGAACGCGAAGACCCCGATCATGAGCAGCGCCGTCTCGACGATTTCAGTTGTGGGCATGACGTCATTCTCGCGGTCCCTGGCTTGCAACATGCCCGAAGCGATGCTGGGCACACGCCGGACACCTTGTGGGCCCAGCACGCACCACGGCCCCTCAGCGATTCACTGGTGCCGCAACGGTCCGCGCTCGGATTGGTCATTCCATCGTCGTCGCAGCGCCGAGAATCTTCCGAGGCACCCACCACCTGATGGATGGACGTACTGGCCGGGGCTGAGGTTCGGCGAGGCAGCGGCCCCGCGGTGGACAGCTTGGACTGTCCTCCCCGGCGGCTCAGCGTTGCTAAAGTTCGTGTGGCTATGGTGACCAGCACCCCCGGGAGTCACGAAAGACGGTCGGTCCCGTCAAGCAGCGGGGCCAATCCCAAGTCTGTACTTTGGGGGGCTGCGACGGGCCGCCGGACAGGTTTCGGCGTCATACCGTCGCGCGAGAAGCTCGGCCGCCCACTCGGGAAGGACGAGCGTCCGGACGGTGAGCTTGCTCGACTCATCCGCCTGGACCACCAGGCCGATCCCCGTCACCCGCACGACGTTCCCCCGGACAGCAGCGGTGGGATGTTTCAGGTCAACATCGCCGCAGACCACTGCGGCGGCCCACCCACGTCGGGCTTGACCTGACGAGACCAGCGCAGCTCGCCAGGAGTTTCCATGACTTTTCTATGGCTCCCGACGCGAGTCGAGAGTGGATGATCATCTGCCAGGCCTCTGAGCTGGCCTTTTGCTCCCCCGACTGGACTCGAACCAGTAACCGTCCGATTAACAGTCGGATGCTCTGCCAATTGAGCTACGGAGGACCGGCGGTGCCGACTGGCGGCAGCGCTAGAGAAGGATAGCCCACAACCCCTGCTGAACTCCAAACCACGGCTGGTCCCGCCGACCACCGATGCAGGCGCCGGACAGGTTGAGCCCGCCCAGCGCGCGACGACAGGCGGGCAGGGACGAAGCAGGTCTCCGCATAGGGAAGACTGTTCCCCAGATGTCCCGCCGACCGGGCGTGACCGAAGGAGGTTCCACCGGATGTTTCGCCTTGTGTTGGGCATCGGCATCGGTTACGTGCTCGGGTCGAGGGCCGGTCGGGAGCGGTACGAGCAGATCAAACGGTGGAGCTCCAGCGTTGCCGACCACCCCGCGGTACAGGGTGCGGCCGGGTTCGTACAGGCCAAGGTGTCCGGGGTGTTCTCCAAGAACTCGGCCGGCTGAGAAACCTCAGCCGTTACTGCTCGATCTGCCCCTTGCCCTTCTTTTTGGGCCGGTGCACCTCGACGCCGGCCATCAGCGCGATCCCGTTGACCCGGACGATCGGCGCACCGGGTGGTCCCTGGACGTGCGCGGAATCCTCGAATGCACCCATAAACCCGATACCGCTGACAATGACGGTGATGTCGTCGGGTACGACGATGTCGATGCCGCCCATGATGGCCACCGCGGTGATGGTGACCTCCGCTTCGGCGAATCTGGCCTGGGTGAGGTCGATGTCCACTCCGCCCATGATGGCGAGCGCGGTGAACTGGGTCGGCACCACCCATGGACCGGCTCGGGTCGCCCCCGACAGGATCCCGCCGGCGACCGTCGACGACGGGACGCCGCCGATCTTCGCCATGGCCGATGACGACGCCGGCGTCGACGGGGTCTTGATCAGTCGTTGCGGCGTCGTCGGGGGTCTGGGCACCAACTCCTGATGTCCCGGCAAATCCCAGGTCACGGGCTCCAGTTCGCTCAGTGTTTTCGCCCTGTACACGGTGTCGAGCCGCTCCTGGAGTTCCGCAACAGTCAACCGACCCTCCGCCATTGCGGTCTGCAGGACTCGCGCGACGCCTTCTCGATCGGCGTCGGAGGCGCGCAGTTTGCCGGGATCGAACGATGGCTGCGGGTCTTCACTCACTCCGCCGATGGTAGTCAGGCCATCGAGCGGTTTTGCGTCGACCGGCGATCCTTCAATCGGGCGGACCGACGGATGAGCGTCAGTCTTGCTGCGGGACAGCGGAGAGGTCGTCCGCAATCTGGGTGACGGCCTCAACGAAGCCGGGCGCGCCGGGATCGGCGCCCGGGTCGAGCCTGACCTGCCGGGTGAGCCCGTCCCGGCCCGGAACCCGGCGCAGCACGACCCACCCACCACCGCCGGGAAACTCCAGGTGCCGACTGGCCGCGACCGAGCGGCGCACCCGGGTGTGGACGACGTCGGTGAGCCCGCTGCGGCCGGCCAGGGTGTAGTCCCGGGGAGCTTCGTCGACCAGCACCTGGGTGCCGTCGGCGAACTGGTCGACGACCTGGGTCGGGATGATCGAGAGCACCTTGGCGGTCAGCCGGGCCTTTGCGACGAGTTCCCAACCGAGCCTGGATGCCTTGTCGTCACTGATCACCCAGAGCCCGAACCGGCTGGCGGCCAACACCTTTCCGTCCGCGCAGTCGGCCAGCACCTGGATGTGTTCGTCCTTGTCGAGCACCACGGTCAGCTGTGGCGGCAGCGCCCGCCGACGCCAGGGCCAGCGGCCGGAGGATGGCGTCATACCGATTGGCCCCTGGCCATGTCGGCGAGGGCCCGACGGTAGTTCGTGACGGCGGCGAGGTCGGCTTCGAGGGTCAACCTGCGATCGCGATCGCCCGCCGCCTCGGCCCGCTGCATTGCCGATTTGAGCCTGCTCTCATCGGCAAGGGCTATCCGCAGCGCCATTCCGGCCAGGATCGACCCGGCATATTGGGCGCTGTCGGCCGTCAGTTTGTTCCGCAGCGGCTCGACGGCGAGTTCGCTGACCAGCGACCGCCACGGACCCGCGGGGACATGTTCGGCCACCGTGTCCACCCACAGGATCTTCGACCCGTCCGCCGGGGGGCCACCGGCCGCCTCGACCGCCGCGTGCACGGCCCCGTAGGCCGGGTTGGTGAAGGCCTCGGCGCTGACCTGCTCGTACCCGTCGACCACCAGATCCGGTTGCTGGAGAACGAGTTTCAACGTCTCCCGCTCCACGAACGTGCTGCGGTCGGTGGGGTTCGGCCGGCGCATGTCGACGGCCGGCGAACCCGGCGCGACGGCATGATCGGACTCCTCCGGCGGCTCATCGTCATGGTCCGGGGGTTCCGGTGGTGGCTCGTGCGGATCGCGGGGATCGTGCCGATCCGGTTTGCCGACTCCGGCGGTGCCGGGCGGGGCCGGGTCCTGGCCGGGCCGGCCCGGTTGCCGATGGCCCACGCCTGGAGACCCTGCAGCCGTGTGCGGGGCGCCGTTCTGCCCTGCTGTCTTCGCGGCGTTGCGCTTGGCCTCGCGGGCCTCCGCTGCGTCGAAGTCGCGCACTCGTTGCCGGATCGGCGCGAGTTCGGACCCGAGCCAGCCCGCGAGTTGCCGGATGTACTCGTCCCGCAGCGTCGGTTCCTTGATGCGGGCGACCAGCGGGATGGTGGCCGTGGTGGCGGCGACCCGACCCTCCGCGGTCTCCAGGTTGTAGTCCTTGAGCGTGGTCTTGATGGCGAAGGCGAAGAGCGGCGTGCGGTTTTCGACCAGCGCCTTGACCGCCTCGTCGCCTTTTGCCTGCCGCAGTTCACACGGATCCATCCCCGCCGGGGCGACGGCGACATAGGTGTTGGCGGCGAACTTCTGATCGGAGTCGAAGGCCTTGATGGCCGCCTTCTGGCCCGCGGAGTCGCCATCGAAGGTGTACACCACTTCGCCGCGAATCACCTCGGAGTCCAGCAGGTAGCGGCGCAGCACGCTGATGTGGTCGTCACCGAACGCCGTGCCGCAGGACGCCACCGCGGTGGTCACCCCGGCCAAATGCATCGCCATGACGTCCGTGTAGCCCTCCACCACCACGGCGCGGCGCTGCCGGGAGATGTCCCGTTTGGCCAGGTCCAGCCCGAACAACACCTGCGACTTCTTGTACAGCGGGGTCTCGGAGGTGTTGACGTACTTGGCTTCCAGCCGGTCGTCATCGAAGAGCCGGCGGGCACCGAACCCGACAACGTCGCCGGCGGCGTCCCGCAGCGACCACAGCAACCGGCGGTGGAACTGGTCGATCGGGCCGCGCTGGCCCTGCCGCGCCAACCCGGCCCGGTACAGCTCATCCAAGGAGAACCCCTGCGCGGTCAGGGCTTTGACGAGCTTGTCCCAGCCGTCCGGGGCGTACCCGCAGCCGAAGTGCGCAGCGGCGGCCAGGTCGAACCCGCGTTCGGCCAGGAAAGTCTGCGCGGTCCCGGCCTGCTCGGTGAGCAACTGCGCGGCGTAGAACTCGGCGGCGGCCTTGTTCGCCGCCAGCAACCGGGGCCGGGTGCCGCGCTCGGACCGGGTGGAACTCCCGCCCTCCATGATCGTCAGCGTGATGTTGGCCCGTTCGGCCAGTCGCTGCACGGTTTCCAGAAAGGTCAGGTGCTCGAGTTCCTGCAGGAAGGCGAAGACGTCGCCGCCCTTGTCGCAGCCGAAGCAGTGGTAGTACCCGCGGGCCGGGCTGACTTGGAACGATGGGGTCTTCTCGTCATGGAACGGGCACAGCCCCTTGAGGTTTCCGCCGCCGGCGTTGCGCAGCGCGACGTACTCCCCCACCACCTGTTCGATGCGGTTGGCGTCGCGGACTCGTTCCTTGTCCGCCTCGGAGATCCGCCCTGCCACGCCCGCGAGTGTATGACCAGAGACGACAGCCGGATGACGGTTGTCCACCGGCGGCGGAGCTACCGGGTGTTCCCACTGCCGGTCAACCTGCGGTGCCGCGCCACCGCTTGCGCGTCGGTCAGTAGCGAGACCTGATCCAGGACGACCCGCAGCCGCTCGGCATCACCGCCGGCGTCGGCGTACGACCCGGCGAACATCGGGTCGAGCGCCGCAGCCCCCCGATCGGCCATCGCTGCCACCAACTCGGTGAGCAGCTCCTGCTCCCGGTGCTGGATCTCGATCCGCGCGGGGTCGGCCATCACGTACCGGCGGGCGATGGCCTTGAGCACCGCCACTTCTGCCCGCAGCACGCGCGGCACCTGCAGGTCCGCGGCGTAACGCGTCAGGTCGCCGGGACCCGCGGCGGCTCGCGTCGCGGCGATCGCGCCGGTGGCGAGCCGGCCGGTCAGCTCGCTGGTCAGCCGTTTCACCGCGGCGTCGGCGACCGGGCCGGGCGGGTGCCCGATGCCGGCGGCGATCACCGGCAGGCTGAGGAGGTCTTCCAGCACGGCGCTGAGGTCACTGGCCGATTCCACCGAGAATGCCTGTGCCGCAACCGCAACGGCGTTCCGCTCGGCCGGGTCGGCCAACCGGTTGAGGTCGATCCGGCCGGCGCTGACCCCGTCCTCGACGTCGTGCACGGAGTAGGCGACGTCGTCGGCCCAGTCCATCACCTGCGCCTCCAGACAGGTCCGGTGTCCGGCCGGCCCCGGTGCTCGCACCCAGTCGAAGACCGCCACCTCGTCGGCGTAAACCCCGAACTTCCCGCCGCCGTCGGGCCGTCGCCACGGGTACTTGATGACCGCATCCAGGGACGCCCTGGTCAGGTTCAGCCCGGCCGGCCGCCCGTCCCCGGTGATGATCTTGGGTTCCAGCCGGCTCAACAGCCGCAGGTTCTGCGCATTGGCCTCGAAACCACCCGCCGCCGCGCCGACCGCGTCCAACGCCGACTCGCCGTTGTGGCCGAACGGCGGGTGACCGATGTCATGCGCAAGTCCCGCCAGGTCGACCAGGTCAGCGTCGCAGCCGAGCTGTTCGCCGATCTCCCTGGCGATCTGCGCGACCTCGAGCGAATGCGTCAACCTGGTCCGCGGCACGGCGTCCTCGTCCGGCGCGACCACCTGGGTCTTTCCGGCGAGCCGACGGAAGGACCCGGAATGCAGCACCCTGGCCCGGTCGCGGGCGAACGGGCTGCGGCCGCCCGCGCCGACGGATTCGGGCAGGCCCGCGGACTTCGCGGGCTCCTCAACAAGTCGGTCCGTGTCGGACTCGACGTAGCCGTCGGTGTGGCGGCGGGCTGCCATGCTCACACCACCGTCGACCCGGCGCCCGAGGACCCACCGGTCAGCCGGTAGTAGAGCACTCCGAGTGCTTCCCGGATGACGTAGCGCGATTCGACGCCATCGCGCACCGATAGGCCCTGATCCACCGGCGAGACCTGAACCTGCAGACCCAGATCGGTGGCCATCAGCACCGACCTGGCCGCGTGCCAGGGGTCGGTGACCAGCACCACCGACGTCCAACCGTTCTCGCTGAGCAGCACCTCCGCGGCGCGCAGGCTGGCCAGCGTGTCGTCCCCGGATCCGACGGCCGTCAGGGCGGACCGCGCGATGCCCTGCTCGGCCAGGTAGTCGGCGCCGGCCGCACCCTCGGTGGTGCGGTCGCCTGTCTGGCCGCCACCGATGGTGACGATTCTCGGGGCCACGCCGTCCCGGTACAGCTGCGCGGCATGGTCGAGGCGGGCCTGAAACACCGGTGACGGGTCGCCGTCGTACTGCGCCGCACCCAGCACGACGATCGCGTCGGCCGTCGCCCGCTGATCGAGATGGCCGACCTGGATGACCCGCACCACCACCCCGCCGACGATCAGCACGGCGACCAGAACGGCGCCACCGAGGTAGCGCAGCACCGTTCGCACCTGACCCCCCGATGGTCTGTTCATGTCGCGGATGTGGAAGGACGGCGGTCGCCGCTCGCCGGAAACCGATCATGCCAGGCCGCGGGCCGATGGACCGGACGCCGAGGCGGCCCCGACGGCGGACCACCCAACGGTCACCGACGGTGACGATTTCCCAACCCGCTGCGGACCGCCTGACACGGTTCTGTCATGGGTAGCTTGTACGGTTCGCGAATGGTTCGAACGCCGCCTGCGCCCGTCACCCGCACCGCCGTCCAGCGGAGCACCCTTGCCGTCGTCCTGGTCCTCGCGCTGTTCACCACCGCCTGTTCATCGACGATGTCCGGTAACGCGACGGTCGGCACCGCTGGGGCGGCGCCCGCGGCGACGACACCGCCCACATCCACTTCGCCGTCACCACGGGCATCCGGCGGGATCACCGTCCCACCCTCCGTTTCCTCCTCCGGTCCAGCGGCCCCGGGTGCCGCTGCGGGCACTATTGGGGCGGCCGGGATCGGCGATCCCTACTACCCGACCGCCGGCAACGGCGGGTACCAGATCGACTCGTACAACATCAATCTCAGTTACGACCCGGACAGCAACACCCTGCAGTCCACGGCATCGCTGACGGGCACGGTCACCTCTACCGACGGCCTGACCCAGTTCAATCTCGACCTGCAGCCGACGATGACGGTCAGCGAGGTGACGGTCGGCGGTGCGGCCGCCACCTTCGACCACCAGGACGCCGAACTGGTCATCACCCCGCCCAGCGCGCTGCCGGCCAACGCCCCGCTGGAGGTTCAGGTCACCTACGGCGGGGAACCCGGCCTGGTCCCCGGCGGGACCTCGGGACTCAGCGACGGCGGGTGGTACCGCACCTCCTCCGGTGGGGCCTTCGTCGCCGGTGAGCCGACCGGCGCCTCCGCCTGGTACCCGGTGAACGAACACCCCGCCGACACCGCGACCTTCGAGGTCACCGCGACCGTCCCGGACAAATGGCAGGTGATCTCCAACGGCATCCAGCAGACCGATGGAGTGCCACCGGCCAGGCCCGGTGAGGCGGTGTTCAGCTGGAAACTCAGCGATCCGGTCGCCAGCTACCTCACGACGATCTACATCGACACCTTCACGCTGGTCGAGGATCAACTGGCCGACGGCACGCCGATCGTCTCGGCCGTCGCGCCGACCGTTCCGCAGGACGCTGAGCTGGCCAAGAACACCAAACAGATCATCGACGTGCTGTCCGGGTTCTTCGGCCCGTACCCGTTCGAGGCCGCGGGCGGCATCTACACCGGCGAGCAGACCGGGTTCGCCCTGGAAACCGCGACCAGGCCGGTGTATCCCGGCAACGTCGACCTCGCCTTCCTGGTGCACGAGCTCGCCCACCAGTGGTGGGGTGACGACGTCACCGTCGAACGATGGTCCGACATCTGCCTCAACGAGTGCTTCGCGTCCTACGCGGAGTGGCTCTACAACGAGAAGGTCGACAACGAGGACCTGGACGCCACCTGGAAGCAGCGGATGGCCAACGTGGTGAACCGGCCGGCGTTCTGGGCGTCCCCGCTGGTCGACATGGGTCCGGGCAACGAATTCACCCGGGTCTACGACCGCGGCCCGCTGGCCCTGCATGCCCTGCGGACCGAGATCGGCGACGACGCGTTCTTGACGCTGCTGAAGGACTGGCCCGCCATGTACGGCGGCAAGAACGCCTCGTTCGACGACCTGGAGGCCTACGTCACCACTCTCGCCGGAAAGGACATGGGCCCGTTCATGGACGCCTGGTTCCGCGGCACGACGGTGCCCGCCGACGAGTTCCGCTACCCCGGCGATCTGGGCAACTGACGCCGACGCAGGCGGTTTCGCTGCCCCGGGCGGATTGGCCACTCCGGGCGGATTGGCCGCCCCGGGCGGATTGGCCGCCCAGCCGGCGGATCAACAGCCGATCAGCCGGGCCGCCAGGTAGGCCTGCACCTGATCGAGTGCCACCCGTTCCTGGGTCATCGAGTCCCGGTCCCGAATCGTCACCGATTGATCGGCCGCGGTGTCGAAGTCGACCGTGAGGCAGAACGGAGTGCCGATCTCGTCCTGCCGCCGGTAGCGGCGGCCGATCTGGCCGGCGTCGTCGAACTCGACATTCCAGGTCCTGCGCAACGACGCCGCCAGGTCGCGGGCCACCGGCGAGAGGTCGGCGTGCCGGGACAGCGGCAGCACCGCTGCCTTGACCGGCGCCAACCGCGGATCGAGCCGCAGCAGGGTCCGCTTGTCAACGCCACCCTTGGTGTTCGGGGCCTCGTCCTCGGCGTAGGCCTCCAGCAGGAAGGCGATCATCGCCCGGTTCACCCCGGCCGCCGGTTCGACGACGAACGGCGTCCAGCGTTCGCCGGACTCCTGGTCGAAGTAGGACAGGTCAACCCCGGAATGCTCGGAGTGGGTCTTCAGGTCGAAGTCCGTCCGGTTCGCGATGCCCTCCAGTTCGCCCCACTCGTTGCCGAAGTGGAACCGGTACTCGATGTCCACCGTGCGCTTGGAGTAGTGCGAGAGCTTCTCTTTCGGGTGTTCGTACTGCCGCAGGTTGTCCCGGGACAGGCCGAGGTCGACGTACCACTCGGTGCGGGTGTCGATCCAGTACTGGTGCCATTCCTCGTCGGTGCCCGGCTTGACGAAGAACTCCATCTCCATCTGTTCGAACTCGCGGGTGCGGAAGATGAAGTTGCCCGGAGTGATCTCGTTGCGGAACGACTTGCCGATCTGCCCAATGCCGAACGGCGGCTTCTTCCGCGACGATGACGCCACGTTGTTGTAGTTCACGAAGATGCCCTGCGCGGTTTCCGGGCGCAGGTAATGCAGCCCGGATTCGTCCTCGACGGGGCCGAGGTAGGTCTTCAGCAGCCCGTTGAACTCCTTGGGCTCGGTCCATTGGCCGCGGGTGCCGCAGTTGGGGCAGACGATGTCGGCCATCCCGTTCTCCGGGACCCGGCCCTTCTTCTCCTCGAACTCCTCCTGCAGGTGATCCGCCCGGTAGCGCTTGTGGCAGGACAGGCACTCCACCAACGGGTCGTTGAACGCGGCGACGTGCCCGGAGGCCACCCATACCTCGCGCGGCAGGATCACCGACGAGTCCAGGCCGACGATGTCGTCCCGGGAGCGGACCATCGCGTTCCACCACTGCCGCTTGATGTTGTCCTTGAGTTCGACACCCAACGGGCCGTAATCCCAGGCCGACTTGGTGCCGCCGTAGATCTCGCCGCAGGGATAGACGAACCCCCGGCGCTTGGCGAGGGAGACAACGGCGTCGAGACGGGTGGCGGCCACCAGCAACTCCTGTGGTGCGGGCCCGGCTACCGGTGACGG
>CAWDUY010000016.1:0-264414 GCA_963805555.1 uncultured Actinomycetota bacterium
TGGAGCCGACCGAACATGCGCTGTCGCGGTACCACGCACGTTGGTACCCGCTGACCTTGCTGTTCCTGGCCTTCGACGTGGAGATGTTGTTCATGTACCCGTGGGCGGTGGTGGTCGCCCGGGTTGGTAGCAGCGCGATCGTGGAGATGTTCGTCTTCCTGGGCCTGTTGATGGTCGGGGTGCTGTGGGCCTGGCGGGAGGGGGCGTTGCGATGGGTCTGAGTGCCGGGCCGGGCCGGCTGGCCCGGACCGCGGTACGTGGCACCCACGTCCTGATCGTCGAGGTGCCGGGTTGGGCGCTCACCAGGGTGGCGATCGAACGGGCCGTCACCGCGTGCGGTTGGCGATTGGCGTTGACCCCGGCGGGGGCCGACGTCCTGGTGGTGTGCGGCCGGCTCAGCGACCCCTGGAATCCGGTCATCGATCGGCTCTGGGCGCAGCTGCCCGGGCCTCGGGTTCGGGTCGATGTTGACCACCCGGACCAGGTTCGGCAGGCACTCGACCTGGCGGCGACGACTGCTGCTGGCCGATCAGCCCCACCGGTCCCGGGCCTGGATCACGACATGACCGGCCGGGTGGGGCAGGACGGCGCCGACGTGGCGGGCGAGCGGATCGGACATGGACGACGACGGCATGGACGACGGCATGGATATGGACATGCCGATGCCGGGCGGCATTCCGTTGGCCGGCGGCGGCGAGGACCGGGATGGGTTGGAGATGGACGTGCTGTCGGTCCCGCTCGGCCCGGTGCTGCCCGCTTGGCCGGCCGGGCTGGTTCTGCGGTGCGCGCTGCACGGCGACGTGATCGCGCAGGCAGAGGTGACAACTTTGCCCGGACCGGCCCCTGCCGATGGTCAGAACCCCGACAATGACCGGATCCGGGCGGCGCTGGACTGCGACGCAGTGGCCCGACTGCTGACCTTGGCCGGCAGCGACGGCGCCGCCGTCGGGTTCCGCGGTGTTCGCGATGACCTGCTTGACGGCGAGACCTTCGCGGACTGCGCCCGCGCGGTGGAGTCCGTGACCATACGTGTGCGGCGATCCCGGTTGCTGCGCTGGTCGCTGCGCGGATTAGGTGTGCTCGATGCGTCCGGGCCGGGGCGCAGTGTGACCGACGCCTTGGCCGGCGACGTGCATGACCGGCTGTTGGCCCGGATGGCGGGCATCGGCGGCTGGCTGATGTCCGCGGGCCCCGTGGTGGAAGCAGAAGCCGACCGGGGCGGGGAAGCACGAGCCGCGATGGATCTGCTGCCGTCGTTGGTGACCGGGCTGGATCTTGGTGCGGCCCGGTTGGTGGTCGCTTCCATCACCCCGGATGTCGTCGCCATCGAGGGCAGGGCGTCGGCCCATGGGTGAGTTGCCCCTGCTGTCGACGGTGCTGGTCGCGGCCGCGCTGGTGGTGCTGGCGACGCTGACCGCGGCCCTGGATGCCGGATTGAACCCGGTGACCACACGTGGTCGGGGCGCCGGTTCCGCGGCTCGCCGCTGGGGTGCGGCGCTGTGGCTGCCGGTGGTGCAGACGGCCCGGCTGTTGCGGCAACGCCGCCGGTCCACCATTGCCGCCGATCGCTTGCTGTGGCGGGTTGGGGTGGTCGGGCTGCCGGTGGTCGCGTTGCTGATGGCGGCGTTGGTCCCGATCGGGCCCGCGACCGTGGCCGACTCGTCGGTGGGGATCGTCTGGTTCAACGCGCTGGACGTGACGGTGTGGGCATTGGTGTGGATGGCCGGGTGGGGTCCGAACAGCGTGTTCGGTCTGGTCGGCGGTTACCGGTTCCTGGCGCAGGCGCTGGCCTACGAGTTGCCGTTGATGTTCGCGCTGACTGCGCCGGCGGTGGCCGCGGGCAGCCTGCGGCTGTCCGACGTGGTGGCCGCGCAGGACGGGTTGTGGTTCGTGGTGTGGATGCCGGTCGGGTTCGTGGTGTTCTGTCTGGCGGTCACCGGGTTCGCGGTCTGGGGGCCGCTGAGCCACCCGGCCGGTGTCGATATCGCGGGCGGGGTGTTCGCCGAGCTGTCCGGGGTGGATCGGCTGCTGATGCTGGCCGGTCGTTACGCTCTGCTGACCGCCGGGGCGGCGATCGGGGTGGCGTTGTTCCTGGGTGGCGGGTCCGGTCCGGTGCTGCCGGAATGGTTGTGGCTGGCGGTGAAGACAGCGCTGCTCAGCGCCGCCCTGATCGGACTGGGCCGCCGGTTGCCGACGTTGCGGGCGGATCGGTTCGTCGAGATCGGCTGGCTGATCCTGCTACCGGCCACCCTGCTGCAGGTGCTCGTGGTGGCCGTGATCGCCACTGGGCAGGGGGGCGGGTGATGAGCATCGGGATTGCCGACACGGTCGCCTTCTGGGTGCTGGCGGTGATCGCCGTGCTGGCCGGCGCCGCGGTGTTCCGGGTGGATTCCATGGCCAGGGCCACCTATGCGCTGGCGGTGTCGTTCGTCGCGGTCGGGATCCAGGTTTTGCTGCTGGGGCTGTCCTACATCGGCGTGATCACCGTGCTGATGATGATCATGGAAATGGCGATCATGGCCGTCTACATGATCATGTTCATGGGGATGAACCCAGCGTTGATGCCGATGAACATGGTGCACGGCAAGCGGACCGCCATGGCGACCGCGATCGGGGTGTTCGTCGCCTTGACGGCGGGCATCCTGCTGGCCCCCTGGCCCGCGCGCAGCGGGGATCCCGGGTCGGACCCGACGGCCGCCCTCGGTGAGGCGCTGATGGGCTCGAAGATGCTGGTGATGATCATCGTCAGCGCCGTGCTGTTGGCGACCGTGATCGCCGCGCTGGTGCTGGCGTTGCCCCGCGGTCGATACGACCGCTTCGGTGACGACCTGCGGCGTCGCCCACCCACCGATCCACAGCCGGGCGGGGTGGGCCGGTGACACTGCAACTGGTCCTCGTGGTGGCCGCCGCCCTGTTCAGCGTCGGGTTGTACGGTGCGCTGTCCCAGCAGGTCGTGGTGATGGTGATGATGGGGCTGGAGCTGATGTTGAACGGCGTGATCCTGGCCGCCGTCGCCTGTTACTGGTTCCTCACCCCGACGCCGACCGCTCAGGTGGTGCTGCTGGTGGTGATCGCGGCGATGACGGTGGAGATGGCCATGGGGTTCGCCGTGGCGACCCTGTTGCACCGGTCCCGGAATTCCGACATGACCGACATGGCAACGGATCTGCGCGGATGAGCCCGGTCTACCTGTGGGTGCTGATCACTCTGCCCGCTGTGCTGGGAGCGGGCCTGTGCCTGGCCGGCCGGCGCACCGACCGGGTCGCCGGACCGGTGGGGGTGAGCGCCGCCGCGGTGGTCGCGGTGCTGGCGATCGTTGTGGCGCTGGGTCGTCCGGCGGTGGCGGCGCCGTTCGTGGCCGGCGCCGACTTCACCCTGCAGGTCGACGCCTTGGCCGCGGTGGTGCTGCCCACCGTCGCCGTGGTCGCGCTGCTGGTGCTGGGCTTCGCGGCTTCCGAGCGGGGCGGCGACGTGCCTCTTGCCCCGTCCCGGTTCTTCGGGTTGATGCTGTTGTTCCTGGCCGCGGTGTTGATCACCGCGGCGGCCGCCACGCTGCCGGCGCTGGTGTTGGGCTGGGAGGTGATGGGCGCTACCTCCTACGCGTTGATCGGGTTCCGCTGGAAGGACGTGGACCGGGTCGGCGGCGGCACGACGGCGCTGGTGACCACCAGGGCCGCCGACCTGGGGCTGTATCTCGCGGCCGGTGCGGCACTGGCGGGTGGCTCTGCGTTGGAGCTGACCGGGCTGCCCACGCTGCCCGCGCCGTGGCGGGACGTGGCCGCCGCCGGGGTGCTGATTGCCGCGCTGGGGAAGGCTGCGCAGCTGCCGTTCTCGTTCTGGTTGTCCCGCGCCATGCTCGGGCCCAGCCCGGTCAGCGCGTTGCTGCATTCCGCGGCGATGGTGGCGATGGGCGGCTATCTGCTGCTCCGGCTGGCCCCGTTGCTGGCCGCGACCGGTTGGGCGGCAACGGTTGCGGCCTGGACGGGTGCGCTCACCGCGTTGGTGCTGGGCGCGGTGGCGGTGGCTCAACAGGACCTCAAGCAGCTGCTGGCCGCGTCCACTGCGGCGCAGCTCGGGTTCGTCGTGCTGGCCGCCGGGGTGTCCGCCGCCGGGGGTGGGACGGCGCACCTGGTCGCGCACGCGGCCACCAAGGCGTTGCTGTTCCTGGTGGCGGGAGCGTGGCTGACCGCGTTGGGCACCAAGCAACTCGGCGCGCTGCGCGGCGTGGCCCGGCGGTGGCCGGTGGTCGGGGTGTGCGCCACGGTCGGATTGCTGGCGCTGGCCGGTGCGCCGCCGTTGTCGCTGTGGGCCACCAAGGACGAGATCCTCGCCGCCGTCCGGGAAGTTTCCCCGGTGTTGGCGGTGGTCACCCTGGCCGCTGCGGCGGTATCCGCCGCGTATGCGGGCAAGGTCCTGGTCCTGTTGTGGCTCCGCCCATCGGCCGACGTGGCCCGCAAGGCGGAGCATCTGTTCGACACCGAGGAACCGGGGACCCGCCGAATCCCCCGGGCGGCGCAGGCGGTGTTGATCCCGCTCGCCATCGGCGCCGCGGTCCTGGGGGTGCTGGCGCTGCCGCCGCTGGCCGCGGAGCTGGCGACCGCGTTGGGCGCCGCCGGGGAACCCGAGTCGACGCCGGTAGAGCTGGTCGGGTCGGGGGTGCTGGCCCTGCTGGTGCTGGCGGCGGTGGCCCGGTGGGGAACCGTCGCACCGGGCTGGGCGGCCAACTGGCTCTACCTGGATCGAATGGTCACCCGGCTGGTCGTCGACCCGACGCTGTGGCTGGCGGCTGCGCTGGCCAGGTTCGACGACCGGGTTGTCGACCGGGGGGTGACGGGCGCCGCCGGGCTGCTGGTGAGCGGCGGTCGGCGGCTCGCCCGGTTCGATGACCGGGCGGTCGACCGGGTCGTGCAGGATTCCGCGGCCGGCACCGTCTGGGTGGCCGGCCGGGCTGAGCGGATCGAGGTGACCGGAATCGACGCCGGCGTGCGGGGCGTCGCGGCGGGGGTCCGGCGGTTGGCCCGGCAGTCCCGGCGACCGCAAACCGGCCAGCTGTACCAGTACTACGTCCAGGTGATCGCGCTGCTGCTGGTCGCCGCCCTGCTGCTGATTTTGGTGACCTGAGGTGCTCAGTCTGCTGATCTTCCTGCCGCTGCTGGCCGCGGCGGTACTGGCCGTGGTCCGGATGCCCGACCGGGCCGCCGGCATCGGCTGGCTGGCCGTCAGCGGCGCCGAACTGGTGCTGCTGGTGCTGCTGTGGACCGGATACCAGACGCCGCCGGCCGGGCAGCTGGCGTTCGCCCAGCAGGTGCCGTGGCTACCCGGGGTGGGTAGCAGCTATTCGGTCGGGGTGGACGGTCTGTCACTGCCGTTGGTGGCGTTGACGGTCGTGGTGTTCGCGGCCTGTGCGGTGTACGCGTGGCGGGAAAAGCGCCGGCCGCGCGCGCAGGCGGCGCTGTTCTGCTTCCTGCAGTCGATGTGTCTTGGCGTGTTCGCCGCGCAGGACCTCGTGGTGTTCTTCGTGTTCTTCGACCTGTCCATCGTGGGGATGTACTTCGCCATCCTCGGCTGGGGACACGGGCAGCCGGCTCGGTCCGCGTTGAAGTTCTTCCTCTACACGTTCCTCGGGTCGCTGGTGCTACTGCTGGGGTTCATTGGCCTGTACGTCGCGGCCGACCCGCACACGTTCGACATGGTCGAGCTGACCCGGCAGGCGCCGTTGCAGGACAGCGGTTGGGTCGGTGGCGTGGTGCTGGCCGCCGTGCTGATCGGGTTGGCGATCAAGACCCCGACCGTGCCGTTCCACACCTGGTTGCCACCCGCGCACACCGACGCCCCGGCGATCGGGTCCGCGGTCCTGGCGGGGGTACTGCTGAAGATGGGCACGTACGGGTTCGTCCGGATCGCGATGCCGATGCTGCCGCAGGCCTGGCGGGCGTGGGCCTGGGTGATCATCGCGGTCGGGATCGTGTCCGTGCTCTACGGAGCGCTGGTGGCCCTGGCCCAGACCAACCTGAAACGGATGATCGCCTACACATCGGTCAATCACATGGGGTACGTGGTCCTCGCCGTCGGTGCCGCCGGGGTGCTGAGCGGTGATGCCGACGGACGGCAGGTCGCGGTGACCGGCGCGGTGACCCAGATGGTCAGCCACGGCCTGATCACCGCGGCGCTGTTCCTGCTCGCCGGGGTGCTGCACGAGCGTCGCGGCAGCTATCTGATCGATGACTACGGCGGCCTCGCCGGGTCGGCTCCGCGGTTCGCCGGTCTTTTGGCGGTAGCAGCGTTCGCCTCGCTCGGGATTCCCGCGTTCAGCGGATTCATCGCGGAGTTCCAGATCTTCACCGGCAGTATCGGTGCCGCCCCGGTCACCGCCATCGCGCTGCCCGGGATTCTCGTTGTCGCAGCCCTTTTCCTGCGTGCCCTGCAGCAACTGCTGACCGGGCCAACCCAGGGGAAATCGATCGACTTCCTGGACGTGCGAACCTCCGAGACTCTCTCAGTGGCACCGCTGCTGCTCGGATCGCTGATCATCGGACTGTTACCGCGTTTCCTGCTGGACGTGATCGAACCGGCCTCCCGGGCCGTGGTCGACCTGGTCAGTCGATAGTTGCCGGGGATGGAATCGATGTCGGGGCAGTTGCCAGCGCTGCTGCCGGAGATCTTCCTGCTGGTCGGTGCGGTCGTGGCTTTGCTGGCCGGTTCCTTCCTGCCCAGAGAAAGGCAGTGGGTGGCCCGGCTCGTCGCAGTTGTCGCCCTGGCCGCAGCGGGGGTGGCCGCCGGTGTCGGTCTTGCCGGCACGGACACGACGGTGTTCGACGTGAGCTACGCGGTGGACACGTCCACCGGCTTCGCCCGGTTGGTGATCATCTCCGCGACACTGCTGGTGATTGGTCTTGGCGTGGACGAACTCGCCGGCAACCCGCGCGAGAGCGAAACCTACGCACTGCTGCTGCTGGGGGCACTCGGCGCGGTGGTGGTGGCCGGCGCCGACGATCTGCTCGTGCTCGCCGTCGGGTTCCTGCTCGCCAGCATCCCGCTGTACGCGTTGATCGGGATGACCCGTACCGCCGGCAGCGCCGAGGCCGCGATGAAGACCTATCTGCTCGGCGCCCTGCTCGGCATCGTGCTGTTGGCCGGTGTCACCCTGCTCGGCGGCCTCGGTGGCAGCACCCGGTACACCGACCTGATCGGCACCCTGGCCGGGGTACCGACCGGGCTGGTCGCGGTCGGCGCGGTGGCCGTCCTCGGCGGGCTGATGTTCAAGGCCGGCGGCGTCCCCGGCCACTTCTGGGTACCGGACGCCGCGCAGGGCGCCGGCGCCACCGCCGCCGCGTTCGTCACCACGGGGCCCAAGATCGGCGCGATGATCGCGATCTACCGACTGGTCGACACCATCCCCGACGCGGTGCAGCTGCGGCTGCTGGTCGCCGCGATCGCCGCCCTCAGCATGACCCTGGGCAACCTCGCCGCGTTCAATCAGGACGATCCGCGCCGACTGCTGGGCTGGTCGACGGTCAGCCAGGTCGGCTACCTGCTGGTCCCGGTGGCTGTTGCCGGGGACAGCGAACTGGCGTTGCCGTCACTGCTGATCTACCTGGCCGGGTACGCGGTCAGCAACGTCACGGCCTTCGCGGTCACCGCTGCCCTCCCGCGCCGCCGGGCCCTGGCCGACTACCGCGGACTCGCCAGGGGCCGGCCGTGGCTGGCCGGCGCGCTGATGGTCAGCCTGCTGAGCTTGGTCGGCACTCCACCCACAGCGGTCTTCATTGGGAAACTCACCACCTTTACCGCCGGCTGGGACGGTGGTCTGGAATGGCTGGTCCTGCTGGCGGTCCTGAATTCGGTGGCCAGCCTCTACTACTACCTGCGGTGGATCGTCCCGACCGTCCAGCGCGGGACAGCCGCGGGCGAGACTGGCGCAGCCACCCCGCGCCGGTGGGCCGCGGCCACGGCCGTCATCGGCGGCACCGCCGTGCTGGTCATCGGCATCTGCGCCGGACTGTTCCTCACGCTAACGGTCACACCGTGACCAATCGTTGGCGGGACCGACCGCCCGCCGTACCGGGGAGGACCCAATCGACGGTGAGTGCCGAAAGGTCAGCTGCCGCGTGGGGATTCGGTGGTCCAGCCGACGGACCACAGGTCCGTGTCCTGGGGTTCACCGCCGGCGGCGGCGAACTGGGTGAGCACAGCCGCGAGGTGCGTGCGGTCATCGGCCGGCATGCCGCGCAGGATCTGCCCGATCGCCACCCGCCGGCGGTGCATGACACCGTCCACCAGCTCCCGGCCGGCGCCGGTCAGGGTCAGCAGCAGGTGCCGGCGGTCCGCCGGGTTGTCCCGGCGGTCCGACAGCCCGGCGCCCACCAGTCGGTCGCAGGTTCTGGTGGCGTTGGAGGGGTGGACCTGCATCGCGTCGGCGAGGGCGGCCAGGTGCAGTGGTCCCTGGCTGGCGATGATCACCAACGCGCGGAACTGGGTGAGGGTGACGGTGTCCTCCACCGGGGCCAGTGATCTGGCGGCCACCCCGATCAGCACCCGGGACGCGGCCAGAACCGCTTCGACCTGACCGTCGAACGCCGGGTTTCCGTGCTCAGCCATGACCGCTCCCGGAATGGATCGGCCCCTGACGCATGATGCAAGTGTCACGCAATTCTTGCGGTACTGCAATGGTTGGGGTGGGTCTGAGCGGGGAACCTTGCTCGCTGAGAAGGCTGCAATGGCTCGCCTACGGGACTGACCCGGATCTTTCCCCGACGGGCAGATCAAAGGAGCGTGGACGATGGCTGATCTGGTGGCGGATGTGGTGTTGGCCCGGCTGCGGGAGTGGGATGTGCAGCAGGTTTTCGGGTATCCCGGTGACGGGATCAACGGGTTGCTCGCGGCGTGGGGCCGGGCGAAGGACGACCCGCAGTTCGTGCAGGCCAGGCACGAGGAGATGGCGGCGTTCGAGGCGGTCGGGTTCGCGAAGTTCAGTGGCCGGGTCGGGGTGTGTGTGGCGACCAGCGGTCCCGGTGCGATCCACCTGCTGAACGGCCTGTATGACGCGAAGCTCGACCATGTCCCGGTGGTGGCCATCGTGGGGCAGACCGAGCGGTCCGCGATGGGCGGCTCCTACCAGCAGGAGGTGGACCTGCTCAGCCTGTTCAAGGACGTGTGCAGCGACTACGTGCAGATGTGCACGGTGCCGCAACAGTTGCCGAACCTGATCGACCGGGCGATCCGGGTCGCGATGAGCGAACAGGCCCCGACGTGCATCATCTTCCCCTCCGACGTGTTGGACCTGGAGTACCAGGCGCCCGGGCACGCCTTCAAGCAGGTGCCCTCCAGTGTCGGCACCGCGTGGGCCACCGCCACCCCGGACCAAGCCGCGGTGCGGGCGGCGGCAGACCTGTTGAACGCCGGCGGCAAGGTGGCGATGCTGGTCGGGCAGGGTGCCCGCGGGTGCGCGGCCGAACTCACCGAGGTCGCGGACCTGCTCGGCGCCGGCGCGGCGAAGGCGTTGCTGGGCAAGGACGTGCTGCCGGACACGCTGCCGTGGGTGACCGGGTCCATCGGCCTGCTCGGCACCACCGCCAGCTACCGGCTGATGATGGACTGCGACACCCTGCTCACCGTCGGGTCGAACTTCCCCTACACCCAGTTCCTGCCGGAGTTGGATCAGGCCAGGGCGGTGCAGATCGACCGCTCCGGCAAGTGGATCGGTATGCGGTACCCGTATGAGATCAACCTGGTCGGGGATGCGAAAACCACGCTGCAGGCGCTGATCCCGCTGCTCACCCGCAAGCCGGACCGCAGCTGGCGGGACACGGTCGAGAACAATGTCACCGACTGGTGGCAGACCGTGCAGCGGCGGGCGATGACCGAGGCGGACCCGATCAACCCGATGCGGATCTTCCACGAACTGTCGGAGCGGATGCCGGACAACGCGATCGTGGCGGCCGACTCTGGCAGCGCGGCGAACTGGTACGCCCGGCACCTGCGGTTCCACGGCGACATCCGCGGTTCACTGTCCGGCACGCTGGCCACGATGGGCCCCGGGGTGCCCTATGTGATCGGCGCGAAATGGGCGCACCCGGACCGCCCGACCATCGCGCTGGTCGGGGACGGCGCCATGCAGATGAACGGAATGGCCGAGCTGATCACCGTCGCTCATTACTGGTCGCAGTGGGCGGACCCGCGGCTGATCGTGGCCATCCTGCACAACAACGACCTCAACCAGGTCACCTGGGAGATGCGGGCCATGTCCGGGGCACCTAAGTTCGCCGAGTCCCAGACGCTGCCCGACGTCGACTTCGCCGCCTTCGCCCGCAGCCTCGGGCTGGCCGGGGTCAACATCGACGACCCGGACGAGATCGGACCGGCGTGGGAAACCGCGCTGCACGCCCGCCGGCCCACCGTGTTGGACATCCGGTGCGACCCGGATGTGCCGCCGATCCCGCCGCACGCCACCTTCGAACAGGTGAAATCCGTGGCCGGCGCCGTCCTGCACGGCGACGAGGACGCCTGGGGAATAGTCAAACAGGGCGTGAAACAAAAGGCCCAGCAGTACCTCCCGGGAACCAAGGACAGCTCATGAGTGTCCCGCGACGGTTCACCGGCACCCTCGGCGCGGCGCTCGGGCACGCGGTGTGGGACGTGCGGACCGGGCGGTTCGAACGGACGCTGGCCGCCCTGACCGCGGCCGGCGCGGCGGTGACCGCGGGGGAGGTGTTCCTGTCCCATGACGGGGCCAGTTTCGGGAACAAGATGATGTGGTGGCCGGTGGTCATCGTGCCGACGGCGATCCCGGCCGGGATGGCCGCGGTGTTCTCCGCCCGCGCCGCCCGCACCGTGCTACCGCTGGCCAGCGCCGCGATCGTGATCAACGGGATGCAGGGCACCTACCTGCACTGGCGGGGCATCGCCCAACGCCCGGGCGGGTGGACCCGGTACAACATGGAGGCCGGGCCGCCGATGTTCGCGCCGCTGCTGGCCTCCCTGGTCGGCGGGATGGGCCTGCTGGCCACCGTGCTGCGCCGGGAAGGCCACGGGGACGGTGCCGCCCGGTGACGTACCGCAGCCCGAACCAGCGGGCGGTCACTCCGCAGAACCGTGGCCGGTACCCCGGTTTCGACGTACTGGACCAGGTCGACACGTGGGACGACGTCACCGCCGGGGTGGTGCTCGCCCGGCTCGCCCCACCCAACAGTCTGTGTTTCTTCACCGCGTCGGAGCGGGCCATCGCGCAGCCGTTGCTGGACCTGCTGCTCGCCCAGGACAGCGAGCCGCGGATCCCGGTCCTGGCCCTAATCGACACCCGGCTGGCGATCGGGGAAACCGACGGCTGGCATTACGACGACCTGCCCGAGGACGGCCGGGCGTGGCGGGACACCCTGTCCTTCCTCGACACGGACGCCACCGCCGCGACCGGAGCCGGGTTCGCCGCCCTGCCGCCCGCTAAACAGGTGGCGCTGATCCAGCAGGTGCAGACCCCGGCCAGCCGCGGTGATCGTTGGCACCGGTACCCGGCCGCCCAGGTGTGGAGCTTGTGGACCCGGTACGCCTGCACCGCGTTCTACTCCCACCCCTGGGCGTGGAACGAGATCGGGTTCCCCGGGCCCGCCTACCCCCGCGGCTACTTGAACCCGGGTGTCAACGCCCGCGACCGGTGGGAGATGGCCGATGACGACGCGACCGATCCGGTCCCGTTCGCCGGCCGGGTCGAGCGGGCCCGCCGCCGGCACGCCGCGCTCACCGGCCCGGGCGGCGGCAATGAGTAGCTACCGGGCGGTCCGGGCGCGGAACGAATCGGCGTGGCTGATCCCGAAGAACGGGTCCCGCACGGACCACCAGTTGCGGGACGACATGCGCCGTTATGCCGACACCGACGAGGTGGACCTGGTGGTCGTCGGCGCCGGCGCCGGCGGTGGGGTCCTCACCCAACGGATGGCCCGCGCGGCGTGGCGTACCGTCTGCCTGGACGCCGGACCGTTCTGGGACCCCGATAAGGACTGGGTCAGCGACGAACGCGGCTCCCACACCCTGTACTGGACCGAGCCCCGGCAGATCGGCGGGACCGACCCGGTCCCGTTGGGCTCCAACAACTCCGGCCGCGGCGTCGGCGGGTCGATGATCCACTACGCCGGGTACACCCCCCGGTTCCACCCCTCAGACTTTCACACACTGACGGTCGACGGGGTCGGCGCCGACTGGCCCATCCGGTACCACGACCTGCAGCCGCACTACCAGCAGATCGAGGCGGAACTTCCGGTCGCCGGGCAGGACTGGCCGTGGGGCGACCCGCACAGCTACCCGCACCACGCTCACCCGGTCGGCGGCAACGGCGACGTGTTCCTCCGCGGCGCCCGCGCCGCCGGGGTCAGGACCAGGGTGGGTCCGGTGGCCATCCCCAACGGCCGGTTCGGGAACCGCCCGCACTGCATCTACCGGGGTTTCTGCCTGCAGGGTTGCAAGGTCAACGCCAAGGCCAGCCCGCTGATCACCCACATCCCGGACGCGATGGCGCACGGCGCCGAGATCCGGCCGGATAGTCAGGTCACCGCCATCACCGTGGACGACCGGACCGGCTCCGCGACCGGGGTGACCTACCTGCGGGACGGGGTGGAACACCACCAACGCGCCCGGATCGTGGTCGTCGCCGCGTACAGCATCGAAACCCCCCGGCTGCTGCTGCTGTCCACCTCGAGAACCCATCCCGACGGGCTGGGGAACAACACCGACCAGGTCGGCCGGTACCTGATGGTGCAGGGCGCACCGCAGACCGCGGGGCGGTTCGCCGACGAGATCCGCATGTACAAGGCGCCGCCACCGGAGGTCAGCAGCGAAGACTTCTACGAAACCGACCCCACCAAGCCCTACCAACGAGGCTGGTCCATCCAAACGGTCAGCCCGCTACCCATCACCTGGGCCGAACACGTTACGGCGCAGGGACATTGGGGCGAAACCCTCCGCGAATACATGCGGGACTACGTGCACTGGGCCACCCTCGGCGCACTGTGCGAATTCCTCCCCCGACCCGACAACCGGGTCACCCTCGCCGACGAAACCGACCGACACGGCCTGCCCGTCGCGCACTTCTCCTACAGCCAAGGCGACAACGACAAACTCCTGATGACCGCCGCGCAAACCTCGATGGAAACCATCCTGCGGGCCGCCGGCGCGCAGGAGGTCATCACCATCAACCGGTACGCCCACCTCGTCGGCGGCGCCCGGATGGCCAGCACGCCACGGGACGGGGTGATCGACGCCGACCACCGGGTCTTCGGGGTCCCCAACGTCTTCATCGTCGACGGCAGCACCCTGCCCACCCAGGGCGCGGCGAACCCGGCGCTGACCATCATGGCCCTCGCCGCCCGGGCCGCCGACCGCATCCAGACGCTGGCCCGCAGCGGACCGTTCACCGGACCGGACCGGCAATGATCACCGAACCCGACCCGCGGATCACCGAGGTCAGCACCGCGGCCTACCGGTTCCCCACCCCGGCACCGGAATCCGACGGCACCCTGACCTGGGACGCCACCACCGCCGTCACCGTGCAGATCACCGCCGCCGGGCAACAGGGCCTGGGCTGGACCTACAGCACCACCGCGGCCGCGCAGGTCATCAACGACCACTTGACCCCGGCGATCACCGGACTGGACGCCGTCGACATCGACCGTTGCTGGTCCGCGATGCACCGGGCCTGCCGGAACCTGGGCACCCGGGGCCTGGTCATGCAGGCCATCAGCGCCGCCGACATCGCCCTGTGGGACCTCAAGGCCCGACTCCTGGACATCCCACTAACCACCCTGCTCGGCACGGTCCGGGACACGGTCCCGGTCTACGGGTCGGGTGGCTTCACCACCCTGAGCGCGACCCAACTGGACGAGCAGATCGCCGCCTGGCACGCGGCGGGCTGCACCATGATGAAAATCAAGATCGGCGAAGGCTGGGGCACCAACATCGCCCGTGACCTCCGACGGGTCCAACAACTGCGTAACCAAGCCGGTCCGGACGTGGAACTGATGGTCGACGCCAACGGCGCCTACACCCGCGGGCAGGCCCGCAGGGTCGGGGCACGGCTCGACGACCTCGGTGTCCGCTGGTTCGAAGAACCCGTCAGCAGCGACGACACCACCGGGCTCGGCGAACTCCGTTCGGCGCTACACTGCGACGTCACCGCCGGTGAATACATTGCCGACATCGACGATGCCGCAACCCTTTCCGTCGTCGTGGACTGTTTGCAGCTGGACGCCACCCGGTGCGGCGGATACACCGGGTTCCTCCGCGCCGCCACCGTCGCCCGGACCCACCATCTTGACGTCTCCGCGCACTGCGCACCCGCCCTGCACGCACCACTCGCCACCGCCCTCACCACCCTGCGGCACCTGGAATGGTTCACCGACCACGCCCGCCTCGAACCCCTCCTCGTGCAGGGAACACCCCTCGTGAGCGGGGGCCACCTCGTCCCCCAGACCAGCAATCCTGGGCACGGGATGAACCTGCAACCCGCCGCCACCGCCTACCGGATCCGATGATGACCCGACAGCCCATGGTGAGCCCAAGGGTCGAACCCAGAAATGCTGTTCACCGCACGTCAGACCTGACGACGAAACCCACCCGGCAACCCATCAAGGAGCCCAGCATGGCCGATGAAGAATGGCACCCCACCCAGAGTGTCGCCCCGGGCGCCGACCCGGAGCAGCCCGGTCCTGCCCCCGCCGCCCGGTTCGTCGACCCCGAAGAAGCCATCTTCGCTGATTCCCTCCCCACCATGGAGGAACCCGCAGATCAGCCGACCCAGGTTCCCGGCAGGGATTGACCCTGGTGGGGGAGTCACCGGTTCGGTCAGTGCTGTCGCAGCGCCTTGATGAGCTTCTTTTTGGTCATCGTCGAGCGCCCCTTGATGCCGATTTGCTTGGCCCTGCGGCGGAGCTTGGTCAGCGACCAGTCGTCGTAGGACGGTGACCGGCCGCCCTTCTTGGACACCTTCTTGCGGGACGACCCGGCGGCAGCGTTCGCGATGCGCGCCGACTTCTGTTGGGAATTACCCTCGTCGCGGAGCCTTTCGTACAACTTCTTGTCCTTGACTGACGGTCCTGGATCCTTCTTCGGCATCATCACTCCTTGCCAGCCAGCCGTCTGATGCTGTCGCGAATACTGGTACCCCAAGCCCGGCATGACAACACCCGGGGGTGCCCCCAAATCCACGGACGTGGACAGTCGATGACCCGTGTCCGGTCGGCTGGGTACCGCATCCACCTGATCCCCGGCGCCGAGTGTTCGCAGCCGCGGGCAGGACCCGGTTGACGAGCCTCGTGCGGTCGCGCCGAGGTCCGGATCGACCCAGGGTAGGAGTCGGCCCGCAACGTCGTGCCACCGGATGACTGGGACGCTGGTAGGGAGATGTTGGTTCGCGGTGGTCGTTTGGACGCCGATGCCGCCGGGTGACCCGTTCAACGAAAGGGATTTGGTGGGCAAATGCACGACGACGGGAAGGACGAGCTCCGCGACGACGGCTGGAACGAGGAGGCGCGCGATGAGACTCCGATGCAACGGTTGGACAGGAACTGGGCCGACCTGCTCCAGGAATTGCGGGTGGTGCAGACCGGCGTGCAGTTGCTCACCGGTTTCCTGTTGACCTTGGCGTTCCAGGCCCGGTTCGAACAGCTCACCGCGAACGAGCGGGCCATCTACCTGATTACGGTGGCCCTGTCGGTGGCCGCCACCGGCTTCCTCATCGCCCCGGTCAGCCTGCACCGCATACTGTTTCGCCGACACGCCCGCGAAGTTTTGGTCACCGTGTCGCATCGTCTGGCCCTGATCGGACTCGCCCTGCTGGGCGCCGCCATCGTTGGGGTGGTGCTGCTGATCTTCGCCGTCGTCGCCGGAACCACGGCAGGTATCGTCGCCGCCGGCGCGGCGCTTGTTCTGTTGGTCTCGCTGTGGGTGGGACTGCCGTGGATCGTCCGCGGCGGGCCGGCGGGTACCCCGGCGCCGAGTGCGGTCCCGAAGTAGCTGCCCGGGCGAAGTACCGGACCGTGCGGGGACGAGGGCGTGTTCCCGGCGGGTCGATGAACTGTCCCGTGCGCGCAACAGCCGGCACCCGGCCTTCACCTGCGCCGGCGAGCTATGAACAGCCACTATGAAAGGCACCCGAGAGTATGCCGACCCGGTACCGGCTGCGTCTTGCCATCCGTCACTGGACACGGTCAAACGCCATCCGCCGCGATGCCGGGCCCGCGGACGAGCATCAGGTAGCGATGCCCGGTGATCGCGGCCTTGTCGCCGCGGGGGTTCGTCGGTACCCGAACACCGTCGGCCGGTCAGGCGCTGAGCCTTTCCTCCAGGCTCTCGGGGTTTGACTCGCCGATCTCTGACAGTGTTGGGCCGGACGGGTCACGCGGGGCGAGGTCGGTGAGGATCTCGGTGATCTTCTCGTCGGCGGCCAGGCCTGCGATGCCGGGGTCCTTGGTCCGGTCGGTGATACCGGCGGCGATGTCCCGGAGTTTGATGTTGGTGTGCTGGGAGTGCCAGCGCAGCAGGGCGAAGGCCTCGTCCTCGTCGAGTCCGTAGGTGATCATCAGTGCGCCCTTGGCCTGTTCGATCGCGGCCCGGGTTTCGGCGGACTGCTCGACCGCCAGACTGGTCGCGGCGGCGATGTCGCGGTGCAGGGAATCGGTCACGTCGATCAGGTACCCGCGAACCTGCCGGATCTGGCCGCCGTCGTCGCGAACACCCTCCCCGAGGGTGACCACGGTGTGAACTCGTTGCCGGGCGTCAAAGATGCGGTGCCGGGAGCAGAACGGCTTCCCGGCGGTGATCGCTGCGGTGATCAATTCGACCGCGCCGGCCCGGTCGTCGGGGTGTTGGTGAGCGGCCATCAGTGCGGTGGTGGGCACGACCTCACCGGGGGTGAAACCGTGGATGGTGTACAGCGTGGAGGACCACCACCAGGTGTCGGTGGGTACGTCGTAGCTGAACTCACCCACGGCTTCGGTGGTGGATCCGGCAAGGGAGGTGACGGCTGCCTGTGCTGGATCGGGCATGACCCTTGTCCTTTCACTTGTCCAGCTGGGTGTGGGCGTGATCATGGTGCCGCTGGTCGTGAGCCGCTGATGGGGGTCAGCCCGGTCGGGAGGACTGGTCGCGGTGCCCATCGGTCGGGGAGTGTCGGGACGGTAATCGCCGCCGGACCGGTTCGCCCCGCCCGGGATGTTCCGGTTCGGGTCGCTGGTCACGGTCTGCTTGCAGCCGGGTGTTGTCGGCGCGCAGCGCGGTGTTGTCCGTGCGCAGGTGGTGGGTGTCCTGTTCCAGGTCGAGGATCTTGCCGATACCGGTGAGGTTGACCCCGTCTGCGATCAGTTCGGTGATCCGACGCAACCGCCGCAGGTCGTCCTGGCTGTACCGGCGGGTGCCGCCTGCGGTGCGTCCGGGCCGGATCAGCTCGTGCCGCTCGTACAACCGCAACGAACGGACGGTCACCCCGGCCAGTTCGGCAGCCACCGAGATGGTGTACACCCCGGCAGTGGGTCCCGGATCACCCACCTCGATCACCCCATCAGCCGTGTCGATCACCCGCTAACGGCAACAAGCCTGCCATCCGGATCGACGGAAATCAACGCTTGACGAAGTAGATTTCCGGCCTTCCTCCAGTCGACCGGGTTGCAGCGTCTGGTGTTTTCGTCGTGCGGCCTGTGGGTACCTGATTGGTAGCAGGAGCGGCAGGGCTTCTGCACCGCCAACCTTCGCCGGTGTGCGGAGTTGGACGTGAGGCGGGTCGTGTGATGACGCTTTCCGAATATGAGCAGCGCGCCCTCGAAGGGATCGAAACTGGTTGCAGTGCAGACGATCCGGAGTTCGCGAGGCGCCTGGACTTGACCGCCCTGCAACAACGCAGGCAGCGGGTGGTCGCTGTGGCGCGATCCGGCATCTGGCTCGGTTGGTTGGTGCTGGTGATCGGCGGTGGCATGGCCCGAGGCCCGGTGTCCATCGGGGCCCTCGTTGCCTGCTACGGGCTCGCGATGATCGTCGCGGGCACCTGCACCTGGATCCGCAACCGCTGCCCAAGAGCACCAACTCCGCCGGCATCGTAAACGGCCCGAACCGAACTTGCACGACCATGCATAACTGTCGCCGCCGCGGCGTCGGCAAGCCCCTTTCCGGAGCCTGAAGGTCGTGACGTTGTTCATCCCGATTCGGGTGGTGTCGTGAACTGCCGCCCGGCTGCTGTGCTGGTCTGTCATGGAACTTGTCCTCCCTGGTGTTCTTCGGCCCGAATGGCCTTGATACGGAAGGCATCGCCGGGGCGGAGGAGCGGAGTCGCCTCGTCCGTCTGGGCTGCCCCGACCGTCGTCGGCTGAACTCAACCCCGAAACCCACGTTGCCCAAGGGGTGATCCCGAGGGTCGGCGGGTCCCGCGCCGGGGGTCAGACGAGGTGGTTCTCGTGGGCGAATGCAGCGGCAGCGGTCCGGGACCCGACATCGAGTTTGCTGAAGATGTTCGACAGATGCCGGGCCACAGTCTTCTCCGACAACACCAGCTGTCCCGCGATCGCGGGGTTGCTGTTGCCGGCCGCGACCAGGCGAAGCACCTCCAACTCGCGCGGGCTGAGCCCGCCCGGTGCGTTCTTTTCCCCCAGAAGTGCTGCGGCTTCCTGCTCGGCCGGACCCGCCCCCAGCTCGGCGAGGGCACTGCCAGCCGCGGTCAGGTCGACAATGGCCGACTCCTCGTCGCCGAGCAGCCGCAGCGCCCGACCGACCAGAATCCGGCTGCGCGCAACCTCGTACGGCGCTGAGAGCTGCGTCCACGTCTCCACCGCTCGGCGAGCCGCCCGGAGTGCGGGCTCTGCGGCGCCTTGTGCCAGCTCGACGACGGCGGCGGCGTAGTCGCCGGCCGCCTGCAGGGCGTTGCAGCCGAACGTCTCCGCAATGCCACAGAGTTCCTCGCTGAGCGAAGCCGCGGCGTCGGTGTCGCCGCCGGCGACGAGTATCTCGACCGCGGCCGCCAGTACCTGTGAGCGGTGCACCGGGTCCTGACGCTCAGCGAGCAGCCGATGGACCGCCGCCGATGCAGCGTCGCGGCGATCCCGGGCGAGCCAGAGCAGGGCCCGGCCCGGCTGGGCGGGGTGGCCGTGCTCGGCGGCACTGTTATAGGCGGACTCGGCCGCGTCGTGCTCACCGCGCAGCCGATGTACCTCGCCGCGCTCGTAATGAGCCAGGCC
The DNA here is from genome assembly GCA_963805555.1 of uncultured Actinomycetota bacterium. Taxonomy (GTDB): domain Bacteria; phylum Actinomycetota; class Actinomycetes; order Mycobacteriales; family Nakamurellaceae; genus Nakamurella. The sequence continues at coordinate 19,203 of CAWDUY010000016.1, forward strand.
GAGGGCCGGGTCGCCGCCGATGGCCAGATACCGTTCAACCGCCCGGTCCAGCTCCTCCATGGCGTCGGCGTACGCGCCGTGCAGCCGCAGCAGCTGGCCCCGGTGGGTCGCACACTGGCCGGTATAGGCGACGAGCCCCGGCTGGGCGTCGCACCAGGTGATCAGCGCGTGGGTCCACTCGCCGGCCCGACCGAAGTCTGAGACCTCCTGGCAGGCCTCGATCGTCGAGCAGTAGACCCTGCCGGCCGTCACCGGTGTCACCTCCCCCGCCATCACCCCGACCAGGGCCTCATCCATCCGCTGCAGGCCGTCGGCCACCCGCCCCGAGGAGAGCATTAGTCGGCCCTCGGCATGCCGCCCGAGGGCAATCAGGTCGGGCTCGTCGAAGCGGCGGCCATAGCCGGTGATGATGGGGGCCAACGGGAACGCATCGGCGAACTCACCATCGTGAATGTGCGCCATCATCTCCAAATCGCAAAGGTAGCCGCGCTCGACCACGTCGTCCTCGAGCTCGTCCAGGATTCGCGCGGCCCGGGCGAGCCAGCCGTTGCCCACCGCCAGCTCACCTGCCTGCCACAGAGTCACAACCAGCCCGTACGCGGCGCGCACCGCCGCCGGTCGATCCCCGGCCCCGAGGCTGGCCTGGTGGGCCCGCTGGAGCGCCTGGACACAGTCGTTGTGTCTGCCGAGCAAGTAGGCGGTGGTGGCCAGCGCGGCGAAGTCCTGGGCCTCCAGTTCGGTGTCGTCCAGGTCGGACAGTGCACGGAAAGCCGCGACCCATTCTCGTCGCTCGTAGGCCCGGCGGGCCCGATGGAGATCTTCGATGACACCCATCTGGACCACCTTCTCCCCGTGCGTTCGAGCGTAGTCAGGGCGGCGCCGGTCCGGCGGATTTTCCGCACCTGGACCACGACCGCCGACACCGCCGACACCTGGCCGTGGGGGCCGCATCGCCGCGGCGGAGTCCGGTTGTCAGGGCGGTGCACGGTCAGGTTGTGGCTCCGGCCGGGGTCCTGACGCGCTGGTCGATTTTGGCGGCGACGTACTCGGCATCCCGCCCGACCCCGGGTAGCACCATGGAGCTGAACGCGAACTGGAACGAAAGCCCGCAGAAGTAGAGCCCTGGCACCTCGTTGACCACGCCGCGGTACTCGCGTGGCCAGCCGTCGGCTTCGGTGATCGGTGCCTGGATCCAGCTGAAGTCCGGCCGGAAGCCGGTCGCCCAGATGACGTTGGAGACTGCCAGGACCCGCCCGTCGTCGAGCACCGGCTGTCCGTTGGTGGAGACATCGGTGACCCTGTGTTGGATTCGTTCCGCGCCGCGCTGGGCGAGTTGGTGCGGCTTCACCCTGGTGGTCGGTGCCCCGTGGTGGCGGACCTTCTGCATCTGCTTGCGACCCATCGGCGTGCGCCGGGTCAGCATGTGCTTCCACAGGAAGACGATGACCGGCAGGGCCATCTTGACCGTGGCGGAGTCCCAGTCGAGTGGGATGTTCCCGCGGTCGGGACCAACAAGGGTCGTTGGACGGTCGGCGGCCACCTCGTAGGCGATGTCGTACCCGGAGTGCGAGGCACCGACGACCAGGGCCGCCCCGGGCTGCAGCTGGGTCGGGTTCTTGTACTCCGTGGAGTGGAACTGCCGGATCTGCGGGGCAAGCGAAGCCGCGATCTCGGGCACCCACGGGATGCGGCCCCCGTGGGTTCCGGTGGCGACGACCACGTTGTCGCACTCGATCGTGTCGACCCCGAGGTGGGCGGTGAATCCACCGCCTTCCCGAGGTGCGAGCCGATCCACCCGGGTCTGCATCCGCACCGGTAGCTCCGTCTCCACGGCGTACCGCTCGAGGAATGCCGCGACCTCCTCCTTGCCGGGGAAGTGCCACGGATCCCCGGGAAAGTCCATGCCCGGCAGTCCGTCGAACTTCGCCGGCGAGTAGAGCTTGAGCGAGTCGTAGTGGCAGCGCCAGTTGTCGCCGATGCGGCCGTTGCCGTCGACGATCAGGAACGCCCGGCCGAGCTGCGCAAGGTGGTAGCCGGTCGCCAGGCCGGCCTGGCCGGCGCCGACGATCAGCGTCTCGATGTGTTGGGTGGTCATGGGGTTTCCTTCCCTGATGGGTGGTCAGTGGGTGACGGGGCATCGGTGTACTCAGGGCCGGGCCGCAAGGATCTCCCGGGTCAGGCCCGCGACCGTGTCGGCGTGGTGGAACCAGGGTGCGTGGCCACCGGGCACCACGTGCAGGTCCGCGTCGGGGATCAGGTCAACGATCCGGCGGCCCACTTCCGGGCAGCCGAACCGGTCCCCTTCCCCCCAGATCAGCCGCACCGGGTGGCCGATCCGGCGAAGCTGGTCAGCGTTGGTCACGATCGCCGAACGGGGCCGGGTCCACCGCATCATCGCGCGCATCACTGCAAGCAGGCTCGGGGTGTACGTGGGCACCAGCTGCGCGGCAAGGAGTACGTCGCAGAGCTCGCCCAGGCCCGCGGGATCCTCCCCGACCATCCGCATCACCCGCTCGACGGTCCTCGTCGACGGCTTCTGCGCCGACATCAGTAGCGTCCCCAGGCCGGGAACCGAGGCCAGTCGGAACGGCAGCACAGCCGAGGTGTCCAAGAAGAAGGCCGGGCAACCGATCATCACCTGGGAGAGCACCCTCCCGGGCTGATCGGCGGCCAACCAGCCTGTCCACTGCGAACCCATCGACTGCGTGACGAACGCGCAGCGGGTCAGACCGAGACCATCCAGGACCCCGCCCAGGTAATCGATGGCGGTACGGCGGATCGTGTCGCAGTGGTACCTCGCGGGATCGGTCAGGCCGAACCCCGGCAACTCGATCGCGTAAAGGGTGTGCCCAGGGAGCTTGGCCAGGAGCGGAGCCCAGAACGCCGCCGGGACGGTGGCACCGATCACCATCGCCACCGGTGGTCCCTGGCCCACGACGAGCACCTGCGCTTGCCCCCCGGTCGTCGGCAGCGCAACATACCGTCGCTGCGCCCTGACGTCATAGCGGTCCAAGACCCGCTGCTCGGCATCGAGAAAGGCCGCGACAGCGTCCGCGATCGGCGCCGATCTCCTGGTCCGAACAACGTTGGTGTCCATAATTCCGACCCTAGGAATTCGGCCACCCGCCCACATCGGACTGGATACCCATTCAGGTCCGTGACCGATGGGTGTTTCTCACCACCCCAGGAGATTCGGCAGCCCGGGCGACTCCCCGCGCGCCATGAACTGACTCGTTGCCGGGACCGCGATTGTGGGCCGTTGTCGCCACCCACTCGCAGCTGTTCGGACCGTGACCTGGCCCCGGGTTCTCATCTTGGTCAGGCCGTGAGCACGAGTTTCTGGTTCATGAACTCCTTGGCCGCCCACCTGTCACCCGCGCGCCCGTACCCGACGCCTTGATCCCTCCGAACGCGATTTGCGGGCTGAGGTCGAATCCTCGGTTGATGAACGTCATGCCCGCCTCGATGCGGTCGGCGATCCGGCGTGCCTGCTCGGGGTCGTCGGTGTACACGTAGGAGCCCAGGCCGTAGCTGGTGCGGTTCGCGATCGCCACCGCATCGTCCTCGTCCAGGCTCGCGGTAACAGCCCCTGGCGCGGTCGGGGTCGTTGACTGACGGGGAGTCCACGGCGGCCTGCAACCCAGCGCACCATCTCCGCGTAGCGGCTCCGGGGGCCGGATGTAAGACTTCGACTAGGCCACGATTAGGCCCGCTCGGTGGCGGAGATGATCCGGGCGCCTATCTCTGTGGGCTGAGTGCGAACTCGACGACGCATGCCCGGTGCAGGACGGCAGCGGACAGCACACGCTCTGCCGTACCTTTCCGGACGAGAACGTCCCAACCCGCGACAAAGTCGTGAGTCAGCTGAACGATGCAGTCTTTGTGCAGCATGATTGCCAACTCCCGTCGATGATCGCCCACGCGGTGGGCGCATTCGGGCCGCCCGCTTGGTGTCTGGTACCCAGTTTGCGCGTCCGTCAACCGGCGGAACCCGCGCCGGTTCATGACGAACTCGGGGATGAACCGAGGCAAGTGAGCGGCGGTCGGGCATGTCCAACCATGCGCGGTAGCAGGCCCGCAGGAGCGCCGGGAAAAACCGGCATCGAGGAGGAGATGGAAGAGCTCTACGTCGAAGGAGTAGCGACCCGCGACGACCCTGAACCGTGCGTCGGTGTTCGTGAAGGCACCGGCGAAGCGTCGGGATGGGCACGTGCAAGCCGGGCCATGGAGCCTCGTAATCACAGAGATCGGGGTGCCGACGCTGTCCGCGGAAGCGGAAGGCAACACCGCCAGCAGCGCTTTCGCGAGGTGTTGGTGGGCCCGCGCGGGCGGAGAACCAGGGCATGTACGGAACCTTCATGCGCGAGAACCGGGAGGTCCCGTGTCCGCCCGTCCGGGTAATCACCGTGCGGGCCGCTCAGGGAACGCCAGTCAGGTCGTCGTGGCGCTCTTCAGGTCTGCCAGGGCCTTGATCATTTTTGTTGCGCACGGGATCGGCCAACGGGACAGGTCGGGGGAGTGCGCCTCTCTGGAAGTTGCGCTCCGCGAGGCCAACTCGCTGACCCCGGACAACTGGGTGTTATACGGCGCGTCGTCCCTGGCGTTCAATCGTTGCGTGCGTGTTCGATGCGGGTTGCGGCGGAGATTTAGCGCTCGGTGGCGGGGAACCGCCGAGTGTGGAGCTCAGCCGAAGGTGAGCTCATGCCGACCCAGTGACGATCACCATTTCGTTGCCTTCGGGCTCGGCGACCAGCCTGTGATCCTCCGACTCGTCAAGGAGCCGGCCACCAGCTGCGACGGTTGTGGCGAGGCGCGTCTGCGCGAGGTCCGACGGCACAGCGAGCTCGGAATGGATGCGGTTGCGCTGCCGGCGCCGCTCTGTCTCCGAAGCATCGAGCTGTTGGAACACCAGCACCGGGTTCAGCCGCCGCGGGTCGTGGATGTCGCTGACCCCGGCTCGCCGGTCGTGGGTGTATCCGAGTGCGGCGACCAGAACGCGCGGACCGCGTCGATGTCGGCGGCGTCGAGGAAGAGCTGAGAAAGCGCGGCAGCCCGGGATCCGCAGTGGCCCCGAGTTCGCGGTCAGTGGTCTGGAGGTTCCCGGCGAGGTCGGTGAAGTCAAGCTCGAGGCCGTGGGCGTCGTCCTCCCACTGGTCCTTACCGGTTCGAGGATCAGGAGCCCGGGGCGCAGGTCGACCAGCAGCGGGGAAGCCAGTGTCGTCGGCCAGCGCCGCTGCTGCGGCGGCCAGGTCACGCTGCTTTGTCGGCGTCGTGGTGCGGTAGCACGCCATCGCCTGAACGGCGCCTGCCAGGGCCTGCTCACCGACGCTCGGGTGCCGCGCGAGTATCGCGTGCTCCCCGGCCGGCCCCGAGGGCAGGGTCCTGCCCAAACCCCTGGGCGCGGATCATCACCGCGCCCGGGGGGAACCCACTACCCGAGCGGAGAACCGTGCACTCACCAACCCGGCAGCGGCCGGACCGCGGCACGCCGACCGATTACCAGGCTGTCCAGGAAGACACCGCGGTGTCCTGCTTGGACTGGCAACCCAGTCACGCTTGGACCGACCGTGACGTCGACTTCACCGGTCAGGTCAGCATCCTCGGCCCGAATCCTGGCAAACCGGTGGCGGCCGCCCGTTGGGACACCCCCACCGACCAGGCCGCCGACCAGACCCTGCACGAGATCGGGTGGCACCGCACCGGTCCCCGGAACACCGATCCACTGGGCCGGCGCACCGCAACCGTCACTGACCACCTGGCAACCCGGCCCGCCCCGCCGAACCCGGCCGGGGACTACCCGTCACCTTGACCACCCGGGCCCCGCTCGGGGGCCGGCCCGCAACTACCGGAATGACTGATCGAGGGGTCCAGCAGGCCCGGACGGCGACCCCCATTCGCCGTCCGGGCCTGCCGGGGGTCTGAGCCGTACCGGGGCCGGGATCCGGCGTCAATCACCCGGTGGCGGTGCCCGCGCGAACGGGTCAACGACAAAGTCTTTCCGTTCCTCGTCCGACCCGGTGTCGAACCCATCGAGGATTCCACGACGCGGGGTCGTCGTCCCTGACGATGCAGACCACGGGTATCGCCTTCACTGGTTCGTCGGCGTCGTTACCGCGACCGCGAAGCAGGCGATCAATGATCCGCGGCACTCGTTGGCGCCCAAGCGGGGGTGGGAACCCGTGCCCGCGCTGTCGTGGACGCCGCGTTCACGGAGGCACTGTCAGGTCGGGCCACCTCGGGCAGGTTCCGCGGACCTGCAGGTGAAGGTCGGCGATGCCCGGCTTGGCATCCGGGATGCGCGAGACGACTCCTATGATCTGGTGATCGGGGATGCCTTCGGCGGGGTCGCGGTGCCTTGGCACCTGGCGACACGCGAGTTCGTCGAACAGTGACCGTGTCCTGCGGCCAGATGGGGTCTACGCCATCAACCTCATCGACCACCCACCACTGGCTTTCGCCAAGGCCGAGGCAGCCACGCTGTCCACAGTTTTCGAACACGTCGCCGTGCTCGCCACCCCGGGCAGCCTGGCCGGCACCGTCGGCGGCAACATGATCCTCATCGCCTCGCACCAGCCGATCGACGTACCCGCGATCCTGTCGCACAACGAATCTCGAGGCGACGACGATGGAATCCTGCTCGCCGGCCATGGTTCGGCGTTCATTGCCGGAGCGCCGGTATTAACCGACGAATTCGCGCCGGTCGACCAGCTGTACAGCCCCCTACAACGTTGAACCCGCTGACATCCGCGAACGGTGACCATCAGACAACGCAGACCGGTCTGGGTGCGGTCGATCCTGCGGGTTCGAACGGCGCCGAGACGTCGATGATCTCGTCCAGAATCGATCAGCAAGGCGGTCCAACCTCCCCGCCGCACACATCAGAGCATGCCCGGACCCCCCACCCTGCACAGCGCAGCCGAACTCGCCGCAACGCTGGCGCATACCTCAGCGCCGCTCCAGATCGTCGACGCCGGCTATCCCGCCTTCACCCCGCTGACCCCGCACCTGGCGGACACGGATCGGCACCGTCACTGGGAGCGACTGCTCGATGCCGCGAACCGCCAACTCGCCCTCGATGATCCCCGGACCGGTCGGTCACTGGATTTCCCCCCGCATGCGCACCGACGTCCACCTCCCGGTCGTCGGCTGCCCGGATCATCCGGGCGGGCACCAGGTGCTTGGTCCCGCACCTGATTGCGGTACCTGACGAGCTGACCCGGGGCGACCGCGGTCAGCATCGAGATGTGCTCGAGCACCACTTCGCGGACCAGCGTGGACCTGCGTTTTGGAGGCCGCCATCACCCGCCGCGCGCTTCGCAGGTCTCCGCCGTCGCCTCGACACTGCGGCCATCTGCTCTGCCTCGACTCGCGAGGCCGACGTCAGGGACGTCTGCATATGTGGGTCGTTCGCGGAACAGCACCGCGTATTTGACCGAACCGTCCGTCTGAATGCGATCCCGGATGCTCGCCATGATCAACAACCCGCCCACCGGCCAACACATTGACTATGCCTAGTCAACATACTGGGTGTTTCCGCAGGTCAGAGAGTGTCCGAGGGGGGACTTGAACCCCCACGCCCCTTAGGGCACTAGCACCTCAAGCTAGCGCGTCTGCCATTCCGCCACCCGGACAAGGTGTGCACGGCACCGTGCGCCGCGACGACCGAGCTTACTCGATGGTTGGCGTGCGCCCAACCGCGTCCGTTGGCAAGGGGCGACGGGTCGCGAGTGGTAGGAAAGGCGGATGACCGGTCCCGATGCTGCACGCCACACACCTGAGCCCGCGGCACCCGATGTCACGGAAGCGCAATCTGCCGCCGAGAGCGAAGTGGTGCAGCTCTGCAGTGAGCTGATCCGGATCGACTCGGTCAACACCGGCGACCCGGACACCATCGGCGACGGCGAGACCCGCGCAGCTCGGTACATCCAGGCCAAGCTCCAAGAGGTCGGATACGAGACCACCTACCTGGAGGCGGTGCCGGGGCGCGGCAACGTCATCTGCCGACTGGCCGGGGCCGACCCGAACAGGGGAGCGCTTCTCGTCCACGGACATGTCGACGTGGTGCCGGCCGATGCTTCCGAGTGGACCGTCGACCCGTTCTCCGGTGCTGTGCAGGACGGCTACGTCTGGGGGCGCGGCGCTGTCGACATGAAAGACATGGTGGCGATGATCGTTGCGGTCGCCCGGGACTTCAAGCGGTCCGGCTACGTCCCGCCCCGCGACCTGATCTTCGCGTTCATGTCCGACGAGGAGGCGGGCGGCACATTCGGCGCGCAGTGGCTGGTCGACCACCATCCCGACCTGTTCAGCGACGCCACCGAGGCCATCTCCGAGGTCGGCGGATTCTCCGTCCCGGTCGGTGACGACCGGCGCGCCTACCTGGTTGCCGCCGCCGAGAAGGGCGTCGCCTGGGCACATCTGACGGCGAACGGCCGGGCCGGGCACGGATCGATGACCAACGACGACAACGCCGTCAGCCGGATCGCCACCGCCGTCGCGACCCTCGCCGCGCATGAGTTCCCGATCACCCACACCACAACGGTGGACGCGCTGCTGGCGTCCATCACGGAACTCACCGGACTGGAATTCCCCGAGGAGGCCCTGGAAAGCTCCGTGGAGAAGATCGGCCCGGTGGCGCGGATCGTGAACGCCACGCTCCGGAACACCGCCAACCCGACCATGCTCAAGGCCGGTTACAAGGCGAACGTCATCCCCTCGACCGCATCGGCGACCGTGGACTGCCGGGTGCTGCCCGGCTCCGAGGAACACTTTCGCGAGGAGGTCGCCCGCATCGTGGGGGACGGCGTCGACATCGACTGGACCTGGCAGCCGCCCCTGGAGTTCCCCTTCGAGGGTGATCTCGTTGAGGCGATGAAGGCCGCCCTGCTGGTTGAGGACCCCGATGGCACCGCCGTGCCCTACATGCTCTCCGGTGGCACCGACAACAAGGCTTTCGCCCGGCTCGGCATTGCCGGCTATGGGTTCTCGCCGCTGCGGCTGCCCGCCGATCTCGACTTCACCTCGCTGTTCCACGGTGTCGACGAACGCGTGCCGGTGGACGCGTTGACCTTCGGGACTCGGGTGCTGGACCGCTTCCTGCGCAGCTGCTGACTTGGCCGGTGGCAACCCGGACAGCTAACTACCCGGCACCCACATGCGAACCATCGCGGTGGTGAAAGCCGCCAGTGCCACAACGACCAGGAACGGCCAGCGCCGCCACACCGCAATTCCGGCGACCGCGAGACCCGCTGCCCTGGCGTCCACCACCAGTCCCGACCCGATGGAGAACGTCTGCACCGCAACCAAGGCGGACAGCAGCACCACTGGCAGCAGCGCCGCGATCCGCTGCACCTTCGGCCGCTCCAGCAGCGCCTTGGGCACCGACAGGCCGGCCAGCTTGAGCAGGTAGCAGCCAACGGATCCGACGATGATCCCGATCCAGAGGGTCATGGCGCACCCTCGCCGGCGGACTCGTCGGCGCCATCGACCGACCTCTCCCGTGCGATGTCATCCACACCCGGCCGTGGCCACAGCCCGACCACCACGCCGACCAGCGCGGCGATCAGCACCGGAATTCCAATGGGGACGAAGGGCACCGTGATCAGGGCGACCAGGGCGGCGGCCAACGCAACGGCCCAGGCCTCGCGACCCCGGAGCCGGGGCGCCAGCAGAGCCAGAAAGGCAGCGGGCGCGGCGGCGTCCAAGCCCAGCAGTCGAGGTTCGGACAACCAGGACGCACCGAGCAGGCCGACCGCGGTGCCGATGTTCCAACAGACGAAGACGCTGATACCGGTGGCGTAGAAACCCCAGCGGGCGGCACGTTCGGTGTCGCGGCCGATGGACATCGCGGTCGACTCGTCGAGGACGAGTTGCGCGGCCAGCACCCGACGAGCGCCGCGGACGTTGAGCAGCTCGGAAAGCCGCAAACCGTACAGGGCGTTCCGGGCGCCGAGCATGATCGCCGTCGCCGCTCCGGCCAGCGGTGCACCGCCGCTGGCGACCACGCCGATCAGCCCGAATTGGCTGCCGCCGGTGAACATCAGCAGGGACAGCGTCATCGTCTGCCAGAAATCGAGGCCCGCAGCAAGGGCGAGTGCGCCGAAGGAGATCGCGTAGGCGCCGGAGGCAATCCCTACGCCGGCGGAGTCGCGCAGCACCTCGCCGCGGGTCAGCCGCCACGCAGCCGCGAGCTCCGTCGCCTGGTTCGGATCGGCGGGAACAGGGCTGTGTACGGCGTCGTCAGGAGTCGTCACAGGTGGTCGGAAGCCCGGCCGACGTCAGGGGGTGACGTCGGGCAGCAAGCCGGGGGAGCGGCGACGGCGCAGCCACACCCGGCGACTGCCGTCGGGGAACCGCAGCACCCTGGCCAATTCCCAGCCGGAGAACTCCGCCCGGATGGCGAGCATCGTGGCGGCTGCCGACCTGGACACCCTGGCATCGATCCGCAGCGGTTGGTATTCGTACTCGTCGGTGGCCGGACGCCAGCTGCCGGCAGTTGGCACTCGATGGCGCGAGGCTGTTCCTGAACCGGCATCGTTGGCCTCGAGCGGTGATCCCTGACCGGCGATGTTCCTCACCTCCGTGACCCTGGGCCGTGAGTGCGGACCCGGACGATTGCGTTGGGTCGAGTGTGCACCGTCGACCTGCCGAGCGCGAAAAGCGGGTGAGCCGTGTCGTCGACGGGCCAGGCTGGAACAGCCAACAGATCATCATGGCGATGCGACGGTGCCGTCCAGCCTGTACGGGCTGTTCGCCGCCTGGTAGATGGTCACTTCGGTTGCCTTGACGGCGAAGTGCACCAGCTTGCCGGGGATGAGATCGAGGTCGGCGGCCGAGGCCGCAGTGATGTCCGCGACCAAACCGTCTGTCCCGGCGGGTGCGTCGGTCGGTCGACCGGCAGACGCAGCATGCACCCTGACCAGTTCGCCGCGGGGCTCGAGCTCCGCAATCGTGACGGCCAGGTGGTTGCGCGGGCTTCCCGTCGGCCGGCTGAGATGGACGGCGACGGCGGCCGGGCTGAAAACGGCAACCGCCGCCTCTCCCGGCAAGCACATCGGGTCGAGCAAGCCGTGGATGAGCGTCCCGTCGGGTGTGCTCAGCCCGTGGTCATCAGCGACGCCGGACAGCAGATTGATGCCGGCAATACGGGCGGCAAAGGCCGAGCGCGGTTGGCTCAGGACCGAGCGGGTGAGGCCGTCCTCGACGATCCGGCCGGCTTCGAGCACGATCACCCGGTCCGCCAGGGACAGCGCGTCGATCAGGTCGTGCGTGACGATCAGCGCCGTTCGCTGCGGTCCGGTCCCGCCGCGCAGCACCTTCTTCAGCAGCTGACGCAGGGCGGGCGCGACCGCCACGTCCAACGCGGCCATCGGCTCGTCCAGCAGCAGCAGTGCGGGGTCGGCGGCCAGGGCCCGGGCGATGGCAATCCGCTGGGCCTGCCCACCGGACAGCTGCGCGGGTCGACGATCCGCGAATTCGGTCGCATCCACCGCCGCGAGCCATTGCAACGCAACAGTTTTGGCATCGGCTCGGGATGTGCCATTGCTGCGCGGGCCGAAGGCGACGTTCGCGGCGGCGGTGAGGTGCGGGAACAGCAGCGCCTGCTGGGCGAGGAGCGCGACGCCGCGCTGATGCGGTGGGACCCAGACCCGCCGGTCGGTATCGACCAGCACGTCGCCGTCCAGCACGATCCGGCCGTTGTCCGGTCGCAGCAGACCCGAGATCAGCGACAGCAGCGTCGATTTGCCGGCGCCGTTGCCGCCGAGGACGGCTACCACCTCGCCCGGTCGCACGTCCAGGGAAAGGTCGACATCGCGGTCGGCGACCGCCGCCGTCACGTGCAGCGAGCCTGAACTTCTCGCAGCCATCGACCCGACCGGCGTGTCCGTCACAGTGCCCCTTCATTGGCTCTACCGCGGGTGGCCAGCACGATCACCACCGCGACCACCACCAGGACCAGCGACAGTGCAACAGCCGCGTCCGGATCCGACTCCCGTTGCAGGTAGATCTCCAACGGCAGCGTTCTGGTGACGCCCTGCAGGCTACCGGCGAAGGTCAGCGTGGCACCGAATTCGCCGAGGGCGCGGGCGAAGGAGAGCACCGCACCGGAGATCAGCCCCGGTAGCACCAGCGGGATCGTGACCCGGCGGAGCACCGTCGTGGGATTGGCTCCCAAAGTCGCCGCCACCGACTCGTACCGACGCCCCGCGGTGCGCAGCGCACCCTCCAGGCTCAACACCAGGAAGGGCAGGGCGACGAAGGTCTGTGCCAGCACCACCGCGGTGGTGGTGAAGGAGATCCGCAGGCCGAGAAGGTCCAACGTGCTGCCGAGCAGCCCCTGCCGACCGAAGGTGTAGAGCAACGCAATGCCGCCGACCACGGGTGGCAGCACCAGCGGCAGCAGAACCAGTGATCGGGCGAGCTGCAAACCCGGGAACTTCGCCCGCGCCAACACCAGGGCCATCGGGGTGCCCAGCAGCACGCACAACACGGTGGCCGCGGCCGCTGTTTTCAGGCTCAGCCAGAGCGCCGCGATCGACGATTCCGAGGTGATCAGTTCCCAGAACTGCGACCACTGGACCCGGGCGAGGATGGCCACCAGCGGCAGCACGATGAAGATCCCGCCGAGCACTGCCGGCACGAAAACCCATCGCGGCAAGCCGGATTCGGCTCCGGCCCACCCCCGCTTCGGCCGGGCGGGAACGGAATCCGGGATCGCCCGCTGCACAGTCACGGTTGCTGAATCGGCATTGTCATCAGGGCGCGGGCTGGAAGCCGGCCGCGGCGAGTAACTGCTGGCCCTCTGGTCCGGTGACCAGGGTGACGAACATGGCAGCGAGGTCGGGCTGGGCCGCTTCGGCCAGGGTGGCAATCGGGTAGACGTTGAGCACCTGCGCGGCCTCCGGGAACGGCACGGCGGTGACCTTGTCGCCGGCGTTCGTGGCGTCCGTCACGTAGACAAGACCGGCATCCGCATCACCGGTGGTGACCTTGCCGAGCACGTCGGTGACCGAGTTCTCCTCACTGACCGGGCTCAGGCTGACGCCGCTGTTCGCCTCGACCTTGTCCGTCGCCGAACCACACGGCACCCCGGACGCGCACACCACAACCGCCAGATCAGCGTTGGCCAGGTCCGCGAAAGACGTGATGCCCGTGGGGTTTCCGGGTTTGGTCACGATGGTCAAGGTGTTGCTGGCGAAGTTCACCGGTTCTCCGGCAACGAGATTCGCGTCGGTGGCCTTGGTCATGTTCGCGGTGTCCGCGGAGGCGAAGACGTCGCCCGGCAAGCCACCGGTGAGCTGGGTGACCAGATCGGAGGACCCGGCGAAGTTGAATGTGACAGTCGTGCCCGGGTTCTGCTGCTGGAAGATGGCGCCGATCTCGGTGAAGGTGGCCTTCAACGACGCCGCGGCGGAGACGTTCAACGTGGTCTCGTCGGCCGGCGAGCTCGAAATGACCGACGAGCCTGCTGCTGTACTGGACGCAGCGGAACTCGCCGACGTGGTTGACATTGCCGTGTTCCCGGCCGAACCGCAACCGGCCGCCAGCGTCACAACGCACAGCGCCGCAATGGCCGAAACCGCGCCGCGTCGAACACGTCTCATGACGAGCCTCCCGGGGTTTCGATGATCACGGTGGTCGCCTTCACCACTGCGACGGCCAGCCGGCCGGGCTCGAGTTGCAGCTCGCGGGCGGCCTCGCTGCTCATCAGCGAGACGACGGTGTGTGGTCCGCACTGCAGCTCGACCTGGGCCATCACCCCGTCCGCGACGACTCTGGTGACGAGTCCGACGAACCGGTTCCGGGCGGACCGGCCGATGCCCGACGGGTCCGGTGCCGGAGTGGCGGCGTGCAGCCGGGAGAACTCGGCCAGTGCGACGCCGTCGATGACCTTGCGGCCGGCGTCGTCCTTGGTGGCGGTCAGCGCTTCCGAGTCAATCCACCGGCGCACGGTGTCGTCACTGACCCCGAGCAACTCGGCGGCCTGCGAGATTCGAAACTGCGGCATAAACCGCACTCTAGGTCCGTATCTGCGGATCCAGCAAATCAATGAACCGGCAAATGCGTAGCGACAATTGCCAGCTCAGTCTGGATCGGGCAGTTCGTCCTGCTCGGGCACTGCTACCGGGGTCTTGATCGCTGCGATCTCGGTCTGCAACAACGCCGCGAGCCGGGTTCGGCGGGGGATCGAACCGATGTGCTTCACCGCGCGGGCGAGCATCGGGCCGGCCGCATGGACGACGGACAGATGCCGCCGCGCCCGGGTCAGTGCCGTGTAGACCAGCGGCCTCGACAGCATCGAGCCGGCCTCCGGCGGCATCACCGCGACAACGGCCTCCCATTCGGAGCCCTGCGCACGATGCACGGTGATCGCCCAACCGTGCAGCAGGTCCGCCAGGGCCTTGCCGCTGATGTCGGACTCGCCGCCGGTGAACGCCACCCGCAGCGAGTTGTCGCCGCAGGCCAGCACGGTGCCCACCTCGCCGTTGGCGTAACCGGTGGGTTCGGCGTCGATATGGTTCGCGGTCGCGACTACCCGATCGCCTTTGTCGAAGCCGCGGACCGTTCCCGTTCCGGGGTTCAACACCGCCTTGAGCGCCCGGTTCAGGGCCTGCGTTCCGGCCGGTCCCTTGTGCACCGGGGTGACGACCTGGACCTGGTCGCCGTCGCAATCGAAGACCCGCGGGATCGAGTCCGTGACGAGTTGCACCACCCGGCGAGCCGCCTCCTCGGAACCCCTGGCCGGCACGACGACAACCTCGTGGGTGGGGTCGTCGACCCGCAGCAGATCGCCGGCGCGGACCGCAATGGCCAACCGGGCAATCGCCCCGCCCTCGGTCTGCCGGTACAGCGTGGTGAGTTCCGTCATCGGCACGGTGCCGCTGTCGATCAGGTCGCCGAGCACCCGACCCGGCCCGATCGACGGCAGCTGCGCCGGGTCCCCGACGATCACCAGGTGGGTGCCGTCCGGGATCGCGGCGATCAGCGCGGCGGCCAGCTCGCAATCCAGCATCGATGCCTCGTCCACCACGACCAGGTCCGCCTCGATCTGGTTGAAGGCGTCATGGTCGAAGACCGAGCCGGTCGCCCCCTGCACCGGCGGCCTAGCGCCGAGCAGCCGGTGCACCGTGGTGGCGTTGTTGCCGGCCAGTTCCTCCAACCGTTTCGCGGCCCGGCCGGTCGGCGCGGCCAACGCGATCGAGGCATCCACCTTGCGGCACAGCGCGACAATGGCCGCGACGGTACGGCTCTTGCCGGTGCCGGGGCCGCCGGTGAGCAGGCTGACGCCGTGCGCGGCGGCCAAGGACACGGCGCCCGCCTGGACGTCATCGAGCCCGCCGACAACGCCCTTCACGGCCCGCTCGCCGGCCATCCTGGACGCCGTTCGGACCAACCGGGCGAGCCCCTCGGCGACGGCGGACTCCGCTTGGGCCAATGACTTTCGCGCCACCCACGGTTCGCCAGAGCCCGTCGGATCGGCCACCCGGGAGACGCCGCCGGTGGCCAGCGCGGCGCCGATGGCCAGCGGCGCATCGACGCCGAACGGGCGCATGCCGTCGGCGACCAGCGACTCCGGCGCCGCTGTGTGACCGTCCCTGGCGAACCTCGCGAGGGTCCATTCGACCAGCGCCCGGCCCCGTCGCGGATCGTCCCGGCGGACATCCGGTTCGATGGCGCGGGCCAGCCGATCGGCCTGCCCGACGGCCGCGTCGGGCAACGCCAGCAACCGCCAGGGATCGGCCCGCAGGACGGTCCCTGCGTCGTCGCCGAGCGCCTCGGCCAGCCGGCCCGCCCAGCGGACCGGAATCTCCTCGGGCACCAGCATTTCGGCGATGTCGTACAACTGGCCGGCGCCGATGAAGCTGGTCACCAGCCGGTTCGCCCGCCGGTCCGTCATCCGGGGGAGCGCGGACAACTTCGGTGCGGTGACGTCCGCGGGGCTGTTGATCCCGGCCTCGGTCAGTTTGGCGGCCATCGCCTGGCCGACGCCCGGCCACAGGCCGGCGGCGCAGAACTCGGCGAACACGTCAGGCACGCCCGGACCCTACCTGCGCGGCCACCCCTCCCGGCCCCACCTGGAACCAACTGTGGGCAACTCCGGGAGCTCACGATCTATTCGGCGGCGGCGCTCTCGGCGCTGACGTCGTCCAGCGCGCTGCGGATCTCGGCGGGCAGGGTGATCTGCTCGGCGGCCAGCGAGCCGAGCAACTGCGCCCGGTCCCTGGCCCCGATCACCACGCTGCTGACGGCGGACCGGTCCCGCACCCAGGCGCAGGCAACGGCCAGCGGCGAGGTGCCGAGCCCCTCGGCCGCGGTCGCCACGGCCTCGACGACCCTGGCCGCCTGATCCGTGCGGTAGCGACCGACGTACCGGGTGAACTGGGGTGACGCGCCCCGGGAATCGGCGGGCGTGCCGTGCCGGTACTTGCCGGTCAACACGCCGCGGCCCAACGCGGCCCAGGCGAGAAACCCCAGTCCGTGGACGGCGGCCGCCGGCAGCACCGATTCTTCGGGACCACGTTCGAGCAACGAATACTCGGCCTCCACCGAGACCAGCTGGTTGCCGACCGAGCCCGCCCTGAAGCCGGCGGCCAGGGTTGCCAGCTGCCAGCCGCTCACCCCGGAGACGCCGACATACCGAGCGCGGCCGGAGTCGACCGCGGTGCGCAGGGCGGAGCAGGTCTCCTCGAAGGGGACGGCGGCGTCGAATCCGTGCACCTGCCAGAGGTCGACATGATCGGTGCCCAGCCTCCCCAGCGAGGCGTCCAACGCGGCCAGCAGCCGGCCGCGACCGCCGCCGACGCCGACCGTTGTGGTCGCCAACACCACCGACGACCGGCTGACGACGTCCGGCACCAGGGTGCCAAGGATCGACTCCGCGTCGCCGTCGCCGTAAATGTTGGCCGTGTCGATCAGCGTGCCGCCGGCGCCGACGAAGGCCTCCAACTGCGCCGCTGCGGCGTCGGCATCGGTATCCCGACCCCAGGTCATCGTGCCCAGGCCGAGCCGGGACACCTCAAGGCCACTGCGGCCGACGCGACGCGAATCCATGACGGCCAACCTATTCGACGTCGGCCGCCGGATCCCGCGCGACACCGGGTCGACGGGTGTCCCGCGCCAGGGCCTCCGACACAGGCGCCGAGACAGTGTTCCGAACCCGGTACCGTGACCGGGGCGTTGCGGCAGTCCGCCCGCGCACGTGAGCCGAGTACACCAAGGGGCGACCAGCAGCGTGGGACAGAAAATACGCATCGGTCTGAATGTCGGATACGTGACGACGGCCGAGGAACTGGCCGACAACATCGCGTTGGCGCAGGCCGCCGAATCAATGGGTTATGACGCGGTCTGGTCCGCCGAGGCCTACGGGTCGGACGCCGTCTCGGTGCTGGCCGCCATCGCGGCCCGCACCCACCGCATCGGCATCGGCTCCGCGGTCCTGCAGATCCCGGGCCGCACCCCGGCCATGACCGCCATGACGGCGGCCACCCTGGACGCCCTGTCTGGTGGCCGGTTCACCCTTGGCCTGGGGGTCTCCGGCCCGCAGGTCTCCGAGGGCTGGCACGGGGTGAGGTTCGCCGACCCGCTCGGCCGCACACGGGAGTACGTGCAGATTGTCCGGCAGGCGCTGAAGCGACGCCGGGTGACCGCGGGCGGCACCCATTTCACCTTGCCGCTGCCCGATGGCCCCGGCAAGTCGCTCGTCCTTGCGCTACAGCCGGTCCGCTCCGAGATCCCGATCTACCTCGCCGCCCTTGGACCGAAGAACCTGGACCTGACCGGCGAGATCGCCGACGGTTGGCTCGCGATCTTCTTCGACCCGGACACGGCCGCCGGGCATATCGCCCGGATTCATGACGCGGCCCGCGCGGCCGGCCGGGACCCCGCGGACATCGACATCTGCGCGTCGGTCCCGGTCTCCGTCGCCGACGACCCACAGATGGCCGCGAACCGGGTACGCGGGCACGCCGCGCTGTACATCGGCGGGATGGGGTCGGCGAAGACGAACTTCTACCACCGGACCGCGACCGAGATGGGCTTTGGCGCGGAGGCGAACGAGGTGCAGGAACGGTTCCTGGCCCGCGACTACGCAGGCGCCGGCGCGGCGGTGCCCTTCGAGTTCATCGACCGCACCAGCCTGCTGGGCAACGCCGAGCGGATCGGCGAACGCCTGCAACGGCTCGCGGCCGGCGGGGTGACGTCCATCAGCGTCAACTGTTTCGACCGCGACCTGGAGTCCAAGATCGCCACCTTGACCACCGTCATGCAGGCCGCTGAGCAGTCCGGGGTTCGTGGGTGAACATTTTCCAGGCCATCATTCTCGGCATCGTCGAGGGCCTCACCGAGTTCCTGCCCATCTCCTCGACCGGGCATCTGACGATCGTCGCGAAGATGCTGGGCCTGTCGATCGACGATCCGTCCGTCACCGGCTTCACCGCGGTGATCCAGGTCGGCGCCATTCTGGCCGTCGTCATCTACTTCTGGAAGGACATCGTCACCCTCGTCAAGGCGTGGGCCCGTGGACTTTTCGAGTCCGAAGAACCGCGCCGATCCCGACTACCGGCTCGCCTGGCTGGTGCTGATCGGGTCGTTGCCGATCGTGGTGGTCGGCTTCCTTGCCAGGGACCTGATCTCGGGGCCGTTGCGGAGCCTGTGGGTGGTGGCGTTCTCGCTGATCATCTGGGGTTTCGTGATGTTGGTCGCAGAGGCGGTCGCCAAGCAGAACCGCGGCGAGCGGGACCTGAATCTGGCCGACGCGCTGATCATCGGGTTCGCGCAGTGCCTGGCCCTGTTCCCCGGGGTGTCCCGGTCCGGGCGCGACGATCTCCGTCGGCCTGATGCGCGGCCTTGATCGGGTGACGGCGACCAGACTGGCTTTCCTGCTCGGCATCCCGGCGCTGCTCGGGGCCGGGGTGTACGAGCTGCCCGCCGCCCTGGACGGCGGCGTTGGCTGGCTCCCGACACTGGTGGCCACCGTGGTGTCCTTCGCCGTCGCCTACGCCACCGTCGCCTGGCTGCTCAAGTACGTGGCCGGGCACACCATCCGGGTGTTCGTCTGGTACCGCTGGGCGCTCGCCGCGGCGATCATCATCGCGCTGAGCACCGGTCGCACTGGCGGCGACCTGATCATGACGGCCGATCCCGCATTCCCAGTCGCGGCCGAAGCAGTTGCCGACATGGAACCGGTCACCCAGGACGGCAAGCCCGTTGACCAGCCCCGCCCGCCCGTCACCACTGTCGTACTGGTCCGGCACGGCCGGTCCACCGCGAACACCGCAGGCCTATTGGCCGGCCGCACCTCCGGGTGTGCAACTGGATGACTACGGTCAGGGGCAGGCCGCCCAGATCGCCGCCCGGCTCGCTGCTGCCCGTTTCGATCGGCTGATTTCCTCGCCGCTGGAGCGCTGCCTGCAGACCGTCACGCCGTTCTCCGTCACGACCGGCCTGAACATCGAGATCGAAGAACGCTTCGCTGAGGTCGATTACGGCGACTGGTCCAACCGGCCACTCAAGGACCTGGCGACCGAACCGCTCTGGGAGACCGTCCAGCAGCATCCGTCTGCCGCGGTGTTTCCGGGCGGCGAGGGACTGGCAGCGGTGTCCGCGAGGGCCGCGGCCGCGATCCGGGACGTTCGGCTGTCGGCGGACAAGGACCAGACCGTGCTGGTCTGCTCGCACGGCGACGTCATCAAGTCCATCCTGGCCGATGCGCTCGGCATGCACCTGGATGCGTTTCAACGCATTGTCGTTGCGCCGGCATCGATCTCGGTTATCCGCTACACCCCGCACCGACCGTTCGTCGAACGCATCAACGACACCGGCGACCTCGGGTCGATCAGCCCCTACCCGAAGACCACATCCCCCACCGATCCGCCGGAGTCGTCCTCGGACGCCGTTCCGGGCGGGGTCACCCAGTGACAGTCCACTAAGCTCGAAGGTGCCATGCCTCGTCAGATACACGTCTTCCGCTCACCCGACAGATTCCTTGCAGGAACGGTCGGGCAGCCTGGCGAACGCGAATTCTTTCTGCAGGTGGTGGACGGTCGGCGCGTCTTGTCCGTCAAGTGCGAGAAACAGCAGGTCGCCGTCCTGGCGGACCGGCTCGGCTCGCTGATCACCGAGGTGGCCCGCCGATTCGGCGCCCAGGCCGACGCGGAACCCGCCCCCATCCCCACCGCCGAACTGACGCTGTCCACCCCAGTTGACGCCGAGTTCCAGGTCGGCACCATGGGCCTGGCCTGGGACGGCGAGGGCTCGCAGGTCATCGTGGAGCTGCTGGCCCTTTCCGAGGAAGAGGTCGGCGAGGAGATCGTCCTGGAGGACCGCGAGGACGGCCCCGACGCACTGCGGGTCTTCCTCTCGCTGAGCGAGGCGCGCGACTTCGCCAAGCACGCCGAGAAGGTCGTCGCCGCCGGCCGGCCGCCCTGCCCGCTGTGCAACAACCCGCTCGATGCCGAGGGTCACATTTGCCCGCGGCTGAACGGCTATCACCGCGGTGCCATCGGCTGATCCGGCGTCGACGGGAGCGACACCTGCGCGAGCGTCGGATTGCGTCGAACCGCAGGCTGCCGGGGCACCGGACCCCGAGGCAGTTCCCGGCGCTGTCCCCGACCCGGCCGCGCTGGCCGCCCACGCTGTCGACCGGGCCGTCACCGAGGTCATCACCAGTGGGGAAATCTCCGTCACCGGGCGGCTGAGTGACGCATCGAACCTGACCCTGCTCGGCGAGGCCACCCTCGACGGGCTAACTGTCCCGTGCATCTACAAACCGGTCCGCGGCGAGCGGCCGCTGTGGGATTTTCCCGACGGCACCCTGGCCGAGCGAGAGTTGGCCGCCTACTTGGTGTCCCGCGCCGCCGGCTGGAACTGCGTGCCGTTGACGGTGATCCGGGACGGGCCGTACGGCCCCGGCATGGTGCAGCAGTGGATCTCCGATGCCGATCCCGAGGACGTCGTCGATCTCGTTCCGGTGAACGGCATCCCCGCCGGTTGGATGCCGGTGCTGCGGGCGATCGACACCAACGGTGACGACGTCGCTGTCGTGCACGCCGACACCCCAGCGCTGGCGACGCTGGCCGGGTTCGACGCGGTCGTCAACAACGCCGACCGGAAGGGCTCGCACGTGCTCCCGACCCCCGACGGGCGGATTCTCGGGGTCGATCATGGGCTGTGCTTCCACACCGACGACAAGCTCCGCACCATCCTCTGGGGGTGGGCCGGCCGGCCGCTGCCCGAGGATGTGATCGACGGGATCGACCGGTTGACCCGCGCGCTGGACGACGAACTGGGGGAGCGGCTCGACTCGCTCATCACCATCACGGAAATGGCGGCACTGCGGCACCGGCTGGACCGGTTGGCGGCCAGGAAGAAGTTCCCGAAGGCCCCGACCCACCGCACGCCCATCCCCTGGCCGCCGCTATGAGTGGAGCGAATGATGGGTGCCGAGCTGGCAGTCCACGAGGAACGAGTGGAGTGCCAGCGTGAGTTTGATAGCTGGACTGACCAGGACCGCATCCAGGGCCCTTGGCGGCCTGACGCTGGACCTTTCCAGCGGGCTGGCGAGAGCCGGCGAGGCGGCCAGGGCGGCCATCGCGGGTGAGACGATCGGCCCGGCGACGCTGCGGGTGAGCGTGCTGATCCTGTCCGACGAGGTGGGCCGGCCCTTGACCACACCGGAGGCCATGACGCCGGCGCTCGACCTCGCGGGCGCGGTGCTGACCGCGGAATCCGGGATCAGGGTGCGGCTCACCGGGATTCAGGTCATCGACGAACCGGCCCCGGCCAGGGCGCTCGACCCCAGGGCGAACCGGCGACTGCTGCTGGACGATGTGCTCGGCCGGACCGAGTTCTACCGTCGGCATTCGGCCCCGGTCGACCTGTCGTCGGCAGTGGTCGGCGCCCCGATCACGGTGATCGTGGTGCGGAACATCGCGGGACGGGTGACCGGGTGTTCGCTGGGCATTTCCGCGGACTGGGTGATCGTGCAGTCCTCGTTGTTCGACCGCAACCAGCCCTTGACCTATGACGAGACGGTGTTGGCACACGAACTCGGGCACGCCCTGAACCTGCCGCACTTCAAGGATCGGCAGAACCTGATGTTCCCGGCGTCGTCACCACCGGGGGACATGCGGGGGACGAAGCTGCAGGGCTGGCAGACGGCGATCCTGCAGTCGAACCGTCACGTGGTGCCCGGCGTCGCGCGCTGATCGACCTGCGGCACCGCCGCGCACCGCCGGCACGATCTCGGTCGGGTCACTGCGAAGGATTTTGTTGTCCACAGCAGCACGATCCTTCACGGTGTTGGTTGGACCGGGGTGCTGGCCGTCCGCCCGCACGGTCCTGCGCCTTGGGTGGGTGAACTTTCCGATTATGGTGGGGCGGTGCAGTCCTGGACCCGTCCTCCCGTTCCCGTCATTCCCGGTCCGCCGTCACCGTTGCGTCTGTATGACACGTCGACGGCGGCGATCGAGCCCAGCTCACCAGCGGAGTTGGCAACGATCTACGTCTGCGGGATCACCCCGTATGACGCCACCCACCTCGGCCACGCCGCGACCTACATCGCGTTCGACCTGGTGCAGCGGGTCTGGCTGGACAACGGGCACCGCGTGCACTTCGTGCAGAACATCACCGACGTCGACGATCCGCTGCTGGAACGCGCGACCCGGGACGGCATCGACTGGCGCGACCTCGCCGCGATGGAAATTCAGCTGTTCCGCGAGGACATGACCGCCCTGCGGGTGCTGCCGCCGCAGGATTACATCGGCGCCGTCGAGGCGATGGACGAGGTGTCCGCCGCGGTGCAGATCCTGCTGGACAAAGGCGCGGCCTACCGGGTCGACGACCCCGACCATCCCGACGTGTATTTCGACATCGCGTCCGCCCCCAAGTTCGGCTACGAGTCCCGCTACGACCTGGCCACCATGCTGACGCTGTCGGCCGAACGCGGCGGCGATCCGGACCGGCCGGGCAAACGGAACCCGCTCGACCCGTTGTTGTGGCGCACCGAGCGGGCCGGGGAGCCGTGCTGGCCGTCGTCGATGGGGCCGGGCCGGGCCGGCTGGCACATCGAGTGCTCCGTCATCGCAGGTAACCGGCTCGGTCCGACGATCGACGTGCAGGGCGGCGGCAGCGACCTGATTTTCCCGCACCACGAATGCTCCGCGGCGCACAGTGAGGTACTTACCGGGGTGGCACCTTTCGCCCGGCACTACGCCCACGCCGGGATGCTTTCGCTGGACGGCGAGAAGATGTCGAAGTCCCGCGGCAACCTGGTCTTCGTGTCCAGGTTGCTCGCCGACGGTGTCGATCCGATGGCGATCCGGGCTGCGCTGCTCGCCGGCCATTACCGGGCGGACCGACCATGGTCCGACGACCTCCTGGCGTCCGCGTACGGCCGGCTCGCCCGGTGGCGGGCGGCGGCGACCCGCACGGGAACGGTTGCGCCGCAGTCTGTCACCGAGCTCCGGGAAGCGCTGGCCGACGACCTCGACACCCCGACGGCGCTCGCCGTGCTGGACCGGTGGGCGGCAGACGAGTCGCTCGACGGCGGCCTGGTCGCCGACGCGGCCGATGCGTTGCTGGGAATCTCACTGCGCTGAGCGTGGTTGGCTCGCCGTCGCCGGGCGAGGGGACCCTCGTGGCCGGCTCGTTCTACCGTCGGCTGTCGCCGGATCGGCCCTCGCCGGGGCGGGGTCCGCGCCGCCGGAGGTAGCGTTCGAATTCCGCAGCAATCGATTCGCCGGACGCGGGCTTGAGCGGTTCGTCCTCTTCCTCACGCTCCTCGAGCGCCCGGATGTACTCGGAAATCTCCTCGTCCTCGGCGGCGATCTGCGAGACCTCGGTCTCCCACTCTGCAGCCTGGCTGGGCAGTGTGCCCAGCGGAACCTCGATGTCCAGGATCTCCTCGACCCGATGCAGCAGGGCCAGGGTCGCCTTCGGCGACGGCGCTTGCGAGACGTAGTGCGGCACCGAGGCCCAGAATGACAGCGACGGGATCCCGGCCTGTACGCAGGCGTCCTGGAAGACCCCGGAGATCCCGGTCGGACCCTCGTACCTGGACCGGGCGAGCCGGAATCGTGCGGCCGTTTCCTCATCGTGCGCGGAACCGGTGACCTGGATCGGCCGGGTGTGCGGGACATCGGCCAGCAACGCGCCGAGGCCGATGACCTGGGTGACCTGGTGATCGACTGCGATCTTCAGCAGCTCGTCACAAAACGCCCGCCAACGGAAGTTCGGCTCGATCCCGTGCACCAGGATCACGTCGTTCGGTGAGCCGGTGAGCCGGCAGGCGGAGAGCCGGGTGGTCGGCCAGTCGATGGTCCTGGTCACTCCGTCGATCAGCCGAACGGTCGGCCGGGTGACCTGGAAGTCGTAGAAACCCTCGGGGTCCAGCTCCGTCAGCGGGGTGGCGTCCCAGGTCAATCCCAGCTGCTCAACGGCAGCGGAGGCGGCGTCTCCGGCGTCGTTCCACCCCTCGAAGGCGGCGATCATCACCGGGTCACGCAGCATCGGGAACTCACTCACGCAGGTCAGCCTACGTGCGTCCGGGCACTGTGGTGACGGCCGCGCCGACCGCTGGCGTGTTCGGCGAATACCCTGTCCCGGTGACCACGCTCTCTTCAAGTGCCGATGCGGTGGCTGTCGATAGGTCGTCGGACGGCGGGATCGAGCGACTCGAGGCCGTGCTGTTCGATATGGACGGCACGCTCATCGACTCCGAGCCGATGTGGTGGGCCGCGATGGAGCGGGTCGCCGAACAGCTGGGCGGCACCCTCACCCGCGAACTGCTGGAGTCCACCACCGGACTGTCGATCCCGAGTTCCGTGGCAATGCTGCTGGAACACATTGGGTCCGATCTCGACCCGGCTGCCGCGGAGGCACTGTTGCTCACCGTGACCGGCGAACTCTTCGCCGAGGAGGTGCGCTGGCAACCGGGCGCGGACGAGCTGATCGACGCGATCCGCGAGGCCGGCCTCAACGTTGCGCTGGTGACCAACTCGCCGCGTTCCGTGGTGGATCTGGCACTCGGCCTGCTCGGCGAGCACCGGTTCGACGTCACGGTCGCCGGTGATGAGGTGGCAAACGGAAAACCAGATCCCGAGCCCTACCTGCTCGCGATGGACTCCCTCGGCCTGGCGTCCGGTGTCTGCCTGGCCGTCGAGGATTCGCTGTCGGGAACCGAGTCGGCCATCGCCGCCGGTGTCGCCGTCCTGGTGGTGCCGTCGGGCGTCGAGGTGCCGGACGGGCCGGGACGGATCTTCGCCGCGTCCCTGCTGGGCGCCACCGTTGCGGAGCTGCGACACATTCACCGCGAATTTCGCCGATCCGACCACCGACCACCGGCCGGGTGAAGGCCGCCGTTGCTGCCTCGGGACCAGCCGCTCCCGATGTCGTCTGGGACCGGTACATCCACCCCGGCCGATGGCACGAGTGGTCGCCACAGATTCTGGCGGTCGATTACCCCGACGACACGCTACACGCCGGTGGCTCCGGCACGGTGCACGGGCCATGCCGGATCGCCGTGAACTTCGAGGTGCTGGCGATCGATCGTGAAAAGCGTTGCTGGACTTGGCGAGTCAGCCTGGCCGGGATCACCCTCGAGATGGCGCACGGTGTCCAGGCAGTGATCGAGACCCGCCCGGCCGCTACCCGGACCACCCTCGACATCACCGGGCCGGCGCCTATTGTGCTGGGCTATCTGCCGATCGCCCGCATCGCTCTCGGCAGACTCGTCCGCTAAATCGAAAAGGACTGTCGTCGAACGGCTGTCATGCTCCGCTCAGCCCCAGCAGGGCGGTTCGGTGCGGAAACTCCACGCGGGCAGGCGTTTTCTGCGGCACAATGCGCCGGTGTACCTGACCATCACGTCGACCGCGACGCCGGCGACCGATCTCGGCTATCTCCTGCACAAACATCCGGGACGCGCGCAGAGCATCGACCTACCCGTCGGCCGGGCCCACGTCTTCTACCCGGAGGCCACTTCCGAGCGTTGTACCGCCGCGCTGCTGCTGGAGGTCGACCCGATCGGACTGGTCCGCGGCAAACGGTCCACGGGGGACTCCGTACCGCTCACCCACTACGTCAACGACCGGCCCTACACCGCCTCATCCATGCTGGCGGTGGCATTGGGCCGAATGTTCCGCACCGCGATGGCCGGCCGTTGCGATCAACGCCCGAACCTCGTCGGCGCCGACCTACCGTTGACCATCCGAATACCGTGCCTACCAACGGGTGTTCGGGCCGGCGTCAACGGCGGCGCGGAACTTGTTCGCCGGCTGTTCGAACCACTCGGCTGGACGGTGACCGCGACCGCACTGCTGTTGGACCCGCAGATCCCGGAATGGGGTCCGTCTCGATATGTCGACCTGCAGCTGACCGGAAATGTGCCACTCGCGCAGGCGTTGTCACATCTGTATGTGCTGCTACCGGTGCTGGACGACGCCAAGCACTACTGGGTGGGCGATGACGAGGTGACGAAGCTGGTCCGCGCCGGTGGCTCCTGGCTGGGAACACATCCCGAACGCGATCTGATCGCCAAACGCTATCTGGCCCATCAGGGCGACCTGGTACTGAGCGCCATCGGCCGGTTGGCCGAGATCGATCAGAGCACCCCGGAGACCCTGGACAACGCGGTCCCCTCGACCGAGGAGCGACCGACATCGCTGGCGGCGGAACGGAGTTCGGCCGTCCTAGCCGAACTCCTGGTCCTCGGTGCGGGCCGGGTCGTCGATCTGGGCTGCGGTGAAGGCGCGCTGCTCCGGGCGCTGCTGCGCAATCCGTCCTTCACCGACATCCTCGGCGTCGACGTGTCCGCCCGGGCGTTGGCCCAGGCGGAGCGCCGGCTCGGTCTCGAGCGGATGCCGGATCATCAGCGGGCCCGGCTGCGCCTGCTCCAGTCGTCACTGACCTACCGCGACGACAGGTTGGCCGGGTACGACGCCGCCGTGCTGATGGAGGTCATCGAACACCTAGACCCGGCGCGACTGCCCAGCATGGAGAGCGGCATTTTCGGTCACGCCCGGCCGGGTGCCCTGATCGTCACCACCCCGAATGCGGAATACAACGTGCTGTACCCGGGACTGGCCGCCGGGGGTATGCGGCATTCCGATCATCGATTCGAATGGACCCGAGCCGAATTCGCGGAATGGTCTCAGGCCGTGGCGGCGCGGTGGGGTTACACCGTGCGGTTGACCGGTATCGGGGCGGAACATCCCCAGTTCGGAAACCCGACCCAACTGGCTGTCTTCAGTAAAGCTGCACCGGCGCAACCGGTATCGTTTAGCATCGAGGAGGTTGGTCGATGACGAACGACGACTCGCGGCACGCGGAAAAGGTGAATCGGAACGTTCCCGGGCCGGCACCGTCAGCCGAACTGGGGATTCCGGAGCTTGCTCTGGTTGTTCTCATCGGGGCATCGGGATCGGGAAAGTCGACGTTCGCGGCACGTCACTTTTCCCGATACGAAGTGGTGTCCAGTGACCAATGCCGCGGGCTGGTCTCCGACGACGAGAACGATCAGTCCGCCACCAAGGACGCGTTCGAGGTTCTCGAATTCATTGTCGGCAAGAGGCTGGCGGCCGGTCGGCTGACCGTGATCGACGCGACCAATGTGCAGCGGGACGCCCGGCGTCAGATGGTGGAACTGGCGAAGGCCCATGACGTGCTGCCGGTCGCCGTCGTCTTCGACCTGCCCGAGAGTGTCTGCGTGGCAAGGAACCAGACCCGGTCTGATCGGGATTTCGGCTCGCAGGTGGTCCGCCGGCAGCACGATCAACTGCGGCGCTCACTGCGGGGGTTGGACCGGGAAGGGTTTCGGCAGGTTCACATCCTGCGATCCGTTGCCGATGTCGACTCGACCACTGTTATCCGGCAGAAGTTGTTCACCGACTACCGGGACCAGCGCGGTCCTTTCGATGTGATCGGCGACGTGCACGGTTGCCGAGCCGAATTGGAGTCGCTGCTCACCGAACTGGGTTACGCGTTGCTTCGCGACGCCGACGCTCGACCGGTCGATGCCGTTCACCCCGAGGGCCGCCGGGTGGTCTTCCTCGGCGACCTGGTGGACCGTGGCCCGGACAGTCCGGGTGTGCTTCGCCTGGCGATGGGGATGGTCGGCGCCGGGCATGCCCTCGCCGTCCCGGGAAACCATGAGCACAAGCTGATCCGGGCACTGCAGGGACGAAAGGTCCAGGTCGGTCACGGGTTGGCCGAGACCCTGGCGCAGCTCGGTATGGAAACGCCGGAATTCCGTCAGCAGGTTCAACAATGGTGCTACTCCCTGGTCTCGCACCTGGTGCTGGACGATGGCCGGCTGGTCGTCGCACACGCCGGCCTGAAGGAGGCCTACCATGGGCGCGCCTCCGGGCGGGTCAGAAGCTTTGCCCTGTATGGGGATTCGACCGGCGAGACCGACGAGTTCGGGTTGCCTGTTCGCTACCCGTGGGCCGACGACTATCGGGGCCGGGCATTGGTGCTCTACGGCCACACCCCGGTACCGGAGCCGGAATGGGTCAACAACACCCTGTGCCTGGACACCGGCTGCGTGTTCGGTGGAAGGCTGACGGCGCTGCGCTACCCCGAAAAGCAACTTGTGGCGGTGCCGGCCGAACGGGTCTGGTACGAGCCGATCAAGCCCTTCCCGACGGCTGACGGCCGCGTGGGTTCCAGGGAAGACAGTTCCGGATCCGCAGGGCGGAATAGTGCTGCGACGAGGCGACCCGACGAGCTGGACATCACCGATGTGCTCGGTGCCCGGGTGGTGGAAACTGCGCGGCTCGGCCGGATCACCATTCGTCCGGAGAGTGCGGCCGGCGCCCTTGAAGTGATGAGCCGGTTTGCGCTGCACCCGCGGTGGCTGACTTATCTGCCACCAACGATGGCACCGGTCGCGACCTCGACACGCCCGGACCTGCTCGAGCATCCGGCCGAGGCCTTCACCGCGTTCGCCGCGGCCGGCGTGGATCAGGTGATCTGCGAGGAAAAGCACATGGGCTCGCGCGCGGTCGCGTTGATTTGCCGGGACACCGACGTCGCGACAGCACGTTTCGGCTCCGTCGACGCAACATCGGGCGCCGTCTACACCCGCACCGGCCGGTCCTTCTTCGGGCCGGAAC
The DNA here is from genome assembly GCA_963805555.1 of uncultured Actinomycetota bacterium. Classification (GTDB taxonomy): domain Bacteria; phylum Actinomycetota; class Actinomycetes; order Mycobacteriales; family Nakamurellaceae; genus Nakamurella. Next base: position 48,314 of record CAWDUY010000016.1, read on the forward strand.
TCACCGAGCGCCTGCTCGACCGGCTCCGCGCTGCGGTGACAGCGAGCGGACTGTGGAGCGAACTGGACACCGACTGGGTCCTGCTGGACACCGAACTGCTGCCCTGGTCGGCCAAGGCTGAGGGCCTGCTCCGCGAGCAGTACGCGCCGGTCGGGGCCGCGGCCGGCGCCGCGCTCCCGGCGGCGATGGCGGGGTTGCAGCAGGCCGCCGCTGCCGGTATCGACGTATCGGACCTGCTGGGGCGCATACAGAGTCGAGTATCTGATGCTGAATCATTCACGGCCGCCTACCGCCGATACTGCTGGCCGGTCGACGGCATCGAAGGAGTCCGGATCGCCCCGTTCCAACTCCTTGCAACGCAGGGCAAGAGCTGGCACGAGCGTGATCACGGATGGCACCTGAGCATTGCCGATCGACTCGTCGATGCCGCTCCCGCGCTCATTGCACCGACCCGGCGGATGGTTGTCGACACGTCGTCGGCGGACTCGGCAGCGGCCGGCACCCGGTGGTGGGAGGAACTGACGGCCGCCGGCGGCGAAGGCATGGTCGTCAAACCGCTGGGCAATCTCACCCATGGTCGGCGCGGGCTCAGCCAACCCGGCCTCAAGGTCCGGGGCCGCGAGTATCTGCGGTTGATCTACGGACCTGACTACACCGAACCACAACACCTGGACCGGCTGCGGCAGCGGAACCTGGGGCACAAGCGGTCGTTGGCCATCCGGGAATATGCGTTAGGTCTCGAGGGGCTGGAACGTCATGCGGCCGGTGAACCGCTCTGGCGGGTCCACGAGGCGATCTTCGCGATTCTCGCGATGGAGTCGGAGCCGGTCGATCCGCGGTTGTGAAGCCGTCGCTGCGACGACAGTCGACCCGCCCGGGTGATCCGGGCGGCTGGGTGCCGTCCCAATTCGACACAGTTGATCAACAGGCATATAAGTGGCAGCGACGAGTATCCCGACCTACGGGACCGGCGCGCTCGTCAACGGCGGCTGACCTAGGAATGAGGCTGACATGTCCAACCAGCAGCTCCGTCGAGCGATCATCGCGGCGGCGACCGCAATAGGTTTGGCCGTCGTGGTCAGCTGCAGCAACAGCACGGGCGGCACAGCGGCGGTCGGGACCGATTTCACCCCGACCAGTTCGTCGGCGACCAGCACGTCGACGACGGCAACCACCACCCGGTCCTCCCGTCCCACCACCAGCTCCGCAACGTCGTCCGCACCTGCCACGGTGACGGTGACCGCCCGCCCGACGGATACCGCCGGCGCGCCGATGCCGTCGGCGACAACAGACCTGCAGGTCGGCGACTGTTACACCGTCGGCGCCGAAACCATCGTGACGGCAATCGATTGCGCCCAGCTGCATGACGGACAGGTCTTCTTCGTCGACGTCGAGCTGGCCGGTGTCGACCCCGAGGAGACAGACGCGACGAAGTTGTTCGACGCCGCACTGCCCACCTGTAGCCCGGAGTTCGAGACCTTTACCGGCTCGGCACTGGATTCGGAGTCCCGCGACTACGACCTCCGGATTGTCATCACCTCAGCACCTGGGGCGCGCACCATTGTCTCCTGTGCGGTGGTCGATAAGAACGGAGAGCAGTGGGCGGGGACCGCGGAGAATGTCAGCGGCTCCTACCGGGGGATTGACGTTGGTGACTGCTTCGACTACCCGACTTCGACCACGGATGCTCTTGAACTGCCCTGTGATCAGCCGCATGACGCGGAAATGTACCTGGTCGACGCCGCACTGCCCGCCGCTCAGCTCGACCCGGCAGCTACCTATCCGACGGACGCGGAGTGGCAGGACATTTCCTCGGCGGTCTGCCTGACCGGCTTCACCGATTACACCGGCCTGCCGTTCGACACCTCGACCACGCTCTCTTTCTCCTACGTCTACCCCTTGGTGACCGACTGGTCCGACGTCGGTCAGCGATCCATGAGCTGCATCGTCGTCGAGGAGGACGGCACCAAACTGGTTGGGTCGAAAAAAGCTCCCTGAGTGCCCTGTATGACAGATCATGATCAATGACTCTGGCCTTTTCGGGCTGTTCAACAACATGAAAGGGCCACAGATATTGATCACACGGCCGAACTTTCCGGCCACGGGGAATGCGACCTCAGGGTATGGGAACTCAGGGGGCGGTTGAGCCGCGGTCTCGTTCCTGCAGGACGAGCAGTTCCAGGTCCTCGAGCCGGTCGAGCCCCCGAACCGCTTGCGCCATCCGGTGATTGCCGGCGAACTCGCCGCGATGACGATCCAGGAACGCCCAGTAACCGGCGGTGAACGGGCAGGCCTTCTCGCCGACCCGAACTGTCGGCGAATACGCGCAGCCACCGCAGTAGTCGCTCATCCGGTTGATATAGGCGCCGCCGCCGGCATAGGGCTTGGTGGTGATCTGCCCGCCGTCGGCGTACTGGGACATTCCGACAACGTTGGGCACCATCACCCAGTCGTACCCGTCGACGAAAGCGCGGTGGAACCAGTCGGTGACCTGCGCCGGATCCCAGCCCCGCTGCATCGCATAGTTGCCGAGGACCATCAGTCGCGGAATGTGATGCACCCACGCATGATCGCGAACGTCGGACAGGATCGAGGACAGGCACCGGGCCTGCACCGCGCCGGCATCGAGCTCGGCGAACCAGTCCGGAATGTTCCCCTTGGCGTGCAGGGCATTCCGGCTCCGATAGTCCGACCCAAGGTGCCAGTACAAGTTCCAGATGTAGTCCCGCCAGCCGATCACCTGACGAACCAGACCCTCCACCGATGACAGCGGGAGATCGGCTTTCCGGTAGGCACTCTCCGCTCGCTGGACCACGTCGAGTGGATCGAGCAGCCCCAGGTTGAGTGAGCTGGACAGCAACGAGTGGGCCATCCACGGGTCGCCGGCGAGCATCGCGTCCTCGTACGGCCCGAACGCGACGAGTCGGTTGGCTAGGAAGTGCTCGAGAGCGGCCGATGCCTCCTGCGCGGTGGCGGGGAACAGACGTGGACCGTCCACGCCGATGAACGCCACGTCACCGTCCCGTTCCCACCGATCGAGGTCCCGGCGAACCTCGTCATCGATGTCGTCCTCAACCGGACACCAGGGGGCGGCCACGCCAATTCCGGCAGCACGCGCCTTGGGTGGAGGCTGCCGGTTGTCCTCGTCGAAGTTCCACCGCCCGCCTACCGGTTCGTCACCCTGCATCAGGATGTCCAACCGTCGCCGGGCCAATCGGTAGTGATCCTCCATCAGCAACCGGCGGGCGCCCCGGCCGTCGAACCAGGCCGCGAAGTCCGCCATCGACGTGGCGAACCCCCTGGCAGGCAACACCTGGACCCCCGGTATCCGGCGGACCAGTTCCAGCGCGGCGAAGCTGGTGGGGTGGCACACCGCCAGCGTCCCGCCCTGGCCGATCACCTCGCGGGCAGCCGGCGCATAGGTAGCAGCCCTGCGATAGTCACACTGCTGACCCAATTCGGCCGCCCGGTGCCGCATCGCCGACAGCACCAGGTGCGCCTTCTGCCGGTGAAACCGTCGTCGGGCAAAGGCCTTCCGGGACTCGATCAGCAGGACGCGCTGATCGGGCGAGTCAAGAAAGTGCGGGCCGAGTTGATCCCCGAACAGCCACCGAACATCTCCGGACGCCGGTGGCCCGGGGTGTCGCGTCATTCGCCTTGCGGGGCAATGACAACGGCGGTATGTGCTGGCAGGGAAAGGTTCTCACCGCTGAGCTCGGCACCGGACCGGGTGGCGAGCAGCAGCGAGCCGGCCGGACCGGCCAGCGGAATCGTCCTGATCTCGTCCGACATGTTCACGGCGATTTGCAGTCCGGACCGCTCCACGAGCAGCCACTGCTGGTCGTCATCGAAGGACGTGTGATTGCGGCTGAACCGTGGGTCGGTCAATTCCGGCCGACTCCTTCGCAGTGCCGCGAGCTCCCGGTAGAGCTCGAGCATGCGCGCATGGTCGCCCGTCAATTGCTCCGACCAGTCGAGCTTCGAATCCATAAACGTGGATATCGCCTGCGGATCGGGCACAAGCTTCGGATCCCACCCCATTCTGGCGAATTCCGCCAACCGGCCCTTCCTCGTCGCCTCACCCAATTCATCATTCGGGTGCGAGGTGAAGAAGGCCCACGGCGTGGAGGCCGCCCATTCCTCTCCCATGAACAGCATCGGGGTGAACGGGCCGGTCAACACGAGCACCGCAGCGATGGCCAGGTCATCGAACGAGAGCTGTGCGGTGAGCCGGTCGCCGATCGCCCGGTTGCCGACCTGGTCATGGTCCTGCGAATAGCCGATGAAGCGCCAACTGGGGGTCAACAGGGTGTCGACGGGCCGGCCGTGTTCGCGGCCGCGGAAACTGGAGAACGTGCCGTCGTGGAAGAAGGCCTTTTCCAGCACCTTCGCTATCGCCGACATCGGACCGAAATCGGCATAGTAGCCGTCGGTTTCACCGGTGAGCGCAACATGCAGGACGTGGTGGAAATCGTCGTTCCACTGCGCATCGAGGCCGTACCCACCGGCTTCCCGGCGCATGATGAGCTTGGGGTCGTTGAGGTCCGATTCCGCAATCAGAGTCAGCGGCCGGCGCACATGCACCGACAACGCGTCGACCTCGATCGCGATCTCCTCCAGCAGGTGTACCGCGTGGGTATCCATCAACGCATGCACCGCATCCAACCGGAGACCGTCGACGTGGAACTCGCGCAGCCACATCAACACGTTGTCCAGGATGTAGCGGCGCACCTCACCCGAGTCGGCGCCGTCCAGGTTCATCGACTCGCCCCACGTGCTTTGCGGGCCTTCGTCATTCAGGTAGGGCCCGTAGCGGGGGAGGTAGTTCCCGCCCTTCCCGAGATGGTTGTAGACGACGTCCTGGATAACGGCGATGCCGCGTTGATGACAGGCGTCGACGAAACGCTGGTAGGCCGCCGGGCCGCCGTAGCTCTCCTGTACGGCAAACCACATCACCCCGTCGTAGCCCCAGTTGTGCACGCCGGCGAACGCGTTGACCGGTAGCACTTCGACCATGTCGACGCCGAGAGTCGAGAGGTAGTCGAGCTTCTCGATGGCCGCATCGAGTGTGCCTGCTGGTGTGAAGGTTCCGATGTGCATCTCGTAGATCAGGCTGCCGGCCAGCCGGCGCCCGGTCCAGGCCTGGTCGTTCCATTGGTACGACCACGGATTGAAAGTCCGGCTGGGTCCGTCCACCCCGGCCGGCTGCCGCCGGGAGCGCGGGTCGGGCAGGACGACGTCGTCATCATCCAGCCGGAACCCGTAGTCGTAGTCCTGCTCGGTGGTCAACGGGGGTAGTTCGGCCGACCACCACCCGCCGTCCTCGGCGACCATCGGGTGCGCGTCCGCGCCGATCACCAGATCGACCTTGGCGACCCGGGGCGCCCAAACCCGTGCGGTTCCGTTCATCATCGCCTCTCAGACTTGCAATGCGTTGTTGCGTCAGGAATCTCGAACCAGCAGGGCCACCGGGTAGTGCTCCAACAGATCAGCGACCGGGATCACCCCGCCGCTGAACCGGCGCCGGGTCAGCTCGTCGACCCACGCCCCGGTCGGTAGTTCGACGGTGGTGCCCTGCCAACCACCCGCCCGGTCGAGACCGACCGGCAGTCGGGTCGCCAGGGTGAGTGCCCCGCCCCGATCGAAGGCAAACAGGTGATCCGCCGCGGGACCCGTCGCGACGATCGGGGTGTACCCGGTGAACAGCTCGGGCCGGTCCCGGCGGAGCCGCAACGCCCTACTGGTCACCAGGAGTTTGACCACGCCCTCGTCGTCGGCCTCAAGGTCGGGTTCGGCGCCACCGTCGATGGCGGCGAGCAGCCCGAACCGACGGCGGAAGTCGACAGGTCGCCGGTTGTCCGGGTCGACCAGCGACAGGTCCCACATCTCGGTGCCCTGGTAAACGTCCGGGACGCCGGGCCCGGTGAGCTGGATCAGCTTGGCGGACAGGGAATTCGACCTGCCGAACGGCAGCAGCCGGTCGGCCATGGCGACGATCCCGGAATGCAGTTCGGCGTCGTCGTACACCGCATCGACCAGCGCATGCAACCGCTGCTCGAACTCGGCGTCGGAGTCGATCCAGGTCGTTGACACACCGGCCTCCCGGGCTGCCTTCTCGGCGAACGCATGCAACCGTGGACGGTCGATCGGCCAGGCGCCGACCGCGGCCTGCCACAGCAGATTCGCCAGCGGGCCATCGCTCAGCGGGGCCTGCCGGTTCCAACCGCGGACGGCCGACGCCCATTCGGTCGCCAGTTCCGAGATGACCGAGATGCGGGCCCGGACATCCTCCGAGCGCTTCGTGTCGTGGGTGGACAGCGCGGTCAACGTGTCGGGGGAGCGGGCGAGCCGATCGCCCTGCACGTCATGAAACTCCAGGGGCGACAACGAGAACTGCGCTGGCTCGCCGCCGACCTCGGTCAGCGAGGTGAGCCTGGTCCAACGGTAGAACGCGCAATCCTCGACGCCCTTGGCCATCACCATCCCCGAGGTCTGCTGGAAACGCACCGTGAACTCGGACCCGACATCGCCCAACCGGCCGGCGATCTGGTCAATCGACCCGGCGAGCTCCGGCCGACTGGAGATCGCCCGGTCGACCGCCTCGGCAAGGTACTGCGCACCCAGCGGCAGATAGGTTCGGTACACGCTGAAGGAGCTGAGCAGCTCCGCGATGGCGTCATCGGCCCGCGAGATCTCCGGAACAAGCCGGGCCAGCCGCAGGACCTCCGAGCGCAAAATGCCATCGGTGACGGCGCGTTTGGTGAACTGGGTCATCGCCGGCCAGTCCACCCGCAACCCACCGCGGAGCTGGGTGTCCAGTTCGTCGAGCGCAGCCGCACCCGCCGGGTCGGTGAACAGCCGGTCGAGTGCGGCCAGCGCCTCATACCCGCTGGTCCCGGCACACTCCCAGGACGCCGGCAGCTTCTCGTCGCCCTCGATGATCTTCTCCACCACGACGTACCGGTGGTCGATCAGCGCCGCGAGGTCGTCGAGGTAACGACCGGGATCGGCCAGGCCGTCCGGATGGTCGATACGCAGCCCGTCGACCCAGCCCCGCTCAACCCAGCGGGCAATCTCGCTATGCGAATCGGCGAAGACCTCCGGCAGTTCGACCCGAATCCCGGCGAGGGTGGTGATCGCGAAGAACCGGCGGTAATTGAGTTCCGCATCCGCCCGCCGGTAGTTCATCAGCTCGTAGTGCTGCCGGGCATGCACCTGCTGCGGGGTGCCGTCCGACGTCCCATCGGCGATGGGGAAGCGGTGGTCGTAATACCGCAGCTCGCCGCCGACGACCCGCAGGTTCGCGAGTTCGTCATCACCGTCGCCCAGCATCGGCAGCCGGATCTTGCCGCCACCGGCCGCCCAGTCGATGTCGAAGGCCTCGGCGTGCACCGACTGTTGTCCCTTGTGCAGCACATCCCACCACCACACCGACAACGCCGGGGTCGCGACACCGACATGGTTGGGCACGATGTCCACCAGCACGCCGAGGTCGGCGGTATGCGCCGACTCCGCTACGGCCACCAAACCGGCTTCGCCACCGCGACTTTCGTCGACCATGGAATGGTCGACGACATCGTAGCCATGCGCGGAGCCCGGCTCGGCGGCGAGCACCGGCGAGAGGTACACCCAGTCGGCGCCCAGGGCGCGCAAATACGGCACCAGCGCCGCCGCCTGCTGCAGGGGCCAGTCCTCGGTGATCTGCAGGCGGTAGGTGGAGTGCGGGACTCTCATCACTTCTTCTTCGGCCGCCGAGCCCGGGCGGTCGGCTTCGCCGGCGCGGACTCCCCGGCGGACTCGGCGGGCTCCGGCTCGTCCGGCTCCCGATGCTCCGCCGGCGGCACCGGGGCGTCGGCGGGCAGCGCCGAGCTGCCGGAATCGGCGCGCATGGACACCGGAACCGGGGCGATGGTCGGGACGTCGGCCGCGGCATGACCCTGGGTCGGTGCCTCAGTGGCGGCGGCGAGTGCCTGCAGGACCACCATGCCTTTGCTGGCGATGGCGACCTCGCTGCCACCGGCGATGGTTTCCGGCCGGTCGGGAACTCCGGACGTGTCGATCACCAGTCGCCAGGCCGGGGCGAACTCCTCCGGGGGCAGCACCCACTGCATGCCCTCGTCGTGCGCGTTGAACAGCAACAGGAACGAATCGTCGACGACGGCCTGGCCGCGGGTGTCCATCCCGCGAATCCCGTTGCCGTTCAGGAACATTCCGATGGACCGACCGAAGCCGGCGTCCCAGTCCTCCGGCTTCATCAGTTGGCCCATCGGGGTCATCCAGACGATGTCCGGCAACGGTTCGCCCTCGGCTCTGGCCACCGGCCGGCCGTCGAAGAACCGGCGCCGGCGGAAGGTCGGGTGCTGCCGACGCAGCCTGGCCACCGAGGCGGTGAACTCGATCAGCGGCTCGTCCGCCTCCAGCCAGTGGATCCAGCTCAGCTCGGAGTCCTGGCAGTAGGTGTTGTTGTTGCCGAGTTGGGTGCGGCCCAGCTCGTCGCCGTGCGCGATCATCGGCACACCCTGGGAGAGCAGCAGAGTCGCCAGGAAGTTGCGTTGCTGGCGGCCGCGCAGCACGAGCACATCGGTGTTGTCGGTCGGGCCCTCGACGCCGCAGTTCCAGGACCGGTTGTGCGACTCGCCGTCCCGGTTCCCCTCGCCGTTCGCGTCGTTGTGCTTCTCGTTGTAGGACACCAGGTCGGCGAGCGTGAACCCGTCATGGGCGGTGACGAAGTTGATCGACGCAACGGGGCGGCGCCCGGACGTTTCATAGAGGTCGGCCGAGCCGGTCAGCCGAGAGGCGAATTCGCCCAGTGTCGCCGGTTCACCGCGCCAGAAGTCCCGCACGGTGTCCCGGTACTTGCCGTTCCACTCGGTCCACTGCGGCGGGAAATTGCCGACCTGATATCCGCCGGGCCCGATATCCCAGGGCTCTGCGATGAGCTTCACCTGCGAGACGACCGGATCCTGCTGCACGAGCTCGAAGAACGTGGAAAGCCGGTCAACGTCGTAGAACTCGCGGGCGAGGGTGGCCGCCAGGTCGAAGCGGAAACCGTCGACATGCATCTCGGTGACCCAATACCGCAACGAATCCATCAACAACTGCAGCGAATGCGGATGCCGGACATTGAGCGAATTCCCGGTACCGGTGTAGTCGGTGTAATACCGCTGGTCACCGGACTCCAACCGGTAATACGCGCCATTGTCGATGCCCCGGAAGGACAGCGTCGGACCCATGTGGTTGCCCTCGGCCGTGTGGTTGTAGACCACGTCGAGAATGACCTCGATACCCGCTGTGTGCAGGGCCTTCACCATGGCCTTGAATTCCTGCACCTGCTGGCCGCGCTCGCCGAAGGCGGAATAGGTGTTCTGCGGCGCAAAGAACCCGATGGTGTTGTAGCCCCAGTAATTCGACAGCCCCTGGTCGATCAGCGTGCTGTCGTTCACGAACTGATGGACCGGCATGAGTTCCAGGGCGGTGACGCCCAGCCGGGTGAGGTGATCGATCACCGCGGGATGCGAGACCCCGGCGTAGGTGCCGCGCTGGCTGGCCGGCACCTCCGGATGCAGCGCGGTGAGGCCCTTGACGTGCGCCTCGTAGATCACGCTGTCGTTGTAGGGAATTTTCAGCGAGCGATCGCCGGTCCAGTCGAAGAACGGGTTGATCACCACGCCCTGCATCATGTGCGGGCCGGAGTCGGCGTCGTTCCGCGAATCCGGGTCGCCCATGTTGTACGAGAACAGCGCCGGATCCCAATCGATGGCCCCGGAGACGGCCTTGGCGTAGGGGTCGAGCAGCAGCTTGTTCGGGTTGCAGCGGGAGCCGTGATGCGGCTCGTAGGGGCCGTGTACCCGGTAGCCGTACCGCTGACCCGGTTGCACCGTCGGCAAATAGCAATGCCAGACGTAGGCGTCGACCTCCGGCATCGCGATCCTGGTCTCGCCGCCGCGCTCGCCGATCAGGCACAGCTCGACCTTCTCGGCCGCCTCGCTGAAGATGGCGAAGTTTGTGCCCGTGCCGTCGAACGTGGCCCCCAATGGGTAGGGCTTGCCCGGCCAGATCTCCATCTGCGCTCCTTGCATACGTGCGAACACTGTTGATCGCTGACGTCCTGATACCGCGAACCCACACCGTCGCTGAATCGGTCTTGCACCGAGTCAGCACCGACCGGGCGGGCAACCGCTTCCCGCTCGGCGGGCTAACCCTATCCGGGCCGGCGGGCGCAGGTCGGCTCAACGGCTGTGGTCATGATGACCGCTTGACCTGGCGCTGGCTGGGTAGCGGTGCAGCCAACCCGGCGGGCGCCGGGAGCGCCCTGAACAACCCGCCTCCTTCGTCGTCAGTTTGTTTCAGCGCTCTCCTCTGTTCGATTGGCGGCCCTCCTCCGTCGGGCCAACGGGACCGAACTGTCGGCGCCGAGGATTACCCTCGCCGATGTGCCGGATCCCGCTACCTATCGCCCCGCCCCGGGCACGATTCCGGATTCGCCGGGCGTGTACCGGTTCCGCGATCCCGGCCATCGGGTCATCTACGTCGGCAAGGCCAAAAGCCTGCGGCAGCGGCTGAATTCGTACTTCGCCGATCTCGGTTCGCTGCACCCGCGGACAGCGCAGATGGTCACCAGCGCGGCGGGCGTGGAATGGACGGTGGTCTCGACCGAGGTCGAGGCGCTGCAACTGGAATACAACTGGATCAAGGAGTTCGACCCGCGGTTCAACGTGCGCTACCGGGACGACAAGTCCTACCCGGAGCTGGCGGTCACCCTCGGCGAGGAGTACCCGCGGCTGCAGGTCATGCGTGGCCCGCACCGCAAGGGCGTCCGGTACTTCGGGCCGTACGCCCACGCCTGGGCCATCCGGGAGACGCTGGACATGTTGTTGCGGGTCTTCCCGGCGCGGACCTGCTCATCCGGGGTGTTCCGGCGTTCACAGCAGATCGGCCGGCCGTGCCTGCTCGGCTACATCGGCAAGTGCTCCGCACCGTGCACCGGCCAGGTCAGCGCGGCCGAACACCGCGAGATCGTCATGGACTTCTGCGATTTCATGGCGGGCAAGGCCGACCCGCTGATCCGCCGGCTGGAAAAGGAGATGGGTGCGGCGGCCGCCGAGCTGGACTTCGAGAAGGCCGCCCGGTTGCGGGACGACCTGGGCGCATTGCGGCGGGCAGTGGAGAAACAGGCCGTCGTGCTGGGGGACGGCACCGACGCCGATGTCGTCGGCATTGCGGCCGACGACCTGCTCGCCTCGGTGCAGATCTTCCACGTCCGCGGCGGCCGGGTCCGTGGGCAGCGGGGCTGGATCGTCGATGTGGACGCCGACAGTGCCGGACCCGCGGGCATGGCGTCGTTGGTGGAGAACTTCCTGTTGCAGTTCTACGGCGGCCGCGCGGACGACGACGGCGCGACCGCGGTGCCCCGGGAGATCCTGGTTCCGGTGCTGCCGGCCGAAACGGCCGCGACCGAGGCCGAACTCACCCAATGGCTCTCCGACCTGCGCGGATCACGGGTCTCCTTGCGGGTTCCGCAGCGCGGTGACAAACGAGCGCTGGCCGAAACCGTCACCCGGAACGCCGCCGAGGCGCTGACCCAGCACCGGCTGAAGCGGGCCAGCGACCTGACCGCTCGGTCGGCGGCGCTGACCGAGCTGGCCGACACCCTGGGGATGGACGTGGCACCGCTGCGCATCGAGTGCATCGACGTCTCCCACGTCATGGGCACCGATGTCGTCGCATCCCTGGTGGTCTTCGAGGACGGCCTGCCCAAGCGCAGCGACTACCGCCGGTTCGCCATCCGGGAGCACCCCGGCGACGACGTGGCATCCATCGCCGAGGTGGTCCGGCGGCGGTTCACCCACGGCACCGGGCGGGCGATGACCGATTCGGCAGGTGCCCCGCGCATCGCCGATCTGCCGGCCATGCTGTCCGGGGAGGTGCCGGCGTCTGCTCCGGCACCGGAAACCGCCGAACCCACCTACCGGCGTGGCATCGACCCGGAAACCGGTCGGCCGCGGCGGTTCGCCTACCCGCCGCAACTGCTGGTGGTCGACGGGGGAGCGCCGCAGGTCAATGCGGCGGCGACCGAACTCGCCGAATTGGGCATCGTGGATGTCACCATCTGTGGGCTGGCCAAACGCCTCGAGGAGGTCTGGGTCCCCGCGCAGGACGAGCCGATCATCTTCCCGCGGACCAGCGAGGCGCTGTACCTGCTGCAGCGACTGCGCGACGAGGCGCACCGTTTTGCGATCACCTATCACCGGGCCAAACGCTCCAAGTCCATGACGGTGTCGGCACTGGACAACGTGGCCGGTCTCGGGGACGTCCGGCGCAAGGCACTGGTCCGGCACTTCGGATCCGTCGGCGCCCTGCGGAAGGCGACCGTCGAGGACATCCTCGAGGTGCCCGGAATCGGTCGGCGCACGGCGGAGGCGGTCGTCGAGGCCTTGGCCGGCCCGGTCGAACCCGCGGTGTCCGCCCCGGTCCGGCCGGCCGCGGCGGTCGCGCCGGATCGGACCAGAACCGCGCTGCCGCAGGCGGCGGTACCCGCGATACCGATACCGTCATCGGACACGCAGGAAAACGCTATTCCGGTCAACGGATTCGGCGACGGGGTGAAGACAGGGGCCTGACATGGGAAAGCCGGACGACCAGATACCCGAACGCAACGCAGCGGACGCCGCCCCGCACGGCGAGCCGGAACCGACCGCGGGAATTCAGGTCGCCATCGTCTCCGGGCTGTCCGGTGCCGGGCGATCGACGGCCGCAAAGTGCCTGGAGGATCTGGGCTGGTTCGTTGTGGACAACCTGCCGCCCGAACTGATCACCACCATGGTCGATCTGGGTTCGAGAACCAGCGGTGACGTCACCCGGATCGCCATCGTGCTCGACGTCCGGTCCAGGGCGTTCACCCATGATCTGGCGGAGGTCATCAAGGACCTGGACGCCCGCGGCTACCGGCCGCGGGTGTTGTTCCTGGAGGCGAGCGACGCGGCGCTGATCCGCCGGTACGAGGCCAACCGGCGCTCGCATCCGCTGCAGGGCGGTGGCCGGCTCGCGGATGGGGTGGCCGAGGAACGCGCCGTGCTGGAGCCGCTGCGGCAGGAGGCGGACGTCGTCGTCGACACCTCGGAACTGTCCGTCCACCAACTTCGTGCCGAGGTCGAGCGGGCGTTCGCGCACACCTCTGCGGAGCGCAAGTCGTCCCTCACGGTGGTGTCGTTCGGATTCAAGTACGGGCTCCCGCTGGACGCCGACCTCGTCATCGACATGCGTTTTCTGCCGAACCCGTACTGGATCCCCGAGCTCCGCGACCACAACGGGCGCGAGCAAGAGGTTTCCGACTATGTGCTGTCCCAGGAAGGCGCGACCGAGTTCCTGGACCGGTACGTGGAGCTGATCGGCCTGATCAGCGGCGGCTACAAACGCGAAGGAAAGCGGTACCTCACCCTCGCCGTCGGTTGCACCGGCGGCAAGCATCGCAGCGTCGCGGTCTCCGAGGAACTCCGGCGACGGCTGGAGAGCGGCACCCTGGCCGTTCAGGTGGTCCACCGCGACCTTGGCAGGGAGTAGTGGCTGACGCGGCTTCGAGCCATCCGGCGGAACATCGAACCGCCGCGAACGGGACCGGTTCGGCCGGGCGACGCGAGCACCGCCGCAAGGTCGTTGCGCTCGGCGGCGGCCACGGCCTGCATGTCATGTTGACCGCCTTGGTCCGGCTCCAGGTCGATATCACCGCCGTGGTCACGGTCGCCGACGACGGCGGTTCCTCCGGCCGGCTGCGGCGCGAAGTGCCGGGCATCGTGCCGCCCGGCGATCTCCGGATGGCCCTTTCCGCGCTCGCGGCACCGGACAGCACCGGACAGCTGTGGGGCTCGACGTTCCAGCACCGGTTCCGCGGCGAGGGCGCCTTGGCCGGGCACCCGGTCGGCAACATCGTGCTGGTCGGCCTCAGCCAGGTCCTCGGTGATCCCGTCGCCGCGCTCGACGCCGCCGGCGCGCTGCTGGGCGCCCGTGGCCGGGTGCTGCCGATGTCCTGCCAGCCGCTGGACATCGTCGCCGAGGTCGAAGGCCTGGACGAGGACCCGACCGCGCTGCGTCGCATCCGCGGCCAGGTGGCTGTCGCCAGCACCCCCGGCCAGGTCCGATCGGTGACCCTCGCGCCCGCCGACGCGACGTCCTGCCCGGAGGCCCTCGCCGCGATCGGGCACGCCGACCTGATCACCTTCGGGCCAGGGTCATGGTTCACCAGCGTGCTACCGCACCTGATGCTGCCCGACATGGCGGCCGCGATCACCGCCAGCAGGGCGCAGCGACTTGTCGTCCTGAACCTCGCGGCGCAGCAGGGCGAGACGGAAGGATTCTCGCCGGAGCAACACCTGGACGTACTCTCAGCACACGCCCCGAACCTTCGGGTCGACTCGGTGTTGGCGGATCGCGGCTCGGTAGCGCTTCCGCAACGACTCGCGTCGGCCGCAGCTCGTCTCGGGGCGACCCTGGATCTGCACGACGTGGCCATTCCGGGAACCGCACGGCACGACCCGAGCAGGTTGTCGGCGTCGCTCGCGGCGGTCCTGGAACGGTCGCAGGGTGGCGGGCACCAAACGCCTGTTTGGGGGGAGTCGTAGCGATGACGGACAGGGAGTGCCCGGGATGGCGATGACGGCCACCGTGAAGGACGAGCTCAGCCGGGTGGCGGTGAGCAAGGTGTCGGCGCGGAAGGCAGAGGTTTCCGCCCTGCTGCGCTTCGCCGGCGGTCTGCACATCGTCGCCGGACGGGTGATCGTGGAGGCGGAGCTGGACACCGGAGCGGTGGCCAGACGCCTGCGTAAGGAGATCGGCGAGCTCTACGGGCACGTTGCCGACGTGCAGGTGCTGGCGGCGTCCGGACTGCGCAAGGGCACCCGCTACGTCGTGCGGGTGGTGGCCGGCGGGGATTCGCTGGCCCGGCAGACCGGGCTCATCGACCAGCGCGGCCGACCGGTTCGCGGCCTGCCGCCGCAGATCGTTGCCGGTTCCGTGAGCGATGCCGAAGCTGCCTGGCGGGGCGCTTTTCTCGCGCACGGGTCGCTGACCGAGCCCGGCCGCAGCGCGTCCCTCGAGGTCACCTGCCCGGGTCCGGAGGCGGCCCTTGCCCTGGTCGGCGCCGCACGCCGGATGGGCATCGGCGCCAAGGCCCGCGAGGTCAGGGGAGCCGACCGGGTACTGGTCCGCGACGGCGATGCGATCGCCGCCCTGCTCACCAGGTTGGGCGCCCACTCGTCGATGCTGGCGTGGGAGGAACGGCGGATGCGCCGCGAGGTCAGGGCGACCGCGAACCGGTTGGCCAACTTCGACGACGCCAACCTCCGCCGGTCGGCGCGGGCCGCGGTCGCTGCCTCGGCGCGGGTCGAACGTGCCCTGACGATCCTGGGTGACGAGGCACCTGACCACCTGAGCCAGGCGGGTCGACTGCGGATCGCGCACGGCCAGGCCTCGCTGGAGGAGTTGGGCCAGCTGGCCGACCCGCCGATGACCAAGGACGCGGTGGCCGGCCGGATTCGCCGGCTGCTGACGATGGCCGACAAGCGGGCCGCCGATCTCGGCATTCCGGACACCGAGTCCGCCGTCACCGCCGACATGTTGGACAACTGACCACGTCCTGCTGAACAGTGCCTGACAGGATGCTGAACGCTTTTAGCCCGAGTGCTGAACGGTTTCAGCGTCCTGAAGAGACCGAGATTCCGGTCGTCACTGCAGGTCCGCGGCACGCTGCGGGTTAACTGTCGGTAGTTGCGGGGCTGGCACCGGCCGGGACCTAAGTCCTGACTTTGCCCGATCCACCCGGGCCGACGTGCCGGGGTGATGGGCTGCCGATACAGTGATGCCGTCGTTGCCCACGGCTACGTGGGCGGCGTCACTTGATCGATCCCGTCGGGGTCAAGATGACCCTGCTTCGGTAATCCCTATGAGGAGGGCGACACACGTGACTGTGCGCGTCGGTGTGAATGGATTCGGCCGGATCGGCCGCAACTTCTGGCGAGCGGTGGATTCACTCGATACAGACATCGAGATCGTCGCCGTGAACGATCTGACGGACACCAAGACTCTTGCCCATCTACTCAAGTACGACTCGGTGATGGGCAAGCTGCCCTACGAGGTTGCCGCGGGTGACGGCGAGATCACCGTCGACGGCAAGGGCTTCAAGGTCATCTCGAACCGCGACCCCGCCGCACTGCCCTGGGCAGACCTCGGAGTCGATGTCGTCATCGAGTCCACCGGCTTCTTCACCAAGGCCGAGGCCGCGAAGAAGCACATCGAGGCCGGGGCCAAGAAGGTCATCATCTCCGCGCCGGCCAGCGGCGAGGACATCACCATCGTCATCGGCGTGAACGACGACAAGTACGACGGTTCGCAGAACATCCTGTCGAACGCGTCCTGCACCACGAACTGCGTCGCCCCCATGGCGAAGGTGCTGCACGAGAACTTCGGCCTGGTGCAGGGCCTGATGACGACGATCCACGCGTACACCAACGACCAGGTCATCCTGGACTTCCCGCACTCCGACCTCCGTCGGGCTCGGGCCGCCGCGATCAACATCATCCCGACCACCACCGGCGCCGCCAAGGCCACCGCGCTGGTGCTGCCGGAGCTCAAGGGCAAGCTGCACGGCTACGCGCTGCGGGTGCCGGTGCCGACGGGTTCGGTCACCGACCTGACCGTCGAGCTGGAGAAGTCGACCACCGTCGACGAGATCAACGCCGCGTTCAAGGCCGCGTCGGAGACCGGTTCCCTCGCGGGCAAGTTGGTCTACTCGACCGATCCGATCGTGTCCACCGACATCGTCGGGGCGCCCGCGTCGTGCACCTTCGACTCGCCGTTGACCATCGGGCTGGGCGGCAACTTCTTCAAGATCGTCGGCTGGTACGACAACGAGTGGGGCTACTCCAACCGGTTGGTCGACCTGACCGCCATCGTCGGCGGCTCGCTCTAAGACACCAGGCCGCGGGCGGCGCCCGGTCCGGTGACTTCCGGCCGGGCGCCACTTGCGCCTCGGTGCCCGCCTCGACCTCTGCTCTTGTCTGGTCGGTCAGACCGGCCCACCGTCAAACCCAGATCTGCCTAGGAGTTCTCCCGTGCACACGCTCGACGATCTACTGGCCGCCGGCGTCGCCGGTCGTACGGTGCTGGTCCGTTCCGATCTCAACGTTCCCCTCGATGGTGACGTCATCACCGACGACGGTCGCATCAAGGCCTCGCTGCCCACCCTGCAGGCGCTCCTTCAGGGCGGCGCCAAAGTGGTGGTGACCGCCCACCTGGGACGACCCAAGGGCGCACCCGAGTCCAAGTACTCGCTCGCCCCGGCTGCCACCCGTCTGGGTGAACTGCTCGGCGTCACCGTCCCGCTGGCCACCGACCTTGTCGGGCCGTCCGCAAGGGAAACCGTTGCGACACTTGAGCCTGGCGGCCTCGCAATGCTGGAGAACGTCCGGTTCGACGCGCGCGAAACGTCGAAGGACGAAGGCGAGCGCGCCGCGTTGGCCGACGACCTGGTGGCCGTTGTCGGCGACGGCGCCGCTTTCGTTTCCGACGGTTTCGGCGTGGTGCACCGCAAGCAGGCCTCGGTCTACGACATCGCCAAGAAACTCCCGCATTTCGCCGGGTACCTGGTCTCCGCCGAAACCGCGGTGCTGAAGAAGCTCACCGTCGATCCGGAACGGCCGTACGCCGTCATCCTGGGCGGCTCCAAGGTCTCCGACAAGCTCGGCGTGATCACTTCACTGCTGCCCCGGGTCGATTCGCTGCTGATCGGCGGCGGGATGGCGTTCACCTTCCTGGCCGCCAAGGGCCTGGGCGTCGGCGCCTCGCTGCTGCAGGAGGACCAGATCGAGGTCTGCAAGAACCTTCTCGCCGAGAACGGCGACAAGATCGTGCTGCCAACGGATGTCGTCATCGCGGACGCGTTTTCCGCGGATGCCGCCGTGCAGATTGTCGGCGCCGACGGCATTCTTGACGGCTGGCTGGGGCTGGACATCGGACCGGCAAGCGCGGCCAAGTTCGCTGAAGTAGCTGCGAGCGCCTCCACAGTCTTCTGGAACGGGCCGATGGGTGTGTTCGAGCTCGCCCCGTTCGCCGATGGCACCCGGGCGGTCGCCGAGGCGATCTCCGCGTCCCCATCGTTTTCCGTCGTCGGCGGCGGCGACTCCGCGGCCGCCGTGCGCATTCTCGGCGTCGATGAATCCGGCTTCACCCACATCTCGACCGGCGGTGGCGCGTCCCTGGAGTACCTCGAGGGCAAAGAGCTCCCCGGCCTGGCAGTTCTGGAGGCATAGCGCATGGCCCGCAAACCACTGATCGCCGGCAACTGGAAGATGAACCTCAACCACCTCGAGGGCATCGCACTGGTGCAGAAGATCGCATTCACGCTGCCCGACAAATACCTCAAGCACGTCGAGGTTGCCGTCATCCCGCCGTTCACCGCTCTGCGGTCGGTGCAGACGCTGATCGAGGCCGACAAACTGGGAATCGCCTACGGCGCCCAGGACCTGTCCGCCTACGACTCCGGCGCCTACACCGGCGAGATCTCTGGCTCCCAGCTCGCCAAGCTCGGCTGCACCTACGTGCTGGTCGGGCACTCGGAGCGGCGCGAGTACCACAACGAGTCCGACGAATTGCTGGCCAAGAAGGTCAACGCCGCCTACAAGCACGGGCTGATCCCGCTGCTCTGCTTCGGCGAGGGCCTAGAGGTTCGCGAGGCCGGCAACCAGGTCCAGCACTCCGTTGACCAGATGCTGGCCGCCATGGTTGACGTCACGCCGGAGCAGGCCACGACGATTGTGCTCGCGTACGAGCCGGTCTGGGCCATCGGCACCGGACGGGTGGCGACGCCGGCAGATGCCCAGGAGGTCTGCGGCGCCGCGCGCGCCGCACTGGCCGAGAAGTACGGTGCGGAGATCGCCGACGGCATCCGGATCCTGTACGGCGGTTCGGTGAAGTCGGGCAACGTCTCGGAGATCACCGCGCAGCCCGACGTGGACGGCGCCCTGGTCGGCGGGGCGTCCCTGGACGGCACGGAGTTCGCGAATCTGGCCGCGAACGCGGTCGGTGTCCTTCCGTAGTAGGTCCTTGCGTAGCAGCAGACTCATCACGACACCGACGGGGTCGATCCGAGAGACGGGTCGGCCCCGTCGGCGACTGCCGGAGGGTCCCTGACGACAGCGTCGCAGGCGACTGGGGGTCCGCAACCGGGTTAGACTCGGGGCCGATCCCGGTCGAACCGGCCGTTGCACAGCATCTGGACGCGCCGACGACTTTTACGAGCAAGGCAGACATGACAATCTTCTTGAACATCCTGCTGGTCATCACCAGCTTGGCGTTGATGGCGCTGATCCTGCTGCACCGCGGCAAGGGCGGCGGCCTGTCCTCGTTGTTCGGTGGCACCATGCAGTCCTCGCTGTCCGGTTCATCGGTGGTGGAGAAGAACCTCGACCGGTTGACCCTGTTCGTTGCGTCCATCTGGGCGATCTCGATTGTCGGGGTCGGATTGTTGTTGAAGGTCGGGGCCTGAGCTCGAGCACCATCGCAGGCCGGCTCTGATCACGGAGCCGGCAGGGCTTTAGCTGGACGAAACCAGCTCCTTGAACAGGCAGGTCGATATGGCGGGTGGCAATCCGATTCGGGGTTCACGGATCGGCGCAGGACGGATGGGTGAGTCGGATCGCGGCGAATCCGCACCCCGGCGCCGCCTGGAGTTCTACTGCGCCAACGGGCACACCACCCGGTTGGCCTTTTCGATGGACGCCGAGATCCCCGACACCTGGGACTGCCCCAGCTGCGGGCTGCCGGCCGGGCAGGACCGGACCACCCCGCCGCCCGCGACGAAGGTCGAGCCCTACAAGTCCCATCTCGCCTACGTCAAGGAACGACGCAGCGAAGAGGACGGCGAGGCACTGCTGAACGAGGCCCTCGCGAAGATCGCCGATCGGCGCACCCCGCAGGCTTAGTGGTCAGGATCGGATGTTGTTCGGGGGTTGCCGGGAACCAGATGGATGGATCGCAAGGCGCGAGAGGAGCCGATACCGTTGCTGTATCGGCGACGAGCACAACGCCGCGAGGCGCCATCTGGGCCCGGCAATACCGGACGAATATCCGGTCCTGACCACTTGGTAGGCCCGACAGGGCTCCTGCGCGCTACAGAATCTTCAGCATCCGGGTGTTGCCCAGGGTGTTCGGTTTGACGTACGGCAGGTCGAGGAACTCGGCGACACCCCGGTCGTACGACGACCGCAGCTCCGCGTAGGCCTCCCGGGACAGGTCCAGCTCACGGATCGGTTCGAACCCCAGCGAACGGAAGAACTCCGTCTCAAAGGTCAGCACAAACAGCCGGTGCAGACCAAGATCGATAGCCTGCGCGATGATCTCCTCGCAAACGGCCCGACCCACACCGTGGCGGCGGGCGGCCGGGTCGGTCGCCACCGTCCGGATCTCGCCGAGGTCCTCCCACAACACGTGCAGCGCCCCGCAGCCGAGCACGACGCCGTCGAGCTCAGCCACCCAGAACTCGGTGACGTCCTCGAACAGGTTCGCCAGCGACTTCTGCAGCAGGATCGGCCCGGCATAAGCGTCGACCAGCTCCTTGATGCGCCGGACGTCGGTGACTTTCGCGCGATGCACCACCAGAGGCTTGGGGTCATCGACAGTCACGGCGCCCAACCTTAATGGGGGCGCAACACACGGTCTCCGGCCGCCCGACGCACCGGTGTCGATTCTGGATTGGGCCATCCGGAGCCCGCGTCGCCAGCCGGATGCCCGCGTCGCCCGATCGGTGCCGCCGAGTGCCATCCAGCCAGGGCAAACACGGCCGCTGGGGTCCGGAGTCAAGGTTTTGACCCTGCTGCGGTGTCAGTCGACGGGGCGGCGGGCTGACTGTGAGCGGGTCTGCCGGGGGCAGACACGCTCACACCTGCTTACTGGCGTCCCTCCTTCGTCGGGCCGACTAGGGTAGACAAGTGTCCGCCCGCAGTGCTTCGGTGTCTCCTACTCGAGTAAATTTGGTGACCCTCGGCTGTGCTCGTAACGAGGTTGACTCGTCGGAGATCGCCGGACGACTGGAAGTGGGCGGGTACGAACTCGTCGCGGACCCGGCCGGCGCCGATGTCGTGGTGGTCAACACCTGCGCGTTCGTCGCCAGCGCCAAGAAGGACTCCATCGACACCGTGCTTGCCGCTGCCGACACCGGCGCGAAGGTTGTCGCGGTCGGCTGCCTGGCCGAGCGGTACGGCGTCGAATTGGCGCAGGCCCTGCCCGAAGCCGATGCGGTCCTCGGGTTCGATTCCTACCCGGATCTCGCCGCCTTGCTCGGTGACGTCGTCGATGGCCACCGGCCGGCGGCCCACACCCCCGTCGACCGCCGGAAATTGCTGCCGATCTCACCGGCCGCGCGACCGAGCGTCGCGGAGGAGGTCTCGCTCCCCGGACACGCGCCGGCGTCCGGCCCGACCCTGCTCCGCACCTTGCTGCACTCCGGGCCGGTCGCCCCGCTGAAGATCGCCTCCGGTTGCGACCGGCGTTGCACCTTCTGCGCGATCCCGTCCTTCCGCGGCGCCTTCGTCTCCCGGCCGATCGCGGACATCGTCGCCGAGGCGCACTGGCTGGCCGGCCAGGGCGTCCGGGAAATCGTCCTGGTCAGCGAGAACTCGACCTCGTTCGGCAAGGACCTGCCCGGCGAGCGTCAACTCGAAGACCTGCTCGGCGCGTTGGCGGCGGTACCCGGGATCGGGCGGGTCCGGTTGTCCTACCTGCAGCCGGCGGAGACCCGCCCCTGGCTGATCGAGGCCATCGCCACCATCCCCGGCGTGGCCGACTACTACGACATGTCGTTCCAGCACGCCTCCGAGCCCGTGCTGCGGCGGATGCGCCGGTACGGATCGCGGCTGTCGTTCCTCAGCCTGGTGGAGCAGATCCGCGCCGCGTCACCGGACGCCGGCATCCGCTCCAACGTCATCGTCGGCTTCCCCGGCGAGACCGAGGCCGACCTCGCCGAACTCGAGGCGTTCCTGGTCGGTGCGCGGATGGACGCGGTCGGCGTCTTCGGCTATTCCGACGAGGACGGCACCGCGGCCGAGTCGCTGCCGGACAAGCTCGACGACGACGTCATCGCGCAGCGGGTGGAGCGGGTCACCTCGCTGGTCGAGGAACTGACCGCGCAGCGCGCCGAAGACCGGATCGGCACGCAGATGCTGGTGCTGGTCGACGCCAACGAGCAGACCGAATCAGGCGAGTCCGAGCAGGACCCGGGAGTTTACGGACGCGGCCCGCACCAGGCACCCGACGTCGACGGCAACGTCATGATCGTCAGCGGGTCCATTCCCGCGACCTCTGTGCGGCCGGGCGATCTGGTCCGCTGTCTGGTCACCGGAAGCGACGGCATCGACCTGATTGCGACCGCGATCGAGGTGGTCCCGAACGACCCGCAACCCTCGCACCCAGCGGCAACACCAGCAGGGCTGCGATGACCGACCGGCCGCCGCCACCGGTGTCGTTGGTGAACCTGCCCAACGCGCTGACGGTCCTGCGGCTGATCCTGGTTCCGGTGTTCCTGCTCGCCCTGTTCGCCCAGGGCGGGCACGACACCACCTGGCGCTGGATCGCCTGGGTGATCTTCGCCGTGGCCGCGATCACCGATCGGTATGACGGGCACATCGCCCGCAAACGCGGTCAGGTCACCGACTTCGGCAAGATCGCCGACCCGATCGCCGACAAGGCGCTGACCGGTTCGGCGCTCATCGGCCTGTCCATGCTCGGCGACCTGGCCTGGTGGGTGACGCTGATCATCCTGATCCGTGAGGTCGGGGTCACCCTGCTGCGCTTCGCGGTGATCCGGTACGGCGTGATCGCCGCCAGCCCGGGCGGCAAGGCCAAGACCTTCGTGCAGATCATCGCCATCGGCCTGTACATCCTGCCGCTGCCGGAGAGCCTGTACTGGGTCCAGGTCGGAGCCATGGCGCTGGCCGTCATTCTGACCATCGTGACCGGTCTCGATTACGTCGTGCGGGCCTGGCACGTGTACGCCTCGGCCAAGGCCGGCCACGTCGATCAGCCACCGGCGCCCGGCGCGGGATGACCGTCCTGGGGGCCGCGGCCGGCGTCCCCGGCCGGCGGGCCGCAGACGTGCTTGCCGGTCTCACCCGCCGCAGACTCACCGTCGCGACGGCGGAATCGCTGACCGGCGGTCTCCTGGCCGCCCTGCTCACGGAGATTCCCGGCTCCAGCTCGGTTGTCCGTGGCGGGCTGGTGGTCTATGCCACCGACCTCAAGCATCGGCTCGCGGGCGTCGATGCGCAGCTGCTCGCCGAGCGCGGGCCGGTCGATCCGCTCGTCGCGGCCGAACTGGCCGACGGTGCCCGCCGGGTGTGCGGCGCGGACATCGGTGTCGGGCTGACCGGAGTGGCGGGACCGGATCCACAGGACGGCATCGACGTCGGCACCTGGTTCTGCGCGGTATCCGGACCTGGCGGGCACCACGACCAGCGCAGCGGTTCCCCGGCGGACCTCGCCCGGCCCGACTCCGGTTCCGACCCGACGGGCGCCGGCACCCGCGGGCTCATCCGTTCGGCGGCGGTCCGCGCCGCTCTTGAGATGCTGACGAACATCGCCGAAATGGATTCGTAACCCGGTGGTGACCGGAACCCTGGAACATCGTTGGCAGGGTTCACGTTGTGATGAGTGTCGGCAGCGTCATCGTGGACCTGGCCAGCGTGAACACTGTCATCTCGATGGTGGTGGGGTTGTCGGTGGGACGCCACAGGTCCCGGCGGACCGCACGGTAGCGTGGAACTCGTTCCACGTCCGGAGGATCGTTGTGAACCAACGGTCCTCAGGGCACGTTGTGTCGATAGGTTCTTGAGTTTCCGGCAGCAGGAATTGACCGGCGATTTTGCGGTCGGTGCAGCACACTTGAATGACGATCCACCCAGCGTGGCAATCGTCATACGACTAGCAGGGAGGAGGTGCGACATGCTCCTGCGTGATGCACTGGGAGAAACACTGCGCGACGCTCGAAACCGGCAGAACCGAACACTGCGGGATGTGTCGACTGCGGCGAACGTTTCGCTCGGATACCTCTCCGAGGTCGAACGCGGCCGCAAGGAAGCCTCCAGCGAACTACTGGCATCGATCTGTGACGCCCTGGATCTGGAGTTGTCCGACCTCCTGGACTCGGTGAGCCGCACCATGCGCACCGACCTGGTTCCCGTCGACAAGAGCGGGGTCATCACCAACTCGGTGAAGACCGGTCTCGGTGGCTCCAACCGTGCGCGGTTGGGCGGCATGAACGCAACACAGATCGATCCGACGCTCCGGATCGTCGTTCCCTACGGCTCCACCCGGCCGGGTGCCCCGGTCGGCTGATTCGGTCCGGCCAGCTGGTTCGTCAGATCCGGGTGTGCGCGAGGGCTGCGAGCGCGGCCATGGCGGCGTGCGCGCTGCCGGTCGGCACAAACAGATGGTCATGGTGATAGCCGGCTATCACATTGCAGGAAATGCCGTCCCGGGTGAGCGCCGTCGCAACGGCCGCCGTCAGGCCGACCGCATCGAGCGCCGATGTCACGCTCAGCGTGATCCACGAACACCGGAAGCTGCCCGCAAGCCCCGCGCGTTCGGCCTCGTCGACCGGGAGCACCAGGGTTGTCCCCTCTGCCTCCAGCACCGTGGCCACCGGATGGCATCCGGCCGGCACGGTCCCGCCGGACGGGATGCTGCAGTAGAGGTACTCCCCGTCGTGCAGCCGCGGCCGAATCGACGACAGCAGCACCTGCAGATCGTGCACTGGTTGCCGGCGGTGGTAGCTGACGAACGCATACCCGTCGGCGTCTTCGCGGGTTGCCTCCTGCCAGATCGCCGGGTCGATCTCCGGGAAGCGGGTGTCGCCAGTGACGTCGGAGTCCATCAGCGTGATCTCCAGCCGTTCGGCCCGGTGCATGGTCTGCCGGTAGATTTCACCGCCGCCGACCACCATCACGGTGCCGGCCGGACCGTCACCAGCCAGGTCAATGGCCTCGGCGACGGAGTGCGCGACCGTGACGCCGGGCGCAGTCCAGTCGCGATCCCTGGTGACCACGATGCTCCTGCGACCGGGCAGGGCCCTGCCGATCGATTCAAACGTCTTGCGCCCCATGATCATGGTGTGGCCCATTGTCAGCGCCTTGAACCGCTGCAGGTCCGCCGGCAGCCGCCAGGGCAGACCACCGTCGGCGCCGATAGTGCCGTTCCGCGCGACCGCGGCGACGAGGGTGATCTCCGGCCCGTCAGATGTCATACGGCGATCGGTGCCTTGATTCCGGGGTACGGGTCGTAATTCAGGATCCGGATGTCATCGGCTCCGAAGGCGTCGATCTCGGTGACGCCGGGCGTGAGTTCCAGGGTCGGCAACGGGCGCGGAGTCCGGGTGAGCTGCAACCGCGCCTGATCGAGGTGGTTCGAATACAGGTGCGCATCGCCGAGGGTGTGGATGAACTCCCCGGGCTGCAGGCCGACCACCTTGGCCATCATCTCCGTCAACAGTGCGTAGGAAGCGATGTTGAACGGCACCCCGAGGAACACATCGGCGGACCGCTGGTACAGCTGACAGGACAGTCGGCCGTCGGCGACGTAGAACTGAAACATGGTGTGGCACGGGGGGAGCGCCATCTCGGATACCTCCGCGACGTTCCACGCGGAGACGATGTGCCGGCGGGAGTCCGGGTTGGTGCGCAGCGAGCGGACGACGGCCTCGATCTGGTCGATGTGCCGTCCGTCGGGCGCCGGCCAGGACCGCCACTGGTGCCCGTAGACGGGTCCGAGTTCGCCCTCAGCGTCTGCCCACTCGTCCCAGATACTGACGCCGCGGTCCTGTAACCACCGGACGTTGGTGGAGCCCTGCAGGAACCACAACAACTCAACCACGACCGACCTGACGTGCACCTTCTTGGTCGTCATGAGCGGAAAGCCGGCGGACAGGTCGAACCGCATCTGGTGGCCGAAAATACTGCGGGTGCCGGTGCCGGTGCGATCCGTTTTCACCGCGCCGGTGGTCAGGATGCGGTCCATCAGATCCAGGTACTGCTGCATACCGTCAGCTTAGAACCCGCCTGCCGCTCGCTCGGCCAGGCTCGGCCCGGTGCGCACTGATCGTCGGGACTGTCCCGGACCAGCAGGACGAAACACCATGGCAGCGTGTGTTCACGTCCGCGACATGACCCGGCCCTAGCTTCACCAGGGTCACCACCGTCGGTCACCCGGCGCGCACGCTGCTCGTTCACTCGCCGGCGGCATCCGACTCCCGACCCACCGCCCTGGAGTCCAGCATGACCGCTCCCGTGAAAGCCCGTGCGCCGATGAAACACCCGGTCGACCAGGTACCTGCGGTCCCGAAGTTGGCGCTGTACGGCCTGCAGCACGTAATGGCGTTCTACGCCGGGGCGGTTTTGGTGCCGATTCTGGTGGCCAGCGGACTCGGCCTGTCCGGTGATCAGTTGATCCACCTGATCAACGCCGACCTGTTCACCTGCGGCATCGCCTCGATCATTCAATCGGTCGGCTTCTGGAAGGTCGGCGTGCGGCTGCCGCTGCTGCAGGGCGTCACTTTCGCCGGAGTGGCCCCGATGATCGCCATCGGGGTGGCGGCGGGCGGCGGCACCGACGGGTTGGTGATGATCTACGGTTCGGTCATCGTCGCCGGGCTGGCGACGTTCTTCGTCGCACCGTACTTCGGCAAGATCCTGCGGTTCTTCCCGCCGGTGGTGACCGGTTCGGTGATCACCATCATCGGCATCACGCTGCTGCAGGTCGCCGCGAACGACGCCATCGACACCGGCACCTTCGACGAGAACGGGCAGCGGATTCTCGACCCGACAGACCCGAAACTGTTGGCCTACTCGCTCGGCACGCTGCTGCTGATCGTGCTGATCCAGCGGTTCTTCAAGGGCTTCGTCGCCAGCATCGCGGTGTTGATCGGCCTGGTGGTCGGAACGACGGTGGCGTTCATCCTGGGCGACGCGCACTTCGGTGACGTGGCGGCCCAGCCCTGGGTGGGTGTGACGACCCCGTTCTACTTCGGCTGGCCGCAGTTCTCGCTCGCTGCGATCATCTCGATGCTCGTCGTCATGCTGATCACCGCCGTGGAGACCACCGGCAGCGTCTACGCGACCGGCGAGATCGTCGGCAAGCGGATCAAGTCAGACGACATTCCGAAGGCGCTGCGGGCCGATGGGCTGGCCACCACTATCGGCGGCGTGATGAATTCGTTCCCGTACACCTGCTTCTCGGAGAACGTCGGCCTGGTCCGGCTCACCCAGGTGAAGAGCCGGTGGGTGATCGCCGCCGCCGGCGTCATCATGATCATTCTCGGGGTGCTGCCGAAGACCGCCGCCATCGTCGCCGGGATCCCGCACTCCGTGCTGGGCGGCGCCGCGCTGGCGTTGTTCGCCACCGTCGCAGTTGTCGGCATCCAGTCCCTGGCCAAGGTCGACTTCAACGATCACCGCAACATGGTCATCGTCAGCACCAGCCTCGGCATCGCCATGTTCGTGACGTTCGCGCCGGGGGTGCAGGGTGCCCTGCCGGACTGGGCGTCGATCCTGTTCGGCAGCGGCATCACCGCGGGCAGCTTCACCGCGATCGGCCTCAATATCCTGTTCTTCCACGTCGGCAAGAGCTACGGGCCCGCGGTCGCGGGCGGCCCAGGCGGCGTCATCCGGCTCGACCAGGTCAACGAGATGACCGAGGAGGAGTTCGCCGAGACCTTCGGCGGACTGGTCCAGGGTTCGCCGTGGGCCGTCGAACGCGCCTTCGAGCAGCGGCCGTTCACCGACACGCTCGCCCTGCGCGCAGCCTTCCAGGACGCCCTGCTCACCGGGAACACCCAGGAACAGCAGGAGCTCATCAAGTCCTACCCGGATCTCGGCAGCGAGAACGAGATCGGGCTGGACACCGCGCAGGATCACGCCATGGCCGGGCTGAGCAACCTGGACGAGGACGAGCGGGCCGAGGTCGTGGAGATCGCCGGCGAGTACAAGGCGAAGTTCGGCTTTCCGTTCATCGTGTGTGCACGGGAAATCGACAGCTATCAGAAGGTCGTCGACCTCGGCTGGTCGAGAATGGCCAATTCGCCGACCATCGAGCACTCGACCGCGCTGATCGAGATCGCCAAGATCGCCAACTACCGGTTCGACGACCTGGTCGCTGACGCCAACCCGATTGCCACCGCGCGGACGTTGCGGTACCAGGAGGCCTATCGCGGCTGAGCACGCACGGCCGGGGACCAACAACGGGCGTAGGGTCGGCCGATGTCCGGTACCGGCACCAAAGACGATCCCTGGCAACTGAAAACACCGCCCGGATCGTCGAGCTACACGATCCACCGCGACGACACCGTCGACCCACCGATCCTGGTCTGCGTCGTCGGCAAGACCACCCTGACCTACCAGGCGCGGTGCCTCGACGATCTGCGGGCGATGCTCGTCGAGGCGGGGGACTGGGTGCCCCTGGGCGGTACCGACGAGCAGAAACCCGCGCCCGCGGGATCTGTCGAGGCGTGGGGTCGCTCGCCGGACAATCCGGTGGGTGGCTGGTACGGCCTCAAGAAGGGGCTCCGCGGACGCTTCGGTGTGTATATCCCGCCATTGATGGAAGCCTTGGGAATGGCCGAACTGGAGCACAACGCACGAGCGAACCGGATGCGGGCCAGCTGACCCGAGCAGTCAACTACTGTCGGAGCCGTGCGCCTGGTCTCCCTGCTGCCGTCGGCGACGGAGATCGTCTACGCGTTGGGACTCGGCGAGCAACTGGTCGGCGTGACGTTCGAATGCGACGAACCTGCCGCCGCCCGGCTGGACAAGGCCGTCGTGGTGGGCGGCCGGGATACCTCCGGAATGTCGCCACGGGCGATCGACGACTACGTCAGGGCCGCGATGGCGGCCGGCGAAGATCTCTACACGCTGCGTGCGCAGGCGCTGGCCGGTCTGGACCCCGACCTGATCCTCACCCAGGATCTGTGCCGGGTGTGCGCCCTGCCGTCGGGTCAGGTCGAACAGGCTCTCGGTTTCCTGGGCTGCCGGGCGGACGTGCTGTCGCTCGACCCGCATTCGCTGGCCGATGTCCTGGCGAGCATCCAGCTCGTCGGCGACCGCACCGGGTTCGGTGATCGGGCCGAAAGGCTGGTCGCGGTTTTGCGAGCTCGGCTCGGCGCCGTGGAGTCGGTGGTGGCCGGTCGCCGTCGGCCCAGGGTGGCCGTCATCGAGTGGGTCGACCCGCCGTTCACCGCCGGGCACTGGGTGCCCGACCTGGTGGTGGCGGCCGGCGGGGAACCGGTGGGTGGTCGCCCGGGTGAACGCTCGATCCAGACGACGTGGGCCGAGGTCAGGGCGTGCGCGCCCGACCTGGTGATCGTGGCCCCGTGCGGTTTCCATCTGGACGGTTCGGCAGCGCAGGCGGTGGTGGCGGCGGCGGAGCTCCCCGATGTGCCGGTCTGGGCGATCGATGCCGACGGGATCGTGGTGCGGCCGGGGCCGCGGCTGGTGGACGGGGTCGAAGCGATCGCCGCCATCCTGCACCCGGATGTTGTCCCGGGGTCCGCCGCGATCAGGCGGGTGGTCTAGTTGGAACCGACGAAGGAGGGGCCGCCAATCGGCACAGCAGGTGAGCACTGAAACAACCTGGCGACGGAGGAGCCCGATTGTTCAGGGCACTCCTGAGGCCGTTGGTTGCGGTCAGCGGCGGGCGTTGGCCCCCGGGCTGCGACCAGTGACCAGCTTGTAGACCCCGGTCACCACGATCGCTCCGATGATGGACCCGATGATCCCGCTGGGCCGCAGCGCGATGCCGTCACCGGCGATCAGGCTGATCAGCAGCCCGCCCACGAACGAGCCGATCAGACCGACGACGATGGCCACCGTCCAGTCGATCGGGCGCTTCCCGGTGCGGAAGATCAGCTGGGCGGCGGCGCCGGCCAACATGCCCAGCAGGATGATCGCAATGATGAGCACGGTGACTACCTCTCGATGAGCGCCCGCACGGTCGGCGGCCGGGTCATTATGCCTCGATTCGGACCAAGAACCGTCACCCGACAGGCCATTGGATCATCGTCCGGCCCGCGTTATCCCTCAGCTCCAGTGTTCCGGCACCCACCGGAGCGTCGAAGGCCACCCGGAACTGCGTGCTGCTCGCACCGGAGACGGACGCGATCGAAGTCGTGCCGTTGACGACCCCGGAACCGACCGGCGGCACCGGCTGCCCACCGGCCGGGACGAAGACGAAGAGCTCCTGATCGATGATGCCGCTGGAACCCGACCCGGTCGCCGCGATCGTCAGGTCGGCGATCAGATAGCTGCCGGTGGCCGGTGGTTGCCGGACATCCTGGCCGGTGCCGTCGATCCAGTTTGTCGCACCCAGTGTCACCGTGAACGGCGGCTTGCCGATCTGCGCCTGGACCGCTACGCCCGTGCTGCCGGTGACCGGACCCGCCGGGGTCGCGGTCAGTGCCCAGCTGGCCACCGGCGGATCGAGGTACCCGTCCGAAAGGCTGAGAGTGCCTGACATCGAGGCTGTTTCGAATGCCAGGTAGCCGCTCTCGGCTTGCTCGGGGCCCACCGTCGCCGTCACGATCGACGGTTCGAACCCGCTGATGATGTCGAGGGTCAGCGCCGGGGAGCCGTCGTCAGGCGTGAAGGTCCAGTAGACAAACGGGATCGTTGTCCGGTCCGCGGCAGCGCCGTTCGGTTGGATCGTCGTCGCGATCACCAGATGGGGCTTCGACGTTGCAGACGGAAACCCCCACCCGGCTCCCGGCTGGCTCTGCACGCCACCGATGGTGATGTCCAGGTCCTTGTCGCCGAACCGCACCAGGAGCGGGACATCGACGACGCCGACCGCGGTGTCCGGCCCGGGGTCGGACGGTTCAGGTTGCGCGGACCGAATCAGGGCGAAGATCGCGAGGGCGGCCGCGGTGATGCTGAGCAGGACGAAGACCGCAACGACCACGAAGCAGCCGAGCCCGACGCGCCGGACGGTTCGCTCGGTGGGGCCGGGTGGTGCGTGCGGCGGCGCCGGGAAGTAGCCGCCCACGGCACCGGGCGGTGCGCCGCCGGGGTGCGGCGGGGACGGCCAATCGACCGGCGGCGCCCACTCTGGAGTGGGCGGCGGCGTTGCCCAGGGCCCGTCGGGTGCGGTCGGGCCGCTCGGTGCAGAACCCGAGACGTACGCGGTGGGCGCGTCCCCGTCCTGACCAGGCAGCAGCACCGGAGCATCGCCGCGGTAGATGCCATCGCCGTCGCCGGCATCGTTGCGCCGAAACCAACCCATCGCTGACGCCCCCATTCCCCACGGTCATTGTCGAACCGGCCGCGCCGATATGACTAGCGCCGCTTGGCTTTCCGGCTGCGGAAGATGCGCGGCGCTGAGCTGGGTACGGCCGGCGGTCCGGTCAGGGTGACCCGGGTGAGTTCGTCGAGCGTCGGCCGGCCGGTGGCCGGTCCGGCCTGTTCCAGAATGACCTCGGCCGTTCGGCCGTCGAGGCGCAAGGTCATCAGGTCGTTGCCGAAATAGGGTCCGATCAGCCTGGTCCACTCCACGCTCGGCTGCGGGACCCGGGCGACCAACCCGAGGAAGACACTGGTCGACCGCTCGGCGAACCGGCTCCAAGCGCCACGGAACATCAACTTCATGGCGAGCGGAACCCGGTTGTGCAGCGGCGAGCAGGTCAGCTGATAGACGGCGGAACGGACGTCATCGCCGTACTCCGGTCGGGCGATATAGGCGTGGTGGACGTCCCCGGACAGCACGCAGACCGTCGCCGGAGCGGCTCCGGGTTCGGCCGCGAAGTCCCCCCGGCCGACTGCAAGGATCATCATGGACAGTCGCTCGAACGATTCCCGGAACGATCCCCAATGCTCGAAATCGGCCGCCCGCCGGAGCCTCTCGGACAGCCAGGCGACAGCCTTGCCCCGGTGTCCGTCGGCCAGCAACTCGTTCCAGGCCTCGATGTCGTGGAACGCGCGGGGCAGCAGCCAGGGCAGCGAGGTGCCGATCAGCAGGTGTTCGTAGTCACCGGAAAGCTGCGCCTCGATCCAGTCGAATTCGGCGTCGCTGAGCATGCTGCGACGACCCTCGTCCAGAATCCGCCCGCAGCGCGAGTCGATGACCAATAGACGGACCTGGCCGAAGTCCCGGCGATAGGACCAGCGGGCACCCTTGGCGCCGTCCGCTTCCTTGTCGGCCGCCTCAGCGAACTCCCGGAGCAGCGGCTCGGCATCACGGCCCAGGGTGCGCACCCGCTGGTAGAGCGGATTCGCGGCCAGTTCGGCGGGCGCCAGGTTGCCCAGGTGCTGGTACACCCAGTACGAGGACAATGCACCGACGATGCGCTCGTGCCACCAGTTCTTGGCCTTCATGTCGGCGCGCCAGGATCTCGAGGTGTTCCAGTCGTCACGGACGTCGTGGTCGTCGAAAATCATCGACGTCGGAACGGTGGACAGCAACCAGCGCACCTCGGGGTCGGTCCAGGATTCGGAGTACAGCCAGGTGTATTCCTCGTAGTCGGCGACCTGCTCCTTGGCGCCGGCGGTGATGTCCCGGCGCTCCCGGATCCGCTGCTGGGTCTGCGGCGACGTCTCGTCGGCATAGACCTGATCGCCGAGCATGACAAGGGCGTGCGGCCATTGATCTTCCGGCAATGCGGCGATCTTCACGGCGTATCCGTCCAGGGCATCGGCATCGAACCGGTGATCGGGCAGCACCGCCGCCGCTGCGGCATATCGGCAGGAGCCGAAGGCGATCTGGATGACGTCACCGCGCTCCGACGTCCTGATCCGGCTGGGCGGTAGCGATTCAGGCACCGACTCGCCGGGCCGCGCGACCGGGACCATCGGCCAGACCACGTCGTCGTCCAGCCGAACCTGGTACTCGGTCGCTGATCCCGGCTCAAGTCCGTCGATGACGACGATGGCGTAGTGGTGGCCGGCGACGGTCCAGGTGTGCTCGCGGAATCCCAGGATCTCGACCTCGCAGGGTCCGTCCGTCTCCACCCAGACGGTCGCGTCCGTGGCGCCGACATGCCGCAGCAGGGGCCCGAGTAGCAGTCGCGTCACCGGCACTGTCTACCACTGCACCCAGCGCCGCGCGGACCGGTCGGCGAGGGCGGCTCACCCAACGACACCGCCCGCGGGTGGCCGAACAGTCGGCTGGGCTGCCGGATGCACCGAGCGTGATGTGACCCGCCCACACGAGTGCCGGCCGTCTCGGGTCGTTACGGTGGGCTGGTGCCCAAGATCAACCCGGACGTCCTTGACCCGCAGCATCCTGATCGAGAAGATACGACGCTCACCGACGCGGAACTGGCCGGTGCGCTGGTCCGGGCCGCCGGCGGGTTGGCCGCCGGCATGCTGGTGGCCGGCCTGACCGTCGATCGCAAAACCAGCATCAGCGACGTCGTCTCCGACGCCGACAAGGCCGCCGAGGCGATGATCGTCGGCCGGCTGGCCATTGCCCGACCCGACGACGGCATCATCGGCGAGGAAGGTGCGGCCGCACCCGGTCGCCGCACCTGGGTGATCGACCCGGTCGACGGCACCTACAACTTCGTCTCCGGACTGCCGGCCTGGTGTTCGGCCCTGGCCCTGATCGACGGCGACCACCTGCTGCTCGGCGCGATCTATCAGGCCACCACCGATGAACTGTGGGTCGGCGGTCGCGATCTGCCGACCACGTTGAACGGGGTTCCGGTGCCGCAGATGCGGGACCGCGCACTCGGCGAGGTGGCCATTTCGACCTACCTGCACCCGACCAGGGTCGGTGACCTGCCGCTGCGGGACGGGTTGCTGCGATCCATCGCCGGCGCGGCTTCGGTGCGGATCATCGGGTCGGGTTCGGTGGAGTTGGCGGCGGTGGCGGCCAGTCGCCTTGGCGTATGGCTGCACGCCGACACCCCCTCCTGGGACTGGCTGCCCGGTGCCGCGATCGTCTCCGCGGCCGGCGGCGTCATCGATGTGTTCCACCACGGCGGTCATCGGTGGCATGTCGCGGGACCGCCGACCGGTGTCGCCCAGGCCCGCGCTGCCGTCCTCGGGACCAGCTGAAAGGGCCGCCGTGCACGACACCTGGGCGCAAACGGAACTTCGGCTGCGACGCTTCATCGCCGAACGCATCAGCCCGGCGGTCTACCGCGACCGGGCGCCGCTGACGGTCACCGGGTGGGCCGCGCCGGACGAGCCGGTGTCGTTCGCCGAGGCCGCCGGTCAACCCCACACCCCGCTGGCACCCGGCGATCCCTGGGGCCCGCCCTGGGGGACCACCTGGCTGCGGATCATCGGCTCCGTGCCGCTCGCCTGGAGTGACGCCGACCGGAACCTGACAGCCGGGACCCGGGTCGAGGCGCTGATCGACCTGGGTTTTCATGTTCACTCGCCCGGATTCCAGGCCGAAGGGCTCGCCTACGACGCCGACGGCCGGACCATCAAGGGCATCGCTCCGTTCAACAACCATGTCCGGTTGGCGGTGCCGCCCGGCGGACCGGTGGACCTGCGGGTGGAGGCGGCGTCGAATCCGAAGATCGAGGGCGATGGGGTGCTGCGGTACTCGCCGACCCCGCTCGGGGATGTCACGACGGCCGGCCACGCGCCTTTGTACCGGTTGGGTCGCATCGAGTTGGGCCTGCTCGACCTCGAGGTCTGGCAGCTGGCCAGGGATCTCGAGGTGCTGCACGGTCTGCTGCTGGAACTGCCCGCCGCTGGGCCACGGCGAGCGCTGCTCCTGCGGGCAGCTGAACGCATGCTGGACGTGCTGGACCCCGACGACGTCGCGGGCACCGCCGCGGCCGGCCGGGCCGAACTGGCGGGCGTGCTGGCCGCGCCGGCGGTGCCGAGCGCACACCATCTGCACGCGGTCGGTCACGCGCACATCGACTCGGCGTGGCTGTGGCCGGTGCGCGAAACAATCCGCAAGTGCGCCAGGACGTTCTCCACCGTCATCGATCTGATGGACGAGCATCCGGAATTCGTCTTCGCCTGTTCGTCCGCACAGCAGTTCGCCTGGATCAAGCGTGACTACCCGGAGCTATTCGCCCGGATCAGGGCGAAAGTCGCTGCCGGACAGTTTGTTCCGGTCGGCAGCATGTGGGTCGAGTCGGACACGAACATGCCGGGTGGCGAGGCGATGGCCCGACAGTTCCTGGCCGGCAAGCGCTTTTTCCTCGACGAATTCGGGATCGACTGCGCGGAGGTGTGGCTGCCGGACTCCTTCGGCTACTCGGCAGCCCTCCCGCAGATCGTCGACGCGGCCGGCGCCAAGTACTTCCTGACGCAGAAGATCTCCTGGAATCAAACGAATCGCATGCCGCATCACACGTTCTGGTGGCAGGGAATCGACGGGACCAGGGTCTTCACGCATTTCCCGCCGGTAGATACCTACAATTCCCAATTGGTGCCCGGCGAGCTGCTGCACGCCGAACGCAACTACGCCGACCACGGGCACGGCTCAATGTCGCTGGTGCCGTACGGATTCGGCGACGGCGGCGGCGGACCGACCCGGGAGATGATCGCCCGCGGCGCCCGTTCCCGATCACTGGAAGGCCTGCCGACCCTGGAGTTCAGCGGCCCGCTGGCCTTCTTCGACGCCGCGCAGGCGGACTATCCGGACGCACCCACCTGGGTGGGGGAGATGTACCTGGAACTGCACCGGGGCACGTACACCTCACAGTCGCGGACCAAGCACGGCAACCGGCGCAGCGAGCACCTGCTCCGCGAGGCCGAGCTCTGGTCGACCGCGGCAGCCGTCCTGCAGGGCGCCGAGTACCCGTACGAACGCCTGGAAAAGCATTGGCACACCGTACTTTTGCAGCAGTTCCACGACATTCTGCCCGGTTCCTCGATCGCCTGGGTGTACCGGGTGGCCGAGCAGAACTACGCGGAACTTGCCGCCGACCTCGAAGAGCTGATCGCGGACCGCACCCGCCTGCTGGCCGGCGGCGACGGCCCCGCAGCGGACCGGCCCGTCACGTTCAACGCCGCTCCGCACCGGGTCGACGGCGTGCCGGCACTGGGCGCCGGCCCGGCCGCCGGTGGCCTCGGCGACGCCGTCACGGCCCACCAGGTGGGTGATCTCATCACGATCAGCAACGGGCGGATTCGGGTCGCCGTCGATGGCCGCGGGCTGATCACCTCCCTGGTCGACCTGGTCAGCGGACGCGACGTCATCCCGGCCGGCATGGCCGGCAACCTGCTGCAGGTGCACCGGGACATCCCCAACGAGTGGGACGCGTGGGATGTCGACGAGCACTACCGCCGCACCGCAACCGACCTCGACGTCGCGCAATCGATCACGCTCACGGCCGATGACGATCTGGCCGTCGTCCGGATTGCCCGCGCCTTCGGCAGTTCGACCCTCGAACAACAGATCAGCCTTTCCCGCGGCGCGGACAAGGTCGAGATCCGCACCCGGGTTGACTGGCACGAGCGCCAGAAGTTGCTCAAGCTCGCGTTCCCGCTCGATGTGCAGGCCGATCGGTCGGCGTCCGAGACCCAGTTCGGTCATGTTTTCCGGCCCACCCACACCAACACGTCCTGGGAGGCGGCCAGATTCGAGATCTGCGCGCATCGCTGGATTCACGTCGCCGAACCGGGTTTCGGCGTCGCGATCGCCAACGACCGGACCTACGGGCATGACGTCACCGCGGCCGCCCGCACCGACGATGGTGGGGCCAAGGCCATCACCACCGTCCGGCTGTCGTTGTTGCGTGCGCCGCTGTATCCCGACCCGGACGCCGATCAGGGCGCGCATGCCTTCCGTACCTCGCTGACGCCGGCGGCGGATATCGCGGCGGCTGTCCGATCCGGCTACGAGATCAACCTGCCGCCCCGGACCGTTCCGGGAACGCGGGACGTCGCGCCGCTCGTGACCTCGTCCAACCCCGCCGTCGTGGTGGAGGCGGTCAAGCTCGCGGAGGACCGATCCGGGGATGTCATCGTCCGGCTGTACGAGTCACTCGGCGCACGGTCGATGACCTCGGTCACCGCAGGCTTCGCAGCGTCCAGCGCGACGGTGACCGATCTCCTGGAACGCGCCGTCGAGCCGACATCGACCCGGCCGAGCCGGGTGCCGGGGGGCTCGGTGGATCTGACCTTCCGCCCGTTCGAGATCGTCACTGTGCGGTTCGCTCGAGGCTGAACGACCACCGTCCGACTAGCCGCGGTGCGGGTGCGACGATCAACGCGTGCATATCGCTGTCTGGATTCTCGCGCTGATCGCGACGGTGACCGTGGTGAGCGCGGTGGCCAAGCGCCTGGAACTGCCCGCGCCGCTGCTCCTGGTGGTCATCGGCATCGGGGCGTCGTTCCTGCCGTTCATCGAGCCGTTCGAGCTGAGCCCGGAACTGGTGCTGATCGGGTTGCTGCCGCCGCTGCTCTACTCGGCCGCCATCAAGACGTCATTGGTGGACGTCAAGGCGAACGTGAAGGCAATCGCCTGGCTCGCAGTCGGTCTCGTCATCGCCTCGACGGTGATTGTCGGCCTGGTCGCCTACTGGTTGTTGCCGATACCGCTGGCCGCGGCGTTCGCGTTCGGGGCCGTCGTCGCGCCACCAGACGCGGTCGCCGCGACGGCGATCGCCCGAAAGATCGGGCTGCCGCGGCGAGTGGTGACCGTGCTGGAGGGCGAATCGCTGCTGAACGACGCAACGGCGCTGGTCGCCCTCCGCACCGCGATCGTGGCGCTGTCCGCGGCCGTCAGCATCGGCAGCATCACCCTGGAGTTCGTCTGGGCGGCGGCCGGCGGAGCTGCGATCGGAGTGGCGATCGCCCTCGGGATCGCGCTCATCCGCAGACACATCAAGGATCCGATTATCGACACCGCCGTGTCGCTGATGGCCCCGTTCGCCGCCTACCTGCCGGCCGAGGAACTGGGCGCCTCCGGGGTGATCGCGGTCGTCACCACCGGCCTGATCCTGGGGCACAAGGCGCCCGTCATCCAGGACGCCACCTCAAGGCTGAACGAGCGGATCAATTGGGAGACCATCCAGTTCCTGCTGGAGAACAGCGTGTTCCTGCTGATCGGCCTGCAGGTGCGGAACATCCTCAACGGGGTTGCGGAATCGGATCTGACGCCGTGGACGATCGTCGCCTTCTGCGTCGGGGTGCTGCTCGCGGTGATCCTGGTGCGGCCGCTGTGGGTCTTTCCGGTCGGGTATTTCCTGATCAGGCCCCGGGGAGCCCGCAGCAAGGACGGCTACTCCTGGCAGGCGTCGGCGGTGGTCTCCTGGGCCGGAATGCGGGGCGTCGTCACACTGGCAGCGGCGTTCGTGCTGCCGAAGTCCGTGCCGAACGTCGAGATCCTCATCCTGGGCGCCTTCGTGGTGACAGCAGGCACCCTGCTGCTCCAGGGATTGTCGTTGCCGTTGCTGGCCAGGCGGCTCCGGATCGAGGGCCCGGATGCCAGGGAGGACGCGCTGGCCGAGGCGACGGTGCTGATGTCGGCAGTCGAGGCCGGGCGTGCCGAGTTGGACCGCATCAAGAGCCCGGGTGACGACCCGGAGATGCTGCAACTGCTGCGCGACCGCGGCGAAACCCGGCTGAACCATGTCTGGGAGCGGCTGGGCCGGACGGGCGGCGATGACGACGAGACGCCGAGCGAGCAGTACCGCCGGCTGCGGGTGGCGATGCTGGCCGCCGAACGCGAGGAGGTCATCCGGATCCGCGACCATGGCACCACCGACAGCGACGTGCTCGCCGAGCTGATGGAGGCCCTGGACGTCGAGGAATCGATGATCGACCGGCGGGCGGCGCGGGCGGAGGCCAAGGACGGCAAGACGCTGATCACCCCGGCCAAGACGGCGGGCGCCTGCGACGATCTGGACGCCCCGCGGGCCGAGGTCACCCCGAACAGCCTGGACGGCTGCATCGACTGCCTCCGCGAAGGCACCAGGTGGGTGCACCTGCGCCTGTGCGAGACGTGCGGGAACGTCGGGTGTTGCGACTCTTCCGAGCGCAAGCACGCGACCCGGCATTTCACGTCGACGCTGCACCCGGTGATGCACAGCTTCGAGCCTGGGGAGGCCTGGCGGTGGTGCTTCGTCCACGAGGTCCTCGGCTGAGCCGTTCCGTGCCGATGGTCGGTCAGTTCGACGCGTACGGCATCTGCGGTAGTTCAACGGCCGGGCGCATCGACAAGCCGGCCACCATGACGGCCTCCCGCTTGAGCAGGGTCAGCAGCAGCCGTAATCGGTCGTCCACCGAGGCGGCCTCCAGTAACTGCTGCTTGTCGGTCATGTCCAGAATCATCGAGGCGGCAACGAGATAGGCCAGCTCACCCGGGTCGTCCGGCAGGTCCGGCACCTCATCCAGTCCGTCCTCCTGCACACCCTGGGCGGCCAGTAGCGCCTCCCGATACGAGAGGAAGAGCCGGCCGACCCGCGCCGCCATGGCCGCGGACCGTCCGGACTGCGGATCCGGCAGCACCTCGATGACGGCCAGCATCGGCTCGGCGTCCTCGACCTCGAGCAACCGGAACCGCTCCATCCCGGTGACGATGATGTCGTACCTGCCGTCGGGGTAGGCCTCGGCATACCGAAGCTCTGCGGTGCAGCCGATGTCGTGCAGGGCGATGATGCCGTCGGTGCCGGCGTCCCGCCCGGCCTTGATCCCGATGATGCCGAAAAGTCTTGAGCCGCCCTGCATATCCAGCAGATCCCGGACCAGCCGGCGGTAGCGCTCCTCGAAGATGTGCAACGGCAGCATGACCCCCGGATAGAGCACGAGTCCCAGCGGGAACAGCGGCATCGTGATTGGGGCCATGGGTCAATCTACTTCTCTCCGGACCCCAATGGTCAGCTCTACGTACAGCAAGCTTTGCCCGTCTCCGACAGCACTATCGCCGTTACCAGGTCGGTGCGACGATCGTCCCCATGGTGACGAAAGCCGGGATTGCCCGATTCATCCCCTGGATGGTTGCCATCTTCGGCGTTGTCGTTGGTGTCTTCAGCCTGGTGACTGCCAGGCATGCCGACACCGCGTCCTGGGCAGGCAGGCAAACAGTGCCGGACATTGTGTTGGTCGCCGCCGGCTGGGCGCTGATCGGCGCGGGTCTGCGGTTGGCGAACCAGCCGGTCCACCATGCAGCGGGCCGACTGCTCACGGTGGCAGGCTTCGCCTGGTTCGCCGCGGATTGGAACAATCAGTTCACCAGTTCGTCGGTGATGTTCACCGCCGGCGTCGTCTTCGGCACGGTCGCCCCGGTGCTGATCGGCCACGCGGCGTTGCGGTACGCGAGTCCGCTTCGACCGCTCGGAAGAGTCGCTATCACCGTCGGGTACGCCGCGACACTGCTGATCGCCGGCTTCCTGTCGGCGTTGTTCCTCGACCCGGGTGCACAGAGCTGCGCGGATTGCGCAGCCAATATGTTTGCCCTGCAATCGGTTCCGGCGATAGTGGAGGCACTCGGCCGGACCGCTGTCGTGATCGGACCGGTCTGGTGCGGCCTGCTGGTGGTTGCGATCGGCCGCGAGTTGGTCGTCGCCGCCCCGGGACGGAGACGACTGGATGCTCCGGTTCTCCTCCCGGCGATCGGGTACCTCGGCGCGGTGTGCGCAACCTATCTGCTCGACGCCGGCAGCTCCTACCTGACCATCGACACTTCGACCCGACCGCTGTGGGCCGTCCAGGGCGCTCTGCTGACCCTGATGGCGTTCGGCACGGGTTGGCCCGCGTTGCAGCGGCGAGTGGCGCGCGCCCGGATGGCTCGGCTCGTCGTCGAGCTGGCCGGCACCCCGGCGCCCGGCGGACTGCGCGGCAGGATCGCGGCTTCGCTGCACGACCCCTCGTTTGCGGTGCTCTATCCGCTGACCGGCGATCTCCTGGTGGACGCCGCCGGGCGATCCGCCCAACCGGGCCCCGGGCAGGCTGTCACCCGCGTTGTCCGGGCGGGGGAGGCGGTCGCGCTGTTGGCACACCGGCCCGGTCTGCTGGGCGATCCGCAGTCCGCGGCGGAGATCAGCGCGGCCGCGAGCCTGGCGATCGACAACGAACGACTGCAAGCACAAACGCGCGCCCGGCTGACGGATCTGCGGGAATCCAGGGCACGCATCGTTCGCACCGGCGACGCGGAGCGGCGACGGCTGGAACGCGACCTCCATGACGGTGCGCAGCAACAGCTGGTCGCGTTGTCCCTGGCGCTGGCGCTGGCCGCGATCAGGAACGCAGCGGATGAGCAGGCGGTGGACCGACTGAGCCGGGCGAGGTTTGAGGTCACGGACGCCCTCGCCCACCTGCGCACACTCGCCCGCGGGATCTACCCGCGCGAGCTGGCCGACGAGGGGCTTTCGGCCGCCCTGGCCACGTTGACCGAAGGCTCAACCGTGCCGCTGTCCATCAACGCCGTGCCCGCCGGGCGGCTACCGCACGAGGTGGAGGCCGCTGCCTACCAGGTCGTGTCCCGACTGCTGCAGTCCAGCGGAATTGCCGGTGCCACCCTCGCGGTGACAGCCAGCACAGATTGTCTTCGGATCGACATGGACCTCGACCTGGATACCAAGACCGAGCCCGCCGGCATCACTGCTCTCCAGGACCGGGTCGGCGCTCTCGGCGGTCAACTCACGCTGCAACGCAACCCGACCGGCGTCAGCGTCGCCGCGGTGCTGCCATGCGGGTAGTGATTGCCGATGACGAAATCCTGCTCCGGGAGGGACTGTCCCGGCTGCTGACCGAGGTGGGCGTCACCGTTGTCGGAACGGCAGGTGACGCGAACGGCCTGCTGCAGGTCGTTGCCCTGGATCAACCGGACGTGGCAATAGTGGATATCAAGATGCCGCCTACGCACACCGATGAGGGGTTGGCCGCGGCCCTGACCATCCGGGAGCGGCACCCGGCGGTTGCCGTCCTGGTGCTGTCGCACTACCTGGACTCGAGGTATGCCCTGCAGTTGATATCGGGACATCCGGGCGGCGCGGGCTACCTGCTCAAGGAGCGGATCTCCGACGTCGTCGTGCTGGTCGATGCGTTACGCCGGGTCGCCGACGGTGAGTGCGTCATCGATCCCACCATCGTCGCCCGGTTGGTTCACCGGCCCCGAAGAACCGGAAAGCTCGAACGGTTGACGGATCGGGAACGGGAGGTGTTGTCGTTGATGGCCGAAGGTCATTCCAATCAGGGCATCTCGGATCACCTGGTGCTCAGCCCGCGGACCGTCGAACGTCATATCGCCCACATCTTCGCCAAACTCGATCTCACCGATGCCGATATCAGTCACCGGCGGGTGCTTGCCGTCCTGGAAGTCCTGCGGGCCGATCAGTGAGTGAACTGGACAAGCGTGTTCGTGGCATGAGTGCTGGCACCCATCCCATCGGGTCGGGTGAGTGCGACGATCGGCAGGTGGCCGTCCGGGTGCTGATCGTTGACGATCATCCACCCTTCCGCGCCCTGGCGAAGGAATTGCTGGAATTGGCGGCTTTCAGCGTGGTGGGCGAGGCCGGCGATGCTGCCATTGCGCTGCAACTCGCGACCGAGCTGAAGCCCGATCTGGTGCTCTTGGATATCGGCCTGCCGGACCTCGACGGGTTCGAGGTTGCTCGCCTGCTCGCGGCGTTGACCCCCGCGCCAAAGGTTGTCCTGATCTCCAGTCGCGACTGGTCCGCCTACCGGACCAGGCTCGCCGCGAGCCCGGTCCTCGGCTTCCTGCCCAAGGGTGACCTGTCGGCAGCGGGCGTCGCCCAGTTGATGGGTTGACTTATGTCGGCCGGCGTCCTTGATGCGACGGTCGGCGTGGTGTTTTGCCTGCTCGGCGGGTTGTTGTGCTTCTCGGGTCGGCGCCGCCGGATCGGTGTTCTCCTGCTCGCCATCGGCGCCGCCTGGCTGCTCGGGAGTATCTGGCCGGCAGCGGTTTTCCTGTATCGGGGACCATTGGTGCAGTTGCTGGTGTGCTATCCGAGAGGTCGCCCGCAGACCCGGCTGGACACCGG
The DNA here is from genome assembly GCA_963805555.1 of uncultured Actinomycetota bacterium. GTDB lineage: Bacteria > Actinomycetota > Actinomycetes > Mycobacteriales > Nakamurellaceae > Nakamurella. The sequence continues at coordinate 91,251 of CAWDUY010000016.1, forward strand.
CGTTGTTGTCATGGGCTATCTGGGCGTGATTCAGGTGATCGGTCACAACAACTGGCTCACGATCGGGCTCGCGGTGTTCGTGACGTCGACAGTGATCGCGGATCAACGAAGGGCCTCCGGCGCACAGCGCCGGGCTCGTCTCACCTCGTCAGCAGTCTGCGTTGTGCTGATGGGGGTGCTCGGCTCTGGCGCTGCGGCCAGGCTCGCGGGCGTCGTTGTCGATCCCCAACTGGTCGTCATCTACGACGTCATGATGCTGATTTCCGGTGTTGTCCTGTTTGCGGATTCGGTATGGGGCCGCTGGAACCGCTTCGCCATCACGGACCTCGTCATCGACCTCGGCCGCACGGAGGATTCCGGCAGCGTCCGCGACAAACTGGCCAGGGCGTTGAGCGACCCGGCCCTGGAAATCGCATTCGTCGCCCCGGACGGTTCGATGGTCGACGAGGGCGGGCGGCCGGTAGCGCTGTCAGACCCGGCGGTCGGTCGGGTGATGAGCGCACTGCGTAATGACGGGCGGGTGATCGCCCAGCTGGTACATCAGGCCGGCGCACTCGACGATCCGAACCTGCTCGATTCGGTCACCGCGGTGATCGGGCTTGCTGTCGAGAACGCCAGCCTGCAAGCAGGTTTGCGCGGACTGGTCCGGCAGCTCGAGAGCTCCCGCCGGCGGACGCTGGAAACTGCGGATGCCGAAAGGCGCGACCTGGCAAACGAACTCCGGGCGGGCGCGCTGACCCAGCTGGATCGTGTTCGGTTCCTGCTGGGTCCCGACGACACTCAGTTGAGCACAATGCTGGATCAGTCACGTTCGGCGTTGACCGACTTCGCCCGAGGTGTCCATCCGCGGGTTCTCGCCGATCAGGGCCTCGGCAAAGCCTGCGCGGAACTCGCGGCGTCCGCGACATTCCCGGTTGTCGTTGACCTGCCCAGCGTTCGGCTTCCGCCATCTGTCGAGCTGACGTTGTATTTCGTCTGCGCGGAGGCCCTTGCCAACATCGGGAAATACGCCGGGGCGACCTCGGCCCGGATACAGCTGACGGAGCGTGCAGGTGCTCACCGGCTGACCATTTCCGACGACGGCAGGGGCGGGGCGCAGCTCGGCGGTGAGGTCCCGACGGAAGGCACCGGCCTCCGCGGCCTGGTTGATCGACTGGCCGTGATCGGTGGAAACCTGACGATCGACAGTCCGATCGGTGTCGGCACCACCCTGACCGCGGAAGTACCCCGGCAGTCGGGGTGATCCGGCTGCCGGGGCGCACCCCTCATGTCATCACTTGGTCGTCGGCGCCGTTTGCGGAGTGAGATCGGCCGGTGCATCACCGATTCGGGTCCAGGGCTTCACGGTGTAATTAGCTGGATACTGTGTCGGGGGCAGCGTCGGATCGATCCAGGCAATCGTCAATTGGTCGTGGTAGAGGCTCCAGGTCCATGTCGAGACGAATCCACCACGCATCTGTGCCTCCGATCCAGGTCCGCTACCTCCGCCGTCGGTATAGGTCATCGTCAACTTGTCACCGTCGACGGCGTAAGTGCCGTTGCCCCAGGTCTTGGTCGAACCGTTGGACTGACTCTCGTTGAACTTGCCGCCGACAAATGCCCAGATGAATTTCCCGGTGTTTGCCAGGACGGATGCGTCGACCGGCATTCCGCGGGCGGCCGCTTCATCTGCGGTTGTCACCATTTCATACACACCGTCAAGAGGAGTCGGCGCCGCCGGCAGCACCGTCGCAGAAGACGCAGCAGCATGATCGGCACAACTGGGCGCCGGCTCCTGGGGGAGAGCAGTGCCGGTCCGCAACTGCTCGATCCGGTTCAGGAATCGTCTGGTCTGAGCATCTTGCGATAGCCAGGTCAGGACGGGAACAAATGCCTGCCGAAACTGCTGGCGTTGATCATCGGTGCTGTCCAGGAGAGTCAACCTGGCCCGAGTGCAGAGGGCTCGTGTCGTGTCGGACTCGGTCGATTGCTGGCCTCGCGTGCTTCCGGCCACCGCTTGCTCGGCTGCGGTTCGCAGAATCTGCCGCTGGTCGTCGGTCAGTGCGGCTATCTGAGCTGCGTTGCCGACAATGACAATCGGCCTGGTCCACAGATCAATGCCACCGGAGATAGAGGCGGCTGTTTCGTCGTAATTGTTTCCTTCCACCGCGGCGACCTGTAGTTCGAACCCATCGAACTCCGACATGTCGGCGCCGTTGAACGCCGAAGGGACCGGTGTTGCGCCCAACGCCCGTATGCTGTGATCCGCAACCGCGCTCGGACTGATCGCGATGGCAGCTCCCTGGAATGCACTCGGCAGCAATAGGTCTCGGGTTATCCCAGCGGGATGACGCATCGGCCCGGGAAGGATGCCGATACCGGTCAGGCCAAGTTCTTCGACACCGGCGAGCATCTCGTCGACCATTGAGTCGTGCAGCACAGCATCCTGCAGGGCGTAGCTGTCCAGGACCATCGGAGCGATCAGCGCGTCGAAGCTGGTGACACCGGCATCGTGCCAGGCCCGTGCGGGCACCATGGCGAAGTCGGCGGCTCCGGACCTGACGGCCTCGATCGACTCCGCCTCGCCGGTGATGGAGTGTTGATGCCAGGCACCCTCGAGTGCTGCCGTCATTGAGCCGTTGGACAACTGAGCCACCTGGTCGACGAACGCTCTCGACTCTTCGCTCTCCAGTGTGCCGATGCCCTTCAGCACCACAGGCCCTACGGTTTGCTCGCCACCGGACTTGTCGGCCTGCGCACCGCACCCACCAAGTACAACCACACCGACGACGACACCGGTGAGCACGCGGATTGCGTACCTGTTGACCATGGACGCCACCTCCTCCTTGACTCCGACCAACGCTAGGAATTGCCGGCCCAGGTCGCGTCGGGGTCACCACCACATCGTTCACCGGTTTCGTAGGGGCGGGCACTCATCCGGCAGGGCACAATTGATCAATCTGAATCGGCTCGCGCAGACCTGGGGGTACCCGATGGGCAATAGGCCCGATCCGCTACATGTCGTGGTGGTCGGGGCTAGCCTGGCCGGCCTGTTTGCCGCGGCAGCAGCGGCCCGCGCGGGGCATACCGTCACCGTCATCGAACGGGATTGAACTCACCGACGCCACCCTGGAACGTCCCGGGGTACCGCAGGGCCAACAACCGCATGTCTTCCTGCTGCGTGGTCTGTTGGCGGCTGAGTCACTCATTCCCGGATTGCGCAGTGCCCTGGAATCGGCCGGTTCTGTCCCCTTCGACACCGCGACATTGGCCTGGCTCGGCGAGCAGGGATGGGCGCCGTATCAACACTCGGCGTTCGAGGTTCAGTCGTTGACCAGGCCGCTGTTCGAACAGGTGGTGCGTCACCGGGTGTTCGCGATTCCCGGGATCGAACTGCTGACCGGCTTCCGCGTGACCGGCCTACGGCCGGATGGTGCCGGGTGGCTGGTCGAGATGGACGATGCCCAGCCACTTGGCGCCGATCTGGTTGTCGACGCGTCCGGGCGAGCGTCACGAATGCCGCAGTGGCTTGCTGCGCTTGGCATCTCGGTACCGCCGGTGGATCTGATGGACGCCAGGATGGGCTACGCGAGCCGCATGTACACGGCGGCTCCGGCGATGGGCCGACTGTCCGGCATCGTCCTGCAGGCGACGCCGAGCAGCCCGGTGGGCGGGTTGGTCGTTCCGGTCGAGGACGATTGCTGGCTGGTCCTGGCAATGGGTATGGGGGACCGCCGTCCGCCCCGGGACAATGACGGATTCGAGAAGTTTCTCGCAGAACTGCCGGATCCCGCCATTGCGGACTTTGTTCGGTCCGCCACTCCGGTCGGGGATGTCGTCATCCATCGGCAAACCGGCAACGGCCGGCGACACGACGAAAGTCTGCGCGATTGGCCCGACGGACTGATCCCGATCGGCGACGCTTTCTGCTCCTTCAATCCCGTGTACGCGCAGGGCATCACGGTGTCAGCCTGCGAGGCTGTGTTGCTCGGCCAGGCGCTGCAGGCGGGGTTCGGGCCCGGCGATTCCCGTCGGCTGCTCCGACGGTTCGCCAGGATGGCGGCCCTGCGTGGCAGATCGCCATTGGTCAGGACCTGCGGCATCCCAGCACGGCGGGGCGGCAATCAACCACGCAGGCGTTGTCAAACGCCTGGGTCCGGCAGGTTGCCGCGCTCGGTGTGCACGGCAACGATCGCGCCGTCAGCACGCTGACCCGACTGTTCCACCTCATGGGTCCGCCCCGAATGCTGTTGCACCCAGTTTTGTTCGGCGCTGCGATTCGCGCCCGGGTGGTCGGCCCCGGGCCGGCGGCTCCGCGACCCGCCGACCTCACGTCGCTGGCACTGCATGAGGTGATTTGCGCCCGGGTCGGCGGTTCCCGGTGGTGCCGGTCCCGACCGATGCACCCCGCAGGACCGGCTGCTGGGATTCATCGGCCGCGACCCGGGAGGCTGACCGCAAGGCCCGTTCAGCCTGCGGTCGACCCCTCAACCTGGGCGACTTCGCCGTCATCCGCAACGGCATCCATCGGGTGGGCGAGTTCATCCGCGCCGAGCCTTGCGATCATCAGCGTCGCGACGGCCAGCAGCGTCGGCACCAACCCGGCGAACAGGAAGGCCGGGGCAATACCGACCGCTTCACCCAGCGGCCCGGCGATCGCCATCGACACCGGCATCAGGGCCAGGGACACGAAGAAGTCCAGGCTGGACACCCGACCCAATAGCGCATGCGGCACCCGCCGCTGCAGCAAAGTTCCCCAGAGCACCTGGGCGCCCGAGAAGATGAACCCGCAGATGAACAGGGCGATCACCATCACCCAGAGTTGGTCGGTGAAGCCGATGATGGCGAGCGGGATACAGCCGACACCCCAGCCCAGAATCATCAGGGTCATGTACCGCCTGGGCATCTTGGAGGACGCGATGGCCAACGAGCCAATTGCCCCGCCGATGCCGAACGCGGCGAGCGCGAAAGCGAAAGCACCCGCGCCGCCTCCGGTTTGATCCTTCACCGCGAACGGCAGCAGCACCTCGATCGGGCCCATGATGACCAGGACGAGAACAATGGCGAATAGCAGGGTGGCCAGCAGCCACCTGGTGTGCAGCATGTAGGAGAACCCGTCGCGGATGTCGATCGCCGCGCCGATCAACGGATGCCGGTCACGATTGAGATCGCGGCGCACCGCCGTGGTGCGCATCGCCAGCAATGCGGCAGCAGCTCCGAGTTGCACAATCGCCACGACCAGGAAGGCGATTCCGGGCGACCATACCGCGATGATCACACTGGCCAGCGCGGGCCCGGCGGCCTGCATGATGGTGGGCCGGAGCACGCCTTCGATGCCGTTGGCGGCCAACAACTCCTCTTCGCTGATCAGCGCGGGCAGCCAGGCCGAGTAGGCAGGATAGAAGAAGCCGTCGGCGATGCCCAGCGCGAACGCGATTGCCGCGAGCTGCCAGATCTGGATGACGCCGGTCAGCGACAGGATGGCGGCAACCCCAAACCCGATGCCGCGCAACAGTTCCACGGTCAGCATGAGGTACCGCTGCGGGATGCGATCAGCTGCGGCGCCACCGATCAGGACCGAGAGCACCAGGCCGAGGCTCGCGCCGCCGGCGACCAGCGACAGATCGGTGGGCGAACCGCCGAGCTGAATCACCTGCCAGACGGAGGCAACCAACCAAATTCCGACACTCAGCATCGAAAACACCAAAGCGCCGGCCAGCAGTCGGTACTGACCGCTGGCGAATGGCCGCAACGCGCGCGGTAGCCGGGTTCCTTGGGCTGCTTCGGTCACGATCATCCTCCTTCGCTGCGGTCTGGGTGGGCCGGTCCGTGCGGGCCGGTCTCCGTGGGCCGATGAATGCCCGGCTCACTATTGCAAGAACAGCATCCGCCGGGCCACCGAGATTCCCGACCGATGCCGCCATCGTCGGACGTGATCATCAGAGATGCACATCACAGGTCCGCCCGTCAGCGGGTCACGACAGTGTCCGCCGGCGTCGACGTCCTACGATAAGGACTGGTCGCCGGCGAGAAAGTCATCGGACAGAAGTTGCCGAGTACGTCTTGCGCAGTCATTGCGGCACACCCTGTTCTCGCCGCCGAGTCTTGAAATGAGAGCCGACAACACGTGTTTCCCACCGGGTCGATGCGCCTGCCGCCAGCCGTCCGTCGCTACGTGGGCAGCGAACCGACGCCGGGACGGTGGATCAACCGCCGCCACTCCGGCCCACACGGCTCCCGGCAATACGACATCTACCTGCCGGCCGGGTTGCCGGCGCGAGCCAAGGTTCCGATGGTGATGCTGTTGCACGGCTGCCGGCAGAGTTCCATCGAGTTCGCTGTGGAGTCGGGATTCAGCACGGCCGCCGACGCAGGCGGATTCATCGTCGTCGCACCTCGGCAGGAGTTGCAGCATCAACTCCAGCGTTGCTGGCGCTGGTACGACTCCACCCATCAACGGCGTGACGGGGGCGAACCCGCGATCCTCAAGGACATCGTCGATGAGGCACTGGCCGAGACTGTCGAGTTCCGGATCGATCGCCGACGGGTCTACACGGCCGGCCTGTCGGCCGGGGGAGCGATGGCCCTGATCCTGGCGACCACCTACCCCGACGTCTTCGCGGCCGCCGGTGTGCATTCCGCAACCGCGTACCGGTCGGCAACCCAAAGCTTGAGCGCCCTGGGCGCGATGGCCGCGCGCCGGGCCGTGCCGTCGCACGGCGGGATCAGGGGCGAGATGGCCCCGGTGGTGCTCATCCACGGCACCGACGATCGGGTGGTCCGGCCGCCGAACGCCGACCGCATCGTGGACCAGTGGCTCGCCTCCCGGGACGCCAGCGGACCGAAAGGCTTGAATCGGGTACGGCCGCTCGCCACCACCCGGGCTTTCGTCGTGGACGGCCGACGCTGCATCCGGACCCGCTGGTACACCGCCCGCGGGCGCCGGGTCCTCGAATACTGGCGGATCGACGGGCTGGGACATGCCTGGTCGGGTGGCCAGCTCAAGGGATCGTTCATCGACCGCAGCGGTCCGCGAGCGGCCGACGTCATGTGGACGTTCTTTCACCGGCATCGATTGGTCGTCGGGTTCGCCGATCCGGACGACCTGATCACCGATCACGATCTTGCGTTCCAGGACGGGATGCGCGGCGTGCCGGACATCTGACCGGCGGGATCGGTCGGAAACTTCGGCGGCAGTCAGGTCGGCCAGTGCGCCGGCCTGACCAGCGGAGGTGAGACGACCGTTGTGCCGTCGCCCCTTGCCGCAGTCAGCTGGGATTGCAGCAGAAAGATGCTGCCGGTGAGATCTGCCCCGGACAGGTCGGCGTCCCGGAGGTCGGCGCCGATGAGATCGGCCAATCGCAGATCCGCGCCACGGAGATCGGCGCCGATGAGGTAGGCGCCGCGGAGATTCGCCGCCTGCAGGTCGGCTCCGCGCAAATCTGCGCCGATCAGATCCGCACCCCGAAGTTCCTTGCCGACCTGACGAGTTGCCTTCCCCCTCTTGGCTTTCCCGGTCGGTGTTGACGTTTTCGGTGCTGACTTCTTGGGTGCTGACTTCTTGGGTGCTGATTTCTTGGGTGCTGATCCCGTGGGCGCCGGCGGATCAATGCGGGATCGGGCCCGTTCACTGGAGCGCAGCAGGAGCATGTTGACCGAGCTGCGATGCGCGGCGACGTCGAGGGCCAGCAGACGCTCCGGAGTGTCCTGCGCAACGCGTTCAACCTCTTCGAGCGCGTGGGTCAGCTCCGCCTGCAACTGGGCGTCCGGCGCCAAGGTCAGCGCCTCCGTCAGATACCAGCGCAGCTCGTGGAGCTGCCGCATCACGGGGAAGACCTCGAACATCTGCCGTGCCGTTCCCGGGGCCGTCCGCCAGTCCCGGCCGCCGAAGGTGACCTGCGCGACCTGTTGCCCGGCACCGAAGCAGTCGTACACGATGCATCCACGAAAACCCTTGTCCCGCAGTTCACTATGTATGCCGCAGCGGAAATCGGTGCGCAGATTGACACACGGTGAACCGGCCTCCTTGTCGATCGCGAAGTCCGCGGAGGCCGCGAAGGGCAGCGCCACGCAGCACAATCCGAAGCACCGCGAGCAATCCGCCAGCAGGTTGGACCGGTCGAGGGGCCGCGCACCCCCGCTGTCTGAAGTCATCAGAACGGACCTCCTCTCGAGCGGGTGTGGCGTCACTCTTGCCGTTCGGCATTCCGGCCGTCAAACCGTCCCTGCCGGATCGTCGCCGTCCGTGCAAGATGTGTCCGGTGGAACAGCCATCACGATCTCGCGTCATAGCCGGCCTGGTGATCCTGCTGGCGTTGGCCGGACTCACCGCGCTGTGCATCGCCAGCGTGTCCCCACCGGCCGTCGTCGGTGCGGACGCCCCGGCCGACCAGTTCAGCGCGGACCGCGCCTACCAGCACGTCGAACAGGTTGGCGCCCAGGTTCACGTGGCCGGTTCGGCAGCGGCCGGGGACGTCAGCGACTACATCGCCGCGGAGTTGACGGCCATCGGGCTGGAACCGGAATTTCAGGACGCGGTGGGCTACGGGGATGAGTTGAGTGGCCCCTTCGGGATGGCCAGGGTCCGCAACGTCGTCGCGGTGCTCCCCGGAACTGCCTCAACGGGAAGGGTTTTCCTGTTCGCCCACTACGATTCGGTGCAGGTGTCCTACGGCGGCAACGACGACGGGGCCGGGGTCGCGACGCTCCTGGAGACGGCGCGCGCCGTCATGGCCGGGCCGCCGCCGGCGAACGATCTGGTATTCCTGTTCACTGACGCCGAGGAAGCCTGCCTGTGCGGTGCCGAGGCCTTCGTCAGCCAGAGCCCGCTGGCCGCGCAGGGCGGGGTCGCCCTGAACTTCGAGTCCCGCGGCTCCACCGGACCGGCCGTGATGTTCGAAACCAACCGCGGCAACGCGGATGTCGTCGGCGTCTACGGCACCGCGGTGCCGTATCCGGTGGCCACCAGCTTCGCGGTCGAGGTGTACCGGATCCTGCCGAACAACACCGACTTCACCCCGTTTCTGCAGTCCAGCCGGTTCACCGGTCTGAATACCGCCTACATCGACGGTTCCCCGGTGTATCACACCCCGCAGGACCAACCCTCGACGATGAACGTGGCGAGCCTGCAGCACCACGGTTCGAACGCGCTGGCGCTGGCGAGGGCCTTCGGTGCCGCCGACATTGCGACCCTTGCCGTCCCGACGTCCGGCGATTCCACCTATTTTCCGGCGCTCGGCACCCTGGTCCGCTATCCGGGCTGGCTGAATTGGCCATTGGCGGTGCTGGCCCTGGTCGCGGTGGCCGGATTGGCGTTCGTCGTTCGCCGCCGGCAGCTGACCAGCTGGCCACGGGTCGCCGCCGGGGTCGGGCTGGCAACCATCCCCTTGCTGCTGGCACCCGTTGTCGCGCAGCTGTTGTGGCTGGGGTTGGTGACGCTGCGGCCGGGTTACGCCAACATGATCGACCCGTGGTGGCCGGGTTGGTTCCGGCTGTGCGTGCTCGCGCTGGTGGGCGCCGTGCTGCTGACCTGGTACGGATTGCTGCGGCGGCGGATGGGAACCTGGCCGCTGATCATCGGCGCGCTGGGCTGGCTGGCCGTGCTGGGGCTGGTCCTCGCGGCGGTGACCCCCGGCGGCTCCTACCTGGCCTCGCTGCCGGCGTTGGGCGGCGCTGCCGGATGCCTGGTCGCGGTGACGGTATCGACGATCTGGGTGCGGTGGCTGGCGGCAGCCATCGGCGGCGCGGTCGCAGTGATCATCCTGGCACCGACGGTCTACCTGTTCTTCCCCGCTCTTGGATTGGCCACCGGCGCCGCGGCCGCCCTGTTCGCCGTGATGCTCGGGTTCGCCCTGCTGCCGGTGTTCGAGTTGCTCTACCCACCGACGACGGGTCGGGTCGCCGGGGCAGCCGGCGCACCCGGCGAACCGGGCCTGCTGCCACGACACCGCTGGTGGGCGGCGGCACCCGGGCTGACCGCCGGCGTCCTGGCGATCGGCTGTTTGACCGCCGGCCTGGTTGTCGATCATTTTGATGCCGAGCACCCCGCCCCGGCGCAGCTCGCCTACGCCCTGGATGCCGACTCCGGACAGGCCTGGTGGGCGAGCACCGACGACCAGCCGGGCGAGTGGCTCAGGCAGTACATCACCGGCACCGAGGACCTCGGCGAGGCGTTCGGCCTGTTCGGCGCCGGTGTCGGCACCGGACCGGCGCAGGCCGCGGACCTGCCGGCGCCCGAGCTCACCGTTGTGACAGACACCGCCGCGCAGGACCGCCGGCAGCTCACCTTCACCGTCCGGTCCCAGCGCGATGCGCGGCTGATCTATCTGGATCTGCCCGACTCGACCGTCCTGGGCGCAACGGTGGACGGCCGGGACGTGCCCGCCGACGGGCTGACCGGGCGGTTCGGGTTCGTCTTCCACGCACCGCCGGCCGACGGGCTGACGGTGACGCTGGAGTTGCAGTCACCGTCGCCCGCGCAGATCCGGCTGATGGACGGGACCGACGGGCTGGACGGGTTGCCCGGCTTCACACCACGGCCCGCAGGAGTCGGGATCCAGGGATCGCACACCTCCGAGCTCGTGGTGGTGGCAACGACCGTCACGGTGTAACGCCGACCGAGCCCAGCATTGGCAGCAACGGTGCGCACCGGCTACTAATCGTCCGCACCGAACGGACGCCGCGCGTCGTGCGGGATCAGCGGCTTCTCCGCCCGGGCCTTGATCTGCTGGACGGCCCAGCTGTTGCCGTCGGGGTCGGTGAAGCCGAAAAAGGTGCCACCGTCCCGCTCGTCGAAGACCGTGATCTCACTGGCGTCGACCTCGCGGTCGATAAGTTGCTGACGAGCGGCCGCCGCGTCCGCGACGACGAGCTGCAGTCCCCGCATCGAACCCGGGACCATCTCGTTCTGACTCGGCAAATCCCCGATGACGATCGAGCAGCCGGAGCCGGGGGGAGTGAGTTGCACGACGTGCATGTGCTCGTTGCGGGTGTCGTGGTCGAGGTCAAAGCCAAGCTTGTCCCGGTAGAAGGCCACCGAGCGGTCGATGTCGCTGACGGGCAGCACGACGACCTCCAAAGTCCAGTCCATAGTCTCTCCAGATTATTGTTGTTGGGCAATGTGTTCGTGCGGATTTAGTGGCCACATCAGAGGCCGGCGACGACCTCTTCGAGGCGTTCATAACCCTCGGTCATGCCGGCTTCCATATTGCTGGCCACCATGCCGTCGCGGGCCTCGACAGTGGGGTAGACGCTGTGCCCACGGAGCCGCGTTCGCCCGCCACCGAGGTCTTCGAAGCGCAGTGACTCGATGCTGACCACGTCCGGGAAACCCTCGAACTCGAAGGTCTGAATGGCGAACTCATTGTCCCGCACCACATGGAAGACACCGTTGAAGGCATACTCGCCGCCGTTGTCGTCCCGATGGATGTAGCGGTAACCGCCGCCGGTGGTGAAGTCGTAGCGCTCGATGTCCATCTCGTACCCGCGGGGCCCGAGCCACTGCTTGATCAGGTCCGGTTCCTTATGGGCGCGGAAAACGGCGGCGACCGGGGCGTCGAATTCCCGTTCGAACTCGATGAAGGGAACCCCTTCGGGTGCGGTGATGGTGACTGCGTTGGTCATGGTGCTTCCTCCTGGTGGGTGGCTCCGTCGGTGGTTGTGCCAGTGGCGGGGCTCTGGATGGTGGTGAGCAGCGCGTCGAGGCTGCGGAACTGCTGCTCGTGAATCAGTCGGTACTTGTCGATCCATGCGGTCAGCGCCTCGAGCCGTGGCGCGTTCAGGTGTACCGGGCGTCGTTGTGCGTCGCGGCTGCGGGTGACCAACTCCGCCTGTTCGAGGACCTGAATGTGTTTGGAGACAGCCTGTTTCGTGATGTTGAAGGGTTCGGCCAGCTCATTGACGGTCGCCGGACCCCGGCTCAGGCGGGCGATGATCCGGCGCCGGACCGGGTCGGCCAGGGCGGTGAATGCCCTGTCCAGCCGATCGTCTGCGGACGGATCAACGATCACTTGTCAACTGCTTCCTTTATCAACCGGATGATTGACAAAGAGTACGACCGGCGATTCGTCGCTGTCAAGGATCCAGGGCAAGATCTCATGGACCGGTCAGCCAGCCTTCGGAGGGTCGTTGTGACGGTTTACTCGTCGACGGGAGTCGACGGCCGCGGTCGACGCACGAGACTGACGGCGCTGGCGATGCTGCTGGCGCTGTTCCTCGCCTCCTGCAGCGCTTCTGCCGATCGCCGACTGGTGGAGGGGGTTGCCGAAGAGGGTGACGCGTCGTTCTACACGCCGCCCAATCCCGCCCCGACCGGCAAGCCCGGCGAGATCGTCAGGACCGAACGGCTGCTCAGCGCCCCGGACGGGACCAACGCCTGGCGCGTGCTGTACCACTCGACCGATGTCACCGGCGCCGACATCATCGTCTCGGGCGTCGTCATCGCTCCCGATGACGACGCACCAGCAGGAAGTCGACAGGTGCTCGGCTGGGGCCACCCGACCACCGGCGCTGTCGCGAGGTGCGCACCCTCCAACGGCGTCGATCCATTCGACCTGATCGAGGGCATGCGACCGTTACTGGCCGCGGGATATGTCATCGGCTACGCGGACTATCCCGGCCTCGGCGTACAGGGTCCGAGCTCGTACCTGATCGGCATCAGTGAGGGCAACAGCGTGCTGGATGCCGTCCGAGCCGCGCGGAACATTCCCGAGACCGCCGCCGGAAGCGAGGTCTTGCTCTGGGGCCATTCGCAGGGCGGGCAGGCCGTCTTGTTCGCCGGCCAGGACGCCAAGAAGTACGCACCGGAACTCGCGGTTCGTGCCGTTGCCGTCGCCGCTCCCGCGGCCGATCTCGCCACCCTGTTCAACGACGATATTGCCGACGCCTCCGGAGTTACGCTCGGCTCGTACGCCTTCGAAGCGTTCGAATCCGTCTACAGCGCCCAGTATCCCGGCCTCTCGCTCGACCAGATCCTGACCGACGCGGGGGCCGCCGCAACGCCCGGGATGGCTGAACTGTGCCTGCTCGGTCAACACACCGAACTACATGACAAGGCGCTCGCCCTGGTCGGCAACTACATCCGCAACGACCCGGCGACTACCGAGCCGTGGGCCACCATGCTGGCAGAGAACACCCCGGGGGCAACACCTCTCGGGGTTCCGCTGTTCGTCGCACAGGGTGATTCGGACGCGTTGGTACTGCCCGGTGCAACGCAGGGTTTCGTCAGCAAACTGTGCACAGCCGGCGAAGATGTGATCTTCAAGATGTTTCCGGACACCACGCACGCCACGATCGCCAACAAGGCGGTGCCGGACGTGGCGTCGTTCTTCGGCGCCGTCCTGGCCGGCGATCCACCGGCCTCCACCTGCTGACACCGTCGACCGCGACGAAGTCGTCGGGCGCCATCCAACACAGTGCTGTCCTATCCCATCGCGTTGATCTTGTCCGCCCCGATGGTCAGCAGCAGTCGCTGCTGACCCCGTCCAACGAACCAGGGGTAGGGCCTGCCCAGGTATCGCTGCGCCAGTCTCTCGATGTGCTCGGCCGCACCAAGGCTGGTCACCGTGAGCACCCGGCCGCGGATCTCGAAGTATCGGGACGGGTGATCGGGGTCGGAAATCGACACCGCCACCCGCGGGCCCCGGCCGATGTTCTTCACCTTCTGGTGTCCGCGACGGTGTTGATCAGGACATGCGCCCCGTCGGCGTCCACCGACGTCTGGGTGAGTTGCGGCGATCCGTTCCCACCCGCTTCGCTCTCACCGGAGTTGGGTCGGGTTTTCGACCCTGAATCCGGGAAAAGTGCTCCATCACTCGACCCAACTCCGGAGTTCCCCTGGCTTACCAGTGCGGTTCGCCGAGAGCGCAGAAAGCGCGTATCGCACCAGGATTAGCCGCGCGTACCGTTGGGGCTCATGCGACTCACCCCTCCAGCCGGGCTCCCGACCACCGTCGGAGAGCTCCGCGCCAGTGGTCATCAGTTGGTCGGCGTCAAGACCGAGATCCGCGCCAACCTGCTGGCGGCGCTGGGCGCGGGCGTCGATCCGTGGCAGGGAATCGTCGGATTCGACGGCACCGTGCTGCCGCAGCTGGAACGCGCCCTGATCGCCGGGCACGATTTTGTCCTGCTCGGCGAGCGCGGACAGGGCAAGACCCGCTTGCTACGTAGTCTCACCGGTCTGCTGGACGAATGGACACCCGTCATCGCGGGCTCCGAGATCGGCGAGCACCCGTATGACCCGATCACCGTTACCTCGCAGCGACTTGCCGATGAACTCGGCGATCAACTACCGATCGGCTGGCGGCACCGGAGCGAGCGGTACACCGAGAAGCTCGCCACCCCGGACACCGCGGTGGCCGACCTGATCGGTGACGTCGATCCGGTCAAGGTGGCGCAAGGTCGGTCCCTCGGCGACCCGGAAACCATTCACTTCGGGCTGGTGCCGCGGGCGCACCGCGGTGTGATGGCGATCAACGAACTGCCGGACCTGGCCGAACGCATCCAGGTGGCCCTGCTGAATGTGATGGAGGAGCGGGACATCCAGGTCCGCGGGTACACCCTCCGGTTGCCGCTCGACGTGCTGCTGGTCGCCTCCGCCAACCCGGAGGACTACACCAACCGCGGCCGGATCATCACCCCGCTCAAGGACCGCTTCGGCGCCGAGGTCCGCACCCACTACCCACTCGAATTGCGCGACGAGATCGCCGTGATCACCCAGGAGGCGCACCTGGTTGCACCGGTTCCTGAGCATCTGCTCGAGGTCATCGCCAGGTTCACCAGGCTGCTCCGCGAGTCGAACGCGGTGGATCAGGGGTCCGGTGTCTCCGCGAGATTCGCCGTTGCCGCCGCGGAAACCATTGCGGCAGCGGCACTCCGGCGCTCGGCGATCACCGGCGAGTCGGTGGCAACGGCGCGGCCGATCGACCTGGAGTCGGCCCTGCCGGTGCTGCGCGGGAAGCTGGAGTTCGTCACCGGGCAGGAGGGCCGGGAGGACGAGGTCCTCGAACACCTGCTGCGGCGGGCCACCGCGGACACCGCCCGCCGCCGGCTCCGCGGGGTCGACCTGACCCCACTGGCGGAGGCGGTCACCAAGACCCCATTGCGGACGGGGGACCGGGTGACCGCCGCCCAGGTGGTTGCCGCACTGCCGCAGGTGGACGTCCTCACCGCCATCGCGCAGCGACTCGGGGCCGCCGGCACCGAGGACCCCGGGCCGATGGCCTCGGCCGCCGAACTCGCCCTCGAGCTGCTCTTCCTGACCAGGAAGCTGACCAAGGAACCCAGCGACGACGGTGCAACGGTCAGCTATGGCTGACCCAGTCCCCGGTCCTGAATCGTCACTGCCGGAGTGGGACGATCCACCACAGCGCGCACGACGGCGCGGGTACTCCTACGGCCCGTATGTCGACGGCCCGGACCCGCTGGCGCCGCCGCTGGATCTGCGGGCCGCGCTGGACAAAATCGGCCGGGACGTCATGGAGGGCAGTTCGCTGCAGCAGGCGCTGCGCGAACTGCTGCGGCAGGGCACGGGGGACCGCCGGGGTCTTGACGACCTGACCCGCGAACTGTGGAAGCGCCGCCGGGACCTGCAGCGCAACAACAGGATCGACGGCACCCTGCAGGAGGTACGGGAACTTCTGGACAAGGCGCTCACCGCCGAGAAGGCGGCGCTGGCCCGGCAGGATTCCGACGACGCGCGGTTCCGCGAACTCGACCTGGAGACCTTGCCGGACAGCACCGCCCGGGCGGTGCGGGCGCTGAGTGAGTACGACTGGCAGTCGGCGGAGGGCCGGCAGGCGTACCAGGACATCAAGGACCTGCTCGGTCGGGAGCTGCTCGACCAGCGGTTCAGCGGCATGAAGCAAGCAATGCAGCAAGCAACTCCGGAGGACGTCCAGCGCATCCAACGGATGCTCGACGACCTCAACGACCTGCTGGCCGCGCACGCGTCCGGAGCGGACACCGCGGGACAGTTTGACGAGTTCATGCGCAAGCACGGTGAGTTCTTTCCGGAGAACCCGCAGACCGTCGACGAACTGATCGACGTCCTCGCCGCCAGATCCGCTGCCGCGCAACGGATGATGCAGTCGCTGAGCGCCGAACAGCGCGCCGAACTGGCCGAACTGAGCCAACAGGCGTTCGGCGACCCGCGACTCGGTCAGTCACTGAGCCAATTGGACGCCCAACTGCAGAACCTGCGACCCGGCGAGGACTGGTCAGGTTCGGGCCGGTTCCGCGGCGAGTCACCGATGGGGCTGGGTGAGGCCACCCGGGCCATGGAGGAACTCGGCCAACTCGAGGACCTGACGGACCAGCTGAGTCAGAGCTACCCCGGAGCCAGGTTGGACGACATCGAGCTGGACGACCTGCAGGGGGCGTTGGGGGAGCAGGCGAGGGCCGACGTCGAGGCGCTGGCCGCACTGGAACGCGAACTCCGCGAGCAGGGCGTCTTCGAACGAGCACCCGACGGTTCACTCCGCCTGTCGCCCAAGGCGCTTCGCCGGCTCGGCGAGTCCGCCCTGCGGGATGTCGTCGACCAGATCGGCGCCCGCCGCGGCGAGCGCAGCACCCGACGATCCGGGGCAGCGGGAGAGCCGACCGGCGCCAGCCGGCCGTGGGCCTTCGGCGACACCGAGTCCTGGAATGTGCCGCGCACCCTGCTCAACGCCCAACTACGGCGGGCCGGCGGCGACCATCGAACTGACACATCAACACCGCTGGACGTGGCCGACGTCGAGGTGATCGAGACGGAGCAACGCACCAGGGCCGTTGTCGCGCTGTGCGTCGACACGTCGTGGTCGATGGTGCAGGACGGCCGGTGGGTGCCGATGAAACGCACCGCACTCGCCCTGCACCAACTGATCTCAACCCGATTCCGAACGGATGCGTTGCAGCTCATCACCTTTGGCCGGGGCGCGGAGGAGGTGGAATTGGCCGACCTGATCGGCCTGGAGGGCGCCTACGTGCAGGGCACCAACCTGCATCACGCGCTGATCCTGGCCGGGCAGCACCTGCACCGCCACCCGGACGCCGTTCCGGTCGTCCTGGTCGTCACCGACGGCGAGCCGACCGCGCATGTCGCGTCGGACGGCGCACTGGAGTTCTCCTACCCGCCGCAGCCGGAAACCTTGCGCGCCACGGTGACCGAACTGGACAGGCTCACCGCCAGGCGGGCGGCCATCACCTTCTTCGTTCTCGGCGATGACCCGGCGCTGGCCAGTTTCATGGATGCGCTGGCCCGCCGGAGTCACGGCCGGGTTGTCGCGCCGGATCTGGACGGGCTGGGCGCCGAAGTGGTCGCCGACTACCTCCGCACCCGCCAGTAGACCCACGATCAGCAGGCAAGCCGACATCGGATCACTGACACCGTCAGCCCGATCGCCAAAAGCCCGCGTGCACCGCGCGGGCCTCGGCCAGCTCGAACGGCCCCTGCACCGTAATCTGCCGGCGACCGGCGGCAAACACCGTGCGGCAGGGCAGTTCCAGGGTCAGGTTCGACTCGTCGTCGCCGGTGAATTCGTACAGCGTGGTCTCGGCGAGGGCGTAGGTCACACCGCCGATGCCCGACCAGAAGATGGCGCCGGAGCACATTGCGCAGGGCTCCGTGCTCGTGTAGAGCACCATCGCCCCCAGTTCCGCCACGGAGTACCGCGCGCTGGCCAGCCGGACCAGATTCGTCTCAGCATGGCCGGTCGCGTCGGAATCGGTCACCACGGTGTTCTGGGCAGTCAGCAGCACCCGTCCGTCCGCATCCGCGAGCAGGGCCCCGAAAGGATGACTGCCGTTGGCCCGGGACTGCGCGGCGATGCCGACCGCCTGCAGTAACAGGTCGCGGTCAACCGGGGACGTCATCGGTGCCGCGACGATCGCCGACCCGCCGTCATGTTCGTCACTACTGCGGGCCGATGTTGACCAGCCAGTTCACGCCGAACTTGTCGGTCAACATGCCGAAGATGGCGCCCCAGGGTGCTGCCTCCAACGGCACGGCGACGGTGGCGCCGTCGGTGAGCTTGTCCCAGTAGCCGCGGAGTTCGGTCTCGTCGTCACCGCTGAGCGAGACCGAGTAGTTGTCTCCCGGGTTGTAGGACACGTGGCTCGGCGTATCGGAGCCCATCAGCGTGTACCCGCTCGGTGACTCGAGTTGGCTGTGCATGATCAGGTCCTGCTCGGCGGGAACCTCACTGGCATGCATCTCGCCGAACGTGCTGAGCGTGAGCTCGCCGCCGAAGACGGACTGGTAGAACTCCATCGCCTGCCGTGCGGTGTCCTTGAAGCCGAGGTAGGGGTTGAGCCTCGATGTCATGGGAATCAGCGTCCTCTCCGTTGGATGGGCCGATTATCGACCGGCGGCGGTGGGGGCACAAACGAGCGCCGTTCGGCTCGGGCAGGGCTGACAGTAGCGACCCTGGCTGCGCTCAGCAGGGGCACAGCTTGGCGCCCTAAAAACGGATCATGCTTCCTGATACCGCCACCCCACCGACGCCGCCGCCCCCGCCGCGGCCGCCGTCGCCCAGGAGAAGACGCCTGCGGCGGATCGTCATCGCGTCCGCGCTGGCCGTCACCCTGGTCGCCGGCGGTACTTCGGCCTGGGCGCTGAACCGCTTCGTCATCGATCATGTCGAGATTTCCGACGTCGCCGCCTACGAGGCAAGCGTCGCCGCCGCGGGCACCACGGTGGCCGGTAGTACTGCTGCGAGCGGCACGGGATCCAGCGGGACGAGCGCCGACGCCGCCGACGATTCCGGGGCCGCACCGGTCGTCACCGACACGTCCTACGTCTCCGACGACAGCAACATCACCATCTCCACCGTGGTGACCGGCTCCGGCGATTCCACCGTCACCTACTACGTCGCGGATGTCGTCCTCGATGACGCGACAGAGCTCCGATCGGCATTCGCGGAGAACAGCTTCGGCGAGAACATCGTGGAAAACACGTCCGATATCGCTGCCGACAACAATGCGATCTTCGCCATCAACGGTGACTACTACGGCTTTCGCGATTCCGGCATCGTCATCCGGAACGGGGTGATCTTCCGGGATGACGGCGCCCGGCAGGGTTTGGCCTTCTATCGCGACGGCACCGCCCGCATCTATGACGAGACAACAACCACCGCAGCGGATCTCCTTGCTGCCGGGGTCTGGAACACACTGTCCTTCGGACCGGCCCTGCTGGAGAACGGTGAAATCGATAACGGTATCGACAATGTCGAGGTCGACACCAACTTCGGCAACCACTCCATCCAGGGTGAACAGCCGCGAACCGCGGTCGGCATCATCGCGCCGGACCACCTGGTCTTCGTGGTAGTCGACGGCAGATCCCCCGGCTACAGCGCGGGCGTCACGATGACGGGCCTCGCACAGATCATGCAGGGCCTGGGTGCCACGACGGCCTACAACCTGGACGGCGGCGGCTCGTCGACCATGTACTTCAACGGCGATCTGGTCAACAACCCGCTGGGCAAGGGCGAGGAACGCGGCACCTCCGACATCCTCTATGTGGGGGCATGAGGCGGCAATGATCGTCCTCATCCCCGCCTATGAACCGGTGCGCTCGCTGATCGACCTGGTGCGCGAACTCCGTTCCATGGCGGGCGATCTCGACGTCGTGGTCGTTGACGACGGCAGCGGACCCGCTTTTCAGCCGATCTTCGACGAGGTCGTCGCGCTCGGTGGCGATGTCGTGGCGCACCCGGTGAACAGCGGCAAGGGGTTCGCGCTGAAGTCCGGATTCCTTGACATCGAAAGGTCGTTCCCCGGTCAGGATGTGGTGTGCGCCGACTGCGACGGGCAGCACACCGTGGTTGACATCCTGCGCGTCGCGGAACACCTGCGCCGGACCAGGGCCGCAATGGTGCTCGGCGAACGCTCCTTTGCCGGGGACGTCCCGCTGCGCAGCAGGTTCGGCAACTCGGTGAGCCGCACGCTGTTCCGGGTCGCGACGGGCCGGTCGCTGCAGGACACCCAGACAGGCCTTCGGGGTTATCCGGCCTCGATGCTCGGCTGGCTCCAGTCGGTGCCGGGGGAGCGGTACGACTACGAGCTGAATGTGTTGACGCGGGCCGTGGACGCGGGAATGGACATCGAGACGGTCGACATTTCGACGGTCTATCTCCAGTCGAACGAGTCGTCGCATTTCCGGCCGGTGGTCGATTCCGCCCGGATTTACGCCCCGCTGCTCAAGTTCGCGCTGTCGTCGATCACTGCCTTCACGATCGACACAGTTGCGTTGCTGGCAATGATGGCCGCCACCGGTTCGCTCGTTCTCTCCGTCGTTGGCGCAAGGGTTCTCAGCTCATCGGTGAACTTTGCGGTCAACCGTCGCGCCGTGTTCGAGCACGGTCGGGACAAGCCGACAATGACGGCGGGAATGCAGTATTTCGCCTTGGTCATCGGCCTGCTCGGGTTGAATTACGCGTCGCTGTTGTCGCTGCAGGCTGTGGGCGTTCCGCTGCTGACGGCGAAGCTGGTCACCGAACTGCTGCTCTTTGTGGTCAGTTGGGCGGTGCAGCGGCGGTTCGTCTTCGCCCGCCGCCGGGGCGAACGACAGATACCCGGCGGCCGGTTGAGTGGCGCCGGCGCTTCCCGGACGCCCCGTGCTGGCAACTCAACCCCCGCGGGACGGTGAATCGAGTCCGATCCCCGCAGGGACATTCCGCTCGATGTCGGCCAACCAGACCACAGCATTGCCGTCGGACGGCGCCCGCCAATCGCCGCGCGGACTGAGCGAACCACCGGCAGAGACCTTGGGGCCGTTGGGCATCGCCGATCGCTTGAACTGGCTGAAACCGAAGAACCGTTTGACGAACACCACCAGCCACCCTCTGATGGCGGGCAGGTCGTAGGCCCGCCGGCGTTCCGGCGGGAACCCGACGGGCCAGTTGCCGGATTCCACGTTCCCCCAGGCGTGCGACGCCAGGAAGGCGATCTTCGACGGCCGGAACCCGTACCGCAGCGTGTAGAAGAGCGTGAAGTCCTGCAATTCGTAGGGCCCGATGGACTTCTCGGTGCTCTGCGGCACCTCGCCGTCCTTGACCGGGATCAGTTCGGGGGAGATCTCGGTGTTCAGGATGGACAGCAGGATCTCGTCGACGTCGTCGGAGAAGTCGTCGAGCCCGCTCACCCAGCGGATCAGGTGCTGAATGAGGGTCTTCGGCACTCCGGAATTGACGTTGTAGTGCGACATCTGGTCGCCGACCCCGTAGGTGCTCCAGCCCAGCGCAAGCTCCGACAGGTCGCCGGTGCCCAGGACGATCCCGTGGTGGTGATTGGCCAGCCGGAACAGGTAGTCCGTCCGCAGCCCGGCCTGCACGTTCTCGAACGTGACGTCGTAAACCTCCGCACCGCGGGCAAACGGATGGTCCAGGTCGGCCAGCATCTGCCGGGCCGCCGGCCGGATGTCCAGCTCGGCGCCGCTGACCTCTAGGGCCCGCATCAGCGCCCAGGCGTTGGCCTTGGTGGAGGTACCGGTGGCGAAACCGGGCATGGTGAACGCCAGAATGTTCGTCCGGGGCAGACCGAGCAGATCCATGGCCCTGGACGCCACGATCAGCGCATGGGTGGAATCCAGGCCGCCGGAAACCCCGATCACCACCCGGTCGGTCTTGATGGCCCGCAGCCGCTGGACCAGCCCGTCGACCTGAATGTTGTAAGCCTCGAAGCAGTCCCTGGCCAGCCGCTCCGGGTCGGCCGGGACGAAGGGGAACCGCTCGATCGGCCGCCGCAGCCCGAGGTCGTCATCCGGTGGGCGCAACACGAAGTCGACGGTCCGGTAGCTGTCCACGCCGCCGACGACCCGCCGGTTGTCCTCGAAGGTGCCCTGCCGGGCGCGCTCCTGCCGCAGCAGATCGAGATCGACATCGGCAATGGTGAGCTCCGGGTCCTGCGCGAACCGGGCGCCCTCGGCCAGCAACCCGCCGTTTTCGAAGATGCTGGTCTGCCCGTCCCAGCTCAGATCGGTGGTTGACTCGCCCTGGCCGGCCGCGGCGTACAGATACGCGGCAAGGCAGCGCAGGGACTGGCTGCGGCACAACAGGTTTCGGGTCTCGGATCGACCGATGGTGATCGGGCTGCCGGACAGATTGGTCAGCACGGTGGCACCCGCCAGAGCGAGCCCGCTGGACGGCGGCACCGGCATGAACATGTCCTCGCAAATCTCCACCCCAATTGTCAGCCCTTCGACATCCGTTGCTGCGAACAGCAGGTCGGTACCGAACGGGGCCTGTCGACCGGCGACGTCGATGTGCAGACCGGCGATGCCGTGCCCGGAGGCGAACTGGCGGCGCTCGTAGAACTCGCGGTAATTCGGCAGGTGCAACTTCGGCACCACACCCAACACCTCACCGCGATGGATCACCACTGCCGTGTTGAACAACCGCGCCCGGTGCCGCAACGGCGCGCCCACGATGAGCACCGGCAGCAGATCCGCGGACGCCTGGACGATCTGCGCCAGACCGTCATGGACGGCATCGAGGAGAGCGTCCTGACCGAGCAGGTCATCGATCGCGTAGCCGGTCAACGCGAGTTCCGGGAACAGCGCAACCGCAACCCCTTGCTCCGAGCACCGGCGGCCGACGTCGGCGATGCTCTCGGCATTCCGCAGCGGGTCGGCGATCGCCACGTCGGCCGTGCACGCGGCGACCCGGGCGAAGCCGTGGCTGTACAGCGAGTGGAACGTCATGGGCCCATCCTGCCGGGGGCGCAGGACCGGCGCTGCCACGGCCCACCGGCGGACCCGCACAGACTCCGACCCTGCAGGTCACCGCGCGGCAGACGTCGAACCCCTCAACCGGTACCGCCGGCCAGTGGGATCGCCCAGACCACCCGCCGCAGCCGCCCGTCACCCTGCGGTTCCATATCGACTATCGCCGCCTGGCTCAGGGCCAACACGTCGCCCGGAGCTGACTGCGCCGTCCGGGTTTTCGTGACATGGGCCCGATATCCCTCGCCGATGAACTCGGGATCGTCGAAGACCGCCCCGACATCGGCCAACGCCGCCACCAACCTGGCGTGCAGGTCGCCCAGCTCGCGCGATGGCACGACGACGGACACTCCGATCTTGCCCGACCGGCCGAAACCCTCGTCGTGACCCACCCGCTCCCGCAACGCCGGCTGCGGCCCCAGGACCGGCGCGATCGCCGCTATGACGCGATCGAGGTCAACGGCCACAACGAATGTCGGCGCCACGGTGACGTGCAGGGGCCAGTCGCTCAAACTGAATCCATCGCCAACCGTCAGCGGTTGCAGCGGGAGGACGACGACCAGTCGGGACACGAGCAGAGGGTAGGTCAGACCGCCCCGAGGTAGAACCACTGACCGTCCTGTTTCACGAAGCGACTGTTCTGGTCCTGGCTACGCAGCGTCCCGCCGACCCGGTAGGTCGTGCGAAATTCGACCGTGCCGGTCGATTCCAACAGGCTGCCACCGGTCCGCCCCACGATCCGCAACCCCGCCCAACGGATCCGCGGATCAAGCTCCAGCGCGGGCGGCCGAGTCGAAGGGTGCCAGGTCCGGAGAAGGTATGCCGGATCGCGCAGCACGAACGCGGAGTAGCGCGAGCGCATCAACCGTTCCGCCGTCGGCGCGGTTGCCTGCCCGCCGTGAAACGGGCCGCAGCAGGTGTCGTAGGGCAGACCACTGGAGCACGGGCACTGGGCAGGCACCAGGGAAGTGTTTCAGAGCCGTCTATTTCACGGATGCCGGCGATCGGGTAGGACATACACCCATGGAAAGCGTCGGCGTCCGCCCGTCAGTACTGGCAGCGATCGGTGGAACACCGCTGATCCGGCTCAACCGGATTGTCCCGCAGGGCGCGGCGCAGGTGTTGGTCAAGCTGGAGGGCAGCAACCCGACCGGCAGTTACAAGGACCGGATGGCGCTGGCCATCATCGAAGGCGCCGAAAGCCGGGGCGAGTTGCAGCCCGGACGGCGGGTGGTCGAGTTCACCGGCGGCAGTACCGGCTCATCGCTCGCCTTCGTCTGCGCGGTCAAGGGCTACCCGCTGTCGTTGGTCTCCTCGGATGCCTTTTCGCCTGAAAAGCTCAGCACCATGGGGATTTTCGGGGCGGACCTGACCGTCGTCCCGAGCGAAGGCGGTCGGATCACGCCGGACCTGTTCGTTCGGATGCGGGCAGAGGTGACCCGGATCGTCGAGCAGGAGGGGGCGTTCTGGACCGATCAGTTTCACAACACCGACGCCTTGGTGGGGTACGCCGGGTTGGGACAGGAAATCGCGGCGCAAGCGGCGGCAAGCGGATTGCAGGTCCACACCTTTTGCGCGGCGGTCGGCACCGCCGGGATGTTGGTCGGCGTCTCCCGGGCGCTGCGTGCCGTCGATAACACCGTCCGGGTAGTTGCCTTCGAACCGGCCACTTCACCGATGCTGACGCTGGGCGCCGGTGGCCCGCACCGGGTGGAGGGCACCGCCACCGGGATCGTGCCGCCGCTGCTCACTGCCGATTCCTACAACGAGGCGCGCACCGTCGATGAGGGTGATGCGCGCCTGCTCGCGAGGCGGCTCGCCCGCGAAGAGGGGATCTTCGCGGGGACGTCATCCGCGCTCAATATCCTCGGCACGATCACCCTGGCGGCCGAGCTCAGTCCCGGGGACACCGTCGTGACCGTCGCGGTCGATACCGGGATGAAGTATCTGGCGGGTGACCTGTTCGACAACTGACCACGTCCGGCAGCCGTGCCGGGGTCAACGCGTCAGTGAAAGACGCTCGGCGTGTGCACGGTGACGGCCTGCGGCTTGGGCAGGGCATCGGGTGCGGCCAGATCGACAGGGTGGGCGGTCAGCTGGGCGGCGATGCCGTCGGCCCACTCCCTGATGCGGTCGAAATCGCGGAAGTCGCCCGCCATCTTGCCCTTCGCCATCTTTCGGGCGATGAAGCCCTTTGCGGTTGCCGGCTCCAGCCGCCCACCGAACGTCACCGGGGGAGCTATACCCAGCTGATGCGCTGCCTGGCGAACCCGCTTCGGTGCCACCACTTCGCTCGTGGCAGCGGCGGCACCGCACGGTCCGCTGTGGAACAGCCAGGTTGGGCTGGGCCCGACATCCTCGGTCTTGTCGACGATCAACCCGACGACCCGGACCGCATCCGGACGCCACTTGCCGGCGTAGATCGCGCTACCGACCACAGCGGCGTCGTAGCCGTGCACGGTGGTCACGTCACAGGCATCGCGAACCTGAACGTCCAGCCCGGTGCGGGCCAGTTCGACGCCGATGACCTCGGCGATTTCCTTGGTGGAACCCATCTTGCTGGCGTAGGCCACCAGAACTGTCGTCATCGTCATTCCTCTCGACCGCTGCGAATCCGCTTCACCCACCGTGTCCCCCGCGGGTGGGATCGGACAGGGGACGCGGACCCTGCGCCACGGGCCAAAGGTCCCGACCGGCCCGGCCCGCGACCTGGATCGGCCGAAAGGCGAAGCGGCGGCGCGGGTAACGGCGACACCGGGACCTACGGCCCTGTTGACTCGTCGGAATCGCGACCATCGTCGAGTTGTGCACTCTGCACCACGCTGCTCCGCAGGGGCAACGGAAGTCACTGCCGGGGGAGGGTCGAGATGAACAGTCAGCGTGCCGTTGGCGCCCCTACGGCCGACGCTCCGCTTGGTGCGGACTGCCACGATCAGGTGATTCAGCAACTCTTCGCGATCGGCTTGGCCATGCAGAGCACGCACCGCAAGGAGACCTCGCCCGAGCAGGCGCTTCGAATCAGCGATCACATCGACCAGTTGCATGACGTGCTGGAGCAGCTCCGCAAGCCAGCTGGGTGATTGGCGCAGGTCAGCCGGCCCCGCCGGGCGTACAGGCAAGCGATGTCAGGGGTGCCGGATACGTTGCTGCAGTGACCGATGAAGCGAACCTGCAGACCACCCGCGACAGCTACGACCGGGTCGCCGGCCAGTACACCGCCTATGTCCGTGAGGTGTTCCCGACCGACCGCGTGGATCAGGCCATGATCGGCTTGTTCGCTGATCTCGTCGCCGACCGTGGCAACAGCCGGATCGCCGATATCGGTTGCGGCCCGGGCCATATCAGTGACTTCCTGGCCCGCCGGGGGCTGTCCGTGCGGGGGATCGACCTGTCCCCGGCGATGATCGAGCTGGCCCGCCGCGCCCGCCCGGACCTGCGCTTCGACCTGGGTTCACTGCTCGAGCTCGACATCGAAGACGAAGCGCTCGGCGGGGTGTTGGCGCACTACTCGATCATTCACACTCCACCCGAGAAGGTGCCCGTGGCGTTCGCCGAGTTCTCCAGGGTGCTGGCTCCCGGCGGCTATCTGCTGGTGTCGTTCCAGACCGGCGACGACTCGCTGCACGGCTGGCGGGAGCACGACCACAAGGTCACGCCGTCCTACCACTGGTCCCTGACGAGGATGGCCGGGTTCCTGGCGGCGGCCGGGTTGCACGAGGTGGCTCGACTGCGGGCCGAACCAGGACCGAGCAACCGTTTCCACGAGGGACATCTCCTCGCCCGCAAGGCCGAGTGATCTAGCGGCCCGACCAGACCGGTTCGAAAGTCTCCCATTCGTCGTCCCACTCCAGGATCCGACGCTTGTTCAGGCGCCACCGCACGACCTGCCAGGACCCGATCAGCAGCATCCCCCAGGCGAACCACGCCGCCCCGGCGGCCGCGACCATCAGCACGGCGGCGGTGCCGGTACTGATCGGTGGGTCGGCCAGATCACCCGACGCGTCGACCCAGATCGGTACCTGGTCACCGGTGCGAGCACCGTCCGTGGCATCGACCGGTCCGGTGTGCGACCGGCCGTCCGGACCATTCCATTGAGCGCTGACCGGCACTGTCAGGGTGATCGGCGTTCCGTCATTGGCGCGGTAAGAGAAATCCGGAGCGTCGGCCAGCAAGCGCGCCGTCATCGTCGTCCGCGTTTGCTGCTGGACGGTGGCTGCCTCGCTGATCCCCGACCAGATGATCGACGCCGCGGTCGCGACGATGGGCACGGCGATCAGCCAGAGCGCGACCACCACCAGTAGCAGTCCGGCCTCGGTGCGATCCGTGGACCTGGCCAGCGGGCTACGCCACACGGCGAAGGTCATCCGGCGCGGCCGTCGGCGTTCGTCATCGGGGTCCGTGTTGATCGATGCCATTGTCAGATCCCTCGGTCATGTGCCACTGCTGATACCCGGCGCCCACCGGCACGTTCACCATGGTCGCTGGGGCGGCGATCAGCCAGGGCCCAACGACCCCTTCCCCAGCGTGCCTGCCCGGCGGCGGTCGAACCCTGCGGCGTGCCCGACGGGCGCCTGGGGGCTCCATCCCGCAGGTATCGGAGCCAACGGCCGCGACCGGTGGTCGGGCGGACCAGGGCGGTGTTACGACGTCGTGAAGATTCGTCCCATTCCGGCGCGGCTGGTCCGCCGGCGGCCGTGGAAAAACTAAAATGCAGCACGACCGCTCCGCGAAGGACGGCAACCGACAACATGATGGAACTCCAGTGACTATTCGCATTCAGCAGACTCCGACCAAGACCAAGATCCAATTTGTGCTGCCCGACGACATTCATGACGGACCGGTGTCGGCCGTCGGCTCGTTCAACGACTGGCGCCCCGGCGTGCACAAACTTGTCCGTCGTAGCAATGGCACCCGCAGCGTCAGCGTCGACGTGCCGCGCGGTGAGGAAGTGCGGTTTCGCTACCTCGGCGACGGCGGCGTGTGGTTCGACGACCCGGACGCCAGCGAGATCACCAACGAAGGGGCACTCGTCCGGGCGTAGGACGGCACTGTCCAGCCACCGGCGAACCGGCGCGTGGGCCCAATTGAGGGGGACCGGGCAGCTGCGGCGACTACTCTAGGTACCGCGCCTGTCCGGTCCGATCGACCCCTGAGGAACCCAGTGCCTGAATCGTCCACTCTGCGTCCCGACGCCACGGAACCACTGGCGGCCCTGCTCCAGTCGCGGATCCTTGTGCTCGACGGCGCGATGGGCACCATGATTCAGCGGTACACGTTCAGCGAGGCGGAGTACCGGGGTGAGCGGTACGCCGACTGGCCCAGCGACCTCAAGGGCAACAACGACCTGCTGTCACTGACCCAGCCGGCGGCGATCGGCGAGATCCACCGGGCCTACCTGGCCGCCGGATCGGACCTGATCGAGACCAACACCTTCAATGCGCAGCGGATTTCGCTGGCTGACTACGGCATGGAAGCGCTCGCGTACGAGCTCAACCTGGAGTCCGCCCGGCTGGCGCGCGCCGCCTGTGACGAGGTGACCGCCGCCGATCCGGGTCGGCCGCGGTATGTCGCCGGCGCGATCGGGCCCACCAACCGCACCGCGTCCATTTCGCCCGACGTCAACGACCCCGGCGCCCGCAATGTCACCTACACCGAACTCGTCGAGGCCTACCTCGAGCAGGCGAACGGCCTGGTGGACGGCGGGGCAGACCTGCTGCTGATCGAGACCATCTTCGACACGCTGAACGCCAAGGCCGCCATCTTCGCGGTCGAGACCCTGTTCGAGGAGCGGGGTCGGCGCTGGCCGGTGATGATCTCCGGCACTATCACCGACGCCTCCGGGCGCACGCTGTCCGGGCAGGTGACGGAGGCCTTCTGGAACTCGGTCCGGCACGCGAAGCCACTGCTGATCGGCCTGAACTGTGCGTTGGGCGCAGCGGAGATGCGGCCGTATCTGGCCGAGATTTCCCGGATCGCGGATTGCTTCGTGTCTTGTTACCCCAACGCCGGCCTGCCGAACGCGTTCGGTGAGTACGACGAGGCACCCGACCAGACGGCAGCGATCATCAAGGAGTTCGCCGAGAGCGGCCTGATCAACCTGCTCGGCGGTTGCTGCGGCACCACCCCGGACCACATCGCGGCCATGGCCGCCGCCGTGCAAGGGGCACCGCCGCGGGTGGTCCCCGAACACGACATGGCCCTGCGGCTGTCCGGCCTGGAACCGTTGAACATCACCGGTGAGTCGCTGTTCGTCAACGTCGGTGAGCGCACGAACATCACTGGGTCGGCGAAGTTCCGCAACCTGATCAGGGACGGTGACTACAACGCCGCCCTGACGGTGGCCCGGCAGCAGGTGGAGAACGGCGCGCAGATCATCGACGTCAACATGGACGAAGGGATGATCGACGGCGTCGCCGCGATGGACCGATTCGTCAAGCTGATTGCGTCGGAGCCGGACATCAGCCGGGTGCCGATCATGGTCGACTCGTCCAAGTTCGAGGTCATCGAGGCGGGCCTGCAATGCGTGCAGGGCAAACCGATCGTCAACTCCATCTCTTTGAAGGAAGGGCCAGAGAGGTTTGTGAAGTTCGCGACTTTGTGCCGCAAGTACGGCGCCGCGATTGTGGTGATGGCGTTCGACGAGGACGGCCAGGCGGACAACCTGCAGCGCCGCCAACAGATCTGCGAGCGGGCCTACCGGATCCTGGTCGACGAGGTCGGCTTCCCCGCCGAGGACATCATCTTCGACCCGAACATCTTTGCGGTGGCCACCGGCATCGAGGAGCACGCCAACTACGGCCTCGATTTCATCGAGGGCACCCGCTGGGTCAAGCAGAATCTGCACGGCGCACTGGTGTCCGGTGGCGTCTCCAATGTGTCCTTTTCCTTCCGCGGTAACAACGCGGTTCGCGAAGCCATTCACGCGGTTTTCCTGTACCACGCCATCTCGGCCGGCATGGACATGGGCATCGTCAACGCCGGCGCGCTCGTCGTCTACGACCAGGTTGATGCGCGGCTGCGGGAGCGCATCGAGGACGTCATCCTCAACCGCCGTCCCGATGCCGCGGAGCGACTGCTGGAGATCGCCACCGAGTTCGCCGGGGCCGGCAAGAAGATCGAGGCGGCCAACGACGAGTGGCGGCAGCTGCCCGTCGACGAGCGGATCACCCATGCCCTGGTCAAGGGCATCGATAGCTACGCCGAGACCGACACCGAGGAACTCCGGGCGCTGATCGAGGGCCGCGGCGGCCAGCCGATCGAGGTCATCGAGGGCCCACTGATGGCCGGGATGAACGTCGTCGGCGACCTGTTCGGCGCCGGAAAGATGTTCCTGCCGCAGGTGGTGAAGTCCGCCCGGGTGATGAAGAAGGCCGTTGCCTACCTCATCCCGTTCATCGAGGCCGGCAAGTCCCCGGAGGACGCCGGACGCAGTAACGGCACCGTCATCATGGCGACGGTCAAGGGCGACGTCCACGACATCGGCAAGAACATCGTCGGAGTGGTGTTGCAGTGCAACAACTATGACGTCATCGATCTGGGCGTGATGGTGCCCGCGCAGAAGATCCTGGACGCCGCCAGGGAGCACGGCGCCGACGTCATCGGGCTTTCCGGGCTGATCACCCCGTCGCTGGACGAGATGGTGAACTTCGCCTCCGAGATGGAGCGGCAGGGGTTCGAGATCCCGTTGATCATCGGCGGAGCGACCACCTCGCGCGCGCACACCGCGGTCAAGGTGGACCAGCGCTACCACGGGCCGGTGATCTGGGTGAAGGACGCGTCCCGCTCGGTGCCGGTGGTGGCCGCACTGTTGTCCGACGACCAGCGACCAAAACTGCTCGCCGACGTCGCCGCCGACTACACCTCGCTGCGCGAGCGGTACGCCGCCCGCAACGAGGCGAAGGTGATGCTGCCCATCGATAAGGCTCGGGAGAATCGGACGCCGATCGACTGGATCGGATACCACCCGCCCCGCCCGCGGCTGCTCGCCCGGCAAGCGCCGGACGTGCACTACCAGGGTGAACGCCGGCAGACGTCGGCAACACAGTTCGTCAAGACCTTCCACGACTACCCGCTGACCGAATTGCGCCCGTACATCGACTGGCAGCCGTTCTTCAACGCCTGGGAGATGAAAGGCAAGTTCCCGGACATCCTGAACAACCCGGCATCGGGCGAGACCGCCCGCCGGCTCTGGGACGACGCGCAGATCATGCTGGACCGGATGATCGAGGAAAAATGGGTGCGCGCGTCCGGTGTCTTCGGCCTGTTCCCGGCCAGCATGATCAATGACGACGACATCGAGGTTTACACCGACGAGCACCGCACGACGGTGTTGGCGACGCTGAACCAGGTGCGTCAACAGTCCGAGCACCGCCCCGGCGTGCCGCACCGCTCACTGGCCGACTTCATCGCACCGAAGGAAACCGGCCTGCACGACTACGTCGGCGCCTTCGCCGTCACCGCCGGCCTCGGCATCGGCGACAAGATCATCGAGTTCAAGGAGGCCCTGGACGACTACAGCGCAATCCTGCTGGAGTCGTTGGCCGACCGACTGGCCGAGGCCTTCGCCGAACGCCTGCATGAGCGGGTGCGGACGGAGTACTGGGCCTACCAGCCGGACGAGGACCTCGACAACGACTCGCTCATCCAGGAGAAGTACACGGGCATTCGGCCGGCGCCGGGTTACCCGGCGTGCCCGGAACACACCGAGAAGCAAACCATCTGGGAACTGCTGCACGTCGAGGAGAACACCGGCATCGAGCTCACCGAGAGCATGGCAATGTGGCCGGGCGCCGCGGTCAGCGGGCTGTACTTCTCGCATCCGCAGTCGCAGTACTTCGTCGTCGGGCAGATCGGCCGCGACCAGGTGGAGGACTACGCCAAGCGCAAGGGTTGGACGGTCGCCGAGGCCGAGCGGTGGCTTTCCCCGAACCTGGGCTACCGGTCCGACAACGAGTAGTTGCGCCGGATACCCGGGCGGAATAAGCCGGGCCGGGCGGCGGTTCCAGCACGTGGACATTGATACCGAACAAAAGGAGCAACCCGATGACGGAACAGACTGAGAAGGCGATCCTCGCGGGAGGCTGTTTCTGGGGCATGCAGGATCTGATCCGCAGGCGTCCCGGAGTCGTCTCGACCCGGGTCGGCTACACCGGCGGTGAGGTGGCCAACGCGACGTACCGCAACCACGGGAACCACGCCGAGGCCATCGAGATCATCTTCGACCCGACGCAAACGTCGTACCGGGACCTGTTGGAGTTCTTCTTCCAGGTGCACGACCCCACCACCCGGAACCGGCAGGGCAACGACATCGGCGCCAGCTACCGCTCGGCGATCTATTACACCAGCGACGAGCAGCGCCAGGTCGCACTCGATACGATCGCCGACGTCGACGCCTCCGGTCTGTGGCCGGGGAAGGTCGTCACCGAGGTCGAAGCTGCCGGGCCCTTCTGGGAGGCCGAGCCGGAGCACCAGGATTACCTGCTGAATTACCCGAACGGTTACACCTGCCATTTCGTGCGGCCGAATTGGAAACTGCCGCAGCGGAACAAGGTCAGCCAGTAATCAGCCTGCTCACTAAATAGTGCAGCTGGATCCAGATGGTTTTCGTCTGCGTCCACTGGTCGAAGGCGGCAAGGGATTTGTCCTTGCCGCCGGGCGCTCGATGATCGCGGTCATCCCGCCAGCTCCAGGCGACCGTCGACGTCGACGACGTCGCCGCGTTCGATCAGTTCCCGCAGGTACGCCTGATGACCCTTGACGCCCTTGCCTTCGAAGAACGGCACCAGCACGAACAGCATGTTCGGGACGGCCATCACGGCCCGGACGAGATAGGACTCCCGCGGCTTCGGGTAGGCCTCCAGCCTTGGCCGGTCCAGCAGCCGCATCATCGTTGCCGCCACCACTTCTGGTGTCTGCGGGGGATCCTGGAATTGCAGCAGGTTGCCGCCGGTGATCGCCTCCCGATGCAGCATCCGGGTGTCGGTCGCCGATGGGAGCACCGAGGAGACCGTGATGCCCTCGGCGTGCAGGTCCATGGCGATGGAGAGCATCGCGCCACGCAGCGCGAACTTGGACGCGCAGTAGATGGGTGTCTCCGGCTGCGGGAAGATGCCCGCGAGCGAGACGGTGCTGATCACCCGGGGGTCCGCGGAAAGTCGGAGCAACGGCAGCGCCAGTCGAGTGACGTATAGCGGCGAGAGGGTGTTGACCAGGATCTCCCGGTCCATCGATTCCAGGCTGCGCTCGGCGAATCGTTCGGTGCTGGTCATCCCGGTGCTGTTGACCAGCACGTCGATGCGGCCGCAGTGCTGCTGGACCCGCGTCATGACGGCTTCGATCTGCTGCTGGTCGGTCAGGTCGGCCCGGATGGACAGGTGCCCAGGTGTGGCCGGCGGGAGGTCGCTGACCAGCGCCTTGGCCCGGATCTCGTCGAGGTCGACGACGACCAACGTCGCACCCCAACTCGCAGCGCGTCTGGCGAAGGCGCTGCCGATGCCACCGGCTCCGCCGGTGACGACGATGACCTTGTCCGTGTAGTCGAAACTGGTCTTTCGCCGGGCCGCCCTGAACTCGGCCAGTGCCTCCCGGATCATCGCTTGACCTGCCGGGCTCCGCCGCCACCAGGGATCCGGTTGGTCGCGACGTCGCCCGGTATCGGGTCGGGGTGCTCGCGGTAGTGCCAGTCCATCCGGGTGAAAACGGAATCGCGGTACTTCGTGAGGGCATGGGCGTCGACGTATCCGTGGTGTCGAGGAGACTTGTCGAACTTGATGCCGCCGCTGAGGTCCGGGTGATCCTGGGCAACCAGCGCAGCGAATTGCCGGGCGCGGTCCGGTCGCTTGTCCTGGTCGTCGAGATGACTGGCGATCATCTGAGCGGAGGCATCGAAGTGGTGATAGGCCCCGCTGTTGGTCTCGAGGTAACCGACACCGAAAAGACCGGCGTGTTCGCGGGAGAACGTCGTCAGATAGAGGTCCGGCAGTTTCTCGCTCGGGAAGTATTGCCGGGCATAGGGAATGGTGTGCAGGTAGCCGGTCGCATAGATGATGATGTCGAAGTCCTCGCTGCTGCCGTCGACGAAGGTGACGGTGGACCCGGCGGCGGTGACGATCCCAGGCTTGGCGGTGACGTCGCCGTGCTGCAGGCTGAGGAACAGGTTGCTGTTCAGGACGGGATGGGTCTCGAAGAGCTGATGGTCCGGTTTCTGCAGACCCAACCGCTGCGGTTTCCCGTAGAGCAGGTTCAGCAGGAGGCCGAAAACCCTCTGCTCCAGCCAGATTGGCAGCTTCGGTCCGCTGTCGGCGAAGACATCGGACGGCACTCCGAAGACATGCTTGGGGACGAACCAATACCCCCGGCGCATGCTGATGACGGCCCGGGCGGCACTGCGCCCGGCATCGACCACGATGTCGCAAGCCGAGTTGCCGCCGCCGATCACCAGCACCCGTTTGCCGCGAATCTGATCCAGGTCGCGATACTCGCTGCTGTGCAGCACTTCTCCGCCGAACGAGCCGGGCACCTGCGGCAGGTTCGGCACCCACTGGGTCCCCGAACAGCAGACCACCGCACGGTAGCGGGCCGCCTTGCCGTCCTCCCGGACGACCTGCCACGTCCCGTCGTCGAGCTTGGTCACGGTCTCGATCGAGGCGTTGAACGTGATGGCGTCGCGCAGGTTGTATGCGTCGGCAAACTCCCGCAGGTAGGACAGCACCTGGCGGTGCGAGGGGTAATCGGGGAAATCGTCGCTCATCGGGTGGCCGGAGAAGCCGGACATGGTCTTGCTGGAGATGAAGTGCGCCGCCTCGTACATCGGGGAACCCGGCGCGTCGATGTCCCAGATGCCGCCGACGTCGTCGTGCCGCTCGAACTGGTCATAGTCGAGGCCGTGCGCCCGCAGCGCTCGCGCCGTCGCCAGCCCGGCAGGGCCGGCGCCGATGATGCAGACAGCTTCGGTCCGGTCGATCATCACGGTCGTTCCTTCGTCGTCAGGGGGAGGACAGGTTGCCTGCTGGGCATCGGGTAGCTGGACTCGCCGGGGTCCGGCCAGTCGAATCGGTCCCGGAGTTCCGCGAGATACGCCTGGTAGGTGTGGTTCTCGACGTAGTTGGCGTGCCGAGGACTGTCGAGATAGGCGACACCGCCGCGCAGATCGGGGCGATCGGTGCGCTTGAGCTCACGCAGGTCCTGCTGGTGGACACCGGTTTCCCGAGCTCTGATGTCCATCACGACCAGCTGGACCATCTCGTCGAACCGTCGGTAGGCCGCGTCGGCGAATTCGGCGAACCCCAGAACGTACAAGCTGCCGTGTTCGCGGGAGAAGACGTTCAGGTACAGATCCGGGTGACCCTGTTTCCAGGTCAGCAAACCCGGGTCGAGAAACGGCAGCCGATATTCGTAGCCGGTGGCCAGCAGGACGACATCGACGTCGACGACGGAGTTGTCGGCAAAGACGGCGATACTCCCGGTCAGCCGCAGCAGATCGGGTTTGGCTATCAGGTCGCCGTGCGCGAGGTGATGCAGCACCTGGCTGTTCATGATCGGATGGCTGGTCAGGACGTCGTGGTCGGGTGCGGGCAGGCCCAGCCTGGTCAGGTCACCGACCATGGTGTCCACCAGCTCGTTGAGGTCGCCGGACAGGCTGACACCCTTGGGTGGTTCGAAGATGCCGGCCAGCACCGCGTCGGTGGGCAGCCCGAAGAGGTGTTTGGGGACGAAGCGGTAACCGCGCCGCACGGACAGGTAGGCGGCCTCCGCGTGCCGCGCGGCATCGCTGGCGATGTCCACCCCGGAGTTGCCGGCCCCGACGATCAGCACCCGCTTTCCCCGTAGCTCCGCACCGTCATGAAAGGTGACCGAGTGCCGGATCTCGCCAGTGAACGCTTCGGCGCCGGGGATGGGCGGCACGTTCGGATGCCAGGTCACCCCTGGCGCGGCGATGAGGCCGTCGTACTGTTTGACCTCGCCGGTGGACAGGGTGACCTCCCACCGGTCGCCCGGCAGCGGCTGTGCGTTGGTGACCGCCACGGACAGCGTCACCTTCTCGTACAGGCCGTACTGCACCGCGAAATCCCTGACGTAGTCGCGGATCTGTCGCCAGCTCGGATAGTCGGGGTAGTGCTCCGGCATCGGATAGCCGAAGAATCCGCTGGTGTACTTCGAGCTGATGAAGTGGGCGCTGTCGTACATCGGGCTGCCGGGGTTGTCGATGTCCCAGATGCCGCCGACGTCGCTGTGCCGCTCGTACCAGTCGAACGGGACACCCTCGGCGGTCAGGGCCCGCGCCATCAGCAAACCAGCAGGTCCCGCACCGACGACGCAATACCGACGCCGGTAGTTGACGGGTGCCGCCGAACTCGCCGTGCGCCGCCGCCGACGCAAGTGGGAGGTCGCGATGGCGGCGTACACGGCGGGCTCTCTGCGTCGCAGCCGTAGCGCGACGACCACTCCGGCGACCGCTGCGACGATCAGCAAGGCGGGCACCGCGTCGACCAGCACGTTGGACGAGCCGGTGAGCGTGCTGTAGTGGGTCACCGCGAGGATGAAACCCGTTGCCAGGCCGAGGAAACCGATGAACGGTGCGATGATGCAGCGCCAGATGTTGCGGTCCGGGCGCCGCCAGAAGAAGACCACAACGGCCAGCGCGGCCGCGGCCTGCAGCGCGATGATGCCGAGCGTACCCAGGCCGATGAAGCTGGTGGCGAAGACGGTGTACGGGTCGGCGCCGAACAACGCCATCGTGAGGGTGGAGGCGGCGGCGAGCCCGGTGACCCACAGGCTTGCGATGTACGGACTCTGGTGCCGGGGGTGGTACCTCCCCAGTGGCGCCGGCACCACCCGTTCCCGGCCGAGGGCGAACAGGTACCGGCTGGCCGCATTGTGCAGCGCTAACGCGGAGGCCAGTACCGAGGTGCAGAACAGCACGGCGGCCAGGTCGTACAGGACGGTGCCACCGGCATCGAGGATCAGGGTGAAGACGAAATTGCCCAGTTGTTCGCCGGCCAGTTCCGGGGCCTGGGTGCCGCCCGCGGCGCCGATGATGATCCAGGTGGTCAGGATGTAGAAGATCCCGATGGTGATCACCGCGATATAGGTGGCCCGCGGAATGCTCCGCTCCGGATCTTTGGTTTCCTCGCCGTACAGCGCGGCGGATTCGAAGCCGACGAAGCTGGTGAAGGCGAACATCAACGCGATCCCGATCGATCCGGAGAACACCTGCGCACCGGTGAACGAGACGGCTGGGAAGGAATTGCTGCCGTGCTCGCCGACCACCAGCAGATCGAAGACGACGAGCACCGCGAACTCGGCGATCATCAACGTGCCCAACACCTTCGCCGACAGATCGGCCGACCGGTAGCCGAGGGCGCCGATGATCAGCACGGCCAAGGCGCTGTAGACGTACCAGGGAATGTCGACGCCGAGTTCGAGCAGGACCAGCCGGGTGAAGTACCCGAACGCACCGACCAGTCCGCAGGTCAGGCCGGCGTACGCGACGACCGCGACGTACGCCGAACCGATCCCGGTTGGCTTGCCCAGCGCACGGGAGATGTACGTGTAGAAGGCGCCGGTGTTCACCACGCGCCGGCTCATCGCGGCATAGCCGACGGAGAAGCAGAGCAGCACCACGGTGGCGATCAGAAAAGCGACCGGGAGCCCGACACCATTCCCGTCGATCAGGGCCAGCGGCACATTGCCGACCATGGCGGCCAGCGGCGCGGCCGCGGCAATCACCAGGAAGACCACCCGGCCGGTGCTGAGTGACCGCCGGGTCTTGCCGGTGACGGCGTCAGCGACGGCTGGCGCGGAATCGACCATGGAGGTGTCGCCTTCCAGTTCTTTCTGCGATCTCACCGTTGACCTGGGCCGGTCGGTCCCAGAAGTGTGCATTGGCCGCATGGCTTGGTCAAGTGGCCAGGACAGATGCCCTGGGCAGTTGGCCAGGACACTGCTACGGTTTTCCGATGGAAATGCAGCGGTCGCCCAAGCGCCGCCCTGACGACGGCCGCCGCGCGCAGTTGATTGCCGCTGCGACCAGGGTGGTTGCCCGAGAAGGCGTGGCAGCAGCGACAACCCGGCGAATCGCGCAGGAGGCGGGCGTCCCGCACGGCATGGTGCATTACTGGTTCTCCGGAAAGGACGAATTGCTGGAGGAGGTGGTGCAGGGAATGCTGCGCCAGCTCGAGGAGGTGACCAGTCAACCCGCGGCCGGGCCCTCGGGCCGCAACGCCGCCGATGACGTTGTCGACCGGTTCCGCTCTGCCTTCGCCGTCGTCGAGGGCGACGACCGCGGGCGGCAGATCGCGTTGTTCGAACTTACTACCTGGTCGCTGCGCTCAGCGGAGCACCGGGAGGTGGCCAGAACGCAATACGCCGCCTATCGGGCCACTGCAGCAGCGGTCACCGGGCCCTGGCTCACCGAACACGACGTCGAGCTTCCCGGCTCACCGGACGTCTTCGCCCAGTTTGTCGCGGCACTGTTCGATGGCGTGAACCTGGCCTGGCTCGCAGACCCCGACGGCACCCAACCGGACGAGATCTTCGCCTTTGCCAGCAAAATGCTCGCCCAATACGCCCGCGAGAGCGATAGCGCAGTCCGTTAACGGCAGGCTGCGAACGACCGCCGCCCCCTGTGTTCGTCACACTGGTGGCTCCTCGTTCGTCATACCAATGACAGCCACACCGAACTGACCGGAGGAGTTCCACATGCTCGGCCGCAAGGACTACACCAGGGAAGAGATTGACAACGCCAGGGCGGCCGTCGAACGGCAACTGGCGGCATACGACACCGTCGTCTCGGCAGCGGGGGACGAACCAACCGGCGCGAAGGTCCGAGCCGCACTGGACGCACTCGAAGCGCTGTACTTCAACGACATGGTCATCGTGCTCGACCGCTATTTTGTGCATCGTATCCGGCCGGTCACCGGCAAGGACGGCAATCCGCTCAATGAAGTCGAGCTGCTCGCCGACTCGCTGATCAACAACAATGGCGTCTTCCGCGGGAACAACGTCATCAAGTATGTGCCGGAGAAGTCGGTGCTGCGGATCGGCATCGGCGGCGCCATCAAACTCACCCCCGAGGACTTCCGCCGGCTGGCTGCGGCATTTTTCGCGGACCTCGAGAGCAAGTTCCTGGTCGTCGAAACGGACGCGTGACTCAGGCCGGATGGGCGCCGGGAACCACCAGGCCGGACTCATAGGCGACGACAACGGCCTGAGTTCGATCCCGCAGCCCCAGCTTGCCCAGCACCCTGCTGACGTGCGTCTTCACCGTCTCCTCGGACACCACGAGTCGCCCGGCAATCTCGGAATTCGACAAACCCTCGGCGACCAGGCGCAACACCTGGGTTTCCCGCGTCGTGAGGGCGGCCAGGACGCTCTTGGGATGTGCGGTGGCCGCATGGGTTTCGGCCCTGGGTTGGAGCGCCGCGAATTCGCCGATCAATCGCCGGGTCACCGCCGGCGCGAGCAGTGCATCACCGGTGGCGATCACCCGGACGGCCTCGAAGAGCCGTTCTGCGGTGACGTCCTTCAGCAGAAAGCCACTCGCACCGGCGCGCAGCGCGTCATAGACGTACTCATCCAGGTCGAAGGTGGTCAGGATGAGGATCCGCGGTCCACCCGGCGGGCTCCCCGGCCCGCTGATTTCCCGGGTGGCGGCGATGCCGTCCATCCCGGGCATCCGGACGTCCATCAGGACGACGTCGGGCTCCAGCTCCGTGCACAGCCGAACCGCCTGGGCGCCGTCGGCCGCGGTGCCGACCACCGCGAAATCCGTTTGGGTGGCGAGCAATCCGGCGAAACCGTCCCGCACTATCGGCTGATCGTCGGCGACGATGATCCGGACCGGGGGATTCGCGGCGCTACCGACGGGCGTGGTCACCGGCCCGGCTCCGGCACCGTTGGCAGAGTGGTCTCGACGAGAAATCCGCCGCCGACGGCGGCTCCGACCTGCAGCCGGCCACCCACCGCTGCGGCTCGTTCCCGCATGCCGAGCAACCCGTGCCCATGCCGCGAATCCACCAATGGCCAGGATGGGCCGGGGCCGTTGTCCCGGATCCGCACCAGCAATGCGGTGTCGGTGTACTGCAACTCAACGTCAACGGCCGCACCCGGCGCATGCCTGCGGGCGTTGCTCAGCGCCTCCTGGACGATGCGGTAGGCGGCCAGTTCGACACCTGGATCCAGGGTGTCAGGTGAACCGGAAAGGATCAGTCTGGTTGCGGCCCCGGATGCCGACCGGGCGTCGTCGAGCAGTTCGTTGAGTTCGCCGAGACCGGGCTGCGGCTGACGCTCGACGACGTCACCGGGAGAGTCCTCGCGCAACACGCCGAGCAATCGACGCATCTCGGTCAGCGCGGCGCGGGCCGTGTCGCCGATCTGCGAGAGTCGCTGCGCCCCGGCGGCCGGCATGCCAGGAGTCGTCAACCGGGCGGTTTCCGCTTGCACGGCAATCATCGAGACATGATGAGCGACAACGTCATGCAGTTCCCGGGCAATACGGGCTCGTTCCCCGCGAGCAGTGTGCTCCAGCAGAGTTCCAAGGACATCCGCACGGGCCGCGCGGTATTCCCTGGTCTCTTCTCGTCGAAGCACCGCTGCGCCGGCCAGCGCGGCCATCGGGGTCAGAATTGCCAGCGCAACGGTGCGAAGCCCATTGGCATTGCTGGCCGGATCGGCCAGGGCAAGTAGCAGAAACGGCACCGAGAGCCCGACGGCGAGGACCTGCGGGCCGGCCCGGCCGAGACGGTAGCTGACGATCAGTTGGGCACCAACCGCGGCGCTGGTCAACGTGTGGAACGGCATGATCGCCACCAAGTTCGCTGCCGTAACGACAAGCGCAGCGACCGCCGGCCTGGCCAGCGCCAACGGCAACGTGCCAGCCAGGGCCAACAGGCAGAGCACCACAACGAACAACGCGCCGTCGCCGGTGGCCCGAGCGATTGTCTCGGTCACCGCGGCGAGCCCCAGGATTCCGGCCACGACAGCTCGAGCCCCGTTGGATTCAGACCAGCGTCGTTCCGCCCCGGCCAGTCGGCTGTGCCAGGTCCGTCGCTCATCCATGAGGGTCATTGTGGCCGCAGCCGGTCCAGACGGCGTCCCCTCCGCGAGTGATGTGCTGGAAAAGATCGCTCCCTGGGGTGACGACCGCCAGGCCCCGGCTGCTTACCGTTCCGGGAATGCCAGCCAGTATCGAAGTCCGTGGCCTGCGTAAGCGTTTCGGGTCGACGCTGGCCCTTGACGGGTTGACCTTCACGGTGCAGCCGGGGCAGGTCACCGGGTTCGTCGGGCCCAACGGTTCCGGAAAGTCCACCACGATGCGGGTCATCCTCGGCCTGGACGCGGTGCACGATGGCACCGCGCTGATCGCTGGCCGGCCCTACCGGAGCCTGCCCCGCCCGTTGGAGCACGTCGGGGCCTTGCTGGACGCCAGCGCGCTGCAATCCAGTCGCTCCGGCCGCAATCACCTGCTCTGGCTCGCGCATTCGCAGGGCCTGAGCGGCCGGCGGGTCGATCAGGTGCTGGAGCAGGTCGGGTTGCAGGCCGTTGCCGCCCGTCGGGCGGGCGGGTACTCGCTGGGCATGCGGCAACGACTCGGAATAGCCGCCGCGCTTCTCGGCGACCCGCCGACGCTGATCCTCGACGAACCGTTCAACGGACTGGATCCGGAGGGCGTGCTCTGGATCCGCACCCTGTTGCGTTCACTTGCCGACGAAGGCCGGGCGGTTCTCGTGTCCAGCCACCTGATGGCCGAACTGCAGGACACCGCAGGACATCTGGTGGTGATCGGCCGGGGGCGGCTCGTCGCCGACAGTAGCGTCGAGGAGTTGATTGCCGCGGCCTCCGATGGTCGGATCACCCTGCGCACCACCGAACGATCGACGGCAATGTCCGTGTTGGCCACCGCGGGCGCCACCGTGGCTGTGACCGCCGCTGACACCCTGACCATCACCGGTTTGGGCGCCGGGCGCGTCGTCGCGCTGTTGACCGACGGCGCCGTGCCTTTCAGCGAGGTGTCCGCGCACCGCGC
This sequence comes from uncultured Actinomycetota bacterium, assembly GCA_963805555.1. Taxonomy (GTDB): domain Bacteria; phylum Actinomycetota; class Actinomycetes; order Mycobacteriales; family Nakamurellaceae; genus Nakamurella. Next base: position 132,950 of record CAWDUY010000016.1, read on the forward strand.
CACATTGGAAGAGGCCTACATGGACCTGACCAGGAGCTCCGTCGAGTTCCGGGCCGGCGATTCACCGCACGGCGAACCGGCAGCGAACCAGGGGTCCACCCGATGACCACGACTGTTGACCGCTCCGAGATCGCCGGCACCGACGTCGGTTTCGCGCAACTCGTCAGAGCGGAATGGACAAAGTTCCGGACGGTGCGGGGCTGGGTGATCGGCCTGCTGCTTGCTGCGGTGCTGACCGTTCTGCTGGGATTGACGGTGCTGGACGGCCCGGCGCCGTGCGCGACCGCGACCGACTGCGTTCCCGTCGGTCCGGACGGCCAGGCAGTGGTCGATCAATTCGCCGTCGTTCAGCAATCGTTGACGGGAGACGGCAGCGTCACCGTCCGGGTGAGCTCTCTGACCGGCCGGATCCCGGACTTCGACGCGCCGGAAGGGGCAGACCCCCCACCCAAGCCGGGCCTGGTGCCGTGGGCAAAGGCCGGGGTGATCATCAAGGCCGGGGACACCCAGGGAGCAACCTATGCAGCCGTCATGGTCACCGGTGAACACGGCGTTCGTATGCAGGACAATTTCACGAACGACGTTGCCGGCAGCGATGTTTCGCCGGCCGACCCGCACTGGCTGCGGCTGACCAGGGCCAGCGATACCGTCACCGGGTACGAATCGACCGACGGAACGACCTGGACCCAGATCGGCACCGCCCAGCTGGCCGGAAGACCGGCCACGGTCCAAGCGGGAATGTTCGTGACGTCACCGGATTACGAGATCAGCACCCAACAGATCGGCGGGACCACGTCGATCGGCGCTCAGAGCGACGCGACCGCAACGTTCGACAATGTCACCCTGGACGGTGGTGACCCCGGCGCGCAATGGACCGCGATGAACATCGACGGTGCGGATTCGGGCGGCGCCGGAACCGGCAACGGCGGACCGACCGGCGACGGGCCGGCCCGCGGGGTCGCCGCGGCTCCGCCCGCTGAGCAATTCACGGAATCAGCCGGCACGTTCATGGTGACCGGGTCCGGCGACATCGCCCCCGCGGTGGCCGGCCCCGGCGGAAACACCATCGAACGCGGCCTGATCGGAATGTTCGCGGGGCTGGTCGTCGTGCTGGTGGTGGGTACCTCGTTTATGACGGCCGAGTACCGGCGGGGTCTGATCAGGACCACGCTGATCGCCAGTCCCCGCCGTGGCCGGGTGCTGGCGGCCAAGGCCCTGGTGATCGGCGCGGTCACCTTCGTCGTGGGGTTGGTGGCTGCGGTGGTCGCGGTGGAGGGCATCACCTGGTTGCGGCGAAGTCAGGGCGGAATGGTCCTGCCCGTTTCCTGGCTCACCGAGCTGCGGGTCGTTGCCGGTACTGCGGCGCTGCTCGCACTCGCGGCCGTACTTGCCTTGGCCGTCGGGACGATCGTGCGGCGCAGCGCTGTCGCGCTTGCCGTCGTCATCCTGGTGACGGTGCTGCCCTACCTGCTGGCCGTCGCCTCCGTCCTGCCGGCCGGCCCCGCGCAGTGGTTGTTACGCATCACCCCGGCCGCGGGCTTCGCGATCACCCAGAGCACACCGGAATACGCGCAGGTCGACATCCCCTACTTCCCGTCGACCGGCTACTTCCCGCTGGCACCCTTGGCCGGCCTCGCGGTCCTCGGCGTCTGGACCGCACTGGCCCTGTGGCTGGCGAATGTCCAGCTGCAGCGGCGCGACGCATGAGACCGGCCCTGCACGCAGAGTGGACCAAACTCCGCACCGCACCGGGAACCGGCTGGCTGCTCGTGGCGGCGGTTGTCGTCACCGTTGGACTGAGCTCGCTGGCGTCGGCAACCGTGAGTTTCCAGCTCGGGGGACTGCAGGATCCGGTGAAGATCAGCCTCGCCGGTGTGCAGGCCGGCCAGGCGATCGTCGCGCTCATCGGGGTGCTGATCATCTCCGGCGAGTACAGCTCAGGGATGATCCGCAGCAGCCTGGCGGCCATGCCGCAGCGGTGGACGATGCTGGTGGCGAAGGCCGTCATTCTGACCGGTCTGGTGCTGCTCAGCGGCACCGTCGCCGTGCTCGGATCCCTGTTGCTCGGCCGATTCCTGCTGCCCGGCAACGGCTTCAGCCCGACGAATGGCTTCTCGGAGCTGTCCGTCACCGACCCGGCAACGATGCGGGCGGCAGCGGGTTCGGTGATCTATCTCGGTTTGATCGGGCTGCTCAGCCTCGGGATCGCCACCCTGATCAGGGATTCCGCGGTGGCCGTCGGGGTCGTCCTCGGGATGCTGTACCTGTTCCCGATCGTGATTCAGGTGGTCGCCGACCCGGACTGGAAACAACGCCTCGAGCAGATCGCACCGACCAACGCCGGCCTCGCGATTCAATCAACCGTGGATCTGCAGAGCCTGGCCATCAGCCCCATGATGGGTCTGGGTGTCCTGGCAGCGTGGGCAGCCACCGCGAACCTGGGAGCGGGGGTGATGCTGCAACTCCGGGATGCCTGACCCCGACCGGAAAACCTCTCAGCCCTCCCAGCCGACGGCCGGGTCCAGCTTCGTGGCGATGTCCGTCAGGATCTGTACGTAGTCGGCGTGATCGAAGCTGGAGGGCAGCGCGAAGGCGACCTCGTCGATTTCCGGAAGGCGACGTGTGCCTAGAGCCGCTCGGCGATCTCCGTCGAGGTGCCGACGAAATCGACCTCGAACATCAGCCGCGCCGGACCCAGTGGTGTCGCGGTCCGGGCTTTTCGAGACTCCGCGTACTGCAGGTACTTCGCCCGTTGCTCCGGCGAGGCACTGTCCGTTGGGATGACGACGAGTCCCTGGGACACCCGGGCTTTCGCGCCGTCGGGGTGGTGGGCGCGGAACGTGCGGATGTGCGAGAGGTGGATCTTCGCGAAATTCTCCGACTCCTCGGCCTACACCACACTGCTGGCCAGCAGGTTCATCCCGTTCTCACCGGTCCACTGGGCGGACCGCAAACTGGCGCCGCCGTACCACATGCGACCGGCCAGACCGGGGGAATGTGGCTGGACGCGATCGGAGAACGGCGGCCGACGGGCGTTGGCCCGCCCGATCATCGGCGGGTCACGGCGTTGGGCAGCTGCCGGACGTCACCGGGCCGACAGCGCCGGGTGACTCGCAGTTGTGTTCACGCCGAGCCCCGCCGGCTCATTCATGTAACCCGGTACCGCGACCCCGAACGTACTGAGCACCGTGGGTGCGATGTCCAGCACCGAGACGTCCGGCCGCTCTTGAGATTGCACCGACAGGTCCTGCGGGTCGTAGATTGCGAGCACTCCCTGCGGGACGTGATAGGCCGTGGTGTCAGACCGTTCCTCGATCTCTACGGAGTGCAGGCCCAGTTCTGCAGGCACTCGGACCACTCCGGCAACCCGAACCGCATCGGCTTGGTCGTGCAGGTTGGGTTGCCCCCACTCCATGGAGAAAAAGCCGTTGTCAGCTCGGCGATAACGCAAGGGTGCGCCGGCCACGGTGATCCCCTGCAGGGTCGCCTCGAAATAGTCGGCGCGGTCGGCGGCGACCTGGACGTTCCGCTGCGGCAACATCGCCGGCCGCTGGCTCCAGGAGTCGGCCGACAACCCGACGGCCCCCATGAAAGCGGCCAGGTCCTGCAGATAGAGCTGGGTCTCCAATGGCTGCGCCAAGGTCGGACCCTGCCCCATGCTGGACGCGATCCACAGTTCATATTCCGGATTGGCATCCACGAAGGTGGCCAGCCGGCCGATCATCTCGTCCGCCCGGGCCATCGCCCAGGGCACTTCACCCCGGTATCTGTCCATCCATTCATCGTCCAGGTCGATCTGCTGATAGTCACCCGGATGCCCGGCCGCCCAATAGCGATGCATCGCCGAGGCGACGTGATTGGTGAAGAAGGAACTGAACGCCGGGCGGCTTTGCTCCAGTTGCTTTGCAAACAGGTCGAAGGCGAATATCGATTGGAATGATCGTCGCCGCGTACTCATCCATGGATGTCGCCGCTCGGCCAGCAATTGCCGGGTCAACGCGGCAAAGGTGCGCGGCCGGATGCCGATCTGGGGGGTGTGGCGCAGGAACTTCAGCGCGGCGGCACGCGGGATCGAGGTGTCGACGTTGCGGGACGACGCGGCGACCATGGTCAGGTTGAACTCCTGAAACGCCTCGAGCTCGGCCGGGAACGCCGTGGGTTCCAGGGCAAACGTGTCCGGCAAGTAGAAGCTGTAGGTGGAGATGTCCTTCGGCGCCGGGTAACTGTGCAGCGACCCGCAAACGCCGACCGAGACTCCGGCCTCGTGCAGCAGCTGCCAGACAGGTGGATAACACTCGTCGACCTCCGCCCGGTCCTGGCCGAAACTGCCGATCATGTGTTGCTCGTCGTTGACGCCGCGGTGCAGCGTCGGCCACGTCGTCCACGGCGACAGGTGGCCTCGATCAGCGGTGATCGTGGTGTAGTTCCGGCTGCTCGGCAGAATCCGGGCCAGCGCCGAACCAGGCTGACCTGCGACGTACTCATCGACGATCCGCCACGGCACTTCATTGAGCTCGAACAGGACTATTCGGCGCGTCATCTGCCCGAACCTACTGTTGGGCGCGGTCAGCTTTGCGAACAACACGCATGTTCGCGGATAAGACCGGAATTATGCGAAAGACCGACTGTCGGTGCCCGGTCGTACCCTGCATCGCATGAGCAGACTCACGGGAAGAGATCAGACCGCACTCCTGGTTGTCGACGTGCAGAACGACGTCGTCGGCGCCGCGTGGCAGCGAGACGAGGTGGTCGGCCGGATCGCCGAGCTGGTCGATCGTGCGCGGACCGCCGAGGTACCGGTGGTGTGGGTGCAGCACAACGAGCCGGAAATGCCCATCGGCTCGCCGGGATGGCACATCGTCGACGAGCTCGTACCGGGCAACGGCGAACCCCGCATCGACAAGCAGTTCGGCGACTCGTTCGCCGACACCGACCTGGAGTCGGTGTTCGCCGGGCTCAAGGTGGGGCACCTGGTGCTGTGCGGTGCACAGACCGATGCCTGCATTACGGCAACGCTGTACGGCAGCATCCACCGCGGCTACGACGTGACGCTCGTCGAGGACGGACACACCACCGACGACACCGAGTTCCGCGGACGGCCGTTGCCGGCCGAGGTGATGGTCAATCACCTGGTCCGAGCGGCCACGTACAGCGAATTGCCCGACGTCACCTTGACCGCAACGCCGGCGGCGTCGGTGTCATTCTGAGCGATGGGCTTCGTCGCCGAGGATCGGCGGATCACCCGGCGACGGCGCCGCCACCTTCCGTTCGTCCTGTATCTCGATGTCGATGCGGGCTCGATGGGCGGCCGGGTGCCAGATCTCCTCGAACGGACCGGCAACCGAACTGCCGATGCGCCGGCCCCGCTGACGCCTGGTCAACCAGGCCAGACAACCCATGACCGCGGCGAACGCCGCGATCACGGCGGCAATCGCCAGTGCATCCGCCATGGGCTCGAGGCTATCTCGCAGAGTGGTCGTTCGGAGCGGCTAAGGACTGCACCCTGGCTCGCATCGGTGTCAGGAATCGACCTGACCGGCCGACTCGCGTCGCCGTCCCACCACGAAGTACGTCACCGGACCGACGAAGTTGATGAATGACACGCCGGTCCATAGCCACCGCGGCCCGTTCACCTGATCCGGCCGTCGGCGCTTGATATCGGTCAGAGCCGCGCCCAGGAGACCGAGCTGCACGACCCCGGCCACCACGATCGCAGCCTTCGCACCAGGGCCAAGATCCTGCCAACGCCGGTGAGTTGCCATCTTCCACCTCCGCCTACGTCGTTGACCAGTGCGGCGCCGATTCGCCGGACACGCAGTGTGGCGAGACCGGCACGGCACTGTCAATGAACAAGGACAGTCCATCCGACGCAGGCACAGAGTGGAAGGGTCAAAAGTCCCTGCCGCCGGCCGTGACGCGACCCTTCCCGGCCATGGTGATGCGCTGTCCCGCAAGGTCTGCACAAACCCATCCCGATGGACCGATCAGATTCTCCGCTGACGACGGTCCAACTTGCTCAGGCCGACGCACTGGCCTGCGGCCACCGTCGCTGGGTTGTTGGGTGTCGTTGTCGGTGAAGGTGTCGTTGTCGGTGTTCGGTGTCACTGTTGGGGTGCCATTGACGAGCTGGGTGGAAAGGGGTGCGCCGATGACCGGTGTACGAGTGTTGGTCGGGACCCGCAAGGGGGCGTTCGTGATCACGTCCGACGGCGCCCGCAAGGACTGGGCTGTCAGTGGTCCACATTTCCCCGGGTGGGAGACCTACCACGTGACGGGTTCGCCGGTCGATCCGAACCGGCTCTACGCCGCACCGTCCGGCGGCTGGTTCGGCCAGGTGATCCAACGATCCGACGACGGCGGCCAGACCTGGGATCCGCAAGGCAACAAGTTCAGCTACGAAGGTGAGGTCGGTCCGCACAAGTGGTACGACGGAACACCGCGCCCCTGGGACTTCACCCGGGTCTGGCACCTTGAGCCGTCCCTCACCGACCCGGACACCGTGTACGCCGGCGTCGAGGATGCTGCCCTGTTCCGGTCGGTCGACGGCGCACAGACGTGGCAGGAGCTCCCCGGGCTGCGCACGCACAACACCAGTCCGAATTGGGAACCCGGCGCGGGCGGAATGTGCCTGCACACGATCATCCTCGATCCGAGCAACCCCGCCCGGATGTATGCCGCGATCTCCGCAGCCGGCGCGTTCCGCAGCGACGACGCGGGCACCACCTGGCGGCCGATCAACCGCGGCCTGAAGTCGGAGGGTATTCCGGTCGGGGACGCTGAGGTCGGTCATTGCGTGCACCACATCGAGATGCACCCCGCTCGGCCCGAGGTGCTGTTCATGCAGAAGCACTGGGACGTCATGCGCAGCGACGACGCGGGGGAGTCCTGGCAGGAGATCAGCGGGAATCTGCCGACCGACTTCGGGTTCCCGATCGCGATTCACGCCAATGAGCCGGACACCATCTACGTCGTGCCGATCACCAGCGACTCGCACCACTTCGTGATGGACGGGAAGCTGCGCGTGTACCGGAGTCGGACCGGCGGCAACGAGTGGGAGGCCCTGACTGCCGGGCTGCCGCAAAGCAATTGCTACGTCAACGTTTTGCGCGACGCCATGGCTGTGGACACCCTCGATGACTGCGGTATCTACTTCGGCACCAGCGGTGGGCAGGTGTACGCGTCGCCGGACGCCGGCGACAACTGGGCGCCCATCGTCCGGGACCTGCCCGCTGTGCTGTCGGTGGAAGTGCAGACGTTGTCATGATCAGGGTGATCCTGCCGGCGCACCTGCGCGCATTGGCCCGCATCAACGGCGAGGTGCACCTGGAGATCGACACCCCGGTCACCCAGCGCACCGTCCTGGACGAACTCGAGACGCAGTACCCGATGCTGGCCGGCACCATGCGGGACCATGACACCCAACGGCGTCGGCCGTTCGTCCGGTTCTATGCGTGCCAGGAGGACTTGTCGAACGATTCGCCCGACGACGAACTGCCGGCCGCTGTCACCAACGGAACCGAGCCGTACCTCATCGTCGGCGCGATGGCCGGCGGTTAGCCATTCCGGCCGTTCGTTGCCCAGCCCACAAAGAGAGCCGGCGCAGATGATTATTGGCGAGTCACCGCGGCACGACGCGACGATCACCATCACCGAGTACTCGACCCATTGGCCCGAACTGTACGAACTGGAAGCGCAGCGGATCAGGCGCGCCCTGGGCAGCGATGTCCGGCAACTGGAGCACGTCGGCTCGACGTCGGTCCCCGGACTGGCCGCCAAGCCGCGGATCGACATCTGCCTGGCCGTAGCCGATTCCGCCGATGAACCGGCCTATGTGCCCGCGCTGGAAAGCGCGGGATATGTGCTCCGCATCCGGGAACCGGACTGGCACGAGCACCGGCTGTTCAAGGCCCGGACACCGATGTCAACCTTCACGTGTTCGCTGCGGGAGACGCGGAGGTCGCCACCATGGTGCGATTTCGCGACCGATTGCGAACGCATTCCTCGGACCGGGAGCTGTATGAGCGAACCAAGATCGAATTGGCAGCTCAGACGTGGGCTTATGTTCAGGACTATGCCGATGCAAAAACTGAGGTCATCAGGGCGATTCTCGAACGAGCAGCCGAAGCCGATCCCGATCGCTGACGGACCTGCCGAGGTCCATGGTCATGCCCGGCCCCGGGCGGTCCAGGCGGATGCGGTGATCTCAAATGGCCCGGCCGGCAGCAGCCTCGCGCACTGCTCCGCCAGGGTGGATCGCTGCTCCGCATTCAACCGGGCGACGTAGTTTCCGGCCGGTCCCACACCCAGGGTCAGCGGCTCCCACCATTCGGCAAAGCCGAGGTAGCGGACGTGCACCGTCAGCCGTGACGATTCCACCTCACGCAGACCGGCCCGTTCGAACAGCTCGGCCAGGTGTCCCGCCCTGGCGCCGGCCAGCCCGGACTCATCCCGGGCGTCCGCGTCGACGGCGTTGACGGCGCGCCAGAACACTGCCAGTGGCCCGGTGCCGCCGGCGTGGTCCCAGACGCAGGCCGCGACCACGCCGCCGGGGCGCGTGACACGGGCCATCTCGGCCAGGCCCGCAACGGGATCGGTCATGAAATGCACGACCAACTGAGCAGCCGCGGCGTCGAACTCGTCATCGGCGAATGGCAGGCGCTCGGCCGGCGCGCGCCGCACCTCGATCCCCGGAATACGCGCGCGAATCGCCGACACAAACGATTCGGAGGGGTCGACGGCCACGATCGATGGCAGGCCAAGGCGCCCAACCAATTGTGCGGTCAACGCTCCGGGACCACACCCGACGTCCAGCACTCGCTGGCCGTCCCGAAGACCCAGCTGCGCAACGAATTCCGCGGCGAGCGGCTCGGAGTAACGGCCCATGAACCGGGCATAGGCGTCGGCGCTGACTTCAAAGCTCACGCAGCGAAAGTAGCCCCTCGACCATGAGCTGTTCCAGTGCCATCGAAGCATTCGCAACCATTCATTGCGCTTCGCGGAGATCGGCGGTATGGTGAAGTGCAACCACAGGTTGCACAGGGAGAACGGAAGCCAACGTGCCCATCACGATCAACGACGAACTCTGGTCGGCGATCGGCGATCCAACCCGGCGGCGAATGCTCGACCTGCTCCTGACCGATGACGGCGGCACCGCGACCACCCTGAGTGAACAACTGCCCGTGACGAGACAGGCCGTTGCCAAACATCTCGGGGTCCTCGTCCGCGTCGGCCTCGTCCATGTCACCCCGACCGGCCGGGAGATGCGCTACCACGTGGACGATGTGCAGCTCGCGCGCGCCATCGCTGCACTATCCGACGTCGGGGCGACCTGGGACGCCAGGTTGCGTCGAATCAAGCGGATCGCCGAAGCACTGCAGCCCGACCAAGAGCAGTAGTCCCGCACCGGCACCGCCACGGCCGCAGCGGGCAGCGCTGCCGCGTGCAGAAAGGAAATGCGTTGGACCTCTGCTGAGCACGACACATCACAACGGGAATCAGAACACGAAAGGGTAAGAACATGGTGGATATCCTGCACAAGGTGGGCATCGAAGCATCATCGGTCGAAGACGTCTACACGGCATTGACCACGGTCCAGGGTCTTTCCGGCTGGTGGGCCGACAACACACGGGGCGACAGCCGCGTCGGTGGCGTTCTGCAATTCCGTTTCGACGCAGGTGGTATCGACACGAGGGTTGTTGAGTTGCGCGACCCGCAGCGGGTGTTGTGGGAGGTGGTCGACGGGCCGGAGGAATGGATAGGCACGACGATCAGCTTCGATCTCAAGCAGGACGGCGACTATGTTTCCGTGCTGTTCAAACACCAAGGCTGGAAAGAGCCGGTGGAATTCATGCACCATTGCAGCACCAAATGGGCGATCTTTCTCATGAGCCTGAAGTCGCTCGTCGAGACCGGTCAAGGCGCGCCCGACCCACGGGATGTCAAGATCGACAACTGGAACTAGAACTGGAACTGGATCGCCCGAACAACGGCCGTGGTCACCGGGCAACCCGCCAAGGGGTTGCTCAGTGACCACGGGCAATGCTCCGACGAACGCCTCGCCTGCTCTGCACCTTGGGGCACCATCTCGGGCAGACCCGCGACGACTCGGCCGGTCAGCAATACGATGAATCGATCGCGGTCCGTTCTGCTGCGAGGAGTCCACCCGGGGGTGTTCAATGCCGCAGGCGGCCAAGAAGCCGGCACCGGCACAGCGCAGGAACCCGCCCGCCGCCAAGGCCGAAACGCCGAGCCGACCACTGGCCACCACCCTGCAGCGACAGGTGGGCAATCAGGCCGTTTCCAGCCTGGTGCAGCGAGATCATCCAGCCGCCCGACTGCTCTCCGGCAGCGGTGGGAACGGCCACAACGGGGGTCTTTCGGTGTCCCGCCTGCTGGACTCGCAGGTCGTCATCCAACGTGCCCCCGGACCGCTGACACCCGCCCAGGAAAAGTCGGCGATCACGTTCAATCGCGCGCAGTACGACGTCAACTCGGTACGGGTCATCCAGGTCATCGTCGCCACGACGGTGGACGGTCAGTTCGGGCCGATCTCGGCGCAGGCGGTCGCCACCTTCCAGCAGGCACGTGGGATTGCCGCCACCGGCCAGGTGGATCAGCCGACCCTCGATGCGGTGGTGGCGCGCTGCGTGACCAACGGTCAGCAGGACTACGGGATCTACGCGGCAGCGAACTTCTTCGCCATTCCGACGAAGGCGAACGCGCTGACTGTGAGCTTCAAGACCGGGCAGGCGGCGGCCGGCGCCAACAGTTTCGAGGCCGGCGGCCTGCGGGTCATCACCCTCGGCCCGACCGCAATGACGAGCTCGGCAACGATTCGCGACACCATCAATGCCCAATTGGCGCTGCCGGCGCCGGCCGTCGCGGCGCCGGGCCCGACGCCCACCCTGCTCACGGCGAAACAAGAGAAGGCCGCGATCGCCTTCGACCGCTCGAAATGGCATGACCCACGGTCGATCCGGGCCATCCAGGCGTTCATCGGCGCATCCCCGGACGGCATTTTCAGTGCGGACACCGTCCAGCGGATCGCCAACTTCCAGAACGGCGCCGGCCTCAAGGAGGACGGCATGATCGGCCGGGTCACCATCAACCCGTTGGTGATGGGGATGGCCGGCGCCGGCAGCCAGAACAGCGCAGTGCGGGCAATCATCGATTTCTACCGGCTGGACGAGAACGGCTTGGTCGACATCCATTTCGATACCGCCGACCCCAACAACGCAACGACGACGGACCAGGCCATCCCGGGCAATTCGGCCATCACGATCTCGCCGAACGCCTTCGCCCAGGGTTTCGCCGGGCTGGTGCACACCATCGCCCACGAGTTCGAACACGTCCGGCAGAACCGGGTCGGCATCGCCGATCTGCCGATCAGTGAGTTCCTCGGCGAGCGGATCGAGATCCTGTCCAAGGGCATGGACGAGGAGGATCTGCCCGGTTTCATGAACGACGCCGCCCGGGCGTTGCAGCAGTGGAACCTGATGCCCGTCGCCCAACAACGGGCGAATTTCGCGAAGTTCATCGAGGTCCGCAACAAGGTGCGGGCCCGACTGGCCAAGGCGCCCAAGCCGCTGTCGGCCGCCGACCAGGCCACCCTGACCGGGTTCAACGCCGTGGTGCGGCCGTGAACCCCGGGCCGGATCTGCAACTTGATCTTGACCTGCCAGCAGGACCGCTGCGCCGATCCACGGGCGCCATGCTCACCGTGCGTCTGACGAACATCGGGTCGACCCCGGTGCTGATCAACCGGCGGATGAGCCCCGGATATCCGGACAGCATCTCCCGGGAGATCTACTTCGATCTGGACACCCACTACGGCCGACGCAAATATGACCGAGACCTGCCGAGCCCGTCGGACTACGGACCGCTCGAAGCAAGCGAGACCGTCAGCGCCGCCATTGACCTGCTGGCGTGGTATCGGAACACCGAACCTGGCACCTACCGGCTGACCTGCCACTATCAGGCCGACGAACCGGCGGCCGACCCGCCCGACGGCGTTGCGCATGGGGTAGTGAGTAGCGAACCGGTCGATGTGACGGTGGTGTAGTCCGCGGCGCGGACAATACTGGTCTAGTACTTCTGGCTATTACTGGTCTTGTGCGCAGACCACTATTTGCCCAGACTCGTGTCATGCAAAGGCCTACCCACATCAATCGCCACGCCGAACGTGCCCGCATGCACCGGGACGACCTGTACCAGGTCCTGGATGCCGGACACCAGATCGGCACCTTGAGCACCGTGGTGGGTGGTCGGCCGTGGGTCGTCCCGATGTTGTACGCCCGGGTGGGGGACCGGATCCTGCTGCACGGTTCGACGGGAGCCGGCGCCCTGCGGCATGTCGCCGCCGGTGCACCGGCCGCGCTGTGCGTCACCCACCTCGATGGCTGGGTGTACGCGCACACGCTGTTCGATTCCAGCGCCAACTACCGATCGGCGGTCGTTCACTCGGAACTGGTGGTACTGACCGGCGAGGATGCGGCCCGCGCCCTGACCGACCTCTCCGACCGCATGCTGCCCGGCCGGAGTGCCGAGGTCCCACAGCACACCCGCAAACAGCTGGCCGCCACCCAGGCGTTGGCCATGCACATCGTGGACGGCCAGTGGACGGTCAAGATCAGGCAGGGCGGGCCGGGGGAGCCGGCGCCCGCCGAACAGGTGCCCCCGGGGTTGTGGACGGGAGTGCTGCCGATCAGATCCGGCTACGGCGATCCGGTACCGGCGCCGCGGGTGCCCGAGGATCTGCCACCGTCGCCGTCGATCCTGCAGCTCACGTCCACGCATTGACCCGCAGCAGCCTGTCGGTGCACCAGTGATGGAGGTCCATCGGTGGCCCGAACATCAACCACGTTCGCGCTGCGTTTGGAGCTGGAGAACGGGCCGGGGCGGCTTGCGCATCGCCTGTCGGCGGCCGTGGTGCGGGCGATCGCGGCGGGGCAGTTGGTGGACGGAGATATCGCACCCTCCACGAGGGCGGTCGCGGAGAATCTGCGGATCGCCCGCTCCGTCGTCGTGGACGCCTACAGCGAACTCATCGCCGCCGGCTTCCTGGTGGCCCAGCCGGGCTCTGCGACGCGAGTGGGACCGGGATCCGTTGCAGCGGCCCGGGCCGGGGCGTTCTCGTCGGCGCTGGCACTGCCGAGGGGTGGCGCGGCATCCGACAAACGGGTCGACCGCGTGCGGTACAACCTGCTGCCGGGTTTTCCCGACATCGCCTTGATCAATGCTCAGGACTGGAACAGATCGTGGCGCTCGGCCGCCGCCAACTCGATCACCGCACCGACGGAACTTGTTGCGCCCAAGACACTGTCGCCGCACGGCACCGACCAACCGGCCAACGCCTCGGTGACCGCATTGCGATTGCAGTTGGCCGATCACCTTCGGCTGAGCCGCGGCATGGCGGTCGACCCGGATGACGTCTTCATCTTTCCCGGGGTGAACGCCGCCATCCGCACCCTCAGCGCGGCGGTGACCAAACCCGGACACACGCTGGCCTTCGAGGACCCCGGGTACCCGGCCGGGCGCCGGGCATTTGTCGCGGGCGGCAGCACGGTTCGCCCGGTTCCCGTCGACGATCAAGGGCTGATCGTCGATCAGCTCGACCGGCGGGACTACGGCGTCTACGTCACGCCTGCCCATCAGTACCCGCTCGGTTCGAGGTTGTCGGTGGCCCGCCGCACGGCGCTGCTGAGCTGGGCGACCACGCATTCCGCGGTGATCTTCGAGGACGACTACGACGGCGAGTTCCGCTATGACGTCGCCCCCATGCCGGCCCTGCGCGCGATGTCGGACGGTGCGGATCGGGTGATCTACCTGGGCACCACGTCCAAGATCCTGACCCGCGAGATGCGTATCGCCTGGGCCGTCGTCCCGACCTGGCTGCGGCCGGCGATCCACCAGCTCCAGGTCGACGAGGGGGAGTTGGTCAACACCGTCGCGGTCGGGGCGCTGGTCGCGCTCATGCAGGCCGGTGGGCTCCGGCGGCACATCGCGAGTAGCCATCGCACCTACGCGGCCCGCCGGGACCGGTTTGCCAGGTCCTGCCGACAGTTGCTGCCCGACAACAGGTTGCACGGGATCGACGCCGGGCTGCATGTGGTGCTGACCCTTTGCCCGGGCAGTGACGATGTCGCGGTGACGAAGGCCCTGCGAACCGCCGGTGTGGCCTGCGCACCGCTGAGCCACTACTTCGACGAGGCCACCGCCGCCCCGGTGCACGGCTTGGTGTGCGGATACTCACGGCTCCCGGAGACCCAGGCCGCCGACGCCGTTGGCATCATCGCCGAAGTACTTCGAGATCAGCCCACCCACCACTGATTCGCCTCGGCTACCGGCGAAACGGGATTACGCGGCAACGCGAATGATCGGGCGCGACGTCAGATCTCGATGACCGTCAGGCCGCTGGCTGTGCCGGTGTCCATTGCAGCGAGGGCCGCCCCCGCCTCATCGAGCCCGATCACCGAGCTGACCAGCTGCTCCGGCCGGAGGACACCTGAGGCGATCATGCTCATCAGCGCGGGATAGTCGGCCGCCGCCATGCCATGCGATCCGTAGATCTCCAACTCCTGCGCGATCACCCGATCCATCGGCAGGGCCGCCATCGCATCGGCGCCCAGCAGCAGGCCGACCTGAATATGCCGGCCGCGGCGACGCAGGGACCGCACTGCCGCACCTGCTGTGACCGGCGAGCCAACGGCGTCGACCGTCACGTGTGCTCCGCCACCGGTGATCTCGTGCACCATCAGGTCGACCCCAGGATCACCGGGCAGGGTTCGTTCGGCCCCGAGGTCATGCGCAAGGGCCAGTGCCGCCGGGTGGGAATCGACGGCGAGCACCCTGGCTCCCAAAGCGACGCCGATCATCACCGCGGACAGGCCGACACCGCCGCAGCCGTACACGGCCAGCCACTGTCCAGGGGCAATGCGGCCGTGCACGGTGACCGCCCGGAAGGCGGTGGCGAACCGGCAGCCCAGGGCCGACGCGGTGACGAACCCGACGGTGTCGGGCAATCGCACCAGGTTGACGTCGGCGCCGTTGACCACGACCTGCTCGGCGAACGATCCCGGACCGCTGAAGCCCGGCTGGGTCTGCTGCGGGCACACCTGCGCATTCCCCGACCGGCAGTATTCGCATGCTCCACAGCCCTGGACGAACGGCGACGTCACCCGCTCACCGACCCGGAAACCGGTGACCGCAGAACCGATCTCGGCGATGACGCCGGCGAACTCGTGCCCGGGGACGTGTGGCAGGGTGACCGGATCGTGGCCACGCCAGGCATGCCAGTCGGATCGGCAGACGCCGGTGGCCCGGACCTTGACAATCGCACCGTCGGCGGGACACTCGGGATTGGCGACGTCACGCACCCGCGGCAGTTCGCCGTACCGCGAATACATCACAGCCCTCACGACGGTGGACTTCCCGCCGGACACCCATCTGGGCCGGCCGTTCGACGCACGATGAATGCAGGCCAGGTCAGCCACAGCGGACGTATCACCGGACCAGCCAACCACGAATCACCGAACGGAGCGCCGTCTGCGAGACTGCCTTCAGCCGTGTTGAGCGAGCGGCCCGCCGATCGACGAACAGGACGAGAATGACCCGAGGCGTGCTGGTGATTGACATTCAGCAGGACTACTTCCCGGGTGGTGCGCATCCGCTGGTCGAGCCGGACGCGGCGGCAGCCATCGCCAGGTCGGTCGTCGATCAGGCCCGCGGCCGCAGCGAATGGGTCGGGCACATCCAGCACCAGGCCACCGAGCCCGGCTCAACCTTCCTGGTCGCGAGTACGCCGGGCGGCGAGATCCACCCCCTGCTGGCACCGATCGACGGCGAGCAGGTCATCACCAAGCAGGCGCCGAACAGCTTCGTCGGCACCGGCCTCGCGGACACCCTGACCGCGCAGGGTATCGACGAGATCACGGTCGTCGGAATGATGAGCAGCATGTGTGTCGACGCGACGGTCAGGGCCGCGCTCGACCTCGGCCTGTCCGTGACGGTGGTGGAGAATGGTTGCGCTGCGCCTGATCTCACCTTTCAGGACACGGTGATCCCGGGCCGGACGGTGCATGCGGCCTTCATGGCCGCGCTCGGCGATGCCGGAGCGCACGTGGTCTCTGCCTGATCGCGAGCTCCGTTGACCGTCGGGGAGTCAACGCCGGCAACGTTGTGGCACGGGATGGAATCGGCCCGGCTGATTGTTGATGCATCAAGTAAAGCGGAGTGCGGCACTTCGCCACGGTTCAACAGGAGGACACCATGCATATCGGGGTCGACAGTTTCGTGTCAACGGTGACTGACCCGAAGACCGAACGCGTGGTGGGGCCGGAGGAGCGGATCGAGCACCTGCTGGAGGAAATCGCGCTCGCTGACTCCTCGGGCCTGTACTCGTTCGGGATCGGCGAGCACCATCGCGAGGAGTATTACGACTCCGCGCCGCCGGTGATCCTGGGGGCCGCCGCTGCGCGGACGTCACGGATCCGGCTGGGCAGCGCGGTGACGGTGCTCAGCGCCGCCGATCCGGTGCGGGTTTTCCAGCAGTTCGCCACCCTCGATCTCATCTCCAAGGGTCGGATCGACCTGGTCGTTGGGCGCGGCTCGTTCACCGAGGCATTTCCGCTGTTCGGCCTGGATCTCGCCGATTACGACACGCTGTTCGCCGAGAAGCTCGACCTGCTGCTGAAGATTCGCGACTCGACCCGCGTCACCTGGTCGGGTCAGCACCGGCCGGCCCTCACCGGGCAGGGCGTTTACCCGCGACCCAGTCAGCAGCCACTACCGATCTGGGTCGGTGTCGGAGGCACACCAGAATCGTTCGTCCGGGCCGGTCTGCTCGGGCTGCCGCTGATGGTCGCCATCATCGGCGGCCAGCCACGCCAGTTCGCGCCGCTGATCGATCTTTACCGCCGCGCCGGCGCCCAGGCCGGGCACGCCCCCGAGGTCCTGCAGGTGGGCGTGCACGTGTTCGGCTTCGTCGGGGAGAGCGTGAAGTCCGCTGCCGACACCATCTACCCGGGGTGGCATCAGATGTTCACCTCGGTGTCCCGCGAGCGGGGCTTTCCGACGCCGACCCGCGGCCAGTTCGACGCCACCAGCGGCCCGGACGGCGCGTTCTTCCTCGGCGACCCGGACACCATCGTCACCAAGCTGCGGCGGATATCGCAGCAGTTGGGTGGGGTTGACCGGGTCTCATTGCAGATGACCAATCCGCGGCTCGCGCACGCCGACCTGCTGCGCGGCATCGAACTGCTCGGCACCGAGGTGGCTCCGCAGGTCGCGGGCGACTGACGGGCCATCGGCCGGGGGTAGTCACCTTGCCCGGCTTCGGCCGTCAGGCGACGCAGAACTCGTTACCTTCCGGATCCAGCATGACGACGTGGCCCAATGTCCCGTCGTAGGACTCCTCGCGTACGGCCGTCGCACCGGCCTGCGTCAGTTCGGCCACCTTGCCGCGAATGAGTCGCTCCCGTTCGGCCATGTTCCAGGGCGGCTCGCCGGCCACCCGGATGTCGACATGCATCCTGTTCTTCGCCGACTTCGGTTCCGGCACGCGGAGAAAGCCGATCGCCGGACCACGGCCGTCCGGGTCGACGATCGACGCGCCGTCGGGGTCGTCGTAACCCGGTTCGTCCACATAGCCGAGGGCACGGGCCCAGAACGCAGCGAGCCGGTGGGGTTCAGCTGCGTCACACCCGAGGGTCCAGCGTGTCGCCATCTACCGAGCCCGCAGACGGCTGGCGGCGGCGTCCGCCCGGAGTGGGCGCACCGCCGAGAGTGCCCAGGTCAGCCGCTTTCGCAACGTGCGCTGATCCTGCGCACGTGGCCGGAAGCGGAAGAACGCCGTCGCCAGCACCAGCTCGTCGGGCACTGCCCCGTAGTCGGTGCTGTCGCCAGACGTGTTGTACGGGTTGTCGCCCAGCACCCACCAACTGCCGCCGGGCCGCCGCTCCGCGACCCGTTTGATGACCAACAGATCCTGCCGCAGCGGGTGCCGCAACACCACGACATGCCCCGGACGGACGGCCGCGCCGTAGCGGACGACCACCTGGTCCCCGCTGGTCAGGGTCGGGGACATCGATGGACCCGACACCTCCACCACCCCGATTCGGCTCATCGGGCTCCGGTACGCCATTGCGAACCACCTCCCTGATCACCCGGCAGTTCGTTCTCCGGTGCAGCACATTTCGCCTATTCGCGCAGCAGACGGTCATCAATCCGGCAGCTGTCCTGAACCCGTTGGGGGCGGCAGCCTCGACCGGTCTCCCTGCGAGTAGTCTGCCCTTTCCAGAGCTGTTCGAGGAGGACAAACTCATGCTTTCCCGCTTGTTCGCTCCCAAGGTCACGGTCTCCGCCCACTGCGATCTGCCGTGTGGTGTCTACGACCCCGCCCAGGCCCGCATCGAGGCCGAGTCCGTCAAGGCCGTGCAGGAGAAGTACCAGACCAACGAGGATGCCGACTACCGCACTCGGGTCATCATCATCAAGGAGCAGCGCGCCGAGCTCGCCAAGCACCATGTTTCGGTGTTGTGGAGCGACTACTTCAAGGCCCCGCATTTCGAGAAGTACCCGCAACTGCACACCCTGGTCAACGACACCTTGAAAGCCCTCTCGGCCGCCAAGGCGTCCACCGATCCGGCGACCGGGCAGAAGGCGCTCGACTTGATCGCCGAGATCGACCGCATCTTCTGGGAGACGAAGAAGGCCTGATTCGGCTCGGCCACTGAGATACCAGGAGAGCCCGAGGGGACCTTTTCCCTCGGGCTCTCGTGCTGTGTTCAGCCTTCTTTCGGGATGAGTGGGTTCCGGGCCGAACACCGCGGAAGCCTTTCCAGGCTATCGCCGTTGCACGAAGCATGAAGCACATCGGATTTCTGTCCTTCGGGCATTGGACGCCGTCCCCGCACTCGCAGACCCGGTCTGCCTCGGATGCGTTGCTCCAGTCCATTGATCTCGCAGTCGCCGCCGAGGAGCTGGGGGCCGATGGCGCATACTTCCGCGTCCACCATTTCGCGCACCAGCTGTCTGCGCCGTTCCCGTTGCTGGCCGCCATCGGAGCCAGGACCAGCCGGATCGAAATCGGCACCGGCGTCATCGACATGCGTTACGAGAACCCGCTGTACATGGCCGAGGACGCGGGAGTGGCAGACCTGATCTCCGGTGGTCGCCTGCAACTCGGAATCAGCCGAGGGTCTCCTGAGCAGGTGATCGACGGCTTCCGCTACTTCGGCTACCAACCCGCCGCGGGCTCCGATCATGCGGCCATGGCGCGTGAGCACACCAGGGCCTTCCTGGAGGTCATCAACGGCCAGGGGTTCGCGAAGCCCAACCCACAACCGATGTTCCCGAACCCGCCCGGCCTGCTCCGGCTGGAGCCGCACTCACCGGGCCTGCGGGACCGGATCTGGTGGGGCGCAGGTACGCGGGCGACGGCCGAGTGGACCGCGGAGCAGGGGATGAACCTGATGAGTTCGACGCTGCTCACCGAAGATACCGGGATGCCGTTCCACCAGCTCCAAGCTGAACAGATTCACCGCTTCCGCGACGCCTGGCAGACCGCCGGACACCACCGCGAGCCGCGAGTATCGGTGAGCCGCAGCATCTTTCCCATCGTCAATGACCTGGATCGGGCGTACTTCGGCGCCCAGGCCGGCAGCCGCGATCAGGTCGGCCACATCGACGGCGGCATCGCCCGCTTCGGCAAGACCTACGCGGGGGAGCCGGACCAGCTGATCACCGAGCTGGCCGCCGACGAGGCCATCGCGGCCGCGGACACGTTGCTGCTGACGATTCCGAACCAGCTCGGCGTCGACTACAACTCGCAGCTGCTGGACAGCGTCTTGCGGCACGTGGCGCCTGCCCTTGGGTGGCGCTGACGACCGACACCGGACGGTCAGCACCCTCAAGTCACCGGCGGGCCCGGCCGACGAGGTCGTCAGAAATACACCACCATCAGCTGCGCCAGCAGCACTTTGACGATCATGCTGACCGGGAACAACACGGCGTACCCCACCGCGACCCGTTGGTCCGGCAGCTTTCCCATGGCATACGCGTACGGCGCCGGGTTGAGTTGGGACCCGGTCAGCCCGCCGAGCGCTCGCGCGGTGCCGTAACGCAACACGGTGCGGAGCCCGATCACGCAGATCAGGGCGTGCGCCGCCGAGATGGCCAGACCGAGTACGACCAGTTGCAGGCCATTGGCCGACAGGGCGGTCACGAGCCCGGACCCGGCGCCCGTGCCAACCGCGACCAGGAACACCAACAGCGAGTACTGATTGAGGGTGTTGGCCACGTTGCCGGGCAGCGCCCAGATCACCGGTCCGGTCCGGCCGATGGCGCCCAGCACAACACCGAGGATCAATGGTGCGGTCGCCGTGCCGAGGGTCAGGGTACCGCCGCCCGGCAGCGGGATCTGAACGAACGCGAGCAGCAGGCCCAACGTAAGGCCGAGTCCCAGGCCCACCGGATTGATGTCCCCGGCGCTGCGCTCTGAGTCGCCCAGCTCCTTGGTGATCTCGGTGAGCCGCTCCCGCGGCGCCGTCACCCGCAGCCGATCACCGCTCTGCAGCACCAGGTCCGGCGTCGCGATGATGTCGATGTCGCCGCGTCGGACACGGCTGACGACGGCGTCGAACCTCTCGTCCAACCGGAGCTCGAGCAGTTCGCGTCCCACGTAATCGCGGTTGGACAACGTGATCCGCCGAAAGTCGATGTCGGAGCGGTCCATCCACGGTTCCTCGGTGGCAGGTCTACCCAGGTCGGCCACCAGATGGTCCATCTCGTCCGTCCGGGCGGTGATCGTCAGCAGGTCGCCGGCAGCGAGCGGCTCCTGGTCGTGGGCGACCACCGTCGCGCCGCCACGGGTCAACCGCGAGACGACGGCCTGGTAGCGATCCGTCAGCCCGCGCACGGTGAGCCCTGGATCGCCGACCAACTCCATCGTGCGCACGACGATCGGCGCGACCTTGGCGCGGTCCTCGGCCGTCGGTTTCCGCCGGCCGGCGCTGATGAGATAGGAGCAGGACAGGATGGTCAGCAGCACGGTGATCGGATACGCCACGGCGTAGCCGATGGCCGGCTCCGGCGGGATCGGGCCTCCGGCGGCCAATTGTTGTTGCACCGCACCAAGGGCCGCGGTGGCCGTACCCGCGCCCGAGAACGCGCCGGCCACCGTGCCGATGTCGAGCCCGAATGTGGCGCCGACACCCAGCGCAGCCGCCGCCATGGCCAGGATCGCCAGGACGGACACCACCACTGGCTGCCAGCCGGACCGTAGCGCGTTGACGAAGGACGGCCCCGCGGCAATGCCGACCATGTAGCAGAACACGCACAGCGACAGGCTTGTCACGATCGGCGGCAGCGCCACGTCCGGCTCGATTGCCGACAACGCCAACGCCACGAACAACGCGCCGGCCGGACCGAACGACACCGGCCCGAAGCGGATCCGTCCGAGGACGCTACCGACCCCCACGCAGAAGAAGATCGTCAGGAGCGGGCTGTCGACGAACCACTGCATGATCGCTCCTGATCTTCGATCGGCTATCCCGGTTTAACCGCGCGGGCCGGCGCCATGCCCCCTGAGCGAGAACGCTAGCGGCGGAGCCACTAGCCCGCACGGGCACGGGTGCCGCAACACCTACGCGGGATCGTGGTGTCAGGACCCGATGTGCCACCAGTAGAACCCCGGTCCAGCACTGGGCAACGTGAGCTGATCACCCTCGGCGGTGACGTCCGGCGTCCCGGCAAGGCCGGTGAGCCGGCCGCCGAAGTAGTCGGCCGGAAGCTGCACGGTGCTGCTCGGGCCGCGAGTTGCATGGATCAGGACCGCCTCATCGCCGGCCTCTCGCAGGAAGGTGAGCGCGTCAGCGGTGATGCTGATCCACCGCAGACCGCCGGTGCGCAATGCGGGAACCAACTTCCGTTGACCGAAAACCACTCGAACCCAGTCGAGAATGGTTCTGTTCCAGTCATCTTCGCGATGCCAGGGAAACGGCCGGCGGCCGTCTTCCCCGTTCTCACCTTCCTGGCCGATCTCATCGCCCGCGTAGAGCATCGGGATGCCCGGCAGGGCGGCCAGCATCCCGAACGCGACCTTGACCAACTCGTTGTCGCCGAGGGTGGTGATGATCCGCGCGGTGTCGTGGGAACCGACGAGATTCAGGGCCGTCGCGGTGGACCGCCAGGGACTGGCCGCGGCGAACTCCCGCATGGTCGCGGCAACCTCGGTACCGGCCAGTCGCGGGATGACGGTGAACGGACCCGGCTCGAATGTCACCGGACCGTCCGGCTTGAGCCATTGCCACAGCGGACGGGTGAAGGCGGCGTAGTTCATCACCCCGTGCCAACCATCACCGAGCAGATCGGCGGAAGAATCATGGCTGTGTTCGGCGATGAGCAGCGATGACGGTTGCGCGTCGGCCATCGTGCGACGGACCCCGGTGGCCACCTGATGATTCAGGTTCACCGTGCCGTGCCTACCGGTCATATTGGCGACATCGATCCGCCACCCGTCCAGCGCGGCGGGCGGCCTCAGCAAGCGAGCCACGATCGACTCCGGCCCCTCGTACAACCGTCGGCGGAGTTCGGCGTTGCGGTGGTCGAACTTCGGCAGCGACGGAAAATCGAACCAGGACACGTATTCCGTCGGGTGGGTGTGGAACAGGAAGAAGCCGGCCTCCGGCGACGAGGCAGCCGCGACCGCAGTGCGGAACCATTCATGGGCATCCCCGCAATGGTTGGTGGTGAAATCGCCCATCACCCGCATACCTCTGGCATGCGCGGCCGTCGTCAGTCGGGCCAAGGCCGCATCGCCGCCCAGGATCGGGTCGACCCGATCGAAACTCGACGCGTCGTAACGATGATTGGACTGTGCCGGGAAAATCGGCGTCAGATAGATGGTATTGGCGCCGAGGGCGGCAATATGGTCCAGGTGCTCGACGATCCCGTCGAGATCGCCGCCGTAGAGCTGATACGGAGTTTCCGCACCCCGGCCGACAACCGGGTCGTCCCAGGATTGCGGAATCGCCCATGCCGGAGTATCCCGGGCCGCAGCAGCTGCCGACCTGCCGAACCGGTCGGGAAAGATCTGGTACAGCACAGCATCTGACGCCCATGCGGGCGGGCCGGGATGAGTACTGAGACGGAAGTCAGCGGCGTCGGTGACGTCATGATGGTGAATTCCGGTGCCGTTGAGCCATTGATAGTGCGCCGAGCCGCCGTTCAGCAGCCAGCGATAGTTGACCACCGGGTTGAGCATTGTCACCACGCCCCGGTACCAACGGTCCCTGTGGTCTTCTCGGTCCGGCTGCGCCAGTTCCAGCGACTGTTCACCGTCGATATAGGTGCGCAACAGCACCTCGGTGACATCGGACGACCGGGGAATCCGCAGGAACACCGCGACTCGGTCACCCAGGGCCGGGTACAGGTCGGAGACGTAGGTCGCCGAGCCGTCGTGATGCGGCGAGCCCCATAATGCGGCCATCAGGTTCCTCCACCCGGTGAAGCGGCCAAGCTGCGTCGGGGGAGCCTAGCGAGGCCGCCGAGCCACTGCGCGGTGAGGCCCCCCTCTGCGCGGCGAGGCCCCACTGCGCGGAGAGGCCAACTGCCGGCTGAAGGGGTCAACTCTGCAGAACGACGAGCTGCTGGGTCGCCCGGGTCATCGCGACATACCGATCGACCGCACCCTCGATGCCTTGACCGAACTCCGCTGGGTTGATCAGAACGACGAGGTCGAACTCGAGCCCCTTCGACAGTTCCGGTGTCAGCGACCGCACGCGTGCGTTCGCCTGTAGTGCGCTGGCGTCGGAGGGACGACCGATGATGCAGGCGATCCCGTCGCTCTGCGCGGCCAGCCAGCTGTGCAGGATCGAGTCCAGCTCCCGCACGGATCCGTGGATGACCGGGAGGCCATTACTGCGGATCGAGGTTGGCACGTTGGCGTCCGGAATCACGGCCCGAATCACCGGCTCTGCCTCGACCATGACCTCCGCCGGCGTGCGGTAGTTGATGTTCAGTGGCGACAGCTTGATGCCGTCGAACCCGACCCTTTCGAGCCGCTCCCGCCAGGATTCGGTGAACCCCTGCCTGGCCTGGGCCCGATCGCCGACGATGGTGAAACTCCTGGATGGACAGCGCAGCAGCAACATCTGCCACTCTGCGTCGGTGAGTTCCTGAGCCTCGTCCACGACGACGTGGGCGAACTGCCCGGCAAGGAGATCAGGGTCGGTGCCCGGTAGTACCGACTCGTCGATCAGGCTGTTCTGCAGGTCTGCTCCGCGCAGCATGGACATCACCGCCATCTCGGAATCATCGGACTCGATCAGGTGCTCGACGACCTGCGCCATCGACTCCTGCCGGGCTGCCACGTCGGCGTCCCGGCGACGGCCGAGCTCCGCCGCCTTCGGGTCGCCGAGCCGCTGCCGCGCCGCGTCCAGCAGCGGCAGATCGGACGCCGTCCAGGCGTGGGCATCCGTGCGCTGGAGCTGCTGAACCTCGTCGCGGCCGAGCCAGGGCGCAGCCAAGCGCAGGTAGGCCGGGACCGTCCACAGATCGCCCACCAGGTCAGCCGCATCGATCAACGGCCATGCCCGATTCAGCGCGGTGATCAGTTCCCTGTTCTGCAGCAACGACTTTCGGACCAGATGGGCCGGTGCGTCAGCGTCAAGCTTGTCCAGCAGAATCCCGAGCAGCTCCTGCCGGATCAGCTCCCGGGCCTCGTTGTGCGGAGTTCCGGGTTCGGCTGCCTCGAAGGCCTCCGCCCAGTCGTCAGGATTCAAATCGATGTCGGTCCAGGGGGTCTCAACCGTCATCGGCTTGTTGGGCGGCACCTCGTAGAATCTGACGGCGGCCTCGATCGCGGTCACCATTGCCGCGGACGCCTTGAGCTGGGCCACCTTTGGGTCGGACTCGAGAACAGCCGATGCGCCCTCGGCGACAAGATCGCGCAGGGTGCAGGTTTGGACGCCCTCCTCGCCGAGGCTGGGTAGGACGTCGGCAACGTATGCCAAATACGGCTGGTGCGGGCCGACGAACAGCACACCGCCTCGGCGGTGACCGAGGCGCGGATCAGAGTAGAGCAGGTAGGCAGTGCGGTGCAGGGCAACAACGGTCTTACCCGTGCCCGGACCGCCATCCACGACGAGCGCCCCCCGTGAGCTCGACCTGATGATGGCATCCTGGTCAGATGCGATGGTGCCGAGCACATCTCGCATTCGCGGTGACCGGTTGCTGCCCAGGCTGGCGATAAAGGCCGACTGGTCGTCGAGGGCGCCGTTTGATGTCAGAGAATCTGCGTCGAACACCTCGTCCCAGTAGTCGTTGATATGACCCCGGCTCCAGCGATACCTGCGGCGACTGATCAGACCCATCGGGTTGGCATGGGTCGCACCGAAGAATGGCTCGGCCGCGGGGGACCGCCAGTCGATCAGCAGCTGGTGACCCGCATTGTCCTTCAGACCAAGGCGTCCGACATACACCGGTTCGGAGCTGTCTGCGCTGACCATGCGCCCGAGACACAGATCCAACCCGAACCGCCGCAGGGCGCGCAGGCGGGCAGTGACCCGGTGGACCTCCTGGTCCCGCTCCAGCGCCTCTTGCCCACTGCGGCCGGGCGCCTTCCGCGCGGCATCGAGGCGGTCGTTCAACTCGCCGATCGCCTGGTCAAGGCTCTCGGCAATGGCCGCGAAGTGCCGCTCGTCACCCGCGATCAGCACCGGGTCGGCCTTGGGGGAGAGCCTGTCGGGAAGAGCAAATGCGCTGTTCGCAGGGTTCACCGCCAACCGTTCGACGTCCCCGTGCGATCCATTCGTCGACAACAAGACACCCATTTTCGCAATCCCCGTTTCTGCAGGTTCCGGCATCGCCGGGCGATTCTGCGGTACCACCCGGGTCTTGCCGCAAGCCCCCCGGTGCGCTATATGTTGAAAGGGGAGAACGCAGCTGATCTCCGTCCCAAGACCGGCGTGGCTCGAATCAACGTCGTTGTTGACGACGTCGGGGAACGATTGCAACGGGACCAGGCGGCCTCCAGCCGACCGCGCACCTCATAGAGACCACGAAAACATTCCTCACGGACGCCATGTCCAAAGCCGAGGTTGGTCAGTGGGTGCAGTGTGGCACCGCTGCCTTCACCTGAATCCGCAAACGGATGGCTTGTTGATCTTCGGCTGGGTTTGTGGTGTCTGGCTGACGTGCTGGTGGTGAGTGCGTGCAGCCGTAGTTTGCGCGACTAGTCGTCTACGACAGCAGCGACAAAGTCGCCGGCCCGGCAGAGCCATTGAGTCCAGGCTGGCCGACGGGGCGTCTGCTGGTCGGTGCACCGTCACGGACCTCCTGCGAGGGCGTGGACTCCAGTTCGAAGAGGTCGTTGGGTGTGCAGTGCAGTACCTGGCACAGGGCAGCCAGGGTGGTGAGCTTGACCAGGGATGGATCACCGGTCAGTAGGGCGGTGACTGATGGCGCTGAGAGCTCGTACCCGGCCTGGGTGGCCAGCAGCCGACGTAGGTCGGCTGCGGTCCAGATCCCGCGTTCGGCCGCCGCCATTCGAAGTCGCCAGCGGATCGACAATCTGGCACCACCCTTT
Source organism: uncultured Actinomycetota bacterium (assembly GCA_963805555.1). GTDB lineage: Bacteria > Actinomycetota > Actinomycetes > Mycobacteriales > Nakamurellaceae > Nakamurella. The sequence continues at coordinate 159,534 of CAWDUY010000016.1, forward strand.
CCGAGTCTGGGGTCTGATCAGCCTCACCGGCTTGCGGAACGACCCGAGGCCCGTCACGTCGTGTGCCGGGGAGGCCAACCGTAGCATCGGATCCCTTGGATTGTCCAACAAAACACCATTAAATGTCCAACAATCCGACGGTCCGCTACGATCCTCCTATGGTTCACCCCACCGATTCGCGTCTCGAACGCGCGGCACTGCAAGAACTGGGTCGAACGCGCGGCAACGTGGTTCAGTCGTCAACCCCGTCCCGTGTCGCCGACGCCCTCCGCGAACAGATCAGCGGGGGCAAGTTCCCGCCGGGGGCGCGTCTTCGCGAGGAGGCTGTCGCCGAGGCGCTGCAAGTCTCCAGGAACACCGTGCGTGAAGCATTCGTGGAACTGACGGGGGATCGCCTTGTTGTTCGGGAGCCAAACCGAGGGGTCTTTGTCGCGACCCTGACCGCCACGGACGTGATGGACATCATCGCCGCCCGCCGCATCATCGAGGTTTCAGCAGTGCGCAACGGCGGCTCGCCCGTGCTGCTCGCCAACGCGAGACTCGCGACCAGTGACGGGATGGCTGCTCGGGACGCCGGCGACGACGACGCGGCAGCCCGGGCCGATCGTCACTTCCATCGAGCCCTCGTGGCATTCGCCAGCAGCACGCGGCTCAACCGGCTGATACGCCAGATGCTGGCCGAAATCCGCTGGGTCCTCAACGCCAACAATGTCGATTCAACATTGTTCTTCGCCTTTGTCGACGATAACCAAACCATTTGTCGACAACTGGAAGCAGGAAAACGGAAGGCCGCGGCACGAACACTGGACGACGTCCTGACCAGAACCGAGCATGAAATCATCCGGGCCGTTCGGTCCAGTCCGCTCGCCATTTGACAGTCCTCGGACGAACGGGTGTTGCCCCTTGGGAACCACAGTCAGGCCCTCGTGGTGACGTGCAATTCGCTGATCGAGCCGCCTGCCTTGAACCATTCAATGCAGTTTGCGCATTCACCATTATTTGTCACCTGGCGGGGAACGCTGTTGCGGTGAGGTCACCGCCGCCTTCCATGCCTGACCCAGGATTGCTTCACTCCTGAAGGCTCTTCTGGAAGTGCGGTCCGCACCATGCGTGGTGTGCACGGCGAGGATGGGTGACGAACGAAGAAGACGTGCGGCCCAGGAGGCAGGCGGCGAGACGCTATCAGGCCACCAAATGCAGGACAAGTCGTCGCCAGTGAGAACGGACTCGCATTTCAAAGGTGCCAACCCAGAAAATTAGGTCTCACCTAATTATTCGCGATCGATTCCTGCCGATGAATCGTAGCCCTAAAAGCGGATCGAGATTGTTCACTCTTCCATCTTGACCTCGGCGATCTTTCCATTATGGTTCGTGTTGCACGGCGTAACGCCGACCACAGTGGGATGTTATGACTCCAGCCGCGAATGCTTGAGTGAAGGGTGCTCGTTGTGACCCAGACGACGACGAAGTCGAGTGGTACCAGGATCGCAGTACAGAAATTCGGCACGTTCCTCTCCGGAATGATCATGCCGAACATCGCCGCCTTCATTGCCTGGGGGCTCATCACCGCGTTGTTCATCGAGAAGGGTTGGCTCCCGGTCGACCGGCTCGGCGGCTTCGGTGACTACGCCGATGCCGGGCTGGTCGGACCGATGGTCCGATTCATGCTGCCGTTGCTGATCGCCGCCCAGGGCGGTCGGATGATCTACGGGACCCGCGGTGCGGTGGTGGCTGCGGTCGCGACAATGGGCGTGATCATGTGCACGCCGCAGCCGATGTTCCTGGGCGCGATGATCATGGGTCCGCTGACGGCGTGGCTGATGAAGAAGGTCGACGCGATCTGGGACGGCAAGATCAAGCCAGGCTTCGAGATGTTGGTCAACAACTTCTCGGCGGGCATCCTGAGCGCCGGACTCGCCATAGCGAGCTTCTACATCTTCGGTCCAGTTATCGAGTCCATCTCCACTGCGCTCGGCAACGGGGTCAACTGGCTCATCGAACACAGTCTGCTGCCGCTGGCCAGTCTGATCATTGAGCCGGCGAAGGTGCTGTTCCTCAACAACGCCATCAACCATGGCGTGCTGACTCCCCTCGGTGTGAATCAGGCCGCTGAGACCGGTCAATCGATTCTGTTCCTGTTGGAGGCAAACCCAGGCCCCGGCGTCGGACTGTTGATCGCATATTCGATCTTCGGGACCGGCTTGGCCAAGAGCACCGCACCGGCGGCCGCGATCATCCAGTTCTTCGGCGGCATTCACGAGATCTACTTTCCCTATGTGCTGATGAAGCCGTTGACCCTGCTGGCGACCATCGCAGGTGGCATGGTGGGCATCTTCACCCTGACGATCTTCAGTGCCGGGCTGAGGGCACCTGCTGCTCCCGGGTCGATCCTCGCGGTGTTGGCGCAGACGCCGTCCGACAGTTTCGTCGGTGTGTTGCTGTCGGTCCTCCTGGCCGCACTCACCTCATTCCTGATCGCGTCGGTCATTCTGAAGGCCAGCAAGAAGAGCGACGAGAGCACCGATCTGGCTGCGGCCACGGCCGCGATGGAGGCGATGAAGGGCAAGAAGAGCTCGGTCTCGGGCGTGCTGACCGGCTCCGAAGCCGACTCCGAGACCACGGACGAAGCCCAGCAAGCGGCCGGTCGCAGGGGGCCCATCCACAAGATCGTCTTCGCTTGTGACGCCGGCATGGGGTCCAGTGCGATGGGCGCGTCCGTGCTCAGGAACAAGGTCAAGAAGGCCGGATTCACCGACATCACGGTGGTCAACGTGGCAATCGCAAACCTGACCGACGACATCGACCTGATCGTCACCCACCAGGACCTGACGCCGCGGGCGAGGGACAAAGCCCCCAGCGCACAGCATGTCTCGGTGGGGAACTTCATGAACAGCCCGAAGTACGACGAGATTGTCGAAGAGCTCAGGGTCACCAATTCGCAGGGCAGTTCACCGGGCCAAGCCTGACTGGCATACGCCAGGACCGCCATCACCTTGTCAAAAGTTCTTACCTGCTACCCGGGGCGTGCACGGCATGACTCGGCGGAAGGAGTGCCCGAAATGTCGGAGATCCTGACACCGTCACAGATAAAAACCCCAGGCACCGCCACCACGAAGGACGAGGCGATCAGGGAGGCCGGTCAGATCCTGGTCGACACCGGCGCAGTGACCCCCGCCTACGTGGACGCCATGTTCGAGCGGGAGAAGTCCGTCTCCACCTATATGGGCAACTACCTGGCCATCCCGCACGGCACCAACGAAGCCAAGGACGAGATCACCGCCTCCGCGCTCTCCGTCGTGCGTTACGACCCACCGATCGACTGGGACGGCAATGAGACCCGCTTCGTCGTGGGTATCGCGGGCTATGAGGGCGGCCATTTGGAGATCCTCGGCAGGATCGCGATCATCTTCTCCGACACCGACGAGGTGGACAGACTGATCGCGGCCGGGTCAGCCGCCGAGCTGTACGACCTCCTGAACGCCGTCAACGAGGCATGACGATGGGCACGGTGGTTCATTTCGGTGGCGGCAACATCGGCCGCGGCTTCGTCGGGCTGATCCTGCACCGCGCCGGCTACGAGGTCGTATTCGCCGACGTGGCCGAACCCCTGATCGACGCGTTGAACTCGTCGTCGAGTTACCTGGTCAAGGAAGTCGGCCTCGAATCGGCCACGGAGACGGTGGACAACTTCCGTGGTATCAACAGCCGGACCGATGAGCAGAAGGTCATCGAGGAGATCGCGCGGGCCGACATCGTGACCACCGCGGTGGGTCCCACCGTCCTGAAGTTCATTGCCCCGGTGATCGCCGCCGGGCTCCGGGCAAGAGATCGCTCAGTCGAGCCACTGACGGTGATGGCGTGCGAGAACGCCATCAACGCAACCGATGTGCTGGTCGGGCACATCAAGACTGCGGCAGCCGACGATTTTGAGGAGTTGGCCGCCAACGCCGTGTTCGCCAACACCGCGGTGGATCGCATCGTCCCGGGTCAGCCGCACCTCGGGCTGGACGTCACCGTGGAAAGCTACTTCGAGTGGGCGATCGAGAAGGCACCGTTCGGCGGAGCTACCCCACGGATTCCCGATGCCACCTGGGTCGGCGATCTCGCACCGTACATCGAACGGAAGCTGTTCACGGTCAACACCGGTCACGCCGCGACCGCGTACCTCGGTCACGTGAAAGGTGTCGACAAACTCAGCGACGCGCTGGAGAACGATGATGTGCGGGCGGGCGTCGAGGGCGTGCTGGGTGAAACGAAGGAGCTCCTGATCGCCAAGCACGAGTTCAGCGCCGAAGCGCAGCAGGCGTATATCGACAAGATCATCAAAAGGTTCGAGAACCCCTACCTACCGGACACCGTCGACCGGGTCGGCCGGCAGCCACTGCGCAAACTCTCCCGGAACGAGCGACTGGTGGGACCCGCTGTCGAGTTGGCCGCGCGGGGCCGCAGCCCGCAACACTTGCTCGCCGCGATAGCCGCTGCCCTGCAATTCGATGTCCCGGAGGATCCGGAAAGCGTTGAACTGCAACAGCTACTCGACACGCTCCCGCCCGAGGCCGCCGCTACCCGCGTGACCGGTCTACGGCCCGAGGACCCTCTCTACGACGACGTGGTTGCTGTCTTCGCGCGTCAGCGGTGAGCCGACTTTTTTCAACCACCCCCGACGTGAACGCAGACAGGAGTAACCCGGCCGTGGTCAAGTATGTGTACGACTTCTCCGAAGGTGACAAGGATCAGAAGGACCTGCTGGGCGGGAAAGGGGCGAACCTCGCAGAGATGACGAGGCTGGGCCTGCCCGTGCCGCCCGGTTTCACCATCACCACGGACGCCTGCCGGGAGTACCTGCTGCAGGGACGCGAACCCGGTGAGCTCAAGGTCCAGGTCACCACGGCTTTGCGGCAGCTCGAGGACGGAATCGGACGTCAGTTGGGCGATCGACACGATCCGCTGCTCGTCAGTGTCCGCTCGGGGGCGAAGTTCTCCATGCCCGGCATGATGGAGACGGTGCTCAACATCGGGCTCAACGACGCCAGCGTCAAAGGACTGGCGGAGGTCAGTGGGAACGAACGGTTCGCCTGGGACTCCTACCGGCGGCTGCTGCAGATGTATGGCAAGACCGTCCTGCACATGCCCGGTGAGGTGTTCTCCGACGCCTTGGACAAGGCGAAGGCCGGCAAGGGCGTTACGAACGACATCGACCTCGACGTCGACGATTTGAAGGCACTGGTCGGTGACTTCAAGGAATACATTGAGGCGCACTGCGGATCGCCCTTCCCGCAGCATCCCCGTGAACAGCTCGATCTCGCCGTTCGGGCGGTGTTCAATTCTTGGAACACCGAGCGGGCTCAGTTGTATCGCCGGCGGGAGCGCATCCCCCAGGACCTGGGCACAGCAGTCAACGTGTGTTCGATGGTCTTCGGCAACCTCGGGGACACCAGCGGCACCGGCGTCGCGTTCACCCGTGACCCGGCATCCGGTCGCGCAGGTGCGTACGGCGACTATCTGTCCAATGCCCAGGGCGAGGACGTTGTCGCCGGTATCCGGAACACCCTGAGCCTGGATGATCTGGCAACGTTGGATCCGTCGTCGCACCACCAGCTCACCCAGGTGATGCGGCGGCTGGAGACTCACTACCGCGATCTGTGTGACATCGAGTTCACCATCGAGCGGGGCAAGCTCTGGATGCTGCAGACTCGGGTTGGCAAGCGGACGGCAGGTGCCGCGTTCCGGATCGCGGCGCAACTGGTCGACGAACAACTCATCACGCTGGACGAGGCCCTGGACCGGGTCACCGGCAGTCAGCTCGCCCAGCTGATGTTTCCCCAGTTCGACCGGTCGGGTCAGCGGGACCTGCTCACCAAAGGCATGGCCGCATCACCCGGCGCGGCCGTCGGGAGGATCGTCTTCGACTCCCCAACCGCGAAGGCCTGGGCCGGGCGCGGCGAACAAGTCGTTCTCGTCCGCAAGGAAACCAACCCGGACGACCTGGAGGGCATGATCGCCGCTCGCGGCATCCTCACCGCTCGGGGCGGGAAGACCAGCCACGCCGCGGTGGTCGCACGGGGAATGGGCCGCACCTGCGTCTGCGGGGCGGAGGCGTTGGATGTCGACGCGGGTGCCAAACAGGTCCGCATCGGAACTGCGGTGATCAACGAGGGCGACCTGGTCAGCATCGACGGGTCCACCGGCGAGGTCTTCCTCGGCGAGATGCCGGTGGTCCCATCACCCGTCGAGACCTACATCGAGGCCGGGCTCGATGCTGCGCTCGACGGGGTCACCGACGAGACGGCTGCCCTGGTCCGTGCAGTGGACCGGATACTGAGCCACGCCGATACCCGCCGCCGGTTGATGGTTCGCACCAACGCCGACACCGCGCAGGACGCTACCCGGGCCAGATCCCTTGGGGCTCAGGGGATCGGGCTCTGCCGTACGGAACACATGTTCCTCGGCGATCGGCGGTCCCTCATCGAGGAAGTCATCCTGGCCGATACCTCCGACGAGCGGGCCGCCGCGTTGGCTGTCCTGCTGCCGCTGCAGCGGGCCGACTTCGCCGAATTGCTGGACGCGATGGACGGTTTGCCGGTCAACATTCGGCTGTTGGACCCGCCGCTACACGAGTTCCTGCCCGACCGCACGGCGCTCAGCGTGCGGGTTGCGCTCGCCGGCGCCGCCGGTCAGCCCGACGAGAAGGACCTGAAGCTGCTCGCTGCAGTTGAGCGGCTGCACGAGACCAACCCGATGCTCGGGCTGCGCGGAGTACGGCTCGGCCTCACGATTCCCGGCCTGTTCGGGCTGCAGGTCAGGGCAATCGCCGAGGCGGCCTGTGACCAATTGGCCGCGGGCAAGACACCCATCGTCGAGATCATGGTGCCGCTCGTCGGTTCGGTGATGGAGCTGCATCTGGTGCGGGACGAGGCGGAGGACATCCTTGCCGAAGTGGCTGCCGCCAGAGGGTTTGCACTGTCCATCCCGATCGGGACCATGATCGAGCTGCCCAGGGCGGCACTGACCGCGCACCGGATCGCGGAGGCCGCAGACTTCTTCTCCTTCGGCACCAACGATCTCACCCAGACCACCTGGGGATTCTCTCGCGATGATGTCGAAACATCAGTCTTTGCAACTTATCTCGACAAGGGCGTCTTCACGGTGTCACCGTTCGAGACACTGGACGCCGACGGTGTGGGTCGACTTGTGGAGATCGGTGCGACCGAGGGTCGGCGCACCCGGCCCGACCTCAAGCTCGGCGTTTGTGGTGAGCATGGCGGTGACCCCGAATCGATCCACTTCTTCCATGGGGTGGGCCTGAACTACGTCTCCTGCTCGCCGTTCCGGGTACCGGTAGCCCGGTTGGAAGCAGGACGAGCCGCCGTCGCGGGATAGCCCATAGTCGTATCGGCGTCCACTCGGCTACCCGGGTGGGCGCCGATGCTCCGATGAACGCACCCGATGGAAGTGGGTCACCATCGCCCGTTTTCAAGTCCATCGTGCGCGAGTTGGCCAAGATCAGCTCGTCGGCCGACGAGCATGTGGACCAAGTCACAGCGAGAACACCACGGTGGCTGAACGAGGCGAGGGGAACCCAGGGCTCCAATGAGTGACGTGACGAGATTGCCCGGACCGGTCAGCGAACGGTGGGATTGGCAGCTTGACGCCAGATGTCGTGGAATGGAAAGCACACTGTTTTTCCATCCATGGGGGGAGCGGGGACCGAGCAAAGCAGCACGGGAGCAGCTTGCCAAGGGCATCTGCGAGGGCTGCCCGGTGTTGGACGAATGCCGTCGACACGCCCTAACGGTGCACGAGCCTTACGGGGTGTGGGGCGGTCTCACCGAGCAGGAGCGTCATTTCCTCTTACACCAACAGCAATCCGTCGCGGGCACGCGACCATCGACACCGCGATGGCCCACCGACGAAAGCGAGTGAGCTGCGCTCGCCGGCCAAGGTAATGCCTACGGTGCGCCTTGCAAAAGCAACGTGGCCGCTGATGTCGAGACCAGCCCGGTGGCTCCGTCCTGGGTGTACGCGGCCACAATGGGCCGCACGACACCAAGGAGACCGGCATGAAGTACCTGCTTCTCAAGCACTACCGCGGCGCCCCAGAGGCCGTCAACGACGTTCCGATGGACCAGTGGAGCCCGGAAGAGATCGAAGACCACCTGCAGTACATGGCCGACTTCGCCGCCCGGCTCGAGGGGACCGGTGAGTACGTGGACGGCCAGGCACTCTCACCCGAGGGCACGTTCGTCCGCTACGACGGGGAGGGCCGGCCGCCGGTCACCGACGGGCCGTTCGCGGAAACGAAGGACCTGATCGCCGGTTGGATGGTGATCGACGTCGACTCGTACGAGCGTGCCGTCGCCCTCGCCGGCGAACTGTCAGCCGCCCCGGGAGCGGACGGCAAGCCCATCCATGAGTGGCTTGAGCTGCGCCCGTTCCTGACGGCGCCCCCGACGGTGACCGAATAACCCGGACGACCGGGTCATCGGCGGTGGACGAACTGCTGCTGCGGGAACTGACTCCTGCGGTGATCGGCGTCCTCGTCCGTCGCGGAGTCGATTTCGCGACGGCCGAGGACGCCGTGCAGGAAGCACTCATCCAGGCCGCGCTGACCTGGCCGGACCGGCAGCCGGCCGACCCGAAGGGCTGGCTGGTCACGGTTGCCTGGCACAAGTTCCTGGACGCCCATCGCTCCGCGGCCGCCCGTCGGGAGCGGGAGCAGCGGGTCGAGCTGGAGCCGCCGCCGGGACCGACCGAGTCCGCGGACGACACGTTGCACCTGTTCTTCCTGTGCGCCCACCCGTCGCTGACCCCGGCGTCCGCGGTCGCCCTCACCCTGCGGGCCGTGGGTGGCCTGACCACCCGGCAGATTGCCCGGGCCTACCTCGTGCCGGAAGCGACGATGGCGCAGCGGATCAGCCGAGCCAAACGCACCGTCAGTGGCGTGCGATTCACCGATTCCGGAGACTTGGCAACGGTGCTGCGGGTGCTCTACCTGATTTTCAACGAGGGCTACACCGGTGACGTCGACCTGGCGGCCGAGGCGATCCGGCTCACCCGCCAGTTGGCGTCCCTGACCGATAACGAGGCGACCGACGACGAGGAGACCGCAGGGCTGCTCGCGTTGATGCTGCTCCATCACGCCCGACGTCCGGCACGGACCAGGCGGGACGGCAGCCTGGTTCCGTTGGCCGAGCAGGACCGAACCCGTTGGGACACCGAGCTTATCGCCGAGGGCGTCGACATCCTGCAAACTGCGTTGGCCCGTGACCGACTGGGGGAGTTCCAAGCCCAGGCCGCGATCGCCGCCCTGCACGCCGATGCGCAGCGGGTCAAGGAGACCGACTGGGTGCAGATCGTCGGCTGGTACGACGAACTGCTCCGGCTCACCGGCAGTCCGGTCGTCCAGCTCAACCGGGCCGTCGCGATCGGCGAGGCGGATGGGGCCCAGGCCGGCCTCGCCGCCCTGGCCGCCGTCGACCCCGGCCTGCCCCGCTGGTCCGCCGCTTCGGCGTACCTTCATGAGCGGGCGGGCGACCTGGAGACAGCGGCCCGGCTGTATGCAGTCGCCGCCAGGTCGGCACCCAACCTCGCCGAACGCGACCACCTCACCCGGCAGGCGGCGCGACTCAATCACCCGCTGCGGGGGTGAACCTGCTGGACGCCCGCGGGTCGCGTTCACCTGTGCGCGGTGACTGACCTCCGTGCGCGTTCGGATATCCAGTGTCGGTGGTCGATGGTTCGATGGAGCCATGACCTGGGAGAGCCATCCGCTGACCCCCGACCGTTTCGACGATTTCGCCGACGTCATCAACCCCAACCGCCGCAGCACCCACTGCTGGTGCCTGTCACATCGCCTGCAGGCCAAGGACATCGAAGAACTCGGCAATGGCGACCGCGAGCAGGCGATGCGTCGGCTCTGCGAACGGGAGAACCCGCCTGGCGTCGTCACCTACCTCGACGGTACGCCAGTGGGGTGGTGCAACATCGGACCGCGCGCCGAGATCCCCCGCCTGGCACGGTCCAAGCTCATCCGCCCGGTCGACGACGTACCGGTGTGGAGCATCATCTGCGTCGTGGTCCGGGGCGGCCACCGCAAGCAGGGCGTCATCTCCCACCTCATCGAAGGCGCTGTCGACTACGCCGCGTCGCGCGGAGCCCCGGCCGTCGAGGCCTATCCCGTTGACCCACAGGGCCGGATGGACACCACGATGGCATTCGTCGGTACTCGGTCGATGTTCGACAAGGCCGGCTTCGACTTGGTCGGCACCGCCGACGCGGTGGCGTCGAGGTTGCCGCGCCTGATCATGCGCCGCACGCTGGCGGTCTGAGCGTAATAGTCAACCCGTTTTCGGGTCTCGCTGATTCTGCGGAATCAAACTTTTTGTGCCGAAACAAGAGCGGAAACTTCACCGCCTGGCCATTCCCGTGATGTCAGCATCGACCGCCAGGTCACCAGACCAAAAGGTCACAGTTGGACTGCAGGACAATAACAGTCGAGGCAGTGCAGCAACTTCGGTGCACCTATGCCGTCTGGAGAGCACCAGGTCGCAGAAGCACCTGGACCCACCAATTTCTCAGGGGGAGAAATGGATCTTCACATCACGGGTTCGGCCGGCAACGAGCCAGACTCCAGCGCATCCGGATCTCGGACCGCCACGGCCCACCGGGCCCGATCGGTGCGAACAATGATCGGCGGCGGTGTGCTGGCGTTCGTCATCTGCGCCGGCGTCGCTCTGACCAGTACGGCTTCGGCCCAGCCCACCACCTCGATGACCGCAATGTCACCCGCGTCGCAGTCCCCTGAGGCGAACCTGCCTGCCTGGCCGGTGCTCTCGCAGAACGGGATTCCCGGCGCCATGTCCACCATCAGATCGCTGCAATACCTGCTCAACGCGCATGGCGCGCAACTCGTCGTTGACGGTTACTTCGGTCCGCAGACCGACGCCGCCGTCCGGGCCTTCCAGGGTTCGCACGGGCTTGTCGTTGACGGCATTGTCGGCGAGCAGACCTGGCCAAAGTTGATCATCACGGTGCAACGGGGCGATGTCGGGGCGGCCGTGATGGCTGTGCAGGAAACGTGGGCCTGGCAAACGGTCGACGGCACCACCGATTCGCCGCCGCGCCTGGCCATCGACGGCGTGTTCGGGCCAATGACCGACCAATGGGTGCGGGACTTCCAGCACACCCTGACTTACACGGTCGACACCCCGGTCGACGGCATCGTCGGGCCCGTCACCTGGCGGGCCATGATGACCGGCTACCTGGCGGACTGACCGCTCCTCTCGTCGCGAGACCAGTTGTGCCGCCGTTGGTCTGACGTGCTGCGTCAGGCCAGCGGCTTCGCGATGCCTGATCGCATCGGAACAGCTACCGCTACCTCGAACTCGGATCAGGCGGCCAGGTGGAAGGTGCTGGCGAAGCGGTCGAGCAGATCGCCGCGACCGCGCAGCACCTCGACCACGCCGGTCGCGATCGCGCGGTCCGGGGCGAGCTCGCCGGAAATGAGCCGCCGAATACCTGGACCCGCCGCGAAGGCCAAGTCGGCGGGACCGTCATCCCGTGTCACGGCGAGGGTGGCGCCGTCCACCCGGATGAACAGCTCAGCGGGACCGAAGTGGGCTGCGTAGGCGGTTCCGGGCAGGTTCGCCGCCACCTCCGGCCGGAAGGCGGTGCGCAGGGTCATTGTCATCGAATCGGGAGTGATGATCTGTTCCTCCCGCGGGTCACCCATCGCCTTGAACCCCCAGGTGCCGAGCGCGAGCACGACGGGCTCGAGCTCGCGTCCGTACGGCGTCAGTTCGTAAATGATGACGCGGGAGTGCGGCACTCGGCGGAGCACTCCGGCCGCTTGGAGCTCCTTGAGCCGTGCCGCCAGAATGTTGCTCGGGATGCGGGGGAGTCCAGCAGCGAGCTCTCCGTAGCGGCGCGGCCCGACGAGCAGGTCACGGACGATGAGCATGGCCCAGCGCTCGCCTACGAGCTCCAAAGCCCTGGTGACGCCGCAATACTGCCCATAGTCTCGTACGGCCATCGACCTCAGACCTGTTGGTTCGCAAAGGCCTCGGGGCCCTGCGCGGCGGCGACCGGATCCATGTGCCCGAACTCGAGGACGTTGCCGTCGGGGTCGGTGACCTGCCGTTGGTACATGAACCCATAATCCGTCGCCGGGTGCGGCTCAGCACCGCCGGCCGCGATGCCGTCGGCGACGGCCTTGTCCACTGCCTCCCGGCTGTCAAAGAAGATGGCGGTCGACGCCGACGGGTTGATTGCAGGGTCGCCGATCGGCAAGTGGGTAAAGGTCTGGAAGTACTCACGCGTCAGGATCATGAAGTAGCTGTGGTCCTCCTCGACGACGACGCACGCCGCGTTGTGATCGGAGAAAACCGGGTTGATCGTGAAGCCGAGCGCCGTGTAGAAGGCCTTCGCGCGCTCCAGGTCGGTCACCGGCAGGTTGACGAACATCGCGGTCATGATGGTTCTCCTTCTCGTGCATTCGTTTGGTCACGGTTGATGGCGAGCACTGAGGGGAAGCCACTGGCTGACCTTCGCTGCTGGCTCGATGTCCTGCGCCCGGCATGTCGACGGTGTCGATACTTGCAAAAAACAAGTGCCGAGTCAAGTCCGCCGATTGCCGAATGGCGGGACGGCACCCGGTGCGCTTCGACCGGAGCCGTCACGAGACTCCGGGCAGGGCCTGGGCCAACGCCTTTTGCACGGCAGGTGCGGGTTCGGGTCCCTTCTCACCGGGGAGCGGGATGTCGCTGTTGACCAGAACGATGATCGTGGTGTCCAGGTCGTAGTTGTGCATGACCGCGGTGGTGTAGCCGGGGATCTGTCCGTCGTGGCCCCACCAACCGCCCATATCGCCGATCCCGAAGCCGTAACCGGCGGTGGCGGTGTTAGGGGGGATCGTCCGGTTGATCGAGTCGCGTCGCATCTGCTGCGTCTCGGGCTTCAGAATGCCTTCACCGGTAAAGAGCGCGTTGGCCCAGATCTCGAGATCCTCCAGGGTGGAGATGACCTCGCCGGCCGTGTAGGCCTCGGACGGGTTCCAATCGGTCGCGTCCGCAGTGGCCCCGTCGTCCTGGCCCTGTTCGGTCACACCCTGCAGATGGGGATCGGCGATGGCGTTGGACGAGCCGGGGAAGACGGTGTTGGTCATCCCGAGCGGACCGAAGAGCCGCTCGGTGAAGACATCGGCGATCGACTGACCGGTGACCTGCTCGATCACCATGCCGAGCAACACGTAGTTCGTGTTCGAGTACTGCCATCCCTCGCCGGGCGCGAACTCCGCCGGCTGTCCCTGCTCGAACGCGACCAGTTCCTCGGGCGTCCACACCTTCAGTGGGTCGGCAAACAACTGCTGCTGGAACACATCCGACGTCGTGTACGGCGCGATTCCCGACGTCATCTCGGCCAGTTGCTGGATCGTCGCCGTGTCACCGTTCGGCATTCCGGGGACGTACTTGCCGATCGGGTCGCTCAGGTCGAGCTTGCCCTCCTCGGACAACTGGAGGATGACGGTCGCGGTCATGGTCTTGGTCAGACTGCCCACCCTGGTGTGGTCGGTCGGGGTGGGGGCGGCATCCAGTCCCTCACCGGTGGTGCCCGAGGTGCCGATCCAGGTGCCCTGCGGCGAGCTCACCAGCGCGATGACGCCGGGAAAGCCTGCGGTGGTGCGGGTGTCATCGAGGACTTGCTGGAAGGACGCGGTGGTGGCTTCATCGAATCCGGCGCCGTCGGCGCTCGAGGTGGTCACCGCCGCCGGCGACGACGTTGGCACCGGAGCCTTTGGCGACGTGCTCGCGGAGGTTGTCGACGTCGCCGGAGTCTGCGACGAGGTGGTGACGGCGGCGTCCGGGGTCGATGACCCGCAGCCGGCACTGACCGTCAGCACGGTTACCACGAGGGCGATGGCAAGCGCGCGTCGCGTCCACAGCGGTCGGGCGATACGTTGTGGTAGTTCAGATCTGGCCATGGACGAGCTCCTTTGCGGTGACAGGGACACAGTGAGGTGACGGTCGCCGAACAGGCGGCCGATGCCGGGATCGACCGGCGTTCCGGACGGGAACGCTTGCAGCGGTTACGGCCTGAGGTGCTCGATGATGAAACTAAAAACACCGGCGTAGTAACGGGTCTGGCCCATGCCTTCGCAGTGGCCACCGGATCCGTCGGTATCTCTGAACATCTCGAAACGCTTGGGCACGACCAGGCGGTCGTAGAAGTCCTTGGCGGAGGCCTGCGCGTAGTCGCCTTCGCCGTAGGACACGTAGGTCGGGCAGGCGATCGCTTCGACGTCGACCACCCACCGTTTCATCTCCCGGATGTAGTCCAGCGGCTGCTCCAGATTGTGTGCCCTGAATCGGCTGAGCCAGTACTCCTGCTTGTTCGGGCCTTGGTTCGCCTTCCAGAAGGCGTCGTTGAACGCCGGGTCGTTCTCTTCGATCATCGCCAACCACGTCGCCGGCAGGCGGGCCTGGACGGCCGAGAACATGTCGGTCTGGGCGGGGTCTGCGCCGAGAACGCCGATGCGGTGGTCGGCGGCGGCCGCCCGCGGCGCGAGGTAGCCGCCGAAGCTGCGACCGATGAGGGTGACCCGGTCGGCAGCGAGACCATCGTGCGCGGCGACGAAGTCGAGGACGGGACCGACAACTGCCTCGAAGTCGTGACGGAAGCCGAGGCCACTTTCGTAGAGCATCTCGCCCTGACCGGGACCGCCGAACATCACGACGTTCATGCCCCGCAGCGCTGCCTCCAGCCCCCCGAGGTTGTAGGACTCCTCGACCGGCGAGTCGTAGCCGGCCGGGATCAGTGCGGTCGGACCAGACCGGTCGCCGACGCCCCACAGGATGTAGGCGGGGATGGAAACGCCTTCTAGGTAGGGGATCTCGATGACTTCGGCAGCAACGGGGAGGTAGGGGAGTGCCTTGCGGAACATCGCCCGGCTGAGTCGGAAGGACTGCAGGAGCTGCGCCCCCTGCGGATCGCGGCGGCAGAAGAAGTAGGCGGAGCGGTAGTACTCGCTCGCCCGGAGGTACGCATCGCCGGCGTCCCGTTGAGCACCGGCGATCTCGGACGCCTCGGCCAACCGCCGGTTCGACTCGCCGGCGTCAAACCACTCGTCGTGCCAACTGACCAGGTCGCCCGGCACGATGCGGTGCGCGATGGCGAAAACCTCACCCACGTCGCACATCCGGCTCTGCGCCTTCGCGAAGGTGCGCTGTAGCTGCTGATCGAAGTCGGCATCGTCGAAATACAGCTTCATGGTCGTACGCTTTCTGCTCTCGGCCGGCCCGTCACAGGGGTCGCCGCAGTGGGTGGCCATTCGGCCGTGGACATGAGCGCTGGGAGCTCGCCGGTCGTTCTTCCGTGGCGTCCATCGACAGCGACCTGTGATCTACAGGGGGTCGATCCGCTGGAGGGTCTGTCTTGAGAGGTGACTACAGGGGCAAGGTGTTGCGCAGCAGGCCATCTCCGGCTGCCCGTCCGGCCAGAATGGTGATGTAATCGAGGGTGTCGATGGACACCGCCTCCCCGCCGCTGCCGGCGGTGAAGGCGCCGCCCGCGGGCCCGGTCAGTTCGAGGACGAACGGTTCGCCATGGGTCGCCGCCCACTCGGCGACGATGTCGGCGACGATGCGACCGTCGTGCTCGGCCTCGAGGTCCATCGGATGACCGGTAGCGGCTGCGATGTCCATGCGATGAGCCCAGACATCGCGGGTAAAGCCGATGTCGAACAGGTAGGAGAGTGGCTGGCGGCCAACCGGAGCCGGCAGGTTCAGCAGCGGCAGGCCGGCAATCAGGCGCGGCATCTTGCTGCGAGCGACTCGGGCCCGCTCTGCGTTGCGCTCCCACTCGGCGATGAGCTCGTCGGTGGAGAGATTCGCCCGCTCGCGGACCTGGATCTCGTTCATGCCGTCCCACCAGAATTTGGCGCCGATCTCTTTCACCAGCGGCCTGCCGGCGCGGACCTGACGCAGGAACTCACGGGGCGTGATCTGCCCCGCAGCGGAACCGACAACGTGAGCCGCCATCGCCCGCACATCCCAAAGCTCACAGGCTGTCGGCTTTGTCCAGTCCTCCTCGTCAAGGCAGCGGAGCTGTTCGAGGAATTTGCGGTTCTCGACGGCGGCAATCGCCATCGCTTCGGCGTGGCTGATTCGCCTGATCGCGGTCACATCGATTGCAGCGCTGGTCATCATGGGGTCGCCTCTCAGGAAACAGTCTCGATGGTCTGGTGGTGCCGATCGAGATCGGCGAGGTACATCTGCGTCGCACGCCGGGACAGGCGTACCCAACGATCGCCGCCGGGGTCGTTCGCGACCTGCTGATCGCTGAGGCCGGCCACGATCGCCGTGAAGAGGTCGAGGTCGTCGGAGTCAGTTGCCCCCACAGCATTCAGACGATCGCTGGCAATCTCATAGAAGGCCACAGCGATCGCGTAGGACTCGGGCGACGGTTCGAAGCCGGGCACCGGTCGGTGGAAGAGCAGCTCGTACCGGACTGGGTCTTCGGTGGAGAAACGAATGATGGCCTCGACCAGCTCGATGAGTGCCTCGACCGGGTCGTCCCGGTCGGGGAGAGCCGTTGCTACCGCAAGGAGTTGGCGATTGCCCTCGGCGAACATCGCGTCGAAGAGGGCCAACTTCGAGTCGAAGTACGCATACAGCGACGGTTGGCGAAGGTCGACCTGCGCGGCCAGGTCGCGCAGTGAGATCGCGCCCAAGCCGTCCCGCCGGGCCAGCTTCCAGGCCTCGGCGACGATCGTCGAGCGCTTGGCCTCGTGGCGTTCGCGGCGCCGGTCGGTGGTGGGGACGGCTGGCACTGACGGCTCCTCTCGATCAGTGATCGGTTATCTATTGATGCTAGATCATCTATCGCTGATAGGCAACCCTTCGAATGACGGGTGTTGCTCCCCGGGATCATTCGATTCGGTCTTGTTGAGCGATCTTGTGCTCGGCTAAGTTGCGCTGATGCAGAAGCAGGCGTTACGCACGGTGGCCACTCTCGGGTTCGTCGCGGTGCTGATTGTCGGCTGTACAGGGCAGTCGGCATCCACCGACAGTTCGTCGTCCGCTTCCGCGGCCACGGCGTCCGCGTCAACGACCGCGTCGGCGGCGCCGACAAGCTCGATGTCGTCGGCCGCCGCAACGTCGGACACCACGTCGCGTGCGCCGGCGCCCGAAGTCCCTGCTGAAGTCACACCCGTGCTGGCCAGCGTCACCACCGAACCCGTCACCGTCACCGGGACCGACGGCAAGGTGTACCTGGCCTACGAGCTGTATCTCACCAACATCACCTCCACGCCGGTGACCGTCGATTCCGTCCAGGCGTTGGACGCCGACAGCGGAGCGACGCTACAGACCTACTCGGGTGCCGATCTGGTCTCGCACGCCAGGGTGGTGGGGACCCCGGCCGGGGGTTCGCCGGCGACCAGTGTGGTCCTGGATGGCGGTCAGTTGGGCATCGTGTGGCTCGATCCGAGCGTGGCGGGTGGGGCTGAGTTGCCGACGTCGTTGGTGCATCAGGTGAAACTCACCTTCCAGACCGCTCCAAGCCCTCTGATCCCTGCCGAGCTGACCGAAAACGTCGCTGCCACACCGGTCAGTGGCACACCCGCGCCGACCATCGAGCCGCCGCTCGACGGCGCGAACTGGTTTGACGGCAACGGTTGTTGTGACGAGGTCACCCCGCATCGTGGGGCGTCCAATCCGATCAACGGTCGGTTCGACTTCGCCGAACGGTTTGCCATCGACTGGGTGCAACTGACGCCGGACCTCACGCTGCTCACCGGTGACCCCACCGAGCTGTCCAGCTACGCCTACTACGGCGCGCCGATCCACGCCGTCGCCGACGGGGAGATCGTTGCGGTCTTCGACGAACTACAGGACCAGGTTCCGGGTGCCAACCCGCCAGTGGGCTCGCTGACCCTTGCGCAATACGGGGGCAACCATGTCGTGCAGCGATTCGAGCAGAACGGCCGAACCTATTACGCGTTCTACGCCCACCTGAAGCCGGGCACCGCCAAGGCCGCGGTCACCGAGGGCCAGACCGTCGCCGCCGGTGATGTCCTGGGGGAACTGGGCAACTCGGGGAACACCGATGCGCCGCATCTGCACTTCCATGTGATGGACGGCCCCGACCCGTTGGCCAGTGACGGGTTGCCGTACCAGTTCAACAGCCAGCAGTTGGTGGGGCAGGGAACCGGGTCCGGCGCACTGGACCCGCTATTCACCGGACAGCCCCTCGCGCTGGCACCGGACGGCCCGACCGGCGAACGCACGGACGAAATGCCGCTGTACCTCGATCTGGTGAATCTGACTGCAGCTTCATCGACGACCGGATCGCCGTCATCGACATCACCGTCGTCGTCCGCTCCCTCGTCATCATCAGCTCCGTCAACGGCGCCGTCGAGCTAGTGGCGGCGCACGCACAGAACGCACCGGTGGGCGACATTGTTGGGGCCCGGGTCGCGCTCCTGCGACTCCAGGAGTCGCGGTCCAGGGATCTCGAGGAGACCCAGAAGGCTTTGCTGGAGATCCGGCAGTTGCGCGAGGACAGGTCGGACGACGACGAGCACGACCCCGAGGGTGCGCCGCTGTCCGGCGAGTGGACCCGACTGGCCCGCAATCACCAGGCAGCGCGGCAACGGGTCCGCGACGTCCAGGACGCTCTGGCCAACCTCGACGCCGGCCGCTACGGCATCTGCGTGCAGTGCGGTCGACCGATCGCACCAGGCCGGTTGGAGTTCCTCCCCACCGCCACCCGATGCGTGAAATGCGCCGACAAGAGGTGATCGACCGGACCCCTCGCCGGTCCGCGGCCCCTATGGAGATGGAGCGTGACGGTGCCGGAGGTCGCGGAACACCGCACCAGCGGCGGCGCGGCCGGAGCTGATTGCCCCATCGAGGTAGGACGCACCGTTGCTGCGACGTCGGACCCGGCGATATAAATCACCGGTTGCAGCAGGCTCAGCGCCCGGGCAGCGGTTTTCGGGGTCGTCGGGTAGTGGGACATCCAGGTGCCACGGCTGTACGGGCCGCTGGCCCAGTTGGGCAGGGCGGCCGCCGTAACGGTCGAGCCGGGCGCGAGTTGGTGCAACACACCGGTCAACGCGTCCAGGTCGGAGGCGTCAACGCGGCAGGGGTCGGTGCTGAACGCGACGGTGGAGAACCGGCCGTCAATCTCGTTGATGACGTTGACCATCTGGAAGACGGGGTGGGCACCAACGATCACATCGGGTTTCGGCCCCTCGATGAGCATTCCCACCTTCACACCGCGACCCGCATGGCCACCAGTCACCAGTTGCTGCGCGGCTTGCGGCCAGCCCGGGGTGAGCTCGAGGTCGAACCACGTGTTCATCGGCGTCGCCAGGATGACCCGACGTGCGCGGTACCGGCCGCTGCTGGTGCGGACATCGACCGCGTTGTCTGATCTGGCGAGACCGATCACGACCGTGTTCAGGTGCAGCTCGGTGATGCCGGTGGCCATCCGATCGGCAAGCTGCTGAATGCCACCGTTCACTGTCTGCGCGAGCGATGCAGCCTGGAACCAGGGGACGAGCTGACCACCGTTCAGGGCGAGATCCGCTGCGAGACTGGCCATCGAGGCGTCTGCGAGGTCCGAGCTGGTCTCGGTGGACAGGATCGCGGCGACGATGTCGAGGGTATGCGGGCCAAGATGCAACGAGTCGAGATGCTCCTGCACGCTGCCCTGCGGGTCGCCCCCGTTCTGCGACTCCAGTGCGACTGCGTGAAGGTGGTGCACGACCCGCTCGAACGAATCCAGCTCGGTGAGCGGCACCGGGAACACGTTGCGCCGCAACGTACCGGCGGAGTACCAGTGCACCGAGGTGAGCGTCCGCGCGGGCCGGGTACGCAAACCGTATCGCCGGAGCTCCGACTGAATACCCCGCTGGGACGGGTCGACGAACATTCCGCCGTACTCATAAGGCTGTCCGCCCAAGGCATCCGGCGAGCTGTTTCGGCAGCGTGGACTCCCGGGGTCGGCATCAGATCCATGATCGACCGGGCCGAGGAACTCGGTGGCAGCGAGTGCGGTCCCGACCCCGGGCGGCGGCCGGGTGTTCGCGAACTTGCCACTTGGCTGCGCAGCTTGTGTGCGAGTGATCGGTTGCGGCGACCACGGGAGCATTGAGGACAGATTCAGTCCGCTATCGGTGGCAAGCTCAAGAAATGCGGAACGATCACCCGTGGAGACCTGCACCTGCAACCACCCGACTCGACATGACCGCCCGCCTCAGCATCCGCACCACCGCGACTATTGGCAGCCCGTAGCCGGTCGATCCTGAGACCGAGTCAGAGCAGAAATACCTGTGACGGTGACAGGTCTGCAACGCTCAAGGACGGCAGGTGGCTGGTAGGGGTCGTGACGGTTGGCCTGCAGCGATGTTGCAACGCAACGACCTTATCGACCATTGGTACTCGTGAACGCAGAGAAGTCACTGCGATTGGAGGTGGAGGACGCCGTGGGTGAGGCAGCAGATCGGGCGGCGTTCGAGTCGGTCTACCGGGCCAGCAACTCCGCGGTGTTCACGCACTTCCTGCAACGTGGGTTAGCCCGCGCCGATGCCGAAGACCTGACCGCTGAGGTCTTCGCGATCGCCTGGCGGCGCCGGAACGACATCGCGCCGCACCCCACCGCTGGACCACTGCCGTGGCTGTTGGGTACAGCGAACGTCTTGTTGAGGTCCAGACGCCGGTCCCTGTGGCGCGCGCACCGCGCGCTGGCCAAGGTCGGCAAGCCGGTCGATGCCCCCGATATCGCGGTTCACCTGACAGATCAGGCGGAGGAACGGCACCGGCTGGACCTCTTGGCGCGGATCCTGGGGGCATTGTCCGTCCCGGAACAGGAGGTCATCCAGTTCTGTGTGCTCCGGGGAATCCCACCGAAGGTCGTCGCCGAAGTGACGGGTGAACCGGTCGGCACGATCCGATCCCGACTCTCCCGCGCACTGGGCAAGGCCCGCAGCCTGTACGCCGACCACGAACCCGACCTGAGCATCGACCCCGGATCACCGCAGAGGAGGACGCCGTGAGCACGTTCGACGAGTTCGCCAAGGACCAGCGCGATCAGCACCTGGACCCCGCCACCCGAGCGCAGCACCTGGCGTTCCTGCGGTCACTACCGGTTGACGAACCGGCCGACTTTGTCAGCACCGCACGCCGGCAACGACGCCGGCGTTACGCCATCGCCGGGCTCACCGCCGGGGTGGTGATCGCCGCGGGAGGTGGAACCGCCGCCGCGTTCGTCCTGTTCAGCAAGGCCAGCGACACCACCACCGGGTACTGCTACGCCACCGCGAACCTGGACGAGAGCAGCACCAACCGGACCGAATTCGCCGCCGCCGGCACGGACGACAGCCCGAACGACGCCGCCGCTGTCAGCGTCGACGTGTGCGCCGCCTACTGGCGGTCCGGGGTGTTCGCTGGTGGCACTGTCGATGCGAACCAGCCGCCGACCGGCGGTGCCTGGCCGGTCCCACCACTGATCGCGTGCGTCCTGCCTTCCGGAAAGGCCGCAGTGTTTCCCGGCGACACCACCACCTGCCGCACCCTGGGCCTGAGCGCACTCAGCCGCTAACCGCGTATGTGACTCAGCTCACATCTCCTTCTTGCAGCGCATCAGAGGCGCCGGACATAGATGGGCACGAGTCCCACCTGCGGAAGGAGTCTGCTTTGTCAACTGTCACGATGAATCGCACCAGGGGAACTGGGTGACGCTGGGCGGCGTCCTGCTTGCCGCCCTGACCGTGGCGATGCTGACCGCGACTTCGCCTGCTCACGCACAGACACCGGCCCGGTGGTCTCCGCCACGGGCAACTACTGCGCCTACAGCGCGGACACCAATTCAACGAACACGTGGTACCACGTCGCGAACGTTTCACCGAGTCCGAGTGCATCGCTCGACTGTTCGTGACACGACCACCGGACCGCCTCGCCATTCTACAGGCACTGCTCAGAGCGGCGACAGAATGGGAGACATTCGATCGTGTAATTGCCGAGTCACCGACAGATGAGTATCTTATCCACGTATTAGGCGCACCACCCTTCGAATTGGGTCCGACGGAGATTCAGGCAGTGCTTGCTCAGCCGTTGAGCTCGCGAAGCGCTTCTCAAATAGAGCGGATGAGATCCGAAATCGCTAAGGAGGAGAGGGATCAGGCCTGACCGAGTGCTCACCTTTGCGACATGATGGGCGGTAGCCATAAGTACTGGGTGAGCGAGTGGCTGGAAGTCTGCGGGTTCAGCGCCGCCGTGGTGTACACACCGGAATCACCACGAAACCGCAACTCGATCGTCACGGCCCAAACAATTGGGTCAGCGACCATTCAATGGACCTTTTGCAGAATCCCGTCGGACCCGGAAACCGCGTCTACGAAGTAGAATACTGTGATGAACGCAACCTGGAACCCGCCCAGGAAGGAGTACAACACTGCTGTCGGCACGGTGACAAGGACGCTATGGCTCGATACAACATCACTAGGCAATTCACCACGCGTGAAGGTCACCGTTGTCGACGCGAGAGAGTTGGCGCAAATTGAAATGCGGGTACTCAAGAAAGGTGCGAAGTATCGAAACAGAGTGGCTCGACGGATCGCCGATACGAATATTTGACGGCTCCAAAAGCTACTCAACGACCATGTTTGGTCCGCACTATTCAGCTAACCAGTCATTGGGCTCACCCGGTCCGGCCGCGCGGGGTCCGCCGGGCGCTGGGTTTGCCAACCGGGAACCGAGCCAGGGTTCGCTCTTCGCGGCATTTGGTCCTGTGTTCACGATTCAAAGGGAGTTTAGGAGAGGTCAAGATGAAGATGACCAGTTCGCAGAGACCATCAGGCGCGAGTGGGGGAAGTTGGAGGGACCGGACATGCTTAACAGCGGCGATGGCTCTCGGACTTTGTGCCGTCTTCGTATCGCCCGGCCGCAGCAGCATCCTTTCCCAGCGGTTCTGCTGGTTACGGACCGGTAAACGGGTTTTCCTATGACAACAGGTCCGTACTGGTGCTGAGTGATTCCGACAACAAGAAATGGGCGGAGGTCTACGTTGATAAGGTCGGTGGCTCAGGAACAGTTCCCGCCGGCTGAATGGGCGCTGGGGTGACCTTGTATCGCAATGGTGGGGCCTGCACGAACGCAGTTATGACCTCTACCGCGGTAGCGATGAACAACTATGCCCGAGGAACCGCTTCTGTGACGTGCGGGGCAGGCACCTACCACGCACGAGGGTCAACCGCTGCATACAATGGAAACGGCTACAACTGCTTTTACACAAACTATAGTCCTTCGCAGTATGAACCCAGCTAGATCAAGCGCAAAGGACGAACTCGAATGAGTGAATCGAAGCAGTCAAGGAGAAGACTCCGCGTGGTGTTCGCAACTTTACGTGCTTTAGGTATAGCTGCTGCGTTGGCGGTAGTCGGCGTCAATGCGAGTGCCTCATCTACTGCCGGGGACGAGTTCATTGTGTCTTCAAAATCGTACGGAGATTACCCGAAAAACTCGCAAGGAAAGGCATTTGGTTCGGCGCTGGAAGCAAAGACTCCGGCAGATGAACCAGACCTGATTCTGGCCCAGGGCACCAACGGAAAGATCGGCTACATACTCAGGTCTGATGCTCGCGGGCCCGAGCCGCGCACTCCGGCAGAAGCGATCGCACCGGCGAAGCAGACGTTTCGCACCGAAAACCCACGAAC
The DNA here is from genome assembly GCA_963805555.1 of uncultured Actinomycetota bacterium. Classification (GTDB taxonomy): domain Bacteria; phylum Actinomycetota; class Actinomycetes; order Mycobacteriales; family Nakamurellaceae; genus Nakamurella. The sequence continues at coordinate 183,250 of CAWDUY010000016.1, forward strand.
AAGCACTATCCCACTCTATAGCGAAGATGGCGTCACGGTGATCGGCGAGTATCTGATCAACTAGATCGTCGCACTTCTGATGCTGCACGGCGGCTGTTACTGCATGTCCAGATTCGAACTTCTTCGCAACGTGGGGGCCCTAATCCGACAGCGATCACACATTGGGCAAGGTGGAAGAACAGGTTCGCCGCGTCGGCCTCGAACGGTAGCCGACCACGTCGATGAGCAGGAGCGGGTAGCGGGTGTACGCACCCGGATCCCCACCAAACCGCAACTCGATCGTCACGGCCTACACAAATGGGTCACCGACCAATCAATGGACCCTTTGCAAGAATCTCGTCGGACCCTAACTCTAACTCCGTCAACCGGGGTAAAGTGATCTTATGACCGCAACCTGGATCCCTAGCCGAAAAGAATGCCAAACCGTTGTCGGCACCGTGACAAGATCGCTATGGCTCGATACCACGTCACTAGCTGATTCACCACGCGTGAAGGTCACGGTCGTCGACGGTCGGGAGTTGGTAGATATATGCGCGAGTGAGCACTTTGGATCAGAACAGCAGCCGACAAACTCGACGGCATCGTTCTCGATCGACTCTTCACCGACAAGGTGTCCGGCAAAGAACTCCACCGACCCGAACTCTACGCGATGATCAGCTTCGTCCGCGACGGCGACACCGTTCTGGTCCACTCGATGGACCGGCTCGCCCGCAACCTCGATGATCTGCGTAACACTGTCAGAACACTGACCGGAAAAGGTGTCCGGGTGGAGTTCGTGAAAGAACAGCTCACCTTTACCGGCGACGACAGCGCTATGGCGACACTGCTGCTCTCAGTCATGGGGGCGTTCGCCGAGTTCGAACGAGCGCTGATCCGCGACCGGCAACGCGAGGGCATCGCCCTGGCCAAGAAACGCGGCGCATACCGCGGCCGAAACCCGCCCTGAGCCAGGCCCAGATCGCCAAGCTGGCTGAGCGGGCCACCGCCGGAGTAGCCAAAGCAACGCTGGCGCGTGACTTCGGCATCAGCCGAGAAACCGTCTACCAATACCTACGAGCCACGCACTGACGGTCGTGCCATGCAATTGGGGCCGGTGACAGCACCGTTACCGGCACCCGGCCAACGTGGAAGTTCGACTATCCGATCTTTCACGCAGAGACTCGGACTCAATGGCGGACCTGCCTCACGCACAACCACCGGTCGGCCCGAGGCGTGTGGTTGTGCTCCTGGCGCACCTCCACCGGTCGAGCACGCTGCCCGTACCCCGAAGTCGTTGAGGAAGCCATCTGCTTCGGTTGGATCGACTCCACCAACACCATCCTCGACGAGGAGCGCAGCCTGCAGCTGATCACGCGGCGTCGACCCAAGAGTTCCTGGACCCGACTCAACCGCGAACGCGCAGCCGACATGGAGAAGCGTCGCCTGATGACCGACGCCGGCCGCCACGCCATCGCCGCCGCGAAATCCAACGGCTGGTGGACGACGTCCGACCAAGTCGAAGACCTTAAGGAACCGCCTGACCTGACGGCGGCGCTCGACCGAGACCCGGGGGCTCGACGCAACTGGGACTGTTTCCCGCCCAGCGCCCGCAAACAGATGCTGTATTGGATCATCAGTGCCGCTCGAGACCAAACGAGGGCGAGTCGGATCAGCCAGGTCGTCGCGGAGGCCGCTAACGGTCGACGTGCCCGCGGCTAGAAGGCCGGGTTGAGTCGGCAGCCACAGCAGCCAGTATCGGCGGTCCAACCGCAGGAGCCATCTTGACAGCAATACCGCGGGCTATACTCGGTGCATGTCCAAAGTGATGGTGTCGCTACCCGATGACCTGTTGGCAGAACTCGATGCAGAGGTCAAACGCAGGTCGACAAGCCGCAGCGCACTGCTCGCAATCGCGGCGAGGCGCGAGTTGGCTCGTCAAGATCCCGCCGACCTCGCAGCAGCGATCGAGCGCTCGGAGCGTCGCTTTCGGGCGGCCGGCAGCTTCGAGTCAGCCGACCTCGTGAGGTCCGACCGTGAAGGTCGTCGGTGACCCGTCTGCTCGTCGACACGTCGGTGTTGATCAAGTGGTTTCATGGTGCGGGGGAGAGCGAACTAGCGCAGGCGCATGCGATACGAGACGCTCACATCCGCGGTGATCTCGATGCGCACGTGTTGGATCTGGCGATCTACGAAGTCGGAAATGTCTTGGCGCGGGCTTTGAGATGGGCGGCCTGGGATGTCGGCGATCAACTCGAAGACCTCCTGACTATCGTCGGCTCGCCAATCTCCATGACGCAACGCTGGCTTCGTGACGCGGCGGTACTGGCCGAAACCCACGCCCTCTCGTTCTACGACGCCAGCTGGGCTGCAGCGGCGGCAGCGCTCGACGTTCCTCTCGTGAGCGCAGATCGTCGACTACTGGCCGCCGGCCTGGCAGAATCGCCGTCTGCTGTCGCAGCTCGACTCAACCTTGCGATGTAGCGGGCGCACCCGAGGTCGATTGCAACAACCTCCAACCCTTCGCGGTTTGGTCTCAGTCATCTCATTACTACTGGTACCTCTGCGTATCAAGAGGACTCGTATTTATCGGTAGTCCGCGTTGAGAAGTGCTGCTAGTTCGAGGGTTTCCGGTTGCCGACGTATCTCGCCCAGGGATCACCTGCGGCTTGGGCGTGTCTGAAGGCCACCTGGTGGCTGTATCCGAGTGCGTCGGCGACCAGTGATGGCGGGATCTCGGTGACGAGTCCGGCGAGTGCTCGGTTGCGGGCGCCGAGCATCCGTATCGATCCCGGCGCAGGGTGCGCAGGTCGGGCCGCCTGGTTGGCCTGGCGGGCCAGGCAGGAGCCGATCGGCGCCGCAGCCGGGGCAGCTGCCGCGGATGTTCATCGCGGCGGTGAAACAGGTTCCGCAGAATCGGCCTTCCGGCCATTGCATCCGGTGTTTGCCGGCGGACCTGCCGCACCTGGAGCAGACGAACCCGCCGGTCGTTCGAGGACGTCCGCGGACGGGTTCCGGTAGGTGAGCCCGGCTGGCGGGGCGGGCCCTTCAGGCATCGTCGTCGACGATCCGAGCGCGGTGTGGCCGCGTCGCCCGATGCAGCGAGACCACACTCGGGTCTCGGATGGCGGCGTTGGCGGCTTTCTTCCGGGCGCGGGCGCCGCACTCTTTGCGCGGGGCCTAGAGCTCCTACGGTTCGGTCGATATCGCCTTCAACAACGCCGGGATCTCACCCCCGGACGACGATTCCATCCTGACCACCAGCCTCAAGGCGTGGAAGCGGGTCCAGGAGGTCAATCTGACCAGCGTGTATCTGTGCTGCCAGGCCACTCTGCCCTACATGCTGGAGCAGGGTCCTGGGTCGATCATCAACACCGCCTCCAAAGGTGGCGTGCTGGCCATGGTCCCGCGAGCCGAGTGGGGAGTCCTTGTTGCATCTGATGCAATACGCAGACTAATACTTGACATAATCACGCTTATCGGCACTTGAGGTTCAGCCTGAGGAATCCAACCGCGACTCGTTTGCCGTGGCCAAGCTGCAAACCACGACATCCGCACCCTTCGCGCGTCGCCCAGCGGTTGCCCCGCCCGCCAGTCGGTAACCGGCTGCGCGACGACATTTGGAATCGAGGTTGCAAGACAGAAACCTTGGTGCCGTTGCCGTTGCCGTTGCTGTCTCTGACGATGCCTGTGCCGACAAGCCTGGCGATCCAGGATTTGTCACCTCTGATCGAACGAGCCGGACGGGACAACCCCGGGCTCACCTCCGCTCATCCGTACCCCTTTGCGTCACGTGACGCTTTGCGGTCATCAGGAAGCTTTCGGACCGGCGCCCAGGTCGCGGCTCTTCCAGTGGGTCAGGGCGACCAGGCCTGGCAGCAGCGGTAGCAAGAGCGTCGCGGCCCGCCAGATCACCATGGCGGCAATCAGATCTGCCGGATCGGCCACGCCCTCGGCGTTGACCAGGACGATCAGGCTGGCGTCCAGCACACCCAGACCGGCGAACGGGAAGATCGTCAACGGGTACAGGCTCAACAGCGCGGCGAGTACCGCAAGGTAACCAACAGCGGCGCCGGGAACGCCCACGAAACGCAGGCAGGCAACCAGCACGGTGCCGTCGACCACGATGAAGGCCAGCATGGTCGGGGTTGCTGTGCCGATCCGCCGGAAAAGTCCGGCAGCAGATTCCTGTTGAAACCTGACCAGGGCAGCCGCCCAGGCCTCGGGATCGACACTGGGTCGCAGGCGCCGGACGACGACGGCGGCGCCCCGACCGAAGCCGCCGGCGGCGCGTTCGCCCTTGGAAATGACGACCAGCGCCGCGACGAGCAGCACGGCGGCCACGGCTCCGCCGAGCGCCATCCAGTACTGGATCGGTTCCACCGCAAGGGCAACCAGGGCCAGCGCCAGACCGAGGACCGGCGCGACGAACCGGGCGAGATAGAAGACCAAGGTATCCAGCACCAGAGCCGCTGCGCCCCTGGTGGTCTCGATCCCATAGGACCGGAGCATCGACAGCCGCAGCACAGCGTCGGCCGGTGGCGGCGTGAACGTCTGGATCAGCGTGCCCGAGAGAGCGGTGGACAGTGCATGCGACAGTTTGAGTTTCGGCAGCAGAATGACCAGCGTCGAGGCGTTGACCGTCTGCCGGACGGCGACAATCACCGCCACCACAACGATTTCCCACCAGGTCAATCGGCCCAGCGCGTCGCCGACCTGCGCCCAGTCGACCTGGCGCAGGGCCTGGATGGCCAGCCAGACGCCGACCAGGACCAGCAGGATCTTGCCGACGAGCAGCACCGGTCCCCGCCACGCGGGTGGCGGGAACGCGGTAGCGGGGTCCTCCGATTCGGGAGGCACCTCATTCGAGGACGACACTCAGGTCATCGCTCGTCGACAGGTGCGCACAGGCTCATCATGGCCGACCACCGGCGGCCGATCGCTGCCGGGCCGGTCCATCCGTCCCGGTGGGACCGCGATCAATCAACTGCTGGCTACACCTGATTGATGCGGATCTGGTTACCCGCGGGATCGCGAAATGCGCAATCGCGAATTCCGTACGGTTGATCGATCGGCTCCTGGACGACCTCGGCGCCAGCGGCCTGGATCCGCTCGAAGGTGCCGTCGAGGTCAGGCGTGGCAAGGACGATGGTCGCGTAGGTGCCCTTCGCCATCATCTCGACAATGGTGCGGCGTTCGTCGTCGGTGACGCCGGGGTCGACCGCCGGTGGGTACAGGACGATGGACGTGCCGGGCTGATCGGGCGGGCCGACCGTGATCCAGCGCAGTCCCTCATAGCCGACGTCGAGGCGTACCTCGAAACCGAGGGTGTCGCGGTAGAACGCCACAGCGGCGTCCGGGTCGTCCTGCGGGAGGAAGCTGGAGTGAATTTTGATGTCCATGGCAACCACGCTAGTTGCGGCTCGACGGCACACGCTTCTTGATTCCTGATCAGTCTCGACAGGCCGACGGTTGCGGGATGGGCCCCGCCGGGTCATCGATCCAACGGGGCCAGTTCATCTGCACACGACCGTGGAAGATCCCCCCTACAGCGCGGGTCCGGCCGCCAGGGTGACGGAAGCGGATTCGGCGGCACCGGACGAGCCGACCCAGGTGACGGTGACGTTCTCCCCCGGGCTGTGCCCGGTCAACGCCGCGGTCAGGCCGGTGGCGCCTTGGATGGCCGTGCCGTCGATGCCGGTGATGGTGTCGCCGGCCGTGATCCCGGCCTGCGCCGCAGGGGCGCCCGAGACCACCCCACTGATCAGCGCGCCCTGCGCCGTCACCGGGGCGGACCCACCATCCGAGTACCCGTATCCGGTGTTCGATGATGCGCTGACCTGCACGCCGAGGAACGCGGGCAGACCGATGACGATGTTCTCCGAAGCCTGACCGTGCTGAATCTGCTGCGCGATGCTCAGCGCGGAGGCGATCGGGATGGCGTACCCCGAGGTGTTCACATCGCCCGCAGACGCGGCGGTGTCGATGCCGATGACCTCATCGCTTGCGTTGTACAGCGGACCACCCGAGTCGCCGGCCCGGATGTCGGCGTTCGTTTCGATCAATCCGTGCAGGGTTTCGGCTGCCGCGCCGGATTCGGCTTGGGTGGTGATCGTCTGGTTAAGAGCGGTCACGGTCCCGGGGGACGCCGATGAAGTCCCGCCGTCGCCGCCGGCATTGCCCACCCCCGTGACCGGGTCGCCGATGGCCACCTGTGACTCGTCGGCGAAGTTCGCGGTCTGCAGGTTCGATGCCCCGGAGAGCTGCAGAACCGCAATGTCATCGGTCGCGTCCGTCCCGACAACGGTCGCGGAATACTGCTCGCCACTGGAGACGATCGTCACCGTCATGCTTGTCGATCCTTCGATGACGTGATTGTTCGTCAGGATCTCCCCGTCGGCGGTGAGCACCATGCCGGTGCCGGCGGCCTCGGCGCCCTCGTAGGCCAGCACGGTGTCGATGACGACGACACCGACCTCCTGCGCGCTGGTGGCGGACCCCAGTTCAGTTGTCGACGTGCCTCCCGGGTCGGAAAGGCCACCGCCCCATTGCCCAAGGCCCCACTGGCCACCGCCCGGCTGTCCGGTACCCGACTGACCACTGCCGGACTGGCCGGAATTGCCATTGCCGGATTGGCTGTCGGAACCATCCCAGGGCGAAACGCCATACCCATCAAGGGGTTGTTCGGGTGCGGCCGCCGCGGCATCGGTGTTCACCTGTGCGGTTGCGGCGATCGCCGTGCCCGCAATGCCGGGGTTCTGCGCGATGCCGAAGATCGCCCCGAATCCGATGACCGCACCTGCTGCCACTGCGCCGGCCACCATCGCTAACCGTCGCCGCCGGCGGGGGCGAGCGGCCGGTGAAACCTGGCTGCGGTCGTAAAAGTCCATCGATCTGGTCCTCTCGGGGGTGTTCTGCTCTCGACAGCCCAGCCAAGACCCGGATCATTCGGTTGCCCTGTGCGCATGTTCGGGAAAGCCCCCTCGCGACCCCAGAGTTTCCTGTGGAAGTTCGTTCACTGTTGGCTGCGCTGCCGTCAGCCGGCGGGGCTCACCGTCACCGGCGCGCCGAGAAAGCGTCCATAACCGGCGACCGCGGTCATCAATCGAGTCAGGCCGGCTGCCGGCAGCGGTTCGAAGGGCATCGTCGTGACGGTGACGCCGGCGGGTGTGGATTTGCGTCGCCAGGTACCCACCACCCGGCCGCCGGAGACGATCGTCGGCTGGAACACCCCGTTGTTGCCGGGCACGATCGCCTGCCTGTGTTCGGCATCCAGGACCGCACTTCGGTCCTGGTAACCCAGCAGATATTCGTCGAACCCCGGCAGTAGCTGAACGCCGCTGGACGTCCGTTCGGGCAGGCCGGGCGCCATCCAGTAGCTGGTTCCGTCGACAACAAGTTCTTCGAGCTGTTCGCGTGCAATCGCCAGGCCGACCGCCGCGTCACGCAGGGGCAGTTTGGTCCACCAGGCGAAGTCGCGAATCGTTGCGGGACCGTGGCTCAGGAAGAACCGTCGGACGAATTCCCCGAGCGCTTCGTCCCGCTCCAGCCGGCGGGGATGGGGCACCCACTCGTCCATCAGCACCACAGCCTGATGCACCCCCAGCATGGGCCCGAGGCACAGTGTGCGGTTCTGGCACAGCCTGCCCAGGATGTGTGGGGCCCGCTGGCCCGCCGTGGAGATGCCTTCCTTCTCGAAGAACTCGAACAGCTCGGACCTGGGCAGCGCCCGCCCACCCTCAAGGACGCCGATCGCAACGTCCTGCGCGCGCTCGAAGGTAGCCTCATCCAGCCCGAGTTCGCGATAACGCCTGGTCAAGGACTGGACGGTGCGAGTCGCCGTGAGCTCCAGCATCCAGCCGATGTCCTCGGCGGCTACCAGGTGCAGCGTCCCGCGCATCGGCCAGGAGCGCAGGATCGAGCCATCGGCCAGCGCCGCATCGACGTCAGCGAGCGTCGTGCCCGGCGCTCGCAGTCCGACGGACCACTTGGCCCCGACCAGGTCCTGTGCCTGCAGTGCCAGCATCCATCGGACGACCTCGGCCGGGCCGGTGAACTCGCTGCCCTGGATCCGTTGGGCAGCCAGTCGCCCGGTGCGGATTCTCGTCACGGTCGCCATGTGGTCATCGTTGCCTACGGCACCGACACCCGGCTCGCCGCGGCACCCGGAATACAGCACAGCCGCCCGACGCGGGAGGCATCGGGCGGCCGTGGTGGACGATCCCCGGACAGTGCGCCTCTCGGCACGTGGTCGCTCTCGGCGACTAAAGGGGTGGAGCCCGGGGCATGTACCGGGGACCGTCAGCAGGTGTAACCGACGGTGACCCGCGGAGCTTCCCGGGTCGCGCGTGACGTGCACCACGGCAACGCTGATGAGTCGACCTGGTTGCCCGAGCGGGCCGGTGCCCTCCTAGCGATCCAGGTGCTCGGGACGCAGACCCACCCCGACGACGCGGGCCGGGATCCGCTGCAGCGCAGGGAACCGTCTGGCGATCCTCAGCGGCAGCGGCGCCTTCACCGGCGTCGACCTCGCCAGCACCGGTCGCAGGAAGGCCTGCTGGATCACCACCTGCAGAGTCTGCGTGCCGACGGTGGGAAACATCCTGCGGGACTGGACCTTCGCCAGCACTCGGGAGTTCAGGCGGCGCTGCCGGATCGGTTCGTCAAGTATCCGCGCTGCCGCCACGGCGTCCTGCACAGCCAGGTTGATACCGACCCCACCGATCGGCGACATCGCGTGGGCGGCGTCGCCGATCAGCAGCACTCCGGGCGCGTACCAGCGGCGCAGTCGGTCCACCCGGACGCTGAGCACCTTCACATCGTCCCAACTGGTGATCTCCTGGACGCGGTCAGCAAACTGTGGGGACTGCTCCGCGATCGACGACCGGAACGCGGCCAATCCAGCGGCCCGAATTGCGGCGTAGCTGTCCTTGCCAATGACGTCGGCGATCTGCCAGTAGTCGTCCCGATCGATGCCGAGCAGCACCCGGCCGGCGCAGATTCTCATGTCGAGGCCGTCGGTATCGCTCGGCAGGCGGGAGACCCGGAACCACAGAACGTCCATCGGCGCGCCGAACGTCCGCAACGGGAGGCCCAGCCGGTCGCGAATGACCGACGTCCGGCCATCAGCGGCAACGGTCAGGTACGCCCTGATCTCGACGTCACCCCGCGGACCGCCGGCCCGCACACCGGTGACGATCCCGCGGTCGCGAGTGACGTCTTTGACCTCATGCGATCGGAGCAGCGTGAAGGTGTCCAGCGCCTCCCCTTCCTCGGCCAAGAGGTTCAGCAGGTGCCACTGCGGCATGAACCTGATGTACGGGTGTGCCGCCCGTAGTCGGCCGAAGTCGGCGAGGGTGAAGGTGCCGTCGGCAAAGGTGACCTTGAGCCGGCGAGCGTCCCGGTGGGGCAGGTCATCGATTTTCGGTCCGAGCCCGAGTTCGTCCAAGAGGTCCATCGTGGATGGATGAACCGTGTCGCCGCGGAAGTCGCGGAGGAAGTCGGCGTGCTTCTCCAGTAGCACCACGGAGATCCCGCGACGGGCCAACAGCAGCGCAAGCATCAATCCGGCGGGGCCGCCACCGGCGACGCACACATCTGTCCTGATGATCTCGGTGTTCATCACGCCATCGTGCCAACTGCCCGCCGTTTGGCTGGATCGACACCGCATGTTCACGACCCTTTTCAGGTGCGTGCCGAGCCCTCACCGCCGATGGGTCGGCGCAGCAGGGCCGGCAACAGTGCGGCGCCCGGCGGTGTCGCCTGCCGCCCGAGACGATCCTCCGGGTTGTACAGCGCACACGCCTTCAGCGACAGGCATCCGCACCCGATGCAGGTGTCGAGCCGGTCCCGCAAAGCCTCGATGGCCGCGATCTTCTCGTCCAGCCGCTCTCGCCAGTCACGGGAGATGCGATGCCAGTCAGCCGTTGTCGGGGTGCGTTCGGCAGGCAGTTGAGCGAGTTCGGCTCGCACCTCGTCCAGGGTCAGCCCGACGTTGCGGGCCGCGCGGATGAACGCCAACCGTCGCAACACGTTTCGGTCGTAGCGGCGCTGGTTGCCCGAAGTCCGGGTGGCCGCGATGAGGCCTTCCCGCTCGTAATACCGCAACGCGGAGGCGGCGAAACCGCTGCGTGCCGACACGTCGGCGACCGTCAACAAGGCCCCTGTTGCCACGACTCCTGCCATATTCCCAAAACTACCTTGACTTAAAGTTGACTTCAACTTCAATGATGTAACGCAGGACCGGAGCGGTCCGGATTCTCCGTCACATCGCGAGCGACTCCCCGTCGTTCGAGAAAGCAGAAGCCATGCCAACTGCATTGATCACCGGCGCGTCTGCAGGGCTCGGCAAGTCCCTGACCACGGCGCTCATTGCCCGGGGATGGCACGTCATCATCACCGCTCGGGGTGAGCAACGCCTGAACTCGGTCGTCGAGCAACTGCACTCGTCCGCGCATCCGCCGGGCCGCGACGAGCCGACCCCGAGCATCATTGCCCTGCCCGGCGACGTCGCAGACCCCGCGCACCGCGCCAGGCTCGTCGCCGCGATCGGACCTACCGGGTCCCTTGATCTGTTGATCAACAACGCCAGCACTCTCGGGCCCGCCCAGCCGGGCCACACTCCCCTGGGCCGGCTCGCCGCGCTGTCCCCGGCAGCCCTGACGGAACTGCTGACGGTCAACGTCATCGCGCCGTTCGCCCTCACCGCCGCCCTGCTGCCAGCGCTGGATCGGGCAGCAGGAATCGTCATTGACATATCCTCGGATGCCGCGGTGGAGCACTACCCGGAGTGGGGCGGCTACGGCGCCAGCAAGGCCGCGCTGGATCACCTGACGCTCACGTTCGGCGTCGAGAACCTCGATATCGCTTGCTACGCCGTTGATCCCGGCGACATGCGAACCGACATGCAGAAGTCCGCCTTCCCCGGCGAGGACATCAGCGACCGCCGCTCCCCCGACGACGTCGTGCCGGAACTGCTGGAGTTGATCGCCTCGAGGCCACCCAGCGGCCGCTACCGAGCCATCGACTTGCTCGGGGCGCCCGACTCCGGCACGTCCGCCACAACGGCGGTACTCGCGTCATGAGCACCGCGATCGCGACTCCGACCACCACATTCAGCTCTCCGGATGACCGGACCGCCACCGAACCGCCCGAATATCGCGGGCTCGCCAGGGACGAGGTCCGGCTGCTGGTCGCCTCCCCCGCAGGGATCGTCAACGCCCGGTTCCGCGACCTCCCGCAGCACCTGCGGGCGGGAGATCTGTTGGTGGTCAACAACTCCGGCACGCTACCCGCCGAGCTTGACGGCCACTGGCGATCCGGTCGGCCGGTGGTGGTGCACCTCGCGACCGATCTCGGTGACGGCACCTGGGTCGCGGAACTGCGGGCCGCACCGGCTGCCCGTTCACCGATTCTGGACGCCCTGCCCGGTCAGCTGGTGCAACTGCCCGGCCGGGTGCACATGCACCTACTGACGCCGTATCCGCGGGCGGATTCCAGTCCCACCGGATCGGGCAACCGGCTGTGGCGGGTCCGGCTCGACGGCACCAGGTCCGTCGTGCCGTACCTGTACCGACACGGCCGGCCGATCGCCTACGGATACCTGGATGGGCGCTACCCGCTGGAGGACTACCAGACCACCTTCGCCGCCCACCCGGGCAGCGCCGAGATGCCCAGTGCCGGCAGGCCGTTCACCACGGAGTTGGTCGGCCGGCTGACCGCGGCCGGCATCGGCGTCGCACCCATCACGCTGCACACCGGGGTGTCGTCGCAGGACGCGGGCGAAGCGCCGCAGGCGGAGTGGTACCGCGTGCCGGCGGCCACGGCGGCCCTGGTGACCGCGACCAGGCTGGCCGGCGGCCGGGTGATTGCCGTTGGCACCACGGCCACCCGTGCCCTGGAAAGTGCTGTGCGGGGCGACGGTTCGATCGCCGCCTCGGCAGGTTGGACGGATCTGGTCGTCGACCCATGCCGCGGGGTCACCGTGGTCGACGGCTTGATCACGGGTTGGCACAACCCGGATGCCTCGCACCTGTTGTTGGTGGAGGCGGTCGCAGGGAGCGAATTGACGCAGCGTGCGTACGACGCCGCGGTCCGCGAACGCTATCTGTGGCACGAGTTCGGTGACTCAGGGCTCCTGCTCTGTCGCTGACGGACGATCAAGTGCGCTGTCGGCGGCGGCTGATAGATTCCGCTTCGCCGGGCAGGTTGGGCCCGGCGACCACTCCTGGGGAAGCGGCGGGAAGCAATGGCCGGTCCGATCGTGCGCTGGTTGCACCGGCACGACCCGGAGTGGTACGCCCTGCAGAAGGCCGTCAAGGTCTCGATCGCTGTCACCATCGGGCTCGCGATCGGCACGGCCACCGGCGACGGCCAACTGAGCCTGTTCGCAAGTTTCGGTGGTGTCGCGCTGCTGTTGTTCGCCGATTTTCCAGGCGCCCGAGGGGCTCGGTTCGGCGCCTATCTCGGGCTGGTCGTCGTCGGTGCCGTGTTGATCACAGTGGGAACGCTGGCCTCCGGCACTGCCTGGCTGGCGGTCACCGGGATGGCGGTGGTCGGATTCCTGGTGCTGTTCGCCGGGGTGCTCAGTGCCGCGTTCGCAAGCGCCACCAGGGCCGTCCTGCTCGCCTTCATCCTGCCGGTGACGGTGATCGGGACGGCCGCCGACATCCCCTCCCGGCTGGCGGGCTGGGGCATTGCCGCCGTGTTGGCGATCCCGCTCGCCATCCTGGTGTGGCCCCCCCGCGATCACGACAAACTGCGCGCTCGCGCAGCCGATGCGTGCGCTGCGCTGGCCCGGCAACTGCACGCCCCCACGTCGTCGACCAGCGAACCCGCGTCCGGCGCAACCGACCATCCACCGGACCGCCTGGCCGCCAGCCACACTGCGGTATTGGCGCTGCGCCAACAGTTTCGGAGCTCGACGTGCCGGCCGGTCGGCTTGACCACCGGCAGCCGGGTGCTGATGCAGCTCCCCGATCGGCTGGAATGGCTGCGGGCGGTTGCCGATCGCATCCCGAGCAGACCCGCTGGTTGGCCGCCCGCGACGGCAGATCTGCTCGGTGGTTGCGCCGAGGTACTGCAGGCCAGCGCCGACGTATTGGCCGATCCCGCACGCCGGCCGACTTATGCCACCAGAGCGCGGCTCGCCACCGCGCTGCGCAGCCTGGATCACCATCGGGCGAAGATCAGCTCCTTCCTGCAGGTCGTTGCCGCCGCTCCGCCCGGTGTTCGGCAGGCGCCCGCCGACCAGGACATCCTGCGGCCGGCGATCGCGCACGAACTGGCGTACACGGTGCATCTCGCGGGTCGCGTCGTCTCGGTCTCCGCGGCTGCCGACGCGCGCCCACTACTCGATCGGCTACTCGGCAGGCAGGCGCCCGGGGCGGTGGACGGACCGATCGCCGCCGCACATCGGATCGCGGCCGGTCACATCACCCGGAATTCAGTGTGGTTCCAGAACAGCCTGCGCGGCGCCCTGGGTCTGACCATCGCGGTCCTGCTGGCGGAGGTCACGCAGATCGAGCACGGCTTCTGGGTGGTCCTGGGCGCGATGTCCGTCCTGCGCACCACCGCGTTGACCACCGGGTCGACCGCCCTGCGCGCACTCGGTGGCACCTTCCTGGGATTCGTGGCGGGTGCGGTGATCATGACGGCCGTCGGGACCACACCGTGGCATCTGTGGGCGCTGTTGCCTTTTGCCGTGCTGATCGCCGCCTACCTGCCGGAGGCCGTGTCGTTCGCGGCCGGGCAGGCCGCGTTCACGTTGATGGTGATCATCCTGTTCAACATCATCCAGCCCACCGGCTGGTCCGTCGGGTTGGTGCGCATCGAGGACATCGCCCTTGGCTGTGCCGCCGGGCTGATCTCCGGTGTCCTGCTGTGGCCGCGGGGCGCGTCGGCGCAGATCCGCACCGCGCTCGCGGACTACTACCGACGCTCGGCGGACGCCCTGGAAGCCGCCACCGAACGGCTCATCCACCCGGACCCGGGAGCGCGCACACTCGATGACGTGATAAGCAACGCCAGGGCGGCCGGTTTTCGGCTCGACGACGCCCTCCGCGAGTATCTGTTCGAGCGGGGCACCAAGTCGGTGCCGATCGCCGAACTGACAGCAGTCTCCAATGGCGCCAGCCGGGTGCGACTGGCCGCGGAGGCCATCGTCGGCATGCTGCGCCCGTCGCCACTGGCGATGCCGACACTGCTATTGGACCAAGCCCTCCCCGCGGCGGCATCCGCCGAACCGGGGACCGACTCGACGCCGGCGACCAACTCACCCCCATCGAAGGTCGTCGACCCATTGGCGACCGCCACCCGACCACCGCTGTCGCCGGCCCTGGAGACCGCTGGCAGCGCCGTGTCGGGATCCGCTGTCGCGGCGGCATCGTGGTTCCGGGGACTTGCCGACGGGCTGGCCCCCACCAAGGGCGAACGGCCAACACTGCCGGCCGCACTTCCGGTGCGCGCCGAGGAGCTGGTGCTCGAGACATTCCGACGCAACCCGGGCTCGTTGGTCGGCCACGCACGAGCCGCGCAGGGGCGCACCATGTGGTCCGCCTCGCTGTATGTGGACGACGTCACCCGACTGCAGACCAGGCTCACCGCGTCGGCGACCGTGCTGAACCGGCCGGGCCACGCGGGCACCCCTGCGGAGATCGGACCCGACGCGGCCGATGGCGGCGAACAGTCGACCAGCAGCGTCCACGCCGGGTCGGCGACGTGACCACCGCGGCCGACGACCGCGCCCACGATCGGGTCGGCGGCGCCGCGCCTGGTCGGCCGCAGGTCGGTTCCGAACCGGGACCAGCGCCGGCGGCCCCCGCCGGTCGACGGGGCCGGCCCGGTGCCTTTGTCGGTGTGCTGGTGCTGGTTTTGCTGCTGTTGCACGGCCTGCCGTGGTGGCGCCTGGTGCTGGCGCCGCAATGGCCGCCGCCGGTCACCGTCGCGGGCACGGCCGTCGCTGTGGTCGCGCTCGTCGGGTTCCCACTGGCGATGGTCCGCGGACACGGCCGACACCATGCGGATGCGTTGGCCGTCCTCGGCGACACCTGGCTCGGCATCGTCTGGCAATTGTTCGCCTGGACCGTCATCGGCGAAATCCTCGGTCTTGCCCTGCTGGTCGCCGGGGTCGAGACACCCGACCGGCAACGGATCGTGGCCGGCTGCGTGCTGGTCGTCGTGACCGTGTTGTGCTGTTGGGGCAACTACCAGGCGCGGAAGGTTCCGCGGATCCGTCGGACGGACATCACCCTCGATCGGTTGGGTGCCGGGCTGGACGGGCTGACGATCGCCCTCATCGCGGATACCCACTACGGCCCGATCGAACGATCACGTTGGTCGGCGAAGATGGTCGCCGCCGTCAACCACTTGGACCCGGATGTCGTTGTGCACGCCGGGGATCTGGCCGACGGCTCGGTGAGCCAGCGCCGACATCAGGTCGCCCCGCTGGAGGATGTCCGAGCCACCCTTCAGCGCGTCTACATCACCGGTAACCACGAATACTTCTCCGGTGCGCTGCAGTGGGTCGACCACATGGCGACGCTCGGCTGGACAGTTCTGCACAACAAGCATGTGCTGATCGAGCGGGCCGGTGCCCGGATCGCGATCGCCGGGACCGACGACCTGACCGCTGCGGGTTCCGGTCTGCCCGGTCACCGATCGGACCTGCCCGCCGCACTCGCGGGCATTCCGTCCGGGACACCCGTGGTCCTGGTCGCGCACCAACCCAAGGAAGTGCGGGAGGCCGCGGCGGCCGGGGTGGATCTGCAGCTGTCCGGGCACACCCACGGTGGGCAGATCTGGCCGTTCCAGCTGATCGTCCGGGTCGAACAGGGCGCGCTGCAGGGACTCTCGCGGCACGGCCCGGGTACCCAGCTCTACACCACCAGGGGCGTGGGCTTCTGGGGGCCGCCGTTCCGGGTCTTCGCACCCAGCGAGATCAGCCTGCTCACGCTGCGGTCGGGCGCCGGCTCGGGACCAGTGACCTGACCGCGGTCGGGCCGGACTGCGCGGGAGGTTCAGCCCGCCGGTTGCGCGGCCAACGAATCCAACTGCTTCTTCATCCCGTCCGCGGCGGGGTCGCCGAGTTTCTCGAACATCGGCTTGACGAACGGCTCGGCCAGCTTCGCCAGGCCCTTCAGGGTGAACTCCGCGTGGTAGTCCACCTCGGCGCCGGTCTGTGCCGGACGCACCGTGATGGTGTCGACACTGATCACCGTCTTGTTCTCGCCCCGGAGCTGGATCCGGTCGTCGCTCAGTTCGGTCACGACGTAGTCGATGGGCTGACGCTTCCCGCGAAACTCGGCAACGGCGTGATACTTCGTCCCAACGGCCACCGGCCCCGCGGTCTGCTTTTCGACAATCGGAGTGCCAGGGTCCCAGGTGGGCGTGTGCTCGAAGGCGGACAGGTAGGCAAAGGTGGACGGTGCGTCCAGGGTCGTCCGGACGATGCGCTGCACGGTGATCATGACTGGACTGTACCTACCGGGGTGAGCGGCACTCTCCGGCGAACCGAGCGGATCGGGCCGACGAAAGCGCCGTCCATCCGGGGCTTCTCCCCCATCGAATGGGGGGTTACACCTACTCCACCCGAGCTCGGTTCACGACCAGAATGAGGCCATGACGGAGACCGCCCGACTTCCACCGCCGCAACCGGCCGGCCGCTGGGCACTGTTGGGGATCGTCCTGGCCTTGCTGGGGCTGCGGATCGCCGGGTTCGTCTTGCTGGCGTTCCTGATCGTGTCCACCGCACTCCTGGTGATCTGGATCGGATTGCCTCTGCTGCTGGCCTTCCTGGCGGTCCTGCGTGGATTCGCCCTGACGCACCGCAGGCTCGCCGGCCGGGTGCTCGGCACCGTGATCGTCGAGCCCTACGCCGCCGGAATCAGTGGTGGTCTGTTCGCCAGGCTGCGGTTCCGGCTCAGCGACCGGGCGAGTTGGCGGGATCTTGCGTGGCTGCTGGAGGTGCAGACCATCGGGTTCGCGCTCCAATTGGCTGCGTTGATCGCGTTTCCGTTCCTGCCGCTCGGCTGGTGGGGCTCGCCGTTGCTGCTGCGCACGGACGCCGCGACCACCCGGCTGCTCACCGGCCCACAGGACGCCCAACTCCAGCAGCGCATCGGCGAACTGGAGTCCTCCCGGGCCGACAACGTCGATCATTCCGCTGCCGAACTACGGCGAATCGAACGGGACCTGCATGACGGCGCGCAGGCCCAGTTGGTGGCGTTGGCGATGAATCTGGGTCTCGCCCAGGAACTGGTCGTCAGGGACCCGACGGCCGCTGCCGCGTTGATCGGCGAGGCCAGGGATTCCTCGACCACCGCGTTGGCCGAACTCCGTTCCCTGGTGCGCGGCATCCATCCGCCGGTACTCGCCGACCGTGGGCTGACCGGCGGCATCTCCGCGCTCGCCCTTGCGCACCCCCGCGACGTCGAGGTGGACGTCGAAATGGACGGGCGCCCGCCCGCACCGGTCGAGTCGGCCGTCTACTTCGCGGTCGCCGAGGCGTTGACGAATTCCGCGAAACACGCCGCGGCGCAACACGCATGGGTCTGGATGCGGCACAGCACCGGCTCGAACGGCGACGGCGGAACACTGACCGTGATGGTCGGCGATGACGGCGTGGGCGGGGCACAGCTCACCCCCGAGGGCGGGTTGGTCGGCATCGAGCGGCGCCTTTCCGCCTTCGACGGGACCATGTCGATGGCCAGCCCGCTCGGCGGCCCGACAATCGTGACGATGAAGGTGCCCTGCGAGCTGCGGTCCGTTGCCAGTGCCTGAGGGTTGTTGCGGAATCAGCCGGTTCGGCCGCGGTTCGCGTCGGTAACCCCTCGGACAGCCGACCCTCCCGCCTTCTGCCCGGCACGGCCTACGCTCTCTCCCGGGTCGCATCGTCGATGAACATCAGGAGCTGAGCTGCGTGCGGGTAGTGCTGGCCGAAGACCTTGTCCTGCTCCGTGACGGGATGATCCGGCTGCTCACCGCCTACGACTTCGACGTCGTCGAGGCAGTGGACAACGGTCCATCCCTGCTGCGTGCGCTCACCGAACACCGGCCGGATGTCGCGGTGGTCGACGTGCGGCTACCACCGACGTTCACCGACGAGGGACTGCGGGCCGCACTGGCCGCCCGTGCGCAGATACCGGGACTGCCGGTGCTGGTGGTCAGCCAGTACGTCGAGCAGCTGTATGCCAGGGAGTTGCTGTCCCAGGGCACCGGCGGGGTCGGCTACCTGCTCAAGGACCGGATCTCCGACGTCACCCAGTTCGTCGACGCGATCCGCCGGGTCGCCGCCGGCGGCACCGCAATGGACCCGGAAGTGATCAGCCAACTGCTGTCGCGGCATCGGGAGAACACGCCGGTGTCCGCCCTGACCCCCCGGGAGCACGAGGTGCTCTCGCACATGGCGGAGGGCCGATCGAACGCGGCCATCGCGGCCTCGATGTTCATCACCGAAAAGGCAGTCGGCAAACACACGAACTCGATCTTCGGCAAATTGGGCCTGGAGATGAGCGAGGACGACAACCGTCGGGTGCTGGCCGTGCTCGCCTACCTGGACGGCACGCCGCGCGCTTGATCGGGCCCGGACGAGGGCCGCTGGATCGGAGCAAGGTACCGGTGACTGGACGCCGTGTCGCCTCGGGGCGACTGTCCGACGTGGCTCCGGACCGGTCTTGCGACCGCGGTGGTCCACGAAGGCTTTTTATTTGTGAGGCCCGGGGATACGGCGCCCAGCCATGGGCACAACGGCCCACCCCTCGGCGTTGTTCCCCGTTCCAGCAAATGACTCGGCGGAACCGTGACACTCAACCTCTAGTCGAGAGTTACAGTCACCGGATCCGTTCGGCGGAGCGGGCGGCGGCAAGCATCTCCGAGACGAGGGGGCCAAGTTCTGCGGGTCCGGCGGACTCCGCCAGCGCCGTCGCAACGTCCTCGGCGGCACACCGCACCTGATAGAGCCGATCCGCCAGATCGTCGCGTTCCTGCTGGGTCAGCACAACGGCGTCCGCCGGGATCGCCCCCCGCTCCAGCGCATTGCGATTCTCATAGGCACGCTGCCGGCACGCCTGCGCACAGTAACGACGACGTCGACCGACACCGTTCGCCGACGGCAACTCCCGGCCGCACCACAGACAGCGGACCGGGCCCGACCGCGGCTGGTGTGGCGCGGACATGACGACGGCTGTGACGGACACCGACCGACGGTATGTCAGGAACCGTTCGTCACCGTGACGACAAGCCGATGGCACTGGAAAAGCTCGAAAGACGACCTGCAAGACTGCGACGATGACCGGCTTTCTGGACGGGAGCACTCCTCGGGCGTTCGCCCATCGCGGTTGGCACATCGGTGATCTCGGTGGTCTGGAGAACTCGGTGGCCGGCTTCCGACGGGCCTTCGATCAGGGGTACCGCTACCTGGAGACCGACGTCCATTCCACATCCGACGGCCGGCTCATCGCGTTCCACGACCCCCAACTGGACCGCGTCACGGACCGGCAGGGAGTCATCGCGAAGCTGCCGTGGAGCGAGGTCCAAAAAGCCAGAATCGGCGGGACCGAACAGATCCCGCTGCTGGCAGAACTGCTCGAAGAATTCCCCACCGCCCGGTTCAACATCGACGCGAAGGCCGGGGCGGCCGTCGCGCCGCTGGCCGAAGTGCTCGTCAGCTCCGGGGCCACGGACCGGGTCTGTCTCGTGTCGTTCGCCGACCGACGGTTGACCCAGCTGCGCGCCGCCCTTGGCCCGGACGTCGCTCTGGCCCTCGGGCCGCAGGCGCTCTTCCGACTGTTCCGGGCAAGCAGGCTGCGCCGCCCATTCCGCACCACCGCGGTCGCGGCCCAGGTCCCACTGTCCTACCAGGGGGTCACGATCGTCACGCCGGCGTTCATCGCGACCGCACACGCGGCTGGGCTCGAGGTCCACGTCTGGACCATCGACGAGCCGGCCGAGATGCGCCGGCTACTGGCGCTCGGAGTCGACGGCATCATGACCGACCGTCCCGACCTGCTCCGGGACGTTCTCATCGAACGAGGATCGTGGCCGTAACCGCCGCCAGGGAGCCCGGGCGCCCAGGTCGGGCACCGAACGAGGACCAGCGCCGCTACAGTGCCCGGAATGCAAGGAGCAGGTTCGAGAACCGAACATCACCCTGGTAGCGCATCGGCGTTGTCATCGGTGCCGGCCGCCGGGACCGGACGGAGCCGATTCGCCGGCGGAACCGTCAAGTACTTCTACGGGCCGATGGATTGCGGGAAATCGACGCTTGCCCTGCAGTTGGACTACAACCACTCCCGGCAGGGCCGCTCCGGCTTGTTGCTGACCAAACTGGACCGCTCCGGCCCGGCGCAGATCAGCTCCCGGATCGGCATCAACCGGCGCGCCCTGGAGATCTCGGACGAGCAGGACCTCCGCGACCTGGTCCGCGACACCTGGTCGAAGGGCCTACGGGTGGATTACCTGATCGTCGACGAGGCGCAGTTCTTCACCGCCGCCCAGATCGAGCAACTCACGATGCTCGCCGATGACGCGCAGGTGGACATCTATGCCTTCGGCATCGCCACCGACTTTCGCGGCCGGCTGTTCCCCGGCTCCGCCCGGCTGTTCGAACTGGCCGACGAGGTCTCGCCGCTCCAGGTCGAGGTGCTCTGCTGGTGCGGGCGGATCGGGCGGTTCAACGGGCGGGTGATCGGCGGCCGCATCGCCCGGGAAGGAGCCACCGTCGTCGTCGCCGACACCGAGTCCGGGGCGCCGGCCGCCGGTGCAGTTCGCTACCAGGTTCTGTGCAGGATCCACCACCGTTCCGGCGCCCTCGGACCGGACCCCGCCGCGCCCGGCAAAGCATCCGACTTTGGTTAACAGGCCCGTTCACGGCATGCTGTTGCCGAACCGTTATCCGCCGCCCGAATTCGGTTCGCGATTCTGCGTCACCACCATCCAGTTCGTGCGTCTCCACAACGCAAGCACCGTTCGGCCGGCGATCCCGGTGAGTGAAAGATCACTCATCCGATAGCGCTGGCTGGGTAGTACTGACAAGTAAGACCAAACCGCCCGCCCCGCGGGAACGAACCACCCCCGAATAGCGTTACCCACCGGTAGAGAGCCGATCTGGCTCGTTCGCCGGCGTCACCACCGGCAAGCTCCGCCACCAAGAACGAGCGGCAGCAACGCACCACAGCAGCAGGAAAGGAAACATCATGGCCGACCGTGTCCTGCGCGGCAGCCGTCTCGGATCGACAAGCTACGAGGCAGATCGCAACCACGATCTGGCGCCTCGTCGCACGGCGACCTACCGGTGTCCCCGCGACCACGAATTTGCAGTTCCGATGGCAGACGATGCCGAGGTGCCCGCCGTCTGGGATTGCCGGATGCACGGGTTGTCGTCGATGTTGATCGACGGCTCCGTCCCCGAGGGCAAGGCAGTCAAGCCGCCGCGCACCCACTGGGACATGCTCCTGGAGCGTCGCTCCATCGAGGAACTCGAAGAGATCCTGAACGAGCGGCTCAGCGAACTCAAGAGCCGACGCACCGCTTCCTGACGTCACCGACGAGCGTCGCTCGTCGGTGGATCGCCACCGACAGTCGCTCCCGACATCGCCGCCCACCGATCCTGGTGGGCGGCGATTGTCGTCCTACTTGGCGGCTGCCTTCGATTGCCCAGTCGCACCGGCGAAGCCGGGGCGCAATTCGACGCGGCTAGGCCGAGTCTCCGGCTTTTGAGGAGACACGGCCTAGCCCGAACAAGCCCTTGACCTGCTGCAATCGATGGGCCGCGCCCCAGACGGTGACCTTCAGCAGCGCCTCCCGGACGATGCCGCCGCTCATCTTCGATTCACCGATCTCTCGCTCGGTGAAGGTGATCGGGACCTCCGTCACCCGGAAACCGGCCCGCACGGCCCGCCAGGCCAGGTCGACCTGGAAGCAATAGCCGTGCGACGCGACCTGGCCCAGCTCGAGGGTCTGCAGCACCTCGGAGCGGTAAGCCCGGTAGCCGCCGGTGATGTCGTAAAGGCGCACCCCGAGAGCCAACCGCGAGTAGAGATTGCCGCCGCGGGAGAGCCACTCGCGCCGTTTCGGCCAGTTGACGACGGTCCCGCCGGCCACGTACCGCGAACCGAGCACGACGTCCGCGTGCTGCAGCGCGTCCAACAGCCGGGGCAGTTGCTCGGGCGCGTGCGACCCGTCGGCGTCCATCTCCACCAGTACCTCGTACCCGCGTTCCAGCCCCCACCCGAACCCGGCGATGTAGGCGGCACCCAGCCCTTCCTTCACGGTGCGGTGCAGGACGTGAATCCGGTCGTCGGCCGCCGCCCACTCATCCGCGATCTGCCCGGTGCCGTCCGGGCTGCCGTCATCCGCCACCAACACGTGCACTGCGGGGACCGCGCGCAACAGCCGATCCAGGATCAGCGGCAGGTTCTCCCGCTCGTTGTACGTCGGGATGATGACGAGGACCTTGTCGCCGTGCGGTTCATCCGGTACGGCAAACGGGGATGGTGTCCCTGAATTGTCGGGGCTCACGTTGCTGGGTCCTCCATAGTGTTCGGTGCCGTGCTGTTCGGTGCCGTGGTTGTCGGTGCCGTGGTTGTCGGTGCCGTGGTTGTCGGTGCCGTGGTTGTCGGCGCCGTGGTTGTCGGTGTGGCAGCGGTTGGCTCGCTCTGCGTTCTTCGCCTGCTGGCAAGGACGGTCACCATCGCCAGGGCCAACGGCGTGACCAGGGCAATGATCCATTCCAGGGGGCCACCGAGAACCGTACCCGGCGTGGTGGCGGTGATCAGCGGAACGGTGGGCGTCATGAACCCGGGGGTGAACAACGGGATGCTGGACTCGATGGTGCCGTCCGGACGGATCACCGTCGAGACGCCGCTGGTCGACGAGATCAGCACCTCACGGCCGTGCTCGACCGCGCGAACCCGGCTCATCGCCTGCTGCTGGTACGTCTCGTCGGTGTAGCCGAAGGTCGCGTTGTTGGTCTGCACCACCAGGACCTCTGCGCCGCCGTTCACGACGTCCCGAACCAGGCCGTCGTAGACGACCTCGAAGCAGATGACGTCGCCGATGTTCACCCCGGCGATCTCCAGATTGCCGGGACTGTCGCCCGGCAGGAACGTCCCGCGGACCAGGTCGACCTTGTCGGAAAAGATCCGGAAGAACGACCGGTAGGGCATGTATTCGCCGAAGGGCAGCGGGTGCCGCTTGGTGTAGGTCTGGCCCGGACCGGTCACCGGGTCCCAGACGATACCCATGTTGTAGCCCTCGCCGGGGGTGTCGGCCTGCACGACGGCACCGACCAGGATCGGCACCCCGATGTCCTTCGCGGCCGAACTGATGACCGCATTGGCGTCGGCGTTGCGGTACGGATCGATGTCGGTGGAGTTCTCCGGCCAGATGACCAACTCAGGTTGCGGTGCGGTGCCGGCGCGCACGGCGGCGGCAAGCTCGTGGGTGCGTTGCGCGTGCATGTCCAGGACGGCGCGGCGTTCGGCGTTGAATTCCAGCCCGGGCCTTGGCACGTCGCCCTGGATGACGGCAATGGTCCTGGTCGGCGCATCGGTGCCGTGCTGGACGGTCGCCAGACCGACCAACCCCAGCACGAACGGCAGCAGCAGCATGCCGACGGCGCCCACCACGCCGGCGGATCGCCAGCTCGCCCGCTGGACTGCCAGCGCCCGAATCAGATAGGCCAGCGCGAATCCGGACAACGCGACCAGGAACCCGAGGCCGGTGGCGCTGAGCAGCGACGCCGCCGGCAGCAGGGGGCCGTCTGGTTGGGAGAAGGCGACAGCGCCCCACGGGAAACCGCCGAACGGGACCCGGGCCCGCAGCGCCTCCCCGGTCATCCAGGCGGCGGCCGCCCAGGCCGGCCACATCGGCAGTCGACGGGACGCGGCGGCGATCAGCGCCCCGGCCGGGGCCGTGAGCAACGCCTCCATGACGCTGAGCGCGTACCAGGGGAAGTCGCCGACATAGATGTTGGTGAAGCTGAGCAGTGGCAGGAAGAACGCCAGGCCGAAGAGGAATCCGAGACCGAACCCGGCCTTCCAGCTCCGACCGTCCGCCGCGAGACCGAACAAGGCGAAGCCGACGATCGCCAACCACCACCGGGTCGACGGCGCGAACGCCGAGTACAGCGCCAGACCACCGCCGACGGCGGCCAGGATGCGCAGGCCACCGGACCCGACCAGGGTCCGCCGCCAGCGCGTTAGTCGGTCGGGTCGGTCTGCCGACTGTTCCTGACGGAGCCGCCGAAAGGTAGCGGCCGGGACACCCGGCGGGACTGGGACGGACGGGTCGTCGTCCACCGTCGGAGAAGCCACCCGGCAAGGGTAATGCGAACCCGAGCCGTCACCCGCCGATCGTCCAGGGCCGCATGAGAGTCAGCCGCGTCGCGGCGGGTCGGGGAGCCGGTTGGTGGTTGGTCAGCGCGCGGAAGCGGGCGCCGACACGGACAGCCCCTCGACCGGACCGGCGACGGCCTGCTTGAAATACCGGCTCGCATCGTCAACCAGCACCTCGGGGCTGCCCAGTTCGATGCCATCGACGACGGCGCCGGCAACCTCCCGGGGATCAAGTTTCGGCGCGGTCACCGTCGCCGTCAGGTCGGTATCCGCGTAACCCAGGTGCACCCCGACGACCAGAGTGTCCTGCGCTGCGAGTTCGAGGCGCAGGGAGTTCGTCGCGGACCAGAAGGCCGCCTTGGAGGCGCCGTACGCGCCGGCCCCGGCGATCCAGCTGAGCGCCGAGTGAATGTCCACCAACGCTCCCCCGCCGTTGCGCTGAAGCGTCGGCGCAAACGTCTGCGCGACCCGGATGGCGCCGAACAGATTGGTCTCGAAGGTGGCGCGCATCTCGTCGATGTCCGTGCTCAGCAGCGGGCCGGCACCACCGACGCCGGCGTTGTTGATGACGATGGACACGTCCCCCGCACGATCGGCGAGCGCGGCGACGGAGGCGGAGTCGGTCACGTCGAGCGGAACCGGGACGATGCGCGGATCGTCACTGGCCTCCGGGATCCGGGCGGTCGCGTAGACCTTGGTCGCGCCGCGGGCGAGAAGCTCACTGACGAAGGCCTTTCCGAGCCCGCGCTGGCCGCCGGTGACGAGTGCGGTTGAACCCTTGATGCTGACCATGGTGACTCTCCAGTCGGTCGATGACTGCCGTTGACAGAGGCGAACTGCCCTTGCTTCTGTCATTGGTAGTTGACTCGAACGACATAGTCAAATAGCATTGACCTATGTCACACCCAGCGACTGAACGGTTGCGCCTGCAGCCCGGTCCGGATGGCCTCGCGCTCGTGCAGGACCTGCTGAACACCCGGGATATCGGCCGGAAGGTGCCTGATCTCCTGTCGACGAGCAGCCAGGCCCGGACCTGGCTCGCCGCAGCGATCAGCACCGACAACGTCGGCAGCGAGTGGGTTGCCGGCCTGACCGAGCGCGACCTCGCTGCCCTGCGCACTCTCCGGTCGGAGATCCAAGGTTTGGTCCAGGGCGTTGATACCGGCTCAGCAGCAACGGTTGTCACGAAGATCGCACTAGCTGTCGAGCCGTCGGGTGAAGTCCGGCTCGAGCCGCTCGGCACCGGTATCCGGTGGTTTGCCTCCGCGGTGTGGACAGAGATCTTCCTGGCACAGCAGGCGGATACCTGGAAACGCTTGAAGCTCTGCCATAACCTGGCGTGCAGTTCCGCGTTCTACGACCGGTCCAAGAACAACAGCGGCGTCTGGCACGACGTGAAAATGTGCGGCAACGCAGCCAACCTCCGGGCTTCCCGCGCTCGCCGCCGATCGGTCACGACCGGATCCGAAGCGGGTTGAGCACCCGGCGGCTTTCACTGCCCAGGTGAGGGCACCTGGGCCGTGGAAAGGAGACGTCATGACAACCTTCACCCGGTCCGATGACCTGCAGGGAGCGGAGTTCGTCGACGCCGACCTGCGCGGCGCCCGGTTCGTCAGGGCTGACCTCTCCGGTGTCGTGATGCGCGAGGCCACCGTGGATGGAGCCGACATCGACGCGCCGTGGCTCGCCGACGGCGAGTTCTTCCGGGTCAACGGCGTCGACGTGATCCCACTCGTCGAGGCGGAACTCAACCGCCGCTTTCCCGGCCGCGCCGACCGGCGCGCCGCAGATCCGGCAGGCCTCCGCGCGGCCTGGGCCACCCTCGAGCGCACCTGGGCGACCACCCTGGAGCACGTCGCCGCAATGCCGGCGGGGACGGTCGATGTCTCGGTGGCCGGCGAATGGTCGTTCGCCCAGACCCTGCGGCACCTGGTCCTTGCCACGGACGCCTGGCTGGGCCGGGCCGTGATGGAGATCGAACAGCCCTTTCATCCCCTTGGCCAAGCAGGCCCCGGCGCCGAGGACGACGGCCTCGACATGTCGATCTTCGTCACTGGCACACCGCCGTACGCCGACGTGCTCGAGGTGAGGGCGGGGCGCGTCGCGATGGTGCGTGACTTCCTCGCCACCGTCACCGCAGCCGAACTCGCCACGGCGCGCAAGAACCCATGGGCCCCCGAATACCCGGAGACCACCCTGGCCTGCTTGCACGTGATCCTCGAGGAGGAATGGGAGCACCACCGCTACGCCGTCCGCGATCTCGACACGATCGAGGCACAACCAGCTCATGAACGCGGCGGGTCGGACACCTAAGGGGCTGACCCCGGGTCGTCCAACGGAGCTTCCAGTTGCCGGGACGACCTGACGCTGCGACGGTAGCCGGGCACTGAACGTACCCAGCCGGGTGGAAAAGCGGAGGCCATGAACAAGTCCGTCCTGAACTCACTGTCCGACGACGAACGCGCCTTGGTGATGCAGACCGAACGCGGTCGATTGGTCGAGCTCAATGAGGATGAACTCGTCGAGTTGCACACGCGGGTCCGGCGGGCCCGGAACAAGTACGTCAAGGTCTACCGCCGGCAGGCGAGTACCCGCGTCGCGGAACAACGCGGACGAGGCAAGGCCAGGCCGAAGAACCGGCGGAATGCCGACCGTGCGGAGGTTTTCGAGTTCGCCCTGTCAAGGGTCAGCCGGCGGCTGGGGGCCGAGGCCCGGCGGAGTGCCACCGCGTTGCGTGACGAGCGGCTGGCCGCGGCTCGCGGACGGACGGGCAACAAGCCCGCGGTGAAGGGCGCGGCGCCGGACGGCACCGCTGCCTCACGTGGACGAAAGAATGCTGACCGCCGGCTGAAGACGCCGGCGGCGAAGAAGCGCGTCTCGACCTCGGCAGCAGCCGGCGCTCGGCGGCAGGCCAAGAAGGACAAGGCCTGAGCGCCGAGCCGCTGCCGACCAGATGATCGAGGTTCGATGCCTCGCACTGCGCACGAAGGCGACGGCGCAGCACGGGTTGGCCGCACGGTGCTGCACGGTGCTGTTTGTCCTGCTGCTCGTTGCCGGCTGCAGCACCACGACAGCAGGGACAGCAACCGGACCGACGGCCCCGGCGAGCAGTGCACCGAATCCGCCGGCCAGCATCTCCGGCTCGCCGTCGGCTGCTGCCACCGCAGCCCCCACCGCCACCGTGACCACGACCGTCACCGCCCGGCCGAGCTCACCGCAAACACCCGCCGACCCAACGACGCCGGCGACGCCGCCCACCGACCTGGCCGGCGAGGTCTACGGCTTCATCACCGCGGTTGACGTCGCCAAGTCCCAGATCACCCTGGACAAGGTCGACTGGTTCACCGGTGCCGCCGCGCAGCAGGCCTGCGCGGCGGACGGCGTCACGCGGACCGACAACAACTGGTGTTCGGGTTACTACTACCGCAATGTCAATCCGGCGCTGCGGGTCGTCGCAGTCGGCCCGGGGGCGACGATCAGCACGCTCGATGGTTCGCAGGACGTGCCGAGCGACCTGAGCACGGTTGCCTCCCGGGTCGGCGCGACCGGGGGGACCTCGCCGTATCACCTGGTCGTCATCGACGGGGCCATCACCGACCTCCGGGAGATCTACCGCCCGTAGCACCGGGAGCATCAGCACCGGAAGCATCGCCGCTCGCCCAGTCGACCAACTCCAGCACGTGCTGGTATTGCGCGCCGGTCGCTTTGGTCATGCCCAGTTCGCAGGTGCGGTTGCACGAGACGAACGCGTCGAACGACCCCGAGACAATCTCGGCCGCTTGCGCCTTCGTCGCGGACTCGGTCAATTCGGGATGCAGCAGGCCGCGGTCACCGGCGAATCCGCAGCACCCCCAGGCATCGGGCACCGTGACGGACTGGGCGATCGCCTCCGCGACTCCGCGCAGGGATTCGTTCATTCCCATCCGGGTGGACGAACAGGTCGGATGCAAGGCCATCGACGAGACCTTGCGGGTCAGGGTGAGCTTGGGCAGGACGTGCTCTTCGACGAACGCGACGGCATCAACGATCCGCAAGGTGGCGTAACCGCTTGCCGGGTCGGCGACCGCTGTTTCGAGCATCTGCCGCAGACCCTCGGTGCAGGAGGCCGCGTCGCACACGATCGGGAGTTCGCCCTGCCTGCTCGCCGCCCACAGCTCCGGCAGCACCCGCTTCGTCATTTCCGCGTAGCCGGCCTTCATTCCCTTGGAACGCCAAGGGGTTCCACAGCACAGATTCGGCAGGTCCGCGGGGTAGGCCAGAGTGATGCCCGCTCGTTCGCAGATCTGAACGAAGGACTCCCGGACACCGGGACCCGCCTCGCTGGGGCCGAACATGGTCCCGACGCACGCGGTGAAATACACGGCATCGGCGACCGGCACAGCTGGTTGGCCGATGCTTTGTGGTTGCGATGAAGCGGGAATTGCCTTCTCGCTGCCTTTGCCGCTCCGGCGTGGCTTGCCACCTCCCGGTAACTCCGCTGACCACAATGGCAGCGTGTCGGGGTCGATCACCTTGCGGCCCAGGGTGTTCGGCCCTGTCACCAGGGCGCTCGGCATTTTGTTGGCAACAGTCAACGCCAGCGACGCCGCCCGTGTTGTCCCGGCCCAATGCTTCGCTGCGGTCTTCCAGCCCTTCGCCGCCAGCTTGCCGGCGTTGTCGGCCCGCAGTCGCTTCATCAGGTCTCCGGTGTTGATCAGCACCGGGCAGGCGGTCTGGCACATGCCGTCCACTGCACAGGTGTCGATGGCGTCGTACTCATACTCCTGCTGCAACTGACCCAGCAGTGCCGTGTCACCACTGGATTCCGCGCGGCGCATCTCCCGGCGCAGCACAATCCGTTGGCGTGGCGTCGTTGTCAGATCCTTGCTGGGGCACACCGGTTCGCAATAGCCGCATTCCACACACCGATCGACCTCCTGCTCGACGGTCGGGGTGACCTTGAGGTGGCGGATATGGGCGTCGTCGTCATCGGTGATCAGGACCCCGGGGTTGAGCATTCCCCGCGGGTCGCACAGCTTTTTGATTTCCCGCATGACGTCGTAGAGCTCGTCCCCGTACTGCCGGCGAACGTACGGCGCCATCATCCGTCCGGTGCCGTGTTCGGCCTTGAGCGATCCGCCTTGTCCCAGCACAAGTTCCACCATGTCTTCGGTGAATCCCAGGAATCGGTCCAGCGGTCCTCCCCCACCCAGCTGCTCGGTGAGCATGAAGTGGATGTTCCCGTCCTTGGCGTGCCCGAAGATCACGCTGTCTGCGTAGCCGTGCCGGCCGAACAGCCCAGTCAGCCGCTCGCAGGTTTCCAGCAACGCCGGTACGGGGACGACGATGTCCTCCAGCAGGGCCGTGGTGCCCGACGGACGAGCTTCGGCCACCGTGGCGTAGAGCCCCTTGCGGGTATGCCACAGCCGCGCCCGCATCTGCGGGTCGGCGGTGAGTTCCGCCGGCCCGGCGACCGGCAACGACCGCAGCACCGGGTGCGCCGCGGCACTGAGCTCGGCAACGGCCGCGGCGGAATCCGCCTGGTATTCCACCAGCAGCGCCGCGTGGGATTCGACGACGATCCGCCGCAGACTCTCGTCCGCCTTGGGATCTGCCTGCCCGACGCGCAGCGACGCAGCGTCGAGCAGTTCGATGGTGGCCGGCCCGGTCTCCAGCAGGGCCGGCAGCGAACCCGTTGCACCGCTGAGGGAGTCGAACACCAGCAGCCCGGTCATCGCGTGCTTCAGCAGCGGCACTGTGCGCATCACCACGGACGCGACGAACGCCAGGGTGCCCTCACTGCCGACGACAAGGTGACCCAGGATGTCGACCGGGCGGGTGTGGTCGAGCAGGGAATTCAGCCCGTACCCCATGGTGTTCTTCATGGAGAACTGTTGCTCGATCACCCGAACGGAGGCTGGGTTGTCCCTGACCCGGTCCCGCAGCCGGGACAACCCCTCGTAGAGAACGGGTTCCAGCGAGCGCAGCCGATCGTCCGCGTCGGCCGCACACGTATCGATCACGGTGCCGGACGGCAACACCAGCACCAGCGAGTCCATGGTGTTGTAGGTGTTCGCGACGGTTCCGCAGGCCATTCCGCTGGAGTTGTTCGCGACGACACCGCCCAGCGTGCAGGCGATCTCGCTGGCCGGATCGGGGCCGAGCTTGCGCCCGAGGCGGGCCAACCTGGCATTGACCTGTCGCACTGTCGCGCCCGGACCGATCCGTACCCGGTCGCCGCCGTCCAGAATCTCGATCTCCCGGAAGTGCTGGCGGGTATCCACCAGGATGCCGTCCGTGACCGCCTGACCGCTCAGGCTGGTCCCACCGGAGCGGAACGTCATCGGGACACCCTGCGCCGCCGACACGGCGAACAGCCGGCCGACATCGGCGGCATCGGCCGGGGTGGCGACGGCGCTCGGGGTGAGCGCGAAATGCGAGGCGTCATGCCCCAGCGCCAACCGGTCGGTTGCCCTGCTCCGGACCTGACCGGTGCCCGGCAGTGCGGCTCCGAGTGCCGCCAGCAGTTCCGGCGGCGACGCGGGCAGCGTGCTGCTGACGTCGGGTACTCGCCTCACGATGCTCCTTGGTTTGGTGACGTCGGTGTCGACCACGTCCTTGTCAACCGCCAGGGACCGGGTCACGAAGCAACGACCATCCAGCCGAGGACCGGGGTGGACTGCAAGTAGATCAGCACGCACATGCCCAGCAGCAGGCCGAGGCTCCAGAAGACAACCTTGCGCAGCAGGATGTGTTCCTTGTGCTCCATGCCAACAACGACAGCGGCGATGGCGAGGTTCTGCGGGGAGATCATCTTGCCCAGCACACCGCCTGAGGTGTTGGCCGCCGCGAGCAGGTAGGGGCTGATGCCGGTCTGAGTGGCGGCGGTCGTCTGCAGCAGGCCGAACAACGAGTTGGCGGAGGTGTCTGATCCGGTGACGGCGACGCCGATCCAGCCGACGACGGGCGAGAGGAACGCGAAGAAGCCGCCGGTGGCCGCGAGCGCAAGACCCAAGGTGACCGTCTGGCCCGAAAAGTTCATCACGTAGGAAAGAGCCAGCACGGCAACGACTGTCAGGATGGTCCACTTCAGCTGGACGATCACTGCGATCAACGCGCCGAACGCCCGCTTCGGCGAGAGTCGGTAGACCAGCGCCGTCAGGATGCCGGCGATCAGCAGGACGGTGCCGCCCGCGGTGAAAAGGTTGAGATTGAAGGTGGAGGAGGTCAGCGGCTGGCCGGCGCTGTTCAGCACCTCAAGGCCGGGCCAGGCGAACTTCCAGCCCGAGTGCGGAGGACTGCTCGGGTCACCGGGCGTTCCTTCGAGGAATTCCTTGAGCGGTCCGAACGAGACCAGCGTGAACAGCGCGACGACGATCAGGTACGGCGCGAACGCCAGCAAAGCCTCACGCTTGCTGACCGGGCCGGACGCGGCCACATCTTTCCCGTCCGTACCCGAACCGCTGCCTCCCGAGCCCGATGAAAGAACCGGGACCAACGTGTCGATGCTGTCATCGGCGTGGACCTGGATCGGAGTCTCCGCGGCAACGATCTCCGACGGCTGCCAGACGCGGAGTAGCAGGACCAGCGCGAGCGCACCGGCCAGGGCCGCGATGATGTCGGCGACCTGGTAGTTGAAGTAGTTCGAGCTGAGGAACTGCGCGACCGAGAAGGCAAGTCCGCCAACGAGTGCCGCGAGCCAGGTCTGACGGATGCCGCGCATGCCGTCCACCATCAGCACCAGGATCATCGGCACGAAGATTGCCAGGATCGGAGTTTGGCGGCCCACCATGGCGCCGAGCAGGTTGGGGTCAAGGCCGGTGATCTTGCCTAGGGTGGTGATCGGCACTGCGATGGCACCGAAGGCGACCGGTGCGGTGTTGGCGACCAGGGCAACGGAAGCCGACTTGATCGGTGAGATGCCGACTGCGATCAACATGACGGCGGTGACCGCGACCGGGGTGCCGAATCCGGCAAGCGCCTCGAGCAGTGCGCCGAAGCAGAACGCGATGATGATCGCCTGAATCCGCTGGTCGGGCGACAATGAGCCGAAGGCCCGCCGCAGGACCAGGTCGTATCCGGTCAGCTCCGTCATCCGGAAGATCCAGATGGCGGTCAGCACGATCCAGATGATCGGGAACAGGCCGAAGGCCGCACCTTCGCTGGCCGCGAGGAGCGCCTGTCCGGCGGGCATCCCGAACGCGAAGACCGCGACGGCCAGCGCGACACCCAGGGAGGCGAGTCCCGCCTGCCAGGCCTTCCAGCGCAGTGCGCCCAATAGCACGAACAGGGTCAACAGCGGCAACGACGCGACAAGCGCGGAGAGGGCGAGAGACCCCCAAACCGGATTGGCAACCTGCTGGAACATTCGGCACTCCCTTGTGACGGCCTGCTGAGGCTGTGGATGTTGCAGTGATGACCGCATCAGGAGCTTCCTGACGCGAACCGCGGATGTGACTCACGGTGATTGAGCGCGGTGACGCTTATTCCGTGTTGCTAAGTTGTAAGACAAGTACACACGTCTGTCAACCCTCTACGCAGATTGCGAGACAATTGCTACCGCGATGGCGTAGCGTCGTCCTTGAGTCATAGGCGCCCGCGGCAGTTGGCCATAGAGGAATAGGTCCTGCTCGCCGTCATTGCCGTTGGGCTGATCGAGAAACTGAGGCGCATGGTGAAGGGCTTGAAGACCGTTTCCGTGGTCGACGCGTTGACCACGTCCTTGCGGTCACGTGTGCTGGACGGTCAGATCGACGCAGGTGTCGGGTTGACCGAGACGGACGTCGCGACCGAGTACGAGGTGTCCCGGCCGACCGCCAAGACCGCGATCAGTCAGTTGGTGCAGGAGGGCTTGCTGCGCCGGGAAGCGCACAAGTCCGCGCATGTCCCGAGCCTGTCGCGCGAGGACATCCAGGACCTGTTCCTGGTGCGGATGCCGCTGGAACTCGAAGTCGTCCGACTGGTCAGCGCGAAGGAGATCCCGGCGGCCGCGGCGGCCGCCGTCGCTGAGTTGGCCGCGATCGCCCCCGAGGCCGGACACAGCAAATTCGTCGAGGCCGATCTGCGGTTCCACCGAGCGCTGGTCCGCGCGGTGGACAGCCCCCGCCTGACCCGCCTCTATCAGGCGCTCAGCGGCGAGATCCACCTGTCGATGGTGCAATCCCGGTATGCGCTCGGCCGCGACCGGATCGTGGCCGAGCACGGCGGGGTGCTGGCGGCTTTGCAGGCCGGCGATGCGGACAAGGCCGAGCAGCTCATGCGTGACCATCTCGAGGGCGCCCGTGACGCACTGGCCGAACAGTTCCAGAGCAGGTCGGCCAACCAGCTCTGACGAGCCGTTTGCGCAGGCCATTCGCGCGGCCCGACAGCCGGTCTGCGAGAGGCGCGTGCCGACCCACCCACACGGCAATGGGGTTATTTGGTAACGGTGCCGTCGCCAGCCCCAATCCGTGGAAGCTCACGCCCTTGATCGAGCCGTTGTTGGCTCGCCGGCGCGTTGAACAGAGCAGTAGACGGTAAATTCGGCGATTATTGCTAGGACGTAGAAGAGCAGCCGACCGATCGGGTCGTTCGGGTCGTGGACGGACCCACCGATGTTGAGCATCACGCCGGTGGTGGTGAGTTCTTCCACGATGTCGCGGGCGTCGGGAAGGGAGCGGGCCAGCCGGTCGAGTTTGGTGACAACGAGAGTGTCGCCGGCGCGGCACGCTGCCGGCGCCTCCCGAAGACCGGGTCGGTCTCGGTTGCGTCCGGTCAGGCCGTGGTAGACATAGATCCAGTAGAGCAGCAGCTCGCCCGGATGTCCGACGATCCGCACCTTGGATCCTCGCGCACTCGCGAGATGACTGGCGCCAGCTGCCCCGGGGTGCCGCCGCCGCCTGTCCAACCCGTTCCGTAGCGAACGGTGCGATGGATGGCCGCGTCACCGGTACCGCCGATCAGCCCGGCACAACCGGCTCGGGGCTGCCGCCAACCGGCTCCCCGCGCCAGGCCGTGGTCATCAGTTCCAGCATCTCGTCCATCCTTTTCCCGCGGCCCGGGAATGAGGTTTCGCTGCTGACGAAGTCATCCTCGCGACCGCCGACACCCACACCGAGGGTGAACCGTCCTTCGGATATCGACGCGATGGTCGCGGCCTCCTTGGCCAGCAGCACCGGTTGCCTGGTGGGCAGCAGCAGGATGTTCGTCAGCAGCTCGATGCGCTCTGTGACAGCGGCGGCCGCCGCCAGGGCGATCATTGAATCGTGATTACCGAAGGCTACTCGGTCGATCGTCGCAAGAGTGGAAAAGCCCCGCTGCTCGGCTTGTCTCGCCCATGTCGGGAGCAGGGAGCCGGGGATCTTCGTGGTCAGCCCACCCCGGGAGCGACCCAAACCCTCCCGATCCGGCACCACAACCGGCTCCGCGCCGGAATTCATGTCATTCGATAGATCCCCCCGTGCTCTTGACCGGCTTGATGTCAACCTCCAGAACGGTCGGGGCAAGCACCTCTGCGGGAATGTCCTTCGGCGGTTTATGCCGTGCACCGGCCGAATGATGGTGCGCCCGGATCACCGTTCCATCCACCGCGACCGCCCACTCACCGGCGTCCAACAGGTCGCAGTCGACCCGCAGCTGATTGAGCACCATCCGCCACGTACCGTCCCCTGACCAGCGGCGATGCCGGTTGTACACAGTTTTCCAATTCCCGTAGCCCGCCGGCAGGTCCCGCCACGCGCACCCGGACCTGGTCCGGAACATCACCCCATCGATGACCATCCGGTGATCCATCCAACGGCCACCGCGGATGAGCGTCCGATCCGGCAACAAAGGCTCGAGAATCGCCCACTGATCATCGGTCAAGTCATGACGGGTATGCACCAGCTCTGTCTATCCGGTCCCCGCGTTCAAGATCCTCGGGACACGCCCTAGCCGTCGCGAACGGTGGAGATGAGCCTACGTTCCTGGTTGATCCGCCGCGACCAGAACCCGGATAGGTCACCGGAGAGCAGCTCCGGCTTGCCGGTACCCGCAACTGGATCGCGGTGAGCCTCCTTGATCAGTCGGTTGATGCGTTTCAGGATCCTTCCTTCGTTCTCCCCCGAGTGGGTGCCCTGCCAGCCCCAGGCGTCACCACCCAATCTCAGGGCACCAGGTTGGCTCAGCGATCAGCGCGCCACTCAGTGCGCCTCAGCGCTTTGCGCGGCGACAAC
Source organism: uncultured Actinomycetota bacterium (assembly GCA_963805555.1). Taxonomy (GTDB): domain Bacteria; phylum Actinomycetota; class Actinomycetes; order Mycobacteriales; family Nakamurellaceae; genus Nakamurella. The sequence goes on from CAWDUY010000016.1 coordinate 218,729, forward strand.
CGTTGTGGTTGAGCACGACTGATCCGAGCCGGCAACCTCAGGCCGGTGAGCGATCCTGTCCCCGGCCGCGTCGAAGCCGTCGAGGACTACTGCGTCGATTGTGGCCACGACCGCCACTGTGGTGTCTCAGCCGGACCGGTGACCCCCGACGACGGCCAGGACCCGCACCCCGCCGGCCGCGACGCTTCATTCTTGCAAGTTGCACGACGCAGTCCTGTACCTCCGTGGCGAGATCCTCACACTCCCAACAGAATTGGTCATTCTGGGTGGATTCCCCGCAGTTCAGACAGGCAATCGGCCGGTCAAGTTTGGTCGGCGGAGCCTGTTTCGGCAGACCCGACAACTTTGGCTGCCGCCTTGATATCGCTGGCGGTCACGTCATCGACCGCCGACTCAACAATCGCGTTCGCCTTGCCCAGTGCCTTACGGATCTTCACCGCACGAGGACAGGAGACCAATGCCACCAGTCCGGAGTGCCCGGGGGCAATCACGGTCTCCAGCCGTTCGGCCAGTTCCTTGCGATGGTGGCGCTGCCGAAGCTTCCCACCCGCTGCACCGGCGGCGCCCAGCACAGCCGCACTGCCGATAATCGATGGCGGGAAGATCACGCCAAGCACGACCCCACCGACCAACCCCCACCTGAGCCCCGACCGTGTGCTGTGATCGGACGCCCGCAGCACCTCCACCGCGCCGTTCGCGCCGCGCGAAACCACGATGACACCTTCGATCGCGATAGTGGCACCGTCCTCCAACGACTGGAGCTCCTGGTAGGCCGCCCAGGCAGCGTCCGTGTCGTCGAAGTCCGCGACAAACAAGGTGTACGCGCCGTCGGTCTCCGCCGCACCGACGACCCTCAAATCAGGATCCGCACCGCCGGGAGCGCTGACATCTCCTGTCATGACCGCGACACCTCCACCCTCGACCCGAGGCGCCAATCCGAGGCGACGCCCTGCGGCCTCAATCGTGCCACCGCGCCGACCACAGAGATCTGCCCGGGCGCGGATCCACGTGACAAACCGGCGCTGGGTGCGCCACTGAATTCGCGGGCAAGGGCGACCCGGTGGAGGAATCGTCCGTCTTGGCAGGCACCGCCGGATGGTGGGCTGGCCGGCGGGTGATGTCCCGACCGTGCGCGATGAGCACCCGGGCCACGGCCGCATTGAGCAGGTCGCGACGTCCGGGGCAAGAAGTTCGCACCGATCCTGATCGTCGTGGACGAGGCGTCCGGCCCGCTGCTGCCGCACCGGATCCCGGCCGGCATCCAGAAAGACCACCCGCTGACCGTCGAGGCAGCGCAGGCCAACCTGCTCAAGGCCGCGCCGGCCCGGTCCATCGACAAGATCATCGCCGAGCTCCGGTTCGTCGGCATCCGGATGCTGCTCGCCAGCCAAGGTGACCAACTTTGACGGAATCGTCGCCAGGGCAACAACAGTCAAACCGGGGGGCTCTGGGAACCTGCTACGTCGAAAGGGGTAGCGGCCCACGGCCTACATCGTCACGTTCCAAGCTCAGAAGGTCGTTGACCAGCATCACATCCCGTTAGCCAACCCCGGTGCCTTGTTCGATGCAGGCCCGACCAGCAAGGGATCCTCTGCCGGTCGGCGAGCAAACGCGCGCTTGCACGGTCACCATGCCCGACCCGCCAGGCTCCGGCGGCTACGGCTGGACCGCGCCGCGCATCATCTCGATCAGGACGCCGATCAGTCGCGGCAGGTCATCCTCGTCGGGTTGTCTGGACATCAGCCAGATGTCCATGGCCTGGCCCATCCCCATCACAACGGTGATCAGTAGGTCCGATGGTAGGTCGGTGCGGATGGCGCCGACGCGTTGCCCGTTTGCCACCGCCTGCTCCAGCCAGGGCAGCAGGGCCTGCGTCAGGTCCTGCTGCGCCTGCGCGAGGACCGGCGTTGTAGGAGTGGCGAGTAGTCCGCGGATCAATGTGGCCAGGTCCGGTGTCGCGGTCAGCGCTGTCATCAGCCTGCGGTAGTAGTCCTCCAGTGTGGACCAGAACGCGTCGGCGGATCGGTCGTCCGGGACCGCGAATGGTCCGAGACGGTCGAAGAGTTGTTCCAGGTCGGTCTGCACGATGTAGGCGTACAGGTCCTCTTTGCCGTCGAAGTAGTAGTACATCGAGCCCTTGGAGATGCCCGCGGCCTCGATGACTCGGTTGAGCGAGGCGTCGTGGAACCCTCGGCCGGCGAATTCGTCGCGGGCGGCCCGCACGATGGCTTGCTGCTGCTCGGGCGGGAGGTTGGCGAATCGGGGTCGGACCATGGTCTGGGCGGTGGTGTTCAGGCGGCCGCGGCCGTGGGTAGTTCGACCTTGTCGCGGAAGCTCCTGCCCATCACCATGTCCGCAACCTTAGGCAGTCCCATCAGTCTCATCACACTGTTCCGCGTGAACAACTGGAACCGGTTCTTCGGCGCGAAGGCCAGGCCCAGGCCCGTTGCCGCGTCCTGTTTGGACCGCAGCAACGGGGCGAGCCGCTGCTGGTAGCGGGCGAACGCCTCGACGTGGTCGCTGCAGCGCGACAGCTCCGCGGCCAGGGTGTAGGACCCCACCATCGCCAGTGCCGATCCCTGGCCCGCCAGGAACGACGGACAGGCCGCCGCGTCGCCCACCAGGGCCACCCGACCGCGGGTCCACGACGGCATGCGGATCTGGCTGACCGTGTCGAAGTAGAAGGTCTCCGCTCGCGGCATCTGGTCGATGATGGCCGGCGTTTCCCAGCCGCTGCCGGCCAGCGCTCGCCGCAGCAGGGCCTGCTGAGCTGCCCGATCATCAAGAAGGACCGTGCCGTCATGGCGCGCGCTGAGCAGGAACAACGTGACGTCGTCGCGGAGGGAAACTCGGAGCACCTGGAAGCCGACCTCGGCGTGCATCGTCGCGATGAGTTCGTCGCGAGGGCGGTAGCCCTTCACCTCGAAGGCCGCGACCACGATGCCCAGATACCGCTCGAACTGTTCGTCCGGCCCGAAAGCGAGCCTGCGGACCCGTGAGTGCAGGCCGTCGGCACCTACGACCAGATCGAAATCCCGGGACCGCTCGCGCTCGAACGTGACCCGCACCCGGTCCCCCTCGTCCGTGAGCGTCCGCACGGTGTCATCCAGGATCAACTCGGCGGCGCTGTCCAGGGCGTCGTAGATCACCGCGGCCAGGTCCGAGCGCGCGATACTCACATACCGCCCGTTGTTCCCCAGGATCGCCGACGGCCGCAGCGACGCGAAGCGGTGCCCGCTGCCGTCGACGGCCCGCACCTGCTTGAACACGTAGCCCCGCCGACGCAGATCCGCAACGATGCCCATCCGCTCGGCCACGTCGAACCCGGCGCCCCAGAAATCGACCACGTACCCGCCGCGGCGCAGTTCCGGCGCGCGCTCGACCAGCGTCACCTCATGCCCGGCCCGCACCAGCCAGTAGGCCAGCGTCGGCCCGGCGATTCCTGCGCCGACGATGAGAATCTTCATGCCGCCTCCTTCGACTGGTGGTTCGACCGCCACTTTATACCGGTGGTCTAACGACGGTCAACAGACCGCGCTGACTCATCAGAAATACGCTCGCGGGGTGGCTCGTTGACTCACGAAGGACTGCGTGCTCTGGGTGCCTGCGAGTGACCACCCGGGAGACGCGCACGGCACAGGGATGCACGCATTCCCCACCCGGATGCAACGGGCGCCCGATCCACGACCCGACTGCGACCTGCGGCGACGCCAACTTCCCGGGCCCGCCTTGCCATACCTCGCACTGGCAGGTATGGTACCTGCCAGTTCTAGGTATCCGACATCGATAAGGTGAGACAAGGTGCAACTCGCAAAGGACCTCGTTGCGGCGTCCGCCACGCCGCTCGTGCTCGCCGTACTGCGCAGGGGCGACAGCTACGGCTACGCGATCCTGCAGGACATTAGGGCAGCATCGGGCGGACAGCTCGAATGGACCGAGGGGATGCTGTACCCGCTGCTGCACCGCCTCGAATCCCGGCGCTACATCGAGCACTACCAGGCAACCTCGGACGCCGGCCGGGTCAGGAAGTACTACCGCCTCCTGCCTGCCGGAGGCGACCACCTCGACGCCCAGACGCGTGACTTCGACCTGATCTCATCGACCCTCGCCGCCCTGCGCGGCCCGTACAGAGGCGGAACCCATGCCATCGCTTGACGCACTTATCGGCCAGTGGGCCGGGCAACTGCGCGCCACTCATCCCGACCTCGTCCCTCACCTCGACGAGCTCGAGGACCACGTCCGCACCAGCGCCCAGGCTCGCATCGGCGCCGGTGCCGCTGTCGAGGACGCCTTCGCCTCGGCGCTGGGATCCTTCGGCGCTCCCGAGGACCTCGGCGCGGAGTTCCACAAGAACTCAACCGTCATGAAGGGCAAGGAGCGCGTCGCCGTGGGCACCTACCTGCTCATCACGGCACTGTTCACTGGTGCCGTGCTCCTGGTGGATTGGCGCTTCGACCTCGGCAACCAGGCACTGCTGTGGCTGCTCGTGGTGTGGGTCGTCACCACCGGGTTGCATCAGGTGCTCCTTCGCCGAGCGCGTCACGGACTCTCGCCTGGCTGAGCTCGACACGTATCGGTCTCCGACCCGCGTCTGGGAGCAGGGAACCGCGGGCGTCCGGGGCGGTCCCGAAAGGCGTTATTCATCGGTCTGGTGATCCTGCCGATCAGCTAACCTGCAGGCAACCCGGTGTACCTCGGTTCTCCGGCACTACCGGAAAGACGGGTAGACAAAGCGCCTGCCGGCTCGCTCAGCTCGGCGGCACTCCTTGGTTGTACAGGCAGGACTCGACGTCCCCGCCGTGGCCCGCATTGAACGCGCCGATCCGCTGCGCGTCGGTCCCGTGAAACCCGCCATCCTCATTGAAAAACCCGGTGGCGGCGGCGATCCCGTCCAAGGTGCCGGGTTGACGACGACAAAGGCGCTTGCTGTCTCAGCGCGGATCTCCGCGTCCGACGGGATGCATCAGCCGGTTCGCGATCGGCGGCGGCAGCTCCCACCCGTCCACCGCGACCGCGGGCGGGTTCGCGGTAGCGACCAGCGCCACCGTCGCGGGCAGCGGCAGCTCCCCCACCTCCCGTTCCTGGAGGATTCGCAGCATCGCCTTGGACACCGCCGGCGCCTACGTGGTCAACTCGTCGAAGTTGATCAACGCGCGGTCTGCGTCGGCCGCGCGGCGGGCGAACGCCGGCGGGCTGTAGCGCACCTCGCCGTCCACCTCGATCGGTAGGCCCAGGAAGTCGCTGGCCTCGGATCGAGCCCATCACGGTCTCGGTGTGGAAACCCCGCGCCGCCGCGTACCCGCCGATCTTTGCGGTCTTGCCGACCAAGGGGTCAACCCAGACCACGGTCGGGACGTTGCCCCGGACACCGGCGGCGAACGCCCGCATCATCGGGCTGGACAGGAAAGTGGTTGCCATGCCTGCGATGTGTGCGGCGGCGAAGCGTTGCTACTCGGGCGCGGTCGCGCTTCGAAAGCGCCCGCCGTGTAATGACTTTCACCGATTGCTGTCTACAAGGCGCTGGAACATGACTATTTCGCCCGGACGGTGTCGATTGCCCCGCCAAATGACAACCACAGTCGCGCATGTCGTTCGGATCATCACGCGAATCACGCCACATGCGGGCGGCAGAACGATCGGCCACTGAGCACCGATCCTCGATCATGAATATCCGATCCGGTCCCGGGTGTTGACGCGATTGCAGTGCATTGCCAGCGCGACATGACGCTTCGAAACCTGCTCGCGACCGACTGGCCGATGCAACCTGAATACTCGCAACCGGCGGTCATGGAGGCCAGTATCGGACGAATCGGACATCACCTGTATAGTGCGAATCTTCGCCGTGCGATGGGAGACCTCATGCGACCAGGTCAACGGGTTGTTGCTACACGCGCGATCAATAGCGGGCGAATCACCGTCGCCAAGGGCACCGTCGGCATGGTGGCCCGGAGGTACGGGTTTCTCAGCACCAAGTACAGCGTCAAGTTTGCATCCGCGGGATCAAGAGCGGTCGTGAGTGACGTTTCTGAGCGTGACCTCGTGCCGATTGTTCGTCCAACCAGACGAGGGTCCAAACCTCGTCTCCGGTGAGCGATTGTCACCATCACTACATTGCGAATTCGGACCTCTCTGCAGGTTGGGACGGCACGACGTCAGTCAACGATCACAACGGTCACAGCCCACTCCGGCACCCGGCTGGCCGCCGCTTCCGTTGCGCTATCCACCAGGCAAACCACCAGCGGCACAGCAGGTTTCGCACTCGGCCATGGCGTCTCGCCGTCGGTGAACGACGACGATGGCGTGCGGCCGGGGTTTGAGGTCCAGGGCCGCGGTGATGCCGACCCGCATATCGGCGCCACCGCGACCGTGGACCTTCGCGAGCTCGGCAGAACCGCGCTGCGAAACGCTGGACGATTTAGTCGCCGGGTGCTGGACGGCGGCGTCGACGACCATGATGCGCAACCAACCCACCTCGCTGGAAATCAAGGGCAACACCGCATATGTCGTGACCCTCGGCGGGGAGATCTGGCAGATCAACCACATCGCCTGCCCGCCCTATGGAGGACCGCACTGATCCGAAGACCGATTGGCCAGTACCCCAGCCTTAGTGGTCAGGACCGACGCACGCTCCGCCGGTGAGCGTGCGGGCGGACATCACCGGAGGATGCCGTGGCAGGCACACGATGGGACGACCTCGACCTCGGGCCAATCGTCGTTCATGCTGAAGAAACCGATGGCGTCCGGGCCGCAGGGCCGGTCGATAGTGCCCGGCCGTGACCGCCATGGGCGTGGCAACCCACCCGGGCCGGGTGGTCGTGGTTGATCAGCAGGGGCTGTATCCCCCGCCAGCAGGCTGGGAGAACCGCCGACGACGGAACCGGAGCCCATGATCGATTCAGAACACGCCGGCGACAGGGGCCAGCGTCAACGAATGGGCATCATGCCGGGACCGTGGGGCGAATGTTCTGATTGCCGGCGAAGACGTTCCCCGGGTCGTACTCACCCTTAATTTCGCTCAGCCGGTTGAGGTTCTGCGCGCCAAACGCCGCTGAAATCCGCTCGTCCCCTTCGTTGCCGATGAAGTTCAAGTACGTGCCGCCGGTGGCGAACGGCGCGATCGCCGTGCGGTAGGCCCGCACCCAGGCGATGTTCGCGGCATCGTCGGCGGCGTGTTCCCAGGTACCGAAGGGATGCGTCACCCACGCCGCGCCCCGCTGGGTCAAAGGTGTGGCGTCGTCGGCGACCGCACCGATCGCGCCGCCCCAGGGCAGCATGAGGTGTTGGGTCAGCGGGGACGGACGCGCTGACCCAGCAGCGAGGAACACATCCACCGCGTCGTCGGTCAGGGCATCGTGATAATCCGCGCTCCAGTACTGCCGCAATCCCGGCGGATCGTCGAGCATCGACTGCAACTGGGTGTAGGGCATCGGTCCGACCAGATCAATGACCGGGCCGAGGTCACGCAGAACTTGGAGGACATCAGTCCCGGCGGCCTCGTCACCGGACCACATTACGGCGATTGCCACGATCGGCTGCCCCTGCAAATGAGCGGGTACGAAGTCCTCCGGCGGTCCGCTCAACAAAACCAGGGCAGACCCCAACTCCACGGGTGCGTCGAAGGCCATGTCGCGGTAACACGTCGCGACCTCTGGTCCGCGGTCGGCAGGCCAGGCCAGCAGGCCGCCCAGGATCTGCGGCCCCACGGGGTGCAGCCTGAACTCCATTGCGGTAACGACGCCGAAGTTGCCCCCGCCGCCCCTACAGGCCCACAAAAGGTCGGGATGCTGCTCATCGTCGGCTCGCATAGCACGGCCGTCGGCGGTGACAAGTTCGACGGCCACCAGGTTGTCACAAGACAGCCCGTGTTTGCGTTCCAGCCACCCGGAACCGCCCCCGAGGGTCAGACCGCTAACCCCGGTGCTCGATACTCGCCCACCGGTTGTCGCCAGTCCATGGACCTGCGCCGCGGTGTCGAATTCACCCCAGGTGCAGCCACCACCGACCCGGGCGGTCCGGGCAACCGGATCGATCTCGAGCGACTTCATCGGACGGACGTCGATCACGAGCCCGTCGTCGTTGCTTGACTGACCGGCCACCGCGTGCCCACCCGACCGCACTGCCACTGTCAGCCCATCAGCCCGGGCTCGATCCAGTGCCGCTCGAACATCGTCAGGGGTCGAACATGCCGCGATGAGCCGCGGCCGTTTGTCGATCATCCCGTTGAACAGTGCGCGACGATCGTCGTAGTCAGCATCGTCCGGCCGGATCCACTGCATGCCTGCACTCCTTCGCCTCAGCCCTCCAGCGAGTGTCCACCCACCGGCGAGCAGCCACAATAGGCCCAGAGCTCATGAGACAGGCACAAAACGGACCACCGAGCTGCGTGCTCGGCAGCCGAAGCACCCGCCGAAGACCCCGACACGGTCCACGTCCGCCAGACGGCTGACAGCCATGTAGCGCTCTGGGGTCCGCAATTGGGCACGCGCGTGTCGGTGTGGTCTGGTACCCATGGTGAATACGAGCCGTGGAGGATTGCCTACGTGAAGATCCAGATCGACGAGGACTGCGGCAACGCACCGAAGAAGGCGACAATCCGCGACCTGCTCGTATTCCTCGCGCGCGAGGAATACGACCAGGTCATGGACTACCTGACCGAAGACATCCAATGGGAGCGCGCCGGAGGCGAGAAGGTCGCGGGTCGGGAAAATCTTGCCGCCCTGTTGAGTCAGCTCACCGATCCCTCAGCAAACTCGTTCACGGTGACCGACATCTTGTCCCACGGCGACCGTTGCGCAGCCAGTGGCACCTTCCGACGCGCCGACGGGAACCAAAGTCACGTAGGGCACTTCTTCCGCTTCAACGGCCACGGGAAGAACGCCAAGATCGGCCGGGTGATGACCTACTCCAGCGGGAGCTAGGTGGCCAGCCAGCGGTCGCAGTCCCGTGGGTCGATCCGGCTTCGGCGATTTTGATGCAGGCTCGCTTGCGACCCCGACGACCTCGCGCGAATTGACCCTGCGCTGCCATTGATCAATGTGTAGCGCCCTCGGACGGCGCAGGCGTGGCCCTAGGCTCGCTTGTCAGTGGGACAGCCTCTCACCGACGTGCCGATCGGCGTTCCCCGTACGGGAGAGGGACGGTCAACCACATGATCACTTGACCAGTACGGAGACGACTCTGGGTTTGGGCGACGTATGCATGTTGTTCGGGAAGGCGAGGAGGCTGGCTCCCTCCGCTGTGGGGCGGGCCGGGCGACGCGAGGCGGATGGAGGGGACGCGGCCGGTGTCGTGCCGATGATTACCCTGTGGGCAGCACAGCGACCTGGCTCAGGACCCGTCGGAACTGCACCAATCCGTCGCGGCCGAGGAGGACTGGACGACGACACGAGATGGAGACCACCACCCCTACCGGCCACACCGACCTATCCCGAGCCCGCAACCTGGCCAGCAGCACCTCCACTGGCCACGAGAGGCTCGACCTGTGTTCGGCGCCCTCGTCCGGTTCGCCGCCTGAGCGACGCAAGTGTCGGCGGCCGCGGCTAGCGTCAGACCCATGGCAAACCTGCTGCCCGAGCTGCTCGTGACCGACCCGGCCGCGCTGCGGGCGTGGCTCGAAGAGCACCACGCGACGTCGCCCGGCGTGCGGCTGGTGCTGACCAAGAAGGGCGGCTCGGACACCACGATCACGTGGGCGAGCGCGGTCGAGGAGCTGCTCTGCTTCGGCTGGATCGACGGCCAGGCCGGCAAGCGCGACGAGGACAGCTACATAGTGCGCATCACCCCGCGCCGCCCCAAGGGCAGCTGGTCCCAGCGAAACGTCGCGCTCGTGGCGACGCTCGAGGAGCAGGGCCGGATGACCGACGCCGGGCGCGCTGCGGTCGAGGCCGCGCGCGCCGACGGGCGGTGGGCCTCGGCGTACGCCGGTCCGGCGACCCGCCAGGCGCCCGACGACCTGGCCGCGGCGATCGCGGCGGAGCCGGACGCGCAGGCGATGTTCGACGTGCTCACGAGCGCCAACCGGTTCGCGCTGATCCATCGCGTCGAGAGCATGAAGCGCGCTGAGAGCCGGGCCCGCAAGATCACCGAGATGGTGGAGATGCTGGCGCGCGGCGAGACGCTCTACCCGCAGAAGGCGGGTCACCCAGGGCGGGCAGGCCAGGGCGGGCAGGCCAGGGCGAAGGTGGATGACGTCCGCCGCCGCAGTGCAACGAACTGATAACGCCACAGAACCTGGCCGTCGACGCCGGTGGACCTCGACGGGAACGTCGTTGGGGACGGCCGCCCGCTTGGAGCAGATCGTCGACCGGTTGGTCGGCGTTGTCTTGAGCCTTCATCCCACTCCCTTGCGGAACTGACAATGATCATGAAACGGGAGACGGGATCCTGCCGCGTGCGTCCCAATTGCGGTTCGGCTTGCGGAACGTCTGTACGCCACGTGATGGTGGCGGGTTCACCCGTCGTGACTGCCGCGCTCACCGGAGTCGCAGACGGTGATGGCGACCTTGCCGCGGCCGTGGCCGGCGCGGAAGTGCCCGACCGCGGCGGCCACCTCGGCCAATGGGTACTGCGCACTGACCATCGGCGAGAGGTCGCCCGTCTCGACGAAGCGCGACAGCACCAGCAGGTCGTCGGTGTCGTCGCGGTGCACCAGCACCTTCAACCGCTGCCGGGTGAACGGCGAGAACAGCAGTGCCTGCAGGAACCGTTGTGTGCCCTTGAGCCACCGACCGCCCGAGCCGCCGACGAGGACCAGGGTGCCGCGGGCACTCAGAGTTTGCCGCAGATCGGCGATTTTGCGGTTCCCAACGAGGTCGATGACCACGTCGTAGGGGCCGGTCGTCGCGAAGTCCTCCCGGGTGTGGTCGATGACGCGACGAGCACCGGCCGAGCGGACCAGGTGGGCGCTGTGGGGGCCGCTGACGCCGGTGACCTGGGCCCCCATCGCCGCGGCGAGCTGGACGGTGAAGGTCCCGACGCCACCGGAGGCTCCGACGACGAGCACCTGATCGCCGGGTTGGATGGTTCCGGCGTCGCGAAGCGCCTGCAGGGCAGTGAATCCCGAGACCGGAGTCACGGCCGCTTGCTCCACCGTGATGTTCGCGGGTTTGAGGGCGAGTTGGCTCTCCGGTACGGAGGCGTACTCGGCGAAGGCGCCGTCGCACCAGCCGAAGACCTCGTCGCCGGGGACGAAACCGGTCACTTGCGGGCCGACGGCGGTCACGCGTCCGGCGACCTCGCGGCCGGGGATCGCCCGCCGTGGGCGACGTAAACCGATCGCGGGTCGGGCGACGTAGGGCCAGCCGGCCATCAGGTGCCAGTCGTCGCCGGCCACGGCGCTGGCACCGACGCGGACGAGGACCTCCTCCCCTGCGACCGTCGGAACCGGAACGTCGCGCAGCGCGAGCACGTCGACCGGTTCGCCGTAGCGTTCCTGCACGATCGCCTTCATCGTGCGACCCGCTCGGGCTGGGTCTGGGCGCCGGGGAACCGTCGGTTGTCCACGCCCTTGACGAGCAGCCACAGCACGGTTGCAAGCTCGGCCACCAGGGCGGGCGCGAGGATCGCCGGGGAGAGTGTGCCGTCGTAGCCCGGCACCAGGAAGAAGGAGAAACTGTCGGTCAGGTAGCCGGCGCCGGCAACGACCATCAGGACGCCGAGCCAGGTCGGGAAGTAGGGGGCCTTCACCACGAGGTACCCCAGGATCGCCAGGTGGATGCCGAAGAACACCAGCGCGATCAGGTAGCCGTAGGCGTGGCTGTTCATCGACATGGCTACGAGCGCGTCACGCTGCGAGCCGGGCAAGGAGCCCGCGGGGCCGGCCGGGTCCAGCATCAGCGCGGCGTCGAGGTGGTGCAGCAGGTTCATCCCGAGGACCGCGGACTGCACGATGCGGAACGCCGCCGCCACCAGTGCCAGCGTGCGGCTCACCGGTCGGAGCAGGACGTACAGCAGAACGGCCAACCCGACGTCGCTGACGACCATGAGCAGGTCGGCGGCGAACCCGAGTCGGAACAGCCCTGCGGAGTCCAGGATGCGAGCTGCGGTCCCGCTGGGGTCGGTGACATCGACCAGCTGGCCACGGACAAGCAGCTCGCTGAAGAGCCCGCAGACGAAGATCATCAGGTAGAGCACGCCAGCGGTTCGGGCGACAGCGCGGGGGGACCACTTGCGGTGGGGCACGTCAGTCCTGACGACGGGGTGGGGGGGCGCGGTGTGAGTAGTCATGAGCGAACCCTGGCGCTGCCCGGTGGAGAACCGGTCGAGAATCGGTGGAGTCGCTGTGGTGCGGTCGGGGTGACCAGGTTGGTTGCCAAGATGCCCCGGGTCTCGGGATGCTTGAGGGAGACGGAGGAGTGGGAGATCGTGGTCACGGCGAACAACGGGTCGACCCGGCCCGAGATCCGGATCCGGCTGCTGGGTGATGTCAGCGCGGCTGTCGGAGGCAACTCGGTGTCTTTGGGGCCGCCCAAGTGTCAGGCATTGTTGGCGGCCCTGGCGCTGGCGCCTGACACCACCGTGCCGGTGGCGAGGTTGGTGACTCTCGTCTGGGGCGAGAGCCCACCCCGTACGGCGGAGAAGACCCTGCAGACTTACGTCGCCCGGTTGCGGAAGGAGCTCGGGTACCACCGCATCGAGCGGGTCGGGGCTGGATACCGCCTGGCGGTGCCTCGAGACTGTGTCGACGTCGAGAGGTTCCAGCGGCTGCTGGACAGCGGTGACCTGGATGGTGCACTTGCGGAGTGGTCCGGCGACCCGTTGGCAGCGCTCGACGTTCCGGCGATGACCCCGGTCATCGACTCCATCCGGGAGCAGTGGGTCGGTGCCCGGGAGTCGCGGCTCGCCGGTCAGCTGGATACCGATCCTGCCTCGACGATTTCCGATCTCACGGAGTTGACCGCCGCGCACCCGTTCCGTGAAGGGTTGTGGCGGCTGCTCATCACCGCGCTCTACCGGGTGGGACGGCAGGCGGACGCACTCGCAACGTACCGCCGGGCGCGCGCACAACTGGTCACGGAACTCGGAGTCGAACCCGGCCCGGCGCTGCGCGAGGTGGAGCGCAGCATCCTCACCCACCAGGACCCCATCGGCGGCGGGTCGGGCACGACCGACCCCGCGACCACGCCCAGGCCCAGCTCCAATCGCACCGGCGGCACCACCAATGGGTCCGCGGCCGAACCCTCCACGGCCGAACCCTCCGGGGGCCGCGGCAACCTCCCCCGGCGCCTGGTGCCGCTCATTGGCCGTCAGCACGATCTCGAGCTTGTCGACTCCGCGCTGCGGTCCGCGCCGATGGTGACTTTGGTTGGCCCGGGTGGGATCGGCAAGACGGCGCTCGCGCTCGCCGCCGCGCGGCGGATCGCGGACGATGCCGCGACGGTCACCTGGCTGGTGGACCTGGCAACGGTTCTGTCCAACCGTGAGGTGCCTCGGGCAGTGGCTGACGTGCTCCGGGTCTCGGAGAGCACGCCGGGCGACGTGACCGATTCCGTGGTCAGGGCGCTGGCCGAGCGCCGCGCCCTGATTGTCATGGACAACTGCGAGCACGTGGTCGACGGGGCGGCCCGGGTCTGTCGAGCCCTGGTCGATGGGTGCCCCGCGGTGACCGTGCTCGCGACGTCGCGCGAGGTCGTCGGGGTTGCCCAGGAACAGCTGGTCCCGGTCGCGCCGCTGAATCCCGCCGGCCCCGCGGCCGAGCTGTTCGTCGAGCGGGCCCGGGCCGTCGACCCCGGTTTCGCGGCCGACCCGGACCAGGTCGACGTCATCGAGATCTGCCGACAACTGGACGGCGTTCCCCTCGCCATCGAATTGGCGGCGGCGAGGACGCGCAGCCTCACTCCGGCGCAGATCCGCACCCGCCTGGGCGACCGGCTGCAACTACTCACCGGCGGACGACGCGACCGGGTTGAGCGGCACCGCACCCTACGCGCCGCCATCGCATGGTCTTTCGACCTGCTCGCCCCGGCCGAGCAGCAGCTGTTCTGCCGACTCTCGATATTCACGGGGCACTTCGACCTCGAAGCCGCAGAGGCCGTGGTGGCCGACCCAGGACTCGGCATGATCGCCGTCGACCAGACGATCGGTGCCCTCGTAGACCGTTCGATGCTCACCGTTGAGCCCGGACCTTTCGGCCGACGATTCAGGTTGCTGGAGACCATGCGGCAGTACGGCGCCGAACTGCTCGCCCAAACCGACACCGCGCCCCGGATGGCGGATCGGCACGCGCAGTGGGTGCTGAACCAGGTCCGGTCGGTTCATACCCGGATCGCCGGGCTCGACGAGGTCGCCGGCGTGGCCCGACTCCGGGAGATCTGGCCGAACCTGCGCGCTGCCGTGGACCGGGCCCTCGACGCCGGGATCCCGGAACGCGCAGCAGCTCTGGTCGAGCCCATCGCAGGGGAAGTGCTGCTGCGCAGCGCCGGCGAGATCGGCGACTGGGCCGAAAGAGTTCTCGCGGCAGCCGCTCCATCCCGGGTCGACCTCCGGATCTTCGGCCTGGTCTGGGCAGCCCACCGCTACACCCTCACCCAAGACCGCGACGCCTACCAGCGGCTCACCAATCAGTTCCCCGAGCCCGACGACCCCCTGGTGCGGCACGCGCGGGCCTTCCTGCACGAAGACTGGGCAGCGTTGCTGGAACTGGCCCCACCCGCGATGGCGGAACGACGGAACCGGGGTCAGGACTACTTGGCCGAACTCATGGAGACCGATCTCGCGACGTCACTGATGAACCTCGGCCACTTCCCCGAGGCCGACGCCTTGTGCGAGATACTCGCTCAGCGTTACCGCCACGAAGGGCCGCCGACGCTGCTCAACTGGTCCTTGATGCTGCACGGCTACTCCGCGTCCTTCCAGGAGCGGCACGACGAGGCAAACCGACTCTTCGATGAGGGCGTCGCGGTTGCCGTGCCACCCGGGACGCACACCCCGAACGGGGCCATCGAGGCCAGAGTCGCCTTCCGCCGGCGCGACACCCGGCGTGCTTTCCACTTGCTCCGCTCCCATGTGACCGAGCTGCTCGAGCGGGACAACATGCAGGGAGTCAGCATCGCCGGTGTCGAGTTCGTCAACATGATGTTTGCGGTCGGACGCACCCCGGACATGGCGCCGGTCGCGCAGTACCTGGAAGCGACGCTACTGCACGACGCGCCGTTCTTCCATGACCTGGTAGCCGACGCCCTCGCCGCCGCACACCAGATCACGGCTCCGGATCCCCCGACACTGCCCCTGACCGACCGCGCCGCGGCCCACCACATGCGCGCGATCCTCAACCGGTGTATCGACCAGGGCCGGACAGATCCCGCCGACGCGTACCGCACAGCCGAAGGTACCGACAGCTAGAATCGGCGCGACAGTTGAAACGCGACAGTCGATATCGGTCATTCCTGTCATCAAGTGGTGAGCCAGGAGGGTCGGATTTCGCTCTCCTCTTCGAAGTCGAATCGATCATCGGCCGGGTCAGCTCTCAGCGCCGACGTCGTGGACATGGACGTGGCGCCGGGCCCGCCGAGGGCGCAGGAGAAACACGGTACGTCGGTCTCGAACCGGTGGGTGATCTCGCCGCCGTCAAGCACCCGGACGACCGCCCCAGCAGGTACACCCTCGGCGCTGGTGTGCGCAAAAGTGTCAGCCGTCTGGGACCACATGCTGCCTGCCTCGTCAATGCAGATGCCGTCGGGCCCGAGGCCCTCTGCCCAAGTGCGACGCCCGGACAGCGAACCTCGGAGCCGATGTCAAAGGAAGATAGTCTTCCGGCGAAACTCGGCGATGACGAGTGTGGATCCCCGGGAGTCACGACCATGCCGTTGGGGAAATCGATGTCGCCGGCCACCTGCCGAGTCGTCCCGTCTGGCGCCACCACGCGGATCCGCCCTGGCGTGGGTTCGCCGCCTCCGGCGAAGTCGAAGTCGGCGCCATTCAAAACAACCCGACCGGCAGGGGTCGACGACGACCTCATCGCCGCCCGGCCCGCTGTACCGCTCTGTCGAACGGTCCGGATGCGTGACGGCCAGATCCCCGCCCTAGACCAGTAGGTCGCCATTGGGCAACCAGTCCATGGCCCAGCACATTATTGTGCATCCGGGTGCAGTGACCTCGATCTGGCCTCGGAGGTCGACCGCAACCACCTCACCAGCACCCCGGTGGGCGATCGCTGCAATCGTTGATCGACACCTCTAGCCGACGCAACCGTTTCTGCCCTTCTGCACCGGCATGAGCGGGCCTGGCTTTCCTCCGGGGTTGGGTTCAGTGGGGTCCGATGTTTTGGTTCAGCCGGAAGAGGTTGGTCGGGTCGTAGCGCTGCTTCAATGCCACGAGGCGGTCCAGGTTCGGGCCGAAGGTGTCCCGCACCGTGCGGTCGTTGTCTTCGTAGAAGCCGGGAAAGTTGGTGTATTGGGCCCCGGTGGCGTAGGGCTGGAGTGCTTGGTGGACGCGCCGGCCCCATTGCACCGCCTGGTCGTCATCGGCGGGGTCTTCCCAGTTGCTCTCGATGCCGACCATCAGTGCGGCGGACCGGTCACCGAACGCGCTGTCGCCCGGTGACCTGCGGGCCATGGCGCCGCCCAGTTGCCACAGGTCGATCGTGGAATGGGGCGAGGGGCTGGCCTCGTTCAGGGCGACCATCGCGTCGATGGCCTGCTCGTCGAGCTCCCTGAAGTACTGGGATTTCCAGTAGTAGCGCATCGTGTGTGCGGGGTAGTCCTCGTCGAAGAACTTCTGCACGTCCAGGTACGGCATGGTGTCGGACAGATCCGCGATGGGATTTCCGATGTCACGAAGGGACCGCAACGCTGCTGCACCGGCGGCCGGGTCCCCGCAATGCATGGCGAGGTAGACCACGATGGGTTTGCCGTGGTGTGCTGCGGGGATCTCGTCCAGGGCAGGCGCGTGCCAGAGGATCGCGAACGAGCTGATCTCGTCAGGCGCGGACGCGGCCCACTGGCCGTAGTCGCGCACGGCAGCCGCCGCATCGGTCCCGGCGTGGACGACGAATGCGAAGAACACATCCGGGCCGACCGGGTGGGCCCGGAACTCGAACGAGGTGACGACACCGAAGTTTCCGCCGCCGCCCTGAACGCCCCAGAAGAGCTCGGCTTCCCGGTCGGCAGTCGCGGTGACGACCCGTCCGTCGGCCGTCACGACGTCCACCGACACCAGGTTGTCGCAGCTCAGCCCGTACTTGCGGCGCAGCCAACCGAGGCCACCGCCGAGGGTCAGGCCCGCGATGCCGGTTTCGGTGACCACGCCCATCGGCACGGCGAGCCCGAAGAGCTGGGTCTCCCGGTCCAGCTCCCCGATTGTCACGCCACCTTCGGCGCGCACCGTGCGGGTCGTCTGATCGACCCGTACCGAGCGCATCGCTGACAGGTCGACCACGAGCCCGTGATCGCATACCGCGACCCCCGAGACGTTGTGGCCGCCGGCCCGAACTGCAAGCGGCAGCTGATGGTCGCGGGCGAAGGACACCGCAGCGACGACGTCTGCGACACCGGCGCAGCGCGCGATCAGTGCCGGTCGCTTGTCGATCATCCCGTTCCACACCGCGCGCGCTTCGTCGTAGTCGGCGTCGGCGGGACCTATCAGCTTCCCGCGCAGGCTGGATCGCAATCCGTCAAGGGCATCCGCATCCGCATTGCCGACTGCAACTGCATCGGTGGTAGTGCTCATCAGGTCAATCCTCAGCGTTCAGTCCGGTGGCCGGCGGCGTGCCCCGGGGTGTCCCCCGGTCACACCCCGACGCGCCACGTCAAAGAGGTGTTCGCACGGTTCCCAGTGAACCGCGGGGCGTGGATCTCGGCAATGCCGATGACCGGTCACCCCGATCGATTGCGAATGAGAGGTGATGACGCGAAACGTGTCTCGACGATTGACGTGCGGTGCGGGCCAGGATGGCGATCCGCCGGTCAGCTGAGCGGACTGCAGTCGTTGACGATCACCTTGGCCGTTTAGCGGGTTCTTCACGGCAATGGCAGCACGGTGCCGCTCTGCCGGACGTAACCCCGAGGAATCGATTTCGAGAGTGTCGGCCAACCAAACTATCGAATCAGCCAAGGAGGGCTGAAGACCCCGCGGGACTGGGATAGCGCTGCTCAGGTAGTCGCAGGAGCTCCTCGATGACGCTGGTCGGTGCATGGGCGTCGGTCGCTGCTGCGAGTAGATCCCTCCTGGTCGCCGAACCGCACAACGGATCAAAACCGCCGGCATCGATCAGACGCTGACGTGCAGCTTGATGCACGAATTCCGGCAGCGACTCGGCAGGTACCTCACCTGTGAGATCGCGAAAGGCGCGGGTAACGACGGACGACACGATGTCCAAGGGCAGCACCAGCATGAACTCCATGGCCAAACTCAGAGCAACCTGATGGATCTCTGCAGCCTGTTGGATCCTGCTCTCCGGATCGATAGACGACCTCGCAGAATCCTTCCTTTTCAGTTCCATCGCGATCGCAGTCATCGTTCTCCCCGTCATGAACGGCCGTTGTATCCGCGCCTGCTGCCGCCAAGTTTACCGTTCCTCGCCTTTCGGGTACCTGACAACAACCTGACGAAACGATCTTGGCGCGGACCGCCGAAAGCCTGACGACACCGGCTCACCAACCGCGCGACCTCGAGACAGCACCAGGAACCCGAACCCGACCGCCGTCGGTCATCTGATCCGCTCGCCCCACGAACAGACACCCGCCTTGGGTCAGCGGGGTGCGGCCCACTGACTGACCCAAGCCTGGTCGCTCAGCGCGAAAGGGCTGTCGACCGGTGCTGCCTGGGGCGAGTCGTTGCCGCCTCCCGAGTTCGTCGCACTGGCCCGCACCATCGTCAAATTCCGGCAACTGATCCTCAACCTCCAACTAGGCCTGTCGAACGCCAGATCCGAGCGACGAACACGCTTTTTCGGGCCCAGACCAAACGCGCCAACGGCTATCACTCATCAAAAGCCCTCATCGCCATGGCCATGCTCTCCCGAGGCGGACTCAAACTCGAACTCCCCAGCCCGACCGATCCACCCTGCCACATTTACATCGTAAATCAGCATGCGCGAATTCCCATATTGCTCGGATCGGCCGCCATTCGGACACCCAGTTTTCGGCATCATTCGGCCGCAGAAGGGCGGTGAATTCGAAGAATTTGACGTTTCATTCCCCGTCTGGATCCCGGGAAAAGTCTATGTGGGAAAGGCATTCAGGCGGGATGGAGAACGTACTGCATTCGACCGCGTCGGACGCCAAGAGACTCTGCTTCCAAAAGATGGGTCGTTGGTCGACCTCGGAAGGGGGTCGAGCGCGGGGATGCTCCTATGAGCCGGGAGATCGGCCCATGCGACCTCTGTGCAACCGCAATCCCGGAAGGGCCACTCTCAAGCAGGTCCGACACCCGCTGGGGTCAGGCTCGCCGGAGCTCGAGGATCCGAGCTCTAGCCCCGCGGGTGGGCGCGTTCTTCACCGAATGGCTGATCAGCAGGTCGGTGATCCCCGTGATGGTTCCCGGTGGCGGGCCACGGGGAGCACACTGGGGGTCACTGAGGACGTTCTCGTGCCCGGGTTCCCCGTGTGCCGTTCTTGGCGTGAGCCAAGGTAATCGGTGCAACTGGCATCGGGCGGGCGTGTGCGTTGTGAAGGAATCCGGTAATGGTCTGACCCAGGCGGCGCTGGCAGAGTTGGCGGGGTTGTTGATGGCGACGTCCTCGTTCGAGGGTCTGCTGCAGGCAGTGGCGGACCTGGCCGGCCGGGCGGTGCCGGCGGCGTCGACGTGTGGGATCACCCTGTCGGAGGACGGGCATGTGATCACCGTGGCATCGGCGGATGCGTTGGCCCGGTTGCTGGACGAGCAGCAGTACGAATTGGACGACGGCCCCTGCCTGCAGGCCCTCCGCACCGCCACGATTGTGCACACCGATGACCTGACCACCGAGGCCCGGTGGGACGGGTACCCGGGTTTGGCGGTGGTGCACGGGGTGCGGTCGGTGTTGTCCAGCCCATTGCTGGTCAATGGTGCCGCGATCGGCGCGCTGAACCTGTATGCGGTGACCGCGAACGCGTTTGACGCCGAGTCCCGGGCGGCGGCCGCGCAACTGACCGGGTTAGCCGCTGCCGTGGTGACCGCGGTGATGCGACACTACGACGAGGCCACCCTGACCGATCACCTGCGGACCGCGTTGTCGTCCCGGTCGGTGATCGACCAGGCCATCGGCATCATCATCGGGATGCAGCACTGCCCCGTCCAGACCGCGTTCGACATGCTGCGGACCGTGTCGCAGAACCGGAACGTCCCGCTGCGGGAGGTCGCTGCGGACCTGGTCGCCAAGACCGTCGCACCAGCACCGGCCGGCTGACCTCGGCCGACCCGCGGGGGCCCCGCTGGTGGCCTCAGCCGTTGGGTGGGTTGTTGCAGATCGGTTCCGATCGGGCACTCCCGGTCACCGGTAGGTGCGGTGCGGGTAGGGTCGGTACCGGTTGGAACGGCAGCCGCCCTGACGGTTCCGGGTGCGCGCACCAACCCATCGGTTCATCAATTTCCGTTGAGCACGGCACGGTTGATGCACGCCCGCCCCAACGCGGAAGACAACCCAAAATGTCGCTGTTCCGAAGCCACCCCTTCTCGGTCCACCTGATCAGGTCGCGGCCGGCCGGGACCCGGTTGCCGCCCCGGGTCAGCATGGTCAATCCTTCTTGGCCGGACGCCTGGTCGCAGACGCCACCAGCCCGACCCGCCACCGCGGGAGGAAACCGGCGCAGCGGCCGGGTCGAATGGGAACCGCCGGTCACGGCGTTCACCCCGTCGTTCCGGCGTTGCCTGGACCGGCGATGACCAGCCCGGACACCCAGACCATCGCCACCGCGGAAAAGCTGTGGGACGCGTTACGTCAGGCCAGGACCGGGCAGCAGCCGTGCACCCTGGCGCATGTTGAGGACGCCCTGTTCCGGTACTACCTGCCGATGGCCCGGACGATGGCCCATCAGCACTCACCGGACAACCCGAACCCCGACGACCTCGAGCAGGCCGCGGAGGTCGGCCTCGCCAAAGCCGTCCTGGGCTGGCGGCCGTGCGGACCGGTCGGGTTCGACCGATACGCCCGGGCCGCGATCGCCGCCCAACTCCACCACCACGACCGCCTCACCCGCCGAGCCCGGCGGTCCCTGCCCGGCTCCCGGCCACCACCGGGCAGAGTGCCGTAATCCTGACCCGGGCCCGGTCGGCACGACACGGCCGGGCCCTGCCCGACCCCTGGGCGCGCGCGGAACAACGCCGCGCCCAGGGGGACCCGAACCGCGGAAAAGATCAGGACAGAGTCTGTGGACGAGGCTGCGATCAGTGACCAGACCGGTCATCAGTTCTTGCTGTGGCCACTGCTCCAGCTGCTCGGGCATCGGCGGCGCCATGCACTTTCCCGTGGGAGTAGCTGGCTCCACTCGGCCCTTGCCCCGGATGCCCGAGATCGGGGTCGACTCACCTCGTGACATCGAGGTTTGGTGCGGCTCCGAGCATGACTGTGGACCGTGCGCCCGGCGGGAAGCCGCACGGCCTGAGGTTCCGCTCGATGACGGACTACCCGATCACCTGCAGGTCGCCGAACGCCCACGGCAGATCACAGCGCGGGCAGACAACGCCCCGTCGGAGTCCTCCGGCCGGACGCGGCGATCGTGATGACAACGCAGCCGCCAGAATGAAGGAGTGCGGTTTCTCACTGGCGGTCACACCGTGGACCTCGACCGATTCGAGATCACCGGTCCGGATGGTGCCGTGTCCGTGGAGCCGCAGGTTTTCGACGTCATCGCTCTGCTGTTGCGGAATCGGGACCGGGCCGTGACCAAGGAAGAGCTGCTCGACACTGAGGGTGAGAGTGGACCTGCAGGTGGTCAGGTCGCTGTCTTCGGCGAACGGTCGATGCGATCCGGCGCAAGCGGTTCGCGCCGCGAAACCGGACGACGTTTTCATGATCACGATTCCGGCGGTGACGGCAGCGACAGTCAGAATGATCCCTGCGGTCAGGATGTTCCCGGTGGATTGCGGCAGCGGGGAACGAACAGTCGGAGTCAGCGCATTTGAGTCAGACGTCGTTGACAAGGGCCGCGGTCGCCGCGGTGCGGCCGTTGGCACCGAGCGACCCCGCAAGGGATGGCGGCGGTCGGCGAACCAGGCCGAAGCGCCGGCAGGCATTCTGCACATGTCCATTTGCAGCCGTGTGAGTGAATTGTCCCCTCTGGATCAGCCAATGAGGGCTTCGACCTCCGCGGGACTGCGGTAGCGCCGTTCAGGTAGTCGCAGCAGGTTCTCGATGGCGCTCGTCGGTGCATGGGCGGTGACGGCTGCTGTGAGCAGATCAGTCCTGGTCGCCGAACCGAGTGCAAAGGCCGCCCTGATGACGCTGTCAAGGGTTGGGCCGGGAACGACGGCTGTCATGATGCGCGTCCGTGCATCAGTCGGAGGCGCAGCCCCGTGCGCATCGGTTCAACACCAACGGCATCCATCAATCGCTGACGCGCCGCGTGGTGCACGAATTCGGGCAGCGACTCGGCGGGTACCTCACCTGTGAGATCGCGAAGGGCGCGGGTGACAACTGATGACACCATGTCCATGGGGAGGACAAGTGCGAATTCACTGGCCAAACTCTGGGCGACCCGCTGGATCTCGGCAGCCCGTTGGAACCTGCTATCCGGATCGTTGGGCGACCTTGCACGATCCCTCTTGTTCAGTTCCATCGCCACCGCAGTCATCGTCCTCCCCATCATCAATATGCCGTCGTGCACTCGTGTGCTGCGCGAAGTTTACCGTTCCTTGACTTTCGGGCACCTGACACCAACCTGACGAAAGGTTCTTGACGCGCAATGGCCGAAAGCGTGACAGCGGCTCAGCAACCACGCGTTCACGTGACGTAGACAGCACCAGGAACCTGAACCGCCCGCAGTCGGCTATTTGATCCGCCCACTCGCTCACCGAGGCCATCCAGGTGTTCAGCGGCAGACCTGGACGGAATGGACAACGGACACCCGTCGATGGGTGATGGTCGAAGCACTGCGGGGCGGATGCCGTGGTTGATTGCCAGGGTGGTGTGATTGCGAACTGGATCCAAGCGTGCACAGTCATGCCTGGACCTGGCCCAAGAGACAGGGAGCGGATAGATGGTGGATCGATTGGGTGCACGATGACGTCGGCTACGGCGCCGGTAGTGTGTTCGGCGGCCCGGCGCAGATGCCCACCGCGGAACGGCTGAAGCCGGTGGGTTGACGTACAACCGGTTCCACACCACCGCATTGTGCGCGCCGACCAGGGCGGCGCTGCTCCGCGGGCGGAACCACCATTCCGTGGGGATCGGGGGATCACCGAAACCGCGACCTCAGCGCCGGGTAACAGTGGGGTGCGGGCCAACACCAAGGCCGCGTTGCCGATGACGTTGAAACTGAACGAGTATTCAACCGCGCTGTTCGGCAAGTGCCACGAGGTGCCGCCGTGGCAGACGTCACCGATCGGGCCGTTCGACTCCTGGCCCTCCGGTGGCGGCGGGTTCGAGTACTTCTACGGTTTCATCGGAGGTGAGAACAACCAGTACTACCCGGCGCTGTACGAGGGCACCACCCCGATCGAACCGGAGAAGACGATGGCGAACTTCAACGGGCAGTCGGCCATCGAGACCCCGGGAATTCATGGCGTCGATCAAGGACAAGCTGGGTACGGTGGACGCCTACAACCATTACTCCGTCGGCTGGGCGTGGGCGATGTGCACGCGGTATCAGTGGACCAAGCAGGTCGCCTCCCACTGGGGTGGCACCCGCAACGGCACCATCGTGCACTGGCCCACCGGCATCAACAGCGAACCCGGAGTCCGGTCCCAGTTCTGCCACGTCATCGACGTCGCACCCACAATTCTCGAGGCTGCCGGTTTGCCGCACCCGGACTTCGTGAACGGAGTGGGTCAGGCGCCGATCGAGGGCACCAGCATGATCTACACCTTCGAAGACCCGGACGCGCCGGAACGGCACGACCTGCAGTACTTCGAAATGTTCGGCAACCGCGGGATCTACTTCCGGGGGTGGAGCGCGGTCACCCGGCACAGCACCCCCTGGCTGCCCAGCGAGGTGCTGCCTGCATTGGACGATGACATCTGGGAGCTCTTCCCCGGGATGAAGCGACTGAACGAGGGCAGCGTGCTCGACATCAAGAACCGGTCCTTCAGCGTGACCGCTTCCATCGACGCTGCCGCCGCCGGCCCGACGAACGGGGTGATCATCGCGCAGGGCGGCCGGTTCGGTGGCTGGGCCCTGTTCTTCGCCGACGGCAGGGCCAAGTTCGTGTACAACCTACTGGGCATGCAGGAATTCGTCGTCGGGGCGACAGAGGTACTCGCGGCGGGTCACCACCAGGTCCGATCCGAATTCGCCTATGACGGCGGTGGTTTGGCCAAAGGCGGCACCGTCACCCTCTACTACGACGGCGTACGCGTCGGCGCCGGGCGGGTTGACATGACCCAACCACTGGTCTTCTCTGCCGACGAGACCACCGACATCGGTAACGACTACGGCATGCCGATCAGCGCGGAATACGCCGGCGCCAGCAAGTTCAACGGCCGCATCGACGTCGTCCAAATCGACGTCGGCGATGACGACCAATCACATCTCATCGACCCGGAACAGGTCGCGATGGTGGCCATCTCCCGGCAATGACCCGAGGCTCGCCAGATCCGGACGCACCCGCCGCCGATTGGGCCCCGTTACGTCGACCTGCTCGCCGGCACCGATCACGGTGAAGACCAAGGTGCCGGCCAGCACCAGAGCGATCAGGTTCGACAGGAACAACACCAGTACCCATGATCGGGGTAGACAACGGCGCGGTGATCATTACACCGATCACGATCGGCGCTCACCTCGTAGTTCGTGGTCGAAAAGGATCCGTTCGATCGACCACTTGCTGCCGCGGGCCATGGCGGCCGCAAAGGTGTCCGGGTTCAGCCGCGGCCGGACCACCTGGTCGCGAACGACGAGGTGGTGCACGAAATTCGCGGTGTCGTGGAACAACGCACCTCCGGAGGCACCGACCAACTCTGCCGCTCGCACCGGGTCACCGGCGTACGCGGCCGCCAGCCCGAGGGCCAGAACGCAGTCCGCGTCGGCGTGGCGGCCCTCCGCCTCGGCCCGGCGACGGGCCCGACGTAATTGAGGCAGGTACTCCCGGCCCTCGCCGATCATCGTGAGGGCGTCGCAGAACATCGTCAGCCAGTTGTCCAGCAACCCGCTGGCCCGCAAGCTTTCGAGCTGAGTGTCCTGAATCCGGCGAAGTCGCGGTCCGTCGAGGTCGGCCAGCGCAACCACCCAAGACGCCCACAACGAGATGTAGTGGTCATAGTCGTTCGTGTCGTCACCTGTTGCGATGGCACGCAGCTCCGCCTCGACCTCCGACCGCCGACCCAACTGCAGCAGCGCCACCACCCGGACGGCACGGGCGAGCCGGTCCAGCGCAGGCTCGTGCAACTGCCGAGCGCGCTCACTGGCCCGGTCGAGCCGCTCGACCGCGTCCGACGGCCTTACCAGCTGCACCATTCCCCGGTACACCATCGCGACGACGACACCCGCCGGGTCATCCGCCGCCGGCCCGAGTTCGATCGCGGCATCCGTGACCTCGACCATGCGACGCGGGTCGCCGGCACCGAGACCGATGTCGGCCTGCAGGACCAACCACCACAACTGATCTCGAGGCGCCAGCTCCCGGTCGGCCAGCTGCGCGATCCACCGCCGGCCCTCTTCGAAAGACACCGAATTGCGCCACAGCAGACTCATCCCGATGGCGATATCGATCGCGGCGCTGACGTCCTCGCGGTCCAGGCTCGCCGTAAAGGCCAGCCGGACGTTCTCGATGTCGTCGCGGTTGCGCGCGGCGAGTGGGGCCGACAGCCAGCTGCGCACACGGGAGAGCCGCGTCGCACGGGCAACGACATGGCAGCGCAGCCGCTCGACCAGTTCGACCTTCTGGCCGGAACCGTCGAGGCGACCGGCGGCGAACAACCGAATTGTCTCCAGCAGACGGTAGCGACCGCCGGCGGACCGGACCACCAGACTTTTGGCTACCATGTCACCGACCAGGTTGGTGATCGTCACCAGGTCCAATTCGGGCCGCAACGACTGCACTTCCGCCAGGTCGAAGCCGGCGGGGAACACCCCCAGCGCATCGAACAGGCCTCGGTTCGGTTCGGCCAGCAGCTGGTAGCTCCACTCGATCGTCGCGGTCAGCGTGGAATGACGGTGGCCGGCCCGTGGCCGCCCGCCGACCAGCAAGCCCAGCCGGTCGTCCAGCCGGGCGATCAGATCGTTCAGGTCGAGGTGGTCGAGCTGGGCGGCGGCCAGCTCGATCGCCAGCGGCAGGCCGTCCAGATGCTCGCAGAGCGTACCGACGCGGGGGTCGCCCACCGCCGGGGCATCGTCCCCTACGACCGCCACCGCACGTTCGACGAACAATCGTGGGGCATCCCGGCCCAGAGAACCGATCCGGTGGATCGCCTCGCCATCCAGGCGCAACGGTTCCCGACTGGTCGCCAACACCCGAGCCTCGGCACCCGCGTCGAGGACAAGATCGACGAACTCGGCGGCGATGTCCAACAGATGTTCACAGTTGTCCAGCACCAGCAGCACCGGCCGCCGGCCCACGATGGCCGCCAACTCCGCCAGGTCTCCGGCACCCACCCCCTGTACCCCGGCCGACTCGGCAACCGCTCGGATCGCCGAACTCCGATCGCGCACCGGCGCCAGCTCGGCGAGCAGGACCTCGGCATCCGGGCCGGCCCGCCAGCGGCGGGCAACGGCGAGGCCCAAGGTCGACTTTCCCGCTCCTCCTGGACCGGTGATGGTCACCAGGCGATGGCGACCGAACAGCGCTTGGATGTCATCCAGGTTGGCCGAGCGCCCGATCAGCGACCCGCGCGCCAGCGGAAGCGGCCGTACCGTACTCGTCGGCTGAGCCAGTGGCGGCCCGGCCGACCCCGCCCGGTCGAGTTCGGTGACGGCAGCGACGAAACGGTAGCCGTGTCCTCGTTCGGTTCGGATCATCTGCTGACGCACACCATCATCGCCCAGTGCTCGTCGAGCCGACTTGATCCGCGACGTCAGCGTCGCCTCGGTGACGAACTGGCTGCCCCAGACCTCGTCGAGCAGTTCGGACTTCCCGACGATGCGGTCGGGATGCAGGACGAGGTAGGCGAGCACGTCGAAGACCTGCGGCTCCAGATGCACCGTCCTGCCGTCAACCCGGAGTTCGCGCTTGTCCAGGTCAAGGCTGGTGTTCCCGAACGCGTATCCGCGGATCGAGCCGGCTTCTTCCGTCACGGCAAGACCCCGGTCGGGAACGCCTGCGGGCGCGCAGCCGGTCGGGACATCATTCCAGCCTAACGATGCGGCCGGAATCGGCATTGCCAACCAACCTCGCGGCGCACTCCGGCCGGTAGCGCGGCCGGAGTGCACTGCCCGATCAGGACCGCGCCAACGACCACAAGGTGAGGCGCACAATCGGCACGAACCCGATCGCCTCCGCGCCGGGCCGGCTGAAATCGCTGAACACACCCGTCATCCACACATCGGGTGAATGCTGCAGGCGCGCAACAGCGTGCGACAGCCAGTGCCCTCGGCGCCGGGCCTCGGGCCGGGTGACGCCCAGCGCGAAGCTGCCGATGCCGTGCTCGACGAAGGATGTGCCGAGGCTGGCGGCGCGGCCCGCGTCGTCCCGACCGACCCAGAACGCGAACCGCTCGTCATCCAGTAGTCGCGGGCTCGCAAGGTCCCCCGGATCCGCGCCGTCGAGTTCCGGGAGCGGGTAACCCTCGATCGCGACCCGTTCCCAGTCAGCAAGCGTCCGCGGGTCGGTGACCCGGCTGACGTCGACGGCCGGCGCCGCCGGCGGCGGCAGCACTGTCGCCGGCGGTCGGACCAGCAGCGGCGGGTGTCCGACCAGTTCCCAGCCGAACCGCCGGAGGTCTTGCGTTGGCCACGCACTCCACAGCAGCACCTCGCCGCGACCGCCTGCCACCAGGCGACCGACATCGCTGAGCACATCGGCGAAATCGGGCCCGGGTGGGCGCAGCAACGTCACGGAATTGAAATAGCCGGAAGGACGGCGCAGGTCGGCGACCGCGACGGCGTCGGTCTGTGCCACCACACCGCCGGCGGCCTGGGCATAGGCCGCGCAGTACGCCGCCCAATGAAACAGGTACCGGCGCAGCATCGTGTCCCCGACCGCCACATCGGACTCCCACCCGGTGGTCAGCGCCTCCCGTCCCGCCTGCGGCGTACTCACTGGTGCAGCCGATAGAAGCGGAAGCCGTCGTGTTCGATCGGCAGCACCTCCGTCGATGCGAAGCCGGCTCGAGACGCGTAGCCGCGCAGGACGTCCGGCCGCATCACGGTGCCGGTGCCGGCCGATGACTGGTGCGACATGCCGTCGGGCAGGCAGATGAGCAGCGAGAAGCCGTAGAACATCTGCTCCACCGGGTCACCGGGCCCGGTGAACGTCTCCGGTACCCGCTCATCCATCACCAGGACCGCACCATCCGCGGCAACCAGCCTGCGCATCGCTGCGAGGGTGGCTACCGGGTCACCCATGTCGTGGATGCACTCGAAAGCGGTGACCAGGCGATAGGTTCCCTGACTGTCGGCATCGGCGCCGTCGACGTGGTACGCCTTGACCCGGTCGCCCACGCCGTACTCGGCGGCGTTGGCGTTGGCGGCGTCGACGGAGGCCTTGTCGATGTCGAACCCGTCGACGGTGATGCCGGGGTAGGCCAGGGCCATCCCGATGCTGGACCACCCGTCGCCGCAGCCGATGTCCGCGACCCGACCTCCCGCCACGAGCGCGGCGTGCACGTCGGGGATGGAGGGCAGCCACTCCTGGCCGAGCACGTTGAGGAACAGTGGCCGGTTCGCGTAGGCCTGAGCACTGCGCATGTCGGGGCCGTACTGCTGCCACGGGACGCCCCCGCCGGTCCGGTAGGCATCGACGATCGCCGGCAGCTGGACCGCCGCGGCCGAGATCGCGGCCAGGATCGGCCGGAAGAAGAACAGGCTGTCCCGGTCGACCAGGACCGGCACATGCTCCACGGGCACCGAATAGCCACGCTGGTCGGCGGGCCGGGTCGCGTCGTCCACCGCGAGGATGCTTGCCACGGTCTGCTGTTCCAGCCACTCCCGGGCGTACCGGGGGTGGATACCGGTCAGCCGCGCCAATTCCGGGAAGGTCACCGGCCCGTGCTGGTGAAGGGCGTCATAGAGGCCCAGCTGGTCGCCGAGACCAACACTGAGGGTGTCGAACGCACCGAGCACCGATTCGAACAGGTGCCCCGCGAAGGCCTCGGTGTCCCGTTCGGTGGGCGGTGTGTCGGCGACCGGTGCCTCGGTGACCGTTGTCGTAATGTCGGCTGTCTGGGTTGGCGCTGTCTGGGTGGTCATGGACTTCTCCTCGAATCGGTGTGCCGGTTTCGGCCGTGGGCCGCTGGTCATTCGAGAATCGAGGCCTTCACTGACACCCCGCTGACAGCGGGCTGACCATCGAGCCAGGGTGTTGCCGGGTGGGATTCATTCCGGCCGTGGACGTCGGGCATGCTGGCGTGCGTGAGCACCGTGACCCCGCCTGCCGGCCGGTTGCATGTCTCGGTGCTCGGGCCGCCCACCCTGCTGGTCGACGGTCAGCAGAA
The DNA here is from genome assembly GCA_963805555.1 of uncultured Actinomycetota bacterium. GTDB lineage: Bacteria > Actinomycetota > Actinomycetes > Mycobacteriales > Nakamurellaceae > Nakamurella. The sequence goes on from CAWDUY010000016.1 coordinate 248,385, forward strand.
TCCCCTGCCGGCGGGTCGTCCGGGGCGGCTGCTGGCGGTGTTGGTGCTCGCCCGCGGACGGGTCGTCGGGGCCGATCGCCTGGTGGACCTGATTTGGGGTGAGGAGGCGCCCGCGGACTCGCGAGCCGCGCTGCACACCACCGTGAAGCGAGCCCGGCGCGCCCTGCACTCGGCGTCGGACCTGTTGGTCCGGCAGCCAGCCGGCTATCTGTTGAGCCGGGACGGGGTGAGCGTCGATGCCGAGCTCTTCCTGGCCGCGGCGGCCGACGCGGTGGGCGCCGGCGAGGTTGCCGAGTTCGACCGGGCCCTGGCCTGGTGGCGCGGTCCCGCCTGGGCGGGTCTGGACCAGGACATCGCGCTTGGCGAGGCGGTGCGGCTGGAGGAGGAACGTCGCAGTGTCCGCGAGGGCCGCGCCGAGGCGCTGTTGCGCACCGGCCGGCTCGGCGAGGCGATGGCGGACCTTCGCGTGCTGGTGACCGAGGAACCCCTGCGGGAACGCTCCGTCGGGCTCCTGATGCGCGCCCAGCACGCCGCCGGCAACGTCGCCGAGGCGTTGTCGACGTACGACACCCACCGCGATCAGCTCGCAGACCAACTCGGGCTCGACCCGTCGGAGGAGCTGGCGGCCCTGCACCAGCAGGTGCTGCGGCGGGCCGTTGCGAAACCACCCACACCGGTCGCCCGGACGCAGGCGCCATCGCTGCCGATCGTCGAACTCCATGGTCGGGAGGGTCAGCTGGCCGCCATCGGATCCATGGTGAGTCAGCACCGCTGTGTCACCGTCGTCGGCCCGGGAGGCGTGGGCAAGACGAGCATTGCCGCGGAGATCGCCCGCGGGCACGCCGACGGCGATCCGGTGTGGTGGGTCGATCTCACCAGCGTCGGTCATCCCTCAGGGGTGCGCCCTGCGGTGGCGGACGCGGTCGAGGCACTGGCCTTCCCCGGCGTCACCCCAGAAGCCGCCCTGCGCGGCCGCCTCGAGATGGCCACCGGCCTGCTGGTACTCGACAACTGCGAGCACGTTCTCGCTGAAACCGGCGATGTGGTCGCCGACATCCTCGGTTGGAACACCACGGTGACTGTCTTGGCGACCAGTCGGGAACGGCTGGGCGTCAACGGAGAGTATGTGTTCCCGCTGCCGCCGCTGCAGCTGCCGGCCGCTGACTCGCCCGAGCCCGAGGCGTTGGGGCCCGCGCTGACCCTGTTCCTGCAGCGCGCAAGGGCCGCCGCGCCGGACCTGCGGCTCGACCCGGACACCGTCGCGGACATGGTGGCACTGGTGCGCGCCCTGGATGGCCTGCCGCTCGCGATCGAACTTGCGGCCGGACGGGTGGGGTCGGTGACCCTGGGCGACCTGCGCAATTCGCTGTCCGGGCGGCTCGACCTGCTCCGGACGGGCTCGCGACGCACCCACGCCAGGCATCGCACCCTCGCGGCCACCATCGAGTGGTCCTTCGACCTGTTGACCGCCGAAGAGCAGCGGACCTTCCTGGGCCTGGCGGTGTTCGCCGGGTCGTTCGACCTCGAGGCGGTGTCCGCCGTCCTAGGCCCGGACGCCGCCGCCATCCTGACCGATCTGGTGGATCGGTCACTCGTCGTCCGGCCCGGTCCGACCGGGCCGGGTCGCTACCGCCTGTTGGAGACGCTGCGGTCCTTCGCCCGCGCCCGGCTGGACCCTGCCGGCAGCGACCGACTCAGCCGCGCACATGCGGCGTGGGCCGCCGACCTCGCCGCCCGGGCCGATGCCGGCCTGGTGGGCTCGCGCGAGGCGTGGTGGGCTGCGGAGATCGAGCGGTCGCTGCCCGATCTGACCGCCGCCTTCAGCTGGGCGATGGCCGCCGGCGAGGCGGCCACCGCAGGATCCCTGGTCGTCGCGCTGCGCCGATGGGGATACCACCGGGTCCGGCCCGACGTGCTCGGCTGGTCAGAGGATGTGCTGGCACTCGGTTCCGAGGGGATCCTTCCGGACGTCTACGCGGCGGCCGCCAACCATTGCTGGATGGTCGGCCGGTTCGACGAGTCGCGAAGGTACGCCGGGACAGGTATCGATGCGGCCGGGGGTACATCGGCCGCGGCCGCGGCGGCGTCGCAGGACGCGCTCGGCGACGCGGCGATGGCCGTCGGTGACCTGGATCTCGCCATCGCCGCCTTCACCCGGTCCAGCCTGCTGTCGGCCGAGCGCGAGCATCCCGTGGATGTGGCGCTCGCCGTCGGCGGGACGCTGCTCGCCCTGACCTACGCCGGACGTTCGGCCGACATCGAGCTGGCAAGGCTGCGCGAGCTCACCGCGCACCTGGACAACCCGACATGCCTGGCGATGAGCTGGTATTGCGAGGGTGAGGCGACCGCCGAGACCAGCCCGGCGTCGGCCCTACGGCAGTTCGTTCGCGCCGCGGAGCTCGCGGACACGGTCGGCAACCGCCTCGTCCTGGGCGTCGCGATGATCGCCGAGAGCGCACTGCGGGCACGGGCCGGCCAGCTGGACGCCGAGACGGTAGAACGCACCTGGCAGACGATCGAGGTGTGGCTGGGCTCCGGCAGCGAGAACATGCTCGTCACCTGCCTGCGCAACGTGGTGCCGCTGCTCGGACGGTTCGAGGCACCCACGGCCGTGGTCGAACTGGTGGCTGCGCTGACCACCAACGCCGGCTCCCGCCCCGCCTACGGCGCCGAGGCCGAGCGCATCGACGACTGCCTCGCCATTGCACGGGCCGCCCTAGGTGCCGACGCCGACATCGCTTGGGCCCAAGGCCTGCATCGCACGACCGCGGCAGCCGCCAAGGCCGTTCTGGGAGAGCTGCGCAGCATGCCGGTCGGCTGACGGCGTGGACCGTCTCCAGGGTCGGCCGGGCCGGCTACCTCGAGAAATAGGCGGTTCAGCGGCCGCCGATGAACCTTCACCCCGAATGCGGTCTGATTCTTCATGGGCGTACTCACCGGCGGCATCGTATTCGGAGAGTCCCCGCGCTGGCGGGACGGGCGGAGTCCTACGCCGAGCAACTGACGGCCTAGGACATCGACGACGACGGAGCGCTGTCGCACCGGCGGGTGTGGGCGGCGACCCGGGGGATCATCCGGACGGGATCTGCCTCGATGCGACTGGCGCACTCTGGTACGCCGACGTCGGGAACCGGCACTGCGTGCGGGTCCGCGAAGGTAGCGAGAGGCTCGCGACGGTCGATCTCGACCGGGGCGCGTTTGCGTGTGCGCTCGGCAGGAGCGCCGACCCGACGCTGTTCGTGGTGAGCCAGCACTGGGGCGGACCGGACGCCGTCGGCGGCGCGACCGGCCAGGTCGTGACCTTCCCGGCACCAGCAGCCGGCGCCGGTCACCCGTAGTCCGCCGGCCAGCTGCCCCACTACCTCAGGACGGGACGTCGGGGGCAGTACCGGCGCGCGGCCCGGACGGTGCCGCGACCGCGATCAGCAGCGCGTGCAGTTCATTGACCTGCGCAGACAGGACGCCGACCTGGGCCTGCGTAGCGGCTTCAACGGCTTCCTCTCTGGCGCTGACGGTCTCGACGAGCCAGGACGCGATGATCGCGGTGACGGTACCGAGCAGGGCGATACCGCAGATCATCATCGCGACCGCGATGCACCTCCCCTCCGTGGTGACCGGCGACAGGTCGCCGTACCCGACGGTGGTGACCGTGACGCACGCCCACCACAGCGCATCACCGAACGTGGTGATGTCGGCGCCAGGAGCATCGCGTTCGGCCTGATAGACCGCCAGTGCCGAGATAAACACCAACAGGGTCGTCGTGGAGGCCGCGTAGATCACCACGCGGCCGCGCAGCGCGGTCCCCGCGGCCCGCTGGAACACCGTGAACAGGGTCAGCAGCCGCACCAGACGCAACGGTCGCAGGATCGGCAGGACAACAACAGCCAACGACAGCAGGTTGTGCCAGAACCACCGCCGTCGTTCCGCGGTCAGCTTCAGCCGGACGGCATAGTCGATCGCGAACACCGCCCAGGCCGCCAGCGAGATGAGCTGGGTGGCGAGCAGCGCCCCACCGACGGGTTCGGCGAGAACCTGCCAGGCGTAGGTGCCGCCGAACACCACCGCGACCGCGATCAACGGCCATTCCATGGCCCGGTCCCAGGAACGAAAGGCCGACGTCTGCTCGATCTGTTGGGTCCTCACCATCGGCGCAGGATGCCATGACCCACCAACGCCCCCAGCCGTCGCCACCCCGTCAGGCGGCTGCTGCGGTGACGGGCTCGAGTTGGTTGATGAGCAGGGCACTGAGGTCTCGGGCGTCCGGTCCGACACCGTCGATGAAGTTGGACTTGCGGCGCCGGGTGAACGGCAGACCCAGCACGTACATGCCAGGGACACTCATCACCCCGCCATCGTGCCGTATCCCGCCCCGTCGATCGAGCAGCGCCGGGTCCAGCCACGGATACCGGGGCCGGTAGCCGGTCGCCCAGACCACGGTGCCGAACCGGTCCAGGTTCAGCACGGTCGGCGCGCTGCCGATCACCGTCGGTGCCGGCCGGGTTCCGGGTGCCGGGGCCCCCGCGCCGCCCTGCGCGGCGATGAAGTCGTCGACCCGGTCCAGCAACCGGTTCTGCTTCAGGTCGGCCGCGGCGACCTGGTTCGCCAATCCACCGGAGAACTGCACCCGTCCACCGGTCACGCCGACCAGCCGGCCGACCAGTTGGACCCCGTTGCCGGACAACGAGTTCAGGTCCAGGGTCCGCCTTTCCGGCGACCCGACCAGCTGCAATGACGGCAGCCGGCGGGCCCGGGCGATGTCCTCGATCTGGTCGTACCGTTCGTCCAACTGCCCGATCGCGTCCATCCAGTAATGGATGTCCCGGCCCCGGTAGGTCCGCGGCATCCGGAGGTGCTCACCCACCGCCAGGGTCACCTCCCGGCCACTGCGGGCGAGTTCGTCGGCGATCTGCACCCCGGATGCGGACGCCCCCACCACCAGCACCCCGCCGGTCCCGATCTGGCCGGGGCGGCGGTACTGCAGCATGCTCAACTGCTCCACCGACCCGGGCAACTCGGCGCCCAGTGCCGGGCGGTGCGGGTCACCGGTCGCGCCGGTGGCGACCACCACCGCCCGGCATTGCCACGACCCCTGGTCGGTCTCGACCACGAATCCCGACCCGTGGCGCCGCACCTCGGTGACCCTGGTGCCGTGCCGAACCGGCGCGTCGAACGACCGCCGGTACCCGTCCAGGAAATGGGCGACGCCGGCCGCCGTCAGGTAGCCATCCGGATCGCCGCCACGGTAGGAAAACCCGGGCAGCCGGGTCATCCAGTTCGGGGTCAGCAACCGCAGCGAATCCCACCGCTGAGTCCGCCAGGCATGGGCCACCGTCCCCTGCTCCAGCAGGATATGGTCCACCCCCCTGCCGGTCAGGCAGTGGCTCATCGCCAGACCGGCCTGACCGGCACCGATGATCACCACGGTCGCCTGCATCACTGCCACCTCACCCTTCTTGCCGGTCCGACCCGATGTCCCGCTACCGATGTCTCAGGCGACCTCGACGGTGACGGCGGTCGGGTTGGTCAGCACGTCGAAGACAGCGGATCGCTTCTGGGACTGCGCGACGATGGCCTCGATGTCGGCCTTGGACGCATCGGCGTCGATCTCATACCGCACCCGGATCCCGCTGAACCCGTTCCGCACGTCCGGGTCGATCCCGAGGATCCCCTGCAGGTCCTGATCGCCCTCGACCACGGCATGCACCGACCGCAACTGCACACCACGGCGGGTCGCGACAGTCGCGACACCAGCGGTCAGGCAACCCGCCAACGCGGCCAGCAAGGCCTCGACCGGGGTGGCCCCGTTGTCCTCGGACGCGAACAGCTCCGGGTGATCACCCTCGAACACGAACTGCTGCCGATGGGTCTGCTCGGCGCCCAGGCCCGCGTAGTCCTGCACGGTGGTGCGGCTGTGGGTGCCGTTCACCCAGGCACACCGCGCCCGCCACTGGAAGCGGGCGGCCTCCGGCGCCGCGGTCAACGCCTCCCGGGCACCCAACAGTGCCTCGACATTCACCCCGTTGTCGACGGCCGGTGCCTGCACGGTGCTGCTCTGCATGGTGGTCATTTGCTGCTCCCTTTTCTCTGGTCCCGGTCAGCGGGACCGCTTGGTTGACCTCCAAAGAATTCCTCCAGCCCCCCACCCGGTGCATGAAGAACAACTGGAGAGCACATGCAGATCACCGGCACCGCGACAGCAACCCGCCCGCACAGGTTCTCCCGATGATCTGCAGCCGGCATCCAAGTGCCACAGCCCGCCGCCCCGGACGATCAACACCATCGAAACCCGGCCGTCACCGAGCGTCCCGACACCAGGAGCAAAAAATGACCGCCCGTCCCACGCACCGCCCGCCCAACCCTGGCCTCGACATCGCCTCGCTGGGAACAGTTCTCGGCATCTGGGCACATCCCGATGACGAGACGCTGCTGTCGGCGGGACTGATGGCCGCCTGCCGCGACGCCGGCCAACGAGTGGTGTGCGTGACCGCTACTCGCGGCGAACTCGGGACCGCGGACCCGGCCCAATGGCCACCCGAGCTGCTGGGACCGATCCGCACCCGCGAACTACGCGCCGCGCTGGCCACGGTCGACGTCGCCGAACACCACGTGCTGGGTTACCGGGACGGGACGTGCGCCCAGCAGTCACCGGCCGCCGCGGTCCGCTCGCTGGTCGAGGTGATCGACCAGGTCCGCCCGGACACCATCGTGACGTTCGGTCCGGACGGATTGACCGGACACCAGGACCACCAGATCGTCTCGGGCTGGTCGACCCGTGCCCGCGCCCAGGCCGCGCCAAAGGCCCGGCTGCTGTATGTGACCACCAGCGCGGAATTCACCGACACCTGGCGGCACCTCAACGACAGCCTGGAGGTGTTCCTGGCCGACGGACTGCCGCTGCGCACCCCCCGCGAACAGGTAGCCCTCCAGGTCACGTTGCGCGGCGCCGACGCCGACCGCAAGCTGGCCGCTTTGCGCGCGCACACCAGCCAGATGACCGATCTGATCGCCAAGGTCGGGGCCGACCAATTCCGCGACTGGTGGTCCGTGGAGTCCTTCATCCTCGCCGAACACGCCGCAACCTCCGGTTGGGGCACCTGGCAGGTGGCGGCATGACACTCACCAAGGGCTCCGCCCCCACCGCGACGATCCCGGACCCGACGCCGGGACCGCTGTTCACGACCCGGCAGTCCGTGCTCGCCGGCTGCCGGGACGCGCTCCCGGTGATCCTCGGCTACATCCCCTTCGGCCTGGCACTGGGTGCCGCCCTCACCTCCGCCGGGATCGACCCCTTCACCGCCTGGTGTTCCTCCTGGCTGCTGCTCGCGGGCGCCGCGCAGATCGCCGCCGTGCAACTGCTGGGCGCCGGCGCCGACGCCATCGTGGTCATCGCCACCGGACTGATCATCAACGCCCGACACCTGCTCTACAGCGCCGGCCTGGCCCGGCACACCGCCCACTGGCCCACCCGCTGGCGGTGGATCGCCCCCTATTTCCTGACCGATCCCGCCTACGCACTGGCTGACAAGAGATTCAACCGACCCGACAACGGCGGCGGCGGCCACGCCCGGCTGACCTACTTCATCACCATCGGGGTGGTCTTCTGGACATCCTGGCAACTACTCACCGGCGTCGGCGCCCTGCTGGCCGGTGCCCTGCCCACCGCACTACCACTGCACCTGGCCGCACCACTGACCTTCCTGTGTCTGCTCGCACCGATGCTCACCAACAAGGCCGGCTACCTCGCCGCGTGCACCGCCGGTGTCGTCGCGCTGCTCTGCTCGGGCCTGCCCGCGGGTCTCGGCCTGCTCGCCGGCGCCGCCGCCGGGATGATCGCCGGCGCCACCATCGGAGCACGCAATGCTTAACGTCCTCGTGCTGATCGCGATCGGGCTGGGAACCTACGCCTTTCGGGCCGCCTTCGTAGTCACCAACCGGAAGTCACCGCCCGCCCCGCTCGCGAAAGCCCTACCGCTGGTCGGACCCGCCGTGCTCGCGGCGATCACCGTGCCCGCCCTGCTCGCCCCCGGCGGACACCTGTCCCCGGGAACCAGCCTGCCCGCCCTCGCCGCCGCCCTGGTCTGCTACCTCCTACGACGACTCACCAACAGCCTGCCCCTCGCCCTGTTCGGCGGACTCGCAGTCGGCTGGATCGCCATCAGCGCCGTCACCGCGCTGAGCTGAGCGACCGGAGCAGAGCCGGCCGGCGGCCGCCACCTTCTGCCCGGTGGTCGCACACGCAGCACAATGAGGGGTCTGAGGTGCAGCGGCACAGGATCCGGCGCTAAGGACGTTCTGGCTGCCCGGTGATGGTTGGCGGCTTCGCATAGTTGTCACCACCGAGGGGCTACGCAGTGTCGACGGCTCCGGGCTATGTGACGTCGGCGTCCCGCAGGAGGATCGGCACCCGACGAGGGTGACCGCAAAGGATCGTCACCAGCGTGGGATTCGCGATCAGGGCGAGCTGAACCAAGTACTGATGACCGGAGTCGGCCCTCGACGCTTGCGCCAGGTGTCGAGCGCTGCAGGGTCACCTTCCTCAAGGTCCTCGGCTCACCTGCGAGCGGTGACGCGGGGCCCGACAGCGACGAGGACCTCCGCTCTGTCCCGAACCCGGACGCACGACTGGGCTTCCGCTTGGTCGACCTTGACGATCTAACCCACCTCGGGCGGGGTCGACCTCGTCGCTCGCACGGCGATCAACGAGCACCTGCGAGCGAGCGTCGTGCCCGCTGTGCAGCCGCTCGATGCAGCGTCAGCTCCTCCTGCTGTGCGAGATGCGTGACGCGGCCTCGGCCGGCCGCAGCCTGGAGACGGGCGATCCGCTGACGGATTCGATGCTGACGTCATGCGTCGGGGCGCAGCTCTCTGGCGCTTCGCCATCATGGGCAAGGCCGCCGGCCAGGTGGCAACAGAGACCAAGGCACTTCAGGTCAGAGTCACATCGTGGGACCGCTGCGCCTGTCTCTGGAAGCGCGTCGTGCGGACGGTCGGTCGTCGTCGTCGAGCTGCGGCCGACCATGTTGAGCTCCGACGCCCTGCTCAGTCCTGGTCAGCGGCAGTGAGGGGGTGGCCGTGCCGACTCGGCGACGACCACCCGCTGCACGTCTGGTCGTCGCGGCTGGGTATCGGGCGTGCTCTCGCGCGGTGGACCTCACTCGACGCAAGTGGTGCCGCTGATCAGGCGCAGGCGCAGGCGCAGGCGTGTGGCGTCGGTGGTGCCTTGCCCGCGCCGGCCGCTACGTCCTCGTGGCGACGACCACATATCTCGAGGGGCGTGGCTGGTCGATCACCCGGACGCTGACGAAGCCGGCCGCAGCGATCCGGTCGAGCAGTTGCCGTTGGGTGATGGCGGCGCAGCCGACGGCCTCCTCGTGGAGCCGAAGGCCCGCGAGTCGTCGGTGGACCGGGTCCGATCGGTAGGAGCCGATGTCGTCGGGGTACGGCAACTCGGACACGACGAGCCCGCCGCCGGGACGAAGAGCGCGGTAGGTGCGGCACAGCACCTCGTGTTGTCTGTTCGGGCCGCCCGTTTCGTGCAGGACCAGGTTCATCGTCGCCAGGTCGTGAAGGTCGCGATCATCGAGGTCGGTCGCATCGAGCGCGCGCAGGTGGATCCGGCCGGCGAGCGCCTCTCCCTTCACTCGGCGACGCGCCAGCGCCAGGCTTGGGCCGTCGGACTCAACGGCGTGGACGGCGGCGGCGGGGAACGCGGTCGCGAGGCGCACTGCCAGCACACCAGACCCGGCGCCGAGGTCGAGCGCCGACCCGCCGTCCTCGAGCCGGGCGCGGACCTCGGGCAGCTGCGGGAGGGCGTGCTCGACGATCATCGACGCATCGGGCGTCGTGCTGTCGGCCAGTGCCGCCAGGATCTCGTCGCCGTGCTCGCTGCGCGGCCAGATCTTTCCCGTCCGAAGCAGCTCGGGGTAGCGCCGGTAGTCCTCGCCGAGCGCGCTGGCCAGGCGGAACCGGCCACCCACGTACGTCGGCGCAGTTGACTCAAGGAGCAACCGCTCCATGTGCGGGGCGAGCTGGTAGCCGCCGTCTGCGGTGAGGTCGAGGAAGCCTTGCGCGTACGCGCCGCGGGTCCATGCGGCGACGTACCGCGGAGCCAGGTCGTGCTCCTGGGCAAGGTCGACGTCCCCGCATCCGGGCCGCGCGGCAATGGCCGCGAACAACCCGCTGCGGACCCCGATCGCGGCGATCTCCGTCGCCTGGTGGCCGAGCAGCATCCCGGCCAGCCGGTCGGACGCGCACTGCTCGCCAGTCATCGGTGTTCCCCCGGCGTCCTCGACCACGTCGCGGCCGCCGGAGCCCGACCCGTCATGCCGCATCGATGAGTCGAAGTCCACGCGCGGCCCGCGCGACCCACCAGTGAATGCTGTCCCACGGGGGATCGCAGCGGGGGTCGTACTCGTCCTCGCGCAGCGCCCAGGGGCTAGCCATCATCGCGACGACGGCGGCGATGCAGATGTCGAGCTGGTCGTCCCACCACGACCACGACGCGTCGGGGCCGAGCTCGGTGGCCAGCATTTCGCGGTAGGCCGCCATCGCCTCGTCGGGGTGCATAGGGCAACCGCTCCCGTGCACGAAGTACGCGAGGTCGTAGGCAGGTGGTGCCACGGTCGGCTGCCAGTCGATGGCGATGGCCCGGCTTCCGTCCCAGGCAACGTTGGCACTGCGCAGATCGCCGTGCGACAGCGTGGTCGGGTAGCCATCGAGTGCCTTCAGGATCGGGCTCGGGTCGTCGGCGAGGGTCTGGAGGTCCCGGGCGACGCCCGGGTCCACGATCCTCGGCAGGCGGTCCCATCCATCGGGAAAGGTCGTCACGAGATGGATGTCCGGCACCACTCCACCGAGCGACGTCAGCATGGTCGCGCTGATGCCGGTCAGGAGTCGCTCCAGCGGGCAGATCACCGCCCCGAGGTCACCGATCGGGGGATCCTCCCAGAACGTCGCGTGCATCGCGGCCATCGCCCGGAGCACGCCACGCGCTCGCTCGGGGGTCACGGGTACCTCGTCGGGGAGGAAGTGGCGGGTGAGGTCGTCCATGAGCAGGGCCGCGCCGTCGGCGAACCGGGCCGCGCCCCGTACCGCGTGCCCCATCGCGGGTGGAAGCCGGTCCAGGACGCCGCACTCCCAGATCGCGATCTCCCGCCCCCAGGTGTCCTCGGTCGCGATCGCATGCCAGTCCCGTGACCAGCGAATTAGCTTGAGGACCGCCGCGGGCGTCGCCTCGTCGTCGACGAACACCTCCCGGAAATCCGCCTCGGTCGAGGAATATCCCAGCGTCTCCATCGGCGCGAGCGCGACCGAGTCCACGGGCCTGCCCAGCAGTCCGGCCAGCTCCGTCGGCTCGAGCATCGACTCCACGCTCGGGTAGGTCACGCGTGCACCCATCTCCCGCTCCCTCCGCCGTTGTGGTCGGGCGGTCCCGTCCCGACGCCCCCACGATGGCGGACCATCGACGGAGAGCGCACTGGGTCGCGCCTCAGATCTCGCCTCAGATCCATCTCAGAGGCGCCCCGAAGTGTCGCGACCGCCGTCCGGGGCGAGTCCCGCACCATGAGCGACCAGGACCGCCTGCGTACGGCTCTCCACACCGAGCTTGCGCATGGTGTTGGACAGGTGGACCGACACGGTCTTGGGTGAGATGAACAGGTGCTCGCCCACCTGCTTGTTCGACCAACCGCGGGCGACCAGCGCCAGCACCTCACGCTCACGACCAGTGAGGGCCGGCAGCACCTGCATGTCATGATCGCCGTCGTCCACGCCGGGGAGTCGGATCCGCAGCCCGCGAGCCAGCCCCTCCGACTCCTGTCGTGGCGCGGTCATCCCCATCTCCACGAATCCCCGCCACGCCGTGAGCACGTCCCGCTCGCATGCCGGCGAGGAGGCGCCGCCCGCCGCTGCGCAGGCAGTGGCGCGCCTCAGCCGGGCGATAGCCGCGTACGAGGGCGAGCCCTGCGTCTCGAAGTGCGTCACGACCGGGTCCCACAGTGCGGGGTTGGGTGAGCCGGCGAGCACCGCCCGCTGGGCCTGCGTGCGCCGCAGGCACGCCTGCGCCCACGACCTGATCGGTGCGTCGTCGCGGAGCCATCCCACGTAGCGGACCAACCGTCGGACCCAGCCGTCGACGATCGTCAGAAGGTCGGTGTTCAACGGCCGGTTGTCGGCGGCTGTCGCGACAGCGTCGACCAACCTCGCCATGGCCCACGGCCAGGCCCGGTCGACCGGGGCATCGCCCGTCGTACTCGCCGAGGCGATCAGCTCACGCGGTGCGGCTCCGATCGCCGCCCGACTTGCCGCGAGCTCCGCGGCGTACCACAGCCGTCGGTAGCCCGCGGTCGCCGCGGTGAACGCCAGCTCTGCGCGCTCAAGAGCCTCGGTGACACGTCCGGACCACCGGAGCGTGTCCCCAGCCGCCCACACCGCCCACATCGTGGCGTGGTGCCGCCCGCGGAAGTCGCGCAGGTCCAGCTCGTCGACGCGGGCGACAGCGCGGTCGAGGTGGCCGGCCCAGGCGTGCGCATGAATCGCGATCGACGACATGATCAGCCACCCGAGCGACTGCGTGTCCGTGGACGGCCCCGCCGTCGCCTGCCACCGCGCGACGGCGGACTCGAGCTCAGCGTGGTGACCAGTGAGGTACGCCTGCTGGGCGGCCCAGTAGGTCGCGAGCCCGGGCGTGATCGCACCCGCCCGGCCGGTCGCAGCGAGCGCGGCGAGCGCCGCCGCGCCCCGACTCGCGCGGTCGGCCAGGTAGAGACCGATGGTCTCGATGTCGGCCGTCAGCACCGTCGCCTCGACGTCGACGTCGCCGGCGGCCCGCGCGGCGACCAAGGCCTCGTCGAAGTCGGTGGCGATGTCGTCGAGGTCCCAGGCACCCTCGAACCCCTCGCTCGCGCGGGTCACAGCGGCCCCGTGGGCCACGAGTGCCAACGCTCGCGCCGCGGAGCCCTCCTCGCCGTGACGGGCGAGCTCGCGGGTGGCCACGTCGAGCGCCTCATGCACATGACCGAAGCGGATGAGCACCAACGTCTGCAGCAGACTCGCCTCAGCCCTCGCTCGGGGGTCACGGGCCGCATCGGCCTCCCGGATCGCGGCAACCCCGAGCTCACGAACATCGGGGGCGTCGAGCTCCCACGCCACTCTGGTCGCCGCGAGCAGCAGCGCACCGCAGGTGGTGCCCGTCAGCGCCCGGGGGTCGTCCGCCACCTCCCACAACTCGATCGCCCGCCGCAGGTGTCGCAGCGCCACGGCACCAGCGAAGGCGTTCTCCGCCTCACGCGCAGCCAGCACCGATGCCACCAGGCAACGGGACGGTTCCCCGGCCTCCCACCAGTGGTGCGCCACCTGGCCCTGCGCCCCCGCCCGGCCGGCCGCCGCCAGGTCGGGAGCGGCCTCCAGCGCCGCAGCGGCCGCGGCGTGGGCGGCGACCCGCTCCTCGGGCAGCAGTCCCTCCAGCGCCACCTCCCGCAGCAGCGCGTGCCGGAACGCGTACGCAGCCCCGTCGACCAGCAGCACGCCGTCGTCCAGCGCCGACCGCAGCGCCGACCGGACGGCAGCGCGGTGGAGGCTCGTCACCGAGGAGAGCAGCGTCGGGTCGATGTTCGCACCAAGAACGGCTGCCTCTCCGAGCAACCGCTGCGCGTCGAGGGGCAACCGCTCGAGCCGCAGCGACAGCACCTCTTCGAGGGACGGCGGCAGACCACCGTCCGCCCCGACCTCGGCCATCTCCTCGGCGAAGAACGGGTTGCCGCCCGCCCGCTCGGCGATGGCCCGCATGTCCCGGCCGTCCGGGTTGCCGGTCGACCGCGCGAGGTGTGCCGCCAGCGCTCCGAGCTCGAGTGGTCCGAGGTCCACCCGGACCACCTCGGGCCGCCGCACAACCTCGGCGAGCACGGGACGCAGCGGGTGCCGGCGGTCCAGGTCGTCGGTGCGGACGGTGGCCAGCACGAGCAGCCGCTCGTCGTACAGCCGCGACGACAGGTGGAGCAGGAGGTCTCGCGTCGTCACGTCCGCCCAGTGCAGGTCCTCGAGCACCAGCAGCACCGGCGCCTCGTCCCCGAGCCTGCGGAGCAGTCGGTGGAAGGAGACGAGCACCTGCGCCGCCGATCCCGCCTCGAGACCGGCTGTGTCGATCGCCAGCTCCGGCACCAAGCGCGCGAGTCGCAGCGCCGGTCCCTCCAGCAGCGCAGCCAGCTTGTCATCGCCGCGGTCGCGGCCGAGCTGCCGCAGCACCTGGGCGACGGGCGCGAGCATCGCCGCACCTTCGGACAGCTCGACGCACGCCCCGGCCAACACCGTCCATCCGTCGCCCCGGGCGCGAGCCGCGACCTCCCGGACGAAGCGCGTCTTGCCGATGCCGGCGTCCCCGGCCACGACGACGGCACCGGGTGCCCCCTCAGCCGCACGGCCGAGCCGGTCCGTGACCGTCGACAACTCGTCGTCGCGACCGACCACTCGGGTCGAGGCAACCACGTCATCCGCCCTTCGCCGTCACCGCCGGCGAAGCACGCCGACCGGGTGTCCTGACCAAGAGTCTTCCCCGCGGTGGTCGGCGCTGCAACGGTACGCCGGCCTGAGGCGTCACCTCCTGGTGGCCGGTCCGGGGTCCCGAGAACCTAATCCGGGAGGTCAGGGGCGTGCTTCGAGGATGAGGTTGGTCGGGGTCGAGGCCGCCTGACGCACGTGGGTGAAACCGGCGTCGTGCAGGATGCTCCGGAGTGTCCGTTCGCCGGCCTGGGCGCCGAGGGCGGTGCCCGTGTCCCCCGCAAGCGAGTTGGGCACGCACAGCGCGAGCGAGGCGTGGTAGAACAGCGCGGCCAGCGGGTTCTCGGCGATGTTGGTGTCGCGGTCGTCCAGCGCCATCGGCTCGACCAGCATCACGGTGCCGCCCTCGGCCAGGTGGTGACGCGCGTGGCGGAGCGCGCCAACAGGATCATCCATGTCGTGGAGGCAGTCGAAAAAGCAGATCAGGTCGTGGGTGCCGTCGTACCCCGTCGCGGTGTTGACCTGGAGGTCCACTCGGCCATCGACACCCGCCTCGACGACCCGGGCGCGAGCGACCTCGACCGACCCGTCGTGGGAGTCGACGCCCGTGAAGGTGGCGTGCGGGAACGCCTGCGCCATGGCGACGATGGAGGCACCGTGACCGCAGCCGACGTCGGCAACACGTCCGCCCGCGGTGAGTGCGTCCACCACCCCGTCGAGCGCGGGGAGCCACTCGGTGGCCAGGAACGCGCGGTAGCCGGGTCGGAAGAACCACTCGGTGCCCGCGAACAGGTAGTGGCTGTGCTCGCCCCAGAGCAGGCCGCCGTCGCCGAGGAACGCCTCGACAACCTTGGGGAACCCGATGAACATCGCGCCGAAGCTGTTCATCGAGCGGGCCATGAAGGCCGGAGACTCGTCGTTCGCCAGAACCACTGCGTGGACGTCCGGAAGCACGTACTGGTCGGTCGCGGCAAGGCGTGAGAGGAGCCCGGCGGCGGTCTGCCCGTCGAGCCACTCACGCACGAGCCGCGGGTGGCAGCCGGTCACCTCGGCGAGCTGCTGATGGCTGGTCGGACCGTTGCCTGCCAGGGCCCGGTACAGGCCGAGCTCGTCGCCGAGCCACACGCCCAAGCAGGTAGCGGCGCCGCTCATCACCCCCACCATGTGACCGGCGAACGCCTCCAGCGCGTCGGGGTCGATGGGATGGTCGCCGACGTTGGTGTCCGTGTCGTACTCAGTAACGCTCATCATGCTCCCCTGTCTCGTGGCGCGTGTATGGATCGCGGCGGTGGGTCACCGGCCCGGCCGGCGGGCTGCCGGCGGGCTGGCCCTGTCACTGCATCGTTCGCCTGGGGACCAGCTCGGCGCATGGGGTCAAGCCTTAGATGTGCCTCATACGCCCGCCTCGTACGTCGATGCGGCTCGTCGTTTCGAGTCCCGCCTCCGGTCAGCGGCGTGGCGCGGGGGTGCAGGCTGCGAGGTCCGCGGTCCCGGCTGGGATAGTTCTGCCGAGCGTCCCGGTTGACGTACCTTCACC
>CAWDUY010000017.1:0-6841 GCA_963805555.1 uncultured Actinomycetota bacterium
TGCTCGTGGGGCTCAGCGGTGCCGACGGGCAGGAACCCAAAGGTCTCTCTTGCACTGCTGGAAACGCTCGGCAGCCAGCACGTGAGTGACGCAGCCCTGATCGGCGCCCTGCTCGCACGGCTCAAGAAGGAACAGCCGGGCAGCAAGCCGGCGTCTCAATCGGCACTGACCAAGGGGCTCGGCGCCGGGGAAACCGTGGAGGACGCGGACCGGGCCTTGCTGGCCGTCACCCGAGATGCGGTACTGCGAGACCGGCTGCGGCCATGGATCGGGATCATCCGCCGGGACTTGCGAGACCGGCCATTCGTGGTCGCACCCGGCGACCTATATATGGTGGAAACACCGTCCCGGCGCAATTCCGGTGCGCACTACACACCCAAGGACCTGGCCGAGGACGTGGTGAAACACGCACTGCAGCCGTTGCTCTACTCCCCTGGCCCACACCAGACCGCCGACGAGTCCCGGTGGGTGCCGATTTCGTCAAACCGCATCCTCGACCTTCGGGTGGCCGATATCGCCTGTGGCTCTGGCGCATTCCTGGTGGCAGCGGCCCGCTATTTGGCCAAGGCCTTGGTGACCGCCGAGCAGCGTGAGCGGGTCGCCGTCGGTTCGCCCAAGGAACAGGGTATCCGAGCCCTGCGGCAGGTGGTGGCGCGTTGCCTGTACGGCGCCCGACATCAACCCGATGGCCGTACAAATGTGCAAGCTCTCGCTGTGGCTCGTCTCGCTGGACCGGGATCTGCCGTTCTCCTTCGTCGACGACAAGGTGTTGCACGGCAACGCCTTGCTCGGGTTGACCGACCTGCAGCAGCTCAAAGCCCTCCACATCGATCCCGATGCCGCACCAGATGAGGGGCTATTCGAAATCAGCCGGACGGGCGGCTGGTCCGAGAAGCTGCAACTCGAAACGGTTCTCGACCGGGTGCGGGACAACCGGCGAGACCTGGCCACACCGGTGGACGACAGCGACCCGCAACGATCGAGTGCGACCAAACGCCGACTTCAAGACGAAAACGACCGGGATCTTGCCCAGCTCAACCGCGTCGCCGACGGAGTGATCGCGGCCGGGCTGCGCTGGGGCGGTAAGCCCGGCAAGGCACTGATGGAGTCGTACGCCAACCTCAAGGTCGCCGTTGGCCGTGCCTACGCCACCGACGGTGGGGCGACCAGGCGCTGCTGGACGAGATCCTCGCCGAAGGGCTCACACCCACCGTCGAGACGGACTACCACCGCTGGAAGCCGCTGCACTGGGTGCTCGCGGTCCCGGATGTGATGGAGGGCGGCGGATTCCACGCCATCATCGGCAACCCGCCGTTCCTCGGCGGCCAGGACTTGACTCGAGCACTCGGCCCAAACGTTCGCGAATGGCTTGTCAACGTATTGGCTGGAGGAGTTCGCGGCAGCGCCGATGCAGTCGCGTACTTCTTCCTACGGACCAGCAAGCTGGTCACGCCCTCCGGGATTCTGGGGTTAATGGCAACCAATTCTGTCGCTCAGGGCGTGACCCGGAGAGTTGGCCTGAGCCGGCTAGTAGCGAATGGCCTTGTAATCACACGAGCCATCCAAAGCGAACCGTGGCCCGCCGCCGATGTTCAGCTCGAATACGCCGTGGTCTGGGGAACGTTCGGCCTGGTGGAAGACTCAGCCGAGAAATGGGTCAGCGGCATACCCGCTGTCCGCATTTCCACATTGCTCGAACCAGAAGGAGCAACGACAGGCGACCCGATTCCCTTGGCCGAAAATCTGGGTGTGGCCTTCCAAGGCTGCACGGTCCTGGGGCGTGGATTCATCTTGACGCCAGCTCAGGCCCACGAATGGATCGATGCCGATCCCCGCCACGCCGAAGTACTTTTTCCCTATTTGGATGGAGACGATCTCAATGGGACCGTTGAATTTTCTGCATCGAGGTGGGTGATCGACTTCACTGGATGGTGTGAGAAGTGTGCAGCGCGATTGGAGATGCCGTTCCAGAAACTAGAAAGGGACGTCAAGCCTGTTCGTACCAGCAAGAGCAGAGCTGTAAGAGCGGCGCCTTGGTGGCTGTTCTGGCGGACCGGGCCAAGGATGCGCGCGGCCATTGCCGGGCTTGAAGAGGTGATCGCGATCGCGCGCGTAAGCAAGACTGTTATGCCTGTCAGGATACCCAACATAAACGTGCTCCACGAGAAAGTCGTTGTTTTCGCCAGCGATTCTTTTGCCGTGCAAGCAGTGCTTTCGTCCGCGATACACCAGAACTGGGCCATTCAATATGGAACGACTCGAACAGCGGATCCCACCTATACTCCTAGCACCGTTTTCGCGGGATTCCCGTTTCCATCGCGAGGGTACGAAATGCTGGATTCTTTCGGAAAGAACTTTGACAATGTGCGGAACTCCGTAATGCAAACGCATGGTGTTGGATTGACTGACTTGTACAACCTGATCAACGACCCGGACTTGCCCGACGATTTCGACCCAGATGTGGCCCGGCTGCGGCAGATCCACGTCGAGCTGGACCAGACAGTTATGGCAGCGTACGGCTGGGACGATGTGCCGTTGGACCATGGCTTTCACACCTACCGGAAGATGACCCGCTGGACTGTTTCGCCGGCGGCGCGGGTGGAGATCCTTGACCGGCTGCTCGCCGAGAACCACCGGCGCGCCGCTCTGCAGGGCGAAGGCCGCGCGGCTGAATTTGGTCACGGCACCGACGAGTTCGACGGTGAAGAACTCGACAGTGAGGGAGGGCTGGAATGACAGCCGCAGAAAGTCCCCTCAACCTGCCAGCGGAGAAGCCTCGATATCCGTTGACCTACTCGTTGGACGGTACGTCGTACACCGTTCGGAAAAATCTGGCCGATATTTTGGCCCGAGAACTGCTCGGCCCTGCTGATGGAGACGAGGAAGTCATCGATGTTTCACCGACGGAGCGGTATCTGATCGGCCGGATCGCCCCGGTCAAACTGCTGCGCAGCAGACAGGTCCCGCGGACGGTTGCCGACCCACAGGACATCGAGGATGCGGGCGTCGAAACTGGCGACACCGACGCTGCCGAGCAGGACGGGGCACCGGCCGAGCTCGGCGATGACCTGGATGCCGACGTCAACCGCGGGGTTCCGATGCTGTCGATCGACGACACCACCGGCGACGCCGACGAGGACACCGGTGGCGACCGGGACGATGCGCCGATCAAACGGGGTCTGATGATCCCCGCATCGATGGGCCTGCGGTTCCAGGTTCTCCACGACCTCAGCGCCTTCTATGTCGCCGCGTCCTGGGGCGTCTACAACGGTAAGAAATCCGGCCGAGTCACGCCGTCGGGCAGAGACATTCGGGTGTACGTCCGTACACCAATCTCCCACCGGATCGAGGTTCGCCCGGCCGATCTGGTGCCGGGACAGACCAAGGAGTACCCGCTCCGCGACGACGTGGTGCTGCGGGTCGACTCGTCTGTCGACGGTGATCGACTTCTTATTGAAGTTGCATTGTGCAACGACCGTGAGACCCCGCGGACGATCCCGGTCAACGCGTGGATGTTCCAAACTCAACTGCACATCGACGCGAACGGCACCGCCGTATTCCTGCCCGTTCGGGACACCCTCACCGATACCAGAACCGACGCCGAACCGGAGCTTCGCCGCCTGGCCTTGCAGTACCGGGACAGGCTGGAATTTGCCGTCGGTCGCACCTGCTCGGCGGACTGGACCGTGCCCGACGACGCGGTTGAGAGCCGCCGCGCCACCGGGGTCCGCACGACCTGGTTGCCAACCACCCAGACCCCGCAGGTCACCGCCGACGACATACCCAGCGTCCAGCTGGACATGACCAAGCTGGCCATCGCCGATGCAGCGGAGCTGGAAACAGGGTTGCGCCCCATCGTGGCCGAATACGCCGCTTGGCTCGACAAGCGTCAAGTCGAAGCGGATGACTTACCCGACCACCTGCAGACGGACGGGCGGGAACTGGTCGAGGAAGCACGACAGGTGCACGCCCAGTTGGCCGCCGGACTCGACTACCTAGTGCTTCCCGACAACACCGAGGCCAGGCGTTGCTTCGCATTCATGAACCGGGTGATGGCAGATCAACGGATCCACACCCAGATTGCCGATGCCCGCACCAAGGACCCCCACCTGACCCTTGCGCAGGCTCGGCAGACGGTCCTCTCCGAGGGCACGAAGGCCCATTCTTGGCGTGCCTTCCAGCTCGCCTTTGTACTGATGCAGATTGAGGCGCTTTGCGAACCGCAGGTATCCCGCCGGTCCGGCGCTGCGGCCAATGTGGAGCTGTTGTTCTTTCCCACCGGCGGCGGAAAGACCGAGGCGTACCTGGGTCTCGCCGCCTTCACGTTCGCGATCCGCCGCAGGCAGGGGATCGTGCCCACCCCCGATGGGCCACTCGACGGCCGGTCCGGTCTTGCCGTGCTGATGCGCTACACCCTGCGGCTACTCACTTCTCAACAGTTCCAACGGGCAACGGCACTCATCTGTGCCGCCGAGCTGGCCCGCCTCGATGCACCGGAGACCTGGGGCACAGAGCCGTTTCGGATCGGCCTATGGGTCGGCACCGGTGTGTCCCCGAAGTACGTCAAGGACGCCGCCGACGAGTTGGAACGGTTCAGCCAGGGCCGGGGCGGTCACCGGGTCACCGTGCTGCAGATCCAGCGTTGCCCCTGGTGTGGCGCCAAGATCAGCCCGGACACCGTCAAGGTCGAAGGCGACCGGGTACTGGTGCGCTGCGGTGACGACCTTGCTGACTGCCCGTTCGCCTCTGGTGGCCGGGTCGCAGGGGGCCTGCCGGTCCTCACCGTGGACGAGGAGATCTACCGGCTGGCCCCGGTGTTCGTCATCGCCACTGTCGACAAGTTCGCCCGGCTCGCCCGAGAGGGTGAAGCCGCATCGTTGTTCGGCTATGTCTCCGCTCGGTGCGATCAACATGGCTATGTCCACCGCGACACGAAGTGCTGCACTGTGCAGGTAGGCAATTCCCATCCGCGCAGCGGCGCCGCCGTTCGCCCGGTCGGTCGGCTCCGCCCCCCCGATCTGATCATCCAGGACGAGTTGCACCTGATCACCGGTGCGCTCGGCACCACGGTCGGACTGTTCGAGGTCGCCATCGACGCGCTCACCAGCTGGCGGCACACCAATGGTGACCGGGTGAAGCCGCTCATCGTCGCCTCCTCGGCCACCGTTCGTAACGCTCCCGACCAGGTGCGGGGTCTCTATGGCCGCGGGGTGACAGTCTTCCCGCCGCCGGTGCTTGATGCCGGGGAGACATTCTTCTCCAGTGAGCTCGAGGTCTCCGCCGCTCACCCGGGCCGGCAGTACATCGGGGTCAGCACCACCGGCGTTCGAGTCACCACCACCGAGATCCAGCTGGCCCTGGTGTTGATGGCCGCCGCCCAGGAGCTGATGGACCAAGGGACCGCCCGCGCCGCAGACCCGTACCTGACTCTCGTCGGTTACTTCAGTGCCACCCGCGAACTCGCCGGCATGGCGCGCTATCTGGTGGACGATGTACAGACCACGCTCGCCAAAGGACGCAACGGCTCTCAATTGACACGTCGCTTCGGCACCGACTACGGCGCGCTCAATTACGACGAACTCACCGCTCGGGTGTCGAGCACCGACATCACCCGAACCCTGGACAAGATGGCCGTCGGGTTCGACGACTATTTCGATTCCACTTCCGGCCGACGGTCCCTGGGGGCTGCGCGGGAAGCGCGTCAACCGGTTCGCAGCCGGGAGACCAACCCGTACGACGCCATCCTTGCCACCTCGATGCTGCAGGTCGGTGTCGACGTCACCAGGCTCGGGTTGATGCTGCTGGTCGGTCAGCCGAAGAATACCGCCGAATACATCCAGGCGTCCTCCCGGGTGGGTCGGGTCGGGGACCGCCCGGGGCTTGTGGTCACCTTGGGGAATTGGGCGAGACCAAGAGATCTCGCGCATTTCGAGCAGTTCCGGCACTACCACGAGACGTTCTACGCCCAGGTGGAACCGCTGTCGGTGACCCCGTTTTCGGTGACCTCACTGGAACGTGGCCTCGACGGCGTCCTGGTCAGCGCCGCCCGGGTACTGCAGGCCACCACAGTTGGCGGGCTCTCACCCGAGAGGAACGCCGGCAACATTTCCGACCAGCACGCTGCCGTCGAGTCCCTGATCGGCACCCTCGTCGAACGAATACGGCTGGCCTCCGACGACCGGTCCGCCGAGTTCGCCCGCACCCGGCTGCTGAACCGATTGGGACTCTGGGAGAACCGTCGCACCTCGCTACTGGCCAAATCCGCGAACCTGTCCTACGAGAGGGAGTTCGACACGGCCGCCGGCGGCACCTACCGGCCACTCATGCGCAGCGCGGAGAGCATCGCTTCCCGGGACGACGCACTGGTCGAGGCCCCGTTCGTCATCGCCAATTCGATGCGCGAGGTGCAACCGGAGATCAACATCCTGGTCAGTCCGAAGCCGGAAAACCTGTTCTATGAGGCTCCCGTGACGGCACCGATGTGGAGCGCACAACCCGGATCTGGGGACTGAGTCATGACCGATTCCGACTACCTGTACGACGAGAGCCGGGCAGCCGATCCTGTCGGCGACGACCGGGCAGCTGCCGAAGCCGGCACCAAACGCAACTACGCCAAGGTTGGCTCCGGCCGGCCATCATCCCTGCTGTACACCTACGGTCCCGGTGCAATCATGGACCTGCCCCATTTCACCGTTCTCCCGCTCGGCCTTGACGACTGGGATCGGGTGTGGGCGCGGCGACCGGCGGTGAAGACCATCCACGCCCCGAGACTCTTGGAAGCCGTTCGCACTCTGGTTTCCCCGTCGATCGATGAGCTACGACCCTTCCCTTGGCAGCCCAA
>CAWDUY010000018.1:0-347985 GCA_963805555.1 uncultured Actinomycetota bacterium
CTTGCTGGACAGACGAGGCCCTGTCCAAATCATGGACAGGGCCTCTGACCTGCGCAAACAGGGTGGGCGATCGGGGTTTCGAACCCCGGACCTCTTCGGTGTGAACGAAGCGCTCTCCCACTGAGCTAATCACCCTCGGAGTATGAACTCCGTTCCGAGCAGAGGTCACGATACCCGATCGGCAACGGTGAGTTCACCGTGACCTCTCCGTGACATATTGGGCCGAAAGGGTGAACCGCAAAAGTCTGCGTGATAGCGAGGTGGGTCGGCCGTCCCCATTGCGAGAGGAACGGCCTGAGACCACAAGCGCGGAGATTCAACCCGCCGCGCACAGGCCGCCGGACGGCGGAGACGACATGCCACAGCACCAAGCGGACTACCACCGAGTGACGACCGCAACGACCGAGATGATCCTGATCTCGGACAATTCTCTTCCGGCGGTCAACGCCGAGCTGCGTTACTACTGCGACGACCCGTTCGCGGTTCAGATGCTGCTGTCCGTCGACCAGAGCCCGGCAATCTGCTGGACCTTCGGCCGCGAACTGCTCATGACGGGCGTTTCGATGCCCGCCGGAATCGGTGACGTTCAGGTCTACCCAACCCACGACGGCGTCATCGTCGAACTGCGGTCGGGCGGTGTGGCCGCCAGGCTGCTGGCGCATACGCCGGACATCAGCGCTTTCACCGATCGAACGCAGGTACTGGTGCCGCTAGGCGCCGAAATGGACCACTACAACCTGGACGTCGACCTGCGCACGATGCCGGTGCACGACTCCTTCTGAAGGTGACCATCGCCATGCTCCGTCAGATGTGACGGAGGGCTCGGGCCGCTCTACCGCCTGCGCCAGCCGGCAGTTCCGTCATTCGCGACGGGATCTGACCGGGCCCATCGAGGGGTTGGGCGGCCATCACGGCCCGGCGCAGGCGGAATTGCGGGTGAAAGTGCTTGTCGCGCTGCCAGTTTGGTTTGCACCTATCGGTTCGGATACAGTTGCCGAGCCGCGCAGCCCTTCGGGGACGTGGGGCAAGCGGACGTAGCGCAGTTGGTAGCGCATCACCTTGCCAAGGTGAGGGTCGCGGGTTCGAATCCCGTCGTCCGCTCGGAAGAGGTCCAGGCCGTCACCTGGGTTGCCTCCGCGGTGGGATGGCCGAGAGGCGAGGCAACGGCCTGCAAAGCCGTGTACACGGGTTCGAATCCCGTTCCCACCTCGCAAGAAGGCTGTTCCGGCAGGTCCCGACGGAACGGTGAAGGGCGATTAGCTCAGCGGGAGAGCGCTTCCCTGACACGGAAGAGGTCACAGGTTCAATCCCTGTATCGCCCACCAGTCTTACCGCAGGTCAAAGGCCTCAGCCGGCCCGGTGGTCCGTCATGGTCTTGATTCGGACACCTCAGCTACTCCCGGGCGCAACGCGTCGGGCCACAAAACGTCCATAGATCCATGAAGCGATTCGGTCTTGCCAATCTCTGGCGGCAACGCCGCGCCACTGCGCGGGCGTTGAACGACATCCTCGGCGCCGTCGAGCCGCCATCCCGCTTTGACCGGCTGGACTGGCCGCGCGGACGTGGGGTGCACGCCGCCTGACGTCCTGATGTAACCCGGCGCCCCGGTTCAGCGGCGGGCGCCGGCAAAAGGCGGCGCCGGGCTCGAAAGTCAGGCGCCGAGCGAATTCTGCTACACGTGATTGCCAACGAAACTAACCCCGAATGGGCGAGGCGAATCCCGGACATTCGGTGCACACTGGACGTGCACGCCTGGACTCACCCCCGACGAGTCCGGGCGTGCTTTGCTGCGGTGGCCACCGAGCGTGCCGTCGAAGCTACCCCGGCACCCGCATCCTCGGCCGCGTACCCGGCGAGCAACTCTTGTTCCCGCTCCCGCCTGGGGAAGCAGAAGAACACCAGGGCAGCGCCGGCCAGCACGATGACGATCCCGCAGGCGTAAGCGAGCGTATCGCCGGCCAGGAACGACGCCTTCGCCGCGGCGATGATCTGTGCGGAGTACTCCGGATACCTGCTGGCCACGTCCGCGGCGCTGGCGAAGGACTTCTGCAGGTCCGTCTGCACGGTGCCACTGATCTGTGTCGCCTGCGGCGATGCGGCGATCGCCGCGCCGAAGGCGGACACGTAGCCGGCGGTCAGCACGGCGCCGAGCAGCGACTGCATGATCGCGCCACCCAGGTCCCGCTGCAGGTCCGCAGTCCCGGACGCCATGCCGGCCCTGGACACCGGGACCGAGCCCGTCAGCGAGTGGGACGCCGGGGTCCCGGCGAATCCGACGCCGATCCCGACCAGCGTGAACGCCAGGCACACCGGCCAGAACGGGATGTCCTGCTTCCACAGCAGGAGAGCGGCCACCAGGCCCAGGAGGCAGAACCCGTAGCCGACCAGCAGGGTGAACCGCGCGCCGCGGGATTCCACCAGGCGAGCCGACAGCGGCGCGACGACCACCATGGCGGCCGCGGCCGGGAGCATCGAAGCGCCGGAGGCCAGGGTCGAGTAGCCCAGGACGTTCTGCAGGAACTGCTGTCCGACGAACATCGCGGCCATCAGGGTGCCGAACACGATGATCCCGGCACAGGCCGCGACCCAGAAGATCCGCCGGCCGGCGATGTGCAGGTCGAACAACGGGGAGGCGGCTCTTTGTTGCCGAAGAACGAAGCCCACGCCGGCGATCAGCGCCAGCAGGCCGAGGCCGATGGCCAGGCCGCCGTACCCGGGCACGGCCGCAAAGTTGATCGCCAGCACCAGCGCGGCGACCAGCACAACGGACAGGATGCCGCCGAGGTTGTCCACCGGGTCGGTGGTTTCGTTGACATGAGCGGGGACCAGGACGATCGCCAGGATCAGCGCCAGGATGGCGAGCGGTAGCGTGACCAGGAACACCGAGTTCCATTCGAAGTGCTCCATCAGCCAGCCGGAGAGCAACGATCCGAGGGCTGCGACGGCGCCGCCCACCGCGGACCAGAGCGCGATGGCCTTGGTCCTGGCGGGCCCTGTCCACAGCGCGGTGATCAGCGCCAGGGTCGTCGGGTAGGCCATCCCGGCCGCCAGTCCCCCGAGCAGCCGGGCACCGAACAGCACCTCGACCGAGGGCGCGAACCCGGCCAACAGACACGCGGGAACCGTCACGATCATCCCGAGAACGAGCAGCAGCTTGCGGCCGTATCGATCGCCGACCGCCCCGAGGTACAGCACCGACGCAGCGAGGCCCAGCGAGAACCCGACAGCCACGAGATTGAGTTGGGTCTGGCTGGCATCGAACGTCTTGCCGATGTCGGGCAGGGCGACGTTGGCGACGGCAAGGTTCAGATTGGCGACCGCGGCCACCAGGATCAGCGCGAACAGCACCCACCCGGACCGCGGGGCCGGGCCGGGCGGGCCAGGCTCGGCCGCCCCGGAACCCGGCAGGATGGTCGTGTCCGACATGGGGCGCCCCAATCGTCGTTGCGTTACCCGCTGAATCTATTTCAGCGTGCGCCCCGCGCAGCATGGTGGCTCCGCACACGATCGTGACCACCCGATTGGGTGACTAGCGCCAGGACGGCGGCTATCGCAGACTCTGAGGACGCCCGATTGGTTCACCGATCGGGCGTGCCAACTTTTCAGCGCAAGGTCACAGCCCGGCGATCACATCTTCTGCCGGGACAGCACCTTCCGCTGCACCTGACGTTCCGCGATGAAGGACACGAACGGGATCGTCCCGGCGATCAGCACCCAGATCGTGCCCAGCGGCGACCAACGATCCTTGTAGGCAAGGTCGAAGGCGATGATCACATAGACGACGAACAGCGCGCCGTGGATCGGTCCCCAGATGGCCACCGCCGCGCCGATGTCGAACACGTACTTCAGCACCATGGCTGCACACAGGATCAGCAAACCCCAACCGACGACGAACGCCGCCACCTTGTACCGCTTGAAGGCGGACATGATCTTCGGCGGCACCACCGGATTGGCCCGCGGCTCCGCTGGGCCGGCTCCGGATGCCTTGTCTGTCAGCGTCTGCGGCGGATCGGTGAGCTCTCCGGTTGGATCAACGGGCACGGCGGCGGTCCTCCTCGGCCAGGGCTGCCAGCGCCTGGTTGTAAGCGGTCAGTTCTGGGTCGTCGTCGTCATCTTCGCCGACCATCGCGACCGAAATCGTCACGGCCTGGCTCGGTCTCGGTCGCCGCCTGTTCCGGCGGGCTGCCGGTTCGTCCTCGGTCCCCGCAGGTGGCGGCGCGCTGACGGACGGGTCCGCGGCAGCCTCGGCAGGGGCCGGATCGAGCTCGGTGCTCATGGTGTCGTGCACCGAAGGATCGGGCTCCGTCGGGGGAACGCCCTCGTCCTGCAGCAACTCGGCGATGGCGCGGTCGGTTTCCTCGTCGTCCTCGGCGTCTTTGATGACTTCCAGGCGCAGGAACCGCACCCACATGTAGATGAAGGCCACCCCGAACGCCGGCCACAGCAGCGCGTACCCGAAGTTCTGCGCGGTGCCGGTGGTTTCCTGTGTCCGCTCCCACTGCCACCACCCCAGTCGCATGCAGGTCAGGAACGCCAGGAAGACCAGCACATGCCCGGCTATCCAGCCGGGTCGCAGGAAGCGTCGGTCCACCCCATGACGGTACCGCCGACGCCGTCCGAGATACACCGGCCGTGCCGTCGCGCAGTGCGATTCGGTCAGCCGGTGGGGCGCGCGTCACACAACCTGGTGCCCCAGCCTGCGTCGTCCAGCACGGCCAGCGTCCGCGGGCCGGTGACCCCGGTCAGGTCGTCGACCTGGTCGACGTCTCTGCGCAGCCCGGATTCGACCGGCAGGTTCAGCAGCACCGCCCCACCCAGCACATGCCGGCGCAGCGAATCTCCGCCGTAGTGCGGCCGGAGCCGGCCGGCGGCCGTCGCGGTGAGCAGGGTGGTGCCGGTCCCCTGCCGGTCTGCCACCACCGCGGTGCGGTGCGCAGTGGCCGCGGCCAGCGCAGTCCCCAGTTCGTCGGCGGTCAGGGACGGGAGGTCGCCGGGCAGCACGGCCACCGGCCCGTCAGCGACACCGGCCAGCCCGTCACCAATGGCCTCGTTCAGACCGGTCGTCGTCGTCAGCTGAATTCGCACGCCGTGCAGTCGCGCCAACCGGTCACCGTCAGCGGCATCCTCGGCCACCACCAGCAGCAGCCGAACGCCGGGCGCGGTGGATGCCGCCGCAATGGTGTCTGCGGCCATGGCGAAGGCGAGCCGGCCGCGGAGTTCGGGGTCGACGTCGATGCGGCTCTTGCCGCGGACGCTGGACTTCAGCGGCACGAGCAGCGTCCAGTCGGTGCGCGGGGTGATCAGGTGCACCGGGTCATTGTCACCGCCGCCCGCCACAGCTCCGCACCGGCCGTCACGCGGGCACCCGGGACCGCGCCGAGCGAGCGCCCGCAGCCGGCCACCGCGCCCACCGTGCAGTCAGCTTTCCGCGACCCGGCGCTTCTCGACCTGCACGTCGAAGGCGGGCGGCGGATAGGCCGGGTCGATCTTCTCCAGGGCCTCGGTCAGCAACGCGGCGATGGCCCAGTTCCGGTACCACTTCCGGTCGGACGGGATGACGTGCCACGGGGCAGCAGCGGTATTGCAGCGACCGATCGCCGCGGAGTAGGCCTGCTGGTAGGAATCCCAGAATCCACGCTCGTCGATGTCCCCCGGGTTGTACTTCCAGTACTTCGTCGGGTCGTCCAGCCGAGCGAGCAGCCGCTCGGATTGCACGTCGCGGGAGATGTGCAGGAAGCACTTGACGATCGTCACCCGGTTGTCGGCGAGCCGTTGCTCGAATTCGTTGATCTGCTCGTAGCGACGCGACCAGACCGCTTTCGGGACCAGGTCGTGCACCCGGACCACCAGCACGTCCTCGTACTGCGAGCGATTGAACACACCGATGAAACCCGCTGCCGGAACGCGCTTCTCGATCCGCCAGAGGAAATCGTGGGCCAGCTCATCCTTCGTCGGCCTCTTGAAGGACGCCAGCGAGATCCCGCCCGGATCAACCATCCCGATGACGGTGTTGATCACCCCGTCCTTGCCTGCGGTGTCCATGCCCTGCAACAGCAACAGCACACTGCGCTGATCCCCCGCCGTGCTCTGCGCGAACAGCTTCTCTTGCAGCTCGGCCATGCGGATCGCGATGTCGGCCATCGCGGCCTCGGCCGCCGCCTTCGACTGCGGCCCGATCGGCATGGCATCGGTGGGAATCGCGGTGACATCCACATCGCCGGACGGCGCCGCGAAGGCACGGCTCGGCGGCAGTTCATTGGTTGTCGATGGTGCCTGTTGACGGTCGTACTTCTTGGCCATACCTCACCCTGTCACGCATGTCGGGGCGGCGCGGTCCGCATGCACCGACGCCCGGCAGCTGTGGATCGGCCGGTCGGACGGGACCGTCGTAGGGTTGACTTCTCAGGCAGCGCGGCCGATTCGCCCCCAGCAGCTGATGAGACCTTCGCGAAAGGCGCATCGTGACGATCACCCAGCCGGCAGCGGCCGACCAGGACCCACAGACTTACCTCGATCTTGACGACCGGTGGTGTGCGCACAACTACCACCCGTTGCCGGTGGTGATCGCCTCGGCCGATGGCGCCTGGGTCACCGACGTTGCCGGCAAGCGGTATCTCGACATGCTCGCCGGGTACTCGGCGCTCAACTTCGGGCACCAGCACCCCGCCCTGATCGCCGCGGCGATCGAACAGATGGGCAAGGTGACCCTGACGTCACGAGCGTTCCACCATGATCAACTGGGGCCGTTCTGCGCGGAACTCGCCGCCCTGACCGGCACCGAAATGGTGCTGCCGATGAATTCGGGCGCCGAGGCCGTTGAATCGGCCATCAAGGTGGCGCGCAAATGGTCGTACCGGGTGAAGGGTGTGCCGGAGAACCGGGCCCAGATCATCACCGCGGGCGGCAATTTCCACGGCCGGACCCTGACTATTGTTTCGTTCTCCGATGATTCGGTCGCGCACGACGACTACGGCCCCTACACACCAGGTTTCGTGACGGTGAAATACGGCGATCTGCAGGCGATGGAGGCGGCGATCACCTCGGATACCGCGGCCATTCTGCTGGAACCGATTCAGGGCGAGGCCGGTGTGCTGGTGCCGCCGGCCGGGTATTTGGCGGGAGTCCGGCGGTTGTGCGACGAGCACAACGTGCTGTTCATCGCCGACGAGATCCAGTCCGGGCTCGGCCGCACCGGCCGAACCCTCGCCCTGGACCACGAGGGCGTGCGGGCCGATCTGTACACCCTGGGCAAGGCTCTCGGCGGCGGGATCATGCCGGTGTCCGCGGTCGTCGGCCGGCGGGACGTCCTCGGCGTGCTCCAGCCGGGCCAACACGGCTCGACCTTCGGTGGCAATCCGTTGGCCTGCGCGATCGGCCGGGCCGTCATCGCGTTGCTCAACACCGGCGAGATGCAGGCTAGGTCAACCGATCTCGGTGAGCACCTGCACTCTCGACTCGGTGAACTGGTCGGCATCGGGTTGGCCGAGGTGCGCGGTCGCGGGCTGTGGGCCGGCGCGGAACTGTCTCCGCACATCGGCCTCGGTCGACCGATCAGCGAGGAACTCGCCCGGCGCGGCATCCTGGTCAAAGAAACCCATGAGACGACGTTGCGCTTCGCCCCGCCGATCGTCATCACCCGCGACGACATCGACCTGGCCGTCGACACTCTCGCCGCGATCCTGGCCGAACACTGACACGCCGGAACCGCGGGCTCAGCCGGCGTCGCGGGCCAGGGCGAGTATCCGCGAGGTCGCCCGCAGGTACTTCTTGCGGTACCCGCCGCGCAGCATCTCGGGGGTGAAGATCTCATCGAGCGGCACCCCGGAGGCCCGGACCGGGATCGATCGGTCGTAGATCCGGTCGATCAGCACCACCCAACGCAGCGCGGACGCCTGGTGGGTCAGCGGCTGAACATCGAGCAAATGGACGAGGCCGACCCCATCGACCAACTGACCGTACTTGGACGGGTGCAACTGGGACATCTTGGTGGTCAGCGCTTCGTAGGAATCCAGGCTGACGACACCCGGTGACGCGGCCGCTGCCGATTCCAGTTCCGCATCGGACATCGGCGGCGGCGCCTGCGCGAGTCCGGCATGCCGGTAGTCCGGGCCGTCCACCCGAAGCGTGTCGAAACGCGCTGACAGCGCGTGGATCTCGCGGCGAAAGTCCTCTGCCGCGAATCGGCCCTCACCCAGCTTGTCCGGCAGGGTGTTCGACGTCGCGGCGAGATTGACCCCGCCTTCCGCGAGTTGGCCGAGCAACCGGGTCATCAGCATCGTGTCACCGGGATCGTCCAGCTCGAATTCGTCGACGGCCAGGATCCGGTGCCCGGACAGCCGGCGGACGGTTTCGTTGAACCCCAGCGCACCGACCAGGTGGGTGTATTCGACGAAGGTTCCGTACGCCTTGGGACCCGGCACGGCGTGCCAGAGCGAGGTGAGCAGATGCGTCTTGCCGACTCCGAAGCCGCCGTCCAAGTAATAACCACCGGCGACCGGGCTGGACTTGCGGAACAACCCCTTGCGGGGTGGCGTGGTGATCCGATCCGCGAACCCCGACAATGCGGTGACGGCCGCCTGTTGACTGGGCTCGGTGGGCGCCGGCCGATAGGTGCTGAACCGGGCATCGGCAAACCGCGGCGGCGGCACCAGACCGGTGATCAGCTCATCGGGGCTGATGACGGGATCACGGTCGACCAGCTTGATCACAGACACGAGGGTTCACAGTAGCCGCCGCGACGGGCGCATCAGCCCCCCGTGAACGCAGCCGGTGAGTACTGCGTCACCCTCGCCGGACGTCCGCGAGCCAACGACTCACGGCCACTGTCCGGGCGTCGTGGTACGGATGGGGGGTGCTTCCGGACACCACGATCACCGACAGCCCCGGTGGGCCGCCACCAGCCCGCGGCAGCGTCCCACCAGCCAGCCCCACCGCGGGCGCCATCCTCACGGCTGCCGGGGTACTCGAGCTGCCGACTGGTTCGGACCACGACGATGCCCTGGCAGCGCTGTACGGGTGGCCGGAACGGACCGGGACGCCGTTCGTGCGCGCGAACATGATCGCTTCGTTGGACGGCGGCTGCACCGTCGACGGCCACTCCGCGGGGCTGGGCAACCCCGCCGACGAACACCTCTTCGCGGTGCTGCGCGACCTCGCCGAGGTGATCCTCGTCGGGTCCGGCACCGCCAGGGCAGAGGGCTACGGCGGCATTCGGTTCGACGACACCCGGCGGGCGCGTCGGCAGCGCTGGGGCCTGCCGGCGGCGCCGCCGCCGATCGCAGTGGTCACCGGTCGCGGCCTGGATCCGGACTCCCCGCTGTTCACCGACACGGTCACACCACCCATCGTGATCACCACCGAAGCCGCCGCAAAGACCGTTCCGGCCGGTGTTCAGGTGATCATTTGCGGACACGATCGGGTGAATCTTTCCGAGGCAGTAACGGCACTGGGAGTAGCCGGCTTCGCCCGGATCCATTGCGAGGGTGGGCCGGCCCTGCTCGGCGATCTGGTCGCGGCCGACCTGGTCGACGAGTGCTGTTTGACGATTTCCCCGATGCTCATCGGGTCTCGGTCAACCCGGCTGCTGCCGATCCCGCTGGCCGACGCCTCGCGCTGGGAGCTGGCGGCCGCGCGGCTGGACGGGAACCATGTGTTCACTCGTTATCGAAGGGCCGCCGGATGAGACCCGCGGAGGATGCTGGCGGACGCCGAGTCGCGACCCCGGGCCGTCGCTGGATCGCGACACCGTACCGGCGCCGGGTCCCCCCGCCCGGCCATCGCCGGCGTCGAATCGCCGCGGTGTCGATTGCGATCACCCTGCTCACCGGCTGCACGGTGGGTCCATCGGAACGACCCGCGCTGGCCACCTTCGGCACAGCGCCGACCGTGCCGTCGGCCACCGCATCGCCGTCGCCGCCACTCGGGCCGGGTGGGTCGGGTCAACTGGCCGACCCGATCCGATGGGAGCAGTGCGGTGACGTCGACTCCGTCGACCGGGCCAGCGGGCTGTCGTTCCGGGTGGATTGCGGATCGGTGGTGGTCGACAGGTCGTCGCCGAACTCCTTCGGCGACCCGGCGGTTGAGGTGGCCAGGGCACGGGCCCCCGGCGTTCCCGAGGACGCCCCCGCGGTGGTGGTGGTGCGCGGCGAGCCCGGCGAGAACGGTCGCAGCCGGGTCGCTTCCGTGGCCGCCGGGCTTTCGCCGGCCATCCGGGATCATTTCGCCGTCATCACGGTCGACCTAGTGGGCACCGGACGGTCCGGGCCCGTTGATTGCCTGTCCGGATTCGACACCAGGACGCTGATGACCCTCGGCGCCGATCCGACGGAACCAGCAGCAGCCGAGGCTTTGGCAGACCTGGCCAGGTCCCTGACCTTCGAATGCGGCGACGTCGCCGGGCCCGAACTGTCCCGGATCAACAGCACCGCCGCCGCGGACGACCTGGATGCACTGCGAGCGGCTCTCGGGCAGCAGACCAGCACGCTGATCGGGCAGGGCTACGGCGCAACCCTCGCGGCGGTGTACGCCGACCGGTACCCGGCCCGGGTCGCAGCGGCGGTCATCGACGCCCCCGCGGATCCGCTCGACGCTCTCGATGTCCGGGCGACGGCGATTGCCGGCGCCGCCGAACGGGCGTTGGACACGTTCGCGGCGAGCTGCGCCGATTTTCCGGGTGGCTGCCCGCTGGGCGCCGACCCCCGCGCGGAGATCGACAAGGCGGTCAAGGCGCTGGATGACGGCCCGGGATCCGCCCCCGGCTCCGGGGTGACCAACGGCGGCAGCGTCCTGCTGGCCCTGTTGTTGCGCCTCGGCGACCCGGCGGGTTGGCCGACCCTGGCCGCCGCGTTGGCGGCGGCGGCCGATGGTGACGGCCAGCCGGTGCAGGACCTGTTGACGGAGTCGTTGGCGCTGGACGCCGACACCAACTGGCTGAACGCGGCGATCATCTACGGCTGCAACGACAGCTCGCTGCGGATTTCGCCGCAGCAGATGTCGACGGCGGTGGAGGCGGTGCGACCGCAGGCACCGTTGCTGGGCCCCTACACGGTTGGCCTGGTCGGACTGTGCAGTTCCTGGCCCGCACCCGAAGCAGCGCTCGGCGCCCTGAAGGCCACCGGGGCGGCCCCGATCCTGGTGCTGGGGGCGGTGGACGACCCGACAGCGCCCTACGAGGCGGTCCGGTCACTGGCCGGGCAGCTGGATTCCGCGCGGCTGCTCAGCTGGCAGTCGGGACAGCACGGGAGCTACCCGGCAAGCCCCTGCGTGACCAGCGCGGTGGACGCCTACCTGCTGTCCGGCGAGCTGCCGGCGGTCGGCAGTCTCTGCCCGCCCTGACTCGCTTCGGACCCACGGCGAATGAGTCGGGCTGTCCAGTGCTCCCCCAGTCGGACCCGACGAAGGAGGGGACGCCAATCGACACAGGCAGGAGGGCACTGAAACAACCTGACGACGAAGGAGTCGGGCTGTCCAGTGCTCCCCCAGTCGGACCCGACGAAGGAGGGGACGCCAATCGACACAGGCAGGAGGGCACTGAAACAACCTGACGACGAAGGAGTCGGGTCGTTTGAGTGCCCTCCTGCTCCGGCGTGGTGTCCGGTGCACTGTCGGTGCCCGGTCGTAGTGTCCCCAGCATGACCGCGCCGACGACAGCCGCCGGTCCCGCGGAGTTCCTGCGGGCCGTCGCCCGGCTGGACGTTGCCCACGTACGGACCGAGATTGAGATCGGCCCGCTGCCCGCACCCGCCAGGCTTGCGCCCTGGAGCCACGCCCTGTCCGCCACCCTGTATCCGGCGGGCAGCGACGAGGAAACCGCATCGGGCCGGATGATTCTGTTGTTCGATCAGGACGGCGTGGATGCCTGGGGCGGTTCGCTGCGGATCGTCGTGTTCGCCACCTGCGAACTGGACACCGAGATCGCCCAGGACCCGTTGCTGCCCGAGGTTGCCTGGAGCTGGTTGACGGAATCACTCGAAAGCTCGGGCGCCGGTTACAGCGCACTCGGTGGAACGGTGACGGCGACATCGTCGACCCGCTTCGGTGACATCGCCGGGCCCCAGCGGGCGGACGATCTGGAGCTGCGCGCCTCCTGGACCGCGGACGAGAAAACCGACTTGCACCTGCAGGCTTTCGCCGGTTTTCTTGCGGTTGCGGCCGGCCTGCCGCCAGAAGGTGTCACGCTGCTGCAAAGGGCCGATCCCCTGCAAGCACGATAAGTCCGCTACGGTTAAAGGCATTAGTCGTTTTGGGTGCTTGACCACGGATGGCCGCAGGGCAGACACTAGCGGTGACAACGGACCGACTGATCCGGAACAACCCTGACGGTGCAATGAACTCGACGTGCGACCGGAGGATCCGGACAATAGTGACGCCGAGCAGTCGTTCGGCAGGGTGGGAGGACGTCCGTGAGCAACTCGATGGTTGGCATCGGCACTTTTGGTATGGGGACCGTCGGAAGCGGAGCGACAGGCATCGGGTCGATGGGCGGGTCGGCTGGACCGGGCGCGCTGCTGCCCGCGCAGCGCTCACCGCTTCGCGACGTCCCGACCACGCCCCTGCGGATGGCGACGATTCTGGTCGTCGATCCGGACCGGGCTACCCGCGAGCCACTCCGCACCAGCTTGGCCGAAATCGGCGTCGGCCGGATCCTGGAAGCGCCGTCGGTAGCCGCCGTCGAGGATCTCGTGGCCCGGCAGATCGGTGGGGATCTCGCACTCGTCAGCCTGCAACTCGGCCCGGAAGCCGGCCGACTGGTCCACGCGCTGCGTGAATCCGGTTGGCCGCGGGTCATTGCCCTGGCCCCAACCGCCGACATCGGTCCGGTGATCGATGCCGTCGGTGCCGGTGTCAGCGGCGTTCTCATCGGTCGTCGGGCGAATCCGGCTGCCGCGAGCCTGCCCAGCACCATTCACGACCTGTCCACCAGGGAGATCGAGGTCATCCGCCTCGTCGCCGACGGAAGGTCCAACAAGTGGATCGGCGAGCAACTGTCGTTGTCGGCGCTGACGGTGAAGAGTCACCTGGCCCGTATCGGGCGCAAGCTCGGTACCGGTGACCGTGCGCACATGGTGGCGCTGGCCATGCGCGCCGGTGTCATTTCCTGACGATTGTCCCGATCATCGGTTCGGTTGCTGAGCGTTGGTCACCGGCCAGCAGGGCACATTTCCGACACACGGGTAGCTGACCGGGGCCAGGAGTTCGATGTGGGACCGCCCGGCGCGATAGGTTCCGCAGGTGCCCGACATCCGCAGTCTCGACGGCGCCGACGGCGATGACCGGAGCAACGGCGTGTCGGCACACCCTGAAGGCTTCGTCACCGGCACCACCCCCGCGGAGGGCGACGAATCCGCCGACTCCGCCGTAGAGCTGCCCCAGACCGCTGCCCTCACTCCGCTGCTTGCACCCAGTGAACCGGTCACCGGCCCGATCACCGGTCTGCCCGAGTTGCTGGAGTGGGCCGACCGGCTCTCGACGTCCGGCGGACCGGTCGCGATCGACGCCGAACGTGCCTCGGGTTTCCGCTACGGTTCGCGCGCCTACCTGGTGCAGTTGCGCAGACCCGATCTGGGCACCGCATTGCTCGATCCGATCCCGCTCGGCGATCTGAGCGTCCTCGACCAGCCGTTGTCCGCCTCGGAATGGGTGCTGCACGCCGCGAACCAGGACCTGCCCTGCCTGGCCGAGATCGGTATCCGCCCCCGTCGACTGTTCGACACCGAACTGGCCGGACGACTTGCCGGGCTGCCGCGGGTCGGCCTCGGGCCGCTTGTCGAGCAGATACTCGGGTTGTCCCTGCGCAAGGGACATGGCGCTGCCGACTGGTCGACGCGGCCGTTGCCGCACGACTGGTTGGTCTACGCCGCCCTGGACGTCGAGGTGCTGGTGGAACTGCGGGACGCCATGGAAGCCCTCCTCATCCAGCAGGGCAAGCTCGAATGGGCGCATCAGGAGTTCGCGGCCATCGTCGCCGCGCCGCCGGCCCCGCCGCGGGTCGATCCGTGGCGCCGGACGTCGGGCATCCACCGAATCAACGACCGTCGCGCACTGGCCATCATCCGTGAGTTGTGGACGACCAGGGACTCCGTTGCGCGCCGCCGCGACGTCGCGCCGCACCGGATCCTGCCCGATTCGGCGATCGTCGCGGCAGCGGCCGCCCGGCCCACCACGATCGGCGCCCTCACCGCCCTGCCGGTGTTCTCCGGTCGGATGCAGCGACGCAATGCCGAACTGTGGCTGGCATCGATCGGCCGGGCGTTGGCGATGGCCGTCGACGACCTGCCCGTCGTTCGACCGGCCGGAGACGGGCCCCCGCTGCCCGCCAAATGGGCCTCCCGCGACCCGGCGGCGGCAGCCCGGCTGCAGGCGGCCCGGCTCGGCCTGGCCGAGCTCTCCGAGCGAGTCGGCACGCCGGTCGAGAACCTGCTGTCCCCCGATTCGGCGCGCCGGTTGCTGTGGAGCCCGCCGGCGGACACCGGACTCGATGCGGTCGCCGCCGCACTGGCCGAACGCGGCGCCCGACCGTGGCAGGTCGAGCTGACGTCACCGGTCCTGTTGGCCGCGCTCGATGCCGGGATCGTCGGGCAAGTTACTCGTCAGTAACTTTCGCGCTACGATGGCAGCGATGGCTCCGCGACCGGCTGCTGGTTCGTTTCCCGTCACCGGATGGTTGTGACGGTGCGTTGGCCCGCGTCCACCGCCATCGGCATGTGTGAGTCGACATTCGTCCTACCCGGCACACGAGAGGGAGCACATCCGTGGCTTCAACCGCACCAGTGAGCACACCATCCGCCCCACCGACGGCGGCACCGCGCACCCTGCGCGACGTCGTCTTCGTCGAAGGGGTCCGGACCCCGTTCGGCAAGGCCGGCGAGAAGGGTCAGTATGCCCAGACCCGGGCCGACGACATGGTTGTCAAGGTGATCCGCGAGCTACTGCGACGCCAACCCGGCCTGCCACCGGAGCGGATCGACGAGGTGGCCATCGCGGCCGCCACCCAGACCGGCGACCAAGGCCTGACCATTGGCCGCAGCGCGGCAATCCTGGCCGGACTCCCCCGCTCGGTGCCCGGCTTCGCCATCGACCGGATGTGCGCGGGCGCGATGACGGCCGTCACCACCGTCGCCTCCGGGATCGCCGTCGGCGCCTATGACGCGGCCATTGCCGGCGGCGTCGAGCACATGGGGCACCACCCGATGGGCGAGGGCGCCGATCCCAACCCGCGTTTCGTCTCCGACCGACTGGTTGACCCATCAGCACTGATGATGGGGTCCACCGCCGAGAACCTGCACGACCGGTACCCGCACCTGACCAAGCAGCGCGCCGACGAATATGCCCTCGCCAGCCAGGAGAAGTACGCCAAGGCGCTGGCCAACGGCAAGATCGAACCGGATCTGGTGCCCGTCGCCACCCGCTCCGTCGAGCGGGGTTGGGGTTTGGCAGTTGACGACGAAATGCCACGCCCCGGAACCACTCTCGAAGGACTTGACACCCTGCGGACCCCGTTCCGGCCGCATGGCCGGGTAACCGCCGGCAATGCCTCCGGCCTGACGGACGGTGCGACCGGCTGCTTGCTGGTCGCCGCCGAGGTCGCCGAGGAGCTCGGCCTGCCGGTCCGGATGCGCATGGTGTCATTCGCGTTCGCCGGGGTGGACCCGGAAACCATGGGCACCGGTCCCATCCCGTCCACCGAGAAAGCTTTGGCCAAAGCGGGTTTGACGATCGACGACATCGATCTGATCGAGATCAACGAGGCCTTCGCGGTTCAGGTGCTGGCGTTCACCGATCACTTCGGGCTTGCCGACGACGACGAGAAGGTCAACCAGTACGGCGGCGCGATCGCCATGGGCCACCCGCTGGCCTCCTCCGGTGTCCGGTTGATGACCCAGCTCGCCCGGCAGTTCGAAGAACGCCCGGACGTGCACTACGGCATCACCACGATGTGCGTCGGGCTTGGTATGGGCGGCACCGTCATCTGGGAGAACCCGCACTTCACCGCCCAATCATCCGCCGACGCTGTGTCAACCGACGACACCGCAACCACCGGGAGCGCCCTGTGACCACCATCGAAAAGCCCCGGGTTGCAACCGATTCCGCTCGTGGGGAGGTCGTGACCCAGGCCTTGACCCGGCTCGTCAAGGTGCCGTCCGCGGCAGCACCCGGCGGCTTCGTCACCGTCGCCCTGATCACCCTGGACAACGGGCGTGATCACACCCGGCCCTCCACCCTCGGTCCGCTCGGCCTGGCCAGCCTGGATGCGGCGATCAGCACCGCGATCGAAGCGGCGCCGGACGCCATCGCCGTGACCGGGAAGCCGTTCATCTTCGCAGCGGGCGCCGACCTCTCCGACCCCAGCATGGTCGCCAACCGCGAAAGGGCAGCCGAGGTAGGAGCTTTGGGCCACCGGGTGTTCCGCCGGCTCGGTACCTGCGGCATCCCGACCTTTGCCTTCGTCAACGGCGCGGCCCTCGGCGGCGGCGTGGAACTCGCCCTGCACTGCGACTACCGAACCCTGGCGGCGAACGCCGCAGCGGTCGCGCTGCCCGAGGTTTTCCTGGGCATCCTGCCCGGCTGGGGTGGCACGCAGCTGCTCCCCCGCATCGCCGGCCCGGAGAACGCCGTGACCGTGATCATCGAGAACGCCCTCAACCAGAACCGCATGATGAAGCCCAAGGACGCCCTGCGACTCGGGGTGGTCGACGTGGTGCTGGATGCCGCCGACTACCTGGAGCAGTCACTGACCTGGCTGACCGGGGTGCTCGGCGGCTCGATCACCGTGCAGCGCAACGAGTTCGCCGGCGCAACCGATGAGCAGTGGGCCGAAGCGCTGGAACGCGGCAAGATCATCGCCGACATGAAGACGCACGGGGCGTCGCCCGCACCCTACCGGGCGCTGGAGATGATCGCCCTGTCCCGGAGCACGCCGCTCACCGAGGGCTTGGCCGCCGAACGCGGCGCACTGGTCGACCTGATCATGACGCAGGAATTCCGCGCCGGGATCTATTCGTTCAACCTGGTTCAGAAGCGGGCCCGCCGGCCCGTCGGTGCCCCCGACCCGAAGCTGGCCCGCAAGGTCACCAAGGTCGGCGTCATCGGCGCCGGTTTGATGGCCGGGCAACTTGCCCTGCTGTTCGCCCGCCAACTGCACGTTCCGGTGGTCATCACCGATGTCGATCAGACCAGGCTGGACAAGGGTCTTGCCGCCATCCGTCGGGACATCGCCGGGCTGGCCAGCAAGAAGCGGATCACCCCGGACGAGGCCAACCGGCTGACCGACCTGGTGACCGGATCACTTGACTACTCAGCCTTCTCGGATGCCGAGTTCGTCGTGGAGGCGGTGTTCGAGGAAATCGGCATCAAGAAGCAGGTCTTCGCCGAACTGGAGAAGTACGTCGGCCCAGAGGCCGTGCTGGCCACCAACACCTCGTCGTTGTCGATCACCGAGATGGCCGCCGACTTGGAGCACCCCGAACGGGTCGTCGGATTCCACTTCTTCAACCCGGTCGCGGTCATGCCGCTGCTGGAGATCGTCAAGGCCGAGAAGACCGACGACGCGACGCTGGCAACGGCATTCGCGGTCGCGAAGCCATTGAAGAAGGGCCCCATTCTGTCCAAGGACGCGGCCGGGTTCGTGATGAACCGGTTGCTGCTGCGATTCATGGGCGAGGTGATGGCCGCCATCGCCGAAGGCACCCCCGCCGATGTGGCGGACCGCGCGATGGTGTCACTCGGCCTGCCGATGACGCCGATGATGCTGACCCAGTTCTCCGGGCCGGCCGTCGGCCTGCACGTGCAGGAGCGACTGAACTCCGCGTTCGGCGACCGGTTCCCGGTGTCGGAGAACCTGCGCAGGATCGTGGAATCCGGCCAGAAGATCCTGGTCGGCTGGGACGAGCAAGGGCAGCAGATCGTCGCCCCGGAGATCGTGGCGATGCTCGTACAGGGGGATCACCCGTCGACCGGTGAGAAGGTTCGTGAGCGGGCCCTGCAGGCTCTGGCCCAAGAGGCCAGGCTCATCCTCGACGAGGGGATCGTTGCCGACGCCCAGGACATCGATCTGGCGATGATCACCGGCGCCGGCTGGCCGTTCTGGCTGGGGGGCATCACCCCGTACCTGGACCGCTCCGGTGTCTCGGAGCGGGCCACCGGCCGGCGGTTTGCTCCACCCGGAGTAGCCACCCTGCCCGCCTGAGTTCGACCTGCCGCCCCGGCCCATCTGTTGGTGACGGCCGGGGCAGCGGCGTCTGGACAACAGCCGACGCCACCTGGCACGGGCGGTTGGTCGGTCAGTTCGGCAGTTCGTCGGATGTGCTGGTGGTTCCCCTGGGAGGCTCGGAAGGGCGGTCGGGGTCGTACCGCACCCCCAACGGGTAGACCTGCGGCTCAAAGACGTGAACCGGGCCACATGTGCACACCCTGAGCGATGCCTGTGCGTCATCCTGTAACAAGCGACCGCTGACGTTCGCATTGCCCATTCTCGAGCAAGCGAAAAGAGCCAACATGACCAACGCACCGATTGCCGCCGATACCGCGGCTGAGAACTTCGAATCCGCACCCCTGGTCGGGAATCCGCGCCGCATCCGTGGCCTGGATCGTTCGATGCTGGAGCGGCCCGCCCGGGTCTCGAACCTGGTCGGGAACCCCCGGCGACTGCGCAAGCTGGAGCCGGCCGCATTCCTCGCAGCCTGACCCATCGGCAGTACGCACCACGACGAAGACGGTGCGGCAGATCCCCTCGGATCAGCCGCGCCGTCTTTCGTTTGTCGGCGGGCCATTCCTGCTCTCGCCCCGCGCGCCGTCGAGCAGGTAGGTGCACCGCCGGAGACGGACTGCTCCAAAGGGTGTGAGATGGCGGCATGAACAGCTCAGAGATTCTCCTCGACGGGTTCAGCCGCATCGCCGGGATCGTGCACCGAACCTTGGACGGCATCACACCGGAGGTGCTGACCACCCGGCTGGACCCGGAGGCCAACACGATTGCCTGGCTGGTCTGGCATCTGTCCCGGGTGGCGGACGATCATCTGGCCGATGCCTTCGACTTCGATCAGGTGTGGACGGCACAGGGCTGGTCGGACAAGTTCGGCCTGCCGTTCGAGACCGACGCCACCGGCTACGCGCAGACCAGCGACGAGGTTGCGGCCGTTCGAGTGTCGTCGGAGCTGCTGGTCGGCTACCTCGAGGCCGTGCAGGCCAGGGCCGTGCAGCACCTGGGGACGGTGACCGATGCCGACCTCGACCGGGTCGTCGACACGAACTGGGATCCGCCGGTGACGCTCGGCGTTCGGCTGGTCAGCGTCATGTCCGACGGATTGCAGCACGCCGGGCAGGCGGCTTATGTGCGCGGGGTTGCCGAGCGCCGGAGTGCGTAGCTGGCTCGAAGGCATGCCGATCTACTCGGGCAAGATCCTGCGACGGGGCCGTCATGCCTGGTCGAGGTACGCCCGGCCACGGGCGGACAGTTCGTACCCGACGTCGAGGCTGTGGGTGAGTCCCAATTCCTTGAGCTTGCGGACGTCCGTCTTGAACCGGAGCGTGTCCCGGCCGAGTGACTCCGCCAGGTCCGGCGCCCGCACTGCCGGCCGGGAGGCGATGAGCGCCAGGATTTCTCGGGTCCAGGGCCCGGTGCGGCGGCCCTTGTCCAGCCGGTCGAGTGCGGCGGTGATGGCCTCGACGTCAGCTGGCGACGGCACCATGTCGCGTAAGGCAACCCGCTCGTCCGGCCGGTCGAACGACACCCGGATCCGGTACAACTGCGACCCGCGACCGCGCTGATTGGCCTTGACCAACTCGGCCAGCGACGCCATCCCCGCGCCATGCGCATCGTCGTCGGTGAGCTCGGCCATCTCCACCGGTTCGACCGTCTCGAATCGAACCACACCGGCCGACGTTCGCTGGGTGCCACCAGGGCGCACCCGGGGAACGTCCCAGCGGCGGAACACGGCGGTGACCGACCCGTCACGGATCCCCGCCGCGATCACCGGGCTCAACAGCATGCCGGTCCTCCGATCCAGTCAACCCGGCGAAGCGGGCCCCATCGATACGGCGCTGGAGTGCGCGTGCCGTTCGCCGGCCCCGATCTAGTCGCCGCCCAACCGTACGGTGACGCGCAGTCCCCCGCCCGGGATCGCCGCAGCGTCCACGGTCCCACCGTGCGCGGCGACCACCGCCCGCACGATCGACAGGCCGAGACCGGTTCCGCGGTGCCCGGTGCGGGCCCGCTGCCCCTGCCGGAACGGTTCGAACAGTTCGGCCAACGTGGCCGCGTCGATCACCGGGCCGGCCGAGGCAACTTCCAGAACGCCACTGGCGCCGACGATCTCGGTGCGGATCTCGATCCACCCGCCATGCACGTTGTGCCGGACGGCATTTTCGACCAGATTGCCGACCAGCCGTTCCAGCAGCGCGGGATCCCCGTACACCGGCGCCGACTCGGCATCGACGGTGACGCTCAGTGCACGTTCCGCCCGCTCGGCGTCGACCGCGCGCAAGGCCGGTTCGATCAGGTCGGCCAGGTCAACGTGCTGCTGTACCGACACCCCGCGCGCCTGGGTGCGGGCCAGCAACAGCAGCGAGGTGAGCAGTCGGTTTGCCCGCTCGGTGGCCTCGAGCACGATCTCGCCCATCCGGCGCAGCTCGGCGGCATCCGCAGCCGGGTCCGCCATGGTGACCTCGACCTCGGTGCGGATCACCGCCAGCGGCGTCCGCAACTCGTGGGAGGCGTTCGCGACGAACCGGCGTTCGGCGTCAAAAGCGGCCTGCAGCCGGCCGAGCATGTCGTCGAAGGTGTCCGCCAGGTCGGCGACCTCGTCCCGCGGGCCGGTCAGCCGGATCCGCTGGTCCAACGAGGACTCCGACAGCGCCCGCGCGGTTCTGGTCAGGGTCGACAACGGCCGCAGAGTCCGACCGATCAGCACCCAGGAGAGCCACGCCCCGGCGATCACCTGCAGCGGGAACGCGATCAGCCCGACGATCAGCACGGTTTCCCGGCCCTGCGCGGCGATTTCCGCGGCGGCCTGGGAGGCGTCCATCACGACGTCGCCGATCTGCACCTGGGTGCCGGCCGGGAACTGCGGCAGCGCCGCCACCACCCGGCCGACGACCAGGTAGGACAGGGCCAGCAGCAGCGCACCGATCAGGGCAAGCAGCGCCGTGGACAGCAGCGTGAGCCGCATCCGCAGGCCCTGCCGGATCGGCGGACGACTCGACCGGGCGGCTGCAGCCGGACGGCGAGCGCGTGCAGGAACGAGACGAGACCGGGCGGCGCCGCCTACCCGGGCCGGATGGTCATCCGGCCAGCGGCGAGGCTCTTCGGCTTCCCGACCGGTCGAGTCGGGCCGGGTCATACAGTTGCGACCCGGTACCCGGCGCCGACGACGGTGTCGATCAGCCCCGGCTCACCGAGCTTCCGCCGCAACGTCATCATGGTGACCCGCACGGTGGTGGTGAACGGGTCGGCGTTCTCGTCCCACACCCGCTCCAGTAGGTCCTCGCTGGACACGACCGAGCCGCGGGCGGCCAGCAGCACTTCCAGGACGCCGAACTCCTTGCGGGTCAACTCGATCGGCCGGCCGGCCCGGGTGACGGTGC
Source organism: uncultured Actinomycetota bacterium (assembly GCA_963805555.1). Taxonomy (GTDB): domain Bacteria; phylum Actinomycetota; class Actinomycetes; order Mycobacteriales; family Nakamurellaceae; genus Nakamurella. The sequence goes on from CAWDUY010000018.1 coordinate 21,581, forward strand.
GCCTTGCCGAGTCGAGTTCCAGATCGCCCGCGGTCAGCACCGGCGGTGCCGCCGGCGTGGCCCGGCGGCCGAGCGCCCGTACCCTGGCGACCAGTTCGGGGAACGCGAACGGCTTGGACAGGTAGTCGTCGGCGCCCAGTGACAGGCCGTCGACCCGGTCGTCGACGCCGGCCGATGCGGTCAGCATCAGCACCCTGGTGATGTCGTTGGCCGCGACGATCTCCGCGAGCAGGTCATCGCCGTGCATTTCGGGCAGGTCCCGGTCGAGGACGACAACGTCATACCGGGTGAAGGTCGACTTGTGGTGCCCTTCCTTACCGTCGTAGGCAACGTCGACGGCCATCCCCTCGGCGCGCAGCCCCCGGGCGATCGCGTCGGCCAGCCGCCGGGCGTCTTCCACCACCAGAACTCGCATTGCTGTTGTCTCGCCTCATTTCTCGCTTCGCGACCCCAGGTGGCCGGGTGGCACTGGATGGTCAGCCGGCTGAGCCGGGCTCCCGATCCCCGGCCATCCGGCTGGCGCTCGGCCCGGCCGGGTCCTGGCTGGCCCGGGCGATCTCCTCGGTGATCCCGCGGGCGACCGCCCGGGCGGTCAACCCGAGGTCGCCGAGCAAATCGGCGCGCGGAGCCGGTTCGAGGAATTGCTGCGGCAGCGCCAGCACCTGGACCGGGATCCCGCTGCCGGCCAGCCGATCCGTCACGGCCGCCCCGACCCCGCCGGACCGACCGCCGTCCTCCACCGTGACGACCAGCCGGTGACGGCCGGCGAGCACCGCGATTTCCGGCGGCACCGGCAGCGCCCACCGAGGATCGACGACGGTGACGCCGATGCCCTGGGCTGCCAACAATTCCGCTGCCTCGACGGCGAGCCCGCCGAAGGCGCCGACGGCGACCAGCAGCACATCCGGGTCCTGACCTGCGGACGGTTCGGCGAGAATATCGACGCCGTTGGTGACAATCTCTCCCGCGCCGCCCGAGAAATGTTCGGAGTCAACAGGTGTCACTTCGAACCGGCGCACCGCCGGCACCGCCGCGGGCACCGCGCCCTTCGGGAAACGCACCATCGTCGGTCCGTCGGAGACCCGGAGCGCCTGCGCCAATTCCTCTGCAAGGGTCGCCGCGTCCCGCGGCGCTGCCAACCGCAGACCGGGCACGATCGCGGCCAGCGACATGTCCCACATGCCGTGATGGCTGGGACCGTCCTCACCGGTCACTCCGGCCCGATCCAGGACGACGGTGACGCCCAGGCGGTGCAGTGCGCAGTCCATCAACAGCTGGTCGAAGGCGCGATTGAGAAACGTCGCATACACCGCGACAACCGGATGCATGCCGCCCATCGCCAACCCGGCAGCTGAGGTCATCGCGTGCTGCTCGGCGATCCCCACGTCGAACACGCGATCCGGGAAGGCGGTGGCGAACGGCACCAGCCCGGTGGGCCCGCACATCGCGGCGGTGATGGCGACCACGTCCGGACGCTCCGCCCCGGCAACGACCATTTCCCGGCCGAACACCTGGGTCCAGGTGTTGCTGGTGGCGGCCTTCGGCTTCCCGGTGGTGGGGTCGAAGGCCGGCGGCGAGTGCATCTGCTCGGCATCGTCAGACTCGGCCGGCAGGTAACCCTGGCCCTTCTGCGTGACGCAGTGCACGAGCACCGGGCCACGGAAATCGCGAGCCCTGGCCAGGGCAAGGCAGAGCGCCTCGACGTCATGCCCGTCAATCGGGCCGAGGTACTTCAGGCCGAGATCGGCGAACAGCGCCTGCGGCAGGAACCAATCCTTGACGGCGGACTTCGCGGCATGCAGCGCGGAGTACAGCGGCCGGCCGACGACGGGCGTCCGCGGCAGGGTCGACTTGACCCGGCCGAGCATCCGCTCGTAGCCGGGTTTGAGCCGCATCGCCGCCATCCGCTGGGCCATCCCGCCGGTGGTCGGCGCATAGGACCGGCCGTTGTCGTTCAGCACGATCACCAGTGGCCGGTCGCCGGCGGCGATGTTGTTCAGCGCCTCCCAGGCCATTCCGCCGGTCAGCGCGCCGTCGCCGATGACGGCGACAACGGTCCGGTCCCGCTCCTTGCGCAGCGCGAACGCCTTGGCCAGCCCATCGGCGTAGGACAACGAGGTGGAAGCGTGCGAGTTCTCGATCCAGTCGTGCTCGGACTCGGCCCGGCTCGGGTACCCGGAAAGGCCGTTGCGGGTCCGTAGCTTGTCGAACCTGTCCGCTCGCCCGGTGATGATCTTGTGCACGTAGGCCTGATGACCGGTGTCGAACAGGATCGGGTCCTTCGGCGAGTCGAAGACCAGGTGCAGAGCCATCGTCAGCTCGACGATCCCGAGGTTCGGGCCGAGATGCCCGCCCCGCTTGGACGTCTGCTCGACCAGGAACTCACGAATCTCGGTCGCGCAATCGGCCAGCTCCGCCGCGGACATCGACCGCAGGTCGGCCGGCGAGGTGATCCGGCCCAGCGGGGTCCTCGCCCCCTGCGTCGATGTCTTCACCGGAGCAGCCGAATCCGGCCGAGCCGACGGGCCCTGCTCGGTCACAGACGCCTCCCGCTTCCCTGCGCAGCGACCCGCGCGTCAATGCCCGTGCCGCGGGAATGATGGTGCCGGAACGGCCGGCAGATCGCACCCGCGGCGCGGCACGATCCCACAGGAGAGCCAGTCTGCCAAATACCGGCAGGCTGGCTCTCCTGTCTTGGATGGCGCCCGACGACTTCGTCGCGGGCGACTAGCCGACGTTACCGCCCCGCGGGTCAGCTTGGCGTCGACGCCACCACATGTGCCGCTACATGACGTGCGGGGTTCACCCGGGGTTGCCTGCCCGCCGGTAAAGTCCATGGTCATGAAAACGGCAGCGACAGCGTCGTCATCGCTCCGTCGGACGGGTCCGGATCCCATCGTGGTTGCGCATCGGGGTGCGTCGGCGGTGGTGCCGGAAAACACACTGCCGGCGTTCCTGGCGGCCTGGGAATCCGGTGCCACCTGGGTGGAGGCCGACACCCAGCCAACCGCCGACGGGGTGCCGGTGATCCTGCATGACGACACCCTGGACCGCACAACCACCGGGTCCGGCCCGGTGCGCGCCCACACCGCACGTCAGGTCACGGCGCTGTGCGTGCCGGGTCTGCTGGGTGCGCACGTCCCGGAGCTGCGCGAGCTGGTCGACCTGCTGACGCCGCAGCGGGCCCTGCTGCTGGAGATCAAGGGTGAGCATTCCGCCGATCAGGTCCGTGCGGTGCTCGACACGTGCCGGTCGGCCGGCAACGCGGATCGGGTCTTCGCCCAGTCGTTCGAGGTGCCGGTTCTTGGACACCTGAAGGCCATCGAACCCGCGGTGCCGTTCGGGCTGCTGGTGGAGAAGATCGATCCCGATCCGGTCCGGCGCTGCCACGCCGTCGGCGCCGTTGCCTACAACCCGGACTATCGCGAGGTGATCGCCCGGCCGACGGTTGTTGCGGACCTCCGACGGGCCGGGATCGCCGTCGCGGTCTGGACGTCGGACGATCCCTCGGATTGGGAGCTGCTCACCCGGGCGGGGGTGGACGCGATCATCACCAATACGCCGGCCGGATTGCTTGCCTGGCAGGCAGCATCGGCCGAGCGTCGTCCACCGGTGGTTCCCCGGTAGGTCGCTCGGCCCGCTCCACGGCTGCCCTGGCTCTGCCCGTCGAGGACGTCCGCCCCGACCAGCACCGCTGCCGGGTCCGGACTCGTTCAGGGCTTCCCGCTGCGCAGGATCCCCGCACCGGAGATCTGCAGCCCCTGCTCGGTCCAGCCGATGCAGCGGAGGTCGGAGACCACGATGTCGGCGTCGGTGTCCAGCGCACGTGCGCCGACGCCGATGACGGTCCCGACGCCGGCCGCGCGGGCCGCCAGCACGCCGCTGTTCGCGTCCTCCAGGACAACGGAACGCTCGGGGGCCACCCTGATCCGCCGGGCTGCGGCCAGGTAACCCTCGGGATCGGGTTTGCCGCTGCTGACGTCATCGGCGGTGATCAGCACGTTCGGTTCGATAATGCCGGCGGCGGAAAGCCTTGCCCTGGCGAGGATTCGATTGCCTGAGGTGACAACGGCCCACCGTCCGGCAGGAATGTTCCCGGTCAGTTCGGCGGCGCCCGGCACCGGGGTGACGGTGGTGGCGTCTGCCACCTCGAAGGCGTCGATGTCGGCCAGCGCCGCCGCCCGGCCCGCTGGGGCAATGAGCAGGGCCACCGTGTCGGCCGCCCGCCGGCCGTGCACCATCTCGCCGACCGCGATCGGATCCAGGGAGTACTTCCGGGCCCACCGACCCCACGCCTGCGTGACGCTGGCATCGGAGTCGACCAGGACACCGTCGCAGTCGAATAGCACGCCATCGGCGGTGACCACGACGTCTGCCCCGCCGGCGGCCCCGCCGACGGTGATCTGGCCGTCGGCGATCGGGCCGGCGGTGATCGGGCCGGCGGGACGGTTTCGGTAGCGGCCCACCAACTCTCGCGCCGCCGCCTGCATTCGGGCCGGCGGCAGCCCGGACGCGATCAGCGTCAGGTCGTCGACCACCATGTCCCCGATCTGGCTGAACGCCGCCGGGATGCCGCCGGCGCGATGCGCGGACAGCACCAGCCCATCCAGCTGCCGGGATCTGTCCTGGGGGGCAACGGGTTCGGCCGGCCAGACGTCGATCGCGGCCAGGAACCGTCCGGCCGCCACCCGGTCGAGCATCGCCGGGAAGTCGACAACGGCGGCCCGGCTGACCAGGATCAACCGGGCGCCCGGCATCAGCAGGTCCAACTGGTTGGGTCCCAACAGGTGTCGGCTGTCGGAGGTGACGGCGGCCAGCACGAACACGAAGGCGCTGCGCGACAAGCACTTCCTCCAGCGTTGCCGGAGTGACCTCGGACTCGCGCAACACTGCTGCCGGGAGCCACGGGTCGTAAACCCGGATGGTCGGGTGGAACGGGGCCAGCAGGGGTCGCAGCGCCCGCCCCAGGTTGCCGAAGCCGATGAACCCGACATCGGCATGCCGCAGCAGGACGGCGTCGGCATTGCCCGCGCCCAGGTAGCGCTCCCGGCCCTCCCGGAAAGCCCGATCCTCCCGGGTGATGCCGCGCGCCAGGTCGAGCGCCAGTCCGAGTGCGTACTCCGCGACGGCCTGTGCGTAGGCGGGTCCGCAGCCCAAGCACATGAATGCCCCGGTCGAAACAGGCGGCGTAATCGACGTTCGGGTAGAAGTTGCCCTCGACATTCAGCAGGGCCCGTGAGTTGCGTGCGCAGCAGCGATCCGCTCGGTCGGGCAGGTCGGGCTGCCCGACGATCGCGAACGACTTCCGGGAGGAGTGTCGTCGAGCCGGCCGCCGGGTCGTCGACGGTGCCCAGGTCGACAACCCGGAACTGCTCGTGCAGAGCGGTCAAGCGCGGCAGGGGTGAAGATTCGATCCACCGGTTGCGGCGCAGTGTGGAGAACCACCAGTGGTCGGTCGTCCTGCGCGGTCGACGCGGGCGGCGGCGCGGTCCTGGTCGGCTCCACTGGTCGTCACCGGCTGACTGTAGCGATGGGCACTCGCCAGTGGGCTCAGGCGGAGGCCCGATCGCGAATGTGCGCGGTCTCCCGTGGGGCAGCCGTGGTCCCGCGAACAATCAAGGTCGGCTCGATCACTGATTCGACCGGTCGCGAGGACGGGGTGCTCAAGTGGCCGGATTTGCCGTTTCCAGTCGTCGCGGTGAACCGGTCACGGGTGACCGGGAGAACACCTGCCTTCCCTGTATCCAGGTCTCCGTGACTGTCACCAGGTCGATCTCCGGTAGCGGAATGCTGAAGACGTCCCGGTCGAGCACCACAAAGCTGCCCTCGTAGCCCTTTTCGATCACACCGACGCGGTCCAACGGTGCAATGCCCCGGGCCCTACCGGTGTAGAGCAGCACTGCCTGCGGAACAGTGATCGCTTCGGCCTGTCCGATGTCGGCACCGTTGTACGCCTGCCGCACCACGGCCGCCTTGATCGACACGAAGACGTTGTCGGCGTCCGCCCACGCCGTGGCGGGAGTGTCCGAGGACAGTGCGGCGAATGACAGGTGATCATAGAACGACCTGATGGGATAGGCGATCTCGAACTGTTCCGACGACAGATTGCGCTGGTAGCTGTCGTATTCGGCAAACAGGAAAATGCTGTGGCTGACGACGGCGAACGACATCCTGGCCGCCTCCACCCGGTCGATCATCTCGCGAGAAAACAGTGTTGCGTGATCGAGCCTGATGGACGGCAGGTCGCCCATCCATGGTTCCTCGTCGGCGAACATGTCCAGCACATGGTTCAAAGCGCGGTCGCCCATCGCGTGTACGGCCACCTGAACCCGGTTCCGCCGCGCCCAGGCCACCGCGGCGCGGAGTTCGTCATCGGCGAGGGTGTGTATGCCGTGGTCATCGCTGCCCGGGTACGGGTCCTCGGTCCACGCCGTGCGATTGGAGTAGGCACCGTCCATGAACAGCTTGAGGCCGGCGATCTTGACTCGTCCCGAGCGGTCGTCATCGGTCAGGTCGGGAAGCTTGTCCCGGATGACGCTCGACCATTCGTAGTACAGCGCGCATTGCGGTAGCAGTCCTTGTTTCTCCGCCTGCCGGAACATTCGCAGCGGTGACGGCATCCAGGTCGCACATAGGTCGCCGACGCCGACGATTCCGCGTTCCAGGAAGTGCTGATTCAACTTCGCCAGGTTCGTTGTCTGTTGCTCGAAGCCGGGAGTGGGGATGACGGCGGCGATGCTGTCGGTCGCATTGCTTTCGATCAGCATTCCGTTGGGTGTGCCGTCGGGATTCCGACCGTAGGCCGCGCCGGCGGGGTCCGGAGTCGTCCGCCGTGATCCCGGCCAGCTCCAGCGCGCGGTGATTGCAGACGGCGGAGTGACCGTCACATCGCTGCACGAACACCGGCTGAGTGGTGCTGATCTGATCGAGATCATCCGCCGTGGGACCGCGACTCTCCGGGTACTTCGACTCGTCGTAGCCGAACCCTTCGATCCAGCTATCTACGCCCTTGCCGAAATTGGGATGGGTCCGCAACTTGGCCAGCAGCCCGGCCAAGGACGTCACCTCGGGTGGCAGGCACATGACTGAGTTGACCAGTGCCGCCAGCAAAGCCGGATGGGTGTGCACATCGAGCAACCCGGGGATCACCGTCCGGCCCTGTAGGTCAACGACCGACTCATCCGGTGCTTCGAGGCCTACGGAACTCCTGCCCACCCAAGAGAAGCGACCGTCGGTGATGCGGAACATTGTCGCAAAGTCGTCCTCGCCACGGCCGGTGAAGATCCGTCCGTTCACGAACAGCTGGCTGGTCATGCTTGCGACTCCTCGGGTTCGACTTCGCCAGACGCTACTGGCCGGCGCCTCGAAGGTCCGACGGTGTCTTTCGGTGTGAGCACCGAGCGAAGCCGAGGGGCTTGATGCTGAAGCATTGCTGGGTCCGACTTAGTGGGGCAGAACTCCCGCTTGATGGGTGCTGCAGTCACCGTCAAGCGGGAGATGAACCCCTTGAGCAGTGTTTCGGTGCGGGCAGGCCTGGCCCGAGAACCGTTGCTGAAAAGGGACTGTCGGTGCCTCGCGCTAGTGTTCTTGTATGGGGATGGACACAGTGTTGGACTCGGCACAGGCCGATGTCACGACCGCGTGCGCCGCCCTGCGGGACCTACAGGACCTGGATTTCTGGAAGATCCCCGAACTGGATCTGCTGGCGTTGGCGCAGTCCATCGAGGGCCTGGCCCGGCTCGGGTACGCCGCGCAGGTGCGGGTCGCGGGGGAGGTGGACACCCGGCACACCGCCGCGAGCTTCGGGTCCGCGTCCACCGTCGCCCTGCTCCGCGAAACATTGACGATCTCCGCCCCGGACGCGAGGGCCAGGGTGAACACCGCGAAAATGGTCCTCCCACAATCCCAACCCTCCGGTGGGGTGGCCGACCCGGTCCTCCCGGAACTCGCTACCGCGTTGGCGGACGGATCGATCGGGGTAGAGCAGACCCGGACGATCGTGGCGACCATCAAGGGCGCCCGGAACCCCGACCCAGGGATGCTGGACGAAGCGAAGAAGGTCCTGGTGCAGGCCGGCAGCGTGACCGAACCGAAACCGTTCGCGGCGTTCGCGAGATCCGTCGCGCACGCGTTGGATCTGGACGGGAAACCCGACAACGACGAACCCGCCGACCGGGTCGAACTCTTCATCGGCACCCGCAACCCCGATACCGGGCTCACCGGGATACGCGGCCAGTTGGACGACGTCGGTGTGGAGCTGCTGGGCAAGGCGATCGAGGGACTGACGAACACCGAACCGAACGAGGACGGCACCCCGGACCGCCGCACCCCCGCGGTCCGGCGCGGGCACGCGTTGAAGGAAGTCCTCACCAGGTACCTGAACGTCGGTGAAGCACCCACCCACGGTGGGGAACGCCCACACATCACGCTGACCATGGACTACCAGGACCTGAAGAACCGGATCGGCGCCGCGTACCTAGAGTTGGGTGGCGTCATCCACGCCGGGGAAGTGCGCCTCCTCGCCTGTGATGCCGACATCATCCCGATGGTGATGAACGGCAAGTCCGAGGTCCTGGACGTCGGCCGGGCGAAACGATTGTTCACCGCGCCGATCCGGAAAGCGATCACCCAACGCGACCGCGGATGCTGCTTCCCGGGTTGCGACCGTCCACCAGCATGGACCGACGCCCACCACGTGGTCTCGTGGCTGGATGGTGGGGACAGTTGCTACGAAAACGGTTGTCTCCTTTGCCGTTTCCATCACACGGAGGTCCACAAGGGCTTCTGGAAGATCAAGTGGGGTGCCGACGGTATCCCCGAATTCGTGCCCCCGATCTGGGTGGATCCGGAGCAGAGACCCAGACGCAACACCACCCACCGCGTCACCGACCTGCTCAACCCATGACCGGGGCAATTCTGCGAGTTCGGCTCCCGATCGCTACGTGGTGACGACCAGTTTCCCGGCGACCCGGCCGGCTTCCATGTCAGCGTGCGCTTGCGCAATCTCTTCGAAGTCGTAAACCCGGCCGAGGGGCACCTTTGCGGTCCCAGCTTCGACCGCGTCGAGGAAGTCTTGCAACACCTGCTGGGGTAGGTCTTTCGCATCGCCGGCGTAAGCGGTGAGCCGGACCCCGCGCGGCAGGTAGTCGATCGGATAGAAATCAGGGACCACCCACTGATTGGACACCATTCCGGTGAAGCAGACGACACCGTGCACCCGGACCGACCGTAGGGTGTCGGGCAACGTGGGCGTGCCGACCAATTCCAATGCTGCATCGACACCGCCAGGAACAATCGATCGGACCTTCGCCGCGATCTCACCATCGTCGATGATGACGTTGTCCACGCCGATGTTGCTCAGCACCGCGGACCTCCCCACGTTGCGGGTGGTCGACAACACCGTCATACCAAGTTGTTTGGCGAGCACGGCGGTTGCCATTCCGACCGAGGATGTGCCACCGCGAATCAGGAGGCTCTGCCCGGGCTGCGCGTCCAGGCCGACAGTCAGGGAGCCGTGGGACGTTTGCAGCATCTCCGGCACCGCGCCGATCGTCGTCCAGTCCAGCGCGCTGTGGATCGCGATCACCTGTGCGACGGGGACGCAGGTGTACTCCGCGTAGCCACCGTCGAACGTCCGGCCCATGCCGCCCATCATCGCCACCACCTGCTGACCGACGGCGAATTCGCCGCCCGGGCATCCGGCTACAACTCCCGCCGCCTCGATCCCCGGCACCCGAGGAAAGGTCACCCCCTGCGCCAGACCCAGCCTCGTGTGCAGTTCGGAACGATTCAGCCCGAACGACTTCACCCGGATCAGCACCCAACCCGCGCTGGGATCGGGTATCGGCAGGTGCCGGATGACCAATGCCTCGGGTGGGCCAGGGGCATCCAGGACGACAGCACGCATCGTGTCGGCCGTCATCGGGCTTCCGCTGCGGCAGTTGCGTCCAGCCGGTGGCCGGCGGATCTGAGCGTGGTCAGCGCGACAACAAACTGTCGCCGTGTTCGAGCGGAAAGTACTGAACCGACTCGCATCTCCAGCTCGTCATCGACCACCTCGGCGGCCGCGGCAAGCAGTTCCCGGCCCGCCGGGGTGAGTTCGACGAGTGAGGACCTGCGGTCGTCAGGGTTCGATCTGCGCCGGCAGTGGCCGGCCGACTCCAGTCGATCGACCAGCTTGCTGGTACCGCCCACGGAGATCGCCATCTCGTCGGCGATGTCCTGTACCCGGCAGGTTCCGCGCCGGGCAATGACCTGCATCGGCTCGTAACTGCTCAGCGGGAGGTCGAGTTCACTGCGCAGACGGGAATCGACCGCGTTCCAGAGCTCGATCTCCAACCGGACCAGCTCGGTGAAAAGCGAGCGCAGCTCCGTCATCGCCACTCCTCTACATTCTCTAGAAGTATCTTCCAAAGAATGTATCAGGGCGCACGGTGTGGCTCGATCGATGACAAACCGGGCCACACCCTCAGAACGGCCAGTGACCGGTCCGACTGTTCTCCGGCCAGCAGTGCCGCCCCCGCGCACTCTCGTTCACGGGCGGCCGGAATCGAACCGGCGACATCATCATCCTCCGAGGGAGGTAACTCTCGTCTACGCACCAGCACACCAGTCACCGCGCAGCATCCGCGCGGCTTGTCTTCGCGGCAGGATTCGAACCTGCGACATCCGTTGGTTCGAAACCACGTGCTCCGTCCCCCGACGAGGTGCGATTCCCAACTGGGACGGCGACGTCGGGCCGTCGGCTCGTTCGAGCGGGCCGACTCCTCAAAGGCCGGGATCAAAGCGGACGGCACGCTGCAAAGTCACGCACCCATCCGAATCCGAACGACTATCGCCGTCGCTGACCGGTCCGCCCGGATCAATAAGGCCCATTGGTGGTGGGTGTGACGGAAGTCGTCGAGTCAGCCGAGTTGGGGAAGATGATCCGCGCGCGGGTGCGGGGTGCGGGGGCGGTGCTGCTCACAGGCAACGGTGTAGGCGCAGGTCATCGATTCGGCTGCGCTGAGGACGTCGAGAACTGCCGCGAGGGAACACGTCTCCGGCACATCGACGGTGAGCATCGGCGGCACCAGGCCGCTGGCGGTCGTCGCGCCCAACTCGTCCAGGCTTGCCACGATCGGCGCGAGTTCGTCCTCGGAGGTCGCCATCACGTGCACTGTGGAATGTCCCCCGCGGCAGACGATCGCGCCGCCGACGTAGCCGATCCCGTCATGCCGGACCCGGACGATGTCCCCCCGACTAAGGTTCGTGACGAACCACGGAACCCCGACGATTTCGGCGAGATCATGGGCGATCAGCACGGCATCGACCATCTCGGCGGGATAGGGCGGCCACTCCTCGTCATCGACGAGCGGGAACAACACATCGACAACGGACGACGGGGCTGCCGTTGCGCCGCTCGCGGCCGGCCTGCCCGGCTGGCGCTCCGCCTGGTCCGAGGATCGGACATCAATGGACATGGACATACAAAACTCCTCCGCCGGGCGCGTGACAAGTGTGTGACTCTCCTAAGAGAGACGGACACTCGCTGTGATACGCCCACAACGGAGCCCCACGGGTCACGGCCGAGGGACGGAACGCGGCGGCCTTCGTCGTCCGGGCCCACGGGGAACATCCGCCGGTCCGGGGCCGATGGAGTTTCCCGGCAGGCGGTCGACCCGCCCAACCCCGGCCGAGCAACACCAGCCCGGCCGAGCAACATCAGCCTGGCCGAGCAACACCAGCCCGGCCGAGCAACACCAGCCGGTCGAGCGAGATCAGCCGCGGAGGTACCGCGCCACACACTCGATGTGCTGGGTTTGCGGGAAGGCATCGAAGGCCCGCAGGGTGTCCAGCCGGTACCCGGCGGTAGCCAGGGCAGCGGTGTCCCGGGCCAGCGCGGCCGGGTCGCACGCCACGTAGACGATGACGCTGGGCTCGCGGGCGGCGATCGCCGCGCAGAGCGCCGGGCCCGCCCCGGTCCGCGGCGGGTCCAGCAGCACGACATCCACGGCCGGTTCCAACTGCTCCAGGACGTACTCGACTTTGCCGACCAGCACGCTGGCCTGCGGATGGTCAGCGAGGTTGACCGCCGCCAGTTCGCTGGCCCGCTCGTCGGACTCGACGGAGATCACCGAGCCGCCCGGCCCGACCAGGCGGCACAACACCTCGGCGAAGAGGCCGACCCCGCCATAGAGATCCCAGGCGCTGCTGCCGGTCAGCTCGAACCCGTCCAGCGCCTGCTGGACGGCCTCAGCGAGCACCTCGGCGGCATCAATGTGCGGCTGCCAGAAGCCGTCCGCGGCGACGGAGAAGTCCCGCCCCACCGCCCGTTCGGTAATCACCGCGGACGGCAGGCCGATCCAGGTCGCCGTCGCGACACCATCGGCGGCGCGGCACAGCGCGACCTCCGGCAGGGCACCCTCGGCGCGGTTCGAACCGCGACCGCCCGCCGGGCGCCGGTCCGCGCCCCTGGTGCGCCTGGCCCGCGGTGTGCCGCGCACCCCCGCGGGCACGTCGACGGCGCCGGCGAGAGCGGTCAGTTCCGGCACCGCAATCAGGCACGGCTGGCTCTGGTTGACGCCTTCGACCCGGTGCGAGCGGACTCCGCGCGGGCCGATCCTGCCCTCCGGGTCGAGCGCCCAGCGAACCCGGCTGCGCCAGCCGAACCCGTTGCCCGGCAACGACTCCACCTCGACAGGCCAGTCGATTCCGGCCAACCGGGACAGTTGTTCGGCGACCACCGCCGCCTTGAGCTCACGCTGCAACCCGAGATCGGCGTGCTGGAAGTCGCACCCCCCGCACCCACCCGGGTGATAGTGCACGCACGGCGCGTCCACCCGCCGCGGATCGGCCCGCAGCACGGTGATCACCTCGCCGCGGCAGAACGACCCGCGCTTGGCCTCGGTAATCCGCACCAGGGCGCGCTCCCCCGGCAAGGACAGCCGGACGAAGATCACCCGGCCGTCGTATCTTGCGACGCAATGCCCGCCGTGCGCGACCGCGCCGATGTCGACCTCGACCTCGACCCCGGGCAGCAGTTCATCGGCAGAGATCGGGCTGGGCGAAACGGCGGCTCCGGACATGTCCGCCTCCTGGTTGCTCAGTTCTTGATTGATGTGCGGCTGGTGAGTCATTCCTCGTCGGGTCGGCCGCGGGTCCAGCCCGCATCCTCGACAGCGCCTTCCTGGATCATCGTCCCAGGCGTTCGGCCGCGAACGGACGGCGCGCGCTCGGCGCGCAGTCGAATTCGCTCGTCCAGCGATTCGGACGACGAGAGCTGCCACGGCACCGAGGTGACCATTACCCCGGGCGTGAACAGCAGCCGGCCCTTGAGCCGCAACGCGGACTGGTTGTGCAGCAGGTGTTCCCACCAGTGCCCGACCACGTACTCCGGGATGAAGACGGTGACGATCTCCCGCGGTGCGTCCTTGCGGACCCGCCGGACGTAGTCCAACACGGGTTTGGTGATCTCCCGGAATGGCGAGTCGATGACCTTGAGCGGCACCGGGATCTGCCGGTCCTCCCACTCCCTGGCCAGATCGGCGGTGTCCTCCGGGTCGACGTTGACCGTCACCGCCTCCAGGTAATCCGGGCGGGTGGCCCGGGCGAAGGCGAGCGCCCGCATGGTCGGCAGGTGCAGCTTGGAGACCAGCACGATCGAGTGCACCCGGCTAGGCAACACCATGTCGTCCTCGTCGGCCGCGATCTCCCTGGACACCCGCTCGTAGTGCTTCTTGATCGACTTCATGGTGAAGAAGATGATCCCCATCGCCAGGATCGCGATCCAGGCGCCGGCCAAGAACTTGGTGATCAGCACAATGACCAGCACCACCGCGGTGAAGCAGAAACCGATCGCGTTGATGGTCTGGCTGCGCCGCATCCGGCGCCGGCTGGACGGGTCCTGTTCGGTCCGCAGCAGCCGGTTCCAGTGCTTGATCATGCCGAGCTGGGAGAATGTGAAGGACACGAACACCCCGACGATGTAAAGCTGGATCAAGGCGGTCACCTGAGCCTGAAAGGCAATGACCAGAACGATCGCGACAAAGGCAAGAAAGACGATGCCGTTGGAGAACGCCAGACGATCGCCGCGGGTGTGCAACTGTCGAGGCAGGAAACGGTCCTGCGCCAGGATCGAGCCGAGCACCGGGAATCCGTTGAACGCCGTGTTACAGGCGAGCACCAGGATGAGCCCGGTCACGAACGACACGAGGTAGAACCCCACCGGGAATCCGGAGAACACCGTCTCGGCGATCTGCGTGATTAAGGTCTTCTGGAAGTACCCCTCCGGCGCACCCACCAATTGGGTGGCGGGATCATCCGCGTACTGCACGCCGGTCATCAGGGTCAGGGCGACCAAACCGAGCATCATTGTCACTGAAAGGGCGGCCATCAGGGCCAGGGTGGTCGCGGCATTCTTCGACTTCGGCTTCTTGAAGGCCGGGACACCGTTGGAGATGGCTTCAACACCGGTCAGCGCGGCCGAACCTGACGAAAACCCGCGCAGCAGCAGGAACACCAGCGCAAAGCCCGTCAGCGCGGATTCCGCCTGCAGCTCGAAACCCGCACTTTCGGCCTGGATGTCGGCGCCGATGGAGTATTCGACCAGGCCGGTGATGATCATTCCCAGCACCGTGAAGATGAAGAGATACGTCGGTACTGCGAACGCAGACCCGGATTCCCGGATCCCCCGCAGATTTGCGGCGCAGACCAGCACGATGATACCCACGGAGAATGAGACCGGGTGGTCGCCGACGATCTGGATTGCGGACCCGATGTTCGCGACACCGGCCGCGGTGGACACGGCGACCGTCAGGATGTAGTCGACCAGCAGGGCACTTGCCACCAGCAGCCCGTATGTCGGCCCCAGGTTCTTCGTGACGACCTCGTAGTCGCCGCCGCCACTCGGGTAAGCGTGCACGTTCTGCCGGTAGGAGGCGACCACGACGACCATCACCAGGCACACCAGGATCGCCAGCCAGGGGGCATAGGCATACGCCGCAAGGCCCGCCACGGATAGCACCGCGAAGATCTCCTGCGGCGCGTACGCGACGCTGGACAGCGCATCGGAGGCGAACACCGGCAGCGCGATCCGCTTGGGCAGCAGGGTGTGCGACAGCCGATCGCTACGGAACGGCCGTCCGACTAGCAAACGCTTGGTCGCAGTGGTCAGTTTGGACACAGGGCGGGAGCCTACGGTCCAAAGATCACAAGAAATACCCGGGTGAGGTAACGCGCGGTAGAAAGAGATCGCACGGCGCGCTCGGTACGGTCCGCTGCCCGGGAAGCTCAGCAGTATTCGCGGCGTTGTCCCGCCGGGGCGTGCGGTTCCCGCCGCGCCCACGTTGTAGGTTTCACATCACCACCGGATGCCCGCCGCCGCGGGCGTCGGTCGACGACTCACCGGGCTCGGACCCACCAGCGAAGGGGCACCTCTCGTGCACATCGTGATCATGGGTTGTGGCCGCGTCGGGTCCTCCCTCGCGCGTCAGCTCGGTCGGGCCGGCCACTCCGTGGCCGTCATCGATCGTGACCCATCCTCATTCCGGCGTCTCGGCCCCGACTTCCACGGCCAACAGGTCACTGGGATGGGGTTCGACCGGGACGTGCTGCTGGCTGCCCGCATCATGGAGGCGCACGCGTTCGCTGCGGTGTCCTCCGGCGACAACTCCAACATCATCGCCGCCCGGGTGGCCCGCGAGCAGTTCAACGTCGAGACCGTCGTCGCCCGGATTTATGACGCCAAGCGCGCCCAGGTGTACGAGCGGCTCGGCATCCCCACCGTGGCCACCGTGCCGTGGACCACCGACCGGCTGCTCCGGGCGATCATTCCCGAGGGGCTGATCAGCGAGTGGCGTGATCCGTCGGGCACCGTCACGATCGTGAACCTGCCGTACCACCGGCACTGGATCGGCCGGCCGCTCGCGGAACTGGAAGCCGGGGTCGGTATTCACACCGCCTTCGTGGTGCGGTTCGGCCGCGGTCTGCTGCCGTCCACCGAGACAGTTGTGCAGGAGGGTGACCTGATCTACGCATCGGTGCTGTCCAAGGACATCCATGACGTGGCCGACAAGGCCTCCATCTCACCGGTGGACGGCCTCTGATGCGGATCGCCACCCCAATCAGCACAGTGGGAGCCGGGTCGATGGGCAGATCCACTGCCGGTGGGCTAACCGGCGCCTCCCAAGGAGGGGACCACTGATGCGGATCGCAATTGCCGGAGCCGGGTCGGTGGGTCGTTCTATCGCCGGTGAGCTCGTCGAAAACGGCCACCAGGTGATGCTGATCGACCGTGACCCGGAGGCGATCAAGCCGGGGCGGATCGAGGCGGCCGAGTGGGTGCTGGCGGACGCCTGCGAGGTCGCACTTCTGGAGGACGCCGGCCTGCAGACCTGTGACGTGGTGATCGCCTGTACCGGTGACGACAAGGTGAACCTGGTGGTGTCGCTGCTGGCCAAGACGGAGTTCGCGGTCGGCCGGGTCGTCGGCCGGGTCAACGACCCGCGCAACGAGTGGTTGTTCACCGACGCCTGGGGGGTCGACGTCGCCGTCTCCACCCCGCGGATCCTGGCCGCTTTGGTCGAAGAGGCGGTGACGGTCGGCGACCTGGTTCGGCTGTTCACCCTGCGTCAGGGTCAGGTCAACCTCGTCGAGGTGACCTTGCCGCCGACCACGAGCATCGCCGGGCGGCCGGTGCGCGACCTGCGGCTGCCGCGCGACGCGGCGCTGGTGACGATTCTGCGCGGCGGCCGGGTCATCGTGCCGCAGCCCGATGAGCCCCTCGAGCCGGGTGACGAACTGCTGTTCGTGGCGTCGACCGAGGTCGAGGACCAGGTCAGGGACGCGCTCCGCTAAGACCCGTCCAGCTTCGAAGATCAGCCTCCGCCGGCTTTTTTCGCCGAACGGGCCGCCCGGCCGCCGCGGGTCAGCGCATCCGGCAGTCGGATCGCGCTGCCGCCGGCGACGATCCAGACCGAGATGGCGATGGCCAGGATGAAGACCGGGTAGCCCATCAGCAACCGCACCGCCGCGAGCCAGCCCACCTGATCGGTGTCGTAGAGGTAGTTCTGCACCAGGTACCGCGCGGCGAACACCAGCACCCAGACGAACGTCGCAAAGTCGTAACGGCGAACCAGCTTCCGGTCGGAACGCCAGGCCGTGCCCTTGCCGTTGATGCCCTCCCAGATCACCCCGATCAGCGGCCAACGGACCAGAATCGATAGCAGCAGCGCGCCGCCGTAGATCAGGTAACTCCAGATGCCGAGCAGGAAATAGCCCTTGGCCGAATCGGTCTTGTAGGCGATGAAGGCGGCGATTCCGACGCCGAAGACGCCGGCGATGGCCTGGGTCACCGGGCGTTTGCGGACGAGCCGCAGGATGGCGATCACCACGGCGGCCGCGAGTGCGGCGCCGATCCCCCAGCCCAAGCCGCCGATGGTGTTGGCGACGATGAACACCACGACCGGCAGACCGGAGTCGATCATGCCCATCGGACCGCCCATCTGGTCCCAGATGGTGGGCGGCGCCTGGTCGGGCCGATCGGTTGTCGGTGCGGGCTCGTGGTCCTGCGCCCCGCCCGGGGAACTATCGACGGCGGGGATGGAAATCTGCCGAGTTTCTCGCGCGGCGAGGTCGGCAAGGTTGTCCGGCAGCAGCCCGGCGACCTCGATCCGGTCGATCAGGTCATCGGGCGACACCTCGGCGTCGCGTGCTGCACCCTGCACGTCACGGGGCAAACCTGGCTTCGGGTCCGTCACGCGTGCGCCGGCAGCAGGTCGTAATCGGGGTTGTAGATCACCTTCTGGCCATCGCGAATAGCCACCCGACCACGCACCTTCACGGTTCGACCGGGCTCGATGCCCGGAATCGAGCGACGGCCCAGCCAGACCAGCTGGACGCCCTCGGTGCCGTCGTACAGTTCGGCAACCAAGGTCGCGAGCGAATCGGTCGGCCGCAGGTCGACATATCGAAGCCGGCCCTGCAACATCACCCGCTCACCCTGGCAGCAGATCTGGGCGCGCACAGCGCCCGAAGCGTCGACTTCGCCGCTGAGTCGGTCGGCATCAACCTCGTCATCGTCACGGGTCAGCCGCTTGAGCCAGCCGGAGACTTTTCCCGCCATTACAGTCCTACTTCCGCTCCACAGGTCGGGACGCCCGCCCGAACACCGAGTTCGAAGCCAACGGCGGTGCCGATCACCGCAGATCTTTGCTCTCGAGGGTAACCCTCAGGAGCGGTCGAGGACCGCTGCAATGTCCGGCGGCCGGTAGTCAGGGCCCTTGAGCACCTTGCCGTCTGCCCGCCGGATCGGCCGGCCGTCAGCGCCCAGCTTGGTCATATTCGACGCGTGCACCTCGTCGAGCACGGCATCGAGGTCAATTCCGTAGACGTGAGCTGTGCCGTACGCCACATAAACGATGTCCGCCAACGCATCTGCCACGCCGATCAGGTCCCCCGCGCGAGCCGCTTCGGCGAGCTCACCCACTTCCTCCTCGATCAGCGCCAACCGCAGCTCCAACTGATCGGCGCCCACCTCGATCGTTGGCGTGCTGCGCACCGGCAAACCGTAGGCGCGGTGGAAGTCGCCCACCTGCCCGCCCGCCCGGCTGGGCCCGGCCGGCGCTGTGACGGTGGGGGCGACGGTCGCGGGTGAATCAGGCACAGTCGACGCACACGAGCTTGCCGCCATCGGAGGCGCCGCCCGACAGCCTGCTGCGATGCTGGACCAGGAAGCAGACCGAGCAGGTGAACTCGTCGGCCTGCTTGGGGATGACCTTGACGGTCAGTTCTTCCCCGGACAGGTCGGCACCGGGCAGCTCGAAACTCTCTGCGGTGTCACTTTCGTCGATGTCGACAACGGCCGACTGCGCCTCGTTGCGGCGCGCTTTCAATTCTTCAAGGGAGTCCTCGGACGGCTCTTCGGACTCGTTCCGGCGGGGTGCGTCGTAATCGGTAGCCATGTTCATTCCTCACTTCGAGCGTGGCGCTCGTCTTCTTTGACTGCTGTCTGCAGATGTGTCCCCGGCCGCGGGCTGGATCTCCTGAGCCGGTGATCCGGGTGCCGCTGATGCGGTTGGTGCGGTCCTGCGATTCCTCGATTGCTCCGGACGTAACGCCATCGGCCGCCGGTTTGTGCCCATGACGGCAACCGTCACAGCGCACGTGCACCGGCACCCGTCGAACGCTTTCCGGGAACGTCCACCAGGCCGGCCGATCCGTCGCCGGCCCGGCACTGCTATGAGTTCGGCGCGCGCAGAGTAGCCGACGGTGGGTGGGTGACGGAACCGGGGTGTCGCCGTCCGCGCGTCGCGACAACATTTCACCCTTGGTAGCCAATCGTTACTTTCGGTTGGCTGATTTTGGCTCGGGTGCCGCTGCCTGCAACGATCGGCGGGCGGTCGGACGGCGTGCCTTTACCCTGGTCGCATGTCGCGACGGCCATGATGTCGCAGTCGGACGCTGCCCGCAGTGCGGTTTTGCTCGACCAGATGGCTCGGCTCTGCCGGTCATCAGACGGACCGCCCGGCCCGGCCACGACCAGTCATTCACACAGGAGGTTGTTCAGCGGTGAGTCCCGACTCCGCCACGGATCGCTATCGACGGCGTCGGTACTGGCCTGCCCTGACGATCATCGCCGTGCTGCTCGTCGGCGCGGTGATCGTGTGGTTCCCGAGCCTGCGACCGAATCCGGAGAACAGCAGCGCGTGTAACGCACCCGGCCCGGCGCCGGCAACCACGGCCCCCACCACCCGCAGCGTGGCCTCAGACGCGGCGACCCCCGGTGCGACGGACCAGCCTGCGGCGAGCACCCCCGCGCCCACCACGGCAGCGACAACCGCCCAGGTCATCACCTCGCTCGGTGGATACGCCGATCACGAGAGCCTGGCCGCGACCCGACCGGCGAACCCCTCCACCGTCCTGCTGACTGTCTACAACGCCAGCGCCGTCCGCGGGCAGGCCAAGGCGGTCACCGACGAACTCCGGGCAGCCGGCTTCGAATCGATCCTGGACAGCAACAACGACCCGCTGTACCCGGCCGCTGACCTGCGCTGCGTCGCACAGATCCGGTTCGGACCGGCCGGCGCTGCCGCGGCGCGCACTGTGCTGCTGGTCGCGCCCTGCGCCCAACTGGTGGTCGACTCCCGGGTTGACGACACCGTCGATCTGGCCCTGGGCGCCCGCTACATCTACGACTCGGTGAGCCAGGGCACCAAGGACGAGCTCAAGGCGATCCGCGATGCGGCGACGCCACCCGCCGTGATCGAGGGGCAGACCGCGGCCGCCAAACCGATCCCGCCGATCCCCCCATTGCCGCAGGTTGCCTGCGCCACCTGATCGTGCCGCCGCAGGCTCAGTGCTCTGACCTGCTCTGACCTGCTCTGACGATCCCGCTGAGCGGCCCGTGGCGGGACCAACCCGTCCGCCGCCGGGCGATGATCATGTACCGCCGCGCCGACAACCGAGGGTGTCAGTACGATTTCCGCACCACGCTCGCCCGGTCGTCATCCGGGCGGGCACAGTCTGCGGGAACGAATGGCGAGGAGCTCGACGTGGCAACCATGCATCCAGAACAGGCCTTCGGTATCGACATCGGTGGCACCGGGATCAAGGGCGGCGTCGTCGACCTGCGCGGTGGCGTGTTGATCGGCGACAGGTTCCGGTTGGACACCCCACAGCCGTCCACGCCGCAGGCAGTTGCCGAGACCGCCGGCAAGGTGGCCGCGAACTTCGACTACCAGGGGCCGTTCGGGGTGGCGTTTCCGGGTGTCGTGCTGAACGGCGTCGTCAAGACGGCGGCCAACGTCGACAAGGGCTGGGTCGACACGTCGTTGCAGCACGCGATGGAACCGGAGTTGCCGGGACCGGTCACGGTGCTCAACGACGCGGACGCCGCTGGGCTAGCCGAGGCCAGGTACGGCGCGGGACGTGGTCGCCGCGGCCTGGTCATCGTCGTCACGTTCGGCACCGGGATCGGGATTGCGCTGGTCAATGACGGGAAGCTGGTCCCCAACGCCGAGCTCGGCCACATCGAACTGGACGGCTACGACGCCGAAACCAGAGCCGCGGCCTCGGCCCGCGAACGTGACGGGCTGAGCTGGGAGCAGTGGGCCAAGCGGGCGTCGAAGTACCTCCGGACGATCGAGAACCTGTTGTGGCCGGAGCTGTTCATCCTCGGTGGCGGCATCTCGAAGAAGCCGGAGAAGTGGGTTCCGCTGCTCAAGAACCGCACTCCGCTGGTGGTCGCCCAGCTGATCAACAACGCCGGCATCGTCGGCGCCGCACTGGCGGCAAGTGAGGCCGATCAGGGCGAGTCGGAGGCCGAAACCACCCAGACCCTCGTGCTCGACTGATCCTTCGCCGCGGCCGAAGGAGCACCCCGTATCGACACCGCGATGGGGTCGGTTTCGGTACGTCACGCCCGGAAAAGGTCATTCGGTCGTGGCCGACGGGCGTCGCCGTTACACTGGAGCAGTCGCTTTCCGGCAGGACCACGGTTCTCGAGTTCGGATCCACCGCGCCTGAACAGCTACGGCTACTCTTGGCGCGCGGGTTCGAACTGCCAGTCCAGGCGGCTCGTTGACGCGAAAGGGCATCAGTGGCAATGGCAGCACCCTCCCCCAGCTCGACACGAACTCGACGGGCGGACCCCGCCGCGGGTCCGTTGACCGATCCAGCCGCCGTTCCAGGCGATGCGGTCGAAGATCTGACCGCAGCCGATGAGGCCGGAGTACCCGACGAGGAATTGCTTGTCGGAGCCGACGAGGTCGAACTGATCGACGTCGAAGCCGTCGTCGCAGAAGCAACGATCGACGAGGCGACCGTCGGTGCCGCAGCGGCAGACGTGATCGTCGTCGGGGTCGTCGAGGTTGATGACGACGAAGAAGAAGACGAAGACGAGGCCGGAACGCCCGCCGTCGCCGCAGCTCCCGGCGCCAAGGGCGCACCGGCGGCCCCGGATTCGGACGAGTTCACCTGGGACGACGAAGAGGAGTCCGAGGCCCTCAAGCAGGCCCGCAAGGACGCCGAACTCACCGCCTCCGCCGACTCCGTCCGGGCGTATCTGAAGCAGATCGGCAAGGTCGCCCTGCTGAACGCCGAGGAAGAGGTCGACCTCGCCAAGCGCATTGAGGCCGGCCTGTACTCCTCGGAGCGGATCCGGCAGAGCGAGGAAGCCAGCGAGCGGCTGACCAACCAGATGCGCCGCGACCTGCGGTGGATCAAGCGGGACGGCGAACGAGCGAAGAACCACCTGCTCGAGGCCAACCTCCGGTTGGTTGTCTCCCTGGCCAAGCGTTACACCGGCCGCGGCATGGCGTTCCTGGACCTGATCCAGGAGGGGAACCTCGGCCTGATCCGCGCGGTCGAGAAGTTCGACTACACCAAGGGTTACAAGTTCTCCACGTACGCGACCTGGTGGATCCGGCAGGCCATCACCAGGGCCATGGCGGACCAGGCCCGCACCATCCGCATCCCGGTGCACATGGTCGAGGTCATCAACAAGCTGGGCCGTATCCAGCGTGAGCTGCTGCAGGACCTGGGTCGCGAGCCCACGCCCGAGGAACTCGCGAAGGAAATGGACATCACTCCGGACAAGGTGCTGGAGATCCAGCAGTACGCCCGGGAGCCCATCTCGCTGGACCAGACCATCGGTGACGAGGGTGATTCCCAGCTCGGTGACTTCATCGAGGACAGCGAGGCTGTCGTCGCCGTCGACGCCGTGTCGTTCACCTTGCTGCAGGACCAACTGCAGGCCGTCCTGCAGACGCTGTCCGAGCGGGAGGCCGGCGTCGTCAGGCTGCGTTTCGGGCTCACCGACGGCCAGCCGCGGACCCTGGACGAGATCGGCCAGGTCTACGGGGTGACCCGGGAACGGATCCGGCAGATCGAGTCGAAGACAATGTCCAAGCTGCGCCACCCGTCGCGGTCGCAGGTGTTGCGCGACTACCTCGAATAGAGATCAACCAGTTGTGACAGCGAGCGCCCGGCGATCCCGCCGGGCGCTCGCTGCTTTTCCGAGCCGGCGCTCGAGGTGTTTCTGGCGTCGTCGGCACCTGTACTCTCTTGCCTGTGCCCACCTCGGGCACACCCCATGCTCACACCGAGGAAGCCGGTGCAATACCGGCGCTGACCCGCAACCGTGATCGTCGCTTTCCCTCATCGGAGGGTGACGCAAGCCGGACACTCGCTGAGCATGGTGTAGCTCCCTCTGTCGAGGAATGCAGGGTGGGGCCCGGAGTGCCGTCGTCGGCGCACCGTGCCGGTCCCTGGGTAGTGAGCACGAAAGTGTTTGAAGCCCAGGCGATCTCGCCGTTGGAACGGTCTTCGTTGATCGTTGGCGGTTGGTGCGGTCGATGGTGAGTACCGGGTGCCACGCTCGTTCCCGGGCGAAAAAGGTGCCTGTGAAGATCCGCTCCGCCGCTCGACCCCGGCCGGCTGCCGCTACCGGCGCTCCTCGCCGTCACCGCTTCCTCGCGGCGCTCGGCGGAAGCCTGCTGCTGATCTCGGCCGGCCTGGTTGCCGGAGCCACTCCGGCCACAGCTGCGCCGCCGGCTGTTGTCAGTGGCGAGGCGTGTGCGGCCGGCACCGGGGTCACCGTTGCGGTGGACTTCGCCCCCGGCACGGACGAGGTCAAGATCGGCTGTGCCCCGGGAGCCCAGAGCACCATGGCCGCCGCCGGTGCTGCTGCCGGATTCACCTTCGCCCCCACCACCGGATTCCTCGCCAGCATCGACGGCGTCGCCCCGACCGACCCCAACCTCGGCTTCTGGTCCGTCTACATCAACACCACCGACGGCCAACCGACCGGCGCAATCGGCACCGACTGGGCCTTCGCCCAGACCGGTATCGACGGCGGCCCACTGGCCGTCGACACCGTCCTGCTGTTCGACCTCGTCGAAGACTTCAACGCACCAGCCGAAGACCCGCGCATCAGCCTCGCCGAGATCGCCGCCACCGTTCGCCGGTCGGCCCGCCAGCAGTGACGGGTCAGGCTTGCGCGGCCGGGACCGGCGTCACCGTCGCGGTGGACTTCGCCCCCGACAGCAACGCCATCAAGATCGGCTGCGCGCCCGGCACCCAGACCACCATGGCCTCCGCAGGCGCCGCTGCCGGATTCACCTTCGCCCCCACCACCGGATTCCTCGCCAGCATCGACGGCGTCGCCCCGACCGACCCCAACCTCGGCTTCTGGTCCATCTACATCAACACCACCGACGGCCAACCCGCCGGACCACTCGGCACCAATTGGTCATTCGCCAACACCGGCATCGACGGCGGCCCACTCGCCGTCGACACCGTCCTGCTGTTCGACCTGGTCGAAGACTTCAACGCACCAGCCGAAGACCCGCGCATCAGCCTCGCCGAGATCGCCGCAACCGCGGGCGCACCCGTTGAGCCGCCGGGAAATGAGGTCGTCGACCCGCCCAGCTACCCGGCATCCGCTGACGGGGACGCACTGGCCGCGGCAGGCTGGATCGGCCGGCAACTCGAGGCGAACGGCGGGGTGCTGCCGGGTGCCGGCGGGACCGACTACGGCCTGACGATCGATGCCATCTTCGCGTTGGCCGCCGCCGGCGTCGGCGGCAACGACATCGCCGCCGCCGCCCAGGCGATCTACCAGTCCGGCACCGCGTACCTCGGCGCCGTCGGCGATGCGGCGAACAACGCCGGAAAGATCGCGAAGACCACCCTCGCACTGCAGGTCGCGGGTCTTGATCCCACCGTGTTCCCGGACGGCGCCGGTAGCACTCGCAACCTGCCCGAGGAACTCCGCCAAGCCATGACCGCCGATGGCGCATTCGGGCCAAGCGACTTCCCGCTGGTGCACGCGTTGGCGATGCTGGCGCTGGACCGCACCTCGGGCGGAGTACCGGTGGAGGCAGTGACCTGGCTGCAGGCCGCCCAGTGCAAGGCCCCGGACCCCGCAGCCGGCGGATTCGGTTTTTCCGGGTGCGCGGATGTCGATGTCGACGGCACCTCGCTGTCCACTCAGGCACTGCTGGCCGCCGGGGTCTCTGCCGCTGATCCATCGGTTGTCAGCGCGGCGGCCTGGTTGTCGGCCAACCAGCAGACATCCGGAGCGCTGCTGTCCAGCTTCGGCGGCGCAAACACCAACGGCACCGGCCTCGGCGGCCAGACCTTCCTGGCGCTGGGCAACAGTGCCGCCGCGACCAGTGCGGCCGGGTTCATCGGCGGCTTGCAGGTGTCCTGCGACTCCCTGGTGGCCGGCAGCCTGCTGTCCGTCGCGGATGTCGGTGGGATCGCCTATGACGCCACCGGTCTGCAGGATGCCAACGAGTTCGGCATCGACAGCATCAGTGTCGACCAATGGCGCCGGGCGAGCACCCAGGCGATCCTCGGCCTCGGCCTGCCCGCGTTCGACTCGATCACGGCGGCCGGCGCCGACCTCGAACTACCCGCAGCGCCGACGTGCGAACCGGTCGGCACCACCTCACCAACCAGCACTGTGCCGGCCACCGCGACCCTCGCCACCCTGACCCCGGTCGTCGTCACGACCCCGGCCGGCCCGCAGCTGGTCAACACCGGCGTGACCAATGCAACCCTGCCCATGACGATGGCCGGCCTTGTCGCGATCCTGATCGGGTTCGGCCTGGTGCTGATCGCGCGTCGGGTTCGCGGCGGAGAACACGGCTGATGGCTCGGCAGGGTGTCCGGGCGCTCGCGGCGTTCGCCGCGGGTGCGGTCCTCGCCCTGGGGTTCGCCCCGGGCGCGCTGGCCGCTGCCGGCAGCGCTCCCCAGGTCGGGCAGGCTGCCGCCCTGGCCGCAGCGCAGGCCAGGGACTACTGCGACCCGGGCGACACCAATTCGGTCACCGTCGTGGTCGACTTCTCCGGGGTCGGCGGCGGCATCGACATCCGCTGCTCGTCCGGATCCACCGGTCAGCAGGCGTTGAGCAACTCCTTTGGTTACTCGGAGATCGCCTCGCAGCCGGGCTTCGTCTGTCAGATCTCGGGTACACCGGCGAGCGATTGCCAGGACACTCCACCCGGGTCGGCGTACTGGTCGTACTGGCAGGCGGCACCCGGCGGCGGTTGGGCGTATTCCAGCCGTGGCTTCAGCTCCAGTCGGGTGAAGCCCGGCGGCTTCGAGGGTTGGGCCTACGGGTCCGGCGGCGCCCCGGGCGTCGACCCGGTGCTGCCCGCGGCCCCGGAACCCGAGCCACCGGCCCCCGAGCCGGAGCAGCCGGCACCGCAGCCGGAAGCACCGGCAGCGATCCAGCCCGAGCAGCCCGCCGCCGAGCAACCGGCGGCAGCGCCCGCACCGGATGATGGGGCCGCGGACGACCCGGCCGCCAACGATTCGGCCACGAACTCGTCCGCAGAGAGTGCTTCCGGCGGCGATCCGGACGCCGAAGCGGCGGCGGCAGCAGCTGCAGCAGCTGCAGCGGCCGCTGCACAGGCAGAAGCCGCCGCACAGGCAGCAGCAGCTGCTGATGCAGCAGGCGAAGCCGCTGCAGCACAAGCCGCGGAAGCGTCGGCGGCAGCTGCCAGCGCGTCGTCCGCCTCGGCCGGCAGTGCCGCCGAGAGCAGCTCGGTGACGACCTCGTCCGGCGACCCGGCCGCGCTGAGCTCGAACGAGAGCACGTCCGGTTCGACGATCTGGTTCTCGGTGGTGGCGCTGTTGGCTGTGGCGTCGCTCGGTACCGCTGCGGTCGTGATGGCCCGTCGGCGCCGCGCGGGCGCCGGCGACGATCAGGCCGGCTGACGCAGGGCGGCCAGCGGGCCTACCCTCGAGGACGTCATGCCTGACCGTCAGACGCGGATTTCCCTGCCGAAGCCGATGCTCGACCGGTTGGTCGCGGCATGGCTACCCAGGGCGTTGCACCCCGGAGCCTGGTGGCTGTGGGCGCTCGGCCTGGCCGTGGCGGCCACCAGAACGACCAACCCGATTCTGTTGTCGCTGATCATCGCGGTGGCCAGCGTGGTGGTGATGGCCCGGCGGCCCGACACCCCGTGGGCCCGGTCCTTCCGGATCTATCTGATCCTGGGGTTGGTTGTCGTCGTCTTCCGGGTAGTGTTCCGGATGCTGTTCGGGGGGTTCGGCCCGACGGTGCTCTTCACCCTGCCGAGTATTCAGCTCCCCGAGCTGATGGCCGGTGTTCAGCTGCTGGGCCCGGTCTCCGCGGAGGCGTTGCTGGGCGCCTTCTACGACGGCCTCCGCCTGGCGACCATGATCATCTGCGTCGGTGCCGCGAACTCGTTGGCCAACCCCAAACGACTGCTCGCCTCCGTCCCGCCGGCGCTGTACGAGATCGGCACCGTGCTCGTGGTCAGCGTCTCGGTGTTCCCGCAGCTGGCCGAGTCGGCCATCAGGGTCAAGCAGGCGCGCGCACTCCGCGCCGGTTTACGACGCGGCCGGAAGGCGTTGCGCGGCATCGTCATCCCCGTGCTGGCCGACGCGCTCGACCGGTCGCTGCTGCTGGCGGCGGCCATGGACTCCCGGGGTTACGGCCGCCGCGCCGACGTGCCGCGGCGGCAGCGACACCTGACGTCGGCCCTGCTGACCGCCGGAGTTCTCGGCCTCTGTGTCGGTAGTTACGGAATCCTGGACGCCACCACCCCGCGGTACCTGGGACTGCCGATGATGGTCGGTGGGTTGCTGGTCGGGGCGGCTGGCTTCCGGATGGCGGGCCGGCGGGTGCACCGCACGCGGTACCGGCCGGACCGTTGGCGAGTGCCCGAACTGTTCGTCGCTTGCTGCGGCGTTGTCGCCGGGACCGCAGTCTGGGTGACGTCCCGGGTCGACCCGAGCGTGACGTACCCGTCGCTGTTCCCCATCACCTGGCCGGCGATCAGCCTGCTGCCGCTGCTCGGGATCCTGATCGCGGCACTGCCTGCGGTGCTCACACCACCGCCACCCGGGTCGGCCGGAGTACGTGCTGCGGACATCCCCGCGGCCGGCTCCCCCGATACCGCCCCCTTGACCAGTTCGGCCGACGCCGGCGCCGGAGCCGATCGCGGGCCAGGGCCCGTGCCGGCGCGGCAGCCGGTAGAGCGCGTGGTGAGCGCGGGATGATCCGGTTCGAGCACGTCACCATCACCTACCCGGACGACGCCGAGCCGACGCTGCGAGACGTCGACCTCACCATCGAAGAGGGCGAGCTCGCGCTCGTCGTCGGGCAGACCGGGGTCGGCAAATCAACCCTGCTGGGAGCGATCAACGGCCTCGTGCCGCATTTCACCGGCGGCACGCTGGCCGGTCGGGTCACCGTCGACGGGCTGGCCACGCAGGACCATCCACCCCGCGAGCTGGCCGGGCTGGTGGGCGTTGTCGGTCAGGACCCGCTGGCCGGGTTCGTCACCGACACGGTGGAGGAGGAACTCGCCTACAGCATGGAGCAGCTCGGTGTCGGGCCGCAGACGATGCGCAAGCGGGTGGAAGAGACCCTTGACCTGCTCGGTATCGCCGGCCTGCGTGGCCGGACCCTGCGGACACTGTCCGGCGGACAACAGCAGCGGGTCGCGATCGGATCGGTGCTGGCCGCCGGATCGCGGGTACTGGTGCTGGACGAGCCGACCAGTGCGCTCGACCCGACCAGCGCCGAGGAAGTGCTCGGCGCTGTCCTGCGACTGGTCCACGACCTGGGGGTGACCGCCGTCATCGCCGAGCACCGGATGGAGCGGGTGATCGAATACGCGGACCGGGTGGTGCTGCTGACCGGGGACGGCCGGGTCGAGATCGGCGCGCCCACCGCGATGATGGCCAGCACAACAGTCGCTCCCCCGGTCGTCGAGCTGGCCAAACTCCTTGACTGGCAACCGCTTCCACTGTCGGTCCGCAGCGCGCGGCGACTGGCGGCGCCGCTGCGGGAAAGGCTGCGGGCGATCGACCCGGTTGCTGTCCCGCGCCGGGCCGAGCCACCGGTGGCTGTGGTCGCCCGCAGCCGGTCCGAGCAGCAGGTGGCGGCGGTCGGGTCCGGTAGGCCGGCGGCAAGGGACGAAACCCACTGGTCCGGCGGCCTGGTGGCGACCGGAATTGTGGTCACCTACGGCCGGAAGGTCGCGGTCGCCGGCGTCGATCTCCGCGTCGGTCGCGGCGAGGTGGTCGCCCTGATGGGCCGGAACGGCTCCGGCAAGTCGAGCCTGCTCTGGGCGATCACCGGCGTCGGTCCGCGCAAGGCCGGGCGAGCAGAGATCGACGGGGTGGACACCGGCCCACTGACCAACGCGATGGCCAGGGCCCTGGTCGGGTTGGTGCCGCAAACGCCGGCCGATCTGCTCTATCTGGACACGGTGGCTGCCGAGTGCGCCGCCGCCGATGACGAGTCCGTCAAACCCGCTGGTAGTTGTGCGAACCTGCTGGACCGGCTGGTGCCGGGCATCGACCCGCTCGCCCATCCGCGCGATCTGTCCGAGGGTCAACGCCTGAGCCTCGTGCTCGCGGTGCAGCTGACCGCGGAACCGCCGGTGCTGCTGCTGGACGAGCCGACCCGTGGCCTGGACTACGGCGCCAAGCATCGACTGGCCCAGATCCTGACCGAGCTCGCGGCGACCGGGCGGGCGGTGCTGGTGTCCACCCACGACGTCGAATTCGTGGCGACCGTCGCCGGTCGCGTCGTGGTGATGGCGGACGGTGAGATCGTGGCCGACGGCCCCGCCCAGAACGTCATCGGCTCGTCGCCGATGTTCGCCCCGCAGGTCGCCAAGGTGCTCGCCCCGGACCGGTGGCTCACCGTCGATCAGGTCGCCGCCGGCCTGGCGCTCGCGGCCGAACCACCACGACCCGCCGGTCCCGCTCGACCGGCCGGACCTGCCGGACCCGCCGGTGAGCCGACGACAACCGGGGCGGGAAGCCGATGAGCGGCGCCAACCACCCCGACTTCCTGGCCGCCACTCCCCCGCGCCCGGGCGGGGTGGCCAGTGCGCAATACCACCGGTCCGCGATTCCGATCGCCCCGCTGTCGGCCGTCGTGCTGCTGCTGGCATCCGTCGGCGGACTGGTGATGTTCATCTGGCCACTGCTGATCAGTGCGGAACCGCAACCGCAGCAACATGTCTCGGACGCACCGTTCGTCTTCATGGCGATCCTGCCGGTGCTCGTGTTGCTGGTGCTGACCCAGCTGGGTGACGGCGGCATGGACACCAAGGCGCTGGCCATGCTGGGCGTGCTGGCCGCGGTCAACGCCGCCCTGCGCCCGCTGGGCGCGGGGCTCAACGGCATCGAGACGGTGTTCTTCCTGTTGATCCTCGCCGGCCGGGTGTTCGGGCCCGGCTTCGGTTTCCTGCTGGGCTGCACGTCGCTGTTCGCCTCGGCGCTGCTGACCGCGGGGGTCGGTCCCTGGTTGCCGTTCCAGATGCTGGCGGCCGCCTGGATCGGACTGGGCGCCGGCCTGCTGCCGCGGCGGATGTTCGGCCGACCCATCGTCGGGGCCGCCGAGATCGCCCTGCTGGCCGGCTACGGGGTACTGGCCGCGTACGTCTTCGGCGCGCTGATGAACATGTGGTTCTGGCCCTTCGTCACCGGCAACATGAGCGGTGACCTCGCCGGGTTGGCCTACATCCCGGGCGGGTCGATCGCCGAGAACCTGCACCACTTCCTGGTGTACACACTGCTGACGTCGACGATCGGCTGGGACACCGGCCGGGCCGTCACCAACGCCATCGCGATCATCGTGCTCGGACCCGCGGTGCTCGGTGTCCTGCGACGGTCAGCGCACAAGGCGCGGTTCCGCCCGCCGGTGGCGTTTGTCGCCCCGCCGCCATCGACCGGTTCGGGAGGCAACGATGCCGGCCCTGCCCGATCCGCCTGACGGGGCCGGGCGACCCACTCGGCGCGGGCCTGGCCGGCCCTTGGGCCGCGCCACCTCGGCAGGGCGGGACGCGGGCACCGACAACGAGCCCCAACGAGTGGACGGCTGGACGGGCTTGCACGCGGCGGCCACCGTCGGGCCGTTCTTCGTGGTCGACGGGCTGCGCCGCGAGCAGCGCTGGCTCCCGCTGACCGATTTCGCCGATCATCCCGATGGGCTGGCCGGTCGGGTCGCGGCGACGCTGGAGTCACCCCTGCTGCAGCCGCTCCGCCGGGCGACGCCGCACGCGGTTGTCCTGCGGGTCGCTGCGTCCGTCGCCTTCCTCGGACTTGCCGCGCGGCTCGTCTCCCCCGCGATCGGCTCGGCGTTGAGCGCCGGGATCGTGCCGGTCCTGAGCTGGGATCGGCTGCACTGGCGGCCGACCCCCACCGGGATCGTTCCTCTCGCGTGTGGGCCGGTCGAGGGGCAGGCCATCGACCCCGGTTCCGCGACAGATTGCGCCGCCGCCTTGCTCAGCGATTCGGTCGACCCGGTACTCGCCCTCGGGACCACGGTCGCCGATCGTTACGGGCTGTCCGATCGAATCGTGCAGGGCAATGTCGCGTCGGCCCTTGCCGGCGCAGCGGTCGCAGTGGCACGGAACGGCCGGTGCACCGAACGGACGGCCGGGCACCTGACCACCGCGCTCCTCCAGCATTCAGGGATGATCGGATCTGGGTGGTTGGCCGACCCCGGTCGGTCCGGTCCACAGTTCCGCCGGAACAGTTGCTGCCTGCTGTACCGAGCAGGCAGCGGACTCTGCGGGGACTGCATCCTGGCCGGCGCCGGCCGGTGACCGCGGGTGGACTGCGGCAGCCGACCCTGAACCTCACCACGAACTGCTGCCGGACCGGCCCTGATGACGACTCCGGGCCTCAGGTCCAGCGAAGCAGCAGCACACTGGCCGGGATGGCCAGCAACGCCGCCGATGTCAGCCAGACCGCTGCGGTTTCCAGCTTGGACAGCGGCCGTGGATCGAGCAGTCGGCGCACCCGATCGGCCACCACGGTGCCGGTGATCGCCGGCGAGTCGGCGAGGCGATCCGGCGAGACCGCCGGCGCCGAGCCGGACAGGGCCACCTTCGCCAGCGCGGAAGCCAGTGTCGCCCTTGATGTTCGGGCCGCGGCGATATCGTCCGCGAGCATTTCGGTGAGTTCGGACACCGAGCCGCCGGCCAGTCGAACACCCGGAATCCGGCCGAGCGCGACCGCCCAGGCCTGGAACGGCAGCACCAACAGGTCGTGCCTGGCGCGCAGGTGGGCGCGCTCATGTTCGATGACGGCACCAAGCTCCTGCTCGGTGAGCAGGTCGATCAGGCCGGCGGACAGCACCACCCTGGAATGCCAGCCGGGCAGGGTGTAGGCGACGGCGGCCCGGTGATCCAGGATCCGCACCTCTGGGGCGATGGCGACGACCTGGCCGTCGCGTGCCACCCGGGAGGTTGGGCGGGTCAGGAGGTCGAGCACCTGCCGGTGGGCGCGGCGGCGGCGCACCGTCAACAGGGCGGTTCGGGCGAGCACCGTCAGCAGGACGACGGTCAGGGCCGCGGCGGCCACCCCGCAGACCAGTCGCCACACCGGTAGGTCCAGCGTGCGGGTGAACAATGCGCCGAAAAAGTTCCAGGCAGCACCGAGCATGGTGTCGCCCAGCGGTTCGACGGCCAGCAACACCAGCCCGGCGACGACGGAGAATCCGGCCGCCAGACACACCGCCTGCCACAGCACCAGCGCCGACCGCGGCGCGCGCCGCGTCCACGACGCCCGGGCCAACCGGTAGCTGACCGGCGCGGTGAGCACCGCGCCGACGGCGATCAACACGATCGCGAACACCGCCAGGGAAACCTCCGCGGACCCGCGGGCCATCACGCTACCGGCCGTCCAACGCCCGCCGAAGAGCTTCGACATCCTGCGCCGAGACCCCGCCGACGAACCTGGCGAGGGCGGCATCGCGGTCGGCCGCGGTGTCAAGGACCTGTTGCATCAGCATTGCCGTGTGCTCTTCCCGGCTGGCCACGGCCTCGTACGAGTGAGCCCGGCCGTCCCGGGTGCGCCGGACAAGTCCCTTGGTCTCCAGCCGGGACAGCACGGTCAGAACGGTGGTCACTGCCAGTTCGCGACCGGGCAAGCCGTCAACGACGGCGCGGGCGGTCAATGGTCCGTCGGCGTCCCACAGGACCTCCACGACGGCACGTTCCAGTTCACCTCGACCGGCCATACACGCTCCTTCGGCGGCCCGCTGCCGCACGACGGAATTATTCTACATCTAGTAGAACTCCGGTGCCCAGTGCTTTACCGTGAAGGAATGAAGACTCTCGACGGTGCGCCGAATGCACCGATGCTGACCGCCCGGCAGGAGCAGATCCTGCTGTTGATCGGCGACGGCCTGACGAATCGGGAGATCGGCGATCGGCTCGGTGTCGCGGAGAAGACCGTCAAGAACGCGGTGACCGGATTGCTGGCTTGCCTGAACATGCAACGCCGGTCGCAGGCAGCGGTGTACGCGACGGTTCGCGAGATGTCCGCGGAGCGGCCCCCGACCCGGTAGGTCACCCGCGCCGACGCCGGCCGAACCCGGCGACGGAGCAGGGTGCCAACCGCGACCGAGGTCGAATCCGCAGCGCGTTATGCCGACCTGATCGTGTTCCGCCCGGCGATCCGGCCCTGATCGAGGTGCAGGACGATGTCGCCGAGCGCGGCGTCCTCCGGGCGATGGGTGACGAGCACGACGCAACGATCCGGCACCGGCCGCAGGATCTGCTCGGTGACCGCCGTTGCCGTTGCGGGGTCCAGGTGTGCCGCCGGCTCGTCCGCCAAGAGCACCGGACGGTCGGCCAGCACTGCGCGGGCGAGCGCGACCCGCTGACGTTCGCCACCGGAAACGGCCTGCCCGTGCTCACCGACCCTGGTCTGCAGGCCGGCGGGGAGACCGTCGAGCCAGGACCCCGCACCCGCTGCCCGCAGCGCAGCCGAGATCTGCTCGTCGGTCGCGGCGGGCATCGCCAGCCTGATGTTCTCGGCGAGCGTGGAATCGAAGAGATGCGCACGCTGGTCACACCACCCGAACAGGGTGCGAACTTCGTCCGGATCCATTCCAGCAGCATCGATCCCGTCGATGGTGATCCGGCCGGCGGTCGGCGTCAGAAACCCGAGCAGGACGGCCAGCAGCGTTGACTTGCCCGAACCCGACTCGCCCAGCACCACGATCCGGCCGCCGGGCTCCAGGTCGAGATCGACGTCGGACAACGCATCCCGGTCGGCGCCGGGCCAACGGGCGGTGACACCACGCAGCGCGATCCGCGGGCCGGCCGGCGCGCTGGGTAGCGCCACCGGGCGAGCTGGTGCTGGTGCCGTGACCGGCGGGGTGTCCAGGACGACGAACAGCCTGCGGACCGCCGCGGACGACCGGCGCAGCGTTGAGGCGGCCACGCCGACCGCCTGCACGGTGTCGGTGAGCGCCAACGGGGTCAGCACGATCACCGCCAGCAGCACCGGATTCAACGCGGCATCGACGACGGCGGGTACGCCGAATTGCGCGGCCAACCACACCGCGGCCCCCATGGACGCGACCGCCAACCCAGCGGCGACCCCGGCCGCGCGCGCGGTCCCCGCGGTCACCCGGCGGCTGGCCGTTTCCACGGTCGCGAGCTCGGCGAGCCGAGCCTCCATCGCACCCAGCACCGCTAATTCCGCCAGTTCGTCGATCATCTCGGTGACGAGCCTGGTCCTCCTCGCCCGCAGCGCGACGACCTCACGTTCGATCCGGGTGGACCGCCGGGCGGTGATCAGGGGGGCAATGATGCAGGCCACCACCAGCGCTATCGCCAGCGCCATCCCGGCGGCCGGCAGAATCAGGAACGCCAACACCACGGTCCCGCCGCCGACCAGTAGCGCTGCGGCCAGCGGCAGCAGGCCGCGCAGGAAGGCGTCCCCGGCGTCGTCGACGTCATCGACGGTGCGGGCAAGGAGGTCACCCTTGCGCCACAGCGGCAGGCCCGCCGGCGCGAGCAGCGCGAGGTGCGCAACGAGCTTCTGCCGGATCCGGCCGAGCACCCGGAACGCCGCATCGTGCGAGACGAGCCGTTCGAGGTACCTGAGCACGCCTCGGCCGATCCCGAAGGTCCGCACCGCGACGATCGCGACCATCAGGTACAGCACGGGCGGCTGCTGCGCCGCCCGTGCGATCAGCCAGGCGGAGGTCGCCATCAACCCGACGGCACACCCGGAGGCCAAGGCGCCGAGCACCGCAGCGCCGACCAACCTCCCGCGCACCCCACGGGCT
This sequence comes from uncultured Actinomycetota bacterium, assembly GCA_963805555.1. Taxonomy (GTDB): domain Bacteria; phylum Actinomycetota; class Actinomycetes; order Mycobacteriales; family Nakamurellaceae; genus Nakamurella. Next base: position 56,649 of record CAWDUY010000018.1, read on the forward strand.
TGCACCCAGAGCCGCCAGAGCGGGGCCCGCCCCGCGTCCCTGGTCACCGGTCCCGCCGGCGGCGCGTCCGGGGCGGTTTGGGTGCTGGTCACCATGGGCCCACCGCCGTCAGCGACTCCCCACCGTCCGGCTGCACCGCCAAGGCGGCCTCGCCGGGCGGCGGATCGTCTCCGGATCGAAGGGCGATCACGGTGTCAGCGAGGGCGATGGGCGCCAGCCGATGAGTGACGAGCACGACCGTCCGGCCCCGCGCCGCGGCGGCGATACCGGCCAGCACCCGCCGCTCTGTCTGCTCATCCAGTGCAGCCGTCGGTTCGTCCAACAACAACACGGGGGCCGGCCGGGCCAGTGCCCTGGCGAGGGCGAGCCGCTGCCGCTGCCCCTGGCTGATCCCGGCCCCACTTTCACCCAGCACCGTGTCCCAGCCGTTGGGCAATTCGTCGACGAACCCAGCCGCGTCGACGGATTCGAGTGCAGATCGCAAGGCGGCGTCGTCCACCGAAGGATTGCCCAGCGCGAGGTTGTCCCTGATCGACCCGGCCTGCATCGCTGCGCCCTGGCCGGCCCAGGCCAGCTGCGTGCGCCACGCGTCGAGATCCACGTCCGCCAGGTCGAGATCGCCCGGACCGCCGGACAGCAGGACCTGTCCACTTTCCGGTCGCTGCACGCCCGCCAACACCTGCAAGAGTGTCGTCTTGCCGGAGCCGCTGTCGCCGGTGATCACGGTGGTTCGACCCGGTGGAATGTCCAGGGTCAGCGGCCCGACGGCGCCGCGCTCCCCCACGGTCCCGACGGTCACTGCCAGCACCCGGAACCCGGGCACGTCCGGCACATCAGTCCGCGTGCCGGACACAGGGAAAGGCGTGTCGAGGATGGCCAGCACCTTCGCGGTGGCCGCCACTCCATCCGCCGCGGCATGGAACTGGGTACCCAGCTGACGCAGCGGCAGATACGCCTCAGGGGCGAGAATCAGCACTGCGAGACCGATCTCGAGGGTGAGACCGCCGTAGACCAGCCGCAGGCCGATGGCCACCGCGACCAGTGCGACCGACAACGAAGCGAGCAGTTCCAGCACCATCGACGACAGGAACGCAATCCGAAGGGTAGCCATCGACGCCTTGCGATAGTCGTCCGTGACGGCCCGGACCGCTTCGGCCTGGGCCTTCGCCCGGCCGAACACCTTCAGCGTGGGCAGGCCGGCGACGACGTCGGTGAAGTGCCCGGCCAGCCGCGACAGGCTCTCCCACTTGGCGCGGGTCTCCCGCTGGGTGTACCACCCGACCAGTGCCATGAACAACGGAATGAGCGGGAGCGTGAAGGCCACGATCAGCGCGCTGGTCAGGTCCGCGGTGAACAGATACCCCAACATGATCAACGGGATGACCACGGACAACACCAGCTGCGGTAGGTAGCGGGCAACGTAGTCGTTGAGGGATTCGACGCCGCTGGTGGCCAGCACCGACAGTTCGCCGCCGTGCTCGCCCGACCGCCACCGTGGACCGAGCCGGGCCGCGTGTCGCAACAGATCCCGGCGCAGCCCAACCGTCACCGAGCTCGCACTCCGCTTCGCCAGCTCCTCGGACGCCCAGGCCAGCGCCGCCCGGACCGCGATGACGACCGCGAGCCAGCCGAGCCGACCCGAGACTTCCGTCAGGCCTTGCCCACCGATGATCACGTCGCTGAGGATCCCGGCGATGAGCACCGCCTGGATGATCACCACCACTGCGGACAGGACACCGAGCACGACCGAGACCGCGAGCAGCGTCCGCACTCCGGACGCGTACCGCATCAGTCGAGGGTCGAGTTGTCTCACCCGGACAGTGTCACAGAAGCCCCCGACACTCCGCCCGCACGCCGAGGCCGACCCGTCGAACAGGCCACTTCAAACCTGGCTGCGGGTCCGCTTTGCGCCCTGTCATCGCCGACTGCCGGGTTTGGCAAGGGCCCGCAGTGGGCACTTCTCCCCAGACAAGTAGGGAGAAGTGCGAATGGATCCGACGACAATGAGCGCCCAGCAGGTCAGGCATCAACCAGCACAGTCGCACGGCGGCACGTCTTGGACCCTGCGCGCAGATCTACCGGCCGCCGCCGGCCGGCCACCATCCCTGGACCTGCCGGCGCAGTGGAACCCACAGCCTGGCGGTCCGTCGGCGGCGGGGAGCCGCGAGTCGCCAGAATATGGAATTCCGGCCAGGACGACCGTGCTGATCGCCGACCCGCTCGCGGTGTCCCGCACCGAGCTCTCCAGCGCGCTGGCCGGCAGCGGGATCGGGCGGGTGATCCAAGCCGACACCGTGCACGGTGTCGAAGGAATCATCACCGGCGGCCTGCACGGTCAGCTCGCGCTGGTCAGTCTCGGATTCGGCGATCCCGCGTTCAGATTGATTCACCGCCTGCGCCAGGGGTTGTGGCAGCGGGTCATCGCCCTGGCGCCAACTGTCGATCCGGACCCGCTGATCGCCGCCCTCCAGGCGGGCGCCAGCGGCGTGCTGCGTGGTCGTCCTGGCAGCCCGGATGAGAATCCGGGCCAGGTCCACCAACTGACTGCACGGGAGATCGAAGTACTCAGCCTGGTTGCCGACGGGCGGTCCAACAAGTGGATCGCCGAGCAGCTGGCGTTGTCGGCCCTGACCGTCAAGAGCCACCTGGCCCGGATCAGCCGCAAGCTCGGCACCGGCGATCGCTCCCACCTGGTCGCGATTGCGCTGCGGGCCGGCGCCATCCACTGAGCTCGCCGGGTGCACCTCGACGCCCCCGTCAGCTCAGTTGACTGTCACAGGACCCGCAGCAACGGTCACAGGACCCGCAGTTCGTCCACGCGGAACGGACGCCCCTGTTGTGCGGTTGTCCGGAGGCCCGTGACGAATCTGCCGGTGACCTCCACCCGGAGGCCCAGCGGGTATTCCGCGGCCGGCCGGCCGCTCAGTTGGGCCAGCGGCGACCCCGCCTCATCGAGCAGGACGATGCTCCTTGATTCGACGCCCTGCTCCACGGTCCCGGCCAGCGTGACAACGCTGTCCGCTGCAGAGTCGGCAGCGGCTCCGACCTGCTTCCGGGTGAGAAACCCGGGCGGGACGCGAACCATTCCCGGTGACGAGGATTGCTCGGCACTTCCGTCCACGAGTGTCCTTCCAAGATCTCAGGCGTCATCCGATCAGGTCCATCGTGCACCCGGAACGGCCGATCCATTCTCGAAGCCGTTGACTTGGGGTTCACCGACCAGTTCCTCGAATCGAACATTCAGCGTGTAACCTCTCGCCCGATCGTGGAAGAGACACAAGGGATGTATCACTCATCGACAGCTCTCGGGCGAGAAGCCCTTCGATTCGAATGTTATTTATCGAAAGAGTCTGGCGTCTGGTGTTACCCACCGCTAACGTTCCTCACGGTTCGTCAACCTTTCGAGCGCTGGGGGATTCAGCGCACCACACCGGCCTGGAGGCCAGATGTCGCCGTCCTTAAGAGGCACGAGGCGGTGGACCGTTCCGGTCACCGTCGCGGTGCTCGCCATGTCCATGACCGCCCTGCCGGCCGTCGCGGCCCCGGAGCGGCCGGGGGGGCCTGCTGTCGGTGAACCGGGCGAACCGATCGCACCGCCGGTGACGGCTGCCGACGGCACCGTTGAGCAGTCCATTCCGCTGCCCGATCAGTACGCGTCGGGCAAGTACATCGTGACGCTGACCCGGCCGCCGGTGGCGTCCTACTCGGGCGGCACCAACGACATTCCGGCCACCAAGCCCGACGCCGGCGAAACGGTCAAGGTCGAGAGCGAAGCCGCCCAGGAGTACGCCCAAGTGCTGGAATCCGATCAGACGGCAGTCGCCCAGTCCGTCGGAGTGACACCGGAACAGAACTACACCGTGGCGCTGAACGGTTTCGCCTCGGACCTGAGCTCGGAACAGGCCCAGGCCCTGGCGGCCTCTCCCGATGTTCTCTCGGTCACCAAGGACACCTTCCGCCGCGCCGATGACGACACGAACTCCACGGACTTCCTCAAGCTGAGCGGGGAGTACGGGGTCTGGAATGCGGTCGGCGGGGCCGATCAGGCCGGCAAGGGCGTCGTGATCGGCGTCATCGACACCGGGATCTGGCCGGAGAACGAGTCCTTCGCCGGCGACGAGCTGGGGACTGAACCCGACCCGGCGGACCCCACCAAGGCGTACCGCAGCGGCGAGCAGATCGTCATGCAGAAGGCGAACGGCCAGCAGTTCACCGGTGAATGCGAGGAGGGTCAGGACTTCACTGCCGACCTGTGCAATTCGAAGGTGATCAGCGCCAGGTTCTTCGGTGACACCTTCATCGGTGCCGGGACGGAACTCGCGCCGGCGGAGTTCGTCTCACCACGAGACGGCGGCGGGCACGGCTCCCACACCGCGTCGACCGCTGCCGGGAACGCCGGGGTCGACACCCTGGTCGACGGCCGCGATTACGGCAAGATCTCCGGGGTCGCGCCGGGCGCGTCGATCGCCGTCTACAAGGCGCTCTGGGAGGCCGCCGACCCGAACAGCTCCGGCGGGACAACCTCTGACATCCTGCTGGCCATCGAAGCGGCCGTCACCGACGGCGTCGACGTCATCAATTACTCGGTCGGTAGCTCATCGGAGTCGCCGGCAACCGACCCGATCGCGCTGGCTTTCCTGTCAGCGGCATCGGCCGGCATCTTCGTTGCTGCCTCCGCGGGCAACAGCGGCCCCGGCGCGTCCACCATGGACAACACCCAGCCCTGGGTGACGACGGTCGCCGCCAGCACCGTCAAACCGCGGGAAGGCACCGTCGTCCTCGGCAACGGCCAGCAGTATGCCGGCATCAGCACCACCGTCCTCGCAGCGGTTGGTCCGGCCGGTCTGGTGGCCGGGCAGGCCGTAGGGCTCGCCACCGCCACCGCAGCGCAGGCAGCCCTGTGCACCCCGGGCACGCTCGACCCGGCCAAGGTGACCGGCAAGATCGTCGAGTGCGACCGCGGCGTCGTCGACCGGGTGGCCAAGTCCGCCGAGGTCAAGCGTGCCGGCGGCATCGGAATGATCCTGGCGAACCTCACCGAGAACAGCACCGATGGCGACCTGCACACCGTCCCCACGGTCCACCTCAACACACCGGCCGGCCCGTCGGTCAAAGCCTATGCGCTCACCGCCGGCGCCACCGCGAGGTTGGAACCGGGCAATCTGACCAAGACCAGCCTCCCGTACCCGCAGATCGCCGGCTTCTCCTCCCGCGGTCCCGCGCTGGAAACCGACGAGGACATCCTCAAGCCGGACATCGCGGCTCCCGGGGTCACGATCCTGGCCGCAGTAGCCCCGCCGTCGAACTCGAATCGGTTGTGGGACTTCTACTCCGGCACGTCAATGGCCGCACCGCACATCGCGGGACTGGCGGCGATCTACAAGAAGCAGCAGCCGACCTGGTCGCCGATGGCGATCAAGTCCGCGCTGATGACAACCGCCTACGACACCAAGAATGCGAACGGGACGAAGAACACCGATCCGTTCGCGCAGGGCGCCGGCCAGGTCGATGCGACCAGAATGCTCAATCCGGCGCTCGTCTATGACGCCGCCGATCTGGATTGGCTGGGATACCTGGAGGGACTCGGCGTCGACACCGGCACCGGCGCACCCGCCATCGACCCGTCCAACTACAACCAGGCCTCCATCGCCGATGGCGCGCTGGTCGGTTCCAAGGTCATCACCCGCACGGTGACGGCGGTCAAGAGCGGCCTGTACCGGGCGACGGTGTCCGTTCCCGGATTCCGGGCAACGGTTTCCCCATCGATCCTCAGCTTCAACAGACCGGGCGAGACCCGGCAGTTCACCGTCACCCTGACCAGGACCTCGGCGGCGTTGAACACCTACGCCAAGGGCTTCCTGACCTGGAACGGCGCCCACACCACCGTGCGCAGTCCCATCGCGGTCAAGCCGGTGGCGGCCAGCAGTTCGCTGGCGCAGGTGGCGATCACCGGCGCCGAGGGATCCGCCAGTTGGACCGTCACGTCCGGGGTGCGCGGCGCCTTCCCCATCACCCCGTACGGGATGGCGGAAGCCAACCTCGAAGACGGGACCGTCGACAGCGCCGGTAATGAGCAGTACCCCGTGGTCGTCCCGGCGGGAACGAAATTGGCCCGATTCGCCACCAAGGTGCCGGACGCCACCGACGGCTCCGACATCGACCTGTTCGTCTTCTACATCACCCCGGCCGGCAACGCTGTGCAGGTTGGCGTGTCCGGCGGATCGACCGGCAACGAACAGTTCGACCTGAAGAATCCGGCTCCCGGCACCTATGTTGCGGTGGTGGCGGGCTTCGCGGATGCCCCCGGTACCGATTCCACCCCGTACTCCTTCCGGAACTATGTGGTCGGAACCGGGCCGGCGGACGCCGTCCTGACGGTTGACCCGACGTCGCCGACCACCGCTGCCGGGCAGAAGTTCACCGTGACGGCGACGGTCTCGGGGATGGATCCGGCGAAGCCCTACCTGGGCTGGGTCGAATATCCGGGCGGCACGGGCACGCTCGTCGTTGGCAACCCGGACGTGTAGTCAGCAGTCAAGGAAATGGGCCGGTCCCCGCGGGGACCGGCCCATTCTCTTTGCCCGGCAGTCGATGTCGGTGGCGTTGCACCGACGTCGGGTGCATTCTCACAGCTCCGGCGCCAGGCCTGCGAGCAAGCTCCTGGTCCGTGCCACACTGCCCGCTGCGTCGACGCCAACCGGAAAGACCGTCGTCCAGACTTCGGTCGCGCCGGCCTCGGCGTACCGCCGGAGCTGCGCAATCACCTCAGTTTCCGTCCCGACCACCGCCAGCTCCCCGGGCGATGTCACCCCCTCGCGCTGCATCAGCCGCTGATAGTTCTCCAGTCCCCCATACCGCGCGAAGACCTCCTCCGCCTGGGCAACTCCCGCGTCCCGGTCGTCGCAGACGGCGACGGCGAGGGCGGCGACCACCCGTGGTTCGGACCTGCCGGAATCGGCGGCGGCGTCGCGGACGCCCGGGACGATGTCGTTCTCCAGCGTGCGCAGGCCGGCCAGCCAGGTGATGATCCCGTCGGCGAGTTCGCCCGCGGCCCGCACCATCCGCGGCGCCAACGCTCCGACGAGCACAGACACCCGGGTGGTTCCAGGAATGACGAACCCGCCCGCCACCCGGTAGTACGACCCGCTGAAGTCCACCTGCCCATCGGTGAGCAACGGGCCGAGCACCGAGAGGTATTCGCGCATGTGCAGAGCGGGGCTGTCGTACCGCAGGCCGAGTAGTCCCTCGATTACCGGCCGATGCGACACCCCGACCCCGAGGGTCAGCCGGCCGCCGGACAGTTGCTGGGTCGTTGCCGCCTGCTGCGCAAGAGCCATCGGGTGCCGGGGGTAGCTGGGCACAATCCCGACGCCGAGATCGATACCCGCGGTCTGCGCGCCGGCCACCGCCAGCACACTCAACGCGTCGATCCCCCGACTGAAGTGCACCGACCAGGCCGCCGGAAAGCCCTCCGCCGCAGCCTGTTTCACCTGCGTGACAATGTCGAGCGGCGTCATCGGGACGCCGAGCACGTCCCCGCCGACGCCGATCGAGATCCGCATGGCGCCCATCCTGCTGGACGACAGCGGGTGAAGCGACACCCTGGACGGCCAGCGTCGGCCACAGTGCTCGTCCCGACGTGACCAGTCCACTCCGGGACGGGCCGCTCCGTCGTCGAGTCCGTCGGCCTCTAGTGAATCTCCACCGAGGTCGGCGATTCCGGGATGTGATTCACCGAGACCCGCTTGCGGAACACCCAGTAGCTCCACGCCTGATACGCGACGATCAGCGGCACGAACAGCAGCGCGACCCAGCTCATCAGCGTCAGGGTGTAGGGGGTGGACGCAGCGTTCTCGATGTTCAGCGAGAACGCGGGGTCGATGGTCGACGGCAGCACATCCGGGTAGATGGAGGCGAACCAGCCGACCACCAGCGCAGCGGTGGACACCGCGGAGAGCACGAACGCCCAGCCATCGCGGCCGACACGGGTCAGCACACATGCGGCGCCCAGCGCGACGACGGCAGCGACGCCAAGGATGATCGATCCGAGGGTGCCGCGAATGATCTGCTGCCAGCCGACGGCGAGGGCCATGATGATCAGCGTCACCGGTCCTACCGACAGCGCGATCGACCTGGCCCGTTCGCGGACCTCCTTGGTGGTCTTCAACGCGAGGTAAACGGCGCCGTGGGTCAGGAACAGACCCAGCGTGCACAGGCCCATGACCAGCGCGAACGGATTCAGCAGGTCGCCGAAGTTGCCGACGTACTCGTGATCTACGTCCAGCGGCACCCCCCGGACGATGTTCCCGAACGCCACCCCCCAGAGCAGGGCCAGACCCCATGAGGTCAGCAGGATCGACCAGTCCCATCTTGCCCGCCACTGGTCGCTGTGCCCCTTGCCGCGGTACTCAAAGGCGACGCCGCGGACGATCAGGCAGACCAGGATCACGAGCAACGCGAGGTAGAAGCCGGAGAACATGGAGGCGTACCACTCCGGGAAAGCGGCAAAGGTGGCGCCACCCGCGGTGAGCAGCCACACCTCGTTCGCGTCCCACACCGGGCCGATCGTGTTGATCAGGACCCGGCGGCCCTTCTCGTCCTTGCCGACCAACCGCAGCAGCGCCCCGACACCGAAGTCGAAGCCCTCCAGCACCAGGTACCCGGTCCACAGCACCGCGATGAGCACGAACCAGACGTTGTTCAACCACATGAGGGGTTACTCCTCCACCACTGCTGGGCGAATCGACCAGCTCCGACCAAGCGCGACATCGATGGGCTCCGGACCGTCAGTACGCGAACGCCATGGGCTTTTCTTCCTCTTCGGCGGATTCGTCATCGTCCCCGCCGTCGTGCGAGCGTCGGGGTGGCCCACGCCGGATGGAGGCCAGCGCCTCCGCCTCGCTGGGCGGGCCGATCTTGACCCACTTGATCGTCAGCCCGATCTCGATGATCGCGAGAATGCCGTAGAGCAGGGTGAAGACGATCAGCGAGGTCAGCACTGCCCCGCCGGATACCGACGGGGACACCGAGTCCGCGGTGCGGTAGAGGCCGACCACCGTCCAGGGCTGGCGGCCCATCTCGGTGAAGATCCAGCCTGCGGAATGTCCGACGACGGGTCCGGCGATCGATCCCATCGCCAATATCCAGACCCATTTGGACTTGGGTAGTCGACCCTTCCGGGTCAGCCACAACCCGACGATCGACACCAACAGCATCGCGCCAGCAGCGCCCATCATCAGCCGGAACATCCAGTACGTCACCGGGATGTTCGGCCGGTAGTCGCCGGGTCCGTACAGCTCCTCGAACCGCGCCTGCACATTGTTGATGCCCTCCACCTCACCGGTGAAGGATTCGGTGGCCATGAATGACAGCACACCGGGCACCCGGATCGAGAAGACCTCGGTCGAGCCGTCCAGGCTGCCGATGGTGAAGATCGAGAAGGATGCCGGGGCGCTGGTTTCGAAGAGCGCCTCCGCGGCGGCCATCTTCATCGGCTGCACGTCGGTCATCACCTTGGCCAGCAGATCACCGCTCACAATCACCAGGATCGACCCGATCAACAGGCCGAAAAGACCGAACCGCACCGCCGGCCGGAACACATCGACGTGCTTGCGCTTCCACAGGAAGTACGACGAGATCCCGGCGAACATCGCCGCGCCGCTGAGCACGGCGCCGGCGATCACGTGCGCATAGGCATAGACGTTCAGCGGCTGGGTCAGCACAGCCCAGATGTCGTTCATCTCCGCGCGATCCCGTTCCGGGTTCACGGTGATGCCGACCGGATGCTGCATGAACGAGTTGGCCGCCATGATGAAGAACGCGGACAGCATGGTGCCGATCGATACCAGCCAGATACAGGCGGCGTGCAGCCGCGGCGACAACTTGTCCCACCCGAAGATCCACAGGCCCAGGAATGTCGATTCCAGGAAGAACGCCAGCAGCGCCTCCATGGCCAGCGGTGCGCCGAAAACGTCACCGACGAACCGGGAGTAGCTCGACCAGTTCATCCCGAACTGGAACTCCTGCACGATGCCGGTGACGACGCCGATCGCGAAGTTGATCAGGAAAATCTTGCCCCAGAACTTCACCGCCCGGAGGTAGACCGGGTTGCGCGTGCGGACCCAGGCCGTCTCTGTGATGGCGATGAAGAAGGCCATGCCGATCGTGATCGGAACGAACAGGAAGTGGTAGACGGTGGTGATGCCGAACTGCCAGCGGGCGATCCCCAGCGGATCCATTCGTGGCTCCTTCATGCGCGGTCGGGGCAGTGATCAAGATCCAAGTCAGCGTGACGCCGGGCCACCTCAGCGTCAAAGGACCAAAGTCCCAGGATCAGTGTGAGCCCTATCACCGTAAGACGCAGGATCGAGGCGTGTTCTACGCCACGGGCGAATTCCGTCTGTGCGGAGCCGTCGGGATGGCACGATGAGGTAGTCGCCTGCGACGGAGTCGTCAGGCGCCAGTGGGTAGGAAGAGAGTGGGTCCGGCCGATTTTGCCGGACACACTCGCGTCACTCGGGGACGTTCAACGACTGACCGGTCCAAGTACTGGTTGGTATCGAACAACCCGAGTGGAGGCTCTTTCGTCTAGTGGCTGTCGGGCCCTGTAGTAGCGGTGTCCGGCAGCTCGTACCGATTGGAAGGACAGCCCCAAGGCAGTACCCGTGAACGGGAATGAATGACGTGAACGGTGCGTGATGTAACGCCACCGCATGCGGTGGCCGACGATGGGAGGACGACAATGACCGGAATTCTGGCCAGTCCAGCTGCACTCACCACCGCCGACCGTTGTGACCGCTGCGGAGCTGCAGCCATGGTCCGCGCCGTCCTGCCTACGGGCGGTGAACTGCTTTTCTGCAACCACCATGCGACCGAGCACAGCGCTCGGCTGGAGCAGCTGGCTGCGGTGCTCCACCACTCCCGCGACGCCGACTGAGCCAGCAGGGTCTCGCACGGCCCGCGGTTGACGGCTGCCTGCGGAAAACCTCACCCCTAAGCCACCGGCGATGCGCGATGATGCCGGGGGACGTAGGGGAGGTGTAGCCGTGGGGCAGCCGAATGGCGCGATGGCCTTTCAATCCGGCGTCCCGGGACCCGGGACCGAGCGTCGTGGACCCCGCGCCGATCCGCTGGCAGCCGTCATTCTGTTGCTGGCCGGCGCGCTCGGCATCTGGCAGCTGTTGTTGCCTTGGCGGACGATCACGGTCGATCCGAGCGGATCCGGCGAGGTGTCGACGACCGGGTGGCAGGTGTACCGGGTGCTGCGCGCAGTGCCCGACCCGGACGGCGACCTGCGGGCGGCAATGTTCTCGGTGCTCGGCGTCGCAGTCGGCGGTGGGGCGCTGATCGTCCTCGGGCTCACGATGATGCTGGCCATCAATCACCGCCCGCTGGGGCTGGCCGCGCTGCTGGTATCGGTGCTGTCGATCCTGGGCGCGTGTTGGATGCTCGTCCGGGCCAGGGCGATCTTCGACGTCGGCCTGTTCAACCTGTTCGCCCAGGCGCAGCTGGGGTGGTACCTGTTCCTCGCCGCTGGATTCCTCGGGCTGGTCGGGTCCTGGAGGGCGCTCGCCACCGGCTGACCAGCGAAACCAGAGTTGATCATGGCGGTAGCTGCTCGACACACCGACGACACGCCGTCCGACCGGCAGCTATCGCCATGATCAACATCGACGGCCGCGCGGGTTACAGCAGGCTCAGCAGGTGGTCGCGGCGCGCCTCCAGGACGTCCGGGCCCGCGGCCGCGGAAGCCGGTCCGGGCACCTCCCGCCGCAACTGCGAATGCACCTTGGCATGGGCAGCGCCGGTGCGGGCGGCCACTCTGGCCACCAGCTGGTTCACCTCCCGGCGGAGCGCCGCCGCGGCCCGCCACGCGGACACCTCAGCATCGGGCGTGGCCGACGCGTTGGTGTCGGCGGCGGCCTGCACCCGGCGCCGCAGATCGGAATCCCGGGTCGCGAGCAGGGCAGCAGTCTGCGCGGGCGTCAAGAGGCCGGGCAATCCGAGATAGTCCTGATCCTCCTCGGTGACCGTGACCGTGACCGTGGCCCCGACCAGCGGCGCCGTGTGGGCTTTTCCGGAGTGCAACACGTGGGCGAACTCGGCCTGCGACTCCAGGATCTCGATCGACCGGTCGGCCGGCTCTGTGGGTTCTGGCGGTTCCAGATCGAGAGCGTCCGGATCGTCCTCCGCGGGTGGCGGCGGCGCCATGACGTAATTACGGTCGTTCTCCAGTTCGGCGGCCAGCGCCAGCAGCGGGCGCACCGCGGGCAGAAACACGGTCGCGGATTCCCGCGGTGACCGCGCCCGGACGACGCGGCCGACGGCCTGCGCGAAGAACAGCGGCGTCCGGTAGGCCGTCATCCAGGCCAGGCAGGCGGCCCGCGGGATATCGACGCCCTCGGAGATCATCCGCACGCAGACCGCGATCCGCTCGTCCGACGTGCGGAACTTCTCGATCCGCTTCGATGCCGCCGGATCGTCCGACAGGATCAGCACCGGCTTGTGCCCGGTGATCTGCTTGACGATCCCCGCGTAGGCGCGGGCATCGTCCTGGTCGCTGGCCAGCACGATGCCGGCGGCATCCGGGATCCCGGATTCGCGCAGGTGGTTGATGCGCTCGTCCATGGCGGCGATGACGTGCGGCACCCAACCGCCCTGGGGATCCAGTGCGGTCTTCCAGGCCGCGGCCTCCACGCTGCGGGTGCCGGAGTCCGTCAGGGACGCGGCGATGACCTCGCCGGCGCTGTTCCGCCACCGCGATACCCCGGTGTAGGCGGCGAAGACCACCGGGCGGACCACCCGATCGGCCAGCGCCTGCCGGTAGCCGTAGGTGTAATCGGCGACGGACCGCAGCAATTCGCCGTCGATCTCGTACTCGACGAACGGGATCCGCTCCCCCGGCTTGGTCCGGAACGGTGTCCCGGTCAGGCTGAGCCGCCGATGCACGTCACCGAACGCCTCCGCCGTTGCCTCACCCCAGGACAGGCCGTCGCCGGCGTGGTGGATCTCGTCGAGGACCACCAGCGTCCGCTGCCGTTGACACCGCGCCGCATGGATCGCCGGCCGGCCCGCAACCTGGGCGTAGGTGGTCACATACCCATGTGCACCGGCCGGGATCGGCCCCTGCGCGTTCGTCATCTTCGGATCGAGTACCACACCGGCCTGGCCCGCCGCGTCGGCCCATTGCGTCCGCAGGTGGTCGGTCGGGCAGACCACCACCACCCGATCGATGACCCGCCGCCGCAGCAGCCGGGACGCCACCGCCAGGGCGAAGGTCGTTTTGCCGGCCCCTGGGGTGGCCGTCAACAGGAAATCCCTGCGGGGTCCGCCCGAGTCGTAGGCCACCAGAGCCTGCTGCTGCCAGGGTCGCAAACGCGACTCTTCCAGGCCAACCGAACGCACTACAGCACCCCTTCACCTCACCTCTGCACCGAGGAAAACCCCCGACGCCGGACCTGATCACGCACGCCGCGGTGCGGAAGTCCTGACGGCTCGAGGGCCGGGATCGACAGTACCGCCGGAGCGGTCGTGCTCCGTGCAGGACGGACCGCAAGTCGGGTCGCTGCGGCCCCCCGCGCATGTTGCAGCCAGGTATCGAAAGCCGGGCAGCTGCGCCGCCGGGTTGTTTCGAAGTGGTGTCGGTGTTCCGTACAACCCCCGGATCAAGGCATGCTCGTGGGGTGACCAGCGCGCCACCGCCCTCCGGGGATCCGACCGAGCGGCTACCGCCGTCGGTCGGTGGGCGGCCGAATGGCGGCCAAACAGCACAGAACGGTCATCCGGCGGGATCGCGGCCGGGTTCATCGGTCACCGCCCGCCGGCTGCCGCCCCAGTCGAGCCTGCACCATGCGCCCCCAACAGCGGCAGCGAACGGTGTCGCGCCAGAGGTCAGCGCCGCTGCGAACGGTGACGCGACCGACGTTATCGACATCCGCGCCGACGACACCGCGGTGCTGCATCGACCGGCGTCGTCACCGGCGGACTCGTACACCGTGCCGTGGTACCGGCAGGGCACCGGCCCGCTGCCGGTCGCGCCGCCCAAGGTCCGGCACCGGTGGCGCAAGATCGTGCTGCGCACGCTGGGCAAGGCTTGGGGCGACTCGCTGTTCGGGCTCAGCTCGCAGGCGGCGTTCTGGTGCGCGCTGTCGACCGCGCCGCTGCTGCTCGCGCTGCTCGGGATGATCGGTTTCATCGTCCCGTCCTACTTCCCGGCCGGGACGATCGACCAGGTCAGAGACCAGGTGCTGCTGTTCCTGAACACCATCTTCAACGAGGAGGTGGCCAACAACCTGGTCGGGAACACCGTCGAGACCATCCTCGGCCAGGGCCAGGCGGACGTCGTCTCGATCGGCCTGGTGATCAGCCTGTGGGCCGGTTCGTCGGCCATGTCGGCCTTCGTCGAATCGATCACCATCGCCTACGGCCAGCACGAGGCCAGGCATCCGGTGACCGAGCGGTTTTTCGCGCTCGGCCTCTACCTGCTGGCGCTGCTGGCCGGAATCATCATCCTGCCGCTACTGGCCATCGGGCCGGATTACCTGCCAAGGCTGTTCCCGGAATCCTGGCGCGGCGAGGTCTCCGACATCGTCAACCTGGCGTATTACCCGGCGATCGCCGTCGGGCTGATCTTCATGCTGACGGTGCTCTACAAGGTCGCCCCGAAACACAAACACCCGTGGTACCGGGGCGTTCCCGGCGCGCTGCTCGCCGCCGCCGTGTTCATCGTCGCCAGCTTCGGCCTGCGGCTGTACCTGTCCTACGTCTACTCACACGGCCTGACCTACGGGGCGCTGGCCACCCCCATCACGTTCCTGCTGTTCTATTACTTCGTCGCGATGGCGATCATTCTGGGCGCCCAGTTCAACAACGCGATGCTGGAGTACTACCCGCCGCGGGTGTCGAAGCGCGAACTGCGGAAATGGCAACGCTACGACCCCGACGGGGACCAACCGCCTCCCGCCTGACCGCGTCAGCCCTTGCGCATCGATTCGTAGATCTTCTTGCAGTCGGGGCAGACCGGGGAATCGGGCTTCGGCGACTTGGTCACCGGGAAGGTCTCGCCGCACAGCGCCACCACGAAGTTGCCCATGACGGCGGATTCGGCGATCTTCGACTTCCGCACGTAGTGGAACATTTTCGGGGTGTCGTCACCCGTGGTGGTGTCTTCCAGGGGCTTGTCGAGCGTCTGGGTGGACGTCGTCATCGGGTCTCCTCTTCGGCTGTACGGAACTTCGTCAGCCCGCTGGGTGCGGCGAGCGCGATTCGCGGTGCTCCGGTGCTGCAGGTCATGATGCGTGCCACGTCATGATGCCACCGCCGGGACCCGCTCGGTCCACAGAGTGCGATCGGAGCATGACGAATCGGACTGGAGGCACGTGATGTCGTCGATCATCGCGATCAGCGCTGAGGTCTCGGGCGCCCTGCAGCAGGGCGGGGCGGTCGTCGCCCTGGAGTCGACGATCCTGGCGCACGGCCTGCCGCGCGGCGACAACCGGGTGATCGCCGACGAGATCGAGGGTCGGGTCAGGGCGGCCGGAGCGGTGCCGGCGACCATCGCCGTGCTCGACGGAATCGTCCGGATCGGTCTCACCGCCCCGGAACTGGACCGGCTCTGCGACTCCGACGACATCGCCAAGCTGTCGGTCCGGGACATCGGCGTCGCGGTGGCTCGCGGCTCCAGCGGCGCGACCACCGTCGCGTCAACGTCCGCCCTCGCCCACCGGGTCGGCATCACCGTCTTCGCTACCGGTGGACTCGGCGGGGTGCACCGCGGAGCGGCGCAGAGTTTCGACGTCTCGGCCGATCTCGGGGTGCTCGCGTCGACACCGGTGCTGGTGGTATGCGCGGGGGTGAAGTCGATCCTGGACGTGCCGGGCACCCTGGAATACCTGGAGACGCTGTCCGTACCGGTGATCGGCTACCGCACCGAGAAGTTCCCGGGCTTCTACCTCAGCGACTCCGGCGAACCGGTCACCTGGCGGGTGGACACACCCGAGGAGGCCGCCGCGATTGTCAGCGCTCGCCGTGAACTGGCCACGGACACCGCTGGGGTGGTGCTGGCGAACCCGGTGCCGCCGGATCTCCAACTCGATCCCGGTCTGCACGACGCGACCTTGCGGGACGGCCTGGCGATGCTGGCCGCCGAAGGTGTCGCCGGCAAGGACGTCACACCCAGACTGCTGGAGTACTTCCACCTCGCCACCCATGGTGAGAGCCTGCGGGTGAACGTCGATCTGGTGCTGGCCAACGCGCGACTGGCCGCGCAGGTGGCCGTCGCGCTGAGTGGCACCGCATGACCGACCCGGCCGTTCCCCGCCCGCACGTCACAGTGGTCGGCGACGTCGGCCTCGACGTCGTCGGCAAGTTGGCCGGCCCAGTCGTTTTCGGGCACGACACCCGCGCCAGGGTCACGGTGGCCCCCGGCGGTGCCGGCGGCAACACGGCGGCCTGGCTTGCCAAGCACGATGTCGACGTCTCGTTGATCGCCAGGGTCGGTGCGGACGAGGCCGGCCGGACGGCCGCCACCGAACTGTCCGCGGCCGGGATCGACTGCATCTTCGCCATCGATCCTGTCCTGCAGACCTGTTGCGTCGTCGTGCTTGTCGCCCCGGACGGGGATCGCACCATGCTCGCGGACCGCGGCGCCAACGCTGCCTTCTGCGTCGATGACGTGCAACTCCCGGTTGTCGCCGGCCGCGGGCACTTGCACCTGTCCGGTTACGTCCTGCTCGATGACGGCTCCCGGCCGGCCGGGCTGGCCGCCCTCGACCTGGCCCGCAGGGCGGGTTGGACCACCTCGGTCGATCCGCAGGCCGCCGTGCACATCGCCACCGCCGGCGCCGAGCGCTTCCTGTCCTGGGTGACCGGCGCCGATCTGTTGCTGCCCAACGATTCCGAGCTGGCTGCGTTGGGCGGACTGGATCCGGTGCTGGCCGCGGTCGGGGCGGTGGTCGTGACGCACGGCCGGCACGGCGCGTCCTGGTACTCCCCCACCGACCGGGTGAATGTGCCTGCCCCGGAGGCGCACGAAACCGATTCGACCGGCGCCGGTGACGCCTTCAACGCCGGCCTGTTGTCGTCCTGGCTGGCGGGCGCCGATCCGGTTACGGCCCTGCAAGCCGGAGTCGCCGCCGGGACGGCGGCAACCGCCCGGATCGGCGCCCGCCCCCGTGACTGAGCGGACGTCGGCCTTCGCCGGGTCCGTTATCGATCAGCCGGTGGGCTGCCCAGGACCGTCCGTTGCGCCGTCGGCCGCGGCGGCCGGTTCGCTGTCCACGATCTCCCGACCGCCGGGCATCAGAGCCCGCTCGTAGTTGATCGTCCCGGGGATGACCTTGGACCGCTTCCGGGCGGGCCGGTCGTTGGCGATCAGCACCGCCATCCAGGGCAGCGGAATGGAGATGACGATGATCAGCAGCGCCAGCCAGGGCGTCTGATAGAACACCGTGGCCAGGATCAGGCACGGCACCCGCATGCTCATCATCAGCAGGTAACGCTTGCGTCGAGCCCGGAACTGCTCGTCATAGGACGGCTCGGCCTCGGTGATCAGAGTGGCCTGAGCCCGGCGCGGGGGTGATCCCGGACCGGCAGACCCCGGCGTGAGCGGAATCTGGTCTGAGTAGGACGTCATTGCGTTACCCCGCTTCGATGCACCAATGGTCGATACCGACAGCGGGCGAAGCCAGCCACCGACTGCGCCACGCCCGTCACGCTACGCCGCCGATGGCCCGGGTCGGCAGCCACCGCACGTGAGTCAGCCGACAGCGTGGGCAAACCCGGTAGTGGGTACCGGTCAGCCCGCCCCGGTGGTCAACGTCCTGGGCCATTTCGTGGTGTGGAACAACCTGAACCGGCCAACGACGTTGATCACTCTCACCCCGCCGTCGCGGCGGCTTTCGCCGCGGCCTTGGCCGCCTTCTTGCTGGCCCGCACCTTCTCCAGGGACTCCTGATCGACAACGTCGGCGACGGACCGGTGACTGCCGACCTCACCGTAGGAGCCGGCGGCCTCCCGCCAGCCGACCGGTTGCACGCCGTACTGCTTGCCCAGGAGGGCGGTGAAGATCGCGGCCTTCTGCGCGCCGAACCCGGGCAGCGCGGCGATCCGATCGCGCAGTTCCGCGCCGGACCGGACTCCCCGCCAGATGTTCGCGGCATCGCCCCCGTAGGTCTGGGCCAGCACCTGGCAGGTCGCCTGCACCCGCTTGGCCATCGCACCAGGAAACCGATGGATCGCCGGCCGCTGGGCACAGATCGCACCGAACAGCTCCGGGTCGGCGTCGGCGATGGCCCGCACATCGAGCCGGCCACCCATTCGCTCGGCGATCACGGCCGGTCCGGCGAAGGCCTTCTCCATCGTCACCTGCTGGTCCAGCACCATCCCGATCAGTAGTGCATTGGCGTCTCTGGCCAGCAGGGCATCGGCCTGCTCGTCACCGGTGATGTGTAGCTGGGTGGCGGTCATGGCGACCAGCCTGGCACAACCCGAGCACCGCAGTCACGGCCACCGCGGACGTCTCGGTGGTAGTCCGAACCGGTACGTGTCGTGGTCGAATCGTTCCGGTAGTCCTACGCTCAGACCATGAATTCCACCGCGAGGCTGACCGAGGATGGACGTCCCGCCAGGCTGTCAGTACCTTTTCGCCGGACGGGGCTCAGTCCGAGCGGCTGGGCTGCGGTGGTGGCGCCCGGCTGGATCGTCGGCATCGCGATCGCGGTCGTCACCGGCCGTGGCAGGCCGGATCCCGGCCGCGTGCTGGCCTGCGCGGCCGGCGGCGCCGCCGCAAGCGTCCTGATCGCCCGCGGCATCGACGAGGTGCGCTGGCGGAGCCGTGCGGTGTCCCTCGAGGTAGCGGAGCCCGACGTAGCGCTCGACCTGATGCAGGCCGTCCGCGCCGAGGGAGTACGGGCCGACATGGTGCGCGCCGACCACATTCCGTCGGCACCGGCCTATGCGATCCGCTACCGAGCCAAGGACGACCGCCGGGTGCGGGCGGTTCTCGCCGCGCAACGGTCCTGATCCCGCCCGCCTCAACTGCCGGGCCGTGCACCGGCACTACCCTTCGCCGGTGACCGCGAATCCGTCCGACCAACCGCTCGCCGATGCCACCGTGATCGATCGGCTCGGTGCCGATCTTCGATCGGCCGGATACGACGCCGACGGCGTACCCGAACTGCTCGGGGACAGCGCGCACCGCGCCCTCGGCCGGGGGGAGTTCGCACCCGCGCTCCGGGCCACCAGGGACCGGTCACCGCTGGCCACGCTGACCAGATTGTTCCTGCTGGGCACGACCGAGGACGAGCGTGACGTCGCCGCGGCCCTGCTGCGGACCGGGCTCGCGGACGCCCTCGCTCAGGGTGTGCTGGAGCGGGACGGCGGATCGTTGCGCGCCGGACTCGACATCCGGCCGCACGCGGCCGACGCCGCAGAGTTCCTGCTGGTTTCCGACCTCGATTCGGACACCCGGCCGGGACCGGTGCGACGGGACCACGTCCTGGGCGTCGGGGCAGCCTCGATCACGTTGGCCAGAGCGGTGATTCGTCAGCCGGTCGACCGGGCGTTGGACCTGGGGACCGGCTGCGGGATCCAGGCGTTGCACCTCGCCGGCCACGCAAGAACCGTCGTCGCGACGGACGTCAACCCGCGGGCGCTGGCATTGGCCGCGGCTACCGCCCGGTTGAACGATCAGCAATGGGACCTGCGAGCCGGCTCACTGTTCGAACCGGTCGCCGACGAAGACTTCGATCTCATCGTCTGCAATCCGCCGTTCGTCGTCTCGGACGGCGAGATGCGTTACTCCTACCGTGATTCCGGGTTGGCCGGCGACGGGATCTGCCGTCACATCGTGGAGCACATCGGGGCCCACCTGCGGCCGGGTGGCACGGCCCAACTTCTCGCCAACTGGATGGTTCGCGCGGACTCCGACTGGCGCGACAGGGTCGGCTCATGGATCGCCACCAGCGGCCTGGATGCCTGGGTGGTGCAGCGCGAGATGGCCGACCCCGCCGAGTATGTCGGACTCTGGTTGACCGATGCCGGCGAAGATGGCAAGGCAACCGGGTCGGACCGATCGCAGGCGAGAAAACGTGCCGAGAACTGGCTCGACTACTTCGCGACGGAACGCGTGCAGGGCATCGGCATGGGACTGATCACGTTGCGCCGGAACGATTCCCGGAATCCGTCCGTGACGCTTGACGAGATCACCGGACCGGGCGAGGACGTCACCGGTGACGAGGCCGACGGCTTCCTCCGCCGGCGCGCCTGGGTCGAACGCACCTCGGACGCAGCGCTGCTCGGCAGCCGGCTCACGCTGTCCCCGCAGGTCATGCTGGAGCAGCAATCGCTGGCCGGTCGCGACGGTTGGACGACTGTGCTGCGGATGGCTCGGCGACTGGGCGGCCCGGGCGCCACGCTGCAACTGGACGAATGGGGTCAGTCCCTGCTGGCCGGCTGCACCGGTGCTGCCCCGTTGCAACTGCTCATCGATCTGCTCGCCGCCGCTCACCATCTCTCGCCCGACGGGCTGGCTGCCGCGGTACTGCCATCAGTGCGGGTGGCCATCACCCGGGGTCTGCTGGAGCCGGCGGCGCACTGACCACAACGGCCCGTCACCTGTCGTCGCCGACCGGTCGAGCCAGCCGCGTCGCGCGGCCAGTTTTGCGGCGCCGACACCGGCCAGCGTCCCTGCCGTGAGCACCCGCCCGGCGCCGAAGGCCGACAACACGGACAGCACCGAACCGAAGGAGAAGATCGAGACCGCGGACCCGAACGAGCCGACGGATCCGACCGACAGCACCGATCCGGCCGACCCGACGGACAAGATCGAACCGACGGAGCCGATCGACAGGATCGAACCGGCCGACCCGACGGACAAGATCGAACCAGCTGAACCGACCGACCGGATCGACCCAGAACTTTCCGGGATCTTCGGTCGCAGCGGCCTGATCGGGGTGACAGCGGCGACATCCTGGTGAGCCATCGGGCCATCTTCCCCCACCCAAGGGCCCCACCGCCGGGCATCCGGCGCCGATGCCTGAGACGATCAACCGGTGCGAGCAGTCACGAGCAGGGTCACCAGCGCCAGTGTCAGCGTCAACGGCGAGATCGTCGGCCGGATCGATCAGCCCGGACTGCTGGCACTCGTCGGCGTCACCCACACCGACACGGCCGAGACCGCTCGGTCACTGGCAGCCAAGCTGCATGAATTACGCATCCTGCTCGGGGACGAGTCATGTGCAACCACGGGCGCCCCGCTGCTGGTCGTCAGCCAGTTCACCTTGTATGCGCGGACCGACAAGGGCCGCCGGCCGTCCTGGAATCTGGCCGCTCCGGGCGACCAGGCCGAGCCGCTGGTTCGTGAGCTCGTCGATGAGCTTCGCCGCCGGGGTGCCGTGGTGGAAACCGGTGTCTTCGGGGCCATGATGCAGGTCGCCAGCGTGAATGACGGCCCGTTCACCGTCATCGTCGAACTGTAGGCCGGCCCTACTGCTTCCAGGGCGCCCGAAGATGCACCCCAGCCGGTGGGATCAGTCACTCGCAGGCGCAGGGTTTCTCATGCAGTTCTCATGATTGCCACACCACACGTCACAGCCGGGCGGGCTTCTGTACTCCTATAGCACCGAACCAGTCGGCCGGCGTCACTCCGGTGGTTGATTCTCCTGAGTTCAGGGAACTAAATCAGGGCTGACAGACGTTCGAATAGTTGCCGGGCCGCGAGGAAATGGGCCCGCTGAATGTGACGAAGGGAGCTCGACATGACCGTTTCTTCCCTTGATACAGCTACCTCAACCAAGGACGCCACCAGCACCCCCACCACTACGGTGGCAACCACTCGGACCCGGGCATCGAGCCGTGACGAGGATCTGGATGCCCAGGGACCGTCTGCCGATTTGGTCAGGGTCTACCTCAATGGCATCGGCAAGACCGCACTATTGACGGCGGAGCAGGAAGTCGATCTTGCCAAGCGGATCGAAGCCGGCGTTTTCGCCGGTCACATGCTGGAATCGGGTAAGCGTCTTTCCCCGCAGCGCCGCATCGACCTCAAGCTGGTCGTCCGGGACGGTGGGCGGGCGCGTAACCACCTCCTGGTGGCCAATCTGCGGCTCGTCGTTTCGCTCGCGAAGCGCTACACCGGACGCGGAATGCCGCTGCTGGACCTCATCCAGGAGGGCAACCTCGGCCTGATCCGGGCCGTCGAGAAGTTCGACTACACCAAGGGCTTCAAGTTCTCCACCTATGCAACCTGGTGGATCCGGCAGGCCATCTCCCGTGGCATGGCCGACCAGGGCCGCACCATCCGGCTGCCCGTTCACCTGGTCGAGCAGGTCAACAAGCTGTCGCGGCTGAAGCGGGAACTGCACCAGCAACTGGGGCGGGACGCCACGATGGCGGAATTGGCCGCCGAGTCCGGCATTGCCGAGGAAAAGATCGCCGACCTGCTCGATCACGCGCGGGATCCGGTCAGCCTGGACATGCCGGTCGGTTCCGACGAGGAGGCGCCGCTGGGCGACTTCATCGAAGACAGCGAATCGACCTCTGCGGAAAACGCTGTCGTCGCGGCGTTCATGCACGACGACATCAACCGGGTCTTGCGGACGTTGGACGATCGTGAGCAGACTGTCGTGCGATTGCGCTACGGTCTGGACGACGGGCGTCCTCGCACACTGGACGAAATCGGACGGGTCTTCGGAATTTCCCGTGAGCGGGTCCGTCAGATCGAACGTGATTCGATGGCCAAGCTGCGCGTCGGCGATCGCAGCGAGGTTCTTCGGTCGTACGCAAGCTAGGTTGTCGTCAGGGGGCGTCATCTAGGGTCGAGCATCGGCTCTGAGGCTTCCCGGTGACAATCTGTCGGAATCACCATCGTTACGGCGAACATCTCGGGTCATGGCGACCTTGGAGATGTGCCGTCGCCAGAGGGACCGGGTCTACCGCACGGTGGACCCGGTCCTTCGTTTTCTGCGACGCGCGTGGCGCCGGGGATCGCCACCCGAATCACCAACGGCGAATCACCCATAACGGATGCAGCACTGCGATTCCTCGCTCTGCGAGGATCAGCCGGTGACGAACCCGGCAACACCTGCAACAGGTGTGAAGAGCGGAGCAGGCCTGGTTCTGGCCGTGCTCGCCAGCGGTCAGTTCCTGATGACGCTGGACAGCTCCGTGATGAACGTGTCGATGGCGACCGTGGCCGCGGACCTGGGGACCACGATCACCGGCATCCAGACGGCGATCACCCTGTACACCCTGGTGATGGCCACCTTGATGATCACCGGCGGCAAGCTGGGCACCATCATGGGCCGCCGCAAGGCCTTCGGCATCGGCCTGGTGATCTACGCGGCGGGTTCCACCACCACGGCCCTCGCACCCAATCTCACGGTGTTGCTGATCGGCTGGTCGTTACTCGAAGGCATCGGCGCGGCGCTGATCATGCCGGCCATCGTGGCCCTGGTCGCGTCCAATTTCGCCGCCGACAAACGTGCCGCGGCTTACGGGATGGTCGCCGCAGCCGGCGCCGTGGCGGTCGCGGCGGGACCGCTGATCGGCGGCGCGGTCACCACCTACGCCTCCTGGCGATACGTCTTCCTCGGCGAGGTGATCATCGTCCTGGCCATTCTTGCGGTGCTGCGGAAGATTGCTGATGTGCCGCCGGAGCCCGGCCGGATCGATCTCTTCGGGTCCCTGCTGTCCATCATCGGCCTCGGCTTGTTCGTCTTCGGCGTGCTGCGATCCAGCGAATGGGGCTGGATAACCCCGAAGGCGGGCGCGCCATCCTTCCTGAACGTTTCGCTCACCCTGTGGTGCATGGTCATCGGATTGCTGGTCGTCTACGGGTTCCTGCGCTGGGAAGGTCGGCTCGAGGCCGCAGCCGTCGGGAACCCGGACGCGCTGCAACCACTGGTGCGGCCCAGCATGCTGCGCAACCAGCAGCTCACCGGCGGACTGGGGATGTTCTTCTCCCAGTTCATGATCCAGGCCGGCGCATTCTTCGCCGTCCCACTATTCCTCTCGGTCGTCCTGGGACTGAACGCCATGCAGACGGGCGTCCGGTTGGTGCCGCTGTCGATCGCCTTGTTGCTGACCGCGATCGGCATCCCCAAGCTCTGGCCGAAGGCGAATCCGCGGCGGGTGGTCCGCATCGGTCTGCTCTTGGTGCTGGTCGGCGTGGGTTTCCTGGTGACCGGCATGGATCCGGACGCGGACGCCACGGTGATGAACATCCCGCTGATCCTGATGGGCCTGGGCCTGGGCGCCCTGGCCTCCCAGCTCGGTGCCGTGACGGTGTCCGCCGTATCGGAGAAAGAAACACCCGAGGTCGGGGGCCTGCAGAACACCGCGACGAACCTCGGCGCCTCCATGGGCACGGCGCTGATCGGTTCGGTGCTCATCGCCACCCTGAGCACCGTGGCGCTGACCGGTGTTGCCGACAGCCCGCAGATCAGCGATTCGGTGAAGTCGCAGGTCTCGACGGAACTCGTCGGCGGTGTCCCCTTCGTCTCCGACGCCCAGCTGACGGCCGGGCTGGAGGCCGCCGGGGTGAGTCAGGAGGAGATCGCGACGATCACCGAGATCAACGCCAACGCCAGGCTCGAGGCGCTTCAGGTGGCGTTCGCGCTGGTCGGGTTCGTCGCCATCGGCGCGTTGTTCATCACCTCGCGGATCCCGACCAGGCCGCCGGGCAGCACCGTCGAGGCAGGGGCCGACCCGAAGTCGGGCACCCCGCCGCCGGACTGACCCCAGATCGACGAACAGCCGAGCAACCGGAACGGCGAAGCGGGCTACCGCAGCCGCCGACGGATGTCCAACGCCGTTGACGGTGGCCCGATCCGTCCGGTCGCCCCGGTCACGCCGACCCCACCCGGCCCGGCGAGGACCGGCTGCAACTGCAGGCCGGTCACCTCGGGCAGGTCATCGGCCAGTGCCGAGAGCCGGAGCGCAATGTCGATCAGCGGCGCCCGGGGCACCACCCTGGCCCCGCGGTAGCCGTCCAGCAGCGGGGCCGCCCGGGGGGCGCCGATCAGGTCGGCCGCGTCGGCGTCGGTCAGCGGCACGGCCCGATACGCCAGGTCGTCGAGCAGTTCGGTCGTGACGCCGCCAATCCCGAAGGACACCAGCGCCCCGAACGACGGGTCGGCGCTGATCCGGAAGACCGTCGGCACCTCGCTGCGATCGCGCGGCACCTCCGCCTGCACGTACAGCCACGGTCCGGCGACCGCCGTCAGGTCCTCGTAGGCCTGATGCACCTGATCAGCGTTGGCCAGGCTCAGCCGGATGCCCGACTGGTCGATCCGATGCCGCAACGCCTGGTCGAAGGACTTGAGCGCCACGGGGTAGCCGATGTCGGCGGCCGCGGTGACCGCCGCTGCGGCGGAACCCACCGCCCGGAAGTCGGCAATCGAAATGCCGTAGCAGCCCAGTAGCGTCACCAGCTCAGCATCGGTGAGCGCTCGTTCCGGGTCGTCCGGACGACGCATCGCCGCAATCGCGAGCTTGGCGGCTGCGCTGTCGACGCCGGACAGCTCCGGGATGTCCCCGGGCGGACGGGACAGCCACCTTCCGTAGGTCACCGAATAGGACAGCGCCGCGACCGCCCGTTCCAGCGTTCGGTACGACGGGACGGAACCCCGGACGGCGTTGCCGTTCGCGTCCCGAACGGCCAGCAAGTCCGTCAGACCGTCGACGGCGTAAAAGGTGGTGACGACGGGCACCGTGGCTCCGGCGACTCCATCCCGCAGGGCCGCGGCATGCGCGGCACCAGGTATCGCGACCGGCGGAACCCAGGCGACGACAAGCGCGTCGACGTCATCCCTTGCGACGGCGGCTCGGACGGCGTCGGCGAGCTCATCGGGGCTGACGTTGACCCCGAGATCGACGGGGGTGTCCTTGGTGATTTGCAGCCCGGCATCCAGGCAGAAGTCGACGGCAAGCACACCGAGCGCGCTCGAGTTCGCCACGATCGCCACCCGGTCACCCCTTGGTACTGGTTGGTTCGACAACAGCTGCGCGACATCGAAGGCCGTCGTCAGGCCGGGCGTCCTGATCACCCCCGACTGCTCGAACAGCGTGACGACAGCGGCCTCGGACAGTTCCGCGGAGCTCGCCTCCAAACCCGGCGTCACCATGGAGTGGCGGCCGGACTTGACCGCGATCACCGGCTTCGTCCTGGCCAGCACCCTGGCCAGCCGGGCGAACTTGCGCGGGTTGCCGAACGATTCCAGGTACAGCAGCACCACCTCGGTCCGATTGTCGCCGTGCCAGTACTGCAGCAGGTCGTTACCGGACACATCGGCCCGATTGCCGGCCGACACGAATGAGGACAGGCCAAGTCCGCGATCCGCCGCATCGGCCAGGATGGCGATGCCCAGCGCACCGGACTGGCAGAAGAAGCCGATGTTGCCCGCCGGCGGCACCACCGGCGCCAGGGTTGCGTTCATTCGCACATCGGGGTCGGTGTTGACCATGCCGAGGCAGTTCGGTCCCAGCACGCGCATCCCGGCCGCTCTGGCGGCGGCCACCATTTGCCGCTGAGCAGCAGCGCCGTCGAGTCCCGCGTCGCTCACGCCGGTGTCGGCGAAGCCGGCCGTCATCACCACCAGCCCGTGCACACCCTTGATCCGGCACGACTCGACGACCTCGGCGACCGTCGCTGCCGGGACGGTGACGACAGCGACGTCGACCGGGTCGGGGATGTCGGTGACCCTGGCATACGCGCGGATCCCGTGCACTGACAATTTGTCCGGGTTGACCGGGAAGATCGGACCGGAGAAGTTGCTGCGCAACAGGTTCACCAGCACGGCATGCCCGAGCTTGGTCCGTTCGTCGGACGCCCCGATGACGGCAATCGATCGCGGAGAGAGCAACCGGCTGATCGACCTCGCCTCCGCGCGGTGTTCCCGGGAGAGCACGACCGCACGTGACTTCTCGGTGGGTTCGATGTCGAAAACCAGGTCCACGACTCCGGAGTCGTACTCCCGGCTCACCGAGTACCCGGCGTCGATGAAAACCCTGACCATCTGGTTGTTCTCGCTGAGCACCTCCGCGGTGAACCGGCGGATCCCGCGCTCCTGAGCGGCCGCGGCCAGGTGTTCCAGCAGGATCGAGCCGAGGCCGCGGCGCTGCTGCGCGTCCTCGACGACGAAGGCCACCTCCGCAGCATCGAGATCGCCGGTCCGATTGCGGTGATAGGTGCCGGCCGCGATGAGTTGCCCGCCGAGGACTGCGACCAGCCCGACCGAATTGACATGGTCCACGTCGGTGAAGATGGCCACCTGCTTGTCGGTCACCTGCGAGACGACCGAGAAATACCGCAGGTAAAGGGTTCTCGAACTCATCCGGCTGTGCATGGCACGGATCTGGTCGGCGTCGGCCGGACCGGACGGCCGCAGGTGCACCACCCCGCCGTCGGCCAGCAGCACGTCGGCTTCCCAGTGCTGCGGGTAGGGGGCCGGGTTTGGCGGGCCGGCCGCCTGCTCAGTCACGCGGATCATGGGGGTCGAGGCCGTGCAGGGGGTAGATCCGGTTCCTGGTGTCCGCAATGGCCCGGTCGACGGCCATGTCGACCGTCCCGTCCCAGCGTTCGAAGCTCACCAAACCCGTTGTGCCGTCGTTCATGTCAGCCGGTAGCTGAATGTCGGGCCGGGCCTTCGCGGCCAGCGCGATCCAGTCCTGCGGCATCGAGAGCGCCGGGTCGACGTCGTGCCCGGCAACGATTCCCAGCAGGTGGGTCCACGCTCGCGGCACCACCCGGACCGGGGAATAGCCCCCACCGCCGAGCGCGAGCCAACGCCCACCGGTGACCGATTCGGCCAGGGTCCGCAGCGCCAGGTAGGACGTTCGCTGCCCGTCAATGGTGAGGTTCAGGTCGGCCAGCGGATCCTCCCGATGGGAGTCGGCGCCATGCTGGGTGACCAGGATCTCCGGCCGGAACGCCGTCACCACGCCGGGCACCACCGCGTGAAATGCCCTGAGCCAGGCGGCATCCGATGTTCCGGCGGGCAACGCGATGTTCACCGACGTGCCCTGCGCATCGCCACGGCCGGACTCGGCCGCGAACCCGGTACCGGGGAACAGGGTGAGCGGTGATTCATGGATCGACACCGTCAGCACCCGGGGATCGTCATAGAACGCGGCCTGCACGCCGTCGCCGTGGTGCGCGTCGACGTCCACGTAGGCGACCTTGCGGATCCCCGCGTCCAGCAGGGCTTTGATGGCGAGGGCGACGTCGTTGTAGATGCAGAATCCCGACGCGTAGTCGGGCATCGCATGGTGCAGTCCCCCGCAGAAGTTGACCGCGCGATCGACCTCGCCGTGGGCAATCGCCCGCGCTGCGTCGATCGAACCACCGGCGATCAATGCCGCGTTGTCGTGCATACCGGGGAACACCGGGTTGTCGGCGGTGCCGAGCCCGTGGCCAACCGCCCCGGGGAAGGCTTCGGATGCCTCCCGGACCGCAGCGATGTAGTCCAGGGTGTGGATCCCGGCCAGCGCTTCGTCGTCGGCGGGATCGGGCACCAGAACCCGGTAGTGCTCAAGGACCCCGAGTTCACCGGCCAGGGCCCAGGTCAGCTCCCAGCGCAGTGGGTGCAGGGGGTGATTCCCGCCGAGGTCGTACCCGAGCATGCGCGGATCCCAAACCACCAACGGCGCCGTCATCGTCCCAGGCTAGTCGGAGGTATCGAAGCAGCGACCGCCAGCCACACTGCAGCCGTGGCCAGGGCGGACGGCTACGCTCCCACCGCGACCGGCCGGCCGAGCGCGCACCACTGCGAGTACGACCCGGCGTACAGCGCCAGCTCGAGTCCGGCGAGCTCAGCGGCGAGGATCAACTGGCAGGCGGTCACCCCGGACCCGCAGGACGCCGCAACGGTTGGTGCCGCAAGACCGGCCGACCCGACCGCGGCTGGTCCGACACCCGTGGCCCGGAATGCGTCGCCGATGTCGGCCGCCGGCCGGAAGGTGCCGTCGGCCGCGAGCAGATCGGCGATCGGCAGGTTCACCGCGCCCGGGATGTGCCCGGCGACCGGGTCGATCGGCTCGATCTCACCGCGGAACCGCGCGGCAGCTCTGGCATCCAGCAGCACACCGGACCCGGACGCCGCGAGCTCCGCCGCCCGGTCGACGTCGACCACAGGCATCGAACCCGGCCGCACGGTGATGGACCCCGCACCTGCCGCGGTCTCGGCCCCCGAGGACACCGGACGACTCCCGTCGGCGGTCCACGCCGCAAAACCGCCGTCCAGGAATCGCGCGTCCCGCAGCCCGGACCAGCGCAATAACCACCACGCCCGGGAGGCGGCCAGGCCGCTGCCGCCGTCGTAGACGACCACCGTCGATCCGTCATCGATGCCGGCGGCCCGCCACACCGCCTGCAGATCAGCCGCGTCCGGTAGCGGGTGTCGCCCGCCCTCCCCCGGCGCCCCGGCCAACTCCAGGTCCAGGTCGATGAAGACCGCCCCGGGGATGTGGCTGTCGAGGTATTCGCCGCGGTCGCTGCCGGCCAGCGTCCATCGCACGTCCAGCACCGGCACGGAACCCGACCCGGGTGGGTCCGCCAGCAGGTCGGCGAGCTCGGCGGCGGTGATCAAGGTCGGCATGAACAAGGGACTGTCGGACATGGGTGACTATTGTGGGGTACCGACCGAACGGCTGACGTCCCGGGCGGTAGTGCGGTCGGGCCCGCGTGCGGGCGCTCTCGCTGTCGGTACCGCCGAGACCCCGGCCGTACCGGGTACCATCACGGGGGCCAAGAAGGGGACCGCCAGCGTGAACGACCTCATCGATACCACCGAGATGTACCTCCGTACCATTTTTGAACTCGAGGAAGAAGGCATCGTTCCCCTCCGCGCCCGGATCGCGGAGCGGTTGAACCAGAGCGGGCCGACGGTGAGCCAGACAGTCGCCCGGATGCAGCGGGACGGCCTACTCGTCGTCTCCGACGACCGGCACCTGGAATTGACCGACCTCGGCCGCGATCGGGCCATCGCCGTCATGCGCAAGCACCGACTGGCCGAGCGGCTGTTGCTGGACGTCATCGGGCTCGACTGGCAGGACGTGCACGTCGAGGCCTGCCGCTGGGAACACGTGATGAGCGAGCAGGTCGAGCAACGGTTGATCACCCTGCTGGGCCACCCGCAGACCTCCCCGTACGGCAACCCGATCCCCGGTCTTGCCGACCTCGGCGAGTCGGCCGGCCCGATCACCGAGACCCACCGTGACCTGATCGGCGCCGATGTGGCAGCGGGCCGCGGCGGTCGCTACGAAGTACGCAGGATCATCGAGATCGTGCAGAACCAGCCCCGGGTGATGGACCGGCTGCACCGCGGCGGCGTCATCCCCGGCGCCGTGCTGGAGTTCGCCGTCCGCGGCGATTCGCTGGTCGTCGTCGACGGGCTGACGACCACGGAGTTGCCGCCGGATGTCGCACACGGTATTCACGTGCGGCCCGCCGCCTAGCGCACCGGGCATCGATGACCATCGGCGTCACCGCCTCCGTTTTCGGCATTGCCCTGCTGGCCGTTCTGGCCCCGCTGCTGGCGTCCGGCCTGTCAAAGGTGATCAAGATCCCGCTGGTGGTCTTCGAGATCGTCCTCGGCCTGGTGTTCGGTCCGGCAGTGCTCGACGTTGTGCAGCCGACCGACTTCACCTCCGCCCTGGCAGATTTCGGACTGGCCATGCTGTTCTTCCTGGCCGGCAGCGAGATCGACTTCGAGCGGATCCGCGGTCGGCCGCTGAAGAGATCGGCGTTGGGCTGGGTGATCTCGCTGACCTCGGGCGTCGTCATCGGGATCCTGCTCGCCCCCTCCGTCGCGGCGGGCGTCTTCATCGGCGTGGCGCTGACCAGCACCGCATTGGGCACCCTGATGCCCATGCTGCGCGATGCCGGCGAACTGCGGACACCCTTCGGGACTGCGGTCATTGCGCTCGGCGCGGTCGGCGAGTTCGGCCCGCTCATTGCGATCTCGCTGTTCCTGTCCGGGCGCCGGCCGGGCGTTGCGGCCGTCGTGCTGATTCTGTTTGTGTTGATCACTGCCGCTGCAATCTATTTCGCGGCCAGGGGAACTCATCGCCGGATGCACGAACTGATCACGGCAACGCTGCACACCAGTGGGCAGTTCGCGGTGCGGTTGGTGCTGTTGCTGCTGAGCGGCCTGGTGCTGATCAGCGTGGTCTTCGACCTCGACATGCTGTTGGGCGCGTTCGCGGCCGGGGTGATCACCAAATTGCTGCTGGCCGGCGCCGACCCGAAGGACGCCACGCTCATCGACTCGAAACTCGAAGCCATCGGTTTCGGCTTCCTGGTCCCGATCTTTTTCGTCAACACCGGCCTCACCTTCGATCTGAACTCCCTGATCAGCAGCCCGACGGCGCTGACGCTGCTGCCCGTCTTTTTGATCCTGTTGCTCGTCGTACGAGGGCTCCCCGGCATTCTCAGTGCACAACCGGGCGCTGTCGGTGCCGACAAACGGGCGCTGGTGCTGTTCAGCGCGACCGGACTGCCGATCATCGTCGCTGTCACCGCGATCGGCGTGGACTCCGGCGATTTGCAGGCCGGTACCGCCTCGGCCCTGGTCGGTGCCGGCATGCTGTCGGTGCTGCTGTTCCCGCTGCTCGGGTTCGGGCAGCATCGGAAGGCGCCGGATGGCACACCCAAACCCGCCGACCAGGACGACACGGTCGTCGAAGAAGGCTGACTGGTCGCCGAGGCCGGTCCGCGCAGCCAGGTACCGTCGATGTGTGACTGGAGCTGTCATCGACCCGTCGGCGGTCCTCGCCCGCACTCCCCGTGACCCCTCGGTCAGCGCTCCCCAGGCCGACGCGGCGCGGGCAGCTGAGATCCTGCGCGGCCGGCGGCTAGTCGCGCTGACCGGTGCCGGACTCAGCACCGACTCCGGGATTCCCGACTACCGCGGCCCGGACAGCCCACCGCGAGCACCGATGACGTATGACGAGTTCACGTCGGGACCGATTGCGCAGCAAAGGTATTGGGCACGCAGCCACCTCGGCTGGCAACGGATGGGCCGGGCCGTGCCGAACACCGGCCATACCGCCATGGCCGCCCTCTCCGGCGCCGGCATCGTCGCCGCACTGATCACCCAGAACGTCGACGGACTGCACGGGCAGGCCGGCAGCAACCCGGTCATCGACCTGCACGGCCGGATCGACGAGGTGATCTGCCTGCACTGCCGGGAGATCACCGGGCGTCAGGAGTTGCATGAGCGGCTCACCGCGCTGAACCCCGACTTCGGCCGGAACATGTCGGTGACCACCGCCCCAGACGGCGACGTCGACCTCGAGGACACCAGGGGGTTCCGGCTGGCGCCGTGCCTGGACTGCCACGGACCGCTGAAGCCGCACGTGGTGTTCTTCGGCGAGAACGTCCCCCGGGACCGGGTGGACCGGGCTTATCGGGCGGTCGACTCGGCCGAAGCACTCCTGGTCGCCGGGTCGTCGTTGACCGTCATGTCCGGACTGCGGTTCGTCCGGCACGCCGCCCGCATGGGCGTACCGATCGTCATCGTCAACCGCGGCATCACCCGGGGCGACCCACTGGCGACCTGTCGCATCGATGCCGGCTGCTCGCAGACGCTTGCGGCGCTGGCCGCGGCCCTGTAGCCGCCGGTCAGAGCGACTTTCCCGGCAGCCACCCGAGCACCGCGTCCGCGATCTCCGACCACCGACCGTCCAGGGTCAGGCTGTGCCCCCGGTCGGGAAATTCGCGGAGTTCGGTGCTGGCGAGGGATTTTCGGTAGCGGCGTTGAGTGGCTCGGGTGACGCTGGCGGGCGCGGTGTGGTCCTTTCCGCCGGCGATGAGCAGTAGTGGGCCTCGGTCAGCATTCTTCGTGTCGACCTTGGCCGGCGAGACCAGCGACACGTTCGCGAATGCGGCCTCGAAAAGGGGCTTGCCGGAGCCCGCAACGGCCCACTTTTTCCAGAGCTCGTCCGATTCCGCCTCGGTGATCGCATTGCCGAACCCATAGCGAAACTGCTCCCGGCTGAGGGCAATCGCCCGATGCCGGTTGGATGGCTTCCTGAGCACCGGAAAAGCCACCTTGAGCGTCGAGAACGGCAGCCGCAGCACACCTTTGATCGGTGCCGGATCGATCGCGACCGCCCCGACCGCGAAGTCCTCGGCAAGAAGTCTTTGGGCGATGAGCCCGCCGAAGGAATGCCCGATGACGATCGGCCGACTGTCCAACGCCCCGATCTGTCGCTTGTGGTGCTCGACGATTTCCTCGATGCCGTAGCCGGCCATCGATTGCGGATTGGCCTGTGCGTCAACGATCGTGTCCGGATCACCCGGCCAACTCGCCGCCGTCGCCCGATAGCCGGCCGCCTGAAAATGCTCGATCCAGGGTTCCCAGGACGCCGCATGCATCCAAAGGCCGTGCACGAACAGGACAGGGTTGCTGGACATCGGACTCCCGGACAGGCATCGACAAGAAGTGAGTGCGTCGAGTTGACCACGAAGTGGAGAACTGCACCGACGCGGGTCGGTCCAGCAGGTAGTCGGAATGCCTGCATGCTGGAATCAATGCAGCCAATATGCAGGTATGTCCGTCACGATCACCATCCGCAACGTTCCGGAGGAAGTACGCAACAAGCTGGCGGCCCGGGCCGGCGTCTGCAGGAGTTTCTGCAAGCCGAACTGACCGCTGCAGCAGTTGCATTGACCGTTGACGACGTCGCCCGTCACGTTCGGCCGATGACGGCAATCAGCACTCTCGCGGTCGAGGACATCGTTGACGCAGTACACGCAGACCGCAGGTGATGGACGCCTCCTCCACGCTGACGATCGATGCGTCCGCGATGATCGCCCAGCTGGTTGACGGCGGGTCGGCGGGAGGTTGGGTTCTCGAGCAGTGCCGCAGTGCGCGGCTGATAGCCCCATCCCTGCTCCAATTCGAGGTTGCCAACGTTCTCCGTCGCCAACTGCGTGCCGGTCTGCTGAGCCCAGAGCGCGCCCTCGTGGCCCATCGCGCCGCCGTCGATCTGCGCGTCGTCTATTGGCTCTATCCACGACTCGCCGAACGCGTCTGGCAGCTGTCCGGACAACTGACGAGCTATGATGCCGCCTATTGCGCTCTCGCCGAACTGACCAGCACACCGCTCCTTACGCTGGATGAGAAGCTTTCCAGGACAATGGGTCCGACCTGCGAGTTCCGAGTCCCACCGGTCTGACCGGCGCGGTCAGCCCTCGGACCTGGGCGCTGCGGCCAGGCTCTGCAATTCACGGAGTACTTCTGCCGCGATGTCGGCCAACGATCGATTCTCGCCATCGCCGATCCATTGTGCGAACGCGATGCCGAAGACCGTGACGCCGGATTCCGCGGCCAGGGTGGCCGCCGGTTCGGTGATACCCCGCCGGCGCAGTGCCTCCGCGACGGTCGTGGCGAGGCTGGCGAGTTTGTGCAGTTCACGTTCCTGCAAGGCGGGGTTTGCGTCGATCACCAGCTGACGTGTCCGCGAGTAGGCCCGGCGTTCGTCCGGGAAGAACGACGCCGCGGACGCCAGCGCCGACCCGACAACCGCCAGCGGGGTTGCGTCCGGCGGCGCCGCGTCGACACCGTCGAGGAATGCCTGGACAAACATGTCCTGACCGAAGAACAGCACCTCGCGCTTGTCGGCGAAGTGCCGGAAGAAGGTCCGTTCGGTGAGCCCGACGGCCTGCGCGATTTCCGCGGTCGTTGTCTGCTCGAAGCCCTGGGTCGCGAACAACTCGAGCGCAGCCGCCTGCAGCCGCTCCCGCGCGCCCGGCTGCCAACGCACCATGGTTCGAGTGTAGTGGTGACGACAGTGACTGCCATGCAGGTGTACGTTGATGTCTGTGGCTGACATCAGTCACTGACATCAACGCTCCGCCCGCTGGCGGGACCGAAGGAGATTGACATGCGCGTTTTCGTCACCGGTGCGTCCGGCTGGATCGGCTCCGCCGTCGTCGATGAACTATTGGCCGCCGGACATGAAGTCACCGGGTTGGCCAGGTCCGATGCTTCTGCCGCGACCCTGGCCGGGAAGGGCGCGCACGTGCACCGAGGTGATCTCGACGACCTGGCGAGCCTTCGCGCGGGCGCCGAAACAGCAGATGCCGTCATCCATCTCGCCAACAAGCACGACTTCGCCAACATGGCCGTCTCGAACGCCGCCGAGCGGGCTGCCGTGCAGATCATCGGCGACACCCTCGCCGGCAGCGACCGACCCTTCCTGCTCGCCTCCGGGGTCGCCGCCCTCACCCGAGCAAGGCCGGCCAACGAGAACGACGCGTCGCCTTTCCACGGCCCGGAGTCGCCGCGCGGCGGTGCGGAGAGTCTCGCCTTCGAGTTCGTCGACCGCCGCGTGCGCACCGTGAGCCTGCGCTTTGCACCAACCGTGCACGGCACCGGTGACCACGGATTCATCGCGGTGATCGCCGAGATCGCCCGCCGGCGGGGCGTTTCCGGCTATCCCTCCGACGGGTCGAATCGGTGGGCCGCGGTGCACCGCCTCGACGCCGCACGCCTCGTTGAGCTCGGACTGGAGCACGCTCCGGCTGGAGCCCGCCTGCATGCCGTCGCCGAAGAGGGCATCCCCAGCCGGGAGATCGCCGAGGCGATCGGGCGCGCGTTCGACCTGCCCGTGATGTCCATCGACCCCCAGGACGTTCAGGACCACTTCGGCTGGATCGGCGCCTTCTTCGGCATGGAGATGTCCGCGACGAGTTCCGTCACCCGAGAACTCCTCGACTGGAGGCCGACCGGCCCCACCCTCATCGAGGACCTCGACGCCGGGGCGTACGCGGTGCGCATCCCAGCGGACAGGTAAGACGCGCTCGGATAAATGCGACGCAGTCGGACATAGCATCAACTGCGCGCGGACGACCGTCGATCGGGATGCGCTGGACCACAACCGTTGACGCGGATTCCGCCGTTCGACGGAATCCGTGTCATCGATCCTGTTGCTTGACCCCCCTGGTCGGATCCGACGAAGGAGGGGCCGCCATCCAGCACAGTCGGACGGCGCTGAAAAAACTCGGCGACGGAGGAGCTGAGTTATTCAGCGCGGTCCGTCAGCCGCCGGCCTTCACCACGGCAACCCGTACCCCGGCGCCGCCAATAACCCCGGCCACGACGCCCGGCCGGCCGTCGCCTATCTCGTCCCGGGTGACGATCAGCGCGAGTGTCTCGGCCTTGACCTTCTCGACCCTGGCCGACGCCGCGGCCCACAGTTCGTCGGAGACCTCCAGGAACAGGTCAATGCGATCCGACACCTGCAGGCCGGCCTCCTTGCGCGCCTGCTGCACGAGCCGCAGCAGATCGTTGACGTCGCCGTCGGCCTTGAGCTCGTCGTCCAAAACCGTGTCCAGGGCGACGAACCCACCGGACCGCAGTAGACCAACCGCATCGGACGACGACCCGGCTGCCACCAACTCCAGGGTGTACTCGCCCTCCACCAGTGGGACACCGCCGCACACCACGGCGCCGTCATCGGCGACCGTCCAGTCACCGGTCTTGGACGCCTTGATCACCTTCTGTACGTCCTTGCCCAACCGCGGCCCGGCGGCCCGGGCGTTCACCGACAACTGCCGGGACACCCGGTCGTCATTGCCGGCGAGTTCGGTCAGCTCGACAGAGCGCACGTTGACCTCGTCGGACAGCAGAGACACGAAGGGCCGCAACCGATCCGCATTCCGCGTTGCCACGGTGAGGGATGCCAGCGGCTGCCGTACCCGCAGGCTCGCGGCCTTGCGAACCGACAACGCCACCGACGCGACCTCGCGGATCTCGTCCATCGCGGCAACCAGGTCGGCATTCTCCGGCAGCTCACCGAGCGTTGGCCAGTCGGTCAAGTGCACCGACCTGCCGCCTTCCAGTCCGCGCCAGATCACCTCGGACGTCAACGGCAGCAGCGGCGCAACCACCCGGCACAGCACCTCCAACACCGTGTGCAGGGTGTCGATCGCGTCCGCATCACCGTCCCAGAACCGTTGCCGTGATCGCCGGATGTACCAGTTGGTCAGGCCCTCCAGGTACAGCCGGACCGACGCGCAGGCACCGGCCAGGTCGTAGACATCCAGCTGCGCGGTGACATCCCGGACCAGCTCGGCGGTCTTGGACAGCACGTACCGGTCCAGCACGTCGGTGGAATCGGTGCGCCAGCTGCCGACCCGGTCCGAGGCCTTCGCATACAGGGCTTGGAAGTACCAGGTGTTCCACAGCGGCAGCACCGCCTGCCGGACGCTCTCCCGGATGCCGGCCTCGGTAACGACCAGGTCGGCGCCGCGCAGGATCGGCGAGGACATCAGGAACCAGCGCATCGCGTCGGAACCGTCGCGTTCGAAGACCTGCCCGACGTCCGGGTAGTTGCGTCGGGTCTTGGACATCTTCTGCCCGTCGTCGCCCAGCACGATGCCGTGTGCCATGCACGTCACGAACGCCGGCCGGTCGAACAGCGCGGTGGCCAGCACGTGCAGCGTGTAGAACCAGCCGCGGGTCTGCCCGTTGTACTCGACGATGAAATCGCCCGGATAGTGATCCTCGAACCACTCGCGATTCTCGAACGGGTAATGCACCTGGGCGAACGGCATCGAGCCGGACTCGAACCAGCAGTCCAGCACCTCTGGAACCCGGCGCATGGTGGACTGCCCGGTCGGGTCGTCCGGGTTGGGCCTGGTCAGCTCGTCGATGAACGGGCGGTGGGTGTCGTCCGGCCGCACCCCGAAGTCGCGTTCCAACTCGTCCAGCGAGCCGTAGACGTCGACCCTTGGGTAGGTCGGATCGTCGGAGGTCCAGACCGGGATCGGTGAACCCCAGAACCGGTTGCGCGAGATCGACCAGTCTCGGGCGCCCTCCAGCCACTTCCCGAACTGGCCGTCCTTGATGTGCGCCGGGACCCAGGTGATTTCCTGGTTGAGCTCCACCATCCGGTCGCGGATCTTGGTCACGGCGACGAACCAGGACGAGACGGCGCGCTGGATCAGCGGGGTGCCGCAGCGCCAGCAGTGCGGGTAGGAGTGCTCGTAGCTGTCCCGCCGGACGAGCAGACCCGCCTCCTTGAGATCGGCCATGATCGGCACATTCGCGTCGAAGACGTGGTAGCCCTCATAGGCCGGGACCTGGGCGGTGAACTTGCCCTGACCGTCCACCGGGTTGACCACCTCGATCCCGGCAGCGTCGGTGACGGCCTTGTCCTCCTCGCCGAACGCCGGCGCGATGTGCACGACACCCGTGCCGTCCTCGGTGGTGACGTAGTCGGCGGTGAGGACTTGGAAAGCGTTGGCCCGCGCGGAATAGCCGGTCGGACTGGAGTCGCCGGAGGACCTGCTTGCAGGGTCCGACCCATCGACAACGGCCTGCTGCGCGAAGAAGTCGAAGGGCGGGGTGTACCTGGTGCCGGCCAGCTGTGCCCCGGTGTAGGTCGCCAGCACCTGTGGTTCTTCGCCCAGTTCCCGCTGGTAGGCGCCGACCCGGGCGGCGGCCAGCAGGTACCGCCCGGCGAAGGGACCGGATGATTCGACGACGACATACTCGACGTCGGGGTTGACGGCGGCGGCCAGGTTGGACGGCAGTGTCCAGGGTGTCGTTGTCCAGATCAGGGCGTTGACCCCGTCGAGGCGCCGATCGGCCGACCTCAGCCGCAGGGACACCGTCACGGCCGGGTCCTGCCGCATCTGGTAGGTGTCGTCCATCTTGGTTTCGGTGGCCGCCAACGGCGTCTCGCACCGCGTGCAATACCAGAGCACCCGGTAGCCCTCGTAGATCAAGCCCTTGTCCCACAGGGTCTTGAAGGCCCACATGACCGATTCCATGTAATCCTGGTCGAGGGTCTTGTAGTCGTTCTCGAAGTCGACCCAGCGGGCCTGCCGGGTGACGTAGTCCCGCCACTCGTTGGTGTACCGCAGGACTGATTCCCGGCACGCGTCGTTGAACGCTTCGATGCCCATGCCGACGATCTCGGCCTTGTGCTTGATACCCAGTTGCCGTTCGGTCTCCACCTCCGCCGGCAAGCCGTGGGTGTCCCACCCGAACCGGCGCTCGACCCGGTGCCCGCGCATGGTCTGGTAGCGGGGAACGACGTCCTTGACGTAGCCGGTCAACAGGTGCCCGTAGTGCGGCAGCCCGTTGGCGAAGGGCGGCCCGTCGTAGAAGACGTACTCGTTGTCGCCGTTCTCCCCCGCCGGGCGCGCGTCGATCGACGCCTGGAACGTCTTGTCCTTCGCCCAGTAGGCCAGCACCTGCTTTTCCACGGCGGGAAAATCCGGGTGCCCGGTGACCTCGGAGGCGCCGGCACGGGGGTAACCCGGGTGGGAACGGGTCACCGAGCCGTCGGGTGCGGTGGTGTCGGTCACGTGCGTACTCCTCATCGCTGCAGTCGCCTACCTGCAGGGACGAGGCGCGATCGGTGTCGATCGCATCCCGCGGTACCACCCCGCTTGCCCGGAAAATCCGGGCCACTCATCTGCCGGCTGTGACGGGCCGAACCCGTTCGGTTCTAGTGAGGAACAACCCACTGCGTGGGGAGGTCCCGTTCTTCCGAATGGCTCGCCGGTGATGGCCGGGTCGTCGCCACGTGCTGTCGTGTTTCGTTTCGCGCTGAGCCAAGGGTAACGCGCGGCGCGAGCGATTTCGTCCCGCCCGCCTTCCGACGCGACCAGGTGCGTACCCGGGACCGGGGTTACTCGCCGCCGGGGCCGGCAACCACCGCGGGCACGTGCTCGCTCTTGCTGCCTTCGCCGTCGAGCTGCGCCAGCTGATCGCTGATCCAGCTCTTGAGGCGGCCGCGGTACTCCTTCTCGTAGCTCCGCAGATCCTGGATCTTCTTCTCCAGGTCGACCCGATCGGTGGCGAGCTTGCCGAGCACTTCGTCGTACCGCGCCTTGGCCTCGGCATCGAGGGCTTCGGCCTTGATCCGGCTGTCCCGTTCCGCGGCTTCGGCACGCGTGGTGGCATCGCCGACCAGTGCCTCGGAGTGACTCTTCGCATCGGCCAGCAGCTTGTCGGATTCGGCCCTCGCCTCCTCGGTGAGCCGGTCGGCCGTCTCCTGGGCGAGCAGCAGCAGCCGGGCCGCCTGGGTGTGGCCGTTGCCGGTAGATGCCGGGGCCGCAGCGGCGGGCGCCTCGACGGCGGGTGCGGCCTCGGCCTTGGGTGCCGGGGTGCCGCCGGCCTCGTACTCGGACAGCCGCCCGGTGAGCTGGGAATTCTCCTCGATCAGCCGGCTCAACTCGGCCTCGACAACGTCGAGGAACGCATCAACCTCGTCCTCGTCGTAGCCTCGCTTGCCGATCGAAGGCTTCTTGAAGGCAACGTTGTGTACGTCGGCTGGGGTGAGCGGCATGACAACTCCTCGCTTGGATCTTCTACTGCTCGTTGGATCAGTCGTGAACAATCATCAATGACGCGCTTCGCACAGGCACGCGCATTTGCGCGCGCGGCGATCGTCGGAATCCTAGAGGGCACCCAGCGCGAGCCGGTAAACGAACTCCATCAGGACGTAGACGAGAATCAGCAGCACCACGATGCTGAGGTCGAACCCTACCCCGCCCAACTTGACGGTCGGAATGATCTTCCGGAACAGCTTGACCGGCGGATCGGTGCTCGCATAGAGGACTTCCATCGCGACGGCCGGTGGCCCGGCCGGTCGCCAGGTTCGTGCGAACACTCGCACGAACTCGATGACGATCCGACCGAGCAGCGCCAGCCGGAACAGCCAGAGCAGCAGGTAGACGACCTGCCAGAGAATGTTCACATCTCCACTTTTACCCGATTGCGGGACTTGCCGGAACCATCGGCGCCCACTGTTGTCCCGGTTGTCACATCAACCACGACCTGACGAGGGCATGCGGACCCCGACGGCCAGGGCACCACTGGACGTCGGGGACGCATGTGCTGACGCTGCTGCGGGCAAGCTCGAACGGTCAACGACCGGCGTAGGCCTGACGGTCCCGGGACGAGGACTGCGCGCTGAAGCCACCGGAGAAGCCGGCGTGGGCCGGCTCGTACGCCGGGATATCCGCCGCATCCGTATCCGGCGGCAGCAGCATGAAGACCTTGGTGGTGACCTTGTCGATCGATCCACGCAGCGCAAACGCAAGCCCGGCGGCAAAATCGACCAGTCGGCGTGCCCCTGCGTCGTCCATCTCGGTCATGTCCAGGATGACGGGCTTGCCCTCGCGGAACTTCTCGCCGATCACCCGGGCTTCGCTGAAACCGGTCAGCTTGACCGTCACGGGCCTGATTGCGGTGCCCGACTCGAGATCACGGCGCAGGTCCGGCCGCGGCGCGACGGCGAGCGCGCCGTGCGTGGTGTGCTCGTCGTAGTTGCCGGGCACTGAGCGCGGGCCGGGCGCGACGTAGGGCGATTCGTGCCCCCGATCATTCTCGCCGCGGGCCGCGCCTCCGCGGTCGAACTCGTCGTCCGCGTACTCATCCCGGTAGCCATCGGCGTCCTGGTAGTCGTCGCCGAATTCGTCACGGCGTCCTTCGTCCGGGACGAGTCCGAGGAAGGCCCCGACCTTGCGCCATGATCCCATTGTCTTCGTCCCGATCCTTCCGTTGTCGGCGCGTGGCATCAGCTCCCGGGTTGTCGCCCGAAACCCCGATGCCGCCACCGTTTGCCCACTACAGGCCTTGCCAAAACCATGCCGTGCGAACCGATTTCCACGTCTTGAGGTGAGGTTATCGCCGTGGCCGAGGCGATTGTGGCGCGACACACCGGGTCGAGGAACCGGCCTGGATCAAGTTCCACGCCGGGGCCGCGTCACCGCGTCACCGCGTCCAAGATCAAGATCAAGTAGGAGTGCACTGACAACCTGACTCCTTCGTCGTCTAGCTTTTCAGTGCACTCCTCTGTGTCGATTGGCGGCCCCTCCTTCGTCGGGTCCGACTCCAGGCATCCAGATCAGGCCCGCGAATCGTCCCGTCGGGGCGCCGCGTCGGTGACTGAACAGGGTCGGGTCGGTCCGGGTGCACCGATCGTCGATGAGGACCG
This sequence comes from uncultured Actinomycetota bacterium, assembly GCA_963805555.1. Taxonomy (GTDB): domain Bacteria; phylum Actinomycetota; class Actinomycetes; order Mycobacteriales; family Nakamurellaceae; genus Nakamurella. The sequence continues at coordinate 98,610 of CAWDUY010000018.1, forward strand.
CACCGACGCCGGCCGCGGTGAGTTGCCTGGCCAGCCCGGCTCGGAGGTCGAGCCCCGGCGTTCCGCGGTCGGTTGCGCTGGCCGAGCCCGGCAGCGCAGCCTCGACCTCGTCCTGCATGGCGGCGGGAACCTCGTAGCACGCGCCGCAAATCGCCGGCCCGAGCACCACTGTGGTGGTGTCCGGGGACGCCCCGAGGGCGAGCAGCTGATCAAGAGCACGAAGCGCGATCCCGTCTGCCGCCCCACGCCGACCGGCATGAACGGCGCCGATGACGCGCGCAACGGGGTCACCACAGAGCATCGGGACGCAGTCCGCGACGAGCACGGCCAACCCGAGACCCGTTGCGGTGGTGACGATGCCGTCGCAATCTGGCAGTGATTCGAGCACCGCAACAGGCCCGCCTGCGCCAGCGCGCCCCACCGACCGATCCGCTACAGCGACGGTCGTGCCGTGCACCTGATGCATCCACACGACCCGGTCGGCAGCCAATCCCGCCGCCCTGGCCAAGCCTGCCCGGTTCGCGACCACCGCAGCAGGCTCGTCACCGACGGCGCCACCGAGGTTGAGGCTGTCGTACGGCGGCGCCGACGTGCCACCGGCACGGGTGCTGAACCCGTAGCGGATCGTCGGCCCGGACGCTGCCCGGTCTGTCGATTGCTCGTCCGCTGCCGCCGGCCAAGCGGCGCCGAACGCAACAACGCCAGAACCAACCGGCCCGGAGGTCATGGCTGGTTCTGGCGTCATGCTCAGGACGCTACCGAATGCGCGAGGGCGCAGATCAGCGCTTCATGAACGACGGCACGTCGACGTCGTCATCGTCCAGGTCCGCCTGGCGCGGATTGCGCTGGGCCTGCACACCCTGGTGTACGGGTACCGAGCCGGCCGCGCCCTGGTAGTGACCGGGTGCCTGCTGCTGGTACGCGGGCACCGCGGGCCGGGAGACCGGCGGCGGGGTGGACGAGTACTGCGGCTGCACGGCCGGACGGGACGCAGCCTGCGAGAAGCCGTTCCCGTTGGGCCCGGGGCCGGTGCCGTTGCTGGTGGCCTGCCGCGCCCGGGCATCGATGCTCGGCGGGAGCACCGACGGGGTGGAGTCGAAGCCCGCGGCGATCACCGTGACCCGCACCTCGTCGCCGAGCGAGTCGTCGATGACGGTGCCGAAGATGATGTTCGCATCCTCGTGCGCTGCCTCTTGGACCAGCGAGGCGGCCTCGTTGATCTCGAACAACCCGAGGTCGGAGCCGCCCGCGATGGACAGCAGCACGCCGTGCGCACCGTCCATCGAGGCCTCCAGCAGTGGCGAGTTGATCGCCTTCTGCGCGGCCTGGACGGCCCGGCCTTCGCCGCGCGCCGAACCGATGCCCATCAGCGCGGTGCCGGCGCCGGCCATCACGGACTTGACGTCCGCGAAGTCGACGTTGATCAGGCCGGGGGTGGTGATCAGGTCGGTGATGCCCTGGACGCCGTTGAGCAGCACCTCGTCTGCGGACCGGAAGGCGTCCATCAGCGAGACACCCATGTCGCCCAGCTGCAGCAGCCGGTCGTTGGGGATGACGATCAGCGTGTCGCACTCGTTGCGCAGTTCCTTGATGCCGTTCTCCGCCTGGCCGCCGCGCCGCCGGCCCTCGAAGGCGAACGGCCGGGTGACGACGCCGATGGTCAGCGCGCCGAGCTTGCGGGCGATCGAGGCGACGACAGGAGCGCCGCCGGTCCCCGTTCCACCGCCTTCCCCGGCGGTGACGAAGACCATGTCCGCACCCTTGAGCACCTCCTCGATTTCCTCGCGGTGGTCCTCCGCGGCCTTGCGACCGACGTCGGGGTTGGCGCCGGCGCCGAGGCCCCGGGTCATCTCGCGGCCGACGTCGAGCTTGACGTCGGCATCGCTCATCAGCAGGGCCTGGGCGTCGGTGTTGATGGCGATGAACTCGACCCCACGCAGGCCGACCTCGATCATCCGGTTGATGGCGTTCACACCACCGCCGCCGATGCCGACGACCTTGATGACGGCCAGGTAGTTGTGCGGTGGCGTCATTCGCCTGAGCCTTTCTGCTCGATCCGGTGTGTGCGGATCAGTACGGATGGTGCGGATCTCGTCTGTGCTGCTGTCACTACTCGCTGATGTCCCTACTCCCGCTCGGCGTGTCGAACTCTCAACCTCAACCGAACGGTTATAGTTATGTCAGGTAGCGCTGGGATTGAAAGTAGGTCGAGGGTCCGGACGCACACCGGAGGCGCGCCGGTGTGGCGCGGAGATTTGTTGCCATTTCGTCATTTCGCGGGCCGGCGCCGGCCGGCGCTCTCAGCTCGGTGCGTCGGTGTCCCCATAGCGGTTCCAGTAGGTGAACTGCTCGATGGGCTGCCGGGCCGCGGGCTTGAAGTCCAGCCCGACGGTGTAAGCCACCGGGAGCAGCGCAACCTGCGTGACGTCATCGGGAATGTCGAGGAGCTGCGCCACCTCGCGCTCGTGCGCCAGGTGCAGGGTGGTCCAGACCGATCCGAGCCCGCGTGACCGCAACGCCAGCGCGAAACTCCAGACCGCCGGCATGATCGAGCCGTAAAACCCCGCTTGGTTCTGCCCCTCCGGTGGGCGGCCCTTCGTGCAGGCCAGCACATGGACCGGCACCCGGCCGATGTTCTCCATCAAATACACCGACGACTGGGCGACCCGGCGCTGCTGGTCGGTCCGCGCCCGGGCCAGTCCGGCCGCCAGATATTCCGCGGCACCCTGCCGGTAGTACTCCCCGATCGCCGCCCGTCGATCGGCGTCGGTCACCACGACAAATCGCCAGCTCTGGATATTGCCGCCGGTCGGCGCCTGCGCCGCGAGTCGCAGGCACTCGGCGATCACCGAAGGCTCGACCTCGCGGTCCAGGTCCAGGCGCTTGCGGACCGCCCGAGTCGTGCTGAGCACATGATCGATATCGCTGAAAACCACATCGCGGGATGACGCGTCCGGGCCAGGCATGAATAACCCTCTCAAGGCGGTAGCGATGTCCGACGACCGTTCGCCGGGCACCCGATCGATGATCTCCGATCAGTTTTACGCCGGACGACCGTCTATCCCGCGACCCGTCCCTGGATGACAGCAACCTTCAGGAGGCCGCGATGACCATGGTGGTGGCGGACATGAGCATGTCGGTGGACGGGTTCGTCGCCGGCCCGGACACCGATGCGGACCATCCGCTGGGGGTCGGCGGAGAACTGCTGCACCGCTGGCTCTTCGCCGACCCGCAGGATCCGCGGGACGGCGAGGTGGCCGCAGAGGTTTCGGCGTCGGTGGGCGCGGTCGTCCTGGGGCGGCGGACCTTCGACGTCGGCGTTGACATCTGGGGTGACGTCCCGTTCCCGGCACCCAGCTTCGTCGTGACCCACCGGCCCGAACCCGAACGGGTGATGCGGAGCGGTAGCTTCACCTTCGTCACGGGCGGGGTGCCGGCGGCCATCACCAGAGCGCGCGCCGCTGCCGGTGACAAGAACGTCCAGCTGATGGGCGGCGAGACGGTTCAGCAGGCGATCGCCGCCGGCCTGCTCGACGAACTGCAGATCACGCTGGTGCCGGTCCTGCTCGGGCGCGGCGTGCGGATGTTCGACTCGTTGCCCGCGGACCACGTCGACCTGGTGCGGACCAGGGTGATCGCGTCTGCGGCGGTCACCCACCTGCGGTTCCGGCTGAACCGCTGAGCCAACCACTACCGCGTCCTCGCCGTGCCACCATCGATGGATGACCCCGACCTGCCGGCGTGGTCAACCGTGCCCAACAGGTCCCTTCCACCGGGAGGGCGAATGCGAGCGTGCCGCCGATGAAGATTGCGTTGTTGATCGTTTCCGCCCTCCTTGTCGTCTTCGGCCTGGTGTTCTTCTTCCAGGGCATCGGAGCCCTCGGCGGCAGCGGAATGACGGGCGATCGCACCTGGGCGGTGATCGGCCCGATCCTGGCGGTGATCGGACTGGTGCTGGGGATCTGGGCCCTGCGCCGCGGCTCGCGCACCAGCTAGAACGTTCGGGTAGCGGTGAACTCGGCGGCCCGCCCCGGACACCCGGGCCCGGGGGATCGGAGAAACGTGGACGATGGAGGCATGGCCGCACCCGACGTCACACCCTCCGACGTCACTGATTCAGCGCTCGACCCCGTGCCGGTGCTGCGGACGCCCGCGAACCGGGTGTCGAAGCGTGCCGTCGCCTACTGGTTCAGCCGGGCGTTGGCCGGATGGCTGATCGTGATCGGCGTGCAGGCGGCCGCGTGGCTCCTTGACTGGCCGATTCCGCCGTGGCGCCCGCAGATCCTGGCGGCGACCGTGGTGATTGCGGTTATCCATCTGGCCGTCATGCCGCGCTGGCGCTATTCCGTGCATCGTTGGGAACTCACTGCCGACGCCGTCTACACCAGATCCGGCTGGTGGACGCAGGAATGGCGGATCGCACCGGTGTCCCGCATCCAGACCGTCGATACCGAACGCGGCCCGATCGGCCGGCTCTTCCGCCTCACCAAGGTCACCGTGACCACGGCGTCGGCCGCCGGGCCGCTGACCATCGACGGCCTGGACGAGCCGGTTGCCGCCCAGTTCGCCCTGCAGGTCACCGCCGCCGCCCAGGCGACCAGGGGCGATGCCACATGACGGATGGCGCTGTCGATGGACAAGCCCCCTTGGACGAACAGCGCGGCACGCACGCCGCAGACCTGCCCTGGCGCCGCCTCGCGCCCGGGATGCTGTTGGTCGAACCGGTGCGGGAGATCATCAAATTCATCCCGATGCTGATCGTGTTGGTCTTCGCCGGACGAGCCGGTGAATCCGGGCCACCGTGGGGACTGATCGGGACGGCCGCGGTCATCGCGCTGGGTATCAGCAGGTGGCTGACGACCCGGTACCGAATCACGCCGACGGTGGTCGAGGTCCGTCGAGGGTTGGTGCAGCGCAAGCATCTGACCGTGCCGCGCGATCGGGTGCGCACCGTCGACGTCAGCGCCCACCCGTTGCAACGGTTGTTGCGTCTGGTCAAGATCGAGATCGGCACCGGGACCTCGCATCACGGCGCCGAGACGGTCAAGCTAGATGGCCTGCCCGCCGCGGCCGCCGGCCCGCTGCGCGCGGAATTGCTGCATCGGGCGCCGGCAATGGCCCACGCGGGCGGCCCGGTCTCGGGGACCGACCAAGGCGAGCTGACGGACGCGGCCGGTGAACCGCCCGACGACTCGGAAACCCTGCTGGCCACGCTGAATCCGCGCTGGATCGGCTACGCCCCGGCCACCCTGTCCGGGGTGGTGACCGGGGCCGTGTTGATCGGCCTCGGCTGGCGGATTCTCAACGAGGCACGGCTCGATCCGACCCAGCTCAGCGCCGTGCACCTGATTCGCGCCCACCTGCAGCGCACCCCTTTGTGGATCGATGTCCTGCAGGTCAGTGCCCTGGTGATCGTTGCGGTGACGGTGCTGTCGGTTGCCGGATACGTGTTGTCCTTCTGGGGTTTTCGGCTGACCCGGCACGCCCACGGGACGCTGCAGGCCGACCGGGGACTGCTGACCACCAGGGCGACCAGTATCGAGGAGCGCCGGCTGCACGGGGTCGATCGCTCGGAGCCGCTGCTGCTCAGAGCGGTCGGCGGCGCCCGGTTGCAGGCCATCGCCACCGGGCTGCGGAACCGCGGGGCCGAACGGGGCAGCGCCCTGCTGGTCCCGCCGGCGCCCCGGGCCACCGTCATCGCGGTGGAAGCGGCCGTGCTGGGAACCGCCGAGCCGGTCCGGGCGACGCTCACCAGGCATGGGCCGGCCGCCCGCCGGCGCCGGTTCAATCGCGCCGTCGGCGTCGCCGCGGTGATCGTCATCGGGCTGTTCACGCTGTCCCGGTTCGCCGATTGGTTCGTCGTGCCCGCCGCGATCTCGTTGCTGACCTTGCCGCTTGCCGTGCTGCTCGCGCGGGATCGTTACTCGAACCTCGGCCACGCGGTGATCGACAACCGGCTGATCACCCAGGCCGGATCATTGGTCCGGCACCGCAGCACCCTGGCGGTCCCCGGGATCGTCGGGCTGACCCTGCGGCAATCGATGTTCCAACGGCGCAGTGGGTTGATCAGCCTGACGGCCACGACATCGGCCGGGGCGCAGCATTACCTGGTCGCCGACCTGCCCCAGCGGACCGCCATCGAGCTCGCGGTGCGGCTGCTGCCGGAGTCGTCGTCCCTGCTGACACCCCGGCATTCCTCGTCGACGATTGCCGAACAGTCGGACCCCGCCCTGTTGCGCGACGAGCCCGGCGTCAGCAGACTCCCTGGGGAGAAGGTTTTTCACTTGCTGCCGACACCGCCGCGGCCATCAGCCTGATGTCAGGCTCCGTCGCGGCGGTCGCTGCGGACGAGGTAGAGGTGACGACGATGAGGCAACCTGAGTTCCGCCGAACCCACTGCGCGACGAACCGCGCGGATCCGGCGGGCATGCCGATCATGTCGATCCGGGCAGGCCTTTCGGCATGACGCCGGTCGACCGCCAGCAGGCCGGTGACGGAACCGCCGAACAGGTTCGCAACGTGGTTCTCGTCGGCCCCGGCGGCGCCGGGAAGACCATGCTGATCGAGGCGATCCTCGCGCTCACCGGCGCCATCAGCCGGCCCGGCAGCATCGAGAACGGCACCACTGTCTGCGATTTCGAGGACGTCGAACGGCGGGTCGGTCGATCGGTGTCGTTGGCGGTGGCCAGCACCGTGGTCAACAGCGCAGCGCTGGCCGGCGCTGCGCCGGACGGTTCCGTGCCGGACGCTGCCGACACCGGTCGGGTCCGGCTCAATCTGGTGGACACCCCCGGGCACGCCGATTTCGTCGGTGAATTGCGGGCCGGTTTGCGGGCCGCGGATGCCGCGCTGTTCGTCATCTCCGCGTCCGACGCGGCCGCCTCCGCCTCGCCCATCGACGGGGCCACCAGGGTGTTGTGGCAGGAGTGCGCCGACGTCGGGATGCCACGCGCTGTCGTCGTCACCCATATCGACCAGCCGCGCGGCGATTTCGCGACCGCGGTGGAAAACTGCCAGCTCGTTTTCGGTGAGGGTGTACATCCGCTGTATCTGCCGGCCGAGCCCGGCAGTTCGGGTGCTCCGACGGCGTTGATCGGCCTGCTGTCACAGACCGTCTTCCGGACCGGCAGTGGTTCCAGGATCGCGGGGCCCCCGGACGAGGAGCAACAGCTGACCATCGCCGGCCCTCGGGCGGCGCTGATCGAGGCCGTGATCACCGAATCGGAGGACGACGGGCTGCTCGATCGGTATCTCGGCGGCGAGGAGGTCGGCTTCGAGACCGTCGTCGATGATCTGGAGACCGCGGTCGCGCGGGGTGCCTTTCACCCCGTCGTGGCCTGCGTGCCGACCACCGGGCTGGGTGTTCCCGAACTGCTCGAGATGATCTGCCGGTGCTTCCCCTCGCCGGTCGAACACGTGCTGCCGCCCGCCTACTCCCCCGCCGGCGCGACCCGGGAACCCCTGTCCGGCAGCGCGACCGGCCCGCTGGTCGCCGAGGTGGTGAAAACCACGACGGACCCCTATGTGGGCCGGGTCTCGATCGTGCGAGTGTTCTCCGGCACGTTGGTGCCGGACGTACCGGTCCATGTCAGTGGGCACTTCGCCAGGTTCTCCGGTCATCCGGCCGACGAGACCTGGCATGCCGAACACGATCTCGACGAACGCGCCGGGGCGATCTCCCGTCCGTTGGGAGCCGGGCTGAGCAGCCTGAGCAAAGCGGTTGCGGGCGACATCGTCGCGGTCGCCCGACTTGCCCACGCCGAAACCGGTGACACGCTCTCCGATCCGGCCGATCCTGCCGTGCTCTCACCATGGGTGATGCCCGAACCCCTGCTGCCGGTGGCGATTTCGGCGCGGTCCTCCAGCGAGGAAGACAAGCTGGTGCAGGGCCTTGCCCGGTTGCAGGCGGAAGATCCGACCGTGCGTGTCGAGGTGAACCCGGCAACCGAACAGTTGCTGATGTGGACCATGGGTGAGCAACAGCTCGAGGTGCTGCTCGACCGGCTCCGCACCAGGGCCGGCATCGAGGTGCTGGTGCAGCCGGTTCGGGTGGCCGTCCGGGAGACCGTGCGATCGGCGGCCCACGGTCTGGGCCGACATGTCAAACAGTCCGGCGGCCACGGGCAGTACGCGGTTGCCCAGATCGAGATCGAACCGCTGCCGCAGGGCGGCGGGTTCGAATTCGTCGATCGGGTGGTCGGCGGCGCGGTGCCCCGGCAGTTCATTCCGAGTGTGGAGAAGGGGGTGCGGAACCAACTGGAACGGGGTATCAACGGCCATCCGATGGTCGACCTCCGGGTGACGCTGGTCGGCGGCAAGGCACACAGTGTCGATTCCTCGGACGCAGCCTTCCAGATGGCCGGATCATTGGCCCTGCGCGAAGCCTCGCACTCGGCCGGCGTTCAACTGCTGGAGCCGCTCGACTCGGTCACGATCACCGTTGATGACGAGTTCGTCGGCGCCGTACTCGCGGACCTGGCATCCCGGCGTGGCCGGGTGCGCGGTACGGAACCCGTTGCCACCGGCAGATCCTCGGTACTGGCCGAGGTACCGGAGGTCGAACTCACCCGCTATGCGGTGGACCTTCGATCACTGGCGCACGGCACCGGCAGCTTCAGCCGCGAATACCTGCGCCATGCGCCCGCCCCCGAACATGTCCTCGATCGACTGACCGCAGATTCGACCACCTGATCGCTTTTTTCCATCTCTGCGATTTCCAAAAGCGGAGCCGAGAAACGGGGTCGGCAGGTATCGGCCGTCCGGATAGTGAATGCGTTCCGCTATCCCGAGAACACGCCGTGCAACGACACCTACCCCCGGCGTTCGGCACGCGAGGAAAGGTCTAGTTTGGAGGTATGTGGGATATACCCACCCGGGCCCGAAAAGTGGCTGAGACACCCTCGGCCGCTGCCAACGACCCTTCGCCCACCGCCTACTCCCAGGCCCTGGACAACCTGCTGGCCAGCTACCGGGCCATCCCGCCGTCGGCAACCGTGCGACTGGCCAAACGAACCTCGAACCTCTTCCGCGTTCGGCAGCCGACGACGGCGCCGGGTTTGGACGTCAGCGGGCTCGGCGGCGTACTGGACATCGACATCGATGGTCGCACCGCAGATGTCGGTGGGATGTGCACCTACGAGGACCTGGTGGCGGCCACCCTGCCGCATGGCCTGGCCCCGCTGGTCGTTCCGCAACTCAAAACGATCACGGTCGGCGGGGCGACAACGGGCGGCGGTATCGAATCCTCCTCCTTCCGCAGTGGTCTGGTCTTCGATGACATCGCCGAACTTGACATCCTCACCGGAGCCGGTGAGATCATCACGGCCACCCCGGACAACGAGCATGCGGATCTCTACTTCGGTTTCCCGAATTCCTACGGGTCACTCGGATACGCGACCCGGCTGCGCGTACGTCTGGAACCGGTCACACCGTTCGTTGCTCTTCGGCATCTGAGATTTTCCCGACTGGCGGACCTTGAAGCTGCTGTCGCCCCCATTGTCGCGACCCGCCGGCATGACGGCATCGCGGTCGACTATCTCGACGGCGTCGTCTTCAGCCGGACCGAGAGCTACCTCACGCTGGGCACTTTCACCGACGAGCCCGGCCCGGTCAGCGACTACACCGGGCAACAGATCTACTACCGGTCGATTCAGCAGCGCGCCACGGACCGGCTGACCATTCATGACTATCTCTGGCGCTGGGATACCGATTGGTTCTGGTGTTCGAGGGCGTTCGGCGCGCAGCAACCACTGGTGCGCCGGCTGTGGCCGAAACGGCTACGGCGCAGCTCGTTCTACTGGAAGTTGGTGGCCATCGACCGCCGGTTCGCCATCGCGGACCGTATCGAAATGCTCCACCATCGCCAGCCACTCGAGCGGGTCGTCCAGGACATCGAGGTTCCGCTCGACCGCACGGCGGACTTCGTCAACTGGTTCCTGGACACCGTGCCCATCGAGCCCGTCTGGTTGTGCCCCCTGAAACTGCCGGCCGGCGAACCGGACGCGGCCGCCCCCACCTGGCCGCTGTACCCGATTCCGCCCGAGAAGACTTACGTCAACGTCGGTTTCTGGTCTGTGGTGCCGATCACACCTGGAGCGCCGGAGGGCGCGACCAACCGGATGATCGAGCAGAAGGTCTCCGAACTCGGCGGTCACAAGTCGCTGTACTCCGACGCCTTTTACACCCCCGAGCATTTCGCAGCGCTGTACGGGGGCATATCGTATGCACGGCTAAAGAAGTGTTATGACCCCGACTCACGGCTGTTGAACCTCTACGACAAGGCGGTGCGACGACAATGACATCACTCAAAGGCAGGACATCATTCCAAGGCACGACGTCATTCCAAGGCACGTCCTTCAAGGCCTCCACGACACCATTCACATCGTCTGCGTCCGCCGGGCTACCCCGCCCACAAAAAGGCGCGCCGATCACGATCGCCGACGTCGCCCGGACGCTGTCCGAAGGTCCACTCCCCTTCCGGATCAGCGCTTTTGACGGCAGTACGGCGGGTCCGGTGGACGCGCCCGGGCTGCGGATCAACAACCGGCGCGCACTGACCTACATCCTCACCGCGCCCGGTGACCTGGGCCTGGTTCGGGCCTACATCAGCGGCGACATCGATTTCATCGGCGCGCATTCCGCAGACCCCTACGAATTCTTGAAGCTGATGGACTCCGAACTGCACCTGCGCACCCCGTCGCCGAGCGAGATCAAGGATATGGTCACATCTCTCGGATTGAAGACCTTCATCCCGGTGGCGCCGCCGCCCCAAGAGGCACCACCTCGCTGGCGACGGGTGGCGGAGGGCCTCGGTCACTCCAAGAAGCGCGACTCCACCGCCATCAGCAGGCACTACGACGTGTCCAATACCTTCTACGAATATGTCCTCGGACCGTCGATGACGTACACCTGCGCGGTGTACTCGTCGCCGGCGGACTCCCTCGAGCAGGCCCAGGACGCCAAACACGCCCTGGTCTTCGACAAACTCGCCCTCGAGCCTGGCCAACGCCTGCTGGACGTCGGCTGCGGGTGGGGATCCATGGTCCGGCACGCCGCCCGCCGCGGCGTGCAGACGCTCGGCGTGACGTTGTCCAGGCAACAGGCCGAATGGGGTCAGAAAGCGATCGTCGACGAGGGTCTGCAGCACATCGCGGAGATCCGTCACCTCGATTACCGCGACGTACCGGAGACCGCGTTCGATGCCATTTCCTCCATTGGCCTGACCGAGCACATCGGGGTGAAAAATTACCCAGCCTACTTCCGATCATTGCAGGACAGGCTGCGGCCCGGCGGTCGCCTGTTGAATCACTCGATCACGCGGCCACTGAACTCCAGCGCCGTCAAGACCGAAGCCTTTATCGATCGCTATGTCTTCCCGGACGGGGAGATCACCGGGTCCGGCCGGATCATCATGGCGATGCAGGACGTCGGATTCGATGTCCGACATTCTGAGAACCTCCGTGAGCACTACGCTCTCACCCTGCGGGATTGGTGCGCCAATCTGGAGCGGAACTGGGATGCGTGCGTGGAGCAGGTGGGCGAGCCGACTGCCAGGGTCTGGGGGTTGTACATGGCCGCGTCACGACTGAGTTTCCAGACCAACGACATTCAGTTGCATCAGGTGCTCGCGGTGAAACCTGGCCCGCGGGGAGACGCCGCAGTTCCGTTGCGCCCATGGTGGTCCGGCTGAGCCGGCGGCACACGCCGACGAAAGCCACGGGCATCAGGGGTTGGTCGGCGGTGCCGTTGACCTCCGGGCGGGCGGCTCCGGGACCTGTTTTGCCGCAACGACATGCGCGAGCGGAACAGCGACAACCCCACGTCGGGTGTCGATGTCGCAGGAACTGCCGTCGCAGGCTCGCAGGTAGCCCAGCGCATCGGTGAACCCGCCGGGCACCCGGTAGCGGGCAACCACTCTCGTGCCGACGGGTGCGGATCGAAGGTACCGGGCAGCGGCCGCTGCCATCGCCGGCGGGTAGCGGCCGTCGAAGTGGTCGACATCCTTGCCTGGCTCAGCGGGCAAGGATGTCCTCCATGGTGATCGGCAGGCTGCGGACCCGAACACCTGTCGCGTTGTGCACGGCGTTCGCCACCGCAGCAGCCGTTCCGACGATGCCGATTTCGCCGATCCCCTTGGTGCCCAGGGGATTGATCCGGGTGTCGCGCTCGTCGAGCCATTCCACCTCGATCGTGCCGACGTCCGCGCACGAGGCGATGTGATAGGCGGCCAGGTCGTTGTTGGCGTAACCACCGAAAACCTCGTCCATGACGCCTCCCTCATGCAGGGCCATCGACAGTCCCATGGTCATACCGCCGATGAACTGCGATCGAGCGGTGCTGGGGTTGATGATCCGGCCGGCCGCGAAAACCCCGACCATCCGCGGTACCCGAATCTCACCGGTGTCGATATTCACCCGAACCTCGACGAACTGCGCACCGAAGGCGTAGCGACTCAATTCCTCCCGCGCCTTGAGGTCCGCCGACGTGCTGGCGGTGAGCGTGAGGTCCGCCGTCAGCCCGGCAACCCCACCCAGCTCCGACAGCTTCCCGACCAGTTCCCGGCAGACCTTGTGCACGGCCCAGCCCCACGAGGTGGTGCCCGATGACCCACCGGCCACCCCGGCCCGTGGCAGGTCGGAATCTCCGATGCAGATCTCCACCAGGTCCGGATCGACGTCGAGCGCTTCGGCGGCCAGCACCAACATCGCCGTCCGGGCGCCGGTTCCGATATCTGTTGCATTGATCGAGACCGCAAAGGTCCCGTCAACGCGCGCGGTGGCCGATGCGGTGGCCGGCGATGCGTATCCGGGATACACCGATGACGCCATCCCGGCGCCGACCAGCCAGCGACCCTGCCGCCTGGTCGCCGGCCGCGGATCGCGCTCCGACCAGCCGAACAGCTCGGCTCCGCGGCGCAGGCAGCCGACGAGATTCCGGCTGCTGAAGGCAATTCCCAGCTCGGGGTCGACATCGGGCTCGTTGCGGATCCGCAGTTCGACGGGGTCGATGCCGACGTCGTTCGCCAGTTCGTCCATCGCCGATTCGAGCGCGAACATTCCAGGGCACTCGCCGGGTGCCCGCAGCCAGGAAGGGATCGGCACATCCAGCGCCTGCACCCGGTGCCGGGTGCGCCGATTCTTCGCCGCGTACATCATCCGGGTGGCCGTCACGACCTGCTCGACGAACTCGACATGCCTCGACGTCTGCACAACGGCGTCATGGTCGATCGACCGCAGCCGCCCGTCGGCATCCGCGCCGAGCCGGACCCGCTGCACCGTCGGCGTCCGGTAGCCGACCAGGGCGAAAAGGTGCCGCCGGGTGAACACCACCCGGACCGGGCGGCCGAGCTCCCGGGCAGCCATCGCCGCCAGGATGACATTCGGTCGGGGCAGGCCCTTGGAGCCGAACCCACCACCAACATGCGCGCTGATCACCCTGACCCGTTCGACCGGTAGACCCAGCACGCCGGCGACCGCCTGGCGCACGGGATGGCCGCCCTGGTTCGAGTCGTAGAGCGTGAGATCACCGGCGGCGTACACCGCGGTGGTGGCATGCGGTTCCATCGGGTTGTTGTGCTCCCCCGGAGTGCGATAGGTCGCGTCCAGCCGCACCGGGCTGCCGGCGAAAGCCCCGTCCGGGTCACCTCTTTCGCTCAGACCCGGATATCCGGCGTTGACCGTTTCCGGCGTCCGGACACCCGGATTCTCCGGGTCGAGCCGCACATCGTGGTCGCGTTCGACGTACGTCACCTGCAGCCGGTCGGCCGCCTCCCTGGCGATCTCCGGGGAGCTGGCCGCGACCAGTGCGATGACCTCACCACGGAAGTGCACCTCGTCCGACTGCAGAACGGCCAGCATCGGCATCCCGACGTCGGTCAGCACCGGAGCATTGCCGTGCCACCAGACCCGCAGCACGCCGGGCAGTTCCTCGACGGCGGCGGTGTCCACGTCGGTGACCCGACCGGCGGCAATCGTGGCGACCACCGGCCAGGCATGGACCAGGTCCTCCGCGGGATACTCCGCGGCGTACCGGGCCACGCCGGTGACTTTCGCCCGGCCCTCCACCCGGTGGGCCGGGGAGCGGGTGGTTGCTGCGCCGTCCGATGCCGGTGGCGCGACGGCGCCCTCCGATACGACGGTGGCTGCCGGGAGGACGATGGTTGCGGTCGTGACGGTCGTCATCTCGATCGCTTCCCCTGCTCGTCGACAGCGGCAAGTTCCGCCAGCAGCGCGGCGGCCAGGTTCCGGGACAGCGGGATCTTGAACGCGTTGTCCGGTAGCGGCTCGGCCGCGCCGAACTCGACGTCCACTGCAGCCGCGTAGGCGTCCGCCGTTGCCGGGCCGCCGCGGATCAGGCGTTCAGCGGTGCGCGCCCGCCATGGTCTGGGGGCCACCGCACCGAAGGCCAACCTGACGTCGGTGACCGAACCGTCGTCGACGGCAATGGCGGCCGCCACGGAACCAACGGCGAACGCGTACGACGCCCGGTCGCGTGCCTTGCGATAGCCGGAGACCCGGAACAACGGTGATGGCGGTGGCAACTCGACGGCCGTGATCAGCTCGCCGTGACTCAGGGTGGTGTCCCGGGTCGGGTCATCCGCTGGCAGCCGATAGAAATCGTCCAGGGACAGCCGTCGCTGAGTCGATGGTCCGTCGACGAGCACCACGGCATCGAGCGCGGCCAGCGCGACGGCCATGTCGGAGGGATGGGTGGCCACACACGCCGAACTGGTGCCCAGTATCCCGAGGTCGCGATGTATTCCGCTCCGCGCCGGGCAACCCGACCCGCTCACCCGCTTGTTGCAGGGCTTGCCGGTGTCCTGGAAATACAGGCAACGGGTGCGCTGGAGCAGATTCCCTCCGACGGTGGCCACATTCCGCAGTTGACCGGAGGCACCGGACAGCAGGGCCTGCGACAGCATCGGGTAGGCCCGTCGAACACGGAGGTCGGCGGCCAGGTCGCTGTTGCTGACTCCCGCACCGACCAGCAGCCCACCGGCTTCCAACTCGGAGATTCCGGTCGAGAGCCCCGAGATATCGACCAGTCGCAGCGGTTCGGCAACGCCGAGCCGCATGAGATCGACGAGATTCGTCCCGCCCCCGAGATAAGCAGCATTGGCATCGGCTGCGACCGCCTCAATGGCTTCGGCCACGGAGCCCGCACGGAGATAGCCGAACTCCTTCATCCCTGGTCACCGACCGGGGATACCTGGTCCACGGCTGGAGCACCGCCGGCCACATCCAAGACCGCCGGCACGATGTTGGCGTAGGCACCGCAGCGACACAGATTGCCGGCCATGCGTTCTCGTACCTCGGCTGGGTCGAGCACGACCGGTCCACCCACGGCGGCGAGCTCCGCCGGCGTGACCGCGCTCGGCCAGCCACGGGCGGCCTCGTCGAGAACACCGATTGCCGAACAGATCTGCCCCGGCGTGCAATAGCCGCATTGATACGCATCCCGGTCCAGGAACGCGGCCTGCAGCGGATGCAGGGCACCGTCCGTCCCGGCGACGCCCTCGATGGTGGTGATCTCCCGACCCTGCACGGCGACCGCGAGCAGTAGGCAACTGTTCGCCCGCCGGCCGTCGAGCAGAACGGTGCACGCGCCGCACTGCCCGTGATCGCAGCCCTTCTTCGTTCCGGTCAAGCCCAGATGGTCGCGCAGCGCGTCGAGCAGCGACGTTCGATGATCGAGATCCCAGACGTGGGGTTCGTCGTTGATCGACAGGTGAACGGCGCTGCTGGTGGCCTGGCTGAGCTGAGGTGTCGGCGTCACCCGCGCGACGGTATGCGCTATCGGGCGCCAGTGCCAGACACGGCGATTCGCTGTGCGCCGGTCGGGGCCGGACTGCACTGGGCCAGGTTGTCAACGTCGGTGAGGCCGGAGGCGGACCGGCGTCCCCGGCATAGGGATGTTGCGGTCCAGCCTCCGGCAGCCACGAGCCCGATGTGGGCTGCGGGGTGATGAGTCCAGAGCCCCCCCGGGTCATCCTTCGTCATCACTCGCAGTTACTGTAGTCCTTTCTGCACCCCATTGCCGAGCTGGACTGGCCGCTCTTTCGGGTGAAATCGGACGGTCTTCTTAACCTTTTCAGGTGATAGCCACCCATTAGGGCATCTGCTTCACCCAGGTGCCGAGGGCTCCAGATCGGGCACTCAAGCCCGCCCCAGATGTGCGATCAAATCGATTCGATTTTTCGGGAATGCATCCGTGCTGTCGCGATGTTGGGCAAGACAGTGGCAGTGCGGCCCATCACGTCCGGCATCGGGCAACGAGCGGTTCCCCGATGGCGTCTGAACCCCGGCGGCGACTCCGTCGATGAATACCGAGAGGCTTCACCATGCTGACCCCGGCCCCAGCTGCCACCACCCGAGCGCCATCCGCGACCGCGCCACCCGCCACCGTGCCATCCGCCACCGTGACCGCGGACCGGGTTCCCCCCAAGCTCGCTCGCATCGGCGCGGGGTTGATCCTGCTGTTGGGTGCGTTGACGGCCATCGGACCGTTCACCATCGATCTCTATCTCGCCGCTTTCCCGCAGATCACCTCGGACATGGACACCCAGCCGGCAGCCGTCCAGCTGACCATCACGGCCACGCTTGCCGGACTTGCGCTCGGGCAACTGTTGATCGGTTCGATCTCCGATGCGATGGGCCGACGCCGGCCGCTGCTCGCTGGCCTCTCGCTGTACATCGTGGCGTCGATGGGCATCGTCTTCGTCACGTCGGTGGAGGCGCTCACCGCGTTGCGGTTCGTCCAGGGTTTCGCCGCATCAGCCGGCATGGTGCTGTCGATGGCGATCGTCCGCGACCGGTTCGAGGGGATCCAGGTCGGCAAGGCCCTGGCCCGGTTGATGCTGGTGGTCGGCGTCGCGCCGAGCATCGCGCCGCTGATCGGCGCACAGTTCCTGCGGCTCGGGTCGTGGCGGTACATGTTCGTCGCGCTGGCCCTGTTCGGTCTCCTGCTGCTGATCCTGGCGTTCTTCCTGCTCAAGGAGTCGCTCCCGGTGACCCTGCGGCGGTCCGGCGGGGTTGGTGCAGCCGCCCGCTCCTACGGCTCGCTGGTGCGCGACCCCATCTTCATGGGACTTGCGCTGCTCAGCGGCTTCTCGATGGCCGCGCTGTTCACCTACGTCTCCTCGGCGACCTTTGTTTTCCAGGAGGGTTTCGGCCTCTCCGCGCAGCAGTTCGCACTGATCTTCGCCTCGGGTGCCGTGGCCATTACGGCCGGCACCCAGATCAACGGGGCCATGATCGGCCGGGTGCGGCCGGAGCAGATCCTGCGCTGGGCCGTCCTGGCCGCACTGGCAATCACCGGATCGATGGTGGTCGTCACGGTGTTGGGACTGGGGATCTGGCCGCTGATCGTGCTGCTCGTGCTGACGCTGCTGATCACCGGCATTCTGCTGCCCGCGGTTCCGGTGATCGCCCTTGAGGCGAACGCCCATCGGGCCGGCAGCGCCGCCGCACTGCTCGGCGCCCTGCAGTTCGGCGTCGGCGCGGCCATCGCGCCCGTCACCGGGTTGTTCGCCGAAGGATCCGCAGTGGCGATGGCCGGCGTGATGTTCGGCGCCACGGCCGTCACCGTCGCGATCACCTTTGCGATTGCCCCGGCCCTGCGCCGGATGGCCTGGGATTCTGCGCCGACCACATCGGTGGCGATCGACGCATCCGAGGAACTGGTCCTCTCGGAGCGCGTCGTCTGACAGCGTTGCTGATCGATTCGCCGGTTTCGTACCTTGATGGTGTGTGTCGGGCAAGGACCGAAATCGGCGAGTCGATGGGCTGGGCCTTCGGTGCGCTGCGGTCCTGCGACAATCCGCGGATGATGTTCGCGCCCGAGACGGCGACACCGGGATGCATCTCGGTCGAGTTCGGCGCCTTCCCGGATGTACTTCTGTTCGCCGGTCTGATCGGCATCCCCGCAATCGCGATCCCGCTGATCGCCAGGATCGCCCGGCGGCACCCCAGCCGCGGGCTCGTGCTCTCCGGACGCCGCACGCGGGGTGTCCGGCTGTTCCGATGGGGTCTGGTGCTCGTCACCGCCGCGATCCTGGGGTTCGCCGTAGCGGTGTGGATCGCGATCAACGAGACCGGACCCTGCGAGGACTCCCCCAGTGGCCTGGTGGGGTTCCTCAGCGTGGTGGCGGGGATCGTCGGCGTGTTGGTGGTCGGCGGTGGCTGGGCGGTTGCGATCCGGGCGATCTGGGTCGTCTTCGCCACCCTGGCCACCGTCGATATCTGGATCTTCTACTTCAGCCTGCTGATCGGACTCGACGACCCGAACGCGGTTGCCGGATTACTCCTGCTTGCCTTCGCCATCCATGGCATCTGCATCGGGACGGCGGCCAGGTGGTCGTTCGCGGCCCGGGACCTCGGCCCGATCGAGCGGGCCAAGGCAGGCGAGGCCGGCCGGACCCTCTCCGCGGTCTGGGTGTTCCTGGCGTCATATTCGGCGGTGGCGGTATTCCGGAACGAGGACGGGATCTTCAGCACGGCGGCGGGTTCCGCTGTGGTCGGCGCCCTGACCCTGGGTGCCTTGGCCGCGACGATGGGCAGCGGTTTCACCAAGTACGCGGAGGCCGTCCATGCCAAGCCGAGAACTCCCCCGGCGATCGAGGCATCCGCTCAGGCACCCCTGACAGCGACCGAACCGGACACAGCACCGTCGACCACCGCTACTCCGGCGAGTCATGGCGACGGCGATACGGCCGGGGCCACCGACGACTGACCTGGCCGACCGACTACCGGACAATCGTGGCCGGCCATCGAACCCCGGCCGCGCGAGCAAAGTGCAAGCACGCGGACCAGGTCAGTCGGTGTGGATCCAGCCGGCGGTCTGCCCCAGCACCCGGCTGCCGTCCAGATCAGCCAGAGAAAGACCCACGAAGGCGCCCGCGCCGGGCGAGGTTTGCCAGCGGAACCTCGGACGCTCCGTGGTGGCCGCCTCGATGATGACGGCCGCTGCGTCCTGCGCGCTCTGCGCAGCGGCGAAGGCAGAACGACTGTGCGCCAGGTACGACAGGAGCATCGACGCATAGGGGTCGTCGGCTCCGGTGTCGGGAACCGCCGGTTCACCGTGCGGCGTCAGCACGCCGGCAACGTTGGCAACGAAGTCGCTGGCCACCGCCGCCGGCTCGACAACGCACACCCCGATACCGAACTGCGCGGCAACCGGTGCCAGCGACTGCATCAGTCCTTCGACCGCAAACTTCGCCCCGCAGTAGGCGTCGGCGAACGGTTGGCCCACTACCCCGCCCACGCTGGTCACCGTGACAATCCGGCCGCTACCGGCCAGTCGCATGGGCGCCAGCACCAGCTTGGTCAGGGCCGCCACACCCAGGTAGTTGACCTCGAGCTGGGCTCGCAGGTCGTCCATCGTGAGCTGCTCGAGCGAGGCCACCGCTCCGCGGCCCGCGTTGTTGATCAGGATGTCGATCTGGCCGTAGGTGGCCAGTACCTCGTCGACACAGCCTGCCGCCTCGACGTGATCGGTGACGTCGAGTTGCCGGATGTCCAGCCGGACGCCGCCAGCTGCGGCCGCGGCCCGGAGCGCCTCGGCACGGGACGGGTCGCGCAGTGTTGCCACGACGGTGACGCCACGGGTCGCAAGCCCGACGGCGGTGTGCAACCCCATCCCGCTGGACGTTCCGGTGACAATGGCGATCTGTGGCATGACACTCCCCTTGGCACGAGCTCCGGTGACCTCGATGAACTGAGTTGATGATGCGCTCATCCGGCAATGCCTACCCAGGTGGCTCCCCCGAAATCGGTCCGGCGTCCCTCGCCATCCGCAGGTAGGCCGGCCGGAGCAGATCGATCAGCGCAAACCCGCGCACCTCCACCGGCAGCGGCGGCAACTGCCGCAGCACGGCGTCCGGCGGCAGTTCGCTTCTCTGATAGGTCGGAATCGGTGCCGCCGGTTGGAAATAGGCATCGAGGCAATCGGCCAGCGGCGCCACCCGAGTGTGCGTTCCGGCGGCCTTGGCCGGAGTCGACGTCGAGCGCAACGCGCGGAGGTTCTCCAGCAGGTCAACGCGTTCGCGACCGCGCCAGGCCAGGATGCGGAACGGGTCCTCGTCGAAAGACTCGGCGAGCAGATAGCAAACGGCGGCGACGTGCTTGCACGGCACGCCCCAGTCGGGGCAGGAACAGTCCATCGAGAGTTCTTTCCCGGTGCCGGGGAACAACGGCAGCCCCGCCTCGGCGAACACCTCTTCGAGGTCGTCCGGCATCGTCCCGGACAGCAGTTGCGCTGCGTACCAGGCCTTCTCGGCCAGCACCCGCTCAATCTTCGCCCACTGCGCCTTGTCATAGGCGGCGATGGAGATCCGCACGCGATAGGGCTGCGGGCGACTGCCCTGTACCCGTGCGGACACCAGGCCGGCCGCGACCTCCATGTCGATCACCTGACCGGTGCGGGCATATCGACGGCCGCGCTGCAGGCGGCCGCCGAGACCCATGTTCTCCAAGACTGCGATGAAGCGGCCCGACCACCAACTCTGGGCGATGGCGCCACGCTGGCTGCGTGCCTTCAGCCCGCCGTCGACGGCTCTGGGCTTGGCGGTGGGAAAGAACCGGTCATTCATCGTCGGCCTGCGCAGTCAGCGCGAAGAGTTCACGGAGCTGGCCGGTGGACAGTTCGGTCAACCAGCCCTCGCCGTCACCGACCACCGAGTCGGCCAGCGCTTGCTTCTCCTCGATCATCGCGTCGATCCGCTCTTCGAGAGTGCCTGTGCAGATGAGTTTGTGGACCTGGACCGTCCGTTTCTGCCCGATCCGGAACGCCCGGTCCGTCGCCTGATTCTCCACCGCCGGATTCCACCAGCGATCGAGATGGACGACGTGGTTCGCCGCGGTCAGGGTGAGCCCGGTGCCGCCCGCTTTCAGCGACAGCAGAAAGATCCCCGGCGCGCTCGCCTGATCCTGGGCCACACCGTCCGTGCCCTGGAAGCGGGCGACCATCTCATCCCGCCGCTTCTTCGGTGTACCGCCGTGCAGGTAGAGCACCTCGCGGCCGAAGGTGTCGGCCAGCAGCGGCTGCAGCATCGCGGCGAATTCGGTGTATTGCGTGAAGCACAGCACTTTCTCGCCCGCGGTGTGGATCTCCTCGAGGATCTCCAGCAGCCGCGCGACCTTTCCCGAGCGGTGGCCGAGGCCGGAGCCGTCATGCAGAAATTGCGCGGGGTGATTGCACACCTGCTTGAGCTTTGCCATGGCCGCCAGCACGTTCCCGCGACGGGCGATGCCGTCGGAGTCCTCGATCCTGATCATCATGTCGTCGACGACCGCCTGGTACAGCGAAACCTGCTCGACCGTCAGCGGGCAGTATTGCTTCTTCTCGATCTTGTCCGGCAAATCGTCGATGATCTTCGGATCAGTCTTCAGTCGCCGCAACAGGTAGGGCCGGGTGATGGTGCGCAACAGGTCCGCGGGTTCGCGCTGCCCGTAGCGCTCGACCGGGATCGCGAACCGCGTCCGGAAATTCTCCATCGTGCCGAGCACCCCGGGGTTGACGAAGTCCATCACCGACCACAGTTCCGCCAACCGGTTCTCCACCGGCGTTCCGGTCAGCGCGATCCGATGGGCGGCCGGAATCCGCCGCACCGCAACCGCCTGCCGCGAGCCGCTGTTCTTCACCATCTGCGCTTCGTCGAGCACCACCCGACGCCACGGCTGTCCGGCCAACAGGTCGCCGTCCCTGGTGGCGATGGCATAGGTCGTGATGACCAGCTCGGTCTCGTCACGCATCGCGTCGAAGGCGTTGCCGGTCAGGCGTTCCGGACCGTGATGGACGTAGACCCGCAGGGCCGGAGCAAAAGTCGCCGATTCATGTTGCCAGTTGCCGACGACAGACATCGGGCAGATCAGCAGTGTCGGACCGATGGCCGGATGGTCCGCATGTTCCCTGGTCAGCAGCGCCAGCAGTTGGATGGTCTTCCCCAAACCCATGTCGTCGGCGAGGCAGGCACCGAGCCCGATCCCGGCCATGAACGACAGGTACGAAAGGCCCCGTTGCTGGTACGGCCGAAGCGTCGCACGAAAATCGACCGACGGCTCCACAGTGACAATTTCGGCGTCGTCATCGCCGCTTCTGCCGGACAGCAGGGTGCCGAGCCAGCCTTCGGCCGAGACGTCGCCGATGGGTGCCGGCAGGTCCGTTCCGGCGTCGTGGTGAGCAGCGATATCGAGCAGCTGTCCCGCGGTCATCCGGCCGGATCCCTTGCGCTGCAGGAAGTCCAGGCTGCGTCGCAATTGGTCGGGGTCGGCCGATATCCATTGCCCCCGCACCCTGACCAGCGGGCTCTTGGCGGCGGCAAGCGACCGAAGCTCGTCCTCGGTGAGGACGTCGTCGCCAATCGCGACCTGCCATTGAAAGGCCACCAACGCATCGCGACCGAAGCCGCCACCGGCTCCGTCCACCACTCCTTCGACGGGAGTGCCGGCGCTGAGCCGCAGTGCGAGTCGATGCCGGCGGCTCCACCAGGCAGGCAGCAGCAGGCCGATACCCGCGGCGTCGAGTTGCGGTGCCGCCTCGGCGAGAAAGTGATGTGCGCCAACCGCGTCCAGCGGCCACTGCGACGGCCGCGCCTCGTGCAACGCCCGGCCCATGTCGGGGTAGATACGGCTGGCTCGTCCGAGCTCGGCCAGCAGCAGTTCCTCGGGGCGCTCCAGCCAGCGTTCGAGGCCGGCGCCACCGACCCAGACATCTTCGGCCGGTACCAGCAGGCTCGGGTCCGCAAGCGATTGCAGCAGGAACTCCAGACTCCATGCTGCGTCGTCGGTTTCCGGTTGGTCCCGGGCGGCGGTGTCGGCGGATCGCTCGTCAGGTCCCGGGGCGAGCAACCGGATGGTCAGGCGCGCGTTGCCCGCTGCAGGACCGACCTCGTCCCAGGGCGCCAGGATCTCCGCCAGCTCGTCAAGGGCGGCGTCGGGAGCATCGATGGTGGCGTCCGCCGCGGTCAGCGCAGCGAGCCAGGCGTCGGCTGTCGTCAGCTTCGACCGGCCCCTGCGGGGCGGCGGCAGATCCAGCCCTGGTTGGTCGGTGGACTGTGCTGCTGCACCCAGTTGCCGGCGGACGATGGCATCGGTGAACGCGTCGACCGCGGCGGCGGCCAGCGTGTGGGGGTCGCGCCCCTCGCGGTCACCGGGCTGCTGCACCTCGGCCCGGCACACCGGCGGCATTGCCGCGGCCAGTCGATGCAGGGCCAGCAGGTCCGGTCCCTGGACGACGGGCCGCCAGCGTGCGAGCGCACCCGTTCCCTGCAGGTCGATGGTGGGCAACACTCGTCCTCGATCGACGAGGTCGGCGGCGTAGGCGACCACGTCGGTCAGATAGCGCACCGACGCACCGTGGCGATGGACGCCGTCGGTGTCGTTGCTCAGGAACGCAACCGCCTCCGCCGGGTCCAGCCAGCTCACCGGGATCCGCCACGGCAGCAGCTCGGGGCTGCTCCGGGCAGCCCGGCGCGGCGAATCGCGCAACAGTTCGGGTGAGTCCAGCGGCGCGGACGCCCTGGAGGGCAGCAGGAGAACCGTCTCCGAGCTCGCGGTCCGCGCAGCTGCGGCGACGGCAAACGGGTGCGCGCGTGCGACACGGGTGGTGTGACTCGCACTCCTGACCGGCGCATCGGGGTCCTCTGCCCAGAGGCCGACACCGTTCTCGACGGAGTACAGGCCGTGCATGACGAGCATGCTTCACTCCTTCACTCACCCTCGTGCGGCTCCTGCTCCGTCGACGCTGAGCCGCGGACTCGTCCGCTATTCAACGTGACTGTCGGACCCGGGTGCGACCATCACCCTGACAGGCAAGCCCGGGGCGGACCGGTAAGGGGACAGAACCAATGGTGACGGTGCAGATATCCGGCCCAGAGCGCCTGGCCACGCTCGACCTGACGACAGAGCTGATCGGGCAAGCCCTGCGTCGGGCAGATGCGGAGGCCGATACCTGCACCGCGTTGGATCCGCCGATCCTGGAGGGTCTGCTGCGGTGGGCACGCGCAACCCGCTTCTTGCGCGAGGCGCTGATCCCGGCCGGTTGGTCACAGGACAATCCGCGAAATCTGGCCAGGACGATCCACCCGTCGGGGGAGTTCGCCATCGTGCTGGCGACCGGGGACGAGTGGACCGGGCGAGCCGAATACCAGGCGGGCCCACGGCATGCCAGGGGCTACGCCACCGAGCAGGCCATCTCCACCAACGGGCAGCTGGCCTTTGATTTCGGCCCGTCGGCGCACGTCGGTGCGCCGGGACAGTTCTCGGGTGCCGGCGACCTGCGGACCTGGTTCCTGCTATTTCATGCCGAGCAGGACGTCTTCCGACTGGAGCTCTCCCTACCGGAGGCCTTCGACGGCCGGCGCATCACCAGGTGGACCGAACGGATCCTGCTGCCCGCAGTCCCCCGGCTACCACCTTTGAAAGGGGATGCCTGGGGCGCCGACTCAATCGGTGCTCAGCGGGTCAGCCTCAGGTGATCGGCACCGGCTGGGTCAGTTGTTTCTTGATCTCCGCCTTGAGGATCTTTCCGACCTTCGAACGGGGTAGGTCCGGCCAGATCTCCACCTGCTTCGGGGATTTCACGCTGCCGAGCCGCGCCTTCACGAAGGCGGTCAGCTCGGCGCCGGACAGCTCACGACCGGGGCGCAGTTGCACCACGGCGGTCACCCGCTCACCCCATTTGTCATCCGGCAGGCCGATGACGCCGCAATCCTGCACATCCGGGTGTTCCAGCACCGCTTGCTCAACCTCCGCCGAGTAAACGTTGAAGCCACCGGTGATGATCATGTCCTTGACCCGGTCGACGATGTACAGGAAATTGTCGGGGTCGAGGTAGCCGATGTCGCCGGTGTGGTGCCACCCGAACCGAGACGCCTGCTCGGTCGCAACCGGATCTCGGTAGTACCCGGCCATCACCAACGATCCGCGGACGACGATCTCGCCCCGCTCACCGGGCGCCAGCAGCCGTCCCTCGTCGTCCATGATCGCCACCGTGATCAACGGCGCCGGCCGGCCGGCCGAGCCGAGACGGTCGATGGCGATCGATCCATCCGGTCGCAGGTGGTCCTCCGGCGGCATCATCGAGATCATCATCGGCGCTTCCGTCTGGCCGAACAACTGCGCCATCACCGGTCCGATGCGCGTGATGGCCTCGGCGAGCCGCACCCCGGACATCGGCGCGGCGCCGTACCAGAAACATTGCAGCGAAGTGAGTTTCGTCTGTTCCAGGTCGGGATGTCCGAGCAACATGTAGATCAACGTCGGCGGCAGGAACGTGTGCGTGACGCCACGGGATTGGACCAGCGACAGGAAGGCGCCCAGGTCCGGTTCGGCCATGATCACGATCTCGCCACCGAGCGCCAGCACCGGGAAACACAGCACCCCGGCCGCGTGGGTCAGCGGTGCCAGGGCCAGATAGACCGGCCGCCCACGGAACGGATACCCCATCAGGGTGAGCGCCGTCATCGTTTCCAGATTCCGACCGGTCAGCATCACCCCCTTCGGCCGGCCGGTCGTGCCACCGGTACCGACGATCATTGCGAGGTCGTCGACCGGGTCAGCCTGCAGTGGTCCAAGGGGCAGGTCCGCGATCCATTGGTCGAACGACGTTACGGACCCGTCCGCCTCATCCAGGCAGACGACGGTGGTGAGTCTTGGCAGTCCAGGAAGGATCTGTGCCACCAGCGGCGTAAAGGCCTTGTGGTAGATCAGCGCCGTGCAGTCGAACGCGTCGAGTAGTTCACGGTTCTCGGCGGCCTCGTTCCGGGGGTTGATCGGGCACCACACGGCGCCGGCCCGGGATATCCCGAACACACAGGAGAAGGCAATCGCGTCGTTGGCGGCCAGAATGGCCACCTTGTCTCCGGCGGCCACGCCCGATCGGCGCAACGCCCTGGCCACCGTCAAGGACAATTGCTGCACGTCGCCATAGGTCAGGATCGTCTCGCCCATGGTCAGGCACGGCGAGGCAGGCCCCAAAGACGCGCCCTTGTCCAGATAGTCAGTCAGCCGCATGAGGCTCCCTGCGTGTGATGAGCCGCCTGGCGACAGTCAGTGGTGAACGGTGAGTTCGGGCTCCAGGACCAGCCCGAAGCTGCGCAGGACGCCGAGCAGTTCGCGGTGGCCGAAGGCCTGGCAGCCCGAGGCGAAACCGGCCCGCTTGGGCGGCTGCTGCAGCAGCGAATAGGCCGCATAGGCCTGCAGCAGCCCGGTTTGCTTGTAGTTCTGGTTGCCGTGGATCACGCAGTGCGCGCGACCGAGCGGACCGGAGGCGTAGACCGAGTCCAAAGATGTGTTGAGCCTGGGGTTTTCGCGTGGCGGCATGCCGGCTTGTACCGACCCGGCCACCTTCGCCAGGGCCGCCTCCTGCTCATCGGCAGGCAGTGTCTTGATCTGTTCCTCGACCATCTTCACGGTCGCAATCACGCCCTGCATGACCGTCCGGTCGAACACCCCACCGGCCACCTTGACATTCGCCACCCGCGGATCGTCCTTGAACCACACCGGATGCGAGGTCCCACCCCAGGGCAGCGCCAACCCTGTCGAGTGCTGTCCGGGAATCGATACCTCGAACGTGGTGGTCGGCTCCCACTGCTTGTACTGGTCCTGTTCCAGGTAGTAGTGGTCGGCCTTCAGGATCGTGAAGATCGTCTGCATGGACGCGTAGGTCGGGAAACCCTTCCACAGCACCAGGATGTCCAGGGTGTCAAGGCCGGGGGTCTCCAGGCAGAGATTGGCGGCGATCTCCCCCGTGGTGTACATCTGCGCAATGCTGGGGGCCAGCAGCAGGCCCTGCGCGGCAAACGCCCTGCCCCACTGCGACTTCGCGCGCATCACCCAATCCTGTTCGCCGGTGGTGTCCAGGTAGTGGCAGCCGGCCGCCAGGCTCGCCTCGACGACCTCGGATCCGAATTTGATGAACGGGCCGACCATGTTGCTGACGACCTGCGCCCCACGGAAGAGGTCGGTCAAGGACGCGACATCGTGGTCGACCTGGACGATGTCGTGGTCGACGGTCTCGATGCCGGGAATCCGGTCGAGCACCTGCTGGATCAGGTCCTTGTCCCGTCCGGCAGCGGTGAACGGGACGTTGTACTCGCGGAGGTATTCACAGACGAGCCGCCCGGTGTACCCGGAGGCCCCGTAGACGACAACGGGTTTGGTGCTCATGCGGTCGACCTTTCAGGTACTGATGGCGGAGTGGAGCGGCGACTTCATGGCACGGCAAAGCCGCAGGAGATGAAATAGACAACGGTTCAGGCTCGTTCGGTTCGGGGTTACATCCCCATTCCGCCGTCGACGGGAAGCCCCGCTCCCGTAACAAAACGAGCCGCGTCGGAGGCGAGAAACACCACGGCGTCGGCCATGTCGGCAACGTCGCCGAGTCGGCCGAGCGGCGTCAGGCCGATGACGTCACCGATGATGGCGTCGGTGTTCGGCCACAGCCCGAGCGTGACCATGTCCTGCGCCAACTGCGCACCCATCTCCGTCGGCACCAGGCCGGGATAGATGCAGTTCACCCGAACGCCATAGCCGAGCTTGCCCGACTCCATGGCGGCGACCCTGGTCAGTCGATCGACCGCCGACTTCGTCGCGGAGTAACCACTGATGCCGGGAAATGCGATGGTCGCGGCAACCGATGACACATTCACCACGGCGCCGCCCTGTCCGGCGGGCCCGTCCGGCCGCATCGCCCGGAAGGCATGTTTGAGCCCCAGGCTCGTCCCGAGGATATTGACGTCGAGCATCAGCCGGACGTCCTTGGGATCGAGATCCACGATCAGCGAGGAGATCTCAACGCCGGCATTGTTGATCAGCAGGTCGAACCCACCGAGCTCGGAAATCGTGGTGGAAACCGCGGTCGACCAACTGTCGTCGTCAGTGACATCCAACGGGACGAATCCGGTGGTGGCGCCTGACTCGGCGATCCCGTCCGCGGTCCGGCGGCCCTGCTCCTCCAGCAGATCGCCGATCATCACCGCCGCACCGGCCTTGGCCAGCGCCGCTGCCATGCCTGCACCGAGGCCGCGGGCCCCTCCGGTCACCAGTGCCTTGCGTCCGGTGAGATCGAAAACACCCATGCAACAACTCCTTTGAGATTCGACGCTGAATCAGAAGGCACCTACCCGCAGGCTCCCCGACGAGGCCTGCGAGGGGTGATTCACAGCACAGTAGTCCTAGCTTGACAACTGTCAAGGGTTTCTTTGACAGTTGTCAAGACGACGATTGGTCGGGCCTATCGTCGGCGGTAGACTGGCCAGGCTCGCACCCAGTGCGCGGCCAACCCTACGGAGACAGTCATGACGCAGGTGGTCCAGCCGGACGGGGCACCCACGCCCGTGGTGTCACGATCCGTTGATCGGATTTCCCGTCGACAGGTCGATAAGTTCGCCGAGCGACGCGCCCAGCTGGCCGAATCCGCACTGCTCACGTTGTCGGAGCTGGGCTACGCCAGAACGAGCCTGCGGGAGATTGCCCAGAACTCCGAGTTCTCGCACGGGGTGCTGCACTACTACTTCCGTGACAAGGTCGACCTGATCACGCACTGCGTCCGGGAGTACAAGGCGCGGTGCGTGACCCGGTATGACCAGATTGCGGCGAGCGCCACCACCGCCGACGAGTTGCGGCTGGGCTTCGCTGCCGGCTTGGCACAGACCATGGTGCAGGACGCCCACCTGCACCGCCTCTGGTACGACCTGCGCGGCCAGAGCATGTTCGAGGCTTCCTTCCGGGACGACGTCGCGGCCATCGACGCCAGCCTGGAGCGAATGATCTGGCGCATCGTCAGCCAGTACTCCGAGCAGTTGGGCGCTTCGCCGGCCGTCTCTCCGGCAACCGCCTACGCGATGTTCGACGGCCTGTTTCAGCATGGCCTCATCCAGCACCTGTTCGGCCATGAGGACGCGGCTGACCGACTGCGGAACGCGGTCGAACGGATGCTGCCGACGATGGTGCAGAGCGCCCCGCCGGCGTCTCGTTGAACCGGCGGGCCGCGCGGGCCTCGCTCGAGGCATGAAAAGTGACGCTTGACACCGTCGATATAAACCGGTTTAGTGATCGCATCCCGTTCAGTGACATCCGTTCAGGGACATCCCGTTCAATGACGACCGGAGGTTGTGGTGGCAGCGAAGCCGACGATCTCCGACGTCGCAGCCCGCGCCGGGGTCTCGAAAGGCGCGGTGTCGTTTGCCTTGAACGGCCGGCCGGGTGTGTCCCCCGAGACGCGGGATCGGATCCTGCGAGCCGCCGACGACCTCGGTTTCGTTCGCAATGCCACTGCTCGCGCATTGTCCAGTCGCAGATCCGACAGCCTTGGTCTGATCATCGCCAGAAACTTCGCGACGATGCGTTCCGACCCCTTCTTCCCGCCGTTCATCGCCGGGGTGGAGGCGGCAATCGCACCGTCCAGCCAGTTGCTGGTCGTTCGATTGGTCGCTGACCAGGACGCCGAATTCGAGGCCTATCGGGAACTCTCGCAAACCGGTCGCGTCGACGGCGTCTTCGTCACCGACATTCGAGCCGACGATCAGCGGCCCGCTCTGTTGAAACAGCTCGGCCTGCCGGCGGTCACCCTCAATCGGCCAACGGTGCCGAGCACCGCGCCGGCGGTCTGCATGGACGACCGACCCGCGGTCCGGGAGGCCATGGAGCACCTTGTCGGACTTGGCCATCGGCGGATCGGCCACGTCGGCGGCCCGAGCAGATACCTGCACGCGATCGAACGGCGACAGGTCTGGGTAGACGTGCTCCGGCAGCACAAATTATCCGAGAACCTCTGGGTGGAAGCAGATTTCAGCGCTGCCGGCGGCGCTGCTGCCACTCGGCAATTGCTGGATCAGCCGGATCCCCCGACGGCGATTTTGTATGCCAGTGACCTGATGGCCGTCGCCGGCTTCTCGATCGCGCACCAGCGAGGTCTGCGCATTCCGGCGGACCTGTCCGTTGTCGGCTTCGACGACGGTGAGCTGTCCGAACATCTTTCAACGCCACTGGCCACCGTGCGCACGGACGCGTACGGCTGGGGCCGAGCAGCCGCGACGGCGCTGCAGGCCTGCATCAACGGCGAGGTCGTGCACGACATCGAACTTCCTGCGGCCCAGTTCATCCGGCGCAAGTCCACCGGACCCGCTCCCCAGCACGACAACCAACGGTCAGCAAACCACCGCTGAGCCGACCAGGCTTCACCGACCGGCCAGCACCCACGCTGCGCCCATCTACCACGCACCGACGGCCGGCCGTCCGCCGCTGACCGCACCGCTGAGCGCAACCCTGCTGAGCGAGAAGTCCTGGTGCTCCACCGGAACATACCTGCGCCGCAGGTGTCTCCGTCCCCTGAAAAGGAACGCCCATGACGCTGACCCGCCACTCCCGTCGATCCCGAACCGCCCTCGTGGCCGCCATGATGGCGGGCGCACTGACGCTGACCGCCTGCGGCTCGAGCGGGGGCGCCAGCAGTGACGCCGCTACGGCCAAGGGGCCTATCAAGATCTGGTACTCCAACAATGCGACCGAAATTGCCTGGGGCAAGCAGGTTGTGGAGGCCTGGAACACCGCGAACCCCGACCAGACGGTCACCGCGGAGGAACTTCCGGCAGGCAAATCCTCCGAAGAGGTCATCGGCGCGGCCATCACCGCCGGTACCGAGCCGTGCCTGATCTACAACACCTCCCCGGCCGCCGTTCCCGGCTTCCAGAAGCAGGGCGGGCTCATCGATCTCAGCTCGTTCGCCGACGGCACGTCCTACATCGAATCGCGCAGCGGGGACGCCGCCAAGCAGTACGCCTCGCCCGATGGTCACTACTTCCAGCTGCCCTGGAAGTCGAACCCGGTCATGATCTTCTACAACAAGGCCGTCATGACCGCCGCCGGTGTCGATCCGGAGAATCCGCCGTTGGCCACCTATGACGAGTTCCTGGCGACAGCCAAGAAGATCGTGGATTCCAAGGCCGCCCCGTACGCGATTTATCCCTCGCCGAGCAGCCAGTTCTACCAGTCCTGGTTCGACTTCTACCCGCTGTTCGCCGCCGAGAGCAAGGGAAAACAACTGGTCGTCGACGGCACCAGCCAGTTCAACGGCCCCGAAGGCCTTGCGGTGAACGAATTCTGGCAGCAGATCTACACCGAAAAGTTGGCCGGCAACGAGGCCTATAACGGGGATTCCTTTGCCGACGCCAAGGCTGCCATGGCAATTGTCGGGCCGTGGGCAATCTCGGTCTACGACGGCAAGGTCGACTGGGGCGTCGTCCCGGTGCCGACCTCCGCCGGCATGCCGGCCGATGAGATCAACACCTTCTCCGACGCGAAGAACGTCGCAATGTACGCCGCTTGCACCAACCAGGGCACCGCCTGGGACTTCCTGAAGTTCAGCACATCGAAGGAGCAGGACGGTCAGCTGCTGACCCTCACCGGCCAGATGCCGCAGCGCCCCGACCTGCCGACCACCTACGCGGAGTACTTCGCCGCGAACCCGTCCTACACGCTGTTCGCCGAGCAGGCCGCCCGCACCGTCGAGGTACCCAACGTGCAGAACTCGGTGGAGATCTGGCAGACGTTCCGCGACGCCTATTCTTCGTCGGTCATTTTCGGCACGAACGACATCCCGACGGCGATGAGCGCGGCCGCCACCACGATCGACGGGCTGGCGAAGGCGCCGTGACGGCGATCGTCGAGCGGCGACCGGACCCTGGTGAACAGCCCGAGGTTCCCGCCGCCGGGTCCGCCGCGAAGCGCAGCGGCCACCGGGGTCGCTTGCGGACCCGAATCATCGGGAAGCAGCCGATCGGCATCCTGCTGGTGGCGCCCTACGCGGTCTTCATCGCCGTGGTCTTTGCCTTCCCGCTGGGTTTTGCCATCTGGATGTCATTTCACGACTACTACTTCACCGCACCGGGTGTCACGGTGCCACATCCCTTTGTCGGTTTCGACAACTACATCGCGGTCCTGTCGAATCCCGATGTCCTGGCATCGTTCGTGCACGTCGCCATCTTCCTGGTCATCAATGTGCCGCTCACCGTTGGTCTTTCGCTGGTGCTGGCAGTGGCGCTCAATCAGGCCATTCGCGGCCGGACGTTCTTCCGTGCCGCCTACTACGTGCCCTATGTGACTGCCAGTGTCGCGGTGGTCGGGGTGTGGCTCTTTCTGTTCGGCACCGACGGGTTGGTCAATCAGATCCTGGGACCGCTGGCGCCGGATCCCTCCTGGCTGGTCAATTCGACCTGGGCGATGCCCTCGATTGCGCTGTTCGTGACGTGGAAGCAGCTGGGATTCTTCATCCTGCTGTATCTCGCGGCCCTGCAGAACGTGCCGAAGGAACTGTACGAGTCCGCGTCGGTGGACGGTGCCGGAGCCTGGAAGACGTTCCGGTCGGTGACCGTACCGGGAGTGCGGCCGGCAAGTGCATTGGTGGTCCTGCTGGCCATCGTCACGGGAGCGAACCTGTTCACGGAGCCCTACCTGCTGACGAACGGCGGTGGTCCCGACGGCGCATCGACGACACCCGTGCTGTTGATGTACCAGCAAGGGATCGAACAGGGCAAACCTGACATAGCCTCGGCCATCGGGGTTGTCCTGGTCATCGTCGTGCTGATCATCGCGTTGGCCAGCCGACGATTCGCGGGAGGACGGGAATCATGAGTACCCCCCTGGCGAATCAATTGCCGCTGCCCGACAAGGGTCAGGACATCTCCGCCGTGGTTCCCAGAACAGCCCCTCGCGGCGTCTCAGCCTGGCGCCGGGTGTTGACTATGGCTGCGTTGTCGATTGGGGCCGTTGCCTTCCTGTTCCCGTTCTACTACATGATTGTCGGCTCCCTGCAGCGGACGCCGGATACGTCGGTGGCCGGTGCCTTTCCGGCCCCGTCGAACCTCACCTTCGACAACTACCTGCAGATCAACGCGTCACTCAATCTGGGCCAGTCCCTGGTGAACTCCGGCATTTTCACCGGCGGTGTGCTTCTCTGCACCGTCCTGTTCGGGTTGTTGGCCGGCTACTCGTTGGCGTTGTTGCAGTTCCGCGGTAGAGGCACCGTCTTCAGCCTGATGATGCTGCTGCTGGTCGTGCCGTTCCAGTTGTTGATGATCCCGCTGTACGTGATGATCGCCCGCGACTTCGGTTTGGGCGATACGTATGTGGGCATGATCCTGCCGTTCGCCATCAATTCGACGGCGGTGTTCATCTTTCGGCAGTACTTCCTGCAGCTGCCGGCGGAGCTGTTCCAGGCGGCCAGAATCGACGGCGCGGGTGAGCTCAGGACGCTCTGGTACATCGCGCTGCCGCTGGTCCGGCCGGCATTGCTCACCGCGGTGCTGCTCACCTTCATCGGCCCGTGGAACGAATTCCTCTGGCCCTTCCTGATTACCAAACAGCAGGCGAAGCAGCCCCTCGCGGTCTCGTTGGCCAACTACATTTCCACCGTGGCGGCCAGTGCCGCGAATCCGTTCGGCGCGATTCTCGCCGGCGCCGTGGTGTTGGCCGTCCCCGCCGTCGGATTGTTCCTGCTGTTCCAGCGGCACTTCGTGTCGACCGATCTCGGCTCCGGCGTGAAGGGATAACCCGTGTCGAACCTCGTTGTTGCTCCAGCCTCCACCAGCAGTTCCCCACCGACAACCGTGCCCTATGCGCTGCATCGCCTTGGTGTGTTGATGACGGCGGACCTGGAGAATCCCGACGAGGTCGAGGGCGTGCTGAACCCCGCCAGTGGACGAGACCGGGAGGGCAACCTGTTGCTGCTCCCACGATTGGTGGCCGCCGGCAACGTTTCCCGGGTGGGATTGGCATCGATCGATGTGCAGGACGGGATACCCGTCGGGGTGCGGCGGCGCGGCGTCGTGCTGGCCCCCGATGCCGGTTGGGAACGGTCGGCCGGACATGCCGGGGTGGAGGACCCGCGGGTCACCTGGATACCCGCACTCGACATGCATGTGATGACCTACGTGGCTTACGGACCGCTCGGCCCACGACCTGCGCTCGCCTGCTCTGCCGACCTGGTCACATGGAAACGGCTGGGGCCGTTGCACTTCGACTATCAGGAGGACCTGGACACCGACCTGAACCTCTTCCCGAACAAGGACGTGGTGTTCTTTCCCGAACCGATTCCCGACCCGTCGGGCCGGTTGTGCTTCGCCGCGCTGCATCGCCCCATGTGGGACCTCGACATGGTCGCTCCAGGCATGGGCGTCTACCTGCCCGCCGGCGTCACCGACGATCGACCGGGTATCTGGATCTCCTACATTCCGGTGGACGAGGTCGACTCGGATCCGTCGCGGCTGGCCCACCTGCGAAACCACCGACTGGTGGCAATGCCGGTGCATGGGTTCGAGTCACTCAAGATCGGCGCCGGCCCGCCTCCGGTCCGGGTGCCGGAGGGTTGGCTGCTGCTGCACCACGGTGTTTCCGGCGTTTTGATCGCCGGCACCGATCATCAGCCGAGGGTGCATTACTCGGCCGGTGCAATGATCCTGAGCGCGGACGATCCGTCGGTGGTGGTGGCGCGGACCAGTGAGCCGCTGTTGACCGCACAGACGGAGCAGGAACGGCACGGCATCGTGCCGAATGTCGTCTTTCCCACCGCCATCGAGGAGATCGACGGCCGGAAGTTCGTCTTCTACGGGATGGCCGACTCCAGTATCGGCGTCGCCGGCCTCGATCGGGTCGAGGCGGGGTCGTGAGGACCGTCGGCACGGTTCCGAGCGTCACGCGACGGCTGGCAACCGGTCTGCTGGCGATGTGCCTGGGGCTGACGCTGCTGGCGCCCACCGCACAGGCGACCTCGACCGATCCGCTGCCGGGCCACCCCGGCCCGGTGGCAGCCGCACCGCTGACCAACCTGGCCCACCTGGACTTCCTCGTCGAGCAGGTTGCTGTCGTTGATTCCCCGGCGCACAGCAGCTACCGGCTCGCCGACCAGCCCGAGGTCGGCGTGCTCTGGGTGTATGCCGACGCCCAGGACGACGGGTCCTTCACCCGGGTCGGCGGCGGCGCGTACGACGCCGCCACCAACACCTGGGGCCAGGGCGCCTTTGACGCCGACGACATCGCCCGCGCGGCGGTTGTCTACCTCCGCTCCTGGCAGGCTACCGGCGACACAGCGGCGAAAACTCAGGCCTACCAGCAGCTCCGCGGTCTGGCGTACATGCAGACCCTGACCGGGCCGAAGGCCGGCGAAGTGGTGCTGTGGATGCAGCCCGACGGAACATTGACGCGATCGGCCACGCCGAGCGAACTACCCGATCCGTCCGACTCGGATGCGTCGTACTGGCTGGCCAGAACGCTGTGGGCGTTCGGCGAGGGATATGCGGCCTTCCGCGACTCCGATCCCGCGTTCGCAGCGTTCCTCAAGACCAGGATGGACCTGGCGGTGACGGCACTACAGCGTGATGTGCTCGACGACTACGGCACCTTTCAGCTCATTCATGGCGTTCGGGTGCCGAACTGGCTGATCGTCGACGGTGCGGACGCGAGTTCCGAGGCCGTGCTGGGATTGGCCGCCTATGTCACGGCGGGCGGCGGCAATCGTGCGGCCCGGACGGCCCTGAAGCAGCTCGCCGCCGGTATCGCCGCGATGTCTGCCGGGTCCACCACCGGCTGGCCCTATCGGGCGTTGCTGCCCTGGGCGCTGACGCGGTCCTTCTGGCACGCCTGGGGTGCGAACATGCCGGCCGCGCTCGCCGCAGCCAGTGTTGCGCTCCGCGACAAGTCCCTGCTGGCAACGGCTGTCGGTGATGCAGCCGGCTTCAGCCCACACCTGCTGACCTCGACCGGACCGGTCAACGGCCTGCTGCCAACCCCCGGGGACAGGACCCAGATCGCCTACGGCGCCGATGCCCGGGTCCAGGGATTGGTTGCGGTCGGCGCGGCGACCGCCCGTCCCGGAATCCGCCAGCTGGCCGGTATCGCGGCGGGTTGGTTCTTCGGCCAGAACGCCTCCGGTCAAGCTGTGTATGACGCGGCAACCGGCGTCACCAGGGACGGCGTCAGCCCGGACGGGGTAATCAACCGCAACTCCGGGGCAGAATCGACCATTCACGGCCTGCTGACGATGCAGGTGCTCGACGCTAATCCGGATCTGGCCGCGCTGGCCGGTGCATCGTCGTCCATCCGGGTCCGCGACGGGCTTCAGGTGATCGAAGCGGAAAGTGCCGTCCTCGGTTCGGGAGCCGTTGTCGTCGAACCGGTCTCGGCATGGACCGGCGAATCCCAGTGGAGCGGAAGCTATGTCGCCGCCGGCCGAGGGAGCACCGTCACGTGGACGATCCCGGCCGACGACCAGCCGCGGCTGGTCCAACCGGTGGTGGAACTCTCGCCAGGTTCCCGGGCCAA
This sequence comes from uncultured Actinomycetota bacterium, assembly GCA_963805555.1. GTDB lineage: Bacteria > Actinomycetota > Actinomycetes > Mycobacteriales > Nakamurellaceae > Nakamurella. The sequence continues at coordinate 134,921 of CAWDUY010000018.1, forward strand.
GAGCACGCTGCTCTCGGGGCGCAGCACCCTCGGCACCGTCCGGTACGGGGCGGTCCGCGCCCAGGGCAACGCGCCCGCACCCACCGAACTGCTGCCGATCGACCTCAGCCGCACCCTGCGGCCGAGGGCCGACACCCTGCAGCTGCACACCACCGGGGGGACGGGCAATATCGACGCGCTGTTGATCATGCCGGAGGTGGCGACCCTGCTCACCGACGGTGGCGGTCACTTCACCGCGTTGCTGACCTCCAAATCGGGTTCGACAGAGCACCGAGCGGTGGCGTTGGGCGGGACCGGCCCTGCACTCGTCTCGTCGTACGACCGGGAAGGCCGCCTGGTCAGCAAGCAGTCGATCGCCGGCTCGAACCCCAAGGTCTTCCTCGCTCCCGGCGGCTTCACCGTGCTCACCCGTTGAGCTGATGACCGGATCCCGCGCCCCGCTCGAACGGCGGCGCGGGATCCGGCAGGCGACGGGTGCACCGATAGCCTGTGACACCCTGATCATCGCCAGGTCGATCCTGCTGTTCGTCGTGGCCGCGCTGGCCGAGATCGGCGGTGCCTGGCTGATCTGGCAGGGCGGTCGAGAGCACCGCGGGCTGCTCTTCGTCGGTGCCGGTGTCATCGCCCTCGGTCTGTACGGCTTCGTCGCGACCCTGCAGCCGGACGCGAATTTCGGTCGCATCCTGGCCGCCTATGGTGGCGTGTTCGTCGCCGGCTCATTGGCCTGGGGCGCTGTGGTGGACAAGTTCCGGCCGGATCGCTGGGACCTGATCGGCGCCGCCATCTGCCTGGCCGGCGTTGCCGTCATCATGTACGTGCCGCGCGAGGGATGAGCCCACTCGCAACGGCATCCACCCGCAGGACCCGGTTTCCCTGAGGAGTTCAGCGCATCTCCTCGATGAGGTTAAGCGGAACTCTGCGCTATCGTCATCGGGTGGCAAGAGGATCATCCCCGGCGCGCAAGTCGCTCGCCGATTACCCCCGACCGTCAGTGGCAGTGGACGTCGCGGTCCTGACGGTCAGGGACGACGTGCTGCAGGTCGTCGTCGTCGACCATCGATATGGCGGTCTCGCCCTACCGGGGACCTTTCTGCATGCCGGAGAACGACTCTCGGACGCGGCGGTGCGTGCCCTGCACGACAAGGCCGCTCTTTCGGACGTGGCCTTCGCCCAGCTTCGGGTCTTCGACGATCCCGCCCGCGACAAGCGCGGTTGGGTGCTCTCGGTGGGCCACAGCGGTGCCCTGGCAGCGGAACGGGTCCCCGCGACCGTTGCCCTGATGCCGGTGATCCACGGCCGGCCTGGCCGGCCGCTACTGTTCGACCACGCCGAGATCGTCGCACTGGCCGTTGACGAGCTCCGCGTGCGATACGGCCGGCAGCTGGACCCGGCGAATCTGCTCGGCGAAACGTTCACCGTGCTGGAGCTACGGCGGATCTACCAGGCGGTTTTCGATCGACCGCTGGTCAAGGACACCTTCCGGCGGTACGTCATCGACGCACTCGAACCCACCGGAGAGCTGGCAAGCGCGTTCGGCCGGCCGGCCGAACTGTTCCGCCGCCGGGCGAATGCGGCGCTCCCACCGAGCGCGTGGGCGTTCTTCGTCTCCGGTGGACGGTAGCTGCTAATTCATCGGCCTCGATCATCTCGCAGAATGTCTCGGCAGTTACCGCACGCTCGTGCTAATATTCCGTCCGTGCGCAAGGGTGACCTGACGAGAACCGCGATCCTGGACGAGGCCCTCCAGACGGCATCGCGGGTCGGTTTCACCGGGCTGTCGATCGGCAAATTGGCTGAACAGACCGAGATGAGCAAGAGCGGACTGTTCGCGCACTTCAAATCCATGGATCAACTACAGTTACAGGTCCTGCAACGGGCCAGGGAGCGATTCGTCGACTCGGTGGTTCGTCCGGCGCTCGCCACCGCCCGCGGTGAACAACGGGTGCGTGCCCTGTTCACCCACTGGCTGGACTGGTCCACTACGGCACTCGTGGGTGGTTGCATTTTCGTCGCAGCATCTGTCGAGCTTGACGATCGCCCGGGAGAGCTCCGCGACGCGCTTGTCCAGGCCGAACGGGACTGGCTGGAGTTGCTCGCCAACGTCGCCGCAACCGCGGTCACCGAGGGCGAGTTCGCCGCAGACCTGGACACCGAGCAATTCGCCTTCGAGGTGCACGCCATCATGCTCGGCCATCACTATGCGAGCCGATTACTTCGCGACGAGCGCGCCCTGAGCATGACCCAGCGTGCGTTCGAATCCACCCTTACCGCCGCACGCACACCTCACTGACCAAGAAGGGCGACACCATGGCTGTCATATCCGTACAAAAAAGCACGCTCGTTCGTGCTAGTGTATTGGTCACGAAGACTGGTTTCCGGACAGCTGAGCTGATCGCCCCTGGTCGAGGCGCACGCTTTGCCACCACTCGTTGGTTCAAGGTCCCACCGCCCCCACAGGTGCGGCCGATGCCCGACGACGGTGAGCCTTTCACCGTGACAGCGCAGCACGCGGCCGTCCGCGGCGTCAGCTTCGGCTCCGGTCCTGTCATCTATCTGATGCACGGCTGGGGTGGGCTCGGCGCGCAACTCGGATCGTTCGTCGAGCCGGTGCGGGCCAACGGCTTTCGCGTGATCGCCTTCGACGCCCCCGCACACGGCGCATCCGACCCGGGGCCGTTCGGACCCGGCCGCACACACGCCCTGGAGTTCGGCCGGGCGCTCGACGCCGTTGCGGCCCGGTTTGGTCCAGCGCACGCGGTGATCGCCCATTCCATGGGGGCGGTCCCGGCGTTGCTGGCCCAGGTGCACGGCTGGCTGTCCACCGAGCGACTGGTATTCCTGGCGCCGATGCGTGACCTGGCAACGCATTTCGATCGATTCGCCGGCCAAGCCGGAATCGGCCCGCGAGTGCGCCGGGCGATGACTGCGCAGACGGAACGACTGGTTGGTTACCCGGTCGCCGGGATCGACATCGCGGTGCTCGCCCGGCTCGTCGACCCGGTTCCCCTCCTGGTGGTCCACGACCGCCGTGATCGGGAGACATCGCATGGTGACTCGGTGCGCCTCGTCGAGGATTGGGCGGGGCCGGCAAGGCTGATCAGTACGGACGGTCTTGGCCACCGGCGACTGCTCGTCGACCGGAACGTGATCGACGAGACGGTGCGATTCCTCCGCGCCGGCCAGGCAACGGTCGAGGTGGCTTCCTGACCTGCCGGCAACAGGTCAGTGCAGCAGTTCCACCTCACCCAAGGCCTTCTCCAGTTCCTGCAGTTGCTGTTCCTGCAGGACGCCCAGTTGCACATTCGTCTCCAGTCGCTGACCGGACCTGTCCTCGAAGGCCTCGATGGTGGCAAGGCCATCCTCGTCGACATTGACCACGATAGTGATCGGAGAACCCTTGCGCAGCTTGGGAAGTCCCCGGAAGACGAACCCATCCGGCGGGGTGACCTCCCGGTTCAAGGCGATCACCGGTGACGGTGAATCGCCGTTCTGCTCAAAGAAGTGGAAGCTCTGGGTCTCCACGTTGTCGATCTTCGTGCAGGCAACGAGCCGGCGTTGCGCAATGGGCAACGGGTCATTGGCGTTGGCGATGTATTCGATGTAGAGATGCTCCCGGTGCAGCGAGGTCTCACGATCCAGCCGAACCCCGAAGGATCTTGGCAATACCTTTCGGACCTTGGGCAGTTCCCGTACCACCTCGCCGGTAGCCTCGCCGCGCAGCCCTTCCGCGTAGATCGCCGCACCCTTCACCACCGCAAGGTGCGGGTCCACCCGGCGGCACGACCAACCGAACTCCGCACTGAGCCGACGCGGCACCGCGTGCATCAGAGTGGCGCCGCCGACCAGTAGGACATCCGAGATGTCCTTCGCTGCTATCGATTTGCCTTCCGCGGTGGCCAGCGTGCGACGGACAACCTCCATGGTCCGGTCCAGCAGGTCGGCGGTCAGATCCTCGTACTGCTCCCGGGTCAGCACCAGGGTGACGGCCTTGGCGCCGAATCGGATCGGCACCTTGGTGGAGGGAACCTGGGACAGTTGGATCTTCGCCGCTTCCGCCTGCTGCAGCACCAGTTGTTGGAAACCCGGGTCGGCCATGTCTGCCGGATCGCACCCCGACTGTTGCACGAACTGCTCGGTGAGCCACTGCGCGATGCGCAGATCCCAATCGGCGCCGCCCAGTTTGCGGTCGCCGTCGACGACGATGGTGTCGATGCTCTTGGCCCCGATGCGCAATACGGAGGTGTCGAACGTGCCGCCGCCCAGATCGAACACCAGCAGCGTTTCCACCGAATCGCCGGGGGCGCAACCATAATGCAGAGCTGCGGCAATCGGCTCCGGAATGGTGGAGACCACGTTCAGCCCGGCCAGGGTGCCTGCCTCGACCGTGGCCTGCGTCTCCCGCATCCCGAAGTACGCGGGAACCGTGATGACCACACTGTTGTCGTCGCTGTCGAGGGCCTGTTTGGCGTCCTCGAACAGGTGCCGAAGGATCAGCGCCGAGATGCTCTCCGGGGTGTGGTCGATGCCGTGCATGGTGAAGGTCCGAGCCTCGCCCATGCTGCGCTTGACCAACGAGACCACGTACTCCGGCTCGGCGATCGCGGCGTTACGGGCGATATCGCCCACCGCCACCTCGGTGGGTTCCTGGAAATACACCACCGACGGGGTCGTCGGATGCCCGGTGACAGTGTTGGGCACCACGGCCGGTTGGCCGTTGTCGTCAAGGTAGGCGATGGCCGAATTGGTCGTTCCCAGGTCGATTCCAAAGTAGTGCGGCATTTCCTCTTCTTTCTTTCACCCGGAGTCGCGGCGATGGCGGGAGCTATTCGTCAGGGTCGGTGGCGGCTGACTTCGACGTCGGCAAAGAGCAGGATCCGGCCGGTCGCGGCGGAGAGATACCCATCGCGAATCACCCGGGTAATCACTTTGTCCTGAGCCGGGTCCGAGGTGGTGACCCGCTTGAGCGCACGATGCCGATGCGGATCGAAGGTGGCGCCGACCGGCGTGTCGAGGCAGGTGAATCCGAGTTGGCCGAGGATCGCATCGAGGTCGACCCGGAAGGAATCCAACAGGGCGGTCGCCGACTCGGCGCTCACGTCCTCGGTGAGATCGCGGGACGATTCCGCCATCGCCAGCGAGAGCTGGGCGATCGAATTCACCGCCAACTGCAGGCTGTGCCGGGTGTCCACCAGGGCATCGGTGGTGTGTCGCTCCACCTCGGCGGCGATCGTGCGAGTCACGTCTGCCAGTGCTCGTTCGTGGTCGGCCTGCTGGAGCTGCACGGCTGCGAGCTGATCGCCCAAGGCGTCGATCCGGGAATCGACCGCAGCCAGCCGATCGGCGACCGCGTTGGCCCGCTGGTGCGCGACTCGCGCCGCGGCATCGGCGGCATCCAGCCGACCTTCCGCGCCCGTCAACCGGCCAGCAATCTCAGCGCCTGCCTCCTCGATGGTCGTCGCCCTGGCAGTCAGCGCGTCCACCACGGCGCCTGTCGACTGCAGGCCCCCGGCGAACTCGGCCACCCGGGCATCCACCGCATCGAGGCGGCCAGTAAGGGCGCCAATTCCGCCGTCCGGCTCTATGGCCGAAACCGTCTCCTCCGCAGGATCTTCGGATGGGTCAGCGCTGGTGAGTTCGGCGGCCGGCGTCGCCGCAAGATCCGCGGGCGCCGACGACGAGGATTCACCCGGCGGCCCGGCGGCGGCTTGCTCGCCGAGCGCCCCGTCTTCGACGGTCACGTCGTCCAGAGTGATCAGGTCAGTAGCGGTCACAAGGGATTCCTTCGCTCGTAGGGGCTGCCGCAGGCGCAGCGACGAGCCCCGGACAGCGCGAGCGTAACGAAACCGGTCAGGCAAAAACCCGGTCCGGCAGCGCATGTCGGGATGTAGTTGGTCGGCAATCCAGTGACGCAGCTCACCTACCAGTTGCCACGCGGGTCATCGGCCGGGACCGTGGGGAGGGGACCTGCCGCCACGGGATTGCGGCCAAGGTCGTCGCCAGCGATCTCACCCCTGAACTGTTCGACGCCGGACGGCGGCAGGCTGCAACCTGGGGCGCCGAACTGGAGTGGACGGAGGGTGACGCCGAGGCACTTCCGTTCGGCGACGGGGATTTCGACACCGTGCTGTCCTGCGTCGGGGTGATGTTTGCGCCGCACCACCAGACCAGCGCCGACGAGATCGTCAGGGTTTGTCGGCCCGGCGGCACCATCGGCTTGCTGAGCTGGACGCCCGAAGGCTTCATCGGCCAGATGTTCGCCACCATGAAGCCGAACGCGCCGCCGCCCCCGCTGGGTGCGCAGCCACCGCCGTTGTGGGGCAGCGAGGCCCACGTCCGTGACCTGTTCGGCGATCGCGTCACCGACGTGGTTGCCCGGAAACAGACCGTCCGGATCGACCGGTTCGCCGCACCCGCCGACCTGCGGGACTACTTCAAGGCGCGGTACGGCCCGACGATCTCCGTCTACAAGGCCATCGCCGACGACCCGGACAAGGTTGCCGCGCTGGATCGGGACCTGGTCCTGCTGGTCGAGCGGTTCCAGCAAGGGAAGGACACCGTGGTGCTCGATTGGGAGTACCTGCTGCTGACCTGCCGGCGGGTCGGATCCATCAGCTGCTGACGCCAGCTTTGGCCAGAGCGTGCCAACGCAGTCCGCGGCACGCTCTGGCCAGGGACGTTAGCGACGATGACGATCCCGCTTGGCCCGGTCGTCACCGACAACCCTCCGGGTCGTTTGGAGGGATCGTGACCGCGTCCACCCACCGCACGTCCAGTCCCCGTCGGAGTGGATTGGCGGCCCCTCCTTCGTCGGGTCCGACCGGGGGCCCATTCCGCAGGGCTGGCGACAGCAGTGCTGTTGCTGACCGCTGCACCTCGACCGGGAGTGCTGAGCAAAGCCCGAACCCCACCAGTTCTGCGGCAGCGACACAGACTACGACGCAAGCTGTTTCGAGCGCAACCGGGTCCACTGACGCAGCGTTCGGCAGCTCGAAGGTCAGTTACGCCGCCGTCCCGTGCCCGAATCCGATCTACCCGCAGTTCCTGTCCCCGACCTCGGTCCGGAGTTCGACTGCGGCTACCTGACCGTGCCGGAGAACCGGCAGGAGCCGACCGGCAAGACAATCAAGATCGCGGTGGCCAGGGTGAAGGCGACCGACCCGAACCCGGCACCCGACCCGATCGTCTACCTGACCGGCGGGCCGGGTGGCAGTGCGCTGCTCAGCGCCGTGCAGCGGGTGGAGAAGGGCTGGAACTCCGACCGGGACGTGATTTTCTTCGATCAGCGCGGAACCTTGAAGTCCGACCCATTGCTGGCCTGCCCGGAGATCGACCAGTTCCTCGCCGAATCGGGTGAGCCTGAGCAGCACGGACCCCGCAACGGCCGAGAAGTCAGGCGCTGCCACGCGGGCCTGCCGGGACCGGCTCGTCCCGGCGGGCTGGGATCCGGCGGAGTTCAACACCACGACGAATGCCGCCGATCTGGCGGATCTCCGGTTGGCGCTCGGCGTCGAGCAATGGAATCTCTACGGAGTCTCCTACGGCACCGACCTCGCCATTCAAACGCTGCGCGACCATCCGGAGGGCATTCGCTCCGTGGTGCTGGACTCGGTGGTGCCACCCCAGGACGTCATCGTCGACCACTTCTGGCCGTCCGCGGCGCACGGCTTCCAGCAACTGTTCGACGATTGCGCGGCCGACACCGCCTGCGACACCGCATATCCGAACGTCCGGGCCGACTTCACCACCCTGGTCAACCAGCTCACCGAAATCCCCAAGACGGTGACGGTTGGCCGACCCAACGACCGGCCAGAGCGTCGAGGTCCTGATCGACGGCTACAAACTTGCCAACCTGGTCCTGACCTCGAGCCTTTCCCCCGGTCTGATCGCCCCGATTCCGGCCCTGATCGACAACCTGGCCAACGGCGACGGCAACCAGGCAGCGGCCCGCCTCGCCGCCGGTGTGCCGCCGCCCGGCGTCACCGGTTACGGTTTCCTGAACCAACCAGCCGATTTCGACGACGGTTGCGTTGCTGCCCTGCCGGCGCCGAGCTTCACGGGTCCCTGACTCGAACTGGTGCGTTGGCCGACCGGATTGCTCAGAAAGATGCCAGGTCGGGCACCCGCAGATGTGGCATCACCAGATCGAAATCCCGGACATCGATGATGTTGTCGCCGACCTGGTGTCGCCCGTCGGATCGGGACATCCTGCGCTGCATGGCCTCCGGGCCGTCATAGGCAACCGAAACGGCCACCCGACCGCGCTCCCGATTCACCAATAGGCTCGTGCCGCAGAACCCGCGAACAGCGCGCAGCGCCGGCAGGGTTTCGGCATGGAAATCCTTGATCACCTCGTCGGCGGCGGCGCGGTCGACCCGCAGCCAGGTGACCCGCGCGCAGGCGGCCTGGGCGGAGCTGTGCAACCGGTTCATTGCGGCGACTTCCCATTCCTCGACCTCGGCGATCCCACCCAGGGTCTTGGCGATCCGCTCCCGGATCGGCCTGATCTTGCTGACGCTGGCATGCATCGCGTTGCGGGTCTCCCAGGCGGTCGTCACGATGCACAGGCCCGAGCCGCTGGCCGCCAGCACGGACATTCCGATACAGGCTGGCATCGCCAGGATTGCCGGCACGGCATCGTTGCGCAGATAGGTCACGCCGGCGCCGATGGTGTCAGGTCGTCCCTGGAACGTGGCAGTTCGCGAATGCACGGTCACCGGTCAACTCCTTTGTCACTGGCGCCTGAAGCAGAGTGTGGGCAGTGACCCTACCTTCCTCCCCCGAAGGCAACCTGGCTATGCGTGGCCCGGACAGCACCTACCGTGGAGTGATGTCCTCCAATACCCGAGCCGACCAGCTGCCGCATCATGAGGTCGCCTGGCTCGGCTCGCCACAGCCGGACAACCCGCAGGTGGCGACGCTTGTTCTGCTGCACGGTTACGGCTCCAACGAGAAGGACCTGATCTCGCTGGTCCCGGCGATGCAGATGTTCCTGCCGGGGGTCAGTGCCAAGGTGATCGCCGTCCGGGCCGCACATCAGGCGCCGGGCAGGCCGCGCGGCTACTCCTGGTTCCCCGGCTCCGTCATGGCGCAGCCCAGTGATGCCGCGATCGGTCGGACCGCCGATCAGGTCGCGGCCCTGATCCGCCAACACACCTCGAAGGCGGTGGTCCTCGGATTCTCGCAGGGGATGTGCACGGCGATCACGGTGCTCCGCCGGCATCCGGACTTGGTCGGCGGGCTCGTTGCGCTGTCCGGTTTCATGTTCGATGACGATCACCCGGGCGATTCCCAACTCGCTGTCGACGCGGCGACCGGATCCGGCGTGCCGGCGTTCGCCGGGTACGACCCCGCGGACCCGATCGTGCCGGCCGTAGCCAACCGCTGGGCGCTGACCTTTCTGCGGACCCACACCGACCTGGAGGAGCACACCTACCCGCGGATGGGGCACAGCGTCTCGATGGACGAGATCTCCGACCTCACCAAGTTCCTCCGGAAGGTCCTGGTGTCGCGCTGAGCATGACGTCTTGGGTCGAAGTGCGCCTACCCTGGCGCCATGGCGAAATACACGGTCAATCAGGACGCCGTCGCCAAGGCGCGACAGCTGATCGACGCCCGGCAGTACGTGCTGGACAGCGACTGGGGTGACGTCCAACCCAAGGCCGACGACGAGAACAAGTACCTGAAGTCACATTCGTTCCAGGAGTACGGCGCCTGGCATCTTGGGCTCACCGAGGGCGCCAACGAGGAAACCAAGGCCCGCTACGCCTTCGTCTACGGCGACCTTCGCCGGGTGCATCGCACCGGGCTCATCGCCTGCGTCTACCGGGCATCGGAGTGGCGGCACAAGGACGTCGAGCTGGCGGCCCATGACCTGCTGCAGTACCTGGACGCGGCAACTGCCTGATCGAGGCGAAGCCGGTTCTGGACCGAGGCGAATAACCTAGGCGCAGTCGACGCAGACGGACCGGTCACCGGACGTCGAGGCGATCCGGCTGCGGTGCTGCACCAGGAAACAGGACGAGCAGGTGAACTCGTCAGCCTTCTTCGGAATGACCGGCATGGTCAGTTCCTCGCCCGACAGATCAATGTCAGGTACCTCGACACTCTCGGAAGAGTCGCCCTCGTCCATCTCGACGACCGGCGACTGGGCGTCCGGCCGAGTAGCGGTGAGCGCCTCGAGTGATTCGGTCTCGGCTTCCTCGATGGTGCTGCGGCGTGGAGCGTCGTAGTCAGTTGTTGCAGCCATGGTGCTTCCCCCGAACCTGTATGCGGCGACCTCGTGATCGATGTCGCGGTGGGTGTACGGACGTGCTAACGCTCACGACCGCGATTTTGTGCCCGAGCGGGCACACAAGTACTGCCAGTTGCTGTTGACGTGCATGTTTAGCACCCCGACGCGCCCTGGTATTCCATCTCGGCGGCGCTGCCAACCTGAACGACGAGGAAATCATGACAGCAAGCCGGGCGAACGGGCCAGTGGAACAGGCGAACTCGCTGCCTACCGATGAAATGTGATGTGGGTCACCGACGGGTGGCGACGAACTGGAGGATCTGAGCATGCTCTGGGCGACTCATTGGTCTTTCATCCTGTGCAACAGCCAATCGCTGGAAGTCTCGATGAGCGCGTAGCGGACCGCATCATTGCGGCCGTGCAGAGTGAAGACCAACCGCCGGTCGTTGCGGTCATGCTCTTCCCACCAACCGATGTCGGCGATGCTCTTGTCCGCGTCGACGTAAGTGAGGTGATCCAGGTCGTGGTCGTCCACGCTGACTGCGAGCCGATTTGCCCCGGGGTTTTCGGGCAGTCCCCTCGGCACGGCCCACGACCGCAGGACACCGTTCTCCTCAAGCCGAAGGTCGAAGTGGTGGCGAGGCTTCTGGTGCTCGTGCAGCACAAATGCCGGACGCGGCGTCGCCGCGGCTGGGCTCGGTACGTCATCGCTCACGCGTACCAGCCTGCCTCTCGGTGCGTGCGTCCGTGTTGGCAGGGCAAGCGGCCCGCATGGCGGACGACCGAGGCTGTCCAAATCAGTCAAACATATGTTCGAATGAGCCATGCTCACGCCGGACGGGTTCGACTTGTCGGCGCGGCACTACCGGATCGAGGGGCACAACCTGATCGAGGCCCGTCCACCGCACTGCCCGCAAGGTCACCCCCTCGGGCGCGACACCGTCCTGATCGGGAATCACCCGTGCGTGCAGTGCACCGGATCGGGCCACCGGACCTTTAATAGCTCAACTTCCATTGCACCGCAATAACAACCGCACCGTCATCCCCGCCACCGCCAACTCGGCGCCACTGCTTTCCCAGGGTTCAATCACTCAAAGCCACTTGACTCCTGCACCTTCGGCGCACGCCTACTCCGTTCCGGCATCACCCCCCACGCCGGCCGGAACACCGCAAATTATCACCCTGGCGGCCGACCTGCCCGCCGCCGTTCTCTCCGACCTGCTCGGCATCCACGAGGTCACGGCAACCCTGTGGGCCCACCGAACCAAGCGGGACTGGCACACCTACCTGGCCCAACGGCGGCCGATGACAACAAAGACCAGCCCCCTCGCCTTCGTTCCGAACATGTGTTCGAATAAGGGGATGCTGACACCTGAGGAATTTGGTCTGTCAGACCGTCACTACCGGATCCAAGGGCATGAACTCTTTGAGGCCATGCCTGATCGCTGCCCGAAAGGGCACGTCCTAGGGGAGAACAACGTCCTGCTGAGTAACCACCCCTGCACCAGCTGCACCGGATCGTCCCACCGCACTTGGCGCTGCCGAGAGTGCGACGCCTGCTGGATCTGGCCCGCCTGCGCCGATCGACCCGACTGGCCTGAATGGCCCGGATTGGTTTGAACAAGTCCCGCATCGCCGACGGAGCGGATGCTGAACAGAACTCGAGATCAACATGGCAATTTTTTGCGGGCTGTCTTCCTCGAATTCCAATCGTGATCAAGTTGTGTCTCTTTGTCGGTGGGCCCCTGTCCTAAGATGCGGAGTAACTTCCCTGTCCCAGGTTCACTCGACTCTCCCAATAGGGTGTGCATAGTGAGAGCATTGGCATTCAAGCTTACAATCGCTACTTCATTTGCCATATTTGCGGGTGACGAGACAGATCCGGAAGCAACCGCGGGTCAGCATCATGAAACCCAGGGATACGGGTGACGATAAATGGACCTTCCGCCAAATGCCTCGGTGGCGACAGTGGGGGAAGTCTATAATGCCACGACAGCCTACGGAATACTAAGTGGATGCGCAGGCACGAAGTCTATAGATATGGCCATTGAATATATAGACAATCTCGGTGTTGGACTCTGGTATGGATAGACTCGGCCCATTACGCCTCTATGTGGTGGCCGCGGGTTTTCTTGGGTTTCTTCTAACATCATGCGCTGGTTCGGCTTCCAGGCCTAGTTCAGAGATACCTCTTGCGATATATGCTGACGCCGAACGGTTCGTCTCGGCGGCCGCGCTGGAAGTTACGATGTCGTTAGAAAATAGCTGCATATACGCAACTTTCGATGACGGCACCCGATTCATTCCTGCGTTTGTTGGTGGATCACCAGAGATGACAGCAGACGGCGTTGGGTTCAACGGAATTGTTTACAGATACGGCGAGCTAATTACGATCGGGGGGCCCGTCGACGTGTTTTCTCCGTTCGATAGAAGTGACAAATTGCTGACACTACCTTCTGCTTGTGAAGAATCAGTTGAAGTCCGCTTGGTCACGCCGCCAATCGAAGTCCAAGCAACTGGATGAGAACCATTCGTTCAGCCTCGTCAGCAGCGATCTGGGGGAGCCCCTGAACCGGCGCCGCCGCAGCAGATCCGTATCCGCTCAATTGGCTGGCGGTAGGACATATTCCGACCGTGCGGTATTCATCGTCTACCGTCGGTGAGTTCTTGGCGGGGACCCGAGAATCCAGCCCGGTTCGGGCTTGGGTTTATGCCAAGCGAGCGGCGATTCCCGCCACCTCGAACCGCAGCAAGAACGCCCAGGTACCAGAACTTCGACCCGAATGAACTGCGAGTGCCAGCCGCCGACCTTCGGGAGACGAATACCGCAGGGTTGGAATTTGGCCTACCGCCAGCCACCTGCGACGCCTGCTGGATCTGGCCCGCGTGCACCGACCGTCCTGACTGGCCCGAATGGCTCGGATTCAGTGAATCGGACCTTGCCTCCCCGACGGAGCGACGGTGAGAAAACGCGACTAGGTGCTCCCCCGTTGCACAGAGACAATCGAGCTTCCCGGCGACCCGCACGCGATTGAAGCGACCGAACTCGGTTCCACAGTGAGCATTTGGGGACTTGGCACAGCGTTCGCCGAATCGACCTCGATGCGTTCCTGACCGAGGTCGAAGCCATGGTCCCGGCACCGCTTGCGCACCTGGTCGGTACCGGCCAGCCCTGCTGACGCGGAGCCCAGGTTATTCGGCGTCGCCTGGATCGGCGTCATCGCGCAAGGTCATTAGCACGCTGCTGTCGTCGCGGTATAGCGTGCCCACCACGACCTCGGAGTTCGGCCGGGGGCGGGGGTCATGGTGAACCTTCGGGGGCTTTGCTGAACATCGCGTTGGACAACGGACCCCGGCACTTTGATCAGGCGACGATCCAGTTGCCGGTACTCCCATGAGATCACTTGCATCCGGTCGGCGGTTGCTGTCGTCGTGGGGAAGGTGTCGTGTTCAGCGCCGCCGCGTCGAGTGCCATAAATGACTCCGCGCAATCGTTGTTGACCCCACGGTGGCAGTGGCCTGGTTCGCCGGCCCGGTCCGTGGTCGAGACACCCGTAGTACGCGGCAAAACCGTTGCGGTACAGGGCTCGGCCATCAGCCCCATCCGCCAACGGTTCGACCTGCCACTGCAGTTCGGTGACCGGTCCGAGAGTCCGTTCGGCGGCTAGCGGATCCGGTTGGTCCACGGGCATGAATGCCATGCGCCAAGTGGTCGGTTCACCTACCGTGGGAAGTGGACCGTGGCATTCGATCTCCCATGAGGAGATGACAATCGGGAGGTTGGCCCGTGGGAGTCCCGGGCGCTCATCGGGCGTGGGTGGAACTCGTTTCTCTGGTGTTGGACATGGAGCAACCATAGCCAAATCCTTCACCCGGCAAACGTTAATGGCACAAGATCAAGTGTCGAGCATTCTCTGACTTGGGACACCCACCGGGTTGCGTCCAGGATGAAGTCAAGGTCGGTCGTGAGCTGCATTGGCTCGACATGCGCGAAGTGGCGCCGTCGCTCGATCAACAGCGCGACTGAAGGCCGGCGTCGATTCACTGGGCGAAGCTCTGCGACGGCGTCATCGGCGTGGCCCGGATCGTCCTCACCTGGCCTAAATCCGCACGAAGAACATCCTGGTGGCGTTCGGCCCGCACCTCCTCGTCAATGGGGCATCTTCACCTTCACGCGCATCGCGGGCGGCTCTTGATTGGGACCGGCGCCTGACATCAGTCGGCTCCCAACCATGGGGCGCAGTCACCATCCCCGACCGGGTCGGAAGTTGATCATGTTTTTGCAGAACGACCAGAGCGGCATACCGGCCGCTGATTCCGATCCCTCCTCGGGACCGGGCGGCGTCGGCGACCCAGTCCCCGCCGGCCTCGAGGTTTGGGGAGCTAGACATGTGTTCGAATCTAGTGTTATGATGTGGCATGTTCGAGTCACGGGTCGCGATCGGAGAACGTGTCGCGGTGTGGTGCGCGCCCGGTGTGGAACCCGCACCGCGGTTACGGGTACTGCTGCCCGGACAGGGCGGGTCGGCCCGGGAACAAGCACTGACCGCAGTGTTCGTGCCCTCGGTGCAGCAGGCGGGCCGGCGAGCACCGGGACACCCGGCTGGTCGCCTGTCGCGGTCGGCACCAGCACGTGGTCCAGCACGGTCAGCGACAACCCCGGGGTCACGCGGCACCCGCCCCCGCGGGCCGATCAGCGACGGCCGCCGGGTGGTGCTGCCGGGTGACCCCACCGAGGTCGAAGCCGCGTTCACCCGGTGGCGGGGCCACCCCGGTGCTGCACGGACAGAAACCGACCGGGCGGTCCGGCTCGGCCTGCTCGACGGGATCACCCAGGTCGGCGCGGCGATCATAGAACTGGGGTGCTGGCGCACCCGGATCAGCACCCTGCCACCCGGGCCGGAACTGGTCTCCGCGCTCACCAAACGCCCCGACGCCCTGGCCCCCGCCCCGGTGACCGACCCGCACCGGGCGTTGGCTACCGCCCGCGCGGCGCACGACGGCGGTTTGGGCGATCGGGTCGTCACCGGGTGGGCCAACGCCGTGCTGGAAACCATCACAGCCCGCGCCCGGGTGCTGTCCTGGCTGCAGGCCGAGCAGTACACCGACCTGGCGATGCTGTCCCGGAACTACCCCGGCCTGGCCGAGATGCTGCCCACCGAGGTCGCCCTCGCCCTGCGGACCAGCGACGGTATCGCCGGGAACGCGATCAGCGCCGCCCGGACCATGACCATGCGGCTGCCACAGACCTTGGAAGCATTGCGGGCCGGGTTGATCGACTCCGGGCACGCCATGGGACTGGCCTCCGCGACCGCGACCACCACCCCGGAGGTCGCCGCCGCCGTCGAGGCCGACCTACTCCCGTCCGTGACATCGAAGGGCAGCACCATCACCGCCGAACAACTCCGCCGCCGCGCCGTCCGCCGGGTCATCGCCCACGACCCCGACGGCGCCGCCGACCGGCACCGCACCGCCCGGAAGGACCGCACCATGACCCGGTGGGCCGAAGAGGACGGCATGGCCGGGCTGAAAGTCCTCGCCCCGGCCGAACAGATCGCCGCGATCTGGGAAGCCGCGACCGGGCTCGCCGACGCCGCGAAAACCCCCTTCGACCCCAGAACCCTCGGCGCCAGAAGAGTCGACAGCCTCGCCGGTGTCTGCCTGGACCTCCTCGCAGGGATGACCCCCACACCCGGCCGTGCGCAAGCCACCCCCGCAGGTGAACCCGTTCCGGCATCACCGTCCGGTCCGCCTCCGGCGCAGCCGCCACCAACCGCCGGGGCACCCGCCAGCGGAGCCGACACCGCCGATGCCGACGCCGACGCCGCGCATGACACCGCGGACGCGGCTACCGGCACCGAAACAGCGGCGGGTTCCACCGGCGATGCCGCCGCCGAGGACCCCGCCGGACCGCGGCGCCGGGACCTGCCCGCCCGGCACGGCCGGAAACCCCACATCCAGGTCCTCGTCCCCTACCAAGTCCTCCTCGGCTCCAACGACCCCTGCGAACTCGCCGGCCACGGCGCCATCACCGCCGACCAAGCCCGCACCATCGCCGCCGACGCCGTCCTGCAACGAATCCTCTACGACCCGGCATCCGGCACCGTCCTGGACTACGGCCGCACCCGCTACGAACCACCAGAAACCCTCAAACAATTCATCATCGCCAGAGACCGCACCTGCCGCACCCCCGGCTGCCTACAACCCGCCGACCGCTGCCAAATCGACCACATCGAACCCTTCCGACCAGGCAAACCCACCGGCGGCCGCACCAACCACACCACCCTGGACGGAAAATGCCACCACCATCACCGCGCCAAGGACGGCGGCGGATTCCTCAACACCCGCGACCCCGACGGCACCACCCACTGGACAACACCCCTCGGCCGCACGTACACCCTGCCCCCACCACAAATCATCGAACCCCTCGAAAACACCGAAAACACAACAGATCTCGACGACCAATTCCCACCAGAACTCCGGAAAACCACCAACTTCTTCCTCCAAGCAAAGACCAACCCACCCGGCCCGACCGCAGACACCACGAACCCCGCCACCGGCACCGGCACCGGCAAGAACCCGGCAGCCGCGACGAACCCCGCCGCCGATGATCAGCGACCGGACAATGCAACGGCGGCGTCGGACAGCAGCAAAGCCCCTCCATCTGAGGAGGAGCCACCGTTCTAGTGACCTCTACACGAAATCAGTTGGCTTGCATGGCGATTGGAGCGATCCTCTGCATCGGTGGCATAGTCCTTCACTTGTCAGTGCCCTGGACGCGCGCCGAGTTCTGATGCCGCAGGAAGACCGCAAGCGGCACCAGCCCGATCAGGGCCAGTACGGCGAACGCCGGAACCATCGTGGCCGAGACGACCGTCGATGCGGGGTCGGCCTGGGATCCGAACCATTGATCGGCCGCAATGCTGATGCTTTCGATCACCCACATGACGAGCACTCCGCCGACGACGGTGTAACCCCAGGGCCTGCGGTGCCACAGCCAGTACGCCCCGACGACTGCGAGCGGCAGCCAAATAGCCAGGTCCTGTACGAATACCGGGTTGGTGGTCAGACCGGTGCCGGCCAGGTGCGACATCGGGTCGTCACTCAACACCGCTGGGACGATGGTCTTCAACCAGAGCAGTGCGTTGAGAACCGCGATCACCGCGACGTAACCCGCGACCAGTCTGACCGGCATGGTCGAATCGACCGCGGCGGCCAAACGGCCGACAGTGCCATGTGCAAGCAGGGCAACGATGGACCAGATCGAAAGTGCCAGCAACGCAACGTAGACGAGGAACATCTCGTTGAAAGGTGTCGCATACAAGAACAACTGGGCGTTGTAGGCACTGACACCTATTGCTCCGAGCCAGACGACCAGTGCTCGCACGGACCCGCGGCCGGCCAGAGTCATTGCGGTGATCATCACCGGGGTCGTCACCACCAGAAAGACCAGGGCTGTCCCCCGCGCCGAGCCGTTCATGGCTGGCGTCCCCAACAAGATGCCGTCCACGAAGAAAGTCATGCCCGCCGCCACACTGATGGCCAGCAGCAGAGCGCCGGACAACCAGAAGGCCAGCGGCGCAACGTGCGGCGGGAGCGCCGCCGAAGCAGGTGTTTGAGCCGGAGCTCGGCTGTTCACCTCAGCGGGATTGGTCGTCATCTCACCATCACCACGATCCTGGCTATAGCGACGCACAGTCGCCTTTTCCATCGTGATTCACGGACAGGTCGGCGACAAGTGCCGAAGGTCCTACCCGGGACGGCGAGATCCCGCCAGGCACTTCATCAGTTGACACGCCCGGCGGAACCGACAACGTCCGGGGTGTCCACGACTGCACCTGAGTACGCGCGCTAGATTTCCGAACGGGAGGTCACGCTCGGCTCTGGCCGTCCCCAACATCGACCGATGGGTTCACCCGGAGATGCTCATCGAAGAACGCCTGGATGCGCTGCTTGGCGTCGATCGCGGAATCATGGTCGCAGCCGATCCCACCGACCTTCATCAACACAGTCAACGGCGACAAAACGGCGAGCCGGTTGATGAAACCGTGCCGGCCGTTGGGATACTCCTTGTAGTCGTACACAGCGCCCGCCCGTTTCCAGACTCAGCCGGACCTTTTCGCCGGCACCCTTGAGGGTTGTGTCCTTCCCGCCATAGCTCGCCACCATCGGACACGACCCAGCCAACACCTCGTCGAGATTCTTCGGTAGCTGTCCGTAATTCAAGGCCGCCGCCGAATACCCCGGCCGACCGGCCAGGAGCAGGGCGAATGCTCCACCAAAGCAGTATCCGATGACCCCGACAGTGCCGGTACAGTTCGGCAACTGCGCGTGATATGTTCTGGCAGCTTCGATCTGGTTGAACGCCGGTCCCTGCTGGGCAAACAGCTGCGTTGAAACGGTCTTGACGCAGCGAACCATGGATTTGCCGTTGTAAAGGTCCGGAGCGACGGCGAGATATCGGCCCCGGCCAGCCAGTCCGCCTGCTCGTTCATGTCATCGCCGAGCCCGAGCGCATCGTGCATCAGCATGACGCCAGGCCACGGGCCGGGTCGATCGCTGACCGCAACGGGCTCAACGAAGTAGGCCGGGCGGAGCGCGTCACCGCCACTGGCTGCGGTGTCGCGAATGGTGATCATCGGTATGGCGCAACCGTACGCGTGGATAAACAGCACGGCGCGGACCGAGCGGATGCGTCCCACCCGTCAGAAGGGGCCACGATCGGCGCAACGGAGACCCCCACCGCCTGACCAAAGGTTGTTGAGATACAACTGCGACGGGAGAACCTGATGGACCGCGTTATCAGCACCGCCGGGATGCTGCTGCGCCGCGCGCAGCGGCGGAACCAGCTCGCACTGGATTCCGCACTCACCCAGTACGGCACCAATATGGCGCAAAGGGCCGTCCTCAAGGTGATGGCCGAGCAACCCGGCCTCACCGGTCATGCGCTCGCTGCAGCGACGCTGCAGTCCGATCAGGCCTTGGGCACCCTAGTCACACCGCTGGTGAACCGTGGACTGGTCGACCGCAGCCGGACCGGCAACAAGCTGGCGCATTCGTTGACCGAATCGGGCAAGGAACTCCTGGCCGTCACTGAGGCAACGGTCAGTGCCACGTTGGAACAGCTGATGGCTGCCCTTGACGCCGCCGAGATCGAACAGTTGGGCGCCCTGCTCGAGCGGATCGCCTGAGCGAAGGTCGATTCGCACTTCGCTGCACATCGACACACCGGTGTCACCGGCCCGACTACCGCGGATCGGTGGAGAGCAGTGACATCAACTCGGCGTCGACCCACTGGCCATCCCACTGCAACGCATCACGCAAGGTCCCTTCCTTCCGGAAGCCCGCCTTTTCGTAGGCCCGGCGGGCCCGCGGGTTGAACGCATAGACCTCCAGTTCGATGCGATGCAGACCCATGCTGAAGACGTGCTCGATGACCAACCTGGTCGCCGCACTGCCGTATCCGCGACCCGTGACGCCGGAACGCAGCGCTATTCGAAATCCGCAGGACCGGTTGTCCTCGTCAAGATCATTGATCGCGAGGTCGCCCAGAAACGCTCCCGTCGAACGTTCCAGAATCGCGTAGTCCAGCCGATCGCGCTGCTCCGCACGGGTCGCGCAGTGCCGGACGATCTGGTCCCGGTCGAATACAGCGTGCGTACCCGTCAACCGCAGCATCTCCAGATCGGTCAATGCGGCCAACAGATCGTCGACATGCTCCGGCCCAAGTGGGCGAAGCACCACGGTCGAGCCGGTCAGGGTTGGTTTGTCGGCGAAGGAAATCGGTTCGGTCACGACCTGAGTATCGGTGGTTCCGGGCGGGCCGAGTGTGAGCCTCGGCACTGCCGCTCACAATTGTTACGGCCACCGGGTGTCGTCACCGCCCCATCTTCTCGGCATCGGGGCGAATCCGTAACAACGGCGTGACCCTGCCGTCATCACGAAAATGGTTAGCACTCAGGGGGTCTTGTGTGCTAACACCTATGTGATTCACCATGAGCGATCCGGCCGCCCCGCTAACGGAGGTTGACCATGAGAGAGCCCGACGACCTGTCCGTCGAAGTGTCGCCCTTCCATGCCGAAGGATTGCTCAGCGGTTTCCTCGTGTCCGGCCGTTGGCCCGCCAGCACCGTCGAGTGGGCGCGCTTTCTCCTTCTTGCTGTCCGGGTGGCGAGCGTCCCCGGAATGCTGCACACCAGCACCGTCTTCCGCGTCCGTGAAGAGCTTCCGGACGACCCGACCCCCGGCACGGTGGGATTGGTCATTGCCGAGGGTCCAGTCGTCGGTGATAACGCCGTACTGCCAGGGCAATTCGCCGACCACCAACCGCCCGGCCTGATCGTGCTGCATCCACCCAACGAGATCCGCCCCACGCTGCCCGAATACGACGAGGTCGCCTCCGGCTGTGTGCTGCTACCTGGAATTCCCTACCTCGGGCTTGATCATCGGGCCGCGTGGGTGGAGGCCGACCACCGCGGAAACATCATGAGCATGGTCAGCAAAGCCGGCGTCAACCCCTATGACGACGCCGATACTGCCGTGCTGGCAATGTTTCTCGCCGCCTGACGAGGCCAGATCAGCAGAATCCGATCAGATTTCGACGAGCTTTGCTGGAACAACGGCAACGACGAACGGCGCCGTGACGGCAGCAGTTTCGGCGCCTTGGGCACGTGCAGCGAGCTGATACTCCCCATCGATGAGGTTGTAGATCTCCACCGACGGAACCCGCGGATCGACGATCCAGTATTGCTCGATCCCACCCTCCGCGTAACGGGCGAACTTCAGCATCCGGTCGATGCGCGCCGAACTCGGCGAGATCACCTCCACCACCAGGGTGGGCGTCTCGACGATGTTCTTCTCTCCGATCCGGTCGCGGCGGACGATCAGCAGATCCGGCTCCAGCGATGTTCGGCCGTCCGGTTGCCAGTCCAGTGGTGCCAGGAAGACGTAGTGATCTGCCGGGCAAGCGGCTCGCAGCAGAACGTAGAGCTCGCCGATCGCGGCCTGATGCAACGGCACCGGTGACGGGCTCACCAGCAGGGTCCCGTCGAGCAGTTCGTACTTGAGGTTGCCCTCGGGCAGCGTGTCGAGCATCTCGACGGTCCACTCGCTGACGTACTCGGGCCACCCGTGCGTCGCAACCTCTGCCACCATGCCGACCATTGTCCCCGTCCCCTCGATATCACACCGGGCGCCGTCACACCGGCAGTCGTCACACCAGGCGTCGCCACGCCAGGATCATGGCCGAACAGCACCGGTGCGCAGCGAGTTATTCACATCGTCGCGGGGCCGTCAGTGGAGAATGCAGGGGATCGAGAAACGTTCCGTCCAGTCAGGAGCCCCGAGTTGTCGGCAGCAGGACCACCCGTGACCGACGACGCCTCGCCCGACGGTGGCACCGACCCTGTCGCCTCGCCGACCGGTACCGGACGGCCCACGCTGGCCGTCTCAGTGACTCCCGTGCTCAGCTACGCGTTGGCCTACAACCGGATCGCCGTGGTGCACCGCGTCGACATCAGCAATCCCGGGCCCGACATCGGAGCGGCGACCCTGCGGATCCAGGTTGAAGACAGCTCAGGGCCGCTAGTCGGACCCGACGAAGGAGGGGCCGCCAATCGACACAGCAGGAGAGCACTGAAACAACCTGGCGACGCAGGAGACGGGTTATTCAGTGCTCTCCTTGGTGCCGCGACCGATTTCCTGGTGGACCTGCGCACCGGCGGATCGACGGCGCTCGGCGAGCCCAGCGTGTGGCTCGACCCAGAGGCGATGGCCAGGATCGACGAGCAACGACCGGGCGCTGTTCGGGTCACGTTGCTCGTCGATGGGTCCGTCCTCGCCGAACACCTCGAACCCGTGCACATCCTGGCCGCGCGGCAATGGCTTGCCGTACCCGAACTGCTGGGCCTGGAAATGCTGGCCGCGTTCGTCATGCCGCATCACCCCGCGATCAACGGGCTGCTCGCCGACGCGGTGGCGTTGCTGCAGCAGAACACCGGGAATCCAGCAATGCAGGGCTATCAGTCCGGGCCGGCGCGGGTGGACGACACCGTCCGGGCGATCTTCCAGGCAATGCAGGCGCGGCAGATCAGGTACGTCACCGCACCGGACAGCTGGACCGACAACGGTCACCTGATCCGCAATCCGGCCGACGTGCTGGACGGCCGGCAGGGCACATCGCTGGACACCACCGTGGTGTTGGCCGCCGCGCTCGAACAGGCCGGGCTCCGCCCACTGGTGTTCGTCGTGCACGGTCATGCCTTCCTCGGCTACTGGCGGGACGAGCGCTCCCTGGCGGGCCCCGCGCAGACCGACATCGCCGACGTCGTGAACCTGATCGACCTCGATCTGATCAGGCTGATCGAAACGACGACGGTGACCGTCACCGACCCACCCTGGACGTTCGAGGCGAGCCACCGACCGCCCTACACCACCTTCCTGACCGGCGATCTGGCAAACGTGCATGGCGTCCTGGATGTCCGGCAGTCCCGGATCGACCGGATCGTCCCACTGCCTGCGCAGGTGCTCGCCGCGGACGGGACCGTGCAGGTCATCCCCTACATTCCCGTCGACCGGCGCGGTCCGGTGCCGACGACCGGACTCGCCGCTCCGCCGCCGGCAGGTGCGGGCGCCGGCGCTGCGCCGCCGCGCATCGAGCAATGGAAGAACGCCTTGCTCGACCTGAGCCTGCGGAACAAGCTGATCAATTTCCACCGCCGGGGCAGCATCGGTCTGACCGTTCCCGACGGTTTGCTCGGCGCGGTCGAGGATCGGGTGCACGAACCGTCCGGCGTCGTGCTGCTCGCCAGTGATCAGGTGTCGACAGTTGCCGCCGAACGTGGCATCCAGTTCGGCCGCGACCTACCGCCCGACCAGTTGGCCGAACTGTTCACCACCAAGGGGTCGCTGTTCACCGACGTGACGACGGCGACGTACGACGCGCGGTTGCGGGCAATGGCTTACAAGGCCAAGACCGTCGTCGAGGAAACCGGCGCGAACAACCTGTATCTCGCGCTCGGCAGCCTGTTGTGGCAGCTGGACGATCGTGAACTGCGGTCGCCGCTGGTGCTCGTCCCGGTGCGGTTGATCACCAGGGCCCGGCAGCATTCGTACCGGATCGAAATCGACGAATCCGGCGCCAGCACACCGAATTTCTGTCTGTTGGAGAAACTGCGACTGGTGCATGGATTGCAGGTTCCCGGGTTGGCCCAGCCGACCGAGGACGGCGCCGGCATCGACCTGGACGGTGCGCTGCAGGCGATGCGGGTCGCGCTCGCCGACGCCGGACTTCCGTACCGGGTCGAGGCGAGCGCGGAGTTGGCAGTGCTGCAGTTCGCGAAATTCCGGCTGTGGAAGGACCTCGCCGATCATTGGCCGGACCTCATCGCCAATCCGCTGGTGCAGCACCTGGTCAGCTCGCCCTTCGACCCTTTTGTCGACCCGATTCCGACCCAGGACGCCGTCGACCTGGATGAGCTGGCCGCGTCGTGTCCGGTGCCGGCCGATGCCTCCCAGGTGGCCGCGGTCGGTGAGGCGACAGCGGGCCGCACATTCGTCCTCGAAGGGCCGCCCGGCACCGGCAAATCACAGACGATCACCAACCTGCTCGCCAGGGCGATCGCGGACGGTCGGCGAGTGCTGTTCGTCGCCGAGAAACGCGCAGCCCTTGACGTGGTCACCCGTCGGCTGGACGCCATCGGGCTCGGCCCGTTCTGCCTCGATCTGCATGACAAGTCCAGCAAGCCAACGGTTGTCCGCTCGCAGATCCGAGCGGCACTGGATCATCAGGTCGCTGTCGACGCGCAGGGACTCGCCGCAACCGGCGAGGACCTGCGCGCCTCGCGGAGTCAACTCGCCCGCTACGCGACCCGATTGCACGAACCGAACGGCGCCGGGCTGTCCTTCTACTCCGCGCGCACCGCCGTGCTCTCGATCGGCGATGGCACCGATGCCCTGCCGATTCCTGTTGTTCTGCTGGATGTTTCGGCAAGCCAGACGCTGGGCGCGCTGCGCCGGACGTTGACCACCATCGGGGATGTCGCTGCCGCTGCCGGACCCCGACCCGATCATCCCTGGGCCTTCGTCGACTCCCCCGGTGTCGACGTCGCGACCGTCCGCGCCGCGGCAGTCGAGTTCGATGCGGCCGCCACCGACCTGCCGCACGACGGCGCCCTCGCCGACGCGCTGGGCGCGGTGCGAACGCCGGCCGACCTGGCCGTGCTGGCGGCAATGATCGATCGGTCAGGTGTTGCACTTGCGGTACTGGATGAAACCCGTTCCACCCGTTGGCATCAGGCGACAGATGCGTTGACCGCCCAGCTTGCCGCGTTCCAGGCGACCACGCACTCGGGCCTTGACGTGGCCACCCCCGCTGCGATCGACCTGCCGCTGGCCGACCTGCACGCCCTGGCTCAGCAGGCAGCGCAGTCCAGTTGGTTCGGGCGGAAGAAGCGGCTGATCGCGGTTCGCGACCGGCTCGTTGGCGTCCTGCGGCCGGGCGCCGAGGTCGAACCCGGCACGGTGCACGACCTGCTCGGAGCGCTGCTGCAGGTCCAGGGCGAGGCCCGGGGCCTGGCCGCACGCACGGCGGCGATTCCCGGTGTCTTCGTGCCGGCCGGTTGGAATCCCCTGACCGAGCAGGGACTTGATCAAATTGATCGGCAGATCGAGTGGCTCAGGTGGGCGGGAGCCGCCGTGGATCCGGCGTCATCGCCATCCCGATTCCCCGAAGCCTTGCGTCGCTGGGTCGGGGCTGCGCAACCCGTTGCCGCCCGGGATCGGCAGGCGGTCCTTCGTGCCCAGGGCGCGTTGACGGCCTTGCTGGCCGCCGGCGCGGTGACCGGTGACGACTTGGGGCGGTGGGTCGGCGAGTCGGGGATTCTCGACCGTTGGCGCAGCACGGCGCCGGCACGCGCGCTCGGGGATCCGACCCTTGCCTCCTTGCGCCGCTGGCTCGCGTTCCTTGCCCCGCTGGAACCCCTGCGCGCCGCGGGTGCGACCGACGCACGCGCGATCCTGCTGTCGGGACGGGTGCCAGCCGACGACGCGGTCCGGGCGTTCGACGCGGGGGTGGCCGCTGCCTCTACCACGGAACGCCGGGACGCGACCGGCCTCGCCGGGTTCGACACCGTGACGCACGGCCGGCAGATCTCCCGATTCACCACCTCGGCCAATGACATTCGCGGATTGCTGACCACGGCGATTCCGCGACAGGTACTGGACCGCAGGACGTTCGATGCCGCCTCCGGGCTCGGTCAGGTCGGCGAGCTGCAGCGCGAACTGGCCAAGCAGCGGCGCGGGCTCCAGGTGCGCGGCCTGCTCGCCCGGTACGGCGACCTGATCACCGCGATCATGCCCTGCATGTTGGTCAGCCCGGATTCGCTGGCCAGATTCTTCCCGCCGCGCCCTGGCCTGTTCGATCTCGTGGTCTTCGACGAGGCGTCCCAGATCAGGGTCGCGGACGCCGTCGGCGCAATGGGCCGCGGCCGGTCGGTTGTCGTGGTGGGTGACAGCAAGCAAATGCCTCCAACGTCTTTCGCCGAGCTCAGTTTGGGCGGGGACAGCGGCGAGGTCGAAGGATCATGGGGTGCTTCGGATCTCGGCTCAGCGGAGGACGCCGTCGCGGACGTGCTGCCGGCCGAGGACGAGGAGAGCATCCTGTCCGAGTGCGTGCAGGCGCGGGTGCCGCAGCGCTGGTTGTCCTGGCACTACCGAAGCCAGGACGAGTCGCTGATCGCCTTCAGTAACCGGCAGTACTACAACGGGGGGCTGTCGTCCTTCCCCGCGCCGCAGTCCGGTCTTCCAGACCCCGGCGTCGACGGCCATGGCATCAACCTGGTCCGCGTCGACGGCACGTTCCACCGCAGCAGCGCTGGAAAGCTGTTGCGCACCAACCCGATCGAGGCGCAGGCCGTCGTTGACGAAATCCACCGCCGGTTCGCCGCCGACCCGGCCGGTACCCCGTCAATCGGCGTCGTCACCTTCAACATTCAGCAGCGAACCCTGATCGAGTCGATGATCCGGGACAGCGGAGACGAGCGGCTGATCGAGGCACTCGACGGTCCCGCGGACGCCCCCGGCCACCCGACCGCCCATGAGGGACTGTTCGTGAAAAACCTGGAGAACGTGCAGGGCGACGAGCGCGACGTCATCCTGTTCTCCACGGCGTTTTCGGTGAACAGCCGCGGTTCCCTGCCGCTCAATTTCGGCCCGCTGAACAGGGCGGGTGGCGAACGCCGGCTCAATGTCGCCATTACCCGGGCCCGTCGCCAGGTTATTGTTTTCAGTTCCTTTGATCCAGCGCAATTACGTGCCGAGGAGACGTCATCGGTCGGCGTCAAGCATCTTCGCGCCTACCTGGACCTGGCCCAGCAGGGACCGGGCGCGCTGGGACCCAGCCCAGCCGGTCAGCGGCTGCGGATCACCGATCGGCATCGGGATGAGATCGCTGAGGCGTTGCGGCACAGAGGCTTTGCGGTGCAGACCGAGGTCGGCCTGTCGGACTTCACCATCGATCTGGTGGTTTCCCCCGGCGACGGCCAGGACGATCCGGTACTGGCGGTGCTGCTCGACGGCCCCGGCTGGGCGGCTCGCCGGACAGTTGGCGACCGGGACGGCCTGCCCGTCGAGGTGCTGTCGAAGTTGATGCACTGGCCTGCCGTGCAACGGGTCTGGCTGCCCGAGTGGTTGGTCGATCGGGACGCGGTGCTGCAGCGGTTGTCCGGCGTCGTGCAGGACGCAGGTGCCGCCGTCCTGGCAGAGCGGGCGGCGGCTGCGGAGCGGGTGTCGGCGGCACAACAGGCGGTCAACTCCGCCGTCGGCGGGCCCCTGGTTGATGAGGCGAGCGAGGCCGGTCCGGAAATAGTTGTCGACGCCGAGTCGACACCGCAGACCGGATCAGCCGGCACCCCAGCCGACCCGTCGTCACCGACAGCGCCGGTCCCACCACCGAAGGCGGCCCACCAATCCGCGCCCACCGAACCACCGCCACTGTCCGGCGAAACACCCTTCACTCCTTGGGTTCCCGGGACGCTCGGCCCCAGGGAGGTGCTCGACCGACTGCCGGCGCCGGAATCTGCGCAACGCATCTACGCGGCCATGATCAGCGCGATCGAGGCCGAGGGACCCATTCACCTCGACCGGCTGATCCGGCTCACGGCGACCGGGTTCGGCCTGCACCGGGTGGTCGCCGCCCGGCATGCGTCGATCCTCGCGGTCCTTCCTGCCGGCCTCAACACCGACCTGGCCGCGTCCGAGTTCATCTGGCCCCCATCGTTGGACCCGTTGACCTGGCAGGGTTTCCGCCGGACCCCGGAGGCGGTGGAGCGTCCACTGGAACAGATCAGCCCGCGGGAGATCGGCAACGCAATGGTGGCGCTCTGCGGCCCGGCCGCCGGGATGACCGACGATCAACTCTGGGCCGGCACCCTGGAAGTCTTCGGATTCACCCGGCGCAGCGCAAGCCAGGTCAGCCGACTGGAAGCAGCACTGGAACTGGTCCTCGCCTCGGGGCGACTGACCCGCAGGGCGGACGGCGTGCTCGTCACCTGAGCCATGGCGGCCGGGGCGCCGGCCGCACTGGCCGCCGCGTCCGCTTGGGCCGCCCCGGGGCGACCAACCCGCGTGGCCGACGCATGCTGGCCCTACTGAGCCCGGGCGCCGGCCGCACTGGCCGCCGAGTCAGCCCGGTCCGCCCCTGGTCGACTTGCGGTGCCAGCACGAGCTGTGCCAATGCCTGCGGGCCTCGCCGGCGGACTGCAGCCAGGTGAGATCCTCGGCCGGCCAGACGACCAGGTGCGCGGTGCCGACCCGGATCTCCTGCTGGCACCCGGGGCAACGGTAGGCCTTGCGGGCACCGGCGCCCGGGACGCTCCGGACGAAAAAGTCACCCTCGTTTGTGTTGACCGTTTCACGTCCACCCACCGGTGCCGAGGAATCCTCACCACCCCTTCGGGATGCGGAGCCGTGGCGACCGTCGGCGCCATCGCGACGCAGGGAACCATGGGGACGACGGGGCACTCAACGACGGTATCCCGTCCGGCGCCGTGACTTGCCGTTTACTGGCTCAGCTCGATTGGATGACCGACAGGATGTTGCCGGCCGGATCGGTGAACCAGGCGATCAGCGGGCCGCCCTGCCGGTTGATGCCCTTGGGGTCGACCCAGTCGTAGTGCTCGAACGTCAAGCCACGGGCGGTGAGTTCGTCGACCTCAGCCTCGATGTCGTCGACCTCGAAGTTGAGGATGGTGAAGGTCGCCGGCACATGGTCGGGCTTGGGATAGATCAGCGTGTCCCGGTCGCCGGCGGTGTGCAGGTGCAGCATGCCGTTCGATTCGGTGACGGTGACTCCCAATGTTTCGCCGTAGAACTGCTTGGCCTTCGCGATGTCGTCCACGGAGAATCCGCTGAACGCCTTGGCGTTCGTGAGCATGGTGTTCCCTTCGTCGGGCCTGGTGGAACATGACGGAACGGTCCTGAGCAGTGTTGACCGGCGACGTGGCGGATATTCATCGGAGAGTCCGTGGGTGGGCTCCGACAGCACGCCAGAGCCGGGTGATCGCTCGGACGTCGCTCGATCGATCGCCGATTCGATCACCCGTAGTTCGTCAGTTCATCCCATAGGTGGCTCCAGTTAAATTTCGGGTGGATATTCGTCCGGCTTCACTATTCCCTGGAAAATGCGTGAAGTGGGGCTATAGAATGACGATTGTTGATTTAATAGCCGGTGGCAATTCGAGAAGCCACAGTGAATCAGATAGGGGGTCGACGTTTGAGTCCGAACCAATCGATCCTGGCATCCGAGTTCTGCTGGTGAGTCTTGGATCACCAGCCAGGTACAAGGTAGCCAGCCACTGAGTATTGCTGCCATTGCGGTGGCGGCCGTGGACGGAGGCTCTTTGATCGCTGATCCCGACGTCGAGCGGTCGACCCAATTCCTTCGGAGCTGGGCTCGGCCGTTCCTCACATTGATCAGTGCGGCACCAGTCTGGGAGCCGTCGCAGGAGTGCGCATCGACTGGCCGCCCGGATGCGATGCAGACTTGAGCCAGCGCGGTGAGTGCACCCGCGCCGAGGGCGTCCCGACCTTTCGTCAGCGGGCCGATCGACCCCTATAAGCCACACGCCCACCTGGAGAAGGCAGAGGTCCGGGCTGCGCGGCTGGCGTCAGTTTGAAACGTCGTTCGCCGGGGAACCGACCTGCGGTCTGGCAGCAAGGGCCTCAGCGTCCTGTTGGCCAGATACCAATGGGAGGTTCCATGCGCAGCAAGCACGACGAACGCGACTATTCCGAGGCCGACCTCCGGGTCGAGCCACCCAAGGATCATGCCGCGGGCATACCGGCGGTAGCCGTGGCGATGCAGCGTGCACTTTCGCGGATGGGTCCGAAGCGGACGGCCAAGACCTTGCTCAAGCTCAATCAGGCCGAGGGCTTCGACTGCATGAGCTGCGCGTGGCCCGACCCGGCGGTCGGCCACCGCCACCCGGCCGAGTTCTGTGAGAACGGCGCGAAGGCGGTCGCGGAGGAGGCCACCCGCGACCGCGCCGATCCCGAGTTCTTCGCCGCGCACAGCATTGCCGACCTTGACGCGCACAGCGAGCACTGGCTCGGGCAGCAGGGCCGCATCACCCACCCGATGGTCAAGCGGCCGGGCGCCACCCACTACGAAGCCATCAACTGGGACGACGCGTTCGAGCTGATCGGCTCCCAACTGCGCAGCCTTGGCAGCCCAGATGAGGCGATCTTCTACACCTCGGGTCGCGCCTCCAACGAAGCCGCCTTCGCCTACCAGCTCTTCGTCCGCGCGTTCGGCACCAACAACCTGCCCGACTGCTCCAACATGTGCCACGAGTCGACCAGCATCGCCCTGCAGGAGTCGATTGGCATCGGCAAGGCCAGCGTCAGCATAGAAGACGTCTATCAGGCCAAGTTGATCATCATTGCCGGCCAGAACCCCGGAACCAACCATCCGCGGATGTTGTCGGCGCTGGAAATCGCGAAGAAGAACGGCGCGAAGATCGTTTCGATCAATCCCCTGCGTGAGGCAGGGCTGGTCCGTTTCAAGAACCCGCAGAACCCCAGGGGCGTGGTAGGTCCCGGCACCGAGCTGTCCGACCTGCACCTGCCGATCAAGCTCAATGGGGACCTTGCGTTATTCCAGGCCATCGGCTCGTTGCTGGTCCAATGGGATGCGCTCGACCACGACTTCATCGCCAGGTACACCACCGGGTTCGACCACTGGAAGGCGCATGTCGGCGCCGTGGACTGGGGTGTCGTTACCGCTACCACCGGACTTTCCCGAGCGCAGATCACCGAACTGGCGCAATTGCTGCGTGATTCGGATGCCACGGTGTTCTGCTGGGCGATGGGGCTGACCCAGCATCGCAATGCCGTCGCCACCATCAAAGAGGTGTGCAATCTGGCCTTTGCCCAGGGCAACATCGGCAAGCCGGGCGCGGGTCTCTTTCCGGTGCGCGGACACTCGAACGTGCAGGGTGACCGCACGATGGGTATTTGGGAGCGCGCACCCGACCATTTCCTGGACGCGCTGCAGAAGGAATTCGGGTTCGACCCGCCGCGACCGCACGGCCTCGACACGGTGGACTCGATTCGGGCACTCCGTGACGGCAAGGCACACTTCTTCCTCGGTCTCGGCGGTAACTTCGTGCAGGCAGTGTCGGACACCGACGTCGCCGTGGAAGCGATGCGCAAGGCCAGCATGACCGTGCACATCTCCACCAAGATCAACCGGTCGCATGTGGTGTACGGCGAGACCGCCTTGATCCTGCCCACCAGGGGCCGTAGCGAGAAGGACATACAAGCCGCTGGCCCGCAATGGATTTCGGTGGAGGACTCGACCTGCTCTGTGCATTCCTCCAAAGGCCCGCTCGAGCCTGCCAGTCCGCACCTCAAATCCGAAGTGGAGATCATCACTCGAATCGCGCAGGCGACCATCGGGGATCGGCACGGCATCGCCTGGCAGGACATGAGGGAGAATTACAGCGTCATCCGAAAGCACATCTCCCGGGTTGTCCCGGGTTGCGAGTCCTACGAAGTGAACGTGCACCGACCTGGCGGCTTCGTGATGCCCCATCCCCCGCGCGATTCGCGGACATTCGATACCAAGTCGGGCAGGGCCGAGTTCGTGGTGTCGCCGATCGACGTGCTCCAGGTTCCCGACGGTCATCTGATCCTGCAGACATTGCGCAGTCACGACCAGTTCAACACCACCATTTACGGACTCAGCGACCGGTACCGCGGCATCGAAGGTGGGCGGCGAGTGATCTTCCTGCACCACGATGACATCTCGCATCTGGGCTTCAAGGACGGCGACTTCGTCGATATCACCACCCGCTGGGATGACGACGACCGCATCCGACGCGCCGACTCATTCCGCATCGTTGAGTACGACACCCCCCGGGGCTCGGCGGCCGCCTACTATCCGGAAACCAATCCCCTAGTTCCGCTGGACTCCACCGCGATCGGCAGCAACTGTCCGACGTCGAAGTCCGTCATCGTGTCGCTGGCCCTCACCCGGGCAGGCAACCCGCCGGCTCAGCAGTCGGTCGGACCAGCTGGCCACCAGGATGAAGTGGGAACGGATTGGTCTCACAAGGCCATCCCGCAGCCAGAGCATCTGTCCTGATTGGCCTTTCGCGGCAAATATGCTGCTGTTCGGAGCAGAGGGTTTCACGTTGCCACGAAGCGTCAGCGACTGGAGGCCAGTGCATCGCAGGCCACGGCCCGGTCGGGTCCGGAACCAGTCCCTTGCGCTGACGTGACCGCGAATGTCGACAACGAGCCCCTTCGTCGCAGCCTGTGCTGACAGCGTGCCTCCTGGGCGCCGCCGATCGGCAGGGCCGGAAGTCCCGACCGGCGGTCGTCGCCGCGCTCAGTGCCGACAAACGACCAGTCGTAGACTAGTCTGACTTCATGCGATCAGTCGGTGCTTACGAGGCGAAAACACACTTGCCGAGCCTGCTCGAACAAGTGGAGCGTGGCGAGATCATCACTATCACCAAGCACGGCAGGGAAGTCGCCCGCCTGGTCCCGGTTAGCCCCACTTCCACGACGCCCGATGAGGTGATCGCGGCCTTACGAGCTGCTAGATCGGGAGTGCGAATCGGCCGACTATCGGTGCGCGGCATGATCGACGAGGGCCGGCGCTAATGCCGATGGTCGTCGATACCTCGGTGACAATGGCCTGGTGTTTCGAAGACGAAGCCACGGCGGAGACCGAATCCGTTCTTGATCGACTCCACGATGAGGAAGCGGTCGTCCCCACCCTCTGGCACCTCGAAGTCACTAACGTGTTGCTGATGGCTGAACGACGACGCCGCCTCACCGAAGCCCGGTCCACCCGGTTCCTCGACCTGCTGTCCCAATTGCGGATTCGGGTCGATATGTCGCCTATCGACATGAACGCCCTGCAGGCGATCGGTCGCCGCCACCAGCTCAGCGCCTACGACGCCGCATACCTGCTCCTGGCGGAACGAATCGCCGCCCCGTTGGCCACCCTGGACGGCAAGCTCATCGCCGCGGCCAGAGCCGCAGGAGTCGACCTGGCCATCGGCACCGGACCGTCGGGGCATCCAGGATCTTCGTGATGAGTTGGAGTGCCCTACCTTCGACCGGTACCCGCCAGTGAGCGTTGCGTGCACTCCCCGCACGACCGGATTCTGCGGTACCCCGGCTCAAACACCCCCATCACCAGCGGGCATGGCTCAATCGCTCGTCCAATCTGACGATCACTTCGCTCACCCGGTCGGCAGTTCGTCTGCCAGTGACTCCAGCACATCAAGGATCCGCATCAGGACGTCGTAGTCCTCGCCGAGTAGCTGTCGGGTCTCGGCCTCCAGGGCTCTGACCTCCGCTGCTGCCGCAGTCAACACCTGCTCGCCGGCCGCCGACAGCTCGGTCGGTGCTGGTAAACCTCGCCCGCGGCGCGCTCTGGACTGCAGCAGGCCCGCTGTTTCCAGTTGGTCGATGATCGCGCCCATGCTCTGCGGAGTCGTCAGGACCGCCCTCGCCAGATCCGCCGATGTCACGCCCGGCCTGGGTCTTGGCGACTCTTCGGCGATCTCCGACAGTCGAGCTTGACCTCGGAGAGGGGAAGCGTCGTCATAGGTCAGAATTGTAGTTCAAATGTGCCACGCGGTCCGCGGCACCACGTTCGGCACCTGGCAAGCGTGGATCGTCGCGGTTCGGGACGAGAATCGCCGACGTCCCGCCCTGCAGGACGAGTTCAACCGGCATCACCTGCCGAAGGGTGCAACAGGACGGGCGGCCCGGCCATCGCGCCGGAGCGCTAGCTAGTGCCTGGTGCAGTTGTGCCTGGTGCAGTTGTGCCTGGGGCGGTTGTGCCGGGCGGCTGTGCCGGGCCGGTTGTGCCGGGCCGGTTGTCCCGGGCCGGTTGTGCCGGGCCGGTTGTGCCGGAACTCCCGGCAAACCCGGAGTTCACCCGATGTTGCCGACACACCCCAGTGGGGTGCGCAACGTGATGCTGGTGGGTGGGCAGACTGGGGCCATGAGCCCTGTCAGCCGCGGCCGGAAAGGCAAGCGGAAAACCAAGCCCGCCAGGCGGTCTACCCTGCCTTCGGCAATGAACGCTCCCGCCGAATGCGATTGCCCGTCGTGTTCGGGTGAAAGCCTGGACCCGCAGCGGATGATCGATGAGGTGATCTCGGCGGCTGCGAACCTGGACGAGGACCCGGTGGACGCGGAACTCGTTGGCGCGACGTGGATATCGATTGGTGCGCGGGCCGGTGAGGTCTTTGAGGACGCGCTGATCGGCGGGCTCATCCCCGAGCTCGAGGCTCGAGCCACCTCCGACGCGATGGCGATGCTGCTGGCGATCGGTTCGGTCGCCGAAGGCCGGGCCGGCGAGGAGGCCTCGGCGGCCGCCGGACGGCTTGCTGACGCCGCCGTCCCCCGGCCCCGGTGGGCGGCGGAACTGGCCGAGCCGGTGACCGTCACCGACTGTTTGCGCATGAGCGACACGCAGGGCACCGCGTCGATGCTGATCTTTTCGGTTCATCGGGGCGGGCACCCGCATGCCATCGCGATCAGCGTGGACCAGCTGAATTGCGGCGCCGCCGATGACATCGTCCTGTTCGGCCTGGACCAGCTGCCGCAGGCGCTCGAAGATGATGCGAGCCACCGGCATTGGCGACGGCTTCGAGATCACGACGGAGGCGCTGGATCCGGCCGAGTTCCGCTGGCAGGTCGAGACGGCTCTGGATGCCCGGGCGGTTCACGACAGCGTTTTCACGGCCGAGGAGATAGCCGCCATGGGAGCCGATGCGGAAGGCCAGTTCTATCCGGCCATGGCGATACTGGTTCGCGCCCGGATGAACGCCTTGCCGACGCCTGCCAAACCCGCGGCCCCGCATGGAGATGGCGATGGAGATCGCGATGACGGCCAGGGCCGGCTCGCCGCACAGGAGACGCTATCCTTCGCGCGCTGACGCCCTCCATACGCCCGTGACACTCGGCGAATGCCGCCACGCCGAGGCGGGTCGTCATCCCACGTGCCTGCGTGGGTACCGTGCCAACAGATCACCGTCGTCGTGGAGGACTCCTTGAAGCGCACCTCGAAGCCGGTGTTCTCGGACGTGTTCGCGTTCGCCGACGCGTTGCCGGTGCCGGTGCGGCTCCGGCTCTCTGTGCTGCTGGCCATGCCCGGCAAGCCGCCCGCGATCCTCCCGCGGCAGCTCGCGTCTTGCCTGCTGCCCGCGGATCCGGAAGCGCGCGCGGCGATCCGGACAGCGATCGAGGCCGGCGTCACCGCGCAGACGATCGAGAAACTGGCGCCGCATCGACTCGACGCCGTGGTCCCGGCTCTCGCGCGCTGCGCTCCCGACGCGCTTGTTCCCGTCGCACCGGTACGGGTGCGTGCGCTGCTCGAAAAACACCGAATCGGAACAGCGCCCCCACTGGCCGGGTTCACCATCGGCCAGATCGGCGGCTGGTCGGGGTTCGGGCCGACGCGGATGGTGCAGTTGATCGACGCGGCAGTCGGTGCCGCACTGGAAATGGCTGCGCCCGAGGGTTCGGTGCTGCCCGCGCGGGCCATCGAGCCGGATCGGCGTCTCACGGTCTTCGCAGAGGCGTTGGCGGCCGCTGGCGACGTTCGCGACCGGGGCCTTTTCGAGAACGGGGTGCTGCCCCTCGGACCGACTACGACCCGCCCGGAAATGGCCGATGCCCTCGAGATCAGCGTCGATCGAGTCAACCGGCTCCTCACGCGGGCTGCCCAACGGGTCGAAGCGGCCCTGGACCACGCACCCACCGAGGACCGCGAACTCGCGGCGGCCGTCTCAGAGCGGCTCGGCGCTGCCTCGCCGCGCACGGCCGCGGACGAGATGGTGGCCTCGCTGGGGTTCCCGGCGTTGCCCGACACCCGGTCACGGCTGCTGCTGTGGCTGGCCGGTCCATACCTGGAGGTCGATGGGCACCCGGACTGGGTGGCCGTCGACCCTGCGAGGCTGGTCGGCCAGACCCGCAGGCTGATCCACGAGGACGGCGGGGTGCGGCCCGTCGAGCACGTCGCCAAGGATCTGCGCATCGAGGGCATCGTTGCCGAACATGTCGAGGGCTGGCTGGCAAGGCAGCCGGTTCGGGTCAGCGACGGCCTCGTCGTGGCGACGACCGGACGGCCGGGTGACGTCGCCGAGCGGGCGCTGCACGCCCACGGACGGCCGATGACCGTCGACGAGATCGCGGCGTGGGTGCACGGTGTCCCGCACGGTTTCCAGGAGCTGAGGTCGGCACCGGGCCGGCGTTTCGTGGTCACCCGTGGCGAGGCGCTCGCTTTGGCCGAGTGGGGCGAGTGGGGCCAGTGGGACGAATGGGGCGCACGCCCCGACAACGCCACCGACCCGACCAGAAATGCCGCGCCGGTCGGCGGCCCGGTGGCCGAGGAGCGGGCGAAGGCTCATTACCCTGACGGGCACGGGACCAGGATCAGCCGCGTCCCCACCTCCCGGTCGGCACTGGCCGTGGGGTGAACTCCGCGGGAGACACACGGTGAGCAACCAGCATTTGGAACAGGCGCTCGACGACATCGAGCGCGCCGCCGACGGAGCGGTACGGGCTGCGGCCGCCGCGCTGGCGGAGGCCAAGCGGGTGAAGGCCGCCGCGGCTTCCGGTCAGTTGCGGGCGCTGCGCCAGTCCCTGGATTCGGCGGTCCGACTGGCCGACCTGGCCGCGTCCGCGTCCCGCGACCTGCAGGAAGGCTGGACCTTCGATGACCAGGAGTACTTCGCCTCCGGTGGGTACACCGCGGAGGTGCTGGAGGTCGCCGGTGAGCAGGGCCTGTCCGCGTTCGAATCCGACGACCGGATCTTGAGCTACCCGGCGATCGTGTCGGTGTCGGCCGCCGACACCTCCGTGCTGATCGACAAGAAAAGAGACCGCAACGTCCGTCCCTCGGTGCTGGTGCGGACGCTGAAGGCGTTGCAGGCCAAGCCTCCCAAGTTCAAGCCGGAGGCGTACCTGGAAGCCTTGGCCGCCACCTACGACATGGTGGTCGCGCACCGAAACGTCAACCCGGGCGCGACCGTCAAGCTCGCGGACATCTACTCCGTGCTCACCGTGCTGCCCGGCTCCGCCCGTGACTACACACGTCAGGAACTCGCCCGCGACCTGTATCTGCTCGACCAGAGCGGACTCACCAAGATCAAGGACGGCCGCGAGCTCCAGCTGCCGGCGAGTGCGCTCACCCGCGGCTCCGGGGTGCTGCGGACGGTAACCCGATCGGGCCAGGAAAAGGTGTACGCCGGGATCAGCTTCATCGGTGGACGCGGGTGATCGCCGCCGATGTGTACGCCGGCTTTCTGGCCGATGAGTACCTCGACTCGTACATCGCCGATGGAGGTGCGGCGGTGAAGTTCGTCGTCGCCGCCGATCCCGCGGTCGCCGACCACTTCAGCAGCACGGTGCGGGAGCGGGCCACCGCCAGCGGTTACGCCGCCGTCCGGGTCGACGCGGTCGACGTGCGGGTGCACATGATGGATCAGGTGTTCTTCGATGTCGCCCGCCAGGTCGATTGGGACGGGCTGGCCGCCCATCGGGTGCGGGCCGCGTACGCCGCGGTTGACTTCCCGGCGCCCGACGCCGAAGAGGACATCTCGGTCGAGTCGGTCGCCGGCCACCACCAGGTCGATGCGGGTGAACTCAATCGGGACGTGAACCGGCAACTGCAGCGAGCGGTGTTCCACGACTACGCGATGGTGCGGGAGTTTCGGGTCGCCATGCTCCGGCTGTGCCAGGCCCAGTTGCGCACCGGCCAGGTGACCGAGGCCGAGCACCGCGCCGTGTTGGAGTGGCTGCGCGGCGAGCTGCGGCAGATATCGCTGCTGCGCACCGCGATGATCTTTCGCCGGATCGGACGGCACAACGCTCGGCAGCTGTTGTTCTCGCTGGCCTATTGGTTGTCGGCCAACGATCGCGCCGGATTGCTGCTCGAGATCGATTTGCGCCGCTTCGGTTTCGCCCGACGACCGCAACTCGACGAACGTCACGGGCTCTATTACACAAAGGCGGCCCTGCTGGACGGGTACGAGATGCTGCGGCAGCTGGTCGACAACACCGACGAGCTCTCGCACTGCTGCGTGGTGGTGATCGCCTCGCCGGAGTTCACCACCGACGCCAACCGCGGCGTCGACGCCTACCAGGCACTCAAATTGCGCATCCACGACGAAGTTCGCGATCGCAACCGGGACAACCCGTTCTCCTCGCTGGTTCGGGTGGGGTCCAAGTGAACGGCATTGACATCACCGGGAATTCCGTGGCCGAGACCACCGACGGGGACTCGTCGCTGACGAACCGGCGGGCATTGGAGGCGCTGCGGGCCGGGGTACCCAATCGTGATGCGGTGGCCGCGTTGGGCTCGCAGCAGACGGCCGTGGAGGACCGCTTCACGCAACTGCTCGGCGCGATCGACTCCGGCCCCGGCGGCGATCCGGCCGGCGGGATGCTCATCAGCGGCGGGTTCGGGGCCGGGAAAAGCCATGTCCTGGAATACCTTTCGCACCTGGCGTTGGGCGCCGGGTTCGTCGTGTCCAAGGTGGTCATCTCGAAGGAGACCGCCCTGCACGACCCGGCAAAAGTGTTCGCCGCCGCGATCGCCGACGCTCGCATCCCCGACAAGACCGGGTCCGCGATCGACGAGATCGCCGGCGGGCTGCGCACCGATTCCGCCGAATACCACGACTTGTACCGTTGGCTGCACAGTGACGACGTCCCGGTCGACAGCCGTTTCGCAGCAAGCCTTTTCCTTTACAACTACGCCAGGGGTGACGCCGAATTCGCCGACCGGATCGTGCGTTTCTGGGCAGGCGATCCGCTGCCCGTCGCCGACCTGCGTCGCCGGCTGAAGGAGGCCGGCGCCGCCGGGGCCTACCGGCTGGCGTCCGCGAAAGAGCGTGATCTCGCTGTCCAACGTTTCCGGTTCGTCTCCCGGCTGATCACCGCTGCCGGATACCGCGGCTGGGTGGTGCTGCTCGACGAGGTCGAGCTGATCGGCAGATATTCGCTGTTGCAGCGAGCCAAGTCCTATGCCGAGGTGGCCCGGTGGGTGCGCGGCGACCGCGACGATCCGGACGCCCCGATCGGGGCGGTGCTGACCACCGTCGACGACTTCGAGGCTCAGGTGCTCGTCGGCAAGAACGACCTGGAACTGATCGGGAAGAAGCTACGACTCAAGGGCACCACCGAGCACGAGGTGTTGGCAGGCCTGGCCGAGGCCGGGATGCGGGTGATCGAACGGGACCAGATCCGGCTGCAGCCACCCGACCGCGACGAGCTCGACCGCACCTACGGCAAGCTCAAGCAGGTGCACGCCGCGGCTTTCGGCTGGCACCCGCCAGACGTCGAAGGGCTGGAGCGGCTGCCGTCCAACCGCATGCGCCAGTACGTCAGGGCCTGGATCAATGAATGGGATCTGCGACGCCTTGACCCCTCCTACTCGCCCGAGATCGACGTCAGCGACGTGGTTGTCGACCTCTCCGATCGAGACGAATTCACTGGGTCCGAATTCGACGGGGCCGAAGCATCCGCGGAGGGCACCTCCGATATTGATCTCCCAGCCGCCGCGCCGGGCGGCACGGACACCGAATCGCCAGGTGGTGTGACTGCAGATTTCGCCGGCGGTGGCGCTCCGGCCGGTCCGCAGTGACCGAGCTCGATGAGATCGCCGTTGCGGTAGGGACCGGGAAACGCACGGTTGTCGAGATCCGTGACGCGCTGCGCGCCCGCGGTCGGGTATCGATCACCGCGGCGGACGTGCAGCGGGTTCTTCGCAGTCACCCGCATCGGTTCCAGGCCGACGACATCAACCCCCCGCGGTGGTCGCGGGCGGACACCGTATCGGCAGCCACCGCGTCCGGACGTGAGACGGCTCGCGTCCTCCGGGCCGCCGGTTCGGCCCGAGTCCCGGCAACTGGTTCGGCCCGCGTCACGGCCGCCGGCCGAGTGCCCGAGCTCTATCGGTGGCAGGTCGAGGCACTGGACGAGTGGCGCGGCCGAGGCGGCCGAGGCGTTGTCGAGGCGGTCACCGGCACCGGAAAGACGATGATCGGCATCGCCGCCGCGGCCGAAGAGCTCGCGCGCGGAGGCCAGGTACTGGTGCTGGTGCCGACCCGCGAACTGCTCGACCAGTGGACCCTGGAGCTGACGCGTCGCGGGCCGGGCCACGCCCGGATCGGCCGGCTCGGCGGCGGGCACCGCGACGATCTGGGCGGCTGCGACGTCGTCGTCGCCGTGGTGAACTCCGCCCGCGACGCCGATCTACGTCCTCGCCGGCCCGGTGGGCTGCTGGTCGCGGACGAGTGTCACCGATACGGGTCCGACGGGAACCGGGTCGCGCTGGCGGACGGTTTCGTCCGCCGGCTCGGGCTCAGCGCCACCTATGCCCGGGCCGACGAGGGGCATCTCACCTGGCTCGACCCGTATTTCGGCGGGACCTGCTTCCGGATGGGCTACCGCCGCGCCATCGGTGACGGGGTGGTCGCGCCGTTCACCGTGGCCCTGCTGGGGGTGAAGTTCTCGCCGTCCGAGCGGGCCCAGTACGACGAGCTGGGCTTGGTCATGTCGGCCGCCCGGGCAAAGCTCCTCGCCTCCGGCCACGTCCCGGCCGAGCCAGTCGGCGCCTTCTTCACCGCTGTGGCCCGACTGGCGCGCGGCGGCGACGATTCGGCCGGGATCGCCCGCCGGTACCTGTACGCTCTGCAGCAGCGGCGCCAGTTGCTGGCCGAGACCCCGGCGAAGTCCGACGCCCTTGACGGTCTGGTCCCCGCCCTGCTCGCGTGTGACCGGGCGATCGCCTTCACCCAGAGCATCGCCTCGGCCGAGGACGCCGCTGCCTTGCTCCGCCGCCGTGGCGCGCAGGCCGCAGCCGTTCACTCCCAGCTCAACTCGGCCGAGCGCCGCGCGGTGCTGACACGATTCGGCGCGGGCGCACTCCAGGTCGTCACCGCGCCACAGGTCCTCGACGAGGGCGTCGACGTGCCCGCGGCGGACCTCGCCGTCATCCTCGCCGCCAGCCGGAGCCGGCGCCAGATGATCCAACGGATGGGAAGGGTGCTGCGCCGCAAGCCCGATGGGCGGTCGGCGCGCTTTGTCATTGTCTTCGTCGTCGGCACCGTCGAAGACCCGGGACTCGGTGCCCACGAAGGCTTTCTGGACGAGATCACCCCCGTCGCCGAAGATGTTCGATTGTTCTTGCCGGGTGAATCGAACGAGCTGTGCCAGTATCTCCGGCCTGCGGCTGCGTATCTCCTGTGAGCTGGGTCAGCAGTTCTCGACCTGCAAGGGCCGGGTCGACTGCAACCTGGGGCTCACCCACGACGCATGCTAATGCGAGCCCAGGCACCGCCAACTCGCTCTGATCGCTGTTCTCACGTGTCTCTGGTCACGTAATTCTCCGGTGCGGCGATCTCGTTCCCGAACTCCTCATGAACGTTGGCTACCAGCACTTCTCGAGCCCACCGGACGCTCTGCGGCACGCATCGCGTCGTGCAGCTTCGGTGAAGCATCGTCGGTCACTGAATCGACGGCGCGCTCCAACCGCGGGCCGTGACCGGCGCGTCGTCGTTGGCTTGGGCGTAGATGATCCAGATTTGAAGTCGGCGGCCCGCAAGCTACGGTCGTCAACTGTCGGCATGACTACGTGTCATACGGGATTCACACTGGCACCCGTGCGCCCAGACTTATTGATTCCAAGAAAGGGAAGTATCGCTTCGATCAATGGAGGTTCGCATGACCGCTGGGCGTCCCACTCGACGACCGTCTCGCCGGTTCGGCTTCCTGGCCGCACTCGCCGCCCTGCTGGCCCTGGTTGCAGGCATCATTCCCGCCGCCGCCGCATCCGGTGCCCCGGCACCCGACGCGGCATCGCTGGCCGATCGTCGGCCGGCCAATGGGCCGGCCAAGCCAACCATCGTGCTGGTGCACGGCGCGTTCGCCGATGCATCGGGCTGGAACAAGGTGACCGAGAATCTGCAGAAGAAGGGTTACCCGGTCTTCGCCTTCGCCAACCCGCTGCGCAGCGTGAATGGCGACGCCGAATACCTTCGACTCTTCCTCTCCACCATCAGCGGACCGGTGGTGGTCGTCGGCCACTCCTACGGCGGCTTCGTCATCACCAATGCCGCCACCGGGAACCCGAACGTCAAGGCGCTGGTCTACATCGCGGCCTACGCCCCGGACGAAGGCGAAACCATCCTCGC
Organism: uncultured Actinomycetota bacterium; assembly: GCA_963805555.1. Taxonomy (GTDB): domain Bacteria; phylum Actinomycetota; class Actinomycetes; order Mycobacteriales; family Nakamurellaceae; genus Nakamurella. Next base: position 176,879 of record CAWDUY010000018.1, read on the forward strand.
CGCCAACGCGCTCGGCGGCGGTCACTCCGACCTCGGCGACCACATCATCGTCCGGCCCTACCCCGGCGCCCCGCCCGGCGACGCCGACGGGTACATCGACCCTGCGTTCTTCCGCGAATTGTTCGCCCAGGACCTGCCTGCACGGCAGGCCGCCGCGATGGCGGCCAGCCAACGACCCGCAGCCGTCTCGCTCTTCGTCTCTCCATCGGCCGTACCGGCTTGGAAGACGATCCCGTCCTGGTACCTCGTTGCCCGGAACGATCACACGATCCCACCGCAGGCCGAACGCTTCATGGCCGCCCGGGCCGGCGCCCACACCGTCGAGATCCGCAGCTCCCACGTCGCGATGATGAGCCACCCGGACACGGTCACCGACCTCATCCTGGCCGCCGCTCGAAGTTGACGGTGCCGAGCTGAAAGGGCGGATTCCGAGCCGCGACAGGCCACTGGCCGCAGCCAAGGTGGGTTCAGGGTCTACGCCGCCCAAGAACTGCGGCAGCTCAGCGGGGGTCGGGGGGGATGGTTTCGCGGGACCAGTTCGCGGGCTGTTGGCTGTGCATCACCCCAAGGCCTCCGCGATCCGCGACGGTGCCAGGTCCGCGCCGTCACCGATCGTTCCGGCGATGGTTACGGTGCCGACGCGGATGCCCTCGGCGGTGAGTTCGTCCTTCAACGCGAATGCCAATGCCCGCAGGGCGGCTTTGGTCATGGGCAGCGATCCCATCGAGGCCCCCGGGTACAGCGCCGCGCCCCCGCTGCGGCGGCAGGGATACCACCGATGACGACCCGTATCCCGGCTCAGCCCTTCAGGGCGAAATGGTGCAGATCCTTTGCCTGCCCGCCGTAGGTGCCGCCCCACTCCAGTCCAGCAGGCCCGGTGAGCTGCTTGATGATCTGCAGCATCGGATCGCCCTCGACGCCGGTGGTGTGCAGGAAGAACCCGTTGCGTGGGTCGCGGTGTTTGGACAGGTCACTGTTGCGCAGCTGCCAGTACTCCTTCGTGCGCTTGCGGAGCTCTTCCTGACCCGCGGCATCCAATTCCCCTGCCTTGGCCTTGACCTCGAGCGCATCCATCTCCAGGAAGTACTTCGCCACCGCGTCCGACGCGGCCGCGAAGCTGCGGTAGATCTCCTCGACTCGGTCCTGGGTGGTGCGCCGGCCGGAGCCCTTGATGCTGGACCAGAATTTCTCCTGACCGGCTCCTGCCGCCAACCGCGCGATCAACGCGGACGCCGCCTTGTTGCGCCCGATGTACGGGTTGTTCTTGTAGTTCAGGTGCAGGGCGAGGCCGAGGGCGTGGTCGCTGAGCTTGTCGGGCTTGCCGGTCACGGCGCGGGGCTGGAAGTCGCCCTGGAACACCACCGGTGCCCCGGATGCGCGCACCTGCGCCGCGAGCCTGGTGACCTCCTCGTCCACCTTCTTCAGCGCGGCGAGCAGATTCGGGTGCACGCCGTTGAGGCTCGTCCCGCAGAACGCCGCTCCGAACCGCAGCTGATTGAGCCACTGGGCCGGATTCCCAGCGGTCTCCTTGCGGGTTCCGTACAGGTCGCGCACAGCGAGATACCGCTTGAGCCCGGACTTTCCGAAGGCCTTCCGCACGTCGCCGCTGAATGCCTCGTACTCCTCCTCGGGACTGCCGGCGGCGACCGCCGTGGCCGGAGTGGTGGTGCCGGCGGCCGGCTTGCTTCCGGCGTCACGCGCCTTTTCCGTCCCCTTGCCGGTCGCCGGTGCGGCGCCGCCTCCTGGTCCCGGGGTGGGTGCCAGGGCCGGACGCGCGTAGGAGGACCGCAGTTGCCGCCACTCCCGCTTCAGGTCGTCGCGGTCGGCCGGGATGCGGCCGCCGCCGAGTTCGGGTCGCACCAGCGCAAAGAGGGCATCGGTGAGATCGATGGGGTCCCGCAGTCCAGCGGTGGCGAGCCCGACGGAAGCGGCCTGCAGGGGTGGGGCGCCGTTGCCCCTTGCCGTGGTGAAGGCGAGCATCGCGATCGGGGCGGCGGCACCGGCCCGCTGGCCGACCATGGCGGCGGTGATCGCCCCGGCCCGGGTGGTCAGCGGCGGGCCGGCCGCTGCCGATCCCGTCACCGGCGTCGGCGCGCCACCGGTTGCCGGCCCAGCCGCCGGGGATGTGGTGGGAACCGGTTGCTGCGCCGCGCCGCCGGTGTTGCCGCTCGGGTTGCCGGCTCCGGGGGTGCCCGGCAACGCGGACAGCGCGCTGCCCAAGCCCGCCCGCAGCTGACCCTCGTGGCCAACGCTCTGCTCGACGATCTGCAGCAGCGTCCGGGTTTCGGCCAGGTAGGGCCCCAGTTTGGCGCCGTTCGCGGTGAACCAGTCCGCGATCGCCGTCCGCAGCGGCCCGTAGATTTTGCCGTAGCTGTGGCCCTTGCGCGGATCGAAGAAGGCCCGCAGCCGAGTGGCCTGAGCCAGGTACGCCCGCTTCTCGGAATCGGTGCGCGTGGTGCTCGTCAGCGCGGCCAGGTGCGCGTTCAGCTGGCCGATCGCCCACGCGGTGAACGCCTGCTGCTCACCCTTCTTCAGGCCCTTGAGGTTGTTGTTGGCCTCGAACAGAATGATCATGCCGAGGTTCTGCGGCAGCTGAAAACCCTTGCGCCCACGCATCATCTTCTCGACGGTGAAGCCGCCGCCGCTGTGCGCGGACAGCACGACGCGGAACTTCTGCGGCGCTGCCTTCCAGGCGCCGAGCTCCGCGAGCCGATCGAAGGCGTCCCGGATATAGGAGTCCGGCGAGATGGCCCCGAATTGTGACTGATTCATCCCCATCGGCAGGACGCCAACCAGCTGCGGCGATTTAGTGCCCTCGATCTGCTGCGCGATCCGATCGCGTTCGACGTCACGGACGGCGCCGGTGTCCTTGTGCTGGCGCCACCCGGCGTAGCCGCGGCCGGCGTTCTCGGTGTTGCCGTGCAGATGAAACAGCACGTCGACCGCACGATCGGGGCGGATCGCGGAGGGAATGAGCGCGACAGCCCGGCCACGACCCGCTTGCTCAGCGGCCTCGGAACGCGTGGGGCCGGTCGGCGAGCCGGCCACATTCTCAGTCGTCAGCGCCTTACCACCGTCCGCGGACGAGGCGCTCTGCAACCCCTGCGTCAGACCGTCGATCGGGATGCGGCGGATCGACCCGACCGCGTGCTCACCGACGTTCCATCCAGTCGCCGGCTCGCCGCTGGAAAGTCCCTTGCCGGCCCTGGGGTCGGCGCCGGACCAGCCGCCGACCCGCTGCACCGCCCGCACCAGACCGGTCACCGCCTGGTTTCCGGCGTCTCGCTGCAATTTCAGCAGCGTGTCCGGACCGAGCGGGTTTTCCTCGATTGGCCCCCGGCCGCGGGGAGCCGGGCCGGCCCGGCGCCACCGGAGGGCAGCGGCCACCCGCGCCGCACCCGTCGCGGGCGCCTTCGGCGCGGTGGCGTCGGCGACGCCGCGACGCGCCGCAGACAATGCCGCCGACCGCTTCATCCGTCGATTGTCCTGCGGCCACGATGCCGCCCGCAGGATTCCCGCGAGCAGGCCGCGGGGCAGCGGACGGTGCTCGAAAGGGCAGGTCGAGGCCCGTGCCAGCCACCGGCCGAGATCACGGCGGCGGCAGCACGCCTAGTCGGACCCGACGAAGGAGGGGCCGCCATCCGACACAGCAGGCGAGCACTGAAACAACCTGACGACGAAGGAGTCGGGTTATTCAGTGCACTCCATGCTCGCGAGCGGCCCGCAGGAGCCGTTCATCGAACGACGCGACGGCGGCAACCCGATCCAGTGCGGTGAGCAGCACGCAGCAGTCCGGCAGCTTCAGCCCGGTGTCAACCCAGAGCCGGGCGAGGGTCCGGGCGGCGTCGGGCGGGAACGGCGCTTCGACCACGCCAAGGTCGGCCAGCGTGGCGAGCCTGTCGCAGGTAACACCTCCTCCGACCAGTCGTGGACCGGTCTGCTTGGAACGACACCCGACGAGGTGACCGCCGCCTTGCGTGCCGCGCGATCGGGTGTCCGAACGGCCGCCTGATGAGGCGATCAGGCCAACACCAATTGCCGATGTTCTCAGTGCTGCAGGGTTGCCGACAGGTCCTTGAGCAGATCGAGCGCCGCCTCCGCAATCACGGTTCCCGGGCCGAACACGGCGCTGGCGCCCGCGTCATGCAGCTCGGCAATGTCGCCCGGAGGGATCACCCCACCGACCACGATCATGATGTCCGGGCGCCCGAGGGCGGTCAGCGCGGCCTTCAGCGCCGGCACCAGCGTCAGATGCCCGGCCGCCAACGAGTTGACCCCGACCACGTGCACGTCGGCGTCAACCGCTTGCTGTGCAACCTCTTCGGGCGTGGAGAACAGCGGACCCACATCAACGTCGAACCCCAGGTCGGAGAAGGCTGTGACGATGACCTTCTGGCCGCGGTCGTGCCCGTCCTGGCCCATCTTGGCGACCAGGATCCGCGGCCGGCGACCCTCGGCCTCGGCGAACGCGTCGGTCGCCTCGAGGACCTTCGTGATGAGCGGAGTGTCCCCCGCCTCTGCCCGGTACACGCCGCTGATCGTACGGATCACCGCGGTGTGCCGGCCAAACACCTTCTCCAGCGCATCGGAGATCTCGCCAACGGTGGCCTTGGCCCGGGCGGCGTCCACCGCCAGCGCAAGCAGATTGTTCGACAGATCGCCGCCGACCTTGGTATCCCCCGCCGCCGCCCCTGCTGCGGTGAGCGCAGCGAGGGCCCGTTCGACTGCTGCCGGATCGCGTTCAGCCCGGAGCTGTTCGAGTTTGGCGATCTGCGACGCCCGAACGGCCCGGTTGTCCACCTTGAGCACCTCGAGCGGTTCCGCGTCGTCGGCCCGGTAGCGGTTGACGCCGATGACGGCCTGGGTTCCGGAGTCGATCCGCGCCTGGGTGCGGGCGGCCGCCTCCTCGATGCGCATCTTCGGGATGCCGGCCTCGATCGCCTTGGCCATCCCGCCGGCGGCCTCGACCTCCTGGATGTGTTGCCAGGCTCGGTCGGCCAGGTCGTGGGTCAGCTTCTCGACGTAGTACGACCCACCCCACGCGTCGATGATCCCGGTGGTCCCGGACTCCTGCTGCAGCAACAGTTGGGTGTTCCGGGCGATCCGCGCGGAGAAGTCCGTCGGCAGCGCAATTGCCTCGTCAAGGGCGTTGGTGTGCAACGACTGGGTGTGTCCCTGGGTTGCCGCCATCGCCTCGATGCAGGTGCGGGCCACGTTGTTGAACGGGTCCTGCGCGGTCAGCGACCACCCCGAAGTTTGCGAATGCGTCCGCAGCGACCGCGATTTCGGGTTCCTCGCGCCGAGCTCGCCGACCAGTCGCGCCCAGATCGCGCGCGCCGCGCGCATTTTCGCAATCTCCATGAAGAAGTTCATCCCGATCGCCCAGAAAAAACTGAGCCGCGGGGCGAACGCGTCGATGTCCAGACCGGCTGCCGCACCTGCCCGGAGGTACTCCAGGCCATCTGCCAGGGTGTAGGCGAGTTCCAGATCGGCGGTGGCCCCGGCCTCCTGGATGTGGTACCCGGAGATCGAGATCGAATTGAATTTCGGCATCTTCGCGGCAGTGAAGGAGAAAATGTCCGAGATGATCCGCATCGACGGCGTCGGCGGGTAGATGTAGGTATTGCGGACCATGAACTCTTTGAGGATGTCGTTCTGGATGGTCCCGGCCAGTTTCTCCGGCGGCACCCCCTGCTCCTCGGCCGCGACGATGTACAGCGCCAGCACCGGCAGCACGGCCCCGTTCATCGTCATGGACACGCTGATGGTGTCCAGCGCGATGTGTTCGAACAGCTGCCGCATGTCGTAGATGGAGTCGATCGCGACGCCGGCCATCCCGACGTCCCCCGCCACCCGCGGGTGGTCCGAGTCGTAGCCACGGTGGGTCGGCAGGTCGAACGCGACGGACAGCCCCTTCTGTCCGGCCGCGAGATTGCGCCGGTAAAAGGCGTTCGATTCCTGGGCCGTCGAGAAGCCCGCGTACTGCCGGATCGTCCACGGCTGGGTCGTGTACATCGTCGGGTACGGTCCGCGCAGGAACGGCGCCAGTCCCGGGTAGGTGTCCAGCGCATCCAGCCCATCGAGGTCGGCGGCGGTGTAGACCGGTTGCACCGCAATGCCTTCCGGCGACTGCCAGGGCTCACCAACCGGTCCCGGTTGTGCCGTGCCCACCTCGGCCGTGGTCCCGTGCAATGGCAGATCCGCGAAACTGCTTGGCACGCTCATTAATTGCCACCCGTCTCGTCGAGAACCGCTGGCCCTGGGAGGTGATGTCTGGTCCGCCGGAGAAATTCGACGACGTCATCGCCGGCCGCGACGTGATCGTCGACCAGGTCGGCCAAGTCACCCTTGGGCTTCCCCGCGAGCAGCACCCGAGTCGCGCCCGCTGCGCGGAGCGCCGCGATCACGTCCGCACCGGACGCGGCATAGGCCTTGTCCGAGCCGGTGACACAGGCAACCGGGCTGCCGGTGTCGCGGAATGCCGTCAGCACGTCATCGACCCCGTTGGTGGCGCCGGCCGTCACGGTGTCGACCCCGCCGGCGGCGAACAGGTTCGCGGCGAACCCCGCCCGCGCGGCGTGCTCGGCCACGCTGCCCAGGGTGGCCAGGAAGACCGGGGTCGCGGCAGGTTCATCACGCATTCCCTCGAAGGGCGCCGCCCACGACGCGGCCAACCCCGCTCCGGCATCGGGGACAGATCGCCTGCTGGGCAGCACTTCTCGCAGGTTCGGAAACTCGCTGACGCCGGTGATCGGCTGCCGGCGGGTGCTGATCCGGCGGGTGCGTTCGGCCGCGGTGGCCGACCACCGTGCGCGCACGGAGCCGTCAGTGAGAGCGGCCAGCACACCACCGGACCGTTCGATGTCCTGGAATTCCGCCCACGCGGCCTCGGCCAGGTCGGATGTCAACATCTCCACCGCGTGCGAGCCGCCGGCCGGGTCGTCCACGGCCGCGACATGCGACTCGCTGATCAACAGCGACGAAATGTTCCTGGCCATTCGCCGACCCAGCGCATCCGGCACCCCGAGCCTGGTATCGAAGGGCAGCACCGTCACCGCGTCGGCGCCGCCGACACCAGCGGCGAACGCGGCCACCGTGGTCCGCAGCATATTCACCCACGGGTCGTAACGGGTCAGCATCGGCGCCGACGTCACGGCATGGGAAATCAGCTCCGCGGAACCGTTGGCGGCGCCGGTCAATTCGGCAACCCGTCGCCACAACCCCCGCGCGGCGCGGAACTTCGCGATGGTGGCGAATTGGTCGTCGGTGGCGGCGTAGCGAAACTCCAGCAGCCCGAAGGCGGCCTCGATGTCGCAGCCGGCGTCCTCAAGGGCACGGAGATACTCGGCACCGACTGCGAGGCTGTAGCCGAGCTCGGCGGCGTCGCCGGCGCCGGCGTCATGTGCGGACGTACCGTCAACGGTCAGCGCGCGGAGACCGGAAGTGGTTGCGAGAGCGGAGATCTCACCGATCGCGGCAGCCAGGTCGGTTCGGCCGTCGGGGAAGGCGTGCAGGGCTCGGACGGCCCGGCCGACCGGGTCTGCACCCAGACAGGATCCGGAGTCGGGCGAGACACCGCGCGCGTCCAGCAGCTCGGTGAATGCGCGGGCCGCCTGGAGATCGCTGACGGTCCCGGCGGCGGAGATAGTGACGGGGGCGATGTCCAGCAGCACACCGTCCAGTGCTCTGCCGAGGTCCGCCGGCGCTGACCCAGGTCCCCCGAGGGTGACCCAGAGGGACGTTGCGCCGTTTTCCAGGTCGTCGATCGCGGCCGCCGCAGCAGCGGCCGGGTCGGGGTTCGCGACGACCGAACGAATATCCCAGCCCGACTCGGCGCGGATGATCGCCCGGCCCGCGCGGATGTCCGGGCGGCATTCCGGGCCAGGTACTGCCCGACGTCGAGCCCGATCCGGGGTACCCAGCGGTGGAATGACGATGCCCTCGACGGTCTTTCGGGCAAGGATGTCCCACGCCTGCTCGGCCGGATCGTTGTCCGTCAGTCGGCGGGCCTTGCGCAGCACGGCCGCCGCCGCGACAGCCCAGTCGTGCGCGGTCGCGGCGGTACCGCCGGCCAGGCGCACCGGACCCTCGTCATCGAGTGTGTCCATAGACGGATCATAGGACTCGGGGCCAATCGCCGAACGGGCCGTCACGCGATCGCCGGTTCGTCGAGAATGCGGCAGATGGTCGTCCCGGCCGAGACGATGACACCTTGTTCGGCCGTCAGACCGGCAATAGTGCCGGCCTTGTGTGCGTTGAGGGGTTGTTCCATCTTCATCGCCTCGATCATCACGATCAGGTCGCCGGCCGCGACGGAGTCACCCTCAGCGACGGCGACCTTGACGACGGTGCCCTGCATCGGGGTGGTCAGGCCATCCCCCGTGGCGGCCGACGACCCACCGTGCTTGGCTGCCCGACGCGGCGCCGGCCGCCGGGCAGCACCGCCGCGCTGACCGGTTCGCAGGTCACCGGGCACCGACACCGCCAGGCGCCGACCGTTCACCTCGACCACGATGGTTTCCCGCTGTACGGTTTCTGCCGGATCGCCGGCGGCGCCCGTGAACGCGGGGATCTGGTTGTCGAATTCGGTCTCTATCCACTGGGTGAAGACCGTGAACGGCTCATTGGTGAACGCGTCGTCCCGGACGACGGCGCGATGGAACGGCAACGCAGTCGCCATGCCGTCGACGACGAACTCGTCCAGCGCGCGGCGGGCCCTGGCCAGTGCTTCGGAGCGGGATTCGCCCCACACGATCAGTTTCGCCAGCAGCGAGTCGAAGGCGCCGCCGATCACCGAGTTGCCTTGGATGCCGGAGTCGACCCGGACCCCGGGGCCGGCCGGTTCGCGGTAGGTCGTCACGGTGCCCGGGGCCGGCAGGAACCCGCGGCCGGGGTCCTCGCCGTTGATCCGGAACTCGAACGCGTGCCCGCTGGGTTCGGGGTCCTCGGTGAAGCGCAGCACCTCACCCTCGGCGATCCGGAACTGTTCTCGAACCAGGTCGATACCGGTGGTCATCTCGCTGACCGGGTGCTCCACCTGCAGTCGGGTGTTGACCTCCAGGAAGCTGATGATGCCGTCCTGGCCGACCAGGTACTCGACCGTGCCGGCGCCGAAATAGCCTGCCTCCCGGCAGATGTCCTTCGCGCTGGCGTGAATGATCTTGCGCTGCACGTCGGTCAGGAACGGCGCCGGAGCTTCCTCGACCAGCTTCTGGTTGCGCCGCTGCAGGGAGCAGTCCCGGGTGCCGACCACGATCACGTTGCCGTGGGTGTCGGCCAGCACCTGCGCCTCCACATGCCGGGAGCGGTCGAGATACCGCTCCACGAAACACTCGCCGCGGCCGAAGGCGGTGACGGCCTCCCGAACCGCGCTCTCGTACAGGTGCGGGATGTCCTCCATGGTGCGGGCGATCTTCAGGCCCCGACCGCCGCCGCCGAACGCCGCCTTGATGGCCACCGGCAGGCCGTGCTCGCGGGCGAAGGCCAGCACCTCGTCGGGCCCGGCGACCGGGTCCTTGGTGCCGGGGACCAGTGGGGCGCCGGCCCGCAGCGCGATGTGCCGCGCGGTCACCTTGTCCCCCAGGTCACGGATCGACTGAGGGGGCGGCCCGATCCATGTCATCCCCGCATCGATCACAGCCTGCGCGAAATCCGCGTTCTCGGAGAGGAATCCATAGTCCGGGTGGATCGCGTCCGCGCTGGCCTGCTCGGCCGCGGCCAGCACCTTGTCGATCCGCAAATAGGTGTCACCCGGTGTATGCCCGTCGAGAACATAAGCCTCATCGGCCATCTGGACATGCAGCGCGTCCCGATCCGGCTCCGCGTAGACGGCAACCGACTGGTACCCGGCGTCCCGGCAGGCCCGGATGACCCGCACCGCGATCTCCCCGCGGTTGGCGATCAGAATCTTCTGCATGGGTTGTCCTCATCAGCTGGAGTGTCGGTAGGAGCTGCGCCAGCCGGTGGGGCTCGCTGCGAACGGTGGGGTGGGGCGAGCCGAGAGCACCCACGCAGAGCGGGTTCGCGCCGCCGCCGGAGGTCCGGCCGGTTCCGTTGCCGAGAGCAGGGCCAGCACAGTCAACGCAGCTGCTTCCGCCGCTTCCCGGTCCGTCCCGGCCGACCAGTTGCCGGACGCCGGTGCGGATCTCAGTTCGTTTGCCGGGCCGCTCACAGCGGGATGTTCCCGTGCTTGCGGGGCGGCGCGGAGACCCGCTTGTTCCGCAGCATCCGGAGCGAGCGGGTGACGTAGGAGCGGGTCCTCGACGGCGCGATCACCACATCCACATAGCCGCGTTCCGCCGCAATGAACGGATTGACCAGGGTGTCCTCGTAGTCGGCCACCAACTGCGCGCGCAGCACGGCCGGGTCGGCGGCGTTCGCCAGTTCCCGGCGATACAGGATGTTGGCGGCCCCCTGCGCGCCCATCACCGCGATCTGCGCGGTGGGCCAGGCGATGTTGACGTCGGCACCCAAATGCTTGGACCCCATCACGTCATAGGCACCGCCGAAGGCCTTGCGAGTGACGATGGTGATCTTCGGGACCGTTGCTTCGGCGTAGGCGTAGATCAGCTTGGCGCCGCGGCGGATGATGCCCGCGTGCTCCTGGCCGACGCCCGGCAGGAAACCGGGCACGTCGACCAGGGTGATCACCGGGATGTTGAACGCGTCGCAGGTCCGGACGAACCGGGCCGCCTTCTCGGATGCATCTATATCCAGGCATCCGGCGAGGTGCAGCGGCTGATTGGCCACGACGCCAACCGGACTGCCCTCAATCCGGCCGAACCCCACGACGATGTTGCGGGCGAAAAGTTGTTGCACCTCAAGGAATTCCGCGTCGTCCACGAGTGCTTCGATGATGGTGACCACGTCGTAGGGTTGATTGGCCGAGTCGGGGATCAACGTGTCAAGGTCGGTGTCGGTGGCCGAGATCTCCAGGTCCGACTCGATGACGTCACCCGGCAGCGGGTCCAGGTTGTTGCTCGGCAGGTAGGACAGCAGCGCCTTGACGTAGTCGATCGCGTCGACCTCATCGGGGGCAAGGTAGTGCGCGGTGCCGCTGGTCGTGTTGTGCGTGCGGGCTCCGCCGAGTTCTTCCAGGGTGACGTCCTCGCCGGTGACGCTACGAACGACGTCCGGCCCCGTGATGAACATCTGAGATGTCTTGTCCACCATGACGATGAAGTCCGTCAGCGCCGGCGAGTAGACGTGCCCACCGGCCGCCGCGCCCATCACCAGGGAGATCTGCGGGATGACGCCGGACGCCTGCACGTTGCGGTAGAAGATGTCCCCGTAGAGGCCAAGGGAGACAACACCTTCCTGGATCCGGGCACCGCCACCCTCGTTGATCCCGATCAGCGGGCAGCCGTTCCGAACAGCGAAGTCCATCACCTTGACGATCTTCTCGCCGTACACCTCGCCCAGGCTGCCGCCGAAAACGGTGACGTCCTGGCTGAAAATACAGACCGGCCGGCCGTCAACGGGCGGTTGCGTCCATTCCGAACGTTGTCGACCGGTGCCGGGCGAACTCGTCGAGTTCGATGAACGAGCCTTCGTCGATCAGCATCGCGATACGTTCCCGCGCGGTTTTCTTGCCTTTGGCGTGCTGCCGCTCGACCATCCGGGCGGACCCGGCGTGCACTGCCTCGTCGTACCGCACCTCCAGGTCGGCGAGTTTGCCGGCCGTGGTGTGCGGGGCGAGCAGCGGCGCCACCGCCTGAGCACTCACGCCGGCAACTCATTGCTGTTGCGGCACGGCGACTTTCCGGGCGACTTCACGGGTGCGGGCATGTCTGGGAACCTCAGTCTTCACGGTGCAGGCGGACAAAGCAGAAGATACTCAGTACCGCTGTTACGGTACGGGGTACCATCAGTGCTGACAAGTGCCGACCCCAAGAGGTGAGGGAACATACACATCGTGACCAAGAAACCGGTGAACGATCGACTGGTTGACGCCGCGTTCGAACTGTTCGCCGAGCGCGGTTACGACCACACCACCGTCGACGACATCGCCGAACGGGCCGGCGTGGGCCGGACCACGTTCTTCCGCCACTACCGCTCCAAGGACGATGTCATCTTCCCGGGCCACGACGAGCTCATCGCCGCGGTCCGACAACGCCTGGCCACCTCCAGCGACTCGACCGCCATCGTCGCCGTCACCGACGCCGTCCGGCTCGTACTGCTGCGCTACATCGAGGAGGGTGAGCGGGCTCGGCTCCGCTACGCGCTGACCAGCAAGGTGGCCGCGCTCCGCGATCGGGAGATCGCCAGCGCCGCGCGATACCAGCGGTTGTTCCGGGAATTCATCGCGAACTGGATGGGCCCCTCTGAGCATTCGGCGCTCCGGGCGGAATTGATGGCCGCCGCCGTGGTGGCTGCACACAACCACGTGCTGCGGCGCTGGCTGCGTGGGGACGCCACCGACCCGGTGGGCGAGATCGACCGCGCGATGAGTCAGGTGGTGGCGCTGTTCTCCCTCGGCGCCCAGGCCGCCGACCAGGGGCCCGGGACCACGGTGCTGGTTTTTCGATCGACAAGAAACGTCGAGGACGTGGCGGCCAGCGTTCGTCGAGCGATCGAGCCGTCTTGACGGCGATGATCAACTTCCGGGAACATCTGAGGTTGCGGCGCAACGTCAGATGTACCCGGATGTTGATCATCACGGGGTGCCAGCCTCGCGACGACGTCTCCGGCACCCAACCGGCGGCTCCGCCGAGAGCGAGGACTCAGAACCCCTGCGCGAGCCTGAAGTACGTCTGATTCCAGCGGATCTCGTTGACGAAGTCGCGCATCCGGGTTCCCTCGTCGATGACCAGCAGTTCGGTGCGCACCATGTCCGCGAAGTCGTTGATCTCCTCGGTCCCGACCGCGCTGGTCAGCACGGTGTGGTGCGGCCCGCCGGCGGTCAGCCAGGCCTGGGCCGAAATCTGGAAGCTGGGCTTCGGTTTCCACACCGCTCTGGCCACTGGCAGCTTCGGCAGCGGCTCGTCCGGTGGGACGACGTCGATCTCGTTGAGCACCAGGCGGAATCGATCCCCCATGTCCGCCAGCCCGACGAGCACCGCCGGCCCCGGTTGGGCGTCGAACACCAGCCGGACCGGGTCCTGCCGGCCGCCGATGCCCAGCGGGTGAATCTCGCAGCGGGGTTTGCCGGCCGCAATGGTCGGACAGACCTCGAGCATGTGCGCGCCGAGGATCTTCTCCTCGCCCGGCGCCAGGTGGTAGGTGTAGTCCTCCATGAAGGAGGTGCCACCGACCTGGTCGTCACCCATCGCCTTGACGGTGGCCAGCAACAGCGAGGTCTTCCAGTCCCCCTCACCACCGAACCCGTAGCCATCGGCCATCAGCCGCTGCACGGCGATGCCGGGCAACTGCCGGAGGCCGCCGAGGTCCTCGAAGTTGGTGGTGAAGGCACCGAAACCGCCGGCCTGCAGGAACTGTCGGAGTCCCAGCTCGATTTTCGCGGCGTACCGCAAGGACTCCCGGTCCACCCCACCGGGGCGCAGTGATGGGACGACGGAGTACTGCTCGTCATACTCGGCGGCCAGCGCATCCACCGCTGCATCGCTCACCTGATCAACAACGGCCACCAGGTCGTTGACCCCGTAGGTGTTCACCGAGACGCCGAAACGCCTTTGTGCCTCGACCTTGTCGCCCTCGGTGACGGCCACATCGCGCATGTTGTCGCCGAACCTGGCCAGCTTCATGGTGCGCGCGGTGGCCGCACCGCGGGCGGCCCTGCCCCAGGCGCCGACTGCGGCCAGCACTCCTGGGTGGCTCGCGTAGCCGGCCACCGTCTTGCGGCTCACCCCGAGCCGGGACTGGATGTAGCCGAACTCCCGGTCGCCGTGCGCCGCCTGGTTGAGATTCATGAAATCCATGTCGATCTCGGCCCACGGCAATGACTCACCCGCCTGGGTGTGCAGGTGCAGCAACGGCTTCCGCAACGCATCCAGGCCGGCGATCCACATCTTCGCCGGCGAGAACGTGTGCATCCAGGCAATCAGGCCGATGCAGTTGTCGTCGCTGTTCGCCGCCAGCACCGTGCGCCGGATGGCGTCCGCGCTGGTGAGTACCGGTTTCCACACGACGGTGAAGCCGATCTCCTTGGCGGCGTCGAGTATCTCGGCAATGTGCCGGGACTGGTCCTCGACCTGGGTGACCACCTCGGGGCCGTAGAGACCCTGACTTCCGGTCAGGAACCACACCTCATCGAGGTGTTTCGCTCGACCGGGGAGGGGGGCGGGTGAGCTCATGTCGACGAACCGTCCTTCAGCAGAGGTCTTTGCCCATAGGCATTCTGGTAGCGGGAATAGAGCGCGTCAATGTCCGCAGCGTCGATGGCGTGCGGCCTGCCGTCCTGCCGGGCGATGGTGACCGTCCGTGCTACTTCTTCGCACATCGCGGCCGCCTTCACCGCCGCCCGCGGCGTGCTCCCGATGGTGAACGGCCCGTGGTTGGCCATCAACACGGCCTTGGACCTGCTGCGGGACAAGGTGTCCACGATTCCTCGCCCGATCGAGTCGTCCCCGATCATGGCGAACGGGCCGACCGGGATCTCGCCGCCGAACTCGTCGGCCATCATCGTCAGCACGCAGGGAATCGGTTCCCGGCGGGCCGCGAACGCGGTGGCGTACGTCGAATGCGTGTGCACAACACCGCCCACCCAGTCGAGATGGGCGTACACATAGCCAGCCGCGAAGGTGTCCGAGGACGGCGCGGCGTCACCCTCGACAACAACGCCGTCGAAGTCCGTGACCACCATGTTCTCCGGGGTCAGCTGGGCGTAGTCGACCCCGGACGGCTTGACCACCAGCAGGTCCGCGCCCGGGACCCGGGCGGAGACGTTTCCCGCGGTCCAGACCACCAGGTTCCACCGGATCAGTTCGGCGTGCAGCGCGCAGACCTCGATCCGCAGCCGCGCGATGCGCGCCCTGGTCTCGGCATTGAGCGTCATACCAACAACTCCTGCCGCAGTGCGGCACGCCGACGGCTCCGCAGGCTGCGCATCAACGGGTTCTCACCGCGACCGAAATAGTCGTGCAGACGGCGGTATTCGGCATACATCTGGTCGTAGACAGCGGAGTGCTCCGGAATCGGAACGTAGACGTTGTCGATTCGGCGGCCCATCACCGCGGCCGCGTCCGGGACACTGGCGTAGGCGCCGGCCGCGACCGCGGCATGGATGGCGGAGCCGAGTGCTGGGCCCTGGGACGATGCGGCGAGGGACAGCGGCAGCCCGGTGACGTCCGAGTAGATCTGCATCAGCAGCGCGTTCTTGGTCAGCCCGCCGACGATCACCAGTTCGGTGACCGGAACACCGGCGGCGGTGAAGGTTTCGATGATCATGCGGGTGCCGAACGCCGTCGCCTCCAGTAATGCCCGATAGGTGTCCTCCGGCCTGGTGGCCAGGGTCTGCCCGACGATGAGCCCGGACAGTTCGTGATCGACCAGCACCGATCGGTTCCCACTGTGCCAATCAAGGGCAAGCAGCCCGTGCTCCCCGATGCGTTGGCGCGCAGCGAGTTCGGTGAGGTACTCGTGCACGGAAACACCCAGCGCCGCTGCGCGTTGCGCGTACTCGGCCGGCACCCCGGTCCGGACGAACCAGCCGAAGATGTCACCGACGCCACTCTGGCCGGCTTCATAGCCCCACAGACCTTCGGTGATGCCGCCCTGCACGACGCCGCACATCCCGGGTACCTCGCGCAGCTCCGTGCCGTTCATGACGTGGCAGGTGGACGTCCCCATGATCGCCACCAGCTGACCGGGCGCGATCGATGCCGCGGCCGGGGCCGAAACGTGCGCATCGACATTGCCGACCGCGACGGCGATTCCCGCCGGCAGACCCGTCCATTCCGCGGCCTGCGCGGTCAACCGCCCGGCGCGCTGACCGAGTTGGCCGATGGGATGGTCCAGTTTATCGCTGACGAAACCGGCGAAATCGGTGTTGAGCGCGACGAGGAACGCGGTGTCCGGGTATCGGCTGTCCTGCAGAATCCCCTTGTAGCCGGCCGAACAGGCATTGCGGACGTAGCTTCCACCGAGCTGCCAGACGATCCAGTCGGCGGCCTCCACCCAATGGGACATCCGGTGGTAGATCTCGGCGTCGCCCTCAAGGAGTTCCAACCCCTTGGCGAACTCCCACTCCGCGGAGATGAAGCCACCGTATCGCGGCAGCCATCGCTCGTTCCGCAGTGCGGCGAGCTCATTGATGCGATCGGCCTGCGGTTGCGCGGCGTGATGCCGCCAGAGCTTCACGTAGGCGTGCGGCCGGTCGACGAACTCGGCCAACTCGCAGAGCGGGGTGCCGTCGTCGGTGGTCGGCACCATCGTGCAGGCGGTGAAGTCGGTGGCGATGCCGACCACCTGTCCGGGGTCCGCACCGGCCACGGACAATGCCTGCGGCACTGCGTTTTTCAACACCTCGCGGTAGTCATTGGGTACCTGCAGCGCCCAGTCCGGCGGCAACGGCTCATTCGACCCCGGGAGGTGGTCGGTGATCACGGCGTGCGGATACTCGAACACCGCGGCGCCGAGTTCGGCGCCGTCGCGAACCCGAACCACCACGGCGCGACCGGACAGCGTCCCGTAGTCGACGCCGATGACCAGTGCGTCACGGTCTTTCGGGCTGGTCGTCTTCTCGCTCACGTCGCCTCCCGCATCGGGCACGGTTCCTTTCTTGTTGGGATCGTCCCCGCGAGATTCAGGCATCTCGTTGCCGGGCGGCGTTGCCGGGGCGCCATCGGGGATCCGACGGCACTGGCACCGGGATCCATGTAGCGATAGGTGATGTTAGCGCTAACACGTCCCGGACGGAAGGCTTCGATACGAAGAATATCGAAGCACTCCTCGCATCACCGACGAGATCCGTTCCCGCCCTGCATATTTGAGCCCGAAACCGGCTTCACGACACCGGGCGCAGCGTCTCCCGCCCACGAGCGATACCGAACTGTGATGGTAACCACTTGACAATCGCCGAATGTGAGCGCTAACACTATCGGGCGGGCTGTTGATCCCGCCCTCGATGAACTGCTCTCGATCGGACTTCGGCCAATGACGGACCAGCCCTCGCTGCTGCTGACCTTCGGGTCCAGTGGTGACGAAGCTGGTCGATCGGCCGAATCCGAGGCCTCGCCGGCGATCGACACCGGCGACCCCCTCCCGTCGATCCAGCGCCAGTCCAGCGGGGCCATCCAGCGTCGGAGGAAATCCGTGGTCACAAGAAGGTTGGCTGTCGTCGCGACAGTTGCAGTCGCATTCGCCCTCGCTGCCTGCGGCAGCTCGAGCACCACCTCATCGTCAACCACGAGCGAGGCCGCGACCAGTGCCGCGGCGCCGGCTAGTTCGTCAGCGGCAGCGGCTTCGTCATCGGCGGCCGCGAGTGCCACCGGCGAAGCCGGCGGGGCCAGTGAGCTACCACCGGTCGATCCAGCGGTGCTAGAGGGTGCCGTCATCGGTTTTGCCCAGGTCGGTTCGGAGAGCGGGTGGCGCAGCGCCAATACCGACTCGATCAAGTCATCGGCCGAGCAGTACGGGGTGGATCTGCAGTTCACCTCGGCCGAAGGTGACCAGGCCAAGCAGATCTCGTCGATCAAGACCTTCATCACGCAGGGTGTCGACCTGATCGCCTTCTCCCCGGTCGTGGAGACCGGTTGGGATTCGGTCCTGAACGAGGCCAAGGCGGCCGGCATTCCCGTCGTCCTCACCGACCGGGCGGTCGATTCGGACCCGAGCCTGTACAAGACGTTCATCGGCTCCGACTTCATCCTCGAAGGCGAAAAGGCGGCCACCTGGGCCAAGGAAGAATTCGCCGATGCGAGCGCCGTGAACATGGTTGTCCTGGAAGGCACCACCGGGTCCGCCCCGGCCAACGACCGGGCGACCGGATGGGACAACATCCTCGGCTCGGACACGAAGTTCAACACCCTGGCCTCGCAGACCGGTGACTTCACCCGCGACGGCGGCAAGAAGGTCATGGAGGGCTTCCTGGCCGCCTACCCGAACATCGACCTGGTCTACGCGCACAACGACGACATGGGACTCGGCGCCATTGAGGCAATCGAGGCCGCGGGCAAGGTTCCGGGCAAGGACATCAAGATCGTCACCGTCGACGCGGTGAAGGCCGGCATGGAGGCGCTGGCCGCCGGCAAGATCAACTTCATCGTCGAGTGCTCACCACTGCTGGGCGAGCAGCTGTTCCAGGCATCCAGCGCCGTCCTCGCCGGCCAGGAGATTCCTGCCCGGGTCATCACCGTTGAAGGGTCCTTCAACCAGGAGCAGGCCATCGCGGCCCTGCCGGACCGCAAGTACTAGATCGCGCGTCAACCGGGCCCTACCTTTACCGGGTCGGTAGGCCGAGAATGAGCGACCGGGTCCGAATGACGGACCCGGTCGCTCCATTCGTCACCAGCCTTCCCTGACAGTTCCACCGCGGCGCCGAGAATCTTGAGGGAGCAATAGATGTCGAGCAGCCCCCAGGTCGAACCCGCACGACCGGTCATCGAGATGCGCGGCATCGACATTTCCTTTCCGGGCGTGCGGGCACTACAGAACGTGTCGTTCCGACTGTTCCCCGGCGAAGTGCACGGTTTGATGGGCGAGAACGGCGCCGGCAAATCCACCCTCATCAAGGCATTGACCGGCGTGTATTCCATCGATGCCGGCTCCATCACGATGAATGGGCGGGCCGTTTCGTTCAGCGGGCCGGGACAAGCCCAGGAGGCCGGCGTCGCCACGGTGTACCAGGAAGTGAACCTGGTGACCAACCTGACGGTCGCCGAGAACATCATGCTCGGCCGCGAACCCCGCCGGCTGGGAATGATCGACTGGCGGCGGATGCGCAAGCACGCCATAGAGGTACTGCAACGAGTCAATCTGACGATTGACCCGCGCTCCCTGCTGAGTGCGCACTCCATCGCCGTTCAGCAGCTGGTGGCGATCGGGCGGGCGATCGATGTGAACGCGGAGGTGCTGGTCCTGGACGAGCCGACGTCGTCGCTGGATGTGAAGGAAGTCGCCGAACTGATGGCGGTGATCCGGCAGGTCCGAGACAAGGGCGTCGCCGTGCTGTTCGTGTCGCACTTCCTGGACCAGATCTATCAGATTTCCGATCGCATCACCGTGCTGCGCAATGGTGAGCTGGTCGGCGAGTACCTGACCCGCGAACTGCCGCGCCTGCAACTGGTCTCGAAGATGATCGGCAAGGACCTGGCCGTCCTGGAGGAACTGGAAAAGGGCACCAAGCGGGAGGCCTTCAACCGCATCGACGGTGGCGCGTTCCTCTCCGCGACCGGCCTCGGCCGGGGCGGGTCCATCCAACCGTTCGACATCGACATTCATCCAGGCGAGATCGTCGGTCTGGCCGGGCTACTGGGCTCCGGACGGACCGAGCTCGTCCGGCTGCTCTACGGCGCCGACCGCAGCGACAGCGGATCCACCACTATCAACGGCATCGACATCAAACTGCGCAGCCCGCGACTGGCGCTGAACCACAAAATTGCCCTCGCATCGGAGAACCGCAAGGCCGAGGGGTTGATCAGTGACCTCAGTGTCCGCGCGAACATCGTGCTGGCGATGCAGGCCGACCGGGGGTGGGTCAGACAGATCCCGCGGCGCCAGCAGGACGAGGTCGCCGACCGCTACATCAAGGCGCTCGACATCCGCCCGGTCAACCCGGAAACCCTGGTGCGCAACCTCTCCGGCGGCAACCAGCAAAAGGTGCTGCTGGCCCGCTGGTTGCTCACCGAACCGAGCCTGCTGATCCTTGACGAACCCACCCGGGGGATCGACGTCGGCGCCAAGGCGCAGATCCAGAAACTCGTCGCCGAATTGGCCGAAAAGGGCATGGCCGTCATCTTCATCTCTGCCGAACTCGAGGAGGTTCTGCGTTTGTCGCACCGCATCGGAATTCTGCGAGACCGTCGCAAGGTCGCCGAGATCGTGAACAGCGAGACGACGACGGTCGAGGACATCATGACCATCATCGCCGCGGAAACGCAGCAACCGGCATGAAGAATCTGGTCGGCAACCGTCTCTTCTGGCCGGCGACCGTGTTGGTCGCCCTGCTGCTGGCGAACTTCCTGTGGAATCGCTCGTTCTTCGATATCACGGTGCGGGACGGCAATTTGTACGGTGCGCCCGTTGACATTCTTCGCCGTGCGGCCCCCATCGTCCTGGTCGCCCTTGGCATGACGCTGGTGATCGCCACCCGGGGCATCGACCTGTCGGTGGGTGCGATCGCCGCCATCTGCGGTTCGTGGGCGTCGATGTACATCATTTCCTCCGCCGACCGCGCCTCGGTGGGTGTGGTGCTGACCGCGGTGGGTGTCGCGCTGCTGATGGCCCTGTTGGCCGGTGCCTGGAACGGCTTCCTGGTCTCCGTGCTCGGCATCCAGCCGATCGTCGCGACCCTGGTGCTGATGGTCGCCGGGCGCGGACTCGCCCAGGTGATCACCGATGAGAAGATCCTCTATCCGGACAACTCCCCTGCCTACAAGCTGATCGGCGGCGGCTACCTGCTGGCCGTGCCGTTCTCCATCCTGATCGCCGGCGGCATCTTCGCCCTCACCGCCCTGCTGACCAGAAAAACCGCGCTTGGCACGTTCATCGAATCCGTCGGGGTCAATCCGGAGGCCAGCCGGCTGGCCGGCGTCCGGGCCCGGCCGATCATCTTCCTCGTCTATGTCTTTTCCGGCCTGTGCGCGGGCCTCGCCGGCCTGATGCTGACCTCCAATTCGACCTCCGCAGACCCCAACTCGATCGGCCTGTTCATCGAACTGGACGCCATCCTGGCGGTAGTCATCGGCGGCACCTCACTGGCCGGCGGGCGCTTCTCGCTGGCCGGGACCCTGATCGGCGCCTTCATCATCGAGGCCATGGACGCGTTCGTGGTCATCGCGATCTCGGCTCGCAGCACCGATGTCTTCAAGGCCTGCGTTGTCATCCTGGTCTGCCTGCTGCAATCCTCCCGAGTCCGGCAGTGGCTGCTCAACGTTCTGCGCTGGGGCAACCGGCCGACCCGGCGGGACAACCAATCCAAGCCGCCCGGCACCCCACCAGCCGGCACCACCGTCCAGACCCGATCCGCCGGTTCGCCGACCGACGCCGGAGCGCCCGACACGATCACCGCGAGGTCGACATGACCACCACCCTGTCCCCCGCCGGCGCCGTCCAGCCCAGGCGCCGGCTGAGCCGACGATTCGAGCAGTACACCCAGATCGGGATGACCGTCCTGCTCCTGGTGATCATGCTGATCGTCGGCAACCTGCTGTACCCGAACTTCACGTCCGGGCAGGCGATCATGGACCTGCTCGGTAAGAACGTCTTCATCATCCCGCTGGCGATCGGCATGACCTTCGTCATCCTGAGCGGCGGCATCGACCTGTCCGTCGGCGCCGTCATGGCCCTCGGCTCGGTGATCGCCGCCAGTCTGCTGCAGGCGGGCTGGTCCGCCGCCGCCGTGATCCCGATCGTATTGCTGGCCGGGTCCGGCCTCGGGCTCGTCGTCGGCATCATGATCAGCCGGTTCGAGATTCAGCCCTTCATCGCGACGCTCGCCGCGATGTTCCTCGCCAGAGGGCTGTGCCTGGTGATCACCGACCGATCCATCGCCATCGACAACGACTTCTTCCAGACGCTCAATCTGGCGCACATCAATCTGTGGCAGGCCGAGACCGTCAACCTGCGCGGCCGGGTCCGGGTCAGCGACGTCTACACCACGCCGTCGGTGGGCGTCGCGCTTGCCCTGCTGGTCGTCGCGTTCGTCGTGCTGCACTACACGCGCTTCGGTCGAACGGTCTACGCGGTCGGTGGCAACGAGCCGTCATCGCGCCTGATGGGTCTGCGGGTCGACCGGACGAAGATCAGCGTGTACGTCATCAGCGGTTTCTGTGCCGCTGTCGCCGGCCTGCTGTTCGCGTTCTACACGGCATCGGGTGACCCGGTCGCCGGCATCGGCTACGAGCTCAACGCGATCGCCGCGGTCGTCATCGGCGGAACCCTGCTGTCCGGCGGTTCCGGATACGTCCTCGGTTCGATGCTCGGCGTGCTGGTCCTCGCGACGATCTACGCGTACAAGGAGTTCGACGGGGATCTCAACACCGGGTGGACCCGGATTATGATCGGCGTCCTGGTGTTGTTCTTCATCGTCCTGCAAAGGTTGGTCGCCACCAGACGCCGGTGACCGAATGCAGGCACGCGTGCAGTTGATCAGGTTTTCCGTCGGCTTCTGTGACAAGAGGATTGGAGAGTCCCTTGTCGACGCCATCGTCGATTCCGCAGCGGGCCCGGCCGCCCGGGATGTACGACGTCGCCAGGCTCGCCGGGGTCAGCCATCAGACCGTCAGCCGGGTCATCAATTCGCATCCGAGCGTGCGGGAGGACACCCGCCGCCGAGTTCAGGCGGCCATTTCCGAACTGGGCTACCGGCGTAATGTCGCCGCCCGAACCCTGGTGACACGGCGATCGAACACCATCGGGGTCATCACCAGCGTGTCGAATTTCTGGGGACCGAGCAGCACGCTCATCGCCGTGGAGCGGGCCGCTCGGGACGCCGGCATGTATGTCAGCGTCGCCGGCCTGCGCAGCATCGAGCCGGCCGGTGTCGGCGAGGTACTGCGACATTTCGTCGACCAGGGCGTCGAGGGAATCGTGGTCATCGCCCCGGAGGCCGCCATGGCGCATATGGCCGAACCGTTCATCACCGAGATTCCCGTCGTCATGGTGGCCGCCGGTGCGCAGCCGGCAGCCAATGTCCAGATCACCGCGGTCGACCAGGAATTGGGCGCCCGACTGGCGACCAGACACCTTGTTGAACTCGGGCACACCGGCATCGGTCACGTCGCCGGCCCGGAGCCTTGGTTCGACGCCACTGCGCGGCTGCGCGGATGGCGGCGCGAACTGGCGGCCGCCGGGGTGCGGGCGGGTCCGCTGTTCACCGGCGACTGGACGGCTGCGAGCGGATACCGCATCGGGCAACGACTCCTGAAGAGCCGTCGGATTCCCAGCGCGGTATTCATCGCCAACGATCTGATGGCGCTGGGCTTCATCCGGGCCATGCATGACGCGAAGGTCTCGGTACCCGAACAGGTCTCGGTCGTCGGATTCGACGACATGCCCGGTGCCGATCACTTCATCCCCAGGCTGACAACTGTTCGACAGGATCTGGACACCCTTGGTCAGCGGTGCATCGATATCCTGCTCGCTGCGTTGAACCAGACCGCTTGCGACGTGGGTCCCATCGAGCCGAGTTTTGTGCTGCGGGAAAGTACTGCCGCCGCGAAATAACCCAACAGGGCCAGCAGGAACTACGCGGCTACGAAGGGCGCGCCCGCCGGTCAGGACAACACCGCCACCGAACCGAGAACCAGGGTCGTCATCAACCAGATTGCCGAGGCCGGCGGGTCGATGTGGGTGTCGCCGTGACTGTGCCAGAAACGTGCGAAGAACTCGCCCAGCCACGCGGCCACCATCCCGAAGACAGCGCCGATCAGCAGGGCCGCCAGCAGGTTGCCGTCGACGACGGGCAGGAACGAGACCGCGGCCAGGCCGCCGATCAGCGTCATGTGATGAGTCACCGGCACCGACATTCCGAGGGACAGGAACAGCAACGACACCGCCGAAATGCCGAATCCCACGGTGGCCGCGACACCGGCGGCCGACGGAAAGTCCTGCACGATCATCAGGCCGATTCCGGCGGACAGGCCGCCGGCAAAAAGCCCGAGCGTGGAGTGGGCGGCGAAGCTCTCCTGGTGACGCACCCAGTTACCGGTCTCGGACGGTGCGAACCGCGACCAGCCAGTCGCCCGCGGGGGCAGGTCCTCCAGCCGTTCGGCCTGGCTGGGCTCGGTGGGCGCATACCGTGGTTGACCCGAGACCGGTTGCAGGGCATCGACAGTGCGTGCACTCGACCGCCGGCTGCCCTGCAGCACACCCGTGAGGCCGGATTGCCCGAACGCGAAGCGAGCGATGAGACCCGAGACAATCACCGTCACGGCAACCGCATCGGTATGGCCGCCGAACCACGGAATGGCCGAGATTCCGGCATGTAGCAGATAGCCGAGCACCCCGAACCCGGCACCGACCAGCAGCACGTCGGTCTTCCCCAGGGTGATCAGCGGCGTGACGATGTCCTTGCCATTGGCATAGCCGCGTTTCGCGGCATAGGCAACCGCGGCCACACCGCCGGCGAAGGCGATATGCGGACCGAAAACCGGCCCGAACGCCACATAGCCGATGAAGGACGCTGATGCGTTGCCGAACATGCCGACCACACCCAGCAGGACCGTCACCCCGCAAAAAATGAAGGACTGGAGTGCGCCGATGGCGGCTCCGAAGAATCCGCCGGCGGCGGCGGCGATCAACCAGAACGGGTCAATCTGCACAGTGGTTCCTTTCCATGGTCGGCCTCGCCCGGCCGGGGAGCCGACCTGTCGTTGAGGCACAGTCAGAAGTGGTACGGAGTGTGTGGAGCGGCCGCACGGCGGCCACCTGCGCGTAGGTCCTGAATTGGTATCGCCGGACAATCAGGCGGTGATCACCACATCCAGCGAGGAGCGGACCCTAGGAGCGATTTCGTTGCAATTTGGTTGCGCCGATCACCACTTCGGGTGCAACCCCACTGCAACCATTGCGGTCCGGCCGCACAGGGGCGACGGTCAACCCATCATGACTGGTTGAGGTCCGGTGACGTGCGCGCTCATCCTGCACGGCACCTGCCTCACCGTCCTCGACAGTGGCCAAACACGACAGTGGCCATTTACGACACCGGACCATTCAAGACAAAGGAGTCTCAGTGACCGCAACCCTGCCGACCACGGCCCGCAGCACCATCACCCAGTGGCTGGAGAACTTCGAAACCGCGCTGGCGGCCGGCGATGCCGATGCGGCCGCCGCACTGTTCGGAGAGGACAGCTACTGGCGGGATCTCATCGCCTTCACCTGGAACATCGTCACCGTCGAGGGTCGGGACGGTGTCCGTGACATGTTGGCGGCCAACCTGAACCGTGTGCAGCCCAGTGGTTTCGCCGTCGCCGACGACCTGGGCGAGCCCACCGAGAGCGGCGGGGTCGCGGAGAGCTGGATCGAGTTCGAGACCGCGATCGGTCGGGGTGTCGGGCATCTCCGGCTGAAGGACGGCAAGGCGTGGACCCTGCTGACCAGCATGTTCGAACTCAAGGGTCACGAGGAACCCAAGGGTGAGCGGCGACCCAAGGGTGCCGAACACGGCGCGAACCCCGACCGGCAGACCTGGCTGGAGCGGCAGCAGCAAGAGGCCGAACAACTCGGTCACACGGTGCAGCCGTACACGGTGATCATCGGCGGCGGCCAGGGCGGCATCGCGCTGGGCGCGCGGCTGCGGCAGCTCGGCGTGCCGACGATCATCGTCGACCGCAATCCGCGGCCCGGTGACGCCTGGCGCAACCGGTACAAGTCGCTGTGCCTGCACGATCCGGTGTGGTACGACCACCTGCCGTACATCGATTTCCCCAAGAACTGGCCGGTTTTCGCGCCGAAGGACAAGATCGGCGACTGGCTGGAGATGTACGCCAAGGTGATGGAGCTGAATTACTGGGGCTCCACCGAGTGCAAGAACGCGACCTATCACGAGGACACCGGTGAGTGGACCGTCGTCGTTGAGCGTGACGGGCAGGAGATCACCCTCCGGCCGAAGCAGCTGGTGCTGGCCACCGGGATGTCCGGTAAGGCCAATGTGCCGACCTTCGAAGGGATGGACGTTTTCCGGGGCGATCAGCACCACTCGTCCAAGCACCCGGGGCCCGATGCCTACCGCGGCAAGAAGGCCGTCGTCATCGGCGCCAACAACTCCGCCCACGACATCTGCGCCGCGCTCTGGGAAGGCGGCGCGGACGTCACGATGGTGCAGCGCTCGTCCACGCACATCGTCAAGTCCGACTCGTTGATGAAGATCGCCCTCGGCGGCCTGTACTCGGAGGAGGCGCTGGCCGCCGGGATGACCACCCAGAAGGCCGACCTGACCTTTGCCTCACTGCCCTACCGGATCATGCACGAATTCCAGATCCCCGTGTATGACGAAATTCGCAAGAAGGACGCGGAGTTCTACACCCGGCTCGGCGCCGCCGGATTCATGCTCGATTACGGGGATGACGAATCCGGCCTCTTCATGAAATACCTGCGGCGCGGCTCCGGCTATTACATCGACGTTGGTGCCTCCGAATTGGTCGCCAGCGGCGACATCAAGCTGGAATCCGGCGTCGACGTCGTCCGGTTGACCGAGACCGGCGTGCTGCTGTCCAACGGCAAGGAACTGCCCGCCGACGTCGTCGTCTACGCCACCGGGTACGGGTCGATGAACGGCTGGGCCGCCGACCTGATCTCGCAAGAAGTGGCCGACAAGGTCGGCAAGGTCTGGGGTCTCGGCTCGGACACCACCAAGGATCCGGGCCCCTGGGAAGGCGAACAGCGGAACATGTGGAAGCCGACCCAGCAGGAGGCGCTGTGGTTCCACGGCGGCAACCTGCACCAGTCCCGGCACTACTCGCTGTATCTCGCACTGCAACTCAAGGCGCGAATGGAGGGCATTCCGACGCCGGTGTACGGACTGCAGGAAGTCCATCACCTGCGCTAGTCGCCTGCGCCAGCAGAGCCGCCAGCGAATGGCGGAAATATCAGCCATGAACCATCACAAAGGAGTGATCACGTGAGTATCGAGGACAAGGTCGTCCTGATTACCGGCGCTGGGCAGGGGATCGGCCGCGGCATCGCGCTCCGCCTGGCCGCCGACGGCGCGGACATCGCCATCGTTGACCTCAACGAGGCGAAAATGGAGGACGTCGCCACCGAGGTGCGGGCAATCGGCAGGAAGGCAACCACTTTCGTCGCCGACGTCACCAGTCGGGAGGAGGTGTATGCGGCGGTGGCACACGCGGAATCGGCGCTGGCCGGGTTCGACGTCATGATCAACAACGCCGGTATCGCGCAGGTGAACCCCATCGCCGACGTGACACCCGAAGAGGTTGCGAAGATCTGGGCGGTCAATGTCGACGGTGTGCTCTGGGGGATCCAGGCGGCAGCGGCGAAGTTCGTCGAACGCGGGCACGGCGGCAAGATCATCAACGCCTCGTCCATCGCCGGCCATGACGGCTTCGCGATGCTCGGGGTGTACTGCGCGACGAAGTTCGCCGTGCGCGCGCTGACCCAGTCCGCGGCAAAGGAATTCGCGAGCGCCGGGATCACCGTGAACGCCTACTGCCCCGGCGTGGTCGGCACCGACATGTGGGTGACGATCGACGAGCGGTTCGCCGAACTCACCGGTGCGCCGAAGGGCCAGACCTACCAGAAGTTCGTGGACGGCATCGCTCTCGGCCGGGCCCAAACCCCCGAAGACGTCGCCGCTTTCGTCTCCTACCTGGCCGGTCCCGACTCGGACTACATGACCGGCCAGGCCGGCCTGATCGATGGTGGGCTGGTCTACCGGTAGGCCAAAGGCCACTCCCCAGCGATCTCCCCCATCGATCACCATTCACCCCATCTCTGGAGCGAAAAATGAAGGCAGCACGCTACTTCGACCGTGGCGACATCCGCATCGAGAACATCGACGAGCCCGAACTCGAGCCCGGTTCGGTCGGCATCGACGTCGCCTGGTGCGGCATCTGCGGCACCGACCTGCACGAGTACCTGGAAGGGCCGATCTTCGTGCCACCGGCCGGCCACCCGCACCCGACGTCCGGGGAATCGGCGCCGCTCACGCTGGGACACGAAATGTCGGGCACCGTGTACGCCGTCGGCGAGGACGTCACCGACCTCAAGGTGGGTGACAATGTCGTCGTCGAGCCCTACATCATCGATCCGAAGGAATCCACCGAGCCCGATTCGAACTACCACATCACCCCCGGGATGGGCTTCATCGGATTGTCCGGCCGCGGTGGCGGTCTCGGTGAGAAGATCTCCGTCGAACGGCGCTGGGTACACCCCATCGGCGACATCCCGCTGGATGAGGCGGCCCTCATCGAGCCGCTGGCCGTCGGCTATCACGCCTTCGTCCGCAGCGGTGCGAAATCCGGGGACATCGCATTGATCGGCGGCGCCGGCCCCATCGGCCTGCTGACCGCAGCCGTCCTACGGGCAAATGGTTTGACGGTCATCATCAGCGAGCCCAGTGAAATCCGCCGGCAAAAGGCCTTGGACACGGGCGTCGCGGACCACGCCCTGAACCCAGCCGAGGTGGACGTCGTCGAAGAGGTCAAGCGGCTCAGCGGCGGATCCGGCGCCGACGTCGCCTTCGAATGCAGTTCGGTGCAGGTCGTGCTGGACACCCTCTTCGACGCCATCCGGCCGGGCGGCGTAATCGTGGTAGTGGCGATCTGGGGCCACCCCGCCCAGCTCGAACTGCAGAAGCTGGTGCTCAAGGAGGTCGACCTGCGCGGCACCATCGCCTACATGGGCAACCATCCCGACGTGATCAAGCTCGTGCAGTCCGGCAAGGTCTCTCTGAAGCCTTTCATCACCGGCAAGATCGCCCTGGAGAACCTGATCGACCAGGGCTTCGACACCCTGATCCATCACAACGACACGGCGGTGAAAATCCTGGTCTCGCCGTCCGGTCGAGGGCTGTGAGCACCTGAACCAACCGAGCACCTGAACCAACCGAGCACCTGAACCAACAGCAGGGATCACCGCCCGAGGAGCGTCGGGCGGTGATCCCTGCTGTGCGTCACATCCTGTCGGCCGTGCTCTCAGCGCACCGTGACCAGGGTCGGGTCGGTGATGTCGTACTCGGTGCCCTCCTGGGCGAGCAGCAGCGCCGGCAGGATCTGCATCTTCTCCTCCGAGTCCGCTGCCTCGCCCCAGATGATCTTCCGCCCGTCGATCAGCGTTAATTCGACGTCGAAATCCGTTCTGGCGGAGATGCTTGCGACCTGGGCGCGGAAATCCGGAGTGAGCGCCGCAGCCACCGTCAGCGCGGCGATCGTCGCCGAATCACCCACACCGGGCGCGACCAGAGCCACGGTGATCAGTCCGGCCGGCGGCGTTGCGACGGCCAGGTAGGGGTCGCCGGTGGCATCGAGCAGCCAGTACTGACCGTTGGCCGACGTCACCGCAACGGGAACCCGGGGCGTGACGGCGATGGACAGCGTGTCCGGCCAGCCGCGCGCGACCTCCACGTCCGCAACCTCCTGCACGCCTTCGACTTTCGCCGCTACATCGTCGAGATCCACCCGGGCCAATGGCGTCCCGTCGGACACATCGACAATGGCCCGAATCTTGGCGGTCAATGGTTCGGGCGCACCGGTGATGGCGACACTCCGCACGCCGAGCAGCGGGCTGAAGAACACCGCATACACGGCTCCGACCAGCAGTACGCCGACAGTCGCCAGCGCGAGAATCCAGGGCCACCGTCGCGGTGCCCCGCCGGTGGCCGACGGGGCGGATTGCTGCGACCTGCGAAACTCCCGGGATTCGCGGGACCCACGGGTCTTGCGGGAGCGGCCGGGCAGAAAGCGTTGCAGACCCCGCTTCGGTGCGGGTTCGGCTGACCCGGTCGACTCGGGTGCGCCTCTCGAAGTGGTCGAGGTGCTCACTGGTTTGCCTCCAACAAGGTCAGTAACTCCGGGCCGATCGCGGTGACATCGCCGGCGCCCATGGTGATCACGATGTCGCCCGGTCGCAGCACCCCCGCGGCGAAGGCCGCCGCCGACGCCCGATCGGGGTGATAGAACACCGTCGCTCCCCCGCCCGGGACCGCGTTGGCGATCAACTCACCGCTGACCCCGGGCTGCGGGTCCTCCCGGGCGCCGTACACGTCCAGCACGACGGCGACGTCCGCAGCGCCCAGCGCTCGACCGAAAGCCTCCGCGAACGAAGCGGTCCGGGAGTACAGGTGCGGCTGGAACACCACTACCAGCCGGCCGGCCGCGCCGCCCGACAACCCAGCCACTGCCGGCCCGGTCCCCGGCTGCCCGGTCCCCGGTTGCCCGGTCCCCGGTTGCCCGGTACCCGCCGGCCCGGTCCCCGGCTGCTCAACCGCCGACCGCGTAGCACCTAGTTGGGCAGTGCCCAGTTGGGCAGTGCCCAGTTGCGCAGCTCTCGGCAGCGCATCGAGAACCCCGCGCGCAGCAGCAATCTGGGCGGCAACCTCGGTGGGGTGATGCGCGTAGTCGTCATACACGGTGACCCCGGCCGCCACCCCCTTGAGCTCGAAGCGGCGGCGGACCCCGGTATAGGCGGCCAGTCCGGCCGCCATCACCTGCGGATCGACGCCGAGTTCGACGCCGACCGCGAGCGCGGCGACCGCGTTGAGCAGCATGTGATCGCCGGGTACCGCCAGCGCCAGCTCGAACTCCCGCCCATCGGCCAACACCACCACCGCACCACCGGACGAACGATGATCGACCAATCGGACCGTGGCAGTCTCGGTGCGACCGTAGGTCAGCACCCGCCGCAGCCGGGTACGCGACGCCAGCGCCGCCGATCCGGGATCGTCGGCGCAGACCAGGAGAAAACCGCCCGGCTCGATCCGGTCGACGAACTGATCGAAGACCGCGGTGTACGCCTGGGCCGTCCCGTGGTGATCCAGGTGGTCCGGCTCCAGGTTGGTGATCACCGCACCGTGCGGGGCGAACGAGAGGAACGACCCGTCCGACTCATCGGCCTCGGCGACGAAGATATCCCCCGCGCCATGGTGGGCACCGAGACCGGAGCCGGTGAGCTCGCCACCGATCGCGAACGACGGGTCCAACCCGGCGTGCTGCAACGCCACCGTCAGCATCGAGGTCGTCGACGTCTTACCGTGCGTACCGGCAATGCAGACACCGCGGTAGCCGGTCATCAAGGCGGCCAACGCATCCGCCCGACGAACCACCGGAATCTTCAGTGCCCGCGCGGCCAGCACCTCGGGGTTGTCGGGCCGAACGGCTGTTGACACCACGACAGCCGTTGGTCCACCGGGCAGCAACTGCAGATTCGAGGCGTCATGGCCGACAGCGGTCAACACGCCGCGCGCCGCCAGCCCGGCGAGCATCGGTGAGTCGCGGGCGTCAGAGCCGGAAACAGCGAAGCCGCGATCCGCGAGAATCCTGGCGATGCCGCTCATCCCGGCACCACCGACGCCGACCAGATGCGCGCGCTGCAGGGAGAAGCCCTGTGCCGTCACGGGAACGGTGCGCTGGGACGTCATCCGATCATCGCGTTCACCGCGGACGACCGGCAACGGCGTCCAGGACCATCGCGGCGACGATCTCGTCGGCAGGTTGGGCCGCGGTCGCCGCGGCGGACGCCGTCATCCCGTCGCGCATGATGCCGTCGATCACCAGCGGCAGCACCTTGTCCAGCACTGTCTCTCGTGACAGGTCGGCATCGTCGATGATGATTGCGGCCCCACTGGCGACCTGGGCAGCGGCGTTCAGTCGCTGCTCGCCGTTGCCGTGCGGGAGCGGCACATAGACGGCGGGCAACCCGACGGCGGCGATCTCCGCCACCGTCATCGCACCGGACCGGGCCAACACCAGATCGGCCGCGGCGTACGCGAGATCCATCCGGTCCAGGTACGGGAGGGCGGAGTACAGCCCGGTACCGACCACCGACGGCGGCACCTCGAACTCGTTCTTCCTGCCAAAGGCATGGAGCACGGCCACTCCGGCCGCCGCAAGATCGGGCTCGGACGCGGCGAGCGCGGCGTTGATCCGCGCTGCCCCCTGGGAACCACCGAACACCAGCAACGTCGGCGCGTCCGGGGCCAGTTCGAAGAATTCCTTGGCCGCCGCCCGCAAACCTGCGCGATCCAGCTGAGAAAGGCTGCGGCGAACCGGATTTCCGACCACCCTGGCCTTCTTCAGGCCGGAACCGTCGACGGCAGCGGCGATCGACACCGCGAACCTGGCACCGATCTTGTTCGCCAGCCCGGCGGTGGCGTTGGCCTCGTGGATCACGATCGGCACCCGTCGGCGGGCGGCCAGGTAGGCAGGCAGGGCGACGTAGCCGCCGAACCCGATGACGACGTCGACCTCCCGCTCGGCCATCACCGCCCGGGTGGCCTTGATGGCCCCGCGCATCCGGTGCGGCAGGGTGAGCAGATCCTTGGACGGCTTGCGCGGCAACGGAACCGCCGGGATCAGCCGCAGCTCGTAGCCGCGAGCCGGAACCAGACTGGTCTCCAGTCCGCGCTCGGTGCCGAGCGCCGTGATGCGGATGCTCGGGTCGATGGCGACGAGCGCGTCGGCGACCGCGAGAGCCGGTTCGATGTGCCCGGCCGTGCCGCCGCCGGCCAGCAGAACACTCGTCACTCGCCGCCTCGCCGGCCCGTCCGACCCCTGGGGTCGCCCTTGTGTTGATCGGCCGCCCGTGGATCGTTACCGCGCTGACCTGCACCACGCTGACCTGCGCCACGCGGGCCACCCCGACCCGGATCACCCCGACCCGGATCGGCCCGACGCTGTTGGCTCCCGCGTCCGCCGGCTCGTGGCTCACGACCGCGTTGGTCGGCCCCGCGCTGGTCGGCACCGCGCTGGTCAGCACTGCGCTGGTCGGCCCTGCGCTGGTCGGCACCGCGGGAACCAGCGGTTCGCGGGGGGGTCTCCCTGGGCCGGTCCATGGGCCGCGGCGCACGCCTCGACTTCTCCTGGCTGGGCCCGGCGGTCCGGGCGCCGCGGCGGGGTCCCGAGGCTGCCGCGACTGCGCCCGCGGCCGCCACGGTTTTCCGCCGGCGCCGGCGGCTCGCGGACTTCACCCCGCTGCCGTCCGAATGCCTGATGCCGAGGAACCTGGCCAGGCGGCCGCCACCACCGGCGGCCAGGGCCGCGGCAGCCTGCGGTTCGCGTCGGGCGAAGTTGGCCAGCAGCCCGAAGACCACCATGGTGATGAGCAGCGAGGTGCCGCCGGCAGAGATCATCGGCAACGGGATCCCGGTGACCGGCAGCAGGCCGACGACGTACCCGATGTTGATCGCGGCCTGACCGACCAACCACACGGTGGCCGCCGAGGCCACGATCTTCACGAACGGATCGACGTTCCGGCGGGCGATCCGCAACCCGGTGTAGGCCAGCAACGCGAACAGCAGCAGCAGGATGCCGGCGCCGATCAGCCCCAGTTCCTCACCGATGATGGCGAAGATGAAGTCGGAATCGGCGTTCGGCAGGTAGCTCCACTTCGCCCTCGACTGCCCGAGCCCGACCCCGAACCACCCGCCGTTGCCCATCCCGTACAGGCTCTGCAACAGCTGATAGCTCACCTCCGGATGGGCCTCCGGATTGATGAAGGACAACAACCGGGCCAGCCGGTATTCGGCCGACACGGCCAGGAAGAAGAACCCGGCGACACCAAGGGCGCCGAGCGTCACGAACATCCACCGCGGGGCGCCGGCGAAGAACAGCACAGCCATGAAGACGATCGTCAACGCCACGGTGGTGCCGAGGTCCGGCTGGTACATGATCAATCCGGCCATCAGCCCGAACACCGGCAACACCGGGATCAGCAGCGCCTTGGGCGAACCGAGAGTGGACCGCCGGGCGGCCAGCACATGCGCCATCCACAGCAGCAACGCCAGTTTCGCGATCTCGCTGGGCTGGAACTGCAGGCCGCCCAGCCGGATCCAACTGCGCGCGCCGTTGACCAGCGTTCCGATACCGGGGATCAGCACCGCCACCAGCAGGGCCAGCGCGACGATCACCGCGATCGTCGACAGCGAGCGCATCAGCCGTACCGGCAGGAACTGGGCCGCGCAGAACAACATCAACCCGACGGCGGCGTAGGTCGCTTGGTTCGCGAAAACGGAGAACGACGAACCGCCGTTACGGAACGCCGCGACCGACGATGACGACAGCACCATCAGCAGCCCGAACCCGAGCATCAGCGCGAAGATCGCCAGGATCAGGTGCAGCGACGTCATCGGCCGGTCCAGCCAATCCGCCATCAGCCGGCGAACGGACCCAATGCCGCGCCGCATCCTGGCCGGCAGGCCGGTTGCGGAAGCGTCGGCCTTGGCCGCCCCGGCCCGATCGGTGGGGGCAGGCGCCGTCTGGGTCATGAATTCCCCCTGGCCCCATCGTCGGCACCATCGTCGTCAGGTTCGCCCGGGAGTGCTGCTGCCGCGGCGGCGAAGGCATTCCCGCGCGCCGCATAGGACGAATACATGTCAAGCGACGCGGCGGCCGGTGCGAGCAGAACGACGTCACCCGGGGCGGCCATTGACGCGGCCGCGCTGACCACTGTGCGCATCACGCCATCGTCCTTGCCGCGCACGAGGAGAACCGGGACATCCGGCGCGTGTCGGGAAAGTGCGGCCTGGATGATCGGGGCATCGACGCCGAGCAGCACCGCGCCCGCCAACCGATCGCCGACGCGGCGCACCAGATCGTCCACCGAGGCGCCCTTGAGCTGACCACCGGCGATCCAGACCACCCGATCGAACGCCTGCAAAGACGCCAGCGCGGCATGCGGGTTCGTCGCCTTCGAATCGTCGAAGTACCGCACCCCCGACCGCTGCGCGACCAGCACATTGCGGTGCCCCCCGGGGGTGAAATTCCGCAACCCACGGGCGATCGCGGCCGCCCGCACACCGACCGCAAGGGCGAGCCCGGCCGCCGCCAAGGCATTCGTCACGTTGTGCTCGCCCGCCGGCCGGACCTCATCGACCGCGATGAGCTCATCCTGGCCGAAGGCCGCGTCGACCAGCTGCCCATGCCGTACCCCGAGCGCTCCGGGGAACGGCCGGCCGCTCATGATCGGGACGGCCAGCCGGGCGGGGGCCGTGGAGCCCATCGAAGCGGCGAGCAGGGCCTTGGCGCCGGGATCGTCGATGACGGCCAGCGCGACCCGGCCGGTGAGCGCCCTGGCCTTCGCCGCCGCATACGCCTCCATCGAGCCGTGCCAGTCGAGATGATCTTCGGCGACGTTCAGCACAACACCGGCGGCCGGGCGGATCGACGGTGCCCAGTACAACTGGAAACTGGAGAGCTCGACGGCGATGACGGCCTGCCGTGGCTCCGGATCGGCAGCCTCGCCAACACCGCCGGGGGGACCGCCTTCGCCGGCGAGGACCGCCTCGATCACCGGCCAGCCGATGTTGCCGCTCGCCGTGACGTGGAAACCGTTGGCGCGCAGGATGGATTCGAGCATCCCGGTGGTGGTCGTCTTGCCGTTGGTGCCGGTGACGACGAGCCAGTCCCGCGGCGCCCCGCTCGCCTGATCGATTCGCCAGGCCAGCTCCACCTCACCGATCACCTCGATGCCGGCGAAGCGGGCGGCCCGCAGTAAGGGGTTGGTCGGCGGGATCCCGGCCGACGTCACCACCAGCGACGTTCCGGTCGGTGGGACCTGCAGGTCACCGGCGAAGTGCACGGCGCCGGGGATCCCGGCGAGCTCCGGCGGGGCCGGCCGGTTCGAGCTGACGACGACTGTCGCGCCGGTCCCGGCGAGGTACCTGACCACCGGCAGGCCCGTCACCCCGACTCCGGCGGCCAACACCAGGTCGCCGGGTCCGGGCAGCACAACGGCGGGCGCCGCGGCCGGATCTTCTCGACTGGGTTTGCGGCGTTTGCGGCGGCCGTCCGCCATGGTGGGCGGCGGCGGAGCGTTGCGCAGCGCCTCCTCCGGATCCTCGCCCGCGATCTCGGCGCGGCGACGTACCGCCATCCCGTTGAACTCCGCCAGCACCGCATCGAGCCGCGCGTCCCGCTGGGCGGGTGTCTCCCGCATCCAGAAGTTCGGCCGCCAAAAGGGGTCAGCTGGGGGCCGGTCGGCTCGGTTGCGCCCGGCGTCGGTCGGCCGGGACGACGTCGGTGACGCCGGCTGAGGATCGGCGAACGGCTGCTTCGGTTCGGGCAACCCGACCGCGTCCAGCCGTGCGGTCGCCTCGCGGAGGCGCCGTGCCCAGTCCGATTCCGCCCGGTGATCAGCGGGGTGTACCGCCGGCTGGTGTTCGGTCGGCCCGGTCGTTCCCATCGGGTCAGCCACCGGTCAGCGACAACCAATCGGCGTAGAACAGGCCGAGTCCCAGCGCCGCCGACATGGCAGCAAGCAGCCAGAACCGCACCATCACCGTGGTTTCCGCCCACCCGGACAGCTCGAAATGGTGATGGAACGGGGCCATTTTGAACACCCGGACGTGCCGGGTCTTGAACACCGCGATCTGGATCACCACGGACAACATCTCGACGACGAACAAACCGGCGATGACGACCAGCAGCAGTTCGGTCTTGGTCAGGATGGACAGGCCGGCGATCAGCCCGCCGAGGGCGAGCGACCCGGTGTCACCCATCATGATGCGGGCCGGGTGCGCGTTCCACCAGAGGAAGCCGATGCACCCGCCGAGGGCGGCCGCGGCAACAACGGCGAGGTCGAGCGGGTCCCGCACGGCGTAGCAACCCGCCGCCGCGGCATCGCTCAGGTCGGCCCAACAGGCGTTGCGGAACTGGAAGAAGCCGATGGCCACATAGGTGCCGAGCACCATCACCGAGGAACCGGCGGCCAGCCCGTCGAGGCCGTCGGTGAAGTTCACCGCGTTCGACCAGGCTGCGACCAGCAACCAGGCGAGGATGACGAACCCGACAGCGCCCAGCGAGAGGAACGCCACGTCGCGGGTGTAGGACAGCGACGTCGAGGCGGGCGTCAGGTTGTCGGAGTTGTTGAAGAACAACGCCCCGATGCCGAAGGTGATCGCGACGAAGGTCTGACCGAGGAATTTCATCCGCTTGTTCAGGCCGAGGTTGCGCTGCTTGCGGATCTTGATGAAATCGTCCAGGAAGCCGACCAGGCCCATCCCGACCGTCAGGTACAGCAGCAGCAGGGCCGACGCGGTCGGGCCGCCACCGCCGCCGATCCATTCGATGCCGACCGCCACCAGGTACCCGACAACCATCGCGATGATGATCGCCGTGCCGCCCATGGTCGGCGTGCCGCGCTTCTTCTTGTGATGCTGCGGGCCGTCCTCCCGGATCTCCTGGCCGAACCCCTGCTTGGAGAAGACCCTGATCAGGTACGGAGTGAACAGGATGGAGACGGCCAGCGAGACGATCGACGCGATGAGGATGGTCTTCACTGTCCGGCACCGCCGGCTTCGGCAACGCCGATTTCCGCAATGAGCCGCAGCGCGACACGTTCCAGGCCGGCGGATCTGGATGCCTTGACCAGCACCACATCTCCCTCCGCCAGTTCCGACTTGAGGACCCCGATGGCGTCTTCCACGGTGGGCACCAGTTCGGACTCGCCTCCCCAGGACCCTTCCAGATGCGCTCCCAGGTGCAGGGCGCGGGCTCCGGTCCGGCCGCCGACAGCCAGTCCGGTCGCTCCCCCTGGACCTTGCACGACGATCAGCCGCTCGATCCCGAGCCGGACAACGAGCCGGCCGATCTCGTCGTGCGCACTGTTCGTCTCCCCGCCGAGTTCGGCCATCTCGCCGAGCACCGCCCAGGACCGGCGGCCACGGCCGATGATCGACAACGACCGCAGGGCGGCCTTCATCGAGTGCGGGTTGGCGTTGTAGGCGTCGTTGATCAGGGTGATGCCGCCGGTCAGTTCGGTGACCTGCATCCGCCAGCGGGATGACGCGGTGGCCGCGCTCAGGCCGGCGGCGACGTCGTCGACCGTCATGCCGACCGCCCGGCCGACCGCGGCGGCAGCCAGCGCATTGCCGACCTGATGGGCCCCGACCACACTCAGCGCGACGGCGGCGCTGCCCTCCGGGGTGACCAGGGTGAACCTGGCCCGGTCGGCGTCGTCCTGCGTGACGTCCTGCGCCCGGATCACCGCGTTCGCGGCCCGCCCGACCGTCACCACCTCGGCCTTCGTCACCGCCGCCATCGCCGCGACCAGCGGGTCGTCGGCGTTCAGGATCGCAACGCCACCGTCGGCAGCCGCCGGAAGTTCCTGCACCAGTTCCGATTTCGCCGCCGCGATGGCCTGCACCGAGCCGAACTCACCGATATGCGCGGATCCGACGTTCAGCACGGCCCCGATCCGCGGCGGCGCGGTCCTGGCCAGCATGGCGACGTGCCCGATCCCGCGCGCGGACAGTTCCAGCACCAGGAACCGGGTGTTCTCGTCCGCCTGCAGCGCCGTGTACGGGTGGCCGAGTTCGTTGTTGAACGACTCCGGCGGGGCGACAACGGCAGCCGGATCGGCCCGCGTGCTGCGCAGAACGGAGGCAATCAGGTCTTTGGTTGAGGTCTTACCCGACGAGCCGGTGACGCCGATGACCTGCAACCCGTGTTCGGCGACCAGCGCGGTGACGGAGGCGTGCGCGAGGTTCGCCAGGGCCACCAGGACGCCCGCGTTGGCGTCGTCGGCGGTCGGGTTGTCCGCCGGACCACCGTCCGGGGCGGTGGTCGGGGTGGGAGCGATGAGCAGCGGGAGGTCTCCCGCAGCGGGGCCTGAGCCGAGCACCGCGACCGCGCCGGCGGCGGCAGCCGTTGCCGCGAAAGAATGGCCGTCGACCCGCTCCCCGTGCAGCGCCACGAACAACGCACCGGGCGTGACCCGCCGGGTGTCGAACTCCACGGACCGCACCAGGACCTGCTCGG
This sequence comes from uncultured Actinomycetota bacterium, assembly GCA_963805555.1. Classification (GTDB taxonomy): domain Bacteria; phylum Actinomycetota; class Actinomycetes; order Mycobacteriales; family Nakamurellaceae; genus Nakamurella. Next base: position 215,368 of record CAWDUY010000018.1, read on the forward strand.
CACCGATCGGGGCGGGCACCCCGATCACCGCCGCAACCCGGGCGAGGGTCATGGCGATCACGGGCGGGTCCCGGGGGCGGGGTGCGATGGCACGGGCGGTGGGGTGGGGCGAGACATCACCGCATGCACGCTAGTCGGCAGCTCCGTCAGGGCCGCCGTCAACTCGACGCGATCGGAGAACGGGTGCACCACTCCGGCGACGTCCTGACCGAGTTCGTGTCCCTTTCCGGCGATCACCACCGCGTCTCCGGTGCGGGCAGCGGCGACCGCCGCCCGGATGGCCTTCCGCCGGTCACCGATCTCCAGCACCTCGGCGCGCGGCGGGCCAGCTGCGCCCCCATTCGAAGCCTGGGCGCCGGCGAGGACCTGCGCGCGGATCTCGGCCGGGTCTTCGGATCGGGGGTTGTCATCGGTCACGATCAGCAGGTCAGCGCGGGCCGCCGCCTCCGCACCCATCACCGGTCGCTTCCCCGTGTCACGGTCGCCGCCGGCGCCGACCACCACGATGAGCCGTCCGGCCAGTCCGTCTCGAATCGCATCCAGCACCGCGGCGAGCGCGGCCGGCTTGTGTGCGTAGTCGACGACGGCCATGAAGTCCTGCCCGGCATCCACCCGCTCCATCCGCCCGGGCACCACGACTCCGGTGAGGGCGTCCGCGGCCTGCTGCACGTCCCGGCCGAGACCGTCGATACAGGCCATCGCCAACGCAGCGTTCGAGACGTTGAACGCGCCCGGCAAGGCCAGGTCGAGCGTCACGACGCGATCGCCCGGCCCGCGCAGCGTGACGTGCTGGATCCCGGTCGCCGACACCCGAACCGCGTCGACCGACCACGAAGCGGCCGGGTTCCCGGAGCCGCTGACGGTCAGCGCATCGGGATGCGCGGCCGCCAGGCGGGCCCCGTAGGGATCGTCGATGTCAATGACGTGCCGCCGCGCCCGCCCGTCGAACAACAGGGCCTTGGCTGCGAAGTACTCCTCCATGTCGTGGTGGAAATCCAGGTGATCCTGGCTCAGATTGGTGAAGGCGCCGAGCGCGAAGGTGGTGCCGCTGACCCTGCCGAGGGACAACGCATGCGAGGACACCTCCATCGCGACTACGCTGACCCCGCGTTCGGCCATCACCGCGAACAGGGCCTGCAGGTCCGGTGCCTCCGGGGTGGTCAGCGCACTGGGCGCGACCTCGCCGTCGATCCTGGTCTGCACGGTGCCGATCAGGCCCGTTTTCGAGCCGTCCGCGGCCAGCGCCGCCTCGAGCAGGTAGCAGGTGGTCGTCTTGCCGGACGTGCCGGTGATCCCGACGACGGCCAACCGGCCGCTCGGGTCGCCGTAGATCACCGTGGCGATGTCACCCAGGAGCGACCGCGGATTGTCCGTGACGAGCACCGGGACACGCTGGCCCGCGAGAGCATCGTCGGGCGTGCCGGTACCGGTGGCCCGGGCATACTCGGCCTCCAGCGCTGCGGCGCCGACGGGGTCGGTCAGGACGGCAACAGCGCCGGCTGCCACCGCATCCCGGGCGAACTGCGCACCGTGCGCCCTGGTTCCGGGAAGTGCGGCGAACAGGTCGCCGGGCCGGGCGTCCTGCGCCCGCAGGGTGATTCCGGTCAGGAGCAGATCGGCCGGAGCCTGCGCAGCGTCCGGCTGGCCGCCGTCCGGACTCCAGGTCAGCCGGCCGCTCGTGCGGTCGATGATCTCGGCCAGCCTGACCCCGACGGGATGTCGCGGGCGTAACGATGCCGGCGATTCGGTGGGAGCCACGGGCGGCAAGACTACCCGAGCGACGTCGACAGAATCCGATATCCGATCCCGACCATCAGGGCCGCATTGAAGCAGCCCGGCTCCTGCGTCGCCTGGTGGCTTCAGTGCTGCCCTCCTGTATTGAACGGCGCCCGACGACTTCGTCGCGGTCGACTAGGGCCGCATTGAAGCAGCCCGGCTCCTGCGTCGCCTGGTGGCTTCAGTGCTGATGAGTCGGCCTGGGGCGCGGGTGTCGGGATTGCTCCCGATCCGTTTCCCCAGACCGCTCGCCGAACCCGTCGTGCGTGTCTCCACGCAACGGGCTCTCCACGGGTGCTGCCGTTCATGCGAGAGCAGCCCAGGGGGTGGGGATCGTGTTGCCGCGCCAGAGGTAGCGGGTGACCGATACCGTGGCGAGGTTGAACAGCTCGATCCCGTCCGCTGACAGTGGTTTCCACCGGCCATCAGGTTCGGTGAACTGGCGGCGGACGTCGTTCCACGTCCAGCGATGCAGCGTCCGCAGCCACCGCACGACCCGCCACCAGACGAAGTAGGCCAGGGCCGCGAAGGTGTGTTTGCTGACTGCATACCGGAAGTAGTTGGACCAGCCACGCAGGATTTGGTTGATCCTGATCAGCACGGCCCCCGGGGGTTGCTGTGATGTTCTGTGCGTCAGGGCACGGATCTTCGCCTTCAACGCAAGGATCGGGCGTTTCGCGATGAAGGTGTAGACGTACCACTGATTGGTGCCGAACTTGCGGCGCCACTGGAGGTGGAACCCCAGGAAGTCCAGCCCGTCGGAAAGGTGCGCCACCCTGGTCTTCGCCTCCGAGAAGGACAACCCCATGGTGGCCAACACCGCGCCGACCTCATCGTGCAGGGTGTGCACGTCGGTTTCGGTGCCGTGCACGAGCACAGCGAAATCGTCCGCGTAACGCACGATCCGCCAGTTCGGCAGGCCCTTGTTCCGGCGCACCCGCCGGCGTTGGTAGTCGGTGGACATTGCCCCACCCGGCCGCCACGGCCCGTGCAGGTGCTCATCGAGCACCGACAGGGCAATGTTGGCCAGCAACGGGGACAGGATCCCGCCCTGCGGGGTGCCGGTGTGGGTGTCCTGATGATCACCGAGTTCGGTCAGAATCCCGGCCTTGAGGAACGCCCGCACCAACCCAACGACGCGTTTGTCCTTGACCCTGGCCCGCACCCTGCCCAGCAGGGCGGTGTGCGAGATCCGGTCGAAACATGCCTCGATGTCAGCGTCCAACACCCACCGGTACCCCAGGGTGCCGAACCGCTGGATCTCCGCGACCGCGTCATGAGCCCGCCGCTTCGGTCGGAACCCATAGGAGACCGGTTCGAAATCAGCCTCGAAAATGGGTTCCAACACCAACTTCAACGCCGCCTGAACCACCCGATCAGCAATCGTCGGGATCCCCAAACTGCGGAGCTTGCCCGACCCATGACCTTTCGGGATCAACCGCTGACGCACCGGTAACGGACGAAAAGAACCGTCCTTCAACGATGCCCGCAGCCCGTCCAGGAACCCCTCGACCCCACCCGGCAGGCCCGGGACATCAACGGCCCGAAGACCATCAACCCCCGGCGTCCTGGCCCCGGTGTTGCCGACCACCCGGTCGAACGCCACCTGCAGCGTCGCCCGGTCGAACACGAAATTGAACAGATCATCAAACCGGCGACCAGGATCGGCCACCGCCCAACGGTGAAGCTTGACCTGCATCCCCGATACCCGCACCCACGGCACTTCACCCGGGTCCGGGCCGCCGGTGTTCACCGGCGGATCTTTCGGCATCACAGCATCCATCCCTTCTCGTACCCGCTGCCGCCCTTCCCCATGTGCCGGGCTTTCCCCGGCTCGGAGTACTACGACGGCTCCGCCCCGCCCCGACCCGATCGGTCGACTGCGGACCCAACCCCACCGCCGCGTCGGTGCACGCGACCGGGGGTGAGGACCGGGACGGTTCCCACGTTCACTGCTGTTCGCTCGACGGGTGAGGAGCCCAACTAGGTCCCTGCGGCATCGTCGTGGCTACCCCGTAGCACGTCACCACGACCTCCCGGCGACCAAGGACAAGGCCACCCAGGAGTTCCCCCCACCAGCGCCAACAACCCACCGGTGAAGGTACGCACCGCACCCGGCCCACATCCTCCAGATTCAGGGCCGGTCGACACTTAAGAGACGTAAACGCTGGTTCCTCTCGTACTCCTTCCCATCACGCTCGCCGGGCCCACCCCATCTGGAAGTACTGGACCGACCCGGCTTCGTCAGAGCCGCTTCCCGCCCGTCCCCGGCGCATCCCGGGAACCGGCTGCCCTCAGCTACACCGCCCTGCTACGACAGGGTCAGCGGTGGTGGTCTCTCACCTCCACTCGAACAAGCAGCGCCTCGTGGCGCACGCCCTCCTGTATTGAACGGCGCCCAACGACTTCGTCGCGGGCGACTAGGAAACATAGAGGTCGTAAATGGGCGCCTCGGTAGCCGACGGCGGGACATCGGCGGCACGTGCCAGGTAGGCGGCAATGTTGTGGAACAGCGGTGCGCAACTGGTGGTGCCGGCCGGCGAGTCGCCCTTGGGATCGTCGAGCATGATCGCCACCACGTACTTCGGGTTGTCGGCCGGGAACACGCCGGCGAACGTCGAGGTGATCGCGGATTGGGAGTACTCGTTGGTGTCCGGGTCGACCTTCTGCGCGGTGCCGGTCTTACCGGCGACCTGGTAGCCGGTGATGGCCGCGGCCGGTGCGGTCCCGCGGTGGTTCGTGTCGCCGCCCTGCATGGTGCCGCGGAGCATGTCCAGCAGGGTGCGGGCGTTGGCTGGACTCATCACCTGGGTGGTCGCTCCGACCGGTGTCGGCGTTGTCGTGCCGTCCGTGGTGGTGCTGGCGACGATGGTCGGCGCAATCCGCAGCCCGCCGTTGGCGATCGCCTGGTACATGCTGGCCAGCTCGACCAGGTTGTAGGAGACCCCCTGACCGATCGGCAGGTTGCCGAAGGTACTGACCGACCAGGTGGATGGATCGGGGAAGCGACCCGAGGTCTCGGCGGGCAACTGAATGCCGGTCTTGACGCCCTGGCCGAACTTCTTGGCCATCGCGACGAAGGCATCCTCGCCGACAGCCTGGGCGATGTGCAGGGTGCCGACGTTCGACGACTTCGCCAGGATGCCGGTGGCCGTCATGTCGATCGGGCCGTGACCCCAGGCGTCGCTGACCGTCACGTCGCCGACCGGGATCGAACCGTCGACATTGAAGACGGTGGTGGGGGTGATCAGGCCGGCCTCGAGGGCAGCCGCGAAGGTGACCACCTTGTTCACCGAACCCGGCTCGAACGCGTCGGTCACCGCCCGGTTACCGGTCTGCTTCGGGCTCTCCCCCGGCTGGTAGCAGGCGGTGGCCGGTACCTGCGCGTCCGCCACCTGCATGATCACCACGCAACCCGACAACGCCCGGGAGCTGTCGACGGCCTGGGTGAGCATCTTCAGCGTCGTGTACTGCAGGTCCGAATCGATGGTCAGGCTGACGTCCATCCCGTCGATGGCGGGCTTCTCGTCCCGTGCGCTGCCCGGGATGATCAGGTGCCGGGCGTCGACGTCGACAACTCGGTCACCGTCCTTGCCGGCCAGCTTGGTGTCGAACTTGGCCTCGACACCGGACAGCCCGTTGCCGTCGTAGTCGGTGCCGCCGACCAGCGCCGCTGAGGCGGAGCCGTCCGGGTACTGCCGGATGTCCTGACGCTCGGTGACGACGGCGTCGCGGTGGTCGATGTCGAACAGCACGCTGATCTTCGCCATGATCGCGTCCGCCTGGGCGGGCATCAGGTTGCGGGCCAGGTAGACGTAGGTCTTTCCGGAGGTCAGTTTCGTCATGATCTCGTCGGCGGTCAGCTCGGCTCCGGCGTCGGCGACCAGGATGTTGGCCACCTGCCGGCGCTGATCGTCATCGGTGAACAGGGCCGGCCGGGCGGCGATGGCGCGGCCCTCGACCGTGAAGGCCAGGGCGGTGCCGTTGCGGTCGGTGATCGACCCACGTTGGGCAAGCAGGGTGATGTCTCGGGTGCGCTGGGCCTCGCTCTTGGCCGCATAGCCCGAGGGGTCGATCGCCTGAATCACCACCAGCTTGCCGCCTGCCAGGGCGAGCATCGAGAGCAGCACGATCAGCGCGATCCGGCCGCGCAGCCGAGGGTTACCCAGCGCCGCGCGGTTGCGCCGAACCCGGCGACCGCGGACGGAGGCCTGATTTTTCGGGGCGGCGGCGCGTGGCCGCTGGTTGCTCGCCGGGCGTGGATCCCCAGTGGGGGTTGCCGGGCGGGGTGCGCGCGGCGAGCGGGCGGTCTGCGGGGAGGCCGGCCCTGGCGCGGACCGCGGCGTCCCCGATCTGCCGTCGGCCCGGCGGCGGTCGGTCGGGGTGCCGGCCTGGCCACCCTGGCGGGCGCTGCCGTGCCGATGCCTGGTGCCGGTGCGGTTGTCGCGGGGATCGCGAGCACCTGAATCGCGGGGGTCATTGCCGGACCTCATCACTGCTGAGCTCCTTGCGCCGGGGCGTTGGGATCTGCCTGAGGAGCGGCGGCCGCGGCTGCGTCCGCGGCGGCCTGGGCTGCCGCGGCTTCGGCTGCCTGGGCTGCCTGGGCGGCCGCAGCTTGCGCCGCGGCGTCGGCTGCGGCCTGCGCCGCCGGGTCGACCGGCGCCGCAGCTGCTGCTGCTGCGGCTGCGGCCGGATCTGCGGCCGCCGCTGCCTGAGCTGCTGCGGCTTGCGCTGCAGCGTCGGCTGCGGCTTGGTCGACCGGCGCCGCCGCGGCCGCCTGGGCTGCTGCTGCCTGGGCTGCTGCTGCGGCCGGATCTGCGGCTGCCGCTGCCTGGGCTGCCGCGGCGGCGGCGGCCTGGGACGCCAAGGCTTCGGCCGCGGGATCGACCGGCGCGACCGGGGCGGCCGGTCCCGGCACGACGGAAGGCTCACCCACCACGGAGCCGGTACCGGAGCCGTCCACCATCAACATTGCCGAGTCGCCGGCGGGCACCATGCCCAGCGCCGCCGCCGCGTCCGCGATGTGCGGCGTCGCGTCCAACAGGGCCACGTCCCGTTGCAGGGATTCGATCGTCAGCCGCAGGTCGATGGCCTTGCTCTTGGCCGCCGAGGCGCGCATCCCCGCCTCGTCGGTGATCGTGTTCAGGTACAACACGCCGGCGATCCCGCCGGCGAGCAGGGCGATCAGCACCACGACGAACGGCGCCCGGTTGAGCGCCGACTTCACCGGCTTGCCGGGTCCCACCAGGCGGGTGGCGGAAATCTTCTGCCGTCGCCGCTGCCGGCGCTCGTAGGCGCGCCTGGACGACGCGGTCGTCGGTGCGGGAGGCCCCGCCGGAGGGTTCGCAGCCGGACCGGGCAACCGGGTTCCGGCTCCGGTTTCGCCCGTTGCCTGCTCGGTGGTGGTCACGATGTTGCCTCCCTGATGCGCTGCGCCGCCCGGAGCCGCGCGGACGCGGCCCTGGGGTTTGCCTGGATCTCGTTCTCGTTCGGTATCTCGGCGCCGCCCCTGGTCAACCAGGCGAATTCCGGGTCGTGCCCGGGCAGGTCGACGGGCAGGTCCAGCGGACTGGTGGACACCGTCAGCGGCGCGATGGCGCGCTTGACGATCCGGTCCTCCAGCGACTGATAGGACATCACCACGATCCGACCGGCCAGCGAAAGATGCTGCAGAGCAACGGGAATCGCCCGCTTCAACGCGCCGAGCTCGTCGTTGACCTCGATCCGCAGCGCCTGGAACGTGCGCTTGGCCGGGTTGCCGCCGGTCCGCCGGGTGGCGGCCGGAATGGCTGCGCGGACCAATTCGACCAGCCGGGCGCTGGTGGTGAACGGCTGCCGGGCACGTTCGACGATGAGCACCTTCGAGATACGGGCGGCGAACCGCTCGTCGCCGTACTCCCGCAGGATCCTGGTCAGTTCGGCGCCGGGGTAGGTGTTGACGACGTCCGCGGCGGTGATCCCGGTGGTGGGGTCCATCCGCATGTCGAGCGGGGCGTCCTGGGCGTAGGCGAAGCCGCGGTCGGACTCGTCCAACTGGACGGAGGAGACCCCGAGGTCGAACAGGATGGCCTGCACCCGCCTGGTGCCCACCCGCTGTTCGATGACCTCGCCGATGCGGTCGTACACGGCGTGCACGAGCTCGACCCGGTCGCTCAGCCCGGCGTCGGCCAACCGTCGTTCGGCGATCCGGAGTGCCTGTGGGTCCCGATCGATGCCGATGACGCGCAACGCCGGGTGCGCCGACAGCAGCGCCAGGGTGTGCCCGCCCATCCCCAGGGTGGCGTCCACCAGTACGACATCACTTGCACCGGTTCGGGTTGCGGCCTCGATGGCCGGGGCAAGCAGCTCATCGACCCGGCGAACCAGCACCGGCACGTGGCCGCCCGGGGTCTGCGGGTTGCCGGCCGGGGTCTGCGGAGCGTCGTCCGCACGGTGATCGGCCTGCCGGCCGTCCCCCGGGCTGCCACCCATCGGCGCCTCTTTCTCTGCTCTGCGGTACGTCGACTGGGGTGCTGGGTGGGTCCGGGGTGCCTGCGGTGATGATCGGGCGGGGCGACTGGCGTCTGCCGGGCGGATCCTGATTCCTGGTCCCCACCCGCTTTCGGTCCTGGCACGGGGGAAGTCGTGTCAGGGCCGATCGGTCCTGGCGCGGGGGAAGTCGCGTCAGGGCCGGTGCGGGTGTGGGCCGGGCGGCAGGAGCCTTGCGGTGCAGCACTTTTCGGCTGCGTCGCGGCTGTGGCCGGTGGCTCTCAGCTTTCGAGTAGCCCCCGTTCCGGAGCGGCATAGGCCGCTTCCTGGCGGGCCTCGTAGGCCTCCCATTCGGCGGCGTCCCAGATCTCCATGCGGAGGCCGATACCGGTGATGACCAGGTCCTTCGACAACCCGGCGTACTCACGCATCCGGGGCGTGATGGAGATCCGGCCCTGGGCGTCGGGGCGCTGCTCGTCGGTGTTGGCCAGCATGTACCGCTGGTAGCCGCGGGCCCGTTCGTCGGTGATCGAGGCGTTGATGGCCGCAGCGGCGAACTCCTCGAAACCTTCCGGGGTGAAGACGTAGAGGCAGTGGTCCTGACCGCGGACCAGCATCGCACCGGCGGCGAAGGACTCCCGGTACCTGGCCGGCAGGGTGACACGGCCCTTGTCGTCCATCCGAGGCGTGTAGGTGCCGTAGAAGCCTTTGAGCATCCCCCACCACCTCCGTCCGGCATCCCTGTGGCAGTTCCTGGGTAACCTCCCCAAGTTGCTCCACTCTAACCCACTCCCTGCCACCTGGAGCCACCATGTCCCCCAACTGGTGCGGGTGTCGCACGATTTGCGCACGTCAGGACCGTGGGGCGCGGTGGGGGACTTTCACCGGTCACGGACCGTTCGGATCACCCGACGAGGTACCGCCGGTCGAGCGACCGGCGCCCGCTCGTTGGAGGCAGCGAGTTACCGCTGGTCAGCGGGTCGCAGCCGAGCCTCTGCAGGCGTAAGAGCCCCCTCGATCCCGACCAGGTGGGGCGTGGTGGGGAGGGTCCGGCTGGGCCTGGCGGCCCTTGTATTGAACGGTTCACCCGCCCCGCAACGTGCACCACTCGTGGGCAACGTCCGGACCGGGTGCCCATCGCCCGGCAACGCGGAACTCCCGGCCGCCCCGGAACCCCTGGCAGACTGTCTAGAGGTGCCTCGCGCGAACCCGCGGTGCCGCACGTCCGTCGGGAGGAATCAACGGTGACTCAGCACGTCGACCTGGAAGCAGGGCCGGCCGGATCGGGGTCGACGAGTCCAACGGGGGCCCCCGCACCGGTCGATCTGGCGACGGTGCAGCAGGTCGGTGCGCAGATCGCGGCGGCGATCTCGCAGATCGTGCTCGGCAAGCCCGAGGTCATCCGGCTGGCGATCATCGCGGTCCTGGCCGAGGGGCACCTGCTGATCGAGGACGTGCCCGGCACCGGCAAGACCGTGCTGGCCAAATCCCTCGCCAAGACGGTCGACTCGACCGTCAGCCGGGTGCAGTTCACCCCGGACCTGATGCCCAGTGACGTCACCGGGGTCAGCATCTACGACCGGCAATCCGCCCAGTTCGAGTTCCGCCCCGGCCCCATCTTCGCCAACATCGTGGTCGCCGACGAGATCAACCGGGCCTCGCCGAAGACCCAGTCGGCACTGCTGGAATGTATGGAAGAACGCCAGGTCACCGTCGACGGGACCAGCTACCAATTGGCCCGTCCCTTCCTGGTCCTGGCCACCCAGAACCCGGTGGAGATGGAGGGCACCTACCCGCTCCCCGAGGCACAACGCGACCGCTTCCTGGCCCGGCTGTCCATCGGCTACCCCGATCACAACGCCGAGATCGCGATGCTCGCCGACCGGGACCGTACCGATCCGCTCGCCGAGCTGCGGCCGGTCACCGATGCCGCGACGGTGTCGAAGCTGATCGACGCGGTCACCACCATTCACCTGGCACCGCCACTACGGCAGTACATCGTCGAGATCATCGGCGCCACCCGCACCGTCCCCGAGGTCCGGCTCGGCGCGTCACCCCGCGCGGTGCTGCACCTGGCGCGGGCGGCCAAGGCCGCGGCCGCACTGGACGGCCGGCCGTTCGTGGTACCGGACGACATCCAGCGCCTCGCCGTGCCGGTCCTTGCCCATCGGTTGCTGCTGACCGTCGAGGCGCACGCGTCGCATCGCTCCGCCGAAGAGGTCGTGCGGGTTCTGCTGAGCCGAATCCGGGTGCCGCGGGGTGGCTGATTCTGCTCGTCGGCGCTCGAAGAGTGCTCGTTCCGGATCGCGGGGCTTGACCACCCGCGGTCGCTGCCTGCTGGCCGGCGGGATCGCCGCAACGGTCTGCGCGCTGGTATTGGACGAGCGGGACCTGTTGCGGATCGGGATCTTCGCCGCCGTGCTGCCACTGATCGCGATGCTCTCCGGCTCCGTGCGCCGGCTGAGATTGACTGCGTCGCATCTTGTCTCACCGAGTCGGCTGGATCCGGGGACGGCGGGGCAGGTCGTGCTGTCGATCAGGAACGTGGGGTCGAGCCGCACGAGCACCCTGGAGATTTCCGAAAGACCCACCGTGGACCTGACCAGCGGTGTGCGGTGCCTGGTTCCGCCGCTGCGTGCCGGGCTCACTGCGCAGACCGACTACCGCCTGCAGGCGGCCCGCCGGGGACGATTCCTGTTGGGCCCCCCGACCGTCCGGGTCGGCGATCCGTTCGGGTTGTGGGAGGACCATCGCACGCTGCCGGTGCGCACCGAGGTGCTCGTCGTACCCACGGTGGTTGACCTCGCCGGGATGCCGATCAGCACCGGAACCCGGTCCGCGGCAGCGGATCGGGCCATGTCGGGCGCTTCGGGCGGTGACCCGGACGTCGGGATTCGGAACTATCGCAGCGGCGACGACATCCGGACCATCCATTGGCGGGCCTCCGCCCGGCATGACGAGCTGATGGTGCGGTTGGAGGAGCCCGTCTCGCACGGCGGGGCCGTCGTGATGATGGACCACCGGCGACGTGCCCATACCGGCGAGGGCGCCACGTCGAGCCTGGAGACCGCCGTGACGCTGGCCGCGTCGATCAGCGTGCATCTGCTGTCCGCCGATCACCAGATGAAGTTGACCACCCACACGGGTTCGGTGCTGGCCAATGGCCGGGACATCCAGGACGACGTGCTCGCCGCCCTCGCCGTCGTCGAACCCGATCAGAGCGGGTCGCTCAAGGCGGCATCGGTCGCCGGATCCGGCTTGATCATCGCTGTCCTGGGCGCGGTGGATCTGCCGGCGGCCCGGTTGCTGATCGCGGCACGCCGGCGCGGCACCAACGGCATCGCCTTCGTGCTCGAGACCGAGCAATGGGGTCCGCACGGGCCGATCGGCGACCCGGAGGCGACTGCGCTGCTCCGATCCGCGGGGTGGCGAGTCGTGACGATCGGAATCGGCGACAGTCTGGCCGTCGCGTGGAACCGGGCCTGCTCGGGAGCGGCGACATTCCAGCTGGCCGCCGACCGCAAGGTGGCCCTTCCGGTCCGGATGTCGGCGTCATGACAACGTCACCACCTGCTGCGCAGCATCGGGCGATCCCGACCGTCATACCGGCTCGGGCTTCGGCCCATCCGACCGAAGCCGGCCGGGGCATGCGGCCGACCGGGCCTGGCAGCGCGGTCCCACCCGATCAACCCGCGCCGCCGGTCTTCCTGGTTCCGACCCTGATCGGGGCGCTGGCGATCCTCGCGGCGACCATCGCGATCCCACCGATGATCAGCGGCGAGGAATGGTTCTGGCCCACCGTCGAAGTGGTGATGGTGATCTGGCTGGTCGGCGTCGGGGCCCGGCTGGCCCGGTTACCGGCAGTCGTGGCGATCCTGCTGCAGGTCGCCGGGGCGGGTATCGCACTGACCGCGCTATTTACGACCGGCGGGATCGGCGGGGTTCTCCCGAACGGCGCCGTCATCGGTGAAGCCGGAGAACTGCTGACAGGTGCCTGGGGCCAGATCCGGACCACGGTGTCGCCGGCCCCGGCCTCCACCGAACTGTCATTCCTGATTTGCCTGTCCGTCGGCACCACGGCGCTGATCGTCGACATTCTGATCGCGGTGTGCCGGGCGCCGGCCCTGGTGGCTCTGCCGCTGCTCTGTGTGTTCTCCGTGCCGGCCTCCATCGATCTGTCGATGTTGCCCTGGGAGGCCTTCGCGGCGCCGGCCATGCTCTACGCGCTCCTGCTGGTCGCGAGCGGGCTGACCGGGCGGCGTCTGGGCGCCGGGGCCGGCCTCGCCCAGGTGGTCAATGGGGTCGCGCTCGCCGCGCTGGCCACCGTCATCGCGCTGGTGGTCGCCGGGTCGGTGACCGGGGTGGGCACGGCCGGGCGCCTGCCGCGCACCGCGGCCGGACCGAGTGCCGGGATCGGCCTGTCCCCCTTCGCTACGCTGCAGGGCAACCTGCTGCGGTCGGAGCCGGTGGACATGCTCACCGTGACCGGATTGACGGAGCCGAAGTACCTGCGGGCAATGGGTCTGGAGGAATGGACGGGTCAGAAGTGGTCGATCGATCAGCTCACCGACGGTGAACTGCCCAGCGCACCGCTCCCCGCGGAGCAGGCGGTGACCGTGACGGCGCTGTCCTATCGCGATGAGTTCCTGCCGATCTACAACGGCACCACCCAGGTGAATGGCGCCGATCCGGGTTGGTCGTACGACGCAGCGTTGGAGACCGTGCACCGCGCCGAGCCGCTCACCCCCGCTCCCTATGTGATCGACGCGGTGTTCGCCGAGCCCACCGCGGCGGAACTCCGCGCCGACACCGCCCGACCTGACGATCTGCTCACCGAGACCGGCGACCTGTCGCCCGAGGTGGTGGCGATCACGACACAGGTCACCGGGGCCGCCACGACGGCGTTCGACAAGGCCGAAGCGCTCCGCACCTATTTCACCGACCCTGCCAACGGGTTCACCTATTCCCTGTCCGTCCCGCTCGGTGACAGCGGTGACCCGCTCCTCGACTTCCTCACCAACAAGCAGGGCTACTGCGAGCAGTACGCCTCGGCGATGGCCATCATGCTGCGCGCGGTCGGTGTGCCGGCCCGGGTGGCAATCGGCTTCACCCAGGGCCAGCGGCAATCCGATGGCAGCTATCTGATCAGCAGCAATGACGCGCACGCCTGGGTAGAGGTGCGGTTCGACAACAGCGGCTGGGTCCAATTCGATCCGACACCGCTGACCGGCGGGCAGGGCCGCCAACAGGGCTTCGCCGAGGACGTCGGGCCTGTACCAAGCATCGGCGCGCTACCCAGCGACGACGTCCCGTCCGCCGGGCTCGGCGCGGACGAGCCAACCGCGGGTGCCGGCGAGCCAACGGCGCAGCCGTCCCAGGGTGCGGGTGGCACCGATTCGGCCGATGCCGAACCGGCGGTCGCGCCCGGCTGGTGGTTCGCCTTGGCCGTCCTGGCGCTCGTCGCCGCCGCGGCGGCCGGGCCGACCGTTGTCCGCCGGCGGCGTCGGGATCACCGGCTCGCTGCGGCGGATGCCGGCGGGGCGGGTGCGGCCGCGGCCGCTTGGCGGGAGGTCGAGGACCTGGCCGTCGACCACGGGATTGGCCTCAATCCGGCCGAGTCCGCAAGGGCGACCGCAAACCGGCTGGCTAAGGCCAGCCACCTGTCCGAGCACGGGCGGGCGGAGTTGCGGGCGCTCGTGACCGCCGTCGAGCGGGGGTGGTACGCCGGCGGTGCTGAGCCCTCGGGTGATGAGTCAGTCGGCGCCGGGTCCTCGAGCGCCAGGGCCTCCTGGCGCTGGGTCACCTGGCGCTGGATCCACTGCCGACGGGTCTTCGATGGCCACCGAGACGCTCATCCGCCCCGCGGCGGAACCGCTCGGAGCGGCACCCCGGACGATCGCCCTCGATCTCCAACACCACGTTCCGCTGGCCCCGCTGGACCGGTTGGTCCCGCGGTCGGTGCGACCCGCGTGGTGGCGGGACTGAGCTGCACCTGGTTCCGGGAGCACGCCGGGCTCACCCAACGTTGCGCAGGATGGCGACAGACGGATCGACCGCGGCCTTCACGTCCGCGGGGCGGGCGTCGCGCAGGTCCGCCACCCCTCGTTCGCCCAAGCCGGCTGCTGGCTAGAAAAAAGGGCGCCGACACCCGACGCTTTCCGGGTGCCGCCGCCTTGACTGACTATTTACTTACTGGCCGGGCTCGTCAAAGCGCCGACGGAAACGCTCTTCCATCCGATTCCCCAACGAGGGGTTCGACTTGGCTGCGTTCTTCTCCACACCCTTGGCGGCCCTGGCACTGGGCTGGCCGAAGACGAATAGTCCGACCGCCCCGACCATCGTCAAGAATCCGACAACACTGACCACGACACCGACGGCCAGGAAGCTCTGCGTCGCGATGACGCCGACGACCAGGGCAACGAGACCGGCAAGGAACAAACACCCCGCGACGATGGGGCGCCGCCGCCGAATGCGGCTGACGTTGACGCTTGTCGCAAACTTAGGGTCGTCCTCATAGAGCGCGCGTTCGATCTCGTCGAGCATCCGCTGTTCGTGCTCGGAGAGCGGCATGGGTCCCCTCCTCCCGGCACCTGACCACCAGCATTGGTGGTCACATCCTACGGCCGCCAACCGGCGACCTAGAACAAGGATACGAGGTGTCCGCGCGGACCACTAGCGCACGGCGGAATCTGTCACACTTTCACCCCAAGTGGGTCGTGTCCGGCAGGTGCGTCGGGACACGCCACCGGTGTCCGACGCCAATGCCGGGCCCTCCTCGGCAACTGGGTGAGGGCCGGCCGCACTGTCTCTCGCGGGGTTCGGGATCAACGCCTCTGGGGGTGACCGGATTACCCGACGTCGGGTCGGTCCAGCAGCGCGGCCGGGCGGACGGCCGTCATGCCGAACTTCTCCAGGGCACGATCGATCGCCCCCTGTGCCTCGCGCCAGCCAGGTCCAGAATCTGCTGATCCGAGTTCCAGCTGTTCGGAGACATCGCCGGACGGCACCAAACCCTCCAACCGCACACCCAGCAGCCGAATCCGCTGGGCGCCGGCGCCCGAGGCCCGCACCTTGATCAGCAGCTCGCGCGCGGTCGCGTACACGGTGCGCGACATGTCCGTCGGCGTTGACAGGGTGGCTGACCGGGTCAGCGTGGAGAAGTCCTCGAACCGCACCTTGATGCTGACCGTCCGGCCGCGGACGCCCGCCCGCCGCGCTCGGTGCGAGGTCCGTTCGGTCAGCGCAAGAAGTTGGCGCGTCAGGTAAGCCGCGTCAGCGGAATCGACGGCGAAGGTCGTCTCGGCGCCGATGGAGGAATCCGCGACGTCCGTCTGTACGGTACGGCCATCGCGCCCCCACGCCAGTTCGTACAGCTTGCTGCCGCTGGCCGGCCCCAGCGCGCTGATCAGGTGGGCGCGGTCCATGGCGGCAATCTCGCCCACCGTGCCGATCCCGAGGGATTCCAGCTTCTCCGCGGTACGCGGGCCGACGCCCCAGAGTGCCCGGACCGGCAGCGGGTGCAGGAGGGCGATGACGTCAGCCGGCGGCACGATCAGCAGACCGTCCGGCTTGGCCAGACCGGAAGCCAGCTTGGCCACGAATTTCGTGGAGGCCGCGCCGACCGTCGCCGTCAGCCCGAGTTCTTCGTGAATCCGCCGGCGCAGCGCCTTGGCGATCGCCGCCGGCCGGCCGAACTGCCGGCGGGCACCGGAGACGTCGAGGAACGCCTCGTCCACCGACAACGGCTCGACCAGCGGGGTGACATCGGCGAACAGGGCCATCACCGCCCTGGACGCCTCGGCGTAGGCGCTCATATCCGGCTGGACCACGACGATGCCACGGCACAGCGCCATCGCCTTCGAGGTCGGCATCGCGGACCGAATGCCGTGCTCCCGTGCCTCGTAGGTGGCCGACAACACCACCCCTCGGCCGCCCGTGCCGGCGACCATCATCGGCCGGCCACGAAGCTCCGGCCGGCGCCGCACCTCGACCATCGCGAAGAACGCGTCCATATCGACATGCAGGATGGTGCAGGCACTGTCGTCGACGGCTTCGGGATCAACGGTGACGTACCGGTGCCGATCAGCGCGGTGCGTCATGATCCCCGGTCGGGTTTGTGCGCCACCACATGCAGATCCGCCGCAATCTGCAGCAGCGACGGATGGACGGCGGCGTCGGACTCGAGCCGGGCCAATTCGGTGTCGCCGCCGGGGATGGCCTGCCGCGCGGCGCCCGAGACCAATCCGGCGAGCACGCCGACGCCGGTGACGGAATCGACGGCCAGCCCGGCTCCGGCCAGCAATTCGCCGATGCCGGCCGCGTCAAACCGCCGGCGCAACGGGTCGGTGGGGGCGAACCTGCCGTCCGGATCGGTCAACATCGCGCGGGCCTGCGCGAATCGTCCGGCCAAGGTCTGGCCGACGACCGCGCCCAGCCGGCCGGCCACCAGCACCGAGACCTGGCCGCCGGGGCGAACCGCATCCGCGACGGCCGCGACAACGGCGATCGGATCGTCCACCTCCTCCAGCAGGTGATGACACAGCACCAGATCGGCGTCGCCGCTCGGAACGACCGTCACCAACTGGTCGGCATCGGCCTGCACGCCGGTCACCAGGTCGGCGACCCCGGCGTCCTGCGCGCGGCGGTGCAGGATGGCCAGGGCGTCCACCGACGAGTCGACCACGGTCACCGAGCACCCGTGGATCGCCAGCGGGACCGCTCGGGTGCCGCTGCCACCGCCGACATCCACCACTCGCGGCGACCCGCTGCCACCGATCAACGCGATCAGCGCGAGATCTACCGGGTCACCGCCGACCGGGCGGCGCTGTTCGATCATCGGACTCCTCCTGACTGGCCTGATCGGTGCCGCCGCGACTTCGCTGACCAACTGTTTTCGGTGCCGGGGTTGACCCCTGCGCGAGGTCGGATCGTCCGGTCACCGACAGCGGGACAAGTGCTCTGGTCGCCAGCAGAACGCCGACTCACCGGAAGCGTATCGGCGCGCACCGACCATCCCCGGATTGACCGGTCCCGGCCTGTACGGTTGGCCGGTGTTGGTTGCCAGTGTGTTGAGCCTCAAGGGCGGCGTCGGGAAGACCACGGTCACGCTGGGTCTTGCATCTGCGGCAGTTCACCGCGGGGTGGACACCCTCCTGGTCGATCTCGACCCCCAGATGAACGCCACGACCACCGTTGATCCGGACCTGGAGGGTGCGTCGAACGGACACGCCGGCGGCCGTCGATGGTCGGTTGCCGAGGTGCTGGACGATCCCTCCCGCAAGGTGATCGACAAGGTGATCCGGGTGTCCGCTTGGGGCGACAATCTGCGGATCCTGCCCGGCAGCGAGCGGACCGAGAACCACAACCATCCGGATCCGGGCTCGAAGACGCTCTTTCGGCTTGCGGGCGCCCTCGCGAAGGTCAGCCCGGCCCCCGAGCTCGTACTTGTCGACTGCCCGCCATCGCTCGGCCAGCTCACTCGCAGCGCCCTGACCGCAGCCGACCGCGCCGTCCTGGTGACCGAGCCTTCGCTCTTCGCCGTCACCGGTGTCCAACGGGCGTTGGAGGCCGTGCAGACCGAGCGGCTCGCGCACCGGCCCGCCCTGCAACCCCTTGGCGTGGTGATCAATCGCTTCCGGCCCAGGGTGACCGAGCACGAATACCGGTTGGCCGAGCTCAAGGACCTGTTCGGCCCGCTGGTGTTGTCCCCCGTGCTGCCGGATCGGTCCGCGGTGCAGCAGGCGCAGGGGGCCGGAATCCCGATCCATCAATGGCCCACCGCGGGCGCTCGCGAGGTCGCGCAGAGCTTCGACGCACTACTCGAGCGGTTGATGCGGTCCGGCCGTCAGAAGGTTCGTCGCTAGGAATGCACTGAATACCTGACTCCTTCGTCGTCCGGTCGGTTCAGTGCCCTCCTGCCGTGTCGATTGGCGGCCCCTCCTTCGTCGGGTCCGACTAGCCCTGCTCTCCACCAACGGCCAGGGCTTCCTCCACCAACTCGAGAAACGCCGCAACCTGCCGGACCATGTCGTCGGCCTCACGCGGTGACACGAACCGGTGCAGACCGGCCTCGGCGGCTTGCCGCTTGGCGGAGCCGGCCGCGAAGAACGCGGCCCACTCGGCGAACTCCGGAGCCACCCCGGAGATCAGCTCCCAGACACTGCCGCGCCGTCCCCGCACCGGCCTGGCCCGCGCGGCCAGCACCGCGGCCGCGGCGCGCAATGCCGCCAGATGGGCGGCTGCGTACCGATCAGCTGCCTCGCTCGCGCGGATCGCCCGGCCCAGGCCGCGTGAGGCGTCCGCCAACAGATCCCGTGCCGCTTGCGGGATCGGCGGCGTCAGCCGGGGGTCCACGCTTCGTTGCCCCTGCCGGAGCTCCTGACTCTGCATCGGTCGTTCTCCTTGTCGCTGCCGTGTCCCTCGCCGAGACACCGATGGATGACCGGCACCTGCGGCCCGTCGACGTGGGCGGGTGCGTCCACGTTCCTGGCTCGGCGTTGGGGTGCTCGGCGGTGAGGTGCTTGGCGGTGGCGCGCTCGGGCGACTGAGCAGAATGGCGTCGAACAGGCCGGGGGCAGCCAACGCGAGACTTGCCTCCGACGACTGCTGCGCCGGGTGCCTGTAGCCGGCGGCGCGGGAACCGGTAGCAGGGGAATCGGGGGCGGCACCCGCCACCCCCTCCCCGGTGGCATCTGCATCGGCTTCCACCGCTGCGTGCGGACTGCGGATGACTGTGCTGACCGACATCCCGACCTCCAGTGTGTTCGAACCTATGTTCGATAGTACACGTGTTCGATGCTGGACGCCAGTACTGCACGGTGTCGTGTCGGCCACTCCGCGACGTGGACCAGTCCGAATTTTCGACCGGTTCGGACGTCACCGAAGGCAGGTATATCCCGCGACACCGACAACGAGACCGGTCCGCCGAAGGGGGACGTCCCAATCCTGGGGCCCGACGTGATCTGATTACCCCATGGAGCTGCTGCCCGACGAAAGCGTCCGGGCTTCCGTGGTTCTCGCCCGGCTGGACGCCCCGACCTTTCGCCGTCGCACGGCAGAGCTGATCGACGTCTACATCACGGCGATGCGCTACCCCGCCGATCTGGCCGGGGCGCGGTCGGTGCTGTGGGAGGAACACAGCCACCGAACCGGTTTTTCCTGCATCATCGCCACTGGTGCTGCCGACCGGGTTGTCGGTCTGGCCTACGGCTATCGGGGCGCGCCCGGCCAGTGGTGGTACTCCGAGGTGCGACGCGGGGTTCGACCGGTGGACGAGGGGCAACTCGCCGATTTCTTCGAGCTGACCGAGCTACACGTTCATCCGGACTGGCAGGGTCATGGGTTGGGTGAGGCGCTGCTCCGCGGGTTGGCCAAGGACCGGCCGGAACGGCACATGCTGCTGTCCACCCCGGAAGGGGAGAACAGAGCCTGGCGGTTGTACCGCCGCCTCGGGTTCGTCGACCTACTACGGAACTACCGTTTCACCGGCGACCCGCGGCCGTTCGGTGTCCTCGGCCGGACCTTGCCGCTGGCTCCCCCTGGGCCGGCCAAGACCTGAGACATCCTCTGCCGCAGCGCATTCCGCCCGTCTTGACCAATGTGCCAGCCCGCAGATCCGGCAGTCGGATCAGAGTGTCTGCAGGCGGCTGGCCAAGGTGTCAAGTCCCATGCCACCCATGTTCAGCGCGGCGGAATGAAACGCCTTGAAGTCGAAGGCCGCTCCGTGCCGGCGCCGGGCGTCGTCGCGACCGGCGATCCATACCCGCTCGCCGATCTTGTAGGACGGCGCTTGGCCGGGCCAGCCGAGATACCGGTCGATCTCGCTGCGGCAGTGCGCCTCGTCCGTGATCGTTCTTGTCGTCAGGAACTCCAGGCCCAGTTCCCCGGTCCACCGCTCCCCCTCATGGAAGCCGGTACCGACGGGGATCGTGAGCTCCAGGTGCATGCCGATATCGACGATCACCCGGGCGGTCCGGAACAACTGCGAGTCCAGCAGACCGAGTAGTTCGCCGTCGTTGGACAGGTAGCCCAACTCCCGGACCAGCTGCTCGGCGTACAGCGCCCACCCCTCGGCGTGGGCGGAGGTACCCGCCAACAGTCGTTGGTTGTCGTTCAGGCTGTCCTTGCGGTGGACCGCGGTCGCGACCTGCAGGTGATGTCCCGGCACACCCTCGTGATAGACGACGCTGGTTTCGCGCCAAGTTGAGAACACCTCCCGACCCGGTTCGACCGCCCACCACATCCGACCCGGCCGGCTGAAGTCGTCGGTCGGCCCCGTGTAATAGGCACCGATGGGACCGCCCGGCGGCGCGATCCGGCATTCGAGAACCTTCACCTGATCCGGAATCTCGAAATGTGTCTGGGCGAGATCGGCAATCGCCCGATCGGACAGCTCCTGCATCCAGGCCTGCAGTGCGTCCTGCCCGACCAGCTGATAGGCCGGGTCGGCGTCCAACACGGCCGCGGCTCCGGCCGGCCCGGCTCCGGGCGCGATCCGCTCGGCCACCGCGCGCAGCTCTGCCTCGATCGCCAGGAATTCCGCCCAACCCCAGGCGTAGGTCTCCTCCAGGTCGATCACTGCGCCCAGGAAGTCGCGGGACGCGAGCACGTACCGCTCCCGACCGACCGCATCAGCAACTGGGGCATGTCGCCGTAGGTCCCTGCGGAGGTACTGCGCCAGCTCGGCGTACGCCGCATCGGCCGCCGTCGCGGCCGCGGCGAGCTCCGCGGTGCGCTCGGCACCCCTGGCCCCGTCCGGGTTAACCGCCTGCGCCAGACCCGTGAAGAAGCCCGGGCCGCCGTCGCCGGCGTAGGTGTCGCACTGCTCGGCGCACTTGTCGATCTGCCGCAGCGCCGCAACCTTGCCGCGGTCGGCGGCCCAGGCCAGGCTCTGCCGATACCCGGCCAGCGCCGCCGGCACCGCCGCTATCCGCCTGGCCAGCACGGCGACGTCATCGTCACTCTCGGTGGGCATCAGGTCGAAGACGAGCCGGACATGTTGCAGCGGCGAATCGATGACGTTGAGGTCGGCATGCATCCACCCCGAGTCGTACCGGTCCCGTTGCACCTCAAGGCGCTCCACCAGGACGTCACGGGCGATGTCGTCGCCGGTGCCGGTGGAGTCGGCAGCGGACAACTGGGCGAGTGTCTTGAGCGCCAGTTCGTTGCCGGCGGCGAGCCCGTCGGGCGACAGGTCACCGAGCTGATCGGGGTCATGGGGCACCCCGAGAAAGGTGGCCATGATCGGGCTCTGCCGGGCGAACGCGGCGACATAGGCATTGGAGACGTCGTTGATCTCTGACATCCGCCAGACGCTACCGCTCCAGGTCGGCGCCGCTATCCGGTTTTTCGCTGCCATCAACTGCCGGCTGCGCGACGGAGTTCTCGTTAACCATGGCCTGGATCATCGGTTCCGGTCCGTCGTCCGCCGCCGAGTGGGTGGGCTTTTCGGTGGCCTGTTCGTGATCGCCCTTGGCGTTGCGGTAGGCCACCCGGACCGTGAGATGCGCCGATACCGGGGCAGTCACGAACTGCAGGATCACGATCAGCACCAGCATGCCGATGACGCCCGGCGACCCGAGCCGCAGCCCGACGCCCACCATCAACAGGATGATGCCGAGGACCTGCGGTTTGGTCGCAGCGTGGATCCGGCTCATGGTGTCCGGGAACCGCAGGACCGCGATGCCGGCCAGCAGCGACATCAGTGAACCCAGCACGAGCAACACGGACGCGACGATGTCGAGGGTGCTCACGCAGCACCCCCCGGCCGGTCGGCCGCGGCCGTCATCAGCCGATCGGCCGTAGACGTCCTCGTCATTGCCGGTCCCGTGGCAGCAGTTTGGCCAGGCTGGCCGAGCCGATGAACCCCAGCAGCGAAACGACAACCGCGATCACCAGGGTGATCGAGCTGTCGGAGACCGCAGCACTGAGCACGATGACTCCCACGACGATGGCCAGCATGACGTCCAGCGCGACGGCCCGGTCGATCTGCGTCGGCCCGCGAACCAGCCGTATCGCAGCGAACAGCGCACCGAGACCGAACATCGTGCCGGCAATGACCACCGTCCACATCATCGGCGAGCACCGCCCCACTTGCCTCGGCGAGCAGGCGCAAAATCGGGCACTGTGCCGTCACCGAGGGCCAGCCGGATCCGCCGTTCCTGGGCGAGGACCTGCGCGGCGAAGTCGTCCATCGACCGGTGCTCGGCGTCCAACACGTGGATTGTCAGCACCCGGTTCTCGGCGTCGGCATCGACGATCAGGCTGCCCGGCACCAGGGACACCGCCAGCGCGGTCAGCGCCTCGAGCAGGTCAGAATCGGACGCCAACTGCACCGTGGTGATCTCCGATTGCGGGAGCCGAGGGCGGATGGCCAGCCAGCCGACCTGCAAGCTCGCGATCACCACGTCGTAGAGGAACCGGACCACCAACACAAAGGTGCGCCAGGGGTGAATGCCGAACCGGAACACCATGGTGGGCAACGGGAACAGCAACAGGATGAGGGCGCTGACCACCACCCCAATCAAGATCACGGTTAGCGAGGCCGAACCCCACAGCGCCGTCCAGACCAGGACCAACAGGACCAGCGTCAGCAGGTACGGGGCCCAGCCGCCGCTGCCCGGGATCTTGCCGCCGCGGACCCGGACCGCTCGCGCGCGGAGTCGGCTCGGACTCATGCCGGACCTTCCCTGCCGCTCACTCATGCCACTCATCCGCCGTCCCCCGTCGAGTCGGTCGAGTCGGTCGAGTCGGTCGAGTCGGTCGAGTCGGTCGAGTCGGTCGAGTCGGTCGGGTCGGTCGGGTCGGTCGGGTCGGTCGCGCCCGTTGCGCCGGGCGGTGGCGGCACCCCGGAGTCGAGCACGGCGTCGACGTAGTTGCTGCGATCGCTCAGGCCGGCTGCCGCCCGGTCGGTGAGTCCGTAGATCGGGCCGGCGGCCACCGTCAGCAGCAGACCGACCGCGATGACCGCGGTGGTAGCGCCGACCATGCCGATCGGCAGGTGGGACGCGTTCTCGGCCGCCCGCCGGCGCTGCGTCTCGCGCTGGACCCGCCGCCGAACCGCCAGCGATCGGCCGGACTCGGTTTGCAGGGCATCGGACTCGACGGTCAACCCACTCATCTCGGGGACCGGACGCCAGAACGCCCGCCCCCAGACCCGGATGATCGCGTACAGGGTGAGCAGACTGGTCAGCGCACCGCCAGCCACCAGGATCAGCGCCAGCACCCGGCCGTCCTCGACGCCGGCCTCGAACAGCCCGACCTTGCCGAGGAAGCCGGAGAAAGGCGGCACGCCCGCCAGATTCATCGCCGGGATGAAGAACAGGATCGCCAACATCGGCGCTGCCGCGGATAGGCCGCCGAGCCGGGCCAGGACGGTGGTTCCGGCCACCCGCTCGATCAGTCCCACCGCAAGGAAGAGGGCAGTCTGCACCAAAATGTGGTGGGCCACGTAGTAGATGGCGGCACTGAGACCGGTCTCCGAGGCGAGCGCGACACCGAACAGCATGTAACCGATGTGCGAGATCAGGGTGAACGAGAGCATCCTCTTGATGCCTGATTGCGAGATGGCGCCCAAGATCCCGATCACCATGGTCAGCAGCGCGGCAATCATCAGCAGGGTGGCGTATGAACCGGTGGGGAACAGCAGCGTCTGCACCCTGATGATCGCGTAGATGCCGACCTTGGTGAGCAGCCCGGCGAAGACCGCGGTGACCGGGGCGGGTGCGCTCGGATACGAGTCGGGTAGCCACAACGACATCGGGAACACCGCCGCCTTGACGCCGAACGCCACCAGCAGCAACGCCTGCAGCACCGCGACGATCCCGTCCGGCAACACTGCCAGTTTGCCGGACAGATCGGCCATGTTCACCGTCCCGGTGGCCGCGTAGATCATCGCGATGGCGACCAGGAAGATCAACGAGGACAGCAGCGAGACCACGATGTACGGTGCGCCGGCGCGTAGTCGCTCGCGGGTGCCGCCCGAGGTGAGCAGCACGTAACTGGCCGTCAGCAGAATCTCGAAGCTGACGAACAGGTTGAACAGATCGCCCGCGATGAACGCGTTCGACACACCCGTCACCAGGATCAGGAAGGTCGGGTGGAAGATCGAGATCGGTACCTCGGGACCGACCTCGCGGTCCGCGATGCCCTGCGAGATGCCGTAGATGAGCACCGCCAGCGACACGATGGTCGACACGACCAACATCAGCGCCGCCAGGTCGTCGGCGACCAGCGTCACGCCGAGCGGCGCCGTCCAGCCACCGACGTGCATCACCATCGTGCCGTTCTGGTCGACCTGGAAGAGCATCACCAGTTCGACGAGAAGTTGCAGCGAGATAGCCGTCACCGAGATCGCCCGCTGCACCCGCGGACGGCGGCTCGCGACGAGGGTCATGGCAGCCCCGGTCATCGGCAGGATGATCGCCATGGGCAGGAGCCAGGTCATTCCTCTCCCGCCCCCAATTCGGCATCCGCGACTTCGTCGGGCTCGAGCTCGTCGTCCAACTCCGGGTCCCTGGTCAGGATGTAGTTCCGGTACGCCATCGCGAACAGGAAGGTGGACACCGCCAGGGTGATCACGATGGAGGTCAGGATCAGCGCCTGCGGGATGGGATCGGCGACCTGCTGGCCGTTCGCCGGCTCCCCAACGATCGGCGGGACGAATCCCCCGCCGACCGACAGCAGCATCAGGTTGACACCGTGCCCGGCAAGCAGGAACCCGAGAATGACGCGGATCAGATTCCGCGACAGCATCAGGTACACACCGCAGGCGAAAAGGCCACCGATGGTGATGGCCAGGACCAGGTCGGTCGTCACCGGCTCACCTGGCGAGCACGGCGCGCCGCCCGGTTGCCGGGGGTGGCCAGGTCGAACCGGTCCAGCACGCCCTGCCGGTCGAGTTCGGCACCCATGGACCGGAGCACGTCGAGCACCAGGCCGATGACGATCAGGTAGACGCCGATGTCGAAAATGGTGGAGGTGACGAACTTCAGGTCGCCGAGCAGCGGCACGGTTGCCTTCAAGATCGTCGATTGCAGGGCCGCACCACCGGCGACGACGCCGTACACGGCGGTCGCCGACGAGATGAACAGGCCGACGCCCATCAGGATGCCGGGATCGACCGGTGCTGCCTCGCCCAGCTCGTAGGCGCCGCCGGCGATGTACCGCAGCGCCAGCGCGAGGCCGACGATCAGCCCGGCCGCGAACCCGCCGCCCGGCTCGTCATGCCCGACGAACAGCACGTACACGGAGAACACCACGATGATGTGGAAGATCATCCGGGTGACGACCTCGAGCAGCAGCGACCGGCGCGGCATCCAGTTGGTCGCCAACCACGGTGACGGCTGCCGCGGCCGCACCGGGTTGGTCACCACCGCCGGCTCGCTGGGCGCGCGCCCCGTCCGCCGGACCAGGAAGATCAGCGACGCGACACCGGTCGCGGCCGCGATCAACACGGTCACCTCGCCGTAGGTGTCCCACGCCCGCACGTCCACCAGAATGACGTTGACGATGTTCCGGCCACCCGCGAACTCCACCGCAGGTCCGGCCAGGTCCGCGGACACGGGTGTCGCCGTTCGAGCTCCGGGAATGATCAGGGCGAGCGCCGTCATCAGGGCACCGGACGCCACCGCGATGGCCGCGCGAAAGCCATTGCCCTTGTGCGTGGCGTAAAGGGCGTCGTCCGGGAGTCGGGTGAGCACGAGCAGGGCGGCGATCAGGGTGACGGTCTCCACCAGGATCTGGGTCAGCGCGAGATCAGGGGCACCGCGCAGGATGAACAGCACGGCGATGGCATAGCCGGCCCCGCCGACCATCAGCACCGCGGTCAGCCCGCGTTTGACCCGCACAGTTGCGGCCGCGATGCCGAGAATGACCAGCGACAGCACCAGTTGCGCCGGTTCGCCGAGCAGGGTGACGTCCTTCGGGCTGGTGTTCGCCCTGATCAACATCAGCCCGGGGAACGCAACGAGCACCAACAGAATGGCGCCGAGGGAAACTGGCAGGGAGCCGCGCTGGGTGGCCGACGTGACGCCGTCGGCGATCTCGTCGACCCCCCTGGCCGTCGCCCGGTAGACCGCTCCCGGTTCGCCGCCCGGCCGGGCAATCTCGGTGCGGCGCTCCCTGCCGAGCTGCGCATAGAAGATCCCGGCACCGACAGCCCAACCGGCCGCGGACAGCGCGAGCGGCAGTTCCAGTCCGTGCCACAGTGCCATCGCACCCTCGTGGGTCGGGCCGGCGGTCTGCGCGTACGACTGCAACAGCGGCTCGAGCAGTGCCGGGACGATGCCGAGCACCAGGCCGAGAACGACCAGGAACATCGTCGGCCCCGTCATCCAGGCCGACGATGCTGTCGGCTTCGTGGTCGCAACGCCCGGTTTGGTGGCGAACGCCCCCCAGAGGAACCTGGCGCTGTAGGCGACGGTGAGGGCCGACCCGACGGCCATCACGGCGGTCCCGATCGCGCCCGCGGTGCCGCCGTCCAGCAGTCCCGCGTACCCGGCTTCCTTGGCGGCGAAGCCGATCATCGGCGGGATGCCGGCCATGCTGATCGCGGCCAGGGTGGCCATCACCGCGACCAGCGGCATGCTCTTGCCGAGCCCCGCGAGCTTGGTGAAATCCCTTGTTCCGGTGGACGTATCGATGATGCCGACGGCGAAGAACAGCGGCGCCTTGAACGTGGCGTGGGCGATCAGCATGGCCATCCCGCCGAGCAGCGCGTCCGGGTTGCCGCAGCCGAGCAGCAGCGTCATCAGCCCGAGTTGGGAGACCGTCCCGTAGGCCAGCAGCAGCTTGAGGTCGCGTTGCCGGAGTGCAACGACGCCGCCGTAGAGCATGGTGGCGCCGCCGAGCGTCATCAGCAGCGGTTGCCAGAGCGGTAGCACCGCGAACGCCGGGGCGAGCCGGGCGAACAGGTAGATGCCGGCCTTGACCATCGTCGCGGCGTGCAGGAACGCGCTCGCCGGGGTGGGCGCTGCCATCGCGCCCGGCAGCCAGAACTGGAACGGGATGATCGCGGATTTGCTGATTCCCCCGACGATCATCAGCACGATCGCGGTGGTGATCATCGGCCCGGACGGCGGGTTCGCGATGATCTCCGAGATGGTGAAGGTGCCGGCCGTGACGCCCAGCATCACCACGCCGACCAACATCACCAGGCCGCCGGCGGTGGTCACCATCAGGGCCTGCGAGGCGGCCATCCGGGACGACCGCTTGCCGGTGCGGTGCGCGATCAGCAGGTACGACAGGATGCCGGTGAGCTCCCAGAAGATCACCAGCAGGATCAGGTTGTCCGCCCAGACCAGTCCGAGCATGGCGCCGGCGAAGGCGATCAACGCGCCGCTGTACCGGCCGAGGCCCTCGTCGGCGTCCGGGAAGTACCGCGCCGAGTAGAGCAGCACCAGGGTCCCGACCCCGGCGATGACCAGCGTCATGATCATCGCCAGGGCGTCCAGGCGCAGGTCGATGGACAGCGAGAGCGACGGAACCCATTGCATGCTGGTTGATCTCGACCCGCCGTCGAGGACGGCCGGGAGCTGCGCCAGCGCCCAGACCGTGGTGGCGCCCGGCAACAGCGCCAGCGCGAGCAGCCCGTTGCGGTTCAGCGCCTTGCAGATAGCCGGTGAGACCAGGGCGACCAGGAAGTACGCGGCCAGAAACCAAGGAGCGAGCACGAAAACTCCGGTATCGCCCGTCATTCCATGCCCTGGAGCGGTTGCGTGCCGCCGTTGGTGGCTTGGGTACGGGCCGGTCGCACGAGTCTCCCGAAGGGGTTGAGGGCCGAAGCGTCAACCCTACCGAGTGGAGTCGCTCATTCCTGCTGCGGGGACCGTCTGCCCACGGGTACGGGACGGTGATTTCGGCGGCTGGAGCAGGAGCGTCAGCCGATCTTGATGGAGTCAACCATCGCGGCAAGCTGGGCTTTGGTGGCATCAGATGTCGAAGCGGACGACCAGTAGCTGATGATGCCGCGCGCTCCGTTCAGGTCGAGGATCCACATTGCCACGGGTTCGTCCGGCGCCTCCACGTAGGACTGAATTCGACCATCGTTGACCATCGTCGCGTAGGTGCCGGCATGCTCACACCACTGAGTGTCCTGCCAACCTCATGCGTAAGACAGAACGGACAAAATGGGTTATCCACCGATCAGAGCAGTGCGCGAGTGGTGGAGGCGTCGGCCTCCAGTTCGGCGAAGACGCCGCGGATGGCATCCAGCGAGTCGTTCACCTGCGCGGCCTCGCTGACCCCGTCGGTCTCGACGCCGACCAGGTTCGCGGTGGTGGAAAGCTCCAACAGCTTCGCGTAGACCTCGCCGACCTCGTCGACCGCGGCATTCAGCTTGGTGAGCAGCGCCTGCCGGCGGTCGACCATGCGTTGCACGGAGGCGCGCACCTCGCCGGACTGCGGCATCTGCCGGGCGACACCCTGTGCCCGGTAGACCGCCTCGTCGACGGCATCGACGGCGCGGGCCACCCGGTTCGCCACGCTCTCGGCGCTGCGCGCGGCCTCGACGGCCTGGAACGCGGACACCCCGACAGCCGGCGCCAGGTCGGTCTGCTGCAGCCGATCGAGGTCGGCGCGATAGCCCTGCAGGGTCGCAACCAGGTTGGCCTGCACCGTGCCGGGGCGTAACGGGGGGAGCTCGGGCTCTTCGGCGCCGGCGCCGTCACCCCGAACCGCACCCCCGACGACGGCGGCCACCCCGAGCATGCCGGCGCCGACCAATCCGACAGCACCGGCCGGCAATCCGATCGCCCACGCCGACCCCACCCCGATGCCGGCGACGACCAGGCTCCACGGATCCCGCAGCGCCCGGCCGGCCCGGGAGAGGAAGGAACCTGCCATCTGCGGTGATCCTTTTCGCCAAGGGTCAGAAGTTGGACAGGACGTTGGCGAAGACCTTGTCGATCGACGCCGGGTTACGGGCATCGTAGGCCGCCGCCCGGGATGCCTCGGAAATCTGCTGCAAGGTCTCCAGGTCGGCATCCGGGCCGTAGGCGATCGTGAAGACCCGGACCCCGTTCTCCTGCGCGCTCGCCTCCAACTGCCGGAGCAGGCCGTCCAGGTCGTTGTCGGTGAACTCGTTGCGACCGTCGGTGAGCACCACGACCGCGTTGATCGACGCCGGGTCCCTGGTCGCGTTCATCTCGTCCGACGCCACCTTGGTCGCCGCGTACAACGGGGTCCCGTTCAGCGGCGTCAGCTGGGCGATCGCGTCGGTGATCGGCTGCCTCGTCGTGCTCAGCGGGCCGACGTCGACCAGATCGGCCGTGATGGTGTTCGGCGTCGGCAGGTCCGTGGTGAAGACCGAGAAACCGACCTGGTCGGTGTCGACGAGTTGATCGAGCGCGGTGGTGGCCGCGGACTTGGCCAGGTCGAGTTTGGACTTGCCACCGGAACCGGAATCGCTGGCCATCGACCCGGACACGTCCATCAGCACCAGCACCCGGGCGCTCTTGCGAACCTCCGCCCACAGGGCCCGGACATCCCGCAGCACATCCGGGCTCGGCGGGTTCAGCGCAATCGTCACTCCATCGGCGATCAGATACGGGCTGGAAGTGATCGGCTCACCGGGCTGTTGATCAGCTGTCCGGAAGAAGCTGTCGGTGAAAACCTTCTGCTGTTCCGGAAGCTGCAGGTACTCCAGGAAGTCCTGCGCGCCGGCCTTCTTCTCCGCCGACGCCCACGGCGCGTCGAGAATGACGTAGGGGCTGTCGCTGTAAAGCGTGCCCTCCTTGGGATAAACAGCCACCAACGGCACCTTCGGTGGCGCGTGGTCCCCCAGGGTCTTCGGGTCGCCGCTGGGATTTCCGGCGTTGTAGTCGAGCACGCTCTTTTCCTCGACGGCCGCCGCGGACAGGTAGCCAAGGGCAGCGCCGGCATCATCGGCGCGTTGCAGGTTCGACAGATAGGTCAGCGTCGTGTCGCCGTAATGCACGACGGAGCTCTCCACGTCCTTCAGGTACTGCTGCACCTCCGGCTTCTGCAGTGCCGCCTGGGTCAGGTCCGATGACGTACCGGTGGCGGCCACCAGGGTGCCGATGGTCGCGGCGAGCCCCGATGTCGACACGTTGGGGTTGGTCTTGCCGAGGGTGAACTTGCCCCATTCCGGGTGGCCCTTGGAGGCCCAGCCCTGCGGATCGGTGGCCAGCGCCAGCACGTCGGCCCAGCCGATCGGCGCATCCGGCCAGCCCAGCGCCTTCGCCATCGGTTCCGGCATTGCCAGCACCAGCGGGGTAGATGTCACCGACTCCGATGTGGTGGGAAGGATATTCGGCCGATCTTTGGCCGTCAGATCGCTCTGCAGCAGGCTGACCCAGGTGGACGCGGCCGGCGTCCAGACGTCGGGCGACGGGCCGTTCAACGTCTCGTCCCAGCCTGCGGCGAGGTTGGACTCAGCGGTGCCGGACGCCGCCGAGGTCACGGCGATGTCGAAACACTTGCCGTCAACGGTGCGGCCGGAATCCCGGTAGCTGTTCGCGATCTCCCCCATCAAAGCGGCCTTCTCGCTGGAGGCGGCGATGTTGACGGTCGTGCAGCCGTCGCGGGGCGGCTGGACCGCGGTCTGACCGTCGGTCGCGGCCACGTCGGATCCGGTGGTCGGCTCCTCGTCCTGAGTGGTGAAGTACCGGATCCCCACGATCAGCAGCACACCCGCGACGATCGCCGCGATAATCGGCACCTTGCTGCTGCGCTTGGGTGTGCCCGTTCCGGACGGTTGCGTCACCGGTCAGCCCCTCCCTGCCTCTGTCGGCGGCTCAGGAGTCGGGCCGACCGTTCGCTCATTGTGCCCGTGCGGGATCGCTATTCCGCTACGTCCGAAATGGGCGATTTCGGCTGGTGCCGCCTGGTGGACCGATCGGAACCGGCTCCGCTCCCGTCAGCGGGTATTCGGCCGACCCTCGTTCTTGTTCACCTTGCGTCTGGCCAGCGATGACACGATCTTGTCGATCCAGCCCATCACGGTCTTCATTGCGGCCCCTGCTTTCCGATGTCGTGCCGACGGACCGGGTGGATGCAGGATTGCCGCCGCCGGTCGACGCTGCTACCCGGTGTGGGCTCCAGGGTGCCACGCGGTGGTGACGACGCGGCCACGAACGACACAGGGGCCGTCCGGCGGGCCGGGGGCATCATCCGGTCAGCGCGCGGATTGCAGGATGTCCCGCGGCTTCGACGGCTCCAGCTCGGTGCCCGGCGCCAGCACGGCGCCGGCCTTCACCCGTCGGCGCACACCGATCAGCACGGGATGACGCGCGTTCGCCGCACCCACCGTTGCCGAAGCCCCGATGACCGCGTGCTCGCTGGCGGCCGCGCGGCTCACCTTCGCCCCGGCCCGTACGACGACGTCGGCCATCAGGACGCTGTGCCGTACCTCCGCGCCCCGCTCCACCCGCACCCCCGGACCGATGATGGAGTCGACGACCGTCCCGGCGATGTCGGCCCCCGGGCACAGCCAGGCGCGATCGAGGTGAGCGGAACGGTGCACGGTGGCCGGTGTCCGGATCGGCATCGACGTCAGGATGGGCCACTCCGGGTCATCGAGCCGCATGGGCGGGCGGTCCTTGAGCAGTTCGAGCTGACCGTCCAGGTAGGCCTGCGGCGTTCCGAGGTCGCGCCAGTGCCGGCGATGGTCGAACGCGGTGACCGAGCCGCCGGCCACCAGCGACGGGATCAGGCGTTCGCCGTAGTCACCCAGGTCGCCGCCGGCGCGTTCCAGCTGACGAAGGTGCTCCAGCAGGCTGGCCGGCCGGTAGCAGAACACCTCGGTGCCGACGGTTCGGCCGTGCGGGTGCTCGGGCTTGTAGTCGACGGACGTGACCCGGCCGCCGGCCGCCTGCACCACCAGATACCGCGAAACATCCGACCCCGCCGGCATTGTCGTGCTGACCACGGTGCAATCGGCGGCCGCGTCGAGATGCGCCGCGATCACCTCCCGGTAGTCGATCTGGAACAGGTGGTCGGCACTGCAGACCAGCAGCACGTCCGGATCGAAAGCGGCGATGAGCGGCCAGTTCTTGGCCAGCGCGTCGGCGTTCCCGCCGGCGAAGCCGTCCCGGTCGTGGCCCTGGAACGGCGGGAGGGTGCGGAACCCACCGCGGGTGCGGTCGAGGTCCCAGGGCCGACCGCCGGCGAGATGCTCGTTCAGCAGATGTGGTTCGTACTGCTGCAGCACCCAGACCTCGGTGAGCGCGCTGTGCGCTGCGTTCGACAGCGAGATGTCGATCAGCCGGTAGTTGCCGCCGACCGGGAGCGACGGCTTGGCCCGCCCGGTGGTCAGCGGACCGAGGCGTGAACCTCGGCCACCGGCGAGCACGATGCACAAAACCCGGGGCGCAGCCATTCGACCATGGTGCCTGTCGGTCCGGCGGGCCCAGCGAATCTCAGCTGACGCCGACCGGCCGGAACTGGATGCTGACCCGCGGGCCGACCGGCCTGAGCGTCTTCGGTATGGCGTGTTCCCAGGTCCGCTGGCAACTGCCGCCCATCACGATCAGATCGCCATGACCGAGGTTGAACCGGTGGCTCGGTCCGCCGGTGCGCGGCCGCAGCATCAGCGCGCGCGCCGATCCGACGGACAGGATCGCCACCATGGTGTCGCTGTGCGCGCCGCGACCGATGGTGTCGCCGTGCCAGGCGACGCTGTCCGCCCCGTCGCGATACAGACACAATCCCGCCGTGACGAAGGGTTCGCCCAGCTCCGGGCCGTAGTAGTCGTTCAACTGCGCACGAGCATCGGTCAAGGTCGGGTGCGGCAGCGGCGCCGCGCCGCTGTACCAGCTGAGCAACCGCGGGACGGCGACCTCCCGTTCGTACATCTGGCGGCGTTCGGCCCGCCAGGGCACATCGGCCAGCAATCGGTCGAGCACCAGATCCGACCCGGTGAGCCAGCCAGGGAGGTGATCGACCCAGGCACCGTCGGTGAGCCGGGTGCGCCGAACGCGCCCCGCGAGCCCGGTCAGCTCGGGCACGTCCGCGGTGTCGAACATCGACGGCTGATGCCACCCGGTCACCGTCACACCATAGCAATCCATCGAACACTTGTCCGATCAGCGCGGCCGATAGGCTCGCCGACATGAACGAGCGCCAGCGAGTGAACAGTCGGCCAGGTGCCGGCAATCCGCGAGGTACGAGCGGAGAGCCGGCATGAACGAGCGCCAGCGAGTGAACAGTCGGCCAGGTGCCGGCAATCCGCGAGGTACGAGCGGAGAGCCGGCATGAACGAGCGCCAGCGAGTGAACAGTCGGCCAGGTGCCGGCAATCCGCGAGGTACGAGCGGAGAGCCGGCATGACTGAGCGACAGCGAATTCGACCCGAAACGATTGCGGTGACAGCCGGACGACCGCCCGCCACCGCGGGTCAGCCGATGAATGTCCCGCTCGTGCTCGCGTCGAACTTCCGGGCCGGCACCCCCGAGCTGCCGGTGAACGAGTACTCCCGAGACGGCGGAACCGCCAGTTGGCATGCCCTGGAGGACGCGGTTGGCGCGCTGGAGGGTGGCTCCGCAGTGGCGTTCGGGTCCGGGATGGGCGCGGCCGCAGCAATTCTCGACCTCGTTCCGGCCGGCGCGCATGTCGTCGTGCCGACCGATTCCTACGCCGGCGTACGGGCGCTCTTGGGTGATGGTGCACTCATCGGACGGTGGAAGGTGACGACGGTCGACATCACCGACACCGCGGCAACGCAGCAGGCGGCGTGGGCTGCGGACCTGCTGTGGCTGGAGTCGCCGACCAATCCGTTGCTGGACGTTGCCGACCTGCCGGTGCTGTGCCGGTTCGGTCGGGAACGCGGCGCGCTGGTTGTCGTGGACAACACCTTCGCCACCCCCCTGTTGCAGCGCCCGCTGGAGTTCGGTGCCGACCTGGTGATGCACAGCGCGACCAAGTTCATCGGTGGGCATTCGGATCTACTGCTGGGGCTGGCGGTCACCGCCGATCCCGACCTGCTGGCCCGGGTGCGGCGCCGGCAGAAGTTGGCCGGGGCGATTCCGGGGGCGCTCGAGGCGTACCTGGCGCTGCGCGGCCTGCGAACCCTGCCGCTCCGCCTGGCCCGGGCGCAGGAGTCGGCGGGCGAACTGGCTCGGCGGCTGCTGCGGCACCCTGCGGTGACGAGAGTGCGTTACCCGGGGTTGCCGGACGACCCCGGGCACCAGCGGGCGGCGGCGCAGATGGACGGGTTCGGCGCCATGCTGTCGTTCGAGGTCGCGGGCGGGGCGCCGGCCGCGGACGCGGTGTGCGCGGCGGTCCGGATTGTGGTCAGCGCGACCAGCCTGGGCGGGGTCGAATCGACGATGGAACGCCGGGCGAAACTGGCTGGGCAGGAGGATGTTCCGCCGGGCCTGCTGCGGCTGAGCGTCGGGATCGAACACATCGAGGACCTCTGGACCGACCTGGACGCGGCGTTGACCGAAGCCGTCCAGACCTGAGGAGTGGCGCGATCCGAACACTGACCCCTGCGCTGGGGAGCCAAACGGCGCCCGATCGATGATCGGGCGCCGCTTCGAGTGCAGTGGTCGGTCAGCTGCCGGTCCGGCCCTGCCGGGTTCCGACGACGATCGCCGCAGCACCGCCGAGCATGATCAGCAGACCGATCACCGTGACCAGAATCCACAGACCCGTCGACGACGGCAGGCTGGCGCCGATTTCCGCGCTGGTGATGATCCCGGCGGTGCCGTCGGCGTTCATCACGACGACCTCGTAATCGCCGGCTTCCAGGGCCCAGCTGAGCTCGGCCTCGTTGGTGGATTCCGCTGCCGCGACCCAGAAAGACTGGGCGCCAGGGGCTTCGGCGGTCAGTGACCCGCCGTCGGTCCTGGTCCGCAGGTCGAACGGGGACAGCTCAAGGTCGACGACCCGCTCGGTGGCCACATTGTCGAGGTAACGCTCGACGTCGTCGGCGGGGCCG
Source organism: uncultured Actinomycetota bacterium (assembly GCA_963805555.1). GTDB lineage: Bacteria > Actinomycetota > Actinomycetes > Mycobacteriales > Nakamurellaceae > Nakamurella. Next base: position 250,510 of record CAWDUY010000018.1, read on the forward strand.
ACACCGACGAAAACCCCGCTGTCGGTGACGTTCTGCGCGGAGATGTGCAGGGTCGGTGAGCCGGTGAGGAACTCCCAGCCGTGGATGTTCTCGATGTGCCCGATGTCGCTGACGATCGCCGAGCTGGACGTGGAGATCGTGTGCGCGTCGGAGCTGATCGGCCGGCCGTCGCCGAACATCGCCAGCAGGACGCCGCCGGATACCGCGGTGAGGAACCCGCTGGCGGCCAGCACCGTCCCGACGATGATCGCCGCGGTGCCACGCTGGTGGCCCACCGGGGCCGGCGGCGCCGGGTACGGGGACTGCGGGGCGCTGTAGTTGTCGTTGATGGTGGTCATGGCGTTCTCCCGGATGGGTGAGATTCGCGGCGCATCGGACCCTTCCGGTGCTCCGGTTCCGACTGCTCATCGGCACAACCACAACGTTAGGCAGCACAGAACCCGCAGGTCAGAGCGTTATCCGCCGTATTAGCCGAGGTGATCGGCACAATGACGGCGGGTTGACCCACCTCCCGGCGCCGGGTCACCCCCGGCGCGGCCGGGATTGCCACCCCCGGCGCCGCTGGCAGTGGCGGCCGCCACGGTCACCACGGCGTTCGCGGCGACCACGACGATGATGCCGATCCACTCGTGCAGCGCGGGTTGCTGACCGAGTAGCAGCACGCCGGACACGGCGGCCAGCACCGGGTTGATGCTCATGAAAACCCCGAAGAATGACGCCGAGACCCGCCGCAGTGCCAGCAGATCGGCCACATACGGGACCACCGAGGACAGCAGTCCGGCTGCCGCCGCGAACAGCAACCCGACCCCGACGAACCGCCCGTCGGCGATCATGACGGCCGCGACGGGGAGGTAGATCAACGCCGAGACTGACGTTGCCGCTGCCGGTGCCTGCAGACCCGGCAGGCGGGCGCCGACGATGCGGTTCAGCAGAATGTAGGCCGCCCAACAGGTCGCCGCCAGCATGCCGAGGGCAACACCGACGTAGTCCGTCGACGGGCCAGGCAGGATCAGCAGGTAGACCCCGGCGCCGGCGAGCACCGCGCACCACAGTTCCAGCCGGCCACGCGCACCTGCCAGGCCAACCGCCAGCGGACCCAGGAACTCCAGGGTCACCGCCAGACCCAGCCCGATCCGGTCGATCGCGGAGTACAAGCTGATGTTCATCACGGCGAAGACCACGCCCAGCAGCAGCGTTGGCCACCACTGAGCCCAGGTGAAGCGACGAAAGGCCGGGCGGGCGACCGGCAGCAGGACTGCCGCGGCGACGAACTGCCGCACGGCCACCACCCCGACCGGGCCGATCGAGCCGAAGGCGTGGCTGCCGATCGCCGCACCGACCTGGTTGCTGGCCCCGCTGCCGAGCATCGTGGCAATCCCAATGGCCAGGGATCGCGGGGTCATCGACGTGCTCGGGCCGGCGGTCGCAGCGACCGGCGCGATGTCTGTCTGGCTCATGGATGCAGTCTTCGGGCTACCCATTCATAACAGAAATGCATTTACTGCCCTACCTATACGCTCCGCGTATGGATGTGCAGCTCAGTCAGCTCCGCGCCCTGGTGGCTATCGACCAGGCGGGCACGTTCACCGACGCAGCAGCGCAGATCGGTGTGTCCCAGGCAGCTGTCTCGCGATCGATCGCGGGCCTGGAAGCTGCACTCGGCGTCCGAGTCCTTGATCGCACCACCAGGCAGGTCTCGTTCACGGCCACCGGCGCACGGGTGCTGCCCAGTGCACAACGGGTGCTGGAGGAGGTGAACCATCTGCGCCACATCGCCATGGGGCCGGCCGGCGAACTTCGGATCGGTTACGCCTGGGGTGCTTTCGGCCGGCACACCAGAGCGATGCAACGCCAATGGTCGACCACCCACCCCGACATGCCGCTGGTCTTCGTGCAGTCCAACACGCCGACGGCGGGCCTGCGCGAAGGCATTGCCGATGTCGCCATTGCTCGGACACCAGTGGACGACCGGCGCTTCGACAGCGCCATGGTCGGCGTCGAAGCGCGATACGCCGCCGTCGCCACGGACAACACCCTGGCTCGGCGCCGTACTCTGCGCCTGGCCGACCTCAGCAGGCACACCATTGCGATCGACACCCAGACCGGAACAACGACACCGGAACTGCTCCACACGCTGGGCAAGCCCACGGCGACCCGGTCCGTCCGGGGCGTCGACGAATGGCTCACCCTGATCGCCGCCGGACAGGCCGTTGGCATCACCTCGGAGGCCACCGCCAATCAGAACCCGCGGCCCGGGGTCGCCTACCGTGCGCTCCGCGATGCCCCACCGATACCGGTGTCGATCGTGTGGTGGAAGGACGAAGCACCCCGGCAGCTCGCCGACCTGCTCACCCTGGCCAGTGCCGCCTTCCGCGTGCAGGACCGATCCCAGCACCGTTCCGCGGAACCGACAGATCAGCGGCCGGAGTAATCGTGCGGTGCAGAACTGCCCGGGCGTCCCCCCATCGGTGGACTGCCGGATCAACCGAACGCTCCCCCAGCTGACGGACGGTTCATCCCGCTCGTTGGCGCGACAGTAGAGATGTCGAGTTCGACGGTCGTGGGACAGCCGAAGGACAGTTCGATCACACCGGCGAAGACCGCGGCAATGATCGGGGTGGCACGCCGGAACGAGGGGTCCGGCGCTGACATCGACCACGACACGGCGGCGCCGCCCTGGGGGTGACGGCGCCGCTCGCGTGTCTCGGCGCCGCTGGCCTGTCATCGGCGTCGCTTGCGATCCGCTCGCGCCGGGTGTTCGAGATGCTCAAGTCCGGCCGACGCCGAAGCGGCTCAGTGTTCCGTGCCGGTGCGCACCGGCGGCTGGTCTGAAGTTAGGAGGTGACCGGGATGCCGGGCAGTCCGTCGATACTGACGGAGTTGTGCTTGCGCTGATAGTCGTGGAAATAGTCCTCGTCCCGGCGCTCCTGAGACTTGTCGAGAATGTCCCGGTCCTGTTGAAAGTCCATCAACGGCAATGAGAATCCGCAGCTGTCCGAGATCCGGGTCAACTCGGCGACGATGATCGAACGCTGACCGGCGGTGCGGTCTTTGTCGAAAGCAGTGCGCAGCTCGGCGAACTCGGCATCGCTGGGCAACACGACCCGGCCCTTGCCGTGCAGGCGGACGATCTTCGGCGGTCCGTCGAACGCGCAGAACATGATCACGATCCGGGCGTTCTCCCGGAGATGGGCGATGGTCTCCGCACCCGATCCGGTGTAGTCCAGGTATCCCACCGTTCGAGGTCCGAGGATCGCGAAGGTCCCGCCCATGCCCTTCGGCGAGACATTCACGTTCCCGTCGGCGCCCACCGGCGCGGTGCCGACGAAGAAGATGTGTTGCTGCTGGATCCAGTCAGACATCTTGTCGTCGATCTCTGCAAAGACTTTGGCCATGGCTCGATCGTGCCAGCTGGGCCGACGGCGCCCGACCGCCCTGCCTCGCGGGCAGCGCGAAGCGAAACCGCAGGGCGCCCGACCAGGGCGCCCCGCGGTTGAGCTCAGCTGCAGCCCGAGGTGGAGCCGCACCCTTCACACAGGTAGCACGCACCGGACGGGCGCATCTTCGTCCCGCAGGTAAAGCAGAGCGGTGCATCGGCGGATTTCCCGATGACCATCTCCAACAGCTCGATCGAGGAGCCGGCCTTGCCGGTGCCACGGGGCGCCGATGTCTTCGCCTCGGTTGCCGGTGTGCCGGATTCGACGGCCGGCCGAACGACCGGCGTCGCGTCAACGGTCGTCCGCAGGTCTTCGACGACATGCGCTGCGTCCGTGGCATTTTCACCGCCGCCGTAGCTGGCGGAAACCTGCGCCACGCGCTCCTCGGCCGAGTAGATGCCCAGCTCGGCGCGGGCGTCGACCGGCAGGTAGTCCAGTGCGATCCGGCGGAACAGGTAGTCCATCACCGAGGTGGCGATCCGGACGTCCGGATCGTCGGTCATGCCGGCCGGCTCGAAGCGCAGGTTGGTGAACTTCGCGACGTAGGACTCCAGCGGAATCCCGTACTGCAGCCCGACCGACACGGCAATGGAGAACGCGTCCATCACGCCCGCGAGCGTCGAGCCCTGCTTGCCGAGCTTGATGAACACCTCACCCAGGCCGTCGTCGGGGTAGGAACCGGTGGTCAGGTAACCCTCGGCACCACCGACAGTGAACGACACCGTCTGGGACGGGCGCTTTTTCGGCAGCCGGCGGCGCACGGGACCGGTGACGACGGGTGCCGCAGGGATCGCCTCCACAGCTGCGCCCACCGAAGCGTCCGCGGACTGTTCACCGTGGTTCTTGTTGGACGCGGACAGCGGCTGCCCGACCTTGCAGTTGTCCCGGTAAATGGCGAGCGCCTTGAGGCCCATCTTCCAGCCCTGCTGGTAGATCTCCGCGACGTCGGCGACGCTCGCGTTCTCCGGCATGTTGACGGTCTTGGAGATGGCCCCGGAGATGAACGGCTGCACGGCGGCCATCATCCGTACGTGACCCATCGGGGCGATCGAACGGGCGCCCATGGCACAGTCGAAGACCTCGTAGTGCTCCCGCTTGAGGCCGGGCGCGTCAATGACGTGGCCGTGCTCGGCGATGAACTCGACGATCGCTTCGATGGATTCTTCCTGGTAGCCGAGCGAGCGCAGCGCCTGCGGCACCGTCTGGTTGACGATCTGCATGGATCCGCCGCCGACCAGCTTCTTGAACTTGACCAGCGCGAGATCCGGCTCGATGCCGGTGGTGTCGCAATCCATCATCAGCCCGATGGTGCCGGTCGGCGCCAACACCGAGGCCTGCGCGTTGCGGTAGCCGTTCTTCTCGCCGGTGGCGATCGTCTCGGCCCACACCTGGGTGGCGAGCTTGAGCGTGACCGCGTCATTGCCGCCGACCGCGCGGATGTAGTCGTTCGCGGCAGCGTGCTTGCGGATGACCCGCTTGTGCGCGTCGATGTTCCTGGCGTAGCCGTCGTACGGGCCGACGACGCCGGCCAGCTCGGCGGACCGCTTGTAGGCGACGCCGTTCATCAGCGAGGTGATCGCGGCCGCCAGCGACCGCCCACCCTCGGAGTCGTACGCATGACCGGTGGCCATCAACAGCGCACCCAGGTTCGCGTAGCCGACACCCAGCTGCCGGAACGCCCTGGTGGTCTCGGCGATCGGCTGCGTCGGGAAGTCGGCGAAGCAGATCGAGATGTCCATGGCGGTGATGACGAACTCAACGGCCTTGGCGAAGGTCGCCGCATCGAAAACGCCGTCAGCGGACAGGAACTTCATCAGGTTCAACGAGGCGAGGTTGCAGGACGAGTTGTCCAGGTGCATGTACTCGCTGCACGGGTTCGAGGCGTTGATCCGGCCCGATTCCGGGCTGGTGTGCCAGTCGTTGATGGTGTCGTCGTACTGGATGCCCGGGTCCGCGCAGTCCCATGCCGCCTGCGTGATCTTGCCGAAAAGCTCTCGCGCATCGACGGTCTCGATGACCTCACCGGTCTGCCGGGCCCGCAACCCGAACTCTGAGCCGGCATCGACCGCCCGCATGAACTCGTCGGACACCCGTACCGAGTTGTTCGCGTTCTGGTACTGCACGGAGATGATGTCCTCACCGCCCAGGTCCATGTCGAACCCGGCGTCCCGGAGCACCCGGATCTTCCGCTCCTCCTTCGCCTTGGTCTCGACGAACTCTGCGATGTCGGGGTGATCGACGTCCAGCACGACCATCTTCGCGGCCCGGCGGGTCGCGCCACCGGACTTGATGGTCCCGGCCGAGGCGTCGGCCCCGCGCATGAACGAGACCGGACCGGACGCCGTCCCGCCGGAGGACAGCAGTTCCTTCGACGAGCGGATGCGGGACAGGTTGAGGCCGGCGCCGGAACCACCCTTGAAGATCAGCCCTTCTTCCCGGTACCAGTTGAGGATGGCGTCCATGGTGTCGTCGACGGACAGGATGAAGCAGGCCGAAACCTGTTGCGGGGATGACGTTCCGACGTTGAACCAGACCGGCGAGTTGAACGCGAACACCTGGTGCAGCAGCATCCAGGTCAGCTCATGGGCGAAGATCTCCTCGTCCTCGTCGGTGGCGAAGTAGCCGTGCTCGACACCGGCGGTGGTGTACTTGCCGACCACCCGGTCGATGATCTGCCGCAGGCTCGACTCGCGCACCGGGGTGCCGACGGCGCCGCGGAAGTACTTGCTGGTGACGATGTTGGTGGCGTTCACCGACCAGAACTCGGGGAATTCGACGCCGCGCTGTTCGAAGTTGACCGTGCCGTCCCGCCAGTTGGTCATCACGACATCGCGGCGCTGCCAGGTCACCTCGTCATAAGGGTGGACCCCGGCGGTGGTGAACAGTCGCTCCAAGCGCATGCCGCGGGTACCTCCGGTGCTAGCAGACTGGGCAGAGCGCGCCCGGCGACTCTTGGTGCCGGCGCCGTGCCCTCCGTTGGCCGACGAACCGGGCGCCCCGATGGTCTCTGTCATGTGTTTCCTTCCCCTGGCGGTTGCTCCCCCGAAGATGCGGCAAGAGCGAGACTGAAGTTGTCGAGATGTCTGTGTGGTGTCGGCGATCACTGCGATCAGAGCGGCCCGATCCGACGAGGCCTGCCCTTGTGGCCGGGTGTTGCCGACGGCGGATTTCAGCCGATGCCGACCGGCGGTGGCCGCTGCGGACTGGGCGGATCGCCGCTGCGCCGACCGGGATCGGCCGGGGCGGCTGGCGATTCGGTGGCGGCCGACGACTCAGCGCCGGACTGCATGGCTCTGATCTCCTCGGCGAAATCCTCCGCAGACGTGAACGAGCGATACACCGATGCGAAGCGGAGGTAGGCGACCTCGTCCAGATCCCGGAGCGGCCCCAGAATGGCCAGCCCGACCTCCTGGCTCGGCACCTCCGCCTGGCCGGAACCGCGCACGGCCTCCTCGACCTGCTGGGCGAGTTGGGCAACTGCATCCGGGTCGACGGGCCGGCCCTGGCAGGCCCGGCTGACCCCGGCGATGACCTTGCTCCGGCTGAACGGTTCCGTCACGCCGCTGCGCTTGACGACGGACAGCAGCGATCCTTCCAGGGTGGTGAATCGGCGAGAACACTCCGGGCAGGACCGGCGGCGACGGATGGCCTGACCGTCTTCCACCTCGCGGGAGTCGATAACCCGGGAATCCGGGTATCGACAGAACGGACATCGCATGCGCACACCTCCTGTCGCCGTTGTCGAACTCGCTGCCTTGGTCGAATCGGCCCGCTCCGGGAGCCTTCGAGGTCATCTGTGGATGACCTGTTGACAACCCTGTGGATCGCTCTGTGGACAACGCAACGGTTCTTTGCCCGGACCTGATATCGACTGACTTTGTGGATCCTGATGTGCACGACCGGTGGGCAACTCTCGCGTCCTGTGGACAACTACCCATCGGGGGTGGCACAACCTGTTGATATCTTACATCCGTGTAAGTACCAGATGTAGGGGTTGACGGTAGATTGCTCCGAACGAGCTTGCAAGCCCCGTCGGCGTGTCGGGGATGGGAATTCTCGGTCGGCGCGGCGCGGGGTGCCGGCGAATTGCCTGCCTCGATGTCCATGGGCGGAATTCACCGGGTGGGCGAACCCGGCCATCACGGCCGGACGGACCTAACCGACGGTCGCCGGAACCCGGAGCACGACCCCGATCGGCAGCACCCCGCCCTGCATATCGTTGAGCTGCCTGATCTCTTCGATGACATCCCGCGGGTCGCGATCGGGAGCAGCCTGCGCGGCAATCGACCAGAGGGTGTCACCGGGGGCGACCGTTACATCGACCATCGTCTGCTGGGCGGGCCCGCTGGCCAGCGACACGACGACGACCACGATCGCCGCGAGTGCGGTGACGGTCAGCGCCAAGCGTGCCCAGCGGCCGAGCCGGTAGCCCTCGGCCGTGAACTCAGGCGCTGCGGACCGCGTCGCTGTCGGGTCAACGGCGGGCGGCGGGAAGACGGCCGACCCGATGCCCTCCGGACCATCCAACCGACCAGGTGAACGACTGCCGGCACCGTGCCGACCCGGCGCGTCCACGATGACAGCCGCGGACCGCAGGTTCTCCGTCCGCACGCGTCGCAGGTGCCGCACGCGGCGCGTGCGCCGGACGGACCTACCCCTGGTTCTTCCCTCTCGCCCGGTGTCGGCGCGTCGTTCGGCCGCTTCCCGGGTGGCGGTGGCATCCTGCTGGGCGACGGACAAACCGATCGGCGAACTACCAGCCGAGTCCTTGTCCGTCGCCGGCTCGGCGATCCACCCCGTGGCGTCTATCGACTCCGCGTGCCATTCCCGACCGTCGAACAGTCCCGCTATTGCCTGCGTGCGCATCGCTGACCTTGACCAATCTGACCGGCTGGGCCGGACCTCGTGGCGGTTCAACGCCCGATCTCGCGGCCTCCGAGGTGACCGACGAGTCGAACGCGCGTTCTAACGAACGCCTGAACGCTTTCTACACCGAGGCACCGACAGTGGGAAGATCTATCGGCGTGTCAATCGAACGCCTGTTTGAATTGTGACCTTGACGAACCTAAGCTGTCAGTCAGGTCGGGTGAGACCTGAGCCGCTCGGGGCTCACGTCGCCGCCGGCCGTGATGAACATCTGGGAGGCACAACGTGGTTACCGACCACACACGACATGGCCACAGCGACGACGAACCCGACGGCCCCGTCGACGGGATCAGCATCGATCCGTCCGTCGCGGGCACGGTCGCCGATCCGGTGGTGCCGGACCCGGTGGTGCTCGACGCAGAGGCGCTCGACCTGGGTGGTGACGTCGTCGATTTCCCCGATGCGGAGCCCGCAGTCGGCAGGGTGCTGACGATGCGCCAGCACAAGATACTGCAGGTCATCCGTGATTCGGTGGAGCGGCGCGGCTATCCGCCGAGCGTCCGGGAGATCGGAGCCGCGGCCGGGCTGAAGTCGCCGTCATCGGTGGCGCACCAGCTGAAGGTGTTGGAAAAGCGCGGGCTCTTGCGCCGCGACCCGAATCGCCCGCGCGCGGTCGACATCAGACCGATGGAAGACATTGTCGACGAGTCACCGCAACAGCCGGCGCCGACGTACGTCCCGGTCGTCGGCAGGATCGCAGCAGGTGGTCCGATCCTGGCGGAGCAGGCAGTTGAGGATTACTTCCCGCTACCGAAGGACCTGGTCGGCGAGGGGACGCTCTTCCTGCTCAAAGTGGTCGGCGATTCGATGGTGGACGCCGCGATCACCGACGGGGATTGGGTGGTCGTTCGCCAGCAGCCGGTAGCCGAGAACGGTGACATCGTCGCGGCGATGATCGACGGCGAGGCGACGGTCAAGACGTTCCGTCGCAAGGACGGCCATGTGCTCCTCATGCCGCACAATGCGGCCTACCAGCCGATCCCGGGCGATGACGCCGTCATTCTCGGTCGCGTCGTGACGGTTCTGCGCAAGCTCTGAGGAACACGGCGAAGGCCCCGACGCAGCGCGCCGGGGCCTTCGGTGGTGCGATGAACTTCGATGCTGCGATCAACGTCGACGGTGCGATGAGCGGTCAACCGAGCCGTCGTTGCGGCGGCGGGGGTTAGGCCGGGTTAGGCCCGACGTTCTTCGACCGGAACAGCCGTCTGGACGGGCTGCTGCACGACTGTCGGGACGGGTTGTTGCACGACGGGCGGGATTGGCTGCTGAGCGACGACCGGGGCCACCGGTGTTCCGGTGATCTGCGCCGTTGGCGTCGCCAGCGACGCGGTTGCGTCGGTCTCGCTGGGCGCTTTCTTGGCCTTCTCGTCGTCGTCCTGCATCGCACTGACCTCAGACTTGAGGATTCGCAGCGACCGACCCACCCCGCGTGCCGCGTCCGGCAGCTTCTTCGCCCCAAAAATGATGATGAATGCACCCGCGATGATCAGCCAGTGCCACCAAGACAAACCGCCCATGCCGCGCCTCCTCAACCTGACGGTCCCTCGCCCAGGCGGGGTTCCGTCGTCGGTGCCTTTACCGGTAGTTCGTTGCCAGGGCGCACAGAGTTGGGTCGAAGTCCTGACTCATCCCGAGCCCCTCCCGCAAGGTTACCTGGGACACAGACGCCGGACACCGCCTTCTTGCCCGGATCCGGGCAAAGCCACCTCCCCAATTTGTGGGGGCTACCCGCCCGACGAGCCCAGTTGGGGCGGCTACCGCGGGCCCCAGGCAACTCCTGCCTCGTCCCCACTGCCGTCCGGGGGTGTCAATAGGCGCTGATTGGAACCGTCACGGTTCATCACCCACACATGCGGCGTCCCCAGTGCTTCGGTGTCGGTCCGATCGCTCTTGAAGGCGATCTGGGTGCCGTCCGGCGAGAAGTTCGGGTTCTGATCGTGACCCGGATGATCCGTCAGCCGGCGGAGATCGGTCCCGTCCGTCTTGATCGCGAAGATGTCGACGTTGTCGACTCCACCCTCGGACATCGCCAGCGCGAACACCACCTCCTGGCCATCCGGTGAGAACATCGGGTCGGTGGCGGAGCCCCCCGTCTCTCCGTTCAGCTTGACCGCCGGACCACTACCGTCATCCGGCATCAGATAGATGACGCCACCACCGCCGCCGGCGTCTTTGCCCCAAAAAGCCAGCGTCCGTCCGTCCGGTGCGTAGGCGACGTCGTCGAAGAGTTGCATGCCCGGGTCCAGCACCCGCAGCACCTGGCCGTCGAGCCGGACGATCTGCAGGTTCGACTTGCCGGCGGCATCCACGCACTGGATCGCGAGCAGGTCAGAGTGAATCGGGTTCCAGGCGGGCCGGTTGGGGGTGACGCAGCCGTCCGGCGGGGTGGCGAACAGCGGCCGGATCCCGGTTCCGTCGGCGGCCATCACCCGTAGCTCGGTGGTCTCGCCCTCGATGTGTCGGTACACAACGCTGCTGCGGTCGGGCGACAGGATCGGTCCGCTGTCCTGTGCCGGGTCCGTGGTGAGCGGCTTCAGCACGGCGCCGGCGGCGGCGTCGACGAGATACAGATCGATGTTGCCCTTGAGTGACCTCGGGGCGATCAGTTGATTGGCCGGCAGCGGAGCCGAGCTCGGCGGGACGAATTCCGCAGCCAGAGCGGGCAATGTCGTCGCCGCCGGACTGGATTCGACGGCACTGCTGGGGGTCGGATCGGCTGAACTCGACGGTGCCGTTGCACCACTCGTGGTTGCCGGGGTGGAGCTGTTCACCGAAGGACCCGAGGCGGTGCCGGCCACCGTTGTGTCCCCGCGCAGCGCTATCACCGCGACGGTCACGGCCACCAGCAGCGCGACAACCCCCGCGGCGATCAGCGCCATCCGCATCCGTCGCGGGTCGTTCGGCGGGGAGCCTGGAACCGGCACGGACGGCCCGGGCGGTGCTGCCGGCCGGGCCGGCCCCGCCCCCCCCGAACCAACCGTCCTTGCGGTACTGACAGTTTCATCGTCGGACACGTCAGGTTGATCGACGAGCGACTCGGCATCTGTCGACGGGCCCGGGGCGGTGGTCGGGACCGGGTAGTCCTGCGGGCCGGTGGGTCCCGGCTGGGCCGCCGGCTCCGGTTCTCCAAGCGGCTCGGGTGTGGTGGTGGGAACCAGCGCCCGCGCTGCCACCCCGACCCCGGCCGATGCAGCAGCTGCCGAGGTCACGGCAGATGCCCGGCGGCGACTGGGGGCCGTCAGGACGATTCCCGCGTCCTGCAAGGCGCCGGCCCGGGCGGCGCCCATGGCCACGTCGTTCTTGGGATGGGTGTCAACGGCGATCGGCCGCCGGAACTCGCTGCCGAGCATCTCGGCGACCAGCGGAATTCGGGACGACCCGCCGACCAGCACGATCGCCGTGAGTTGCGCCGCCTCGGTGTCGGCCGATCGCAGGGCTCGCCGCGTCGCGCCAACGGTGTCTTCCAGCGCCGGCCTGATGATGTCCTCGAACTCACTTCGGGTGAGCCTGACCGACGTTCGCGCACCCGCCAGACCGACCGGGATGACGGCGTCGACGTCGGTCGACAGCGCCTCCTTGGCCTCCACACAGTCCCTGCGGAGCCGGGCGAGGGCGGGCATCTGGGTGGCGTCATCGATCGCCGCTTCGATGACGTCCGGCGGTAACTGGCCGATGACCCGCTGGAAGATCGCCTCGTCGAAGTCGATGCCGCCGAGGTGTTCGATGCCCTCCGGGCGACCCGGGACCTGAAACCCGGTTTCGGTCTTTTCCAGGACGCAGACGTCAAAGGTGCCGCCACCGAGGTCGTAGACCGCGATCCGGTCGCCGACGTTCACCTTGGATCTGGACGCGTATTGCAGCGCGGCGGCCTCGGGCTCTGAGCAGGCGCGGACCGAGTCGACGTCGGCCAGCATGGCCACCTGGCGCAGCAGGTCGATCTTGAAGTGACCCCAGTTCGCCGGGTAGGTCAGGGTGATGTCGACGGGCCGTTCGCCCATCTGTTCGGCGGACTTGTCGACCACCCACCGCAACAACCGGCCGCTGAGCGCCTGCGCCGAGAACGGCCGCCCGGCCACCAGGATCGGTACCGGATCACCGATCCGCCGCTTGAATTCCCGGACGGTGCGACTGGGGTCCGAGCCGCTGCGGTGTTCGGCTGCCTCCCCGACCAGCACGCCGCCGTCGGGCAAGAAGTACAGCACCGACGGGATCTGCAACGACCGATTGCCCAGGCCGATCATCGTCGGCGGGCCGTCACTCATCGCCGCGGCGGCACTGAAAGTCGTCCCTAGATCGACCCCCAGGTGGTACCCCATGACGCCTCCGCAAGCTGCTTGTCGGCAATGATCCCAGGTGCAGGACGCATCAGCATCCAGCGCTGATCCATGTCGGGCTGACAAGCAGGGTAAGTCGTTGCCGGTGCGCTGGTCGGTAGCGGGCGGGCGAAGGGCCCGCCCGCCCGGTTCGTTGCACCCGACGACGTGGCCCGCAGGTCAGCACGGCCAGCCTGCACAGCCGGCGGTATGGCCCCAGGAGTCCGGCCGACCGGCGCTATCCGACCGCTGCGAACGGTGCCAACACCCCGGCCAGGTCGGGGTAGACCCTGGCGTGCAGCCGGGTGCCGTCCGCGGTGTGCTGTTCGTCCAGCACGGTGCCTTCGGAATGCACCCGGGAGACGAGGGCGCCCTCGGTGAAGGGCATCAGCACCCGCACCGCGACGGCCGGATCGGGTAGCGCGCCGGCCACCACGAGCCGCAGCTCGTCGATGCCCTCACCCGTCCGGGCGGAGACGAAGATCGCTCCCGGCAACGCGTGTCGCAACCTGGCCAGCGTGATCGGGTCGGCGGCGTCGATCTTGTTGACCACGATGATTTCCCGGACGGTCAGGGCGTCGATCTCGCTGAGCACCTCACGGACCGCGGACACTTGATCCTCCGGGTGTTCGTCCGATCCGTCGACGACATGCAGCAGCAGGTCGGCGTCGGCGATCTCCTCCAACGTCGATCGGAACGATTCCACCAACTGGTGGGGCAGGTGCCGGACGAACCCGACGGTGTCGGTCAGGGTGAAGACCCGCCCGTCCGTGGTGCGGGACCGGCGGGTGGTCGGGTCGAGGGTGGCGAACAGCGCGTCCTCGACGAGCACCCCGGCGTCCGTCAGCCGATTCAGCAGGGACGACTTACCGGCGTTGGTGTACCCGGCGATCAGCACGGCCGGCACCGCGTTGGCCCGGCGCTGGGAGCGCTTGGTGTCCCGGACCCGGCGCATCCCGGTCAGCTCGTGCTTGAGCTGCGCGATGCGCTTGTGGATCCGGCGACGGTCGATCTCCAGCTTGGTCTCACCGGGACCGCGGGAGCCGATACCGGCGCCGGCGGCGACCCGGCCACCACGCTGCCGGGACAGCGCCGCACCCCAGCCGCGGAGCCGGGGAACCAGGTAGTTCAGCTGCGCGAGCTCGACCTGCGCCTTGCCCTCCTTGGACCGCGCGTGCTGCGCGAAGATGTCCAGGATCAGCGCGGTCCGGTCGACGACCTTGACCCGCAGCCGCTCTTCCAGGTTGCGCAGCTGGCTGGGGGTCAGCTCACCGTCACAGATGACGGTGTCCGCGCCGGTGGCCTCGACGATGCCGATCAGCTCCTGGACCTTGCCGGAACCGATGTACGTCGCGCCGTCGGGGTGGCTGCGGCGCTGCACGAGCGCGTCGAGGACGATCGAACCGGCTGTTTCGGCGAGCCGGGCCAGCTCGGCCATCGACGCCTCCGCATCGGCGGCGGTGCCGCCGGCCCAGACGCCGACCAGCACGACCTGTTCGAGCTGCAGCTTGCGGTACTCGACCTCGGTGACGTCGGTGAGTTCGGTGGACAGCCCGGCGACGCGGCGGAGCGCCGCACGATCGGCGAGATCACGGTCGCCCTGGGTGTTGGAGTCTGCATCGAATTCGAAGTCGCGGCGGGCATCGAAATCGCCCGCGGAGGTGAATCCGGTCGGTGGGGTGAAATCGCCGACGGGCCCACCCGGCGCACCGCTGTCCACGTCGCCGGCTGCGTCGCTGACGTCGCGAAGGGGAGTTGTGCGCACGCGGTGGCCCTCGGTTTCGTTCTGGGGAGAGGTGGAATCGGTGAATCTCTCAGCACCGGTGATGGGGTCCGTGGTGTCGGACCCGGGGGCTGGGGACAGGAGGTGATCAGTCATATGCCTCCAGGGTGCCACGGATGGCTACCTTTTTTCTGTTGAGGCCGTTACTGAACTATTGGTGCCGTTCCCAGAAGCCCTGATCGATGGTGCCGGCGGCCACCACGACCGCCGGGCCGGTCAGGGTGGAATCGTCGTCGGCGATCGTCACGCTGACCGCGCCGCCCGGGACCCCGACGGCGACCGTGCCCGTCGTGCGCCCGGTCGACGCCAGGTAGGCGGCGGCCACCGCGACGGTGCCGGTGCCGCAGGACCGCGTCTCCCCCACCCCACGTTCGTGCACCCGCATCGCGACCCGATCCGGCCCGAGCACCGTCACGAATTCGATGTTGACGCCCTCGGGAAAGACCCCGGCGTCGTAGCCCGGTTGCGTGCAGAGATTCAGCGTCGAGAGCTCGACATCGGTCAGGCAGACCAGGTGCGGATTGCCGACATCGACCGCGACACCGGCGATCTCGTGCTCGCCAACCTTCGTGGACGAGCGGCCGCCGAGCTTTGCCGGGCCCATCTCGACGGTCACATCGCCGGCCACCGGAACGTCCGCGGTACGGATGCCGCCGCGGGTTTCGAATACGACCTGTCCGGCCGGCGCCCACCCGGCGTCCACCAGATACCGGGCAAACAACCGTGCCCCGTTCCCACACATTTCGGCGAGCGAGCCGTCGGCATTGCGGTAGTCCATGACGAAGCCGGCCGCACCGCCGTGGACGGCCGGGGCCACCCGGATGACGCCGTCGGCGCCCAGCCCGGCGTGCCGGTCGCACAGCGCCCGCACCCGTCCGGACGTCACCACCAGCGTGCCGTCGGGATCGGGCAGTAGCACGAAGTCGTTCTCGGTGCCGTGTCCCTTGACGAATGGCACACCGTCGGCCGCGCGGCTGGCGTCCTCGGCGGCGGTCGCGTTCACACCGATCACCTTATGACGCCGATCAGCTGACGACCGCCGCACCCGCGACGGCGGCCAGCGCGCGGCCGACGAGGTCCGGCTCGGTGGCGTCCAGGTCGACCATCCGCTCGTCCCGCCGGAACCACGAGCGTTGCCGGCGGACGAAACGCCGGGTGGTGGCCGCGGTGGCCATGATCGCCTGTTCCAGGTCGCTCTCGCCGTCGAGCACGGCCAGCAGTTGGGCGTAGCCCAACGCCCGGGAGGCGGTGACGCCCCTGCGTAGCCCGGCGTCGTCCAGCCGGCGCACCTCGTCCAGAAAACCGGCGGCCACCATGGCCCGCACCCGGTCCTCCAGGCGTTGGTCGAGCTGGTCGGTCGGCCGGTCCAGCCGCAGCAGCACGGCGCCGTACCGCGGCACGCCGCGGCGCGGCATGGTGGCGGTGAACGGCCGACCGGTGATCGCGATGACCTCCAGCGCCCGGACGATCTTGCGGCCGTTGGCCGGTCCGATGGCCAGTGCGGCGGCCGGGTCCTGCTCGTCCAGCAGGCCGAACATGTAGTCGATGCCCAGCCGGTCCAGATCGCCCTGCAGCCGGGCCCGCACGGCCGGATCCGTTGCCGGGAAATCGATGTCGTCAACGACGGACTGGATGTACAGACCCGACCCGCCGACCAGGACCGGGGTGCGGCCGCGGGCCAGGATGTCCTCGATGCAGGTCCTGGCATCCCGCTGGTAGGAGGCGACGGTGGCGATCTCGGAGACGTCGAGCACGTCCAGCAGGTGATGCGGAATCCCCCGCCGCTCGGTCGCCGGCAGCTTTGCGGTGCCGATGTCCATGCCCCGGTAGAGCTGCATCGAATCGGCGTTGACGATTTCGCCGTCGAACCGCTCGGCGAGGTCGAGTCCGAGTTCGGACTTGCCGGTGCCGGTGGGGCCGGCGACCACGATCAACCGTCGCGGATGTGGCGATCGCGGCTGCGTAATCACGGGCTCATCGGTGCCGATGCTGTTCGTCACCCTTGAGCCCATCGCCAGGACGCCACCAGATACCCGACCCCCAGCGGCGCATCGGAGTAGAGCAGCTCGGCCGTGGCCGGGGGACGCCCCGCGGCCAGCAACGCCAGCACGGTCAGCGGATCGACCGCGGCCAACAGGGCCCGGGCCAGGTCGGGATCGGCGGCCGCGACGCGCAGGGCATCCGGATCGCCGGCCGCCAGGGCGTCGGCCAGGCGAGCATCGAACGTCCTCGCGCGGTCATCACGGCGGCCGGGGGCGTCATCGCCGTGACAGGCCGATCCGTCGGCGATGACGAGCAGTGCGATCCGCTGGGCGGAGTGCACGCGTTGGGCCAGCATCTCGGCGACCGCGGCGGGCTGGCCGGTGATCTCGAACGCCGTCGTTGGCGGCCGCCGCGCCGGGGAGTTGCCGCGGACCGACGCGCCGGCGTCCTGGGCAGCCAGCAGCGCAGCCCCCACCATGGTCCCGACCGAGAGGGTCGTCACCGACAGGGTCGCCACCGAAGGGGTCGCCACCGACGGGGTCGCCACCGACGGGGTCGCCACTGCCGGCGCCGAGACGGGTGCAGCACCCTCGCCGCCGGACGCCAGAGACCGGGCGGGGTACTCGGGGAGGTCACTGCGGCGCACCGGGGTGGTCGAGATGACGGTTCCCGGCGGGAGCTCGCGCCAGGCCGGGCTGTCGGGCCCGTCATCGGTCGACCCGGTCGCACCCGAGGTGACGAGCAGCACCGCATCGCTATCGGACAACCTCGACACGGCGACCGAGCAGGCATCCACGACCGCCTTCAGCCGGACGGCCATGTGCTCCGCCGTGCCTTCGATCAGGAAAGGCGCACCTGGGCACACGGCGGCTCCGACGATCACCCTTGCAGGTTAGGCGAACCCGCGGCTATCCCAGGCGACGCCGGCGGGGGCGGGCTCAGCTCGCGCGCGTCCCGCGACGACCAGCACACCCGGCAACCCAACTCGCTGACCTGCTCAGCGACGGTGCTCCCACCTGCCCTGCTCCGCCCAGCGGCGCCGGTGCGAACCCCTGGACAGCAGCAACAGCACCACCGCCACCCAGATCAACGGGAACGGGAAGAAGCCGTGGGACATCGCACTGATCGAAAGGATGACCGCCAGCACCACAAACACCGCCAGGAACCGCGGCGGCCGCCGCATCCCCGGTCCACGCGAGCCTGGTCCGCGCATTCCCGGCCCGTACAGACCCGGCCGGCCGGGTCCCGACCAGGGACCGGGCGGGCCGAACTGGCCAAAGCCGTCCGGTCCGGGCCGACGATTGCCCGGCCCGCGCTGCGGCTCCTCCGCCGGTAGGTCGACGCTCAGTTCGGGGAGCTCGTCGAGAAAGGTCGACGCGTAAGCCTTGGCCACTCGTTCGTCGAACTCGCCGGCGGTCAGCCGACCCTCGGTGAAGTGCCGCGAGAGCAGGTCGACCGCGGCTTGCCGGTCGGTGGTGCCGGCGCGCATCCGCGGCGCCGTCATGACCGACTGCTTCCGTCCTGGTCGCCCATGATCTTGTACAGCTCGGCCCGGGTAGTGGCGAGCACCTTGCGGGCCTGCGCCATCTGCTCGGGCGTGCCGGTGCGCGCGACGTGCACGAAGGCGGCGCCGACCTGGAAGATCAGATCGCCCAGCTGGGTGTCGTCCTCGCTGGGCGCGACGCCCTGCCACAGGCTGGCGAATTCCTCCGCTCGTTCGCCGGCCACCCGCTGACCGTCGTCGGTGAGCCGGTAGACCCGCCGCCCGTCCTGCTCCTGGGCGCGCACCAGACCCTCATCCTCGAGCTGCTGCAGGGTGGGGTACACCGAGCCGGGGCTCGGCTTCCAGCTGCCACCGCTGCGCTGGCTGATCTCCTGGATGATCTGGTAGCCGTGCATCGGCTGTTCGGCGAGCAAGGCGATCACCGCCGACCGGACGTCACCGCGGCCGGCTCTCGGACCGCGTTGACGGCGTTGCCCAGGCCCCCAAGGATCACCGCCCGGCTGGTCCCAGCCCCACGACCTGGGGCCGGCCCAAGGACCTCCGCGGGGGCCGCGCGGCCCACCGAACCCGCTCTCGGTCAACGTCTTGCGGAGCCAACCCGGCAGGTCGAATTCTCCGCTGCTGCCACAGGCATAAGCCGTCATCGCAGTCCTCCTAGCGATCAGTCGCGATACGTCGACGATATGTCGTTATCTCCGGCTGTCAAGGGCATACCGGCGCCTTTGTCGGGCTTGCGCAGCGCGCGACCGGGACGGTGGTGGCGACGAACGGCGCCCACGCCCAACCGGTCGTCGGCGGGTGACGGAGTTGACCCGGCCTCGCCCCACCGACATGGGGCGGGCACACTGGACGTGATGTCGGCCACGCCGACCCGGATGTAGAGGGGTACCGCAGGGTGCCCGGGAGCTTCAGGGCTCCCCTCGAGCAGTAGGAGGTCCCCGCCGATGTCCGAGGACAACAGTTCAGTACCGGCGTCCGAAGAACGCCAATTCGACGACGACGGCCGGGCGATCACCGCCGTGGTGGGTGATCGGGTGACCCCGGAAGAGCTCGGGCCGGTCGCGGCGGCCGAGGACGCGCCCGCCATGACGATCCCGGAACCGCCGGCCGCCCCGGACATCCCAGCGCCCCCCGGCCCGGCTCCGGCGCCCGAGGTGCCGGACCTGCCCGAGCTACCGGACGCTCCCGCGACACCCGAGGTCCCGGAAGTCCCCGACATCGCGAACGCCGCAGAGGCCCCGCAGGTGGCCGAGGCGGCCCCCGCGGTGCCGGACATCCCGGACGTCGCCGAGGCTGCGGAAGCAGCCGAGGTGACCCGGGTGGCCGAAGCGCCCGCGACGCAGGAGGTCCCAGACGTCGCCGAGGCGCCCGCAGTAGCCGAAGCGCCCGCGACGCAGGAGGTGCCAGACATTGCCGAGGCGCCCGCAGTAGCCGAAGTGCCCGCGACGCAGGAGGTCCCAGACGTCGCCGAGGCGCCGGAGGTTGCCGAGGTCCCAGAGGTCCCCGCGGTTCCGGAGGTCACCGATGTTCCGGAATCGGCTGCGGCGGTGGAGCCGGCCGCGACCCCGGCTGCCGTCGACACACCCGACGCACCAACAACTCCGGACGACGCCGGCAACCTCGGCGAAATGCCTGTCCTCGAGCCGGCGCACCCGGTGGCGCCGATGCCAACGGTGACTCCCGAGCGGCGGCCGGCGCCGATGCCGACCGTCACTCCTGCAGGTCCCCGCCCGGCCGGGCAGCGGTCGAAGGGCGGCCGGCCAGGTGGCCCGGGAGCGCGCCCCGGCGGTCCCGGCGGACGCCCCGGGGGCCGGCCGAGCCCCGTGCCGTCGGCTCCATTGCCCGTCGGTGTCGTCGAACCGATCGTGGAGAGCGTCGATCCGCACCTGTGGGGTCGGATCGACGAGGACGGGGTCGTCTACGTGACGACGTCCGCCGGCGAGCGGGCGATCGGCAATTGGCAGGCCGGCGACACCGAGGCCGGGCTGCAGCATTTCGGTCGCCGGTTCGACGATTTCTCCACCGAGATCGGCCTGTTGGAGGCACGACTGGCCTCCGGCACCGGCGACCCGAAGGCCACCAAGACCCAGGCCATCGCCCTGCGGGAAACCGTCGAAACCCTGCCGGCGATCGGCGATCTGGACAGTGCGGCGATCCGCCTGGAGATCGTCATCGGCGCCGCAGACGCGGCCATTGCCGGCGCCTCGCACGCCAGAACAGCCGCTAGGGCCGCCGCGATCAAGGCGAAGGAGGCACTCTGCGTCGAGGCGGAGGAGCTCGCCGAATCCACCCAATGGAAGACCACCGGCGACCGGTTGAAGGCCATCGTCGAGGAATGGCGCACCATCCGCGGGATCGACCGCAAGACCGATGACGCACTGTGGAAGCGATTCGCCAAGGCCCGCGACACCTTTACCCGCCACCGCGGCTCGCACTTCGCCGAATTGGACAAGCAGCGCGGTGCGGCCAAGGACGCCAAGGAAGAGTTGATCAAGAAGGCGGAGGCCCTCTCGGACGCCACCGATTGGGGCGAGACCGCCGGCGCCTACCGCGCGCTGATGGAGGAATGGAAGGCCGCCGGACGGGCCCCACGTGACGTCGAGGACGCCCTCTGGGCCCGATTCCGAGCGGCTCAGGAAAAGTTCTTCTCCCGCCGCAACAAGACCTTCTCCGACCGTGACGCCGAATTCGAAGCCAATGCGGCGATCAAGGAGAAGCTGCTCGAGGAGGCCGAGAAGCTCGATCCGGCAGCCGGTTTGGATTCCGCAAAGGCGAAAATGCGGTCCATTCAGGAACGTTGGGAGGCCGCCGGCAAGGTGCCCCGGGAACGGATCCGCGAATTCGACCAGCGGCTGCACGCTGTCGAGGAGAAGCTGAAATCCGCGGAGGACCGGCACTGGCGACGGACGGACCCGGAGACCACAGCACGGGTCGAACAGTTCCGTGCGCGGGTTGACACCTACCGCGCGCAAGCCGCCAAGGCCCGCGCCGCCGGCGATGAGCGCAAGGCCCGGGAGGCCGACAAGCAGGCCGCCCAGTGGGAAGAGTGGCTCAAGACGGCGCAGGGCGCCGTCGACGGGTGAGGGCTGTGCCGCCCGAAACGTCCCCGGACCCGCAGCAACTCGCCGAGCGAATCAAGGCCCTGCTGACAGATCTGCCCGGCCCCGACCGGGCAACGACCCCTGCCGGGCCGTTCCGGGTGATCATCGGCATCACCGGTGCGCCCGGGGCGGGAAAGTCGACCCTGGCCGCGCACCTGGTAGCCGCCTGCGGACCGGAGGCGGCACTGGTCTGCATGGACGGGTTCCACCTCGCGCAGCAACTCCTTGATCAGCTCGGTTTGGCCGAAATCAAAGGCGCACCAGAAACTTTCGATGCGTCCGGGTATGTCGAACTGCTGGCCCGGTTGGGTCGCGAGCCCGACGGCGCGCCGATCTACGTACCCGAATTCCGCCGCTCGATCGAAGAACCCATAGCCGGTGCGGTCGCCGTACCGCCGTCCGCTCGGGTGATCATCACCGAGGGCAACTACCTGCTGCTGGACACACCACCGTGGGATCGGGTGCGGTCGCTGGTGACCGAGATCTGGTTTCTGGACACCCCGGAGACCTTGCGGATCAATCGGCTGGTCGACCGTCATGTGGAGTTCGGCCGCACACCGCGGGCCGCGCACGATCGCGCCGCGAACGGGTCCGACGCGCGCAATGCCGCACTGGTCCGCCAATCGCGTGGTCGGGCCGACCTGATCCTGCGTGGGTGAACGGTCGACTGAACCGCAACCGTGCAGATGACCGCTCGGTCGCCGGGGAACGGTTCAGTCGACGTCCGCTGCGCGGCCTGAGTCAGCCGACGCCGCAAGCGGCCACCGGCAGATCAACCCGTTCCGGCCGCCCGAGTCCTGGCATGCCGAGGCCAACGCCGGGGGTGGTCAGCGCCCGCCCGGCCTCCGACCGGTCCCCCGCACGGGTCCGGCGGTGGCTGAGCACCTCGCTGTCCGCGACCAGGTGGTGCGGCGCGCCGTAGGTGACGGTGGTGGTCACCACGTCACCGGGCCGGATCGACCGGTCGATGGCACCGACGGGCGTGAAATGCACGAGCCGGCCGTCCCTGGCCCGGCCGGACAGCCGGCCGCGGCCCTCGTCCTTGCGGCCCTCACCGGCCGCGACCAGCACCTCGACCACCCGGCCGATCTGGGCCCGGTTACCGGCCAGTGACGACGCGTCGACGACGGCCATCAGCCGCTGGAACCGCTCGGTGACGACCTCCCGCGGCACCTGGTCGGGCATGGTGGCGGCGGGCGTACCGGGCCGCGGCGAGTACTGGAAGGTGAAGGCGGCCGCGAACTGGGACGCCGAGACGACGTCCAGGGTGGCCTGGAAGTCGTCCTCGGTCTCCCCCGGGAAGCCGACGATGATGTCGGTGGTGATCGCGGCGTCGGGCATGGCCGCCCGCACCTCGGCCAGGATGTTCAGATAGCGCTCGCTGCGGTAGGAGCGGCGCATCGCGCGCAGCACCCGGTCGGAACCGGACTGCAGCGGCATATGCAACTGGTGGCAGACGTTCGGGGTCTGCGCCATCGCGTCGATGACGTCGTGGGTGAAGTCCTTCGGATGCGGCGAGGTGAACCGCACCCGCTCCAGCCCGTCGACGGCCCCGCAGGCCCGCAGCAGTTTCGCGAACGCAGCCCGGTCGCCGAATTCGGCGCCGTAGGAGTTGACGTTCTGGCCCAGCAGGGTCACCTCGAGAACTCCGTCGGCGACCAGCATCTCGACCTCTGCCAGCACATCACCCGGACGGCGGTCGGCCTCCTTGCCGCGCAGCGACGGGACGATGCAGAACGTGCAGGTGTTGTTGCAGCCGACCGAGATGGACACCCAGCCGGAGTAGTGCGAGTCGCGCTTCGCGGGCAGCGAGGACGGGAAGACCTCGAGCGAATCCAGGATCTCCAGCTGCGCTTCCTCGTTGTGCCTGGCCCGCTCCAGCAGGGTGGGCAGTGAGCCGACGTTGTGCGTGCCGAACACCACGTCCACCCAGGGCGCGCGCCGCAGGATCTCGCTACGGTCCTTCTGCGCCAGGCAACCGCCAACGGCGATCTGCATGCCCGGGTTCTTCGCCTTCACCGACGCCAGGTGCCCGAGGTTGCCGTACAACTTGTTGTCGGCGTTCTCCCGCACCGCGCAGGTGTTGAAGACCACCACGTCGGCATACTTGCCCTCGGTCAGCACCCGGTATCCCGCCTGTTCGAGCAGCCCGGACAAGCGCTCCGAGTCGTGCACGTTCATCTGGCAGCCGTAGGTGCGCACCTGGTAGGTGCGCGGCGGCAAGCCGTCCGGCCCATCGGTTGACGGGTGGGCAGTTGACGCCGGCGCGGTGCGGTCGGTCAGGGCGGAACTCACGCCGATCAGCGTACGTCCGCCGCCCATCGGGTCCGAACCGGCAAGATCTCGCCGGTCAGCGCGGGTTTGCCGCAACCCTCGGTGCCGCCGACAGCTCGACCGGCAAATCCGGCCGCCACGAGGCCACTGGGTAACTGTTCTATTACCGCTGGACGTGTGAGCAGCGTGAGGCGGTTCTGTGTGACAGTCTCGACACACCCCGCTGACCGATCAGGCGGGGCCAACCCCTGGGAGGGCCATGTGAGTGCTGACGCCGCAAGTCCGACAGCAACCAGTGACCGGCCCATGGTCGCGATGCACGACGTCGAGAAACACTTCGGCGCGCTGCACGTGCTGAAGAACATTCAGCTGGATGTGCCATCCGGGCAGGTGTGCATCGTGCTCGGCCCGTCGGGCTCCGGAAAATCCACCCTGTGCCGAACGATCAATCGGCTCGAATCGATCGACTCCGGGCGGATCGCGATCGACGGGGTGCCGCTGCCCGCGGAGGGCAAGGCGCTGGCGCAGCTGCGTTCGGACGTTGGGATGGTCTTCCAGTCGTTCAACCTCTTCGCCCACAAGACGATCCTGCAGAACGTCACCCTGGGCCCGATCAAGGTCCGCAAGATGAACAAGGGCAAGGCCGATGAGCTGGCCGTGTCCCTGCTCGAACGGGTCGGGATCGAGGCCCAGAAGGACAAGCTGCCGGCTCAGCTCTCCGGTGGCCAGCAGCAGCGGGTGGCCATCGCGCGGGCCCTGGCGATGCAGCCCAAGGTGATGCTGTTCGACGAGCCGACCAGCGCGCTCGACCCGGAAATGGTCAACGAGGTCCTCGATGTCATGACGTCCCTGGCCCGCGAGGGCATGACCATGCTCGTCGTCACTCATGAGATGGGCTTTGCCCGCAAGGCCGGCGACCGGGTGCTGTTCATGGCCGACGGCGAGATCGTCGAGGATGCACCCCCGGAGACCTTCTTCACCAATCCGACGAGCAATCGTGCGAAGGATTTCCTCAGCAAGATCCTCACGCACTGACCCGCGGTACGGGACCGACCCGTGCCGACGATCACCGAAGGGACCACCGAATGAGACTGGCCAGGATTGCGTCAGCCGTAGCTGGCGCGGCCGCGCTCGCACTCGTTGTATCCGGCTGCGGCAGCAGCGACACCGCCACCACTCCGGGGAGCTCCGTCGCGAGCGCCGCGTCCAGCGTCGTCAGCGCCGGGCAGAGTGTCGCCAGCGAGGCCCAGAGCATGGCGAGCAGCGCAGTCGACAGCGCCAAGAGTTCGGTGAGCGCCGCCGTGACCGGCGCCGTTGGGGACTCCCAGGTGCTGACCAACGCGGGCGACGGCAAGTTGGTCGTCGGCATCAAGTTCGATCAGCCCGGGCTGGGTCTGAAGAACCCGGACGGCTCGTTCTCCGGCTTCGACGTCGAGGTGGCCAAGTATGTCGCCGAACAGCTCGGCGTCCCGGCGGACAGCATCGAGTTCAAGGAGTCCAAGTCCGCTGAGCGCGAGGGGCTGATCGAGCGCGGCGAGGTCGACTACATCGTCGCGACGTACTCGATCACCGACACCCGCAAGGAGAAGGTCAACTTCGCGGGACCGTACTTCATCGCTGCCCAGGACCTGCTGGTCAAGTCCGACAACACCGACATCACCGGTCCGGAGGCGATGGCCGGCAAGATCCTGTGCTCGGTCACCGGTTCCACGTCCGCGCAGAAGGTGAAGGACAACTACGCGGCGGATGTCGCGCTGCAGGAGTACGGCACCTACACCGAGTGCGTCGAGGCACTGCGCTCCGGCGCGGTTGACGCGGTGACCACTGACAACGTCATCCTGGCCGGCTACGCCGCCCAGTACCCGGGTGAACTGAAGGTCGTCGGCGAGGGCTTCTCCACCGAGAACTACGGCATCGGCCTGAAGAAGGACGACGCCGCAGGGACCGCCGCCATCAACGCGGCCATCGTCAAGATGATCGCGGACGGTAGCTGGAAGACCGCCCTGGAGGAGACCGTCGGAGCATCCGGCTTCACCATCCCGGCCCCGCCGACTCCCGGCAGCTGATCCCAACACGGACGGCCCTCGGAATCCGGGGGCCGTCCGGCTTTACCGCGACGCACCCTGCTACCCCAGCCCCCTCGCGTGATGCCGGGATGAGAGGTTAATCCGTGGATTTCAGCTTCCTGTCCGACCCGAGGTACAACATCCTCGGTGCGTTCTGGATGACGGTGCAGCTGACCTTCTGGTCGGCGATCGGATCGTTCATCCTCGGTGTCATCCTCGTGGCGATGCGGGTGAGTCCGGTGCCGCTGATGCGCGGTTTCGCCACCGGCTACGTGAACGTCTTCCGGAACATTCCGCTCACCCTGATCATCATCATGATGTCGCAGGTCATCGCGAATCAGCTGGGGGTCCGGCTGGCCACCCGGGAGGCCGGCGTCAACCCGCAGGCCTTCCTGGACAACCAGAACTTCCGGCTCGCCGTGCTGGGGTTCGTCATCTACACCTCGACGTTCGTCTGTGAGGCGATCCGGTCCGGAATCAACACCGTGCCGGCCGGGCAGGCCGAGGCCGCCCGGGCGATCGGGCTGACGTTCACCCAGGTCCTCGGGATCATCGTGCTGCCGCAGGCCATCCGGGCGGTGATCGCGCCGCTCGGGTCCGTGTTGATCGCGCTGACCAAGAACACCACTGTCGCCTCAGCGATCGGGGTGGCCGAGGCCGCCGTCCTGATGAACACCCTGATCGAGAACGAGGCCGACAAGTTCACCGCGGTCTTCCTGGTGATCGCCGCCGGGTTCATCGTGCTCACCCTGCCCACCGGGCTGCTGTTCGGCGCACTGGCCAAGCGAAACGCGGTGAAGCGATGAGTGTGCGAATCAGTCGGCAAGATGTCGCACGTCCGCGAGGAACGAGCGGAGGCGCGGCATGAGTGAACGGGCGAGCGTTCTCTACGACATTCCCGGCCCGAAGGCCAAGCGTTTCAACCTGATCATGAGCGTCATCTTCGCCGCGCTCCTACTGCTGCTCGCCTGGTATGTCCTGTCCACACTCGCGGCCAAGGACCAGCTGACCGCCGACAAGTGGTCACCGTTCCTGGAAATCCAGAACTGGACGACGTATCTGCTCCCGGGCCTCTGGGCAACGCTCGAAGCAGCGGCCGTCAGCGTGGTGATCGCGCTGCCGATCGGCGCGCTACTCGGTGTTGGTCGACTGTCGGATCATGCTTGGATCCGGGTTCCGGTCGGCATCATCGTCGAGTTCTTCCGGTCGATCCCGGTCATCATCCTGATGCTGTTCGCATTCCAGCTGTGGTTCGCGGTACTGGGCACCTCCAGCCCGTTCGCCGCTGTCGTCATCGGTTTGGTGCTCTACAACGGGTCCGTGCTCGCCGAGGTTGTCCGTGCCGGCATCCAGGCGGTCCCCAAGGGGCAGACCGAGGCCGCATTGGCGATCGGGATGAACAAGACCCAGCTGATGACGATCGTGCTGCTACCGCAGGCACTGACCACCATGCTGCCGGCCGTGGTCTCCCAGCTCGTTGTCGTGGTCAAGGACACCGCGCTCGGTGGCATCCTGGTCGGCTACGTCGAACTGCGCCGGGCCGCGAACACGTCGGCGAGCAACTACGGCAACCTGCTGCCCACCTATGTCGTGGTCGCCGTCATCTACATCGTCATCAACCTGTTGCTGAACTCGCTATCGCATTATCTGGAGCGCAAGCTGCGCACCAGGAAGGGTGGCGGCAAGGTCGTCAAGATCGATGCCGGACAACAGGACGACCTGATGGCGGCGCGGCAGGAAATCGAAATCCTCGAGGTCCCGGGCATCGACGAGTTCAAGAAGTAACCCGGCCGTCCACGAAATTCGGCGGCGGCGGCCCGCCTGCCGCCGGCGCAACTTGCCGGGGCGCGGGGCAGGATGGGTCGATGAGCACTGCGACGGCGTCGTCGACCCTTGCCTCCGTCCTCGCCGACCTCTCCGCGGAGGGTGTCGATCTGGATGCGCTGGTCAGCGCGGACGGGGTTGACCTGGCCACGCCGACCCCGGCCTCCGGTTGGACGATCGGCCATCAGCTCGGTCACCTGCGGTGGACGGATGACCTGACGGTGCTGACCTGCAGCGATCCGGCCGGATTCCGGGCCGCCACGGCGACATTGACCGACGCTGCCGGCCTCGCCCTGGCGATCGAGGACGGCGCACGCCTCGGCGCCGGGACACCTTCGGAGGAGCTCCTCGCCTCCTGGCGCGCGGGTCGGGTCGCCGTGCTCGACGCGCTGTGCAAGGTGCCATCGGGGACGCGGTTGGAGTGGATCGGTCCCCCGATGGGCGCGGGCACGATGGCCAGCGCGCGGATCATGGAGACCTGGGCGCACGGCCAGGACATCGCCGACGCGCTGGGAGTGCTGCGGACGCCGACCGACCGGCTTCGGCACGTCGCCGACCTGGGGGTTCGCACCCGCGACCACGCCTTTCGCACCAACGGGTTGCCGGTGCCACCCGATCCGTTCCGGATCGAACTCACCGCGCCATCGGGGGTGACCTGGTTGTGGGGGCCGCCGGCGGCCACCGAATCCGTCGTCGGGCCCGCTGTGGATTTCGCGCTTCTGGTCACCCAGCGGCGGCATCCGGACGACCTCCCGCTGGTAGCGACCGGACCACATGCGCAGCAGTGGATGACGATCGCCCAGGCCTTCGCCGGCGCACCGGGTGCCGGCCGGGCACCTCAGGGCCGGTGACCCCGCGGAGCCCGCGGGCCGAATGTCCGTGATTGGTGAGGATCCGGCCGCTCAGAGCCACCCGATCCTTCACGATCAGTGAAACCGGGCACGGCCGGCGTCGGAGGCAACTGCGGCGATGGGCATCGTCAGGTGGGTCTGGAACTCCCCGCCGGTGTGGACGGTGCAGGTTCCGGTCCGGATCGTCCGTGCGTAGGCGGGCGGGAACTGACCGATCAACGGGTTACGGGAGAAGAACCAGCGTCCCTGCAGGTCGAGCCGCAGTTCGTCGCCGGCTCGGAACAGGGTCGCCGATGGCAGCAGTTCGATCTGCAGCTCGACGGGGGTGCCCGGGTTCAGGGGCTCCCGGACCGTATGGGTGTGAAAGGGGCGATACGGGGTTGAGCGTGCCGGATCGGTGCGCCGGTGGGAGGCGAGCAGCATCCCGTGGGTCACCAGGTCGTCCGGAAATCCGTAGGAGCCGTTGAACCCGATCTCCCGGCCACCGCGAAACTTGCGCACGCCGGCAAAGAGGGCGACATCGTCCGTGCCGATGACCGACACGGACACCGTCAACGCCATCGGCCCGACGATCTCGGTGTCCTCGGCGACGCGGTGGATGAAACTCAGCCGGCCGCGGCGGATATCGAAGGACTGCTCGGCAGCTCCACTCGCCGGGGTGGGTAGCAATGCGCCGTTGCCGTCGAGATACATCGTGTGCCAGGCAGTGTCGGGAGGCGGCCAGCTGTCGGCGTACCGGACCGAGGTGATGGTGTCGACGTCTTCTCGGACTTCGATCCGGACGGGCGGGGTCTGCAGAATTCCGGTCTCCTCGCCGCGCAGGAAATGGTCGAAGAACTGGGCCTGCGCCTGCAGCCCGGCCGCTGAGTAGTAGGTGCTCCATTTCTGGCCGCGATGCGTGTACAGCCATTTCTGCTGCGAACCGATTCGGCGGAATCCTTCGAACGAGCCGCGGGAATGCAGGTTGTGGTCGGAATAACTGCCGCAGATCAGGGCCGGGACGACGATGTTCTCGATCGACCGGTTTCTGTCCGACCACCACTGGTCGAACTCGAGTCGCCGGCGGGCCTGCGCCGCGATGTCGACGGGGTGGTGCTGACCGAGACGCAAGCCGGTCGTCCATACGGTGAGGAACCCGTTCTCCCGAATCCCGCCGGGCCGGGCGAAGTCGCGGTAGAAGTCGGTGAAGCCTTCCCATGGGCAGATCGCTGCCAGGTGCGGCGGGCGGGTGGCTGCGGCGGCCCATTGGCTGATCGCCAGGTAAGAAACACCCGACATCCCGACCCGCCCGTTGCTCCACGACTGCTCGCCGGCCCACTCGATGAGGTCGTGGCCGTCCAGACCCTCCTGCACCGAGAACAGCTCCCCGACCCCATCGGATGTCCCCCAGCCGCGGAGATCGGCGTTCACCACGACGTAACCCCGCTGCACCCAGAAGGCCGGGTCGGGTGCCTCCCACCCGGTCAGGGCCGAATGCGTCACCGGTCCGGTCTGCAGCATGCGGTACTGCAGGGGCGTCCGGTAGCCGGCACGAAACCGGCGTCGCCGCGGGAGGTTGTCCTTGCCGTACGGATGCGCGCACATCAGCACCGGATGTTCAGTGTCGTCATCGGGGCGGAACACGTTGACCCGCAACAGCACTCCGTCGCGCATCGGGACCGCGACATTCCACTCGACCAGTACCCCGGCCGGCGGCTCGGTGATCGTCACCGGCACGAAGAGCCGGCGCCTGAGTTGTCCCCAGGCGAATCGAACAGCTCTCGGGAGGTCGACCCGGCGCAGGGTTCGCGCCGCTGCCAGCACGCCGGATCGGGCCGCCAGTTCCTCGGGCACGCTCAGGGCTGGCCGCATTGGCACTCCAATTGAGTGGCACTCAAGTCCGATTGAGTGTCACTCTAGGGCTATTCTTCGGGGGTGTCGAGACCCGCGCCCACGAACTCCGCCGCAGTCCGGCCGGGAGACGCAGCCCCGCCGGGAGACGCAGCCCCGCCGGGAGACGCAGCCCCGCCGGGGGACGCAGCCCCGCCGGGCAGGCAACGCAGCACCAGCCGACAGCGCGAGGCGGGGGCGGCCAGCCGTGCGGAAACCCAGCGACTGCTGGTGGTCGCAGCCGGCGAGCTCTTCGCCGAGCGTGGCTATGCCGGAGCAACCGTGACGGCCATCGCCGACCGCGCCGGTGTCTCGTTGCAGACGCTGTACCTCGCGTGGGGCAGCAAGCGACAGTTGCTGCGCGCCTTCGTGGAGCAGAGGCTGAGCGGGTCCCCGACGGCCATCACCGATGCCACTTGGGCCGACATCGCGCGACTGCGGTTGCTGGAGCAACTCCCGGTGCATCCGGACCCGCAGACCTACCTGCGGGGGGTGGCCACGTTGTTTCGGACGACCGCGGAGCGGGCCGCATTGGGCTGGCGGCTGTACCGGGATGCCGCTGCCATCGACCCCGAGGCTCGTGCGGACCAACTCGAACTGTCCCGGCAGCGGCGGGTGACGATGGCCGGCTTGCTCAGCGGGCTGCCTGACGGCGCATTTCGTGTGGGACTGAGCCGTGACGACGCGATCGACACCCTGCTGGTGATCATGGGCCCGGAGAGCTACCACCTCCTGGTGGACCAAACCGGTTACTCGCTGGAGAGGTTCGAGAAGTGGGTCGCCGACACGCTGATCGCCAGTCTGCTGAAGCCCGACCTTTAGCCGCAGGGCAGGAAACCCGCCCGGACGGTTCGAAACGCCCGACTACCTGGCGATCTCGGTGGCGCGGGACTCGCGAATCACCGTGACGCGGACCTGACCGGGGTAGGTCAGCTCCTCCTCGATCTGCTTGGCCACCTCGCGGGCCAGTACATGCGCCTCCAGGTCGTCGATGACGTCCGGCTTGACCATCACGCGCAGTTCGCGGCCGGCCTGCATGGCGAAGACCTTCTCGACGCCGCGCTTGGAGCCGGCGATCGCTTCGATCCGTTCCAGCCGCTGCACGTAGGACTCCAGCGATTCCCGGCGGGCGCCCGGTCGGCCACCCGAACAGGCGTCGGCTGCCTGGGTCAGCACGGCCTCGACCGTCGCCGGCGGGACCTCGTCGTGGTGGGCCTCGATGCAGTGCGCGACGTCTTCCGACTCGCCGTACTTGCGGGCCAGTTCGGCGCCGATGATGGCGTGCGATCCCTGGGCCTCGTGGGTGAGGGCCTTGCCGATGTCGTGCAGGAACGCCCCGCGATTGACGACGGTGGGGTCGATGCCGAGTTCGACGGCCATCCCGCGGGCGATGTGCGCTGTCTCGACGAGATGTCCGAGCACATTCTGGCCGTAAGAGGTCCGGTATTTGAGCCGGCCGACCAGGGTGACCAGCTCGGGGTGCAGATCGGTGACCCGGACGGCGAGCATCGCGTCCTCGGCGGCCCGCTGGCAGAGCACCTCGACCTCGTCACGGGCCCGCTCGTAGGCCTCTTCGATCCGGTGCGGGTGGATCCGGCCGTCCTCGATCAGCATTTCCAGGGTGATTCGGCCGATCTCCCGGCGAACCGGGTCGAAGCAGGACAGCAGCACCGCTTCCGGGGTGTCGTCGATGATGACGTTCACCCCGGTGACGGTTTCGAAGGCCCGGATGTTGCGTCCCTCGCGCCCGATGATCCGTCCCTTGACCTCGTCCGCCGGCAGATGCACAACGGCAACGACGGTCTGCGCGGTCTGGTCGGACGCGACCCGCTGGATCGCGTCCGCGACGATCGCCCTGGCCCGCTGTTTGGCGGAACTCTGCGCTTCCGACTCGATGCGCCGGATCATCATGGCGGCATCGCGGCGGACCGCTTCCTCCTGCCCGGCCAGCAGTTCGGCGCGCGCTGCCTCGGTGGTCAATCCGGCGATGCGGACGAGTTCCGCCTGTTGGGTTGTTGCTGCGGTACTCAGGTCCTGCTCTCGGCTGTCCAACTCCTGGGCGCGGTTCTTCAACTGGGCGGCGTCGGCCGCGAGCGCCTCGGCGCGGGCCTGCAGGTTGCGCTTGGTGTCCGTCAGCTCGCCCTGCTCGGAACCGATCCGGCGGCGGTCGGCCACCAGGGCCTGCTGCTCGTCGGCGAGCGCCTGGGCGGCGGCGCGGAGCTTCTGCTCGGCCTCCTGGAGTTCCTTGCGATCCTCGGACAGCGCCGCGGTGGCCTCCACGGTGATCCGATTGCGCTCGGACTCGAGCCCGGCACGGAGTTCGGCCGCCTGGGCTCTGGCGGCCGCGACGGTGCGCTCCGCCTCCGCTCTGGCGTCCGCTCTGACCTGGTCCGCGTCGCGCCGCGAGCGCTGCTGCAGTTCGTCCGCGGCCTCCGAAGCAGTTCGGCGAACGGCGTCTGCGGCTTCCGCCGCAGCGGTTGCTTCGTGACTGAGGAGGGCAAACCGACCGAGGTCGGGCTCAGCCGGTGGCGCCGACTCGACCGGTGCCGCTTCGGTGACGGGGCGTGCGACTGCTTGTTCGACCAGCCTGCGGAGGGCATCTTCGTCCAAGACGGGGGCCGGCGGCGCTTTCCTGCGGGCCAGCACAAGTACAGCGAGTACTGCTATCAGCAGTGCAGCGGTCAAAACGACCATAATGACGAGAGCCTCAGACATCCCCACCCCTCCTCATCGGCGCCGCACGGACGGCAGCCGGTGGGCACACCGTCCAAAATTTGGGACGGCAGGAGGGTCGCGAACGCACCCAGCAACAGATACGACCTCAACGACGCTGACACCTTGCTAGGCGTCAACGCAAACGACCCCGGCAAGGCCGGGGCTGGTGCGGCATCTTCACCGCTATCGGCCGCGCAGCCCTTCGGTGCGCGTTATGTGACTCTCCTGTTACACATGAGGTTAGGTAGCAGCACACCAAGGGTCAAGCCGACCCGCTGCCGTCGCCCCGTCAGCGGTCGTGAGCCACCCGAACGCCGTACGGCGCGGTCGCCTCATTTGGCCGCCGGGCCACTGCGGTACAGGTCAGTGCGGTCGAGGAGTTCAGTCATCCCAGCCGGCGTCCTGCTCTGCGCCGTAGTGGGCAAGTGCCTCGTCGACCACCTGGCCGGACATCTCGGCCGAGTACCCCCGTCTGGCCAACAAGCCGACCAACCGCCGCCTGGCGGCCGGTAGACCATTGCTCATCGCGGCGTCCACTCGCCGGGCGATCAAGGCCCGCGCTCGGTCGCGCTCGGCGTCGGAGTCGACGACCTGCACCGCGGCATCCGCGGTGACCTCGTCGACACCCTTGCGCCGCAGCTCGGTGCGCAGCGCCGTGACCCCGAGCGCGCGATCCCGGTGCTTGGCCGCCACGAATGCAGCGGCGTAGGCCTCGTCGTCGATCAGACCTACTTCGACGAACCGGTCGAGCACCATGGTGGCAACGTCGTCCGGGATCCCCCGCTGGCGCAACGCTGTTGCCAGCGCCGCCCGGGGCCGCGCGGCGCCGGTCAGCAGCCGCAGGCAGATCGCCTTGGCCACCGCCTCCGGATCACCAGGGGCATCCTCCGGATGGCCACCCGGCACCCGGGGTCGACGGTCCGTTGACCCCGTCGAACCGCTGGACCCGATCGGCACCGACGCCCATGACCCGTCGGGAGTGGCCGCTCGGACCGGCCCAGCAGTTGGCGCGGCGGGCCCACTGGTTCGTGGCGTCGACCCGGTTGGCCTTCCGGTTCGAGGCGCGGACCCGTCCAGCCCACCGGTTCGGGATGCGGACCCACCCGCCCGATCTCGGGTTTCGATGGCCGCAAGCCGGTCGGCCAGTTCCGCGATGCGGTCGGCCCTGGCCCGGTCCGCAGCCGGCCGCTCCGGGTTCGCCCGCTCGGTGTGCTCGGGTGCTTCGTGCTGGTACCCGCCGGGTTGGTAAGGCCCGGCGATATTTGGTGCCGCCACGACGGATCAGAAATCGACCGGCGCGGGCACCGGCTCGTCCTGATCGAGCCGGGCACCGACCCCGAGCTTCTCCTTGATGCGCTTCTCGATCTCGTTCGCGACATCCGGGTTCTCGCGGAGGAACGTCCGCACGTTCTCCTTGCCCTGACCCAACTGCTCGCCGTCGTAGGTGTACCAGGCACCGGCCTTGCGGACGATGGCCTGCTCGACACCCACGTCGATCAGCGATCCCTCACGCGAGATGCCCTGGCCGTAGATGATGTCGAACTCGGCCTGCTTGAAGGGCGGGGCCATCTTGTTCTTGACGACCTTGACCCTGGTCCGGTTGCCGACGATGTCGGTGCCGTCCTTGAGCGCCTCGATCCGGCGGATGTCCAGCCGGACGGAGGCGTAGAACTTCAGCGCCTTACCACCGGTGGTGGTCTCCGGGGAACCGAACATCACGCCGATCTTCTCCCGGAGCTGGTTGATGAAGATCATCGTGGTGTTGGTGTTGCTCAACGCACCGGCGATCTTGCGCAGCGCCTGGGACATCAGCCGGGCCTGCAGGCCGACGTGGCTGTCCCCCATCTCGCCTTCGATCTCGGCGCGTGGCACCAGCGCGGCCACCGAGTCGACGACGACCAGGTCGATCGCGCCGGAGCGGATTAGCATGTCGGCGATCTCCAGGGCCTGCTCGCCGGTGTCCGGCTGGGAGACCAGCAGCGCGTCGGTGTCCACCCCGAGCGCCTTGGCGTACTCCGGGTCCAGCGCGTGCTCCGCGTCGATGAACGCCGCGATCCCGCCGGCCGCCTGCACACTGGCCACGGCATGCAGGGTGACGGTCGTCTTGCCGGAGGACTCCGGGCCGTAGATCTCGACGACTCTGCCGCGGGGCAGGCCGCCGATTCCCAGGGCCACGTCCAGGGCGATCGAGCCCGTCGGAATCACCTCGACCGGCGCGCGACCCTCGTCGCCCAGCCGCATGATCGAGCCCTTGCCGTAGTTCTTCTCGATCTGCGCCAGCGCAATGTTGAGCGCCTTCTCACGATCCGGTGCTGCTGCCATGACCCCACCCGTGCCTCTCGTCAAATGTCTCGCCACACTCCGCGGAGCCGAGCGAAAGTCCGTTGTCCTGCTTGTCATCGCTGACGCTAGAGCGAGCCACCGACAGTCCCCTCGATCGCACCGGAATTGTGGATGCATCGAAGCATGGGGACAACTTTAGACGTACACCTGTTCGATACGCCAGCTCTGTCATTCGGCGTGTCACGAGGTCCGACGGACGTTTCACTGCCGGGGCCGTTCGCCCGCCTCCCGGCCCAGTGGCCCGGCCAGTCCGACCGCCACGACAACGCGGCCCACCCCATGCGCTGTCGATCGTTGATCGCGGGGGACGTCGCAGGGGCAGGGAAGCGTGGCACCGGACCCTCGGATAGTCTTCCGACAGGTGCGCCGGGAAGTCTGGTCGGCATGATGCTGACGACCCAAGATTGCGATTCTTGTGGAAGGACTGCCGTGGCCGCCCTGACGTTGTTGTTGCCGGTGACCACTCGCCGGCGGCTCGCGGGTCATGGCCATACTTCCACCCGCCCGATGGGCCCGTCTTCGCCCGGGTTCTGCGAAATCTGCAACATTCCCTTGTCCCGGTCAGCGTCGACGAAACGCCGGTTCCCACACGCATCGACCGGGTTAGCGGCGTCACTGACCAGACCCGCTGGACGGTGACACGCGCCGCCATCCACGACCACCAAAGAACATCGTGACAAGGAAACCCCGAGCTCACCCGAAGTCAGCACGACCGCATCACCCCGAAGGCCCAAGGCCTCGCCTTGAATCACGACCAGACCCTCCGGCTGGTCGACCGACGTACCCGGGAGTGTTATGACCAGCATCCTGATCGGTATCGACAGCAGCGAGGCCAGCGATCGCGCGGTTGCGCTTGGTTTGCGATTGGCCGCCGGCGCCAAGGCGAAAGTGCTGATCGTGCATGCCATTCCGTGGTCCCCGTACTCGTTCCAAACCAACGAGGAGAACGAGTTCCGGGCAGGTGAGCGCGAGCATGAACTCGAGGCAGCAACCACGCAACTGCTCGAACCCGCGCTGGCAAAGGCCAAAGAAGCCGGTGTCGAGGCGGAAGGGATCACCCGACACGGGCACCCCGTCGAAATTCTGGTTGACCTGGCAGAGGAACACAAGGTTGACCACATCGTGGTCGGCAGAACAGGGGAAAGTCGAATGAAGAAGGTGCTCTACGGCGGGATTCCCGGTCGGCTGATCCTCAACTCTCCCGTCGCCGTGACGGTGGTCCCGTGATGACGACGATCTTCAGCGCTGTGGAGGATGAAACGGGCGGGATCGACCAGACCATCAATGACACGGTTGGTCCGGTCGCCAATTGGATCGAAGGCATCGTCTTCTACAAGCTGGAACTGTACGGTGTCGGAATTCCGCTCATCGTCGTTTGGCTCATCACCGGAGCCATCTTCTTCACGATCTATCTCGGCTTCAAGAACATCTTCGGGTTCAAGCACGCGATCGACCTGGTTCGCGGGCGGTATTCCCATCCGGGAGATGCCGGCGAGGTCTCGCACTTCCAGGCGCTGGCCACCGCGGTGTCCGGCACTGTCGGCCTGGGCAACATCGCCGGTGTCGCCGTCGCCATCAGCCTCGGCGGGCCTGGTGCGACGTTCTGGATGATCGTCGCCGGGTTCTTCGGGATGAGCCTGAAGATGGCCGAGTGCACGCTCGGGGTCAAGTTCCGCAAGGAGCACCCCGATGGGTCCGTGTCCGGCGGCCCGATGTATTACCTGCGGGACGGGGTCGCCAAGCTCGGCAAGCCCGGTCTTGGCAAGGTCCTGGCCGTTGTCTTTGCCGTCTGTTGCGTTGGTGGGTCGCTCGGTGGCGGCAATATGTTCCAGTCCAACCAGGCCACCGCGCTGATCGTCGACGTCTTCGGCGGCGAGGACTTCAAGTGGGTGTTCGGCCTGATCTTCGCGGTTCTGGTCGGGCTGGTGATCATCGGGGGCATCAAGTCGATCGCCCGGGTCACCGACAAGGTCGTCCCGTTCATGGCGGTGCTCTACGTCACCGCCGCGCTGATCGTCATCTTCGCAAACTTCACTATGATCCCGGCGGCGTTCGGCGAGATCATCTCGGGTGCCTTCAATCCGCAGGGTGTGGTGGGCGGCATCTTCGGCGTGCTGCTCGTCGGCTTCCAGCGCGCGGCATTCTCCAACGAGGCCGGCATCGGCTCGGCGTCCATCGCACACTCCGCGGTGCGGACGAAGGAGCCGGCCACCGAAGGCTTCGTGTCCCTGCTGGAGCCGTTCATCGACACGATCGTGATCTGCACGATGACCGCGCTGGTCATCGTCATCACCGGCGTCTGGGAGAGCCCCGATGCATCTGCGCTCGGCGGGGTCGGGCTGACGACGGCGGCCTTCCAGTCGGTGCTCCCCTGGTTCCAGTACGTCCTGGTCGTCGCGGTGGTGCTGTTCGCCTTCTCCACCATGATCGCCTGGTCCTACTACGGGATGAAGGCCACCGGCTACTTGTTCGGTGACAGCAAGAAGGCGGAGAACATCTTCAAGGGAATCTTCTGCGTCTTCACGCTGATCGGCGCGACGTTGTCCCTCGGCCCGGTCATCGGCTTCTCCGACTCGATGATCTTCCTGATGTCGATCCCCAACATCATCGGGTTGTACCTGCTGGCAAGGGTGATCAAGAAGGAGATCAACGGTTACTGGGCACGCATCAAGTCCGGGGAGATCGAGATGGTCGACAAGCACTGAGTGCGGCACCTGCCGCAGTGCTCGGGGTGACCGCCGGGCACTGCGGCAGGCGCTTGCTCGGTAAGCTTGCCGCGGTGCGCCGGGAAGTCTGGTCGGCATAAAGCTGCTTACGACAGAAACTTCTTCGAAGGGCTCCACCAATGGTCGCAAACCCACGCACGTTGTTCTCACCAGGGACGTGGGCCGAGGACGGCCGAGTCGCCCAAATCCTCCGCAAGGAGACTGTTGGCGGGGGGCTGTTGCTCCTCGCCACCGTCATCGCCCTGGTCTGGGCCAACACGGCGTTCTCGGACAGCTACTTTCAGCTCCTGGATGTCGAGATCGGTCCCGCCGCACTGCATTTGAACCTGACAGTCGCGGAATGGGCCGGTGACGGCCTGCTGGCGATCTTTTTCTTCGTCGCCGGATTGGAGCTCAAGCGCGAGTTCGTCGCCGGCGACCTGCGTGACCCGCAACGCGCCGTCGTACCGGTGGCCGCTGCAGTCGGCGGCATGATCGCGCCGGCGTTGCTCTACCTGGTGATCGCGGGCGGCACTGGTCCGAAAGGGTGGGCGATACCAACCGCCACCGACATCGCCTTCGCGCTGGCAGTGCTCGCGGTCATCTCCACCCATCTGCCGGCGGCGCTGCGGACGTTCCTGCTCACTCTGGCCGTCGTGGACGACCTGTTGGCCATCACGATCATCGCCCTGTTTTACACCGATGACCTGGAACCGGTGTGGCTACTGCTGGCGCTCGTGCCGTTGGCGCTGTTCGCGGTGCTGGTGCAGCGGCGGATCGGCTCATGGTGGCTGTTGCTACCGCTGGCGTTCGCCACCTGGTCGCTGGTCCATGCCTCCGGGGTGCACGCCACCGTAGCCGGGGTGCTCCTCGGGTTCGCCGTCCCCGTCAAGGCCCGAAAGGTCACGGGTCAGGACGACGATCGGCCAGGGCTGGCCGAACACTACGAGCACCTGTGGCGGCCGATCTCCGCCGGTTTCGCTGTCCCGGTTTTCGCGTTGTTCTCGGCCGGTGTCGCGATCGGCGGCTGGTCCGGCCTGCAGTCGGCACTGACCGATCCCATCGCGATCGGCATCATTGCCGGTCTCGTGTTCGGCAAACCCATCGGTATTCTGGCCGCCACCTACCTCACGTCAAGGATCACCCGCCGCCCGCTGCAGAAGGGCCTGACCTGGCCCGACCTCACCGGGGTCGCGATACTCGGCGGCATCGGCTTCACCGTGTCCCTGCTCATCGGCGAACTCGCCTTCGGGGGGAACTCCACAGCCGACGACCACGTCAAGATCGCCGTCCTGACCGGATCGGTGGCAGCCGCGGTGTTCGCCGGGGTCCTGCTGCGACTGCGGAACCGCCGCTACCGCGCGATGTGCGTGGAAGAGGCCAGGGATGACGACCAGGACGGTATCCCCGACATCTACCAGCAGGGCTGATCAACGATCCGGGCCCACGATCGGTGACATTCCGGACGCTGGTTCGGCGCGCGATTCGCGCCATCCTGGATCACGCTGGGGGAACGACCGTTCGGATGCTCTGATCATGCCGCTCCGTGCAAGTGCAGGAGGCGCCCGATGTCCGATGTGCAGGAAACCCAACTTCCCGGGGTCGGGGTCAGGTACGACTTCCTGACCTCTGAAGGCGATCGAATCGGCGTGCTGGCCCACCACGTCGGTCATCGCGAGCTACTGCTGTACGACCGTGACGATCCAGACTCCAGCCGCCGAATCGCGCGCCTGGATCCCGACGATGCGAGAACCCTCGCCGACCTGCTCGGCGTACCCCACATCAGCCAACAACTCGAAGGCATCCAACAACGCATCGAGGGCCTGGCGATCGATTGGATGCCGATCGACAATGCCTCCTCGTTCGCTGGACGGACATTGCGTCATTGCGCGATCCACACCCGCACCGGTGTCTCCATCGTTGCCGTGCTCCGGGGTGACGAGGCATTCCCCGCACCGACCGCGGACTTCGTGCTCGAGCCGGATGACATCGCTGTCGCGGTCGGCACCCCGGCCGGCGTCAAGGCACTGCACCACCTACGCCGCGGTCAATGACCCTGCTCGAGGCTGCCCAGGACACGGGTTCGGATACCGGTGTCCTGCTGGTCGAGCTGGGCTTGCTGATCGTGTTTCTCGCCGTGCTGGCCCGGCTTGCGCACCGGGTAGGGCTCAGTCCCATCCCGGGGTATCTGCTCGCCGGGCTCCTGGTCGGGAACGGCGGCCCCGGACCTGTGCAGCTTCAGTTCAGCCGGGAGTTCGTCGAATTCGGCGCCCAGATCGGCGTCGTCCTGCTGCTCCTGGCGCTCGGACTGCAGTACACCGCGTCAGAACTGCGTAGCGGTCTGCGCACCGGGTTGACCCCTGCGGGGTTCGACGCCGCAGCCAACTTCACCCCGGGTGTGGCAATCGGACTCCTGCTCGGCTGGGACGTCACCACCGCGCTACTCCTCGGCGGTGTCACCTACATCTCTTCCTCAGGGGTGATCGCGAAGATACTGGAAGACCTGGGACGGCTCGGCAACCGCGAAACCCCGTCGATTCTCACGATTCTCGTGCTCGAGGACCTGGTGATGGCCGCCTACCTCCCGCTGATGGCCGTGCTCGTCTCACACCGCGCGCTACCGAACGCGGCCATCACCCTGGTCGCCGCGCTGGCCGTCGTGACTGTCGTCATCGCGGTGGCCCTCCGGCACGGCGCGACCGTCAGCCGGTGGATCGTCAGCCCATCCGACGAGGTCCTGCTGCTCACCGTCCTCGGGGTGACGCTCTTCGTGTCCGGCCTGGCTGAGCAGTTTCAGGTCTCCGCGGCCGTGGGTGCATTCCTGGTGGGGGTGGCGATCTCCGGACCCGTTTCCAAGCGGGCCGCGCAACTTGTCGGACCACTGCGCGACCTGTTCGCGGCAACCTTCTTCCTGTTCTTCGGGATGGCGATCGATCTGACCGCGCTCCCGCCGGTGATCGGCATCGTCATCACACTCGCCGTGATCACCGGCCTGACCAAGATCGCAACCGGGTGGTGGGTCGCACGTCGAGCCGGCATCGGGCCCCGCGGGCGAATCCGCGCGGGAACCGCACTCGTGGCCCGCGGCGAGTTCTCGGTGGTCATCGCCGAGATCGGAGTCAGCGCCGGAGTTGACGCACGACTGGGCCCGATCACCGCCGGGTACGTCCTGCTGATGGCGTTCGCCGGACCCATCCTCACCCGCACGCTCGGCGGCTCCAGCCGAAAGAAATAGCCGCAGCGCGTTCTTGTGGAGCGTGCCCGGTCGGCAGTGCTGCGGCCCGTCGGTGATGGAGCTCATCCTCGACCCGGTCGGTCATCCCGGAGTCGATTGCAAGGCTTCGAGGCGTTCGACAAACTCTTCCGCCATCGCCAGTTGTGTGCGCAGCCGTTCCCGGCGGTCCCTGGCATTGCCGATAAACGTGGACAGGCGGCCGTCGAGTTCGGCGTGCTTTTCCTGGGCGAGATCGGGTGCGGCGAGGTCGTGGATCAGGGCGAGCAGGTCCCGCATTTCGTCGATCGAAAACCCCAGGGGCTTCATCCGTCGGATCACCATCAACCGATCGAGGTCGTCCTGGCTGTACAGCCGGAAGCCGCCGGCGCTGCGGGCGGACGGGTTGAGCAACCGTTCGTCGTCGTAGTGCCGGATCGTCCGCAGCGACAGCCCGGTCTTCTCGGCCAGTTCACCGATCTGCATCAACGCAACCTGGGTCCGCACGGGCAACTCCTGTCAATCGTGGGAAAGACCTCAGACGAATTGCGGGATCTCTACCCTTACGTAAGGGTAGAGTTTACCCGCGTTGGCCGGCCGGACCGCCGTGAGCTCCTGCTGGTTCCGCCGGCCATGTATTCATGACCCGGGTCGCATCGACGCGCCCGATGACCCGAACTCCGTTAGGCAAACCTGGGCCGTACTCGGCCGAAAAAGAATGGATTACCCGTGTCAAACCTCGGCCGTAACCCCGCCAAGAAACATGCGGCGATTCAACGTCTGCAATTGAGCCGTCCGACCTGGCTGTCCCCGCGGATCTTCAAGACCGAAGTCCTCGCCGGCCTGGTCGTCGCGTTGGCGTTGATTCCGGAGGCGATCTCGTTCTCCATCATCGCCGGGGTCGATCCCAAGGTCGGGCTGTTCGCATCGTTCACCATGGCCGTGTCGATCTCGGTTCTGGGTGGTCGGCCGGCAATGATTTCCGCCGCGACCGGTGCGGTCGCGCTGGTCGTCGCTCCACTGGTGCACCAGTACGGACTGCAGTATCTGATCGCTACCGTGATCCTCGCCGGGGCTCTGCAAGTCCTCCTCGGTGTCCTCGGGGTGGCCCGGCTGATGCGGTTCATCCCGCGCAGCGTCATGGTCGGCTTCGTCAACGCCCTCGCGATCCTGATCTTCATCGCGCAACTACCGCAACTGATCGACGTCCCCTGGCCGGTCTACCCCATGGTCGCTGCCGGGCTGGCGATCATCTACGGGCTACCCCGGATCACCACGGCCATCCCGGCACCGCTGGTGTCGATCGTCGTCCTCACCATCCTGGCCGTCACCATCAACCTCAACGTGCCCACCGTGGCCGATCAAGGTGAACTCCCGGACAGCCTGCCCGGCTTCCTCGTTCCGGACGTCCCGTTCACCCTGGAAACACTGCAGATCATCGCCCCTTACGTGGTCGGAATGGCCCTGGTCGGGCTGCTGGAATCACTGATGACCGCCAAACTCGTCGACGACATCACCGACACCCACTCCAACAAAACCCGGGAATCCTGGGGCCAAGGCGCCTCCAACATCATCACCGGGTTCACCGGCGGTATGGGGGGCTGCGCGATGATCGGCCAGACAATGATCAACGTGAAATCTGGTGCCAGGACTAGGCTCTCCACCTTTTTGGCCGGGTTGTTCCTGTTGATCCTGGTCGTCGGGCTCGGTGACATCGTCGGGGAGATCCCGATGGCCGCCCTGGTCGGTGTGATGATCATGGTGTCGATCTCGACCTTTGACTGGCACTCGGTTCGGCCCAGGACCCTGCGGCGGATGCCGAAAAGCGAGACCAGCGTCATGCTCATCACCGTCGCTGTGACAGTCGCCACCGACAACCTGTCCTACGGGGTCATTGCCGGCGTGCTGGTCGCCCTTGTCCTGTTCGCCCGCCGGGTCGCGCATCTGGTCAACCTCACCAGCGAAACCTCCCCTGACGGCACCACATGCACCTACTCCGTCACCGGGGAACTGTTCTTCGCCTCCTCCAACGACCTCTACAGCCAGTTCGACTACACCGCTCCCGCCCGGCACATCATCATCGACCTCAGCTCGGCGCATCTCTGGGACGCCTCCACCATCGCAACCCTCGACGCCGTCACCACGAAATTCGAGCGACACGGCAAAACCGTGGAGATCATCGGACTCAACCTCGACAGCACCGCCCGCCACGCACGCCTGTCCGGGCACCTCGGCGCAGGCCACTGACGCAGCGCAACCAACGGTCTGCGAGCCGTCCCGGTCAGCGAGAATCTCAGTGGGACCGCGCTCGTCATGCGATGGACGTGCAACACCCTGAACAACTGGAACTCGCAGATATTGCGTGGTGGATCCGGTCGTCGACATACTCCTCGCACTTCGTGCGCAAACCAGCCAGCAAGCACCGGCCGGGTCGACCACCGGGCAAGGCGTCGGGGAAGTCACCAGGTCGGTGAACCGCGATCATCGGTCAGAAGTTGTCTGGCTCTACTGGCGTCCCGGTCCGAAGGCCAGGATCACGGCACCGACGACAAGGCCGATTGCTGCACCGACGACTGCGCCGGGAGCGAACCCTGTTCCTCCCGGAAAGGCAATTCCGACGGTCATGCCGATACCTGCGCCGAGGGCAAGCCCGATGCCGGGCAGCGAGTTCCGGATTGCCGCCGA
Organism: uncultured Actinomycetota bacterium; assembly: GCA_963805555.1. Classification (GTDB taxonomy): domain Bacteria; phylum Actinomycetota; class Actinomycetes; order Mycobacteriales; family Nakamurellaceae; genus Nakamurella. Next base: position 294,100 of record CAWDUY010000018.1, read on the forward strand.
ACGTCTGTCTTCGACCATGTCGTCAGTCTCGTTGACCAACAAGGGTTCCCGTCAGAGGACAAAGTCCCTGGTATCCGCCTATCGGACGCAGATTTCGCCGCGTGACCCGCCGATGGACCACCCTTCGATTCGGGTCTTGGCCCCTTCACCTTTGCTGTGCAACCACTTTGCTGGACAGGATCGCTTTCCACCCGGTGCATGCTCGCGGTCAGCGGCGATGGCGCCGGATGAAAACGAGGACGGCGGCCGCCATCGTCAGGACTCCAAGTGCGCGTTCCATTCCCCCCGAGTGCGTGCTGCTCGCATTCGGACAATGACGTTGCTGCACCTTCCGGAATCGTTGGGCGAATCGGTGTGTCCAGCCAGGGCTGGACGAGTCCGGCGCGGATGGCGAACCTGGTCAGGTCGAGGCGGTCATGCTTGCCGAGTTTCTGCAGGACGTTCGCGCGGTGCCGGTCGACCGTCTTGGCGCTGATGACCAGGGTGTCAGCGATTTCTTTGGAGGAATGGCCTTCGGCGATCAGTTTCACGATCTCCTCCTCCCGGGGGGTGAGGATACTGTCGGGGGTCCAACAACTCCCTGATGAAGAAGGCGATCCTGACCGACAAGGTGCAGATCGCACGGGCCGTGAACTCGGGCCCAAGAAACGGATACCCGATGACAAATATGAAGTCCACCAAGCGGTTCCGGTCCCGGTTCCAGATCCGCGTCGGACGGCGGTCCGCACGAGCACCGATCAACCCACAGGAACTGATCTGGGACAACGAGGGTGGCGCAGCGGCCGGCGGACCACCCGGGCAAGGCGTCCATCGGCGAACCGGAACGCCAGTCGCCCGCGAAAAGAAGCCCTGTCATCACTGGTGACGAATCCCCATCCCAAAGGAGACCCTATGCAGATCCAAGTCAGTACCGACAAGAACATCGACGGCCGAAGCGAACTCGCCAGTCGGGTCGAGAGCGAACTCACCGCCGCCCTCTTTCGATTCAGCGACCAACTCACCAGGGTGGAGGTTCACCTGGGGGACGAGAGCGCCGGACGGTCCAGCGGCGCTGACAAGCGATGCATGCTGGAGGCCCGCCCTGCCGGCCGGGCACCGGTCGCTGTCACCCACTACGCAGCTACCGTGGACCAGGCGTTCCACGGCGCCACCGACAAGCTCGTGAGCCTGCTGAACAGCGAAACCGGGCGACGAAATGACCGGAAGGGCGGCGCAACCATTCGGGCCGACCAACCCGACTGAGGGCCGAAATGCTCGTCACGACTCGGGGAGCAAACCACCCCCGCACATGCACTGTCTGGAGAAACGATGTTCACCCGCTCTGATCTGGCCACCTTGCTGGCCGACACGCCCCCGCTTGCCGTCTCGATCTTTCTGCCCACTCACGCCCACGGCCGGGAGGTCCGCCAGGACCCGATCCGGCTCAAGAATCTGAGCACCCAGGCCCACGACGCCCTGGTGGCAGCGGGTGTACGTCCCCTGGACGCGGATACCCTGCTGGCGCCGGCACTGGCATTGATCGACGACTACCCCTTCTGGCAACACCAGGATCAAGGACTGGCGTTGTTCCTCGGCGGCGGCGCCGTGCACCAATACACGGTCCCCATCCCGCTCGTCGAGCAGGTCGTGGTGGGCTCCGGTTTCCACATCCGCCCGCTGCTGCCGATCCTGGCAGCCGACGGCGCTTACCGCGTACTGACGATCACTGCGGGCAAGGTGCGGCTGTTCGATGCATCCAGGTTCGCCCTTAGCGAGGCGGAAACCACCGGGCTGCCGGACAACCTGACCGACGACCTGGGCGAACCTGATTACGAGAACCCGGTGCAGGCCAGCCCGGTGGCCCGACCGCACACCGGTTCGATCAATATCGGCAATGCGCAGGTCTACGGCGATAGTCCGGCCGAATGGCGCAAGGGTCGCATCGTCGAGTTCGCCCGCCGGGTCGCCACTGCCATCGAGCAGCGAACCGCCGTTGACCCGTTGCCGGTCGTGCTGGTCGCGGACGCGGAGATCGGCGGACAGTTCCAGAAGGTCAGCACGCTCGGACCGTTGCTGGCCGGCGTCATCGACGGCAACCCGGAGGCCATGGACGGTGAGCAACTCCACGACGCGACCTACCTGGTGATGCAGCAGCGTTTGGACGCCGGCCGAACACAGGCATTCCAACGCGTCCAAGCACTGTTGGGCAGCGGTGATCCAGGCGCCACCGCGATCACCGACGAGGTGGTCAGAGCGGCCTACCAGGGTCGCATCGAGATCGTGCTGCTTCACGAGGAGGCAACGGCCTGGGGACGCTACGACGAGGGCAACGACCAAATCATCAACGGTGACGCGGTTCAGGCGGGAGACCTCCTCGAGGCCGTTGCCGTGCAGACGTTGCGACACGGCGGAGTCGTCCACCTGCTGACCGAGGCGCAGCTGCCGGGCCCGGAAAAGGCCGCTGCCATCCTGCGCTACTGAACGCGATTCGCGTCGCCCCGCTCAACCCCTCCGGAATTGCCAGCGGATCGCCGGCCCCAGTTCGGCCCGGAGGGATCCGCCATAGCTGGGTCAGGCATCGTCGAGGACACTGCCCCGGTCACGACGCAGAACGATGAGGAACACCACGGTGCCCAGCACGGCGGCGATCAGTGATCCGGCGAAAATCCCGACCTTGGCGATCTGGGTGAGGATCGGATCGGCGTAGGCCAGGTCGGCGATGAACAGTGACACGGTGAACCCGATACCGGCCAGCGCGCTCACGCCAAGGACATGCCATCGGGTGACACCGGCCGGCAGCCGGCCAACACCGACCCGGATACAGATCCACACGGCAAGGCAGATGCCGGTGATCTTGCCGACGACCAGACCAACGGTGATCGCCCAGGTGAGTGAGTCGGCGAACGCCCGACCGAGCAGCCCGCCACTGAAGTCGACCCCAGCATTGGCCAGGGCGAACAACGGCACGATCAGGAACGCCGACCACGGGTGCAGGCGGTGTTCCAGGGTGTCCAGCACGTTGCGTTTGCCGATCACCCCGGTGGGTGTCAACAGGCCGAGTACCACACCGGCAATGGTGGCGTGCACACCGGACTCCAGAGTGCAGAGCCACACCACCGCGCCGACCAGCACGTACGGGCTGATAGCGGTGACGCCCAGCCGGGCCATCGCCACCACCACCAGCAGCCCGACAACGGCCCCGCCCAGCCAGACAAAGGACACCTCGTCGGTGTAGAAAATCGCGATCACCGAGATCGCGATGATGTCGTCGACGATCGCCAAAGTGAGGAGCAACAACTTGGCGCCGGCTGGAACCTTCGACCCCAGCAACGCGAGAATTCCGATCGCGAAAGCGATGTCGGTGGCCATCGGGATGCCCCAGCCCTCGCGGGCCGGACCGGAGGTGATGGACAGGAAAATCAGCGCCGGCAGCACCACACCCCCGACCGCCGCGATCGCGGGCAACGCGGCGGCCTTGGGATCCCGTAGCTCACCCTCGACCAACTCGCGTTTGATCTCGAGTCCGACGACGAAGAAGAAGATCGCCATCAAACCGTCGTTCACCCAGTGCTGCAGATCCTCGGTGACCGCCAGCGCGCCGAAGCCGAGGGTCAGATCGCGTCCCCAGAAGAGCACATACGAATCCGCGAACGCGCTGTTCGCCCACACCACCGCGGCAACGGCGGCGATCACCAGCACGATCCCGCCCGCGGCCTCGGCGTGCAGAAAGTCACGCAGCGGGTCAATGACCCGACGGGCCGCGTTCTTGTCGCGGCTCATGACCGCTCGGCCATCCGGGTCAGGCCCGGCCCCGCAAGCCCGGAATCGAAGGCGCGCACGCCATCCGGTACGGCCGGCAACAGCATACGGAGGTTATTCATGAGGATCACCTTCGTTGGGGGTCGGTAGTAGACGGAGGACTTGATGCTGATCCGGTGCGTCCATGATCTTTGGCTGAGCCATCGACGTTAGCAGGGGCGCAGGAGGCAGGCCCGACCGTTCGTCGAGTTGGACGGGTCGCCGGCCCGAGCGCGACCCGGCAGGTCGGCGCTGTCTGCCGGCAGTTACATCAGTTGACGACGGAACCGTTTGTCAACCGCGACGACGAGTGATGCAAGGGCCGCGATCGCCACTATCCGCAGCCAGACGTCGACACCGATAGGCGCGGTTTGGAACAGGCTGTTCATCGCGGGTAGATAAGTAATGGCGAGCTGGCCGATGATCTGCACGGTGACCCCGAAGACGAGCCACTTGTTGCTGAAAAGCCCGATGTGCCAGGCGGAGTGGGTCAGCGAGCGGCACGCGAACAGGTAGAACATCTCGGCGATCACGAACAGGTTGAGCGCCGCGGTCCGGGCCTCGGTGAGGCTGGCCCCGGCGGATTGCTCCCATTCGAACAGCCACCACGCGCCGCCGACCAGCAGCGAGGAGACCAGCAGGATCCGGACGACCAGTGCTCCGGTCAGCAACGGCTTGTCGGGGGCCCGTGGCGGGCGGGTCATGATGCCGGCCTCCTTGGGTTCGAAGGCGAGCATCAGGCCGAGCGCGACGGCGGTGGTCATGTTGATCCACAGGATCTGGGTGGGCAGGATCGGCAGGGCGGACCCGAGCAGGATCGCGACCAGGATCACCAGGCCCTCACCCAGGTTGGTCGGCAGCGTCCACACGATGAACTTGGTGAGATTGTCGAACACCCCGCGGCCCTCCTCGACGGCCGCTTCGATGGTGCTGAAGTCGTCATCGATCAGGATCATGTCGGCGGCGTCCTTGGCGACCTCGGTCCCGCTGCGACCCATGGCGATACCGATGTTCGCGCGCCGCAGCGCGGGTGCGTCATTGACTCCGTCACCGGTCATCGCCACCACATGGCCGCGGTCCTGCATCGCCTCGACCAGCCGGAGTTTCTGCTCGGGGGACACCCGGGCGAACACCCGGGCGTGTTCCACCGCGTCGGGGAAGTCCTCGGCCGACAGGGCGGCCAGGTCAGTGCCGGACAGCACATCACCGGCACCCCGGTCGGTCAGCAACCCGAGTTTCCCGGCGATGGCGCTCGCAGTGGCGGCATGATCACCGGTGATCATCTTCACGGCGATACCGGCGGTATGACACGCCGTGATCGCGGCGGCAGCGGCAGCACGGGGCGGGTCTAGCATCGCCTGTAGACCGGTGAGCACCATACCTTCGGGCACCCCATGTTCACCGAACCCAGCCGGATCGACGTCCCGGTGCACGGCGGTGGCAAGAACCCGCAAACCCCTACCGGCCAACTCCTCCGCGCCGCGCAGCACGACCGCCCGGTCCACCGGCCGGTGACTGCCGTCGGCACCCAACTGCCGCGCACACAGCTCGATCACCTTTTCGACGGCGCCCTTGACCACGGCGAAGTGCTCATCGGTGCCGGTGTTGTGGTGCAGGGTGGCCATGTACTGCCGTTCGGAGCTGAACGGGATGGTGGCCGTGCGTGGATACCCGGCGGCGAGGTCTGCCGGGTCGAGGCCGATCTTGGTGGCGGCGACCAGCATGGCGCCCTCGGTGGGATCGCCGACGATCCCCCAGTTCCCGTCGTTATGGGTGAGGGTGGCGTCGTTGCAGATCGCGCCGCCGATCAGGCACCAGCGGACCGCCTGGTTGGATGTTGTGCGCGCGGCGGTCCCGCCGTCGTCGAGCAACGCCCCGGTGGGGTCGTAGCCGGAGCCGGTGACCTCGAACTCGCCGGCGGGTGTCCACACCACCCGCACCGTCATCTGGTTCTCGGTCAAGGTCCCCGTCTTGTCCGAACAGATGACGGTGGTGCTGCCCAGGGTCTCCACCGCAGGCAGTCGGCGGATCACGGCGCGGCGATGCGCCATCCTCGATACCCCGATGGCCAGGGTGATGGTGACCGCGGCCGGGAGCCCCTCGGGAATCGCGCCCACGGCCAGCGCGATGGCCGCGGTGAAGGTTTGGACAGCGTCCTGCCCGCGGATCAATCCGACAGCGAACGTCACCGCTGCCAAGACCAGGATGGCTGCCGTCAGGATCTTGCTGAACTTGGTGAGTTTCACCGTCAGTGGCGTCGCCAGGGTCTCCGCGGACCCGACGAGCCGGTGGATCTCCCCGAGTTCGGTTTCCCCGCCGGTGGCCACCGTGATCCCCACCCCGGTGCCGGCGATCACCAGAGAACCCGCATACACCATGTTCCGGCGGTCGGCTACCGGCGTCGCCGCCGGCAGCACCACCTCGTCCTTCGCCACCGGGACGGACTCCCCGGTCAACGCCGACTCATCGACTCGCAACTCCACCAGCCGGATCAGCCGGACATCAGCGGGCACCTTGTCACCGGCCTCGACCACTACCAGGTCGCCGGGGACCAGGTCTTCGGAGGAAATCGATTGTTCGTGACCCCCGCGGATCACCCTGGCCTGGGTGTGCACCATCGACCGCAGGCTGTCCAAGGCCGCTTCGGCCTTGGATTCCTGCACGAACCCCAGGATCGCGTTGATCACCACCACCCCGAAGATCACGGCGGAATCGACATACTCACCCAATGCCAGGGTGATCGCGCCGGCGGCGATCAGCACATAGATCAGCGGGTCGTGGAACTGCCGCAGCACCCGCAGCAGCAACCCACCGCCGGTCGCGGCGGGCAGCACATTGGGCCCGTAACGGGCCAACCGGTCCGCCGCCTCGTCGCTGCCCAGACCGCGATCGGGATCGGCGGACAGCAGCAACAACACCTCATGAACCGGCAAACCGTGATGGGCATCGGCCGGCGGCGAAGCCACGGACTGGGCCATCGAGCCATCCCCACTGCAGGTGAAGCTGCGAACCAGCGGGGCTTGTCGTCCCGCGCCGCGGACAAATGACGCGCGGCAACACGCAGGCCAGGCTGTACCAACGGTCTGACAGTCCCACCATACGCATCGCCATCGACCCGTCACGCTCAGCAGCAGGCTGCCTCGGGACGACTATCAGCCACGAGCCGGCGCGCCACCGGCCGAGACAGCCGCCAGCAGTCGCGTCGTTCCCCGCAGGCCTACATCACGTCGCGGCGCCGGAACCCGGCCACCCCGATCAGGACCAGTGCCGCAGCGATGGCAAGTTCGACAATGACCGGTAGCCAACGCATCTCGCCTGCCGGGAGGGCCGGCATGTGGGTGTACGGAGACAGGTCGAGCAGAATTTGCGGAAGTTGCAGGACCCGGCCGAGCAGCCCGAACACCAGGGCGAGGCCGAGTGCGACCCAGGCCACCGCGGACAACCGCGGCCACCACCCGTAGATCGCCGTGGCCACTGCGCCCATGATCATCACGGGTGGGATCTGGATCATCATGGCGAGCATGCCCTTGTCCAGGCCGGCCGTCAGGTCCCCGATCCGGGCCCCGTGCAGCAACCCGGTGACCAACCCGCACAGCGCCAGCAGGAGGACCGCCCCGCCCAGCGCGAACACCAGATGACCACTGAGCCAGCGGGCCCGGCCGACCGCGGTGGCCAGCACCGGGCTCACCCGCTCCGCGGACTCTTCGGCGTGCATCCGGAGCACCGCGGAGATCCCGTAGGCGCCGGCAAGTAGTCCGGCGTAGGCGCCGAGCGCACCGAGAAACGTGTCGATCAATACGCCGGCCCCGCCCAGTCGGCTGATGATCGCGGCGAGCTGGGGACTGCTGTTGATCAGGTCTCCCGCGCTGGCGGCGATTCCACCGGTGATGGCACCGAATGCGGCGAAACCCACGGCCCACCCGGTGAGCGACCCGCGGTGCAGCCGGGCCGCCAGCGCCTCCGGGGAGTCCAGTCGTGGGTTCCCGGCCGGGCCGAGCCTGGCCGGAAATAACGCCAACCCGACATCACGACGGTGCAGCAGCAGCACCGCGGCCACGAGCAGCACCGCGGTTGCCAGCAGGAACAGGCCGAGCACCGCCACCTGATCGGTGCCGTAGGCGTTCACCCGGGTCACCCAGCCCTGCGGACTGAGCCATTGCAACCAGTCCCAACCCTGGACAGAGTCGCCAACCGCCCGGATCGCGTACCCGACACCGAGCACGGCACCGGCCATTGCGGTTGCGGTGCGGGCACTTTCGGCCAGCTGCGCGGTCACCGCAGCAACCCCGGCGAACACCCACCCGCATCCGACGAACGCCGCACCCAACGCAATCGACCCGGTGACCGGAGTGCCTTGGGCAATCCCGGCGACCGCGACCAGAAGCCCGATCAGCAGTGCCGCCGCTCCTGCAGTCACCACCGCGGCCACCAGTTGCGCGGACCTACCGACCACTCCTGCCATCAGCAGCTCGGTCCGGCCGGCCTCCTCGTCCGCGCGGGTCCGCCGGATCACCGTGAAGATCGTCATCAGCGCGATCATCGTCGAAGCGAGCACCCCGATCCGCCAGGCGGTGAGCCCACCGACCGAGGTGGATCCCACCGGTCCGAGCATCGCCAGAAACGCCGGATTCGCCGTGATCGACCCGGCCAGTGCGGTACGTTCGAACTCATTCGGATACAGCGCCGCGATCGCCGAGAACGTCGACGCCGCAACCGCACTCACTCCGATAATCCAGATCAGCAACGGGATTCGCTCGCGGCGGAGGTTCAGCCGCAGCAGCGCCATGAGACCAACCAGCTCGCCCCGCCACCCCTGCGTCACCGATACCGGGCCGGCCGGCAACGGCATGGTCATCGTGGTCATTTCGCACCGCCCGATGACCTGGCAACCTCGTGCCGGCCACCGCCTTCGACCGCGGTCTCGACCTGCTCGCCGTAGTGCCGCAGGAACAATTCCTCGAGCGTCGGCGGGGTCGCGGTGAGCGACAGCACCCCACTGCCGGTCAGGATCCGTAGCACCTCGTCCAGCTGTGCGGTGTCCACATCGAAACGCACCCGCGCACCGTCGATGAGCAGGTCATGAACTCCGGTCGCGGTCGACAACCCCGTGGGCGCCTGCCGGGTCTCGGCGACGATGGTCGTCCGCGTCAGGTGCCGCAGTTGGGTCAAGGTGCCGGTCTCCACCACCGCGCCGGACCGGATGATGCTGACCCGGTCGCACAGCGCTTCTACCTCGGACAAGATGTGGCTGGACAGCAGCACCGTGCGACCCCGGTCGCGTTCGGCGGTGACGCAGTCCTGGAACACCGCTTCCATCAACGGGTCCAGCCCTGTCGTCGGCTCATCCATGATCAGCAACTCGACATCGGAGGACAACGCGGCCACGATCGCCACCTTCTGCCGGTTGCCCTTGGAATAGGTGCGGCCCTTCTTCCGCGGATCGAGCTCGAACCGCTCCAACAGGTCGTCACGCCGCCGGGTATCCAACCCGCCGCGCAACCGGCCCAGCAGGTCGATCACTTCGCCACCGGACAAGTTCGGCCACAACGACACATCCCCCGGGACATACGCGATCCGTCGGTGCAACGCCACGGCATCGGTCCAGGGATTCCCGCCGAGGACTCGGGTATGGCCGCTATCTGCGCGCATCAAGCCGAGCAGGATCCGGATCGCGGTGGACTTTCCGGAGCCGTTCGGCCCGAGGAACCCGTGGACCTCACCCGTTCGGACATTCAGGTCGAGCCCGTCCAGGGCTCGGGTACTGCCGAAAGTCTTCACCAGACCGGTCACCTCGATCGCCGTCGTCGCCGGCTGACCACCGGCCGCGGCACTGACGGATCCTGAGACCCGCGCCGTGTATTCAGAGCTGTTGTCGGCCGGAATGGGCACGGCCGTGTTGTCAAGGGTCATGATGTTCTTTCAAGCCAGAGGAATCGATCGGCATGCCGGGGGCGAATCGACGCCGCGACACGAAAAGGCAATCAGCCGAGGACTTCTGCAGTACGGGCTATCACGCGGCCGGTTGCGATGGGGGGCCTTGCTCGATGGTTGCCGATCCCGGCGGGTCACCCGCCGGCGCGTTGGGTTCGGTCCGCCGGGGCCGCCCGGGGGTTCCGACCCGGGCGTCGTCAGCGGCCAGCCGCATCTGGTCTCGATACCGGTCAAGGACGTCCGGCGATGTGTAGAGACCCTGCGTGAAGACCTCCAGGGCCGGCACCGTGAATCGGCGCTGCAATTCGGCCACCCGACCCTCGGGGGTGTCTGCAATGACCAGATACTGCGCCAAGAATTGCGAGCCAAGGCTGAACGACGCAAGCATTTCGGCGCGACCGCGCTCGTCTTCCGAGGGACGGATCGCGCCCTGTTCTACGGCGGCCCGAAGATAGCGCTCGGTGTCGTCGACAACTCGGCCGAACATCCGACGACCCAGATCCCCACCCTCCGCCAATGCCCGCAACAAATACGGCACCAGTGGGGCCAATTCGAGTTTCTTCGACATCTCCCCGAACAGGTCATACGGCTGCAGATTGGCCGCCGCCTGCTCGATGGCCTCATGGATCCGCGCACCGACAAAGTCCTCGCAGGCCGCCCGCAGCCCGTCCTTGGAACCGAAATAGTGAATCACCAGCGCGGGCGAAACGTTCGCCTCGACCGCCACCGCGCGGACCGTGAGTGCATCGAAGCCGGCCCGCCCGATCAATCCGACCGCGGCATCCCGAATTCGAGCGCGCGACGTCAGATCGTCCGCAGCCACGCGGGTTGAACGCATGAACAACATCCTAAATGGTTGTTCAATCGGACACAAGCGACATCTCATCAGGGTTGTCGACTGCATGCGCTGCCCCGAACAGCGTGCTCGCCGGGCTTCGGGATGGGATCAGGAGAGATGCTCGGAAGATCATCGGCCGCGAGGTCTGGCAGGTGCCCGCCCGGCGCTCGGTTAGGGTCGTCGGCGTGCGTCTCACCGAGTTCCGTGGCCTGATGCAGGAGCAATTCGGGCCCCTGCGCGCCCCGTCCGTCGCCCACGACCATGTCTTCGGCGCCCTGCAGGGCAGGACCGCGGACCAGGCGATCGCCGACGGCGAGGATCCCAAGCTGGTCTGGCGCGCGGTCTGTGACGACTTCGACGTGAGCGACGCGCTGCGGTTCGGCCTACCCGACTGACCCAGCCGGCCGGAGCGCGGTACCCGGTGCCGAACCGGTGCTGATGGGGTAGATCTACCGCACCGGCACGACTGCGGGCGCCCCGAAGCGGGTGTTGTGCCCCATCAGCAGCGTTCCAGGCAGACTGGGCAGATGGACCCCACCGGAATGTCGAGCACATTCGGGCAGCTGGCCATCGGTGCGATGCTGCTCACCACTATCGTCGTGCTGATCATTGCGCTACGCCGCCGACGCTGACCGCACCACGCTGATCGAATCGGCGGCCGGACCGAAACGGGCGCGTGACGGCCGCCGGCGCGTGACGGCCACCGGCGCGTGACGGCCGCCGGCGCGTGACGGCAGCAGGAGCGTGACGGCCGCAGGCGCCTGACGGCCACCGGCACGTGACGGCCGCAGGCGCCTCACCGAGCAAGCATCCGCCCCGCGGCAGCCCGCCCCCGGGCGAACGCCGGCCGCACCGGGCGCGACCTTCGCCGGAATCGAGTACCCAGCGGCGTCCCGAAAACTCGTGATCCTGATTACGATACGAAACGGTTGCGTTTCGGAATTCTCAAGCGCAGAATGACGTTCAGCCAAGAGGCCCACCGGCCGACCGTGCACCCGCCACCGACCCGATGGCACTCCGTCCCGCGAAGGATCCCCTATGTCCAACCCTCAAGCCCCGTCGACGGGAAGTGTTGCGTCCCAATCGGTGACCGCCGGGATGTACCCCCAGCGCTGGAAGGCCCTGACCGTCCTGGTGATCGGCCTGCTGGTCGTCATCCTCGACAACACCATTCTCAACGTCGCCCTGAAGACCATCCAGGAAGACCTGGGCGCCACCCAGAACGAGCTTGTCTGGGCCATCAACGCCTACTCGCTCGCCTTCGCGGCACTGCTGGTCACCTGGGGCGTGCTGGGCGACCGGTTCGGCCGCAAGCGCATCCTGCTGATCGGCCTGGTGCTGTTCGGCGCGGCGTCCGCGCTGTCCGCCTTCGCCTCCAGCCCGGGTGAGCTGATCGCGTTCCGGGCGCTGATGGGCATCGGCGGCGCGTCCGTCATGCCGATCTCGCTGTCGATCATCACGGTGATCTTCCCGCCGCAGGAACGCGGCAAGGCGATCGGCGTCTGGGCCGCCGCCGTCGGCGGTGCCGTCGCGCTCGGCCCAGTGCTGGGTGGGCTGCTGCTGGAGCACCCGAACTGGTTCCAGTGGCTGACCGGCAACGACTGGGGCTCGGTCTTCTTCATCAATGTGCCGATCGTCATCATCGGCATCATCGGCATCATCATGCTGGTCCCGGAGACCAAGAACCCGCGGCCCGGCAAGCTCGACCCGCTCGGCCTGGTGCTCTCCGTCGTCGGCCTGTTCGCCATCACCTACGGCATCCAGAATGCGTCGTCCGACGGCTGGGCCTCGCCGAACACCTGGGGTTACATCATCGCCGGCGTGGTCATCCTGCTCGGCTTCGGCTACTACGAGCTGAAGAGCACCCACCCGTCGATCGATCTCTCGCTGTTCCGGATCAGGTCGTTCTCCGTGCCGTTGACCGGCGTCACGCTGGCCTTCGCGGCCATGCAGGGCACGCTGCTCTTCCTGACGTTCTACTACCAGATCGTCCGCGGTTGGTCGCCGCTGCAGGCGGGCCTGCTGGTCCTGCCGTTCGCGGTCGGACAACTACTGGGGGCGCCCCGCAGTTCCAAGATGGTCGCCCGGTTCGGCGCCCGCACCGTCATCACGACCGGGCTCATTTTCGCCCTCGCCGGGATGCTGTGCTTCGGCTTCGTCACCCAGGAAACGCCGGTGTGGTTCCTGGTGATCCTGGGCGTCGTGTTCGGGTTCGGCCTGGGCAACACCATCGCCCCGTCCACCACCCGGATGACGCTGGCCACCCCGCCGGAGCGCTCGGGCGCGGGTTCGGCCGTGCAGAACACCGTCCGGCAGATCGGCGCCGTCTTCGGCGTCGCGATCCTGTCCTCGGTGGTCAGCACCGTCTACCGCAACAACATGACCCCGCTGATCTCGGACAAGGGGCTGCCGCCGGAGGCATTTGCCGCGGCCTCCGATTCCATCGGCGGTACGACGGAGGTCGCCTCAGCGCTCGCCAAGAACGGGGTGCCGCAGTCGTCCATCGATCAGCTGCTGGAGGCGGCCAACCAGTCGTTCCTGCCGGCCCTGCACACCGCGGCGTTCGTTTCCGCCGGTCTGCTGGTCATCGCCATTGCGGTCATTCTGCTGCGGCTGCCGGCCAAGGCGGAGGCCGTTGCCTGGGCGGGATCCGGCCCCGGTTCGACGCCGACCGGTGAGCAGAGCGCCGAGAACCGGGTGCACGTGGTCGATGAGATGACCGGCGAGCTGTCCCATGTGGCCGACTCGCCGCTGGAGCATGCCGGCCGGCACGCAGCCGCCGACGCTGCCGACGTGGCGACCGCCGGCGCCGCGCAGCCCGCGTCCGGTGGACGGCACGCCGCCCCCTCCGACGAGGGTGATGCGGCGGGTGCGGCCGACCCGGCAGGTCGTTCGTGAGCATGGAACACGCCAGCATCCCCGACAACGGGGGTTCCGACCGGGTCGTCGCCTGTGCAGGGCGGCGGCCCGGCCGGCCGCGGGAGCAACGCGCCGACAAGGCAATCATCGACGCCACCCTGGAAATTTTCGCCGACGAGGGCTACCACGCGCTGTCGATGGAAGCCGTCGCCGCCAGGGCCGAGGTCAGCAAGGCCACCATCTACCGCCGGTGGCCGGGCAAGCGCGACCTCGTCATCGACGCTCTCGCGACCATGAACGACGGCTTCCCCAAGGTGCCGGAACTCGGCGAGAAGAGCACCAGGGACTGGCTGCTGATGGCGCTGCGCTACCTGGCCAACCGGGACTCGACCTCGCTGGCCGGCCGAATCATGCCGCGGATGATGACCTACAGCATCAGCCAGCCCGACCTGTACGCCGAGTACCTCGAACGGGTCATCACGCCGCGGCGACAGTGGTTGCGCACGGTGCTGGAGCACGGGATCGAGCGCGGCGAACTCCGCGCCGATCTGGATGTGGAGGTTGCTTCGGTGGCAATCTCCGCCCCCGCGGTGCTGCATGCGAAAGGGATGGGGCAACCGCAACTGCCCGATTTCCCGGAGCGTCTGCTGAACGTCCTCTGGCCGGGCCTGCGGGTCATCGACACGGCGGACGCCGACGGCAGGACCTGATCGACCAGGGAACGACGGGGAACGACGGGGAACGACGCCGCAAGCGTCCGTTACTCCTGCGTCAGCTCCCGCATCCCGGCCGCCAGTGAACGGAGCTGGTCGATCGGGTGATCCAGTTCCGGGTGCAGGGTGCCGACGGCCGGTTCCTCGTTCTTGCTCAGGGACACCGCACGCGGCCCGGGACTTGCCGTCCGATCAGCCAGGTTCCGGCTGGCGACCACGGCCTCGCTGGCCGCCGAGACCAGTTCGCCGTAACCCGCGACGCCGTCCTGGATCTGCTGACGCAGGACCCGCGCCGTCTCGTCCAGCTGCGTGGCAGCGGCCGGTGGCGCCGTCCGCCTGGCCTTCAGCAAACCGGTCAAATCCTTCGCCTGCCGGCGCAACCGAGCCTCGGAAACGTCTGCGGCAGCGAGGATCTCGTCACGCAACTGGCGCAGCGACGGGTCGTCCTCGACGATCCCGATCATCCCGACCAGTTGCCGCAGGCCGTCGGAGTACCCGTCCAACCGCGCCATCTCCGGCCGGATCGCCCCGGCGACGGCGGGACGGGCCGGCGCGGCGGCCGGCAGTTCGGCCAGCACCCGCTTGCGCACCCGCAGATCCATGCTCGCCCGCACCAGGCCGACGATGCACCAGATGAGCAGGGCAACGAACAACACCGTTGCGCCGACCACGCCGGCCGTCACATCGTCGGCGAGCATCACAGCGCCAACCGCCGTCAGGGCGCCACCACCAACCGCTCCCGCCGACCAGACCGTCACCCGACGACGGGCCGCGCGGACCTTCTTCTCGGCCTGGATCGCCGGGTCCCGCCTGGTGCGGATCATCTCCGCGGCGACAGCGCTGACCTGCCCGGCCAGGTCGACCCCGTGGGCAACCGCGGCGCTGGTCGTCAGGGCCGCGGCGGCGGCCTTCTTCATCGGTCCCTACTTCTCTAACGTTTGCGGGTTCGGCTGCGCGGCCGGGGTTGCTGGAGCCGTGCCGGTGGCCGAATCGATGGACCTGGGCTGCTGGGCGGCGAGCTCCGGGTGCATCTGCGAGCGCAACTGGTCCAGTCGCGCCGAACCCGCCATGTCCAGGCTGGACTTCTGCACCTCGAGCATCCGGCCCTCGATCGAGTCGCTGTGCAGCTCGGCGGAACCGAGCGCGTTCGCGTAGCGCCGCTCGATCTTGTCGCGGACCTCGTCCAGCGACGGGACGTTGCCGGGGGCCTGCAGCTGCGACATCGACTGCAACGACGCGGAAACCTGTTCCTGCATCTTCGCCTGCTCCAGCTGGGAGAGCAGCTTGGTCCGCTCGGCCAGCTTGGTCTGCAGCTGCATCGCGTTGTTCTCGACGGCCTTCTTGGCCTGCTGGGCGGCCTGCAGGGCCTGGTCGTGCATGGCCTTGAGGTCTTCCATCTGTTGCTCGGCGGCAACCAGTTGAGTGGCGAACGCCTGCGCCGTCTGCTCGTACTTGTCGGCCTCCGCGCTGTTGCCCTTGGCCCGCTGCTCGTCGGCCAGGACCAGCGCCTGCCGAGCCGATGAGGACAGCCGCTCGACGTCACCCATCTGCCGCGTCAGCTTCATCTCCAGCTGGCGCTGATTGCCGATGACGGCCGCCGCCTGCTGGGACAACGCGGCATGCTGGCGCTGCGCGTCCTCAATGGCCTGCTGGATCTGCACCTTCGGGTCGGCATATTCGTCCACCTTCGACGAAAAAAGCGCCATCAGGTACTTCCAGGCCTTGGTAAACGGATTCGCCATGGTCATGTCCTCTCGGCTTCAAGCACGCTGTGACTCCCCCGCGCACAGTCGCGGTGATCCCATCGTTGCAGGTGATCCAACCAGCTTCCACCCGATGGCTCAGTCTGTGGAAGGAATTCCGGTTTGTCCCGGAGCCTACGGGCCCGTGGCTGCGGGTTCACCCTGACACCCACGACAGATCCGGTCGGCACCATCACCGATGGCGCCGACCGGGGTTGCCACCCGATCGGAGCAGTGAGCGGCCGTCCGCTGGTTACAGTGACGGGGCCAATGGGGCTTGCAGGCGACTACTCGGCGACGATGGGAAACAGCGTGATCAAGGGCGAGCGGGAGGCGAAATGACGTCACGTCATTCATCCGAGGGCGGCCGCCGCGGCGTCGCCCCCTGGATCATCGTCACCGCCGTCGCGGTGCTGATCTTCGCCGTCGGCACAACGGCCTACTTGTTGATTGTCGGCAACGACGAAGAGGCCGCATCGGCGACGTGCGGCTCCCAGGTCGAGTTGTCGGTCGTCACCGCCCCCGGTGCCGCGGACGCGATCACGGCCGCTGCAACCGCGTTCGACGCGACGAATCCCGTCGCCCGCTCTGCCTGCGTCAGCACCACGGTGTCGGCACTGCCGAACGCCGAGACGGTGACCGCGCTGACGGCCGGCTGGCAGCAGAGCACGGTCCCGGCCCCCGGAATGTGGGTCGCTGATTCAGCGGGCGACCTCGCCGCCCTGGAATCCACCAACTCCGCGCTGACCGCGGGCCGGGACACCAAGCCGATGGCGACGTCACCGGTGGTCCTTGCCGTCCGCACCGATGACGCCGCTGCCGTCACGGCCGCCGGAGTGAGTTGGCAGACCCTGCCGACCGCGACCGGACCGAACGGGTCGGTCATCCTGCCGTCCGGTGAGCATCTGGTACTGGCCCTGCCGGACCCGACCACCAATCGCGGCACCAGTGCCGCCCTGCAGTCGGTGGTCGCTGCCCGGACCGGCGGCACGGTCGACGCCGCCGCCGTGAGCGCGGCAGCAGCCGATCTCGCCGCGCTCGCCGGTGCCGCACCGGCAGTCGCCCCCGTCGCGACCGAGCCCGCTGCCATTCCGCCGGCCAGTCCGACGCCGAGCACTGCCGGCCAACAGCCCGCCACCACCGAGGAGGCGTTGACCCAGCTCGCCGCCGGCACCAGCACGTTCACCGCCGTCCCCGTCGTCGAGTCCGACCTGGTTGCCTTTACCGCGACAACGCCTGGCCTGACCGGGATCTCGCCCACCGGCGCGGCCGTCGGGGACACCGTTTACGCGGTTCCGTTGACCGCCGCCTGGGTCAACCCGACCCTGGAGGACGCCTCCGCGCTGTTCCTGGCGTACCTGCGCGGGGCCGGCGGCGACCAGGCCTTCGTCGACAACGGATTCGTCGTCGCCGGCGCCCCGGCAAGCCCGACGACCGGGTCGGCCGCGGCAACGGGCTCGGCCCAACCCGGTTCCGGTGAGCCGACGGAGGTCCTGCCGGATGCCGGCCCGGCGGTTGCCGCAGCACTGGCAGCGGCCATCGGCGCTGCTCCCGCCGGCTGACCTGGCCGGGTTCTCCGCCGGGTCGGGTTCTACGGCCGTGACCGATTCTGCGGCCGGGACGGGTTCTACGGCCGGGACGGGCTCGTCAGGCCATCGGTAGTGGTCGATTGCCGATGCCCACCAACGTGCCGACCAGGTGACCCGCCCCGACGACGGTCAACCGGCAACTCGTCACGGACGACGGATCCGCTCCGTCGGGGGTGCCAAAATTGCCGCCGTTGCTGTTGGCGGCCGGCCCGCCCACGACGTCGACACGCAGCAACCCGTCACTGGTGACGTCCCTCATCCCCGTGGTCCGCTCGATCAGCGATCGGCAGCTCGCCAACTGCTCCGCGGCTGAAACGCCTTGTTGCACATCGGTTCCGAACGTCTGGGAGCGGTGCGGAGCGACACAGGAAGTCCATTGATCCACCGGCCGGTCGGTCCGGCACAGCCCGAAGGGGGCAGGCGCCGGCAGGCCCGCCAGCGAGCGGAGATAGGACCCCGAATACGGTTCGAGCCCCGGGGAGAGCATGGCGCAGGCGGCCCACCGACCACCGGCCGGATCCAGGGTGGGAGCGCTGAGAATCGCGGCGAACCGCGGGCCGATCGTCGGCGCCCAACCACCCGGCCCCGTGCCGTACCGCGCGTCGTTCTGCTCCTGGTAGGTACCGGCGACCAGTTGGCACCATTGGCTATCCGAGACGGCCGACGCCGCGGCGACGGCAGTCGGTTCGGCAGCAGCGGCGGACGCATCGGCCGCGGTGGACGCTTCGGCAGCGGCGGTTCGGGTGGGCGGGGATCCGTCGACCCCGGCCGGCGCGGGCGTTCCGGAACCCGAGTTCGTGGCGACGGACTGGTAGGCCACCACCTCACCGACATGCGAGCCGGCGCAATCGGCAAACGTCACGGATGTCTCACCGACGGTGACGATGGACACCGGCGACCGCGGGCCGACGGACATCGGCATGGTCGGCGGACCGACGATGTCGGCAACGCACTCGCCGACCGCGGGCGCACCCGATCCCGGTTGGGCCATCGCGGTGCCGGCCACCCGGGCGCCGCCGATCCTGCTCACCAGCAGGGACCCGACCAGGACGGCCACGAGCAACACCATTCCGGTCAACCTGCCGGTCAGGACTGTCGCCGGCACCGCCCGGCTGCCGGGCGCCTCGTCCTGCATGCCCGTCAGCCCACCAGCGGTGCCGGGCGATCCCCGAGGCCGATCACGGTTCCGGAGAGCAGTTGAGACCCGGTGGCGGACACGATGCACCCGATCGTCAGGGGGGAATCGGGGTTGCTGGTCGCGTCCCCGGTGAACCGATCCGAGACGATCTGCAGTTGCCCACCGCGAGTCGGGTCGTCGGTCCGCATCAGCCGAGCAGCCAGGGCCGGGCAGGCCGCGTCGATGAACTCGGTGGGCGCCGCCGCCCGATCACGGATCCAGCCGGTGGCGAGCAGTTCGGCGGCATGTGGTTGATGGCACTGCACCGAAACCGGCAGTCGGCCGAGGTCGTCGCCCGCCCAGCACAAGCCGAATTCGGCCGGCAACGAGCCGGTCGTAAAGGCATCGCTCAGGGTGCCGCGGTAGGTCGGGTGGCCCGTCGGCACGGCCAAACACGCTACCCAGGACCGGCCCGCGCGACGCTCCTGCTCGCCCGGGACCACGTGATACGGATCGAAGCCGATCGTCGGTTTCCAGCGGACCGGCCCGGGCGGAGGCGCACCGGGGACGTCGGTCGATCGGCGGGACGACTCCAAGCCGGCGAAGGTAGCCGTCGCCTGATAGCAGGGAGCGACCCGTCGGTTGGTGGCGGCCGCCAGTGCCGCGGATTCGGTGGGCCACACCGCGACCACCTCACCCGCGATCGTTCCCGCGCACGATCCGAAACGGGTTGCGGTGAAGGAAATCTCGGGCGGGACGCCAGCTTGGACGGCATCGGGAAACGGCGCCTGCAGACAGTCGCCGACCACCGGAGGGTCCGGGAAGACCGTGGCAACGGCCGACCCGGCGACGCGGCGACCGGTGACGGACGGAACCGCGATCACCGCGACGAGGGCCACGACGAGCAGCACGATTCCAGCCAGCCGACGGTCCATTCCAGCCACGGTAACCGCGGCGTCAGCCGGCGTACGGAATCGGTCGATCGCCGAGCCCGACGACCGACGCGACGAGCGAATGCTCGGTCGGCGTGATGAAGCAGATGACATCCACGCTGGGATTCCGCCGCACTTGACCGTCGGCGATCTCCGGCGACACCTTGATGGTGAGCCCGCCCCCGGCCGTTGGATCGGTACGTCCCATGACGGTGGCGGTCAGACCCCGACAGGATTGTCTGACCTTCGCGATCGGGGCGTCGTCGCGGTTGACGATCGTGCCGGATGCGACGAGCTGAGCCTTGTGTGGCTGGTCGCACGGCAGGATCTGAATGCCCGCACCCGTCACCGGCCGGTCCCAACAGGTGGCGAACGGGGCCGGGAGCTCCCCGCCCAGGTACGCACCGGCGATTGATCCGGTGTAGCGCGACGGCGTCACCGGACTGGCCACACACGCGACCCACGTCCGGCCGGCGGCCTGCAGCACCGGTGACGGCAGCATCCAACTGGTCCGCAGGTTGATCGAGAACTTCCAACTCACCGGCTCGGCGCCGAGCTGCCCGCGGACCGAGAACCTACTGTCCACCCGGGTCAGGCCCGCGTACTCCAACGCCGCCGCCCGGCAATCGAGGCCACTAGATTGCGCACTGGCCAACCGGGAGCTGGCGTCACCCGTCGCAGATCGGATGGCCACGACCTCGCCCGCGACGCCGGCGCCACCGCAGGAGCCGAAGATCGGTGCAAGGGGATTGTTCGTGGCGGGCTCGGCAGCCGTTCCGCCGGCTGGTTGGTCCGCTGCGACCCTGGCGCCGGACCAGAACTCGACCGACGGTTCCAGCAGGCAATCGCCGATGGCCGGGTCGGCAGGGAGGTCCGTGATGGCGGCCGTGCCTGCCACCCGGAGCCCATCGCGCACGGGAACGAGGATCGCCACGACGATCGCCGCGACGACCAACAGCGCTCCGATGAGCCGCCGGTCCATCTATGAAAGGTAACCCTGCTGAGCAGTGAGAGGAAGGATCCAGGGTTGACGGATGCCCAGGAAAGCCTTATCCGGGTCAGCGGCCCGCGTTTCCGACGTGATGATCAACAGCTGGGGCCTTTTGACGTCGTTGAGCAACGTCAAATGGCCACTCACGTTGATCATCCGGATAAGCCGTACCTCGCTCAGGCGTACGCCTCCGTATCCATTGGTCGGCGCCACTGCTCCGTGCGGCCGCAGGCGGCCTTACTACGCGTACGCCTCTGTATCCACTGGTCGGCGCCACTGCTCCGCACGCACTTCAGCGGACACTGTGCTCGCTACGCGTACGCCTCTGTATCCACTGGTCGGCGCCACTGCTCCGTGCGGCCGCAGGCGGCCTTACTACGCGTACGCCTCCGGAGATGGGCAGGAGCAGACCAGGTTCCGGTCGCCGAACGCCCCATCGATCCGGCCCACCGGCGGGAAGTACTTGTGCGCCGGCGACACCCCGGCGGGGAAGACCGCCTCGGCGCGGGAGTACGGGTGGTCCCAGTCCTCGACGAGCGAGGCCGCGGTGTGCGGTGCGCCGCGGAGCGGGTTGTCCGTCACCGGCCACTCCCCCGCGCCAACCCGGTCGATCTCGCCCTTGATGGCGATCATCGCCGCGCAGAACCGGTCGATCTCGCCGACGTCCTCGCTCTCGGTCGGCTCCACCATCAGCGTGCCGGCCACCGGGAACGACATCGTCGGGGCGTGAAAACCGTAGTCCGCCAGGCGCTTTGCCACGTCGTCGACGGTGACGCCGGTGGCCGCGGTGATCGGCCGCAGATCGAGGATGCACTCGTGCGCGACGAAACCGTTCTCGCCGGTGTAGAGCACCGGGTAGTGCTCGTCGAGCCGGCGGGCGATGTAGTTAGCCGCGGCGATCGCGGTCAGCGTCGCCCGACGCAGCCCGGAAGCGCCCATCATCCGGATGTACGCCCAGCTGATCGGCAGGATCGACGCCGACCCCCACGGCGCGGCGGACAGCGCGCCGACACCGGTCACCGGACCCGCGGACGGCGCCAGCGGATGGTTCGGCAGGAACGGCGCCAGGTGCTCGCGCACCGCCACCGGTCCGACCCCGGGACCGCCGCCGCCGTGCGGGATGCAGAACGTCTTGTGCAGGTTGAGGTGCGAGACGTCGCCGCCGAACGCACCGGGCCTGGCCACCCCGACCAGCGCGTTCAGGTTGGCGCCGTCGACGTAAACCTGGCCCCCCGCAGCATGTACCGCATCGGACAGCTCGGTGATGGTGTCCTCGAAAACGCCGTGCGTCGACGGGTAGGTGACCATGATCGCGGCCAGTTCGGCCGCGTGCTTGTCGATCTTGGCGTGCAGGTCGGCCATGTCGATGTTGCCGCCGGTGTCGGTACCGACGACGACGACCTTCATGCCGGCCATCACCGCCGAAGCGGCGTTGGTGCCGTGCGCGCTGGCCGGGATCAGGCAGACCGTCCGGCCCACGTCCCCGCGGGACCGGTGGTACGCGCGGATCGCCAGCAGCCCGGCGAGTTCACCCTGCGAGCCGGCGTTCGGCTGCAGCGACACCGCGGCGTACCCGGTGATCTCGCACAACCAGTCCGACAGCTGGTCGATCAGTTCCAACAACCCAGCGGCGTCCTCGACGGGCGCGAACGGATGCAAGGAAGCGAACTCCGGCCAGGTCACGGCCTCCATCTCGGTGGTGGCGTTGAGCTTCATCGTGCAGGAGCCCAACGGGATCATCGTGCGGTCCAGCGCGAGGTCCATGTCCGAGAGCCGGCGCAGGTAGCGCAGCATTGCCGTCTCGCTGCGGTGCGCGTGGAACACCGGGTGGGTGAGGAACTCGGACTTTCGGGGCAACCCAGGCGGAAGGCCCTCCGTGTAGATCGCGTCCCCCGCACTCACGCCGAACGAGTCGAGCACCGCAGTCAGGTGTGCGGGAGTGGTTGTCTCAGAGACGCTGATCTGCACCGCGTCAGCGCCGTCGGCCCACAGGTTGACGCCGCGTTCGCGGGCGGCCGCGACGATCTCGGCGGCCCGGCCCGGCACCAGCACCCGAACCGTGTCGAAGAAGAATTGATGCTCGACCTCGAGCCCGCCGTGCTGCAACATCACGGACAACCACAGCGCTCCCCTACGGATTCGTCGCGCAATCCGTGTCAGCCCGTCCGGCCCGTGGTAGACCGCGTACATCGACGCCATGACGGCCAGCAGCACCTGCGCGGTGCAGATGTTGGACGTGGCCTTCTCCCGGCGGATGTGCTGCTCCCGGGTCTGCAGCGCGAGCCGGAACGCGGTGGTGCCGTGCGCGTCATGGGAAACCCCGACCAGCCGGCCCGGGAGTTGCCGCTGGATCTCACTGCGCACCGCGATGAACCCCGCGTGCGGACCACCGAAACCGAGCGGCACCCCGAACCGCTGCGACGATCCAACCGCGACGTCGGCCCCGATCTCCCCCGGCGGCCGCAGCAGAGTGAGCGCCAGCAGATCGGTGGCGACGGCGACCTTGGCCTCCCGCTGATGGGCGGCCTCGATCAACTTCGCATGGTCGCGCACCGCTCCGGACGCCCCCGGGTAGCTCAGCAGCAGCCCGAAGAAGTCGCCGACCGGCAGCGCCTCGACGCCGAGGGACAGATCGGCGATGACGACCTCGATACCGATCGGTTCGGCCCTGGTCTGGATGACGGCGATGGTCTGCGGCAGCGTGTCCGCGTCCACCACGAACCGCTGCGACTTGGACTTCGCGGTGCGCTTGATCAGCGTCATCGCCTCGGCGGCCGCGGTGGCCTCGTCCAGCATCGAGGCGTTCGCGATGTCCAGGCCGGTGAGGTCGGCGACGGCGGTCTGGAAATTCAGCAGCGCTTCGAGCCGGCCCTGCGAGATCTCCGGCTGGTAGGGCGTGTACGCGGTGTACCAGGCCGGGTTCTCCAGCACGTTCCGCTTGATGACGCCCGGGGTGATGGTGTCGTGGTAGCCGAGGCCGATCATCTGCACCAGCGGCCGGTTCTTCGCTGCCAGGGCGCGCAACTCGTCCAGTGTCTCGGTCTCCGAGGCGGGTTCGGGCAGGCTCAGCGAGTGCTCATGACGGATGATCGCCGGCACCGCGGCGTTCTCCAGCGCGTCCAGATCCGGCTGGTCCAACAGGTGCAGCATGGTCGCCATGCCGTCGGCGTCGGGGCCGATGTGCCGATCGGCGAAGGTCGCGGACTTCGCCGGGAGCGGTCCGGTTGTGGTGTTGGTGTCGTTGACTGCCTGCTGAGTGCTCATGGTTGTCCACCTCCGCCCGGCGTTGGCCGGGCCTCCCGCGTCCGCTCGTCCCGGCAATCGCCTGAACCAGCGAACTGATGACATGTGGCCGAACCGGGCGGACCCGGTCTCCCCCTCTGTCATCGGAGCGTCAGACTCGGTCGCAATTTCGCGACGAAGCCTTTCGGCGAGGCGAACCATGTCATCGCTGATGCGGTTGCCCTGTTTCCAGAGGTGTCTGTCCCCGGCGGTTCGGTGGCCTGAGAGATTGTGGGGAGGACTTGCTCCTTCGGCGTCCCGCTGCTCACCGAACATGAGCGCAGAACTCTCCCGCCAGGGGTCACTGACGACGCCGACGCTACCAGCCAAGCTGGGTCAAACGGTGGTCTCGTGGCGAGCCGCACACCCCGGCGAACGTGCAACGTCCGGTTTCGGCAGACTGGGCTAACAGTCATCGAGGTAACCTACGAAGTTGACTCTTGACATTCTTTGGCGGACCAGCCTGATCCATTGGCTCCAGTGCCACGCTGCGAAGTCGGCCGAAACGGCCGTGGACGGATTCTGGCCATTCGGGGCCGACGCGAGGTCGGCCAGTCCACCACGGTCACAGCATTCGCGGAGGGGGCGAACGCCCTCCATCAATATGCCACCGAGCGTGGAGCATGTGAGGCCATAGGCACCAGCACCGCCACGCCATACCCATCTGTGGGTAGAGGCTGCCGTCTATCGTGCTCGCTACGTGACTTGACAAAGGGGCGCATATTGAGCACCGGTGATCCGAGGAGCAAGGTCGACAAGGTCTGGGGTGCGTTCTGGTCCGGCTCTCCAACACCGCACGTTGCCTGGGGAACTCTGACATGACCCTTCAGCCACGGTTCACCATCACGAACCAGATCGCGGCTGGGCTGTCCCAGATCGAGCGCGCCCGCGGCTTCCTGGACGCAGCAACACTGTCCGAAACGTGGGTGCAGCGGATGAGCAGCCGCGCACTGCTGCTCGAAGCCCACCACACCACGCACATCGAGGGCACTCAGCTCACGGTCGAGCAGTCCGAGCACCTCTGGGCCGGCGACTCAGTCCCCGGCACCAAACCTGACGATGTCCAAGAACTCCTGAACTACCGCGAAGCGTTTGACCTTGTCTCTGAATACTTGGCCAGCGGAGAACCGATCTCCGAGGGCGTGATCCGCGAGATTCACCGCCGACTGGTCCACGACGTTCGCGGCGGTGAGGCCGATCCAGGCAACTACCGAACCACCCAGAATTTCGTCGCCAACAGCATCACCCGCGAAGTCATCTACACGCCACCTCCGCCCTACGACGTGACACCGCTGATGCAGGAGTTGGTGGACTGGCTACGGGATGCCGGCGATGTTCATCCGGTCCTGGTCGCCGGCATCGCCCAGTTCCAACTCGTGCATATCCATCCATTCAAGGATGGGAACGGCAGAACGTCGCGGCTGTTGTCGACCTTGTGCCTCTACCGCTCAGGCTATGACTTCCGGCGGCTCTTCACGCTGAGCGAGTTCTACGACCGCGACCGCGAGTCGTTCTACGCCGCGCTTCAGCGGGTCCGAGCAGACATGGACCTCACCGGCTGGCTCGACTATTTCGTCCGTGGACTCGCCACCCAACTCGCCGAGATCCGAAGCCGCGGCGAGATTGCCATTCGTTCCGACGTTATCGCGCAGACGCACGGCCTCAACTCCCGGCAAGCAGCCATCCTCGACCTTGTCGCCGCCGAGCCCGATTTGGGTATTAGTCAGATTGCCGATCGGCTGCGCGAGGTCAATCGACGTACGCTGCAACGCGACCTCCGACGACTCGTCAAACTCCATCTGATCGCTGAGCTGGGCGCGGGCCAAACCGACCCGACGCGCCACTATCGCCTGCAACCCGAAGCCGCAGATCAGCAGCTATGACAAGCTGTGACACCGAGCTATGACAAGCTATGACACCGAGAAAACAAGTGACCTTCTAAGCTTTCCGGCGAAGGTCATCAGCACTTCAAGTCCGCGTCCGCCCGACAGAAGGCTGAATTGTCGACAATTCGAGCATCATTTTCGGCGTGTCGACTGCGTGTCTGGACAGTACGCACAAGGCACCGACGGGCGGGCACATCGCTTCCGCGGACACGCTTCTGGCGCCAGATTCGCATGAATGGCGTCTTGTTGACGCCAGTGTGACGTCATACGGTGACGTCATGCATGAGCTTGAACTGCGCATCTCAGACGTCGACCGGGACCGGGCCGCCGCCGCGCTGAACAAAACAGTGGGCGAGGGCCGGATCTCCTGGGATGAGCACGCCGAGCGACTGGCGGCCGTGTACTCCGCCCGCACCGGAGCCGAACTCGTCCCGTTACTGGCCGATCTGCCAGGCACCGACCTCCCCAGTTCCTGGGTCAGCACCGCATCGATGCGGCCGGAGGCTCCACTGCTGCAGGTCACGCTGGGCAAGGTGCGTGACGCCCGGATCCGGCGGTCGGCATCCAACGAGTCGAGGTCACCCTCGGTGCTGCGGTGATCGACCTGCGGGATCTACCGCCCGGTTGCCTGATCGACGTGGTCGCCAACTCCACGCTGGACAAGGTCGAGGTCTACCTCTCCCCCGGCACCAGCCTGATCGACGAGGGCACCGCCTGGCTCGGCAAACGCTCCACCGTGGAGACCCATCGCAATGCTGCCCGGGCAGCGGTGCGGCCCGGCGCACCTGTCGTGCGACTGAGCGGTCACAGCGTGCTCGGCCACGTTCGGGTCACCATCGGCTGACCCCCGCACTCGAGCACCCGGCTCGCGCCAGAAGCCCGAACCACCCGACCCGCGCCGCGAAGCGCACCAGCCGCACAGCACGCGAGACCTCAGGACGGCCGCTCCACCGACGCGAGCCGCCGCACTCCGCCGTGCAGGTTCAGGTGGATCGAGATCCCGGCCGACCGGGCCGCCAGCACCGCGGCCACACCGGCGGCGGCGATACACACACCACCGGAGATGATCAGCGCCATCGGCGCGCCCCAGGCCTCGGTGATCCAGCCGACCAGCAGCGATCCGAGCGGCGTGCCGCCCATGAAGACCAGCATGTACAGGCTCATCACCCGGCCGCGCAGCTCCGGCGAGCTGGCCAACTGCACCGACGAGTTGCCCAGGGTGTTGAAGGTGACCGAGATGAACCCGACCAGCACCAGCAGGGCGACGAACGGGATGAACCACGGGGTCAGCCCGAGCAGCACCAGCCCGAGTCCCACCCCGGCGGCCGACAGGAACAGCACCGACAGGGTGGCGGTGGTCCGGCGAGCGGCAACCAACGCCCCGGCCACCGAACCCGCGGCCATCACGGTGTTCAACAGCCCGTAGACGTCGGCGCCGGAGTTGAAGATGTCCTTGGTGTAGGCGGACAGGATGATCGCGAAGTTGTAGCCGAACGTCCCGACGAAGAACACCAGCACGATCGGCCAGAGCAGCGCGGGGGTCCGGCGAACGTACTGCAGGCCCTCCCGCAGTTGTCCTGGCCCGCGCGGCGCCAGCGGCATCCGGATCAGTTCCCGGCTGCGCATCAACCCCAACGCCACCAGCACGGCGACGAAGCTCAGCGCGTTCAACGCGAACGCCCAGCCGATCCCGACGGCGCTGATCAACAGCCCGGCAACGGCCGGCCCGAGCATCCGGGCGAGCTGGAAGTTGCCGGAGTTCAGGCCAACCGCATTGCGCACCAGGTTCTTCGGCACCATCTCGTTGACGAAGGTCTGCCGGGCCGGGTTGTCGACGACCGTGGCCAACCCGAGCCCGAGGGCGATGAGGTACACCTGCCAGACCTGCACGGTCCCGGCCAGCGTCAACACCGCGAGAATGACGGCCAGCACACCCATCACGGACTGCGTGATCATCAGCAGCATCCGCTTCGGGTACCGGTCGACCAGCAACCCGCCCCACAGCCCGAACAGCAGCATCGGCAGGAACTGCAGGGCGGTGGTGATCCCGACGGCGAGCGGTGAGTTGGTGATCTGCAGGACCAGCCAGTCCTGGGCGATCCGCTGCATCCAGGTGCCGGTATTGGAGACCACCTGGCCGGCGAAGAAGAGCCGGTAGTTCCGGACCTTCAGCGCCGCGAACGTCGACGTATGCCCGTCATCGACGGTGCCGGAAACTTCCTTGCCGACCGATCGACGGTGTGGGGTCAGCAGGCTCACGGTTGTTCCGCCAACCGGGCCAGCGCAGGCGCGGCGGCCGCGATCGCTCGGCGATCGGCGTCGGACAGGCTCTCCAGGTGGCTGGCCAGCCACGCCGACCGCACCCTCTTGGATTCGATGACGAATGCTTCCGCCGCGTCGGTCCGGGACACCAGGTACTGGCGGCCGTCGGTCGGATGCGGGTCACGCCGGAGCATGCCGCGCGCCTCGAGGCTCTCAATGACCTTCGTCATCGACGGCGGCTGCACGTGCTCGGCGCGCGCGAGCTGGCCGGGCGTCATCGGCCCGCAGCGGCCGATGCGCCCCAGGACGGCCATTTCCGTGGCGGACGGGGCATCGTCACCGGCCACCTGGTACCGCATCCTGCGCGCGAGAACCAGCACGGCGGCGCGCAGTGCGGCCACCGTTTCCTCGTCGACAGGTTCACTCATATCATTAGTCTACCTCATTAGTTCACCTCACGACAAGGTTGCGGGGTCACCACAGGGACCAAGAGCGCGGTCGACTGCCAGCGGATCAGGGCAATCCGGCCCTGAGCGGCGAAAATAACCCTGATGACGTGGCGGTCGAGTCGGCAGCAACGTGCCGGAGGGGAAACGCGAGGGACAGCTGCGGGAGCGAACTCAGCCGGCGTTGCGGGCCTGCCGGCGCTGGGCGAACTCAGCCGGCGTTGCGGGCCTGCCGGCGCTGGGCGAACTCAGCCGACGTTGCGGGCCTGCCTACGCTGGGCGAGCTCGTCCGGCTCCACCGGAACGACCCGGTCGCCGTCGACCCGTTCGACGGGGAACTCGGCGAGGGAGCCGGTGATCTCCCGCATGGTTCCGCCGACGGCGATCCCGAAGACGCCCTGACCGCCCTGCAGCAGGTCGACGATCTCCTCGGGGGACGTGCACTCGTAGACGGTGGTGCCGTCGGAGAACAGGGTGACGCCGGCCAGATCGTCGACGCCGCGCGCCCGCAGGTGGTCGACGGCGACCCGGATGTTCTGCAGGGAGACACCGGTGTCCAGCAGTCGCTTGACGACCCGCAGCACCAGGATGTCCTTGAACGAATACAGCCGCTGGCTGCCGGAGCCCTTGGCGTCCCGGACGGTCGGTACCACGAGGTCGGTGCGCGCCCAGTAGTCCAGTTGCCGGTAGGTGATCTTGGCCGCCTGGCAGGCCGTCGGGCCGCGGTAGCCGGAGAACTCGTCGGGGACGGAGGTGTTGGGAAACAGTGCAGCCTGCTCCTGCTCGGGCATGCCGCCACCTCTCTGAACGCTGTTGAGTCTGAACTCCGTAGGGACCAAACGCTGTAGGGAACAAACACTGTTGGGACTAAACGCAGTTGGGACTAAACGCAGTGACCGAACACCGATGACGCTCCGACGACACCCGAACCACGACCGGGATGAATCACAACCGCGTGACTTATGACCTGACGGTAAGCCCGGGGCCTACCGGCGGTCAACGTCCGAACCGGCGTGTCCTCAACCTGAGCTTCAGGGTTACGCCGGACGGGCCAATCTCACGGCTTCTGCTCGCCGCCGAAGTCTTCGGGCGAGACGGAGTCGAGGAATTCGCGGAAGCGCTCGACCTCGTCCTCGGCGTCGCCGGTGGACTCGTCGCCTTCGGAATCGTCAACAGTGTCGTCAGAGTCTTCGGGTACCACGATCCCGGCCTCCGCCAGCACCGCCTCTTCGACGAAGACGGGGATGTCCACCCGGACGGCCAGCGCGATGGCGTCCGACGGCCTGGCCGACACGGTGGTGCCGTCGTCGAAGGCGAGTTCGCCGAAGAAGGTGCCCTCGCGGAAGTCCACCACCCGGACCTGCACGACGGAGCGCCCGAGCGCGGTGATCACGTGGCCGAGCAGGTCGTGGGTCAGCGGCCGTTTCGGCCGGACGCCCTGCTGGTGCATGGCGATGGCGGTGGCCTCCGCAGACCCGATCAAGATGGGCAGACTACGTGGGCCATCGACCTCGGTCAGCATCAGAATCGGCGTTTGGCTGGGCATTTCGACCCGGACGCCGACGATGCGCATCTCGATCATCTCGGTGTGCCTTTCTCCGTCACCTCGAAACGCTACACGCCGTACGAACCGGGTGCGGGCACCCATCCCGCCGCTCCCGACGCTGGGTCAACGACCGAGATCGCGCCGTAATCCGGCCTTCACCAACTGGGAGTGCAAACGGAGAATCGTGCTCGCCAGTTGGGCGGCTTCGGCACCGGCGCGTTCCCTGGCATCGGGGTCCCGCTGATGCGCCTGCGCCGAGACGAGCTGGGTGATCAGGGTCGCTTCCCGGTCCGCCGCGGTGCGGAAGGACCGCAGGTGACGGGGCTCGAGCCCGACCGCCAGCAACTCCGCGGCGGTGCCGGCGACGTGCACGGAGTCGGCGTCGAAGTAACCGCCGGGACCGGCCGAGATCAGCCCGAACTGCTCGAGCTCGGCCAGCGAGGTGGCCGTCAGGCCGGACTGGGCCAGCAGTTCGGAGCGGGTCATCCGCACCTGGGAGCTGGCGGCGAAGTCGCGCGGGGACGGGCCTTCGGCGACCGAGAGCGACCGCGGCAGCCGGGCCTCCGGTGTGCCGGGTTCCAGCCCCCGGTCGATCGCGTCCAGCTGGTCCTTGATCACCCGCAGCGGCAGGTACTGATCGCGTTGGGCGCCCAGCACGTACCGCAGGCGTTCGACGTCGGCGGCGCTGAACTGCCGGTAGCCCGACGGCGTCCGGTGCGGGGTCACCAGTCCCTCGGACTCCAGGAACCGGATCTTCGAGATGGAGACTTCCGGGAACTCAGGCTGAAGCCTGGTCAGCACGGCGCCGATGCTCAGCGAAGGATTCGAGGACATGTCTTCGGCCAAGGAGCTAGTCATGAAACGCCGTATCCGACAACGCTGTCGGTCCGCTGGGCAGACCGGCGGGTGTCATGACCCCGTGTCGCCCTGTGCCTGGTCGCCGGACAGGAACACCAACCGGAACTTGCCGATCTGTACCTCGTCGCCGTTCGTCAGCGGGGAGACCTCGATGGGCTCCCGGTTGACGTAGGTGCCGTTCAGCGATCCGATGTCGGCGACCTCGAAGCCTTCGGAGGTGCGCCGGAACTCGGCATGACGACGGGAGACGGTCACGTCGTCGAGGAAGATGTCGCTTTCCGGGTGGCGGCCCGCCGTGACCTTGTCGCGGTCCAGCTGGAAACGCGATCCGGCGTTGGGGCCACGCTTGACCACCAACAGCGCCGAGCCGGACGACAGCCCGTCGACGCCGAGGACGTCGTCACTGGTCTCAGGTTCTGCGGCTCCGAACAGACCGCCGGCGAAAATTGAGGTGGAATCCGACGCCGCCGACCCGCGGTCATTCTCAGTCACCAGACACTCCTTCGTATCACCGTGGCATTGCACCCGGTCATGTCATTTCCCCCAGTCAGGTCACCGGTTCGCGGGTCAGGCAAACAAGTTCCGGGGTGGACGAACCAGCCCAGGGCTTCCCCTGTGGGGACGACCGTACCGTGCCGGTCACGGTTGCCGCACCGTGGGCGCGGCGCGATCGGCCAGCAACTTCGCGGTACCAAGTTCCCCGGGGGCAGGCTCAGCTCTCGCCGATGGTCTCGGCGTAGGCGGCGGCGTCGAGCAGGTCGTCGACCTGTGCCGGGTCGGCGAGCTCGACCTCGATCATCCAGCCGTCGCCGTACGGGTCGGTGTTCACCAGTTCCGGTGCGGAGTCCAGGGCGTCGTTGCGGGCCACGACGGTGCCGCTGACCGGCGCGAAGATGTCGGAGACGGACTTGGTCGACTCGACCTCACCGATCGAGTCGCCCGGCTCGATGGTGGTGCCCGGTTCGGGCATCTGCACGAACACGATGTCGCCGAGGGCGTTCTGCGCGTAGTCGGTGATGCCGATCCGGGCGACGGTGATCCCGCCGGTGTTCTCGGTGTCGGCGGCGCCGTCCGAGGCGCGAATCCACTCGTGGTCCGAGCTGTAGCGCAGGTCCTCTGGAATCACGATGGGGCCCTTCCGGTTGGCGCGAGTGCGAGCTGACGCGAGTAGATCACTATTGGGCCGGACGAGCGTATTGGGGCGTCCGCAGCGGCCGCAAGGCGTCGATCAGCACGGCGTCCGACTGGGCGACGTCCATCGTCCCGCCGGCCCGCCGGACCGTGTCGAAGACCCCGCCCGGAATGGCCAGGGCGGCCGCCAGCGTGGGCGGGTCGCCGATCGCGGTGACCGTGTACGGCGGGGTCAGCGACACCCCGTCGAGGGTGATCGCGCCGCCGGAGCCGGTGAACGCCGAGTCCACCCCGACCCGGACGCCGTTGACCTGGAAGGCCTCCGAGCCGGCGTTGCGCAGCTCCTGAATCGCGTCCAGCATCACCTCGGGCGGGATCCGTTTGTCCGGATCGTTGATGGTGATGGTGACGCCCGGCCCGGTGGCGGGCACGGTGCCGGTCAGGATGCCGAGCGCCTCCGCCTGCCGCTCCGCCTCGGCGAGCGCCTCCTCGGAGGACGCACCGCTGCGCTGCAGCCGGCCCAGGGTGTTCTCCAGTTCGGCGATCTCGACGTTCAGGTCGTCCTCTCGCCGCTGCAGCCCGTCCAGGATCTGCACCAGGTCGTCGGGGCGGGCGGTGGCCAGCGCGTCGCCGGAGGCGGTCCGCTGGACCTGCAGCACGACGGCGAAGCCGAGCAGCGCGCAGAGCAGCGCGACCACGATCCGGTTCACGAACGTGGTCCGGGCGCGCTCCGGCACCGGTGGCGCGGCCGGTGTGGCGTCGGCCGGTGGTTCGGTCGGCGGCGGTGGTTCAGTGGGTGTTGCGTCGGCCGGTGTCGGTTCGGTCGGTGGTGCGTCGGCCGGTTGTTGTGTCGTTGGTGCGTCGGCCGGTGTTGCATCGTCCGGCGGTGGTTCGGTGGGGTGCGTCATCGTCAGGCCTTGAAGATGTGCCGGCGGATCGCCGCGGCGTTGCCGAAGATCCGGATGCCGAGCACGACGACAACGGCGGTCGACAGTTGGGCGCCGACCCCCAGCTGGTCGCCGAGGAACACGATGAAGCCCGCGACCAGGACGTTGGCGACGAAGGAGATGACGAAGACCTTGGCGTCGAAGATGTCGTCCAGCTTCGCCCGCAGCCCGCCGAACACGGCATCCAGCGCGGCGACCACGGCGATGGGCAGGTAGGGGCCCAGCCAGTCGGGCACGGTGGGGTGCACGACCAGACCGATGACCACCCCGACGGCCAGCGCTAGCAGCGCATACACAGATTTGACTCCAAACATCTTCGGTAGCGGGGCTACTCACGAAATGCGGCTGCTCTCCGCACCGCCCGCACCCGCGCTTTTCGCTTGCGCGGGTACGACGATGCCAGAGTTACCGCACCGGTGGCACCACCTCAGCCGGTGGGCGTTGCGCTGGGCGTCGGGCTGGCCTCCGCTACGGGCGGTGCAGGCGCTGAATCGGTGGGCGGTGCGGGAAGGTCGGTCGTCACGGCGGTAGGCGGCCTGGCGAACAGCAGATCGGCGCCTGACCCACCCGGCAGATTCAGGGTTTCCTGCGCCGAGACGTCGAACTCGATGTCGTAGAGCTGCGCAAACGCCGAGAACCGGCCGAAGCCGGGCGAGCCGACCGACTTGACCTGCATTCCGGCGGGGTCGCCGATGGCCTCGACGGTGATCGGCCAGAACACCGGGCGGTTGTCGACCAGGATCGACCCGCCCGCCTGCCGGATGGCGCTGCGCGGCTGCAGCCGGACTCCGCCGATGGAGATTGCCTCCGCGCCGGCCGCCCACAGGTCATTGACGAGCAACTGGACGTCCCGATCCCGAATGACGCCGCCGCTGGTCGGGGCGTTTGCCGAGGGGTCCGGCTGGGCCTCGTCGATGACGATCCGCAGTCCGGGGCCGGTGACCGGGGTGATCTGGCCGGCGTTCTCCAGCTGGGCGACCGTCTGCAGCGGGCCACCGGCGCCGAGCACGGATTGGGTGGCGCGCAGTTCCTCGGCGAGCCCGGTCGCGGAGGCTGCCAGCTCCGACTGTCGTTGCTCGGCGCGGTCGATGTCTTCGAGCAGGGCGGCCCTGGTCTTCTCGGCCCGGGGTGCGTTCGTCTCGGTGCTGCTGGCGGAGACCCCGAAGAGCACACCGACCAGCACGCAGGCCGCGGCGACGGTCGCGATGGTCCAGGCCCGCCCCGAGTGCGGTGGCCGGCTGCCCGCCGGGGCCGCTGCCTTGCGCTTCGCCGCCGCCGCGTAGCCGGGATCGAGGTGGTCCCGTTGCAGGGACTCCAGCAGCGACGGCACCGGGTTCTGCTTGACCTCAACCATGGGCCCCGTCCTTCATCACGGGCCCGACCTCGACCATCGACTGGACCTCAACCATGGGCCAGGGTGCCGGCGGCGGCCGGCGGGGTGGGCGGCCGGAAACGCGGCGCGAGCGGGCAGTTCTTGATGATCCAGCCGAGCTGCCGGAAGTAGATCGCGCCGGCCCACAGGTACATCACCACGCCCCAGGTGATGAAGGCGTAGCTGGTGGGCAGCGCGATCTGCGCGATGATCGAGTCGCCCTGCGCGAGCAGCAGCATCGGCAACCCGTAGAACAGGCAGAAGGTGGCGGCCTTGCCCAGGTAGTGCACCGGCAGCGCGGTGTACCCGTAGCGGCGCAGGACCGGCAGCGTCGCGGCGAGCAGCACGTCCCGGCCGATGATCAGCACCGCCACCCACCAGGGAATGAAGCCGCGGATGACGAAGCCGACCAGGGCGGCCAGGATGTACAACCGGTCGGCGGCGGGGTCGAGCAGCGCACCCAGCCGGCTGTACTGGTCGAGCATTCGGGCCAGTTTGCCGTCGGCGTAGTCGGTGATGGCGCTGACGACCAGCACGACGAACGCCCAACCGTCCAGCTGCGGGCCGACCAGGAGATAGAAGAACAGCGGCACGCCGAGCAGTCGCAGGAACGACAGCACGTTCGGGATCGTCAGGATCCGGTTGGAGACGACGGGCTGGGGGTGCGGCGGGCGGGCAGCAGGATCGGGCGCGGCGGAATCGGCCGCCGCTGGAGAATCAGACACAGTGGGTGGAAGTCTAGTTCAGCGCAACGGGTCGCCTCGTCCACCGCACCGGGGCACGGCACCGGACCGCCCTCACCCGGACAGTTGGAACAGCGCATAGGCGGCCATCGTCGGCCCGTCCACGATCCGCCCGTCCAGGATCATCGCCCGGAACTCCTGCTCGCTGACCAGGGCCTGCACCATGTCCGACTCGGTGTCCTCCCGGTCGTGCGGCCCCGCCGTCAGATCGGTGGCGTGGAACACGGTGAAACCTTGTGAACAGAACCCGGTGGCGTGGTGCATGCGGCCGCCGAGTTGCCGCCAGTTCGCGGCGGTCAGTCCCGTCTCCTCCTGTAGCTCCTGCCGGGCCAGTTCTTCCGCGGTGCCGGAACGGCCGGCCGGCCAGGTACCCATCGGAAACTCCCACGACCGCTGCCCGATGGGGTAGCGGAACTGCTCGACAAGGTGGAAGGCGTCGCCCTCCTGGGCGATCACGATCGCGAAGTCGTCCTTGTCGACGACCCCGTAGGTCACGACGATCCCGTCCGGCTGGGTGTAGGTGTCCTCCCGCACGCTCATCCACTTGCTCTGGTAGACGGTGCGGGTGCTGATCTGGCCGGGCGGTGTACGGGCGTCGGGTGCCATCCGCCGAGTATCGGACAGCGGGTCCGACGCAGCGGGATCCACCCCTACGCTGAGCAACGATGTCCACTCCAGCGCCCGCACCGATGGCACATTTCGACGGCCTGCTGGCCACCGATCTGGTCCAGGTTGCCGACCTGTCCGCCGATCCGGGCGTGCTGGACCGCGGCGGCTGGTGGGCCGTGCTGGCCACGTTCGAGGGCGGCCTGACGGGCTACCGGTTCGCCTCGGTGACGGCCTCCGAGCTGCCTACTCCCGCGGCGGCGTGGCACGGTCCCGACCCGGCGAGCTGGCGCAGTTCGATGGACGAGGCGGCCTTCGTCGACGGGGTGCACCGGATCCGCCGGTACATCGAGGCCGGTGACGTCTATCAGGTGAATCTGTGCCGGTTGCTGTCGGCTCCGCTCGAACCCGGTGCGGACCCGTTCGCGCTGGCCGGGTTGCTGTCGGCCGGGAATCCCGCGCCGTACCAGGGTGTGTTGCGGCTGGCGGATCGGTGGGTCGTCACGGCGTCACCGGAGCTGTTCCTGTCCAGGGACGGCACCCTCGTCTCGTCGTCGCCGATCAAGGGCACGACGAAGCCGGAAGAACCCTTCGCGGACAAGGATTTTCCGGAGAACATCATGATCACCGACCTGGTCCGCAACGATCTGGGCCGGATCGGTCGGCCGGGATCGGTGACGGTGACCGCGCTGCTGGAGCGGCAGGAGCACCCCGGACTGGCGCATCTGGTGTCCACCGTGACGGCCCGGCTGGCCGATGGGGTCGGCTGGGCGGAGATCCTGGCGGCGACCTTCCCGCCCGGCTCCGTCACCGGCGCACCGAAGATCCGCGCCCAGCAGGTCATCTCGGAACTGGAGCCGGTCCCCCGCGGCCCGTACTGCGGGGCGATCGGGTACATCGACGCCGACGCCGGACGGGCCAGGCTGGCGGTCGGGATCCGCACCTTCTTCACGACCCCCGACCCTTCGGGTGGCGCCGGGCAGTTGCTGAACTTCGGCACCGGGGCGGGCATCACCTACCCCTCCGACCCGGCGGGTGAGTGGGCCGAGACCGAACTCAAGGCCGCCCGGTTGATCGCGCTGGCCAGCACGGGCTGAGCGCGCGACGGATTCTCGGATGGATTCCTCGATTCCCCGGGTTTCCTCATTCTCGGCGGATAACGGTTCGAAAGAGCACCAAGGGGTGACGGCAACCCTTTAGGGTTGATTTTGACTGCTGCCAGTCGCGAAAAGGCCGAATATCAAGAATCGACAGGGCAAGCAGCCAGTTGATGGCTCATTGTCGAATCACCCCAGCGGTGGCAGGGTTGACACCCTGTGGACGCGCAACCTGTTACGCCGCAGGGCACATCGTCATGGCTCGGCCGGGCGCCGTGAGGTCGGTCCGCCAGCCGCGGGTCACAGCATTGGGCTTGCTGGTCACCACCCATTTGCACCAACTCACTGGATTTCTGGTGGGACGAAATTGGCCGCGGTCAGCAGGCGGACTGATCACCGGACCAAAGGTCGCCGACCAGCGTGGTATTTTTTGTAATCGGACGGACACACGGTGTAACCAACTCGTCATGTCATCCGATTCGGCCAAAGGGGGCCATGGGCGTGCCGCAAACGAACAGTACGACCATGATCGACCGACTTTCGTCGCGTCGGCACTTCTGGCTGCTCGCGTTCGATTCCTGCGTGTGGATCTTCGCCGTGGCCTTCGCCGCGCTCGCCCGGCTCGACTTCGATCCCGGCAACGTGCAGTGGGCCACGACCGTCGCCGTCGGAGTGTTCACGGCCGTGCTGTTCGCGCTCGCCGCCTGGACCACCCGACTGCACGACGGCCGGGCGATGATGGGCAGCCTCGACGAGATGATCCAGCTCAGCGCCGTCACGCTGTGCGTCGGGGTGCTGGTCTACTTCGCCAACCTGCTGGCCACCGTGTTCTGGCCGTCCGGACCATCACTCCCCCGGTCGGTTCCGCTGATGGCGACGCTGTGCGCCATCCTGGTGATGGCCTGGGGTCGGGCAATGGTCAGGGCGATCCGGGAGAACGCGGCGCCGGCCGAACGCAGCCACCGCGGGCAGCCGGTGCTGGTCATCGGCGCCGGTGACGGCGGCCGGCAATTGATCAAGTCGATGCACAAAGACGCGACCTCGCGGTGGTACCCGGTCGGGATCCTGGATGACGACCCCAACAGTCGGTATCTGCGGATCGACGGGGTTCCGGTGATGGGGACGTCGGCCGACCTGGCTGTGATGGCGGAGAAGACCGGCGTGTCAACGGTTGTCGTAGCGGTACCCAGCGCGGACGCCGTCTTCCTGCGGGCGATCTCCCGAATCGCGGCCGATGTGGGGGTCGCCGTCAAGGTGCTGCCGGGGGTCAATGAACTGCTCCATGGCCGCGTCGGGATCAAGGACGTCCGTGACATCGATCTGCCCGACCTACTGGGCCGGCGGCAGATCGATACCGACATCGCCTCCATCGCAGGCTATTTAACGGGGCAGCGGGTTCTCGTCACCGGCGCCGGCGGCTCGATCGGGTCCGAACTGTGCCGGCAGATCAGCCGGTGGCACCCCGCCGAGTTGATCATGCTCGACCGTGACGAGTCCGCCCTGCACGGCGTGCAGTTGTCGATCGACCACCGGGCACTGCTGGACTCGCCGAACGTCGTGCTCGCCGACATCCGGGACGGCGATCGGATCCGGGAGATCTTCGCCGAACGCCGCCCGCAGGTGGTGTTCCACGCCGCGGCGCTCAAGCACCTGCCGATGTTGGAGCAGTACCCGGCCGAGGCGGTCAAGACGAACATCTGGGGAACGTTGACGGTGTTGGAGGCCGCGCAAGCCGTTGGCGTGGAACGGTTCGTCAACATCTCCACCGACAAGGCCGCCAACCCGATCAGCGTGCTCGGCTACTCCAAGCGGATCGCCGAAGGTTTGACCGCAGCGGTGGCGGCCGAGGCCGACGGCATCTTCCTCAGTGTCCGGTTCGGCAACGTCCTGGGCAGCCGCGGGTCGGTGTTGACCGCGTTCGCCGCGCAGATCGCCAGCGGCGGGCCGGTCACCGTCACCCACCCCGACGTCACCAGGTACTTCATGACGGTGAACGAGGCGGTCGAACTGGTCATTCAGGCGGCCGCCATGGGTGGTCGCGGCGAGGCCCTGGTGCTGGACATGGGTAAACCGGTCAGCATCGACGAGGTCGCCCGGCATTTGATCGAGCTCTCCGGTGAGGAGATCGACGTTGAATACACCGGATTGCGGCACGGGGAGAAAATGCACGAGGACCTGTTCAGCGACGGTGAACCGGACCGGCGGCCGGTGCACGCCTTGCTGTCTCATGTCGACGTTCCGCCGGTCACCGGCCACTGCGTCGGAGCGATGAATCCCCAATCGGGCAGCACCTCGGTCATCCTGGAATTGCGGCAAACCTGCGAAGAAATGTCCTTGCGGGTTGGGGGCCTTGCAGTTCGTGCCTGAGACGGCTCCGGCGCCGCTTCTTCGACCACTCACTGACTTTTACACTGCGACAACCTTTTTGCTTTTGAGAAACCGAGGACATAGATGACACGCGTCGAGGCCAGCGCCGATGTGGCAACGGATGCCAGACTCGGCGACGGAACAGCCGTTTGGCACCTGGCGCAAGTTCGTGAAGGTGCAATTCTGGGCACCAACTGCATCGTCGGCAGGGGCGCCTACGTCGGGCCCGGCGTCCGCATGGGCGACAACTGCAAGGTGCAGAACTATGCGCTCGTGTACGAACCCGCGCTCCTGGAGGACGGTGTCTTCGTCGGCCCAGCAGCGGTTTTCACCAACGATCAATATCCCCGCTCCATCACTCCGGACGGCCGGCAGAAGGACGGAAACGATTGGCTGCCAGTCGGTGTCACGGTTCGCCGGGGCGCGTCGATCGGCGCTCGGGCGGTGTGCGTCGCACCGGTGACCATCGGGGCGTGGGCACTGGTGGCGGCGGGTTCCGTCGTCGTCAGGGACGTCCCCGCGTTCGCGATCGTTGCCGGTGTACCTGCCGTTC
Organism: uncultured Actinomycetota bacterium; assembly: GCA_963805555.1. Lineage (GTDB taxonomy): Bacteria > Actinomycetota > Actinomycetes > Mycobacteriales > Nakamurellaceae > Nakamurella. The sequence goes on from CAWDUY010000018.1 coordinate 333,685, forward strand.
GCGTCGGCTGGGTCGGAAGGGCCGGGGTTCCGCTGGAGAAGCTCGATGAGAGCTCGTGGCGTTGCCCACAGACGGAGGAACGGTATTTCGAGCAGGACGGCATTCTCACCTTGAACGCCCCCGTCGCCAGTTCGCGAAGCGCCGACAGGCCGGGCGAATCATGAGCGAATTCATCCCGGCGGCCAAACCGTTGATCGGCGAGGACGAGCGGATCGCTGTCGATCGGGTTCTCCGCAGCGGCATGCTCGCGCAGGGCCCCGAGGTCGCCGCCTTCGAACGCGAATTCGCCGACCATTTTCAGCTGAACCGAACCTGCGTGGCCGTCAACTCCGGCACGTCCGGGCTGCATCTGGGCCTGCTCGCCGCGGGCGTCAAACCGGGCGATGAGGTCATCGTGCCGTCGTTCACCTTCGCCGCGACGGCCAACTCGGTGGCGCTGGCCGGGGCGACCCCGGTGTTCGCCGACATCGATCCCGCATCCTTCTGCCTGGACCCGGCGTCGGTCGAAGCGTCCATCACCGACCGGACTGTCGGCATCATGCCGGTTCACCTGTACGGACATCCCGCAGACATGCCCGCGCTCCAGTCATTGGCCGACGCGGCACGGACTGCAGATCTTCGAGGACGCCGCCCAAGCCCACGGGGCATCACTCGGCGGCACGCCGGTCGGGTCCTTCGGCTCGTTCGCGATGTTCTCGCTCTACCCCACCAAGAACATGACATCCGGTGAAGGTGGGATGGTTTCGGTCGCGAACGCGGAGATCGAACGACTGATGCGGCTGTACCGCAACCAGGGTATGCAGCGGCAGTACGAGAACGAGATCGTCGGATTCAACAGCAGGATGACCGACATTCACGCCGCCATCGGGCGTGTGCAGCTGACGAAGATCGACGCCTGGACCAAGCAGCGGCAGGACAACGCCACCTACCTCAGCAAGCACCTGGACGGTGTGGTCACGCCCCCGTTGGCCGATGGGGCCGTTCACGTCTATCACCAGTACACGGTCCGGATTCCGCAGGACCGCGACGGCTTCGCGCAGGCGCTGCGCACCGAATTCAATGTCGGGTCGGGCATTTTCTACTCCACCCCGAATCACCGGTTGGCGTCCTTCGACGTCGACATCGACCTGCCGCACACCACGCAGGCGGCCGCCGAATGCCTTTCCCTGCCGGTTCATCCGTCCCTGACGACGTCCGACCTCGACCGTGTCATCACGGCCGTCAACACTTTGAGTAAGGCAGGCGTCTAGTAATGGCAAATCTGCGAGCAGGGCTGATCGGCCTTGGCATGATGGGCCGCCACCACGCCCGGGTCCTGTCCAGCCTTCCCGGGGTCGACCTGGTGGCGGTCGCCGATCCGTGCGGAGACGCGCATTCCATCGCCGGCGGGCGGCCGGTGCTCAAGACCATCGAGGAACTCATCGCGACGGGCATCGACTATTGCGCGGTGGCGGTTCCGACCATGCATCACGAGACCGTTGGCCTCGCGCTTGCCGAGGCCGGCATCCACACCATTATCGAGAAGCCGCTCGCGCAGGACACACCGTCGGCCCGCAATCTGGTCGACGTGTTCGGTGCCGCCGGCCTGATCGGTGCGGTGGGCCACATCGAGCGGTACAACCCCGCGCTGCAGTCCGCGCGCAACCGGCTTGGCGGCGGGCGATCTCGGGACCGTCTATCAGATCATCACGCGCCGGCAGGGCCCGTTCCCGGACCGCATTACCGACGTCGGCGTTGTGAAGGATCTGGCAACGCACGACATCGACCTGACCGCCTGGGTCAGCCAGCAGCCCTTCACGTCGGTGTCGGCCAGGACGGCCTTCCGGAGCGGACGGAAGTACGAGGATCTCGTCGCCGTGGTCGGATCCCTCGCGGACGGCACCGTGACCAACCATCTGGTCAACTGGCTCTCGCCGCTGAAGGAACGGGTCACCATCATCACCGGCGAGCGCGGGACCTTCGTCGCCGACACCCTCAGCGCCGATCTGACCTTCTACGCCAACGGATCGGTGCCGACCGCGTGGAGCGGCATCGCGCAGTTCCGTGGTGTCTCCGAGGGAGACGTGATCCGTTACGCCATCGCCAAACCCGAGCCCCTGCGGGTGGAACACGAGAACTTCCGTGACGCGGTGCTCGGCAAGGACTCCGACATCGTGACCATGGAGCAGGGACTGACGACGGTCCTTGTCGCAGAGGCAATGATCGAATCCGCCAACACCGGTTCGACGATCGATCTGAGGGTTCACGCGTGAAAATCACCGTTGTCGGACTCGGCAAGATCGGCCTGCCGCTCGCCGTTCAGTACGCCTCTCGTGGGCACCAAGTCATCGGTGCCGACGTGAATCAGCGCGTCGTCGACCAGGTGAACCGCGGGGAGGAACCCTTTCCCGGCGAGGCCGACCTGGCGCGACGGCTCGCCTTGGCAGTTGGTGATGGCCTCATCACCGCCACCACGGATACCGCCGGCGCTGTCGCCCAATCCGATGTTGTCGTGGTCGTCGTGCCGCTCTTCGTCGATAGCGACGATCAGCCGGACTTCGGCTGGCTGGATTCGGCGACCACCGACATCGGGCGTGGGCTGACGGCTGACACCCTGGTGATCTTCGAAACGACGCTTGCCGGTCGGGATCACCCGCGGCCGGTGGAAGCCGCTGCTGGAAAGGACCTCCGGCCTGGTCGAAGGACTCGACTTCCACCTGGCGTTCTCCCCCGAGCGGGTGCTCACCGGGCGGATCTTCGCCGACCTCCGCAAGTACCCCAAGCTGGTCGGTGGGCTGTCCGAGGAAGGCGCCAAGCGGGCCGTCGCGTTCTACGAGGACGTCCTTGAGTTCGACGAACGACCGGACCTGGAACGCGGCAACGGAGTGTGGGACCTCGGCTCGGCTGAGGCGGCGGAGATGGCGAAACTGGCCGAGACCACATATCGCGACGTCAACATCGGGCTGGCCAATCAGTTCGCCAAGTTCGCCGGCGCGAATGGCATCGACATCTACCAGGTCATCGAGGCCAGCAACTCCCAGCCCTACAGCCACATCCATCAACCCGGCATCGCGGTTGGTGGGCACTGCATACCGGTGTATCCGCGGCTGTATCTGTGGAACGACCCGAATGCCACGATCGTGCGATCCGCCCGTGAGACAAACGCCGGGATGCCAGCCTATTGTGTGGCAGCTCGCCAAGGAGGCATATGGCGACCTGAAAGGGGCCCGGACCGTAGTGCTGGGCGCGGCCTATCGCGGAGGAGTCAAGGAATCTGCATTTTCCGGCGTATTTGCTACGGTCGACGCCCTCCTTGCGGCGGGAGCGGTTGTTAGCGTGCACGACCCGATGTACACGGACCATGAACTTCGTCTTCTCGGTTTCACGCCACACTCCTTTGGGTCCGAGGTCGACGTGGCTGTTGTGCAAGCAGATCACGCCGCATACAGGTACCTAAAGCGCCACGACCTGCCTGGGTTGAAGGTACTGATTGACGGGAGAGTTATTGTCGAAGCACGAAACTTTGAAGGTGTGACTATTGGCTATATTGGCCGTCCAAGCAATCACGGATGCTCCTATACCGGAGGTCGCAACTCCGAACCACCAGAATCCGGAGAAGCATGCAGCCATCTTGGCTATGGATCACCGTGAAACCACAAGTGCGGCGCACACACCACCTTCAACTTTTTCGACGCAAGAACAGCAATGGAGCTACGAACCTCGCTCTATCCAATCTCAACGCTCGACTTATGCTCGGCCAACCGACGGCTAAGGATGCTTAGGTCTGGAAGGGTGGCTGAAACAATGAGAACACACGGTCAAGAGGGAACAGTAACGCAAGGACTTTTCCTAAAGATCTCCCCGCTGGGTTTCACTCGCGCAAGTCGTGACAAGCGGGAATTGAGCGTGTTGCGCGACCTGGGCATGGAAACACTCGTGATGACTAAGGGCAAGCGGCGCGGAACGACCATCAGCGAAGGCTGGAAAGTTTTGGAGCTTTCTACCCGACCCCTTGGAGTCTCCTCGCCTCTAGTGCACCTCAACCGCCTAACCAGCTTGGTCATTTGGGCCTTGGAAGCCCGGCGACTTCGGCCCTCGATCATCAGTGGTCACGATTTGCTCGGCTTGTTGGTCGCATGGTTGTCAACGTGGTTCATGCCCAGGGGGCGACGTCCACTTCTGGTCTACGACTCGCAAGAGTTCGAGTTAGGCCGCAACACTGGAGGAAAGCGCGGCCCCTGGGGTAGTTGGCGGGTTCAGCATTTGGAGTCATTTCTGATGCGGCGCTGCGTGTTCAGCATCATGGTGAATGACGCGATTGCAGACCGGGTGCAGGAGATCCACGGTCTAGCGGACAAGCCGGTGGTTGTGCGGAACATCCCATCGTTCTGGGCGATCGATGAGCAGAGGTGCAGGGAGCGACGAGTTGACTTCTGCGGGGCGATGGGTGTGCCGCTGGATACGTTCCTTCTGATGTATCACGGGGGCGTGATTCCAAACCGTGGGATCGAGGTCTCGATTCGTGCTCTCGCGGGTCGCGAGTCGGTGGCAATGGTGGTATTGGGCAACGGCGATCCGGAGTACCGTGAACGGCTTTGGGGCCTGGCTCAGGAATTGAGGGTTAAGGATCGCCTGCTGTTCCGTGACGCCGTGCCGTTGCCGGAGTTGGGCGAGCACATCGGTGCCGTTGACGTCGGCATGGTAATCGTTCCAGCTGTGACGGAAAGTTACTATTTAATGTTGCCCAATAAGTTCTTTGAAAATGTACAGGCGTTGACTCCGGTCATTGCCAGTAACTTTCCCGAGATTGGGGCGTTGGTGCGTAAGTACGACATCGGTGCCCTGGTGGATCCGGAGGATGTGTCCCAGGTGGGGGAAGCGATCGATCAGTTGCGGTCCGACCCGGCTGTGCGCTCCCGTCTGCAGGCCAACCTCAAGACGGCCAAGGCTGACCTCTGCTGGGAGAGGGAGCGCGACGTACTGGTCGCGGCCTACCAGGCCGTGATCGGCTGACAACATGAAAATAGTCAAGTATATGTTCAGCGACTTTCAGTTCGCGAGCAGGAACAAGCGTGAATTGTCCGTTGCTCACGATATCGGGTTCGATGTCCTGGTGTGCGATGTTGCCACGCTTCCGAGCCCCGCGATAGTGGACGGGTTCCGGGTGGAGCATCGGACCTGGAAGCTGTCAAAGAACTCCCTGCTGAGGAAGGCGCAGATGGTTTGGCGCCTACTCGTGGTCCAGCCGCACTATTTGCGGCGAAAGAATGCAGACATCATCAGTGGTCACAATCTCCTCGGTCTGTTCATCGCCTGGCTGTCAACGTGGTTCATTCCCAGGGGTCGACGTCCGCTGCTGGTCTACGACTCCCACGAGTTCGCGATGGGCGAGGTGAGTGGGTGGAGGCGATTGCGGGTTCAGCATTTGGAGTCATTTCTGATGCGGCGCTGCGTGTTCAGCATCATGGTGAATGACGCGATTGCAGACCGGGTGCAGGAGATCCACGGTCTAGCGGACAAGCCGGTGGTTGTGCGGAACATCCCATCGTTCTGGGCGATCGATGAGCAGAGGTGCAGGGAGCGACGAGTTGACTTCTGCGGGGCGATGGGTGTGCCGCTGGATACGTTCCTTCTGATGTATCACGGGGGCGTGATTCCAAACCGTGGGATCGAGGTCTCGATTCGTGCTCTCGCGGGTCGCGAGTCGGTGGCAATGGTGGTATTGGGCAACGGCGATCCGGAGTACCGTGAACGGCTTTGGGGCCTGGCTCAGGAATTGAGGGTTAAGGATCGCCTGCTGTTCCGTGACGCCGTGCCGTTGCCGGAGTTGGGCGAGCACATCGGTGCCGTTGACGTCGGCATGGTAATCGTTCCAGCTGTGACGGAAAGTTACTATTTAATGTTGCCCAATAAGTTCTTTGAAAATGTACAGGCGTTGACTCCGGTCATTGCCAGTAACTTTCCCGAGATTGGGGCGTTGGTGCGTAAGTACGACATCGGTGCCCTGGTGGATCCGGAGGATGTGTCCCAGGTGGGGGAAGCGATCGATCAGTTGCGGTCCGACCCGGCTGTGCGCTCCCGTCTGCAGGCCAACCTCAAGACGGCCAAGGCTGACCTCTGCTGGGAGAAGGAGAGGAAGAGGCTGGAAGTCGCCTACTCTAGAATCCTACGTGAATCCTGTGACTAAGGTCCCGAACGAGCGACTGGAACTTCGTTCCCGGCGACTGGCGGATGCAGTGCTGCCCGCGTTGCTACCCCTTCTCGTGGCCCGGTCAGCCCTTGTTACCGTCGCCAACACCGCTGCGGGCCTGCTCGGGTTACCCACATTGATGGGATTCCTTTTGGTCCATGGGGCGCTGGCAGTGGCGGTGGCGGTAGCACTTCCGGCAATTCTGAGAGGCGCGGACCGTCGAGTTGGGCTGGTCGGCGGGATCTCGCTCTTTGCCTTCGCCGTAGGTGCGCTGCAAGGCCAAGGATCGGACCAATTTTACCTAGAGATCGCAGCAGGTCTTGTCATCGGTCTCGGGTGGATGACCGTGGCATTCGCGGTCCGCGACTATCGACAGTGTCGACGTTACCTCTATACCGCAGCCCCCGTGATCCTGGTTGCGGTCATCATCGAGTTGCAGGGCCTTTCGAGCGGAACCGTCCACAACCAGTCCTACTCGCAATACATCTCTTATGCGACCCTGCCCGCTTTGCTGGTCTTCATCGATGCGGCCTTTGAGAGAAGACCACTCCTGAACGGCGCTCTGGCAATCTCTTCGGGATTCCTCATGCTTAGTGCTGGGGCCCGAGGACCCCTCGTTGTCGCAGCCCTGTTTATCATCGCGCGTGTCATCATTCAGGTTCGAGTGTCGCGCCGAGCCGCAATCGTGGCTGCAGGGGTCGGCGCTGCGGCAACTTGGTTGCTCGTTCAGTTCTCCTCCGGCGTAGTGGGCACCCTGCAGCCGGTGGTGGCCCGGTTGGGATTGAGCACCCGGGTTGTTTCACGTCTGTTGGATGGCACGCTGCTCGAGGACCGCGCGAGGAGCGGGCTGATTGACCACACCCTCGATCTCATGGCCCAGTACCCGCTTACGGGGGTTGGGATGTCCAACGAGCGTCCCATCCTCGCGCAGAGGATGGGAGCGGCGGTCGACACCGAGTCCCTCGGCTGGTACCCCCACAACATTTTTCTTGAGCTCTGGGCGCAGTTCGGGGTGATTCTCGGAACGCTCCTTATTCTGCTCCTGCTAGGCGCGATCCTGCGGGTATTCGTCGTCTCCGCAGACCTCGACCGTCGGGCTCTGGTCCTGATCTTCGTCGGGCTCGGCCTGATGCCGCTGCTGTTCTCGGCCAGCTACCTTTCCTGGCCGCCCTTCTTCGGTCTCGTTGGGCTTTGCCTTTCCCACAACGTCGCAGCGCAGTCTGCCGCCGTTGGAAGGCCATCATGATGCTCACGTGACTAGGGCGAGCGCCTACTGGCGTCGAGCAACTCGTCCAGGGTTCGCACGTAGTGTCGGAATCCTCACGTCGGGAACCGTGCTTGCGTACGCCCTCGGCGTACTGACTATTCCCATCGTTAGTCGGCTCTACGATCCCAAAGATTTCGGCGAGTTTGCGCTGATCTCATCAGTTGCCGCGGTGGTTGCTGCGCTGATCTCGCTGGGCATGCAATCTGCTATCGTTCGGGCCGCGACTGATGGGGATGGTCGGCAGATCTTGACCGTCGGCCTCGCTGCCGCGGCGGCTCTCGCGACGCTTATCCTGGGCGTAGGGTTAGCCCTGGCCCCTATGGCGCAACTCCTGCATACAGGTTTGCCCAACGCCATCGCCTGCCTCCTGGTCTGGTTCATGGCCATTCTCACCTACGCCAACGGCTCGCTGCGTGCGTATGCGAACCGGCGTGGCGCCGACCGGGTACTCTTCACCAACTCCCTAATTGGAGCCGCCGCGACGCTGCTCATCACCCTTCCCTTGGGGCTTCTGGGGATCGGCGCCAAGGGGCTGATTGCCGGGTCTGTGGGCGCGCTTTTGGTCGGCAACATTCAGATGGCGTTTCGCCTGCGACCATTCCACCGGCGGCCGAGCGTCGCGGACGCACGAGATGTGTTCCGTCAAAACCGCGACTTTGTCGCCTTCCAGTACCCCGCCAACCTAGTCGAGACTATGTCAGCGCAGGCTCCCCGTCAGCTCCTGGCGTTGATGTTCGGCAATACCGCCGTGGGCCTTTACGCGATGACCGACAAGATGCTGGGGATACCGCTCCGGTTGGTGGGAGCGCCCATCGGGACCGTCTACTTCCGGGAGGCCATGCACCGGTCCGCAGCCGGGAAGAACCTCAGCTCGTTCACGATGCGACTAGTGGTCACAATCATGGCAGTGGCCTATCTGCCACTTCTCCTGGTCGTCCTCTGGGGCGAGCCAATCTTCGGCTGGCTTCTGGGCGCGCAATGGGCCGAGGCCGGAGCCATTGCGTCGGTCCTGGTTGTCCAGTATCTCTTCGCGCTGACGCGCACCTGCGTCGGTAGTGCGCGTGTGGTACTGGGCCTGCAATCAGTGAATCTGATCATGAGCGGGGTTCGACTGCTCGTCGAGGTTGGCGCTCTCGTCGGCGGGTTCCTCCTTACGCGGAACTTCTTGGACACCCTCATCTATTACTCGGCAGCTTCGACATTGTTTTACCTCATTGACATGACGGTGACTTTCCGCGCGATGGGTCGCTGGCACTGGCGGTACCTTGCGGGCGCCTTCAGCTATTTCGTATCCGTCGCTTGCTTCTGGGTCCTCGGGTCTTCAGCCTGACCAAGGGTGTGGACGAGTCAATGAATGAAGTCTCTGAATAGGCTGGCCGTGTGGAATTCTAATTAGGAGCAAGTCCGAGGGAGCATTCCAGAACCTTGAGCCTCAACGTTCGTCGACAATCGAAGATGTCACCGCTCATGCAATTCCTCAGATCGGGACGGGGGTCCGTCACGCAATTCCACACCCTGGTTCGTCACGTAATTCCCATGGGGACGACGGTGCGCCGTCGTTGGATGGGGTCCTGCTCTCGCGGTCACGCCGGCTTCCGGCCGTTTCGTGGCCCGGACTGGAGCGGTGATGGGCAGGAGGACTTTCGACGTGGTGGATCTGACCCGAGTTGTTCGTGCACTGGAAGGCCGGGAGGCCTCAGGTGCACCCTGCGCGGTTTGCCAACTGCGCTCTCGCTGGGACCGGCTTTGAAAAGGGGTGGCACGATAGTTAGGTCTCGGTGCAAGCGTTGGGCGGTTTCGTCCCAATCACAGGGTGATTACTGCCTTCGTCGGCCCGGGGTGAGCGGCTTAGTTCTAAAAACAGCATGCTCCAGTGTTTTGAAGGCGACCAAGCGAATCTGTTTCGCAGTTCCGTTCGACTGCCTCTATAGGATGAACCGGCGCGTGTCGGGTGCTCCCGTCTTGCGACCGGCAACCGAAAGGATCTGAGTGACAATTGCGTCTGACTGAGCTTTTGCCGACCATTCGGAACTGACTGCCTCTTCGCACCTCGCGGCGGTTGATCGCGGATCTTGTTGCTGCCTGCGGATCCAGCGCTCCATTACGTCGGCAAGACTATCCACGTTGCCATAAGTATATAAATCCCCAGTCAGCCCGGGTGTAATTGCCTCGCTCTCTGGCATCTGTTCGTAGGGGAAATCATGAGTTATGACTGGAATACCATGCTTGAAACTTTGCAGAGTTGTTAGGCCAGCACGAGACGGCACTACGGTGATTGTGGTGTGGTCATAAATCACCCGAAGCTCCTCTCGACCGTATACGGGACCCGGGAGGTAGAGGGGAACAAGCAGAGACGAGGCTAAATCAATGATTCGGTCCCTGTCTGGACCTTCGCCGACCAACATGACAGAGACAGGCACTCCACGCTCTCGAACGATAGATGCTGCAACGATAAGCATATCTAAGTGCTTCACCGGATTCAGGCGGATGACAGCCGTCGCGACTGGTTGACCTAACGGCGGCAGCTTCAGAAGAAGCTCCCGAATTGCTGACGGGTCCGCACATTCGCTGTCAATGGGGCTGGAACTGGAATTGAAGATTACAGTCATTCTGCGGTCGGGATAGCCCATCCGAATGCCGATATCCTTTCCGACATTTGCGTAAATGAGTAATTGGTCCGCAATTCGATAGAAGAGGATCCGATACAGACGTCGCAGACCTGCCTCGGGTCTGTGCCAACCGATGGTCCAAAATAGCACTCCCTTTCTCTGGCTCTTTAACGCAAGGCCAGCGATCCAGGTGCTGATATACTTGCAATTGCCCAGAAAGATCACGACGTCCGGACGTCTCTCCCTAAGCACTGCAAAAAGGTGCCTCTGCCAGAGAAATGTGCCGAACTCGATGTTCGTTACTGTGTGCACCTTGTCCAATTTCCTCGGCGGTATCGTTGCGATCGAACCATCTCCGATAGACCCGCCGGCCACGAATTCGACTTCGAGGTCCGGTGAATCCTGCAACTGCCGAAAGACGTCTAGGCGATAGTGTTGCAGAATGTTATACACAACTAAGACTCTCAAAGTCACGGTTGCTCCTTTAGTACTATCTAGATTATGGGCTGAGCGATCTATGGACGAACATCTAGCGCTCGCGGTGAACTATCACTTATGGTGCGGCTTTCGACGAGATCTTGTTCAAAACTTCATTGAGTTGACCCGCCGCCTGACGTCTCGAGAACCGCTCACCGACTAGTCGCAGTCCATTACGCCCCCACGCTGATCGGGTGCGTGGCGATGCAATTAACACTCTTTGGAGGGAATCCACAAGGGAAGCAGCGTTGCCAAAGTGTCCAAACTCTCCGGTAACCCCAATGCCGCTCAGCGCCTGCTCGGCATTGCTCACCACAGGAAGTCCACTCGCCATATAGTCAAATAGCTTGTTAGGACTCATGCCTTGATCGAATACTGGCAATGGACTGACGCAATGAATTCCCACATCGCACGCCTTGAGCAGTCCCGGTAGATCTTCCTTTGCAACCGGCCGACGAAAGTCGACATTTGTGAGGAATTCGTCTTTGGCGCGTTTAACCGCCGCGCTTTTCGCCGAACCCTCACCTACCAAAATGAAGTTCACCCGCGGAAGCTGTCCTGCTGCGTCCAAGATCAGATCGATACCATCCTTCGGTCCATGAGCTCCAGCGAACACCGCGGTGAAACCCTGGATCGACAGGGAGTCTCGTAGCTCCTCTTTCGACGCAGCGACTTCGAAATCACCCAACTCAGTTCCATTGGGGACGACAATTAGGCAATTGTCTGACATGCCCAATTCCGCGAAGTGTTCCTGCCAGCCAGCCGTTACCGCAACGATGAGATCTGACTTCCGTACTAATAGTCGCTCGAGTCCGCTAAGGATCTTGTGCATGGCTCCGCCCGAGCGGATTTTACCAGCGTCCACGAGGGACTCTGGCCAGAGATCGCGCACCTCAAGTACGAATGGCACTCTGCGAATCCTTGCTGCCAAGAGTCCTGCGAGTGGGGCGAAAAGGTGAGGGGTTGATCCGAAGACAACATCCAGGTTTGGGCGTAGGAGAACAAGAACGAACGCTTGGAACGCATAAGTCCCCCACCCAATCACTCGAGATATACCCGCTGTGCTGCGAGGAACCCTCAAAAGCTGGAAACGCTCATCGGTGGTGGAGTAGACCTGCTGTGAATAATGATTTCTGTGACCTGCGACAATTAGGGGCTCCCAGTCCGTGAGGCGGCCGAACAGGTCGACATGGCGGGTGCCACCACTCTCGCTTCGAGGCAGCGCGAACTGATTCAGAACCACGACCCGCTTCATCTCGCAGGCACTCCTTTGACGGTAACTCCAGTCGGAACATCACGGACGACGCATGACCCGGCCCCGACTACTGCTCCCGAACCAACCTGCAGTCCTTGCAAAACGATTGCTCCTGCTCCGATTGTCGCGCCATCGCCGATTAACACCGATCCAGAGATGCAAGCCTGCGGGTTAAGTCGAACAAAGTCGCCGACCCGCGAGTCGTGGCCGATAGTCACATTCTGATCCACGTGCACCTGGCTGCCCACGGTCGTGTTTGTATTCAGACGTGCACCGGCCGCTACGATTGCCCCCCGCCCCAGCCGGACTCCAATTCCAAGTGTACTTTCGGGATGCACGATTGTCGGCCAATAGACCTGATCCCGCATAAAGCGGTGGACAAGAGCCTTCCGAATTTCGTTAGCACCGATCGCCATGACCGCACTTACCTGACCCATCGTCGATAGCCGGTGAATCGGGCCCAGCACCTGCGATCCGAGGGCCTTAACCTGTGCCATATCAAACTCGCTTGGGTCGTCATCCAAGAATCCCTCGATTCTCCAGCACGTTCCCGCGGCCCGAAGCGCAGTAACGATGCCAAATACTTCCCTTCCAAACCCTCCACACCCAGCAATCACGATGCTCTTAGTCATTTTGCGTTCATTTACTGCGTGGCATTCCTAGGAACTCCGACATAGTTGCCTCTCCGGGTCCCGCCACGCCGTCCCTTTTCAACACGCACCTGGCGGTGGCAACTAGGATCTCTAGATCGTTTCGAAACGAATGGTGGTCCAGATAATCTAGATCGAAGGCGAACTTCTCCTCCCAGCAGATAGAATTCCGACCTGAAACCTGAGCCAATCCAGTTAGTCCTGGTTTCATTTCGTGCCGTCGTGCCTGTTCGGGCGTGTATCGGGGGAGGTACTGCATTAACAGCGGTCGCGGTCCGACGATAGACATATCGCCTCGAACGATGTTCCAGAGCGATGGAAGCTCATCCAGGCTGGTGGCGCGGAGCGTGCGACCGAGCGGCGTCATTCTGGATGCATCCTCGGTCCGGCCCTCGGTCGGATCGATCGGCAGCATCGTGCGGAACTTGATCAGCTCGAACGGCACGCCATGCAGTCCGGGCCTGACCTGGCGGAATAGTACTGGGCGGCCGAGCTTCAGTCCCACTGCCGCTGCGACAGCCACTTGCACGGGCAGGGAGAGAATCAACGCAGGAATAGCTAGGGCAAGGTCGAAAATGCGCTTCGTCCGTGGGGAGGCTCATGCAGTCAGCCCTGCCCGAGTGCGGTGCGAGTCGTTTTTATGACCTTTTCGATTTCTCCATCACTCAGAGCAGATCCGCTCGGCAGCGTCACGCCGTTGTCGAAGAGTCTCTCCGACACCCCGGTTCACGAAAGCACGCGTGTCAGCGAACACTGGCTGTAGGTGCATGGGCCGCCACAGGTGGCGCGCCTCGATGTCCTCCGCGTCGAGCACCTTGATCACCGATGCAGCCGAGATCGTCATCAGTGCAGGATCAAGAATGATGTTGGTGAGCCAGCAATTGTCGTCGCTGTCCCCGCGGGCCGAGTCCCTGGACAGGACCCGGACGCCCCGGACATCAGCAAAACCCTCGGCGTAGAGACGTCTGATCTCCCGCCGGCGGGAGATCATTGCGTCAAGTCGAGTCAATTGGGCCCGGCCCAGTGCGGCAAGGATGTTCGACAGCCGATAGTTGTAGCCGACCTCGGTGTGCTCGTAATAGGGCGAGGGCTGCCGGGCCTGGGTGGACAGATACCGGCACCGATCGAGAAGCGCGAGGTCATCACTGAGCAGCATTCCGCCGCCCGACGTCGTCATGATCTTGTTGCCGTTGAAGGACAGCACCCCCGCGGCCCCGAATGAGCCGGCCTGCTTGCCGTCCTGGGATGCGCCGAACGCTTCCGCAGCGTCCTCCAGCAGCGGAATGTCCCGATCTGCGAGCGCACCGACAATCTGGTCGTAGTCACTGCACCGACCGAACAAATCGACCGTCATGACGGCAGCAATTCGCGTGCCTTCCCGGCGCAAGGTGTCGACAGCCTCAATGAGCCACTGTGGATCCACGTTGCCGTCCACAGCCTGAGAGTCAACGAAGACCGGTTGTGCGCCTGTGTAGACCACTGCGTTGGCAGACGCCGCAAAGGTCATACTTGGCATGACGACCACAGTGCCCGGACCGGCTCCGAGTTCTAACAGCGCAAGGTGCAGGGCGGCGGTTCCGGACGAAAGGGCCAGTGCTCCAGCGACTCCAACGCGGTCCGCAACCTCCGCTTCAAAAGCATCAACGTGAGGACCGAGCGGCGCTACCCAGCCGGAGCGAATCGCATCGAGCAGGTACTCCTCTTCAACGTGCGTGACATCGGCCTGCGACAGCAAGATTCGAGTCATCAGATCGTGCCCGTGCGCTGGTCGATGGCTTGCCAGAACGAGATCGACAACCTCATCATGGCCGCTCGACAAGTGCGTCGGCCAAATTCATCCGGCCCTGGGAGATCCTGCGCCTTCTGACTCCGCT
>CAWDUY010000019.1:0-11463 GCA_963805555.1 uncultured Actinomycetota bacterium
CGACGGATCGCTCGAAGCCCGATCCGGGCAACCCCGATTGCGCTCAAGGACGTCAGTGCAACGTTGACCGCTGCGGTGAAATTGGTATCCGGACCGGCCGAGATGGGGAACCTTCCCGACGAGCCCGAACCGGTTGCGCCCCTGACGTTCTCCTCGTTCGCCGCACCGCACTCGGGGCGGCACACGACGGAGGAGAAACCATGACAACAACGACGCCCGAGACGTTGCTGAAGTACTGGAAGACCGTGAACGGGCCGACGTTCGCGGCCCACCGCGGGACCGACGCCACGGTCATGGAGCGGGAGCACCTGATCGCCACCGCGCGGAAACGACGCTGATGTGGATCACCGCCGTCCAGCCGGTGGTGATCGCCGTGCTGGTCGTCCTGGAAGTAGCCGTGTGGCAGGTCCGGGTTGCCCTTGCGACACGGGGGCAAAAGCGTAGTGCCGCGGTGCTCGGTGCCGTCAACGCGGTGCTCTCGGTCGGTGCAATCGGCCAGGTCGTCACGAACCTCGACCCTCCCGCGAACATCGCCGGCTACGCGATCGGCGTCGCCGCCGGCGTGTACCTCGGAGTCGTCGGCGACGCCCGGTTCGCCGGCGACCCGGTGGAGTACCGGCTCGTCCTACCGGGCGAGGTCACCGAAGTCGCGGTCAACGTTGCGCAAGACCTGCTGACCCGAGGCTGGTTCGTCACGATGCAACCCGCCCATTCGTCCAACAGGCCGGCGACGGTGCTGACCGTTGTCGCCCGCGCCAACCAGGCCGTCCAGCTCGAAAGTGACCTCGACGAACTCGCCCGCTGCGTCGTGCACCAGCATTCGGTCGCGGCCGGCCGTTCGGACGTCGCGGCCGCCCCGTCCACTCGCGCCGACGACCGGCCCCACCAAGCCGGGCAGCTCTGACTCCCCTGCTCGCCGCCGGCCCGTTCAGACGCCGAGTCGTCGCGCGGCGGCAGCCGCCTCGCTGCGGGACCGGACGTCCATCTTCGCCAGGATCGCGGACACGTGATGGTCGGCGGTCTTGCTCGAGATGACCAGCCGCGTAGCAATATCGGCGTTGCTGATTTCGAGTTTCGTGTTGACCAGGTCTTTCTCGGAGAGTGGCCCATTCTTGGCCTTGGTCAGCAAGGCCATGAGTTCCAGGACCTTCTCCGGTCGCACCCCCACGGTGAAGTGGATGTTGGCGCCCAGGTCCAGCTCCTTGGTGGCCCTATCCGGCTTGCCGACCAGGAAATCGTTCGGCAGTTGGAGATACTTTCCGGGAACAATCGAGCCCCAGTTATTGGTGACGAAATCGGCGATGCCGGCCATGATCTCGCCGGGTCGGGTCGGCTGCTTGTCTTCGTCGACCGCGTCGGTGATGAACTCGGGGTACCAGTCACCGTCGGCGCCATCCGGGGTCAGCCGCCACCCTTGCCCCGGAAGGATCGTCTCGCCCTTCCTGATGTTCTGATCTTCAGCGAGGACCGGGCGTTCGACGGGCACGGACTCAACTTCTTCGGTGATGAGCGGGGCTGACTCCGCGAGGGAATCGGGTTGGTAACGCCAGCTGACGAACTGCTCCTTTTGTTTCTTTTTCTTCGCAGACGGTTGGGGCCGGGTCGTCATGCGGCCCTTGTAGAGGTCGAGCTTGAGTTCCAGTTCGAATCCGACCTTGCGGCGCACCGGCAGGTTGTTGCCGACCATCGGGGTGGCCGGGATTCGCGGTCCGGCGGCCTCGTCATTGGCCGAGTTGAACTGGATCGGACACTCCACGTCTCCTGGCGAACTGGACGGCTCCGTGCCCGCAGCAGTGCGGGACATCTGGCGAAGCATTTCGATTGGCGCTGTTCGGCCGACGGTTCGCAGCACATCGCCCGGAGGATCAGCCCGCCCGTCAGCCCCGTGACCGGCGGCCCGATGCTGCAGGACCCGCAACACTCCCTCCGCTACCCGGTCGGCCGCGGCCTCTGCTGGGTCCGAGGCACGACCGATGATGGGGGCGTGGCCGACACCGGTGCCCGGTTGAACAGTGTGCGCCAACTCGTGGGCCAGAAGTCGTTGGCCGCCGGGCGTGCGCGGCGCGTAGCTGCCGGCGCCGAAGTAGATATCGGACCCAAGGGTGAAAGCGGTGGCCTGCACCGATCGGGCCAGCTCAGCAGGTTCAGGGCCGGTATGGACCCGCACGTTCGTCAGATCGGCATTCATCGCATCGCCTATCGACCGGGCGATGTCCGGTGGCAGCGCTTCACCAAGACCGCGGCGGCGAATCAACCGGCCAGCGGGCCGCTGGCTAATTATCACCTGCTCGGGGACGTGCCCACTCGCCCGGGAACCTTACCTCTCCCTGCGATCGACTGCTGCGCGTTCAGCACGCTCCCCGACAGTCGGGTGGAGGCTTGGCCGGAATGTCGCCAGGAATCCCCCTACCTGGGCCGGGTCACTCATATCGGCTGCTATTCGACCGCCCATAATTGACCATTATCGCGGTAATAAACATTCGTCGATGGCGGTCTCCGCCTCCATTGAGGGCGACGTGCCAGTCGGAGGTGCGTGCGGGCCGTCAGGAGGCCGCTTTTCGGAGTTCGTCGAGGTAGGCATAGGCGGTGACCTTAGAGATGCCCAACCGGCGGGAGACGAGTTCGACGGAACGGCGGATCTCGAACGCACCCTGCTGATCCAGCATCGCAAGGACGGTGATGCGGTCGGCTCGGTCCATCAACGCGACAGGTTTGCCTACGGCGTCGACCGCGGACTCGAACAGCGAGTCCAGGACGGTGGCGATGTCTGGGGCGTGGGTTTCCTTGGCGCGGGTGCCGGCGGCCGTCGAGGGCAGCATCGACCCGATAAGCGCCTGCGCGTGCTGCAGCGGCGTGAGGTCGACGTTGACGCACAACGCGCCGATGACATGACCGGCTGCATTGCGGTAATAGACCGACGAACAGTGCAGATGGCGCCCGTCCTCGGTCTGGCCCCGGTAACCGAAGGCGTTGTGGTCGGCGGCCTCGTCGCGCAACACCTGCAGGCCGAGGTTCGTCGACGGGCCGCCCACGGATCGCCTGGTGACCTGCGGGTTCTCGATCGCCCGGATGGTGTGACGAAGGTCGACGTGCCGGCTACTGAGGTCGTGCAGCACGACCTCGCAGTGCGGGCCGACGGCGGTGGCGACGGCCTTCATCACCGGAGCAAGTAAGGCGTGGAGTTCCTCGATCGTTTCCACGGTGCCAACGGAGGTGTCCGTCGTCGGCACCGCCTTGACGCGCTTGGTTGTCATCATCTCTCCTCGAACTCGTCGCCACCGGTAGCTTAACTTTTTTTCTTAGCTGTGGACAGATGGTCCGAGTTGCTTTACTCTTTGTTCATCGATAGACAGTCTGTTCGGATCTCGCCTAGTCCGGCACCTCACGAGCCACCTGTCGTTCGACTGAAACATGTTGCGCAGCAATCACTGCTGCCCGGAAGATAGGGATCAATCGTGTCCAAGGTTTGTCTGTCCACCGACCTCGCCTCGCCGCCTGGCGGGCCGTACTCACAGATCGTGATCCACGAGGGCCTGGCCTACCTGGCCGGCTGCACCCCGCACGCGCCCGGCACCGGCGACCTGGTCACCGGCGGCTTCGACGAGCAGGCCCGCCGCGCATTCGACAATCTGCAGGCCCTCGCGGTCGCGGCCGGGACAGACCTGTCCAACGCGCTGAAAGTCACCGTCTACCTGCGCGACATGGCCAACTTCCAGGCCATGAACAAGTTGTTCGCGCACTACATGGGCGCCCAGCCGCCGGTGCGGACCACCCTGCCGGTGAACCTCCCGGGTTTCGAGATCGAGATCGACGCAATCGTCGCAGCCGGCTAGCCGCCCTCTCGACCAGGACCCGTCCCGACCAGCATCGGAGAACCAGATGCCCGGCACCACAACGAAGGCACCGCGGTCGGCCCACCACGACCTGCCGATCGGCCCGCAGCACAAGTCGATCCCGTCGACCCTGTGGGGCCGCACGATCGGACAAGCGGTGGCCGGAACCCCGCGGTTGCACGATTTCGCCACCCCGTTGCTGACGATCGACAGCGGCGTGCTCGAGAAGAACCTCGCCGCCATGCACCGCTGGACGGCGGCCCGGAACCTTGAGCTGGCGCCGCACGGCAAGACCACGATGGCGCCCGCCCTGTGGGCCCGGTTGTTCGAGCACGGCGCGACCGCATTGACGCTGGCCACACCCTGGCAGGTCCAGGTCGCCAGATCGGTCGGAATCGAGAAGATCATGCTGGCCAACACCCTGGTCTCGACCACCGGCATTGACTGGATCTCCGCGGAGCTGGACGCCGATCCGTCCTTCGAGTTCGCCAGCTGGGTCGACAGTCGGGACGCAGTGCGGATTCTGCGCGATGCGCTGGCCGCCCGCGGTGCCCGCCGGCCGGTGGACGTCATCGTGGAACTCGGGGGTGCAGGTGGGCGCACCGGCGCGCGCAGCGTCGAAACCGCCATGGACATCGCCCGTCTCGTGGCCGCAACCCCCGAGCTCCGGCTGGTCGGAACCGGTGGGTACGAGGGAGCGCTGGCGCACGACCGATCCGAGACCGGAGTCGCGGCCGTGCGGGGCTACCTGAGGACGCTGGCCGAACTGCACCGTCGTCTGGACGCGGACAACCTGTACGGCACCGATAGCGCCGTGGTCACCGCCGGCGGCAGCGCGTACTTCGATCTGGTCGCCGACGAGTTGGGCCAACTGGTGGACGCCGACGCTGTCCGCGGCATCCGGACCAGGGTGGTCCTGCGGTCCGGCGCGTACCCGATCCACGACGACGGCTTCTACCGCTCGATCTCCCCACTGGACGGCGCCGCCCGGGATGAACCGAACCACCTGGAATCGGCGATGCACGGCTGGGTCACCATCGTGTCCGCCCCCGAACCCGGGTTGGCACTGTTCGACGCCGGAAAGCGCGATCTGCCGTTCGACGAGGGGCTGCCCACGGTCCAGGCCATCGGTGGCCTGTCAGAGAGCGACAGCACCCGCATCCTGGCGGGGGCCGAGGTCACCGCGCTGAACGATCAGCACGGCTTCCTCCGCTTCGCCCCCGAATTCGCCGGGGAGCTACGGGTCGGCACCCTGCTGCGTCTGGGACTGTCCCACCCGTGCACGGCCTTCGACAAGTGGCGGCTGATCCCACTGGTCGACGACCACGCCGTTGCCAACCCGACGGTGGTCGACCTGGTCCCCACCTACTTCTGAACCCAACCCCCGAAGGACATCATGACCACCGCCCCTGCACCGGTCGACCTCATCCTGGCCGGCGGCACCATCGTCGACGGCACCGGAAAGCCCCGCTACACCGGCGATGTCGCGATCGACGGAGCCACCATCGCGCGTATCGGCGACTGCTCCGAGCTGGCCGCCGCCCGGATCGTCGACGCCACCGGCCTCGTCGTCGCGCCCGGGTTCATCGACATGCACGCCCACTCCGATCTGCAGATCCTGTTGAACCCCGACCACATCGCCAAGATCAGCCAAGGCGTCACCACCGAGGTTCTCGGCCAGGACGGGCTGTCCTACGCCCCGGTGAACGACGCCGTGCTGGCCCAGGTCCGTCGGCAGATCGCCGGCTGGAACGGCAATCCGGCCGATTTCGACTTCTCCTGGCGCACGGTGGGACAGTTCCTGGACCGGCTGGACGAGGGCATCGCCACCAACGCGGCCTACTTGGTCCCGCAGGGCACCCTGCGGATGCTGGTGGTCGGGTCGGACGACCGGGCCGCAACCGCGGACGAGATCGCTTCCATGCAAGACATTCTCGCCGAGAGCCTGCGGGCGGGAGCGGTCGGCATGTCCAGCGGGCTGACCTACACCCCCGGTATGTACGCCAGCACCGGCGAACTGGCCGCGCTGTGCGAGGTGGTTGCTGCGCACGGCGGCTACTACTGCCCGCACACCCGCTCCTACGGCGCCGGCGCGTTGACCGCCTACGCCGAGATGCTGGACCTGGCCCGGTCCACCGGCTGTCCGGTGCACTTGACCCACGCCACCATGAACTTCGCCGAGAACGCCGGCCGCGCCGACGAATTCCTGGCCCTGGTGGACGCCGCCCTGGCCGACGGCTGCGACATCAGCTTGGACACCTACCCCTACCTGCCGGGTTGCACCACCCTGTCGGCGCTACTGCCGAGCTGGTCCGCCGACGGCGGCCCCGACATGCTGCTGAACCGGCTGGACGACCCCGAAGTCCGGGAACGGATCCGGATCGACGTCGAACAACACGGTTCCGACGGGTGCCACGGCGTCATCGTGGACTGGGACACCATCCAGATCAGCGGCGTCGGCAACACGGAGCTGGCCGGCCTGGTCGGGTCGACAGTGGCCGAGATCGCTGTCCGCGACCAGCGTTCCGGCACCGAGGTGTTCTTCGACCTGCTGCGCCGGGATCAGCTGGCCACGACGATCCTGCAGCACGTCGGACACGAGGACAACGTGCAGGCGATCATGCAGCACCGAACGCACATGGGTGGCAGCGACGGCATTCTCGTCGGCGACCGGCCGCACCCACGGGCCTGGGGCACCTTCCCCCGCTACCTGGCCCGGTACAGCCGCGACCTCGGCCTGCTCGGCCTGGAGGACTGTGTCGCCCACCTGACCGGCCGGCCCGCCGCCCGGCTCAGACTTGCCGACCGCGGGCTCGTCCGCGAGGGTTTCGCGGCCGACCTCGTGCTGTTCGACCCGGTCACCGTGGCCGATACCGCGACCTTCACCGAACCGCGGCAACGAGCCGCCGGAATCCCCTACGTCCTCGTCAACGGCGCCTTCGTCGTCGACGGCTCGGCGCCGACCGGCAACCTGGCCGGACGAGCCCTACGGCTGCGGGACGGTCACGCCGTCTCGTGATGCGCACCCGTCTCAACTCGCCCTCCCCGTCACCCTGCCCGCTCACCCACCCGATCCGATTGGACCGACCATGACCGTCCTGCACTGGTTCCAGGAAACAACCGGGGGTCTGCTGACCCTCTGCGCCATCGCCGTGGGCATCCTGCTGTTCCTGATCATCAAGATCAAACTCGAACCGTTCATCGCCCTCGTCCTGGTCGGCCTCGGGCTCGGCCTGGCCGCCGGCCTGTCCGTCACCGAACTCGTCGGCACCGCCCTCAAGTCCGGAGACTCCCTGCTGGAAACCGGTTTCGGCGGCATCCTCGGCCACATCGCGGTGATCATCGGCCTGGGCACGGTGCTCGGCGCGATCCTGGAACGATCCGGCGGTGCCGACACGTTGACCAACGTCCTGATGCGCCTGTTCGGCGAGAAGCGGGCGCCGATCGCCATGGGCCTGCTCGGCCTGATCGTCGGCATCCCGGTCTTCTTCGACATCGGAATCTTCGTGCTGGCGCCGCTGGTGTATGTCACGGCCTTGCGCGGCCGCCGGTCGCTGGTGCTGTACGCGCTACCGATGCTCGCCGGCCTGTCAATGACCCACGCGTTCCTGCCGCCGCATCCCGGCCCGGTCGCACTGGCCGGCCTGCTCGGCGTCGACCTTGGCTACCTGATCATGATGGGCCTGGTCTGTGGCCTGCCCGGGTTCGTCGCCGCCGGCCTGGTCTGGGGCACCTGGATCGGCAAACGGGTCATGGTGTCGGTGCCCGACGATTTCGTGGTCGGCGAGATGGAGCACGAGCTGGCCGATGACTCCCCCGAGACGCCCGGCTCGTCCGGTGGATCCGGCGGCTCGACCGGCGGCTCCGGCGGGTCCGGCGGTGGCGCTCCGGTCAGGACCGCGGCCGACCCGAAGGTCGACACCCCGGCCGACGCACCGAAGATGCCGCTGGTCGCTTTCGTCATCGCAGCCCCGCTGATGCTCATCCTGGGCGCCACGTTCGGCACCATGTTGCTGCCCGCGGAGAGCGGACTGCTGCCGTGGCTGACCTTCTTCGGCAACCCCGCAGTCGCCCTGCTGATCGCGGTGCTGCTGTCGTTCTACTTCCTGGGAGTCCGGCGCGGCATGACGGTGAGTGCGCTGGGCAAGCTCACCGGCGAGTCGCTGAGGCCGATCGGGATGATCCTGCTGGTCGTCGGTGCCGGCGCGTTCTTCGGCAAAGTGATCTCGGCGACCGGCATCGGCACCGCGCTCGCCGAAACCCTCTCCGCGTGGGGCCTTCCGGTGATCGTGCTGGCCTACGTGATCAGCTGCGGGCTGCGCATCGCGCAGGGTTCTGCCACCGTGGCCATCGTCACCACCGGCGGCATCGTCGGCCCGCTGGTGGCCACCGCCGGCTACTCGCAGATCCAGCTGGCCCTGATCGCGATGGCCATCGCCGCCGGCTCGATCATCTGCAGCCATGTCAACGACGGCGGTTTCTGGATCATCGCCAAGTACTTCAACATGACGGTGAAGCAGACCCTGCAGACCTGGACCGTGCTGGAAACGGTGCTGTCGGTGGTCAGCTTCGCGGTCGCCGGCACGCTGTTCGCCGTGATCTGACCCAGACCGGCCGCAACGCCACCATTCGCGAATCAGTTCGTCACCGCCAATCGCAGGTGCGCAGCTCGCGCACCCGACCCACGAGGAAACCTCCATGGCCCCCCGCCTCGACCTACCCCTGTCCGTGGGCGCGCACGGTGTCGTCGCCGTGCTGCGCGCTGCGCACGCCGATCGCTACCCACCCGTCGTCGACGTGCTCGCCGAGAACGGCGTGCACGCCATCGAACTCACCATGAGCACCCCCGGTACCGTCGATGTCGTTGCCGCGCTTCGCGACCGAGTTGCCGGCAGCGGGGCAGCACTGGGGGTAGGAACCGTCACCGACTCCGCAATCGCCCACCAGGTCATCGATCTCGGCGCCGAGTTCATCGTCACGCCCACCGCCGACACCGACATCGTGACCGTCGCGGTCGAGCGCGGCATCCCGGTTTACCCGGGTGCACTGTCCCCCACCGAAGTACTGGCCGTCTGGAAAGCCGGTGCCACCGCCGTCAAGCTGTTCCCCGCATCTACCGTCGGCCCCTCGTACATCGCCCACCTGCACGGGCCGTTCCCTGAGATCCCGGTCCTACCCTCCGGCGGGTTCGGCATCCCCGACATCCCGGCGTGGGTCCGCGCGGGCGCTGTCGCCGTCAGCATGGGGTCCTCCCTGCTCGGCGACGCGCTGCGCGGCGGCAGCCTGACCGAGCTGGCCCAGCGTTGCCGCGACGCGGTCGACGCCGTCCGCAAGGCCCGATCATGACGCCGCGAGCGGTCACGCCGGGCGGGGTCCTGACCATCGGCGAAAGCCTCGGCCTGGTCGTCACCGACGGCCCCCTGCACGAAAGGCGCACCGGCGTCGGTTTCGGCGGCGCCGAGTCCAACGTCGCCATCGCACTGCGCCGGCTCGGCGTCCCCGTCACCTGGGTCAGCCGCCTGGGCGACGACACCTTCGGTGACCTCATCGAGCGGGAACTGCGCGCCGAAGGCGTCACGGTCCTCGCCACCCGCAGCAGCACCGATCCCACCGGCCTCATGGTCAAGGAACGCCGCCCGCTGGGCCGCAGTCGGGTGCGCTACTACCGCTCCACCAGCGCCGCCACGAGCATCATCGGCACCGACGTCACCGACCAGCAGCTCGGTGAGGTCGCCGCCGTGCATCTCACCGGTATCACGGCGGCGATCTCCCGGCCAGCCCGCGACGCGGTCATCGAGATCGCCCACCGAGCGCGCCAAGCCGGCACTCTGGTCTCCTTCGACCTGAATTACCGGGCGAAACTGTGGGACCGAACCCAAGCCGCGGACACCTACCGGCGGATCCTGCCGCTCACCGACATCGTCTTCGCCGGCGACGACGAAGCGCGCATCCTGTTCCCCGATCTGCGGGAACCCGCCGAGCTCGCCACCGCGCTCGCCGACCTCGGGCCAGCCGAGGCCGTCATCAAGCTCGGCGAGAACGGCGCCCTCGCCCGCACCGCCGACACCATCGCCAACCAAAGCGCCATGACCATCAACCCCGTCGACACCGTTGGCGCAGGCGACGGATTCGTTGCCGGCTACCTATCCGAATTCCTCGACGGCGCACCGGTCCAGACCCGGCTCCGCACGGCCACCCAGGTCGGCGCCTACGCGTGCCTCGGGCCCGGCGACTGGGAGTCCATGCCCACCCGGGCCGACCTGCCGACCGACGACCCCGCTGATGTCGTCGATCGCTGAGCGCAAAACGGACGTCATCTCGCAATTGGCCAAAACCCACTCGGTGCAACGGTTTTGAACCCACGACTCACCGCCGATAGGCCATGTGATGACCCAACCCGCATCGCCGTATTTTTAGCGCCTGAGTTAGCCACACAGATTGATCTTGGTATCAGACATCTCGTGGAGTCGTTGACCGAGCGAGGAGGATCTGGCCATGGACGAGGCAGGTCGGTCGAGGGACCGGGCCGGGCGACGGGCGAAGCGGTTCCTGACGCCGGTGCAGAAGTACGAGATCTATTTGCAGGTGATCCGTGGCCAGGTGACGATGGCTGCGGCCGGGGTCGACCGGACGACGGTGGTGCGGATTCGTCAGGATGAGTTCCTCCCACCCGCTGTTCCACCAAGTCGGCCCCGACCGGTACCGGGTCATCAGCTCACCCACCGCCCCCGCCCGTGCGTCGAGCCGCCGGGATCACCCAGTGGGTGAATCGTCCGGGAACTGATCCAACTGAGGTCGGATGAACGATCGCACCTGACGCCGGATCCACGACCACCCGCAGCGCCGCCCGAACGACACCGCGCTGACTCCAGCTAGATTCTTTCCGGTAATCGTTATCGTCGTGCCGCCAGGAGCGGTGCCGACCACCCGAAGGTGCGACCGCCAAAGCTGGAACAAGCTCCCTTTGCTCAACACGTGCTGCCGACAATGCCATCGGCGCGGTCCGCTGCGACTCGACCCAGTTCTCGGAGACTGGTGAGTCCGCAACGTCAAGAACATGAAGCGGCGAAGTCGCGGCAGGTCCGCGTCGCGGCATCCATCCACCGACGTCTCTCCCCCGACAAGTCCTTGATCATCCGAGCGAAGCCCGGGCCGGTTGAGGACTCCGTGTAACGCATCAAACAACTCGCCGTCGGCCAGCCCCTCAGACCGGGTTTCGCGGTGCATCCCGCTCAGCCGCTTGCTGAACTGATGGAAGGCAATGGTCGGACTTGACCTGGTCTTCACCGGCGCCAAGGGCGCCGTATTGGCCGTCAGCCGGTTCCCTCCGCGCGTCTGTGCGCCGGGGCGCAGAAGGTCGACCCGAGATACCCCACAATCACGCCTCACGACCTGCGACACACGGCGGGATCGCTCGCTGTGAGCTCGGGGGCGAACGTCAAAGGCGGTGCAGACAATGCTCGGTCACGCCTCGGCAGTCCTGACGTTGGACACCTAGAGCGACCTGTTCCCGGACGATCTCGATGCCGTCGCAGCGCACCTTGACGAGGCCGTCCGTCAACAAAGTGTGGGATTTCTGTGAGTGCTGGACAGACGAGGCCCTGTCCGAATCATTGGACAGGGCCTCTCA
>CAWDUY010000020.1:0-85864 GCA_963805555.1 uncultured Actinomycetota bacterium
CGCCGACGACCGGGAGGGCCATTTAGAGGGGAGCGCCGGCGGCGACGTAGCTGGTCTTGCTGACCGTGAAAAATTCGCGGGCGGCGGTTCCCTGCTCCCGTGGGCCGTAGGAGGAACCACCACGGCCGCCGAACGGCACGTGGAAATCGACGCCCGCTGTAGGGACGTTGACCATCACCATGCCGGCCCCGGACCGGCGGCGAAAGTCGGTGGCCCGGGCCAATGACCGGGTAACGATACCGGCGGTCAACCCGAACTCGGTGTCGTTGGCCACGGCCACGGCCTCGTCGTGGTCGGCCACCCGGATGACCGATGCGACCGGCCCGAAGATTTCCTCACGGTTGACGGTGTCGCCTGCCCGGGTTCCGACGAGCAGCGCCGGCGCCAGGTAGTACCCCGGTTGATCCAGCTGAAGCTGTTGCCCGCCAAGTACTTCGGCACCTTCCTTGCTGGCCAGCGCGATGTAGTGCAGGTCCTGGGCCAGTTGGGCCTCGTCCACAACCGGGCCCATGTCGGTGCCGTCGGCGCGAGCGTCGCCGACCCGCCACCCCTGCAGCCGTTTGCCCAGCCGGTCGACAAAGTCGTCGTGGATACGGTCGGCGACGACCAGCCTGGACGAGGCGGTGCACCGTTGCCCGGTGGAGCCGAACTGCCCCGCAGTGCCACCTCGACGGCGAGGTCGAGGTCGGCATCGTCGGCGATCACGAGGGGGTTTTTGCCGCCCATCTTGAGCTGGACTCGTGCCCTCCGCTTGGTGGTGGCAGCCAAAACTCGCTCCCCGGCGGGTACGGACCCGGTGAACGAGACGGCGGCAACTTCTGCGGAACCGGTGAGCACGTCACCGATCTCGCTGCCACGTCCCATCACCAGGTTGAGCACCCCCGTCAGCCCGGCCCGGTGCAAGGCGTCGACCAATACCCAGGCGCTGGCCGGGACTGCGTCCGCGGGTTTGAATACCACTGTGTTGCCATAGGCGAGAGCCGGTGCGTCTTCCATGCCGGGATGGCGATCGGGAAGTTCCACGGGGTGACGATCGAGACCACTCCGACCGGTTCCCGGGTGACCATCACCTCGATCCCCGGCCGCAGCGAATCGAGGTGCTCACCCGTATTCCGCACGGCCTGCCCCGCATGGAATTTGAGTACCTGCCCGGCCCGGACGACCTCGGCGACGGCCTCCGGGAGCGCTTGCCCTCCTCGCGCGCCAGCAGATCCCCGAGCTCCGCGCTGCGCGCCAGTAGTTCAGCACCGGCCATATCGAGGATCTCGCCGCGGCGAACCGGCGGCGTCGCAGCCCAACTAGCCCCCGCTTCGGCGGCCGCAGCGACCGCCTCCCGGGCCTGATCGGCGTCCGCGGCCGCGTACCGACCGACGACGTCCGCGGTGTTGGACGGGTCGACGTTCGGCGGGACGCGGCACTGTGCCACCTACCGCCGATCAGATTCGGGTGGGTCATCGGTGGTGCTCCTTTCGGGGACCCCTCGACGAGGGGCCGAATGATGGTGGACGGGCCGCTGCGACTATCGGACAAATAGCGACGCAGGGTCTTGACACGACACCGTACCGCGTGATGCTATCGATAGCACCACCAAGACGCACAAATTGTGCACCCCATGAATGTCTCGGTGAAACCTTCTCCGGCGATCACCGGAGAACCCCAGATTCCGCCGGCGCCGTCGCGCGCCGGCCCTGACGCAAAGGTGCGCGGCCATGGTTCAGAAGACGATGCGGACGGCTCGGATGCATGTACGTGGTGAACCGCTGACGATCGATCAGCTTGAGGTGCCCACCCCACGGCCCACCGACGTGCTCGTCGAGGTGAAGGCCTGCGGGATCGTGCCGAACCTCGGCAACGTGCTCAACAAGTTCGTGGACTGGTTCCCGCACCTGTCGCTGCCCCCGTTGCCCGCAATCTTCGGCCTCGACCCTGCGGGAGTAGTGGTCGACAAGGGCTCGCAGGTGCACGGCATCGAGATCGGGCAGCGGGTGTACGTCAACCCGGGCAGGTACTGCGGTGGGTGCCGGTACTGCCGCATCGGTGAGACCACCTCCTGCAAGTACTTCGCGTTCAACGGGTATTTCGGCTTCAGCCCCGAAGCCAAGGTGATGTTCGAGGACTACCCCTACGGCGGTCTCGCCGAGTACATGACCGCACCTCAGTACAGCCTGGTCGCCCTGCCCGACAACGTCTCCTTCGAGACCGCCGCCCGGTGGGGGTACATGGGCACCGGCTTTCGAGCGCTGAAGCAGGCCGACGTCGCACCCTCCGATGTGGTGCTTATAACGGCATCAGCGGCACCCTGGGCCTGGGCGCCGCCCTGTTCGCGCTGGCTCTCGGTGCCCGCAAGGTGCTCGGCACCGGTCGCGACGGGGCCCTGCTGGAGCGGGTGCGGGCGATCGCCCCCGGCCGGATCGAGGTGCACGCCGCGGACAGCGACGTCAGCGTGGCCGACTGGACCCGAGTGACCAATGGCGAAGGCGCTGACGTCGTCATCGACACCCTCGGGCCCGGCACCCCCCAGGAGGCATGGCTGGCCGCGTTCCACGCACTGCGCCGCGGCGGTCGGCACGTGAACGTCGGCGCCGTCGCCGGCGACATCCCGATCCACATGCACGAGGTGATGGACAACGACAAGTCACTGATTGGGTCGGTGTGGTTCACCACCGCCGACGGGCAGGAGATGGCCGACCTCGCAGAGGCCGGCATGGTCGACCTGTCGGTGTTCGAGCACGAGGTCTTCAAGCTCGACGAGATCAACACCGCCCTGAACGTGCTGAAGAACCGCAACGGCGGATTCAGCAACTACGTACTCGTCCCGTGACAGCCCCCACGCAGCACCGAGGAGGTTCCACCGATGAAGATCCGCCGAGTGGTCGCCGGGGTGGACAACGATGGCAAGTCGGTCGTCCTGTCCGACGGCCTCGCCCCGTCCACGTTCGACCATCAATACCTGCCCGGCCAGGCCCACACCCGCGTGTGGCAGACCGACGGCACGATCACCACCACGCCACCGGCCGACGAACCCACCACCGACACCGGGCCACTGTTCCTCGGCCCGGGCGGATCAAGCTTTCTGATCCTGCAGGTGGCACCCGACTCCGTCGTGACCGACCCGCGCTTCGACGGCGCCAGGGCCGGCCAGGAGCTCGCGACATACCTTCCGGATATCGCCGCGGCAATGGAGCCGAACAATCCGGGCGTGCATCAGACCGCAACCGTGGACTACGGGATCGTCGTGGACGGCGAGGTCGACCTGGAACTCGACGACGGCGTCAGGATCCGCCTCACCGCCGGGGACACCATCGTCCAGCTCGGCAGTCGGCACGCCTGGCGCAACCCGACCACCCGGCCGGCAACCGTCGCCTTCGTCCTCACCAGCGTCACCGCCTGAAGTACCAGGTGCTGCGGCCCGGCCGGCCGTGAAAGGCGGCCCGGCCGACCCACCATCTCCAGATCTTCGACCGCACCGGTTCGACATCTCACTACGACCCAGGGAGCACCCCACCATGAAGCTGATTTCCTACCGACACAACGGCACCGACACTTGGGGTGCCGTCGCAGACGACAAGGTGCTGAACCTGGCCTCAGCAAGCGGTTACGCCACGCTGGCCGAGTTCATCGCCAGCCCGCAGTACCAGGACCGGGACCGGCTGGCTGCCACCGCTAACCCCGGACCCCTGCTGGCCGACGTGGAGTTCCTCCCGGTCATCCCACAACCGGAGAAGATCATCTGCGCCGTCCGGAACTACATGGACCACCACGAGGAGGTCCTGGCCGCCGGCATGCAGCGCGATCTGTCGGAGTTCCCCCCGATCTTCCTGCGGGTGTGGCGCTCACAGGTCGCCCACGACCACGCCATCATCAAGCCCGACGTATCCGAATCCCTTGACTGGGAAGGCGAACTCGCCGTCATCATCGGCAAGGCTGGGCGCAACATTCCCGAGGACGATGCGTGGAACCACGTCGCCGGGTACAGCTGCTACAACGACGCCAGCGTTCGCGAATGGCAGTTCCACGCCAAGCAAATCGCCTCGGGCAAGAACTTCGAAAACACCGGCGCCTTCGGCCCGTGGATGGTCACCGCCGACGAGATCGAGCCCGGCCGCAAGCTGAAGCTGGAAACCCGGCTCAACGGCGACGTCGTCCAGTCCTCCAGCACCGACAACATGATCTTCTCGATCCCGCAGCTGATCAACTACGCATCCACCATCTTCACCCTCGTTCCCGGCGACGTCATCGTCACGGGAACCCCGGCAGGAGTCGGCTGGAGCAAGAAACCGCCGCGCTTCATGAAGCCCGGTGACGTGGTCGAGGTGGAGATCGAGGCCATCGGTCTGCTGCGTAACCCGATCACGGCGCAGTAGACCGCCGACCGGCCCTGCCCACACCTAGCCCCCAGGGAAAGTGAAATGACAGAAGTAGACGTCCTCATCGTGGGGCTCGGACCGACCGGCGCCGCCCTGGCCGGACTTTTGGGACAACGCGGCGTCAGCGTTGCAGTGTTCGACCGGCTGCCTGACCTCTACCCGTTGCCCAGGGCCATCGGCATGGACCACGAGGTGCTGCGCGTCGTGCAGGAGCTAGGGCTCGCCGACAGCCTGGCTCCGCACATGCAGCCGTACCAGCCCAGCGAGTACCGCGGCGCGGACGGCCAGCTGATCCGGCGACTGGAGTCCGCCCCGCCGCCGTACAAGTTGGGATGGGCCCCCAACTACGTGTTCGAACAGCCCGCGTTCGAGCGTCTCCTGCGGGGTCGGATCGCGGAACTGCCCAATGTCGCCGTGCACCGGTCCGCCGAGGTCCAGGGCGTCGGGCAGGACGACGAGGGTGCGTGGGCGGACGTGCGCCTGAACGAAGGCACCGACGCCGTCCGGTTCCGGGGCCGCTACCTGATCGCCTGCGACGGCGGCGCCAGCGTCATCCGCGAGAAAATATTGGGCATCACGATGGAGGACCTCGGCTTCCACGAACCATGGCTGGTCGTCGATGTCCTGGTCAACGAGGACAAACTCGCAAAACTGCCGCAAACCCAGGTGCAATACTGCGAACCGGAACGGCCGAGCACCTACGTCACCTGCGTCGGCAATCATCGCCGCTGGGAGATCACCCTCAACCCCGGCGACCGGTCCTCTGGCGTGTTCCCCGACGAGGAACTGTGGCCATTGCTGGAGCGCTGGATCACCCCGGAAGACGGTCGCATCTGGCGGTCCGCGGCCTACCGCTTTCATGGGCTGGTCGCCAATGAATGGCGTCGCGGACGCATTCTGTTGGCCGGTGACGCCGCCCACATGACGCCGCCGTTCATGGCACAGGGCATGGCGGCCGGGATGCGAGATGCGCTGAACCTGGCCTGGAAACTGGACCGCGTCATCCATCACGGCGCCCCGGACCAACTACTGGACACCTACGAGCAGGAACGCCGGCCGCATGTCAAAGCAGTGACGAAGGCCGCGATCGCGTTGGGGGAGGTGATCTGCGAACGCGATCAGGTTCGCGCCGTCGAACGTGACCAGCGAATGCTGGCAGAACAGGGCGGACAGGTGAAAACCGTTCTGCGGCAGGACCTCATTCCCGGTCTGACCTCCGGGCTGATCGACCCCAACAGCCCGAATGCCGGTTCTGTTCTCCCGCAACCCATCGTCCACTCGGATTCCTTCAAAGGCCGACTAGACGACGCCACCGGCCGAACCGTGCGGGCCATCGCCGTCGAACCACTCCGGCCGGCCGAACGCGCTAGCCTCTTGGAGGCGCTGGCGCCACTCGGCGGGGTCTTGGTGCAGCTCGGGAGCACCGACCCCGGTGACACCTCGGCGCTGAACATCTTCGACGACGAAGACGTCATGGGCGCCTGGCTCCGGCAAACCGGCCAACGCATCGCGATCGCCCGGCCGGACCACTACGTGTACGGCACAGCGGCCTCGGCCGACGAAGCGGTCGTTCTCCTCAAAGGCCTCGACGAATGGCTGGTCGGCCCACGCTCCTAACAACGCAACGGGCGGAACATCACCACACAGCTTTCGCGTTTCGTACCGGCCATCTCGACGGCGCTCCGTTGCGCAAGGGGCCCTTCCCAGGGCGAACGCACCACCACCATCCACTTGCACCACCAATCCGAAAGGAACTGCGATGACGCAGCTCGATCACACCTCACCCACCTCCACACATAGCAAGCCTTCAGTGGCAGATGTCATGCCCGGACCGCAGCACCTCCCCACGCACACTGCAACTGCCGGACCTGAAACCGGCCCAGCAGCAACTGTTCTCGGCGATCCGCTGGCCCTGGGACTGGCAAGCTTCGGGGTCGCCGCCAGCGTCGTCGGCGTCACCAACAGCGGGCTCGTCGATCCCACGGTCGCGCTGGTCGCCCCGGCCGCCGTCCTCGCCAGCGGCTTCCTGACCCTGCTCATCGCTGGCCTGGTCGCGTTCCGTCGCGGGGAGACCTTCGTCGGCGTGGTTTTCACGTCGTGGTCCGGGTTCTTCCTGGGCATCGCCCTACTGGCAGTTGTCTTCGCGCCTCAGATCGCCGCGGCCGGCGGGCCGGTCGGTGACGCTTTCGGCATCTATTTCATCGCGTGGGCCGTCATCAGTACCTACCACTGGATCGCCGCCGCAGCCACCATCAAGATGAACGTCGTGGTGTTCGGCCTCGGCACCGCCGCGCTCTACGTCCTCGGGATCGCCGCCTTCACCGGAAACCTGACCCTGAACAACATCGGCGGCTGGCTGCTACTGGCGACCGGGGTCGGCCAGCTTTACCTCTCCGCTGCCACACTGATCAACGAGATGTACCGCCACCGCGTTCTTCCGGTGATCTGAACCATCCGCACCGTGAGCCGTGACCGCAGCGGGGAGACACGTGAACACCCATGCCGTGGGGTATTTGATCGGCAGCCGGCCATCCACCTCGATCAACCGCATCCTCGCCCGGGCACTGATCAAAATATCCCCGCCGGATCTGGAATTCACCGAGATATCGATTCGGGATCTGCCTCTTTACAGTCCAGACTACGACGGCCACTTTCCGCCGGAAGTACGCCCAATTCAAGCGTTCCATAGCCGCCGTCGACGCACTGCTCTTTGTCACACCAGAATACAACCGCTCGACCCCCGGCGGGCTCAAGAACGCCATTGACTGGGCCTCACGGCCCAGGCATGAGAATTCGTTCAATCACATACCGGCAGCGGTGATCGGGTGCTCACCGGGATTGATCGGTACCGCATTGGCTCAGCAGAGCCTGCGTGCCGTGCTGCAACGCCCGCCAGATGACGGCTCCCGAAGCCTAGGTGCGATACTCCCCAGAGACTTACCCTCCGGACGGCGGCATCACCGACGATTCAGCGCGAGCATTTCTGACCGAG
Source organism: uncultured Actinomycetota bacterium (assembly GCA_963805555.1). Lineage (GTDB taxonomy): Bacteria > Actinomycetota > Actinomycetes > Mycobacteriales > Nakamurellaceae > Nakamurella. The sequence continues at coordinate 7,360 of CAWDUY010000020.1, forward strand.
TACATGGCCGAATTCCGTGACCACATCGTCCGAACACTCACTGTCCTGCCCCGCTGAAGACCCGCCGTCTTAGCACCGAATGCATTCAAGCAAGAACGCGCACGAACAACCGCTAACTCGTCAACGAAACGGAATCAAATGACAACACCAGCGGCAATCCAGGCAGTCTACGACATTGAGGACAGCCGCTTCCGGGCAATGGTGGACGGCGACATCACCGCACTCAATGACCTGCTACCCGACGATCTGCACTATGTACACGCCAACGGCATCATCGAGGATAAGGTCGAGTTCATTCGGAAGATCACCTCCGGGGAGCGGCTGTACCGGCGATTCGAGGCCACCAGTCGCGAAGCGCGGACAGAGGGGGGCTTCACATTCGTCTTCGGCCAAGCAGACGTCGAAGTCGACCGGACGGCCGGCAACCTCAAGAACGAGCTGACCTACACGGCCATCTACCGGAATGGCGAAGACCCCCGGTTCATGGCATGGCATGCGGTGAAGTCAGCAAACTAGTAGTCAGGGACCAGAGCCTCGTCGGCGGGCCACATGTCGAACCGCCAGCCATCGACGTTGGATCTTGCTGGATTCAGATGTCGCCACCTGCCTTAGACCTATTCATATCGAACCATTGCCGGAGCAACGATGCCATCGACAACGACAACCTCGCTGCCGACGAGCCAGTTAACGGAGTCGTCCGCTCAACACCAGTCGTCTGTCAAGTCAGATGAGGGTCGATGATGAGCAGTGTTCCCCGGTCGGTTGCCGATCCGACGATAGGCCCCCGACCTTCGAACCCCCGGTCCCACAACTGGACCTGATAAGCCGTTCACTGTTGAATTGGCCGGTGAGCCGTGGCAACTGGGCCGTGCCACCGCCTGGGGAATCACTGGATCATCCCGATCACCGGTGGTCACTTCCGTGGTCCGATACTCAGCGGAGAGATCCTGAACATCGGCGCCGACTGGCAGGTCGTCACCGCCGATGGAACAACCATCCTGGACACCCGGTACCTGCTGAAAACGCACGATAATTCACTGAGTACGTGCGAACCTACGGCTTTCGGCACGGCCCGACCGGGTTCTCGCAGAGTTGGCGGACGGCCGGATCGTGGCACCCGACCGGTACTACTTCCTGTCCGTGGCCATGGAAAAGTCCCCACTGATGGCCAGGTCGGGGTCCTCGGTGGTGGCCAAGTAAAAGTCCCCGCCCCTCGTTCGTCGTGTTCTGTCAAGTCAAGCGGGACACGAGTGTTCAGTTCATTTGGGGTTGGGCCTCGGGTTGGTTGATCCAGGCCTGGGTCGGCATGGCCGGTGGTTTTGGTCGACGACCGAATCGGGCCGGGTTGGCGTGGTACGCCGCGGTCAGCGTCTGCTGCCGTGCCTCGTCGATCGCGTCGGCAGTCCCGAAATGCACCGACGACGGCGTATGCCATCCGACGCCCGAGTGACGATGAACGTAATTATACTGATAGAAGAACTCTACCAAGAATTGTTTGGCATGCTCCAACGACTCGAAGTGGTCGGGAAAATCCGGCAAATACTTCAACGTCCGATACTGCGCCTCGGAATACGGGTTGTCATTTGACACGTGCGGGCGGGAATGCGTTCTGGTGACACCCAGATCGGTCAGCAACGCCGACACCGGCTTCGAGGTCATCGACGTACCACGATCCGCGTGCACCGTGTGCGGCACCACCCCATTACGGGCGATCGCGTCGGCGATGAAGTCTTTCGCCAGGTGAGATTCCTCGACGGTGGATACGATCCAACCCGGGTTGTACCGGGAATAGATATCGATCAACACGTAGAGGTGATACCAGATACCCTTGGTTGGTCCGCGAAGCTTCGTGATATCCCACGACCACACCTGGGACGGCCCATTCGCGCACAATTCAGGTTTCACCTTCGCCGGATGCGTTGCCTGCCTGCGCCGTTCACGGCTCTGACCAGCAGCTCTCGCAATACGGTACATCGTCGACATCGAGCACAGGTAACGCCCTTCGTCCAGCTCACGGGTCCAGATCTGCCCGATCGACAGATCCGCGTACGGCTTGGTGTTGATCAACGCGAGCACCGCATCCCGCTCCGCCGCTGTCAATGCCTGACCATTGTCCGGGACCACCCGACGCGGTTTCGGCCCATGAACCGGGCCCAGCAGATTCCGGTAATGCGTCGCCCGCGGCCGGCCGATCAACGCGCACGCCGATTTTGTTGACACACCAGCAGCGCGGAGTTCAGAAAACGCTACACTCAATGCTTCGTCGGTGGCGCCGACGTTTCCGTGCTCTCGGAGATCGCTTCCAAGAGCCCTTGCAGTTTTCCCATGATCTCCACCACCGCCTGCGACTTCGCCAATTCCCGGGTCAACCTCGCATTCTCCGCGACCAACCTATCCACATTCTGCGACGATCCGACCACTTTCCCCGAACGATGATGCGATTTCCGCGCCGGTGCCAAACCCCGAGCCTCCGCATCCCGGGCATCGGTCCATTCTCGGATCTGCGATTGATACAAACCCTCCCGCCGCAACACAGCGGACTTCTCCCCGTGTGGTGCCGCCGCGTACTCCGCGATCACCCTGGCCCGGTAGTCGGCCGTGAACGACCGGCGGACCGGCCTCGCCGCCGGATCCACCGACCCAACATCAGAGTCAGGACCTCCTCCCGGCTCCGAAGGCTGGACGCTGCTACTCATCGATCTGGCTCCTTGTCACGCCCTACGCGGTGCACCCGTACCTACCGGATGTCTCACCTGAGCTTGACACGTAGGGTGTCGATCCGGAGCTTGGGCCCTGGGCGGTGACCGTGATGGTTCCAGTCAGTCACGTCACCACCCAGGGAGCTCCATTGAAGCTTGCGAGGGAACGAATGAACATCGTCGCCGTCTACCAGGAGGTAGGCACTTATCGTGGGGCCGCGGAGATCTGCGGCACGACCCACAAGACCGTGAAACCGCAGCACCCGCACCCACTGGCCACTTCTGCATAGCAAAGACGACACCACTCCCCGCCGAGACCAGACACGCCCGAACCGGAGGTCCAACCGAACCGGGCCACACAATTCGCTACCCCGCCGGACAGGGCCACATTGGAAATCGACGCACTCGACGGTGACGGTCTCGCCGGACCCGCGGCGGGACACACCTTGCACGTCAGCGGTTCCATGCCTGATGGTCAGAGTGGATCTGGCGCAACCGCGCCTCAGGCGACGGTCAAAACGTGTGATCATGGTTGAATCGGCCTTCAAGTGGAGAGTTCAAGACCGGATAGGATCCGTTGTTACCGAGACTGATCCAGATCCGTAATCCGGGAGTTTGGCCACCATTTCCGCCTCCGATAGGGGCTCTGATCAGCGGAAACGGCCTTCACGACGACTAAACCGCGGATTAAAGGGTACGAACGTGGACTTCGCACGCGCGGCGGGTCGCATCTGGGGGCGTACGGGCTGCCCGCATTGGGCCCGGTGAACAGCGGATTTGTCGCTTAGTTCCCGCCCGGCAGGTCCAGTAGCTGGCCGATGTTCGGGCAGACGGCTAGACCAAACCAGCGATGGCTTCAATCTAGGACACGATGGCGGGCGTCACCGTGCCCCCGGCATGGCAGGACGGGCGAAGGTTGGCGCCGGCAGGACCAGAAGGTGCTTGCGATTCAAGGCCGTTAATGATCATGGTTCGTGCAACTAGCGTGCAATAAGGAGGCGCAAACACCCGCTAAACGCGGTGAACAAGGGGTAAGTGAGCCGGATCACACACGGTAGGTATCTGCAGGTGCGGGGATTATTTGGTACCAGTGGACGGTGCCCCCAGCAGGATTCGAACCTGCGACACACGGTTTAGGAAACCGATGCTCTATCCCCTGAGCTATGAGGGCTGACCTGCAGAAACACTGTATATCGAGATCTTTCGTGCACTCCCGCGTGGCATATCCAACGGCGGAGGTGAGCACGAGCGACCGAGGTGAGGATACCTGGCCTAAGGGGGTGGCGGTTCCGGGACCAAGGCTGCTCGACAGCCCGTCACCGGGGAGCCGATGTTCGCGGCGGGCTCGGTGTCGACGTCAGATCGAGGTCTGCCCGCTGTGCGATGTCCCCGGTCGGCGTGCGGCTCCGGTGTCAGTGACCCCTCGGCCGGGTATCAGTCCGGTATCAGCCTATTTGACCGTTATCGATGACCGTTGCACACTGCTGCGATGGACCCGCCGGGGATTGCCCTACTTGGTCCCCTGTCAGTCAATGGGGATGCCGTGGCGCTGTCGCCGCGGGATCGGGTGGTGCTGGCCGCGCTGGCGATCCGGCCCGGAGAGGTGGTCAGCGCCGAACGCCTGGCGGACGCTCTGTGGGGTGAGCATCCGCCTGCCTCCTGGCACAAAGTCGTGCCAGGCTGCATCCTCAGATTGCGTCGGGCATTGGGCGTCGATGCGATCGAGACCACGCCGTTTGGCTACCGACTTGCGCTGGCCGCCGACCAGGTCGATGTCCAGCGGTTCGAGCGCCTCCTGGAACGCGGTCGGGAACTGCTTACCTCGGGCCAACCGGAGCGTGCCCAGCACACCCTGGACGAGGCGCTCGATCTGTGGCGCGGACTGCCGCTGATGGATCTGGACGGGTGGGAACCCGCCCGGATTGAAGCTGCACGGCTGACGGAGTTACGCCTCTCGACCGAAGAATGTCAGCTGGATGCCGCCCTGCGTGCCGGCCGGCATGCCGAGGTTTTGGCGCGCGCGCAAACCGCAGTTGCCCAGGCGCCGTTGCGGGAACGGCGGTGGGGGCTACTGGCCTTGGCTCAGTACCGGGCCGGCCGTCAGGCAGAGGCGCTACGTACCCTGCGTCGGGCCCGCAAGGTGCTCGGCAATGAGCTCGGACTCGACCCTGGGCCAGAGCTTGTGGCGTTGGAAGGTGCGATCCTCCGGCACGATCAGGCATTGGCGGTGCCGTCCGCACCGCCGGAAGCCACCGCGATATGCCCCTACCTCGGACTGTTCTGCTACGACATCGGCGACGCCGACATGTTCTTCGGGCGGGACATCGAGATCGCCGACTGCATGCGCCGATTACAGGGCGTCCGGCTGCTTGCGGTTGTCGGCCCGTCAGGTTCGGGAAAGTCGTCCCTTGTCCGGGCCGGGATCGCCGCGGCACTCGAGCGGACGGGGCGTCGTCCGTTCGTGGTGACCGCGGGATCCCGGCCCACCTCAGTTCTGACCGATTCGCCATCGGTGGACACCGTGCTGATCGTTGACCAATTCGAGGAGGTCTTCACCCACTGCACAACGCAGGAGCGAGAGCGATTCTTCGCCGGTCTCGTCGCCGAGGCCGCCGGGTGCCCGGTGGTGATCTCGATGCGCGCCGACCACCTCGGCGCGCTGGCGGCCTATCCGGACATTGCCCGGCTGATCGAGCGTGGCCTCTACCTGCTCGGACCGATGGACGAGGACGGGTTGCGTGCCGCCATCACCGGACCAGCCGATTCGGCCGGCATGCTGCTCGAGCCCGGGCTCGTCGATCTATTGATTCGGGAAGTGGACGGCCAACCGGGTGCGCTGCCGCTGTTGTCGCACGCTTTGCGCCGAACCTGGGAACGTCGAGAGGGCCGGACGCTGACGGTCGACGGCTACCGGGCGACGGGCGGGATCCGGGGCAGTGTCGCGCAGTCGGCCGAGCAACTGTACGAATCGCTCACCCCGGCCGAGCGTCTGATGCTGCGGCAGGTGTTGCTGCGACTGGTGTCCGCCACCGATGAGGGCGACCCGGTGCGCACCCGAGTGAACCGCCGGGTGCTGTCCACCGACCCGGAACGAGAGCGCATCGTCGGTCGACTGATATCCGCCCGGCTGGTCACCGCGGATCAGGAAACGATTCAGATTGCCCACGAGGCCCTGGTTCGCGCCTGGCCGCGGCTGTCGAACTGGCTCGATGATGATGTCGAGGGCCTGCGGATATTGCGACATCTGACCGTTGCCGCGGACGCGTGGCAGGGCATGGGCGAGCCGGACAGTGAGCTGTATCGGGGGACACGGCTGAGCAAAGCCCTGGACTGGCGGTGCACCTCCCAACCCGACCTGACCGTCACCGAGTCGGCTTTTCTCGACCGCAGTGCCGCAGTCCGTGACATGGAACAAGCAGCCGCCGAAGAACAGCAACACCATCAGGCGCGAGCCCGTCGGCGCACCCGGCTACTGGTCACCGGGGTCGCCGCCCTGCTCGTCGCAGTCCTGGTTGCCGGATTGATGGTGGTCCGTCAGCAGGAGCAGCGCGAGGCCGCCGACCTTGCGACGGCCATCGCAGAGGCCGGCCGGGTGGATGATGCGGCCCGCAATACTCCCGACGTGGACCGCGCGCTGCTCCTAGCGGTCGAGGCGCGCGATATCCACGACTCTGCCGATACGAGAGCCGTGCTGGCGGATACGTTGGCCCAACATGCCGCATTGATCCGGTCCCTGACAGTGCCTGGTCCAGTGCAGGGGGTGGCCGTCAGCCCGGATGGCCGCACCTTGCTCGTCGGTACAGGCAACAACGGCATCTCGGCATACAGCACCGAATCATTCAACGAGGTGTCCGGGAATGCCGTTACGCCCGGGTGGACCATGGAATATCGCAATGACGGAGAACAACTGTTGTTGGCCGGCCGGGGAACAAGGGGAATGGGTGAGGCCGACGACGACCTGTCGGTCGCACTTTCCGACCCGGGGATCTCTGTCCTGCGAAATCTCAAGGTGGATGGCATTGCTGGCGGTTACACCTACGCCAAGGACGCCGCGTACAGCGCCGATGGCCGGATGGTCGCGGTCGCTTCACTGGGGTACGACGTATTCGCCAAACCAGTCGATTCGGCGGTGCTGGTCTGGGAGGCAGCCGACCCGGACCGACCCATTCTCAGACTTCAACCGATGATCGCGTTCGGTGTTGCCCTCAGCCCGGACGGCGGACTGCTCTACGCCGGCACATCGGAACCGGCGCTGCGGGTGATCGACGTCCGCACCGGTCAGCAAGTGAACTCCATCCCACTGACAGCAGCATTGGCCCAGCAGCCGGTGCCGGCCGACACCGACGACCCAGTCATCGGGACGCCATTTCCGACACTGTCGAGGTCAGTCCGGACGGGAAATCAGTGGCCGTTGCCGAGGTGAACGACGTGGTGATCTATAACGCGTCAACCCTGACCGAAAGGGCACGGTTCCGTGGCCACAGCCAACCTGTCAGGTCGCTGCAGTTCTCCCACGACGGCCGGTTGCTGGTGTCGGGCTCGGCCGACCGCACCGCTGTCGTCTGGGAGGTGGCTACCGGCCGGGAGGTCTTGACGGACAACTGGGCATGCGGACACTGTGCTGGGGCTGGCCTTCTCTCCGGACGACAGCACGCTGTACACGGGCGGGCTCGACCGGCGTGTATTGGTCTGGGACCTCAGCGGGCGGCGTCGATTCATCCAGCGAATTGTTGACGGAATCCCGCAGTCGACCCTCGGTGGGGTCGCCGCACCGGCGCCCGACGGTAACGCAGTGGTCTACGTCGGGCCGGGAAAAGTGGTCGACACGGTGCGTTTTCTCGACGTCCCCAAGGGGCGGCTGGGCGAGCCCGTCGACGATCCCCACGGTGCCGCGCTCGCTGCCTGGCCGGGTTCGGATGACGAACGGGTGGTCACCGTTGCCGACCGGAGCCTGCGTGTCCGGAATCCGACGACCGGCGAGTTGATCAGGGAAGTCGTGATCGCACCCAGCGAGATCACCGCCATCGCGGCCATCCCGGGCGGTCAATCCGTGGTGATCGGCGACCAGAACGGCGGCCTGCAACGCGTTGACACCGACAACCTCAGGTTGGCCGGCCCGCGGATCCAGCTGAACAGCACGGTGGCAGCGGTGGCGGCGGACCCCGGAGGCACCGCCGTTGCGCTGCTCGACGACAAGTCCTACGTCATTGTCGATCTCGCCGCCGGAGTCGAGATCGGGCGGGGCGAGGTGACCATCAAGCCAACCGCGGCGGCACTCTCGCCGGATGGCAGCAGGCTGGCCGTCGGCGGGGTAGCCGGCGAGGTCGGCCTGTTGGACCTGAACTCGCAGGAGTGGACAGCAGGACCCCAGGTGGCCCACCGGCAGTATGTCGACAGCGTCGCCTTCTCGACGGACGGTCAGACGCTCGTCACAGCCTCCTTCGACGCCGGAGTGCGGTTGTGGAACGGGGTATCGGGTGAGCCGATTGCCGGCGTGCAGGTTGGGCAGGATCCGTCCGCCGCTATCGCCGTTGTGTCACCGGACGGGACCTGGGCCACCGTGGCCACTCGGGACGGCGCGATGTACCGGCTGGACACCCGATTCGAGAAGTGGACCGACTTTGCCTGCACGGTGGTCGCCCGCAACTTCACTCCGGAGGAATGGCTGGCCACTTTCGGCGATCAGCCGTACCGCGAGACCTGCCCGGCGTGACGTTTTCCCGCAATAAGTGGTGGATCGGACGATCAGCGGCGCTCGATCAGGGCCGTAATAGCTGAATGGCCCCTGGCATGACATGGGCGGTGAGCGGGGACGTGCACATCAGATCACCGTCGGAAAAGGCATCGATCGGTGGGTCGACGCAGACCTGGATCTCCTTCGCCCGTAAGTGGTGAACGTCGCCCCGGTTCACGTGCGCACCTTTCCGCATGGCGAGCATGTTGGCAATCCTGGCGCGGCGGTTGACTTGCTCGAACATCAGCACATCAAGCATCCCGTCGTGAACGTCAGCGCGGGGCGCGAGCGGGATGCCGCCGCCGTAGAAGCAGCTGTTGGCGATAGCGACTCCGCTGCCGGCATATTCGTGGAGCTGTCCGTCGATCAGCAGGCGAAAGGTCAACTGCGGCATGGTGAGAGCCGCATGGGCTGCCGCGAACTTGTAGGTGAAGGGGCCGAGATTGACCGGCATGTTGTTGGCGAGGACGTTGCTGATCGAATCAAAGCCGACGTAGACGTTGCCGATGGCGATGTCATCGTAATTGCGCAGGCAGTCCTCTTTGGCCCCGAGCGCGACGGCGATGCAATCGGCCGGGCGTGGGTGTGCCTCCAACAGCACTCGAATACCTTCACCGACTTTCGACGGGATGCCCAGCGTTCGGGCGTAGTCGTTGCCGCGGCCGGCCGGGATGATTCCAACGGTTCCGTGATGGCGCGTAGCCCCGGCCGCGATCGCCCGTAGCAATCCGTCACCACCAACGGCGACAGCCACGTGGCGCTCACGTGCGGCTTCGTCCGCGAGTTCGGTGGCGTTTTCGGCCGAAGTTGTGAGCGCACCGCGTGCCTGCACGCCTGCTGCCCGCAGGCTTCCGACGACCGTCGCCACCGTTTCGGCGGCCCCACCACGACCTGCGTGCGGGTTCCCGATGACGACGAATGGACCGGCGGCCATTCGGGTCAGCTACCTGGTTCCAGGAGTACGCCCGGGTTCAGGATTCCGGTCGGGTCGAGTTCGTGTTTGATCGCGGTCAGCACTCGCACCCCCAGCTCGCCGATTTCCGCATCGAGCCATGGCCGGTGCGTGGTGCCGACTGCGTGGTGATGAGTGATGGACCCGCCGGCGGCAACGATAGCGTCGGTGATATCCCGCTTCGCCCTGGTCCATTGGGCAACCGGATCCTCCGCCTGCTTGCAGAGCACGGTGAAATACAGCGAAGCGCCGGTGCGATAGAGGTGCGACACATGACACAACACGAGCGGCGGGGTGGCCATTGCGGTGAGGCTCTGGACCGCAGCTGTGCGCACCGCCGCGTAGAGCGTCGGGACGTTCGCCCACCAGGTCGCTGTCTCGACTGTCTCGACGAATCCACCGATGTCCAACAAGGCATCACGCAGGTACGGCGCTTGGTATCGATGGGCAAGCCACCCTTCGCCGAGCCCGGATTTGCGCTGGATGTTGGGGATGCCGTCGAGATGTCGATCGACGAGTTGGCTGCGCGTGGACACCTGGTCCTGGTCTCCTTCGAATCCGAGAAGCAGGTGGCAGCCGCCATTCTGCTCGCCGCTCAGGGTGGCGTCTGCCAGCCCGACCAGGGTCTCGGCCTCGTCGGAAAGCCGGGCCACGGTCGGAAGTGCGTCGAACGTGGCGAGCATCCGCAGCAGTTCGATACCGGCTCTGAAGTCGGGCACCTGCCATCCCTTGTAGCGCCTCGCTGCCGGTGCCGCACGCACGGCGACGGTCAGTTGGGTGATCACGCCGAACGCCCCCTCCGATCCCAGGATCACGTGACGCAGATCGGGGCCTGCCGCACTCGCCGGGCTCCGCCCCGCCTCCCAGGTGCCAACGGGCGTCGCGACGCGGACCCCGAGCACCATTTGGTCGAATCGGCCATAGCCGGTCGATGCCTGTCCGCTCGAGCGGGTTGCGGCGAACCCGCCCAACGACGCATGTTCGAATGACTGCGGAAAATGTCCCAGGGTGAGTCCGTGGCCGGCGAGAAGTTCCTCGAACCGCGGGCCTCGGATCCCCGGTCCACAGGTCGCAGTCATCGAGAGTTTGTCCACCGCAACGAGTTGGTCCATCCGCCCGAGATCGAGCGCGATCACCGCGGCAAAGCCGCCGGCTTCGGGTGCGAGGCCGCCGACCACTGATGTCCCGCCGCCGAACGGCACCACTGCGATGTGATGGTGTACGCAGGTCTGCAGAACGGCCAATACCTGCTCATGGGAGTCGGGATACACGACCGCATCCGGCGCATCGATGGCGTCGCCGCGACGGATGCGCAGCAGATCTGTCGTGCTCTTGCCCCGGCAGTGAGCAATTCTGCTGACGGGATCCGTTGCGACGCGGGCGGACCCGACGTTCGCCGCCAAGTGCGCGATGGCGTCGTTAGTCAGCCGGGTCGGCGGAGGTGCCGGGGGCAGCACGGGCAGCTCGGGTTCCTGATCGATGCCCAGCATTCGGGTCAGCAGGGCACGGGTGCTCTCCGACAGCGGTTCATGTCGTTCCGCGGTGCCCCAGCCCCACCAGAGCATGTCAGGGGGCGGCGTTACCTTGGCCGAATCGGTCGACATCGCTAGAGTTTGGCACGCGTTGCGGCGGTACATGTTGGTCCTGGTCTCACAGTGTCTCCAGCGAAGGCAGGTGAGCGACGATGGCTCGCTCATCAACAGGGCCGGCCCTGCCCAGCGCCAGCTCCAGTTTGACCGCCAAGCGTCGCGCCGAAGAGTTGGCTCGTGCTGTTTCCGGTCACCCCTTGATCGACTTGCTCGTGATCGGTGGCGGAATAACCGGGGCCGGAATAGCACTGGACGGCGCAACACGCGGCCTGCGGACAGTGCTGATCGAAGCGAAGGATCTCGCTTTCGGCACCAGCAGGTGGAGTTCGAAGCTGATCCACGGTGGACTTCGCTACCTGGCCGGCGGCGACATCGCTGTCGCCTACGAGTGTGCGGTGGAGCGCGGGCGCTTGCTCCGATTCATTGCGCCCCACCTGGTGCGATCGACACCGATGGTTTTACCGCTGCTGCCGGGAATCACCCGCAAGAAGGCTGTCCAGATGGGTGCGGGACTCGTGGCCGGGGACATTCTCCGTCGGGTCGCGCATACGACGAACCGCGACCTGCCGCCGCCGCGACGGCTGAGCAGCGCCGCTGTGCTGGAGCTGGCACCCGGGCTGTCGGCGAAGGACGTCCGGGGCGGCCTGATCTTTCACGACGGGCAGGTCACCGATGACGCCCGGCTGGTCGTCGCGGTCGCCCGCACCGCCGCCGCTCACGGCGCCTCGATCCTGACCCGGGTTCGGGCGACGTCGATCGGTGCCGATGGTGTAACCGTCGTCGACGAACGAACCGGTACTGCGAGCGTCATTGCCGCCAGGGCCGTGGTCAATGCGACCGGAGTGTGGGCGTCCGAGCTGACCCCGGATGTAGCGCTGCGGCCCAGTCGGGGCACGCACGTGGTTCTCAACCGGGCGGTGCTGCCCGGTCTCCGGACCAATCTGACCCTGCCATTCCCGGGCGAACACAACCGCTACCTGCTACTGCTGCCACAGCTGGACGGCCATCTGTACCTCGGCCTCACCGACGACGCGGCCGACGCGGTCGAGGACGTTCCCGTTCCGGAGCCGCGGGAGATCGATGAGCTGCTCAGCGCTCTCGGTACGCTCCTCGGGCATCGCGTTGCGGCCGAGCACGTCATCGGCGCCTATACCGGGCTTCGTCCGCTACTCGCCGGCAACGCTGATTCGGCAACGTCCGATCTGTCCAGGACCCATGCCGTTGTGCGTGGTCCGCATCGCACGATCAGCGTGGTCGGCGGCAAGCTCACCACCTACCGACGGATGGCACAGGACGGCGTGGACGCCGCGATCGAATACGCCGGTCTCACCGCGGGCCCCTGCCTGACGGCGCGGCTGCCGCTCGTCGGAGCTGCGCCCCGCGGGCGGCTTGCTCTGCTCGGCGAGTCCGCGCTCCGGATCGGTCGGTACGGCCTGGAGGCCAGCACAGTCACCGAGATGGAACACGATAACCCTGCACTTGCTGAACTGATCGCTCCCGGAGTGCCGGTCACACATGCCGAGCTTCGCTTTTCCGTGCTGCATGAAGGAGCCCTCACCGCAAGCGACCTGCTCGACCGGCGTTTCCGGGTCGGCCTGGTGCTCGCGGACCGCTCAGCTGCTCTCCCCGCTGCGGAGGCAGCGATCCTCGCCGGCAGCGCATAACCTACGCGGCGTTCTCGGCGAGCGCGGTTTCGAGGATCTCCAACCCCGAGTCCAGTTCACTCTCGGTGACGGTCAACGGGGGCGCGATGCGGAAAATCCCGCCCATTCCCGGCAGCTGAACGATGTTCATGTGCAGGCCGTGCCTCAGGCAGGACCCGGTGACCGCCTGGCCGAGTTTGTCGGCCGGCTCCTTGCTGGCCCGGTCGGTCACCAGCTCGATGCCCTGCATCAGGCCGCGTCCGCGGACATCGCCGATGACGTCGAACCGGGACTGCAGGTCCAGCAACCCGTTGCGCAGTCGCCGACCCAGCAGTTCGGCGCGCGCGACCAGGCCGTCCCGCTGGATCACCCGCAGCACCGTGCCGGCAACTGCGGCCGCCAGCGGATCGGAGACGTGGGTGGTGAAGAACAGGAAACCATTGGCGTGGCAACGCTCTTCGATCGCCCTGGTGGTCACCACGGCGGCGACGGGCAGGCCGGCGCCCAGGGTTTTCGACAGCGTCAGGATGTCCGGGGTGACACCGTCCCGTTCGAACGCGTACATGGTGCCGGTCCGGCCCAGGCCGGTTTGTGCCTCGTCCAGGATCAGCAGCATGCCGCGGTCGGCGCACTTGTCCCGCAATGCCGCGAGGTAACCGAGTGGGAGGTCGATGATGCCGCCGCTGGACAGGATGGGTTCGATAATGCAGGCGGCCAGCGACCCGACGGACTGGGCGTCCACCATCGCGAATCCGTAGTCGAGTTCGGCGCGCCAGTCGTAGCCGCCGTCCGGATGGCGAAAGGGTGACCGGTAGGCGTTCGGCGTTGGCAGGCTCAGGTTGCCGGGGATGGCCGGCCCGTAGCCGCGCCGGCCGGAGCTGTAGGTGGCGCCCGACGCACCCGATGTCATGCCGTGCCAAGACCTGTCGAAGGACACGATTTCGAAATTCCCCGTGGAGAGCTTGGCCAGTTTGAGCGCGGCCTCGTTCGACTCTGCTCCGGTGGAGAGCAGCAGCACCTTTTCCAGCGTCTCCGGCAGGGTGGCGGCCAGCGCCGTCGCCGTGTCGACTACGGGCCGGCTCAACATGCCGCTGTACAGATGGTCCAGTGATCGGACCGATTCGGTGACGGTCGCGACGATGTCGGGGTGGCCGTGACCGAGGACGGCGCTCATCTGCCCGGAGGTGAAGTCGAGAATGGCGCGGCCCTGCTCGTCGTAGACGTAGGAACCCTGTGCCCTGGCGATGATTCGCGGGCTGAAGGTGGTCCCGTACCGGATGAGGTGGCGATCGGCGGCCGCCCAGAACGTCGCATCGGTCATGTCGGAGAGGCTATCCGGCGAGCGCCCACCCGAGAACCGACGGGAACGGGGAGCAAGGCCCGGCGTCACGCCCTTCCGCCGGCTACGCCATGGCCGGGGCCAGCACGTCGGTGGCTGCGGCATGGGCGGCCCGCACGGCACGCGCGGTGCGCCAGGACGGTCAATTCGGTGTCCGCCAGTCGAGCGAGAGTCTCTCGCATCATGGGGTGTCGCCCAGCTTTGTCACGTCTATCAGTCAGTATTCGAATTCTTCCTCCAGATTCCGGCCGATCGCCTCCTGAATGCTGTTGATCAGTCCCAGGCGCTCTTCTTGGGGGATGGTCCGCAGGTGATCCCGCAGCTGTTTGACCATGGCGTGTTGTTCCGGCTCCAGCGCCAACGCGTAGGTCGTGCTGATCGTCTCGAAGAGTTCTCGCTCCGCGGGATCCTCGGGTGTTTGTCTCTGCTGCACGCCGTTTCTCCTCGGTGTCGGGTGATCGTCGGCACGGCCGACCGGTGGTGCAATGTCGTCATAGTTGCGCACGGCGGCCAGCCGGCCGTCAGGTCCACGTTCGTGGACGGCGAGGCCGGCCTGGGGTGTCAAATCGCGGTCGCCCCAGCGGAAACAGTTGTATTCCACGGCGCAGCGCAGCCCGTCGTCGGTGATTTCGCAGGTGTCCAGTCCGATGCCACCGGGTGCGTCGAATTGCCGGGAGAAAAAGGAGCGCAATTCGGCGGTCCCCAGGTGCATTTGATGCGAGCCGACAGGCTCCCGGAGATATCCGTCAGCTGCGAAGCTGTCCACCGCAGCCTCGGTGTCACCGGCGTCAAGGGCCGCGAGATAGCGACCGACGACGTCACCAGGCCGCAGGTCCCGCGGACCAAGAATCGGGGGCCTGACGTGTCGCCCGTCCACCGGCCACCTGCTGCAGTAGGTGCGAAATACCACCGACAGGTCGTCCGGCGACTCGGCAACCACCGCCACCGGCCATTCGAGTTCCCGGCCATCCACGTCCAGCTGCACCAGCAGTTCCACCACGGCTCGCCCTGGTACACAGGTTGCTGCCACCGTCTCCGTGTGTGCGTGATGCTCGGCCAGGAAGGCTTGATTCTGCAGGACGAACCGCCGAAGCTTGCGGTGCCCATGGATCTCGCCGGCCCGCGGGTCCAGAACAGTCACCGCCCCCGGCCAGGTCGATTCCAAGGCGTGGACGTCGCCGTTCTGCAGGGCGGTGAAGTACTGCCCGACCGGATCGGCCAGACCCGAGGTCCGGGTCTGTCGGCGCGCCAGCTCGACGGCACTGTAGAACTCCGGAAACCACGGCATTCCACAACTCCTCACTGAAGACCTGGCCGGAACGCACCGGTGACTGCACCGGCCGGAGACCTCCTGCCGTGTTGACGAGATGACGAAAGCTCAGTAAAACAACGAGGATCGCTCCCGCGGCCGGTCAGGTGAATTGCTGCCCGCCGTCAATGTCGAACGTCGCGCCGGTCAGGGCGGTGTTGCTCATGATGTGGACCGCGAGCGCTGCGACGTCGGCCGGACCGACCACCCGACCGATCGGCAGTGTCGCCCGCAGTTCGTCCCGTCTGGCATCGAGCGCGTCACCGAGCAGCGAAGCCGACAAGGGAGTGTCGACGAAACCGGCGGCGATGAGGTTGACCCTCACCGGGGCCAACTCCAGCGCCAGCGCCGCGGTGAACGGGGGGAGCACCGCCGTCGCGACCGAAATGATCCCGAGTTCGCGTCTGATCCGCCGGCCGCCGGTGCCGCCCATCAACAGCAAGGTGCCGCCGGGACGCATCTTCCCGGCGACGTGCCGCGCAACCTCGAGCGCAAGCACCGCATGATCGGTGATCGCTTCCCGCACCTGGTCCGGATGCATATCGAGCATCCGGCCGTAATGGGGTCCGCCCGCCGTGATCATCACATGGTCGATCGGACCATCGAGCCCATCCAGGAAGCGTTGCAACGCCGCCGGATCACCCGCGTCGAAGGCTGCGGTGCCCCGGGCGTCCAGGTCGAGTGCAGCCCGCTGCAGGCGATCCGGATCCCGGCCGGTCAGCACAATATCGGCGCCTTCGGATCGCGCCTTGCGCGCGGTTTCCAGCCCGATTCCGGCGCTGCCGCCGATGATGACGACGGTTTGACCCAGCAGCTCCGGCTGGGATCGGGTCAGCAACGCGGTTGACGTTTGCGGATTCATCGGAAGTTCGGCCCTCCAGTTCAGTCAATGGGGGAACGGATGAAAAGACCAGGTCAGGCGAACGACCGGACCCGCCCACGCGCCGAGGTGATCTCGCTACGGAGGGCCTGCACGGCCCCGAGGTAGATCTCCGAAAACGTCGGAAAGGGCTGGATGGTGTCCACCAGCACATCGAGGGGAACCCTGGCCCGAATCGCGAGCGTGGCCTGCTGCAGCCATTCCCCGGCCTCGGGTCCGAGAGCGCATGCGCCGGTGAGCACTTCGCCGTCGCTGAGCAGCGTGAGAAAGCCGTTGGATTCGGCGTAGGCGTGGGTGTAGGTGGCCGTCTTCGCTACCTCGGAGACTGCCGCGGTGGCACTGAAGACAGCCTCGCTCGCCCCGACGGCGGCGGCCTGCGGGTCGGTGTAGGTGACTCGCGGCACGGCCTCGTAATGGGCCTCGCGGGGTTCGCCGAGGATGTTGGAAGCGACGACCCGGCCCTGGTATTTACCGACATGGGTCAACGGCCAGATGCCGGTGACATCGCCGATCGCCCACAGTCGCTCGCCGGCGCGCAGCTGCGAATCAACCGCGATCCCATGGCCGTCGGCCTTGATCCCAACGGTTTCCAGCCCGATGTCGGTGACCCGGGGGCGTCGGCCGGTGGCCACCAATATCCGGTCGCCGCGCACCTGCCGGCCATCGTCAAGATCCACACCGAAGTCGTCTCCGTCGCGCCAGGCTCCGGTGACATGCGCGCCAAGAACCAGTTCGATACCGTCCCGGCGCAGGACCTCGCCCAGTGCGTTGCCCAGCTGCTCCGGTTCGCGCGGCAGTACCCGCCCGCCGCCGGCGACCAGGACCACCTCGCCGCCGAGCCGTCGGACGGCCTGCGCCATTTCGACGCCGACCGGTCCACCACCGATGATCAGCAGGCGCCGCGGGACGGCCTTCATGCCGGTCACCTCGCGGTTCGTCCAGACCCCTTCGAGGTCACGCAAGCCCGGGATCGGCGGGATGAACGGATCTGCGCCGCACGCCAGGACGACGTGTTCCGCGGTGTGCCGGACGCCGTTTACCTCGACGGCGCCGGTCCCTGCGAGGCGGCCGTTGCCGCGCAACAGCGCGATGCCCTCGCCGGCCAGCCAGCGCTCCTGACCGGCGTCGGAGTAGTTGGAGACCATGAAGTCGCGCCAGGCGAGCACTGCCTCGACATCGACGTCCGCGTGCGCCGCCGCCTCGCGTGCGCCGTGCACCGCCTCGCCCGGCCGCAGCAATGACTTCGACGGAATGCACGCCCAGTACGAGCATTCGCCGCCCACCAACTCGCGCTCGACGATCGCCACCCGGAGCCCGCCCTTGGCCAGTGCGCCCGCGCAGTGCTCGCCGGGCGAACCGCCGCCGAGGACGATCACGTCGAAGTCATTGCTCATGTGCAACCTCCAGAACTGTTCCGGTCGGGCCCGCTGCACCCGCTGCGGCGCTCGGTCTCGCCGGCGGGACGTGCGACCAATCTGTCCTGCGCGGGGTGGCAATCGCGCCCGTGCATGCCCTGGTCCGACCCCGGGTGGCGGGCATCCGGTCGCCCGCCACGACGCCGGCACCGTCGTCTACGCGCGCTTCGCGTCCCGGACCGGGAGGGCGTCATGCAGGCCCATGCGGGATTTGATCCCGAGTTTGGCGAACACCTTCTTCAGGTGCCATTCAACGGTGCGCGGGCTGAGGAAAAGTCGTTCCCCGATCACCGGATTCGACAGCCCCTCGCGCGCAAGGGATGCGATCTGCCACTCCTGTGGCGTCAGCTCGCCCGGCGAGTCGACCCGTCGTTGACGAACTGTTTCGCCGGTGGCCAGGAGTTCCCGCCGGGCACGTTCGGCGAATGCCTCGATACCCATCCCGAGGAACTCGTCATATGCGCTGCGCAGCTGGGTGCGGGCATCGACCCGCCGGCCCTCGCGACGCAGCCACTCGCCATACAACAGGCGCGCCCGCGCGAGCTCGCCCCGAACACGGGTCCGCCCCAACCGCTCGACGGCCTCCTGGTAGAACGCCTCCGCGTCGGCCGGCTCGCTGAGCAGAGCCCGACAACGTGCTTCGATGCCGAGGCCCCAGTCACTGTGGCTCGGGCGGGTGATCTCGGTCAGCCGCCCGAGCGCCTCGTGTGCCTGCAGCGGATGACCGGTGCGGACCGCCGCTTCAATGAACTCCGGCAGCGTGACATTGAGTGGCCAGTCCAGCCTGCGCGGGGGCTCGATCACCAGTCGGGCCGCGGCCAGGGCCTCGTCGTACTGGCCGAGTCCGTTGCGCAGCAGCGCGGTGACCCAATGACAGGTGGTGACGCCGATGCCTTCGCCGCGCGGCACCACCTCAGCGATCGTCGCGTCGACGAGCGGTACGAGATCGCCATCACGGCCCCGCCAAGCTGCCAGGATCAGCGCCCCGTAGGGCGCGAGCCGTCCGCCGGTTGCGTCGATGGCGACCGTGACCTCGTCGATGAACGCGGCGGCCGTCCCGAGTTCGCCCGCGTAGATCTGCGCCACGATCACCGCGCTGAAGGCGAGCGGCAGGACCGCGAGCGCACCGGCATCACGGACAAGCTGGAGCTGCCGGTCGGCGAACTCCAACCAGATGTCGTGATCCCACAGTTCCTGAGCTGCTTCCTGGGCGAGCCACAACCAGCGGAACCCGCCGTTGGCGCTGACGTCGCCGGCACGGAATTCGCGAAGGGCGTCCTGTAGCAGCGGCACAGCGGCACCGTGTCCCTCGGTGATCATCACCGCCAGGCCGTCCAGGAGCAGGTCGGGTGCGCGTGGCGACGTCGCGGGGGGCGCAGCGCGCGCTGCCTGGGCCACCTGCCGAACCACGTCGGGGGCCAATTGGCCGGCAAACTGAGCCGCCGTGATGGCGTCGAGGTAGGTCTCCCGGGCCAGCTTGACGTCGAGGGACTCCAACCGCCTGGCTGCCTTGAGCAACAACGGGGGAGCATCCGTGCCCCGGCTCGTGGTGAACGCGATTTCCGCGCGGAGCACCTCCGCCTCGGCCTGCTGGAGCAGGTCCAGTGGTCCTGCCTCCGCACTGGCCAGCAGCGCGAGCGCGGCTTCGGGCGCGCCGGCGGCGTGTTCTGCCTGAGCTGCGGCCAATGACCGCCGGGCCTGCTCGGCCGGGTCGGCCGTCAATGCCGCCGCCCGTTCCAGGAAAGCTGCCGCGGCGGCGAGGCCACCCCGCGTCTGCGCGCGACCTGCGGAGAGTTCCAGTGCGGCAGCCACTCTGTCATCGGGTCCAGGGGCCGCCAGGGCGCGATGCCAGGCACGGCGATCGGCATCAAGCTCCGGATCGCTGACGGACGCCAGCGCCTCATGGGCGCGCCGCCGCTCCGACAGGGAGGCTGCCGAATACACCGCCGAGCGCACCAGTGGGTGCCGGAACCGGACTTCGGCCCCGATCTCCAGCAACTCCGCGCGCTGGGCAGGTCCGAGTGCCCCGTTCCCGATCTTGAGCCGGTGAGCGGCCCGCCAGACGAGGGTCGCATCACCGACCGGGTCGGCGGCGGCCAGCAGGATCAGTTGCCTCGTTGCCTTCGGCAGAGCTTCGACGCGTCGCGCGTACTGGTCCTGGATGCGATTGGGGAGATCCGCCGGTACCGGTAGCTCGAAGCCGCCGGCCAGCTCGGCTGCGCTCATCTGCTGCGGAAGTTCCAGCAGCGCCAGCGGATTACCCCCGGTCTCGGCGATGATCCGCTCACGGACCCGGCTGTCCATGCGGCCCTGGACCGCTCGCGCGAGCAGCGTCCGCGCCGCATCGTCGTCGAGTCCGCCGAGCGGCATGTCGGGCAGGCCGTCGAAATAGCGTGTCGTGTGTGGCGTGCGAACGGCGAACACCATGCCAACGGACTCGGCGACCAGCCGTCGTCCAACGAAACCCAGGATCTGACTCGACGCGCCGTCGAGCCATTGGGCGTCCTCGACAAGGCACAGCGCAGGCCGCTCCTCGGCCGCGGCGGACAGCAGTCCGAGCACGGCAAGGCCGACCAGGAACCGATCCGCCGGCTGTCCGGGTGCAAGGCCCAGCGCGACACTCAACGCGTTTTGCTGTGGGTCGGGCAGCTTGTCGAGTCTGGCCAGCATCGGCGCGCAGAACTGCTGCAGCGCCGCGAACGGCAGTTCCATCTCGGCCTCGATGCCCGCGATTCGCATGACTCGAACACCGGAGGCCTGCCGGGCGCAGTAGTGCAGGAGGGTCGTTTTGCCGACGCCCGCTTCGCCCCGCACGACCAGCGAGGTGCTCTGGCCGGCGCGGATATCGGTCAAGAGCCGATCGAACGCCTTGCGTTCGCCGGCTCGACCCAGCAGGACAGGTGGGCGGCCTGGAGCCATGCAGGAGAGCCTATCGACCAGGGCAAGGGCCCGGGTTTCCACTGGTTCGGCGCCCTGCCGCAGGTCGCCACAATCCAGGTGTGGTTTCGCGCACCGACACCGTGGCGATCGTGACCGGGGGTTCGACCGGATCCGGCCGCGAGTTCTCGCGCGCCCTCGCCGCCCGGGGGGACGCGGTGGTGGTGGTGTACCTGGACGATCCGATCGGAGCCGATGCCGTCGTCGACGAGATTGTCGGTGCGAACGGTACGGCGATCGCGGTCCGCGCCGATATCACCGACGAGCTCGATGTTGAACGCCTCTTCAGCGAGGCCGCCGCCGCATTCGGTGGCGTGGACGTCCTGGTGCACGCCGACTCCGGAAGTGCGCTGGTCGTCTATCAGCATGCAGCACGCGAACTTCGCGACGGCGGTGCGATTGTCACCGTCGGGAGTGCCGACGCGGTCACGCCGTTCCTGAGCGCGTCGATGCGTGCTCGCGGCATCACGATCGTCGCGGCATCGTCCGCGGTCGAGTGTTCCGAATGCGAATCCGACAGTACCTGGTAGGTAGCGCTTCTCGACCGTTCGGTGGCAGATTCAGCAGGTCCATGGGGCTGAGGTCGACTACTGAATCCGGCAGCGAAACGGACAGCCACCGGCGGTGGAGCCCGGTCACCAGGGTTTTGGCCCGGGTATCCACTGGCGCGAGGGGGTTGCGAACTGGGCAGAGTCCCTCTCGTCAGCGACAGCACCCTGGAGGCGGTAATGAGCAGCACGGATGTCCGCAGTGAGCAAACCACCCGAGACGCGAGGGTGGGGAAGGCCGACCTGAAGTTCGAGGCGGTCGTCATCCCGGTGTCCGACGTCGACCGATCCAAGGCCTTCTACGCGAAGCTCGGGTGGCGACTCGACGCTGACTTCGCCTTCGACAACGGTTTTCGGGTCGTCCAGTTCACCCCGCCGGGCTCGGGGTGCTCGGTCCAGTTCGGCTCGAACATCACCTCCGCTGCGCCGGGTTCCGCGCAGGGTCTCTATCTGATCGTTTCCGACATCGAGGCTGCGCGCGACGAGCTCGCGGCCGGCGGTGTCGAGATCAGCGAGGTTTTCCACCCGGGAGCACCCGGTGCGCAATTCCGGCTCGACGGCCCGAACGGGAGGGCGTCCGGCCGCTCGCCGGAAAACGCGAGCTACGGCTCGTTTGCCGACTTCACCGATCCGGACGGAAATGTCTGGCTGCTGCAGGAGATCACGGCTCGGCTGCCCGGTCGCATCGACTCCGATGAGACGTCATTCGCGTCGGTGACCGACCTGGCGAATGCGCTGCGGCGAGCGGCCGCCGCGCACGGCGAACACGAGGTGCGGACCGGGCAGCCCGACGAGAATTGGCCGGAGTGGTACGCGTCGTACCTGGTGGCCGAGCAGGCCGGCAAAGAACTGCCGCTGTGAGCGATGAGACCGTCATCCCATGCGTGCAGATGTCATCCCCGGCGGCACCTTCCCCGACTACGCGTTGCCCGACCACACCGGCACGATCCGCAGGCTCAGCGAGCTGCAGGGTCGAGACCCGCTGATCCTCATGCTCTCTCGCGGGCACTATTGCCCGAAGGAACACCAGCAACACCACGATTTGGCCGCCTTCCAATCCAAGGTGTCGGTGGCCTACACCCAGATGGTCACGATCTCCACGGACGAACACCACACGTTGCAGGAATTCCGGGCGGCGGTCGGCGCGCACTGGACTTTTCTGTCCGATCCGGGACGGATCATTCAGCAGGATCTGGATATTGCGGAATACACCGACCCGGAGCACGACCCGATGATTCCGCACACTCTGGTGCGGGGGCCCGGGTTGCTCATCCACAGCATCTACAACGGCTACTGGTTCTGGGGGCGGCCATCGGTCGACGACCTCTGGCATGACCTCCGGGCGGCGACCAGCGAGATCCGGCCGGATTGGGATCTGGGGACGCCGGGGCTTCGTGCGGCCTGGTCTGCGGGCGAGTTCGCGAGATTCCGCCGCTGGGACAGGCGGCCGCCGCCGAACCCGTCGCCCTGACGTGCGGCAGGCCCGACTGGGGTTACAAATCGATGGCGAGTTCCGCCAGCGGTGTCGAGCAGCAGATCAGGGCATTTCCGTCCGCGGGTAGGTCGATCGGCGGTGGATCGTAGGCCACCGAACCGGCGAGGAGCCCAACCTCGCAGGTGTGGCAAATACCGGTGCGGCAGGACCAGCGGGTCGGCACGTCGCAGGCTTCGGCGAAGTCCAGCAGGCTCCCCAGGTCCGCCCGCCACGGCACGGTGAGGCCGCTGCGGGTGAAGGTCACCATGGGTCCGGTGCCTGCCGGTCCGGCGGGCGGATGGGGTGGGGTGGTCGGGACCGCGGAGATGCCAGGGGTGATGGCCGGGCCGGCGTCGAACGCCTCGGTCCGGACCTGGCCCGGATCCAGCCCGAGATCAGTCAGGGCCGAGGAGATGTCGTCCATGAACTTCCGGGGACCACACACATACGCACTGGCATCCCGCGGCAGGTCCAGACGCAGCAGGAGATCGGCGTCCAGCCGGCCGCGATAGTCGTATTCGCTGCCCAGCCGGTCGGCGGGCAGCGGTGCGCTGTAACAGATCTCAGCACTTGCGGACGGCAACTGAGCGAGCAGTCGGCGCACTTCGCCGGCGAAGGGATGCTCGGCGGAATTGCGCGCCCCGTGCAGCCACCAGATCTGCCGGCTCGACCTGTTCGCCACCAGGGCGGACAGGATCGCCAGCACCGGGGTGGCCCCGATTCCCGCGGAGATCAGCAGGACCGGATTGGTACCTTCCCGCAACGTGAAACCGCCACGTGGGGCGGCAACCTCGACCACGGCGCCGGCCATCAGGCTGGTGTGGACGTAGGCACTGACCGATCCGCCCGGTTCGCGCTTGATGCTGACCCGGTACTCGGGTGAGCCCGGCGTACTCGACAACGAATAGCTCCGCGTCGCTGATCCCGAGTCAAGTGGGATGCGCACCGCGACGAACTGGCCGGGCAGAGCGGGCGGCAGTGCTGAGCCGTCGACCGACGCCAACCGGATCGAGATGACGGTGTCACTTTCCCGGTCGAGGGCGACCACCCGCATGGGACGGAAACCTGGAAACGCGACCGGCGGCGCCGCGGCCGCCTCGGTCAGCCCAACGTTCCCGGTTGTGCCGGCCTTTTCCGCCAGCATCGAGCTGAAAGACATTTTCCAGCCGGGGCTCAGCGCCTCGATGTCCAACGCCCGGACCAGGTCTGCCCGATCGTGCCCGGGCAGGTAGAGCAGTGCGTCGATGTCGGAGACCGTCATCCGTCCCGGTCCGGAAGCTACCTTGACGATGGGGTCACCGGATTGGACAACCCCCTGTCTGAGTACCCGCAGGTAGAACCCTGGTCGCCGGTGGCTGACCAGCAGCGCCGGCAATTGTGGCTCGCCGAGCCGCATGCCGACCCGGTAGCAGGTGACCCTGGGTTGGCTCACCTCGAACAGCGCCCGGCCGATCTCGTAACGGTCGCCAACGCACACCTCGTCGTCGGAAAGTCCTTCGACCGTGAAGTTCTCGCCGAACTGTCCGTATTCGAGATCGTCCCGACCCAGCTGGGTCCGCCAGTATTCGTAGGACTCAAGTTGGTACACCAGCACCGCGCGATGCGGTCCGCCATGGCCACCCAGATCGCCCTGGCCGTCACCGTCGATGTTCAACGTCCTGACCGTCTGTGGACCTTCGACCGGGTGCTTCCACACTCCGGTGTGCACAATCCGGCCACGCCAGGAGACGTCCTTCGGCAGCCCGACATTCACCGCGATCAACCGGCCGGCCGGCAGTCGGTCGGCGGGTAATTCAGCAGTCCGTGTTCGCCCTGGCAAGACGTCACCCGCTCTCTTCCGACAATCCCCGAGACGACCGAAGCCGGGCCCATCCGCGGGGTGTTCGAAGCCATCTTGCTCCGCCTCCGACGAGGGTCGCCGGTCAGGCGGCCGGTGCGGTCAGTTCAGCCGTGATGGCGCAGGGTCGGAAGCCCTTGACGACGAGATAGACGCCCAGCGAGAACTCCCACGCG
Source organism: uncultured Actinomycetota bacterium (assembly GCA_963805555.1). Lineage (GTDB taxonomy): Bacteria > Actinomycetota > Actinomycetes > Mycobacteriales > Nakamurellaceae > Nakamurella. Next base: position 31,892 of record CAWDUY010000020.1, read on the forward strand.
GCGACCGGGATGACAACGATCAGCACCAGGGAGGAGGCGCCGAAGAGGATCGCGATCGAGGCGGCGATGAGCACGGGGCCACCGATCAGGCCCAGCAGGGGAATGACGCGTGGCACCAGGCGGGAGGAGTACATCAGGCTGCCCAACAGCAGTGCGTTGATCCCCGCCATCAGGTCGGGGCCGAGCAGGAAGGTCCAGTTGCGGGTCGCGACCAGCGACTGGCCGGTGGTCACCAGCGAGGCCGCGTCGGCACCGTCGGTTGCGGCCAGGTCCTGTCGCAGGGTCACGATCGACAGCAGACTGACCACGCCGATGACGATGATCGCGGCGTCCATGACTCTGGAGGTGACGAAGCCGAGTGCGGCGCTTCCGTTCTGCCGTTTGACGACCGGGTACAGCACGACCGCCGTGCCGACACAGGCGAAGGCGTTGATCAGGTCGAGGAAGCAGCCAAGGAGAACGGCGCTGTCGTTGCCGGCGCCGACGATGACCCGGCCGGTGATCCGGAGGCCGGAAAGCCCCGCCGCTGACCGCCGGTGGCGGTCAGCGCTCGCGGTTGTCGATGCGCGACAGCAGGCCCAGTTCCTGGGCCCGCCGCACCGCTGCCCGGCGGCTGTTCACTCCGAGTTTGGCGTAGATGTTCTTGGTGTGGGTGCGCATGGTGTTCACGGACACGAAAAGCCGGCGCGCGATGTCGGGTCCGTCCAGGTCGGTTGCCAGCAGTCGGAGCACGTCGAGTTCGCGCTCGCTGAGGGGGTCGACGAGTCCTGAACCGGGCCGGGTGGCTTGGTCAGCCGGCGTCGTTTCCGTGGTCGGCTTGTCGGCGGCACAGGCTGCCAGTAGTCCGACCACATATTCCCACCCGGGCCGGGTGCTGGCCATGGCTGCCAGGAGGGACGCCATTGGCGGCCCTTCGCCGGTGAAGACCCGAACGTAGCCTTCGGGCTCGGCCAGGGTCAGTGCCTCCTCCAGCGCTGTGAGTGCGCCCGGGACGTCGCCGCCGCCCTGGTTGGCCAGCGCCGACAGCACCAGGATCTCGATCACCGTGCCGGTTCTGCCGCCCACGACCGCGGCAGACAGCAGGCGCTCCAGCAACCGGGAGGCGTCAGTCAGCGACTTGCTGTTGCCGTCGGTCCGATGTCGGGCCAACAGCACCCTGGCCAGCGTGACGTGCTCGAATTCCCTGATGTAGGAGGGACTGTCGTCGACAGAGAGGTCCCGATCCCGGGCCCAGGCGAGGGCCTCGACCGAACGGCCCTGGGCGGCCAGCACCCGTGCCCGCAGTGCCGGGACCGGGCGGACGTTGGGGGAGAAGTCGCCCGCGTACACCAGGTTCGCGTCCTCCAGCAGGGTGAGCGCACCGGCCAGATCGCCCTGCGCTTCCCGGACCCGGGCCATGGCAACCCGCCAGCGGTAGGGGTTCTGTCCCAACCCGAGGTGCTCGCCGAGTTCCTGGCTGTGCAGCAGGTGCCGGGTAGCGGTCAGCAGATCGCCGCGTTCGCAGGCGATCTGACTCATCCCGACATACATGTCCGCCATTCCTCGCAGCACGGTCCCCGATTCCTGCGAGGTCAGCTGTAGTGCCTGCTCGAACGTGCGCAGCGCATCACCCAGTCGACCCTGGGTGATGCGGATGTCCGCCAGCGTGATCGAGCACCCCAGGACGTCGGAGATGTGCCCGGCCCGCTGAAGGCCATCAACACAGACGGAGTACGCGCGATGCGCGGCCACCAGGTCTCCCTCGCCCCACAGTGCCAACCCCGAGAGGGCCGATGCCCCGCCGCGGGTGACGTGGTCGTCCGTGGCGGCGCGTTCGATCGCCAACTGGGCATGCCGAAGAGTGCCCGGGACGTCGCCGCCGACCAATGCCACTGCTGCCCAGTACATCTCGATCACCCCCGGGAGCCTGGCCAGCTCCGCCCTGTCCACCACAACCATCTCCGGCGCCGGTGACTGCGGTGCTGCGCGGTCTTCGTCGACCGACTCGAACCACCGCTCCGCGTCCCGCAGACGTTCCTCGACATCATCGAACTCACCGTTGACGGTCAAGCCCCCGATGAGGCCGACGGCGAGCACGGGCCGCCTGCGAACGACGTCATAGGGAATGACGTCGAGCCAGCCGCGGATAGTGGCGTCCTGCCTGTTCCGGCGCAGTTCCGGCAAGGCCAACTCGACCATGTCGGCGGCCCGCTCGACATCCCCGGCCGCCAGGGCATGGCGGACGGCCGGCGACGGCTGCCCGCTCTGGTCGTACCAGCGGCTCGCGCGGCGATGCAGGTCGGCCACCTCATCCGGCGGCTCATCACTGAGCCGGGCCCGCAACATGTCCGCGAACAAGTGGTGAAACCGGTACCAGTTGCGGTTGTCGTCGAGCGGCACCAGGAACAGGTTGGCGCGGTCCAGCGCCTCGAGGGTGACCTTGCCGCCGGATTCGCCGGTCACCGCATCGCACAACGCACCGTTCAGTCGGTCGAGAATGCAGGTGCGCAGCAGGAAGTGACGGACCCGTTCGGATTGCCGCTGCAGCACCTCCTCGACCAGATAATCCACGATGTACCGGTCGTCACCGGCGAATCCGGCGATGAAACCACCGACGTCCGTACGCCCCTGCAGGGAGAGGGCGGCGAGTTGCAGGGCCGCGATCCACCCCTCCGTCCGGCCTTCCAAGGCGGCGATGTCTGCCGGAGTGAGATCGAGCCCGATGAGGTCGTTGAGGTAGGCCGCCACCTCGTCGGGAGTGAAGCGCAGGTCGGCGGCTCGGATCTCGACCAGTTCACCGCGGGCGCGCAACCGCGCCAGCGGCAGGAGCGGGTCGGCGCGGCTGCTGATCACCAGGTGGATCTGCGGCGGGAGGTGCGCCAGCAGAAACTCCATGCCGGGCCGGATCTCCGGCCCATCGATCAGGTGATAGTCGTCCAGCACCAGGTCAACGTCGTTCGGTACCGCCGAGAGCTCGTTGAGCACCGCCGCGATGACGGCCTCGACTGGCGGTTGGTTCGACTGGAGGAGAGGCAGGACGCTCGCCCCGATGCCGGGCACTGCTGTCTGCAGGGCGGTGATCACATAGGTCCAGAAGCTGGCGGGTTGGCGGTCGCCCTCATCGAGGGAAAGCCACGCCACCGAACGGTTCTCCCCGGCCGCGGCGGAGAGCTGCGCGGTCAGCAGTGTCGTCTTGCCGAAGCCGGCCGGGGCCGAAATCAGCATCAGCCTGGCGTCTGCCGACTGACTCAGCCGCTCGTTCAGCCGCGGCCGGGAAACCAGGCTGCGCCGCGGCCTGGGTCGGTAAAGCTTGGTCTCGACCAGCGGGTTCGCCAACGAAGCTCCCCTCACCGGTGGATCGGAAACCACTTGCGCGCAACTGTGCTCGGACCGACCCACATTGGCAATGACTCCAGGCTCAGGATCGACCTGCGGCGGTGAGGCGCGACGCGCCCGGCGCCGCGCGATGATGCTGCGAGCCTTGACAGCCGTTGGCGGTAAGGCTGTCTCGCAACCTAGCTCGTTGCCCTACTGGCGAGCAGCCGCCGCCGGACCCGGTGCAGCTGCGGCATCAGGCCGTAGATGACGATCGGCACCGCGATGGTCGCGAGCACGAAGGTCCGCGGGACAGGCGTCATCGTGCGGAGCCAGTCACCCAGAATCAGGTTCAGGACGAGCAGGGTTGGGAAGACCGCCAGCCAGATCATCAGCGCGAGTTGGTGTTTGCTGGGTGGTCCGGAGTTGCCGGGCCTTGAATTCGGGGTGGCGTTGTGGCGGGGCGGTGGGGTGGTCATGCTGACTCCTTCGAAAATGCGGTCGTGGTGGATGGAGGGGCGAATCCGTGGCCGAGGTCGCGGACAGCGGTTTGGACGTCGTCCTCAACCAGGTCGGCGTTCATGGCGATGGCTGCCGTCGAGCCGGCGCCCGCGGCGGTGATGACCTGAGCCCGTGGATCGACGGTGTTTCCGGCGGCCCACACTCCGGGAACGCTGGTGCGCCCGGTGTTGTCGACAGTGACCCAGCCGTCGGGGTCGACGTCGCAGCCAATGCCTACGAGCAGCGAACTGTTCGGAACGAAGCGTGGCGGCACGAACAATGCGTCGGTGGGAATGACGGAGCCGTCATCCATCTGCACTCCCTGGAGCTCGTCGGCACTGTCGATGACGAGTTGATCGATGGCTCCCTCGACGACGCCGATGCCGCGGGCGGATAGCTGGGTTCGTTCGACGGCGGTGAGAACGTTGGGCGGCGTGAAATAGACCAGATCCCGGGTCCACTGACGCACGATCTGCGCGTACCTGACGGCACCCGGGGCGCCACCGATGACGCCGAGCCGCCGGCCGCTCACTTCGTGGCCGTGACAGTAGGGGCAGTGCAGGACATCTCGGGCCCACCGGTCCCGCAGGCCCGGGATATCGGGCAGCTCATCCCGCAGGCCGGTCGTCACCAACAGCCGCCGGGTGGAGATCCGCTGGCCGGCGGCAAGGAGAGCGGTGAACCCGGGGCCGTCCTGAACAAGGTCGGTGACGGTGCCCTCGACGATCTCGCCGCCATAACTGCGCACCTCGTCGCGGCCGGCCGCCAGCAGTTCGGCGGGTGGCATGCCGTCGCGAGACAGATACCCGTGCATGTGGGCGGCCGGTGCGTTGCGCGGCGCGCCGGCGTCCACCACCAGGACCTTGCGACGGGCCCGGGACAGCACCAGTGCAGCGGAGAGACCGGCGGCGCCCCCGCCGACAATGACTACGTCGTGTTGACTCATGACTCAAGGGTGGAGCCGGCCGGCCGGATCGTCTATCAACGTTGCTGTTTCCGGGAAACCGAGGTCAGGATGGGTGTCATGGACCACGCATCGGCGGCCAGGATAGCCACCGCTCTCGCACAGGTCGGGCCCCGACTCAAGCTACTTCGCACTCAACGCGGAATGACCCTGACAGGTGTTTCGGCCTCGACCGGAATCTCGAAGAGCACCCTGTCGCGGCTCGAAACCGGTCAGCGACGGCCCACCCTGGAACTGCTGCTCACTCTCTCCCATGCCTATCGGGTGCCGTTGGACGATCTCGTTGCGGCCCCGGAGGAAGGCGATCCGCGACTGCGGCTCAAGCCGGGCCGGGTCAAGGGTCGGACCGTGATCCCGTTGACCCGGCAACCCGACGGGATGCAGGCCTGGAAGATCATCATCCCGACCAGCAACGTCACCCCGGAACCCAGGGCCCACGACGGTGACGAATGGATCTACGTCCTGTCCGGCCGAATGCGGTTCGTCCTCGGCGATCAGGACATGGTCCTCGAACCAGGCGACGTCGCCTCCTTCGATACCAAGGTGCCGCACTGGTTCGGCAGCACCGGCGAGGCACCCGCCGAAATTCTCAGCATCTTCGGGCGACCGGGGGAACGGATGAAGGTCAGAACGGCCGAGATCAACCCAGAATTCAACTGACGCTGTCGGGAAGGTGAACCAACGATCAGCCGATCCTGGCCATCCATTCTCGGAGGTTGGCCGGGAGTTCGGTGGCACGGAGCGCCTGAGGAATGAGCGTGCGGTCGAGCAGGATGGCATCGAAAACCAGACGCATGGTGACGCCGTGATCGGGCCGGTCGGTCACGGCGATGTCGTTTCCAGCCTGGAGCTGGCCCTCCTGAATGATGCGCAGGTAGGCGCCGGGTCGCGATGCTTGAGCGAATTGCCGAACGAAACCAGGTGCGCCCACGCGTATGCCCAGCTTGAAGCACGGCAACCTCGGCTGAGCTACTTCCAGCACGGTTGATCCGATCCGCCAACGCTCGCCGACCACTGCGCCGGAAACGTCCATGCCTTCGGTGGTGAGGTTCTCACCGAAGGGCGCAGTTCCCAGTTGCTTGCCCAGTTCCGTTTCCCAGTCATGGATCTCCTCGACAGCGTAGGCATACACCGCCTTGTCGGGTCCTCCGTGCACGGACCGGTCGGCTTGCGCGTCACCGTCAAGGTTCACTCCGCTGACCCGCACCGGGCCAGCGACCGGCGCCTTCCAGATGGCGGTTTCAACGATGCGCCGCTCGGTGGGCACCGCCCGAGGTTGTCCGACATTGACGCTGATCAGTCGGGCTGGCGGAGGTCCGGTCACCACCCCATTGTCCCTTCCCTCGATCGTCGAGTGATTTCGGTCGGCTACTGATGAAATGTGATCGGCACCGGGATCGCCGCCGCGATTGCTTCAGTCGTCCGTGAGCCGCGCGCGAAGGTCGTGGCTGAGTTCGGCTGCGGCTTTTTCGGCACTGGCGGAAATGCCACCCATTCCGAAGAAGCCAGGGATGAGGCACCTTGGCGTAGGCCAGGTTCTGGTCGAGCAGCGGGGCGTGGTGCCCGATTCCGATGATCGCGGGAGCCAGGCCCACATGGCTGTCGGCGTGCAGCGGAGACACCCGGGGGTCGGTGGCGAGGCCGAAATCGTTTGCCAGGTATTGGCGTTCGACCCAGTCGTCCTGCCCGGTGAAGAATCCGTCGTCGTCGGTATCGACATCACTGGCACCGCCCGGTTCGCCGCCCGGTGAGGTACGGCCGCGAGATTGCCTCCGGCGCTGTCGCCGGCCACCGCGATCCGGTCGGCCCGGCCGCCGAGCTCGTCGCGGTTCCGGTCGAAGCGCTCGCCAATGAGCACCACGTCCTGCAAGCATCGTCACCGGGCTGGTCCGTCCGATCCTTGGTCGAGGGCGCGCTGGACCGGGCGGGGGTGTCCCCGTTGGAAATCACCACCGTCGCCGACGGAATGACCATGCTGGGCACGGTCATCAGCGCGGCCGAAAGCGACCTGGTTGACCGAAGTCAGTAGGAGGAGCCGATCGGAACCAAAGCTCAGCGGGCGTCGTCGGGGGCCAGGTGCGACGGACCTACGTAGGAGTTCAGCCACTCATTGAGAGTTTTTGCCCCACGCCAGGTCTCGACGATCCGACCCTTCGCCTGTTTGGTGGATAACCAGCCCGGGGTGCCGAAGTCGCGGCCGGCGGTCAATCCCTTGTGTTGCAGGAACCGGATCCGGGGGTGGTCTCGCGGGTAGCCGCGCGGTGCCGTCGACAAGGCTCGACCGCTGATCGTGTACTTGCCTTCCAGGGCAGCAACCCTCGTCACCAAGGCATCGCCGGTCGCCTCGCCGTCGACGGCCTGCCGGAACCGGCCCAACTGATCGGCGGCCATGTGGTAGTACCCGGTCGCCGCGTACAGCCCGTCTGCACTGATCTGCAGGTAGTAGAACTCGCCACCCTCACCCTCGGTGACTGCGCCCTGGCTCGTCTTGTACGGGCTCTTGTCCTTACTGAACCGGACATCCCGGTTCGGCCGAAAGACCTTGAACTGGCCGAACTCCGCTGACAGTTCACTGGTCAGCGCGAGCATCGGCCCGCGGATCGCCGTCTCATAGACATCGCGGTGAGAATTCCAGAACTCCCGGGTGTTCTGCACCGTGAGCTGCTGGTAGAACTCCTCGGCGGCGGCCGGGAAGCCTTCGAACTGGGAGAGGGTCGGATCGTCGGACACGTGATGACCGTACGTCCCGTGATGTGTGCGACGGTGGGCAACCGGCCGGCTCCTTGCGGCGTCAGCGCTACTGGCGCTGGTTACGGGTACTCCGTGACCGTGGTGATGTTCCAGACGGGAGGCCGATGACCGAGACCGGAGAGCTGATCGCCGGGCGCTACCGCCTGGTCAACCGGATCGCCGTCGGCGGGATGGGTGTGGTGTGGGAGGGCTGGGACGAACTGCTGGCGCGCCGGGTGGCCGTCAAACAGGTCCGCATCCAGCCCGGGCTGAGCGAGGCCGAGGCATTGCTGGCCCGTCACCGGGTCATCCGGGAGGCGCGGATCACCGCGCGCCTGCACCACCCTTCTGCGGTGACGATTTATGACGTCGTCGACGACGGCGAGTACCCGTGCCTGATCATGCAGTTCGTTCCCTCCGACAGCCTGAACGGGCTGCTCCGCGAGCGTGGGACCCTCGCTCCGGCGCAGGTCGGCCGGATCGGGGCCGATCTTGCGTCCGCGCTGCAGGCCGCGCACGCCGCCGGCATCGTGCACCGCGACGTCAAGCCCGGCAACGTGCTGATCACCGACGACGGCTCGGCCAAGCTGACCGACTTCGGCATCTCCCACGCGGCCGGGGACGTCACGCTGACCTCGACCGGGATGGTCTCGGGCACGCCCGCGTACCTGGCACCTGAGGTCGCCCGCGGCGGGACCTCCGGCTTCCCCGCCGACGTGTTCTCGCTCGGAGCGACCCTGTACGCATCCATGGAGGGAACCCCGCCGTTCGGCCTCGACCCCAACCCGATGGCCGTCCTGCACCGCGTCGCCTCCGGCCAGCTGATCCCGCCGAAGCAGTCCGGGGCACTGACCCCGCTGGTGCTGCGGATGATGGCCGCTGAGCCCGCCGATCGGCCGACCATGGCCGAGGTGTCCCGAACGCTGACCATGCCGGTGCTGCCGGCGCCCGCGGTACTCCCGACGCCAACACGCCAGCACGAGGCGCCCGCTGCGCGGACGGTGCCGGTTTCCAGGGCGGAGTTGGCCGCCGCGGAACCGCCCGCCGAGCCCCGAGCGTTGACGGCGCTGGCATCGGCTCCGGCCGGGGCGCCCGAACCGTCGGCGCCAGCTCGGCGGGGCCCCAGGGGCGCGCTGGTCGCTGTCGCAGCGGTGATTCTCGGTGCGGTGTTGACGGCCGGTTTCGTCGTGCTGACCGGCGGTGACGATGATCCGGGGTCGGCTGCCGGCACCGCGGCGCAGAGCCAGGCCGCGCCGGCGTCCGGAACTCCGGCGCCGGCCGCGGACACCGGGCAGGCGGCGGCGTCCATCGATGCCTCGGAAACTCCCGCGGCCACGAGCGCAGCGGACCCGGCGGTCGCGCTCGCCGCCGCGGTGAGCGACTACTACGCGCTGATGCCCGGCAACACCGATGCGGGTTGGGCCCGATTGACGCCGGCCTTCCAGTCCGGCATCGCGCGGAACCGCGACTACTACAACTCGTTCTGGGGCGGCGTGCAGAATGTCGCCGCCACGGATGTCGCCGCCACCGGTCCGCAGACCGTCCAGGCGACCATCTCCTATACCTTCACCGACGGCAGCGTGTCGGTCGAGCGGACCGAGTACCAGCTTGTCCAGGACGGTGCCGAATTCAAGATCGACAACTCGTCGGTGCTGAGCAGCTAGCCCGGCCGAGCAGGGCTGCACATCTCGGATGGCGGGCGACAACGTTGAGGAGGTCGCCCGTCGGAGGTCAGTTGGCGAGCAATCCAATCACGATGATCGCCAGAATCACGGCGAAGATGATGAGCGCAGCCCGTGAGCCGTGGTCCGCGTTTTCCGATGGCCGCTGAACGGGGGAGATCGGGGGTGGTGACGCCGCTCCGGGACGCTGAATCGGGTTGATACCAGGGGGTGGTGGTGGCTGCCTGAGGCCTTGCCAACTCTGCTGCTGGGGCACCTGGGCCGGACGTGGAACGCCGTTGGAACGCGTTGCCGACCCGGTCGGCGGCCAGCTTGTCGCCGTCGGGGGATTGGGAGGTTGGTGAGGAGGGTTCCTTGGTGGCCAGACATTGACCGGACCGATGGGCGGACCACATGGTGTTGAGGATGCCTGTGCCAGCACATGCTCGAGGGAGGAAAACCTGTTCGGCGGGCCGAGGAGCCAATCCAGGGTCACCCTGGCGAGGGACGCCAGCTCCGCATCCGAGTTGTTCAGAAGTGCAGACCACACGGCCGTCGAGGGATCCGCCAGATCGCTCTTCTCGAAGAGCAGCCTGTCGTCACTGGTGTGAAACAGCCACAAGTTCGGATCACTGGCCAGTGCGGTGAGCGAAAGATAGGTCAGCGTATTCGGCACGGCATCGAGGTTCGGGCCGACTGGGACTTCCGAACGGCGTGGATGCTGGAACGCGGGATGCCCGATCTCCTTTCGCGGCGTGTGTAACCCGGGGAACCAGACGTTGTCGTAGTCGACCAACCGGAGTTCGACCGGCCGCTGGGCGTTCTCACGAACGAGAGTGTTACCTGCATGGATATCGCCGTGACTGATCTTCGCCGCTCCCAACGAACGACAACTCTCGCGCCAGGCCCTCGCCAGTGTCGCCATCTCGGCAGCGGTACCACCCGACTCAAGACGCCGGGTGATGTAATTGTCCAGACTCTTTCCGCTGACCCAATCCATTTTCAGAATGGGGTATTGGCCATCGCCAATGCGGAGCCCCTGCGCTACCCAGCTGGTGCGCACCATGGTGCTGACCGGATTGCTCGACAGGTAGCGACTCAATTCGTAGTAGCGGACGGCGGCCTGCTGATCCTCCTGCTTGGAGAAGCGGACTGCGATGCTGTCACCGCTGGAACGGTTGGCCCGGATGACGGTGGCCCGCCCACCACTCCAGGCTTGGACACCGCCGCGGCGACGGTCAGGTTCGAAGGTGGCCTTCGCGAGCTCGGGGTCGAGGAAATGCTTGCCGGGATTTTGGGCGCAAGCCTGGAATGTCGGACCGTCCGGCCAAGTGGTGGTGAGCATCGGTTCTCCGAGGGTTTTCACATGCCGGCGCGAAAGAGGGTGACGTCATCGTTCTTCATGTGATGGTGGGTGCGAAGGTCTCGGCAAAGATCCTGAAAGCCGGTGTTGCCGACCCTTGCCAGCATTCGCCAGACCTGCTGGTTCCTGAGTTGTCCGGTCAGCCATTCGGCGAGCGCGTCCGATGCAACAAAGACGAAATCCCCGGGTGCCAGCCGACAATTGAATCGGTGGACGTCGGATACCCGGTGACCGTCATCGGATTGGTGACTCCGGACCAGTGTCGGGTTCGATCCGAAATCGCTCGGCTCGGCCAGCGGGAAGGGCTCGACGTGAGCGCCGTTGGTCCATGTGAACAGGCAGCAGTCGCCAACTGCCACTGCTTGCACCTCCTCCTCGAAGATGCGCCCGGCCAGCAAGGTGGCATGCGAGCCTCGCTCCGACGCGGCGGCCTGCACCCATCGTGGTGCCTTGGATGGCAGGAACTGATCCGACCGCGGATCGAAACCGGCTCGTGTGCGCCGAAGCCAATCAGTGAAGCCGTTCTCGGGGTCGTCGAAGACCTCGACGGCTCGATCCCGGATGAACCCGCTGGTGAGTGTGTAGGCCCATTCTCGGGAGTTGCTTCCGGTCGAGGCGCCGTCGGCAACAGCGAACCAGCCCGACTGCTGGCTGTACGCCGCACCGTCCTCCCATTCCGAGAAGTCGGTACCTTCCTTGGGTGTCCAATACGTCACCATGCTCGGCATCTTCTGCGGCAGTCCGCTACCGGTCGACCAGGGACACTCGGGTGCCGACATCGAGGAATTCGCTGAGCTTTGTTGAATCGGCATTGTAGACAAAGCCACGGGCGCCTTGGCGGATCGGAAGTCCGAGCCCCTGGGCGGCGGTCATCATGACGGGTGTCAGTGGACTGGACATCTCGAAAAGACTTGCGGCGTATGCGCCAGGCAGACCGGCCGGCGAGTTCGGATACTCTATCGGCGCAGCCACGGACGTGGAAAGGTTGACGTTGAAGAGCAGCAGTTTGCCTTCGGCTGTCGAAATCTGCCGCAATTGGGCGGCAATGGGGCGCGGATCGCCATCGGTCGCCTCGCCGTCGCTGAAATTCAGCACGATGGGCGGATGGGAACTCTGATGCGAATTGGCCCAGTCGACGAGAAAGGCACCCGCAAGGTCGATCGCAGCGGTCATCGGAGTGCGGCCTTGTGACACCGGATCGACCCAGACCGGCCGATCGATCCTCAGTTCAGGACTGCCGGGCATACTTTCGGTGGCCATTCGTAGCGGGTAGTCCGCTATTTTGCTGATCTGCACCAGTTGCTGACCCTTGAGGGCGCCGCCGAAAGCGGGCCCGATGGTCTGGCCGTATCCGATGATCCCCAGCTGGTAGTAGTCACGGATGTCCTCGCCGCGCTGGCACTGGAGGACAAGGCTTCTGATGAGATCGTTGACCGCCCGAGCCAGTGCGGTCGACTTGCTCTCCTGTGTGCCGGCAAAGGGCTCCATCATCGAAGCCGATTGATCGATCAGGAACACAATGCAGCCGGGGTGCTGGCGGTCGATTTGCTGGTCGTACATCGCTTTCTCCTTGCTCTTCATTCTGGGGCTGATTCGCGGTGGGATAGCCAGCTGCGGACCACGACGTCCGGCGGCGGTGCCCCGTCGCCGATCGACCAGCTGTGATGACAGGTGTGGCAGTCGGCGGTTTGTTGGGCGCGGGCACCGGTTCGCTCCGTATCGAACGAACCGCAATGTGGGCATTGGGTTTCCGTCGTCGTCGCGATGCCGTAGCTGTCGAAGTCCAGCGGTCGGGGTGGCACCGCGACCGCCAGTTGGGCGGCCGTCGGCGGTCGGCCGACAGCATCGCCTGGCATCGACTCGAAGGTCGCCGTCGATGCAGGAGGTGACTTCCGTTGTGGTGGCGAATGTGCTTGCTGGGGTTGCTGCCACGGCACGTGCTGCGGTTCCGCCGTCTCCTTCCTGATCCCTGCCTTCAGTACCGCTGACGCCAGGCCAACCGCGGTACCCACCGCGAGCGCCATGATCGGTTCCGGTAGCCCACCAGGCCCGAGCAGGTAAAGGGGTGCAATGGCCAGCCATGCGACGCTCAGGTCGCGGGGAATGTCTCGCCACAACCCGGCTGTTCGAAGTTCCGGCCAGCTGGACGGGGTGGTCGCTACTTGACTGCGCGAGGGGCGTTCCTGCGCGGTCGAAGTCGATCTCATGACCCCTCCTGACCGGGCAGCTCGTCTGCCGGAACACAGGTCTCCGAGGTGTTCTCGGTGCTGGCCGTGGTCTCGACTGCCGTCCTCGATGCAGTGGAAACAGTGGTCCGGGTCGTCGGCGATCCGGTTGTGGTCAATCTGGTGCTGCGTCCCGACGGTGGGGGTGTCGCAAGATCCGTGGTGCGGACCGGTCCTCTCGTTGGTCCTTCCGTGGTGCCTGGGACCGGGGCAGCATGGCTCTCAGATACGGTGCGGTAGCAGGCAATCCCGGTCGCGGGCTCGATCAGGCCGACCATGAATACAGTGGTCGCCGCGGCGACCGCAGTCAGGCCAAGTCCGGCGAGAGTCGACCGGATCATGGCAGTGCCTCGATGCGGCTGACCAGTGCATTTGGCGCACCCTGCAGGTGGGTGACCGGTCGTTCCCACAGAACGAACGACAGCAACAGGATGGTCAGCGCGATCAACATGATGCCGAGCCAGATCAGGGCCGGATACATCGCGGACGAAGCATGTGCAGGATCATCGGTGGCGGGACGATGGGTATCGGGCGACTGGGGCAGCGCGGAAAAATGTTGTGGCAGAGCGGCTATCGTCGGCGTGGGTACTTTCTGCCAGACCTGATGCGGCCGAGTCGTGTTGTGCAACGGGGTCGCCGATGACGACCACTGCTGTGTGCCAACGTGACTGGATTGCCCTTTAACTGCAGGCCTTGCCGGCCAGACGTTAGCGCCGAAACCCTGCTGGGGATGGAGATCGTCCGTCATTGACGCACCTGCCGCCTCGGTGCAGTGCGCGATGTGTTCGGAGTATTGGCCGGATTGAGCCACCAACGATCGGGTTTGCCGGCGGGTAGGTCGGCCGGAGGTGGTGGGTCAAACGGCCAGCCGTTCGGCTTGGTGCCATTCTCCTGATACCAGCGGCGTGCCGCGGTCGATGGCGGGCTCACGGGCTCGGGTGGCTCGCTCGGGCGCTCCGCTCCCTGCCAGGCCGGTACTGCCGGCGCCGACTGGTTCGCTGATGGGCCGGCCGAGCCTTCCGGGCCTTGCTGGATTGGAGGTTGCTGCGACTTGTTCTCGCGGATACTCCTGGCGTGCAAAAGTGCGATCAATGCACCACTTGCGGTTGCCACTGCGGTGATGGCCGCAGCGACTTGAGTGATCGGATAAGTCGGATCCACCTTTGCACCTCCACGACAGCAGGCGGTATTGAGCGGATATGCCTGTGACGGGTTTGATACACATTTGTCGGAGCGGTGGAACGCCCTCGGGTTGGGCCGGTGGCAGATCGAACCGCTACGGTGCGGACCTGACAATTGCCCAGCCGTGGGCCCCGACGGTGACGTCTGGCCCAGCCTGACCCGCTGCCGCGTCGTCGTCGGAGGCGAGTAGCTCGCCGGGCCCGGCGCCGGAGAACGCGAAGGCGTCATCGGCGATGTTCAACAGCACCACGATCGCCTGCCCGTCGGCTCCACCGGCCCGCACCTGCAGTTGTTCGTTGGTCTTCGTCAGCACCTCGATCCGGGCGTCGGCCAGCCAGGCTTCCCGCCGTCGCACGCCGATCAACCGCTGGTGCAGCCGGTAGATCGGCCAACCGACCTCGGCCAGTGCCGCAGGGTTGTCGGGGAAGGCCTGTCGGACTGCGTCGTCGCCGCCCTCCCGGTCCTCCTTCACACCGATGAAACCCTGCTCGTCGCCGTAGTAGATGCTCGGGACGCCGGGCATGGTGAACAGCACCACCAGGGCGTGACCGAGGTGCCGGGGATCGGCAAGTTTGCTGGCGATCCGGGTGACGTCATGGTTGCCGACGAAGGTCAGCGGGACGAAGGCGCGGGCGAAGGCTGCGTGCCGGTCGAGCGTCCAGGCCAATTCGAAGAAGTTGCCGTCGTTCAGCGAGCTCCAGATGGATTTCCAGAGCTCGTACTGGGTGACCGAATCCAGCCCGCCCTGCGTGACCCAGTCGGCGAAATCACCTTGGATCACTTCGCCGACGAACCAGGCGTCGGGGTGCTGGATGCGAACCCGGTCCGTCACGGCGCGCCAGAAATTCAGCGGGACGGCATAGGCGGCATCGAGCCGCCAGCCGTCAACCCCGCGGTCCAGCCAATGCGTCATCACCGACGCGACATAGTCTGCGACAGCGGGTGAATCGTGATTGAGAGCGACCAAACTGCCGTGACCCTCGAAATTGCGGTAGCCGAAACCGTCGTAACCCTCGGCAGCCCAATCGATGTCGAACCACTCGGCCCACGCCGACTCCTCGCGGTTGGCCAGCACATCGACGAAGCCCGGAAACGCCCGGCCGACGTGGTTGAAGACACCGTCGAACAGCACCCGGATGCCGCGGTCGTGACACGCCGCGATGAGCTGGTCGATGTCGGCGTCGTCGCCCAGCCGGGAATCGATGGCGAAATGGTCGACGATGTCGTAGCCGTGGCTTTCCGACGCGAAAACCGGATTGAGCTCAAGTCCGTTACAACCCAGTTCGACCAGGTAATCCAGCCACGACAACAGTCGCGGCAACCGATGCTGGACGGGTGATTCGGCCGGCAGCGCCTGCTTTTCCGCGCCGAGGAATCCCATCGGATAGACCTGCCACCAGATCACGGTGCCGGACCACGTACTCATCGCAACCATCCTCCGCCCGGATCAACAGGTCCAGCCCGGGCGAGTCGTGGTCGACCGTTACGGCCCCGTTCGGGTCCGGTAACCCACCGGGGGACTGAGCCTACGCCCGGGGCGTCCCGCACGCGGTGGCTTCGGCTCACGGTGAACTCGATCACCACGATGCATCCGCGGCGGTCCCAGTTCCGGTATCCCAGTCGCTGCATCGAGCCGGGTCTGCATCGAAAGGTGGGCGGCCCGGATCAACAGCGCCGAACATCGCGCGGGTCGGCCGCCGCGATGTGACGTGCGGGTGCAGACGGTTCACGAGCCGCACCGTGGGTACTCCCTCGTGGCGGACGTGCCGGCACACCGATATTTCCGCCAGAGCGAAACGAGACACCATGGCATTGCAATCAGCGCTCGCGAAGGTTCGCGACGCGCCTTTTCTGCTGGACGCCATCCGCGCGGCGGACGCCCTCATCGACGCCGCCGGACACGACGGCGGTCCGCACGCCGTCAAGGTCCTCGCCGCGGCCATCGGTGAGCCCGATGACCAGCTGATCTCCATCGCCGCCGTGCACGCCCTCGGGGCGGTGTTCGACGACGGCGCCGGCGCGCTGTTGTCGGATCTGCTGTCCGATCGCCAGCTCTACCTGCGGGAGCACGCGGCCTGGGCCCTCGGGGCGCGCGCGCCGAGGCTGGACGCCGTCGGCAGATTGGTCGCCGGGGTGGTGGCCGGTGGGTTCGCCACCGTGATCAATCAACGCGCCCTGCGCCGTTGGGCACAGACCTCCCCCGATCACATCGCGTTGGCCCTCGAAGGTGCCCTGCTTGCCCAGCACGACCCGGCCGGGCGGTCCCGGCTGGTGGAGACGATGGGGCTGGTCCCGGGGACAGTGGCTGCGCACCTGCTGTACCGGATCGCCACCGACGAGCGGGAGCCGATCCGCTCCCGGATGGCGGCGGTCGCCGCGATGGGTGACCGGGACGACGGGCGGGATTCGGTGGATCTGCTCCAGCGCCTGGCGTTGTCCGACGGTGAACTCGCCGGCGTCGCCCGGCTGGCAGCGTTCGACCTCCGGGTCCGAAAACTGCACGGCCCCGGACCGAACCCGGATGAGTTCCGCGCTCGGGCGCTCCTTGATCCGCGGCCCGCAGCCCGAGAACCGGACGACGAAACCGGGCTGACAGTCGCTCAACTGTTTCTGCATGCCGACCTCGATCGGGAACTGAGCCGGGCCGGCGCCGGCGACAACGGCGGCATCGCGACGATGCTGGTGCGGCTCGGCGATGCACTGGCCGCCGAGCCCGGAATCTCCCGCGTCCTGACGATGTCGCGCGGATCGGTCGACGCGGCCGTGGACGCCTTGACCGATCCCGCAAGCGGTCACGTGTTGGCGCCGATCCCGCTGATGTCCGAGCCGACCGACTCCGCCAACGCCTGGCCCTTGTCTGTCGCTGCGGAACGCGGGATCAGGCGGGCCCTGACCGCCAACGGCCGGGTCGATGTTGTCCACCTGCGGATGGCGGACGTCGGGTCGATGGCAGCGGCGGCGGTGGCCACCCGGCTGGGAATCCCCACCGTGTTCACCCTGGCGCCGGACCCGCATGCCGTCATTCACGCACTGGACATGACCGGGGCGCTCACCCGGGGGACCTTCGGCACCGTCGACGAACGGGAGCATTACTGGTTCCGCACCGGGCTGGTGCGCCGGCTCGCGGCCGGCGCCCACCACTGCGCGCTGTTCCCCCGGCCGAAACTCCGTGATCAGCTCCGTGACCTGCTCGGGGTGGACATCGACCAGGATCCGGGTCGCTACACCGTTGTCCCCGAAGGTATCGACATCTCGGTGACGACGGCCGCTGCGGAAGATGTGCGTGCCGCCGGCGGGCACGGCGGTGGTGCAGCCGGTGCTGCGGTCCTGGCTTCCGGCCGTCACGAGCCATCCGAGATGGTCTGGATGCCAACGCATCCCGCCCTGGCGGAGCTGGCGGCCCTGGTGGCGGCGTTGCCGGCGAACCGCCGCGGCCTGCCGTTGGCGCTGAGCGTGGGCCGGCTGCATCGGGTCAAGGGAATGGCCACCGTCGTCGAGGCGTGGGCGGCTGACCCCGCCCTGCGGGACCGCTGCAACCTGCTCATCGTCGGCGGCGACCTGGTCAATCCGTCCGCCGACGAACAGGGCCAGCTCGATTCCATTGCCGCCGTGCTCGCCGACAATCCCGCTGCCGCAGCGGGTGTGCTGATCCCCGGGCACCGGCCGAACGATGTGATCGCCCGCTGGATGGCGGCAACGCAGCTGGGCATCGGCGAGCTGATCGCACCGAACGGCGTCTACGTCTGCGGCAGCCTCAAGGAGGAATTCGGCCTCGCCCTGATCGAGGCGCTCGCGGCCGGGCTCGTCGTCGTCGGACCGGAAGGCGGCGGTCCCGCAACGTATATCGAGCACGGAGTCACCGGGTTTCTGGTCGATACCCGCTCCCCGCGGGCGGTGGGCGGCGGCATCGCGCGGGCCCTGGATCTGGTGGCCCGGCCCGGTGACGAGCAGCGGGTCGCGCTGGCGCAGGGGATGGTCGCCGATCGGTTCACGATCGAGGCGATGGCGCATTCACTGGCCGCCGTCTACGCCGGCGTTGCCGCGCCCGCCCGCACACTGGCCGCATCGTGACGCTGCTGGTGATCAGCCCGGACTACGCGTCCCACCTGCTGCCGCTCGCCACCCTGGCGACCGCCTGGCGGGACGCCGGCGAGCGGGTGGTGGTGGCGAGCGGTCCCGCAACCGCCGGCATCACCGCGGATTTCGGCTTCGAACGCCGTGATCTTCGCCTGGGCCGCGGATCCAACCCGGGTGTCATTCGAGCCGTCGACCAGGTCGCCGGTGAGGATGACGCGCTGCGCGGATTCTTCGCGGCCACGGAGCGGGGGATGGTGGAAACCCTGCTCTACCAAGCGAATGCGCGCAGCGCCGACCTGCTGTGGGATCCGGTCGCCACCGCGAACCGGGTGCTGGATGTGGTGGACAAGGTGCAGCCCGACCACGTCATCGTCGACCATCTGGCGTTCAGCGCGCGGCTCGCTCTGCAGGCCGGGGGCGTACCGCACGCGGATGTGGTGCTCGGTCACCCGAGCGCGCTGCCCGTCGGCAACGAGGTCTACGGGTACCCGCCGGCCTGGCCGAAGGCCGTCGACGCCGACCCGGACGCCCTGGCCGTGCTGCTGCTGCGGTGCCGCCAGGTCCGGGACGAATTCACCGCGCAGTGGAACCACGCGTTGAAAGCCCTTGCCCCCCAGGCAACTCCGGCCACCGATGCGTTCACCGAGCACTCCGAGCTGGTGCTGCTGAACTATCCGGGCGAATTGCACGACCCGGCCCGCCAGTTGCCACCGCATGCCTTCCTCGGGTCCGCCGTCCGCGCGCAATCCCTGCCGGCCGACATCAGCGAGTGGCTGGCCGAGGACACGTCGCTGCCGCTGGTCTACGTGAGTTTCGGCAGTTTCCTGTCGGTGCGCGGGGACGTGCTTGCCCGGGTGGTCGCCGCGTTGCGCTCGTTGCCCGTGCGGGTGGCCCTGGCGATCGGGTCCGCCGACCCTGCCCTGCTGGGCGATCTGCCGGAGCACTGGCTGGTCCGGGAATTCCTGCCCCAGGTCGCGCTGCTCGAACACGCGGCGATCAGCGTCACCCACGGCGGAAACAACAGCGTCACCGAGTCGTTGACCTTCGGGGTTCCGATGCTGGTGCTGCCGTTCTCCACCGACCAGTTCGCCGGCGCCGCCGCGATCGAGAATGCCGGTGTTGGCCAGGTTCTGGCGCCCAATGTGGCCTCGGTGGACGAGCTGCGATCAGCCCTGAGTGACCTGCTGGCCGGCGAGAACACCAGTATGGCAAGCAGTATCGGCGCTGGGCTGCGGGAAACGCCGGGGCGGCAACGCGCGTGGGCGGCGATGACCGGCCAGTAGGTGACCGGCGACGACCGCGGCCCGCGACGACGGCGCGAGTGGTGACGCCGCTGCCCGGTGTGTCAGGGTGAAGGCATGACGACGTGGCTGGTGGACGGGATCCTGTTCGACCTGGACGGAACCCTGGTGGACTCCGCCGGCAGCGTCGAACGCAGCTGGCGAAAGCTCGCCGACAAGATCGGCCGGCCGTGGCCAGAGGTCCAGCCGCACATCCACGGCGTCCCGGTGCAGCAGGTGATGGCGCTGCTCGAGCCGGACATGCCCGCGGAACGGGTCGAGGAGCTGCGGGTCTTCATGGTGGAGTCGGAGTCCACCGACGTCGAGGGGGTCGTCGCGCAGCCCGGCGCCGCGGATGTGCTGTCGGCGCTGCCGCCCGAGCGGGTGGCCATCGTTACCAGCGGGGGCGTTCGGCTGTCGAGTTCGAGGATCGCCGCGGCCGGGTTGCCAAGACCCGCCGTGGTGGTCACCGCCGACGACGTGCCGTTGGCAAGCCGGACCCGGCGCCCTACCTGATGGGCGCGAAGCTGCTGGGCTTTCCGCCCGAGCGGTGCCTGGTCGTCGAGGACGCCCCGGCCGGGGTGCTCTCGGCGAAGGCCGCCGGGTGCCCGGTGATCGGGGTGCTGACCACGCACGCCGACTTGGATGCTCCCACCGTCGCGACCCTGGCGGAGATCCAGTTCAGCACCGTCGACGGCGGGATCGAGGTCAGCATCCCGTCCGCCGGCGGCGTCAGCTGAAGGCGCCGCGGATCAGGCTGATCCCGGAATGCGCTGGATTGCCGTCCGGTGGCTCGTCCGACACGTCCACCACCCGGTATTCCCTGGTGTTGTAGCCCTCGGGTACGGGGAAGGACCCGGAGCCGTCGCTGAGCGTGCCCAGGGACACCATCCGGCCCTCGTCGCCGAACAACCACACCTCGTAGGAATTGGTCGACGGTGGCAGGTCGGCGGCGGTGACGACGACCTCCTGGCCGGTCGGGGCGGCGACCAATTCCGCCTTGCCGAGCTGCTCCTCCGGGTTGACGGCCAGTGGCCCACCGACCACCGGGGTCAGCGGCGCGACGGCCTCGATCGTCACCTCGTTGGACCGGTTCTGCGCCACGATGACCGCGCCGGCGCCGACCGCGATGCCGACGACCGCGGCGGCCAGCGGAGCGGCCCACCGGCTCCACCGCCGGGGCTGCGCCGACCGCGGGGTCAACGGGGTCACCGTTGACGGGCGATCCCGGTCACCGGGACCGGCCCCGCTGTCGGCTGAGTGGTCGGCCGGGCTGTCGATGGCGTGGGCGCTGTCGGGCTGGGCGCTGTCCGTCGAGACGGTGGTGGGCGACACGGTGTCGGGAGAGACGGTGTCGGGCCCGAGCTGCGGCGGTGCGGTGCCGTTGGTTCCGGCCGGCCGGTCGGGCGCCGCCGTCAGCTCGCCGGTCTCGGTGTCGACAGGCGGGCCCGGGTTGGCTCCCGGATCGCCGAAGGCGGTCGCGACGGAGCCGGCGGATAGCTGTGATCCGCTGAAGCCCAGTTCGGCGGCGATGGCCGCCCAGACGTGCTCGCCGGGCCGGGGGGCGTCCTCGCCGAAGTTGCTCAGGTCGGCCAGGCCGATCGTCTCCCGGAAGGATTCGATTTCTGACGTGCACTCGGCGCAGCCGGCGACGTGGGCGTCGACGGCGCTGCCCAGGCTCTCGCCAAGGGCGAGCAGCGCGAGGTCGTCAGCATCAGGATGTGGCACCGTCCACCTCCCAGCGTTTCCTCAGTAGGATGAGCGCCCGCCGGATGTGACTTTTCACAGTGCCGATCGGAATACCCGTGGTCGCGGCGATCTCGGAGTGCGAGAGATCGCCGTAAAAGGCCAGTCGTAGAACCATTCGTTGCTCGTCGGGTAAACGATTGACTTCATCTCCGACAACTACTCGATCCACGACCCGATCGACCGATTTCACGTCCGTGGCCGGTGGCGCGATGCTTTCCGCGGCCGTGATCACCTTGCGATCCCGGTCCAGCGAGGCGTACCGATCGGCGATCAGCCGGCGGGCGATACCGAGTAGCCAGGCGCCGAGCGACCCGCGAGCCGGGTCGAACCCCGCGCGGCCCTTCCAGGCCCGGACGAAGACCTGTTGAACGAGTTCCTCAGCGTCGTGATGGTTGCCCAGCCGGAGCATCCCGACGCGCTGGACCATCCCGGCGTACCGGTCGAAGGCCTGGCGAAGTGCAAGGTCGTCGCCGGCCCGGAAACGCTCCATCCATTCGCCGTCCAGTGTGGGCTCGGCGGCCGCCGTCCCCGGCGTTTCCTCCTGCGCAGGAGGGATCGGAGGACTGGGCACCACAAGAGCGTAGGTCATTGGCTGATCGGCACCGCAGTGATCGCGATGTTGTCGTCGTACCCGAGCGTCGAGCTGTTGAACGACCCCCCGCAGGTGATGAGCACGAGCCTGGGGGCCGCACTTCGATCGAACAACCGGTCGAGCGGAACCTCACCCTTGTTCCACTGCTCCCTGGCCAGCACCGTGAACTCCCGGCTCACTCCGGAATCGTCGGTCACCCGGACGACGTCCGACGGACCGAGGTCGCCGATCCTGGCAAATGCGCCTGGGCCCTGCCGGTAGTCGTCCACGTGGCCGGATAACACGGCCGACCCGGCGGCGGCGCCCGGCGCGGGGCCGTAGCGGTACCAACCGACCGTGTCGACATCCTGGGGGACCTCCATCAGTCCTGCGTCATCGACCCCGACGGAGACAACAACGGTGTCGATACCGAGGGCAGGGATCTCGATCCGGGTCGGCGCCGTCGCGTCTATCGGAGGGGCGTCTATCGGAGGGGCGTCTATCGGAGGGGCGTCTATCGGAGGGGCTTCTATCGGAGGGACGGCCGGTGAAGGTGCCGGGGCCGGTGGGTCCACGGGTGGCGCCGCAGGCGGTGCGCTCACAGCGTCGGCTGCTTGCGTGGGCGTCGACTCTTGTTGTGATGATGACGGCAGGTCCGGCGCTGCGGAACTGGCGCTTGCCATCCCCGATACCCCCGAGGTCACCGGGGATGGCGAGGCCAGATCGGCAGCTGCCGCGGCGTTGACGGTCGACACCGTCTGTCCCGCGGGTTCAGGTTGGGTGACCCACCAGATGACGGGTGCTGCCACCATGACGGCGAGCCCCGCCGCCAGGCCGGTGGCGGCCCGACGGCGGGACAACTTGGTCCGCGCAGCTGCACGGTCCCCGGAAGGCTCGGTCAGAGCGAGCGATCCAGGTAGAGGCGCCGGCCACCGGCAACGGCAGCAACCATGCCGACGGTCAGCAGCAGCACCAGGGCGGCCATGGGAACGGAGCTATCCGCCGGCCCGGTGCCGGACGGGACGCCACCCGGGGCGGAGTGCAGACCCGGAATGACGAACGAGACCAACGCCAGCGTCCCATCGGCGGCGCTACCAACGGCGTGCACGAAAGTCGCGCTGCCCTCTGCCAGGTCCAGGCTTGCCGGCCCGAGCGCGACGGTGGTGGTGCCGGCGAGGACGACGTCAGCGGACACGGTCCCGGCGGGAATGTTCAGCACGCCTTCCTGGGGGTTGGTGACGCCGGCGAGCACGACGGTTCCACCTGCCCGGACGTCGACAGCGGGAGCGGCCGCGTCATGACGGACGACGAGCCGGGTCTGGCCGGCGGAAATCGTCGAGATGTCATTGGCGTAGGGGGTGATCGTCGGGTTTCCGTCGGCGTCCAGGTGGGCGACGATGGCGTAGCTGTTGCCACCGGTCACCTCTGCCGTTGCGGTAAGCACCGGCGCCGAGGCGTCCGGAGCGTCCGCGGCGGTGATCGCGATGGCATAGCTGCCGGCCGGCAAATCCAGTGGGCCGGCGACGGTTTCGGGCTGGAAGTCATCCAGGGTCAGCGCGCCGTTGACATAGACGTCGACGGGCAGGCCGGGTACGCCGTGGACGACGTAGACCTCGGCGGTGTCTGCTGCGGATGCAGGCAGAGCACCGAACAGGGCAGCGGCGACGGCGAGTGAACCGGCGGCGGTGGCGGCGATGAGACGCCTCATAAATCCTCCTCGAACGGGTGGGGAGTGCTGTCGAGAAGGGTTACCGGGATGACCGGCGCCGCGGATGCACTTCCGGCGATTTGCTTTGGCCGGGCCGGTTTTCGCTTCGCACGCGGGTGCGGGGCCGCGGGGTCAGTCGTCGACGCCGCGGGCGATCAGGGCGTCACCCATCGCGTCGGCGCTGCGCAATGCCCTGACCACCGCCGGCGCGGCCATGGCGCGCAGGGAGAACCCTGACCCGCGCGCCTTTCTCGCTTCGGACACCTCCCGGACGATGTCCACCAGCAACGGGATACAGCGAATGGTCAGGGCGAGCACCAGGCCGGCCCGGTCCGGGTCGACGCCGAACCGGCGCAGCGGTCCGAGCAGCCGCTGGCAGACGTCGAGCATTTCGGTGACCCTGGTGGTCAGCGTGACCAGCGAGGCAACGGCGACCGTGAGCAACAGGCTGCCGCAGACCATCACGGCCCGCTCCGGGCCGGCGAAAATGACCTGGAAGATCGCGATGAACAGCAGGAACCAGCGCATCGGCCACAGCTGCTGCCAGGCCACCCTGGCCGGGATGCGGGCGATCGCGAAGCCGCCGGCCAGCACGGCTGCGGCGACGGCCAGTTGCCACGGCGCGGTCAGCAGGACAATTCCGATAATTGCCAGCACCATGCCCAGGAATTTCCAGCCTGCCGGAATGCGGTGCAGCACAGAGGATTCTGCGTGGTACAGGCCGATCACCGTCATCGCCGGTCGCCGCCGGATCCGCTCGGGCCGGTCACGTGAGCAGCCCGGTGTAGGTCTCGACGGCCTGCGCCGGGGTGCCGTCGGCGACGATCCGGCCGGCATCGAGCACCACCACCCGGTCGAATCTGTCGAGCAGGTGCAGATGATGGGTCACCAGGACGACCTGTTCGTCGAGCCCGGCCAGTAGGTCGTTGACCATCCGCGAGTTGCGCAGGTCCAGCAATGTCGTCGGCTCGTCGGCGACGATCACATCCGGCCCGGTGATCAGCACCGCAGCAAGCGCCAGCAGCTGCTTCTGCCCACCGGACAGCAGGTGCGTCGGATGATCGGCATGCCCGGCCAGGCCGAACCGGCCGAGTGCGTCCCGGACCCGGTCGCCGATCTCCTGCTTGCGCAATCCCTTGCGGCGCAGGGAGAAAGCGACATCCTCGGCAACCGTCGGCATCACGATCTGATTGTCCGGGTCGGTGAAGACGAAGCCCACCCGACGCCGAACCTCGCGCCCCTTCGCGGTGGTGTCCAACCCGTCCAAGGTCACCGAGCCGCTGGTCGGCTTCACCAATCCGTTGATCATCCGGGCGAGTGTCGACTTGCCGGACCCGTTCGCCCCGACGATGCCGATCCGTCGCTCGGTGAGCAGCAGGTCGATGTCCGCCAACACGACTCGGTCGCCGAATCGGTGATGCACTGCGGTGAAACGGATCTCGGCCATTACGGTCAGGAATCCGGACGTTCGAGCAGCATGGCGAGGCCCTGGCCGCCGCCGATCGCGCAGGCCGCAAGACCCAGCGCGGGTCCATCCGGGCGAAGCATGCCGGACGCCAGGCGGAGCAGCAGGATGGCGCCGGAGGCGCCCCAGGGGTGGCCGAGTCCGATCGCGCCACCCTCGGCGCAGACCCTTTCCTCGTCGAGGCCGAGCCCGTCGACGACAGCGAGCACCACGGAGGCGAAGGCCTCGGTGATCTCCACGGCGCCGATGTCGCCGATCCGAATTCCGCGATCAGCAGCGGCGGACCGGGATAGCAACCGTCGGACGGCCGGTGCCGGGCCAAGCCCAGGCAGGTCCGGTTGACCAGCGGCGACGGCCGCCCCGACGATCCGCAGGTACGGCAATCCCGCTGCCACAGCGGCCGCCGCGGTGGTGACAGCGACGGCGGCCGCGCCGTCGGAGATCCCGCAGGAGTTGCCCGCTGTCGCGGTGCCCGCCGGGCCGAAGGATGGCCGAAGTCGGGAGAGCCGAGTTTCGTCCAGGCCCGCCCGTGGCCGCTCGTCTCGGGACAATCCCTGGACCGCAACAATTTCCGCGTCGTAACGGCCGGCTTGCGCAGAAGCGAAGGTCAATGCGTGTGACCGGGCGGCATACCGGTCCTGACGTTCCCGGGAGATACCGAGCTTGCCGGCCAGGGCATCGGCTGCCTCGCCCATTCCGGGGTCGGGGAAGCCGGCCGGGGTGAACGGCGCCCGGGTGTAGCGGACGGGGTCCGCGCCGCCGACGGCCGGCCAGAACCGCCAGGGCGCGGTGCTCGCCGACTCGGCGCCGCCGGCCAGCACCAGTTGCGCGTCGCCGGATCGCACCCGCGCGGCAGCCTGCAGCACCGCGTCCAGGCCGGACCCGCATTGCCGGTCGACCGTCACCCCCGGGACCGCGTCACCCAGTCCGCCGGCGAGCGCCGCGACCCGGGCGATGTTGCCACCCGGGCCCAGACAGTTGCCGATGATCACGTCGTCGATCGGACGCGCGAGTGCCGCGGTCTGGGTGGCGACCGCTGCGAGCACCGGCGCGGTCAGCGCGATGACGTCGGCCCCGGCGAATCCGTGGCCGGCCGTGCCGATGGCCGTGCGCCGGCCACCGACCAGCACCGGGGCGCTGGGGTCGGGCAGGCGTCTCGTCACGGGAACCTACGGTAGTGGTCGCAGGCGGAGCGATGCGCCGGACAGGTCTTGCGGGGTCGAGTCGGAACCCCCCGCCGGCGCTGGGTGCGGTGTGGCGGCCGGTTCGCCGAGCGCCGCCGCGGCGGCAGCCAGGGCAACGGTGTGCCGGGCGATCTTCCCGCCCGGCGTCCTGGGTAACCGATCGGTGAGGAACCACCGACGCGGCAGGGATTGCCCACGGAGCAGGCGTCTGGCCCCAGACCGCAGGGTGCTCAGGTCGGCGCCCGGTGACGGTTCGATGACCGCCGTGACGACCTGGCCCAGCCTGGCATTCCGGACACCGACAACAGCGGCGGCCGCGACGCCCGGCAGCGTGGCCAGGGCCGCCTCCACGTCCTCGGCAATGACGGTCGCGCCGCCGGTGGTGATCGCCGCGTCCCCGCGACCGCGGATCAGCAGGCCACCCCCCGCCAGCGGTTCGGCCAGGTCGCCGACGGTGGCAAATCCGTCGTCGCCACGGTGGAACGGCCCGGTCGTCCCGGCGGGATAACCAAGCGCGAGATAGGGCGAGCGGACCCACAGCGTGCCGTCCCGCAGCTCCACTTGCGCCCCCGGGAACTCGCGCAGCGGCTCCGGAAACCGCCGGGCGGCCACGAAGGACAATTCCGCGGCGCCGTAGTACTCCGTCACCGAGATCCCGCGAGCCAGCGCGTGATCGGCGATCTCGGCGGACAGCGCGGTGCCGGCAACGACGGCCGTGCGCAGCGGCGCGGTGTCGGGGAGCCGGGCGAGCAGGTCGGCAAGTGCGGCCGGCACCGCGTGCACCGCGGTGGCGTCCTCGGGGCGGTCGGTCAGTTCGGCGCCGATCGCCAGGGTGTGCACGGCCGCGAACAGGTGCAATGTCGCATGCAGCGGTCCGGTCAGCAGTACCCGGTCCGCGGGCCCGATGCCGGTCAGCTCGCTGAACGGGGCGAACGACTCCACCCAGGACGAAGCGGTGCGCAGCACTGCACGGGGCCGCCCCGAGGTCCCGGAGGTGACGGCAACCAAAAAGGTGTCCGGCGGCACCGGACCCAGCGCGGGAACCCGGCCCGCCGGGTCGCCGACGATGACGGGAACACCCTTCGCGGCCGCAGCGAAGACGGTGGCCAACGCCGTGACCACCGGCAACCCGCTCGCTGTCATCGGGAGCGGATCCGTCGTCCCGGCCCGACTCACTTCCAGTCGGACGAGGTCCGCGAACTCCTGGTAGCTCCAGGTCTGGCCGCCGACGGTCAACGCCCGGTGGTCACCCGTACCGCCCGGCCGCAGCGGGGCCGACGGCTGGCCGCCCGCCGGGCCGGACACCCGGTCCGTCAGGGGGACACCTTCGTTGCCGGCGGCACCGGCGGGGCGGCGGGTGCCGTGCTCGCGATGAGCCCGGGGTAGGACCGGTGCACCTGCTTGACCACGAGGGCGGCGACCACGGCCTTGAGGACGTCGCCGGGCAGGAACGGCACCGCGCCGCTGATTGCCGGGACGAACCCGATCCGGAAGGACAACAGCGCGATCCCGAACACGTAGATCAGCAGTGCGCCGCCCACCAGGTTCACCAGGATGCCCTGCCATAGGGGGTATCTCGGGAGAATGCGAGCCGTCAGCAGGCCGACGACGGCGGCCCCGACCAACCATCCGACGAGGTAGCCGGCCGACGGGCCCGCCCAGACCCCGAGGCCGCCCCGGCCACCGGACAGCAGTGGCAATCCGGCGCTCATCAGCACCAGGAAGACCAGCACGGAAAGGAAACCCTTACGGGCGCCGAGAATGCCGCCGGCCAGCATCACGCCGAGCGTCTGCAGGGTGATGGGCACGCCGGTGGAGCCGATAGTGATGGCACCGGGCAAGCCCAGAGCCGCGATGAGGGCAGCGAAGATCGCGATCTGTGCCAGGTCCCGGGACGTGGTGCGACGGTCCGCCATGTTGTTGCTCCTTCGCTCACCCCGGTGCTCGTCCGGAGGTGGCCTTAGTCGTCTGGAATGCGGGATGAGCATAGGTGCCCCACCGCGTCGATCGGCTTGTCGAGATCGGACGAAACCCTATCGAGACAAAGCGGACAGCGCTCCTCGGCCGTCGGGTTGACCGCTCGATGACTGCGGCGTCTGGACAAGCCGCGGTGCGTCTGGACAACGCTCGAGACGTTGTCCAGTAACCCCGGATGTTGTCCAGACGAGGGCGCACGGCCGTGCAGTCCACCCGGTGGACGCCGCGCGTTTCCTGCCATGCCCATCAGGTCCCGGGTGCGGGCGTCCGTTCGGTGGGTCGATAGGCTGGTTCGGCCCCGTCAAGGGGGACCGGCCGCGACGTCGCGGCCGGACAGTAGCTCCCGCATCAGTACCAGGAGGCCTCTAGCGTGTCGACAAGCATGCATGCCGGTCGGGCCTTGATCGTGTCGATCACCGATCACACCCTGCACGGCGAAGACGACGGCGGCGCCGGCGCGCTGGTCACCGAACTGCTGGCCGAGGCCGGGTTCGTAGTGGACGGTTCGGTAGCGGTGCCATCGGATGAGGTCGCGATCCGGACGGCACTGAACACCGCGGTGATCGGCGGCGTTGACCTGGTGGTGACCATCGGCGGAACCGGGGTGTCGCCACGAGACGTCACGCCCGACGTCACCGCCGAAGTCATCGACCGCGAATTGCCCGGCATCGCCCAGGCGCTCCGCTGGTCGGGGATGGCGGCCGGCGTGGTGGACGCCGTCGTGTCCCGCGGGCTGGTCGGTGTCTCGGGCTCGACCCTGGTGGCGAACCTCGCCGGTTCCCGGGCGGCGATCCGGGATGGGATGGCGACGCTCAATCCGTTGGCCATCCACGTCATCGAGCAGCTCTCAGACCCGGAGGCCTGACCTCGGTTTCCCCCGGTTCAGGCGCATCAGGCTCACCCGGTGGGCCGATCGGGATCCGTGTCGTCAGCGCTACCGCCGAAGAGCCGTTCCTTCAGCTCGCCGACCGTCCCGGCCACCATGAACGACACTGTTCCGGCGACGGCCTTGCCCTTTTCCACGGCCGGCCCGGCAGTCTGGGCGGCTTTTCCGAGGACGTCCCCGGCGACGTCCTTGGTCTTGTCCCAGGCCGGTCCGGCGGCGCCGGCAGCCTTGACGACGACGTCCCCGGCAACGTCTTTCGTCTTGTCCCACACCGGCCCGGCGGTCTGTGACGCCTTCACCACCGCGTCGCCGGCGACGTCCCTGGTCTTGTCCCACACCGGTCCGGCGGCTTGGCTGGCCTTGACCACGACGTCACCCGCGACGTCCACCGCCTTGTCGGTGACGCCATCCGCGACACCCTTGGCCTTGTCGATCAATCCCACGGTGCTCTCCCTCGAGGACGACATGCGCCGAACACTCGCCGCACTGGCAAGCTGCTGGGATGAACCTACCGGCCGACGATCGCACCGGGCAGGGCGCCGAGGGCGCCGATTCACCCGCTGTCGAAGCTGACGGTGTCGACACGGCCGGCGCCTCGACCGCTCCTGCCGATGCCACGGCGGCCGGGACGGATGAACCCGGAGCCGCCCGGGCCGCAGTTGCCCGACGGACGGCGACGCGCAGAATCCTCGACGAGGTCTTCGGCGACGTGCTGCCCACCGTCACCCGGGACGAACTCGATGACGGCTCCGACCGCTCGAACACCGGGCGCGATCAGTGGTACCGGGACAACCGGCCGCCCCACCACGGGTAGGTGGCGCCCGTAGCTCCGGCTCAGGTCACCGGATCCGACGCGCCGTTACCGCTCGGCAGGCTGTCTGCGGCGATGGTGTTCCCGGCGCGCAGCAGATCCCGGATCTCGACGAGCAGCTCGACCTCGGTCGGGTCGGCCTTGATCGGCTGCTTCTTGGCGGCCGCGCGGGCGGCGGCGATGTCCATGAACTTCTTCATCGGCGCGACGAAGACGAAGTAGACGACGGCCGCGGTGATCAGGAACGTGATGACCGCGTTCAGGATGGCGCTGATGTTGACGTATGTCTCGGGCTTGTTCGGATTGAGATAGAAGCCGATCGAGCCGGTATCAGCACCGCCGAACAGGGCGAGCACCGGCTGGATGAGGCTGGAGGTGAATGCCGCGACCAGCGCGGTGAAAGCGGCGCCGATGACGACCGCGACCGCGAGGTCGATGACGTTCCCGCGAAGGATGAAGTCCTTGAAACCTTTGATCATGGTGGC
Organism: uncultured Actinomycetota bacterium; assembly: GCA_963805555.1. Lineage (GTDB taxonomy): Bacteria > Actinomycetota > Actinomycetes > Mycobacteriales > Nakamurellaceae > Nakamurella. The sequence goes on from CAWDUY010000020.1 coordinate 62,005, forward strand.
GTCTCCCCTGACGACGTCTGCCGAGGTCCTTCCGGGCGCCGTCAGTGGGCCCGAAATGACGGAACGGCGCAGACCTTACCCTTCCATTAGGTCAGTCAGGTGAACCGCAGGGCGATCGTGCCGACCAGCCCGGCGGCGACGATGCGATCTGCCGAGTCCGTCGGGACGGACAGCACGATCGGTCTGTCCGGGCTGCCCCTTTCCGGGGCAGCCGGGATGGCCAGCACGATGGCGTCGTCAGCCAGGACCGTCGCCGCGCCGGAGTCGTCGACCAAAATGACGGCGACGTGCATGCCCGGGCCGAGCAGGTCCACGATCGCCGGGTCCGCTGGGCGTACCGGGACCGCTACCCGGCCGTTGCCCGGGTTCGGGCCGGCCGGATCGGCCAGTCGGGCGTCGGTGATGACCTCGCCCCGTCTGGCCTGCCCGGCCAGCACCTGGCCCTGTGCGGCCGAGGGGTCCGAGATGGCCCCGTCCGGTGCCTGGTCTGCCCGGATGACCTGCAGATCGGTGGCTTCCAGGCGTGCGCCGATCGGCAGGTCCCTGGTGAGCGCCACGACGGGCTGGCCCATGCCGACGGGCGGCGGGGTCAGCGCTATGACGCCCGCGGCGACCAGTAGGCCGGCCGCGAGTATTCGGCGCACGGTCCGGGGGAGTCGGCCACCCCGCCGCCGGTCAGCGACCGACCGCTGGATCCGTTCGTACCAGCGGGGCTGCAGACCTGTCGCCCGCGGTGCTGCTCTGCGCCTGGTCATTGTTCGCACGGTAGGTCGGCCGGTGTCGTCGTGGGCCGATCCGGCGCGAATGTGGACAACGCCCGCCGAACGCCTGTGGACAACTGCCGGACCAATCCCGTTCCGCGGCCATCAGCCAGCGGTCAGGCGCCGGCCTCGATGCGCAGGATCCGATCGTCGCCGTCCCGGACATCTCCGCGTCCGTCGGTGTTGGAGGTGGTCAGCCAGAGGCTCCCGTCGGGAGCCGCCGCCACGGTCCGGAGTCGGCCATACACATTTGTCAGGTGCGCCACCGGTTCTCCGGTGGTCGGCCCGGACCCCGATGCGATGATCGGTATCTGCCAGAGCCTTTCGCCGCGCAGGCCCGCCATCCAGATCGAGCCGTTCCAGTAGGCGATCCCGCTGGGCGACGCCTCGTCGGTGGGCCAGACCCGCTGCGGTTCGACGAAACCGTCTGCGGCGCCTAAGCCTTCGACCTCCGGCCAGCCGTAGTTTCCGCCGGGAGTGATGAGATTCAGCTCGTCCCAAGTGTTCTGGCCGAATTCGGCGGCCCAGAGCTGTGCATCGTCATCGAAGGCGAGGCCTTGCACGTTGCGGTGCCCGGTCGAATAGACGACACCGCCATCGGGGTTGCCCGGGGCCGGGTCGAACTCCGGTGTCATCCGAAGAATCTTGCCGCCCAAGGAGTTCGGGTCCTGCGCGGTCGGGCGTTCACCTGTTTCGCCGGTGCCGACATAGAGCAGGCCGTCCGGCCCGAAGGCCAGCCGGCCGCCGTTGTGGATGTTGCCCTTGGGAATTCCGGTGAAGCCGGTCTGCTGGTTGCCGATTGCGCCGTCCCGCAGGGTGACGGTGTCGATCCGGTTGTCGTCGGCGGCGGAGTAATAGACGTAGAGCAGGTTGTCCTGCGCGAAGCTCGGCGACACCGCGACACCGAGCAGGCCACCCTCGCCCGCGGGTTCGACGCCGTTGATGGTGCCGACGCCGGTGACCGTGCCGTCGGGTGCAACCGTGGACACCGACGCGTCGTCGCGTCCGGTGACGACCGCCGTGCCGTCGGGCAGGAAGCCGAGCCCCCACGGCACGTCAAGGCCGGTGGCGACGGTGGTGATCGCCAGGTCGCCGAGCGCGGCGGGCGCCGTCGCCGCGTCGGGGGGCACAGCGGGGGAGAGCGCGGTTGACGCGACGGACTGAGAGTTCGTTGCCGACAACGTTGATTCCGCAGCGCTGGGTTCTGCAGTGGCAGAGGCGCCGGAGATCGTGGTCGACAGCGGCGGGGGAGTGCCGCCGCCGCCCGAGCACCCGGCCAACAACAGCAGGCATCCGGTGATCACGATCGGACGAGGACTGCGCACACCATCCAGTATTGCCCAGGGCCCGTTCGGCCCCGGCTCCCCGAGATCCGTCCGCCGGAATCGGGAGACCCCGTGGCGGATCGGTGTGGGATCAGCCGGCCGCGGCCTTGCTGCCGCCGGACGAGCCACTGCTGGAACCGCTGCCGGACGAACCGCCCGATGACCCACTGCTCGATCCCGAGGTGCTGGCGGTCTTGGCGCCGCCGGACGAGTCCGACGATCCGGACGTTGCCGCGGCCTTCTTGTCGCCGCCCTTGTCGGCCCCTTTGTCGGAACCCGACTTCTCGCCGGAACCGGACTTCTCCCCGGACCCGGCGGCCGGCGCCGTGCTGGTGGACGAAGCCCGTGAATCTGTCCGGTAAAAGCCGGAGCCCTTGAAGACGACGCCGACCGAGCCGTACACCTTGCGCAGCGAGCCTCCGCAGACCGGGCACACGGTCAGTGAGTCGTCGGTGAATGCCTGCACTGCCTCGAAGCGGTGGTCGCACTCGGTGCATGCGTACTGGTAGGTCGGCACGAGGTCCTCCGGATGGCGGTCCGTCGGCGCGTTGGGGACGCCGGCGGCCGGGTGGTGGGTACTGCAGATCAGCGGATCTGGCACTCGAAGGCGCAGACTGCCAGATCCGATGATGCTCCCGAACGAGGTGACCGCGCAAATGTCACCCGGGTCTTCCCACTGGCAGGGTTGCCCACGACCGATCGGAACGGCGTTGCCGGAGTGCTCGGCCCCCGGTTCAGCCCACCGGCTGCAGGCCCGTCGTTGGCCGCACGACCGCGGAGACCGGCTGGTCGAGCCCATCGAACGGCACGGACGGCACCAACTCATCGTCGTAGATCACGGCAATCCGCAGGCCGGTGGGTCCGCCGGCGAGAAGCCGCGCCCGCAGATCCAGGGTGCGGTCGTAGTGTCCGCCGCCGCGGCCCAGCCGATGGCCCTGGGGATCGACGGCGAGCGCCGGCACCAGCACCGCATCGGCGGCGGCGATGGTGTCCGGTCCGTGCCGCGGGCCGACCGGCTCGTCGATGCCCCAGGCGCCCCGCCGCACCGGACCCGGGTAGTCGCACCAGTCCAGCGGCGAAGCGCCGGTCACCACCGGAACCAGCACCCGGATGCTGCTGGCCAGTTGGTCGAGCAGCCGCAGGCCGAGTGGCTCGGTGGCCAGCGGCAGGTAGGCGGCGACGCAGGTGACGTCGGCAAGGGCCGCCAGCAGATGCGCGCCGTTCGCGGCGCGGGCCGCCTGCCGGGCCGCGTCGGACCGGCCGCGTCGGGATTCGATCAGCCTCGTCCGCAGGCGGGTCTTGGCCGCGCTGATCTCGTCATTCTCCTGTTGCACCGCAACACCGTAGGGCACCAACGGCCGGTGTCTGACGGGTTGGCCGGCGGTCAGGCACTACGGTTAGCGACCATGGACCCTCATGTCGCGTCTGAGCCGGCGACGCCGTGCGCGGATGGCGGCACGTCCGGGACGCCGTCCGTGAACCCGATGCCGGGTGACGCCGCGCCGCCGTTTCTTCCTGTTCCGTTTTCCCCTGGGCCGGGGTCGATCGCATGAGGTCGGTTGCCGAACAGTTGGAGAAGGTCCTCGCGATCGCAGTGACGCCGCCGCCGGTGCGGGTGGCCATCTCCGAGGCGCAGGGATTGCTGTGTGCCGAGGAGGTCGTCGCATCCGCGGCACTGCCGGCCTTCGACCAGGCGGCCGTCGACGGGTACGCGGTGCGATCCGTCGACGTCGCGATCGCTGCCTCCGGGCATCCCGTTGTCCTGCCGGTCGTCGGCGAGATCGCGGCCGGCGCGCGTACCCCGCACCGGCTGCAGCCGGCCCAGACAGTGTTCGTCGCGACAGGTGCGGCGCTGCCGACGGTGGCCGACGCCGTCGTCCCGCGGTCGCACACCGAGGGCGGCGGCGCCAGGGTGTCCGTCATCAAACCCGTCGAATCCGGTCAATACGTGCGCAAGACCGGGGAGGACGTGCAGCCCGGCGACGTCGCGGTCCGCCTCGGCGCGTTCATCGGGTCCGCCCAGGTCGGCCTGCTGGCCGCCGTCGGCCGCGACAAGGTGCTGGTGCACCCCCGGCCGCGGCTCTCGATCGTGTCCGTCGGCGACGAACTCGTCGACGTTTCCCGGACTCCGGGGCCCGGTCAGGTCTATGACGTCAACTCCTTCTCGCTGGCCGCAGCGGCCCGCGACGCCGGCGCCGAGGCGAACCGGGTGGGCATCGCCACCGGGGATCCGCGGCGTTTCCGGGAGCTCATCGAGGCCCGCCTGCTGGTCTCCGAGGTGGTGCTGATCGCCGGCGCTGCGGGCGGGCACAGCGCCGAACTCGTGGTCGAGGCACTGTCCGACCTGGGCGAACTCGATCTTTCCCGGGTGGCCATGCAGCCCGGTTCTGCGCAGGGTTTCGGGCTGCTCGGGCCGGACAAGGTCCCGACCTTCCTGCTGCCGGCGAACCCGGTCTCCGCGCTGGTGGTGTTCGAGGTCATCGTCCGGCCGGTGCTCCGGATCATGCTGGGCCGCCGAAACCCCTACCGTCGCACCGTGCTGGCCCGCACCCTGGAGCCGATCACCTCGCCCGTCGGGCGCCGCCAGTTCCTGCGCGGCCAGTTGATGCGGGACGACGATGACGACTACCTGGTACACATCCTGGGCGGTAGCGGCACGCACCTGCTGGCCTCGCTGGCCGAGGCGAACTGCCTCGTGCTGGTCGACGAGGAGACCACGGAAGTGCCGGTGGGCAGCGAGGTTCCGGTGTCCTTCCTGGCGCAGCGGGCCTGACGATGAGTCCGGCTGGATTCCCGGCCGGTGGGGTCACCGGAGCGCATCCGGGTTGGCCCACGCATTTGGGCCCGGTGCAGACCCGGGTCGGCCGGGTCGAGGGGCGGCCCCTGCGCCGCTCCGACTGGGAATCCTGGCAACGCGCCCGGCTGCAGGACGAGGCGTTGATCGCACCCTGGGATGCGACCAGTGACCTGACCTGGGCCCAGCGGCACTCCAAGGCCATGTGGCACTCGCACCGGATACTGCTGCGGTCCGGCGCCCGCCGGGGTGAGGTGGTGCCGTTCGCCATCACCGTCGAGGGCCGGTTCGCCGGGCAGGTCACCTTGGGCGGTATTCAGCGCGGCGCGTTGCGCTCCGGCTGGGTCGGCTACTGGGTGGATTCGCGTTTTCACGGGCAGGGGGTCGCGACGGCCGCCGTTGCGCTGACCGTGGCGCACGGCTTCGGGCCGGTGGGGCTGCACCGCATCGAGGCGACGATCGCGCCGGAGAACCTCGCATCGCGAGCGGTGGTGGCGCATCTGGGCTTTCGGCAGGAAGGGCACCTGGTGCGGTACCTGGATATCGCCGGGGCGTGGCGGGATCACCTGCTGTACGCGCTCACCGTGGAGGAGGTGCCGCACGGGTTGCCGCAGTTGCTGCACACCTGGCAGTCGGGTGGGCCAGGGGTTGCGTCGTCCGGGTCGGCCGGCGGCTGACCGCCCGGTTGGCGCGTCTGGAGAGGTAGGCCGCCCTCGGTCGGCGCGTCTGGACAACCGCTGGTGTCACTGAACAACGTGCCGACCGGTTGCTCGGTCGCGCCGGGTGGTGTCCAGACGACGACTGGGGTCGAACCGGCGGCTCAGCGACCCGGCAGGAAGCCGTGGACCAGGGAAAACCAGGGACAACCCAGGGTGTGTCCCTACCTGGTCAGAGCCCCTGCAGTGGCTAGCGTGATCTTGACCGATAGGTCCGTCGTCGCGCTGCGCTGCGACCTGAGCGAGGGGAGGGCCCCGCATGAACATCCCCACATCCCTGATCGTGGTCCTGCTGGTGGTCGCCTGGCTCGTCGTGCTGGTGCCGATGGTCGCCCGGCGCCGTGAGCGGGTCCCACAGGCGGAGCCCGCCGGCTCGAATTTCCGGGTGTTGCGCCGCGCGTCGGCGTCACTGCGCAGGCGACCTGGTCGCGGCGCGAAAGGACGAACAGTGACCAACATGGACAGCCAGCCGGGTTCCGGGCCGGACGAACCGACAGAGGTTCTGGTGACGGTCGGAGCCGACGCACAGGGCGAACCGGTCGACGCCGCCGACGAATGGGCTGCTGCCCAGGCCGCGCACGCTCGGCGGGTCGCCCCGCAGCAGGTCGACCCGGTTGGTGACCTGGATGACGACCTGTCGGACGCCGACGACGTCAATCGCGACGGATTCACGGCAGCACCTGATGGACAGTTCATTGAGCAGGCGGACGACGCGACCGAGTACGCGCAGCCTGCCTGGATCGGCCCCGAGTCTGCGGTCGACGACGCCGACGATGCGCAGCGGACCAGCCGGGCCACGATCCCCGATGAGATCGACGAGGACGAGTGGACCGCGCATGCGGCCGCCGCCCCTCCGACGACGTACGCCGAGGTCCAGGACGAGGAACTGCGGCCCGTGCCGCACCGGCCCGGCCGCGGCGGATTCGACCCGGAGGCCGCCGAGGCCACCCGCGCCTACCGGTACCAGCAGCGTCGCCGGGTCACGCTGATCCTGCTGGTCGCGACGGTGGCGTTCACCGTGGCCGCCCTGGTGTTGATCAACTGGCTGTGGTTCGGCGCCGCGATCAGCCTCGCGCTGCTGGTCGGCTACCTGACCTACCTGCGTCGTCAGGTCCGGATCGAAGCAGCCATCCGGCAGCGGCGAATGGAACGGCTGCAGCGCTCCCGGCAGATCCGGCCCGAATATCGCCGGCCGCCGCAGCGCGTCCGGGCCGGGATGTCCGCCGTCGCGCCCGGTCGTACGATGGTTGACCTGGATGACGACGATCCTGGGTTCGACGATCTTGAGGAATTCCAGGAGCCGATGACCTACCGGCGAGCCGCAGGGCAGTGAGTTCGGTGGGGCAGCGTCGCCCCCGGCCTTGGCAGCGATCCCAGCAACGTCGTGGCGAGCCCGGTTGGGCCGCTCTGACTGCGCAGGGGGCATGAGGAATTGAGTTCGGCTGGCAAGGCCTCCGCGAGTACCACCGATCCCTACAATCAATCGGGCTTCAGCATCCGTTTCGACTGGGGATTGCAGGGCGCCACGGCGATTTCGGCCGGTGCGGCGGCCATCGTCGTCGTCGATGTGCTGTCCTTCACCACCACCCTGTCGGTCGCGCTGGACGCCGGTATCGAGGTCTACCCCTACCGCTTCCGGGACGCATCGGCGGCCGCCTTCGCGGCGACCCGGGGCGCGGTGCTCGCTGTTGGCCGGCGCGAGGCCGGGCCGACCGGGGTGAGCCTGTCGCCGGTGTCGGTGCGCCGGGCCACCGAACCCGGCGGGCCGCTGACCGTGACCAACAAGCTCGTCCTGCCATCACCCAACGGCGCCGCCATCTGCCGTCAGCTGGGCGAGGCCAACGCATTGGTCGTCGGCGCCTCCTTGCGCAACGCCTCCGCCTGCGCGGAGTGGGTCGCCAAGGCCGTTCGCGGCCCGGTGGCCGTGGTGGCGGCCGGCGAGCGCTGGCCGGGTGACGTGCTGCGTCCCGCGGTCGAGGACCTGTGGGGTGCCGGGCTCGTGATCGATACGTTGGCCTCGCTGAGTGGTGGTCAGATCTCGCCGGAGGCCGCGTCCGCTCGGGCCGCCTACCGGGCGCTGGGCCGCATGCCGGCGATGGCCCTGGCCGCCTGTGCGTCCGGGCGAGAGCTGTCCGAAGCCGGCTACGGCGAGGAGATCGCGGTGGCCGCGGAGATCGACGTCTCCCGCCGCGTGCCCGTGCTGGCTGGCGAGGCTTTCCGCGTCGGGTGATCATTTTCTCGCCTGCCGGGGTGCCCTCGGTGGGTGCGCACGAGGGCCCTGACCCGCTGCTATTGTTGTCGACGGCTCGCGGTGCAGACCGCGGTCCGGGGCTGTAGCGCAGTTGGTAGCGCGCTTCGTTCGCATCGAAGAGGTCCGGGGTTCGATTCCCCGCAGCTCCACCACGTTTGTGCCGGGCAGAGACTGAGGCCGTCGTTCAAACACTCGTCGGATAGTCGCGTAAGCACAAGACACCGCGCTTTGCCGCGAGCGGCTTCAGCTGGTTGCGACGCGACCGCTCCAAGGGGTGGGGAACAGGTCTGCAGACGTGTCCACGGTCATTGCTGCCGACTCGTGACCAACCATCATCTGAACTGATTTGACCTCCGCGCAGTATCAAACGTCCTGCTTCTTGGTCTACTATCTGCATATGGATGCAGATAAGCAGCAGAGCAGGTCTGATGTTGCCGGCTGATCAGGTGGCGCTGACGGTCGAGATCTTCCGGATGATCGCGGAGGGCACCCGGATTCAGATTTTGTGGGCGCTGATAGACGGGGAAATGCCGGTGAATGAGTTGGCCGAAACGGTCGGCAAGCCCGGCCCGTCGGTGTCCCAGCATCTGGCCAAGCTGCGGATGGGCCGGTTGGTCCGGACCCGCCGGGAGGGGACCCAGGTGTTCTACCAGTTGGAGAACGACCACGTTCGGCAACTCATCCTGGATGCCGTCCACAATGCCGAACATGCCGGCCCGGCCATTCCCGCCCACCACCTCGATCGCGGCGACCTCGCCGCGATCACCACCGGCAGCAACGCCCGCAGGGCCGTGGCTGGATCCTGACTCCAATTCCGAACTCCAGCTGAATGGAGGACACAATGCCGCACAGTCATCACCACCCCGCACCCGGCGGTCCGGCCCAAGAGCCCGGGGCGTTGATCCACTGGCCGCGCCGGTACGACCTGCTCGTCACGGTGTTCTTCGCCGGCCGCGGCCCGCGGGTCCGGGCCACCATTGCCGACGCCGTCGGCCTGGTGCCCGGTCAGCAGGTTCTCGATATCGGTTGCGGCACTGGAACTCTCGCGGTGGCGCTGGCCCAGCGGGTCGGACCCGCCGGGTGGGTTGCCGGGGTGGACGCCTCTCCAGAAATGATCGCTGCCGCGAAAGTGAAAGCGAGCCGCGCGAATATTGACGTCCATTTCGAGGTGGCGGCCGCCCAGCAGCTGCCATTCGCCGATGCGATGTTCGACACCGTCACCACCAGCCTGACGATTCATCACGTGCCCGAGGCAGATCGGCTCATGGCCGTCCGCGAACTGTTGCGGGTGCTGCGGCCCGGCGGGCAGTTGCTCATCGCAGAATTCCAGGCTCCGACCCGGCCGATCAGCAGGGCCGTGACCAGGCATCTGTTCGGGCATGCCATGGCCGACAACGACCTCACCGCGATCGTCGACCTCGCACACGACGCAGGCGCCGTGGATCTGACCCGCCTGCCCGCCGGAGTCGGCTGGCTCGGCCTGGTGCATGGCCGCAAGCCGGCCTGAGGTGTTGGGCTCACGCGCAAGACCACTCGATTTCACCGATGGTCCCCGCAACCGGCGCGGGCCGGCCGATACCGAGCTCGCCGACCTGGCAGATTCGCCCGGTGGTACGCCGTGAGCCTGGGTGTGCGCAATGTCGGTGTCCAAGCGGCGCTGCTCGCCGCGCTGCTGTTCGGTGCCGGAACACCACTGGCCAAACTGCTGCTGGGCAGCGTTTCCCCGTGGTTGCTGGCCGGTCTGTTATATCTGGGATCCGGTGTTGGCCTCGGCCTCTACCGGCTGGTGCGCCGCGCGCCTCGGGTCAAGCTGGCCTCCGCTGATCGGCTGCCGTTGGCCGGTGCCGTGCTGTTCGGCGGGATGCTCGCCCCGGTGCTGTTGATGGTCGGCCTGACGAACATGCCCGCAACCGGGGCGTCGTTGCTCCTCAACGCCGAAGGAGTCTTCACTGCACTGCTGGCCTGGTTCGTGTTCAAGGAGAACTTCGACCGACAGATCGTCCTCGGCATGTGCGCGATCATCGCCGGCGCCGTGATACTCGCTGTCCCACAGGGGGTTGCCCTCGGTTCTGCGCTGCCCACGCTGGCGATCCTGGGGGCCTGCCTGGCCTGGGGAATCGACAACAACCTCACTCGCAAGATCGCGCTCAACGACGCCTCCTGGATCGCCGCGGTCAAGGGCCTGGTCGCCGGACCGGTCAACCTGGTCCTGGCGTTCGCGCTCGGAGCGGAACCGGCTGCCCCACTCAATATCGCCGCCGCGATGGTGGTCGGGTTTTTCGCCTACGGCGTCAGCCTGGTCCTGTTCATCGTCGGTCTGGGTCACCTGGGAACCGCCCGCGCCGGCGCGTATTTCGCGGTGGCGCCGTTCTTCGGTGCGGTGCTCGCCGTGATCCTGGGAGAGCCCATCACCCTGCCACTGATCGCTGCCGCGGTGTTGATGGCCTTCGGGGTGTGGTTGCATCTGCGGGAGACCCACGGACACCCGCACACGCACGAGGTGCTGGCTCACGACCACTGGCACACTCACGGTGCGCACCACCTGCACCCGCATGATTCAGCTGTTGCGGCTGGCGTCAGGCATCGGCATGCCCACACACATGAGCCGATAACCCATACGCATCAACACTTTCCTGATAGTCACCACCGGCACAGCCACCACGCTGGGTGAGTGCACCGCATGCGCGGGCGACGCCGAACAGAAACGTCACAATCCAGAACTTGAGCTCGCGGCAGCCACCCAAATCGGCCACCAGTAATTCTTCGGTCTGCGCGGCCGGGACTGGTCGCCAGAGCCGCCTGGTGGTACGCCTGCCACATGGACACCAACGACAACAAGGCCGTCGTCGCCCGGATCGATGCGCTGGGAAATGGGGACGCGAACATCGCAGAACTGGACGAGCTTTGTCATCCGGATCTTGTCAATCACGCACTCGCCCCGCATATGCCTCAGGGCATTGAGGGCACCAGGCTGTTTCTGCAACGGGCGCGCCGCGAGCACCATCCGGCTCGTTGGACGTGGTCGGCCGTCGTTGCCGAAGGCGACTATGTCGTGCAGTTCGGTGAGCGGGAACAGCAGTGGCCGGGTGGCTCGTTCCGTGGCTTCCACGTACCGGCGGGGGTGTTCCGTCGGGACTCGGCGTTCGCCTATCGCCTGGTCGACGGGCGCTTGGCCGAGCGCTGGGCGATCCGGGACGACCTGGCGATGCTGTTGCAGCTCGGCGCCACACCGCTGTCTGGCTGATGTCCGGGGCCGAGCGGAGAGGGGGAGGGAGGTGCATCTTTGGCCGCAAGGAGTGCGTTCTGGGCCTTGCCCTGCAAGACGGGGTGGCCTTCGGTTCGTGAGTTTCGTCAGCTGTTCGTCAGGTTCAAACCTCGACCCGGCTGCCAGGATCATGGTTCGTCCCGAGGGGTGTCCACGGGCAATTGACCGGATCGTGGACGGCGGGGAGTCGCAGGGGTGATGGTGTCGAGCATTGGCTTGGGGGAGTTGGGAATGCTCGAATGAGCGGCGCTGGTCCCAGATCCTGTGACGCCTGGCAGTTTCGTGAGTACGAGCTGGTCGTCACCGCCGATTGGCAAGCCAACCCGGTTGCCGTGATCGACGACGGTTGTCGGGGCGTCGACCCGTGAACGGATCCGAGTGGATGAAGCCGAGAGTCGTGCCATCATGCAGATGGCGAGTACGAGGTTCCCCTTCGGCTCGATTCCCCGCAGCTCCACCACGTGTGGGCGGGGTACAGCCCTCGGTTCGCCGACGCAGGCGGGTTCACCGATCAGGTTCCGCTCGGTGTTCGGCCCCGCTATTCGGCGATCGCCAACACCTCGTCAAGGCCCTCCCCGAAGCACTCCATCAGGACGGACAGGTCCTCGACGGCGTCGCCGTCCACGTTGAAACCGATGCAACAGACGCCTGAGTGCGTCGTCATGGCGACCATGATCGCCACGCCCGGCAACGGACCGAAGGGGAAGACGCGCTCGACCCTGGCCCCGGCCAGGAACGACTCGTAGGGCAGCCCGGGGACATTGGACGCGGACATGTCCGCCGACGAGCCGAGCCGCCAGGCCGCGGCGCCCACCGCGGACGGCAGCAGATTGACCATCGGCGCGAACAGTCCGAACGAGTCCAGCGCCGGTTCCGTGCGCAGCGAGAGCACGGTGCCGCGGATGACCGCGATCCGTTCGACCGGGTCGACGATTCCGACCGGCCCGGCGAGCAGGGCGCCGGCAAACTTGTTGCCGCCCATCGGGTCGTCCCCGCGGCGCAGCGACACGGGCATGGCCATCGGCAGGCTGTCCACCGGCTGGCCGTGCCGCTCGTGATAGCGGCGCAGCCCGCCGAGCAGCGCGGCGATGTAGGCGTCGTTGACCGAGCCACTCGCCGCCTTCGCGGCCGCCCGGAGCCGCTTGAACTCGCATTCCAGCACGCCGAAGCGCCAGTTCCGGCCCTTCCGGCCCTTGAGCAGCGGCGAGGGGGGTGCGGGCGGCGGCGGCAGCATCCGGCGCAGCGATGCGGAGAACCGGATCGCGTCCTCGCTGGCCTGCAGTGGGTCGGTCAGGACGGTGCCACCGAACCGCAGCGAACGCAGTAGCAGTTCGGGTGCCTGCCCGACCCGGGACGCCAGTTGCCGGGTGGCCAGCAGGGCGGGATTCAGTGCGCCCGCCGACGTGCCCGTCCCGGACGCCGGCTTGTCGGCGGTGTGCGCGCGGGTTCGGCTCTGGACCAGGGACAGCAATTGGATACCGCCGAGTCCGTCCGTGACGGAGTGGTGCAACTTGAGCAGGTACGCCGCACGCCCGCCGGCCAGCCCCTCGACCAGCACGGCCTCCCAGAGCGGTCGGCGGCGGTTCAGCGGGTCCAGTGCGAAGCGCTCGGCGTAGGTGAGCAGCGTCGCCTGATTGTCGCCACCGTCCAGCCGGGTACGACGCAGGTGGTTCGCGAGCTCGAACTTCTCGTCCTGGACCCACACCGGCGGGCCTACCGGCAGCAGTGGCTCCTGGACACGTTCCCGGGTGCGGCGGATCAACCCGACCGCCCACTCATGGGCCGCCCACAGCCGGTCCCAATCCGGGACGGTGTCCAGCAGCATCACGGCGACGATGGTCGACGACAGCTCCGGATGCCGCTCGGACCGCCACATGAGCGTCTCGAGTTCACTCATCGACCCGTCCAGCCCCCACTGCCCGGCGGTCGCCCAGGCCGTCCGGTTCAACTCGTCGGGGCTCGGCATCACCGGGCCGCCGGCGGCACGATCTGCAGTCATCAGGTGGCCTCCGGCCAGTCCGCGAGGGTCGCCACGAAAAGGTCGCGGACGGCGCGGCAATGCTCGTCGATCGAGTCCACCGTCCACCCGTCGGTGGGAATCGGCTCCAGGACAGCGATCTGGATGGTGCCCGAATGCAACAGCTTGGAACTGCGCCACATCAGCTCGGCGGCATTCCGGACCACGATGGGCACGATCGGCACGCCCGCCTGCATGGCCAAGTGGAAGGCGCCCTTCTTGAACGGCAGAACATTCGGGGTGGGCGAGCGGGTGCCCTCCGGCATGATCATCACCGATGTGCCGTCCTTGATCCGGTCGGCCAGCGCGGCCAGGTCCCGCTTCGCCGACTCCGGGTTCGATCGGTCGATGTACGCGGGGTCCACGAACAGTCCGGCGAGCGCCATCCGCGGGTCGTACTGCGCCTCTTTCTTGGCGACCCCGGTGAAGTCCCGCCGCAGCAGCGCCCCCATCAGCGGGGCGTCCAGCGAGCTCTGGTGATTGGCGACGAAGACGGCCGGTCGGGCCGCCCAGAGGTTCTCCTCGCCGACGATCTCCAGCTTCACCCCGGCCAGCGCGAGGGCCAGGTCGCAGGCCAGCGGCACACCGATGTTCCGGCCGACCCGGGCGTCACCGGTCAACACACTCGCCGCCGCGCCCAACACCATGCCGACGTTGAACCCGCCCAGTGCCGCAGCGGTGCCGGCCAGCGCCCGCAGGCTCCCGTTACGTGGCTCCTGCAGGGTCAGAATCGGCCAACCGAAGGTCTTGGCGGCCACCACCAACCCGGCGTGCGGGTTGAGCGGATAGGGGTTGCCGACCGAGGCGAGGAAGGCCACGTCCTCATCGCCGTTGCCGTAGGCGTAGCTGACCGTCAGGTCGATGCCGTGCTCCCGGGCGAAGGCGCGGACCGCGGCACCCTTGGGCTCGCCCCACAACATCGGGCCCGCCAGCGCGCCGGTGATCACCTCGTCCACCACCTCAACCTCGGTGCACAGCACGTTGCTGATGCCGAGGTCCCGGGCGAGCGGCTCGATCTGGAAGCGGGTGGCCGCCGAGGCGACGGCCACCGTGTGCTTCATCCGCTGATGGGCGCGGACGAGTTCGCGGGCCTCCGGGCGGACCGCGGCGGCGATCTTCTGGGTGAACAGCCGCTCGCCCAGTTCCATCACGGTGTCCGCGTCACGGCCCGCCATGGCGGCAACGCCATGTTTCCCGACGGCGGTCGGATCGCCGCCGAGGGCACCGTCGAGAGCGGACAGCACCGAGCGGGCGACGTCGCCGGGGGCGATGTCGCGGCGGCGGATGCTGTCGGTGAAGAACGTGCTGGCCGTGTACCCCTCGACCAGGGTGCCGTCCAGGTCGAAGAACGCCCCGATGTGCGGTCCGCTCGGGCCGTCCAACACCGTCCGAATGGCCTCGTCGGCGGTGAGGGTCGAACTCATGGCTGCCCTTTCCTGGCCAGTTCGGCGATGTCGTCGGCCCGCCGGACGTCGGCGGCAACCTCGTCGGTGAAATCCTGCCGCAAGCCGGCGTCCGCGTCACCAACGAGCAACCCCCGCTTGCCGGCCACCCGCAACGCCGTGCGGAACAGCTCCAGGGACACCGACTCGGCGCTGGTGATGCGGTGTTGCAGCAGCCATTGCTGTCCGACGGCCAGGCAGTCGGTCAGCAGGCGCTGCTCGTCGACGGGCGCGGGGTCGGGTGGTTCGGCCGCCAACCGGTCGGCCACCACGAGATAGGCGTCCAGGTAGGGACGCAACACCAGGTGGCTGAGCAGCAGGTCGGTGTCGGTGAGCAGGGCGGCCGCCTCGTCCGGGGTGCAGCGCCACGACTGGTCGGCAGCCTGCGCGCCGATCAGTCGCAGCTCGGCGAGCACCTCGTCCCCGAACTGCCCGCTGGAGGGGAAGTAGAACTCGAACTTGAGCAGCGTCCGCAGCCGCCGTGCCTCGTCGAAAACACTCGCGGTGCCGCCCTCGGCGACGGCCTGCAGTGCGAGTTCGGTGATCGCCCGCTGGACCAGCGCATGCACGATGGTGTTCCGGTAGAACGCGGCGACCAGGTGCCGTCCGGGTGCGATCTGCCAGACCGGTTCGGTCCCCTCATCGAATGCAGCGAGCAGGTGCGAGGCCACCATCTCATCCAGGGTGCGGCGGATGGTGGCCCGGTCGGTGAGATTCAACGCCCCGGCCACCGACCACCGCTGCCGGCGCAGGTAACCGGCCAGTGGGCCGACGGTGGCCAGAACTTCCTCCTGGGTCAGCGCCCGGTCGGCGCCCAGCAACGCCAGGCAGACGACGGCCGTTGCGGTGACCGGGGTCGCCCGGTTGATGCGATGCGAGACGTCCAGCGCGATGCGCTCCACCTCGTGACCCCCGGTTGCCGGGTCGGCCCGCAGTTCGGCCAGCCGTTGGGACAACGGGATCGGCTCACCGAAGTCGAGATAGGCGCGGCCCAGCCGGCTGCGTTGCTGCCGGGCCAGATGTACCAGCCAGCGCAGGTTTTCCGGGCTCTTCCCGGCGCCGCGGGCCTCCTTCGTCATCAGCGGCACTTCGTGCAGCTGGTCGTACACGATGGACACGCCGATCAGCTGGATGTCGGTGCTGGCGGACACCTGATCGGTCCGCGCAGCCTCGTCAAGGCCGTCGACCAGGTACCGCAGGATGCCGAACGTCGGGGGGCGGAGCTTGCCGGTCCGGGTGCGCCCACCCTCGATCGACCAGGCGAGATTGCCGCGGCTGCGAACCAGCTCGGCGATGTAGGACCGCAGGGCCAGCCGGTAGACCGGTAGCTCACGGATGTTGCGGCGGATGAACACCACGCCGGACCGGCTGGCCCAGGACCCGAACGGGAAGAGATTCAGGTTCGACCCGCCCAGCGTGTAGACCGGCGTCAGTCGCTTCGCCGCGATGACCTCGGGGACGACGAAGCCGTCCAGGTACGACCGGTGGGAGAAGGCGAAGGCCAGCGACGACCGCCGGTCCAGTTCGCGCAGCCGCTGCACCTGGTCGTCGTCGACGTAGACGTCGTAGGCCCGCAGGAACCATCGGCCGAACGCACGCCAGGCATCGGTCGCGTGCGGCTCGTGGGTCGCCGCCATTTCCCGCAGGTAGCCGACGGCCTCGTCCCGAACCTGCCCGACGGGCAGCTTCAGCTCGTCGGCCACCGCCCGCAGTCGATCGTTGAACCACGGGGCACCCAGCAGTTCGTCGACCTCGGGGCTGATATGACGAGTGGAACCGGTCATGTCACGGAAGCCTTCCCCAGGCCGGATGGTGCCCGCTTCATCACCGTCACGGCCCGATCATCACATCTCGCGGTTGAAGTCGCCTTTTTTAGATCAGCGGTCTCCTGCGCGACCAGATCCACCAGAACGTCGGGGTCGGGAATCAACCCGGCGTCGGTGGCAAATCCGATGGTCACTGTGTTGTTGTAGCTGAAGATCGTCGCGGCAATGGGTTGCTGGCCGGAGCACGGCGCGAAGCCAACGATCTGCCGCACCGGACTGCCGGCAAACCACAGCATCCCGGTGGGTCCGGGAACGTTCGTGAGCACCCCAGCGGTCTTGTTCGCGAAGAAGTTGGTCAGGAAGAACTGAACCTGACCGGGGGACAGCGACATGGCGCGTTGCAAACCGAATGTGAGCGCGGCCTCGTCGGAGTGCTTGATCCGTTCCATCTGCGTTTTCATCTGCCGGATCCGGGCCTCGACGTCGTCGGTGCCGAGGGGCATGGGGAGCATCACCAGCGCGAAGTAGTTGCCGAGTTCTTCCGGCAGATTGTCGGCGAACGGCTTGAGGTTGACCGGGACCAACCATTGGATCTCCCTGGCCCAGCCGTGGTGCACCTTCAGGTATCGCTGAACGCCGCCGGCCACCGCGGCGAGGAGCACGTCGTTGACCGTTGCGTCCTGGCTGCGGCCCACGGCCTTCACGTCGGTCAGCGACATCGGCGGGGACCAGGCGATGGTCTTGATGGTGCCGGGCTCGCCCGACCAGACCGTCGGAGAAGTGTTTGACAGCAGCAGCTTCGTCACTGAGGACACGTCGTTGACGGCCCGATTGTCCTGGTCGCCGAGCAGCGTCACCGCATCGACCAGTCGGCCGGGGTGGGCCGCGATGGCGCGGCCACGGTCGAGGGTTTCGACACCGTAACTCAGCAGATACCAGGCGACCCTCGGTGCGGAAGCGACGGTGCCCGGGATCGCCGACGCCGTGTCGATCGGGTGGCCGACTGTGTGCACCACCGCATCCGCCAGCGCCCTGGCGACACTCGCCGCGATCCGGCGGGTGACCTCGGCAGCGCTGGCGAGCCCGTTGCCGACCGCCTTGGCTGCGTCGAGTGCGATCTCAACGGCGTCCGGGACCGGAAACGGCGCCGAATCCAGCAGAGTGCGCCCCCCGTCAGTATCCCGGGGCGAAACCGGGGCAGCCGTATCGGACCCATTGCCGATGCGGGGGGTGTCGCTGTCGCACAAACTGAGCATGACCTGGGTCAGCCGCACACCGTCCGACATCGCGTGGTGGAAACGGCAGACGATCGCACTGCCGACGGTGCCGTCGTCCAGCCGAACCCGGTCGATGACGAACACGACCCAGAGCGGTCGGGTCCTGGGCAGCGACTTCGATCGCTGCCCAGCCATGAACCGTTGCAGGGCCGGGATGTTGGCAGGCTCGGGGAGCGTGACCCGCTCGATATGCCGGGAAATGTCGAAATCGGGGTCGTCCCGCCACGCCCAGCCGCCGCCGGTGCGCACGGGTGTGCGCCGGTACACGGGATAGCGGTCGGTCACCCTGGTTCGCACGACCTCCTGCACCGCTTCAAAGGTCGGTTTTCCAGCAATGACCATGACGCCATCAATGATCATCAGATTGTTCGGCCGGTCCATGGTCAGCCACAACGCATCCTGCGCGCTCATGGGGGTGAGTGCGTCCACGGTGACCTCCGTCCGTCGATCGATACCCGGGTCCGCTGGGGGCCTGCATCAAGCTCTTGCCGCCAACGCTATTGCTGGACGGCGCCACACAGCAGAGGACAACGACCCGTCTGGCGAGCATCAACGTGCCGGTTGTCCGCTGACCCGCCGGCCGGAGGATGGAGCTCCATCCGCGAAGTTACCGACGAGTAACACGCGGGGTTAAAGTGAGGCGATGCGCACTGGAGCCGCTCGGTCCGTGACGAGAGCTTCGTCAATCACCACGCCGGACCCTGGCCGGCATTACGACGTGCTGGTCGTCGGATCGGGCTTCGGCGGCTCGGTCACCGCGCTTCGCTTGACCGAGAAGGGTTACCGGGTAGGGGTTCTGGAGGCCGGGCGACGGTTCGCCGACGACGAGTTCGCCGCGACCTCGTGGCGAATCCGCAGATTCCTGTGGGCGCCGCGGCTCGGCCTCTACGGCATCCAGCGGATCCATCTGCTGCCCGACTCCCTGATCCTGGCGGGCGCCGGGGTCGGCGGTGGGTCCCTGGTGTACGCCAATACCCTCTACGTGCCGCCGCCGGAGTTCTTCGATGATCCGCAGTGGTCGGGGATCGCGGACTGGTCGGCAGAGCTGGCGCCGTACTACGACCAGGCCGCCCGGATGCTGGGCGTGAACGACGTCCCGCACCGCTCGGCGCTGGACGAGACCTTCGCCGAGGTGGCCGCCGACATGGGTGTGGGGGAGACCTTCCGGTTGGCCCCGGTCGGGGTGTTCTTCGGCGCCGCCCCAGGTCAGACCGTGCCCGACCCGTACTTCGGCGGGGCCGGGCCGGCGCGGACCGGTTGCATCGAGTGCGGGGAATGCATGACCGGCTGCCGGCACAACGCCAAGAACACCCTGCCGAAGAATTATCTCGGGCTGGCCGAGGCGGCGGGCGCCGACGTTCATCCGATGACCACGGTCTCGGTGATCCGGCCGCTTTCGGCGGGAGGCTATGCCGTCGAGACCGTTCGGACCGGTCCGCTCAGCCGTGGCCGAGCAACGTTCACCGCCGACCAGGTGGTGGTCGCGGCGGGCGCGTTCAACACCCAGCGGCTCCTGCACCGGATGCGCGCCGATGGCCACCTGCCCGGGCTCTCCCCCCGGCTCGGGCATCAGTCCCGGACCAACTCGGAATCGCTGGTCGGGGCGGTATCCCGCCGCAAGGACGTCAACTTCAGCCGCGGCGTCGCGATCACGTCGTCGTTCCACCCGGATGCGCACACGCACGTCGAGCCGGTGCGGTACGGGCGGGGAAGCAACCTGATGGGGTTGCTGTCGACAGTGCTCACCGACGGGGTGCCGGGCCGGCCGCGCTGGCGGGTGTGGCTGGGCGCGGTGGTGGCGCGACCCGCCGATGCGCTGCGGTCGCTGAACGTGCGTCGGTGGTCGGAGCGGGGGGCGATCGCGCTGGTGATGCAGTCGGTGGACAATTCGCTCACGGTGAGCGGGGTGCGGACCAGGCTCGGCCGGTGGAAGCTCACGTCCCGGCAGGGTGACGGAGAACCCAACCCAACCTGGATCCCGGCCGGCAACGAGGCCGCCCGGCGGATCGCCGGGCACATCGACGGATTCCCGATGGGTCAGCTGGGGGACCTGATCGACGCGCCGATGACGGCGCACTTCGTCGGCGGTTGCTGCATCGGTCCCGATGCCGAGCACGGAGTGATCGACGCCTACCACCGGGTTTACGGGTATGACGGATTGCACATCGTCGACGGGTCCGCCGTCTCGGCGAATCTCGGCGTCAACCCGTCGCTGACCATCACGGCGCAGGCCGAGCGGGCGATGGCGTTCTGGCCCAACAAGGGTGAGACCGACCCGCGGCCCCCGCTCGGAGCGAAATATGTTGTGACGCAGCCTGTCCACCCAGCGCGGCCAGTCGTTCCGACGGGGGCTCCCGGGGTGCTCCGGTTGCCGATCGTCCAGGTACGGCACGGCGGTCCAGCTGCGACGTCGTCAGCCGTCGACCGATCGTGGCCCGCCGCGCGGAACATCCCGACGAACTGAGCCCGCGAACGGCGTTGCGTCAGAACTTGTCAGCTCGTCGGCGCAGGAGTGACAAGGCCGAAGTGACCGTCATACCGTTGGTACAGCACGCAGCCGCGACCGGTGGCGGCGTCCCGGAAGAAGACGAAGGGCCGACCGGACAGGACGAGGTGATCCATCGCCTCCGCGACGTGCAACACCGGCGCGGGGTGTGCGCTGATCGCACAGTCCAACCCGACGGCGGTGATCCGGTCGGGGCGGGGCTCCACCTGCTGCAGTTCGTAGCCGTGATCCGCGGTGTGGAGCAGAACGCTGTCCATCCTGCTGCCCTGCTCGGCGAACAGGTGAAACTGGTAGCCGAGAATGTCCATCTCCAGGGCCGCATCGTCGACCGTGATCCGGCCAAGGGTGTAGGCCTTGTGGCGCCAGACCTGTCGCTCCCCTTCCGGAACCGGGGTGCGGCCGGGGCCGGCCGCCGGCGCGCTGCTGCTCCGCCCCGGCTGGGCGTCATGATCCCCGAGGCCACCCCGAACGGCCTCCCAGTCCCGGTCTGCGCGATGGAGACGAGAACGGAGTCGGTCCTGCACCTCGTCGATCGCCTCGTGAAATGTCGGGCCGGCCGCCTGTGCGCGGACCGGGCGCCCGTTGAGATTGACGTTGACCTGGACGATGGCCGGTGCCTCGATGGCGGGCCCGGAGAGCGCGGTCAGCTTGGCGCGCACGAAAAGCACGGGGGCCTGTGCAGCGTCAAGGGCCATCGCGATCTTCTTGCCTGCGTACTCGAGCTCAGCCGGGGGCACATGGCCCCTGGTCTGAAGGTGAATCGACGGGGCCGCTGTTGCTGTGCTCATGGCCGCTCTCTCTTGCGTGGGACCGTGACTCAGGTGCCCTCGTAGTGCTGTCGCAGCCACCGCGGGTTCCGCACGGCTTCACCCTCCACGTTGCCTCCAGGCTTGGGTTTCTGCCAGGGCCGAAGGTCACCCGGTGCCGGAATCGGTCCGGGGAGCCGACCTGACCCGCGGGCGAGGACAGCCTCGACCGCGGGTCAGGACGCGAAGGGTTGGGTTGCCGGTTTGTTCAGGCTGACCTGTTGTCGGCCACCGATCCTGTGCCGACTGAGTTCGGCCGGTAGGCACGTCGTTGGCGAGATCACCAATCGCCAATCGTTCTGCGGGCCGGGGGAGACAGGGAGCCGGCAATTATAGGTCTGACGTCTGGGCCTCGCGCTGGATCTACCCGTGATCTATCCCAATAGGTAGGACCGAGACCCATTGGTGTGTAGCAGCTCTCGGTAGAGGCGGTCGTGAGTAGTGGGCTCTGCGATCTTGCTAAAAGTAGGGCCGGACAAGTTCGTAGACCTCGCCTTCCATCAGCCTCATCTGCCGCTCGATCGACTGTGTCAGCAGCGGATTCTCAAGAAGCAGTCCCAGCTCGACGTTGCGATGCTCGGCGCTGTAGGAGAAGTTGGCGCTGGTCACGATGACGTACTGGTGGTCAACGGCAATGAACTTCGCATGATTTCGCACGCCGTCCGTCGGCTTGGTCCGAAATACGCTGGCTCCGTTCAGTTCGGTCGCGATCTCGATGCAGGTCGGCGTGTTCGTTGACCCGCGCGCGGCTGCGTTCCCGTCGAGGTACACGCGGACGTCGACCTCCGTGCGGGCGGTCACCTCTCGCAGGACGGTCCATTGCACAGAGGATCGTTGGAAGTTAAAGGTAGAGCACACGACGGACTCGTGCGCTGCCCGAACAAAGTGTTCGATTGTCGCCGTGAGTTGTCCGTGTTGGGCGTGGTTGTCGGGTGCGGTCCAGACCGGGGTGATGGTCGTCGGGTGGGAGTGCGCCCCTTCGATCCCGCGAAGAAACCCGATCGTCCTCGATCGTTCCGTGGAGCCGAGACCGGCGCTCACCAGCAACCCGGAAACCGATCGCCGTCGTCCGGCGCCGACCACCGCAAGAGCGCGGGTGATGGTGTCGCCGGCGTCGAGTCGGTCGGCCAACTGTTTTGCCTCTGTCCCGGTGAGAAAAGCGCCGAGTTGACGGTGCGGGCTTGTCACGAGGACGCGAAGAACGCGAGGTCGCTCCACTGACCGGGCAGCGGGATGAGGAAGCGACGATCCAGGAATCGGTTTGCACGCTCGCAGGACGTCTCCGACGCCATCACGCAGCAGTGGCAGGCGGCGCCGTGCAGGAAGTCTTCGGGGTCGCTGGGCACTCGCCGGGCGCACACCGGGTCGGACGAACACCTTGCCGCGCGGCGCAGCGCATCATCCATCAACCGCGCGAACAACTCTGGCTCGCTAAGCCGGACCAGTCCGCCAAGGGTTCCGTCCGAGTCCGAAGCGGTAGTGCAGATCAGCATTCCCGCAGCGGGACCTCGACTCTGGGTGCCGCACCACGCGTAGATGCGCTCCGTGAGACTGGCCGCGCCATATCCGGCGGACATCGCCATTTCCCGGAAGAGCAAGTGGGCGAGGGTGTGAAGCAACCAATACCGAGGCGGTCGGAGCCGTTCGTCGGGGTTGACTTCTTTGGCTGTCTCGGAGAATCGGTTCTGGAAGTTTCGCCGGTGTGCGGCCTTGTGTGCGGCCCATAGATCGCTAGATTCGACCCGCCGTTCCCAGCGCGCGACGGCGCTTTCGGCCAACTGCATGAAGATCCCCTCACCGCGGTCCTCCGTCGCCACCGCCCATTTCGGGTACCGGGAACGGTTGAGCGGCACGAGCCGGCTGGTCAGATCATTGACCCGATCCAGCTCATCGATCCGGGTGAACCCGATGACGGCGTTCACTTTCCTCAGTCGGTCCACCGCAAGCACTCTCGAGATCGAGTGGGGGAGGGCGTCACTCCGGTCGCGGGGTGAGAGTGTGAGACCGCTGCGCGCATCGGCGTGGAACTCCCGGACAGGGTCCTTCTGCAAATAGAGCCACTCCGGGACCAAGAGGTCGATCGGGTCCCATTCCGCGCGTTTCTGCTGCCGCGCCTCCTCGGATTCCGTTGGGCGAACAGCGATCTCCACCAGTTTTGCCAGTTCGGCGTCAGACCGCTCGGCCAGGTCCGGGTGAACGCGCCGCAGCAGGATTCGCAGGAGGTCGAGCCGTCCAGCGAAATCTGCGAGGTCACCGTCCACGCCCGCTCGAAGCCGATCGGCGTCGTCACGCAGCTTCTCGGCCTCCCGAAGGCGGGGCATGTCGATGATCGACTGCAAGGCTGGAAACCAGAGATTTGACGCCCCAACGACCATGAGCCGCGGTTCGATCTCGCACCCGGCTGGTTCGAATCCGTCCAGGTGAGGATGGCGTCCACGACAGCGCGGCAATTTCGCTTTGCCGGCCTCACCCTGTGCCTCACTCATCTGGCGTTTTGCGCCACAGGATTCGCATTTGATGGTGGCGGTAGCACCGCGGCCGCCACCCCGCTCCACCATCTTCATTACCGGGGCCCCAGCGTCGGGGCAGTGACCGCCCTGGTGGACCCACCAGTCGTATGGGAACTCGTCGAGGTGACCGTCGGTGCACGCCAATAGGTACCTCGCAACCACAGCAGGTTGCCGACGAGGACCTCGCTTGGTGGCCGTCTTACCGGCGACGCCCGCTGGAGGAGCTGCAGGGGCCGGGACTCTCTTGCGGCCGTAGCACTTGGCGTGCTCGAAGGCGGCCTCGTCCGGCCGAAATCGTTTCGTGTTCTGGTAGTCGAAGAATGGAAGTGGTGCAAGCCGGTCACAGCCAGAGCAGCGCAACCATTGCGGGAAAACCCGAGCGGGCACACCCAGGTCGGTGCCTTCGGTGGAGAAGGTCGAGGGC
>CAWDUY010000021.1:0-48140 GCA_963805555.1 uncultured Actinomycetota bacterium
CTCCCCCGACTGGACTCGAACCAGTAACCGTCCGATTAACAGTCGGATGCTCTGCCAATTGAGCTACGGAGGACCGGCGGTGCCGACTGGCGGCAGCGCTAGAGAAGGATAGCCCACAACCCCTGCTGAACTCCAAACCACGGCTGGTCCCGCCCACCACCGATGCAGGCGCCGGACAGGTTGAGCCCGCCCAGCGCGCGACGACAGGCGGGCAGGGACGAAGCAGGTCTCCGCATAGGGAAGACTGTTCCCCAGTCGTCCCGCCGACCGGGCGTGACCGAAGGAGGTTCCACCGGATGTTTCGCCTTGTGTTGGGCATCGGCATCGGTTACGTGCTCGGGTCGAGGGCCGGTCGGGAGCGGTACGAGCAGATCAAACGGTGGAGCTCCAGCGTTGCCGACCACCCCGCGGTACAGGGTGCGGCCGGGTTCGTACAGGCCAAGGTGTCCGGGGTGTTCTCCAAGAACTCGGCCGGCTGAGAAACCTCAGCCGTTACTGCTCGATCTGCCCCTTGCCCTTCTTTTTGGGCCGGTGCACCTCGACGCCGGCCATCAGCGCGATCCCGTTGACCCGGACGATCGGCGCACCGGGTGGTCCCTGGACGTGCGCGGAATCCTCGAATGCACCCATAAACCCGATACCGCTGACAATGACGGTGATGTCGTCGGGTACGACGATGTCGATGCCGCCCATGATGGCCACCGCGGTGATGGTGACCTCCGCTTCGGCGAATCTGGCCTGGGTGAGGTCGATGTCCACTCCGCCCATGATGGCGAGCGCGGTGAACTGGGTCGGCACCACCCATGGACCGGCTCGGGTCGCCCCCGACAGGATCCCGCCGGCGACCGTCGACGACGGGACGCCGCCGATCTTCGCCATGGCCGATGACGACGCCGGCGTCGACGGGGTCTTGATCAGTCGTTGCGGCGTCGTCGGGGGTCTGGGCACCAACTCCTGATGTCCCGGCAAATCCCAGGTCACGGGCTCCAGTTCGCTCAGTGTTTTCGCCCTGTACACGGTGTCGAGCCGCTCCTGGAGTTCCGCAACAGTCAACCGACCCTCCGCCATTGCGGTCTGCAGGACTCGCGCGACGCCTTCTCGATCGGCGTCGGAGGCGCGCAGTTTGCCGGGATCGAACGATGGCTGCGGGTCTTCACTCACTCCGCCGATGGTAGTCAGGCCATCGAGCGGTTTTGCGTCGACCGGCGATCCTTCAATCGGGCGGACCGACGGATGAGCGTCAGTCTTGCTGCGGGACAGCGGAGAGGTCGTCCGCAATCTGGGTGACGGCCTCAACGAAGCCGGGCGCGCCGGGATCGGCGCCCGGGTCGAGCCTGACCTGCCGGGTGAGCCCGTCCCGGCCCGGAACCCGGCGCAGCACGACCCACCCACCACCGCCGGGAAACTCCAGGTGCCGACTGGCCGCGACCGAGCGGCGCACCCGGGTGTGGACGACGTCGGTGAGCCCGCTGCGGCCGGCCAGGGTGTAGTCCCGGGGAGCTTCGTCGACCAGCACCTGGGTGCCGTCGGCGAACTGGTCGACGACCTGGGTCGGGATGATCGAGAGCACCTTGGCGGTCAGCCGGGCCTTTGCGACGAGTTCCCAACCGAGCCTGGATGCCTTGTCGTCACTGATCACCCAGAGCCCGAACCGGCTGGCGGCCAACACCTTTCCGTCCGCGCAGTCGGCCAGCACCTGGATGTGTTCGTCCTTGTCGAGCACCACGGTCAGCTGTGGCGGCAGCGCCCGCCGACGCCAGGGCCAGCGGCCGGAGGATGGCGTCATACCGATTGGCCCCTGGCCATGTCGGCGAGGGCCCGACGGTAGTTCGTGACGGCGGCGAGGTCGGCTTCGAGGGTCAACCTGCGATCGCGATCGCCCGCCGCCTCGGCCCGCTGCATTGCCGATTTGAGCCTGCTCTCATCGGCAAGGGCTATCCGCAGCGCCATTCCGGCCAGGATCGACCCGGCATATTGGGCGCTGTCGGCCGTCAGTTTGTTCCGCAGCGGCTCGACGGCGAGTTCGCTGACCAGCGACCGCCACGGACCCGCGGGGACATGTTCGGCCACTGTGTCCACCCACAGGATCTTCGACCCGTCCGCCGGGGGGCCACCGGCCGCCTCGACCGCCGCGTGCACGGCCCCGTAGGCCGGGTTGGTGAAGGCCTCGGCGCTGACCTGCTCGTACCCGTCGACCACCAGATCCGGTTGCTGGAGAACGAGTTTCAACGTCTCCCGCTCCACGAACGTGCTGCGGTCGGTGGGGTTCGGCCGGCGCATGTCGACGGCCGGCGAACCCGGCGCGACGGCATGATCGGACTCCTCCGGCGGCTCATCGTCATGGTCCGGGGGTTCCGGTGGTGGCTCGTGCGGATCGCGGGGATCGTGCCGATCCGGTTTGCCGACTCCGGCGGTGCCGGGCGGGGCCGGGTCCTGGCCGGGCCGGCCCGGTTGCCGATGGCCCACGCCTGGAGACCCTGCAGCCGTGTGCGGGGCGCCGTTCTGCCCTGCTGTCTTCGCGGCGTTGCGCTTGGCCTCGCGGGCCTCCGCTGCGTCGAAGTCGCGCACTCGTTGCCGGATCGGCGCGAGTTCGGACCCGAGCCAGCCCGCGAGTTGCCGGATGTACTCGTCCCGCAGCGTCGGTTCCTTGATGCGGGCGACCAGCGGGATGGTGGCCGTGGTGGCGGCGACCCGACCCTCCGCGGTCTCCAGGTTGTAGTCCTTGAGCGTGGTCTTGATGGCGAAGGCGAAGAGCGGCGTGCGGTTTTCGACCAGCGCCTTGACCGCCTCGTCGCCTTTTGCCTGCCGCAGTTCACACGGATCCATCCCCGCCGGGGCGACGGCGACATAGGTGTTGGCGGCGAACTTCTGATCGGAGTCGAAGGCCTTGATGGCCGCCTTCTGGCCCGCGGAGTCGCCATCGAAGGTGTACACCACTTCGCCGCGAATCACCTCGGAGTCCAGCAGGTAGCGGCGCAGCACGCTGATGTGGTCGTCACCGAACGCCGTGCCGCAGGACGCCACCGCGGTGGTCACCCCGGCCAAATGCATCGCCATGACGTCCGTGTAGCCCTCCACCACCACGGCGCGGCGCTGCCGGGAGATGTCCCGTTTGGCCAGGTCCAGCCCGAACAACACCTGCGACTTCTTGTACAGCGGGGTCTCGGAGGTGTTGACGTACTTGGCTTCCAGCCGGTCGTCATCGAAGAGCCGGCGGGCACCGAACCCGACAACGTCGCCGGCGGCGTCCCGCAGCGACCACAGCAACCGGCGGTGGAACTGGTCGATC
Organism: uncultured Actinomycetota bacterium; assembly: GCA_963805555.1. Lineage (GTDB taxonomy): Bacteria > Actinomycetota > Actinomycetes > Mycobacteriales > Nakamurellaceae > Nakamurella. Next base: position 3,290 of record CAWDUY010000021.1, read on the forward strand.
GGGCCGCGCTGGCCCTGCCGCGCCAACCCGGCCCGGTACAGCTCATCCAAGGAGAACCCCTGCGCGGTCAGGGCTTTGACGAGCTTGTCCCAGCCGTCCGGGGCGTACCCGCAGCCGAAGTGCGCAGCGGCGGCCAGGTCGAACCCGCGTTCGGCCAGGAAAGTCTGCGCGGTCCCGGCCTGCTCGGTGTGCAACTGCGCGGCGTAGAACTCGGCGGCGGCCTTGTTCGCCGCCAGCAACCGGGGCCGGGTGCCGCGCTCGGACCGGGTGGAACTCCCGCCCTCCATGATCGTCAGCGTGATGTTGGCCCGTTCGGCCAGTCGCTGCACGGTTTCCAGAAAGGTCAGGTGCTCGAGTTCCTGCAGGAAGGCGAAGACGTCGCCGCCCTTGTCGCAGCCGAAGCAGTGGTAGTACCCGCGGGCCGGGCTGACTTGGAACGATGGGGTCTTCTCGTCATGGAACGGGCACAGCCCCTTGAGGTTTCCGCCGCCGGCGTTGCGCAGCGCGACGTACTCCCCCACCACCTGTTCGATGCGGTTGGCGTCGCGGACTCGTTCCTTGTCCGCCTCGGAGATCCGCCCTGCCACGCCCGCGAGTGTATGACCAGAGACGACAGCCGGATGACGGTTGTCCACCGGCGGCGGAGCTACCGGGTGTTCCCACTGCCGGTCAACCTGCGGTGCCGCGCCACCGCTTGCGCGTCGGTCAGTAGCGAGACCTGATCCAGGACGACCCGCAGCCGCTCGGCATCACCGCCGGCGTCGGCGTACGACCCGGCGAACATCGGGTCGAGCGCCGCAGCCCCCCGATCGGCCATCGCTGCCACCAACTCGGTGAGCAGCTCCTGCTCCCGGTGCTGGATCTCGATCCGCGCGGGGTCGGCCATCACGTACCGGCGGGCGATGGCCTTGAGCACCGCCACTTCTGCCCGCAGCACGCGCGGCACCTGCAGGTCCGCGGCGTAACGCGTCAGGTCGCCGGGACCCGCGGCGGCTCGCGTCGCGGCGATCGCGCCGGTGGCGAGCCGGCCGGTCAGCTCGCTGGTCAGCCGTTTCACCGCGGCGTCGGCGACCGGGCCGGGCGGGTGCCCGATGCCGGCGGCGATCACCGGCAGGCTGAGGAGGTCTTCCAGCACGGCGCTGAGGTCACTGGCCGATTCCACCGAGAATGCCTGTGCCGCAACCGCAACGGCGTTCCGCTCGGCCGGGTCGGCCAACCGGTTGAGGTCGATCCGGCCGGCGCTGACCCCGTCCTCGACGTCGTGCACGGAGTAGGCGACGTCGTCGGCCCAGTCCATCACCTGCGCCTCCAGACAGGTCCGGTGTCCGGCCGGCCCCGGTGCTCGCACCCAGTCGAAGACCGCCACCTCGTCGGCGTAAACCCCGAACTTCCCGCCGCCGTCGGGCCGTCGCCACGGGTACTTGATGACCGCATCCAGGGACGCCCTGGTCAGGTTCAGCCCGGCCGGCCGCCCGTCCCCGGTGATGATCTTGGGTTCCAGCCGGCTCAACAGCCGCAGGTTCTGCGCATTGGCCTCGAAACCACCCGCCGCCGCGCCGACCGCGTCCAACGCCGACTCGCCGTTGTGGCCGAACGGCGGGTGACCGATGTCATGCGCAAGTCCCGCCAGGTCGACCAGGTCAGCGTCGCAGCCGAGCTGTTCGCCGATCTCCCTGGCGATCTGCGCGACCTCCAGCGAATGCGTCAACCTGGTCCGCGGCACGGCGTCCTCGTCCGGCGCAACCACCTGGGTCTTTCCGGCCAGCCGACGGAAGGACCCGGAATGCAGCACCCTGGCCCGGTCGCGGGCGAACGGGCTGCGGCCGCCCGCGCCGACGGATTCGGGCAGGCCCGCGGACTTCGCGGGCTCCTCAACAAGTCGGTCCGTGTCGGACTCGACGTAGCCGTCGGCGTGGCGGCGGGCTGCCATGCTCACACCACCGTCGACCCGGCGCCCGAGGACCCACCGGTCAGCCGGTAGTAGAGCACACCGAGTGCTTCCCGGATGACGTAGCGCGATTCGACGCCATCGCGCACCGATGGGCCCTGATCCACCGGCGAGACCTGAACCTGCAGACCCAGATCGGTGGCCATCAGCACCGACCTGGCCGCGTGCCAGGGGTCGGTGACCAGCACCACCGACGTCCAACCGTTCTCGCTGAGCAGCACCTCCGCGGCGCGCAGGCTGGCCAGCGTGTCGTCCCCGGATCCGACGGCCGTCAGGGCGGACCGCGCGATGCCCTGCTCGGCCAGGTAGTCGGCGCCGGCCGCACCCTCGGTGGTGCGGTCGCCTGTCTGGCCGCCACCGATGGTGACGATTCTCGGGGCCACGCCGTCCCGGTACAGCTGCGCGGCATGGTCGAGGCGGGCCTGAAACACCGGTGACGGGTCGCCGTCGTACTGCGCCGCACCCAGCACGACGATCGCGTCGGCCGTCGCCCGCTGATCGAGATGGCCGACCTGGATGACCCGCACCACCACCCCGCCGACGATCAGCACGGCGACCAGAACGGCGCCACCGAGGTAGCGCAGCACCGTTCGCACCTGACCCCCCGATGGTCTGTTCATGTCGCGGATGTGGAAGGACGGCGGTCGCCGCTCGCCGGAAACCGATCATGCCAGGCCGCGGGCCGATGGACCGGACGCCGAGGCGGCCCCGACGGCGGACCACCCAACGGTCACCGACGGTGACGATTTCCCAACCCGCTGCGGACCGCCTGACACGGTTCTGTCATGGGTAGCTTGTACGGTTCGCGAATGGTTCGAACGCCGCCTGCGCCCGTCACCCGCACCGCCGTCCAGCGGAGCACCCTTGCCGTCGTCCTGGTCCTCGCGCTGTTCACCACCGCCTGTTCATCGACGATGTCCGGTAACGCGACGGTCGGCACCGCTGGGGCGGCGCCCGCGGCGACGACACCGCCCACATCCACTTCGCCGTCACCACGGGCATCCGGCGGGATCACCGTCCCACCCTCCGTTTCCTCCTCCGGTCCAGCGGCCCCGGGTGCCGCTGCGGGCACTATTGGGGCGGCCGGGATCGGCGATCCCTACTACCCGACCGCCGGCAACGGCGGGTACCAGATCGACTCGTACAACATCAATCTCAGTTACGACCCGGACAGCAACACCCTGCAGTCCACGGCATCGCTGACGGGCACGGTCACCTCTACCGACGGCCTGACCCAGTTCAATCTCGACCTGCAGCCGACGATGACGGTCAGCGAGGTGACGGTCGGCGGTGCGGCCGCCACCTTCGACCACCAGGACGCCGAACTGGTCATCACCCCGCCCAGCGCGCTGCCGGCCAACGCCCCGCTGGAGGTTCAGGTCACCTACGGCGGGGAACCCGGCCTGGTCCCCGGCGGGACCTCGGGACTCAGCGACGGCGGGTGGTACCGCACCTCCTCCGGTGGGGCCTTCGTCGCCGGTGAGCCGACCGGCGCCTCCGCCTGGTACCCGGTGAACGAACACCCCGCCGACACCGCGACCTTCGAGGTCACCGCGACCGTCCCGGACAAATGGCAGGTGATCTCCAACGGCATCCAGCAGACCGATGGAGTGCCACCGGCCAGGCCCGGTGAGGCGGTGTTCAGCTGGAAACTCAGCGATCCGGTCGCCAGCTACCTCACGACGATCTACATCGACACCTTCACGCTGGTCGAGGATCAACTGGCCGACGGCACGCCAATCGTCTCGGCCGTCGCGCCGACCGTTCCGCAGGACGCTGAGCTGGCCAAGAACACCAAACAGATCATCGATGTGCTGTCCGGGTTCTTCGGCCCGTACCCGTTCGAGGCCGCGGGCGGCATCTACACCGGCGAGCAGACCGGGTTCGCCCTGGAAACCGCGACCAGGCCGGTGTATCCCGGCAACGTCGACCTCGCCTTCCTGGTGCACGAGCTCGCCCACCAGTGGTGGGGTGACGACGTCACCGTCGAACGATGGTCCGACATCTGCCTCAACGAGTGCTTCGCGTCCTACGCGGAGTGGCTCTACAACGAGAAGGTCGACAACGAGGACCTGGACGCCACCTGGAAGCAGCGGATGGCCAACGTGGTGAACCGGCCGGCGTTCTGGGCGTCCCCGCTGGTCGACATGGGTCCGGGCAACGAATTCACCCGGGTCTACGACCGCGGCCCGCTGGCCCTGCATGCCCTGCGGACCGAGATCGGCGACGACGCGTTCTTGACGCTGCTGAAGGACTGGCCCGCCATGTACGGCGGCAAGAACGCCTCGTTCGACGACCTGGAGGCCTACGTCACCACCCTCGCCGGAAAGGACATGGGCCCGTTCATGGACGCCTGGTTCCGCGGCACGACGGTGCCCGCCGACGAGTTCCGCTACCCCGGCGATCTGGGCAACTGACGCCGACGCAGGCGGTTTCGCTGCCCCGGGCGGATTGGCCACTCCGGGCGGATTGGCCGCCCCGGGCGGATTGGCCGCCCAGCCGGCGGATCAACAGCCGATCAGCCGGGCCGCCAGGTAGGCCTGCACCTGATCGAGTGCCACCCGTTCCTGGGTCATCGAGTCCCGGTCCCGAATCGTCACCGATTGATCGGCCGCGGTGTCGAAGTCGACCGTGAGGCAGAACGGAGTGCCGATCTCGTCCTGCCGCCGGTAGCGGCGGCCGATCTGGCCGGCGTCGTCGAACTCGACATTCCAGGTCCTGCGCAACGACGCCGCCAGGTCGCGGGCCACCGGCGAGAGGTCGGCGTGCCGGGACAGCGGCAGCACCGCTGCCTTGACCGGCGCCAACCGCGGATCGAGCCGCAGCAGGGTCCGCTTGTCAACGCCACCCTTGGTGTTCGGGGCCTCGTCCTCGGCGTAGGCCTCCAGCAGGAAGGCGATCATCGCCCGGTTCACCCCGGCCGCCGGTTCGACGACGAACGGCGTCCAGCGTTCGCCGGACTCCTGGTCGAAGTAGGACAGGTCAACCCCGGAATGCTCGGAGTGGGTCTTCAGGTCGAAGTCCGTCCGGTTCGCGATGCCCTCCAGTTCGCCCCACTCGTTGCCGAAGTGGAACCGGTACTCGATGTCCACCGTGCGCTTGGAGTAGTGCGAGAGCTTCTCTTTCGGGTGTTCGTACTGCCGCAGGTTGTCCCGGGACAGGCCGAGGTCGACGTACCACTCGGTGCGGGTGTCGATCCAGTACTGGTGCCATTCCTCGTCGGTGCCCGGCTTGACGAAGAACTCCATCTCCATCTGTTCGAACTCGCGGGTGCGGAAGATGAAGTTGCCCGGAGTGATCTCGTTGCGGAACGACTTGCCGATCTGCCCAATGCCGAACGGCGGCTTCTTCCGCGACGATGACGCCACGTTGTTGTAGTTCACGAAGATGCCCTGCGCGGTTTCCGGGCGCAGGTAATGCAGCCCGGATTCGTCCTCGACGGGGCCGAGGTAGGTCTTCAGCAGCCCGTTGAACTCCTTGGGCTCGGTCCACTGGCCGCGGGTGCCGCAGTTGGGGCAGACGATGTCGGCCATCCCGTTCTCCGGGACCCGGCCCTTCTTCTCCTCGAACTCCTCCTGCAGGTGATCCGCCCGGTAGCGCTTGTGGCAGGACAGGCACTCCACCAACGGGTCGTTGAACGCGGCGACGTGCCCGGAGGCCACCCATACCTCGCGCGGCAGGATCACCGACGAGTCCAGGCCGACGATGTCGTCCCGGGAGCGGACCATCGCGTTCCACCACTGCCGCTTGATGTTGTCCTTGAGTTCGACACCCAACGGGCCGTAATCCCAGGCCGACTTGGTGCCGCCGTAGATCTCGCCGCAGGGATAGACGAACCCCCGGCGCTTGGCGAGGGAGACAACGGCGTCGAGACGGGTGGCGGCCACCAGCAACTCCTGTGGTGCGGGCCCGGCTACCGGTGACGGCGGCCGGACGATGTCCCCGGCGGTGGATTCCGCGGGGTCGGTCAACGACCGTCGAGCCTAGCCGCCCGCGACGAAGTCGCCGGGCGCCGATGGGCCGGTAGATCGTGTCTGCTGCTGTTTCGCAGACACGATCTAGTGACTCCGCGCAACCACCGTGACCACGTTTCGACCGGTCGGGACAATGCTCGGGTGTTGGTCGCCCACGATCCGGCTTACCGTCGATGGGTGGACCGACGATGGTGGGGAGCGCTGGTGGTGGCCGCGGTGCTGCTCGCCGCGATAGTCGTGCCGAACCTGTCGGAGCGACGGGTGGCCGGCCAACCGGTGGCGAAAGAAATCGCCGGACCACCCAAGTCAGGTGACTGTGTGACGCGGATGACCGACCCGTGGCGCCAGTTCGACGAGCCCGCACCGACCGACGTGGAGATCATCGACTACCCCAGCGCCGACTTCGACGGCTGCGACGGGCCGGTCGCGGGCGAGGTGGTGTCGGTCTCCCTGTCCGCGACGCCCCCGGTCCGGATTGCCGCCACCGACTACCTGACCGCGATGTCGCCGTGTCCCATCGACGCGATCGGGTACACCGGTTCCATCCCGCCCATCGTCCAGCCGCCCGGCGGGCAGCCGGCGATTGTCTGGTCACCGCAACTCAACTTCCAGTACACAACGATCGGCCCGAACCGGGCGCAGCGAGCCGCCGGTCAGCGGTGGATCGCCTGCGTCATCGGCGCAGTCGACGGGCAGCCCTATAGCGGTCGGCTACGGGATGTGCTGATAGTGGGCGTGCTGCCGTCGGTGTTCGGCACCTGCCTGTCGTCGGCCGGCCGGTTTTTCCGCACGCAGGTACCGTGCTACCGGCCACATCAGGTGGAGATCCTCGGCTCGACGGTGCTCGGCGGACCCCCGGTCGCCGCCGCGGACCTACAACAGGCCTGCGAGGTCTTCGCCGGACGAGCGATCCGCACCGCCGATCCCACCCGCGATGGGTCGATCGGCCTGCGTGCGGTCGATGCCGAAACAATGGACTCCGTCATGTCCATGACCGGGGAAGCAGCGCCCGACACTTTCGTCCTCTGTATCGCCGAGGCTCAGGGCGGCGCGTCTTTCGACGGCACGCTGATCGGGGTTGCCGACGGCCCGTTGCCGATCTCCTGAAATCCTCGTTGGGCTCAGCTGAAGTTCTTGGTGAAGTACTCGAACAACTTGGGCCGCAGGATCTTCAACTGATCCGGATCGAGGATGAAGATCGACAACGATTCCGCGAAATTCTCGATCTTGTTGGTCTTTCCATATTTCGAGATTGCGTTGCCCTGAGCCTGCTGGAATCCGCTGCCCTGCGACCGTTGACTGGTGCTGTACGCGGATCCGCCGGGTGACACCTTGGCCAGTTCCGCGTCGGCCTTGTTCAACTGGTCCTGCAACTTCTTCCGTTGCTCATGTTCCGCCCTGTCCTTTTGCGCCTTCTGCCGGTCGTCCGGCAATCCGCCGTTCAGGTCCACCGTGCGCAGGCTCTTTTCGAAGTCCTTGAGCTCGTTGGCCGCGGCCTCCTCCTTCAGCCGGGCTGCGGTGAAGGCCTCGAAGTCAACAGCGTGACTGATCTCGTGGGTCAGCGCCGCAGCAAAGCCCGACGAGCCGGCGGCATCGACGCTGCTGGTGAAATCCTGCATCGAATTGCCGAACATCTCGATGGTGTGGGTTTCCGGGTCGTAGTGCCCGGCCTCGCCTCCCTTGCCCGTGGCCGCCAACTTCCGGGAAAACTTGACGCCGCGGATGCGTTCGAGAATCGAATCCGGCACCCGGGCGAGCGCGGTGAACAACTGGTTCTTGGCGTCCTCACTGCCGAAATCCGTGCCGAACCGGAAACCGAACTTCTGGAACCGGGCTTCCTGCTTCTTCATCCCGGACTTGTCAAGTTTCGCCGGCGGCGCGCTGGACACCTGGTCCACGATCAGTTGCGTCTTGGGCTTGGTGTTGCGTTGGATGAGCGCGAATCGATACACCCCGTTGACGCCGCCGTACTTCTTCAGGTTCAACGGCACGTTGGTCACCATGTTCATGCCGAAGCTCTTGGGGTCGAACATGTCTCCGGCCAAGGTGAGCAGGCCCGGTTTGATCTTGTCGGCGATGCCGTCGCCGTAGATCACGCTGTCCAGCGCCCAGTTCGTCTTCACCCCGGCGGAAAAGGCCTCGTCGATCTTCTCGGTGCCGAAGCTGCGCACGCTCTGGGTGGTTAGGACCTGCACCTTGTTGCGTTCGGCCTCGGTCGCGCTCTTTTCCAGCGCGGACCGCTGAACCACCGATGGTGTGGTGATCAGGCCGGTGACGGCCCGGTTGCCGTGTTGACGCTGCAGGTGCAGCACGTGGCGCGGGCCGAGCACCGACGTCCGGCCCTGCGCGGCGGCGGCCGACGTCCACTCGGCGAGGCGACCCCGGCTTCCGTGCTCCGCGGGTGCTGCCGCAGGGTGACCTCCGGCGGCAGCATCTTCCCGCCGGGTCGGCTGCTGCGGCGGCGTTGCGTGGTCATCCGGGCCTCCAGCCCTCGGTGGTGGCGGCGCACCTCATGGTGGTCCGAGTCCGCTCGCGACGCCAGCAGAAAGCGCGGGGCATGGCCGTCCGAACCCGCCGCCGTATCACCGACCGGGTTGTGGGACCGTCACGTCGGGCTCCCAGAAGTCGGCGCCATCGGCCGCAGCGAGGACCTCAAAAGCGCCGGACGTACCGATCTCGGCCCTGGAGAGCCAAGGGATCAGCACCGTCCGCACTTCGAACGGCGACTGGGCCCGACGGTAGGCGGCGGCTGTCTCGAACTCGGCCACCAGCACCAGGCGGCCGGCGTCCTCGGTAGATCTGCCCCAGCGCAGCGACCTGGTGTCCGGCTGCGCGGCCAATAGTCGAACCGGCTCCACGGCGTCGGCCAGTGCCTGCTCCGCGGAGTCGGCCGGATCGACGGCGAAATAGGCAATCAGCAGAAACATCGTGACCTTTCCTGGCGGCCGGCAGTGATCATGGTCCCGGGATCATGTCGCTGGGATCATGTCGCTGGGATCATGTCGTTGTCACGGCGAGGGTGGAACCCTGCGGTGTCCGGCTCACCCGCACCTGGCTCGGGATGCGCTGCCGCAGTTCGTCGACGTGCGACACCACCCCGACCACTCGCCCACCGGCCCGCAGTTCGTCCAGGGTTTCCATCACCAGGTCCAGGGTGTCCGGATCGAGGCTGCCGAAGCCCTCGTCGACGAACAGGGTGTCAAGTACCCGACCGCCCGCCTCTGCTGCGACAACGTCGGCCAAGCCGAGGGCAAGCGCCAGCGAGGCCAGGAACGACTCGCCGCCGGACAGCGTCTTCGCCGGGCGCACCAGTCCCGACCAGCCGTCCAGGATGTCCAGGCCGAGGCCGCCGGCCTTGCCGCGCGCCTCCCGATCGGTCGAGTGCACAAAGGTGTAGCGCCCGGCCGACATGCGGTCCAGTCGCTGTCCGGCGACCTGCGCGACCTCTTTCAGTCGTTCGGCCAGCACGTAGGTCCGCAATGACATGCCCAGCGCGTTCTGACCCCGCCCGTTCACCACGTCGGTCAGGGCGGCGACCTCGGCTTCCTTGGCGCGGACCGGTTCTCGGTCCCGCCACGCCGACTGCAGCCGGGCGGCCGCAACGGCGACCTGGTCCCGGCGATCCGCGGTGGCGTGCGCCAGCGAGATCGCGTCTTCGGCAGCCGTGGCTGCCGCCGCGGCGATGGCCCCGAATTTGGCGACGTCGGGCGGCTCGGCCTCGGACAACCCGGCGAACTGCGGATCGCGGAGCTGGGCGTCGACCGCCGCGTACTCGTCGTCGGCGATCCGCACCCGTCGGCGAAGTGCGTCGACGTCGATTCCGGCAATGGTCAGCACCTCGTCGAGGCCGGCGAAGCCAGCCTCGACAACCGCGGCGCTGACCGCGCGCTCCGCCCGGTCCGCCGCTTCGGCAGCGGTCTCTACCGCGGTCGATGCGGTGGCGATCGTGTCCAGCACCGTGGCCCGTTCGAGGAGAAAGGCCCTCCGGTCCTGCACCGACGGGTGTGCCGCGCGCGCCCTGAGCAACCGGCTCACCCGCTTATCCGTTGCCGCCGTGAGCTCGCCGATCTCCTTGGTTCCCGCGAGCAATGCAGTCGTCAAGTCCTCGCGACGGAGTCCCTGCTCGAACAACGCCTTGCCGGCCGCCTCCCGCAGACCCAACAACGCATCGAGATTGCGGGCGATCGCGGACAACCGCTGATACTCCGCCGAACACCGGGCGAAGGTGTCCTGGGCGGCGGAAACCGTTGCGCCACCGGATATCTTGCTGGCCGCCTCGACCGCTTCGGACAGTTTCCACCGGTGCTGGGTGGCGGCATCGCGGTCAACAGCAGTGCGCTTCTCGATCTCCAGGGCGGCCCTGATTCCCTCGGCAGAGACGACGCGGTGACCGGCCAGGGCGGGTTGGGGGTGATCCCCGGACCCGCACACCGGGCACGGGTCACCATCGGACAGCTCGGCCGCCAACTCCGCCGCCATCCCGGCGATCCGCGCCTCGACCAGCTCCTGCCGACGGTCCACGGCGCTCTGATGACGGTCGGTGGCCTCGGCCGCCGCGCTGACCGCTATCCCGAGCTGCGCCTGCAGATCGGGGACCGACCGGGCCGCCCGGAGCACGACCTCCGCCGCGGCCCGTTGCTCGTTGCAGATCGGCAGCATGTCCCTGGCCGCCTTGGCACCGGCGACCCGCGCTTCCAGCTCGGCGATTCGTGCCGGCAGTCCGGCGAGCCGCTGCTCGACGTCGACCGCGGCCACCTCATCCCGATGGTGTCGCGCCCGCGCCCGGGCGAGCAGGGCCAGATCGCGCTCCTGATCGGCGGCCTCGGTGATCGCGCCGGTGAGTTCTTCGGCCAGCAGCCGATTGGCCCTGGCCGCGGCCTGCACGGTCGCCGGATCGTCCGCCAGCATGCCAAGGTCGAGGGCGTCGGGTGTCCCGGGTGGGACGGTCAGCATGTCGAGGGCGCGATCCGCGGCGCGGCGGCCGCGCCGGGTTGCCGTCAATGCCGCGACTGCGGTCTCTCGACCGGCAACGGCCGACATCACGGCCGCCGTGCGGCCGTGCCGCTCGATCAGTACTCGATCGCGCTCGATCTGTTGCCGGCCGGCCTGGAGTTGGTTCCACTTGTCGCGCAGCCTGTTCCAGCGGTCGATTCGTGCTGCCAGGTCCTTGGCCCTGGTGTGGAGATCGGCGGTGCGAGCGCGTTCGCGGCGGGCGCCCGCAGCAGCATCGGCGGCGATCGCCGCACTGTCGGCCAGCCGGTCGCGTACGTGCGCCAGCCACGCCAGGTCGGCGTCGGCCCGGGATTCGACTCGGGCCGATTCGGCCACCCGGGCGACCATCCGCCCGACCAGCTCCTCACATTCCCGCAGTCGCGCCGCGGCCTCCCGCCGAGCGCCGGCGAACCAGTCCTCGATCCGCCCGAACCGGCCGGTGTCGAAGAGCCGCTCCAGCAGGTCACCGCGTTCACCGGTATCCGCGCGCAGGAAGCGGGCGAAGTCGCCCTGCGGCAGCAGCACCACCTGGAAGAACTGGTCGGCTGACATCCCGAGCATGTCGATGACGGTGTCGCCGACCTCATCTGCCCTGGTCAGACCCTCCTCGGGCTGCCCGGAGGGCGCGGCGCCGAGCCAGCGGAGGGACACCTTGCCGCGTTGCAGGGTGGTGCCTGCGCCACGTGCCTTCGGCCGCTCGTACTCAGGACGCCGGACGATCTCCATGCGGTGGCCACCCATGGTGACGACCAGCCGGACCTGCGTGACGTTGTCCGCCGGCGCCCGGTCGCAGCGCAATCGCCTGGCCTCATTGCGCGGTCCGGGCACCCGACCGAACAACGCGAAGGCCACCGCGTCCAACAGGGTCGTCTTTCCGGCGCCGGTGTCCCCCTGGACCAGGAACAGCCCGTCGGCCCCGAGCGCATCCAGGTCGACCGTCTCGGTGCCGGCGAACGGCCCGAACGCGGTGAGCTCGAGCTCGTGCAGCCTCACCGGGCACGCTCCAGCAGCCGTTCGGCGGCGAGCGCCTCGTTCAGCAGGGCATGCTCGCCGGGTGTTGGCTCGGTCCCGCGGGCGTCGGTGACGAAGTCGACGAGCAACGAGCCGTCCGTGCGGTGTGTTGTTGTCGCACGCGGCCGTCCACCGGTTGATCCGGTCGCGGTATCGGGCAGCCACTGAGCAACGAGCGTGTGTGGGAACCGCTCCCGGAGCCGGCGCATCGGTTCCAGCGGCCGGACCCGATCGGTCAGTTCGACGGACAGGTAGGCATCGGCGAGATCGGTGGCGGATTCGAGGATCTCGGTCAGCGTCCCGCGCACGGTGGCCAGCCGCCTGATCAACGGCAGGTCGATGGCACGGACCGTGACGTCACCCGCCGGGTCGAGGTCGACGAGCAGCACGCTCTTGGTGTGCCCGGCTTCGGAGAACGCGTACGGCAGCGGCGATCCCGAATAGCGAATGCGGTCGCTGACGCATTGGCCGCGATGCAGGTGACCGAGCGCCACATAGTCGAACCCGGTGAAGACGTCCGCGGTCACCGACTCCACTCCCCCGACGGCGATCGAACGTTCCGAGCCACCGGCCGCAGCACCGGTGACGAAGGCATGTGCCAACACCACCGAGCGGGTGCCCGCCGGGCGCGCCTGGAGGTCGACCCGCGCCTGCTGCATGGCCTCGGTCATCACGTGCTGATGACTGGCGGGTGACGGTAGGTCCCAGGTGCCACGGGCGAGGTCGGGTTCGAGATAGGGAATCGGATAGAAGGCAACCGGACCATCCGAGTCGGCGAGCATCACGGCCTCCCCCGCCCGGGCCGCCGCGGTCCGCAGGTGCAGCCCGCCGGCCGCCAGGAAGTCGGCGAAGGCACCGAGCCGCGGAGCGGAATCGTGGTTCCCGGAAATGGCGATGATGCTGATCCCGGCGCTGCGGATGCGGGCAAGGACCCGGGTGGCGCATTGCACAGCCTCCGGCGACGGCACCGCCCGGTCGTAGAGATCGCCGGAGATCAGCACCGCATCGACGTGATGTTCGGTGGCGAGATCGGCCAGCGCGCCCAGCACCGACTCCTGGTCGGCCAGCAGGCTCTGACCGTGGAAGGTCCGGCCGAGGTGCCAGTCGGAGGTGTGCAGCAGGCGCATGGGGTAAACGTAGGAGAGGGGTCCGACAGTCCCCTGGATCGACGCGCACCGCCGCCCATCCGATGCTGCGACGTGGCCGTTATCCGGGCATGCCGGCGGGCCAACGAGCGTGGAAAGCCACTACGGTCAACCGGCTTCGACGCCGCTGATCCGATAGCCGCCGGGCGTCAGGTGCAGGACGAGAATGCGCCGCTGTTCGGCCCGTGCCGCGGTCAGGCCCACCTGTCGGCCGGCCGCATCCACAATCGGATGGGCGGGCAGCGTGTCCACCACCGCCAACCGGACCGAGTCCGCCGCCGTGCCGACACTCGTGGCGCCGGCCGTTGGGTCAGCGCCGTCGACGGTCACACTCACGATCTGGTGGACGCCATCCACCACCCGCAGCCCGTTGGCCGCCAGTTGCGCGACGACCGACGCATCGGCAGCACCGGCCGCGGAGGTGCTGTCCAGATACACGTCGGCCAGCAGCGCCGGGTTTGCCGCGTCCAAGGCACGACCCCGCGCGGCATCCAGTCCGACGACCACGTCGGACCAGCTGTCGTTGCCCACCGGTTCGGCCGCAACGGCGGGATCCAGCGACGAATCCGGCGCCGCAACTGCCGCGGCGCTACCCACCGCCGCAGACGGCGTCGGTTCCTCCCAGCCCGTCCACCACAAGCCGATCTGCACCGCGATGACGGTGACCAGAAGTCCAACGAGCAACGCGATCCCGGCCCGGGCAAGGGGCGTATGACGGCGGGACGATTCGATTCCGGCCGTGGCTGTCCGGCTGACCCAACCGCCGACTCGCCGGCCGTCGACCCGCCGTCCACCGGCTCCACCGCTGGGTTGGCCCATCGGCGAATCGGTCACCGGCCCGTCGGCGCTACCCGGATCTGACTCATCGGTGCGACCGGGGCCCGACCCGCGATCATCGTCCGACCCGGCCGACCCCACCTGGCGTTCGGCGGTGCGCGCCGGATCGGCGTCGGGGTGAGCGCCCTCGGTACCCCATCCACGCCACCGGTTTGCAGATGCCGGCGTCGGGGTAGGCCCCGCATCGAACGCGATGGGGGCTGGTTCGCCGGCTCGGCCGAGCCGGGCGGCCAGGCTGGCGGCGCTGGGTCGCCGACCTGGTTCGGCCCGGAGCATCTCCCGGACGAGTGTGACGATCTCCGGTGATGCTGTGTCGTCGGGCAGGTCCGGCCACAACCCGGCTGCGGACTGGATGAGCACATCGGCCGCGTCATCGGCCGGCCAGGCAGAACGTCCGGTGAGGCAGAACAGCGCGACCGATCCCAGCGAGAACACGTCGGCCGCCGACGTGATCACTCGGTCGGGCGGTTCCTCGCCCCTGATCACCTCCGGTGCGACGTCCCGGCTGCCGGCCGGCAGTCCGTCGTTCAATTCCGCGATCAGCCTGCTGACCGCGGGCGCGCCAAGCAACGGCCGGCCGTTGGAGTCGAACCACAGCGCCTCCGGACAGACCTCGCCGTGCCGGATACCGGCGGCGTGCGCGGCGGCGAGCGCATCGGCCACCGGAATGAGCACCGTCAGGGTTTCGGCGGCCGTCAGCCGGCCACGGCGCAGAACTAACTCGGCCAACCGCCCACCCGCCGGCCACGGGCAGACAACGGCCACCCGGTCCTCGTCCTGACTGACCTCTATCACCGGCAGCAGGTGCGGATGGCGGATCGCCGCCACCGACTCCACGGCCGACTGCGCCATCTCTGCACAATCGGCGGGCAACACCGTCATCGCGACCTCACCCAAGGTGCGCAGGTCCTCGCCGCGCCACAGTCCAGCCGCGGACGCCCGGTGTCCGCCACCGGGGTGTTCGACGGCCCGGTAGGAGCCGATGACGAAGGTCATGGCGGGCACGGTAGCCGTCGGCGCGTCTCGCACGGAGGAGTTGTCCACAAGCGCAGAACCGACGGGCGTACGGTCAACGCATGCGTGAGGAGAGCGTGCCGCTTCGTTTCGTGCGCGCCGGACTCGTCGACTACCTCAGCGCCTGGGAACGGCAGCGTGAACTCGCCACCGCCCGGGCGCAGGGCGACGGCCCGGATACCGTGCTGCTGCTCGAACACCCTGCGGTGTACACGGCGGGCAAGAGAACCCAGCCGGAGGATCGACCCGTCGACGGGACGCCCGTGGTCGACGTCGACCGCGGCGGCCGGATCACCTGGCACGGCCCCGGCCAGCTGGTCGGGTACCCGATCATCAAACTGACCGCCCCCGTGGACGTCGTCGCCTATGTCCGATTACTGGAGCAGGTGCTGATCGAGGCCTGCGCCGACCTGGGGCTGGCAACGAAACGGGTGGCCGGTCGCAGCGGCGTGTGGTTGCCGGCAGACGAGCTCCGGCCGGAACGGAAGGTCGCCGCCATCGGAGTGCGCGTCGCCCGCGGCGTCACCATGCACGGGTTTGCGTTGAACTGCGATCCGGACCTGTCCGGATTCGACCGCATCGTGCCGTGCGGCATCACCGACGCGGGGGTGACTTCGCTGACCCTAGAACTCGGCCGGACCGTCACCGTCGCCGATGCGCTGGACGTGGTCACCGGACGGCTCCGGCAGGGCCTTGATGGACGGCTGGTCGCAACGGCGCCCGACGACACGCCACACCACGCCGCGCCGCCGATCGCGCCGACCCCGGGAGTCGACTGGCATCTGCATCCGGCACTGTCCGGTCAGCGGCCCGGATGATCACCTAGTCGCCTCGACGAAGGAGAGGGCGCCATCAGATACAGCAGGACTGCATTGAAGCAACCCGGCGACGGAGGAGCGGGTTGTTCAGTGGGGTCCCGGGCGCGTGACACGGCAGGATGAAACAATGCGTACCCGGTGTGGAGGTCTGCGCCCCGGGGAAAGAAAAGTGGTGACGCTCGCGGTCGCGGGGGTACGTCCTGATGTACAGGCAATTGATGAGGAGTAGCTGATGAGCACGACGACAGGGCCGAGGTCCGCAGCACATGATCTGGCCGTCAAGGCGTCCGATTTCGCCGAGATGGTGGCGGACAAGGTCGCGGATGTCACCAGTGACGCGGCCAGCAAGGCCGCCACGCTCGCCAGCGATGCAGCGCACGCGGCGACGCCCTACGTGGAGAAGGCCGGCGAATCCCTGGAGGAGTCCGCGAAGACACTCGGTCGCCGGGCCCGCAAGGCGGCCGCCAAGGCGCAGGTGAACGCCGCCAAGCGCGCGAAGGTCGCCGAGAAGAAGGCAGCCAAGAAGGCGCACTCCTTTGGCGATTCCGTGAAGGCGGTCGAGGCAACGGCTTCGAAAAAGGCCCACGCGCTGGCCGGGAACGCCTCCGACAAGGCGCAGACCTCGGTAGCGCAGGGTATCGCCGCAGTCGCGGCCTCGGCTGCCGATGCTGCCCATAAAGCCAGCAAGGCCGCCGACAAGGCGTCGGCGAAGGCGGACAAGAACGCCGGCAAGAAGAGTCACAAGGTTCGCAATCTGGTCGTGATCACGGTTGTTGCCGCCGGTGGCGCCTACGCGTTCAAGAAGTTGCGGTCCACCGAGACCCCGATCCCGAACAACTCCCCCGCACCGACCTATGCGCCGAAGCCGGCCCCCAAGCCCGCGGCTGGGTCAGCCGCCGACAAGCTGGCCGACGCGAAGGACAAGGCGGCCGACGTCGCGGACACGGTGAAGGACAAGGCCGCTGACGCGCTGGACAAGGCGAAGGACGCGGTCGACTCTGCCAAGGACGCGGCCGCCGACGCCTTGGATTCGGCGAAGGACAAGGCCGACGACGCGGCCGACTCCGCGAAGTCCGCCGCCGACAAGGCAAAGGATGGAGCCGACAAGGCCAAGGATGCCGCATCGTCCGCTGCCGACGCGGCAAAGGACAGGGCACAGGACGCCGGCGATGACCTCAAGGACGCCGCCGACTCCGGACAGCACGCATCGGAAGAGGCCGTTGACTCGGCAAAGAAGAGGTTGGGTGGTGCCTCGTGACCATGGCCCCTGAGGGTCGTAAGTTGCTCCGGCTCGAGGTCCGCAACGCGACCGTCCCGATCGAGAAGAAGCCGGACTGGATCAAGACCAAGCTGCGCACCGGCCCTGAGTTCCAGAAGTTGCAGTCCCTGGTCAAGACCGAGGGGCTGCACACGGTGTGCCAGGAAGCCGGTTGCCCCAACATCTACGAATGCTGGGAGGACCGCGAGGCGACCTTCCTCATTGGCGGCGACCAGTGCACCCGGCGGTGCGACTTCTGCCTGATCGACACCGGCAAACCCGGCGAGCTGGATCGGGACGAACCGCGCCGGGTCGCGGAGTCGATCCGCACCATGGATCTGCGGTACGCAACCATCACCGGCGTCACCAGGGACGACCTGCCAGACGAGGGAGCCTGGCTGTACTCGGAAACCATCCGGCAGGTGCACGAGCTGGCACCGGAGACCGGGGTGGAAATCCTCACCCCGGACTTCTCCGGGCGGCCCGAGCTGCTGCAGCAGGTCTTCGACGCCGCACCGGAGGTGTTCGCGCACAACCTGGAAACCGTGCCGCGTATCTTCCGGCGCATCCGCCCGGCCTTCACCTACGAGAAGTCGCTGGACGTCATCGCCCAGGGCCGCGCGGCCGGGATGGTCACCAAGTCCAACCTGATTCTGGGGATGGGCGAGACGCGGGCCGAGATTTCCGAGGCCTTGGTCGACATGCATTCCGCCGGCTGTGATCTCGTGACGATTACGCAGTACCTGCGGCCGAGCCCGCGGCACCATCCGGTCGAACGCTGGGTGAAGCCGCAGGAGTTCGTCGAATTGGCCGACGAGGCCAGGCAGATCGGGTTCGCCGGCGTCATGTCCGGTCCGTTGGTCCGGTCGTCCTACAAGGCCGGCACCCTGTACCGCCAGGGCGCCCAGGCCCGGGACGCCCGTGGGCAGAGCACCAACAAGAACGACCGGCTGATCGGCGCCTGACCAGCAGTCGCCCGCAGTCCTGCAGCAGGAGATCGAGCCGCCCATGGAGCGGGGTTCCGCCGTCGCCACCGGCACGGCAGGGCCCCGCTTCGTGCGTTCGGTGAACCGCCGCTGACGTAGGGATCGGGTTTGCTGCTCCGAAGCGTCGGTGCAGCTGCGCTGCGGGCACTATCCTGGACAGCATGGCCAAGAATGCCGCCAGTGCTGGCGCCTCCTCCAAATCTGCCGAGAAGGAAGCGAAAAAGGCGGCGAAGGTAGCCAAGCGGCAAGCGAGCAAGGAACGGCGCAGCCAGATCTGGCAGGCCTTCCAGATGCAGCGCAAGCAGGACAAGTGGTTGCTGCCGTTGATGATCGGCGCCCTGGTCGGCACCGCGGCTGTCGTCACCCTCGCATTGATGTGGTTCCTGCCGTGGTGGATGGTGCTGCCGTTCGGCATCGTGTTCGGTGCGTTGCTGGCCACCATCATCTTCTCCCGGCGGGTGCAGAAGAACGTCTACAAGCAGGCAGAGGGCACCCCCGGCGCGGCCGCCTGGTCCCTGCAGAACAATCTGCGCGGCAAATGGCGGATCACCCCGGCCATCGCGGGCACGTCACACATGGACGCAGTCCACCGGGTGATCGGCCGGCCCGGGATCATCCTGGTCGGCGAGGGTGCCCCGCATCGGGTCAAGCCCCTGCTGGCGCAGGAGAAGAAGAAGATCGCCCGGATCGTCGGCGACACCCCGATCTACGACATCATCGTCGGCAACGAAGAGGGTCAGGTCCCGCTGCGGAAGCTGAATCAGTACCTGATGAAGCTGCCGCGGAACATCCCGGCGCCGGCCGTCATCGAATTGGACAACCGGCTCACCGCGCTGTCGGCGCGATCGGCACAGGCGGGGCTCCCCAAGGGCCCGATGCCGGCCGGGGTCAAGCAGCGCAACATGCAGCGCGCCATGCGTCGCTCTGGCAAAGCCTGAGCGCTGTTCCGAGCGCTACCGGGTGCGCAAGACGACCGTCCGGCAGAGCCGGTCGTGCAAGCCGCGGCCGTCGACGTTCACCAGCAGCGGCGGAATGAGCAGGAACACCAGCACCGTCCGCGGAATCGCCCATGCGCCGACCAGCGATCCCCCGCCGATGGGCACCACCCGGATGCCCAGCACCGCCTGACCCGGGGTGATACCGAAAAGCCCGACGGTCACGACCGTCATGACGGCCCACACCAGCAGGCTCATGTTCTGCGGCGGCTCCGGGGCGGTGATCAGCCAGGCGACGAGCGCGGACAAAACGATGTCGATCGCGAATGCAGTCAGTCGACGGCCGAAAGAGGCAACGGCCCCCACCCCTTCAGCTGGGAGGCCGAGTCCCCGACCCGGGTAGTACTGCTCCGCTGTGCCGTCGGTACTGACCATGGCATCAGGGTATGTCGGTGCAGAATTTCGTTGCGTCATCATCCCCGCGGTTAGGCCGCTGACGATCTTGGGCGTAACTGCCGCGAAACATCCGAGAGACGCCGACGCAACACCATGTACCTACGTTGGCCGGTGCATGGCATGTGACAGACCGGGTGTGTCCTGATTTTTCGCCTCTGCCAGGATGCAGTCTGACCCGCCGTGGGGACGTGCCCTTAGCGCGTCGCTCATCGGCAAGTTGTGTACGACCCCGGCGGTCGGGCCTCCCGGTCCCCGCCGACAGACCGACCACGGTTGTCACCGACGACAAGGAGCGCGTGCGTGTTCTCCACCCCCGAAGAGCTTGTTGCCTACCTCGGCGAGAACGATGTCGAGGTTTTCGACATCCGTTTCTGCGACCTGCTGGGCATCATGAACCACCTGGCCGTGCCGGCCTCGACCGTCACGGTCGACTCGCTGGCCGGCGGCATGGCCTTCGACGGCTCGTCCATCAAGGGCTTCCAGTCGATCCATGAGTCGGACATGACGTTGCTGCCGGACGTCACCACCGCGCGGCTCGACGTCTTCCGCCGCCGCAAGACCCTCACCTGCAACTTCTTCGTGCATGACCCGCTGACTCTGCAGCCGTACTCCCGCGATCCGCGCAACGTCGCCCGCAAGGCCGAGGAGTACCTGGCCAGCACCGGCATCGCCGACACCTGTTACTTCGGGGCCGAGGCCGAGTTCTACATTTTCGACAACGTGCAGTTCGGCACCAGCATGACCGGGTCGTTCTACAAGATCGACTCCGAAGAGGGCTGGTGGAACACCAGCCGCGAGGAGGAGGGCGGCAACCTCGGGTACAAGGTCCGCACCAAGGGTGGCTACTTCCCGGTACCGCCGTACGACCACGCGGCCGACCTGCGCGACGACATGACGGCCAACCTGATCGATGCCGGCTTCGAGATCGAACGCGGCCACCACGAGGTCGGCGGCGGCCAGGCCGAGATCAACTACAAGTTCAACACCCTGCTCGCCTCGGCGGACGAGGTGATGCTGTTCAAGTACATCATCAAGAACACCGCCTGGGCGGCCGGCAAATCCGTCACCTTCATGCCGAAGCCGGTCTTCGGCGACAACGGTTCGGGCATGCACGCCCACCAGTCGCTGTGGACCGGTGGCAAGCCGTTGTTCTACGACGAAGCCGGCTACGGCGGCCTGTCGGACACCGCCCGCTACTACATCGGCGGCCTGCTGCACCACGCGCCGTCCCTGCTGGCCTTCACCAATCCGACGGTCAACTCCTACCACCGCCTGGTCCCCGGCTACGAGGCGCCGGTCAACCTGGTCTACTCGGCGCGGAACCGTTCCGCTTGTATTCGCATCCCGTTGACCGGCACGAACGCCAAGGCAAAGCGCATCGAGTTCCGCTGCCCCGACCCGTCGGCCAACCCGTACCTCGCGTTTGCCGCCATGATGATGGCCGGCCTGGATGGGATCAAGAACAAGATCGAGCCGCCGGCACCGGTCGACAAGGACCTCTACGAACTGCCGCCGGACGAGGCCGCCAACATCCCGCAGGTGCCGGCCTCGCTGGCCGACGTGGTCAACCGACTGGAGGCCGACCACGATTACCTGCTCGAGGGCGGCGTGTTCACCCCCGACCTGATCGAGATGTGGATCAAGCTCAAGCGCGAGGAGATCGACGCGATCCGGCTGCGCCCGCACCCGTACGAGTTCGACATGTACTACGACATCTGATCGTCACCATTCGCCGCGGGCCCCTGGCACATCGCCGGGGGCCCGCGGTGCGTCCGGCGCCGTCCCTCTCGTCGAACAGGAACACCGATGCCCGTCTTCGCAGTGCACTACACCTACGTCGACAACCCGGAGGTGGTCACCGAGCACCGGCTCGCGCATCGGGACTTCCTCCGCGACCTGCTCGAGCAGGGCATCGTGCTGGCGGCCGGCGCCTACACCGACGGGCCGGCCGGCGCCCTGCTGGTGTTCAGCGGGGACAGTGAGCAGGAAATTGCCACGTTGCTGCAGGCCGACCCCTTCCAGCAACTGGGTCTGGTCTCGGACTGCCGGATCCGGGCCTGGGGCCAGGCGATGGGCCCCTGGGCGAGCTGACCGTCAGCGTCGAATGGGTCGTCACCGCCCGTCACGGAGAATCATTATTCGCCGAGTTCTTCGCCACGAGGATTAACCCCAGGAATTCACCCTCCGCGGCTGCCTAATACGCAGGCATTCCCGGCATTTGCCGAGTTTCACCTGCTGGGAAGGCATGCCGGAAATCCCCGAAATAAGACCGTGATGTCGCTCCGGTCACTTCGGAGCCATTAGCCCGATGCTGGGCGAACGTTCACCGGACCGAAACACGACGGATACTTCCCATGCAGCAGGCTCGCTAGATTCGCTACGTCCGAACCGCAGCAAGCTGCGAACGCAGCTCCGTTCTAGGGATGCCTGAGTGACTGGAAGCAACGTTCGCCTGCAGGCGATCAGAGATGTCGAAGCGTACATTCCCCCCACCGCGAGCTTCGATGTGGGAGAGGCACCGGGCGAGGTTTTCGGAGCCAACGTTTTCAGCAAGGCCGTCATGCAGAAGCGGTTGCCGAAGTCCGTCTTCAAGTCGGTCATCGCCACCATTGAGCACGCCGCGCCGCTCGACCCGCAGGTTGCCGACGCCGTGGCGTCGGCCATGAAGGACTGGGCCATGGAGAAGGGCGCGACCCACTACGCGCACGTCTTCTACCCGCTGACCGGACTGACCGCCGAGAAGCACGACAGCTTCCTCGAGCCGGCCGGCGACGGCTCCGCGCTCGCCGAGTTCGCCGGCAAGACGTTGGTGCAGGGCGAGCCGGACGCGTCCAGCTTCCCCAGCGGTGGACTTCGCAACACGTTCGAGGCCCGCGGTTACACCGGCTGGGACGTGACCAGCCCGGCGTACGTGCTGGAGAACCCGAACGGCAACACCCTCTGCATCCCAACGGTTTTCGTGTCGATGACCGGCGAGGCGCTGGACCACAAGACCCCGTTGCTGCGCTCGCAGCAGGCGATGGCCGACAACGCCGAGCGCGTACTCAAGCTGTTCGGCCACAACCCGGCCCGCGTGGTGTCCTTCTGCGGCGCCGAGCAGGAGTACTTCCTGGTCGACCGGCACTTCTTCCTCGCCCGCCCCGACCTGCTCAACTCCGGCCGCACCCTGTTCGGCACCAAGCCGCCGAAGGGCCAGGAGTTCGACGACCACTACTTCGGCGCCATCCCGGAGCGCGTGCTCGGCTTCATGATGGACACCGAGCGGGAGCTGTTCAAGCTCGGTATCCCGGCCAAGACCCGGCACAACGAGGTCGCCCCCGGCCAGTTCGAGATCGCGCCGATGTTCGAGCGCGCGAACGTCGCGGCCGATCACCAGCAACTGCTGATGACGACCTTCAAGACCATCGCCAAGAAGCACGGCATGGAGTGCCTGTTCCACGAGAAGCCGTTCGAGGGCGTCAACGGTTCCGGCAAGCACGTCAACTTCTCGCTGGGCAACGCCACCGAGGGCAACCTGCTGCTGCCGGGTGACACCCCGCACGAGAACGCCCAGTTCCTGGTGTTCTGCGCCGCGGTGATCCGCGCCGTGCACAAATACGGCGGCCTACTGCGGGCATCCGTCGCCTCGGCGACCAACGACCACCGGCTCGGCGCCAACGAGGCTCCGCCGGCGATCATCTCGATCTTCCTCGGCGATCAGCTGGCCGGCGTCTTCGAGCAGATCGCGAAGGGCGCCGCAACGTCGTCCAAGGGCAAGGGCGCCATGATGATCGGCGTCGACACGCTGCCGATCCTGCCGACCGACCCGGGCGACCGGAACCGGACCAGCCCGTTCGCCTTCACCGGCAACCGTTTCGAGTTCCGCGCCCCGGGCTCGCTGCAGTCCGTCGGCGGGCCGATGGTCACGATCAACACGATCATGGCCGAGGCGCTGGACTACATCGCCACCGAGTTGGAGACGGCCGTCGCCGACGGCGTCGATTTCGACACCGCGGTGCAGGAGTTGTTGACGGAGATCATCACCAACCACGGTGCGGTCGTCTTCAACGGGGACGGGTACTCCGACAACTGGCAGATCGAGGCCGCAGAACGCGGACTGCCGAACCTGAAGACCACCCTGGACGCCCTGCCGGAGCTGATCTCCGCGGACGCGATGGAGCTGTTCGAGAAGTACAAGGTCTTCAACCACCGGGAAATGCACTCCCGCTACGAGATCGGCCTCGAGCAGTACGTGCTCACCGTCGGTGTCGAGGCCAAGCTGACCCTCGAGATCGGCAGCACCAAGGTGCTCCCAGCAGCTGTCCGGTACCAGACCGAACTGGCGCTGAACCTGCAGGCGCTCCTCGCGGCCGGCGTCGAGGCCGACCGGACCTCGCTGGACTCGGTGTCCGTCCCGCTCGCCGATCTCCGCGCGGCGCTCAACACGCTCGGTGCGGCCGTCAGTGCCGAACACGGAACGACGCCGCTGGAGGAGGCCCAGTACGCCAAGGACGTGCTGCTGCCCGCCATGGCCGACGTCCGGGCGGCGGCCGACCTGCTCGAAGGGGTGGTGGCCGACGATCTGTGGCCGCTGCCGACCTACCAGGAGATGCTCTACATCCTGTAGCAGTGAAGAAATCAGCAACCCCGATGTCCCCCGGCCTCGTGCCGGGGGACTTCGGCTTATCACCGCGTGGGGGGTCGCTGGCATATCAAGCCTGGGACAAACGTTGGCGAGCAATCGGTCATCCAGCGTGGAGACAATACACCCATTCGTGTCTTGCTCCCCATTAGCTCGGTCGATATAAACTCAAGGTAGTTGCCGGGCGCCAACAAACCGCGCAGTTGAATGACCCGGATCGACTATTTGGGTCATTCGTGCATCGGCGCAGCCAACACAGTGCTGTTCGACGCAGGTTCCGGGCAAAAGATGTGAGGACGCGCCACATGCACACACCGCAACGCTCGAGACGCCTCGAAGCCACGCTCTTGTTCGGTGCGACGCTCGGGCTGTGCGGGGCACTGGTGGTCGGTTGCAGTTCGGGTCAGGCCGGCAATGCCGCGGTCCCATTAACCTCAACGACGGAAGCGACAACCTCCACAGGATCGACAGCATTGTCCGCCGCCCGCGAGGCGGGATCGGCGCGTGGGGAGGTCGCCGCCATCGAGGTCTTTGCCGATCCCGCGTCGCAGATCCATACCAACGCCGATCTCACTGCCTACCTACTGCCGGGGCTGTCCGGTGACGGCGTCCAATGCGCAGAGCAGGCGTTTGACCCCGCAGCGATCCTTGCCCTGCCACTTGAGGAAGGTTCGCAGACGGTCACCGGCATCATCCTGGAATGTATTGACAGGGCCGACGTCGGAAGCGTTGTGGCGATGTACGCGGTGGGCTTCGCAGCAGACGGCACGGAGCGTTTACGCGAGGTGGGTCCGTGTGCCGCGGCAGCATTCGCCTCGGATTCCACGAAAGCTCTACGTGCAGGCCTTGTTTCGATCTACGTTGCCAGGCTGGACCTTGCGGCCCCGCCGACGTCACCGGACATCGCCTACGAGCTAATCAAGCAGAACTCCGGTTGCCTCGATGCGCCGACTACCAGTGGGGCGCCCATCCCGGCAACCAGTTCTCCCCCGCCACCCACTCCACCTGTAACTCCGACGGTCGCCAACACCCGCAGTATCAAGTGGAACCTGCTTGCGGCGGGTGACTGCCTGGCAGCAGTACCGCAGGGTGAAGTCACGACGGTGACCGTCACCAGTTGCGATGTCCCACACGTCACCGAGGTAGTGGGTGCGTCCTTTCTGACCACTGCCGAAGCCGAAGACGGCTGCCGCGCCCTGTTCAAGAACTACACCGGCCAGGAAATCGGGTCCGCCCAAGTGGCACTCGATATTCTCGAATCACCATCGCCCACGGGGAGCCTCAGAGTCATCTGTCTCGCGAGTTCGAGCGACGGTCAGCCGACATCGGGGTCATTGCGATCCGGCTGATCTGACGGACGGGGCCGTTGGTTATGCAGTGGTGTCGGGGACTGGGGGTCGGCGGTGATCGGGTCGGCGTCGCCCGCATTCACGCCGACCCTGAACTGGCGCAGCATGTCGTGGTCCTCGTGCCGGGGACAGTGCTCATCACAACCTTTCGACGCAAGCATGGGTCGAAGAGCGGTAACCGACCGACGGCCGGCTTGATGAAGCACACCATCGGTGAGCGCTCACCGTCGCACCCAAGGACTCGTCCGCCGAGTCAGCGCCGAGAATCCCAACAGTGGGGTCAGAGCACCCCCACAATTGGTGTATCAGCGCCGTCACTCGTCTGTTCGGCTGCCGTCGAGTCAGCGTCAAGCCGTCGGGTCGATCACCTGTCCGAGGAAAAGCGGTGCGCCCGTGCGGGTGTCGTGAACAGCGAACAGGAAGGACCGGTCGATGACGATCCGCACGGGATCCACCGGCGCGCCGGTGGCGGACATGGACATCGCGGTGGCAGCCGCCGCCTCGGTGCCGTTTGCGTCCACGGTGATGACCGCCTGATGCGCCAGCTCGGTTGCCACCAGATCGCCGGGATCTCCCGCGATGCCCGACAGGTCGACCGCGGCCGGATCGAAGACATCGGTGACCCCGGCTCGACGCAGGTACTCGACCAGCGACAGCCGGGTGCGCACCGCGAATCCCGGCAGGGCGAGCGCCACCAGGCCGCCGGGCGGCGTACCCGACGACTTCCGAGCGGTCAGCACCTCCGGCAATGCCGACCTGACCTCGTCGAATGCGCCCGAGTCCGGGATGATCACCGTCATCGCCAGCCCGCCTCCTCGGTAGGCGATGGTCACGGACCGCCAGCTCTCCCCCGCCTCCTGTGCGCACCAGCACGTTGCCCGCAGGTACCGGACACCCACCTGCCCGCCGCCGACCACGGCGAACGGCGCCGGCGTCGCGTCCACCCGGAACGGGGTGCGCCACGGCGCCGTCAGCAACAGCGCGTTGACCAGGGTCAGAACGGTGTCCCGCGACAGCGTTCCGCGGTCCAGTAATTCGCCGATCCGCCCCGACGTGCGATCGCTGACCCAGGAGTTGACCGCCTGCCTGGCGGCCTCGGGGTCCGCGGCGTAGTCCACCTGGCGCACTCCGGCGGCAAAACCCCCGGCGAGCGCGTCGAGGAATTCCGGTCGAACAACCAGCCCGTGCTGGACGAACAGCGAGTTGGCCGGCCGCACCGTCATCGGGCGGGCGTCGTGAAATCGTGGATCTCGATCACTGGCGAGACCGCTGGCCAACGCAGCGCCGACCGCATCATCGATCGCGGTCAGACAGCCCGCCCGGACGTCCGGCGACATGCCGCCGAGTGCCGCCTGGAGCTGATCGGCCGTCCGCCCGTTTGCGCCGATCGCCGCCATCGCCAGGACGCTGTAGACCGAGTACGGACTGACGACAGCATTCGACCGGGACGGCGTCGCGGACAGCAAGCCGGCGCCGAATGACGTCAGCACTGCAGCGGCGAGCTCGGGATCGGCGGGCGGCGTTCGATCTCCGCCGCCCAGCAGCGTGCCGATCGACGCACCCGGGCCGGATCCCATCTGCGGCACGATAGTCGGCCTCGACGGCGGTCGACAGGTTGGTGACAGACCGCGCTGCAAGGCTGGCGCCCGTGCGAGGGGATCACGGTTTGCCTGGGCTGGTATCACGCCGGGTGTTTGTGAGCTCTGTGGTTGTAATCTTGTTGTGCCTCACTTGGCGGTGGCAATCTGTCGATCGGACCTGACATGGCCGTTCCTAGCGCGTTATGGCTGCCTTCTGCCACGCGCGGATGGTTGGTGTCATGACCACGCCAATTCCGCCGGTCATCACAGATCCGACCCGAGATGCCAACGCGCACAACGGTACTGCGACTGCCGCTGTGGCAACCACGCACAACTACACCGCCATCGACAACGGCGCCCCGGTCACCGCGGCAGACACCGACGCCGACGGGCTCACCAACGATTTCGAAAAGCTGGCGGGCACCAATCCCGCCAACGCCGACAGCGACGCGGATGGTTTGACGGACGGCTTCGAGGCGCTGCGCAGCCATACCGATCCGCTGTCGGCCGATACCGACAAGGACGGAATCGCCGACGCCGTCGAGGTTTCCGCCGGTACCGACGCCGGCCAGATTCCCGGGATCGCCGGGGTGTCCGGGCTGGGTGAACACGCGCAGAACGTCCGAGCGGGCGTCCTGGACACCGACGCCGACGGCCTGACCGACCCGTACGAGATGCAGATCGGCACCAACCCGGCGGTCGCGGACACCGACCTGGACGGGCTGGACGACAACCTGGAAGCCACCCTCGGCACCAACCCTTTGTCCCTCGACAGCGACAACGACGGATTGACCGACGGGATGGAGGTCCAGTTCGGGACCAACCCGATGGACATGAACGCCGGGACCGGACCGGCGCCGGCGCCCGTCGTCGCGGCGCCGGTGGTCGCCGCCGCAGCTCCCGCCCCGATCGCCGCACCCGCACCCGCACCCGCGATGACGACAGCCTCCGCCCACACCGGTGGCTCAGGTTCGGTGCAGCACATGCTCGACCAGGCCCTGGCGCAAGTGGGCGACCAGTACATCTTCGGCGCCGAAGTCGACGTCAACGACCCGAATCCAACGACCTGGGACTGCGCCGAGCTGACCAAGTGGGCCGCGCATCAGGCTGGCGCCGACATCCCGGGCAGCTCGTTTGAGCAGTACCTCGACCTCAAGGCCAAGGGCCTGCTCATTCCGATCGAGGAGGCCGAGCACACCCCCGGGGCTTTGGTCTTCCACTTCTCCAGCGAACCCCAGGAGGGCGGCGGGCGGCCGTCGGAGGCGCACGTCGCGCTCAGCCTGGGTGATGGCCGGACGGTGGAGGCGCAGAGCGAAGAGGTTGGTGTCATCACCGACGACAACATCGGCGGCCGCTTCGAATACGCCGCGCTGTTGCCCGGCGTCGATTACAGCGGTGCCGGTGCGTCGGCCCCGATGGCCGACCTGCCGGCCGCCGCACCCGACGCCGGGATGGGCGGCGTCCCCGACGCCACCGGACTGACCCAGGAAATGGTCATCTACGGCATCAAGATGCAGGAGTCGAAGGGCGACTACCAGGCCGACAACCCGACCAGTACCGCCTCCGGCGCCTACCAGTACATCGACGGCACCTGGGACGGGTACGGCGGGTACAGCCACGCGGGCGACGCGCCGCCCGAGGTGCAGGACCAGAAGATGCGCGAGGACACCCAGGCCGCGTACGAGCGGCTCGGCGACTGGGAACGGGTCATCGCCTCGCACTTCTCCGGGGAGAACTTCCAGGAGGGCCCCAAGGAGAACTGGGACCGGGTACCCGGGTACGCGTCCAACCAGAATCCGTCGGTCTGGGAGTACGTGCACGGAGTGGAGAAGTACATCCAGGACGCCGACCCCTCGATGTTCGGCGGCGCAGCGCCCGCCCTGCCACCCGCACCGGCAGCCATGCCGACGGTCGCCGATCCACAGGCTGCCGCGCAGCATTTCGTCGACGCCGCGCTGGCCCAGCGGGGAGACAAGTACGTCTTCGGCGCCGAGGCCGAACTCGACGATGCGAACCCCACGGCCTTCGACCGGTCGGAACTGACCCAGTGGGCCGCCCATCAGGCGGGCATCGAGATCCCGGACGGCTCCGCCGCGCAATACCTGGACCTGAAAGGCAAGGGGCTGCTGATCCCCGTCGAGCAGGCCGCGCACACGCCGGGCGCCCTGCTGTTCACCTTCTCCAGCGAACCGACAGCCGGCGGCGAGCGCCCGACGACCTCACATGTTGCGATCAGCCAGGGGAACGGCCAAACCGTCGAAGCCGATGACATCCAGGGCGTCACGACCATGGATATCGGCGCGCGGTTCCAGTACGCCGCCGTCCTACCCGGTCTACAGGGTGTCACCGCCGCCGCGGCGCCAGTGGTAACGCCCGCCGCCGCCACTGTCCCGGTAGCGAACCCGGCTCCGGCTGTTGTTGATCCGGCCCTGGTGCTGCCCGGGTACCAGATCGACCCGGGCGTGGACATCAGCGATCCCAACGCGGACAGCGACAATGACGGCCTGACAAACCATTTCGAATCGGTGATCCACAGCAACCCGACCCTCGCGGACTCGGACCTGGACGGGCTGATCGACGGGCTGGAAGCCAGCCTCGGGACCGATCCGATGAAGATGGACACCGACCTGGACGGCATGACCGACGGCATGGAGGTCCATTTCGGCGCGAATCCACTGGTCGCCGCCGGATCGACCATGGGCTCACCGCTCGGATCGCCGATGGGGTCAACCCTGCCGGCCGAACCCGATGCCGCGGACCTGCCCGACGACGACCATGCGCTCGGGCTCGATGCCGGCGCAGACCTCCACTGACGGGCCCGCGCGTGAGCAGCCCCGTCATTCTGACCGAGAAACTCCGGCGACCGGAGTCGGCGGGCCTGTCGCGACCGCGGCTGGAGGGACCGCTGCTGGACAGCTCCACCAGCCGGCTCGGCCTGGTCGTCGCGCCGCCCGGGTCGGGCAAGACGACTCTGCTGGCCAGGGTCGCCGCCAGCTCGCCGGTACCGGTCGCCTGGTACCGGGTGACCGGTGACGACACCGCAGAGGCCCACCTGGTCGCCCACCTCGGCCGGGCCCTGCGGGACACCCTCGGTATCGGCGAACCCGATTCGACCATCGGTTCATTGCTCGGTGCGCTGGAGAAATGGTCCGGCCCAGACCGCCGTCCGGCCGGCGCGATCCTGATCCTCGACGACCTGCACGAGATCGCCGGGTCGGCGGCCGAGCGGGCCCTTGAACAGTTCGTCGAGTTGCGGCCACACACGCTTCGGGTGCTGATCGGCTCCCGGCGGCAACCGGAGATGAACATTCCGCGGCTGCGGGTCTCCGGTCTACTGCAGGAGATCTCCAGCGACGACCTACGATTCCGCTCCTGGGAAGTGGAGGAGCTGTTCATCTCGGTCTTCCGTGAACCGCTCTCCCCGGAGTCATCGGCGGCGCTGACCAGGCGCACCGGCGGTTGGGCGGCCGGGCTGCAACTGTTCCACCTGGCCACTGCCGGCCGGAGCGTCGTCGACCGGCAACGGGCCGTCGAGGACCTGGGCGGGCGGTCCAAGCTGGTCAGGTCCTATCTCGCCCGCAACGTGCTGGCCGAGCTCCCGGAGGATCGCCGCCAGTTCCTGCTACGAACCTGCACCCTGGGCTCACTGACCGGCGCCCTGTGCGACTCGCTCCTGGAAACAACCGGCAGCAGCAAGGTCCTCGACGAATTGGAACAGCAGCAGCTGTTCACCTCGTCCGAGGACGACGGCGAGACCTTCCGCTATCACGAGGTATTGCGCACCCACCTGGAGTGGGCGCTGGTCGAGGAATACGGTGCGGCCGGTGCCCGTGGGTGGTACTCGCGCAGCGCCGCCCTGCTGGAGTCGATCGGCGATCAGCGAGCGGCCGTGCGGGCCTATGCACGCGCGGAGGACTGGGGCGCGGTCGCCCGGATGATCCAGACCCGCGGGTCCGGGCCCGATGACTCGGTCGCCGGCACCGACCTGCTGCTACCGGCCTCGGTCGTCGAACACGACCCGTGGCTCTCCCTCGCCGAGGCCCGGCGCCGGGTCCGAGAGGGCGCGCTGGCTGCGGCCGCCGATGCCTTCCGGCAGGCCGAGGGCCTGCTCGACGAACCGGAATTCCGGGAGAGTTGCCGCCGGGAGCGTTCGGTTGCGGCAATGTGGGGACCCGGCCGTTCGGTGGGACGGCCGTTCGACCCGCTCACCGAGGCCCGGCACTGGTCGACCCCGGTGCGCGCCGCGACCCAACGGGTGGCCGCGATCCCCACCCCTGCACCATCGGGCAGCATGAGGCACGGTGAAGTGAAACTCCGCCCGGCGGCGGCACCCGGGGACGATCCGGGAATGCGCCTGGGACACGCCATCGCAGCCTTCCTCGCCGGTGACTTCCTCTCGGCTGCAACACTTCTCGACACCGTGCGCAGCGACCGAAGGGCGGAGTCCACCCATCGGCTGCTGGCTCAGCTGGCCTCGACGGTGATCGAATTGATCACCGTCGGCTTCGAGGACCCGTCGGCCCGACTCGGTCAGATCGCCCTCGACGCCGAACTGGCCGGCCTGCCGTGGGTGGCCAGGCTCTCCCGCGGGTTCGGCGAGGCGGTCCTGGTTGCCCAGGGTTCCCCGTCCTGGCGGGTGACGGCGTGCATCGATCTGCTGGGTGAGTGCGAGCGCACCGGCGACGACTGGGGCGCGGCGCTGCTCCGGCTGGCTGCCGCGATTGCCGGGCAGATTGCCGATCCGGCATCGGATCCCGAGGAATTCGCCGACGCCGCCCGGCGGTTCCGCCGGCTCGACGCGCCGGTGCTGGCGCTGTGGGCCGAATCCTTGCAGGCCTGCGTGCTGGCGCGCGAAGGGGCGGCCGATGCCGTCGAATTTGCCCGGCGAGTGGCCGCTGCGGCCAAGAATGCCTCGTTGGCCGGCGCCCAACTGCTGGCGCTCACCGCGCTTGCCGTGGCGTCCGGCGGTGCCGATCCATCGGGTCCCGTCGACGGGTCCGCCATGCTTCCGCTGCACCGCGCACTGGTTCTGCTCACCGGCCCGGCATCGGTGAGATCCACTGCGCAGCAGGCTATTCCGGAGCAGCGCAGAACCGCGTCGACGACCCCGCCGGAACTGGGGGCCGCCGAGGACCACGCCGGGCGACCGACTCCGGGCCGTGGTGGATTTTCGCACGTCGCGGCGGTGCGCTGCTTCGGTGGTTTCGACCTGGTGGTCGACGGGATACCTGTCGACCTGTCGCCGTTGCGGCCACGGGCGCGGGCGCTGCTGCGACTGCTCGCGCTGACCCCCGATCGTGACGTGCACCGCGAGTACCTGGTGGATTCACTATGGCCTGGCGTGGATCTCACCATCGGTACCCGCCGCCTCCAGGTCGCGGTCTCCAGCATCCGGCAACTCCTGGAGCACGTCGGACTGTCCGGGCCCGAGGTACTGGCCCGGCAGGGCGATGCCTACCGGTTCGCACTACCGGCCGGCAGCACGATCGACGTCCGCACCTTCGAGCAGGGCCTGCGCGACGCCGCCGGCTTCGCGTCGCGGGGCGACACAGCAATGAGCGCGACGGCCAGGCAGGCCGCCCTCGCCCTGTACGTCGGCGATGTACTGCCCGAGGACGGACCTGCCGACTACGTCGTCGCCGACCGGGAGCGGCTGCGACTGGCGGCAGCCGCGGCTGCCGCGGCCCTCGCCCAGGACAGCAGCACGCTCGGCAATCCCCGGCAGGCATTGGCGGCGGCGAGATTGTCCGTGCAGCTGGATCGGTATCAGGATCTCGCCTGGGAGCTGTTGGTGGAGTTGCACGAGGCCTCCGGCGACAGCAGTGCGGCTGCGCTGGCCCGGCGGGAGCACGCACTCGTGCAGGCCGAGCTGGACGTCGCTACTACCTGAGCCGCAAGCCCTCCCCGCGATGTGCGCGCGAACCCACCGGACCCCGCCGCATTTCGTGCCCGTGCCGAAGTTCCGCACGCTTCGCCGGGTCCCCCCGGGCCCGCGCCCCCGTTACGCACCCCGCGCCACATTTCCGCACGCGGCGCCGGCAGTGCGCAGGTCGCGCCGGTTTCCAGCCAACGCGGAGTGCGGACCAGCGGCGCGGAGTGCGGACCAGCGGCGCGGAGCCGCCGCCCTCGGGACCGGTCACCTGGCGTTGCGCGTCCGTGAAACCTTTGGTGCCCAGTTGATCTCCATCACGCCGGTCGCGCGCACGTCGTGACCGGACACCCGGGTGGCCTCGGCGGCCAGTCCGCAGACCACGTCGACCGCCGTGTTCAGCGGCCACCGGTTCGACAGGTCGTGGCCCTTGACCTTGGTGAACGTCACGGGTGCGGTGCGGGCGTCGAGCAGGTCGTGCAGTTGCCGGATGATCTCCAGGTTGGAGACGACCTTCTTCTGGCTGTTGATGTAGTTGTTGCGCTGCCAGCCCTTTTTCCAGGTGGTCGCGCAGCCGATCGCGTACGCGGAATCGCACTGGATCTCCAGGGCGGCGTCCTGGTGATCGGCGAGCGCCAGCACGACGGCGAGCAGTTCGCCGATCTGGTTGGTCCCGGACGGCCGGCCCCCGTAGGCCCAGGCGCCGTCGGACCGGACGTACGCCCAGCCGGTTGCGCCGCCGGGGTTCCGCAGGCAGGAGCCGTCCGTCGCGACCAGCACCTTGTCGGGCGCTACTGCTATCACTCGCGCGCCACCGGCAACTGGTGCGGCCGGCACCTCGACGAGAACGGGCGCTGCCGAGGCGGGCAGGCACTGCTCCACGTCGTCCTCGGGCCACTCCATGGCCAGCTGTTCGAACGGTTCGGGCGTCGGCATGCCTCATAGCCTGCCGCATGGATCAGGCTTCTCTTGCCACCTCGTTGCCGAACTCGTCGGTGCCGAACACCTCGACGCTGTGCGGCACGTGCGCCGGCTTCACCATCGCGACGATGGCGTCCAGCCGGCGGACGTCGAACCCGTCGAGGTCGCTGACTCCCAATCGGACCACCAACTCGGCCCGATCGGCGCCGGGCAACGGCGAGCCGGGTTCGACCGAGGTGGCGGCGCCGCCGGATTCAATGATCTCGATCGGTCCGTCGAACAGCGCGCCGACTGCGGATCGAACGCCGCGGGCAGTGCCCCGCCAATGCAGGATGTCCACGCCCTCCTGGACCAGTTCGCGTTGCCGTTCCGCCGTTTGGTGGCCGTCCAGCACAATGCCCATCCAGCCGGCCAGCCAGTTGAGCATGTCGTCCGGCGCGGTGGCCGGGTCGAGGTAGGCCGGCAGCGAATCCAGCGTCGCGATGATCGGTGACAGCACCTCGTCCAGTCCGCCGCACAGGTTCTGCGCGAACACGTCGTCCCGGTACAGCGCGGGCAGGGTTTCGCCCAATGGGTGGGGACTGGCCAGACCCGGGACCAGGCCCCTCATGGCGATCCCCATGCTCCGTGAAAGGCGCCAGACATCATTGCCGCACCCGGACCTGATGCTCATAGGAGAAAACCAATGCGGTGGGCGCCAACGGCAATCGCTGCACAGCGGATCCGCGCCGGCCGGTGGCCGGGTCGGCCGGGAACAGCTGCACGCTGATCTCCTCCGCCATGTCCACCCCGGGGATACGGGCCAGCGCGGCGTTCACCTCGTGGGCCTGGACGGATCGGCCGAGCGGCCAGCCGGTGCCCTCCGGCCCGCCGTCCAACGGGTCGAACAGCCGGTAGACCGCACGCAGCACCTCCCGGCGAACGTCTTCGGCGCGGTACCGGGCGCGGGCCCGGACACTGATCACCGCGGTGATCCACTGGTACTCGGGTGGTTCGATCACCATCCTGGTGCCGACCAGCCGTCGTTCGTCGAGGTAGGCGCTGATCCGGTCGAGCGATTCGGCCAGCGGAATCAGGTCCTCGCGGCGAATCTTCCCGACGTCGTCGCCGGCGACGTAGGGCACCACCAGCACCCGAACACCCCCGCCGTCGGCGCCCACGCAATGCACCCTGGCGATCTCCGGCGCGACCTGCTTGGTCAGCTCGACGAAGTCCTCCGCGGTGACGGCCCGACCCCGGGAGCGCAGCACGAGCGGGCCGCGCAGCTTGGCGTCCTCGATGTCCTCGGCCCGCGCCCCACCGACGGCGGGTGTCCGGTTCTCCACCCGCGCCACGTACGGCACGCTGGTCTTGAGCACCCGCACCTGGCCGGTGGCGACGTTGCCGCTCACCCCGCCGCCCGTCCGGTAGACGGCGAGCCGCAGGTTGGCGCCCTTGGGCGGCACGCCGCCGTACTGCCGCAGTCCCCCGTCACTCTGCCGGACGGCCGGGCCGAACTGCACCTCACCGGCGAAAGCGTCGACATGGAAACAGGTGTCGTCCGCCGTGGACTCCGCGAAATGTTCGACGGCGGTCCAGTCGGTGGCCCCGGTCTCGTCGATCACCTGCAGCACACCGGGCTCTTCCCAGGGCACGACCGGCCGGCGCTGCAGCGGGAAGCGCTGCGCCGGGGTGCCGTCGGACACCCCGATGTCCTCATTGCGGATGACCTGGGCGTGCACCATTCGCGCGGTTCCGCCGATGGTGAAGGCGGAGACGGACAGCACCCGCGGGGACGCCGTGTACGTCGGCTGGCCCTCCTCGGGGACCAGCAGGCGGCAGCGCAGCCAGCCGGCCCGGTTCCGCGCCAGGATGGACGTTTCGTGGTTCTCCGGGACGTGCAGGATGACGTCACCGGCCTTGTTCATCCCGCCGGTTTCGTCCCGCTCCAGGTCGCACGCCGTCCAGCCGGCGCCGGTCCAGGCCTCCCAGATCAGCGGCGGCCAGTCCGGGCGGACGCCGACACCTCTGACCCGGCAATCCATCCGGATGACGACGGCGCAGGACGGCACGGCGTTCGACAGGCCGATCAGCAACGCGTCGCCGGGCTGCGGGGACCGCTGGAAGCATTCGAACTCACCGCCGGCCCGCAGTGCGGTGCTGTGGTCGACGGCCTCGCCGCCGGCCGACATGGCCCCGGCCCGGTCGAACGAGCACGGCACGATGTTCAGGTCCTTGACCGTGGAGAAGACCACCGGATCGGCGACATCTGTTCGGGGAGTGGCTACTTCGGTCTCCCGGCGGACCACAACGGTCTGCGGCTGCGGCGCCGAGAGCCAAAAGGTGACCTTGCCCCTGGCCGCTGCCGGTGGCCGCAGTTCGACGCCGATCAGTTCCAGGAACTTGATGTAGTTGCGGTCCGGTACCCGGTTCAACCGGTAGATCAGCTGGTCCACCATCTGCGCGAACGCCTCGATCAGCGTGACACCCGGGTCGGACACGTTGTGGTCGGTCCATTCCGGGCAGCGCCGCTGGACAAGCCGTTTCGCGTCGTCGACCAGGTTCTGAAAGGTTCGATCGTCCAGGTTCGGGGCGGGTAGCACCATGATCAACGGTTCCGTTCGGTGTAGGCGATCTCCAGCGGCGTCGCGGCGGCGATCGTCGCGGCCGATTCCGGTTCTTCGGGTATCACATAGAACGGGAAGACCAGATTGCGCGGGTCGTTGAAACCCCTGATGGAGTAGTGGATATCGATGTACAGGGTGCCGGCCTCTGCGCGTTCGAAACTGACCAGCACATCGATGACGTCGATCCGCGGCTCCCAGGTCTCCAGCGCGTCCCGCACATCGTGCGCGATGGCACCGGCCGTCGAGGCGTTGATCGGTGCGAAGACGTGATCATGGACGCGGCAGCCGAATTCGGGCCGCATCGGCCGCTCCCCCGGTGCGGTGGCCAGGATCAGCCTGATCGCTTCCTCGATCTCCCGCTCCCGGACCACCAGGGCGACCCCACCGGTGGCGTCGGTGCCCAGTGGGAACGCCCAGCCGGCGCCGACGAAGTCCACTCCGGCCATCGTCAGCCCCCGATCATGACGGTCGGGGCACCCATGATGATCGGCGCGCCGCAGGCGGACATGTCGCCCATCCGGGCGGCCGGCAGACCGCCGATCAGCACCGTCGTCGAGCACGGCGGCACGATCACCGACGGCGGATGCACGGCGGGCGGTGGGAACGAGCAGATGTGCGGCGTCGTTGCGGTTGCGGCCGGCATGCCGGCGATGAGCACCGTCGGTACCCCGGGCGGTCCGATGACCCCCGGATGTCCGGTGGGGTCTCCGACCCGTGCGGCTGGTGGCATCGTGCCCACCTCCCTCTTGATATCACTCGTGCCGAGCGGCCCGAATTAGTTGATTTTGACGAGACTGCCTTGCAGGGTGAGGATTCCGCTGGCCTTGACCTCAGCCGAGGCCTGGCCCTCCACCTTCGCGGTGGTGCCCTTGAGCGCCACTTCGCCGGTGCTGGCGAGGTTGACCGCGCCGTTGCCGCCGTCGATCTTGACCCCGCTGGTGGCGGTGATCGACACCTCGCTGCCCTTCAGTTCGAGCTTGGAGTTGGCCGCGTCGATCATGATTCCGCCCTTGCCCTCGATCAGGATCTTGCCGTCACTGTGCAGGGTGATCTTGGTGTCGACGTGATCCATTTTCAGTTGGAGTTTGTCGCCGGTGCTGGACAGCGTGATGCCCTCGGTGCGGCCGTCCTCGTCGATCAGGTCGATGCGATGGCCCCTGCGGGAGACCATCGATCGGCGATTGATGGCGCCGGAGCTGCCGTCGATGAGCTTCGGCCCGCCGGTGGGTGGAGTGTCGATGCCGTTGTACAGACCGCCAAGGACGTACGGCCGGCGGATGTCGCCCTGCTCGAAGATCACCAGCACCTCGTCGCCGACCTCCGGCAGCACCATCGCCCCGCGGTCCTTGCCCGCGCCGGGCTGCACCGTGCGCGCCCAGTCACTGACGTAGTTGTCCGACAGCCACGGAAATGTCAGCTTGACCCTGGCCTGCTGCTGCGGATCGTTCGCATCGCTGACCTGGGCGATCACCGGGCCCTGCCCCAGCCTGGAACCGCCACCGCCGGAGGTGAGGCCGTAGAGGCTGCGTTCTTGCCGACCGGTGACCGAAAAGGATGTGGTGTAGCCGGTGGTCGGGTCATAGCGGTGGTGGGAGGTGGTGATGGTGTACTTCCCGTCGAACGGCGCGCCCACGTTGTCGATCGAGATCGCCGCCCCGGCAGCGAGTTTCGGATTGCCGCGGGCGACGCCCTCGAATTCGGCGAAGGCCCCGGCGATCTGTTCGGCGATCGCCGCCGCCGCGCCGTCCACCTCGGCCTGGGTACGGTAGGCGACATCGCTGGCCACGTAGACCGGGTCGCCGAACTTCTTCGCGATGTCGGCAGGATTGATGGTGGACAGTTCCGCGCTGGTCGTCTTGGCCGGTGAGGTCGCGACGAACGCCTTCTTCTGCGCGAGGTCCCAGCCCCGGGCCTGGACCTCCTTGACCTGTTCGGCCGCGGTGATCAACGAGCGGAACCGCAGCAGGTCGGTGCCGAGGCGTAGTACGAGCGGGTTTTCGGCTTCGGCCTTCCCGCCGGTCGGTGCGGCATCGGCCTTCTGCGGCTGCCGGAAATCGAACTTGCCGTCCTTGACGGCGATCTCGTAGCCGATCTGCCTGGCCAGTCCCTCCAGGAACTCCCAATCGGTCACACCGGCCTGCGACAGGTGATCGAAAACCGTGCTGGTGGATTCGATCTTGCCGACACTCAGCCCGGCGCGCTGCGCCACCTTGGTGGCGACATCGGAAGCCGTGCTCTGCGTGTATGTCTCGGTACGGCGACCGCGAAACAGCCGGTGCGCCTGGTCATATCCCCGAATGATCGTGTAGGTACCGGTGCTGTCGAACTCCGCTTCCATGGCGGTGACCTCGCCCTGGATCAGGGCCTCCGGGCTGTTGCTGCCGTCACTGGCCACCGAGACCTTGATCTTCGAACCGATCTTCGCCCCGGACTTGGCGATCACGATGCGGCCGGGGTCGCGGAACCGCAGCACGAACGTGTCCGGCAGGCGCAGGCTGTCATCAACGTAGGCGGAGATCAGCAGTGCCTTCGCGTCCGCGGGCAGCGCTGTGCCCTCGATCTCCACCAGGAAGCCGGAACTCGTTGGCGCCATCGCTCAGTTCACCAGTTCGGTCAGTTCGGCGGCGCTGGGCAGCATCAGCACGCTGCCGAGCGGGATCCGGGCCGGATCGTCGATCCGGTTGAAATAGGCCAACTGGCGCCACATCGTGGGGTCGCCGTATTCGTTGTAGGCAATCGACGCGAGGGTGTCGCCGTTCACCACCCGGTGCACGCTGCGCACGGCCATGGAACCGGAGGTGGGGTTCTGTTTGCCCTTCTCCCCCGGCATCTCCTGCAGCGAGACCGTGCAGACCGCGCGGATCGGGACCCCGCCCGCGGAGAACAAGGTGTACTTCGCGCTGACCGAGGTGATGTACGCCGGGAAGCTGGTGATCGCCCCCCATTTGAAGACCACCAGCGGCGGCATCGGCTTGTCGTTGGCGTGGGTCTTGTCCGTCCCGGTGCAGCAGGAGAACAGCTTCTCCACCGCTTCGACCACACTGCCGTCGTGTTTTGCGGTCGCGTCGAAGAACATTTCCAGGGACAGCTTCCCCGGTTCCGGGCCCTTGAACTCTGGTGGCGCAGCCTTTTTCGCCCCGGTCGACGGCTTGCTGTCCCATTTCACGGTCTTGGCGATCGTCACCTCTTTGGGGTTGAACTGGAAATCGATCGTACCGATCTCGGCCGCGAGCTTGCGTCCGCCGGGGACCTCCGTCGACTCATGCATGATCAACTTCGCCCGCTCGACCTGCTGCGCGCTCTTGTCGCCCGTCGGAGACGGCGGGGTCAGTTTGCCGCCGCCACCGCCCAGCATCGGCGCCGACATTACCCACCGCCGGGCATGATGCCGTGGTGAGCGATCTCAAGGGTTTCGGTGGCGACCTTGGGGGTGTCGAGGTTCAGGCTGGGACCCGTCCACCGGACCGGAACGAC
Organism: uncultured Actinomycetota bacterium; assembly: GCA_963805555.1. Lineage (GTDB taxonomy): Bacteria > Actinomycetota > Actinomycetes > Mycobacteriales > Nakamurellaceae > Nakamurella. The sequence goes on from CAWDUY010000021.1 coordinate 43,084, forward strand.
GCCGTTCAGCGACCACTCCGCGACTACCTTCTTGTCCAGCGTCATCGCCGAGATCACCATCGTGGTGGGTGTGACCCCGTTCATCATTCCGGCGAACCACTTGGTCAGCAGCGCACTGTCCTTGCCGATCGGCCGGCTCAGCTTGACGTTCGTGTACTTCATTCGAGTCGGCAGTTGCCACACCATCGTGTTGTTACCGCCCTCTTCGCGCTGTTCCATGACGATCTCGATGCCGAGGCCCTCGCAACTGTTGAACAGCCCCAGCGGGAACTCGTCGATCTTCACCTTGAAACAGACACTGACTGCGGGATCCTCTTCGTCCATCTGGATCTCCTCTGGTTTTCCTGAACTACGGCGAGATGCTTGCTGGGTTGAGGCTGTCGACGACTACCGGCGGAGATCGGTGACCATTCCGGCTCTTTCACGGTCCAGCCACAGCTCGGATTTGAACCGGGCACTCAGTGGGTCGAACAGTCGCCGCGCCAGTTCGTCCAGGTCGGTCGGCAGCGCGCCGGCGGCGCCCGCAACAGCTCCGCCCACCGCACCGGCCGCGCCAGCCACCGCGCCGGCCGCGCCCGAGACCGCATCACCGGCGGCCGCCTGGGCCCCGCTGGCGGCATTGCTGACGGAGTCCACCGCTCCCCCGACCGCCCCTTGCGCGGCCGACGCTGCGTCGTCGACGGCGGCGCCGGCCCGGTCGGCAACGCCGCCGGCCGCGTTGCGCGCCGACGCGAGGTAGCCACTCGCGGCACCGGCAGCTGAGTCGGCATACCCGCCTGCGGCGTTACGCGCCGAATCCAGGTACCCGGCCGCACCACTCACTGCTGTGTCCGCCGCGCCCCTGGCCTGATTAAGGTAGCCACCTGCCGTGTCGCGCGCGGTGTTCGCATAGTTCCCGGCCGTCTGCCGGGCGGTGTCCGCATAGCTCCCGGCCGTCTGCCGGGCAGTGTCCGCATAACTCCCGGCAGTCTGCCGGGCCGTGTCGGCCACCCCACTCGCGGCCTTGCGGGCGCCACTCAGCAACGACGACGCACTCGGCAGGCCGAACCGCTGCACCGCAGGGTCGCCGCCGAAGGACGACCCCAGGGTCGGGTTCGTCAACGGTGCGGGAGCGACGGGTAGTTGGGCCAATGCTGACTTGGCAACCGGCAGGTTGCTCATCGGTGAGTGCGACATCGGTTCGTTGGTCGGTGCGGTGTTGGACATCGCTGGGTTGGACGTTGCTGGGTGGGACATCGTGGTGCTCGGCGCTGAATCGATGACCGGCGGGTTCGTCGTCGGCGACCGGAAGACCACGGAATTGGCTCCGTCGGAATAGGCCGCACCGCTCGCGATGGCTGCTGCGCCGGGCTCGAACATCCGCTGCAGGGACATCTCGCGGGCGGTCACCAACCGCTCGCTGGTTGTCGCCGTCGCCGGAACTGACGGCAGCGGTGCGCCGAGACCGGTTGTCGATGCCGACGAGCGCTGACCGGGAGCGGCCGTCGCTGCACGTTGGACCAATGGGCCGAACCCTACCGCGTTCGGTGGCGTGGCGGAGACCTGCTGCGACGTAGCGCTTGTCGACGCCGACGGGCCGCTGTTCGTCGAATCGGCCGCCCCCAGCAGGGGGGCTACCTCGCCCTGGAATTGGCTGGTCAGCGGCGCGACGTCAGTTGCCGCCGGCGAACCGTCTGCGTCAGCTGCTACTGGCGCGCCGGCAGGTCGGGCGGCATCCATCGTCCGTTGGACGGGTGCCGGCAGCACGAGATCGACGTCCGCAGCACCCGATGCGGCCGCGGACTGACCCTCGCCCATGGTGCTCCCGAGCGGTATGGATGACGGCGCAGTGACGGGGTCTGTCAGCCCGACTGTCGGCGACTGAATGACGGACGGCGCCGACGAATCGTTCGGGTATGGCTGTGTGCCAGGGGGTGTCGTCAAGGATGGACCACTGCCTGGTGCCGCGGCTTCGACCTGTCGTTGCACGCTCGCGACACCGGCGGACGCCAATGGCGCGCCGAGTCCCAGTGGGCGACTGGACCGCTGCACCGACCGCGCGGCGACGACCTGGTGCCCGGCGGATCCGGTGCTCTGGGCGGCATTAGACGAGGCCGTCGGGTCTGCTGGTGTTGCCGGGTCGGGGGCACGCATCACAGTGGACAGGCCGAGCACGGGCGCATCGGGCACGGAGCCGGTCGGAGTGCCTGGTTGCGCTCCGTCGGCTGCGTCAGCAGGATGGTGACCGTCCGGGGAATCAGGGACGTCGGGCGCCGCCGAACGTTGGACCTGCGGTGCTGCGGGCGATGGCAAGCCGTGGCGCACGTCGGGTCCGGCTGAGCCAGCGATGCGTTGCACCGCCGGCATAGTCGGGCTCTTTGACGGCGTTTCGCTGTGGAAATCAGGCACCGACGGAAGCGGCGCCCCCAAACCCGGCCGACGTACCGGGGCATCGGCAGCGGTTCGCTGCACGGGTGCCGCGAGGCCATCTCCGCCCGGCGACCCACCTGCGGACGCCGAACCGGCGTCGACCCCGGGGGTCGGATGATCGCCGAGTGCCTGACCGGTGTCCCCCAGCAGCGGGGCCATCTGCCCGGTTGACTCCGGTGCGGGCCCGTCCGGACCGGCCGAGTCGGGAACTGTTTCGTCGCCTGGGTTGCCGTCGCCATGATTCTCGGCTATTTGTCGGGACACCGTCGGCATCGAAGCGACCGACGGAGCTGGGACAGGACCTGGTGAAGCCTGTGATGGTGCGGCGACCACCGGCAGCGCGCGGACGACGTCCTGGTCGGGGGCGGTGGTGAAGGCCCGCTGGCTCACCGCGGGCGACACCGACTCCAGGCGCCGCGGGTGGTCCTCGGCAGCCGCCGGGGGCTGCTCGTCGGGAATCGAGAAGGTCGGCTCCGACTGCACGGACATTGGGGTCCCGGGTCGGTCACCGCCGGTCGAGTCGGACAACCACATCCGCGGGGTGAGTACCCGCTGCACGACGGTGGCCGCCGCAGAGGCCTGGCGCTGCGCGACCGGTAGGTCCGGGCCACCGGAGATGACCTGTGGGGCAACCGGACTGGCCAAACCCTCGACATGACCGCTCGGACCGTCGGGATCAACGATGTGGCCGAGCGGGGCGAGGAAACTGGGGTTGTGCGAGGTTGCCAGCGACGCGGTGAACGAGTCCCGTGGGGCGATCGGTGGCGTGGCGGTGAGCGTGGGACGCAGCGGCGGGAGGTCCTGCCACGCCGCCCGTTGCACGGGCGGCGGGGCGGCGGATGGCGTGTTGCCGGTGGCCGACTGTGCTGGTGGCAGAGCGGGATCCGCATCACCCCGTCTCCACCAGCGGGCCACCGGTCACCTCCCTCGTTCAATGCGCATGTTGATCTTGCCGATTTCGCCGGCAAAGCGTTGGCGCTCCCGATGCTCGAGGTCGAGCAGATCATCGAGGGGCCAGTGGAAATGAAACGCGATGTACGCGACCTCTTCGTAGATCCGGTCGGGCGCGTACGTCACGATTCCCCCAGGCGCCCACCAGCGACGTCGACGGCGAACTGGTGCTCACAGTTCGGGCAGGTCACCGCTGCCCTGGTGTGGCCCTCCTGGTTGATCCGCCGGTACAGGTCCTGGAGGAACGCCAGGTCGGAGGCGAACAGCGATTCGATGATGCCGGCGTGCACATCATCGATCGTGCCGATCCGGGTGACGACCCGGCCGAGCAACACCACCGTCAGGTAGGCCGGATTCTCCCGAACCCGGTCGTCCCGAAGGGGTACCAATTCGTCGCGCGCCGTTGCCAGCCGCATCACCCCGTCGCGATGCACCGTGCCGCTGCCGTCGACGTACCCACGGGGCAACAGGAAGCTGAACTCGGTCCGCAATCCCTGTTCCGGTTCCCGGGCCGACACACTGCTCGATGTCGCAGTGGACGGTCCAGGCGAACTCTGGATTGCTTCGAGAGCCGCGACGGCGGAGCTGCGGCGCATTACTCGACCTCGAGCCGCTCGTAGGTGACGACCAGCTTCTCGGTCAGCACGCTGGTGTCGCCGGCCTTGAGGGCACCGATCTCCAGGCTCTTCGGCCAGGCTGCCGTCAGCTTGTAGCGCTTGACCGCCGCACCCTCGTAGTCATAGACCACGATGGCGCCGCCCTTGCGGACGTCGGTCATCTTGCCGAATTGTGAATCCTTGACCCACTTCTCGAAGCTCTGGTCGCTGGTCAGCGGGCGGGTCAGGGTGACCTCGCCGGCCTTCCAGCGCCCGGGCAGCTTCTTGATGACGTACTTGCCGTCGGGTCCGTTCTGCTTGAGTTCGATCACGTCTTGCTCCATTTTGAGCCCGGAGACTTCGGTGATCGCCTTGATCTGCACACCGTCGATTTCCAGTCCGAACGAGTGGCCGACCGAACCGTCATTATCTGGCAGAGCCATGGAAAGCTCCCTTTCTGTTGCTGGTGAGCGGGTGGTAATCGGCTCGGAATCGTGAGAATCGGCCGGTCACTGCAGCAAAGACGTCAGGACTACTCGGCGACGAGGCTGGTGCCGCCGGAGAATTGGGACAGCTGGAAGATGACGAACTCCGCCGGCTTCACCGGTGCCACGCCGATCTGGCAGAGGACTTGTCCGGCGTCGATGCCTTCGGCCGGGTTGGTCTCCCGGTCGCATTTGACGTAGAAGGCCTCGTCGGGCGTCAGCCCGAACAGGGCGCCCTTGCGCCACTCGTTGACCAGGAAGGCGGCGATGGTGCGCCGGATCTTGGCCCACAGCGCGTCGTCGTTGGGCTCGAACACCACCCAGTTCGTCCCGTTGAGGATGGACTCTTCGAGGTAGTTGAACAGCCGGCGGACGTTCAGGTAGCGCCATGCCGGGTCGGAGGACAGGGTGCGGGCACCCAGACCCGGATGCCTCGGCCGGGGAAGGTCCGGATGCAGTTGATACCGACCGGGTTCAGCAGGTCGTGCTCATTCTTGGTGATCTGTACTTCCAGCGAGATCGCGCCGCGGACAACCTCATTGGCGGGAGCCTTGTGCACGCCGCGGGTGTCGCCATGCCACCCCAGATGCCGGCCATGAATCCGGACGGCGGCATG
>CAWDUY010000022.1:0-27445 GCA_963805555.1 uncultured Actinomycetota bacterium
CGCCTGCAGGTGTGTGGCCGACAGTCCGCTGCACAGTCGCCGGGCCCAGCAGGCCGTTGGCGTGCCGGAGGACCAGGGCCTGGAGGTACTCGGCCGGGTCGCCGGCGACCGAGCTGGTGACCCGGAAATGCGCGGCCTCGCCGGCCAGCAGGGTGACCAGGGAGTCGTCCACAGTGGCCCGTGGATCGATGCGATCGGCCTGCAGCACGATGTCTCGCACATAGGATCGAGCCGAGCGACACCCGATATCCGGTGTCGATGCGGGATGCGGTCGCCGTGATCGGGTCGGTATCCAGCTCCTGATCGACTATTTCAGCGTAGTTCCAGGTCGCCCGCGCGAACGATGCATCGCCGAAGCTCGCGATCAACAGCTCTCCCGAGAGCCTTTCGGCAGTCGACAGGGCGGCAGACAGTGCGATGGTGGCGACGCCGCGTTCATCGACAATTCCGGTTAATTCTTCGCCGGCCAGAACTGTTCCGTCAAAGTCCTGCCTGGTGACCGTGATACAGCCGGTCCAATGCTGCGAGGTGTCGTTGAGCAGGATCAGCGACAGCCCGCCGTCGCGTGGCTGAATCGTCGCCAACCTCGGCCGGTTGGCGGCCCGCAGCGCATACCAGAGCGGCTTGCGGTGTTCGTCGAAATCGACTGCGGACCAGGAGATGACCGGCCAATTGTCGTTGAGCTGCCAGACCACAGACCCGGTGTTGTACGGCGCGAGCGAACGGAAGTGCTCGATGCCGAAGCGGATGGCATGGGCCTGGTTCAGTTGGGTCGCGTAATGCCATTCCTCGATCGTCTTCGGCTTCGGCAGGTGACCGCGCAAGCCCTTCTCCAGTTTGAGGTTCCCCTCGTCAGCCTTCTGGTGAACCAGCATGTCGACGGCGTACGGATCGAGTGGCTCGTCGTGGACGACCCTGGTCAGGGTCGACCACGCGGGTGGACCCTGAAAGCCGAATTCGGAAACGAAGCGGGGGGTGTCCTCGCGATAGCCGGAGTAGTCGAGTTCGTTCCACACATCCCAGATGTGCATGGTGCCGTTGTTTTGGTCGTTCGGATGCAGATAGTCGGTAAAGGAATACGGGCTGCCCGGGGAGTACGGACGGGTGGGATCGAGTTCGGCGAGCAGGTTCGGGAGCAGTTCCCGGTAGTAACCGTTTCCCCAGGTGCGGCCCGCGAGCAGCGGCCGCCACCCCCAATCCACGTAACCCCAGATGTTTTCGTTGTTGCCGTTCCAGATGATCAGTGACGGATGTCCGGAGAGCCGGACGATGGCCTGCCTTGCCTCGGCCTCGACCTCGGCGGCCAGCCAGTCCTCCTCGGCATAGGCGGCGCAGGCGAACAGAAAGTCCTGCCACACCAACACACCCAGTTCGTCACAGCAGGCATAGAACTCCTCCGACTCGTAGATCCCGCCACCCCAGACCCGTAACAGGTTCATGTTCGCGGCGACGGCATCGGCGATCCGGCGTCCGTACCGGTCTGCGTCGATGTCTGTCAGGAAGGCGTGATCGGGAATCCAGTTGGCGCCGCGCACCTGCACCAACTCCCCATTGACCCGGATCTCGAAAGGTGTTCCGCCGGCGTCGGGTTCGACGTTGAGGTCAACGGTGCGAAAACCGACTCGTCCGGTCCAGGTCGACGGCCCGGGCACGCCGGCCCCACCCCCGGTGACGGGGCCGGCGGTGACAACGACCTCGTAGAGCGGCTGCTTGCCGTGCCCGATCGGCCACCAACGGTCCACCTCCGGGATCAGCACCTGCACCGTCGCGGCGGTGGTGTCGATGACCGTCGTTTCCTGCCGGGCGGCGGCCGTCACGGTGATCTCGGTCGCGGGGCCCGCTCCGGGCAGCGCCTGTTCGAGTTCGATGTGCGCGGTGAGAACCCCTGTGCTGCCGTCGAATCCGACGAGTGGTCGGACCGATGCGATGCGCACTCCGGACCAGCTCTCGATGCCGATGGCCCGCCAGATGCCACTGGTCGCAACGTCGATGCCCCAGTCCCAGCCGAAGTTGCACGCCATTTTGCGGATCGCGTTGTAGGGATGGTGGTTGGCATGCGGGCGAGGACCGTGCTCGTCGGATCGCCGGATGGCGGCCGGCACGGGTGCGGCGAATTCGACCGCAATGCTGTTGCGGCCGGGAACCAGCGCCTTCGCGATGTCGAAACGGTAACTGCGGTGCTGGTTCTCGGTGCGACCGACGACAGAGCCGTTGATCTCGATGGTGGCGATCGTGTCGAGTCCGGCAGCGACCAGGTCGTGCCGGTCGGAACCGTCGTCCGCCCAGTCGAACGTGCTCTCGAAGCGCCAATCCGTGTCACCGATCCATTGCTGGTCAACCCCGTTCGACCCGTCGAACGGATCGGCGATCAGGCCGGCGGCGAGCAGATCGGTGTGCACGCAGCCCGGCACGGTGGCGGCAAACCCGGTCCCGGCGATACCGTCTGGCACCGGACCGGATACCGCCGATGCCGTCCAACCTGAGTGAAGTGATGTGTACGGCATCATTCCCGATTCGTCGCAGGTTTTGATCGGTCCTCGCCCTGGGGGGCAGGGTTCTCACCCCGCGCCCGTCGAGGGGTATCGAAGGTGGTGGCGCTGGCCGTGATCGGGTCATCCAGCGATAGCGCTGGGCGCGGTGGACTTCTCGGTCCCTGGCTGATGTCAGTCCGACCCGCCTTCTTCGGCGCGGTCGCGCTGAACGTCATCGAGCTGTGCTGGTGTTGTCACCCGAAGCGGTTGCGGATATCGCGCACTCGCCGGGTAGGTCGGAGTGACGACCGCCGTTGCCTCGCCGACGATCCGGAATTCGTGGCGATTGATTCGATGCAGGGTGATGCCGGTGCCGTGGACGAAGAATTTGATGGAGTACGCGGTCGTGAAGTATGCCGGCGTCCTGAGGATCTCGCCCTCGGTCCCGGATTTCACCAGCTTCCGAGCATGTGTTTCGGTCGGTAGGTCACAGGCCGCGACGACGCGTTGACCTGGGCACGGGCGCCCGACATCGTCCGGGCGGAGCGGAGCTGGCGGCTCGACCATCAGGTGATCGTAGCCGTCGAGCGGTCCGTCGGCGGGGTCAATCGAGGGGCGGGCGGGGCGGCGATCGGCAAGGGCGTTCGCGTAGGGGACGGAATGCGTGGTTCGATCCTGATCGTGAACGACGGTCGCGGCGAGGGTGCGGACGGGTTGGACCCGATCAGGCACCCCATCGACCCGTCCGCTGCCGTCCGAGGTCGATTCGACGCGACCGCGCTGCTCGTGCTGTGGCTGGTGCGAAGTTCGGTGCCCGCGCTGTTCCTCGCGGGGGTGAGCTACGCATGGGTGGTCAGCGAGAAACGTTTGGCGGCCATGCCACAGGTGACGTCGCCCGGACAGGCCATTCAGTTACTGCTGTCACCCTTCGCCGTTGTGGCGATCGCCATCTTCCTGCGGTTCCTGGTCGGCATTGCCGCCCTCATACTTGCCTACCCGCTGAGCAGACGGGAAACCGGATCCTCGATGGGACCGGGCAGCTGGCGCCCGTTCCCGGTGTGGACCGATCGGCTGCACCTGGTTCGCGCCTATCGGTCGCTGCGGTGGACCTCAACGGTCCGGCAAACCGCCGCGACCAGGCTCGGCCGATGGGGGCGGGTGCTTTCCTGGTCGGGTCCGGCGTTCCTGATTGCCGCCGTCGTCATGTTCATCGCCCTTTTCGTCGTCGTGTATCTCAACCCGCGGTCATAACGGGGAGCCGATTCAGTTGTGCAGGACTGCCGCACCGCCGAATCGCCCATCGGCGAGGTCCGTCAGGGCATCCTGCGCCCGGGACATCGGATAGGGGTGGGTGGTGGCGGCAATGCCGAACCGGGAGCTGAGTCGCAGAAATTCCTCGCCGTCGAGCCGGGTGTTGGCCGTGACGCTGCGCAGTCGGCGCTCACGAAAAAGCTCTTTCTCGTAGTTCAGTGCGGGGATGTCGGACAACCAGATTCCGGCGATGGCCAGGGTTCCGCCAGAATCCAACGCGCGCAACGCAACTGGGACGAGATCGCCGGCCGGGGCAAAGAGAATCGCGCCGTCCAGTGGCTCCGGCGGTGAGTCGGCGGCCAGTCCGACCGAATCGACGCCCAGGTCGGTAGCCAGCTGCCGGTTGTGTTCGCCGCGGGTGAGCACGTGCACCCGCAGACCCAGATGCAATGCGACCTGCGCGGTGAGATGGGCGCTGCCACCGAACCCATAGATCCCCACGCTGCCACCTGTCGGGACGGCCGCCGCTCGCAGGGCCCGGTAGCCGATGATCCCGGCGCACAACAGGGGCGCCGCCTGCTCGTCCGACACTCCGTCGGGCAGAAGGTAGACGAACTGTTCGTCGGCCACACAGCTATCGGCGTACCCGCCGTCAACGTCCCATCCGGTGAAAGCGGGTTGGGAGCAGAGGTTCTCGTCACCGCGACGGCAGTAGCGACAGGACTGATCAGTGCTGGCGAGCCAGGGGATCCCCACCCGGTCCCCGACGGTGAACCCTTCGGCGCCCGGCCCGAGCGCATCCACCCGGCCGACGATTTCGTGCCCGGGGGTGACGTGCGCCCGGCGGGGCGGCAGGTCCCCCTCGGCCAGGTGCAGATCGGTCCGGCACACCCCGCAACACGAGATCCGCACCCGTATCTGGCCGGGACCGGGTTCGGGGAGGTCCCGCTCGACTCGTTGCAGTGGCCGATCGTGAATCGGCCCGCATTGCTGCACCACCCAGGCTTGCACCGTTGCCGCCTTCCCGGACGATCTCTGACGGCTGCTCGTCAGGCCGTCACCACGTCCTGCGGTCAATCATCGCTGGTACCTGGCCGAATGTGGACCGGGACGGTCAGCGCAGCCGGCGCGCACGCAGCACGAGATCGTCGACGTGGTGCGCACCGGCGCCTCCGTCGGGGACGATCCGCGGACGCTGCTCGTTCAGTTCCACCAGCCAGTCGGCGTCGAGCAAGGCGGTGATCATCGGCGGCCAGACGTAGTCGGCCGGGTCGAATTCGTCGTCCTGCACCGGCCGGGTTTCCATCCCGGCGTGGTGCACGAGGAGCAGTACACCGCCGGGTGCAACGGCTGCGAGCAGCGCACGCTCGGCGGCGGCGTCCGGGGTGCGCAAGAGGGCCGGGTACTGCGCGGAGACCAGGTCGAAGGACGCCAGCGGAAGGTTCGCCTGCGCCAGCTCGGCGTGCACCCAGTGAACGGCGACGCCGGCGTCGCGGGCGTGCCCGGCGGCCCGCCGCAGCGCCAGGCCGGAGACCTCGAGTGCGGTGACGTCCCAGCCGGCGCGGGCGAGCCAGACCGCGTCCGCGCCCTCGCCGCAGCCGACGTCGAGGACCCGGCCGGGGGTGAGGCCGGCGACCTCGGTCACGAGTGCGCCGTTCGGCTGCCCGCTCCACAGCTGCTGCCGGTCGGCGTACCGGCCGTCCCATTCCGCCTGCACCACGGGGTCTCCGCGGTAGGCGTCGGCGGGTGGGAGGTCGTAGGACGCGGGCGATGCTGCGGTGCTGTCGTTGGTCACTCGGCCATGCTGGCCGATCGCGGCGCGCTCGCGCCACTCCCGTTGCCGGTTCAGCAATGGCGACCGCGCACCAGGAGATTGGCCTTTCTCTCCCATCGTGTTTCGTCCAGCCATCTCGTCCTACCCGGTACGTGCGCCGCGGCCGGGCGGACCTGCGCCGCGACGTCAGGGCTGGTAGATCTCGGTCACCTCGGTCACAACCCCGTCCACCACCGTGAGCCGATAGGGTCTCGTGGAGCCCGTCGGCGTCGTGATCCGGTCGGCCAGGGAAGCCAGGTCACCTGGTGTCGGGACGTTGCCATCCAAGGTGGTGACTGCGACCTGGGGATCGACGGTGACCACCCGGAGGGCCGGATTGACATTCCGGAAGTAATACAGCGAGCACCATTCATTGAGCCGGGCCTCCTGTGGCACGCCGTCCTCGGCGCATGCCTGCTCAGCCGCGGCGCCGTCGAACCAATCGACTTTGTCGACCGTCAGTTGCGATGCCGGCACATCGACCGCGGTGATGTACCCGTAAACGGCTCCGCTGAGATCTGTCGGCAGAACGCCGGATCCGGTCGGCGTGGGATCTGCCGAGCCCGGTTCCGACGGGGTCGGGCTGACCCGGGTTGTCGTCCCTTGAGCGGGCGACTCCGTGATGCGTGGGGTGGTCGGCGGAGCGGTCGAGGCGCGCGGACTTGACGTTGCGGAAGACGAGGGCGTTGTGGCCGGCGTTGGCGCAGTGGCGACGTCCGGCGTCGCTGCGCTGCAACCGACCACTATCGCCGCGCAGAGCATTGCGAGAATGGCTGTGAGCAGTGGGCGAGCGGCCTTGGTCATGTGATTTCCCTCCGCCGGGTCACGGCGCGCAACGATGCGTGCCTGGCATCTTCAGGTTGGACCGCGTGAGGTGAACGCGGAAGGGCCGAAGGTCTCGAATGTTGGGCGGATGGCGTTTCGATGCCGTTTGCTGCCAGGTGTTCTCGTGCGATCGGGACCTTTGCTGAGGCGATCAGGACCTTGGCCCGTTGTCCCGGCGACCGGGACCGACGAGGCTGATGAATGGTTCCCGGGAAGTCCCGTTTCGAAATACAGTCCGGAAAGGAGCCTGGTGATGAGCATCGACAACACCACGCAGGATGCAGCCCTCCGACAGTTGGCACTTGGCCGATTGAAGAAGCAGGCCGAATTCAAATTGCACGCCATGATCTATCTCTTGGTCAATGGCTTCTTGGTGGTGATCTGGTGGATGACCGGTGTGCCGTTCTTCTGGCCGGTGTTTCCGATCTTCGGTTGGGGGATCGGTGTCGCCGCCAACTGGTGGGACGCCTACATTCGGGCCGTGCCGACCGAGAAAGAGATCCGGGCGGAGATGCTCCGACTGCGTGATCGTGGTGCAGTACCGGATTGAATGACCGAGCCATGGGCGAACGCGGACTCCTCCTGCCGGCCGGCGGTCCTGCATGGCCGCCGTCGACGGGCGCACACTGGGAGGAACCAGTAGCTGTGCGTGGACACTGAAACCAGGAGGCCGCCGTGGGCGACAACCAGCCGTTCGGATTCGATCCCGAGGACATCGATCGCCTCTTCCCGGGTGCGGGTGAGCAAGTGCGGGACGCTCTCGGTCGTCTGGGCGGGCTTTTCGATCGATCAGGTGACCGAGCTGGCTGGTCAGTGCTCTTTGACGAGTTCGGGCGGCGCAGCCGAACGGCGCCGGAGCCGGAGACGACCGGCGATACCGGCGACGGCGTTTGGGTGATCTACACGGTGGACGGCGCCGGCGGCGCTCAGGTCGAGCAGGTGTACGCGACCGAACTCGATGCGCTGCGCGCGAACAAACACAACACGGACAGCAACCGCAAGGTCCGGTTCCTGCCGTACGGGATTGCAGTGAGCGTGCTGGACGGGCCGGAACCGCCTGTCGCCGGCGATCCGCTCTAGCGGCCCGAGCAGCACGCCATTTAGCACAGCAGGACAGCACTGAGGGTCTGGCGCGGCGTCTCCTCGACGTCGCTGTCCCTTTTCGGATTATCGGGACGAGAACTGGCTGAACTGGCCGCCCCTGTAGTGACCACAGTTGCCTTCGCGCCCATTTTGTCGTGAATCAGTGCGCCTCTATGCGCGCATTCCGGGGTGAATCAACGCCGTTCCTTGACAAGATCGCTGCCTCGGAGTTGTGTCATGGGTGCTGAATGCACAGCTGGCTGGGGCCGGTGCCTCGCCGCCAACGGGTTTGGCCGCGGCACCGTGAGGTCGTCTCATCGCCCAGCGATGTCTGGGTGGGTTGCGCACTGGAACAGGCCAACTGTGTTCGGCATCCTGCGATCGCGGCAATCCTTGGTACCTCGGCTTTGGACGAACAGGAACAAGCGGTCCTGGACGTTCCAACAATGGTGGTCGCCGCACTGGCGGGTGAGCCGAATTGCCTACCGGCCCGTGGGTTGGCATGTGTGGCCTCGTAATCCCTCCTGAGCGGTCCATCGCGAACCTGATTCTTGAACGGCGACCCTCGGGAAAGACTGGGCGTGGCGGGAGCGCCGAATCGAATTCACGATCAGCCATGGTTCTTACTAGCTCCGCCCTTCCGTCCTGCGGCGGGTTGGGATTCGTTACTCGCAACGTGTCCGTGGTGCGAGATGCACTGGCCGATCTGGCCGTTCGTAAGGAGAATCCCATGACGACTATGAAGTCGCCGCCACCGGAACCGGGCGGATCCGTCGAAACCGAGCAGCGGCGGAAAAAGGTCAGCACCCATTGGTTGTATATCGCGGTGATTGTTGCAGTTGTCGCCGGCACCGCCGTAGGGTTGATCTTCGGGAAGGATGCCGCCTGGCTTGCGATACTGGGCACCGCATTCGTCAACCTGATCAAGATGATGATCGGGCCGATCATTTTCTGCACCATAGTATTGGGTATCGGCTCCGTCAGGAAGGCCTCCCAGGTCGGCAAGGTCGGCGGTATCGCACTGTTGTACTTCATCGTGATGTCGACGTTCGCGTTGTTCCTCGGTTTGTTGGTCGGCAATCTGATCAAGCCTGGTGATGGCCTGCAAGCCGCTGCCGCCACGGCTACGTACACGGTTCCGGAGGTGGAAACGTCCGGGAACTTTCTGATCGATATCATTCCCACCACGTTGTTCTCTGCGCTGACTGATGGTTCTGTCCTGGAAGCGCTGTTCGTGGCCTTGTTGGTCGGGTTCGCGGTACAGGCGCTGGGTTCCAAGGGAGAACCGGTGCTGAACTTCGTGACCGTGTTGCAACGACTGGTCTTCAAGATCCTGGCCGGCATCATGTGGCTGGCCCCGATCGGTGCGTTCGGCGCCATCGCCGGCGTCGTCGGCAACGCCGGTTGGGCAGCCATCGGATCGTTGTCGATGTTTGTGTTGGTCTTCTACCTGACTTGCGTGTTCTTCATCGTCGTCATCCTGGGTGCGTTGCTCAAAATCACCACAGGTTTCTCGATATTCAAGGTCCTGTATTACCTGCGGCAGGAGTACTTGCTTATCGTGGCGACATCATCATCGGAGACGGCGCTGCCGAGGTTGATCGCGAAGATGGAGCATCTCGGGGTGTCGAAACCGGTTGTCGGGATCGTGGTGCCAACGGGGTACTCGTTCAACCTGGACGGCACAGCGATGTATCTGACGATGGCCTCGCTGTTCATCAGCAATGCCCTTGGCATGCCGCTGAGCTGGTCCGAGCAGCTTTCGCTGCTCGTGTTCATGATCGTGGCCTCCAAGGGGGCTGCCGGGGTGACCGGTGCTGGGCTGGCGGTCCTTGGTGGTGGACTCGCGTCGCACGCGCCGGCGTTGGTGCCCGGTGTCGGGCTCATCGTTGCGGTCGACCGGTTCATGTCGGAGGCACGGGCGCTGACGAACTTCTCGGGCAACGCGGTCGCCACCCTGGTGATCGCGAAATGGGTGAAGGAGATCGACCGTTCGCAGGCCGAACGGGTCTTCTCCGATGAAGACCCATTCGACGATCTCGACATGCTGGACGAGCACTCCGCGGAGGAGCATCGAGCCGATGTCGTGAGCTACAGGCACTCGTCGAGTGATAAATCCGTCGCAGCTCACTGATCCCGATAGCTGCGCGCATTGGTGGGTCGCGCGGTCGTCACGCACGAATGGCTGATTGGCCGCCGGCCCGCGACTGGCCCCTCGCGACCAGCGATTCGACCGGAATCATGCCGAACCGGGCTGAGTCGCCTGAAATTAGCCGGACACGGCCTTCGCCAGGCACACCACTCACCCCAGAAAGCGAAGTTATGACCAAGGGACCGTACGAACTCATTTCCACCCCGAGGGTGTAGTGGCCAGGATCAACGTTCGGGGCAGCGCCGTGCTGTCCTCGCCGACGATCAACCGTGGGACTGCCTTCACCCTGAGGGAGCGAGAAGCGTTGGGGTTGAGCGGGTTACTGCCCACCGGGTGAGCACTCTCTTGAGGGGCAGCTGCGCCGGGTGTACGCGCAGGATCTGGAGCAGTCAAACGATCTGCGGAAGTGGGTGTATCTCGCCAACCTGCGGGATCGCAACGAGGTGTTGTTCTACCGCCTGCTCACTGAACACATTTCCGAAATGCTCCCGGTGGTCTACACCCCGACCGTCGGGCTGGCGATCGAGCGGTTCAGCCAGGAATTCCGCCGCACCCGTGGCATCTACCTGAGTGTCGATCATCCCCAGGATGTCGAAACCGCCTTCCGGAACACCGGTCTGGGCCCGGACGAGGTGGATCTGCTGGTAGCTACCGACTCCGAAGGAATTCTGGGCATCGGAGATCAGGGCGTCGGCGGCATCGAGATCTCCATCGGCAAACTGGCCGTCTACACGGCGGCTGCCGGCATCCATCCCCGCCGGGTGCTTGTTCTACCCGATGGGCAGCCGCGGGCTGTTGCTCGACGACGACACCAACCTGCTGGACTATCAGCAGCCCTACGCCCGGACCCGCCGCGAGGTCGTCGGCTGGGCTGTCGGAGACCGGGGTATCGGTCTTGGCGAAGTCGTCGCCCGAGTCCATCCGACGATACTGATCGGCACCTCCACTCACGCCGGGGCGTTCACCGAGGCGATCGTGAAGGACATGTCGGCGCATACCGAGCGACCGATCATCATGCCGCTGTCGAACCCGACATCGAAGTGCGAGGCGCTGCCGGCCGACCTTGTGGAGTGGACCAACGGCCGGGTGCTCACCGCAACTGGCAGCCCCTTCGCCCCCGTGAGTTATCAGGACCGCACCTTCCATACCGCCCAGGCCAACAACGCGCTGGTCTTCCCAGGCCTGGGTCTGGGGGTCGTGGTGGCCAAAGCCAGCCGGATCAGCGATCGGATGATTGCCGCGGCCGCGGACGCCGTTGCGGCCCTGTCCGACAACTCCACCCTGGGTGAGCCGCTGCTGCCGCCCATGACGGATCTGCGTGCCGTCTCCGCAGCCGTGGCCGCGGCCGTCGCCGCGACCGCAGCCGACGAGGGTCCCGCGCAGACCGAACTGTATGACCTGGTCCAACAGGTTCACGACGCAATGTGGCGGCCCGAGTACCGGACATCGAACTCACCTGACGAACCGACCCAGGCTCCGGCTGGGAGGACTGGCCCAGCTATTCACCGGTGGCAACGACTGCCATCGCGGTACTGACGCCATCGGCCACGTCCTGCAGTGCCTTTTGGACTCTCACATTTGCCCAAATATCCTGCGCGAGATGCGTTGCCCTGTCGCGCTGCGCCTTCCGGTCGTCGGTGGGCAGAACCCTATGCAGCATGCGACCGGCACGCAGCAACAGGATCAGCGCTGCCGTTTCCGGGTCGGGTCGGGCGCTGCCGTCGACGACACGCTGCAGCCCCTGCCGGACCCGAATCGCTGGTCGGCCGTCCAGGGTCGGCCACGACGTCACCGGGAACAGCCCGACAACCCGATGTGGGGAGGCGGTGACAATTCCCTGCGCAGCGAGCCTTTCGAGCACGGTGGTTTGTTTGACCAGAGTGCGGACAAGCGAACTTGGTCTGCTGCCGGGTTTGTCGATCAACTTCTGCAAGGCGGTGTCCAGCAGTTCGTCATCGACAGGTACACCGGATCGCACCACGACCCGGCCGGCCTTGACCGATTCCCCTTGCCCAGCAATGTCTATGCGGTCGCGCAGAATTAAGTCGGAGAGCACCGCGCCACCGAGCATGAGATCGGCGTAACCGCCGCTGGGGACTTTCCCGTCCGCGCCAAGCAGCATCAGCATCAGACTGTCAGTCAGCGGTAGCCGATCCGTTCTCATTTCCGGCCCCTCTCCTGAGCCTATCGGGGTCGACTGCAAGGGGTAAGCGCGGCTCCGATCCTGTCAGTCATCGCATCGACCGGCGAGTCGTGGAGGGACCAGCGAGTCGCAGAGGGATCGGCGGAACGACATCGGGCGGCGATGCTTCCTCACGCCGTCCGTTTCCGAGATTGACCCAGACTCAATAATGCGCGCCCGTGACGCGCGACACCAGATGTACCAGGCTGAACTGGCCTGGCAGCCCCGGCGCCGGAGCGGGCAGACCGGCGATGCGCCGAATGATGAGCCCCGCCCGCCGTCGATGCTGTCGGTCAAGTTCTCGTGATGCGTGCTGATCAGACCGATCCCACTGCGAAGGCGCATCGGAAGTGGCCGTGGTCCTTCTCGTCGGTCAGGATGGTGTGGTCGACGAAGGGTGTGGTCCTGGGCGTACTGCGTCCTACCGCGCGGCACGCACGATGAGGGTCGCTGCGGAGCGCCTGCGTGCCGTGCCACAACAATGTGAGATGGGAGAACGGATGACGATCAAGGCGCAGGTCGATGCTCTGTTGGCACAGATGACACCTGCCGAGAAGGCGGGGCAGCTGACGCAGTACTTCTATTTTCGGCTGCCCGCCGGTGCGGAGCAGGTGCTGGATTTCGATGCCGATGCTCAGCCGAAGATGGTGGAATCCAAGTTGCAGGAAGGCGTTGCCGGTTCGCTGTTGTTCCTCACCGATCCTGCCGAAATCAACCGACTGCAGCGGCTCGCTGTCGAAGGTAATCGCCTCGGCATCCCGTTGCTGATCGGCTTCGACGTCATCCACGGGCTTCGCACCATTCTTCCGGTACCGATTGCCATGGCGGCATCCTGGGACCCCACGACCATCGAACGCGGCCAGGCCGTCGCAGCCCGCGAGGCGCGCGCAGTCGGTATCCACTGGACCTTCGCGCCCATGGTCGACATCGCACGGGATCCGCGATGGGGCCGGATCATCGAGGGCGCGGGGGAAGATCCATTCCTGGGCGCCGCCGTGGCCGCAGCGCACGTCCGCGGCTTTCAGGGCCCGGAGTTGGGCACGCCCGAACGGGTGATCGCCGGACCGAAGCACCTTGCCGGGTACGGGTACGCCCTCGGCGGCCGTGACTACGACGAAGTCAACCTCTCCGACTCCGAACTCTGGAACGTCGTCTTCCCACCGTTCCGGGCCGCGGTAGCGGCCGGCGCCGGCAATGTGATGACCGCCTACATGAACCTCAACGGCATCCCGGCCACCGGTAACCGATGGCTGTTCACCGAAGTACTTCGCGAGACCTGGGGGTTCGAGGGGTTTGTCGTCAGCGACGCCAATGCGGTGCGCAACCTGGTGACTCATGGCTTCGCTGCCGACCTGACCGACGCCGGGGCGCGCGCGGTGAACGCCGGGGTGGACATGGAGATGGTCATTGCCGACGCCGCATACGCACAGCTGCCCGAAGCACTGGGCACCGGCGCGACTGATGCTCAGACGATGGACGCCAGCGTCCGGCGCATCCTGGAGGCGAAGATTCGCCTGGGCTTGTTCGACGCCCCCTACGTCGACGAGGACCGCGCTCGTGCGGTGTTGAAAGATCCAGCCCACCGCGACGTTGCGCGGGTCGCCGCCGAACGATCCGCCGTGCTGTTGCGGAACGATGGCGACCTGCTGCCCCTGGACGCCACCGCACTCAGCGCGGTCGCGGTCATCGGACCGTTGGCC
Source organism: uncultured Actinomycetota bacterium (assembly GCA_963805555.1). GTDB lineage: Bacteria > Actinomycetota > Actinomycetes > Mycobacteriales > Nakamurellaceae > Nakamurella. The sequence goes on from CAWDUY010000022.1 coordinate 13,478, forward strand.
GATTCTCCCCGCGACACCATCGGGCCGTGGGTCTTTGACTACGACCTGGACGAAACAGTGACCGTGCTCGACGGCATCCGGGCCCGAGCAGGCGACGCCATTCACGTCGAGTACGCCCGCGGCGTACCAGTGGTGCAACGAGAGTTCCCGTCCTTGTTCGACATGTTCGGCGGCAATACACCAAGTGACCCCGAAGGTTTCGACAGTGACGCCGAGTTTCGAAGGGCAGTCGACCTCGCACGTCGGGCCGATGTTGCGGTCGTGGTGGTCGGCGAATGGCAGAACATGATCAGCGAGATGGCGTCCCGGTCCTCGCTCGAGCTGCCCGGACGTCAATTGGAGCTACTCCAGGCCGTCGTCGGGACCGGCACCCCGGTCGTCCTGCTGGTGATGAACGGACGCCCGCTAGACCTGCGTTGGGCCGCTGAGCATGTTCCGGCGATCCTGGATATCTGGTATCCCGGCACGCAGGGTGGCGCCGCCGTGGCCAACCTGCTTTTCGGTGATGTCTCACCCGGCGGCAAACTACCCTTTACCTGGCCGCGGACCGTCGGTCAGGTCCCGATGATCTACGCCCACACCCGGTCTCACGAACCCGAGAACCAGGCTCGGCGTTACTGGGACGAAGCCAGCACACCATTGTTCCCGTTCGGGTACGGCCTGAGCTACGGCCGGTTCGACTACAGCAACCTGATCGTCGACCAGCCCACCACCACCGCCGACACCGTGACCGTGTCTGTCGAGGTCACGAACACCTCGGATCGCGAGGCCGACGAGGTGGCGCAGCTCTACCTCCACCAGCGCTACGGCACCGCGTCACGCCCCGTCCGTGAACTCAAGGGCTTCCAACGGGTCACCCTCGCCGCCGGGGAGTCACGCACCCTGTCCTTCCCGATCGGACCTGACGAGCGGCAGTACTGGAACGCGGCCGCCCGCGACTGGGTCACCGACGCCACAACCTTCGACATCTGGGTCGGGGGAGATTCCACTGCACCATTGACTGCAACCATCGATGTCATGGAGCCCTAACCGCGGGGCATACGGCGGCTTGACGGACAGTCGCCTTTCCGCAATGCTTTACTGAACGTTCGGTATGTTTAACCTTGGAGACGCATTGACGCAGCTCACCGCTGCAGCACCGGTCGGAGTTGTCGGTTCCGGGACGATGGGTGCCGGGATCGCTCAGATCGCCGCCCAGTCAGGGCATCCGGTTCTGCTGTTGGACGCTGTGGCCGGGCGCGCCCAAACGGCGGTTGAGGGGGTTGCAGCCCGATGGGACCGGTTGGTCAGCAAGGGGCGGCTCGAGCCGGCAGCGGCAGATGCCGCCCGGGCCAATCTCACGGCGGCATCGGAGGTCGGCGATCTGGCCGGCTGCGCGCTGGTCATCGAGGCTGCGGTGGAATCCCTGGACATCAAACGCAGCATCTTCGCGGGCCTGGAGGCCGTCGTCACCGCTGACTGCGTGTTGGCGACCAACACCTCATCGTTGTCGATCACCGCGGTTGCGGCCACCTTGCGACACCCAGGGCGTTGTGTCGGCATGCACTTTTTCAACCCGGCGCCGGTGATGCGCCTGGTCGAGGTGGTCTCGGGTTTGGCGACCGACCCCGGGGTCGCGGCGGCGGTCGCAGCGATCGCCACCACCTGGGGAAAGACCCCGGTCATGGTCACATCGACACCGGGCTTCATCGTCAACCGGGTGGCTCGACCGTTCTACGGTGAGGCGCTGCGTGCGCTGGACGAGGCCGCCGCCGACCCGGCGACCATCGACGCCGTACTCCGGGAGGCGGGCGGGTTTCGAATGGGTCCGCTGGAGTTGACCGATCTGATCGGCCAGGACGTCAATCTGGCCGTCGGTCGTTCCGTGTGGGAGCTGTTCGCCCAAGACCCGCGCTACGCACCGTCCCTGGCGCAGCAGGCACTGGTCGACGCAGGCCGGCTCGGCCGCAAGGCCGGGGAAGGTTTCTACTCCTATGCAAAGGGCGCTGCCGCACCCCCGCCGTCGACCGCAGCAGCCGCCCCCGCCGTACCTCACCTGACGATCACCGGGGACTGGGGACCGTGGAGCGATCTGTGGAAACGGTTGTCCGACAACGATATCGAGATTACCTACGCAGACGGCGAAACCACGTGGGCCGAGCTGCCCGGGGGTGCGGTGCTGGTTCCGACGGACGGCCGAACCGCGACCGAGCATGCCAGCGAAATTCGCCGACCGGTCGTCACGCTGGATCTGGCACTGGACCCCGCGACGGCCACCCGATTCGCCGTCGCCGCATCCGACAACTGCCCGCCGCTGTCGGTGGCGGCGGCAACAGGACTGCTGCAGGCGTCGGGTGCGGCAGTCAGCGTCGTCGACGATGTACCCGGACTGCTGGTGGCCCGCACCGCCGCCATGCTCGTCAACGAGGCCGCCGACGTCGTTGGACGGAAAGTGGCATCGGCGACCGACGTCGACACCGCGATGCGGTTGGGTGTCGGTTACCCGATCGGCCCGCTGGAATGGGGCGACCGCATCGGTGCGAGTCGCATCGTTTCGATCCTGGACGCGCTGGCCCGAACATACGGGGACGGCCGGTACCGGGCGTGCCCGACCCTGCGGCGGGCGGCGTTGAGTGGGAGGTGCCTTCGTGACCTCTGAGCCGACGAAGCCGGTAGATTCGGCGCTCGCGCTGGCTCGGGCGTGTGCGGCGGCGATGTGGGTGGAGGATCAGGCCAGCCGTCGCCTCGGAATGGAACTGTTGACCGTCGGCCCCGGCCGGTCGACGCTGACCATGACCGTGCGGCAGGACATGGTGAACGGACACGGCAGCTGCCACGGCGGATTCCTCGCCGCCCTCGCCGACAGCGCATTCGCGTTCGCCTGCAACACGTATGACGACGTTACCGTCGCGTCCGGATTCGATATCACCTTTGTCGCGCCGGCCCGACTGGGCGATGTGCTGCTCGCCGACGCGGTGGAACGCGCTCGGTTCGGGCGCAGCGGCCTGTACGACGTGACAGTTAGCTGCCAGCGCGGAGCCAACCGCACCATCATCGCCGAATTCCGTGGACGCAGCCGGTCGCTGAACCGACGGCACCTGCCAGCGCAGCATGCTGCTACCGAACAAGTCGTCACCGACGGGCACGAGCAGCTCGGGTGCGCTCAACCACCCGCCGACAGGAGAACCCCATGACCAACGCTTATCTCGTCACCGGAGTGCGGACGCCGATCGGCCGCTATGCCGGCGCGTTGGCCTCGGTCCGACCGGACAACATGGCCGCGCACGTTATTCGGACCTTGGCCGAGCGGCTTCCATCGGTGGACTGGTCGGCGCTGGACGACGTGCTGATGGGTTGTGCGAACCAGGCAGGCGAGGACAACCGCAACGTGGCCCGGATGGCAGCCCTGCTCGGCGGTCTGCCGATCGAGGCACCCGGCGGCACCATCAACCGGCTCTGCGGCTCAGGACTCGACGCCGTGGGCATGGCGGCCCGTGCGATCCGGGCCGGCGATGCCGACCTGATCATCGCCGGTGGAGTGGAGAGCATGAGTCGTGCGCCGTTCGTGCTCCCAAAACCGGAAACCGCGTTCTCCCGGCATGCTGAAATCGCCGACACCACCATCGGTTGGCGCTTCGTCAACCCGAAGATGCAGGAACGCTTCGGTACGGACGCAATGCCGCAGACCGCGGAGAACGTCGCTCGCGATTTCAACGTCTCCCGGGAGGATCAGGACGCCTTCGCCCTGCGCTCGCAGGAACGTGCGGCAAAGGCCATTGCCGCCGGGCGGATGGCGCGCGAGATCGCGCCGATTCCAGTCCCGCAACGCAAGGCATCCCCGCTCCTCGTCGACACGGACGAACACCCACGTGACACCTCGCGGGAGGCGCTGGCCAAACTGCGACCGCTGTTCCCGGACGGCACCGTCACTGCCGGCAACTCCTCCGGCATCAACGACGGCGCCGCCGCCCTGCTCATCGCGTCCGAAAAGGCCGTCGAGCAATACGGTCTCACTCCGCTGGCCAGAATCACCGGGCTTGCTTCGGTTGGCGTTCCACCCCGCATCATGGGGATTGGGCCCGAACCGGCAACCCGTCGACTACTTGGCCGGGCCGGCCTGGAGGTCGCCGATATCGACCTTTTCGAGCTGAACGAAGCGTTCGCCTCGCAGTCACTGGCCGTCCTGCGCGGACTCGGACTGCCGGTGGACAGCGACGTGGTCAACCCCAACGGCGGGGCCATCGCCTTCGGGCACCCGCTGGGCATGAGCGGGGCACGACTGGCTCTCTCGGCGGCGATCGATCTGGCGGACCGCGCCGATGGTGGCGCCCGCCGGGCGGTTGCCACCATGTGCATCGGCGTCGGAATGGGAATTGCGCTGTTGCTGGAATCAGTCTGATTTGACTTCTCTCGCCTATCTCCGGCTGGAGCGCTGAACCTTCAGACCCTCCAGGGCCAGGCTGACGACGGCATCGATGGTGCCCTGCTTCGAAGAGTTCCGTGCCCCGGGGCGGTACCACTCGGTGATCGAGTTGACCATCCCGAAGAGCAGGCGGCTCACCAGGCGAGGATCAATGTCATCGCGGATCTGCCCGGCATCCACTGCGCTTTTGACCAGCGCCGCCAACCGGGTGTCGATGGCGCGCCGCCGGGCAAGTGCTCCTCGTTCGATCTCGGTGTTGCCCCGGACCCGCAGCAACAAGGTCACATAGGGAAGCTCGGCGAGCAGCACCTCGGTGGTTCGCCGTATCGCGCTCTCCAGCACCTCGACCGGACTCCCGCCGGTGGCCTCCGCCTGGTCCAAGGCGGCGGACAGAGCGTCCAAAGCGCGGTCCACCGCCATTCGCAGCAATTCTTCCTTCCCCGAGACGTGATGATAGAAGGTCGATTTCGTGAAACCACTGGCTTTGGCGAGGTCTTCCATGCTGGCGCCTTCGTAGCCGCGTTCGTTGAACACTCCCACAACCAGTTCCAGCAACCCTTCCCTGGTGTACCGGGCGGGGCGCCCGCGGTTCCCGCGCGGAGCAACACCTGCTTCCGAGTCGGATTTCTGACCAGAAACGGTTGACATGCCGCCATTGTGCCCTACATACTTTACTGACCGTTCGTTCGGGAAAAATCTCTTGGAAGTGTCAGGCAGGGAGGCCGCGTGTACGGCAACGTCGACAGGATTGAATCGGAAGAAGGGCAGGAAACGCCCGAGGGGATGCAGGAGCGTTTCGATCAGTTGATCGCCGACGATCAGCGGATCGAGCCGCGGGACTGGATGCCCGACGGGTATCGCAAGACGTTGATCCGGCAGATCGCCCAGCACGCCCACTCGGAGATCATCGGCATGCAGCCCGAGGGCAATTGGATCACCCGGGCGCCCAGCCTGCGGCGCAAGGCGATCCTGCTGGCAAAGGTGCAGGACGAGGCCGGCCACGGGCTGTACCTGTACTCCGCGGCGGAGACCCTCGGCGTCGACCGGGAGGACCTGCTCGACCTGCTGCACTCGGGAAAGCAGAAGTACTCGTCCATCTTCAATTACCCGACCCTGACCTGGGCCGATATGGGCGCGATCGGTTGGCTGGTGGACGGCGCCGCGATCATGAACCAGGTGCCGCTGTGCCGCTGCTCCTACGGGCCCTACGGCCGCGCGATGGTCCGGGTCTGCAAGGAGGAATCGTTCCACCAACGGCAGGGTTTCGAGATCCTGCACACCCTTTCGCACGGCACCCCGGCCCAACACGCGATGGCGCAGGACGCGGTCGACCGGTTTTGGTGGCCGTCACTGATGATGTTCGGCCCGCCCGATGCCGACTCGCCACATTCCGCGCAATCCAGTGCTTGGGGAATCAAGCGATTCAGCAATGACGAACTGCGGCAACGGTTTGTCGACATGTGCGTCGAGCAGGCGCAGGCCCTGGACCTGAAACTTCCGGACCCTGACCTGGTGTGGAATGAAGAACGTCAGCATTACGACTTCGGCGCCATCGACTGGTCGGAACTTACCAGGGTGATCAAGGGCGACGGACCCTGCAATGCCCAACGGATGGAGCGCCGGGTCGCCGCGCACGAAGAGGGTCGCTGGGTCCGGGAAGCCGCCGACGCCTACGCCGGCAAACACGCCGTCAAGGTTGCGGTCGGGGCAGTGGCATGAACGCCGACGACAACCAGCCACGGACCAGTACCCCGCGCAAGGGGTGGCCGCTGTGGGAGGTCTTCATCCGGGCTCGCCGCGGGCTTTCCCACCAGCACGTCGGCAGCCTGCACGCCCCGGACGCCGCAATGGCGCTGCGGAACGCCAGGGACGTCTACACCCGCCGAGGAGAAGGCGTCTCCATCTGGATCATCCCGTCCGCCGCGATCACCGCATCAAGCCCGGACGAGAAGGACCCGTTTTTCGACCCGGCCATGGACAAGGCCTACCGGCACCCGACCTTTTATGACGTCCCGGAAGGGGTGTCCCACCTGTGACGAGCCCATCTGTGACCGGCACCGGCATTGCCAACGACGCGCCGACCGATCAAATCGCCCTTGCCACTTACGTTCTCGGCCTTGGTGATGACGCGCTGATCCTCGCCCAGCGGCTGGGAGAGTGGATCACCCGCGCCCCGCAGATCGAAGAGGACATCGCGCTGGGCAATATCGCACTCGACCTGCTCGGGCAGGCCCGCACCTTGCTCAGCTATGCCGGGGAAGTGGAGGGGGGTGTCACCGGAATTGCCAGAGACGAGGACGATCTCGCTTTCCGGCGGGACGAGCGGGAGTTCCGCAACGTCCAGCTGGTGGAGATCGAGAACGGTGACTTCGCGGTCACCATGGTTCGGCAGTTGATCTTTTCGGCGTACCAGTATGAGCTGTACACGGCGCTGTTGACCTCTGCTGACCCGACGCTGTCCGCGCTGGCCGCGAAGGCCGTCAAAGAGGTCGACTACCACCGCGACCACGCCACCCAATGGGTGCTGCGGCTTGGCGATGGGACCCCGGAATCCCATGACCGGACGCAGGCCGCGCTGGACCGCGTCTGGCCGTACGTCGAAGAAATCTTCGACAGCACCGACACTGTCGCCGCGTTGCCAGGCATCGCCGCCGAGCCGGCCACGCTGCGTCCGGCCTGGACCGGCTACGTCGAGAACGTCATCGCCGAGGCAACAGTGACCGTCCCCACCCCGAAATGGCGTTCCCGTGGCGGCCGCGCCGGGTACCACAGCGAAAACCTGGGCCACCTGCTGCCCGAGATGCAGCACCTGCACCGTTCACACCCGGGAGCGACCTGGTGATCAGCACCCTCGACGAGAGTCCGCCCGCCGCAATCACGTCCGCAGCGAACGCGCTGACCCTGCAGCAACTCCGCGATATCGCCGGCTCCGTGCCCGACCCGGAGATCCCCGTGCTCACTCTGCAGGACCTGGGCATCCTCCGGGATGTGCAGATCACCACGGACGGGACCGTCGACGTCACCCTGACTCCTACCTACACCGGTTGCCCGGCAACGGCGGTCATCGCCGGCGACGTCGAAACAGCATTGCGCGCAGCAGGTGTCGACCGTTTTCAGGTGAGAACGGTGCTGTCACCGGCCTGGACGACCGACTGGATGAGTGCAGAGGGCAAGGTCAAACTACGGGAGTACGGCATCGCCCCGCCGGGCGCCTGCCGGCCACCGTCCGCTGGTCCGCGACCCATCGGTCTCACCCTCTCCGCCAGGTGCCCGCGCTGCGGGTCCACCAAGACCAGGGAAATCAGCCGGTTCGGCTCCACACCCTGCAAATCCCACTGGACCTGCCTGGCCTGCGCCGAACCGTTCGACTCCTTCAAGGCGATCTGATGACCACCACCCATGGTGATGTCGCAGAAGGGGCTGTGGACAGCGAAACAGTCACGAGCATCGCCGGCACCGACTCGCCGGAAAGGCGGGGTCCGATCGCGGCGCCGGGTCGCCGGCACGCCGTCTTCCACCCGCTGCGGGTCGCCTCCGTTGACCGGCTCACCGAGGACTCGGTGGCGATCACCTTCGACGTTCCCGAGGAACTGCGCGCCGAATTCCGGTTCAACCCCGGCCAGCACCTGTCGGTCAAGGCCGCCGCGCTCGGTGATGACGTGCGCCGAAACTATTCCATCTGCGCCCCGGCGACCGGTGGCCCGTTACGGATCGGGGTGAAGCGCATCCCGGAAGGCGTGTTCTCCAGCTACGCCGCCGACCGGCTGCGGGCCGGCGATGTCCTGGATGTGATGACTCCCACCGGGACGTTCTCCACCCCGCTGGACGCCGCCAACGCCAAGCGGTATGTCGCCGTGGCGGCCGGGTCGGGAATCACCCCCGTGCTGTCCATCCTGAGCACGGTCCTGGAAGTTGAGCCGCTGAGCTCCGCGGCGTTGATCTATGTCAACCGGCGCACCTCGACCATCATGTTTCTGGAAGAACTCGAGGACCTGAAGAACCGGTTTCCCGACCGTTTCCAGCTCGTGCACGTCCTCGGCCAGGAAATGACGGAAGTTGACATGCTCTCCGGTCGACTCGATGTCGAACGGTTGGGACGCATTCTGGACACCATCATTGAAGTCGACGATGTGGACGAATGGTTTCTGTGCGGACCGCTGGCGATGACCGATTCCGTCCGCGGAGTGCTCCTGGAACGGGATGTCGACAGCGCGCAGGTGCACCGCGAGTTGTTCCACGTCGGCGCACCGGTGACCCGGCGACGCCCCGTCACCGACCCCGGAACCGCGGTGACCGGGTCCAAGGTTACCGTCATCCTCGACGGCCGGTCACTGACCTTCACGCTGCCCCGCGACGGCGACTCGGTACTCGATGAAACTCTCCGGGCCCGCTCGGACGCTCCCTACGCCTGCAAGAACGCGGTCTGCGGCACCTGCCGGGCCAAAGTCATCGAAGGAAAAGTCGAGATGGACTCAAACTATGCACTCGAGCCCGACGAGATCGCCCGCGGTTACGTTCTGACCTGCCAGTCCCACCCGGTCACCGACCAGGTCACCGTGGACTTCGACCAGTGAGCGCTGGCAACGAGAGCGGATATGCCGCTGGAGATTTGGTGAAGACCGAGCGGCGCGGCAACGTCTTCCTGATCGGACTGAACCGTCCGGACAAGTACAACGCGCTCAGTCAGGCACTGGTGGATGCATTCGACCTTGCGCTGGTGGAGGCTCGCCACGAACCAGGCGTCCTCATTGTGCACTCCACCACTCCCGGGGCCTTTGCGGCGGGCGCGGATATTGCCGAGATGGTTGATCGGGACGCAGATGCTGCATTGCGTGGGATCAACGCCGGGTTGTTCGACCGGCTCGAGGCTCACCGCTGGCCGAGCATCGCCGTGATCGACGGGCCTGCCTACGGGGGCGGCTGCGAACTGGCCCTGGCCTGCGACTTTCGGCTCGCCTCGCCCAGCGCGAGATTCGCCCAACCCGAACTTGGCCTGGGCATCCTGGCCGGCGCCGGCGCGAATTGGCGGCTTCCGCAGACTGTGGGGCTGCCGACCGCTCGCCGGATGCTGTACGCGGGGGAGGTGCTCGGCGATCAGCAGGCACTGTCCGCCGGACTAGTGGACGCGGTTCATCCTGCGGAGGACCTTTTGGGGCAGGCCATCTCGCTGGCCGACCGGATCGCCTCCAGGTCATGGCGGGCATTGGAGCTGACCAAACTGGCATTGCGGCAGCACCGGCCCGCGACCACGGCCTTCGACATCGCCGCTCAGGCCGTGCTGTTCGACAGCGAGGACAAGCGCCAGCGAATGACCTCTTTCCTCGACGATCGAGCCCAACGCCGCCGGGACCGCACCGCCACCGGGCAACCGGCGGCTGCCCCGGCCCGTAGCTCGGGACCGTCTGCTCCGGCGGGGCGGTTGACCGCCGACCCGGTGCCGCCGTTCCGGGTCCGGCAATTGACCATCGAGGACGGACTGGACCTGGCCAGCTGGAGCCGGCCGGGTGCCTGGCACATCGAGGACGCGCTGGAAGCGCCGGAACCGGACGAGGGGTACTGGGCGGTCGTCGACCGCGACGACCTCCTGTTGGGTTTCTGCTGCGTCGGCGCCGCAGCCAGGGTGCAAGGTGCCCCGCAGGACGATGACGTCATCGACGTCGCCATCGGAATCCGCCCTCAGCTGGCGGGCCGCGGGTGGAGCGGTGAACTCGGTCGCGCCGCAGTCGAGTACGCCGCCTCGGTAGCGCTCGATCGGCGGCTGCGGACCACCGTCCCGGAATGGAATGAGGTCGGTCGCCGCGCCGCGCAGCAGGCCGGGTTCACGTGGATCGCCAGCCGGATGTGGAACCACCAGCAATACGAGATCTTCGAGCAGACACCGTGAATCGCCAGCAGTTAGGAGTCAATCCGTGACAACCCCCGTCGAGAGCTATGTGGCAGGCCGCTGGCTGGGCCCGGCCGGTGACCGCCTCGAACTGCTCAACGCAGCCACCGCTGAACCGGTCGCGGTGATCGGCACTGACCCGATCGACATGGTCCCGGTGTTGGATCACGCGAGATCCGTCGGCGGACCGGCGTTGCGGGACATGCCCTTCCATGAAAGGGCTCTTGCGCTCAAGGCGCTGGCTGGCACTGCTGAACGGCAAACGTGAACAGTTCTACGCCATCTCGGCGTGGACGGGCGCCACCAAACGGGACTCGTTCGTCGACATCGATGGCGGCATCGGGGTGTTGTTCACCTACGCCAGCAAGGGCCGCCGGGAACTGCCCAATGCCACCGTGCTGGTCGACGGCCCTGTAGAGCGACTAGGCAAGACCGGCCAGTTCGTTGGCCAGCACATCTACACGCCCCGCCGCGGTGTTGCCCTGCAGATCAACGCGTTCAACTTCCCGGTCTGGGGGATGCTGGAAAAGCTGGCACCGGCATTTCTGGCCGGGGTTCCGACCGTCGTCAAACCAGCATCGCAGGCTTCCTACCTGGCCGAGGCGGTGGTGAAGGAGATCATCTCCTCCGGACTACTGCCCGAAGGGAGCCTGCAGTTGGTCGCCGGTGGTTCCCGGGGCATGCTGGATCTGCTGTCCGAGCAGGACACCGTTGCGTTCACCGGGTCAGCTTCGACGGCCGCGCTGTTGCGCTCGCACCGCTCGGTGATGCAGCATGGCGTGCGGTTCAGCTCCGAGGCCGACTCGCTGAACTTCTCCGTCCTCGGCGTCGATGTCGCACCCGGATCGGCGGAGTTCGACCTCTACATCCGGCAACTGGTCACCGAGATGACGTCCAAGGCGGGGCAGAAATGCACCGCGATCCGGCGGGCCCTTGTCCCGGACGCGCTGGTGCCCGACGTCATCGACGCGGTCCGGTCGCGAATCTCGGACAAGGTGCGGGTCGGCGACCCCGCCGCGGCGGGCGTCACGATGGGCGCTCTGGTCGGCCTGGCGCAGCGGGATGACGTGCGAAAGAATCTGGCCGAGCTGGCCGCCGCCGCGGAGGTGGTTGTCGGCGACCCGGAGCACTTCGAGGTGATCGGCGCCGACCCGGAGCGTGGCGCCTTCCTGCCACCGGTGCTGTTGTGGGCCAGGGACTCCAGCCGCAACGAGCCGCATGACATCGAGGTGTTCGGTCCGGTCAGCACCGTGATGGGGTATCGCGACACCGCCCATGCCATTGACCTCGCGGCAAGAGGCCGCGGCAGTCTGGTCGGGTCGGTGGTCTCCGCCGACCCGCGGGTGGTTCGGGACCTGGTCCTGGGGGTGGCACCGTGGCACGGCCGGGTGCTGGTGCTGGACCAGGACTCCGCGGCCGAGTCCACCGGCCACGGTTCGCCACTGCCGCACCTGGTTCATGGCGGCCCGGGCCGCGCCGGCGACGGTGAAGAGCTCGGCGGGATCCGGGGTGTCAAGCACTACATGCAGCGCACCGCGATTCAGGGCTCACCGGCCGCGGTGTCCGCGGTCACCGGTACCTGGGTCACCGGGGCACCCCGCAACACCGAGGGCAAGCATCCATTCCGCAAGAGCCTCGCCGAGTTGCGGGTGGGCGACGCCGTTGTGGGCGGTCCGCGGACCATCACTCTGGATGACATCGACGCCTTCGCCGATCTGTCCGGGGACAAGTTCTACGCCCACACCGACCAGGAAGCAGCAGCAGCAAACCAGTTCTTCGAGGGACGGGTCGCGCACGGGTATTTCGTGGTGTCGCTGGCGGCCGGCTTGTTCGTTTCTCCGGAGTACGGGCCGGTGCTGGCGAATTACGGTCTGGAGAACCTGCGGTTCACCACCCCGGTCTACCCCGGAGACGCGCTGACCGTCACCTTGACGGCCAAGAGCATCTCCCCGCGGGCGGACGCCGACTACGGCGAAGTGGTTTGGGACGCAGCTGTTGTCAACCAGAAGGACGAGCCGGTCGCCACCTACGACGTCCTCACCCTGGTCGCCAAGGAGTGGCCGGCATGACCACCGCAGCGAGGTAGGTGCTGGCGGTGATGTTCGCCGATGGCAGTCCGCTGATTTTGGCGCAGCCACTATAGACCTGCAGGACGCTCAAGGAGGAGCCATGGAAGACCGCACGCCTCACCCGGAATCGTTGGACCCCATCGAACGGGTATCGGTCGACGAGTTGCGCGCGCTGCAATTGCAACGTCTGCAGTGGTCATTGCGACATGCCTACGACAATGTTCCGCACTACCGGTCCGCGTTCGACGCCGCAGGGGTGCATCCCGACGATTGCCAGGAACTTTCCGATCTCGCGAAATTCCCCACCACCACCAAGAAGGACCTGCGGGATAATTATCCGTTCGGGATGTTCGCCGTTCCCAAGGAGCGGATCTCCCGGATCCACGCCTCCTCCGGAACAACCGGCCAACCAACGGTCGTCGGCTACACCGCGGGCGACATCGATATGTGGTCGAACGTCATGGCCAGATCCATCCGCGCGGCCGGTGGCCGGCCCGGGGACCGGGCCCATATCGCTTACGGTTACGGGCTCTTCACCGGCGGATTGGGCGCACACTACGGCGCCGAGCGGCTGGGCTGCTCGGTCATTCCGATTTCCGGTGGAATGACCGAACGCCAAGTCACCCTGATCAGGGATTTCGAACCGGACTTCATCATGGTCACCCCTACCTACATGCTGTCGGTCATCGACGAAATGGAACGGCAGGGCATCGACCCCGCCAAGACCTCCTTGAAGCTGGGCATCTTCGGCGCCGAACCCTGGACCAACGACATGCGGCAGGAAATGGAGACCCGCCTCGACATGCATGCCATTGACATTTACGGCCTGTCCGAGGTGATCGGGCCCGGTGTCGGTGTCGAATGCGTCGACACCAAGGACGGCCTGCACATCTGGGAGGACCATTTCTATCCGGAGATCATCGACCCGATCACTGGGGAGGTACTTCCGGACGGGTCCTACGGCGAGCTGGTCTTCACGTCGCTGAGCAAGGAGGCGATGCCGGTGGTTCGGTATCGCACCCGTGACCTGACCCGGTTGCTGCCCGGGACGGCGCGGCCGATGCGCCGCATCGAGAAGATCACCGGTCGAAGCGACGACATGATCATTCTGCGCGGCGTCAACCTGTTCCCGACGCAGATCGAGGAACTCATCCTGCGGGTGCCGTCCCTGTCTCCGCACTTCCAGTGCGAACTGTCCCGGTCGGGCCGGATGGACAAGATGACGGTCCGGGTGGAACGTCGCCCGGGCATCGACTCGCTGGTGGGAGATCAGGGCGGCGCCGCGTTGAGCAAGCTGGTGAAGAACCACATCGGTGTCACCGTCGATGTCGACGTCGTGGATCCGGGGGGCATCGAACGTTCGGTCGGCAAGATGCGCCGCATCGTCGACCATCGACCCAAGGGCTGACTCGACCCGCTGCGGCCACGCGCGGGTAGCGAGCGAGATCTCGTCGGGCACGGATCTGCAGGTGCAGCTACTCATTGTTACTGGTAGCTGGTGCGCCTACCTGGGACGCTGACAAACCCCCCGATCAGGCGCACAGCCGACGGAGTCGGCCAATGTAACTGTGCCCCCAGCAGGATTCGAACCTGCGACACACGGTTTAGGAAAC
>CAWDUY010000023.1:0-5523 GCA_963805555.1 uncultured Actinomycetota bacterium
ACGAAGTCGACATCTGCACTAATCCGAAAATTAAGGTGACCACGGCGGCTTGGACCGACGGCCGGGCTGTTGGCCTGGTCGTTGATGTCGGCGTCGGTTCAGGCTGCGGGTTCGAGGATGACTTTGTAGCCCAATGCCTGGAGTTCGCGCACGTGGTTACGGGTGCTGCGGTTGCGGTTGATGCGGGACTCGTAGTACCCGGGACCAAGATCGTTGAACCGCTTCTCGGGGTCGTTGAGCAATTGCCAGATGATCACCAGGATGGACCTGCCAACTGCGACGATCGCTCGTTTCTTACCGCGGCGTCGGGCGATCCTGCGGTAGCGCTCACCCAGGAATGTGTTCGTGCGGCTGGCTCCGATAGCGACTTCTCCCAGTGCCCGGGCGAGGTAACGGTTGCCGTGCCCGGTGCCGCTGTGGCCCTTCTTCCGGCCGGCGGATTCGGCGATCCCGGGTGCGAACCTCGCCCACGATGTCAGATGCGATGGGGTCGGGAACCTGCTCATGTCCAGGCCGATCTCGGCGATGATGGTGTGCGCGGCGGTGAGCCCGATCCCCGGGATCTCATCGAGCCGGGTCACCGCCTTCGCGAAAGGGGCGATCTGCTCATCGATCCGGGCCTGCACAGTGGCGATGTCGGTGTTGATCGCATCGACCCGGGCGAGCATGGTCCGCAACAGGAACGCGTGATGCTCGGTGAACCGGCCGGTGAACGCTTCCTCCAGCCGTTCGGTCTTGCCCCGCATCGACCCGCGGGCCAACTGGGCAAGGACCTTCGGGTCGCGTTCTCCGGCGACCAGGGCGGCCATCATGTCCCGCCCAGACACTCCGAACACGTCGCTGACCACGACCGACACCTTGATCATCGCTTCTCTGAACTAAGAAATGGTCACGAAGTTGGGCGTTTGGGGCGGCGCCGGTTGTGGCCCGTGGTCTGGTCACTGGTGCCTGCTGGTGCTGGGCATTCCGAGGTGGACCGTTGCGAGCGGGGAGGTGAGTTCGTCGAGTTGGGTGAGCTTGCCGCGCGCGGCGGCGAGGCTGATTTTCAGGCCTTCGACTTCACCGAGCCATCCTTCGCGGCGGGCTTCGGCGATGCGGCTGACGAGGTTGTCGCAGACTTCGGCGAGACGGCCGCGTTGGGCCGGGTCGGGGCGTAGCAGTGGGCAGCGAATACATGAATGTTCATGAATACAGGGTGTTGCGTAGGACCGGCCGCAGGTGCCCAGGGAGACCTTTCGGCGTTCGAAATGACCGAGGAACTCTTCCCATTCCTGATCTGTCGGGGTGCGGTATTCCTCGCTGGGCCGTAGTGCCCGTCGGCGGGCGATGAACGCGCGGTGGCCGTTGATGACTTCTTCGGGGTAAACGGCTTTGTAGCCCATCGTGACGTTGATGTCGCGGTGACCGGCGACGAGTTGGGCGATGTGGGGTGGCATGCCGTGCATGATCGCGTCGGTGATCAGGATTCTGCGGAAATCGTGCGGGGAGAACCGCAGCGGTTTGCCGCTGGCGTCGGTGATCCCGCTGCCGGTCAGGGCGTTGCTGATCAGCTCCCGGACGGCGGGTCCGGCGATGGGGCGGTGCTCGCCGCCGAAGTGGCGTTGGAACAACAGCGGCATCGGTGGGTTCCAGACCCGTTCGTGATAGTCATAGGCCGCGACGAGTGGGACGGCACCGTGTTCGTTACGGACCCGGCAGATGATGGTGCTGAGCACATCGGCCAGTTCGGGGCTGATCACCAGGAGCCGTTCGGTGTCGGTTTTCGACGGTGCGATCTGCAGCAGCGGAACGAGTTCGCCGGTGGCGGGCAGCTTGTAGTGAATGAGGCTGTGGTGCGAAAGTTCCCCGAGTTCTTCGATCCGAATACCCGTGTGGCGCAACACGTTCACCGCGGCCAACGTCCAGAACGCCTGGTGTTCCTCCAGACTCAGGTCGCGTCTTTTGCCGGTGTCCGGGTCCTCGGCCCAGGTCTTGCCGACCGTGGCGTGGGTGGTGCGTGACCGGCGCAGGGTCTGCCCACTGACGACGAAGATGTCTCCGGCGGCAACGGCCTGAGCGGCGTTCAGCCGTTCGGTGGCCACCGTGAGGGTGTTGTTCAGGGTGGAGATGAGGACGGGCAGGATCGGCAGCCGTTCCCGGGTCCGCTGATCCATGCGTGATTTGCGGTGCGATCGTTTCTTGCGCTGCAGCGAGGCTTCCGGCTCGCGGATCGGGCAGGGCGCGACCCAGGGGCCCCACCGGGATGGGTCCTCGGTCGCCCAGTGGGTGATGTCGAGGTAGAACGAGCGGATGGCCAGCAGGTGGTCCAAGGCGTTGATCCGCGGCGCGGGCACCTGGGTGATCCGCCCGTCGTGGTCGGCGACCCGGGTGATCTTGGTGGTGATGCGCTCCTTCCATCCGGTCGCGACGTCGGCCGGCAGGCGCAGCGAGTCGATGCCGGGATGGTTGATTTCCAGGTCCCGCCAGAACAGCCGGCCGAGGCTGTAGGACATTTTGTGCAGGGTCGCGTAGTCCACCCCGGGTTGGCGTTCGCGGAGGTAGTCCACGAGCAGGTCACGCACCGGCCGGCAGGCGATGCCGTAGCGGTCGATCAACTGCTCGCAGCTCAGCTGGCCCTGCGTCCGCAGGCCGCGCACCGTCGGAGCGTCGGCGGAGAACACACCCGCGGTGTTCAGCACCTGGTAGAAGTAGGGGCTGCGCGCCCCCGACGCAGCGTGGTGTTCCTCCAGTGTGTGCAGCAGTTGTACGCAATCGCCGACGGTGATATCGCCGACCCCGCCGCCCTTGGCGGCCAGGATGACAGCGATCCGGCGTAACGCCACCCGCATCACCTGCGTACTGGACCCGTCGGCTCGGCAGACCTCGGCCAGGCGGGCGAATCCCTCCGGGTCGCGGGCCCGGCCCAGGTCGGCGACCAGCCCGGCCGGGGTCGCCGGCGTCAGTAGCCAACTCAGGCTCGGCCGGAGCACGTCCGCGCAGACAAGCCACGACATGGCGCGGGCAATGTTCAACCCGATATGCTCGGAATCCGCTGCCCCGTCACCGATCTCCGGTTGTTCGTGCATCGGAAGCCGCCGCCAGGCCTGGTTGCCGTACGTGTCGGCGGCGCTGGCCAGCCACCGGTCCTGCCAACTGTCGCCGGGCTGGCGTTCCAACCAGTCCAGGACCCGGATCAGGCCGCGCCGGAGGTTCGCCGGCCTGAGGGCGGAACCGCCGAGGAGCGGGTCGGCCGTCAACCTGGTCATCAGCTGTGCTCTCGGGGTCCCGGTCGCCGGCCAGTCAGCGGTGGCCGCGCGGGGTGGGAATCGGTGCAGCAACGCGACCGATGGTGAAGGCCCGGGCATGGCCCGCCCGGCCGGTCGGGCACCCTGATATAGGCCACCGGCGGCAGCGGGCGCCTCGGCGCTGGCCTGATCGGTGCTGTTCACGTGGGTCCCTGCCCGAACAGCACGTCCAGGGACTGCTGCCGGTACTGCAACCGGTCGGGATCGGCGGCCGGCGACGCGTCCCGTTGTGCGCGGCGTGTGTGATGGGCGATGACCGCGGCGATCATGTCCTCGACCGGTGCCGTCAGATACACCTGCGTGGTCGACAAATGGGCGTGCCCGAGGACCCACTGCACATCCGTCAGTGTCATCTGCGGATCCCGCGCCATCCGGTAGGCCGCGGAATGCCGAAGATCATGCAGCGACCAGTTCGACCCCAGCAACGCGTTCGCCCGCCCGAACATCGCCCGCGCCGCGTGATAAGTCAATGCCCGCAACGGTTTCCGCAGCGTCCACCACAACGGCTGGTCCGCCCCGGTCGGCGCGTCGCCTTGCAGTTGCGCCTGATACAGACGCAGCCAGACGAACGCATCCGGTGATGCCGGCAGCTGCTGCAGACACCTGCTGCCCTTCCGGATGACCGTGATCAGCTGCTGACCCGGGTCGGCATCGGCGTTGGTCGCCCCCAGCAGCTCCGCCGCCCGCGCCCCGGTCGACACCCAGAACGCGACCAGTGCCCGGTCCCGATGCGAGGGCAAAGCCGCGAACAGCTCATCGAACTTCTGATCCGGGATCGCCCGCGGGATCCGCACCGGCACCCTCGGCCGGTACCGGCCCGACCGCCGCGCCGGAACCGGATCCATCGGGTTGCCGTGCGCGTTCGGCCGGCCGGCCCGTCGTCCGCGGACCAGCGGGAACGGATTCACGATCGGGCCGCTGTCCGCGTCCAGATGGAAGGCATAGAAACTGCGCAGCACCGTTTCGCAGTGCGCCACCGTCGACGACGCGTACTTCAGCCCCGGCGTTGGCTTGCCCGTCACCGCATTCGGGACACCGGCCCGCCGGACACCGTCGGCCGGCACCGGCCGGGCAGTCTTGGTGACGCCGCTAGCCGGATCCTGACCGGCCCGCCGCCAATGCGGGCGAACGGCCTTATCACTGGCCTGGATCCAACAGCAGAAATCCCGCGCCTCCACCTGAGTCGCTCGATCCCAACCGACGTCGATCGCCCACAAGAACCGGAACCAGCGCAACAAGTCCATCCCGTAGGAGCGCTGCGTGGCCGGCGAGCGACCAGCAGCCTGCAGGTCACGCAGATACCCAGCGACCGACCCGACGACCCCACCCGCGGCGTGCACCAGCCGATACGGCTCGAACGGATCCTCCGTCGCCTCAAGCGACCCGCGACACGGCACCACCAACGACGACAGATCCCGCGGCATATCCGCTGCTTCGACCATGACACCGGACGCTAACCACACGCTGCGGAATCTCCCCGCAAGACACGAACCACCCTCCCGGTAGTTCAGTCAACGGGGCGTCCTCGAGCAGCTTCTCCACCCGCTGCTTCTCCGCGGTCCGCGCCGCGATCAGGTCGACCCGGTACCGGGTCAGATCACGCAACGCCCGGAACGGGGCCGGCGGCACGAAACTCGGGCGGAGCATCTGCCGTTCGGCGACCTTGCACAGCCAGACAGCGTCCAACCGATCCGTTTTGGGTCGTCCGGGGAGGTGCTTGACGTCCTTGGCATTCACCAGCCACGTCTGAAAAGTGTTCTCCAACAGGTAGAACGGCGGCTTCCAGTAGTCGCTCGTTGCTTCCATCACCACCCGGGTCACCCCCAACCCGGACAGCCAGTCCGACAACACCAGCAACGAGCGGGTCATCGTGTTGAACGTTCGGACCTCCTGCAACCGGCTCCGGCCCTTCCCGGGAACCCGCACACAACACACCACCTCGGCCTTGCCGATATCCAGCGCTGCGACCCGGGCGATGATCTGCTGCTCATCCTGCGCGACTTCCACCCTGCCCACCTCCACTCGACGAACCCGACAACGGCCCGGTCGTCCGCAGGAGCTGCAGGGAAACGGCGAATCTAATCCTCGTGCTCAAAGCCACACTGAACGGCCCACACACGCAGCTCCCAGCGCCCGACTAATCGACGGCCTCGAAGGACCAAGGAAGCACGACGTCAGCAGGCGACCGGACCACCATTTTCAGCCCGGAAGGGCCGCCCCGCAGGGGTCATGGAGACTA
>CAWDUY010000024.1:0-54951 GCA_963805555.1 uncultured Actinomycetota bacterium
GGCTGGCGGAGGATGGGGGATTCGAACCCCCGAGGGCGTTAACCCAACACGCTTTCCAAGCGTGCGCCATAGGCCACTAGGCGAATCCTCCTGAGCTACTTCTTGGCAAGAACACCGCGGAGCAGTCTACGGGCACGAGCTGGTCTCGCCGACCATCTCGTCCGGGGCCGGGTCACTGCGCCGCCGGCGTAGCACGATGATCGCGACAACCGCGCCGATCAGGCCGACGACCAGCGCGGCGAGCGCCCACGGTGAATGCGCGGCGAGCGCGAGCATGCCCTCCACCGCCGCAATGCCCACCGTGGCGTAGATCGCCGCCCAGGCCACGCACCCGATCAGCATCGCCACCGTGTACCTGACCCAGGGCATCCTGATCAGCCCGGCGGCCGCATTGACGACCGTCTGGAAGCCGACCGTGAGGAAGGACACGGTGACCAGGGGCAGACCCCACCGGTTCAGCGCGGCGATTGCCCGGGTGGTCTTCGGGTTGTCCAGCTTCGCCGCCAGCGGCGTGTGCAGGACCCCGACCGTCACGCCGCGGCCCAGCCAGTAGGTGGCCTGGGCGCGCAACAGCACGATGCCGAACAACACCGCAAACGTGATGGCGAACGGCTTGCCTTCGAGCCAACTGGGCACGACGTCAGACCGCCAGGAACGACAAAAGGGAGCCGGTCGGATTCATCACCGATCGCACTCCCTCGTGTTAGTACAGCCTGCGCTCAGGACTGCAGGATGCCTGAGCACAGTTCCCACTCGCAAGCCCATTGGCCGCCCGGTGAGCCCGGTGAGGACCAACGGGTGAAATCAGGCGGCCAGTCGGAACAGGATCTGGCGGACCTCGAGGGTGTCCTCGTCGCTGTAGCGATCGGCGATGGTCTCGATCTCCAGCCGGTCGCTCGGGGTGCTGAAGTCCGCCAGCTCGTGCTCGAGCTGGCGATGGGCCGCGCGGTCCGCACGGTGGGCAACAAAAGTGTCTTTCAGAGTGTTCAACATGGTGATTCTCCTTTTCGGATCCGGGGCCTCAACTACCGGATGGGGGCCGACCCGGGGCAACCTCTTCGATCCATCTGAATCGATTATGCGCGCAGGTCAGGGCCGGATGTGGCGATTCGGAGTGTGCCCTTCGACGCACTGTAGAACCGTCGAATCGACGCAACCCCGAGCGAGCGAACGGCGTCTATCTCTCAGGCCCAAAACCATGGCGACCGACCAGGTCGCCAAACGCCCGCCGGCCGGTCCGGCGGATCGGTTCGGCGGCACGGCCGAGCCCGGTTAGACTGTTCGGCGGACCCCCGCGGCGTCCATCTCATCAACCCCCCCAGGGCCGGAAGGCAGCAAGGGTCCGTGAGCTCTGGCGGGTGCGGGGGTCCCCTTTTTTGCCCGATTCGGTCCTGGATGCCGGGTGTGGAGCGGTGTCGGACTCCTGCCGTAGCCTCGGTTCGTGGCGCTCGCTCTGTACCGAAAATATCGGCCCGCGACCTTTTCCGAGGTGGTGGGGCAGGAGCATGTCACTCAGCCGTTGCGCACGGCACTCGGCGCCGGCCGGATCAATCACGCGTACCTGTTCTCCGGCCCGCGCGGCTGTGGGAAGACCTCGTCGGCGCGGATCCTGGCCCGATCGCTGAACTGTGTCGAAGGTCCGACCCCCGATCCGTGCGGGGTGTGCAACTCCTGCATCGCACTGGCCCCGGAGGGTCCCGGGTCGCTCGACGTCGTCGAGTTGGACGCCGCCAGCCACGGCGGGGTGGACGACACCCGGGATCTGCGCGACAAGGCCTTCTACATGCCGGCTGAGTCCCGCTACCGGGTGTTCATCATCGACGAGGCGCACATGGTGACGACGCAGGGCTTCAACGCCCTGCTCAAGATCGTCGAAGAGCCGCCAGAGCACCTGGTTTTCATCTTTGCCACCACCGAACCGGACAAGGTGCTGACCACTATTCGGTCCCGCACCCACCACTACCCCTTCCGGCTGATCCCGCCGACCACCCTGCGCGCCCTGCTGGAGCGGCTCTGCGCCGAAGAAGGGGCGATCGTCGAACCTGCCGTGTTCCCGCTGGTGATCAGGGCCGGCGGCGGATCCGCCCGGGACTCGTTGTCCGTGCTCGATCAGCTGCTGGCCGGCGCCGGGCCGGAGGGAGTGTCGTACCGCAGTGCTGTGGCGCTGCTCGGCGTCACCGATGCCGCCCTGCTGGACGAGGTCGTCGACGCGCTGGCCGCGAGCGACGGCGCCTCCATGTTCGGCGCGGTGGACCGGGTCGTCGAGGCCGGGCACGACCCGCGGCGGTTCGCCGCCGACCTGCTGCAACGGCTGCGCGACCTGGTGATCATCAACGCGGTGCCGGACGCGGCCAGCAAGGGGCTCATCGACGCCCCGGAGGATCAGCTGGATTCGATGGCCGGGCAGGCCGAACGGCTCGGGATCGCCACGCTGACCAGGCTCGCCGAGGTCATGCACACCGGGTTGGTGGACATGCGCGGGACGACCTCGCCCCGGCTGGTGTTGGAACTGCTGTGCGCCCGGATGCTGCTGCCGGGTGCGTCGACCGGGGACGCCGCCCTGCTGCAGCGCCTGGAGCTGATGGAACGGCGGATGGAGATCGCCGGTGGCCCGATCGCCGGTAGCCGTGCTGGTGGACCTGCCGCCGGTGGCCCGGTCGCGGGCGGATCGGCGCAGCCGCGCACCGGATCGCCGCGGCCGGTTGAACCACCAGCCCAGGACCCGCAGGTTGCGGTCCCCGAGCCGCCGCGTCCCCCGGAATCGCGACGGCCGGAGCCCGTTCCGCCCGCCGAGAAGCGTTCGGGCCCAACAGAAAGAGCCCAGCGATCAGGCCCAGCAGGGCCCAACTTGGGGCTGCCGGTTCGACCCAGGCTCAGCTCGGACAGCCGGCCCGGGAGCGAACGCCCCGAACCGCCGGCGCGACCCGCCGAACCGCCGGCGCGACTCGCCGAGCCCGCCGGCGCGGCCGCCCGGTCGGCGGGGGAGTCGGCATGGCGGCAACCGGCGTCCCAAGAACCGTCACCCCCGGCCGTCTCGCCCGAAGCAGCCATTGGTGCGGCCGCCACGCAACAGGACGTGGCGGCGAGCTCGCCGACCGCTGCCGCCGCCATCGATGTCACCGACGTCCGCCGGGTCTGGCCGGAGGTGCTCGCGGCGGTGAAGCGCCAGCGGCGCACCACCCAGGCCATTCTGGAGTCCGCGACGGTCATCGCCGTGGAATCTGGGGTGCTGCATCTGGCGATGCCGTCGGCGGTGATGGCCCGCCGGGTGATGGAGCCCACGAACTCCGACCTGCTCCGGGCGGCGCTGACGGAGGTCCTCGGCGTCAACTGGACCATCCGCTGCGAAGGCGGTGGAAGCGCCGCGGTCAAGACCGGTGGACCGCCCCGCGGATCGACCGGTGGACCGCCCAGCGCGAGCCTGTCCGGTGAGCCATCCGGAGATCCGCTGCCGCCGCCCCCACCACCGCCCGAAGAGGACGACATTCCCGACGACTACGGCGAGCCGGTGGATCCGCAGGCGCTCGGCACGGTGGTGCGGGACCCGGAGGAGATCGCGATCGCGCTGCTGACCACCGAACTCGGTGCGCGGCGGCTCGATCCACCGGCCTGAACGGCACCGGACCAGGAGGTTGATGGGGATGTCCGACACCGAGATCCGCACCGCCCAGCCGGCGGATTGGCGCGCCGCCAAGGACATTCGGTTGCGCGCGCTGGCGGACTCACCGTCCGCTTTCGGTTCGACGCTCGCCCGGGAAGCAGCATTCGATGACGCCGAATGGCAGCAACGGGTGGCGCCGGGAGCGTGGTTCCTCGCCTGGTCGGGCCCCGCCGAGTCGAGCCCAGCTTCGTCAGGCACAGTGGCCATCGGCATGGCCGCGATCATCACGCAGGACTGCCAGCCGGACGAACGTCATCTGGTTGGCATGTGGGTCGCCCCGGAACGACGCGGTTCCGCCGTCGCAACCCAGCTCGTCGAGGCCGTTTGTCAGGCGGCCGGGGCGGCCGGTGCCGCCGGCGTTGTGCTCTGGGTTGCCGACGACAACGTCAGGGCAGAGCGGTTCTACCGGCGGGTGGGATTCGTGGAAACCGGCGAGCGGCAACCGCTGCCCAGCAACCCGGCGGTCGGTGAGCAGCGGATGCGCCGGGCCCTCTAACGGGCCAGCAGAATCAAGGACTCAGTGCCCGCGCACGACCCATTCGTCCAGGTGCGGCTCCTCGGCGCCGATCGTCGTGTCGTCCCCATGACCGGTGTGCACGACCGTCTCCTCCGGCAGGTTCAGCAACCGGTAGGAGATGGATTCGATGATCGTCGGGAAGTCGGAGAACGACCGGCCGGTGGCGCCCGGCCCGCCGGCGAAGAGGGTGTCGCCGCTGAACACGACGCCCAGCGCCGGCACGGAGAAGCACACCGCGCCGGGGGAGTGTCCAGGTGTGTGCAGCACTTCGACGTCCACGCCGGCGATGGTCACCACCTGTCCCGCGTGCAGTTCGCCGTCGGGTTGCCGGACCGGGTGGGCCATTCCCCAGAGCGCGGCGTCGGCTGGGTGTAGCCAGATCGGTGCGCCGGTCAGTTCGGCCAGGGCGGGCGCCGCGTCGATGTGATCGTTGTGCCCGTGCGTGCACAGGATTGCGTGCACCCGCCGCGAACCGATGGCCGCCTTGATCGCGTCGGCGTCGTGCGCGGCGTCGATGACCAGCACATCCTCGTCATCGCCGAGCAACCAGACGTTGTTGTCGACTTCCCACGTTCCGCCGTCCAAGCTGAAAGTGCCTGAGGTGACGACCTTTTCGACCCGGACGGTGCCGTGGGCGGACGTCACACCACCACCCCGAGTCCCGGGTACAGCGGGTGTTCGATGGTCAGCGCGGTGACCCTGGCCTGCAGGGCGTCCCGGACCGCGTGATCGAGTTCGCCGACCGGCGCGATCAGCGCGGTCGCGATGATGTCGGCGACCTCGACGAAGTCCCGGTCGGTGAACCCGCGGGTGGCCAGCGCCGGCGTGCCGATCCGCAGCCCGGACGTCACCATCGGGGGGCGCGGGTCGAACGGCACGGCGTTGCGGTTGACGGTGATCCCGACAGCGTCCAGCCGGTCCTCGGCGGCCTTGCCGTCCAGGTCCGACTCCCGCAGGTCGACCAGCACCAGGTGCACATCGGTGCCGCCGGTCAGTACCTGGATACCCGCGTCCGCGACGTCGGACTGCACCAGTCGCTCGGCCAGCAGCCGGGCGCCGCGGATTGTCCGCTCGGCCCGCTCGATGAAGGACGGGTCGGCGGCCATCTTGAAGGCAACCGCCTTTGCGGCGATGACGTGTTCCAGCGGGCCGCCCTGCTGACCGGGGAAGACGGCGGAGTTGATCTTCTTGGCGATCGCCGGGTCGTTGGACAGGATGACGCCGCCGCGCGGTCCGCCGAGCGTCTTGTGGGTGGTCGTCGTCGTCACGTGCGCGTGCTGGATCGGCGACGGGTGCAGGCCGGCGGCGACCAGGCCGGCGAAGTGCGCCATGTCCACCATCAGGTAGGCGTCGACCTCGTCGGCGATCTCCCGGAACCGCTCGAAATCGAGCTGCCGGGGGTACGCGGACCAGCCGGCGATGATCAGCTTCGGCGAGTACTGCCGGGCCAGCCTGGACACCTCGTCCATGTCGATCCGGTAGTCCTCCTTGGACACCTCGTACGCGGCGACGTTATAGAGGAGGCCGGAGAAGTTGATCCGCATGCCGTGGGTGAGGTGCCCGCCGTGCGCAAGGGATAGGCCGAGGATGGTGTCACCCGGCTTGATCAGGGCCTGCATGGCTGCGGCGTTGGCCTGCGCGCCGGAGTGCGGCTGGACGTTGGCGTAGCCCGCGCCGAACAACGCCTTGATGCGCTCGATGGCGAGCGTTTCGATAAGGTCGACGTTTTCGCAGCCGCCGTAATAGCGGCGACCGGGGTAACCCTCGGCGTACTTGTTGGTCAGTACGCTGCCCTGGGCCTGCATGGCGGCGACCGGGGCGAAGTTTTCCGACGCGATCATCTCCAGCGTCTCCTGCTGGCGGCGGACCTCTCTGCCGATGTACTCGGCGACCTCCGGGTCGGCGATCTCCAGCGGGGCGTTCAATCCGGGCCACGGCGTCGCGGTCGGGGTCGTTGCGTTGGTGGCGGGGGTGGCTGCAGCGGCCACGTCGGTCGTCATGACGGGTGTTCTCCCTCGATTCGCGCCCGATGGGACGCTCGTTCCGACGGGTCGTCACCCGCCTCTCGCGAACCTCCACCGTAGTCGGCAGCGGCGGCAAAGCCGATATCGGTGGAGAAGCCGCAATTCTGACGCAGCGCGTCGGATTCGATAACGGGAAAACCTGCGACAGATGCCGGAAATGTCCGTGTTTTCTGCGCTGGATGCGCCTGCATATAGGTAACGATGCGGTGACAGAGTTGGTGTGGGGGTGAACCTCCGTTTACGGTTCCAGCAGCATGAGCGCGCGCCGAACCGGTGATATGCCACGGGAGTGAGTCGACGTCGAGCCTCACTCACCGTGGTGCAGGCGGCCATCGGCTGCGCCAACCGAGCGACCAGCACGGACCAGCACCTTCACCATCACAGCCCTGGAGGTAGTAGAAGCGTGAAACGTCATCTGTTGATGGGAGCCGGCTTGGCCGGCGCCCTCGTCCTGTCGTTGTCGGCCTGCGCGAGCTCGGACCGTGGCAGCGAATCGAGTGCCAGCAGCGAATCGAGTGCTGCGGAGGCTTCCGGGTCGGCATCGGGCGACGCGGCAGCCGGTGGTCCGTCCGATCCGGACGGCCAGATCATCTTCGGTGCGGCCGGCGCCCCCAGCATGTTCGACCCGCTGTATGCGACCGACGGCGAGACCTTCCGCGTCGCGCGGCAGATGAACGAGGGTCTGATCACCTTCAAGCAGGGCACGGCGGACGTGGAGCCCGCGCTGGCCGAGTCGTGGGAGACCTCCGCCGACGGTAAGACCTGGACGTTCAAGATCCGAGAGGGCGTCACCTTCCACGACGGCACCCCGCTCGACGCGGCCGCCGTCTGCTTCACCCTCGACCGGATGTACAGCCAGACCGGCGCCGGCGCCACCCAGGCGCAGTACTGGTCCGAGACCATGGGCGGTTTCAAGGATCAGAAGAGCGAGACCGGTGAGCCGGTCCCCAGTGTCTACGAATCCTGCACCGTTTCTGACCCCGCCACGGCGGTCGTCCAGCTGACCACCGTCACCTCCAAGTTCCCGGCCATCCTCGGCCTGCCGGCGTTCTCCATCCAGTCGCCGACCGCGCTGCAGCAGTACGACGCCAACAATGTGGTCGCCGAGGGCGAGTCCTTCGTCTACCCGGCCTACGCCACCGAGCACCCGACGGGTACCGGTCCGTTCAAGTTCGAGTCCTACGACAAGGCGAACAACACCGTCACCCTCGTCCGCAACGACGACTACTGGGGCGAGAAGGCCAAGTCCAAGACGCTGATCTTCAAGATCATCCCGGACGAGACTGCCCGCAAGCAGGAACTGCAGGCCGGCACCATCGACGGGTACGACTACCCCAACGCCGCCGACTGGGATGCGCTGACCTCGGCCGGCTTCAACGTTGAGGTGCGCCCGGCGTTCAACATCCTGTACCTGGGCATCAACCAGAAGAACAACCCGGCCCTGCAGGACCTGAAGGTCCGGCAGGCCATCGCCTATGCCCTCAACCGGCAGCAGCTGGTCGACTCTCAGCTGCCCGAGGGCGCCGAGGTCGCGAAGATCTTCTACCCGGACACGGTCGACGGTTGGACCGATGACGTCGAGCAGTACGCCTACGACCCGCAGAAGGCCAAGGACCTGCTCGCCGAGGCCGGACAGTCCAACCTGACGCTGAACTTCTGGTGGCCGACCGAGGTCACCCGTCCGTACATGCCGTCGCCGAAGGACATCTTCGCCGCCTTCAAGACCGATCTCGAGGCCGCTGGCATCACGGTCAACGAGAGCTCCAAGCCGTGGAACGGCGGGTACCTGGACGGTGTCGAGGCGCAGCAGCCTGATCTGTTCCTGCTCGGCTGGACGGGCGACTACAACGCCCCGGACAACTTCATCGGCACCTTCTTCACCAAGACCCCCAACCGGTTCGGCACCGAGAACGCGCCGTGGGGGACGACGCTGTCGGACTCGCTGAAGGCCGCCGATGCGATTCCGGACGCGACCGAGCGGGAGGCGGCGTACGTGGCGCTCAACAAGCAGCTCACGGACGAATACCTGCCCGCAGTGCCCATCTCGCACTCCCCGCCGGCCATCGTGGTCGCCGGTGACGTCCAGGGCCTGATCGCCAGCCCCTTGACGGACGAGAAGTTCTACACCGTTTACAAGCAGTAGCGGCACTCGGCCGTACCGCGGGTATCGACGCTGCACTGTCGGCGCCGGTACCCGCGGTGCAATGTTCGGGCAGGTCCGGCATCGGTGGAGGAGGTCGTTCGGTCATGAGCACGGCTTGCCGCGCGCGACCCGCGCCAGCACCTCCTACTGAGCCGGCACGCGGGGTGGCGTCGTGCTGAGATACACCGTCCGCCGGATGCTGCAGCTGGTTCTCGTGCTGGTGGTCCTGTCGTTCCTGTTGTTCATCTGGCTGCGGAACCTGCCCGGCGGGCCGGTCACCGCGCTGCTCGGCGATCGCTCGACCCCGGAGAAGCGAGCGGAATTGACCGCGGTCCTCGGCCTGGACCAGCCGATCATCGTGCAGTACTTCAAGTACGTGGGCCGGGTATTGCAGGGCAACTTCGGTCAATCGACAGGAGTGTCGCCGGGCACCGAGGTTGTCGATGTGTTCTTCAGCCGGTTCGGCGCCACGATCGAGTTGGCGATCGGGGCGATGATCTTCGGCCTGGCGCTGGGCATCCCGCTCGGTTACATCGCGGCCAAGCGCAAGGGCGGCGTGACGGACAACAGCCTGATCGTGCTCTCGCTGGTCGGCATCGCGGTGCCGGTCTTCTTCCTGGCGTTCCTGCTGAAGTACGCGTTCGCCGTCAAATGGGGCCTGCTGCCACCATCCGGACGGCAGTCGCCGGGAATCGGCGCCACCCGGGTGACCGGGTTCTTCATCCTGGACGGTCTGATCACCCGCGAATGGGACGCCTCCTGGGATTCGATCCGGCACCTGATCCTGCCCTGGATCGCGCTCGGCACCATCCCCTTCGCGGTGATCTTCCGGATCACCCGCGGCTCGGTCCTCGAGGTGCAGGGCGAGGACTTCGTCCGCACCGGCGAGGCGAAGGGCCTGACCAGCACCACCATCCGGAACCGGTACGTGCTGCGGAACGCGATGCTGCCGGTGATCACCGTGACCGGGCTGCTCACCGGTGCGCTGCTGACCGGCGCCGTGCTGACCGAAACGGTGTTCGCCTACCCAGGTCTGGGCGAGGCGCTGTACGTCGGCTTCACCAAGAAGGACTACCCGCTGGTGCAGCTGCTGATCCTGGCCGCCGCTGCCGCGTTCGTCATCATCAACACCCTGGTCGACCTGGCCTACGCCTACGTCGACCCGCGGATCAGGGCCCGCTGATGGCCACCACCTACTCCCGGGCACGCAAGCAACGGATCGACGCCCTGGTCACCTCCGGCGACGAGGGCACCTCGCTGCTCGCCGACGCCTGGGTGCGGCTGAAGGCCTCACCGCTGTTCTGGGTCGGCGCGGTGATCATCGGGCTTTTCCTGGTGCTGGCGATCATCGCGCCGTGGATCGCCCCGAACGACCCGGGTGCGCAGTTGCTGATCGGGCAAACGTCCAGGGCCCGGAACGCCATCGCCCCCGCGCAGCCCGGCTTCCCGCTAGGCGGCGACACCCAGGGCCGCGACCTGTTCTCCCGGTTGATCGTCGGTGCCCGGCAAACCCTGCTGGTCGGCATCCTGGCTACCCTCATCGGACTGATCGGCGGCCTGATCCTCGGCATCCTGGCCGGCGCCTTCGGCGGCTGGGTGGACACCATCGTCATGCGCGTCGTCGATGTCATGCTGTCCATTCCCAGCCTGCTGCTGGCGATCTCGATCGGCGTGCTGTTCACCAACCCCAACCTGACCAGCGTCATCATTGCCGTCGGCATACCGCAAATACCGGTCTTCGCCCGGCTGCTGCGCGGGCAGATGCTCGCGCAGCGCGAATCCGATCACGTGCTGGCCGCGCGATCGCTCGGCGTCAAACGCGGTGCGATCGTCATGCGGCACATGCTGCCCAACTCGGTCTCGCCGGTGATCGTGCAGGCCACCCTTGTCATCGCGACCTCCATCCTCGACGCTGCCGCCCTGTCCTTCCTGGGTCTTGGCTCGCAGGACGTTTCGCAGCCGGAATGGGGCCAGATGCTCGGCGAGGCGCAGACCAGTATCGACTCGCACCCACAGTTGGCGTTCTGGCCGGCCGGCGCGATCATCGTCGTCGTGCTGGGGTTCACCCTGCTCGGCGAAGCGCTGCGCGAGGCCATCGACCCGAAGAACAGGCGGTGACCCGATGACCGCGCTGCTGGAAGTCAGCGACCTGACGGTCCAGTTCAACCGCAGGGGCGTCGCACCGTTCACCGCCGTCGACCGGGTGTCGTTCTCGGTCGCCCCCGGGCAGACCGTCGGCTTGGTCGGCGAGTCGGGCTGCGGGAAGTCGGTGACCTCGCTGGCGATCATGCGGCTGCTGCCCAAGCGCGGCGCGTCCATCACCGGCTCGGTGCAGTTCGAGAACACCGACCTGCTGACGTTGCCCCTCGATCAGATGCGGGACCGCCGCGGCCGCGACCTGGCGATGATCTTCCAGGACCCGTTGTCGTCGCTGAACCCGGTGATCCCCATCGGGATCCAGGTCACCGAAGTGCTGGAGCGGCACCGCGGGATGAAGCGGTCCGCGGCCATGCGGGAGGCCCGCGACCTGCTCGACTCGGTCGGCATCCCGGACCCGACCAGGCGGCTGAAGGAGTTCCCGCATCAGCTCTCCGGCGGGATGCGGCAACGCGCGCTGATCGCCATGGCGCTGGCCTGCCGGCCGCGGCTGTTGATCGCCGATGAGCCGACCACCGCCCTGGACGTCACCATCCAGGCGCAGATCCTGGCGCTGCTGAAGACGCTGGTCGTCGATCACGGCACCGCGCTGATCATGATCACCCATGACCTCGGGGTGGTGGCGGGGCTGGTCGACGAGGTGAACGTCCTCTACGGCGGCCGGGTGGTGGAACGGGCGGACCGGCACGAGCTGTTCGCCTCTCCCCGGCATCCGTATACCCACGGCCTGCTGGAGTCGATCCCGCGGCTGGACGCGCCGCCCGGGGAGCGGCTGACGCCGATCACGGGGTCGGTGTCGGACAACATCCCGTGGACGCACGGCTGCGCCTTCGCGCCGCGGTGCAGCCGGGAGGTGGACGCGTGCCGGGAGGTCAGTCCGGTCCTTGAGCCACTCGCCGAGGAACCCGACCATCTGCTGCGCTGCCACAACCCGGTGGTGCCTGCCGCGCTGGCGACGGGCCCGCGCGGCACCGCGGCCGACTCGGTCTTCTCGCTCCGGAAGGAGCTTTCGTGACCGGGGCGTGGGATCGGGAGCCGCTGGCTCAGTCACCGGAAGAGCGGACGGCCGCCGCGGCCGCGGAGGAAACGCTGGTGACGCCGGCCGCGGAGGGCACCGACGGGCACGTCTCCGAGCCCACCCCGGACGCGCCGGCCGCGGAACTGTCCGCGATCACCGCCGGCGCCGACGTGCTGCTCGAGGTCAACGACCTCAAGGTGCACTTCCCGATCAAACGCGGCGTCTTCATCAACAAGACGATCGGCTACGTCTACGCCGTCGATGGTGTCAGCCTGTCGGTCCGCCGCGGCGAGACCTACGGGCTGGTCGGCGAATCCGGTTGTGGGAAGTCCACTCTCGGCCGCGGCATCCTCCGGTTGACGGAGCCCACGGCCGGCTCGGTGGTTTTCGACGGGGTGGACATCGCCGGGCTGAAGGCGGAGCCGCTGCGGCAGGCGCGGCAGCGCATGCAGATGGTGTTCCAGGACCCGCTGGGCTCGCTCGATCCGCGGCAGTCCGTGCAGTCCATCCTGGTCGAGGGGATGAAGGCGCACGGTCTGGTGACGTCCGAGGCGCAGAGCAAGGCCCGGTTGCGCGAGCTGTTGTCCGCCGTCGGGCTGCCGAATACGGCCCTGCGGAAGTACCCGCACGAATTCTCCGGCGGCCAGCGGCAGCGGATCGGCATCGCCCGCGCGTTGACTGTCAATCCCGAGCTCATCGTCGCGGACGAACCCGTTTCCGCCCTTGACGTTTCGGTGCAGGCCCAGGTGATCAACCTGCTGGAGGACCTGCAGGCCGACCTCGGACTGACCTACCTGATCATCGCCCACGACCTCGCGGTGGTCCGGCACATCTCCGACCGGGTTGGGGTGATGTACCTCGGCGCGCTGGTCGAGGAGGCGACGTCCGCGGCGCTGTACGCGGAGCCGCTGCATCCGTACACCCGGGCATTAATGTCCGCCGTCCCGGTACCGGATCCGGTGGTGGAGGACCGGCGGGAGCGGATCCTGCTGACCGGCGACCTGCCGTCACCGGCGAATCCGCCGACCGGCTGCCGCTTCCACACCCGCTGCCCGTGGCGGCAGCCGACCCGGTGTGACACCGACCGCCCGGAACTGATCGAACTGAAGCCGGGTCACCGGGTGGCCTGCCACTACGCGACCGAGATCGCGTCGGGTGTGTTGAAGCCGAACGCGGTGGCGTCCGAGGTCATCTGACCGGTTATTGGGCCGCGCCGATCGTCAGCGACTGGCGAGGTAGGCCAGAATGCCGTTCGCGTAGCCCTGGGCGAACTTCTGCTGCCCCGCGGACGAACTCATCAGGGCCGCATCACTGGAGGCTCGCATGTTGCCGGATTCGATCATCACAGTCGGCCGGGTGGACAGGTTCAGCCCGGCGAGATCGTCCCGGTCCCACAGCCCGTCGGAACCGAGGTAGTTCGACGGGGACAGGCCGGCCGAGACCAGACCGTCACGCATGCTCCTGGCCAGGGCGTCCGACTGGGCGGACATCGCGTCGCCGGCCGGTTCGCGCACGGCAGTCATGACGTAGAACCCGGTACTGGCGTCGGACTGCACGCCGTCACCGTGGATGGAAACCACCGCGTCGGCGTTGGCGTTGTTGCCGATGGCCGCCCGCTCATTCACGCAGGGGCCGACCCCTTCGTCGCTGTCCCTGGTCATGATGACGGTGACCCCCTGCGCCTCGAGCAGCGGCCTGAGGTCGTTGGCGACGGCCCAGGTGAAATCGTGTTCGGGGTAACCGTCATTGGTCGACGTGCCGGTGGTGTTGCAGGCCTTGGTTTCGCCGAAGCCCGCGTCCACGAGCTTGTTGATGATCCCAGGATTGGCGCCGTTCGCTCCGTTGTGGCCAGGGTCGATGACCACAACCTTGCCGCCGGTGACGGGCGCGGGCGGAGGTGGGGCAGGCTCCCCGGTCTGGATGAAATCGTCTGCCGGATTGTCGATCTGCGGCAGCTCTGCGGGTTCGGGCGCCGGCGGCGGCTCCGGGGTGGCCTCCTCCGGTGTGGGCTCCG
Source organism: uncultured Actinomycetota bacterium (assembly GCA_963805555.1). Taxonomy (GTDB): domain Bacteria; phylum Actinomycetota; class Actinomycetes; order Mycobacteriales; family Nakamurellaceae; genus Nakamurella. The sequence continues at coordinate 13,535 of CAWDUY010000024.1, forward strand.
GTGTGGGCTCGGGCGTCGGCTCCGGGCTCGGCGGAACTGTTGAGGATTCCGCCGGCGAACTTGCTGCCTGCGTGGACAGGCCAGGCACGGTCACCGGCGGGCCGGACGGTGCGGGGGACGAGCTGACGGTCGATGCGCTACTGGGCGGGGACGCCTGGGTGGTCGACGGCGCGCAGGACGCGATGGCCAGACTGCAGGCTAGGGCAGCGGCGGCCACGGCGACTCTCTGTAGGGCCGCGATCGGCCTGCGGGCAGTCATGACCCCACTGTGCCATCGGCGACCCTCTGCCCTGGGACATTTCCCGGCGTGGGTCGGCGATTGCCGGGACTGACGGTGCCGACCACTACTGTGGCGGCAGTGGGTCGCGACCTATCCGGCCGCGTCGCCGGACGCGCCGTGGGCCACCGGGAGATTCCGTGCAGCAGCGAAGAAGTGGGGACTGACCATGATGCCAGGCATGCCTGACCTGACCCAGATCGTCCTGAAGGCCCAGCAGATGCAGGCCGAGATGGAACGCGCGCAGGCGTCGTTGGCTCAGGCGGAGGTCACCGGTACCGCGAGCGGTGGTCTGGTGACGGCCGTCGTCAGCGGTGGTGGGGACCTGCTGCGGATCAGGATCGATCCGTCGGTGGTGGACGCCGCCGATGTCGAGACACTGGAGGACCTGGTCGTCGCGGCCGTGCACGACGCCCGGCGCGCCGCGGAGGACATGGCCAGCACCACGATGGGTTCGGTGGCCGGCGGGCTGGCCGGGTCGCTCGATTTGTCGTCGATGGGCCTCGGGGGGTTCCCCGGGCTGCCCGGCTTCGGTGGGGCTCCGCAGGCGCTGGGGGACGATTTTGACGACATCGCCGATGACGACGACGACGATGACGACGAGGACGAGGACGAGGACGAAGAAGAAGGCATCATCGGCGGCGAAGTCGGCGTCATCGACGGCGATACCCAGCCCGACCCGCGCAAGCCCGGCGAGGTCTGACCCTCCGTGTATGAAGGCCCGGTTCAGGACCTGATCGACGAGCTCGGCCGGTTACCCGGCATCGGGCCGAAGTCCGCTCAGCGCATCGCCTTTCATTTGTTGACGGCCGACCCGACCGACCTGACGAAGCTGCAGGTGGCGCTGCAACGCGTCAAGGACGAGGTCCGGTTCTGCGAAGTCTGCGGGAACGTCGCCGGTGACGTCCGCTGCCGGATCTGCAACGACCCGCGCCGGGACGACGCCATCATCTGCGTCGTCGAGGAACCGAAGGACGTCGCGGCCATCGAGCGGACCAGAGAATTCCGCGGCAAGTACCACGTGCTCGGCGGGGCCATCTCACCGATCGACGGCATCGGACCCGACCAGCTGCGGATCGCGCCGCTGCTCACCCGGATCGCCGAACCGGGCGTGCGCGAGGTGATCCTGGCGACCGACCCCAACCTGGAGGGCGAGGCAACCGCCACCTACCTGAGCCGGTTGCTGCGCACCTTCCCGGACCTGTCCGTGACCCGGCTGGCCAGCGGTCTCCCCGTTGGCGGCGACCTGGAGTACGCCGACGAGGTCACCCTGGGCCGCGCGTTCTCCGGGCGCCGTTCGGTGGACGCCTGACCGGATGAGCGACCGATCCGCCGCCGGCGCACCGGAACCGCGGACCGGTGACGACCGGCGCCACGCCCGCCGGCTCGCCGAACTGGCCACCGAGTTGCTCCTGCGCCGGCCTCCGGGGCTCGGCCGGACCAGGCTCGGGGTCGTCGACGGGCCGTCGGGCTCCGGCAAGACCACCTTCGCGCAGCTGTGGGCGTCCGTGCTCAAAGAGCAGGTGGTGCCCGGGGGCCAAGGTCTGTCCGTGCTGCTGTTCTCCTCGGACCTGCTGGCCACCTGGGCAGATCCGTTCGGCTGGTTCGACCGGTTCGACGCCGGCGTCCTGCAGCCGATAGCCCAAGGTCACGACGGCCGGGTCCAGCTCACCGACTGGGCCTCCGGCGAACCCCGGCCCGGCGAATGGGTGGCGATCCCGGTCGTCGATGTGCTGATCCTGGAGGGTGTTTCGAGCGGACGGAAGGCCCTTGGCGGCCGGGTGGGGGTCAGTGTGTGGCTGAAAACCCCCGGCCGCGCCAATCGGCTGGAACGCGCTGTCGCCCGCGACGGCGAGTCGTCCAGGGCGCAGCTAGCCGCCTGGCAAGACGCAGAGGACGAGCATTTCGAGCGGGATCGACCAGGGAATCGAGCCGATTTTCTCGCCTCCCCGGGGCAACCTCCTGATTGGTAAGGCGGATCACGGGGCTCGTTGCGCGGGAACGTCGCTCGTCGCTGTGGCAGGGGGCAAACTTGCACTCGTGACCGAGGGCAAGCCGTACGGCTGGCGTGACCAGATTCGAGCGACCATGCGCGCGCTCGGCCCGGAGGACACCCAACCGATGCCCCGCATTGCGCGGGAACCACCGCCGATCCCGCCGGATCTGGTCGAGTTGCTGCGCGCTCTTGGTGTGGCCCTGCTGAACAGTGCCGACTCGGCTGCGAAGACCACTGAGACCCTGCAGGATGTCGCAGCCGCCTACGACGTCGACGTCCAAGCCATGGTGATGCCGACCGGCATCCTGTTCCGGGTCGGTCCGGACGAGGTCGACCTGGTCTCGGTGCCGAATCGGAGCCTGCGGCTCGACCAGATCGCACAGGTCAACGATCTGGTCACGGTGCTGGAGCGGGGCACCGTGCCGCCGTCGCTCGGACTGCGCCGGTTGCACCAGATCATGGCCTCGGAGCCGCGTTTCGGGCCGTGGATGGCGGTGCTCGGACAGGTAGTGCTGAGCCTCGGCTTCGGTCTGTTGCTGAACCCGGACCTGTTGGCCCTGCCGTTCTACGCGGCGCTGGGTGCGTTCGTCGGGATCCTGCGCATGGTTGCCGACAAATGGGCGACACTGTCCGTCGCGCTGCCCGTCATCGCCGCCTTCCTGGTCACCATTCTTGCGGTGAAGGTGGTCGCGCCCTTCGTTCATGACGACCCGATCCGCCTGGTCGCGCCCGCGTTGGTCACGTTCCTGCCCGGTGCCACGCTGACCATCGCCACCATTGAACTGGCCAGCGATCAGATCGTCTCGGGAGCGAGCCGACTGGTCTGGGGTGTCTCGCAATTGCTGCTGCTGGCGTTCGGGGTGTTCATCGGGCTCAGCCTCGTCGGCACCGTGGACGCCTCGGGCGCCGAACAACTCGGATCCTGGGCGCCGTGGGTCGGGGTGTTCCTGGTCGGGATCGGCTACCTGTTGTTCGCCAGCGCCCCATCGGGTTCGTTGCTGTTCCTCTGGGTCGCGCTGTTCGCGTCATACGCCGCACAGGTGCTGGGGGCGGCGCTGCTCAACCCTTCGTTGTCGGGCTTCGTCGGCGGCCTGGTCATCGTGCCGCTCACCTACGCTCTCGCCCGCTTCCGCAGCAGCCCGCCGGCGGCCGTCATGTTGCTACCCGGCTTCTGGCTCCTGTTGCCGGGTGCGTTGGGATTCAACGGTGTGTCCAGTCTGGCCACCGGGGCGGCCAGTGGTGCGCAGGATCTGGTCGTCACCGGCATCACGATCTTCGCCGTGGCCCTCGGTGTGCTGGTCGGCACGTCGGTGACCAGGGATGCCAGCGCAGTGCACCGCACCTGGCGGATCAAGCTCCGGCGCTAGTGATGACGCCCGGCATCGCAGACTGTAATCGGCGATGACGGGCGTCCTGCTTGGCGAGCCTCGGTGAAGCGGCGTCAAACGCCAAATGCTATGGCGATGTTGTCGGAACCGAGCAATTCGGTGCCCGGCGTTCCGGCACCGTCAGCGGTGCCGGCGACGCCCTCCGCGACTGGGGCGACTACCGCCGGGTCGATGCGCAGCACGGCGTAACCGGCCACCGCACCCGCCCCGAAGCCGGGCGCGAAGATCCACATCGGCCGGTCGATCACCTTCTCGGCGACCGCGTCCGCGATGGCGATCGGGATGCTCGCCGACGATGTATTGCCCATTGTCTCGATGTTGAAGTACAGCCGGTCGGCGGCGAGCCCGGACTTGGCGGCGAGGTCGATCACCATCGTCTTGTTCGCCTGGTGCGGCACCACCAGTTCGACGGTATCCCAAGCGGTCTCGGCCTTCCCGGTGGTATCCGGCAGCGCCGCGAGCTCGTCGATCATCTGTGCCAGGTACCGGCCGGCCAGGGCCTTGACCTCCGGGCCGTACACGGTGATGTTGTTGTCGAAAACCGGATTCGGCCAGATGATCGAGTTCACCTGACTCACCGGACCGCCCGCATAGGTCTGCAACACGTCGATATCTCCGCTCGCACCGGTAGGCGCGGGGCCGATCACGATCGCGGACGCCCCATCACCGAAGATCATCCGGGATGGTCGGACAGTGCCGATCTTGTCGGAGAACTTCTCCGCGCACACCAGCAAAACCGGCCGGTCCACCTCCTGCAGCAGTCGGACCGCCTCCGACAGGCCGTAGGCCAGACCCGCGCAGGCGGCGACCAGATCAACCGAGGCATGGGTCTGCTGCATCCCCAGCTGGCCGGTCAACCACGTTGACGCCGATGGAATCAACCGCGAGCTGGTGCACGAGCAGAACAACACTGCGCCGATTTCCGCGGGCCCCCGACCAGCCTTGGCCAGCGCGGCGCGGGCCGCCTCCAGGGAGATCTCCTCCAGTGACCGCGCGGTGTAACGGCGTTGTTCGATCCCGGTCTTCTCGCTGATCTCCGCAGCGCTCATCGGCGACCAGCTGTACGCCGCATTCCGGATCAGATCATCGTTGCTGCAGATATATTCGCCCTTGACGACCGCCAAGGCCTCGATCCTGGGTTGAATCGCGAATCGCTGCGTCACGTTCAGCGGCGGATAGGGCCTGATCGGCGCCACCGCCTCTATCGGCGGCTGGGTCGCGGCTGGCGTTCGGTCCATCGTGGCGGCACCACCGGCCACCGCGGCGGTTGTCGCTTTCACCTTCCGGATGAACCGCAGAACGTCGGGCGAACGTGGCACGAACATGATGATCACATCGTCGTCCTGCAGGTCTCCGATGGCCGTCAGGCGGACCTTCGACAGGTCCCACGGGTACTGGTTGTGCAGCACCATCGACCAGCGTTGCAGCGCCTCCAACTCGGGGACCCGATCGGTCACATCGACGATCTCCTCGTAGGTGTGAAAGGCGTGATCCGGGTCGTAGTCGCCCAGCACGAATGTCAAACCGGCCGGCGCCGCGAGCGCTTCGGCGATGGTGGGCTTGATGGATGGCAGCTTCGTGGCATCGAACGTCCGGTGTCCGAAAACGTCGAACAACTCGGCGAAGATCCGATCCTCTGTCGCCGCGTCCCAGGTTGCCGGCAAATCGGCGTACCCCCGCCGCACCGCATCGATCTTGGCCTCCCGGTCGTGCCACGGTGCCACGATCGGCAGGAACATATCCTCACGAGTGCGGGTGGCGTCCCGCCACCGCACGGGGTATTTGTCGTACATCGTCAATGCGAACCGGTTGACCCAGAACAAATTGAGCGCCACGTCCCGCATCAGTTCATACCGACTCGCATAGCCACCGGCCTCGACCCGGTTCATGATGTCCGTGCCCGTTGGTGCCTTCGTCTCGAAGTCCCGCCGGATGGCTCCGTCCAACTGCTCCTCGGTATCGATGACCGAAAAATCCAGATCCGGCTGAAAGTTCGACGGGAAAACCAGGTGTCCATGACTATTGATCACAAAGCGCTGCATTGTGGCTACATCTCCGATTCGTTCGGGCTCGTTCAGGAACATGCTCAGGTGTAATCGTAGAAACCTCGTCCAGACTTCCGGCCGAGCCGGCCGGCTGCGATCATGCGCTTCATCACCGGTGGCGGCGCGTACTCGGACAGTTTGAACTCGTCGTACATGGAATTGCCGACAGCATTGAGCACGTCGAGGCCGATAAAGTCGCACAGCGTGAGCGGGCCCATTGGATGACCGGCGCCGAGTCGCATTCCGTCGTCGATGTCCTCCCGGCTGGCAAACCCTTCTTCGTACATTCGGACAGCGGCCAGGAGATACGGAACCAGCAGAAAGTTGACGATGAATCCTGACCGGTCCTTGGTGACGATGGCGTTCTTGCCGATTCGCTCGACGAACAGGCGCGCCTTCTTGATCGTGTCGTCGCTGGTATCGAGGGCATGCACGATCTCGACCAGCGCCATGACCGGCACCGGGGAGAAGAAGTGCAATCCAACGACCCGGTCGGGGTGGCTGACCACGCCGGCCAGTTGGGCGATCGGGATGGCCGATGTGTTCGACGCCAGAATCGTCTCTGCGCCGACTAATTCGTCCAGTGCATGCAAGATCTCCGTCTTGATCTCGATGTCCTCCGGCACGGCCTCGATGATGAGGTCGGCCCCCGCCACATCCTTCAGTTCGCTTGTCAGGGTAATCCTGGCGAGCACCACCTGCTTTTGATCGTTGGTGAGTTTGCCCTTCTTGACCGCTCGAGCCAGCGAGGTCTCCAATCGCTGCCGGGTCGCCTCCAAGTACTGTGGCAACTCCCGTACCACGACGGGAATACCGGCAACTGCGACCGTCTCGGCGATTCCCGCGCCCATGAATCCGCCGCCGACGATGGCAACCGAGGCAACTATTTCTGTCATTTTCGCACTTCTCCCCTGGCTCGCGATGAGTCGAGGGCTTGGTCGGAGGCTGATGCCGAGCAGGACCGCAAACCCACGTGCGGTCAGCCGGTTGGCGCCGTCGTGGCCGCAAATCGTCTCTGCATCCAGCATAGGCGTTCAGCACGATCCGGTGTGCCGAATGGATAGCGGCAGGAGAAATCTTCCGGGCCGCGAGTGACGTATTTCGCCCCGAAATAGTCACTTGCAGTAATACCGTGACTCTCGGTAGTAGATATTGCGGACCGCGGGCGGGTTGGGTGCGATCACCTGGCCAATGTTTGCCTTCTCAACGACCGAAGACATTGACGAGAAGTGTTGCAGAAGAGCAATATTCGAGCGTTCACCGGGAGGTCCGACTTTTCGTCAGGGTGACCTGTGCGGGCGATTCCGACGGCCTGAAATGTGGGAAACCTCACCTCCATCAAGGGCTGGATCCAATCGTGAACTCCTCAAGTGTGAATCTGCCCGACGTTGCGATTGCGACGGAGGCTATTTGGGATTTGAGTTCGGCCTTCGTCAATGCCGAATTGCCGAATGCTGATGATCATGGGTTGTCCGGGCGCGAAGTTCTGCCAACCCCTATGACTGGTGCATCGTTCCGGTCTGCAGGTACCGCAGATGCCAGGAGAGTGCCTCGGCCAGCAGGTGAGGGGTGTGCTGTCCGCCGCCGCTGGAGGTTGCGCGGTCCAGGTAGTCCTGCAGGGCGGGCCGGTAGTCCGGGTGCGCACAGCGGTTGATGATCTCTTGCGCTCGCCGCCGCGGCGGCAGTCCGCGCAGATCGGCAAGCCCTTGCTCGGTGACGACGACATGCACGTCGTGCTCGGTGTGATCGACGTGGCTCGCCATCGGCACGATGGCTGAGATCGCCCCACCTTTCGCTGTCGAGGGGGTGAGAAAGAATGAGACGAAAGCGTTCCGCGCGAAGTCGCCCGAGCCGCCGATGCCGTTCATGATGCTCGAGCCCATGATGTGGGTGGAGTTGACGTTTCCGTAGATGTCGGCCTCGATCATGCCGTTCATCGCCAAACAGCCGAGCCTGCGGATGACCTCGGGATGATTACTGATCTCCTGTGGGCGAAGAATGATCCGGTTGCGGTAGTCCTTGATATTGCTGGTGAACTCGTCATTTCCCGCTTTGCTGAGCGAGAACGCGGTCGCTGAGGCCAGGCTCATGGTGCCGGACTGCAGCATCTGCAGCATGCCGTCCTGGATCACCTCGGTGTAAGCGGTGAGCGGCCGGAAGGGGCCGTCATCCAATCCCGCCAGCACCGCATTGGCGATGTTGCCGACCCCGGATTGCAGCGGCAGGAGTGTTGCCGGAAGTCGCCCGTGCTTGACTTCGCTGGCGAGAAAGTCGAGTACGTGACCGGCGATCAGTCGTGAGTTGGCGTCGGGCGGGGTGAAGGAGGTGTCCCGGTCCGGGCTGTGCGTCTCGACGATCGCAATGATCTTTTCCGGCGGGCAGCGAAGGTAGGGCGTGCCGATACGGTCACCGGGCTTGACGATCTGGATCGGCTTCCTATTCGGGGGAAGCGCTGTGCCGTAATAGATGTCGTGCATACCCTCCAATTCACTCGGTTGCCAGGAGTTCACCTCGAGGATCACGTGGTCGGCCTGGTCGATCCAGGTCTTATTGTTACCGACCGAGGAGGACGGGATCAGATCTCCGTCCGCGTTGACACCCGCTACCTCAACGAGCGCGACATCGAGGTGTCCGAAGAATCCCGACCAGACCATCTGGGCAACATGTGACAGGTGCACGTCCAGGTAGTCCATGTGGCCGGCGTTGATCTTGGCGCGGCTGACCGGGTCGGACTGGTAAGGCATCCGCAGCTCCACCCCGTCCACGGCCGCCAGCGCTCCATCGAGCTCCGGCGCCGTCGAGGCTCCGGTCCAGACGCCGACCTTGAAACGATCACCACGGGCGGTCGCCTCAGTGATCCGGCGGACCAGTGCCTCCGGAACCTCTTTGGGGTAGCCCGCACCGGTGAATCCGCTCATCCCGACGTTCGCGCCCGGCTGGATCAACGCTGCCGCCTCGTCGGCCGACATCACCCTGGCGGCCAGCGCCTTTGAATCAATGCGCAACTGATCGATCATCTCGACGATTCCTCCTGGATAGGCTGCGGTACCGATCTCGCCGCGGCGCGATCAGTGGCCTGACGCCAATGGGCCTGTCCCGTTGTGAGGTCCACCCACAGTGCTCCGGCGGGGTGATGGCTCGGTTCAAACGGCGCCGAAGCCTGTGGGTAGATCAGGAATCGGAGGTGCCGCACCACCGGGGACACCGGCCAGGGACCCCGGACGCCGAAGACGCGTCCGAGGCTGATCGCGTGCACCACGGTTTGGCCGTCGGTGGACTTGGAACGTGCAGGGATGTCCGGCACGCAGGTAATCGGGGCCGCGAAGTGCGTTGGTTCACGCCGTCCCTTGCCCGTTGCCGCGGCTGGAACGAGCTCGTAGTGCAGGGAGACCATCCGGTACATCGCATTTCCGCGATGGACCCACCCCCCGCTGGACAGCCCGCGGGCGATAAATTCGATCGATGTCATCACTTGTCCGCAGACCACCGTGAAGGCATGCGTTCTGGATGGAATCGGCCCGACTCGGGTGACCCGGCCGCCGTCCGCGGGTTCCTGCGCCGGCCGGGATTTCCCGGCTCCGGGCACGAGTTGAAGCCCTGTGACGTAAGGCTGCGGCAGGCGGTTGTGCGCGGACTGTTGACGCAACAGCGACAAGTACTCGTCTTCTGTCATCCGACCCTTTTCCCGGGCCACCAGGTTGGCGACCTGAGCCCTGGTCGGCCGCCACCCTTCGTAGTATCCGACGGCCAGCTGATGAACCAAGCCCATTCGTGGACCGTCAGCCAATTCCGACAACAGATCCCGGAAGGGGTCGGCGATATTCTCCGTCCGTTGCTTTTCTTCGCCCGTAGCCCGGTCCACCGTGGAATTCCCTTCTGATCTCAAACCGTCGACCGATGAGGGCTGGCATGGGCAGCGGCGACGGGGCAAGCTGCGTCAACTTTTGCGAATCCAGGAGATGTTCGGGGGGTCGGGCTCGTGTCGATCCCGCGGCCGGTCGATGTCCCGTCGACTGTTCGACAAAGAAGAATTCTGGGCGCCGAGATCGAGTCTCACTGTGCCGCAGCGTTAGCAGACGGCACAGCCCCAAGCGGTTGCTGGTACCAACTCCTTGAGGTAACTCTGAGAAGTCCAACATGTCAAGGCGTCGAACTCGACCGATTGCCCCATACCGACCATCCGTGACGAAACGCTCTGCGCCAGAGCAGCATTGCCGTAGTTGGCACAGCAACGATCGATTGGTCGTCAGGTCAGCGATTCGCCTGACTGTGCAGGTCTTGCTCGATGGGCGCGCATCTAGCGATCCAGCACCGGGACGTACTGGCGTTCCTGGTATCCGGTGTAGACCTGGCGCGGTCGGCCGATCTTGGTTGCCGGGTCGCTGATCATCTCCCGCCATTGGGCGATCCAGCCGGGCAGCCTGCCGAGGGCGAACATCACGGTGAACATCCGCTCGGGGAAGCCCATTGCCTTGTAAATCAGCCCGGTATAGAAGTCCACATTGGGATAGAGCTTGCGGGAGATGAAATAGTCGTCCGACAGTGCAACCTCTTCCAATTGTTTGGCCAGGTCGAGCAGTTGGTCATTGGCTCCCAGGTCATCGAGCACCTCATGGGCGGTGGCCTTGACCAAGGCGGCACGCGGGTCATAGTTCTTGTAGACGCGGTGCCCGAAGCCCATCAGCTTGACGCCTGGCTCCTTGTTCTTGACCCGGTTCACGAAGGTGCCGATGTCGTCGCCGCCCGCGCGGATTCCCTCCAGCATCTCCAGCACCGCCTGGTTGGCGCCACCGTGCAACGGCCCGAAAAGCGCGTTGATCCCTGCGGAGATCGAGGCGAACATGTTCGCCTGAGATGAGCCGACAAGCCGAACGGTTGCGGTAGAACAGTTCTGCTCGTGGTCTGCGTGCAGAATGAGGAGCTGATCGAGCGCGTGGACCAGCTTCGGGTCGAGGTCGTAGGGCTCGGCGGGGAATCCGAACGACATGCGCAGGAAGTTCTCGACCAGGCTCAATGAGTTGTCGGGATACAGCAGCGGCTGCCCGACCGACTTTCGGTGGGCGTAGGCGGCGATGGTCGGCAGCTTCGCCATGAGTCGCACCGTTGACAGTTCCACCTGATCGGAATTGAACGGGTCGAGCGAGTCCTGGTAGAAGGTCGACAGCGCGCTGACGGCACTGGCCAGCACCGGCATCGGGTGGGCATCGCGCGGGAATCCGTCGAAGAACCGCTTCAGATCCTCGTGCAGCATCGTGTGCCTGCTGATCCGCTGGGTGAATGCATCGAGTTCTGTCGCTGTTGGCAGCTCGCCGTAGATGAGCAGGTAGCTGGTTTCCAGGAAGGTGGATGACCGGGCGAGTTGCTCGATCGGGTACCCGCGGTAGCGCAGGATGCCGACATCACCGTCAATGTAGGTGATCGCGGAGGTGGTCGAGCCGGTGTTGGTGAAACCCGGATCGAGCGTGATCACCCCCAGGGTGGTCAACAGTTTCGAGATGTCCACGCCGGAGGCGCCCTCCGATGCCGGTATGACCTGCAGATTCAACGTCGAGCCGGCGTACTTCATCCCTGCGGAACCGTTTTCGGGGCTACCCGAGCCGGACACAACCGGCGGTTCGAGGGTCGCTGCTGCGACGGTCGATGGTCCTGCCGCAACGGGGGAAGCAGCACCTCGTGCGACGCCATTCGTCGGGGTCGTTGTCATGACGGTTCTCCTGCTTTCGGTGGAGTTGACAGACGGGTGGTCGGATCCGACTGGGGTTTGCGTGACAGTTGCGCGAACGCGGCGGCGATCACCGCGGCCTGTTCAACCTCGTGCACCCGGGCCGAGCCGGCCGACGGGGCGGCCATCGGGCGGCGGGAGACGCGTGTGATGCCCGTCAGTCGCGGAATCTGCTCCGGTAGCGCGAGTGCGAGGAAGGGCCAAGCGCCCTGATTGGCCGGTTCTTCCTGAACCCACCTGAAGTCGGTCACCCCCGGGTAGGCGGCCAGGACGCGTTCGAGCGTGCGGCGGGGAACCGGGTAGAGCTGTTCGAGCCGAACGATTGCCGTGTCGGTGATGTTGTGCGCGCGCCGGAAGGCGTCGAGTTCGTAGTAGACCTTTCCGCTGCTGAGCAGCACCGTTCGGACGTCGGCCGGGTCGGTCGTCGCGTCCGGTATCACCATCTGGAACTTTCCCTCGGTGAAGTCGGCAACCGAGGAAACCGCGGCCTTGTTCCGCAGCATCGATTTCGGGGTGAAGACCACCATGGGGCGGCGGACACCGCTCAGCACATGCCGACGGAGAAGGTGGAAGTAACTTGCCGGGGAGGACGGTGCGGCGACGGTCATCGAGCCTTCCGCGCACAGTTGCAGGAACCGCTCGATCCGCCCGGAGGTGTGGTCGGGGCCCTGGCCTTCGTGGCCGTGCGGCAGGAGGAGCACGACCGTTGACTTCTGCCCCCATTTCGCTTCCCCGGACGAGAGGTATTCGTCGATGACGGATTGGGCGCCGTTGACGAAGTCGCCGAACTGGGCCTCCCACAGCACCAACGCATCCGGGTGGGCGACCGAGTAGCCGTACTCGAAGCCCAGTGCCGCGTATTCGGTCAGGGCCGAGTCGTAGATCAACACTCGCCCTTGATCATCGGAAAGGTGCTGCAGCGGTTGATATTCGGCGCCTGTCTTGTGGTCGATGAGCACGGAGTGACGTTGCACGAAGGTGCCGCGCCTGGTGTCCTGCCCGGAGAAACGGACAAGTCGGCCGTCCAACGCCGTGGCGCCGAGGGCGGCCAACTCGGCGAAGGCCCAGTCGATCCCGCCGTTGCGAGACATCTCCACCCGCCGCTGAAGCACGGTCTTGACCCTGGGGTGCGGGGTGAAGCCGTCCGGGACCGCGACTGCGACGTCGGCGATCAGCTGCAAAGTCTCCGCCGTGATCCTGGTGTCGATGCCGGACGGGGCCGGTTGCCGGGTCTCCACGGACGGCGAGGGGCTCGACGGCGCCCGCTCCAACTCATGGACCTCGTGGAAGACCCGCTCGAGTTGGGTGTGGTAGTCCCGCAAGGCTTCTTCGGCGTCCTCGGGAGACAGATCGCCGCGGCCGATCAGGGCCTCGGTGTAGATCCGCCGGACGGACCGTTTGCCGTCGATGATCTGGTACATCAGCGGGTTCGTCATCGACGGGTCGTCACCCTCGTTGTGCCCGCGACGGCGGTAACAGACCATGTCGATGACGACGTCCCGGCCGAAGGTCTGCCGGTACTCGACCGCGAGCCGGGCCACCCAGACGGCGGCCTCCGGATCGTCCCCGTTCACGTGGAAGATCGGCGCCTGGATCATTTTCGCGACGTCGGTGCAGTACTCGCTGGACCGGGAAGCCTCGGGGGCGGTGGTGAAGCCGACCTGATTGTTGATGATCACGTGCAGGGTGCCGCCGGTGCGGTACCCGCGGAGTTGGGAGAGTTGCAGGGTCTCGGCGACGACGCCCTGACCGGCGAACGCGGCGTCACCGTGCAGCGCGATCGGCATGACGGTGAAGCCACCTTCACCCAGATCGAGTTGATCCTGCTTGGCCCGGGCGACGCCCTCCAGGACAGGATCGACAACCTCCAGGTGCGACGGGTTCGCGACCAGGGTGACGTCGACCTGACCTTCGCCGAACGGCCGGATGTATTTGCCCTCGGCGCCCAGGTGGTACTTCACGTCGCCCGACCCTTGGGTCTGTCCCGGATCCATGTTGCCCTCGAACTCACGGAAGATCTGCGAGTACGGCTTGCCGACGATATTGGCCAGCACGTTCAGCCGGCCACGGTGGGCCATCCCGATGACTACCTCGTCCATCCCGTACTCGGCCGCCTTGTTCAGCGCGGCGTCCAGCAGGGCGATGACGGTCTCCCCGCCTTCCAGAGAGAACCGTTTCTGGCCAATGTATTTCGTCTGCAGGAAGGTCTCGAAGGCCTCGGCGCTGTTCAACCGGCCGAGGATATACTTCTGCTCGTCGATCGGCGGATTTTGATGCCTGATTTCGATTCGCTGCTGGATCCATTTGCGTTGGGTCGGATCCATGATGTGCATGTACTCGACACCGACGGTGCGGCAGTAGGAATCGCGCAGCACGCCGAGGACGTCCCGCAGTTTCATGAATTCCTGGTCGTTGAACCCGCCGACCGGGAATTCCCGGTCCAGGTCCCACAGGGTCAACCCGTGCGAGAGCACGTCGAGGTCGGGGTGCCGGCGCTGCCGGTAGTTCAACGGGTCCGTGTCGGCCATCAGATGACCGCGGGTCCGGTACGCGTCGATGATCTCCAACAGTCGTGCGGTCCGATCAACGGTTCCGTGCCGGCCCGCGTCGAGATCCTTGACCCAGCGCACCGGCTCGTACGGCAGGCGCAGCGAGGTGAAGACGTCGTCGTAGAAGCCGTCCTCGCCGATCAGCAGCTGGTGGATGCGGCGCAGGAACTCGCCGGATTCGGCGCCCTGGATGACCCGGTGGTCGTAGGTGGAGGTCAGCGTGATGATCTTGGAGATGCCCAGCTCGGACAGCGTCTGATCGCTGGCGCCCTGGAACTCGGCGGGGTATTCGAGAGCACCGACACCGACGATGGCGGACTGACCGGCCATCAACCGCGGAACCGAGTGGTTGGTGCCGATCCCGCCGGGGTTGGTCAACGAAATCGTCGTGCCGGCATAGTCTTCCGCGGTCAACACACCAGATCGGGCCTTCCTGACGACCTGTTCGTACGCCGACCAGAACTGGGTGAAGCTCATCGCCTCTGCGCTCTTGATCGGCAGCACCACGAGGCTCCGCCCGCCGCCCTTGGCCGGCAGGTCGATCGCGAGGCCGAGGTTGACGTGCGCCGGCGCCACCATCTGCGGTTTGCCGCCAATCTCCACGAAATGCCGGTTCATGTTCGGGAAGTCGCCGATGGCCCGGACGATGGCGTACCCGATCAGGTGCGTGAAGGAGATCTTCCCGCCGCGGTTCCGCTTGAGGAAGTTGTTGATCACGATCCGGTTGTCGGCCATCAACTTCGCCGGCACCGCACGCACCGATGTTGCCGTCGGCACCTCCAACGACGACGTCATATTCCTGACGACCGCAGCCGCGACACCCCGCAACGGGGTCGTTGTGATGCCGGTGCCCGCTGCTTCGTGCACTGACTTGGCAGTGTGCGCTGCCTTCGCCGCGATCATGTCACTTGGCGTGGCGATGGTTGTCGGTGGAGCCTGCGGGGAGACCCGCGGCTTGGAGTTGGTGGACTCCTCGCCACCGGCCAGGACCGGCTGCGGTGGCAACGGCACCGTGAGCGGTGTGGGGGGTCGCCCTTGCGATGGCGCAGTGCGGTCCGTTGCCGGCTGGGCAGCGGTGCCTGACTCGGTCTTGGCAAAGAAATCACGCCAGATCGAGTCCACGCTGGCGGGGTCGGCCAGGAACTCTTCATACTTCTCTTCGACGAACCAGTCGTTGGGCCCGAATTGCGGTGTCGTGCGCGAGGACATTCTCGTGGCCAACTCTCTTCAATGGGGAAGTGCGGAACGGCGCCGGTCGATGCGATTGCCCCTCGACGCGGGAGAAGGTGGAAGCGCAACCAACTCGGGCCGCAAGCTTGCAGCGCCGGTATCACCCAGCGGCGGCTACGAGCCTCTCCGCTGGAGCAGTGGGAGATACCCACCGGTTCGGTCAGCAATGTCCGGCTGGCGCGCTCGGCTCGCACGCTCTCGCTGTTCTTGACCGGATATGGACACAACTTCACTGAAGCCTGCCCCGTGGGTCAGCACTAGAGCACAAGGACCCTGCCTGCGGTGAGTAACCGACCGCCCGGAGATGGCAGTTGAACGAATTCCGCTGCGCCGTGCCGCAACGGCTACGATGTACCGGCCGGACGGTAAAGCCCAGAGACTGGTCGCCGGCCACCAGCGCTACCGGTGTGGAGTTCCCCGTCGTGTTCGGCTCATATGCCCAGGTCCTGCGGCGCCCCGGCGCCATTCGCTTTTCTGCTGCCGGCTTTCTGGCCCGTATGCAGATGTCGATGGCGGGCCTCGGGTCCGTCATGCTGCTGTCCGTCGAACGCGGCTCCTTCGCCGTCGCCGGCACGGTTTCCGCCATCTACGCGCTGTCTGCGGCGCTGATCGGTCCGCAGATCTCTCGAAAGATCGACGTCTTCGGGCAGAGCAAGGTGCTGCCCATTCAGCTGGCGGTGCACGTCCCGGCGATCGCCGGAATGATCGTCATCGCCCTGACCACCGACCTGAACTGGCCGATCTTCGTGCTGGCGTTGGTCGCCGGGGCCGCGCAGCCGAACATGGGACCGCTGGTGCGCGCCCGCTGGTCCGCGCAGCTGCACGGAACGTCCTTGCTGCGCACCGCGTTTGCCTGGGAGTCGCTGGTCGACGAGGCCGTCTTCATCCTCGGTCCGCCACTGGCCACCATCGTCGCGTTGCAGATCGCCCCGGCTGCCGCGCTGATCCTGGCCACCACGTTGCTGATCATCGGGACGCTGCTGCTGCTCACCCAGCGCTCGACCGAGCCCAAGCCGACCGGCCGGCCCACCGGCAAGAAGGGCCGACCCGCCATCCTGCTGCCCGGCGTCGGCGGGATCGCCGCGATTTTCGTCCTGCTCGGCGGGATCTTCGGGTCGTTCGAGGTGACAACGGTCGCCTTCACCAGGGAGGCCGGCGTACCAGAAGCGGCCGGGCTCCTCCTCGCGCTGTACGCGGTCGGGTCGCTCACCGCAGGGCTGATCTTCGGCGCCCTGACGATCAAGGCATCGCTGGTCCAACAGTTCATGTTCGCCACCGCTGCGCTCGCCGTGGTGACCGCGCCGCTGCCGTTCCTGAACACCGTGTGGCTGATGGCCATCGGGCTGTTCGTCGCCGGGGTGGCGTGCTCGCCGGTGCTGATTTCCGGGATGGCGCTGATCGAACGGATCGTTCCGTCCGGCCGGCTGACCGAATCGATGACGTGGGCCAGTTCCGGCCTCGCTGTGGGGATCGCCACGGCCACCCCACTGGCCGGGGTCGTCATCGATCGCGCCGGCGCGCAGACCGCCTACTGGGTGACGTCGGCCTGCGCAGTGGGGGCGCTGATCATCGCCGCCATCGTGTACCGCTCCCTGCGCAACGCACTGGCCGGCGCCGAGGCACGGCCCGACCGGGTGCTCATCAGCAAGGCCGATACGACCACCGATTTCGGCCCGCCACCAAGCACGGAAGCCCCGGTCCGCACGCAGGTACCGTGATCATCATGGACACCAGCTCGGGGGCTGAGGTCCGGGATGATCGGCTTTCGCTCGAGGACGAGACGCTGTTCGGACCCGGCAGCATGACGTGGCGCGTGCACTCTGATCAGGTCTTTGCGATCGGGGGGATGCGGGCGCTTTTCCTGCAGGCGCTGCATCCGCTGGCGATGGCGGCGGTCGATCAGCACCGCAGTTTCGAGGACGACTTCTGGGGCCGGCTGGAACGGACCACCCAGTACGTCTCGACGCAGACCTTCGAGCCCGCGAACCAGGCCCGGCGCTCGGCCGCGCGGGTACGCGGGATCCATCGCAAGCTGCGCGGCGTCGACCCCGTCACCGGCACCGAGTTCCGGCTCGACCGGCCCGATCTGCTGCTCTGGGTGCACTGCTGCACCATCGATTCGTTGCTCAGCACGGCCCGCAGGGCCGGCGCGCCGATCGGCCCGGCGGATGCCGACCAGTACATCGACGAGCAGGTGCTGGCCGCTGATCTGGTCGGCATACCCACCGATATCGTGCCGCGAACGGTGCGTGAACTCGACGAGTACTTCCGTGCGGTACGGGCCGAGCTGCGGCTGACCGAGGAGGCCCGGCGGGGCGTCAAACGGCTGGCCATCCCGCCCATGACGACCTGGGTCAAGCTGCTCACCCCGGCCCGGCCGGCCTGGGCGGGACTCGCCGGGCTCGCGTTCGCGACCCAGCCGAAGTGGGCGCGGCGGATCTACCGGCTCCCCGGCCTGCCCACGACCGACCTGGCGGCAACGGGTGCGTTGAAGGCGATCCGGGCCGGCATCGTTGCGCTGCCGGACAAGTGGACCGGGCCGCCGCACGTGCGGCAGGCTCGCCTGCAGATCGAACAATTCCAAGAGCAGGCGGGATGACCGAACGGGTTTCCGCGGCGGGTTATCCGCGGCCGGCCGAGCAGGTCCGGCGGACGGCGATCGCGATGGCCGCGCTCGCCCAGACCGGATTGTTCTACGCCGTCAACGACTACGACACCGACCGGTACCGCAAGCTCGCTGCCCTGGCCGCCGAGCTGTTGGCCGCCGTCACCGACGATCCCGCTGCCCACTGGGAACTCGAGCTTGGCCGGGAGTCCGGCTATGCCACACCGAAGGTCGATGTCCGCGGTGCCCTGGTCGACGATCGGGAGCGGATCCTGTTGATGCGGGAGCGGTCGGACGGACGCTGGTCGCTGCCCGGCGGTTGGGCGGACCCGTTGGACACCCCGTCGCGGGCGGTGGAACGGGAGATCCTGGAAGAGACCGGGTATTCGGCCCGCGCCGTCAAGCTGGTCGGGTGTTGGGATCGGGATGCGCAGGGCCACCTGCCGCGGCTGCCGTTCTCGATCTACAAGCTGTTCTTTCTCTGCGCGGCGACCGGTGACGTCCGCCCGCCGGACGCGCTGGAAACGCTGGAGGTCGGCTGGTTCGGGCTGGACCAACTGCCGGTGCTATCAGCCGGCCGGGTCAACGAACGGCAACTCGCCCGGATCGTCGCGCACCGGCGAGACCCGTTGCTGCCCACTGAGTTTGACTGAAATCAAGGCTTGGCTGGACTCTTGTGTCGGTCACAGAGCCCGGCCGGCAACTCCCGCACGGATGGCGGTGCCAATCGCGAGCAATTCCGCCCAGTCGTGAATCTTGACCCGATGACGGCCCGCCGGCACCCCTTTGACGATTTCCGCAGCGTCGATCTGTTCCCACCCCGCCCAATCGACCACCTCAACGCCGCGGGCCCGCAGCACGGCCAGCAGCGCGTCGGTGTCACGATGCGCGGCCGGCGGTAGCTGGGGCAGATCGGCGAGCAACGCCGTCACCGTGTCCAACGCATCCTTGCGGTTGGTGGCGATCACCCCGCTCGGTCCGTGTTTGATCCAGCCGGCCACGTAGACGCCGGGAACCGCCTGCACGGCGCCGTGCAGATGGGGGATGACGCCCGCGTCGGCGTCGAACGGCAGACCCGCTATCGGCAGGGCGCGATAACCGACCGCGCGCAGCACCATTTGCACCGGGAGACGCTCGAGCTGACCGGTCCCGGTGAGCCGCCCCGCGCCGTCGAAGTGGGTGGTTTCGACGTCGAGCGCGTCCACCCGGGTGGTTCCGATCACGGCGGATGGTCGCACCATGAACCGGAAATGCAGCCGTTTGCTGCTGCCCTGCGGTTCCAGATCCGCGAATGAGCGCAGGACGTCGACCGCGTGCCGCCTGGCCGGGTCGCCGTCCAGCTCGCGCCGCGCGGATTCGTCGAACTGCAGGTCTGAAGGACGCACCAGGACGTCGACGTCGGGCAGGTCGGCCATCTCGTGCAGTTCCCTGCTGGAGAACTTGGCCTGGGTGACGCCGCGTCGCGCCAGGATGTAGACATCCTGCACCGGGCTCGCGGCCAGTTCGTCCAGCACATGTTCGGGCACGTCGGTGTCCCGCAGCCGATCCACCGACGTCAGCAGCATCCGGGCCACGTCCAGGGCCACATTTCCGGCCCCGATGACGGCGACACTGGTTGCGGTCAGGTCGATTCCGGTGGGGTTGGCGTCGGGGTGCCCGCTGTACCAGGAGACGAATTCGGTCGCCGAGATGCTGCCCGGCAGGTCCTCGCCGGGTACCGCCAACCGCCGATCGGCGCTCGCGCCGCAGGCGATGACGACGGCGTCGTAGTAGCTGCGGAGTTCTGCCAGCGTGACGTCCTGGCCGAGCCGGATATTGCCGAGGAACCGGACCGATGGCCGCCGCATCACTTTCAGCAGCTGTCCGATGATCGACTTGATCTTCGGATGATCGGGCGCGACGCCGTACCGGACCAGGCCGTAGGGCACGGGCAGCCGGTCGTAGATGTCGACCTGTACCGCGGTGCCGGCTGCCGGATCGGTGAGCGCCTGGGCCGTGTAGATGCCGGCCGGGCCCGATCCGATGACCGCGACCCGCGCCGTGCCCGGCCCACCGACCATGGCTTAGCTCCTCTCACCATCTGGAGCGTGCCTGCCAAAAACCGCAGACACGCTCCAGCAGTGTCAATTGCGCCCCGGCTCCGCCGGTGCGACCAGGTCGATGGTAGGACGGCAACGCCGCCGGCATGATCCGGGATCGCCGTGCCCCGCCGATCAGATGCGGATCAGTCCGGTCCGGACCCCGGGAGTGCAGGTCCCGCGGAGTCGCCGATGAGTGTTGTCTCCTCGGGTTTCGGCACCCGTCGCGGTATCCAGAAGCCCAGCCAGCCGCCGCCGGCCAGCGCCACAGCGCCCATCGCGGCGACGCCGACCCCCAGCGTCGCGACTGCCGTCACCCCCGCGATGACGAAGGGGCCGACACCGTTGCCGGCATCGGCGAACATCCGCCAGACCCCGAGGAACACCGGCCGCTGACCGGGTGGGGCGAGGTCCGCGCCGAGCGTCATCACCAGACCCGAACTCATCCCGTTGCCGACGCCCATCACCAAGCCGACCAGCAGCAGCCCGATGGTCGACGTGGTCAGCGGTACCAGAAGCAGCGCTACCCCGAGCACCACCATCGACGGGATGGCCACCCAAGCCCGGCCGAACCGGTCCATCACCTTGCCGGCCGGGTAGAACAGCAGCATGTCGATACCACCGGAGATCCCGAAGATCACCGAGATCGCGGTGGGGGACAGGCCGAGATGCTGGCCCCACAGCGGCAACACGACCTGCCGGACCGCCCGGATCGCGCTGACCACCAGGACGCCGGTGCCCAGTGTGGCGAGTACCGACCGCTGCTCCCGGACGACCCGGCCGACCGGCGCCCGTACCGGTCTGGTCCGTCCGTCGTCACCGCTGCGATTGGTACCGCCGCCGACCGACAGATCCTTGACCATCAGCAGCACGCCGGCGGCGACCACCGCAGCGACGATGTGCACCGCATAGGCGCCCCAGAGCCCGGTGAAGTGCACGACCGCGGCGCCGATGAACGGGCCGATGAACAACCCGATCCGGAAGACGCCGCCCAGTGTCGACATGGCGGTGGCCCGCAACCGGTACGGCACCACCTCGGTGACGTACGCCTGCCGCGCCAACAACCAGACCGCGGTGCCGGAGCCGGTCAGGAAGATCGCGAACGCGAAGACGGCCAGATTCGGCGCGAAGATGCAGCCGAGCAAGGCCAGGATTGTCAGCCCGGCGGCGCCGATCATCGTCGGTCGCTCGCCGAACCGGTGCACGATCGTGCCCGCCGGGATGTCCGCGGCGATCTGGCCCAGCCCGGCCGTCGCCACCACCAGCGCGGCCATCGCCGGGGACGCGCCGAGCTGGGTGGCGGAGATAACCACAACGGGTGCGATCGCCCCCTGGCCGACGGCGAACAGCCCGGGCGGCAGGAACGCCGCGGGCGCGATGTCCCGCAGCGTGATCTCCGCTGCGCGCTCGCCGCTCGTCATCAGCCGCCTTCGTCATTCGAGTGCCACGACATCAGGGACTTGAGGCACTCAGGGGGCCAATTGGCCCTGGTGCCATGGCACTCGAGCGTCGGGCGACCAACGGCAGTGATCAGGCGTCGTCCTGGGTGTTGGCTGCCGCCCGATTGACCGCGGAGACCACCGCCTTGAGGGACGCGGTGGTGATCGAGGAGTCGATCCCGACACCCCAGACCACCTGGCCGTCGATGGCGCATTCCAGGTAGGCCGCCGCCCGGGCGTCGCCGCCGGCGGACAGGGCGTGTTCGACGTAGTCGAGGACCCGGACGTCGTACCCGGCCTGCCCGATCGCCGAGCAGAAGGCCGCGACCGGCCCGTTCCCGCCGCCGTGCACGACCTGCTCCTCGCCACCCGAGACGATCCGGGCGCTGATCCGGTCGAACACCGAGTCGTCCTCGGCGTCCTCCGGGTTGTCGATCCGGGTCCGCACCAGGTGCAGCGGGGTGGCCCGCTCCAGGTACTCCTCGGCGAAGTACGCCCACATCGTCTTGGCGTCCACCTCGCCGCCGTCGTGGTCGGTGTGCTCCTGCACCACCCGGGAGAACTCGATCTGCAGCCGGCGCGGCAGGTCGAGCCCGTGCTCGGTCTTCATGATGTATGCGACGCCGCCCTTGCCGGACTGCGAGTTCACCCGGATGACGGCCTCGTACGAGCGGCCCACGTCCTTGGGGTCGATCGGCAGGTACGGCACCTCCCAGGTGAACTGGTCGACGGCGACCCCGGCCGCCGCGGCATCCCGGTTCAGGTGGTCGAAGCCCTTCTTGATCGCGTCCTGGTGCGAACCGGAGAACGCGGTGTAGACCAGATCCCCGCCGTAGGGGTGACGCTCCGGCACGGCCAGCTGGTTGCAGTATTCGACGGTGCGGCGGATCTCGTCGATGTCGGAGAAGTCGATCTGCGGGTCGATGCCCTGGCTGAACAGGTTGAGCCCCAACGTGACCAGGCAGACGTTCCCGGTCCGCTCGCCGTTGCCGAACAGGCAGCCCTCGATCCGGTCGGCGCCGGCCATGTAGCCCAGCTCGGACGCGGCGACCGCGGTGCCGCGGTCGTTGTGCGGGTGCAGCGACAGCACGATGCCGCTGCGTCGCTCCAGGTTCCGGTGCATCCATTCGATGGAGTCGGCGTAGACGTTCGGGGTGGCCATCTCGACGGTGGCCGGCAGGTTGACCACCATCGGGTTCTCCGCGGTCGGCTGCCAGATGGCGGAGACCGCGTTACAGACCTCGACGGCGTACTCCAGTTCGGTGCCGGTGTAGGACTCGGGGGAGTACTCGAAGCGCCAGTCGGTGTCCGGGTACTTCTCGGCCCACCGGGAGACCTCCTCGGCGCCGTCCGTCGCGATCCGGGTGATGCCCTTGCGGTCGAGTCCGAAGACGACCCGGCGCTGCAGGGTGGAGGTGGAGTTGTAGAGGTGGACCAATGCCTGTGGCGCGCCCTCGACGGCCTCGAAGGTGCGGGCGATCAGCTCCGGCCTGGCCTGGGTCAGTACCTGGATCCGGACGTCGGACGGGATGTGGTCCTGCTCGATGATCTCCCGGACGAAGTCGAAGTCGGTCTGGCTGGCCGCCGGGAAGCCGACCTCGATCTCCTTGTAGCCCATCGCCACCAGCAGGTCGAACATCCGACGCTTGCGGGCCGGCGTCATCGGGTCGATCAGGGCCTGGTTGCCGTCCCGGAGGTCGACGGCGCACCACTGTGGCGCCTTGGTGATGACCTTGTTGGGCCAGGTCCGGTCGGGCAGGTCGATCGGGGTGAACGGGACGTACCGGTTGATCGGCATCGAGCTGCCGCGTTGCCGGTTGTAGGCGGCCTGACCGGCGGGAATATCGCCGACGGGGGTGCGCAGCCGAGAGGGGGTGGGGGTGCCCATGATGATTGTCCTTGTGATGGTGCCCGGGCGGTGTCGCCAGTGTGGGCGGGGGGATTGACCGGCAGCACAACATCCCGCGACGGAGGAGCCAGTCTCTGGGGAATCAGGCTCCGTCGCGGCGGCGAAGGAGCAGGCCGGTCATTACGAAGACGCCGGGCGCTGCGGTGTTCATGGGTCGACTCCCACCTCGCTCCGCTCCTCGGCGCCCGGCGCGCCTGCGATGCTCATTCGGGCTCGTCTCCGCGCGCACCACGCAGAGGATGTTACCCCCGCCCGATTCAGCCGGCGCAACCGGCGACTCGGCCACGCGCTCGCACCATCAAGACCTGCAGCGAGGTCGAGGGAACCGCTTGCCGCGGTAGAAGGCGCGGTGAAAGGCGAGACATGCTCGACGGAATCGGTGCGGCAACCGGCGGCTCCGGGAGACCGGCGGCTCCCCGAAAGGCGGGAGCACAGATTCGACGGTGCAAACACAATCTGGCTGCGGGCGAAGAACCCTGATCAGCAACACAATCCAGTGGTGAAATTGTCGATCATCCACCAGGGCAACAAATTTCACCCTTCGTGACGGTTGGGTCGAGCGTCACCAAGAGGAAATTAACAGCGCCAGATCCTTGAATCGACAGAGGTTTCGCGTCGCAAATCACTCTTGCCCAATATGTCGGATCAGTCCCGAAAAAGGCTATAGTGCAACATTTGTCATGTTCTGAGAGAATTAGCGGGCCCGCCGACAGTGCGCCGTTTGGTATGATAGTCACAACTCACCAGGGAGGTGGCGCACGATCGACACCATGACGTTCGGCTTTCTGCTCGCGGGTGGAGTCGGCCTGGTGTTGCTCGTTATTGCGCTGGTGATCGGCGAAATCGGTGATTTCGGTCATGCCGACGCGGACGGACCGTTCTCGCTGCCGGCGATCGCCGCATTCATCGGTGGTATCGGGTTCGTCGGGGCCATCCCTGCTGCCCTGCTGGAGGGTTTGGATCCCGTTCCGCGGGTGCTGATCTCCCTTGCCATCGGCGTCGCCGGTGCCATCCCGATCGCCTACGGCGCGGTGCGGCTGACGGCCGGTCTGATGCGGATGAGCACCGATCCGACGTTGTCCGAGCGGGACCTGATCGGCCGGCTCGGCCAGGTCATCACGGCGATCCCCGCCGGCGGGCTCGGCGAGGTTCGGTTGTCCGTCGGTGGCCAACCGCTGAAGTACTACGCGAAGTCGGCGGAGGCGCTGCCCACCGGCACCCCGATCTATGTCATCGACACCCCGACCGCGACCTCGGTGGAGGTGGTTTCCACGGCACCGCGTGCGGATTACCTCGACTCTGCGCCCGGCCTGTAGGTCAGGTCAACGGTCGGGCGCCGCCGGCTGATGCGGGTGGTGCCGGTGGCAAGTCTCAGCGTCACGTAACTGTCCAGAAAATGACTGGCCGGCAACGTTGTCGGCCAGCACACCACCCTAGGGGGCGCAACAGATGCTCGAAATCCTGATCGCGGTCGGCGGCATCATCTTGCTGATCGTGCTGCTCGTGCTGCTCGTTCTGTCCCGGATCAAAGTGGCCGGGCCGAACCAGGCGTTCCTGGTGACCGGTCGCCGCGGGCGATCGGTGACCTCCGACAGCGGGGAGACCTCGACCGATTCGTCGGGGCAGAAGGTGGTGATGGGGGCGAGTGTCTTCGTCATCCCAGTGGTGCAGAAACTGCACACCATCGACCTGTCGAGCCGGCGCATCCCGGTCGGCATTCGCGGCGCCGTCTCCAAACAGGGCGTCAAGTGCGATCTGGAGGGCGTGGCGATCGTCAAGGTCGGTGGCTCGGAGTCGTCGATCCGGGCGGCCGCCCAACGGTTCCTGAACCAGCAGGAAGGCATCGACACCTTCACCTC
Source organism: uncultured Actinomycetota bacterium (assembly GCA_963805555.1). Taxonomy (GTDB): domain Bacteria; phylum Actinomycetota; class Actinomycetes; order Mycobacteriales; family Nakamurellaceae; genus Nakamurella. The sequence goes on from CAWDUY010000024.1 coordinate 38,632, forward strand.
GGAGGTGCTGGCCGGCGCACTGCGCTCGATCGTCGGCCGGCTGACCATCGAAGAGATCATCCGCGACCGGGCAGCTTTCGCCTCCGCCGTGGCGGAGGAGGCCGAAACCTCGCTCACCGGGCAGGGTTTGGTACTCGACACGTTCCAGCTGCAGGACATCCAGGCGGAGGGAACCTATCTCGCCGACCTTGGCCGCCCGGAAGCTGCGCGAGTGGTCAAGGAAGCGGCGATCGCCGAGGCCAGGGCGCGGCAGGCGTCCGAGCAGGAGCAGCTGCTGGCCGAGGAGGCCATCGCGATCTCCAACCGGCAGCTCGCGCTGAAGCAAGCCGAGATCAGCGCGGAAATCGACGCCGCCAAGGCGCAGGCGGCAGCGGCTGGGCCGCTGTCCCAGGCCGCGCAGGACCAGCTGGTGCTGATCCAGAAGGAGAAGGTCGCGGAGCGGACCGCGGCGCTCAAGGAACGTCAGCTGGACACCGAGATCCGCAAGCCGGCGGACGCCGACCGGTACCGGATCGAGCAACAGGCCGAGGCGAACAAGAACGCGGCCATCTTCCGGGCGGAGGCCGAGCGGCAGTCCACGATCGCCGCCGCCCAGGCGGGGGCAGAAAAGGCCAGGCTCAGCGGTGAGGGCGAGCGGGCCCGCAGATCTGCATTGGCCGACGCCGAGGCGATCGAGGGTGCCAAGCAGGGCGAGGCCGAGAAGTTGCGTCGGCAGGCCATTGCCGATGCAGTTGAGCGGGAGGGCGCCGCGGATGCCTCCGCGATCCTGGCCCGTGGGACGGCCGAGGCCGAGGCGATGGATCGTCGTTCCGAGGCGTTCGCCACCTACGGCGAGGCTGCGGTGCTGGATCTGTTGGTGAAGGTGTTGCCGGACATCGTGAATGCGGCCTCGGCGCCGCTGGCCAACGTGGACAAGATGACGGTGATCTCGTCCGACGGTTCGGCGGGCATGCTCTCCAAGGCGGTGGCGTCCAACGTGGCCCAGGGCCTCGAGCTCTCCAAGGACCTCACCGGTGTCGACCTGGCGGCGCTGCTCTCCCGGTTGGGCGGGGCCAAGGCGCCCGCTGTGTCCGATGCGGAGCCCAACGGAAAGGCGCACCCCATCTCCACCAGGTAGCGCTCAGCGCAGCTGGGCGTCGAGTGAACCGGGACCATCCGTGTCCGCCGGAATTGCGGATGGTTGCGGTTCACACGACGGTTCGGGCTCTGCTGCGGTTCAGGCGGTGAGAATGACCGGCCCGGCCTCCGTGATGGCAATGGTGTGTTCCACGTGCGCGGCCCGGCTGCCGTCGGCGGTCCGCACGCCCCAACCGTCGGCGCAGTGCAGGTAGTCGTCACGGCCGCCGGCCTGCAACATGGGCTCGATGGCGATGACCAGGCCGGGCTTGAGTCTCAGGCCCCGGCGCGGCCGTCCCTCGTTCATCACGTCCGGTTCCTGATGCATCGAGGTGCCGATGCCGTGGCCGCCGTGGTCCGCGAGGAGACCGAAGCCGCCGGCCCGGATGACGGCGCCGACAGCCGCCGAGATGTCACCGAGCCGGCCACCGGGTTGGGCAGCGGCAATGCCGGCGGCAAGTGCCCGCTCCGTGGTGTCGATCAGCCGCTGATCGGACGCGGTCGGCTCCCCGATGGTGAAGCTGATGGCCGCGTCGGCGCACCATCCGTGGACCAGGAGGGCGAGGTCGACCGAGACCAGATCGCCTGCGCGGAGCCGGGTTTCGTCGGGAATGGCGTGCACGATGACGTCGTTCAGACTGATGCACAGCACCCGCGGGTACGGGCTCGGTGCCCAGTTCGGGTGGTAGCCGATATAGGCAGACACCCCGCCGCCGTCGCGGATCACCTGATGTGCCAGATCGTCGAGGTCCACCAGTCGGACGCCTGGTGCGGCGGCATCCCGCACGGCGGTCAGGGTGCGCCGGACCAATGCGCCGGCGACGCCGATCGCCTCGATCTGACCCGGCGTCTTGTATTCGATCATGCGAACCTCTCAAAGCAGTGTGATAGTTATCCCGGTATTACTATCACAGTTTGGTGGCCTATCATGGTGCCCATGGTTCGTATTCCGCTCAGCCCTGAGCAACGCGCGACCGGCCGTCGGTTGGGCGAGTTGTTCCGGCTCGCCCGCGGTTCGGAGTCGATGGTCGCCGTTGCAGGGCGGTGCGACCTGTCGGCCGACACCATCCGCAAGATCGAGACCGGTCGGGTGCCGACCCCCGCCTTCACCACGGTCGCGATCCTGGCGCAGGCGGTCGGGCTGTCGCTTGACGACATCGCAGCTGAACTGAACCTAGGCGTCGACGATGTAGCCGCCGACCGATCTGCCTGACGTTTCAGCGGTACTTTGAACTGAGTTTCTTGACCGCGACCTGGCGAAGGGGGCGAGCAGGGTGATTCGGCTGTTGCTGACCGCCATGTCCTTCACCGCCATGCTCGCCATCGCGGCGTCGGTGGATCCCACCGGGCAGAACAATCTGGCGCTGGTCGCCGCGTTCGCCGCCGTGGTCAGCATCGCCGCGGTGCTGGCCCTGCCGGCCCGTGGGTCACTAATGGTGGCCCAGAACAGCTTTGCCAACGGCCCGGTCGCGGCCGAGCGGCGCCTGCATGGCGTCCTGCGCCGGGTGAGCAGCCCGGATGCCCCGGGTCGGCCACTGCCCCGAGCCCCTGGAACCGGTTCCCGACCGGCCTGAGCCCCGAGCGCTTTTCGAGCCTCGCGATGGTGCCGCGTTACCGCGGATGCCGGTCAGACGGCCCCCAACCGGTTCCCGTGTGCCCGACGTTGCCAGCAGGTTTGCCCTGCTCCGTGCGGGTGAACACGCCTTCGTAGTGAGGTCTCCTCGTCATGCTCGATGTTGTCTACTACCCCGTCTCGGCCATTCTGTGGTTCTGGCACGTTCTCTTCGGTTCGCTGCTCGATCCGGCCAGCGGCGCCGCTTGGGCACTGTCCGTTGCGTTCCTGGTTTTCACCCTGCGTGCGGTGCTATATCTCCCTTTTCTCCGGCAAGCCCGCAACCAGCGAGCCATGCAGCGATTGCAGCCGCAGATTCTCACCCTGAAGAAGAAACATGCCGGCGATCGACAGGGTCTCGCTGCAGCGATGCAACAACTGCAGCGCGAACACGGGGTCAGCCCGTTGAGCGGCTGCCTGCCGTTACTGATCCAGGCTCCGGTGTTTCTCGGCCTGTTCCACGTGCTGAACTCGTTCAACCGGACTGGTTCGCCGCTGTGGATGAGCGTCCAGGACAACGCCAACACGCCGAACTACGTCTTCGGAATCGGCGGCGTCCAGTCCTTCCTGGACGCGAAACTGCTCGGTGCGCCGCTTGCGTCCGCCATCAGTTCCAGTCCTGCGCAACTGGCCGCCTACGGCCTGGACGTCACTCGGCTGGACGTCGTGCTGGTGGCGGTTCCGCTCATGCTGATTGCCTGTGTGGCAACCCATTTCACCGCTCGCGCTGGCCTGGCCCGGCAGTCCGCGATGACCGGCGGCATGCTGGGCGAGACGGCCGGGCAATCGGTCCTGATCGGTCGGCTGATGCTGTGGGTGCTGCCGTTGGGCGTCCTTGTCGGCGGTCCGTTCCTGCCGATCGCCATTCTGGTCTATTGGCTGAGCAACAACGCCTGGACGCTCGGCCAACAGCAGGTGGTCAACCGCCGGCTGGACCGGGAGGAGGACGCAGCGCGCCGCCGGGGTTGACCCTTGAGCGTGTCCGGTGGGGCGGCTCAGCGGTAGGCGGTGATCACCTGGGTCCCCTGTTGATTGCCGGCCGCCGTGCAGCCCCAGATGATCGAGGCGACCCAGATGGCTGGACCCCAGACCAGCCAGGCCAGGCCCAACGTGATGATCCCGACGACGAGACCGCCGAAGATCGCGATACCGAGCATCATCAGCGCCCCGCTGACCGTCGAGTAGAACATCCCCAGCGGGCCGAAGAAGAAGGTCAGCAGGAAGGCGACGCCCACCGACTTCGGCGCCGCGACCGTCACGACGGTCGTGCTCCCGTAGGGCGGGTAGCCGGGCTGTGGCGCCGTCTGCGCGGACCACCGTGTTCCGTCCCACCATCGCTGGGCGGGAGCTCCGTGCGGGTCCGGGTACCAGCCCGCTGGGACGGGCGGTGGCCACGCGGAGGTCGAGCTGCCGGTCGGGACGGACCCGGTGCCGGCCGCATATGCCGGCTGCAGCGTGGACAGCGGGCCGGACACCGCGGACCAGGCCTTGGGCGACTCCGCTTCAACGGACAGGTCCGTTGCGAACGGTTCCGATGCTCTGGTGTGTGACGTCCACTGCGAACCGTTCCACCAGCGCTCGCCGGTGCCGGATTCCGGATCGGGGTACCAGGCCGCCGGCAGCGATAGCCCGTTCGTTGCCGGATTCTGCACCGTCATCGCAAGACCCCCATCGCCCGACCCGGCTGGTAGGACCCCGAGACTACTCGGCGTCAGAGGTCTCCGAGATGGGATATTCGCCTCACGGAGCGGGTCCGGAACATCAACTGCGTCGGACCGGCTCGCCCGGCAGGCACGATGGACTGCGTGAGCCTTCCCGACCGCCAATCGTCAGTTGATGCAGCGCCCGGCGCTGCAGCGGCCATCGGTTCTGCGGCTACCGATCCAGCGCCGCTCGACCCGCCGACCGAACCGCTCGCTGTTGTTGCGCCGACGCCGTCCGGCGGGTTGGCGAAGACGTCATGGAGTTTCGTGGACGTCTTCGCCGGCTTGGGTGCGGTGCTCCTGCTGAGCCTGCTGATCGGCGCGCCACTCCAGTTCGCCGACGTGCAGGGCGGCACCTCGACCCTGCTGTTGGGGGTGCTGCCGATCTGGCTCGGCCTGCTCGGAACCGCGTGGTGGGCGAGCCGACGTCATGGCACGGGCAATCTGATTCGCGATCTGGCGTTGCATTTCCGGCCGATCGACCTGGCCATCGGGCTCGGCGTCGGCCTCGGCCTCAGGTTCGTCATCGGGGTGTGGGCGGTTGCCTACTCGGCCATCACGGGTCAGCAGCCGACGGGAAACCTGGAACCGGTTCTGGGCGGCGGCCTGGGGGCCGGGGTATTGCTGGTGCTCAATGTGCTGGCCATTGCGGTGATCGGGCCGGCCATCGAGGAGATCTTCTTCCGGGGTCTCGGCCTTCGCTCCGCGTTGGCCAGCCTGTGGCGGCGCGCCGAGAATCCCAGATTCGCCGACCCGAAGCGTCGGGTCCGCTACGCCTTGGGGGCCACCTCGGCGGTCTTCGCGCTGCTGCACGTCTCCGAACTGACTGACTTCACGTCGGCTGCGGTGCTGCTGCCCGGGCTGTTCTTCTCGGGTTGGGTGTTCGGTTGGTTGACGATTCGGTACGGCCGACTCGGGCCGGCCGTCATCAGCCATGTGGTGTTCAACGCAACGGCCGTCGCCGCACTGTTGATCCTGCAATAACTGAAGAACCTTCAATGACTCCTCCGAGGCAGGACGCGCTCGCCTGCGGCAACGCTGCGCAGTAGCGGTCGGGCAGCGACTGACCTATATACTCGCCGTATATATGCACGGTCCGAGAGGGGACAGGATGAAGACCTTGATCGACATCGATGACGACCTGCTGGAGCGCGCCCGCCAATTGATCGGGCCAAACACCACCAAACGTGATGCGGTCAACGCTGCGCTCTCCCGGTTTGTGCGGCTGCACGCTCAGCGGGAAGCAGTCGATTGGATTGCCGAGGCGGATCCAGTCGCTGATCTGCGAGACCCGGACGTCAGGGCTGCAGCTCGTCGGTGACCCGCTATCTGGTGGACAACAGTGTGTGGCAGCGGCTCCCGCGCAGTGCTGAGGTCCGCACAGCCGTCGCGGAGCTACTGGACAACGAGGACGAGCTATGTTGCTGCGCCCTGAGTCTGGATGAGTTCGGGTTCAGCGCTCGTTCTGCCGAGGACTATCGCCGGTCAGTCGATCGGCTGCGCTCCTCGTTCCTGTTCCTGCCGTCGTCGGAACAGGCGGATGCAGTTGTGGTCGCCATCCGAGCAGCGTTGTGGACGGCGGGCAAGGGTCGGGCGGCGGGCGTCGTCGACGTCGCGATCGCAGCCATTGCAGTGACCACGGTAACGACAGTCCTGCACTATGACTCGGATTTCGATCACCTGGTCAGCGTCTATCCCGCACTGCAGGCCCGGTGGGTGGTGCCGCGCGGATCGATTCCCTGACGGGATTTCTTACCGGCCATCTCCCCAGCTGCTGTGGTCCATCACGCCGCAGGTCCGGGTGGCAACAGGACGTCCGCCGCGCGTTGACCAAGGGTGTCGGCGGCCGCTGACGCGAGCGGTGGGCCGCCCGTCGGCGGGTAGTCTGACGCGGGAAATGTGGCCCGGGAGCGCTGAAAAAAGTGCAGGCCCCTTATCGAGTGGAAGCAGGAACGGCAGTGGGTCTCGTCGTGCAGAAATACGGCGGTTCGTCGGTCGGCACGGCGGAGCGGATCAAGCGCGTGGCCGAACGGATCGTGGCCACCGCCAAGGACGGGAATGACGTCGTCGTGGTCGTTTCGGCGATGGGTGACACCACCGACGAGCTGATGGATCTCGCTCAGCAGGTCTCGCCCTCCCCGCCGGCCCGTGAACTGGACATGCTGCTGACCTCGGGCGAGCGCATCTCCAACGCCCTGGTCGCGATGGCCATCTCCGCGCTCGGCGCCGAGGCGCGGTCGTTCACCGGATCGCAGGCCGGCGTCATCACCACCTCCGCCCACGGCAAGGCCCGGATCATCGACGTCACCCCCGGCCGGATCCGCACCGCCCTGGACGAGGGGTACATCGCCCTGGTCGCCGGATTCCAGGGCGTCAGCCAGGACACCAAGGACATCACCACGCTGGGCCGCGGCGGCTCCGATACCACCGCCGTCGCGCTTGCCGCGGCCCTGAACGCCGATGTCTGCGAGATCTACACCGACGTCGACGGCGTCTTCAGTGCCGACCCGCGGATCGTCTCCGACGCCGCGAAGCTCGACACCATCACCTACGAGGAAATGCTCGAAATGGCCGCGGCCGGCGCGAAGGTGCTGATGCTGCGCTGCGTCGAGTACGCGCGCCGGTACGGCGTTCGAGTGCACGTCCGTTCCTCGTACAACGACAGCGACGGCACCTACGTCGAAGGCAGCATGGAGGATCTGACCGTGGAACAAGCCCTGATCACCGGCGTCGCGCACGAACGCGGCGAGGCCAAGATCACCGTCACCGCCGTTCCCGACCACCCCGGTGTCGCGGCGAAGATCTTCCGCTGCATCGCCGACGCCGAAATCGACATCGACATGGTGGTACAGAACATCTCCCGGGCCGCCGAGGGCAAGACGGACATCACCTTCACGCTGCCCAAGGAGGACGGGCCGCGGGCGGTCAAGGCGCTCGACGCCAAGAAGGGCGACATCGAGTTCGACCAGATCGTGTACAACGACCACGTCGGCAAGGTCTCGCTGGTCGGCGCGGGCATGCGGTCACACCCCGGTGTGACGGCGACGTTCTGCGAGGCGCTCGCCGAGGCCGGGGTGAACATCGACATCATCTCCACCTCGGAGATCCGGATTTCCGTCCTGGTCCGGGACGTGGAACTGGATACGGCGGTGCGGGCGTTGCACAAGGCGTTCGATCTGGGCAGTGACCAAGAGGCCGTGGTGTACGCGGGAACCGGGAGATGAGCAGCTTGAGTGAGTCAGCGGGGCGTGGTTTGCGGGTTGGGGTTGTCGGCGCGACCGGGCAGGTCGGCGGCGTCATGCGGAAGCTGTTGGCGCAGCGCGACTTCCCGATCGAAGAGATTCGGTTCTTCGCGTCCGCCCGGTCGGCCGGGTCGACGCTGCCGTGGAAGGGCACCGAAGTAGTGGTAGAGGACGCTGCGCTGGCCGACCCGAGCGGTCTGGACATCGCGCTGTTCTCCGCCGGTGCGACCACCTCCCGGGCCCAGGCGCAGCGGTTCGCCGACGCCGGGGTGACCGTGATCGACAACTCCTCCGCGTGGCGGATGGACCCGACGGTGCCGCTGGTGGTCTCGGAGGTCAACCCGGAGGCCGCGCTGTCGGTGATCGCAGAGCGGGGCAACGGCATCATCATCGCGAACCCGAACTGCACCACGATGGCCGCGATGCCGGTGCTCAAGCCGCTGCACGACGCGGCCGGGCTGAGCCGGTTGATCGTCACCACCTTCCAGGCCGTCTCGGGCAGCGGGTTGGACGGGGTAGCCGAACTCGACGGTCAGATCCGGGCGACGTTCGAGCATGCCGCGGCGCTCACCCACGACGGGTCCGCGGTGGAGTTCCCCGAGCCGAAGAAGTACGTCCGACCGATCGCCTTCAACGTGATCGCCCAGGCCGGCAACTTCGTCGATGACGGTTCCGGCGAGACCGACGAGGAACAGAAACTGCGCAACGAATCTCGCAAGATCCTGTCGATCCCGGGGCTGCGGGTTTCCGGGACCTGCGTCCGGGTACCGGTTTTCAGTGGGCATTCGCTGTCGATCAACGCCGAGTTCAACGAGCCGCTCAGCATCGACCAGGCGAACTATCTGCTGTCCTCGGCGCCCGGCGTGGAACTGACGGATGTGCCGAACCCGTTGCAGGCGGCCGGTTCCGACCCGTCATACGTAGGCCGGTTGCGGACGGACCCCGGTGTACCGGACGGTCGCGGACTGGTGTTGTTCGTCTCCAACGACAATCTCCGTAAGGGTGCCGCCTTGAATGCGGTGCAGATCGCGGAAGTGATCGCTGCAGCGAGGTAGGTTGCCGCCGCGGGAGTTCCGTACCGCCGGGGTTGACCTCGCCGCGCAGAATATCCGGACTGCGCTCGCCGAGATTTCCTGGAGCGCGTCCGGTGCGGTGCTGGAGTCGGTGCGGCTGGGTGTCGACAACGACGCCATTGTTGCTGCCGCGGAACGGGTCCGGGTGGTCGGCATCGATTGTCCGATCGGCTGGCCGGCGGCCTTCACCGACCTCGTGATCGCCGCCCGGCTCGACGCTGTGGCGCCTGATACCGGCACCGACGACACGGCTCGCCGGTCGCTCGCCTACCGGCTCACCGACCATGTGGTGCGAGCGAAGACCGGTCGGTGGCCGCTGAGCGTATCGGCCGACCGGATTGCCTATCCGGCCATGCGGTGCGCCGGTCTGCTGGCGCGGATTTCCGCAACGCGCGCGCCGGTTCGCCGGGATGGCGCCGACTCGAGGGTCGCCGAGGTCTACCCGGCGGCAGCGCTGCGGATCTGGCGATTGCCGACCTACGGTTACAAGACGGACCTGTCGGCGCGTTTTGAACTGGTGAAAGCCGTTACTGCGCAGGCACCTTGGTTGGACTGGGGCGGGCAGCAGCAAGCCTGCGTCGACTCCGACGATGTCCTGGATGCCGTCGTCTGCGCGGTTGTCGCCGGTGCGGTCGCTGTGGGACGAACCGCGGCGCCCGCACCCGACGAGGCTGCACTGGCGCAGGAGGAAGGCTGGGTCCACCTGCCGGATGCGGAATTCCTCCGGAGCCCGTTCACAACTGGGTGATCGGCCGCCTGAATGTCGTGTCAGCTGACATCCATTGGTGGTCCTTGGCGAAATCTGCCGAACCACACCAGTGGTGATGAACCTGGTCAGCCGCAGCCGGCAATGCCGAGTGAGCCGGCGCTGCCGGCCGGCCCCGCCTCGGAGGCCACCGCGTAGCCGCAACCGTCAAGCATGGCTGTGATGCCCTCGGCCTGCGAAAGGCCCGGCACGGGGAGCGGGCGATGCGGCCAGTCGGGGAAGGTGGACAGTTCGGCCGTTGGGTCGGGCGCCGTGTACTCCTGGATGTCGTCATAGGTCAGCAACAGCACACGGCTTGGTGCGGCGGCCAGGTCGGTCACCACATTGCCGGTGAAAACGGTCTTGAAGGGGCGCGTCGCCGCCGGCGGGCTGAATTCGCGGATGAAGACCAATTCCCCGCCGCCCGGGGCTGCCCGGTACATGCGGTGCGGAAGTCCGCCCTTGGCCGGCGGCTTCGTCACGATGATCAGCGAACCATCGGCGTCGACCAGCATTGCCTCGGCGTTCTGCGCGCCGTCCGGGTAGCTGTACCGCCATTCCTCGGCGGCGACGGGATCGGTCGGGGGAGTGGAAAGTTCGGGCTCCGCGAACCGGTAGATCGCGATTTCCCGGCGGGTGGCGGCGTTGTCGCCGATATCCCCGACGTAAAGACAGGTGTCAGCAGCGCTGTCGTCCGGCAGGGGGGTGCTGCCGCAGGTACCCGAGCTGAGCGCCTCGGCGTTGCCGGCGAACATGCCGTCCACCACGATTCGGGCGAGCAGCGCGCCGTCGCTGCCGACCGCGACGACGGCATCTGTATCCGTGCCGTCATCGACCAGGAAATAGGCGCCAGGCGTGCCGATCGATGCGACGATCCCACTGGCCTCGTCCGAGACGCCGGGTTGAAGGTCGACGACAGCGACGGTGACCGTCGGCGCGCTCGGCTCTGGGGCGGCAACACTCGACGACGCGGCGGCGCTGGTGACCGGTGACGGCGCGGACGGCACCGGCGAATCGGTGGCCGATGGCGCGGTGGGGGCGGTGGTCTCCGATCCGGCGGCAGGATTGTCGGCACCCGCGGCCGTGCATCCGGCCAGCAGGATGACCGAGGCGAGCAGTGGCGTGATCAGTCGCATCCCCGTCCTTCGCGGCCGACCGGGCCGATGCGGAGCGTGCTGCCTCATGTCGATCTTGACCTTCCCCCTGTGCCGATCCGGCTTCCCCCGCGGACCTGCTCGAACCTTACGGTGCGAACCGTCCGCGTGTCGGTTCTCACAACCCTCCGTCAGCCGCGGTGCCGTGGACGAGGCAGTATCGAGCGGGTGAGCATCCGTGTCGTTGGTATAGGTGGATCGGTGGACCCCGGTTCGCAATCGGACCGGGCGCTACGGGCCGTGCTGGGCGCGGTCGAGGATCTGGGCGCAGAGGTCCAGGCGTTCTCGGGCCGCGATCTCGATCTGCCGCCCTACCACTCCGGTGCATCCCTGCCGGCCGGGGCGCACGACTATGTCGCCGCCGTCCGGCGGGCGGATGCCCTGGTGATCAGCTCCCCCGGGTACCACGGCACGGTCTCCGGTCTGGTGAAGAACGCGTTGGACTACCTGGAGGAGTTGCGCGGCGACCAGCGGCCATACCTGGACGGGCGGGCGGTCGCCCTGGTGGCGGTGGCCCGCGGCTGGCAGGCCTCGGTCGGGACGCTCGGCACCCTGCGGCAGGTGGTCCATGCGCTACGCGGCTGGCCGACGCCGCTGGGTCTTGCGATCAACAGCAGCAGCACCACGTTCGACGAGAACGGCCACACCGACGACGATTCCACCGCTGCGGCCGTTTCCGTGATGGCCGGTCAACTGATCGACTTCGCCGATCGATGGGGTGCGCCACATCCGCACCGGTGACATCCTCGAAGGGGCCGAGCCCAGGGTGGGGTGACCGGCCGGAGAGGGAACCGACGATGACGGCACATCCGACGCAGGCGACCGAGGACCTCCGGGCGGCCCGCGATTTCCTGATCGGGCACCGATCGGACTACGCCACCGCCGTCGAGAAATTTCGTTGGCCGCGACCCAGCACGTTCAACTGGGGCGTCGAATGGTTCGACGTCATCGCGCAGGAGCGCCCGGATCAGCCCGCCCTGGTGATCGTCGAACAGGACGGAACCGTCAGCAGCCTGACCTACGCGGCGCTGTCGGCGCGGTCGGACCAGGTCGCAGGGTGGCTGCAGGCCAACGGGATCGAGCGCGGCGAGCGGATCGTGCTGATGCTCGGCAATCAGATCGAGCTCTGGGAGATCATTCTCGCGGCGATCAAGATCGGCGCGGTGATCATCCCGGCCAGCACCCTGTTGACCCCGGCCGATCTGGCGGACCGGGTGAACCGGGGTGGCGCCCGTTTCGTGGTCGCCAGGGACGTCGACGCCCCGTCATTCCGGGAAGTGCCGGGTACATTCCTCCGGATCGCGGTCGGGCACCCCGTCGAGGGTTGGATCGAGTACGACGACTCGACCAACTACCCGGCCACCGGATTCACCCCGGAGGGTGAATCCCGCGCGACCGACCCGCTGCTGCTGTACTTCACCTCCGGCACCACTGCGCTGCCCAAACTCGTTGAACACAGCCAAATTTCCTACCCGATCGGGCATCTGACGACGATGTTCTGGATCGGCCTGCTGCCGGGTGACGTACACCTGAACATTTCCTCGCCCGGCTGGGCGAAGCACGCGTGGTCGAACGTCTTCGCGCCGTGGCTGGCCGGGGCGACGGTGCTCGTGCACAACTACACACGGTTCGACCCGGCCGCCCTGATGGCCGTGATGACCGAGCACCGGGTGTCGACATTCTGTGCGCCGCCGACCGTCTGGCGGATGCTGATCCAGTCCGATCTGAGCCTGCTCGCGGCGCCCCCGCGGGAGGCGGTCGGCGCGGGGGAACCGTTGAACCCCGAGGTCATCGAACAGGTTCGGCGCGGCTGGGGAGTCACCATCAGAGACGGCTTCGGGCAAACCGAGATGACGCTGGCCATCGGCAATTCACCAGGCCAGGACGTCCGGGTCGGGTCGATGGGCCGCCCGATGCCCGGGTATCGGGTTGCGCTGCTGGATCCGGCGACCGGACTGACCGCCGACGAGGGCGAGATCTGCTTCGACCTCGAAGCACACACCGTCGCGCTGCTGACCGGGTATCACGGTGAGCCGTCCCGCACCGCTCGGGCAACCAGGGGTGGGTTCTTCCACACCGGCGACATCGGAAACCGGGACGCCGACGGCTACATCACCTACGTCGGGCGGGATGACGACGTGTTCAAGGCGTCGGACTATCGGATCTCGCCGTTCGCGGTGGAATCGGTACTGCTGGAGAGCCCGGCCGTTGCCGAGGCCGCGGTGGTGCCGTCACCTGACGAGACCCGACTGGCCGTACCCAAGGCGTACGTCGTCCTGGCCGACGGGTACCACCCGAACAAGGTGGCTGCCCGGCTGGTCTTCGAGCATTCCCGGGACCATTTGGCGCCCTTCCAGCGAATCCGCCGGCTGGAATTCGGCCCGCTACCCAAGACCATCTCCGGCAAGATCCGCCGGGTCGAACTGCGCGGGCTGGAGCAGACGTTGCATGCCCCCGGCGCCGCCGAGCGGACGGACGGCGGGGTCGAGTACCGAATCGAGGATTTCCCCGAACTTCGTTGACCACCGAACTTGCGCTGACCACCGAACTCGTACCGACCACCGGAGGGCGCGGTGGTTCGGGGCGCGTTGGTCAGCTGCGCAGACCGACGATGCCTTCCAACAGGATGGTGAAGCCAAGGGCCAACAGGATGATCATCATGATGACGTTGTTGTGCCGCAACATGAACTGCTCCACCTTCTCCAGTGGGGCGGTGGCCCGCTCGCCGGCGAGCAGGTAGTAGATGACCGCGCCGAGCACGGTGAACGAGCCGATTGCGACGAAGACCGCCAACGCGATCACCGTTCCGGTGGGGTCCAGTCCGGCGCGGGAAATCGATGCGGACGCCGCGAGTGTCAGGGCCAGGTTCTTCGGGTTGGCGCCGGCCAGCGCAAGGCCGAGAACGAAGGTCCGGCGCGGGGTGGCCCGGCCGACCGTGGCCATCCAGGGCGGCTGCTTCGGTTCCTCGCCCGTTCTCGGCCGCTTGAACCACTGCTGCGCCGCCATCGTCAGCAGCGCCGCACCGAGCAGGACCCGCAGCACGGAGACAACGATCGAGGCGCCGTCGTCACTGTCATCGCCGACGTTGCCGAGGACAAGCACGACGACCGTGCTGACGGCGACAAGTCCGAGGACCCAGCCCAGCGCGAACAGCGGACCGGTTGTCCGTGCCCGCGGGGTGCTGAGGACGATCACGATCGCGATGATCGGGAACGGGCTGAGCGCCACGGCCAGCGCCGCCGGTACCATGTCACCAAGGGCGTAGTTCATCCGGCCCTGCCGGTCTCGAGAGCGTCACGCACGAAGGCGATCTCGCAGGACAGCTGACGCAGTCGCTCCGCCACCACCATCGACCCGTGCCCCGCGTCGTAGCGGTAGACCGCGTACCGGGCACCCCGCTGGGCCAGCACATCGAGGTAGTTGTCGATCTGCCGGATCGGGCAGCGCGGGTCGTTCTCGCCGGCGAGCACCAACACCGGGACCCGCACCTTGTCGACGAATGTCAACGGCGACGAGTCCCGGTACGCCGCCGGCACATCCTGCGGCGAGCCGCCGAACAGTGCCCGATCGTAGGCACGCAACGGCTCCATCTCGTCCTCATAGGCCGCGACGTAGTCCGCGACAGGCACTCCGGCGACGCCGACCGCCCACCTGTCGGGTTGCGCGCCCAACGCCAGCAGCGTCAGATAGCCGCCCCAGGAATACCCGGCGATCACCGAGCGCGCCGGGTCGACAACGCCTGCAGCGATCAGGTGGTCGTGAACAGCGGCGATGTCGGCCAGTTCGGTGTGCCCGATCCGCTCGGTGAGCGCGTCCCGCCAGGCCGACCCATAACCGGTGGAACCGCGGTAGTTGACCTGCACCACGGCGAATCCCGCGTCCAGCCAGGCCGCCCGGCTGGCGTCAAAGGAGTCCTCGTCGCCCATCGCCGGGCCGCCGTGCACGGCAAACACCGTCGGCCAACCGCCGGACGGCGGCGGCGAGCCCGGCGTCACCGCCAGCAGCGCATGGATCCGGCCGCCGGGGCCGTCCACCCAGACATCGCTGACCGGCTCCGATCTCGGTGCCGGTGCGCCGGCCGTCCGCAACAGCAGGCCGTCGCTGCCGTCCGGTCGCAGGACCCGCAGTTGTCCGGGCTCGGCGGCGCTGGACCAGCGATACCAGATGGAGCCGTCCGGCCTGGCGGATGCGCCGGATACCACCCCGGAGGCCAGTGGCAGGTCGGTCAACTCACCGGAGCCCAGGTCGTATCGGTGCACGGTGGTGCGGCCGGCGTGGGTGTGCAGCACCAGCAGCGCCGTGCCGTCGGGGTAGAAGTCTGCGTCCAGGTCGCCAGGCAGGTCGATTCGGAGTTCAGTGACCGCACCGGTCGTCGGGTCCCAGATCAGCAACTCCTCGCGACCCCGCCGCTCGTGCCCGACCAACACGCGCTGATCTCCGGGAATGGGGGAGAAGTCCACCACCGCAAGGCCTTTACCGGGCGCATCGGACAGTTCGCCGACCACCTCGCCGGTCGGCAGGGCGAGCACCCGGAGCGCTGGGTACCGGGAGTCGCCGTGTTCCGAATGCGACAGCACCCATAGCGTCTCATCGGCGGACAGCGCGCCCACCCCGCCGTCCTCCGCGTGTGAATAGACCACCTCGGGCTCGGCGCCGTCGATACTGAGGTGGATGCGGGTGCCGTCGTCATCGGAAAATCCCACGATGACCGTCGCCGTTCCCGCCTCAAGTCCGGCCGGGTAGCCGGGCGGCACGGTCGGTAGGGCAGCGGTTGCGGAACCGGGTCCGGAGCCGAACGGCTGCACCTGCCAGGATCCGAACTCATCGCCGCCGGTGTCGTCGAACCACCACAACCGGGTGCCGTCCGCCGACAGGGTCGCGTGAATGGTGCCGTCCGGCCTTGCCGTTGCGACGGTATGGACGTCGCCGGCGGAATCCCAGCAGGAGACCTCGTACCGGCCTGTCTCATTGGAGACGTAGACAGTTCGGTCAACTGCGTCCCTCGCCCAGCCCGGCAGGCTGACCCGCACTGCCGAGAATCGTTGGCGCCAGCGCTGTTCGGCCTCGTTGTCGGCGAACAGCACCGTCGGAATCTCGGCCGCCGGGTGCTGACGCGGCGGCGAATCCTGGTCTTCTGCTGGGTGGACCGGTGCTGGCATAAGAGCATCCTGCCCGGTGCGCGGCGGGCTCAGCGACGCAACTCCCGCGCGAGGACCACAGCGGCCCGGCGAAGTTGGCGGACGGCACCGGCGGCCCGGTCGGGCGTCAACTGGTCGCCGCGGCCGGCCAAGCCCAATGCCAGCGGCTCGCCGCCGATCGGCACGGCAACACCCCGGGTGTCGGAGAAACTCTCGTTGTCGCTCATCGCGAAGCCTTCGCCGCGGACTCGGTGCAGTTCGCGCAGCAGGCCGGTGGGCGAACCCAGGGTGGCAGGCGTGGATTTCGGCATGCCCGCGGCATTGATCATCACCAGCACCTTTTCGTCCGACAGCTGGGCCGAGATGGCCTTTCCGACGGCGGTGCTGTGCAGCATGGCGTGATCGCCGACCTTGGGTAGCCGGGGATCCGCGGTTGGCGGCGCAGACACCCAGAGGAAGCGGATACCGTTGCCATCCAGGGTGGCGAGCATGCTGACCGGAACATCACTGCTGGTCAGCCGTTCCATCAACGGCTTG
>CAWDUY010000025.1:0-65473 GCA_963805555.1 uncultured Actinomycetota bacterium
CCGGGCGAATCCCACCGTGATCGGCAGCACCCACACCCAGCGCCGCCAGCGGCGCGCCAGGAACGGCACCGCCACCGCAGCCAACGCGGCCGACACGGCGGCGTGCCCGGACGGGAAGCCCAGCCCTGGGCCGGGTCGCCGTGAAACACCACGTCGGTCACCTCTGTGGGTCGTCCCCGGCCGATGATCTCCTTCAGTCCGCTGGCGCAGTAGTAGGCCAGCAGGCCACCGGCCAGCAGCTCGACGGCCATCCGCCATCGCCGGGCGATCAGCGCGATGCCGGCCACCACGAACACCGCGGCCAACGACCCCAGCTGCATCACCGACCACAGCAGCCCGTACAGCCACGACGGCAGGTCGTTAACCAGGTGGAACACGCCGAGTTCGAATGCGGACACTGACTCCGACGAGGCGATCAAGCAGCACCCGAGCAGCAGGAGCAGCCCGATCACCACCCGCAGCACATCGCCCGGGTGCCGCACATAGCCGGCAGATTCACCTACCTGCGCCATCCGCGGTTCCTCTTCGTCAGGCATTGCATGTCAACGACCACTGGAGTATCCAACGCACAGTGGAGCAATGGACTGAGGTGTCCCCAGCCAGGGCCGGCGACCACTGAACCTAAGGGGCATCACCCCTGCGCTCCTGGGCGGGAGACGTTGATGACGGTCACCCGGCCAGCCACTGTCACTGCACTTTCCTGTTGGTCCGGCTGCAGATCCTGATCGCGGTGATCGCCACCGTCGCCGCGGCCCTGGCCCCGGCGGATTACAAGACGTATGCCGTGACCACCCCGGTGTTCCTGGTGGTCCTGTATGGGGCGGTGGCGTTCTTCCTGTGGGCCGGGCGGCCGTGGGCCCGGGTCGTGACGATGCTCATCGCCGCGTCGCCGTGATCGGTGACCTGTCGGTGGTGCTGTACTACGACCACACCGCCTCGGTGACGGTCAACATCGTCGGGCTGGTCCTGGCCCTGGCCATTCTGGTACTGCTGGTCCTGCCAACCAGCAGGCGCTACTTCCAGCGGCTGACCTGATCGGCCGGTTTGAGTTCCGTCCGGGACGGTCTCAGAGGATGGCTATCGGATTCAGTGGCGACCCGGTACCGCCGACGACCCGTAGCGGTGCGGCGACGAACAGGAACTCCCAGCGAGACAACCGCTCGCAGGCCGCCAGGAGGCCCTCGAATTGCAGGTAGTCCAGCAGGTGCAGTCCCATTGCGTTGAGAGTCAGCGCGTGGATGGGGAAGTCGATGCCGGTGGTGCTGCTCGGGGTGGTGTCGCTGTTGCCGTCAGACCCGAGCGCCGCGATGCGCCGCGCTGCGAAGAACTGCACGCAGGTGGGGTGGAGGCCGGCCTTGGGGCTGTCGGTGTCGGTGGGGCCGAGCTCAGTGTGGCGCCGCGCCTGACCGGTGCGGATGAGCAGGATGTCACCCCGCCCGACCGTCACGCCCTGTCTGCGTTCGCAGAGCTCGAGGTCGTCGGGAAAGATGTCCTCGCCCGGTTCCATCCACCGCACTCCCCGCGCTCCGGGCACGTCGAGCAGCACACCGCGCCCCACCAGACCGTCGGTCAGCACCCCGATCGAGTTGGCCCTCGCCCCTTCTGGGGTGAGCGACTCGATCGGGGCGCCGTTGTAGAGGGATCCGTCAAAGGCAACGTGACACAGTGCGTCGATATGGCTGTGCGGGGCGTTGTGATAGTCGGCGCCGATGTAGTCCTTGGCGAAACGCAGCGTTCCGGATCCGATGTCCTGGTCGCCGAGCATGGTCATGCGATGTTCGGCGGGTACCGGGTTGTCGATCCCCAGCCGGGTGTTCAGCGGCAGGCTGAGGGTCAGTGTCTGTCCGGTGCGCACCAGCCGGACAGCTGCCAGGATGCAATCGGCCGTGAGGTAGTTCAGCGCACCGCGCTCGTCGTCGGGGCCCCACCGGTCCCAGTTCGACACGGCCTCGAACAGCGCCCTGAATTCGCCGGTGGTGACCTCGACACGACGTTCCTTGTCCGGATGGTCCATGTCCTGCCCCACTCCCCCGACCGGCTATGTGCCCCGGACTCGCGCCCCGGTTGACGTTCGAATTTCGGTGCCCGAAATGTTCAGGGTCGACCTGGTGCCGTTGGTCCGCCACTGGAGCCATCGGGGAATCCAGCCAGCACCCCGGTCGGCGTGCCAACGATTCCGGTGGTCCGGTGGTCGCCATCCCTGGCGGAACAGCCCATGGCTTGGTGCGGCCGCCGCCTCTATGGTGATCCGGTGATGACCCTGCACCCGGCCCGCGAGGCGACGCGGATCCTGTTCCGCGGCGTCATCGCCGGCGGGGTCGCCACCGCGGCGATGACGGCGGCCTACACGGTGGAACGGCGCACGAGGCGTCTGACCAGGTCTGTGGAGGCGATGGATTACGACGACGGCGTGGTGCCGGGGCAGATCGTGCTGCACCTGCTGCACCTGCCTGACCTCGGCGCCTCCGAGGAAACGACCGCCGGTCTGATGCTCCGGTGGAGTTATGGTTCGGCGTTCGGAGTCGCCCATGTCCTCCTCCGGAAACGCCTTCCAGAGCCATGGGCCACCGCGGTTTTCGGGTCCGCTTTGATGGGGATGACGCTGACGATGTTCCCGCTGCTGGGTCACACCCCACCGCCGTGGAAATGGACGCGGCCGCTGCTGGCCACCTGCGTCGGTACCCATCTTGCCTATGTCACGGCCGGCGCCCTCGCCGATGATCAACTCGTGAGGATCCTGTACTGATTCGCCCAGGCCGCCGAGGCGGATGCCGCCGCGCGGGGCGCGGTACCTGGAACCCTGGGCCGGCTCGTTGGCAGTCACTCCCGGCAGATAGTGGTGCGGTCAGGTCGGTCGGCGCCGGCGGCGTTGGATCAGCAGCGTGATCGTGCCTGCGGTCAGGAGCATGACGATGTTGACGGCGAGCACGGCGAGGGCGGCCGTCGCGCCGGCCCAGTCGGTGACGGCCGCCGCGGAGCCGGCGAATGCCGCCGCGGGGATGGTGGTGATCGAGATCGCGACCCCGACCGCGGAGCTGGACCGGGTCTCGAAGGCGAGGATCCCGGCGATCCCGGCCACGAACGCCACGACGACGGTGACCACGTTCACCGTCGGTAGGACGCCCAGGCCGCCGTCGGCCAGGTCACCGGTGGTCGGCCCGTAACCGGCCCACCGCAACGGCAGGGTGATCAGGAAGGCGGCGAGCCCCGCCGCGGCGAGCCCGATGATCAGGGCGGCGAAGGCGCGGCCGGCGAGTCGCCCGCGACGGGTGACCGTCCCGATGCAGGTTGCGCACAGCGGCCACAGGTCAGGGCTGATCGCCATCGCCCCGACGATCAGGATGCTGTTGCGGGTAAGTACTCCGAAGGCGGCGATGATCCCCGCGCAGACCATGTAAACCAGGTACTGCGGGACCGCCCTGGCGTACTGCCGGGATGTCGCGGCGATATCCGCCCACGCCAACGGGCCGCCGCTCCAGGAGGGCAGGTCCCCGGGGTGCGCCGCGGCGAGCGGGCGGCTGCCGTCGGTGTGCAGCACCGTGATCTCCTCACCGGACACCCCGGCCGCGACCAGCACCGGCAGGACGGCGTCAACGGCCTGCGCGGCGACGTCCGCGGTGACCAGTTCCGCGTAGCCGTCCGCGGTCGCCCCGGCCAGAATGACGTGATCGACTCCTGACTGGCGCAGCAGCAGCGCGTCACCACATCGGGCACCGTGGCGCGCGCCGCGTACACCTGCAACGTCAGCACGACAGTCCCTTCCACTGGGCTCACACCCTCGACGGCGCGCCGTCGGTCGCCCTGGGCAAGAGGCAACCACAACGGGACGGCCGGTGCCCGACCTATAGGCCGGGGCTGGAGTGCATCAGGCCGCCGTCGACGAAGATCGAGGTGCCGTTGATGTAGGAGCCTCCGTCGGAGGCGAGGAACGCGACGACGCTGGCGATCTCCGACGGTTGGGCCATCCGGCCGAGCGGGATCGCAGTGTCCAGGATCTTCATCGCGGCGGGGTCGTTCATGGTGGCGGTGTTGATCGGGGTGGCGACCGCGCCAGGTCCGACGTTGACGATCCGGATGCCGTGCGGGCCGAGTTCCTGCCCGGCGGTGCGGGTGAGCATCCGGACACCGCCCTTGGACAGGCAGTAGGCGGTGTTGCCGGGCATCGGCCAGTCCTCGTGCACCGAGCTCATGTTGATGATGGCGCCGCCGCCGCCCTGCGTGATCATCTGCTTCGCGGCGATCTGGGTGCCGAAGAACGCGCTCTTCAGGTTGACGTTCAGCACGAATTCGTACTGCGCCTCGGTGGTGTCCAGCACGTTGGTGCGGGTTTCGACGCCGGCGTTGTTGACCATGATGTCCAGCCGGCCGAACTTCTGGACGGCCTTGTCGACCAGCATCTGCAGGTCCGCGACCTTGCTGACGTCGGCGTCGACACCGATGACCTGGTCCTCGCCGAGGGCGGCGAGCTGCTTCTCCAGCTCTTCGGTGGCTTCCGGGTGGGAGACGTAGTCGATGACGATGCTGGCGCCCTGTGCTGCGAGTTCGAGGACGACGGCTTTGCCGATGCCGCTGTTGCCGCCGGTGACGATGGCGACCTTGCCGGTGAGGCTCATGTGATTGCTCCTGATGTGATCGACGGGTGCCGGTGGTTCATTGTCGTGAGTTTTGGTGGTGCGGAATCTGCTGTGGTTCTTGCGGCCTCCAGGGGTTGCGGGTTCAGTAGCGATAGCTATGCGGTGGTTGGTTTGTGGGCTCTCTGTGCGGTGACCATACGAGCGACGATCGTGAGCGCGACGGCGACGCCGGCGCCCACGAGGTAGATGTCGGCCAGGCCGATCCCGGTGAGGCGCTCCAGTGGGGCGACACCGAACGCGGTGATCCCGTACCCGACCTGGTAGCCGGCGATCAGCTCCCCGGAGGAGGTGGCCCCGAGTCGGGGGAATTCCTGACCGGCCAGGCTCAGGCTCAGCGGGAGCATCGCCGAGCACGCGAACCCGGCGGCGGCGTAGGCCAGGACCGCGGTCACACCGTTCCCGGCGGCCGCGACGGCGATGCTGGACAGCGCGATCAGCGCCGGCAACGTCAGGTACACCGCCGTGGCCGGGACCTTCGAGGTCAGCCCGGCCACGATGACCCGGCCGATGGTGACGCACGCCCAGAAAGCGGCCAGCGCCAGCGACGCGGTCTGCGCGGACAGCCCGCGTTCCCCGGTCAGGTACACGCTGGACCAGTTCCCGAACAGGGTCTCGCAGATCCCGTAGAGCACGACCGCAGCCGCGTACCACCAGAACCTGCCCGGCAACCGCGTCCGCCCCCGCGCGGCGGCTGCTGTTGTTGTTGGCCCGGGGTCCAGTGGGGTGCGGACCGCGGCGACGATGAACCCGGCCAACGCCACCGCGGCCAACACCGGAAGCAACCACCACGCGCCGAGGGCGAGGAAGACCGCGATCAGCAGCGGCGCCAACGCGGTCCCGGTGCCCAGCAGGGCGTTCAGGGTGAGCACGGAGCGGTCCTGCCGGGCCGGGTCCAGCCGGGCGGCGAAGGTGTTCAACGCCGGGACCGTGCACCCGAACCCGAACCCCAACGCCCCGGTCGCGCACAGCAGGACCGGGTACGCGGCAGCGGTGGTGGACACGACCTGGCTGAGCACCAGCAGCAGCATCGCCAGGCAGTTCGCGACCAGGCCGGCCTGCAGCACCCGTTGCAGCGACCACCGACGTGCCCACACCGGGGACAACGCGGCCGCCGTGATGGCCAGCACCACCTGCGGCACGAACATCAACCCGTACGCGGTGGTGCTCAGGTCGTACCCGGTGGGGCTGATCAGCACGGAGCTGGCCGCGGGGAACGACACCAATGCCAGGCCCTGGGCGAGCCCGGCCCCGTAGACCAGGAACGCCGCGGCGCGGGGCACGGCGCGGGTGCCGGTCATCCGGTGCTCAGCCGAGCCGCTCGATCAGATGGTCGCCCACCCGCAGCGCGTTGGCCTGCGCGGTGAGGGAGGGGTTCACCGCGCCGATGCTGGGGAAGAAGCTGGTGTCCACCACATACAGGTTGTCCAGTTCGTGGGCCTTGCAATTCACGTCCAGCACCGAGGTGGCCGGGTCGGCGCCGAACCGGACGGTGCCGGCCTGGTGCGCGACCCCGGCGATCGGGATCTCGTTCTTCATGTACGCATTCCGCGGGATCAAATGGTGCGGGTTCAGCCCGAGGTGGTTGAGGTTTTTCTTCACCCGGTGGTACAGCTCGTCCAACGGCCGGGTGTTGTTCGGGGTGTAGGACAGCACGATGTTCCCGTCCGCGCCGACCGTGACCCGGTTGTCCGGCAGCGGGAGATCCTCGGTGGACAACCAGAAGTCGACCGCGTGCTTGGCGACATCGCCCAGGGCGAAGGTCGGGGCGAGCAGGGTTTCCAGGGGTTTCTCCCCCCGGTACATCGGCGCCGAACTCTTGCCGACCATCTGGACATTGCCCATCGGGTATCGGAAATCCTCGTCGCCGAAGTAGAAGTCGTTCACCGCCAACGTCTTCTGGAACCGGGTGGTGTTCTCTTCCGTCGACACCGCCAAAAACGCCAGACTGTTGTGGTACAGGTAGTTCCGGCCGACCTGGTCCGACCCGTTCGCCAATCCGCTGGGGTGCTTGTCGTTCGCGCTGGTCAGCAGCAGCTTCGCCGAGTTCGCGGCGCCGGCGGACACCACAACGACGTCAGCGCTGAAACGCTGCCTTTCACCGTCAACCAGAGCCACCACACTGGTCACGGAACGGCCGGCGTCATCGGTGTCCAACCGGATCACCAGAGCGTTCCGCAGCAACGTCACATTGGGGTGCTCAATTGCCGGGCGGACGGCGATCACCTCGGCGTCGGACTTGGCGTGCACCAGGCACGGGAACCCGTCACAGGTCGCGCAGCGGATACACCTGCTGTACGCCGGATCAGCCTCGTTCAGCATGATCCCGCACGGGGCGTGGAAAGGGTGCAGCCCGACCCGGGTGAGGTCGTCGAACAGCTGCTGGATACGGGGCTCGTTGCTGACCGGCGGGAACGGGTACGGCGCGCTGTAGGGGGGTTCCTCGGAGTCCTCACCGCGGACGCCGTGCACCTGGTAGAGCTGTTCGGCCTGGGTGTAGTAGGGCTCGAAGTCGTCGTAGGACACCGGCCACGCCGGTGAGATCCCGTCGAAGTGCTGCAGCTCGCCGAAGTCCTTCTCCCGTAACCGGTACAGCGCAGCCCCGTACAGCTTGGTGGCGCCGCCGACGTTGTAGTGGATCTGCGGTTGGAAGCTCTTGCCGTCCTTGTCGTACCAGGTGTCTTTCGACACGTACCGGTTGTCGACGAACACCGCGGTGGCGTCCCAGTTCTGCACCTCCCGCGGCAACCAGTCTCCGCGTTCCAGGATCAGGACCCGCTTCCCGGTCGGGGCCAGCCGGTGGGCGAGGGTGCCGCCCCCGGCGCCGGAGCCGATGATGATCACGTCGTAGTTCTCGGACTGCCGGTGCTGGGACAAGGGGGTTCCTCCAAGGGACGGGCGGCGGGCCCACGGCGGCGGGTCGGGGCGGGTCGGTGGATCAGCGGTGGGGTCAGTGGTTGCCGGGTGGGGAAATGACGGGCTTGTCGGCGGCGGTGTCGGCCCAGGCGATCCGGCCCGGGGTGCTGCCACCTAGTTCGAGATCCGCGGGCCGGGCGTGATGGAAGTAATCGTCGGCCCAGTTGAGGAAGGCGTCGACGCGGCTGTGGGTTCCGCTGAGCAGGATGGCGTGCAGGCCGAGCCAAGCGGCGAACGCGATGGGTCCTTCCACTTGGTGGCGGTGCGCGCCGACTTCGGCGACCGCTGCGTTACGGCCGATCATCGCCATGATGCCTTTGTCGTGATAGTGGAAGGGTTTCGGCGATCTGCCCTCGATGGTGGCCCAGATGTTGCGTGCGGCCCACCGACCGGATTGTTGTGCGACCGACCCGAGCTGCGGGAGCGCGTGGCCTCCGGAACCGGGAATGTTGGCGACATCGCCCACCGCGTAGACACCTGGGAAACCCGGTACGGACAAATCCGGCGCGGTGTCGATTCGCCCACCCCGACCCGGTGTCGCTCCTGTCGATGCTGAGATCGCCGCTGCCGCTTCACCGCCTCCCCAGATGACGGTGCGGGTGGGAAGTTCGGTGCCGTCCGACAACAGCACGGCGTCCGGGCGAACCCTGGTCACGGCGACACCGAATTTCACGGCCACCCCGTTGTCGGTGAGCCGGCGCAACGCGTACTGGTGGGACTTGTCGGAGAACGGGTTGAGCAGGGCGTGGCCGTGGTCGACCAGGTGCACCGAGGCGTTGTCGCCGAGCCTGTTGGCCTCCCGCAGGGCCGTGAGGAGTTCGGCGATCGCGCCCGCGGTTTCCACGCCCGTGGGTCCTCCCCCGACGATGACGACGTTCAACGGGTCCGGCGCCGGGTCCGGATCGCAGTGCACTCGTAACTGCTCGTGCAGGTGCAGGCGGAGTCGCTCGGCGTCGGACACCGAATACAAGGGAAACGAATGCTCGCCGGCGCCCGGGACGCCGAAGAAGTTGGGTTGGGCTCCGGCTGCGAGGACGAGATAGTCGGCGGCGATCACGCTGCCGTCCGCGGTCGACAGCTCCCGGGCGCCGAAATCGATGGCCGTGACGTCGTCTTGCAGAACGGTCACCGATGGGTGGTCGGCAAAGACCACCTTCAAGGGCCGGGCGATGTCCTCGGCGGGAAGCTGGGAGCTGGCGACCTGGTAGAGCAGCGGCTGGAATTGCAGGTAATTGTTCTTATCGATCAGCGTCACGTCCAGGTGGTGTGTGCCCAGTTCCTGCGCGCAGGCGACCCCGGCCATACCACCGCCGATGACCACAGCTGTCGGCATGCCATCTCCTCCGATTTGCGTTCGACGGTCGTCGGTGTGAATCCTCGGCTGATCGATTTCTCTATTCAGGAACTGGCAGTGGCCTCAGATGACGGCGTGGTGGCCCGGTCCGGCGGTCCGACCACGCGTGCCCGGAAGACCCAGTACGTCCAACCCTGGTACGCGAGGACCAACGGCACGAACACCGCCGCAACAATTGTGGTGATCTTCAGCGAGTAAGGGCTGGACGCCGAATTCTGCACCGTCAGCGTGTTCGCCGCGTCGGTGGTGGAGATCAGCAAAGCCGGGTACAGGTTGGCGAAGATGGCCGCGATGCTGCCGCCGACGGCGACCGCGGTGGCCGCGAACGCCCGCCCCGAACCTGGTGTCGAGTACGCCGCTCCGGCGGCGAGCAGCACAGCCAGCACCGGGATCGCCAACGCGATGGCGCCGACCGGACCGGGCCTGGCCAGCAGGTAGGTCCACACGACGAACCCGAGAACGAGAATGACGGCCGGAATCGCCAACCGGCGTTTGACCCCTACCGCTCGACGTAGAACGGCTCCGGTGCTGCGGATACCGAGGAACGTCGCACCGTGGAAAAGGCACAGCGTGAGCATGGTGAGCCCGACGAACAAGCCGTAGGGGCTCAGCACGTCCAGGTACGACCCGGTGAAGTTGCCGGCCGCGTCGATCGGCAACCCGGCGAGCAGATCACCCAGGCCGACACCGAACAGGAACGGCGCCAGGACCGATCCCACCGTCAGGGTGCCCGACCACGTCGAACGCCACCGCCTCGAGTCGCGTTTGCCGCGGAACTCGAAGGACACCCCGCGGACGATCAACGCCGCGAGCACCAGCCACAACGCCAGGTACAAGGCGGAGAACCAGCTGGCATACCAGGGTGGGAAGGTGGCGAACATCGCGGCGCCGGCCACGACGAGCCACACCTCGTTGCCGTCCCAGAACGGGCCGACGGTGTTGATCGCGACCCTGCGTTCGGTGTCGGTGCGCCCGACGACGGTGTGCAATGCGCCGACACCGAAATCGAAACCTTCCAGGACGAAGAAGCCCGTCCAGAAGAACGCGATGACCACGAACCACACGTCGGGAAGGTTCATGTCCGCCGCCTCAGTAGGTCAGGGCGGCCAGCGACGGGCCGCTCCGGTCGGTGTCGTCATCGGTGGTGGGTGGCGGGGGCTCGTCCGGGATGCCGCGGTGGGCGTGCCTGGCCATCAGCACCACGGCGATCACGCCCAGCGTGGTGTACAGGACGATCACGATGCCAAGGCTGATGGCGACCTCGGTTGCGGTTCCGGAGCCGGACAGCCCGTCCTTGGTGAGCATCAGCCCCTGCACGATCCACGGCTGGCGGCCGTTCTCGGTCAGCAACCAGCCGGCCGTCGCCATGATGAACGGTGCCAGGATCGACCAGGTGCAGACCCGGAGGAAGAACTTGGCCGACGAGTCGAACTTCTTTCGCCACAGCAGGAAAGCGCCCCACAGCCCGATCACCAACCCGAGCAGGGCGAGGTAGGCCATCGCGCGCATCGACCAGTACTGGATGAACACGTTCGGCACGTAATAGCCGGGCCCGTACTGCTGGTTGTACTGGGTGTTCAACGGGGCAAGACCCTGCACCTCGCCGTCCCAGGTACCGGTGGCCAGCACTGACAACAGGTGCGGAATTTCGATGATCTTGGTCGGGGTCTCGTCCTGGTTGTACCCACCGATCTGGAACACCGAGAACGAACACGGCTGGCACGTGTCCCAGTTCGCCTCCGCGGCGGCGATCTTCATCGGCTGATAGGTCGTCTCGTTGATGCCCAGTCGACCACCGATCGGGAACTGCAGGACCGACGCCACAGCCAGCACCAGCAACCCGAGCTTCGCGGTGCCGCGGAACAGCTCCACCTGGTGCCCCCGACGCAGGTGCCACGCGGACACCGCCAGCATCACAGCGCCACCGAAGATCAGCGCGACCATCAGCACGTGCACGTAACCCCAGAGGAACACCGGGTTGGTGAAGACATCCGCGATCGACGTCAACTGCGCCCGACCCGTGGCCGGGTCGATGGTGTACCCCCGCGGGTTCTGCATCCAGGAGTTCGCGGCGATGATGAACAACGCCGACAGGCACGCGCCCACCGGGATCATCCACGCCGTGAACAGGTGCACCCGCTTCGGCAGGATGTTCCACCCGAACAGCCACAAACCCAGGAACGTGGACTCCAGGAAGAACGCGGCCAACCCCTCCATCGCCAACGGGGCCCCGAACACATCACCGACGAAGCGCGAATACTGCGACCAATCCAATCCGAACTGGAACTCCTGCACCAACCCGGTGACCACCCCCACCGCGATGCTGATCAGCATCAGCGACCCGAAGAACCGGGTCAACCGGCGCAGCTCCGGATCCCCGGACCGGTGCCACCGGGTGTGCAGCACCGCGACCAGGATCGCCAACCCCATCGTCACCGGCACAAAGAAGAAGTGATAGATGCTGGTCGTGGCAAATTGGATCCGTGCGAGGTCCAATTGGTCCATGACAGCTCCTCTGGGTATTCAGCAGCTACGAGTGCAGAGGACAGCGACGGCCCTCCGAAAGCATGGCCGTCGGGTTCGGTCCGTCACATCCTCCGTTCGGAGTGATAGGGCCGCCGGAGCAGCGCCACGGCCGATCGGCAGGTTTCTTCAGCCGGATGCGGTAAGTCCCCATTCCCCCCGCCAGGACTCGTCCGGCCGCAGGGAGATGCGGCCGGTCCCGCTGCGCAGCGCGTTCGGTGGGCAGGTCATCGGTTCGATGGCCACCGCCCGGCGGCGGCGATCCGGCACGTCCACCTGGTCGCCGGTATAAACCATCAGGTAGGGAAAGGACTCATCCACCCACAGCCGCACCCACCTCAGCCGGGCCGGGTCCGACAACTCCGCGACGGCCCGGCCGTCACCACCCCGGGTCAGCCCCCCGTAAGCGGTGTCCAACCGGGTCGCGCCGACCACGGCGGCGGCGGCGAAGTCCATAGGTGTCCCACGCACACTCGTCGGACGCGGGGGCACATCAGGATCCTCGGATGGCGGCAGGTGGCGGCTGGTCGGCAGCCTCAGCGTCAGGTCATCGACCGGAACACCCAGGGTCAGGTAGGGGTGGAAACCCAGCCCGAACGGCGCCGCGGCACCACCGGTGTTGACCGCGGAAGCGGACACGCTCAGCCCGCCAGCACCCAGCGCGTACCGGACCTCCAGACGCAACTGCCATTCATAACCCGGTTGCGGCCGCAGCAGGCACTGCAAGGTGACAGTGTTTGCCGCGTAATCGATCTCGGTCCAGTCCAACCAGCGGACCAGCCCGTGGATAGCGTTCCCCGGGCCGGGTTCGTTCAGCGCCGCCTGACACACCTGGCCACCGAACTCGTAGCGACCCGCGGCGAGCCGGTTCGGCCACGGGGCCAGCACCTGGCCCCGCCCGTCCGTCGCCCGCTGCCCGACGTCGAACCCGTCTATCACCGGGACGCCCCGTACCGTGTACTCCCGGAGCGTTGCACCGACCTGGGTGATCAGCGCCCGCTGGCCGCCATCGGCGATCACCCACTGCCGGCCGGACGGCGGTGTGGGGGTCGAGCCCGTGACGTCCGGTGGCCCGGTCCGGGTCGCGGTCATGCGGCGGCGTCCACCGAAACGATCGGTGCGGTGATCCCTTCCATGGATTTGCTCTCCGAGTTCACCCCGTGGGCGGTCACAACGACATCTCCTCCAACCGCTCGGACATGATGATCCGCGCCGCCGCTTCGATCAGCGCCAGGTGGGAGAACGCCTGCGGGAAGTTCCCCAGGTGACGGGCGCCGACGACGTCGAACTCCTCCGCGAACAGGCCCAGCGGGGACGCGATCTTGAGCAGGCGTTCCAGCATGTCCCGCGCGCGTTGCATCTCACCCACGATCGCCAATGCGGAGACGAGCCAGAACGAGCAGATCAGGAACGTCCCCTCTTTTCCGGACAGCCCGTCGTCGGTCTCATCGGTCCGGTACCGCAGCACGAACCCGTGCTCGGTCAGCTGCTCGTCGATGGCCAGCACGCTGGCGTGCAGACGCTCGTCGGTGCCGGGCAGAAACCCGAAGATCGCTGCTAACAACGTGGAGGCATCCAGCGAGTCGGTGTCGTAATGCTGTCGCAGCACCCCGTCCGAGGTGAGGCCGTTCGCCAGGATGTCCGCCTTGATCTCGGCGGCGACCGCACCCCAACTGGTCTCCAGGTCGGGTTCGCCGCGGATCCCGGCCAGCTGGGACGCCCGGTCCATCGCCACCCAACACATGAGCTTCGACGACACGTACTGCTGCGGTTTGCCGCGGGCCTCCCAGATCCCCTGATCCGGGTTCTTCCACACCCCGGCGGCAACCTCGGCCTGCGCCTTCACCAACGGCCACAACCGCCTGGGCAGCCGGTCGCTACGCCGGGTGTGCAGCAGCACCGAGTCGAGCACCGACCCGAAGACGTCGTTCTGCCGCTGATCGAAGGCACCGTTGCCGATCCGAACCGGCCGCGCGCCCTCGTACCCGGAAAGGTCGTCGCGAGTGGATTCTGAAAGGTCCCGGCGGCCGTCGATGCCGTACATGATCTGCAGGCCGCCGTCTTCGTTGGGCTCCACATCGGCGACGAACTGCATGAATTCGTCGGCCTCCCAGTCCAGGTCCAGCAGGTGCAATGCCTGCAGGGTGAACGTGGTGTCCCGCATCCAGGTGTACCGGTAGTCCCAGTTCCTCTCCCCACCAGGCGATTCCGGCAGCGACGTGGTCAACGCGGCCACCGTGGCACCGGTCGGCATGTACGTCAGACCCTTGATCGTCAACGCGGACCGCTCCAAGTACGTCCGCAGGCGGTGGTCCGGGATTCGAGCCCGGGCCAGCCACCTGCGCCAGAATTGACTCGTCACCACGAGCCGGCCGACCGCGTCAGCGCGGTCGGCCGGCCCTTCCAGGGTGGTCGACCAGGACAGCGAGCAGAACACGCCCTCGCCCTCCTGCAGCACGTGCCTGCCGCGGACCGAGCTTCCCTCAGCGCCCAGCGCGAGGTCGGACCGCAGCCGCAACGTCTGGCCCGCGCCGGTCGCGTCCGCGGTGTGCGCCTCGGTGCCCTCCAGTGTCCAACCGGCCGGAGTGCGGCCGTAATCGAACGCCGGCTCGCAGACCAGCTCCACCTCCACTGTGCCGGCCAGGCATGTGGCGGTGCGGACCAAGATGTGCTCGGCGTCGTCATCAGCCGGTGGCCTGGTATGCGGGGTGGTCTCGTCAAGGACACCGGTCCGTGGTGCCATCGTCAAAGCGTCGCGGATCTCGACCCAGCCGCCCGGGGTGTGCCAGGTCGTGATCAACACGTTCGTGCCCGGCTCGTAGGACCTGTGAGTCGGCACATTGATCCCGTACGGCGCAAACCGGAAATACCCGGCACCACGGTCCAACAGGTTGCCGAAAGCACTGGGACTGTCGAACCGCGGCACACACAACCAATCGACCGACCCGTCCGGCGCCACCAAAGCCCCGGTATGGCAGTTCGACAAAAACGCGTACTCCGCGATCGGCGGAAACGGTGAACCCAAGATCCTGGTCATCACATGTCTTCCTTAACAATTGACGTGACGGGCCGCGGCTACGTCACCGACTACCCCATCGCGGCGGGAAACGGCATCCGAGCAAGTTCCGACCGGTAACCGGCGCGGGTCCGGGCGTTCTCGGGATCCCGCCGATCGCGCGCGGCCCGGACACGCATCGGCCACATCGCCTCGATCCAGATCGGATCAAACAACGTCCATCCGCCGTGCATTGGTGACGAATCACCCGCCGATGGTCACCCAGCCCAAGGACCCGGGCAACCCGAACCGACACATCGGATGGTTCCGCCGGCGGACAGCGCGACGACGACGACCGCAAATATGGGCGTGGCCAGTCCACGGTGAGTGTCCGGAACCCCAGGGTCCAGACCGGCCCGGCGGCGCACCACGAAGACCTGGCACCGACACCTCATCGGGATCTCCAGCTCCATCTGCGGCCCCCCGAACCGTGTCGAAGCAGGAAACCTGCCGAGATGCTTCGAGCGTGAACATGCGTCGGCGGGATGGGCCGGGCGCGTGAGAGCCGATCTCTCGGCCGGTGTCGTTCGTTCCTCAAGGTATCTACGGCCACCAATGTCGTGGAAAAGTTGAGGACGGCGGGTGGCCGCCGCTTCGGACGACCCAAGCCGGTCGGAAAGAAACGGTACCGGCCGCGTGGTCGTGGCACGGTTGTGGTGGTGAGGTCTGTTCCGAGGGTGGGGGTTATGGCTCTGTCAGAGTACGAGCAACGCCAGCTGGACGAGATGGAAACCGCGCTCTGTCGGGACGACCCGAGTTTCGCGGCCAATGTTTCGATTGATCGGGTCCGTCGTCGCCGGGGGGTCGTCGCGGCCGTCGTGTTCGTCCTTGGAATGGCTCTCCTGGTCAGTGGTCTGGTCGCCACCGCGGAGACCGTGCTCGCCGGCGTGCTGATCAGCACGGTGGGGTTGTTGATGATGGCTGCGGTTGCGGGAGCTGCGATCCGCTGGCGCCGCCATTCCTGAGCCGGTGCTGACGGATGCCAGTCCTTGCTCAGTCGGCCATCGCAGTGAGAATGACTCGGGCCTGGTGCACCGGCTTCGACGACCAACGTGCGGTCACCGGAATCGCTGCCCCGGCGCCCGGCAGATCTCGACGAGTGTGTCCGATTCGGGTGATGCCGGCGGTCTGAGGGCGGCGCAGACTCCGATATGGATGCTTCCGAGCAAAGGTAGGCGAGATGCAAGACGTGACTCCTGGTGCGGTGCGGACGACGGATGCGGGCCGGTGACCACCCCTGACCGTGAGAACGCGTTGGATCACGTGGTCGTGGTGATGTTCGAGAACCGGTCGTTCGACAACTTGCTGGGCCGGCTGTACGAGCCCGGTGAGGTCGCCTCGTTCGAAGGCGTGATCGGGAAGGATTTGCGTAACTCGATCCCGGCGTGGGCTGAGCATGGCGCGGAGAAGAAGTTCGTGTCGTACGGGATCTCACCGAACATGAACACCCCGTGGCCCGACCCGGGTGAGGAGCTGCCGCATATCAACACCCAGCTGTTCGGGATCATCGACGACGGGAACCGGGGGGTGCTGCAACCGGAGAAGTCGTTCAACACACCGGACTACCCCAGGCAGCAACCGACGATGGACGGGTTTCTCGCCGACTACATCAGCACGTACACGGCGGAGTTCAAGCGGCAACCCACCTATGATCAGTACGCCCAGTTCATGACCGGGTACACCCCGGAGCAAATGCCGGTGATGTCCGGTCTCGCCCGCGGGTTCGCCACCTTCGACCACTGGTTCTGCGACGTGCCGTCCTGCACGTTCCCGAACCGGTCGTTCTTCCACGCCGGCACCTCCAGCGGGTACACGGTGAACATGAGCCCGCCGGAGTCGTTCATCGCGCACAACACTGCGGAGACCCTGTTCGACCGGCTCGACGTCAACGGTCTGACCTGGAAGGTCTATTGCGACCCGCCTTCGCACTACTCGCTGACCGGGCTCATCCACGCCCCACGCTTGCGAGGCAAGTTCGCCACAAACTTCTTCTCCACCGAGCAGTTCTTCCGGGACGCCGAGAACGGTGAGCTGCCAACGTATTCCTTCGTCGAGCCGCAGATCATCGGTCATGCCCACAACGACATGCATCCCTCGTACGGGATGCTCACCCCCGGGCTGACCTGGGACCCGCCGTCATCGCTGATCGGCGGCGAAGATCTGCTCGCCCGTCTCTACACCGCGATCCGGACGTCGTCCTCACCCTCCGGGTCCAATTGGCTCAACACGACGCTGCTGGTCACCTTCGACGAGCACGGCGGCACCTACGACCACGTCATCCCGCCAGCGGCGGCGCCACCGGACCCCTCGGCACCGGCCGGCCAATTCGGGTTCACCTTCAACCGATCCGGTGTCCGCATCCCCACACTCGCCATCTCCGCGTGGATCCCGGAGCGCACCGTCATCACCGACGAATACCGCGCGACCTCGCTGATCGCGACGATGCGGGAACGGTGGAAACTCGGGGCGGCGCTCACCGGGCGGGACGCCACCGCCGCCAGCTTCGGCAAGATCTTCACCCTCGACACACCACGCGCGCAGGAGGATTGGCCCGACATCGTCCCGCGCCCGGTGGAACAGATGACCGAACCGCTGATGCCACTGGACGCACCGCTGAACGGCCTGGGTAAGGCCCTGTTCGGTGGTGTCCTGGCCCTGGCCAAGGGAATGGGTGTCACCGTGCCCACCTTCGAACCGGATGCAGTACTCACCGGAGCAGAAGCAATCTCGATTGGCCAAGAAACGCTCGGCGACCTGTTCCCCGCCATGCGGACACCCACCGCGAGCTGACTCTTGTCCTCATTGCCCGGAGCCACGGACAAGGCGGCCCGACAAAACGGGCGACGCGCGTCAGGCGCGACCCCGAACTCCGCCACCCATCCGACCAGCACTCACCACCACAACAGGAAGGGAAGAGACGAACCCCCAGTGACGGCCGCGGGCACGGTGACACGTTGATGCCGCGCGGTCTCCGACTTCCCTGTCGACCGGTACGTCAGTGGGTATCGGTCATGGGCACATCGTCAGGATCCAGTTCGGCTCGGTACCTGAGGTACCGGACACCGTGTCTCCACACACCGGCCTGTCTGGCGAGTGTCTGCCGAGAACTCGGCGACGATCGTGGGTTCCACCTTGGTGAGGCGGACTCTGTCCCGGCCGGCACCGAATCGGCTGGAGATGATGGTGTCCGGCCAGGCATGCCCCGACCCTGCTGGGATGAGAACCGCCCCCAAGGGAAGCAGACTGAGCCGGTGACAGGGGCACACTGCGTCCGACGATGACCAGCTGCCCGCTGTGGGTGTAGCGGCCCGCGACGATGCTTTCCGGTCGGGTGACCGGCCCGATCACGGCCCCAATTACTGCGTCCTCGGTCGTTCGGTGTTTGAATTTCTGCCAGCCGCGGACGCCTCCCCGATAGGTGGTGGCGGTGCCCTTGGCGACCACACCCTCGATACCGGCGGCCGGGTACCTTATCTCGGGTTGCGGCTCGTTGCGCCTGCTCACGGCGATTTAGAACCCGAGGGACGTGAGCGACGTGGCCGGGAAGGTTCGCCTATGGCGGTCGAGCCTTCCCGGCGGATCTGCTTGGTCAGGTGATGTAGCGGACGTTGACGTTGTTGATGGTGCCGTTGAACGGGAATGGAGCCCGGTCGTAGTAGTCGAGTGAGACGGGTCCGCCGAGGCAGGTGCCGATGTCGAGGCAGTCGTTGGCGCTGAACAGCAGCGGTGCGCTGATCGGGACGGTGCCGGTGGCGACTGTGCCCCCGTTGCGGGCGATGGTGATAGTCAGCGGCCCACCGGGTTTGGGTTCCGCGTAGACGGTTTCGATCGTTATGGTCGCGGGCCCGGCCGGCAGGCGGTGAGCGGATCGGATCTTGTCTCGCATGACGATGAACAGGTTGTACTCGTAGCAGAGGTAACCGTCGTCGAGGTAGCAGGTCAGGCCCCCGCCGGCCCCACCGAGCGCGTACAGCACACCGCTGGCGTTCTCGGGGAGCACCGCGTCGATGGTGACGAGATTGGCCCGGTTACCCAGGGCTGGTGCGCAGAACTCCGGCATGCGGGTGATGTCGCCAGTGAAATTCCATTCCCGATATGGGGTAGAGATCCGCAGTTCCGGGTGCAGGGAAATAATCCACAGCCCACCACCGACGGGGTAGACGCTGTTCCTGGCGGCCTCGATGGCGAACGTTTCCTTGAGCTGGACCAGTTTCTCTGGCATCTCGGCGGCCAGGTCGTTCGCCTGGGACCAGTCCTCGTCGAGGTGGTAGAGCTCCCAGACGTCCTGGTCGGGTGTCCAGTCGTGGATGCCGGGCGGGAGTCCTTGGATCCAGGGTGTTCTGGGGCCGAACGCGGAGGCCATCCACCCGTCGTGGTAGATCGCGCGTGATCCCATGATCTCGAAGTACTGGGTCTTCAACCGGCCGGCCGCGTCGGGCTGGTCGAAGGTGTAGGCGAAGCTGGTGCCGTCGATCGGGTCCTGCTGGATGCCGTTCACCACCCGGGGCGGGGTGATCCCGATGACCTCGTAAATTGTCGGGACGATGTCGTTGCAGTGGTGGAACTGGCTGCGCGGCGTGCTATCCGGGGTGATCTTCGCGGGCCACCGGATCGCCATCGGGTTCCGGGTGCCACCCAGGTGTGACGCCAGCAGCTTCAACCCTTTGTAGGGGGTGCTGCCGGCCCAGGCCCACGCGGCGTGGTACTGGTTCTCGACCTTGGGTGAGCCCAGCACGTCCAGGCCGCCGAGTTCGTCCAGGGCCTTGATGTGCATGTCGACGGTGGTGGGTATGCCGTTCTGGGCGAGGAGTTCGCTGATGGTGCCGTCGAGACCTTCACCGGAGGATCCGTTGTCACCCCAGATGTAGAACACCATGGTGTTGTCGGCAAAGCCGAGCCGGTCGATCTCGTCGACCAGTCGGCCGACCTGGACGTCGACGTGTTCGGCGTAGCCGGCGGCGACCTCCATCAGCCGGGTCTGGAAAGGGCGTTGGTGGTCGGGGATGTCGTCCCACGCGGTCATCGCCGGGTCGCGTGGGGTGAGTTGGGCTTCTTGGGGGATCCAGCCCATTTCCTTGGCGCGGTGGAACACCCGCTCCCGGTAGGCGTCCCACCCGTCGTCGAATTTCCCGGCGTACCGGTCGGCCCATTCCTTCATCACGTGGTGCGGGCCGTGCAGGCATCCGCTGGCCCAGTACATGTAGAACGGTTTGTCCGGTTGCAGCGCCTTGTGCCGGTGTAACCAGGAGATTGCGTCGTCGGCCAGGTCCTCACTGAGGTGGTACCCCTGCTCCGGGGTCTTCGGCGGCAGCACGCTGGTGGTGTTCCGGACCAGGTTCGGTTCGTACTGAGAAGCTTCACCGGCCAGGAACCCGTAGAAGTATTCGAAACCGTTGCCGGTGGGCCAGTTGTGGTAGGGCCCGGCCGCTGTTGTTTCCACCGCCGGGGTGTTGTGCCATTTCCCGAACGCGGCGGTGGCGTACCCGTAGTCCTTCAACACCTCGGCGGCCAGGGCGCTGCTCTTGGGGATCTCGCCGGCGTAGCCGTCCCAGTCGTTGGCGAGCTCGGCGATCTGCCCGTTTCCGATCCGGTGATGGTTCCGGCCGGTCAGCAGTGACGCCCGAGTGGGTGAGCACATCGCGGTGGTGTGGAACCGGTTGAACCCGATGCCTTCGTCATGGATCTTGGTCAGCGTGTCGGTCCGCACCTCACCACCGAAGGTGGTGGGCAGGCCCGGGCCGGCGTCGTCGATCAACACGATGAGGATGTTCGGCGCGTCGTCCGGTAGCCGCCGTGGCTGCACCCGCTGCTTGTAGGTCGATTCCTGCATGGTCCGACCGGCGATGCTAGCGGACGGGGTCGGCGGGAACGGCAACACGTCTTGCGAGCTCACAAGCATCTCCTCGATAGGCACGTCGACCGCGAACCAGCTCAGCGACTGAACCGACCCGTGCCCGATCAGCATCGTCAGTCGATCAAGTCACGTCATCCCACTGCCGGGGTGATCCCACACGCCGCCTCCCATGCAGCTGCGGAGCCGGCCGGCCAGGCCTGTCCCGCAGGAGGATCCCCCGCGGAACGCAAATGATCATGGGCAGCGGTCATTCTTGGGGCGACCGCTGACGTCCCGAATGCGGTTCGGCTTCCGGGACGCCGAGGGGACGTTCGAGACCTTTACACCAGACCTCTAGCCTGAGCCCATTCGTCCCGAGTGGGACTCGCTCGCCGGGCGCGATCCCTTCTGCTTGCTGTAGGCCACTGCGAGCCTGAACACGGCCCATAGGACACCCGTCAGTGCTGTGGCGGTGAGCGCGATACCGAGGTCGGGCTGGAACAGTCTGATGTTGGCCAGCGGTGTGCCGAACAGGTTCGGCACCAGGTACAGCAGGACCCAGGCTGCGGCAAGCGTGGTGAGCAGCGGGAACCACAGGCTGAACAGGCCGAAGACGCCCGACTTGGCGCGAATGTCGGCACGGCGCCGCCACGCCCAGAACATGCTCAGCGCGTAGACGAACGGGAGGAGCACGAGAGAGAGGAACAGGGCCTTCTGGAACAGGCGCGACCCTTCACCGTCGTAGTCCCGTCCCAACGCCGCGGCGGTGATGCCGTTGCGGAGCTGGGTTATCTCACCGAACCCGATTCCGCTGCCCGCGTTGACGAGCACGACGACGGCCTCCTTCTCGGAGGGCATCATGGTGGCGAGCGTTTCGTAGCCTGGGCTCGTTCCGGAGTGCCAGACGGTTCCGTTGCTCGAGTCCACGAACCAGCCAAGGCCGTAGAAGGGCGATGTCGCGCTGGCCGGACGCATCATCAGGGACTTGCCTTCTGCGCTCAGCACATCGTCGTGGTCATTCATCATCGTCCGCAGGTAGCGGGCCAGGTCGTTGGCGCTCGCGACGATCCCCCCTTGCGGTGCCGTTCCGCGCTGCGTGGTGTTCTCGGGGAGAGGCTGCTTGGTGGCGAACCACGGTGTGTGTCCGGTCGCCATGTCTTCGTGGACCTCACCGTCGGCGACGAAGCTGCTTGTCATGCCGATCGGTTCGAGGATGTGTTCTGTGACGTAGGTCTGGTAGTCCTGCCCGCTGACGACCTCGACCACCCGCCCAAGGATCTGGTAGTTCGTGTTCGAGTACTCCCACTCCTCGTCGGGTGCGTGGGCGGGAGCGACCTGTGCAAGCTGGTCGACGCGGCGCGCCAGCTCGTCCGCACCGCCGACGCTGTCTGTGTGGGACGCGTTTCCTTGTCCGGTGGAGTAGCCGCTGGTGTGGCTGAGGAGCTGACGGACAGTGATCGCGCCGGCGGCGCGGCCTGAAAAAAAGTCGAGATACTGGGACACCTCGGCGTCCAGCTGGATCTCGCCTGCCTCGACCAGCTGCATCACGGACAGTGCGGTGAAGCTTTTGGAGATCGAGCCCGTGAGGAACGGGGTGTCCGGCGTGACTGCCTTCTCGCCGCCGAGCCTGACGACACCTCGCGCACCGGCCGACGTGATCTCCCCGTCGACCACAACAGCAAAGGCCAGACCGGGTGCCCCTGACGCGGGCATCTCCCTGTTGATGACATCGTCGATCGACCCGCCCGGTGCGCTCAAGGGCAAGGCAAGGCTCAGACCAAGAGCTGTCAGCGTGAGAAGTGTCCGCACCCGGCCATCCTCTCCAAGCTCAAGCGCCCGCGACACCCACGCCGAGGTGCCGGCTCGGCCGGCATCCTCGGATCGGGGCTCACGACCGCTGCCCGACCGAGGCCATGCTCTTCTCGCTGGCTTGGTCGAGGGGTGTGGTCGGGGCCGCACGCCTGCCGGTGGCCACGAGCAGCAGCCAGACCGCCAAGCTCATCTCGCCGATCACCGACGGCACCGCGACGAGGGCGAGGAACAGGTCGGCGAAGGCCTCGTAGTCGGCCAGCAGCAGGTGGGCGACGGCGTCGAGGACGTAGGCGGCTCCGGCGGCCAGGAGCAGCCAGGCAATCCACTTCGGGCCGCGGGCCTTGAGCATCAGCACGCCCAGCACCACCAGGTGGGCGCCGAAGGCGGCGAGACCGGCGACCCAGGTGAAGTCGAAGGTCTGCAGGGCCAGCAGGACGGCGGCGTCGTTGGCCTCGCCGAGGGCGTCGGGGGCTCCGATCAGCCAGAGTGCGGCGTAGAGGAAGCCGAGCGCAGCGCCGAGCACGACGGTGTAGGTCAGCCGGAACCACGCCGAGAGCAGCGACAGGTCGCGATGGACCGGACGGAACAGCACCCACAGTGCCCAGGCGACGACGACGTCGATCACGAAGATGCCGAGGAACGCGACGGCGCCGAGGCGGAACGAGGCCTCGGACTCTCGCAGTGCGGCCGCGGTGCCGGCGGCGTCGCCCGGCTGGAGCACGGGGTTGAGCGCGAGGAAGTTGGCGAAGATGCCGAGGATGAAGAGGGCGAGGTAGCCGCCCGCCGCCCAGCCGGCGGCGGTGCGGGGAGCGGTACTGGTCGTGCTGGCAGTGGTGGTGGCAGTCATCGGTTGACTCCTCCTGTCGGGTATCGGGTTTGCCGGTCAGACAGTGACGGCGACCTTGCCGCGGGCGTGTCCGCTCGCGACGTGGTCGATCGCCTTGGCCGCCTCGTGCAGCGCATAGGTGCGATCGAGCGCCGGTCGCACGCGCCCCTCGTCGACCAGCTGGGCCAAGGTGTGGAGGTCGTCGGAATTCTCCTTGCTCAGCAGGGCGGTGAGCCGCTGGCTCACCAACGGTGAGAGCACGAGTGCGGCGAGCTGGCGGTGGGTGCCGCCCAGCCAGCGGTCGCCTCCCTCACCGCCGACGATGACGAGGGTGCCGGTGTCGGTCAGGAGCCGGTGAAGCTGACGGATCGGACGGAGACCAGCGATGTCGAGGACGACGTCGTAGCGAGTTCCGTCGTCGAGATCCTCGCGGGTGTAGTCGATGACGCGGAAGGCGCCGAGGGAGCGGACCAGGTCGGCCTTGCCGCCGCTGGCCACGCCGGTGACATCGGCGCCGTACGCCGTCGCGATCTGGACCGCGTAAGAGCCGACACCGCCTGAGGCGCCGATGACCAACACCCGGTCGCCGGCGCCGATCCGGCCGGCGTCGCGGACCGAGTACTAGTCCAGATAAGCCCGCGAAGGCCACCCGTTGGACGCCGACCAGCGTGTTGATCGGCTTCGAGACCGAACCCGGCGACCACAACAGCCTGCGTTACCTCTGGCTTGCCGTCGACGACGTCGCCAGGGTCATCCGACCAGCACTCACCACCACAACAGGAAGGGAAGAGACGAGACATCAGTGACCGCCGCGTGCACGGGTGACACGTCGATGCCGCGCGGTCTCCGACTTCCCTGTCGACCGGTACGTCAGTGGGGATCAGTCCTGGGCACATCGTCAGGATCCAGTTCGGCTCGGTACCTGAGGTACCGGACACCGTGCCTCCACACACCGGCCTGTCTGGCGGTGTCTGCCGAGAACTCGGCGACGATCGTGGGCTCCACCTTGGTGAGGCGGACTCTGTCCCGGCCGGCGCCGAATCGGCTGGAGATGATCGTGTCCGGCCAGGGATGCCCCGACCCTGCTGGGATGAGAACCGCCCCCAGGGAAACAGACTGAGCCGATGACAGGGGCACACTGCGTCCGACGATGACCAGCTGCCCGCTGTGGGTGTAGCGGCCGGCGACAATGCTTTCCGGTCGGGTGACCGGCCCGATCACGGCCCCGATAACTGCGTCCTCGGTCGTTCGGTGCTTGAATTTCTGCCAGCCGCGGACACCTCCCCGATACGTGGTGGCCGCGCCGCCCTTTGGCGACCACACCCTCTACCGGCGGCCGCATATTTTGCGAGCCAGTTCTTGGCGGTGTCCAAGTCATCGGTGATCGGGGACAGCTGCATCGGCGGTGACCAGGTCGTCAAGGTCTGCAGCTGCGCCCGGCGGTCGTCGAAGCGGCGGCCGCGGAGGTCAACACCGTTGGCGGCGAGAAGGTCGAACACCACGTAAGAGGCGGGTGTTCCGCGGCCAAAGCGCGGGCCCGGGCCGCCCCCGCGGCGAGGCGCTGCTGCAACAGGTCGAAGCTGAGCCGGTCACCGGACCATGCGACGAGCTCACCGTTTATCTGGTGCGGGGCCGCCATCCATGCCTGACGACCTGTAGGTCTGCGTCGCAGACATGTCCAGCACGGTCGCTGGCGGGGGGTTCAGGTGGCGAGCGGCCAGGACCACCGGTTGCACGTCGAACTCATCGAACGGTTCAGCCTTCACGACCTTCAGGTGGTCACCGTGTCATGACCGACGGTGAGGTGGGCGGTGTAGTTTGTTTTGACCTGGTTCGGTTGGTAGGCCTCGCCGGGTCTTCGGTGGTGGCGCCCATCTGCTGGCCGGGTTCGGTGACGAACGCGGCGTCGTGCCGGCCGGCGGAACCACCCGATGCGTGTGATTCGTCGTCATCTCCAAAGTGGCGACGCTGGGAATCACAGCCGATTGGCTGCGGGGTACGCCCGCCCCAGAGGCGCATTCCCCGGTAGGAGTCGGTCCCGAGTTGCTCAGAAGGAATCGATATGGCAGGTCAGTCTGGTGCGGTCGTCCTGATCAACGGGTTCGGGGTGCTCTTCGTCATCCTGAACGCGTTCGGGTTGGGCCTGCGGCTCCCCGTCGGCAAGCTGTTGGCGCAGGCGTTCGCCCACTGGAAGATCGCCGTGTGGGCGTTGGTGATCAACTTCGTCGTCATCCCGCTGCTGTTCATCGGTTATCTGCTGTCTGTCGCCTCGTCCATCCCAGGTGAGATCAAGGTCGGGTTCTGTGTCGCTGCACTGTGCGCCGGCATGCCTTTTGCTCCGATCCTCGCCGGGTTGGCCAAAGCGAATGCCAGCGTCGCCACCACGCTGTTGGTAGTCATGACCGTGGCCACCGTCATCGCCCTGCCGGTGGGCTTACCCCTGGCCGTCGATGCCGTTGACGCGCAACTGACGACCTCGCCCTGGGACGTTGCCTGGCCGCTGCTGCTGTTTCTACTGCTGCCGCTCTTTCTGGGTTGCTGCTTCAGAGTCTGGTGGCCCGACCTGACCGCGCCCTTGGCACAGTGGGCGGTTCGGGTTGCGATCCTGTGCCTGCTGTTCAACCTCAACTTCACCTTGGTCGCGTATTGGGATCTGTTCGTGCAGACCTGGGGCACCGCGAGCTACATCGCAGCCATCGCCGGACCGTTCATCGGCCTGGGATGCGGATACCTTCTCGTGTCCGGTCTCCGCGTCAAAGACGTCGGCATTAGGCACGCCACGGAGATCACCACGGCGGTACGCAACATCGCCCCGATGCTGCTCATGATGATCTTTCCCTTCGGCGCGGACCCGCTGGTCACGGTGTCGATCACCATCCTCAACACCGTCGGCATCGTGATTGTTCTGCTGTTCGTCCTGATGTGGAGGCGCGCTGCCTCACCACCGGACACGCAGGCGGCAAGGAACCACCCGACAATCGAAGGCTCCCTGCCGCCGGCTTCGACGTAACGAGCCCCGCCCCGGCCCTGGCACCGCTCACATCATGGACGACCTTCCCGTCATGATCGAAGTGTCGGGCGGACGTCTCGTTGGGGCGTTCGGTTTCAGCGTCGAGTCGAAGCCGTCCGTTCACCCGGTGTCGGAACGGCCGCCGGAGCTCGTGCTGACGCCCCCGACGTGCGACTGCCTGGGTGAACTGCGCGAACCAGAACGCAGGCCGTTGGCCCAGCACTTGCTGAGGTCGAGCCCATCACTTGGCGTCATGGCGGCCCGCGCGGACGGCGCGGACGGCGCGGAGTT
This sequence comes from uncultured Actinomycetota bacterium, assembly GCA_963805555.1. Lineage (GTDB taxonomy): Bacteria > Actinomycetota > Actinomycetes > Mycobacteriales > Nakamurellaceae > Nakamurella. The sequence goes on from CAWDUY010000025.1 coordinate 26,252, forward strand.
CGCCATGTGACGACGCTCGACTGAATCTCCCCAGACCTGCTCGTTGAATCTCCCCACCCGTGTGGTTCGGCTCACTGCCTCACACGGGAGGAAAGAGATGGACGCACGGGAGCACGCCTTGGAGCTGGCCGAGCAGGCTGCCGAGGCTCTGCGAGAGCTGAACCACCGCACCCGGGACCCCCGCGCCTTCACCGGGCCGGCCGAGCTGTACCGGCTGGTCGGTGAGCTGGCCCTGCTCGCCGACCGGCTCCCGCAGTTGCTGGGCCAGCTGGACCGGTGGCTGCGGGCGGAACACGACGTCGGCCGCGTCCGGGCCGACACCTGTACCGACCCCGGCCGGATCGTGGCCGCCGCGGGCGCCGAGCTGGCTGACGCCGGCGACGCCGCGGACGACCTGGCCCATGTCTTGGACGTCGCCCGCAGCATCTGGCCCACCTGGGCGGCACCGGACCCGATCGCATTTCTGAGCGCGGTTGACGCGTGGCTCCGCTGAAGGTGGTGGGGCTCCCTCGACGCTGGCGGTCTCTGACCACCAACCAGCTGTTCGAGGGAGCCCGCTTCATGCTCACACGGGAGGAAGATGTGGACGCGCACGCCCTGCACCGCAGGGGCTGGTCGATCTCGGCGATCGCCCGCCACCTGGGGAAAGACCGAAAACCATCCGGGCGTACTTGACCGGTGAGCGGACCGCCGGGGTCCGCGCGCCGGCCGGCCCGGACGTGTTCGAACCGTTCGTGGATTACTGCCGGGAGCGGTTGACAGAGGACCCGCACCTGTGGGCGACCGCCCTGTACGACGAGTTGCGGCAGCTGGGTTTCGACCGGTCCTACCCGCGGCTGACGCACAACCTTCGCACGCGTGGGCTGCGGCCGGTGTGCCACGCCTGCCGCCCGGTCGTCGGTCGCCCGGTCGCGGTGATCGAGCACCCGCCGGCCGAGGAAACCCAATGGGATTGGCTCGACTCACTATGCGCACGAACCGAAACCGCGTAGGCAACACTACCGGCGGCGACCGCCGCCGGTTCGGCTGCAGCCTCCTCGGGCCGCCGCCAATGTCGCCGCGGAGACCGCCCGGTGACCTGCAGCCATCGGGAGAAGTCCCGCGCCTCGATCCTCGTCGCCCGATCCCAGGGCACCCCCGTCGCCCAAAGGAACCGGAACCACCGCAACAGATCCATCCCATAGGAACGAGCAGTGGCCGACGACCTGCCCATCGCCTGCAACTCCCGGAAGAAGTCCGACACCGGCTCGACCGTTAGCCCGGCAGCATCAAGCAGCCGGTAGGGCTCCCAAGCCTCACCGGTCTCGACAAGCCGACCGGTCAACGGCACCACCACCAGCGCCGGATCCTCCGGCACCTCCTGATCGTTCACCATGACCGATTTCTAGCACCGCCAACGGAATTCAACGACATCTTCGCTCGGCTGCCCTCACATCGGGATCGGGCCTTGGTGGCGTTTTACGTCTCGACCGGTGCGCGGGCTTCGGAACTGTTGTCCGTTACGCAGGGGGTGCCGATCCTGGCCGCCAGCTGATCACGGTGGTGCGTAAAGGTTCTGGTGACGCCCAGCAACTCCCGGCGTCGACCGATGCGTTTGTCTGGTTACGGCTCTACCATCAGTTGGAAATGGACGGTGTGATCCCGCCGGGACGTCGGCAGCCGTTGTGGTGGACGTTGCGGCGGCCGGCGCGGCCGCTGACCTATCACGCCGTGCACCGCATGTTCGAGCGGGTGAACGTCCGGGCGGGCACCGCGGCGACGCTGCATTCGTTGGCGGCATACCGCTGCTTACCGGATGGCCGAGGACCCGTCGCTCCCGCTGACCGATTTGCAATTGGTGTTGGGTCATGCGCAACTCAGCACCACCCAGATTTATCTGACACCCCGTATGCTCCCCGACCCGGAGATCGCCACCGGGCAGGTCCCACAAGCCGGTGTGACGTGTCCGGACCATGAGAACCTCGCGTCCGGCGATGACAACGGCGATGAGTCTGCAGGAGAACAGATTTGGGGTGGACACGCTCACCTGGATGGAGCCTGCCCGTCGATGATCGCCAGTGTCGACGTGCGGCCGCGGCGCGTTTCGGTCCGGTCGTGGAGCTCGATGACAGCCTGCGACATGGCCGCTGCGATGGTCAGCTCGGTGGCCCAATCTTGGACGTCGACCCAACTTGATGTTGGCCATGCCCACATCTGGGGCACCCTGCGCGGCCGATCTCACGCATCTCCGCCGGCAGGAAATGGCAGGCGGTGGCCAGCATCAGACTTTCCAGCGGGGTCAAGTCCTTCATGGTCGACCAGCTCCGCCCGGGCCTGATCGACCGCCGCGAGTACCCGGTCACAGGAACCACGCTGTTGACCGGCAGACGCAGGTCGAGTGATCTCTTCGGCGTCCCCTGTCAGGGTCAGGGGTGGGTGGGATGTGGGGTCCGCTCGATAGCAACGTCAGGGAGTCAATCGGCAAAACTTCTGGGCGAATCCCAGCAGTGTCAATCGTTGATCGGGATTGCAGTCAGGTGGAGCGCCAGCCGGTGTAGGCCTCCGCGAGGTACGCCGACCCGTACCGGGAGTTTACCACCGCGGCCAGCTCTCCTAGCTGCCGCTTCCGCTCGAACGGGTTGGTATCCGGGCGCTCATGCAACATCGAGGTCATCCAGTACGAGAAGTTCTGCGCCTTCCAAATCCGCTGCAACGCCCGGTCGCTGTACTGATCCAACAACTCCCGGGACCCGGTCGACGCCCACGAATCAATGCCCTCAAACAACACCCGAACATCCGCGAACGCCAAATTTAGGCCTTTCGCCCCGGTCGGCGGGACGGTGTGCCCCGCATCACCGGCCAGGAAAAGGTTGCCGTACCGGAGCGGCTCGCACACATAACTGCGGAACCGCAACACCATCTTGTCGAAGATATGACCACGTTTCAGCTGGAAACCGTCCGGCCCGTCCAGCCGGGCCTGCAATTCATCCCAGATCATCTCCTCACTCCACCCATTGACATCCTCCGTCGGTGGGCATTGGAAATACATCCGCTGAATATTATCGTCCCGCTGACTGATCAACGCGAAACCACGATCCGAATTACAATAAATCAGCTCATCCGCACTCGGCGGAGCTTCACACAGGATGCCGAACCACGCGAACGGGTACTCCACGAAATTGTCCGTCCGATGTTCCTGCGGTATCGCCCACTTACAGATCCCGCCCGACCCGTCCGCCCCCACCAGGATCTCCGCATCGATCTCCCTCGCCCGGCCGTCCTTGTCCGTGAACCGGATCTTTGGGCTGTCACTGGTCAAATCCAGGACCTCGGTATCGGACACCGAGAAATGTACCTCACCACCGTCCCGCTCCCGGGCTGCGGCCAGGTCCACGAACACTTCGTTCTGCGGGTACAACCACACCGCCTCACCGATCAGCTCCTCGAAATCGATCCGGTGGCTTTCCCCACCGAACCGCAGATCAATACCCTCATGCTTATATCCGAACTTAAACACCCGATCCGAGACACCCGAATCGACCAGCATGTCCACGCTGCCATGCTCCAAAATCCCCGCCCGGTGCGTCGTCCGGATCGTCTCATGATCACGCTTCTCCACTACCACATTGTCGACGCCAGCTTGAGACAACAGATGCGACAGCATCAATCCGGCTGGTCCGCCGCCAACAATACCGACTCTCGTCCTGATCACTTCGGGTTGCGACATTTGCATTTTCCTCTACGGATTTTTGGGCGGAACGTGACGGGTCATAAAGCGAGCGAAAAATTAGTCGGGGGTCGTCGGAGGCAAGAATGCCCCGGTCAGGTCGGAGGCGGGCGCTGTTTCGGTCGGTGGTTCAGCCACATGAATCACCATCGCAAGCATGTTCATACCCGCCGACTGCCATACGGTCGAAACGTAGGCTGTCATTATCATTGTGGAGTGGCCAGCTGCAGGACCGCTGCGGCGTTGTTTTTGAGGATCAGGGGTCTGACGTCGGGTTTGATGTCCAGGGCATCGAAGTCGCGGAGCCACCGTTCAGGGGTGAGCAGCGGGAAATCAGACCCGAACAGGACTTTCCGTTTGAGCATGCTATTCGCGGCGCGGATCAGCTGCGGCGGGAAGTACTTCGGGGACCATCCGGAGAGGTCGATGTAGACGTTGGCCTTATGTGTGGCGATGGAGATGGCCTCGTCCTGCCACGGCACCGATGGGTGCGCCATCACGATGGTCAGCTCGGGGAAGTCCGCCGCGACGTCGTCGATCAACATCGGCGCCGAATACCGCAGCTTGATGCCCCGCCCGCCGGGCAGGCCGGCGCCGATCCCGGTTTGCCCGGTGTGGAACAACGCCGGCACCTGGAGTTCTTGCAGGGCTTCGTAGAGCGGGTAGAACGCACGGTTGTTGGGTTCGAAGGCCTGCAGGCTGGGGTGGAACTTGAACCCGCGGACCCCGTGGTCGGTGACCAGCCGGCGGGCCCGCTCGACGGCGGCGGGCCCGGTGTGCGGGTCGACCGACCCGAACGGGATGAGCACATCGGGGTGGGCGGCGGCCTGGTCGGCGATTTCCTCGCTGGACAGGGTGGGGTGGCCGGTCGCTGTGTGGGCGTCGACGGTGAAGACCACGGCGGCCATCCCTAGCTGCCGGTAGTAGGCGGCGATGTGTTCCAGGGTGGGGGTTCGGTGTTCACTGGCCTTGAAGTAGGCGGCGGAGGCGTCCATCAGTTCGTCGTCGAGGGCGAAGCAGCCGTGGCTGTCCTGTTCGATGTGTACGTGCATGTCGATCGCGGTGATCGCGTCGAGATCGAAAGCGGTTGCCGTTGCTGTTGTTTGCGTCATGGGAGGTCAGCCTGTCGTTTCGCGGTGAGCAGCGCGTTGAGCACCGCGTCCCGGTGCTGCACCAGCTTGGTCTGGTCGATGCCGGCGAGTTCGGAGTTCACCCCGGCCACCAGCCGGGCGGCGAGTTCCGGGGTCAGGTCGGGTTGCCGTAGGTCGTTCCACCAGGCCACCATCGGCGGGCCGAGGTGTTCGATGTTGTGTGCTAGCCCTCCGGGTCCACCGGAGAGGTGTTGCAGCACGAACGGTCCGAGCACGGCCCAGCGCAGGCCGGGCCCTTGGGAGATCGCGGTGTCGATATCGGCGACGGAGGCGATTCCACGGTCCACCAGTGAGTACGCCTCGCGCCACAACGCCGCCTGCAACCGGTTCGCGACGTGCCCGGGTACCTCCTGCCGCAACCGGATGGGCCGTTTACCGACCGCGGTGTAGAACGCCACTGCCAGGTCGACCGCCGTCTCCGACGTGTCCGCGCCGGGGACCACCTCGACCAATGGAATCAGGTGCGGCGGGTTGAACGGGTGCCCGATCAGCACCCGCTCGGGATGGTGCGGGCAGCCCTGCTGAATCGCACTGGGCAACAGTCCGGAGGAACTGGACGCCAGCACCACATCCGGTCTGGTCGCCCGATCCAACTCGGCGAACAGCGCGTGTTTGAGATCGATTCGCTCGGGTCCGTTCTCCTGCACGAAATCAGCGTCGCCGACGGCCGTTTCGACGTCGGCGGTGAAGGTGAGTCGGTCGGTGGACGCCCCGTCGGCCAGGCCGAGCTCGGTCAGGATCGGCCAGTGCGCGGCCACGTCGGTCCGTAACCGGTCCTCCGCACCCGGCGATGGATCCGTCGCGGTCACGTCCAAGCCGTGCGCCAGGAAATGGGCCACCCAGCTCGCGCCGATGACACCGGTCCCGACCACCGCCACCCGCCGAACAGCGTTGCCGGTCATGGTGTTCTCCTGGTTACGGCGTGCTGCACATACGGGTCCAGGGATGCGGGGTCGGCCAGCACCTCACGGCTGGCGACGTCGTCCAACTGGGCGCCGAGCAGGATCTTCTTCACCGGCAGTTCCAACTTCTTGCCGGTCCGGTTCCGCGGGATCGCCGCCACCGCGGTGATGGTGTCCGGGATATGCCGCGGCGACAGCGACGTCCGCAAAGTTGTCACGATCGTGCGGCGCAGCGAATCGTCCAGCTCGGCGCCGGGACGGAGCTGCACGTACAGCAGCAGCTCCCCGTTACCGCCGGCCGGGTCCTCCAAGTGCACCACCAGGCTGTCGATCACGCCGGGGAGTTCCTCGACCACCCGATAGAACTCGGCGGTGCCCAACCTGACCCCGCCGCGGTTCAGGGTGGCATCCGACCGACCGGCGATGACACAACTACCTGCCGGGGAGAATCGGATCCAGTCGCCGTGCCGCCAGATCCCCGGGTATTCGTCGAAATACGCTGCCCGGTAACGGGACCCGTCGTCATCGCCCCAGAAGCCGACCGGCATCGACGGCATCGGGGCGGTGATCACCAACTCCCCCAGTTCACCCGCCGGGACCTCGTTGCCGTGTTCGTCGAACGCCTTCGCGGCCACCCCGAGGCAGGGCCCGGAGATCTCCCCGGCCCAGACCGGTTGCAGGGGGCTGCCCTGCACGATGCCGCTGCACACGTCGGTGCCGCCGCTGCCCACGTTGAGCAGCACATCCGGCCCGAACTGCTCGGCGACCCAACGGAAGCCTTCGGCGGGCAGTGGGCTACCGGCGGCGCCGATCTGCCGGATCCTGGACAGGTCGAACTCCTTCGCCGGTGCAATGCCTTCCTTCCGGCAGGCCATCAGGAACCCGGGGCTGGCGCCCATCAGGGTGGCCCTGGTTTCCTCGGCGAGCCGCCACTGCCAGGACAGGTCCGGGTACAGCGGGTTCCCGTCGATCAGCACGATCGTGGACCCGACCAGCAACCCGGACACCAGAGCGTTCCACATCATCCAGGCCGTGGTGGAGAACCACAACATCCGGTCGCCCGGGCCGAGATCCCAACTGAGGGAATGGTTTTTCAGGTGCTCCAGGAGGATCCCGCCGTGGCAGTGCACGATCGCCTTCGGTTTGCCGGTGGTGCCGGAGGAGAACAGCACACACAGCGGGTGCTCGAAGAGCACCGGTTCGAAGGTCAGATCGCCGGAGTCGGCCAGTAGTTCGTCCCAACTGATGCTGTCCGGCACCGTGTGTGGGCCGTAGGGGACGTGCACCACGGCGGTCACCGTGGGCAGTCCGGCGCGGATCAGGTCGACGTCGGCGCGGCGGTCGATGTCCTTCGCGCCGTACCCGTACCCGGCGATCGTCAACAGGACGGTGGGTTCGATTTGGGCGAACCGGTCGATCACGCTGCGCGCGCCGAACTCCGGTGCGCACGCCGCCCAGGTCGCACCCAAACTGGCGGTGGCCAGGAACGCCACCACCGTCTCCGGGATGTTCGGCAGATACGCGGCCACCCTGTCCCCCCGGCCGACACCCAACCGCTGCAGGCCTTTCCGGGCGCGGGCGACCTGATCCCGGAGCTGACCCCAGGTCAGCTCGATCGGGTCACGGGTCTGGGAGTGCGCGATGATCGCCACCTCGCCGTCGGCCGGCGCACCTGGGCGTGGCGCGACGGCGTGCTGGGCGTAGTTCAGGGTGGCGCCGGGGAACCACTGCGCTCCCGGCATCCGGGTGTTGCCCAGGGCCCGCTGGAACGGGGTGTAGGAATGCACTTCGTAGTATTCCCACACCGCTGACCAGAACCCCGCCAGGTCCGTCACCGACCAGTGGTGCAGCTCGTCGTATTCGCGGAAGGACAGGCCCCGGGTCCGTTCAAGCCAGGTCAGGAACCGGCCGATCTCGGTGCCGGTGCGCACATCGTCGGCGACCGGCCGGATCAAGTCCGGTGTTTCGGCGCCGACGGTGCCGCGTTGGGCGGCCATCGGCGTGGTCATGACCGTTGCACCTTTCCGGCGCGGCCGTCAAGGAACGCCCGCATCCTGGTCTGGGCCTCGGTGCTGCTGCCGGCCACCGCGGCCATCAATGATTCGAGCAGGTACCCCTCCTCGGGGCTGGCCTGGGTGATCCTCGGCAGTGCTTGCAGCACAGCGAAGTTCGTCACCGGTGAGTTCCTGGCGACTTTCCCGGCCAGTTCCAGCGCCTTCGCGAGGCCCTCACCGGGTCCGGCGAGGTAGTTCGATAGGCCGAGAGAGTGCCCTTCCTCGGCGGAAAGGACCCGGCCGGTGAGCATCATGTCCGCCATCCGGTGCGCGCCGATCAACCGCGGGATCCGCACCGACCCGCCGCCGCCGACGAATAGTCCATGCTGCCCCTCCGGCAAGGCGTAGAACGTGCTGGTCTCGGCCACCCGGATGTGGGTGGTCGAAGCCAATTCCAGGCCGCCGCCGACGACCGCACCCTTGAGCACCGCAATCACCGGGAGCCGGCCGTGCTCGATGCGGTCGAACACCCGGTGCCACATCCGGGAGTGCTCCAGCGCCGCGAACGTGTCCCGCTCGGTGAGCTCCGAAAGGTCCAGGCCGGCGGAGAAGTGGTCACCGTCGGCGTCCAGCACCACCGCCTTGACCTCGGCCGGCGGGGCGGTGAAGAACGCCTCCAGGCCGAGGATGGTGGCGTCGTTCAGGGCGTTGCGTTTGGCCGCGCGGCTGATCCGAATCACGGCCACCGCGCCGTCGAGTTCGACCGTCAACGATGGCGGCAACAGTCGCTGCGCGTCGTGATCGCGGCTGGCCCCGTTCGTGTTGTGTGTCTCGATGCTCATCAGAGTTGTCCTCTCAATTGCTGTGCGGTGACTCCGTGAGTGGGTTCGATGATCGTTCCGGCGGTGGGCGGGGTCATCGCGCACCACCGGGGTGTGCGGCACCGGTCGGGCCCGGATGCGCCGCCTGCACGCGCAGGTCGCCTTTCCGGATTTTTCCGCTGGCTGTCCGGGGCAGGTCGTTGACGTAGATGACCTTCTTGGGGATCTTGTACCGCGCCAGCTGGCCGAGGAGATGTTGCCGGATGGCATCCTCGTCGAGGTGGTAGCCGTCCCGAAGTTCGACCATCGCGACCGGGATCTCGCCCCATTTCTCGTCCGGCACACCGACCACGGCGACCGATCCGACCGCCTCGAGCTGGAGGATGAGCTGCTCGATCTCGGCAGGATAGATGTTCTCGCCACCCGAAATGATCATGTCCTTGAGCCGGTCGGAAATAAACAGATAACCGTCCGGATCGAAATAACCCATGTCGCCGGAGCGGAACCAGTCCCCGTCGGCGAACGCCTCGGCCGACGCGTCCGGGCGGTTCCAATACTCGGCGATGACGTTGGGGCCCTTGATCTGGATCTCACCCACCTCACCGGCGGCCATCAGGGCATCACCGGCAGGATCGGTGATGCGGACGTCGGTGAAGAAGTGCGGCAACCCGGCCGAACCGGCCTTGGCCCTGGACATGTGCGGCTGCAAACTCGTGGCACCGGGCGCTGTTTCGGTCATTCCGTAACCACCGGAGAAGGCAAGGCCCCGTTCCTCGTAGGCGTTGATCACCCGCAGCGGTACCGCGGAACCGCCGCAGGTGAGTTTCTGCAGCGAGCTGATGTCGGTGCTGGCCCAGGCCGGGTGTTCGCAGATCAGCTGATAGGTGGTGGGCACACCACTGATATTGGTCACCCGGTACCGCTCGATCAGATCCAGGGCCCGGCCCGGGTCGAAACGGGGTTCCAGGACGACGGAGGCGCCCTTGAGCAGGGCCGGTAGCACACCCATGGTGAGAGATGCGGCATGGAACATGGGCGAGATCATCAGGGCGACGTCGTTGCTGGTGACGTCGTAGTCCACCAGCACGTTGACGCAGTTCCAGGTGACGTTCCCGTGGGAGAGCAGCGCCCCCTTGGGGAATCCGGTGGTGCCGGAGGTGTAGAGGATGATCGCCGGATCCTCCAGGGTCACCGCAACCTCGCGGTGCTCCGGTGAGCCTGAGCGCAGCACATCCTCCAGCGTCTCAACGGTGACGTTGCTGGAGTTCGGTGCTCGCGAACCCACGCCGCCGGCGGCGGGCTGCGAGGAGTCCTCCGTGACGACGATGCGATGGGTCACTGACGTCCCGTTCGAGCCGCCTTGCGCGGTATCGCTCAGCAATTCGGAGTGCACCAGGACCCGGCTGGCCGAATCCTGCAGCGCGAACCGGACCTCCGGCGGTGCCAGTCGGGTGTTCAGGGGCACGAAGATCGCTCCCAAAGTGCCGGCCGCGAAGAGGGTTTCCAAAAAGGCGGGATGGTTGTCGCCGAGGTAGGCAACCCGGTCACCCTTGCCGACGCCGCGGTCGGCGAGGGCATTGGTGAGTTGGTCGATCCGATCGGCGAGAGTTTCGTAGCTCAGCTCGCCGCTGCTGGAAATCAGTGCGGTTCGGCCGGCCGATTTGCGGCGGCGGCGATGGATCCAGGACCCGATTCCGGCGTTGTCCATGACTTAACCCTTCCCTGCGTAGCTGCTGGTCACTGTTGGACGGTTCGCAGGTCGACGTTGCGGCCCTCACGGATCAGCAGCACGGCGACGGCGCTGACCACGCCCATGCCGACCAGGAAGAGCACCACGGGGGTGATGCTGCTACCGCTGTCCTTGAACAGCGTGGCCAACAGGGCCGGGGTGAATCCGGCGCCGAGCAGGGTGGACAGCTGGTAGCCCAGTGAGGCACCCGTGTAGCGGGATCCGGTGCCGAACTGTTCGGAGATGAACGCCGCCAGCGGACCGTAGATCAATCCGTGGAACTGCAATGCCAGGAAGAAGCCGAGCAGCACCAGCCAGATGTTGCCCGAGCCCCACCAGGCGAAGAACGGCGCCAGGAAGGCGGTGAACAGCACGATGCCGGTGATCACGACCGGTTTGCGGCCGAACCGATCGGAGAGCCGGCCGGCGTAGAGCACCGCGAAGATTCCCAGGAACGACGCGGCCGAGTAGGCGAACAGCACCGAGGACCGGTCGACGCCGCCGAAGGACACGGCGTAGGTCTGCGCGAAGGTGGCCATGGTGACCTGGAAACCGAACGCTGCGCCGGCACCCAGGATGACCAGGATGAGAACCTTCGGGCGGCGCAGCACGGCCCACAGCGGCAACGGTTGCTTCGTGACCTTTTTCGCCTCGGCCTTCTCCAGGGCTTCGGCGAAGATCGGTGATTCGCTGACCTTGGACCGGACGTACATGCCGATGGCCAGCAGGGCGCCGGAGAACAGGAACGGGATCCGCCAGCCCCACGCGAAGAACTGGTCCTGCGGCAGCAATGCGAACAGCCCCATCATCAGGCTGCCGAGCAGCGCTCCGGAGGGAGCGCCGGCGTTAACGAAGGACGCGTAGAAGCCGCGTTTGGACTCGTCGGCGTGCTCCAGCGCCATCAGCGCCGCTCCGCCCCATTCGCCACCCACCGCGACGCCCTGGCAGATCCGGAGCAGGATCAGGATGACCGCACCCCAGGGTCCGAGAACAGATGCCCCAGGAACCAGACCGATCAGGAACGACGCGGATCCCATGAGGAGCATGGTCAGCACCAGCATCTTCTTGCGGCCCAGCCTGTCCCCGAAGTGGCCGAAGATGACCCCGCCCAACGGGCGAGCCAGGTACCCGGCGGCGAAGGTGCCGAAGGAGAAGATCACCGAGGTGAACGCGTCCAGGCCTGAGAAGAAGACGGTCGGGAAGACAAGTGCCGCGGCGGTGCCGTAGAGCAGGAAATCGTAGAACTCGACAGCGCTGCCGAGATAGCTGGAAAAAATGACCCGGCGCATCTCCTCTTGTTTGTCGGCGACGTGGCCGGCAGTGGTAGTGGCAGACATTGCTTCTTCCCTTCGTTGGGGTAGATCAGCGGGTGACGCGTGGGCAGAGGTCAGCGGGTGAAGGCGCTGACGCCGGTGATGGAACGACCGACGATGAGTGCGTTGATCTCATGGGTCCCTTCGTAGGAGTAGACCGCCTCGGCGTCGGCGTGGAATCGGGCGACATCTGTCTGCAGGGTGATGCCGTTGCCGCCGACGACCTCGCGGGCCAGGGCAACCGTTTCTCGCATCGCCGATGAGGTGAACATCTTGGCCAGCGCCGAGTTTTCGTCCCGGAAGACGCCCTGGTCCTGGTGTTGGGTAAGCCTGACGACCATGCCCAGGGATGCGGTGAGGTTGGCCAGCATGCGGGCGAGTTTTTCCTGGATGAGCTGAAAGCTGCCGATCGTCCGGCCGAACTGGATCCGCTCGGTGGTGTACCGGACGGCGGCCTCGTAAGCGCCGGCTTGGACCCCGGTGGCGATCCACGCCACGTCCGAGCGCATGGACCGCAGCAGACCGGCGACGTCCCGGAAGGAATTGATCCGAGCCAGCCGGGCCGAATCGGGCACCCGCACCGCGTCCAAATAGATGTCGGCGTTCTGCATGATGCGTAGTGAGGTCTTGCCGTGGATCTTTTCCAGTCGGACACCTACGGTCTCCCGGGGCACCAGGAACGCCTTGACCTGCCCGTCTGCCTGGTCCCGGGCGAAGATGGCCAGCACATCGGCGGTCACGGCGCCGCCGATCCACCGTTTCGCTCCGTCCAGCAGCCAGCTGTCCCCGTCCCGTCGCGCCGTCGTCGCAAGCCCGCCAGCAATGTCCGATCCATGCTCCGGTTCGGTGAGCGCGAAGACACCGGTCAGGTCGAAGCTGCGGACCCGCGGATCCAGTTCCGCTGCCTGCTGTGGGCTGCCACCCTGGCACACCGCGGTGCGGAACAGCCCGGACTGGGCGTTGTACATAGTTGCAATCGAGGCGTCCGTGCGGGCGAGTTCGAAGTTGCGGAAGCCGGCGTAGAGGGCGCTGGGAACCGCGCCGCCAACTGTGAGCTCCGCAGGTGCCATCAGGTCAAGGGCGATCAGCTTCGGCATAACCTGATACGGGAACTCACCGCTCTCCCAGTACTCGCTCAGCAGCGGCCGGACGTCCGTGGCGAGGACGTCACGAAGCCGACCCAGGACGGTTCGTTCAGCGTCGCTCAACAGCTCGGAGAATTCGTAGTAATCGCAGGCATAGGCCGGATTCAGCGCAGACGGCGGCATCGGGAGTCCTCGTTGACCTCGGTCACCCACCGACGGTCGACGAGTGAAACGCACACATGATTGGACTGAGCCGCGGGCCTATCAGACGTTGAGGTTCTCGCCAGCGACTTCTCAAGCTGCGGACCAACCCGCGGTGTGGGATCAGACTATGAGACGATCGTTGTCAAAGTCAATCATTCTTTTTCACAAACAGCCGGCGGATTTCGCGTCGTCTAACCGCTAGGCTGATGGGATGCTCACCCACGGACTTCGAGAGGACGCCGGATGACAGCCGACGCCGGCAGCCTGACGCCCAACACCGTGGTCAGCGCAGTATTCGACCGTCTGGGTTCGTCCACGCTCGCTCAGGAGATTCCCTTCCTGCTGGCGCGGTCGCGCGCGGTGACGTCAGGCGAGGCCAACCGGCGTCTCGCCGAGGTCGATCTGAAGGTCCGGACCTATTCTGTGTTGTCCCTTGCGTGCAGCGGGCTGAAACCCTCCCAACGCGAACTGTGCGACTTCCTCGATCTGGACCCCAGTCAGATCGTGGCGCTGGTTGACGACCTGCAGAACCGGGGTGCGGTGCAACGTCAGGCGGACCCGAAGGACCGCCGATCACGGCTGATCGTTGGCACACCGAGCGGGCGCAGACTGCTGCGTCGGGCCAGTGGGCTGATCGACGAGGCGACCGAACGTACGTTGCAACCGCTCGACACCCACGAACAGGAAGTCCTGCGAGACCTGCTGACCCGTATGTGTTTCCGGTCGTAACGATCAAACTCTCCGACCGAGTCCGGCACCGTGGCCGGCTGTCAGCCAGCGGTGTTCAGGTGCTGATGTCGGGGTAGGGCTGAACGACATGGGCGAGTTTCGCGGCGTAGTCCAGCTGCATGCCCAGGGGTTCGTCGAAGTCGTCCTCGAACATCGCGATCCACAGCGTGAGGGTGAGGAACGGGTGGGCGCCCATCTCGAACAGAGCGACGTGGTCGTGGGTGGCCAGCGCGGTCCGTTCGGCGTCGGTGAAGGCCAGCCAGTCGGTGGTCCCTTCGGTGTCAGGCAGGTTCAGAATCTTCCGGGATCGTTCCGTCTCCCACCAGGCGACGGTGCCGGCCGGATCGGCCTTGTACCTGGCGACGAGGACTGATACCCGGTCGATCGAGTACAGGAACTTGTTGACGAGGTACTTGCTCATGCGTCCCTCCCGTTGGGGTACCAGGTGAAGTAGGCCTCCATGGTGTGGAACAGGTCGAGATTGTCGGCGTAGTCGGCTTTTTGGTAGCCGGAGTAACCTTTGTCCGGCTTCACAATTTTCCGGTACTCGGTGGCACGGTTCTGGACCAGTACGGGTGCGCTACCGCAACCGGTTTCGGCGACGTTCCACAGGATGTTGGTGGTTTTGCCTTCCGGGTAGTGACCCTGGAAGGGTCGACAGGCACCCATGGCTATTCCGAAGGTTCTGATAGCTGCTCCTGCCAGTAAGCGCCCCTGGCAGATCTGTTGTCTCGCAGTCGATCACGACTGCACGGCCGGGTGACAGCATGCCGCGGGCCCAGGTGACGGCTTGGTCGGAGCGGCGGAGCCAGCTGGGTGCCTCGGTGGTGGTGATCATCGGAAGTTTCCTCCCTGCCGGGGGTCGTGCTGTCGTGGTCTTCAGTACAGCGGACCACACCGACAGCCTCGTCTATGCGCCGGATTGATGGCGCTTACGAACGTACAAACGGATTCGGCTTCTCCCGTCTTGAATCAGTCGGCCCGCACGTTGATTCGTGACGTCTCCGTCTCAAGCTCAGGTTGACGTAGAGCAAGGCTCAGCTGCTGCGGAGCGACTCATCGCCGAGACACGCGGCTGGCCCCATAGACTCGCCACCAGGTGGAGGAGGTGCCGGTCGTGTCCCTGGCGGAGATCGTCGAGCGGCTCGACCAGATCAGCCAGGTCTGGCGGTCTGACACCTCCGCCGAGCAGAGGCTGGATCTGGCCGATCTCGACGACCTACTGGAACAGCTGGACGAGGTGGAGCACGAGACCCTCGGTGCTACCGAGAAGATCGATGAGCTGCGCGGCCGGATCGAGATACTCATGGACGAGATCGAGATCAGCCTCGGTATCGAACCACCCGTGATCGCACCGGAGGATGCCGGCGAATCCGACGAGGATGAGTCATGAGAGCAGACAAAGACAGCTCCGGGGTGGCCCTCTGGGTCATCCCCGTTGGCCTGGTCGTGGTTTCGTTGCTCCTGTGGATCATCGCCTGAGCGACATGTGCCCGGATTCCTTTGCTGCGACGGACTAGAGGAATCGCAGCAGGAGTCATTGCGGGCGGCGGAGCATCCACCCGTCCAACGGGGGGTCCCGAGGACGAGGCCGACGCCGAATCCTTGTGACCGCGGCCAGGACCGAGAAGCAGTCCCCCGTCGTGGATCTCGACGAAGGTGACTCCGGCGACAGTGTGGAGCTGCCGGTCGTGGACCTGTCCGGCGAGGAGCTCACCCTGCCGTGATCCCGAAGCGGGTCGAGCATTACCAGGTGAGCATGAAGGTCGGCTTCCGGATGGATGCGTGATCTCCACTGGGTGACCTGGGTCGCCGGCAATGTCTCGACAGCTGCCGGTTCTGCTGTGCTTACACAGTGCAGTCGGTTCGTCCGAGCAGCTGGCGGGCGAGGTCGAGGTCACCGGTCTGGAGTGCGTGACGTACTTGTGTTGATGAGCAGGTTCGACCGGATATCGACAGCATCGGGACAGCGATGGTGTCGAATCCGAGTTCGGATCCGATGTCGTCCAGAAGCGTCACGTCGCCGGTGTTGTCGCGGCCGAACCGGAAGTTCTGTCCCACCACAATGGACCGCACCCGGAGCCGATCAACCAGGATCTCGATCGCGAACTCCGCAGCGGTCGTGCCCGCCAGGGCCGGAGTGAAGGGCATGACGATCACCTCATCGATTCCGGCCGCCCGGGCGTACTGGATTCGTTGTTCGATCGTGGTGAGCTGGTGGGGTGCCCGCGCGCAGTCGACAACCGTAAGCGGGTGCGGGTCGAATGTCAGGAGGACCGCGGGTACGTGTTTGCGTCCGGCCTCGAGAACGGTTCGGGCAATCAACTGCTGGTGGCCCAGGTGGAAGCCGTCGAAAACACCGATGGTCAGCACGCACCCGCCGGCCCCGGTGGGTTCTGGGGTGACCGGGTGAGCCGAAGGGTCGAACCGGCCCGATCCGGCCGTGGATGTGGTGGTAATCATGAGCGTTCCCTTTCCGTTCGCTGCAGTCCTGCCTGGGTGCCCCAGGGGCTTTGTGTGTTGCTCCGGTTCCGAACCGCCGGTGGGAATCGGAGATGTGCAGATGTCAAATCAATCTGGCCGACTGCCTCCAGCGCACGTCACCCAGCTCGTCTCGCACCTCCCTGCTTGGCCGGCCTGGCTGATCGTCCTTCCAGCCCACCCGGTCCGTCCGCCAATGGCCGGGTGACCGGACATTCCGTGGGGGTACCCAAGGGGTGTTGTTCGGCTGCGCTGTACTGATTCGCATCAGCGCCCCGGAACCGCGGGTGCGACTCCGGGACGCTGATGCTCGGGTGGCCGAATCCTCAGCGGGTGAACGGAACCAGCTTCTCGCTGGTGGCCTCGGCCGGTTCCGACTGACCTGTGACGGCGCACGTCCCGGCCCTTGTCTGCTCATTTGTTGAGGGAACGGTGGGATCGGGGATCTCCGACCCGGTCTGGTCGTCGTGGGGGTCATCCAGGCGGACCATGCGGACCGTTCCGGGGACCACCGACAGGAGTAGCACGACCGCGATCATCGCGAGCCCACCGATCATGATCGCTACCTGCACACCCCACTGGTCGGCGACCGTGCCCAGTGCGACGGCACCGACGGGGAACGACAGGGTGTAGACCACATGGCGCAGCCCGAGGACCCGTCCGCGCATGTGGTTGGCGACGATGTACTGGATCGCGGTGTTGATCGCTGAGAGCGAAGCCAGTGCCGCGGCACCCAGGATGGTCAGGGCGATCATGCCGACCAGGAAGCTGTCGCTGAGCGAGATGGCCAGTAGCGCCACGCCGTATAGGACGATTGATCCGCCGATGACTCTGGACATCCGGAAAGTGTCGTTCAGCCCGGCGACGATCGGGGCGGAGAAGATTGCGCCCAGTCCCAGTGCAAGGTTGAGGGCTCCGACGCCACCGGCGTTGACACCGTAGACCTCGGCGCCCAGCACCACGGTGAACCCGTAGATCGGATTGCCCGCCAGGCCGATGAGCACTGAAAGTAGGATCGCGACGAAGATGCCCTTGGACGCCCAGGTGTAGCGACCGGCGTCGAAGGTCTGGACGAAGAAGTTCCCGCGGACCTGCTTTGCGTAGTTCACCGGTACCGTGCGCAGGGCGAACAAGGCCGCGATGACGAACAGGAACGACCCGGCGGAGATGAGGAATGCCCAGTTCACGCCGAAAGCCAGCAGCAGGACGCCGGCCAGCGCCGGGCCCATGGCCTTGGCGATGTTGTTTTGCAGTGAGTTCAGGGTGACGCCGGACATCAGGTCGCCGCGCGGGACCAGGTCGTTGATGAACGCCGCCCAGGCCGGGATGGTCAGACCGTTGAAGACGGCGATGAGACCGACCAGACACAGGATCACGGAGGGCTCGCGGACCTGGAAAAGGGTCCAGGCCGCCCACATCAACAATGTGGAGGCCATCATCCCGAACTGGGCGAAGATGATGAGCTTGCGCTTGTTGATTTTGTCTGCGAGCGCCCCACCGATGGGACCCATGATGACGCCGGGGACGTACTGGAAGGTCGTTGCCAGACCCACGATCACGGCCGACCCGGTGATTTGATAGAGGACGATGGGCACCGCTATTGCGGTGAGGAACTTTCCGG
This sequence comes from uncultured Actinomycetota bacterium, assembly GCA_963805555.1. Lineage (GTDB taxonomy): Bacteria > Actinomycetota > Actinomycetes > Mycobacteriales > Nakamurellaceae > Nakamurella. The sequence continues at coordinate 43,988 of CAWDUY010000025.1, forward strand.
TGTTGGTCAGCAGTGCGCCGATCCAGAAAATGCGGAAGTCACGGTGCTTTAGGGCGCGCAATGAATAAATGAAGGTACGCAACCCTCCCTTCTTCGGCGACGTCTTCACCGCGGATGCTGTGGACATGTTGGATCTCCTTTGAGCACGGCGCGGTTCACGCGAAGTGACAGTCGCCATTCGGATGGGGAAAGAGAGAAGAGGACGAGACGCGGACTTTCCTGGGGTGCCGGTCCGCTATTTCCTCGACCGCTGGGAGTTATTTCATAACAACCGGTGCTGTTTTCCCAGGATCTCGTTCCGAGTCACGGAACAGCAGGGGAAATTCCGGCCGAGTGTGAAGCACAACTTGCGGAGGCTGCGGTAGTCCAGGCGCGATGTCAACAGCGGCCGCCTCGACGGTCACACCACGACGGAAAGCATGTCAGGGCAGGTGCCGGTCCCGCGCCTGGTTTCCGGAACCAACAGAACACAGACGCCGGATACGGTGCGCCTGCACCGGCACGGCCCGCGTGACGCCATCCAGCTCCCCCTTCGAGCCCAGTCATTTCTGGGGCTCTCACGACCGATCCCACGCCAAGAAGCCCCGATATCACGGGGGTGACATCGGGGCTTCTTGGCTCGCGGATCATTCAGTTCGTTGGCTATTCAAGCAATGTGGTGGTTCATCACCTAGGCTTGTCAGACCTTGACCCCGGGCGGGAGTTGCAGGCCGAACCGGTTGGTCGACCAGGCCTGGTATTTCGGCTCGGCGATGTTCACGATGTGGTTCATTCCTGCGTGCATGTCCCGCCAGAACCGCTGCAGATCCTGGTTGTAGTGCAAGGATCCGCCGCCGGCGTGCAGGAACAGGTCGTCCACGGCGGCCAGTGCGCGATGGGTGGCCGCGCATTGGTTGCGGGCGACTCGGAGCCGCTCTGCGAGATCGACCACCTTGCCGCTCTCGGCGATGTCGTACACCCGGCTGAAGTCGGCTTTGAGTTGGGTGATCGAGGACTCGATCTCCGCTGCCGCGTGTCCGATGGTCGACAGGTGAAACGGGTCACCGGATGCCCGTTGGCCGCTGATGGTCACCCGCTTCTCGGCGAACGCGATGGCCGCGCCCAGTGCGCCCTGCGCGATGGCCAGGGTTCCCGTGGCGACCGCGCCGGCGAACATCACGCTGCGTGGAATCGAGTACAGCGGGTTCTCCAAGCCGAGTTCCCGGCCGGCGGTCCCGGCGACGACCCCCTCCTGCCCGATGACGCGGTAGTCCGGCACGAAAACATCGCGGACGATGAGGTCCTTGGAGCCGGTTCCGCGCAGGCCCAGGACATCCCAGGAGTCCTGGACGATTTCGTAGTCCTTGCGGGGCAGGCAGAAGTGCCGCACGTCGCCGCGGTTGACGGTGCCGTCCGGGTTCGCTACGAAGCCGCCGATCATGACCCACTGGCAGTGATCGGTTCCGGAGGAGAACTTCCAGTGGCCGGTGAACCGGAATCCACCGTCCACCGGTGTGGCGACGCCCATCGGCGCGTAGGGGGACGCGATCCAGGTGTCCGGGTCATCGGCCCACAGTTCCTGCTGCAGCCGGTCGTCGGACTGCGCGAGCTCATGGGGGTGTACCCCGACGACGCCGGCCACCCATCCGGTCGCGGCATCGGCCGATCCGGTGGCCAGTACGGCGTCCATGAATTCCACCGGGTGCGCCTCCAGGCCGCCGAAGCGCGTCGGTTGCAGCAGGCGGACCAGGCCGGTGGCCTTGAGCCTGGCGGCGGTGTCGTCGGTGAGCCTTCCGAGTTCCTCGTTCGCAGGCCCGTTTTCCGCGAAATATGCGGCTGCGGCCTCGATGTTTTCTTGGACGGTGGTGGTGGACAGGCGGGTCGCGGTGGCGGCGAGCACGGTCATGGTCTTCTCCTCTTCGGAATCAAGCTGCGGGTTTGGTGACGTTGGTATTTGCAGATTCCGGATCGGGGATTTCCGCGCCGGACGGTGGGTTCAGGTGTTGGTGGTCGAGGGTTTCTTCTGGCGTGCGTGTCCCCAGTAGTGGGCTCCGGGGTACCGGGTCGGGGTCCATGTGGCATCGTCGATCAGAATTCCTCCGGTGCCGTATTCGACGGCGAATCCGGCGGGTGTCCCGGCGTAGAAGCTGATCGTCTTGTCGTTGGTGTGCATGCCCAGCGTTTGGACGATGGGTGCGGCGTCGCGCATCAGCACTTTGTCCCAGGCCCGGCCGACCACGTCGACCTTGGTGACCTCGAACATGACGTGCCCGACCGCCGGTGCGACGCCGTCGACGTGGCCGAATGCGTAGGAGTGGTGCCGGGGATTGCAGTGCAGGAACTTCAGCTCGACCTCGCGGTTGGGTCCGCCGTCGACGTAGTCGCTGAGTGTGAAGCCGAGCAGGTCGAAGTACAGGTGATGGTAGGTCTTTTCGTCCTCGACGAATTGGAAGATGTGCCCCAGGCCGCCCAGTCCGGTCACGAATTCGGCCCCGGTCGGCGACGAGAATGCCAGGAAGGACTCCTGCAGCGCGTAGTGCAGTTCGATGTCGAAGATGTCGTCCGGATCACGGAACCGGACTCCGCCCGAGATGCGCCGCTCCTTGCAGTCAGCCTTGGCGAGCGGATGGACCTGGTAGCCGGAATCAGTCAGCCGGGTGACGATCGCGTCCAGTTCCTGCGGCCCGCCGACCTCCCAGCCCACCGCGGTCAAGCCGTCCTGGTCCGCTTTGCGGACCGCGAGCCGGTATTCCTTCTGGTCCATACGGAACTCGACGACATCGTCGGTGCGGTTGGCGACCTGCAGGCCGAGTAGGTCTGATGCGTACCGGACCCAGGCATCCAGGTCCGTGGCGTCGACCCGCAGGTATCCGAGGCTACGGACCCGCGCGTTGGCCGTCGGGTCGATGATGCTAGAAGTCATGGCAAGTCTCCTGTTTCCGGGTGAATCGGGGGTTAGTTCTTTGGGGTCTGTGGGGTGTTCGAGGTCTCGCGGCGTGTCACAAGGTGCGGCCGACGAAGCCGGCGACCACGCTGTTGAACTCCTCGGGATGCTCTACCTGGGCCCAGTGGCCGCACCGGTTGAGCAGCAGCAGCCGGGAGTTCGGGATCAGCGTGGCCAGGCGCAGCCCGTGTTCGAAGTGCACGACTCGGTCGTCGCGCCCGTGGATGATCAACGCCGGGATGTCGGTCCGCGCGAGGCTGGACAGGTCCATCGGCAGCCGGCCCTTGGGGATGCCGGCGATGAAGTTGTCCAGGTGGTCCTGCCGGGAACGAGCGGTCTCGGAACGTTGGTTCACCAGTTCTTCGGTGGCGAACTCCGGGTCGAAGCTCATGATGTTGACCAGTCGGCGCATGCCTTCCACCGACGGATCGCGGTAGGCGGCCTGCAGGATTTTGATCCCTTCCGAGGGGCCGGCCGGCTGGAAGACCGGGTTGGCCGAAGCGCCGGCCCCGGAGCCCATCGTGATGATGTGGCTGATCCGGTCGGGGTGTGCGATGGCGAAGCGGAGGACGGTGGCGCCGCCCATCGAGTTGCCGATGAAGGCAGCCTTGTCGATGCCGAGTTCATCGAGAAGCTCGACGGCGGCCTGAACGTGGTTGCGTTCCTCGAAGGTGACCGCGTCCGAGTCCCCCCAGCCGGGCATGTCGGGTGCGATGACCCGGAACTGGCTGGCCAGCTCCTTCATGTTGGGGCCGTAGTTGCTCCAACCGGTGGCACCTGGTCCGCTGCCGTGCAGCATGATCAGTGGGTAGCCCGATCCCGCCTCCTGGTAGTGGATCTTCCAGGACTTGGTCTGCACGATCCGCGAAGTACCTTCTTTGGTCAGTTCGAGCGACATTGCCGTGAGCCTTTCTGCGATGAGTTTTGACAGGTGGTGCCGTCGGTGACGGCGGGATGTGTGTGGTGGGCCCCGCGCGGGGTTTGTTACTTGCCGGGTCGCCGCAATCGCCGCGGACGGTCAGAGGCCTATGACGCGTTGGAAATGCGGAGTTCAGGACTTCGCGGCGACGCGGGCGGTGGCCGTGGTCGCGGCCCGCGTCAACTCGCGGACCACCAGCAGCACCTCTGCGCCGGAGAGTCGCTGGGGCAACTGGGTGACCCGCAGGACGAGCTGGACCTCGCCCCGGGCGTTGAGAACGGGGGCGACGATGGAGCCGATGTCGTAGCGCCCGGTGTCCACGAGCTCGACATGCTGGTAGCGGCCGGCGGCGTCCTTGAGGCGCTGGTGGACCTCCCGCACCCGGGCCGGGGTCGGGGTCGGCTCGTTGTAGAGCTGCACGGCGTCCACCACCGGGTCCGACCGGTTGTCGTCGTCGACGGTGTCGGCCAGGGTGAACGCCCACCCTGCTGCGCGGGTTCTGGCGAGGCGCTCACGCAGGAACTGCTTGGTCGATTCATCCGCGCCGGCGGCCCGCTGCAGCCAACGCTCGATCTCGGCCTTGTCCCATGCGACGAACAGCTCGCCCAGCGGCGGCATCAACGGGAAGCGGGATCCCAGGACGGTCTGCGGGCTCAGGTCGTCGCCGACCACGGTTGCGACCGCGGCGATATCGTCGCCCACTCGGGCGTACGCGGTGACCTCCGCGGTGAGTCCCTCGGCCAGCACCTCCAGGTCGGCGCGGGCCTCGTGGGCCAACGCCACAGCGGAGGCCAGCTCGGTGTCCGACCGCACCAGTAACGAACGAGGCGTGAACCCGCCGTACCCACCCTGGAAGAACAGCAACGGAACCACCGACCGATGCACCGTGAGGTCCTGAACAGCCCCCAGCACGATGTAATGGTCACCGCCGTCCAGTTCGGCGTGGAAGGTGCAATCGATCGACGCGACCACGTCGGCCAGCACCGGTGCACCATGCGGGGACGTCGACCAGGCAACGCCCGCGAGTTTATCCCCGGAGGGGCGCGCCAGTTTCCGGCAGAGATCCTCCTGGTCTTGCGCCAAGATATTCACCGCGAACTTTTCGGCGGTTCGCAGACGTTGGTACGTATATGACGATTTCGTCGGCAGAAAAGCAATCAAAGGTGGATCCAGGGAAACCGACGTAAAAGTCCCGACCACCATGGCGATGTTTTCACCGTCCGCCGCTACCGCTGTGATTACAGCGACGCCGGTGGGATAGTGGCCGAGCACTTCGCGGAATTTCTCCGAGCTGATGGCCGGGATTTCCAATGTTTTCGTCACGGTCGCTCCATGGTTTCCTGAGTCATTGTCTGATCTGATGACACTGATCACACAGCAACCCTCGGTCTTTGCCAACGAGCACGTTCCGGGTCATGGAACAGAATTCGAGATTCCGCCCTGCACTTGGATCCGCCATCGTCGCCGGTCTGGCTAGGCCTGATCCGATCAACCGGACGGCCCCGATCGGTAGGTTCCCGTGGTCCGGCCGCAGCAGTTGACCCGATGCCGAACGTGGGGTGACGATTACACTTGAACTGGACATCGCGCAGACATGGACGTGCCCACTCGACGTACCGGAGGGCTGGATGTCCTGTGAGTAATCCGAACGGAACGGGTGCCGACGTTGACGATGCGGCGGACGCCGGTAGTTCGGCATCGTCGGCCACCAAGGCGCTCGCCCTGTTGGACTGTTTCCGGCAGAACAGCAACCCGATGGGTGTCACCGAACTTGCCCGACGGACCGGGTTGCCCAAGTCAACCGCCTTTCGTCTTCTCGCCCACCTCGAAGAGATCGGGTACGTGGGACGTGACGGCCGTCGATACCGGGCCGGCTGGTTGTTGTTCGAACTCGGCACCGGCGTCAATTCGATTGCCCCCGTCCGGATGCGGAACATCTCACTGCCCCATATGGCAGACCTCTTTGCACAGACCCGTCAGACGGTGCACCTCGGAGCCCTGCATGGCCGGGAAATCATCCACGTCGCGAGGATGCGTGGCGCCCAGTCGGCGGTCTCACCGATTCGTTTCGGGGGGCGTGGGCCGGCTACCTGCTCCGCCATGGGCAAGATCATTCTTGCGCACCGCCCGTCGGAGGTGGTTCAGCAAGTGCTGTCGGGTCCGCTGGAACGCATGACCCGGTATTCCATCATCGCTCCGGGCGTCCTTTTCCAGCAATTGCGCGACGCCCGCGAACGAGGCTATGCCGCCGAACGCGAGGAGACCGCCATCGGGCTGGTGGCCATTGCCGTGCCGATTCACCGGGGCCGGTCCGTGGTGGGTGCGTTGTCGATCGCTGCACGCTCAGTCGGGTTTGACGAGCAGACCTACCTTCCGGCCCTGCGCAAGGCCGCCGAAAAGATCGAACTCGAAATGAACCGCGCGGACTAGGTCGAGCCTTCGAGTTTCGGTGGTACGACTCGCTCTGCCCTGGTAGCGGCGCCCTCCAGAAGGCTTGCCGGGTACCGAGGTATCGGGTCGCTCCGAAGCTCCCGCCACAGCACTACCCGATAACTTCGTAGGTTTCTCGTCGGTGGTAGCAGCCCCTTCATCCATTCATGATCATGTGCCTGCCCAGCCAATGATGCCGATGTCACCTGCACCGCAAGCCGTTCCCTTGTGTTCGGTTCATATGGTGGTGGTTGGCAGGGGTTCGGGGTTGCTGCCGCTGGTGAGCAGGGGGATCAGGATTTTTGTTGCCGAGTCGGCCCGTAGGGGGTGACCCAGCGCCGGTGCGAGCATGAATCCGTCAATGAATCGGGCCACGATCCACGCCAGATCCTGGCCGACCTGGCCATCGTGTTCCTCGGGAACGATGCGCCCGAAGAAGGCTGCCAGATCGGTCTCGGCGGCGCTGGAACCTTCCAGGACTGCTGACCCGCCCAAGGTGGGGGGTTCCCAGCGTTGCATCTTGAGCAGGAGCCCGGCTTTGACGGTGTCCGGTTCGGCCTGTACGCGATCCATGATCGTTTCCAGTGCCCGGGACAGTTCCGGCCAGCCGTCAGTAGGGTCCGTCAGTGACCGCAAGGGGTTCAGCAGGGCCAGGAACGGTTCGGCGACGGCGGCTTTCACCAGGGTGTCTTTGTCCTTGTACCGCCAGTAGACAGAGCTGCGTTGCATCTGGGCGGCCGCGCAGATGCGGCTGATGGTGGCGCCCTCGTACCCGTGCTCGGCGATGAGTGAGCGAGTCACCCGCAACAGTCGATCTTCTCCTCCACTCGCCTCATCCGCGAATGCGGAGGTGGCAAGGCCGGGCTCACGGGCCAGGGACTGGGCTGACTCGAGAAGGAATCTAAAGGCGCCGTCCAGGGCCCGGGCCAGGATCCGGCTGCGGCGGACCGCGGCCTGCTCATCGACGACGATGTCCGAGATGTAATGCCCATCAAGGAATGTCAGGCTCAAGGTGGTCATCCACAGGACCCCGGCGGTGTGGTCGACGTTGCCGGTGTTCGGGTGGGAGGCGAAAACCGACGTCCACCAAGCCTGGACCCGGGTCAGCGCCGCGGCTCGGCGCCGCCGGAATGGCTCCTGCACCTTTGAGGTGGCCGCGCTTCCCTCCAATGCGAGCATGATGCCCAACCGCAGGGATCGCTCGGACTCCGTGACCAGCAGTTCGGGCCCGAGCTCGCTCATCAATTGGTCGAGCAGCGGACGGTCGGGATCGAACGTGCTGCCCCAAGGGCGGTGTGAGCGCGGGATCTTCGAGTACGAATCCTCCAGGGCAGCCGCGATGAGCTCGTCCTTGGTTTCGAAGTACCAGTAGATCGAGCTGGCCGGCCGTTGGGTCGCGGTGACGATGCGCGCGATGGTCGTGTTGTCGTACCCGTACCGAGCGATCAAATCGACGGTGGCGTGCAGGATGCGCCGCAGGGTGGCCTCTCCGCGGGCGTTGCGGCGGTTGGAGTTCATCGAGGCCCTTCTTCGAGCATGACTGCCGGATCCACACGGCCTGGCTTCGCGTGGAGTCGTCCCCTCAGCGTTCGTCGAACGAATTTGGTCCAGCCTTGCCAGATCCTGGAACCATCACTACAGTAACTGTACCAAGCACTACGGAAATCGTCCATACGGACCCCGGGCTGCGGTTGACCAGCTCAACGTTGAACGCATGAAATCAGGAGTAGACGCGTGACCGAACCGACGGACAGCAGCGTTCTGCCCGGGCCGGCCAGAGCGGCGTGCACCCGCCAGGTCGGCCCCCGTTCACCGCGTCACATGACACGGCGCTGTCGATTCCGGACGTCCGCCGCGGTAACGGGGCCGCCGCCGAGGTCAGTGACTTCGCCGGGCAGGCCGACGTCCCGATGTGCAACTCAGCCCGGTTGCCACCTCGTCAGCAGAACGACCGGAGCTTGAGGCATGCCTGCGTCCCATGCAGTACAGCGTGTTCTCACCATGGCAGGTGCAGCGGCCATTGCGTTGTCGTTGGCGGCCTGCTCTTCCGGCAGCGACGCGTCGGCGCAGGTTACGGAGCTGAGGGTTGGCGCCTCTCCCTCGCTGGCCGGTCTGGGGCTGCAGGTCGCGATCAGCCAGGAAGCCGCGTGCAAGGACAACCTGATGGTGACCTCGACGGTCAACAGGTCCGCGTACGATTCGATGCCGCAGTTGCTTAGCGGTGGGCTGCAGGTTGCCCAGATGGACACCATCACCTTTCTGCAGGCCCGCACCCAGGGGCTTCCGGTCCACATCATCGCCGCTAACGGCGAGCAGTCCACCGACGGAAAGCCGGGTCAGCAATCAGCGGGCAGCATCGTCACCACCCCTGACAGCCCCATCACTTCACCCAAGGACCTCGTCGGTAAGAAGGTCGGCGTCCCGGGCATCAAGACCCAGGTCTGGATGAACATTCGGGCCATCGTCGACGCCGATGGCGGCGATTCCGGCCAGATCGAATTCGTCGAGGTCCCGCCGGCCCAGATGATCGACCTGCTCACGCGGGGCACCATCGATGCCGCGATACCGAGCGAACCCCTGGCCTCCGGCTCGATTGCCAACGGCGTTGTCAAGTTCATTCGCAACACCGACGTGCCCGGCAACAAAGGGGTGCCCAGTTCGGTCTACGTGGCCACCGGGGATTTCGTCGACCGGAACCGGGACGCCATCAACAAGTTCGTCTCCTGCGTTCAGGACGCGGCCGAAGATGTCAACGGGAACCCTGACCTGGCAGCTGAAATCGCCCGAGAGCGGCTCGGCTACAAACCTGAGCAGCTCACGAATGCGTTCTACCAGACCTTCGGCACCGATGCCGTCACCCCGGCCGAGATCGACAAGATCGCCGCTCTCGCGGTCAGGTACGGAATTCTGACCGAACAGCCCGAGGCCGCGGGCGTCCTGGCCGGTCCGAGTAGCTGAAATGACCATCCCCACGAAGACCGACGGTCAACCCGCGACCAGGAGAGCGTCGACCATGATCGGCGGACTGATGGGCAAACTCATCGCCATCGCCGTGGTGCTGACGCTGTGGCAGATCGCGAGCAGTTCGACCACCGACGGCCATCTGCCAACTCCGGTGGTAGTGCTGCAGGCCTTTCTCGGGTTGGTCGGAACCAGCACGTACTGGGCCGCGATCGGGGCCACCCTACGCAGCTGGGCTGTCGGTTTGGCGCTGTGCGCGGTGATCGGGGTCCCCGTCGGCCTGCTCATCGGAACCTCCCTGCGGGCCTCGAAAAGCACCCAGTGGGTTATCGATTTCTGCCGCACCATCCCGGCCATCGCCCTGCTGCCCCTCGTGCTCCTGCTGTTCGGCCCCACCTTCCGGATGGAGATCACGATGATCGTGCTAGCCGCGATCTGGCCGCTGCTCATCCAATCGATGTATGCGGCACGGCAGGTTGAACCACTGCTCAAGTGGGTGGTCCGGGTGTTCCGGATCTCCACCATGGACCGCGTCCGCTACCTGTGGGCCCCCAGCGTCTCCCTGTACGTCTTCACCGGTCTGCGGCTGGCAGCAACAATGGCCCTGCTGATGACGATCAGCGCCGAATACATCGGCGGCGCCCCCGGTTTGGGATTGGAACTCTCCTACATGGATCAAGGCCTGAACCGGCCCGAGGTCTTCGCCTACGCCATCACCGCCGGCATCATCGGCCTGCTCATCAACACGATCATCATCCGGGTCCAACGCCGCCTGTTGTGGTGGCACCCCATCATCCGAGGCGAGCGTTCAACATGAAGCGCCTCAAGTCCTTCGCGTGGGAGATCTGGCTGCCGATCGTCCTGATCATCGCCTGGCTCCTCCTGTCGGCAGGCAGCACATCGTTCTACTTCCCCTCCCTGAGCTCGATCCTGCAGAGAGTCCAGGAAGTGTGGTTCTTCAACGGGATCGTCGAGAACCTGCTGCCGAGTTTGGTCAGAATCCTCGCCGGCTTCGGCCTCGGACTGCTCATCGGCATCGTCGCCGGCACCATGCTCGGACTCCTCCCCCGCATCGAAGGAGCCATTCGGCCCCTGCTGGAATTCCTCCGCTCCACCCCAGGCGTCGCGCTCCTCCCGATCGCGGTCATCTTCCTGGGCATCGGCGACGGAATGAAGATCTTCATGATCGCGCTCGCCTCGATGTGGCCGATCCTGCTGAACACCATCGACGGCGTCCGTTCGGTGGAACCCGTTCTTCTCGACGTCGCGCGCAGCTACCGGCTCCGCCTCGCCGACCGAATCCGCTTCATCTACATCCCCAACGCCGCGCCCCAGATCTTCGCCGGTGCCCGGGTGTCCCTGGCGATCGCCGCCGTGGTCATGGTGGTCACCGAGATGATCGGATCCCCAGGCGGCATCGGCTACTTCATCCTGGACTCCCAACGCAGCTTCAAAATGCTCGACATGTGGTCCGGCATCGTGGTGCTCGGCGTTGTGGGATTCCTGCTCAATCTCGGATTCCGGCTGGTCGAGGCCCACGTCCTCGCCTGGCACCACAAGAAAAACGCCTAGGAGCCTGGCATGACCGCCCCCAAGACCCACACCCCCGACCCAACAACTACCACCGGCCCGACCGACGAACTCCTCGTCGTCGACCACCTCGGTAAGACCTACGGCGACCACCAGGTCCTCGGGGACATCAACTTCACCGTCCGGTCCGGTGAATTCCTCTGCATCGTCGGACCCTCCGGCGCCGGCAAAACCACCCTCTTGCAATGCCTGTCGGGGCTCATCGAACCAACCAGCGGATCCGTCGCGCTGCGCGGACAGACCGTCACCGAGCCACCCGCCGAAATGGCCATCGTTTTCCAGGACTACTCCCGTTCCCTCATGCCGTGGCTCTCGGTCCTGGACAACGTGGCCCTACCGCTGCGCTCAGCCAAGACCAGCAAGGCCGAACGCATCGAAAAGGCTATGGCCGCCCTCATCGAGGTCGGCCTCAAGGACCACGTCCAGAAGTACCCCTGGCAGCTCTCCGGCGGCATGCAACAACGAGTGGCCATCGCCCGCGCCCTGGCCTATGCCCCGGCGATCGTCCTCATGGACGAGCCATTCGCCTCGGTCGACGCCCAGACCCGCGCAGACCTCGAAGACCTGACCCGCGCGGTAAAGAACCACCTGGGCATCACGATCATGCTGGTCACCCACGACATCGACGAGGCCGTGTACCTCTCCGACCGGGTACTGGTCCTGGGCAACAAACCGACACAGGTCGTCGACCTCATCGAGACCCACCTCGGCACCCACCGCGACCAGATCACCACCAAGGCCACCCCAGAATTCACCGAACTGCGCAGCCGGGTCTACCAGGAAATCCGACACGGCAACATCCCCAGCTCCACAGGATCCGTCACCGCCTCAACGGGACCATCCGCATAACGGAGATCCATCCACTCCGGGAGTTTCCACACAACCGCCCAGAGCAAGGGGTCCGGGACGGCAGCTCGCCAGATTGCTGTCCGAATTCGATTATTCGCGATGACATCCTTCCGGAGGAAGGGACTCCCGGCATAGGTGTGTGTCACCGGACTCTTGGGCGCGGCTATGGTAGGAAATCCTCGATTGCGACACGTCGATTGTCCTATAACACGGGTTCCCGTCAAATGCACGATTCCTGCATCAGACGGTAGCCAGGATGCGGTCACCTTGCCCTGACTGGAATCGCCAGTCTCTCAATCCCACCATTTCTCACCGGCCAAGCAGCCATGATCCTGGTCTATTCAGCAGGTTCGAATAGCCGACCTTGCCACCAAGCGCCCCTGGCAGATCTGTTGTCTCGCAGTCGATTACGACGGCTCGGTGGGGTGACAGCATGTTGCGGGGCCCAGGTGATGGCTTGGTCGGAGCGGCGGAGCCAGGTGGGCGCACTGGTGGTGGCGATCATTGGTTTCCACTCCCCTTTGCCGGGTCGTGCGGTGGTGGGCTTGAGTACAGCCGATCACACCGACACCGAGTCGGTGCGCCAGTGTTATGGCGCTTAGACCCAAGTGTCGGTCGACCCCTGGGTGCTCAGCTCCGAGTCGTCCCGAAGGCCGGGTGGAGCGCCTGATCAGCCGCTCGCGTGCAACTGGCTTCCCGCGGAGTGCGCACCGCCCGATGACGCCGGCGGGGAGTGCGCGGATTTGGCGTTGACCTCGGAGATAGTGCCGTTCCGACGTTCCCGCTGGCCGCGAGGCTGAGTGTGCGAGGAGCATCGGCAGGCCGGTGCCCGAAATGGCGAGACGTTTCGTGACCAGCCGTCTCGGATGCTCGGGGGCGTACAGTCTCGAGTCAGGTGAGTTACTGGCGGCCAAGAATGCCGTGAGTTCAGTTGGATGCGCTTAGTTGGATTCCGGGCAGCGGGTCAATGGTCCAGCGGTGGAACCTGAACATTGAGCGGCCTCCGCACCGGTGAAGGATTCTGGCGGCATGTTGCTCCTCGCCGTCGTCTCGCACCGGCACAAAAACGATCGCCTGATCATTTCTCAGGGCCGAATCGTGAATTCTCAGCGTTTCGCCCTCGAATCCCCCACCGCGCTGCAGCGCACGCAACGCACGCGCCCAAAGGCCCAGACCAGCGCCCTCAAGGTCCAGCAAGCGGACTCCTTCCCGCCCGCTGAGCACATTCACTCCACTCAGGTCGAACCCTGCCTGTTCCAGCTGGGGCAATACCGCCGTGACTCCTGCGAAGTCGTCGAAGATTGCAGCGACTCGGTTCATCGGATACCGGTAGAACTGATTCACATTGAACCCCGCTCCGGGTGTTGACTCCGCCGAACCGGCAGCGCCTTGCGGCCCTACCAGCTCGGCGACCTGGGCCTTCGCGGCGATACTTTCACCGGACTTGTCGGGCTTTCGCGGCTTACCGGTGGCGTTGCGAATGACAAGTCCGCCGATGCCGGCGACGGCTGCCAGGATGAACAGGGTCGTTGCCGCGGCCCACCCAGTCGACCCGATACCCGCCAAGACGCCGAACAGGCCGAGCACGAGAGCGAGGGTGATCGCAGTATCGGACCCATTCGGTGCGGCAATCGTTTTCACGTTGCGCCTCATTTGATCCTCCTTTGTTCTCATTGGTTCTTCAAGGCGCGCCGGCGATTCAGCCGATGACCTTGGGATGTTGATAGCTCCGGCAATCCAATTCATGACGGCGCCATCAGTGATCGCACGAAGATAGATGCGAACGCCAGTCATAGACGTGCGTTGCCGCGGCGCGACCCGGTCAGATCCAAGCTCAACGAGCAGACTGCGTTGAACCTTCGGATTTTTGATTGAAGCGATCCGCCGGATCGAGTCGAGCCAGAATGCTTGTGGAGATATCGCGTAGTTGCTCGATCTGCGCTGCCGATAACGAATCGACCACGAATTCGCGGGCGGCCGCGACGTGGCCGGGTGCCGATGCCTGGATGTGGTGCCAGCCGGCATCGGTCAGGTGGGCGTTCGTTGCCCGTTTGTCCTGCGGGCACGGGATGCGCTCGACGAACCCTCGGTTCACCAGCCGGGTGACCACATGGGAGAGCCGCGGCAGGGTCGAGTTCGTTTGCGCGGCAAGTGCTGTCATCCGCAGGGTGTGGTCGGGTGCTTCGGACAGCATGGCCATGACCATGTATTCGAAGTGGCTGACCCCGGCGTCGCGCTGCAGTTGACCATCCAGCGCGCCCGGGAGTAGCTCGACCACGCCGATGAGTCCCAGCCAGGCTTCCCGCTCTGCCGGTGAAAGCCACCGGGGTTCGACGGCCACGGTTAGTTGCCGGCCTTGCTGGTGACCTCGATGCGGTTGAGCCACGGGTCGTCGAACCCCAGGACCCGACCGTCGTCCCGTCGGGGAAGACCGTAGTGGTGGAGCCGGTCGTCCAGGGCGTGCAGGTCGTCGTCGGTGGGGACCTCGATCCGCACTAGCCCGAGCCCGAGCGCAAGCCTGCGCTTGCCCGCGCCGCGGCTGTTCCAGGTGTTCATCGCCATGTGGTGGTGATACCCGCCGGCACTGACGAACAACGCCGACGAACCGAGTTCCGCGGTGGTCTGGAATCCGAGCCGGTTGACGTAGAACTCCCGGGCGGTCGCCACGTCACCGACGCTAAGGTGGATATGCCCCACCGATGCCGGGCCGGTCGTGTCGGATGGCCCCGGGGTTTTGAATTCCCGCAGGAAAGCGTTCGGGTCGAGCATCAGGGTGGCCATCTCGACCCGGCCGTGTGTCCAGCTCCACGCCGTCCGGTCCCGGTCCCAGTACAGCTCGACGCCGTTGCCCTCCGGGTCGTTGAAGTAGAACGCCTGACTGACCAGGTGATCGGCGCTGCCGGTGAACGACCCGGGATGACGCGACGCGACGGCGTGAACAGCCTCCGCGAGGTCCGCCTGGGTGGGAAACAGAATGGCCGTGTGGAACAGACCCGCGTCCCGCGGTCCGGCGTGCTTCAGTGCCGGCGTGTGTTCCAGGATGACGATCGGGGTTGTGCCTCGGCCGAGGATGCTGCGCCCGTCCCCCTGGGCGAGCAGGGTGAGGGTCACCGCGTCCCGGTAGTAGGCCGTCATCAGGTCAAGATCGGCGACCAACAGGGTGACGGCGCCCATCGACGTGTCCGCAGCCAGCAGGTCCGCTGCGGAGACAGGGGCGGTCCGGTCGAGAATAATGTTGGTCATCGTCATTCCTTCACAGATGTCGAAGTTGGGATGTTGACGCAAGGTTCCTAGCGGACGATGCCGAAACCGCCGGTCCAGCCGACCTTCTCGCCCACGGCCAGGGTCAGCTGCAGGAACCCGATGGCTTCCAGCTCTCGGGCCCGGCTCAGGGTCCCGGCATCGATGGCGTCGACTCCGCCAGCCGAGATGGCCGCAGCCAGAGCCGCTTTCGCGTCTGCGTCGTCACCGGCGATCAGCACGGTGGTCTTGTTCGGGCCGACCTCCTTGGCACCCAGGGTGGCAGCGAAGGTGGTGTTGAATGCCTTGAGCACCTTGGCGGACGGCAACGCGGCCGCGAGTTCGGCGGCGGCGGAGCTGTCGGCGGGAACCGTTAAGGAGTCGAAGGTTTCGAAGTTCAGCGGGTTCGAGATATCCACGACGGTCTTGCCGGCCAACTGCGGCCAGTAGGTCGCGACGATGCTCGCCAGGGCCGGGTACGGCACGGCCAGGATGACGATGTCACCGGCGACGGTTGCATTCGTATCGGCAGAACCGATGTGCTCGACGTCGGCGCCCCCGGCGCTCAGCACGTCGGCGATGGCGGTACCCATGTTGCCGGACCCGAAGATCGTCACACTCGTCATTTTCTGCTCCCAATGTCATGTAGCCAATCGGCTCGCTTTTAGTTGTTGCTACAACTATAGTATGGTTGAAGCAACAACCAAATGTGAGAGCAGGCACACGAGATCACCATGCTCGAAATGTCTATCGAACCGTGGACGCACGGCGTGGATCCGACAAGCCGCTCGACGTGGGTGAACTGCGGAAGGCGTCGGGGTTGTCGTGAGTTGGTGTGCGCTGTCCGGGTTCATCTGGCCTCCTCGTCACGCGAACTGGCGGACGTTGGCGGTCGCCGGTACGCGGTCGGCCGAGTGGAAGGCAGGAGTTCGCGGGTAGGCAGGTGACGCCGTGACGAGCGGGCCGAGATCAGCTCCGGGGTGAGGAGTCGATAGCGGCGAGCCGAAAACCGGCACCGCTACCGTTGTCACCCCGCTCTGCAGTTCACGCGGGCGATGGGTACCCCGGTGGTGGCCCGCACAAGCGCCACCAGTCGGAGCCGGGTCGATGATGCCAAGGTCGGCGGGATGTAGGAAAAAGGCAGCCTCCGGGGAACCGAAGGCCTCTAACCGCTTGTCGATCTCCAAAACGTGGGAGACGGAGAACGAAGCCACCGAATGGGAGGGGCTGGTCGACCCGTTGAGCAGTTGATTCCTGTCGCCGGCCGAGTACTGCCCCGCGCGGTGGCCGTGTGACGCCCAAGGGGTGTGCGGCAGGTCATTCCCCAAACGGGGCGGTGGCCGACCCGGAACCCTGACCCTCCGGAATCTTCAAATGCGAACTGGCCTCCGCTTCGTCCAGCGCCTTCCAGCCACGGGCGGCCGCGGCCTCGGAGACCAGGCTGTGTGTGACTTCGGACCACGACCCTGGGCAGGGCAACAGATCTCCGCGGTCTGCGTCGTCCTGACCGCCCACGGGTATGAACCCCGTCCCGAGACCGCGATCATCACCCTGGCCAACTGTCCCTTCGACGCCCTGGCCCGAGACCACACCGAACTGATCTGCGGGATGAACCTCGCGTTGCTCGGAGCGGTCGCCGACCAGGTCGGTCACGGGACGCTCACAGCCCGCCTCGACCCGGCCGACGACCGTTGCTGCGTCGTCCTGGACACCCACTGACCGCGCAGATCGACGCCGCGGTCGCCGCCGGCCCGATTGCGGTGCCGGGCGGCGGTCACGGTGACATCCCCGGTGGCGGTGGATCCTTCATGCTGTCCCAGAGCCGGCCGAGCCGCTGACGCGGCCCGGTTTCCCTCGCATATTGGGGAGAGGTCCGGCCACCTGGGAAAAGCAGCCACACCCCCCAGAACATGGTCAGGAAGCCGACCAGGCTGACGACGACACCCCACCCCGGCGCAGCCTGCGCCAGGACCGCGCCGACCATGAACGCGATCAGGCCGGACAGGAAGGTCACCGAACCCCGGACGACCCCGACGCGGCGGCTCTCTGAACCCGTCATGCTGGCGAAGAACTCGGGGTCCTCGGCATGCACTGCCTGCTCGATCTCGTCGAGGATCTGCTGTTCGTGGTGGGATAAGTTCATCGAAATCCCGCCCCCGCCAAAGCCTTCCGACCCGAGAGGTGCGTGCGTTGCCCGAGGGCGATCGGACTCGGGATGTGCCGCACCACGACGACCGGACACGGAGCGCGGGCAGCGACGTGTTCGCTGACCGAGCCGAGCAGCCTGCCGGGCAGCGCCACATGTCCGCGGGATCCGACGACAAGCAGGTCGGCCCCCTGCGCCGCAGCGACCAGGACCTCCACCGGGTGCCCCCGGGTCACCGTCGCGGTGACTGTGTCGGCACCGCGGCCCAGTGCGACGTGCAGCGTATCGGCCACCGCGGCCCGGGCGTTACCGGCCCAGTCAATATCCAGTGACCCGAATTCCATCCCCGATGTGCTGGGATAATCCCAGCTGATCACCGCCTCCACGGCGGCGCCGGTCGCATCGGCCTGCCGGGCCGCCCACCGCAGCGCATCGACGGAAGCCGGGGACCCGTCGACCCCGACCACGATCCGCGGTGCCACCTTCTTCGCGGCCGGTTGCCCCGCCGGAGCCGCGGCAAGGGGGGCGGGAGACCCCCCGAATCCGAACATTGTTGATTGCGCCGCCGGCCGCCCATCCAGTTTCGGCTGTTGATTCGCGCTGTGGTGACGACGTCCCTCGCCGGTCGCGGGTATTCGTATCATGTCCTGTCCTGGTGATGAGAAGAGTTTCTTGTCAACGGGTTCCGGTCGACTCAGGGTGTGGAGTCGACCGGTTCGGGTAGCAGCAGGTCCGCCGGGTCGCGCCGCGGAGTGGCCGCCACCGAGGCCCCGAAACCGAGGCGCACCACGGCCTGCGGGTGCCGACCGTCGGCCAGTAGCCGCCGCAGTTCTCGTCGCTCGTCGACGACCTCCACGGGTTGAGAAAAGAAGGACGCGGTGAGTCCGAGAGCTGTCGCGGTCAGCAGCACACGTTGCAGAGCCTGACCGGCCTGGACCTGGCAGCCGGGTCCGTCCATCCGGGTCGAGAAGACCGCGATGAACGGTTCGGCCTCGAAGTCCTCGCCGCGGGAGCGACGACGGGCGAACCCATTACCCATGTCCCGGTAGGCCCACCGGTCCTGGGGTTCGGGTTTTGGTCCCGCCGCGGCCAGCGGCACCCCATCCGGGTGACCGTTGCGATACCCGGTCCAGGCCTCCAATTCGGCGCGACAGACCACACTGTCGCGTTGCCGTTGATCGGCGGCGGCGATGATGCACTGGAGCTCGAACCGCTCCGCCGGGGTGATCATCGTGCGCAGGTCCGCCCCCTCGGCGGCGGCCGCGAAGGTCAGGACCCGCCGGTACGCCTCCGGCATCGGCGCGTCCAGAAAAGGGTGCCGGTTGGTTCGCCGGTGCTTAATGGCCTGGTGCAGGGCGGCGTCGTCGCGGGATTGCACGGTCACCGGGCCGCGCCGGATGACGGCCAGCGCGCCCGGCAGGTCACCTGGTTCGATGGTCACCACCGGAGTGACGCCCTGTGCGTGCAACGCCAGCCGGAGGTTGAACAGTGCTGCGCCGCAGGCGATCCGCAATTCCCGGTCTTCGGGGTCGTGGCCGATCAACCGGCGGCCCAGGTCGGCGTGCACCTCGATCCGGTCCGGGCAGAGCCGGAATCTCCACGGCTGGGTGTTGAACAACGACGGGGCCATCCCGGCGGCCGACACCACCTGCCGGGTGGCCGATTCCGATAATCCCAACGCCGTGCTCATGACGCTCAAACCTCTTTCTGTGTTCAACCTGGGTCGGTCGAGTTCGGATATCTCTTACGTTGTTGCCCCCCTGATCGGGCGAACCCGATGAGGGGGGCGGGGAAGCGCCGGACCTGCGGGAGAACCGTCCCGATAGGCGGCAGCATGGCTTATGTGGGCCCCACGCCCAGATCCTTCGAGGCAGTTCCGATGGCCAGGTGCGGGCTGGACCCTGTCGCCCTGCAGCGGCTGCCAGCCGCGGGCGGGGGTGCCCCTCGGTCCGCAACCGGTCGACAAAGTACGAGTGGTGCAGGTCGCACGTCGGCCGCTCGGGACGGACCCGCGACAGCGAAGTGAAATTGGCAAGGTGTTTCGGGAACTGATCACACCGCGATCGCCGGCGTACCGTGGCGGCGGACATCTGGTCGCCCACTCCAGCAAGTTGCCGTACGTGATACATCAAGCCCCTGCACCTCAGGTCGGTCGTACTCAAGAAACCCCAGGAACCGGCTACTGCCAGGACGATGCCGGGCAGGAAGGGCCGAGTCACCACCGGATGCGGTGCAATAGCAGTCATCTCAACCCCCTCCGACCATGTCGAGGACTGGCCGGGAACGCGCCCCGGGGCGCCGGCCAGGAGTCGGGAATTTTGCCTCACGCGGGGCGTTCCGACTCTTTTTGAGGGCCGCTTTCCTCTATATTATGAGAAGTGTCGGGGGAAGTCAACCGACCGAGAGGAGGGTGCGCCGTGACCTATGTCATCGCCGAGCCGTGCATCGACGTGCTGGACCGGGTCGGCGTGGAGGAGCGCCCGGTGGACTGCATTTACGAAGGCGCCAGAGCGCAATACATCCACCCCGCCGACTGCGGTGCCTGCGAACCGGTGTGCCCGGTCGAAGCGATCTTCTACGAGGACAACGTCCCGAGCCATTGGGCGGCATTCACCGACGACAACGCCCGGCTCTTCACCGACACCCTGCCCGGGCCCGACCAGCCGGGCGCCTCCCCCGGCTCAGCGACCAAGATCGGCCGGCCAGGAGTGGACACCGCCCTGGTCGCCACCCATCCATTGTTGAACACATGACCGACCAGTCGGGGTACAAGAAGGCCATGACCGAGTCGATCAAGCCGGGGCATCTCGACGACGCACCGACAGACCCCACCACGTCCAAACCCCGACGGCGGCTGCTCAAACTGCTCCGCCGCAGCGACACCCCCTTGGACGTCTACCAACTCGCCGACACAACCGGGCTGCACATCACCACCGTCCGGTTCCACCTGGACGTACTTGCCAAAGCCGGACAGGTCACCGTGCAGAAAACCCCGCGGGCCACCCCGGGACGACCCCGCACCGTCTACGCCGCCCGCACCGAGGAGGCCCCTCCCGACGGGTACCGGCCGCTCGCTGCCCTGCTCGCCGCTCATCTCGGCCCCACCCCACGCACCCGCCGACGACGAGCCGAAAAGGCCGGCCGGGACTGGGCAACCACCCTCATCCCGGCCACCAACATCACGAACCCGGACGAAACAGCACACCGGGTCATCGACCTGTTCACCGAGATGAACTTCGACCCCGAACTCGCCGACCCCACACCGGACACCGGGGAACGAGAAATCCGGCTGCGTGCCTGCCCCTACCGGGACGTCGCCCGGGAGCACCCCGACGTGGTCTGCGCCATCCACCTCGGGCTCCTGCAGGGTGCGCTCACCCAACTCGGCAACCCACCCACCACGGTGCGTTTGGTGCCGTTCGTCAAACCGCACCTCTGCCTGGCCTACCTGACCCCCGATCATGCAGGTACCGAAGTCCCCCGGCCGGCGCCGTCGACCAGCGCCACCGAGGCGTGAACGAGATATCCCCGCTCACAGGCACTTGCGTTGCGGGACAGTGTGTTCGTCAAACTTGAAAAAAGTCGGCGGCGGAGGCGCCGCTGAAGTGTTCGCCGATATCGGTGGGCACTAATGTTCTACCAATTATTTCAGGCATGTAGGCGCCGAGGATCAGTTCCTCACCCGGAACAAGGCGGTAGGTGTAGTCCTCCATCAGGGACGCACCGCCGGGCAGACCGGCGCCCATGACGTTCGCGGCGTGCACGAGAATCGCTGTCTTCCAGTCACCCTCGGCGCCGAAGCCGTACCCGTCGGCCATCAGCCGTTGCACCGCAAGCCCGGGCAGCTGGGGTGAGGGCGCCGAGGTCCTCGAAGGTGGTGGTGAACGCGCCGAACCCGCCGGACTCCAGGAACGACCGCAGCCCGCTCGATCGCCGCGCCGTCGCGCAGTGATTGGTGCCGGTCGCCGCCCGGCCGGAGTTCCGGTGCGACGTCGTACAGGTCCAGGTAGTCGATCACCAGCGCATCGATGTCGGACGCGGAGGCAGCGTTCACGGCATCGGAGCCTGTCAAGCGTTTTGAGACATCCGGGCGTTCGTCTTGGGGTTACTTGACCTCCGATTCGATCTTGGACGGGGTCTGATTGATCCAGACCTTGGCGGGCAGCTCCGGGGCGCGGGGAGGCCCCCGATGGAACCGTTCGGGGTGCGCGAGATAGGCGGCATCCAGGACGACCTGGCGGCCATCGCGCACGTATTTCCAGGTGCCGTCATGAACCGAATCCGGGGTATAAAGTCCAATCCCGGAATGGCGATGCTCAGTATTATAGTACTCGAAGAACAAGCCCAGGAATACCCTGGCGTCATAAATGCTGGTAAAGCTGCCAGGGAACGCCGGGCAATACTTCAGTGTCTTGAACGCCGCCTCTG
>CAWDUY010000026.1:0-59803 GCA_963805555.1 uncultured Actinomycetota bacterium
ACGGCCCCCGGACAATGTCCGAGGGCCGTTTTGCCTGATCACGATGGTAGCGGGGGCAGGATTCGAACCTGCGACCTCTGGGTTATGAGCCCAGCGAGCTACCGAGCTGCTCCACCCCGCGTTGTGGTGATGACATCACTGTAACAAGCACATGTCACCAGGACCAAATCGGTTATGCCACAACGGCTGTGACCTGGGCGACAACCCGATGCATCGGATTGCCACCCAGGTCCACTTCGCGGCGGCTAACCGCCAGGCGTCGAAGCCGGCGCCAAACTCGCGCTCGGGATCGCGGTGCCGGCCAGGGTCAGGTAGGCGTTCACCGCGTCCTCCAGCTTCTGGCTTGCGGCGCCGATCTGACCGAGATCCCCGGAGGCCTTCGCGGTGTCCAGCTCGCTGGCGGCCGCGTCCATGGCGGCCAGCGCTGCGGCCTGATCCGCCGGCGGTGGTGCGGCGGTCGTCGGTGGTGTCGTCAACGGATCCGTGGGTATCACTGCCCCACCCTCACCATCGACGGGCGCAGCCACCGGCGCGTTCTGGGCCGCCTGGGTCAGCGCCTGAGCCAGTGTCGTGCCAACCCCGACTCGACCGGCGTACCAAACCAGCACCCGGTTCAACTGCGGGAACGAGGTGCTCGACGCCTGGCCCTGGATGTAGAACGGCTCGACGTACAGCAACCCGTCGTTGACCGGCAGCGTCAAGAGGTTGCCGAAGATGACCCGGGCACCGCCCTGCTGGGTGGACAGAGTGACGAGGCTACTCACCTCTTGCGTCGTTCGGAAAAGCTGTTGCACCTGTGTCGGACCTGGTGTCTGCGTCGAGGTGGGTAGTCGGAGCACGGTGAGTTGCCCGTAGTTCGCCGGATCGGACGACGCAGCGACATAGGCGCTCATGAACTCCCGCTGGAACCCCGTGAGCACGCTGGTGAGCTGGAATTCCGGGGCCTCTTCGCCGGGCAACTTCACCTGCAGGTAGTACGGCGGCTGCGGGGCCTGCACGGCCTCGCTGACCGTCGGGTCGTTCGGGACGCGCCAGAAACCGGAACTCTGGAAGAAGTCGACCGGGTCACTGACGTGGTAGCGCACCAGCAGCGACCGCTGCACCTCGAACAGGTCCTGCGGGTACCGGAAGTGCGAGCGCAGGCTGTCGGAGACCTCGGAGTTCGGCCGTACCAGTCCCGGGAACACACCCTCCCATGCCTTCAGCACCGGATCGGCCTCGTCCACCGCGTACAGGGTGACGGTGCCGTCATAGGCGTCGACGGTGGCCTTCACCGAGTTCCGGATGTACGACACCTGCTGGTTCACCTGGCCGGTGGCCCCGCGGGCGGCCAGCGAGTTGTTGGTGGCGTCCGACAGTGTCACCGCTTGTGCGTACGGGTAGTTCTGTGCGGTGGTGTACGCGTCGACGACCCACACGATGCGCCCGTCGACGACGGCCGGGTAAGCCTTGGTGTCGGTGGTCACGAACGGCGCGGCCTTCTGCACCCGCTCGATCGGATCCCGGTTGTACAGGATCTTGGAGTTGGCATTGATCTCGGAGGAGAACAGGAAGTTCGCCTCGCCGTACTCGGTGGCGAAGACTGCTCGCTGGAACAGATTGCCGACGCCGACACCGCCCTGCCCGGTGTAGGTGTAGCGGGTGGTTTCCGTGTCGTACTCACGCGCAACGCCGCCCTCGGCGCCGACGATCGCGTAATCCGTCGTCAGCTGGCCGTAGTAGGTCCGGGGCTGTTCGACCGGGATCTCACTGTTCGGATTGCCGATGTTGGCGATGTCCGACACCGTGTAGTTCGGGTAACCGTTGGCCACCTCATTGGCCGGAGCGGCCACGAAACCGTCACCGTGGGTGAATACCATGTGCTCGTTGATCCAGTTCCGCTGTGCGTCATTCAACCCGTTGGCGTTCAGCTCCCGGACCGCGACCACGTAGTCCCTGGTCTTCCCGTCAACAACGTAACGGTCCATCGCCAACTGGTCGGGGAAGCCGTAGAAGTTCCGCAGCTGCTGCTGCTGAGTGAACGTCGGGGACAGCACGTTCGGGTCGAGCAGCCGGGCGTTGGGCAACGTGTCCTGATCGGTGATGATGTCCCGCGGATCACCCGCGAGCACCCCCTCGTAATCGATGTATTTCACCCCGTCGAGCTCGTACGCGGCCCGGGTCGCCTCGATGTTCCGCGCGATGTATTCGGGCTCGCGGTTGATGCCGTTGGGGTTGACGACGACCTGCTGCAGCACCAGCGGCCAGACACCGCCGATCAGCACACTGGACAACACCAGCAGGCCGAGGGCGATGGCCGGCAACTTGATCGAGCGGGTGAAGGCTCCGACGATGAAGCCGACCGCACAGATCGCCGCGATCAGCATCAGGATCAGCTTCGCCGGCAGCACCGCATTGATGTCGGTGTAGGACGCGCCTGTGAAGGTCCCGCCCCGGTTGGAGAACAGCAGTTCATACCGGTCGTACCAGTACTGCACCGCCTTGAGCAGCACGAACGCCGCCACCAGCAGGGACAGCTGCAACGTGGCCTGGGAGGTGATCTTGCGGCCGGGACCGGACAACCGAATGCCGCCGAACAAGTACTGCACGACCGCAACGCAGATGAAGCACATCGCGATGATGACGAACAGCCAGCCCAAGACCAGCTGGATCATCGGCAGCGTGAAGATGTAGAACCCGACGTCGTTCCCGAACTGTGGGTCGACCGTCCCGAAGGCTCCACCGTTGAGCCAGAGCTGAACAACAGTCCACTCCGATTGCGCCGACAGGCCGCAGATCAGGGCGATCAAACCCGAGATCCCGAAAGCGAAAAGCTTCGGCCGGGCGGTGACGATCGTGCGATATGGGGCGAGCGGATCGACCTCATTGCTGGGCACGAACACCGGCCTGGACTTGTAAGCCAAGTACAGCGACAGGAACACCAGCCCGCCGCTGCCGATGGCCGCGATCAGGAACATGATGATCCGGCTGATCGCCTGGGTGGTGAAGACCTCCCGGTACCCCGCCTCGCCGAACCAGAGCCAGTCGACGTAGATGCCGACGAACTGGAACCACAGGATTCCCAGGACGGCCAGGCCGACCAGGGCAATCAGCACCCGTTTGGCGCGCTTGGACATCGTTGGCAAACCGACGGGGGGCCGCATGGCCACGGGTGAACTCCTCAGGTCGAAACTCTTGATGCAGTCAGCCCGCCGCGATGGCCGAACGCACGCCGCGGGACGGTAGAGCGGGGCAAAAATCCGATCGCCCCGCCTCCTCAACTGTAAGCACAGCCCAGAGGTTCCCTGGCGCCCCAGGCGGGTCGGAACGAGATCGTTGTATTGCCGTGAGGCCGGTCGGGGGTGTCTCGATGCCGCCCGCCAGGTACGGCGGACTCGTCGCAGTTGACCATCCGGACAGTCGAAGCACCTGTGAGTCGCGTGCAAAGATCATCGACGTGAGCGAGCCAGGGACCCCGCAATGGTGGGAGGACACCGACCTTGCGGTTGCCGTCGCGGAGGTCGAAGAATTCGCCGGCACCGCCGGCTGGGATCAGCCGCCGCAGTTGTTTGCACTGGTCAACACCGCGGATCTGCTGACGGCTCAACCCGGACTTGCCACGTCGCTCGGGTCCACCGTCTACACGCCGATCGCCCAGGACTCGCTCCCGGACGGCGACCTGTCGGACGCCCTTGCGCAGATCTCCTGGCCCGACGAGGTCGCCGGGTGCGTGCTCGTCCAGGAAATCGTCGTGCTTCCGCCCGGCGCGGAGGACAACCTGTCGGACGATCCGGACACCGCCGCGGAGCAGGCCGCGCGACACCCGCTCCGCACCGAGGCGAGGTTGGCGGCCGGGGTGCTCCGGGACGGCCCCGGCGGCGCCTGCCTGATGCGGATGCGGGGCGAGCACGACGACGCGCCGCTGCGCGGCGGCGACCTGGCGCCGAATCTGCTCGCCGCGCTCAAGCTGACGTTCGACGCCTGACCGTCCGGCATATAGCCGCTCGACCTGCGTGAACGAGCACCCCCCCCGGCCGTCAGAGCTCGCTCAGCAACTCGGCGGGGTGCCACCGGCCTCGAGGGTGTCCAGGGCCGTCATCGCGTCGTTCAGTGAGGCGACCTTGACCAACTGCAGCCCGTCGGGGATCTGGGTGACCGCCTCGGCACAGTTGTCCGCCGGCACCAGGAAGGTGGTCGCTCCGGCGTCCCGGGCCGTGATCAGTTTCAGCAGCACACTGCCGATCGGTCCGACCGTGCCGTCGGGGTCAATCGTGCCGGTGCCGGCGATGAACCGACCGCCGGTCAGGTCGTCATCGGTGAGCTTGTCGATGATTCCCAGGGTGAACATCAGTCCCGCCGAAGGGCCTCCGATGCGTTCGAGGGCGATGGATATGGTGAACGGCGCGACCGGGCGTTCGACCGCACCGATGCCCAGGAAGCCGCGGTCGCCGACGTCCGGATTGCTGCCGAGGGTGACCTTCTCGGTCACGTTCTCGCCGTTGCGCAGGACCGTCACGGCAACGATCTGACCTGGGGTGCTGTCCGCCAGCACGGCCTGCAGGGACGCGAAATCGGTGACCGGGGTGCCGTCCACGTCGACGATCTGATCTTGCGGCTCCAGCACCCCGGAACTCGGCGATCCATCCGGAATCTCGCCGACGTACGTCACATTCGGATATCCGAGGTAGCGCAATGCGGCGATCTCGGCGGCCGACTGTGAATCGCGGTAGTCCTTGGCGTCCTGTTCCTTGACCTGCTCGACCGTCTTGTCAGGCGGGTAATAGTCCTCCCGTGGGGCCAGCGCGTACCGACCCGTCGCCCACAGTCCGAGTGCCTCGAAGAGCGGAATGTTGCCGGTGATGGAGACGGCCGTCATATTAAGGTGGCCGCGGCCGGGCAGGTCCTGCGTCGCGGCGGCCGGGATGTCGTCACCGCTGAAGCTGATGACCTCAACGCCCTCGACGGAGCCGAGTGTGTCGTAGGTGACACCGGGCCCGATGGCCACATAAGGGATGGGGATGGCGGCTGCGGCCACCACCAGCACCGCAGTCAGGGTCGAGCCCACGACGACCGTGCGGCCGCGCAGCGTCATCCGGGTGAACCATGCCGGGCCCTTCACGACTGACCCCAGCGACCGCATGCCTCACACGCATGGATGTCGGTGCTGCTCACGGCTTGGTCCCCTGTCTCTGACGCCCGAAATAGCCCGCATGCTCAACAAGACACCGGACCTGGATCACGAGAGTAGGGCGTTGGCGAGCGCATGGCGGTCACTGCCGTGCCTGGGCATCGGACTCGGCCTCCGTTCACAGCGGGTTCGGTTCGGAAAATCACGTTTCGCCGGTGGCGATCAGGCACATTCCCGTCACCTACTACCAGGGATCTTCAGTACCGTGGTGCACATGACGAATCTGCCGTTCGGCTTCTCTCCTTCCGGTGATGACGACCCCGAGGGCAAGCCGAGCCAGGGGCCAGGTGGCGCCGCCGGTTTCGACCTCAACCAGCTCGGTTCCATGCTCTCCCAGCTGGGTCAGATGATGTCCCAGGCCGGAGCGTCGGGCGGATCATCCGGAGCGGTCAACTACGACCTCGCCCGGCAGATCGCCACCTCGCAGGTCCCGGCATCGCACCCGGCGTCATCGGTCGACGTGGCCAAGGTTGCGGACGCGATCGCGCTCGCCGAGGTGTGGCTGGACGGGGCGACCTCGCTGCCCGCCGCGGTGAAGACGTCGACCGCGTGGACGCCCCGGCAGTGGATCGATGCCACGATGCCGACCTGGGAGAAGCTGTGCTCCCCCATCGCCGAGCAGGTCTCCCGCGCCTGGGTCGACGGACTTCCCGCTGAGGCGAAGGCGCAGGCCGGGCCGCTGCTGGCGATGATGGGTTCGATGGGCGGCATGGCCTTCGGCTCCCAGCTCGGCCAGGGGCTCGCCCAACTGTCCGGTGAGGTGCTCACCTCCACCGACGTCGGCCTCCCGCTCGGACCGGTCGGCACGGCTGCGCTGCTGCCGTTGTCGATCTCCGAATTCGGATCCGGACTGAACCTGCCCGACGACCAGGTTCGGCTGTACCTGGCCACCCGGGAGGCGGCACATCACCGCCTGTACGCCGGCACGCCGTGGCTGCGGGATCGGGTCATTGCCCTGATCTCCGACTACGCGCGGGCCATCTCGGTGGACTTCTCCGCCGTCGAGCAACTGGCGTCGTCGATCGACCCGTCCGACCCGTCCAGCATCGAGGCCGCCCTCGGCCAGGGCATGTTCGAACCCACCATCACCCCCGGCCAGCAGGCCGCGATGGCCGAATTGGAGACGCTGTTGGCCCTCGTCGAGGGCTGGGTGGACACGGTCGTCGCGGATGCGGTCGGCGATCGGCTGCCCGGTGCACCGGCGCTGCGCGAGACCCTCCGCCGCCGCCGCGCGACGGGCGGGCCGGCCGAACAGACCTTCGCCACCCTGATCGGGCTGGAGCTGCGCCCACGCCGACTGCGGGCCGCCGCCGATCTGTGGCGGGAGATCACCACCGCCCGCGGCTCCGACGGCCGGGACGCGCTCTGGGCCCATCCCGACCTGCTGCCCACCGGCAAGGATCTCGACGATCCCGCCGGTTTCGTCGACCGGGACAAGCAGTTCACCGAGCTGCTCGCCGGGCTGGACGACATCGAGTCCCAGTTGCTCGGCGATCCGGAAGGCGCGGACACCCCGGAGGCCGGGACAGCCGACAAGCCCGACGTTGACAAGGGACCGGACGACGGTCCCGCGCCCCGTCCCGTCTGACCCCCAAGACACCACGGCTCCGCCCGGGTCCAGTGCACGGGCGGAGCGCGCCGAACTCAGACCGCGCTGGACGGGCTCCAGAGGTTGATCCCCGAGTCCACCGCATGCTTTTCGATGATCGAGAGTTCCTCGGCGTCGAAGGCGAGGTTCTCGACCGCGGCCAGGTTATCGTCCAGTTGCTGCACCGACGAGGCGCCCACCAGCACGGACGTCACCCGCGGGTCCCGCAGCGCCCAGGACAGAGCCATCTGGGCGAGCGACTGACCGCGCCCCTTCGCGATCTCATTGAGCGACCTGATGTGCGACAGGGCGTCCTCGGTCAGCAGCTTCTTGGACAGCGAGCCGCCCCGCGACGCCCGGGAGTCGGCCGGAATGCCGTCGAGATAGCGGTCAGTGAGCATGCCCTGCGCCAACGGCGAGAACGCGATGCAGCCGACCCCGAGCGCACCGAGGGTGTCGAGCAGGCCGTCTTCGACCCAGCGGTTGAGCATCGAGTACGACGGCTGGTGGATCAGCAGCGGCGTGCCGAGGTCGGCGAGGATCGCCGCTGCCCGCTCGGTCCTTTCCGGTGAGTAGGACGAGATGCCCGCATACAGGGCGCGGCCGGAGGTCACCGCGGTATGCAGTGCGCCCATCGTTTCCTCGAGCGGGGTTTCCGGGTCGGCCCGATGCGAATAGAAGATGTCGACGTAGTCCAGACCCATCCTGGACAGGGACTGGTCGAGCGAGGCCAGCAGGTACTTCCGGGAGCCGAAGTCTCCGTAAGGGCCCGGCCACATGTCGTAACCCGCCTTGGTGGAGATCACCAATTCGTCCCGGTACGGTCTGAAGTCCTCGGCCATCAGGCGGCCGAAGTTGGTCTCGGCGGAGCCGTAGGGGGGCCCGTAGTTGTTGGCCAGATCGAAATGGGTGACGCCGAGATCGAATGCCCGGCGCAGGATCGCCCGCTGGTTGGCCAATGGGTCGACGTCCCCGAAGTTCTGCCACAGCCCGACCGAGACGGCCGGCAGATGAAGCCCGCTCCTGCCCACTCGGCGGTAGGGCATGGGGGCGTCGTAACGATTCGATGCGGCGAGATAGCTCATGGGTTTCAGTCTTGCAGGAACTCCCCTGGCGAGCGCACCGACACCTCCGGGGCGGGACGAATGGCGCCCGGATGTCGGCAGATGGGTGGAGTGTCCGACATTGCCGGACCTGCCCAGCACAGAAATCCCCATTTCCACGCTCAGCGGCGGGTACGGTGGGCGCCGGTCCGATCGACGGATCTCTGGCTACGGGCTGTGAACTCCGGTGCCATCCCCAGCGACACGGCACCCCGACGAAAGGAAGGCCGATGGCCGAGACCTACAACGGCTACTGCGTCAAGTGTAAGGAAAAGCGTGACTTCGAGGGTGAGGTTCACGAGACCAACGGCCGCCGCATGGCCAAGGGGATCTGCCCCGTGTGCGGCACCAAGATGAACCGGATCCTCGGTAAGGCCTGATCTGCAGGTGGCTCAACGCGCCGCCCGGCGTCGACGTCGGGCGGCGACTTTTTTTGTGCTGGTGCTGCGCGGCACGGAACCCCGCAGCATGCACCGGCGAGCCCTCGCGGGCATCCCCCTGTGCACACCTTCGGCCGACGAGGGTGGTTGGCCTGCCGGTGTGGACAACTCCTCGGCAACGTACGGGCGATGCGGCACGCTGTACGGCGGGGTGATCATCAACGTGGAACAGCATCGACCGGCCCGCATCGACATGAGTCGCCGGTACACATTGTCCGCGGGTACGCGGGTCTTCCCGCGATCCGCCAACTCGGTGCAGATCGGCACGGAGGCCCCGCGCTGCGTCGTGGTGATGGACGCCCCGGGCGATTCCATTCCCATCCTGGACGGCCTTGATGGCGGACCCACGGTTGCCCAGGTGCTGGCCGCACATCACGCAGACCCGCTGGTGTGGAGTTCCCTGCTCGGGCAACTGGTGGACGCGCGGTTGTTGATTCCGGTCGAGCAACTCGATCGCAGCCACATTCCGGCCGTGCCAGCTGCGCACCTGAGCGATGAACGATCCGGGCTGGCCCACCGGTACGGCCATGCCGCGGCGGTGCGCATCCTGCAGACCCGGGATGACGCGCTCGTCGTTGTTCGCGGCGACTCAACGATTGCCGCGGGTATTGCCACCGGCCTCGCCGCGGCGGGCATCGGTCACATCCACCACGAGCCCGGCTCGCCGAACCGGCCGGCGCCGGGTACCCCTGCAGGTCAGCGGCGCGGTCCGGGTGCCCGCCGGGGCAGCCACCTCAGCGCACGACTTCGGGAGGCCTACCCCACCGTCCGGGTGCATCGACCGGCCGCCCACCAGCACCCGACGATGGTGGTGATGACCGGTGACGCCGTCCCGGACCTGAGCCTGGCGGCGAGCTTCGTGCGCAGTCACGTTCCGCACCTGGCAGTGACCGCCGGTGTCGCGCGCACCGTCGTCGGGCCCCTGGTGCTGCCCGGCCGGTCGAGCTGCCTGTCCTGCGCACATCGCCACCGGACGGACGCCGACCCGGAATGGCCGATCGTGGCCAGGCAACTCGCCGACGATCCGCCCCGCGTCTCGGCCTTCCTGGCGGGCGCCGCCGCGTGTCTGGCGGTCGGCGAGGCGCTCGAGCACATCGACGGAATCGGGAAACCCCGAACCGTCGACGGCACCCTTGAATGGTGGTCGGGTGACCTGGCGCCGCGGCGACGCAGTTGGACAGCCCACCCCGAGTGCGGCTGCCGGACTGCGGCCGGCTGACGCGCAGGCGACGGCCGGCGGATCCGCTCGGGACGTTCACGGTCAGTGCTGCTGCCTGCTTTGGCGGGAAATGGGCGGTCCGGGAACCAAGATCACAACCTGCCGTGCCCGCCGGGCCGCAGCAATCCCGATGCCCGCGGCAGGCTTTGTCACAATGGACAGGTGGCAGACATTCCGCGGGGCGCTTTGAGCCGAACGGCGCGCCTGGCAAGCCTGCCACTGTCCGCAGCGGGGCGGGCGACACTCGGCCTCGGTCAGCGATTGGTCGGCCGGGATCGCGACGAGATCTCGACCGAACTGCAGCGCCGCACCGCCGAGCAGCTCTTCGAGGTGCTCGGCACCCTCAAGGGTGGGGCAATGAAGTTCGGTCAGGCGCTGAGCGTCTACGAGGCTGCCATCCCCGATGAGTACGCCGCCCCGTATCGCGAGGCGTTGACCAAACTGCAGAACGCGGCACCGCCGATGCCGACGGCGACCGTCCACCGACTGATGGCGCAACAGTTCGGCACCGGCTGGACATCACGGTTCCTCGAGTTCGACGACACCGCGGCCGCCGCCGCCAGCATCGGCCAGGTCCACCGCGGGATCTGGAAGGACGGCCGGGAGGTCGCGGTCAAACTGCAGTACCCCGGCGCGGAGGCCGCGCTGCGCGCCGACCTCGATCAGTTGTTCCGGGTCGCGCCGTTGATCGGCGTTGTCGTCCCGGGCATGCAGATCCGGCCGCTACTGGCCGAGCTGCGGGACCGCATCCTGGAGGAGCTGGATTACGCCCAGGAGGCCGACAATCAGCGTGCCTTCGCGGCCGGCTACGCCGGTGACGGGGACTTTCTCGTTCCCCGGGTGGTGGCCAGCGCCCCGAAGGTCATCGTCTCGGAATGGGTGGACGGCACGTCGCTCAGCAAGATCATCGCCTCGGGCACCACCGAACAACGCGACCGAGCCGGCACCCTGTTGACCGAACTGCACTTCGCCGGGCCGGAGCGCGTTGGTCTGCTGCATGCCGACCCGCACCCGGGCAACTACATGTTGACCGAAGACGGTCGACTTGCGGTGATCGACTTCGGTTCCGTCGCGAGACTGCCGGACGGCGCTCCGGAGATCATCGGCAAGGTCACCCGGCTCGCATTGGCCGGACGCGCCGTCGACGTGCTTGAAGCGCTCCGCGGCGAAGGTTTCGTCGCCGCGGACTATTACCCCGACCCGGAATTGTTGATGAACTACGTCGTCCCGTTCATCGACCCGTTGCGGCACGAGACATTTCACTTCACCCGCAGCTGGATGCAGGAGCAGGCAGCGCGGATGTCGAACTTCTCCAGCGAGGAATCCAAAATAGCCAGACGGTTGAACCTCCCGCCGTCCTACCTGTTGATTCACCGAGTGACCTTCGGCTCGATCGGGGTGCTCTGTCAGCTGGATGCGACGGCGCCGTTCCGGGAGATCGTCACCCGGTACCTGCCCGGCTTCTCCGACAGTGATGAGAGTGTCGAGGATTAGGGTGTCGAACGGCGCCTGACGTCGTCGCAGGCGAGGGTCGGGCCTACCACCAGGCCTGGTCGAGCTTGGATTCGATCGCACGCAGGTTGTTCCGTGCGCAGCTGTCGCACACCCAGACCGACCCTCGCCGCGCATCGGTTTCCAGCATCCAGGTCAGCGGCGGCTCCGCGACGGCGATACCGCACATCGAGCAACTCGTGCCGGTCGAATTCGGAGCGGTCATCTGCAGCACGATAGTCGCCCGGCCGGCAATCAGAGCGAACGCAAAGGCCCCGGGTCCCAACATCTGTCGGAACCCGGGGCCTTTCGACTGGCGACCCCACCTTCGTCGGGTCCGACCCAGAGTGCGGCGACGCGGGAGGTGTCGCCGCACCTGAATTACAGCTGCGACTTGGCTGCCTTGGCTGCCCGACGCGCGTCGCGCGCTCGCCTGATCTGCCGCGAACTTTCTGCATCCCGTTGAATCTCGCGCATTCGATCGCGAGCGAGATCCTCGATCAATGAACTCATGTCGTGCCTCCATGGCATGGCCGCGCCGGTTGCCCCGCGTGGAAAACGGTTGTCTTTGTTGGTCTTTCGTTGATGTCGTTGCGCTGCAACGGCATCGGATGGCGCATAGGATCGCAGTGCGCGGCCGCCGCCGTGTCGGGTGGTCATTGTCGTCATGCCGCAATCTTCCGCGGACGTCCGCGGGGCCGCTTGCGGGCGATGACGACTCCGTGGTCGAAGATCTCTCCACCCCAGACGCCCCACGGCTCGCCGCGGTCGAGTGCGGCAGCCAGGCACTGCTGGCGGATCGGGCAGTCGACGCACAGTGCCTTCGCCTGCTCGAGTTCGTCCGGCCGCTCCGCGAAAAACAGGTCCGGGTTGCCCGAGTGGCAGGGCAGGTTGTCGATGATGGTCTCGTCGGGAACTTCTAGCAGCTGCATCACGGGTGTCTCTTCTCCGTGCGAGGAATGGGTGGTGAACCGAACCTGGATCGGCCCGGTATAGGGGTCGGAGTGTGGGAACGGACCGGTAAATACACCGAAACCGCGGAAATCTGTCCGAATTGGGCGGATCCGCGGCTTGGGGCGAGCTAGCGGCTGCTTAGGCCTGCTGCTGCACTCCGGACCGTCGGGTCTGGGCGTCGCCGAAGACAACGACCTGCCCGTGACGCGGACGCGCCGTGGCGATGGCGGGGCCACCGATCACCGCAAGGTCCGCGACGCCGGCGCCGAGCCAACCGTCGACCTTCGTCATGTTGTACATTCGGCACCTCCTCTGCGTACGCGGCCCGCCTTGCGGGAAGCCTGCAGCGATCCTGATGATCACTGCCGCTCTCACTACCTTTACTCCGGTCAACCTCCGGCGGTCCCTTTGGACCTGCCGTTGCACCAACCGGGAACGACATTAGGGTCCGGCACCGGAACCACGCAACTCATTTACGCAGAAACTTCAGAAAGTTCTCACGAACTCCCGTCAGCGGGTCTGGCTCACGATGCCGATGACGTCCCTGCCGTAGGCGTCCAGCTTCGCGCGGCCGATGCCGGGGATGGACAGCAGCGCCGCATTGTCGGTCGGCCGGCGTTCGGCGATCGCCAGCAGCGTGGCGTCGGAGAAGACGACGAAGGCCGGAACCGATGCCTCGGTCGAGCGGGTTTTCCGCCAGGCCCGCAGGGCGTCGACCAGCTCGGGATCGGCGGAGGACGGACAGTTCGCGCAACGGCCGATCTTGACCTGGGCCGGGGTGAGCAGCCGGCCGCCGCACAGCCGGCAGCGCCCCGGTGCGCCGCGCGGACTCGGCGTCGCCGAGTCGGGGGCGATGCCGGTCAGGAATCGGCTTCGCCTGCGGGTTTTCCGGCCGCCGTCGGTCCGGGACAGGGCCCAGGACAGTGCAAGTCGAGTGCGGGCCCGGGTGACGCCGACGTAGAACAGCCGGCGCTCCTCCTCGACTTCCTCGGGCGTATCGGCGTGTTGAATCGGCATCGTGCCGTCCGTCAGGCCGACCAGGAACACCGCGTCCCACTCCAGGCCCTTGGCCGCGTGCAGGGACGCGAGCGTCACCCCCTCGACGGTCGGTGCGTGTTGCGCCTCCGCACGCTGGTCAAGTTCGGCCGCGAGGGTCGCGAGTGTTGCCGACGGGTCTGCGTCCGCGAGGTCCTCGGCGACAGTGACGATCGCGACCAACGAGTCCCACTTGTCGCGCAGCGCGCCGGGTGGCGGGGCCTCGTCACTGAGCCCGATCGTGCTCAACACGGCGCGCACCGTCGGCACCAGCCTGGAGACCGGAACCGCCGTCGACCCGTCCTGCGGCGGCGGCTCCGCTGCGGCGTCCGCCGCCTCGCGTGGCTCACCACGTTGCGCGGCCGTTCGGATGACGCCGAGCGCCTGCCGCACCTCGGCCCGGGCGAAGAACCGCTCGCCGCCCCGGACGACGTAGGGCACGGCCTGGCCGGTCAACGCGGCCTCGTAGACCTCGGACTGCGCATTGATCCGGTACAACACGGCGATCCCAGAGGCGGGCACGCCGCCTTCGATCAACGCGGCCGCGGCGGCCGCGACCGCGTTCGCCTCCGCCGGCTCGTCGGGGTATTCGTTGAAGGTGGTCGGCGGGCCGTCGGGCAGGACGGCCGTCAGCTTGAGCCGGTATTTCGACGCCACGCCGGTCGAGCCGGCGATGATCCGGTTGGCGAGCGAGACCACCTGGGGGGTCGAACGATAGTCCCGCTCCAGGCGCACCACGGTGGCGTTCGGGTACTTCCGTTCGAACCCGAGCAGGTAACCGGGCGACGCGCCGGCGAACGAATAGATCGTCTGATTGGCGTCACCCACGACGGTCAACTGGTCCCGCCCGCCGAGCCAGGCATCCAGTGTCCGCTGCTGCAGCGGCGTCACGTCCTGGTATTCGTCGACGACGAAACACCGGTAGCGGGAGCGGAACTCGCGGGCAACCTGCTCGTCGTCCTCCAGCACGGCGCAGGTGTGCAGCAGCAGATCGTCGAAATCCAGCTGTTCGGCCTCCTGTTTCACCGACTCGTAGATCTCGAACACCTTGGCCACCGTCTCGGCCGGCAACGGGGTGTCCCGTTGGTGCTTTGCCACGGCGGCCAGGTAGTCCTTCGGCCCGGCCAGGGTTGCCTTCGACCATTCGATCTCGCTGGCCAGATCGCGCAGGGTCGCGGCATCCGTCCCGGCGTTGGCCCGCCGGGCGGCGATCGCGACCAACCGCAGTTTGTGTTCCAGCACCGGCCACAGCTGACCACCGACCGACCGTGGCCAGAAGTACCGCAGTTGCTTGAGCGCGGCCGAGTGGAAGGTCCTGGCCTGCACCCCGGGAACGCCGAGCGACCGCAGCCGCACCCGCATCTCGCCGGCGGCCCGGGTGGTGAAGGTGACCGCCAGCACCTCCGACGACGGATGCGCGCCGGTGCCGATCAGGTGCGCGATCCGGTGCGTGATGGTCCGCGTCTTACCGGTGCCGGCGCCGGCGAGCACGCAGACCGGACCGGACGGCGCCAGGACCGCCGATCGCTGCCCATCGTCGAGGCCGGCCAGCACGTCCACTCTCACCGGAACATGCTCGCACACCTGTACGACAGAACTCGCCTACCCGCCATCACTTTCTCCGGCTCCCGGCTCGCTTCGGCCGGTCAAGGTCCCCGCTCACTCCTGCGCAGCCCAACCCTCGATCATCCGTCGGGCGATCGACACCGGACCGGGCAGCACGATGGTGAAGGCTGATCCGTCGCCCCGACCGATGACCGGCGCCGCGGAACCCCAGTTGTCGGCAACGGTGGGGTCCTCGGCCGCGATCATCGCCCGGACGGCAGCGCGGTCGTACCAGTGCGCCTCCTCGATCTCGCCGTCGCGGGGACGGAGCTCGGCACCCGGCTCGGCGCGGGCGGCGAAGCCGACCATCAGGGACCGCGGGAACGGCCAGGGCTGCGACCCCAGATAGCTGACGTCGGTGACGTGCACGCCGATCTCCTCGAGGATCTCCCGGGCCACCGTGCCCTCAAGAGACTCTCCTGCCTCGACGAACCCGGCCAGTACCGACACCCTGCCCTTAGGCCAGATCGGTTGCCGGGCAAGAACAATGGAGTCCGCACCGTCATGAACCAGGACGATGACGGCCGGATCTGTTCGGGGAAAGTCCTCATGGCCGTTCGGACAGATGCGCGACCAGCCGGCCGGCGTCGGGTTGCTCGGCAGCCCGCATCGCGGGCAGAAGCCGGCCGCGGCGTGCCAGGTCAACAAGGCCGTTGCGGTCACCAGCAGGCCGGCGTCGGTGTCCGATAGCAACGAGCCGAGTTCGCGCAAACCACCGCCCTGCGCGACATCGCCGGGCAACGCCCAGTGATCGATTCCGTCGACGGCGCCCAGGAGCACCGCCCCGGGCGGTGGCGTCGGGGCAACCGATGCCGCCTCCAGGAACTGCAGCCGCTCCCCGGCGGCGTCCAACTCCACCCGACCGCTGCCGCCCATGGTCAACAGCCTTGCCTGTGACCACTTCTCGTGTAGCCGAGCCGGTTCGCGCAAATCCTCCGAGCGGTCGGCGTTGCCGCGGGAGAGGGTGGGGGTGGCCATCGTGAAGGTCGTCGGGGTTGCCGGCGGCGCCGGCGGGGATGGTTCCCTTTCTGCCGGCTGTGCGGTGGAGTTTTCGGTCACGCGAAACTCACGTTCCCCAGGCCCAGCAGTTCGGTCTCCAGCACCCCGAGATCACCGACGACGACCCCGGTGAACCGCGCGGGCGCCAGCATCGACGCGGCCGCCGCCGCGACGTCGTCCACCGACACGGCGGCAAGATTACCCGGATGATCGCGCAGCCAGGTCTCGTCCAGGCCGAGCCCGGCCAGCATGGACAGGGTCGACGCCAGCCCCGATTGGGTGGCCAGCGAGGTCGCCAGCGTGCCCAGGGCGTAGTTGCGGGCCGAGTTGACCTCGTCGGCGGTCGGCGCCAACAGGCTGATTTTGCCGAGCTCGTAACGGGCCTCGAGCAGTGCCGGTGCGGTCGACGGCGTCGTGGTGTCGAAAGCGACCGTCACCGCGGCGGTTTCGGGCCAGAACTCCAGCGAGGAACGGGCACTGTAGGTGTAACCCTTGTCCTCCCTGATGTTCTCGACCAGCCGGGACGAGAAGTACCCGCCGTAGACCAGGTTGGCCAACTGGTGCGCCGGGTAGGTCGAATCGGTCCGCGGCACGGCTGCGCCGGAGAGCCTGATCTGCGACTGAACCGCGCCGTCCCGATGATGCGCCAGCAGGTCGTCACCGACGATTGCCGGGGGTGCGGTCAGGGTGCGGGCCGTGGATTCCGGACCGCCGGTCCAGCCGGCCAAGGCCGCGCCGGCTGCCGCGATCGCCCTGGTCGGGCTGAGGTCCCCGACCAGCACCAGCGTGGAGCCGCGCGGCACCAACGCCCTGCCGTGCAGTCCGCGCAACGCGGCTGGGCCGACCCCGGCGACCAGTTCGGCATCCGGCATGTCCCAGGCGGCTGGGTGGTCGCCGAACCGGCGCCGCTGCAGGAACTTGTGCGCAACAGTGTTCGGCTGGGTCGCCGAGATGGCCAGGTGCTCGACCAGCCGCTCCCGCTCGCCGATGACATCGTTCTTGCGGTACGCCGGGTCGGTCAGGCAGTCGGCGAGGACCTCCAGCAGCACCGGCAGACCGGTCGAGAGCACGGACCCGGTGATCATCAGTCGCTGTGGGTCCACCGAGGCGTCCAGATGCCCGCCGACCAGCGCAAGGTCGGCGTCGACCTGTTCCCGGTCACGTGAGCTGGTGCCGAGAAGCATTGTCGCCACGAGCATCTCGGCTCGGGCGCTGTGCAGTGGGGTGGTTCCGGCGAACGGCACCCGCAGCCGGAGCTCGACCAGCGGGCTGCGCGGCTTGCGGACCGCGACAACGGTCAGCCCGGAATCCAGTTCCGCCCGGGCGAGCGACGGCGCGCGGGTGCGGGTCGCCAACGTCATTGGCGGGATCTGCCGCGGCCCGATCGGGCTCTTGCCGATCTCCTCGGCGGTGCGGGGCGTCATCAGTTGGCCTGCGCAGGGACGACGCGGAGGACGGCACAACGACCCGGATCCAGGGAACGAGCGGCCTGGGCGACCTGGTCGGCGGTGACGGCCGACAGCAGGTCCGGCAGCTCGCTGAGCAACTCCGCACGGCCGTGCAGTAGTTCCAGCGAGCCGAGCGTTCTCGTCCGGCTGGCGACCCCGTCGTTCTCCCGGTACAGCGTCGAGGTGAATCGTGCCCTGGCGCGCTGCAGCTCCTGATCGGTCGGACCATCGGCGGCGAGCAGGCTGATCTGCTCGTTGGCTGCGTCGATCACCACCGTGGCCGGGACGTCGATCTGGTGGATGGCGCCGAGCACGAACACGTCGGGATCACGCGAGTCCAGGACGCCACCGAGGAGTCCCGGGTTCGCCCAGATATCAGTCGCCAGACCGGCCTTCGCGATCACCGCCGATTGCAACCGGGATGATTCGCCGTCGGACAGGATGCTCGCCAGCACGACGAACGCCAGATAGCCGGGCAGGTCAGCGACGGGATCCGGCAATCGCCACCCCACCGCCAACGCCGGTGACGGCGCGTGCTGGTCGATGTGCTCGACCTCGCGGACCGACGTTGGCCACGGCTCGTCGAAGGACGGCCGGATGGGCGCGGGCCGGAAGGGCACGTCGTCGAAATGCCGGTGGATCAGTTCGGTCGCCGCCGCCACGTCGAAATCGCCGCAGACCGTCAACACCGCATTTGCCGGCGTGTAATAGGTCTCGAAGAATTCGGCGCAATCGGCGACGGTGGCCGCCTGCAGGTCGACGAAGTCGCCATATCCGTTGTGCGCGTTGGGAAACGAATCAAAGAGAATCGCCGGGAGCTGAATCCACGGGAATCCACCATAAGGGCGATTGAGGACATTCAGCCGGATTTCCTCGCTGACCACATCAACCTGGTTGGTCAGATTCTCCGCCGTGATCCGCGGCGCCCGCATCCGGTCGGCCTCCAGAAACAGTCCACGCTCGAGGGCGCCCGCCGGGACGACCTCG
This sequence comes from uncultured Actinomycetota bacterium, assembly GCA_963805555.1. Taxonomy (GTDB): domain Bacteria; phylum Actinomycetota; class Actinomycetes; order Mycobacteriales; family Nakamurellaceae; genus Nakamurella. Next base: position 18,037 of record CAWDUY010000026.1, read on the forward strand.
AAATAGTCCGTGTAATCCGTGTGCGTTGACCCGTTGAAGACGCCGCCCGAGGACTGCACCAGCCGAAAATGCTCCAGCTTGGGCAACGATTCGCTGCCCTGAAACATCAGGTGCTCGAACAGGTGCGCGAATCCGGTCCGGCCCTCGGGTTCGGAGCGGAAGCCAACGTCGTAATGCACGGCGACACCGACAACCCCGGCGCCTTTGTCCGGCGCCAGCAGCACCCGAAGCCCGTTCGTCAACTGCAGACGTTCGACCGGGTAGTCGGCCCGCGGGATGCGGACAACGGGTCGCTTGGCGCGGGTGGTTGTTGCAGTGGGAGTCACTGCCTCACCCTAACCGCGCGTCCGATCGACCGGCGTCAGGACCTGACGGCGCGGTGGGTGAACAACTCGTCGTGCAGGCTGTCGGCCAGGCTTGCCGAGAACGGAAACGACAGGTCGACCGACGACAGCTCTCGATCGACCAGCAGTTGCCGCTCGACGAACTCCGCTGGCGTGGTGGTCGGCTGCGAGATCCAGGTCAGCGGCGGCGACGCCGGTTCGACCCACCAGGTCTCAGCTGCATCGTCGTCGGGGCGGGCATGCCGCCCGGTCGCCGGTCGGGGCGCTGCACTGCCGAGGTCGGTGACATCGGGTGCGGCGAGATCAGGTGTGGGGAAGTCCGGCACTGCCACCTGCACTTCCGAAACCTGCTGTGCCGATACCTGCTGTGCCGATACCTGCTGTGCCGCTTCAGAAAGCGTGCCGACCGCCCGCCGCCGGCCGCGAGGTGCGGCATGCGCCCGGCCTCGACGGCCCCGGCGCACGTCGATCAGGACGGCAGCGGCCGCTCCCGCCACGAGAAGCGCAGCCAGTACCAACCCGAAGGGCAACAGTCGACCATCGGTCACGGTGTCCTCGGCGGCAGCGCCTCCGACTCCGTCAGCCCCTCTTGGTGCTGGTTCGGCGTACGAACTCAATAACGACCCCACTGCGACAACCGTGACGATCAACGTCCCAAGAACGATCGTCGACCCCGAAACCCGCAGACGAGCCGCCCGCTTGGCATGTCTCCCCATACCGGGATGATGACATATCGAACCAGCGCAAGCCGCCGACCCTCCCGGATCGACCCCTTGGAGTGTCGGGTCTACCCGTGCGGGGTTGGTTCGCCGCTGATTGCGCGACCACCGGGAACGGATACTCGTTCGAGCAACGTTCAGCTGTCGAAACCCAGTTTGCGTAATTGTTTCGGGTCCCGTTGCCAGTCTTTTGCGATGGCGATATGCAAATCGAGATAAACCCGGGTGCCCAGCAGCGGCTCAATCTGCAAACGCGCTCGCCGTCCGACATCCGCCAGGCGAGTCCCCTTGTGTCCCAAGATGATCGCCTTCTGGGAGGACCGTTCCACAAAGATGGTGGCGAAAACCTTGGTGACCGAACGCGACGATTGGTCATTGCCGGACTCGGGGGGCACGATTTCCGTGACCAGGGCGGCCAGCGAGTGCGGCAATTCCTCGCGGACCCCGTCCAAGGCGGCCTCTCGGACCAGTTCCGCGATTCGGGTCTCCAGTGGCTCGTCGGTGATCTCCGCGTCCGGGTACAACCGCGCGCCGACCGGTAGCCGGGCCACCAGCAGGTCGGTGAGCAGATCGACCTGTTCACCGGCGACTGCCGATACCGGGATGATGTCGGCAAAGTCCGCCAACTCGGACACCGCGAGCAACTGCTCGGCGACTCGTTGCCGAGATACCCGATCGGTCTTGGTAACGATGCCGATCACCGGGGTGTTGCTGGCCTGTTCGGCCAGCTCCGCGGCGATCCGCCGATCGCCGGGGCCGACCTGCTCGTCCGCCGGCAGACAGAAGCCGACGACGTCGACATCGGACCACACCGTGCGGACCAGATCGCCGAGCCGCTCGCCGAGCAGGGTGCGCGGACGGTGCAGGCCCGGAGTGTCAACGACAACCAACTGCGCATGCGGCCGGGTCACGATGCCGCGGACCGCCCGTCGCGTTGTCTGTGGCTTGTCCGAGGTGATCGCGATCTTCTCGCCGACCATCGCGTTGAGCAGCGTCGACTTGCCGGCGTTCGGCCGGCCGACGAAACACGCGAACCCCGCACGATGCTCGGCACCGTCGGCCGACGCACCGTCGATGGGCGAGCCACTGCCCGGTCCGCGACGATCTTTGCTGCCGTGATTCCCGGTGAGATCCCTTGACGTCATCCGCTGGTCCGGGAGCGAACGGTGCCATCAGCGGCGGCAAGGATGATCACCGGCGCGCCCAGGTCAGCCGCGGCCGATGCCGAGGCGACATCCAGCTGTTCGGCGACACCCACCACCGCAACAGCCTCCAGAGCCTGCGCGCCGGAGGAAACGGCAGCCGCGACGGCTGCCTGAAGGGCGGTGAGCCGCAGCGACGGCAGGTTCACCGTTGCCGCCGCATAGGTCCGGCCATCGTCGTCGCGGACCGCCGCGCCTTCGGCACCACCGGCCCGCCCACGGGCGCCGCGGGCCAGGGTCACCAGCTTGGCGTCCTCGGCATCGAGCACCGCGACCTCCGGTTCGCCGGTCGGGTGCGTGGTCTGCTCGGTCATGCCGTCACTCGCTCGCTCATCTGCTGATGTTCCGTTCCTCGGGGGACCTCACGGGTGAATTGTCGGCGGTCGCGGTCAGGTCACTGACTCGGTCGGGACCGCCCGGCGCGGGTTCGCCGATTTCGGTGCCGGCGGCGCCCGGTTCGATCGGCTCCGATTCGGTCGTTCGATCGGCTGCTGTCCCTTTGGCGGCCCGCTCGGCCTTCTCCGCCTTGGCCGCTCGCTCGGCCTTCTCCGACTTGGCTGCCTTGGCGGCCCGTTCGGCCTTCTCCGCCTTGGCCGCTCTGTCGGCCTTGTCTGCCTTGTCCGCCCGTTCTGCCCGTTCTGCCTTGTCGGTCTTGGCAGCCTTTTCCGCACGTTCGGACTTCTCGGCCCGGTCGGCCTTCTCGGCTTTGTCGATCTTGTCCGGCTTGTCGGAACGGCCGTTCTCTCGACGTCCGTTCGACTCGTCTTCGGTGTCCAGGCCGAGTTCCTGCGGTGTCAATCTCCGCACCAGCAGCGTCTGCACATAGGGGCGCCCGCGGCGGTCGACGCCGGGCTCCCCCAACAGATGCAGGGTGCTGACCGTCGCCTCCGAGCCGGGCAGCGGGACTCGACCCAGCAACTGGGCCAGCAGCCCACCGACGGTGTCGACGTCGTCATCGGGCAGTTCGACGTCGAACAGTTCCCCGAGATCTTCGACCGGCAAACGCGCCGACACCCGGTAGGAACCGTCCGGCAGCGCGGTGAAGGGTGCCGGGGTCTCGGCGTCGTACTCGTCGGTGATCTCCCCGACGATCTCTTCGATCAGATCCTCGATCGTGACGATCCCGGCCGTGCCGCCGTATTCATCGACCACGATCGAGAAGTGGGTCCGGTCGCGCTGCATTTCCCGCAGCAGCGCGTCCACGTTCTTGGACTCCGGGACGAACACCGGCGCCCGCATCACTTCACCGAGCATCGGTCCGCGCTCGCCGGGGTCCAATGCCAGGGCCCTCGCGATCATGTCCTTGATGTAGGCGACGCCGAGGACGTCATCGAAGTCCTCGCCGACCACAGGGATCCGGGAGAAGCCCGAGCGGGTGGCCAGATGCAGGGCCTGCCGAAGGGACTTGTCCTCCTCGATCCACACCACCTCGGTGCGCGGGACCATCACTTCCCGGACGATGGTGTCGCCCAGGTCGAAGACACTCTGCAGCATCTCCCGTTCGGTCTCCTCCACCACGCCCCGGCTGCCGGCGATGTCAACGAGTTCGCGCAGCTCGATGTCCGAGGAGAACGGGCCTTCCCGGAAGCCTCGACCGGGGGTGATCGCGTTGCCGATGAGGATCAGCAAAGAGGCAACGGGCGACAGCACCTTCGCCAGCCCGCGAGTGGCTCCGGCCAGCGCGAGCCCGACCGTGTAGGGATGCTGCCGGCCGAGAGTCCTTGGCAGCACACCGATCGCGACGTAGGTGACAACGACCATCACCAGCACCAGCGCCGCGCCGACCCAGAGCTGGAAGCCCCAGGTGCTCAGTGCCACCTTGGCCACCATCACGGTCGCGGTGATTTCCGCAGCCGTCCTGAGCAACAGCAGCAGGTTGGTGTAGCGGGGTCTGTCCTCGGTGATCGTGTGCAGCGACGCTGCCCCGCGCCGGCCCTCCCGGGCCATCTCCTCCAGCCGGGCCGGGGAGACCATCGTGATTGCCGCGTCTGCCGCGGCTAACAGGCCCGCGATGGGAACCAGCGCTGCGGCGATGACGAGCAACAGCACATCCATGCTGTCCACGTCCGGATCAGCCCCGTCCGCTCGGCTCGACGTCGCCTTCGGGCCGCAAACCGACGGTGTCCAGGACTGCGCTGTCCACCGCCGCCAGCCTGGCCCGCCGAGCCAGGGCCGCACGATGATCGCGCCAGGTGTCCAGCAACTCGTTCTGCAGCCGGAACATTTCCCGTTCCTCGGCCGGCTCTGCGTGGTCGTAGCCCAGCAGGTGCAGGCAACCGTGCACGGTCAGCAGGTGCAGTTCGTCGTTGAGACTGTGGCCCGCTTGGGCTGCCTGATCGGACGCGACCGCCGGGCACAGCACCACGTCGCCGAGCAGCGCCGGCCCTGGACCTGCCTCATCCGGGCGCCGGGCGGTGTCCAGCTCGTCCATCGGGAAACTCATCACATCGGTCGGGCCGGGCTCATCCATCCACTTGACGTGCAGTTCCGTCATCGCCGGAACGTCCACCAGCAGGATCGACAGCTCGGCGAGTGGGTTGATCCGCATCCGGTCGAGTACGTACCGCGCCACCGACACCAGTTCGATCTCGTCGATGCCGACCCCGGACTCGTTGGCGACCTCGATCGTCATCGACGGGTCTCCCGCTGAGCACCCGGTGTTTGTCCGCGCTGGCTCCGGTGTTCCGGACGCACGAGCCGGCGCTGCTGGTCATCGGGGGCATCGTCGTTTTCTGCGTCCCACCGCTCGTAGGCGTCAACGATCCGCCCGACCAGCCGGTGCCGGACCACGTCTGACGACGTCAGCAGGGAGAAGGTGATGTCGTCGACGTCGGCCAGAATCTCCCGGACCACCTGCAACCCCGATCGCTGCCCGCCGGGCAGGTCGACCTGGGTGACGTCGCCGGTGACCACGATCTTGGAGCCGAACCCGAGCCTGGTCAGGAACATCTTCATCTGCTCCGGCGTGGTGTTCTGTGCCTCGTCCAGAATGATGAACGCATCATTGAGATTTCTACCGCGCATGTATGCCAGCGGGGCGACCTCAATGGTGCCGGCGGCCATCAACCGCGGGATCGACTCCGGGTCGAGCATGTCGTGCAGCGCGTCGTACAGCGGCCGCAGGTAGGGGTCGATCTTGTCCGACAGGGTTCCGGGCAGGAAGCCCAACCGTTCACCGGCCTCGACCGCCGGACGGGTGAGGATGATCCTGGTGACCTGCTTGGCCTGCAGTGATTGCACCGCCTTGGCCATCGCCAGGTACGTCTTGCCGGTGCCGGCCGGCCCGATCCCGAAGACGATGGTGTGTTCGTCGATCGCATCGACGTAGCGCTTCTGGTTCAGCGTCTTGGGCCGGATGGTCCGGCCACGCCGGGAGATGATGTTCAGCCCGAGCACCTGGCTCGGCGACTCCGTGGGATCACCGTTCGGCGCCGGGTCGGCCAGCATTCCGATGGTGCGACGCACGGCATCAGGCGTGATCACCGAACCCGATTCCTGCAGCGCGAGCAGTTCGCGCAGCGTCCGGTCCGCGAACGCCACATCCTCGGCCGGCCCGCGGAGGGTGATCCGATTGCCCCGGACGTGAATGTCCGCTGCGAGGTTCTCCTCCAGCAGGCGCAGCAGCGCGTCCCGTGATCCGAGCAGACCCATCATCTGCTTCTCGTCGGCCACCACCAACGTCGATTCACCGACCGTCCGTTCGGGGGTGCGGGCGGACAGCTGCGCGGCGCTGGGCACCGGATTCGCCGAACTGGCGGGAGCTGGGGTGTCAACGGTGGGGGTGACACCGCGGGGAAGGTCGGACCGCGCTGCGGCCGACGGGGAATCCGGCACCTGGTGCACTGCCTACTTTCACTGGTCTTGTATCGGTGGTGGATCTCGTGACTACACCCTGATTCTACCGTCGGGCACCGACAGCCGTGGCACGTATTGATCGACTTCTTGATCGGCACCGCTCGCCTGACAGCTTGATCAACATGACCCGATTGCACGTCGCGACCAACTACCGAGACCTCAGATGGCTGGTGTGATGTCTGTCTGCGAGAAATCTGTGCCCTTGAACAGCAGCGGCTCTCCGGTCTGTTTGGCCAATGCATAGGAAAAGCAATCCCCGAAGTTCAGCCGGGCCGGGTGGCCGGATCCGCGGCCAAATTGGCGGTGCGCAAGGCGCGCGAGCCGAGCGTGGATGGGTGTGACAGGGACGACGACAACCGACAGAAGTTCCAACAGCTCGTCCAGTTCACCCGATGCTGCAGCTGGATTGCGGTTGTCGAGCACAATCGCCGCTTCCACGAAACCTGCTGCCGACAAACGAATCAGGCTGGTGGCGACGCACAACTCCAAGAGGTCCCCGACCTCCGGCTCACCTTTGATCATGGCGACGATAACAGAGGGATCAATCACCACGAGGGAGCCCAGTCTCGTCGTCGTACAAGAACGCAGTTGGGTCATCCTCCATTGGTCCGTAATGCTCACGCATTCGATCGAGCAGCGCTACCAAGGCGGCCAGCCTTACATCGTGATCGGCCTGTTTTCTCACCCGTACTCGGGTCAGCATCTCCTCCAGCGCGACCTCGATCGCACTGGTCATGGACGTGCCGGTGGCTTCGGCGAGCTCGTGCGCAAGCGCATAGACCCTGGGGTTCTTGATGTTCAGCGTCGGCATCGAAGCCCCCTTTCTACCGTGACGCCGACGATTCTACCCCGATGGCAGGCCGTCGACCGATGCCGTGGTTCAGCCCGGAGGCCAGGTCATCGCCCGCCCGCCGAGCAGGTGCAGGTGAGCGTGGAAAACCGTCTGACCGGCGCCGGCGCCGGTGTTGAACAGCAGTCGGTAGCCCGACCGATCGATGCCGTCGGCCTCGGCCAGCGCTCTTGCCGACACGACCAGCGCGGCCAGCCCATGCGGATCGTCCGCCGCGACCTCGGCGGCGTTCTCGTAGTGCGTGGTCGGGACCAACAGGATGTGCGTGGGGGCTTGCGGGTTGATGTCCCGGAAGGCCACGACATGGTCGTCGCGGTGCACCAGATCGGCCGGGATGGACCCGGCGACAATCTTGCAGAACAGGCAGTCTTCACGGGTGTACGGCATGGCGATCAACCTATCGAGTGCGGCCGCCCGGCGCAGTCAACGACGTTCGCGACCGTCGATTACCCCACCCGAAGAAGGGTCATCCCGAATGACTACCTCCACCATCCGATAGTGACAATGTCCGTCTATTCGAACGAAGGAGCTTTCCTAAGAAGGCTGGTTTCGCGCTGTCGTTGTGCTGGGTAGAGGATGTCGCCAGGCGTCAATCGGAACAGCGGAGCTTGTCCGGCCGTATTTGTCGGATAAGCTCTCTAGTCGAGCACCGCCTGGTGCACGAGCTGGTGGAGCAAGTTGCGGATGGGCAACACCGCTGCCGGCAGCACCTGGGTCATGAACACCACGACCAACTCAAGTTCTGGGTCGACCCAGAACACCGTGCTCGCGGCTCCGCCCCAGCCGAATTCACCAGGTGAAGTGGGGTAACCGGCCCGAACGGGGTCGAGCACCACCGACATCCCGAGCCCCTGCCCGACCCCGGCCAGCGAGGACTCCGTGTTCATCGGGCGGCCGAATTGCGCCAGATCGACGCCGCCGGGCAGATGGTTACGGGTCATGAAGTCGACGGTGCGGGGTCCGAGGACGCGGACAGCGCCGAGCGCCCCCCGGCCGAGCAGCATCGCCGCGAAACGCAGGTAATCACCGGCGGTGCTCACCAGACCACCGCCACCGTAGTGGGCGCGATCTGGCTGCCGAACGGTCGCGCCGAGCGTGTCACCCAACTCCAGCCCCCCGGACGGCGTCGCGAGGTAGAGGCGGGCAAGCCGATGGGCGTCCACATCCGCGACGGTGAACGACGTGTCGATCATCCCGATCGGGCCAAAGATGTTCTCGGCACAGAACTCACCCAGGCTCTGCCCGGAGATCACCTCGACAACCCGGCCCAGGACGTCGGTCGCCACCGAGTAGTTCCACTCGGTGCCCGGCTGGAAAAGCAGCGGCAGCCCCGCCCACGTGTCGCAGGAGGCGGACAGAGTGCCGCCGGAAGCCTGGATCTCGTGGCCGGCCTGCCGGTACAGCGCGTCGACCGGATGGGCCCGGTGAAAGCCGTAGGTGAGACCGGCGGTGTGGGTTAGCAGGTGCCAGATCGTGATCGGTCTCGTCGCCGGCTCGGTGACCGGGCGTAGGTCCGAACCGCCGATGAACACTCGCATCTCGGCGAATGACGGGATGAACCGGGCGACGGGATCGGACAGCTCGAAGGCGCCACGCTCGTAGAGAATCATCGCCGCGACCGCGGTGATCGGCTTTGTCATCGAGTAGATGCGAAACAGCGTGTCCGGCTCGACCGGCCGGCCGGTACCGAGGTCGCGCTTTCCCGAGATGCTCACGTGAGCCAGCTGCCCCGACCGGCTGACCGCTAGTACCCAGCCAGGGATTCGACCGTTGGCCAGGGTCACCTGCAGAAATTCGTCGAGACGGCCCAGCCGGCTGGCATCGAGTCCGACCGCCGCAGGCTCAACTTCGACCTCGAGTGCGCCCAACGCAGTCAGCCGGCCGGTGGCGGCCAGACGAAGTCCGGCTCGCGCCGCTGCTCGGGAACTTCAATCAGCTCGAAGATCGTGCCGAATTCCTGCAGCGTGTCGAAGTACACGAACTCGCCGTCGCCAGCCGCACCGTAGCCGTGCCCGGACTGCAATATCTCGTAGCCGGCCGCAATCATTTCCTCCTTGACCGGGGCCATGTCCTTCACCCGTATCCCGAGATGCTGGATGCCGTAGCCATGCTCGTTTGTCCACTCGTGGTAGAGCGAGTGCTCGCCGTGCACCTCGATCAGCTCCACCTGCGGGCCGGACCCGGTCATCGCGATGTCAATACTGTAATCAGCCGGCCGGCCCCGGTACTCGAAGTCCTGCACGGTGTCCGGGGTGAAGTGGAAGCCGATCCAGGGACCGAGCCCGAGGGCCGCGCTCCAAAGCTCGAGCCCTTTGCGCAGGTCCGGAACGACAATGCCGATCTGGACGATGTCGCTGCGGGCCAGGAAGGGCAGCATTCAGTTTCCTCGCAGCTCGGCCCGGACGAGCTCGGTCCCGGCCACTATCGCCTCGATCTTGCGCTTGGCAACGATGTGCTTGATTCCGGTCAGCGTGCAGTCGGTGTAGACCATCACTCGCTCCGGCGGGATCACGTCGAGCACCTTGCGGATTCCGTTGGCGACCTGCTCCGGGCTCTCAGCAACCAGGCTCTTGCCGTTGACGACACCCACCCCGAAGTCCTTGTCGGACGGGATGGTGGCGATCGCGTCGATGTCGCTCTGGTGGAAGCCGTGGCTGCTCATCTCGTACTGGATCTGGTCGCAGTTCAGATCCCACAGCCAGGGGAACAGCTTCGAGCCGCGCAACTCGGTGACGCCTGGCTGACCCTCCTGCTGGCCATAGCAAATGTGGATCACCTTGTAGGCGTCGATTCCATCGAGGGCGATGTTGATCGCCTCGATGACCCAATCGGCCGGATCGAAGAATGTCAGGACCTCGGCGAACTGGATGATGTCAACGCCGCGGCTGACCATGTCGCGCAGCTCGACGTTGAGAGCACGGGCCAGATCCTTTGACAGCGCGCCGATGTCGCCGTAATGCTGGTCGGTGATGAGCGCGGACATCGTCGCCGGCCCGACTGCGGCCTGGATCTTCACGGGCTTGTCGGTCTGCTCGATCACGGCCTCGACGATCGGCTTGAAGATCGGCCGGCGCCAGCCGATCGGCCCAACGACCGTGGGCTTGTAAACCGGAATGTTCTGGAAGTGCCCTGCGCTGATGCTGTCGCCATAGGGGACGAAGCCCTCGAGCCGGTCGAGGTAGAAGTGGAAGATCTCGCCCTGTTCGTAGTCGCTGTCGCTCTCGTAGTGCTGACAGCCGTCGGTCACGACGTCCAGGCCGGCGTCGGTCATATCCTTGATCGCCAAGGCGACGGCGTTGCGGTACAGGGTGCGGTCGCGGAAGCTCGGGAACTCCGGTGAGTCGACCCCGCCGAGGGGAAACACCTTCCCCTGCAGGAACTGTGCCCGCGGAAATGACCCCACGATGGTGGTCGGCAGCAGGACTTCTTCACCACGGATTTTGACCACGATTGGTTCTCCCTCGACTGTGTCTTGATCTGGCCAAAGTCTCGGCGCTGCCGACGCGCCGGTCGTCGGCTTCGGGGGACGAACCTCGTGGCTCGATTGTCCCGATCGGACCTATGCCCCCGCCAGGCGAAGCGCAAAGCTGGGCTCCAGCACGAACTTCCGTCCTGACCGCACTAGGAGCTACCGACGTTGGACGTCTACCGCAAAGGCCTCACGATGCCGCAGTGGCGGCAGCTCATCGACGACGCGTACGACGGCGACTTCAACGAGCCGATCGTGAATATCGACGAGTCCAAGGGGCAGCATTTCGACGCGATCTTCGTCGGCGGCGGTAGCGCTGGACGCTTCGGTGCCGCGGTTCTGCGCAGCCTCGGTGGCCGCGCGCTGATTCTGGAGCGTTGGCCCTTCCTCGGCGGCTCGTGTCCGCACCAGGCCTGCGTGCCACATCACCTCTTCTCCGAGGCCGCCCGCGAGCTCGACCAGGCCCAAGCGTTGCAAGGCCGGCTGTGGTTCGGAAAATTCGACCCAGCGGCCGCCTCGATCCTCGAATTGGTGCAGCTATTCCGTTCCCAGCGCAGTGGTCCGCACGCCCACATGAACTGGCAGAGTGCCGAACAACTCGACATCGAGTCGATCGTGAACGCCGAGGCCCAGGTGGTCGACGCATCGACCGTCCGGGCGGCGGGTCGTACGTTCACTACCGACGCTCTCGTGCTGGCCACCGGCGCCCGCACCGCGATGCCCGGCATCCCGGGCGAGTCACTGCCGGGCGTATTCGACTACGCCTCGTTCATCGAGGATCTCGACTACGAGCCCAAGCGGATCGCGGTCATCGGCGGCTCGAAGGTGGCAGTCGAATACGCCAGCTTCTACCGCGCCACCGGCACTCCGACCACGATCATCAGCCGGGGCAACCTCCTGATGAGCGGCGGACCGGGACTGATGGACGACGACCTGCGGGCCTTCGTCACCGGTGGGATGCAGTTGCGTGATCTGCGACTGCTGGAAAACAGCACCGCCACCCGCATCGTCGGCGTCGATCGGGTTGACGGCGTGCAGGTCCAGACACCCGACGGCGAGGTCTATGTCGAGGCCGATTTCGTCCTCATCGCGACCGGGGAGAGGCCGAATATCGACAGCTTCACCGGCGCCCTGCCCCTGGCCTACGACCCGGATGGGTTCGTGATCGTTGACAGCCGGATGCGAACGAATGTGCCGAACGTCTATGCCGCCGGCGACCTGCTCGGGCCGCCGCTGGAAATGTTCAAGTCGCGGCGGAGCGGGACAACCGCGGCCCGGAACATCATGGGGGTCGACAGCGAGTTCCGCTACGCCGACATCCCGGACTTTCTGCACACGACTTACGAGGTGACCTGGGCCGGTCTGAGCGAACGGCGAGCGCGGGAAACCCTGGAGCAGGTCGTGACCATCCAGCTGCCGCCGGTCGATATGGCCCCGGCCGACACACCACTGCCGATGGCCGAGGGTTCAATGCTCTACGGATTCACCCTCCCGGAGCGCACTGGTTTCCAGAAATGCGTCATCGACGCAACCACCCGCCAGGTGGTTGGCATTCATCACGCCGGCTATGGCGCCAAGGACGCATTCCAGTACCTGCATTACCTGATCAGCCGGCCGGGCGGCCTCACCATCGACGAGCTCGGCGAGATGAACGAGTTGTACATCAGTTCGGACTACTTCATCGGCTACGCCCGTTTGCGGTCGAGTCAGCCCGAACTCAGCAGCCTGTAGGCAGTGCGGCCAGCGTGGGCCGCATCGCTGCTCCACCCCAAACCAGAAGGGATCGTGTCGTGGGTCGTTTCGACGGAAAGGTTGTGCTCGTCACTGGAGGTGCGCGGGGCCAGGGTCGCTCGCACGCGCTGGAGTTCGCGAAGGAGGGGGCGGACATCGTGGTCACCGACATCGCGAAGCAGGTCGAAACCGTCCCGTATGGCATGTCGAGCGAGGCCGATCTCGCCGAGACGGTCAAGCAGGTGGAAGCCCTCGATCAGCGGTGTCTGTCCTTCGTGGCTGACGCCCGCGACACCGCAGCCACCAACGCCGCTGTCGAGGGCGCGATCGCCGAGTTCGGCAAGATCGACATCTTGCTCGCCAACCACGGCCTGCTGTCTCTGTCGCCCGTGGTGGACATGTCCGATGCCATCTGGGACGACGTCATCGCCTCGGACCTGACTGGAGTCTTCAAGTCGATCCGGGCTGTCCTGCCGCACATGCTGGCGCAGAAGAGCGGCCGCATCATTGCCACTTCGTCCATGGCCGGACGGACCGGGCTGCCCACCGTCGCCCACTACTGCGCGGCCAAATGGGGCGTCATCGGACTCATCAAGTCCGTGGCCCGCGAGGTCGCGGCCGAGGGCATCACCGTGAACTGCGTGTGCCCGACGAACCTGGACAGCGACATGATCCACAACCCAGCGTTCTACGCGCTGTTCGCGCCCGGCATCGACAACCCGACCCGCGAGCAGGTATCACCCGGATTCGCCTCGCTCAACGCGATCCCGATCCCGTGGATCGAGGCGATCGACATCTCCGTCGCGATGATGTTCCTGGCCTCGCCGGAAGCGCGTTACATCACTGGCGAAGCGCTGCACGTCAGCGCCGGATGGAACGCGTTCAACACTGCGTGAACACAACCACACTGCGTGGCCCTGGGCCCGCTTTCGCCGACCTGGTGGGGCTGTACGACGCCGTGGCCGGCGAGGTCGTCGGTCGCGAGCGTCAACTGCAAGGCCTGCTCAGCGTGCTGGCGGCCGGGCGAAACCTCCTGCTGGAGGGTCCGCCCGGCACCGGCAAGTCGACGGTACTGCGCGCGGTCACCCGGCACGCCGGAATCCCGTTGGCCGTCGTCGAAGGCAACGCCGAGATGACCCCCCAGAAGATGCTGGGTTACCACGACCCGGCCAGCGTCCTGAGCCACGGCTACCGCGACGAGGACTTCGTCTTCGGCCCACTGCCGACGGCGATGAGCGAGGGCGGGTTCCTCTACGTCGAGGAATTCAACCGACTGCCCGAGGACACCCTCAACACACTGCTCACGGCGATGTCCGAACGCGAGCTGCAGATCCCGCGGTTTGGGCTGGTCCGAGCGGCGGACTCCTTCCGAGTCATCGCGGCGATGAACCCCTTCGACAACATCGGCACTGCTCGGATCAGCGTTTCGGTGTATGACCGGCTGTGCCGCATGGTCGTCGGCTACCAATCCGAGGTCGAGGAGCTGGAGATCGTCCGCAGGCGCACTGCGAGTGACCGGCCGGACATCACCCAGCTAGCTGTGCGACTCACCCGAGCGACGCGCGAAACACCGCACCTGCGAAGTGGGGCCTCGGTTCGCGGTGCGATCGATTTCGTCCTCGTCGAGCGGTCGATGCGTCGATTGCTGAACGTCCAGCAACTCGACAACGAGCAACTGGTCGCGGTGGCCGAGCTCGCGCTGTCAAGCAAGGTAGTGCCGGACGAGTCGTGGGGACGCAGCCCGGAGGACATCGTGCGCGAGCTCACGGACCGGGCGGTGCGCTGAGCGCCATGGCCGCGCGGACCGGGTCGCCGCTCGTCGGCCGCAACGACGAACTCGACTCGCTTGCCGCAGCCTTGGCCGCCGCGAGGCACGTCCTTATCGAAGGTCCGCACGGCGTCGGCAAGACCCTGCTTGTGCGGGAAATCTGCGCGGTGATCGGGATGGAACCCGTCGTCGTACACGGTTCGGCCGCGCTGAATGCCGGCGCCCTGGTCGGTGCCCACGATCCGAGCGTCGTCCTGCGACGCGGGTACGAGCGAACCGCCTTCGCACCCGGACCGCTCATCGAGGCGATGACCGGCGGCCGGGTGCTCTGTCTCGACGGGGCCAATCGAGTGCCGGCCGATGTACTCAACGCGCTCATCACCGCAATGTCAGAGGACGAACTGGTGGTGCCGCGCTACGGTCGCGTGCGCGCGGCGCCGGGCTTTCGGGTCATTGCGGCAGTCAACCCCCTCGACGGGGCGGGCACGGGCACGCTGCCAGCCGCATTTCTCGACCGGGTCGTGCGACTCACCCTCGGCTACCAGAGCGCCGCGGAGGAGCGCGCGATTGTTCTCACTCAACAACCAGACAGCGACCGGGCACTGGTGGCGCGGGCGGTGTTCGCGGTGCGGGCGAGCCGCGAGCACCCCGATGTCCGGATCGGCGCATCGGTGCGCGGCGCGATCGATCTAGTCTCGATCACCGGGTTTCTGGCCCAGCTGGTGAGCGACGACTGCGACCTCGAAGCGGCCCTGCTGGCTCTCTCATCGAAGATCACGCTGCGGCCGGGTATCGAACGGACGGTTGAGTCGGTGATCCGCGAGATCTGGGCCAACGCGGTGATCAACGAGCACCGGGCGATCAGCGGCCCGCGGCCTGACGGCGCACTTGGTGAGCCCCTACCGCCGTCGTCAGTCGAACTCGAGTGCGATGCCGAGCATGACGCCGAGGACTACACCGAGAACGACCCCGACGGCGAGAAGGCTCCCGACCGCGTGACGAGCGGCCCGGAGCGCCGGGCGCCCGGGCCCGCACTGCCTGGCGGCGGGGGGCGCGGCACCCAAGCGCCGGACACGGCTACTGGGCCCGAATCGGAGGTGAGTGCGCAGACGCGCCAGGCGCTTGCCGCGTTCGTCCGAACTTCGGGTCGGCGGTCGCGGCGGGGCGGCAGGACAACGGCAGTCGCCCCGTCGATCGACCCGACCGACATCGAACGGCTCGCCGCCGGCGTCGTCGTCAACCGGGTCCGCGGTCAGTTGCCGACAACGCACAGAGCCGGCGGACGGTTCACCACCGTCCGGTACAACTTCCGCTCCGACGACCTCGATCTCGATCGGACCATCGGCGAGCTCGCCGAGACACCTGCGCTGACCGCCAGCCAGCTTTGGGTGCATGACCGAGTGCCGCGGCGCCGCAGCGTCGTGCTGCTGCTCGACGTCAGTGGGTCGATGCGCGGCGATCGGGCCGTCGAATCGGGCATCGCTGCTGCGGCCGCGGCACTGGCGGCCGAGCAGGACGAGCTGGCGGTCCTCGCATTCGGAACGAGCGTCGAGGTGCTCAAACGCTGCGACGAGACCGTTGCGGCAGCAGAGCTGGTCCGCCGGGTGCTGTGCCTGCGTCCGCACGGTCTCACCGACCTGTCCGCCGGACTCGACGCCGGCCTGTTCTTGCTCTCGACGATGCAATCCCCGGTCAAGATCGCCGTCGTGATGACCGATGGGGTGCAGAACCAGGGCGCCGACGCCCGCCTGGCCGCGGCCCGTTACCGGCAGTTGAACGTGCTGGCCACAACTGAAGCGTCGTGGCGGCTGCGACTCTGCGAAGCCCTCGCCGCTGCGGGTCGCGGGCGGTGCCTGCGCTACGAACGGCTGGACCGCCTCCCGGCGGCGATCTCCACTTTGCTGAGCGGCTGAACGAGTTCTGACGCCGAACGGGCGCAACAGCGGATCGGCAATCGCCATCACCCATCCCCGCCCTGCCGAACAGTGCCGGGCCGGCCGTCGGCCGGCGCACCTTGGGTCCCGCATGTCTCGTCGGGCCAAATTCTGGTCGGTTTCTGGCCCCGCCGAACGAGGTCGGCGGGCGTAGTTGGAGATTACGTTCTCGACGACCGAAAGAATGTTGCCGACAAGGAGCTAGTCATGGGAAGGCTCGACGGAAAAGTTGCCCTGATCACCGGCGGTGCGCGCGGCCAGGGTCGTTCGCATGCGGTCACCTTTGCGCGAGAGGGGGCCGACATCATCGTCTGCGACCTCGTCTCGCAGATCGAGACCGTTCCATACACGATGTCGAATCCCGACGACCTGGCAGAGACGGTGAAGCTGGTTGAGGAACAGGACCAGCGATGCATTGCCATGGAAGCCGACGTCCGCGACACCGCGCAGCTACAGGCTGTGGTCGAGCGGGCTCTCGCGGAGTTCGGCCAGATCGACATCCTGCTCGCCAACGCGGGCATCGTCGCTCCCGTTCCGCTGGTCGACATCAGCGACGCCCAGTGGTCGGACATGATCGACACCGACCTCGCTGGGGTATTCAAGTCCATCCGAGCGGTCGCGCCGCACATGATTGAGCGCCGATCTGGCCGGATCATCGCGACGTCGTCGATGGTGGGCAAGACGGGGGTGCCCGGCCTCGCCCACTACGTCGCCGCGAAGTGGGGCGTCATCGGGCTGGTCAAGTCGGCTGCCCTCGAATTCGGGCAGTATGGCATCACCGTGAACGCGGTGTGCCCGACCAACGTCGACACGATGATGATCCAGAACCCGGCCATGTACGCCTTGTTCGCACCTGGCGTGACCAACCCGACCCGTGAGGACGTCGTCCCTGGGTTCACTGCGCTCAACGCGCTGCCGGTGCCGTGGGTCGAAGTGCAGGACATCTCCGAGGGGATGCTGTACCTCGCCGCCGAATCCGGGCGATACATCACCGGCGAGACACTGACAATCGCCGCCGGGTGGAACGCCAACAACGCGGCCTGACGCGATCCGGCGGTCCAGCGCCACCCCGCCGCTGCAGTCCGGGCAACCACCCAAGCTCGTCGACCTACGCGCGCTGTCGTCACATCACCCGATGTGCCACATTGGCACAGAGATCGAGAGACAAATTGACAGGATCGAAACTCGGCATGCAGTGAAAACTCGGAGCGGCGTGGTCATGGGTCTGCAAACGCATCGGAACGGCGTCCTGCAGTTGGCCAGACGTGCGCTGAGCGAGGGCAGCGATCTGCCGGCCGACGTGCTTAGCGACACCATCCGGCTGTCCTGGATCCGGAGCAGATTGGCATCGGTACCGATGGACCGTCTCGAGGTTCCCTTCCGCGAGGCCGACGGCGCAGCGGAGCGGTTGGTCCGCGCCGCCGAGCCGATCCTCAACCGCTTCGCCGAGCAGCTCGCCGACACGAACGTCAGCATCGTCCTGGCCGACTGCAACGCGCGCGTCGTCGGACGGTGGGCCGGCGACCGCTCTGCCCTGCGCGGGCTGGCCCGCCTGTCCATCGAAGAAGGCTTTGTCCTGGCCGAAGACCTCGCCGGCACCAATGGCGTTGGCACCGTGCTCGAAGAACTCCGGCCGGTCACCATCTTCGGAGAAGAGCACTACAGCGAACCGCTGCAGCGCCTGGTCTGCGTGGGTGCCCCGATTCGCAACCCGCTCACCCGTCGCATCGAGGGAGTCCTCGACCTTGCCTGCCCGATCAACGAGGCCACCGGGCTGCTCGTCCCGACCCTGCTCGACCTCAGCGCCCAGATCGAGCAAGAGCTCTCGGCCCGCTCGTCAGCCCGCGAACGCATCGTCTTCGACGAATTCCTCGCCCGCTCACGCGAGACGTCGGCCGCGCTCGTCGGCCTGAGCGAGCAGTACATGGTGACGAACGCGGCCGCCGCCGACCTGCTCGAGTCGCGGGACCAGCACCTGTTATGGGAACAGGTCGTGCAGACCGGGGCGTCACCTACGACGCTGGTGCTTGCCAGCGGTGCCGCCATCCAGGCCCGCAGCACACCAATACGGATCGGGTCGCTGTTGGCCGGGACGCTCATCGAGTTCGTGCCCGCCGCGTCTGGGCCGCTGGCACCGGCTGGCCGGACCACGCGCGGCGGACGACCCGAGGTCGCCGGAGAGCTCGACGAACTGCTGGCACGGGCCCGGGGCCTGATCTGCATCGTCGGCGAACAGGGCACGGGGAAGCTGACCACGGCGCGACGTATCCACGAGCTGTCCAGTCCTGGCGAACTCATCACCACCCACCCGGCCGGCCTCGCCCAGGTCGATGGCGCCGCGGCCTGGCTCGGCGAACTGCGGGCCCGCCTGACCGACCCGAGCGGCACGGTCGTCGTGCGCAACATCGAGGTACTCGACCACACTCTTGCGCAATCGTTCGAGGACGTGCTCGATCGACACGGCAGCCGCCCTCCGTTGGTCGTTGCGACGCGCACCGTCGATCGCGTGCTGGAATCCGCTGGCCTGCAAGGCAGGTTCGCCGACACAGTGTTGCGACTGCCACCCCTACGGCAGCGGCGCGACGAAATCTCCGATCTTGTGCACACAATCCTGAATTCGGCCGGCCACTCGACGCAGGTCGGGCACCGGGCCATGGCCGCGCTCGTGAACTTCGGCTGGCCGGGCAATTTTCCACAGCTGCACCAGGTGGTGCGCGAGGCCGCCCGGCGGGCGCACGGTGACACGATCGGCATCGAACACCTGATCGACGACGTGAGCGGCAGCGTCCGCGGTCGGCGCCAGCTGAGCCGGCTTGAGACCGTGGAGCGCGAGGCGATCGTCGACGCGCTACGAGAAAATGGTGGTAACCGAACCGAAGCCGCCGCCGCTCTCGGACTGTCGCGATCAACCTTGTACCGCCGGCTTCGCCTGTTCGGCCTTGACCCGAATCGCGCAATCATCTGAGCGCTGCTAGGTGGGCCACGCGATTGGTTCCAAGGTCCAGCCACGTTCCCGGCTTTCCGTCCTCCCTTTGTGACAGCCCGTGCGCCCGCCCAGGTAGGCCGCGGCCAATCGGTGGGCGAGGTGTGTCAAAACGGCACGGTTTGGGCCCGCGGCGCGACCTAACGTCACTGACACGCTGGCGCAGGGCCGGCCGCAGCAAAGGAGGCGCTCCGTGTCAGTCGGACTTGCTATTGGGCCGGCGGCGACACCGGTCGGTCCCCTTGACACTCGGCGGCTCGTGATCGCGATGGGGCATGACGGCCTCGGTGATCCCCACCCGGACGGCATATGTGGGGTGCGCGACGTCGACGTGCTGCTGCAGAAGGTGCTGGAATCCCGGACGGTCCTGGTTGAGCATCGCGCCGGAGTCGCCCCGGTCCGCCTGCGGTCGCGGGCCGCCCGCGAATCCGACGTTGGGTGGCTGTCCCGGGTGCTGACCGAGGTCCTGGGCCAAGTATCCGACACCGACCTAGCGTGCACTCTCGTCTGCGACGCGATCCAACGGACGGCCGGCGTGACGGTGGATATCGAGTGTTGGGCGGTCAATCAGGCGACACCGCGCCCGATCGACTCGGGCAGTTCCCGGCACACGTGGCGGGATGAGATCCCGCTCATCCGGTCGTCCCGCGGCACCTGGATGCTCCTCTGCCCCACCGGATCGATCGGGCTCGAAGACCTGTACCCCACTCTCCTCGCGGCGCTGACGCGATGCCTGTGCGAGGCCGATGCCGATGGCGCCCCGGTCCTCAACCTGCCCCAGCAGCTGGTCCACGCAGTCTCACGCGGTGATCCGGCCACCTTTGTGACTGTGGTGGCACAACTGCTGGACGGCTCAGTCTGTCTTCGGGACCGCAGCGGATCGATCGTCGCCTCTGCCGGGCGAAATGTGCGGGCATCTACCGGTCGAAATGTGCTGGCCACCACCGGTCGAAATGTCAAGGCCGTCAACGCCCACGAGATCGTGCTGCGCGACGAATCCGGTTTGTGGGGCGCACTGGTGATCGACACCGCCCGCGAGGTCGGCGCCGATCTCGGCCTGGCCGACCTGGCCCTGGCGCTGCTGCGGTTGCGGGCAGCCGACAGCGAGCGCAGGGCGCTGGAAAACCGGCTGGCCGTCCTTGGCTGCTTCGTCGAGCACGACCTGGATGACCCGTACCGCGTCCGGAAGCATGCGCGGCGGATGGTGATGATCACCCCGGCCAGCACCGGGAAGCCGCCGGTCGGGCTTCTCTCGGTAAGCCGGCTGCTAGGCGCGGCCGGCGCGATTCCCCAGCTCGCCGACGTGAGCCTGACCGCCCAAGACGATGCCGTGATCGGGGTCTACTCCGACGACGGCGCTGACGCCGGGACGCATCGGCGCAGTTGGGAGCGCCTGTTGGCACTCGTCGACCGCAGGGCGGCACTGCGCGTCGCCGTCAGCCCGAGCATTTACACATCCGGCGGCAGCGACTCGAAGGCGCACTACCAACTCCTGGGCCAGGTGAGCCGGTTGCAGCGCGATGGTGCGGCCATGTTCGACGTCCCCGCCATCGCCGTCGTCGACGAGCTTGGACCGCTCACCGGAGTGCTCAACGCGGTACCTGGGGCTCAGGTGTTGCCTTACGTCCAACGGGTCCTGGGCGACCTCATCACCGACGACCGGTTCGGCGGGCAGCTCATTGACACCCTCTACGCCTACCTGAAGACCGGCGGCAGCCCGAGTGGCGCCGGCGCCCTGTTGCACATGCACGGATCGTCGGTGAAATACCGGATGCGCATCCTGCGCGAGCTACTCGGTGAGCGGCTCGACGATCCGAGCAAGCGGTTCGACCTGGAACTGGCGCTTCGGCTGTACATCGCCGAGCGGGACCTGGCCGCAGGGCTGCCGCGATGAGCGGCGATTTTCGCCGCACCCCGCCCCGAACGAGGAAGCCGCGCGACGCGGGCCGCGCGCACGTCGAGGTCGAACTCTGCACCGGTGCGTTGACAACTTTGATCGGGCCGCGACGGCTACGCCAAGACGACGCGCCGATGACCATGTCGGTCGCGAGCAACGGCGACTTCATCGACCACCGGCTCATCCCGGCCTCACCGCCTGGTCACCCAAGCATGTGCCGTTCCACCCATCCCTCGAGCACAGATGGAATCCGCCGATGACTGTCCTGCAAACTCCCGACGCCCAGTTCGCCGATCTTCCGGAGTACGGGTTCAAACCCCACTACGTCACCGTGCCGGACGCCACTCTCGGCGACCTGCGCATGCACTATCTCGATGAGGGCGATCCGGCCGGCCGGACCGTGCTCCTGCTGCACGGCGAGCCCGCGTGGTCGTACATGTTTCGCCGAACCATCGCACCGCTCGTCGACGCCGGCCTGCGGGTCGTAGTACCCGACCTCATCGGCTTCGGCAAGTCCGCCAAGCCGAGCGCACAGAGCGACTACACCTATGAGTCGCACGTGCGCTGGCTGACCGAGTTCGTCGCGGCCCAGCATTTGCGTGACGCCGTCCTGCTCGGCCACGACTGGGGTGGGCTGCTTGGCCTGCGTCTGGTTACCGAGATCAACGGCCTTGCCGCGGCCTACATAGCCACCAATCACGGCTACCCGACGGGTGACATGCCCGCGAACGACGCACTTCGCGAGTGGCAGGAGTTCGCCGCCGCGGCCCCGGAGTTCGACGTTTCGGCCATCGTCGCCCGGGCGTGCACCACACCGCTCCCGCCGGAGGTCCTCAGGGCCTACGACGCCCCGTACCC
Organism: uncultured Actinomycetota bacterium; assembly: GCA_963805555.1. Taxonomy (GTDB): domain Bacteria; phylum Actinomycetota; class Actinomycetes; order Mycobacteriales; family Nakamurellaceae; genus Nakamurella. Next base: position 39,647 of record CAWDUY010000026.1, read on the forward strand.
CACCGACGAGTACAAGGCGGGCGCCCGGGTTTTTCCGGCCTTGATCCCTGTGCTCCCGGACGATCCGTCGGCAAACGCGGTCCGCGCGTCCCGTGCAGTGCTGGCCGAGTCGGCCATGCCATTCCTCACTGTGTACGGGGCAAAAGACCCGATCGGCGGAGCCGCGGATGGCATGTTCCAGCAACTCGTGCCCGGAGCGACCGGCCAGCCGCACGTCCGGCTGGACGATGCCGGCCATAACATGCCCGAGGACGCGGGCGAGACCCTCGGCGAGATCGTTGCCGACTTTGTCGGGTCCGCGCTGCCGCGCCGATGACGGTCCCGGCGAGCTGACAACCGCAGGGCCGCCTCAGACCATTCTGAGCACCTGGTCGCGGCAGGCATCCCACGCCGGATGACGAACGTCGATGAGCTCGAAATGCCCGATCCTGGGTAGCACGATCAACTTTGCCGGGTCGCCGGCCAGTTGCGCCGCCTCGACGTAGCGTTCCGACTGCGAGAGCGGCACCGTGTCGTCGGCATCGCCGTGCACGCACACCACCCTCGCCCCGTCTCCGACCTGGGCCAGCGGCGACGCATGGTGGTATCGCTGCGGCAGCGACCTCGCTTCGCCCTCCATCAATGCGGTCACCGCGCCGTTGCCCAGCCCCTCGTCGGCCGCCGACACCAGGTCGAGCAGTCCTGCCTGGGTGACGGCACCGACGATCGGCACGTGCGCCTCGCCCGGACCCACCGACCCGGCGGTTCCGGCGCGGAGCGAACCGCGATGCGCGAGCCAGGCGGCGAGGTGCCCGCCCGCGGAGTGACCGACGGCGGCGACCCGGTCGAGCAGCAGGCGTCCCTCGGCCAGCTGCTGACCGGGACCCGCCAGCGAGTCGACGGCGCGTGCGACATCGGCGAGCGTGGTCGGCCATCGGCCGCCCTCACCGACCCGCCGGTATTCGATGACTGCGGCAGCAACGCCGAACCGGGTCAAGTCGCGGCCGAGGGGCTCGGCCAGCTCCATCCCGTAGGTGGAGCGCCAGTAACCACCGTGGATGACGACCGCCACGGGCAGATGCGAGCCCGTCGGCAGGTACAACCGGACGGTCTGGCTCCCGTGCGGGCCGTATTGGTACTGATGTGTTTCGACCTTCATGTCCACCGACCGGTCAGCACCCCGAGCGCGCCGAGGGCCACCGCTCCGGCAGTCGACGTCCGGAGCACCTGGGGACCCAGCCGCACCGGGGCGGCGCCGGCTGTCTGGAACACCGTGAGCTCCTCCTCGGTCAGGCCGCCTTCTGGACCGACAATCAGTACCACGTCACCGGACTCGGGCAAGTCCACGTCCCGCAACGCGCAGGACCCCGCATCGTCCAGCACGAGCACCGCCGCGGCCCGGCCGGCCAGTGCGACGACGTCAGCGGTCGTGGCAAGATCGCCGACCGTCGGCACGAACGCCCGACGGGATTGTTTGGCGGCCGCCCGGGCGGCCGATCGCCATTTCTCGATGCCGTGCGCCGCGCGGTCTGGGGTCCACCGGACGACGCACCGTTGGGCCGCCCACGGAACGACGGCGTCCACGCCGGCCTCGGTGGCCAGTTCGACGGCCAGCTCACCCCGATCACCCTTCGGAATCGCCTGCACCAGCGTGACCCGCACCGCGGGTGGCTGCTGCGACTCGACCGCCTCGACCTGCACGGTCAGTTCACCGCGGCCCACCTCGGTCACGGTGGCGGTGGCGACACCGCCTCGGCCGTCGGTCAGGACCAGGGGTTCGCCCGACCGCAAGCGACGGACCGTCGCGGCGTGCCGCCCTTCGGCGCCGGTCAGCGCAAAGGGACCGGGCGGCGGCAGCCGGTCAACCAGGAAGTACGACACCCCCAGGTCACCACGTCGCCCGGATGACGAGCCGTCCGTTGCCGCCGCCGAGCGGCGCTGCGAAGCGCCGCTCACTTCCCGACGAACGAGTCGCGGATGCGGGAGAAGAAACCGCCGTTGTGTGCCCGGGCCGCGAGTTCGGGCTGTTCCTCGCCGCGCAGAGTGGCCAGCTCCCGGAGCAGCTCGGCCTGCCGGCCGTCGACCTTGGTGGGGGTGACGACCTCGATGTGCACGTGCAGGTTGCCAATGCCGGTGCCGCGCAGCCGCGGCATGCCCTGGCCCCGCATGGTGATGACCGTCGACGATTGAGTCCCTGGCTGAATGTCCAGGTCCTCGACCCCGTGCAGGGTCTGCAGGCCCATCGAAGTGCCGAGCGCCGCGGCCGACATCGGGACGTGCACCGTGCAGTGCAGGTCGATGCCGTCCCTGGTGAACCGCTCGTGCTGCAGCTCTTGAACCTCGACATACAGGTCGCCGGGGGCGCCACCGCCGGGGCCTACCTCACCCTGGCCGGCGAGCCGAACCCGGATACCGTCGCCGACACCGGCCGGAATGTTCGCCCGCACCGTCCGGCGGGCCCGCACCCGACCCTCGCCGTTGCACTGCCGGCAGGGATCGGGGATGACCTCGCCGAATCCGCGGCACACCGGGCACGGGCGCGACGTCACGACCTGACCGAGCAGCGACCGCTGGATCTGTTGAACCTCGCCGGAGCCCTTGCACATGTCGCACGTGGCAGGCCTGGTGCCCTCGGCACAGCCGTTGCCGTGACACACCGAGCACAGCGTTGCCGTGTCGACGGCCAGGTCCTTGGCGACGCCGGTCGCGCACTCCTCCAGCGTCAGTTCGATCGGGATCAGCGCGTCGTCACCCTGCCGGACCCGAGACCTGGGACCGCGCGAGCGCCCGCCGCCACCGCCGCCGAAGAAGGCGTCCATGATGTCGCCGAGGCCCATGCCGCCGAACGGGTCGCCCATGCCGCCGGCGGCGCCACCACCGGGCTGGCCGTTGCCGCCCAACGGGTCACCGCCGAGGTCGACGACCTGACGCTTGGCCGGATCGGACAGCACCTCGTAGGCCGCTGTGACCTCTTTGAACTTCTGCTGGGCAGCCGGATCAGGATTGACGTCGGGATGCAGCTCCCGAGCCAATTTGCGGTAGGCCCGCTTGATCTCGTCCGCCGACGCGCCCTTGGCCACGCCGAGCAGGCCGTAATAGTCCCGTGCCACCCTCTGCACCAGTTGCCTTTCCTGCGGGTCTGGCCCGCACAACGCTCGCTATCCGGGCTCGCGCCCTGATGCCTCGTCCTTACCTTGCACCCGCATCCGCCGCGCGGATGCCGTTCTCACTGGGTGATTGTCACCGACCGGAGACGATCTCTCCGACATAGCGGGCGACCGCCCGGACGGCAGCCATGGTTCCCGGGTAGTCCATCCGGGTCGGGCCGACCACGGCCAGCCCACCCATCAGGGTGTTCCCACTGCCATACCCCGCCGAAACCAGGGCCGAAGTCGACAGGTTCACATCCGCGTTCTCCCGGCCGATCGACACCATGACGGCATCGGGGCTCTCCAACGCGGCCAGCAACTTGAGCAACGTCACTTGCTCGTCCAATGCTTCCAGCACGCCGTGCAGGCTGGATGGGGAGTCGGCCCAGGCCCCGGTGGCATGCGAGGTTCCGGACAGCACCAACCGCTCCTCCGGATGCTCGACAAGTGCGTCGAGCAGCACGCTGACCGACGGCACGACGACATGCCGAACAGTGGGGTCCGCCATCGCGGCGAGGTTGGTGACGGCCGACGCGGCTTCCGCGAGCCGGCGACCGGAGACCTGGGTCGACAGCAGCGTACGCAGGGTGGTCAGGGCGTCGTCGGTGATGTCGTCGTCGAGTTCGACGAGCCGCTGCTCCACCCGGCCGGTGTCGGTGATGACCACCAGCAGCAGCCGCCGCTGGTCGAGGGCGACCGCCTCGACGTGCCGGACCAGCGACCGGGCCAGGGTCGGGTACTGCACAACAGCGACCTGCCGGGTCAGCTGGGCCAGCAGCCGAACGGACCGGCGCAGCACGTCGTCCAGGTCAACGGCCTCGGACAGGAAGGCCTGAATCGCCTTGCGCTCCCCCGCCGACAACGGCTTGACCTGGGACAACCGGTCCACGAACATCCGGTAACCCTTGTCGGTGGGAATCCGGCCGGCCGAGGTGTGTGGTTGCGCGATGTAACCCTCGTCCTCCAGGACGGCCATATCGTTGCGGATCGTCGCCGGTGAGACACCGAGATGGTGTCGATCGACCAGCGACTTGGAGCCAACGGGCTCACGGGTGGCGACGTAGTCGGAGACGATCGCTCGGAGAACCTCGAAACGCCTGTCGTCCGCCGTCATGATCACCTCCGGGTCGTGAGTTCGTGCGTGCTGAATGCTGCGCGCGCTGCGTTCGGTTGCGGTGCTCCGATGCAGCCAAACAGCGGCAACGTGGTCCGAGCGCCCGTGAGCACGGCTGGCACTCCTACCATTTGCCTGCCAAGTGTAATCGCCAGCCGCCGCCGGCTGCGGCACAGCGGGAACGCGCCCGCCGGCCGGCGGCCCCGGTCAGCAATCCCGGTCGAGCGCGGGTTCAGCGGCGGCCCAAGGATTCCCTCGCAGGGCGTTACCACACCAGAACGGCACGTGACATTCACGACGGATACGCTGGGTGCGCCGAACGCAACTGGAGGCCGGCCGATGATCTTCAAGGACGTGCACGATGGGCGCCCGTACCCGGAGCACGGCCTGTCGATGCGCGATTGGGCCCGGATCCCGCCGCGGCAGATCCGGATGGACGAGCTGATCACCACGAAGCGCGAACTGCGCCTCGACGCCCTGCTCGACGAGGACTCCACCTTCTACGGCGACCTGTTCGGGCATGCGGTGCGCTGGGAGGGTGAGATCTACCTCGAAGACGGCCTGCATCGAGCGCTCCGGGCGGCGTTGCAGCAACGCACCGTCATTCATGTCCGAATTCTGAACCTGGACGCCCTGCAGGCAGGTGCCGACGTCATCGAAGCCTCCGCCCAGCCCCTCCCCGGGCAGGCACCCCCGCCCGCGCCACGGCAGCCGGCTGCCCGCCGATAGGCATCGGCCACGGTTCAGGCGGCGCGCGGTCAACCAGTAATCAGTCCACCAGGCGCAGGGCGATCCCATCGGCCAACAGCCGACCGCGCAGGGTCAGTACGGCACGCCCCTGCGCCAGCCGAACCGGGTCCAGCAGTCCGTCGTCAGCGGCCGTTTCAGCGGTCTGGACGCCGGCGCGCGTGAGTAGCTGCAGGTCAAGGCCGTCGGCCAGCCGCAGGCGCAGCAGGATGTTCTCCATCCGTCTGGCCTCGGCGTTCAGCACCTCCCGGGCGTGCCCGGGGCTCCGGCCCTCGGCGATGGCGGCCGCGTAGGCGGCCGGGTGTTTGACGTTCCACCAGCGCACCCCACCGACATGCGAGTGCGCACCGGGCCCCACTCCCCACCAATCGCCGCCGGTCCAGTACGCCAAGTTGTGCCGGCATTGCGCGGCGTCATCCCGGGCCCAGTTCGACACTTCGTACCAGGACATCCCGGCGTCGGTCAGCATGCCGTCCGCCAGCAGGTAGCGGTCGGCCAGCACGTCATCGTCGGGCATCGGCAGGATTCCGGTGCGCACCTGCCGGGCCAACCTGGTGCCGGGTTCGACGATGAGCGAGTACGCCGATACATGGTCAACCCCGCTGTCGATGGCGGCCCGCAGGGAGGCGGCGAACTCGGCGTCCTGCTCCCCCGGCGTGCCGTAGATCAGGTCGAGGTTGACGTGCTCGAAGCCCGCCTCCCGGGCCCAGCGAACCACCTCCAACGCCCGGCCCGCGGTGTGCGTCCGGTCCAGCACCTGCAACACCCGGGTCGAGGTGGACTGCATCCCGAGCGACAGCCTGGTGTAGCCCGCTGCCCGTAATGCGGCCAGCAGTTCTGGATCGGTCGACTCCGGGTTGGCTTCCGTCGTCACCTCGGCATCCGGCGCCAGCGAGAACCGGTCCCGGATGGCCGCCAGCAGCACGGTCAGCGGACCGGCACCGACCAGCGACGGAGTGCCGCCGCCGACGAAGACCGTCGAGACCGGTCTTTGCTGCCCGCCGGCCGCGAGAACCTTTGCCGCCACATCGATTTCACCCAGAGCGGCGGCCAACCAGGACTGCGGGGACGCGGCCGAGCCCAGCTCGCCTGCGGTGTAGGTGTTGAAATCGCAATACCCGCAACGGGTCGCACAGAACGGGACATGCAGGTAGAACGACAAATTTCGGTCCGCCATCGATTCGTAAGCCTGATCGGGCAGCGACCCGTCGGCGGGAACCGGGTCGCCGTCGGGCAGGGTAGATGGCACCCGCTCAGTCTGAACCAATCCGGAGGTCCCGATGAACGACCGCAGTCACGGTGCCGACGTTCACGGTGACAACGTCCGGGGCGCCGTTGCTCAGGGCGCCGACGGCGCCGATCCCCGTCCGGCCGACCCGGTCAGCCTCGACGTCGCCGGCGGGGTCGGCACGATCACCCTGGATTCGCCGGGCAATCGCAATGCGCTGTCCGCCGCCGTTCGGGCCGGGCTGACCGTGGCCCTGGACACCGCGACCGCGAACACCGCCGTTCGCGTCATCGTGCTCACGCACCGCGGACCGGTGTTCTGCTCCGGGATGGACCTCAAGGAGGAAGCTGTCGCCGGCCCCGGCCGGCAAGGGGTGCGCGAACTGCCGGCGATCCTGCGCCGGATCTCGAGGTGCCCGAAGCCGGTGGTAGCCAGGGTGGGCGGGCCGGCCCGGGCGGGTGGCATCGGCCTGCTCGCGGCGGCCGACATTGTGGTGGCCGCGTCATCGGCCACCTTCGCCTTCACCGAGGTGCGCATCGGCCTGGTCCCGGCCGTCATCACGGTGCCCGTGCTACACCGGGTGGCGCCGTGGGCCGCGCGGGAATTGCTGCTCACCGGCGAGGTTTTCCCGGCCGAACGAGCCCTGCAGATCGGGCTGGTCAATGCGGTCGATGACGACGTCGACGGCTGCGTCAGCCGCTACGTCCGGTCGCTGCTGGCAGGTGGCCCGACGGCGATGGCCGCGACGAAGGCGCTGCTGCAGGAGGGGCTCGACGATTCGGACGAGCGGTACGGCCGGTTGCTCGCCCTGTCCGCGGCCCAGTTCTCCTCCGCGGAAGGCGTCGAGGGCGGTCGATCCTTCGCCGAGAAACGGCCGCCGAGCTGGGTCACCGATTGGGGTCAGTCAGCAAAACTCAGCGGCTGACCGCAACGACCACCGCGACGATCATCAGCGCGACGAGCGCGATCGTCATCCACCGACGGGTCAGTACCGGCAGTGGCCGCCGTGTCATGTCGGCCCTCCGCTCAAGGCCCGCTCCTCAGGTCCCGCTGCCAGTCCAGCCGCCACACCGGCGCGGCCGGCCTGGTCGCGGCGGCTGTGCCAAGCGAGCACGGACTCGACGGCCCGGTCGATGAGCCCGGCCAGCAGGTAACACAGCGGCCCGAGCACGGCGAGCAGCAGCACCACCTGGACCCAGTACGACTGCCCGGCAATCCACGACTCGATCGCATCGATCACGTCGAGCACGGTTTGCCAGATCACCGTCCCAGGCTATCGGCTGGCCGAGTCCCGGCTTTCGTTCGCGGAGATGCGCAGGGGCAAAGCTCACGGGGTTTTTCCGACATTCAGCCTGCAACGGTGCATAACGCACCGTCACAGATAGTGAACCCTGTGTCATCCGGGTGCATTTTCCCGTCGAACCCCGGCAGCTGTTGCCGCTCCCGTTGAGCGGGCGTTACGGTCCGCCGGGTTGTGACCTGAGCCACACGAACTTTCGACGTGATCATGCGCCCCGCCTCCACCGGTGACGGGCCCCGCATAGCCTGCGGCCGATCGATCGGTCGGTACCGGTCATCACCGGATTCGGCTCACCCTCTCCCCCTGGAGCACCCATGTCGTTGTTGCTGGGCTCGACCAAACGGCACACCATCCGCCGTACCGCGATCTCGCTGTTGGCCACCGCCACCCTGGTGACGTCCATGCTGACGGTCGTGCCCAGCGTTGCAGCTGCGGCCGAACCGGTTCCACCCGAGTCCGTCACGCTGGCCGGCAGCCTGCAGAGCGAGGTCGGGTGCACCTCGGACTGGGCTCCGGATTGCGAGGCCGCTGACCTTGACCTGGACGCCGCGACCCAGACGTATGCGGGGACGTTCGACCTGCCCGCCGGGAACTTCGAGTTCAAGATCGCCATCAACCACGGCTGGACCGAGAACTACGGCCAGGGCGGTGTGCTGAATGGCCTCAATATCCCGCTGGTTCTGCAGGGCCCGGCCACCATCACCTTCGGCTACGACCCGGAATCGCACCGCGTTGCCTTCACCCCGCAGAGTCTGCCCACCACCCCAGAGCAGGACGCCGCACTGGCCGGCAACAGTCTGCGCAAGGACCTCACCCGCGAGCAGTTCTATTTCGTCATGGCCGACCGGTTCGCCAATGGCGACCCGTCCAACGATGCCGGTGGACTCACCGGCGACAAATTCGTCACCGGTCTCGATCCCAAAGACAAAGCCTTTTACCACGGCGGCGACCTCAAAGGCATCACCAGCAAGCTGGACTACCTGAAGGGCCTGGGGACGACCTCAATCTGGATGACGCCCTCGTTCAAGAACAAGCCCGTCCAAGGCGGGCCCGGGCAGGAAAGTGCCGGCTACCACGGCTATTGGATCACCGACTTCACCCAGATCGACCCCCACCTGGGCACCAACGAGGAATTGACGGCATTGATCGACGCCGCCCACGCCAAGGGCATGAAGGTGTTCTTCGACATCATCACCAACCACACCGCGGACGTGATCTCGTATCAAGAGCCCCCTCCGCCGGACGGCGACTATCCCTACATTTCGAAGACAGCCAGCCCGTTCACCGACGTCAATGGGACCCCGTTCGATGACCTGATGTACGCCAGTGGCCAAGACTTCCCGAAACTCGACGCGACATCGTTCCCGTACACACCCATTTTCCCGACCGAAGCGGACAAGACCGTCAAGGTACCGGCGTGGTTGAACGATCCGACGTATTACCACAACCGCGGTAACGCCAACTTCGACGGCACCGAGGGGGATGTGTACGGCGATTTCGTCGGACTCGACGACCTCTTCACCGCACAACCCGCGGTCCGGGACGGCCTCATCGACATCTACAAGACCTGGGCCGAGTTCGGCATCGACGGTTTCCGCATCGACACCGTCAAGCACGTGAATATCGAGTTCTGGCAGAAGTTCTCGCCCGAGATCCTCAAGGCCGCGGCCGCGGCGAACAAGCCGAAATTCTTCATGTTCGGCGAGGTGTACGACGGAAATCCGAAGAATACTTCCCGTTACACCACGGAGGGCGATCTGCAGGCCACGCTGGATTTCGGCTTCCAGTTAAAGGCAACGGGGTTTGCGCAGGGCAAACCGACAACGGAACTACGGGACCTGTTCGCATTGGACGACTATTACACCGACACCAATTCCAACGTGTATTCGTCACCGACCTTCCTCGGCAACCATGACATGGGTCGAATCGGTAATTTCCTCACGCCCTCGTCGTCCAGCGCCGACGAACTCCTGCAGCGGGACGAACTCGCACATTCGCTGATGTACCTCACCCGTGGGCAGCCGGTGGTCTATTACGGCGACGAGCAGGGTTTCGTCGGTGACGGCGGCGACCAACTCGCCCGGCAGGACATGTTCCCGAGCCAGGTGGACGTCTACAACGACGACGACCTGATCGGCACGGATGCCACGACGAAGGACGATAACTTCGACACCAGCCATCCGCTGTACCAGGAAATCACCGCCCTCTCCAAGCTCCGCAAGAACAATCCGGCCCTGGCCGACGGGGCACAGATCCACCGGTACGCCTCGAATGAAGCCGGCATCTACGCCTTCAGCAGGATCGATCAGCAGCAACAATTCGAATACATCGTTGCCGCGAACAATTCGACGACCGAGGCCACCGCCACCTTCGACACGTTCAGCAAGAACGGTCGGTTCCGCGGCATCTGGCCGCAGGGCAGCGATGCGCTCAGCAGTAATAAGGAAGGCCGGGTGACCGTCACCGTGCCGCCACTGTCGGTCCGGGTATGGAAGGCCACCACGGCGCTGAAGAAGTCGAAGAATGCCCCAGCAGTGTTCTTCAGGTCCCCCGGAGCAGGTGGCACTGTGGGTGGCCGCGCCGAGGTCGGCGTCTCGGTGCCGGCCGGCGGCTTCAATCAGGTGACGCTGGCCTGGCGACCGGTCGGGACCGAGGACTGGACGGCGTTGGGCACCGACGACAACGCCCCGTACCGGGTTTTCCATGACGTCAGCGACCTGGCGAAGGGCACCCTGGTCGAATACCACGCGGTTCTCAAGGACAACGCCGGCCATCTCAATGCCACCACCACGTACGCCGTTGTCGGCGATGAGCCGGAGCCGAACACCCCCGAAGAGCCGGGCGGTCCGGTCACCCAGCCGGAACATGTGACGGTGGCCGGTTCGTTGAACAGCGAGATGGGTTGTACGGACGACTGGCAGCCGACCTGCGATCAGGCGCAACTCACCCTCGACCCGACTGACCAGATCTGGAAGGGCAGCTTCACCAATCTGCCGGGCGGGGACTACGCCTACAAGGCGGCGATCAACAAGTCCTGGGACGAGAATTACGGGGCGGGCGGCGTCAGTAACGGCGGCAACATCCCCCTGACGGTTCCCCCCAACACGACCGTCACGTTCTATTACGACCACCGCACACACCTGATCACGACCAACCTTTCGGGTCCGATCATCACCGCGGTCGGCTCGTTCCAGGGCGAGATCGGCTGTCAGCCGAATGGGGATGACCAGGGCGACTGGCAGCCCGACTGCATGACCTCGTGGCTACAAGACCCCGACGGAGACGGCACCTACACCTACGCCACCAGCGAGATCCCGGCCGGCGACTACGAGGTCAAGGTGGCGCACAACCTGTCCTGGGACGAGAGCTACGGCGCTGGCGGCATCAGAGACGGCGCGAACATCGGCTTCAGCGTGGGGGACGGGCAACGGGTGACCTTCCGCTACGTGCTCGACACCCACGTCCTGACGGTCACGACGGCCGGCTCCGGATCGGTTCCGGACTTGGCGGCCCGCAAGGCACAGTGGCTGCGGCAGGGCCTGATCGCCTGGGACCTGCCGCTGGATGCCACCACGGCGCGGGCCTCGTCCTTCCGGCTGCATTACGCCCCGGAGGGCGGGCTGACGGTCGACGCCGAGGCCGTCACCGGTGGCTCGTCGATTCCACTGACCTTCGACCCGGCCGGGTTGCCGGCGGACGTGAAGACCTCCTGGCCGCACCTGGCCGCCTACGACGCCCTGCGGCTGGCGCCGAAGTACGCCAACAACAGGAAGCTGCTGACGCAGATCCTGTCCGGTCAGGTGGCCATCGCCGAGTACGACGATCTGGGAAGGCTGGTGGACGCCACCGGCGTGCAGCTCCCGGGCGTCCTTGACGATCTGTACAGCGGCGCCACCGAGCGACCGCTGGGACTCTGGTGGGTGTTCAACCGGCCGATCCTCTCGGTGTGGGCACCCACCGCCAAGAACGTCACCCTGCTGGTCGACCCGCCGGGAACTGCCGGCGAGACCCGGGTCCGGATGGGCCGGGACCAGGACGGCATCTGGACGGCCTGGGGCAACGCCGCCTGGACCAACGGCACCTATCTGTATGAGGTGGAGGTGTTCGATCCGGTCAGCGGCACGGTCGTGAAGAACCTGGTCACCGACCCGTACAGCGTTGCGTTGACCGTCAACTCGAAGCGATCGGTGATCGCGAATCTTGGTTCCGCCGCGCTCACCCCGAAGGCCTGGTCGACGCTGGCCAAACCGGCACTGACCCAGCCCGAGGATTCCACCATTTACGAACTGCAGGTCCGGGACTTCTCGATCAATGACAACACCATCCCGGCCACGCACCGCGGTACCTACCTGGCGTTCACCGACAAGCGCGGCGCCGGCATGCAGCACCTCAAACAACTCGCCGATGCCGGCCTGAACACCGTGCACCTGTTGCCGGCCTTCGACATCGCGACGATCGAGGAGAACCGGGCCGCGCAACAGACCCCCGCCTGCGACTTGCCTGCGCTGTCGGAGGCAGACCCGGCCGGTACGGCCCAGCAGTCCTGTGTGACCGCGGTCGCCGCCACTGACGGTTTCAACTGGGGCTACGACCCGCTGCATTACACGGCACCCGAGGGTTCGTACGCCACCAATCCCGACGGCGCCGGGCGGACCAAGGAGTTCCGGCAGATGGTGGCGGGGCTCAACGGGATCGGGCTGCGGGTCGTCATGGACGTGGTCTACAACCACACCGCCGCCTCCGGGCAGGCCGCCTACTCGGTGCTGGACAAGGTGGTTCCCGGCTACTACCAACGACTCTCGGCCACCGGCGCGCAGGAGACCTCGACCTGTTGCGCAAACACCGCGACCGAGCACGCGATGATGGAAAAGCTGATGATCGACTCCGTGTTGACCTGGGCCAAGCAGTACAAGGTCGACGGCTTTCGCTTCGACCTGATGGGCCATCACAGTAAGCAGAACATGTTGAATCTGCGGGCGGCCCTGGACAAGTTGACCGTTCGCATGGACGGCGTCGACGGCAAGAAGATCTTCCTCTACGGCGAGGGCTGGAACTTCGGCGAGGTCGCCAATGACGCCCGGTTCGTCCAGGCCACCCAGGTCAACATGGCCGGCACCGGGATCGCCACCTTCTCCGACCGACTGCGGGACGCGGTCCGCGGCGGTGGGCCCTTCGACGAGGATCCCCGGATCCAGGGCTACGGCTCAGGCTTGCTGACTGACCCGAACGGGGCGGTCACCGCCGACGGTTCCGACCTGAATGGCGCGCCGGGCGACCAGCAGACCAGGTTGATGCATTACCAGGACCTGATCAAGGTCGGCCTGGCCGGGAACCTGGCCGATTACCCCTTCATGGATTCGTCGGGGAATCAGGTCACCGGCGCGCAGGTCGACTACAACGGCTCCCCTGCCGGCTACACCGAGGACCCGTCCGAGGTGATCACCTACGTCGACGCGCACGACAACGAAACCCTGTTCGACGCCCTGACGTTCAAGCTCCCGGTGGCAACGTCGATGGATGACCGGGTGCGAATGAACACGGTGTCGCTGGCGACGACCGCGTTGAGTCAGGGCCCGATGCTCTGGCATGCCGGCAACGACCTGCTGCGCTCGAAGTCGTTGGACCGCAACTCCTACGACTCCGGCGACTGGTTCAACCGCATCGACTGGACCGGGAAGCAGAACACCTTCGGCTCCGGGCTGCCGCCGGAAACCGACAATGCGGCGAAGTGGGATTACATGAGACCGCTGCTGGCCGACGCCAATCTGCAGCCGACGGAGCCCGACATGGGTGCGGCCACCGCCGCCGCTCAGGAGTTGCTGCAACTGCGGTTCTCCTCGCCGCTGTTCCGGCTGGGTACGGCGGAGCTGATCAAGCAGAAGGTGTCGTTCCCGTTGGGCGGCCCCACTCAGCCGCCGGGCGTCATCGTCATGATCATCGACGACACCGTCGGACCCGACGTCGATCCGCAGCTGGATCGGGTCGTCGTGGTGTTCAACGCCACCCCGACCACTCAGGACCCACCGGTGGACGGGGCCGGCGACCTGCTGCTCAGCCCGATCCAGGAGCAGGGCTCGGACGACGTCGTCAAGGACACCGGCGTCGACGGCGACTCGATCGAGGTCCCGGGCCGGACCGTCGCGGTGCTGGTACAGCCGCAGAGCTGATCCGGGGATGCTCGGCCGGGGACTCCAGCCCCGGCCGGGCACCGCCCGGCAACCTGGCCGCCAAAGCCGTCGAGCAGGGCCGGTCTACCGTGGCCCCATGCTTGCCGTCTACGCCGCCGAACCCCTGCCCGGTGCACCGCTCGACGCCGTTCGGGTGGGCGAACGACCCGATCCGGACGCTCCGGACGGTTGGATCCGGGTCCGGGTGAAGGCGGCCTCGCTGAACCGTCATGACCTGTGGACCCTGCGGGGGGTCGGCATCAAGCCCGATCAGTTCCCGATGATCCTGGGCTGCGACGGTGCGGGCGTCACCGAGGACGGCCGGGATGTGGTGATCTACCCGGTGGTCGTCCCACCGGGCTCCACCGGTGACGAAACCACCGACCCCGCAAGGACTCTGCTGACCGAGAAGTACCAGGGCACGTTCGCCGAGTACGTCGCCATCCCGGCCCGGAACGCCGTCACCCTGCCGGCATCGATGACGCACGAGGCTGCGGCAACGCTGGGTACGTCCTACCTCACGGCCTACCGGATGCTGGTCACCCGCAGCGGACTCCCGGCCGGTTCGACCATCCTGGTACAGGGTGCCAGCGGCGGGGTCTCCACCGCCCTGATTCAGCTGGGCCGGGTCCTCGGCATGCGGGTCTGGGTGACCTCTCGCTCCGCGGAAGGCCGCGCGCGGGCCGCCGACCTTGGTGCACATCAGGTCTTCGACACCGGAGCCCGGCTGCCGGAGCGGGTCGACGGTGTCTTCGAATCGGTGGGCCGGGCCACCTGGTCGCATTCGATGCGCGCGGTCCGGCCGGGCGGCGTCATCGTCTGCTGCGGCGCCACCAGCGGCCCGGACCCGTCCGCCGACTTGCAGCGGCTGTTCTTCCTGCAGATTTCGGTGATCGGCTCGACCATGGGCACTCTGGACGAGTTCCGCCGGTTGATTGCGCTGTGCGACGTGGCTGGCGTTCGACCCGTCGTCGACCAGACCTTCGCCCTGGCCGACGGGCGGGCGGCGCTCGAGCTGCTCGAAACCGGCTCCCCGGGAAAGCTCGTCCTGACCACCTGACCACCTGACCCTGGCCCGGCGATGCCCGTTCTGACCGGATCGCTGCCCCGCCCTACCGTTACGGCATGGGCGGGCAGATCCGGCAGCTGATCCCGCTGCTCGGTGTGCTGACGGCCACCGCAATGTCGGTGACGGCGAACAGCATCGTGGCGATCGCGGTGCCCTGGCTGGTCCTGGAGCGAACCGGCAGCGCGGCGCTGGCCGGCCTTGCCGGAGCCGCGGCGATTGCGCCCATCGCGGTTTCCGCAGTCTTTGGCGGCGCATTGATCGACCGGATCGGCAAGCGCCGGTGCAGCATGATCGCCGACACGCTCAGCGCCGTTGCGGTAGCGGCGATCCCGCTTGCCGAGGGGACGATCGGGCTGGGCATACCGCTGCTGCTGGTGTTGGTCGCGCTCGGTGCGGTGTTCGACAGCCCAGGCGCGGCGGCCCGGGAGTCACTGCGACCCGACGTCGCCCGTCATGCCGGCAGACCGCTGGCCAAGGTGAACGCGTGGGGCGAGGCGGCAGAAGGCATCGGGTACCTGGCCGGCCCGGCACTGGCCGGGCTGCTGTTGTTGCTGGTCGGCGGTTTCGGCACGCTCTGGACCTCGGTGCTGCTGTTCGCGCTCGCGCTCGTCGTCACCGCGGTCACCGTCCCGACCCACCTCTCGCCCAGCCCGCACCCCGAGCCCTACTTGCGGTCGGTCAAGGACGGACTGCTCTACGTGCTGCGTGATCGCACCCTGCGCGCGGTCACCCTGGTGGCCGCCGTGATCTGGGTGTTCATCCTGCCGTTCGAAACAGTGGTGCTCAATGCGTTCCTCCAGGAGACCGGGCAGGTCGCAGCGTTCGGCGGGATCCTGGCCGCCTACGCCGGCGGCGGCATCGCCGGTGCGCTCGGCTACGGCGCCATCGCCCACCACCTACCGACCCGGGCGACACTGGTCGGAGCGCTGGCGCTGGCCGGGCTGTCGCTGGGCGCCTTCGCGCTACTGCCCGCGACGGGGGTGATGGTCGCGCTCGCGGTGTTGGCCGGCATCGTCACGGGACCGATCAATCCGCTGTGTGCGGTGATCATCCAGTCCCGGACACCGGAGCGACTGCGTGGCCGGGTGATCGGGAGTTACACGTCATTGGCGTTGGCGGCCGGCCCGTTCGGGTTACTCGCGTTCGGTCCGATCGTTGACGCGTTCGGTCCGGCCGTCGGCTTCCTGCTGATCGGTGTCGGATGCGTCCTGGCTGCTTTGTTGGCGGCCATCTCCCGTGGCCTGCGTGGCCTCGGCCGGCCGACTCATGGCACCGAACCCCTTCAGGCATGATCGTCCGTCGCCGACAGCAGACTCGTGATCAGCACCCGGTCGATGGTGGTCAGGAATGCGACCACCCGGGGTGCGCACCACAACACGCCGGCGCCGATCAGCGCGAGCACGGTCATGCTTGCCCAGCCGTCGATGTAGAAGTCCGGCCACAGCTGTTCGCCCCGGTGCAGTGATCCGTCGGACGCCACGACCTCCGGCAGGAACGGACGCCACAGGGCGTAGGTCAGCGCACCCAACCCGTAGGCATACAGCCCGACAGCAACGCCGAACATGAGAGGCGCGAGGACGATCTTGATCACGAAATACGCGATCGCCCGCCAACCGGCGGGGTCACGCAGGACGGCACCGAGCGCGCTGATCGGCCCCGGCCGATGCGGCCGCGCCCACGCCGGCGGCGTGCTCGGAAGGTCAAGCAGCGCAAGGGCAAGTGATCGCTGGACCAGCCCGCCCAGCCGCGCGGCCAGCAACGCCAGCGCAATGATCGGAACGCCGACGTAGATGATGACCAGCCCGAGGCCGACGGACATCAGCGTCACAATCATCACGAAGAACGCGATCGCCGGGGCGAGGTCGAGAATCGCGTACAGCAGCTCACCCCAGGACCGCGGCGACCGCAGTCCGTTCCGCGGCGGCCGAGTGAGCTGGGTGGGGCGCGGCGTCTCTGGCGTTGCGGTCCAGGCGAAGTCGGTGGTCATGCAGCTCATGCTTCGCCGGGCGCACCCGACTTACCATCTGCTTAGACGGCCACCCAAAGGGGGCTTAGCCCTACCTTTTCTGGCCCGAACCACCCTTGATGATCAACGGCTCGGGCCGTTTCGAGTTGTGGCGCAACTTCAGATGGACCCGATCGGTGATCATCACGCGGCCCGATCACGCTGCGCCCTACTTCTTCTCCCGGCCACCGGCGGAGCCTGCGGGCTCGCTGGACAGCGCGGCGATGAAGGCCTCCTGCGGCACCTCGACCCGGCCGACCATCTTCATCCGCTTCTTGCCCTCCTTCTGCTTCTCCAGCAGCTTGCGCTTGCGGGTGATGTCACCGCCGTAGCACTTGGCCAGCACGTCCTTGCGCATCGCCCGGATCGTCTCGCGGGCAATGACCCTGGACCCGACGGCGGCCTGGATCGGCACCTCGAACTGCTGCCGCGGGATCAGCTCGCGCAGCTTGGCCGTCATGGAAACCCCATAGCCGTAAGCGGAGTCGCGGTGCACGATCGCGGAGAACGCGTCCACCGCCTCGCCCTGCAGGAGGATGTCGACCTTGACCAGGTCCGCCGGCTGCATGCCGATCTCCTCATAATCCAGCGACGCGTAACCCCTGGTCCGGGATTTCAGGGCGTCGAAGAAGTCGAAGATGATCTCACCGAGCGGCATCGTGTACCGCAACTCGACGCGCGACTCGGACAGATAGTCCATGCCGCCCAACGCACCTCGACGGGCCTGGCACAGTTCCATGATCGTCCCGATGTATTCGCTCGGGGTGATGATGGTGCACTTGACGATCGGCTCACTGATGGTCGAGATTTTTCCGGCCGGCCAGTCCGACGGGTTGGTGACGATGTGCTCGGCACCATCTTCCATCTTGATGTTGTAGACGACGTTCGGCGCCGTGGAAATCAGGTCCAGCCCGAATTCACGCTCCAGGCGATCACGGGTGATTTCCAGGTGCAGCAGGCCGAGATAGCCGCAGCGGTAACCGAATCCGAGCGCGGCGGAGGTCTCCGGTTCGTAGGTCAACGCGGCGTCGTTGAGTCGCAGCTTGTCCAGCGCGTCCCGGAGCAGCGGGTAGTCGGAGCCGTCCAGCGGGTACAGCCCCGAGTAGACCATCGGTCGGGGCTCCCGGTACCCGCCGAGCGGGATGGTGGCGCCCTTGGCGGCGGAGGTGATGGTGTCGCCGACCTTGGACTGCCGGACGTCCTTCACCCCGGTGATCAGGTAGCCGACCTCGCCGACGCCGAGCCCGACGGTGGGGATCGGTTCCGGCGAGATGACGCCGACCTCGAGCAGCTCGTGCACCGCCCGGGTGGACATCATCTGGATCCGCTCGCGGGGGGTGATCTTGCCGTCGATGACCCGGATGTAGGTGATGACGCCGCGGTAGATGTCGTAGACGGAGTCGAAGATCATCGCCCGGGCCGGGGCGTTGGCGTCGCCGACCGGGTGCGGGATGTCCGCGACCACCTTGTCCAGCAGTTCCTTGACGCCGGCGCCGGTCTTGCCGGAGACCCGCAGGACGTCGTCCGGCGATCCGCCGATGATGTGTGCGATCTCCTCCGCGTACCGCTCCGGCTGCGCCGCCGGAAGGTCAATCTTGTTCAGCACCGGGATGACGTGCAGGTCGTTCTCCAGCGCCAGGTACAGGTTCGCCAGCGTCTGCGCCTCGATGCCCTGCGCGGCGTCGACCAGCAGCACGGCCCCCTCGCAGGCGGCGAGCGATCGGGACACCTCGTAGGTGAAGTCGACATGCCCGGGGGTGTCGATCAGGTTCAGCACGTAGTCCTGGTTACCGGTGCCGTCGGGCTGCTGCACGCCCCAGGGCAGCCGGACCGCCTGCGATTTGATGGTGATGCCGCGTTCGCGCTCGATGTCCATCCGGTCCAGGTACTGCGCCCGCATGTCCCGCCCGTCGACCACCCCGGTGAGCTGCAGCATGCGGTCGGCCAGGGTCGATTTGCCGTGGTCGATGTGCGCAATGATGCAGAAGTTCCGGATCAGCTCCGGCGGGGTGAACGTTCGGTGCGCACGCGACGCGAGGCTTCCAGAGGTCACAGGAATCTTTCTTGGCAGGACGAGCGGACGTCCCATCGTCCCACGGGTGCATCGGAGCAAACACCCGTGACGCGGGCGCCGGGCCCGCCCGCCGACTCATCCCCCGATCGGGCCGGCTACCCCACCCGGTACCGCAGGTGCGTGACGACGGGCGAATCGACCACCCGGATCTTGGTCAGCGACAGCGTTCCACCCTCGCCCAAAGGACCCTCGAACAGGGCCACGCCCTCCCCCAGCAGCTTCGGCACCACGTGCAGCTGCAGCTCGTCCACCAGCCCGGCCGCCAGGAACTGCCGGGCAACATCGGCCCCGCCGCCGATCGTCACGTACTTCTCGCCCGCCGCCGCCCGGGCCAGCTCGACGGCGCGTTGGACCCCGTCCGGCACGAAGACGAACTCGACCGGGCCACCGGCCGGTACCGCCGGCGGCCGGTGCGTCAGAACGAAATGCTTGACATGGTAGGGACTGTCATCCCAGCCGGCGGCGTCCTCACCGGTGCCGAAGGCTCCCCGTCCGATGACGATGGCCCCGGTCTGTTCGATGAGTTCGTCAATGATGGGCTTGCTCTCGGCCGGCGGATCGAAGTACCAGTCGTACAGCCCCGGATCGGTCTCATCGGCTCGGCCGACGAAACCGTCGAGCGAGATTGCCATGTCCAACAGCACTCCAGCCATGCCGCGCTCCCTGCCGTCTGCTTGCCTGTAGTCAAGCTTCGACGGTTGGCCGGGCGCAATCTCATCGTTCGAACCCCGATCTCGCATGGCAGAGTCGGTCCATGACCGATTTGGCGTTCGTCAACGCGCACGTCGTGCCCATCGAAGGTGAGCCGTTCCACGGGATGGTGCGGATTCGGGACGGCCGGATCGTCGCGCTCGGCTCGAAGATCACCGTCCCATCCGGCGCGACCGTGATCGATGCGGCCGGCAAATGGCTGCTCCCCGGGTTCATCGACGCCCACACCCACGTCGGGCTGCACGAGGAAGCGGAGGGCTGGGCGGGCAGCGACACGAACGAGCTGACCGACCCGGTGACGGCCGGGGTCCGCGCCCTGGACGCGATCAACCCGGCCGACCTCGCGTTCGCCGACGCGCTTTCCGGCGGCATCACCGCGGTCAACGTGAACCCCGGTTCAGGCAACCCGATCGGCGGACTGACGGTCGCCGTGCACACCCACGGCCGCACCGTCGACGAGATGGTGCTGCGCTCGCCATCCGGATTGAAGTCGGCGCTGGGCGAGAATCCCAAGCGGGTCTACGGCGAGCAGAAGAAGACCCCGTCCACCCGGTTGGGCACGGCCGCGGTGATCCGCCAGGCGTTCGTCGAGGCCAGGAACTACCTGAACGCGC
>CAWDUY010000027.1:0-16825 GCA_963805555.1 uncultured Actinomycetota bacterium
AACGTGCACCGGAGAGTCGTCGTTGGGGTCGTTCGCATGCCGGCAGCAACGAAAAGGAGCTTGAGTTCCGCGGCCGGATGGACCGCCGGCTCGCCGGCAAAGTCATTCCTTGACGATCACGAAACTTGATCACCTGAACTGCCAATGCCCTGGATCGGGATTGCCTGGCCTCCGGGCCTGAAGCCAACAAAACTCACAGAGAGGAATCAATTACCTACTCTGGGTCATCTCCTTAACGTTGAGTAAGACTTGCTTGGGTCATTCAGGGGACGAAAGGCCCTATTCGGACTAGCTCTCACCGCGTTGAGTGAGGCAGATCACGCTGCGTCCGTCTCGTGGTCACGGAGGGCATCATGCTCAGGAAACTGCTGGTTGCACTACTCGGTGCGGTCGTTCTCATTGCGATGACCGGGTTCCCTGCCCACGCCGACCCGGCGCCGAACATCCTGGCCTCCCCCACTGCGCCGGCGGTCTCTGCCGTCGCAGCGGCAGCGCCGATCAGTGCGACGGATGAGTCGAAGGTTCCGCATTATTTCGGTCCGTACCCGAACTGGGCGAACAGCCCGCAGGTGCTGTCCAATGCGGTCGTCACGCTCAGCCTCGGCACACCGACGCCGGTTTCCTACGGGAACCCTTTGACCGAGCGGGCTTTCGCGACGGACTACGCGACGCCGCCGGGAACCCTTGGTCCGGTGTTTGTGGTTCTGTCGAACACCAAGCTGCCTGCCGGCACGTTGCAGAACTTCCAATTCTGGAATCAGGGAAGCCCTGGCGGAAGTCCGACCACGTCCGCCGGCAACTTGTTCCACGCCTATGTGCTGCGTCCGACCGCCGTCGCCAACCAGTACACGGTGGTGTTTGACAGCGGGGAACAGACGGTACCCACCCCGAGCGTCGCAACGGGCGAGGTCGCTTCGCTCCCTGTTGCGGGTGTCCCGGTGCAGCAGGATGACGTGATCGGCTTTTACGGCCAAGGGATTCCCGTCGACACGGGGGTCACGGTGAATCCGGACACCTTGAGCTACCCCGCGACAGCGGATCCCACCCTGGCGACCAACGTGGCGCCATCCCAGGGCGCCGCCTTGACGTTGGGTGTTGATGCTGGGTTCCCGATTCTCTCGCAAGACCGCACCTACTCGTTCGCGGCCACCGTCACCCCGACGGTGACCGACCCGGGGACCGGTGCAGAGGCTGCGGCGACGGTCGACCCGAAGACCGGCGGGATTTCGGCCGTCACAGTGACCAGTCCCGGAAGTGGCTACCTCACCCCGCCGACGGTCGCCATCACGGCCGCCGGGGTGACGCCGACCAGCCCGGCAAGTGCCACCGCGCAGATCTCCAGCGGTGTGGTGACCAGCATCGCCGTCAACGAAACCGGGTTCGGCTTCACTGCCCCTACTGTGTCCATCACCGGCGACGCTCCGACAACTGTTGCCACAGCGAACGCCAGCGGGGGCGTCGACAATGTCACCGTCGACGCCGGCGGTGTCTATGAGGTCCAACCGGTGGTGAAGTTTGGTCTGCCGGACCTGCCCACCGGGGTGCAGGCGACCGGGACCGCAACGATGATTCCGTTGGACGCCAACGCCGTGCCGCCGAGTTACACCATTTCCGAGGTCACAGTGGTGGACCCGGGCTCGGGGTACACGTCCGCGCCCAGCGTGACGATCTTCGACGGGACGCCGACCCAGGTCGCGCCGACTCCGGCAGCAACGACGGCGACCATCGGTATCGCCCAGATCGACCTCGTCAACCCCGGCGCCGGCTACACCTCGGCACCGACGGTGACGATCACCGACACGGTCGGTGTGGCCGACAAGGGCGCCAGCGCAACAGCAACCGTCGCGGTCAAGGGCGCCGTCACCGGCATCACCGTCACCGCACCCGGTGCGGGATACCTCACGCCGGGCCTAAAGAAGTTCGTCGACACACTCGGTGGTCTCGGAGCGGACAAGGCGAACAACCTCGGCCAGTACATCCCGATCGCGGTCCCGGACACCACCACATACCCCGGCACGGACTACTACGAGGTCGCCGTCGTCCAGTACCGGATGCAGTTCCACAGCGACCTGCCGCCCACCCTGCTCCGGGGGTATGTCCAGCTATCGACGAGCGTCGTACCCGGCGCCCACGTACCGTTGACCAACGCCAACCTCGACCCGGCCATCGCCGGGACACCGATCCTGCTGCCGGACGGTAGCGCGGCCTTCGGTGTCGACAACCCGCACTACCTCGGGCCGACAATCGTTGCCACGAAGGACAAGCCGACCCGGGTGCTGTTCCGCAACCTGCTGCCGACGGGCCAGGGCGGGGACCTGTTCCTCCCGACCGACACCTCACTGATGGGTTCGGGTGCGGGTCCGGACATGATGCAACTCGACGCCAATGGTGTGCCGATGGACATGGCCGCCGACGAAGGCTCCGTGCTGGACGGCGTGCGCAACCCGATGTGCGGGGAGACCCCGAAACCCGCCACCTGCTTCTCGGAAAACCGGGCAACCTTGCACATGCACGGCGGGATCACGCCGTGGATCAGCGACGGCACCCCGCACCAGTGGATCACTCCGGCCGGCGAGAACACCGCCTATCCCAAGGGTGTCAGCGTCAGTAACGTCCCGGACATGCCGGATCCCGGCCCCGGCGCGCAGACCTTCTTCTACACCAACCAGCAGAGCGCGCGGCTGATGTGGACCCACGACCACGCGTGGGGCATCACCCGGCTGAACGTGTACGCCGGTGAGGCCGCGGGTTACCTGCTCACCGATGCCACGGAGCAGGCCCTGATCGGCACAGGCGGCGCCCTGGAGGGTCTGGGCCTGGGCGACCCGCTGATCATTCAGGACAAGACCTTCGTGCCCGACGCGGCGACGATGGCCAAGAACGATCCGACCTGGAATTACGGCAAGTGGGGCGGCGAGGGCAACCTGTGGACCCCGCACGTCTACATGCCGGCGCAGAATCCGGGTGACCCGTCGGGCATGAGCGCATTCGGACGGTGGATGTACGGCCCGTGGTTCTGGCCGCCGGCAAAGGACGTCAAGTACCCGCCGATGGCCAACCCCTACTACGACGCGACCTGCGACCCGAACGTTCAGCCGTTCTGCGAGCCGGCGCTGATCCCGTCGACCCCGAACGTCTCGGTCGGCATGGAGGCGTTCAACGACACACCGATCGTCAACGGCACGGCGTACCCGACCACCACCGTGGACCCGAAGGCCTACCGTTACCGAGTCCTGAACGCCGCCAACGACCGGTTCTGGAACCTGTCGTGGTACGTCGCCGACCCGACCACTGGGACGCTGAGCGAGGTCGCTCTCAACCCGACCGAACTTGCCGCGGCGCAAACCGACCCGAATATCGTCCCGACGCCCGACACGAGCAAGAGCCCGGCAGGGCCGAACTGGATCCAGATCGGTACCGAGGGTGGTTTCCTACCCACACCGGTCGTCGTCCCGGCTCATCCGACCACCTGGATCACCGATCCGACCCGGTTCGACGTCGGCAATGTCAACGAGCATTCGCTGCTGCTGGCACCGGCCGAACGGGCGGACGTCGTCGTCGACTTCTCCCAATACCGAGGCAAGACACTGATCCTCTACAACGACGCCCCGGCAGCGTTCCCGGCGCGCGTTCCCGGCTACGACTACTACACCGGCGGGCCTGACCTGAGCCCGTCCGGAGCCCCGACGACCCTGCCCGGTTACGGCCCGAACACCCGGACCGTCATGCAGGTCAAGGTGTCCAGTGCCGCCCCGGCAGTCGCCTTCGACCGGCCGAACACGACCGCCGATCGGATGGGTTCACTGAACGCTGCGTTCGCCCACCACGCCGACGGATCCGGTGTCTTCGAATCCGGTTCGGATCCGATCATCGTTGGCCAAGCCGCCTACAACAACGCTTACGGCACCAACTTCGCCAGCAGCGGATGGTGCAACGCGCCGGGCAGCACCAGCACGACGTGCGACGGGTTCGCCCGGATCGCTGAGGGATCACAGCCAACCGACAATTTCGGGTTCAACACCCTCACCGCGCCAAATGCCAAGATGCAAATACCTTTCGAACCCAAGGGCATGCACGACGAGATGAACTCGGCCAGCTTCGATGAGTGGGGCCGAATGACCGCCAACCTGGGCCTGGAGGCACCGGGTGCGACACCACTGTTGCAGAACATCATCCTGTATCCCTACGTCAATCCCGCGACGGAAGTCCTGGACTCGACCGGGATGCCGAGCAGTCTGGACGTCACACCGATCTCCTCGGCAGCGGACGGCACCCAAATATGGAAGATCACCCATAACGGGGTGGACACCCACCCGCTGCACTTCCACCTCTACAACGTGCAGGTGATCAACCGGGTCACCTGGGACAACATCATCATCCCGCCAGAGCCGACCGAGCTCGGTTGGAAGGACACCGTCCGGGTCAGCCCGCTCGAGGACACCATCGTCGCGGTGCGGCCGATCGTGCCCACCCTCCCGTTCGGTGTGCCGGACAGCCACCGTCCGCTCAACCCGGCGATGCCGATCGGTGCTACGGGTGACCCGGCCGCGCTGAACGGGGTCCAGGCCGGTTTCAACAACACCGACCCCAACGGCAACCCGATCGCCCCGATCGTCAACCAGGTCGCCGACTTCGGGTGGGAGTACGTCTTCCACTGCCACATCCTGTCCCACGAGGAAATGGACATGATGCGGCCGGTGACGGTGCACGTCGCAAGAGCTGCACCGCAGGCACCCGTCCTCTCCTTCGCCCGCGGCAGCGTCATCCTGACCTGGACCGACGGCACACCCGTCGACTACGCCAACCCGGCCAGCTGGGGCAATTCCGGGACGGCGGAGGTGGGCTACCGCATCGAACGTGCCGAGGTCACCGGCGGCGTTGCGGGTCCGTACACGCAGATAGCGACGGCGCTGGCGAACGCCACGACCTACACCGACAACCCACCGGACCCATCGATCACCTACGACTACCGGGTCACCGCCTTCAACGCCGCGGGCGACTCACCCTCCAACGTGATCACCGTGGACGGACTGCCTGGGGCGCCAACCGGTCTGGCCGCTGTGGTGGAATCGGCGCCCGCACTGCCCGCCGGGGCGCAGGTCGCCGTGAACTGGACCAACACCGCGACCAACACCGCCAGCGTGGTGCTGGAACGCGCCGTCGGCGCGGGAGCTTTCAGCGTGATCGCTATGCTCGCCCCAACCGCAACGGGTTACCTGGACACCGACGTCGTTCCAGGCCCGTACAGCTACCAGGTCAAGGCCGTCAATTCGGCCGGCTCCTCCGCCTACGCCGGGCCGGCCACCGTCGACGTCCCCAAGCCGGGTTCCACGACCGTCATCGTGGTGAACACCCCGAACCCGTCCCTGGTCGGGCAAGACGTGACCTTCACCGCCAAGGTGAGCCCGGTACTGGCAACCGGGCTGCCGACCGGAACCGTCACCTTCACCGCCAACGGGGCGACCACCGCGGTCCCGGTCGATGCCACCGGGTTGGCGACCTTCACCAAGGCCGACCTCGCGGCCGGTACGCACACCATCACCGCTGACTACGGTGGGGACACTGTCTTCGCGCCCAGCTCCGGCTCGGCGACCCAGACGGTGAACAAGACCGGTACCACCACCATCGTGGTCAGCAACCTCAACCCGTCGGTCCTCGGCCAGAACGTCACCTTCACCGCGACGGTCAGTCCCGCCACGGCGACCGGGACCATCCAGTTCACCATCGACGGCACGGTCACCGACGTTGCGGTCACCGCGGGCCAAGCCACCCTGTCGACCTCGGCACTGGCGGTCGGCGGACACGTGGTCGGGGCCGGCTACACAGGTGACGCCGCCTTCAATCCCAGTTCGAGCGCCACCTTCACCCAGAGCGTGGGCCCGGCACTGCGCGCGACAACCACCGTGGTCACGAGCAACCGGGTTCCCTCCGCGGCGCTTGGGCAGAGGGTCACCTTCACCGCAACCGTCCGACCGGTCGCCGGCACCGGAACACCATCGGGAACGGTGCAGTTCAACATCGACGGTGTCAACGCAGGTGGTGTGCTGACCCTGAACGCGCAGGGCAGAGCAACGTACTCGACGGCGGCGCTGACCGCCGGCAGCCACAACGTCATCGCCACCTACAGCGGGTCGACCATTTTCGGCGGAGGCAGCAGCGCGACCTTCGTACAGATCGTCAACCAGGCAGCCTCGACAACCACCGTGACGAGTAACCGCAATCCGTCCGTGTTCGGTCAGAGCGTGACGTTCACGGCGCGGGTGATCCCCGCGGCGGCGACCGGCACAGTGACCTTCACGATCGACGGCGCGGCGTTCGGCGGGCCCATCACGCTGGACGCGACCGGCCGGGCCACACTGATCACCCGTGACCTATCCGTTGGCGCCCATACGGTCTCAGCGGCCTACGCCGGGTCGGTGAACTACCGGCCCAGCAGCAGCGCCAATCTCACCCAGACGGTCAACAAGGCCGCCAGTAGGACGGTGGTTACGACCAGCGGGTCACCGGCCGTACGGGGCACCACCGTGGTCTTTACCGCGACGGTCACCCCTGGCGCACCGGCCACCGGTACCCGGACCGGCGCCGTTCAGTTCCGCATCGACGGGCTCAATGTGGGTAGCCCAGTGGCGCTGAACGCCAGTGGGCAGGCGGCCTTGGCCATCAGCACACTGACCCCGGGTAGGCATACCGTTTCCGCCCTGTATTCCGGGGACGGCAACTTCAACACCAGTGCCAGCGCAAACATCACCCAACGAATCCTGTAGGCGTTCGGCGCCTGCCGCCTGGGCGTGACACCGCAGCGAGGACCGGGAGGAGCTCAGCTCCTCCCGGTCCCCCACATCGCACCTCCTCAACTCGCAACCAGGAGTCATGATGGAATTCTCACGACGAACATTGCTCGGGGCCGGCGCGGCGGCAGGCGTCGGGTTACTGCTCCCGATGCGACTCGCCATGGCGACAACCGCGGCCGTTTCGCAGGTCATGTCCCGCTTCACCGAGCGACTGCCAACGCTGGCCGACATCGGCGTCATCGACGTCACCGGCGGCGCCAGCGCCAGGATCGAGATGGTCAGTGCCAGCACGCACCGATTCCACAGCGCACTGGCCCCGACACCGACGTTCGCCTACCGCGGCCAGGGCGGCACTCAGGACTACCTCGGTCCGGTCATCGTCGCGAAGCAGGGCGTCCCGTTCAACCTGACCGTCAAGAACAACCTCGGCCCGCACCCGCTGGCCTCCGCCATTGACGCCGCGCTGGTACCGGGCGGCACCGACGATGCCCAGCACCCACGCGCTGCCGTCCACCTGCACGGCGGCAACACCGAGGCGCAGCACGACGGCGGCCCACTCGACACGTTTCTGCCCGGCGAGTCAAGGACCTACACCCACGGAAACACCCAGGAGGCCGCGGGTCTCTGGTACCACGATCACTCACTGGGCATCACCAGACTCAACGTGCTGGCTGGCCTGGCCGGCGGATACTTGATCCGCAACGGCGACGACGACGGCAGCGGCACCCGACTGCCGCCGCCGCCCTACGAGGTGCCGTTGATCATCCAGGACCGCATGTTCACGGCCGACGGCACCTTCGACTACCCCGCCAACGAGAACCCATCCACGCCGCGGCCCTGGGCGCCCGAGTTCTTCGGCGACGTGGCCACCGTCAACGGCAAGGCGTGGCCCAATCTCAATGTCAACCGTGGAAAGTACCGGTTCCGGGTCTTCAACGGGTCGAATGCCCGCTTCTACAATCTGCGGCTCCTCGACGGTGCCCGATCCCTCACCTTCCACCAGATCGGCACCGACGGCGGTCTTCTCAACGCACCCGTCCCACTGACCAATCTGCTACTTGCCCCTGGAGAACGAGCCGACATCGTCGTCGACTTCGCGGCACTCCGACCCGGCACCACAATCACCGTCTTCAACTCTGCGGTCGCCCCGTACCCGTCCGGTCCCAGACTGCGCCGCCGCGGCGGCATGCCCCTCTACCAGATCATGCGATTCACCGTAACCAGCGCCGCAGGCTGGAAATACCCGTTGCCCGCGAGGCTCCGGGCGGCCCCGATCACCCGGCTCGCCGGCCGACCGGTCGCAGCCACCCGGAACATGACTCTCGTCGAGATCCTCGACACCGCCGGGGCACCCATGATGGCCTTGGTCAACAACCGAACCTTCGAGACCACAGATCGTTCAGCGGTTCGCAAGGACACACTCGAACAGTGGAACCTGATCAACACCACCGCCGACGCGCACCCGATGCATCTGCATTTCACCCAGTTCCAGGTTCTCAACAGGCAGCCATTCGACGCCGCTGCCTACTTCGCCGCCACCTACGGGGCCCAACCGGTGGCACCCAACAGCGGCAGCCACCCAGCCCCACCGGTCGAAGCATTCCTCCTCCCCGGAACCAGAACACCGCCAGCCAACGAGCGCGGTTGGAAGGACACCGTGATTGCCCTACCCGGGGAGGTCACCCGAATCCTCGTCCCCTTCGGCGCCAACGCAGTACCAGGCGCACCGATGGCCATCCAGGCATCACACACAGGCGAATACGTCTGGCACTGCCACATACTCGAACACGAAGACAACGACATGATGCAGCGCTTCGCTATTGCATAATGCGGGCACCTTCCTGTCAATTCCTCGGAGCAACTGGGACCGTTGATCGAAAAAAAATGGAAAACTGGGCCAGCGGATAAGTCGAGTTGAGCATGGCGGAAGGGCCAGCGTCCCCACACCCTCTTGTTTGCGTCCCGTTGGCCGATCCCCTGTGGCACAACAAATGATCATGACTGCGGGCCATCGGAGCGTGCCGTTGGCGTCTCGATTGCGGTTCGGCTTGCGGGACAGCCCAGCGGGCGGAATAGCCGCGTCGGGCCCACTGCCGGCTTGACGATGCCTCGAGTCAAGGCCTGCGGACGATGAGATCGCGTTTTCGAGAGCCCGGCCTGGTGCGGCGTCAGAGCCTGCTCGAGCGGGGATCAGGTCTGTGTCAGTCGTCCATAACTGACTCGACCAGCGGCAACGGATGGTGTTCGGGGCCAACACATTTCGGGACTTCTTGGAGATGATGGCTCGGACAAGCCGAGCCCGGCGGGGATGAGTCCTGGGCCACCCGGATGAGGAGCATGCCGAGGACAGTGCTCTCGACGACGCTGAAGGCACCACTTGATTGGCCGGACGTGTGGGCGCAATCTTCCGGGGTGCGGCCGACTTCGACCTGGAACTGCTCGAAGACCGGACATTCGACAGTCACACCCAGGAGCTCATCTACCGCCCACCCTGCACTGACCCCCTTGCAGGGGCCACCGAGCCACGGGGTGGCTTGTCACCACACAGGTTCTCCGATTCGTCCCGCTGGCCGCAGTGCAACCACCTGCCGGCGGGGGGTTCAGGACATGTTCTTGCCCATCACGCCCCCCATGACAGGTTGGGGGTGACGGTGGTGGTTCTGATGACGAGCTCAGGTTTGACGATCTCATCGCGGCGGTCGATCGGTTGGTGTTCGAGACGGGCGATGGCGCGGTGCACGGCGAGGTGGGCCAGGTGACCAGGGTTCTGACCGACGGTGGTCAGGTCGATGTAAGAGATCCTGGCGATCCTGCTGTCGTCGTAGCCGACCACTGACATGTGTTGCGGGACGGACATTCCGGCGCGATGCAGGGTGCCGATGGCGCCGATGGCGCAGCGGTCATTGAAGGCGATGAGGGCAGTTGGCAGCGGTCGTCGAGCCAGGAGTTGCTGGGTAGCGGCGGCGCCGTCTTCCTCCCCGGGGCCAGCCGGAAAGATCACCAAGTGATTATCCACGCCGTGCGCGGCGGCGGCGGTGTTCAAGGCTTGGAGTCGTTCGGGGCCACCTGGTGTGCGGCCGCCGTCGAGGTAGGCGATGCGCCGGTGACCGAGGTCCGTCAGGTGTCTGATCGCGGAATCCATGCCTGAGCGGTCATCAGTACGGATGCAGTCGACCGCATTCGATCTAACCTTCCGAGCAATAGCTACGACGGGAAGCTTCGCCGCGAGCGCGTTGAGTGACCGTGTGGCCGACCGTGGGCCGAGCAGGATCACGGCCTCGCACCGATCGTCGAGAACCGCGTCGATCGCTTGCGGTTCTGACCTGGTCGGGGTGATCGCGCTGAGCACCACGTGATAGCCGGCTGCTTGGGCCGCCGCGTAGATGCCTTCAATCAGGTCACCATGGAAGGCCTGCTCGACCTCGAAAGTCACACCCAGCAAGCGGGTTCGCTGCTGCCGCAGCAAGCGGGCACGTTGGTCGGGTCGGTACCCGAGTTCGTCAGCTACCTTCCGTATCCGTTCTCGGCTGGCGGCGCTGGCCCCGGGAGCATCCCGCATCACGATGGATACCAGTGGCACCGATACCCCCGCCGCGGCGGCGACGTCCGCGAGGGTGGGGCGCCTGGGGCGGGACTGCGACTGGTCCTGCATCACTCTCCCCTACCGGCGGTGGCCGAAACTGGAACGTTCTAGAAAAGAACATCCTAATGTCTTGACATGCGAGTGCGCTGGGCCCTAGCTTATGCAGCATATAACGTTCTAAGTCGGAGGTTGTCAATGGCGACGAGTCCCATGGTTGCTGTGTCGGTGTGGGGCGGTGCGCACGACGGCGCACGGTTCCTCGTCGCTCTTCCCAGCATCCTGGAGCGGCCCGAACTGCGGTACCTGGGAACGAAGTACACCATTCGGCACCTGGATCCGACGGGTTGGAGGGCGGTCTACGCCCGCGCGACGCGAGAGCGCTGATCCGGTTACGCAGCAAGCAATCTGAAACGCCCGACGTCGCACGACGACGTTGACCTGGTGACGGTAAGTGCGGCGCACACGCCGCGGCAGGGTTCATCACACTCAGGAGGAACAGCATGTCCGAGGTACAGCAGCAGGGCCTGGTCCGGGTGGCGTTGATCGGGTCTGGTCGGATGGGTTCGTTCCATGGCGAGACCCTGGCCCGCAGGTTGCCGGGTGCGATGCTGGCGGCGGTGGTTGATCCGGCGCCGGGTGCCGCCGAAAGGCTCGCTGCCACGTTGGGCGCACCGAAATTCTTCACCGATCCGTCGGAAGCGTTCGCGCACCCGGAGATCGACGCGGTCGTCATCGCCGCACCGGCTCGGTTCCACGCCGATCTGGTGGTGGCGGCCGCTGCTGCGGGCAAGGGCGTTTTCTGCGAGAAGCCGATGGCGTTGACGCTGGCCGACGCGGATCGGGCGATCGAAGCTGCGCAGCGCGCAGGCGTTGTGCTGCAGGTCGGTTTCAACCGCAGGTACGCCGCTGATTGGGCGGCGGCCCGCGGCCTGTTAGACGAAGACAGGTTGGGTACCCCCCGGTTGCTGCGGTCGGTGACCCGAGACCCGGGCGGCTTCGACCCGGCGAAGGTCGCCCCGAACACCATTTTCCTGGAGACCCTGATCCACGACTTCGACGCACTGCGATTCCTGAACCCGGGCGCCACAGCGGTCGAGGTGTATGCCACCGCAACCGCATTGGTGGAACCGGAATGGAAGGACCGCGGCCTGCTGGACACTGCGGTCGTCGTCGTTCGTTTCGACAACGGTGCGGTCGGGACAGCGGAGGCATGTTTTGAGGCCGCCTATGGGTATGACGTCCGCGGCGAGGTGTTCGGCTCCGGTGGGATGGCCACCTTGGGCGGTGGCCGCCGGACCGGGATGGTGTTCTCCAGCGCAGCCGGGGAGCTGGCCGAAACAGCTCGTGGGGATCAAGAACTGCTCTCCGATGCGTACACCGCGGAGCTGGCCGCCTTCGTCGACGCGATCCGTTCCAGCGGTCCCGCCGACGTCACAGGAGAAGATGCGCGGGCCTCACTGGAGATCGCCCTGGCGGCTGCCGAATCGGTGGAATCCGGCCGGCCGGTGCTGATCTCGGAGCTCGCGAAATGACTTTCCGGTTGGCGGTGTCCGCCGAGATGGTCTTTACAGATCGACCGTTCGTTGAGCGGGTCCGCCGGATCGACGAGCTGGGCTTCGAGGTGGAGATCTGGGACTGGACGAACAAGGACATCTCCGCTCTGGTCAACACCGGGGTGACGTTCTCGTCCATGACCGGGTACGTCACCGGCACGCTGGCCGACCCCGACGGCGCCGAAGAGTTCCTGCGCACCGCCGAGCAGTCGTTGAAGGTGGCCGAGCAGTTGAATTGCCCGCGGCTGAACGTGCACGGCACGGGGCTGGACGGGAAAGGCTTGCCGGTGATCGAAGCTGACGTGGTCTCGCCGGCGATGTGGCTGACCGCGGCCCGCACCTTGTCGCGGCTGGCGGGGCTCGGTGAGCGGGCCGGTCGGGTGTTCACACTGGAGAACCTGAATACCGCGGTGGATCATCCGCACACCCCTTTCGCCAAGGCAGCGGACACTCTTGCGCTAGTCGAAGCTGTCGACAACCCTTATCTGCGAATGAATCTCGACCTTTACCATGCACAGATCGGGGAGGGGAATCTGATTCAGCTCGTGGAACGGGCGCTGCCCGTCGTCGGCGAGATCCAGGTTGCCGACGTCCCAGGTCGCTGCGAACCCGGCACCGGCGAGATCAACTACCCGGCCGTTGCGGCCGCCCTGAACCGGCTGGGTTATCACGGTGTCGTCGCGCTGGAAGCATTCGCATCCCGCGACTCCCTGGTAGCACTCGACCGTTTCCGATCCGCGTTCACAACCTGAGTTGAGGACTCCGGCAACAGTTTGCATCCGCGCCAACCACCCGAAAAGGACGCCCGAATGAGCACAGCAGCCATCGACCGCATCGCCGGCGCCCCGATTTCCTGGGGAGTGTGTGAGGTACCCGGTTGGGGGTACCAGTTGGAACCATCAGCCGTGCTGGCCGAGATGCGCCAGATCGGTCTTGCCGCAACCGAATTCGGTCCAGACGGATTCCTCCCTGCAACGCCGGAGGGGAAGGCCAAGACCCTGGCAGACCATGGCCTGCACGGCTTGGGCGGCTTCACGCCCGTGATGCTCTATCGACCGGATGTCGATCCGGCGCCGGTCGTCAACCATGTGCTGGATGGCTTCGAAGCCGTCGGCGCCAAGGTGCTCGTGCTCTCCGCGGATAGCGGGCAGATCGGCTACGACGCCCGCCCGGTCCTGGACAACACCGGCTGGTCAACGCTCCTGTTCAACCTCGACCGGCTCACGGAACTGGCCGCTGCCCGCGGCGTCAAGGCTGTACTGCACCCGCATGTCGGCACCATGATCGAAACCTCAGACGAGGTACAGCGCGTCCTGGAAGACTCCTCCATCTCGTTATGCCTTGACACCGGGCACCTGCTGATCGGCGGCACAGACCCGGCCGTGTTGACCCGGCAGGCGCCCGAGCGTATCGCGCACACCCACCTCAAAGACGTCGATGCCTCGCTCGCGAAACGCGTCCAAGCGGGCGAGCTGACCTACACCGAAGCAGTCCGGGACTGCATGTACCGGATCCTCGGCCAGGGTGATATCGACATCGCCGGAGTCATCCGAGAGCTGGAAAGCCACGGGTACGACGGTTGGTACGTCCTGGAACAGGACACCATCCTGCACGACAAACCCACGGGCGCCGGTCCCGTCATCGCAGTCGAGGCCAGCGCGAACTATGTCCGGTCTGTGTTGGCCGGCAGCTGAAACGTCGACCGGTTCTTTGCCGTTACTGAAACTCGCCGACGCTATTAGGTTAAGTGCTACCCGGTCACTACGAAGACCGGGTCGAGAAAGGTCGCCAGGCATCCACGGCGGTTGCGACCGGGCCTGAAATCGACAGTTAGGTCGCGGATCCGCCGGCACGGACTCCAAGGGCGGACCCGTGCGGTCAACAACTGTTCCTCCTCGCGGCGCCCCGTTCGGTCATGAGGGCATTGCTGTCGTGGGGCGTCCGCGAGCTGTGGGCAGCCAATGCGCCGGTGTCGCCGGATGTCGATGATGAGGGCTCCTGCAGGGCGCCAGGCCAGCGGTGACGCTCACCCTGGTCACCCACCGCCGCCGCTACGCCGGATCCGCCAACGGCGGGATCCCCGAAACCCAGGAGATGCTCGACCTCTGCGCCGAGCACACTTGCTGCCCGAGACCGAACTCATCGTTGCCCCTGCATGAATGAGGCCTACAAACGGGTCCTCAGCTCCGGTGTGCGGTACCGATTCCTCGTCGTCGTCAAACCCTTCGCGCAGGCGACCGACGCCGATCCCCGGATCCACCACTGGCGGTCCCCGGGGAACACGACACCGTTCGACAGCGGGTTCCTCGACGGCGCTTCTATGCTCCGGTGATGAACGCCGACATGAGGTACGGGCATTTGGGTCGGTCCGGCCTGCAGGTGAGCAGGCTCGGCCTGGGCACCATGAACTTCGGTTATCTCGCGGACGAACCGAGAAGTTTCGCGGTGATGGATGCCGCGTTCGACGCGGGCATTGTTCTGTTCGATACCGCCGACGTGTACGGCGGGCCGCAGTCACCGGACATGGCCAAGGGCTACGGCATCTCGGAGCAAACCGTTGGGCGGTGGCTGCAGCGCAGTGGGCACCGGGATGACGTCGTGCTGGCATCGAAGGTGTACCAGCCGATGGGGCTGGGCCCGAACGACCGCCGGTTGTCCGCGTACCACATTCGCCGCGCGTGTGAGGCGAGCCTGCGGCGGTTGCAGACCGATCACATCGACCTGTACCAGATGCACCATGTGGACCGGGCCACCCCGTGGGAGGAGATCTGGCAGGCGATGGAACAGCTGGTCCGGGAGGGAAAGATCAGTTACGTGGGCAGCAGCAACTTCGCCGCGTGGGACATCGCGCTGGCCCAGTCCGCTGCCACCACAAGGCATTTCCTTGGCCTGGCATCCGAGCAGAGCCTGTACAACCTCGCGGTGCGGGCGGTCGAGCTGGAGGTGGTGCCCGCGCTAGGGCATCTGGGTATCGGGCTTATCCCGTACAGCCCGTTGCATGCGGGTCTGCTGACCGGTGTGCTGGCAGCCGAAGCTCAAGGGCGGTTGTCACCGGACCAATTGCCTCGGGTGGCTGCGCACCGCAGCGAGCTCCAGGCGTATGAGGATCTGTGCCGGGAGGTCGGCGCGAAACCGGCGGATGTGGCGTTGGCGTGGCTGCTGCACAACCCGGTGGTGTCGTCGACGATTGTCGGGGCGATGACGATCGAAGAGTTGCATGCCGACTTGGGTGCGTTGTCGGTGCAGTTGGACGCGGACACACTGCAGCGACTGGACGGGATCTGGCCGGGTCCCGGGGAAGCCCCGCAGGCCTACTCCTGGTGAACACCCGCCCGTCGGCGGGGTCCGGCCGGCGTTTTCCGTGCCCGAGCTTTCGGTTTGCGCGGTGCGCCGGCTGTCGACGGCCCGGTGCTCTCCCGGACGACGAGTTCGACGGGCAGCACGACATGTCTTGCCGCTTCGGGTGTTTCCTGCGTTGAACCCGTCTTGGTGGCGGCCTTGGCCCGCACAGCGGCGATGAGCCCTTCGGCCGCGGCGTGACCTTTCCCGGCCAGGTCTTGCCGCACGGTGGTCAGCGCAGGGCGGGAGTTCGACGCGACCGGGCTGTCATCGAACCCGATGATGGACAGGTCGCCCGGCACCGTGAGTCCACGGTCCAGCGCAGCGGCGAGCACCCCGGCGGCGAACCGGTCGGAGAAGCACAGCACACCGGTGATGTGTGGGTCGGCGTCCAGCAGCATTGTCAACGCGGCGTACCCGTCGGTTTCCGGCCGGTACGGAATCTTCGGCTGTTTCACCACCACCGGGCTGACGCCCGCGCCGCCCAGGGCGTCCAGCCAGCCACGGATCCGTTGCCGGGCAATGTAGGACTCCGGGGTGAGAGCGTCGATGGCGGTGCCGGTTTCTTGCAGCCCGTACGGCTCGGTCATGCCGACCGTGACGATCCCGACGCGCCGATGACCCAGTGCCAGCAGGAGTTCAGCGGCCAGTCGGGCGCCCGCATGGTCATCGACGTTGACCGCGGCAACCCCCGGGATGGGCTCCTGGTCCACCAGCACCAGCGGCAGACCACGTTTACGCAGCCACTCCATCGCCGGCGCGTCGAACCTCCCGGTGAACACCAGGGTGGCGTCCATCGGCACGTCCCGGGCCGGGATCCACCCACCCGCGTCATCCGTCGTCAGCAACGCCAGGGACAGTCCCGACCCGACCAAACCGTCCGCGACGGCCCCGAGGAACGCCGTGGTCACCTCCTCCGCGAACACGTTCCGCAGCATGGTGCTGAACAGCACCCCGACCACCCCCGTCGCACCGCGGGCCAGCGCCCGGGCCGCCGGGTCCGGGCCGACATACCCGAGATCCGCTGCGACAGCGAGGATCCGGTCCCGCAGGGCCGGCGATAGTTTGCCTGGACGGGAGAAGGCGTTGGACACCGTCATCCGACTGACCCCCACCGCATCGGCGATGGTCTGCAGTGTCACCCGGCTCATGTTGATCGGCTCCCTCGCTGCCGCGCACCGCTGATGGCGCACGTCACACACATTGAACACGACCTCCGGTTGACCGGTAAACCACCCTCGGTTAGTGTACCGGTATACCCCAGTTTACCGGTACACCGATTCGAAGGAGAAACACCATGTTGTTCACCCCGACCGCCCTGATCCTCGCCGACCACGCCCAGCGGAACCTGCTGACCTCCGCCCGTCTCGACGGCCCCACGACCGCACCCGCGCAGCACACCGCCCGCGTCGCCCCGGCCCGCCGGTCGTTGCGGTTCCTGGTCCAGCGGACCCGTCCCGCCGTCTGAACCACCAGCACCAACTCAGGACCACACACGAGAGATCGCCAACCCCTCGGTCTTCGCCACCCCGGCGACGCGCACCGGCGTGGTCAGGGAG
>CAWDUY010000028.1:0-5521 GCA_963805555.1 uncultured Actinomycetota bacterium
CGGGCCGCCTTGAGCGCGTCCAGGTCGACCGCAGCGGCGATCGAGTGCAGCGCCTCGCCGGTTGCGACTTCGATAGCGGCACCGTCGGTCGGGTCTGGGTGGGCGGGCTGGACCGGTGGTGGGGTGGACATGTGGAACCTTCCGAGGCGTGGGCGGTGCTGGTCGGCGCCGCTGCCGGTGCCGATCTACCGAGCTCGGGTGATCGGCAGGCGACAGTGCCGTGGCCAGCAGGCAGTCTAGGGGGCTGGAGAAAACGCGGAGACCCCAAGCTGTGTGATGGCGCCGGACGACTTCGTCGCGGGCGATTCCAGGTGGTCAGCTCCGTCGCTCACGCCGAATTGATCAGCAGGCCGGTATCGGAGCGTCACAACCGATGACCGGCGCCCATACAGATAAATCCGGCAGCGGCCGCCCATTCGGCGGTGTCGCCCGACGCGGCCTTTTCCTGGGCCTTGGCCAACGCCTCGGCGGGTACCAGCCCAGCCTGCAGTTCTGCGTGATAGGTCACCATCAGGTCGACGATCGCATCGTCCACCACCGAGACGACGGGCGCGATCAGCGAGGTGCTGCCCTGTGCCAGCAGGGCCGCCGCCAACCCGAGCACCTCATCCAAACCAACGACTTTCGGCGTCGCCGCTTCGCACGCCGCGAGCACGACGTGCCGCGGCGCACGGCGCAGTCGCTCGAGCTCGTACACGGTGAGCGGCCCGTCAGCCAACCGCAGGGCCGAAAACGAGGGGTTGTCCGAACGCAACACCCCGTGCGAAGCGATGTGCACCAGCGCCGCACCATCGATCGCCGACCAGACGTGTTCGACGACCGCGTCATCGCCCACCAGAGTCATCGGGTTGGGGTAGAGAGCCGCAACCGCGGCCGCCTCCGCATCCGCTCCGGGCAGCCCCGGTCCGGCCACCACGACCACCGAACCGCTGTCCGCCGCCCGCTCCGGCTCCGTCGCGTTCAGCCACAGCCTGGCCGAGGGAACCACCGATGTCGCGCGCCCGGCGCAGGTCGGCAGCACCGCCCAGGTCATCGATTGCAAGGATGCCGATGGCACGATCACCAGGGGCCGATCGCCCAGTCGGCTCCTGAGCGGTCCGAAGAGCAGTTGCTCGAAATCGTCGCGGATTCGTTGCAGCGCAGCGGTTGCGGCCATTCGCGTCGTCTGCCGGGCGTGTGGGCTGGCCAGTCGGCGCAGCGCAAAATTCACATGCGCCAGCCACTGCGCGAGCACCGTGGCCGAGCCCAGCGAATGAAGCCGTGCGACACCGTCGACGACGGTGACCGCGTGGAGCTGACCATCCAGCTCGATGTACTCAATCAGGGCCTTCGAGCCGAGCGCCGTGACCAGTTCCTCGACGCGGCGCCCCCGGACATGTTGGGTACCCGTAGCGGCCGGAAACCGGCGACAACGATCGGCAACCGCACGCTCCAGCCGGACCTGATGGTGAACCAGTGCTGCGGTCGGCCTGCCCTCCTGGCGCCGTGCCTCGATCTCGATCATCGTCGTGCGCAGGTCCGCCAGTGCCGCCGAGAGCACCGCGTCGTCCGGGGGTTGCGGCGGCCGGAGCAGCAATGCGCTCGCCCGACCCCGCTCGACGAACGACAGAACGTTCCGTGCGTGGCCGTCCTCCAGCGCCATCCGCAATCCGACCTGCGCGATCGCTCCCCGGTGAACTGACACATGGGCGCGCAGTTCGGTCGCACCAAGGGTGTTCTGATAGCGCTCCAACACCTGCAGACCGTTGGAGACGGCACGTTTTGCGGCGGCGCGACGCCCATCCGCCCGGTGCAGCAACGCCTCGGCCAACCAGGCGCGCGATCGGGCATCCGCCGGCCCGGTGAACCTCGCGGCCGCGGCCATCGAGAGGTCGCGCCGGGCAACCGTCCGCTGACCGTTGATCAGGGCGACCCGGCCGGCGAGGAGCCTCGCCTCCAGGGACGGGACGAGCCATCCGGCGGCCGCCAGTTCGTCGGCGCGGTTGCGGGCCTGCGCCGCCGTCACCGACGCGGGGTCACTGGCGTACCGGGCTTGCAGTTGCGCGTACCGGGCGAGGGCGAGCCCACTGCGCTGGTCGAGCCGGCGGAACCCGCCAATGGCGCGTGTTGCGGCGTCCAGCGCCGTCGATCCATCACCCTGCACCAGCGCAACCGTCGACAGCAACAGGTGGGCGTCGACGATCTCCAGCAATCGATGCTGACCGTCGTGCAGGGCCACCGCTGCTTCGGCGGCCACCCTTGCCTCGTCCACCAATCGCACGGACAGCAACAAACGCGCCCGGGCCTCGTGCAGCGAGCCGACGTCCGCGCCCAGCTCTCGGTATCGCCGTTCGGCTTCCTCGTAGTGTTCCAGGGCAGCGACGACGTCACCGCGACTGGATGCCAGCCACCCGAGATTCTGCTCGACGTAGGCCGCCCACATCGACAAATGATGTTTCTGGCACAGCCGTTGGGCCGCGCGAAGGTCCTCCTCGGCCGATCGGAACGACCGGGATGCGATATGGAGCAAACTCCGATTCGACAATGCCCGCGCGGTCCAATCGTGCGCCTTTCCGCGGCGCAGGACAGGCAACGCGAGTTTGATGGCCTTGAGAGCCTCGTCTCGACGTCCGGACAGTTGCAGCACCGCCGCCCGATCGATCTGGGCCTTTGCCCCGTCCAACCCTTTCAACACCGCAACAGCCGCTGAGACCTCACTCAGCGCCTGCGCTGTTCGACCCTGCAAGATCAGTGTCCCGGCCAGTCCCGCTTTGGCCTCGGCCAGCAAGTGTTCTGATCCGCTTCGCTTCGCTGCCCGCACTGACATTCGCAAGAATGTTGCCGAAGCCGCCAGGTCATCGAGCTGTTTGGCGGCAATTCCAGCAGCACGAGCAGCGATGCTCAGTGCCGACCATTCCTGGCTCCTTCGTGCCTGATCTTGAACGCGCAAGGAGCGTTCCATGGCGGTTGCCGGATCGACGGCGGCCAGCGAAAAGCACTCTCGGGCGAGCCGCTCCAGGCTTTCTGAGACCACCGTCAAGGCCATTGCGGCATTCCCCCATCGGGTCGGTCGGCTCAGATTGGTCCCGTCGGAAATAGCCTATACGCAGATGCTGCGTATCACTATGCTGGCGCGATGAGCTCAAACGAGGAATCGCGCCACTTCATCAGGAACCTCGAGGCCAGTCCGGAGTTAACGAAGACAAGAGACGATGAACTCATCGTTGCAATTCCGTACTCCAACCTAGTGAAGGCCACGCTGGAAAAGCTGAGGTCGGGCGTCGTCGTCTCGGCAACGGAGCCCAGCGAAGAACTGGGACTGGCACTGCTCACCCTCCAAGGCACCTTCAATGCCGAATTCCCCGACAGAATAAAGCGATGGTATCCGAAGTTAAAAGAGTTCGATCCGGCGGACAAGGTTGGTATGGTGATCGGCGCGGTCAAACAAGCGATTGCCAAGAAGTCCGGCGGGTGGGCCCCAACAATGGGAAGAAACCGCTTGGTGGGCCATATCACCGCCACCGACGGACGTGTCATATCACTAGACGATCCAAGAACTCTCACCGATCCGGGCCGATTCCCCTCTGTGTCACTCAAGAGTTCCGGCTCCAAGATCAAGCCTGTTGTGGGGATCGCCGACACTCCATTCTGGCCGCACAGGTCATTGGTTGGTCGAGTTAAGTATGATGAATCGGAAATACCCGAACCAGTGATCAATCTGTTGTCACCAGGAAAGAGTTATCGAACAGCCCATTCTACCTTTGTTGCCGGATTGGTGCTCGCACAAGCGCCTGAGGCGACAGTGCTCGTCAAGGCGGCGCTCAATTCCGACGGGTTCGGTGACACCTGGTCGGTCGCAAAGAAGATTGTCAGTTTCAACGACGCGGATCCGAAGATCTCGATCCTGAACTTGTCATTCTCGTGCTATACGGGGGACGCAGAGCCGCCATTAGCACTGGCTGCGGCAATCGATCGCCTTGACCCAGAGATAGTGGTCGTCGCGGGAGCAGGGAATTACGCAGCTCGAATAGATTTCGCCGAATCCTATCCCGGTAGCGAGTTGGTTGATCTTTCGATCGCCCCGGCCTGGCCGGCCGCTTTGGACGATGTTGTCGCGGTCGGCGCTACAGTTGGCGAAACGACTCGTCGCGCGGACTTCAGCCCCAGCGTAGCGTGGGTCGACCTGCTGGCACCTGGCGATCCGGTCCGAAGCACCTTTGTGGACGAGAATTGGTCGCGGCCACCCAATTCCAAAGATATGCCAGAACCGTCAACGACCTTTGCTGAATGGAGTGGGACATCATTCTCCACGGCGATCGTGAGCGGCGAAATTGCCAGG
Organism: uncultured Actinomycetota bacterium; assembly: GCA_963805555.1. Taxonomy (GTDB): domain Bacteria; phylum Actinomycetota; class Actinomycetes; order Mycobacteriales; family Nakamurellaceae; genus Nakamurella. The sequence continues at coordinate 4,319 of CAWDUY010000028.1, forward strand.
CGAATGTCCACCAATGGACTAACCGCCCGCGCCGCCTGGGGACAACTCCGCAAGAGCATCGCAGAAGGTTCAGGAGGCTCGAGGGCCGCGATTGACGGTCCCCGAGACGGTCAGAACGTTCTGGATCCCCGGATCGTGGCGGACTTCATACTCGGTAGGGAGACTTCAGAGACCGCACAGGAAAGGTAATTCATTTGTAGGTTCTTCAGATCCAGGTGCGGTTCCGCGTCAGTCGACAATCCATCAACTGGTCTTCTCTCGAAGAACAAACGCACGTCAACTTTCCGCGCATGCCCAGCGGTCGGATGGCCCGCTACATACGTTCGGGGTCACCCAGTGGCCGGTCGCAGTGGAAGCCACCCGGGTGTAGCCCTTCGCGTCGCCCCTCGCCACGCAGGTAGGGTAAGTCCGCACTTCCGGCGGGGGAAGTCGTGTCGCGCGCCGGCCGGAAGGTGCTGCCCAGCCGAGGACGCCAACGCCAACGTCGATCTGACTCACCGTTGACTCAGGGACCGTGAGGATCGTCTGACGTCGGTAGGGTCTGCGGACATGTCCTTCTTCTCCCGGATCGGTGACGCACTTCGGTCGGCGTTCTCATCGCCGTCGAAATCCGTCCCCACAGCGCCCGCCCACCCGAAACCGGGCAGATCAGGTGCACCCGGTCGGAGCCAGAGCCCGGCCGGTCAGGTCACCTCCCCCGGCCAAACTGGCCCGTCCGCGACCGTCGAAATCGACCCACGCTCCGTCACATCCGTCCGGATGACGTACTCACCCTCGACCGACGGGACCCCCGACCCCGGTGAGGTGGTTTGGACCTGGGTGCCGTTCGAGGAGCGCGACGGGCGCGGCAAGGACCGGCCGGTGCTGGTGGTGGCCGCGGAACGCGGCGGCACATTTCTTGCCGTTGCGCTGACGTCGAAGGCACACACCGGCAACGCCGAGTTCGTGCCGATCGGCGCGGGCAAGTGGGACTCCGCCGGGCGGCCGTCCTGGGTGAACATCGATCGGGTCTTCCGCCTGCACACCGGCGGGATGCGTCGGGAAACCGCGGGCCTGCCGGCGTCATCCTTCGCCGCCGTCGAGGCCCGGCTGCGGCAGCGGTACGGCTGGCGCTGAGACGAGCGGGCCAGGGCGGCCTGGGGCAGCACGCGGCCGCCCCCGGTGCCGCCTTTCGTCAGCTCGTTGAGTGAACCGCGGCCCGGC